>NZ_JAUEMJ010000009.1 GCF_030403505.1 Glycomyces tritici | reverse complement strand
CTAGGCCGTGTTTGGTAAGTCGCGGAGCCAGTTGATGATGATGGCGATCTGGACTGTGGCCAGGTAGCGGACCGCGAGTTTGTCGTACCTGGTGGCGACGGCGCGGTGTTGTTTGAGGCGGGCGATGGCGCGCTCGATGCCGGAGCGGTCCTTGTACCGGTCAGCGTCGAACGCTGGTGGCCTGCCGCCTCGGGCCCCGCGCCGTTGCCGGTTCGCGATCTGGTCGGCCGGTTCGGGGATGGTGGCCTTGATCTGCTTGCGGCGCAGCCACTCACGGTTGGACCGGCATGAGTAGGCGCGGTCGGCCAGGACCCGGTCGGGGTGCCGGCGGGCCCGGCCGCCGCCGATCCTGGCGACGCTGACGGCCTCCAGTAGCGGGATCATCTGCGGGCTGTCGTTGGCTTGACCTGCGGTTACGAGCGCGGCGAGTGGGTGTCCGCTGGTATCGACCACGAGGTGGAGCTTGGTCGACCAGCCGCCGCGTGAGCGGCCCAGAGCGTGATCGGCTGGTTCGCCGGCGAGGGTTCGACGGCGGGCTCCGGCGGCGGCGAGGTGGGCCCTGGCAGTGGTCGAGTCGATGCCGACCTCCCAGGTCAGGTGCCGCTGGTCGCGGGCGAGGGCTTGGAGCGCTCGCCAGATCAGCAGCCAGGTGCCGGAGCGCTGCCAGGCGCAGAACAGCCAGTACACCGTGGCCCAGGGCCCGTATTGGGCCGGGAGGTCCCGCCAGGGCGAGCCGGTCCGAACCCGCCAGGCGATCCCGTTGACCAGGGTTCGGCGGCTGCGGGCGATCGGTCGGCCGAGCCTGGAGGGTTCGGGTAGCCAGCGTCGAAGCCGTTCCCACTGGTTATTGGTCAGGTCCCTGCGTGCTGTTACGCTCGACAATTGAAGCCTCCGGCGGATCTTGTTGCAGCACAACAGATTCAACCGGAGGCTTCCTCAATTCTCAAACACGGCCTAGATCGCCTCGGCCGTGACCGCCTTCGTGTCCATCCGCGCCCACCGCAACCCGATCAGCGGGAACAGCAGCACCGACAGCATCGCCGCCCCGATCATCGCCGCCGCGATCGACTCCTCCACCAGACCCCGCTCAGCCGCCGTCGACGCCGCCACCACCACGATCGGCAGCTCCGTCGCCGCGAACGCCGCCAGCACCCCCCGCTGCGGCCGCGCCAGCACCCGCGCGAACACCACGAACGTCGTCACCCCGCGCACCACCGCGAACGCCCCCAGGAACACCGGGATCAACGCCAGCGCCAGCGGCGAACCCAGCAGCTGGTCCAAGTCGAACGTCACCCCCGTGTAGACGAAGAACACCGGCACCACCGCACCGAACCCGATCCCGTCCAGCTTCGACTGCACCAGCGACTCCTCCCGCTCGTCCAACGCCGACAGCAGCACCTGCATGCACACCCCCGCAGCGAACGCCCCCAACGCGATGTCCACCCCGACCTCCGCCGCCAGCAGCACCGCACCCAGCAGCACCAGCACCGACAACCGCACCGCCAACTGCGCACTCGTCCCCAGCGTCGCCGACAGCAGCCGCGACACCCGCGCCGAACGCCGCAGCGACCCGAACGCCGCCGCCGCCACCGCCAACCCCGCCAGCAGGATCACCAGCGTCGTCCGCCCCGAATGATGACCCTCCGAATAGAACAACGCCAGCAACGCGATCGGCGCGAACTCGCCCACCGCGCCCACCGCCATCAGATGCGGACCCACCGGCCCCGCCAGCAGCCCCGAATCCCGCGCGATCGGCAGAATCGTCCCCAACGCCGTCGAGCACAACCCGATCGCCAGAATCAGCACCGCATCCACCCCCAACAGCGCCAACCCGCCCGCCGCCAGCACGAACGACACCACCCACCCCACAGTCGCCAGCGTGATCGGCCGCCCCCGCACCGCCCGGAAATCGATCTCATACCCCGCCAGGAAGAACAGCATCGCCAACCCCAACTGCGACACCACCTCGAACAGGACGTGCACCTGCACCAGACCCAGCACCTGCGGACCGATCACGATCCCCAGCACGATCTCCACCACCACGCTCGGCAGCCGCACCCACCGCTCCAACCGGTCCACCAGCAGCGGCGCCGCCACCGCCGCACACGCCAGCACCAGCAGCTCGATCGGCAGCGCCCCCTCCATCACGTCCACGGCCGGAGCTTAACGGCCCCACCAGCCCGAACACCCCCGATCGGGGCTTAACCCCACCCGCATTCGGGGGACCACACGCACTACCGGCAAGTAACCCGCAGGGATACCGTCGAACCATGGCACTGGCGATCAACGACAACGACACCAAACCCCGGCTCCGCGGCTGGCTCCACCTCGCCGCCTTCCCCACCGCGATCATCGCCGGCCTCATCCTCATCAGCACCGCACCCACCCTCACCGGACGCCTCGCCACCACCGTCTACGTCGCCACCTCCGCCGCCCTCTTCGGCATCTCCGCCCTCTACCACCGGACGAGCCTCACCGAACGCGCCACCACCCGCCTCAAACGCCTCGACCACGCCAACATCTACCTGATCATCGCCGGCACCTACACGCCCATCGCGACCCTCGCCCTCGACGGCACCGCCCGCACCGCACTCCTGACCGGCATCTGGACCGGCGCCCTCGCCGGCGTCGCCTTCCGCACCCTGTGGCTCGGCGCCCCGCGCTGGCTGTACACGGTGCTGTACATCGGCCTGGGCTGGGCGGCGGTGTTCGTGATGCCGCAGCTGCTGGCGGGGGCCGGGACGGCGGCGACGGTCCTGATCATCACCGGCGGGGTGCTGTACACGGTCGGGGGCGTCATCTACGCGCTGAAGCGGCCCAACCCGTCGGTGCAGTGGTTCGGGTTCCACGAGGTCTTCCACGCGTTCACCGTGGCCGCGTACGCCGCGCAGTTCGTCGCGGTCGCCCTCGTGCTCCACAGTGCGCAGTGACAGTTCGCGAGCGGCGCTGAACGACGCGCCGCGCTCGTTATCATTGGGCCTCTAGCGGAGGAGGTCCCGATGGGCGACAGGCAGGCACGCGGCGTCGAGCGCCAGATCCAGGAGGCCGAGGCCCGCGGCGAGTTCAAGAACCTCCCCGGTGCCGGGAAGCCGCTGCCGGGCATCGGGCAGCCGCTGCACGAGGACTGGTGGCTCCACCAGCAGTCGACCCGCGAGAACATGGGCCTCGACGCCCTCCCTCCGGCGCTGAGGCTCGCCAAGGAGATCGAGCAGCTCCCCGAGACCCTCGACGCGCTGCCCGACGAGGCGGCCGTCCGCGAGGCGCTCGAAGCGCTGAACCTGCGCATCAAGAAGGCCCTCATCGGCCCGATCGACGGACCGCCGCTGCGGTTCGGCCTGCGCGAGGTCGACACCGAGGTCCAGTCCTGGCGCGAACGGCGCGCCTGAGGCCGAGCCCACACCACCCGCACTTGCCAGTGTCAAGATCTCTGGCGCATCATTAACTTGACACTGTCAAGACGTGCGTGTTCGCGCGCTCCCCCCGGAAAGGCCCGCCCCATGGTCCCCATCATCACCCTCACCGCCGCGACCCTCCTGGCCCGCCTCACCGGACTCCTCGGCGCCGACGCCCTCGACTGGCAGACCTCCCTGCGCATCGGCCTCGCCGCCATGTTCCTCATCACCGGCATCGTCCACTTCGTCCCCAAATTCCGGGACGACATGGCCCGCATGATCCCCGAACGCCTGCCCCGGCCCGCCGCGCTGGTCGCCCTCACCGGCGTCCTCGAACTCGCCGGCGCCGCCGGCCTGCTCATCCCCGCGACCGCCCCCGCGGCCGCGATCTGCCTCGCGCTGCTCCTGGTCGCGATGTTCCCCGCGAACGTCTCGGCGGCCCGCCGCGGCATCCCCCTCGCCGGGAAGCCCGCCACCCCGCTGGGCATCCGCACCGCCGAGCAGATCCTCTTCATCGGCCTCGCCGTCCTCGCCGCCCTCTGAGCACCCCGGGGGAGCAGGCACGCCGAAGGCCCCGAACCGCACCGGTCCGGGGCCTTCGGCATACGTCTACTCGACCGGTCGGCCCAGCGTCAGGTACCCGAACCCGAGCAGCCCGCGGTGCCCGCGCAGCCACCAGTTCCGGTGCGCGTCGGCCTGCTCGCGGATCTCGGCCGCCCGCGGATGCCCGGGGTTGGCCAGCAGCCAGACCTCCTTGTCCGCCAGGAACTGCGACTCGAAGTCGTCCCACTCCGACTGCTCCACCGACTCCACCCGCAGCGGCCGGAACCCGGTCGCGATCGCCGCGTCCACGAACTCCGGCAGCAGCATCCAGTCCCCGGTCGAGGTCTCGGGCCACATCGCGGCCAGCTCCGCCTCAGTCGGCACCCGGTTCCACACGCCGTCGCCGATCAGGAGACGCCCGCCGGGCTTCACGATCCGGTACAGGGCCCGCAGTGCGTCCGCGGCCGTACCGAACGCGTGCACCGCACCGATGCAGATCACCAGATCCGCCGGCTCGGTCCAGTCCTCGCCCCGGTACTCCACGAACTCGAGCCGGTCGGCGATCCCGCGCCGCTCGGCCCCGGCCCGGCCCCGCTCCAGCAGCTCCAGGTCCGAGTCGACCCCGTACGCCTTCGCGCCCGGCACCTTCGCGGTCACGCGCTGCAGCAGTTCGCCCCAGCCGCAGCCGATGTCGACGATCAATCGCGGATCGGCCGCCGCGCACTCCTCGACCTGCCGGTCGAGGCGCCAAGCGGCGATGGGGGAGTTGCAGTCCAGAAAGCCGTATCGTGTCGGCGCGTCATGTCCAGTCATCGGACGCCACGGTAGCAACACCCGCCCCGGCCCGCAAACCGATTGCCCCGCCCTCCAGCGGCCATTACCGTGGCCCCCATGATCACCGTCCACGCCTACGTCCACGCCCTCCCCGAGCACCGCGACGCCTACCTCGACGGCCTGCGCGCCCTCCAGGCCTCCACCCGCGCCAACGACCCCGGGTGCCTGCGCTACGAGTTCTGGGCGTCCATCGACGATCCGAACGCCTTCGTCTGCGTCGAGGAGTGGACCGACATGGACGCCCTCACCGCCCACCTCGACGCACCCCACCACATCGCCGGCAGCGCCGCCCTCGACGCCTACCGCTCCCGACCCGGCGAGATCCAGATCTTCCAATCCACCCCCATCGGCCTCTGACGCCACACACCAGTGGGAGACTCGCACGCATGACCGACGACCTCAAGACACACCTGGGCCGCTACCTCCAAGCCGGCCGCGACGCCGTCCTGTGGAAGCTCGAAGACCTGGGGGAGTACGACATCCGCCGCCCCCTCACCCCCACCGGCACCAACCTCCTCGGCCTCGTCAAGCACCTCGCCAGCGTCGAGATCGGCTACTTCGGCGAGACCTTCGCCCGCCCCTTCCCCCAGACCCTGCCCTGGCTCGAGGAGGACGACGCCCACGCCGACCTCTGGGCCACCCCCGACGAGAGCCGCGACTACATCACCGACCTCTACCGCAGCGTCTGGGACCACTCCGACACGACCATCCGCGACCTCGACCTCGACGCCGAAGGCAACGTCCCCTGGTGGCCCACCGAGCGCTCCACCGTCACCCTCGGCCAGATCCTCACCCACATGGTCGCCGAGACCCACCGCCACGCCGGACACGCCGACATCGTCCGCGAAGGCATCGACGGCGCCATCGGCATGCGCCAAGGCAACGACAACCTCGGCCGCGACGACGAGCAGTCCTGGTCCGACTACTTCGACCTCGTCGAACGCAACGCCCGCAAGGCCGCAGGCCACTGACACCGGCGGGCCCCGACACCCCCCGGGGCCCGACCCGACCCGCATGTCGCACCCGGCTGGCACACTCGCCGCATGACCGACCCCAAGACCCACCTGCACCACTACCTCACGAACGCCAGGGCAGCCGTCCTCTGGAAGCTCGAAGGCCTGGGGGAGTACGACATCCGCCGCCCCCTCACCCCCACCGGCACCAACCTCCTCGGCCTCGTCAAACACCTCACCTGCACGACCGCCGACTACTTCGGCACCGTCTTCGACCGGCCCTTCCCCGACCCCCAGCCCTGGTTCGACCCCGACACCGCACCGGGCGCCGACATGTGGGCCACCCCCGACGAACCCACCGGCCTCCTCATCGACCTCTACCACCGCACCGGCGCGCACGCCGACGCCGTCATCACCGAACTCGACCTCGACACCGAAGGCCGCGTCCCCTGGTGGCCCGCCGAGGACGCCACGGTCACCCTGCACCGCATCCTCGTCCACATGATCGACGAGACCAACCGCCACGCCGGACACGCCGACATCATCCGCGAACTCATCGACGGCAGCGCCGGCCTGCGCCAAGGCGCCGACAACCTCCCCGCCAACACCCCCGAACAATGGACCGCCCACTACAACGCGATCGAGCAGGCCGCCCGCGCAGCCGCCGCCCGATAACCGCACCGGGCCCCGGCGGCAACACACCACCGGGGCCCACCGAACCGGACAAACCACACGACCCCGCACGGGGGAGGAGCACCACCGGAGCGGACTACGCCTTCCCGCGCTCCCGCTCCGCCAACCGCGCCTCCGCCGCCAGCGCCCGCTCACGCCACGACTCCACCGCCGCCCGCGCCTCAGCACCCGCGGACTCGGCCGCCTCCACACGCGACGCCGACACCCGCCCATCAGCCACCGCGCCGGCAAGCTCACCACGCAGCCGCTCCACATCGGCCGCAAGCGACTCCGCCCGGACCACCGCCTGCTCGGCATCCCGCCGCGCCACCGCGACCTCCGCGACCAGCGACTCCACCCTGGCCCGCGCCGCATCCCGCTCACCGATGAACCCCAGCGCCCGCGCCTCGGCCCGCTCCAACGCCGCCTCACCGGCCCGCAGCGCCTCCGCGGCCTCCGCCGCCACCTGATCCGCCCGCGCCCGAGCCGTCTCGGCCGCACCACGCGCCGACGCGGCCTCCTGCTCAGCCTCCTCACGCGCCACCACCGCAGCGTCCTTCTCCGCCAACGCCGCCGCCCGCGACTCCTCGGCCGCCCGCGCCAACGCCTCGGCCTCCTCACGACCGGACACCGCGGCAACGGCCTCAGCCCGCGAAGCCGCCGCCGCCTCACGGGCCGCCTCAGCGTCCCGCACCGCCGCAAGCCGCGCCGCGACCGCCTCCTTCGCCCGCCCCTCGGCGACCTCCAGCGCACCGGCCAGCCGCTCAGACTCGACCCCCGCAGCGGCCAACTCCTCACGCAGCACCACCACACGCGAAGCCACCTCGTCCCGCTCGGCCCGCGCCGCCGCCACCGACGACGCCGCATCCGACCGCACCTCGGCCAGCCGCGCCTCCACCTCGGCCGGATCGGTCTCGGCCCGCAGCGCCTCAGCGAGC
Organism: Glycomyces tritici; assembly: GCF_030403505.1. The sequence continues at coordinate 230,103 of NZ_JAUEMJ010000009.1, read as the reverse complement.
GGCGCCAGCGCCGACGCCATCGACTGCTCGATCTGCTCGTACAACTCCTCAGCCCGCGCGAGCGCACCCTCAAGCCCCGGCGTCGCCCGACGCAGCTCGCGCTGGCGCTTGGCCTGGGCCGCGCAGTCGCCTTCGGCGCAGTACAGGCGCGGGCGTCCGCGCCCGGGCTGCTGCGGGATCGGCGTCCCGCACCGCTTGCACAGTGTCGCGCCCTTGGCGAGCGTTTTGGTCGTCGTCGTGGCGGTGGTCGTACCTGTTTTCGTCATGCCCACAACCTACCATTATTAATTTCCGTTTTTAATATTTAAATAACGGAAAAACATGCGTGTCCCGTCCAGATACATAACTCACGAGAAGTGCCGTTCCCGCAAGTAATGATGATCAGGGCCCTGACTCGACCTCCCGCGAATACCCGTGTCATTCGTCGGGTCGGTAACCCTATTGACGCGATCGGCCCGCCCGCGGCGTTTCCGGCCCGCCGGGGCGAGTGAGCGGTGCTGCGCGGCCGCGCGACGGGGCCTGGTAGAAAACGTGAATGCTCAAAGGCAAGAAGACCGGGCTCAGGGCCCGGCACGAGGCCGACATCCCGGTCCTCCAGGACGAACTGGGCGACGCGCTCACCACCGCGCGGGCGACCGGCATGCCGTGGCGCCCGTTCACCCCCGGATCGAGCGAGGCGCCGTTCGTCGTCGACGACACGAAAGAGGGCGTCGCCCACTTCTCCGTCGTGGACCTCGCCGACGAGGCACTGGTCGGCACCGCGAACCTGTGGGGCATCGACAAGCACGCCCGCTCGGCGCACATCGGCCTGGGGCTGCTGCCCTCGGCCCGCGGCAAGGGCTTCGCCACGGACGTCGTCGCAGTGCTGTGCCACTACGGGTTCATCGCACACGGCCTCCACCGCCTGCAGATCGAGACCCTCGCCGACAACACCCCGATGCTGCGCGCCGCCGAACGCAACGGGTTTCAGCGCGAAGGCGTGCGCCGCGACGCCTCCTGGGTCATGGGCGAGTTCCTCGACGAAGTGGTCCTCGGGCTCCTGGTCGACGACTGGACGCCCGACCCGGCGCACTAGGTCCTGCGCATGCGGAGGCGAAACGGCGAATCGCGGCCCCGCACCGGTGCCGCTTGCGAGGATGGCGGGGTATCGCTTCGATGAAGGGAGCCCGCGATGGGTTCGATCCTCAATCCGTATATCGCATTCGACGGGGACGCACGGGAGGCCATGGAGTTCTACCAGAGCGTTCTCGGCGGCGAGCTGAAGGTGATGACCTTCGGTGAGTCCGGCATGCCCGGGCCCAACGCCGACCAGGTCATGCATGCGCAGCTGACCTCGGACGCCGGCTACACGATCATGGCCTCGGACATGCCGCCCGGCGTGGAGCACAAGCCGGGAACGAACGTCTCGATCAGCCTCTCCGGCGACGACGCCGACCGCCTCCGCGGCTACTGGTCGGCCCTCAGCGACGGCGCGAACGTCACCATGCCCCTGGAGAAGCAGATGTGGGGCGACGAGTTCGGCGCGCTGGTCGACCGGTTCGGCATCAACTGGATGGTCGACATCACCGACTGACGATGCGAAGGCGACACGGGCGGGTGCCGGACCCTAGGGTCCGGCACCCGTTTCCTACTTCTTTACTTGCGGGAATCTCGTGAGGTCGGGGCGGCTCAGTTGAGGCCGCGCGGGATCCGCCAGAACGCGACCCCGGCCAGGACGGCCGCGAGGCCGGCGGCGATGCCGAACTCGATCCACTGGAACGTCCAGTAGCGGTCGGCGGGCTGGTAGGTGACGTCGAAGGTGGCGTCCAGGGCGATCATGCAGTCGTCCGGGCTGCCGCCGCGGGTTTCGCAGGCCTCGATGTCGGCCTCGGTGACCTTGGTGCCGTCGCCCTTGTCGACGGCGATGTAGCCGGAGGTCACCCAGGCGCCGGGGATCTTGTACTCCTGGATGCCCGCGCCCTGCGGCCCGATGCCGAACGAGTCGATCTGGCCCACGGTGTTGGCGTCGGCCCAGGTGATGGTCTCGGTGACCGGTTCGGCGAACTGCGGGCGGAGCACGTTCGCCATGACGAGTTGGAAGACCACGAAGACCAGCAGGGTCACCGCCATCGCCACCAGGGTCTTGCGGGCCAGGACGCCGACGACGAGGCCGAGGGTGAACGCCAGGAGGGCGTACCCGAATGGGGCGAGGTCGCGGGACGCGAACGTCAGCGGCTCGAACCGGCTGTCGACGACCTTGTCGAACGGCCCTGCGGCCCAGGTCAAGAGCAGGCTCAGGGCGCCGGTGAAGACGACGCTCACTCCCCCGACGAGTGCGAGTTTCACTGCGAGCCAGCGGGTCCGGGTGACCGACTGGTTCCAGACGAGGCGGTGCGTGCCGGTCTCGAGTTCGCGGGTGATGAGGGGCGCGGCCCAGAAAGCGCCGATGAGGGCCGGGGCGGCGAGCAGGAGGACGCCGATGAGGAGCAGCCCGGACCCGAACTGGTCGGCGAGGGTGTGCGCGGCATCCTCGCAGGAGGCGGTGCAGTCGGTGATGTTGATGCGGTAGGACTCGCGGATGTCGCCGGCGAGGACGAGCAGGTAGGCGGCGATGGCGGCGACGACGCCGGCGGTCCACAGGGTCTGGGCGCGCATTTGGCGCCAGGTCAGCCAGATCATGCTCGGGTCTCCTGGAGGGTCGGGACGGTGAGGCCTTCGGCGCGGTGGAGGTAGGTGAGGACCATGTCCTCGAGTCCGATGGCGTCGGCTTCGGGGAGGTCGAGGGGCCGGCCGGTGGTGTTGTGGACGATGAGGGTGGTCTGGCGGTCGGTGTGCTCGGCGGCGATGACCTCGACGCCGTCGGGCAGGGCGTCGAGGGTGCCGCGGGGGCCGACGACGCGGTGGTGGGCGGCGGTGAGGTCGTCGATGTCGCCGGCGACCTGGACGCGGGACTCGGCCAGCACGATGAGGTGGTCGCAGACGCGTTCGACGTCCCCGATGAGGTGCGAGGAGAGGATCACGGAGACCTCGAGTTCGGCGACGAGCTCCATGAGGTTCTGCAGGAACGCGCGGCGCGCCAGCGGGTCGAGGGCGGCGACCGGTTCGTCGAAGATGAGCAGCCGGGGCCGCTTGGCGGCGGCGATGGTGAGTGCCAGCTGCGCCTTCTGGCCGCCGGAGAGGCGCCCGGCCTTCCGGGCGGTATCCAGGCCCAGCTGCGCGATGCGATCGCGGGCGAAGGCGCCGTCCCAGGTGGGGTTGAGGTGCTCCCCCAGTTTCAGGTGGTCGGCGACCGACAGGCCCGCGTAGACCGGGGTGTCCTGCGCGACGAAGCCGACGTCGGCGAGTGCGGCGCTGTCGGCGGCGGGTGTGCGGCCGAGGACTTCGATGTGGCCGCTGGTGGGCCGGATGAGGCCGGCCGCGAGGGCCAGGAGCGTGGACTTGCCGGCGCCGTTGGGGCCGACGAGGCCGACGATGCGGCCGGCGGGGATGTCGAAGGTGGCTTCGGCGAGCGCGGTGTGTTTGCCGTAGCGCCTGGTGAGTGTGTTGGCGCGCAGTACTGGGGTGTTCATGGGGTCGCCTGTGGTGCCTTTCTGATGGTGGTGTCGAAGAGGGCTTTGATGGCGGCGTCGTCGAGTCCGGCGGCGCGGGCGGTGGTGATCCAGTGCTGGAGTGCGGTGCCGAGTTCGGCGTGCGCGTCGAGGCTGGCGTCGGCGAGGGTGGCGGTGACGAAGGTGCCGCGTCCGGGCCGGGGTGCGACGAGGCCTTGGCGTTCGAGTTCGCGGTAGGCCTTGAGGACGGTGTTGGGGTTGATGGCGATCTTGGCGACGACTTGCTTGACCGTGGGCAGCTGGTCCCCCACGTCGAGCATGCCCAGTCGGAGGGCTTGCTGGACTTGGTGGACGAGTTGCATGTACGGGGCCACGCCGGAGCGGGGTTCGAGGTGGAAGTCGATCACGAAGTTTCTCTATTTCACTAGGATGTTAGCACTATAGGGGTATGGGGGTGCGCGCGTCAATCGCGGGGTCCCGCTACTCCCCCGCCGGGGCCTATCGTCCCTGGTTGCGGGGGTGTCGGCGGGCTTGGCGCTCGTTGCCGAACTTGTAGGCGCCGGTCCAGCGGGCCATCACGAGCTGCTCGTCCCCTGCGGCGATCTCGTCGAGGAATTTCGCCGCGCGGGCACCGCGGAGCGTCGCCGCGGCCCGGCCGCGGTGCGTGATGGCGATGGTGCCGTCCGAGCGCTGCGTGTAGGTGAAGCCGCTCGCGGCGCTCATGCGGGCGCGTCGACCTTGGCGGCGCTGCGGACCATGAACGCCGCCGCGATGCCGCCGAGGAAGCCGAAGAGGTGGCCTTGCCAGGAGATGTGCGGCAGGGACGGGAAGATGCCCCACACCGTCGTCCCGTAGACGGCCATGACGGCGAGTGCGATGAGGAAGTCGCCGATGCGGCGCATGACGAAGCCGCGGGCGAGGAGGTAGCCGAGGAGCCCGAACACGACGCCGGAGGCGCCGACGGTCACCGAGTAGGCCGGGGAGAACAGCCATACGCCCAGGCCCGAGGTCAGGAGCGAGACGGCGAGCGCGGTCCACATGCCGCGCCAGTCGCGGAGTGCGGCGACGACGCCCATGACGATGAGGGGGACGGTGTTGGCGGCGAGGTGGGCGGCGCCGCTGTGGAGGAAGGGTGCGGCGGCGATGCCGGTGAGGCCTTCGAGGTTGCGCGGGGTGATGCCGTAGGCGGTGAGGCGGGCGGGGAGGATCCAGTCGGTGATGAGCAGGAGCCACATGAGGGCGATGACGGCGCCCCAGAGGGTGAGGGCGCGGCGGAGGGGGTGCATGGGGGCGGGGGTGGCGGGGTGGGTCATCGATGGTCCTTCTGGCGTGCGGTGGTGCGGGTGGTTCGTGTTGAAGGGTAGTCGGTGGGCGCTGTTGTGCGGGGGTTCGCTCGGGTCGGGCGTGAGGTCGTGCGGGGGTGGGCGCGGGTGGTAGGTTCCCTCGGTGGCATTGAGCCTGCTGAGTCGAGTTTGGAAGCCGGTGGTCGCCGTGTGTGTGAGCGTGGGGCTGCTGGCCGGTTGCGGCGTGGATGACGGCGCCGCTGAGGAAGGGAATGCTGACGTGGTGCAGATCAGTGACGGTGTCGAGGTGTCGGTCTCGGCCGAGATGGACTCGCGGCCGGTCGTGACGGTGCCGAGCGGCGAGGAGCCGCCGAAGGAGCTGTTCACGTTCGACGTGGTCGAGGGTTCGGGTGCGGAGGCGAAGGCCGGTGACTCGGTCTCGGTGCAGTACGCGGGGTTCAACTGGTCGAACGGCAAGGAGTTCGACGCGTCGTGGAACCGGGGGGCGCAGCCGTTCGCGGTGACGCCGCTGGGTTCGGCGCCGGTGATCCAGGGCTGGAACGACGGTCTGATGGGTGCGCAGGTGGGTTCGCGTCGTCTGATCGTGATCCCGCCGGAGCTGGGTTACGGTGCGCAGGGCGCCGGTGGTGTGATCGGTCCGAACGAGACGCTGGTGTTCGTGGTCGACGTGGTGTCGATCAACGGCCGCTCGTAGTCGTTTCAGGGTTTTCAGAGGGGGCGTCGCGCTGTGCGCGGCGCCCCCTCTTGTGTGTCAGCCTCCGGCGATGGAGGGCAGGATCTGGATGTCGCGGCCTTCGACGGGTGTGTCGAGGCCTTGGAGGCGGCGGCTTTCGTCGTCGCCGATGTAGATGTTGACGTAGCGGCGCAGTTTGCCGGCTTCGTCGCGCAGTCGCCGGCCGAGGCGGGGGTGGGTGGCGGCGATCTGGTCGAGGACGTCGGCGAGGGTGGCGCCGGGTGGGGCGTCGACGTCGAGGTGGCGGGCCCCGCCGCATTCGGAGGCGAGTGCGGCGGGGAGTTTCACGTCGATGTTCACGGGGTCTCCATGGCGCGGACGCAGAGGACGTCGGGCAGGTGTGCGGTGACGAGGTGCCATCGGCCGGTGTCGTCGGCGGCCCAGACGTCGCCGCAGCGGGTGCCGAAGTACCAGCCGGGGTCGGTGGCGCCGTCGGTGCAGGCGCCGTCGCGCATGACGGTGCCGAAGTAGGGCTCGGTGGGGAGGCCGGTGCCCCAGGCGTTCCAGGTGTCGCCGCCGTCGGTGGTGCGCCAGGCGCTGATCTGGTGGTCGGGCGGGGTGCGGTCCATGGATTCGCCGACGGGCCAGGCCATGACGGTGCCCGGCTGGGTGGGGTGGGCGACCATGGCGAATCCGAAGTTCGACGGCAGGTTCTGGGAGATGTTGGTCCAGCCGCCGTCGGGTCGGGTGGCGCGGTAGGCGGGGCCGTGGGATTGGGCGAAGAGGGTGCCGGCGGCGTCGCGGGTGACTTTGTGGATGCACTGGCCGGAGTCGGGTGCGGTGTCGGGGCCGTAGTCGACGGTGATGCCTTTGGTGATGCCGTTCCAGGTCTTGCCGTCGTCGTCGGTCTGGTAGATGCCGCCGGAGGAGATGGCGACGGTGAGGTGCTGGGGGTCGGCGGGGTCGGGGACGATGGTGTGGACGGCGGGTCCGCCGGCGCCGGAGGCCCAGGTGGTGTGTTCGGGGTGGTCCCAGAGGGCGCGGTTGAAGGTGAAGGTGTCGCCGCCGTCGTCGGAGGTCCAGAGGCTGGTGGGTTCGACGCCGGCCCAGACGCGCCGGCCGGGGCCGAAGGCGAGCTGCCAGATGCGTTTGACGGTGTTGGTCTGGTCGGCGTCGGGCTGGTCGGTGCCGGCGGTGTCGGAGAAGTCGAGGGGCCGGTAGGGCAGGTCCTGGGGGAAGGCCATGGGGGCGTTCTCGGGTTCGGACCAGGTCCGGGCGTAGTCGTCGGAGCGCCAGAGGGAGGGGCCGAAGAAGGTGGAGGCGCCGATGAGGATGCGGCCGGTGGCCGGGTCGCAGGCGGCGGCGTAGATCTCGGCGACGGCGGTGAAGCCGTCATCGTCGAGTCGGTGGGGGCCTTCGACCTCCCAGGTGGTGCGGTCGGTGCTGCGCGCGGTGAACAGGCCCTTGCGGGTGCCGATGAGGACGAGGTAGGCCATGGCTGGCTCCTTTGCCGTGTCGTGGTGGCTACTCGTCCCCATCGTCGCGCTCGGGTGTGACGTTTTCAGGCGGTTGCGGGTTTCACTCGGCCAGGAGTGCCTTGATGTGGGCGGCGACCTGGTCGGGGGTGCGGTGGGTGGTGTCGATGAGTTCGGTGGCGTCGCGCATCCAGGTGTCGAGGGCGGTCTCGTAGTCCTCGCGGTGGTCGAGGCGCCACTGCTTGGCGGTGGGTTCGTCGGCGTCGTGCTCGACGCGGTGGCGGAAGGTGTCGGCGTCGGTGTGGAGGGTGAAGGCGCGCAAGGGGATGTTGGCTTTGGTGAAGCCGTCGGCGAGTTCGGTCCAGTACTGGTGCTGGAGGACGGTCTGCGGGATGACGAGGGTGCCGCCGGCGTACTCGAGGACTTGGCGGGCGGTCTCGACGGTGAGGCCGCGCCAGGGGTCGAGCTCTTTGAAGTCGCGGTGGGGTATGTCGCCGATGATGCCGCGCAGGAGGTAGCCGATGTGCTCGGAGTCGAAGACGCGTGCGGGGAGGGCGTCTTTGAGCAGGCGTGCGGTCGTGGTCTTGCCGGCGCCGTAGGTGCCGTTGAGCCATACGATCATTCGGGGGAATCTAGCAGGTGCGGACCTGTCCCCAGCGCGCCCTTTGTGTTACGTTGCGAACACCCCGGGCGCAATGCTGCGTCGACCCGCCCGCTCTCCGGTCCCGTTAGGACGTTGCCCATGCGCGCCTCCCGTCTGCTCCTGATCCTCCCGCTCGTGCTGGCCTCCGGCTGCTCCGACCTGTCCGGTCTGGCGGACGGGGCGACGACCGCTCCTCCGGCCGGGAACGGCTCGAACGTGTCGAACGAGTTCAGTGACACCGCGCCGTTCACGGTCACCGTGGACCCCGCCGCGCTGACGGCGAGCATCGAGGCGCTCGAGGTCGCCGATGAGCGCGACGACGGCTACGACCGGTCCCTGTTCCCCCATTGGAAGGACGACGACGGGAACGGCTGCGACGCCCGCGACGACGTCCTGGTCAAGCAGGACCGCACCGGGGCCCTCTCCGAGGCCGACTGCGACGGGGCGATGACCGGCGAGTGGGTGTCGATGTACGACGCGGCGACCGTGACCGCCTCCGGGGACATCGACATCGACCACTTCGTGCCGCTGAAGGAGGCCTGGGGATCGGGCGCGGTCGACTGGACCACCGAGGACCGCCAGGCCTACGCGAACTGGCAGGAGAACAACTGGCACCTCATCGCCGTCACCGCCTCCTCCAACCGGTCCAAATCGGACCAGGACCCGGCGGAGTGGATGCCCGAGGACGAGTCCGTGTGGTGCGCCTACATCTGGGCGTGGGTCGAGGTCAAGACCGAATGGCACCTCAGCGTCGACCCGGCCGAGCAGACCGCGCTCCTGGACTACACCGCCGACGCCTGCTAGCCGAGCGCGAGCCAGGTGACGCCGAGTCGGTCGACGGCGGCCCGCTCGGCGTCGGTGAAGGCGTCGCGGCCGGTGGCTTTGGCGATGAACGCGACCGGGTCCAGGCCGAGGGCGGCGAGCGCGGTGCCCGCGCCGGGGCCGAGGAGGAGCGCGCTGGTGTGCGCGGCGGCTTCGGGGGTGGTCCAGCGGGGTCGTCCGAGGGCGTCGGCGAGGTCGATGCCGTGGACGGCGACTTCGACGACGCGGGTGGTGAGGAAGTCGTCGAGGGTCATGGGGTCGCCGTGGCGGGTGGTGACGCGCCGAGTTGCGGGTTCGGCGGCGCACCGGTCGGCGGCGGTGCGCCAGGTGGTGCGGAAGCGGGCGGCGATCGCCGGTCCCCCGGCTCGGGCGTCCTGTGCGGCGGTGTCGATGCGGGTGGCGTTGACCTGGGGTGAGAAGCGGTCGTCGGGTCGGTAGTAGCCGGCGGCGTCGACGGTGGCGGCCGGTGGCTCGGGGGCGTCGAGCATGGGGGCCAGGCGGGCGAGGGTCATGGTGATGTGCGCGGTGAGTGCGGCGGCGTCCCATGGGGTGCAGCGTGTGGGTGCGGCCCAGGCGCTGTCGTCGAGCGCGGCGAGGATGCCCGAAAGGTGCTCGGATTCGCTGTTGAGTGCGGCGAGCGCGGGTGGGATCATGGGCGGCATCCTATTGTCTTGCGCCTGTGGGGATGCCGATGCTGTATGCCGCTGTGGTCCGTCCGGTCATCGACCGCGTCCATGTGTCGCTGCGCCGCGCGGTGCGGCCGGAGGTCAAGGACCTGTACGCGCGGCGGGGGTTGACGCCGGGCCTGGAAATCGATCTGTACGCCGCGTTGCTGGACCACCCGGTGCCGGAGGCGGCGGTGGCGGCGCGGATGGTCTACTGGCCGTTCGATCCCGACGCGGCGGAGGCGCCGGGCCTGGTCGAGCGCGTCGACGGGCACTGGCGTTTGACCGGTCCGGGCCGCGAGGTCACTGTGGAGGCCGACAAGGTGTTCGCGGCGACGGCGGAGCGGCTGTGGTCGTACCGGCCGTCGCCGTCGATGCCGGGCCTGGCCGCGGTGGAGGCGGTGCTGCCGCTCGTGCAGCGGCTGCTGGAGGCCGGGCGGGTGACGGGCGGCCCCGTGTTCAATGCCCTGACACCGGTGTGGGAGCCGACGGATGCGTCCCCGTCGGCGCTGCTGAACACGCGGTTGGAGGCGTTGCGGCATCACCGGGCGGACGCGCACCGTGCCGCGTGGATCGGGGCCGGGTTGACGGTCGACCAGATCCAGGCGTTGGCGCCCGGGCCGGAGCGCGAGGCGATCGAGGAGGAGACGAACCGGCTGGACGCGCCGGTCTACGAGGTGCTGGACGACGATGAGCGGCTGGTGCTGCTGGGCGGTCTGGGCGCGCTCGCCGACGGCCTCACCGACCGGTAGGCGAGTCGCCCTCATCGTGGCGTAGGTTGCTGCCCATGACTACTGAGACGTGGGAGGCGCGCGCGGCCGCGCTGTGGGAGCAGATGGACGAGTTGGGCGACGACGCGTTCGTGCAGGCGATGCTGGACCTCGCCGCCGAATGCGACCCCGACGATCCGGTCGCGCTGTTCGAGGTCGGCGGCGCGCACGACTCGACCGGCCGGACCGAGGCCGCCGTCGGCTACTACGAGCGGGCCGTCGCCGCCGGGCTGTCCGGGGTGCGCCGGCGGCGCGTGTCGATCCAGATGGCCTCTTCGCTGCGGGAGATCGGGCAGCCCGAGCGGGCCCTGGAGCTCATCGGTGAAGAGAAGACCCGCGGCTCGGACGAGTACGACGGCGCGCTGGCCATGTGCGAGGCGCTGACGCTCGCCAAGCTCGGCCGCGACCGCGAGGGCCTCTCGGTGGCGCTCCTGGCCCTGGCCCCGCACCTCCCCCGCTACCAGGTGTCGACCGTGGCCTACGCGCGCGGCCTGGTCGGCGAGGACCCGGTGGGCTAGGAGACCCGCACCGCGGGTGTCGTTTCCGGGCGAGCGGCGCCGCCGGTGCGGTGCGGGCGTTAGGTTCGAAGGCGTGGATCCTCGATTGACCGTGGCCGAACTGGACCCGGACCGGTGGCCGCATTTCCTGGCGCTGGCCAGGCAGATGGGCGGCAACCGGTCCTGCTACTGCATGTGGTGGCGCGAGGAGCGCGGTGAGCGATCGGGCAGGCCGCGGGCGGAGGCGGCGCGCGAGGTGGTCGACCAGGGCCCGCCGGGGCTGCTCGCCTATGCCGGGGACACGCCGGTCGGCTGGTGCGCCGTGGCGCCGCGTTCGGCGTATCCGCGGCTCAACACCGCCCGGGACACCCGGCCGGCGGCCGGTGCCGATGATCTCGACCGCGTATGGGTGGTGTCCTGCTTCTTCGTGCCCGAGGCGTGGCGGGGGCGCGGCGTGTCCCGGATGCTGCTGGCCGCCGCCGTGGACTTCGCCTACCGCCGTGGTGCCGCGGCGGTGGAGGGCGTGCCGATCGATCCCGCCGTGGTGGACCGCTCCCCGGGCGGCTCCTATACCGGGACGCTGCCGATGTTCCTGGCCGCCGGGTTCGAGGAGGTCGCGCGCCCTACCCCGAAGGCGCGGGTGACGGTCAGGCACCGTCGCGGCTGAACCGTCGCCCGGTTCGGGAGGCCCCCTCAGGCGACCGGGTCTGCCAGGACCTGCGCGAGGTTGGCGGCCTGGGCGCCGTCGGTGTCGTTGCCGGAGAGGCCGGTGATCATGATGAGGGCCTTCCACAGGGTCCAGCCGCGGGCGCGGCGCCAGGTGTCCGCGTCCAGGCCGACCGCGTCGCGGAAGCGCCGCCGGCTGCTGCCGCTGAAGTAGGTCCAGGCGATCTGCAGGTCGCAGGCGGGATCGCCGACGCCGCAGGTGCCGAAGTCGATGAGTGCCGAGAGCCTCCCGTCCTCCACGAGCAGGTTCCCCGGTGCGATGTCGCCGTGGAACCACGACGGCCGGCCGTCCCATGTGGAGGCGCAGGCGTCGGCCCAGACCGCCCGGCACGCGTCCGCGTCGACCTCGGGCGCGAGGTCGAGGGCGGCTTCGACATCGCCGCTGTACACGCTCGGGTGGCAGCCGCGGAAGAACGAATGGCGTCCCGCGGCGGGACCGCCCTCGGGCGGGGCCTCGTGGAGGCGGGTCAGGGCCCGTCCGAGGTCGTCCGCGAGCCGGTCGCGGTCGACGTCGGGCGCGTCCAGGAGGGTGTCGCCGGGCAGCCAGCGCCGGATCGACCACGGGTGCGGGTAGGCGGCGGTGGGGCGGCCGACGGCGACGGGTTCGGGTATCGGTAGCGGCAGGTGGGGTGCGAGGCCGGGCAGGCAGCGGTCTTCTTTCGCGACGGCGTCCGCGTAGCCGGCTGCGGAGGGCAGGCGCACGGACAGGTCGTCGCCGAGGCGGAAGGTGCGGTTGTCCCAGCCTTGGCGCGGTACCGGTCGGACGGGCAGGTCGGCCCAGCCGGGGAACTGCTCGGCGATCAGTGCCGTGACGAGGTCTGCGGTGATGTCGGTCAAGGGGTGCCTTTCGGGAGGTCGAGGGTGAGGCGGGTGCGGTCGGCCGGTGCGGCGGCGGGGACGCGGACCACGGTGTAGCCGTACTCGGTGTAGGCCTCGATGTGGACCTGTTCGAAGCGGCGGGCCTGGGCGAGGCCGATGCGGCGCACCGGGGTCGCGGTGATGGATCCGAGCAGGTCGAACAGGAGCACGCGCGGCTCGTAGAGCCCTTGGATGCGGTCGAGTTCGGCGGACAGCACCGGGCCGACCGGTGCGCCGGTGAACCGGGCGAGCGCGAGGGTGCAGACCGGGGACCGGTCGAACCACTGGACCGGTCCCGGCAGGGCATCGGCGGCGGTCTGCCGTGCCCGTTGCAGGGACGCGACCTGTTCGGTGAAGTCAGGGCGCTCCCAGGGGGTGTCGTCGCCGGCGGCTTGGGCGGTCTCGATGAGGTCGGTGGCGGCTTCGGCGATCACGGTGTGTCCGGCTTCGGCCAGGAGCCGCAGGACGGTGGTCTTGCCGGCGCCGGGGGCGCCGGTGAGGACGAAGCGGTGCAACAGGGCTCCTCAGGTTGCAGTGAGGTCGCAGGCGGTGGTGACGATGGCGGCCGCGTCGCCGTCGAGGTGGGTCGCGAGGCGGGCGGCGGCGTGCCGGTACAGGGCCAGGGCCGCCCGGCAGCCGTCCTCGTGTCCGGCGGGGGTGATGCCGGCGGCTGCGTCCCAGGCCGCGGCCCAGGCGGGGCCTTCGGCGGCGGCGACGGCGTCCCACAGGTCGTTCTCGGTGTCGCAGACGAGCCGGTTCGCCACGGACATGGCGTACCCGAGTTGGAGGACGAGGATCGCCCGGTTGGCGGCGGCGGCCCGGGTCCGGCCGCGCTCGAGCATGCCGCGGGTCTTGTGGACCTCCTCGGCCAGGCCCACGAGTTCCCCTGCGGCCCAGTGGTCGGCGCCGGGGCCGATCAGGTCCCAGGTCCACGCGTGGGCGCGGGCCTGGAGGCGGGCCAGGTGGCCCTCGGGGTCGTGGAGCAGGCGCGCCCGCCGCCATGCGCCGACGGCGACCACGGCCTCCCAGGGGCTCGTGAACGCCCCTTCGAGATCGGTGAGGGTCTTGCGGGAGAGGGTGACCATGCGGCCCTCGACCTGCCGGATCTCCGTCCCGGCGCCGGACTCCACGGCGAGGAACAGGTCGATGTCGGAGTGGGGGTGGTCGGTGCCTTGGGCGACCGATCCGAACAGGGCGATGCCGAGCGCACTGGGGGCGAGGTCGGCCGCGAGCCGCTCGGCGATCGCCAGCGCGTGGAGGGTGTGGTGCACGCGTCGAGTATTCACATGAGCCGGTGGCGGTGTCGACCGGTTTTCACACGCTGCGGTAGTAGGCGATCTTCCCCGAGATGTAGTCGCGCTTGGCCGCGAGGTCGTCCAGGGAGGCGTCCACGGCGACCCGGTGGGCTTCCAGGAGCCGGATGCGCTCGGGGATGGTGTGGTCGCCTTCGCGCACGAGTGCGGCGAAGCGGGCCATCTGCTCTACCGGCATCCCGGTGTCGCGCAGGCATTTGAGGGTGCCGAGCCATTCGAGGTCGCCGTCGGTGAACCGGCGCTGCCCGGTCGCGGTGCGCCGCACCTGGTCGATGAGGCCGATCCGCTCGTAGTACCGCAGGGTGTCCATGGAGAAGCCGGAGCGGCGGGCGCATTCGCCGATCGTGTACACGGAGGCCGTTGCATTGTCTGCCACGAGCAATGACGATACCTCACGTCGGCTGCCTGCGGGTTTGCGTTGGAGTCCACTCCAGGTCCTAGCGTCGGACCGAGGAAGTCAACGAGAGGAGACCGCTGTGGAGCGGATCGCATTGGGGACCGGCGGGATCGCGGTGTCGCGCCTGTGCCTGGGGGCCATGGCCCTGGGCGGCGTGCAGGACGAGGCGACGAGCTTCGCGATCTTGGACCGGTTCGTCGAGCTGGGCGGCAATTTCATCGACACCGCCAACTGCTACATGTTCTGGATTCCCGAGGGGACCGGGGACGAGTCGGAGCTGCTGCTGGGGCGCTGGCTGGCGGCGCGCGGCAACCGTGACGACCTGGTGATCGCCACGAAGGTGGGGAGGCGTCCGTCGTTCCCGGGCGGGGGCCTGGAGCATTCGGAGCCGTTGACGCCCGAGCGGATCGGCGCGGGTCTGGACGAGTCGCTGGCGCGGCTGGGCACGGACCGGGTGGACCTGTTCTGGTCGCACCGCGACGACCGGGAGACGGCGCTGGAGGACACGGTGGCCGGGTTCGACGCGGTGGTGCGGGCCGGGAAGGCCCGGATGGTCGGGGCCTCGAACCATGCGTCGTGGCGGGTCGAGCGGGCCCGTGCGATCGCGGCGTCCACTGGCGCCGCGGCCTATACGGCGATGCAGAACCGGTACTCGTACCTGCAGCCGCGTCCGGGGGCCGTGCTCCCTGAGGGCGGGCATGTGCACGCCGCCGCCGAGGACCTCGATTTCGTGGCGGGGACGCCGGGGACGGCGCTGCTGGCGTACTCCTCGCTCCTGTCGGGGGTGTACACGAACCCGGCGAAGCCCTTGGGCGAGCATTACCGGCATCCGGGGACCGAGGCGCGCCTGCGGGTCCTGGACGAGGTCGTCGCCGAGACCGGTGCGACGCGCAACCAGGTGGTGCTGGCGTGGCTGGCCGGGCACGCGGCGCCGGTGGTTCCCCTGGTCGGGGTGTCGTCGGTGGCGCAGCTGGACGAGGTCGCGGCCGGGTTCGACGTGAAGCTCGACGCCGGGCAGTGGGCGCGGCTGACCGCGGCGGCCTAGCCGAGGAAGCTGAGCCTGACGGTCCGGTCGGGGTTGTCGCGGTTGGTGTCGACCAGGAGCACCGACTGCCAGGTGCCCAGGGCGATGCGGCCGGAGATCACCGGGAGTGTGGCGTGCGGGGCGATCAGGGCGGGCAGGACGTGGTCGCGCCCGTGCCCGGTCGAGCCGTGCTGGTGGCGCCACCGGTCGGTGCGCGGGAGGAGGTCGGCGAGGGCGTCCAGGAGGTCCTCGTCCGACCCGGCCCCGGTCTCGATGACGGCGATCCCGGCGGTGGCGTGCGGGACGAACACGTTGAGGAGGCCGTCGCGGGCGCCGTGGGCGGCCAGGAACGCCTCGCAGTCGCCGGTGAGGTCCTTGACGGTCTCGCGGCGTCCGGTGTGGACGGCGATGGTGGTGCTGTAGAACGCCGAATTCATAACCGCCGATCTTGCCACGCCGCACCCTGTCGTACCGGCGGGGTATGTTGCGTCCATTGCGGCGGGAGGGGATCGATGGCGACGTACGCGGTGCTGCTGCGGGGCGTGAACGTGGGCGGGCACCGGAAGGTGCCGATGGCCCGGCTGCGCGAGGCGCTGGAGGCGGCCGGGTTCGACCGGGTGCGCACCTACATCCAATCGGGGAACATCGTCCTCGACTCGCACCGGGACGCAGGGGAGGTGGGCGAGGCGGTGGCCGCGGTGATCCTCGAAGCGTTCGGGCACACCGTGCCGGTCATGGTCCGCTCGGCCGCCGAGATGGACCGGATCGCGGCATCGGACCCGTTCGCGGGCCGGGGCCTGGACGAGTCGAAGGTGACCGTCGCGTTCCTGTCCGCACCCGCCCCGGCGCTGGCCGTCCCCGCCGGGCGGCCCGAAGAGGCCCACGTCCGCGGCCGTGAGGTGTGGGTGTACTACCCCGAAGGGCTCGGCGCCTCCACACTGGACCGGTCCGGGTTCTGGAAGCCGCTCGGCGCCGTCCAGTCGACCGTGCGGAACCTGCGCACCGTCCGCAGGCTGCGCGACATGACCGCCCGTACGCCGGAATGAATGCGCTTCTGCCGCAACGACAGTGAGGCTTGGACTATCGTGGGACGCATGTCCGCTGAGATCGCAGGGATCGACTGGAGCCGCCCGCCCGCACCGGCCGCCCCCGGCGCCGACCCCTACCGCGCCTACCTGGACACCCTCGGGTCCGCCGAGTCCCGCCGGACCATGCGCGGGTGCCTGGACCGCATCGCGCAGCTCCTGTCCGGCGACCCCGACACGGTCGGCGAAGGCCAGCCCTGGCACCTGCTGCGCTACGAGCACACCTCCCGGCTGCGCGCGGCCATGATCGACGCCGGCTGGTCCGGCGCCTACGTCAACAAGCACCTCGCGGCCCTGCGCCGCGTCCTCAAAGAGGCCTGGCGGCTCGACCTCATGGCCGCCGAGGACTACCAGCGGGCCTGCGACCTGCAACCGGTCAAAGCCCAGCGCCTCCCCGTCGGCCAGCAGGTCGACGCCGACGCCCTCGGCGCCGCCCTCTACGCCTGCGACGCCGACCCCGGCCCGGCCGGCGCCCGCGACGCCGCCGTCCTGGCCACCCTCTACTCCACCGGGTGCCGCCGCTCCGAGATCGCCTCCATGCGCCTGGCCGACTACGACCCCGCCGAGCGCTCGATCCGCATCGTCGGCAAAGGCAACAAGGAACGCGCCGTCTACGTCACCGAGGCCGCCCAGGCCCGCATCGACCGCTGGACCAAGGTCCGCGGCAACGACGCCGGCGCCCTGTTCTGCCCCATCAACAAGGCCGGACGCCTGCGCCGCACCGGCAACCAGCTCTCGGGGATGACCGGCCAGGCCATCGCCGACCTCCTCATGAAGCGCCTGGTCGAAGCCGGCCAGCGCCGCCACACCCCCCACGACTTCCGCCGCACGTTCATCGGCGAGCTCCTCGACGCCGGCGTCGACCTGGCCATCACCCAGTCCCTGGTCGGCCACGCCTCCCCGGCGACCACGGCCCGCTACGACCGCCGCCCGGCCCGCCGCTCCCGCGAGGCCGTCGACCGCCTCCAGCTCCCCGAATCGTGATGTCGATTTCTGGCTAGCCGATGTCGGTCCCGCAGGGCAGTCTTGGTGGCATGGACTACCAAGCGATCATCGGCGACGAGGAGCGGCTGCAGGCCGCCGTCGCCGGACGCGACGCCCGCTTCGACGGCTGGGTGTTCCTCGCCGTCACCTCCACCCGCATCTACTGCCGCCCCTCCTGCCCCGCCGTCAAACCCAAGCGCGAGCACCAACGGTTCTACCCGTCCGCGGCCGCGGCCCAGGACGCCGGCTACCGGGCGTGCAAGCGCTGCCGCCCCGACGCCTCCCCCGGCTCGCCGGCCTGGGACTGGCGCACCGACGTGTGCGCCCGCGCCATGCGCCTCATCGGCGAAGGCGTCGTCGACCGCGACGGCGCCGCCGGCCTGGCCTCCCGCCTGGGCTACTCCCTGCGCCAGCTCGAGCGGCTCCTCATCGCCGAAGTCGGCGCCGGACCGGCCGCACTGGCCCGCGCCCAGCGCGCCCAAGTGGCCCGCACCCTCATCGAGAGCACCGACCTGCCCATGGGCCAGGTCGCCTTCGCCGCCGGATTCGCCTCCATCAGGGCGTTCAACCGCGTCGTCGCCGAGGTCTTCGCCTGCTCCCCCACCGAACTGCGCACCAAAGCCAAGGGCCGCAATGTGACCGGCGGGGGCGCGATCACGCTGCGCCTGGCCTACCGCGAACCGTTCGAACCCTCCAACCTGTTCGGCCACCTCGCCGCCGCCGCGGCCCCCGGCGTCGAGGAATGGCGGGACGGCGCCTACCGCCGCACCCTGCGCCTGCCCCACGGCCCCGGCACCGCCGCCCTGCGCCCCGGACCGGGCTACATCGAATGCCGCCTCAGAGTCGCCGACCTGCGGGACGTGACCGCCGCGGTCGCCCGCTGCCGCCGCGCCCTGGACCTGGACGCCGACCCCCACGCCCCCATGGAGGCCCTCGCCCACGACCCCGTGCTCGCCCCCCTGGTCGCCAAGACCCCCGGCCGGCGCGTCCCGCGCAAAGCCGACGGCCCCGAGTACGCGATCCGCGCCGTCATCGGCCAGCAGATCGCCACCGCCTCCGCCGCGACGATCGCCGCGGGCCTGGCCGAACGCTACGGCGAACCGGTCGAGGACCCCGACGGCGGCCTCACCCGCCTCTTCCCCGCACCCCAGGCGCTGGCCGAAGCCGACCCCGCCCACCTGCCGATGCCCGGCAAACGCAAGGCCACCGTGCTGGCGCTGGCGCGGGCCCTGGCGGAGGGCCGGGTGGAGGTGGGGCCGGGCGCGGACTGGGCGAAGGCCCGCCGGGACCTGGCGGACGTGCCGGGGGTGGGGCCGTGGACGATCGAGATGATCGCGATGCGGGCCCTGGGCGACCCGGACGCGTTCCCGGTGAAGGACCTGGGCGTGATCAAGGGCGCCCGGCACCTGGAACTGGGGGCCGGGCGTGCACTGGAAGCCCGGTCGCAGGCGTGGCGGCCGTGGCGGGCATACGCGGTCCAGTACCTGTGGGCCTCCAGTGAGCATCCGACGAACCACCTCCCGACCGAAGTGAAAGCGAGCGTGTGATGAACAGCAGTGCCAGGCATCTGACGATGGAGTCCCCGCTGGGGCTGATGGCCGTCTCGGCGGTCGACGAGGGCGTCACCTGCGTCCACATGGGTGTGGAGGAGATGAAGGACGCGTGGGGGCCCGAGGAGGCCACGCCGGTGCTGGAGGCCGCGGTCGACCAGCTCGAGGCGTACTTCGCGGGCGACTTGAAGGAGTTCGACCTGCCGCTGGCGGCGCAGGGCACCGCGTTCCAGCACCGCGTGTGGACCGAGCTGTCCCGCATCCCCTACGGCGAGACCGTGTCCTATCTGGACATCGCGGTGCGGCTCGGGGACCGCAAGGCGGTGCGCGCGGTGGGGCTGGCGAACGGGCGCAACCCGATCGCGATCGTCGTCCCCTGCCACCGGGTGATCGGCTCGAACGGGAAGCTCACCGGCTACGCCGGGGGCCTGTGGCGCAAGGAGCGGCTGCTGAACCTCGAACGGGGCGAGCCGGCCCTGTTCGCCTAGGGCCCGAAGGCGCGCGGTCAGATGAGGGTGACGTCGAGCTGGACGGTGACGGCGTCCTCCTGGACGATGATGTTCGCGGCGTAGCAGATCTCGTCCGTGCACGCGGCCGGAATGATCCCGGTGGTGCTGCCATTGGGGGTCCTCCCGGCCAGCAGCGGCGCCTCCATCGCGTTGTCGGCGATGAAGTCGTCGAACGCGTCCGAGGGGATCTCGACGGTGACCTCGGCCCGGTCGCCGGGGCCGGGCGACTCCATCTGCGACAGGTCCGACTCGGTGACCTCGGTGCCCTCGGGGAAGTCCAGGCGGGTCGCGGAGGCGACGGTGGCCACGCTCGGCTGCGGGCCGCCTTCGACGGCCCAGCCGACGGCCCACACGGCCGCGAGCAGACCGACGGCGACGCACGCGAGCCACACGGCGGCGATGAGGGCGCGGCGGACCGTCGGCTGCGGCGGGGGTTTCATGGCCGCGACCCTACCCGAATCCCCCCAGTGACCGTCACGTCCACGTGCGGCTACCGGCCGCACCCCGTGCGGGCCGGCGTTCCCTGCGGCGCGCGCGGGCCCGGCATGGGGCCGGGCCCGTGTGGTGTTCAGCGCCGCTGTTCGAGCATCTCGACGGCGTCCTTCGCTTCTTTCAAGCCGACGCCGGTGAGGTCGCGGTACGCCTTGACGGCCTGGATCTTCTTGCCCTGGCCGATGAGCGCCCGGACCTCGGTGAGGGGGTCGGGGGCGGGCGGGGCGTAGTCGTGGAGGTCGAGATGCTGCATGACCAGGTCGAGTTTGCGTTCGATCCGGGCCAGGGCCTCCGCGGTGGGGTCGTATCGGTCGCGCATGGGGCTCCTCTGTCGTCGGTGCGGCCCATCGTAGGTCGTCACCGCCGGTGGGCCCGCCAGCCGCCCGCCGCGGTGATGTCGGTGCCCGAGGCCGGGTGGGCGCAGAACCCGGTGGCCCAGGTGCCGTCGTCGAGTTCGACGGCACCGAGCGTCATGGGTGCGGGGAGGGCGGCCAGGAACCGGCCGAGCGCGGCCGGGCTGAGCAGCCAGCGCTCACCGGGCAGACGCGCACCGCCGTCGCTGTCGCGGATGACGAAGGGTTTGGGCGGGTGCGTGTCCAGGGCGTACATCCGGTAGGCCGGTGCGGTGCGGATGGTGCCGCCGTAGCGGGCGCCGAGGTCGGTGAGCTGGTGGTTGAGAGGCTCCCCGGTGAGGTGGGCGCCGAAGACGACGAGGTCGGCCCCGGCCGGGGCGAACAGCGGCGCGCCGACCCCTTGGAGGGTCGCGGCGAGGTCGAGGGCGACCTGGTCGTGGAAGGCGGGGACGATGAGGCTGACGCCGAACCCTTTCGTGCCGGTGGTTCCGGCGGGGACGGCGACGGCTGCCATGTCCAGGAGGTTCACGAAGTTCGTGTAGGTGCCCATGCGGGCGTTGACGCCGATGGGGTCGGCGGCGACCTCGGCCAGGGACGGGTGCAGGGGCGCGGTGGGCAGCAGGAGCGCGTCGAACCCGGCCAGCAGTGCGGCGGCGTCGCGGCGGACGGCACGCAGGCGCTGCTGGTCGGCGGCGAGGTCGGCGCCGGAGAACTTGACGGCGGCGCGGACGATCGCGGCGACGGTGGGGTCGGCGTCGTCGGTGTCCAGATGCTCCCCGAACGCGGCGAACCGCTCGGCGACGAGGGCGCCTTCGTAGAGCAGGAGCGCGGCGTCCAGCAGCGGCTGCACATCGATCGTCTCGACGGTGGCGCCGGCGTCCCGGCACCGGTCGACCGCGGCCTCCCACAGCGGCGCGAAGTCGGGGTCGAGCCCGGCGAGCGCGGCCGGTGCAGGGAGGGCGATGCGCGGTGCCGGGGGCGCGGCGAGCGGGGCATCGGCGGGCCAGGGGCGTGAGGCGGGGTCGGCGGGGCTGGGCCCGGTCATGGTCCGCATCGCGAGCGCGGCGAGGTCGATGCCTGGGGCGAACACGGTGAGGCAGTCGTAGGAGGCGCAGGCGGGGACGACGCCGTCGACGGGGACGAGCCCGAGGGTCGCTTTGATGCCGATGAGGCCGTTGAGGGCGGCGGGGACGCGCCCGGACCCGGCGGTGTCGGTGCCGAGCGCGAAGTCGGCGATGCCCAGCGCGACGGCCACGGCGGACCCCGAGGAGGAGCCGCCGGAGATCAGGCGGGGGTCGGCGGCGGACCGGACGGCCCCGTAGGGGCTGCGGGTGCCGACCAGGCCGGTGGCGAACTGGTCGAGGTTGGTCTTGCCCAGGCAGATCGCGCCGGCCGCGCGCAGCCGGGCGACCGCGGTCGCGTCCCGCGCCGGCTCGTACGCGAAGGAGGGGGCGGCGGCGGTGGTGGGCAGTCCGGCGACGTCGATGTTGTCCTTGACGGCGAACACGGTCCCGGCCAGCGGCAGGTCCTGGCCGGCGAGCGCGGCGGCGTCGATGCGTGCGGCTTCGGCGAGGAGGTCGTCCTCGGCGCGCAGTGCGATCCACGCTTCGGGCCGCTCACTGCGTTCGAGGCGGTCGAGGGCGGCGCGGACGCGTGCGGCGGCGCTGGTGTTCACGGGTTCCCCTGTCAGGTGTGGTCGGCTAGGGCGCGGCGATGACGAGCAGCGGTGTGCCGGGTGCGGCCTGCCCGCCGGGGCGGGCGAGGACGCGGGTGACGGTGCCGGTGACGGGTGCGGTCACGGGCATCTCCAGTTTCATCGCTTCGAGGACGACGACGGTGTCGCCGGCGTGGACGGTGTCGCCTGCGGCGGCGTTGACGCGCCAGACGCTGGCGGCCATGGGCGCTTCGACGAGGGTCTCACCCGGGGCGAGGTCGACGGTGGTGCCGGTGGCGGGTGCGGCCTCGGCGTGGTCGCGGTCGAATTCGCCGGCGTCGGCCCAGCGTTGCCGTTCGGCTTCGAATGCGGCGGCCTGGCGGGTCTGGAAGGCGCCGATCTCGGCGGCGTTGTCGGACAGGAGCCGCCGGTAGTCGGCGTAGGCGAAGGTGCCGGGGCGGATGTCGATCTGGGCGCGTCCGGCGGCGAGTTCGCGGCGGCACTCGGCGAGTTCGGCTTCGGTGACGCGTTCGAAGACGACGCGGTCGAAGAACCGCAGCAGCCACGGGAGGCCGTCGTGGAAGGACGCGAGGTCGCGCAGGCCGGCCCAGATGGGGGCGGTGCGGCCGACCAGCTGGTAGCCGCCGGGCGAGTCCATGCCGTAGATGCACATGTAGGAGCCGCCGATGCCGACGGTGCCTTCGGCGGTCCAGGTGCGGGCGGGGTTGTACTTGGTGGTGACGAGCCGGTGCCGGGGGTCGACCGGGACGGCGGCGGGCGCGCCGAGGTAGACGTCGCCCAGTCCCAGGACGAGCCATTCGGCGCTGGTGGCGATGTTCGCGACGTCTTCGATGGCGTCGAGGCCGTTGATGCGGCGGATGAACTCGATGTTGGAGGGGTTGAAGAGGGCGTCGTCGCGGACGTTGGTGGCGTAGCGGGCGATGGCCTCGTCGACGACGGCGTCGTTCCAGGAGATCGGGAGGCGCACTTCGCGGGAGGGCACGGTCATGTCGTTGATGTCGGGCAGGTCCTGCTCGAGTTCGACCAGGAGCCCGGTCAGTGACCGGATGGGGAGGACGTCGGGGTCGACGTGCAGGTGGAGGGAGCGGACGCCGGGGGTGGTGTCGATGAGGCCGGGCGGGGCCGCGGCCCCGAGGGCGTCCATGAGCGCGCCGACGCGCATGCGCAGGCCCAGGTCCAGGTGCATGGGCCCGTATTCGAGGAGGATCGCGTCGTCGCCGGCGCGGCGGTAGGCGACGGCGGGGCGGTCGCCGTCGGGTTCGACGGCGGCGAGTGTCGCGTCGTCGGCGGCGGCGTTGACGAGGGGGACGGGTGCGGCGACGGGGTGGGCGCGGAGCCGGTCGGCCTCGGCTTCGGCGACGGGGATGAAGCGGACGGTGTCGCCCGGGCGCAGCTGCCCGAGCTTCCACCGGTCCGAGGTGGTCACGGTGAACGGGCACGCGAACCCGCCGAGGCTGGGCCCGTCGGGGCCCAGGAGTGCGGGGGTGTCGCCGGTGAAGTTGACCGTGCCGACCGAGTAGGGGTTGTCGTGCAGGTTGGAGGGGTGGAGTCCGGCTTCGCCGCCGTCGGTGCGCGCCCACCCGGGTCGGGGCCCGTCCAGGCGCACCCCGGATCGTCCGGCGTGGACTTGGACGCTCCAGTCGGCGGCGTAGATCCGCTCCATGTCGGCGGTGGTGAAGTAGTGCGGGGCCGGCTGCGGCCCGGGGGTGACGGCGAGGTCCCAGGTGTGGCCGAAGGCGGGCCGTTCGGCTGCGGGTACGGGCCCGGCGGGGTCGCCTGCGGGGGCGCCGGGGAGGAGGCGGTCGCCGGTGCGGAGCTGGTCGCCGGTGTAGCCGCCGATGCGCCCGGGCGGGAAGGTCGAGGCGGAGCCGAGGAACGTGGGGACGTCGAGGCCGCCGCGGAAGAGCACGTAGGTGCGGGCGCCGGCGTCGTGGACGGCGCCGACGGCGAGGACGCCCCCGGCGGGCACGTCGAGGGGTTCCCACTGCGGGACGGGCGCACCGTCGAGGGTGACCGGTGCGGGCGCGCCGGTGACGCATACCGTTGCGGCCGTGGAAAACCGGAGGGTGGGTCCGGTGATGGTGCATTCGAGGCCGGGGGCGCCTTCGGGGTTGCCGAGGGCGCGGTTGCCGAGCCGGAACGAGTAGTCGTCCATGGGCCCCGACGGGGGGACGCCGACCTGCCAGTGGCCGATGCGGCCGGGGAAGTCCTGGACGGTGGTGAGGACCCCGGCGGTCAGGACGTCGATGCGCGGGGAGGTGTCGCGGATGGTGGCCACGGTCCCGGTGTCGTGCCGCACTCGGGCGACGCGCTCGTCGGCGGCGGCGGCGCGCAGCTGCCCGAGGTTGGTGTGGACGCCTTCGATCCTGGTCGCCCCCAGGGCTTTCGCGAGGCCGGCCCAGGCGCCGTCGCGGGTGCCGGCGTGGGTGATGATCTTGGCGAGCATCGGGTCGTAGGTCGCCGGGACGTCCAGGCCCCGCTGGATCCACGTGTCGACCCGGGCGTCCTCGGGGAGGTCGACGCAGGTGAGGAGCCCCGCGGAGGGGAGGTGGTCGCGGGCGGGGTCTTCGGCGTAGACGCGCGCTTCGACGGCGGCGCCGCGCACGGGCGGCCCGGCGTCGGGCAGCCCTTCGAGGAACGCGGTGTCGCCGGCGGCGGCGCGGATCATCCACTCCACGAGGTCGATGCCGAGGATCTGCTCGGTCACGGGGTGCTCGACCTGGAGGCGCGTGTTGAACTCCAGGAAGGACGCTTCCTCGCGTTCGGCGTCGTAGATGAACTCGACGGTCCCCGCGGACTGGTACGCGGCCGAGGCCGCCAGGGCCCGGGCGGCGGCGTGCATCTGCTCGCGCACCCGGTCGGGCAGGCCGGGGGCGGGGGCCTCCTCGATGACCTTCTGGTGGCGCCGCTGCAGTGTGCAGTCGCGGTCGGCCAGGCTCACGACCCGCCCGGCCCCGTCGCCGAAGACCTGCACCTCCACGTGCCGGGCGCGGCGCACGTACCGTTCCAGGTAGACCGCGTCGTCCCCGAAGTTGTCGGCGGCCAGGCGCTTGACGGTGGCGAACACGTCGGCCAGGCCCGCCGCGTCCTCGGCGACGCGCATGCCGATCCCGCCCCCGCCCGCGGAGGCCTTCACGATCACCGGGTACCCCACCTGGGCCGCCGCGTCGAGCGCGTCCTCCACCGTGGGGAGCGCGGCGGTGCCGGCCGCGAGCGGCACCCCCGCCGCGGCGGCGGCCTCGCGCGCGGTGACCTTGTCGCCGAACAGCTCCAACTGGCCCGGGGTGGGGCCGATGAACACGAGTCCGGCTTCGGCGCAGCGGCGCGCGAACGCCGCGTTCTCGGCCAGGAACCCGTACCCCGGGTGCACGGCCTGCGCGCCGGTGTCCTTCGCCGCGGACAAGATCGCGTCCACGTTCAGATACGACTCGGCCGGCGCGGCCGGGCCCACGCACACCGCCTCGTCCGCGTCCCGCACATGCAGCGAGGCCGCGTCGACGTCGGAGTAGACGGCGACCGTGCGGATGCCGAGCCGGTGGGCGGTGCGGGTGATGCGCCGGGAGATCTCGCCGCGGTTGGCGATGAGGATGCGGTCGAACACGACAGGTCTCGCTCTCAAAAGGAAAAAAGGGGGGAGGTCAGGGGCGGACGGCGTTCGCCAGGTGCGCCCACGTCAGGGCGGCCTCGGCTCGGCCGACGACGATCTGCCGCGACGTCTCGATGTGGCGGGTGAGGACCTGCGTGGCCTCCTCGTACCGCCCCTCGAGGGCGCCTTCGGCGATCTGGATGTGCTCGGCGATGGTGTCGGCCATCCGCTCGGCGGTGAAGTAGTCGAACATCCGCGCCGGCCGGATCCGGTTGTTCACCGCCTGCAGCGACTCGGCCAACTGCGGATTCCCCGACGCCGCCAGCAGCGTCAGGTGGTAGCGCTCATCGGACTCCACGAACCCCGCGTCCGGGCCCGGCGGGGCGTCCCGCAACCGGTACCACCGCTCCAGCTCCGGCCCCAGCAGATCCGCGTCATGGCGGACCTCCGGGTCCGCCGCCGCCCGCGCCAGCCCCCGCAGCTCCAGCGTGAGCCGCACCTCGTACAAGTCGTTGAGCTGATCGATCCGGGGCCGGTACGGGTACAGGCCGTCGACCTCGCGGGACACGAGCCCGTCGGCGGCCAGGCGGCTCAGCGCCTCCCGCACCGGCGTGCGCGACACCCCGTAGTTCCCGGCCAGCCGCTCCTCGCCCAACCGCTTCCCCGGCTCGTACCGCCCCGCCATCAAGTCCGCCCGCAGCGCCACGTACACGCGCCCCGCCAGCGGACCGTCCATCTCGGGCAGTGCCGTGAAACCGCTCATATGGACATCGCCTCCCGCACCCGCTCCCCCGCGCCCGCACCGGTCGCCCCCGAGGACGCGACCCGGCCCGACCGCAGCACCGCGAACCGGCCCGCCGCCTGCAACGCGAACCCCAGATGCTGCTCCACCAGCAGCACCGACAGCCCGCCCCGCGAGGCCAGGGCCACGATCGTCGACTCGATCTCGGCCACGACGTTCGGCTGGATGCCCTCGGTCGGCTCGTCGAGGATGAGCAGCCGCGGCTCGGTGATGAGCGCGCGGGCGATGGCCAGCTGCTGGCGCTGGCCGCCGGAGAGGAGTCCGGCCTGGCGTCCCAGGAGGGGGCGCAGGGCGGGGAACAGGTCGAGTTGGGCGTCGATGAGGGCCCTGCCGTTCTTGCGGCCGTCGGCGACCAGCCGCAGGTTCTCGCCCGCGGTGAGGTGCGCGAAGCACTGCTGGCCCTGGGGCACGTAGGCCATGCCGGCTTTGACGCGCTTGTTGGCGGGGGCGCGGTTGATGCGCTGTCCGTCGAGTTCGACGGTGCCGGACATGACGGGGATGAGGCCGACGACCGCGCGCAGGAGCGTGGTCTTGCCGGCGCCGTTGTGGCCCATGACGGCCACGACCTCGTCGGCGCCGACGTCGAGGTCGACGTCGTGGACGACGGGGGTGCGCCCGTACCCGCAGGTGAGGTTACGCAGTCGCAGCATCGATGGTCTCCTGCTCGTTGGCGGCGCCCAGGTAGACCTCCTGGACGCGGGGGTCGTTCGCGACCTCGTCCACCGAGCCGGCGGCCAGCACGCGGCCGGCGTGGAGGACGGTGACGCGGGACGCGAAGGCGCGCATGAAGTCCATGTCGTGCTCCACCACGGCCACGGCGCGGGTTTCGGCGATGGCGTGCAGCAGCCGCCCGGTGGTGTCGCGCTCCTCGTGGCCCATGCCGGCGATCGGCTCGTCGAGGAGGAGGACGTCGGCGTCGCCGACGAGGAGCATCCCGATCTCCAGCCACTGCTTCTGGCCGTGCGCGAGGATGCCCGCGGGCGTCTGGGCGTGGCCGGCCAGGCCGATCTGCTCCATGACGGCGACCACCTGGTCGGGCAGGGCCTTGCGGCGCCGCAGGAGGCTCCACGGGGAGCGCCCGGCACCGGCGGCGATGTCGAGGTTCTGCGCGACGGTGAGCTGCTCGAACACGGTGGCGGTCTGGAAGGTGCGGCCGATGCCGCGGCGGGCGATGTGGTGGACCTTCCTGCCGCGCAGCTCTACGCCGTCCTTGACGACCGAACCCGAGTACTTCGCGAGCCCGGTGACGGCGTCCACCAGGGTGGTCTTCCCGGCCCCGTTGGGGCCGATGAGGAAGTGGACCTCCCCGCGGTCCAGGGTCAGGTCGACCCCGTCGACGGCCCGGAACCCGTCGAAGTCGACGGTGATGCCGGTGCAAGTGAGTGCGTGCGAGTTCATGCTGGTGCCTCCGCGGTGACCGGTTCCTTCCGGAACCGCTTGGTGGCGGCGGCGATCGAGGCGATCCCGCCGGGGAGCAGGGCGATGACGACGATGAACAGCAGCCCCTGCGCGTACGTCCACGCCGAGGGGAACTGCTCCGAGAGCGCGGTCTGCGCCCACGCGACGGCCAATGCGCCGACCACGGGCCCGACCAGGCTCGCGCGGCCGCCGATGGCGACACCGAGGATGAACATGATGGACGGCACGATGCCGATGCTCGCCGGGGAGATGATCCCCACCACGGGCACGAAGATCGCACCGGCCACGGCGGCGAACAACGCCGCCGCCGCGTACGCGACCACCTTGATGTTCGCCGCGTCGTACCCCAGGAACCGGACCCGCTCCTCGGCGTCGCGGACCGCGACGAGCAGCTCCCCGTACCGGGAGCGCCGCAGCTGCAGCGCGACCGCCACGACGACCAGCAGCACCCCGGCGGCGATGAAGTACAGCATCTGCTCGTTGACCGGGTCGTCGAGGTTGTACCCGAAGAAGTACCGGAACCGCGACATCCCGTTGAACCCGCCCATCGACTGCTGCCCGATGAGCAGGATCGCGAACGCCCCCGCCAGGGCCTGGGACAGGATCGCGAAGTAGGCGCCCTTGACGCGCCGCTTGAACACCGCGAACCCCAGCAGCACCGCGAACGCGGTGGGCAGCACCAGGATCATCGCGATCGTGAACACCGGCGACGCGAACGGCACCCAGTACGCCGGCAGCTCCCGGATCCCGGCCAGCTCCATGAAGTCCGGCACCGCCCCGGCACCGTTCCGGAACTCGGCGTCGGCCATCTTCATGTGCATCGCCATCAAGTAGGCGCCCATGCCGAAGAACACGCCCTGCCCCAAGGTCAGCATCCCGCCGCGCCCCCAGGCCAGGCCGATGCCCACCGCCACGATCGCGTAGCACAGGAACTGCGCCAGCAGCCCCAACCGGAACCCCGACAGCAGCAGCGGCGCCGCACCGAACAGGACCAGCGCCGCGGCACCGAACCCCGCCCACGTGCCCGCCCGCGTCGAAAGGAACTTGCTCATGCCAGACTCCTGGTCCGCAGCGTGAACAACCCCTGCGGGCGCAGCTGCAAGAAGACGACGATGACGACGAACACGCCGACCTTCGCCAGCGACGCCGTCGAATACGTCTCGAACACGGCCTGGAACGTCCCCAGCGCGACCGCCGCGACCACGGCGCCCTTGATCCGGCCCATCCCGCCCGCGACCACCACCAGGAACGCGTCCACCAGATACGACTGCCCCGTGGTTGGACTCGTCGACCCGATCAGCGTCAACGCCACCCCCGCCACACCGGCCAGACCCGAGCCGATGAAGAACGTCCCCGCATCCACCGCCCGAGAGGAGATCCCCGCCGTCTCCGCCAAGTCCCGGTTCCCCACGACCGCGCGGATCCGCCGGCCCGCCGCCGTGAACCGCAGCACCAGCGCCACCACCGCCACGGCGACCACCGCCAGCGCCAGAATGAACAACCGCGTCTTCGGCACCGCCGTACCCAGCAGATCGACACCGCCGCGCAGGAACTGCGGCACCGTCACGTTCACCGCCGGAGCACCGAACACATCCCGCGCCACCTGCTGCAGCACCAGACCCACACCGAACGTCACCAGCAGCGTGTCCAGCGGCCGGTGGTACAGGTGCCGGATCAGCAGCCACTCCAGGACCAGGCCCATCGCACCGCCGACCAGGAAGCCGACGGGCAGGGCGATCAGGAGGGACAACCCGGCGTCCCCCACGGCCTGCTGCACCACGTACGCCGTATAGCAGCCCGCCATGATGAACTCGCCGTGCGCCATGTTGATCACGCCCATCTGACCGAACGTGAGCGACAGGCCCAGCGCCGCCAGCAGCAGGATCGAACCGGTGCTCAACCCGGTGAACAACTGCCCTACCAACAGGTCCATGGTGTCTCCCTCCCGATCGCCCGCACGACTACTCGCTCACCTGCAGGTCAGACGCCCACGCGTAGCCCTCCAGGAACGGGTCCGGATCGATCGCGCCCGCCGACTCCCACACCGTGTACAGCAGCCCGTCCGCCCGGATCTCCCCGATCCGCGCCGTCTTCGTCACGTGGTGGTTCTCCCCGTCGATCACCACAGTCCCCTCAGGACTCTCGAACGAGACCCCGTCCGCGCTGGCCTGGATGTCGGCGACGTCGAACGACCCGGCCTTCTCGGCGGTCGCGGCCCACAGGTACACGGAGTTGTAGGCGGCCTCCATCGGGTCGGAGGTGACCCGCTCGGCGCCGTACTCGGCCTTGAACGCGTCCACGAACGCGGTGTTCGCCGGGGACTCGATGGTCTGGTAGTAGTTCCAGGCCGCCAGCTGGCCTTCGATGTTCTCGATGCCGATGCCGCCGACCTCCTCCTCGGCGATGGAGACGCTCATGACGGGCATCTCCGCTGCGGTGAGGCCGACGTTGGCGTACTCGCGGAAGAACGCGACGTTCGAGTCGCCGTTGAGGGTGTTGAACACCGCGTCGGCGCCCGAGGCGCCGACCTGGTTCACGATGGTGGAGAACTCGACCGAGCCCAGCTGCGCGTAGTCCTCGCCGACGATCTCGATGCCCTTGTCGGCCGCATAGGCGTTGATGATCGCGTTCGCGGTGCGGGGGAACACGTAGTCCGAGCCGACCAGGTAGAGGGACTTGACGCCGGTCTCGGCGAGGTAGTCCAGGGCCGGGATGATCTGCTGGTTCGTGGTCGCCCCGGTGTAGAAGATGTTCTCCGACGCCTCCAGGCCCTCGTACTGCACCGGGTAGTACAGCAGGGAGTCGTTGTCCTCGAAGACCGGGAGCATGGCCTTGCGGGAGGCCGAGGTCCAGCCGCCGAACACGGCCGCGACGCAGTCCTCGCGGATGAGCTTCTCGGCCTTCTCGGCGAACACGGTGGGCTCGGAGGCCCCGTCCTCGGCGACGATCTCGATCTGCTTGCCCTGCACGCCGCCCGCGGCGTTGATCTCGTCCACTGCGAGGTAGATCGAGTCGCGGACCGTGGTCTCCGAGATGGACATGGTGCCGGACAGGGAGTTGAGGGCGCCGACCTTGATCGTGTCGCCGGAGGTGTCCACGCACGACTCGGCCGCGACCGTCTCCTCCCCGGCGCGCGAACCGCACGCCGAGGTCAGGGCGAGCGCGGTCACGGCCGCGGTGGCGGCGAGGGTGCGGGTGAGGTCTCGGGCAGGGAACGTAAAACGCTGTGGCATGCGGTGTTCGACCTTTCGCGGGGTGTGCGTCCCGGCTCGATGGGGACCGGGCCTGCAAGGGGTGTCGCCGCAGGCAGCGGCGGTGTACAGGTGCGTATACAGCGTCGTATCCGCTATGGGTCCAAGCTAGGGTCGCGATGTTTCACCGCCGTTCACGTCAAGAACGGCCGCATGAACTCCCGTTGCGGGTGCGTAAAAAAGCCCGCACGATCACCGAGCGTGCAAGCGAGACCGCCGGTCCCCAAACCATCCGAAACCGGCCCGCCCCAACATAATGACACCGCTCCCAAACATCGATATGCTTGACTGCCAAAGCAACCCGCGACCCAAGGAGCACCACCACATGCACACCCGACCCGCCAACCCCCGCAAACGAACCCCCGCACTCCTCCTCGCCCTCACCGCCACCGCACTCCTCGCCACCGCCACCCCCGCCGCAGCCGCCCCCGACACCACCACCGCCGACGACTGCAACCTCTACGAAGCCCTCTGCCTCTACGAAGGCACCGACTACACCGGCGCACGATTCAACGTCAGCTCACTCGTCGAACCCGGCACCTGCGTCAGCCTCGTCGACCACGGCTGGGCCGGCCGCGTCAACTCCGCCATCAACACCCACACCCAAAGCGCCGCACTCTTCGCCAACGACGACTGCGTCGGCGGCCCCTACCAAGTCCCCGGCTCCAGCTCCATCCCCGACCTCGGCGGCTTCGAACCCCTCAGCGTCTGGATCGCCGGCTAAACACCCCACCGACAGCGAACGGGGCCAACGCCACCGCGCCGGCCCCGTTCACCCACCCCTCACACAGGACGACCCCGCCAACGCACCCAACCCAGCCACACCCGACACACCGCCACAATCACCCCGACCACACCCAGCACCGTCAACAACCACGCCACATCCGGAGCCAGCAAAAAGAACAACACCCGACTCGGCGCCAAACCCGGCACCACCACCCACGACACATACGCCACCACCGCCGCCGCCAACACCCAGCAGACCGCACCCGCCACCACCCGCACCCCGCCCCGCGCCGACCCCGCACGCTTCACGACCCGCACCACCGACCACACCGCGAACACCACCGCCGCAACCACCAGCAACGACAAACCAGCCAGCAGCCCGACGTACAGCGGATCGACCGCGAGCTCCTCGGCCGCACCCCCCGCCAGAATCCGCACCGCGCCCAGCATCGCCCCGATCAACACCCCCTCCTCGAAATGCCCATACCGGTTCTGCGCCACCACCAACGCCCTCCCCAACTCCGGCAGCAACAGCACACCCGCCGAGAACCCCGGAGCCGCACCCGTGTGCCACACCGTCGACACCCCCAGATCCGCATTCCGCGAATCCACCCGCCACCCCAACCCGTAATCGACCGAATCGCTCACCCCGACCGCACCCCCATGCATGAGCGCCAACGACTCCCCCGACACCACCGGCACCGCCGCCCGACCCAGATGCGCACCCGCGAACGCCGCCAGATCACCGATGTCCCCACCCAGATACCCATAACTCGGACCCGCCTCATCGAACCGCGCCTCCACCCGCGCCGCACGCCCGAACACCGGCGCGAACCCGTCCGCCACCCCCGCAGCATCACCAGCCGTCAACACCGCCCCATCCATCCCCAACGGATCCAGCACCGCCGACCGCAGGTAGTCCACATACGGCACCCCCGCCACGGCCTCCACCACCGCACCCGCCACCACGTAATTCGCGCTGGCGTATGCGAAGGCCTCGCCCGGTTCGGCGATGGGGTCGACGTCGGCGAGGTCGGCGACGGCGTCGCCGTAGGGGTCGTCGCGGTGCTCGAAGCGGTCGGTGATGCCGGTGCCCTCGGGGATGCCGGAGGTCTGCTCGAGCAGGTGCCGCACGGTGATGCGGTCGGAGTGCGCGGTGTTGGCGAGGGCGAAGTCGGGCAGGTAGGTGACGACCGGTTCGTCGAGGTCGAGCAGGCCGTCCTCGACGAGGGTCATGGCGGCGGTGGCGGTGACGGGCTTGGCGACCGACCCCCACAGGAACGGGGTGTCCTCGCCGACCGGTTCGCCGTCGCCGTCCTCGCCCCAGAAGGCGGTGTTCACATCGCCGTCGGCGCTGAGGATCGCGTAGGCGGCGCCGGGGACGCCGGCGTCGGCGAAGCTCGCGTCGAGGTAGTCGCCGACGGCCGTGACGAGGTCGGTCTGGTCCTGGCTCGGCGCTTGCGGCAGCGGACCGGTGAGGGGTGCGAGCGCGGCGAGGGCGGCGGCGATGACGTTGGTGTACATGGCGTTCCCCAGGGTGTGGTGGGAGGCGGCGATAACCATACGAGGATATGGCTACATGAAAACCATACAGGTATATGGTTCAGGGATGCCCAGGACCGCCGACCACGATCTCCGCCGCACCCAGATCGCCGCAGCGGTCCAGCGCATGATCGCCCACGCCGGCTTCGACGCCGCCACCATGGCCGCCGTCGCCCGCGAAGCCGGCATCTCGGTCGGACTCGTCCAGCACTACTTCAAGTCCAAGGACGAACTCCTCCTCTTCGCCTACGAGGGCATGACCGCCGACCAGCTCGCCCGCGTCGGGCGGCTCATCGCCGCCGGCGAAGCCGACCACCAGCCGATCCGCGCGATCCTCCTGCGCTGCATGCCCGAGCTCTGGCCGCTGGACGACGCCCGGCGCGGCGAGTACCGGGTCGGCCGCGTCTTCCGCGCCCGCTCGCTCGACAACCCCACCATCGCCGAAGTCGCGCGCCAGACCGCCGCGATCGTGCACGCCCAGATCGCCCGAGCGGTCGCGAACGGCAAGGAGTGCGGTGAGGTCGAACCGGAGACCGACCCCGACCTCACCGCACTCGAACTCGCCGCCCTCATCGAAGGCCTCGCCGACGACCTCTACCGCGAACCCGAACGCCCCGTAGGCGAACGCACCATGGGCGACGCCGCCGCCGCGATCCTCCAAGCCCGCCTGGAGCACCACTTCCCCGGCGAATGCCGCCACTACGCCCGCACCGGGCCATAACCGATTGACACTCCGACGCAGCGTGACGAGGATCGACCGATGCCGACGCACCCCGTCACCGTCAACCGGCAGGCGATCTGGGTGGGGGTTCCTCGAGCGCGTCGCCACCGGCCTGTGGGTCCTCGGGTTCGGGCAGACCTGGGGCCTGGAGAAACTCGCCAACGCCGAGCACCTCGTCGCGACCGACTGAGCACCGGCCTTGCCGCTCAACCGCGTTCGGCGTCCCAGGCCGGGCTCGGCACGAAGTGGACGTCGTAGCGCTCGTGCATCGCCGCGACCTCCGCTTCCGGCAGTCGCCCGGCGAGCACGTCGGGCAGCTGCCGGAAGTACGCGAAGCGCTCCACCCCCGGCGCGATGGTCACCAGCACGTCGGCGCCGGCGTCGGCGGTGGCCGCGAACGCATGGTGGACTCCAGGAGGGATCACCGCGTAGCCGCCTGCCTCCACCGTGACCGCCTCGGTCCCGATCAGCATCCGCAGGGAGCCGCTGATCACGAAGAACGCCTCGGCCGATCGCTCATGGAAGTGCGGTCGCGCCCCGGCCGCGCCGGGCTCGAGCGAGAGCCGGTTCGCGCCGAGCCTGCCGCCGGTGTGCCCGGCGTCCGCGAGGAGCCGCAGCGAGGGCCGCTCGACGGTCTCCGCTTCCCGTTCCTGAATCACCCAGGCGCCCTCGACGTTCATGACCGCTCCCATCTAGTTGAATAATTCAACTACCGTAGCGCGAATGGTTGAATCCTTCAACTGTTACGATCGGCGGGTGACCCGATGGCTCGACCCAGGCCAGCAACGCGACTGGCGCGCCTTCATCGAAGGCTCGATACGGATCATCGACCTCCTCGACCAGCGCCTGCGCGAACAGCACGGCCTGAGCCTCGCCGAATTCGAGATCCTCGTGCGCCTCTCCGAGTCCGAAGGCAGGATGCGCATGGCCGAGCTCGCCGAGCTCGCCTACTACTCGCGCAGCCGCCTCTCCCACCAGATCAAACGCCTCGAAGCGCGCGGCCTCGTCCGCCGCGAGACCGTCCCCGACGACAAGCGAGGCGTCCTCGCCGCCCTCACCGCCGAAGGAACCGCGGCACTCGACGCCGCCGCCCGCGACAATCTCGAGACCGTCCGCGAGCACTTCGTGGACGCGGTCGAGCCGGCCGACCTCCGCGCGCTCGGCCGTGCCATGCGCGCGGTCGCCGACCGGCTCGGGTGAACCCGGCCTACGCGGCTTCCTTGAGGCGGGCCAGGAAGAACTCCCGCACATCCGCGGCGAGCAGCTCCGGGACCTCCATCGCCGCGAAGTGGCCGCCGCGCTCGAACTCCGACCAGTGCCGCACGTCGAACAGCCGCTCGGCCAAGGGCCGCACCGACAGGGTGATGTCGTGCGCGAACACCGCCACCCCGAGCGGCACCCGGCACGGCTCGCCCTGCGTGGCACCGCGCTGCGTGTCGCGGTGCAGCCGCGCCGAGGAGGCCGCCGTCGCCGTCAGCCAGTACAGCGAGACGTCGGTGAGCATCCGGTCGTCGCTCACCGGGGTGGCCGGGTCCGTCCACTGCGCGAACCGCTCGGCGATCCACGCGAGCTGACCCACCGGCGAGTCGGTGAGCGCGTACCCGATCGTCTGCGGCGTCAGGGCCTGCAGCGCCTGGTACGGGGGCCGGTTCGCCATGAGGTGGCGGATCGTGTCGAGCCGGGCCTCGTCCGATGCGGAGAGCGGGCCCGCGTCGGGGTCCGGCCGGGTCGGCAGGTAGTTCACGTGCACGCCGATCACGTGCTCGGGCGCGAGGGCGCCGAGCG
This sequence comes from Glycomyces tritici, assembly GCF_030403505.1. The sequence goes on along the minus strand of NZ_JAUEMJ010000009.1, from coordinate 194,929 downwards.
CGGTGGAGACGCCCGCGCCGAAGTCGCCGCCTTGCGCCCCATAGCGTTCGTACCCGAGGCGGCGCATGAGCTCGGCCCATGCCCGGGCGACGCGCGGGACGCCCCAGCCCGCCTCGTGGGTCGGCCCGGAGAAGCCGTAGCCGGGGATCGAGGGGATCACCAGGTGGAAGTCGCGCGAGAGCGGCTCGATCACGTCCAGGAACTCCAGGAACGAACCGGGCCACCCGTGCGTGAGGACCAGGGCCACCGCGTCGGGGTTCGCGGACCTGACGTGGACGAAGTGGATGTTCTGGCCTTCGATCTCGGTGGTGAAGTGCGGCAGCTCGTTGAGCATCGCCTCCTGCTCGCGCCAGCTGTAGCCGGTGCGCCAGTGCTCGGCGAGCGCCTTGAGCCGCGCGAGCGGGAACCCGTAGTCGGTCCCGGCGTCGTCGACCTCGTTGGGCCAGCGCGTGTTCGCGAGCCGGTTGTTGAGGTCGTCGAGGTCGGCCTGCGGGATGTCGATGCGGAAGGGCTTGATCTCGGTGGTGCTCATGGCGATCACTCCAAATTCGTTTGATCGACTAACGTTCATGTTGCTAACGATAGCATATTCGTTAGTGTCACCAACGATCCGACGCGGGCGTCACACCGAAAAAAAGGGGGCCGGGAGCCGAACGGCTCCCAGCCCCTTACGCACTCGGCTAGCCCTTGGCGTCCCGGCATTCGAGGATGCCGCTGCGGCTGGTGATGCGCAGCACCTCACTACCGGCGAAGTGCGCCTCCAACCGGCGCTCGATCTCGTCCATGAGCCGCCCGAAGTCATCCGGGGACAGCGCGAAGAAGTCCTCCTCGGACCGGAACGCCGCCATCAGCGGCCCCGGCTCGGGCAGTTCGATCACCCCGGGCAGATCGTGCAGGTCGACCGAGCCGAACCGCTCGGACACCAGCGACCGGGCGATCTCCAGCGAGAACCGGTCGAGGAGGACCGAGCGCGCCAGCCGCAGGTCGGTGCAGAGCACCGCGTTCGCTGCCTCTCGCCAGAGCGGCTCGTACTCGTGCTTGTCGTCCGAGGCGAGCGTCGAGACGAACAGGACCCCGCCCGGGGCGAGCACCCGCCGCAGCTCGTCGAGCGCCGCCGGGATGTCGGGCACGTGGTAGAGCATGTGCATCGCCAGCACCACGTCGGCCGAACCGTCCTCGAACGGCAGGTCCGCGACGTCCGCGACCACCGTCGGCTCCGGCACGGTCTCCAAAATCCCCGAGGCCAGGTCGACCCCGATCACCTCCGCTCCGGGAAACGCCTCGCGCAGGCGCGTCGTATAGCGGCCGTTGCCGCAGCCGACGTCGAGGATCCGCTTCGGCTCCCCGGAGAGGCGCGAGATGACGACGCCGGGGAGATCGTAGTCGGGGGTCTTGTAGGCGTAGAGCCCTTGCCGGACCGCGAGGCCCTCCTCGCTGCGGTAGTTGTCGACCTTCTGAAACCGCTCATCCGTGGTCTGTCGCTGCATCGCCGGTCCTTCCGCGTTCTTGTCGGGCCCCGCGAACCGCACGGGCCCACTGCTTTCGCGTACGGGTACTCCACGCGCCACCCCCGCGTCACGGTTGCGCTTGCGGCGCAACCGCATTCCTGCCCCGCGAAACCCGATTGCGCACCGGCGGCGCGTCTGCTGTGATGGCCCCACCCCACGCACCGACCGGTGCGCCAGCGAAGGAGACCGCGTGCCGCCCACCGCCTACGCCGACGCGGCGAGCACCGCGGCCGAGACCGCCCTGCTCGCCTACGACCTCCCCGCACCGCTCACCGTGTCACCGATCCGGCTCCTCAACAACGCCGTCTACGCGGTCACGGCCGCCGATGACCGCCGCTACGCCCTGCGCGTCCACCGGCCCCGGTACCGCCACCCCGACCACACCCGGTCCGAACTGGCCTACCTGGACGCCGTCCACGACGACCTGGCCGCCGCCGGCGTCCGCGTGCCGAAACCGGTGCCCGCCAAGGACGGCGCCCTCACCGTCGCGGTCCCCGACGCGCCGACCGTCCACTGCGACCTGCTGACCTGGGTCGACGGCCACGTCCAGCGCCCGGGAACCGGCCTCGGACTCAGCGGCGTACGCGAGACCGGCCGCGCCCTGGGCCACCTCCACCGGGCCGCCGCATCCTTCACCCCGCCCGCGGGCTTCCACCTCCCCACCTGGGACGCCCGGGCGCTCTTCACCGAGCACTCGCCCTACCGGCCCGGACCCCTCCACGACCTGCTGAACCCGGCCGACCGCGCCGTCTTCGACACCGTCGCCGACCAAACCGCCGAGCTCTTCGACCGCCTCGGCACCGACCCCGAGGCGTACGGGATCGTCCACCACGACTTCATCCTCCTCAACTGCCACCCCCAGCGCACGACACGGGGCTGGAGCATCGGCGTGATCGACTTCGACGAGACCGGCTGGGGCCACTACCTCGCCGACCTCGGCCCCGTCCTCGGCAACCTCAGCGACTACCCGCACTTCAGACGGCTCCGCGCCGCCTTCCTCGACGGCTACCGGTCCGTACGGCACCTGCCGACCGAACTCGAAGCGCACCTCCCGCTGCTCATGGCCGCCCGCCACGCCGCCCAATGCCTCTGGGCCGCAGGCCTGGCGCACAGCAACGGCAGCGCCGAAGTCGACACGGCCGACCACATCGCCTACCGCATGTGGGAAGTGCGCCGCTGCCTGGCGATGCGCGACGACCGCTGACCGATCCTCCAGCGCGGCATCGCGCCATTGGCGCGATGCCAATAGGATCGGCACCGGTCGTGCCCGCCCGCACGAGCACCGCGCCCCTGGAGGTTCAGCACACCTTGTCCACGTTCGTGAAGGGCCTCGCCTGGACCGTCGCGCTCCTCTCCGGAATCGCGACCATCTTCGCCCTGTTCGGCGGCCAGCAATGGCTCGAGCAGCAAGGATGGACCCTCGCCCCGAGCGCCACCCCGAACGTCGAGGTCGTCGAGCAGACCACTTCGGCCACCCCCGACGCGCCCACCGACGACCCGGCCGAAACCGAAGCCGCCGAGTCCGACTCCGAGAACCAGGGCTCCCCGGCACCGACGACCGCGGACTCCGCGCTCGCCTCGGCCTGGGCAGCCGTGAACGCCTGGTCCGAACGCACCTTCGACAACCTCCTCTGGGGCATCGTCGCGATCGGCGTCTCAATGCTCGTCGCCGGGGCCGCGGGTGCACTGTTCGCCGCCGCCCAGTACGCGATCTCCGGACTCGCGGCGTTCTTCCAAAGGGTCTTCGGCGTGGTGCTCCTCGCCGTCGTCGTGGCGATGGCCTTCCTCCTCCTCGGCGCCGAATCCGGCTACCTGGTCTGGTTCCTCGTGCTCACCGGCATCAGCGTCCCGTTGGGCTACTTCGTCTCAGACGAGTTCGGCTGAGCCGGTCGCACCCGTCACCGGCGTGTGTAGACCACGCCCACCTTGTCCAGGGCCGCTGCGGCACGGCCGTGGAAACCGGCGATCTGCCAACCTGGCGGGGCCGTGAACGTCGTGCAGTCGCCCGTAGCCGTACCGCCCTCGAGCGTGCGGCCGGTACTGGTCGTGAAGCGGGCGTAGAAGATCCGCGTGTGGTTGTCGTGCTTGCCCTGGCAGACGCGCAGAGCGGTCGGGTACTCCCCCGCCGCCAGCGTCAACTCTTTGAGCGTGCCGCCGCTGCCGCCGTGCGTGAGGACGGTGCCGTCGATGAGGGTCGCGCCGATCTGGTCGATCCGCTCCCCCGCGCGCAGACGCAGGACACGGGCGGCGTCGCCCGCGTCGAGGTCGTCCACATCGGTGAAGAACTCGCCGTGCGGGCCGCCGGCCTGGTCGCTGAGGGTGAAGTCGCCGCCCGTGGACCAGGAGAAGTCCACACTGATCGGGTAGTGGTCGGAGAGGTTCCCGCCGCTCCCGTCCCTGAACGCGGCGTGGTCGTTGCGGTACTGGCCCGCGTCGAGCTTGACGTGCTCGCCCGAGCGGTAGAGGACCTTGTCGACGACCTCGCAGCCCGCATCGACCGTGGCGTCCTCGCAGACGATCGCCTCATCGCCCTCGTTCGGGGCGTCGCCGCCGCGCACGAGTTCGACCCAAGCGTCGGTGAGGCCGTTGGCGGCCGCGAACTCGGCGATGCCGTCGCCGCGCGTGTAGCGCGTGTTGGTGTCGCCGTAAACGATCACCGCGTTCCCGGCCGAGTGCGTCGCCATGTGCGCCGACACCTGCGCGAGGTTCGCTTCGCGGGCGGCGACGTCGCCGGGTTCGCTCCCGGCGTCGGTGTGCAGGTTGTACAGGTCGACCCACACGCCTTCGGCGAGGCGGGCGCGCATGAACGTGAAGCCCTTGGGGGTCAGGCAGTCGCCCGAGCCGGAGGAGCACTGCTGCCACTTGACACGCTCGAAGTCCTCGAACGGCAGGTCCGAGAGCGTGTTGAGGCCGTCGCCGAACGGCACGCCGCCGCTCGTGGGCGTCCGGTGCGGATGGTCGTCCGCCGCGTACAGCGCCGCATGGTAGTTGAAGTCCTCCTGGACGTGCACGATGTCGTACGCGCCCAGGCGGGACCCGATGATCGGGGTGTTCGTCTCAGGGTCCCCGTCGCCGATCCCCAGCGGCAGGCCCGCGATGTTGTAGGAGAGGACGGAGAGGTCGCCGCTGAGTGCGGCCTCCTGCGCCGCGACCGGTTCGGGCGCGGCGGCGAGGGTGAGGGCGGCGAGCGAGGTCAGCGCGGTGAGCGCCGCCAGGCGGGGCGGGAGGTGCATGCGGCTCCAGAGGGCTTGCGGCCGAGGAGGACTCGGCTTCTCGGTTGTCGGCCCTCAGATTGCCCGAATAATGCGAAATGTTCAAGACTGCCGCGAGAACCCCGCCCCGCCTGGTGGTGAACGCTCGCGCTCACACCGCCAGGCCGAGCGCCAGGAGCACGATCGAGGAGGCCAGGAACGTGAACGTCCCGACGGTCTCCTTCGGCCAGAAGTCCGCCAACACGTGCGTGTGGACCGCACAAGTCCAGAACAGCACCAGGCCGGCCGCCGCCGCGAGGCCCACCGGCGGAAACGCCAGGCCGAGCAGGAGGCCGATCCCGCCGGCGGCCTTGAGGACGCCGATCGGGAAGACCAGCATCGACTGCGGCACGTTCGCGCCGTCCATGAGCGGCAGGATCACCTTGAGGCGGACCATCGCGCCGATCCCCGAACCGAGGTTGAGGACGCCGAACGTGATCGCGAGGACGAAGTAGAGCGTTGACATGACGAGACTCCCTGTCAGTAAGCGGTGGTGAGGTAGGTGCGCGAGGCGCGCTGGTCGTCGATCGCGCCGATCATCGCGTGGGCGACGTCGGCGCGGGAGATCTTGAGCGCCAAGGGCAGGCTGGTGCCGTAGGCGACCTGGTAGATACCGGTGAGCGGTCCGTCCGTGAGGCGCGGCGGGCGCACCGAGGTCCAGTTGAGCCCGCTCTCGTCGAGCAGCTCCTCCATCGCGGCGACGTCCCGCATATGCGTGCCGATCACGGCCCGCGCGATCGGCAGGGTCACGAAGTTGAGGAACGGCCCCGCACCCGGTTCGCGGCGCGGCGGCCGTGGGCGGGACGAGGTCGCGACGGTGGTGAGGCCGATGCCGCTCACGGTGATGAGCCGCTGCGCCCCGGCCGCCTGCATCGCCGCGATGATGCGCGCAGTGCCGGGGGCGACGATGCCGGTCTCGGATTTGGCGCGCGGACCGAGGCAGGAGAGGACCGCGTCCGCCCCGGCCACGGCCGCGACGAGGGCTTCGGTGACCGGATCGGCGAGATCAACGGCCACAGCCGGAACCAGATTGTCTATTTTGGAGAGATCGCGGGCGACGGCGGTCACGTCGTGGCCCGCTTCGAGCGCCTGGGCGAGCACGGCGCGGCCGACCCCGCCCGTCGCTGCGATGACGGTGAGCTTCATTGGACTTCCTCGGATTCGCGCCGGATCGGCGCACAGTGATGGAGCACCGCTGCCGGCGGACCGGCACGGCATGAAGGGCGCTGAAGTTCAGCGCAGGGTGGTGAGCTTCTGCGGGTTCGTGACCGCGTACACCGCGGCGACCCGGTCGAGATCCGGGGTCAGGTCGAGCATGAGGACCCCGACGACCCGGCCCTCGCGCCACATCAGCGCCGCGGGCGAGCCGTTCACCGGGCGGAACTCGACCTCGAGCCCCTCATGGCGGCGGAACCGGCGGCTGACCAGCAGCGCCGCGATCCGCTCGGCATCGCGCATCGGCCGCGGCCCGGCCGCGGGACCCAGGCCCCCGCCGTCGCAGGTGAGCACCACGTCCGGCGCCATGAGCCCGAGCAGCCCGTCGATGTCCCCGCCCGAGACGGCGGCCATGAACCGCTCGGTGACCTGCCGGTGCACCGCCGGGTCCACCGCGAACTTCGGGCGCCGCGACTGGACGTGCGACCGGGCGCGGTGCGCGGTCTGCCGCACCGACGCCGGCGAGCGCCCCAGCAGCTCGGCGATCTCGCCGTGCGCGTACCCGAACACCTCGGCGAGCACGAACACCGCCCGCTCGGCCGGGGTCAGCGATTCGAGGACCACCATGAGCGCCAACGAGACCGACTCGGCCCGCAGCGCCGGCTCCGCGGCGTCGGGCGCCGCTTCGGTGAGCACCGGCTCGGGCAGCCACGGCCCGATATAGGTCTCGCGGCGGCGCTTCACCGCGTCCTGGCGGGCGATCGCGGCATTGATGCCCACCCGCACCAGGTACGCGCGGGCGTGCTCGATCGGCGCGCCGTGCGAGCGGCGCTCCCATGCCAGCCAGACGTCCTGGAGCACGTCCTCGGTGTCGGCGACGGTGCCCAGCATCCCGTACACGATGCCGAACAGCAGCTCGCGGTGCTCGTTGAACACCACGGCCGGTGGATCTGGAACTGCGTTCACGGCGGCCCTCCTCAGCGTTTTCGGCCTGTCGCACTCCAAGAGCCGAACAGGGCCGCCGTTTGTGACACCCGCATCGCGATCGTGACCGGGCTCGCAGTCGTTCTTCTGGTGAGAGCGCGGCGAAGCCGCGCACGTTTCAGTCTTTTTGTCTGTTTTTCAAAGAGAGGCGTTAAGCCTCGGTTCCGATATATATCAGAGATTTCAGCACGTGCTTGCCCGGCTCGAGGACCCCTCTGAGCACCGGCAGCACCGTTGCGGGCCAGTACAAGTGCGTGCCAGGCATCGGCTGGATCAGCGCCGCCTCCCGCTCCCCCGTGCTGTCGATCAACTCCGAACGCAGCCCCGCACTCGACACCACCACATGGGACTCCTCGACCTCCGAGACGTGGCCCGGCATGGGAACGCACCAGCCGCCCTCCCCCGTGTGCAGCACCCGCTCGGTCTCGATCACATGGATGCGGGCGTGCCACCCGTCGACCGCCGCCTCCAGCGAGGTCGTGATGGTCACGTCCTCCCACGGCTGCCAGTTGACGGTGAGCACCCCCTTCTCGTCGATCGACCCCTCATCGGAGTCCTCACGGCCGCGCCAGTGCCGGCCGTCCTCCGACAACAGCAGCGCCCCGTCCGGCACCGCCGACTCAAGGCCCGGACCACCGGTCGCATGCGAGAACCCCGCCAGCGTCGAGTACGCCAGCTTCCCGTACGCCGCCTCGCCGGTGCGCGCCCACGGCACCCACGCCTGCCCGTTCAACCGCGTCACATGGCCGCCGCGGTCGCGCACATGCACCGCGCGCGCCGCCTTGTGCGGCTCCACCCCCGCGCCCGGCAGCGCCGCCTCCACCGTCCAGAACGGATGATCGGCCGGGGCCAGCAGCCCGGCGAAGACCTTCGTCGCCCACCACGGGGAGCCCGCGGTCAAGTACTGCTCGGCGACCGCGTTGTTCGGGTACGCGTACCCCACCGTCAACCGCCCCTCCGGGTCCAGGATCGGCTTGTCCCACCACCATTCGAGGTGGCGGCGGCTGAACCCGGCGGCCTCGGCCCACGGCACCGCCTCCACGTCCGCGGCGGCCAGCGCGCCCCACAGGCAGCCCTGCGCGAACCGGTAGCCCAGGCTGCGCCCGTAGGGGACGGCCGCGCCGTCGGCACTGAACCACGACCGGAACTTGCGGGCGAACGCCCCCGCGTTCGCCACGTACCGGTCGTCCCCGGCGAGCTTGTAGTGCAGGAGCGCGTAGGTGTGGAACGCGAACGGGTTGTAGTAGTCGACGCGCCCGCCCGGGCCGTCCTCGAAGACGCTGTCGCCGAGCGCGAAGTCGCCCATGCGCTCCAAGTGGCCGTTGGCGACGGCCGGGTCGTGGGCGATGCCCAGCCGCTTGAGTCCGTGGCCGGCGAACACCGGGAAGTAGTGCCAGTTCATGTCGGCCACCGGGCCGTTGTAGGCGCCGGTCAGCCACGCCGCGAGCTTGTCCTTCGCTTTGGGGGCCAGGGGGTCCCAGAGCCTGTCGGGGGCGAGGCTGCAGGCCCAGCCGACCGCGGCGGCCTCGACGATGCGCTGGCCGCCGTTCGCGGCGTCGCCGACGTACCAGGCGTCCTCGGGGTCGACGGCGCGGGCGAGGGTGGCGGCGAGGGAGGCCCACAGGTCGTCGGGGACGGCGTCCTTGGCGGCGGCCAGGCCCCAGAGCGGGCGGGTCAGCAGTTCGAACCAGTCCTCGGCGTGGGAGTGGTTCGACATGGTCACGGGTGTGGCGTCGGGACCGGCGGCGGCCAGCTCGGCGGCGGGCCTGCCGATCGCGAGCGCGGCCGAGGCCCACCCGGTGTGGCTGTGGTCGAGCGGTCCGAACGTTCGCAGCGGTGAAGTCACGCTGGCAGACGCTATCAATGCCGGTGCCGTACGGCAAGGGGTCCCGGGGGCGGCCATGGGATATTCACGGCGGAATCAGTGATGAATCAGGGTGGTTCGGACCTTTGGGATCTTGCAGGATGAGGTGCAGCACAAGGGGTGCGGCTCAGGGAGGATCCGGATGATGGACGACAGGTACGCGGCCTTCACCATGGCGGACCCGGCCTTCTACGACGCGATGTACTCGGCCGAGACGGCGGGCGCTTCGTTCGAGGTGGCCGGGCGGGACCTCCCGGAGGGCTGGCGTCGCTCGGAGTCCGACGACTGGCTGACGATGCGCCGCGACGACACCGCACTGCCGTTGCAGGGCTGGAAGATCCACGCTTCGGCCACGATGGACGGCGCGGAGCGGGTGCTGGCGGCGGTGTGGGACTACTGCGTGCCGCGCGGCATCCAGTTCAAGTTCCTGCGGTCCTCTGCCGCGCTGCTCGTGCGGGTGTCGAAATACGCGCCCCGCGGCTACTCGGGGAAGCTCGTGACGATCTACCCGGGCTCCGATGCGGAGTGCGAGCGCATCCTCTCCGAACTGGGAGCGCTGCTCGACGGTGAGGCGGGGCCGTACATCCTCAGCGACCTGCGCTGGGGTGCGGGACCGCTGCACGTCCGGTACGGGGCCTTCGCGAACCGGTACACGACCGACGCCAGAGGCGCGGTCGTCCCGGCCCTGCTGGACGGCGAGGGCCGCCTCGTGGCCGACCGGCGCGACCCGGTGTTCCACGTCCCCGACTGGGTCGAGCTCCCCGAGTTCCTCGCACCGCACCTGGAGGCCCGCAGCGCGGTCAAGGTGGACGAGATCCCCTACACGATCGAACGGGTCCTGCACTTCTCCAACGGCGGCGGCATCTACCTCGCCCGCGACCGCGAAGGGCGCCAGGCGGTCCTGAAGGAGGGTCGCCCGCACGCCGGCCTCGACGCCTGGGGCGCCGACGCGGTCGCCCGCGTCGAGCACGAGCACCAGGTCCTGGAGCGCCTCACCGGCGTCCCCGGCGTGCCCGAGTCGCACGGCGTGTTCTGGCTCGGCGAGCACCGCTTCCTCGCCATGGAGTACGTGGAGGGCGACGTGCTGAGCAAGGCCGTCGTCACCCGCTACCCGCTCGTGGACGCCGACGCGACCGCCGAGGAGTACGCCGCCTTCACCGCCTGGGCGGTCGACGTGCACGACCAGATCGCCGCCGTCGTCGCCCAGATCCACGAACGCGGCCTCTCCTACGGCGACCTGCACCTGTTCAACGTGATGGTCCGCCCCGACGGGCGCGCCTGCCTCCTCGACTTCGAAGTCGCCGGGGACGTCGACGCCGAACGCCGTGCGGGCCTCGGCAACCAGGGCTTCGCCGCCCCGCGCTCGCTCACCGGCGCCGCCGCCGACCGGTACTCGCTCGCGTGCATGAAGCTCGCCCTGTTCCTGCCGATGACGAACCTGCTCGGCCTCCACCGGCTCAAGGCCCGCCACTTCGCCGAGATCATCCGCGAGCGCTTCCCCGTCCCCGACGGCTGGCTCGACGATGCCGTGGACCTCATCGCCCCGCCCGAATACGCCTACGAGGCCCCGAGCACCGAGCCCGACGACTGGCCGGCCGTGCGCGACGCGATCACCCGCGCCATCGTCGCCGGCGCCACCCCCGAACGTGACGACCGGCTCTTCCCCGGCGACGTGCAGCAGTTCGAGTCCGGCGGGCTCGGCCTCGCCTTCGGCGCCGCCGGCGTCCTGCACGCCCTGGACGCCGCGGGCGCCGGACGGTTCGAGCGGTTCGAGGACTGGCTCCTGCAGCGCGCCACCAGCCCCGCCCCCGGCTCGCGCCTCGGCCTCTACGACGGCCTGTGCGGCGCCGCCTTCACCCTCGACCGGCTCGGGCACCACCAGGCCGCCCTCGACACCGTCGACGTCGTCCTCAGCGAGGACTGGAAGTCCTTGGGCGGCGACCTGTTCGGCGGCCTCACCGGCATCGGCCTCAACCTCCTCCACCTGGGCGCGGCGCGCGGCGAACCGGACCTGACCGAGACCGGGCTGGCCTGCGCGGGCCTCGTCGCCGACCGGCTCGAAGCCGAGACCGCCGGCGGACCCCGCAGCGGCGGCCGCGAACCGTGGGCCGGACTCATGCGCGGCGGCGCCGGACGCGCCATGCTCCTCATGGGCGCCTTCGACACCACCGGCGACACCGCCTACCTCGACACCGCCGCGGCCGCGCTGCGCGCCGACCTCGGCCGCAGCGTCGTCCGCTCCAACGGCTCCCGCGAGATCGACGAGGGCTGGCGCACCATGCCCTACCTGGAAGCCGGCAGCGTCGGCCTCGGCCTCGCCCTCGACGCCTACCTCACCCGGCGCCCCGACGCCGCGTTCGCCGAGGCCTCCGAGCAGCTCGCCCTCGCCGCCCGCTCCCCCATGTACATCCTCCCGGGCCTGTTCACCGGCCGCGCCGGCATCCTCCTGTACCTCGCCGGACGCACCGAGCACCCCGCCGCCGACCCGGCCGTGCGCGACCAGGCCCGCGCCCTCGCCTGGCACGCCCTCCCCTACGCGGACGGCATGGCCTTCCCCGGCACCGGCCTGCTGCGGCTCTCCATGGACCTCGCGACCGGGAGCGCGGGCGTCCTGCTCGCCCTCGCCGCGGCACTCGAAGCGGGGCCCGAAGCCCGGCTCCCGCTGATCGGCAGTTCCACTGCCCCACAGACACCCGCGCCTCGCGCGCAGGTGAACCCAGTTTCCCAGTAGAACGACGAAAGGACACGAACATGGCTCTCCTCGACCTGCAAGGCATGGAAGGCAACAACGAGCTCAACACGGCCGGCAGCAGCAACAGCGGGCACTCCTGCCCGTCCAACCTGAGCGCCACCCTCTGCGGCGGCACCAGCAGCCTGAGCATCCTGCTCTGCCACTAGCCGAATCCGAACCTCGGCCCCGGACGGCGCACTGCCGTCCGGGGCCGAGGTCGATGAACGGAGCCGCCGATGACCGCCCCCGCACTCGCATTCGGCACCGTCGTGCGCCGCTCCCGCCGCACGCTCCCCCTCCTCGGCGCCTCCGCCCTCGCCGGGACGCTGAGCCTGCTCGCCCTGCCGCTGGCGCTCGCGAACGCGATCGACAGCGCCGTCGCCGGCCGCGGGGCCCAGACCTGGACGTGGATCGCGGCGGCGCTGATCCTGCTCGGCGTCGCATGCGACCTCGTCGACGCCTTCACCGAGACCACCTGCACCGCGGACGCGGCGGCCTGGCTCCGCCGCGGGCTCGTACGGCGCATGCTCGGCATCCCCCACCGCATCCGCGAATTCGACACCGGCGACCTCGTCGCCCGCACCTCGGCAGGCGCCGCGGACGCCGCCCAAGCCGGGCCCGGCGTCATCGGCGGACTGGCCGCGGCACTGCCGCCCGTGGGCGCACTGGGCATGCTGCTGTGGCTCGACTGGACGCTCGCATTGGCGTTCGCGATCGGCCTCGCCTTGGTGGCGATGGTGCTGCGGCTCTTCGCGAAAGAGACCGCCGCCGCCGCGATGGCCTACCAGCGGGCGCAGGGGACCATGGCGGCGCGACTGACCGAGGCGATCGGCGGCAGGCGCACCATCGCTGCCGCGGGCACCGTCGACACCGAGACCGAACGCGTCCTGTCCGACCTCCCCGAACTCGCCGAGCACGGCAAGGCGAGCTGGCGCGCCCTCTCGGCAGCCGGCGCGAGAGCGGCGGTCGCCGGTCCACTGGCGACGGTCGGCGTGCTGGCGGTCGCCGGAATCCTGGTGGGCCACGGCAGGATGAGCGCGGGCGAGGTGCTGGCGGCAGGCCAGTACGCGATGCTCGGCGCGGGCCTGGGCTCACTGACCGGCGTGCTCGGCGTCCTCGCGCGCGCGAAAGCGGCGGTGGCGCGACTCGGCGAAGTCCACGCGGTGCCGGTGCTCGAGTACGGCGACCGAACCCTGCCCCAGGGCACCCGCACGAACGGCGAGCAGCCCGCACGCGAAGGCGAGGACACCGGCTCGGCCGGCGCCGCGCGCACCGACCGCTCGGCGAAAGCCGCATCGGTGCCGAGCCAGGGACTGCCCGCCGGTCCTGGTGCGCCTCATTCGACTCACGGCCTGCTCGAACTCCGCGCGGTGACCGTGGAAGGCCCGACAGGACCGCTCCTCGAAGACGTCACGTTCACCGTCCCCGGCGGCGCGGTCGCGGCGGTCGTGGGCGCCTCCGGGTCGGGAAAATCGGTGCTCGCAGCAGTCGCGTCGCGGCTGCGCGACCCCGATCGCGGCGAGGTGCGCTTGGACGGGGTCCCCTTGCACCACTTGTCGTCCGAGGCACTGCGAGACGCGGTGGGCACCGCATCCGAACGCCCGGCGCTCGCCGGAGCCACCCTCGCCGACGCGATGGGACCGGGCCGGCCCCGCGAAGCGGTGACGGCCGCAGCAGCGGCGGTCGGCGCCGACGGCTTCGCCGAACGCCTCCCGGACCGCTACGACACACCGCTCGACCAGGTCCCCATGTCGGGCGGCGAAGCCCAGCGCATCGGCCTCGCCCGCGCCTGGCGAGCCGAACGCCTCCTGGTGCTGGACGACGCGACCGCCGCCCTGGACGCGGTCAGCGAACTGCGCATCGCCGAAGCATTGGCCGCGAGCGGCCGAACGAGGCTCGTGGTGACGCACCAGGTCCGGGTCGCGGCCCAGGCGGACATGGTGGTGTGGCTGGAAGCGGGCGCAGTGCGAGCCGCGGGTCCGCATCGGACCCTGTGGGCCGACCCCGACTACCGGGAGGTCTTCTACCAATGAACTCAGACCAGCGTCCGGGCCCCACTACGACGACAATGCAGCCGCCCGGCAAGGCGCCGCGCGCCGTCGCCGTCGCCCCGACCCCGGGCCCTCATCCCCACCACCGACGCCGTTCACGCTCGCGTTCGCGTGCGACCCACCGCGCGAACCCCTGGACACTGCGGTGGCATGTCACGCATCACCCCCGCCGCTCCTCACATTGCTCGGCGGCCGCGTCATGAGGGCCGTCCTGCGCTACGCCGCTTCCGGACTCCGGCCGAGGGCCCTGCTCGCGCTCTTCCTCTGGTCGATTCCCGAGACGCTCCCGACCGCGCTCTTCGGGCTCATGGTCGCGCGCGCCCTCGACGACGGGTTCCTCGCCGGTCGCCCTTGGACCGGCGTCGCCTGGCTCGGCGGGCTCATGGCCGCCGCAGTCGTCGGCGCGTTCGGCACCCGCGGGCTCTACGCGACCCTCGGCGCCACAGTGGAGCCGTTCCGGGACCGCCTGGTGCGCCATGTGATAGGTCACGCGCTGCAGGACTCCGTGGCCGGTCGACCCGACACGGGCGCCGTCTCCCGCCTCGCCCGACAGGTCGAGATCGCCCGCGACTCCTACGCGGGCGTGGTGCTCGCCGTTCGCGGATGCCTCGTCACCGCAGTCGGTGTCACCGTGGGCCTGCTTGCGCTCGATCCGCGCCTCGCGCTGTTCGTGCTGCCGCCGTTCCTGCTGGGGCTGTTCGCCTTCATCGCGACGATCGGCTTCGCCGCCGCGCGGCACCGCCGCGCCGCCGAGGCCGATGAGCGCATGGCCGAACGCGTCGGCCAGGTCGCGGCCGCCGCGACCGACCTCACCGGCTGCGGCGGCGAAGCGTACGGCGAGGCGTTCACCGCCGGACCGATCGAGCGGCTCGCCGCCGCCGAGCGGGCACTGGCCGGCGCGGCGGCGCTGCGCGCCATGTGCTTCGCGGTTGGCGGCTGGCTGCCGCTCCTGGCCGTCCTCGCCGCCGCACCGTGGCTCGCCGACCGCGGGCTCACGGCAGGAGCGCTCACCGGGGCGCTGCTCTACGTGCTCACCGGCATCCAACCCGCCCTCAACACCCTCGTCAGCGGCCTCGGCAACAGCGGCCTGCGCCTCTGCGTCGCCCTGGGCCGCATTCTCGACGACCGCTCGCACACGTCGGCCCATCCCAGCGACCGCGCCGACGCCCCGGCCGCCACTGCCACTGCCACTGCCACTGCCACTGCCACTGCCACTGCCACTGCCACTGCCACTGCCGAACTGTCACACCCCCGCGCCACACTCGAACCGGGGGGCCCTGCGATCCGAAACACCCGACCCCAGGGAACAGACGACCTCGAATTGTCGGACCCTCACGACACCATCGAACCGGGGGCAGTCCAGTTCGGACACACCCGGCCCCGGGGGCAGGACGAACCGACCCGATACCCCGGCAATCAACCGCCCGCGCTCACCGCACAAGGCCTCAGCTTCGCCTACGGCCCGCACGCCTCACCGGCCGTCGACGACCTCGACCTCACCGTCCCCGAAGGCGACCACCTCGCGATCATCGGCCCCAGCGGCATCGGCAAGTCCACCCTGGCCGCGCTCCTCTGCGGCCTCCTGCGACCCGACGCGGGCGCGGTCGCCTACGGCCGCACCGACGCCGCCGCCTTCACCCCGGCCGAACTCGCCAAGCGCCGCGTGCTCATCCCCCAGGAGGCGTACGTCTTCACCGGCACCGCCCGCGACAACCTGCGATACCTCGACCCGGACGCCTCCGACCCCGAACTCGCCGCAGCACTCGCCGCCGTAGGCGCCGCGGCCCTGGTCGACCGGCTCGGCGGGCTCGACGCGGTGCTCGATCCGCGCCGGCTCTCGGCCGGGGAACGGCAGCTCATCGCACTCGCCCGCGCCTACCGCTCCCCCGCCCCGATCGCCGTCCTCGACGAGGCCACCTGCCATCTCGACCCGGCCGCCGAGGCCCGCGCCGAGGCGGCCTTCGCCGCCCGCGGCACCCTCCTCGTCATCGCCCACCGCGCGAGCTCCGCGATGCGGGCCCGCCGGCTCCTCGTCCTCGACGGCGGCAGCGCCGCCATCGGCGACCACGAGCACCTGCGCGGCGCGTCACCGCTGTACCGGAGCCTGCTGGCGCACTGGGGCGACGAGCACCCGGCCGCGCCGGATCCGCTGCCGCCCAAGGCGACGGCCCGGGTCACCGCGGGTCAGATCCAGCCCGCCTCTTGAGCGATGCGCACCGCGTCGATGCGGCTGCGCGCCCCCGACTTGTGGATCGCGTTCGACAGGTAGTTGCGGACCGTCTCCACCCGCAGGAACAGCTGTTCCGCGATCTCCCGCGTGGTCGCGCCCGTCCCGACGTGGCTCAGGACCTCCCGCTCCCGCTTCGTGAGCGGGTTGCTCCGGGCGCGCATGGCCGCCAGCGCGATCGTCCCGTCGATCACGGCCTCGCCGCCGGTGAGGCGGTGGATCGCGTCGATGAGCCGTTCGAAGGTCGCCCCGGTGGTCATGAAGCCGACACGCGGCGCGAGCCGGGTCAGGTCTTCGGAGAGGCCTGCGGTGCGGGTGGGGTCGACGAGGAGCAGCACGCTCATGTCGGGCAGTGCCGCGCAGAGGGCTTCGGCGCGTTCGGGCGGCAGTAAACCGGTGTCGTGGACGAGGACGTCGGGCTGCAGGCGCAAGGCCGCCGCCAGCGCGTCTTCATCGCGTTCGGCGCCGTCGATGAGGCTGATGCCCTGCTCGCCGGACAGTCCTCGGCTCAGTGCCGTCTGCCAGAGGCATTGGTCGTGCTGGACGAGTACGCGGATCATGGACTCCCACCTGTGTCACCTTCACAAGTCCCTGCCGACACCCACCCGTAGTGTCCGGGATCCTGGCACAAGCCTCAGGGTACCGGTCCGCAAAGGACACTAAACACGAGGAAATGTCAGATCAGTGACAAATCGTGATCGCGGGTGACATTGACACATCGCAATGTCCCGAAAAACCCCAGAAAGGCCCGTCCGGGTCCGGCCGTGATTGCAGCCGGCCTCGGACAGGCCCTTGTGGAGTGTGACATGTGATATGCCACCGGTTTCAGGCGGCGCGTGCCGCCGTTCCGCTCGCGTCGTCGGTGCCGGCGGCCGGCGAGGGCGGCTCGGCGACCGCGGGTGCCGCCGTGATCGCGAGGACCGTGGCGGTGTCGCCCGGCTGGTCGGGGTGGGTGTGCTGCCAGCGGCGGGCGAGCCAGCCGAGGAACAGCCCCACGGCCGCCATGGTGACGACCGAGCCGACGAGCGACTGCAGTCCCGGTCCGGCGATCCAGGCGATCGCCAGGCCCAGGCCGACCGAGTACACGGCCCACAGGACCCCGCCGAGCGCGGCCATGCGCGCGTAGGGCGGCTTGGCGGTGCCGGCCGCCGCCCACGCCAGCGCGGTGCGCCCGGCGGGCAGGAACCGCGCCACCATCGTCGTCCGGTACGGGTGGTCGCCGATGGTGCGCTGCAGGAGCGTCTCGAGTTTCAGGGCGGTGCCGGTCACGAGCCCGCGCACGGCGCGCGGGCTGCGGCGGGCGAGGCCCGCGCGCAGCGTACGGAACAGCCGGTAGCCCAGGAATTCGCCGAGCCAGGAGGCGACGGCGGCCCCGACGAGCAGCACGCCGATGAGGAGCGGGTTGCCGAAGACGAGTCCGGCGGCGGCGGTCACGAGCGTCGCGCTCGGAAGCATGGGGACGAAGAAGTCCGCGACCACCATGCCGATGAGGATGAGCATCGCCCAGAAGAAGACCGTCATGGGTCCCCCCGTTCACCGAGTGCCGGAGGGGACCGGGCCGGGGGTCGGCCCGGTCCCCTTCAGGCATCGGCTACTTGGACGCTCCGACGAGCTCGCGCTCGTCTTCGCGCGGGGCGTCCTTGGTGAGGTGCTCCTGGAGCTTGTCCCCTTCGACGTCCACGTTCGGCAGGATGCGGTCGAGCCACTTGGGGATCCACCACGAGCCGCGGCCGATGAGGGCCATGATCGCGGGGATGATCGCCATGCGGACCACGAACGCGTCGAAGATGACGGCCGCGGCCAGCGCGAAGCCCATCGAGGCGATGAGCGCTTCACCGCTGAAGATGAACGCCGCGAAGACGCTGATCATGATGAGCGCGGCGGCGACCACGACCCGCGAGGAGTGGCCGTAGCCCTCCACGATGGCCTGCTTCGGGTCGGCGCCGTGCACGTAGGCTTCGCGGACGCGGGTCACCAGGAAGAT
Organism: Glycomyces tritici; assembly: GCF_030403505.1. The sequence goes on along the minus strand of NZ_JAUEMJ010000009.1, from coordinate 177,174 downwards.
CTGGTAGTCCATCGCGAGGCCGAAGACGAGGCCGATCATGAGGATCGGCATCATCGACATGATCGGGCCGGGCTGGTCGACGTTGAACAGCTCGGCGCCCCAGCCCCACTGGAAGACCGCGACGAGTGCGCCGAGGGCGGCGAACACGCTGAGCATGAAGCCGAGCGTCGCCATGATCGGCACGAGGATGGAGCGGAACACCAGCAGCAGGATGAGTGCCGCGAGGCCGACGACGATGAGCATGTACGGCAGCAGCGCGTCGTTGAGGTTGTCGGAGATGTCGATGTTCAGCGCGGTGGCGCCGGTGACCGACCAGTTCGCGTCGGTGTCGTCGGCGAGGGCGCCGCGGATCTCGTGCACGAGTTCGTTGGTGGCGTGGTCGGACGGTCCGGTCTCCGGGATGAGGGTGACCATGACGGTGTCCATGTCGGCGTTCGGGAACGCCTGGCCGACGACGGCGATGCCGTCGATGCCGCCCAGCTCTTCGGTGATGTTCTGCGCGGCGGTCATCGCGTCGACGCCGTCTTCGAGGTCGCCGACGATGATGAGCTGGCCGTTGAAGCCTTCGCCGAAGCCTTCGCTGACGAGGTCGTACGCCTGGCGCTGGGTGGTGTCCTCGCCGGAGGAGCCGGCGTCGGGCAGGCCCAGTTCGAGGTCGAGCGCCGGGTAGGCGAGCGTGCCGAGGCCGATGATGCCGACCAGGGCGACGAGGATCGGGTGGCGGGTGATGAACCCGGCCCAGCGCTTGCCGCCGTTGGGCTTGGCGTCGTGCAGCCCTTCGGCGATGCGGCGGCGCTGCCGCTTGGTGAAGATCCGCTTCCCGGCGAACCCGGCGAAGGCCGGGAGCAGGGTGACGGCGATGAGCACGGCGATGACGACGGTGACGGCGGCGGCCACGGCCATCTCGGTGAGGAACGGGATGTTCACGACCGAGAGGCCCAGGAGCGCGATCACGACGGTGAGGCCGGCGAAGAACACGGCGGAGCCGGCGGTGCCGACGGAGCGGCCCATGGCCTCGGCGCGGGCGCGCTTGTCGTCGACGCGGCCGTCCGCGGCGAGTTCGTTGCGGTAGCGCGAGAGGATGAACAGCGCGTAGTCGATGCCCACGGCGAGGCCGATCATGGAGGCCAGGGTGCCGGTGGACTCGCTGACGTTCATGAAGGAGGTCGCGGCGAGGATGCCCGCGGTGGTGAGCATGACGCCGAGGACCGCGGTGATGATCGGCAGGCCCGCCGCGAGGAGGGCGCCGAAGGTGACGACGAGGACGACCAGGGCGACGCCGATGCCGATGAGCTCGGTCGTGCCGGTCTCGGGCATCGGCTGGAGGACGTCGCCGCCGACCTCGACGCGGACGCCCGCGTCCTCGGTGTCGGCGATGGCGTCTTCGAGGTAGTGGATGGTGCCCTCGTCGAGCTCCATGGCGGGCTCGGCGTAGGTGACCTGCATGACGGCGATGTTCTGGCCGTCCGCCGAGATCATCCCGATCGGGTTGCCCGCTTCGTCGACGGCGAAGGGGCTGGTGACCGCGGCGATCTGCGGCGAGTCGAGCATGTGGGCGGCGAGGTCGTCGATGACGGCCTTGTTCGCGTCCGCGGTGAGCGGTTCGCCGTTCTCGGACTCGAACACGATCTGGGCGGTGCCGCCGTCGGCGTTCGCGTCGGGGAAGCGTGCTTCGAGGAGGTCGAAGGCCTCCTGGGATTCGGTGCCGGGCAGGACGAACTCGGGGTTCGTCTCCTGCTGCATGGTCGCCGCGGCGGTGAGGACGCCGCCGAGGACGAGGACCCAGACGGCGAGGACGAGCCATCGCAGTCTGAAGGACCCTCTGCCGAGGCGGTAGAGGAAGGTGGCCACGCTGGGTGCTCCTTACAGGTTCACCTTCCGGCTCCGCCGCCTGGTGGCGTTCGAGGGGTCCGTCGATACCGGGCGGTGCCGTCGCACGGCAGCGCCTTTGAACGACGTGACCCTCGGCGCCTGTTGGGTGTGCGGCGGCGGGGCCGGTCGGCTCGGGTGGTGTTCGCCGGCGTCTTCGGCGGCGGGTTTCCTGGTGTGTTGCGGCTATGGGGTGTGGTTATGCGTCTGGTTCGGGGCCGTCGGCGAGGGGGCGGGCGATGCCGGCCTCCATCTGCGCGAACGCCTGGGTGATGGCTTCGGCGAGGGTGCGGCCGCGGGGGTTGGCGATCCAGTCCTCGTTGGAGATCTTCATGGCGATCAGGGCGCTGCCGAGCATGAGCCGCGGGTAGGGGTCCTCGGTGCTGCGCCCGGTGGCTTCGGCGACGATCGCGAGGAGTTCGGTGAACAGCTCCATGAACTGGCCGGCCTGGACCTTGATGAGTTCGGGCGAGCTGTGGATGAGCTCTTCGCGGCACTGCATCTGGGTGATGTCGAAGCGCTCGTCGATGCGCAGGCCGACGCAGGCGTCGCGCAGGGCGTCCCAGACGGGCTGCCGCGCGGCGCGATCGCGCACCGCGGCGATGAACTCCCCGGTGATCTCGTTGAAGTCGTAGAGGAAGGCCGCTTCCTTGCTGGGGAAGTAGTTGTGGAAGGTGCGGGTGGACACCCCGGCTCGCGCCGCGATCTCGTCGGCGGCGACCGCCTCGAGACCGCCCTTCTCCAGGGCCAGGCGGAGCGTGGCGTCGCTGAGGGCCGCCTTGGTGGCGGCCTTCTTGCGTTCGCGGAGTCCGGTCTGGTCGGTCATGAGCCAACCCTAGTGGGGGTTGCTCATGTTCACAAGATGCAGATGAAGAAATTTTGCAGCAGGCGCAAATTTTCCTGGTGGGAAGCGTTTATGTGAGCGGAGCCACGCAGGTGGCGCCGGGGACGGTCCACTCGGTCACCGGCTCGGACGCGCCCGTCGGATCGACCCGGACGACCTCGCCGGAGTGCTGGCAGGCCACGAGCAGCGTCCCGTCCGGGGTGAGCACGGCGTCCCGCGGCCACGTGCCGCCGACGGGGACCGAGCGGAGGAGCGAGCCGTCCGCGGGGTCCACGGTGGCGACCTGGTCGGGGCCGCGAACGGTGACGTACACCAGGCCGCGCTCGGGGTCGGGGACGACGGCGGCCGGCAGCGGGCGCGGCGCGTCCTCCTCCAGGCCGATGTCGGGCAGGGCCGCGAAGTCGGCGACGTCGCCGGCGGGCAGGGCCACCGGGGAGCGGAAGGAGAAGGTGGCCGAGTCCTCGTCGAAGGAGCCGACCGCGACGGCGTTCGCCAACTCCCCCACCACGATCGCGCGGTCGCCCAGGAACGCCAGGTGACGCGGGCCGAACCCGGGCTCGAGCTCGGTGGACCCGGCCGGCACGAGCTTCCCGGCGTCGCTGAGGTCGAAGGCGTGGATGCGGTCGGATCCGAGGTCGACCGCCAGCACCCGTCCCATGTGACATACCACTTGGTGCGCGTGCGGGCCGGTCTGGCGGTCCGCGTCCGGGCCCGAACCGGCGAGCTTGAAGACGTCGGTGGCCTCGCCGAGCGTGCCGTCCTCGCCGATGGGCAGGACCGCGACCGAGCCGCCTCCTTCGCCGTCGCCGTAGTTGGCGACCAGCAGCCAGCGCCCGGTGGGGTCCACGATGCCGTGGCAGGGGTTGTCGCCGCCGGTGGACTGGCCCTGGCCCGCCCGTTCGAGCGTGAAGTCCTCGCCGAGGCGCCAGGCCGCGGCGAAGCCGGGCTCGGTGTGGGTGAGGGTGTAGACCGCTTCGGGGCCGACGTGGACCCACGTCGGGTTGACCACCGCCGCCGCCGCGCCGAGTCCGTCGGGGCCGGCCACGATGAGCCCGGGGCCGCCTTCAGTGGTGTAGTCGCCTAGGAGGTACCGCATGTGCCCGATCCTAGCGGCTCGCCGCCGCGGGCTCGGGCTCCCCGGCGCTCCGGAACCGGTGCGCGGGACCGGCGGAGGGGAGACGGCACGCGCTCGGGCTCCTACACTTGGGGGCATGGCCGAGGAGAGCAAGACCGACGCGCAGTGGCGCGAGCAGCTCAGCCGCGACGAGTACCGGGTGCTGCGCGAAGGCGGCACCGAGGCGCCGTGGACGGGCGAGTACGTCGACGAGAAGCGACAGGGCGTCTACCGGTGCCGCGCGTGCGGCGCCCGGCTGTTCGCCTCCGACACGAAGTTCGACTCCCGCTGCGGGTGGCCCTCGTTCTGGACGCCGATGGCCGGTGACAGCGTGCGGCTGCTCGAGGACGACAGCCTCGGCATGCGCCGCACCGAGGTGCGCTGCGCCAACTGCGATTCGCACCTGGGCCACGTGTTCTACGGCGAGGGCTGGGACAACCCCGACGACGCCCGGTTCTGCATCAACTCGATCAGCCTGACCCTGGAGCCGGTCGCCGACACGCAGTGAGCGCGGCGGGCCGGTCGCCTTGGGCCCGAATCGATCAGGGCAGTGCCATATCACATGGCACACGGTGGAGCCGTGCCGAGCGGGCCGCGGTGCGCCCGGACGCCCTCAGGCGGGCTCGCGCCTCCCGACTAAGCTCTCCCACGTCCCCTGCTCCCCGAATCAGAAGCGAGGCCGAGGGTGGAACCCGGGAACCTGATCGCTGGCCGTTACCGCCTAGAGCAGCGCCTCGCCGCGGGCGGCATGGGCGCGGTGTGGCGCGGCACCGACACCCGGCTCAACCGCGTCGTCGCCGTCAAGCTCCTCCATTCGGGGCTGTCCGGCAACGACCGGTTCCGGGCCCGCTTCCACCAGGAGGCGCAGGCCGTCGCCCAGCTCCAGTCGCCGGGGATCGTCAGCCTCTACGACTACGGCGAGGAGCACGCCCCCGAAGGGCTCGTCTCCTACCTCATCATGGAGCTCGTGCGCGGACAGGCGCTCGACACCGTGCTGCGCGAGCGGGGCCGCCTCTCCCCCAACGAGACGCTGAAGATCATGGCGTCGTCGGCCGAGGCGCTCCACATCGCCCACCAGGCCCACATCATCCACCGCGACATCAAGCCGGGGAACCTGCTCGTCGGCTCCGACGGCACCGTCAAGATCGTCGACTTCGGCATCGCCGCCGCCAAGGGCGGCGCGGGGCTGACCGAGACCGGCACCGTCATGGGCACCCTCGCCTACGCCTCGCCCGAGCAGCTCCAGGGCTCGCAGCTCACCGGCGCGACCGACCTGTACTCGCTGGGCATCGTCGGCTACGAATGCCTCGCCGGGCGACCCCCGTTCGCGGGCAACGAGCCGACCGCCGCGATCGCCGGGCACCTCACCGGCCAGCCCGCGCCGCTCCCTCCCGACGTCCCCGCGCCGGTCGCCCAGATCATCATGCGCTGCCTGGCGAAGGACCCCCGCCAGCGATTCGCGTCGGCCGCCGAGCTCGCGCAGGTCTGCAAGTCCGGCGGCATGGGCGGCGGCACGACGGCGATCCTCGCCCCCGCGCCGAACCCGTACCAGTCCGGGCCGTCCCCGCAGTCGTTCCAGCAGTCGCCGTCCACCCAGGTGATGACGCCGGGCGGTGTCGGGGCGATGGCCGCCGGCGTCGCGCCCGCCCACACCTCGGTCCAGCCGGTGCACCACGACGAGTACGGCAGCCCCACCACCGGCCAGTTCGGGGCCGGAGGCCCGCCCGAGCGCCCGCTGCCGCCCCCGCGTGAAGCCGAAGAGCCCAAGCGCAACCCGACCGGCCCGATCCTGGTCGTCGTGGCCGGCATCGCGGTGCTCGTCATCGCCCTGTTCCTGCTGAATCCCTGGGACGACAAGGGCGACGACGGCGACACGACCGCCGGCGAGGACGCGAACGCCACCTCGCAGCCCGAGGCCACCGAGGAGGACACCGAGGTCGCGGAAGAGTCCAGCGACGACTCCGGCGACTCCGAAGAGGACGACTCGGACAACAACAACAACGACGAGGAGGAGGCGAGCTCCGAAGAGGCGACCTCTGAGGAGGCCCCCCATCTCGTCCATATCGACGACTACGTCGGCCAGGACGTCAACGACGCGATCGAGGAGCTCGAAAACGAGGGCTTCACGTCGGTCACCGCGACCCCCACCTCGACCGAGACCGGCGAGTTCGACACCTGCGAGGTGCTCTACCAGAGCCCCGAGGCCGACAGCGAGGTCGGCAAAGAGACCCCGATCGAACTGAGCTACGTGGCCAACGACGCGTCCTGCCCGGACGGCGTCCAGGCCGGCTGATCCGGCGCGGAGCACGCGCGACGCGGATGCAGGTGCGCTCGCTCACCTCGTCCGGTCGCCGGGCGTGACGGGCCTCGGCGAGAATGGTCGGCATGCCGCAACCGCCCGCGCTGCCCGAGCTGCCGATCCGCGACGCCCTGCCTGCGCTCCTGGAGGCCGTGGCGCGCACCGGGACCGCGGTGCTCGCCGCGCCTCCGGGCACCGGCAAGACCACGCTCGCGCCGCTCGCCCTCGCCGGCCTCATACCCGCCGCAGGTGATGCCGCGTCACGCGTGACACGTGACATGCCACAGCGGCGCGTCCTCGTGGCCGAACCGCGGCGGCTCGCCACCCGGGCCGCCGCCGCGCGCATGGCCGCGATCCTCGGCGAGCAGACCGGCGAGCGCGTCGGCTACCAGATCCGGGGCGAGGCGCGCCGGTCCGCCGCCACCCGCGTCGAAGTCGTGACGACCGGGGTCCTCCTCAACCGGCTCATCGCCGACCCCGAGCTCCCCGGCGTCGACCTCGTGGTGCTCGACGAGTGCCATGAGCGCCACCTGGAGACCGACACCGCCTGCGCGTTCCTCGCCGAGACCCGCCGGTTCCTGCGCCCCGAACTCGGCCTGGTCGCCGCCTCCGCGACCGCCGACATCGGCCTCTGGACCGCCCTGCTCGGCGCCGAGGGCGCGCCGGCGCCCGCCGTGAGCTCCGAGCCGATGCGCCACCCCGTCCAGATGCACTGGGCCCCACCGCGAGAGCGCGTCAACGCCCCTGACGGCATGCGGGTCGACCCGAAGTTCCTCGCCCACGTCGCCCGCACGGTCGAACGCGCTCTCGACACGGACGACGGCGACCTCCTGGTCTTCCTCCCCGGCGCCGCCGAGATCCGTCGCGTCGCCGAGCGGTTGTCGCACTTGACCACCGAAAACCTCGGAGTCGATATATATCAATTGCACGGCTCGATTTCGGGGGCCGAGCAGGACCGCGCCCTCACAGCGAGCGCCCACCGCCGCAGGATCGTCCTCGCCACCGACATCGCCGAGTCCAGCCTGACCGTGCCCGGGGTGCGGATCGTGGTCGACGCCGGCCTCGCCCGCCGGCCCCTCGTCGACCACGCCCGCGGGCTGCCGGGGCTGACCACCGCCTACGCCTCCCGGGCCGCCGCCGACCAGCGCGCGGGCCGCGCCGGACGCGAAGGCCCGGGCGCGGTCTGGCGCTGCTGGAGCGAAGCCGAGCACCTCCGCCGATCCGCTCAGCCCGCCCCGGACATCGCCTGCTCCGACCTCACCGCGTTCCGCCTCCAAACCGCCTGCTGGGGCACCCCGGTGGCGGACCTGGCCCTCCCGGGCCCGCCGCCCGCCGGCGCGATCGACGCGGCCGAGGCGACCCTGCGCTCCCTGGGCGCCATCGACGACGAGGGCGCGGCCACCGCTCGCGGCCGGGGCCTCGCCCGCATGGGCGTCCACCCGCGGCTCGCCCGCGCCCTCGTGGACGGTGCCGCGCGCGTGGGCGCCGAGAAGGCCGCCGAAGTCGCCGCGCTCCTCAACCTCGACCGCCGCGCGCAAGGCGACGACCTCCTCGCGCAGTGGCGCCGGCTCCGCACCAGCCGGGACCGACAGTGGGAGTCCGAGGTCAAGCGCCTGGCCAGAGCCTTGTCGAGTGTCCGGGGCGCGGACGGTTCGGACACCGCGCTTCCCCAGGGCCGCACGCCCGCCGCCGATACGTCCGCTTCGCGTTCGACCGGGCGTCGGATCGCGGTCGGCGACGACGAGGCCGCGGCCACCGTCATCGCCCTCGCCTTTCCCGAGCGCGTCGCGAAACGCCAAGGGGGCGCGGCGTTCACACCGATCCAGGGCAGGGCGAACGAGTCGAACCGGCCCGGCCCTTCGGCGAGCGCGGGCCAGTGGCGCACCGTCGCCGGAACCGGCGCGGTCGCCGCCGAAGGGTCCTCGCTCGCCGGGAGCCCGTGGCTCGCCATCGCCGACGCCGACCGCTCCCCCGGCCGCGCCGCCGCGATCATCCGCGCGGCCGTGCCGATCGACGGCGAACTCGCCTGCGACCTGGTGGGCGACAGCACGGCCGACCGCGTCGAGTGGGACCCCGAGCGCCGGGACGTGGCCGCGCGCCGCGTGCGCTCGCTGGGCGCGATCGAGGTGTCCGCGGAGCCGCTGCGCCAGGCCGACCCGGCTCTCGTCGCCGCGGCCCTCGCCGAAGGCCTGCGGCGCGAGGGCCTCGGCCTGCTCCGGTGGTCGGAGGAGTCCAAGCGGCTGCGCGACCGCATGGCGTTCTGCCGCAGGGCGATCGGCGAGCCGTGGGCCGACGTGTCGGACGCCGCGCTCACTGCTGGCACCGACTGGCTGGAGCCGTGGTGGTCCCGGGCCCGGCGCAGGTCCGATGTGGAGCGCATCCCGGTCGGCCAGGCGCTGCGGAACCTCCTGCCGTGGCAGGCGGGCATCGACGACACCGCGCCCGAAGCGCTCAGTGTGCCCACCGGCCGCGAAGCCCGCGTCGACTACTCCGGGGAGACCCCGGTCCTGGCCGTCAAGCTCCAGGAGATGTTCGGCGCCGTGGACACCCCGCGGATCGCGGGCGTGCCGGTGCTCCTGCACCTGCTGAGCCCGGCCGGGCGGCCGCTCGCGGTGACCGCCGACCTCCGCTCGTTCTGGGAAGGGCCCTATCAGGACGTGCGCAAGGAGATGCGCGGCCGCTACCCCAAGCACCCGTGGCCCGAGGACCCCTACTCGGTGGCGCCGACCGCGAGGACCAAGCGGCACCTGCGCTGAACCGGGCCCGAGTGCCCCTCCGGGGCGCTAGGCGTTGACCCAGTCGTCGACCGGCAGCAGCATGGAGGTCCCCCACAGGGCCGAGGCGATCGTGACGAGCGCGAACAGGAAGATCCAGCCGCCGGTCGGCATCGCGGTGATCCCGGCGAGCTGGTCGGCGTCCGACTGGCCCGCGCCGTGCCTGCGGCGGCGGCGGCGCGAACCCAGCTCCAGCACCGGCTTCACCGACCCGAGCAGCAGCAGCCAGGACCCGGCGTAGGCCGCGACGGTCTGGACGATCGCGTTGCCGTACCAGGTGGCGGCGAAGACGCCCGCGCCGACCACGATCAGCGCCAGCGCGCCGTACCAGTTGCGGATGAACACGAGCATGACCGCCAAGAGCCCCAACGTGATCCACAGGAGCAGGACGATGCGTCCGGCGCCGGTGAGGGCCGCGGCGAGGAGGCCGAGGAGGGCGGGGGCGATGTAGCCGGCGAAGAGGGTCATGGCGGCGCCGAAGCCGGTGGGCCTGCCGCGCGAGAAGGTCAGGCCCGAGGTGTCGGCGTGCAGGCGGATGCCGGTGAGGCGGCGGCGCATGAGGATCGCCATGAGCGCGTGCCCGCCTTCGTGCGCGATGGTGACCAGGCCGCGGGTCCAGCGCCACACGGGCGTGTAGAGGACGGCGGCGGCCGCGGCGGCAAGGCAGGCGAGCATGACCCAGACGGGCGGGGCGTCCTGGGTCTGGGCGAGCGTGTCGATGACGGTCTCGATGGGTTCCACTGGGCCTCAGCGTTCGGGGTGAATCGGTCGCACGGTGAAGGATGATCGTAGCCGCGCCCGTATGGTGGAAGGGGTAGAGGCACCTCCTCGTGGAAGGACGGCCCCATGGGCACCGACGACCGCCCCGATCCTCACCTGAACTTCCTCGAGACGACCGATCGGCTCGTGGAGGACCTGGCGATGCACAACCTCAAGGCCCGCGAGAAGCTGCGGGAGGGCATCGCGTGGCTCGAGGCGCGTCGGGCGGACGCCGATCGGTCCGAGAACGCCGACATCGAGATCCTGCTGGCGCAGTGCCATGACGCGTTGAAGCGGATGGAGTCGCTGCGGGGCACCTACCAGGACGTGCGGGCGATCAACGCGGCGGCGCACGCCGAGCATGTGGAGTGGCTGGAGAAGCGGATGCTGGGCGGTACGGAGTCGCCCGAGGAGCGGCGGGAGCGGCAGGGGCGTCTGGACCGGTTGCGGCGGGAGCGGCAGGCGCGGATGGGCGATCTGCAGCGGCGTTCGCGGGAGGCGCGGCAGCAGCCGCCGCAGGCCGAGGGCGACGAAGACTGAAGCCGCGGAGCCGCTTCGGCATGAAGTGACCGTTCACCTTGTGCTGCAAGCGTTCACCTGCGGCATTGAACGGCCCGGCCGGTAACGATTCGGCCACGACCCATTGACATGTACCGATTCGTTCGGTAGGAATGAACTCTGAACCGAATGAGAGAGCGCTCTCTCACGATCGATCTGAAGCCAGATCAGCCCTGAGAGAGCGGTCTCTCGAACCCTCGGCAAAGGAGCCGTCATGGCACGAGTGCAGACCTCCGAACGACAGCATCCATCCCAGCGCCCCGCTTCGCGGCACCGGCTTTCAAGGCGCGGCCTCGCCCGGGTCGTCGCCGCCCTCACCGCGGGCGCCGCGGTGATCGCCGCGGCGGGCCTCACCGTCGTGAACGCCGGCGCCCAAGAGGCCCCCGCGGCCGCCCAGGCCTGGGACATGGTCTGGTCCGACGAGTTCAACGGCGCGAACGGATCGCAGCCTTCGACCGCCGACTGGATCTACGACATCGGGCACGGCTACCCCGGCGGGCCCGGGAACTGGGGCACCGGCGAGATCGCCGCCCACACGAACAATCCCGCGAACGTCTCCATGGACGGCAACGGGAACCTCGAGATCACCGCCCTGCGCGACTCGGCCGGGCAGTGGACCTCGGCGCGGATCGAGACCGTCCGGGCCGACTTCAAGCCGCCGTCGGGCGGGACGCTCAAGGTCGAGGGCCGTCTCCAGCTGCCGCAGGTCACCGGCGAGGCGGCGCTCGGGTACTGGCCCGCGTTCTGGTCCATGGGGGCGCCGTTCCGCGGCAACCACTGGAACTGGCCGGGCATCGGCGAGATCGACTTCATGGAGAACGTGAACGGTCTGGACTGGACGTTCGGGACGCTCCACTGCGGCGTGGCCCCCGGCGGGCCGTGCAACGAGTTCAACGGCCTCGCCGGGCAGACCTACTGCGGCGGTTCGTGCCACACCGGCTTCCACACCTACGGGATGGAGTGGGACGAGTCGGGCCCGGCCGGCCAGCTGCGCTGGTACGTGGACGGGACGCTGTTCCACACCATCGACGAGGGCGACCTGCCCGCGGACACGTGGGCGCAGATGACCGACCACGCCGGGTACTTCCTGCTGCTGAACCTGGCGATCGGCGGGGCCTTCCCCGACGGCGTGTCCGGGCGGACCACGCCCACCGCGGCGACGGTGCCGGGGCACTCGATGCTCGTCGACTACGTGCGGGTGTACACCAGCGGCGGCGGCACGGGCAATCCGACCGACCCGCCCACCACCGACGACCCGACCGACCCGCCCGGTGACGGCATCGACGCCTACAGCCCGATCCAGGCCGAGGCGTTCGTCGATCAGAGCGGCACCGGCACGGAGGGCACCGCCGACAGCGGCGGCGGCCAGAACGTGGCCTGGGTCGGGAACGGCGACTGGCTGCGCTTCGACGACGTCGACTTCGGCGCACAGCAGCCGCTCGACTTCGTGGCCCGGGTGGCCTCCGGGGCCGGCGGCGGCGTCAGCGGCCTGGTGGAGGTGCGCATCGACAGCCGCACGTCCACGCCGATCGGGTCGTTCGCGATCGCGAACACCGGAGGCTGGCAGCAGTGGCGGACGGTCCCCGCGAACGTCACCGCGGTCACCGGCGTCCACGACGTCTACCTGACCTTCACCAGCGGGCAGCCGAACGACTTCGTCAACGTCAACTGGTTCCACTTCCGGCATTGATCCGGGGGCGCGGCCGGGCCCTCCTTCCGCTCGGCCGCGCTCTTCCGCCACCGCCCTCGAGCAGTGGCATATGACATGTCACGCGTGACGCACCGGCGCACGCGCGACCCAACGACTTCGCAAGGCCCCGTAGCGCCAAGCGCTGCCGGGGCCTGCGATCCGGGGCAGAGAGCGCTCTCTCAGTGGCGATTCGCCAATGGCGCCTGCTCGCAAGTGCTCTCAGCCCCGGTGCAAGCCCGGTCGGTCGCCCCGATGGCGGCCGGGCCGCCGCCCGCACCCGCGACCGACGCGGGCCGCGGACCCCTCACCCATCCAGCGAACACAGTGGAGAACCACCGATGAACACCAGACCGATCCGGGCCGCCATGGCGGGGGCCGCCGCGGCGGCGCTCGCGCTGACCGCCGCATGCTCCGGCGGCGGGGACGACGACGGCACGATCACCCTCAGCGTCGGCCTCTTCGGCGACTTCGGATTCGGGCCCCTCTACGAGGAGTACTCGAAGATGCACCCCGAGATCCGGTTCGAGGAGCGCATCGCCGAGTTCGCCGACCACCACACCAACCTGACCACCCACCTCGCCACCGGCTCCGGCACCGCCGACATCGAAGCCGTCGAGGTCGGCTACATCTCCCAGTACACCGCCCAGCCCGATCGCTTCCACAACCTCCTCGACCTCGGCGCGGCCGATCTCGAGGGCCAATGGCTGGACTGGAAGTGGCAGCAGGCGCTCGCCAAGGACGGCGAGTCCCTCATCGGGCTCGGCACCGACGTCGGCGGCATGGCCATGTGCTACCGCCGCGACCTCTTCGAGCAGGCCGGCCTCCCGGTCGAACGCGACGAGGTCTCGGCGCTGTGGGCCGAGTCCTGGGAGGACTACGTGAACGTGGGCCGCCAGTACTCGGAGGCCACCGGCGGCGACTACTTCTTCGAGTCCTCGGGGAACATGTTCCGCGCCATGGTCGAGCAGGCCGACGAGGGCGTGTACGACCGCGAGGACAACCTCGTCGTCGAGTCCAACCCCGCCATCGGCGACGCGTGGGACCTCACCGTCGAGGCCATCGAGGCGGGCATGTCGAACCGCCTGCAGGCGTGGACGCCCGAATGGAACGCCGGGTTCAACGAGGGCACCTTCGCGACCATCATCTGCCCCGCGTGGATGACCTCCTACATCGAGACGAACGCGCCCGACTCGGTCGGCCTGTGGGACATCGCCACGGTGCCGGGCGGCGCCGGGAACATGGGCGGCTCGCACCTCGTGCTGCCCGCGCAGGGCGAGCACCCCGAGGAGGCCTACGCGTTCATCGAGTGGCTCACCGCCCCCGAGCAGCAGCTCAAGGTCTTCGAGTCGACGGGCAACTTCCCGTCCACACCGGACCTGTACGAGGACGAGGCGCTGACCGGCATGACGAAGGCGTACTTCAACGACGCGCCGGTCGGCCAGATCTTCACCGCCGCCGCCCAGGCCGTCGAACCGCAGTACCAGGGCCCGCTCCAGGGCGACGTGCTCGCGACGATCGGCCAGGGCCTCGGCCGCATCGAGGACGGCAGCCAGACCCCTGAAGAGGCCTGGAGCCAGGTCCTCAGCGACCTCGAATCGTTCTAGCCCCCGAAGGAAGCGGGGCCGCAGGCACGGCAGTGCCCGGCCCCGCTCCCTGCGACCCGAAAGCGACCCGATGACCATCGCCGCCAAGCCCGCCGCCGACCCGACCGGCCGCTCCTCCCCCGCCGCAGGCCGCCCGAGTCCGGAGCGGCGGCGCTTCACGCACCTGCGCTACCGCCTCGACCTCAAGGCCTCGCCGTACCTGTACATCGCCCCGTTCTTCGCGCTGTTCGCCGTGTTCGGGCTCTTCCCGCTCGGCTACACCGCCTGGGTGTCCGCACACGACTGGAGCCTCCTGTCGGACGAGCACACCTTCCTGGGGCTCGGCAACTACCAGGCCCTCCTGAGCGACCCGTACTTCTGGAACGCCCTGGGCAACACCTTGTCCATCCTGCTGCTCGCCACCGTCCCGCAGCTGCTGGCGGCGCTGCTCCTGGCGCACCTGCTGACGCTGCGGCTGCGCGGGCAGACGTTCTGGCGCATGGGGATGCTGCTGCCGAACGTCGCCTCCGTGGTGGCCGTGGCCGTGATCTTCAGCCAGCTGTTCGGCCGCGACTTCGGGCTGGTCAACTGGGTCCTCGAGTCGCTCGGTGCCGGGCGCGTCGACTGGCAGGCCGGCAGTGCCACGTCGCATGTCGCCATCGCGGTGATGGTGGCGTGGAAGTGGACCGGCTACAACGCGCTCATCTACCTCGCCGCGATGCAGGCCGTCCCGCGCGAGGTCTACGAGGCCGCGCACCTGGACGGCGCGTCGCGGATGCAGCAGCTGTTCCACGTCACGGTGCCGATGATCCGGCCCACCATCGTGTTCACGGTGATCGTCTCGACCATCTACGGGCTGCAGATCTTCGCCGAACCGCAGCTGTTCGGCGGCGGCGGGCCCAACGGGGTCACCGGCGGCGCCTCCCGCCAGTTCCAGACCCTCACGCTCTACCTGTACGAGCACGGCTTCAACCGCGGCTTCGAGTTCGGCTACGCCTCCGCGGTCGCGTGGACGATGTTCCTCGTCATCATCCTCATCGCCCTCCTCAACTACCTGTTCATCCGCCGCATCAGGAGCGCTTCATGACCCGCCCCGACCTCGCCGACGCGCCCGCGCCGGACACCGACTCCCGATGGGCCGGCCGCACAGCCTTGCCGGGCCGGCCGACCCATCGGGCCCGGGCCCGCATGCGCGCCCTGCGCGAGCAGCCGGGCCGCCTCACCTACCTCACCCTGGTGGCGGTGCTGTTCTTCTCGGGTTTTCCGCTGTACTACAGCTTCGTCGTCGCCTCCCGCGACAACTCGGCGCTCGCGCAGGTCCCGCCGCCGGTGCTGCCGGGGTCGAACCTCGTGTCGAACGTCGAGCGGGTCTTCGCGACGGTGCCGTTCGGCACGGCGCTGTGGAACTCGGCGGTCGTGAGCGTCTCGGTGACCGCGTCCGTGGTGTTCTTCTCCACGCTCGCGGGGTTCGCGTTCGCGAAGCTCGAGTTCAAGGGCGCCAAGGTACTGCTCCTGGCGGTGGTCGCGACGATGATGGTGCCGGTGCAGCTGGGCGTGATCCCGCTGTTCATGCTCATGATCGAACTGGAGTGGACGGACACGCTGTGGGCGGTCATCGCGCCGGGCCTGGTGAGCGCGTTCGGGGTCTTCTTCATGACCCAGTACCTGCGCGGCGCCCTGCCGGGGTCGCTCATCGAGTCGGCCAGGATGGACGGCGCCTCGACGTTCCGGATCTTCTGGCAGATCGTCATGCCCGCCGCGCGGCCCGCGGCGGTGGTGCTCGGCGTGCTCACGTTCCTGACCTCCTGGAACGACTACTTCTGGCCGCTCATCGTGCTCTCCAGCCCCGAGCAGCAGACGGTGCAGGTGGCGCTGTCGACCCTCAGCGGCGGGTACGTGACCGACCAGGCGTTGGTGCTGACCGGGACCATGCTGGCTACGCTTCCTCTGCTGGCGGTGTTCGCGCTCTTGGGCAAGTACATGATCAGCGGGATCATGCAGGGTGCGGTCAAGGGCTGAGACGGAGGCGGAGGCATGCGGCGAGCGGAGGCGGTGGCCGGCCCACGTTGGAGGAGGTCGCCGAGCGGGCGGGGGTGTCGCGTGCGACGGTCTCGCGGGTCGTCAACGGGCAGACCACGGTCGCCGAGGACCTGCGGCAGGCCGTGGAGGCCGCGGCGGCCGAGCTCGGGTACGTGCCGCACGCCGCGGCGCGGTCGCTGGTGACCCACCGGACCGATTCGGTGGCGCTCATCCTGCCGGAGTCGCCGAACCGGGTCTTCTCGGACGACCAGTTCTTCCCCAGCGTCATCCGGGGCGTCGCCGGGGAGCTCGACGCGGCCGGGAAACTGCTGGTGCTGTTGACGACCGGTTCGGCGGAGGCGCGGTCGCGAGCGGAGCGGTACGCGGTGGGCGGGCACGTCGACGGGGTCATGTTCGCCTCGCTGCACGACGCCGACCTGCTGCCCGAGCTGATGCTGCGGCGCGGGGTGCCGGTGGTGTGCAACGGGCTGCCGCATCTGGCCGCGCCGTGCATCGACGTCGACCACCTCGGGGGCGTGAAGGCCGCGGTGGAGTTCCTGCTCGCCAAGGGCCGGCGGCGGATCGCGACGGTGGCGGGGCCGCAGGACATGGTGGCCGGAAGGGCGCGCCTGGACGGCTACCGGCAGGCGCTGGCGGCCGCGGACCGGCGCGCGATCGTCGCGGTCGGGGACTTCACGGCCGAGTCGGGGCACGCGGCGATGCGGCAGCTCCTCGCTGACGAACCGGACCTGGACGCGGTGTTCGTGGCCTCGGACCTCATGGCGCACGGGGCGCTCCAGGCGCTGCGGGAGGCGGGCCGGAGCGTGCCCGGGGACGTGGCGGTGATCGGGTTCGACGACATCGCGCTGGCGACGTACTGCGACCCGCCGTTGACGACGGTGCGGCAGCCGATCGCGGAAATAGGCCGCAGCATGGCCCGGACCATGCTGCGGCTCTTGGAAGGTCGTGAAGTCGAATCGCTTCAGATCCTTCCGACGGAACTGGTGGTGCGCGACTCCGCTTAGCGGTGGTGCTTGCGCATCATCGCTCAGCGGCGTCGGGCTCGGTCGGATTGTTCGGGCGATGCCGAGCGGCGGCCGCCGCATGCCGGGTGCGGCCGCCGAGCTCGGCGCGGCAGCGCGGCTAAGTGAAGAGGCTCACGCCGCCGGGGCCGACCAGAAGGCCGACGATGATGACCACGATCCCCAGGAGCACCTGGCCCCGGAAGATCATGAAGATGCCGTAAATCACGAGAAGGACCGCGAGGATCCAAAGAATCAATGCCATGAGGACCGGTTACCCGGAACGACGCGAAAGTATGTCTACAGTCTTCTCCCGCATTGCATGAGCCTTCTACCTGCGATGCCATGTGACATGTCACGTACCACCCGCCCGATGGGCCCCCGGTAATACCCTGACATGCGGGTACGACGGTATTCGCCGCCCTTGTGGCATGAGTCGGATTCGCCCCGATTGCGACCAGCGGCAGCTGTCGAGCCGGTACGGCCGGCGCGGAGCGGGCTCGGGATCGGGCGGAATGTCGGTGGCGCATGGTCCACTTGGACCATGGAGGTCGCACTCGTGCACGGTCGCGGCGGGGAGGGGTGGACGATGCCCCTGCCCGGCGGCGCGGTCGCGTACCACCCCGACCTGGCGGCCGCGGTGACGGCGATCGAGGCGGATGCGCGGCAGTCGTCGAACCCGAGCGGTGGTGCACGGGAAGTCGGCGAGCGGGCCGGGACCGCGAGCGGTGCTGACGGAGCCGGTGCCGGTGTCGCCGAGAAGGAACGCGTCGAAGATCGCCACGCCGATCCCGACCCGGGCGGGCCAGGCCGCCCTGACTTCGGGCACGGGCACCCGGATTCGCCGCGGTGGGTCCTGGCCGACGCCGCGCACGACTACCCGCCGCTCCTGCAGGCCGGCGCCCGCCTCGACCGCTGCCGCGACCTGCGGCTCGCCGAGCGCATCCTCTCCCGCGTCGAGGGCCGCGAGCCGCCGGCCGTCACCGCCGAGTCCGACCCGGACGCCGGGACGCTCTTCGAGCGCGAGCCCGAACCGGTCGACGGCCCCGCGATCCTCGTCCGGCTCCAGGCCACCTGGCTCGACCAGCGCCGCCGCACCGCCGCGGCCGACCTCCCGGGCCTGGGCACGCTGCTGGCGGCCGAGTCCGCCGGTGCGCTGGTGGCCGCCGAGATGAGCCGCACGGGCGTGCCCTTCGACCGGGGCGTGCACGACCGCCTCCTGCGCGACCTGCTCGGGCCGCGCCCCACCAAGGGCATGCGTCCCAGGAAGCTCCAGGCGCTGGCGGACAAGGTGATCGACGCGTTCGGGCACCAGCTCAACCCCGATTCGACGAAGCAGGTCCTCGCGGCATTCCACGCGGCCGGGCTCGATGTCAAGAACACGCACTCCTGGGAGCTCGCCTCGGTCGACCATCCGGCGGTCGAGGCGCTCAAGGTGTACCGCGAGCACGCGCGGGTGTGGTCGGCGTTCGGCTGGAACTGGGCGGACGCGTGGGTCTCGGAGACGGGAGCGCCCGGGGCCGGTGCCGACCCGGCGCCCGCGGACCGGGGCCGGTTCCGGCCCGTGTACATGGTGGGCGGGGCCGACACCGGCAGGTGGGGCACCGACGGCGGCGGAGCGCTGCAGCTCCCCCACGCGGTCCGGGAGGCGATCCGGGCCGAGCCGGGCTGGAAGCTCGTCGCCGCCGACGCCGCGCAGCTGGAGCCGCGGCTCCTCGCGGCCATCAGCGGCGACCGGGCGATGATCGCGGCCACGGCCGCCGACGACCTGTACACCGAGTTGGCGCCGCGTTTGGGCGGCGAGCGGTCGAAGGCGAAGATCGCGCTCATCTCGGCGATGTACGGCGGGACCGCCGGGGACGCGGCGCAGCTGGTGCAGCTCATGAAGGACCGCTTCCCCGCCGCGTTCCACCGGGTCGAGTCGGCCGCGCGCACCGGCGAGAAGGGCGGGCTGGTCCGCACCTGGCTGGGGCGGACCGTGCCGGCCCCGGGCGAGCGCTGGTGGCAGACCCTGAACTCGGAGGACGGCATTCGGGCCGCGACCGGCCGCGGCCGCTTCACCCGGAACTTCATCGTGCAGGGCACCGCCGCCGAGTGGGCCCTGGTCCTGCTGGCGCTGCTGCGGCGCGAGCTGCACGAGCGCGGTCTCGGGGAGCTCGTGTTCTTCCTGCACGACGAGGTCGTGGTCCACTGCCCGGCCACGCACGCCGACACGGTCGGCGCGGTCATCGAACAGGCCGCCGAGGCCGCCACGAGAACGCTCTTCGGTGACATGCCGGTGCGCATCCCGCTGCGACCCAAGGTGGTCGACAGCTACTCCGAAGCGAAGTGAACGACCGGCCCGACCGGCCGAGCCCGGATTCGGCGCGCCGTCACCGTCGTACCCGTGTGTCAGGGTATTTCCGGGGGTGCTCCCTACGGGTAATATGTGACATGTGACGCGCCATTCGCCTGTTTCATGTGCGTTCGGCGCAGCCGCCGACTCGAAGTCGTAGTACTTGGGTACCACTCGCGCCCCTGAAGTTCGCTCTGGAAACGGATGAACCGCCGCGCGGCGGACCGTAGCGTTCTGGGCATGATCGAGATCGAGCACTTGACGAAGCGCTACGGCAAGAAGACGGCCGTGGACGACTTGACGTTCGCCGTCAAACCCGGCGTCGTCACCGGCTTCCTCGGCCCCAACGGCGCCGGGAAGTCCACCACGATGCGCGCCATCGTGGGCCTGGACGCCCCGACCAGCGGCCTCGCCCGGGTCAACGGGAAGCACTACTCCGAGTTCCGCTCGCCGCTCACCGAGGTCGGCGCGCTGCTCGAGGCCAAGTCCGTCCACGCCGGGCGCAGCGCCTACAAGCACATGCTCGCCCTCGCCCGCACCCATGGCATCCCCAAGCGCCGCGTCAACGAGGTCATCGACCTCGTCGGCCTCCACGAGGTCGCCGGCAAGCGCGTGGGCGGCTTCAGCCTCGGCATGGGCCAGCGCCTGGGCATCGCCGTGGCGCTCCTGGGCGATCCGGCGGTCTTGATCCTGGACGAGCCGGTGAACGGCCTCGACCCGGACGGTGTGAAGTGGATCCGGTTGCTGCTCAAGGGCCTCGCGGCCGAGGGCCGGACCGTGTTCCTGTCCTCGCACCTGATGAGCGAGCTGGCCCAGACCGCCGAGCATCTGATCGTGATCGGGCAGGGCAGGCTCCTGGCGGACACGACGGTGGACGCGTTCGTGTCCGGCAACGGGAAGTCGCGCGTGCGGGTGGTCTCGCCCGATGCGGCGCGGCTGGCCGAGCACCTGGCAGGGCCCGGGATCACCGTGTCGAGCCCGGAGCGCGGCGTGCTGGAGGTGACCGGGACCGAGGCGTCCGTGGTCGGCCAGACCGCGGCCGCGCACAGCCTGGTGCTGCACGAGCTGCGCACCGACCGCGGGTCCCTTGAGGACGCGTTCATGCAGTTGACCGCCGACGCGGTCGAGTACCGCCAGACCACTGAAGGGGCGAACCGATGACCGCCGCTGTGATGACCGACCGCCCCGCGGCCTACACGCCGCCGGCGAACTACAAGCTCTCCGCGGCGGGACTGCTGCGTTCGGAGTGGACGAAGCTGTGGTCGCTGCGCTCGACCTGGATCGTGCTGCTGTGCGCGGCCGTGTTCAGCGCCGGCCTGGGTGCTTTGATCGCGGCGAGCATTCCGACGGAAGAGGCGGTCGGCGGGGCGGAGACGGCGATCGGCGTTTCCATGTCCGGTGTCGCGCTCGCCTCGGTGTTCGTGGCGGTGCTCGGCATCCTCACGGTGACCGGCGAGTACTCGACCGGCTCGATCCGCTCCACGATGTCGGCCGCGCCGAAGCGCCTGTCGGTGCTGTGGGCGAAGGCCGCTGTGTTCGGTGCCGTGGTCGCGGTCATGTTCACCGTCATGGTGTTCCTGACGTTCTTCCTGACGCAGGCGCTGTTCGGCGACTCCGAGTTGGGCGGGGTGTCGCTTTCGGACGACGGGGTGCTCCGGGCGCTGTTCGGGTATGCGGCGATGATCGTGTACCTGTCGCTGCTGGCGCTCGGGATCGGTTCGATCCTGCGCAACTCGGCCGGTTCGATCGGGTTCTACATCGGCGTGATCATGATCCTGCCGCAGCTGGCGACCCTGCTGCCGTGGAACTGGGTCAGTGACGTGACGCCGTACGCGCCGGGCAACGTGGCCAACACGATCACGATGGTGGACCCGGCCGGGGCGGACCTGTCGCTGGGCGAGTCCTGGCTGTGGATGGGCATCTGGCTGGTCGTCACTTACGGGCTGGCGGGCGTGCTGCTCAAGCGTCGCGACGTGTGAGCATGTGCTCGTGGCCGAGGCCGTGACCGTTCCCCGCAAGCGCGGGATGTGGCAGCGGATGCTGGAGTTCGACTCCCGGCATCCGCTGCTTTGGAATCTGTTCCCGATCTTCCTGTTCTCGTTCCCCGCCGGCCTGGCGCTGCTGCTGGTGCTGGTGGGCGAGATCGACGCGGTGGACCCGCTGGTGCAGATGCTGCTGGTGGCGATGTTCCTGGTGCCGACGATCTGGCGGCGCCGGTACCCGTTCGCGGTGCTGCTGAGCCAGTGCGTGCCGCTGGCGATCACGATCCCGATGGGGTACACGAGCGACGACAGTGCGGGGTTCGTGAACTCCGCTGCGGCGCTGGCGTTCACGTTCGTGCTCTACAACCTGGTGGTGCGGCGCCCGCTGAAGCTGCTGTGGTGGGCGGGGATGGTCTCGCTGGTGCCGTCGCTGATCGACTGGCTGGTGAACCAGGACCTGTCGGTGCTCGGCTTCCTCGGGTTCTTCGCGCCGACGGCGATCTACTTCGGGTTCGTCGTGGCGATCGGCATGCTGATGCGTACGCGCCGGGAGTTCCAGCATGCGGAGCGGGACCAGGCGGCGCATCAGGCGGTGACGGAGGAGCGCAACCGAATCGCGCGGGAGATGCACGACATCATCGGGCACAACCTGGCGGTGATCAATGCGCTGGCGGACGGCGGCGCGTACGCCGCGACCGCGGCGCCGGAGAAGGCGAAGGAGGCGCTGGAGGCGATCGGCCGGACGAGCCGGGAGGCGCTGTCGGAGCTGCGGCGGGTGCTGTCGGTGCTCAAGGCCGAGGAGGGCGAGGACCTGGAGTTGGCGCCGCAGCCGGGCCTGGGCGAGTTGGACGCGCTCATCGAGCGGGTCCGTGAGGCGGGTCTGCCGGTGACGGTGTCGGTGTCGGGCGATCCTCTGGTGTTGTCGGAGAACCAGCAGTTGGCGGTGTACCGGACGGTGCAGGAGTCGCTGACGAACGTGTTCAAGCATGCGAAGGGCGTGCGGCGGGCCGAGGTGGCGATGGAGTACCGGGATTCGGGGTTGTCGGTCACGGTGCGCAACACGGGGAACCGGGTGGAAGAGGCCGGTACGGCGCGTGGTCTGGCAGGCTTGTCGGAGCGGGCGGCGGCGTTCGGCGGCACGATGGTGGCCGGGCCCGAGGCGCTCGGCGGTTGGCGGGTCGCGTTGTGGCTTCCCCAGGACGGAGAGGAGCGTCGGTGACGACGTTGCTGATCGTGGATGATCATCCTTTGCAGCGCATGGGGTTTCGGATGCTGGTGGAGAGCCAGCCGGATCTGGTGGTGCTCGGGGAGGCCGACAACGGGGCCGATGCGGTGCGTCGGGCGACGGAGTTGGGGCCGGACGTGGTGCTCATGGACGTGCGCATGCCGGGTGTGGACGGGATCGAGGCGACGCGGCGGATCATCGCGGCGGGTGGTCGCAGCCGGGTGCTGGTGCTGACCACGTTCGATCTCGACGAGTACGCGTATGCGGCGCTGCGGGCGGGGGCGAGCGGGTTCCTGGTCAAGGACGCGCAGCCGGAGGAGCTGCTCGCGGGCATCCGGGTGGTGGCCGCGGGCGACGCGGTGGTCGCGCCGAAGCTGACGCGGCGGCTGCTCGACCGGTTCGCCGACCAGTTCCCGGTCGAGGGCGAGGAGGACACGTCGGCGGCGGCCGAGCGGCTCGGGGTCCTGACCGAGCGGGAGAAGGAGGTGCTGACGGCGATCGGGCGGGGCTGGAACAACTCCGAGATCGCCGAGCGGTTCCATCTGGCCGAGTCGACGGTGAAGACCCATGTGGGCCGGATCCTCGCCAAGATCGGCGCCCGGGACCGGGTGCAGGCGGTCATCTTCGCCTACAACACCGGTCTCGTCAGCCCCGACGGCAACTAGGCACCGCCCGGGCCCGCACCTGTTTCCGCAGGTAGCGGGCCTTTGTCGTACCCGTGTGGGAGGGTGTCCTTTTCATTGGTAGTGGTGAAGGTGGGATCGGGCGGGTACCCGGGGCCTCCCGTGCCGGCGGCATCCCGCCGAACCGGTGCCATGCCATGCGCCGTTGCAGGAGCCGCTCTGCCCGTTCACTGTCGCGTGAACGCGAGCAGGTCGCATTCGGATTCGACCGGGCGCGGCGCGGTCTCGGCGAGTGCGTCGGCTTCGAGCGCGGCGAGGCCCTCCCGGTACTCGTAGTCGTGGAGGTGCTCGTAGACCGAGAGCGCCCGCATGCGCTGCCGCCCGGCGTACTCGGCGAGGCTGTCGGCCGAGCGGTGGTGGACCTCGGTGAGGGCCGCGTGCGCGAACCCGGCGTCGGCGAACACGCGCACGGTCTCCTCCAGCGTCGGGAACACCTCGGCGTCGATCTCGCGCGTCCGCGGGAAGTACCGGTACAGCAGCAGGTCCTTGAGGCGGTCCGCGAGCGTGGTCGCCATGAGCAGCCGCGCGCCGGGCGCGAGGACCCGCGCCAGCTCCTGTGCGGCCGCGGGCCGGTCGGGCACGTGGTGCCAGACGAGGAACATCAGCGCCAGGTCGGCGCTCGCGTCCTCGAGCGGCAGGTCCGCGGCGTGGCCCGGCACGTACGACACGAGCGGATGCGAGGACTCGACATGGGCGACCTCCCGCATCCGCGTCGAGGGCTCGACGCCGATCACGTCGGCCCCGAACTCGTCGGCCAGCGCGGGGGTGAACCGCCCGGTGCCGGAGCCGACGTCGAGGACGGTGCCGATGCGGCGGTTCCCGGCGTGTTCGCGGAAGGCCCGGAGCCAGGTGCGGCGGCTCGCGGGTAGGAGCCTGCGTCCCTTCGCGTATCCGGCGTGCTGTGTGCGGTCGTAGTCGACGCGTTTGAGTGCCACCTTGTCCCCCAACCTGTGTGCGCTTGCGTTGCTATGGCGCGGTGGGCACCCGGAACCGGAGTTTGCCGCCGCGTTCGTCTTCGAGTACCCCGCCGTTGGCTTCGATGACCTTGCGGGAGGCGGTGTTCTCGGCGTCGCAGGTGATGAGTGCCTTGTCGATGCCGAGTGCGGCGGCGTGGGGCAGGACCGCGGCGAGCATGGCGGTGGCGTGGCCTTGCCGGCGGGCGGTGGGGCGGACGTCGTAGCCGATGTGGCCGCCGATTTCGCGGAGCTGCTCGTTGAGGTGGGCGCGGAGGTTGATGCGGCCGAGGTAGGTGTCGTCCTCGGTCCACCAGTAGGTGGTGGAGGGGACGAAGTGGGCGGGCGGGTGGGTGGTGAGGCGGCGTTCGAAGTCGAGGGCG
The DNA here is from genome assembly GCF_030403505.1 of Glycomyces tritici. Next base: position 153,082 of record NZ_JAUEMJ010000009.1, on the reverse strand, counting down.
CGTTCGAGCCATGCGGGGGTGTCGTCGGGGTGTCCGGCTTCGCGGATGAGGTTGCCGAAGAGGGAGCGGTCGTCGGGTCCGCCGCGGCCTTCGGCGAGGAATTCGCGGACGCCTGCGAGGTAGGAGTGTCCGACGCGTGCGGTGGGGAGGATCAGTGCTGGCACGGTGTCGACGCTAGGTGGTGGTCGGGGTTCGCGCAACCGTTATCCGGTGTTGCGGAGGGCTCACGGTGGGTGGGTGCGAATCCTTCGTGAGAGTTAGCGTGGTCGTCATGTTCCGTTGGTACCGTCCAGGTCCCGGTGATTCGAGGAGGGGTTTGTATGGGTGATTCGGTGCTGACGGCTTCGGTGCTGCTGTTCGACATGGACGGGACGCTGGTGGATTCGACGGCGTCGGTGGAGCGGGCGTGGGGGCGGTTCGCGGGCCGGCATGGTCTGGAGGCTTCGGCGATTCTGGCGGTGGCGCACGGGCGGCCGACGATCGAGGTGGTGGCGGAGTTCGCGCCGCATGGTGTGGACGTGGTGGCGGAGACCGACCGGATCGAGGCGGAGGAGATCGATCGGACGGACGGGATCAGTGAGATTCCAGGTTCGGCGGCGCTGCTGAGCGGCCTGGATCGGGAGCGATGGGCGGTGGTGACGTCGGCGACGCGGGCGTTGACGTTGCGTCGGCTTGCGGCCGTGGGGATCCCGCTGCCGAAGATCTTGGTGGCCGCTGACGATGTGACGCGGGGGAAGCCGCATCCGCAGCCGTACATGCTGGCGGCGAAGGCGCTCGGGTTCGATGCGTCGGAGGCGGTGGTGTTCGAGGATGCGCCTGCGGGTCTGGCTTCGGCGAGGGCGGCGGGTGCGTCCGCGGTGGTGGTGGGTGATTACAAGGGTGAGGCGTCGGAGGGTCTGCCGCGGGTGCCGGACATGTTGTCGGTGTCCGTGTCCGTCAATGGGTCCGGGATGTCGGTGACGCTGGCCTGAGGCGGGGCCCGGGTGCGGCGGGTCGCAGTCTCCTTGCCGCGCATGCTGTCGGCTTTGCGACAGTGCCGTGTCCGTCCGGTTCGTTCCTCGTTCTTTCGGGTGCATGCCCCGATTTGGAAAGAGGAGTCAATGCCAGGAGAGTTCCACGAGATCCTCGTGAAGCTGATCCGGGACGAGCCGGCGTCGGTGCCGTGGATGCTGGCGCTGGCCGGCGGGCCGCGCGGCGCGAAGTGGGTCAGAGCGGAGGCCGGCTCGGGTGCGGCGGGCTCGTCGGGTCCTGCCGGGTGCGGGGCGGACGGCGTGGTCCGGCTCGGTTTCGCGGACGGTGCGGAGCTGGTCGTCGTCTGCGTGGTCCAGCACGAGTGGAGTGAGGACCGGTACCACCGGTTGCCCGGCTACCTGTCCCGCGCTTTCGAGGACTGCCGCGTTCCGGTGGTGCTGCTGATGCTGTGTCGCACCGATGCGCTCGCGCGGCGGTTCCGCCGCGGGATCACCGTGGGCCCGGGCAGCACGGTGGCGGTGGCGACGGTGGGCCCGCGGGAGATGCCGGACCTGGGTTCGGACGACGCCCCTCCGAATGCGGCCGCGGCCGTCGCGGCGGCGGTCATGCGCCGGCAGCCGAAGACCATTCCGGTCGAACTGTTCGTCTCGACGCTCGACCGCTGGCTCGGTGCCGTCGAGCCGCGCCGAGGGGCCGTGTACGCGAGATTCCTGCTCACCACGTTGGCCAAGGAGCCTGCGACCCTGCTGGAGGCACTGATGAAGACCGGAGCCCGTCTCTACCACTCGGAGTACACCGAGGCGCTGCTCTCGAGGGGCCGCGAGCAGGGCCTTGAGGAAGGCGCCGTCCGCCATGCCAGGGCGATGCTGCTGCGTTTGCTCGAAGCGGAGGGCGGGGTGAGCGCCGAGCGGCGCGCGGCAATCGAGTCCTCCACCGATCTCGCTCAGCTCGACGCCTGGATCGCCGAGCGCCTCCCGCCCGCCGAGGGGTGATCCGGGCTTGCACGAAAGCCGGGCCGCGAAACGCGGCCCGGCTTCGGCGTTTTCGGGGAGGTCCTCAGGCGGGTTGGGCGGCGTCCATGCTCGCGACCCGGGCCGCGCGCAGGCGTCCGGCGAGGTCGCGGGTGGGGCCGCCGCGCAGGAGCAGGACCAGCCACGGGTCGTCGTCCATCTTCGCGGCGCTGACCAGGGCGAGCGCCATGATGTGGGCGCAGACCTCGCGGCTGTCGGCGCAGGGGCAGGTCGCGGTGATGCGGTTGTGGTCCTCGGTGACGAATTTCTTGGGCAGCAGGCGCATCCCGGTTTCGGCGAGGACGTCGTCGATGCGTTTGGGCAGGCGTCCGGCGAGCAGCCCGGCCACGCACGAGGGCGAGAGGGAGAGCGCGGTCATCCCGGCGGCCCAGGCGGAGGCGTTGTAGACGGGGATGCGGATCTCGGTCTCGTAGGTGCGGCCGTTGTCGGTGACGCTGCCCGAGACCGTGCCGGGGTCGATGGACATGCCGGTGACGGCGCCGTGCCCGGCGAGGGCGCGGCCTTTGACAATGCGCTGGTCGGGGTAGTTGAGGCCGATGGTCTCCAGGGCCCGCCACCATTTGCGGCCCCACCAGGTCCGTCCGTAGGGGTCGCTCACAGGTGGCCTCCGGCGTCGTCGAGTTCGATGAGTTTGCGCAGCTGGGAGTCGTCGAGGTCGCCCAGCCAGTCTTCGCCGTTGCCGACCACGGCGTCGGCGATGGCCCGCTTGCGTGCGAGGAGTTCGTCGACGCGCTCTTCGAGCGAGCCGGCGGTGACGAGCTTGTGGACGTGCACGGTGCGGGTCTGGCCGATGCGGTGCGCCCGGTCGGTGGCCTGGTCCTCGACGGCCGGGTTCCACCAGCGGTCGTAGTGGACGACGTGCGAGGCGCCGGTGAGGTTGAGGCCGGTGCCGCCCGCGCGCAGGGAGACGAGGAGGATCGCGGGGCCTTCGCCGGTCTGGAACTCGTCGACGAGCCGGTCGCGGGCGGGCTGGTCGAGCCCGCCGTGCAGGAACGGCGCGGCGACGCCGAGTTCGGCGTGGAGGTGGCGCGAGAGCAGCTCCCCCATCTGCCGGTACTGGGTGAAGATGAGGGTCTTGTCGCCTTCCTCGACGACTTCGGTGAGCATCTCGGTGACGCGGTCGAGCTTCCCGGAGCGTTCGGCGAGGCCGGCGCTGTCGCCGACTCCTACGTACTGGGCGGGGTGGTTGCAGATCTGCTTGAGGCGCGTCAGGAGTTTGAGGACGCGGCCGCGGCGGGTGATGCCGTCGCCCAGGCCCTCGTCGAAGGCCTCGCGGATGGCCTCCTTGTACAGGCCCGCCTGCTCGTCGGTCATGGTGCAGGCGACGACCGCCTCGATCTTCGGCGGCAGGTCGGCGGCGACGTCCTCTTTCATGCGGCGCAGCACGACCGGGTCGATGCGGGCCCGGAGGGTGGCGGCCGAGACGGGGTCGCGGCCGATCTCGATCGGGTCGGCGAAGCGGCGCTTGAAGTCGGTCTGGCCGCCGAGGAGGCCGGGGTTGACGAACTCGGAGATCGACCACAGCTCGGAGAGGTGGTTCTCCACGGGCGTGCCGGTGAGGGCGACCCGGACGCGGCCGGTGAGGTCGCGGACGGCGCCGGCGGTGCGCGAGCGGTGGTTCTTGATGGCCTGGGCCTCGTCGATGACGATCGTGTCGAACGCGATCTGCCGCAGCAACTTGATGTCGCGCAGCGCGATCGAGTACGAGGTGACGACCACGTCCGCCTCGGTCAGAGGCCGGCGCTCCTTGGTGCGGGCCGGGCCGTGGTGCAGGTGCACGGAAAGCTGGGAGGCGAAGCGGGCGATCTCCCGCTGCCAGTTGCCGACCAGCGAGGTCGGGCAGACCACGAGGTGCGGGGCGTTCCCGGCGCGGCGCACGAGCAGCCCGATCGACTGGAGGGTCTTGCCCAGGCCCATGTCGTCGGCGAGGATGACGCCCGCGCCGCCGTCGGCCGCGGCCTCCAGCCAGGCGATGCCGTGGGCCTGGTATTTGCGCAGGTCGGCGTTGACGCGGACCTCGCCGGGGTCGGAGTGCTGGGCGGTGATGAGCCGCAGATTGAGCCCGGAGTCGGAGCGCAGCAGCTCCGTGAAGGACTCGACGAACGCGCCCACGAGGGCCTTCGCGGTCCACACGTGGCCTTCGGAGTGGGGCACGCAGTGCCCTTCGGCGGGCAGTTCGCCCGCGATGCGGTCGAGGTCGTCGAACTTGTCGTCGTCCACGGCGTTCGCGATGCGCGCCCAGATCGCGACCGACTCGGTGATGTCCGGGCGCGAGGCGATCCTGGTGAGCGCGGGCAGGACCGGGCGCACCGGCATGGCCACGCCTTCGACCTCGACGAGTTCGCCCTCCAGGTACAGCTCGGCGTCCACCGGGTCCCCAGGGGGGAGCCCGAGCTCGGCCACTGCGGCCCAGGGGTGCGCGCCGCCGAAGAAGAGCAGCCGCCCGTCGGCCGGGGAGGCGTGGTCGGGCAGGAAGGTGGCGTGCAATTCGCTGGGTGGCAACGAGGCTCCTACGGGTCAACGGCAGACGTGCCATTTTGCCACAAGCGCGGCCCCGAACCCAAACGCGCGGTCCGCGCGCGACGCCTGGGAACGTGTGAAACCGCAGCTCGTCGCACATCTGTCAACTCGCGGGTGTGCGCATGCAGACGAACGCTTGCACTGGCGCGGACCGGCCTATCGGGCCGCGCCCCGGAAGGTAGGGCGCCGACGGGAACGGGGCGGGACCGCCCGTCGCCGCACGGACCCGCGATCACGCGGCCCGGGCGCCTTCGGGCGGTCCCGCCCCGTCAACCCCAGAGCAAAGTCCGCGCGGAGGCGCAGGGCGCTCGCGCGCCGTGCCGCGTTCCTCCGCATTGAGGTGCACTGAAAACCCTTCGCGCAGAAGGGTGTTCGAACGTGTCGAAGTTAGCGATAATTTCGAACACTGTCAATACCTGTGTCCAGGTTTCGGACCGGTTCACCGCAGCGGGCAGCGCATCGCCAGATCCAGCGAGGCCTCGTCCCGGAACGCCGCCTGGGCCTCCTCGAGCGCCTCCGCGTCCCCTTCGGGCACGTTCGCGACCATGTCCTGGACCTGCAGCGCGTAGTCCGCCGTGAGCGCCTTGAGGTTCGGGTCGGCGATGCCGGTGCCGATGGCGTCGAGCTGGTCGAGCACGCCGTCGAGGTTGCCGCTGTCGGCATCGGCGGCCAGGTCGAAGGCCTGCCAGGCGTGCTCGCAGTCGGCGACGATCTGCTCGGTGTCGCGCTCGAGGTCCTGGTATCCGGGGTCGGTCTCGTCCGCGCCGCCGAGGCACTCGGCGAGCATCCACAGCAGGATGAGCACCCCGATCGTCCACGCGAAGAGCTTCACCAGACGCAGGTCGGTCATGTCCGGCTCCAAGGTGAGAGGCCTGTGTCACAGAGTCTACGCGGAAGCGGACCTCGAGCTGGGAACCCGGCACGGGATGGCGGGCGGGCGGCGTCCGCTCCTGCGCCCGCCCCTGTGTGTATGCGTTTTCCAGTCGGTAGGCTGAAGCCACCGCTTGCCAACCCCTGCACGCGCGGACACGAACGGAGCCACATGGACGTCCTGTGCCTGGGCGAGTCGATGATCGTCCTCGCCCCCGCCGCCGCCGAGCCCCTGCGCGGCGCCGTCGACCTCCACATGGGCGTCGCCGGCGCCGAATCCAACGTCGCCGTCGCCCTCGCACGCCTGGGCGCCCGCGCCGCATGGTGCGGCAAGACCGGCGACGACCCCCTCGGCCGGCGCATCCGCGACGTCCTCGACGACGCCGGCGTCGACTGCGCGCTCGTCCAGACCGACCCCGACCGGCCCACCGGCGTCTACTTCAAAGACCCCGGGCCCGGCGGCACCCGCGTCCACTACTACCGGCGCGGCTCGGCCGCCTCCACCATGCGGCCCGGCCACCTCGCCGGCATCGACGCGCCGCGCCTCCTCCACCTCTCGGGCATCACCCCGGTCCTCTCCGACACGTGCGCCGCGCTCGTCGACGAACTCCTCATCGACCGGGCCCTGGACCCGGCGCTGGTGAGCTTCGACGTCAACTACCGGCCCGCGCTGTGGCCGGTGAGCGAGGCCGGACCGGCCCTGCGGCGGCTCGCCGACGCGGCCGACATCGCGTTCGTCGGGCTCGACGAGGCCCAGGTCCTCTGGGGCACCGCGACCGCCGAGGACGTCCGCGAGCTCCTGCCCGGGGCCGGCGTGCTCGTCGTCAAGGACGGCGGCAACGGCGTCACCGCGTTCGAAGGCGGCAAGGCCGTCTTCGCCCCCGCCGAGCCGGTCGACGTGGTCGAACCGGTCGGCGCCGGCGACGCGTTCGCCGCCGGATTCCTGTACGGCCGCTTGCGAGAAGCCTCGCTCGAGGCGTCGATGCGGCTGGGCCACCGGCTCGCCGCGGGCGCCCTGCAGACCGTCGGGGACCTCGCTCCCCCGCCGCCACCCGAGACCGTCCGAGCCATCCTGGAGGACCAGTGACCATTGACCAAGGCGCATTCTTCGACCGCCTCTTCGCCGGCCAGCGCGTCATGGCGATCTGGCGGGGCCTGCCCGCCGAAGAGACCGTCGAGCTGTCCGAGCGCGTGTGGGACGCCGGGTTCGACCTGGTCGAGGTCCCGATCGGCAAGCCCGGCCAGGAGGCGGCGCTGGCCGCCGCGGTGAAGGCCGCCGAGCCGGGCGGGCGCTCGGTGGGCGCGGGCACCGTGGTGTCCGCCGGGCACGTCGAGCGCGCCGCCGCGGCGGGCGCGGCCTACACGATCGCGCCGGGTCTGAACCCGGCGGTGCTGGAGGCCTCGCATGCGGCCGGGCTGCCGCACCTGCCGGGTGTGGCGACGGCCAGCGAGGTCGGGCTCGCGCGGGACCTGGGGTGCACCTGGGTGAAGGTCTTCCCGGCCTCGACGCTCGGGCCGGAATGGTTCAAGGCGATGCACGGGCCGTTCCCGGAGATGAAGTTCGTGGCCACGGGCGGTGTCGGCCCGGACGAGATCGACACCTACATCAAGGCGGGGGCCTCGGTCATCGGCATGGGTTCGGCCCTGGCCGATCCGGCGAACCTGGCGAAGCTCGTCGGCTGAGCGGCGCTTCTGCAAAGGCGATGGCGCGTGACATGTCACCGGTCACGCGCCATATGCTTGTCTTGGTGCCGCCGGGGCCGGCGCGGTCGAGGCGAGCCGGAGTACTGCTCCGGCGAGCGCGACGAGGCGGTCGGCGCGGCCGGGCTCGCGACGGCCGAGGCGTGCGAGCGGGCCGGGTGCCGCTGAAGTTCGCCCGCTCCTAGGTCAAGCGCGGCGGCGAGGGGTCGGTGCGGTCACTCCGGTCGGTCGCGGCATGTGACATGTCACGTACTACCGGTATTGCGGGCCCCCCGGTACCACCCTGGCAGGTGGGTGCGACAGCCCTTGCTCGTGAAGGCGACTCGGGTTCGCTCGGCGGACTCAGAGCTTGCCGAGGAGGGAGACCACCGGGTAGCCGTCGAGGCGGTCGCGGCCTGAGAGGGCGGCGATCTCCAGGAGTGCGGCGCAGGCGGCGACGGTGCCGCCGAGGCTCTCGACCAGGCGCACTCCGGCGGCCATGGACTCGCCGGTGGCGATGACGTCGTCGACCAGGAGCACCCGGTCGCCCTTGCGGACGGCGTCCTTGTGCATCTCGACGCGCACTTCGGCGTACTCGCCGCGGTAGGTCTCGACCGCGGCCTCGCGCGGGAGCTTCCCGGCCTTGCGGATCGGGATGAGCGGGGTGCCGGTGCGGTCGGCGAGCGGGGCGGCCCAGAGGAAGCCGCGGGCGTCGAACGCGGCGATCGCGTCGTACGGGTGGGCCTCGCAGGCCTCGAGGAGCCGGTCGACCGAGGCGCGGAAGGCGTCAGGGGCGGCGAGCAGCGGCGTAATGTCGCGGAAGCCGACCCCCGGCTCGGGGAAGTCGGGGACGACGGGCACGTATTCGGTCAGATCCACAGCGGCAAGGTTAACCGGTCGCGCGCCGCCCGGGCACCGCTGCGGCGGTCCAGTGGCATATCACGCGTCACGTACCGCGAAGCCCCCGGCCGATGCATCGGCCGGGGGCTTCGCCTCCGCGTGGGCTATGGCAGGGGGGTCCTAGACGTGGACGGGCTGGCGGGCCTGCACGGCGTTGACGACCAGGTTCTGCTGGGCCTGGATGTAGCAGAGGTTCGTGCCGGCGAGGAAGCACAGCAGGGTGGCCACGCCGGTGTTGAACGTCGGGGTCAGGCCGGCGGCCTCCTGCTCGGCCTTGATGGAGGCGCACAGCTTGAACCAGTTGATGATCGGCACGATGAACAGGGTGATGAAGCCGAACAGGATCCACACCACGAGGCTGGAGCCGCTGACGTTCTTCGGGTTGTCCGGGTTGACGGCCTTGATCTGGGTCGCGGTCTTGGCGTACCAGAACAGGCCGTAGATGCCGAAGCTGACGAGGGTGAGGCCCCACACGCCGAAGGGGGACCGGATCTTCAGTTCTTCCATTGGGGATGGCTCCTTGCAAAAGGGATTTTCGGGCGAGGTCAAAGCGCACGGCCGCGGGTGGGGACCCGCGGCCGGTTGGGCACACTGTGACCTAAGTGGCGCTCACATTATCATTCTCGTTCGTCGCCTATGGAGCGAGGCGACTCGTCGGCGTCACCCCTTGAGGCCGGTCTGCGCCACGCCCTGCACCAGGAAGCGCTGCAGGAACAGGAACACGAACACCAGCGGGAGGATCGCCACGGCGGCGGCCATGAACAGCTGCGGCAGGTTCACCGTCTGCGAGGTCAGGAACGTCGAGAGTGCGACCTGCACGGTCCACGAATCGGACGAGCGGCCGATGACCAGCGGCCACAGGAACGAGTTCCAGGACGTCACGAACGTGATCACCGCGATCGCGGCGAGGAAGCCCTTCGAGTTGGGGATGACGATGCGCCAGAACGAGCCCCAGTACCCCAGCCCGTCCACCCGCGCGGCCTCCTCGAGCTCCTTGGGGAAGCTCAGGAAGTACTGCCGGCACAGGAACGCGACGAACCCGTTGAACAGCGTCGGGATGATCAGGCCCCTGAGGTCCGAGACCCAGCCGAGGCTGGAGACCATCACGAAGCTCGGCAGGAACGTGATCGCGCTGGGCACCATGAGCGTCGCCAGGATCGCGTAGAACACCTTGTCGGCGTGCCGGTACGGGATGCGGGCGAGGCCGTAGCCGGCCGTCGTGCACAGGAACAGCGTGCCGGCCGTGGTGAGCACGGAGACCATGGCGGAGTTGAGGAGGCTCCGCGCCATCGGCACCTTCTCATCCTTGAACAGCTCGGTGAAGTTGCCCCACTGGACGTCCGTGGGGAACCACATCCACCCCGGCGCGGTGATGTCCTCTGTGGTGGACAGGGCGTTGCGCACGATCAGGTAGAACGGGATCAGGAAGAGCACTGCGATCAGGCACAGCCCGATGAAGTTGAGGGCGCGCGAGGCCCGCGAGCCGACGCCGGGCCTGTATCCGACCGGTTTGCGCCGGTTCTCTGTGGACACCATGCCGGTCACCGTCCTTCCGGTTTGCCGAAGCCGAGGAGCTTGCCCTGGAAGAGGGTCACGATCGCGATCAGGAGCGCCAGGATGAGCGCTCCCGCCGAGCCGCGGCCGAGGTCCTGGCTCGTCCCCAGCGAAGTGTGGAACAGGTAGATCAGCGGGGTCCGGGCGTACGGGACGTTCCCGGAGTTGGGCAGCAGGTTCCAGAACTCGTCGAAGGCCTGGTAGGCCGCGATGAGCACGAGCATCAGCACCGCCACCGAGGAGGCCCGCAGGTGCGGCAGCGTGATGTGCCAGAAGGTCTGCCAGCCGGCCTTCGCACCGTCCATGTAGGCGGCCTCGTAGAGGTGCTCGGGGATCTGCTGCAGCGCCGCGATGAACAGGATCATGTAGAAGCCGCACTGGATCCACAGGCGGAGCGAGGCGATGACCAGCCAGAACCACGGCGGGTCGTTCCCGAACAGCCAGGGGATGTTCTCGACCCCGAACCCGCCGAGCACGACGTTGGCCATGCCGTAGCGCACCCCGGCGAAGATCGACATCTTCCACACCAGCGACGCGACCACGTACGAGCACGCGAAGGGCAGGAAGAACACCGAGCGGAAGAACGCCCGCATGATGCGGACCTTGTTGACCGACAGAGCGAGTCCGAGCGACGAGGCGAACGTGATCGGCACGATGATCGCCGCGAAGACGGAGAAGGTGATGAGGCTCCGCCGGAAGTCGGCGTTGGTGAGCATGGCGACGTAGTTGTCGAACCCGACGAAGTCCTCGGACGCGGGGGTGACGGTGTTGCGCGCGTCGAAGAGCGACAGGTACGCGGACCAGCCGACGGGAATGTACGTGAAGATGATCAGGCCGAGCAGGAACGGCCCGACGAAGTACCAGAAGGCGAGGTTGCGGCCGCCGAACGTCCGGCGGCGGCGGGGGCGTCGTGACGTCCCCGCTGCCGCCGGAGCCGGATCGGCCGTCGTGTCGGTGACGGCCATATCGGTCCCCTACCCGAAGATGCCGTCGAGCTCGGTGTTGACCGTCTCGATGGCCTTCGCCAGCTCGGCCTCCGGGTCGTTGCCCTCGATGGCGATGTTGCTGAGCATGTCGTTGACGGCGGTGTTCATCGCCGGCGTCCAGTCGGGGTTCTCGGCCCAGCCGTACTCCTCCGAGATGGCGACGGCCTCGGCGGCCGGTCCGGTGCTCAACTGGTCGGCCTCCGCCCGCAGCGAGAGCCGCGAGGGAATGTGGAAGCCGTAGCTCAGGCACCAGTCCAGGATGGCCTCCTTGTTGTCGACCCACAGCCACTTGGTGAAGGCCTTGGCCGCGTCGACGTTCTTGCCGTTGGCGTTGACGAACGTGGCCCAGCCGCCGTTGAAGACGGTCGGCGTGCCGCCGACGAAGCCGGGGCACGGGAAGATGCCGATGTCGTCGCCGAGGTTCTCGATGAGCGCGGGCATGGTCCACAGCCCGGTCCAGGACATGGCGCAGAGCCCCTGGATCATCGACGAGGGGTCCCACCAGTCGGTGGGCGCGCCGAGCAGGAGCGAGCCGGAGTCGTTGAGCTGCTTGACCTGGAGGGCGCCTTCGGCCATCCGCGGGTCGTTGAATCCGGCCTGCATGTCGGCGCCGATGAACGACAGGCCGAGGCTGTTGATCATGTGCTGCCCCAGCCGGTCGGTGCCGCCGGCCGCGCCGAAGTCGATGCCCTTGACGTCGCCGGTGGTCAGCTCCGCGGCGATCGCGATCAGCTCTTCGAAGGTGGTCGGCGGCGCGGTGATGCCCACGGCCTCGAACATGCTGGGGCGGTACACGATGTACTGCGGGTCGTCGATCATGTTGATGCCGTAGACGGTGCCGTCGATCGTGTTCCGCAGGAGGTCGCCCTCGGGAATGTCGTCGATGACGTCCGCGATGATGTCGTCGAGCGGCACGACCTGGCCGGCCTCGACCATGCCGCGGTTGAGGTGGCTCTCGAAGACGTCGGGTGCGTCGTCGGTCAAGAGTCCCGAGGCGAGCGCGGCGTCGTAATCGCCGGGAATCCACTCGACGGTCACGTTGGCGTCGGCGTAGTCAGCGGCGTAGCCCTTGGCCGCTTCCTGGGTGCCGTCCTCGCCGTACTCGTGGTACCACTGCAGCAGGGAGACACCGTCGCCCTGCTCCTCGCGGCCGGTGTTGCTCCCGCAGGCGGCCAAGGCGCCGGCGCCGGCGGTCATGCCGCCGAGCGCGAGCATGCGCCGGCGGTTCATCATGAACTTGGCGAACGCTTTCTTCGAAGGGTGGCTGTCAGCGACCATCTCTTAGCTCCTCGCTACGTTGAGAGGTGAAGGGCTCCCGAGCGGCCCCGGTTCGACACCGCATCGGGGAATCAACGTGCATCGATTCGCCTCCCAGTGTTACGAGCGCCACTCACTTTGTCAATGGGTTGAAGTAAGTGTTCGGATAACGATTTGCGCTCGGTCGCGCCCCTCGCGAAGGGCCCGAAACTTCCAGGAACACTGCCTTGAGCAGCACGAACAGCGCCCACCGGCATGGCGGAACCGGAGGCGCCGGACTCAGAAAGACGGCTCAGCGAGCGTTCGCCGCCGCGAAAAGCACGCGCTTGCGCGCTCGCGGCGGCGTCTTCAGCGGCGGCTGCGGGAGCCGACCGTGTTCAGGCGGTTCAGGTGGCCCTCCAGCGCCAGCGCGGCGGCGCCGAGCGCGACCATGTTGCGCTCCTGGCCGTTGCGCTTGAGGCGGGCGGCCTTGAGCGGGGCCTCCATGGCGTGGTCGGCGAGGCGGCGCTCGAACTCGGGGACGAGGGCGTCGCCGAGGACGCTGGTGACCCAGCCGTCGAAGACCACCAGGTCGGGGTTGAAGAGGTTGAGGAGGTTCGCGACGCCGGCGGCGAGGTATTCGGCGACGGTCTCGACGGTGCGGACCGCGGTGGCCTCGCCGGCCTCCCAGGCGGCGGCGAGCGCGGCCATGGCCTCGGTCTGCGAGCCGACGGCCGCGCGGCCGTCGAGTTGGCCCCAGTGCCAGAGGATCGCGGGGGCGCCGACGTAGGCCTCGATGCATCCTTTTGCGCCGCAGCGGCATTGGGGGCCGGCGGGGTTGATGGTGGTGTGGCCCCACTCCCCCGCGGAGTTGGTGGCGCCCCGGTAGAGCTGGCCGCCGAAGGCGAGGCCGGCGCCGACGCCGGTGCCGAGGATGAGCACGGCGAGGCGGTCGACGCCGCGGCCGTCGCCGAACCAAAGTTCGCCGACGGTGATGGTCTTGAGCGGGTTGTCGAGGTAGATGGGGACGCCGAGCTGGAGGCGGTCGTCGAGGAGCTTGCGGAAGGGGACGTCGTGCCAGTTCCAGTTGGGGGCGAAGCCGGAGACGCCCCAGGTGACGTCGACCTGGCCGGGGAGGCTGACGCCGAGGCCGAGGATGGCGCGGTCGCCGAGGCGTTCGCGGATCTGGTCCATGGCCGAGGCGATGTGGCCGATGACCTGGTCGGGGGCGTTCTCGCTGGGTTCCATGCGCTCTTCGACGCGGTCGACGACGGTGAGGGTGAGGTCGTAGACCTCGAGGTAGACGTAGGTCTCGGCGACGTCGACGCCGATCATGACGCCGCCGCCGGCGTTGGGTGCGAGCAGGGCGCGGGGCCTGCCGCCGCCGGAGTCCTCGCGGCCCACCTCTACGACGACGCCGAGTTCGATCAGGTCGGTCACCAGGTTGGAGACCGTCGCGACGCTGAGGTCGGTCTCGCGGGCGAGGATCTGGCGGGAGGTCGGTGCGTCCGCGATCAGGTGCCGGAGCACTGCGAAGCAGTTGCGGAGGCGGATGTCGCGCGAGGTGGACTTCATGGATGCATGGTACGGCCCGAACGCCGCCTTTGTAAATGGGTTAGATGAAGGGTCCGTCATCGGCCGGGCCGGTGATGCCGCAGGCAGTGCGCTTGCCAAACTACCATTGGTAATACGTCACATGTCATGTATCACCGCGAACCGGGGTATGTCGGGTCACCGGGCGGTGGGAGGCGGCATGTCACGCGGCACCGGTGAAGCACCCGAAAATCGGTTCGGCGGGCACCCGTGACGAAGCCGGCGGCCCGGCGCCCCGGCGGTCAGTAGGCGGCGACCGCGAGGCGGGCTTCGGACCCTTCGTTGGCGTGCAGGGCTTCGGCGGCCATGCCGGCGCAGTCCGCGAGGGTGCGCGTGGAGAGCTCCGCGCGGACGGCCGCGACCGCGCTGGGTGCCATGGAGAGGCTCGTGACGCCGAGTCCGACGAGGACGCACGCCAGCAGCGGGTCGCTCGCGGCCTCGCCGCACACGCCGACCGGTTTCTCGGCCTCGCGCCCGGCCTCGGCGGCGAGGCTCACCAGGTCGAGCAGTGCGGGCTGCCACGGGTCGAGCAGTTCGGCGAGCGCGCCGTTCATGCGGTCGGCGGCGAGCGTGTACTGGCCGAGGTCGTTGGTGCCCAGGCTCGCGAAGTCGCAGCCGTCGAGGACGCGGGAGGCGCGGAGCGCCGCGGCCGGGACCTCGATCATGGTGCCCGCCGTGGCGAGTCCGTGGGCGCGGCACTGGTCCGCGAACGCGGCGGCCTCGCCGGGGGTGGCGACCATCGGGGCCATGACCCAGACGTCGGCGGTGTGCTTCGCCGCCGCGGCGCTGATGGCGGTGAGCTGGTCATCCAGGAGGGCCGCTCCGGCTTCGGTGCGGGCCAGGCGGATGCCGCGCACGCCGAGCGCCGGGTTGGGCTCATCGCCGTGGTCGACGAACGGGAGCGGCTTGTCGGCGCCGGCGTCGAGGGTGCGGACGACGACCTTGCGGCCGGAGAACGCGGCGAACACCTGCCCGTAGGCCTCGATCTGCTCGTCCACAGTGGGCGCGGTCTCGCGGTCGAGGAACAGGAACTCGGTGCGGAACAGGCCCACGCCCTCGCTGTCGACCGCGGCGGCGGCCGCGAGGTCGGCCTGCGAGCCGAGGTTGACCAGGAGCTGGACGGCGTGGCCGTCCGCGGTGCGTCCGGGCCCGCGGCTGGCCGCGAGGGCCGCGGCGCGGCGGGCCTCGGCGTCGAGGACGCGGCGGACCCGGCCCGGCTCGGGGTCGGGCACGACGAGCCCCGTGCCCCCGTCGACCAGGACCTCGGTGCCGTCCGCCAGCGCGGCGGCGGCCGGGCAGGCGACGACGGCGGGCAGGCCCATCGATTTGGCGAGGATCGCGGTGTGGCTGGTCGGTCCGCCCTGCTCGGTGATGATCGCGGCGACTTTGGCCGGGTCGAGGGCGGCGGTGTCGGCGGGGGCGAGGTCGCGGGCGACGAGGACGAAGCGGTGCCCGGGGTCGGGCAGGCCGGGCATGGGCAGTCCGAGGAGGACTGCGATGGTGCGGTCGCGCAGGTCGTCGAGGTCGGCGGCCCGTTCGGCGAGGTAGCCTCCGGCGGCTTCGAGGGCCGAGCGGAAGAACGCGAAGGCCTCGGCGATCGCGTGCGGTGTGGAGCGGCCGTCGCCGAGTGCCGCGGCGATCTTGTCGGCGAGGGCCGAGTCGCGGGGCATCATGGCCTGTGCGGAGAGGATCGCGGCGGTGGGGCCGTCGGCGCGGGCGGCGCGGGCGTCGAGGTCGGCGGCGACCGCTTCGAGTGCGTTGCGGGCCTTGGTGAGCGCGGCGTCGGTGTCGGGCTCGGGTCCGGTGTCGGCGGGCACCGCGGGGGGCGGTGCCAGCCGGGCGACGGGTGCGGCGGCCGTGCCCGGGCTGACGCCGATGCCTGTCATCTCTGTTGCGGTCACCGTCGGCTCCTACGCGTCGTGGTCGATCTTCAGGAAGGCTTCGAGGGCGTCGAGGGAGGCTTCGGCCCCGTCGCCTTCGGCTCGGAGGACGACTTCCTGGCCGCCTTCGGCGCCGAGGGTCATGATGTGGAGGATCGAGCCGGCGTCGACCGGGTCTTGGCCGGGTTTGCCGATGGTGACCTTGGCGGGCTGCTCGCGGGCGAGTTCGGTGAACATGGCCGCGGGTCGGGAGTGGAGTCCGACTTTGGAGGCGATGACGACGGTGCGTTCGGGCATGGCTGTTTTCCTTCCTCGTTGGGCTAGATGGTGACCAGCGACTGGTCGTCGGCCGCTTCGGCGGCCTTGGACTTCCAGGCGGTCTTGAGGGCGATGGCGCACAGGCAGGTCGCGGCGGTGCCGGCGAGGAGGGCGACGATGAAGCCGAGCGGGTCGCCGATGAGCGGGATGACCCAGATGCCGCCGTGGGGAGCCTGCAGTGTGGCGCCGAAGGCCATGGAGACCGCTCCGGCGACGGCGCCGCCGACCATGGTGGACGGGATGACGCGGAGCGGGTCGGCGGCGGCGAACGGGATGGCGCCTTCGGTGATGAAGAAGGCGCCCAGGAGCCAGGCGGCCTTGCCGGACTGGCGTTCGGCCTGGGTGAAGAGGCTGCCGCGGACGACGGTGGCGAGTGCGAGGCCGAGGGGCGGGACCATGCCGGCGGCCATGACGGCAGCCATGACGGTGAGGTCGCCGCTGGCGAGGGCGCCGACGCCGAAGAGGTAGGCGACCTTGTTGACGGGGCCGCCGAGGTCGAAGCCCATCATCGCGCCGAGGATCAGGCCGAGGAGGACGGCGTTGACGCCGGAGAGGCCGGCGAGCCAGTCGGTGAGCCAGGTCTGGGCTTCGGCGATGGGCTTGCCGACGACCACGAGCATGATGAAGCCGGTGGCGAAGACGCTGAGCAGGGGGATCACGACGATCCGCATGATCCCTGCGAACGCCTGGTTGGCTTTGATGAGTTTGAGCGCCATGACGATCGCGCCGGCGAGGAGGCCGGCGGCGAGGCCGCCGAGGAAGCCCGCGCCGACGGCCACGGCGATGAGGCCGCCGACGACGCCGGGTGCGATGCCCATGCGGTCGGCCATGCCGAAGGCGATGAACCCGGCGAGGATCGGGACGAGCATCGAGAACGCGAGCCCGCCGATGTAGAACATGAGGCCGGCGATGCCGGTCTGGTCGAGGATCGCCGTCGGGTCGGTGATGGCCTCGTAGGCGACGCCTTCGAACTCACCGCCGTTGACCTTGTTGGCGATCTCGGCGCCCCCGATGATGAACGCGAGCGCGATGAGGATGCCGCCTGCGGCGACGAACGGGAGCATGTAGGACACGCCGGTCATGAGCCAGAGGCGGAGTTTCGCGCCGGGGCCGAGCTTCGGTCCGGCCGGGGCCGCGGGCGCGGGTGCCGGGGTGTCGCCTGCGGGTGCGGCCTTGGCCTTCTCGACGGCCTCGTCGACCATCTCGGCGGCGTGGTTGATGCCGCGTTTGACGCCGGCGGAGACGATCGGCTTCCCGGCGAACCGCTCCTTGTCGCGGACGTCGACGTCGGCGGCGAAGATGACCGCGTCGGCGGCGGCGATCACGGCCGGGTCGAGGGCTTCGGCGCCGGCCGCGCCCTGGGTCTCGACGTGGATCTCGTGCCCGGCGGCGACGGCGGCCTGCTCGATCGCTTCGGCGGCCATGTACGTGTGGGCGATGCCGGTGGGGCAGGAGGTTACGGCTACGAGCTTCATTGTTCGTGCACCTTCTTCATTGGGCGGGCTGGTAATCGGGCAGTGTCTAGCCGGGCAGGGTCTGCTTGATGAGGGCGGCGACCGCTTCGGCGTCGGGGGCTTCGCGCAGGGCGGTCTTGAAATCGGCGTGGACGAGTTTGCGCGCCAGGGACGCGAGGATGGTCATGTGCTCCGAGCCGCCGCCTTCCGGTGCGGCGATGAGGAACACGAGGTCGGCGGGGCCGTCTTCGGAGCCGAAGTCGATGCCGCCGGCCGCGCGGCCGAAGGCGAGGCTGGGGGTGGTGACGTGGGCGCTGCGGGCGTGCGGGATGCCGATGCCGCCTTCGATGCCGGTGGGCATCTGCTCGTCTCGGGCGCGCACGTCGGCGAGGAACCCGTCGGTGTCGCTGACGCGTCCGGCGGCGGCGAGGAGGCGCGCGAGCTTGGCGGTGGCCTCGTGGCGGTCGGCCCCGGTGAGGTCGAGGTCGATCAGATCGGCGGTGATGAGGTCGGTCATGGCGGTGCTCCTTCGGTTCAGCTGTGCGCGTTCAGGACGAGGCCGGCGTCCGGGGTGCGGGTGACCGTGACGGCGTCGAGGTCGATGTCCTGCGGGCCGGGCATGATGCTGCCGGGCAGGGTGACCGCGGCGGTGCCCCAGGCGACGGCGGCGGCGAGCGCTTCGGGGCCGCGGCCCCCGGCGGCGAGGAAGCCCGCGAGCGCGGCGTCGCCGGCGCCCACCGTGCTGGCGAGGGGCCCGGCGAGCGGGGCCTTCGCGTGCCAGACGCCGTCGGCTTCGACGAGGATCGCGCCGTCGGCACCGAGCGAGGCGAGGACGGCTCCGGCTCCGGCGGCGCGGAGCGCCTCGGCGGCCGCGACGGCGTCCCCCATCGTCGTAATGGGGGTGCGGGCGGCTTCGGCGAGCTCTTCGAGGTTGGGTTTGACGAGGTCGGGCCGGGAGGCGAGGCACGCTTCCAGCGCCGCACCGGAGGAGTCGATGACCGTGACCGCCCCGGCCTCGCGGGCGCGTTCGACCAGTTCGGCGTAGAAGTCGGCGCCGACGCCGGGCGGGAGGCTCCCGCAGCCGGCGATCCAGGCGGTCGGCCGGTCGATGCTGCTCGAGGGCGTCTGCAGGGCGTAGTTCGGCGGCGCCGAGATGGCGGCGTCGAGCAGCTCTTCGATCTCCTCGGCCCGCAGGACCGGGCCGGACTCGTTGAGCTTGGTGACGGTGCCGTCGGATTCGGCGAGGGTGAGGTTGGAGCGGACCCCTTGGGAGACGGGCACTTCGATGATCGGGACGCCCGCCTCGGCGAGGAGGTCAAGCAGTTCGGTGCCGGCGTGACCGCCGCTGATGAGGACGGCCCGCGTGGCGTGGCCGTTGGCGACGAGCGCGCGGGAGACGTTGACACCCTTGCCGCCGGGGTCGACCCGGTCGCCTATGGCGCGCTGCACTTCGCCGCGGCGGAGCCGGTCGACCTCGATCGTGCGGTCCAGGCTCGGGTTGGCGGTGACGGTGACGATCATGCGCGCACCACTTTCAGCTCGGCGGCCTCGAAGTCGGCGGCGAGGCCGTCGTCGAGGCCGGTGTCGGTGACGAGCACGTCGACCTGGTCGATGGTGCCGAAGCGGGCGAGGCAGTCGTTGCCGGCCTTGGTGTGGTCGGCGACGACGACGGTCTTGCGGGCGGCGTTGATCATGGCGCGCTTGACGGCGGCCTCCCCGGTGTCCGGTGTGGTGAGTCCGCGTTCGACGCTGATGCCGTTGGCGCCCATGAAGGCGACGTCCACGTAGGTCTCGGCGAGGGCACGCAGCGCCCAGTCGTCGACCGCGGCCATGGTGCGGCGGCGCACCTTGCCGCCGACGATGAGGACGGTGAGGCGGGGCTTCGCGGCGAGGAGTGAGGCGATGAGGACGTCGTTGGTGACGACGGTGAGGTCGCGGTCGTGAGGGAGGGCCTGGGCGATACGCGCGGTGGTGGTGCCGGCGTCGAGGAGGATCGCGCCTTCATCGGGGACCTCGGCGAGGGCGGCGGCGGCGATGCGCTCCTTGGCGGCGGTCTGCACGGTGTCCCGCGCGGCCACGGTGGGCTCGAAGCCCATGCGCTCCAGAGGGATCGCGCCGCCGTGGACCTTCTTGACGACGCCCTGGCGCTCGAGGGCGGTGAGGTCGCGCCGAATGGTCTCGGTGGTGACCTCGTACTCGGCGGCCAGCACGGCGACGTCCACGCGGCCCTCGGTGCGCGCACGTTCGGCGATCCGCTGCTGACGCTCTTCCGCGAACATGTGGTTTCACCCCCGTTTCATTTGGATTTAATTGGTTATACCTGGTTGCTTGTGGCATTGTCAACGCGCTGCGGCGGCCTGAGCACATCACGAATCCATAACAAGCCTGTGACCTCGAACGTTACTGCCGCGCCTGCCGTCGGGCGCCGAAACGGCGGGCCCGGCGCCGAACCCGGCCGCGGCGTGTTTGCATGGGGCATGGGCATCCGGATCCTCAGCGGCGACATCACGAAGCAGCACGTGGACGCGATCGTCAACGCCGCGAACTCCTCGCTCCTCGGCGGCGGCGGCGTGGACGGCGCGATCCACCGCGCCGGAGGCCCCGCGATCCTCCAGGAGTGCCAGGAGCTGCGTCGCGGGCACTACGGCAAAGGACTGGCGACCGGCCAGGCCGTCGCGACCACCGCAGGGCGGCTCGACGCCCGCTGGGTCATCCACACCGTGGGCCCCGTCTACTCCCCCGCCGAGGACCGCAGCGCCCTCCTCGCCTCCTGCTACCGCGAATCCCTCGCCCTCGCCGACCGGCTCGGGGCCGACTCGATCGCGTTTCCCGCGGTCTCGGCGGGGGTATACGGCTGGCCCGCCGAGTCGGCCGCCGAGATCGCCGTCGCCGCCGCGCGCGAAGCCGCCGCAGGCGTCGCGGACATCAGATTCGTCCTGTTCACGGAGGAGCTGCTCACGGCATTCCGGAACGCACTGGACTGAACCGGACTGTCGCACCCGACCGGTACGGTCGGGCGCGCCACACTCGCCAGAAGGGGCCCGCCACATGAAGACGCTCAGCAAGGACGCGTTCGCCGCCGCAGAGCGGTACCTGATCCTCAACGCCCGCCTCATCGACCGGGCCCGCTTCGCCAACCGATTCCACGGCGGCCCGGCCGGAGCGGTCGTCCACGCCGTGCGCGCCTACCAGAACCCCGACGGCGGCTTCGGCCACGCCATCGAACCGGACCTGCGCGGCGCCGGCAGCCAGCCGCAAGGCGCCGAAGTCGCCCTCTGGGCGCTCGACGAGGTCGGCGCCTTCGAGGAGACCATCGTGCTCGCCGCCTGCGCCTGGCTCGAAGCGAACGCCACCGCCGAGGGCGGCGTGCCGTGGGTGCTGCCGAGCGTCCTCGGCGACGAGCGCGGCCCCTGGTGGCAACCGCAGGGCGAGCAGCCACCGGCGGCAATCAACCCGACCGCGCCGATCGTGGGCCTCCTGCACGCCCACAACGTCAAGCACCCCTGGCTGGAGACCGCCACCGCGTTCTGCTGGCGGGCGATCGCCGACCTGGACGAGGTCGGCGCCTACGACGCGATGTGCGTGCTCGCCTTCCTCGAACGCGCCCCCGACCGCGAACGGGCCCGGACCGAGTTCGACCGCCTCGGCCCCTCCCTGCGCGCCAGCGCGGCACTGGACCCGGACGAGCCCGGGCACACCCATTCCCCGCTCGACCTGGCCCCGACACCCGACTCACTGGCCCGCGGCCTGTTCAGCGACGAGGAGATCGGCCGCCACCTCGACCACCTCGTGGAGGAGCAGGGGGCCGAAGGCGGTTGGGCGCCGAACTTCGCGATGTGGACCCCGGTGGTCGCCCACGAGTGGGGCGGCTTCCTGACACGGTCCACACTGGCGACGCTGGACGCGTACGGCCGCATCGCGTAACCGCTCAGGCCCCGGGCCACTCGCCCTTGCCGGCGAGGTCGAGAACGACCGCGGCGATGTTCCAGGCGTCGTCGGCGCCGCTGTGGTGGCGGCCCTCCAACGGTAGGCCCGCGATCTGGAGCGCCTGGGCCATCCCGGGCCTGCGGCGCAGCCCCCTGGCCTCGGTGAAGCGCAGTTTCGCGTTCACATGCCGCCGCCCGAACGGGTAGCGGGTGCCGGTCGCCTGGCATTGGCGCTCGAACTGCTTGCGGTCGTAGTCGCCCCAGCTCGCCCACGGCCGCGAGTCCGCGCGGTGCTCGGCGGTGAGGAGGCGGCAGGCTTCGGCGAACGCGACGCCGGTGTCGACCTCCTCCTGGGTGAGGCCGGTGAGTGCAGTGCAGAACGCGCTGACGCGGGACCGCTGTGGCCGCACCAGGATGCGGTGCTTGGCGAGGCGCGCTCGCGCGTCGAGGTCGACGACGGTGAGGCCGATCTCGATGATCTCGTTGACCGCGCCGGGCGGCGGCGGGCCCTCCCAGCAGGTCGCTTCGACGTCGACCACATTGAGCAGGTTCCCTGTTGCTTCCATGCGGTGCAGCGTATGCGGGTGCCGCAAGGGGCTCAATCGGTTTCGGGCCGCAGGCGCCAGAGCGAGGTCACCTCCCTGCGGCGGGCGTCGGCGAGGAGGTCGGGGCTGCGCTCGGTCCCGGGGTGGGTCGGGAGGGTCTCCAGCCGCCCGGTGACGACGAGCCCGGCGCCCGCGATGGCGTCGAGGAGGTCGGCGCGGGTGCGCAAGCCGAGGTGCTCGGCGAGGTCGGAGAGGACGAGCCAGCCTTCACCGCCGGGGCGCAGGTGGTCGGCGAGGCCGGTGAGGAAACCGTTGAGCATGGCGGCGTCGGGGTCGTAGACGCCGCCTTCGACGGCGGAGACGGGTCGGCCGGGCAGCCAGGGCGGGTTGCAGACGACCAGGTCGGCGCGGCCGTCCGGGTAAAGGGCGGTGCCGGTCGCTTCGATGCGGTCGGCGAGGCCGAGGCGTTCGGCGTTGTCGCGGGCGCAGGCGAGCGCGCGGGGGTTGACGTCAGTGGCCGCGACGCGGTCGAAGCCGCGGCGGGCCAGGACCGCGGCGAGCACGCCGGTGCCGGTGCCGAGGTCGAAAGCAGTACGGGCGAAAGCAGTGCGGGCGGAGGCGGTGCGGCTGTGGGTGGTGTCGGTCCGCTCGGGCAGTGGCGCGCGGGCCACGAGGTCGATGTACTCGCCGCGGATCGGTGAGAACACGCCGTAGTGGGGGTGGATGCGAGCGTCGAGCGCGGGGACGTGGACGCCCTTCTCGCGCCACTGGTGCGCGCTGAGCACGCCTTGGAGTTCGGTGACGGCGACGGCGACCGGGCGGGTCGATGGGCCGTACGCCTCGGTGCAGGCCTGCCGCACGTCGGGCGCGCGGTGCAGGTCCAGGTCGTAGCCGTCGCCGAGTACGACGATGAGCCGCCCCAGGAGCCGGGCGCGGTGGCCGCGGTACTGGCGGTGGCGGTGGAAGGTCTCGGCGGCGGTCCCCTGCGACCCGCGCGGTTCGCGGATGCGGCGGTCCATGGCGCGCAGCAGCTGCCGGGCGTTGTGGAAGTCGCCGCGCCACAGCAGGGCCGTGCCCTTCGCGGCGAGCCGGTACGCGGTGTCGGCCTTCATGCGGTCGTCGGCGACGACGATCTCGGCCGGCGGCGGCGTGGCGTTCTCGGAGTGCCACGCGGCGGTGCGGCGTTCGCCGGCTTCGGTCCAGCTGATGGCGGACATGGGTCTCCCGGTGATCGAAGGTGCGCGGGCGGCGGCATGGCGATCGAGGGCGGTGCCGCGGCCTCCTGGGCCGGGTGCCGCTCCCGCATCGACATGCGGAGGCCTCGGTCGACCGGTGCCTGGGGCACCGTCGCCACCGCTTTCACCGAATGCCAGAGTCTTCCACAGGGCCCGGTACGCCGGGTTTGCGGCCGGTAGCGAGCGGGTGCGGGCTCACCGGGGACGGTCCGGACGGGATCACCGGTCCGGAGCACTCAGCTGGATCCCCGCCCGGTTACGCGGGCTTGCGGGCCGTGCCGACGATGTGCGGGCTCTTCGAGACCGGGAACGGCAGGAACGCGAACCGCTCCTCGCTCATGCCGGCGGTGTCGAACCCGGCCGCGCGGATCGCGCCGAGGGTGTCTCGGGAGAGGTGGCAGCCGCCGTTGAGGTGCGTCCAGAGCACGGCGTCCAGGACCTTCTCGGTCGCATGCCGGGCGCGACCGGCCGAGCCGACGTGCTCGAAGCCGACCAGCGTCCCGCCCGGTTTGAGGACCCGCGCGATCTCGGCCAGCGCGTCGGCCTGGCTGTCGACCGAGCAGAGGACGGCGGTGGCGACGACGGCGTCGAACGAGCCGGTCTCCACAGGGAGGGCTTCGGCGGTGCCTTCGACGATCGCGGCCTTGAGGCCGAGTTCGTCGGCGCGGTCGCGGGCGAGGTCGCGGAAGTGCTCCTCGGGTTCGACGGCGACCAGTTCGGTCACGGCCTCGGGATAGTGGGGGAAGTTGGCGCCGAAGCCGCAGCCGATCTCGAGGACGCGGCCTTCGAGCGGGGCGAGGAGGCGGGCGCGCTCGGCGGCGAGTCCCCGCTCCTCGAGGCGGGCGGCGGCGTCGGGGTACCAGCGGGCGAACAGGGGGCGCTTGCGGCGTGCCATGGGGTGTCCTCTCATCCGGGAGCGTGCCGGCGAGGGGCGCTCCCGGTTCTGAGACTAGTCAAGGGGTGCTCAGTGGTGGGGCCGAACGGTCGCGGCTCAGTCCTCGTCGCTGGAGGAGCGGGCCATGACGGCGAAGCCGATGACGATGGCGGCCAGCAGGATCACGGCGACGAGCAGGGTGTCGACCGCGAACAGGGTGTTGAACAGCTGGGCGAGGACGGGGGCGAGCATGGCGAGCAGGGCCGCCAGTGCGATCCATCTCGCGTTGCGGCGCATGAAGTCCATCGAGGCTCCTCCCGGGGGTTGCACCGAGCCTACGGGAGGGGCCGGGCCGAGTCCGGGCGCGTCAGTTCGTCCGCGTGTTGGGCAGGTGGTCGCCGAGGTAGCCGATCCAGACCTTGCCGGTGGCGCCGCCGGCGTCGTCGAGGAAGTGCATGCGGGGCGCGGGCGAGCCGACCTGCTGGAGTTTGATGTGGGCGGGCATGTAGACGCGGCCTGACGGGTCGATCTCGGTGGGCACGCGGAAGACCCTGGCGCGGTGGTACTTCGGGTTGCCGGAGACCGAGTCGGACTCCTTCATGGAGACCATCGTCGGCGTGATGGCGGGTGCTCCTGGGAGCGGGCGGGCGCACCAGTCGTAGAAGCCGCCGGTGAAGCGGGCGTCGGCGCGGGCGGCGGCGTAGGCGTCGAGGGCGCGCAGGGCGTCCCAGGTGCGGCCGGTCCAGCGGCGGCGCTGGCGCGGGTACATGACGTCGAGTTTGGACACTTCGGTGTCGAGGGCGTCGGGGAGGTCGAGGTGGCGCAGCTGCTTGCGGGCGCGCTGGACGACCTCCATGAGGCTCTCGGCCTCCCAGCAGTCGTCCTGGTCGGCTTCGGTCTGGACGCCGTAGACGGGGTCGGCGTGCTCGGCCAGGCGGCTCTCGAGCCAGCGGATGCGGTCCTGGGCTTTGCGTTCGCACTCCTGGAGTTCGGTGTAGTCGAGTTCGAGCTGGTCGTACTGGCGGCGGAGGCGCTCGAGCTCCTGGCTGGGGGCGCGGACGGCGAGGAGCCCGGCGGACTCGACGGCGCGGGTGAGGGCGTCGAGGTGGGCGGCCATGGTCTTGATGAGGACGGTGGTCTCGGTGTCGCCGCCGCGGGCGAGGTCGACGAGGGCGTCGAGGACGCTCTCGTCGAGGCGGTCGGCGAGCTTCGCGGCGATGTCGTCGGCGAGGCCGTCCGCGGGTTCGGGTTCCGGTTCGGGCGGGGTAGTCATTTCGGGCTGCGGTGCCGGTTCCGGCTGCGGTTCGGGCGGCTCCTCCGGGGTGCTGAGCGACTTCGGTTCGGAGGGCGCGGCGGGTCTGGGGATGCGGGGGCCGCGCGGGACGGCTATCGCGGCGGGACTGGGCGGGGCGGCGTGGAGTTCGCCCGGCGGGAGCGTCCCGGCGAGCACGCGGGCGATCCGCGGTTCGGTCTGGCGTATGTCGGTGGGCAGCGGCCGGTGGACGGAGAGCTCGACGACGCCTTTGACCACCACTTCGAGTGAGCGCACGCCTTGGTCGCGTATCGCGCCGCCGCCGCGGGGCTGGTGGCGCATCGCGTAGGTCTCCTCCCCCGGGCGCACGCCGGGCAGGTAGGTGCGCAGGCCGCCGCCGAAGACGCTGAGGTCGCCGCCGAGCCAGGCGTTGAGGTCGTCCTGGGTGCGGGCGTCGTAGAGGCGGGCGACGAGGGCGACGCCCGCGAGGGACTCGGCGAGGTGGTCGGCGCAGGCGGCGACGAGGTTCGGGTCGCTGCGGTCGACGGTGAGGACGATGACGGGGACGCCCCGGTCGGGGCGGGCGAGCCAGCCGGTGAGCTCCTTGACCTCTTCGGGGCCGATGAGGTGCGGGCCGGCCTCGACGGGGACGACCCCGTCGGTGGCGCGGCCGGTGGCCAGGAACGCGGGCATGAAGCCGGGGGCGGTCACCGCCGCCTGGTCGAGGTCGCCTTCGACGGTGACGCGGACCCAGCCGGGCGCGCCCTTGCGTCCGGCGGCCCAGGTGGCGGTGGTGCGGAGCCGGCCGTCGCCGGTGGGGCCGTCGTGGGTGTAGCGGCCGCACAGGTCGTTGTCGGCGAGCGCGGTGCGGGTGCGGCCCTTGGCGTGCTCGAGGACCGGGCCGCCGTCGTCCTGGACGCCGGCCCAGGCGGCGAAGCACCGCCGCAGCCGGGGCCCCAGCCGGGGCCCTCCGTCTCGGAGCACAGCTTGGTAGAACTGCGTCATTGCGCCTCCAACGGTCCAGGTCACGGCCACGTTGAGGCAACATGCTACTTGAAGTTCATCTTCGCGTCGTCCCCCAAATCCAATAGGGACGGTTGCGTTCGCACAGTGGGAACGCGAGCGGCCCGCACCCGGAAGGGCGCGGGCCGGAGGCGATCGGTTCAGGCGGTCTCGGCGGCGGGGGCTTCCGTGCGGGCGGGCGCCTCGGCACCGGGGGCCTCGGCCTCGGGATTGTTGGCCTTGTCCAGGACCGGCCCGCCGACGTCGCGCTCGGCGAGGTGCCGGCGCACCGAGTACCAGACGGCCGCGATCCAGACGACGGCGATGGCGATGTAGACGGCGAGTGCGACCCCGGCCGGGGCGTCGATCCAGTCGCTGCGCAGCAGCGTCCGGGAGTTGGTCAGGACGATGACGCCGCCGACGGCCGAACCGAGCACGCGCGGCGGGATGTGGCGGACCAGCCAGGCCGCGATCGGCGCGGCGATGAGGCCGCCGGCCAGCAGCACGCCGACCCACGCGAAGTCGATGCCCGCGCTGCCGATGCCGACGATGAAGCCGGCCGAGGCGGCCAGCGCGACCAGGAACTCGGAGGTGTCGATGGAGCCGATGACCTTGCGGGGCTCGATGCGGCCGCTGGCGAGCAGGGCGGGCGTGCCGACCGGGCCCCAGCCGCCGCCGCCGGTGGCGTCGAGGAAGCCGCCGACGAGGCCGAGCGGGGTCAGGAACCGCTTGCGCAGCGGCTTGCCGAGGTTCTTGCGGTCGAGGCCGCGCACCGTGAAGCGGATGAGCAGGTAGAGGCCGAGGGAGAGCAGGATGATCGACATGACCGGGGCGGCGACCTCGGTGGAGAGCCGCGACAGGACGGTGGCGCCCGCGAAGGCGCCGATGGCGCCGGGGATGCCGATCTTGAGGACGACCTTCCAGTCGACGTTGCCGAAGCGCCAGTGCGCGGCGCCGGAGGCGAGGGTCGTGCCGATCTCGGCGAGGTGGACGGTGGCCGAGGCGCTGGCCGGGTTGGCGCCGATGGCGAGGAGCAGCGTGGTCGAGGTGACGCCGTAGGCCATGCCGAGGCTGCCGTCCACGAGCTGGGCGGCGAGGCCTACGAGGCCGAGCAAGACGAGGGAGCGCACTGGGGAGCCTTCCGAGTGATGACCGGAACGATTTCTCTACCAAATCTATGGGAAATATAGATTGAACGTCGGGTGAGCGTCAACCGCCGGTCCCGCCAGGCGGGAACGCCATGTCAGGACGCCCCCCGCGTCGCCCCGGACCAGGGTTTGCGGGCATTTCCCGGCGGAGGCGCACGAACGCGGACAGAATCGGGCGAGACGCCGCCGACGGCGGCCCGCAGAGAGGAAGACGCATGAGCAAACTCATCGCCGTGGCCTACCCGGACGTGTCCACCGCGCAGACGGTCCTCGGCAAGATCGCCGACATGCAGAAGCGCGAGATCATCAAGCTCGACGACGCGGTCGTGGTCGAGCGGCGCGAGGACGGGAAGGTCAAACTCCACCAGTCGACCTCGCTGGTCGGCGTCAGCGCCACCGGCGGTGCGCTGTGGGGCGGGCTCATCGGCCTGCTGTTCCTCGCACCGCTGCTCGGCATGGCCGTGGGCGCGGCCGCGGGGGCCGCGGGCGGGGCCATGTCCGACATCGGCGTGGACGACAGGTTCATGAAGGACCTCGGCACGGAGCTCAGCCCGGGCTCCGCCGCGCTCGTGCTCCTCGTCCGCTCCATGACCGAGGACAAGGTCGTCGAGGAGCTCCACGGCCAGTACCAGGGCAAGCTCCTCCAGACGAACCTCTCGACCGAGGAGGAGGACCGCCTGCGCGACCTCATCGAGGCCGCCAAGTCGCGCACCTGATCGGCGGGCACGGAGCGGACGGGAGCGGCCCCCGTCCGCTTTCGCCGTCTCCAGACCCGTTTTCGCTGTTCAGGAGGCGGGTCCACGATGGGCCGCTTACGCTCTCCCCGTGAGCAGGACCAGCCGCGGCGGCGCCGAGATGCAGGGCTACTTCAGGTCCTATGTGCCGTCCAAGAACCCCTGGAGCCGCCTGGCCGACGGGCAGCCCGGCTCCGTACTGGTCCTGCGCCTCATGCCGTACCTCCTCGTCGCCGTGACCTTCCCGATCGCGCTCCTCGACGACACCGCCGCCGAGTACGCCGACTTCACCGTGGTCCTCCTGCCCGCCTTCACCGCCCTGGTCAACGGGCCCGTCGCGACCTTCGGGTCCACGCTCCTGGTCGTCGCCGTCATCAGCGTCGGCGAGGACGCCCTGGGCCTGCTCCCCTACCCCGAGTCGAGCTGGTCGGACGTGCCGCCGGTCGCCGTCATCGGCATCGTCTGCACCGCACTGGCATGGGTCCGGAACCGCATGGTCATGCGCCTGCTCGACATGACGCTCGTGGCCGAGGCCGTCCAGACCGCGATCCTGCCCGAACTGCCCTCGCACGTGGGCGGCGCGCGCGTCGCCGTCGCCTACCGGACCCACCAGGGCAGCCCCGGGCTCGTCGGCGGCGACTTCTACGAGGTGCAGGAGACCGACCTCGGCATCCGCGCCGTCGTGGGCGACGTCCAGGGCCACGGCCTGACCACCGTCCACCTCACCGAGGCGCTGCTCGGCACCTTCCGGGAGCGTTCGCTCGACGACCCCGACCTCCACACCCTCGCCGCGCGCATGGAGCGCCGCGTCCGCATGCACAACCGCGGCCGGGGCGAATGGGAGCAGTCCTTCGCCACCGCCGTGCTCGTGGAGATCACGCCCCGCTTCGACACCATCCGGGTCGTCCTGTGCGGACACCCCGCCCCGCTGCTGGTCCGCGGCTCGGCCCAGCCGCTGTCCGCGCGGCCCATGCCGCCCCTCGGCCTGGCCGACTTCGCCCTCCAGCGCACCCAGATCCGCGAGGCCACGCTCATGCCCGGCGACCTGGTCGTGATGTTCTCCGACGGGTTCATCGAAGGCCGCAACGCCGCCGGGGAGACCTTCCCGGTGATCGAGCGGATCAACGCGCACGTCGCCTCCGGCATCCGCGACCCCGACCGCCTCCACCGCAAGCTCAAGGCCGACTTCCAGAGCGGCGGCTACGAACGCACCGACGACCTCACGGTCCTCATCATCCAGGCCCCCGGTGCAACCTCGCGATAGGTCCTTCGCGTTAGGCAGGAGGAACCCCGAACCACCGAAGGACACCGCATGCCACGCATCTCCCGGCCCCTCGCGCTCATCGCCGCCGTCCTCGCCCTGGCGGCATCCGGGTGCGGCGTCGGCGACAGCGGCAGCGAGGCCGCCGCGGCGACCTCCACCGAGTGCGACGAGCACGGCGTCCAGATGTCGCTCACCCCGACCGGCGCGGTCGGCGACCGCACGTTCATGGCGATCGGCCTGGTCAACTGCGGCGAGGCCCCGCTGGTGCTCGACAGCATGCCGCAGGTCGGCGTCTTCGGCGGGAACGTCGTCGCGCCCCGCGACCACAACGCCCCCGAGTCGGTCACCGTGGACCCGGGGCAGGGCGCGATCGCGCCGCTCTCATGGGAGGCCGCGACGCACACCGGCGACCTGCTCGAGGTGGACCGCTTCCTCATCAACGCCCTCCCGGTCTACGCCGCGTACGAACTGGACCTCGCCGAACCGATCGAGCTCAACGCCGACCACGTGCTCGACCTCGGCGCCTGGCAGCTCACCGGCGTCCCGGCGGCCACGCCTGAGGAACCGGTGGAGCCGGCCACCGACCGGCCCGAGGAGCCGCAGTGCCCCGAGGGCTTCCACGTCACCGTCACGCAAGGCAGCGCGGCGATGGGCCTGCGCACCAGCGGGATCGAGCTCGTCAACTGCGGCACTGAGGACATCGCGATCAACGGCTACCCGGTCGTCGAGATCCCCGGCTTCGACGTCGCCGTCCGGCACGGCTCGGACACGCTCCAGGACCCCGGACCCACGCCGATCACCCTCGCGCCCGGGGAGTCGGTGAGCGCGGGCATGCTGTGGCGCAACCTGGTCGAGGCCGGCGACGTCGTGAACGCGACCGAGATCAACGTCGGCTACGCCGAGGGCTCGCCGCTGGAGACCGTCACCCCCGAGGCCTCGATCGACCTGGGGACCACGCGCGAAATCGAGGTCACCGCCTGGCGCCTGTCGGAGTAGCGGCCCGCCGACGGATGCGATCGGCGGTTCGGAGCCGCCCGGCACCCTCAGCCTCGGTTCGCCTGCACGGCAATGGCGGCGGCGCTCAAGCGCCGCCGCCATTCGTGTTCAGAAGTGGCGCTATTCGGCGCCTTCCGCATGGCCCGGTTCGAAGTACGAGCGGGACGGGGCCACTTCCGGCGTGCCGACCGGCAGGTCCACGGTGACCGCCTCGCCGTTCGAAAACACGAACGTGACCTCCACGGTCTGGCCCATGGTCAGCTTCTCCTTCAGCCCGTCCAGGAGGAGGAAGGAGCCTCGGGTCGGCGCCAGGCGCACGAACGAGTCCGGTGCGATCTCGATCGTGAAGTCGCGCTCGCCCTCCAGCGTCGGCGAAGCCGGTTCGCCCTCGGGTGACGCGGACGCCGAAGTACCGGCGGTCGGCGAGGTGTCGGCGGTC
Source organism: Glycomyces tritici (assembly GCF_030403505.1). The sequence goes on along the minus strand of NZ_JAUEMJ010000009.1, from coordinate 122,673 downwards.
GGTGAGGACGCATCGCCTTCAGGGGTCTCCGAGGCCGCGGCCGAAGGCGTCTCGGACGCATCGGCATCGGGCGTCGCCGACTCGTCCGGGGCAGGGCTCGACTCGTCCGGCGCCGGTGTCGACTCGCCTTCCCCGGGCGTCTCGCCGGCGACCTCGGTCGCGAGGACGACGGCCTCGGCGTCCGGACTCGTCACCGCTTCCAGCGTCACCGGCTCGTCGCCCTGGTTGTCGATCCAGATCCGCAGCGGGGCCTGCCCGCCCGCGAGGTAGAAGCCCCGCTCGCCGAAGTCCACCTGCATGTCGCGCAGGGCCAGCGTCCCCGCGTCCACGTCGATTCCCGAAATCGCCGGCGCCATCTCACTGGTCTGGGCGGACCGACTCGCCCCGCAACCGGCCACGGCCAGTGCCACTACCGCCAGGGCCGCGGCCCACCGGACCCCGGCCGCCCCCGCGCTCGCTTCTCGTCTCTCCACAAGCGCCACCTTAAGGGCGGGAAGGCGCCGCGCCCGGCCGCGACATACCGGGCACCCCGCTCTCGCTTCCCAAAGCACTCCGGGTGCCACGTGACATATCACATGCCACATGGCATCCCCGGAACGATCACGACGGTCAGGCCGAGCGGCGGCGGGTCACCGCCCGGTGGTCGAGGGCCGCGAGGACGCGGTCGACCAGGACCGGGTCGTGCCCGGGCGAGGACCGCAGCTGCAGCACCCGCGCCGTGGCGGCCGAGAGCATCTCGCCCTCGATGCGCTGCAACGTGTCGAAGCGCTCGGCGAGGCGCTCGGTCTCGGGGTCCTCGCGATCCTCGACCATCGCGGTGATCTGCGCGGCCCGGTGGTCGAAGCGCCGCTCCATCGCCGCCGCCACCTCGTCGTCCACATCGTTGTGCTCGCGGCGCAGCTCCCGCAGCCGCGCCGATGCCGCCTTCCCGGCCTCCTGCATGAGCGACCGCAGCGCGGCGGTCTCCTTCTCCGCGTCCGCACGCACCCCGAGGAACGCGATCAGCCCCGGCAGGGTCAGGCCCTGCGCGACGAGCGTGGCGAGCACGACCACCACGGACAGGAACTGGATCTGCTCGCGCCCTGGGAACGGCGAGCCGTCCGCAGTGAACTCCGGGATCGCCAGCGCGGTCACCACCGTGACGACACCGCGCATCCCGGCCCAGGCGGTGACCACCGCCAGGCGCGGCTGGTTCCCCAGACTCGTCCAACCGATGCCCCTGCGCCCCAGCACGATCGCGATGGCGAGCCAGAGCGCGCGGACGGCGATCACGGCGCCCGCTACCGCCAGGGCCTTCCACAGCAGTTCGCTCACGCCGGAGCCCACGCGATCGATGATGTCGATCAGCTCCATGCCGACCAGACCGAAGGTGAGCGCGATGAGGCCGGTCTCCAGCACGTCCCACACCGAGCCCTGGACGAGCCGGCCTTCGAAGTCGTCCGGGTCGTTGGACCGGGCGACCAGGTAGAACGCGGCGCAGATGACGGCCAGCACGCCGGAGGCCTTCACCGCGTCGGCGAGCAGGTAGGCGATGTAGGGGGCGGTGAGGCCGAGGGCGGTGCGGACCCGGCTGTCGGCCACGGCGGAGCCGAGCTTGACGAGGCACCAGCCGACGCCCAGGCCGATCACCGCGGCGGCGACCGCCGAGTACGCGAACAGGCCCGCCGTCCACAGTGCGGAGACCGAGCCGGTGACGACGCCGATGACGGCGACGTTGTACAGGGTGAGGGCGGTGACGTCGTTGAACAGGCCTTCGCCTTCGAGGATGGTCACGAGGCGGCGGGGCAGGCCGAGTCGGTCGGCGACGGCGGTGACGGCCGCGGCGTCGGGCGGAGCGCAGATCGCGCCGAGGACGACGGCCGCGCCGACCGGCAGGACCGGGCTGATCGTGGCGGCCAGGGCCGCGACCGCCGCGGTCGTGACGAAGACGAGGAGGACCGCGAGGAAGAGGATGGGCCGCCAGTTCGCGGCGAAGTGGCGCCAGGAGGACTTGCGGGCGGCGGCCCACAGGATGGGCGGGAGCAGGATCGGCAGCAGGTGCTCGGGGTCGAGGTCGAGCGCGGGTATGCCGGGGACGAGGCCGAGGGTGAGCCCGTAGAGGCAGATGAGGACCGGGGCGGGGATGCGCATCCATTCGGCGGCGGCCGTCAGGAGGAGCCCGCCGACCGCGAGCGCGAACAGGATCGCGACCAGTTCCATGCCACCTCCGACGCAGGGGACGCTCGATGCTCGGGCACACCCTACGCCCGCCAGGTCAGGATCGGGCGCAGTCAGCCATGGCGGCGTCGATTTGCGGCTATCGTGCCCGTTATGGCCACTGTCGACACTCCTGAGCTCGCGGATGCCGCCGAACCGGCGCCGCCCGTGCTGAGCAAGTACCGGCGCAACCTCGTGTTCGCCACGATCATGCTCGGCATGCTCATGGCGGCGCTGGACCAGACGATCGTCTCCACGGCCCTGCCGACGATCGTGGCCGACCTCGGCAGCCCCGGGCACATGGCCTGGGTGGTGACGTCCTACCTGCTCGCCGAGGCGATCGCCGCGGCCGTGGTCGGCAAGTTCGGCGACATGTTCGGGCGCAAGGCGATCTTCCAGATCAGCGCGGTCGTGTTCGTGGGCGGCTCGGCGCTGGCGGGGTTCAGCAACGACATGATCTTCCTGATCGTGTCGCGCGCGGTCCAGGGACTGGGCGCCGGCGGCCTGATGGTGACGGCGATGGCGCTCATCGCCGACGTCATCCCGCTGCGCGACCGCGGCAAGTACCAGGGCGCCATGGGCGCGGTGTTCGGTGTGACCACTGTGCTCGGACCGACGCTCGGCGGCCTGTTCACCGACCACCTGTCGTGGCGGTGGTGCTTCTATGTGAACCTGCCGATCGCGGTGGTGATGATCGCGATGGCGGCCGCCACGATCCCGCGGGTGCGGTCGGTCGTGAAGCCCGTGATCGACTACCTGGGGCTGATCCTCGTCGCGGCCGGCACGACGCTGCTGATCCTGGCGCTGGAGTGGGGCGGCGACGACTACGCGTGGGACTCGGGGGTGATCCTCGGGATGTTCGCCGGTGCGGGCGTGGCGATCGTGCTGTTCGTGGTGGTCGAGCGCCGCGCGGCCGAGCCGATCCTTCCCATGGCGCTCTTCGCGAACCCGGTGTTCACCGTCAGCTCGATCCTGAGCTTCATCGTGGGCTTCGCGATGCTCGGGGCGATGACGTTCCTGCCGACGTACCTGCAGTACGTGGACGGGACCTCGGCCACCGTCTCCGGGTACCGGACGCTGCCGATGGTCGCGGGCATGATGGCCATGTCGATCCTCTCGGGTTCGGTGGTCAGCAAGACCGGCCGGTACAAGATGTTCCCGATCCTCGGCACCTTCATCATGGGCGTCGGGCTCTACCTCATGTCGACCATGGGCACGGACACGAACATGTGGCTGGAGTCGCTGTACATGCTCGTGTTCGGCAGCGGCCTCGGCCTGGCGATGCAGGTGCTGACGATCGCGGTGCAGAACACGGTCCCGTACGCGCAGATGGGCGCGGCGACCTCGGGCGTGACGTTCTTCCGCACCTTGGGTTCGACGTTCGGCACCGCGATCTTCGGCACCCTCTTCACCAACCACAGCACGCCGCTGCTGGCGGCGGCGTACGCGGAGTCGGGAGTGGACCCGGCCGTCGCGGCGAGCCCCGCTGCGCTGCACGAGCTGCCGGACGCGGTGATCGCACCGATCATCCAGGCCTACGCCGACTCGATCGACTTCGTGTTCTTCTGGACGGTGCCGGTGGCGGCGGTCGGGTTCGTCGTCGCCTGGTTCCTCGTCGAGCGGCCCCTCCACGATGCGACGCGCGGACGCGCGGCGGACATGGGCGAGGGCTTCGGCGCCCCGGACCCGGCGCCGTCGGAGGAGCGGCTGGCGCGGATGATCGCCGACGTCATGCAGCGCGAGCGCGAAACGGTGTTCACCGAGGTGTACAAGGCGACCGGCAGCCTGCTCGACCGGGCGGACGCATGGGCGATGCGCCAGGTCTACGTGCTCGATCGCGCCGGGGAGGACGCCACCGTCCGCAAGATCGCCGCCGCCCACCGGGTGCCGCCCGAAGTGCTCATGCCGGTGTTCACGCAGGCGGTCCGCACCGGGCTCCTCTTCGTCGACACGGGACGGCTGCACCTGACCCCGAGGGGCCGGTCCGAGTTCGAGCGCTTCATCGCCGTGTGGCGGCGCTGGCTCGACGCGCACCTCGACGACTGGGACCTCGCCGACCCCGAGGACCGCAAGGTGTTCGACAAGGCCGTCACCCGCATCGCCCGCGCGATCACCACGGAGGAGTCGCAGGATTGGAAGGAGCACGCGGCCGTCTGGTCCTGAACGCGCGGCAGACGGTGACGGCACCGTTGCGAGGCCGCTTGCAGGCGGCGCCTGCGTGCGCGGCTCGGTATCCGAAGTCCCGCAGGCGATGCCCTTGGTCGGGTCCCGAACGGGGCTCCGGGTGTTCGCTCGCCGGCCCGCGGTCGGTCACTCCCCGTTGCCGGCAAACCCCGCCGCCCATTTATAGTATGTGACATATTACTGATGTTGCAGGGTGCGCGGCCGCTACCGCCGCCAGCCGCTGCCGGGCCGCCCAAAGCGGTTCCGGCAGTACCATGTCACACGTCATCGAGATTGGAAGCCCCATGTCGGCACCCGAATCGCGCCCCTGGCGCGGCGTCTTCGTCGCCACCGCCCTGCCTTTCAACGACGACGGGTCGGTCGACTTCGCGGCCTTCGACGAGCACTGCGCCTGGCTGGTGGCGAACGGGTGCGACGGCGTCACCCCCAACGGCTCCCTCGGGGAGTACCAGACCCTCACCGAGGCCGAGCGCGCCGAGGTCGTCGCCACCGCCGTCGCGGCGGTCGGCGGCGAGCGCGTCATGCCCGGCGTCGCCGCCTACGGCGCCGCCGAAGCCCGCCGCTGGGCCGAGCAGGCCCGCGACGCCGGGTGCGGGGCCGTCATGCTCCTGCCGCCCAACGCCTACCGGGCCGACGAGCGGTCGGTGATCGCCCACTACGAGGAGGTCGCCAAGGCCGGCGTGCCGATCGTGGCCTACAACAACCCGATCGACACCAAGGTCGACCTCACCCCCGAGCTGCTGGCGAAGCTCCACGCCGAGGGCCTCATCCAGGCCGTCAAGGAGTTCTCCGGCGACGTCCGCCGCGCCTACCGCATCGCCGAGCTCGCCCCCGGCCTCGACCTGCTCGTGGGCGCCGACGACGTGCTGCTCGAGCTCGCCGTCGCGGGCGCCGTCGGCTGGGTCTCGGGGTACCCCAACGCCCTCCCGAAGTCCACCGTCGAGCTGTACCGGGCGGCCGTTGCAGGCGACCTCGCGACCGCCCTGCCGCTGTACCGACAGCTGCACCCGCTGCTGCGCTGGGACTCCAAGGTCGAGTTCGTGCAGGCCATCAAGCTCTCGATGGACCTCGTCGGACGCAAGGGCGGCCGGTGCCGCCTCCCCCGCGTGCCGCTCCAGCCCGAGCAGGCCGCCGAGATCCGCACCGCCACCGAGCAGGCCCTCGCGGTCGGGCTCGCCTAAGAGGAGGACCCATGCGCAGCAGGCTCGTGCTCCAGACCGTCGAATCGCACACCGAGGGCATGCCCACGCGGGTCGTGACCGGCGGCGTCGGCGCCGTCCCCGGCGCGACGATGATGGAGCGGCGCAACCACTTCCGCGACCGCTCCGACCACATCCGCCAGTTCCTGATGAACGAGCCGCGCGGCCACGCCGCCATGAGCGGGGCGATCCTCCAGCCGCCGACCCGGCCGGACGCCGACTGGGGCGTGCTGTTCATCGAGGTCTCCGGCTACCTGCCGATGTGCGGGCACGGCACGATCGGGGTGGCGACGGTCCTGGTCGAGACGGGCATGGTGCCGGTGACGGAACCGTGGACCACCGTCCGGCTCGACACCCCGGCGGGCCTGGTCACCGTGGACGTGCAAGTCGAAGATGGTGCGGCGAAGGCCGTCACGCTAGTCAACGTGCCGGCGTACTCGGTCGGGCTCGACCGCACCGTCCACCTCGAAGACGGCCGCGAGATCCGCTACGACCTGGCGTTCGGCGGCAACTTCTACGCGTTCGTCGACCTCGACGACCTCGGACTGCCCTTCGACCGGGCCGCCAAGAACGAGCTCGTCGCCGCCGGGCTCGACATCATGGCGGCCGTGAACGCGGAAGCGGAGCCGGTGCACCCGCTGGAGCCGTCCATCCGGGGCCTCCACCACGTGTACCTGACCGCGCCCGGCTCGGACGCGAAGCACTCGCGGCACGCCATGGCGATCCACCCCGGCTGGTTCGACCGCTCCCCTTGCGGGACGGGCACTTCCGCGCGCATGGCCCAGCTCCACGCCCGCGGCCTGCTCGACCTCGATCAGGAGTTCGTCAACGAGTCGTTCATCGGATCGCGCTTCACCGGCCGCCTGCTCGGCGAGACGGAGGTCGCCGGCATCCCCGCTGTCGTCCCGTCCGTCACGGGCCGGGCGTGGATAACCGGTACCGCTCAGTACACGCTCGACCCCGACGACCCCTTCCCCAGCGGTTTCATCCTCTGAGTCCTCCCGCATACTGTGACGCGCCACGTGTGACATACCACTGAGGAGGTCCTGATGCCAGCTCGAGCCGGAGCCGCGCCAGTCGTCGCGATGTCCCTGCCCGAGATGGGCGGGCGCCGCACCAGTTACCGGGAGCGCATAGGCGAGGCCCTCCGGGCCGCCGTCATCACCGGGGATCTCGCGCCGGGCAGGGTCTACTCGGTGCCGGTCCTCGCCGAGCAGTTCGGCGTCTCCGCCACCCCGGTGCGCGAGGCGATGCTGGACCTCGTCAAGGAGGAGCTGGTCGAACCGGTGCCCAACAAGGGCTTCCGGGTCAAGGTCGTCTCCGAGGCACAGCTCGACGAGTACACGAAGCTGCGCGAGCTCATCGAGATCCCGACGACCGCGGCGCTCGCGACGACCGCGGACCCCGCCGACATCGAGGCGCTGCGCCCGCTCGCCCAGGCCATCATCGACGCCGCCGCCGAAGAGGACCTCATCGCCTACGTCGAGGCCGACATGCGTTTCCATCTGGAAATGCTCGCGCTCTCGGGCAATGCGACCCTCGTCGAGACCGTCCGCAACCTGCGCCAGCGCTCGCGGCTGTACGGCCTGACCGCGCTCATGGAACTGGGCGAGCTCGAGGAGTCGGCCGGGGAGCACATGGAGATCCTGCACGGGCTCCTCACCCGCGACACCGAGTACGTGCGGCAGGTGATGGAGCTGCACCTCAGCCACGTCCGCGGCTCCTGGGCCCAGCCTTCCTGACCGAGCAGCGAAGAAGCGGCCGCGGGCATCGCGCCCGCGGCCGCTTCGCATGTACTTGCGGCTGCGTCAGTGGTCGTCCCAGTGCCCGGCATGAGCGGCGTGGCGGTGGCCGTCGTGGGCGTAGTCGGTGTGGTCGCCGTGGGCGACCGCGAGGTGCCCGCAGTCCTTGCCGTGCTCGTGGGTGTGCCCGTCGTGGACGTGGTGGCCCTGCGGCTCGCATTCGTCGACGTGTCCGTCGTGGACCTTGTGCATGTGCCCGTCGTGGGCATAGTCGGTGTGGTCGCCGTGCGGCACCGCGGTATGCCCGCAGTCCTTGCCGTGCTCGTGCGTGTGCGCGGCGTGTTCCTTGTGCGCGGCCATGTCGCCGCCCTCCTCAGTGTCTCCCCGTTGCGAGCCTGCGCGAAGGCGCGGCTCAGTGTCACCGTAGCGTCCCCGCGCGCCCCGTTTGAGGGCTTTTCACTATCCGGTGGTTCGGGCGGTACCGGGTCAGCGCTCGGCGTCGCGGATCGCGACGGCGGCGTTGATGAGGCCGATGTGGCTGAAGGCCTGCGGGAAGTTGCCGAGCATCGCCCCGGAGGCGGTGTCGACCTCTTCGGACATGAGGCCGAGGTCGTTCGCGCAGGCCGCGGCCACGGCGAAGGCGTCGCGGGCGCGGTCGGGCCGGCCGGTGAGGGCCAGCGCCTGGGCGAGCCAGAACGTGCACATCACGAACGAGCCTTCGGGGCCTTCGAGGCCGTCCGAGCCGGATTCGTAGCGGCGCACCAGGCCCCGCGGGTCGCGCAGCCGCGCCGCGATGGCGTCCACTGTCGACACCAGGCGCGGGTCGTCGCCGGGCAGGAAGCCGACTGCCGCCATGCTGAGGACGGCCGCGTCCAGGTCGTCGCGGTTCTCGGAGGCGCTGTCGAGGGCCGCGCAGAACGCTCCTGCCTCGGGGTTCCAGCCGCGCGTCTCGATGGCTTCGCGTATGCGGTCGCGTTCGGCCTCCCAGCGCGGTGCGGCGTCGCCTTCGATGTCGAGCAGGCGGGCGTATTCGACGGCCCGGTCGAGCGCGACCCAGCACATGAGCTTGGAGTACGTGTAGTGCCGGGGCAGGCCGCGCGACTCCCAGATGCCCTGGTCGGGCTGCTCCCACTGGTCGGCGGCGGCGTCGGCGACGTCCGCGAGGAAGTGGCGCGCGGTGTCGTCGAGGCGGCGCAGGTGGCCGCGCAGGTGCCAGGCGGCGTCGAGCAGCTCGCCGTAGACGTCGAGCTGCGGCTGGAGCCAGGCGGCGTTGCCGACTCTGACGGGGCGTGAAGCGCGCCAGCCGGAGAGGTGGCCGAGCTCGCGTTCGGACAGGTCGTGCTCGCCGCCGATGCCGAACATGATCTGCAGCGGCGTCTCGGGTTTGTAGCGTGCGGCGGCGTGCGTCATGAACTCGAAGAACTCGACGGCCTCGCCGTGGCGTCCGGCCGCGGCGAGCGCCTGCACGGTGAAGCTGGCGTCGCGCACCCACGCGTACCGGTAGTCCCAGTTGCGGCCTGCGCCGGCGGATTCGGGCAGTGAGGTGGTGGGTGCGGCGACGATGGCGCCGGTGGGCTGGTAGCGGAGGGCTTCGAGGACGAGGATCGAGCGGCGGAAGAGGTGTGGCAAGGGGCCGTCCCAGGGCGGGTGGGCGTCGGACCAGTCCTGCCAGCCCCGCGCGGTCTCGGTGAGGGCCGCGTCGATCGCCTCGGGCGTCCAGGTGGGGGGCGGGGTGTCGGCGAGTCCGGTGGTCTGGGCGGCGAAGCGCAGGCGGTCGCCTGCGCGCAGGCGGAGTCGGGCGGTGGCGCCGTGGTGGCCGAAGGCGAGGTCGACGGGGCTGGTGAGGACGGTGCGGACGGGCCCGCCGGTGGCGAGCACCCCGCCGGGGACTGCGGTGAGGATGGGGGTGACCAGCCCGTATTCGGGTCTGGGCCGGAAGACGAAGTCGAGGTCCATGTCGCCTGCGGTGCATTCGAGGACGCGGAGGGTCGCGATCGGTGCGTGGGCGGCGAGCAGGAGTCGCTCGTCGGTGTCGTCGTCGGTGGTGTTCGTTTCGGCGCCGTCGCCGGCGGTGTCGGTGGGGCCGAGGGCGAGTGCGTCGGTGAGGTGGACGGTGCCGGTGTCGGTGGTGAAGACGGTGCGCAGGACGAACGTGTCGCCCGCATAGGAGCGTTCGGTGTGGAACGCGGCGGCGGGCCGGATCGACCAGTGCCCGGCCTCGGGGTCGAGGAGGCGGCCGAAGACGGCGGGGCTGTCGAAGCGGGGGCGGCACAGCCAGTCGATGGAGCCGTCGGTCGAGACCAGGGCGGCGCCGTGGCGGTCGGAGAGGAGCGCGTAGTCCTCGATGGGGCGGCTGGGTTCGGTCGCGCCCGTTGCGGCGGTGTCCCGGTGTTCCATGGTGCGGCTCCTCGCCTTCGGCGCTGGCGGCATTCTATGGCGCGCAGCGGGAGCCGCGTCGGCTTTCCGGTGGCATATGCCATGCGACATGTGACATACCACTGGTTGGGCAATGGCGAATCGGGGCCGGCGCGATGGCCCAGAGAGTCGTCAGGCCGCACAAGGGAGTTCGAGTCGGAGCTGCCGGCGTGTTGGCAGTAGGGACGCCGAGCCGCTTCCGGTGCGACGGCGGGCAGCACGTTGCGGCCAAGGCCGGGGTGGCAGTCCAGGCCGGGAGAGATCGACGCTCGGTGCCGCCGCCGAGCGCGCGACGTCGAATCCGCTCGCGCGCGGCCGATCGCTCTCGGCGCCTCGCAGCAGCGACCGGGTGGCAGCGTCTTCGCAAGCCGCTACCTCTGGGTGGCTGCTGGCGGGCCTGCACACGGGTGGCGGTCTCGTCGTGAGCCGCCACCCCGGTGGGCTTCAGGCGGGTCGGCGCTCGGCGCGGCGGTACTGGCGCGGGAGCGGGTGCGGGTCGCCGAGTTCGTGCGCGGCCTGGCGGGGCCAGTACGGGTTGCGCAGGAGCTCGCGGCCGAGCAGGACGACGTCGGCACCGCCGTCCGCAAGGATCTTCTCGGCCTGCTGCACCTCCGTGATGATGCCGACGGCCCCAGTGGGCATCCCGGTCTCGTGGCGGATCCGCTCGGCGAAGGGCACTTGGTAGCCGGGGCCGGACGGGATGCGGGCGTCCGGGACGTTGCCGCCGGTCGAGACGTCGATCAGGTCGACGCCGTGCTCGCGCAGGAGCGCGGCGAGGCGCACGGTCTGGTCGGCGGTCCAGCCTTCGGGTTCGATCCAGTCGGTCGCCGAGAGCCGGAACAGCACCGGCACCTGCTCCCCCACCGTCGCCCGCACCGCGTCGGCGATCTCGAGCGGGAGGCGGGCGCGGTTCTCGAAGTCCCCGCCGTACGCGTCCTCGCGCCGGTTCGAGACCGGGGAGAGGAACTCGTGGAGCAGGTAGCCGTGCGCGGCGTGCACCTCGATGACCTCGTACCCCGCGTCGAGCGAGCGCCGGGCCGCGTCGGCGAAGGCGGTGACGACCCCGCGGACCTCATCGGCACTCAGCTCGTGCGGTACGGCGTGGCCGCCGCTGAACGCGATCGCGCTGGGCGCCACCGGCTCCCAACCGCCCCGGTCCGGGTCGAGCGAGCCGCCGCCGTGGGCTTCGCTGTCGGTGCTGGCCTTGCGGCCGGCGTGGGCGATCTGGATGCCGGGGACGACGCCCTGGTCGCGCATGAACGCGGTGAGCCGTCGGTGCCCTTCGACCTGGGCGTCGTTCCAGATGCCGAGGTCGTAGGGGCTGATGCGGCCTTCGGGGGCGACGGCGGTGGCCTCGACCAGGATCAGGCCGGGGCCGCCGGTGGCGCGGGCGCCGTAGTGCTGCACGTGCCAGTCGTTCGGCACGCCGGTCGCGGGCCCGGTGGCCTCGGCGCTGTACTGGCACATCGGCGCCATCCAGATCCGGTTCGGCACGGTGGTCCCGCGAAGCGCTATCGAGGTGAACAGGTTGCTGGTCACGTTGACTTCCTTAAGGTTTCGGGCCGGGCGCTAGCCGATGAGGGCGTTGAGCGCTTCGGCGGCGGCAGTTGACGACTGCGGGTTCTGGGCGGTGACGAGATTGCGGTCGACCTGGACGTGCGAGGTGAACGGGTCGGCGGGCACGAAGTCGATCCCGGCGGCCTCGAGCCGGTCCTGGAGCAGCCACGGCGCCTTGTCGGCGAGGCCCGCGAGGCGTTCTTCGGCGTTGGTGAACCCGGTGGCGCGGTAGCCCGCGAAGGCGTTCACGCCGGACTCGTCGGCGGCCAGGAGCGCCGCGAGGCCGTGGCAGACCAAGCCAACCGGCTTGCCCGCGCGGAGGGCCTCGGCGAGCAGGCGCCCCGCATCGGCGTCGCCGGCCAGGTCCTCCATGGGGCCGTGGCCGCCGGGCACGTACACCGCGTCGTAGTCGGCGAGGTCCACGCCCGCGAGGTCGACGGGTTCGGCGAACTCCTCGGCCGAGGCCACCACGCTGCGCACGTGCGCCGCGGTCTCGGCGCCGCCGTTGGCCTCATCGGTGAGGCTCGCCGCGTCGACCGGCGGCACGACGCCACCGGGGGTGGCCACGGCGACCTGGTGCCCCGCGCGCTTGAACGCCTCGAGCGGCACCACGGCCTCCTCGGCCCAGTAGCCGGTGGGGTGCTCGGTGCCGTCGTTCAGGGTCCATTCGTCGGCCCCGGTCATGATGAACAGGATCTTCGCCACGATCGCTTCCTCTCGTTGTCGTTGCGGTGCTTGCTATTCGTTGAAGCTCGCGAAGTAGGACGCGGCCATGTCCTCGCCGCCGTGCCCCTGCGCGGAGGCGCGGCGGAAGCGCTCGGCCCCGGCCTCGGCGAGGTCGAGCCGGACGCCGTTCGCGCGGGCGGCCTCCACGATGAGCCTCGCGTCCTTCTCGGCCGTGTCGAGACCGAAGCTGGTGTTCGCCGTGTCGCCGCCGAGGATCAGGCCGCCCTTGGCGTGGGCGTACCCGGTGTCGAGCGGGCCGCCTTCGATGAGCTCGAAGAACCGCTGCGGATCGACACCGAGGCCTTTCGCCAGGGCGAGGACCTCGCCGATGCCGTGGGTGAGCACGAGGACCCAGCTGTTGGCGACGAGCTTGAGCCGGGAGGCGGAGCCGTCCGCGCCGTTCGCGCCGATCCACACGGTCTTGGCGCCGACGGCTTCGAACACGGCGTTCGCGGCGGCGTCGTCGTTCGGTCCGGCGGCGAGCACGGTGAGCTTGCCGGCCTCGGCGGGTTCACGGGTGCCCAGGACGGGGGCGTCGAAGAAAATGATGTCGTGCTCACCAGCGAAGGCGGCGAGTTCGGCGATGCCGTCGACACCGGCGGTGGTCGACTGGATCCACCGCACGCCGGGGCGCAGGGCGGGGGCGGCCTGGCGCATGACGTCGAGTGCGGCGGGGCCGTCGTGGAGCATGGTCACGATCGCGTCGGCGTCCGCGACGGCCTCGGCGGGAGTGCCGGCAACGCGGATGCCGTCCGCAGCGAGCGGTGCGGCCTTGTCCGTGCTGCGGTTCCAGACCGTGACCTCGTGCCCGGCGCGGGCGAGGTTGCGGGCCATCGCGGCCCCCATGATGCCGGTGCCCAGCACGCTCACGGTCGGCTTGTCGCTCATCGGTTCTCCTGTCCGCAGGCCCTCGCGGGCGCGCTCGGTGTCGGAACTGCCGCGACCCACGATACTTGCAGACGCCGACTAATGCAAGAGACGATTATCTCCGAAGGACTTATGTCGCGGTACGCTAGTATCGACACGAACGGACCGAGCCGGAGGAGCATCGTGAGTACAGCAGCGAACCCCAGTACCGCGCTGGCCCAGCACTGGTGCGCCCTCTCCGCACTGCACGACGGCATCGCCGACCACATCGAACGCCGGCTCGAAGCCGCACACGGGCTCTCCGTACGCGAGTTCTCGCTGCTCACCGTCCTGGACCGACAAGCCCCGGACCGGCACCTGCAGATGCGGCAGGTCGCCGAAGCGGTCGTGCTGAGCCAGAGCGCGACCACGCGCCTGGTGACCCGCATGGAGGACCGGGGCCTGCTGCAGCGCACCATCTGCGCCGACGACCGGCGCGGGATCTACACCGACGTCACCGAGGCCGGACGCAAGCTCCTCACCGACGCGACGCCGACCCACGACCGGGCACTGGCGGAGGCGCTCGAAGAGGCGCGGAAGAACCCCGAGTTCACGCCGCTCGTCGAGGTGCTGGAGCGCATCGGCACTGAGTGAGCGCCGGCTCGACAAGCCCTGTACCACAAGGAATGCACCCCGAAGGTCCGCTGGACGCGGAGCAAGGGTTGGGGTTCGGAGGTCAGCTCTTCCAGAACTTGGCGCCGGTACGGGCCAGGACATCGCGCTGGGCGCGGCTGAAGTGCGCCTCGTAGCGGTAGTTGAGTTTGAGGACCGGCGGTTCGGACTCGACGCGGAAGACGTTGCCGAGCCAGCGGACAGGGTGTCCGTCGACCAGTTCCCACAATTGCACGATCCGGTCGCCCGGAGTGATCGTCATTCTCATGTGGAGGCCGGCGAACTCGAGCTCCTCGGTTCGCGCCCAGCCCACGACCTCGGGGTCGGGGTAACCGTCTGGCAATGAGACTTCGTCGTGTTCGCTCATGTCCGGGCCAGCCATTTCATGCATTGATGACATTCCGGTCTCCATCATCGCAGACCACGGTATGCACGCAAGTGCCGCACAGAGTGACACCGGGTCTGCAAAGACCAGGATAGTAGGCGCATCAGGCGGATCGGAAGAGGCAACCGGTGCGACGCCTTCCCGAACGTGACCGGCGACCGGCGCCCCGCTCCCGAAATGCCCGCCCGCAGGTTCGGCCGGATACTGGTGCGATGAAGCTCAGCCGCCCCGTCTCGGTGTTCCTGCTCGCCTTCGGCGTGTGGTCCCTGGCGATTTGGACAACCTTTCTCAAAAATCTGTTCGAGGACGTCAGCGGCCTGGCGTTCGACGCATCGGGCGATCCGACCGCCTTTTTCTGGGTCCACTGCGGCCTCGCCGTCACCTCGCTCGGGCTCGGCATCGCCGTCGGCGCGATCGGTCTGCGGGGCCTCCTGGCGCACCGCCGCGCGCCGCGTGAATGACTCCTGAAAGGAGCGTTCGACCACTGGACGACTCGGCACTGAGTCGGAAATCCGACCCGGTTCTTTTCACCCGAACGGGCCCGGTCGCCGCTGATCCCGTACAGCCCCCGAAGCGGTTACGCCCGTTCGAGCGCGTCGACTGTCGCCCCGGCGGCCGCGATGTCGCGCTCGCCCTCGGCTTCGGCCAGATTGTCGACGGCGCGCAGGAGCGCCCAGGCGCGCAGTCGCTCGGCGTCCACCCCGAGTCCCTCCGCGACCGTTCGGAGCAGTTCGGCGCCGCCGTGCGGACCGTGGTGCTGCAGCATGAACAGCAGGTACCCGCCGTCGAAGGCCCGCTCGGCGAGGTACGGCTTGGGGTCGATGACCAGCCACGGTTCGCGTTCGGCCGAAACGATGTTGCCCAAGTGGGTGTCGCGGTTGCCGATGCCCAGTTCGGGCGGGTTCCCGAGCCGGTCGCACAGATCGAGCGCGAGGTCGAGACGGGCCGCGGCCGGGCCCCGCCGCGCGTCGCCTTGCGGGTCACCGTATTCGGCCCGCCACTGGTCGAGCATCTCGGTGGCCGCCGGCAGCTCGGGGAATCCGTCCACGGCGGCCACGGGCCGCCACAGCCGCCGGTAGAGGCCGCAGGCGATCCCGATCCGCCGCCACGCCGCCTCCGGGGTGCGGTGCCCGAAGAAGCGCGTCGACTTGAGGCGGTTCCCGGGGACCGCCCGCTCCAGGAGCATCGCTCCCGTCTCGCGGTCGTACTCGTGCAGCCGCACCGCCCCATCGCCCCCGTACTGCTGCAGCGCAGTCGGTTCGGCGGCGTTCTCCTCATCGCGGAAGATCACCTTGAGCACCGCCTGCTCACCGGACTCGCGCCGGACCGGGATCACATAGGAGTGGCTGCCGCCGCCGTAGGGCGGACCGTCCGTCCGCAGCGACCACAGCCGCTGCAGACGCCAGACCGTCTTGGGGAGGCCGTCGAGCCAGACCTGGCCGGCACTGCCGTGCCAGGCGAGGACGTCGCGGCGCACGGAGGAGGGAACCACACCGAATCGCATCCGTACAGTATCGAGCAACGCCTTTTGCCGCCGCAATCCGCATACGCATGGGAGGCAAGCAGACCGGCGTGATCAGTCCTTCGCGGCGAGCGCGTCCACCGCTTCGGTGACCGCGGTGTCACCGCCCCGCACCTCCAGGACCAGGCGCGACACCTCCGGACGGCGCAAGAGCTCGGCCACCACGGCGGCCACATCGGAGCGGGTGACCTCACCGCGACCCACCGGCGGCTCGGCGAGGTGCACCAGGCCGGTCGGCTCGTCGTTCGTGAGCGAACCGGGCCGCAGGATGATCCAGTCCAGGTCCCTGGCTCGCAGATCCGCCTCCGCGGCGGCCTTGGCCTCGATGTACGCCGCCCACACCTCGTCGCGGCTCGGATCGGGCTCCGAATCGGCGCCCATGCTGGAGATCTGCAGGAACCGGCGCACGCCCGCCCGCTCCGCCGCGTCCGCCAGCAGCACCGCCGCCGCCCGGTCCACCGTGTCCTTGCGGGCCGCCCCGCTGCCGGGCCCCGCGCCCGCCGCGAACACCACGGCGTCGACGTCCCCGTACATCTCGGAGGCGAGGAGCCCGCCGAGGTGCTCGGCGTCGGCCTGCTCGAGGTCGAGGACGATGGGACGCCCGCCGATCGCGGTGAGGTCCTCGGCGTGGTCGGGATTGCGGATGAGCCCGGTGACGGAATGCCCTTCGGCGGCCAGGGTCTCGGTGAGGCGCAGCGCGATCTGGCCGTGCCCTCCGGCGATGACGACATGCATACGGCCCAGCCTAACCCCGCTCGCGGCGGCGCGGGCCGCTCTGCGCCGCACCGCGCCCGCACTGGCGAACGGGGTCGCTCGCACCGCCGGGCCGCCGACACCCACCGAAAACCATTGAAAATCACCGGGTAGCTTGTTGCAACGTGAAGGATTCACGCACGATGGGGCCGCACGGCGCCAATGCCAGGCCGCCCGCAGGCTTCGGGACGGCGCCGCGCGGGACCGCCTGGACGCGCCTCCTGCTCGCCGCGGCGCTGGCGTTCCTGACCGTTCCGTTCACCGCCGCCCCGGCACAGGCGGCCGACGACATCACCGGTCGGCTTCGAGCGGGAGAGGACGTCGTGCTCGAAGGCGACGCGGTCGTCAGCCTCGGCAGCGGCGAGGAGATCGTCTACGGCGGCCGCATCAGCGGGCTCGGCACCCTCACGATCAAGGGCGCGGGCAAGCTCGTCCTCACCGCCGACTCCGACTTCAGCATCCCCGAGGACCGCCGCCGCCAGCGCGTCGAGGCGCGCGGCGAACCCTGGTGGTGGAACACCATCGAGGACCCCGACCCGCCCGCCGTGACCGTCGAGTCGGGCGCGACGCTCCAGTACGGCGACGGCACGGGCACGACCGGCACCCTCGGCCACTACCCGTACGACCTGCCCAACTTCGAGTGGAACGCGCTGAACCACCATGTCGACGGCACGCTGATCGTGGCGGTGCACGGCCGCCGCTACCACCCGGGCAACCTCAGCGGATCCGGGTTCATCGTGCAGCCGCGCCATACGTGGGACGGCCTCACGCTGGCGGGAAACCACACGTTCTCCGGGGTGCTGTACAACGGCACCGTCGTCCACTACAGCCAGCGCGAGTTCCTCTCCACGATGCCCGAAGTGGACACGGTGTTGAACCAGGGCTCGTTCATCATCGACACCCAGGACGGCAACGACACGGTTCTCGACGTGGACTTCTATTCGCGGGAGTGGGGCAACGACATCAACTTCCACTCGCAGATCTTCGGAAGCAAAGTGGTGGTATCCGGTGTCTACTCGTGGGCCGACTCCGGACCGGACACCGATCCGTCGCTGTCGGACCCGAGTCTGAACTACGAGGTCGTGGCCCACAACCACAACAAGCGCGGCATCAACATCGAGGGCGCGCTGGTGCAGTGGGGGGACGGTACGGACGATGAGTTCTTCCTGCCGGGCAACCGCGACACCGTCTACATCAACATGCACGCCCGGCGTATGCGCAGCCACCTGATCCTGGACTACAACGGCCCGGTGCGGCTCGACGCGCCGATCTCGGGCGGGATCTTTCACGACACGATGGACGCCGTCGGTGCGGGCGATGTGACCGTTGCGGGGACGGACGGCAACGAGGTCACGTTCGCCGACCAGCAGAACTACGACGGTGCGACGACGATCGAGGCCGGCGCGGTGCTGCGTCTCGGGGCGGGCGAGGACGGCGGTGACGGCTGGCTGCTCATCGGCGGCGAGCACACGGCGATCGTCGACGAGGGCGAACTGGTGGTCGACAACGTCGAGCATGAGACCTCGCTTGAGGACATCAGCGGCGCGGGCAGTCTGGAGCAGGCGGGGTCGGCGACGCTGACGCTCACCGGCGGCATCGCGTACACCGGTCCGACCACGGTCTCGGGCGGCACGCTAGCCCTCACCGGCGGGGACCTGGCCGCCTCTGAGCACGTCGCGCTCTCAGGGACGTCTGCGGTGCTCGACCTCTCGCAGGTCGAGGGCCAGGCGGTGAACGACCTCAGCGGGGTCGCCGGTGCGAGCGTGGTGCTCGGCGCCGACGCGCTCACGGTCGCCAGCGCGAGCGACACCGCGTACGCGGGCGGGGTGGAAGGCGAAGGCGGCCTTGTCAAGTCGGGTGCGGACACATGGACGTACTCGGGAGCGAGCAGCGCCGCGGGTGCCTGGAGCGTCAACGAGGGCGTCCTGGCGCTCGGTACCGCTGCTCAGGACGGCATCGCGCAGGACACCGGCGAGGACGGTGCCGGTCAAGGCAGCGCCGATCCCGACGGGGCCGGTGCCGGCGATGCGAGCCAGGACGGCGGCAGCGTCGCGCAGTCCGGCGCGGAGCTCGCCGGGGACCTGATCGTCGAGCAGGGCCTCACGGTCAACGCCGCGAGCGGCGTCGGCGGCGATCTGTCGCTCGGCGGCGCGTCGACCCTGACCGTGGGCTCGAACGGGGGGCTCACGGTCGGGGGCGGGGCCGCTCTCGACGGGACGCTGGCGGTCACCTACGAGGAGGGCGGTGCGCTTCCCGAGGAGATCACCGTCGTCACCGCCGCGGGCGGTGTGTCCGGTACGTTCGCCAATCTCGCGCAGGATGCCGAACTCTCGGTCGGCGGCGCGAGCTACCGGATCGCCTACGAGGACGACCGGGTCGTCCTGCGGACCGACGAGCCGCAGGCGGCCGCCGAAGCGGCGGAAGGCGGCACCGACGCGGCCGGGTTGCCCGGGTGGGCTTACGTGATCGGTGCGTGCATAGTCCTCCTGCTCCTCGGTTTCGGCCTGCTGGCCTGGTTCCGGTGGCGCCGCCGGGGTGCGGTGGCCGACGATGCCACGATGGAGCTTCCAATAGTGAAGGCCCGAAGCTGAACCGGAGCTGAAGCCGCCTGAAGGCGACTTCAGGAAGGGCGTGCCCGGGAGCGTCACGGAGTGTCTATAGCAATCGGACGCAGCGGCTGCACGAGGCACGAGGCACGAGGCACGAGGCACGAGGCACGAGGCACGAGGCACGAGGCACGAGGCACGAGGCACGAGGCACGAGGCACGAGGCACGAGGCACGAGGCACGAGGCACGAGGCACGAGGCACGAGGCACGGCGATGATGCGGTCGTGCTTGGGTCAGCCGACCCGGAGGTCGAGTATCGCTTCGATCGTCTTCGCCACACCGTCTTCGGCGGCGGGTTCGGCGCGGTCGGTGGCGGCCGCTACCGCCTCGGCGTGCGCACCCGCCATCGCGAAGGAGCGGCCCGCCCAGGCGAGCATCGAGACGTCGTTCGGCATGTCGCCGAAGGCGATCACGTCCTCCGGGCCGATGCCGCGATCGGCGCACCAGGAGGCCAGCGCGTTGCCCTTGGTCGCTTCGGCTGCGGTGCATTCGATCTCGGGGAAGCTCCCCCAGTGCCACAGGCTCACGCCGGGCAGGTCGATGTGGCGGGTGGCCTCGTGCATGGCGGTACCGGTCGAGCCGGGCACGCGCACGACGAGTTCGGCGACGGTGTCGGCGTGGGCGAACAGGTCCTCGCCGGGTTCGATGACGGTCCAAGGGTCGCCGTAGTGGATGCCCGCCTGCATGTGGGTCGAGTGGGCGACCTGGCGGTCGCCGGTCTCGACGCCGAAGAGCGCGCCGGGGAGGGCGTCGCGGAGCCGGTCGTGGAGGTCGCGGGCGGTGGGGAGCGGGATGGGGTGGCGCAGGTCGGCGGTGCGGGTCTCGGTGTCGTACCAGATCGCGCCGGTGCAGCAGAGCGCGCCGTCGAGGACGCCGGCGAGTTCGGGGACGCGGTAGACGGCGCGGGGCGGCCGGGCGGTCACGGCGAGGGTGAGGATGCCGTGCTCGCGGGCGGCTTGGAGGGCCTTCTGGTTGCGTTCGGAGAGTCGTCCCTGCGGGTCGAGCAGGGTGCCGTCGAGGTCGGAGGCGATGAGCTTCGGTAGGGCCACCGCATGAGTATCGGGGGTGCGGGGCGGGGCGGGGCAACCCGTATCGCGTTGCGGGCCGGAGCGTCACACGCTGCGGCCCGCGTCGCGGTCAGCCGCGTTTCCTCGCGGATCGGCGTCGGAGCAGTGCGCCGACGGCCCAGCCGGCGAGGAACACGACGGTGATCATGATCCACATGGGCGTCTCGACGCTGACGAGCCAGAGTCTGACGCCCACAGCTTCGGTGTTGGCGAGGATGAACCAGACGGCGAGCGCGATGATGACGCCCGCGATGATGAGTCGGCGGATCGTGTTCCCGCCCTTGGCCCCGGCCGTGTCGTCGGTCGCCATCGCCCGCTCCTCTCCCTTGCAACCGCAATGTCTCGGGATGGTCCGGACAGTATGGACGGCCGGCTCGGGCGGAGCGGGTGAACGGGATTCTCCGGGTCCCGGCGGCGTCACCCCGCCCCCGGGACCCGGGCCGCTAGCCGGCGTAAGGTGCAGCGGCGGCTTGGGCGGCGGTCATGAGCGCGCCCTCGTTCTCAGGCCAGAGGGTGTCGTCCACACAGGTGAAGGCGGGGAAGAATCCGCCGCAGTCCCCGGTGTCGGGGCCGATCTCGTAGGTGAACGCGGCGACGCCGAGTTCGCCGTAGGCCATGTCGTCGGTGGTGCCGCTGGTGCTGTACCCGACGGTGTCGTCGTTGGTGCCGACGAAGTAGCCGTTGGACTTGGCCATGGCCGCGCCGAGGGCGCGCAGTCCGGCGTCGTTCGGGGCGGCGTCGCTCGAGTAGCCCCACGGGACGATGATGTACTCGCCGTAGGAGTGCAGGGTGATGAACACGTCGCGGGCGTCGGCGGGTGCGGCGTCCTGCGGGTCCTCGCCGCGCTGGTCGGGGTGGAGGGCGCGGAGCCAGTCCTCGACGGCCTGCGTCTCGGGCTCGGATCCTGCCGAGGGGCCCTGGTAGGTCTCGGAGCACGGGTTGGTGGAGTCGTCGCCCCACGCGAAGGTGGAGTTGCGGTTGAGGTCGACGCCGAGGCGGTCGCCGCAGTTCCCGTTGCCGTCGTTGGCGTTCTTGCGCTGGAGGATCGGGTCGTCGCCGCCTGAGGCGACGATGTCGACGCCGTCGGGGTTGGCGATCGGGACCACCCAGATCTCGGTGGTGTCCATGAGTTCGGTGACCTCGGGGTCGGTGCCGTAGCCGTCGACGAGCTTCTCGATCCAGCGCCAGGCGACCTCCCCGGTGGCGATCTCGCGGGCGTGCATCTGGGCGACGAGGGAGAAGCGGGGCTTGGTGGAGTCCGGGTCGCTCTCGCAGTCGCCGGCGGCGATCTTGGTGAGGCAGATGGCGTAGACGTCGTGCCCGGCCGGGTCGCCCTGGGTCTTGAGCCAGGAGTCGCCGATGTCGTGGAGGCTGGCGAGTTCGGGGTTGGCCTCGGCGATGGCCTGGAGGTCGGCCTCGTAGGCGTCGACGGTGCGGTAGCCGCCGTAGTAGGTGCCCTCCTGCTCGGCGGTGACGGGGAGTTCCTTGTAGACGGTGTCGAGGAATTCGGGGTCGTAGCCCAGTTCGCGCGCTTCGGCGGCGAGGGCTTCGTCGCCGATGATGTGGGTTTCGTCGCCGTGGTCGTGGGCGAGGGTGAAGCCGATCCGTTCGAGTTCGGCCGCTTCGTCGGCGGTGAGCCTCGGGACGGTCCAGGTGGCGAGCGGGTCGCCTGCGGGTTCGACCGGATCGGCTTGGGCGGTGAGGGTGGCGCTGGTGGCGGCCACGACGACCCCCAGCGCGACGCTCGCGGTGACGAGCCTTCGCTTCATGTGCTTGTGTCCGTTCTCTACTCGTCCCGCCGAGGGTGCCGACGGGACAAAGGGGCGGTCAAGGGATCTTAATCATACATTTGCTCATCAATTCCTCAAATAGCGAACATATTGGGACACAATGGATTCCATTTCGGATCATGGCGCGGACCGGGCTCAGTCGCCGGTCACGCGGCGCGCCACCGCGAGGAGGTACGCCTCCCGGTCGAGCGGGTTCGCGCCGGTCCGGGGGCGGGACGGGACGGGGCCGCTCACCGGCTCGTGCCGTTCGAAGACGCTCTCCAGGACGCCTTCGCCGCTGGTCAGGCCCGGGAGGCGCTGACCGAGCCCGTGGACGGCCCCGGCCGGGAGGGTGCCTTCGAGGGTGCAGCGCCCATGGTCGAGCTCCGGCGGCTCGGGGACGGCGCGGAGCTTCGCGAGCGCCGCGAGGACCCCGCCGAGGTCGGCGGCGGGCAGCTCGATCCGGAAGCGGTGCAGCGGTTCGCACACGACCGTGCCCGCTTCGCGCAGGGCCGCCATGAGGACGAGCGGCACGAGGTTGCGGAAGTCGCCGGCGGTGCTCGACATGCTCTTGTCGAAGCCGCCGTGGGCGCTGGACTGGCGGGCCCAGTAGCCCGAGCGGGTCATGGTGACGACCGCGCCCTCGACCTGCCAGCCGTGGAGGCCCTCGCGGAGGGCGTCGTGGACGGTCTCCTCGACGGCTTTGAAGAACGCGAGCGGCATGGACCCGAGTTCCACGCCGAGCCGGAAGTCGACGGCGGGCCCCGGGGCCGGTTCGATGCGCAGGCCCACGGTGGCCAGGAACGGGTTGGGGGCCTTGGCGATGACCTCGGCGGCCGCGCCGGTGCCGACGACGCGTTCGACGCAGATGACGGTGGACTCGCGGAACTCGACCTCCAGGCCGTGCTCCTCGGCGAGGGTCGCGCCGATGACCTCCTTCTGCACTTCGCCGTACAGCGAGACGGACAGCTCCCGGCGCGTCTCGTCGTGGCGCAGGCCGATGAGCGGATCCTGTTCGGCCAGCTGGGTGAGCGCGGTGTGCAGGGCGGGCCGGTCGTGCTCGTTCGCGGGGAGGACCACGGTCTCCAGGGCGGGCCGTAGGAAGTGCTCGGTGCGCAGCTTCGGCGGCCGCCCGATCGCGTCGCCGATGGGCACCTCCCCCAGGCCGCGGAGCTTCGCGATCCGGCCCGCTTCGGCACGCGGCCGCGGGCGGTCGACGCCGTCCTCGAAGACGCTGATCCCGGTCACCTTGGCCTGGCGGCCGTCGCCGACGGCGATCCGGTCGCGCACCGCGACGGCGCCGGAGAACAGGCGGGCGTAGGCGATCCGCTCCCCCGCCGGGCCGCGCTCGACCTTGAACACGGTGCCGGAGAGCGGGCCGTCCGCATCACCGTCCGAGCCGGGCAGGAACCTGCGGATGCCCTCGACGAGGCTCACGATGCCGGCGCCGGTGATCGCCGAACCGAAGTGGACCGGGTGCGCCCGGGCCTGGGCCACGCGTGCCGTGAACGCCGAGGCCAGTGCCGCGTCATGCGCGACATGTGACATACCACTGGCAGTCGGGGAGGCATCCGCGTTCGCGAGGTGCGCCTCCAGCAGCTCGTCGTCCAGGAGCGCGTCGAGGAGGTCCTCGTCGAAGGCGGTGTCGCGTTCGCGCGGCCGGCTCTCAGCCGCGGCGGTGCCCGGAGCGGTGACGGCGTCCATCGCGACCATGGCCGGGTCGAGCTTCGCGGCGAGGTCGCGCACGAGCGAGTGCGTGCGCGCGCCGGCGCGGTCGATCTTGTTGACGAACACCAGGGTCGGGACGCCGAGGCGGCGCAGGGCCCGGTACAGGACGCGGGTCTGGGCCTGGACGCCCTCGACCGCCGAGACGACGAGCACCGCGCCGTCGAGCAGGTTGAGGACCCGCTCGACCTCGGCGATGAAGTCGGGGTGGCCGGGCGTGTCGATGAGGTTGACGGCGGTGCCGCCGAGCGCGAAGGACACCACCGCGGACTTGATGGTGATGCCGCGGCGGCGTTCGAGGTCGAGCGTGTCGGTGCGGGTGCTGCCCGCGTCGACGCTGCCGACCTCGTCGATGATCCCGGCGGCGTGCAGGAGCCGCTCGGTCAGGCTGGTCTTACCGGCGTCGACATGGGCGAGGATTCCGAGGTTGAGCGTGCGCAACTGCAGTCATGTCCTTGAGTTCGAAGTGACCCTTCTCGAATGACATGAACTGTTGGCGCATTCCAGTCTCCTCTGTGCAGCGTGCAGCGGCCGACGGCCGCGATCCGCCCAGTCCAGCAGACCGGGCGGAGCGCCGCAAGGAGTTATTCGGGGGACGGAGCCCGGTCAGGCGGCGGCCGCGGTGTCGCTGTCGAGGAGCCCTTCGATGACCTGGGCGACGCCGTCCTCGGCGTTGGTGGCGGCGCGGGCGGTCGCGGCGGCGACGGCCTCGGGGTGGGCGTCGCCCATCGCGTACGAGCGGCCCGCCCACGCGAGCATCGGCACGTCGTTCGGCATGTCGCCGAAGGCGACCACCGCGTCGGGCCCGACGCGGCGCTCCTTGCACCAGGTCGCCAGGCCGAACGCCTTGTCGGCGCCGCGGGCGTTGAGGTCGAGCATGCCGAAGTCGCCCCAGTGGCACATCGCGAGCCCGCCGAGGTCGGCGCCCTCGACCGCGGCGGCCATCTCCTCGCCGGTGCGCTCGCCGCAGTAGACCTTGATCTTGACGGCCCGCTTGGCGCGCTTGAAGACCCCGTCGACAGTGTTCGCGAACTCCCAGTTCGAGGAGCCGACCAGGGCCCGGTAGGGCTCCTCGCCGACGATGCCGGTGCCGGTCTCCACGGCGAACACCGCGTCCGGCAGGCGCTTGGCGATCGCCGCGACCACCTTGCGGCCCTGCGAGATCCGGATCGAGCGGAGGATGCGGATGCGGCCGCTCACGGGGTCGTAGACGATCGCGCCGTTCGCGCAGACCGCGCCGTCCAGGTACGGCAGGAGGTCGGGCAGCATGTCCACGCCGTACGGAGTGCGGGCGGTGACGGCGACGACGGCGACCCCGTCGGCGCGGGCGGCCGCGAGGGCGTCGCGGGTCCGCTCGGACAGGGCGCCGTTCGGGGCGAGGAGGGTGCCGTCCAGATCGGAGGCGATGACGAGGGGTTTGAGCACGGTTCAAGTATCGCCCGGCCCTGCAAGTGCGGCAACCGTACGAAACGGCACGATCACCGCGACCTTCGGACCGGTTGCCCACCAGGGCGTTCGCCGCACAGCGTCCGAACCCGCACCCCGTTATTGACCCCTGGGTCAAGAATGATGTAGGGTTTCGGGCATGGGCCGACCGAAGAACTTCGATCCGGACGTGGCCGTCGCGCAGGCGATGGAGACGTTCTGGACCAAGGGCTACGCGGGGACCTCCCCCGCGGACCTCGCCGAAGCCACCGGCGTGGGCAAGGGCAGCCTGTACCACGCGTTCGGCTCCAAGCGCGAGCTCTTCGGCAAGGCGCTGGACCTGTACGGACAGAACGGCTCGGCGATGACCGAGGCCTTCCTGAACGAACCGGGCACCGCCAAGGAGCGCATCCGCGCCTATCTGATGCTCCTCATCGAGGTCGACCTGAGCCTCCCCGCGCCGCGCGGCTGCCTCGCGGCCAACACCGCGCTCGAACTGGGCGCCAAGGACCCCGAGGCGATGCGGGCGGTGCAGCGGATGACCGATGAGACCATCCGGCTGTTCGACGAGCGGATCCGCAAGGGCCAGCGCGACGGCGACGTCGCGAAGGACGTCGATGCGCAGGCGCAGGCGCACTTCCTGATGAACACTATCGTCGGACTGCGCGTCATGACCCAGACCCATGACGGCCCGGTACTGCACCGGATCATCGACACTGCCGTGGCGGGCCTCTGACCGCGCCGGAGCACGATGCGCCCTCGTTCGAGGGCGTTTTTTCGGGCCCTATTTTTGACCTCAAGTTCAAGAACAATTGAAAGGCTCTCTCATGGAACTCGGACTCAACGGCAAGACCGCCCTCGTCACCGGCGCCAGCCGCGGCATCGGCCTCGCGATCGCCGAGACCCTCGCCGCCGAAGGCGTCCGCGTCGTCGGCGCCGCCCGCACCGTCACCCCCGAGCTGGAGAAGGTCGCCGCCGCCGCGGTGAGCGCCGACCTGTCCACCAGGGAGGGCGCCGAACGCATCGTCACCGAGGCGATCAGCGCGGTCGGCGGCATCGACCTGCTGGTCAACAATGTGGGCGGCGGCGACGCCGACCGGATGGCGCTCGGCGGCTTCCTCGACATCCCCGTCGAGCAGTGGGAGTCGGTCTTCAACCTCAACCTGTTCAGCGCGGTTTGGACCACGCGGGCCGCACTCCCGGGCATCATCGAGCGCGGCGGCGCGATCGTGAACGTCTCGTCAGTCAACAAGTACCTGCCGGCGGTCGGCCCGATCGGCTACAGCGAGGCCAAGGCCGGGCTGACGGCCTTCTCCAAGCGGCTCAGCGAAGAGCTGGCGCCGCAGGGCGTGCGGGTCAACACGGTCTCCCCCGGTGTCATCGGCTCGTCGCTGTGGCGGGATGAGACGCGGTTCGGCGGCAAGGTCGCGGAGGCGTACGGCGTGGCGCACAGCGACCTGCTCGAGGCGATCCCCGGCCAGTTCGGCATCGCCTCGGGACGCATCGGGGAGCCCGAGGAGGTCGCCGACCTGGTGGCGTTCCTGCTCTCCGACCGGGCGGCGAACATCCACGGCGCCGACCACGTGATCGACGGCGGCACGCTCAAGGCGGTCTAGCGGAACGGGCGGGCGCGGCATCACCGCGCCCGCCCGTGTCACTCGCGACCCAGCCGTTGCAGGTCCGTGATGTCAAGTTTGGGTAACGACGGGGACCGGTCCCGGTTTCCTGTCGTCACACTGGTAGTGCCGTCGATTCGCACGGCCGCTCTACCCTGGACTGCGACCCTCCGTTGAAGGAGCCCATCATGGCCTACAACCCGCCTCCGCATTACAACCTCGGCGGTCCGAGCGATCCCCAGCAACCGCAGAGCGTGCCGCCCGCCTATTCGCCCTTGCAACCGCAGCCGTACGACTCCGGGTACGCGCCGCAGGCGCCGATCCCGGCGCAGACGGCCCCACCGCCGCAGCCCCTCCCGTCGCAGCCCGGGTACGGGACGCAGACGTTCCTGCAACCGCCGCCGGCCGCACCGCGCAAGTCCCCGGCGGTGCTGCTCCTCGCCATCGGCATGGTCGTCGGGTTGGCCGCCGCCGCCGTCTCGATCGCGTTGTGGCTGAAGTCCAGCGGCGACCTGGAGGACGCGGAGGCGCGGCTCTCCGACCGCGACGACCGGATCACCCAGTTGGAGGAGGACCTCGAGGCGGCCGAGGCGCGGGTCGCCGAGTTGGAGGGGCCTGCGGCTGAGGTGGAGGCGATGCAGGCGTGCATCGACGACCTCAACGACTTCTACAGCTCCACGGAAGGCTCGGAGGAGGAGACGGCGGCGCTCGACGCCATCGACGTCTCGGGCGCGGGTTACACGGTCTCGGCGCGCGGCGGGGGGGGGGGCCCGGAAGCCGATCGGCTTCCGGGCCCCGCCCGCGTCTACTGTTCGGTCTTGTCGTGTGCGAAGGCGACGGGGATGCGGAGCTCGTGGCCCTTGAACAGGTCCGCTTCGGCCGCTTCGGCCTCGGTCATCCAGCGGTGGTCGGACGCTTCGAGCGGGGCGAGCCGGATCGCCTGGCCTGGCCGGGTCCGGGCGGCGGTGAAGCTCATGATCATCGGCATGCGGCTGTCGCCGAGGTTCGTGTCCCGCTTGTCGAACGCCCAGGACAGGCCGGTCAGCGCGACTTCGAGTCCGGTCTCCTCAAATGCTTCGCGGATCGCGGCCAGGGCGACCGGTTCGCCGACCTCGGCGCCGCCGCCGGGCACGGCCCACTGCCCGGTGTCGGTGCGCTTGATGACGAGGAGGCGGCCCTCGTCGTCGAAGACCGCCGCGTCCGCCCCGGTCGAGACCATGAAGGCGGCGAGGTCGCCGCAGTCGATGCGGGGGTAGGTCAGGTCCGCTTCGACGGTGCGCGCGCAGTGCGCGGCGACGCGGTGGTGGCGTTCGACCGAGTACGGGCTGGTCGCGGTGGCGAGGGAGGCCATCGCGATGTCGGCGATCTCGGCGAGGATCGCTTTGGCGGCCGGGGAGACGCGCAGCGGGCCGCGTTCGCGCACCACCGCGCTTTCGGCCGGGGCGAAGGTCGGCAGGTCGCCGTCGAGGTCCGGGTCGGCCGGCTCCAGGAGCTTCTCGGCCGCGTCCGCGTCGAGGCCGGTCGTGAACTCGTAGACGAGCAGGTACGTGTGCGGGCACGGGAGGTCCCCGAGGTCGGTGTCGGCGATGGCGACCGGTTCGGCGGGGACGTCGGCGCCGAGGGCGGCGGCGGTCGTCTCAAGGCGCTGCGCGAGGGTGTCGGAGCGGAATCGCCGGCGGTGGACGAGGCGTGTGCCGTCGCCGCAGTCGATGCGGAACTCGGTGCCCGGGATGGGGGTCCGCAGCTTGCCGTCGGCTGCGAAGATCTCCCGGATCTCCTCGTACGGGCGGTGGTCGACCTCGGCGAGGAGCGCCGCGGCGTGGTCGCGCAGTGCCCGGAGCCGGACCTCCTCCTCGGGTTCGCAGCCCCAGTACAGGCCGTTCGCGGCTTCGGCGCGGATCATGTCGGCGATGCGGGCGAGGCCGATCGCCTCGCTGCGTTCGGGCTCGGAGTCGGCGGTCGGGTTCGTCGTCATGGCGCTCCTATGCTCGGCTTCACGGGAGTGTCAGATCGTACGCTGGCCGACTGCCGCGCGGGCGGCGCTCAGCGCCTCCAGTGTCGAGGTGACCAGGGCCGGATCGCCGATCTGCCGGCGCATGGCGAGCACCTCGGTGAGCACCTCCACGGCGAGGTGCGGGCGGCGCGCGTCGATGAGGTGCTTGCCGTAGTGCTGCAACGCGAAGTGGAGCGTGTGGGGGCTCTCGGCGCGCGCGATCTCGATGGCCTGCTCGTAGAGCGGCTCGGCGGCGGCGAGGTCGCCGGGGTAGCGGTGAGCGTCGCCGAGGTTGACCAGGGCCGCGACCCGCTGGCGCGGGGTGGCGGCGCGTTCCACGGCCGCGGCGAGGACCCGCTGCGCGTCCGCGTACTCCCCCAGCGCGATGAGCCCGACGCCGGCCTGCCGCAGCTCCGGCTGAGAGAGGCGCTCCTCGCGGGCGAGTTCGTACCGCACGAGGCGGCGCAGCCGGTCCGGTTCGGTGGCGTACATGCGTCCGTCGTTGCCGGTCGCGATGAGTTCGGCGATCTGTTGCTGCTCAGCAGACAATGGCGTGTCCCCCGTTCCGCGCGCGCATGGCGGCCTGAGGCGAGGATAGAGCGGGGCAGGGCGTTTGCCCAGCCCCAACGCCCTGCATCAAACGTATCTCGCGGTCTCAGGGCTTGCGAAGGATCAGCCCCTGGTACTGGTCGATGTTCGATTCCAGCGCGACATGGTGCGCCTCGACCAGGTCGAAGTGCTCGGCCGCAACGGCTTCGATGCGGTCGGCGGTGAAGAAGGAGAAGAACCGCTTCGGCTCGTAGGAGTCGGTCTCCCAGACGCCCTCGTAGTCCTGCCCGCCGTACTGCCCCCAGTAGAACCAGCCGCCGGGGGCCAGGACGCGGCGCACTTCGGCGAGCACCCCGGGCAGTTCGGTCTTCGGCACGTGGAGGAGGCAGTTCATGCCGAACACGGCGTCGAAGGAGGCGTCCTCGAACGCCAGGTCGGCGAAGTCCATCACCGCCGCGTCCAGGCCCTTGTCCCTGCAGCGCGCGACGAGTTCGGGAGAGAGGTCGACGCAGGTGACCGCGAAGCCATCGTCGGCGAAGAACCTGCCGCTGATCCCGTGGCCCGCGCCGATCTCCAGCAGGCGCGACGCCCCCGCCTCCCGGAGGCGGGCGGCGAACCGGCTGCGCTCCTGCGCCTTCCAAGGGCGGTCGTCCATGCCCTCGCGGGCATCGGCTTCGGCGTCGTACGCCTGGCGCAGTTCCTGTTTCAGCTCTCGGTAGTCCATCGCGCCGATGATGCCAGAGCGGTCCGACGATCGGGCCCGTGGCGCGTCCGCCTTATCGTGGGCCGGTCCGCCGCCCCGTGCCGAGGAAGACCCGTGACCGAGACCCCCGCAGTCAAACCTGAGGCCGTGACCGCCGCGCAGACGCTCCTCTGGGTGCTGTTCGCAGCCGGACTCGGCTCATTCGCGCCTTACCTCTACCTCTCGGTGGTCCCGCCGGCGGGCACCGCGTTCGCACTCGACCTGCTCGCCGGCGCCGCGGTGTGCAACCTGCTGGCCGCCGCCCTGCCGGTCCTGGCGGTCCACGTCGGCCGGCGGCGCTGGGCCGCCCGCTGGGCGGTGCTGGCGGTCTGCACGGCGAGCGTTCTGGTCTTCGGCGGCTACCTGCTGCTGGCCGCCGCCGACCCGTTCTTCAGGGAGAACGGGGACATGAGCATGGCCGGGGCCTGGGCGCTGGCCTTCGTGGCGCTACCGACCGCGATCGTCGCGTGCCTTCTCACGCCCGCCGCGGTCCGCTGGTTCCGGCCCGGGGCCTAGCGGAGGCCGGCTTCGGCGAGGGCCCGGTTGCGGGCCTTCTTCGGGAGCCGGTCGACGTAGACGGTGCCTTCGAGGTGGTCGTACTCGTGCTGGAGGCAGCGGGCGAGCGTCCCGGTGCCCTCGATGCGCACGGGCTCGCCTTCGGCGTCGAAGCCCTCGACGACGGCGGTGGTGGACCGGGGCGTGTCCTCGAACGCGCCGGGCACCGAGAGGCAGCCCTCGTCGTCGACCATGAGCTCGCGCGGCGCGGGCGGCAGGTGCAGCACCGGGTTGACCACCGCGGCCACGTGGCGCCGGCCGTCGGCGTCCTCGCAGTCGAGCACGAAGACCCTCGCGTCGACGCCGATCTGGTTGGCCGCCAGGCCGACCCCGTTGGCCGCGTACATGCTCGCGAACATGTCCTCGATCAGCTGCGCCAGCGCATCGTCGAAGGCCTCGACCGGTTTGCAGGCGCGGTGCAGCACGGCCTCGCCGTACCGCGTGATCGGGTGCGTCTTGCCGCGGTCGCCTGGTCGGTGGTCGGTCACCGGTCGCTCCTTGCCTGCCAATCGGTCTCCCTCTTGGGCTCGGTCCCTGCCAGCGGTGGTGGCATATCACATGTCACACACTGGCGCCTCTATTGCAAGTATATTGCAGCAGACCGCATCGCCCGTCCCGGTTCGGGGCCGCGGCTTCGCGCTCGGGAGGGACGCATCAGGCTTCGGCCCTCGAACGGGTGGGAACGCCTCGGCCTTTTCAGGCGTCGAACATGTGCCTATGGCGACGCTCCTCTATCGAGAGACTCCTGTAGTCGATTCGTGACGCGGAGGGACCACCATTGGACACACCGGCGGTCCTTGGCCGCCCCGCCCCTTTCGACACCCCTTGCGAGGCAGATGATGCGACCCCTCAGATCCGCCGCCGTGCTCGCCGCGGCCTCACTGCTCCTGTTCGGCTGCTCCAATGCGAGCGAAGGAGGCGGCTCCGAGGCCGCCCAAGGGGAGGCCGCCGACATCGTCGAGGACGAGGCGGCTCCCGAAGCCTCCGCGAACCCCCAAGTCGACACCGGCGACCGCGCCGTCATCTACGAGGCGGTGCTGGAAGTCGAGGACGCCGACGCCGACGGTGTCGCCGAGCAGGCCTGGGACCTCGCCGAGTCCTTCGGCGGATACGTCACCGACGACGAGCGGGACCGCGCGACCGGCGAAGAGGCGGCCTACAGCAGCGCCCACCTGGTGCTGCGCGTGCCGTCCGAGCAGTTCACGGAGGCCATGGACGGGCTCGCCGCGCTCGCCGAGAGCGAGCGGTACCGGTCGGTGACCACCGAGGACGTCACCGAGGCCACCGTCGACCTCGCCGCGCACATCGCCACCAAGAGCGCCAGCGTCGAACGCGTCCGCGGTCTCCTGGCCGAGGCGGCCTCGGTGACGGCGATCCTCGAGCTCGAGGCCGAACTGGCCCAGCGCGAAGGCGAGCTGGCGTCCCTGGAGTCGCAGCTGGAGGACCTGCAGGACCGGGTCGCGATGTCCACCATCGACTTCACGGTGATCACCCCGGCCGAGGCGGAAGAGGCCGAGGGCTACGCGGGACCGGACTCGTTCTGGGACGGGGTCGTCGTGGGGTTCAAGGGGGCGGTGAACCTGCTCGTCGGCGTCTCCGTGGTGATCGGCGTGCTGCTGCCGTTCCTGCCCGTCGCGGCGCTCGTGGCCGCCGCGGTCATCGTGCCGATCCGTCTGGCGCGCAAGCGCCGCAACGCGAAAGCGCCGACCGCGGGCCCGCTGCTCCCGGCCGCGCCGCCGATGCCCGCCACGCCCCCGCGGCAGTAGTCGCCGGCCGCGGCGAACAGCGGTTGAGCGGCGCGGGCCCTGCGGGCCCGCGCCGCTTCGGCTACAGGGCCCAGACCTCGACCTGGCCCATGGCGGTGCCGGTGACGACGACCTGGCGGCCGTCCACCTCGGTCACCGCGGCGCCCGTGAGCGCCTCCTCCCCGGTGTGGGAGGCGAAGCCCTCCCCGATCGCCGTACCGGTCTCCAGGTCGAACAGGCTCAGGCCTTTGTCGCCAGAGGCGAGGACCGCCGCCTTCCCGTCGATCTCGATCAGGCCCAGGCCGGTCACGGTCTGGTACAGCTCCTGCGCGGGCGCGCCGAACGGCTCGGCCGCGGCGAGGTCCCAGGCCTGGATGACGCCCTCACCGGTGACGGTGACCCCGAGGCTCTTCCCGGCGGCCTGGCCGACGGCCAGCGCCATGATGTCGTACTGGAGCTGGTCGAACGTGCCGACGACCGGATCGCCGGTGGTGAGGTCGGTGACGATGACGCGGTTCTCGTAGTGGCAGACCGCGCGCAGTGTGCCGCCCACTTCGGTGAACGCGAGCCCGTCGCCGTAGTAGGTGTCGATGTCGGTGATCGTGTTGCCGGTGAACAACTGCTTGACCTGGTAGTCCGTGGCGTAGGCGGGGGTGCCGTCCCACAGCCCGTACCAGTAGATGGTGTCGTACATGGATTCGCGGTCGGCGACGGACGTGGCGGGGTCGTCGAGGTACCACGTGTCGTCGGTGTTGCCGTCGCTGGAGAAGACCGCGACGCGCCCGCTGGTCTCGGTGACGACGCCGAGGCTCTGGATGACGCCGTTGTGGCCGCGGTACTCGTCGATCAGGCTGCCGTCCGCGGGGTTCCAGATGCGGACCATGCCGTCCTCGCCGCCGGTGAGGACGACGTTCGCGCCGTCGAGCTGGGCGGTTTCGATCTGCGTGATCGCCCCGACGTGCTGGGATTCCATACGCGCGGTGAGGTCGCCTTGGACCGCGTCGGCGAGCGGCACGAGGCCGTCGTCGTCGCCGGTGGAGGCCGAGCCGTCGGTGTCGTCCTCGGTGGCCTCGGTGTCGGCGGCTTCGCCGGCCTCCTCGCTCTGCTGCTGCGAGTCGCTCGCGCTGGTCGGGTCGTCCTCTTTGTCCTTCGTGAGGTACGGCATCGCCGCGAGCGCGCCGATCACGAGGAGGATGGCGGCGGCCGCCGAGACGAGCACGGCGATGCCCTGCTTCGACTTGATCCACGGGCCCTGCTGGGGCGCAACGGGACCGGTGGGGTACTGGCCGGTGGGCGGGCCTGCGGGCGGGCCCGTGGGCGCGGCCATGTGCGGCTGGGTGAGCTGCAGGGGCGGCATTCCCGGCACGGCCTGCGGGGTCGGCTGCGAGGTCATCGGCGGGGCCGAGGGGTGCGGTAGCCGCATCGTCTGGCCGGTCGGGGCGCTCACCGGGCTCGGCGCCGGGGCCGGGGGAACCGGGACGGCGGTCTGCGGCGGCAGGGCCGGGCTGGGGACGGAGATGGGGGTGTTGACGGTGTGCTGGGCGAGG
The DNA here is from genome assembly GCF_030403505.1 of Glycomyces tritici. Next base: position 89,136 of record NZ_JAUEMJ010000009.1, on the reverse strand, counting down.
AGCCCGCCTTCGGAGACGGCGAGTTCGGGCTGCTCGATCGCGGACGGTGCGATGCCCAGTTCGCGGTGCAGCAGGGTGGCCACGAGCGGCATCCGGCTCGCGGCGCCGACGAGGAAGAGCGCGGCGACCTGCTCCTTGGCGAGCCCCGATTCGCGGATCACGCCCTGGGTGACGCGGATCGTGCGCTCGACCAGCGGCGCGCAGACCTGCTCCAGTTCTTCCCGGGTCAGGTGGGCGTCCACGTCGAGCAGCGGGATCGTCAGCTCGGTCGAAGCGCTGCGGGAGAGCCGCTCCTTGGCCTGGCGCACTTCGTCTATGAACGCGGTGCGGTGGCGCAGGTCGGCCGGCTCGGTCGGGTTCGTCAAGCGCTGCCAGCGCTCGTCGTCCGGCTGCACGGTCTTGGCGACGTGCTCGGCCAGGGCCTGGTCGAAGTCGAGGCCGCCGAGGTCGTCGGCGCCGTCGACGGCGAGCACGTCGAAGCCGGTGGTGGCGCGGCGCAGGACCGTGGCGTCGAACGTGCCGCCGCCCAGGTCGTAGACGACGACGCCGCTGCCGGGGGGCACGTTCGCGCCGATGGTCTCGACGAAGTAGGAGGCGGCGGCGACGGGTTCGGCCACGAGGTCCACCGCGCCGAGTCCGGCGGCGGTGGCGGCGTCGGCGACGACGTGGCGGCGGGTCGGGCCCCACGCGGCCGGGACGGTGACGGTGACCGGCCCCAGCGAGCCGAGGGTCTGCTCGCATTCGCGGGCGACCCGCGAGAGCACCGCGGCGATGACACTGGTCACCGGGATCTCGGTCTCACCGAGGAGGATCTGGGCGTCATCGATGCGCCGCTTGGGGTTCGGTTCGTACCGTTCGGGCTTGCGGCGTCCCGAGTGGACGGCGTCGGCGCCGACGACCGGTCCGCCCTCGTCGTTCATGAACACCGCGGAGGGCAGTTGCGGGGACCCGTCGAAGAGCTGCTGGTGGACGCGGCCGTCGGCGCGCCGGATCGTGGCGACGGTGTGCGAGGTGCCGAAGTCGACGCTGATCGAGGCGGGTCGGGGGCTGGAGAAGGACATGCCGCAACTCTAGTGACCGCGGTCCACCGACCGATGTGTAGGGAACTCCCGTCGCACTGGGACCCGTGTGCTTCACGGGCGCCTGGGAGAATGCGCGGGTGGGTTTGCAGACGCAGTTGCGGCGGGCGATCGCGGTGTTCCGGTTCGCCGCTCTGGGCTATCCGGTGCTGCTGGGCGCCTTCGCGTTCGAAGCGTTGGTGCGGCCGGTGGCAGCCGCACTGCTGGTGGTCGTGCTCGCCGGGTGGACCGCGGTCGTGAGCTACCGGTACACCCGCAAGGGGTACGAGGAGCTGGTGGTCTACGCCGACCTCGCGGTGACGGCGCTGGCGGTCGCGGTGTCGGCCTGGGCGCTGTCCGTATCGGACGGACCGGTGCCGATCTCGTTGGGGCCGTGGCTGGCCGGTGTGGTGCTCGCGTGGGGCGCCGCGTGGGGTCGGCGCAGCGGGGCCGTGGCGGGCGGGGTGATCGCGGTCTTCGGGATGGTGTTCCGGGGCGGGATCGGCGAGAACACGGTGAACGAGGCCGCGCTGCTGGTGCTGACGGGGTTCACCGTGGGGCACCTGGTGCGGCTCGGGGTGGAGGCCGAGGAGCGGACGCGGCGGGCGACCGAGCGGACCGCGGCGGCGAAGGAGCGGGAGCGGCTGGCCCGGGACATCCACGACTCGGTGCTGCAGGTGCTGGCGCTGGTGCAGCGGCGCGGCAACGAGATCGGGGGCGAGGCGGCCGAGCTGGGGCGCCTGGCGGGGCGCCAGGAGGAGGCGCTGCGGGCGCTCATCTCCTCTGCGGCGTACCAGCATCCGCTCGACGGGCGGCGGGATCTGCGCGAGCTGGTGGGGCGGCACGCGGGCGAGTCGGTGACCGTGGCGGCCCCGGCGACGCCGGTGCGGCTGCCCGCGGCGACCGCGCGGGAGGTCGCGGCGGCCGTGGCGAGCGCGGTCGACAACGTCCGGGAGCACTGCCCGGACGGGACGCGGGTGTGGCTGCTGGTCGAGGACGACGGCGAGGCGGTCACGGTGAGCGTCCGCGACGACGGCCCCGGGATCGCGCCGGGCCGGCTGGCCGAGGCCGCCGCCGAAGGGCGCCTCGGTGTGGCGCAGTCGATCGAGGGCCGCGTCCGGGAACTGGGCGGGACCGTGACCGTGGTGTCCGGGCCCGGCGCGGGGACGGAGGTCGAGATGCGGGTGCCGCGTCCGCGAACGGAAGGGGACGCCGATGGCGACGCTCATCGTGGTCGATGACCACCCGATCTGGCGGGAGGCGATCGCCCGCGACCTGACCGGGGCCGGGCACCGCGTGCTCGCCGTCTGCGGCGAGGGCAGGGCGGCGCTCACCGCGATCCGGGAGCTGCGGCCGGACGTGGCGATCCTCGACCTGCAGCTGCCGGACCTCACCGGGGTGGCGGTGCTGCAGAGCCTCGGGGAGGACTGCCCCACGGCGGTGCTCATCCTCTCGGCGAGCGGCGAGTCGTCCGACGTGCTCGAGGCGATGAAGGCCGGGGCGCGCGGGTACCTCGTCAAGTCGGCGTCGGCGGCCGAGCTCGCCGACGCGGTCGAACGGGTCGCGGCCGGGGACGCGGTGTTCACGCCGGGCCTGGCGGGCCTCGTCCTCGGCGAGTACCGGCGGCTGGCGAACGCGAACGAGGAGGAGCGGCCGAAGCTCTCCGAGCGCGAGACCGAGGTGCTGCGGCTCGTCGCGAAGGGCCTGAACTACCGCGAGATCGCCGAGCGGCTGGTGCTCTCGCAGCGGACCGTGCAGAACCACGTGCAGCACATCCTCACGAAACTCCAGCTGCACAACCGGGCGCAGCTCGTGCGGTACGCGATCGAGCAGGGCATCGACGGCGACTGAGTACTTTCGTCACCGAAAATTGAGTAGAAGGGCCGATGCGGGCGGGGCCTCCGGCCCTGTCCAATGGAGGGATGAACGCGTACATCACCGCCGCGGGCGCGTACCTCCCCGGTCCCCCGGTCGGCAACGACGAGATCGCGGCACGCCTCGGCGGGGTCGACGAACGCGGCGACCGCCTGCGCCGCCGCATCCTGGCCGCCAACGGGATCGCCAAGCGCCACTACGCGCTCGACGCGCAGGGCCGCACGACCGAGCTGAACGAGGAGCTCGCCGCCAACGCGTTGCACGCCGCCCTGGACGAGCGGGGGCTGGGCGCCGCCGACCTCGACATGCTCGCCACCGCGACCACCCAGGGCGACCTGCTGGTGCCCGGCTTCGCGTCGATGGTGCACGGCCGCTTGGGCGGCGGGCCGATGCAGGTGCTCTCCGCCTCCGGGGTGTGCGCCTCCAGCCTCGCCGCGCTCGACGCGGCGGTGGCGAAGGTGCGCCTGGGCGACCGGCGGCGCGCGGCCGTGGTCGGCAGTGAACTGTCGAGCCGGTGGCTGCGCGGATCCAGGTTCAACGGCGGCGGGGACGCCGACGCGCACTTCCTGCGGTGGATGCTCTCCGACGGCGCCGGCGCGGTCCTGGTGGAGGCGCAGCCGCGCCCCGACCGGCCCTCCCTGCGCGTCGACTGGGTCCGCACCGTCTCGCTCGCGCACGCCAACCAGGTGTGCATGCGGGCCGGGATGGGCGAGGGCCCCTCCCCCACTGCGGGCCGCACCTGGCAGGACATGGGCAGCGCCGCCGCGGCCGAGCAGGCCGGGATGATGCTGCTGCGCCAGGACACCAGTGCCCTCGGGGCCCTGGCGGAGGCCGGGCTGCGCGAGTTCCAGTCGCTCACCCGCGAAGGCCTCATCGACCTCGGCAAGCTCGACCACGTGCTGTGCCACTACTCGACGAACGCGTTCCGCGACATCGTCTTCGACCAGCTCGCCTCCGCCGGCGCGCAGATCGACACGGACCGGTGGTTCTCCAACCTGGAGACCCGCGGGAACACCGGCGCGGCCTCGATCTTCATCGCCTTGGAGGAGTGCTGGCGGACCGGGCGGTTCGAGCCCGGCCAGACCGTGCTGCTCGCCGTGCCCGAATCGGGCCGGTTCACGTTCGGGTTCGCCCACCTGACCTGTGTGGACGGTGAAGCGGAGACGACCGCCGCGCCGGCCTCGCGGCCCGCCGTGCACGCGGCCCCGCCTGCGGTGCAGCGCGTCGCGCCGGAGTCCGGGAGCGTCCAGGACCGCCTGGCGGCCGTCTGGCAGGAGTTCGAGCAGCGGCTCGACCAGGTCCCGGTCATGCACCGCCTCGCCGAGGGCACCGCCACCATCGAGGACTACCGGCGGCTCCTGTTCAACCTGCGCCAGCAGGTCGCCGACGGCGCCCGCTGGATCTCCCGCGCCGCCTCCAACTTCTCAGTCGACCTGTTCGACCTCCGCAGCGCCGCCATCGGGCACGCCGCCGAGGAGCACCGCGACTTCATGATGATCGAGCGCGACTACGCCGCCTGCGGCGGGTCCATCGAGGACATCCGCGGCGGCGAGAAGAACATCGGCTCCGAGGCCCTGTCGGCGTACATGTTCCACACCGCGAGCCAACCCGACCCGATCGGCCTCCTCGGCGCCATGTTCATCATCGAAGGGCTCGGCACCGGCAAGGCCTCAGGCTGGGCCGCCCGCTTCAAGGAGACCCTCGGACTGCGCGACGACCAGGTGAGCTTCCTCGCCTACCACGGCGAAGCCGACGACGACCACTTCGCGAAGCTCCAGGCCATCCTCGCCTCGCCGCGCGTCGACGCCGCGGCCGCCGACGCCATCGTCAAGACCGCCAAGATCGTCGCCCGGCTCTACGCGCTCCAGCTGGAGGAACTCGACCATGTCTGAAGGTGCGCCGTCCGGCGGGCCGCTCTCCGACCCTCCACTGTGGGATGCCATGGTCGCCGACCCCGCGATGCCCCTCGAGCCCGCCGTCGCCCGCATGGTCACCGACGACCAGCAGCAGTGGACCCGCACCTGGATCTACCCGGTGCTGCGGCCCGTCTCGCGGGTGCTCGCGCTCGTCATCGTCGCCCTCAAGCGGCTCACGCCGGTGCGCTGGACCGCGCACCGGCTCATGGACCGGCTCTGCCTGTGGTTCCTGCGCCGGTTCGTCTCCCCGCTCGCCGTCGAACTCCTCATCCGCCACTTCGTGATCGAGACGAACCTCCTCAACTTCATCGTCCGCAACACCGACTCCGGCATCGAACCGGTCGCACTCCGGCCGGTGAACCTCGCCGGACTCGGCGACCGCGCCGTCATCGAGCACGACATCAACGTCTACGAAGTGCTCATCGCCCTCGACGGCAACCCGGTCGGGCGGCCGCAGACGATCGACTTCAGCGGCCTCGACATGCCCGAACTCGACCCCGAGCCGTACCGGTTCCGCCTCATGCGCCTGGACATCCAGACCGCCCTGTGCCTCATGAACCTGCCGTTCGCCGCCTGCCTCACCCCCGACGAGTACCGCCGGGCCGTGCACTCCATGCGCTTCGATGACTCGATCCTCGCCATCCTGGCCGACATCACCGGCGACCCCACGTTCCTGCGCTGGTGCAGCGGCGACCTCGCCATCCGCGCCGACTCCAACACCGACGTGCCGCACGCCGTCTACCGTCACGCGGTCGTCTGCGAATACGCGCACGCCCACCTGGTCAAGCTCGCCGCACGGGGAGGACCGCTGACGGTCTGTCCGGTTCCCGACAGTTCTGTCCCTTTGACGTCAAGAACCCGTCAAGAACGTTGACGATGCCCTCCCCGCGGTGGTGCCCTTGAGTCATCAGCGGTTCTCTACCGGAGGTGGAAGATGGAGCGCACTCCCTCGACCCCGTACTCCCGCATCGGCGGCCTGGCCGCCCTCGGCGGCTCGGTGCTCATGGTCGGCTCGATGTTCATGCCCTGGGTCGACACCGCCGGAGGCGGTTCCCTCGACTACTGGCACCTCTCCGGCATCGAAGGCGTCCAGCCCGACACCCGGACCTACGTCATGTCCCTCGGACTCATGCTGCTCCTCGTCGTCTGGAGCGCCCTCTACTTCACGCTCCACACCCACGAGACCCGCACCGTCTGGGCCTTCGGCGGCCTCGCGGGCGCCATGCTCATGTACGGCAGCGACCTGCGCATCAGCGAGGACCTCCCGGCCGGCTCGCTCGCCGCGGGCGAGGCCGCGGCCGCCGCGGGCCTGCTCCTGCTCCTGGCCGGGTCCGTGATGGCGCTGGCCGCGAACATCCCCGAGCCCGCGCCGGTCCGCCACGGGAAGGTGACGCTCTGAGCGCTGGGCGGGTAGTACATCACCCGCCACACATCACGCAACATGCGTCGCCCTGCGCACACGGGCGGTAATACATCACACGCCACATGTCACGTACCGCGAAAAGGCGGGGCGCCCGGATCACCGGGCGCCCCGCCTTCGCGCATGCGCTTCGATCAGGCGCTGTCGCGGACGATCAGCTTCGTCGGCAGGATGACCGACTCGACCTCCTCGTCCTCCAGCAGCTCGAGGAGCAGCCGGACGGTCTCCTCCGCGACCTTCGCCAGCGGCTGCCGGACCGTGGTCAGGGCCGGTCGGGTCGCCGACGCGATCGCCGAGTCGTCGAAGCCGCCCACGGCCACGTCCTCGGGGACCCTGCGCCCGGCCGCGTGCAGCGCCTGCAGCGCCCCGGCGGCCATGAGGTCGGAGGCGACGAACACCGCGTCGAGGTCCGGCACGTTCTGCAGCAGCCGGTGCATCGCGGCCTCGCCGCCGGCCTGCGTGTAGTCGCTGTGCACGACCATCTGCTTCCCGGCCTTGCGGCCCAGCACGCTGGTAAACCCCTCCAGGCGGAGCGAACCGCCCGGGGTGTCGAGCGGGCCGGTGATCATGCCGATCTTCCGGCGGCCCTGCTCGACCAGGTACTCGGCCATGGCACGCGCCCCGCCGCGCTCGTCGGCGGCCGCGTACGGGATCACCGACTCGCGGCCCAGCACCGCGCCGAGGGCGACCGCGGGCACGCCCGCGCGCTCGATCTCGTCGAGCAGCGGGTCGCCCGCGTGGGTGGAGATGAGCAGCGCACCGTCGGCGTGGCCGCCGCGCAGGTAGCGGGCCACCCGGTCGCGGCCGCCGTCGTCGCCGGCGATCATGAGGACCAGGGACATGTCCCGGTCGGCCAGCTGGTTCGTGGCCACGCGCATGAGCACCGAGAAGTTCGGGTCCTCGAACAAGCGCTCCTGCGGTTCCGAGAGCACCATGACGATCGAACCGGTGCGGCTCGTCTTCAGGCTCCGCGCCGCCCGGTTCACGACGTACCCGGTCTCGGCGACCGCGCGGCGCACCGCCGCCTCGGCCGACAGCGAGACGTTCGCCTTGCCGTTGAGGACGCGGGAGACCGTGCCGCGCGAGACGCCCGAGGCCGCCGCCACGTCGTGGATCGTCGGTCGTTTCCGTGTCAAGATGCTCAGCTCTCCCTTGTGTCTCACTCGATTATCACTCGCCCCGGCCATCGGGACGGGCCGAGGCCCGCTCCGCCTCACCGGTCGAGCGGTGCGCGGGGAGGCCGCCCAAGGGGACGGCGGCCTCGCCGCCGATGCCGCAAGGCATGTGCGAACGGCTGCGCCCCAACGGCGTCACCCGCCGCCCAGCGCCCGCAGCGACGGCAGCGCGTTCCCGTCGAAGTCGAACAGCGCCTGGTTGGCCCAGGAGCTGCCGGACTCGTCGACCACGTCGTCGCCGTACTCCATCCCGGCCCGCGAGGCCCAGGTGGTGCCGTCGACCGGAAGCCACGCCGGCTCCCAGTAGACGACGCCGAGGCCGCGACCGCCGGGCACGGCCTCCACAATGGCGTACAGGTCGCGCAGGTACGCGGCCTGCCCCTCGGGTGAGGCCGGGTAGCCGCCGGCCTCGGCGAGTTCGGGCTTGAACACCTGGTGGTGCCCCGCAGGGGAGGCGCCGGTCCAGGCGTACGCGGTCTCGACGACCACGAGGTCCTTCCCGTAGCGGGCAGCCAGGTCGTTCAGGTTGGCGCCCAGGTCCTCCAGGGTCCCGTGCCAGTACGGGTAGTAGGACAGGCCGATGACGTCGAAGTCGAGGCCGCGCGCGGTCGCCTGCTCGAACCAGCCGCGGTAGAGCTCGTTCGCGCCGCCGAAGTCGAGGTGGATCATCACTCGTGCGTCGCCGGCCTCGCGGACGGCGGCGGTGCCGGCGGCCAGGAGCCTGGCCAGCCGGTCGAACGCAGCCGGGTCCTCGCGCTCGAAGCGGCGTTCCGCGTCGATGAACCGGGGCGTCCGGCCTTCGGGCCAGAGCATCCCGTTGGTGATCTCGTTGCCGACCTGGACCATGTCGGGCGAGGCCCCGGCCGCCTCGAGTGCGGCGAGGACGTCGGAGGTCCAGTCGTGCACGCGCGATTCGAGGTCCGCGCCAGTGAGACCGCGCCAGGCCTTCGGCGTGGACTGCTTCTTCGGGTCCGTCCAGAAGTCCGAGTAGTGCAGGTCGAGCAGGACCGCGTGACCCGCCGCCTTGGCACGGCGGGCCAGCGCGATCGTCGTCGCCAGGTCGTTCGTGCCGCCCATGTAGGGCTCGCCGGACTCGTCGCGCGGGTCCACCCACAGGCGCAGGCGGATCCAGTTGACGCCTTGCGCGGCAAGGAGCTCGAAGAGATCGTGCGCGGTGCCGTCGGCGCGGAAGACCGCGCCGCGCTGCTCGATCTCGGCGGTCATGGAGACGTCGGCGCCTCTGATGGGAAGGGTCATGCGCCTATCCCTTCTCGGCGCCGGCGCTGGCGCCGGTGACCAGGTAGCGCTGGAGGACGATGTAGAGGATCGTGATGGGAAGGGCGAGCACGACGGCGCCGGCGGCGAACGTGGTGTACGAGTTGGCGTACTCGGAGCTGATCATGTTGAACAGGCCGAGGGCGACGGTCTGCTTGTCCGCGCTTTGCAGGACGAGCCGGGGCAGGATGAAGTCCATCCACGGCAGCGTGAACTGCGTGATCGCCACGAAGGTGAGCATGGGCCGCATGAGCGGCAGGATGATCTTCGCGAAGATCGTGAGGCGTCCGGCCCCGTCGATCGCGGCGGCCTCATCGAGGCTCGCGGGCAGGTTGTCGGTGTAGCCCTTCATGAGCCAGATGTTGTACGGGAGCGCGCCGGCGATGCTCACGAGGGCGAGGCCGGTGAGGGAGTCGAGCAGGCCGAAGTTCAGGAAGAGCATGTACACGGCGATGGCGGCCAGGAAGGCCGGGAACATCTGCAGGATGAGGATGCTCAGGAGCCCGGCTTTGCGGCCCTTGAACTTGACGCGGGAGAACACGTACCCGCAGACGGCGGCGAGCACGACCGAGCCGGCCATGTTGAGGACGGCGACGTAGAGCGAGTTGAGGTACCAGCGGCCGTAGTCGGTCTCGGTGAAGAGGTTCAGGTAGTGGGCGATGGTCGCCTCGGAGGGGAACGGCGAGACCTCGCCGAGTCCGTCGCCGGGGCTGAGGGAGGCGCCGACGACCCACAGGAGCGGGAAGATGACCACGGCGGCGACGAGGACGAGTTCGAGGTGGATGAGGACCGTGGAGAGGCCCTCCCCGCGGGGGCGCCTGCGGCGGCGCGGCGGTGTGGCGGTCCCGCTGGGCGCGGGGCGTTCGGCAATCTTGGCGGTCATGGTCAGAGCTCCCGAATCGCCTTGGAGCGGTTGAGGTTCCACACGGAGATCGTGCCGACGATGAGGAAGATGAAGAGGCTCATCACGGCGCCGATGTTGTAGAGCTGGGTCTCGAAGGTGAGCTTGAACAGCCAGGTGACGAGGAGGTCGGTGCTGCCGGCGAACCGGTAGTCGGCGTTCTCGGGGCCGCCTTCGGTGAGGAAGTACACCACGCCGAAGTTGTTGAAGCTGGACACGAACGAGAGGATGAGCAGGGGCGCGACGGTCTTGTGGACCACCGGCAGGGTGATGTGGCGCAGCTGCTGGAAGGAGCTGGCGCCGTCCATGCGGGCGGCCTCGTAGTAGCTGGCGTCGATGTTGGTGAGCACGCCGCCGACGAGGGCCATGAAGAACGGGAAGGTGAGCCACAGGTTGATGAGGAGCACCACAGCGCGGGCGAGGTTGGGGTTCGAGGCGTCGGTGAACCAGTAGATGCGGTCGTCGGTGAGGCCGACGTCCATGAGCCACTGGCTGATGGGCCCGAACTGGCCGTTGAACATGGAGCGGAACACCAGGGCGGAGACGATCGCGGGGACCGCCCATGGCAGCAGGAAGATCGACCGCCACACGCGCGGGGCCTTGACCTTCTTGTTCGCCAGGAGCACGGCCTGGAAGAAGCCGAGCGCGTAGGAGGCGACGGTCGTGACGAGCGCGAACACGAAGGTCCAGGCCAGGACGCCGAGGAACGTGTCGGTCCAGGCCGAGCCCGAGAGGATCGCGCCGAAGTTCTCGAAGCCGACCCATTCGACGAGGTTCTTGGGGGGCAGGTGGTCGCGGTTGTAGTTCGTGAAGGCGACGAGGATGACGAACAGGACCGGCAGGACGGACATGAACACGACGAGCACGAGGCCCGGCGAGAGCATGATGTACGCGAACGCGCTGTCCCACAGGCGCCGGTAGTAGGCCGCGGAGGATTCGCGGGCGCCGCCGGTGTTGAGCGCGGTGCGGTAGGCGGCGGCGTCGCGGATGCCCCAGATCCAGATGACGGCCAGGAGGGCGAGGACGAGCAGCGCGATGAGGCCGCTGGCCAGGAGGGTGATGGAGTTGTCGCCGTCGGAGAGCCCGGTGAGGGTCATCTGCCGGGACTGGGTGCCGAGGGTGAACAGGCCCCAGAGGCCCTTGACGAAGAACCCGCCGTTGCCGCGGGCCGTGAAGTCCATTCCGGCGTAGTAGTTGCCGGAGGCGATCTCCCAGCCGACCAGGCCTGCGAAGAACGCGAAGTAGAAGGCGGCTTTGCCCGCCTGGCGGTTGAGGAGCTGGCCGGCCCCCCACACCAGTGCCGAGGCGAGGCCTGGCACCAGTGCGGGGAGCCTGCTGCACGGAGCGTTGCTCATCGGTGGCTTGGCCCTACAGTCCGTGCAGCTCGTCGTAAGTGTCGACGGCCTTGGTCTGGGCGTCGGCGGCGGAGCTCAGGGAGTCCCAGACGTCGACGGCGAGGGTGTTGCCGACCTCCCAGAAGTACTCGGGGACCTGCGGGATGAGGTCGGCCTGGGCGGACTGCTCGACGATGCCGGCGACGTGCGGGTCGTCGGCGAGGCCTTCGATGCCGGCGAGGAGGTCGGCGTTGAGGGCCGGGATCTGGCCGGTGGCGGCGTAGAGGGCGGCGGCGCCGGCGTCCGAGGCCAGGAAGGCGGCGAAGACGCGGGCGGCGGCCGGGTACTTGGTGTAGCCGGAGACGACGGCGGTGTGCATGCCGGCGAAGGAGCTGGCGGGCTGGCCGCCGGCGACGCTCGGGAGCACGGTGACGCCGTACTCGAAGCCGTTGGCCTCGGCGCCGGTGTCGGAGTCGGCGAAGGCCCAGGGGCCGTTGATCGCGTACGGGGTCTTGCCGGCGGCGAACTCCTGGCGGATGTTCTCCTCGGTGGCGTCGGCGGCGGGGACGTCGAAGACCTCGCGCAGGCCCGCGTAGTAGTCGAGGGCCGCGATGAGCGCCGGGTCGTCGAAGTTCGGCTTCGCGGGGTCGAGGTCGGGGTAGAGCTGCCAGCCGACGGCCGAGAGGATCGAGTAGGCGTGGTAGATCTCGCCGGGGGTGAACTGGACGGTCCACTGGTTCTTGGAGGGGTCGTTGTACTCGGCGGCGAGTGCCTTGATGTCCTCCCAGGTGGCGGCCGGGGCGTCGGAGCCGGTGAGCTCCTTGAGGAGGGTCTTGTTGTAGAACAGCGCGATCGACTCGGTGGTGACGGGGACGGCGTGCATGGTGCCGTCGTCGCCGCCGGAGACGACGCCGGTGAAGGTCTCGCTCATGCGGCCCTTGAGCACGGTCTCGTACTCGCCGAGGGGGGCGGCCACGCCCTGGTCGATGGCGCGGGCGAGCTGGTCGTAGAAGGACATGTAGACGTCGGCGCCCTGCCCGGCCTCGCCGGCGGTGGTCATCTTCTCGACGGCGTCGTTCTGGGGCACGAGCTCGTACTCGACCTTGACGCCCTTGAACTGCTCGGTGAAGGCGGCGATGATCGCCTCGGCCACGTAGTCCTGCTCGAACCAGACCTTGAGGGCGGCCTTGCCGGAGGCGATGTCCTCCTCCATCACGTACTGCTGGGCGTCGGCGTCCCACTCGAGGCCGCCGCTCTGGGCGTTCTCGTCTTCCTCGGGCCCGCCGCAGGCGGCGAGGGTCCCGGCCGCGGCGACGCCGCCGCCGAGTGCGAGGAGGTTGCGGCGGTTGAGGGAGGGTCCCGCGTGAGCACCTTTGCTGCGCATGTCAAGTCCTTGTCTCGGTGAGTGGTGGCCTGGTCGGCGCTGGGCGTATGAATCGCGCCACCGGGCTGTGAACGTTTACACGAATCTAGCGACTCGGATCGCAGTTAGCAACCAAGTTTTGCGCCTAATGTCGGTTTTTAGAACAAAGATTCTTCATGAAACGATCACAATTTTGAAACGGCGCACGACAGATCCTCAGGTTGCGTGATCACCGGGCGTCGAGTACTGTGCACGTTCACAGGCATTGATGCAAGGAACCTCACAGGAGACACGGTGCAGACCATTCGCTACGGAGGCGACTACAACCCCGAACAGTGGCCCGAGGAGGTCTGGCACGAGGACGTCCGCCTCATGCGCGAAGCGGGGGTGAACCTCGTCAGCCTCGGGATCTTCAACTGGGGGATCATCGAGCCCGCCCCCGGCGAGTACGACTGGACCGGCCTCGACAAGGTCATCGGGCTGCTGCACGACGGCGGCATCGGCGTCGACCTCGGCACCCCCACGTCCAACCCGCCCTCGTGGCTGCGCCGCGCCCACCCCGAGATCCGCCTGGTCGACTTCGAGGGCCGCACCATGGCCTCCGGCTCGCGCCACGGCGTATGCCCCTCCCACCCGGTCTACACCGACGCGTGCGAGTCCATCGTGGAACAGCTCGCCGCCCGCTACGGCGAGCACCCCGCCGTCCAGATGTGGCACCTGCACAACGAGTACGGCTGGGCCAACGTCCAGTGCTACTGCGACGAGTCCGCCGCGCACTTCCGCCGCTGGCTCGCCGCCGAGTACGGCGACACGGACGCGCTCAACGAGGCCTGGGGCACCGCCTTCTGGGGCCTGACCTACCGCGACTTCGACCAGGTCGAGGCCCCCGCGATCGCCCCGCCCGGCGTCAACCCCGCCCTGCAACTGGACTGGATGCGCTTCTCGAACGACGCGCACCTGGCCAACTACCGGCTCCAGCGCGACGTCATCGCCCGCCACTCCCAGGCCCCCGCGACCACGAACTTCATGGTGCCCAACTGCAAGGACATGGACTACTTCCGCTGGGCCGAGCACGTGGACGTCGTCTCCAACAACCACTACCTCATCGCCGAGCGCGAAGAGCACGAGATCGAGCTCGCCATGAGCGCCGACCTCACCCGCGCCGTCGCCGGCGGACCGTGGATGGTCATGGAGCACTCGACCTCGGCCGTGAACTGGCAGCCGCGCAACATCGCCAAGACCCCCGGCGAGATGCGCCGCAACTCCCTCGCGCACGTCGCGCGCGGCGCCGACGGCCTCATGTACTTCCAGTGGCGGGCCTCCCGCGCCGGCTCCGAGAAGTTCCACTCCGCGATGCTCCCCCACGGCGGCACCGACACCCAGGTGTGGCGCGACGTCGTCGCCCTCGGCGACGACCTGAAGAGACTCTCCGCTGTGGTCGGCTCCGAGGTGCACGCCGAGGTCGCGGTCCTGTGGGACTGGGAGTCCTGGTGGGCCCTCGAACTCGAATGGCGCCCCTCGGTGGACCTGGAGTACCGCGAGCGCATCGAGGCGTACTACGGGTCGCTGTGGAAGCAGCACGTCACCGTCGACTTCGCGCACCCCGAAAGCGACCTCGGCCGCTACAAGGCCGTGATCGCCCCGTCCTCCTACCTGCTCACCGACGCCGCCGCCAAGAACCTGCGCGGCTACGTCGAGGACGGCGGCCACCTGCTCGTCTCCTACTTCTCCGGGGTCGTCGACGAGCACGACACCGTGCACCCCGGCGCGCACGCCTCCGTGCTGCGCGAGACGCTCGGCCTCTGGGTCGAGGAGTACCACCCGCTGCACGAGGGCACCCGGCTCGCCCTCACCTCGGGCGCGAGCGGGCGCATCTGGTCCGAGCACGTGCGCCTCGACGGCGCCGAAGCGGTGGCGGCGTTCGAGGAAGGCCCCGACACGGGCCGGCCCGCCGTGACGCGGCACCGCGTCGGCTCCGGCACCGCCTGGTACGCCGCGACTGCGCTCGACGACGCCACCGGCCTGCGCGACCTCCTCGCCCGAGTGCTCGACGGCGCGGGTGTCGCACGGCCGCAAGGCCTCCCGGACGGGCTCGAAGCGGTCCGCCGCGGCCCCCTCAGTTTCCTGATCAACCACACCGGTCAGGACCAGCACGTCCCGGACCTCCGGGGCACCGACGCCCTCACCGGCGCCGGCTACGCAGACGGCGTCCCGGTCCCCGCCGGGGCGGTCGTCGTCCTCGCGCACGCGGGGAGCTGAACCCTCGCGGCCCCAGACTGCACCACCTCTTGAAGCGCAACCCGTAAGGACGGTTCGCAATGAAGCGAAGAACCGCACTCACCACCGCGGCCGCGGCACTCGCCGCGCCCGCCCTGGCGCTCGGCACCGCCGAGTCCGCAGGCGCCCAGACCGCGTTCGCGCGCGGCGCCGACATCTCCAGCCTCGCCAAGTCCGAAGCCAAAGGCGGCGTGTACATGTGGGCCGACGGCTGGAAGGAGGACGCGATCTGGATCCTCCAGAAGAGCGGCGTCAACTGGATCCGCCTGAAGGTCTGGGTCAACCCCGCCGACGGCTACAACAACAAGACCCACGTCGTCAACGTCGCCAAGCGCGCCCGCGCGGCCGGCATGAACGTCCTCGTCGACTTCCACTACACCGACACCTGGGCCGACCCGGGCGCGCAGACCAAACCCGCGGCCTGGGCGAACTACAGTGTGGCGCAGCTGAAGACCGCGATCTACAACCACACCGCCGACGTCCTCGGGGCCATGAGCGCCGCAGGCGCGGCCCCGCAGATGGTCCAGGTCGGCAACGAGCTCAACGCCGGGATGCTGTGGCCCACCGGCCGCTACGACCAGCTCGACAACCTCGCGCAGTTCCTCATCTCGGGCGCCGGCGCCGTCCGCGCCACGGTCCCCGCCGCGAAGGTCATGCTGCACCTCGCCGAAGGCGGCAACAACTCGGTGTTCCGCTGGTTCTTCGACGCCATGAAGGCCCGCGGCGTCACCTGGGACGCCATCGGCGCCTCGTACTACCCCTACTGGCACGGCTCGCTCTCGGGCCTCCAGTCGAACCTCAACGACATGGCCTCGCGCTACGGCAAACCCGTGTACGTGGTCGAGACCGCGTACCCGTTCAACCCCGGCGACCGCGACGGCTTCGGCAACATCATCAGCGCCGCGACCCCCGTCTCCGGATACCCGGCCAGCTACACGGGCCAGTCCGACATGCTGAGGGCGATCGCGAACGTCGTCAAGGCCGTGCCGAACGGCCGCGGCGCGGGCGTGTTCTGGTGGGAGGCCACCTGGACCGCCGTCACCGGCAACGGCTGGGACCCGTACGACCCGAACAGCAAGAACGGCTGGGAGAACCAGGCGCTGTTCGACTTCGCGTGGAAGGCCACCCCGGCGCTCAAGACGCTCGGCACCCTCTAGACCCCGGGCCGGTCTCCGTGCGAGAGGACCGGCCCGCCCCCTACTCCTCGATAGGAAAGCCATGAAACGCAGAACCGCGCTCACCGCCGCCGGTGCGGCCGCCGTCGGCGTCGCCGCCGCCGGTGCGACCACCGCCGCGGCAGCCCAGACCGAGCGTCCCGGCAAGCCCCGCTTCGTGCGCGGCGCCGACATCTCGGGCCTGATCAAGAACGAGGACTACGGCGCGGTCTACCGCCGCGCCGACGGCCGCCGCGGCGACGCCGTCAAGATCCTCGCCGAGAACGGCGTCAACTGCATCCGCGCCAAGGTGTGGGTCGACCCCGCCGACGGCTACAACACCAAGACCCAGGTCGTCGAACTCGGCCGGCGCGCCAAGCGGGCCGGGATGGACCTCCTGGTCGACTTCCACTACTCGGACACGTGGGCCGACCCGGGCAAGCAGTACAAACCCGCGGCCTGGGGCGATCTCGGCTTCACCGAGCTGAAGACCGCGGTGTACGAGCACACCGCGGACGTGCTCGGCGCGCTCAAGCGGGCCGGCGTCGAACCCGGACTCGTGCAGATCGGCAACGAGACCAACGGCGGGCTCATCTGGCCCGACGGCCGCTGGGACCGGCTCGAACAGATGGCCGGGCTCCTGACGGCCGGCTGCGACGCGGTCGCCGACGTCCTCCCCAAGGCGCGGACGATCCTGCACCTGGCCGAGGGCGGCAACAGCGGCGCGTTCCAGTGGTTCTTCGACAACGCCGTCGCGAACGGCGTACCGTTCCACGCGATCGGCGCGTCGTTCTACCCGTACTGGCACGGCGAGCTCTCCGGGCTGGCCGCGAACCTGAACGACCTCGCGGGCCGGTACGGCAAGCCGCTGTACCTGGTCGAGACGGCGTACCCGTTCACCACGGGCGACTCGGACGGGTTCGCGAACATCATGACCGACCCCGAGCCGGTGCCGGGCTTCCCCTCCAGCCCCGAGAACCAGTCGTACTGGATCGAGGCGATCGCCGACGTGGTCAAGGCCGTGCCGAACGGACTCGGCAAGGGCCTGTTCTGGTGGGAGGCCACCTGGACGGGCGTCGCCGGCGCCGGGTGGGACCCGGCCGACCCGGCCAGCGGGAACGGCTGGGAGAACCAGGCCCTGTTCGACTTCGACGGCCGGGCGCTGCCGGGGTTGCGGACGTTGGGCACTCTGTAAGGACCCCCCGAAGACGCCGTGCCGTCTGATCCTCCGCGGCCCGTCCGGGTCAAGACCGGGCCGCGGAGGGTCGGGCGGCACGGTCGCTTCCAGGCCTTCGGAGTTGACCGGATCGGTCCGCTGTGCGGCGCGATCGTGCCTGGCCGCAAGGCTTCCGGGAAACGACGATTGACCGCATGAGAACCGCACTCTTCGTCATCGACGTCCAGGAATCCTTCCGCCAGCGCCCCGTCTGGGCCGCGATCTCGAACCCCGGCATCGTCGACAAGATCAATCCGCTCGTCGAGACTGCCCGCGACAACGGCGACCTGGTGGTGTGGATCCGTCATGTCGAACCGGGCACCGGCAACGTGTTCGACCCCGCGAGAGGGTTCGTCGAATATCTGCCCGGGATCAAACCCCTTGCGGGCGAACCGGAACTGTTCAAGACCTCGCACAACGCCTTCACCACCACGAACGCGCAGCAGATCCTCACCCAGCACGGCGTCGGCGAGGTCGTGGTGACCGGCATCCGCACCGAGCAGTGCTGCGAGACGAACGCGCGGGTCGCCTCCGACCTCGGCTACGAGACCGTGTTCGTCACCGACGCGACCGCGACCAACCCGATCCCGCACCGGGACGCCCCGCAGGACCAGAGCCTGGAGGAGCTCCTCGCCGACCCGCGCACGCTGGGGACCGACGCGATCATCGAGCGGACCGAGTACGCGCTGTCGGGGCGGTTCGCGACGGTGACGGGAGTGGACGCGCTGGTGCGCGAGTGGCAGGATCGTGCTTCCGGTCGCGACTGAACGCTGAGGGGGCGCGGTGTCCGAGGTGGTCTTCCTGCTGGTGCCGAAACTGCACCTGCTCGATCTGGCGGGCGCGGCGCAGGTCTTCTCGACCGCCGCCGACGTGCTGCCCTCGTCGCGCGGCTCGGCCTGCTACCGGCTGCGGTACGTCGCCGACGACCCCGAAGTGCCAACGGCTCAGGGGCTCGCGGTGAAGGCCGAGACCGCATGGCCGAAGCTCGGGGCCGACGATCTGGTCATGGTGCCGGGCTGGCGATCCCCCGGGACCGCCGGCGGCCCGCGGCTCTCGGCCTCGCAGGCCCGGAACCTGTACGACCACCACCGCCTCGGCGGCACGGTCGCGAGCGTCTGCTCGGGCGCGTTCGCGCTCGGGCAGTCGGGCCTGCTCGACGGGCGGCGGTGCACGACGCACCACGACCTGCAGGAGGAGCTGGCGCGGCGTTTCCCTGAAGCGTCAGTAATACGTGACGTCCTATATACCGAGGACGACCGCGTGATCACCTCGGCGGGCATCGCGAGCGGCATCGACCTCGCATTGCATCTCGTGGCGGTGCGCCACGGCCCTGCGGTCGCCGCGCGGGTGGCGCGGGAGATGGTGGTCTTCGCACGCCGCAACGGGGACGAACCGCAGGCGAGCGCGATGCTGCGCCACCGCTCGCACCTCTCGGACGCGGTGCACCGCGTCCAGGACCGCATCGACGCCCACTTCACGAAGGCATTGCCGCTGCCCGAACTGGCGTCTGCGACGGGGGTCTCGCAGCGGACGCTCACGCGGCAGTTCACGGAGGCGACGGGCCTGACGCCGCTGCGGTACCAGTCGCTGCTGCGGCTCGAGCGGGCGGAGCACCTGATCGGTCAGGGCGCCACGGTCGACGCGGCGGCCCGGGCGGTCGGCTTCGCGGACGCGAGGATGCTGCGGCGCCTGCGGGCGGGCGCCGCAGCGTGAGCGCGTCAGATCGGGCCCGCTAGAAGGCGTACGGCCCGAACCGGCCCCAGGCGACGATCCCGGCGAGGACCAGGATGACGACGTTGACCGGGATGCTGGAGTACTCGCGTTTGCGCAGGTGGTAGATCGCGGCGAGGACCATGATCAGGCCCAGGCCGACCGCGGCGAGCGGGGTGAGGATCACCGCGATGCCGGTGAGTGCGGGCAGGACGAGGCCGAGCGCGGCGGCGAGCTGGGTGATGCCGACGAGCTTGACCGTTCCGGTGGAGAAGTCGTTCACCCAGGCCATCTTCGGGGCGAGCTTGTCTTTCGGCTGGGTCGCCTTCATGGTGCCGGCGAGGAGGAATGCGGCGGCGAGCATGATTTGGAGGATCCAGAGGAGCACGTTCATGGGGGCGATCTCCTTGAGCGATGAGTGGGTTCGAGCACCGTCCCATAAGTGGAGCGGCCTATCCGTTAAGCGGCGCCCAGTCTAGCAGTATAAGCGGATAGGGCATTCCACTTGGTTAGGATGTGCTCATGGAACCGAGCTCTGAGAGCGGGATGTGCAAGCGCGCCCGGCGGCTTCGCAGTGACGCCGAGCAGAACCGCGACCGGATCGTCGAGGCGGCTCGGAAGGTGTACCGGCGCGAGGGGCTCGGCGCGTCGATGGCGGGCATCGCCCGCGCGGCCGGCGTGGGCATCGCGACGCTCTTCCGCCGGTTCCCCACCCGCATGGACCTGATCACCGCGGTCTTCGAGGACGCCATGCAGCGCAACCGGGACGCGGCGGTCGCCGCCCGCGACGCGGAGTGCGCCTGGGACGGGTTCCGGGAGTACGTCCAGGCGGTGTGCGCGCTGCAGGCGGCCAACCGCGGGTTCGCGGAGGTCCTGACCATGAACTACGGCACGGCGAAGGCGCTCGAACGCCAGCGCCAGGAGGCGTTCGAGGCGTTCACCCAGCTGATCGGCAGGGCGAAGCAGGAGGGGCGCCTGCGTGAGGACTTCTCCCCCGAGGATCTGCCGATCCTGTTGATGGCCAACGCGGGCGTGCTGGGGACGGCCGGCGACGCGGGTGCGGCGGCGTCGAAGCGGCTGGTGGGCCAGATGCTGCGGGCGTTCTCGGAGAGCGGGTCGGAGCCGCTGCCGCCCGCGCCGAGCCCGAAGGAGCTGTTCCGCGGCATGGTGCGCCAGCGCCGAACCGGCGGCGCTTGAACCCGAGGCGGTGCCATGTGACCGGTGATATGTCACATGCCGCAGACCGGACCAGCGGTGCTCAGGCCCGGAGCGGTGCCTTGCGTCCGATGGAATGGCATGGCCGCACGAGGGACCGCGGCGCTTGAACCCGAGGCAGTGCCATGTGACCGGTGATATGTCACATGCCGCACGGGGGAAGATCGGTGTCCAAGCGGGGCGACCGCCGCGTCCCGCGCGGGTCAGCGCCGGCGCCGGAGATCACGGTTGCCGCCGTGGTTGCGGCGGCCATAGACTGGCCAGGTTTCGCAGCGCACGCTGCGGCGCGCCTCCCTTCCCGCTCGACTGCTCGGCCTCTGAGAGGAACCGCCCGTGTTCGGCACCGTCGACCTGTGGACCTATGTCGTCGCCACTGTGCTCATCATCTTGCTGCCGGGCCCGAACTCGCTGTACGTGCTCTCGGTGGCCTCGCGGAAGGGGCGGCGGGCCGGTTTCCAGGCCGCGGCGGGCGTGTTCCTCGGCGACTCGGTGCTGATGGTGGCCTCGGCGGCGGGTCTCGCCTCGATGTTCGCGGCTTCGCCGGTGCTGTACAACCTGGTCCGCTGGGCGGGCGTCGCGTACTTGGCGTTCCTGGCGTTCGGCCTCCTGCGCGGCGGTTGGAAGACTTGGCGTGCGGCGCGGCGGGGCGACCCGCTGGAGGCGAAGACCCTGGACGCCGGTGCGGTGAACGAGCGGCCGTTCGTGCGGGCGCTGATCGCGAGCCTCTTGAACCCGAAGGCGATCCTCTTCTTCGTCGCGTTCTTCGTGCAGTTCGTCGACCCGGCCTATGCGTACCCGGTGCTCAGCTACGGCGTGCTCTTCGTGATCCTCCAGGTCTGCTCGATGGTCTACCTCTCGACCCTCATAGTCGCCGGCGACGGCCTCGCCCAGACCTTCCGCCGCCGCAGGCGCCTCGCCGCAGCCGGCAACGGCCTCGTCGGCGCGGTGATGATCGCCTTCGCCGCCAAACTCGCCACCGGCTGACCGCATATTCTGCGCGCTGACCTGCGGAAACAATCAGGTGTCGGACCCGTGTGAGAGTGTGGTCCTTTTCGGTTGGTCGGAGGCGGATGCGGGTGGGAAGGGGCATGCCCTACGCGCCCGAGGCCCCGCCGCACGTGGTACCCCGTCAACGCCCTCAACGCCCTCCGAAGGCTCCGATCCCTCCGCTATGGAGAGCAACGTCCGGCGCATCGGGCCGTGCCACGATGCTTGGCAGGTCGGGCAGTGCTGCGCAGCCGGTGCAGCAGGCGGTCCTCGCAGCGCGGCCCATCCGTTACGGCCAGTGCGGCACTTCCTGGCACGGGTGCAGGTCGTCCTCGCCTTTGGCGTGGGAGTTCACTTGGGCCACTTCGGTGCCGAACACGATGTAGTCGTGGAGCGAGCTCCGGAGCGCGTCGTCGACCGGACCGTGCTCGGTGACCGCGCGGTCGAAGAGCTCGATGAAGCGGGCGCGCTGCTCGTCGGTGATGGCGAGTCCGCGGTGGGCCGTGAGGAGCGTGTCGAAGCCGCCGAGCTCATCGGTGTACCGCGCCGGGCCGCCGAAGACTTCCGCGAGGAATGCCGTGAGGTGATCGACGTGGTGCGCAGCGCCGGCGCCGAACAGCGGCTGCAGGACCGGGTCTTGGAGCACTGAGCCGTAGAACGCGTCAACGGTCCCGCGAAGGGTGCCGTCGCCGCCGATCCGCTCGTAGATGGTGGTGGTGTCGCCGTCTCCCATCGGGGTGTCCTTCCGTCGAGGTGGAGTCCTTGTCCCCCAAGGGCTCTCGCGTCGACTGTAGCCCCACCGGGTCCGAGTCCCCAAGCGGATGAGCCCTGCCTGCAGAGCAAGGCGCTTCAGCGTCGCCACCGCCAGGGCCGCCTCCGCGACTTGATCTCGCCAGCCGGCGCTCAGCGTTCGCGGAGGTCAACCCGCCGGAGTTGCAGGGGCGACCTATCCTGGACGCGAAGACGAGGCCGGGGGCGCGTGCGGGTATGCGCCCCCGGCCTCGTCGCGTTCGGTTCAGGTCAGGATTTGTCGAGGCGCGGGAGCACGAGCTCCTTGCCGATCAAGCGGATCGCGGCGTAGATCGGGACCGAGAGCACGATGCCGACGACGCCGAAGAGGGTGCCGCCGACGAGCACGGCGACGATCGCCGCGAGGTTCGACACCTTCACCGCGCTGCGCATGACCGTCGGGTAGATGACCCAGTTCTCGAGCTGCTGGTAGGCGAGGAAGAAGATCGCGGAGGCGACGGCCGTCATGGGCGAGACGGTGAGCGCGACGAGGGTGACGACGACGGCGCCGATGGTCGCGCCGATCTGCGGGATGAGGTCGAGCAGTGCGACCAGGAGGGCCAGCAGCGCGCCGTAGGGAATGTCCACGATGGCCATGAAGATCCAGGACGAGATGCCCGCGAGCGCCCCGATGGCGAGCGCGCCGATGAGGTAGGCGCCGATCTGGCGGAGGATGCCCTCGACGATGCGATCGGTCTGCTCGCGCTGGGAGGCGGCGACGAGTCGGATCATGCCTTTGCGAAGCTGCACGTAGGCGGAGAGGATGAAGATGGTCAGCAGGATCGTGGTGACCGTCCACACCAGACCGCCGAAGAAGGAGGCGACGCCGCCCGCGACGCCGCCGAGGGCTTTGGTCATGTTCGCGGGGGTGAGTGCGCCTTCGGCGCGTTGGAGCAGGCCGTCCTTGCCGCCGAAGCTGTCGACGAGCCGGCTGTTCATGAGGGTCTCGTAGTAGCCGGGGGCCCTGTCGACGAACTCGGCGGATTCGCGGACGATCGCGGGGATGATCGCGGCGATGCCGCCGCAGAAGACGATGGCCAAGCCGAGGAAGAGAATGGTCATCGCGAGCCAGCGGGGCATGCCGCGCTTGGTCATGCCGCTGATGATGCGTTCGAGGCCGACCGCGAGGAACGCGGCGACGATGAGGGCGGTGATGACGGTGCCGAGTTCCTGGACGGCCCAGACGGCGGCGGTGGCGACCGCCAGACCGATGCCGAAGAGGATGCCGGCGGCGAGCGGCGGGGTGTTCGCAAGACTTCTGCGCAGGGGCAATCCGGTTTTCTCAGCCATGTGAGGTTTCTAGCAGACACCGCATCGGGCCGGGGTCCGGCACGCACTCAGTGCCCGTTCGGACTCACTTGCGACCGTTTCGCAGCGCGAGGGCCGGCGGGCGTGCCGCCGGCCCGTGCTGCGCGGGTTCACCGCACGGACTTGAAGCCGTGCTTGAAGAACCGCTGCGTCTGCTGGCGCCGGACCCACGCGACGCCCGCGAACAGGACGAGCAGGATCAGCGGGGTGATGACGGGGTAGTCGAGGATCGCTGCGTTGAAGATCGCCGCGCCGATCATGAGCAGGCCCAGGCCGATCGCGGCCAGGCCGGCGACGCGCGGGATGAGCAGGCCGATGCCGCCGGCGATCTCCAAGGCGCCGACCAGGTACATGAACCAGTCGCCCCAGCCGATGAGGTCGAAGCCCTCGGCGGCGGCCTCGACGCCGAACAGCTTCGGCGTGCCCGAGGCGACGATCATGAACGCGCCCAGAAGGATCTGGAGCACCCAGGTGGTGATGTCGAGGGCTTTGCCGGGGCCTTCGTCGGCGGTGGTGGCGAGAACGGTTTCGTCTGCGGTGCGGTCGTACGTCGACATGACGGGCCTCTTTCAGGGGGAGTATCGGGCTCTTGCACGTGTAGACGAGACCGGCCGCGCGGATTCATCGCGGCATCCGGAGTGTTTCGCGGCACCGATCGGACCCCGCGTGTCGGTCCCCGGGGATAGCGTGGAGGCATGATCGAACGCCAGCAGGTGCAGCGCTACCGCGTCCAGGCACAGCAGCTCGACCGCGAGAGCGGGACCGTGGCCGACACGGCCGCCCTCGACCTCGGTGTGCAGGACACCGGAGCCGACGGCGCGCTCTGGGCCCTTGAACTGCGCGGCGTCAAGACCGCCGGGCTCGGCGCCGCCGCCGAGCACCACGACGACCTCGTATGGCTGTGGACCCTGCGCGGCGCACCGCACTGCTACCGGCGCGCCGACGCCCCGCAGGTCGCCGCCGCCGTCGCCCCCTGGTCGGAGGCCGACGCCGCGAAGCGGATCTTCGACGCCTCCAAGCCCCTCAAGGACGCCGGCATCCCCGTCCTCGACGCGCTCGATGCCGTCGCCGGGCAGATGCGCACGATCGTGAAGGAGCCCATGGTCAAAGGCGAGATGTCGACCCGCCTGCACGAGGCGATGCCCGAGCCCTACCAGCGGTACTGCCGCTCCTGCGACGCCGTGCACCTCTACGAGATGCCCTTCCGCCTCTCCGCGGTCCGCGCCGGGCTCGAACTCGTCCCCGACACCTCCCCGCCGGTGCTGCAGCCCATGCCGGGCTTCGCGGTGGCCGGCGCCTACGAGGACCGCTTCGACCCCGTCCGCGCCTACCTGCACCTCCTCGGGCCCGCCACTCACAAGCAGGTCGCCGAGTACGTGGACGCGCCCGTCCGCGAGGTCAAGGCCCACTGGCCCGCCGACGCCGTCGAAGTCACGGTCGACGACGGCGCCGCAGGCGAGACCCGGTGGATGCTCGAAGCCGACCTCGACGCGCTCCGAGGAGCCGACGCCTCAGGGACGACCCGGCTGCTCGGCCCCTACGACCTCTACCTCCAGGCCCGCGACCGGTCCACGCTCGTCGCCGACCCCGCCAAGGTCAAGGCCCTGTGGCCCGTCCTCGGCAGGCCCGGCGCCGTCCTCGTCGACGGCGGGATCGCCGGCGTGTGGCGCCCCCGCAAGTCCGGCAAGAAGTTCACCGTCACCGTCGAGCCCTGGCGCGACCTCGAGGCGACCGAGCGCAAGGCGATCGAAGGCGAGGCCGAGAAGCTCGCCGCGTTCCGCGGGGTCGCCCTCACCGGCCTCGACTACACCGGCTGACCGGTCAGCGGATGCTCGCCGTCAGGTTGTCCACGAACAGCCCGTAGTCCCCGAACGCGTCGTCCACCATCGCCGGGTCGAGCCCGTAGTGCACCATCGAGTACTCGTGGCCGCGCTGGTCCCGCGGGCGGTTCAGCGCGTCCTCCAGGTTCTGCGCGTCAGTGTCCGTCCACTTCAGGTCGAGCTTGTCGAACAGCTCCGGCACGTACTTGAACGGGTCCGCCATCATCGCGTGGTAGGCGACGTCCACGGTGGACTCGCGCGGCATCTGGATGCGCTCGCGCCGCGCCCGCTCCACCATCTCCGGGAGGATCTGCAGCCACACCTCCCCGATCCGCTTCGGGTCCACCGCCTTCGGGTGGTTGTGCAGGTACCCCAGGGATTCCGCCATCGAGCACATCGAGCCCATGACCGTGTGCGGGTCCCGGTGCGTCCACACGAACTTCGCGTCCGGGAACACGTGGTGGATCGCCGCGGTCTCCCCCAGGCAGTCCGGGTGCTTCAGCATCCACCGCGGCGTCGCGCGCCGGAACTGGAGGATCTGCAGCACATCGCGCACGAACCGGTAGTCCGGCCGCGCGTCGTAGGAGCGCAGGAAGTCGACGTACGCCGGCATGGGCGCCATCGTGTTGTGCAGCCGGCTCTGGTTGAGCAGGAAGTAGATCTCCTCCACCCAGTCCGCGCGCACCGGGTGGATCCGCGACCACGACGGGCTCAGCATGAGGATCTGGTCGAGCCGCTTCTGCGTCTGCCGGCGCAGCTTCGCGACCTCCTCCTCCGGCCGCGCCAGTCCGATGTTGTCCATCTCCCACATGTACGGCCCGCGCCCGCCCGGCGCGTTCGCCAGGATCTTGTGGGTCAGCGTGGTCGCCGTGCGGGGCAGGCCGATCACGAACACCGGCGCCTCGATCCGCTCCTCGCGCACCTCCGGATGCTCGGCCTGCAGGCGCCGCACCAGGAAGCGGTTGCGGATGCGGGTCTTCACCATGTCCTGCACCGAGAGCCAGCCGACGCCGCTCAAGGACGGGACGTCCGCGATGAACCCGAGGAAGCGGCGCAGCAGCTGCAGCTCCGACTCGTCCTCCTCGGACAGGGCCACGCCCGCGTTCGCGGAGCGCTGGGAGTCCAGGAGGCGGTCGAAGAACCGGTACGGATCGTGGCGCGCCCGCGCTGCGGGAGCGGTGAGGGCGTTGACAAGACGCAATCGTGCGGTGGTCCGGCGCATGGAAGGTCCTCTCTGCGTTGGCGATGCACGCCAAGGGGTGACGCTCCCGCAGCGTAGCGCAACCGGGTCGCCGTTTGAAGTCCCTGCGCGGCAGGCGTTCAGCGCGCATGAGCGGCAGGGCCTTCTACCTCCATTGCAGACCGTTCCAGTGGGATTGGCCTATTCGCCGGTCTCGCCGTCGATCGCCTCGCGGATGAGGTCGGCGTGGCCGTTGTGGCGGGCGTACTCCTCGATCATGTGGCAGAGGATCCACCGCAGCGACGGGCTCCGCCCGTCCGGCCAGGTCCGGTGCGCGAGCCGGCCCAGGCCGCCGTCCGCCAGCGCCTCGGCGGTGAGGGCCCGGGCGCGCTCGATGCTGGACTGCCAGAGGGCGTGCAGGTCCTCGGGGGTGTCGGCGGTGGCGGAGTGCCAGTCCCAGTCGCGGTCGGCATTCCAGTCGACGGAGTCCCAGGGTTCGCCCATGGGGCGTCCGAAGAGGGAGCGGGAGAACCAGGCGGTCTCCACGTAGGCCATGTGCTTGAGGAGGCTGCCGAGGGTCAAGGTGGAGGCGGCGACGGTGGTGTCGAGTGCGGCGGCGTCGAGGCCGGCGGTCTTCCAGGCGAGGGTGGCGCGCTGGAAGTCGAGGAAGCCGATGAGGGTGGCGGCCTCGTCGCCGTCGGCGGGAGGTTCGGGTCGGCCTTGGGCGTCGATGACGGTCATGGGTGGACTGTAGCGCGGTGGTGTGACGCTCTGGAACTTTCGGAATGGCGCCGGAGGCCTGAAGGCATTTACAGGCATCGATGTTTATCGGTAACCTGTTCGTGCGGTCACGATATTTCCGGAACCTCCCGAAACTTTCGGATCCGGGCGTGGACGCCTTGCATCCCAAGGAGAACGACATGAGCATCTCGATCCGGACCCGGTTGCGGGCGGTGCGCTTCGCACTGCTCGCCGCCGCGCTGGCCGCGACCATGGCGGCGGGGCTCACCGCCCACGCCCAGAACGCGGAGGAGGACGCGGCCGCCCCGGTGCAGGCCGAGGCCCTCCCCGCGAGCTTCACCTGGAGCTCCACCGGCGTCCTCGCCGGCCCCAAGCCCGACTCGGCGCACCCGAACATCGCCGGGCTGAAGGACCCCTCGGTGGTCTTCCACAACGGCAAGTGGCACGTGTTCGCGTCCATCGCGAGCTCGGCCGGGTACAACATGGTGTACTTCAACTTCAGCGACTGGAACCAGGCCGCCGGCGCCACCCACCACTACCTCGACCGCTCCGCGATCGGCACCGGCTACCGGGCCGCGCCCGAGGTGTTCTACTACGAGCCGCAGGGCCTGTGGTACCTGGTGTACCAGGACGGCAACGCCGCCTACTCCACGAACGCGGACATCGCCAATCCGAACGGGTGGTCGGCCCCGAAGCACTTCTACTCCGGCATGCCGCAGATCATCAAGGACAACATCGGCTCGGGCTACTGGGTCGACATGTGGGTCACCTGCGACGACGTCAACTGCCACCTGTTCTCCTCCGACGACAACGGGCACCTCTACCGGTCCCAGACCTCGGTCGCGAACTTCCCGAACGGCATGAGCCAGCCGGTGATCGCCATGCAGGACAGCAACAAGTACGCGCTGTGGGAGGCCAGCACCGTCTACAAGGTCAAGGGCACGAACCAGTACCTCCTGATCGTGGAGGCCATCGGGTCGGGCCGGTACTTCCGTTCCTGGACCTCCACGAGCATCGCCGGACCCTGGACGGCGCTGGCCGACACCCCCGCCAACCCGTTCGCGGCCGCGTCCAATGTGACCTTCCCGGGCGGGGCGTGGACGAACGACATCAGCCACGGCGAGATGATCAGGGCCGGGGTGAACCAGAAGATGGAGATCAACCCCTGCAACATGCAGTACCTGTACCAGGGCATGGATCCGAACGCGTCGGGCGAGTACAACAACCTGCCGTGGCGGCTGGGGCTGCTCACGCAGACCAACTCGAGTCCGGACTGCGGCGGGACCGGCGAGACGACGCCGCCGCCGACGACCACGCCGCCGCCTGCGAGCGGCTGCACGGCGACGCTCACGGTGGTCGGCGACTGGGGTTCGGGCTGGCAGGGCCGGGTCGACGTGACCGCCGGCAACGCGGCGCTGAGCGGCTGGAGCCTCAAGTGGACCTGGCCCGGAGCGCAGCAGATCACGTCGTCATGGAATGTGGACCGGTCGCAGGCGGGGGCGGTGGTGACCGCCGATGACGTGGGCTGGAACGGCGCCGTCGCGGCGGGGCAGTCGCGCGAGGCCTTCGGGTTCGTCGCGACCGGGCCGAGCACGGCGCCGAAGGTGACCTGCACCCCGGCCTAGGAACGAGGCCGGCGCCCGCTCCCCCGGATCTGGGGAGCGGGCACCGGAGTGCACGGGGGACGGGGGGTCCTATCGCGTTCGCCGCGATGCTTTCAAGCTATGGCCCCGTGGGGCCGGGCGGCAAGGCATGGCCGGCAACGGTTTGGTAAATCAGCTGTTCAGTCGATGCGCCCTGGACCCATCGGCGGGCCTTGGCGCCGGGCCCGAACCGCGACGACCGCGATCCGGGACCCGGACCAGACGGCCGCGGCCGCGCCGAGGACCAGGACGGTCCGGTCGCCGGGGTCCAGGAGCAGGACTGCGGCGGCGATGACCGCGAACGTCGTCGCCGCGACCGCGGCCTCGACCGCCCAGTGCGTCGGGAGTCTGGCGTAGAGCAGGGAGTTCTTGAACTCTTCGAGGAACACGGGATGCCTTCCGTCCCTAGGCCCGGGGCTGCCAGCGGAAGAGCTTGGCGGCGACGAGCGAGGCGGCGACGGCGACGACGGCCGAGAGCACCAGCGGTTCGACCGCGGCCGCGTAGCCGTTGGGCGAGCCGTCCCAGGCGAGGCGGGTCAGCTCGGCCACGCTCGCGCCGGGGACCGCCGCGGCGAGGACCGATCGCACCCCCTCGATCGGGGCCAGGCCGAGGAACAGGCCGACCATGAACACCAGCGTCGCGGGGATCACCGTGATCTGGGCGGCCTCGGGGCTCTTGGTGAACGACGCGGTGAGGAAACCCAGGGCGACCGAGGTGACGGCGCCGCTGGCGAAGGCGAGCGCGAGCAGTTCGGGGTGCTCGGGTCCGTTCCCGGTGAGCCGGGTCATGACCGCGAAGACGATGACGGCCTGGACGGCGACGATGAGGACCAGGGGCCCGGACAGTCCGGCCACGATGGACGCGGTGGAGGCCGGCGAGGACCGCAGGCGTTTCAGGTAGCGCTGCTGGCGGCGGGCGGCGAGGGTCATGGTGATGGGCATGAGCACGCCGAACAGGAGCAGCATGCCCAGTTGCACGGCGGCGAGCGAGCCGCCGGACCCGGACACGGCGGTGACATTCGAGCGGCCCACGGCGATCGCCATCGCGATGGGGAGGATCGCGGCGGTCACCAGGACGGTGCGGTTGCGCAGGATCAGGCGCGTCTCGGCGACGGCGAGGGTCAGAGCGGTCATGGCAGGACTCCGTTCAGGGCAGGTCAGGAAGCGGGGGCGGTCTCGAGCTCGGCGAAGATCTCGTCCAACGTGGCCGGTCCGGCGCGCAGGTCGCCGAGGTCGACACCGGTGCGGGCGGCCCAGTCGAGCAGGCGGTGCAGGTCCGCCTGGAGTTCGGTCGTGCGGACCGTGAGCCGCCCGTCGGCCACGGCGGTCCGGCCCGCGAGCACCGGCAGATCGAGCGGGTCGAACGGCTTGGGGCCCACCGTGATCCGCGCCTCGTGAGACGAGGTGATCTCCTCCACGGTGCCGAAGCGGGCGATCCGGCCCCGGTCCATGATGGCCACATGGTCGGCGAGCTCCGCGGCCTCGTCCAGGTAGTGGGTGGTCAGCAGCACCGCCGTCCCGCGCTCGGTGAGCTCGCGCAGCAGCGCCCAGGTGCGCCGCCGCGACGCCGGGTCCAGGCCCGTGGTCGGCTCGTCCGCGAACAGCACCGCCGGGTCCGTCGAGAGCGCCAGCGCGAGGTCGAGGCGGCGGCGCTCGCCCCCTGAGAGCGCGGCGACGCGCACGCCGGCGCGGTGGGCGAGGTCCACGCGCTCGATCAGCTCCTCGCGGGCGGGCAGGCGGTGCAGGTCGGTCCACAGGCGCAGCGTCTCGCGCACCGTGAGGTCGTCGGCGAAGCCGGTCTCCTGGCCGATGACGGCGACGCGACCGGCGAGTTCGCGGCGGTGCCGCCAGGGGTCGCGGCCCTGCACGTGGACCGTGCCCGCGGCGGGGCGGCGCAGCCCGACCGCGGTCTCCACTGTGGTGGTCTTCCCGGCGCCGTTGGTGCCGAGGAGCGCGAAGAGCTCACCGGAGGCGATGGTGAAGGAGATGCCGTCGACGGCGGTGAAGGAGCCGTAGCGGCAGGCGAGGTCGCGGACCTCGACGGCGGGGCGGTCTTCGTGGGTGATCGCGTTCATGGCTTCAATCCTGGCGGTCCGCGAGGGCCGCAGGTAGTGCCGGAACCGCATCGGTCCAGGTGACGGACGTGTGGGGGCGGTCTGACAAATGTCATTCGGGACCGGGGTGGTTGAATCTCGGCATGCCCCCTGAACCTGAGCCCTCCGCGCTGAATCTGCGCCGACTGCGCACGTACACGTTCTTCACCGTGATCGGCACCGGTCCGGCGGTGCTGTTCATGGCCGTGCTGTTCCTCGCCGGCTCCGATCTTCGCGGCACGGACCTGGCGCTGGTGGGCGGGGCCGTGACGATCTCGGTGGTGCTGTGCACGGCGGCGCTGGCGCTCCACTGGCACGGGCAGGGCCCGGTGCGACGCAAGGTGTTCTGGGCTCTCTCGCTGGTGATGATGGTGATCGGCGCCGCCGCCGAGGCGCGCTCGGGCGCGATCGAGGGCGTGTGGGCGGCGCCCGCAGGGATGCTCGCGGCGGAGTTCGCCTTGTGGTTCAAGCCGGGCAAGCGGGCGCGGGCGCTGCTCTGGGCGTGCGCCGCCGCGCTCGGTTCGGTGGTGGTCTTCGCGCAGCTGGGGTGGTTCTCCGCCGGCGCGGTCGTCGTGTCGGTGCTGATGGTGCCCACGGTGAGTACGGCCATCGTGTGCCAGCTGTGGCACTACCAGGTGGCGCGGGAACTGGAGCAGGCGCGCGGGCTGGCCGCGGACCTGGCGGTCGCGGAGGAGCGGCTGCGGTTCGCGGGCGAGCTGCACGACATCCAGGGAGGGAACCTGCAGGCGATCACGTTGAAGGCGCAGGTCGCGCGGCGGCTCGTCACGGTCGACCCCGAACGCGCCGAGGCCGAGATGCGGGCCGTCGAAGAGCTGGCGCGGGCGGCGCTCAAGGACGCGCGCGAGGTCGTCGGCGGGTACCGGAAGGTCGCGCTGGCCGACGAGATCGACTCGGCCGCAAGGATCCTCGAATCCGCCGGAGTGCAGGCGACGGTGCCGGACGCCGCGCCGTCCCTGGACGAGGACACCGAGAAGCTGCTGGGCCTGCTCGTGCGGGAGGCGACGACGAACCTCATCCGGCACGCCGAGCCGACCGCCGCCGACGTGTCCATCGTGGAGGTTGACGCGCAGGTCACCGTGACGGTGACGAACAACGGCGCGCCCTCCCCCGTCGGCCGCGGCAACGGCCTGACGATGCTCAGGGACCGGTTCACCGAAGCGGGCGGCACCGTCGAGCACGCCCACGACGGCGACCGGTTCACCCTCAAGGGCACGGTGCCGAAAGCGGCGCCGCCGCAGGTGCCCGCGCCCAGGGCGGCGAGGCCGCGGCGTGCGGTGCCGGTGCGGCGGATCGCGCCGAAGCGGGCCCGCCGGTGATCCGCCTCCTGGTCGCCGACGACGAGACGCTGGTGCGCGAAGCGCTGGCCGTGCTCCTCGGGCTCGAACCCGACATCACCGTGATCGCCCAGGCCGACAACGGTGCCGACGCCGTCGCACTCGCCCAGTCGCGGCTCCCCGACATCGCCGTGCTCGATCTGGAGATGCCGCCGCAGGACGGTCTCTGGGCCGCCGTGCGCATCCGCGAGTCGAACCCCGGTGTCAAGGTCATGCTCGTGACCCGGCACGCGCGCCCCGGCGTGCTGCGCCGCGCCCTCGCCGCAGGCGTCTCCGGGTTCGTCCCCAAGACCACCCCGGCCGAGCGGCTCGCGCAGATCATCCGCGACATCGGCCAGGGCCGCCGCTACATCGACCCGGAGATCGCCGCCACGGCCCTCACCGAGGACCGCTCGCCCCTGACCGAACGGGAGCTCGACCTGCTCCGCGCGGCCAGGGGCGGCGGCACCATCGAGGAGATCGCCGCCCAGCTCCACCTCGCCCCCGGGACGGTGCGCAACTACCTGTCGACCGCGATGCGCAAGCTGGACAAGAAGACCCGCCACGCCGCGGCCCAGCACGCCTGGGAGCAGGGCTGGATCTAGCCGGTCCCTAGCCCTCGATCGTGAACGACTCGAGGTGGTCCAGCAGTACGAACTGCGAGTCGGGGCTGTACCGGGCCACCGTCTCCCCCAGGGCCGCGCCGCCGAAGAGGTCCACGGCCGGTTCGGTCAAGGGCTCCTCGTAGTCGTCCCAGTGGGTCGGGATCACGTACGGCGGGCTGCCGACCGCCGCGAACAGCCGCTCCTCGTAGTCCGGGTAGTTCGGGTTGGGGCCCTGCATGAACAGCACCGTCGGCCGGATGCCCTCGACCTCGCGCTCATGGAACGACGGCACCGCGTTGAAGTACAGCGAGACGCCGCCGAAGTCCACCAGGTAGGCGAGGCTGCCGCCCTCCACGAGGTCCTTGATCGTCTCGGGCTTGCGCGGGGCCTCGCCCGGGCGGGTGCCCGGGAACAGCAGGTTCTTGTGCTTGCCCGTGACGCCGTGCGAGGACCGGAAGACCTCCACGGTGTACCCCTCGAACTGGTACCACTCGCCGCCGCCCACCAGCGACAGCTGCTCGGCAGGGGTGTCCATGGCGCGCAGCAGGTTCAGGTGCGTCTCGGTGCCCAGCACCGTCGCCCCGGTCTTCGCGGCCACGTACGGGACGTCCGCGATGTGGTCGAAGTGGGCGTGCGTGATGAGGATCGAGTCGGCGGCGCCGATGTGCTCGTCGATCGCGGCCTCGTCGATCGCGATCGGCGTCTCGGGGTCGAATTGGCCCGGCTTCGTCGCGCCCGTGAAGGTGCGCGAGACGTACGGGTCGACGAGCACGGTGGCGCCGTTGCCCTGGACCTCCCAGGCGTTGGTGCCCAGCCAGCGGACGGTGACCTCAGAAGTCATGGCTCTCCAGGTGGTCGATGACGAGGAACTCGGAATCGGGGCTCGCGGCGGCCACGCGCTCGCGCAGCAAGTCCACATTGGCCGGATTGCCGCCGGGGACGGCCGGCTCGGTCAGGGGCTGGTCGAAGTCGTCCCAGTGCGTCGCGATCACGTACGGCGGGAAGCCCGTGGCCTCCAGGAGCCGCTCCACGTAGTCGGGCGTGTGCTTGCCTCCGGGCTGTACGAACACGGCCGTGGGGCGCAGGTGCGCGATCTCGTGCTCGTGGAAGTTCGCCGAGCCCGCGTTGAAGAACGAGACGCCGCCGAAGTCGAGCAGGTAGGTGAGGCTGCCGCCTTCGATGAGGTCCTTGATCTTCTTGGGACGCTTCGGGACCGCTCCGGGGCGGGTGCCGCCGAACTGGATCTGCTTGTGCTCGCCGCTCGCCGAGTGCGAGGACCGGAAGACCTCCACGGTGTAGCCCTCGAACTGGTACAGCTCGCCGCCGAGGACCTGCGAGAGCTGGGCCTCCGGGGCGCCCATGGCCCGGAGCAGGTTCAGGTGCGTCTCGGTGCCGAGCACGGTCGCGCCGGTGCGCGACGCCAGGTACGGGACGTCGGCGATGTGGTCCCAGTGCCCGTGCGTGACGAGGATGGTGTCCGCTCGCGGCAGGTGCTCGTCGACGGCGTCCTCGTGGACCTCGATCTTCGTCTCCGGGTCGGCCCCCTCGGGCGTGTACGCGCCGGTCGGGAAGCGGCTCACCCACGGGTCGACGAGCACCGTCGCCTCCCCGGCGGTGAACTCCCAGGCGTTCGTGCCGAGCCAGCGCAGCCGCACCGCGGGAGCGGCGGCGTCGTCGGTCTGGGCGGCGGCGATGCCGCCCGCGGTGGCGGTGGCCGCCAGCGCCGCCGCGCCGGTGCCCATGAGCAGGCCGCGGCGGCGGATCGGCGGGGTGTGGTCCTTGGCTGTGGTCATGGGTGGTATTCAAGCCGCCGTGTTTCGTTCCGTCCAATATCAACGCGCCTATGGGCCGATACGCGCGTTGATATCGTTGCCGCGTGGACATCATGCGGCACTTGGAGTGTTTCCTGGCAGTAGGTGAAGAACGTCACTTCGGCCGGGCCGCCGAGCGCCTGGGGATGGAGCAGCCCCCGCTGAGCCAGCGCATCCGGCGGCTCGAGAAGGAGCTGGGCGCGGAGCTGTTCGACCGCGGCGGCGGGCAGGTCCAGCTCACTCCCGCGGGGCACGTGCTCATGCGGGAGGCGCCGGAGCTGCTGCGGGCGCACCGGCGGATGCGGACGCTGGTCCAGCGGGCGGCCGAGACCGACCCGGCGAACCCGCCGCGGCCGTGGTCCTCGATCTACTGATCCGCGTCGAGCGCCTCGGTCAAGGCCAGTGCGGCGCGGCTCATGGCGAGTTCGACTTCGCGGAAGTTGCCGCGCGTGACCTGCACGAAGACCGCGATGGCGTGGCGGCGGCCGTCGGGCCACTCCCAGACGGCGACCTCGTTGAGCCGGCCCGGGAGTGAGCCGGAGCGGCCGAACGGCCGCACCTCGCTGGGGGCGAGGCGGGAGAGCCGGCCGCCGGTGAGCTGGCGGCCCATCCAGCGGCGCACGTCGGCGGCCACGGGTGCGGGTCCGTTCCAGATGTGGCGCAGGAACGCGGTCATGTCGGCGGGGGTGGAGGCGTTGGTGCGCATCGGGTCCCAGGCGCTGGTGGCGCGCAGTTCGGCGGTGGTGACCGAGCCGGCCTCCAGGACGTGGGCGAGGGCTTCGAGGTCGGCGATGTCGAGGTCGCGGGCGACTTCCTCGAGGATGGCGCGGGGCGCGCCGAGCAGGCGCGTGTCCTTGAGGCCGAGGCGGCCCGGGAGGCTGCGGAGGGCGCCCGCGCCCATGTGCTTGACGACGAGGTCGGCGGCGGAGTTGTCGGAGACCTCCATCATGAGCGAGGCGAGGTCCCACACCGCGATCTGGGAGTCGTAGCAGAACCCGGCGACGCCGGTGCCGCCGAGCCGGTCGGCGGCGGTGATGCGGACCGGGGCGGCCGGGTCGATGCGGCCCTCCTCCACCTGGCAGCGGAACTCCCAGGCGATGAAGAGCTTCACGACGGACACGAGGATCACCGGGTCGGTCTCGCCGAAGCCGGTGCCGCGCCCGTCCGACACGTCCCGGATGTGGGCGCTGACCTTGGCGCCCAGGGGTGCGAAGAAGCGGTCGAGGTCCATGGGGGCTCCTGGTCGGGCGGTCACAGGCCGCGGCTGGGGAGGTCGACGATACCGAGGAGCGCGGCGCCGGCCACGACCAGCACGAGGAGCGCGACGGCGCCCCAGCCGACCGGGTGGCCGAGGTTGACGGTCCACTGGAACCCGCCCGCGCGCTGGTGCACGAGGACGGCCGGGTCGTCGCGGTTGGCGTACACGAAGCCGCCGAGGTGCCAGTGCCGGTCGTCGTCGCGCTGCACCAGGCCGGTGTCCTCGGGCTCGCCGCCGGGCAGGCGGTGGCCGCCGGCGCCGACGCGGACCTCGAGGGCCACGGCGGCGGCCGCGGCGACCAGGAGCGGCGTGAAGACCGCGAGGGTGGCCGCGGGTGAGGGCGGCAGGACTTCCCAGAGGCGCAGGGCGATCCCGAGGAGCGTGAGGTTCGCGCACGCGGCGGTGAACAGGAGCAGGTTGGCGAGGGATCGCAGGTAGATGCGGTAGCGGCGGGCGGAGTCGGCGGGGCGGGCGGCGTCGATCTCGGGGCGGGACTTCAGGACCGCGGCGAGCAGGAGCGGCACCGCGATGGTGATCGCAGCCTGGGCGAGGACCGGGTGCGCGGCGGTGAGGAAGCTCGCGGGCACGCGCGGTCCGCCGTCCAGGGACAGGCCGTCGAGTCCCGGGAGCGTGTCGGGGAGCGACCCGGCGCGGGCGGCCCCGATGGCGATGGTGGCCGCGAGGACGAGGGCGGCGGGGATGGTCCGGCGCCAGGGCACGCGCACCGGGTCGGCGCGGAAGCTCAGGTCGGCGGTGACGGCCTGCTCGGCTCCGGCGTACCAGTCGCCGGCGGCCTTCGCGGCCCGCACCCGGCGGCCCGCGAGCGCGTACGCGGCGGTGTCGCACATGACCAGCGCGGTGACCGCGGCGGCGGTGACCGCTTCGGGGTCGATGATGAACGCGGCGGGGACGGCGAGTGCGGCGGTGAGGGCGCCGCAGGCGACCACGGTGCGAATGAAGCGCTTGCGGGCCTTGAGGATCGCGGGATCAGAGGCGCGGGCGGGCGGGGCGGCGACGCCGAACGGGAGGCCGGGCCGGGCGAGGTCCGGGACGGACCGGAAGACGGCGGTCACCAGGGCCGTGGTGAGCAGCAGGGTGATGAGCGAAAGGGTCACGGTTCGGTCCTCGCTGCGGTGAACGCGCCGAGCATCCGGTCGGTGCGGGCCAGGACCTCGTCGCGATCGAGGCCGTGGGCGAGGGCCTCGGCGAGCATGATCGCCAGCCGCTCCTGCCAGGCGTCGGCGACGCCTGGCTCGGGCGGGCCGGAGGTGCGGTCGCGGCGGATGACCGCGCCGCTCTTGCGGTTGACGCGGATGAACCCTTCGTGCCGGAGGAGGTCGTACGCCTTGTTCACGGTG
Source organism: Glycomyces tritici (assembly GCF_030403505.1). The sequence continues at coordinate 52,320 of NZ_JAUEMJ010000009.1, read as the reverse complement.
TGGAAGTTGACCGCGAGGTCGGCGCCGAGCTGCCGGGTGGAGGGCAGCGGCGTCTCGGCGGTGAGCTCGCCGGTGGCGATGGCGGTGACGATCTGGTCCCGGATCTGCTGATAGATCGGGATCTCGCTGTCCACCGCAAGCGTGATGCGCATCCGTCAAGTCTATCTGATATACATGAACTAGAACAGATAGAAGAGATGGAGTTCAGATGCGCCCTCCCCACCGCCTCGAGATCCGGGGCCTCACCAAGCGCTTCGGACCGGTAGAGGCCGTCACCGGCCTCACCTTCGACGTCGAACCCGGCCGCGTCACCGGCTTCCTCGGCCCCAACGGCTCCGGCAAGACCACCACCCTCCGGATGCTCCTCGGCCTCGTCGCCCCCGACGCCGGCACCGCCCGCATCGGCGGCAGCGACTACCGCGACCTCGCAGCACCGGCACACACCGTCGGCGCGGTCCTGGAGGCCTCCAACTTCCACCCCGCCCGCACCGGCCGCGACCACCTGCGCGTCTACGCCGACATGCTCGGCGCGCCGGCCGCACGCGTCGCGGACGCCTTGGCGCTCACCGGCATCGCCCACGCCGCCGACCGACGCGCGGGCGGCTACTCCACGGGCATGCGCCAGCGCCTCAACCTCGCCACCGCGCTCCTGGGCGACCCGCCCGTGCTGATCCTCGACGAGCCCACCAACGGCCTCGACCCCGAAGGGATCGCCTGGCTGCGCCGCCTCCTGCGCGACCTCGCGGCCGAGGGCCGCACGGTCCTCGTCGCGAGTCACGTCCTCGCCGAAGCCGAGCAGCTCGTCGACGACGTGGTCGTCATGCACCGCGGCAGGCTCCTCACCGCCGGGCCCCTGAGCGAGCTGACCACCGACGCCACCGGCCTCGAGCAGGCCTTCCTCCGACTGACGGGAGCCGCGGCATGAACCGCCTCGTCCGCGCCGAACTGCGCCGCCTCTTCTCGACCCCGCTGTGGCGGTGGGGGCCTCCCGTCGCCGTGCTCTCCGGCGGCGCGCTCACCGCCGTGGCCGTGCTCGTGGGCCCCGAGAACTTCGACCCGCCGATGCCCGGCATCGACACCGGGCCCGGAGTCCGGTTGGCGCTCAGCCTGATCGGGCTCACCGTGCTCGCCCCCGCGCTCTTCGGGGCGCTCGCGGTGACCTCGGAATACCGGCACCGCACCATCACCTACACGTTCCTGTTCGCGCCCCGGCGCCACCGGGTCCTCGCGGCGAAACTCGCCGCGTACGCCTTGGCCGGCACCGGGTACGGCCTCATCGTCGCCGGATCGGCGGCGATCGCGCTCTACGGCGCCGCATCGGCCCGCGGCATCGAGGTCGGCGCCTCCCCGGGGGCGGTGGCGGCGATGCTCGCGTGCCTCGCGGCGGCGATGGCCGCCTACACCGTGATCGGCGTGGGCGCGGGGGCGCTGCTGCGGGATCAGACCGCGGCGCTCGCCGTGCTCGGCGCGTACCTGTACATGGTGGAGCACCTGCTCGTCCTCATCCCCGGCGTCGGCGCGGTGTACCCGTTCCTGCCCGGCGGGGCCACCGCCGCACTGACCCAGGCGAGCCTCATGGGCGAGGCCTCCATCGAGGTCACCGGGTCGGCCGCGGCCCTGCTGCCGCCCGCGCTCGGCGCGGCGGTGCTGCTCGCCTACGCGCTGCTGGCCGCGGCGGCGGGCGTACTGCTGCCCATGCGACGCGACGTCACCTGAAGCGAGAGAAGGAGATCGACATGGCCGAACTGGCATGCACCGACACGCACCTGACGGTTCGACTCACGGGGGCCAGGCGGGCCTTCGGGCGCTGGCGGCCCCTGGTGGTCCCGCTGGCGGCGATCACCGCCGTCCGAGCCGACCCCGAAGCGGCCCGGGCCTTCCCGGGGCTGCGCTGGGGCAAGGCGACGAACCTCCCCGGCGTCGTCAACACGGGATCGTTCCGCCGAGGAGGGAGCCGCGACTTCTGGGACGTCGCGAAACCCGAGCACGCCATCGTGATCGAACTCGAAGGCGCCCGGTACGACCGGCTGATCCTCGAAGTCGACGACCCCGAGCGGGCGGTCGCGGAGCTGCGCGCCCGGTCGGCGGTCTAGGCACCGGGCCACGGCGGCCCGGCCCGCGGTGAGGGTAACTCGCCTCGGTCCTGGCCGGGGCGTCACTATGCTTGGCGTTCATGGAGGAGCATCCGCTGGTCCGGGAGGTCTATCCCGAGCTCGTCGCCGAACTCGCCCGCCTGCTGGAGGCCGAGGGCGAGCGGCATTTGGCGATCCTCGCGCACGACCTCCGCCTGGTCGGCCCATGCGAGTGCAAGGACGACTTCTGCCAGAGCTTCCGCACCGCCGAGCACCCGCCCGGGACGCCGTACGGGCCCGGACATCGCAACGTGATGCTCGACCCGGAGGAGGGCATGATCATCCTCGACGTCGTCTACGAGCGGATCGTCTACGTCGAGGTGCTGTTCCGACCGCCGATGACTCATCGGGGCACGTAGGCCGAGGCGTTCCACGATCCCGTTGCAAGCATCGTCGCGTGTGGGCGGCGGGCCCCGTATCGGGAGCCCGCCGCCTTTCTTCACCGGGAGGCGGGCATCGGGGCGAGTGCGGCGGCGCCGTCGTCTTCGGCGACCGCGTTCGTGGCGGCGAGCGCGAAGTCCTGGCGGAGGCCGTCGGCAGGGGCCGCGCCCGGGGCGTGCCGGGTGACCGAGACACCGCGCACGCGGACCGTGTAGACGCCGTCCTCGGGTGCGGTCACCGTGATCTGCTGGACGTTGTTCGTGACGCGCGTGGCCGGGCCCGCGTCCCAGTTCAGGACCTCCCCTGACGGCGTCTCGAGCTGCAGGTACAACTCGTTGACCAGGCCGCCCAGGCCTTCCAGCGACGGCGCGTCCGTCCACACCAGCGTGACCTTCAGCGGCTGGTCGGGGTCGGCGGCCTCGATCCGGAAGCGGCGGATCTCGCCGGTCGCGACCGCGTCGTCCGGGTCGTCGGCGAAGCGGCTGAGGTGTGCGGCGCCGATGGCGCGGGCGACGTCGATGCGGCCGAAACCGCTCACCGGGTTCGGGCCCGCGGGGACCTCACCGGGGTACTGGCCCGGCATCGCGACCGCGCCGTTCACCAAGAGCGCCTTCAGGAGCGCCGCGGACGGGCGGCGTCCGTCCGCGAGGTGGCCCTGCGCGGCGAGGTGCTGGCGCACGATCGCCGCCGCGCCCGCGACCAGCGGCGTGGCCATGCTCGTGCCGCCGCTCCAGCAGTAGCGGTCGCGCAGCGGGTGGCCCTCGGGCAGGCGGCCCCACAGCGGCTCGTCGTCGCCGGCGTACACGGAGGTGAGCATGGACAGGACGTTCGTGCCGGGCGCGACCACGTCGGGCTTGATCCGCAGGTCGTCCGTGGGGCCGCGCGAGGAGAACGCGGCCATGCCCCCGGCGTCGTCCGAAACGTGCCCGGCCGCGCCGAGCTTCGGGTAGCGGCCCAGCTGGCTCCAGTTGCGGTCGATGCCCGGCGGCGGCTCGGAGCCGCTCGGCCGCTGGTTCTCGCTGGCGCCCACGGTGAGGCAGTTCTTGGCGGTTCCGGGCGAGCCCATCGAGTCGGGGTCGATGAGGCCGTCGTTGTCGGCGTCCGCGCCGTCGTTCCCGGCCGCGAAGAGCACCAGCATGTCCGGGTGGGTCCACATGAACTCGTCGACCGCCCGCGCGTTCTGCCCGTACTCCCCCGCCAGCGGCGCGCCCCACGAGTTGGTGTGCACGCGTGCGCCCGCCTCGTAGGCCTCGCCGAACAGCGCGCCGAGGTCGCCGGGTATGCCGTACAGACCCGATGCCGGTGGCGGCCAAGGGGTCGTGAACGGCTGCAGCCCGGCGGCGGCGAGCTCGGCTCGAGATTTCCATCTGATTTTTTGATTGATCGCTTGAAAAAAGAGCGTCGCTTCGGGCGCGATGCCGGCCGGGACCGGTCCGGCACCGGCCTGGCGGGCGGCCTCTCCGTTGCCGAGGACCGAACCGGCGACGTGCGTGCCGTGCCCGGAGTCGGTGTCGGCCGGGCCGTCGTCGTGGCCGGGCGGGTCGTTCGTGAAGGGCGCCAGCACTTTCCGGGTCGGCCAGGAGGTGATCGCCATGATCCGGCCCCGCACGTCCGGGTGGACGGTCTCGGGGTCGCCGTTGTCGAGCCCGGAGTCGGCGACGGCCACGATCTGGCCGGTGCCCGCGAGCGCGAGGGCGCCGAAGCGGTGGTCGGACGGGACGCCCATGATCGCGGCGGCCTTGTCGTTGCTGGTCTGCGAGAACGCGTACGGCATGATCGCCTGCACGCCTTCGAGGTCGGCGAGTTCGGCGATCACCGAGCGCGGGACGCTCGCCACGAGGGACTTCGGGAGGGCGGTGAAGACCGAGCCGCCCGCGTCGCGGATGCGGCGGGCCAACGGTGCGGTGTCCTCGCCGGGGAAGACGGCGACCTCGATCATCTGCGGGCCGTCGTCCGCGAAGTCGTCGGGGTCGACGGCCGCGAGGTACGCGGCGTCGAGGTCGCGGCGCGGCGAGGGGTGGAGCTTCGGGGAGACCTTCATGGCCGGGCGGTACGGGGTGACCTCCTCGACGAAGCCGAGGGCCCGGACCGCTTCGGCGCGTTCGGGAAGGAACCCGGCGAGCAGGGTGAAGCCGGAGAGGCTCCCGTGGAGGTCGGCGCCGGTTTCGGCGAGTTCGTCGAGCCAGGAGCTGATCGGCGGGCCCACGAGTTTGACGAGGTAGTAGGCGGTGCGGCCGGGTTCGGGGTCGATGTGGACGGCGGTCTGGGCGTCGAGCGCGGCCGCGAACTGGAAGCTGGCGCCGGCGGTCTGGACCGGCTGCTCGGGCAGCGGCGTGGTCTCCAGGCCTTGCGCGGCGAGGTCGCGGGCCTGGCGGAGTGTGCCGTGGACGAGGAGCTGGTCGGGGTATTCGGCGAGGACTCGGGCGCCGGATTCGCGGACACTGTCGAGGACGGTGTCGCGGTCGTCGGTGCGCCGAAAGGTCACGAGGAGTCTGGACATGGCGGCCTTCTTCGGAGGGGAGGATCGGCCGTCCCGCCAGGGCGGTGGAGGGCGGCCATTTTTCAGGCTACGCCCCGATCACCGTGTGTAGGGTCCCGCGTTTCAGGCGGTCGCCGGCACCGGGGCCGGATGCGGGGATGGGGCGGGGCTCCGGTCGGCGCGCAGGAGGATCAGGCCTCCCGTGAGGACGGCGGCGCCGAGCGCGGTCCACAGTTGCCAGGTCCCGGCGTCCAAGAGGAAGCCCAGGAGCATGGGGGCGAGGGTGCGGCAAAGCGACCAGGAAAGTTGGTAGACCGAGAGGTAGCGGCCGCGCATGTGGTCGGGGGCGGCGTGCACGGCGAGGCTTTCGGCGGGCGCGGAGTGGATGAGCTCGCCCGCGGTGTAGACGACGGCGACGGCGATGACCGCGATGGCCGCCGCGGTGCCTTCGAGCGCGGGCAGGCATGCGAAGGCCGCGAAGGAGAGTGCGAAGACGGCGGTGCCGAGTGCGGCGCCGCGGCCGCGGGGGATGCGGGACATCAGGCGGGCGACGGGGACGCCGAGCCCGGCGACGAGCGCGGTGTTGACGGCGAAGACGACGCCCGCCATGGCGTCGGGGAGGCCGGTGTCGCGGGTGAGGAACACCGGCATCGCGATGGCCTGGGCGGTGTAGCCGAAGCCGATGAGGAAGTTCGCGGCCGTGAGACGGCGGTAGCGGCGGTCGGCGAGAACGGTCCGGTAGCCCCCGCCGGGCCCCGTGGCGGGCCGGGGTGCGCTGTTCGCGCGCAGGGGGATGCGGGCGACGAGGACCGCCGCCGCGGCGAACGATCCGGCGAGGGCCAGCGCGGCGGCGAGGTAGCCGCCGTCGCCGACGGCGAGCATGCCGGCGGCGGCGAGGGCGCCGAATCCCATGCCGCCGTTGCGGAGGCTGCGGTTCCAGGCGAGGAGGCGGTCGCGTTCGGCGCCTTGGGCCATGTCGCCGATGAGGGACTGCTGGCTCGGTGCGGAGGCCCACATGGCGATGGCGACGACGAGCGCGACGGCGAGGAAGGCCGGGTAGGCGGTGGCGAAGGGGTAGAGCGCGAAGGCGGCGGCGCGGAGGGCGAGTGCGCCGATGTAGACGTGCTTGCCGCCGCGGCGGTCGATGAGGATTCCCACTGCGGGCATCGCGGCGAGGGCGCCGAGTCCGGCGAGGGTGAGGCCGGTGCCGATCGCGGTGAGGGACTGGCCGGTGAGGGCGTGGACGAAGAGCATGGTGAGGGGGACGTAGATGCCGTTGCCGACGGCGTCGACGAAGCTTGCGGCGATGAACCTGCGGCGCGCGGGCGCGGCGGAGTCAGGCGCGGTCGGGAGCGGCACTGTTGAGAGAGGCTCGGTCGAGAGGGGCACTGTCGAGGGACGCAGGGTCGAGGGAGGCAGGGTCGAGTGCATTGCGGCTCCTTTTGAGTTCGGCGAAGGCGTCGAGGCGTGCGAGGGTGCGGACGGCGTCGAAGAGGGCGGTGGCGTCGTCGCCGCCGGGGATCGCGGTGAGGACGGGTCCGAAGTGTCCGGTGCCGTCGACGACGGTGAGCGGCGTGCCCGAATCCTCGCCCACGGCGTCCTGTCCGGCCTGGTGGCTGCGGCGCAGGGCGGCGTCGAACTCGTCGGTGCGCGCCGCGTCCGCGAGGTCGGCGGGGAGTCCGGTCGCGGCGAGAGCTGCGGCGATGACCCGGTCGTAGTCCTTGTCGCGGGCGAGGTGGATGCGGGTGCCGAGGGCGGTGTAGAGGTCGCGGAGGACGCCGCCGCCGTGGCGCTGCTCGGCGGCGGCGCAGACGCGGGCGGGGCCCCAGGCGCGGTCGTTGAACTCGCGGTACCAGGGTTCGATGTCCCTGTGCTCGTTGAGGACAGAGAGGCTCATTATCTTGAAGCGGAGCCGGAGGGGGCGCCGGCGCTCCACTTCGAGGAGCCAGCGGGAGGTGATCCAGGCGTAGGGGCAGGCGGGGTCGAAGTAGCAGTCGACGGTGGGGACGCCCGGGATGATTTCATCTTCCATGGAAGACATCTTATCTTCCCTGGAAGGTATAATGCAAGACATGGAGAGCGATGCCGTGGCGCACATGATCGACCAGTGGAAACGCGAGCGACCGGACCTGGACGCCTCGCCGATGCTCGTGGTGGGCCGGATGTACCGGCTCGTCGGCCTGTGGGACCGGCGACTGCGGGAGCCCTTCGCGGAAGCGGGTCTCGGCAACGGCGACTTCGACGTGCTCGCGGCCTTGCGCCGGGCCGGCGCGCCCTACGCGCTCTCGGCGGGCGAGCTGAGCCGGGAAGTGCTCGTCACGACCGGGGCGATCACGAAACGCGTCGACCGGCTCGAAGCGTCCGGGCGGGTCACGCGATCGGTCGCCGAAGCGGACTCGCGCGGGCGCACGATCGCCCTCACCGAGGCGGGCCTGCGGCTCACCGACGAGCTGATGGAGGCCCACCTCGCGAACCAGCGCGAACTCGTCGAAGGACTGAGCGGCGCGGAGCGGTCCGCGCTGGCGGGCCTGCTGGCGAAACTGGCGGTCGACACCGAAACATGAAGGCCGGGCCCCGCAAGGGCCCGGCCTCAGTGCGGTCAGGCGGCCCAGGCGCCTTCCGCGGCGGCGCGCTTCGCCCAGTCGGCGAACGCGGTCGGCTTGCGCCCCAGGACCTGCTCGACGCCGTCCGCGACGTCGCCGATCTTGCCTTCGCGCATGACCCGGTACATCACGTCGAGGAAGAAGACGAGGTCCTCGGGGAGCTGCTCGGCTCGCAGCGCCGCGGCGTACTCCTCGGGGCCCACGGACTGGAACACGACGGGCTTGCCCGCGGCCTGCGCGATCGCGTCGACCGCCGCCGGGAAGGTGAGCGACTCGGGGCCGCTCAGTTCGTAGGTCCGCCCGTGGTGGCCGTCCTCGGTGAGGACGGCGGCGGCGACCTCGGCGATGTCGTCCACGTCGATGAACGGCTCCACCGTGTCCTCGACCGGCAGGACCAGCTCGCCCGCGAGGATCGCCCCCAGCATGTCGCCTTCGCTGAAGTTCTGGTTGAAGTTGTTGGCCTGCAGCACGGTCCATTCGAGACCGGAGGCCTTGACCGCCTCCTGGGCCGCGTACATGCCGACCGCTTCGGGCCCGACGCCGGCGGCTTCGGCGACCACGTGGATGCGCCGGCCCGACTGGGCGACGAGGCGGCGCACGCCCGCCTGCTCGGCGGCGGCGGCGACCGCGGCGGCCGGGAACGGCTCGTCCGGCGGGATCAGGTAGGCGGCGCTGACGCCTTCGAGCGCCGCGGCCCAGGTCGACTCGTCGTGCCAGTCGAAGCGGATCTCGGTGCTGCGCGAGACCGCGCGGACGGTGTGCCCGGCCTCGCGGAGGCGGGCGGTGAGGCGGCGGCCGACCTTGCCGGTCGCGCCGGTGACCAGGATGATGTTCTCGTTGCTCATGTCCCCCAGTCAACTCGACCGGGGACGCCGCGCCCATCGCTGAGACGCCACGATGCATGCGCGTTCGTCTACGTCCTTTGACGCGCGGCGATGCGGGCGGCGGACCGGGAGGGTCCGCCGCCCGCGGGCGTTCGGTGTCAGGCCTTCCACTCCGGGTCGCGGCCGAGGTAGCGCAGGAGGGCCGCGACCGCGTCGTCGCCGTCCTGCGGCTCGAGCGCCGGAGCGTAGGCGCCCCAGGCGCGCAGCGGTTCGACGATCTGCTTGGCGGCGATGAGGATCGCGCTCGCGGCCTCCTCGCTGAGCGGCTGCGCCTGGCCGGTCGCCTTCGCGATGTCCCAGGCGTGGACGGCCGCGTCGAGGGCGCAGGCGCCCACACCGGTCACCGCGTCGAGCGAGTTCGGCGGGACCGGTACCGGCACCGCTTCGGCGTCCGCTGCGACGGCCGCCCAGGCCTCGGCGGCGGCACCGGTCGCGGCCGAGGCGTACCCCGCGGGGTCGGCGACGGGCGCTCCCGAAGGGGCGAACGGGTTCTCGGCCGGGCCCTCGCCGCCGGTGAGCGCGGAGGCGTAGGCGAGCTGGTCGCCCGCGGCGTGCTGGAGCACCTGGGTGACGGTCCACTGGTCGCAGGGGGTGGGCAGCTGCCACTGGTCGTCGCCCACGCCCCTGACGGCGTTGAGGAGAGCGTCGTGGGCTTCGGCGAGGAGGGGCCAGGTCGTGGTCATGTCGTGCTCCTTGAGGTGTGTGCGGTCGCTGTCGCTTCCGATATCATCAGTCTATCAGAACGGAATACTTTATTCCACTACTTTCCCGAGGTTGTTCGGATCGCCTGCCGCCGCGACATAGCGCGCGGCGAGGGCGTTGAGGTGGTCGCGCAGCGACTGCGGGGACTCGACTATAAAGGGCAGCCCCAACCCGGTGATGTAGTTCGTGAGGTCCCGCAGGGAGTCGCTCCCGGTGCGCCACAGGCACTCGCCCTCGCCCGCCGGTTCGAGCAGGCCGCTGCCCGGCGGGAGCATCCCCGCGACCCGCTCGACCGGCGACTGCAGGCGGATCACGGCCTGATGGCGCCACGCCGAATGCCCCAGGCCGCGCAGGACGTGGGCGACCGCCTCCTCCGGCGGCTCCTTCGGCGTGAACCGGGGGCCGTTGGGGGTCCGCAGGCCGATCCGGTCGGCGCGGAACGTGCGCCAGTCCCCGCGGTCGACGTCCCACGCCAGGAGGTACCAGCGCCGCTCGGTGTAGACGAGCCGGTGCGGCTCGGCCCGGCGCCGCGACGCCTCCCCCGCCCGGTCGCGGTAGTCGAAGCGCAGCTGCTCATGCCGGTAGACGGCCTCCGCGATCCCCGTCAGGACCCCCGCGTCCACCGTGGGTCCCGCCGCGGCGGCCGAAGCGGTTGCGGCCCTGAGGATGTCGATGCGCCGCCGCAGCCGCGAGGGCATCGTCTGCTCCAGCTTCGCCAGCGCCCGCAGCGAGGTCTCCTCGATCCCGGCGACCGAACCCGAGGCCGCCGCGCGCAGGCCCACGGCGACCGCCACCGCCTCCTCGTCGTCCAGCAGCAGGGGCGGCATGGTGTTCCCGGCCTCCAGGCGGTAGCCGCCGGCGCTGCCGGTCGTGGAGTGGACGCGGTAGCCGAGCCGGCGGAGCCGGTCGATGTCGCTGCGCACGGTCCGGGTGGTGACGTCGAGGCGCTCGGCGAGGTCCGCGCCCGTCCAGTCGCGCTGGGCCTGCAGGAGGGCGAGGACGCGGAGCAGGCGCGCGGAGGTCTCCAACATTTCCCGATTCTCGCACGCATTGCGGAAGCAAACCTTCCGCAATGGGTCATAGCGTGGGGTGCAACGACGACAAAGGAGCAAGCACATGCTGCGAGGATTCAGCACCATCAGCTTTTTCGCCGAGGACCTCGATGCCGCGAAGGCCTGGTACACCGACCTGCTCGGCGCCGGCCCGTACTTCGAAGTGCCCGGGTACATCGAGTTCCGGGTGGGCGACTACCAGCACGAGATCGGCATCGCGCAGGGCGAGTGGGCGCCCCACGACATGGGCGCCGCACCCGGCGGCGCCATCGCGTACTGGCAGGTCGACGACCTCGACGCGGCGATCGCCCGGCTGACCGCCATGGGCGCCAAGGAGTACGAGCCGAAGATCGTGCGCGGCGAGGGGTTCGAGACGGCCTCGTTCGTCGACCCGTTCGGGAACGTGCTCGCCGTCATGTACAACCGGCACTACCTCGACACGCTCGCCTCGTTCGGCAAGGGGGCCTAGGGGTGGAACCGCTCGATCTCGCCGACCGCGCCGAGTGGGAGGCCTGGCTGGAGGCCCATCAGGGCGAGCGCGAAGTGTGGCTGCGCATCGGCAAGGAGCGCTCCCCCGAAGGGCGGCTCCGGATCGGCCCGGCCCTGGAGGCCGCCCTGTGCTTCGGGTGGATCGACGGCCACCGCAAGCGCCTCGACGAGGACTCGTTCCTGCAGCGCTACTCGCCGCGCACCAAGCGCAGCCCGTGGTCGAAACGGAACCGGGGCATCGCCGAAGCGCTCATCGCGGAGGGCCGGATGCGCCCGGCGGGGCTCGCCGAGATCGAGCGGGCGAAGGCCGAGGGCCGCTGGCCCGCCGACGACTGAGGTCGCGGACTGGGATGATGGCCGGGTTCGTCCAGCGCTGTTCGGAAACCAGGAGGAGACACCGTGAGCGGACCCGGCCGGCGGCCCCAGACCACGATCTTCACGACCATGTCGGCGCTCGCGCTGCGCCACGGCGCGGTGAACCTGGGCCAGGGCTTCCCTGACGAGTCCGGGCCCGCGCGCGTCATCGAGGCCGCCGCGGCCGCCATGCGCGACGGGCACAACCAGTACCCGCCGCTCGCCGGCATTCCCGAACTGCGCCAGGCGATCGCGGCGCACCAGCGGCACTGGTACGGCCTGGCGCCCGATCCGGATGAGGGCGTCACGGTCACCGCCGGGGCGACCGAGGCGCTGACGGCGGCGATCCTCGCGCTCGTCGACCCCGGCGACGAGGTGATCGCGCTCGAGCCGAGCTACGACTCCTACAAGGCCGCCGTCGCCATGGCGGGCGGGACGCTGGTGCCGGTGCGGCTCGAGGCGCCGGAGGGCGGCGCGGGGCACTGGCGCCTGGACCGGGACCGGCTCGCCGCCGCCGTCACCGATCGCACCAAGGTGCTGCTGGTCAACTCGCCGCACAACCCCACGGGCACCGTGCTGGACCGCGGTGAGCTGGAGGCGATCGCGGCGCTCGCCGTCGAACGCGACCTCATCGCGGTCACCGACGAGGTGTACGAGCACCTGGTCTTCGACGGCCGCGAGCACGTGCCGCTCGCGACCCTGCCGGGCATGTGGGACCGCACGGTCACCATCGGTTCGGCCGGGAAGACGTTCTCGGTGACCGGGTGGAAGATCGGCTGGGCGACGGGCCCGGCCGAGCTGGTCGCGCGGGTGAAGGACGTCAAGCAGTGGCTGTCGTTCGCGTCCGGCACGCCGTTCCAGTACGGCATCGCGACCGCGCTGGCCTCGGAAGACGGGTTCTACCGGGACTACGCGGCCGGCTACCAGGAGCGGCGCGACCTCATGGTGGCCGGACTCAGGAGGATCGGGTTCGACGTGCACGAACCGGAGGGCACCTACTTCGTGACCGCGAGCGCGGCCCCGTTCGGGTACGCGGACGGTCTGGCGTTCTGCCTGGAGCTGCCCGAGCGGTGCGGGGTCGTGGCGATCCCGAACCAGGTGTTCTACCTCGACCAGGCGGCGCGTCCGGAGGTCCGGTTCGCGTTCTGCAAGCGCCTGGACGTGATCGAGGAGGGGCTCCAGCGGCTGGGCGCGGGCCTGGCCTGACCGGTAGGGTGGCGCCATGCCACTGGGATTCCTGCCCCCGCCCGCCGCCTGAGGCGGGCACCTGATCCATTGCCGCGCAAGGCGTTGTAAGCCTCGGCGCAAATCCGGCATGCCCGCAGACGAGCACCTGTCCACTCGCTCCCTGCTGGAGAACGCATGTCAACGACCCTTGCCCCCGCTCGCCCTGCCGAAGCCGCCAAGCGCGGCCTCGGCTACCTCACCGTCACCGGCCTCGCCTGGGGCACCACCGGCGCCGCCGCCGAACTCGTCTACCGCGCAAGCGATCTCGGCCCCGCGGCCGTCTCGTTCTGGCGCCACCTCGGCGGCCTCGTGCTGCTCCTCGCCTTCACCGCACTGCGCCGACGCCCCCGCGCCGAGCACACTGCGCCGCTGCGGCGCCGCCTGCCGCTCCTGATCGGGGTCGGGGTCGGCATGGCGGTCTTCCAGACCGCCTACTTCGCCGCCGTGGACGCCACCGGCGTCGCCGCGGCCACCCTGCTCACGCTCGGCACCGGGCCGATCCTGACGGCCTTCGGCGGCCGCCTGCTCCTCGGCGAACGCCTGGGCCGCGGCGGCGCGCTCGCCGTCGCCGGAGCGGTCACCGGGCTCGGCGTCCTGGTCCTGGGCAACGGCACCGGCGTCGTCGACCCGGCCGGCGTCGCGCTCGCGCTGCTCTCCGCCGCCGGGTACGCGGCCGTGACGCTGCTGGGCCGCGCGACCGGCCGCCGCAGCGACGGCGAGGACCCGTTCACGCTCACCATGTGGTCCTTCGGGATCGGCGCGGCGCTGCTGCTCGCGCCCGCCTGGTTCGAGGGCCTGGCGCCCGCGGCCGGGGACCCGGTGCGGGCGTTCGCGATCGTCGGGTACCTCGCAGTGTTCACCACCGCGCTGGCCTACCCGCTGTACTTCGCGGGCGCGGCCCGGGTCCGGGCGACGACGGCCTCGGTGATGATGCTCATCGAGCCGGTCACCGCCGCGTTCCTGGCCGTCGCGCTGCTGCGCGAGCCGCTCACCCTCGCCACCACGGCGGGCGCGGTGGTCCTGCTCGGCTCGATCACGGCGCTGGCCCTGGCCGAGTCCCGGCGCTGACGGGCCGGGGACGCGGAAGAGGGCCGGTCGAACAACCGGCCCTCTTGCAGCGCAAGGGATCAGGTGGCGCTGAGGTAGCCCGTCTCCAGCATGATGACGACGGCGACGCCGAGGATGCAGCGGTACCAGACGAAGATGAAGACGCTGTGCTTGGCGACCCACTTGAGCATCCAGTGCACGGCCGCCAGCCCCACGAAGAACGCGATGATCGTCGCCACGAGCATCTGCGCGCCGCTGGGCACCGAGCCCTCGGTGGCCGGGTCGAACACGTCGCCGAGGCTGAGGATGCCCGCGCCGAACACCGCCGGGATCGCCAGCAGGAACGAGTACCGTGCGGCCACCGTCCGGTCGAGGCCGATGAACAGGCCCGCCGTGATCGTGCCGCCCGAGCGCGAGACGCCGGGGATGAGCGCGCCCGCCTGCGCGAAGCCCAGGATGAGGCCGTCCCGCATGCGGAAGTCCTTCCAGGTGCGGGTCTTCTTGCCCACCAGCTCGGCGAGGGCCAGCAGCAGGCCGAAGAAGATGAGGCTGAAGGCGACGAGCCAGAGGTTGCGGGCCCCGTCGCGGATCGCGTCCTTGAAGATGAGGCCGAAGAACACGATCGGGAGGGTGCCGATGATCACGTACCAGCCGAGCCGGTAGTCGGTCTCGCCCCGCAGCTCCTTGTCCCACAGGCCCTTCCACCAGGCCACGAGGATGCGGACGATGTCCTTCCAGAAGTAGAGGAGGACCGCGGTCTCGGTGCCGAGCTGGGTCACGGCGGTGAAGGACGCGCCCGCGTCCTCCTCGAAGAACAGCGCCGAGGTGAGGCGCAGGTGCGCGGACGAGGAGATCGGCAGCATCTCGGTCAGGCCCTGGACGACCCCGAGCACGATGGCCTCGAACCAGGTCATGTCGACCACGGGGAGGCCTCCTTCCGGGCACGGGTCCTGCAGGGGGAAGTGTGCATTGGCGCTTCTTTCGTCGCATCGACGGTCAGTCGTCGCGCGGGTGGTCCAGCGGTGCCGCCGTGCGGCTCCCGGCGCGACGGGGACATCTTGCCAGACGCGGTCCTGTGATCGGTCGGCACACGCACTGGGGTGTGAGAGGCACTGAGGAGTGCGACGCCGGGCCCGCGCCCTAAGAGGACGCGGGCCGCTGATCACGCTGTGTCAGCCGAGTTCCTGCGGGCACTGCAGCCCGTCCTCGGGGACGTCGAGGTCCACGAGGTAGGCGGTCACCGGGTCGTCGATGCAGTTGTGGCCCAAGGCGTATGCGGTGTGGCCGCTGCCCTCGTAGGTGAGCAGGACCCCGCTGTCGAGCTCCTTCGCGACGGACTCGGCCCAGGCGTAGGGCGTGGCCGGGTCGCCGGTGTTGCCGATGAGCACGACGTCGGGTGCGCCCCTGCCGTTCACCGACTCCGGGCCCGGCTCGCTCGCGGACCAGCTCGCGCACGGCAGGTAGCTCCAAGCGATCCCGGCGCCGAACAGCGCGGAGTTCCCGTAGGAGTCCTCGGCGGCGTTCTGGTACGAGTTGAAACCGGTCGGGTTCACGCGGTCGACGCACTGCACGCCGTAGAAGTTCGCGTCGGTGTCGCGGCGCGGCAGCGGCAGCGGCGGGAGCCGCCGCGGGAGGAGGCGGGAGGCCCCTTCGGCCCCGGCGAGGTCCTCGAGCTGCTGCGCGAGTTCGCGGATGGTGCCCGCGTCCACCGCGGCGAGGAGCCTCTCGAGCGCGGGCCACTTGGCCTCGCTGTAGAGGCTCTCGGCGATCATGGTGAGCATCTCGCCCACGGTGGGCTTCCCGCCCACGGCGTCCTGGGCGTCGGTGAGCATCGCCTCCAGTTCGGCGTCGGCGGTGTCGGCGCTGGTGAATGGGCAGCCGTCCACGGTGAGGCAGTACGCGATGAAGGCCTGCCAGGCGGTCTCGAAACCCGTGGCCTGGCCTTCGGCGAGGTCCAGCACGGACCCGGAGGTGCGCATGACGCCGTCGAGGACCATCGCGCGGACCTTGTCGGGGTAGAGGTACAGGTACATCTGCCCGATGTAGGTGCCGTACGAGTAGCCGAGGAAGGTCAGCCCGTCGTCGCCGAGGGCGCTGCGCATGACCTCCATGTCGCGGGCGACGTTCTCGGTGCCCATGTTGGCGAGGAAGTTCGCCTTGACCTGCTCGGTGCAGCCCGCGGTGAAGAGCTCGGCACCGCTGTCCAGCGCGGTCGCCTCGGCGTCCGTGATCGCATCGGGCTCGTCCGTGTCGACCTCGGCGAGCGCCGAGCCGAACGGGTCGCTGTTGCCGCAGGTGAGGTTCTGGCTCGCGCCGACCCCGCGGGGGTCGAAGCCCACGACGTCGAACGCGGCGGTCACTTCGGGGGGCAGGAACGGCGACATGGCCAGTTCCACGCCGGAGCCGCCCGGCCCGCCCGGGTTGATCAGCAGCGAGCCGGTGCGGTCGCCGGTGGCGGGGTGGCGGACCATCGCGATCGCGACCCGGTCCCCGCCGGTGTCCTCGTAGTCGACCGGCACGGTGATCGCGCCGCATTCGAGCGCTTCAGCCCAGGCGGTCTGCTCGGCGTCGAGTTCGGCGTCGCCGTACATGGCCGCGAGGTCGCACGGCCCCCAGTCGACCTTCTCGACCTCCGCTTGGACCGTGGTCACCCCGCTGCGCGCCTTGGCCGAGCCGTTGCCGTCGTAGTCCTCACCGCAGGACGCCAGCGCCGCCGCCGCGAGGACGGCGACGGCGGCGGTGAGCGTGGCCGTTCGCTTCATGCCGACTCCTTGAGCGCGCGCGGCCGGGCCGCGTCCCGTGGGGAATGCACGCACTCTAAGGCCGCGGCGTCCGGTTCGGCATGGATTCGGGTGATTGACGTCGTTCGGGGGTCAGCCCTTCAAGGCGCCGCCGAGGCTGGTGCCGTTGAGGAAGAGCCGCTGGAAGACCAGGAACAGGCCGATCGGGATGAGCGAGGAGATGGCCAGTGCCGCGAGGAAGACGTCGAGTTCGACGAACTGCTGGAGTATCGGCAGGCGGACCGAGAGCGGCTGGAGCGCGGGGTCGGGCAGGACCAGCATGGGCCAGAGGAAGTCCTTCCATGAGGCGATGACGGCGAAGACCGAGACCACGCCGATGATCGGGCGGGACAGGGGCAGGACGATCGACCAGAACACGCGGTAGGGGCCGGCGCCGTCGACGCGGGCCGCTTCGAAGAGCTCCCGGGGCAGGTTCGCGAAGAACCGCTGCATGAGCAGCACGTTGAACGCGCTCGCTCCGGCGGGGAGCCAGACCGCCCAGAACGTGTTGAGCATCGAGGCGCCGAGGAGCGGCGGGTCGAGGACGGTGAGGTAGAGCGGGACGAGGAGCACCACGCCGGGCACGAACAGGGTGGCGAGGACCGCGCCGGAGAGGTACTTGCCGATGCGGGGGCGCAGGACGGCGAGCGCGTAGCCGCCGGTGGCGGCGACGACGAGCTGCACGGCCCAGGAGCCGGCGGCGAGGGCGACGGTGTTGAGGAAGTACTTGTCGATCTCGACACGGGTCCAGGCTTCGGCGAGGTTCGCGAAGTCGAATCCATTGGGCCAGAACGCCATCGGCGTGCGGAGTGTGTCCTGTGTGGGGGTGACGGCGGCTTTGAGGAGCCACAGCATGGGGCCGAGCCCGGCGACGGCGACGCCCGCGAGGAGGGCGCCGTGGGCGAGGCGCGCGGACCATTTGACGCTGGGGCGCTTCCAGTCGGTGGGTGCGATGAGGCCGCGGTCGGTGCCGGCGTTCATGAGCCGCTCCAGGATCGGGTGAGACGGAAGTACAGCATGGAGAACGCCGTCAGGACGAGGGCGAGGAGGAGGCTGAGGGCCGCCGCCGCGCCGTAGTCGCCGCCGAGGGAGTTGGTGAACGCGTACCGGTAGATCAGGAGCAGCAGGGTGAGCGTGCGGTTCGCGGGCCCGCCGTCGGTGAACAGGAACGGTTCGAGGAACACCTGCGCGGTGCCGATGATCTGCAGGATGAAGGTGATGAGGAGGATGCCGCGCAGCTGCGGGAGGGTGATGTGCCAGAGCTTTCGCCACACGCCCGCGCCGTCGATCTCGGCGGCCTCGTAGAGGCTGGGGTCGACGCCGGTGAGGGCGGCGAGGTAGATGATGACGGTGCCGCCGGCACTGGCCCAGGTCGCCTCGAGGACGAGGGCGGGCATCACGATGTCGGCGTCCTGGAGCCAGGCGACGGGGCCGATGCCGATCCAGCCGAGGACGGTGTTGAAGACGCCCTCCTCCCCTGCGTCGTAGAAGAGCTTCCACAGGAGGACCGCGACGACCGGCGGGACGACCACGGGCAGGTAGGCGAGGGCGCTGAACAGGCCGCGCATGCGGCGGACCTCGCTCATGAGGATCGCGGCGACGAGCGGGACCGGGTAGCCGAAGAGGAGTGCGAGGACGGCGAAGTAGCCGGTGTTCTGGACGGCGGTCCACAGTTGCGGGTCGGCGAAGACCTGCTGGAAGTTCGCGAACCCGACCCAGACGGGGTCGGCGACGAGGTTGGTGCGCTGGAAGCTCATCACGACCGCGCGGCCGATGGGGAGCCAGGAGAACGCGCCGAAGACGATGAGCATCGGCGCGAGGAACACGAGTGCAGGTAGGCCGCCGCGGGCGCGGGCCAGGGGCCCGCGGCGTCCGGGCCGGGCCGCGGTGCGCGGCCCGGTCCGGGCGCCGGTGACACCGGCGGGGCGGGTGTCGGTCGAGGTCATGTGGGTGGTTTCCTATGCGGCCGCGTCGATCGCGGCCTGGGCGTCGGCCTGGGCCTGGGCGAGCAGGGCGTCGATGTCGGCGCCCTCCTCGGTGAGGACCGTCTGGACGACGGTGTCGAGCACGGCGTAGACCTCCTGGGTGGCGTGCACGGGCTCGGTGAGCAGCGGCTGGTCGAACACCTGGGTGGTGTAGGGGGCCATCTGGTCGACCGGGACGTTCACGAACTCGGCGATCCAGGTCTGCTGCTCGTCGTAGGCGGCCTTGTCGAAGACGGGGAGTTCGGGGGCGCCGACGGGCTGGCCGGTCTCGGCCTTCACTTCGGCGTCGGCGACCGCGGCGGCCTGGTCGGTGAGCTTCTCCATGTAGTAGAAGTCGATCCACTCGACCGCGGCGGCCTGCTCCTCGGGTTCGGCGTTCGGGCTGACGGCGGCGAGGGTGCCGCCGCCGAGGACGCCCGCGTCGGGGCCGGCGAGCGGGAGCACGGTGAGGCCGTAGTCGTCGGGGTCGAGGGCGTTCTGGGTGAAGAGGTTCCCGTAGTTGCCGCCGCCGGAGACGTACATGCCGATGCGGCCGGAGGCGAAGGCCTGGTTGATGGTCGCCCAGTCGTACAGGAAGTCGTCGCCCATGGACCGGTCGTCCCAGCGCATGCCCTGGAGGCGGGTGAGCGCTTCGCGCATGGCGGGCGTGTCGATGGTGGCCTTGCCGTCGGCCTCGGTGCGGCCGCCGAGGGCGTTGACGACGGTGGTGAGGATCCAGCCGCCGGTGTTGTCGTTGGTCATCACGGCGTAGCCGGCCTCGCCGGTCTCCTCGGTGATGGTCTTGGCGGCGGCCTGGATCTCGTCCCAGGTGGTCGGCGGGGCGTCGGGGTCGAGCCCGGCGGCCTCGAAGAGGGTCCGGTTGTAGTGCAGCCCTTGGCCGTAGGCGGCGATCGGGATCGCCCAGAGGTCGCCTTCGGCGTCCTCGCCGGCGGCGGCGATGTTCGGGTTGTACTGCTCCCGGTAGGGCAGGGCGGCGGTGAGGTCGCCGATGTCGGCGATCTGGCCGCGCTCGATGAGGCCGCGCCCGTCGGTGAAGGGCACCACGAACACGTCGGGGAGGGTGCCGCCGGCGAGCTGGGCGGTGAAGGTGCCGGCGGTCCAGGTGTACTCCTGGGTCTCGACGGCGATGTCCGGGTGGGCTTCCTCGAACTGCTCGATGCGGGCGTTGAACGCGTCGATCGCGGCCTGCTCGAGGCCGGCGTCGATGGTGACGGTGATGTGGGTGCGGCCGTCGTCGGGTGCGTCGTCCGAGCAGGCGGCGACGCTGACCGCGGCGAGGGCGGCGGCCGCGACTGCGGCGGCGGTGCGAGAGGGTTTCATCGGTTGCTCCTTGTCGGTGCTTCGTTGAGCCGGTGCTGTTGTGCTGCGGGCATTGCGGGAGGGGTCAGGTGCGCAGCCACACCGCGGTGTCCCGCGGCAGGAGGCCGTGCTCCAGCGGCGCGCTGGCGATGACGACCGCGGTGTGGTCGGGCAGGGCCGCAGGTGCGCCGAAGTTGACGACGCAGGTGAGGTCCTCGCCGCGCCGGAACGCGAGGGTTCCGGGTGCGGACGAGGTCCAGGCGAAGGCGTCGCCGCGCAGCGCGGGTTCGCTGCGGCGCAGGCGGATCGCCTCGCGGTAGAGGGTGAGGAAGGAGTCCGGGTCGTCCTGCTGGGACGCGGCGGCGTAGGTCCCCCAGTCCGCGGGCTGGGGCAGCCAGGTCGCGGTCCCGGTGTCGTTGAACCCGCAGGTGGGTCCGGTCGCGGTCCAGGGCAGCGGGACGCGGCAGCCGTCGCGACCGGGATCGGTCCCGCCGGAGCGGAAGTGCATGGGGTCCTGGCGGGCCCCTTCGGGCAGGTCCTCCACTTCGGGCAGTCCGAGCTCGTCGCCCTGGTAGACGTAGAGCACGCCGGGGAGCGCGGCGGTGAGCAGCGCGGCGGCGCGGGCGCGGCGGGCGCCGAGCGCGAGGTCGGTGGGGGTGCCGAACCGCTTGGCGCTGAAGGCGAACGCGGAGTCCTCGCGGCCGTAGCGGGTGACCGGGCGGGTGACGTCGTGGTTGGAGAGGACCCAGGTCGGCGGTGCGTCCACAGTGGCGTGGGCCGCGAGGGTGGACCGGATCGACCCGGCCAGCGCCGCGGCGTCCCAGGGGCGGGACATGAAGTCGAAGTTGAAGGCCATGTGCATCTCGTCGTCGCGCAGGTAGCGGACGAAGCGCTCGTGGTCGTCGAGCCAGACTTCGCCGACGAGGAGGCGGGGGTCCTCGTAGGAGTCGGCGACCTTGCGCCAGCCGCGGTAGACGTCGTGGAGCTCGTCGCGGTCGAGGTGCGGGTGCCGGCCGGGCTCGTGGTGCTCCCCCACCTCGGGCAGCTCGGGGTCCTTGGCGATGAGCGCCGCGGAGTCGATGCGGATGCCGGCGACGCCGCGGTCGTACCAGAACCGCAGGACCGCTTCGTGCTCGGCGACGACGTCGGGGTGGTTCCAGTTGAGGTCGGGCTGCTCGGGGGCGAAGAGGTGGAGGTACCACTGGCCGGGCTTCCCGTCCGGGCCGGTGGTGCGGGTCCAGGTGTCCCCGGCGAAGCTGGAGGTCCACCGGGTGGGCATCTCGTCGCCGCCGGGGCCGCGGCCGTCGCGGAACCAGAAGCGGTCGCGGGCGGGGTCGCCGGGGGCGGCGGCCAGGGCCTCCTGGAACCACTCGTGCTGATCGGAGACGTGGTTGGGGACGATGTCGACGATGGTGCGGATGCCCAGGCCGCGCGCGGCGGTGATGAGCGCCTCGGCGTCGGCGAGGGTGCCGAAGGCGGGGTCGATCGCGCGGTAGTCGGCGACGTCGTAGCCCCCGTCGGCCTGCGGCGAGCGGTACCAGGGGGTGAACCAGAGGGCGTCGACGCCGAGGTCGGCGAGGTAGGGGAGGCGGTCGCGGACGCCCGCGAGGTCGCCGGTCCCGTCGCCGTCGGCGTCCGCGAAGCTGCGCGGGTAGACCTGGTAGATCACCGCGTTCCGCCACCAGTGCGGTGCCGGTGCGGTGGGGCCTGCGGTGGGTTTTGCCGAGCGCAATGCGGCTCCGTTCCTTCGTCTGAGCGCGACCATGGGCATGCCACAGGGACGGGTGTAGTCCCTGCACATGATAGGTTTAGCGCTATACCTAGCTCGGTAGCTTAGACCCGGGTGACAGACTTGTCAACGGCGGGAGTCCGGCTTCCGCCGCGAGAATCGTCTGCTGATCGCAGGAGGAGCACCGTTGGCCGTCACGCTCAAGGACATCGCCGCCGAGGCGGGCGTCAGCCTGATGACCGTGTCCAATGTGGTCAACGGCAAGCAGGCCCGCGTCTCCGCCGCCACGCGCGACCGCATCCTGCGGATCGTCAAAGACCGCGGCTACGTGCCCAGCGCCTCCGCCCGCAGCCTCGCCGCGAAGTCCTCCCGGCTCGTCGGCCTGCTCGTGCCCGCCGAGGACGAGGCGAGCCTGACCATCAGCCCCCACACCGTGGCGGTCATCGGCATGCTCGAACGCGAGCTGCGCCGCCTCGACTACCACCTGATGCTCCGCGGCATCGCCGACCGCGCCGAGATCACCGAGGCGCTCAAGTCCTGGAACCTCGACGGCGCGGTCCTCCTGGGGTTCCAGGACGCCGAGATCGACCGGCTCAAGGCCGAGACCGTCGGCGGCGTGGCCCTGGTCGCCATGGACTCCTACTCGGAGAACCCGCTCGCCCTCGAGGTCCGCTCCGACGACTTCGGCGGCGCCGAACTGGCCGTGTCGCACCTCATCGCCTTGGGGCACAAGAGGATCGCGTTCGCGGGACCGGGGTTCTCGGCCACGGGCGTGGTGCGCCGGCGTTTCGAGGGGTACCGCACCGTGCTGGCGGCCAACGGGATCGGGTACGACGAGTCACTGGTGTCCCGAGTGGAGACCACGCACGCCGACGGCCTGGCGTACGGTCGCCGCCTCGCCCGCGAGCGGCCGGACGTGACCGCGGTCTTCACCACGGCCGACATCCTCGCCATCGGGCTCATCGAAGGGCTCGCGGCCGAGGGGCGGTCGGTGCCCGGCGACGTCTCGGTGGTCGGCTACGACGACTCGGACCTGGCCGTCTACGTCACGCCGAAGCTCACCACCGTGGCCCAGGACCTGACGGCCAAGGCCGCCGAGGCGGTGCGGCTCATGATGGACCGCCTCGCGGGCAGGGACCGTCCCGACGAGGCCACGACGCTGGGCGTCCGGCTCATCGAACGGGACACCGCCGCTCCCCCGCCGCGCCGATGAGACCGAGCGCGCATCGGCTTGCGGCGCATGGGAAGGCCGCCCGGCCCGGCAAGGACGGGCGGCCTCCCGGCTCATCCGACCGGCGGGCTCCGGCCGGTCGTTCGTTAGGGCCGGCGCAGCGCGGCGCCGCCCGAGGCGATCACGTCCCGGTACCAGTGCGCGCTGCGCTTGAGCGTGCGCTCCTGCGTGGCGTAGTCGACCCGCACGAGCCCGAAGCGCTTGGAGTAGCCCTCGCCCCACTCGAAGTTGTCGAGCAGGGACCACACGAAGTACCCGCGCAGGTTCACGCCGTTCTCGATGGCGCGGCCCGCGGCCCGCATGTAGCCGTCCAGGTAGTCGACGCGGTCGGTGTCGTCCACCGAGCCGTCCGGGCCCACCGTGTCCTCGAAGGACGCACCGCTCTCGGTGATGTGCACCGGCAGGTCGGTGTACTCGGCCGAGAGGCGCTCCAGGACGCGCTGCAGGCTGTCGGGGTTGATCTCCCACCCGAAGCCGGTCACCGGGTTCGTCGGCGGCAGGCTGCGGTTGCCCAGGTGCGTGTCGGCGGGGTCGGCCTCGACGACGAAGCGGTGGTAGTGGTTGACGCCCACGAAGTCCAGGGGCGCGGCGACCGTCTCCATGTCGCCGGGCAGGACCGCGTCGAACGCGCCGGTGGGCGCGAAGTGGCGGAGCATGTCCTCGGGGTAGGAGCCGCGGAACAGCGGGTCGAGGAAGAGCCGGTTGCCGCCGCCGTCGGACAGGCGCGCGGCCTCGCGGTCCGCGGGCTTGTCCGTGGCGGCCTCGATGTCGGTCATGATGACCGCCGAGCCCACGCGCGCGTTCGGCGCGGCCTCGCGGATCGCGGCCACGGCCAGGCCGTGGCCGAGGTTGAGGTGGTGGGCCGCGCGCAGTGCGGCGGTGCGGTCCTGGCGGCCGGGGGCGTGGACGCCCGCGTGGTAGCCGAGGAAGGCCGCGCACCAGGCCTCGTTGACCGGGATCCACTCGTCCACCAGGTCCCCCAAGGCCCGCGCGGTGCGGGCGGCGTAATCGGCGAAGCGCTCGGCGGTCGCCCGCTCGGGCCAGCCCCCCTCGTCCTCCAGGACCTGCGGCAGGTCCCAGTGGTACAGGGTCACCGCCGAGCGGATCCCCTTGTCGCGCAGGTCGGCCAGCTGCTCCCGGTAGAACGCGACGGCCACCGGGTTGAGGTCCCCGCGGCCCGCGGGCTGCAGGCGCGCCCACGAGACCGACATGCGGTAGGCCTTCAGCCCCAGGCCGGCGGCGATCCCGAAGTCCTCGCGCCAGCGGTGGTAGTGGTCGCATGCGACCTCGCCGGTGTCGCCGCCCTTGACGTTCCCCGGGGTCGCCGAGAAGGTGTCCCAGATGGACGGCCCGCGGCCGCCCTCGGCGGCGGCGCCCTCGATCTGGTAGGCCGCGGTCGATGCGCCCCAGAGGAAGTCCTCCGGGAACGGGCTGGTGGCGGTCATGGCGTTCGCTCCTTGGCTTCGGTGGTTCGGTCGGATCATTCGCCCGCTCATTTGTCCACGCCGGTGACGACGATGCCCCGGACGAAGACCCGCTGCGCCGCGAGGAAGATCGCGACCGGCAGGGCCAGCGCAAGGAGCGCGGCGGCGAGGATGAGGTGGGGTTCGGAGTTGTAGACGCCGCTGAAGTAGCTCAGGCCCACGCCGATCGGGACGATCTCGCGGTTGCCGGCCAGGTAGAGCAGCGGTTCGAAGAAGTCGTTCCAGGCGTAGAAGAAGTGGAAGAGGCTCACCGCGGTGAGGGCCGGGGCGGCCTGCGGGACGATCACCCGCAGGAAGGTGCGGATCGGCCCGGCCCCGTCGATCCGGGCGGCCTCCTCGAGCTCCCTCGGGATGGTGAGGAAGTACTGGCGGAGCAGGAAGACGTTGAAGGCGTTGGCGAACAGCTGCGGGACGATGAGCGGCAGGTAGGTGCCGACCCAGCCCATCTGGAGGAAGACCGCGTACTTGGGCACGAGGGTGACCGCCGGCGGCAGCAGGATCGTGGCCATGAGCAGTCCGAAGAGGATGCCGCGGCCCGGGAAGCGGAAGCGGGCGAAGCCGTAGGCGACGACGGCGGAGGAGACGACGGTGAACAGCATCGTCGTGAGCGCGTACATGAGCGTCCAGCCCATGAGGCGCAGGAAGTCGATGGTGTTCCAGGCCTCCTCGAAGTTGCCCCACTGCGGTGCGAGTCCGGTGACCGGTTCGAGGGTGCGCCAGCGGCCCTCCCATTCGAGCGTGCCCGCGTCCGGGTCCTCGGGGTCGATGAAGACGCTGGACTCGCGGCCGGGTTCGACGAGGGCGAGTTCGCGGACCTCGCCGCCGGGCATGGGCACGGCGTAGACGTCGAGTTCGTCGCCTTCGTACGCGAAGGTGCGCGCCGAGACGGGGAGGATCGAGGCGTCGGGGTCGGAGACGCCGTCCTTGTCCTTGAGCGCGGTGGCGGCCCCGTAGCCGAGGGGCATGAGGAAGATCCCGGCGAGCAGGAGCGCGCCGAGCGTGGTGCAGGCGGTGAGCAGGAGGTTGCGGCGCCGGCGGCGCAGGGCGGCCTCGGTGGGCTTGGCAGCGGTGTGCACTATCGCTCCGTTCCGTAGTGGACCCAGTAGCGGGCGGTGCCGAACAGCAGGCCGGTGAGGACCGCGACGACGATGAAGATGAGCCAGGCCAGGGCCGCGCCGTAGCCCATGTTCCCGAAGACGAACGCCTCTTGGTAGAAGTGGACGAGGAGGAACCTGCTGGCGCCGCCGGGGCGGCCGCTGGCGCCGAAGAGGACCCAGGGCACCACGAAGTACTGGAGCACCAGCACCGATCCGATCACCAGGTTGTAGAACATGACCGGGGAGAGCAGGGGCAGCGTGATGGTGCGCAGGCGCCGCCACCAGCCGGCGCCGTCGATCTCGGCGGCCTCGTAGAGCTCGGTCGGGATGCCCTGGAGGCCGGCGAGGTTCACGATCATGCTGTTGCCGATGCCCCACAGGCCGATGAAGCTGAACGCGAAGAGGACCAGCACGGGGTTGTCGAACCAGCGGATGCCGTCCGAGCCGGAGGCGTCGGCGCCGGTGAGGCCGATGAGCCGGTTGACCCAGCCGGTCTGGGGGTTGAGGACCTGCTGCCAGATGAGGATGCCCGCGACGAGCGGGATCATCGAGGGCATGAAGAACAGCAGGCGGAACAGGCCGGTGAACTTGAGGTGCTTGGAGTTCAGGAGCAGGGCCAGGCCGAGGGCGACGACGAGGCTCAGCGGCAGGAACAGCACGGTGAAGCGGAACGTGGCGGCCAGCGAGGTCCAGGTGTCGGGGTCGGACAGGGCCCGCTCCCAGTTGCTCCCGCCGGCGAAGCTGGTCGCGTCCGGGTCGGTGAGCTGGAAGTCGAGCGTCGAGAAGACGAGCGAGGCGCCGATCGGGACGGCCCAGAAGAGCACGAACCCGATGATCCAGGGGCTGATGAAGGCGTAGCCCCAGCGCGCTTCGCGGCGGGCCATGGCGCTGGCGGGGCGCCCGGGGCGCTTGCCGCGCCTGAGGGCGAGCGCCGCGTCGGTGAAGTCGGACATGGGGAGGCGGGCCTTTCGGGAAGCACGGCGGCGGGCGGTGCCGGCCGCCGCGAGCGGTCGGGGGTGCCGGGCGGGCGCGGGGCCCGCCCGGCGGGGAGGGGCGGCCTCCGCGGCGACGAGCCGTGGACCGGCATCGGCGCCGCGGGCGGGCCGCCCGGGGTCAGGCGGCGTCGAAGACCGTCTGGAGCTCCGCTCGGAGCGCTTCGAGCTCGGCCGGGATGTCCAGTCCCTCTTCCTGGTTGAAGCGGGTGGCGTACTCGGCGAGGACCGCTTCGGCCTCGAGGAAGTTGGGCATGCCGCTCTCGTGCGCGGGGTTGTCGACGTAGGACATGCCCTGGACGGCGGTGTCCCAGTTGATGTCCTGGCCTTCGAAGTTGGCGGCGCCGACCTTGTCGAAGTAGCCGTCCTGGAGGCTGATGCGCGCGGGCATGCCGCCGTAGGTGGTGGTCAGCTCCTCGGCGGCGTCGCCGATGAGGTGGGTGAGGACGGTGAACGCCTCGTCGGGGTGCTCGGTGGTCTTGGTGATGGAGAAGGTGTCGGCGTGCAGCTTCGCGGTGACGGTGCCGTCGTAGGAGGGCACCGCGGCGGTGTCCCAGTTGCCTTCGAACCCGGCCATGCAGCAGGTCGCGTACCAGAGGTGGGTGTTGCCCATGGCGAGGTTGCCCGACTCGAACCACGAGCCGGCGTTGAGCATGTCCGAGTCGCCGTAGGGGCCGTTGGGGATGAAGTGGTCCTTCCACATGCCGTCGTAGTACCACTGCTGGGCCTCGGCCCAGTGCGGGGGAATCTGGGCGTTGCCCTCGGCGTCCACGAGGCTGCCGGCGCCGAAGAGGGTGGACTGGGCGCGGATGTCGGCGAAGACGTTGCCGAAGCCGAACTGGACGATGTCGCCCGGGTCGAAATCGGGGCTGTTGGCGTCGTTGCCCGCGGCGTCGACGGTGAGCCGCTTGGCGAGGTCGGTCATGGTCGCGATGTCCCAGGGCCGCTCGGTGCCGTCGGCGTCGATGTAGGGCGCGCCGTACTCCTGGGGCGGGTAGGGCAGGCCGGCCTCGTCGAACAGGTCGAGGTTGACGTACATGAAGGACGGGAAGACCGCGAACGGCAGGCCGATCTGGCCCTCCTCCTCGATCCGGTAGAAGTCGACCAGGGCGGGGTCGAAGTCGGTGAGGTCGTAGTCGTGCGCCTCGATGTGCGGGGTGAGGTCGAGCCAGGCGCCGGGGAAGGTGGAGCGGCCGCGGATGCCCATGGGCCCCACGATGTCCGGGGCGTCGCCGGTGGCGATCTGGGTGGAGAGGATGTTCGGGGCCTGGTCGGCGTCGACGACCTCGAGGACCAGTTCGATCTCGTCCTGGCTCGCGTTGAACGCCTCGACGACCGCCTCCTGGGCGGGAATGGTGGGGGCGTCGGAGCCCGCGCCCATCCCGACGAACCAGCGGATCTCGACGCGGTCGGAGGCGCTCGATCCGCCGTCGCCGCCGATGCAGGCGGTGGTGAGCAGGGCGGCGGCGGTGCCGACGGCGATGGCGCGGGCGGCGCTCGCGCCGCGTCCGCGGAGGGGAGGTGTGATCCTCATGGGATGCTCCTATGTACGGCCGCGGAGGGGGATCCGCAGCACGGGAGGGATAATCGGAAGGTTCCTTTGTGGAGGTTCTGCGATGAGGGACGGGAGCCGAGGACGGTTCGGGGCCGGTTCGGCGCGGTCCGGCGTGCGGACCGGAGGTAGGCTGGAGCAGTAGAATACGACTTACTACTAAGACTTAGATTAAGTATTTGGACTCGTGCCGTCAATCCCTCCGACATAACGGCATGGTCCCGGACCGATAACGGACTGGTGGACAGATGGAAGCCCCTAGGCACAGGACGACCCGCGACCTCAAGCTCGGCAACCGCATGAGCCTGCTGCGGACCCTCTACTTCGACGGTCCGCTGACCCGCCGCGACCTGGCCCCCGCCACCGGACTGAGCACCGCCACCATCTCGAACGTCACCGCCGAGCTCATCGAGGGCGGCGTGCTGCGCGAGGCCGGCAAGGTCGAGTCCGACGGCGGCAGGCCCCAGATCCTCCTCCAGGTCGACCCCGGCCACGCCCGGGTCGTCGGGGTCGACGTCGGCGAGACCCAGGTCCGCGTCGAACTGCTCGACCTCAAGCTCGACGAGCGCGCCGGCGTCCGCTACGCCCTCGCCCCCGGCCGCCACGACCCGGCCACGGTCATCGAGCACATCGTCGCGGGCGTCAAAGAGGTCGTCGCCGAAGCCGGGGACGTCCCCGTGCTCGGCGTCGGCGTGGCCATGCCCGGCATCGTCGAGTACGGCCCCGCCGGGGTCATTCACGCCAAGGCCTTCGGCTGGGACGCCGTCCCCTTGGGCCGCATGCTGATGGAACGCCTCGACCCCCTGCCGGTCCACGTCGAGAACGGCGCGATGACCATGGGCCAGGCCGAACTGTGGTTCGGCGCCGGGCGCGGCGCCCAGAACGCCGTGATCGCACTCATCGGCTCCGGCGTCGGCTCCTGCATCGTCGCCGGCGGCGCCCTCTACCGGGGCGCCGGATCCAGCGCGGGCGAATGGGGGCACACCACCATGGCCGTCGCCGGGCGGCCCTGCCGCTGCGGCTCCCGCGGATGCCTGGAGGCCTACGTGGGCGCGGAGGGCATCCTCGACCGGTACCTCGCCGCCACCGGCGTCGTCGAACTCTCCGGCGACGGCGAGGAGGCCGACCTCGAGCGCCTCCTCGACGACACCTCCCCCGCCGCCGTCGCCGTCGTCGACGAGACCGTCGAGTACCTCGGCGCGGGCCTGGCCGACCTGCTCAACCTCTTCAACCCCGAGCTCATCGTCATCGGCGGCTGGGCCGGGCTCATGCTCGCCCAGCGCCGGCTCGCCGGCATCCGGGCGGCGGCCGGGGCCTACGCGCTCGGCCAGCCGTTCACCACCGCCCGCATCGAACCCGGCCTCCTCGGGCCCGACGCGGTCGCCAAGGGGGCCGCGACCCTCGTCATCGAGCGGTTCCTCAGCGGCGAGCCGCCCGCCCGCACCCGGGCGGCTCGGCGTACCGGAGGACACGTTTGACGCTTTCTTGATGGCCGAAGCCTCCGGCTCGGGGAATGATGGGTCCGTGTCACGTGGACAACTGCGGATCTACCTCGGCGCGGCCCCGGGGGTCGGCAAGACCTTCGCCGCGCTCGAAGAGGCCCGCAGGCGCTGCGAGCGCGGCACCGACGTCGTCATCGGCCTCGTGGAGACCCACGGCCGCCCCCACACCGCCGAACTCCTCGACGGCCTCGAGATCCTGCCGCGCAGGACCGCGGCGGGCATCGGCGAACTCGACGTGGACGCCCTGCTCGCCCGCGCGCCGGCCGTGGCCATCGTCGACGAGCTCGCGCACGCCAACGCGCCCGGCTCGCGCAACGACCGGCGCTGGCAGGACGTCGACGAGCTGCTCGACGCCGGCATCGACGTGATCTCCACCGTGAACGTGCAGGACCTCGCCTCGCTCGGCGACGTGGTCGCCCAGATCACCGGCGTGCCGCAGGGCGAGTCCGTGCCCGATGAAGTGGTGCGCCGCGCCGACCAGGTCGAACTCGCCGACATCACCCCGGAAGCGCTGCGCCGCAGGATGGTCCACGGCAACGTGTACCCGCCCGAGAAGGTGGGGCCCGCCCTCGCGAACTACTTCCGGGTCGGCAACCTCACCGCGCTGCGCGAGATCGCCCTCCTGTGGCTCGCCGACAAGGTGGAGGACCAGCTCGAGCAGTACCGCGAAGCCCAGCACATCACCGCCACATGGGAATCCAGGGAACGCGTCGTCGTGGCGCTGTCGGGCGGCGACGAGGGCGACACGCTCATCCGCCGCGCCGCCCGCATCGCCGCGCGCTCGGGCGGGGCCGACCTGAAGGCCGTCTACGTCGCCTCGGGCGACGGGCTCACGAGCGCCCGCTCCGCCCGGAACCTCGCCCGGCAGCGGAACCTCGTCGAAGACCTCGGCGGCTCCTACCACCAGGTGGTCGGCCGGACGATCCCCAACGCGCTCTTGGAGTTCGCGCGCGGCGTGAACGCGACCCAGCTGGTGCTCGGGGCCTCTAGGCGCGGCCGGTTCGCGCAGATGCTCTCGCGCGGCGTCGGCGTCACGACCACCGCGAGCTCGGGCAAGATCGACGTCCACCTGGTGAGCCACGAGCGGGTCGCCACGGTGAAGCGGGCGCGAGGAGGCCGCGGCGTCATCGGCGGGGGACGCCGCGGGCTCGGGATCGCGCTGGCGCTCCTGGGCATCCCGGCCCTGTGCATGGCGCTCCTGCCGGTGCACGAGGAGCTGTCGCTGACGACGATGATCCTCATCGTCCTCACCGCCGTCCTGGGCCTGACCCTCACCGGCGGCATGTGGCCCGCGCTGCTCGGCGCGCTCTCGGGCAGCCTCCTGCTCAACTACTTCTTCACCGAGCCCTACAACACGCTCAAAGTGCACGACCAGGAGCAGCTGATCGCCCTGGCGATCTTCGTGGCCCTCGCGCTCGGCGGGGCGGGCGTGGTCAACCTGTCCGCCTCGCGGGCGCGGCTCGCGGCGCGCGCGAGCACCGAGGCGCAGACCCTGGCGACGCTCGCGGGCAGCGTGCTGCGCGGCGGCAGCCGGGTCGAGGACCTGCTGGAGCAGCTGCGGGAGACGTTCTCGCTCGAATCGGCGACGCTCCTGGAGCGCACCGAGGCCGGGGCGGGCCCGGCCGAACGGCAGGACCCGCGGCTGTGGCGGGTCGTCGCGTGCGCCGGCGAGGGCTGCGCGAGCCCCGGCACGGCCGAGAACGACCTGCCCATCAGCGACGACCTGGCGCTGGCCCTGCGCGGGCACACCCTGGAGGCGGCGGACCGGCGCATCGCGCAGGCCTTCGCGATGCACGCGGCCGCCGCGCTCGAACGCGAGCGGCTCGAACGCCAGGCCGCCGCGGTGCAGCGGCTCACGGACACCGACAAGCTCCGCACGGCCCTGCTCGCGGCCGTGTCGCACGACCTGCGCACCCCGCTGGCGTCCGCGCGGGTCGCCGTGACGAGCCTGCGGTCCACTGGGGACCTGTTCACGCCGGAGCAGCGGGACGAGCTGCTGGAGGCCGCCGAGACCTCCCTGGCGCGGCTCACGAGCCTGGTGGACAACCTCCTCGACATGAGCCGCCTCCAGGCCGGGGTGCTCGGCGCGAACCCGGTGCCGGTGGCCCTGGACGACGCGGTGCCGTGGGCGCTCGACGAGATCGGCGACGCCGCCGCGGCCGTGCGCCTCGACGTGGCCCCGGACCTGCCGGAGGTGCGGGCCGATCCCGGTCTGCTGCAGCGCATCCTGGTGAACGTGGTGGCCAACGCCCTGCGGTTCAGCCCGGAGGGCGAGCCGCCCCTGGTCATCGCGGGCCGGCACGGGGACCTCGTGGAGCTGCGGGTGGTCGACCGCGGTCCGGGCGTGCCCGACGAGAGCCGCGAGATGATGTTCACGCCGTTCCAGCGGCTCGGCGACCGCGACAACACCAGCGGCGTCGGCCTCGGGCTCGCGCTCTCGCGCGGGCTCGCGGAGGCGATGGGCGGCTCGCTCGTCGCCGAGGCGACACCGGGCGGCGGCCTGACGATGGTGCTGGCGCTGCCGCAGGTGGAAGAGAAGGGCACGGAGTGATCAAGATCCTGGTCGTGGACGACGAACCCCAGATCGCACGGGCGCTGCGAATCAACCTGAGCGCGCACGGGTACGAGGTGGCGACCGCGCCGGACGGGGCGCAGGCGCTGCGCGCCGCCGCCGCGTTCGTCCCCGACCTCGTCGTGCTCGACCTCGGGCTGCCCGACATGGACGGCACGGAGGTCATCGCGGGCCTGCGGGGCTGGACGAGCGCGCCCATCCTGGTGCTCTCGGGCCGGGCCGCGAGCGCCGAGAAGATCGCCGCGCTCGACGCGGGCGCCGACGACTACGTGACCAAGCCGTTCGACATCGGCGAACTCCTCGCCCGCGTCCGCGCCGCGACCCGGCGGGGCGGGGCCGGCAGCGATTCGCCGGTGACCGCGATCGGCGCGGCCACCGTGGACCTCGCGGCCCGCGAGGTGGTGCGCGACGGCGAGAAGGTGCGGCTCACCAAGACCGAGTGGCAGCTCCTCGAAGTGCTCCTGCGCAATCCGGGCAAGCTCGTGGGCCAGCGCGAGCTGCTCCACCGGGTGTGGGGCCCGAACTACGACCGCGAGACGAACTACCTGCGCCAGTACATGGCCCAGCTGCGCCGCAAGCTCGAGGCGGACCCGGCCCGCCCGGTGCACCTGCTCACGGAGCCGGGCATGGGGTACCGCTTCCGCCCGTGAGGAATCGCCGTCCAGCCGTAGCATGTGGTCGGTCGACTGGTACCGCTGCACGGGGGTTCAAGCCTTGGACCGCGGTCACGTCGGTCGTATGGTGCGCGATCCTGGGGCTGCTGGACCGCGGCCGGGGTCTTCGCGGAGACGAGCACGAACCAGGCGGACGGCCTGGTGGCCGAGCAGATCTTCGACGCGTTCCCCGGGTGGGTGGAGGCGGTCACCACGATCGCGCAGGTGCTGCTGGTCGTCGGTGCGGTCGCCGTAGTGCGGCCACCGTGCCGGCCTGGAGTGCGCGAGGCGCTCGAGCGCCATTGAGGATGCTCAGGTTTCAGCGCAGTCGCAGGGTGTGGGTCGCGCCCAGGGAGCCCTCGGTCCGCACGGTGATGCGGGGCCGGTCGCCCGTCTCGACGGTGACGGTGTCGTCGGCTTCGATCACTTCGCTTGCGGTGTAGGGCAGGTCGATCGTGATCTCGGTGGTGGTGCGGCCGGGGTCGGCGATGGCGACGGCGATGTCGTCGCCTTTGACCACGATCACCGAGGCCGGGCCGTCGCACGCGAGCCCGCCGGCCTCGGCGGCTTGCCAGAAGTGGGCGGCCAGGAGGCCGCTGCGGGGGGCCGCGACCGCCTGGACCGCGGTGGTGTTGGCGAGCACTTGGACGTCGCAGTCGGCGGCCTGGGCCTCGGTCGCGGCCTCGGTCGCGGTCGGCAGCAGCACGTAGGCGTAGGAGGCGTCCACAGGTGAGACGCCGTGGTCGAACCAGAGGGTGGCGTAGCGGCGGGTGTGGACCTCGGTGTCGCCGCCACCGGTGGTGGGGCCCTGCTCGATGTCGTTCCAAGCGCCCCTGCGGGTCTCGCGCCCCACGTGGAGTCCGGTGCTGCCGGCGGGGAAGACGTAGCCGGCGACGCCGGGCAGGTGTACCCAGGTCGCGCCCTCGATCGGCGATTTGAGGTCGGTGTCCGCGGCCGGAACGACGCCGTCCACGGTCATGCGCCGGTCGCCGTCGGTGTGGCGGTTGCGGTGCTCCACTGTCGTCCAGATCGCGCGGCCGTCGGCGGCGGTGATGCCCGCGCCGAGGGCGCAGATCATCTCGTCCACCACGAACCAGGCCTTCTTGGCGCGCAGGGTGGAGCCTTCACCGATGAGGTCCATCGCCGCGGCGGCGTACCGGTCGTCGAGGGCCGTGCCGCCTGCTACATCGTTCGCGGGCAGGTGGACCACGAGGTCGTCGCCGGTTCCGATGACCTCCCGCTCGCGGGAGTCCACGGTGATGCCCGGCAGCCGGTACGGGTTCGCGGTGGGCCAGAAGGCGTCGCTGAACTGCAGCGGGTCGTCCACGGTGTACAGGTAGGTCATGCCGTCGCCGACGTACCAGCCGTGGAGGTTCTCGCCGCCGACCATCTCGAATCCGGAGATGCGGTTGGAGCACATCGAGAGCGCCCAGGACCACTCGGCACGACGCACCAGCAGGCGGTCCATGCCGGGGTAGATGCGGGTCGAAACGGGACGGGGCGCGGCCTGGACCGAGTCGTCGGCGAGGAGTTCCTTGGCAAGGCGGATGCCGCGCAGTCCCACGCTCTCGAAGTAGGGAACGGCATCGGCGGATCGCTCGATCCAGCCGCGCGCGAGCGCGCGCCATCGGTCTCGGTAGTCGGCGGGGGCGAACTCGGCGAGGTCGATCACCGCCTCCGCCAGCTCCGGTCCCGCGTCCGAGTCGCGCTGGGCCGGTCGGGCGATGCTCCTGCCGCGCAGGCAGTCCATGAACAGGCCGTCCTCGGTGAAGGGCATGAAGGCCCGTTCGACGACGTCGCAGAGGCGTTCCAGGTCCGGGTCCGAGACCTCCCACGCCGAGCCCTTGAGCAGTCCCAGCGCGAGTGTGAGGGAGGTGAGCAGGTCGAGCCCGTAGCTGCCGGTGCTCGGTACGTGGCCGTGCTGGATGAAGGAGCCGTCGCGGTGGAAGCCGTCGCCTTCGTCGACGATTCGGAAGAGGCTGTTCGCGCCGCCGCCTTCGGTGTCGGAGAGTCCGTTCCGGGCGAGGATGAGCTTGTCGGGGTCTTCGCCGACGATGCCGCGCAAGGTCAGGATCGCGGCCTTGTCGGCGCGGTTGGCGCCGGTCTCGCGTTCGCTGGGCGAGGCGATCCGCACGTCGGCATTGGGGCAGAAGCGGTCTACTGCGTCGAGGTAGTGGGCGAGGTGGGCGCGGGGGATGCGCTCGTGCATGAGGGTGCAGATCTGGATGAGCGAGGAGGCCGAGCCGATCTCCCACCAGTACCAGTTGCCGGTCTGCTCGGCGTGCTCGTTGTAGCCGGCCTGGTAGAGGAGGACCAGTGCGTGCACGATGTCGGAGGCGACCTCCCCGTCGTCGTGCTGATCGGTGCCGGGAGTGGCCCAGGCGAGGGCGATGCGGCGGAGCCGGCCGTAGGAGACGCTGAAGCTCAGCGGATCGCTTGCGGGGCCGAGGTCGCTCCAGAGTCCGGTGCGGTCCTCGTTGCGGTCCATCGAGTCCCGGTCGCGCGCGGCCCCTCGGCTGAGCGCTCGCAGCGCCTGCTCGTAGTCGTCGTCGGAGGTGCTGATGGCGCCGCCGATCAGCAAGGACTTGGCGCGCTCGCGAAGCGATGGGAAGTCGATGGTGCCGGTGTCGACCTCTCCGGGGGCCTGGCCGATGACGCCTTGCTCCGGTTCGTCCAGCGCCCATGCGGCAGCGGCGGCGCCGAGACCGGCGAGGCCGAGCGCGCCGCCGAGGAGCAGTCGTCGGTGCAGTGGCGGCATGGTGGTCCAACTCCGGGCGGCGGCAAGGTCGGGCCCATAGTAGCCGCAGCGCGCCTGTGCCCCGGGCCATAAGGCGCGGACCGCTCTCGTTCGCCGCGTCACCTCACTGGGGTGCAGATCCTTGCCGCCCAAGCGGTTTCAAGCCCGGACCTTGACGACGAGGTCGTCGGCGCGGGTGCGGCCGCGGGCGACGTACTCCTCGGTGAAGCGGTCCAGGAGCGCACCGGTCGCGGGGTCGGTCCGGGCTTCGCGGGCGGCGGCGAAGCAGTCGTTCGCGGCGCGCAGGAGGCCTTCGTCGCCGAGGGCGGCGGTGGCGGCGCGGAGGTAGAGGTCGGCGGCGGTGGCGCGGTGCCAGAGCGGTTCGAGGGCGGCGCGGGCGCGTTCGGCCGCGGCGGGGTCGTCGAAGAGCGCGGCGACGACGGCGACGGGCACGATCCAGTCGGGCCCGGGCTGCGCGTCGATCATCCGCAGCTCGAGGTAGGTGCCGCGCGGGCGCACCGGCGGGAACAGGGTCGAGAGGTGGAAGTCGAGGTCGTCGAGGGTGGGCGCCTGGTGGTAGTCGCCGTTGATCCAGTCGCGGAAGGTGAGTCCGCGGGGGACGGTCCAGCGGCCGGGGCCGCGCACGGCCATCACGCGGGCGTCGAGGGCGTACCGCGCCCAGGCTTCGCGCGGGTCGCCTTCGCCCACCGGGCGGGCGCGGGTGCGGTCGATCGCGGCCCATACGTGCTGGCGGGTGGAGCGCCACATGCTCGGCTCGCCGCGGCGCAGCGGCGAGTTGGCGAACGCGGCGATGAGCACGGGCGCGAGCCGGTGCGCGAGTTCCCAGCGGTCGGCGATCCCGTGGGGGCCGCGCCGCTCGTCGCCGATGTCGATGCAGACCTGGACGGAGGCGGTGTTCGTCATCATCCAGCGCCCGGCGCGCCCGTCCTGGTCGAACAGCTCCTCCATCGCCAGGTAGCGGGCGGTGCGCAGGACCCTGCGGGGCAGGCGGATCGGGTCGAGGCCGAGACCGAGGAGCTCGTAGCCCTCGGCGCTCAGGGCGGAGGCGACGCGGAGGCGGTCGGATTCGAGGTCGGCGAAGCACTCGGCGACGGAGGCGGCGGGCCGGGAGCTGAGTTCGACGGCGCCGCCGGGCTCGAAGCTGAGGCGGGAGCGGCGCGGCAGGGCGTCACGGACGGCCAGGAGGGCTTTGAGGGACTCGGGGTCGAGGCGGCCGCGCCGGTCGGCCGCGCTCGTGACGAGCGATTCGACCTCGGCGCCGATCCTGGTCGGGGCGGCGGGCCGGAAGCCTTGGGCGGCGATGTGTTCGAAGGCCGCGTCCACGGTGAGGGGCGGGGCTGCGAGGAAGAGCGAGGCGTCGGACATGGGTGACCTCCGAGCGGTGCGATTATCCTATTTAATCAATAGGATATATAGATATTAAGACCCGCGTGCGCATCGCGCAAGCTCAACGGGGCGCCCAGGCGCCCTCCTCGTCTGTCAATTCCGCGACACGGACCGGGAACTCGCCGCTGGCGGCCTGCTCCAGCGAGACCTCGTCGAGGACCGAGCGCACCGCCGCGCGAGCGGCGACCCACAGCCGCGGCAGGTTCACCGCGGCCCCTTCGTAACTCGTCTCCTCGGGCCGGCGCCCGCGCACTTCGGCGAGCGGCCCGTCGGCGGCGCGGAGCACCTCCCCCACCGATATCCGCTCCGGCCCGCGGGCGAGCCGGTAGCCGCCTTCCACGCCGCGGGCGCTCGCGACCAGGTGGGCCCGCCGCAGGTCGCCCAGGATCACCTCGGCGAACTTGCGGGGCAGGCCCTGAGTGGACGCGAGCGCGCCGGCGGAGATGGTGCGCGGATGCTCGGCGGCCAGGGTGAGTGCGATGCGGACGGCGTACTCGCCGCGTGCGGAGACCTGCATGTCGCCAGGCTCCTTTCATGTGTTCTGGGGCGAAACGGAACGTGGACTTGAATCCTACTTGATAGATAGGATATGCTGACATGGTGAACCACGACAGCGAAGGCGCGGAGTCGAGGCGGACCAGGCGCCGCCACATCGACTTCTCCCGCTCGGACTCGGCCCTGTGTCGCCCGGGCGGCACCGTCGGCGCCGGTCCCACTCGCTGAGCCGCAAGGCCTTCGAGGACCCGCGCGCCCCGGCGTCGCCCGCTCCGGTACTCCATTCGAACCGAACACGAAGGCGACGCCATGACTCCCGTCCAGACCCACACCCGCCCTCCCGTCCACCGCCGCAACGGCCTCGCGACGATCACGGTCACCATCGAGATCCCGGCCGACGACCCCCGCCTGGCGCGGCGGCTCACGGCCGCGCTCGGCGTGCTCTCGCAGAGCGGCGGCCGCGTCTCGGTCGCCGCCGAGGGCACCCCCGCGACACTCGAGAGCCCCGCCCCGCTCGCGGCGCCGCCGAGCGCGCCGCAGCCGCGCCCGGCACTCCTCATCGACGTGCCCGGCCGCGAAGTGCTCCTGCACGGGGAGCCGATCGCCTTGACCCGCTTGGAGTTCGAGCTCCTGGCATTCCTGGCGCGCTACCCCGGGATGGTCCACACCCGGGCCGAACTCCTGCAGTACGTATGGGAGACACCGGACGCCGGCATCCCGGGCCGCACCGTCGACGTCCACGTGCGACGCCTGCGGTCCAAGCTCGGGGAGTTCGACGAGCTCGTGGGCACCGTGCGCGGCGTCGGCTACCGGTTCACCCGCAGCCGCGACGTGGAGTACCGCACCGGGACGGCCTCGCCCGCTACGGACCGGCTTCTCACCATCTAAGAATTCCTAGTATTTCTATAGGAATACTGATAGTGTTCTTCGCATGACGACCGCCGAGTTCCTCACGCGGCGGCGCGAAATCGACCAGATGCGCGCCGCCAGCGCACTGTGTCTGCGAATGCGCTAGAGCGCAGCCCCCAGCGGGCAGGCGTCCCAGGCTGCGCTCTCTCGATCTTCTCCTGCGAATCCCCCACGGGCCCTTTCATGCCCGCTTCTCAGCACGCCCTCCAGCGGCGTGCCCTCGCCCACCGCAACGTAAGGACACCACCGTGACCGCCGCCATCTCACTGACCACTGTGGTCGGTAATCCGAAACGACTCTCCCGCACCCTCGCCACCGCCGAGACGCTCGCCGCGGCCATCGGCTCGGAGCTCGGGGCCGCACCGCGCGCCGCCTCGATCGACCTCACCGAGCTGTACCTGGACGGCATCGAGCCCCCGCACGACGGGTTCGAGCACGCCGCCGCGCAACTGCAGTCCGCGAACGTGCTCATCGTGGGCACACCCGTCTACAAGGCCAGCTACACCGGCCTGCTCAAACTGTTCCTCGACCAGCTGGCCCCCCGCACCCTCGAAGGGGTCCTGGCCGTGCCGGTCACCATCGCCGCCTCGCCCGAGCACCGGTTCCTCGCCGACCTGCAGCTGCGGCCGGTCCTGGCCGAACTCGGCGCGAGCCTGCCGGTGCCGTCGCTGACGCTGCGCGAGGGCGAGCTGCGGGACCTCCCCGAGCACATCGGCGCCTGGACCGAGGCGCACGCCCCGGCCCTGGAGGCCTCGCTCGACCTGGGCCGCAAGCCGGTCGGAGCGTCCGCATGAGCGCGCGACTCGCCGCCCCGGCAGGGGTCGCCCCCGAATCCTTCAGGTCCCTGTTCCGGGCCCACCCCGCGGGAGTGACCGTGGTGTGCGCCGACGCCGGGTCCGGCCCGGCCGGGTTCACCGCCACCTCGCTCACCTCGGTGTCCATCGACCCGCCGCTCGTGTCGTTCGCGATCGCCACCGGCTCGTCCGCGTGGCCGGCGGTCCGCGACGCCGAGAGCCTCACCGTCAACTTCCTCGCCGCCGCGCAGCACGAGATCGCGACCCGGTTCGCCACCAGCGGCATCGACCGCTTCGGCGGCCCGACCCTGTGGTCGCGGCTGGAGACCGGCGAACCGGTGCTCGACAACGCCCCGTCGTTCCTGCGCGCGGTCGTCACCGACCGCATCGAGGCCGGGGACCACCACGTGGTCCTGGCCCTGGTGGTGGACGCCGAGACCGGCGGGGACCACGAGCCGCTGGTCTACCACGCGGGCGGCTACTGCGCCGCCGCGCCGCTCGAATGACCGCCCGGGCGGCGGCCCGCCCCGGCCCCGCCCGACCCCTGCCCGAATCTTCCTGAAAGGCCAATCCCCATGTCCTACCGAGCAACCCGACGAACTCTGATAGCGGGCACGCCCGCACTCGCGGCGCTGGCGCTCGCCGCCTGCTCCGAAGATCCCACCGGCCCCGTGCTCACCGCGGACGCCGATCTGCCGACCGCCGTGCCCTCCGCCACCAAGCTGGTCGTGGGCGACCCGCAGAACCAGGTCGCCTACGAGAAGTCCGGCCTCGTGAAGCAGCTGAGCTTCGAGATCGAGTGGGCCAACATCTCCGGCGGCCCCAAGACGCAGGAGGCGTTCCGCGCCCACTCGCTCGACATCGGATCGGTCGCGGACATCCCGCCGATCCACGCGTACTGGACGAACCTGCCGACCAAGATCGTCGCCGCCTCCGGCCGCCTCGACCCCCTGGAGCACCCGATCTACGACCTCGGGATCGCCCCGGGCGCGGGCATCACCGCCCTGGAGGGGCTGCGCGGCAAGAGGATCGCGTACTCCCCCGGGCAGGCGCAGGGCGCGCTGATCCTGCGCGTCCTCGACAAGGCCGGGCTCGCCCAGAGCGACGTCGAGCTCATCGAGCTGCCGAGCACCGCCGACACCTACTCGAACGCCCTCGCCGGCGGCGAGGTCGACGCCGCCCCGATCGGCGGCACCCAGGTCAAGTCGTACCTCAACAAGTACGCCTCGGACGGGGCCACCACGATCCCGCACGGCCTGCGCGACGATCCGTGGGTGCTGTACTCGCCCGTCGAGGTCCTGGAGGACGCCTCCAAGGCCGCCGCCATCGCCGAGTACGCCCGGCTGTGGGGCGCGGCGCGGCTGTGGACCCGGGCCAACAAGGAGGAGTGGATCAACGCCTGGTTCGTCGAGCACGAGGGCTTGTCCTATGAGGATGGCGAGTACCTGTTCGACCGCGAGGGCGAGCCGGAGCTCCCCGAGGACTGGGACGAGACCATCGCCCGCCACCAGGAGACCATCGAGATCCTCGCCGAGGGCACCGGGAACGACGTGATCGACGCCGGGGACCTGTACGACCGCCGCTTCGAACCGCTCGTCGCGGCAGGCGTCCAGGAGTACGGAGAGGCGGGTGCGCCGTGACCGCCGTAGACGTCAAGCCGGCCCGGGCGACCGCGGCCCCCGACCACGACGAGGCGGCGAGCGGCCGGGCCTCGCGCCCGCGCGGCAAGCGCCGCCTCGGCCCCGGCAGGGCCATCCCGTTCGGGTACCTCATCGGCCCGCTCCTGCTGCTGGGCGTGTGGTTCTGGGGCTCGGCGCAGGGCTGGATCGACCCGCGGGTCCTGTCCGCGCCGTGGACCGTCGCGACCACCGCCTGGGACCTGTGGGAGTCCGGGCGCCTCGGCCCCGACCTGCTGGTCTCGACCCGGCGCTTCGCGCTCGGCCTGGCCTTCGGGGTCGCCGCCGGCCTCGTGCTGGCCGTCGTCTCCGGGCTCAGCCGCTGGGGCGAGGCCATCGTGGACGGACCGGTGCAGCTCAAGCGCTCCATCCCGAACCTCGCGCTGCTGCCGCTCCTCCTGCTGTGGTTCGGCATCGACGAGCGGATGAAGATCATCACGATCGCGCTCGGCGTGCTCATCCCGATCTACATCCACACCCACAACGGCCTGCGCTCGATCGACGGGCGCTACGCCGAACTGGCCGAGACGCTGCGCCTCAGGCCCGCGTCGTTCGTCGGCCGCGTGGTCCTGCCCGGCGCGCTCCCCGGGTTCTTCCTGGGGCTGCGCTTCGCCGTCACGGCCTCCTGGCTGTCCCTGGTGGTGGTCGAGCAGGTGAACGCCACCAGCGGCATCGGCTACATGATGCTGCTGGCCGGCACGTACGGGCAGACCGACGTCATCATCGTCGGCCTCGTCCTCTACGGGCTCCTCGGTCTCGGCTCCGACGCCATCGTCCGCATCGCACAGAAGAGGGTCTTGTCATGGCGACGCACACTGGAGGACTGACCGCCACCACCGCGGTCCGCATCCGCGACCTCCACCGCTCCTTCACCGACGACCGGCCGGTCCTCTCCGGCCTCGACCTGACCATCGAGCCCGGCGAGTTCGTGGCCCTCCTGGGCCGCTCCGGTTCGGGCAAGTCCACGCTCCTGCGGGCCCTCGCCGGCCTCGACCAGGACGCTTCGGGCACCGGCGACATCGAAGTGCCCGAACAGGTCTCGGTCGTATTCCAGGACTCGCGGCTCCTGCCGTGGCAGCGGGTCCTGCGCAACGTCGTGATCGGGCTCCAGGGCCCGAACGCGAAGGCGCGGGGCCGCGAAGCCCTTGCGGAGGTGGGGCTGGCCGGGCGCGAACAGGCCTGGCCCCGCGAGCTCTCCGGCGGCGAGCAGCAGCGCGTGGCGCTCGCCCGCTCGCTGGTGCGCGAACCCCAGCTGCTCCTGGCCGACGAGCCCTTCGGGGCCCTGGACGCCTTGACCCGCATCAAGATGCACGGGCTCCTGCGGGCCCTCTACGAGCGCCACAAGCCCGCCGTCCTGCTCGTCACCCACGACGTCGACGAGGCGATCGTCCTCGCCGACCGGGTGCTCGTCCTGGACAACGGACACGTGCGCACCGAGCAGCGCATCGGCCTCGACGGCCCGCGCGACCCGTCAGACCCGCGGTTCGCCGCGATCCGCACCGAACTGCTCGCCGCGCTCGGCCTGGCCGGCGGCGCCGAGATCGAGAAAGAGGAGGAAGCATGAGCACGAGGCGACTGCATCTCAACGCGTTCCTGATGAACACCGGCCACCATGAGGCCTCGTGGCGGCTCCCGGAGTCCGACCCGTACTCCTCCACCAAGATCGCGCACTACGCGAACCTCGCGCGGATCGCCGAGCGCGGCAAGCTCGACTCGGTGTTCTTCGCCGACTCGCCCTCACTGTGGGGCACCATCGGACGCCGGCCCTCCGGGTCGCTGGAGCCCACGGTGGTCCTCGCTGCGCTGGCCGCCGTCACCGAGCACATCGGACTCATCGCCACCGCGTCGACGACGTACAACGAGCCGTACAACCTGGCCCGGCGCTTCGCCTCGATCGACCACCTCTCGGGCGGGCGGGTCGGGTGGAACATCGTCACCACCGCCACGCTCGACGCCGCGCGCAACTTCAACCTCGCCGAACTCCCCGACCACGCCTCGCGGTACGCCCGCGCCGAGGAGTTCCTGCAGGTCGCCAAGAAGCTCTGGGACTCCTGGGACGACGCGGCGATCCTGGGCGACAAGGAGACCGGGCTCTGGGGCGACGAGCGCCTGGTCTACCCCGCCGACCATGCGGGCGAGCACTTCCAGGTCGCCGGGGCACTCAACGTGCCGCGCTCGCCGCAGGGGCATCCGCTGCTCGTGCAGGCCGGGTCCTCTGAGGACGGCAAGGCGTTCGCGGCCCTCCACGCCGAGGCGATCTTCACCGCGCAGCAGACGCTTCAGGAGGCCCAGGCGTTCTACGCCGACATCAAGCGGCGGGCCGCCGCGGCCGGCCGGGACCCCGACGGGGTGCTCGTGCTGCCCGGGATCGTGCCGGTCATCGGCGACACCGAGGCCGAGGCGCGCGAACTCGAGGCCGAGCTGGACCGGCTCATCGTCGCCGAGTACGCGCTGGGCAACCTCGCCAAGCAACTGAAGCTCGACCCGTCCGAACTCGACCTCGACCGGGAGCTGCCGGCGAACCTCCCGCACGAGGACGAGATCGAGGGCGCCAAGAGCCGCTTCACGCTCATCGTGGACCTCGCCCGGCGGGAGCGGCTCACGGTGCGGCAGTTGATCGGCCGCCTCGGGGGCGGGCGCGGCCACCGCACCTTCAGCGGCACCGCCGAGCAGGTCGCCGACGCGATCTTCGAGTGGTTCGACGACGGAGCGGCGGACGGGTTCAACATCATGCCCGCCGTCCTGCCCTCGGGCCTGGAGGCGTTCGTGGACCGCGTCGTCCCGATCCTCCAGGAGCGCGGGCGCTTCCGCACCGAGTACACCGGCACGACACTGCGCGAGCACTACGGCCTGGCGCGCCCGGAGAACCCGCGGCGGCGCGAGGCGCTCGAATCGGCGGTCAAGGGCGTCCTCGCCCACGCCCGTTAGACGAGGGGCGCATCGCGTCCGATGCGCCCCTTTCGCCTCCCAATGTTCGGAACGCGACGCGAACGGCGAGCGTTCTCCGAGCTCGCGCACCGAATTCAAGCCCATTTACTGGGACGGGGGTTGCCCAC
This sequence comes from Glycomyces tritici, assembly GCF_030403505.1. The sequence continues at coordinate 9,020 of NZ_JAUEMJ010000009.1, read as the reverse complement.
ATGAGATCCCCGATCCTAGAATTCCTACTAGTTTGATCTGGTTAATCGAACTACTAGGATTCCCTGCCCGCTCGATCAGAAAGCATCCCCATGAGCATCAGACGACGAAGCGTCATCGCAGCCGCAGGCGCGGCCCTCACCGCCGCCCCGGTGCTGGCCGCCTGCGGCAACGACGGCGAGGGCGCGACCGCCGCCGCCGAAGCCGACGGCGCGAGCGCCAGCGGCACGATCCGCTTGGGCTACTTCGGAAACGTCACCCACGCCCCCGCCCTCGTCGGCCTCCAGGCCGGCGTCTTCAAGGAGGCCCTGCCCGAGGCCGTCACGATCGAGGAGACCGTCTTCAACGCCGGGCCCTCGGCGATCGAGGCGCTCTTCGCGGACGCCATCGACATCTCCTACATCGGCCCGAACCCCGCCATCAACGGCTGGGCCCAGTCCGGCGGCCAGGCCCTGCACATCATCGGCGGCTCGACCTCCGGCGGCGCCGGACTGGTCGTGAACGAGTCCATCGCCACCGTGGAAGACCTGCGCGGCAAGGCCCTCGCGACCCCGCAGCTGGGCAACACCCAGGACGTGGCGGCCCGCTACTGGCTCAAGGAGCAGGGCTTCGCGACCGACGAGAACGGCGGCGGCGACGTCGCCGTCACTCCCATCGACAACTCCGAGGTCGCCGCGGCCTTCGACGACGACACGGTGCAGGCGGCGTGGGCCGTCGAGCCGCGCTACTCGGACCTGATCATCAAGCACGGCGCGCTCGAGTTCGTCAACGAGCGCGAGCTGTGGGAGGGCGGCGAGTTCGTCACCACCCACATCATCGTCTCCAAGACCTTCCTCGACGAGCAGCCGGCCCTGGTCAAGGCGTTCCTGGAAGCCCACCTGGCCGCGCTCGACTTCATCGCCGAGAAGCCCGAGGAGGCCCAGACCGCCTCGAACGACCGCATCGAGGCGCTCACCGACAAGCGCCTGGACGACGCCGTGATCGCCGCCGCCTGGGAGAACCTCACCTTCACCGCCGATCCGATCGCCGCCTCGCTCCAGGGCAGCAAGGAGCACGCGGTCGAGGTCGGACTGCTCGAAGAGGTCGACCTCAAGGGCATCTACGCGCTCGAGGCGCTCAACCAGGTGCTGGCCGACCGCGGCGAGGCCGAGGTCTCGGCGGGTGACCTGGGATGAGCCTCATCCGCCACGCCGTGGCGGCCGAGGACGCCGCCCGGACCCCAGGGGCCGTGGTGCTGACCGACGTGGTCAAGCGCTACGGCCGGGGCCCGGGCGCCGTCACGGCCCTCGACGGCGTCTCGCTCAACGTCGCGCCGGGCAGCTTCACCTGCCTGGTCGGCGCCTCCGGCTGCGGCAAGAGCACCCTGCTCTCGCTCGTCGCCGGACTCGACGACCTCACCGCCGGCAGCATCGACAATGTGGAGCGCCCGGTCGCCATGATGTTCCAGGAGTCGGCGCTGTTCCCGTGGCTCACCGTCTCGGGCAACGTCGAACTCGCACTGCGCGTGAAGGGCGTCGGTCGGGCTGAACGACGCCTGCGCGCCGAAGCGCTGCTGGACACGGTGCGGCTGAACGGCTTCGCCCACAAGCGGCCGCACGAGCTCTCCGGCGGCATGCGCCAGCGCGTGGCGCTCGCGAGGGCGCTGGCGCAGGACGCGTCGGTGCTGCTCATGGACGAGCCGTTCGGGGCGCTCGACGCGATGACCCGCGACCTGCTGCACGACGAGCTGGAGCGGATCTGGCGCGAGCGGGAGCTCACCGTGCTGTTCGTGACGCACAACGTGCGCGAGGCGGTGCGCCTGGGCGACCGGGTGGTGCTGCTGAGCTCGCGGCCGGGCCGCGTGCTCAACGTGTACGACGTGGCGCTGGACCGGCCGCGGCGCATCGATTCCGCGCCGGTCGCGGGCCTGGCGGCCGAGATCACCGACGCGCTGCGGGAGGAGGTGTCGCGCCATGCCGGTTGAGACCGTCTCCTCGAAGGAGAAGGACGCCTCGCGCAAGCAGTTGTCGGGGCTGGACGAGCTGGAGCGCACTGCGGTGGCCGAGACCCGCTGGGGCCGTTTCGGTTCCCGGCTGTGGGCGAACTCCTGGCCGAAGGTGCTGGCGCTGGTCCTGGTGATCGGCGTGTGGCAGTTCCTGGTGCTGATCGAGTGGAAGCCCGTGTGGGTGCTGCCCGCGCCGCTGACGGTGTGGGAGGACCTGTCGGCGTACGCGTCCACTCCGGACTACTGGCAGGCGATCCTGATCACGATGCAGCGCGCGCTTGCCGGGTTCGCGCTGTCGGTGCTGGTCGGTTCGGTGCTGGGCATCGCGGTGGCGCGGTTCAGGCCGCTGCGAGCGGCGATCGGCTCGGCCATCACCGGGCTGCAGACGATGCCGTCGATCATCTGGTTCCCCTTGGCAATCCTGCTGTTCAAGATCTCGGAGTCGGCCATCATGTTCGTGGTGGTGCTCGGGGCGGTGCCCGCGATCGCCAACGGGATCATCTCCGGCATCGACTACGTGCCACCGGCGTACAAGCGCGTCGGGGCCGTGCTGGGGATGAAAGGCCTGACCCTGTACCGGCACGTGGTCCTCCCGGCGACGCTGCCGTCGTTCGTGTCGGGGCTGAAGCAGGGCTGGGCGTTCGCGTGGCGCTCGCTGATGGCGGGCGAGCTCTTGGTGATCATCGCCGGGCAGGGGTCCATCGGCGCTTTGATGCAGGGCGCGCGGGAGTTCAACGACGCGTCGCGGGTCATCGGCTGGATCGTCACCGTGCTCGTCATCGGCATCCTGGTCGACGCCGCGTTCCGCGCCGCCGACAACCGCATCCGCAGTTCCTGGGGGCTGAACCAGGACCGATAGCACCGCAGGCTCCCCCGCGGGACGTTCCGCACCTTCGTCCCGCGGGGGGGACCTCCGGGAGCGGCTTTGAGCTGGAGCCGCATCACGTCCGAGCACGCGCCCCGTCCCCGCAGACCGCCGGCGGCCGGGTCCCCGATCAGCTCGCGGGGACCCGGGCGCCGGCACCGCCACGACCACAGAGGAGCCCATATGTCCGTCGCATCGAAGTCCTTCGTCGGCCCGGAGGCCGCACGGCAGCTGGTGGACGCGCACGGCGCGGTCCTCGTCGACGTGCGCACGCCCGGCGAGTTCGCGTCCGAGCGGCTGCCCGGCTCGCGCAACGTGCCGCTCGCGACCCTCGCGACCGCCGACCTCGCCGCGGGCGGCGCGCCGGTGATCCTGGTGTGCGCCTCGGGAACGCGCGCGGGCCAGGCCAAGAACCTCCTGGGAGAGGGCGCCGGGGTGCCGGTCCACATCCTCGATGGCGGCCTGACCGCGTGGCGCCGGGAGGGCGGCGCGGTCGAGTCGAGCGGCCGCAGGGTCTGGGGCATGGAGCGCCAGGTTCGTTTCGCCGCAGGGGGTCTCGTGATCGCGTTCGTGGCCGCGAGTCTCGCCTGGGATCCGCTGAAGTGGCTCGCCGCCGCCATCGGCGCCGGACTGGTCGTCGCGGCGCTGACGAACACCTGCGCGATGGCCCGCGCGCTCGCGCTGCTCCCTTGGAACCGCAGGGCGGCGTGACCGGCGCGCCCTAGTCCTTTTCGAGGTGCCGCTTGAGGGCATCGAGGTTGGCGGCGACCGCGTTCTTGACGCGGGTCGCCGCGAGCGGGGCGATGAGGCGCGTCGGGCCGGAGGCTTGGAGGTCCATGGTGTTAGTGAGGGCGGTGGCGCCGTCGACGGCCGGGGCCAGGAGGTACGTGATCTCGCCGTGGAAGGACCCGAGGTCGCCCCGGATCGCGAGCCTGGAGTCGGGCTCGAACCCGGTGATCTCCAGGGACTCCTCGGCGTGCGCCGGGATGGTGCGGACCTGCGTGTACTGCGAGCCGACGCCGACCGGGAGGTCCGAGGTGCGGCGGGTCTCGCCGATCGCGTGGTTCCATTGCGGGATGTTCTCGAGCTCGGCCAGGTAGGCGAAGACCTCTGCGGGAGGGCGGGCGATCGTGATCGTGTTGGTGAACAGCATCCGAGCGAAATCCTCACCGAACGGAGAACGGTCTCCGGCCTTTCACCGCAGACTACGCGCCCGGGTGTCCGGTGCCGCCGCTAGGCCCGCGGGCGGTCCGGTCTCGCGGCGGCGCTCGGCCGATCCGGAGGCCGCGGCGACGGCGAGGGCGGCCAGGCCCAGGGCCACACCGATCCACACTGGAGCGATGAGTCCGAGGCCGCCGTCGATGGCGAGGCCGCCGAACCAGGCGGAGAGGGCGATGCCGACGTTGAACGCCGCGGCGTTCACCGAGGAGGCCAGCGAGGGCGCCTCCTTCGCCACCTCCATGACGCGGGTCTGGAAGACCGGGACCATCGCGAAGCCCGCCGCGCCGAGCACGAAGACCATGATCGCGGCCGGGACCGCGTACGGGGCCGCGAAGGCGAACACGACCAGGGCGGCGGTGGCCGCGGCGATGGTGCCGTACAGGGTCGGCATGAGCGCGCGGTCGGCGAGGCGGCCGCCGAGGAGGTTGCCGCCGGTCAGGCCGATGCCGAAGAGGATGAGCAGCCAGGGCACGGCCCCGGTGTCGAACCCGGAGACGCGGGTGAGGATCGGCTCCATGAAGGTGATGGCGGCGTAGGCCGCGCCCCAGCCGAGCATCGTGATCGTGAGGACCTGCCACACCTGCGGTCGGCGGAACACCGCGAGCTCGGTGCGGAGCGACCCGCCGGTGTCGTTGGCCCGCGAGGGCACGAACGCGATGATGGCGGCCAGCGAGACCGCGCCGATGATCGCGATGCCCCAGAACGCCGCGCGCCAGCCGAGCTGCTGGCCCAGGGCGGTGCCGAAGGGCACGCCCACCACGTTCGAGAGGGTCAGGCCGGTCATCATGAGCGCGATGGCGCGCGAGCGGCGCTCGGGGGCGACGAGGCTCGCGGCCATGACGGGGCCGATGCCCATGAACGCGCCGTGGCACAGGGCCGAGACGACGCGGCCGGTCATGAGGACGCCGTAGTCGGGGGCCCGCGCCGCGAGCACGTTCCCGGCGATGAAGAGGGCCATGAGGATGATGAGCATCGTCTTGCGCGGCAGGCGGGTGCCGGCGGCGGTCATGATCGGCGCGCCGACGGCGACCGAGGCCGCGTAGCCGGTGACGAGGAGTCCGGCCGTGGAGATCGAGACGTCGAGGTCGTCGCCGAGCGGCCCGAGGAGGCCGACCACGACGAATTCGGTGAGACCGATCCCGAACGCGCCCAACGCGAGTGCACCGAGGGCGAGCATGCGGCGGCGTTTGGAGGTGGACATGGCGGTCAAGTATTCGCCGATGCGCCCGGGAATGTCCAGTACTTTTTCAATCCATTGGAAAAATTCATGGGACCGGTTCCTGCGCGTTCGCCGGGGCGGCGCCCGCGCGGCGCGCCGGTGCGTAGGCTGGGCCCGTGGCACAGAGCGAACCCAATCGGACCGACGGCACCGCGCACTCCACCAAGGGCGCGTACGTGACCGGCGGCGAGTTCACCAGGGACACCAACTATATCGAGGACCGCGTCGTGGCCGACGCGGCGGCCGTGCGGGCCGCGCCCGTGGAGGCGCACTCCAAGATCGGCGACCCGCGCATGGCCGGGCTCACCGAGGGCGCGCTGGCCTGGCCGGTCGAGCCGGGCCGCTACCGGCTCGTGGCCGCCCGGGCCTGCCCGTGGGCGCACCGGTCGATCATCGTCCGCCGCCTGCTCGGCCTCGAGTCCGCCATCTCGCTGGCGACGCCGGGGCCGGTGCACGACGCGCGCTCGTGGACGTTCGACCTGAACCCGGACGGCCGCGACCCCGTGCTCGGCACCGAGCGGCTGCAGGAGCACTACTTCAAGCGCTTCCCCGAGTACCCGCGCGGCATCACCGTGCCCGCGCTCGTGGACGTGCCCACCGGCCAGCTCGTCACGAACAACTACCCGCAGCTGACCTTCGACCTCTCCACCCAGTGGGCCGAGCACCACCGCGACGGCGCCCCGGACCTGCTGCCGCAAGGGCTCGTCGACGACATGCTCCCGGTGATCGAACAGGTCTTCACCGAGGTCAACAACGGCGTGTACCGGGCGGGCTTCGCCGGGTCGCAGCGCGCCTACGAGCTGGCGTACAAGCGCCTGTTCAAGGCCCTCGACCGGCTCGAGGAGCGCCTGGCCGACCGCCGGTACCTCATGGGGGCATCGATCACCGAGGCCGACGTGCGGCTCTTCACGACCCTCGTGCGCTTCGACGCGGTCTACCACGGCCACTTCAAGTGCAACCGGAATAAGCTCACCGAGATGCCGGTCCTGTGGGCGTACGCGCGCGACCTCTTCCAGACCCCCGGCTTCGGGGACACTGTGGACTTCGACCAGATCAAGCGTCACTACTACGTGGTGCACGAGGACATCAACCCGACCCAGGTGGTCCCGGCGGGGCCGGACCTCGCGAACTGGCTCACCGAGCACGGCCGGGAGTCCTTGGGCGGCAGCCCCTTCGGGGACGGCACCGCTCCCGGGCCGGTCGCCGAGGAGGAGCGCCCGCCGGGCGCGAACCCGCTCTACGACTCGGTCACCACCCCGCGGTGACCTCGGCCCGCCGCTCCCATTCGGCGACGGCGGGCCCGTCCGGGTCCCAGCGGCGGCAGAACTCGCGCAGCTCCAGGCACCGGTCGACCATGGCGGCCCGGCGCAGCGGCCAGTCCGGGACGGGCGCGCCGTAGCCCTCGAAGAACGCGTCCAGCGCCCCGACCCGGTCGGGGTGGTGCATCCGCACGATCCACTCGCACCACGCGAGGTCCTCGATCGGGTCGCCCAGGTGCGCGAACTCCCAGTCGACCACCGCCGTCACCGCGAAGGAGACGGGGTCGAGCAGGAGGTTGTTCGGCCCGAAGTCGCCGTGGACCAGGATGCCGTCGCCGAGGACGCCGTGCGCGGTATGGATGCGGCGCAGGACCTTCCCGCAGGACCGCAGCACCTCGGCGGGATTAGCGGCGTCGAGGAGTTCCTGCCCGGGCGTGCCCTCCACGAAGCCCAGCGTCAGCGCGCCCTCGCCCGCGCCCAGCAGCGGGGGCACGGGGATCGTGCCGTCGAGGGCGGCGAGCAGGACCCGTTCGCGTTCGAGCCGCAGCTCCGCGTCGGGGCCCTGGTAGTGCTTCACCACCGTCGCCCGGTCGCCCGTGGTGCGGTTCGTGTAGCCGTGCGGAAGTCGACGCATCCGCAGAGTATGCGGGACCGGCACCGCGGTGGCCAACGGTTAAACGGCCGCCGAACACGGCGGTTCCGGGTGTGAAGTGCGGCCGGAACCGTGGTCCGGCCGCCCGCGCTCGGTTACGGTTGCGGCGACCGCCGCAGTCCAGGACGGAAGGCCCGCCGTGATCTACAGCCTCTTCGACTCAGCCGTCGCCTACCGGCCGACCGAGGCCGAGCAGTCCGAGCCCGTGCCGCCGATCGAGGCGGTCCTGTTCGACTTCAGCAACACCATCTTCAAGCTCATCGACGCGGGCACCTGGCTGCGCCGGGTCGCCGCCGCCACGGGCCGCCTGCTCGACGCCGACCTGCTCGAGAAGACCGTCGCGCAGCTCGGCGAGGCCTACCGGATCCCCGAGGTCGCCGCCCTGCAGATCGGCCGCGACGAGTCCGCCGAGCAGCACCGCACGGCCCTCCTGGGCTGGTTCGAGCACGTCGACTTCCTCCAGGGCGTCGAAGCCGAGGCGTACGCCGCGATCGCCGCCCCGGACGCGTGGGTGCCCTACCCGGACACCGAGCCGCTGCTGCGGGAGCTGCGCCGCCGCGGGATCAAGACCGGCATCGTCTCGGACTTCCCCTGGGACGTGGGCGTGCACATGGAGCACTTCGGCCTGGTCGACCTCATCGACGTGCGCGTCATCTCCTACCAGTACGGCACCGAGAAGCCCGACCCCGTGCTGTTCCGCGCCGCGTGCGAGCAGCTCGGCGTCGACCCCCGCCGCACGCTCATGGTGGGCGACAACCCGGCCAAGGACGGCGGCGCGGCGGCCACCGGCCTGCGCGCGTACATCCTCCCCGGCGAGGTCCGCCTGGGCGAGCGCGGCCTGGCGCACGTCCTGGGCTTCCTGGACTAGGCCGTGTTTGGTAAGTCGCGGAGCCAGTTGATGATGATGGCGATCTGGACTGTGGCCAGGTAGCGGACCGCGAGTTTGTCGTACCTGGTGGCGACGGCGCGGTGTTGTTTGAGGCGGGCGATGGCGCGCTCGATGCCGGAGCGGTCCTTGTACCGGTCAGCGTCGAACGCTGGTGGCCTGCCGCCTCGGGCCCCGCGCCGTTGCCGGTTCGCGATCTGGTCGGCCGGTTCGGGGATGGTGGCCTTGATCTGCTTGCGGCGCAGCCACTCACGGTTGGACCGGCATGAGTAGGCGCGGTCGGCCAGGACCCGGTCGGGGTGCCGGCGGGCCCGGCCGCCGCCGATCCTGGCGACGCTGACGGCCTCCAGTAGCGGGATCATCTGCGGGCTGTCGTTGGCTTGACCTGCGGTTACGAGCGCGGCGAGTGGGTGTCCGCTGGTATCGACCACGAGGTGGAGCTTGGTCGACCAGCCGCCGCGTGAGCGGCCCAGAGCGTGATCGGCTGGTTCGCCGGCGAGGGTTCGACGGCGGGCTCCGGCGGCGGCGAGGTGGGCCCTGGCAGTGGTCGAGTCGATGCCGACCTCCCAGGTCAGGTGCCGCTGGTCGCGGGCGAGGGCTTGGAGCGCTCGCCAGATCAGCAGCCAGGTGCCGGAGCGCTGCCAGGCGCAGAACAGCCAGTACACCGTGGCCCAGGGCCCGTATTGGGCCGGGAGGTCCCGCCAGGGCGAGCCGGTCCGAACCCGCCAGGCGATCCCGTTGACCAGGGTTCGGCGGCTGCGGGCGATCGGTCGGCCGAGCCTGGAGGGTTCGGGTAGCCAGCGTCGAAGCCGTTCCCACTGGTTATTGGTCAGGTCCCTGCGTGCTGTTACGCTCGACAATTGAAGCCTCCGGCGGATCTTGTTGCAGCACAACAGATTCAACCGGAGGCTTCCTCAATTCTCAAACACGGCCTAG
>NZ_JAUEMJ010000008.1 GCF_030403505.1 Glycomyces tritici | reverse complement strand
TCCGTGGCGAGGGCTCCGCCGAGGCAATGGCCGGCATCGCCCGCCTCCACAACCTCACCCTTACAGGCTGACACCCGCGAAACCGCCGCGCCTGGGCGCACCCACGAGCAACTAACGGGACATCGCTTAGCTCGGCGCCTTCAACCCCGAGATGCGAGAAGATCCGGCGCGCAACGGGGGCGCTCATCGACGAGTAGCAGGTCTCGTAGCGGGACGTTGAGCCTCGGCTGAGTTCGCAGGCTTGATCGACGTCGACCTGGTCGATGCCGGCGGCTTCACGGTGGCGCACCAGTTCGGCCGCGGCGATGCGGCGCAGCACTGTCGGCGAAGTCATTGTCATGCCCTGAGTCTGTACCATGCCGGGCTCCTCGGGGTTCTCGCCCTGTCATCCGATAGTAGGAAGCCTCAAGTTTAGCCATCCTAAAATAAGATGTCTTATGTTAGGATTGATGCATAGCGCTCCTCACTGGAGCGGCGTCGTTCGTCTCAGGGGGAGGTGTGGGCATGGACCAGTTGTCACTGGACCGTCGAAGCCCGCTTCTCTCTGCGGCGCATCAGGCTTGCGCGTCCATCGGGTCGGCTGGCGCTGACCGCGGACGTGCCGACCGGTCACTGTCGACGTTCACGCTTGAGGGGTGCGCGAGCGCCGATAGTGGCCACACACCGGTGACCCAGCTTCGACACCTGGTGCCCCCGGGAACGGCTGGGGCTCGACCCTCGTTGAGCCCCAGCCACACCTTGACTTCAATCCGCTGCTTCGTGACGTCTGCGCTCCTGAGGGGTGGGCGCAGTCGAGAACGTGCAGCACACGGCGGGCCGAGTGCTCCTGTCGGCCGCACGAGGCCCGCCACGGGCCGGGACGGTAGGGGGATCTTCCGTCCCGGCCCCGAACTTGAACGTTGCTCTGCGGCCGTCCGTCATTACCGAGCCTTGGCGGACGGCCCAGCACAGGACGGGTCCGCCAGAGGCGCACCGGCCTGAGCGGCGCGGTCCTTGGGAGGGGGCCGCGCCGCATCAATCTCGCACAACGAAGCACTCAACAGGAGCACGAACCTGTTGAGTGCTTTGCGTTTACATACCCGGAGGTGGGGATGGGCGTGGCAGAAGCAGTACCGGATCTGCGCGACGACGTGTTCTATCTGGACGACGTCCTCGTTCGCATGGAAGCTGAACCCTGGTCAGGGCAGGTGATCCTGCACATTGACAACGGCGCGGAATGGCTGCGCATCGGATGGGTGGTCAGCGCCGACTCGATCCACCCGACCGTGCACGTCGTCCCCGACATGGAAGCGTGGGCGTCCCGCGGTGGGAACCGCGCCCGGATCGCTGCGTGCGCGGCCGACTATCTCAATGTCGTGCGGCAGCGGTCATGACCTCCGCGTTCGAGCTGCGAGTCCTCCGGTACGGCGCGAAACATTGCGGCTCGTTCGCGCTCGCCGACCTGAAGTTCACTGTCCACCGCGACCGTGAACACCACCTGTGGGTTGCCGTGTCCGCCGCCGGCGACCCGGTGCTGCACCCCATCGGCCGGATCGCCGGCATCACGGCCGGGTTCCCCGAGCCTTCCTTCGAACGCGTCGCCATAGGCGCGCGCGTGCTCTTCGACCCCGTTTGGCCGCTCGCTGACCTCGTGTTCGCCCAAGCCCTCCAGATTGGATCCACCACCTCATGACCGCGTACACCACGCAGGACCAGACGCAGCTCCTTGCTGTGATCACCCCGGCCGAGCCCACATTTGCTGAGCAGCCGCAGCGCGCGGTCGTGCCGCCCGCTCAAGGCCTCATTGGCGCGTTCGACTACGGCCACCACCGGTACCTCGTGTACCGGCAGGGTGACCGGAACGTGTGGGTGTACATGCACCCGTGGCGGCGCGAGCACGCCCGACAGCCCGTGGGCGCCGTCCTCGACCTGGTGACGCCGAAGCAGCACGCCGTGTTCAGCCAGGTGGAATCCGAGCGTGAGCTGGTGTTCGACCCGGACTGGCACGAAGCGGTCACGGTTGAAGAGGTCGCGGCCGCGTTCTGGAGCGACGCGCGGTGACCGAACGACCCGAACCGAAAGCCGCGCAACCACCAGGAGCCGGAAGCCGCCACTTCGAGAACGGCCCCCGCTGCGGCCGCTGCACGCGAGCGTGGCCCTGCGCGGGCTACCAAGCGGACTACCAGGCCGACATGCGCGCCAGAAACGCTGCCCAAGACCAGCAGTGGGCGCGCGTCGGGAACAACGCCGTGTTCGGTGTGGGCGCGTAATGGGGCACTACCACTGGCGCCGTTTCCGATACCTGACCGGTGACCCTGAGCGGACCGTGTATGACCTGTCGAGCCAGCGCAAGCCGCTGTTTCCCGGCAGTGACCCGCTCGTGTGGCACGAGCCGCCGTGGCACAACTTCGAGCTTGAGCCCGTCTCGAGCGAAGCGGCCGCGCTCGCGTGGCTGCAGCATCACATGACCGAAGCATCGAATGAACTCCGGTCGCGCCGCCAGCGTCTCCCTGACATAGACGCGGACCTCGCCGCGGCCGCCCGCGCGTTGAACGACCGTAACAGCGGGTTCGCGTACGACTGGCGGATCTGGCTTCCCGGCGGCGCAGGCCTCGTCCTCGCCGTCCACACCCGATACGACGACTGAGAAGGACCCTGGCATGACCCGTTTGACGACGCTCCCGGAGGCCGACACGGGCCCGGTGGCATCCTCTGTGCCGACGTGCGCGTGCGACTGCGAACGCAACCACCCCGGCGAAACGCTTTGCGCCGGCCAAGCAACCCTCACGCGGCCGTTCTGCGCCGCTTGCGCACACTGGCCGCGGCCGACTGTGCTGGTCTAAGACCAAGCTGGCGAGGCGACTCCCTGAGGCTGAACACCCATGCACTTCGGCGTGTACGTTCCCGGCGTGGGGTGCCAGAAATGCCCCGGATGCATCAGCTCTACGGTTCGATATCGAGTCGATGATCGTGGTCGGCTTTGTCATCTTCCAGAGCAGCTCGCATCTGCTCGATCTTTGCTTCAATGACGGCTCGCTCGTCGCCTTCAAGCTGGGCTGACCTCTGGACGGCATGGTCGATGATCTCGGGATATTTGGGCGACAGCAGCCACAGTAGATCCAGCAGCGCAGGACACTCGGAGGGTTGCAGACGATCAAGGTCGCGCAGGTACAGGTCCTTGTGCCGGTAGAGCTCGCGGAAGGTCGCTTCCCACATGACCACCTGCTCGCCGGTATCGGGGTCGGTCATCGGAAGTTCGGTCCAAGAGGTTCGGTGGACCTCAAGTAGTTCGTAGAGGAGATCTGGCTTGACGGCCAGATCAGCCTCGAGCAGCCGGTGCACCACGCGCGTCACCGGAAGGGTTACCTCTCCCATGCTGCCTTGGCAGCAAATGTGGTTGTACATCGCGCCTGAGCAGTAGTAGCGCTCCTCATTCGGAAGGCGCCGGTCTAGTGTTATCCGGACGAGCGGTTCGGTCAGGTCGACCCTGGTGCCGAGGGCGTCCGGGAATTCCGTCCAGCGCACCGCTTCGATGATGCTGCGGACGTGCGCCTCCCGCGCCTGCTGTTCCATAGTCGGCCATGCTAGTACAGCCGTATGGGCTGCCTCGGAAGCAGCGCTCGCGGAATGGTCGACTCTGGTGTGCTGTCGGGCTATTCAGTTGATGCCTGCAACCAAGAGGGACGGCCTTGCTCAAGCGCTGCTTCGTCGATGAAGTTGCTGAGCTGATCGTGCGAAACCATAACCTCCTGCTCGCGTGGCGGCTGCATCTCGAACCCGGCGAACGGGTCCGTGTCCGGGTGGTAGTAGAGCGCTCGACGTGTAGTGCGAAGCGTGAACTCGTTCAGCGAACGAGCGAGTTCTGGGCTGCCTGACATGCGCCCATCCGGAGCAGTGGCACCTAGTTCATCCATGAACAAACCAGCACGAGTGCTCAACGGCACGTACAGCGCTGGGGCGGAGCCGATGCCGACGGCACGGAGCCCAGCGAGAGCGTCCTCGTCAGGAACGACAACCACCGGCGTATCCGAGGTGCCCAGCGCGTCCCAAGAAAATTCGACCAACGTCCACGGCTGACGGTCGAACACCGACATGATCGCTCGCTCGAGCACTTGCCCGATCGCCATCAGATGCGCATGGTGATGGATGGGGAGGGAGTCAGCGGTCGAGAGTATGTACGCCCGCGCCGCTTCGACTTCGTCGTCCGGGGCATCGGACGGAGCGTTCACGAGTTCACGAATTTGCTCGACGGTAGCCATGCCGACTTCAAGCTTCGTGAGTATGCGGTGCATCTGCTCGACCATGCGTCGGTTGTGCTCCCCACGCAGGTGTTGCAGCCCAATCCACGCGGACACTGCAAGCCGGTGCTCGAGGGTTGGCGGCCAGACCCCGTTACGCAGGATCGCAGTGAACGCAGCCGCCGCCTCAGTCTCGACCTCGGCCAACTCCGTCTCGAACGCATCCTGTTCGACGCCTTCCGCAAGAACGCTGTAGAAGTCCTTGCGAACCGTGGCGTCGTTGACTGATTGGAGGTGCGCTTTCCCGTCGAGCGGGCACCGGATGAGCTGGTTCCGGGGGTTGGCAAACCGGCGCAGGTAGAACTTCGAAACCACATGGTGGCGTCGCGCTGGTTTCTGCTGCTCGGGCATGGCTCAGCGTAGCGGCCGGCCCCGACATAACGCCGTTCAATTTGGGTGCGGATCACGTGTTCGTGCAGGTCAGCGCGAAGGAAATTGTCGTACTCGCATGACAACATGAGTGCATGACAACGATCCCTGTGGCTCCTGCCGTCACCATCGACACTGAATCCGACTACCTTGCTGCGGTCGCTGCGGCCCGTACCGCCGCGGAGGCCTACTACGGCTCCGGCGAGTCCGGTATGGACGACGATGCCTACGACCGGCTGCTGCGCGGCATCACCGCATGGGAGGACGCGCACCCCGACGAGGTCGCCGCCGACTCGCCCACGCGCGAGGTCGCCGCCGGCGTCGCGACCGGCGACGTGCCGCACCTGGTGCGCATGCTCAGCCTCGGGAACGTGTTCTCGGCCGAGCAGCTGGCCGACTGGGCGGCGTCCCTCCAGCGTCGTATCGGCGGCCGGGAGGTCGCCGGATGGGTCGTCGAACCGAAGCTCGACGGTGTTGCCCTGGCGGCCAGGTATGAGCGAGGAAAGCTTGCACGACTCGTCACCCGCGGCGATGGGTCCACGGGCGAGGACGTGTCGCACGCGATCGGCCACATCATCGGACTGCCGCTCGAACTCGCCGAACCGGTCACCGTTGAAATCCGCGGTGAAGTGCTCATGACTTCGGAGCAGTTCATGGCTGCGAACGAGGCCCGTGTCGCTCATGGCGGCCAGCCGTTCGCGAACCGCCGCAACGCCTCCAGCGGGTCACTGCGCGCCAGGGACCGCACCTATAAGGTGCAGCAGACCTTCATCGCGTACGACGCCCTCACCGATGCCGCGCACACGAGCGACCCGGAGCTCGCGGACCTCACCCACATCGACCTCATCGGCCGGCTTCACCGGCTCGGGGTCGGCACCACCATCGGCAGCCGCATCGCCGCGCTCGTGTGCGGCACGCTCGACGAAGTCCAGGAGCGCATCGAGCACATCGGCGCCATCCGCTCCGACCTCGACATCGAACTCGACGGCGCGGTCATCAAGGCGAACACCCCGGCCGACCGCGCCGACGCCGGCACCGGCTCGCGCACCCCGCACTGGGCGACGGCGTACAAGTTCCCGGCGGACAAGAAGATCACGGTCCTTCGCGACGTGGAGTGGAACGTCGGCCGGACCGGCATCATCGCCCCTCGCGCCATCCTCGAGCCCGTCGAGGTCGGCGGCACCACGATCACTTACGCGACCCTCCACAACCCGAACGACATCACCCGCCGCGACCTTCGCATCGGCGACCGCGTCTACGTGCTGCGCGCAGGCGAGGTCATTCCCCGCGTCGAAGGCGCCATCGCCGCCACCCGCACGGGCGCAGAGCAGCCGATCGCGTTCCCCGAGACCTGCCCCCGGTGCGGCTCCGACATCGACCGGTCCCAGGAGCGCTGGCGCTGCGTCCGAGGACGCGCCTGCGGCCGGATCGAAGCGGTCCAGTACGCCGTGGCCCGCGACTGCCTCGACGTCGACGGCATGGGGGAGAAGATCATCGTGCAGCTGGTCGAGCGCGGCATGATCGAGGACTACGCGGACCTGTTCACGCTCACGCGCGAGCAGCTCTTGTCGCTCGACCGGATGGGGGACACTAGCGCCGACAAGCTCCTCGCGGCCATCGGGGCCGCCAAGGCGCAGCCGCTCAACCGCGTGTTCTGCGCCTTGGGCATCCGCGGCACCGGACGATCGATGTCCCTGCGGATCGCGTCGCACTTCGGATCGATGGCAGCCGTCCAGGCCGCCGATGCCGCCGCGTTCGAGCAGGTGGACGGCATCGGCCCGGAGAAGGCGCCGGTCATCGTCGCCGAACTCGCGGAGTTGGCCGTGGTGGTCGAGAAGCTCCAGGACGCCGGCGTGAACCTGGCCCAGCCCGGGTTCGTCGCACCCCAGGCGGACGGTGAAACGGGTGAAGGCGCCGGCGGCGCGCTGCCGCTCGCGGGCATGGCCGTCGTCGTGACCGGCTCGATGAGCGGGCTGCTCGCGGACTACTCGCGGACGCAGATGAACGAGCTGATCGCCCGCGCCGGCGGGAAGGCGTCGTCGAGCGTGTCCGCGAAGACGAGCCTGGTCGTCGCGGGGGAGAAGGCCGGCAGCAAGCGGGCCAAGGCCGAAGCGCTCGGGGTCGAGATCATCACCCCCGAAGCGTTCGCCGAGCGGATCGCCGCGCACCTCGACTGACGCTCCGAAGGCCACGGCCGGGCCCGCAGGCGACACCTGCGGGCCCGACCCTCGTCATCGGCGCGCACCAAGCCGTCGGCGCGTGACAAACCCGAACGAGCGTGTTCGATCCCGGGCATCGAACCGCATTCGAGCCTTTCGGCGAATCGCGCCCGCCTCGTCCCGTGAAGTGGTCCGAACGCCGACGGCGACAAGACAAAGCGGAGTTTTCGCACGTCACGCATGAACCCATGGGTCTACGTTGGGCGCTCATACTGAGCTTGCACACCGAGCCCGAAAGGAGCCCCATGCGTCTGCTCAAGCGAGTTGCGCTCGCCATCGCGCTGGCTCTGACCGTCATCGCGACCACCCCGGCCCTGCCCGCCGCGGCGACCGGCCCCGCACTGGTGCCGCTCGTCTCCTTCTTCAGCCCGACCCGAGGCGACCACTTCACCACCACCCAGTCGACATGGACGTGCAAGTACTTCCGCACCTGCGCGGCGGACCCCGGCTACCGGGCCGTCGGCATCCAGGGTTTCGTCTACAACCCGGCGAACCCGCAGCCGGCGAACTCAGTCCCCCTCTACCACTGGTGGAGCGCCGCCCGCGGCGACAACTTCCTCACCACCGATCCCAACTGGGCCGGGGAGGTCGGCGACCGGCGGACCTCGGGCGACGAATACGTGCTCTTCCGGATCGAGGGCTACGTCTCGACCTTGTCGCCCAGCGGCGCAGAGCCGCTCCGCAGCTACTGGAACCCGGCGCTCGGAGACAACGCGGCGATGGCCACCTGGCGTCCCTGGACGCCGGTGCCGTCCGGCTGGACGCTGCACCGCACCGAGGGCTTCCTGCTGCCGCCGCCCGGAGCGCCGCTGGTCCTGTGCACCAGCGACGTCTCGCCCGACGACGAGGACCCTTCGGCGTGGAACGCCTACGGCAACCAGGTGACCGACTGGCAGCGCTCGGCGAACCTCCTGGACGGCGACGCGCTGAAGGTCACGGCGGCCCCCGGCAGCGTCATCAGGGTCGACTACTGGGGACGCGAGGAGTCGGTGTTCGGCGATCTGTTCAGCCACAACCCGGGCGGGCCGGCACCTGAGCTGGCGCCTTACTCGCTCATCGGGAGGGTCGACGTCGGCGCCATGTACGTCCACGGCTGGGGCTGGTACGAGGCCGGAGCGTGGTTCCCGGCGATCGGCACGGTGCACACCGGAACGCCCTGCATGGTGTACGAATCGCTCGGCGGCACCAGCCGGAAGCTGCAGTTGAGCTTCAACGACTCGAACCTCGGCGACAACGGGGGATACGCGCCGGTGACCGTCGCCCAGTGGTGGTGAGGCCAGGAGCACGGAGGGGGGCCGGGCCGGGTCGCCACCCGGCCCGGCCGATTTGCGGCGCAGGCATTGCGTCGCCGACGCAAAGTCGCGCCGACCGGGGCGATTCACGCTGTCGCGGTTGTGCCGCGCACGGGGTTGCTGCGACATTGATTCGGGCCGGTCGCCACGCTGTGACGGCTGGACCACGGTCACCGCCCCCGGTCGCGAATGGAGCCATGACATTGCAACGCCTTGCCGAAGGCCGTGCGGCGCCTTCCGATGCACTGCGCACCGAACCCCCGGCGCCGTGCGAGTACCGGCACGCCTGTGAGGCCCCGCCGTGGGCGCACGCCGCGGATGTGTCCTCTTTGACTTCCCGTGAATGCGAGATCATGCTCGCCCTCGGCGACTGCCTCTCGAATGCGAAGATCGCATCGACTCTGTTCATCACCGAGCGGACAGTGCGCAAGCACATCGCCGGCATCTTTGCGAAACTGACGATCGCATCGCGTTCGGAAGCGGCCGTCATCGCCTCTCACCGACAACGCGCACTCCGCTTGAAGAGTGGCGTTTCCGACACTTTCGAAATCCTCGCCGAACCGGAATCATTGATTTCGAGTTCGACACTCGAAAGGAGGCAATGAAATGTCTATCTCAACTATGGCGATCAAGCCGGTCGTCAAGGCTCAGGTCGGTGCCGCCCAGGCCGTCGAGACCATGAAGGGGAAGCTCGACAGCGCTCTCGTTCGGTACGACGCCTGGTACGTGGTGCTGCTCGCCGTGATCCTCGCCCTTGGTGTCACGATTCTCGCAGGTCTCTCGATCTGGTGCGTCGTCTACAAGGGGAAGCGATTCACCGGTAGCTGGAACTGGAGCTGGTCGGGCGTTTCCATCAACGTCCAGTGTGTGTAGCCTCGAAAGAGTCGACATCACCGGCGATTTAAACAGCGAACATGGTGGCCCGGGATGCCACGCGCATTCCCGGGCCACTTTCGCAATAGAGCAACGCAGCGGGAAGGACACCATGGCGCTCCTGGAAATCGAGGGTCTCTCCTATTCGTACGACGGCGTCGTCAAGGCCGTGGCGGACGTGTCGTTCGAAGTGGAGGCCGGATCGATCGTCGGCCTCATCGGCCCGAACGGGTCCGGCAAGTCGACGCTCATCAAGAACGTCTTCGACCTGCTGCGGCTGCAGTCGGGCAGCGTCCTCATCGGCGGGCACCGGCACGACCACCCGCGCGCGAGGGCCCACGGCATGTACCTCTCCAGCAACGACTACCTCCCCGAGTTCCTCACCGCGCGCGAGTACGTGGCCATGACGGCGTCCCTCTACGGCGTCGCGGTCGACCACGGGGAGGCCGCGGACCTGTTCCGGCAGTTCGCCATGGCCGAGCGGTACGACCATTTGATCGAGGATTACTCCCACGGCATGCGAAAGAAGACCCAGCTGGTCTCGGCCCTGGTCATGCGGCGCCCCCTCACCGTGATCGACGAGACGCTGAACGGCATCGACCTGGAGGCCCTGCGGCTCGCGGAGGCCGAGTTCGCGCGCGCCCGCGACGAGGGGCGGTCCATACTGCTCTGCACGCACGACTTCGCCGTCCTGGAGCGCCTGGCCGACCGGATCGTCCTCCTGGACTTCGGGCAGGTCATCTACGACGCCCCCGCCGGCGACCTCGTGGAGGAGCACGGCTCGCTGGCCGCGATGGTCTTCGAGTACCTCGAGTCGGACGCGCGATAGCGATGCGCCTCCGACAGTCGCTCGTCCTCGCCAGGATGCTGCTGGTGTTCTTCCGGCGCCGCGTCCTGTCCGTCGGGGTCCTCAAATCCGTGCCGGTGCGCATCGGCGCACTCGCCGCGGGCGTGCTCTTCGTCGCCGTCCTCACCGTAGCCGCGTACTTCTTCCTCGAGCAGCTGACCGAGCGGCGCGAAGTGTGGGACCTGCTGTTCGACACCACGACGGTCTCCGCGCTCCTGTGGGTCCAGATCGCGTTCCTCACCGTGAAGGTGCTCTTCGTGAACGCGGACGGGCTGCTGGAGCTGAGCTTCCAGATGCCGGTGACCAACCGCGAGCGGTCGCTGGCGTTCCTCCTCTACGAGGCCGCGATGACCGGCGTGGTCGCCGCCGCGGGAGTGTTCGCACTGGTCGCCAATGCGGTCATCCTCCTCGGGCCGGCCTCGTTCGGCCCGATCACGGTCTCGGTGGTCCTGCCCGCGGTCCTCGCCTACCTCGTGCTGTCCGTGCTCCACCAGCTCATGACTCGACTGTGGACACTCGCGCGGCTCGAGCGGGTCGCGAGCATCCTCAACATCCTGGTCCTCTTCGTGCTCGTGGCGGTGTACGCCTCCCTCTCCGGCTCGATGATCACCCGCATCACCACCGCCTTCCTCGACGAGGAGCCCTCCCGCCTGTGGGCCACGGCGATCGCGGACGCAGCGGACGACCACGGCCTGGTGCCGGTGCTCACCGCATCGGTCACCGCGGCCGCACTCCTCGCCGTCCTCGCCGTCGCACTCTCCCCGAACCGCCACATTCGACAGTCCCGGTACCTGAACGTCCGGGCCGGCTCATGGGGCCGCAGGCTCCTCTCGCCCTACGACTGGTGCCTGATCCGCAGCTCCCACACCGCCACCGCCGCGATGCTCGCCGTCGCACTGTTCATCTACCTGCTGCTGACCGGCGCCGCCAACCCGATCTGGGCGCTCTCGCTCCTCACCGTCGGCGGCCTGTACCAGTTCACGGCCACCGCGGTGCTGCGAGCGATCCCCGGCACCCGGGTCCCGGCCCGGCGGGTGTTCGCCCGCCTGCTGCGCGCCCAGTGCGTGCTCATCAGTGTGTTCGCGGTCCCGTTCACGCTCACCGCGGCCGTCGTCGACCCCGACTGGGCCGCGGACGGCTGGCAGATGATCGCGGCCGCCGCCGCGAGCGCGGTCATCACCACCGGCATCGGCGTGATCTTCCCGGCGGAGAAGGACAACCCGCTCTCGGTGTTCCTCGGCCTCTCGGCCGTCGCCGTCGTCGCGGGCCTCGTCGTCATCGGGCTCGGCGTGCTCAGCCTCTCCCCGTGGGCGATGGGCGCCGTCCTGGCCGGCGCCACCGCGCTCTTCGCCGCATACGCAATCCAAGGCATCCACCTCGACGAATCAAGGAGGCGCAATGAGAAAGGCGCTGCTGGTCATCAACTCCGTAGCCGGAGCGGGACTGCTCACCCTCGTGATAACGGTCGGCGCCATGCTGGTGCTGATGTTCACCGGTGACAACAGCGGTGACGTCCACCGGACGGGCCTGTTCGGGGCCTTGAAGTTCGACGCCGTCGAACGCCCCGACGGGGTCGTGGACATCACCGCCGGGGTGGGGAACCCCGTGCCGATCATCATCATCTTCGCGGTGCTGGCCCTCCAGCTCGCCCTCATCCAGGTCATGTTCCGGCGGCTGAAGCAGCGGCGCGAACACCTGCTCCAGGAAATGCGCGGCCGTGGCGCGGACAACGTACCCGCCGGGTGAACTGCGGGTCCTCCGAGTGGCCTGGGCCGTGGCCGCCTCGGTCTGGCCGCTCGCCGCGTTCCTCGGGCTCCTCACCCTCGCCGCACTGGCCTGGTGGGCGCGCTCGGGCGACTCCGGCCTGGTCCTCCTGGCGCTCCTGTGCGCCAAGAGCGGGATGCTCGGGCTCGTCGCCTCGTTCGCCCTGCACGAGTCGGCGCACGCCATGGTGCTCAAGACCCTCCCGGGCATCACCGGTGTCACCGTGGAGACCACCGCATGGCGGACGTCCCTCATTCCAGAAGGGACCATCACACGCGGTGGGAACGCCCTCGTCGCGCTGGCGGGGCCGCTCGCCTGCGCCGCGGTCGGCGCCGTCCTCTGGCTGACCGGCACCGACCGCGACCTGGCCTGGTGGTACTTCCTCCACCTGGCGTTCCTCCTGCCCGTCTTCGGTGACGGGCAGGCGCTCTGGCGCTGTTTCCGGGGCGCTCGTGCGGCACCGCACGAGCGCCGCTGAAACCGAGATCGCCCTCGATCACGACCCCCGCCCGGTACGCGAGCGCACCCAGCTCCTCAGGGGACGATGCCCCGAGCGTGCGGATCATGCCGCGGATGTCCCGGTTCACGGTGCTCCGCGACAGGAACAGGTCGTCGGCGATGACCGCTCTGGTCTTGCCGCGCAACAGGTGTATGAGGATCTGCCGCTGGCGCGGGGTGATGTGGTCTATCGGCTCGAGATCGGGGTAGCGGCTGCCGGGCATAGGAAGTGTTCCCTTCTACACGACCGGCTCGCGATCGGCCTGCGACCGCGGCGCCCGCGCGCAGACCACTGCGCTCGGACGCCGCGGCGGTGGGGAGGCTGACGGACCGTCCGGGACCGTGGACGTCACGTCGGCGAGCCGGAGCTTGACCTGCCTCCCATGATGCCGAACCCCGCTTACAACTCCCTTACAACCGGCCTACAGCGCCGCCCGCCCGGCACCCGGCGCGGCGGACCGGATTTCGCCCCGGGGCCGCGGAAGCGGCTTCGTACTATCCTGTCCGAGACACGCACTCCTTGCGAGGCTGGTGAATCGTGCAGGCAATGTCGGATGCGCTCCAATTCAAAGTCCTCGGTCCCATGTCGATCGCCCGCGACGGCGATCCGTTACTCGTCCGCGCGCCGCTCCAGCGCCGACTCCTCGCGGCCCTGCTGGCCAGATCCGGCCAGGTGGTGACGCTCGAAGCGCTGGCCGATGCGGTCTGGGGCGAGACCGTACCCGATAACGCCCGAAACGCCCTTATGGTCTATCTGCATCGATTGCGGCGGGCGCTCGGATCCGACGGCCGGATCGTCCGCGAATCGACCGGTTACCGCATGATCGTGACGGCGGACGACTTCGACGCCAAGGCTTTCGAGGAATGGTCGGCCGCGGCGAAGCACGCGTCCAAAGAGGGCCGCCTCGAGCAGTCGGCCGCACTGTATTCGCGCGCCCTGGGGTTGTGGCACGGCGAGCCGTACGCGGACGTGCCCTCGCTCGGACTGGTCGCCGCCGAGGCCCTCCGGTTGAGCGAGCTGCGCTCGCTCGTGCACCAGGAATCGCTCGAACTGCGTCTGGACCTCGGGCTGCACGCCTCCGTGATCGGCGAGTTCGAGGCCCTCGCGAGCGACCACCCGTTCCGCGAGCGCCTCACCGCCCTGCGGGCCGTGGCGCTGTACCGGTCCGGCCGCCAGGCCGAGGCGCTCCAGGTGTTCCGCGAGAGCCGCAAGGCGCTGCGCGAGGAGCTGGGCATCGACCCGGGGCTGCTGCTCCAGCGCGTCCACGACGCGATCCTCAACGGCGACAAGCGGCTCGACACGGTCTCGACCGACAGCATCGAGGGCGAGTGGGCCCCGCCCGCCGAAGCGCGGATCGAGGTCGCTCCGGCGGCGGCGGTGACGCCCCGGGAGCTGCCCGCGGAGGTCGCCGCGTTCACCGGGCGGGCGAGCGAGTTCCGCGAACTCGAGGCCGCCCGCCTCGGCGACGAGTCCGAGGGCATCCCGCCCGCCCCGATCGTGGTGCTCTCCGGCATGGCGGGTGTCGGCAAGACCGCCTCGGCGGTCCACTGGTCGCGCCGCATCGCGCACGACTATCCGGACGGGCAGCTGTTCCTGGACCTGCGCGGCTACTCGGCGGTGCCGGCGCTGCGCCCGATCGAAGCGCTCGCGGCGATGCTGCGCTCGCTCGGCCTCGCCGACGACCAGGTCCCCGTGGACGTGGACCAGGCCGCCGCGCGGCTGCGCACCGAGACCGCGGACCGGCGCATGCTCGTCCTGCTCGACAACGCGCGATCGGCCGAGCAGGTCGCCCCGCTGCTGCCCGGCGGCCCGGGCTCCCTGGTGATCGTGACGAGCCGCAACCGCCTCGGCGACCTGCTCGCGCGCCACGGCGGCGTCCACCTCGCCCTCGCCCCCCTCGTGTCGGAGGACGCGATCTCGCTGCTCAAATCCCTGCTGCGGCTGCCCCGCTCGGCCCTGGACCGCGACATCGACCAGCTCGCCCGCCGGTGCGGCTACCTGCCGCTCGCGCTGCGGATCGCGGCCGCGAACCTCGCGGACCGCCCGCACGGCGTCGGCGAGTACACCGACCGGCTCTCAACGGGCGAGTTCCTGGCGGCCTTGCAGATCGGCGACAGCCCCGAGACGGCGGTCAAGGCCACGTTCGACCGCTCGTACGCCGCGCAGCCCGACGAGGCCCGGCTGGTGTTCCGCATGTTCGGCCTCGCGCCGGTCGGCTCCCTCTCCGTCGACGCGCTCGCCGCGGTCGCGGGCACCACCTGGGCGGCGGCCGAGCGCGCCGCGGCGCAACTGGTCAACGCCAACATGGTCAACCGGGACGGCCGCGGCAGGCTGCTGCTGCACGACCTGGTGCGCGACTTCGCGAACGGCCTCGTCGGCGCCGACGACCCCCTGCGCGCCGAGGCCCTGGAACGGCTCTTCGCGTGGTACCTCGAGACCGCCGACGCGGCCAGCGCGAGCCGGTACCCCGCCAACGCCCGGCTGCTGCATCCCGAACCGGCTCAAGGCCCCCCGCGGTTCGACACCCCCGAGGCGGCCACGCGATGGCTCGAGGAGGAGCGCGACCAGCTCATCGCGATCGCCCGCTACGCCGCCGAACACGGCCGCGGGGCCGTGGCCTGGCGCCTCGCGGACGCCCTGAGGGCCCACGCCTGGACGTCGATGGACCGCGTGGACTTCCTGGCGCTCGCGGACGCGGCCTTGACCGGTGCCCTCCAGGAGCGGAGCGGGCCGGGCGAGGCGGTGGCCGAGCTGTGCCTCTCCACCGCGTACGCCAAGGCCCGCGAGTTCGGGAGCGTGGTCGAGCACGCCGGCAGGGCCGCCGAGCTCTCGCGCCGCATCGGCTGGGTTGCGGGCCAGGCCTCGGCGCACCACAACATGACGCTGGCGTGCTGGCTGATCGGGCGGCCCCAAGTCGCGCTCGAGCACGGGACGGCGGCGCTCGAGATCAACCGGGCGCACGGGAGGCGGCGCGGCCAGAGCGTCAACCTCGGTGCGCTCAGTTCGGTCTACGGGATGCTCGGGGATCTGCGCCTGAAGGTGCTGCTGCGCCGGGAGGGGCTGCGCATCGCCGAGGAGATCGGCGACGTGCGGCTGCGGGAGTCGCACCTGTGCGGCCTCGTGTCGGCGTCGGTCGAGCTGGGGGACTTGGCGACCGCCGAGCGGCTCATGGACGAGGTCATGCGGATCGAGACGGCCTCGGGGCGCGGCGAGCTCACGCCGCTGGCGACGGGCAGCCTTGCGGAGGTCTACTCAGGACTCGGCAAGCACGAGGACGCGCTCCCGTACGCCGAGGCGGTGGCGCGGGCGGGGGTGGCGGGCTGCGACCGGCGGCACGAGTCGGACGGGCTGGTGGCGGTCGCCTTCTCGCTCAACCGGCTCGAACGCCATGCGGAGGCGGTGGAGGCCGCGAACCGGGCCCTGACGTCGGTGAAGACCGACCTCAAGGGCACCGAGATCCTCGCGTTGATCGAGCGCGCCATCGGCCGCCTCGGGCTCGGGCAGGTCGAGGCCGCGCGGAGGGACGCCTCGTCGGCGCTGGACATGGCCCGCGAGGTCGGCGACCGCATCCGCGAGGGCCTGGCGCTCAACGCACTGGCGGAGGCGGCGCTGCGCCTTGAGGAGACCGCTCTTGCGCGCGAACACGCCGAGCGCGCAAGGGATCTGCTGCGTCCCATCGGGCACTTCGCCGGCGGGACCTGGTCGCTGTGGCTCCTCGGGGCGGTCGCCCGCGCCGAAGGCGACGAGGCCGCGGCCCGCCGGTGCCAGCGCGAGGTGGAGGACGCGTACGCCCAGGCGGAGGTGCCCTTGCCGAGCCGGTACGACGTCGGCCCGCAACGGTCTACTTCGGAGGAATGAGCTCGGTGCGGCGGTCCGTCCCCGCGTTCCCGGTGTCGCCGTGGCGGCGGAGGTAGGCCAGCACGGCGAGGACCCGGCGGTGGCCGCTGTCCTCGACCGACAGGCCGAGTTTGAGGAAGACGTTGCCGATGTGCTTGTGGACGGCGTTGTCGCTGATGAACAACCGCCTGGCGATGGTCGCGTTGTCGTGCCCCTCGGCCATCAGCGCGAGCACCTCGCGTTCGCGCGCGGTCAGGGCGTCCACCGGATCGCCTTGCGCGAGCAGCTGGGCGATGACCTCGGGGTCCATGGCGGTGCCGCCGTCGGCGACGCGGCGCAGCGCCTCGGTGAACTCGGCGACGCGGCTGACCCGGTCCTTGAGCAGGTACCCGATCCCGCCCCGGGTGTCGGCGAGGAGGCGGCTCGCGTACGCCTGCTCGACGTACTGCGACAGGACCAGGATCGGCAGGCCGGGGTGGTCGCGGCGGGCCTGGACCGCGGCCCGGATGCCCTCGTCGCGAAAGCCCGGGGGCAGGCGTACGTCCACGATGGTGACATCGGGCCGATGGGTCTTTACGGCGGCAAGGAAATCCGGGGCGTCGGCGGCGATGGCGACGATGTCGAACCCCTTCGACTCGAGCAGGAGTTCGAGCCCGGACGAGAGCAGGACGTTGTCCTCGGCGATCACTACGCGCACGGCAGCTCCAAAGCGATGATGGTCGGTCCGCCCGGCGGACTGCTGATGGCCACGGCGCCGTCGAGGGCGGCGGCGCGGCGGCGGAGGCCGTCGAGGCCCGAGCCTCGGGAGGGGTCCGCCCCGCCGGCCCCGTCGTCGGTGATCCGGGTGCGCAGCAGCGCGCCGTCGCGGGTGACGCGGATCGAGGCGCCGGTGGCGCCGCTGTGCCGGGCGATGTTGGCGAGGGCCTCCGTGACGGCGAAGTAGGCGACCGCCTCGACCGCCGCGGGCACCTCGCCGAGCGGGCCGACATCGAGGCGGGTCGGCACCCCGGCCCGCGCGGTCACGGTGGTGAGCGCCCCGGAGAGGCCCTGGTCCGCGAGCACCGGCGGGTAGATGGTGTGGATGACCGAGCGCAGTTCGGTCATGGCGTCCTCGGTCTCGGTCTGCGCGTGGCGCACCAGGGCCGCGGCCGCTTCGGGGTCGTCGGCGTAGGTCTCCCCGGCGACCGCGAGCCGCATCGCGATGGCCACGAGCCGGGCCTGCGTGCCGTCGTGCAGGTCCCGCTCGATCCGGCGCAGCTCCGCGCTGTGCGCCTGGAGGACGTCGACGCGGGTCCGCGTGAGTTCGGTGACGCGCTCGACCAGCTGGTCTGCGGGTGAGGGCGCCAGGATCGCCAGGCAGCACCGGGCGTGCACGCGGGCGAGCAGCGGGAGGACGGCGGCGGCCAGCGCCGCCGGGACGACCAGGTTCACCGTGCCGAGCGACAGCGCCGCGCCCCAGCCGGTGATCGGGTCGCTGACCACGGGCAGCCACGGCGCCCGCGGAAGCGCCCACCAGAATCCGGCGATGAGCGGCGTGACCAGCAGGCAGCCCGACAGCAGCAGGGCGAGGGCGCCGGCCGGCAGGCCGAGAACGACCTGCGTTGCGAGCCAGGCGAAATTGCGGAAGGCGGCGCGCGGACGCGGCTCGACCCGCTGCCCCAGTAGCGCGCTCGCAAGCCGGCGGTGCCGTTCCGCCCACGGCCTCGCCAGCGCCGGAACGCACCAGAGGGGGAGCGCGGCGAGTGTGGCCAGTGCGGCGGCGAAGGTCTCCAGCAGGTATCGACCGCTGCGCCACGTCCTGAGCGCCCAGGTGCGGGCCGCGGCGAGCGCATCGAACACGGTCTCGTCCTCCCTTGTCGTAGATGGGGGATCGCCTATGACAGGCGGTTCACCCTAGATCGCCGGGCGGTCCGTTGGCACTACAGCTGGCTGTAGGTCGCGGACGGGAGTCCGGGGTAGCGACTCGCAGTACGGTGTCTTCCTAGCGTGGGGGCATGGAATCGACCAGTACCACCTCTTCCGGTCCGAGCACCTCCCGTCGCCGCGGCAAGTGGTGGCTCGCCGCCGCCGCCCTGGCCCTTGCCATCGGCGGCACGGCCGCAGCCGTCCACCTGCCGGACGACACCTCCGAAACCGACGCTCCCGCTTACGGCCTGGACGATCTCCAGCGGGACGCCGAGGCGATCGAGGCGCTGGGCGTCGTCGGCGTCCAGGCGCGGGTGACCACCGGCTCCGGCCCGGACCTGGTGGCCACCAGCGGTACCGCCGAGGCCGGCACCGACCGCCCGGTGGACGGCGACGGCTACTTCCGGATCGCCAGCACCGGCAAGGCGCTCGTGGCGGCCACGGTCCTGCAACTGGTCGACGAGGGCGACCTCTCCCTTGACGACACAGTGGACCGGTGGCTGCCGGGCCTCGTGACCGGCAACGGCAACGACGGCCGCCTGATCACCGTCCGCCACCTCCTCCAGCACACCGGCGGCCTCCACGACGACCTCCCCGGCTACGCCGACCACCAGGAGTACCTGGAGCACCGGTACGACACCTATACGCCCCAGCAGATCGTCGAGCGGGCGATGGGGCACCGGCCCGACTTCGAGCCCGGGACCGCCTGGGGCTACTCCAACACCGGGTACGCCCTGCTGGACCTGATCATCGAGGAGGCCACCGGCCGCCCCTGGCACGAAGCGGTAGCGGCGCGGATCCTGGATCCGCTCGGGATGGAGCACACCTACCTGCCGGGGGACGACCCCGCGATCCGCAGCCCCCACGCCCAGAGCTACGAGGTCTACCCTTCGGGCGAGCGGGCGGACGTCACCGAGGTGATCGTTCCCGATCCCGGCGGCTACGTCTCCACGACCGCGGACGTCAACCGCTTCTTCCAGGCCCTGCTCGGCGGCGAGCTCCTCTCCGCGCCGATGCTGGCCGAAATGCAGGACACCGTCCCGGTCGGTGAGGAGATGCAGGCGTTCTGGCCGGACGCCGGCTACGGGCTCGGCCTCGTCGGCCGGCCCCTCTCCTGCGGAGGGGGCTACTGGAGCCACGAGGGCGGCGAGAGCGGCTTCATCACCCTCAACGGCGCCACCGAGGACGGCGGCCGCGTCGTCACCGTCTCCATGTCCACCGCCCTGGGCGACGACCTCCTCCGGCAGGAGCAGACCGCCAGCGCCCTGGTCGACCGCGCGCTGTGCGGCAGCCCCGGATAGGCCGTGCAGCGGCCGAGCACTCCAAGCCGGCCAGGCCCTCCGGGCGGGGCGCACTGGTCAGGACTCGACTAGACATCGAGCTTGGCGGCGGCGGCCGTGACGGCGGCGGCGAAGCGGCCGCGTTCGGGGGCGTCGAAGGCGAACGCGGCGAGGCTGCGGGTGTAGCCGATCGCGATGCCGCGCAGCGGGTCCGCGATGCCGTCCGAACCGGCCGAGCCGGTGTGCCCGAAGGCCCGGGCGCTCAGGAACGGGTGGATGAGGCCCTTGGCCTCGAAGCCCAGAGCGAACGGGGAGTCGGGACCGGTGACGAGATTCGTGCCGGTGGAGTGGATCGCGGTGAACTCGGCGAGCGTCTCGCTCTTGAGCAGTGGCGCGCGTCCGTCGACCTCGCCGATCATCGCGGTGTACAGCTTCGCGATGCCGCGGGCCGAGGCGACCCCTCCGGCCGAGGCCGGCCCGGCCGCTCGGACGATGCGGGCGTTGGGGAAGGTCATCACGGTCTGCGGGGTGAAGCCGCGCTCGCCGAGGTTGTAGCCCATGCCGGCGATGCCGTCGGGGTTCGGCGAGTACGCGGCGAACGCCGCTTCCTGCTCGGGGGTCGCCGTCCACGGCCGGATCGGCCGGTATCGGGGTTCGAGCGCTTCGGGCAGTCCGAGATGGAAGTCCAGCCCGAGCGGTTCGCGGACGCGTTCGCCGTAGACCTCCTGGACGGTCTGGCCGGTGGTGCGGCGGACGACCTCGTTCAGCAGCGCGCCGACGGTGAACCCGGCGTAGCCGTGCGCGGTGCCCGGGCGCCAGAGCGGTGCTTCGGCGGCGAGGCGGTCGGCGACGAAGGGCTCGTCGACGAGTTCCTCGACGGTGAAGCCGCCCGGTATGCCGATCACGCCGCTGCGGTGGGCCATGACGTCCCGGACGGTGATGGCGCTCTTTCCGGCCCGGCCGAATTCCGGCCAGTACCGGGCGACGGGCAGGTCGAGGTCGACCAGGCCGTCCTGGAACAGCAGCGCCATCACCAGGCCGGTGGCGCCCTTGGTGACCGAGTGGACGCCGGTGAGATCCTCAGGGCCGGCGTCGCCGGTCCACAGGTCGACGACGAGCCGGCCCCGATGGTAGGCCGCGAGCTGCGAGCCGGTCTGACCGTCGGTCTCCTGGACGAACGCGGCGACCTCGTCGCGGACGGTTTCGAAGCCGGGCGCGACGGCGCCCTCGATGCGGGTGGTGTTCATGGTTTCCTCACTGTTGCTCGGCAAAGGAAGCTGACGCACACGCATGACGAACCAGCGCGCGCGGATGTGACCGCCTGCCGGGGAGCCCAGGCGCGCGTCGCGTCATTCGGCAGGTGGAACGGCTTTTCGGGCGCGGTGCGTGATCGGGGATAGTTGCAGGGTGACCGGTGCCTTCCTCCACCCCGACTTCCACGCCGCCGTCGCGCGGGTCCTCGTCGATGAGGTCGGCGGGCGGCTGACCGGCGTCTACCTTCCCGACGACCGGGTGCTCACCGACCTGTGGGCGATCGGACGCACGCCCAATGGCGGCGACCGGCTCAACCCGTACCGCGATGTCGCGCGCAACGTTCGCCTCGAAGGCGATCGCGCGGTGTACCTCGCGGCGGACGGCGCCCGCACGGCACTGCCCGTGCCCCGCGGGGGCATCGCCCCGCACGACGAGCCGCTGGCGCCGCGCGCGCTCGCGGCCGGTGTCTGGTCGAGCTTCCCCGAGGCGGACACTCGCCTCTACGTCCCGGTCTCGGGGACGTTCGACCTCGGCGGGATGGCCGACCTGACCGCGGTCGCCGGCGGTGTGGTCTACCGGGTGACGGTCGATGCCGGACCCCGCACGCTCAAGCGCTTCGTTCCCGATGTCTCGCAAGGCTTCCGCCAGAGTCCGCGGTAGACCCGCAGGGCGCATCGAGCGGCCCGGAGGCGATGAGTCCCGGGTCGCGGCCCGTTTACGAGTGGCCCGAGCGGTGGTAGAGTCCCCACATACCGACCAGACGGTTTGGAGTCGTGCATGCAGAGGTTCGAGGGCAGCGTCGCCCTGATCACCGGGGCGAGCAGGGGCATCGGCCTCGCCATCGCCCACCGGCTCGTCAGCGAAGGCGGGTCGGTGGTCATCACCGGCCGGGACGAGGACGCGCTGAAGGCCGCGGTCGCCGAACTCGGCGAGGAACGCGCATCCGGCGTCGCCGGCAAGGCCGACGACCCCGACCACCAGGCCGCCGCGGTCGCGCACGCCGCCGAACGCTTCGGCGGCCTCGACCACCTCGTCAACAACGCCGGCATCAACCCCGCCTACGGGCCCCTCACCGGCATCGACCTCGACGCCGCCCGCAAGATCCTCGAGGTCAACGTGATCGCCGCACTGTCCTGGACCCGCCGGGCCCATGCCGCGGGCCGCCTCAAGGCGGTCGTGAACATCGCCTCCATCGCCGGCACCGCCGCCAGCCCGGGCATCGGGTTCTACGGGATCTCCAAGGCCGCCTTGATCAACCAGACCGAGCAGCTCGCGGAGGAACTGGCCCCGGCCGTGCGCGTGAACGCGCTGGCGCCCGCGGTGATCAAGTCCCGCTTCTCGAAAGCGCTGTACGAGGGCCGCGAAGCGGAGGCCGCGGGCGCGTACCCGCTCGCCCGCCTCGGCGCGCCCGACGACGTGGCCGGACCGGCCGCGTTCCTGCTCTCCGAGGACGCCGCCTGGGTCACCGGGCAGACGATCCTCGTGGACGGCGGCGCGAGCGCGCGCCGCTCCTGGTGAAGGATGGGATCCATGAAGACCAAGAACGTGGCCGACGAGGTCCTCAGAGCCGCACTCGAACTGTTCGCCGAGCAGGGGTACGCCAACACCAGCGTCCAGCAGATCGTGCAGGCCGCCGGTGTCACCAAGGGGGCGATGTACCACTACTTCACGTCCAAGGACGACCTGCTCTTCGCGATCTACGAGCGGATGCTCTCGCTCCAGAAGCGCCGCCTCGACGAGATCACCGCCCAGGGCGGCGACACCGAGGCGGTCCTGCGGGCCGTGTGCGAGGACGTGGTCGTGACCTCGATCGACTTCCTGCCGGAAGGCACCGTGTTCTTCCGCAGCCAGCACATGCTCACCCCCGAGCGGCAGGCCGAGGTCAAGCGCCGCAGGCGCGAGTACCACGACAAGTTCGCCGAGCTCATCGTGCGCGGCCAGGCGGAGGGGCGCTTCCGCGACGACGTGCCGGTCTCGGTCCTCATCGCGCACTTCTTCTCCGACATCCACTACCTGCCCCACTGGTACTCCCACGACGGGCCCGAGAACGAGGCCGAGCTGGCCGCCCAGATCACCGAGCTGTTCCTGCGGAGCCTGCGGAGGACCGATGGCTGAACCCATGATCGCGTGGCGGGTCGCCGCCCACGGCGAGCCCGCCGACGTCATGTCGGTCGAGGAGGTCCCGGTCCCCGAACCGGGCCCCGGCGAGGTCCTGGTGCGCAACCGGGCCGTGGCCGTGAACTTCCCCGACGTGCTGCTGGCCCGCGGCATGTACCAGGAGCGGCCGCCGCTGCCGTTCACGCCCGGCATCGAGCTGTGCGGCGAGGTCGCCGCGCTCGGACCCGGTGTCGATGGCGGCGTCGACGGGATCGCCGTGGGGCAGCGCGTGGTCGCGACCGCGATCGGCGTCATGGCCGAGTACGCGGTCGTCCCCGCCACCTCGGTGCATCCGGCGCCCGAGTCGCTGGACGACGCCGCCGCGGCGGCGTTCCTCATCGCCTACCAGACCGCCTGGTTCGGGCTCCACCAGCGCGCCCGTCTCCAGAGTGGAGAGACGCTGCTCGTCCACGCCGCCGCGGGCGGCGTCGGCACGGCCGCCTGCCAGCTCGGGGCCGCCGCTGGAGCGAACGTGGTCGGCATCGTCGGCGACAAGGCGAAGACCCCGGTCGCCGAGACCGCCGGAGCCTCCCGGGTCCTGCTTCGCGGTGACGACTGGATCGGTGCGGTCAAGGCGGAAGGCGGGGCCGATGTCGTCTTCGATCCCGTGGGCGGCAAGGCGTTCGCGGGTTCGACGAAGGTGATCGCCTTCGAGGGCCGCATTGTCGTGGTGGGTTTCGCCTCGGGCGAGGTCCCGCCCGTGCGCGCCGATCACGCCCTGGTCAAGAACTACAGTGTGCTCGGCCTGCACTGGGCCCTGTACCAGCGCAAGCGCCCGGACCTCGTGGCCGAGGCGCACGCCGCGCTCACCCGGCTCGCCGCCGACGGCGCGGTGCGCCCGGTCGTGTCCGAGACCGTGCCGTTCGAGGACGCGGCGGCGGCGGTCCAGCGGCTCGCCGACGGCAACACCACAGGGCGGCTGGTCGTGGCGGTGGGGGAGTGAACGGGCTCGAGGGGCGCGTCGCGATCGTGACCGGCGGCGCGCGCGGCATCGGGGAGACCTATGTGCGCGCGCTCCACGCCGAAGGCGCGCGCGTCGTGATCGCCGACATCCTTGCGGAGCAGGGCAACGCGCTGGCCGAAGCACTCGGCGGCCGGGCCACTTTCTGCAGACTCGACGTCGCCGACGAGGCGGCCTGGGATCGCGTCGTGGCCGAGACGCTCGAGAGGTTCGGCGCGGTCGACGTGCTCGTGAACAACGCGGGGATGGCGAACGCGGCCCCGATCGAGCACTTCACCCTCGCGAAGTGGAACGCGGTCCTGGCGGTGAACCTCACCGGGACGTTCCTCGGCTGCCGCGCGGTCGTGCCGGCCATGAAGGCCGCCGGGCGCGGCTCGATCGTCAACGTGTCTTCAGTGGAGGGTCTGCGCGGCAGCGAGCGCCTCCACGGCTACACCGCCTCGAAGTTCGGCGTCCGGGGCCTCACGAAGTCCCTCGCCGTCGAGCTCGGCCGCGACGGCATCCGCGTCAACTCGATCCACCCCGGCTTCATCGAGACCGACATGACCACCCGCATCGACCCCTCGCGGCTCCTCATCCCGCTCGGCCGCCCCGGCGCCCCAGGCGATCTGGCCGGGGCCGTCGTGTTCCTCGCCGGGGACGCCTCCGCCTACGTCACGGGCACCGAAATCGTCGTCGACGGCGGCATGACCGCCGGCATCCCCCACACCTGAGCTGCCGCAAGACCCGCAACATATCGAAATGGATTCACTGTCCACAGCACATACCGTCCGGTCGGTATCTGGGGTATGGTGAGTCTACTCCGACACGAAGAGGTGCGAGTACCACGATGAACACCCCTCTCCCGCCCCGGCTCTCAGTGAGCGGCCTCGAGGTCGCCTTCGGCGGCCTCACCGCCCTCGACCGCGTCTCGTTCGACGTCCACGACGGCGAGACCGTCGCGCTCATCGGCCCCAACGGCGCCGGCAAGACCACGGTCTTCAACGCCGTCTGCGGACTCGTCAAGCCCCGCAACGGGACCGTCCGCATCGCCGGGCGCCCCGCGCCCGCCAAGGCCACCGGCCTCCTCAAATCCGGCGTCGCCCGGACCCTCCAGGGGCTCGGCCTGTTCGAGCGCATGAGCGTCCTCGAGAACGTGCTCGTGCCGCTCACGAGCCTGCGCGATCCCGGAGCGGTCGCCAAGGCGCTCGGCGTCCTCGCCGAACTCGACCTCGTGCACCTCGCCGCCCGGCCCGCCGGGACGCTCCCGTACCCCGAGCGCAAGCGCGTCGCCCTCGCCCGCGCCCTCGCGACCGATCCGAAACTGCTCCTCCTCGACGAGCCCGCGGGCGGCCTCGGCACCGCCGACATCGACGCCCTCGCCGATCTCGTCGCCCACGTCGCCGCCTCCGGCCGCGCCGTCCTCCTCGTCGAGCACCACGTCGACTTCGTCATGCGGGTCGCCGACCGGATCGTCGTCCTCGACTTCGGCCAGGTCATCGCCTCCGGCACTCCCGAAGCGGTGCAAGGCGACCCGGCCGTCGAAGCCGCCTACCTCGGGCTGGAGGCCGCCATATGAGCGCACTCTCCTGCGAGGGCCTCACGATCGGGTACGGCGACGGGGCGCCCGTCATCGACGGCCTCGACCTCGGCATCGCCGAGGGAGCCGTCGTCGCCCTCCTGGGCGCCAACGGCGCCGGCAAGACCACGCTCCTGCGGGCGCTCGCCGGGCTCGAACCCGTCCGTGACGGACGAATACTGCTCGGCGGTCGCGACCTGACCGACCGATCCACTGAGGACCGGGTGCGGTCGGGCCTCGCGCTCGTCCCCGAGGGGCGCAGCGTCGTCGTCGAGCTCACGGTGGATGAGAACCTGCGCCTCGGCGGCCTCTGGCGGCACAAGTCGAAGGCCCGCAAGGCCGCCGTCGCGCAGATGTACGAGCTGTTCCCGCCGCTCGAACGGCGGCGCGGCGCGGCCGGGCACACCCTCTCCGGCGGCGAGCGGCAGATGCTCGCGCTCGCCCGCGCGCTCCTGGCGCGGCCCGAGGTGCTGCTGCTCGACGAACCCTCGCTCGGCCTGGCGCCCAAGGCCACCGCGCATCTGCTCGGCGTGCTCCGCGAGACGGCGGCGCGCACCGGCCTCACGGTGCTCCTCGCCGAGCAGAACGTCACCGGCGCGCTGTCGGTGGCCCAACGCGGCGTCGTGCTCTCCCTCGGGTCGGTCGTCGCCGACCGCCCGGCGGCAGCGCTCGCCGCCGACCCCGCCCTCCGCCACGCCTACCTGGGGTTCTGATGGACCGACTCCTCGCCATTTCCGCCCGCACTGGCCGCCGAACCGAGGCGCGACCGCGTCGACGAGCCGCCACGACACGGTTCCCTTCGCCCGCCTCGCGGGGGCGCGGAACCCGGTCGCCGGCGCGCCCACGGCCCGTCCGCGCGGTCGCCGCGCAGCCGCATGGCCGATCGGGAGGGCCGTGCCGACACCGCGTGTCCTCCGAGGGACCGGTGTCGGTCGCCTCCGACCGCCGACTGCCCGTCTGCGCGGTCCGCCGACGGTCCGCTCTCGCCATGGCCGCGCAGCCGCATGGCCGATCGGGGGCGCCGTCGCGCCGACGCGACGCGTCTCCCCATACGCCGCAGCGGTTCAGCACGGTGGCGCTCCTGGCTCCCGAACGCCTCCGCCAGCGCCCGACGGCGATGCGCACTGGTCGAGCGGCGCTCGCAGGCGGATCGGGGTCGTCCTGATGGACCGGTTCGTCTTCCTCCTCTCCGCCGGGCTCGCCCGCGGGGCCGTGCTCGCGCTCTTCGCGCTCTCCCTCGTGATCGTCTGGCGCACTGCGCGAGTCGTGAACTTCGCGCAGGCCGCCATGGCCGTCGCGGCCGTTTACGCGGCCTTCGCCGTCACCGCCGCGACCGGGTCCTACTGGGCCGGCCTGCTCACCGGCCTCGCCGCCGGGGCGCTCCTCGGCGCGGGCGTGGAACGCGGCCTCATGCGCCGCCTCCCCGCGCACGCGCCCCTGCCGGGCATCATCGTCGCGATCGGGCTCGTCATGGTCCTCCAGGCCGGGCTCGCGATCGCCTTCGGGCCCGAGCACCGGCCGATGCAGCCGCCGTTCTCGCAGCGGCCCTTCATCATCGGCGGCATCCCGGTGCTCTCGCCCTACGACCTGTTCACGCTCGGGTCCGCCGCCGCGGTCATGGCGGCGCTCGCGCTCCTGTTCAACCGCACCTCCCTCGGCCTCCGGCTGCGGGCCGCCGCGTTCGCCCCCGAGACCGCCCGGCTCCTCGGCGTCCGGGTCCCGCGCATGGTCACACTCGGCTGGGCGCTCTCGTGCGCCGCCGCCTCACTCGCCGCACTCCTGCTGGTCCCCACCGAACTCGGGCTCAACCCGCACGCCGTCGACCTCCTCTTCGTGAACGCCTTCGCCGTCGCGGTCATCGGCGGGCTCGACTCGCCCGCCGGGGCGCTCCTCGCCGGGATCGGCGTCGGCCTGCTCGTCAGCCTCGTCACCGGGTACGCCTCGGCCTCGGCCGCGCCGCTCGCGGTGCTCGCCCTCATGACCCTCGTCCTGCTCGTCCGCCCCGGCGGCCTGTTCGCCCCGAAGGAGGCGAGGACCGCATGAGGACCACCTTGCGCGCCTTGATCATCACGCTCCTGGCGATCGGCGGGACGTTCGCCCTCGACCCGTTCCGCAACTACCAGCTCGCGCTCGCGGCGGCGTGCTTCGCGGCCGTCGCCGGCCTCACCGTCCTGGTCGGACTCACCGGGCAGCTCTCGCTCGGCCACGCCGTCCTCATGGCCGCGGGCGGCTACGGCTTCGCCTTCACCGCCTCGGCGGTCGACGGCCCCTGGCCGTGGGCCCTGGCGGTAGGCCTCGCCGCAGCCGCGATCGTCTCGGGCCTCCTCGGCCTGCTCCTCGGCGCGGCTGCGGCGCGGCTGCGCGGCCCCTACCTCGCCGGGCTCACGCTCGCCCTCGTCATCGCCCTCCCCGCCGCCGCGAACACGCTGCCGCTCGGCGGCGACCAGGGCGCTCCCGCACCGTTCTTCCCGGTCCCTGAAGCACTTTCGGCCCTCATCGCGGTCGAGCAGTGGCACGCCTGGCTCGCCATCGTCGTCGCCGCCATCGCGGTGGCACCCCTGGTGGTCCTGCGCTCGGGCCGGGCCGGACTGCGGATGCGTGCGGTCCTCGACGACGAGACCGCCTCCCGACTGTCCGGAGTGGACCCTGGCTTGGTGAAGACCGGCGCGTTCGCCGCCAGCGCCGTCCCCGCCGGGCTCGGCGGCGCGGTCCTGGCCATCGCCACGCAGCAGGTCACACCCGGCGGCTACGGCCTGGCGTTCTCGCTCCTGCTCGTCGTCGCCGCCGTCATAGGCGGCCTCGGCAGCATCGGGGGTGCGGCCATCGGGTCCGTCCTCGTGACCGTCCTGCCCTGGTTCATCGACGAGCTCGCCGCATTCGCCCCCGAGGACCTCGGCCGGCGCCTGGACGGCAACCTCGCGCTGCTCCTCTTCGGCGCCGGTCTCATCGCCTTGACCACCGCCTGGCCGGGCGGCGCCGCCCGCCTGCTCGACCGGCTCCGCGCCGCCCGGCCCCTCCGCTTCGCAACCCCTTCCACGACCACAGAGAGGTGATCGTCATGCGAATCCCGACGTCGTTCAAAAAACCCTTGAAGAGCGCGGCCGCGCTGGCCGCGGCGGCGGCACTCGGCCTCGCCGCGTGCAGCACGCCCGACAGCGACGAATCCGTACCGGGCGTCACCGACGACACGGTCACGATCGGCACCCACCAGCCGCTGACCGGCCCTGCCGCGGCCGGCTACGCGACCATCTCGGCCGCCACGGCCGCCTACTTCGAGTACGTGAACGCCAACGGCGGCATCAACGGCCGCGAGATCGAGTACCTCGTCAAAGACGACGGGTACGACCCCTCCGCGACCCAGACCGCCGTGCGCGAGCTGGTGACCGAGGAGAAGGTCTTCGCGATCGTCAACGGGCTCGGCACGCCCACGCACTCGGCCGTCCTGGACTACCTCGACCAGCAGGGCGTCCCCGACCTGTTCGTCTCCTCCGGATCGCTCACCTGGAACCAGCCGGACGTCTACGAGAACACCTTCGCGTTCAACGCCGACTACGTGACCGAGGGCGCGGCCCTCGCGCAGTACGCCGTCGACCAGCAGCCCGGGGCGAAGATCTGCGTGCTCGGCCAGGACGACGACTACGGCGACGGGATCATCGAGGGTGTCGAGACCGTCCTGGGCTCCAACGAGATCACCGACGTCCAGGTCTACTCGACCTCGGCCGAGGACCTGACCGCGCAGACGGGCGCGATGATGGCCGCCGGCTGCGAGGTGAACGTCCTCGGCACCATCAACGGCTTCACCGCGATGGCGGTGGGCACGGCCGCGCAGATGGAGTGGTTCCCGAAGTGGTACGTCTCCTCCTCGGGCGCCGACTACCCGACCCTCGCCGGCTACCTCGGCGCGGACCTCGCCCCGCAGCTCCTCCAGGGCATGGTGAGTGTCAACTACCTGCCGTTCAGCCCTGACGGGGAGTGGGTGGCGCTGTTCGAGGAGATCAACGCCGAGTACAACGACGGCGCGCCGTTCACCGGGAACACGGTGTTCGGCATGAGCGTGGGCTACCTGTTCGCCGAGGCGCTGGCCGCGGCCGGGGACGACCCGACGCGCGAGTCCCTGGTGGCGGCGGTCGAATCCGGAGACCTGGTGGGCAACGGGATCGTGCCGCTCTCCTTCGGGGAGGGCGACCACGCGGCCTACCGGTCCGTGGGCATCACCGTCGTGAACGAGGGCGTCCAGGACTACGTGGGCACCACGTACGAGGTCGGCGCGGGCAGCGTGTCCGCGGTCGAACCGAACCCCGTTCCGCTGGCGAACGAGGGCATCCCGGGCAGCTAGCCCGCAGCAACGAGGCGAAGGAGACCGATGACCGACGTGGACGTGCCGGGGCTGGACACTGCGGGGCTGGCCCGCTGGCTGGCCCGAGAGCACCCCGGGCTGGCCGGGGACGGCCCGCTGCGGGCCGCGCTCATCGACGGCGGCCGCTCGAACCTGACGTACCGGGTCGACGGCGCGAAGACGCCGCTGGTGGTGCGCCGGCCCCCGCTGGGCCACGCCCTGCCGACCGCGCACGACATGCGGCGCGAGCACCGGGTGATCTCGGCGCTGCGCGGCACCATCCCAGTGCCGGCCACAGTGGACGTCGTCGACGACACCGGGGCCGGCGAGGTCACCGGCACGGTCTTCTTCGTCATGGAGTTCGTCGACGGCGCCGTCCTGAACCATCCGCGGTGCAACGCCGACTGGACTCCCGAAGGGCTGCACCGCCTCGGCATCGAGGTCGCCGAGATCCTCGCCGACCTGCACGCCGCCGAGCCCGAACCGCTCGGGCTCGGCGGCTTCGGCAGGCCGGACGGGTACCTCGACCGGCAGATGCGCACGTGGCGGCGGCAGCTCGACGCGTCCCGCTCCCGCGAGGCGCCCGCGCTCGACGCGCTCGGCGAGCGGCTCGCGGCGGCCGTTCCGGACTCGGGCCGGTCGGGGATCGTCCACGGCGACTACCGGCTCGACAACATGCTCGTGGCCGGGGCGCCGGACGCGCCGCGCGTCGCGGCGGTCCTCGACTGGGAGATGGCCACCCTCGGCGACCCGCTCGTGGACCTCGGCATGCTCGGCATGTACTGGCACATCAGGGAACTGCCCGGCGGGGAGCGGGCCGCCGGCCCGATCGTCGCCGGGGCCGGATACCCCGCGTTCGACGAAGTCGCGGACGCGTACGCCGCCCGCGCCGGGACGCCCGTCCCGGACCTGCGCTGGTACCGGGCCTTCGCCTGCTACAAGCTCGCCGTCATCCTCGAAGGCGTCCACTACCGGTACACCAAGGGGCAGACCGTCGGCGAGGGATTCGATGCGATCGGCGCAATCGTCGCGCCGCTGGCCGAGGAGGGCCTGTGGATTTCCGACCGGACGAGATGACCGTCGCCTTCACTGACGAGGCGCGCGCGTTCCTGGACGAGCACGTGCTCCCCGCCGAACCCGTGCTCGCCGAGCAGATCGAGGACGGCCCGGGGGACTGGACCGTGCGGCCCGTCGTGCGCGCCCTCCAGGAGACCGCGCAGGAGCGCGGCCTGTGGAACCTGTTCCTGCCGCCCGGCCCGCACGGCTACGGCGGCGGCCTCTCGAACCTGCGGTACGCGCCGGTCGCCGAGCTCACCGGCCGCAGCCCCCGGCTCGCTCCGGCCGCCATGAACTGCGCCGCCCCCGACACCGGCAACATGGAGCTCCTCGCGCACTTCGGCACCGCCGAGCAGCGGGAGGCCTGGCTCGAACCGCTCCTGGACGCCCGCATCCGCTCCGCGTTCTGCATGACCGAGCCCGGCACCGCGTCCTCCGACGCCTCCCAGATCGGCACCCGCATCCACAAGGACAGGGGTGCGGGAGGCGCGGACGAGTGGGTGATCAACGGCCGCAAGTGGTTCGCCACCGGCGCGATGAACCCCGACTGCAAGCTCCTCATCGTCATGGGCAAGACCGACCCGAACGGGCCGCGCCACCGGCAGCAGTCCATGCTCCTGGTCCCGCGCGACACCCCCGGCGTCCACATCGTCCGGCCGCTCACGGTCTTCGGCTACGACGACCGCGACCACGGCGGCCACGCCGAGATCCTGTTCGAGGACGCGCGCGTGCCCGCCGCGAACCTCCTCGGCGGCGAGGGCGACGGCTTCGCCATCGCCCAGGCCCGCCTGGGACCGGGCCGCATCCACCACTGCATGCGGGCGCTCGGCATGGCCGAACGCGCCCTCGACCTGATGCGCGGCAGGGCGAACGACCGCGTGGCCTTCGGCGGCCCCCTCGTCCGGCAGGGGGTCGTGCGCGAATGGGCCGCGGACGCCCGCGTCGAGATCGAGGCACTGCGGCTCCTGGTCCTCAAGACCGCCTGGCTCATGGACACCGCCGGAAACCGCGCCGCCATGAAGGAGATCCAGGCGATCAAGGTCGCCGTCCCCCGTGCGGTGCAGCGCACCCTCGACCATGCGATCCAGCTGTTCGGGGCCGCCGGGCTCACCGGCGACCACCCGCTCGCCGAGATGTTCGCCGCCGCGCGGTCCCTGCGCCTCGCCGACGGCCCCGACGAGGTCCACGCGGCCGCGCTCGGGAAGACCGAACTGGCGCTCAAACCATTGGAAGGAGTGGCGCGATGACGCACCGCAACGACCCCGCCGTCGACGGCCCCGGACACGGGACCCTCTCGATCGCGGCCATCCTCGCCGAGAGCGCCCGCCGCCGGCCCGACGCCCCCGCCCTGCACTTCATGGGGCACACCGTGCACTACGGCGAACTGTGGGACCAGACCCGCGCCTACGCCGGGGCGCTCGCCGCCCGCGGCATCGGGCGCGGCTCCCGCGTCGCCATGCTCGTGCCCAACGTCCCCGACTTCCCGCGCGTCTACTACGCCGCGCTCGCGCTCGGCGCCGTGATCGTCCCGATCCACCTCCTGTTCAAGGCCGAGGAGATCGCGTTCGTGCTCGAGGACGCCGAGGCCGACCTCCTCGTCGCCGCCGCGCCGCTCCTGGCCGAGGCCGCCCCGGCCGCCGCCCGCGCCGGTGTCCCCCTCGTCTCCGTGCTCGCCCCCGAAGGCCTCGAGGTCGGCGGCCACCCGCTGCCGCGACTCGAAGCCGAAGCGGCGCAAGCCGAACCGATCCAGCGGTACGCCTCGGTCAACCCGCTCGACGCCGCAACGATCCTGTACACCTCCGGCACCACCGGCACGCCGAAGGGCGCGGTCGGCTCGCACCTGGCGATGATCGAGCAGGTCCACGTCTCGCTCATCGACTCGTTCCCCCTGCGCGCCGACGACGTGGTCTACGGCGGCCTGCCGTTCTTCCACTCCTTCGGGCAGATGGCCGTGCTCAACATCGCGTTCCGCCGCGGGGCCGCGATCATCCTGCTCCCGAAGTTCGACCCGGACGAGGCGCTGGCGCTGCTCAACCGGTACGGGGCGACGGTGTTCACCGCGGTGCCGACGAACTTCGCCGGGATGGTCGAGGCCGCCGGGCGCTCGGCGCACCGGCCGCCGCTGCGGTACGCCGTCTCCGGCGGCGCGGCGCTGCCGGTGGCGCTCCTGGAGGCGTTCGAGCGGGCCTTCGGCGCGCAGGTCCACGAAGGCTACGGCCTCACCGAGACCGCGCCGTCGTGCACGTTCAACAAGGTGGACGAGCCGATCCGGCCCGGCACCGTGGGCACCCCGATCTGGGGCGTGGACGTCGCGGTCGCCGATCCCGACACGGAGGACCGGATCGACCTCCTCGGCCCCGGGGAGCTCGGCGAGATCGTCGTGCGGGGCCACAACCTCATGAAGGGCTACCTCGGGCGCGCCGACGCCACCGCGCAGACCATCGTGGACGGCTGGTTCCGCACCGGCGACCTCGGCACCGTCAGCGCCGAGCACATCGTCACCATTGTGGACCGGAAGAAGGACATGATCATCCGCAACGGCTACAACGTGTACCCCACGGAGGTGGAGGCCGTCCTCGCCCGCCACCCGCACGTCTCGATCGCGGCCGTCTTCGGCGTGCCGCACGAGACGCACGGCCAGGAGGTGCACGCCGCGGTCGTCCCCGCCCACGGCGCCGCCGTCGACGCGGCGGAGGTCGTGGCGTACATGAAGGAGAAGGTCGCGGCGTACAAGTACCCCCGGGTCGTGCACGTGGTCGAGGAGCTCCCGCTCGGGGCGAGCGGGAAGGTCCTCAAGCGCGCGCTCGTCGAGGAGTACGGATCCTAACCGGCCGCCTCGCCGATCCGCAGCTCCGCTTCGACGGCGGCGCGGATCGGCGGGGGCACCGGCACCGGGCGCCGCCCGGCGCGGTCCACGAACACGTGCGTGAACCGCCCCAGCGCGATCGGGGCGTCCCGGTCGGGGGCGCCCTCGCGCAGGATCGCCAGGTCCCACGTGATCGAGGTGGTCCCGA
The DNA here is from genome assembly GCF_030403505.1 of Glycomyces tritici. Next base: position 204,158 of record NZ_JAUEMJ010000008.1, on the reverse strand, counting down.
GGCGGGCCACCGCGATGTCCACCTCCAGGACCTCGGGGAAGGAGGCGGGCGCCAGGAACTCGCACGACGAGGCCCGGGCCAGCCCGATCACGTCCCCGGCCGGGTCCAGGGCGGCGCGGTGCACCATCCAGGAGTTCACCGCCGAGTCCATCGCCTCGTAGTACACGGTGTTGTTCATGTGGCCGTACTGGTCGTTGTCGTTCCAGCGCAGCGGGAACAGATGGCGGTTGGTCACGGTCGCTCCTCAAAGTGGACGTCTCGCACCTATACTAGTAACATACCGACCGGTCGGTTTCGACGGCTCGGTCCGGAACCCACAGGAGACACCATGACCACCGCGCCCACCGGCCTCGACGCCGACTTCTACCACTTCCAAGACCTCCTCACCCCCGTCGAGCAGGAAGCGGCCCTGCGCATCCGCGACTTCATGGAACGCGAAGTCCGCCCCATCGCCGACGACTACTGGGAACGAGCCGAATTCCCCCACCACCTCATCCCCGGCATCGCCGCCACCGGCGTCATCGGCACCATGTGGCCCGAATCCCGCACCTTCGAGAACAGCGCCCTCTTCCGCGGCTGGGCCGCCGTCGAGATCGCCCGCGTCGACGCCTCCTTCGCCACCTTCGTCGGCGTCACCTCCGGACTCGCCATGGGCGCCATCGGCGTCGGCGGCTCCGACGCCCAGCGCGCCCAATGGCTCCCCGCCATGGGCCGCGGCGAGGTCATCGGCGCCTTCGGCCTCACCGAACCCCTCGCGGGCTCCGACACCGCCCGCGGCCTGCGCACCACCGCCACCCGCCGCGGCGACACCTGGATCCTCGACGGCGCCAAACGCTGGATCGGCAACGCCACCTTCGCCGACATCACCCTCATCTGGGCCAAGGACATCGACGACGGCCAGGTCAAAGGCTTCATCGTCCGCAAGGACGCCCCGGGCTTCACGCCTGCGAAGATCGAACGCAAGCAGTCCCTGCGCGGCGTCCAGAACGCCGACATCACCCTCGAAGGCGTCGAAGTCCCCGAGACCGACCGCCTGCAGCGCATCGACTCCTTCAAAGACCTCGCCGGCGTCCTCGGCCCCACCCGCATCGGCGTCGCCTGGGAGGCCATGGGCATCGCCGTCGGCGCCTACGAGGCCGCCGTCCGCTACGCCAAGGAACGCGAGCAGTTCGGCCGCCCCATCGCCTCTTACCAGCTCGTCCAGCAGAAACTCGCCGAATCCCTCGCCGACGTCACCGCCGGCCTCGCCGTCTGCGTCCGCGTCTCCCAGATGGACGACGCCGGCACCCGCCGCGACGAGCACGCCGCCATGGCCAAGGCCTTCTGCACCGCCCGCATGCGCGACACCGTCGCCCGCTGCCGCGAAGTCCTCGGCGGCAACGGCATCCAACTCGACCACGGCGTCGCCCGCTTCTTCGCCGACGCCGAGGCCGTCTACTCCTACGAAGGCACCTACGACATGAACACCCTGATCGTCGGCCGGGCGATCACCGGACACCAGGCATTCGTCTGAAAGGAACCGACATGACCGAGGCCTACATCGCCGCCACCGCCCGCTCGCCCATCGGGCGCGCCCACAAAGGCTCCCTCAAGGACACCCGCGCCGACGACCTCGCCGCGCAGATGGTCCGCGCCGCCGTCGACAAGGTCCCCGGGCTCGACCCGGCCCGCATCGACGACCTCCTCCTCGGCTGCGGCCTGCCCGGCGGACGCCAGGGCATGAACATGGCGCGCATCGTCGCCGTCATGCTCGGCTGGGACACCGTCCCCGGCGCCACCGTCACCCGCTACTGCTCCTCCAGCCTCCAGACCACCCGCATGGCCTTCCACGCCATCAAGGCCGGCGAAGGCGACGTCTTCGTCTCCGCCGGCGTCGAATCCGTCTCCGGCATGGACATCGGCTCCGCCGACGCCATCCCCGGCACCGACCTCGAGAACCCCGCCTTCAACGATGCGATGCTCCGCACTCTGAAGCGGGCCGGAGGCGCCGCCGACTGGACCGACCCCCGCGACGAGGGCCTCCTCCCCGACCCCTACATCGCCATGGGCCAGACCGCCGAGAACGTCGCCGCCCTCCGCGGCATCACCCGCGAAGAGCAGGACGCCTACGCCGCCCGCAGCCAGCAGCGCGCCACCCGCGCCACCGCCGAAGGCTTCTGGGCCAAGGACATCACCCCCGTCACCCTCGCCGACGGCACCGTCGTCACCGCCGACGACGGCCCCCGCCCCGGTACCACCATCGCCGCACTCGCCGACCTCGACCCGGTGTTCCGCCCCGACGGGACCGTGACCGCCGGGAACGCCTGCCCGCTCAACGACGGCGCCGCCGCACTCGTCATCGTCTCCGACCGCGTCGTCGCCGAACTCGGCCTCCAGCCGCTCGCCCGCATCGTCTCGACCGGCGTCGGCGGCATCTCCCCGGAGATCATGGGACTCGGGCCCGTCGAGGCCTCACGGCGCGCACTCGCGCTGGCGGGCATGGGGATCGAGGACATCGACCTGGTCGAGATCAACGAGGCGTTCGCCGCCCAGGTGATCCCCTCCGCGCGCGACCTCGGCATCGACGAGGACCGGCTCAACGTCAAGGGCGGCGCGATCGCCGTCGGGCACCCGTTCGGGATGACCGGCGCGCGGATCACCTCGACGCTCCTGAACGCCTTGGAGGACACCGGCGGGCGCTACGGCCTGGAGGCCATGTGCGTCGGCGGCGGGCAGGGCATGGCGATGGTGCTCGAACGACTCTGACTCGTTCCCACGCGAAAGCGGCGCAGGCTCACGAGGCCTGCGCCGCTTCGGCGTCCTATTCGGGGACGTAGAGCGTGATGGTCCTGGCCACGAGCGCGGGCTTCTCGGCGCCCTCGATCTCCACGGTCACGTCGTACCCGGCGCGCACGCCGCGCCCGGTGGTCTCGGCGGAGGCGAGCGCCACGACCGCCCGGACCCGGGCTCCGGCCGGGACCGGCTGGAGGAACCGGAGCCGGTCGAGGCCGTAGTTGACGGACATCGCGAGCCCGCCGATCGCGACCAGGCCCTGGAGGAGCCGGGGGAGGAGCGAGAGCGTGAGGTACCCGTGGGCGATCGGGCCGCCGAAGGGCCCGGCGGCGGCGCGCCCGGGATCGGTGTGGATCCACTGGTGGTCGCCGGTGGCGTCGGCGAACGCGTCGATGCGGTCCTGCTCGACCGCGAACCACTCGCCGGTCGCCTCGGCGCCCAGTGCGTTCTGGAGGTCCGCGGGCGAAGCCGCGGTGATCGGGCCGCTCATGCCTTGGGTCCTCCCGCCACGTACAGGACCTGGCCCGAGACGAACCCGGCGTCCTCGGAGCAGAAGTAGGCGACCGCGGCGGCCACGTCCTCGGGCTGCCCGACGCGCCCGACCGGGGCCTCCTTGGCGGCGTGGGCGAGGAAGTCCGCGAACGGGACGCCGATGCGGTCGGCGGTGGCCTTCGTCATCTCGGTCTCGATGAACCCGGGCGCGACGGCGTTCGCCGTGATCCCGAAGCGGCCCAGTTCGATCGCGAGGGTCTTGGTGAGGCCCTGCATGCCGGCCTTCGCGGCGGCGTAGTTCGCCTGGCCGCGGTTGCCGAGCGCGGAAGTGCTGGAGAGGTTGACGATCCGGCCCCATCCGGCGTCCACCATGGACGACTGGACGGCGCGGCTCATGAGGAACGCGCCCCGCAGATGCACGTTGAGGACCGCGTCCCAGTCCCCGGCGCTCATCTTGAACAGCAGGTTGTCGCGGAGGATCCCGGCGTTGTTGACGAGGATCTGCGGCGGGCCCAGCTCGGCGGCGACGCGCTCGACCGCGGCCGCGGCGGCGGCCTCGTCGGCGACGTCCGCGCCCACACCGACGGCCTTGCCGCCCTTCGCGTTGATCGCTTCGGCGGTCGCGACCGCCTGCTCCTCGGCGAGGTCGAGCACGGCGACGGCATGCCCGTCGGCGGCGAGCCGACGGGCGGTGGCGGCCCCGATGCCGCGCGCGGCACCGGTGACGATGGCGGTCCTAGAGGTCATTGAGCACCTTTTTCATAGGAGGGTCGGTAGGAGGAAGGTCAGAACACGATGAGCTGGCGCAGCGCCTCGCCCGAGGCGAGGCGGTCCAGGGCGGCCGGGAGGCCGTCCAGGTCGATCCTGTCGGAGACGAGCCGGTCGAGCGGGAGCCGTCCGGCGCGCCACAGGTCGGCGTACCGGGGGACGTCGTCGCCGGGCACCGCCGAGCCGAGGTAGGAGCCGACGACGGTGCGGGCCTCGGCGGTCAGGAGCAGCGGGGAGACCTCAGCGCGCGCGTCAGGATGCGGCAGGCCCACAGTGACGGTGGTGCCGCCGGGCGCGGTGAGCGCGAACGCGGTCTCGAACGCCCGCGCCGACCCGGCGGCCTCCACGACCACGGGCGCCCGCAGACCGCCGACCTCGTCGGGAGCGCAGGCTTCGGCGCCGAGCGAGCGGGCCAGGTCGAGCTTCGCCGGTACGGTGTCGACGCCGACCACCTGGTGGCCCAACGCCTGCGCCACGAGCAGCGCCGCCATGCCGACGCCGCCGAGGCCGACGACGACCACCGTCTCGCCCGCGTTCGGCCTGCCCGCGTTGACGACCGCGCCGCCGCCCGTGAGCACCGCACAGCCCAGAAGCGCGGCGATGTCCGGCGGCACATCGGCATCGACCGCGACCACGGAACTCTCGCTGACCACGGCGTGGGTGGCGAAGGCGCTCACGCCGAGGTGGTGGCTGACGCGCTCGCCCTCGCGGCCGATCCTGACGGCGCCGCCGACGAGGGTGCCGGCGGCGTTCGCGGCACTGCCGACCGAGCAGGGGAGCCGCCCGCCGGTGCCGCACGCTTCGCAGCTTCCGCAGCGCGGCAGGAACGTGAGCACGACCCGCCGCCCGACCGCGGTAGCGGTGCCGGGCCCGGCCGCCTCGACGATCCCGGCGGCCTCATGGCCCAGGAGCATCGGCACCGGCCGCACCCGGCTGCCGTCCACGACGGAGAGGTCGGAGTGGCACAACCCTGCGGCCTCGACGCGGACCAGCAGCTCCCCGGGTCCGGGCGCTTCGAGTTCCAACGGCCCCACCGTGATCGGCCGCGACTCGGCGTAGGGCGCGGGCGCGCCGCAGCGCTCCAGCACGGCTCCGGTGATTCGCACGGCGACCTCCTCGTCGTCACGTCCGCTCAGTCCACGACAGCATACCGACTGGACGGTTTGTGGCGCTACCCCTCACCGGGACAACCTCGGCAGGGAACGAACCGCCCCTGCGAGACTGCCCTGTCACCGCCCTCGCCCGCCCCTGGCATCGCACGCCTCGAGGACGGCGACGTCCTCGCCACGGGGTCCAGGACGGTCTGACCTCCGGGGCGCATGCGGTGCGGCGGTGACGATCGCGAGCCGGACGCAGCTGCCCGCAACGGGGTTGTCAGAGCCAGGCCCAGCAGACCGTGTACGAGTGGTCGGGGAAGGCGGTGCTCTGCCAGGTGGACCAGCCGTAACCGTCGCAGAAGTCGTAGGCCTCGTAGTCGGAGGTGCGGCCGGTGACGTAGACGTTCGACTGCGAGCAGTCGGCGAATGCGAAATGCATGTCGTCGTCGGCGCCGGTGGCGTACATGCAGGTGTCGACGCCGGCGAAGCCGATGTCGTCGGGGTACACGATCCGCATGCACAGCAGCAGGTCCTGTTCGTCGATGTAGCCGGGGAAGTCGACCGAGCCGTTGTAGTACTCCCACTCGGAGCAGTCGTACGAGCCCTCCTCGCCCCAGATCCGCTCCAGCACCTGGTAGTCGCCCGGGTCGCAGTCGGTGATCGCGTAGGCGCCGTCGTCGAGGAGGGTGACGCACTCGCCGGGCTCGGCGTAGTAGGCCTCGCCCCAAGGGTGGAGGTAGGTGAGGCAGAGGATCGCGCCGCCGCCGCCGGGGTCGTGGCTGAACAACGATCGGGGGACGCCGTCGCAGTCGTCCGTGTCGCCTCCGCTGTAGACGTCGGCCACTTCGAAAGCGCCCGGGTCGCAGCTCGAGGACTCCAGCGCGAAGACGTCGGTCGTGCCCTCGTTCGTGAAGCAGTCGCCCGCTTCGGGGACGGCGACGGCGTCGGTCGTCGTCTCCTCGGCTTCCGGTCCTGTCGGGAAGGGGGACTGCGACGGCTCCTCATCGGGAAGCACCGGTTCGTATGTCGACTCACGTGGGGCGGGCGGTTCGTAGATCGGCTCGTCCTCGCCGCCGAGGGCCAGGAACCCGATCACGAGTCCGGCCAGCACCTCGATCACGATCGCCATGCCCACCTTGCCGAACAGGCGGGAACCGGGCGAATCGTCGCCCTGGTCAGGGCCGTTGTGGGGGTTCGTCACGCTCGCCTCCTTTCCGCAGCGGGGGAGCGTATGCGGCGCGGCGATGTGGGTCGCCGCGCCGCCTCGGTGGTGGGTCAGGGGTGCTCGAGACCGGCCATGATCAGCGAGACGAAGTGGTCCATGTCGGCCTGGAGGCAGGCTTGCTGCGAGTGCTTGCCGGTGCATCCGGGTGCCCACGAGCTGCCGTCGCCGTAGTCGAGGAACTCGTGCGCGATGCCCGCGGCGTCGAGGTAGTCCGAGGTCACCACGGCCGTCTGGCGGGCGCGGTGCTCCACGATCGCCTGGATCGGATCGACGGTGAGGTCGCCGCCGTTCCCCGCGTACAGTGCGATCCCCATGCCGCGCAGGGATTCGACGTGCTGCGCCGGGCTCAGTCGGTTCCAGCCGCCGTCGAGCGGCCAGAACGGCGGGCCGAAGATCGCGTCCGGAGCGACCGTCGGGGTCCCGAAGGCCGCCAGCTGGGTCGAGCCGAGCACGGCGGCGCGCATCTCCTGGTTCAGCAGGTCGAGCCCGCCGGAGAACGACCCGACGTAACTGAACAGGTCGGGGCGGCGTTCGGCGTATCCGAGGGCGCCGAAACCGCCCATGGAGTGGCCGGAGACGGCCCGTCCCTCCTTGCCGGCGATGGTCGAGAGGTTCGCGTCGATGAACGGGATGAGCTGCTCGAGGTGGAAGTCCTCCCAGTTCTGCAGGCCGAGCCCGCCCGGGTACCGCCAGTTCGTGTACCAGCCGCGGCCGCTGCCGTTGGGGGACACGGTGATAACCGGTTCATCCGCAGTGGACGACTCGACGATCGTCCTGAGCCGCGCGCTGTTCGGGTAGTCGCCGCCGCCGTGGAGCGTGTAGTGCACCGGGTATTCGATGCTCTCGTCGTAGCCCTCCGGCAGCGTCACCATCACGACGTGCTCGCCCGAGACCTGGCCCGGCATCACCGCGTACTCCGGGACCTCCGCGGTGGCCACGGTGAACGTGAACGTGCGGTCGCTGCCTTCGGACCACTCCGGCTGCTGAAGGACGGTGAGCCCGTGCTCGTCGTTGAACTGCGGCAGCGCGGTCGCCGCGTGCGCTGCGGGGGCGGCGAGGCCGCCTGCCGCCGCGGCCGCGACCGCGGTGACCAGGCCTAGTGCCCGAGTCAAGCGCCTCATGCCGCCTCCCCTTCGCACAGCGCGGCGTCGAGGACTGCGACGCGGGTCGGGGCGGGCGGGTCCTTGAGGAACGCGTTGGTGACGAGCGAGGCGAAGCGGCCGTCGTCGGTGACCATCGTGATCGACGAGGCGCCGGTGGTGAGGTTCCCGGCGTGGCCCCACGCCTCGCCGCCGCACGAGAGATCCCAGCTCATGAGGCCGAGCCCGTAGTCCGCGCCGTACACGGTGGAGGGTACGGCCGTGCGCATCTCGGCGAGCGAGCCCGCGGACACGACCGATCCGGCCGCGAGCGCCCCGTAGAAGGCGACCAGGTCCTCCATCGTGGAGGTCATGGCGCCGGCGGTGGCGTTGAAGGACATGTCCTCGATGAACGTGACGTCGTACCAGTAGAAGAACGGCCCGAGCCGGCCGCCCGTGTACCCGGGAAGGTACGGGCTCGGCAGCGTCCCGTCGTCGGGCACGGGGAACGAGGTCCCGGTCAGGCCCAGGGGCTCGATGATGCGCTGCGTGATCGCCTCGGCGGCGCTCACGCCGGTGAGCTCCTCGATGAGCATGCCCGCGAGGTGGTAGTTGATGTTGGAGTAGCCCCAGCCGCTGCCGGGGGCGAACTGCGGTGGCTGCGCCAGGCCCGCCCGCACGAGCTCGGTGAGCGTGTAGGACCCGTCGGGCTCGGGCGCGGCGTTCAGCGCGTCTCGGGCGATCCCGCTGGTGTGCTGGAGGATCTGCCGCACCGAGATCGCGTTCCCGTCGTAGTCGCCGGTCAGCACGCCCGGCAGGTACCGTTCGATCGGCGCGTCCAGCTCCACCAGGCCCTCGTCGACCAGCTGCAGTACCACTGCGGCGGTGAACGTCTTGGTCTGGCTGGCGATGCGGAAGTGGTCGCCGGCGGTGATCGGCCGGTTGGCGAAGATGGTCGCGGACCCGCTGGTCAGCGTCCACGATTCGGTGCCTTCGCCGGCGTGGAGGCCCGCGCCGGGGCCCGCCTGCGCCTGGTACTGGTTCAGCAGCGCCTGCGTCGCGGCGTGGTCGGCCGCCTGCGCCGGCGCGGCGGGAAGCACCGCGGCGACCGCGAACGCGATCACCGGGAGCCATTGCCTGATCGTTCTCGTCATGGTCTGCCCCTCGCTCATGACAGCGGGGCACCAGGGCGGTCGTGCCTCCGGGTGTCCGCTGTCCTCCTGCCGCCGAACGGAAGTCGGCGGCATCGACGCCTTCGATACTTCAAGGGGCGGCGTCGGACCGGAAGGACATCGACCCCGACAAAATCAGGACATCAGCGCCGACCTGCGGTTCGGTACGATGCGGCGAGGTGGTCCTGGAGCCGCGCGTGCCGGAACTGGTAGACCACGCCGGACCGCCGCAGGATGCCGAGACGGTACGCGTCGTCCAGGAATTCGGGCACCGCCCACGGCAGCCGACCCGTCAGCGGCAGCCAGAAGCGGCCGAAGACGGCCCACTGGCCCCACGCCGTCAGGCCCAGCACGTAACCGAGGGCGCCGAAGCCGGCGGCGTACAGGCCCAGGATCATGCCCTCCCAAGGGCTCCAGTGCCATTCGCCGAACCGGGGCGGGAGCAGCTGGAGGAGTTCGACCAGCCCCCAGACGGTTCCGGGGACGACGGCCGCGAGCGCGGGGGCGAACAGCAGCGCCTGCACGACGACCGTTCTGCGGCTGGAGCGGATGAGGCCGGCCGGGCTCTGCACGGAGGCCAGGTCGAGCGGGCGCTCCCACAGCGACAGGAACATGTAGGTGACGCCCGCACTGAACCCGAAGACGAGGGCGAGCAGCAGCGAGTTCACGATGACGAGTTCGAAGACGGTGTTCGGGTCCAGGCCGAGGATGAGGCCGCGGATGATCTCGCGTGTGGCGCCGTAGGCGAGTCCGAGCAGGACTCCGGCCGCGAATCCGATCCTGAACCGGCGCGCGAAGTTCCGTCGCGGGCCGGACCGCGCGCCGCGCAGCCGCATCTGGATGCCCGACGGTTCGAACGCGGCGCCCCGGTGCTTGGCCAGGAGGCCGTGCGCGATCCCGACCGCCGCTCCGGCGGCGAGGTCGATGACGACGCCGCCGGTGAACTGCATCGGGTCGAAACCCAACAGGAGGCCCGCCAGGACCCCGTCGGCGAAGGCGAAGACCAGGCCGAGCGCCAGCGCCATGGCGAGGACGCGCGTCGGCCGCGGCATCGAGGTGCCCAACCGCCACCAGGCGAGGTCGTGCTCGCCGAGCCGGTTCAGGTGGTCGGCGAGGTAGCCGAGCCAGCGTTCCGCCCGCTCGGGTTCGAAGCGCCGCTGCTCGGTCCGCACCCGGTAGACCGTGGGGACGAGGTTCCCCAGGAGGTGCGCTTCGACGGCGTCGGGGGTGGGGAACGCCGTTTCGTCCAGGAGCTCGGCCGGGTCGTGGGTCGGCGTGTCGCTGTAGATGGTGCGGGCCAGGGCGACCATGAGCGGGGTGGTGAACACGGCGGCGAGCGTTTCGCCGGCCTCGGTGCGCGGCTCGCTGCGGAGTTCGTCGAGGAGCGGCTGCCAGAGCGGGGTGCCGTCGCCGGACTTGCGGACGGTCGTGCGCGGCAGGTAGCGGGCCAGGTCGTCGACGGTGAGGTCGGTGAGCCGGATGCAGGCCGCCGCCGTCAGCACGTCCGACTTGGCTACGGCCGCACGGTATTCAGCAGCCCGGCTGGTGAGGACCAGCGGCATGCGGGCGGTGCGGTTGAGCTTCTCCAAAGGGTCGCTGACGAGGCCGCCGGCGATCTCGTCGAAGCCGTCCATGACCGGCAGGATGAGGTCGTTCTCGACGAGCGCGGCGGCCAGCGTCGACTCGTCGGGCAGCACCTGCCCGAGGCCGGGATGGTCGCGCAGCAGCTGCGCGGTGAGCCAGGCGCGCAGGTCGACCGCGGGGTCCCACGAGCCGAGGCTGAAGACCACCGGCACGGGCTCGCCGGAGCGGCGGGTCTCCAGCAGGCCGGTCACCAGCCGGAGGGCGAGCACGGTCTTGCCTGACCCGGCCCTGCCGAGCAGCACCAGCCGTCCGGAGGGGACGCGCCGGTAGACCTCCACGATCTGCTCCAGCTCGCCGTCCAGGTCGGGCGGGGTGTGATCGCCGGGCGTCTGCAGTCCGAGCACGTTCTCCCAGTGGTCGCTCAGGTCCGCGTCGGTCAGCCACCGGATGGACAGCGGATCCGGGTCGAGGACCTGGCGATGCTCCACCTCGCGTTTCCAGTGGCCGCCGACCGCGGCCGCGAGCTTGTCGGCGGCCTCCACGAGCCGGGCCTTGAACAGCGGTTCGGCTCGCGGCGGCGCGCCGTCCGCTTCGGGGGCCCGGCCGGTGCGATACCCGGCGGCCGCCAGCAGGTCCGCCTGCTCGTCCGGCGTCAGCTCCAGTGCCTCGGCGAGCAGTGCCGCGGTGTCGCGCTTCGGGAGGTGCTCGGTGTTCTCGTACCTGCTGATCATGCGGACGGACACGCCGGACCGCTCCATCAGCCGGTCCTGTGAGAGCCCCGCGCGCGACCGGAGGTCTCGGAGCTGCTTGCCGAAGGGGGTGGACACCGGACGATTCTACGTTCGCGCGCGATCCCGGACACCCCCAAGGGAGGTCCCCAATGCCCGGACGCTGGTCCCGGGTTCGTTGCCGCGCAGTGGCATCGGGACCGTGTGAGCCGCTGCCTCAGGCGGCGGGGGGCGCGGTGCTCTCGCGCACGATGAGTTCGACCGGGACGGTCTCGTGCACGTCTTCGAGCCGCTCGCCGTTGCGGATCTGGCGCAGGAGCAGTTCGAGCAGGCGCTCGCCGATCTGCGCGAAGTCCTGGCGCACCGTGGTGAGCGGGGGCCAGACGTCGGCCGCGAGGGCGATGTCGTCGAACCCCACCACTGAGACGTCGGCGGGGACGCGGCGGCCGGCCTCGTGGAGGGCGTGCATGACGCCGATCGCCGTCTCGTCGTTCGCGCAGAAGACCGCCGTAGCCTCCCCGTCGCGGGCGATCCGCTTCCCGGCCTCGTAGCCGGACCGGCCCGTCCAGTCGCCCCGGATGATCGGCGGCGCCGGTCGTCCGGCCCGGTCGAGCGCGGCGCGCCATCCGTCGATGCGCAGCTGCGAGGGGCCGGAGCTGTCGGGTCCGGCGACGTGATGGACCGTGCGGTGGCCGAGTCCGAGCAGGAGTTCGGTGGCCCGCTGCGAGCCCGCGAACTGGTCGGCGCCGACGGCGGGGTGGTGGCCGACGAAGCGCGAGTCCGAGACGACGACCGGAAGCCCGGCCGGTATGGAGAGCGTCGCCGGAGTCACCGATTCGGCCCGGATGATCACCAGCCCGTCGATCGACTGGTTGGAGAGCCGGGTGACGGCGTCGGAGACCTCCGTCGACACCGGACTCTCCACGTCGACCAGCGTGACGGTGTACTGCGCGCTCCGGGCCGCCTCGACGATGGCCTCGACGGTCCGGGACTCGCCGGTGCGGCTGAACTTGTGGGTGATGACCCCGATGGTCTGGAACGTGCCGTAGCGCAGCGCCCGGGCGGCCGAGTTCGGGGAGTACCCCAGCTCTGACATGGCGGCGAGGACCTTGTCCCGCGTCGCGGGGCGCACGTTCTCGGCGCCCATCGACACCCGCGAGACGGTCTGGGCGGAGACGCCCGCGAGGACCGCCACGTCGAACATCGAAGGCTTCGACTTGGACCGCGCGCGCTTCCCCGAAGCCTCACCGTCATCCATGGGAACGCTCACTTTTGCTGTCGCCGGCCATTCGTCCTTGAGGATACCGCCGCCCGGGCGCTGCCGGCCGCTCACACCGGCAGGGCCCGGGTCAGAGCGATGTGACGCCGAGGTCGGGGGCCTCGGTGAAGCTCGCCGTCCGCGTTGCCGCGCCGTGGAGTTCGAGGACCACGAGCTCGTTGCCGCGCTCGCGCAGGAGCGGGCCGGGCACGTACAGCGTGCCGGTCGGGCCCGCGCTCCAGAAGCGGCCGAGCAGCTCGCCGTTGATCCACGCGAGCCCCTTGGTCCAGCCCACGAGCCGCAGGTGGTGGTCGGCGCCGGCGACGGTGTCGAAGACGCCGCGCGCGAGGACGGGCCCCGCCAGCGGAACTCCCGCGGGCCCCTCCCGCCAGGGGCGGGCGGCCAGGCGTTCGGGGGCGCGCTCGAGCGCGAGCGGCGCCGCCTCCCACTCGGTGAGGGTGCGCGTCGCCGTGCGCGCGCTTCCGATGAGGCCCTTCGGTTCCCCGATGCGCGGACCGTAGTTGACCCGGCCCTGGTCCTCGATGAGGAGTTCCAGCAGGCCGTCGCGTTCCGGCAGCGCGATCGCGCGGGTGTGGGTGCCGCGGTCCAGGACCCCGACGGGTTCGCCGTCGAGCATGACGACGGCGCGGTCGCGGATCTCGTCGACCACCAGCACCGCGTCGTCGGCGCGCACCCGCGTCCGGTACAGCGCGAACCCGGACCACTGCCGCATCGCGTCCATGGTCGGTGCGGGGCCGAAGAAGCGCATCGGCTCCAGCAGCTCGGCCGCCTCGCCCAGGGGCAGGTGCTCGGTGAGCGCCACGTCGAACGCCGGCGCGGGTGCGGGCGGCTCGGGAAGCTCGTCGGGCACCGGGGCGTGCTTGTTGATCACTGACCGCATCGCGTGGTACTTCTCGGTGACGGCGCCGTGCTCGGCCAGGGGCGCGTCGTAGTCGTACGAGGTCGCGATCGGACGGTACAGGCCTTTGTCGTTGGCGCCGTTGGTGAAACCGAAGTTGGTGCCGCCGTGGAACATGTAGAGGTTGACCGATCCTCCCGCGGCGAGCAGCTCGTCGAGGTCGCGCGCGTTCGTCTCGGACGGCGCGAGGTGGTGCTCCATGCCCCAGGAGTCGAACCAGCCGTTCCAGAACTCCATGCACATCAGCGGCCCGGTGGGCTGGTGGCGGCGCAGCGTCGCCAGCCGCTCGGTGCTGCGGGAGCCGAAGGTCGCGGTCTTGTGCAGCTCGGGGAGGCCGCCGCGGGTGAGCATCGCGTCGTCGGCCTGGTCGCACGTGAACAGCGGCACCTCGATGCCCTGGGCGCGAGTGAGGTCGACCAGCGCGCGGAGGTAGCGCTCCCGGTCGGGCGCCGGGTCGTCGCCGTACGCGCCGTACTCGTTCTCGATCTGGACCATGAGGACCGGCCCGCCGCGGGTGACCTGGCGTTCGGCGACCACGGGCAGGAGCCGCTCGAGGTAGTACCCGACCGCCGCCATGAACCGCGGCTCGTACCGGCGCATGCCCACGCCCTCGTCGGCGGAGAGCCAGGCCGGCAGTCCGCCGCCGTCCCACTCCGCGCAGATGTAAGGGCCGGGCCGCACGATCGCGTGCAGGCCCGCGTCCGCGACGAGGTCGAGGAACCGGCCGAGGTCGCGCCGGCCGGTCAGGTCGAAGACCTCGGGCTCGGGGGAGTGGAAGTTCCACGGCACGTAGGTCTCGATGGTGTTGAGGCCCATGAGCTTCGCCTTGCGGATGCGGTCGGCCCAGAGGTCGGGGTGGACCCGGAAGTAGTGCAGGGCGCCGCTGATCACCTGGTGGGGGCGGTGGTCGAGCAGGAAGTCCTGCTCGCCGATCTCGAATGTCGGCATGGAGGTCTCCAAACGGTGGTGGGAGGGTTCGGCTCGGTCGGCGCGGCTCCGCCCGGCCTCCCCGGTTCGCGGGGGGTCGGGCGGAGCCGGGTTCGGTCTGGGGTCTAGCCCATGGTGAAGCCCTGGTCGGAGCCGTACGTGGTGCACTGCTCCTGCCAGGCGGCCAAGCCTTCGTCGAGGGTCGTGTCGCTGACGTACGCCTGCCCGACCGTGTCGTTGAAGATCGAGTTCGCGTAGACCTGGAACGGCAGGTACTGCCAGCCCTCGACGACGTTAGCCGCCGAGTCGGCGAGGATCTCGTTGACCTTCTGCCCGCCGAAGTACTCGAACTCCTTGCCGCGGAAGTCGGCGGACTCGAGCTGCTCGGTGGTCGCCGGGAAGGCGCCGCCGTCGACGCGGGTCTGCGCGCCCTCGCCGGTGGTGGCGTACTCGGTGAACGCGTAGGCCAGGGCGCTGTTCGCGCTCGCCGCGGGGACGGCCAGCGAGGATCCGCCGTTCTCGGAGGTGGCGTGCGCGCCGGCCTCCCACTGCGGCATCTCGGCCACGCGCCAGGCGCCGGAGCCCTGCGGCACACCGGATTCGAGGTTGGCGGGCATCCAGGCGCCGATGGTGAGCGAGGCGATCGTGCCGCCGCCGAGGCCCTGGTACCACTCGTCGCTCCAGGAGCCGACCGGGGCGAGGAGTTCCTCGTCGATCAGCTGCTGCCACATGGCGGTGAAGGCCTTGGTGCCCTCGTCGGCGAAGTCGACGCCGACCTCGGTGCCGTCCACCTGGTAGGGCTGCCCGCCGGCCTGCCAGATCATGCTGGTGGCGAAGCCCGCGTCGCCGATGTCGTTGGTGATGTACGCGTTCGGGTCGGCCGCGTGGATCGCGCGGGCGGCTTCGAGGTACTCGTCCCAGGTGGTCGGCACGGCGACGCCGAGGCGGTCGAAGACCTCCTGGTTGTAGAACAGCGCCATCGGCCCCGAGTCCATCGGCAGGCCGTAGAGGCCCTCGCCGCTGTGGACCGAGTCCCACGGGCCGGTGCTGAAGGTGCCGTCCAGTTCGGACGCGCCGAGCGGGCCGAGGTCGGTGAGCGACTCGGAGATGGCGAACTGCGGCACGGCGTAGTACTCGATCTGCGCGACGTCGGGCACGCCGTCGCCGGCGGAGATCGCGTTCTGCAGCGCCGTGTACTGGTCGTTGCCGGTGCCGACGTTCTCGAGGTTGACCGTGACGTTCGGGTACTTCGCCTCGAAGTCGGCGACGACGGCCTCGAGTGTGGGCTCCCAGGCCCAGACGGTGATCTCGCCGCCCTTCTCGAGGGCCGAGGCGGTGTCGACGGGCCCTTGCTCCTCGGGGCCGCCGCCGCAGGCGGTCAGCCCCAGGGCCAGCAGCCCGGCGACGGCGGTGCCGGCCAGGGCGCGGCGCGGTCGTGTGCTCATTGGTCTCTCACTTCATCGTGTGATGGTCGGGCGGTGCCGGAGGCCCCGCCTGTGGACTGTGGGTGCCGGCCGTTCACTCCTTCACGCTCCCGAGCGTCAGTCCCGACTGCCAGTAGCGCTGGAGCAGGAGGAACGCCGCGAGGAGCGGCAGGATGGTCAGCAGGGAGCCGGTGATCACGAGGTTGAAGATCGCCTCGCCGCCGGCGGTCGAGGCCTGCGCGTTCCAGGCGTTGAGGCCCAGCGTGAGCGGGTACCAGTCGGAGTCGCGCAGCATGATCAGCGGCAGGAAGTAGTTGTTCCAGGTCGCGACGGTGGTGAACAGCAGCACCGTGACGGTGCCGGGCGCCAGGAGCGGCAGGCTGATCTGGAAGAAGGTGCGGAACTCCCCGGCGCCGTCCATGCGGGCGGCCTCGAGCAGCTCGGCCGGGATCGACTCGGCGGCGAACACCCACATGAGGTAGAGCCCGAACGGCGAGATCAGGGACGGGATGATGACGGCCCACGGTGTGTTCGTCAGGCCCATCTGGCTGAACATGAGGAACGTCGGGACCGCCAGCGCCGTGCCGGGCACGGCCACGGCCCCGATGACGAGGGCGAACACGCCGCGCCTGCCCGGGAAGTCGAACTTCGCCAGTGCGTACCCGCCGAGGACGGCCAGGAACGTGGCGCCGCCCGCGCCGGCCACCACGTAGAGCACGGTGTTGGCGAACCAGCGGCCGAAGACGCCGTCGTCGTAGGCGAGGGTCTGCTGGATGTTGTCCCACAGCGCGAAGTCGCCGCCGAACCACAGTCCGAAGGAGGCGAACAGGTCCGCCTGGGTCTTGGTGGCGTTGATGAACAGCCAGGCCAGCGGGGCCAGCGAGTACACCAGCACGATGAGGGTCAGCGCCGTCAGCAGCGGGCTGCGCCGGGGCTTGGTGAGGGAGCGGCGCTGCGGGCGCAGGCGCGGTGCGCGCTTCACGGTGGAGGTCGTCATGTCACTGCTCCTTGCGCATGCCGCGCAGCTGGACCGCGTAGGCGACCGCCATGGTGACCAGGCCCATGATGATGGCGACCGTCGCGGAGTAGTTGTACTGCTGCCCGGAGAACGAGAGCGAGTAGGCGTACAGGTTGGGCGTGAACGCGGTCGTGATGGCGTTGGGCGCCAGTGACTGCAGGATGGTCGGCTCGTTGAACAGCTGGTAGCTGCCGATGATCGAGAAGATGGTGGCCACGACCATGGCGCCGCGGATCGCGGGCAGCTTGATCGCGGTGATGACGCGCCACTCCCCGGCGCCGTCGATCGCCGCGGCCTCGTAGAGCGAGTGCGGGACGACGCGCAGCGCGGCGTAGAAGATGAGCATGTTGTAGCCAACGAACTCCCAGGTCACGATGTTGCCGATCGAGGCGAGCACGAGGCCGGGGGAGAGGGGGTCGGGCAGGTCGGTGCCGAACGCGTCGTTGAGGTTGGCCACGAGGCCGAACCGCGTGCCGTACATGAAGCCCCACATGAGGGTCGCCACGACGGCGGGGACCGCGTAGGGCATGAAGACGGCGACGCGGAAGAAGTCGCGGCCCCAGAGGCGCCCGCTGTCGATCGCGAGGGCAACGAGCAGGGCGATGCCGAGCATGATCGGGACCTGGACGACCAGGAAGAGGCTGACCCTGCCGAGGCCCTCCCAGAACTGGGCGTCCTGGAGCGCCCGCGCGTAGTTCTCGAGGCCGACGAACCTGGTGCCGCCCACCATCTGGGTGCGGAACACGGAGAGGTAGATCGAGTAGGCGATGGGGGCGAGGAAGACCAGCGCGAACACGGCTATGAACGGACCGACGAACAGCCATCCGGTCCAGCGCCGCCCTCTGCGGCGCCGGCGCGGGAGGGCGCTCGCCGCCGGCGACGCGGGCGTCTCGGCGATTGCGGTCACGGAGCACTCCTTCAGCCGATAACAAAATGTTTACGTAAACAATCAACGCGAACCATAGTGCTTCGGGCTGGAGGGGTTGTCAAGCGGGAAGGATTCCAGTTCGGTCACGAAGCGGCGACACGGTTCGCGCACCTGCGCGACCCTCGACTCGCCGCGCTGACCGGCGCGCAGGAACCCGCGCCGGACCGCCGCACGGACCGTTCGCGCCGGAGGCGGTGACCGTCCGCGGCCCGCGATTCGCGGTGCCGCGCCGGGTCTAGAGGGCCTTCTCCAACTGCCGGGTCCCGTCGGCGTCCTGCGTACCCTGCAGGTCGCGGAACCCGTTGCGCCGGTAGAGCGCCGCGGCGGCGGTGTTGCCCGCGGCCACGGACAGGAGCAGGCTGCGCGCCCCTGATCGGCGCGCCCACTGCTCGACCGCCGCGATCAGGGCGTCGCCGACGCCGCGACCGCGGGCCTGGGGCGCCACCCACATGGCGATGAGTGCGACGGCGGCCGGGTCTGCGGTCTCGATGCCGCTGGCCATGCCGACCGGGGTGCCGCGGTCCTCGGCGACGAGGTCGTGCGTGTTCGACCCGGACAGGCGCGCGCGCCAGCGCTCCTCGGTGCCCGAGGGCCCCTGCCAGTCGGCGAGGCGGGAGGCGAACGCATACGGCGCCTCACCGAGCGCGGCCAGGCGCAGGTCTCGCCACAGCCGCCAGTCCTCGGCGCCGAGTGCACGAACTTCGATCACGTCGAACAGTGTGCCGTCGCCCCCGGTCATCGATCCACTGGGTTTCAGGCGCCGGGACGGCCTTGTGGCTCACACTGCGATTCCCTTGACAGAATTTCTGAGTGGAGTCATACTTGAGTTCACTCATAAAAATGGGTGGACCGGGAAACGGAACAGGAGCAGGGATCGTGAAAGCGTTCGTCGTCGACAAGTACAAGGACCCGATGCGGCTCGCAGAGGTCGCCGAGCCGCAGGTCGGTGACCGCGACGTGCTCGTCGAGGTCCAGGCCGCCGGGCTCAATCCCCTCGACGAGAAGATCCGGATCGGCGAGCTCAAGGCGATCCTGCCGTACCGGCTGCCGCTCGTCCTCGGCAACGACCTCGCCGGCACCGTCATCGGCGTCGGTTCCAAGGTCCGCGGCTTCGACCTCGGCGACCAGGTCTACGCCCGGCCCGGCAAGGACCGCATCGGAACGTTCGCCGAGCGCATCGCCGTCGCCGAGGACGACCTGGCCCTCAAGCCGCGATCGGTCACCATGGAGGAAGCCGGTTCGCTGCCGCTGGTCGCGCTGACCGCATGGCAGGCCCTCGTCGAGAAGGGGCGCGTGCAGGCGGGGCAGAAGGTCCTCGTCCACGCCGGCGCCGGCGGCGTCGGGTCGATCGCGATCCAGCTCGCCAAGCACCTGGGCGCCCAGGTCGCCACCACGGCCAGCGCCGCCAACGCGGACTTCGTGCGCGAGCTCGGCGCCGACATCGTGATCGACTACCGCACCCAGGACTTCGAGCAGCTGCTGGGCGGGTACGACCTGGTGCTGGACAGCCTCGGCGGCGAGAACCTCGAGAAGTCCCTGCGCGTGCTGCGCCCCGGAGGCAAGGCGATCAGCATCGCAGGTCCTCCGGATGCGGCCACCGCGCGCGAGCTCGGCGCCAACCCGGTGGTGCGTCTGGCGGTCACCGCCATGAGCGCCGGGATCCGCCGCCAGGCCAAGAAGCTCGGCGTGACCTACGAGTTCCTCTTCATGCGCGCCAGCGGCGCGCAGCTCGGCGAGATCACCGCCCTCATCGACGGCGGCGCGCTGCGCCCGATCGTCGGCAAGTCGGTCTCCTTCGACCAGCTTCCGGAGGCCCTCGACGCCCTGGAGCGGGGCGGCATCCGAGGCAAAGCCGTCGCAACCGCCTGACCTGGCCGCAGACCGACAGTACGCTCAACCATCTACGGGGAGTAACCATGAACATGCACGACAAGCCTGTCGCTTCGTACATCGAGGCGCCGACGAACACCGTCACCGCGAACGGCGTCACCTTCGTCTACCGCGAGCTGGGGCCGAAGGGCGGCATCCCGGTCGTCTTCTTCGTCCACCTGGCCGCGACCCTCGACTACTGGGACCCGCGGATCGTGGACGCGATCGCGAAGGACCGCCATGTCATCACCTTCGACCAGCGCGGCGTCGGCGCCTCCACCGGGGAGGTGCCGGACAGCATCGAGGCGATGGCCGACGACGCCTACGCGTTCATCACGGCGCTAGGCTTCGACCAGATCAACGTCTTCTCCTTCTCACTGGGCGGCATGATCGCCCAAGCGCTCATCGCCGAGCACCCGGACCTGGTCCGCCGGCTGGTCCTCACCGGCACGGGCCCCAAGGGCGGCAAGGACATCGACAAGGTCGCCGGAGTCACCTACCTCGACATCCTGAGGGCGACGCTGACGAGGTCGGATCCGCGGGAGTTCCTGTTCTTCAACCGCGACGCCGCCGGCAAGCTCGCCGCGAAGGCGTACGTCGAGCGGACCACCGGTGCGCGCACCGAAGGGCGCGACGCGCCGATGAAGACGAAGGGCTTCCAGACGCAGCTGAAGGCCATCAAGCAGTACGGGCGCGGGGAACCGCACGACCTCTCGAAGTTCACCCAGCCGACCTTGATCGCCAACGGCGACCACGACCGCATGGTGCCCTCGGTCCTCTCGGAGGACCTGCACCGCCGCATCAGCGGCTCCGAACTGGTCATCTACCCGAACTCCGGTCACGGCGGGATCTTCCAGTACCACCAGGACTTCGCGCCCGTCGCCGCCGAGTTCCTGAACCGATGAGGCCGGACCATGACACGCGCACTGCGTTACACCAGGAAGCCGTTCGTCTCCTCGATCCCGCTGTGGATGCGCGAGGACCGGCCCCGCCGGCAGGGCATGGACCGCTGGAAGGGCCCGCACTCCAAGATCATCAGCGCGACACCGGGACTCGAGGAGTACCGCCAGATCCACCTGGCCGAGGACAACCCCGGCCTGTGGCCCGCGATCGACGGCGTCGAGACGGCGATCCCCGCCGGCCGCAGGATCGACGGGGTCGCCGAGGTCACCATGACGTCGCTGCTCTCTCCGCTGCTGGGCCGCGAGCAGACCAGGCTCGCCCACCTGGACGAGGTGAACCTGTTCCGGCGCACCGTGTTCTACGCGGGACCGCCGTACTCGGCCCGCTGGTACGACGTCGCGGAGCCCGGCGAGCGGGCGGGCGCCCGAGCGCTGGTCTACCTCAGGAGGAAGGAGGGCGTCGGCACCGGCGCCTTCCGGAACGTCGTCACCGACCGGCTCGTCCCCGCGCTCGCCCGCGGCGCCGCGCTGAAGGAGCTGCGGACCCAGGTGTTCATGCCGTGGCGCAGAGGCCTCTGGAACTCGCCCAACGTCGCCCACGACAACCCCGCCGACCAGCAGTTCCACGCCTCGCTGCTCCTGGGGTTCGCCGATGCGGACGGGCTGCGGGCGTTCTTCACCGGCGGTGTGGTCGCCGAGCTGTCGTCGCGGCTTCCCGCGTTCGCATCGGCGGTCCACGCCTACGAGGTCGAGACCGCACTCACCTTTGTGGAGCACGGCCGGGCGCTTCCCGAGCCTCACGGCTGAGCGGTCACGCGCATGCGGTCCCGGGCCGCCGTGGGAGAATTCCCCGCGGCACTCCCGGGCCCGCCCGGCAAGCGGCCGCACTCGCGGCCGAGACCAGCCAGATCCCGAAGGACGCACCCATGACAGCCGCCCCGCAGCGAATCGGGCGGCGTGAGCGGAACAAGCAGGAAAAGCTCGACCGCATCACGGCCGCCGCCAGTGAGCTCTTCGCCGAACACGGCGTCGACGAGGTCACCACCCAGCAGGTCGCCGAGAAGGCCGACATCGGCACCGGCACCCTCTTCCTCTACGCCAAGAACAAGGGCGAGCTGCTCCTGCTCGTGCAGAACTCCACCTACGCCGAAGCGCTCATCGAAGGCAAGGCCGCCGCCGAGGACGTCCCCGACGTCCTCGAAGCGGTCATGGCGATCCTCGGCCCGGTCGTGGCGTGCAACCGCAAGCAGATCGACAACGGCCGCACCTACCTGCGCGAGATGGTCTTCGGCGACCCCGCCGAACCCCACCACCGCGAGGCCCTCTCGCTCATCGTCCAGACCGAGAGCGCGGTCGCCCAAGTCCTGCAGCGGAACCCGCGCATCGACGCCGACGCCGCCGCCACCCTGGCGCACATCGTCTCCGCGATCATGTTCATCAGCATGGCCGCCACCGTCAACATCGACCGCTCCGTCGACGAGATCATCGGCGAAGTCCGCGAGCAGGTCCGGGCCCTGCTGCCGCGCTGACGAAACCTGACAGAATGTCCGCAGCGGCATGAACGGGCGTCCCCGCCCGCCGCGGTACCAACCCCTCGGGACCGCCGGCCGGCACGCACCAACGGCGGCCCCCACCCTGGAGGTTCTGCCATGCACCGTTCCCGCACCACTGCCCGCCTGCGCTTCATCAACACCGCACTGCGGCCCATGACCAGAAGCGCGAACGACCCCGAGCGCGCGTGGGCGAAAGCCGTCCGCGAAGCGCAGGACGCGACCGGGCTGCGCGCGGACGCCGACGACCAGGCCTGGATCGCCGACTTCCAGTACCTCGTCTCCTGCGCCGCCCGCGTCCCCGGGCTGGCCCCGGTCGGCTGGCTGACCTCCATCCTCGACGCCAAGGCGCGCCTGGTGAACCGGCTGCGCATCCGGGAGCTGCACCGCCGCGACCCCGCCATCGCCAGGGAGCGCATCGAATCGCCGGTCTTCGTCGTCGGCCTGCCGCGCACGGCGACCACCCTCGCCCACCAGATCCTCGCGGCCGCACCCGAATGCCGCGGCCCGCTCCTGTGGGAGATGGTCCACACCGACCTCGAACTGCCGGCGGAGGACACCGAGCGGATCGTCAGGTCCGCGAAGAAGCAGTTCCAGGCCACGAAGTACGCCCCCGACTTCGGGCACGTGCACCCCGTCGACCCCGAGCGGCCCGAAGAGTCCATGTTCCTGCTCCCGCACGGGCTCTACCACGTCCTCTTCCACGCACCCATGCCCGACTACCAGGCCTGGTTCGCCGCCCGCGACACCACACCCGACTACGAGTACCTTCGCATGGCCCTGCAGGTCCTCCAGTACGGCCGGGAGCGCAGGCGCTGGGTCCTCAAGTACCCCATGGACCTCGGCCAGCTCCCGACCATCCGGAAGGTCTTCCCCGGCGCGCGCGTCGTCTGGACGCACCGCGACCCGGCCACCGTCATCGGGTCCACCTGCTCCCTCGCCGACCTGTGCCAGTCGCTGTTCGTCACCCGCCCCGACCGGGAGGCGATCGGGAACCTCGTCCTCGACGTGCTGCCGAAGACCGTCGACGCCGGACGCCGCTTCCGGCAGCAGCACCTGGGCGACGTGATCGACGTGCCGTACTTCCAGCTGGTCTCCGACCCGACCCGGGTCATCCCCGAGCTGTACGACCGGCTCGGTCTCACCTGGACGCAGAAGGACGGCGAACGGCTCAGCGGAATCCTGCGCAACCCCGCCCGCGACCGCAAGCACGAGTACGCCCTGGGCGACTACGGCCTGACCCCCGAACGCGTCGAGGCCGCGTTCGAGGACTACCTGCCGTGGATGAACACGGTGAACTTCAGCCGCATCGGAAAGTGAAGGGCCACTGGGACTCGCGAGGCCCGCGAGGTCGTCCGACGTATCGCCGCGACCGGCCTCCCGAAACGGGACTCGAACGCTTGCCATAGGGATATCGACATGAAATGATGACGACTGCTCGTGTATACGTCTGACCTTTGTGCCGCCGTGCGGCGGACCGCGGTCAGGAGGAGGCAGCGTTGCCCATGCGTCGGAAACCCCACGCCGGACAGCCGGAGACCGCCGCGACCGACGTCGAACCGGCCCCGGTGACACGCGGCCGCCTGCACGAGTGGTTCCAGGAACACCTCGCCCACGCCGTCTCCGAGTTCACGGCCGCGACCGCGCTCGTCGTCCTGTTCATCGCCCTCAGCTTCGCCAGCCCCAACTTCCTCACCGCCGACAACCTGTTCAACATCGGATCCCAGACCGCCGTCATCGCGATCATCGCCGTCGCCCAGACGATGATCATCATCACGAAGGGCATCGACCTCTCGGTCGGCTCCGTCGCCGCGCTGGCCGGCGTCGTCGGCGCCATCGTCGTCCGCGACCTCGGCTTCTCCGTGTGGGAGGCCACCGTCGTCGCGATCGCCGTCGGCGCCGCGGCAGGGCTCGCCAACGGCCTGCTCATCGCCGGCGCGCGGCTCCCGCCCTTCATCGCCACCCTCGGCATGATGTCCGCCGGACGCGGCCTCGTCTTCATCATCACCGGCGCCGTCGGCGTCTACAGCCTGCCCGCATCGTTCCAGCTCCTCGGCAACGGCCAGATCGCCGGCATCCCCTTCGCCATCGTCATCACGGCGGTCGTCGCCGTCGGCGCCGCGTACCTCCTGTCGCAGTCCCGCTTCGGCCAGTACGTCTACGCCATGGGCTCCAACATGGAGGCCGCCCGCCGCTCGGGGATCGCCGTGCGCCGCAACCTCACCGCCGTCTACGTGCTCGCCGGCGCGCTCGTCGGCCTCGGCGGCATGGTCGCGGCCTCCCGCGTGAACTCGGGCCAGCCGAACTACGGCATCGGCCTCGAACTCGACGTCATCGCCGCCGCGGTCATCGGCGGCGCCAGCCTCTTCGGCGGCCAGGGCCGCATCGCCGGCACCCTCATCGGCGCGTTCCTCATCGCCGTGGTCCGCAACGGCTCCGTGCTCCTCGGCATCAACATCCACTACCAGCAGGTCATCGTCGGCCTCATCATCTGGGCCGCCGTCTACTTCGACCAGTTCCGGCGGCGGCGCCTCGAAGCCCGCGGGTGAGACCCCACCGCCGACCACCGCTCACGACGGAAGGACCACGCCATGTCCAGCAGCACGAGAACCCGCAGAGGCCTCGCCGCACTCGCGGCCCTGGCGGCCATGACCGCCGGCGCCTGCGGCGGCGTCCAGGTCCGCGACGAATCCGGCGACGGCGGCGACACGACCACCGACGGCCCGCTGGAGCTCGCCGTCGTCCCCAAAGCGGTCGGCCACGAGTTCTGGAGCACCGTCCAGGCCGGCGCCGAATGCGCCGCCGAACTCGACGGCGACGTCACGGTGAACTGGGACGGCGTGGCCGCGGAGACCGACGTCGAGGGCCAGGTCAACCTCATCCAGAACTTCGTCACCCAGGACGTCGACGGCATCGTCTACGCCGCAACGGACTCCGCGGCCCTCGCCCCCGCGACCCAGCAGGCGCTCGACTCCGGCGTCCCCGTCGCCATGATCGACTCCGGCACCGACCCGCAACCCGACGAGGTCCCGCTCTACGCCACCGACAACCGCGCCGGCGCCGCCGAGGCCGCGAACCTCCTCGCCGAAGCGCTGGGCGAAGGCGACCACGACGTGGCCCTCATCGAGTTCCAGCCCGGCTCGCAGACGAACACCGAGCGGGTCGAGGGCTTCACCGAAGGACTCGCCCAGCACGCCAACCTGACCCTGGTGGGCCAGCAGCCCAGCCACAGCGACGTCAACGAGGCCCGCCGCGTCACCGAGGACCTCCTCATCGCCAACCCGGACCTCGCCGGGATCTTCGCCGCCAACGAACCCAGCGTCCTCGGCGCCGTCCAGGCCGTCGAAGCCGCGGGCCGGACCGGCGAGGTCGTCATCATCGGCTGGGACGCCGCCCCGGACGAGATCGCCGGCCTGCGCGCGGGCCAGATCTCGGCGCTGGTGGTGCAGAACCCGTTCCGGATGGGCTTCTTCGGCGTCCAGAACATGGTGGAGCACCTCCGGGAGGGCACCCCGATGGCGTCCGCCGACACGGGCGTCACCTTCGTGACCCCGGAGAACATCGACACCGAGGAGGTCAAGGCCGTGCTCGAACCCAGCTGCGACAACCCGCCGGTGGACCAGTGAGCGAGGAGGAGAACGCCGACCTGCCGGTGCTGGAGGCGCGCGGCATCGTCAAGCGCTTCGGCCACGTCGAAGCGCTGCGCGGCGCCGACTTCGCCGTCCACCGGGGCGAGGTGGTCGCGCTGATCGGCGACAACGGCGCCGGGAAGAGCACCTTGATCAAGGTGCTCTCCGGGGCGCAGCCGCACGACGAGGGGGAGATCCTCATCGGCGGGAGCCCCGAGCGCTTCGGCTCCCCAGTGGATGCCCGGCGGGCGGGCGTGGAGACGGTCTACCAGGACCTCGCCGTCGCCGACGACCTCAGCGTCGCCGCCAACCTCTACCTCGGCCGCGAGATCATGCGCGGCGGACTCGGGGGACTGCTCGGCCTGCTCGACAAGCGCGCGATGCGCCGCGGCGCGGCCGAAGCCCTGGCGCAGCTCGGGGTCAGGATTCCGCGCGTCACGACGCCGATCGCCATGCTCTCGGGCGGCCAGCGCCAGAGCGTCGCCGTCGCCCGGGCGGTCATCTGGGCGACGAGCGTGGTGATCCTCGACGAGCCGACCGCGGCGCTCGGCGTGGTCCAGACCCAGCGCGTGCTGGAGGTCATCGACCGGGCCCGCGACGCCGGGATGTCGGTCGTCCTGGTCAGCCACAACATGCCGCAGGTCCTGGAGATCGCCGACCGGGTCGAGGTCATGCGGCTGGGCCGGCGCACCGCCCGCTTCCGGGCGGCGGACGCCACCACCGACGACCTGGTCGCGGCCATGACCGGGGCGCTCGTGACCGAGCCGGAGGACGCGGACCTGGGCTGAGGGCCGGCGCGCCGATGGCGCGCCGGCCCTCAGCGTCACATGCGCTGGAGGTTGAAGCGCTGGTTGGCGCCGCCGCCCGCGTTCCACTGGGAGATGCGCGCACCGTCCGCAGTGGAGGCGCTCCAGACGTCCATCGCGAGGCCGCTGGCGCGGTTGACGAATCCGACCGTGCCGCCGCCGTGGTCGACGACCTGCCACTGCTGGCTCGTCGCACCGGAGGACGGCTGCTGGGTGATGTCGGCGCCCGTGCCGGTGCCCGACACCTGGAGCACCAGGCCGGAGTGCCGGGCCCTGATGCGCCAGTACCCGCTCCCGGCGTCCACGAAGTCGAACTGCTGGTTGTTGCCGCTGTTCGCGGTCCATTGCACGAGTACGGCCCCGGCTGCGGTGGAGGCACCGGTGATGTCGGCGGCCTTCCCGCTGTGCTGCGCCACGAGCCGGTAGTGCACGCCCGGCTGGACCGGCCCGCCGCTGCCGCCGCCGGTCTCCGTGGGCCGGTGGAACAAGGACATGGCCTGGTCGACGGCGGGCAGCGGCTTGAGGCGGTAGGTGTACGAGTAGTCGCGGTTCGGGAAGAGCTTGTACTGGTCGAGGGGGTGCGCGCCCCAGCTGTTGTCGCCGCCCACGCCGGTCTGCCGGTGGTTCAGTCGCAGCACCACCTCCTGGCGCGGGGTCAGCTGGTAGTCGTGCCGGGTGCTGCCCGAGAGGTCTTCGGGCGTGTAGTGGGAGGCGTTCACCTCCAGCGGCGCGTCGCCCGCGGCGAGCAGGCCGCGTCCGGAGCCGTCGACCAGGGCGACCCAGCGGACGTCGGTCTTGTTGCCGTTCTCCTGCGGCCGGAGGTAACCGGTCCACTGGTCCCGCACGGTGGAGGAGTACCGGCCGATGTCCGAGCCGGTGCGGCGGTCCCAGTGGTTCTCCTCGGGGCCGCGCCCGTAGTAGTGCAGCTGCTCCAGGGCGGCGGGCAGGATCAGGATCGTGCCGACCTCCGGGATGTAGGGCAGGCTCGACGAGCCGGGTCGCAGCGTGCTGTCCACTTTGATCTCGCCGTTGCCGTAGACGGTGTACGTCAAGGTGAACGACGATTGCGTGCTGGTCGGGAGGGTGCCGGTGACGGTGATCCTCCGGGACCGGTCGGAGGGCCGCGCGACGGCGACGCCCGTGACGGTGCGGTTGCGTCCGGCGGCCCGCCAGGTGCCGTTGCGGCTCGGGTGGCCGTTGCCGCGGTCGTTGTCGGTGGGGGCCCGCCAGTAGTTGGGGACCGGGCCGGAGTTCACCAGGCGCATCCCCATCGCGTCGTACGAGGTGATCTCGCCGGTCGTCTTCGAGACGGCGACGGCGAAGCCGCTGCCGGTGACGGTGATCCGGTCGCCGGTCTCGGTGTCGGTCAGCGTCGGGAGGTTCCCGAGCGGGACCGGGACGACCGGCGGGCTGTCGAAGTCGACCGGGAGCTGCTGCGCGGCCACCTCGTGCCCGGCGTCCGCCCAGACCGTGGCGGTCTTGAGCTTGAACGAGAGCTCGAGGAAGTGCTCGGTGCCCGGTGGGATCGAGGCCGGACGCTGGATCGGCACCTGGATCACCTTGCTGGACAGCGGGGCGACGTCGAGCTGCTGGGCGGTGAGGGCGCCGCTCTGGATCACGGTGCCGTCGGCGACCAGCGCCCAGGAGCCGGTGAACTCGTTGACGTTGGCGAAGGCGAACTCGTTGGTGATCCGCACGTCCCCGGCGGCGATGTTGCTGCCGGCTGCGGCGTTGATCGCCTGGTAGACCCGTTTGACCTCGGCGGACTTGCCGGTCTCCGAGCGGTCGGCCAGGACGATGCCGTTGCCGCTGAAGTTGCCGTCGTTGGGGTTGTCGCCCCAGTCGCCGCCGTAGGCGAGGTAGGTCGCCCCGCCGCCCATCGGGATCGGCCAGCGCAGTGCCTGGTCGGTGAAGTCCCAGAGGTAGCCGCCCTGCAGGACCGGGTACTGGCGGATGACGTCCCAGTACTCCTTGAGGTTGCCGTTGGAGTTGCCCATGCCGTGGGAGTACTCGACGAGGATGTAGGGCCGGGTGTCGCCGGTGTCGTTGGCGCGGTCGCGGATGCCGGCGGCGGTGTTGTACATCTGGGAGCGGATGTCGCTGACGGAGGCCCGGTTGTCGCCCTCGTACTGGACGATCCGGGTGGGGTCGGCCGCTTTGATCCAGTCCCGCATGGCGACGAAGTTGGAGCCGCCGCCGGCCTCGTTGCCGAGGGACCACATGACGACCGACGGGTGGTTCTTGTCCCGGTGGACCATCTGGGCGGCCCGGTCGAGGACGGCCGCGGTCCAGGCCGAGTTGGACGCCGGGTAGTTGTCGCGGATGCCGTGCGTCTCCAGGTTCGCCTCGTCCATGACGTACATGCCGTACTCGTCGGCGAGGTCGTACCAGTCGGGATGGTTGGGGTAGTGGGAGGTGCGCATCGCGTTGATGTTGAGCCGCTTCATGAGCGCGATGTCGCGGACCATGTCCTCGCGGGTCAGGGCCGCGCCGCGGTCGGGGTCCATCTCGTGCCGGTTGGTGCCGCGCAGCGAGACCGGTTTGCCGTTGATCCGCATGAGGCCGCTGCGGATCGCGAACTCGCGGAAGCCGATCCGCGCCGAGACGGTCTGGGTGACCGCGCCGGAGGGGTCGCGCAGCCGCAGCACCGCGGTGTAGAGGTGGGGGTGCTCGGCGGACCAGAGCTTCGGGGCCGCGACGGCTTTGGTGCCGCGCGCAGTGGCGTCCTGTCCTGGTGGGACGGAGCCGATGGCGACCTGCGTCGCCAGCGGTGCGGGCCAGACCGGCTGGTCGTTCGCATCGTAGAGCTGGGTCTCGACCGTGTAGGTGCCGGTCTGCTGGGCACCGCGGTTGCGCACGGCGACGGCGACGGCCAGGTCGGCGTTGGTGTAGTTGTCGCGCAGCGGCGTGTCGATCTTGAAGTCGCGCAGGTGGACCGCGGGCAGGGAGTACAGGAAGACCGGCCGGAAGATCCCGGAGAGGCGGATCATGTCCTGGTCTTCGAGCCAGTCGCCGTCGGGGAAGCGGTAGACCTCCACGGCGATGAGGTTGGCGCCGGCGCGCACGTGGTCGGTGATGTCGAACTCGGAGGGCGTGTAGGAGCCCTCGCGGTAGCCGACCTTGGTGCCGTTGACCCACAGGTAGAAGCCGGACTTGACGCCTTCGAAGTGGAGGTGGACGCGCCGGCCCTGCCAGGCGGCGGGCAGGTCGAAGGTGCGGCGGTACTGGCCGACCGGGTTGAACCGGGTGGGCGCGAAGGGCGGCTGGGCGTTCTCGTGCTGGCCGTTGGCGCCCCACCAGGGGTAGGTGACGTTGAGGTAGATCGGGAAGTCGTAGCCGGCCAGCTGCCAGTTGGAGGGCACCGGCATGGTGTCCCACTCGCTGTCGTCGCGGTCGGTGCGCCAGAACTCGGTGTCGCGGTCGGCGGGCCGGCCGGCGTGCTGGAACCGCCAGTCGCCGTCGAGGCCGAGCCGGTAGGGGGAGTCGGTGCGGTCGGCCCTGAGGGCCTGCTGGAGGTCGGCGTACGGCATGAACGTGGCGTGGGCGGGCTCGGAGCCGACCTGGAAGATCCCCAGGTTGTTGTTCCACTCGGGGTAGCCGTTCGGCGGGTCGGTCCAGGCCGCCGTCGTGACGCTGCCGGGGAGGTCGTCCTGGGCGGCGGCCGGATCGGCCCCCACCGGAATAGAAGCGCTCCCAAGAGCGGCGAGGCCGCTCCCGAGAAGGGTGCGGCGCCGCGCTCGGGCGCGCCTGACGGGTTCTTCGGACATGGTCGGTCTCCTTGGGGCTTCAGGCGCGCCGGAGTTCGAAGCGCTGGTTGCTGCTGCCGGTGTAGTTCCATTGGGAGAGGCGGGCGCCGTCCGCAGTGGACGCACTCCAGACGTCCATCGCGAGACCGCTGGCGCGGTTGACGAGGCTGACCGTGCCGCCGTGGTCGTGGACCTGCCACTGCTGGCTCGTCGCGGTGCCGCCGGGCTGCTGGGTGATGTCGGCGCCGGTCCCGGTCCCCGACACCTGGAGGAACAGCCCGGAGTGCCGGGCCCTGATCCGCCAGTACCCGCCCCCGGCGTCCACGAAGTCGAACTGCTGGTTGGTGCCGCTGTGGATCGCCCACTGGATCACCGCCGCACCCGCGGCGGTGGACGCCCCGTTGACATCGGCGGCCTTCCCGCTGTGCTGCGCCACCAGCCGGTAGTCGACGCCGGGCTCGACCGGCGAACCGCCGCCGAGGGACGTCGCGCGGTAGGTGCGGCCGGCCTGTGCGTCGAACTCGATCACGTCGCCCTCGGGCTCGCGCGGCACGATCAGCGCGCCGTTCGACTCGTCGACGAGCTCGAAGTCGCCGGTGAACATCCGGCTGCGGACCTTGACGACTCCGGTGCGGTCGGGCGTGACGGTGAGCTCATCGATCGAACCGCCGCTCCAGGCGGCGCCCACGGTGTACCCGCCGCGCCCGCGCAGGCCCGACACGGACCCGGCCGGCCACGCGGGCGGCAGCGCCGGCAGCAGGTGCAGCTCATTGCCGTGGCTCTGGAGCAGCATCTCGGCGATCCCCGAGGTCGCACCGAAGTTCCCGTCGATCTGGAACGGCGGGTGCAGGTCGAACATGTTGGGCGCGAGCCGCTCCGGCGTCACCAGGTGGCGGATCAGGTCGTGCGCCCGCGTGCCCTCCTCCAGACGCGCCCAGTAGTTGATCTTCCAGGCCAGCGACCACCCGGTGCCTGCGTCACCGCGCAGCTCGAGGGTGCGGCGCGCGGCCGTGAACAGCTGCGGGGTGCCGCGCTTGGTGATCTGGTTGCTCGGGTGCAGCCCGTAGAGGTGCGAGACGTGCCGGTGCTGCGGGTCGGTCTCGATCCAGTCGTGCAGGTACTCCATGATGTTGCCGCGCGAGCCGACCCGCATGGGCGCCAGCCGGTCGCGCGCCGCCCGGACCTGGCCCCGGAAGTCCGCGTCGACGCCGAGGACCTCGCTGGCACTCGCGCACCCGTTGAAGAGGTCGCGCAGGATCTGGTTGTCCATGGTGGGCCCGGCGCACACCGTGGCGTCGTTGTGGTGCAGCATCTCCGGCGAGTTCGACGGATTGGTCACCAGCCAGCCCAGGCTCGGGTGCTCGACCAGGGTCTCCAGGAAGAACTGCGCCGCGCCCTTCATGGCGGGGTAGTTCGCCTCGAGGAACCCGCGGTCGCCGGTGAACCGGTAGTGGTCCCAGATCATCGTCGCCAGCCAGGCGCCGCCGGTCGGCCACATGCCCCAGCGGGCGTCGTCGACCACTGAGGACCCGCGCCAGCCGTCGGTGTTGTGGTGCGCCACCCAGCCGCCCGCGCCGTACTGGACGTCGGCGGTGCGGGCGCCGGTGGCCGTGAGGTCCTCGATCATGTCGAACACCGGCTCGAAGCACTCGGCCAGGTTCGTGGAGTCGGCCGGCCAGTAGTTCATCGGCAGGTTCGCATTGAGCGTGTACTTCGACTCCCAGGACGGCGTCATCGAGTCGTTCCAGATGCCCTGCAGGTTCGCGGGCTGCGTCCCGGGCCGCGACGAGGCGATGAGCAGGTAGCGGCCGTACTGGAAGAGCAGGGTCGAGAACTGGGGGTCGGCGGCCGTGCCGTGCCGGGAGATGCGGGTGTCGGTCGGCTGGTCGGCCGCGGCGGTGCGGCCGAGGTCGATCACGGTGCGGTCGAACAGCTCCCGGTAGTCGGCCACGTGCCGGGACCGGAGGTCGGCGTACGACCGGTTCGCGGCGGCGTTGAGGTGGCCCCAGGCGATCCCCTGGTAGTCGCCGTTCACGCGCTGGTAGTCGACGTAGCTCGTCCCGATCGAGACCAGCAGCGTGACGGCGTTCGCGTTCGTCACCTGGAGGGTGCCGCCCGAGGAGCTGGTGGTGCCCCCTTCGGCGACGGCCCTGGCGAGTGTGAGGAACCTGACCGCGCCGGGGATGCCCCGGTGGTCGCCCGACCTGCCGTCGAGGGCGATGGTCCGGGAGTCCGGGCTCGACTTGGCGGCGCGCTGCGGGGTGTTGAACGAGGCGGTGAACGAGATCCGGCCGGCGGTCCCGGCGGTGAGGCGCACGGCGATGACCTGGTCCGGGGCCGTGGCGATGACTTCGCGCTGGTACCGCACGCCGTTCGCGAGGTAGCTGACGCCGGTGACGGCGGTGGTGAGGTCGAGCCAGCGTTCGTACTCGGAGGTCCCGCCGATCCCGGGGAAGGCGAGGTTGAGGTCGCCGACGGGCTGGTAGGCGAGTTGGCCGGCGGGCTTGCCGAGCATGGTCTGGTTGATGAGGTTCTGCGCCTGGCCCCACTGGTCGGCGAAGACCAGCTGCCGGATCTGCTGGAGCGAGTTCGCCCCGGCGGTGTTGCTGTAGTCGTGGGGGCCGCCCGCCCAGACGGTGTCCTCGTTGAGCTGCAGCCGTTCCGTACCGCTGTTGCCGAACACCATCGCGCCGAGGCGGCCGTTGCCGACGGGGAGGGCGCGCAGCCAGTCGGTGCCCGCCTGCTCGTCGTACCAGAGGGCCAGGTCGCCGGCGGCCTGGACCGCCGCTGGAGCGGCCGAAGCCGTGCCCACCCACTGGAGCGGCGCCGCGAGGGCGCCGGCTGCTCCGTACTTGATCACTTGTCGTCGCCGCAGCGCTGCCATTCGATCCTCCGAGGGGTGGTCGCGAGCGCGGCCAGGGGTGAATATCGAAGACAGTCTATATAGGTTGGATCTTTGTAGTCAAGTATGTACATATAGAGGCGTATGGGGCTGGTGTGCGGCCGCCGGACAAGCGAATCATCGGATCTATGGGGCCGTTTCGGGGCGCTCACCTGGCCGGATACAGCACGCGGCCGCCGCAGGCTCCCTTGAGGAGGCCCGCGGCGGCCGCAGTGCTAGCGCGGGTTCAGAGACGTGCTCAGGCGCCGGTCATCTCATTGGCCGGCTTCGGGAGCGCCACTTCGGCGGTGACCTCGCCGGTCGCCACGTCCACTGCGAGGATCTTCGAGGTGGTCGGGTCGTTCACGTAGACGGTGCCGCCGCGAACGAAGACGGAGGGGCGGGCCTCCTGCCATTCGAGCGGTTCCTCCCAGGCGCCGACCACCGGGTAGGACGCGGTGACCGCGGCGTTCGCCATGTCGATGACATGGAGCGATCCGTCGGTGCCAAGCAGCAGGCCTTCGCCCTCCGGCCCGCGGGCCAGCGACCGGAAGCTGTAGCTGGTCCCCAGATCGAGGAGGCGGAGCCCGCCGGTCTCGGTGTCGATGATGGACACGCGCTCGGGGCGTTCGAGTTCGGCCTCGGGGTCGACCTTGTAGTCGCCGAGGATGAACGGGGACTCCTCGTGCCCGCGCGTGTTGCCGATGCGGCCGTATGCATCAGGGCTCGCGACCTTGGTGATGACGCCGTCGCGGTAGATGAGGACGCCGTCCTCGCAGCCGACGACGATCGCCTCGTGCAGCGCCGCCGATTCGCCGTGCACGCCGGGGCACTCCTCGTTGCGGGTGATCTCGTTGCGGTCGGCGTCGAGCACCTTGATGCCGGTCCGGGTCTCCTCGTCGCCGAGGGTCACCAGCAGTTCGCCGTTCTCGAGCTGCACGGCGACGCCGTGGTGCGGCTGCTCGGTCGAGTAGGTCTCGGCCTCCGGCAGTCCGTCCCCGAGGTCGTCGGGATCGAAGACGGTGACCTCTCCGGCGCCGTCGGAGAACAGCGCGGTGACGCCGGCGTGGTTGACCGCGTGGCCGGGCTTGGGGGCGGCGAACTCGTCGTCCGAGAGTTCGGCCGACACCGCGTCCATGACCCGGAACCCGTCCGCGGTCGAGACGAGGACGTGGCGTCCGTCGCCGGCGGGGTTGAGGCGGTTGAAGCCCTCCAAGGGGAGGTCCGCCTGCACTTCGAGGGTCGTGCCGTCGAGGACGTAGATGCCGCCGTCGTAGGTGACGACGACCGGGTCGGCCACTTCGACGGCCTTCTCGTCGGAGGCCTCTTCGGCGGGGGCGGAGCAGCCGGCGAGCAGCAGCCCGGTGGCCAGGAGCGAGGGCACCGCTAGGGTCTGGATTCTCATGCGCATTGCTTTCTTCTTGATGGGAACGGGGAGGTAGGTGCCGGGCGCGGGGCGGACTGTCAGTCCGCGCCGAGGCCTGCGGCGATGGCGTCGGCGTTGCTGCGGGCCATCTCGAGGTAGGTCCCGGCGCCTTCGCCGGGTTCGGTGAGCGATTCGGTGAACAGGGAGACGACCTCGATGTCCACACCGGCCTCCTCGGCCATGGCCTGGACCAGCCGGTCCGGCTGCGAGGAGTCGGCGAACACGACGGGGACGCCGGATTCGGCGACGGCGTCGGCCAGGTCCTTGAGGTCGGAGCCGCTGGGCGAGGCGAGCGTGGTGCCGCTGGGGATGACGGCGCCGATGATCTCGAAGTCGTAGCGCTGCGCCAGGTATCCGAAGACGTGGTGGTTGGTGACGAGCTTGCGGTGCTCGGGCGGAATGCTCTCGAACCGCTCGGCGGTGTGCTCGTGCAGCTCGTCGACCTGCGCCCGGTACGCGTCGGCGTTGGCGCGGACCTGGTCGGCGTCGACGCCCGGGACCTGCTCGATCACCGTGTCGGCGATGAGGTCCACGGCGTCGCCCACGCGCACGGGGTCGGTCCAGAAGTGCGGGTCGCGCTGCCCGGCGGTCTCATCGGCGGCGTAGTCGATCGGGTCGACGTGCTCGCCGACGGCCAGTGCGGGCACGCCGGTCTCGATGGCCGCCTCGACGTGGCTGAGGACGCCCTCCTCCAGACCGAGTCCATTGTGTATCAACAGCTCGGCCTGCTCGATGGAGGCGGCCTGCTGCGCGGAGACGCCGAAGGAGTGCGGGTCGGCGTTCGCGCCCATCAGCACGGTCAC
Organism: Glycomyces tritici; assembly: GCF_030403505.1. The sequence continues at coordinate 169,155 of NZ_JAUEMJ010000008.1, read as the reverse complement.
CTCGGCCTGGTCGCCGACGACGCTGCGGGTGAGGTCGCCGAGGATGTTGGTGGTGACGACGATGCCGGAGCGCTCGGATTCGAATGCGGCGCAACTCGACAGCGTGGCGGCGGCGAGCAGTGACAGGGTCGCGAGGGCGCGCCTGCCGAAGGTGTCTACCATCCCGTCTCCACCATGAGGTCGGGCTGGAAGTCCAGGTCGAAGGTCCGGGCCAGGCGCAGGTCGTCGCGGTAGTCGATCTCGTAGACCGCTGTGCCGCCCGGGTCGTTGACGTACGCGCGGGCGGTGTCGACCTGGATCGCCGGCACGGTGCCGTCGGTGCCGTCCATCAGCTCGATCCGGGCGAGTTCGGCGCCGGTGGCGGGGTCGAACGAGCGGAGTGCGCCGTCCTCGGTGAGCACCAGCACGGGGGAGTCCTCGCCGGTCGCGCTCACCGCGACCGCGTTCGGGACCTCGAGCTCGCGCCACTGGCGCTCCTTGAGGTCCAGCACCAGGACCGCGCCGGTCCGGCTGCGGGCGGTCAGCAGTGCGGTGCCGGGCCGGTGGTGGAACCCGTCTTCGAGGCCGCCGCTCGCGCCGTCGGGGTAGGGGATCTTCTCGGCGGTCAGGTCCGTCTCCCCGCTGACGAGCAGGGCCCCGTCCTCGCAGGCGAACACGGCGCCGCGCCGGGTGACCGTCTGCGCCTGCGGTTGCGGGCAGGGCTCGGCCAGTTCGGACTCGAGCGCGCCGTCGCGGCCCAGCACCTGGACGGCGCCGTCGACGACCGCGAGGAGCCGCTTGTCGTAGGCGAGCGCCGCCTGCGCCTGCAACTCGCCGGTCGGCGAGATCTCGCCCGCCTCCAGTGCCGGGCGGTCGAGCGGCAGCACTGCCTGCGCCGAGTTCAGGACGGTGACGGCCGGATCGCCGACCGGGGTGAATCCGCCGCCGTCGATCGCGCCGACCGGTCCCGGCTCGGTCTTGTAGTAGTGCACGTGGTCGCCGTGGTCGACGGTCCAGACGCCGCTGTCGACGACCTGGGTGCCCGATGCGCCGCTGATGTAGACGAAGCGGCCGTCGGTTCCCGCCGCCCGCGCCCCTTCGACGGTGGCGATCGCGGTCGACTCCTCCGTCACCGGGTCGAAGAGGTGGACCTCGCCCGTGCCGGCCTCGGCCATGACGAGGCGCCACTGCGCTTCGGCGGTCTCCTCGGCGCCGTCGACGTACCCGTGCGGGGTGGGCTCCGCTGCAGCGGGCGGCGTGTCCGGGCCGCTGGAGCAGCTCGCCAGCAGGGCGCATCCGGCGGCCGCGGCGGCCACCCGGGCCCTGGTCCCAATCGGCATTCAGTGTCCTTTCAGAGGTGTTGCGGTGAACCGGAGTCGATCGCGCACGAGGGTGGCCAGCACGGAGACGAAGAAGCAGGCGACGGCGAACGCGGCGATGGTCGCGCCCGCAGCCGTCCCGAGGTGCCAGGAGATGAGCAGGCCGCCGACGGTGGCGAGGCCGCCGATCACGGCGGCGCCGATCATGATCGCCGGGATCCGGTCGGCCCACAGCGCCATCGCGGCGGGCGGCGCGATCAGCAGGCCGAAGACCAGCAGCGTGCCCACGACGTGGAAGGACGCCACGATCGCGAGGGTCAGCAGCGCCACCATCACCCCGTGGGCCAGGCCGGGCCGCAGTCCGAGGGTCGCGGCCTTGCGCCGGTCGAAGGCGAGCGCCACGAAGGAGCGGTGGAAGACGATGGTGAGCAGCAGCGCGAGGGCCAGGGCCCCGGCCAGGAGCAGGAGGTCGCCGGCGCGGACCGCCAGCACGTCGCCGAACAGGAATCCCGTGAGGTCGACGGCGAAGGACTGGGAGTGGGACACGATGATGACGCCCGTCGAGAGCATGCCGACGAACAGCAGGCCGATGCCGGTGTCCTGGGAGAGCCGGGAGGTGCGGGAGAGTGCCGTCACGCCGAGGGTCATCGCGACGGTGCTGAGTGCGGCCCCGAGCAGGAGGCTGCCGCCGAGCAGCGAGGCGATCGCGACGCCCGGCAGCATGCCGTGCGCCATCGCGTCGCTCATGAAGGCCATGCCCCGCAGGACGACCCAGGTGCCCGCCAGCCCGCAGATCACGGAGACGAGCAGCCCGCCCCACAGCGCACGCGCCACGAAGCCGACCTCGAAGGGATCGGTCAACCATTCCATGGCGGGAACTATAATGACAATCGTTTTCGTTTATCAACCGTCTTGAGAGTGATCCCCGACATGCCGAACTCCATCGAACTGACCGAGGTGAGCGCCTGCCACGGCGCTGCGACCGTGCTGCACGACCTGACCGCTTCGATTCCAGCGCACCAGGTCACGGCCATCACGGGACACAACGGATCGGGGAAGTCGACGCTCCTCGGCGTCCTCGCCGGCGCCCACCCGCCGGCATCGGGATCGCTGCGGCGCACGCATGCGGGCCGGGCCGCTCTCGTGGTCCAGCGCAGCGAGGTCCCGGACGCCCTGCCCATCACCGTCCGGCAGGTCGTGACCATGGGCCGGTGGGCGCACCGGGGCGCTTGGCGCCGCCTCACCCGGGAGGACCGCGCCATCGCCCAGCGGTGCATGGAGCGCCTCGGCGTCGCCGCCCTCGCCGACCGCCGGCTGAGCACCCTCTCAGGCGGGCAGCGGCAGCGCGTCCTCCTCGCCCAAGGGCTCGCGCAGCAGTCGGACCTGCTGCTCCTCGACGAACCCGCCACCGGGTTGGACGCCGAGGCCAAGGAGCAGATCACCGCGCTGCTGGCCGAAGAGAGCGCCCGAGGGGTGACCGTGGTGCACGCCACCCACGACCCCGAGGACGCCGCGAACGCCGACCACCGCATCGCCCTGGCGAACGGCCGACTCGTGACCGACACCGTCGATTGCGGATGGAGTGATCGCTCCGATCAGTCCGCGGCCCCCGCATCGGGGGAACGGGTCGTGCCGACCAGCCCCGTCTCGTAGGCGGTGATGACGAGCTGGGCGCGGTCGCGGGCGTGGAGCTTGGCGAGGAGCCGGCTGATGTGGGTCTTGACGGTGGCCATGCTGACGTAGAGCTTCGCGGCGAGTTCGGTGTTGCTGAGGCCGCGGGCGATGAGGACCAGGACTTCGCGTTCGCGTTCGGTGAGCGCGTCGAGGCGGCGGCCCGGTGCGGGACCGGGCTCGGGGCGGAGGCTGAAGGCCTCGATCAGCCGCCGGGTGATCGTGGGCGCCAGCATGCCTTCGCCTGCGGCGACGGTGCGGATGCCGGTGAGCAGCGCCGCCGGCGAGGTGTCCTTGAGGAGGAACCCGCTCGCACCGGCGCGCAGGGCCGCGTAGACGTAGTCGTCCAGGTCGAACGTGGTCAGCATCAGCACGCGCGCGTGCGAGAGCGCGGGGTCGGCGCCGATGCGGCGGGTGGCCTCGATGCCGTCCATGCCCGGCATCCGCACGTCCATGACGATCACGTCCGGCTGCGCGGCATGGGAGAGCGCCAGCGCCTCGCCGCCCGAGCCGGCCTCGCCGACCACGGTGAGGTCAGGGGCCGATTCGATGAGCAGTCGGAAGCTGGCGCGCACGAGCTCCTGGTCGTCGGCGATGAGCACCCGGACGGTCATCGGGCCACCGCGCTCTCGACCGGCACGACGGCCCGGACGGTGAACCCGCCGCCGTCCCCGGGCCCGGCCGTGAAGGTGCCGCCGTACATCAGGACCCGTTCGCGGATCCCGATGAGGCCGTGGCCGCCGCCGTGGCGCTGCCTCGGCTCGCCCGCGCCGTCGTCGGCGACCGTGACGTGCACGCGTCCGTCTTCGGCGCGTACGACGACCCCGCATCGGCCGCGCCCCGCATGTTTGACCACATTGGTCAGTGACTCCTGGACGATGCGGTACACCGCCAGCGCGATGCCCGGAGGCAGCGGCTTGCGCACGTCGACTCGGAGGTCGACCGCGACGCCGGCGGCGCGGGTGCGCTCGGCCAGCGCCTCGAGCCCGGCGAGATCGGGTGCGGGCTCGAGGACGGTGTCCTCATCCGGACCGGCGCGCAGCACAGTGAGGACGCTGCGCATCTCAGCGAGCGCGCCCTTGCTCGTGGACTCGATGGAGCGCAGCGCTTCCCGCGCGCGTTCGGGCTGGTCCTCGGCGAGGTGGTTGGCGACCCCGGCCTGGACGGCGATGAGGCTGAGGTTGTGGGAGACGATGTCGTGCAGCTCGCGGGCGATGCGCAGCCGCTCCTCGCCGACCACGCGCGACCGGTCCCTGGCCTGCTCCTGCAGCTGCGCTTCGCGCCGGTGCCGCATGGCGGCGCCGGCCGCCCAGCCGCCTGCGGCGACCACGCCGGCCGCCCCGGTCAAGCCGAGCGCCCCGAGTGGCGACTCCGAAGGCGTGTGCACGTAGACGCCGGTGAACAGGCCCGCCGTCAGAACGGCGAGCGCGGCGCCGAGGACGACGCGCGAACGCCGCGGGGCGACCGCGCTGCCGACCGCGTACAGCACCAGGCCCGCGGGTACGAACGGCTCGCGGGTGATGTCCAGCAGCGCGGCCGCCGCGCAGCCCGCCGCGGTGACCGCCGCGGACGGCACCGGCCACCGGCGCCGGGTCGCGATCGGCAGGCCGACCGCCGCGGCGACCAGCCACCCGAGCCAAGCGGGGCCGGTGAAGACCGGCGTGCCGTCGCCGCCCCGGTACGCGGCGAACGACAGGTACGCGGCGCAGGCCGCGAGTGCGACGAGGGCGTCGAGCAGGACGAGGCTGCGACGAGAGGACACCGGCAAACGATAACCCCGCGATGCCGAACGGTCGTCATACCCAGGTCTGACGCCCGATCCCAGGCCCTGGTCCGACGCGGCCGACCGCCCCCGGGGCCCATCGTTGGGGCATGACCGAAACCCGTTTCCCCGGCCGCCCGCTCGGCGGCACCGCCCTCGTCCTCGGCCCGCTCCTCCTGCTCACCGGTGTCCTCCTCCGGTCCAGAGTGCCGTTCTTCTTCCCTGACCAGCTCCGCGCCTACGCCGAGCATCCGACGCTCATGCTCGCCGCCTACACCTCCTTCCTCGCCGGAGTCGTCCTCCTGTGGCCCGCGGTGCTCGTACTCGCCCAGCGCATCGGCCGCGACCGTCCGAAGTGGGCGTTGTGGGGCGGAGCTATGGCCGTCTTCGGCCTGTTCGCCCGGACCTTCCACGCCGGCGTCGACCACCTCGCCTTCCAGCTCGCCGCCGACCGCGGCCCCGACGAGGCGGCCCGCGCGGTCGCCGACGCCTACGGCGCCTGGCACCTCATGTCCGCCTTCTCGGTCGCGATCATGGCCGGCTGGATCGTCCTCGCCATCGGCGCCTTCCGCGCGAAGACGCTCGGCTGGTGCCGCGCCGCGATGCTCGCCTCGACCGCGCTCCTGCCCCTCGGCGTCCTGAAAGGCACCACGCCGCTGTCGATCGTCGCCGCCCTCGGCCTGGCGATCGCCTTGGTGCCGTTGGGCATCGCAGTGCTCCGCGAGGGCCCCGCCCCGCGCCCGCGCGCCCTCGCCGCCGGGATCGCCGGGATGCTCGCCCTCATCGCGGCGATGGTGCTCGCCGGTACCCTCGGATAGGCCGGCGCACCGTCGGCCCCCACCGGAAAGGTTCACGAAGGTGAAGCAGTTCGTGCTCTTCGACCATGACGGCGTTCTGGTGGACACCGAGGCCTGGTACTTCAAGGCCGGTGAACGCGCACTGGCGGAGGTCGGTGTGGCCCTGGACAAGGACCGCTACCTCCGCGACATGGCCCAGGGCCTGGGCACTTGGGTCCAGGCCCGGGAGGCCGGCGTCGACGAGGCGGCCATCGGCAGGCTGCGGACGCTCCGCGACGAGCACTACCAGGAGTACCTGCGGACGGAGGCCATCGAGATCGAAGGCGTCGTCGAGACCCTCGCCGAACTGTCGGAGCACGTCCGCATGGCGATCGTGACGACCGCGAAGCGCGCGGACTTCGACCTCATCCACGAGCACCGGGCCATCCGGGGGTTCATGGAGTTCGTCCTCGTCCGCGACGACTACGAGCGCTCCAAGCCGCACCCGGAGCCGTACCTGACCGGCCTGCGGCGCTTCGGCGCCGCCAAGGAGGCGACGCTGGTCGTCGAGGACTCCTCCAGGGGCCTGCGGTCGGCGGTGGCGGCCGGCATCGACTGCGCCGTCGTCCACAACGACTTCACGCGGGGCCAGGACTTCTCGCAGGCCGCGCATCGGATCGCCTCGCTGGCCGAGCTGCAGGGCATCGTCCTCGCGCGCTGAACGCGAGGTCAGCCGTCCGCTTCGCTGATCCGCTCGCCCACGGTGTGCAGGACGGTCACTTCGGGGTCGGTGGGCAGGATGTCGTCGACGGCGTCCTGCAGATCGGCGATGTCGGGCAGCTCGTCAGGGCTGCGCACCTCGACGACCATGCCGTGGCCGTGCCATGAGACGTCGCTGACCTCGGCCTCAGGGGTGTCGCCGAGCCACTCCTCGGCGAGCGACTGCACCTGCCGCGCCCATACGGCGGTGATCGAATTGAGCGTCATGGGGATGCCGACCGCCAGGAGCACCACGGCGAGCGCCGCGTAGGCGCGACCGCGCCACTTCGCGTTCGGCGACGCCGCGGATTCGCGCGCGTACCCCGCGGCCATGAGCACCACCACCGCGGCGATGATGAGCACCACCATGTTGGACCCGAACAGGACCAGCGCCCCGAGCGCCAGTTCGGGCTCGCCCGACCCCAGGCACACGCCGACCACGCCGAGGGGCGGCACCAGCGAGATGGCGATGGCCACCCCGGGCAGCACGTCGCCGACGTCCCGCCGTGCGATCGCGATCGAGCCCGCGAAGCCGGTCGCGACCGCCGCGGCCAGGTCGGTCAGGGTCGGCGAGACGCGGCCGACCACTTGGGAGTTCGTGAGGACGTTCGTGGGGTTGGGCAGGATCAGGGCGATGAGGAAGCCGATCGCGACCACGGCCGCCACGCTCACCGCCACATAGAGCAGCGAGCGCCCGACCAGCGCGAGGCGCCCGGTCACGATGCCGAGCCCGACCGCCAGGATCGGCGTCGACAAGGGCGCCACGATCATCGCGCCGATCACGGTCGCCGTCGAGTCCCCGATGACCCCGGCGGTCGCGATCACCCCGGAGAGCAGCAGCATCGTCCAGTACGCGGAGCGCTTGGCGGACCGGTCGCCGTCGCCGAGATCGATCCGGTCGTACAGCTCCGGCAGCGTCCGCCGCTGGCTCGGGGGAATCAGCATGCCCATAATCGCCTCCCGGTCCATTATGGGCGCCGGTGCGGATCGTGGACCGTTTTCGGCCGCCGCGGCCCGAACCGCCGTCTCGCCTGCGTGAGCCGTCGCCGACCCGAGTCGAGGGAGCCTGCTCAGCGCGGTTCCGGTGATGGCAGGCGGCCCGGCAAGCACCGCCGAAAGTGAGGAAACGCAGGTCCGGCGCCGCGCCTGGACCGTACGATCTGGAGGCTCGGTGCCCCGGCGAGCGCCCGCGGCGACGCCGCGGCCGACCGAAGGAGCGAGACCATGTCCGACGCAGCGCTGACCCGGGCCGAACGCGCCGAACTGGAGCGCCTGCGGGCGCGGACCGCCCCGGGCCGGGGCAAACGGGGGGCCCGCTGGACCGGAGCGGTCGTGCTGCTCGTCCTCGCCGCGGTCGTCCTCGTGCTCGCCTCCGTGACCGTGTTCGCGCGCAACCAGGTCCTCAACACCGACCGGTTCGTCGCCAACATCCAGCCGCTCTACCAGGACGACGAGGTCCGCTCGGCCGTCGCCGCCCGCATCAACGGCGCGGTGAACGAAGCACTGGACACCGAGGCGCTCGTGGCCGAGGCGATCGACGCGGTCCAGACCAGGGGCGCACCCGACGCCCTCGACCGGCTCGCCGTGCCGCTCGCCTCCGGCATCGACTCCTTCATCGACAAGCAGATCCGCACCGTCGTCTACTCCGACCAGTTCACCGAACTGTGGCGCGAGGCCACCCTCCGCGCGCACACCTCCCTCGTCGCCCTCCTCCGCGGCGACGGCGGCGGCGCGCTCGCACTCCAGGGCAGCGACCTGATCCTCGACCTCGGCCCCGTCGTCGAACGGGTCAAAGACCGCATGGTCGAGGCCGGCTTCGCACTCGCCGAGCGCATCCCGGCCGTCTCGGTGCACTTCACCATCGCCCAGTCCGAGACCTTCCCCAAGCTCCGCGTCGCCGCGTCCCTCCTGGACGCCGCCTCCTGGATCCTGCCGATCGCCGGACTCGCGCTCCTGGCCGCCGGGATCGCCACCGCCCCCGACCGCCGCCGCGGCCTGCTCATCGGCGCGCTCTGCGTGGCCGGCGGCATGCTCCTGCTCTCGGCGGGACTCACCGTCGGACGCAGCGTGTACCTGGCCGGCCTCGGCGACGGCGTCCAGTCGCAGCAGGCCGCGGTGAACGTCTACGACACGATCACCAGGTTCCTCAAGGGCGCCGCCGAGACCGTCACCGTGCTCGCGCTCATCGTCGCCCTCGCCTGCTGGGCGACCGGACCCGGGAAGGCCCCCACCGCCCTGCGGCGGCTCGGCGCCGGCGGTCGGAACGCCGCCGCCCGCGGCCTCGCCGGAGCGGGCGTGACCTTCGGCCGCTTCGGCGCCGCCGTGCACCGCCACCGCCGCGGCATCGAACTGGCGCTGGCCCTCGCGGGTCTGCTGTGGATCGTCCTGTGGCGCCACCCCGGCGTCTCCGGCGTCGTCACGGCCGCGATCGTCGTCGCCGTGCTGGTGCTGGTCGTCGAACTCATCGGCCGCGCCGCGGTCGAGGCCGGGAGCGGCACGGACGCCTCGGCATCGCGGTCGGCCTGACCGGTCAGCCGACGCCGACCGGCCTGCGCCGGGCCGGTCCTCCCTCGTCGCACGAGCGTTCCGAGCCCGGTGCGGGCCAGTGCGTGTGCAGCGCATCGATGACGAAGTCGTGCGAGTGGGTCCAGCCGCGGGCGGCGGCGCGGGCGCCGGCCAGGTGCGGGTCGCCCGGTTCGAGTCGCGTGTGGACATGGGGGAGGACGGCGGTGTCGCGCCGGGGCCAGACGATGAGCCCTGCGACGAGCGCGGCCGTGGCGCAGGCGGCGAGCGCGGCGGCGGCGGTCGCCGGGCTCGCCTGGGCGGCCAGCCATCCGGCGAGCGGGTAGGCGATGAGGAACCAGCCGTGGGAGAGCGAGAACTGGGCGGCGAAGGCCGCCGGCCGGTCGGCGGGAGCGGCCGATGCGGTGACCAGGCGGCCGGTCGGGGTCAGGATCGCACCGGTCGCCGCCCCGAGGACCGCCCAGAGCGCGAGCAGGCCGGCCCAGCCGAGCACGCCGCCCGACAGCGCTCCGGTGAGGACGGCCAGGCCTGCGGTGAGGACGCATGCGGCGGGGAGCATGACCTGCCGGTCGGTGCGCCGCTTGAGGAGCCCCGGCAGCACCAGTGCGGCGGCCATCGAGCCGATGCCATACGCGCCCAAGGCGATCGCGACATCGCCGCCGCCGCGTCCGAGCACGCCCTGGACGAGGACGACCGTGTTGACGACGACCATGGCGGTGGCGGCCGCAACGGCCAGGTGCATCAGCAGGAGTCCGCGCAGCCGGGGCGTGGCGAGGTAGAGGCGGAACCCCTTGGTGGTCGTCGCCCACCGCCCGCCGCGCTGCTCGGTCGGGGCGAGCCGCGGCAGCGCCACCGACACGACCAGGACCGCCGAGGCGAGGAAGCCGACGGTCGTGCCGGTGAACAGCCACCGGTACCCGGCCAGGGCCAGGACTCCGGCGGCCAGCGCGGGGCTGAACAGGCTCTCGAGGTCGTAGGCGAGGCGCGAGAGCGACAGCGCCTTCGTGTAGTCCGCTTCGCGCGGCAGCACGTCGGGGAGGGTCGCCTGGAAGGTCGGGGTGAAGGCCGCCGAAGCGGACTGGAGGACCAGGACGAGGACGTAGACCTGCCAGACCTCGGTGACCAACGGCAGGGCCAGCGCCACGGCGGCGCGCGCCGCGTCCATGGCGACCATGAGGGTCCGGCGGGACGCGCGTTCGGCGAGAGCGGTGGCGATCGGGCCGATGAGCAGGTACGCGAGCATCTTGATCGCCAGGGCGGTCCCGAGCACGGCGCCCGCGCGGGCCCCGGCGAGGTCGTAGGCGAGGAGGCCGAGCGCCACCGTGGCGAGGCCGGTGCCGGTCAGGGCGATGGCCTGGGCGGCGAACAGGTGGCGGTAGGTGCGGTGTCGCAGCACGGAGAGCACGGCGATGTCCTCGGTTCGGGGACGGTGACGCCCCGACCGTACCATATATGTGCGCACGTGCGCACACGTTGAGAGTTCGCGAGGTCAGGCGTGCCAGGGCTTGCCGGTGACCTGGTGGTCCGCGCGGCTGAGCGCTTCGAGCACGAGGCGGCGCAGGTGCCCATCGGTCAGGGAGTAGACCGCGCGGCGGCCGTCCCGGCGGGCCTGGACGAGGCCGGCGAGGCGCAGCTTCGCCAGGTGCTGGCTGACCGCCGTACGTGCGGCCCCGGTGGTGGCGGCGAGCGCGGTGACGTCGGCTTCGCCTTCGGCGAGCACCCACAGCAGGTGGAGGCGGGTCTGGTCGGCCAGGAGCGCGAACACGCTCGCGGCGGCGGCGAACTGCTCACTGGAGGGCGGGGTGTGGTGCAAGCCGTTTGCAGGAGCCGGTGGTTCGCGTTCGGGCATGGGTCCATCCTACGTGCGGACCGGTCCCCGCCGACGATGCTGCGCACCGGCATCCCGGCGGATGCGCACACGGCAGCCGCACGGCCGACGGCCCGACCTGGTGCGGCGACGGTGCTGCGGGCCTTGGCAACCGGAGGGTCCTGACGGTGAACCGGCGCTCCAGCTTCGAACTCCCCAAGCCCTCGGGACTCCCGGCGCGGCCGGATCGGGACGCGCTGTAGCGGCCCGGAGCGCGCTCGGGTTTGATCTCATCTATGGCCCTTCACTCGTTCCACCTCGCCAAAGCGCCCGTTCGCGGCGCCGTCGGCGCGCTCCTGCGGCCGCCTTCGGCGCCCGGACTGCAGCACATCGAAGTCCTCGTCGGCATGAAACTGGGCGCACCCGTGGTGTCCCCGAGCCGGATGCAGCTGCGTCACCTCGCCGTCTTCGCCGAATGGGCCGACGAGGCGGCGCTCGAAGCCTTCCTCGCCGAGGACCGCTTCGGCCGGACGCTCGACGCCGGCTGGCATGTGCGGCTCGAGTACCTGCGCCGCTGGGGCTCGGTCCGGGAACTGGCGCACCTGCCCGCCGAGACGGGGCGCACCGATCCCGGTGAGCCCGTGGTCGCGGTGACCGTCGCGCGGATGCGCCTCCCCGAGCTGCCGCGCTTCATCCGCTGGGGCCGGCCCGTCGAACGCCAGGTCCGGGACCACCCCGAGACGACGCTGGCGCTCGCGGCGATGCGACCGGCCCGAACGGTCTGCACGTTCTCGGTCTGGACCAGCGCCCGCGCCATGACCGGAATGGTCTTCGGGCGCGGCACCGGCGCCGCCGCCCGCCTCCACCACGAGGCGATGGCCGAGCGGGACCGGCGGGACTTCCACCACGAGTTCACCACGCTGCGGTTCCGCCCCCTCTCCGAGCACGGCTCATGGGAAGGGCGGTCGAACATCGTCCCCGCGGCGGAGCCCGAAGGCCCCGCAGCCGCGGAGAGCGGATTACACGGCCCGCGCGGACCTCTTCGCGCTCGACCCGAACACGGCGCCGAGCACGACCATGCCGGCCCCGAGGCCGAAGTGCAGCCAGTTGTCGGCGGAGTTGACGGGCACGAAGTTGGCGGTGGATTCGAGGTCGATGACGAGGCCGTACAACCACAGCACCAGGTAGATCGCGCCGCCGTAGAGTAGGTAGGCCACCGAGCGGCCGGGCGAGCCGGCGCAGAGGAAGCCGATGATCCCGAACAGCACGTGGACGAGATTGTGCAGGACCGACACCGCGAAGACCCCGAACAGCATCGCCGAAGAATGGTGTCCGGCGAAGGTCATCTCGCTGAAGTCGGACGTGATGCCCGGAACGAACCCGAGCAGTCCCACCAGCAGGAACACTGCCGAGACGAGCATCGTCGTCGTGCGCAGCGGCGTCCTCGCGGCCGAAGCGCCTTGCATGTCGCTCATCGCGCACCCCTTTCATGGTCACCATTCGGTTACCCTGCGTCGACGGGTTCATGCCGGGGCCGCGGGCCCGGGGCGGCATAACCGATCCCTCCCCTGGGTAACCGCACCGCGTGAACCGACAGCGACACCGGGCCCGGCGCTCGACCGCACCGTACGACCGGTCCTCGAGTGCCGAACCGGCGAACCAGGGGCGCTGGCGCGCGATGCTCGCGAAGTACGCCGTGGCGACCCGCGCCCCCGAGGCGGACGGCGCTTTCGAGAGCCGCTGGGCGAGCGTGCGCGGCAGGCGCCTCCACTACCGGGCGTCCAAGGACGACGCCCCGGGCGAAACGCCCTTGGTCCTGATCCACGGCCTCGCCGTGTCGCACCGCTACCTGATGCCGCTGGCCGCGAAACTCGCGCCCCGGTACCCCGTGCGCGCGGTCGACCTGCCCGGATTCGGGCTCAGCGAGGGGCCCCGGAACGTGCTGGACGTCCCCGCGCTGGCGGACTGGCTCGCCGAGTGGATGCGGGCCACCGGGAACGCCCCGGCCGTGCTCATCGCCAACTCCTTCGGCACGCAGATCGTCGTCGACCTCGCGTGCCGGCACCCTGACCTGGTCCGGAGCCTGGTCCTCGTCGGCCCGACCATGGACCCCCGCGCCCGCAGCATGACGCGGCAGGCGCTGCGGTGGCTGCGCGGCACCCCCCACGAGGACCCGCTGCAACTGCCGATCCTCCTGCGCGACCTCGCCGACGCCGGGGTGTACCGCGCGGTGCGGACCCTCCGCCTGGCGCTGCGCGATCCGGTCGAGACCAAGCTCCCGGGGGTGCAGGCGCCGGTCCTCGTCACACGCGGCGAGCACGAGGCGGTCACCCCGCAGGCGTGGGCCGAGCAGGTCGCGCGGCTGCTGCCGCACAGCGAACTCGCGGTCGTCCCCTCGAGCCCGCACGACGCCGTCTACACCGCCGCCGACCAGCTCGCCGACATCGCACTGCCGTTCCTGGAGCGGACGGCGGCCGGACCCCTGCTCCTCCACAGTGCGGGGCGGGGCGCGCATGTTCGGCTCCGGGCGGGGTACTTCCCCGTCCCTGGAAAGGGGGGAACCATGACCGACGGCAACCAGACCTACGATGCCGCAGAGCACGAGACTTTCGGTTTCATCGACGACGAGCAGCCGAACGAGGAGGGCCTCACCGACGCCATCCTCGACGCGGAGGGCTACCAGGAGGCCGACAAGCCGGGCATGACGCCGGAGGAGCAGCGCCGGGGCGCGACGCTCGAGCAGCAGCTGGCCGCCGAGGTCCCCGAGGACACGGGTCCGGCGCGCGAGCGCGACCCGGGCGAGCCGATCCCCGACGAGGCCGACCCGCTGCAGCCGGTCCCCGACGACGGCGAGCCCCGCGAGCCGCTGCCGGACGAGTCCGATCCGCTGCAGCCGATCCCGGGCGACCCGAACGACCCCGACCCGGTGCCGCCGGAACGGGACGAGGCCGCCGACCCGTACGCGCCCGATCCGACGCGCCCGGAGAGCGGCGTGCCGTACGGGGTCGACCCGTTCCGGCCGCTGCCGGACGAGCCGGTCCCGCCGCGGCCCTGACCCGTGGGCCAGGGCGCGGCGTCGCGGATCGCTAGCCCTGGCCCCAGAACGCGTCTTCGGCGGCCTGGTCGGCGGAGAAGAGCCAGGCTTCGGCGACCCTGCCGTCCCGGACGCGCAGCAGGTCGACGCCGTCCATCGACATCTCGGCGCCCTCGCGCCGGGCGGAGAAGCGGATCGGCAGCGCGGCGAGGTCGCCGTTGACCATGGGCGCGCCGGTGGACTGGAGCGCGAACGTGCCGCCGCTGACGGCCATCATGGCGCCGATCATCGCCCCCACGGCCCCGCTGCCGTGCTTGACGCCGGAGAACCGGTTGGCGCCCGGCTGGTGCCAGACGATGTCGTCGGCGAACAGCGCGGGCAGCGCGCCGGGCTCGTCGGAGGCCATGGCGTCGATGTACAGCTGGGCGACGGTCGCGGTGGACTCGGTCATCGTGTGCTCCCTGGATCGTGGACTGCGGCTCGTCGATTGATCGTCTTCGCACCAGGCTTCGTCCGCACGCGCTTCCGGAAATTGCGCGACCGCTACGACACGCGCTGCGTCTCGCGGCGCTGCCTGCGCAGCAGGGCCCCGGTCCGGTGGGTCAGGAAGATGAGGGCCAGACCGTTGAGGGCGTGGACCAGGAACAGCGACTGGCCCCAGAGCGTCCCAGGGACGTTGACCACGGCCATGCCGTGCTGGAGCAGCACGAGGAAGGTCCCCAGCGCGGTCAGCCACACGATCCGGGCCCCGGCCCGCGCCGCCAGTGCGAGGAGGACCGCGGCCGCATAGAGCCACAGCAGGGCGTTGCCGTTGCGGAAGTGCATCTCGAAGCCGTCGTCGAGCGCTCCGCTGTAGCCGACTCCGAAGCCGGCCAAGGCGAACTGGACGACCAGCAGCGCCAGCAGCAGCATCATCCAGATCCGCAGGACCTTGGCGAAGGCAGGGCTCATGCCGGGCTTCCTTCCGCTTTCAGGGCGCGTTTCGCGTCGACCGCCTGCTTGGCCCGGCGGGCGACGACCAGTTGCAGAGTGAGGATGCCGAGGCCGTTGAGGGCGTGGAGGGCGATGCCGATGCCCCCGTTGACGCCGTCGGTGCCGAAGCCGTACGCGAACGCGCCCTGCATCATGATCATGAAGGCGGACAAGGCGGTCAGCAGCACCGTCCGCCAGCCGGGCCGGGCGATGAGGGCGAAGACGACGGAGAGCATGAGCCAGAAGATGAGCATGCCGCCGTTGCCGGCGTGGGCGATGAACCGCATGACGCGCTCCCCGCCTCCCGAGACGGCCCCCCATCCGGCGAGGCCGACCTGGAGTACGAGGAGGACGACGACGAACCGCGTCCACCCCAGGAAGAACAGCTTCACCGCGAACACTCCTCACGCCCGACCGCGGCCCGTCGCCGCATGCGGTGGAGTCTGCCGCCCGCGTTCGCGACCGGGCATCGGCCGGGAGTCGTCAATCGGACTACATCGCCGGAGGTAGGGCCTCGCGTCGGCGTACCTCCTTGGGGCCGAACGCCAAGGGGCCGCCGCGCCGCTTCGGTGCGCCGCGTCGTCCCGTGCGGGACTGGAAGACCCGAGGTTTTCGATCGACGCAAGAGGGAACTCCCGCAGGCCGACCCGTGGGAGGATTTGACCATGAAATCGCATCAGGATCCGACCAGACCGAACGCCGAACCGGGAGTCGAGACCGACGCCCTGCGCTTGTCGGACATCGCCGGGCGCGACAGCGTCGAGATGTACGAGAACGAGCCGTACGACGACGAGGAAGCGCTGGTGACCGAGTCCGGGAGCAGGACCGGGCGGATCGTCATGATCCTCGCGGTGGCCGGCATCGCCGCGGCCGCGGTGGTCGGCGCCAAGATCGCCTACGACCGGCACAAGTCCGCCAGCGGGTACCGCAAGGCCGTGGAGCACCTCGAGGACGCGCGCGACGCGATCATGTCCGCGGCCGGCGAGCTGCCCGAGCGGAGCAAGGCCGTCCTCCACCGGGTCACGCACCGCTGACCGGACGAGTCCCGACGCGTCGGACCGCGGCGCTCCTCCACTTGCGAGCGCCGCGAACCGGTCTGCGGTCCGGCCGCATCGGCGTGCCCGGCATTCGAGCCCAAGCTGAAAGCCTGGGCCGCAGTGCATCTCGACTGACCTCACACGTTCTCCGCCGTCGCACGCAAGCGCTGTGACGACCGACACATACTCCGTATGCAACATTTGCGGCGAGCCCCTTCGTCTGGAAAGTGGACGGCATACCCGTTCCGTCCATTTCCGACACGAAGGACCCGTCATGTTGCGACGAAAGGCCCTGGCCTCCACGGCCGCGGCGGCCGCCCTCTGCGGCGTGCTCGCCGCCGGGGGCGCGGCCGCCGAACCCCGGCAATCCGCGCTCCCCGCACCGGATCTCGACACCGTCACCCTGCCCACCGGTGACCAGGTGCGGCTGCTGCCCGGCGGCGCCCTCGGGCTCGCGCCCGCGGCCGGCCGCGAGCACATCGGCTTCACCACGCTCCCTGCCGCCGACGGCACCGGCACCATCGTCATGCCCAGTGACATGGCCGGCGACCTCCTCGCGGGCACCGAGGACGCCCGCCGCTACAACGTCACCGACCTCATCGAGCACGGCCGCACCGACGCCGCCGCCGTCGCCGAGCGCGACCTCTCCTCCTACGCCTCCCTGGCGCTGGCCGACGGCGAGCCGGAGGACCCGAACCTCACGGTCCACGTCGGCGACCACACCGGCGCCGCCCCCGACGGCGGCTATGTCGCCTGGTACGACGTCACCGACCACGACAACAGCGGCACACTCGATCTCGACGCGAACGGCACCGCCACCGGCGCGCTCGAACCCGGCGACTACCTCCTCCAGCACGCTGTCTGGAACTACGGCGCCAATGACGCATTCACCGAGTACGTCTTCGGCATCGGCCACGTGACCATCGGCGACGAGCCCGCGGAACTCGTCCTCGACGGCGCCGCGGCCTCGCTCGTCACCGCCGACGTCGAACGGCCCGGCGCCGAGATCGCCAATGACGTCACGAACGTCGTCGCCACGCGGGCCGACGGCGCCAGCGTCGGCCACGGCTCCTTCGGCAACGGGGACACCGCCCTCTACCTCATGCCCGAGGTCGACGTCCCCGGCTACGACCTCGGATTCTGGTATCAGCCCACGCTCACCGGGATGGACGACGCCGGGGCCTACCAGTACAACCTCGCGTTCGCCGAGCCGGACGGATTCCCCGCGGACACGGCCTACGCGGTGCACGACGAGAAGCTCGCGGCCGTCGCGACCGAGTACACCGGCTTCGGCGAAGCCGTCGACGGCCGCACCTGCGACCGCGGCGACCACACCCGCGAGGATCTCGGCGCCGACATGTGCCTCTACGTCGACACGCCCTTCCCCTCTGAGCGGCTGAACCTCTACACCGCCGGGCCGGACGTCACCTGGAGCACCAACACCACGGGCGGCGTCTTCGACCCCGAGTCCGGGCAGGTGATCGACGGCTTCACCGAGGAGACCGAGGGCACGGTGCACACACCGGGCAGGACCGAGCGGACCTTCCCGCGCGGCCCCCTGACGGCCGCAACCGCCGCCGCCGTGGTCGCCAATGCCGAGGGGCTCGTCACCCTTGACGCGTCCGTTCCCTTGGGCGCCAGCGGCAACGGCGAACAGGTCTACCTCATCGGCTACAACGGCGACGTCGAACTGCGCCGCGACGGCCAGCGGGTGGGCACGGTCTCCGGGATCGACCCCCTCTACGGCTTCGGCCTCGACCTCGCCGAGGCCGGCCGCTACGACCTCAGCGTCGGCGGCTCCCGCGAGCCGTTGAGCGGGCCGTACGCCTTCAAGTCCTTCATCGACTGGAGCTTCGACTTCGACCCGGCCGCGGTCGAACCCGGAACGGAGCGGGAACTCGTCCTCCCGGCCGTGGCGTTCACCGCCCCGGACGTCGTGGGCGGGTCGACGCCGAACCGCGAGCAGCCGATCACCCTCGAACTGGTCGACGCCCACGGCGAAGCGCTCGAGGCCGCGGCGATGGGACTCGAAGTCTCCTACGACGGGAACACCTGGGCCCCAGTCGAACTCGACGCCGACCTCGCCGCCGGCACCGCCACCGCCGTCCTCTGCCACCCTGCGGACGCAAAGCACGTCTCGGTCCGCATGACCGCCACCGATGCCGCAGGCACCGAAGTCGTGCAGAAGACCATCGCGGCCTACGGCCTGAGCTGACCCGACCCCCGTGCTCCGGGCCCTTCCAGGCCCGGAGCACGGCGGCACGCCTCAGCGTTCCTTGGCGAGCCCGACCGTGCCCTCCGGGGCGTCCCCCGAGGTCCGCGCATAGCCTTCGCGCTCATAGAGGTCGATGTTCCGCCGGCTCTTGGCGCCGGTGAACAGCTCGAAGCGCCGGCACTCCGGCCCGGCCGCGGCCTCGGCCGTCCTGAGCAGCCACTTGCCCAGGCCCCGGCCGCGCTGGTCGGGAGCCACGGCGAGCCGTCCGATCTCCCAGACCTCCCCGGCGCGGCGGGCCCGCACGATGCCGAGCAGCCGCCCGTCGAGCCACAGGCCCGTGGTGCTCCAGGCGCCGAGCCACTCGCGCACGGCCTCCACCGATTCGTGCAGCGCCGGAATGTCGAGGGAGTCGTTGACGACCGCCTCCTCCACCCAGCAGCACCGCTGCAGCACGGTCACCTCCGCGGCGTCGTCAGGCGTGAGCGCCCGCGCGTACGAACCCGCCACCGGGCCGGGCCGCGCATCGGGCCGAGCCCGTTCGCGCATGGGGCGCAAGGCTTCGGCGGCCCGCACGAGCTCGTCGAGCAGTGCGACGCCCGCCTTGTCGCGGGCGGCGTCGGGCCGCAGCGCCCCCGCCTCGACCGCGTCGCCGATGCGGATGGCGACCGTGGCGCCGAGCGGCATCATGCGCAGAGTGGTCACCACCTGCTTGGCGTGCTGCACCGCGCGGGTACCCGCGGAGGTGTTGCCGTAGCTGATGAAGCCGATCGGCTTCCAGGCCCATTCGGCGCTGAGGTAGTCCAGCGCGTTCTTCAGGGTCGCCGGCATCCCGTAGTTGTACTCGGGGGTGATCACGATGAACCCGTCCGCGGCGTCGGCGATCGCGCTCCACCGGCGGGTGTGCTCGTGCCGGTAGACCCCCGAGGACGGGTGCTCCTCCTCGTCGAGGAACGGCAGGTCCAAGTCGCCCAAGGACACCGGGACCAGCTCGGCGCCGAATTCCTCGGCCCGGTCGGCGACCGCGTCGAGGAGCCATCGGTTCACGGCGGGGCCGAGCGCGCCGGGGCGGGTGCTGCACGTGAGGACGAGGACGCGAAGTTTTTTCGTTGACATGGAAACGAAGTCTAGATGCTAGGTTGATTACATGTCAACGACCTTTTTGCCGAACGACGTGCGCTGGCTCGATCCCGACGAAGAGCGGGCCTGGCGGGCCTTCCGGCGGGTCATGGTCGCCGTCCAGACGGGCACCGCCCGAGACCTGGCCGCGATCGGGCTCTCCGAAGCCGACTACGAGGTCCTGAGCACCCTGTCCGAACGCCCCGGGCACACCAGCACGCTGGGGGAGCAGGCCGACAAGATGGGCTGGTCCCGCAGCCGCCTGTCCCGCCACGCCAGCCGCATGGAGGCGCGCGGACTGCTCCGGCGCGACCCCGACCCGGCCGACGGCAGAGGCTGCCTCCTCGTGCTCACCGCCCAAGGCATGAAAGCCCTTGAGGACGCCGCGCCCGCCCACCTCGCATCGGTGCGCCGCCACTTCATCGACCGCCTCGAACCGCGCGACCTCGCCGCCCTCGAACGCATCGCCGCGCGAATGGACGAACAAGCCTGACTTTCGCGATCCGCCGACACGCCGGTGTCGCCGACCCGACCATCGCCGCGTCGGCTTCGGGCTTCCCGAATGTCGGTGGCGGCCGGGATGATGGGGCCCGCGAACGTCGCGGGGCTACAGGAGGTCGGATGCGGAGCAGGACGGGCTGGCTCGCGCGGTTGATACCGCGCCAGCGCAAACGCGCGGCGAACGAGGACCGGGCAGACGCGGAAGCACTGCCCGAACTTGAAGACAGCGCCTGGTACCGGCACTCGGAGAACGTGGAGACCGCCTCGTTCTGGCGCATGGCGAAGCAGCTGCCCGGCCTGGTCGGCCAGGCGCTGCGAACCGCCTGGACCGCGTCGCGGGGATGGACCGTGGCCGCGATCGGCCTCAACGTCGTCGCCGGCGTCGCGACCACGACCGCGCTCCTGGCGGTCTCGGACATCTCGACCACCCTGTTCGCCGCCGCACCGACCTGGGAGCGCCTCGTCGCCGCCGGCCCGGCGCTCGGCCTCCTCGTCGGCGCGACCGCCGCCCGCGCGGGCCTGGGCATCGGCGCCGGATACGCGCAGCAGCGGCTGCACCCCCTCGTGCTCAACCGCACCGAACGCGAGTTCTACCGGCTCATCACCGCAGTGCCCCGCTCGGCGTTCGACGACGACACGTTCGCCGACCGCCTCAAGGCCGCCAAAGACCGCGGATCACGGGCCGTCGTCGATCTCGTCGGCGACGTCGTCGACCTGGTGACGGCCGCCGTCACCGTCGCGGCCGTCGCGGCGGCGCTCGCGGTCATCGAACCGGTCCTGATCCCGCTCCTGTTCGCGGCGGCGCTCCCCACGGGCTGGGCCGCAGTCCGGTCGGCGCGGCTCATGTACGTCTCGAACCGCTCCCGGGTCTCGCGCCGGCGCCGCCTGTGGATGGTCGAGTGGCTCATGGACAACCGCTGGACCGCCGACGACCAGCGCTACCACGAGGCGGGCGCCTGGCTGCGCGGCCAGCACCAGGCCATGGTCGACCAGGAGACCCGCGCGGACTTCGACGTCATCCGGTCGCAGACGCTGACCCGCGGACTCGGCCAGCTCGTCGCCGGGATCGCCGTCGCGGGCGTCTACGGCGTGCTCCTGTGGATGCTCGCCGCCGGTACGGTGCCGCTGGCCGTCGCCGCGGCCGCAGTGGTCGCGATCGGGCAGGGCCGGACCGGCATGGAGAACCTCCTCGTCGCCGTCAACACCGTCTACGAGGACGGGCTGTACGCCGCGGACCGGCACGAGTTCGACGCCATCGCGCGCGAGCGCATCGCCGCCCAGCCGCACCTCGCCGGCCCCGCCCCGACTGAGGCGGGCCCGCTGCCGGTGCCCACGGTGATCGAACTGGTCGACGTCTCGTTCCGCTACCCGGGCAAGGACACCGACGCCGTCACGGGCGTGAGCCTCACGATCGACCGCGGCCGGACCCTCGCGCTCGTCGGCGAGAACGGCTCGGGCAAGACCACCGTCGCGAAGCTCCTCGCGGGCCTCTACACGCCCACCTCGGGCCAGATCCTCTGGGACGGCGTCGACATCACCCGGATCGACCCCGCCCGCTGGCGCTGCCACGTGGCCGTGATCGCCCAGCAGGTGCAGCAGTGGCCGTTCACCGCCGAACTCTCGGTCCGGCTCGGGCGCTCCGACGAGCCGGCCGACCGCGAACGGCTGGATTCGGCGGCCCGCGACGCGGGCGCGCTCGACATGATCGAAGGGTTCGAGCACGGCTGGAACCAGCTCCTGGACACCCAGTTCCGAGGCGGCACCGACCTCTCGGGCGGGCAGTGGCAGCGGCTCTCCTCCGCGCGCGGCCTCTACCGCGACCGCGGCGGGCTGCTCGTCGCCGACGAGCCCTCGGCCGCACTCGACGCCCGCGCCGAGGCACTGCTCTTCGACACCCTGCGGGCCCGCGCGGGGTCCGCCTCGACCGTGCTGATCTCGCACCGCCTCCAAGGCGTGGTCCACGCCGACACGATCGCGGTCCTGGACGACGGCAAGCTCATCGAGCTGGGGCCGCACCGGGACCTGGTCGCCGCGGACGGCGTCTACGCCGAGTTGTGGCGGCTCCAGGCCCGGTCCTACGCGACATAGCGGCCGGGCGAACCGCCCGGCCGCCACCCGTTCACCGCCCTGTCAGGCGGTCGACGCGGGGTCCCCGGCGGTTGGGATTCCGGGGACCCCGCTGCCGGCTCAACCGCAAGCGACGGTCGGCCAGTTCCAGTTGCCGTTGGCCTGGATGGTGAGCCCGAAGGTGTTGCCGCTGCCGTTCGGCGTGGCGACGAGCTGCTGCGCGGTCGGGTAGGACGCGTTGCAGTTCCAGGTCGAGAGGACCTTCGCGGGCGACGGGATGTTCAGCGTCGTCCGCCAGTCGCTCTTGCCGGAGACCGTGACGTTGAGGTTGTAGCGGTCGCTCCAGCGCTGGCCGGCCGAGAGGACCGCGGAGCAGGAGCCGCCGCCCCCGCCGCCGCCGCCGGTGCTGCCGACGGTGATGTTGGAGCTGCCGGTGGACTGGTAGCCCTCGGTCGCCATGATCATGTAGTAGCTGAAGGCGCCCAGGTTCATGCCGGCGCGGGCCCACGCGTCGAAGTGGGCGCCGGTGTCGATGGTGCCGGAGGTGCGCTTGGACTGGCGGACGCTCCAGTACTGCTGGAAGGTCTTGGTGCCCTCCACGGACGGGGCGTTGTACCGCGTGGTCTGGAGGATGTTGTAGGTGCCGCCGTTGATGTTGGCCGTGCCGCGGCTGGTGGCGCCGCTGCTGGGGTTGTACGGGCCGTGCGATTCGACGATGTAGTACTCCACCAGCGGGTTCGAGGTCCAGCCGTAGAGCGCCAGGTAACCGTTGCTGCCGTGGTTGACCGAGCCGCTGTAGTCCACGGTGCGGCGTCCGCCGTTGGCCCAGCCCTTGCCGCCGACCCAGTTGTTGGCGCCGTTCCACTGGGAGCTGTAGTTCCCGCCCGAGCCGAGGGTCATGGAGGCCCGGCCCTGGGTGTCGGTCCAGAACGAGTAGTAGTACCCGTTGTGGGTGCCCTCCTGGTTGGTGGTGATGACCTGCTGGGCGTGGGCCGCACCGGGCATGATCAGCCCCGAGGCACCGAGCGCGAGGGCTCCCGTGCCGCCGAGGAGGAGGTTCCGGCGACTGAAGATGCTGGGGGGCGGGTTGTCCGATGACATCCTGACTCCTTGGAAGGGTTGCGTCCGGTCTGCGCGAACCGCCGACCGCATCGAGAGACTTCTATCTATCGATGATGACCATCGTGGACCGAACCTCGGAACGTGTCAATGACTTTCGGAAAACTATCGGAACTTTTCACGGCGAATTCGTGGCAACCGGTGAACATCTGCACTGCTCAATAGCACGCTCCAACGAGAACCTTCGGAATCCGTCACTTTGCACGGTATTGTTGCGCAACAGTGAAACCGAAACTTTCGGAAACTATCAGCGAGTATCGTGCCGGTCGCTCCGCCATCCGGCTGCGGCGAGAGGCCACTGAAACCGACCACAAGTCAGTGAATATCGACCAGTCCCGAGGGCCGAAGGGTCCCTACCCTCGCACAAGGACGCCCGGGCTCGGGCCGGGCGGCCGCGGTTGTCGAGAGGATGGACTGAGCGATGAGCCGAACCGATGTCACCTACGTGGAGAGCGTGAGTCCCGGGAACGGGCGGTGCGCTCCGCGTTCGGCTCCCGCCTCCGACGCCGCCGCGATCGGCCTCGACGGCGAATGGCGCTTCAACCTGGCCGCGGGACTGCACGACCTCTCCGAAGGCTTCGAAGCCCCGGGGTTCGACGCGGGAGCCTGGGACGCCGTCGCGGTCCCCTCCATCTGGCAGATGCACGACCTCGACGGCGAAGCGCCTTACGGCACACCGCAGTACGTCAACATCCACTACCCGTTCCCCGTCGACCCGCCTCGAGTGCCGGACGCGAACCCCACCGGCGAGTACCGCCGCACCTTCACCCTCCCCGCCGAATGGCCCGCCACCGGCCGCACCCTGCTGCGCTTCGAGGGCGTCGATTCGGCGTTCGCCGTATGGGTCAACGGGATCCTCCTCGGCGACGGCAAAGGATCGCGCCTCCCCACCGAATTCGACGCCACCGAGCACCTCGTCCCCGGCGAGAACACCGTCGCCGTCCGCGTCCACCAGTGGTCGGCGGGCTCCTATCTGGAGGACCAGGACACCTGGCGGGTCTCGGGCATCTTCCGGCCCGTCGCCCTCGTCCACCGCCCCGAGAACGGCATCGACGACGTGTTCGCGCACGCCGACTACGACCACGCCACCGGCCTCGGCACCCTCCGCGTCGACGCTCCCGTCTCCGCTCGCCTGACCGTGCCCGAACTCGGCATCGACGCTGCGACCGGCGAGACGGTGACGGTGCCCGTGGAGCCGTGGACGGCGGAGACGCCGCGCTTGTACGAGGCGGTCGTCGCCACCGAGACCGAACGCGTGAGCCTGCGCATCGGCTTCCGCACCGTCACGATCGAGGACGGCGTCCTCAAGGTCAACGGCAAGCCGATCCTCCTGCGCGGCGTCAACCGCCACGAATGGGACCCCGACACCGGCCGGACCCTCACCGTCGAGACCATGCGCCACGACCTCGAACTCATGAAGCGGCACAACGTCAACGCCGTCCGCACCAGCCACTACCCGCCCGACCGCCGCTTCCTCGACCTCTGCGACGAACTCGGCGTCTGGGTCATCGACGAATGCGACCTCGAAACCCACGGCTTCTACTTCTACGGCTGGCGGAACAACCCCGCCGACGACCCGCAGTGGCGTGAAGCCTGCCTCGACCGCATGGCCCGCATGGTCGAACGCGACAAGAACCACGCCTCGATCATCATGTGGTCCCTCGGCAACGAATGCCATGCGGGCGTCAACCTGGAGGCCATGGCCGCGTGGGCGAAGCAGCGCGACCCCGACCGCCTCGTCCACTCCGAGAGCGACTACGACTCCGGCTACGTCGACGTCTACAGCCGTATGTACGTGCCGCACGACGAGCTCGAGCTCATCGGCCGCCGCGAGGAGGAGTCGACCGTCGACCCCGCGCTCGACGAGCACCGCCGCGGCCTCCCGTTCATCCTCTGCGAGTACGCGCACGCCATGGGCAACGGCCCCGGCGGCCTCGCCGACTACCAGCGCGTCTTCGAACGGCATGAGCGCATCGCGGGCGGCTTCATCTGGGAGTGGATCGACCAGGGGATTCGGCGCCGCACCGAGGACGGCCGCGAGTGGTTCGCCTACGGCGGCGACTTCGGCGAGACGCTGCACGACGGCAACTTCATCACCGACGGGCTGGTCTTCTCCGACCGCACGCCCTCGCCGGGCCTGGTCGAGTACAAGAAGGTCATCGAGCCGGTCAGGATCGCCATCGACCCGGAGGACCGGACGATCGCCGTCGCCAACGGGTACGACTTCGCCGACACCGGGCACCTGCGCTTCACCTGGCGGATGGACGACGACGGCTCGCTGATCGCCCAGGGTGAGCTGGAGCTGCCCGTCGCGCAGGCGGGCGAGTCGGTCCAGGTGCCCTGGCCCGACGAGCTGAGCAAGGCCTTCGAGACGGCCGGCGGCGAGCGCGCGGTGAGCGTTCATGCCGTCCTGGCGGGCGACTCGGCCTGGGCGCAGGCCGGCCACGAGATCGCCTGGGGCCAGGCGGTCCTGCCGTGCACCGCGGCCCCGGTGGCCGGGCCCGCCGCGAGCCCGGTCGCGGTCGCGGGCGGGTACCGCCTCGGCGGGGCCGAGTTCGACGCGCTCGGGCGGCTGCGCGTGCTCGACGGCATCGAAGTCGAAGGGCCGCAACTGGACCTGTGGCGCGCTCCGGTGGACAACGACCGCATCGCCTGGGGCGGCACCTCGACGGCGGAGCGGTGGCGCGACCGGAGCGCGGGCCTGGA
This sequence comes from Glycomyces tritici, assembly GCF_030403505.1. Next base: position 143,792 of record NZ_JAUEMJ010000008.1, on the reverse strand, counting down.
CCGCTTGGAGCACAAGGTCCTTGACATCGCCGCTGGCGACCGCAGCCTCAAGGTCACAACCAGGGTCGGCGCGGCCGGAGCCGAGCGTGCGATGCACGCCGAGTACGAGTGGACCTACCGGCCCGAGTCGGCCACCTTGTGGCTGAACGTGGCCGTGGACCCGGTGGGGGAGTGGGACTTCCCGCTGCCGCGCCTGGGGGTGCGGCTGGCCGTGCCGAAGGCGTTCGACGCCGCCACCTGGTTCGGCGGCGGTCCCGGTGAGGCCTACGCCGACTCCCGCGCCGCAGCGCGGATCGGACGCTACGAGGCCTCGGTCGCCCAGATGCAGACCCCGTACGTCCTCCCGCAGGAGAACGGTTCGCGCATCGACGTGCGGTGGGCCCGACTCGCGAGCCCGGACGGCGCCGCCCTGCGGTTCAGCGGGGCCCCGCACTTCGCATTCACGGTGCGGCCCTGGACGACCGAGGACCTGGCGGCGGCGACGCACCCCCACGAGCTGGTCGAGCGCGACCGCCTCTCCGTCAACCTCGATGCGGCCCTGCACGGCCTGGGCTCGGCGTCCTGCGGGCCCGGTCCCCTTCCCGAGTACCGGCTGCAGGCCGGGTCCACCGCTTTCAGCCTCGGCTTCAGCACCGACCGAGGCTGAACGGACCGCGGCTCACCGGCCCCCCGGTGAGCCGCGGATTCTCCGCCGCCTACCGGCGCCTCGAACCGGTGAGCCACGCCCACAACCGCATGGTCGCCCGGTCGCGCGCCCCGGTGGCCTCCAACGCGATCGAGAGGGCGATGGCCGCTGCCCCGGGGAGCGCCCACACGCCCACCAACGTGATCATCCATACGATCGGCACCACGATGACGAGGGCCGGGATCAGCCGCACGTACCACCGCCGCTGCAGGGCGCAGAGCGCCAGCGGCACCCCCACGGTCAGTGAATACGCGATCGCCGAGGCGATCCAGGCGATCGGCCAGCCGAGCGGGCCGCCAGGGTCGCCGTCGAGCACGATGACGGCCGCGAGGAGCGTGCCGATGACGACCGTGGCGAAGACCGCGGGCCACGCCAGGAAGCATGCGGCGAGCAGGAACCAGGTGCTGGCACCCGGCGCGAGGTTCCGGGGCGGATCCGCCGCGCGGCCGAGCGTTTCGAAGCCTGTGTACATGAGGGGTCGTCCTTCAAATTGAACGTGTTCAGGTTCGATCGAGGGTACCGGAGCAAAGTGAATGGTCGACGCACCCGGCGATGTGGCGTGCACCGCCTTCCGGCATGCGCGACCGGGCTCCCCTCAATTGCGATCAACCGGCATGCCGAAGGATTCGCCTGCGGGCCGCCCTACTCGGGCCGAACGGCCGCGTACAGCAGCATGTCCCGCCGCACCCCGCCGATCTCCCGGTGGCTGCGGAGCAGCCCTTCACGCCCGTACCCAGCACGCTCGGCGGTCCGCACCGAACCCTCGTTCCACGGTTCGATGTACAGCGCGACCCGGAACAGTCCGGGCACCGTCCACGCGAAGGCGGTGAGCGCCGCGAGCGCATCGGCGGCGAACCCGCGACCGCGAGCGGACGGCGCGATTGAGTACCCGGCCGTGGCCCGGCCCTCCCCGAGCTCGCGGAGCCAGAGCCCGCACTGACCCACGGCCGCATCGGTGCTCGCATCGGCGACCGCGAAGGAGAAGCCCGCGCCTTCGTCGTACCGCCCGTGCTGGCGAAGAATCCACGCCAGCGCCTGCACCTCGTCGGCGTGCGGCGGCAGCGTGCCGATCGTCGGAATGTACGCGTCGGTCGCGAGGTCGCGCGCCATGGCGACGTCGTCTTCGCGGGCCCGGCGGAGCACGACACCGCCGTGTGCGGGCGGGGTGCTCGGCCAGGGCGGCAGCGGCGGGGTCGCGGTCATGGCGCCATTATGCGGGACGGCTTCGGCCACATGGCTGAAGCGGCGGGTGCCCGCCCGCGCACAGGATGGGGACATGGACACTCCTCGGCTCCACCTGCAACCCCGCCTCGACCCGCGTCCCCGCCGCGAATGGCCGATCGCGGCCGGGCTCCTGCTCCTCGCGCTCGTGCCCTCGATCGCCGGAGCGTTCCGCATCGGCGAGATCGCCTCGGGCGCAACCGAGACCGCCGCCAACGCCCGCTTCATGCAGATGCCGCTGCCGGTGCTCCTGCACATCACCGGCGCGCTCGTCTACTCCATGGTGGGCGCGTTCCAGTTCCTGCCCCGCCTGCGCCGCGACCACAACGCCTGGCACCGCTTCGCCGGCCGGTACCTCCTGCTGCCCGCCGGGTTCATCGTCGCCCTCACCGGCCTGTGGATGACCGCGTTCTACGACACGCCCGCGATCGACGACCGGGCGGTCGCCGTCTCGCGCTACGTCGTGGGCGCTCTCATGCTCGCCTGCCTCGTGCTCGGCATCGCCGCGATCAGGCGGCACGACTACGCCGCCCACGGGTCGTGGATGATCCGGGCGTACGCGCTGGCGCTGGGCGCCGGCACGCAGGTCCTCACCGCCGGGCCGCCGCTGCTCCTGTTCGGCGAACCGAGCGAGCTCGCGCGGCTCATCCAGATGGACGCCGGATGGCTCATCAACGTCCTGGTGGCCGAGTGGATCATCGCCCGCAGGCGCGCGGCCTCGCGCCGGCCTGCGACGATGACCGCGTGATGGACATGAGCACCGCTCAGCGGGCGATGAGGGGCGCGTGGTCGCGACCCCGCGCCGCGGGCGCGGACGGGCCGCGGCCGCGTGACGTGGTGCTGGCCGCCGTGTTCGCCGCCGTGTGCGTGATCGAAGGCGCGCTGCTGCGCCCCGACCTCGAATGGCGGGCCGCGACGGTGATCGTGACGATCGCGATCCTGCCCGTGCTGCTGTGGCGGCGGACCCGGCCGCTGGCGAGCGCGGTGCTCCTCACCGGGTCGACCGCCGCCTTCGCGCTCGCGCACGCCGTTGCGGGGATCGAACCGAACGCGCTGGTCGCGACATTCGTGTTCCTCACGGTGCCGTATGCGCTGTTCCGTTGGGGCTCAGGGCGGGACCGGTGCGTCGGCGGGACCGTGATCGCGGCCGGCCTGGTGTGCTCGAGCGTCCTCGGCAGCGATCCGGTCGCCGACATCACCGCGGGGGTCGCGTTCATGGGCGGGGCGTGCCTGATCGGTGCGCTGCGCCGTGAGCGCCGGGAGTCGCGGGCGCGGCTGCTCGACTCGGTGCGGGCGCGCGAGCGGGAGGCGCTGGCCCGCGACCTGCACGACACGGTCGCGCACCACGTCTCGGCGATCGTCATCCGCGCGCAGGTGGCGGGCGCGGACCCGGAGCGCGCGGCGGAGTCGCTCGGGGTCATCGAGCGCGAGGCGCAGGCGGCGCTGGGGGAGATGCGGTCGCTGGTGCGGACGCTCCGCGCGCCCGCCGATTTCGCGCCGACCGCCGGCCTGCCCGAGCTCGCCCGCCTCGCCGATCCCGGGCCGCCGAAGGTGGCCGTCCGCATCGCGGCCGGCGAGGACCTGCCGGTCGTGGTCGCCTCGACACTGTTCCGGATCGCGCAGGAGGGGGTCACGAACGCCCGTCGCCATGCCCGCGGTGCGTCCACTGTCGACATCGCCGTGGCCGTGGCAGCGGACACCGCGAGCATCGTCGTCCACGACGACGGCGCTCCCGCCCGCTCGTCGTCCGGCGGCGGCCACGGCCTGCAGGGCATGGCGGAGCGGGCGGCGCTGCTCGGCGGCGACGTGACCGCGGGACCCGACCCGGCCGGGGGCTGGACCCTGCGGGCCTCACTGCCGCTGGGAGAGCGATGATCCGGGTGATCGTGGCCGACGACCAGGAGCCGGTGCGCACCGGCCTGCGCCTGCTGCTCGACTCGCAGCCGGGCATCGAGGTCGTCGGCGAGGCCGCCGACGGCGTGGAGGCGGTCAGGCTCGCCCATCGGGTGCGGCCCGATGTGGCCCTGGTGGACATCCGGATGCCGGGCCTCAACGGCATCGAGGTGACCTCGCTGCTCGCGGGCGACCGGGTCGCCGATCCGATCGCGGTCGTCGTGATCACGACGTTCGACCTCGACGAGTACGTGCACGGCGCGCTGCGGGCGGGCGCCAGGGGGTTCCTGCTGAAGGAGGCGGGACCGCACCTGATCGGCGAGGCGGTCCGCGCGGCGGCGAACGGCGACGCGCTCATCGCACCGCAGGTGACGCTGCGGCTGCTGGGCGAGTTCTCGCGCGCGACGAGGGCCGTGAGGCAGCCGTCCTCGCCGCTGACCGCCCGCGAGGAGGACGTGCTCGCGCTGCTGGCCATGGGTTTGACGAACACGGAGATCGGGGAGCGGCTCTTCCTCTCGCTGGGCACGGTCAAGACCCATATCGCCGGGGTGCTCGCCAAGCTCGGCCTCCGCAACCGGGTCGAGGCCGCGATGTGGGCGTACGAGTCGGGTCGCGTCGATCGCTCGGACGGGGACGGCCTCAGCCCTCGCTGACCGGGCCCGCCTGCGGCCGGTAGAGGCCGACCAGCACGCCGTAGCGCTCCTCGCCGTCCTCTTCGGATAGTCCCTTGACCAGCTCTTCCAGGGTCTCGCGCAGCCGCCGGGCCTGCGGTTCGCTCAACCGGATGCTGCGCAGCATGAACAGCGGGTCGTCGTCGGTGCGCATCTGGTCGGCGACGGCGGCCAGCGCCGCCTTCGTGGCCTCCTCGTCGTCGAAGCGCAGCCGTGCGGCGGTGCGCTTGAAGCGCTGCTCGGTGCCGCCCCTGACCTTGCGGGTGCTGTCGAGCCGGACGAGGCCGGCCTCGCGCAGGACCTTCAGGTGGTGGGCGACGCTGCCCTTGCTGATGCCGAGGTCGGTCGCGAGCCGGCTCAGGGTCGCGGAGTCCTGCCCCAGGGTGAAGAGCAGTCGGTGGCGTACGGGGTGCCCGAGCGCCCGGTACTGCTGCGGGGTGGAGAGGGTCAGTTCTTCGGCCTCCGGTGCGTCCATGATTTAAGTGTCCAAAAAACTGGACGCTTTGTCAATTCGGTGGTTCACTACTAGACATCACCCGCCCCCTCTGGAGGTTCCGATGCCCGCCGCCACCGTCGTTCCGCAGATCACGAAACTGCTCCTCGAGCGCTACGTCTTCCCCGAGGTCGCCGCCGACATCGCCGCGGTCCTCACCGCCGCGGCCGCCGAGGGCCGCTACGAGGGCGCCGACCAGGCCCGCCTCGCCGAGCTCGTCACCGCCGACCTCCAATCCGTCAACGGCGACCTCCACCTGCGAGTCATCCACAGCCCCACCGAACTCAGTGACACCCACGACGACGAGGCCACCCAGCTGCGCCAGATGGCCGAGTGGAGCGACCTGACCTGCGGCGGCATCGCGAACGCGCAGCGGCTCCCCGGCAACGTCGGGCTGCTGGCGATCGCCCCGCTGCTCTTCCCGCCCTCGGTCGCCGCCGAACGCGTCACCGGCGCGATGCACCTGCTCGCCGCCACCGACGCCCTGATCCTCGATCTGCGCGAATGCCTCGGCGGCGACCCGAGCATGGTCGCCTGGGTCTACAGCTTCCTCACCGACACCGAGCCCGTGCAGCTTTCGGGCATGGCCCACCGCGACCCCGCCGACCTCAAGCAGCTGTGGACCTCGCACGTCCCCGGCGCCAAGTTCGGCGGCACCAAGCCCGTGTGGGTCCTGACCAGCGCGAAGACCTTTTCCGGCGGCGAGGCCCTGAGCTTCGACCTCCAAGAGCGCCGGCGGGCCACCGTGGTCGGCGAGCGCACCCGCGGCGGCGCGCACCCCCGCGACAGCGTCAAAGTGGACACCCACCTCGAACTCGCCCTCCCCGTCGCCCGCGCCGTCAGCCCGATCTCCGGCGGCAACTGGGAAGGCACCGGTGTCACGCCGGACGTGCCGACCACCGCCGCCGACGCCCTCCCCGAAGCCCACCGCCGCGCCCTCGAAACCGTCCTCGCCCTCGGCGGCGCAGGCTTCCGCCGCGGGGTCGCCGAAGAGGCTGCCCGCGCCCTCGACACCCCGGTCGCGACCGGCTGACCTCACCTCCCACCGGCCCGCCGCCCCCGGTAGGGTCGATCGATGAACGCCTCGGAAGCCCTTGCCCGCGTACCGAAAGCCGACCTCCACGTCCACCAGGAGGCCACGCGCTACCTCGACCTCGTCCTGGCCGAACGCGAGGGCCGGAAGCCCTACGACTGGGCGGCCTGGCGCCGGGAGCTGGCCGCCGCCGTGCCGCCCGGCCGGGAGCGCCTGCAGCGGATCGGGTCGATGCAGCCGGTCTCGCTCGACCACGACGCGGACGAGGAGCTGTTCGTCGCCAGGTTCGCGGCGCTGATGCGCGACCACGCCGCGGCCGGCGCCCGCTACGTCGAGGTCCGCTGCGGCGGCGAGGTCGTCACCCGAGACGGCTTCATGGCCCTGTTCCGGCGCGCCGAGGCGCAGGTGCGCGCCGACTACCCGCTCCTGCACGCCGAAGCGCTGGCGATCGTCATCCAGGCCGGGCAGGACCCCGAACGAACGGAGGCGTTCGCGGACGACTGCATCCGCGCTGCGGGCGAAGGGCTCGCGGGCATCGACTTCCTCTACGCGCCCTACGACACCGAGGCCGACTGGGCGCCCATGTACCGGCTGGCGCAGCGGTTCGCCGACGCGGGCCTCGGGATCACCGCGCACGCGGGGGAGCTGTCGACGGCGAACATCGCGGCCGCCGCGCACATGCCGGGCCTGACCCGGATCGGGCACGGCGTCCACGCCGCGGCCGACCCGGAGCTGCTGCGCCTGCTCGCCGACCGGGGCGTGACCCTGGAATGCGCGCTGACGTGCAACGACTTCTTCGGCGTCCTGCCCGAACTCGACGAGCACCCGCTGCTGCGGCTGGTCGAGGCGGGCGTCGCGGTCACACTCGCCACGGACAACCCCGTCCAGCTCGGCACGACGATCGAGCGCGAGTACGCCTTCGCGGCGGCACTCGGCATGAGCGTCGATCAACTCACGGGCTTCACCCGCAACGCGATCGGTGCCGCGTTCACCTCGCCCGAACGCAAGACCGCGATCCTCGCCGGCCTCGACGGCTGAGGATCAGGCCCGGCTCGAGGACCACCAGGTCGACGGTGCCGCCGAGGCGAACCCGAGCTTCTCGTAGAGGGGCACGCCGAGCTTCGAGGCGGTGAGCGTGACCGGGATCTGCGCGAGCGGCGCGAGCGAGCCCAGCATGACGGCGCGGCCGATGCCCCGCGAGCGGGCGGCCTCGGTGGTGCCGACCCAGTAGTGGCTGCCGAAGCCGTTGGCGGCCACGGTGACGCACGCACACGCGACCTCGCCGTCGACCCGCGCGACGAAGAGCTCGACGCCGGGTTCGTCGAGCAGCGCCGCCGGGAACATCTCGCCGGGCCGGTAGGGCTCGAAGCGGTGCAGGCCGAAGCTCTCGATGACGGCCCGCTCCGCGCCGTGCAGGTCCGACTCACTGCGAACCCGCTGCACCGGGACGGCGGCGGGCTCGACACCGCCCGGCGGGCGCAGCATGATCGGCATCTGCCACGAGCCCATGCCCAGATGCCCGAGTTCCGTGGCGCTGAACGGGTCCTCCATGTCGACCGGCTCCGCGGCCTCGCGTGCGAGGCCGGCCATCTCCGCCAGCTCGTCCGCGGTGAGGTCCGGCTCCTGGATGAGCACGCGCAGGCCCGCGCGCTCGTCGCCTGCGACGGCGAGGAAGCCGCGGCGCCGGATCACCTCGTGTCCGCGCGAGCGGCCGGTGGCCGCCCAGAACGCGGCGGAGTTGCGGGCCTGGAGCCGGGGCGCGTCGGCGAGCCGGGCGGGCGTGTCGGTCGAGTTCGTCATGCCCGCAACGATTCCTCAAACGCCGCCCGCCCGCCACCCCGGCACCCGCGACAGGTCCGTGCAAGGCCGGTGCAAGGCCCGCCGCCCATAGTTGCCGACATGAACGAGAACCACACCTCAGCCGCTCAGTCCGCCCGCATCGCGCCGCTCGGCGGCTTCCAGGAGATCGACGGCCGCCGCCTCTTCGTGCACCGGGCCGGCAGCGGCGGCCCCGCCGTCGTGTTCCTGCCCGGCGCCAGCGCGATCGGCCTCGACTACTACGGCCTTCAGCAGGCGGCCGCCGCATTCACCACCGCCGTCGTCTACGACCGCGGCGGCTCCGGCTACAGCGACCCGATGCCGCTGCCCCGCACCGCCGAAGCGGTCGCCGTCGAACTCCGGGAGCTCCTGCACGCCCAGGGGATCCCCGGCCCGTACGTCCTCGTGCCGCACTCCCTGGGCGGCGCGTACGCCTACCGCTTCGCGCAGCTCTTCCCCGAAGAAGTGGCCGGGCTGGTCTGGCTCGACGCGTTCCACCGCAACTGGGACGAGTTCATGCCCGCCGGCTCGGACCTCGCCGCCGGGGAGGCGATCGCGCCCACGCGCGAGCAGCTTGAGGGCGCGCTGCCCTTCATGCGGGACATGGTGTCCGCCATGTACGCCGACTTCCCCGCCGACGTGCGGGAAGCGGTCGTCGACTACCACGTGAGCGACACCTGGATCGACGTCGGCATGGCCGAGCGCGGCACCCTGGTGCCCCTCGCCGAGGAGCTGCTGGCCGGGCCGGGCCTGCCGGACGTGCCGGTGATCGCGCTGACCCCGCTCGGCGTCGACCCGGGCCAGCAGGCGCTCATGTCCGAGGAGGCCCTGCAGGAGATCCACGACGGCAAGACCCGCCTCGACGCGCACCTCGCCGCCTCGGTCTCGAACGGCGAGCAGCGACTCCTCACCGACACCGACCACTCCCGCCTCATCGTCGAACGCGCCGACGCCGTGGTCCAGGCGATCCGCGATGTCTGCGACCGAGCCGCCGCCCGTGGAGCGACCGGCGCATAGTCGAAGGGACGAAACGGAACGCCGTGCCGCCGAACCGGCGGCACGGCGTTCCCGCGTTGCTACCCGGGTACCACCAGGTGGAGGTGGTGGTCCGCCAGGCCGATGGTGACCTGCTGGCCCCATGTGACCGTGAGGTGGTCGGACTCGACGCCGTCGGCGAAGACCACGAGCCGCTCGCTCTCGCACACCAGCCGCAGCTCCTCGCCGACGTTCAGGCGGCCCGCGGTCAGGGTCGCCCCGGTCGCCGGGGACGGCCAGGCCTCCCTGACGAACCACGACAGCGACCGCGCCTCAGGTTCGGGCAGCGCCCCGCTGAGGCCCCGGTCGGCCGCGATCGACGCCGACCAGCCGGTCGCCCCGGTGCCCGTGCCGATCAGCACGCCCGACGAGGACTGGCGCTCGCCCCGCCCGTCCGCCCCGATGAGCCGGTACCGCGCCGACTGGTGCGTGCCGTGGCCCGCGTACACCTCGTTGAGCCCGGCCAGCACCTGGCCGTCGTCGAGCCGCGCGGCCACCATCGTGAGCCGCCGGATCGCTGCGGCCTCCGCGGCCACGGCCCGCATCGCCGCACCGATCGCCTTGGCGTGGAACCGGATCAGCACTCCCGGGTTCCGCCCCGGCTCCGGGTCCACACCCAGCACCGGTTGGCCCGCAAGGTACTTCGAGAGGTTCGCGACGAGCCCGTCCTGGCCGACCGCCACGATGATGTCCTCGGGCCCGAACAGGAACCTCGGCAGGTCCTCCCGGTCCACCCGGCCCCGGCGCCAGTCGGCCGGGATCGCCGCGTCCACGGCCGTGAGCGCGGTCTCGAGCGCCTCGTGCCGCGCCGCGACCTCGTCCAGGTCGCGGCCGCGCTGGCGCAGGAAGTGCTCGGCCGCCGCGCGGGTGCCGTGCCGGACGAGCAGTTCGTCCAGTTCGCTGCGGCGGCTGACGACCACCACCCGGGGTGCGAGGGTCGCGCTCATCGCGAGCCTTCGGCGAGCCGCGAGATCGCCCCGGTCAGCAGGTCCGGGGTGATCGTGAGCTGGCCGATCTCCGGCAGCCGGCCCGCGAGTTCGCGCAGCGCGAGCCCCTGCATGACCGAGGGCGGCAGGTCCCGGTACGCGGCGAGGCGGGCGGTCTCCGCCTCGGCCTCGGCGGCGCCGACGACCCGGATCTTGTCGGCCTGGGCCGCCGCGAGCGTGCGTTCGCGTTCGGCCTCGCCTTGGGCCGCGGCGAGTCCGGCCGACGCTGCCAGTTCGGCCTGCCGCCGGTTGTTGGCGCCCTTCTGCTCGACGAGCTGCTGTTCGCGCCGGGCGAGCTCGATCTTGTTCTGCAGCTCGTTCTCGGCGATGGCCCGCTCGCGCTCGACGGCCTGGGCCCGCCGGGCGTACGTGGCCTTGTCCGCGTCCTGCTGCACCGCTTCGCGAGTGGGGGTCTGCAGCGAGCGCTCCAGCTCCGGTTCGGGCCGGACCGAGACGACGCGCGCGCTGACCACGCTGACGCCGATCTCCGCGAGCCGCGCCTCCTCGGCGAGCGCCGCGGCGACGTCCTCGCGGAGCTGGGGGACGGCGCTGGTGAGGGCCTCGGCCAGGGGCAGGCGGGCGAGCAGGTCGATCGCGGGCTGCTGGGCGAGCTCGGTGAGCAGGGTCGCGACCTGGTCGAGCGGGCGGGCCCGGGCCTGGCCGCGGTAGGGGTCGACCGAGAAGTCGAGGCGCGTGGCCGCGAGGTCCGGGTCCTCGATCCGGTAGGTGACCGTCGCCTGCACGGTGACATCGGCGAAGTCGGCGGTGCGGGCGTGGAACATGAGGGGCAGCTCGCGGTCGTCGACCGGCACTTCCGAGAGCACGGCGACCAGCGGGCGGTACCAGAAGGACTGGCTGGTGCCTTCGCTTACGGTGCGGCCGCGCTTCTGGCAGCGGACCCAGACGGTCGGGGTGCCGCGCAGGTGGCGCATGAACAGGAGCTTGGTGACATCGGCCATCGGGAGGGCCTCCTTTTTTCTCGTCATCATGACGATAATCCATGTGCTAGGTTATCGTCAAGGTGGTGATAATGAGTCATCCGGTGTTCGCCGTCACTGTCGACCTCGTGGTCCTCACGGTCCGCGAAGGGGCACTGAACGCGCTGCTCGTGCAACGGGGCCTGGAGCCCCACCTCGGCCGCTGGGCCCTGCCCGGCGGCTTCGTCCACGCCGACGAGGACCTGACCGCCGCGGCCCGCCGCGAACTGGGGGAGGAGACCGGCCTCGACGGCCCCGGCGGCCACCTCGAGCAGCTCGGCACCTACGGCGCCCCCGACCGCGACCCGCGCGGCCGCGTCGTCACGGTCGCCTACCTCGCGCTCCTGCCCGACCTCCCCACGCCCACAGCGGGAACGGACGCGGCCGAGGCCGCCTGGCTGCCGGTCGGCCGCCACGGCCTCGCGTTCGACCACGACCGCATCCTCGCCGACGGCGTCGAACGCGCCCGCTCCAAACTGGAGTACACCCCGCTCGCCACGGCCTTCTGCCCGCCCGAGTTCACCATCGCCGCCCTCCGGCAGGTCTACGAAGCGGTCTGGGGCGAGCCGATCGACCCGCGCAACTTCCACCGCAAGGCCACCACCACTCCCGGCTTCGTCGAACCCACCGGCAGCACGACAGCAGGCGAGCCGGGCCGCCCCGCCCGCCTCTACCGCCGGGGCGAGGCGACCCTCCTCAACCCCCCGATCCTCCGCCGCAGACTCGACGGCTGACCCCGCGTTCCGCGCCTACAGGCCGCGAGTGACCCTCCGGACCCGCTCCACGACGCCATCGGCCGCGACCTCTCCTGGTGCGACGAGGCCATGGCGCACCAGCCGGGACGGCGCGGCTCCACCGTTGCGGAGTCCGAGGTCGCAACCGCCCCGGACCGCCGCCGGGGGCCTGCGGTACGTTCCGTCAGATGAGCACGACTTCCATCGCCGAGGCGGCCCGCTGGTTCGGTGAGGCCGCCTCGATCACGGTCCTCACCGGGGCCGGCGTCTCCACCGACTCCGGCATCCCCGACTTCCGCGGCCCCCAGGGGGTCTGGACCAGGAACCCCGCCGCCGAGAAGCTCTCCACCATCGACCACTACCTCGCCGACCCCGAGGTGCGGCGGCAGGCGTGGGCCGCCCGCCGCAGCAGCACCCTCTGGACCGCGAAGCCGAACGCCGCGCACCGCGCCCTCGCCGACTTCGAGCGAACCGGCCGGCTGCGCGCCGTCATCACCCAGAACACCGACGGCCTCCACCAGGCCGCCGGCTCCGATCCCGCCGGCGTCATCGAGATCCACGGGACCGCCCGCGACGCGGCCTGCCTCGACTGCGGTGCGAGGATGCCCATGACCGAGGTCCTGCCCCGGCTCGAAGCGGGCGAGGCCGACCCGCACTGCCTCGCCTGCGGCGGCATCCTCAAATCCGCCACCGTCTCCTTCGGGCAGCAGCTCGACGGCGACGTCCTCGAAGCCGCCGCCGACGCCACGCGCGAAGCCGACCTGTTCGCCGCGATCGGCACCTCGCTCGGCGTCTACCCGGCCGCCGGACTCTGCGACTACGCGCTGGCGCACGGCGCCCGGCTCGTGATCCTCAACGCCGAACCGACCCCGTACGACGAGCTCGCCGACGCGGTCCTGCGGGAGCCGATCGGCGAGGCGCTGCCGCTGCTGCTACAGGGCTGAACTGGGGCTCAACGCGTGTCGAGCAGGCCGCGCACGTACGCGGCCTGGCCCGTGTGCTGCTGGTTGTCGTTGACGACGCTCACCAGCCGCACCCCGAGCGTCACCTCCGGGTCCCAGCGCGTGTCCACGACACGGTCGAGGTCGGCGGCCGTGAGCCCCTCGATGTACGCGGCGGTCGCCTCGTGCACCGCGTCGTAGTACGCCCGCAGTTCGGAGGCCTTGAGGCCGGTGACCTGCTCCGCCTGCTCGACCGTGTGCCCGTACCCGATGTCGCGGGGCTCGAGCTTCAGTGCGAACCGGTCGTACCAGCCGTCCGCGGTCCAGGTCTGCTCGCGCCCGGCCGCGTCCGCGACGTGGTCGTCCTGGAGCCGCGCGATGTGCCACACCAGCCACCCGATCGAGTTCGCCCCGGGGCCGGGCCGCGCGTCCAAGTCCTCCTGCGAGAGGGCGTGCAGCACCGCGTGCACCTCCTCCTGCACGCGCGAGAACGCATCTGCGAAAACGCCGCCGACTTCCATGAGCGCACCCCTGTCTTCCTCAGTAGCCGTTGGTCTCCGGTCCATCCTCGCACCGGTCCCGCGCCGCGTCGCCCGAACGGCCCGTCCGGCCGAGCGGGGGGCTTCACGCGCTCGGGGAATCTCGCCTCAGGGCACGAGGGCGAGGCGGTCGGCGGCGGCGCGCACCCGCGCCGCCTGCTCGAGCGCGGCCGTCCACGTCGGGGGGACGGCGGCCTCGCCGCAGTAGGCGCCGCACACCGCGGCGGCCATCGCGGCGATGGTGTCGGTGTCGCCGCCGAGCCCGATCGCCTCTTTGGCGAGCGCCACCGGGTCGTCCGGGTGGCGCAGGAACACCGCGAGGGCGGGCGGGACGGCGCCCAGTGCGGTCGCGTCGCAACGGTAGCGGTCGCTGATGGCGGTCGCCGGTCCGTCGAGGAGCGCCGGGATCGCCCGGAGTTCGGCGGCGAACGCGGCACCGGTGCGGGAGGCGATCGGCTCGATCACCTCGTTCGCTTGCAGGCGTTGGCCTCTGGGCGTGGTGGCGACGATGGCGACCGCGAGGGCCTGCGTGACGGCTCCGTCGACGCCTTCGGGGTGGACGTGCGAGACCACGGCCGAAGCGGTCGCCGCATCGGCGACCTCGTCGAGGCTGCGGCCCGGCACGAGTCCGACCGGGGCGGCGCGCATGGCCGCGCCGTTGCCGAGCGATCCGGCGCCGTCGAAGGCCGACTGCGCCGCCTCCCGCCACGGGGTGCCGTCGCTGATCTGCGCGAGCATCCGTGCCGCCCCGCGTCCGTAGCCGCGCCACGGCTCGGTCGACCACGCGTCGGCGAACGCGGCGGCGAGTCGGTCGGGTTCGATCCGGCCGCCGCCGGCGCCGAGGTGCTCGGCGAGGACGAGCATCTGCGCGGTGTCGTCCGTCCAGCACAGCGCCGATGCGGTCGTGTCGACGGCGTCGGCCACGCGTTCGGGGGAGAGGTTCCGTTCGCCTTCGAACACGGAGCCGAGCGCGTCGGCGCACGCGGCGAGGAGCAGGGACCCGCGTGCGCGGGCCTGCCGTGAGTCCGGTGCCGCCATGCTGGTCTCCGTTCGCCGCGATGCGCCGACCGTACCGCGTCGGCGGCCGTCAGCCGCGCTTGAGGACGGCCGCGCCCGTGACCCAGAGGGTTGCGGCGGAACCGAACCCGGCCACCGCTCCGGCCAGGGTGACGCCGCCGGTGCCCGCGGCGATCCCCGCGAGACCGGCGATGATCATCGCGTACCCGGTCCAGCGGTACTTCGGTTCGTCGAAGGCGGGTGCGAGCGGCAGGAAGTGCGCGCCGACGATGACCGCGATGGTGCCCGGCAGGAAGTCGCCGAGGTCCAGGCCGCGGAGCACGAGGATCGCCGCGACGATGAGCACGACCTCGAAGGCGATCCAGATGCCGTAGCGGCGGCCCCAGTCCTTCGGCAGCCGGCGCGGGCGCTCGCGCTCCGTGGCGACGCGCGGGACCGCGACGACGAGGGCGATGCTGATCAGCACGGCGAGTGCGAGGCCGATCCAGTAGGGGGCGCCGGCACCCAGCACGCCGGCGCCGCCGATGAACCAGCCGAGGCCGAAGAACGCGCAGATCGTGACGCCGTTGCGGCGCATGTCGGCGCTCATCTTCTCGGGGGCGGTGAAGGTCTCCATGGTTCTATTGTGACCGAACGTGATTTGTGATCGCATTGAGCAGGGTCTGGAGCGCGCTACCGAACTGCGTCGGCCGCTCGACCGGGCCGAGGTGCCCGCCCGGCAGTTCGGTGAGCGGGAGGCCGAGGCGCGACGCCAGGGCCGCCGTGGTCTGGAACGGGAGGTCGCCGCGGGAGTCGACGCCCACGGCGAGGACGAGCCGGTCGGACTGGGCCGCCAGTGCGGGCAGGTCGGGCTCGTAGCCGGTGAACTGGACGAGCATGTGCTCCAGGAACAGCGGCTGCAGGTCGCCGAGGCGGCCGAACAGCTCCAGCAGTTCCGGCGTCGGCGGTTCCGGTGCGGTCTCGGCATACCCGTCGAGCCAGGAACCGAAGCGCCGCAAGGCGGGAGCCTCGAACCTGATGTCCGTGTCGACCATCAGGGCGGCCATGGCCGCCCCGGCGGCGGCGAAGTCCCCGGCGCGGGCCGACTTCCGCACCGAGGCGATCTCGGTCCGCAGCCGCGCGGCCTCGGGCAGCAGGTGCACGAGCGGCGGCTCGTGGACGACGGCGCGGCGCACCCGCTCGGGGTGGTGGGCGAGCAGCTCCAGCGCGGTGACGGCGCCGGAGCTGAAGCCGACCACGATCGGCGCTTCGTCGAAGAGCGCGTCGACCACGCCGGCGGCGTCCTCGGCGTGCGCCTTCGGGTGCTGGTCCCCGAGCGCGGTGCCCGGCCGCTGCCGGGAGGCGACGCAGCTGTTCATGACGGCGACGTCGTAGTGCGCGGCGAGCCGCGCCGCGAGCCGTTCGAGGACGCCGCCGTGGCCCGAGCCCCCGGGGACGAGGAGGAGCGGCGGGCCTTCGCCGCGGCGCGTGTACTCCACTGTGGTCGAATCGAAGTCGACGGTGCCTTGCTGCATGGGGTTGCTCCCGTTCTGGTTCAGACCCGCGACCACTCGGTCAGGGTGTGGTGGAGGGCGTCGACCGCGCGCCGCCACGAGGCGTCCAGGGACCGGTCGGCGGTGAAGCCGCCCGTGGCCTCCAGGTCGCTGAAGCCGTGAAAGGTGCTGCGCAGCAGTCGGACCGCGTCGGTGGCGTCGGGTTCGGGCAGGTCGTAGCCGCGCAGGAGCGCGTAGCAGGCCTCGATGATGCGCGCGACCCCGGTGGAGGCCGCGAGCCGCTCGGGCGCGATCGGGTGCCGGGTGGCGGCGTACCGGCCCGGGTGTCCGGTCGCGAACGTGCGGTACGCGTCCGCGAAGGCGGTCAGGGCCTCGTGCCCGGAGCGCCCGGCCACCGCCTCGCCCAGGACCTCGGCCCACTCCTCGTGCGCGAGCAGCGCCACGCCCTCCATGAGGTCGGCGAGCCCGCGCACATGCGTGTACAGGCTCGCGTCGCGCACGCCGAACCGCTTGGCCAGCACCGAGAGCGTCAGGTGCTCGAATCCGATCTCGTCGGCGACGTCCGCGGCGGCGCCGATCAAGGCGTCCCGGGTGAGTCCTACACGCGGCATGGTTTCCTAATCTTCCTAGGTTTCATCCTAATATACCTAGGATAGGTTCGGCCGCCAAGCCGGTTTCAGCCCTGGTCCTCCAGGGCCTCCTGCAGCAGCCGCGCCGCCTCGGGGAACCGGTCCGGGGCCGGGCCCGCGAAGTTCACCCGCACGAACGGGCCCGCCGGCTCGGCCGGGAACCATTCCGTGCCGGGCGCGATGAGCAGCCCGCGCGACTCGCAGTCGCGAACCAGCCGTTCGACATCGGTCCCCTCGGGCAGCCGCAGCCACAGGTTGAGCCCGCCCGCCGGGACGCGCTCGAGCGCCGTCCCCGGCGCGTGCTCGCGCAGTGCGTCGATCAGCAGGTCACGGCGCAGCCGCACCTGGTTCCTGAAGGCGCGCAGATGATGCCGCCACCCCGGCTGCGCGACCACGTCGAGCGCGGCCGCCTGCAGCACCCCGCTCACGTACATCGCCTCCGACCCCTGGTCGGCCACGATCCGGTCCCGCACGGGCCCGCGCGCCACCACGGCCGCCACGCGCAGCGCCGGCGACGCGCTCTTCGTCAGCGAGCGCAGGTAGATCACGTGACCGCTGTCGTCAAGGGCCGCAAGCGGTGCCGGATCCGCATCGATCGCCAGGTCGTACGCCCAGTCGTCCTCGATGAGGAACGCCCCGTGCCCGCGCACGACCTCCAGCAGCTCCCGTCCCCGGCTCGGCGTCCACTGCACCCCGGTCGGGTTCGCGAACGTCGGCTGCGCGTAGAACGCCCGCGCCCCCGTCTGGCGGAACGCCCGGTCCAACTCCTCCGGGTCCGGGCCCTCGGGCCCGCTCGGGACCGGCACCAGCGTCAGCCCGGCCTGCTCCGCGCCGAGGATCGCGCCCCAGTACGTGGGCGACTCGATGAGCAGCGGCCTCCCCCGGCCCACCACCGCGCGAAAGACCGAGCCGAGCCCGCTCTGGCTGCCGGACACGATCATCACGTCACGAGCGGTCGGCGCCGCGACCCCCGCCGGAGCGGTGGCGCCGAGCTCCGCCGCGAACCACGCCTGCAGCTCCGGCAGTCCGCGCACCGGCGAGCGGGTCAGCGCCGCCTCGGACTTCGCCGCCCGCCCCAGCGCCGCCCGCACCATCCGGCCCGGCAGCAGCTCCTGGTCCGGATAACCCGAATGCAGACTGATCGCGTCCGGGGCCGCCGACCGCTGCGTCGAGGACACCACCGGCAGCCGGGCATGCGGCGAGCCCAGAGCTGCCGTCTGCCAACCGAAGTCCACGGCCCGCGGTGCGCGCACCGCCCGCACGAACGTGCCCACACCAGGGCGGCTCTCCACCAGCCCAAGGGCATTGAGTGCGTGCACGGCCTTCTGCACGGTGACCGGACTGGCCCCGTACTGCGCCATCAGCTCCCGGCTCGAGGGGACCTTCGCCCCGGGCGGCGCAGTCGCGATCCACGCGCGCAGGCCGTCGACAATCCGCTGAGTGCTACCATTCGACATGAAGACAAAGAGTAGCACTATCGTTGATGGCCCGCCCGTGCTATCGCATCGCGCGGGACTGTGGTGGGGCCTCCTCGGCGTCCTCGCGTTCTCCTTCACCCTCCCGTTCACCCGCATCGCGGTCGAGGGCCTGTCGCCGCTGTTCATCGGGTCCGGCCGCGCCGTCATCGCCGCGGCGCTCGCCGCGGTCGCGCTGGCCGCGACCGGCCAGCGCCTTCCGTCTGCGGCCCAATGGGGTCGGCTCGCCCTGGTCGCGGGCGGCGTGGTGGTCGGCTTCCCGATGCTCACCTCCTACGCGCTCACCACGTCCTCCGCCGGCCACGGCGCGGTCGTGATCGCGCTCCTGCCGGCGGCGACGGCGATCATGGCCGTGCTGCGGGTGAAGGAGCGGCCGGCGGCCTCGTTCTGGACGTTCGCGGGTCTCGGCGCGGTGGCCGCGGTCGGCTTCGCCGCCCTGCAGGGCGGCGGATTCGCGTCGCTGGACGCCGCGGACCTGCTCTTCTTCGGCGCGGTGCTGGCCGCGGCGGTCGGGTACGCCGAGGGCGGCCTGCTCGCGCGCGAGCTCGGCTCGTGGCAGACCGTGTCGTGGGCGCTGGTCCTGGCCGCCCCGGTGATGATCGCGGCGGCGGGCATCGAGGTGGCGCGGGAAGCGCCGACCGCGACCCCGGTGCAGTGGCTCGCGTTCGCCTACCTTGCGGCCGTGAGCATGTACCTGGGGTTCTTCGCCTGGTACCGCGGCCTCGCGATCGGGCCGATGGCGCAGGTGAGTCAGGTGCAGCTCACGCAGCCGGTGATGACCATCGCGTGGGCCGCGCTGCTCCTCGGCGAACCGGTCGGCTGGTCCACCGTCGGCGGCGGGCTCGCCGTGATCGCCTGCGCAGGCCTCGCCGTGCGCGCCCGGCTCAAGGCCTCCAGGCGCATCGCCGACGATCTCGGCGGGAGCCCCGGGGCGGCCGAGGCCCCCGAGGGCGAACGCGAGGTCTGCTCCACGACCTCCCTGGTGCAGGAGGCGGCGACCGCCGGCACCGGTCCCCGTCCGTCACGCTCGTTCTTCACCCGCCCTGCCGAAGCGGCACCGGGGTCGGTAAGGCCGAGGCCGGCGCGGCGAGCGGACAGTCGCTAGGCCGAGGCGGGGCGCCCGTACGCTTCGAGCAGCCGCAGCCAGATCTCGCTGACCGTGGGGTAGGACGGCACCGCGTGCCAGAGCCGGTCGATCGGCACCTCGCCGACGACGGCCGTGGTCGCCGCGTGCACGAGCTCGGCCACGTCAGGGCCGACGAAGGTCGCCCCGATCATCACCCCGCGGTCCTCGTCCACGATCATCCGCGCGGCGCCCTGGTAGCCGTCGCGGGAGAGGCCCGCCCCGGCGACCCCGGCGAGGTCGTAGTCCACGACCCTGATCGACTTCCCTTGCGCGCGAGCCTCTTCGGCGGTCGGTCCCACGGCGGCGACCTCGGGTTCGGTGAACACGACCTGCGGCACGGCGTGGTGGTCCGCGGTCGCCGCGTGCGCGCCCCACGGCGCGTCGTCGACCGGGCGGTCCTTCGCGCGGGCCGCGATCACGTCGCCCGCCGCGCGCGCCTGGTATTTGCCCTGGTGCGTCAGGAGCACCCGGCCGTTCACGTCGCCCACCGCGTACAGCCAGTCGAATCCGTCGACGCGCAAGGTGTCGTCGGTGTCGAGCCGCTTCCCGGGGTCGAGCCCGACCCGTTCCAGTCCGAGGTCGGCCGTGGCGGGCCGGCGCCCGGTCGCGACGAGCACCTCGGCGGCGGTCACCGTGCCGCCGCTCGTCTCGATCCGCACTTCACCGCCGGTGCGTTCGACGCTGAGCGTCTCGGTGCGCGTGAGGATCTCGACCCCCCGCGATCGCAGCGCCTCGGTCACCCGCTCGCCCGCGAAGGACTCGACACTGCCGAGCACGCCGTCCCGCACGATGACTGTGACGTCGGCGCCGAGGGCCGCGTACGCGGTCGCCATCTCCATCGCGACCACGCCGCCGCCGATGATCGCGAGGCTCTCGGGCACGGTCTTCGCGCTGGTGGCCTCGCGGCTCGACCACGGGTTCGCTTCGCGCAGACCGGGAATGTCCGGCAGGACCGGCACCGACCCGGTCGCGACCGCGACCGCGTGGCGGGCCCGGAGTACGGTGGTGGCGCCGTCCTCCGCGGTCACGGTGACTTCGCGTTCGCCGCTGAGTCGCCCGCGCCCGCGCACCAGGCCGATGCCCGCGCTCTCGAGCCATTGGACCTGGCCGTCGTCGGACCAGTCGCTGGTGAAGGAGTCGCGCCTGCGGAGCACGGCGGCGACGTCGATGCCGCCGGTGACGGCCTCGGCCGCGCCAGGGAGCGCGCGGGCGGCGCTGAGCACCTGGGCCGGGCGCAGCAGTGCCTTGGACGGCATGCACGCCCAGTAGGAGCATTCGCCGCCGACGAGTTCGCTTTCGACGATCACGGTCTCCAGGCCGCCCTGGGCCGCCCGGTCGGCGACGTTCTCGCCCACCGGTCCGGCCCCGATCACGACCAGGTCGACTTCGCGTTCCTCAGATGCCATTGCAGCTCCCGTCCTTCCTCATGCGTCCCAAGGACAGAGCCTACGCGCCTGCGCGGAGGGGCGATGGGGTTCTCGGGTGCCGGCGGTTGCCCGGCCGGTCATGCGAGTGGGCACCGCCGGGCATGAGCCCGGCGGCGCCCGAACCAGTTTCCTAGTAGACGCTCGCGCCGATCCAGTCGTCGTGGCCGTAGCCGGCCGGGTCGGCGTAGTCGCGGTCGGCGACGGCGACGGCGCTTGGGCCGCACTGGGTGAGCACCAGTGCCGCGCCGGTGCCGGTCCCGTCGAAGCCCAGGCACAGGTCCGAGTGGCCGACCGGGTGGATGCCCGTGCCGGTCGCGGTGAACTCCTGGTTGAGTCCGCCGTGGCAGTCCCACAGGACCAGCGGGGTCCCGGCCCGCATGCGGCCGCTCTCGACGTCCACGCAGCGGTCGTGGCTCAGTTCCACATGGAGCGATCCGCGCTCCTCGTCGAGCCAGAATCCCTGGTTGCGCGCGCCGTTGCAGTGCCACGAGATGAGGTCGGTGCCGTTGCGGGAGTCGTAGCCCTCCGCGTCGACGCACAGGCCGCCCGCTTTGAGGTCCTGGAACTCGAGCAGCCCTTCGTAGAGGGTGGCGCTGTCGGTGCTGGCCGGGTCGACGCAGGTGGAGGTCTCCCACTCGGGGTGCGCGTAGAACTCGGTGATGCACTGCGCGAACGCCCCGTGGCCGAGGTAGTTGGGGTGCAGCGACTGCCGGAACGCGTGCTCGGAGGGCAGCTCGCCCACCTCGACGTAGACGCCGCGCGCCCAGGGCTCCTCCTCGCACACGCCGTGCCCGTCGAAGAGGCGCTGCGCGTCGAGGTAGCGGGCGCCCTTGCCCAGGGCCGCTTCGCGAATGCCGCGCTCGAACAGCGGCACGGCCTTGTTGCGGGCGAACGCCGCGTCGGCGAGGTAGAGGAGGCAGCCGCCGGCGTACCAGCCGGGGAAGTCCGGGTTGTCCTCCACATCGGGCCCGCCGGGGCTCGGGTAGGACATGACGACCAGGTCGTAGTCGGTCGCCAGGTACCCGGCGTCGCCCATGGTCTCCCGGACGCCGTCGATCGCGTTCTCGACGCCGTCCTGGCTCACCTCGACGCGGGCCGCCCAGTCGTCGGTATGGCTGTCCCAGCACGGGCCGAGGAACAGGATGCGGTTGGTCGCGCACTCGGTGGCGACGGGGCCGAACTCGATGCCGCCCTCGTCGTTGGCGCCCACCACGATCCACACGAGCTTCACGTGCGTGTTGCGGGCTTTGATCGCGAGCTGGTCGCCCTGGTTGAGCTCGTTCCACTGCTGCTCGCCGGTGCTCTGGACGAGGTGCGGGGAGGCCGCGCCGGAGCAGGCGACGTTGTACTGCTCGTCGCTCTCGATGCCGGTGCGGAACAGGGCCTGGTCGAGCGAGCGGTCGCACCAGTTCCCGTCGGTGTGGGTGCCGGGCTCGTAGTTGCCGACGCCCTCGCCGGAGATCTCGCTGTCGCCCATGGAGACCAGGGAGGTGCGGCGTTCTTCGAGGGGGCGGATGCCGGGGCTGCCGTACAGCTCGGTCGCCTCGGCGGCGCGCAGGGCTTCGAGGTGGTCGGGCAGCGGCACGGGATCGGGCCGCGCCGCGGCCTGGGCCGATGAGGCCATTGTGGAGAGTGAGAGTGCAGTGATCACCGCTGCTGCCAGCGCAGCGGTGATCCTGTTCCGGGGAGTGGACATGGCAGTCTCCTGTTCGGAAACATCGCTGTCGACGGATCGTAGTAGGGAGACTACCGTTACTCCGCGGTAATGTGAAGATTGTCGGATTGATCAATTTCGATATTCCGGGTTCGGCTACGCCGTGGGTGCGGTCCAGTCCGCGTGAGCCGTGAACGGCACCAGCGCCGGCCGCTCGACCGTGGTGCGCATGTCAAGGCGCGCACCGGTCTGCGCTGAACGCAGCAGGCCCGTCATCACCTCGAGGACGTGGAGCGCCAGAGCGCCGTCCGCCCGCGGGGCCCGATCCGCCTGCGTGCGCGCCATGTCGATGAGGCCGACGCCCCGGCCCGAGTCCGCGAACCCGGCGCTGACCGGGAGGACGCGGCGTTCGGCGTCGTGCCGGTCCAGCGTCACGTCGCCCGCGAAGTGGTTGGGGTCGGGCACCCAGACGGTGCCCTCGGTGCCGTGGACCTCGATGTTCGGAGACGAGGTGGCGTACCCGTCGAAGCTCATCACGAGGGTGCTCAGCGCGCCGCCGGCGTGGTGCAGGATGCCCGTGACGTGCGTGTCGATCGAGACCGGGACCTGTTCGCCCGCACGGGGACCGGAGCCGATCACGCGCTGGTCGCGGGAGCGGCTGGAGGCGCCGGTGACGGCGACGACCGGGCCGAGCAGGTGCACGAGCGAGGTCACGTAGTACGGCCCCATGTCGAGCAGCGGCCCGCCGCCCTCGGTGTAGTAGAAGTCCGGGTTCGGGTGCCAGACCTCGTGGCCGCGCGCGATCATCGTGGCGGTCGCGAAGGTCGGGGCGCCGATGTCGCCCTTGTCGATCGCGTCCCGCGCGGTCTGGACGCCGGTGCCGAGCACCGTGTCCGGCGCGCAGCCGACCCGCACGCCCGCCGCCTCGCCGGCCGCGACCACGCGCTCGGCGTCCTCGAACGCGGCCGCCAGCGGCTTCTCGCCGTACACGTGCTTGCCGGCGGCGATCGCCTTGAAGGCGATGTCCGCGTGGGCGGCGGGGATGGTGAGGTTGAGGACGGTGTCCACATCGGGGTGCGCGACGAGCTCGTCCACGCTGACCGCAGCGGCCCCGGTCGCCTCCGCGACCTCGGCGGCGCGGGCCGCGTTGAGGTCCGCGACGGCCGCGATGCGGATGCCCGGGCAGGCCGAGAAGGTGTTGAGGTACTGGCCGGAGATGGCCCCGAGGCCGACGATGCCTACGCCGTGCGGGTCGCCCACAGCATGCCCCTTTCGATGATGGTGCGGACGTTGGCGTCCTTGAGGATGTCGACGCTGTGGCCGGGGGTGGCGACGACGATGCGGCCCTGGCCCCACTGGCGGGTCCACACGGCCGGGGAGGTGATCGGCCGGTGCCAGGGGTGCCACGGCTGCACGGGGTGCGTGGTCGTGGCGAGGACGTCGATGAGGTCGTCGTGGAGCACCCAGTACTGCTCGGTGTCGAGCTCGAAGTCCTCCAGGCCCTCCATGATCGGGTGCTCGCGGCCGAGCGCGGTGATCTCGACCGTGTGGGGCAGGTAGTTGTCCTCCTGGCTGCCCTTGCACGCGCCGGGCTCCTTGGAGGGGTGGGTCGCGAACTGGCCGCCGATGAGCTGCAGGTAGTCCGAGGAGTTGCGGTAGGAGTCGGCGATGCCGCCGTGCCAGCCCGCCATGCCGGTGCCGGCCGCGACCGCGGCGCGCAGGCCCTTGAGCTGGTCGTGGCTGATCTCGGACATCGTCACGCTCTGGACGATGAGGTCGGTCGCGGCGAGGGCGTCGGCGTCCGCGTACACCTCGGGGGACTCCTCGACGCGGACCTCGAACCCGTTCTCCCGCAGGAAGGGCAGAAACAGTTCAGTCGCCTCGACCGGTGCGTGCCCCTCCCATCCGCCTCGGACGACCAGGGCTTTTCGCTCGCTCATATGGTTCCTTCACCGGTGCTCTGACACCGCTTGTCGAATCGTTCTCATGCCTCGCCGATCGACCGTAGCCGATGCCGGGACCGACCGCAACGGTCTTCCCGGTCGCTGCCGGTTTACCGGGACATATAAAAAGTTTCCAGCCTTCGGCGCAGCATCGGATCGACCTCGGTCCGCTTCAGCAGCGCGTCCGCCTCCGCCAAGGTCATCGCGTCCGACCAGCACCCCCGGAACAGGTGCGCCTCGATCGACCGGTGCCGCTCGCAGAAGCGCTCCAGGTTCCGCGTCAACTGCGCCTTCATGATCCGCCCGGCCGCCACCGGATCGGGATCGGCCAGCGGGTGCACCTGGTGGTAGTTCACCGCCGCCGCCCCCACCGAGAACCGCAGTCCCGCCCGGTGCAGCCGGTAGCTCAGGTCCGTGTCCTCCATGCCCCACCCCGTGAACGCCTCGTCGAAGCCGCCGGCCTCCGCCACGGCCTCGCGCGGCACCGAGAGGTTCGCGGTCGTGGCCAGGCCCCAGTCGAACCGGAAGTCGTCCAGGCCCGGCCCGAACTCGTCCACGACCTGCCGGTAGTTGTCCCGCTCCTCGCCCAGGTCGACGCGGGCCAGCGCGCCCTCCGGGTCGGCGGCCAGCTCGCCCGGCTCCAGCAGTCGCAGCGGCTCGCGCAGCCGCGCGGTGCCGCCCGCCCGGAACGCCAGGCGCACCAGGTCCGCCTCCCCGATCGGGAGCATCCCCGGCCGCCACCACGTGAGCGCCCGGCGCTTCCAGCCGATCACCCCGCCGCCGTTCGCGGCGTCCGCGTGCGCGGCCACGAAACCGGGCGCGGCCAGCCGGTCGTCGTCGATGAAGACGACCAGATCCCCTTGCGCCCGTTCGAGAGCCGCGTTGCGCGCCGCCGCCCGGCCCCGGTTCCCCTGCACCACCAGCCGCAGATCGAGCCGGCCTTCGAACGGCGCGATCACGTCCGCGACCCCGTCCCGCGTCCCGTCGTCGCACACGACCACCTCGAACCGCGACTCGGTCTGCGCGAGCAGCGATTCGAGCGTCAACGCCAGATACTCGCGCTTGTCGCAGGTCGCCATGACGAGGCTGACCGAGGGCCGATTCGCCATCGAGGACTCCAGGGGCGGTGAGGGGGACGCGCGGCGGGCCCCACCGTAACACCGCCGCGCCCGAAAGACGGGGCCCCGAACCGAGTGCGCGGTCCGAGGCCCCGAGCCCTATGCGGCACCCGCACGCGGGTCCGCGATCGCCCAGGCGTACTCGCCCGAGCCGACCTCCTCCGGCGCCCGGCCCGGCAGCACCACCCGCGCACTCGCGTTGGGCGGCACCGTGGCCCGCACGACCAGGCCGCCGTCGGCCGCCTCCCACCGCACCGCCGCCCGGCCGTAAGGCGTCTCGTGCGCCGTCGCCGCCCATTCCAGCCCCGCGAGCGGCACCGGGGCAATCAGCAGCCGCCGGTAGCCCGGCTCCAGCGGCGCCAGACCCGCCACCGTCCGGTGCAGCCAGTCCGCGATCGCCCCGAACGCGTAGTGGTTGAACGAGGTCATCTGCCCCGGATTGATCGTGCCGTCCTCCAGCATGGAGTCCCAGCGCTCCCAGACGGTCGTCGCGCCCATCGTGACCGGGTACAGCCACGACGGCACCCCAGTCTGCAACAGCAGTGCCCGCGCCGTGTCCGCATGGCCCGTTCGCACCAGCGCGTCCTGGATGAGCGGCGTCCCCACGAACCCGGTCCCGATCCTGTGGCCCGCCTTCTCGACCAGCGCCGCCAACCGCGCCCCGAGGCGCCCGACCAGCTCCGCGTCCGTCGCCAACCCGAACATGATCGCCAGCGCGTACGCCGTCTGCGTGTCCGAGACGATCCGGCCCGCCGGGGTCACGTACTCCCGCAGCCACGCCGCCCGGACCTCCTGGGCGTACGCCCCGTACCGCGCCGCGTCCCCGTCCAGGCCGAGCAGCCGCGCCGCTTCGGCGACCAGGCAGGAGGAGCGGAACAGGTAGGCGCTGGCGACGAGGTCGTGGTCGGTCCGGGCCTGGAAGGGATCGTCCGGCGGGGCGTTCGGGTCGAGCCAGTCGCCGAACTGGAAGTGGTCCTCCCAGAGCCGCCGTTCGCCCGCGAGGGCCGCGACCTGGTCGACCCAGGCCCGCATGCTCGGGTACTGCCGCTCCAGCACGGCCCGGTCGCCGTAGCGCTCGAAGAGGACGGAGGGCACGACGGTGGCCGCGTCGGACCAGGCCGCGGCGGGGGTCTTCGCCCATTCGAGCACGTTCGGCACGATGAACGTGACCCCGCCGTTCGCCTCCTGCTCGAGCGCCAGGTCCTCGAGCCACGAGGCGAGGAACCCGTCCGCGTCGAACAGGTAGGACGCGGTGGGCGCGAAGACCTGGATGTCGCCGGTCCAGCCGAGGCGCTCGTCGCGCTGCGGGCAGTCGGTGGGGATCGACAGGAAGTTGCCGCGCATGCCCCAGACCACGTTCTCGTGCAGGCGGTTCAGCTGCGGGTGCGAGGAGTCGAACCAGCCGGTGCGGTCCATGTCGGAGTGCACGGCGACGGCCGTGACGTTCGCCGGGTCGAACTCGCCGGGCCGGCCCTCGACCTCGGCGTACCTGAATCCGTGGAAGGTGAACGCGGGTTCCCAGGTCTCGATCCCGTTGCCCGCCAATGTGTACCGGTCGGTGGCGGCGGCGTGGCGCAGCGGGCGCACGCCCAGCTCACCGTGTTCGAGGACCTCGGCGTGGCGCAGGACGACCGTGTCGCCCTCGCGGCCCGAGACGCGCAGGCGCAGGTGGCCCACGAGGTTCTGCCCGAAGTCGAGCACGGTCCGTCCACTGGGGGTGGTGATGACCTCGGCGACCGGCAGCTCCCGGGTGGCCCGCACCGGCGGCGCGGTGCGCGGTGCCGGCACGATCGCCTCGGCGCCGTCCACCTCGGCGCCGAGCCAGGTGCCGTCGTCGAAGCCGGGGGAGGACCAGCCCGGCATCGCCCGCCGCGCGTCGTACTCCTCGCCCGCGTAGATCCCGCTCGCCGTGATCGGCCCGTCCGCGGTCGCCCGCCACCCCTCGTCGCCGGTGGCGACCACTGCCGTTGCGCCGTCCTCGTATTCGAGCACCAGCTGCGCCGCGAAGCTCGGGTGCGTCCCGTAGAACGGCTCGGCGTCGCCGTGGAAGCCGAACCGCTCGGTGTACCAGCCGCCCGCGAGCACCGCGCCGATCGCGTTCGGGCCCTTGGCGAGCAGTGCGGTGACGTCGTTGGTCTCGTGCAGGAGCCGCTGCCGGTACGCCGTCCACCCGGGCTTGAACCGATCGGCGTCGACCGGGGTGCCGCCGATCTCCACCTGGAAGAGCCCGCGCGCGGTGCTGTACAGGGTGGCCGCCCGCAGTCCCTCGCGCACCTCGAACTCGCGGCGCAGCAGCACCGGCCGCCCGGGGCCGGGCTCGGGCACGGTGACGAACCGCGCCCGCCATTCGCCTTCGGCGAGGAACCCGGCGCGGATCTCCAGCGGCGCGCTCCAGTCCGAGGTCGCGCCGTCGGTGCCGTGGACCCGCACGCGCAGGCTCCCGCGCTCGCGGGGGAGCAGCGGCGCGAACGGCCATGCGACGAACACCGACTCGGCGCCGTCGACGCGGGCGGTCTCGGTGGTGCCGCCTCGCCGCCATTCGATCTCGGCCCCGGCCTGCGCCCAGTTCGGGGTGGTCGTCGCGGACTTCCAGGACAGGCGCGGGCGGCTCGTGCCGACGAACGGGGCGTCGGTGCGGTACTCGGCGCGCAGGCCCTGGACTGTCGGGTGAGGAGGGTTCATGCGGTGCTTCCTGTTCGGTGCCCATCGTTCTTGCACGGTGCAATGCAGGGGCGCGGTGGTGGCTGGAGGGTGGTCAGCGGTGGTGCGGCGGCCGGGTGCTGGAGCGGACGACCAGTTCGGGCCGGACCACTTCGTGACGCGGTTCGGTGCGCCCGTCGATGCGTTCGAGCAGCAGTTCGACGGCGAGGCGGCCCATCCGCTCACCGTCCTGGCGCACGGTGGTAAGCGAGAT
Source organism: Glycomyces tritici (assembly GCF_030403505.1). Next base: position 115,970 of record NZ_JAUEMJ010000008.1, on the reverse strand, counting down.
GCCCGGGTGGGCGGCGATGTCGATGCCGTCGTAGCCGGCGACCGAGACCTCGTCGGCGGTGAGCCCCGCGTCCGCGACGGCGCGCAGGACGCCGAGCGCCGGTTCGTCGTGGCAGGCGACGATCGCGGTCGGCCGCTCGGCGCCGGCGAGCAGCCGCATCGCAGCCCGGTGCGCGTTCGCGGTGACGTCAGGGGTGCTCGCGATCCTGATGCGGTCGCCGAGTCCGGCCTCCCGCATGGCCGTGCAGTAGGCCCGCAGCCGGATCGCCTGCGGGATGCCGGAACCGGGGTCGGGTTCGGCCGACTCCCCGGTGAGGTGGGCGATGTCGCGGTGCCCGAGCCCCAACAGGTGCCGCATCACCAGGAGGGCGCCGGCCTCGTCGTCGCTCACCACGGTGTCGTACCCGTCGGCGCGGTCGTGGCGGCCGAGCATCACCACCGGCACGGTGGCCGAGAGCTCGGTCAACCAGGCCGGTTCGACCAGCGGCGAGACCGCGATGACTCCGTCGACCTGCCGGTCGACGAGCGCCTGGATGGCCCGGTAGCCCTCGTGGTGCGCGGGGTCGGCCGGGGCGATGACGAGCTGGTACGGCGAGCCGGACAGGGCTGCGGTCGCACCGGCCAGCAGCAGCGGAAAGAACGGGTTCGACAGCTCGGGGATCTCGATGCCGAGCGTGAACGTCTTGCCGCGCATGCCCCTCGCCGAGACGCGCGGCCGGTAGCCCAGCTGCTCGATCGCGGCCGTGACGCGCTCGCGCATCGCCGGGCTCACCCCGTAGGCGTCGCGGATGACCTTGGAGACCGCGGCCCGCGAGACGCCCGCCGCGCGCGCGACGTCCTCGATGGTGGCCGAGCCGGCCCGGCCCCGTGCTGCCGCCATGGCGACCTCCCCGTTGAACGATGGGGATCAATCTACACATCGTGTAGACCGATCTACAACCCGTTCGTTCGAACGATTCCCGGACGCGATGCGGGGCCGCCCGCCGAGACGGGCGACCCCGCACGGGTCGTGTTGCGCCGCTAGATCATGCGGCGGTCAGGTGCACCATGACCGCCTGCACCGGCCACAGGCCCGGCAGCTGCAGGCCGACCTCGGTGAGCACGCGGCCGGAGACCGTGACCGGGTCCTTGCCGAGCCACGGCGGGGTCGTCCAGCCGTGCTTGGACGCGCCGATCTCGTCCCTGACGCGCAGCGTGTAGCGGCGCTCGGGGTCGAGCCCGGCGAGCCGGATCCGCTCGGGCAATGCGTCCTCGATCGAGGCGACCGTGGCGACGGTGAACACCGCTTCGGAGCGGTCGGCCGCGACGACGCCGCGCACGCGCAGCGCGGGGTCCAGCACGTCGGGGTGCACCACGAAGCCGGAGTGCAGCAGCCCGCGCAGTTCCTTGTAGAGCGCCCCGAACGCCTTGATCTGCTCGGTCTCCTCCTCGGTGCAGGAGAGGAGGTCCCATTCGAAGCCGGCCGAGCCCTGGAGCGAGGTCGCGATCCGGTAGGCGAGCGCCGTGGCCCTTCCGGAGGAGTGGGCGGGGGAGGGGCCGACGTGCGCGCCGATCATCTCGGGCGGCAGCACGAGCTCGGTCCAGCGCTGGATGTCCTGGCGCTCGACCGGGTCGTTCGAGTCCGAGGCCCACACGCGGTCGGTGCGGGCGAGGATGCCCAGGTCGGTGCGGGCACCGCCGGAGGAGCAGGACTCGATCTCCAGGCCCGGGTGATCGGCCTTGAGCCGGTCGATGAGCCGGTAGGCCGCGAGGGTCTGCGGGTGCGTGCCCGGCCGTCCCTCGTGGACCGCCTCGACCAGGTCGCGGTTGTGGTCCCACTTGATGAAGGCGATGCCGAGGCGGTCGACCAGGGTCGACATCTGCGAGCGGAGGTGCTCGAACGCCTCGGGGTTGGCCAGGTCGAGCACGTACTGGGTGCGGAACGACAACCCCTCGGGCGAGGGGACGGACTCGGGGCTGGCGAGCAGCCAGTCCGGGTGCGCGCGGGCCAGGTTGGAGTCGAGGTTGACCATCTCGGGCTCGAACCACAGGCCGAACTGCATGCCGAGCGACCGCACGAGCTCGGCGAGCGGTTCGAGGCCCTCGGGCCAGACCGCGGGGTCGACCTCCCAGTCGCCGAGGCCGGCGCGGTCGTGGCGGCGGGCCGTGAACCAGCCGTCGTCGAGCACGAACCGCTCGACGCCGATCTCGGCCGCCCTGCGCGCCAAGGCCTCCACCCGGGCCGGGTCGTGGTCGAAGTAGACGGCCTCCCAGGTGTTGAGCACGAGCGGGCGGGCGGTCCGCGGGTGCTGCGGGCGGGCGCGCATCCAGGTGTGGAAGCGGTCCGCGATGCCGTCGAGCCCGGTGTCCGACCACGAGAAGTACGCGGTCGGCGCGCGGTACGAGTCGCCGTGGTCGAGGCGGATCTCGCTGGGGCGCAGCAGTTCTCCGGCGCCGATGAGTGTCACGTGGTCGGTGGGGCGGTCGGTGCGGTGGCGCACGTCGGCGCTCCAGCCGAGGTGCACGGCCCACACCTCGCCGGTGCGGTTGCGCGGCGCCCCGGTGGAGGCCAGGGTGACCCACGGCGAGTCGTGCCCGCCGCGCCCGCGTCGCGATTCGCGCACGGTGGAGCCGCGGGGGATCGCACCGGTCGCCGGGGCCTTCTCGCGGGCCCAGCGGCCGGTGAAGGAGGTGAGGTGGTCGGCGGTCTTCGGCACGGGCAGCGTCGCCTCCAGCCAGGCGACGTCCACGGCCTCGCCGCCGTCGTTCTGCAGCTCGTGGTCGACCAGGACGAGCCCGCCCGCGCCGATCTCGAGGCGGGTCCGCAGCGTCAGGCCCGCCGCGGCGTCGACGGCCGTGACCTCCACCGCCGCGTCCCCCTGCTGCTCAACGGTCGCCTCCCAGCGCGGGAAGAGCGGTCGGCCCGCGCGCGTCGCGAGCAGGGCCGGCCGTCCCGGCCAGCCTTCGGACTCCTGCGGCGCCAAGGAGAGCCGCCAGGCGGTGTCGAGCGTCCCGGGCGCGGTCTGGCGGGCGGTCGTGCGGTCGAGCCCGTCGAGGTCCGCGGCGTCGAGGGGCCCGAGGTCGGCGCCCCAGTGGAGCACGGCGGGGAGGCCCGTCTCCGGCGCGGCGATGATCAGGGCTACGCCGTCGCGGCGCAGGAGGGTCCAGGTTCCGTTGTTCACGATGTTCCTTCGATAGGGCTTGCGGCGCCCGGCTCTGCGGCGCTGCGGCTCGTTTCGGCATGTCGAGGGGCACGGTACAGGGCTTAACCGGGTTGAGGAAATCGGATTCCCATTCGCACTCCCCGCGCACCTCCTCGGCGACCAGCGCTGCCGCCGAGGCCGGATGCACGAGCGCTCCGCTGGTGGGAGGGCGAGACCGAGGGACCGCGCCCCTGCGTCCGAGATCCCCGGCGAATTCCTGTCACAAAGCGGGACCCTGTGCTGTCCTAGCTCGTATCGGGGCGGCTGACCGCCCCGCCGAACAGGAGGAAAATCATGAAGATCGCTGTCATCGGCGGCACCGGGCGCATCGGATCGCAGGTCGTGGACATCTTGAACGGGCGCGGGCACGAGGCGGTGCCGCATTCGCCGTCCACCGGGCTCGACGTGCTGAGCGGCCAGGGCATGCCGGAGGCGATGGAGGGCGCGGACGTCGTGGTCAACCTGACGAACTCGCCGACCTTCGACGAGGCGTCGTTCGAGTTCTTCCAGAAGAGCATGGACAACATGCTGCAGGCGGCGGACGCCGCCGGGGTCGGCCACGCGGTGATCCTCTCGATCGTGGGCGTGGACCTGGTGCCGGAGCTCGACTACTACCGCGCCAAGACGCTCCAGGAGGACCTGCTCAAGGCCGGGCCGGTGCCTTACACGATCGTGCGGTCCACGCAGTTCTTCGAGTTCGTGGACGCGGTGATGTCCTGGACCTCGGACGACACCGCGGTGCGCCTGCCCGCGACGCCCGTGCAGCCGATCGCGGCGGCCGAGATCGCCGCGGCCGTGGCGGACGCGGCCGCGGGCACCCCGCTCCAGGGCACGCGCGACGTGGCCGGGCCCGAGGTGTTCGCGCTCGACGAGCTGGGCCGCATCACCCTTGCGGCCCGGGGCGACTCGCGTGCGGTCGTCACCGACCCGACCGCCGGGATGTTCGCCGCGGTCAAGGGCGACGCCCTGGTTCCCAAGGGGGACGCCGTGATCGCGAAGACCTCCTACCGGGAGTGGCTCGCGGGTTAGCGGTTCGGGCCCGCGCTCTGCGCGGGCCCGCTTCAGCGCTGCTGCGGCAGGGCCGTCAGCTTCTCGGGGTTCACCATCCACAGGACCTGGTCGATGCCCTCGTCCGAGGCGCTGACGGTGATCACGCCGTACAGCTCCCCGTCGCGGCGCAGCACTGCGGCGGCCTGGCCGTTCACGTCGACCGGTTCGACTTCGACGGCCTCCCAGAACCAGGGCGCGATGGCCGCGAGGAACTTCGCGACACGCGCCGCGCCCACCACCGGGCGCCGCGAGACCTGATGCGCGCCATTGCCGTCGGAGACGCTCGTGACGTCGGCGGCGAACAGCCGCTCGAGACCGGCCATGTCGCCCGACTCGGCCGCGGCCATGAACGCGGCCAGGAGGGTGCGCTGCGCCTCGGGCCGCACCCGCTTGCGCCGCCCGTCCGCCATGCGCCTGCGCGCCCGGCTCACCAGCTGCCGCACGGCGGCCTCGCTCGACTGCAGGATCTCGGCGATCTGCGGGTACGGGTAGTCGAAGGCCACGCGCAGTACGTACGCGGCGCGCTCGTTGGGGGAGAGCCGCTCCATGAGCAGGAGCGCCGCGAGTTCCAGGGCCTCGCCGCGCTCGGCGCCGAGGTACGGGTCGGCCGCGGTGTCGACGGGCTCGGGCAGCCACGGCCCGATGTAGGTCTCGCGCCGCGCCCGGGCGGACTTGAGCGCGTTGAGGGCGAGCCGCGTCGTCGTGGTCGCGAGGAACGCCGCGGGGTGCTCGACCAGGGTGCGGTCGTACGCCTGCCAGCGCAGCCAGACCTCCTGCACCAGGTCCTCGGCCTCGGCGGCGCTGCCGAGCATGCGGTAGGCGATGCCGAACAGGCGCGGCCGGATGCTCGTGAAGACCGCGGCGGCCTCATCGAGACCAGTTCCGTCGAGTGCGTCTCCTGAGACGCGTTCCGCACCGGTCGCCACGCCCGCTCCTTCCGCTCGCCCGATCCGGAGCGTACTCCGCGATCCCGAAGGCGGCCTCCGCGAGAGCGGCACATTCATATACTTGACTACATTAATTAAACGTCGTTACGATCTCCGGGAGCGCTCCCGAAAGGACGTTGCGATATGCGTAGCAAACGAAGCAGGCGGCTGGTCCTCACGACCGCCACGGTCGCGGCCCTCAGCGCAGGGGCGCTGACCATCGCCACCGCCAACCAGGCCCAGGCCGAAGACGGCTGCGAAGTGGAGTACAAGGTCGTCAGCAGCTGGGGCGGCGGGTTCCAGGCCAACGTCTCGATCACCGCCGCCGAGCCGATCAACGGCTGGGACCTCACCTGGGACTTCCCGGCAGGCACCCAGGTCACCAGCGCATGGAACGTCGACTGGGACCAGAACGGCACCGAGTTCACCGGTGCCGACGTCGGCTGGAACGCCGCCGTCGGCGCCGGCCAGACCCGCGAGGTCTTCGGCTTCATCGGCTCCGGCAGCACCGCCGCCCCGCAGGCGATCAAGGTCAACGGCGACCTCTGCGACGGCCAGGTCGACCCCACCGGCGGACCCACCGACCCGACCGAGACGCCCACCGAGGAGCCGCCCGGCGAGGCCGTCAGGATCATGCCCCTCGGCGACTCCATCACCGGCAGCCCCGGCTGCTGGCGCGGCAACCTCTGGGACCTCCTCGACGAGGCCGGCCACGAGGTCGACTTCGTCGGCTCCCTCTCCCAGGCCTGCAACCCGGCCGGCTCCGACCCCGACCACGAGGGGCACGGCGGCTTCCAGGTCACCCAGTCCGTCGCGAACGGCAGCGTCCGCGGCTGGCTGGAGCAGCACACCCCGGACGTGCTGATGATGCACTTCGCGACCAACGACGTCTGGTCGAACCTCCCGCCCTCCCAGATCCTCGCGGCCTACACCCAGATCGTCGCGGACCTGCGCGAACTCAACCCTGACGCGGTCATCCTGGTCGCCCAGATCATCCCGCTCCACCCGGACCCGTCCTTCGGCTGCACCGACTGCCCGCAGCGCGCGATCGACTTCAACGCCGCGATCCCGGCCTGGGCCGCCGGGCTGACCACGGCCGAGTCCCCGATCATCGTGGTCGACCAGTGGACCGGCTTCGACCCCGCCGTCGACACCTACGACGGCGTCCACCCCGACGAGGACGGCTACGTGAAAATCGCCGCCAACTGGTTCGAGGCCCTCGACCAGGTCCTCTCCTGAGAGCAGTCCTTCCCGATAGGCCGCCGGGCGCCTCTTCAGGCGCCCGGCGGCCCTCGCTCCGCGCCAATCTTTCGCGTTCCAGCTGGACACCGGCCGCTTCAGGCTTACCGTGAGGGCATTCCTTCACTAGGGGGGTCCGTGATGGACGGGGATACCAAGACCGCCTGGGCGGCCGGCGGCATGCTCTTCGCCGCGCTCAGCATGATCATGATGGGCGTCTGGCAGGCGATCGAAGGCATCGTCGGCATCGCCACCGACGACTTCTACGCCGAGGTCAGGGACTACGTGATCACCATCGACACGACCGCCTGGGGCTGGGTCCACCTCATCCTCGGCGTGATCACCGCGCTCGTGGGCTGCGCGCTCTTCGGCGGGGCCACCTGGGCGCGCGTCTTCGGCGTCGTGCTGGCGTGCCTGGTGCTCATCAACAACTTCCTGTACCTGCCCTACTACCCGTTCTGGTCCCTGCTGATCATCGCGCTGGCGATCTTCAGCATCTGGGCCATGACGGTCGCGCCGAAGCCCGCGGGGCCCGACTACCGCTGACGCGGCGCGAGGACACGGGACGGCCCGCCGGGCCGTCCCGTTCGGTGTTCCTCGGACGCGGCGGGCCGCCCGCGCGCTCGGCGCGGGCGGCCCGCATTGCTTGCGCCGTTCACGGCCGCCGTCCTACTCGCAGGCGACACCGTCGTCGTCGCCGTCCAGGTGCGCTGCGTACCCGGGCTCGCCTTCCTTGATGGCACTCAGCCCTGCGTCGCGAGCGGCGTCGCAGTTCGGGTATCGCGAGCCCTCCGGAACCTGCGCGGCCCCGAACCGGTTCTCGCATCCGACGCCGTCGTCGTCGCCGTCGAGGTGCGGACCGAACCCGTATTCGTCTGCTTCCACGGGTGCCGCACCGGCATCGCGGGCGGCGTCGCAGTTCTCGTATTCGAAGGTCGGATCCGTCGCTGCGGCCGACGGTTCGCCGGTGTCCTCCATCGGCGGTTCGACAGCGGTGCCGGTCTGGTCGACCGACTCCTCCATCGTGGCCGGGTCGTCGACCGTGTCGAGCGGCTGGAAGTCGACCAGCTCGATGTCGTGGGCGACCACCCGGTCCTGCGTGCTCGCCGTACCTGCGGGCGAGATCGCGATGACGCCCAGGACGAGCGTCATGACCCCCGCTGCTTCGAGAAGCGCCCGAGGCAATGGGCGTTTGCGGTGAGAGAGTTCTTTCTGTCGTCCGTTGTGGACTGACGATGAGGACGGTGAATACATCACTACCTCCAATAGCATCGCTTTCGTGCTATTTCGAGGACCCCCTTCGGAATCCTCCTCCGCCAGGATAAGTCGGGGGCCGGTCCCGAGCACTCGAGATCGGGAATCGAGGACTCGGCCCCCTGGTCGCGAAGGAGGGGGCGGCGCGTTCCGATCGCTTCAGGCACAGGACGATCATGCCGAAACCGGTCGAAGAACGCGCCGTCCGGAAATCGGATCTACAGGACCACGCCCTCGATCTCGAAGGTCTGGACCGTGTTCGCCGGGAATGCCCGCGCGAACCGCTTGGACGCGACCTGCGTGTCCGTGTACCGCGCGTACCGCTCGGAACCGCCGGTCTGGGTCGACCAGCGCGTGACCGTCCCGTTCGGGACCGTGGCGAACCGCGAGAGGTCGTACGTGATCGTCTGCGCGGTGCCGTAGTTGGTGGTGACGAGCACGAGGCGCCGCGCGCCCGCGTCGTAGGCCGCGACCGTGTTGGCCTCCCCGCCGTCGATGATCCGCATGCCGGGCCGGATGTGGCGCGCGTACTGGGCGTAGACGAAGTACTTGGCGTTCGCGGAGCCGAGCGCGCCGGTCTCGTTGTTCGCCTCGATGAGGCCCCAGCCGCCGCCGTCGAGGACCTGCCAGTAGCACCACGCGGTCGGGTGCAGCCAGCGGAAGTCGAGGTTGAGGTTGCGCGCCAAGCGCATCCCGGAGGCGTCGTTCTCGCCGTACTCGGAGTTCCAGAGCCGCTTCCCGGCCGCGCTCACGGCGCTGTAGACGGAGTCGCGCCGCCCGTTCTCGTACTGGTAGCCGTGGACGTTGACCTTCGCGATCTTGCTCTTGGCGGAGCTCGTGAGCCCGTTCCAGGTGCTCACGGCCTGGTCGTACAGGGATTCGTCCGAGGCGGTGACCGGCATCCACGAGAGGCCGCGGTTGTCGAGCTCGGTCCGCAGGTGGTCGATGACGATCGACTGGGTCGCGACGTTGAAGTGGCAGCCCTCCTGGGTGCCGGTGGCCGTCCACCAGTTCGCGATGGGCTCGTTGAACGGGTCGACGTAGTCGAAGTCCACGCCCCAGTTGTCGTGCGCGTACTTGGCGACGGTGGCCATGTAGACGGCGTGCTGCTGCCGGTTCCACGACTGGAGGTTGTCGGCGTTGCCGTCCGCGCCGCCGGAGGGGTTGTGGTTGGCGCACATCCACCACATCGGCGAGTTCGAGAACAGCTCGAAGATGTTCGCGCCGCGGTCGCGGGCCTTCCACATGAGGTTGCGCTGATTGCTGTCGACGTTCCAGTTCCAGCTCGCGGAGGCGGGGTCGCTGGAGGTCCAGTCGGTCCAGTAGCCCTCGATCTGGCGCGAGGGCATCATGTTCGGGGAGACGACCATGCGCTCGCCGCCGATGGCGTTCCACGAGCACGCGCCCGCGTTGTAGCGCACGATGTTCATGCCCAGGCCGGGCAGGTTCGCGCCGCCGAAGGCGACGGTGTTGCGGGTGAACATGATGTCCGCGAGGTCGTTGCGGTTGCCGAAGGCCTTGCCCCACCAGGCGAGTGAGGTGCCCCAGCCCTCCCAGGTGCCCCAGCTGGTGCCCGGGTTGATCGTGGTCGTGTAGTCGGCCTGCGCCGCGCCGGGCGCGGCGAGGGCGCCGAGCGAGCCGGCGCCGGCGGCGGAGATGAGGGTGCGTCGTCGCATGAGGGCCTCCAGAGGGTCGAGATGCCTCCGATGATGGCACCGGCTATCGAGAAAGTCAACTCCTTCGATAAAGGATGAGAATAAGGCGGTGACCCCCTGTTCGTCACTTTCCGTGACAGCGCCGGGTACTTGTGCGACGGTGGAGGGCGGATCGCGACAAGGGAGGTTCAGTGATGACGGAGCAACGCGCCGAAGCCGCAGTCAGGGACGACGGCCCGCTCGCCAGCGACCAGGGCAAGACCGTGATCGCCGACCAGGTGGTCGCCAAGATCGCCGGGATCGCCACGCGCGAGGTCGAAGGTGTCCACCAGCTCGGCGGCGCCGGCAGCCGCGCCGTCGGCGCCCTCCGCGAACGCATCCCCGGCTCCCGCACCAACTACGGCCAGGGCGTCTCCGTCGAAGTCGGCGAGCGCCAGGCCGCCGTCGACCTCGACGTCGTCGCCGAGTACGGCGTCGCCATCGCCGACCTTGCCGCGGGCGTGCGCCGCAACGTCATCGCCTCTGTCGAGCGCATGACCGGCCTCGAAGTCACCGAAGTGAACCTCACCGTCCACGACGTGCACCTGCCCGACGAGTCCGACGGCGAACCCGAGGGCGAACCACGGGTCGAATAGCCCGGGCGCGACAGCGCCGGGCCGGAGCACGCAGCCGAGGAGCACAGCCGACCAGATGACGAACGACGACTTCGCCGCCCAGGCGGACGCCATCGCCGCCGCCGTCCGCGACGCGCCGGGCGTGAGCGACCTGCACGGCGGCGTCCAGGGCGAGATCGCCCTGCTGCTGCCCGGCCGCCGCATCCCCGGCCTGCGCCTGGGCGACACCGCCTGCGAGGTCCACGTCGCCGTCGAATGGGACGCCGACATCCCGCGGACCGCCGCCGCGATCCGCACGGCGGTCGCACCGCTCGCGGGCGGACGGCCCGTCATCGTCACCGTCGAGGACGTGGACGCACCGAGGAAAGAGGACTGACCAATGAAGGCTTCCTTCGCCGGCCTGGTGGCCGGCCTGCTGCTGGCGCTGGCCGTCATCGGCGGCGGCTTCACCGGCTTCCTGCTCGCCGTCGTCCTCGGCGCGATCGGCTTCGCGGTCGCCGGGAGGCTCAGCGGCGAGTTCGACGTCTTCGAGCGCTTCCGAGGCCGCCGTGACTGAGGACGCCTTCAGTCTCGCCGACCTCCCCGGCACCGGAGCGGACCGACCGCCCGAAACGCGCGGCGGGCTGCGCCTGGCCGACGCCGCAGTGGCCCGGGTCCTCGAAGGCGCCGCACGCGCCTGCGAGGGCACCGCCGCCTCGCGCCGCCCGCGCGCCCGCGCCACCGTCAAGCACGGTCGGATCTGGGCCCACCTGGACGTGGGCGTCGCCTGGCCCGGCCCGGTCGGCGAAGTCTCCCGCGACCTCACCGCCCGCGTGCGCGCCGAGACCGCCCGCATCACCGGATACGACCTGGTCGCCCTCGACGTCGTGGTCCACCTCGTCGACGCCCCGCGGCAGCCCGAGCGGAGGGTCCTATGAAGGTCCGCGACCCCCGCCGCATGCCCGCGGCGACCTGGCCCGCGGTCCTCGCCGCGCTCCTGCTCGCCGGCCTCGCCCTGGTCCTCGGCCAGCACGCCGCGGCCGAACTGGACTGGATCGACGCGGACTCGTGGCTGCGCAATGCCCTTGCGACCCTTGACGACACGCAGCCGTCCGTCTGGGTCCTCATCGCCGGGATCGCCGCCGCCCTGCTCGGCCTGTGGTTCCTCATCGCCGCGTTCCTCCCCGCCCGCCGCAGCCACCTGGCCGCCGAGGGCCCCGGCGACCTCTGGGTCTCGCCGCGCGCCGTGGAGGCCCTCGCCTCGGACGCCGCCGGACGCGCGCCCGGAGTCCTCCACGCCCACAGCGAACTGCGCAGCCGCCGCCTCAAGGTCAAGGCCCTGCTCGCGCCCGGACACGAAGCGGCCGTCGCCGACATCATGGAAGCAGTGGGGGACCGCCTCAGCGGACTCGCTGAGCTCGAAATCGCCGTGCAGGCCAAGGAGGCGCACCGATGAGGAGACCCGCGATCGACCGCCCCGCCGCCGCCGTCATCGGCCTGCTGCTCCTCGCGGGAGGTGCCGCCGTCGTCGACTGGCGCTTCGACCTCGCCGGCGTGTGGAACCGGCTCGACACCGACACGGTGCACTCCACCGTGGACGCCGACTGGTTCCCTTGGGCCGCGCTCGCCGCTGCGGTGGTGCTCGCGGTGTTCGCCCTGTGGTGGCTCGTCTCGCGGCTCCCGCGCCGCACCGAAGGGCGGGTCGCCCTGGCCGGCACCGGATCCGACCGGGTCGACCTCGACGTTCGCTCCGTCGCGCCCCGCCTGCGCACCGATCTCGAACGCCACGCGCCGGTCGACCGCGTCACCAGCCGCCGCTTCGAGATCCGCGGCGGCCAGCTCGTGCGGCTCCACGCCCACGTCGACCCGCGCGCCGACGGCGCCTCCCTCATCAAGGCCACCGGCGACCTCGCCGCGTCGGTCGCGACCGCCTTCCCCGACGGGGAGGTCACCGTCCGCGTCATCGTCGACGGCCCGAAGCGCGAACGGGCCCGCCGCACGCCCCGCGTCCACTGAGTCCCGCTCATGCCCGCCGAGACCGAGGCCGGCTCGGCGTAGGCGCCGGGGCTGGCGACGGCCTGCAGATCTCCCTGGACGGTATCGACACGGCACGGCGCCGTTCCCCGTCCAGCGGCTTCGACGCCCGGGAAGCGTTTGAGACGTGTCGACATCGGAAACTCATGGCGGCATGTCCTCCCCCCATAATGTTCGCAACTCCGTCTCACGCGCGGCCGACAGCAAGCCGCTGGAACTCCTGGCACGCGGCGGCTTCATCGCCTACGCCGCCATTCACCTCATGTTCGCGTGGCTCGCGCTGCAGGTCGCCTTCGGCGGCTCGACCGGCGAGACCGACCAGTCCGGCGCCCTGACGGCCATAGCCCGGCAGCCGGCCGGCGAGTTCCTGGTCATCGCCATCATCATCGGCATGGTCGCGATGGCCGTCTGGCAGGCCTTCGAAGCGGCGATCGGCGAGAGCGGCCCGCAGGACCGCACCGCAGTGGCCGAGCGCGTCGTCTCCGGCTGCCGCACGGTCCTCTACCTCTACTTCGCCTACCTCGGCTACAAGGTGGTCAGCGGCGCGAACGCGTCGCAGTCGCAGAGCCAGCAGTCCTCGGCCTCATCCATGATGGACTCCGGCGGCGGCCGGTTCCTGGTCGGCCTGGCCGGTGTCGTCGTGGCCGGTGTCGGCGTCGGCCTGGTGGTCTACGGCCTGACGAAGAAGTTCGAGAAGCACCTGAACACCGGGCAGATGGACCCGTCGGTACACCGGACCGTCCGGCGGCTCGGCACGGCGGGATACACGAGCAAGGGCGTCGCGTACGCCATCGCCGGCGCGCTGATCGTCTCCGCGGCGGTCACCTACGACCCGCAGAAGGCCGGCGGCCTCGACGCCGCGCTCAAGACGCTGGCCGGCACGCCTTGGGGACCGTGGGTCCTCGGCCTGGTCGCCCTCGGCATCGCGTGCTTCGGCGTCTACTGCTTCTTCCAGGCCAAGTACCGCAAGGTCTGAGGCCCGGTCGCGCGAGGGCGCGATCGCGAACGACACCGACCGCGCCGCCCCGTCGCCGGGGCGGCGCGACTCCGGTTCGCCGCCGCCCGAACGGGTACCCACAGTGGATCGGGCCGCCCCCTTCGCGGCCCGCGACAACGAGGAGGCGCCATGCGCGCGTCGTACGTGGGCATGCTGGCCGGGATGATCCTGGCCCTGGCGATCATCGTCGGACAGGCCGTGGCCGTCCTGCTGGTGCTGGTACTCGGCGGGCTCGGATTTCTCGCCGGCGCCCTGCTCAGCGGTGAGAGCCGCTCGTTCCGCCGCAACCCGCTCCGCCGCCGCTGACACGGGTAGGGTGGGGCCGTCATCGACCGAAAAAGGGGTTTCACGTGAGCGTCAGCGTGCTGTTCATCGGCGGTACCGGCCGCATCTCCACCTCCTGCGTCCGCGAGGCCGTGCGCCGCGGCATGGACGTCACCGTCCTCAACCGCGGCCGGACCTCCGAGCGGACCCTCCCGCCCGAGGTCGCCCTCCTCACCGGCGACGCGAACGATCCGCAGTCGGTGCGCGAGGCCCTCGCCGACCGCACCTTCGACGCCGTCGTCAACTGGGTCAACTTCACCCCCGAGCAGGTCCAGCGCGACATCGACCTGTACGCCGACCGCACCGGCCAGTACCTGTTCATCAGCTCCGCCAGCGCCTACCAGACCCCGCCCGCGCGCCTGCCCGTCACCGAGTCCACCCCGCTCCGCAACCCGTTCTGGCAGTACTCGCGCGACAAGATCGCCTGCGAGGACCTCCTCGTCAAGGCCTACCGCGACAACGGCTTCCCCGCCACGATCATCCGGCCCTCCCACACCTACGACGAGACCATGCTGCCCTTCGACGGCGGCTACACGGTGCTCGACCGGATGCGCTCGGGCAAGCCCGTCATCGTGCACGGCGACGGCACGTCACTGTGGACCATCACGCACGCCCGCGACTTCGCCGTCGGCTTCACCGGCCTCCTCGGCCGGGACGACGCGATCGGCGAGGCCTTCCACATCACCGGCGACGAAGCCCCCACCTGGAACCAGATCTTCGGCTGGGTCGCCGAAGCCGCCGGGGTCGAACCGAACCTCGCCCACGTCCCCAGCGACGCCATCGCCGCCGCCGACCCCCGCTGGGGCGCCGGCCTCCTCGGCGACAAGGCCCACTCGATGGTCTTCGACAATGCGAAGCTCAAGCGCCTCGTCCCCGAGTTCGGGCTCGGCGCGACCCCTTACCGGCTCGGCGCCCGCGAGGTCGTCGCCTGGTTCGACGCGCACCCCGAGCACCAGACCGTGGACGCCGACATCGACAAAACCATGGACCGGCTGGCCGAGGCCTACGCGCCCCGGCCGCTCACCTAGTCGCCGACCGGCTCCCAGCCGTCCGGCTCGAGGTCCGCGTCCTCGCACAGGAGGGCGCGGCCCTCGCGCACCTTGACCTTCTCGACGTACACGCCGCGCCCCTGGTAGTTCGGGTCGCTCGTGTACCGCCAGCGCACCCGCGACGTCCCCTCGGGCAGCACCGCGGCAGCGTCGATCCACTGCCGGCCCGCGAACCCCGAGAACACCCCCTCGGCCCGCCAGCAGTGGTCGTCGGTGCGCAGGTCCAGCGGCACGGCCGTCCACGCGGTGCCGTCCGGGCTCGCCTCGAACACGGCCACGTCGGTCGCCTCCGTGTCGTACCAGAGCTTGAACGACGCCTTGGCCCCCGAGACCGCGCGCGGCAGGACCCCCGTCAGCGTCGCGGTCGCGGCGTCGGCCTGGCCCGCGTACCAGGCCCTGTCCTTGATCCGCACCGGCACGGCCCGGCCCATCGGGCGGCTCGCCGCCCGCCGGTACGCGCTCGCCGTGCCCCGGTTCCGCGTCGGGTGCACCCGGTTCGTCAAGAGCACGAGCAGCGTCCCGGCGAGCGGGTCGAGCACGAGCGACGTCCCGGTGTACCCGGTGTGGCCCACCGTGACCGGTGAGCTCATCGCGTCCATGTACCAGCGCTGGCCGAGCTGCCAGCCGAGGCCGCGCGCGGCGCTCTCGCCCTGCCCTGAGTTCATGTCGGTGAAGATGAGCCGGGCGGTGTTCCTGGTGAGGACCTCGGTGCCGTTGTAGCGGCCGCCGTTGAGGATCATCTGGCCGAAGACCGCGAGGTCCCAGGCGGTGGCGAAGACGCCGGCGTGCCCGGCGACGCCGCCGAAGGCCCAGGCGTTCTCGTCGTGCACCTCGCCGTGCACCATGCCCCGGCCGGTCCACGGCTGGTACTCGGTGGCGGCGGTCCGGGCCCGGTCGACCGGGTTGTACCCGGTGTCCTTGAGCCCGAGGGGTTCGCAGATGATCTCGTCCACGAGCGCGTCCAGGGGCTTCTCGGTGACGATCTCGAGGATCTTGCCGAGCACGATCAGGTTGAGGTCGGAGTACTCGTAGCCGCTGCCGGGCGGGCGGCGCAGGGGGCGGGCGTAGATCGCCTCCATGCGCGCCTGCTCGTCGGGCAGTCCGAACAGGTTGATGAACGCGATCATGCCGGAGGTGTGGGAGAGCAGGTGCCCCAAGGTGATCGGGGTCTTCTGCGGGTCGAGGGCGTCGAAGTCGGGCAGGTAGTCGACCACGGGCAGTTTGAGGTCGATGCGGCCGTCGTCCATGAGCGCGCCGGTGACGGTGGCGGTGAACAGCTTCGAGATCGAGGCCAGGTCGTAGACGGTGTCGTCGGCGGCGGGCAGCCACTGCTCGGGCGGCAGTTCGACCGCGGTCTTCGCGGTCTCGTCCCAGCCGGAGTAGCGGAGCCGGTGGCCGCCGGAGGCGTGCTCGACGACGACGCCGTGACGCGCCGCGAGCACGGTGTAGCCGGGGAACGCGGGCGCCGGCCCTTCCATGAAGGAGTCCAGGCCGGGGGCGATGCGGGCGATGTGGGCGGGCGTGAGCCGGGCTTCGCGGCAGGATCCGTACCGCAGCCGTGCAGGGGTTTCGGGGAAGGTCACGTCGTAGGGGCCGGCCGTTGGCGGGCCGGTGAGTTCGGGCATTGAGGGGATCTCCTCGGCGTTGGCGCGGGAGGCGAACGCGAGCGCCAGCGCCGCCCCCGCCGCGCCCCCGAGCATGGTTCGACGCTGCATTCGTGTCTCCTGGTTATCGTGCCATCACTAAGCGGTGCGGCGATAGAGCAAGTACGATTCTCTTTGCTCGGAAAACGCATCCAATTCGTCGGCCCACAGCGTCGTCACCTCGTCGACGTCCGCGCCCGCCTCGATCGCCAGTCGGACGGCCTGGTTGCCCGTGAGCTTGTCCAGCCAGAACGAGGTCGTGTCCTGGGAGCGCCACCCGTACTGCGGGTAGGCGCGGCGCTGGGCGATGATCATCGCGAGCGCCGTCCGGATCGGGTCGAAGTCGCGCCGGGAGGCCACCTGGAGTTCGGCGCCGCCGCAGACCTTCCCGGCCCATTTCGAGAACGTGGGCGTGAAGTACGCCTCGCGGCAGCGCGTTCCCGGGATTCCTTGCAGCGCCTCGGCCCAGGCGTGGTCGATGCCCGGCGCGCCGAGCAGTTCGAACGGCTTGGTCGTCCCGCGGCCCTCCGAGAGCGCGGTGGCCTCGAAGAGGCAGGTCCCGGGGTAGGCGACGGCGGTGGCGACGGTGGGCATGTTCGGGGAGGGCGCGACCCACGGCAGGCCGGTCTCCTCGAAGTGCATGTCCCGCTTCCAGCCGCGCATCCTGACGACGTGGAGGTCGGCGGGGGCGGGCACGAACTCGCCGTTGAAGAGGGACGCGAGTTCGCCCACGGTCATGCCGTGGCGCTGCGCGATCGGTTTGAGGCCTACGAACGTGGCGTGCTCGGGGTGGAGCACGGGCCCGGCGGCCTCGCGGCCGGTGATGGGGTTCGGGCGGTCGAGCACGACGAACCGCAGGCCGAGCTGCCCGGCGGCCTCGAGGGCGAGGTACATGGTCCAGATGTACGTGTAGAACCGCGAGCCCACGTCCTGGATGTCGAAGACGAGCGTCTCGACGCCGGCCGCGGCGAGGAGCTCGGCCATCTGGTCCTTGTTGTTGTACGCGTTGTAGACCGGGATGCCGGTCTTCGGGTCGAGGAAGAAGTCCTCGCCCTCTCCGGCCTGGGAGACCCCGCGGAAGCCGTGCTCAGGGCCGAACACGGCCACGAGGTCCACTTTGCCGCTGGCGTGCATGAGGTCGACCTCGTGGCTCAGGTCGGGGAGCACGCCCGTGGGGTTGGAGATGATCCCGACCCTCTGGCCGGCGAGTTCGGCGAAGTCATCGTCGGCGAGGACTTCGATGCCGGTGCGGACGCGCCTGCCCCCGGCTCGGGCGGGGACGGCGGCGGTGGTCGCGAGTGCGGCCCCGGCGAGGGCGCTCCCGAGGAGTCTTCTGCGCTGCATGGGAGGCCCCTACTCGTACGAGAGGCCGTGGCCGAAGGCGAACAGGACCGACTCGGGGTCGTCGGCCCGCGGGATGTCCACGGGCAGCCGTCCTTGCGGGTCGAGGTGGCCGAGGACGGCCGCGACGGCCGATTCGAGGCCGTCCGCCGAGTACGAGTAGGTCGCCAGGTAGGCGTTGACCTCCTCGACGAGGTGCGCGATGTCGTAGGGGTTCTTGACGCCGAGCGCCACCACGGGCACGCCGGTGGCGTTGAGCGCCTTGACGAGTGCGACCTGGCTCGGGTTGTCGGCGACGCCGTTGGTGCTGACCGCGATGAAGCCCTTGCCGTTCGCGGCGGCGACGGCGGCGTCGATCTGCGCCTGCGTGGGCGCGATGCCGGTGACGACGCGGGTCGGGGTGAAGCCGCGCTTCGTGAACTCGGCGGCGAGCAGGTTCGTGGTGGTCTCGCCCCAGCCGGTGACCAGCAGCGGACCGCCGTCCTGGGGGATCGGCAGGGTCCCGTCGTTGTGGACGAGGGTCGTGGTGCGGTCCGAGAGCGCTTGGGCGGCTTGCAGGTTCGCGGCGGTGCCGACGATCGAGGCCACTTCGTCGGGGTCGGCGTACGGGTCCGCGTACAGCCCGAGCCGGTACTTGAGTCCGAGGATGCGGGTCACGGACTCGTCGATGCGCTTCTCGGTGAGTTCGCCGTTCGCGACGGCGTCGAGGACCGCGTTGTACGCCAGGTCGAGGTCGACGGGCATGAGCAGCATGTCGATCCCGGCCTGCAGCGCCAGCACGGGAATGCGGTCGTCGCCGTAGCCTTCGCGCACGCCTTCCATGGCGAGGGAGTCGGTGACGATGACGCCCTCGTAGCCCAGCTCCTCGCGCAGCAGTCCGGTGAGGATCGGCTTCGAGAGCGTTGCGGGGGTGAGGGTCGGGTCGAGGGCGGGGAACTGGATGTGGGCGCTCATGACCGCGCCGACCCCGGCGTCGACGGCGGCGCGGAAGGGCGGCGCGTCGACCTCCTGCCACTCCTCGTAGGTGTGGTCGATCTGCGGGAGGTCGGTGTGGCTGTCGTCCTCGGTGTCGCCGTGGCCGGGGAAGTGCTTCACCGTCGCCGCGAGGTCCCCGCGCGCCTGGTAGCCCTCCACTTGGGCGGCGGTGAAGCCGGCGACGTGCGCGGCGTCGGATCCGAAGGAGCGCACGCCGATCACCGGGTTGGCGGGGTTGACGTTCACGTCCGCGTCGGGCGCGAAGTTCAGGTTCAGGCCCATGGCGCGCAGCTCGGTGCCGCTGATGACGGCCGCCTCATAGGCGGCGCCGGTGTCGTGGGTCGCGCCGAGCGCCATCGCGCCGGGCAGCTGCGTGGCGGGCGCGGTGATGCGCACGACCAGTCCGTGCTCCTGGTCGGTGGCGATGAGCAGCGGCTCGCCGCCGTCCGCTGTGGAGGCCGCTTGGAGGCCGTTGGAGAGGCCGGTGATCTGGTGGGGGTTCGCGACGTTGTTCGACCAGGTGAAGTAGATGATGCCGCCGACCTTGTAGGCGGCGATGAGCTCGGCGGCGTTGTTCACGCCGTGCGTCTCCTGGTTCTTCGCGACGTCCGCGGCGTCAGTGGTGTCGGCCGTGCGCCCGTACGCGTAGACCGTGAAGAGCTGGCCCACTTTCTCCCGCAGGCCCATGGCCTTCAAGCGGCGCTTGACGAATCGCTTCTCGCTCTGGCCGTGGGCTTCGGCGGTGCTCGCGGTGGCGGCGGCTGCGGCGGCGCCGAGGGCGGCGGCGAGCACGGTCCGGCGGGGATGCTTCATGGGCTCCTCCAGGTGGGGCGGCCGGGACCGGCGCGGCCCTATATGGGCCGGTTATCCCGATCGGCTCATCCTGGCAGAAAACTTCAAGTGAAGGCAAGACTACGGAGAATATTTTCAGATGAAGATCAGGCCAGCGCCGGCACCGCGAAGTGGAGAGTCCCGGCGTCCGCGTCGAGCGTCGCCTTGACGCCCAACGGGATCGTGCGCGATCCCGCGCAGTGCCCGAACCCGAACTCCTCCACCACGGGCACCCCGAGGCCGGCGAGCTGGTCGCGCAGGACCGCGCGGACCGCCTCGTACGGCCCGCAGTCGGCCCAGGACCCGAGCACGATCCCGGCGAGCCCCGCGAAGTACCCGGCCCGCCGCAGCTGCGTCAGGGCCCGGTCGATCCGGTAGGGCTCCTCGCCGATGTCCTCCAGGAGCAGCAGCCCGCCCGCGACGTCCCGCCGGTGGTGGACCGTGCCGGCCCCGGCGGCCAGCAGCGTCAGCGTGCCGCCGAAGGTGACCCCGGTGGCGGTGCCGCCCCGCAGCGGCGCGGCGGTCGGGGACTCGATGCGCTGCACCCGTTCGGGTGCGAAGAGCTGGAGCCGCAGCTCCTCCTGCATCCCGGCGCTGCCGGTGAACCGCGTCCATGTCGGCATGGGGCCGTGGACCGACGCGGTGCCCAGTTCGAGGGCGACCGCCTCGTGCACCGCCGTCATGTCGCTGAACCCGATGAACGCCTTCGGTTCGACCGCGCGCAGCGCCTCCCAGTCGACGCGGTCGATCATCCGCTGCGACCCGTACCCGCCGCGCGAGGCGATCACGGCCGCGATCGACGGGTCGAGCCAGGCCGCCGCGAAGTCCGCCGCCCGCGCCTCGTCGTGCCCGGCCAGGAACCCCGTGGTCGCGGTGGCGCTGGGCATCACGACCGGTTCGAGGCCCCAGCCGCGCAGCACCGCGCGCCCGGCGTCCAAGCCGCCCTCGGGGAACGGGCTCGCGGGGGAGACGACCGCGATCCGGTCCCCGGGGACGAGCCGCCTCGGGCGGCGCAGCGGCGCGAGGCTCAAGGCCGCAGCTCCAGGTCGAAGTCGGGGCCCGGGAACGCGAAGACCTGCGAGTACAGAGCGTGCTCGGCGAGCACCGCGTCCACGATCGTCGCGTCGCGGCGGAACCCGTGCTGCTCGCCCTCGTAGGTGCGATAGGCGTGCGGCACGCCCCTGCCCTCCACGGCCTGCAGCAGCTTCTCGGCCTGCGCGGGCGGGCACACCTCGTCCTCCAGGCCCTGCAGCAGGATGAACGGCACCTCGATGCGGTCGGCGTGGTGCACGGGCGAGCGCTCGGCCGAGCGCTCCTCGAGGACCTCCGCCGGGCCCACGAGCGAGTACACGTACTGCGATTCGAAGTCGTGCGTGTCGTTCCCGGTCCAACCCGAGAGGTCCAGGATCGGGTACTTCACCACCGCGCACGCGTAGACCCCGCGGGACGCAGGCGAAGTGAGCGAGGCGGCGGCGGTCCAGCCTCCGGCGCTGCCGCCCCGGATCGCGATCCTCGCCGGATCGGCCGTGCCCTCGGCGGCCAGCGCCCTGGCCACGGCCGCGCAGTCCTCCACGTCGACCTCGCCCCAGCGCTCGCGCAGCCGCTCCCGGTACGCGCGCCCGTACCCGGTGGAACCGCCGTAGTTCACCTCGACGACGCCGATGCCGCGCGACGTGAAGTAGGCCAGCTCCATGTCGAGCACGGCCCGCACGTGGCTCGTCGGGCCGCCGTGGACCCACACCGCATAGGGCGGCAGTTCCCCCTCGGGCCCTTCGAACTCCGGGTTCCGCGGCGGGTAGACGTGCGCGTGGATCTCGCGGCCGTCCGGGCCCTCGAACGTGCGGTGCTCCGGCACCGGGTAGCACGCCGGGTCCACAGTGTCCTCGTGGGCGGCGGCGACGACCCGCGACGTGCCCTTCACGGTGTCGACCTCGACCACCTCGTAACCGGTGGCGGCACTCGCCGCAAGGCCGTACACCCGGTCGCCGACCACGGCGATCCCCGGCGCCCACTCGGTCCAGGGCCCCTCCACGAGGTTCATCTCACGGTCCCACGCGTCGAAGACGCCGAGGCGGCCTTCCCCCCTGCCGTGCACGGCCGCGATGTCGCCGCTGGCGAGGATGCCGAACCAGGCCTTGCCCAGGTCCCACATCGGCCCCGCGAACTCCGCCTCGGCCTCGTGGACCGTGCCGGACTCCGCAGTGAGCGGATCGATCCAGTGCAGGTTCCACCACCCGGTGCGGTCCGAGGCGAAGACCAGCGTGCTGTCGCGGGACCACTCGACCTGCGCGATCGACTCCCCGCCGCCCCCGGCCACCGTGCGGGCCTCGATCAGGGCCCCGTCCGCGGTGATCTCGGCGACCCGCAGTTCCGTCTCGTCCCAAGGCATGTGCGGGTGGTTCCAGGCGATCCACGCGACCGACCCGCCGTCGGCGCTGACCTTCGGGCCCGTGAGGAACCGGTACGAGTCGTCGGTCAGCTCGCGCACCCGCGCCTGCGCCCCGTACCGGGTCAGGTCGACCGCGGCGAGCACGCGCCGCACGTCCGTCGGGAGCGGCCCGGTGCGCTCCTCCATGACCGCCCAGGCCTCGAAGCGCTCCATGTCGATCACCGGGTCGGACCAGCGCAGCCCCCCGGGCGCCTGCGGCTCGGGGGAGACCGGCACCGGCTCGCGCCCCCGGTCCGGCTCGAACACGTAGAGCCGCTGGTCGTCGAAGTTCGTGAAGACGACGACCGGGCTGCCGTCGTCCTGGATCGCGCCCGCCCACGGCCGCCCGCCGTACTCGTGGACGCGGTTGCGCACGTTCCACGGCGATGGCAGCACCGACTCGACCGACCCGTCCGCGGTCCGGCGCATGAGGGCCCGCCGCCCGCCCTCCTCGGGGCGCGGCTCGGTCCACCACAGCTCCGAACCGACCGCGCCGAGGTACCCCGGACGCCCGTCGGCGGCCGCGACCATATCCACGGTGATCGGGGATTCCCAAGCGCCGTAAGGGGACTGCTGCACCATCGCGGTGTTCTCCTCTATGCGTTCCGCAGGAAGTCGTCCAAGACCCGCAACCCGAACCCGAGCCCGTCCACCGGTACCCGCTCGTCGACCCCGTGCGCGAGCCGCCCGTACCCCAGCTCGGGCGTCTGCCCCAGCGGCGAGAAGCCGTAACCGGTGATGCCGAGCCGCGCGAACTGCTTCGCGTCCGTGCCGCCGGACATGCAGAACGGCACCGGCCGCCCCTCCGGGTCGAACCGCCGGATCGCCGCGCGCATCGCCGCGAACGCGGGGGAGTCGACCGGGGCGGCCAGCGGCTGCGTCCGGTGCTGGTACTCCCAGGCCACGTCAGGGCCGCACAGCTCGTCCATCGTCGCCTCGAACTCGGCCTCGCCGCCCGGCAGCACCCGCCCGTCCACCTCGGCATAGGCGTGCTCGGGGATCACGTTCACCTTGTACCCGGCCTGCAGCACCGTCGGGTTCGCACTGTTGCGCAGCGTCGACTCGACCAGCTGCGCCGCCGGCCCGAGCTTCGCCATGAGGCCGTCCACGTCGTCCAGATCCGGCTCCACGCCGTACACCGCGGCGAGCTCCGTCAGCGCCGCCCGCACCGTGGGCGTCAACCGCAGCGGCCACTCGTACGCGCCGATCCGCGCGACCGCCGCCGCCAGCTTGCTCACCGCATTGTCCGGATTCGCCCGCGAACCGTGCCCGGCCGTGCCGCGCGCGGAGAGCCGCAGCCACGCCGTGCCCCGCTCGCCCGCCCCGATCGGGTAGAGCCGCAGCCCGTTCCCGCCGTGGAAGGTGAACCCGCCCGACTCCGAGACGCCCTCGGTGCAGTCCGCGAACAGGTCCGCGTGGACGTTCGCGAGGTACTCCGAGCCGTATTCGGCGCTGGCCTCCTCGTCGGCGGTGAACGCGATGACGATCGGACGCCGGGGCTTGACCCCTTCCCGCGCCCAGGACCGCACCGCCGCCAGGACCATGGCGTTCATGCTCTTCATGTCGATCGCGCCGCGGCCCCACAGCATCCCGTCGCGGATCTCGCCGCCGAACGGGTCGACACTCCAGTCCGCGGCCTCGGCCGGGACGACGTCCATGTGCCCGTGCACCAGCAGCGCCGGCGCGTCAGGCTCCGCACCCTCGATCCGGGCGACCACATTGGAGCGGTTCGGGGCCTTCTCCAGGATCTGCGCCTCGACGCCCACCTCGGCGAGCTTCCCGGCCGCGTACTCCGCGGCCCCGCGCTCGTCCCCGTCGCCGCCGCCGTGGTTGGTCGTGTCGATGCGGATCAGCTCCGCAGTGAACCGAACGACCTCCTCGATCGCCTGCGCGTCAACCATACTGCTCCTCTTTCGCCGCCGAGGCGATCGTCGTGACGGCCTTGAAGCACCGGATGGCCTCGTACATCGTCGGGAGCTCGAACCCGATCCGGCGCTCCGCGATGCGTTCCACCCCCGGGATCACGGTGACCGCCCCCGCCAGGTGCTCCGCGTCGAACTCGACCTCGATCCGGTGCGGCCCCACCATCGGTTCGCGCCGCCCGGCCAGCGCCACCGCTTCCGCGGCGCCCTTGCGGATCGCGCGGATCGACCACTGCGGGGTGCGGCACGCGGCCGAGTACCGCGAGACGTAATCCTTCACCGCGATGCCGACCGCCTTGGGCGCGTACGACTGGGCGTCCTCGATCGTCTTGTCGTCACCGGTCACCATGACCACCGGGACCCCGAACTCGGCTGCCACGGCCGCGTTCAAGCGGCCTTCGCTCGCGCGCACCCCGTCGAGCCACACCCCGGTGATCGTGTTCGCCAGATAGGTGTGCGCGAGCACGCCTTCCAGGCCCGCCCCCGCGTGGTACCCCAGGAACACCACCGCGTCCGCGTCCCGCACGCCCTCCATCATGGAGAGATCCTTGTGCCGCCCGCTGATGACCGTCACCGGCCACTCGAACCGCTCCGGCATGAGGTTCCGCATCGACCAGTGCGCGTCGTTGACCACGATCTCCCGCGCCCCGCCGCGGTGCAGGCCCTCCACCGCCGCGTTCACCTCATCGGTGAACAACGGCCGCATCCGTTCCCAGCCAGGGCCTCCGGGCAGCACGTCGTCGGGGCAGGTGACGCACGTGGCGCCCTCCATATCGGCACTGACGAGGATTTTCACACCGCAATCCTCGCATCCCCGTGCAAGGCCCGGTCCAGATGGCACGCGACCAAGTGCGGTTTCGCCTCGGGCCCAAGGATATGCAGGTCCTCACCGCTGCACTGGTGGAGCACTGCATCGGCGTTCCCGGAGGCCACCTCCTGGCAGCGCGGCCGGAACCGGCACCCGCCCGGGATCCTCGACGCATCCGGAAGCTCCCCGGCCAGCACGATCGGCTCCGACGTCTTCACCGCCGGGGACACCGGCAGCACCGACACCAGCGCCCGCGTATACGGATGCCGCGGTGCCGTGAGCACCTGCTCCACCGGGCCCTGCTCCACGATCCGCCCCAGGTACATGATCGCGATCCGGTCCGCGATGCTCCACGCCAGACCCAGGTCGTGCGTGATGATGAGCGACCCCAGGCCCTGCTCCTCCTTCAACCGCAGCAGCAGCGAGAGGATCTCCCCGCGCACCGACGCGTCCAGCGACGCCACCGGCTCGTCCGCCACCAGCAGGCTCGGCTGCAGCACCAGCGCCCCCGCGATCACCACGCGCTGGCGCTGACCGCCCGAGAGCTCATGCGGGTACGCGAGGAAGAACTGCTCCGGCGGCCGCAGGCCCGCCCGCGACAGCGCCTCCGCCACCCGGCCCGGCTCGTCGTCATGGATCTTGTGGATCCGCAGGCCCTCGGCCACCGCGTCGTAGACCGTGTGCCGCGGGTTCAGCGCCCCCGTCGGGTCCTGCAGCACCAGCTGCACCTGCCGCCGGTACGCCTTCAACGCCCGCGTCGAGTACCGCAGCGGCACCCCGTCGAACGCCACCGTCCCGCCCGTGGCCCGCTCCAGCCCGAGCAGCGTGCGCGCCAACGTCGTCTTGCCGCAACCGGACTCGCCCGCCAGCGCCACGATCTCGCCCGGCGCCACATCGAGGTCCACCCCGTCCACGGCCCGCGCGACCCGCCCGCCCGGCAGGCCGAACTCGACCCGCAGGTTCCTGGCGGTGAGCGTCTTCTCCTCAGAGGACAACGGGCATCCCTTCCTGTGCGACGAAACAAGCACTCACCCGCGCCGCGTCCGCGACGCTCGCGGATCCGCGCACGGGCACCGCGAGCAGCTCCGGCGACTCCCGGCCACACCGCTCCACCGCCACCGCGCACCGCGGCCGGAACGAGCAGCCCTCCGGCAGCCGCACCGGGTCCGGCGGATCGCCCGCCAGGCCGCCCGGGTTCATCCGCGCGGCGGGGTCCCCGATCACCGGGAACGCCGCGCTCAACGCCGCCGAGTACGGGTGCCGCGCGTTCGCGAACACCTCGTGCGCCGGACCCTGCTCCACGATCCGCCCCGCGTACATCACCGCCGCGCGGTCGCACATCGCCGACAGCACCGACAGGTCGTGGCTGATCATCATCAGCCCCACGCCCCGCTCGGTCACCAGCTCCGCGATCAACTGCAGCACTTGGGCCTGCACCATCACGTCCAGCGCGGTCGTCGCCTCGTCCGCGATGACCAGGTCCGGGTCGCACGCCAGCGCCATCGCGATCATGACGCGCTGCCGCTGCCCGCCCGAGAGCTCATGCGGGTAGCTGCGCGCCCGCGACGCCGGCAGCCCGACCCGCTCCAGCAGCGCCTCAGCACGCTTCGCCGCCGCGGCGGGCGTCGTCCTCGCCTCGTGCACCAGGATCGGCTCGGCGATCTGCCTTCCGATGCGCTGCACCGCGTTCAGCGAGTGCATCGCCCCCTGGAACACGATCGAAGCGCCGGTCCACCGGACCGCGCGCAGCCGCCCCCACCCCATCTGGAGCAGGTCCTCGCCGTCGAGCAGGATCTCCCCGCTCACTTCCGCGCTCTTGGGCAGCAGCCGCAGCACCGCCATCGCCAGCGTGGACTTCCCGCACCCCGACTCCCCGGCGATGCCCACCGTCTCCCCGGCGTCCACCGCCAGGTCGACGCCCCGCACGGCCGGGAGCCGCCCGCGCGAGCCCCGGTACGTGACCCGCAGGTCCTTGAACTCCAGGAGCACTACGACTCACCCCGCAGCCTCGGATTGAACACGGCCTCCAGGGCCCGGCCGCACATCATGAACGCCAGCACCACCAGCAGGATCGCCAGACCCGGCGGCAGCAGGTACCACCATGCGTGCGCCGAGACCGCCCCGTTCTCGGAGGCGCGGTTGAGGATCGACCCCCACGACACGACGCCCGGGTCGCCCAGGCCCAGCCACGCCAGCGAGGACTCCATGAGGATCGCCGAGGGCACCAGCAGGGTCGCGCTGGCGAGGACCAGCGGGAGCACGTTGGGGAGCAGGTGCTTCGTCATCTGGTGCCAGTGTCCCGCGCCGAGCGCCTTGGCGCGCTCCAGGTACGGGCGCGACTGCACGGTGAGCGTCTGGGCCCGTACGAGCCGGGTCGTGCCGGGCCAGGAGACGAGGGCGATCACGGTGATGGTGGTGGCCATGCTGCGGCCGAGTACGGCGAGCAGTGCGATGGCGACGACGAGGCTGGGCAGCACCATGAACCAGTCGGAGAGGCGCAGGGCGATCCAGCCGTACCAGCCGCCGATGTGGCCGCTCGTGATGCCGACGGCGGTGCCGATGACGATGGCGACGACGGTGGCGGTCAGTCCGATGACGAGCGACAGGCGCGAGCCCCAGAGGGTGAGCGCGAGGATCGAGCGGCCGGTCTCGTCGGTGCCGAGCGGGTACTGGGCGCTGGGCGGGGCCATGCGCCCGCCGGTGGCTTGGGTGACGCTGAGCGCGGACTCGTCGATGAGGACGGGCGCGGCGATCGCGAGGACCACGATGGCGCCCAGGAGGACCAGGCCCCACATGCCGGTCTTCTGGCTGCGGTAGGCGGCCCAGGAGCGGGTGAGGGACTGCCGTCGCCTCGCCCATCTGAGGGCGCGCGGGGAGAGTGCGTTCGTTGCCGTCATGACCTGCGGATTCTGGGATCGATGAACCAGTAGAGGATCTCGGCGCACAGCACGGCGAGGATGGTGGAGCTGGAGAAGAGCACGAACAGCGCCTGCAGCACGGGCCGGTCGGGGTAGAAGATCGAGTTCACGAACAGGGTCCCGAGCCCGGGCCAGCTGAAGACGGTCTCGGTGACGATGGAGCCGTTGACGACCGAGCCGAGCGCGAGGAACACGAGGGTCACGGTGGGCAGCAGCGCGTTCGGCACGGCGTGCTTCTTGCGGACCTCGTCGTCGCGCAGGCCCTTGGCGCGGGCGGTGGTGAGGTAGTCGCTGCCGATCTCGTCGAGAATGGACGACCGCATGATCATGAGGTACCCGGCGTAGACGACGGCCGTGTAGGTGAGCACGGGCAGCACGAGGTGGTAGCCGATGTCCACGGCCTGCGACCAGAAGTCCGGCGGCGTGCTCGGCGATCGCATCCCGTTGACGGGGAACAGCCCCAGGTACCGGGCGAAGACGAGGATGACGATCATCCCGAGCCAGAACGTGGGGGCCGAGTAGAGCACGAGCCCGGTGGCGACGTGCCCCCGGTCGTACCGGCCGCCCTGTTTCCACCCCGAGCGGGTGCCGATCCAGAACCCGAGCAGCACGGCGAGGACCATGCCGGTGCCCGAGAGCAGGAGCGTGGCCGGGAGCCGTTCGACGATGAGGTCGAAGATCGGGCGCCGGTACTGGAACGACTCGCCGAGGTCCATGGTGAGCGTGCCGGTGATGTAGTCGATGAACTGCTGCCACATCGGCCGGTCGAGGCCGAGTTCGGCCCGCATGGCCGCGCGCTGCTCGGCCGAGACCGGGCGCTCCTTGGTGAGCTGGTCGATCGGGTCGCCGGCGATGAGCCGGAAGATGAAGAACGAGGAGAACAGCACCAGCAGCAGTGACACGGCGGCGCCGCTCACGTGCTTGAGCAGGTACCGCCCGAAGCCGCTGGAGACGCGCCGTTCGCTGCCGCGGCCGTGCTCATTGACGTCTCGCAGGCTTCGACGAGACTGGGCGCGCCCCGCGGACGGGGCCTCGGTGGAGGCCCCGTCCGCGGGTGGAGGACTGTCCGTCATTCGCGCTCGTCGGCCGTCTTCTTGCGCCGCATCACGAGGACGACGGCGACCAGGGCGATGGCGACGGCGCCCGCCGCGACCGCGATCCACACGCCCGTCGGCACGCCGCCGCTCTCCTCGGCGTCCGCGGGCTGCGCCGTGTAGTACGCCCAGGTGAAGCCCTGCTGGCCGGTGTACATGCCGCCGGCCGGCTGCGCGGCCATGCCGGTGACCCGGTCGTGGTTGTAGGCCTCCATCACGTTCTGGTAGTACAGCCAGATCACGGGGGCGTCGGTGTAGAGCATCTCCTGCTGCTGCTTGACCAGCTCCGCGCGCGCGGCCGGGTCGGACTCGACCTTCTGCTGCTCGTGCAGGGCGTCGTACTCGGGGTTGCAGTAGGAGTTCTCGCTCGAGCGCTCCGAGCCGTCCGTGAGGGTCGGCAGCACCGCGCAGGTGTGCATGCCCAGCTGCTCGGTCGGGTTGGGGCCCACGCCCCAGCCGGAGAACGCGATGTCGAACTCGCCGAGGTAGGCGAGGTCGTTCAGGGTGCCCTGCTCGATCGCCTGCGCCTCGACCTGGATGCCCAGTTCGGCCCACCACTCGGTCACGAACTCCACGATGGTGGCGTACGCGGTGTTGTCGGCGTGGTGGTAAAAGCGGAAGTTCAGCGGCTCGCCGCCGCCGGGCATGGTCCGGACGCCGTCGTCGCCGCGGGCGTAGCCGGCCTCGTCGAGGAGCCGGTTCGCCTCGGCGAGGTCGAACTGGACCAGGGCTTCGCCGCCGTCCCAGTGCCACTGCTCGAAGATGGAGGGGATCAGCGAGGTCGCGGGGGTGCCGCTGCCGTCGAGCACGGTGTCCACGAGCGCCTGCTTGTCGATCGCGGTGTGCAGCGCCTGGCGCACCACCGGGTCCTTGAGCGCGGGGTGGCCGTCGCCGAACTCGGTGCCGTCCTGCGTGACCGTGCCGTGGTTGATGGTGAGCGAGACGTACCGGCGGCCCTGCACGTCGTTGGTGGTCACATGCTCCTGCGAGGCGAGCGCCCCGATCTGGGCCGGGTTGAGACCGCCCTGCATGCCGCTGCCGACGATGTCGACCTCGCCCGATTCGAGCGCGGCCACGGCCGCGTCGGTCTCGAGGTAGTAGGTGTACACGACCTCGTCGAAGCCGGGCGCGCCCTCCCAGTACTCCTCGTTGGCGTCGAGCCGGATGAACTCGTCGGTCTTGTACTCGGCCACCTGGAACGGGCCGGAGCCGACGAGCGGGAGCTGGTTCGCGTCGTCCGCGGACGGGTCCGGGTACTGCGACCAGATGTGCTCGGGGACGATGTAGACCTCGCGGCTGAGCACCTCGGCGGGCGCGGGCTCGGCCAGGGTGAGCACGAACGTCGAGTCGTCGGGCGCCTCGGCGCTCACCAGGTTGGCGGCGAAGTCGATGTTCCAGTCCCGGATCGCCTCGTTCTCGATGAGCAGGCCGT
Source organism: Glycomyces tritici (assembly GCF_030403505.1). The sequence goes on along the minus strand of NZ_JAUEMJ010000008.1, from coordinate 86,276 downwards.
ACGTGTAGGCCACGTCCTTCGCCGTGAGCGGCTCGCCGTCCGACCAGGTGGTGCCCTCGCGGATCTTGAACGTCCACGTCAGGCCGTCGGGGGACTCCTCCCACTCGGTCGCCAGGCCGGGCACCGGCTCGTAGTTCTCGGCGCTCATCCGCACGAGCGTCTCGTACGTCATCATGCTGGTCTCGTAGGTGATGACGAACCGCCGCTTGAACGGGTTGAAGGTGTCGACCTCCTGGTTGGTGGCGATGCGGAGGCTGTCGGTGTCGTCCTCCTGCGCGGCGGCGCCGGGCGCGGCCACCGCGAGCGCGCCGGCCGAGAGGGCCAGCGCGGCGACGGCGGAGAGGCACCGCCGTATCAGGGCGTGGGGATTCATGGGGTGCATGTCCTCGCATTCGGTTCCAGGATTCGGGCGCCCCGGCGGGCACGCCACCGGTCCTCGATGTACCGACCAGAATGACGGAACACTTCTTGAGTTGTCAATGAAGTGAAGAAAGTTTTCATTGTCGCAACATGATCCGGCACCGTCCCGGCGAATCCGGCGAGCGGCTCACGGGAATCGACTAGATTCGGATCGCCACCTGAAGTGACGAGAAGATCGCATCGTGTCATCGATCGGCCGGGGCGCTCGTCGCACCCTGGCGTCGCGATCTTCCCGGGATCCGCACCCGAAGGGAACCGCCATGTCCAAGGTCGACCGCGACGAAGAGCAGCGCCTCGAAGGGCTGAGCCCCTTCGAGCTGAAGAACCGGCTCATCGAGCTCGCCGGCGAGAACGAGCGCGCCAACGCGCTCGCGATGGTCAACGCCGGGCGCGGCAATCCCAACTGGACCGCCACCGCCCCGCGCGAGGCGTTCTTCCTCCTCGGCCAGTTCGCGGTCACCGAGACCCGGCGCGACTGGGACGAGTTCGAGGGCCTCGGCGGCATGCCGCAGGCCGACGGCATCGCCGAACGCCTCGACACCTTCCTCAAGGCCAATGCGAGCGCCCCCGGCGCCTCCGCCCTCGCCTCCTATGTGGCCCACGGCGTCGAGCGGCTCGGCTTCCAACCCGACGCGTGGGTGGGCGAGCTGGCGGACGCGATCATCGGCGACCACTACCCGGTGCCCGACCGGATGCTCACCCACATCGAGCAGGTCGTCCACGCCTACCTCGACGCCGAGATGGGCGGCGCGCCCGAGGGCGGCTGGGACCTCTACGCGGTCGAGGGCGGTACCGCCGCGATGTGCTACCTCTTCGACTCCGCGCAGGTCAACGGGCTCCTGAACCAGGGCGACCGGATCGCGCTCATGGTCCCGATCTTCACGCCCTACCTGGAGATCCCGCTGCTGGAGCGGTACGCGTTCGACATCGTGGAGCTGGAGGCATCCCGCACCACCGAGGAGGGCATCCACACCTGGCAGTACCCGGACCAGGAGATCGACAAGCTCAAGGACCCGTCCATCAAGGCGCTGTTCCTCGTCAACCCCTCCAACCCGCCCTCGGTGAAGCTCGCCGAGGCCACACTGGAGCGCATCCGCGGGATCGTCGCGAACGACAACCCGGGGCTGACGATCATCACCGACGACGTCTACGGCACCTTCACGAACGGCTTCACCTCGCTCATGTCGAGCCAGGCCGCCAACACCATCGGCGTGTACTCCTTCTCGAAGTACTTCGGCTGCACCGGCTGGCGCCTCGGCGTCATCGCCGTCGCCCGCAAGAACGTGTTCGATCAGCGCATCGCGGCACTGCCGGCGGAGCGGACCGCGGCGCTCAACGAGCGGTACTCGACGATCACGCTGGAGCCGTGGAAGGTCAAGTTCATCGACCGGATCGTGGCCGACTCGCGGGACGTGGCGCTCAACCACACCGCGGGCCTCTCGACGCCGCAGCAGGTCCAGATGGCCCTGTTCTCCCTGCACTGCCTCACCGACGCCGAGGACGCGTACAAGCGCGACTGCCAGGCGATCATCGCCCGCCGCCTCAAGGCCCTCGTGGAAGGCCTCGACGTGCCCTACCCGGCCGACCCGGAGGCCGCGAACTACTACGTGGAGCTCGACCTGCTCAGCTGGGCCGAGCGCAACTGGGGACCCGAGTTCGCCGACTGGATGCAGGCCAACTTCGAGCCGGTCGACCCGATCTTCCGCCTCGCGGAGGAGGAGTCGGTGGTCCTGCTCAACGGCGGCGGCTTCGACGGCCCCGAGTGGTCGGTGCGGGTGAGCCTGGCGAACCTGCGCATGGACGCCTACAAGCGGATCGGGTCGGCACTGCGCAAGATCGGCGAGGAGTACCACTCGCAGTTCCAGAACCAGCGGCGTTAGCGGACGGGAAGCGGAAGATGGACTGGATCAAGGAGACGCTCTCGGACACACCCGAGATCGCGCTGTTCCTCTGCCTCGCACTGGGGTTCGCGCTCGGCAAGGTGCGCGTCTGGAAGATCTCCCTGGGCGGCGTCGCGGGCACGCTCGTGGTGGCGATCCTCATGGGCATGTTCGCGGACATCGAACTCGACGACCAGGTCAAGCAGATCGCCTTCGCCCTGTTCATCTTCACGCTCGGCTACGTCTCGGGGCCGACCTTCTTCGCCAGCCTCAACCGCAAGAGCCTGAAGTACGCCACGTTCACCGGGATCGAGGTCGTCTCGGTCCTGCTCATCACGGCCGCCGCGGTGCTCATCATGAACCTGGACGTGGGCACCGCCGCCGGCCTGCTCGCGGGCGGCGCCACCGAGTCCGCCGCGGTGGGCACCGCGACGGACGCGATCGGCCGCCTCGACCTGCCCGCCGACCAGATCGAGACGCTTCAGAACAATGTGGGCACCGCGTACTCGATCTCCTACATCTGCGGCCTCATCACGATCGTGCTGCTCTCGAGCCAGTTCTTCCCGCTCATCATGCGGATCGACCTGCGGGAGGAGGCCGCGAAGCTGTGGGCCAAGCTCGGCGGCGCCGCCGACGAGGACACGGCCGCACCGGCGGCCCCGGCCGTCGTCGGCCGCGAGTACCGGATCACCGCGGCGGCGGGCCGCACCGTCGCCGAAGTCCAGGCGGACCTCGGCGACGCCACGGTCGAGGAGGTCCAGCGGGACGGCGAGAAGGTCGCGTTCGCCCCCGATCTGCAACTCGCCCATGGTGACCGCGTGCTCGTCGTCGGCCGCCGCGAGGCCCTCGTGGGTTCGGCGAACCGCATCGGCGAGGAGATCGCGCTCGACGAGTCGATGGCGATGAGCCTCGACCTCGCCGACGTCGTGGTGACCCGCAAGGGGTACCAGGCGACCACGTTGGGCGAGATCCGCCGCGACTTCGCGGACGAGCGCCAGGGCGTCTACCTCCAGAAGGTCACCCGCGGCGACCACGAGCTGCCGGTCAAGCCCTCCACGCTGATCCAGCACGGCGACACGGTCCGCCTGTCCGGCTCCGGCCGCGATCTGAGCCGCGTGATCCCGATGGTCGGGTTCCGGCTCGACCCCGCGGTGCGGTTCGACATGGTGTTCATCGCGATCGGCGTCGTCCTCGGCTTCCTCATCGGCATGCTGGTATGGACGGTGGGCACGATCCCGCTGACGCTCGGCACCGGCGGCGGCTGCCTGCTCGCGGGCCTCCTGTTCGGCTGGATCCGTTCCAAGCGGCCCACGTTCGGCCAGTACGACTCGGGCGCGGCGGACGTCATCAAGACGCTCGGCCTGGCGGTGTTCATCTGCGCCGTGGGGCTCTCCTCGGGCCCGCAGGCGGTCGAGCTCGTCAAGGAGTTCGGCTGGGGCCTGCCGATCGCGGGCGTCGCCATGACCGCGATCCCGGCGTTCCTCTCGTTCTTCGTGGCCTGGAAGTTCATGAAGCTCCCGGCGCCGCTCGTGCTCGGATCGGTGACCGGGCAGCAGTGCTCGACGCCGGGCGTGACGGCCGTGCAGGCCGCCGCGGGCAACGCGACGCCGCTCATGGCCTACACGATCGTCTACGCCTTCTCGAACGTCGTGCTGCCGCTGCTGGGCCCGATCGTCGTCGCCATGGCCCACGCGATCGGCTAGGAAGGGCTCAGAGCCGCCAGGTCCCGTTGGTGTTCAGCATGATCGAGTACACCGAGTCGGTGGCGGTGATGAACAGGCGGTTCCGCTTGGGGCCGCCGAAGACCAGATTCGACACCGAGGGCTGCGGGATCGGCAGCGTCGCCAGGTGCGTGCCGTCGGGGTCGAAGCAGTAGACGTCCGCCGCGGCGGCCCAGACCCGGCCCTCGATGTCGACGCGCATTCCGTCGAAACCGCCGCCGGGGGTCTCGGCGAACACCTCGCCGCCGGTGAGCTTGCCGCCTTCGCAATCGAACCGCCGGATGTGGCCGCCCATGGTGTCGGCGATGTAGAGCACCGACTCGTCGGGGGAGAAGGCGAGCCCGTTGGGCCGCTGGAAGTCGTCGGCGACGCGCTCGACCGCGCCCGAGGCCGGGTCGACCCGGTAGACGTGGCAGCCGTCGATCTCCGGGTCGGCGCGGTGCCCTTCGTAATCGCTCTTGATGCCGTACGGCGGGTCGGTGAACCAGACCGCGCCGTCACTGGATACCACGACGTCGTTGGGGCTGTTGAACCGCTTGCCCTCCCAGCGGTCGGCGACGACGGTGACCGAGCCGTCCAGTTCGGTGCGCTCGACACGCCGCGCGCCGTGCGAGCAGGACACCAGCCGCCCCTGGCGGTCGAGGGTGTGCCCGTTCGTGTAGCCGGCGGGGGAGCGGAAGACGCTCACGGAACCGTCGGTCTCGTCCCAGCGCATGATGCGGTCGTTCGGGATGTCGCTGAACAGCAGGTACTTCCCGGAGGGCACGTACACCGGGCCCTCGGTCCAGCGTCCGCCGGAGAACAGGCACTCGAGGTAGTCGTCGCCTGCCACGGCGAAGCGCTCGTCGAGTTTTCGGAAACCCACCGGAGCATTGTGCATCGAAACTCCTCGATATAACCTGTTCGTGGGATCGTGCACAATCCGGACACGACCAATGCATGCGGCGCGAAGCCGCACTCACGTTAGCGCAATCCGAGGCCGGCCGGGACGGGCCCGGCCGCCGCTATGAGACGGGAAACGAACATGGGACCGGCACTCCCCAAGAGGCGCCTGCGCGCCGCGATCGCCGCTGCCGCGGTGGGCGTGGTCGCCGCGGCGGCCACAGCGTTCACGGTGGTGACGGCCGAGGCCGCCACCACCGGCTGCGAGGTCGACTACCAGGTCACCGCCGCGTGGCCCGGCGGCTTCAACGCCAATGTGGACATCACGAACCTCGGCGACACCGCGGTCGACCCGTGGAGGCTCGAATGGGACTTCCCCGGGGCGCAGCAGGTCGCGAACGCATGGAACGCCACTGCGACCCAGTCGGGCCGGCACGTCACCGCCGCGGGTGTGGAGTACAACAAGCGGATCGCCGCGGGTTCGACCGCGAGCTTCGGCTTCTCAGGCACCTTCACCGGGGCGAACGCCGTCCCTGAAACGTTCAAACTCAACGGGGTCGCCTGCACCGGCGACACCGGGCCCTCGCCCACCAACCCGCCTACGAACGTCACCGCCTCGCCCACCGCGGTGCCCACGGGCGGCCCCGGCCAGGACGAGTGGAACCCGCCCGCGAACCTGGTCCAGCCGCTCGACGAGGTGTGGTCGCATGTGGAGGACACCTACAACCTGAACTTCCGCAACTTCGGCTGGGACCAGGTGATGGCCACCGGCGGCACGATCAACTATTGCGTCCGCTGGGACTCGCAGAACTCGGTGACGGCGCAGACCCGCGACGCGATCGAGGCGAAGCTCCAGCAGCAGTACGACCTCTGGTTCGCGCCGATGAAGGGCTGGAGCGAGTGGCCGTTCGACCGGATCGAGGTGAACGTCGTCGGCTGGGCCGCCTACGACCGCGCCGACCTCCAGTGGAGCGACGACTCGGTCGACGTCTACATCGGCGACATCCGCGAGGACGCCCCGCAGTGCTCTGAGGACTGCGGGCGGTTCTTCCACCAGGACGGCAACTACTCCCGCTGCCCGGGCGGCGCGGCGCACCACTACGACCAGAGCCTATGGCTGACCCAGGGCATGGGCGGCGGCGCGGGCGGCGACTGGGGCCAGCGCATGGGCCAGGAGTACTTCGTGAACTCGCTGAACTCCAGCCAGATCACGATCTACCTGCACGAGCTCGGCCACACCTTCGGCCTCGACGACTTCTACGACTGGTCCCCGACGGGCCAGTGCTGCTTCATCATGAAGGCCGGCTCCTCTTCGACGATCACCACGTTCGACCAGTGGATGCTGCGCGACTGGTGGCGCCACCTCAAGAGCCGCTACGGCTATTGAGCTTCAGGAGATTGACACCGCTTGCGCCCCATGGAAACATAGGAGTTTCACCCAATCAGCTCTCCATCATCTTCTCTCTCCATCATCTCACCTCTCCGTTTCCAACGGAAAACCCAGCACCACCGCACCACCCGAGATCGACTAAGAGAAATTTGATGGACATTACCTGAAGGAACCCTCGTTATCGACGAAAACATCCCTCAGTAATGCAGAACAATCCCGCGATTTTGACGTACACAACCTGAAGGAGTCTTCCGTGTCGAAGAAAAAATCCCTCAGCAATGCAGGTCAATCCCTCTTAGAGCGACTCTTCACCCCTTTCGACTTCGTCATCCGGTGCGCCGACAAGTTCGTTGAAGCTTGCGACGACACGACGACGGAGTTGAAGACAGGGTTGCAGAAGCGCAAGAAGGCATCGCGCAAGGTCACGCGAAAGTGGCGCAAGGCCGCTGAGACGCACAAGTGGATCGGGCGGGTCGAAAGGTGGGCTCGTCGGATCTTCTACGTTGCGATCGGCGTCGTGTCCGACTGGTTGTTCATCTGATTGACGATCAGGACCTCCCTGCTCCGCAGGTGCGGTTCTGATCGAAGGTCGAGCCTTCTCTGCGCAAGCAGGGGAGGCTCGATCCGTTTGCTTTCAGCTCAGCACCACTCGGCGCCCCCCGGTCGGGCCTTGGGCGGGCCCGTCCTCGAACCGTCCTGATGCCGGGATGGCGCGGTCGCTGAGCTGTCGCACCTCCTGAATCCGTTCGGGGGCGGTCTTCGAGAGCGGGAAGACGTTCTTGAAAGCGCGTCGGAAGAAATCGTCCTCAACGTTCGCATCCCCCTCGCGGATCGCCTCATGCCCGATCTCGGCGACGGCCGCCTGGATGTCGGAACCCGCGAAGCCCTCGCTGAGCGACACCAGGTCGTCGACGACCTCGCTCGCGACCGGCACCTTGAGGTACTTCTCGAGGTAGATCTCGATGATCTCCCGCCGTTCCTCGGGCATGGGCAGGTCCACGAAGAACAGGTCGTCGAAGCGTCCGCTGCGCAGCAGCTCCTGCGGAAGCGACCGCACGTCATTGGCGGTGGCCACCACGAAGACCCGCGCCGCTGACTCCTGGAGCCAGTACAGGAACTGCCCCACCAGGCGGGTCGTGATGCCCGTGGAGTCGGACCCGGATCCGGCCAGTCCCTTCTCGATCTCGTCGATCCACAGCACGCATGGGGCCACGGTGTCCGCGGTCTGGAGCGCCTCTTTCAGGCGCGATTCGGACTGGCCCACGTACTGGCCGAAGATCGCGGCGAGGTCGAGGCGGTAGAGCGGCAGGCGCCAGCGGGCGGCGACGAACTTCGCCGACAGCGACTTGCCGCATCCGGGCACTCCGATGAGGAGGACGCCCCGCGGGGGCCGCAGGTCGCGGTCGCGGAGGTCCATGGTCAGCAGCGGCTGCTTCCGGTCGAGCCATGCGCGCAGTCCTTCGAGACCGCCGAGGCGGTGGTCTCCGCCGGAGAGCCGCACCCGCTCGATTCCGTTGAGATCGGCGAAGATGCTGTCCTTGGCGAGGCTGAGCCGGTCGAGGTCGTCGTTGCCGATCTTGAGGCGCGCCAGCAGGGTCGCCATGATATTGAGCGCCTCAGTCCTGGTGATGCCGGTGAGGATCGAGGCCGCCCGCCCGAACGCCTCGTCGTCCCATTCGATCTCGACGTGCTCTCGGTACGGTGCGACGAACTTCTGGATCTCCGCCTTCATCTCGTCGAGGTCCGGGACGTCGAGGGTCACCGACATGCCGAGCCGCTGGAGCGGTGTCCAGATCGGATCGTTGGTGATCACGATGACACAGCCGCTGCGGCTCTCGGCGAGGGTGGCGAGGTCCACGAGCCGGCGCGACATGTCGTTGTCGTCGCCGATCTGCTGGATGTCGGTGAACACGACCGTGAGGTGTTCGCGGGCCTCGAACTGCCGACCGATGTAGTCGATGGCGCCGTGCACGGAAACGTCCTCGGTGACGACTGCGCCTGTCGTGATGTCGCGCAGCCCTTGGCTCAGCGTGTGCACCAGGACGTCGAGCTGGGTGTCCTGTGCCGCCTTCCTGAGAATCTCGCGGGCCCTGGCGCGTTCGGAGGTCCTGATCGACACGAACGGGATGCGCGCTCGCAGGTACGACTCGAGCTGCTCGCGGGTGGCTGCGGCATTGGGCACTTCAGGGCCTCCTCGGGGTGGTGGTCAGTGGAATAGGATCCTCCGCGTCGGCGGGCCGTCGACCGGCGGCGCGGAGGGCGGCGGGGAGGGGTCCGGCGGCCGGTCGATATCGGCCAGGAGCGTCCCGCGCCGGATCAGCGATCCCGCAAGGCCAGTCCGGTCGCTCTGGGCCGCACTGCGTTCGAGGCTCCGCTGCGCCGAGCCGACGCTCTGCCGCAGCGCCTCCTGGAGGGGCTTTCGCAGGTCATCGGGGAAGCGCGGGGAGGCGGCGAACCTCCTGAGCGGCAGGAGCCGCCTGCGGGCGGCGGCGAGTACGGCACCGAGGCGGTCCGCGCTGAGGTCGCCGGCGTCGAGGTCCGCTATGAGCTGCCGGTCCCAGAGTTCCATGCGGGCCACGGACGCCTGCTCGACGCGCTCGAGCAGGCGTCCGTACATGCCTTCGCCCCAGGCGGTGTCGAAGTCCGGCAGCCCTGACTGGTCGTGGTCGACGCCGCGGCCGAAATCCTCAAGCCAGGCGAGCCATCGGGTGTAGTCGCCGCTCGAACCGGTGATCAAGCCGGCCTCAACTCGGGTCCGGGCGGCGCAGGGGCTCGAAGGGCGGCAGCAGGTCCCATTCGGGCAATTCGACGGCGAGCTCCGGCTCCGGTGTCGGCGGAGGAGCGGGTTCGGTTTCGTCGGCCATCAGGTGATCACTCCTCGGGCGGTGTCCGGCGGGCGTTCGAGGTGCGTCTCGGGCCGGAGGCCCTGCAAGAACGCGTGGAGGTCGGTGGCGCCGGCCCGCGCCGCATCGGTGAGCCGGATGAGGTCGACCAGCTCGGCGAGCGCGGTGCGAAGCCGCTGCGTCTGCTCGGCCTTGTCCCGCTGGATGCGTGCCCGGACCACTTCTCGCCTGCGGCGCTTGTCGATCCGGTCGTACTCGGCCCATGCGATGGCGCCGCCACCGGCAAGGAGCAGCAGCACTGTGATCGGGATGAGCCCGGCGATCCCGGCGGCGAGCGCGCCCGCCGCGCAGACCGCGGCGGCGATGCGCCCGACACGTGTCGGCAGGTCGGATCCCACCGCGTTCAGCTCGTATCGCTCCCGCGAGTCCAGGTGGTCGTTGAGGTTCGCGACCACGACCTTTTCGGCGGTGCCCTCGGTGATGGTGTACTTCCAGGTCCCGATCTCGAGGTCGACCCGGGCCGGCGCCGCCGCGATGCCTTTGGCCTCCAACTGCCCGGCCGCCTGGTCGATCCAGTCGCGGCAGAGCGCTACGGCCAGTCGCTGGGTGGCCGCCGAGACGCGGGTCCCTTTGCGCGCCACGGCCGCGTTCGTGAGCAGGTCGAGGAAGTCGATCTGGCGGTCGAAGACCGCCTCCATCGATTCGTCGTGCTTTCGGGCCGCCACCTTGTCGCCCCCGCTGTCGATGACGGCGAGCATCTCGGCCTCCCGTTTGCGCAGCGGCGCCTCTTCTGCGTCGAACGAGGACACGAGCCTCGCGAGCAGGTCGTCCATGCGGTCGATGAGGCTTCGGGTCTCCTCCTGCGGTCGTTCGTAGACGGCTCGCAGTGCGGCTTCCGCGGGCTCGAAGACGCTGGCCTGCTCGTATGCCGCACGCAGCTGGGGCCACGTGGGGCTGACCGCTGGGAGGACCTCGATGCCGGAGGGCACCTGTCGGCGGTATGAGTCCGCCCAGTCGCGCCAGCGGGCGACTTGAGCATCGACAGTGGTTGGTTCAGTGACGAGGCGCCGGTACCACTCGTCGGCGTGTTTGAGGATGAGCTCTTTTGCTGCGTGGCCGAATCCGCCGATGGCGACGGCGTCGAGCAGTACCGAGAACTCCTGCCCCAAGCGGCCGGCGTCTTGCCGGGCGAGGTACAGGCGAAGCCATCGGACGGCGGCCTGATTGCGTTGCGCGCGGCGCAGGACGAGGGCGAAGAACAACGAGCTCTTGTCGTTGTCGCGCCGCTGGGCCTCCTTGAGCGCGCGCTCGGCGAGCGACCGGTCGTCGCGGATCCAGGCCGCGAGCGACACCAGGGCCGGGGTGAGCCAGTACCGGGGCGTGGCGAGCATGAGTTCCTCGGTGGCCTGGCGAATCGTGTCGTGGGGGATCAACCCCACGTCCATGCCCTGCAGAATACCGGTAGCGTGGCGCCTGACCTGCGCGTAGTGGCCGAAGTCGGTCCGCAACTCCTGCCTTATGGTGTTGAGACGGCTCTGGGCGAGTTGGACGTTCTTCGCGAGCCGGTCCTCCTCCATGAAAGCGGTGAACCGCTGATGCAGGTCGTTCATGAGCGACCGGCTCTGCTCCTGCTCAGTGCGTACCTGCTGGACCGCGAGTTCGAGCTGGTACTGCCGGTTCTGCAGCTGAGCGAGGCTGTGGCTCATCGAGTCCAGGAACGACTGCGAGACGACGACGGGCTGGCCGGCCATCATCTCTCCACTTTGATCGCGTGGCCGTCCTGCCGGATGCATACCAGGTGCTCCGGGTACACCTCGACGGCGAGGTACGAGCCGGCGGCCGCCAGCGACCGGGCGCGTTCGAGCTCGGGAGGCAGCGGCTCGTGGCGCTTGTAGTGGTCCACGATGGCCTCGAGGTCCCAGGTCAAGGTGTGGACCACATAGGATCCGCCGAGATGGCAGCGGGCGACGATGCCGACCGGCACCGGGGCGCCGGCGAGTTCGGCCGCGACGCGCTCGCGAACCGCACTGGTGTCCACTCTCGATACCGAGGTCGTGGTGTCGAGGCCGCTCAAGAGATCGAGGTAGGCGTGCGATCGGGTCTGCAACGACGGCGCAGTGCCGACGGCCGGCCGGGATTCGGCGAGCTGCCGGGAGATCGGCCGGAGTCTTCGGTCCGGCTGCGATGCTGCTGGCATGTGATTGCCTCCCTGGGGGTCTGGGGTCGAACCACGGGGTGATGGTCCTGGCATCGGGCCTCTATCATGACATAGAGGATGTGATGAATCATGCTAAGTGATTGTCGCCACCCGCCATAGGAAGTCGATGCACCCCGATTCGGCGCAGGACGGAACCCCATGAGCAGCAACCCGAACGGCGAGCAAGATCCCCGCCCGCTGCCCGCTTGGGTCCAGCGCCGCGTCCAGGCGCCCCCGCAACCCGGTGTCTTCCAGCCCCCTCCGAAAGTCGCCAAGCCCTCGCGTAAGCCCAAGCCCGCCAACGGCAAACGGTCGCCGCAACGCAGTCGCCGAATCGACGCTTCCACGCTCGGACTGCTGCTCGTCGCCGTCCCCTGGGTGATCTACAGTGCCTCGATCGTCGCCGCCATCGCCTACCCCTTCGGCGCCTTCGCGCTCGCGCCGCTGCTGTGGCTGCTCTCCGGCGCCCTCGTGTTCTTCCGCCCCATGGAAGCGGCGATCGCCAAGTGGTTCTTCAAATACCGGCCGCCGACCCCCCGCGAACTCGACGTCCTCCTCCCCGCCTGGAAAGAGGTCGCGGCCGCGGCCGGCATCCACTCCGGCTCCTATCAACTGTGGATCCAGAACAGCGACGGCATCAACGCCGCCGCCGCGGCCGGGCACCTCGTCGCGGTCACCCGAAGAGCGCTCGACGTGCTGCAACCGCACCAGCTGCAGGCAGTCCTCGCGCACGAACTCGGCCACCACTCGGCCGGGCACGCCTGGAGCGGCCTGTTACTGCACTGGTACTCGCTGCCAGCGAGGATCTTCAACCGGATGCTCGTCTGGACCTCCCAGGCGATCCTGTGGGCCGCGCTCATTTCTGTCAGGATCGTGCTCGGCGCATTCAGCGGGCTGCTCTCGGCGCTCGCCGGATTGGGCCTCATCGGACTCTTCGCGATCTGTGCGATCTGCGCGTACGGGTCGGAGTTCCTCGGCGGCCTCGCCGACGACTTCGGTGCCGCGGTGATCCTGCTGCTCGTCAACGCCCTACTCGTCGGCCCAGTCGTCGGGGCGTTCGCACTGGTCTCGGCGACCACGATGGCCTGGCTGTCGCGGCGCGGGGAGCTGCGCGCCGACCGCGCGGCCGTCCGGCTCGGCTACGGGCCGGCGCTGCTGGACACCCTCGAGGACTGGCTGCAGACCGAACCGCCGTTCGCTCCGACGATCAGCCAGCGACTCCTGGCGACGCATCCGCCGCTGGCGGCCCGCATCCAACGCCTCAAAGTCGCACTGGGGGTCCCGTGAGACGACGTAGGAAGCGGATCGCCGCGGCGCCCCCCGCCCCGTGGGAATGGCTGCGCGCCCGCCACTCACCCGCCGCAGAGGCCCTCGACCGTCTCATGGCGGCCGGCGCGATGACCGAGGTGGATTACGCGAGGATCGGCAATGCCTTGGAGCCGTTCAGGGACGCGGACGACGACCAGGCGCTGGCCGCGGTGCTCGACCGCGTGTCCGCCGAGGGCGCGGCGGCGCTCGTCCACCACTCCGGACAGCGGGCACTGCCCGGTCGACTCATGGCGCAGCACAATCTCGCGTATGGGCAGGTGCGACTGGGCGCGGTCGCCCGCACCGCCTCGAGCCGGGGTTCGGGCGGCGCCGATTTCGCCGTCGATCAGGACGCGCTGCGCACCTCGATGCTGGTGATTGGGCCGCCGGGATCGGGCAAGACCCGCGGTTTCGCGCTGCCGATCATCGAGCACCTGTCGCTGGGCGCGCTCGCCGGCCAGTCCAGCGTGGTCGTGATCGACCCCAAGGGCGACGACTTCGGCCTGCCGGGGTGGTTCGACGCCACTGTGGACCTGCACGATCCGGGTGTCGGCTTCGACCTTTACGGGGGTGCCGCGACTCCGGAGTCCGCTGCGGACCGCCTCGCGAGCGCGCTGCTGCCGTCGCAGACAAGCGACGATCTCGCGTACTTCATGGACGGGTCCCGAAACGCGCTCCACCGCTGCCTCTCGCCGTTCCACGAGGCCTTCGGCAGGTACCCGGCGGTTCGGGAGCTGCTCGCGCTCCTTCGCTCCGAGCAAGGGGCGGTCGACCGGGTGAAGAGCGAACTGAAAGGGCCTGGTGGTAAGGCAATGCGGGCGCTGCTCGACGAGCGGCGGCTCCAGGCCCGCGGCAGCCATGACGCGGCGGCTGGGATGGTGGAGCGGCTTTCGCTGCTCGACCGCCCCAAGTTGGCCGCGCTGCTCGACGGCCCCGGCCCCAAGTTCCAGATGAGCGGCATCGACGCGGGCGCGCGGGTGCGGTTCGCTTTGGACGAGTCCGAGTATCCCGATGCGAGCCGCATCCTGGCAAGGCTCGCCGTCGCGCAGTTCGTCCAGGTGGCGTCGTCGTCGCGGACCAATCGGAACTTGTTCAAGGGTTTGGTGATCGACGAGGCCGGTCGGTTCGTCGACGAGTACGTGGCGCGAGGTGTGCAGCGGCTCCGGTCCAACAACGCCGGCCTGGTCCTGCTGTCGCAGTCGATCGCCGATTTCCCTGAGGCCTTCCGCAACTCGATCTTCGGTGCGGCGGGCTGCAAAGCGGTGTTCGGTGCAGTCGATCCGGATGACGCGGAGCAGTTCTCTCGTTCGTTCGGCGAGGAGTGGATCGCGGAGGTCACCGTCAGCGGCAGCGTGGAGCGCGGCGAGACCCGTTCGTGGAGCTCGACCACCGACGCGGGGGAGCTCTTCCCCCGGAGCTACCAGAAGGGTCGGAACCGTTCGGCGAGTGAGAGCTCGGGGTTCTCCCACCGGAAGGTCGAGCGGGCGCGCTGGACGCCTTCCGACATCATGACCGGGCTTCCGACCGGTCGCTGCCTAGCCGTCTTGACCGGTTCCGACGGCCGTCGATTCGGCCCCGTCGAAGTGGACCTGCGGGCTTGAGGCGCTCGATGGGGCGATCCCAAGCCTCGGATGGGGCGCCCTCGGGCCGATGCTGGTCGGCAAGAGCCGATAGCGTTTAGCATTGTCGAACGCGGCAGCGTTAAGATGATCCCGCCGAGTGCGGCGCGGCCTCGGCGGTACCCGCGGGCCGTCATCGGTGCGGCCGGGTGGGATCCCGATTGAACGGAGGCGCTCGGATGGCCAAGAACATCCAGTCGCTGGAGCGGGCGGCGGCCATGCTGCGGCTGCTCGCGGGCGGCGAGCGGCGCCTCGGCCTGTCCGACATCGCCTCCTCCCTCGGCCTGGCGAAGGCCACGGCCCACGGCATCCTGCGGACCCTCCAGCACGAGGGCTTCGTCGAGCAGGACCCCGGCTCGGGCCGGTACCAGCTCGGCGCCGAGCTGCTGCGCCTTGGCACGACCTACCTCGACGTGCACGAGCTGCGGGCCCGCGCCCTGGTGTGGACGGACGACCTGGCGCGCTCCTCGGGCGAGGCGGTCTACCTCGGTGTGCTGCACCAGCACGGCGTGCTCATCGTCCACCACGTGTTCCGCCCCGACGACAGCCGCCAGGTGCTCGAGGTGGGCGCGATGCAGCCGCTGCACTCCACCGCCCTCGGCAAGGTCCTGGCCGCGACGGACCCGGTGGCCCACGCCGAGCTCGTGGACGCCAAACGCGAGCCGTTCACGGCCCGCACGGTCACCGAGCTCGACGACATCGAGCGCACGCTGGACCTGACGCGGGCCCAGGGGTACGCCGTGGACAACGAGGAGACCCTCGAAGGGGTGGCCGCGGTGGCCGCCCCGATCTACGACCGGCGCCGCCTCGCGGTCGGCGCGGTCGGCATTACCGGTGCCGTCGAGCGGGTCTGCCGCGACGGCGAGCTGCGTCCGGAGCTCATCGCGGCCGTGCGCGACACGGCCCGCTCCGTCTCGCGCGATCTCGGGGCCAAGCCCTTCTAGTTATTTCGCCTGATTCCGCCACATTTCTGCGCCCGTCGTGTGACCCTGGTGTGCCTGTCTTGCAGGCGTTTCTTATGGTTCATGATTGGAAGTGTGATGGCCGTCACATAATACTTGACGCACCGGTACGGAAGGAGAACACTTTCGTACATCGGTCGGCATTGTCGAACGCCTAACGGCTTCAGGGGTTCGCTTCGCCTTCCGTGTCGAACAAGCCCTTCCAACGAGGCCCGAGCCCCCGGCGACGGCCTCGGACGCAGACAAAGGAGTCGGTGTGTCCAACTCAGACATCATCCTCGGCGAGGTCCTCGGCACCGCGGTGCTGATCCTCCTCGGCGCGGGCGTGTGCGCCGCCGTCACGCTCAAGAAGTCCAAGTCCCAGAACGCGGGCTGGCTCGCCATCGCCTTCGGGTGGGGCTTCGCGGTCCTGACCGCCGCCTACATCTCGGCCGGCATCTCGGGCGCCCACCTGAACCCGGCCGTCACCCTCGGCCTCGCCGTCCAGGGCAACGTCCCGTGGGACCAGGTCCCGGTCTACATCGTCTCCCAGATGATCGGCGCATTCCTGGGCGCGACCCTCGCCTGGGCCGCCTACTACGGCCAGTTCCAAGCCCACATGGCCGACCTCGCGAACCAGGCCGACGCCGTCGAAGGCGCCAAAGACGCCAAGGCCGGCCCCGTGCTCGGCATCTTCTCGACCGGCCCCGAGGTCCGCAACGCCGCCCAGAACCTCGTCACCGAGATCATCGCGACCTTCGTGCTGGTCTTCGCGATCCTCACCCAGGGCCTCAACGACGCGGGCAACGGCCTCGGCACGCTCGGCGTGCTCATCACCTCGCTCGTCGTCGTCAGCATCGGCCTCTCCCTCGGCGGCCCGACCGGCTACGCCATCAACCCGGCCCGCGACCTCGGCCCGCGCATCGCCCACGCGATCCTGCCCATCAAGGGCAAGGGCCGCTCCGACTGGGGCTACGCCTGGATCCCCGTCGTCGGCCCGGTCGTCGGCGGCGTCCTCGCCGGACTCCTCTACAACGTTGCCCTCGGGTAGCGATGAGGACACAATCGACGTATCCCTCGCCGACTCCCACCACGACAACGACGTTCTGGAGCGAACCATGACCGACACGCACACCGGCCCGTTCATCGCGGCCATCGACCAGGGCACCACCTCCTCGCGGTGCATCATCTTCGACCGCGACGGCCGCATCGTCGCCGTCGACCAGAAGGAGCACGAGCAGATCTTCCCCAAGCCCGGCTGGGTCGAGCACGACGCCGCCGAGATCTGGAAGAACGTGCAGGACGTCGTGGCCGGGGCCATGGTCAAGGCCGGCGCCTCCCGCGAGGACATCCTCTCCATCGGCATCACCAACCAGCGCGAGACCACCATGCTGTGGGACAAGCGCACCGGCAAGCCCGTCCACAACGCCATCGTCTGGCAGGACACCCGCACCGACGTCCTCTGCAAGAAGCTCGGCGGCGACGCCGGCCAGGACCGCTGGCGCCGCGAGACCGGCCTGCCGCTCGCCGCCTACTTCGCCGGCCCCAAGATCGCCTGGCTCCTCGACAACGTCGCCGGCCTGCGCGAGCGCGCCGAAGCCGGCGAGATCCTCTTCGGCACCATGGACTCCTGGGTCATCTGGAACCTCACCGGCGGCGTCAACGGCGGCGTGCACGTCACCGACGTCACCAATGCCTCCCGCACCCTCCTCATGAACCTGGACGACCTCCGGTGGAACGAGGAGATCGCGGCCGAGATGGGCGTGCCCATGCAGGTGCTCCCCGAGATCCGCTCCTCCTCCGAGATCTACGGCCACGTCACCGGCGGCCCCCTCGGCGGGCTCCTCGCGGGCGTCCCGGTCGCCTCGGCCCTCGGCGACCAGCAGGCCGCCCTCTTCGGACAGACCTGCTTCGCCGTCGGCGAGGCCAAGTCCACCTACGGCACCGGCACCTTCATGCTCATGAACACCGGCGAGAAGCTCATCCACTCCGAGTCCGGGCTCCTCACCACCGTCGGCTACCGCATCGGCGACCAGGACCCGGTCTACGCGCTCGAAGGCTCGATCGCCGTCACCGGCTCGCTCGTCCAGTGGATGCGCGACCAGATGGGGCTCATCAAGACCGCCGCCGAGATCGAGACGCTCGCCATGAGCGTCGAGGACAACGGCGGCGCCTACTTCGTACCGGCGTTCTCCGGGCTCTTCGCCCCCTACTGGCGCTCCGACGCGCGCGGCGTCATCGCCGGGCTCACCCGGTACGTCACCAAGGCGCACATCGCCCGCGCGGTCCTGGAGGCCACCGCCTGGCAGACCCGCGAGATCTCCGACGCCATGGTCAAGGACTCCGGCGACGAGCTCGTGGCGCTCAAGGTCGACGGCGGCATGACCTCCAACAACCTCCTCATGCAGTTCCTCGCGGACGTGCTCGACGCCCCCGTCGTGCGCCCCATGGTCGCCGAGACCACGTGCCTGGGCGCCGCCTACGCCGCCGGCCTCGCGGTCGGCTTCTGGGAGAACGTCGAAGACCTGCGCGCGAACTGGCGCCGCGCCGCCGAATGGACCCCCGACATGGACCCCGAGGTCCGCGACCGGGAATACAAGAACTGGCTCAAGGCCGTCGAGCGGACCATGGGCTGGCAGGACGAGTAGAGGGAGCATCGCGATGACCACCTTGCAGCACGTCTCCGGCCCGGAGGCGAACCCGACCGGCCCGATCCGCTTCGAGAAGCGGATGGGTCGCGCCGAAGCGCGCGAGCAGTTGGAGAACGCCACCTTCGACCTGCTCGTCATCGGCGGCGGCATCCTGGGCATCTCCACCGCCTGGCACGCCGCCCAGTCGGGGCTGCGGGTGGCCCTCGTGGACGCCGGCGACTTCGCCGGGGCGACCTCCTCCGCCTCCTCCAAGCTCCTCCACGGCGGCCTGCGCTACCTGCAGACCGGCGCGGTGAAGCTGGTGGCGGAGAACCACTTCGAACGGCGCGCCGTCACCCGCCAGGTGGCGCCGCACCTCTCCCGCCCGCTCAAGTTCTACCTGCCCGTCTACAAGGGCGGACCGCACGGCGCCGCCAAGCTCGGCGCGGGCGTCTTCGCCTACTCCGCGCTCTCCGGCTTCGGCGACGGCATCGGCCACCTGCTCAGCCCCGCCAAGGCCCGCGAGGCCGTACCGGAGCTGCGCGTCAAGGACCTCAAGGCCGTCGCCGTCTACGGCGACAGCCAGATGAACGACGCCCGCATGGCGCTCATGACCACCCGCGCGGCGGTCGAAGCCGGCGCGGCCGTCCTCAACTACGCCGAGGTCACCGGCCTGCGCTTCACCGACGGGCGCGTATCCGGCGCCGACCTGCGCGACAAGGTCGACGGCACCGAGTTCGGCGTGAACGCCCACGTCGTCCTCAACGCCACCGGCCCGTGGGTCGACCACCTGCGCCGCATGGAGAACCCGGCCGCCGACCCGTCGATCCGGCTCTCCAAGGGCGCGCACCTGGTCCTCAAGCGCACCGCCGACTGGGGCGCGGCGCTGGCGACCCCGGTCGACAAGTACCGCATCACGTTCGCGCTGCCGTGGGAGGACATGCTCCTGCTCGGCACCACGGACGAGGTGTACGAGGGCGACCCGGGCCAGGTGTCGCCCACGAAGGCCGACTTCAAGCAGATCCTCGACGAGGCGAGCCTCTCGGTGCGCTCGGAGCAGTTGCAGCCCGAGCTCATCACGTACGCGTTCGCCGGGCTCCGGGTCCTGCCGGGCGGGCCGGGCGCGACCTCGAAGGCCAAGCGGGAGACCGTGGTGACCGAGGGGCGCGGCGGGATGCTCTCGGTGGCGGGCGGCAAGTGGACCACGTTCCGCCACATCGGGCGGACCGTGATGAAGAAGCTCGCTGCCCTGCCGGGCTACTCGCTCGGCGCGGAGATGGAGCCGATGGCGAACCTGCCGCACCGCCTGCCGCTGCCGGGCATCGCGAACCCGCACGCGGTCGCGCACCGGCTGCTCTCGGACGGCGGCGCGCCGCTGCCGAACCTCGGCGAGGACACGGCGAAGCACCTTGCGACGCACTACGGTTCGCTCGCGTTCGACATCACCCGCCTGGCGGGGGAGCACCCGGAGCTCGCCGAGCGCGTCCACCCGGACGCGCCGGAGATCATGGCCCAGGTCGTCTACGCGCGCGACGCCGAGTGGGCCGAGACCGCGGACGACGTCCTGCGCCGCCGCACCACCCTGATGATCCGCGGCCTCGACACCCCTGAGGTGCGGGCCAAAGTCCAGGGGCTGCTAGACCGCAAGTGATGAGGGAGCGGCGAGGCCGCCACGTGAATGCGATTCGCGTGGCGGCCTCGCCATTGTTGCGTCGCCCCATGGTCACTGGCGCTGTCGTACCCGCGTGCCATAGTGGAATCGGGGGGTCCCAGGGTGTCCGTTTTGAAGGCTAGGGCCTGGAATGCCGCCTTAGTCCCACTGGTGTCGTGAACTGCCGCGTCAATCCCGGCCGGCGTCAGGGTGGATCGCCATGAACAGCGAGTACGGGCGCGCCCCCGGCCCCGGCTCCATCTCGGCGAGCTCGTCGAAGAGCACCTTGAAGCGGCGGCTCACCGCTTCGTACTGCTCCTCGTTGAGCCGCATGCCGAGTCGTCCCGAGTTCACCTGCTTCGGGTCGGAGACCTGCGCGACCTCGGTGCGGAAGGCCTCGAGCATCGCCGTGGACAGGTCCGACTTGAACTCCTCGCCGAGGCGCAGCGCCCATGACTTCCGGGTCGCCAGGTAGGGGATCTCCCGCGAGCCCCGCGCGCCGGTCCGCTCCTCTTGGGCCGCGAGGAACCCGGTGTCCACGAGCCTGCGCACGTGGTGCAGCACCGTGGCCGGGTTCGCGTCCAGGCGCTGGGCGATCTCCTTGTTCGTCAGCGGGCGGTCGAGGCACAACCGCAGGATCCGCAGTCGCACCGCCGAGGCCACCGCTTTGGCCTCGGCCTCCGAGGCGAGCGGGCGGTCGTCCTTGAAGCCTTCTGAGCTGCGCTTGTCTGACACCACCTCATCCTAGCGGGAAGAGTGATTGACTTTTCCCAACTGATTGGAAATACTCAATCGCATGATCTCGATCGGCGCACCCGCCCCTGACGCCCCGGTGCAACGCGACCGCCTCGGGCTCCTGCGCGAACCCGACTTCCGGGCGCTCTTCCTCTCGACCACCGTCGCGCAGGTCGGCTACCAGATCACCACCCTCGCCCTGCCCCTCGCCGCCGTCATCGCACTCGACGCCGGCGAGTTCGAGGTCGGCCTGCTCTCCTCGATGACCATGGCCGCGTTCCTGCTCATCGGCCTCCCCGCCGGCGCCTGGGTCGACCGCATGCGCCGCCGCCGCGTCCTCATCGTCAGCGACGTCGTGCGCGCCGCCGTGCTCATGACCGTGCCGATCGCCTGGTGGGCGGACGCGCTCACCATCTGGCAGCTCTACGCCGTCGCCTTCGTCATCGGGATCTTCACCGTCTTCTTCGACGTCTCCTACCAGAGCTACCTGCCGCACCTCGTCGGCCGCGGGCGACTCGTCGAAGGCAACGCCAAGCTCGAGGCCGTCCGCTCCACCGCCCAGCTCGGCGGCCCGGTGCTCGCCGGGCAGCTCATCGGCTGGCTCACCGCACCCGTGGCCCTCGCATTCGACGCGGTCGCGATGGGCGCCTCCGCGCTGTTCCTCGTGCGCATCCGCCGCCGCGAGGCGAAACCGCACGTCGCCCACGACGCCCGCATCGCCACCGAGATCAAGGAAGGCCTCGCGTTCGTCTTCCGCAACCGCATCCTCGCCTCGATCGTGGCCGCGACCAGCTGGTGGAACCTCTGGATGGGCGCCTACATGGCGATGGTCGTCGTGTTCCTGCCGCGCGCCATCGGCCTGACGCCGGGCGAGATCGGCCTGTTCTTCGGCGTGTTCGGCGTCGGCGGCCTCATCGGCGCCTTCGTCACCGGGCCCGTGACGGCCCGGCTCGGCGAAGGCCGCGCCATCTGGATCTCGACGCTCGTCTCCTCGCCGGGCCTGCTCCTGCTGCCCGCGGCCGAACCCGGGTGGCGGATCTGGATCGCCGCCATCGGCATGGGCGCCGTCGGCATCGGCGCGGTCGTCTACAACGTCAACCAGGTGAGCTTCCGCCAGCGCCTCACCCCGGACCGGCTGCTCGGCCGCATGAACGCGACCGTGCGCTTCCTCGCCTGGGGGCTCAGCGCGGTCGGCGCGCTCATCGGCGGCATCCTCGGCGAGTTGACCGGCGCGAGGGCGACGCTCTGGATCGGGGCGATCGGCGTCTGCCTGGCCTTCCTGCCGGTCTTCTTCTCGCCGTTGCGGAACCTGCGTGAACTGCCGAAGCCGGAGCCCGAACCGGACCCGGTCCGGGCCGCCTGACCCGCTAGTTCTGGGCGTCGAAGCCGGGGGAGTAGACGTACCGTCCGCGAAGCCCGTCGTGCCAGCCGGCGAGCCTGCGGATCTGGAACGCCGGCTCCCAGGCGGGGTCCTGCGGTTCGACGCCGTACCGCGAGGCCGGTTCGAACCCGAAGCGGCCGTAGTAGTTCGGGTCGCCCAGGAGCATGATCATCGGTTCGTCCATCGCGTCCGCGGCGCCGATCGAGGCGTGCATGAGGGCTGATCCGATCCCCTTGCCGTGCAGGGCCGGCTCGACGCCGATCGGGCCGAGGCCGAGGATCCGGGCCTCGCCCAGCCGTCCGTACGAGCAGACCGCGTGACCGACCGGTTTCCCGTCGACCTCGGCCACGAAGGACAGCTGCGGCACCCAGTCCTCGCTGCCGCGCAGCGCGTCCACGATCGCGGCCTCCGTTCCGGAGGAGTACGGGCGCCCGGCGAAGGCCGCGTCGTGGAGGGCGTGGATGAGGGGCGCGTCGCCCTCGGTCTCGCGTCGAATCAGGGTCACGGGCCGAGTATCACAGTCCGCGCCTACGCCCGCAACGGGTTTGGCGGGGTCAGGGACGGCGCGAGACCTGGAGCTGGAGGACGCCGGCGACGATCACCAGTGCGGCGGTGGCGTAGTGGATGCCGAACGCGGCGGCGGGGCTGCCGCCGTGCAGGAGGATGAGCGTGCCGTCGCCGAGCGGGATGAGGGCCTCGCACAGCAGGACCCAGCCGAGGGCCTGGCGCTGGCGCAGGGCCAGGAGCGTCAGCGGGATGATGCCGGTGACGAGGTCGCGCACGCCTTTGACGGTGAGGAAGTCGGCTTCGGCTCCGGTGGGCCACACCGAGAATCCGAATCCTGCGGCGGTAGCGGCGGGTGCGACGAGGTACGAGACGCCGACGTACGCGATGCCGAGGGCGACGATGAGGGTGAGGACGTTGGCGGTGATGCGACGGGCCATGGGGCGCTCCTTAACGAGGGTAGAAAACCTAGCGTTGCTAGGTTCTGATAGAACGGTAGCATGTGCTCGCTCGAAGATCTAGCGTCGCTAGGGTTCCGGGTCCGGTGGGCTAGCTCACCGCCGCTGACCTCCGTTTTCGCCCGGGCTTGTCACGTTTCTCCGCTCGAGCGGGTCAGTAGAGTGGTGGCCCGAGTGGAGGTTGGGATGAACGACGGCGTCGATGTCGAGCGAGCGCAGCGCTTCGAGGAGCACCGTGCGCATCTGCGGGCCGTCGCGTTCCGGATGCTCGGCAGCGCCCATGAGGCGGATGACGCGGTGCAGGAGGCGTGGATGCGCTTCGCCCGCACCGACACCGCCGCCGTCGAGAACCTGCGCGGCTGGCTCACGACCGTGGTCTCGCGGGTCTGCCTGAACCTGCTGCGTTCGCGGCGCCACCGTCAGGAGGACGCCCTGGACGCCGACCTCCCACTGGCCGCGGGCCCGGGAGCGGGCGGCGACCCGGAACTCGATGCGGTCATGGCGGATTCGGTCGGCCTCGCGCTCCAGGTGGTCCTCGATGCGCTCGGCCCGGCCGAGCGGGTGGCGTTCGTGCTGCACGACCTGTTCGGCGTGCCCTTCGACCGCATCGCCCCGGTGCTCGACCGCACGACGGAGGCGACGCGCCAGCTCGCGAGCCGCGCCCGGCGGCGCGTAGGGGAGGGCCGCGAGCGAGCCGAGGCCGATCGCGATGCGCGGCAGCGGAAGTCGGTGGTCGAGGCGTTCCTGGCCGCCGCCCGCGAGGGCCGCTTCGAGGACCTGCTCGCCGTGCTCGACCCGAACATCCTGGTGGTCGCGGACGCGGAGGCGGTCGCGACCGGTTTCGCCGGACGCGAGGTCATCGGCGCCTCCGCGGTGGCCGCGATCTTCAACGGCCAGGCGAAGGACGCGATCGCGGTGCTGGTCGACGGCCTCGCCGGAGCGATGTGGGCCCCAGGCGGCGCGCCGCGGTCGGTCCTGTCGTTCGCCGTGGTCGACGGCCGGGTGGCGAGCATCGAGATCATGAACGCCCCCGACACGATCGCGGCCCTCGAACTGGCGCCCTTCGAGGGCTGAGGGCGATCGACGGACACGAAGCCTCGGACCGATTGCGGCCCTTGCGTTCGAGGCCGCGGGGACTGGCGGCGATTCCAGGGCGGGGCCGACGCCGAACACGCCAGGGAAGAGGTCCCCTTGTGCATCGATCGCCGAGGGGTACGTGCCGCGGCCCGCGCGCATGCGAAAGCCGGTGGCCTTGCTCGCAGAGCTCGACCACCGGCCTCCTACCGCCGTCTGCGCACTACTGCTCGATGAGGACCTTCACGTCCCACGGCCCGAGGGGCAGTGGCGCGCCCGCCTCGTACACGGTGTCGTCGATCGCGTCGGTCGCAGCTGCGGGGAGCGGGAAGTCGACCTCGTTCCACGACCAGTTGTGCACGAACCGCACCGTGCGGCCCTCACCGGTGACGCCGCTGGTCACGGTCAGACTCGGGTGCTCAGGGCGCCAAGCGTTCTCGGGGACGATCCACTTGAACAGCGACTTCCCGAAGGCCGAGTTCGGGATCGCGCCCACGTAGGTGACCCGGCCTTCGCCGTGCGCCCTCGTCGTCGCCGCCGCGAACCGGCCGTAGTGCGGGTGCACGTACTCGGCGAGGGTCTCGGCCCCCTCCACGTGCAGACCGTCGGCCCACTTCACCGCCGCCGCACCGGCTTCCAGCTCCAGCGGCGAACCCTCCGGGGCCTGCACCGCGACCTCCCCGGTGAGGTTCGCGAACTCCTCGTACCAGACGCCGGCGGCGTCGCGGAGCCTCGCGGGCTGCACCTCCTGGCGCGCCCGCGCCTCCTCGTCGGCGTAGCCCGTGCGCGGACCCACCACGAGGTGGCCGCCCGCCGCCGCGTACGCGGTGAGCCAGTCGAGCATGTCGTCGTCCTCGGCGTACAGGCCCGCGGCCACCAGGGCCGGGTACTCCGCCACCGCCTCCTCCGGCGAGCGCAGCTGGCTCGTGTGGACGATCCGCGCCTGGAGCCCGGCGTCGAACGCGCCCCGGTAGAACGGGCCGTGGATGACCTCGAACGAGCGGTGCTCGGGGCCGCCCTGGTCGTTCTGGATCTGCGGCTCGGCCGTCAGCGCCCATTCGCTGCGCTTGGAGTACAGGACCGCCACGTCGGCGCCCGGCACCAGGCCCTGCAGGGCACCGCCGGTCTTGCGCAGCTCCTTGCCGAGCTGCGCCAGCTCGCGGTAGGTCCGCCCCGGCCGCCCGCTGTGGGGGAGGACCCCGCCCCAGTACGTCTCGGCTCCGAAATGGAGGGTCTGCCACTGCCAGTACTCGATCATGGCCGCGCCGCGCGACACCAGCGCCCAGGCGGCCTGGCGCCACTGCCCGTCGTAGGCCGGCTCGTTCCACCACGGCATCCCGATGGCCTGCGCGTTGGTCTCGGTGACCAGGTACGGCGCCTGCTTCGAGGAGTACATGCGGTCCGCGGAGTGGTAGAGCGCCCAGGCGCCCTTGGTGTTCCAGTCGATGGCGTCCCCGCCGCCCTTGGCGGGCATCTCGAGGCCGTCCTGCATCGCGTAGTACGGATTGCCGGCGGTCACGTCGAGGCCCGCGGTGAGCGAGGGGTCGTCGATGCCCGGGCGCGAGTAGGAGATGCACGTGGTCACGAACTGGTCCTCGCGCGCGTACTCGCGGGCGATGTCCGCCTGCCAGGAGATGAACTCCGTGGTGAGGTCGGCCTGGAACTTGCGCCACGCGAGCTTGTACTGCGGCTGGGCGTTCCCGTCGGGGCGCCACAGGTCGGCCCAGGTCGTGAGGCGGTGGGACCAGTAGACCAGGCCCCATTCGCGGTTGAGGGTCTCGACGTCGCCGTACTGGTGGCGCAGGCGGTCCACGAACTGCTGGAAGACGCCCTCGTTGTGGAAGATCCGCAGGCCGGGCTCGTTGTCGACCTGGTAGCCGATGACGGCCGGGTGGTCGGCGTAGCGCGCGAGGATCTTGCGGCTGACCCGCTCGGCGTGGAACTTGAAGGCGGCGTGGGTGTAGTCGACCTCCTGGCGCTCGCCCCATCCGATGCGCTGGCCGGTGCGGTGCTCGCCGGCGATCTCGGGGTAGAGGCGCACGAGCCACGGCGGGACGGCGTAGGTCGGGGTGCCGAGGATGACGGCGATGCCGCGCTCGTGGGCGCCGTCGAGGACCGGCTGGAGCCATTCGAGCTCGAACCGCCCGTTCTCGGGCTCCCAAGTGCTCCATACGGACTCGCCGACGCGGATCACCGAGAACCCGGCTTCGACCATGAGGTCGAGGTCGGTCTTGAGCCGCGCGCGGGCGGCCTCGGTGTCGAACCCTTCGGCGGCGTCGGGCTGGTACTCGAAGTAGTAAGCGGCCCCGAAGAGGATCGGGTTCGGCCAGTTGCTCATCTCGGCTCCTTATGACTACGTAGTCAGACGTACCGTACGCAACCCCGGGAGCGTATGTCAACCCCTATCCCGCCCGCGCCGCTTCAAGGCGCACGCGGTCGAATGCAGGGTCGCGCGCGGTGCCGCAGGCGGGGAGCCGTGCAGCGCGGGCAGAAGGAGCCTCGGTGGCGCAAGGCAATCCGAAGGGCCGCGCTCAGCGCCGGGAACGCGAAGCGCTGCCCGCGAACGCGGGCGGCGCTTCGACCGGCAGTACCGCTAGTATTCGACGCCCAGCGCCCGACCGGACTCCTCCGCGTCGATCGGCGACTCGACCGGCTCCTCCTCGGCCAGCTCCGAAAGGCGGATCGGCGACGCGATCGGCCGCTTCGCGAAACCGGCCCCGTCCACATCCGCCAGCTCGGCCACGTTCCGGCCGCACACCCGGCCCTGGCACAGGCCCAGCCCAGCCCCGGTCACGAGCTTGAGCGAGCGCACCGCGCCCACGTCCCGCTCGTCCACGGCGCGGTAGAGCGCCGCCCTGGTGACCTCCTCGCACCGGCACACGATCGTGTCGTCGCGCAGCCAGCCCTGCCAGCCCGGCCGCACCGGGTACGCCGCGTTCAGCGCCTCGGCGAACCGCCGGCCCGACCGCACGCGCGCCATCGCCCGCACCGGCGGCTCGACCGCCGCACCCACGAACTTCGCCGCCGCCGCACCCGCGACCGCGCCTTCGGACGCCGCCAGATCCGCTCCGCCGATGCCCGTCAGCTCCCCGGCCGCGAACACCCCCGGAGCCGAAGTCCCTTGCGCCGCATCCACTTCCACGAACCCGTCCTCGATCCGGCACCGCGCCGCCACCGCCAGTTCCAGCTGCGGCGTGAACCCGAACCCGACCGCCACCGCGTCGGCCTCGAGCCGCCGCTCCGAACCCGGCACCGGGTTCCACAGGGCGTCGAGCCGCGCCACGGTCACCGACTCCACGCACTCGCTGCCGTGCGCCTCGATCACCGCGGTCCGCGACCGGTACGGCACCCGGTGCCGCGCCAGCATTCCCGCGTACCGCGTCAACTCACCCGTCTTCGACCAGCCCGCGAGCGCCCCCGTGGGGTTCGAGAGCCACCCCGTCACCGCCGCGTTCGCCTCCGCGACCTCCACGACCCGCGCGCCCGCGCCGATCAGCGAGGCCGCCACCGGCAGCAGGAACGGCCCGGTCCCCCCGACCACGACCCTGTCGCCGACCGCCACCCCCTGGCCCTTCGCGAGCGCCTGCGCCGCACCGGCCGTGAACACCCCCGGCAGGTCCCAGCCCGGGAACGGCAGCGCCCGGTCGTACGCGCCGGTGGCGAGCACGAGCGCCCGCGCCTCCAGGGCCCGGCCGCGCCGGTCCATGCCGTCGGCCGGGCCGACGCGCAGGTGCACGCGGTGCCCGCCGTCGACCGGCTCGATCGCCCACACCGCCGCGTTCGGGACGTGCTCCACGTTCGGCGGCAGCGCGAATCGACGGCTCGCCGGCTTCGCCGAGTGGGCGAACCGGTCCCCGGACGCCAGCGCGTCCTGCCGGTGGTACTGCCCGCCGAGCTTCGCGCCCGCGTCGATCAGGACCACCTCGACCCCGTGCAGCGCAGCCGCACTCGCGGCCGCCATCCCCGCCGGGCCCGCGCCGATCACCACGATGCGCCTCATGACGGCAGCTCCGCTCCGGTCTGCGTGCGAATGTCGTCGCCGTCGGCGACCACCCGCTGGCACGCCCGCACATCGGGCACCCCGTTCACCTTCACCAGGCAGTCGAAGCACACGCCGATGCCGCAGAACAGCCCCCGCGGCCGGCCCTCGCCCCGGGTGGTCCGCCACGAGCGGACGCCCTTCGCCAGCAGGACCCCCGCGACGGTCTGGCCCTCCTGGACCTCGACCTCTTCGCCGTCGAACCGCACTCTCACGTCCGCACCTCCGCGATCACCGCAGGCCTGTCCACCCTGAACCGCGCCGGGGCCACTGCGGGCTCGCGCCCGCACATCAGGTCCGCCAGCAGCCGCCCCGTCGCCGGGGCCAGCCCGATCCCCGCGCCCTCGTGCCCGGAGGCGTGCCACAGGCCGGGGAACCGCGGGTCCTCGCCGATCACCGGCAGGTGGTCGGGCGTGTACGGCCGGAATCCGCCGTACGTGCGCATCACCGGCACGCCCGCCAGGACCGGGAACAGCTTCACGGCACTGCGCGCCAACCGCCGTAGCACCTCCACCTGCAGCGACTCGTCGAAGCCGACGCGCTGGCGGCTCGACCCGATGAGGACAGTGCCCTGGGCGGTCGACTCGACGACCGCGGACACCTGCAGGTCGACGTCCGAACTCGCCACGGCCGCAACATAGTCGGCGGCGTAGACCTTGCGGGTCACCACGTGGGGGAGCGGGGCGGTCACCAGCACCATGCCCCGGCGCGGCAGCACCTCGATCGGCGCGCCCGCCGCGACGCTGAAATGCCCCGCCCACGGCCCGCACGCGTTCACGACCGCGCCGCAGCCGATCGTCCCGTCGCCGACCCGCACGCCGGCGACCTTGCCCGAAGCGTCGAAGACCAGGCCGTGCGCCTCGGCCCCGCCGCGCACTTCGCCGCCGCGGTAGCGCACGGCCGTGAGCATCGCGGTCGCGGCGAGCACCGGCTGCAGCTGCGCGTCCCCGGGGTAGTGGACGGCGCCGGCGACCTGGTCGGTCAGATGGGGCTCCATCGCGCGGGCCTCGTCGGGGGTCGTCTCGACCGCCTCGACGCCGGCCGCGCGCTGGGCTTCGGCGAGGATCGCGAGCGGGCCCACGGCGTCCTGGTCGGTGGCGACCACCAAGCCGCCCTTGGGTTCCCATTCGACCCGGGCGGCCTCGTCGCCGAGCTCGGCGCGCAGCGACCCGATCAGCTCGGGCCACAGCCGCCGCGACAGGACGGCCAGGTCCAGTTCCGGTCCGGGGGCCTTGTCGGACAGCAGCACATTGCCCTCGCCCCCGGCCGTGGTGCCCCCGGCGGGAGCGCCCCGGTCGACCACGAGGACCCGCAGGCCCGAGGCGCTGAGCGCCTCGGCGCACGCGGCACCGATGATTCCGGCCCCGATCACGACAACGTCAGCGGTCTCGATCCGACTCACCCGCCTCTCAGCACTCGCACGATCAGAGAGTATGCCCGTGTCCGGCCCTGCCTACACGGTGGTCCACGGACCGGCGCGGACCTCCCGCATCGTGGAAACCGCGCGACCGCCCGCGCGCGCCCCCTCTACCCTTTCGGGCAGCGACGACGAAGGATTGACGCCCATGGAATCCCTGCTCGAAGGTCCCGTGCTCCAAGGGGAGCGCGTGCGGCTCGAACCCCTCGGCCACCACCACGCCGCGGACCTCGCCGCGGCCGTCGAGGAGGATCGCGACCGGTACGGGTTCACGTGGGTCCCGCGCGCCCGCGAGGTCGGCGACTACATCGACCAGCACCTCGAGCGCCGCGCCCAGGGCACGCTCGCGCCGTACGCCCAGATCGATCTCGGCACCGGCCGCGCGGTCGGCGCGACCGCGTTCTGGGACCCGCGCTCGCTTCCCGGCCGGGGCCTTTATGCGATCGAGGTCGGCTTCACGTGGCTCGCCGCCTCCGCGCAGGGCACCGGCCTCAACGCCGAGGCGAAGCTCCTGCTCTTCCGGCACGCGTTCACCGTGTTCGGCGTCGATCGCGTCGACCTGAAGACCGATGCCCGCAACGCCCGCTCGCGCGCCGCCATCGAAGCCGCGGGCGCGACGTTCGAAGGCGTGCTGCGCAACTGGTCCCGCTCCTGGGTGCCAGGCGAGGACGGACGCCTCCGCGACTCCGCGATCTTCTCGATCACCCGCGCGGAGTGGCCCGAGGTCGAAGCGGCCCTGGAGCAGCGGCTCGCCCGCCTCCGCTAGGGGGACGCGTGAGCGCCTGTGCGGTTCAGCGGCGATACCGTTGCGACCATGCTCGTGAACGGACCGCCCCCGCGCCCTGAGCCCGGTTCCGGCCCGGAGTGGCCTTCGCGGCTGGGACTGGCCCTCGTCTTGACCGTGCTGCAGATCGCGGCGGGGACCGTCGTGTTCGCGCTGTCCTGGATTCCGGCCCTGAACATCGCATCCGAAGGCCTCGGCCACCGGTCCGGCGTCGAGTACCTGGTCTATGGCGCCATCGCCGCCGCTATCGTGGCGCTCATCGTCGGTCTGGCCGCGGCTGTGCGTATGCGCATGGCCATGTTCGGTCTCTATGCCCTGCCGGTGCCGCTGGCGGTCCTCGTCCTGTGGCAGCTCCAGTCCCACCCGGACGCCCTGTGGTTCGGCCTGCTCGCCTGTCTCGCAGGCAACTCCGTGATCGCCCTGGCCACTACCGGCCTCCCGCGCCGCCCGCGAAAGCCGCGGCTCAGCGACCGCGGCAACCCCTGACCCCGCGGCCGAGTGACGCCGCAGGGACGGGCCCGATCGGTCCCGCCCCTGCTCCGCTCACATGCCCGCGAGCGCTTCGTCGAGCGAGGACGCCTTGAGCCCGAACGCCTCCCGGATGTCGCGGTCGTCCACGACGAACGGCCGGTCGGCCATGTACGCCATCTCGATGAACTCGTGCCAGATGGGCGCGGAGAACCCGAGCAGGGTCAGGTCCCGCTCGGTCAGCGCCTCCAGCCTCGGCCGCGGCGCGCCCTTGAGGTCGGCGAGGCGATCGGCGACCTGCCGGATCGTGGCGGTGAGGGCCGGGGCGTTCCATGCCCGGCCCCAGGCGTTCTCGCTTCCGGCCGCGGCCACCAGCGCGGCCGCCGCGTCCTCGACGAACGTGAACGTATTGGCCGCATCGGGGTTGCCGTCGGTGAGCGCCAGCTCGCCGCGCAGGATCCGGGGCGCCACCAGGAAGTTGAAGGACGAGAACGCGCCGGGGCCGAGGAACTCGCCCGCCCTGATCTCCGTGACCCGCACCCGCCCGGCCTCGTGCGCCGCCAGGGCCTGCCGCCACAGCTGGGCCCGCACCCTGCCTTTGCGCGTGTGCGGTTCCAGCGGGGTGCGCTCGGTGATCGGCCCGTCCGTCTCGCGGTAGGCGTAGTGGTTGCCGAGCATCACGTAGTCCGCGCCGACCCGTTCGGCCGCGGCGAGGATCGAGTCGTACAGGGGCGGCATGGTCTCGGGCCAGGTGTGGTAGTCCGTCATCGCGGCGTTCACGACGGTCGCCGCGCCTTCGGCGGCGGCCGTCAGCTCGTCGGTCCGGGTCGCGTCGAGCGCGACCAGTTCGACACCGGGGACTTCGGGGCCGCTGCCGCTGCGGGTGATGACGCGGACCCGGTCGCCGTTCGCGGCGAACCGCCGCGCTGTCGCCGAGCCGGTGGCGCCGGCACCGACAACGATGCGTTCAGCCATGGTGGTCTCCTTCGATGTGCTTGCCTCAGTTGGTGTTCCATGCTGCGGCCGGGGCCGCGCGACCAATCCTGCGCGCCATCGGGGGCGTAGCCTAGTGGCCTGAACGCCATGCTTCCAAAGGATTCCGCCATGCGCGATGTCGCCGTTCTGGCCGTGCCACCGGTCAAGCCCTTCGACCTGTCGATGCCGTCGACCCTGCTGGAGGACGTGCACGTCGAAGGCAGGCCCGGCTACCGGATCACCGTGTGCACCGCCGAGCCCGGGGTCGTCGCCTCCTCAGGCGGGTTCGACCTGGTGATCCCGAACGGCTTGGAGGCGCTGGACGCGGCCGACACCGTGATCGTGCCTTCGACCGGCCGCCGCCACGACGCCGACGATGCCACCTTGGCGGCACTGCGGCGGGCCGCCGCCGCGGGCAAGCGGATCGCCTCGATCTGCAGCGGCGCGTTCGTCCTCGCCCAGGCCGGGCTCCTCGACGGCCGCCCCGCGACCACCCATTGGGCGCTCGCGGAGGAGTTGCGGCAGGCGCATGCGTCGGTGTCGGTGGACCCCAACGTGCTGTTCGTCGACGACGGCCTCATCCTGACCGGCGCCGGCTCGGCCGCCGGGATCGACCTGTGCCTGCACCTGATCCGCTCCGACTACGGTGCGGCCGTGGCGAACGAGGCGGCCCGCGCGGCGGTCGTCACGCCGGTCCGCCAAGGCGGCCAGGCCCAGTTCGTGGCGACCCCGCTGCCGCCGGAGTCCGGTTCGCCGCTCGCCGAGGCGCGCGTGTGGGCCCTCGGCCGCCTCGACCGGGCGATCTCCCTGGAGGACCTGGCGCGCGAGGCGAAGATGAGCGTGCGGACGCTCGCCCGCCGCTTCACCGCCGAGACGGGCATGACCCCGTTCCAGTGGCTGCTCCAGCAGCGGCTGCACCGGGCCCGGGAACTGCTCGAATCGACCGACTTCAGCGTGGACCAGGTCGCCCGCCGCAGCGGCTTCGGCACCGCCGAGTCCCTCCGCCAGCATTTCTCCCGCCACATCGGACTGACGCCGAGCGGCTACCGGGCCGCCTTCAGCCGCACGGCGGTCTGAGCGCTCACGGATGCCGGACGAACTCGATCGTCCCGCCGACGATCGTGCCGCCCGCCTTCTCCAGCAGCGCTTTCGAAGCCGGGTTCGCCGCGTCGCACTCGGCGGCGACCTTCGCGTGGCCGCGATCCCGCAGTGCCCGGAACGCCACCCCCAGCAGCGCCGCCGCGATCCCGCGGCCCCGGTACGGGCGCGCCGCGCCGACCAGGCCGAGCCGCGGGCCGGACTCGTTCATCCAGACCCGCACGATCCCGGCGAAGCGCCCGGCCGCGGGATCCCAGGCCACCGGGTAGACCGCCGGATCGTACGCCGCCCCGCTGTGCTCCTCCGCCCAGAACGCCGCGCTCGAACGCCATCCCCGCTGGCCCGGCGAGTCGGCGCACACTGCGTCGTTGAAGCGCCGCACCGCATCCATGCCGAATCGCTCGGGCGGTCCGACCTCGAAGCCGGCCAGCGCCGCATCGCCCCATTCGGCGGCGGTCTCCACGGGCACAGTCCAGTCGTGCTCGTAGCGCTCGCCCACGAAACCGGCGGCAGCGAGCGTTCGGTGCATCCCCTGCTCGTAGACGTCTGCCACCGTGTACACCGGCCGGTCAGCGCCGATCGCGTCGCACAGCGCCGCGATCGGCTCCGCTTCGATCGGGTCGAACCAGGCGAACCGCTTGCCGTCCGGGCGGTCCCACACGTGCGCCGTCCCGACCAGGCGCTCGCCGTCGCGGGCCTCCCAGCGGTCCTCGATCTGCTCGATCTCCAAGGGTGCTCAGCCTCTCCTGGGCGGGGTGCCGTAGACCGGGCGGTACTCGGCGAACTCGGTGGTGAACAGGGCCAGGCCCTCGGTGATCCCGGGCAGGCGCCGCTCGACGCCGTGGACGGCCTCGGTCGGCATGAACCCGGAGACGTACCCGGTGGTCTCGGTCGAGAACTGGCCCTTGATGTTCGAGCGCGCCTCGCCGAGGGTCTTCAGGACCGCGTTGCCGGTCCCGGCCGGGAACTCCACATGGAAGCTGTTGACCGGCTCGCAGACCTCGGTGCCGGACTCCTTGAGCATCAGGTCGAGGAGGAACGCCGTGACCGCCCGGAAGTCGTTCGCCGTGCTCGCCTTGCCGATGTAGCCGGTGGCCGTCAGCAGCACTCGGCAGTCGGTGACCGCCCAGCCGTACAGGCCCCGCTTCAGGACCTTGTGGACGGTCTCCTCGACCGCGTTGCGCAGCGCCCGTGTCAGCGAGCCCCGCTCGACTTCCAGCCCGTAGTGCAGGCCCGAGCCCGGCTCGCCCGGCTCCAGCCGCAGGCCCACCGTCGCGATGTGCGGCGTCTGCTGCCACGGGCCCATCTCGTGCAGCGCCTCGACGGTCCGCACCGGACGTTCGATGTGGATCGCCCGCGTCTCCTCGAACTCGACGGCGATGCCGAACTCCTCGTCGAGCAGCGAGGCCACGACCTCCTTCTGCACTTCGCCGTAAAGGCGCACCGCCATCTCCTCGGACAACTCGTCCAAGTGCGGGTCCACGAGCGGGTCGCGCTCGGCCAGACTCAGCAGCGCCCGGCTCAGCGGGATGCGGTCCTTGGACTCGACCGGGCGCACCACCGTCTCCAGGGTCGGCGGCGTGAAGAACCCGCCGCCCGCCAGCGCCTCCTCCGAGCCGATCGCGTCGCCGATGCGGACCTCGGTGAGGCCCTTGACCTTCGCGATGCTCCCGGGCTCGGCCACGGCCATCACGGTCTCGGTGCCCGTGGCGAACACCTCGACGCCGGTCACCTTGCCCTCGAACGACTCGACGGCCCCGTCGACGCGGCGGTACGTCGTGAGCTGCTCGCGCGGCGCGATCCGCCCGCTGTGCAGCCGGATGTACGCGACCTTCTGGCCCGCCGCGCCGTGCTCGACCTTGAACACCGTTCCGACCGGCGCGCCCTCCGGGTCGCGCTTCGGCACCGGCAGGAACCGCCGGACCCCTTCGGTCAAGGCCGCCACACCCGCACCCGTGACGGCCGACCCGAAGTACACCGGGTGCGCCTGCCCCGCCCGCACCTGCGCGGCCAGCTCCGCCTCGCAGTCGAGCGCTTCGGGGTCGTCGAGGTACGCGGCCAGGAACGCGTCCGAGCCCTCGGTGAGCATTTCGACCGCTTGATCGGTGAACGCCGGATCGCCGAACGCGAACGGCTCCACCGCGGCCGCCCGGGTGCCGATCTCGCGGACCGTGCCCATGGGCAGCAGCCGCGGGCTCAGCATCTCGGCCAGGTCCTCCAGCAGATCGGCCTCGCGCGCACCGCGGCGGTCGACCTTGTTGACGAACAGGAGCGTCGGCACCCCGAGCCGCTCCAGGGTGCGGAACAGGACGCGCGTCTGCGCCTGCACGCCTTCCACGGCCGACACCACCAGCACCGCGCCGTCGAGCACGCGAAGCGCCCGCTCCACCTCGGCGATGAAGTCGGTGTGGCCGGGAGTGTCGATGAGGTTGACGGTGAGGTCGCCCAAGCGGAACGCCACGACCGCCGACTGGATGGTGATCCCGCGGCGCCGCTCCAGGTCCATGGAGTCGGTCTGCGTGCTGCCGGAGTCGACGCTGCCGACGCGGTCGATGATGCCCGCGTCGAACAGCAGACGCTCGGTCAGGCTGGTCTTACCGGCGTCGACGTGGGCGAGAATCCCCAGGTTCAGAAAGCTCGGGTTGAGATACGACAATGCAGGTCCTCGAGAGTGAGATCGACTGGAAGCTGATGGAGCACTCCGAGTTTTGGCGCATTGCGATCTCCCTCTAAGGCGAGGACTGACACGTCGGGACCGACGATGTGCCGAGGGTAGAGCCCCTGCGGGGACCGCGCAAGCGAATTAGCGCGCAGCGGGCGGCTAGCATTCCGGGGCATGGAGCAGACCACCCTGCAAGACGCGCTCAGCGCCGACGAGATCACGGCGGCCAACGAACTGACCCGCCGCTGGCTGACCGCCCGCGCCGAGGTCCCCGCGGTCGCCTCCGGGCTCGGCATCTGGCCGCTGCTCGCCGTCCTCGCCACCGGCGCCGTCGAAGCCACGCTCGAGGAGCTGCTGGAAGCGGCCGGCATCGACATCGGCCAGGCCGCCGACGTCCCGGCCGCGCTCCTGGACGCCGTCCGGTCGGCGCCCGCCCTCAGCCTCGCGGTGGCGGCCTGGGCCGGGCCGCGGGTCACCCTCGACCCCGAATGGGTCGCGGGCCTCCCGGGCGACGCCATCGGCGCGCTCACCGGCGACCCTGCCGTCGACAAGCCGGTCCTCGACGACTGGGCCTCCCGCAACACCGGCGGCCTGATCGACCGGATGCCGGTCGACCTCGACGAGTCGATCGAACTCCTCCTCGCCAGCGCCCTGTCCGTGCGCACCAAATGGCGCACGCCGTTCGAAGAGCAGTACGGGCCCTTCCGAAACGGTCCCTGGAAAGACCGCGGCAAGGTCCTCAGCGCCACGTACCGCGAAGAGGTCCTGCGCGTCGACCCGGACGCGGCCGTGCTCACCGTGGCAGGCCACGACGACATCGACGTCCTCCTCGCCATCGGCCGCGCAGAGGCCCCGCCCCAGGAGGTCATGTCGACCCTCATCGACGCCGCCGCCGACCCCCGCTGGGGCCGCCCGGCGAGCGAGGCCACACCGTCGATCGGCGTCACCTTCCGCGAGTACCAGGGCAGCGCCCCGCAGACGGCACCCGAGACCAACGCCGTGGTCCCCGCCTTCACCCTCGACACCGATCTCGACCTCCTCCAGGATGCGGCCGCACTCGGCCTCGAACTCGCCTCGGACGACGAGTTCGCCCAGTTCGACCGCCTTGCGGCCCAACGCCTCTACATCAGCCAGGCCAAGCAGGCCTGCACCGCCGTGTTCAGCGCCAGCGGCTTCGAGGCCGCGGCCGTCACCGCCTTCGGCATGGCCTTCATGGGCTCCGCCCCGCCGCAGCTGATCCACAAGCACCGCTGCGCGGTGGTCACCTTCGACCGCCCCTTCGCCTACCTCGCCCGCCACCGCCCCTCGGGCCTCATCCTCATCGCGGGATGGGTCGCCGAACCGGGGGAGTAGCCGACCGGCCGTCACCCGCACCGCACACCGGACGCGGTCGACTCGGGCTGCCATGGGCCCCCTGTCAGCCGCCGGGTCTGCCCCCGGCACCCACGGCCGAAGCGAGCTGCCCCGAGCGCCAAGGCACTAGCATCCAGAGCATGGGCACCGAGACGACGATCCAAGA
Source organism: Glycomyces tritici (assembly GCF_030403505.1). Next base: position 49,680 of record NZ_JAUEMJ010000008.1, on the reverse strand, counting down.
CGCACTGGACGCGCGTGAGATCCAGGCCGCCAACGAACTCACGCGGCGGTGGCTCGCCTCGCGGGCGGCGCTGCCGGCCGTGGCCTCGGGGCTCGGCATCTGGCCGCTGCTCGCGGCGCTGGCGACCGGTGCCGTCGCCGAGACCCGCGACGAGCTGCTCGCCGCCGCCGGCATCGACGCCGTCCAGGCCTCCAAACTGCCCGCCGCGCTCCTCGAAGCGGCCCGCTCGGCCCCCGCGATCCGGCTCGCCCTCGCCGTCTGGGCCGGGTCCCGGGTAACGCTCGATCCCGAATGGACCGCGAACCTGCCCGTGGACGCGGTCGGGTCGCTCACCGGCGACGCCGCCGCGGACAAGGCCGTCCTCGACGCATGGGCCTCCCGCAACACCGGCGGGCTCATCGAGCGGATGCCGCTCGATTTCGGTCAGCCGATCGACCTCGTCCTGGCGAGCGCCCTCTCCGTGCGCACCACCTGGGCCACCCCGTTCGATGACGCCTCCCGCGCCTTCGATCACGGCCCGTGGGCCGGGCTCGGACGCTGCCGCGCCCTCACGACGACCCTCCGCGACGACCTCCTGCGCGTCGCCGACGACGCCTCAGTGGTCACCGTCCCCGGCGACGGCGACATCGACGTGCTCCTGGGCCTCGGCCGCGAAGGCCTTGCGCCGCAGGCGGTCATGAACGCGCTTCTCGACGCCGCGACCGATCCGGCGTGGGGCCGCTCCTCGACCGGTCTCGCGGTGGGGGAGCGGGCCGTCGGCGTCGAGGTCACCGAGTACCTGTCCGTGCAGCCGCAGACCGGTCCGGAGGTCGAGGTCCACACCGTCCGCTTCAAGCTCGACGCGGACCTGGACCTCGGCGAGGACGCCGCCGCGCTCGGCCTCGTCACCGCCTCCGACGAGGACCGCGCGCGGTTCGACCGCCTTGCGGCCGAACCGGTCTACGTCACCCAGGCCAAGCAGACCGCCACAGCGGTGTTCAGCGCCACCGGCTTCGAAGCCGCCGCCGTCACCGCGATCGCCATGACCCGCGCCGCGGGCTTCGTGAAGCCCAAGCACCGGCATGTGCGCGCCTCGATCCGCTTCGACCGGCCGTTCGCCTACCTCGCCCGGCACCGCCCGTCAGGCCTCGTCCTCATCGCCGGCTGGGTCGACAAGCCTGAACTCGCATAGGGCGCCAAGAGCGTGCCGCGGTCGGCGAATCCGCCGAAGGCGGCGGTGACCCGCATCGGGTCGACGATCACTCGACGGGCTCGGGGCCTCCGGTCGAGGTCCACCAGTCGCGGACCAGGCAGAACGGATGGCCGGCGGGGTCGGCGTACACGCGCCAGCCTTGCCGGTCGTCGAGATAGGTCGCGCCGCAGGAGAGCACCTCGGCGTGCGCCGCGTCCATGTCAGGGACGGCGAAGTCGAGGTGGAACTGCTTCGGATGGTCGGGATCGGGCCATTGCGGGGGCCGGTAGTCCTCCACCCGTTGGAACAGGAACACCAGGCCGGACTCCAGATGGAGCGTCGCACCGTCCTCGTTGACCGCCCATCGCCGGTCGGGCCGGTTGACGGCGCCGCCGAGAATGGAGCGGTAGAACTCGGCCAGACCGATCGGGTCCGCGCAGTCCAGGGCCACGCACTCCAACTTCGCTTCCATGAGCGCATCCTATTGGTGCGCGCCCGCCGCGCTCGCGAACGCGCAACACGTTCACGTGCCGGAGGGGCCCTGGTCCCCGTCCAGCGGCGCCGAGTGCCAAGTCCAATCAGGACTGCGCTTTGCGTGCCCTTCGAGTTCCCCGCGGCCCGTGGCCCACAGCAGGGTCGGCCACGGATCGGTGTCCGCGGGGGCCTCGGGGAACAGCCGCGCCAGCGCCGGGGCGACCAGTTCCGCCGGCGCCTCGAAGCCCAGGCCCAGACCCTGCGTGAGGTCGAAGGCGTGCGCGAGCGTCTCGACCACGCCCATCGCCGCGAAGCCCTCGGGGTCGGCGGTGCCCCAGATGTGCCACGCCCGCGCCGTCGCCGGACGGGTGTCGACCACGGCCGCGACCAGGCCGCCGACCATGAGCAGCACCTCGATCGCCGCCTCCGGCCCGGCCTCGCGGTCGGTGGCCATCGGCAGCGGCGAGCCCGGCCGCTTCCACATGATCGTGGGCCGCATCTGCACGTTCGGGACCGGCGGCACGAGCCGCGTCGCGTACGAGAACACGCCGTTGTTCAAGTGGTCCAAGGCGTCCCAGCACGAGCAGTCCATCGGCCCGGCCTTCGCGTCCCAGGCCTCGGCGGGCGCGAGGCGCAGCGCCTCGGCGGTAAGGGCAACGGCCCGTTCGACATCGGCACCGGTCACAGGGGTTCTCGACATCCTCGGACCTTAGCGCCCGCCCCCGCGCCGGGCAACCCGGATCACTCGCCCTGCCACGCGTGCCAGAGCCCGGCGTACACCCCGCCCGCCGCGAGGAGCGCCTCGTGCGTGCCCTCCTCCGCGATCCGGCCGTCCTCGACCACCGCGATCCGATCGGCCGACGCCGCCGCCTGCAACTGGTGCGCGATCGCGATGACCGTGCGGCCCGCGAGCGCCGCCGCCAGCGCGGCCTCCACATTGCCCGCGCTGGCCGGGTCGATCCCGGCCGTGGCCTCGTCGAGGATCACTATCGGCGGGTCCGCGATGACGACGCGGGCGAGCGCGATCTGCTGCGCTTCGGCCGTGGTCAGCGCCCGGTGCTCGGGGCCAAGCACGGTGTCGAGCCCGGCCGCGACGGCCCACCCGGCGTCGACGCGCCGCAGCGCCCCGACCAGCCGCGCGTCGTCCGCCTCGGGCGCGGCCAGGATCAGGTTCTCCCGCAGGGTCGCGGTGAACACGTAGTGCTCCTGGGTCACCAGCACCACGCGGCGCCGCAGCTCCTCGACCGCGATGTCGCACACCGGGACCCCGCCGAGCGTGGCCGTGCCGGTGCGGGGCCGGTCGATCCCGGCGAGGAGCCGCGCGATCGTCGACTTCCCCGCCCCGGAAGGCCCGACCACGACCAGCCGCTCGCCCTGCGCCGGATGGAGGCTGAGGCCGTGCAGCACATCAGGGCCGTCGCCGTAACCGAAGGTCACGGTGTCGAGGGCCAGGTCGGTCCCGTCCGGTTCGGCCTCGCGGGGCGCGGCCTCGATGAGCCCGACGCCCGTGATCCGCGCGAGCGCGGCCGAGCCCTGCTGGAACTCGCTGAGGTGGATCATGACGCCGTTGGTGGGGTTGGCGATGCGCACGACGACGGTGATCGCCGCGATCGCCGTGCCGAGGCTCAAGCCGCCCTCGAGGTACCACAGGCCCGCGGCGACGATCGTGATGAGCAGCTGCATCCGGTTGAGCCACAGCAGCAGGAAGAAGAACTCCACCTGGAGCCGGATGAGCCGCATGAACCGCTCGAACAGGGTCGCGCCCCGCTCGTACCCGAGCGCGCGCCGCTCCTCCTGCATCGCGAGCGCCGCCACCGTTCGGGCCCCGCTGCCCGACGCGGACAGGGTCTCGGCCGCCTCGCTCATGGCCGCGCGCTGCGCGGTGAACACCACGTTCGCCTGGCGCAGGTACCGGCGCGCCGCGAGCACCAGCGGCGGCAGTGTCAGCAGCGACACCAGGCCCAGCAGCGGATCGACCACGAACAGCGCGATGTACAGCACGAGCACCTCGATCAGCGAGGTCACTATCGTGGGTCCGTTGTCGCGCAGCAGATCAGCGACCGTGTTGACGTCAGAGGCCGTCCGGGTGCCCAGGTCGCCGCGCCCGGCCTGCTCGACCCGGTCGAGCGGCAGTCCGAGTACCCGGGCCACGACGTCCTCGCGCAGCCGCGCGGCCGCCCGCTCGCCGAACCGGTAGCCCGCGCGCCGGCCCAGGCGGCTGAACACGAACTGGACGCCGACGCAGGCGAGGATGACCCCGCACCACAGGTTGACGTCGCCCGCGCCCCAGCCCGCGCCGATGCCGTCGACGACCCGGCCCAGCAGGACCGGCACGGCGACGCTGAACCCGGCCGCGAGCGTGTACATGACCAGGACCTGCACGGCCGGGCCCTTGTCCGCGGCGAGGAGCTCCAGGAACGCCCGCCGCACCTGCGCCGGGTTCGCGATCGGCAGGCGCGCTCGAGTCTCGGTGGCGCTCATGCGGACTCCTCTCCTCGGCGCAGCCCGCCGTCAGTGGATTCACGGTGCGATGCGAGACGGCGGTACTCGGGGTCGGCCAGCAGCTCCGCATGCGATCCGGTGGCATGGACCTTGCCCTCGACCATCCACACCACGCGGTCGGCGTGGGCCAGCCACAGCGGCGAGGCCGTCACCACGAGTGTCGACAGGGCCGCGCGGGCGGCGGCGACGCGCGCGGCGATGAGCGACTCGGTGTGCGAGTCCACCGCCGACGTCGGCTCGACCGCGAGCAGGGCCCGCGGTTCGGCCGCGAGCGCGCGGGCGAGCCGCAGTCGCTGGCGCTGGCCGCCCGAGAGGTTGCGTCCGCCTTCGGCGATGCGCCCGTCGAAGGAGCCGCCGAGGGCGGTGTGCACGTCGCCGGCGCAGGCGGTCGCGAGCGCGGTCGACGCCGCGTCGGGGCCGACCCGCAGGGTCTCGGCGAGCGTCGCTTCGAAGAGGTAGTCCTCGTCGGTGAGCAGCATGATCTGCTCGCGCACGTCTGCGAGTGCGTACGCCTCCAAGGGGTTCGGACCCCACACGGCTCCGGAGTCGCGGTAGCGGGCCAGCCGCTCGCAGGCTTCCATGGCCGGGGCGGTCTCAGCGGTGACGAGGACGGTGAGCCCGGTGCCCGGGACCGCGAGGCCCGAGTCGGGGTCGCGCAGTTCGCCGCCTTCGCCGCGGAGCGCCCCCTGATCGTCCACATCGGTCGAAACGGCGAGGAACCGGGTGAGGCGGCCGGCGGCCACCCAGCTCGCGACCAGGTAGTTCGCGGAGATGATGAAGTTCCCCGAGACGGCGATGAAGATCGTCGCGAAGCTGAACGCCGAGGCGAGGCCGCCGATGGTGAGCGAGCCGCCGACGACGAGGAGCGCGCCGACCCAGGTGATGGCCGCGACGAACACGATCGGCATCGAGCTGCGCAGCGCGTGGATCCATGAGCTGGAGTTCGCCACGTCGTAGCCGCGGTCGCGCAGCGCCGTCGACTGCTCCCGGTACCGCGCGGTGAACATCAGGTCCCCGCCGATGCCGCGGAGCACCCGGAGGCCGCCGACGATGTCGGCCGCCTGCGCGGTGAGGCCGCCGATCATGTCCCGGTAGTCGGCCTGGCGGCGCTGGAGGCGCTTGAGGAGCGGCCCGGCGACGAGGGCGGTGACGACGCTGCCGGCGATCACGATGGCGCCCAGCAGCGGATGGATCGACCACACCAGGGCCGAGCCGATGACGAACATGGCGAGGTTGTTGGTGAGGAACCCGACCTCGGTGACGGAGTGGGCCGCCTTCCGCATGTCCTCGCTGGGCAGGTTCACCAGCTCTCCCGCCGAGACGCGCCCTCGCACACCGGTTCCGGCCGTGTTGAGGTGGTCGGTGAGGCGCTGGACGATGACCCGCTGGTTCGCGGCGTCGGCGCCGTTGAACCGCCGGAAGCCGAGCACCCAGAACGTCGGCTGCGCGGTGACGGCGATCGCCATGAGCGCCAACCAGAACGCGAAGGCGCCGCCGTCGCGGGCGATGAGGCCGTCGTCGACGACCCGGCCGAGCATCCACAGCTGCGACATCGACGCGCCGCCTGCGAGGAGGAAGAACAACGCGCCCAACGCGATCCGGCCGGTATGCGGCCGGGCGAGGCCGGTGAGGAGGCGCAGCGGGGTGAGCGGCCGTTCCGGGGGCGGGGCCCCTGTCCCGGCGCGAGGTCTGGAAGGCATGGGACCCAAGCTTACCGGTCGGCCGGTATCTCGAAAAGCGCATAAAGCCGTCGGCTTTCCGACCCCGCCGAGCCCGCCGTTTCCGTTTGCACTGCACCTCAGCGGGATACCCCTGAGTCCAAGAGCGACAGATCATCGACCCGAATGGAATCGCCATGCCTTACGTCGCCACACGCCACAACCCCGTCGTCGTGCACATCATCTCGGCGGTCTTCTATTTCATTGCCCTGATCATCGTGCTGCACCTGGCCTTCATCCTCCTGGAGGCCAATCCCCACAACCCGCTGGTCGACTTCGTCGGCGATCTCGCCAACTGGTTCGCCTGGCTGTTCAAGGACATGTTCACCCAGATCGAGGACCCGAAGGTGCGCGCCGTCGTCAACTACGGCATTGCAGCCCTGGTCTACATCGCAATCGGAGGGATCCTTTCGGGGGTCGGTCGCCGCCGCTGGCGCGACTGACCGCGAACCGGTGCCCATCCGATCGACGACGCGGTCCGCTCCGTGCCCCGGTGCGGACCGCAGTCGTGTCCGCCTTCGGTCGTCGACCACGACGTGCCCGTGACAGCCGAGATTTCGGCGGGACGGGCGGCGCCGCTCAAGTGAGTCGAGCGGCAGGCCGGCTCGCAAACGGCCGCTAGCACGTTGCGCTCCGTTCGGCAGGCCCATGAGGGTATTTCGGAAAGCCGGACAGGGGTCGCCCAGGGGCGGTGTGATGAAGGCGTCGCCCGGTGCGGGTGCCGCCCGACGCGCGGCCCGCCGGAGCGGCCACCAGGAGGATGAGTCATATGCGAGTCTGTCTGAAAGTGCAGATACCGGTCGAAGCGGGCAACAAGGCGATCATCGACGGGGGGATGCAGACGAACCTGAAGACCCTCATGGATCGGGTACGCCCCGAAGCCGCCTACTTCTTTCCGCAGGACGGCATGCGGGGCATGATGCTGTTCTTCGACCTCGAGGACACCGCGAGCATCCCGCCGCTCGTCGAGCCGCTGTTCGAGGGGTTCAACGCGAAGGTGGAGATGACGCCCGTCATGAACCTCGACGACCTGATGGCGGGTCTCAAGAAGATCGAGAGCAGCCGTTAGGAGCATCCCGGACGTCACGAAAAGGCCCGGCCGCCGCGGCCGGGCCTTTCGCCGTACTCGTCAGGCGGTGGTCCGCCAGCCCAGGTCGGACAGGCGCGCCACCTCGCCGAAGCGGGGCAGGTTGAGGCCGATCGCGGCCTCGTGCTCGGCGCTGCTCAGGGCGCTCATCGCGTCCTCGACGAAGACCAGCTCGTACCCGTGGTCGGAGGCCGCCCTCGCGGTCGACTCCACTCCGAGGTTCGACATGATCCCGGCCATCACCAGCGTCTCGGCCCCATGTCCGCGCAGGACCGCGTCGAAGTCGGTGCCGTAGAAGCCGCCGATGCTGCGCTTGACCACGACGGCATCGGCGGCCTTCGCGATCGGCTCGGCCAGTTCGCTGCCCGGTGGCTGCTCGTCCACGTTGGGGCGCTCCACCCGGATCGCCACGACCGGGGCGCCCGCTGAACGGGCGCCCTCGGCCAGGGCGAGCGCGGTGTCGAGCACGGCGGTTCCGGGACGCGGTTCGAGTTCCAGTCCGAGGAGTCTCGGCATCAGGTCCACCAGGACGACGGCAGTGCGTCGGGGGTCGAGGACGGTCATGCGTCCACACTAATCAGTCGGCGTCGCGCATCCGCAGGAGCTTGCGGGCCTCGACGGTGGTGATCGCCGGCCGCTGCGCCAGCGCCGCCGCTGCCGCCGCGCGCTCTACCAGCTGGTCGTTGCCGGTGACCGCCCGCCGTCTCGCGAACGACACCGTGTCCTCCATGCCCACCCGCAGGTGCCCGCCGTGGGCCAGTGAGGCGAACATGACCGGGAGCGTCGTCCTGCCGATGCCGGTGGCCGAGAACGTGGTCCCCTCGGGCAGGTACCGGCGCACGCCCTCGGCGAACGCGGTCACCGTGGAGGCGTCGCCGGCCGCGCCGCCCGGCACGCCCAGCACGAAGTCCACGTGCACGTGCCCGCCGAACGGCAGCCCCTCCTTGTCCAGCAAGCGCTCGAGCGCCGAGAGGTGCCCCAGGTCGAACAGCTCGTACTCGGGCACGACCGCCCGCTCCTGCATGCGCCGGTGCAGTTCGGTGATGAACGCCCACCGGTTCATGAAGACGTCGTCGCCGAAGTTCACGGTCCCCATGGTGCAGGAGGCCATGTCCGGTTCGGCGTCGAGCACCGCGAGGCGGGCCTCCTCGCCGTCGCGCACCGAGCCGCCCGTCGAGAGCTGCACGATGAGGTCGGTCGTGTCCCGAAGGGCTGCAACGGCGTCGCGCAGCCGCACCGGGTCGAGGGTCGGCCGGGCGTCGTCGTCGCGCAGGTGCACGTGGATGATCGACGCCCCGGCCTGCTCGCACCGCTTCGCGGTGTCGACCAGCTCGTCCAGCGTCACCGGCAGCGCCGGGACCTCGGCCTTGTCGACCTCGGCCCCGGTGGGCGCCACCGTGATGAGGGTGCCGGTCATGCGACCTCCGCAGCCGCGTCCTGGCGGGCCGCGGCCTGCCGGGACCGCGCGGCGGCCGCGTCGCCGTCCTCCTTGGCGCGCACCGGCGCGTGCATGTTCGCCCACCACTGCTGGCCCGCCTTGGGCAGCGTGTCGATCGGGTCGTAGAACGGGTACCGGCGGGTGAGGGCGTCGGGGTCGTCGGCCTCGATCGAGGTCCGGTAGTTCTTGGTCCAGTAGGAGATGCCGAGTTCGCGGTCGTACTCGGAGAGCTGGTGGACCCAGCGCTTGCCGACCATCGGCACGTCGCAGATGATCCGCGGCGTCGCGTACCCGGGCAGGTACCCCATGATCGCCGTCTGCAGCTCCTGCGCCTGGGCGACGGAGGTGCGCCAGTGCTCGGCGTTGGGGATCATGTCGCACATGTAGAAGTAGTACGGGAGGATGTTCGCCTCGCCCTGCAGGGCGAAGCACAGGTCCAGCAGGTCCGCCTGGGTGTCGTTGACGCCGCGCATGAGCACGCCCTGGTTGCGCACGTCCCGCACGCCCGCGTCGAGCATCGCCGCCGCGGCCTTCGCCACGGCCGGGGTCACCGAGTTCACGTGGTTGATGTGCGTGTGGATCGCGAGGTTGACGCCCTGCCCGGCCGCCCGCTTGGCGACGCGGGCCATGCCTTCGACGATCTCGTCCTGCAGCCAGTGCTGCGGCAGGCCCATGAGCGCCTTGGTGGCCAGGCGGATGTCGCGGATGGTCTCCACGTCCAGGAGCCGGTCGAGGAACCGCTCGAGCTGCTTCCACGGCAGGTTGGCCACGTCGCCGCCGGAGACGACCACGTCCCGCACGCCCGGGTGCGAGTCGAGGTAGTCGAGGATCGCCGTCTGCCGGTCGACCGGTTTGAGCGCGAGCCGCCGTTTGTCCACTGTGGGCGTGGAGTTGCCGACGAGGTCCATGCGGGTGCAGTGCCCGCAGTACTGGGGGCAGGTCGAGAGCAGCTCGGCGAGCACCTTCGTCGGGTAGCGGTGGGTGAGGCCTTCGACGGCCCACATGTCGTGCTCGTGCAGCGAGTCGCGGGCCGCGAACGGGTGCGAGGGCCAGTCGGGGTGGCGGTCGGAGGCGACCGGGAGCATGTAGCGGCGCACGGGGTCCGCGTAGAACGCGTCCGTCCACGAGCCCGCGCCGGTCTCCTCGACGTGCGGCGCCATCGTGTTGAGCATCTGGGGCGGCAGCAGCATCGACATGGTCGCCGAACGCTCCATGTCGGCGGCGAGGTCCTCGTAGAACGACTCGTGGAGCCGGTCGCCCACGACCTCCCGGAGCTGCTTGACGTTCTTGACGCAGTGCACGCGCTGCCACTGCGCCGAGGCCCAGTCGGCCTCGGTCACGTCCGCCCAGCCGGGGAACCGCGTCCAGTCGGGCTCCTCCAGCCTGCGACGCCGGTACTGGTAGGGCTGCTCGATCACGGGCGCTGTGTCTCCCGTCGGTCGATCCGACACCTTCTCACCTCCATGTCCGGGCTGTTGGCCCGGGGAAACCTCGCAGACGGGGATGACCGTCCTTGTGACGAGGATAACCTTCCGTTACTGTAGTGCGCTAGGTCCCGCATATTGAGACTCCATAAATTCCCTGCTACAAGAAGGGCGGCAACGATGTCGAAAGGCTCACCGGTCGGATCGCACCGAGTCGTCAGCCCCGCCGGAGCGCTGCCACAAGCGGCCGACCGGCTCGACCCCGACCCCGAGATCGCCGACGACGAGGTCCGCATCAGCGTCGAGCGCCTCAACCTCGACGCGGCCTCCTACCGGCAGCTCCACACCGCCCACGGCGGCGACGGCGAGGCGATCCGGAACGAGGTGCGCGCCATCATCGAGCGCCGCGGCAAGATGCACAACCCCGTCACCGGCTCCGGCGGCATGCTCATCGGCACCGTCGACGCCGTCGGGCCCCGCTCCCCGCTGGGCCTCAAACCCGGCCAGAAGGTCGCCACCCTCGTCTCGCTCACGCTCACGCCGCTGCGCATTGATGACGGTTTGATGCGCTGGGACGGTCAATCCGAGCAGGTTCCGACCAGCGGGCACGCGATCCTCTTCGCCCGCTCCATCGCCGCGGTCCTCCCCGACGACCTGCCCGAGCACCTCGCGCTCGCCGTCCTCGACGTGTGCGGCGCCCCCGCGCTCGTGCGACGCGTCGTCGCCCGCCGTCCCCACGCCACCACCAGCGTCGCCGTCCTCGGCGCCGCCGGGAAGTCCGGCTCGCTCTCGCTCGCCGCCGCCCGGGACGCCCACGCCGCGAAGGTCGTCGCCGTCGTCCGCGACGAGATCGAGGACGCCCAGCTGCGCGGCTCCGGCCTCGCCGACGAGATCGTCATCGCCGACGCCACCGACCCCCTCCGCCTCGCCAAGAAGGTCAACGACGCCCTCGACGGCCGCGGGGCCGACGTCACCGTGGTCTGCGTCGACGTGCCCGGCTGCGAGCACGGCGCCATCCTCGCCACCGCCACCGGCGGCACCGTCGTCTTCTTCTCCATGGCCACGTCCTTCCCGGCCGCCGCCCTCGGCGCCGAAGGACTCGCCGCCGACGTCGAGATGCTCATCGGCAACGGCTACGTACCCGGCCACGCCGACTACGCCGTCCACCTCCTCAGAGCGAACCCGCACCTGAAGGACCTCTTCATCGACCGAGTCGGGAAGGCTGAGGACTAGATGGCCGCCGAACTCCCGCTCGACCCCGCCGTCGTCGCCCAGGCCCGCCGCCTCGCCGCGAAAGCCGCGCAGCCCGTCGTCGACCTGGCCCGCAGCCACACCACCGTCTCCGTCGAACGCGCCACCCTCCGCCTCGCCGGACTCACCGGCGCCGACCCCGACGGCATCCCCTGGGTCAACCGCCTCGCCGACGCCGTCCAGGAGCAGGTCGGCATCGAACACGGCATCGCACTCCCGGTCTTCCACGCGCTCAAGGACTTCCCCGACCTCGACCGCCTCGCCCACGCCGCCGCCGCGGACGGGGTCCGCTTCACCCTCCCCACCGGAAACGACGCCCGCACCGCCCGCGAACGCGCCACGGCCGCCGTCCAGCACGGCTTCGACCGCATCGACCGGTCCCGAGGACGCAGAGACGAACTCGTCGCCGAGATCGGCGACCCGCCCCAGCGCCCCTGGATCTACCTCATCGTCGCCACCGGCGACATCTACGAGGACATCCCGCAGGCCCAGGCCGCCGCCAAGGCCGGAGCCGACGTCATCGCCGTCATCCGCTCCACCGGGCAGTCCCTCCTGGACTACGTCCCCGAAGGCGCGACCCGCGAGGGCTTCGCCGGCACCTACGCCACCGGCGAGAACTTCCGCCTCATGCGCGCCGCCCTGGACGAGACCTCGCGCGAGGTCGGCCGCTACATCCGCCTCACCAACTACGCGTCCGGGCTCTGCATGCCCGAGATCGCCGCGCTGGCGGGGATGCACCGGCTCGACATGATGCTCAACGACTCGATGTACGGCATCCTGTTCCGCGACATCAACCCGATCCGCACCTTCGTGGACCAGCGCTTCTCGCGGCAGGTGCACGCCCGCGCCGGGATCATCATCAACACCGGCGAGGACAACTACCTGACCACGGCCGACGCGGTCGAGGCCGCCCACACCGTGACCGTCTCGCAGCTGCTCAACGAGCGCTTCGCGCACGAGGCCGGGCTCCCGGACCCGCTGCTCGGACTCGGGCACGCCTTCGAGATCAACCCCGAAGTGCCCGAGTCGTTCCGGCTCGAACTCGCGCACGCGCTCCTGGCCCGGCAGCTGTTCCCGGACGCGCCGCTGAAGTGGATGCCGCCCACGAAGCACATGACCGGCGACGTGTTCCGCGGCAACCTCCTCGACGGGTTCTTCAACCTCGCCGGGGTCATGACCGGGCAGTCGATCCTCTTGGTGGGCATGATGACCGAAGCGGTCGTCACCCCCTGGCTCTCCGACCGCGACATCGCGCTCCAGAACGTCCGCTACGTGCTCAGCGCCTGCGCCGGGCTCGCCGAGGACTTTCACCCGCCCAAGGACGGCTTCATCGCCGACCGCGCGAACCAGGTGCTCGGCGAGGCCGTCGAGCTGCTCGGCAAGATCGTGGACGACGGCCTACTCGACGCCATCGCCGACGGCACCTTCGGCATCATGAAGCGCCCCGCCGACGGCGGCCGCGGCCTCGACGGCGTCGCGAAGCGCGCCGAGGACTACTGGAACCCGGCAGCGGAGGAGCTGGACAGGACCAGCCCCGACCAGGACGCACCGATGGAGGCCGCCCGATGAGCCGCATCGTCAGGCCCTACGGGGACACCACCGGCGACGGCATGGTGCAGCTCTCCTTCACCCTGCCCGTCCCGCACGACAAGCGCGCCGAGGGCGCGGCCCTCCAGCTCGCCGCCAAGATGGGCCTCGACGGCGCGATGCTGGTGCACGCCAAGCCGATCGGCGACGGTTACACGTTCTTCGTCGTCTACGGGGCGTCCACGCACCTGGTCAACCTCGACGAGGTCAAGGTGGTCGAGAAGGACTACCCGCACCTGAGCCCCAAGGAGGTCAACGACGCCATCCGCGAGCGGCTCGGCCGCAAGCTCTGCGTCGTCGGCGCCTGCATCGGGACCGACGCGCACACCGTGGGCATCGACGCGATCCTCAACATCAAGGGCGTCGCGGGGGAGAAGGGCCTGGAGTACTACCGCGAGCTGCGGGTCGTGAACCTCGGCGCGCAGATCGCGGTGCCCGACCTCGTCAACCGCGCGGTCGACGAGGAGGCCGACGCGGTGCTGGTCAGCCAGGTCGTCACCCAGAAGGACGCCCACCTGCACAACACCCGCGAGATGGCCGCGGCCTTCCGCGAGGCCCTGCCGCCGGGCCGCCGCCCGCTCCTCGTCGTCGGCGGGCCCCGCTTCGACGAGGGCGCCGCGACCGAGCTCGGCGTCGACCGGATCTTCACCCGTGGCACCACGCCCTCCGATGTCGCCTCGTACCTCGTCCACCGGCTCGTCACCAGTAGGGAGAACGCAGCATGACCGACCACAACGGCACCACCGTCACCCACCGCCGCTACATCCCCTACAGCCACGCCCACTACGGCGGGGACCTCGTCGACGGCGCGTACGGCCTCGGCATGTTCGGCGACGTGGCGACCGAGCTGTGCATCATCACCGACGGCGACGAGGGCCTGTTCGCCTCCTACGCGGACGTCCAGTTCAAAGCGCCGGTGAAGGCCGGCGACGTCGTCGAGGCCACCGCCACGGTGGTGCGCACCGGCCGCCGCAGCCGCACCGTGGAGTTCACGCTCAGCGTCGTCTGCCGCGCCGACCCCGCACGCGGCGATTCGGCTGCGTCCGTACTGGAGGAGCCGATCATCGCGACCACGGCCACGGGCACTGTGGTCGTGCCGTGAGCGGCGCCGTCGTCTGCGTCGACGTCGGATCGACCTACACCAAGGCCGCCGCCGTCGACGCGGACACCGGCGACCTCCTCGGCACGGCCTCGCGCCCGACCACGATCGGCACCGATGTGATGGACGGCCTCCGCGCCGCCGCCGAGGAGGCCACCCCCAAGGGCGCCGAGGTCATCGACACCCTCGTCTGCTCCTCCGCGGGCGGGGGCCTGCGCCTCGCCGTGATCGGCAACGAGCCCCTGGTCACCGCCCGCGCCGCCTACCGGGCCGGGCTCAGCGCCGGCGCCCGGGTCGTGGACGTGCGCGCCGGGAACCTCGACGCGGGCGACTTCGTCGAACTCGCCGGCGCCCGCCCGGACGTGATCCTCCTGGCCGGAGGCACCGACGGCGGCGACGAGACCGCCCTGCGCGCGCACGCCGAAGCCCTCGCCGAGTCGGGTCTGCGCACACCGGTGGTCCTGGCGGGCAACGCGAACGCCGCGGACGATCTCGCGAAGCTCCTCACCGGGGCTGGCATCGACACCACGCGGGTGGCGAACGTCCTGCCGCGCATCGGCGTCCTCAACCCCGTGCCCGCCCGCACCGCGCTCCGCGAGGTGTTCCTGCGGCACGTGATCAGCGGGAAGCACCTCTCCGCCAGCGCCGACTTCACCCGGCTGGTCAAGGCCGCCACACCGGACGCCGTGCTGACCGGGGTGGAGCTCCTCGCCGAGGTCACCGGCGCGGATCTCCTCGTGGTCGACGTCGGCGGTGCGACCACGGACGTCTACTCGGTGCTCACCCCCGACGCCGAACGCGAGGGCCCGCGCGCCGAGGTGGCCGGGACCGCTTGGCGCTCAAGGACCGTCGAAGGCGACCTCGGCGTCCGCCACACCGCCGTGGGCATCACCGAGGCCGCCGACGAGGAGGACCTCGCCATGGGCTGGGGCCTTCCCGAGGCCGCCCGCCTGCGCGCCGCGAACCCGGCATTCCGGGCCGCCGACCCGGCCGACGACGCGGAGCTGAGTGCGCTCGCCGCCCGCATCGCGGTGCGGCGGCACGCCCGCGGCGAGCGCATCGGCGGCCCCCAGGAACCGCTCCGCGGCGGCAAGGACCTCGCCGCCGTGAGCCTCGTGGTCGGCTCCGGCGGCATCCTCCGCCGCGATCCCGGCGCCGCCGCGTGGCTGCGCGAAGCGGTCGGCGCCGACACCTCCGGCGGTGTCAGGCCGCCGAAGGACGCCCGCTTCGCGATCGACGCCGACTACCGGCTCGCCCCGGCCGGGCTCCTCAGCGCGAACGGCCACCGGAGCGCCGCGATCGGACTCCTCGAGTCCACTTCGTTCTGATCGGAGACAACCGCTCGGCCCCCTCCGCGCGTACCAATGATGGACATCCCTCAACACCCTTGCAAGCCAACGGAAGGCGACCATGGAACGACGCGATGTAATCAAGCTCGGTGCCGCAGTCACTGCCGGCGGGGCCGTCCTCGGCGCCGCCTCGACCGCGCACGCGGAGCAGGCGACCACGCAGGCCGCCGTCACGACCGCCTCCCAGATCAAGTCGGTCTACAACACCGAGATCGCCAAGGCCGGAGGCACCTGGCAGGGCTATGTCACCCTCCTGAACGGCACGTCCGCGCCGGTGGTGGCCGTGGACCACAGCTCGCGGGCCGTCAAGACGGCCGCGAGCATCAACAAGCTCGGCATCGCCCTCGGCGTGCTCGACAAGATCGACCGCGGCGAGCTCGCCCTGGACGACCGGATCACCCTCACGCCCGACATCATCCTCACCGGCTCGGGTTTCTACTTCCACCAGACCGCGTACGGCGACGAGATCACCGTCGCGAACATTCTCGTCGCGATGCTGCTGACCTCGGACAACACCTCGGTGCGGCTGTGCGGCCTGGTCTGCCCGCCCGCCGAGATCAACGAGACGCTGGCGGCGAAGGGCTTCACCGCCACACGCGTCATCCCCAACCCGGCCAACCCGAACCGCATGTGGCTCGGCGACACCTCCACCTACGAGACCAACCTCCTGCTCACCCGCCTCGCCAAGGGCGAGCTGCTCTCCACGGGGAGCACGAGCTTCTTCCTCAACATCCTGAAGGGCCTCAGCGGCTACCACGACGGGTTCCGCCGCAACATGTCCTCGGTCGAGCGCGCCCGCGTCGCCATGAAGTACGGCGCGGACGACGCCACCCGCAGCGAGTCGGGCGTGGTCTACAGCGCCTCGGGGGCCCCGGCCCTCGTCTACTCGTTCATGGCCCAGTACACCGACCACTGGGGCAACTACGGGGCGACCCACCCGGCCGTCCAGGCCCACGCCGTCATGGGCCGCAAGATGTTCGACATCGTGAACGCCGCGGGCCTGGCCGCCTCCGACGCGGTCACGCTCGAAGTGGAGCAGGAAGCCCTCAACGGCGGCCTGACCCAGTAGTCCCGAGCGCGAAGCCCCGGCCGGGGTGCGGCCGGGGCTTCGCCGTCTCCAGCAACCGTTAGCCATCGTGCAGCCCGTGCTCACCGGCCCGCTACGATCCGTTCACCGCGCAGCGCGAGAGTGATGCTCGCAATCAACTCCCGCGGCGCCGCCCCCGAGTCCGCGAGGCTTGGCCCTCCGCACCGAAACGAGCACAAGATGCCAGGACAACAGCACACGATCGGCCGCCGCACCCTCCTCGCCGGCTCGGCCGGCATCGTCGCGGCCGCGGTCGCCGCCGATCCCGCCGCCGCAGGTGAGACGACTAGCGCGCTCCAGTCCACAGTAGAATCAACTGCGACGACGGCCCCGCGCACGCAGTGGGCCCAGTACGACGGCCCCGCCTTCGTCGACACCTACTCCACCAACATCAACGCCAACACCACCCCCGAGACCAACGCCGCCGTCCGCGTCCTCAGCGGCATGCAGGACCTCTGGCAGACCGGCCCCGCCTGGAACAACGGCACCGTCCTCGACGACGACACCCTCCGCGCCAACATGGACCACTGCGCCGAGACCACCGGCGCCCGCACCGACGCCGAAGCCAAGCAGTCGTTCATCTTCGACCGCCAGCACCAGAGCTACAGCGCCATCGGCGGCCTCGGCCCCCTCGAAGCCGCCTACAAGACCGGCGCGAAAGCCGTCACCGCCATCACCAACGCCCCCGACGGCGTCCCCGCCGGCAAGATCGACGACAAGGTCCCCGCCGGCGCCCCCGCCGGATCGGCCGTCGGCTCCGGCGCCACCGACTCCGACCTCGGCAAGGTCGCCCAGCTCGTCAACGCCGTCCGCGGCGAGTTCACCTCCTCCAACCCCAGCAAGTTCGCCTACCTCTACCCCCGGCCCTGGCGCATGAACCGCGACAGCGAAGTCGTCGAGACCGGCGGCATCCCCGTCCTCGGCGTCCCCGCCTACGAGTCCGAAGTGCAGGGCGCCCCGCAGCTCCTGCGCCAGCGCTCCGACAAGCCCGCCGAGGACGGCGGCTTCCCCTCCGGCCACACCAACGCCGCCTGGATGGCCGCCTTCGCGTACGCCTACGCCGTCCCCGAGCGCTTCCAGGAACTCCTCACCCGCGCCGCCGAGATCGGCGACTCCCGCATCGTCGCCGGCATGCACTCCCCGCTCGACGTCATCGGCGGCCGCGTCCTCGGCACCGCGCTGGCCGCCGCGACCCTCCACAATCCGATCAACGCCGAGCTCAAGGCCGCCGCCCGCGAGCAGGCCCTGGCCTACTTCACGGCGGTCACCGGCGTCACCGCCGACGAACTGCCCGCGTACGCCCACCGGGAAGGCGTCGACACCGACCGGTACGCCGACCGCGAGGCCAACCGCGCCGCCTACCTGCCGCGCCTGACCTACATCCTCGAGCGCGACCGCTCCGACACGCCGATGACCGTTCCCAAGGGCGCTGAGGTGCTCCTGGAGACGCGCCTGCCCTATCTGGACGCCGAGCAGCGCCGCGAGGTCCTGCGCACCACCGCCCTCAAGGCCGGCTACCCGATCCTCGACGGCCCCGAGCAGTGGGGCCGCCTCGACTACTTCGCCGCCGCGGACGGCTACGGCCGCTTCGACGCCGACCTCACGGTCACCATGGACGCCGCCAAGGGCGGGTTCCACGCCGCCGACACCTGGCGCGGGGACATCGGCGGCACCGGCAAGCTCACCAAGGCCGGCACCGGCTCCCTGACCCTCGCCGGCGACAACGCCTTCTCCGGCGGTGTGGCCCTGCAGGCCGGCACCCTCCGGGCCGCCTCGGCGAACGCCCTCGGCAAGGGCGGCGTCACCGTCACCGGCGGCACGCTCGCGGTCGACACCGGGCGGCTCGAACTGCGCGCGCTCGCCCAGTCGAACGCGACCCTGCAGGTGGTGCTGAACGACGGCGACGAGCCCGCCCTGGACGTCGACAAGAAGGTCACCCTCGGTGCGGGCGCGGTCCTGCGGATCGCCCTCGACCCGCAGCGCCCGCCCACCGCGGGCGTGGACCTCCCGGTCATCAAGGCCCAAGAGGTGAAAGGCACGTTCGCGGAGGTCGTGCTCGACCTCCCCGGCTACACCGCCACCGCCGAGTACGAGAAGAAGCGCGTCAAGGTCCGCATCGACGCCGCCTGATCGGACATGAGGCCCCGGCCGCTCAGCGGCCGGGGCGCTCAAAATACCCACAAATCTCAGCCCGTACATTTGTGCGATTGAATTTGGAACCAGGGGCATGAATCTCCGTAGGCTTCGGTGCATCCTCTACGGAAGGGACGCCATGAGCGCCAACGAATGCCTCGCCTACTACACCCAGCCCGGCCCGCTCACCGACGCCGGCGCACACCGCGACGCGCTGCTGTCCGTCCCTGGCGACATCCGCGGCATCCTCGCCGCAGTGCAGGGCCTCCTCGTGCACCAGGCCCTGACCGGCCTCTACGGCTTCGAGCTCCCCGAAGACCGCAAGGACACCGCGCACTTCCGGGAGACCACCGGCATCCTCGACCGCATCCTCACCGAAGATCGACGGCCCCTGGCCGAACCACGCGAACCGGAACGCCGCTTCGCCTGCACCTGCCGCACCTTCACCCTCCTCACCGTCGCCGCCCTCCGCGCCCACGGCGTCCCCGCCCGCGCCCGCTGCGGCTTCGGCAACTACTTCCCGGACGCCGACTGGCACATCGACCACTGGGTCGCCGAGCACTGGAACGGCGAACGCTGGATCCTCTCGGACGCCCAAATGGACCCGGTCCAGGTGAAGGAGTTCGGGCTCGACTTCGACCCGGCCGACGTCCCCCGCGACCGGTTCGTCGTCGCCGGGCAGGCCTGGACCGCCTACCGCGCGGGGGAGCTCGACGCTGACAAGTGCGGGCTCCCCGGCATCCCCGGCGAGTCCGGGCCCTGGTGGATCGCGGCGAACCTCATCCGCGACGTCGCCTCCCTGTCCAACATGGAGCTGCTGCCGTGGGACGTCTGGGGCCGCATGCCCGAACCCGAGGACGAGATCGGCCCCGACCTCACCGCCCTCTTCGACGAACTCGCCGCCGCCACCGCCGACCCGGACACCGCCGCCGAAGTCCGCTCACGCTACGCGACCGACGCGCGGCTCCGCGTCCCCGACCAGGTCCTCAACGCGGTCCGCCAGGCGACCGAGCCGGTCATCCCGGCCTCCTGACCCACCGGTGCTGTACGGTTCGGTGCGTATCCCACACAAAAGGAGTGACACCAGTGGACGTGGAGCGCACCGAGCTGCCCGGAATCGGCGTGCGGTTCGAATTCGAGACCAAACGCCATGTGCGCCTAGGCATCGTCGCCCACCGCGAGGGCCGCCGCGACTTCATCATCTACGACCCCGACGACCCCGACTCGATGCTCGACTGCATCGTGTTCTCCGCCGACGAGTCCGCTGCGATCGGCGAACTCCTCGGCGGCGCCCGCATCGTCGAGAAGCTCAACCGCCTCCACCACGAGATCGACAACCTCGTCTCCCGCCAGCTGAAGATCGACGCCACCAGCCCGTACGCCGAACGCCCGCTCGGCGACACCCGCGCCCGCACCCGCACCGGCGCCTCCATCGTCGCCATCGTCCGCGCGGACGGCGTCGACACCGGGCCGCCCCCCTCCGCGACCCTCCACGTAGGCGACCGCCTCGTGACCATCGGGACGCAAGAGGCCGTCGACGCCGTCGACCGGATCCTGCGCGGTCTCGAATAATGCACGGGACCGTCGAGCTCCTCCTTGAACTCGGCCTCCTCATCGGAGCCCTCGGTCTGCTCGGAGCGATCGCCGGCAAGTTCGGCATCTCCGCCATCCCGCTCTACCTCCTCGCCGGCCTCGCCTTCGGGCACGGCGGCATCTACGAGATGCAGGCCATCACCGGCTTCCTCGACGTAGGCGCCGAAGTGGGCGTCGTCCTGCTCCTGTTCACCCTGGGCCTGGAGTACACGCCGCGCGAACTGCTCGGCACCATGAAGACCTCCTGGCTCGGCGCCGTCGTCGACCTCGTCCTCAACGCCACGCCCGGCGTGCTCTGCGCGCTCCTGCTCGGCTGGGGACCCGTCGCGGCCGTCGTCTTCGGCGGCGTCACCTACGTGTCCTCCTCCGGCATCATCGCGAAGGTCCTCTCCGACCTCGGCTGGCTCGGCAACCGCGAAACGCCCACCATTCTGGCGCTCCTCGTGGCCGAAGACCTGGTCATGGCGCTCTACCTGCCGATCCTCACCACGATCCTCGCCGGACTCGCGTTCGCGCAGGCCGCGGTCGGCCTCGGCGT
This sequence comes from Glycomyces tritici, assembly GCF_030403505.1. The sequence goes on along the minus strand of NZ_JAUEMJ010000008.1, from coordinate 29,229 downwards.
CGCCCTGCTCGCCGTCGCCGCGGCGTTCCTCATCGCCTCCCGCTTCGGCGGCCTGCTCTCCCGGTTCCTCGCCTCGCCGAACGACGAGATCCTCATGCTCAAGGTCATGGGCATCGTCCTCGTCGTCGCCGGACTCGCGGAGAAGGTGCACGTCTCGGCCGCCGTCGGCGCGTTCATCGTCGGCATGGCGCTCTCCGGCGAGGTCTCGCGCCAAGCCGAGGAGACCCTGGAACCGCTCAAGAACCTGTTCGCGGCGGTCTTCTTCGTCAACTTCGGGCTCGAGACCGACCCGACCGCGCTGCCACCGGTACTCCCGGTCGCCATCGCGCTGGCGGTCTGCACGATCGCGACGAAGTTCGCCACCGGCTGGTGGGCGGCGGGCCGCTCCGGCTCCGCGTTCACCGGCAAGCTCCGCGCCGGGCTCGTGCTCCTGCCGCGCGGCGAGTTCTCGATCGTCATCGCCGGACTCGGCGTCACGGCGGGCCTCAATCCCGCGCTGGGGTCCGTCGCCGCCGCGTACGTGCTGATCCTGGCCGCCGTAGGCCCGCTCGCACCGCGCCTCGCGGGCCCGATCGTCGCCAAGCGCCGCAAGAAGAACCGCGCGAGGCGACTCGCGCAAGCGGCGTCGTAGCGATGCGGTGGCGGGAGTGCCCGGCTCCGGCGAGCCGGAGTCGCATCCTTCACTCCCGCCACCGCACTCGACGAACCGTTACAAGGGCTTGATAGAACTCAGAGATGGCTGAAACCGCGAACCCGCCCCGCCCGCAAGACGAGGTCGTCGACATCGCCCGCGACCTCATCCGGATCGACACCACCAACACCGGCGACAACGCGACCGCGAAGGGCGAGCGCGCCGCCGCCGAGTACGTCGCGGAGCAGCTCGCCGAAGTCGGCCTCGAAGCCAAGATCTACGAGTCCGCGCCCGGCCGCGCCTCGGTCGCCTGCCGCTTCCCCGGCGCCGACCCCTCCCGCGGGGCCCTCCTCCTCCACGGCCACCTCGACGTCGTCCCCGCCGAGGCCAGTGAGTGGACCGTCCACCCCTTCTCCGGCGAGATCAAGGACGGCTACCTCTTCGGCCGCGGCGCGGTCGACATGAAGGACTTCGACGCCATGCTCCTCGCGCTCGTGCGCGACTGGAAGCGGCGCGGCAAGGTCCCCCCGCGCGACCTCGTCCTCCTCTTCACCGCCGACGAAGAGGCCGGCTCCGACTACGGCGCCCGCTTCATGGTCGAGCAGCACCCCGAGGTCTTCGAAGGCGTCACCGAAGCGGTCGGCGAAGTCGGCGGCTTCTCCGTGACCCTCCCCAACGACCTGCGGGTCTACGTGGTCCAGACCGCCGAGAAGGGCCTCGACTGGCTCCGCCTGCGCGCCACCGGCCGCCCCGGCCACGGCTCGATGCTCCACGACGACAACGCCGTCACCCGCCTCACCCGCGCCGTCGCCAACATCGGACAGCACGAGTTCCCGGTCGAGATGACCCCCACCGTGCGCCAGTTCCTCGAATCCGTCTCCGAACTCACCGGCATCGCCTTCGACCCGAACAACCCCGACGAGACGGTCGCCAAGCTCGGCCCGGTCGCCCGCCTCATCGGCGCGACCCTGCGCAACACGGCCAACCCCACCCGCCTCAACGCCGGCTACAAGACCAACGTCATCCCCTCGACCGCCGACGCCGTCATCGACTGCCGCTCGCTCCCGGGACGCAACGACGAGCTCGAGGCGATCCTCCGCGAACTCGCCGGCCCCGGCATCGACTTCGAGTACGAGATCCGCCAGCCCGGCTACGAGACCTCCTTCGACGGCGTCCTCGTCGACGCGATGGCCGAGGCGATCCGCCAGGCCGACCCCGGCGCCCGCACCGTCCCGTACATGCTCTCGGGCGGCACCGACGCCAAGGCCTTCGCGACCCTCGGCATCCGCTGCTTCGGCTTCGCCCCGCTGAAGCTCCCCGCCGACCTCGACTTCACCGCCCTCTTCCACGGCATCGACGAGCGCGTCCCGCTCGACGGCCTCAAGTTCGGCGTCGACGTCATGGACCGCTTCATCTCCCAGTCCTGACCGCGAGAACCCAACGGGCCCTGATGCAGTGAGCGCACTCACCGCATCGGGGCCCTGCTTCGTCTAGACGCGCGGCCCCGACGGCCGCTACAATCGAGCACGATGTTGATCTTCCTTTAGAAAGCAGCCAGGCCCTCGCGTAGAGCAGCGCTCCGCGACGGCCGCCGAGGCACGCATCGCAATCCATGAGGCCGATGAGCTCTTTGCGCGTGCCGGTCACCTTCCTTTCCTGAACGACTGCTTTCCGGAGGCGCGCATGTTCCGCCATGCCCAACTGACCCTTGTAGACATCACTAAGCGCTATGCCGACCACCTCGTCCTCGACCGCGTCACCTTCGCCGTCAAACCGGGGGAGAAGCTCGGCATCATCGGCGACAACGGCTCCGGCAAGTCCACCCTGCTCCGGCTGATCGCCGAAGTCGAGTCGCCCGACAACGGCGAGCTGACGATCACCTCCCCTGGAGGCATCGGCTACCTGCCGCAGCAGCTCGACCTGCCTGAACACGACACGGTCGCCGCCGCCGTCGACCTCGCCCTCGCGGACCTGCGCGAGATCGAGCGGCACATGCGCGAGACCGAACGCGACCTCGCCGACGGCGATGAGGCCGCAGGCGAGCGGTACGCCGAACTCATGGCGCACTTCGAATCCCGCGAAGGCTGGGACGCCGACCTCCGGGTCGACCGGGCGCTGGAAGTCCTCGGCCTGCCAGGGCTCGACCGGGACCGTCCCCTGGGGACCCTCTCGGGCGGGGAGCGGTCGCGGCTCATGCTGGCCGCGACCCTCGCGGCCAGGCCCCCGCTCCTGCTGCTCGACGAACCGTCGAACGACCTCGACGACGACGCCGTGACCTGGCTGGAAGCGCAGCTGCGCGACTGGCCCGGCACCGTGGTCGCCGTGACCCACGACCGGGCCTTCCTGGAGGCGATCACGACGACGATGCTCGAGGTCGCCGACCGAAAGGCCCGCCGCTACGGCAACGGCTACGCCGGATACCTCATCGCGAAGGAGACCGAACGCCGGCAGGCGCAGGAGGCCTTCGACACCTGGAAGGCCGAAGTGGACCGTCAGGAGGGCATCGTGGACCACAACGCGGGCCGCATGGCCGCGATCCCGCGCAAGCTCCCGATGGCCAACATGTCCACCGGCGCGTTCCGGGCCCGCAACCGCGACCACGGTGCGGGCAGCCGCATCAGGGTCGCGAAGCAGATGCTCGAACGGCTGCGCGCCGACCCGGCGCCGCAGCCGCCCGAGCCGATGCGGTTCGAGTCGGGCCTGAAGACCACCGGTGCGGACACCACGGCGACCGCCTTGGCGCTGCAGGGCGTCCGAGTGGGCGACCGGCTCAAGGTGGACGGGCTGCAGATCGCCCAAGGCGAGCGGATCCTGATCACCGGTCCGAACGGAGCGGGGAAGACCACCTTGATGCGGGTGCTCGCGGGCGAACTCGAGCCGGACGAAGGCGAGGTCGAGCGCAGCGGCGCCATCGGCCACCTGCGCCAGCTCGCGGGCCCGGGCTCAGGCCGCCAGTCGGTCCTGCGGGCCTTCGCCGAAGGCCGCGTCGGCACGCTCGAAGAGCACGCCGAAGCGCTCGACCGGCTGGGCCTGTTCGCTCACGACCAGTTCGGCACCCAGGTGTCGGCGCTGTCGGTGGGCCAGCGCCGCCGCCTCGAATTGGCCAGGCTCGTATCGCGGCCGGTCGACGTCCTGCTCCTGGACGAGCCGACCAACCACCTGTCCCCGCTCCTGGCCGAGCAGTTGCAGGAGGCCCTGAAGGACTACGAGGGAACGGTGGTCCTGGTCAGCCACGACCGGCGCCTGAGGGAGTCCTTCCAAGGCCGCCACCTCGAGATGGACGCGGGCGCGTTCAGTGCCGACGCCTGACCCCGAGTGCTCATCGCTCCCGGAGCGGTGCCGAGCCCGCCGGTACGCCGGGCCCGGCACCACTCCGGACGAGGTTGAACGGAAGAGGCTTTCGGGCCCCTTTCCCTGCGGATCGGCCACCGGGGTCTGAGGCGGACCCGAACCCCAATGGTCCGATCATCCGCTGCTGTGCTCTGGCGCGATCTCGGTGATCGCGGCCTGTCGCCCGAGTCTGGGGCGATGATGAAGAGAGGCCCTCGCGATCCGAGGAGGCACGACATGCCGAAGACATCGAAGGCGACAGCCGAGGACACCATCCGCCTCGAAGGCTATGAAGGCCACGCCACCGAGCTGGACACCGGCTACACGGTGGTGTTCGAGTCCTACACCGCCGACGCCGACCTCACCGAGTACTTCAAAGGCCTGCCTGACGACCGCTGCCAGTGCCCGCACTGGGGGTACGTGTTCAGCGGGAAGGTCACCTACAAGACCGCCGACGGCGACGAGACGTTCGAGGCCGGGGATGCGTACCACGTCGGCCCCGGGCACACGCCGGTCCTGTACGCCGGCACCGAACTCGTCGAGTTCAGTCCCACCGACGAGCTCACCCGCACGATCGAGGTGGTCTCGAGGAACATGGAATCGATGGGCTGACCCCGGTCGCGTCGGTCACCGGTGCGCCATGACCAGTTCCCTTCCGGCCGTTGCGCACTGCGCGGCGTACTCGGAGGGCGGGTAGCCGATGAGGTTCTTGAAGTCGTGGGTGAAGTGGGCGTGGTCGGACCAGCCGAGATCGGCCGCCAGGCGTGACAGGTCCGCCTGCGGGTCCTCGGCGAGCCGGTCGGCCGCGTCGTGGAGGCGGTAGCGCTGGATCAGGGTCTTCGGGCCCAGCCCCAGGAAGTCCTGGAAGAGCCGCTGGAGGGTCTTCGGGGACATGGCGAAGCGGGCCGCGACCTCGTCGACGCGCGTGATCGAGCGGTCCTCGAGCATCGCCCGCACCACCGCGAGCACCCGCCCGTAGCGGGGATCGGGCCGCTCCGGGACGCGCTCGGCGAGGAACCGGGACACCACCTGGATCGCGTCGATGTCGCCGCCGCTCATCACGATCGCGTTCAACTCGTCGACCTCCGGGCCGAACACCGTGGCCGCGCCCGCCGACCAGTCCGCCAGTGCCGCACCCGCCACGCCGCTGAACGCCGTGAACCCGCCCGGCCGGAACTTCACCCCGAACACGCGGCCGCGCCCCGTCAACGGATGCCGCGAGACCGCGAAGCCGGGCCCGTGCAGCTCGGCGCCGATCACGGGCATGAAACTCAGGTTCACGCACGGGTGGGGGATCACCACCGACTCGTACGAGGCGCCGTCCGGCAGGTCCCAGTGGACCGACCAGTACCGCTCGACGTACTGCCCGAGCAGGCCGGTCTCGCGGTATCGCCGCAGGTCGATGAAGTGCACGGCCTCCTGCGGTCGCAGCAGGCCCTTGTCGCTCGCCGTAGCTCCGTTCACGCCCCGAAAACTACCCCGGGGGTACGTCGTTTTTTTACAAGCGAGCCCGGCCGCACCGGGCGAGACTGGGCCCATGAGTGAGAACAAGGTGAACCCGATCCCGGACGGCTACCACACGATCACGCCGTTCATCGTCGTCAACGATGGCGCCAAGGCCATCGAGTTCTACAAGGAGGTCTTCGGCGCGAAGGTCCTGACCCGCAACGACATGCCCGACGGCACGGTCGCGCACTGCGAGCTCCAGATCGGCGACTCGATCGTGCAGCTCGGCGACGCCAACCCCGCCTGGGGCATGGCCTCGCCCGACCCGGAGCAGATCACCGCGAGCCTCGTCATCTACGTCGAGGACTGCGACGCGGTCTACGCGAAGGCCGTCGAGGCCGGCGCCACCGTCCGCGAGGAGCCCGCGGTGTTCCTCACCGGCGACCGGTACGCGTCCATCGCCGACCCGTTCGGCCGCCGCTGGTCGATCATGACCCGCGTCGAGGACGTCTCGCGCGAAGAAGGCGAGCGCCGCGTCGACGAATGGCTCGCCTCCATGGGCGAAGGTCAATAGCCGCAAGCACACCGGGCGGAACTCTCTGCGAACGCACGGCTCGCAAGCGGCTTCGGCGACGCTTGCGAGCCGTCGGCGTCGAGGGCGCCGGCCCTTCAGTAGCTCTCCGGATACCCCACCGTCGGCGCGGACACGTCGTCCAACGCCAGCCTGATCTCAGGCGGCAGGAACAGCTGCTCGGCCGCCAGCGAGGCCCGCAGCTGCGTCGCGTTCCGGGCGCCCACGATCGCGGACGCCACGCCGGGCTGGTCGCGCACCCACGCCAGCGCCACCTCCAGCGGGCTCACCCCGAGCCCTTCGGCGGCGGTCGCGCACGCCTCGACGATCCCGGCCGACCGTTCGTCCAGGTACACCCCGGCGAACCGCGACCACTGCGCCGAGACCGCCCGCGAATCCGCCGGCCGCCCGAACCGGTACTTGCCCGTCAGCACGCCGCGCCCCAGCGGGGACCACGCGAGCACGCCCATCTCCAACGCGAGGCACGCCGGCAGCACCTCGCGCTCGACCCCGCGCTGCAGCAGCGAGTACTCGACCTGGTTCGCCACGATCGGGGTCCGCCCCGGCCACGCCGACTGCCACGCGAACGCGCGCGCGGTCTGCCAGCCCGTGTGGTTCGAAAGCCCCACATAGCGGACCTTGCCGCTGGAGACGGCCGCGTCGAGCACCGACATGGTCTCCTCGAGCGGCGTGTCCGGGTCGTACACGTGCAGGATCCACAAGTCGATGTAGTCGGTCCCGAGCCGCCGCAGCGAGCCCTCGAGCGACCGCATGAGCCACCCGCGCGAGGTGTCGCGCTTGCGCGGCGCCCCGTCCGTGCGCACCCCGGCCTTGGTCGCGATGTGCAGCTCCGACCGGGCCACGATCTTGCCGATGAGCTGCCCGATCGCCGCCTCGGACGAGCCCTGCCCGAACACGTCGGCGGTGTCCACGAGCGTGCCGCCGGCCTCCACGAACGTCTGCAGCTGCGCCGCGGCGTCCTCGAGGCCGGCCTCGTCGGTGGTCCACGTCATCGTCCCCAGGCCGAGCGAGGAGACTTCGATGCCGCTGCGTCCAAGTGGTCGGCGTTCCATGACCACACAAGTTACATCGAGCAACCTTCGCATGAAAGCCTCAGGTGCGCTTAGAAGGACAACGAGTGCGCATCGGACGCGAACTCCCGGCACTGGCCGGTCGGCCGGTATTCGAAATATGATCGCGGGCATGGAATCCTGGACCGCCCCGCACCTGCCCGCCCTCCCCGGCCACGGACCGGCCCTGCGCCTGCACGACACCGCGTCGGCGGGCCTGCGCGAGACGGTCAAGCCCGGCGCCGAGCGCGCCTCGATGTACGTCTGCGGCATCACCCCCTACGACGCCACCCACCTCGGCCACGCCGCGACGATGCTCACCTTCGACCTCGTCCACCGGTACTGGCTCGACCAGGGCATCGACGTCCACTACGCCCAGAACGTCACCGACGTCGACGAGCCGCTCTTCGAGCGCGCGCTGCGCGATGGCACCGACTGGCAGGTGCTCGGCCTCCGCGAGACCGCCCTCTACCGCGAGGACATGGAGGCCCTCCAGGTCCTCCCGCCCCGCCACTACATCGGCGCCGTCGAGTCCATCCCCTCCGTCGGCCGCGCCATCGCCCGCCTCCTCGAGTCCGGCGCCGCCTACCGCCACGAGTCCGGCGACGTCTACTACGCCGTCGCCTCGCACCCCGGCTTCGGCGGCGAGTCCAACTACGACCGCGAGACCATGCTCCGCTACGCCCGCGAACGCGGCGGCGACCCCGACCGCGAAGGCAAGCGCGACCCGCTCGACGCGGTCCTGTGGGTCGCCCCCCGCGACGGCGAGCCCTCCTGGGACTCGCCCGTCGGCCCCGGCCGCCCCGGCTGGCACATCGAATGCGCCTGCATCGCCCTCGACCACCTCGGCGACACCATCGACGTGCAGGGCGGCGGCAACGACCTCATCTACCCCCACCACGAGTTCTCCGCGGCCCACGCCGAATCCCTCACGGGCACCAGCCCGTTCGCGCGCACCTACGTGCACACCGGCATGATCGGCCTCGACGGCGAGAAGATGTCGAAGTCCCTCGGCAACCTCGTGTTCGTCTCCAAGCTCCGCGCCGAAGGCGTCGACCCCGCCGCCGTGCGCCTCGCCCTCCTCGCCGACCACTACCGCGCCGACCGCCAGTGGAGCGCCGCCGCGCTGGCCGAGGCCGAGCTGCGGCTGGGGCGCTGGCGCGAGGCCGCGGCCCGCGAGCTCGCCGTCCCCGCTGGCGCGATGCTGAAGGCCGTGCGGGAGCGCCTGGCCGACGATCTGGACACCGCCGGGGCGCTCGCCGCGGTCGACACCTGGGCGAATGAAACGCTGACCAACGGGGGCGAAGACCCCTCGGCGCCCACCCTTGCCCGCGACACCATGCGAGGACTGCTCGGAATAGACTGCACGCGCTGATTGTGCGAAATGCCGAGTATCGGTACGCTCACAGGTGAGCGTGGCCGACTCCCCGTCCTCCTGGAGTCGAATTGAAGATCCTGCTGCTGGCGTCCGCATTCAACGGGCTCACCCAGCGCGTCTGGTGCACCCTGCGCGAGCAGGGGCACGAGGTCGGCGTGGAACTCGCCCCGGCCCACAAGGCCCCCGAGACGCTGACCCGCGCGGTCGAGCGCATCGACCCCGACCTCATCCTGTGCCCGTTCCTCAAACACCGCGTGCCCGAAGAGGTCTGGCGGCGCTGGACCACCGTGATCGTCCACCCCGGACCGGTCGGCGACCGCGGACCCTCCTCGCTCGACCACACCCTGCTCGGCCAGGGCCCCCGCTGGGGCGTCACCGCGCTCTCGGCGGTCGAGGAGATGGACGCCGGACCCGTCTGGGCCTGCTCCACATTCGACGTTCCTGAAGGCATCACCAAGTCGGCGCTCTACAACAGCCGCGTGGCCGACGCCGCCATGGAATGCGTCGCCACGGTCATCCGCAAGGTCCAGAACGGCGACCGCCCCGTGCCCGCCGAGGAGCTGCCCCTGCCCGTCCCGGGCACCGGCGAGCTCCCGCTGCTGCGCCGCAACGCCTTCGCGCTCGACTGGCGGGCCTCCGCGACCGAGCTCGCCCGCCGCATCGCCGCCGCCGACGGCGCCCCCGGCGCGCCCGCCGAACTCGACGGCCGCACCTACTGCCTCTTCGACGCCGCCGCCATCAGCGAGGACACCGGCGCCGAACCCGGCACGATCGTCGGACGCGACTGCGAATCGATCGCCTTCGCCACCGGCCGCGGCACCCTCTGGGTCGGCTACGCCGCCCTCCTGGAGGAGCCGGACCCGTCCTCGGGTCGCAAGCTCCCCAAGCGCGGTCCGAAGCTCCCCGCCGCCATGGTCGTCGACGCCTCCCACGCGCCGTTCAGGCCCGCGCCCGAGGCCATCGCCGAGACCGTCTACCGCCGCGAAGGCGACATCGGGTACCTCACCATCCGCTCCTACAACGGCGCCATGCACACCGAGCAGTGCCGCCGCCTCACCGGAGCGGTCGAGAAGGCCCTCACCGAGGACACGCGCATCCTCGTCCTCACCGGCACCGAGCACGCCTTCTCCAACGGCATCCACCTCGGCGTCATCGACGCCGCAGCGGACCCCGCCGCCGAGGCCTGGGACAACATCAACGCCATCGACGACCTCTGCCACGCGATCGCCGAGGCCGAGCAGCTGACCGTCGCCGCCTTCTCCGCGAACGCGGGCGCGGGCGGGGTCATGGCCGCCCTCTGCGCCGACGTCACCGTCGCCCGCGACGGCACCGTCCTCAACCCGTACTACGACATGGGCATCTACGGCTCGGAGCTGCACACCTGGTCGGTCGCCAACCGCGTGGGCGAGCAGGTCGCCTCCCGCCTCCTGGGGGAGAAGCTGCCGATCTCCGCGACCTCGGCCAAGCAGATCGGGCTCATCGGCGCGGTCGGCCCGCGCGACTGGGACGAGTTCCAGCGCTGGCTGCGCGCGGTCGCGATCGGCTACAACGACCCGGTCACGCGCGGGCGCATGTTCGCCGCGAAGGCCCGCCGCCGCGCCGAGTCCAAGCCCCTGTCGTACTACCGGACGATCGAGCTCGCCGAGATGGCCCGCGACATGTTCGACGACAGGCACGGCTTCCACGGCAAGCGCCGCGCGTTCCTCGGCAAGGCGGCCCCGACCGAGACCCCGGAGAAGCTCCGCTTCAAATGAGGAGAGGGCTCCGCTTCGCGTCGAGCGGGACCGGAGAGGGCTTGCCAGTCTCGCCAGTGCGTTGACAGGCGCCGTCCCACCTGATGGACTGTTCACATGTTCGAAGAAGGACAGTACTTCGCGCCGGTCAACACCGACGCCGACGGCACGGTCGTCGTGGAACTGGGTGAGAACCACCCGGGCTTCGCCGACCCCGAGTACCGCGAGCGGCGCAACGCCATCGCGGCCCTCGCATTGGACTGGGAACCCGGCCTACCCATGCCGACGGTTTCCTACTCCGACACCGAGCACGAGATCTGGCGGCTGGTCAGCGCCGAACTCGCCATCAAACACCAAGCCCTGGCCAACCACGAGTACCTGGAGGGCGCCGAGCGCCTCAAACTCCCCGCCGACCACATCCCGCAGCTCCACGAGGTCTCGGAGTCTCTGGAGCCGCTCACCGGCTTCAGCTACCTACCGGCGGCGGGGCTGGTGCCCCTGCGCGAGTTCTACGGGGTGCTCTCGGACGGGAAGTTCCACGCGACCCAGTACATCCGCCACCACTCGGTGCCGCTGTACACGCCCGAGCCGGACGTCATCCATGAGGTCATCGGCCACGCCAACGCCCTCGCGTCGCCGCGCTTCGCCGCCTTGTACAGGGCCGCGGGCGAGGCGGCCCGCCGCGTCCATTCGGAGGACGCGCTCGAGTTCGTCTCCCGCGTCTTCTGGTTCACCCTCGAGTTCGGGGTCATGAGCGAGAAGGACGGCCTGAAGGCCTACGGTGCGGGCATCCTGTCCTCGTACGGGGAGATCGACGAGTTCCGGGGCATGGAGATCATGCCGCTCGACCTGGTCAGGATGGGCACCATCGACTACGACATCACGAAGTACCAGGACCACCTCTTCGACGCGGGCTCGATGGAGCAGTTGGAGGACGTGGTGGGGGAGTTCTGGACGACCTGCGACGACGAGTCGATCGAGCGCCTGAAGGCGGACGCCCGCTAGCCGGAGACGCGAAGCGGCCGGGCGATCGCCCGGCCGCTCTCATCTCGTGCCGCGGTTCAGCCGCCGCTCTTGAGCGCGGCCATGCGCGCCTCGATCTCGGCGTCGTCGGCGAGCCCGTCCAGGCTCTCGAACTGCTGGTCCAGCGATGACATCGAGAGCTCCGACTGGCCCCGGACCTTGGCCTCCTCGCGGCGGACCTTCTCCTCGAAGCGGTTGACCTCGCTGAGCGGGTCCATGATGTCGACGCTGCCGATGGCCTCGTTCACCTGCTTCTGCGCCTGCGCGGTCTTCGCGCGCGCGGTCAGGCTGCTGCGCTTGGACTGCAGCTCGGTGAGTTTGGTCTTCATCTGGTTGAGCGCGGTCTTGAGCTTGTCGACGACCTCCTGCTGGCTCTGGATGGTCGGCGCGGAGGCCTTGATCTCCTTCTCCGCGGCGAGCTGCTTGCCCAGGGCCACCTTGACGAGGTTGTCGAACTTGTCGGCCTCGGCGGTGCTGCCGGCGGCCCGCAGCTCGTCGGCCTTGCGGCTGGCGTTGCGGGCCTTGTTCTCCCACTCCTGGGCCGCCTCCTTGTCGGCGGCGGCGTCCTCCTCCATCATCCGGAGGTTGCCGATGGTCTCGGCGATGGAGCTCTCGGCCTCGGCGATGCTGTTCTTGTAGTCGCGCTCCATCTGGGCGAGCATCTTCTCCGGGTCCTCCGCGGAGTCGATGGCGTCGTTGATGTTCGCCCTGAGCAGCTGGCTGATGCGGCCGAAGATCGATTGCTTCTTTGTCATTGGTCCCCACACCCTTCGGTTCTGGTAGTTGCGTTGCCTCGCGGTCGTCAGAATCGGCCACCACCGCCCCGTCTGCCGGAGCCGCCGAACGAGCCCGGTGCGGGGCCGCGGCGGCGTGACGGGCTCGGCGCGCCGAACCCGCCTCCGCGTCCGCCGCCGGAACCGCCGAGGAGCCCGCCGAGGAGGATGCCGCCGAGCATCGCCCCGGCGTTGCCGCCCCCGCCCGCGCCACCGCCGAAGCCGCCGCCCATGCCGCCGCCGGGCCCTGCCTGGTTGCGGTAGGCGTTCACGTCCTGCTGCGCGAGCCGCGAGGCCGCCGCGGCGAGCTGGTCGGCCCGCTGCGCCACCGCCAGCGCCTGCACCGGGTCGGAAGGGGCGAGCGAGCGGGCGGCGTCGAGCTGCTGGTTCGCCTCATTGAGGCGGGTGCGGGCCTCGGTGCCGACCCCGCCGCGGTTGGTGTTGATGTAGTCCTCCACTGCGGCGGCCGTTGCCGAGGCGTTCGCGATCGTGTGCGCCAGTTGGGCTTTCGCGCTCTCGCGCTGCTCCTGCTCGTCGCGCACGGCCTGCAGCTCCCCGCCGACGGCGGCCTGCGCCTGCTCGAGGCGGCGGGTGCTCTCGAGCGGGTCCACGGGCCCGGCGGCCTTGGCCGCGTCGATCTCGGCGGTGACGGCGCGCGCGTCGGCGGCGGCGCGACGCAGCCACTCCCCGCCGGGGGAGCCGTCGGCCTTGCGTTCGGCCTCGCCGATGTCCTGCTGGAGCGAGGCGAGCAGTGCGGGCAGCCCTTTGGCGGCCTCGGCGAGTTCGGTCTGGCGCCCGGTCACGGCGTCGAGCAGTTGCTTCGCCTGGGCGAGACCGCCTTCGGCGGCGCGCACGCCCACCGCGGCACGGCCGTTCTCGCCGTTCGCGAGCGCGTCGCGGGCCTCGGTGAGGTTCCGGTCGGTGAACGCGAGCCGGTCCTCGGCGTCTTCGGCGTTGCGGGCGATGGTCTCGTAGGCGGACGCGGGGTAGGCGGCCGCGAGCGCCGCCAGCGCCTCCCTAGCGGCGCCGGTGCGTCCGGCGAGCGCCTTGGCGTCGGCGGTGAGCTTCTCGATCGCCTCGGGCGCGCGGCGTCCGAGGTCGCGCAGCTCCTCGAACTCCGCGGCGGCCCCGTCGAGTTCCGCGTCGGCCTTGGTGAGGCGGTCGATGATCTCGGTCAGCACCGCGCGCCGCTGCTCCTCGGTCTCGGGCACGTCGTCGTCGAGGGTCTGGCGCAGCCGGAAGGCCTCGGCGAGTTCGCTCTTGGCGGTGTCGAGTGCGGTCGAGAAGCGGGCGGTGCTCTCCTGCCCGAACTCGGCGACGGCGAAACCGAGGTCCTGGTCGCTGGTGCGGACGGCGTCGTCGCCCTCCACCAGGAGCCGGCTCGCCTCGCGGTCGAGGTCCTGGGTCGACATCCGCTGGGCCTGCTTGCCGGCCGGGGAGCCGCGCTTGCCGCGCCGCCTGCGCCAGATGAGGAAGACGACGAGCGCGATCACCGCGAGCACCAGCAGGAACACCAGCCAGCCCGCGCCGCTGCCGCCGCTCGATCCGCCGTCCGCCTGCTCCCGGTAGCCGTCGGCGGCGGCGATCGCCGCACCGGCCCAGTCGTCGTCGGCGAGTTCGGGTTCGATCGCCGCGGCGGCGACCTCGTTCAGCTGCTCGTCCGAGAGGGGGAACCCGGACTCGACCGACCACGAGTAGCGGCGGTCGCCGGTGGCGATGGCGAGCAGGATGTCGTTGGTGCCCAGGCCGCTCCGCACGGCGGTCTGGTTGGCCCAGTCCTGCGGTGCGTACCCCGAGAACGAGTCCACATAGGCCACATAGAGGCCGATCGCGGCGTCGGCGCGGAGCCGGTCGATCGCCGCATCGACTGCGGCGCCGCGGTCGCCGACCGCGCCGACCTGGTCGGTGACCGCGCCGGAGTCCAGATCGAGGGGCGGCACGGCGAGGGCGGCGGTGCCGGAGAGGGCGAGCCAGAGGGCGGCCAGTACGGCCGCCGCGCACTTCACTGTTGCCGACATCGGCGCCCCTGTGTCTTCCCGTGTCCTGAGCTGCGCTTATTGCGCATTCAGATTAGGGAAGAAACTTCGCGGGTTGCTCGATTCGGTGAAAGAGCCCGTCGTGACCGGATCGGCGGGTAGGAGGCCGCTAGTACAGCTCCGCTTCGTACTTGGGGCCGTACTTCTCCACGAGCTGCTCCAGGGTCGCGTCGACGACCTGGGTCTCCTTGACCAGCTGCGCGTGCCGGGGGAGCGTGTCCGAGGTCCAGGTGTCGGGCTTCCAGATCCCCGACCGCATCGAGGCCTTGCCGCAGTGGAAGTAGATGGTGTCGATCTCCACGACCAGCGCCAGGACCGGCTGGTGGCCCTTGACGACCATGTCGGCGAAGAACGGCGCGTCCGCGACGACCCGGGCGCGGCCGTTGATGCGGAGCGTCTCGCGTCGGCCGGGGATGAGCGAGAGCAGGCCGACGTGCGGGTTCGCGAGCACGTTGTGGTAGCCGTCGACGCGGTGGTTGCCGCGGCGTTCGGGGATGGCGAGGGTCGAGTCGTCGAGGACGTGCACGAGCTTGCCCGCCGGGTCGCCCTTGGGGGAGGCGTCGCAGTTGCCGTCTGCGTCGGCGGTCGCGAGCACGCAGTAGGGGGAGGCGGCGAGCCATTCGCGGTCGCGCTGGTGGAGTCTGGCGCGCTCCTTGGTGGCCGCCTGGGGCATCACCTCGCCCACGATCTCCCGGAGCTTCTCGGGATCGGTCACTTCGGTCCACAGGTGACTGTCGAGCGAATCCATCTGGGTCCCTTCGGGGGGAGGAAGCCGTTACGACCCGATGCTACTCCTCAGTCGTCATCCGGGTCGTCCTCGTTTTCCTCGTCCGCATCGGCCGGTTCGGCCTCGCGGGCGTCGGCGATCCCGTCGCGCACGCCCAACCGCACGACCCAGTACATGACGCATGCGCCGATCAGGAGGAAGACGAACGCGAGGAGGAGTTCCATACCGCCCATCCTATTCGTCCGGCTGTGATCTTCAACCGACGCAGTGCCCAACCAGTGAAACCGACTTCCCACTCAGCGGCACACCCAAGTACCCTTGACCCCGTGTCTGCGAACAGCCTTTTCCTTGATGTCCTGAGCCGCCGCGTCGTGATCGCCGACGGTGGTATGGGCACCATGCTGCAGACCTTCGACCCCACGATGGAGGATTACGACGGCCACGAGGGCCTCTCCGACATCCTGTGCCTGACCCGCCCCGACATCGTGCTGGGCATCCACGACGCGTACCTGGCCGCCGGCGCCGACTGCGTCGAGACCAACAGCTTCAACGCCAACTACGGCGGCCTCGTCGAGTACGACATCGTCGACCGCGCCCGCGAGCTCGCCCACGCCGCCGCGAGCCTGGCCCGCCAGAAGGCCGACGAGTACGCCACGCCCGAGTGGCCGCGCTTCGTCCTCGGCTCCATGGGCGGCGGCACCCGCCTGCCCACCCTCGGCCACGCGCCCATGGCGCTCCTGCGCGACCACTACCAGGAATGCGTCCTCGGCCTCATCGAAGGCGGCGCCGACGCGATCCTCGTCGAGACCGCCCAAGACCTCCTCCAGGCCAAGGCTGCCGTCATCGGCGCCAAGCGCGCCAACGCCCAGCTCGGCACCCAGGTCCCGATCATCGCCCAGGTGACCGTCGAGACCACCGGCACGATGCTCGTCGGCGGCGAGATCGGCGCGGCCCTGACCAGCCTCGCCGCCCTCGGCATCGACATCATCGGCCTCAACTGCGCCACCGGCCCGGAGGAGATGAGCGAGCACATCCGGTACCTCTCCCGCCACTCGCCGGTCCCGATCTCGGTCATGCCCAACGCCGGCCTGCCGACCCTCGGCCCGAACGGCGCGGTCTACCCGCTCACCCCCGAAGAGCTCGCCGACGCCCACGAGGAGTTCGTCAAGAACTTCGGCGTCAGCCTCGTCGGCGGCTGCTGCGGCACCACCCCCGACCACATCAGGGCCGTCCGCGCCCGCCTCGGCGGCGCCCCCGAGAACCTGGTCAAGCCGAAGGAGCGCACCCCGGTCATCGAATCGGGCGTCTCCTCCTCCTACCACCACGTCCCGTACCTCCAGGACGCCTCGATCCTCAACGTCGGCGAGCGCACGAACGCCAACGGCTCCAAGGCCTTCCGTGACGCCATGCTCGCCGCCGACTACGACCGCTGCGTCGAGATCGCCCGCGAGCAGGCCGGCGGCGGCTCCCACGTCCTCGACCTCTGCGTCGACTACGTCGGCCGCGACGGCGCCGTCGACATGAACGTCCTCGCCTCCCGCTTCGCCACCGCCTCCACGCTCCCGATCATGCTCGACTCCACCGAGCCGAACGTGGTCGAAGCCGGCCTGGACGCCCTCGGCGGCAAGTGCATCGTCAACTCCGTCAACTTCGAGGACGGCGACGGCCCGAACTCCCGGTACCAGCGCATGATGCCGCTCGTCGCCGAACACGGCGCGGGCGTCGTCGCCCTGTGCATCGACGAAGAGGGCCAGGCCCGCGACCGCGACTGGAAGGTCCGCGTCGCCGCCCGCCTCATCGACGACCTCACCGGCACCTGGGGCATGAAGGTCCAGGACATCTTCGTCGACGCCCTCACCTTCCCCATCTCCACCGGCCAGGAGGAGACCCGCAAGGACGGCATCGAGACCATCGCCGCCATCCGCGAGATCGCCCGCCTCTACCCGGGCGTCAACTTCACCCTCGGCGTCTCCAACATCTCCTTCGGCCTCAACCCGGCCGCCCGCCAGGTCCTCAACTCCGTGTTCCTCCACGAATGCGTCCAGGCCGGGCTCACCAGCGCGATCGTCCACTCCTCCAAGATCCTGCCGATGGCCTCGATCCCCGAGGAGCAGAAGCAGGTCGCCCTCGACATGGTCTACGACCGCCGCACCGAGGGGTACGACCCGCTCCAGAAGCTCATCGAGATCTTCGACGGCGTCAGCCTCGCCGGCACCAAGGAGGCCCGCGCCGAAGCCCTCGCCGCCCTCCCGCTCGACGAGCGCCTCGCCCAGCGGATCATCGACGGCGACAAGAACGGCCTCGACACCGACCTCGACGCCGCCATGGCCCAGGGCAAGCGCCCCCTCGACATCATCAACGACAACCTCCTCGAAGGCATGAAGGTCGTCGGCGACCGCTTCGGCTCCGGCCAGATGCAGCTGCCGTTCGTCCTCCAGTCCGCCGAGGCCATGAAGTTCGCCGTCGCCCACCTCGAACCCCACATGGACAAGGCCGACGCCGCCGACAAGGGCACCATCGTGCTCGCCACCGTCCGCGGCGACGTCCACGACATCGGCAAGAACCTCGTCGACATCATCCTGTCCAACAACGGCTACACCGTCGTGAACCTCGGCATCAAGCAGCCCATCAACGCCATCCTCGACGCCGCCGAAGCGCACTCGGCGGACGTCATCGGCATGAGCGGCCTGCTCGTCAAATCGACGGTCATCATGAAGGACAACCTCGCCGAGATGATGGCCCGCTCGATGCACACGCGCTGGCCGGTCCTCCTCGGCGGCGCCGCGCTCACCCGCGCGTACGTCGAGGACGACCTCCGCGAGATGTTCGAAGGGGGCCAGGTCCACTACGCGCGCGACGCGTTCGAGGGCCTCGACCTCATGAACAAGGTCATGACCGCCCGCCGCACCGGCGTGCCCATCGTCGACGCCGAGAAGGAGGCGAAGATCGCCCTGCGCCGCGAACGCCGCGCCAAGCAGGCCACGATGGTCGCCGACACCCTCCCGGACCTGAACGACACCTCGGTGCGCTCCAACGTCGCCACCGACGTCGAGATCCCGGTCCCGCCGTTCTACGGCTCGCGCGTCGTCAAGGGCATCCAGACCTCCGAGTACGCCGCGCTGCTCGACGAGCGCGCCACCTTCCTCGGCCAGTGGGGCCTCAAGCCCGCCCGCGGCGACGGCCCCTCCTACGAGGAGCTGGTCGAGACCGAGGGCCGCCCGCGCCTGCGCTACTGGCTCGACCGGCTCGCCACGGACAACGTCCTCGAAGCCAAGGTCGTGTACGCCTACTTCCCGGCGTACTCCGAAGGCAACACCCTCGTCGTCCTCGACGAGAACGGCCACTCCGAGCGCACCCGCTTCACCTTCCCGCGCCAGCGGCAGGGCCGGCGCCTGTGCCTGGCGGACTTCTTCCGCGCCAAGGACGGCGAGCGCCTCGACGTCCTCGGCATGCAGCTGGTCACCCTGGGCTCCAAGGTCTCCGAGTACACGAACGAGCTGTTCCAGGCCAACGCGTACCGCGACTACCTCGAGGTGCACGGCCTCACCGTGCAGCTCACCGAGTCGCTCGCCGAGTACTGGCACCGGCGCATGCGCCGCGAATGGGTCCTGCCCTCGGGCGGCACCGTCGCCGACGCCGACCCCGGCGACCTCAAGGGCTACTTCGACGTCGACTTCCGCGGCTGCCGCTACTCGTTCGGCTACCCGGCCTGCCCCGAGCTGGCCGACCGCGCCACCCTCGTCGACCTCCTCGGCGCCGAGCGCATCGGCGTCGAACTGTCCGAAGGGGACCAGCTCCACCCGGAGCAGTCCACCGACGCGATCGTCCTGCACCACCCCGAGGCGAGCTACTTCAACGCCAAATGACCCCGGTAGGTGCCCGGTGCCTTTAGGGCGCCGGGCACCGTTACCGCGGCCGCGTTCACCGCCGCGCCACCCGCCCGGCACCATAGAGCCATGTCGCACGAACTCGTCGCCTACCTCGGCGTCATGGACGCAGGCAAGTCCACCCTCGCGCTCCAGTACCACCACTCCCTCGGCGGCAAGGGCGTCGTCTACACCTCAATGGACCGCGGCGGCGAAGGCGTCGTCTCCAGCCGCATCGGCCTCAGCCACGAAGCCCGCGAGGTCAAACCCGGCTTCGACATCTACGACGACCTCGCCGCGACCCGGCCCCCGTACGTGATCGTCGACGAAGTCCAGTTCCTCGAAGCGCCCAAGCAGATCAACCACCTCGCCGACGCCGTCGACGGCCTCGAACTCGACGTCTACGCCTTCGGCCTCAAGACCGACTTCCTCGGCCGCCTCTTCCCAGCCACCCAGCGGCTCATCGAACTCGCCGACCGCGTCGAGGAGCTCCCCGTCCGCGTCAACTGCTGGTGCGGCGAGCGCGGCACCCACAACGCCCGCGTCCGCGACGGCGTCATGGTCTTCTCCGGCGACCTCGTCGAAGTCGGCGACATGGACTCCTACACCGTCCTGTGCCGCCGCCACCACCGCGCCGGACTCGCCTGACCCCCGCACCCGCCCGCGGCGCCGCCGCACTGTGTGAGCCCGCTCGCGGCCCCGCCTCGACACGAGCCGGCCCACCCGCCCCGCCCGTACTGTTGACACCGTGACCGACCAAGCGAAAGCCGCGTTCCCGCAAGCCGTGCTCTTCGACATGGACGGCACGCTCGTCGACAGCGAGATCATCTGGGACACCGGCGTCGAAGAACTCGCCGCCCTCCTCGGCGGCGCCCTCGACCCCGAGGTCCGCGCCCGCATGGTCGGCACCAACGAGGACGCCTCGGTCACCATGCTCCTGGACAGCCTCGGCATCCCCCTCACCGAAGCCCCCCACCGCCAGACCTGGCTGCGCGCCCGCATGAAGGAGCTCTTCGCAGCAGGCGTCGAGTGGAAGCCCGGCGCCCGCGAACTCCTCCTCGAATGCCGCGCCGCCGGCATCCCGACCGCCCTGGTCACCTCCACCCCGCGCGAACTCGCCGACATCATCATCGGCCACGTCGGCCGCGACAACTTCGACCTCACCGTCTGCGGCGACGAAGTCGAGAAGCCCAAACCCGACCCCCGGCCCTACCTCGGCGCCGCCGCGACACTCGGCGTCGACATCGCACGCTGCGTGGTCGTTGAGGACTCCGTCTCCGGCGTCGGCTCCGCGCTGGCCGCCGGCGCGATCACCCTGGCCGTCCCGGGCGACGTCGAGCTCCCGGTCGACCTCGACGTGAAGCGCCTCGACTCCCTCCGCGGCATCGACCTGGCGTACCTGCGCAGCCTCGGCTAGCCCGATATCGCGTTGACGGGCGCGGCGGCTCGCACCAGTCTGTCCCCATGGAGCCAAGCCATCTGATCGTCAAAGCCCTGGCCGACCCCGAACGCCTGCGCGTGTTCGCCGACATCGTCCTCACCGACGCCGGTGCCGGCGTCACCGACTTGAAAGCGCGCCACCCGCGCGCCGAGAAGGCCCTCGTCCGCCTCTTCGAAGCCGGACTCGTCACCCGTGAGGACGGCAAGGTCCGCGCCGCACCGGACGCCTTCAAAGCCGCGGCAGCGGCCGCCCGCGAAGCGGCCCCCGCCGCCCCGCCCGGCGTCAGTCCCGCAGTGGCCCAGCTGTACTCGAACGGCCGCGTCAGCGTCATGCCGGTGAACCGCCGCACCCGCGTCACGCTCCTGCGCGACATCGCGGGCCGCCGCTTCGAGTTCGACCGCGTCTACACCGAAGCCGAGGTCACCGAGATCCTCGCCGCCGAATACCACGACCCGCTGCAGCTGCGCCGGGACATGGTCGACGAACTCCTGCTCGAACGCACCCTGGGAGGCAGGGAGTACCGCCGCCGCGAGGCCCCGCCGATCTGACCCGGCCCCGAACGACGACGTCCCGCCCTCCGGAACCGGAAGGCGGGACGCGCTGCGTTCAGGGCTGCAACCGCCCGGCCAGCTCCTCGCGGTGCTGGTCGCCCCAGGTCTCCAATGCCGCCAGCGCGTCGTTGAGCGTCAGCCCGAGCGGCGTCAGCGAGTACTCCACGCGCGGCGGCACCTCCGCGTACAGCTCCCGGTGCACGATGCCGCTCGCCTCCAGCTGCCGCAGGTTCTCGGCCAGCACCTTCTCGCTCACCCCGTCGAGCTTGCGGCGGATCTGCCCGAACCGCACCGGCCCCTCGGCCAGCACCCACATCAGGTGCATCTTCCACTTGCCGCCGACAACGTCGATCGCGAGCGACATCCCGCAGATTTGATCTACGTCACTCTGCGTCTCCATCGGACCCCTCCCCGCCATATTTCGAACCTCGAAGTAAGTAGCCCCACCCGAAAGTGCGGTCTTGCAGAGCTTATCCGGCCGGACGAACATGGATCCCGTCAGCACGACCAAGGAAACACCAAATCGCAAGGGGCACAACATGTCTGCGCAGAACAACAAGTCCGTCACCGTCATCGGCCTGGGCCCGATGGGCCAGGCCACCGTCAAGGTCCTCCTCGACGCCGGCTACGACGTCACCGCCTGGAACCGCACCCGCCCCAAGCTCGACGCCATCGCCGAGCTCGGCGCCAAGCCCGCCGACACGGTCGCCGAGGCCATCGCCGCGAACGACGTCGTCCTGCTCTCCCTGATCCACTACGACGCCATGTACGGCGTCCTGGAGCAGGGCCCGGCCGACCTCACCGGCAAGACCGTCATCAACCTGTCCTCCGACTCGCCCGAGAAGACCCGCAAGGGCGCCGCCTGGGTCACCGCCCGCGGCGGCGTGTTCGTCACCGGCGCCTACATGACCCAGAGCGACGACCTCAAGCACGCGTCCTCGCGCCTCTACGTCAGCGGCCCCGAGACCGACTTCGAGGCCCACCGCCCACTGCTCGAGACCCTCGTCCCCGGCATCGAGTACCTCGGCGCGGACTACGGCCTCGCCCAGCTCTACTACCAGGCCGGGCTCGCCCAGTTCCACGCGTTCCTCACCTCGCTGGAGCAGGCCGTCGCGATCATCGACGCCGGCGGCGGCGACGTCGACAAGTTCATCGAGTTCGCCAGCAACGGCGCCGAGAGCAACCGGGACTTCACGCTCTTCTTCGGGGCCGCCGCCAAGCAGGGCGGCTGGGGCGACGTCGCGAACTTCAAGATGATGCACGCCGGGGCCCAGCACGTCATCGACGCCGCCGAGGAAGTCGGCGTTGACGCCTCCCTCACCCGCATCAGCCAGGACCACTACCAGCGCGCCCTGGACGCGAGCGAGCAGGCCGGACACCCCGTCCCCGTCTACCAGATCCTCCGCAACGCCGCCTGACCCGCCGAACCCGCCACGAGCCGGGGTCGGTCCACCAGCCCGACCCCGGCCCTGCCGAAAGGAGTAACCACATGGGCTCGACCGCAAGCATCCTCGGCCTCGGCGCCATGGGCTCGGCCATCGCGACCCGCCTCCGCGAGACCGGCTACACCACCACCGTCTGGAACCGCACCCCCGCCAAGACCGAACCGCACGCCGAAGCCGGCTCCAAAGCCGCCGCCACGATCAGCGAAGCGATCAGCGCCGCCGACACCGTCCTCGTCGTCCTCCTCGACCACGACAGCGTCCGCGAACAGCTCGACCCGCACGCCGCCGAACTCGAAGGCAAGACCGTCGTCAACCTGGTCACCACCACACCGAACCAGGCCCGCGAGACCGCGGCCTGGGCCGCCGAACACGGCATCGGCTACGTCGACGGCGCCATCATGGCCGTCCCGTCCATGATCGGCGACGAGCACGCCCGCCTCCTCTACTCCGGCGACGAACACGCCTACAACACCGTCCTCCCGCTCCTCGAAACCCTCGGCACCGCCGAATACACCGGGAAGGACCCCGGCCTCGCCTCGCTCAAGGACATGGCCCTGCTCGCCGCCATGGACCTCATGCTCCTCGGCTACGTCCAGGCCATCGCCATGATGCGCACCGCCGGTACCCCGGCCGCCGACACCGCCGCCGAAGTCGAAGCCTGGCTCGCCGCCATGCTGCCCCACGGCAGGCACATCGCCGCGATCGCCGACCAAGGCACCTACGACACCGGCGGCCAGAGCGTCGACTTCGACCGCGCCGGCATCCGATCGCTCATCACCGCCAGCCGCGAACAAGGCGTCAGCGCCCAGCTCCTCGAACCCCACCAGAAACTCCTCGAAGAGCTCGCCGCCACCGGCCACGGCGACAGCGACTGGATCCGCATCATCGAACGCCTCACCATCCACTAGCCGACCACCGCGAACACTCCGCACCCGAAGACTCGACACGCAAGGACACCACCATGTCAAAGGGCACCATCAGCATCCTCGGCCTCGGCGCCATGGGCTCGGCCATCGCCGCCCGCCTCCGCGAGACCGGCTACACCACCACCGTCTGGAACCGCACCCCCGCCAAGACCGAGCCCCACGTCAAAGCCGGAGCGACCGCCGCCGCCACCGTCAGCGAAGCCGTCCAGGCCGGCGACATCACCCTCGCCGTCCTCCTCGACCACGCCAGCATCCACCAGAACCTCGAACCCGTCGCCGCCGAACTCAAAGGCAAGATCCTCGTCAACCTCACCACCACCACGCCCAACGAAGCCCGCGCCACCGCCGCCTGGGCCGCCGAACACGGCATCACCTACCTCGACGGCGCCATCATGGCCGTCCCGCAGATGATCGGGCGGCCCGGCTCCCGCCTCCTCTACTCCGGCGACGAGAACGCCTACGCCATCGCCAAACCCGCCCTCGAAACCCTCGGCACCGCCGAATTCGAAGGCACCGACGCCGGCATCGCCGAACTCAAGGACATGGCCCTCCTCACCGCCATGTACCAGATGTTCGGCGGCATGCTCCAAGCCGCCGCCATGATGCGCACCGTCGGCGTCCCCGCGACCCAGACCGCCAAAGACGTCATCGACTGGCTCAGCGCCGTACTCCCGCTCTCAGGCGACTTCGCCGCCGTCGTCGAAAGCGGCCGGTACGATCCGGCCCCCGGCCAGGACGTCAACTTCACCCGACCCGCCGTGGCCTCGCTCATCACCGCCAGCCGCGAGCAGGGCATCAGCGCCGACCTCCTGGAACCCACCAAGAAGCTCCTCGACGAACTCGCCGCCACCGGCCGCGGCACCGCCGACTGGGTCAGCATCATCGAACAGCTCACCATCCGCTGACACGCGACCGGGGCGGGCCCGCACCACCGGCCCGCCCCTAGGGGGTACTGGAAGATCCGCCCAGGATCACCCGGCACCCCCCAGCAGCGCCAGCTTGTCGTAGTCGTCCGTCCCCGGCGCCGCCGTCAACGTCACCAGCATCTGCCCCGAACCGTCCGCCACCCGGAACTGGTCCTTGTACAACTCGAGCAGCCCCACCATCGGATGGTCGAACCGCACCGACCCGATATTGCAGTCCTTCACCTCGGCCCGCGCCCACAACTCCGCGAAGAACCGGTGCCGCACCGACAACTCGCCGATCAGCCCCGTCATCGCCGTGTCATCCGGGAACAGCGCCGCCATCTTCCGCAACTGCGCCACCGTCTCCCACGAGCACACCGCCTCCCAGTCTGGGAAGAACCCCCGCGAATCATCGTCGAACAGCAGCCGCACGAAGTTCGGATTCGCCTCCAGATCCCACCCGAACCCGCCGTACAGCAAGCGCGCCAAGCGATTCGACGCCAACACGTCCTGCCTGTGGTTCAAGATCATCGCCGGGAACCCGTCGATCGCCGCGAGCATCGTCTGCAGCGACGGCCGCACCCCCGCGCTGGCCTGCATCGGGCTCAACCGCGAGTTCCCCGCCAGCCGGTGCAGGTGCGCCCGCGTCGTCTCGTCAAGCCGCAGCGCTCGTGCCACCGCGTCCAGCACCTGGTCCGAGGGGTGCTTCGCCCGGCCCTGCTCCAGTCGCGTGTAGTAGTCCACGCTCACCCCGGCCAGCAGCGCCAGCTCCTCGCGCCGCAGGCCGGGCACGCGCCGCCGCGTGTCCTCCCGCATCCCCACGTCGCCGGGGTTCACGCGTGCACGCCGCGCTTGCAGGAACTTCCCCAGGTCGACCACGTCCTCGAGCCGGTGGATCTCGGTCTTCTGGGTCTCTGTCGCATCAGCCGTCATCACGCAAACCTCCGCGGCAAGTATCGCCGGGATCCCCGCCGAGTGCCTAGGTCTGTCAGTCCTAGGGTCGAACGACCCCAGGTCGAACAGACGTCTGGCAGCCCCGGCGAAACCCCAGCAGCATGGTCCGCATGAGAACCCACCTGGTCTACGCCCACCCGCACCACGGCTCGCTCAACGCCTCGCTCAGAGACGAAGCCGTCCAGACCCTCGAAGGCCTCGGCCACACCGTCACCGTCTCCGACCTGTACGCCATGAACTGGAAGGCTGTCGCCGACTTCGACGACTTCGGCCCCACCGAGAACGAGCACTTCATGGCCGCCGCCGGCGAAGCCTGGGAGAAGGGCCAGATCACCGAGGACGTCAAGGCCGAGCAGGCGAAGCTCCTGGAGGCCGACCTCGTCGTCCTGCAGTTCCCGCTCTGGTGGTACACCGTGCCGGCGATCATGAAGGGCTGGTTCGACCGGGTCTTCACCAACGGCTTCGGCTACAGCCCCTCCCGCGACTGGCCGCGCTTCGGCGACGGCGTGCTGAAAGGCAAGCGCGCCATGGTCATCGTGACCACCGGCGCCGCCGAGTCGCACCTCTCGGACCGGGGCGTGAACGGCGACATCAACGACCTGCTCTTCCCGATCCAGCACGGCGTCCTCTTCTACACGGGAATGGCCGTCCTCCCGCCCGTCGTCATCAGCGGGGCCGGCTGGCAGGCCGAATACGCCGACATCACCAAGCACCTGCGCGAACGCCTCGAGAACCTCACCGAGACCGAGCCGATCGCCTACCGCAAGCAGTCCGAGGACTACGACGAGCACAAGCGCCTCCTCCCCGGCCGCGAACCCGAGGGCACCACCGGGTTCGCCCTGCACATCGCCCGGTAGGCGGACACGGAAGGGCCGGAGCGGCGTCGCCGCTCCGGCCCTGACTCGCTGTCGCTTCCTACCGCACTACTCGAACGGGAACTTGTCGGCGAACGCCGGCTTCAGGTCGTCCAGCCACACCGCGTTCTCGTCGAACTTCGCATAGAACGGACGTCCCACGAGGTCGGGATCCCGGGCTTGGAGCATCCGCAGCGCGAACACCTTCTCCTCACCGATCTCCACGACCCCGTCCACCGCCACCTTGCCCGGCGTGGCCGACATCGACGGACCCCGCACGGTCCGGCACAACCCCGACACCTGGCTGAACGCGTCGCGGAAGATCTCCCACGCCCGCACCAGCGGCACCGAGAAGTAGTCCTGCGGCCCCGTGTCGCGCTCGACGAACATGTAATAGGGGATCATCCCCAGCTTGTGCTGGGTCCTCCACATCCCCGCCCACTGCGTCGCGTCGTCGTTGATCGTCCTGATCAGCGGCGCCTGCGTCCGGATCACCGCACCGGTGCCGCGGATGCGGCGCACCGCCTCCCGCACGATCTCGGAGTCCAGCTCCTTCTGGTGCGAGAAGTGCGCCATGAACGCCAGGTTCTTGCCCGACGCCACCACGCGCTCGAACAGCCGCAGCGTGTCGTCCGCGTCGGGGTCCGACACGAACCGCTGCGGCCAGTACGCCAGCGCCTTCGAACCGATCCGGACCGACTCCACGTGCTCCATCTCGAGCAGCGGCTCGATGTAGCGCCGCAGCACCGGCTCGCCCATGATCATCGGGTCCCCGCCCGTGAGCAGCACACTGCTCACCTCGGGGTGGTCCCGCACGTAGCCCGTCAACTGCTCGACGTCGTTGTTCGCCATCTTCAGGTCGGCGATACCCACGAACTGCGCCCAGCGGAAGCAGTAGGTGCAGTACGCGTGGCAGGTCTGGCCCTGCTGCGGGAAGAAGAGCACCGTCTCGCGGTACTTGTGCTGCAGGCCCGGGATCGGCTCCTCGCCGGCCTTCGGAATGTTCAGCGCGAGCTGCCCGGCCGGATGCGGATTCAGCTTGAACCGGATCTGGTTGGCCGCGGCGGTCACCTCCTGCTTGGAGGCGTCGTTCTGGAGCAGGCCCGCGATCTGGTCGACGTCCTCGGTCGGCAGCATGTCCTCCTGCGGGAAGACCAGCCGGAACATCGGGTCCTCGAACGGGTCGTCCCAGTCGATGAGCTCATCGACCACGTAGGCGTTCGTTCGGAACGGCAGGACGGACGCCACGGCCCTGGTCCGGAGCCGCTGCTCCTCGGTCAGCGGCGCTCGCTGGAGCAACTCGTCCAGGTGGCGGATGGTGTAGGCGTTGAACCGCCTACCGGTGTTTTCAGGAGCAGTCACGAGAACCCCCTCCTCTGCAGTGTCGGTTTGCAACTGGGCAGGCGGGCCTGGTTACAAACAAGTGCGCGAAACCAACGACCACCGTGCCTCCCCGCAGGCGAGACCGCCTGTGTTCGGCTCCGTGACGTTTCAGCCACGGATGGTGCACCCGATGCTTTCGCGCACACTGTGCGTGAATATGAAATTTTCAGTCGTTTGTGACGACCCTAACCCAGCGTTGCCTCAATCGAAATCGGGACCGCCTTCAGCGCCTGGCTCACCGGGCAGTTCTCCTTGGCGCCCTGGGCGATCTTCTGGAATTCGTCGTTGTCGATCCCGGGGATCGAGGCACGGACGGTCAGGACGATGTCGGTGATCCCCGTGCCCGGCTTGAAGGTGACAGCGGCTTCGGTGACGATCTCGTCGGCGGTGTACCCGGCCTTCGACAGGGCGCCCGAGAACGCCATGGAGAAGCAGGAGGTGTGCGCCGCCGCGATGAGCTCCTCCGGGCTCGTCTTGCCCTCGGGGTTGTTCGTGCGTGCCGCCCAGGTCACTGGGGTGTCCGGCAGTCTCGAAGACAGGAAGCTGGTGACGCCGTTGCCTTCCTGGAGATCGCCGGTCCAACGAGTGCTTGCATTGCGAGTGGCTGACATGCCTTCTCCTATATGAGTCGGAGTTCCTTCGCTCGCAGGCTAACAGCCGAAGCCGCCCTCGGGAGACGGTCCGCGTCGGCGGCCAGGCGCGCCGCGCCGCCGCCGACTTTCCAGAAGATCTTGATGTCTCCGCTGGTCAAGCGTATCGTTGAACGAGAGGTGACCCCCCTGGTTTCGGCCCCTTCGAGGGTGTGTATATTTGTCTTTGCCCGCGGGGGAACGGAACAGCCGAGGAAAACGAGGCCGGTCCGGAGATCACGGAGGCACGCGACAAGCTCTGAAGAGCGCTGGCGCGGTCCGAGATCGAGACGCGGGGATCACCTGAGACTCCATAGAGGCTCAATCGCATGTGACGAGGGTCAATGACCCCCAGTTAGACAGTGCGGATTGAGACTAGTAATGTTGTTCGGGTTGCTCCGGCTGAGGCCGAATCCTTATGAGGATCGTTCTGGGTTGGCGTGTTGTTTGAGAACTCAACAGGGTGTTTGGATGGTCAGCGTGCGGGCTGATCGGGAATGACTGGCCTAGGTGCTGGTGGTTTCTGGTTGGTACTGTTTTTGACTGTCTTTTCCTTGGGGCACTTGCTTGGTGCCCCGTAGAAAATCGGTCAGGACATGCTTCGACACATACCAAAGTCGCTGGTGCCGTGAGGTGTCAGTGCGCAACAGGTTTTTGTTGGAGAGTTTGATCCTGGCTCAGGACGAACGCTGGCGGCGTGCTTCACACATGCAAGTCGAACGGAAAGGCCCGCTTGCGGGTACTCGAGTGGCGAACGGGTGAGTAACACGTGGGTAACCTGCCCCCATCTCTGGGATAACCGTTGGAAACGGCGGCTAATACCGGATACGACCTTGATCCGCATGGTTCGAGGTGGAAAGTTTTTGCGGTTGGGGAGGGGCCCGCGGCCTATCAGCTTGTTGGTGCGGTAGTGGCGCACCAAGGCTTTGACGGGTAGCCGGCCTGAGAGGGCGGTCGGTCACATTGGGACTGAGATACGGCCCAGACTCCTACGGGAGGCAGCAGTGGGGAATTTTGCACAATGGGCGAAAGCCTGATGCAGCGACGCCGCGTGAGGGATGACGGCTTTCGGGTTGTAAACCTCTTTTATCCACCACGAAGGCTCCGTATTCGCGGGGTTGACGGTAGTGGTTGAATAAGCGCCGGCTAACTACGTGCCAGCAGCCGCGGTAAGACGTAGGGCGCGAGCGTTGTCCGGATTTATTGGGCGTAAAGGGCTCGTAGGCGGTTGATTGCGTCCGCCGTGAAAGGCCTCGGCTTAACCGGGGTTTTGCGGTGGATACGGGTCGACTTGAGGCAATTAGGGGAGATCGGAATTCTACGTGTAGCGGTGAAATGCGCAGATATGTGGAGGAACACCGGTGGCGAAGGCGGATCTCTGGGATTGTTCTGACGCTGAGGAGCGAAAGCGTGGGGAGCGAACAGGATTAGATACCCTGGTAGTCCATGCTGTAAACGGTGGGCGCTAGGTGTGGGGTCACGTTGGTTGATTCTGTGCCGTAGCTAACGCATTAAGCGCCCCGCCTGGGGAGTACGGCCGCAAGGCTAAAACTCAAA
>NZ_JAUEMJ010000007.1 GCF_030403505.1 Glycomyces tritici | reverse complement strand
CCGCCCTCAGCGCAGGTCGTTCGCGCAGCGCAGGACCCCGGCGAACGCGGCCGGATCACCGGAGGCCGAGCGGACGCGGATCTCGGCCGACTCCCCGGCGCGGAGCGTCAGCATCCCCTGCTCGGCGCGGGCGGCCGGGTCGACCTTGTCCGCGTGGCAGTACAGGTCCCGCACCAGCGAGGTCGCGGCCACGCGCAGCACGCAGCCGCCCGCGGCCGCCTCGGCCTGCACGATGAACGGGCGCGGGTCCAGGTCCTGGTCGACCACTTCGGCGCCGTAGTGGAACGCGGGCGCGAAGCCGTCCCCTTCGGCGCGGATGAACTCCGTCCGCGGATCGGTGTACGCCGCGACCTCGGCCGGCACGACGATCGTGGCGCCGTCGCGGGGGTCGACACTGGCGTCGACCACGGCCTTGGCGAGGACAGTGCCGTCGAAGGCCTCGCGGGTCAGGGTGAACGACCCGGTGTACGCCTCTTCCTTGTCGTTCACGAGGACCAGCGCGAGCTGGTCGAACTCGGGCACGACGCCCTCCCAGGCGTTCGCGAAGGCCTCCGCCGACGGGCGCGGCTGGAGCGTCGCCAGGCGCGGCGCGTAGGAGTCGCGCAGCGCGTGCCACAGCGGCTTGCGGTGGCCCGCGAAGTCGACCGCGGCCCAGGAGACCACCGGCCAGTTGTCGTTGAGCTGCCACATGATCGTGCCCGTGTTGTGCGGCGTGAGCGACCGGTAGTGCTCGACGCCGAAGCGGATCGCGTGCGCCTGGTTGAGCTGCGTCGTCCAGTGCCAGTCCTCGATGGACTGCGGGTCGGGCAGGTGACCCTGCCAGCCGCGTTCGAGCTTCTCGTTGCCGCGGTTGGCCTTCTGGTGCACGAGCATCTCCGCGCCGAACGGGTCGAGCGGCTCGTCGTGCACCACGGCGGTGAGGGTCGACCACGCGGGCGGGGACTGGAAGCCGAACTCGGCGACGAAGCGGGGCCGGTAGTCGGCGTACACCTTGTAGTCCACGCGGTTCCACACGTCCCAGACGTGCATCGTGCCGTACCGCTCGTCGTTCGGGTGGCGGTAGTCGCCGAAGGAGTGCGGGCTCGCGGGCGAGTACGGGCGGGTCGGGTCGAGCTCGGCGACGATGTCCGGGAGCAGCCCGCTGTAGTAGGCGTCGCCCCAGCCGCGGCCGCCGAGGCGGTGCGCCCAGTTCCAGTCGACCGAGCCCCAGGTGTTCTCGTTGTTGCCGTTCCACAGGACGAGCGAGGGGTGCGGGCTGAGCCTGGTGACGTTCTCGCGGACCTCGGCCTCGATCTCGGTGCGCAGCGGGTCGTCCTCGCTGTACGCGGCGCAGGCGAACAGGAAGTCCTGCCACATGAGCAGGCCGTGCTCGTCGGCGAGGTCGTACAGGTCGTCGGACTCGTAGATCCCGCCGCCCCACACGCGCAGCAGGTTGATGTTCGCCTCGAGCGCGTCCGCGACGCGCAGCGCGTACCGGTCGCGGTCGATCTCGGTGAGGAAGGCGTGGTCGGGGATCCAGTTCGCGCCGCGCACGAGGACGCGCTCGCCGTTGACCTTCAGGTGGAACGGCGCGCCCGCTTCGTCCGGCGCGGTGTCGAGTTCGACGGTGCGGAAGCCGACCCGGCCGTGCCAGATCCCGTACCCCACTTCGATGTCCACCTTGTACAGCGGCTGGTCGCCGTAGCCGACGGGCCACCAGCGGCGCACGTCGGGCACGTCAGAGACGACCGCGACGGCGTTCTGGCCGGCGGGGACGGTCGCGGCGGTCTCGAGGGGACGGCCGTCGGGGCCGGTGACGACGACCAGGGCCTCCACGTCCTCGTCGCCCGCCGCGCGCTCGACCTCGAGGTGGACGGTGAGGACGCCGTCGTGGCCGCCCTCGGCGTTCGCGAGCACGTCGACCAGGGGCCGGACGGCGGCGACCCGTGCGCCCGACCAGGATTCGAGGCCGATCGGCTTCCAGATCCCGGCCCCGGCGACGTCGACGCCCCAGTCCCACCCGAACGAGCAGGCCATCTTCCGCAGCTGGTTGTACTCGTGGTGGTTGGTGTGCGGCAGCGCGCCGTCGCGCTCGGCGCGGGCTACCGCCTCCGGGACGGGGGCCGCGAAGGTGACGGTGAGGGTGTTCGCGCCCTCGCGCAGCGCCTTCCGCACGTCCCAGCGGTAGCCGCGGTGCTGGTTCTCGGTGCTGCCGATCTCGATCCCGTTGAGCGACAAGGTCGCCACGGTGTCCAGGCCGTGCGCGACCAGGTCGTGGCGGGCCGAGCCGTCGTCGGTCCAGTCGAACTCGGTCGAGAACCGCCAGGCGGTGTCGCCGATCCACTGCTGCGCGGACTCGTTGTCCCCGTCGAACGGATCAGCTATGAGCCCCGCCCGCAGCAGGTCCAGATGGGCCTCACCGGGAACGGCGGCCGGGATGCCGTCCGCGAGCGGCGCGGCCACCGCCTCGGGGACATCGGCGGCGAGGTCGGCGGCGGTCAGCGTCCACCCCTCGTGGAGCGCGCGGAAATACGGCGGGTGGGTCACGGTGACTCCTCATGGTCGATGGGCGGGCTTCGTGAGGGGCGGTTCGGTGCGATTGGGGTTCAGTCGGCGCGCACGGCGGTCCGCGTGCCCGCGGCGGCCTCGCGCCATTCGCCGGCGAAGTGGTCGTAGCAGGTGCTGTTGTCGATCGCCTTGCGGTCCACGGCGGCCTCCGAGGTCACGCGGCCGGGCCGCTCCGGGTCGGGGGCGGCCAGCGCGAGCAGCTTCGTGTAGTCGTGGTGCGGGTCGAGGATCACGGCGTCGGAGGGGCCGCGTTCGACGACCCGGCCGCGGTAGAGCACGACGATCTCGTCGGAGAAGTGGCGTGCGGTGGCGAGGTCGTGGGTGATGTAGAGGACCGCGAGCCGGTCTTCGCGCTGGAGGCGGCCGAGGAGGTTGAGCACGCCGAGGCGGATCGAGACGTCCAGCATGGACACCGGTTCGTCGGCGATCAGGACCTGCGCGCCCGGGGCGAGGGCCCGGGCGATGGCGACGCGCTGGCGCTGGCCGCCGGAGAGCTCGTGCGGGCGGCGGGGCGCGATGGCCTCGGCCGGGGTGAGGTTGACGCGTTCGAGCATCTCGAGGACCCGCTTGCGGGTCTCGTCCTGGGTCTTGGTGCGGCCGTGGATCTTCAGGGGCCGGGCGATGTGGTGCTCGATGGAGTGGAACGGGTTGAGGGAGGCGAAGGGGTCCTGGAAGACCATCTGCACTTCGCGGCGGTAGTGGCCGTTCGAGACGGGGGTGCCGTCGTCGAGCAGGACCTCCACGGTGCCGGAGGTGGGGCGTTCCATGCGGGTGAGGATCTTCGCGATGGTGGACTTGCCGGAGCCGGACTCGCCGACGAGGGCGACGGTGCGGCCGGGGGCGAGTTCGAGGCTCACGTGGTCGACGGCGCGCAGGCGGGTGCGCTTGAGTCCTGACCGGAGCGTGTAGTCCTTGACGAGGTCGGTGATCTTGACGCTGGTCATGCTCGCTCCTCCGCGGTTTCGGTGGTCTCGTCTGCGCTGGTCTCGTCGATGCCGGTGCGGATGAACGCGCCGCGCTCCCCCGAGAGGCTCGGGAAGGAGCCGAGGAGCTTCCGCGTGTAGGGGTGGCGCGCGTCGCGGTAGAGGCGGTCGGCCGCTTCGAGTTCGACGATCTCGCCTTCGAGCATCACGGCGATGCGGTCGGAGATCTCGAGCAGGAGCGGCAGGTCGTGGGTGATGAAGATGACGGCGAAGTCGAGTTCGTCGCGCAGGCGCACGATCTCGCGGAGGATGTCGCGCTGGACGACGACGTCGAGTGCGGTGGTGGGTTCGTCCATGATCATGATCTGCGGTTCCAGGAGCATGGCCATGGCGATCATGACGCGCTGGCGCATGCCGCCGGAGAGTTCGTGCGGGTAGGAGGCCAGGCGGCGGGGGTCGACGCCGACGCGGGTGAGGACGTCCTCGGAGCGGTCGCGGATCTCCTTGCGGGACATGCGGGGCCGGTGGGCGAGGAGGGTGTCCTTGAGTTGCGCGCGGACGGTGGTGACGGGGTTGAGGGCGTTCATGGCGCCTTGGAAGACCATGGAGAGCCGCTCCCAGCGGAAGGCGCGGAGCCCGGCGTCCTCGAGGGCGAGGATGTCGATGTCGCCTTCATCGCCGTGGAAGGTGATGCGGCCGGAGGCGATGCGCGCCGGCGGGCGGTGGAGGCGGTTGACGGCGTAGGCGAGGGTCGTCTTGCCGCAGCCGGATTCGCCGGCGAGGCCGAGGATCTCGCCGCGGTGGAGGGTGAGGTCGGCGTTCTTGACGGCGGTGATCGGCTCCTCGGTCTCGTAGACGACGGTGAGGTCTTCGACGGTGAGCACGGGTTCGGCGGTCTTCATCGGACGGTCTCCTCGTTGCGCGGCGCGGCCTTCCGGGGTGCCTGGCGGGGCGCCTTGCGCCCGGTGCGGGCGAGTTCGCGTTCGAGGCGGAGCGCGCGGCGGGCGCGTTTGCGGTGCAGGCGGGTGTTCTTGAGCTTGGGGTTGATGATCTCGTCGATGGAGAAGTTGATGAGGGCTAGGCCCATGCCGAACAGGGCGATCACGAGGCCGGGCGGGACGAACCACCACCAGGCGCCGAGCGGGAGCGCGAAGCCGTTCTGGGCGTAGAAGAGCATGGTGCCGAGGGTGGAGGAGTTGGAGGCGCCGAGGCCGATGAAGGAGAGTCCGGCCTCGCCCAGGAGCGCGGAGATGACGGCGAACACGAACTGCGAGGCGATGACCGGCAGCAGGTTCGGCAGGATCTCGACCACGATGACGCGCCAGGGCCGCTCGCCGGAGACCTGGGAGGCGGCCACGTAGTCGCGGTTGCGCACCGAGAGGGTCTGGGCGCGCAGCACCCGGGCCGAGCCGGCCCAGCTGGTGATGGCGAGGACCAGCGCGATCGTCCACAGTCCGCGGCTCTCGCGGGGCACGAAGCCGGAGATCACGATGACCAGCGGCAGGCCCGGGATGACCAGGGCGACGTTGGTGAAGAGGGAGAACGCCTCGTCGACGATCCGGCCCCGGTAGGCGCCGTAGATGCCGAAGAACGCGGAGAGGATCGTGGCGAGCACGCCGACGATGAAGCCGATCTGGAGCGATCCCCTTGTCGCGTAGGCGAGTTGGGCCATCACGTCCTGGCCGGTCTGGGTGGTGCCGAGGATGAATTCGCCCGTGGGCGCGGTGAGGCCCTGGTCGCGGATCTCGGTCGGGTCGCCCACGAGGTAGGGGCCGACGAGGCCGAAGAGGGTGATGCCGCCGACGAGGATGAGGCCGACGGCGAGCCAGGGCGTCATGGTGGGCAGGAGCATCCGCCAGCCCGAGCGCGGGGCCCTGCCGGTCTCGGCGGCGGCCTCGGCCAGCAGTTCGGCGTTGTCGCCCGCTGCGGGGGCGGTCGATGGGTTGGTCACGGCGGTCTCCCTTCAGTTCCGGGCGCGGGTGCGCGGGTCGATGACGCCGTAGAGGAGGTCGACCACGAGGTTGGCGCCGAGGACGGCGAGGGTGATGAAGAGGAACACGCCCTGCATGAGCGCGTAGTCGTTGTTCTGGACGGCGCCGAGGAGCCGGTTGCCGATGCCCGGGTAGGAGAACACCTGCTCGGTGATCACCGAGCCGGTGACGACGAAGCCGAGGGAGAGTGCGAACCCGGCCACGGAGGGCAGGACGGCGTTGCGGGAGGCGTAGGAGCGCAGGATCTTGCGCGGGGTCAGGCCTTTGGCCTCGGCCGTGAGGATGTAGTCCTCGGACAAGGTGGAGACCATCATGTTGCGCATGCCCAGGAGCCAGCCGCCGATGGAGGCGAGCACGATCGTGAGCGCGGGCAGGAAGCCGTACTGGATCGCGGAGGCGATGAACTCCCAGTTCCAGCCGGGGGTGAGCACCACGTCGTAGCCGCCCTGCATGGGGAACCAGCCGAGGACGCGGGCGAGCAGGTAGGTGAGGAGCAGCGCGAGCCAGAAGTACGGCACGGCCGCGAGGAGCGTCGTGGCGGGGATGAGGGAGTCGAGCCAGGTGCCCGGCTTCCAGCCGACGAACGCGCCGAGCGCGACCCCGAGGACGGCGGCGATGATCGTCGAGAGGCCGACGAGCACCACCGTCCACGGGATCGACTGGCTGATGACCTCCGAGACGGGGGCCGGGTAGTAGCTCACCGAGACGCCCAGGTCCCCTCGGAACATGTTGCCGAGGTAGTCCCAGTATTGCGTCCACAGTGGCCTCGAGTCGTCGCCCCCGAGGAGGAGCGCGTACGCCTTCCTGGTCTCGGGGCTGACCGCGCCGCCGCGCTGCTGGAGCTTGGCGAGCAGGATGTCGACCGGGTTGCCCGGCAGCATCCGCGGGATCGCGAAGTTCAGCGTCAGCGCCGCCCACAGGGCGATGGCGTAGAAGCCGATTTTGCGCAGGAAGTAGCTCACGGAGTCCTCCTTCGGGGGCGACTGCGGCTAGGAGGCCGGCTCGAGGTGCTTGAAGATCTCGGCGGCGTCCCACGCCGACCAGACCGCCGGGAAGGCGTACAGGTCGTCGTCGGAGGGCCAGCCGGTGAACTTCGCGGTGTTCCACACGCTCGTGGTGCCGCCGGTGAGGATCGGGATGAACGGCATGTCGCGCACGATCTCCGTGTGGATCACGTCGAACTGGGCCTGGCGGGCGGGGTCCTCAGGGGACAGCAGCGCCAGGTTCGCGACCGCCTCGTCCACCACCGGGTTGGCGTAGCGCGAGTAGTTGTTGCCCGCGGTCTCGCCCACCGGCACGCCGGAGACGAAGAAGTAGTTGTAGACGTAGTACGGGTCGGGCGCGGGGCCCTGCCACAGCGAGTCGATGGCCAGCTGGAAGGTGCCCGAGCCCTTCTTCTCGGTCCACTCGTTCCAGGAGGACTGCGCGGCCTTCACTTCGATGCCGGCCTCCTTCGCCTGGGAGGCGATGGTGTCGACGGCGGTGATGTAGTCGGTCCAGCCGGTCACGACCTCGACGGTGAGCGAGAGCCGCTCGCCGTCCTTGGCGTAGATGCCGTCGTCGCCCTTGGCCCAGCCGGCGCCCTCGAGGATCGAGGCGGCCTCGGCGGCGTTCGGCTCCATCGGCACCGTGGGCTCGGCGATCGAGGCGCCCACGTACTCGTCCTGGCTCGGGGTCAGCGCGAAGGTCGGCGACATGTCGCTGGCGGTGTCCATGAACGCGAGGCTGTTGAGCTGCGTGCGGTCCATCGCGTAGTACAGCGCGCGGCGCACGGCCGGGTCGGTCTGCGGCCCTTCGCATCCCTGCTCGGCGCTGGCGCAGGTGGAGAGGACCATCTGGTTCTGCCACTGCGTGTACGCGTCGTAGTTCGGGAAGTTCTCGTGGGTGTTCTGGATGTCCGGGATCGGGCCGGTCTGCCAGTCGATGGTGCCCGCGGCGATCGCATCGGCGCCGGCCTGGTTGCCGGAGAGCGCGAGGAAGCGGATCTGCTTCACCTTCGGCTCGCCGCCCCAGTAGTCGGGGTTGGACTTGTAGGTGAACGCCTGCGGCTTGAAGTCGTCGAGCAGGTACGCACCGGTGCCGACGGGCTCCTCGTTGACGTCCTCCGCGGGGTTGACGTCCTTCCACAGGTGCTCGGGCACGATCGGGGTGCTCATGAAGTCCGGGCCCTTGACGAACGCGGGCGCGGCGAAGGTGAAGGTGACGTGCGTGTCGTCGACCGCGACGACCTCGCCGTCGAAGCCGCCGTTGTTGATGGCGGGGTTGTCCTTGATCATCCCGAAGGTGAACGCGACGTCGTCGGCGGTGAACGCCTCGCCGTCGCTCCACTCGACGCCCTCGCGCAGCGTCACCGAGAGCTCGGTGCCGTCCTCGTTCCAGGCCTGCTCGGTGCCCAGGAGCGGGACCGGCTCGGCGACCTCGGCCTTGTTGTAGAAGAACAGGGATTCGTAGATCGTGCCGAGGGCGCCGATCCGCGTGGGCGAGAACGGGTTGAAGTTGATCTGGTAGTCGCCGGCCTGGCCGGTGTAGGCGATGAGCGTCGAGGGGTCGCCGCTGCCGCCGGAGCCGCCGGAGGAGCAGCCGGTCGCGAGCAGGCCGAGCGCGGCCGCTCCCGCGACCAGCGCAGCGGCACTGCGCCTTCTGAGTTGGAGAGACATCGTTGTCCTTTCAGGACCGTGAGGAGGGAGTTCCCACGGGACGGAGGGGTGGCGTCCGCGCCGGGCGCCGAGTTTATTATTGACGCGTTAAATTAAACGTGTCAAGAAGTAGTTCATGTCAATGCACGAATGCGTTCGGGCAGGAGCGCGCACGGCCGCTTCGGCGCCAGTGCGCAGCCGCCGAGGCGGTACCCCCGCCGGGCACCACGCCCGGTCGCGGGCGCCGCTGCCCCGAGGCAATCCGCTCGGTGCGTCCGCGCCGGGCAAGTATGGTGGTGCGGATCGGTCGCCCCAGGCAGACGGCCGCGCCAGGCTCAGGAGGTCGCAGTGAGGTCGTTCGGCTCGGACACGCGGATGTCCACGCTGGCCGTGGTGCTCGACCTCATCCGGGAGCGCACCACCGTCAGCCGCGTGGAGCTCGCGGAGGCCACCGGCCTGACGCAGGCGACCATGACCCACGCCGTGCGGCGGCTCATCGCGCTCGGCATGGTCCACGAGGTCGGCACCGCCCGCTCGGCCCGCGGCACACCGCGGCGCCTCCTCGAACTCCAGCCCGACGCGCGGCACATGGTCGGCGTCCAGTTCGACCGCTACACGGCCCTCGGCGTCGTCGTCGACCTCGCCGGGCGCGTGGTGGCGCAGACGGCAATGCCAGGCTCCGGCGACCGC
Source organism: Glycomyces tritici (assembly GCF_030403505.1). Next base: position 314,844 of record NZ_JAUEMJ010000007.1, on the reverse strand, counting down.
GACCCGGGCGCGGTGCTCGCCGACTACGCCGCGAGGATCGAAGGGCTGCTGCAGGACTCGGGCGTGCCGCGCAACGGCGTGCTCGGCATCGGGCTCGCGACGCACGGGCCTCAGGACCGCGACGCGGGCGTGCTGCTCACCGAGTTCCCCTCCCCCGCCTGGCGCGGCTACCCCCTCGCCGCCGAGCTCTCGGCGGCCACCGGGCTCCCGGTGCGGATCGAGAACGACGCCACCGCCGCCGGGCTCGGCGTCCAGGCGCAGGGCAGCGCGTCCTCGAGCTTCGCCGTCGTGTTCATGTCCGGCGGCATCGGCTCCGGCGTCATCCTCGACGGCTTCCCCTACCGCGGCGTGACCTCGAACGGCGTCGAACTCGGCCATATCTCCGTCGACGCCCTCGGCGAGGTCTGCGGCTGCGGCAACCGCGGCTGCCTCGAGATCGTCGGCGGCCCGAACGCCGTGGTCCGCAACGCCCAGGCGCACCCGGGCCTGAGCGGGCGGCTCGACCTCGATGGCGACCAGCTCGACGCGTTCATGGCGATCGGCCGCGCCGCGCTCGCGGGCGACCCCGACGCCGCCGCGATCATCGACGACTCCGCGCAGGTGCTCGCCGTCGCCACCGTCTCGCTCGTGAACATGTTCGACGTCGGCCGCGTCGTGCTCGCCGGGCGGGCCTTCGCCGACCTCGGCCCGCGCTACCGGGACGCGATCCAGGAAGTGCTCGACCGCGCCGTCTTCATGCGCCAGGTCCACAACGTCCAGGTCGAACTCGCCGACGACGTCTCCCAGGCCCCGGCGATCGGCGGCGCCGCCATGGTGCTGCGGAACTTCCTCGAGTCCTCGGGCCTGCGCGACCGCGACACCGCGACCGGCTGAACCGAACACCGTCGCGGTGGCCGGCTCGCCCGCGAGCGGACGCGCCGCAGTCCCCGGACAGGACCGGGCCGATCGAGCCCCGCCTCCCCTTGCGCCGGAGGGAATCCCGTACCTAGACTGAGGCCGCCCCGAACGCACGACCCCCTTCACCTCGGCCACTCGAGCGGCCCCGTTCGGCGCACCCCCGACCGTTCCCCCGAACGGCGCACGAAGCGACCGAGGTGAACCCAGATGACCATACTGTCCGATTTCGACAGACGATCGGTGGCGGCGCTGCTCGCGCTCGCAGTGGCCGCGTTCTGCTACGTGACCGTCGAGACCGTCCCCGTGGGACTGCTCTCCGAGATCGCCGCCGACCTCGACGTCTCGCCCTCCCGTGTGGGACTCCTGGTCACCGGCTACAGCATCACCGTCGCCGTACTCACGCTGCCGCTGGTCAAACTGGTCGCCAACGTGCCTCGCCGCCCGCTGCTCCTCGCGCTCATGGCCGTCCTCGTCGCCGCGACCGCGCTCTCGGCCGCCGCCCCCACGTACGAGCTGCTGTTCGCGGCGCGCGTGGCGACCGCACTCAGCCAGGCCGTGTTCTGGGGCATCGTCGCACCGGTGGCCGCCGGGATGTTCCCCGCCCATGTTCGCGGGCGCGTCATGGCGGTGGTCTTCACCGGCGGGTCCATCGGACCGATGCTCGGCGTACCCGCCGGCACCTGGCTCGGCCAGGCCGCGAACTGGCAGACCGCCTTCCTCGCCTTCTCCGGGCTGGGCATGATCGCGCTCCTCACCCTCGTGATCGCCCTGCCCTCCAAGCCGACCCGCAACGAGCACGCCGGGCGCGGCACCACCCCGGACGCCCGCCAGTTCACACTGGTGCTCGTCACCAGCTCGCTCGCGGTCGCCGGGTTCTTCGCCGCGTTCACGTACACGTCGACGTTCGTCACGGTGGTCGCCGGGATGTCCGCGGCGCTGCTCGGACCGCTGCTGCTGGCGCGCGGACTGGCCGACTTCGGCGGCATCGCCGCGGGCGGCGCCCTCTCCGACCGGAACCAGCGGCTGGCCGTGATCCTGCCCGTCGGCCTGCTCGCCGCCGCCATGCTCGCCATGTTCGCGTTCGGCACCGACCCCTGGGCCGCCGCCGCGACCATCATGCTCACCGGGCTCGCGATGGGCGCGCTCATCCCCGCCCTGCAGAACCGGGTCATGGAGTTCGCGCCCGGCAGCACCGACACCGCCTCGGCCGGGAACTCGATCGCGTTCAACATCGGCATCGCCCTCGGCTCGTCCCTCGGCGGCCTCACCCTCTCCCAGGCGGGGCCGCGGGGCACCGCGCTCACCGGGGCGGCGCTCGCACTGGCGGCGTTGGCGTTCGCGGCGTCGATGAAGGCCAGCGCCAGGATCGAGGCGGAGCCGGCCCCCGACCGCGCCGAGGCCGGCGAACACTGAGCACGCCGGGGCCGCGGCCGAACCCCTGGCAGGGCCGCCCGGCCACCGGTACACTTCGCCGCGTCGCGACCTGATAGGAGAACCACAGCATGCGCATCGTCGTCATCGGCGGCTCCGGCCACATCGGCACCTTCCTCGTCCCGCGCCTCGTCCGCGCCGGGCACGACGTGGTCAACATCAGCCGCGGCACCAGCACCGCCTATGCCGACGCACCCGAATGGGCCGAGGTGCGCCAGGTCGTCGCCGACCGCGAACGCCAGGACGCCGAGGGCGTCTTCGGCGCCACGGTCCGCGACCTCGAACCGGACGTCGTCGTCGACCTCGTCTGCTTCACCCTCGCCTCAGCCACCGCGCTCGTGGAGGCCCTGCGCGGCACCGGCGCGCACCTGATCCACTGCGGCTCCATCTGGCGGTACGGCAAGAGCCGCAAGGTCCCCATCGACGAGAGCGGCAGCGGGGCCGAAGCGCCGCTCGACGAGTACGGGATCCAGAAGGACCGGATCGCGCGGATGCTCAAGGAGGAGACCGCGAACGGCGGCCTCGTCACCACCTCGATCCACCCCGGGCACATCGTCGGCCCCGGCTGGCACCCGATCGGCCCGCTCGGCAACCTCGACCCGGACGTCTGGACGGCCATCGCGGACGGCAAGCCGCTCCAGGTGCCCGGCAGCGGCGCCGAGACGATGCACCACGTCCACGCCGACGACCTCGCCCAGGCCTTCCAGCTGGCCGCCGAGCACCGCGACGCCGCCGCAGGCGAGGACTTCAACATCGTCGCGCCCACCGCGCTCAGCGTCCGCGGCTACGCCGACATCGCCGCCGCCTGGTTCGGCCGCACCGCGAACCTCGAGCCGGTGAGCTGGGACGAGTTCCGCGCCTCCACCACGGCCGAGCACGCGCAGGTCTCCTGGGGGCACCTCGACCGAAGCCAGTGCTTCAGCATCGAGAAGGCCAAGGCCCGCTTGGGATACGCCCCGGCGTACGAGCCCGAGCAGGCCGTCCTCGAATCGTTGCGCTGGCTCATCGACAACGGACGACTCGAAGTGCCGCACCGACTCAAGGTCTGAACCCGCCGCGTCCTGTGCGGCGGCTCCAGTCCAAAGGCCCGCCAAGTCCTGCACCACCGAAATGGAACTGGGCTGGACTGGGCTGGACTGGGCTGGACTGGGCTGGACTGGGCTGGGCTGGCCTGGGCTGGCCTGGGCTGGACTGAAACTGGCTGGACTTGATTCTGCTTGGGCTACAACCGATCAGCGACGGCGACAGCAAGGACCAGGTCGGGGCAGGACACCGACGCGAGGACTGGTGGCAGTCAGAGCGGTCAACGACGGTGAAACGGGTGCCCGGGTTCGAGTGCGTTGCCGTCGTTGCGGTCGTCCTCGGGCCATCCGCCGAGGCTTGGGTCGTTGAAGCCGCCATGGCGGCAGGTGGGTGGTCGGTGGCGGTCAAAGCAATCAGCGAGGACGAGGGTATGGCCAGGTCCGGGGCCGCTGCCGTCGCAGAGGCCTCACTTGGGACCCCGCCGAGGGCCCTGGAGCGGCTGGCGGCGATGACCGGCTGGCGTTGTCGTCGCACGGCATCGCAATATGGCTGGCTGGTGGTGTGGCGAGGCACCGCGATGGCCGGCCGGTTGTGGTTCGGGGTTGCAGTGAGCGGCCCGAAGCCGCGGTGGCTCTCGCTGCGCCGGTCCATGGGCATGGCCGCGTCCTTCATGTCGTGTCACCTCCTTTCGCTGTGCCGTAGTTGATTGCGCGAAGCATTGGTGCGCTTCGCTTTGGCGTGAGGCCGTTGCCTGATCACGCCGTACCTGCCGGGGAGGATGTTCGTGCCCTTCGTGCCTGCGGGACCGGTGTGGTCGATGGCGATTCGACTCCTGGTGCTCGTTCCCTCCTTCCTCCTTCCGGGGTCCCGACCTGGAGGCAGGGCCTCTTGCGCGCATGGTGGCGCCCGGACGGGGGTGGTGGTCTTGCTTTCGCCATGGACGTGTCGGTACTGCCGGGCAGAGTCCTCAATTGCTCAACCTGGCACATGCCGTTCGCGCTGGCGGGTCTGGCTTGGGTTGAAGCGCCTCCGAGTGAGGTGCTTCCTTCTGGTGAGGGTGATCCGGACCAGGATCGTCCACCCAGTCACGGCCCATCGGGGGCGCGGACAGCTGCGGGCGATGGCACGGGGATGAGATCTGGAACCCCCCATGGGGGCTGAGCGCCTCGAAACAAGTCGGTTTGTCGGTTCGGCCAGAGGCTTGGCTTAGTCTGCTTACACCAGCCCCGACACCTGTACAAATTTCCTGTCCCTGTACGTAACTCAAGTATCCCTCGAACAGCCCCCGACCGTCATCACCCACAGGCGTACAAGACCCTCACGTTCCGCCCCGGTCCCACTACGCCGCAAGGAAAGACGCCCGCGTTCGCGAGTCGCCACCCCGGCCCCACCGCGCCACCGCACCGCAAGCCAAGACGCCCCCGGGCGCGAGCGCCGCCCCGGCCCCACCGCACCACAAGCCAAGACGCCCCGTCCATGAGTCCCCGCCCACCCCCGAACGAACCCGCAACCCCGCCACCGAACCGCACCCCGACCTCACCTCTTCGTCGCCGCCCGCTTGAACCCGGATTAAGAACCCACCCCACCGTGGACACGGCCGTAACAGGCGGCCAGCGCCGCAGCCCGCGCGTGCAGCGCATCCCGCAACGACTGCGGCGCAAGGGCTTCGGCGTCCGTCCCGAGCTGCCACAGCGCCCATTCGGCGTGCTCGGCGTCCTGGTAGGTGACCTCGAGCCGCACGCGGCCGTCCGGCTCGGGGGCCTCCGCGCGCACGGCCACCGCCGACTGCAGGAGGTCGTCCCGGCGACCCGGGTCGACCCTGACCTGCACGGTGAGGTGCCCCTCGGCGAGGAACCGCGCGCACCGCTCCTGCCAGATCCGGTCCAGATCGAGCCGGTCCGGCCGCTCGGCCGGTTCGGTGAGCACTTCGGCCGCAAGGCAACGCGAGAGCCGGTAGGTGCGGTCCGCGCCGGAGCGGGTGGCCAGCAGGTAGGCGCGGTCGCGCACCGTGACCAGGCCGAGGGGGTCGACGGTGCGCCACTGCGGCTCCTCGCCGCTGGCCGCGTAGTGGAGGCGCAGGCGCCGTCCCGCCAGCACGGCGCGCCGGACCTCGTGCATGACGGCTTCGGGGACCGCTTCGGCGGTGTGCCGCCGCGAGAGCAGGTCCGTCTCGGGTTCGACCAGGAACCGCCCGGCCGCCTCCCCCACCGCGGCCTGGTGGCGCTCCGGCAGCGCGTCGACCACTTTGCGCATGGCCGACGCCAGCGCCGAGCCCAGGCCGAAGGCTCGCTCGCCGCTCCCCGAACCGGCGGTCAGGAGGGCCAGGGCCTCATCGTGGTTGAGCCCGGTGAGCTCGGTCCGGAATCCGGGCAGGAGCGCGAAGCCGCCGTGGCGGCCGCGTTCGGCGTAGACCGGGACGCCCGCGGCGGAGAGGGCTTCGATGTCGCGCAGCACGGTGCGGGTGGAGACCTCGAGTTCCCCGGCGAGGGTCTCGGCGGTCATCCGGCCGCGCTGGCGCAGGAGGAGGACCAGGGAGACCAGGCGATCGGCGCGCATGCGGAAACTCTACTGGAATACCTGACACTAGATGTCGTGATTGGGTGCGAGGCTCTGTTCCACGGCGGCAGCGTGCCGCCGATGTGCATGGAATGGAGCCGTTGTGGCGATGGAACGAACCGCGGTCAACCCGGTGGACTGGTCGCTCGCGCTGGGGTTCAACCAGGGCGAGCTGGTGTCGGGGCAGACCCGCACGCTGTACTGCTCGGGCCAGACCGCGATGGACGGCGAGGGCAAGCCGCAGCACGAGGGCGACATGGCGGCGCAGCTGGCGCTGAGCCTGGACAACCTGGAGGCCGTGCTCGCCGCGGCGGGAATGTCGCTGTCGAACCTCGTGCGGCTCAACGTGTACACGACGGATGTGGACCTGCTGTTCCCGCATTACGGGGTGCTGGCCGCACGCCTCGGGGCGGCGCAGGCGGCGCCGGCGACCACGATGCTCGGGGTGGCGCGGTTGGCGGTCCCCGGCCAGATGGTCGAGCTCGAGGGCACTGCCGTCGCGTAAGGGAGCGCCGCTCCCCGTGCCGGGTCTCCGGCCCGGGGAGCGGGCGTGCTCACATGTGGCGCAGGAGGAACGCTTCGGTGAGTTCGAGCAGGTGCTCGCGGGCGGGGACGGTCTCGAAGCCGTGGCCGACGCCGTTGAGCTTGTGGTATTCGAGCTGGGACTCGTAGAGGTCGTGGTAGCCGTCGAAGACGCCGGGGCCGAAGACGTTGTCCTCGGAGCCGGCGGCGAGGAGTACGGGGCCGGTGTGGCCGCGGGCGTCGGCGAACGCGTCGATGGTCTCGGCGTCGTCGGCGTAGCGCTTGAAGATCGGGGTGCCGCCGAAGTCGTCGTAGCCGTGCTCGGCGATGACGGCCTGCCGGTGCTTGGTGACTTCGGCGTCCACGGCGATGGCGGCGGGGGCCCACAGGGCGAGCGAGCGGACCTGGCGCTTGGCGGCGGCGAGCGAGGCGGTCAGGCCGCCGAGGCTCATGCCGAGCAGGGAGAGCCGGTCGGCATCGACGCCGCTGTGGGCGCCGACCGCGTCAAGCACGGCGAGGACCTGCGAGACCTGGTCGGAGACGGTGATGTCGCCGTACTCGCCGTCGGATTCGCCGCCGCCGGCGAAGTCGAAGCGGTAGGCGGCGACGCCGCGTTCGGCCAGGCGCCTGCCCAGGCGCACGAAGGTGTGGCCGAACTCGGTCCGGTTGCCGGAGAAGCCGTGGCACAGGACGACCGCGGGTGCGGGGGCCTCCTGCGGGAGGTGGAGGGTGCCGCGCAGGGTGCGGCCTTCGTGCTGGACGTTCAGGGGTTCCATGCCGCGAAACGTAGCATTCCGAAAAGCTTTCGCCTGGCCGGTCGGCCGGGCCGCAGCGGGCGGGGGGCGGCCCCGGCCGGGGGGGGGGGGGGGGGCGCGGGGCCCGCCCCCGCCGCGGGGGTTAGACGAACCGCCAGAGGTGGTCGGCGGCGCCGGTGTCGTCCCAGGTGACGACCTGGGCGCCTTGGGTCTTCGAGGCGTTCTGGACGCCGAGGACCTTGCCGCCGTTGGCGCACTGGATGCGGAACGCGCCGCCGGAGCCGTAGCGCAGGCGCCAGCGGTGGTCGCTCGTGCCGTTGTCGTCCCATTGCAGGACGCGCGCGCCCGCTGCGGTGGAGGCGTTCTCGACGCCGAGGACCTTGCCGCTGTTGCCGTTGCGCAGCTTGAAGTAGCCGCCGGTGTCGAGCACGGCGGTCCAGAAGTGGTCGGCGGTGCCGGTGCTCCCCCACTGGACGGCGAGGCCGCCGTTGGCGGTGGACATGTTCTGGATGCCGATCACCATGCCGCTGTTGACGTTCTGGATGCGGCGGGCTCCGTCGGGGACGAACCGCCAGAGGTTGTCGGCGGTCCCGTTGTCGGGATCCTGCACGGCCTGGCCGCCGGCGGCGGTGGCGGCGTTGAGGATCGCCAGGAGCTTCCCGGTGTGGGCGTTGCGGATCTTGTGGCGGCCATCGCCGGTGTCGACGAGGGTCCAGAGGTGGTCGGCGGTGCCGCTGTCGTTCCACTGGACGATGCGCGCGTTGTCGGCGGTCGACATGTCCTGCACGCCCAGCACCAGGCCGGAGTTGCGGTTGCGCAGTTTCACGGTCGCGCCGGAGGCCACCACTTCCCATTTGTGGTCGGCGGTGCCGGTGTCGTTCCACTGCAACGCGAAACCGCCTGCGGCCGTTGACATGTCCTGCACGCCGAGGACCAGGTTCGAGTTGGCGTTGTAGAGCTTGAACGCGGGCGCGCCGGTCGACCCGCCTTCGCCGGAGGCGTTCCAGTAGACGGTGTAGTTGTGGCCGTGGGCGTCGAAGAACGGGCCGAGGTTCACGGTGGCGCCGTCGGCGGTGGCCCTGAACGCGAGCGCGGAGGTGCTGGTCCGCTCGATCGAGTCCGGGTCGAGGGAGGGCAGCGTGCCGAGGGCGGTGCTCCCGTAGTTGCCGGAGAGGACCGTGGGGCCGAAGACGACCGCTGCGACGTTCTCGTCGTCGTTGGCCGCCTGCATCTTCACGCTCATCGGGAGCTTGACGGTGACCACGTCGCCGGAGGCCCATGTGCGGGTCAGCACCGCGTAGGTGCCCGGGGTCGCGGTGACGGCCTGGGCCTGGCCGTTGACGCTGATGACCGCGCCCTGGGTCCAGGCGGGGATGCGCAGTCGCATCGTCCAGGACCCGCTCGCGGCGCCGGTGACGGTGAGCGTGCTCGTGTCGCTCACGGGGTACGACGTGGACTGCACGACGGTGATGCCGCGTTCGGTCCAGTTCAGGCGCGAGGGCGTGTAGAGGTTGACGTACAGGGTCGTGTCGGCCTTGAAGTACACCGAGTCCATGAGCTTGGTGAACGTCTCGAGGCCCGTGCCCTGGCAGCACCAGAACGAGTTGTAGTCGGTGCTCCAGGTGCCGCCGCCCCAGGCCGGGCCGACGCCGCGGCGCCCGCCCGGGTTCAGGGGCGTGAAGTAGGTGATGTGCCCGTGCGGGTCGGCCGGGTTCTGCCAGCCGATGAGGTGGTTGAGCAGCGCCCGCTCGTAGTAGTCGAAGTAGGCGGCGTTGTTCGGGTCGAGGAGCCACAGCTCGCGGGTGAGGCGGAGCATGTTGTAGGTGTTGCAGCCTTCGCACGTGTCGGTGTCGAGGTACCCGGCGATGGCGTTCGGGGCGCGGAAGTGCTCGGCCTCGCTGTTGCCGCCGATCACGTAGGTGTGGGCGCCGACCACGATGTTCCAGAAGTTCCGGGCGATGTCGCGGTAGCGGGTCGTGCCGGTGGCCTTGTACTCGCGGGCCGCCCCGATCACCTTGGGCACCTGGGTGTTGGCGTGAAGGCCGTTCAACCGGTCCTGGTTGCTCGCGAGCGGGTCGAAGACCGCCGCGTGGTCGAACCGCTTCGCGGCGGTGAGCCAGCGCTCGGTGCCCGTCTGCTGGTAGAGGTCGGCGAGGACGGTGTTCATGCCGCCGAACTCGACGCGCAGCACGTTCTGCATCTGCGTCGTGGAGAGCCGCGCGGTGCGGGCGTCGACCCATCCCGCGAGGCCCAGGAGCACGTCGCGGGCCTGGGTGGAGCCCATGAGCCGCCACACGTCGAGGAGTCCGGCGAGGGTCTTGTGGATGACGTAGTACAGGACGTCGCCCTTGGTGCCGTTCTCGAGGGCGTCGAAGTTGGACTCGGGGAACCCGCTGAGGTACCCGGCGGCGAATCCGGCGGCGGCGTTGTTGGCCTGGCACTTGGCGAGTTCGGCGACCATGGTGTTCGCCTTGTCGCGGCAGGTCGTGTCGCCGAGCACGGCCCATCCTTGCGCCCACGCGGTGAGGAAGTGGCCTTGCATGTGGGTGCGGAAGGGGAAGTCGGGGGCGTCCCAGCCGCCGTTCGGGGCCGCGCCCCCCGTGGACAGCCGGTGGGTGGCGCGGAAGTTGTAGAGCAGCCGGTTGACGTCGATGAACCGCAGGTACGCGAGGGTGCGGTTCTGGTTGTCGAGCCAGCGGCCCGCGTTCAGGGTGACCTGGCCGAGGGGGAATTCGAAGGCGGCGGCGCCGATGTCGGGCCGGGCCGGCGCGAGTGCGGCCTGCGCGTGGCCGCCGCCGACGCCGGGGGCGGCGGTGGCCACGGCTGCGACGCCGGCGGCCTGGATCAGCCGGCGGCGGCTGAGGGGTGCGGTTGACATGAGGCGTACCTCCAAAAGGGAAATGTTACCGAGAACTTACGTTAGCAGAAATCGACATATATAAATGCGATGGTCAATCCGTCCGACGGGGCGGGGCGGCCGGTTCGGTATCGCTCGGAAGCACCGGCCGCCCCATGGGGAATCAGGCGTTGGCATCGTGGGAGATGTCGGCGAGGACGGCGTCGGCGCCGCAGGTGGAGCCGACCGAGGTGGGGGTGGTACCGGGTCTCGGTCGAACCGAAGCTTTCGATTGATAGATCGAAACTTCGAAATATAAGTTATCGGTAACCATCAATGGATGTCAAGCCTCGGAACGCGCTCGACCCGGCGTTGTCGGTGCCACCGCAGCTAGAATCCACGCATGACCTCCTCCCCCGACTCCCCCGCTGCGCCACCAGGCGAGCCGTTCACCATCGCGCAGCTCGCCGCACGGGCCGGCGTCTCCGTCGCCACCGTCTCCAAGGTCGTGAACGGGCGCATCGACGTCGCCCCCGAGACCCGCGAGCTCGTCGAGACGCTCATCCGCCGGTACGGCTACCGCCGCCAGAAGCGCCCCTCACGCCCCGCGCCGCTCATCGAGGTCCTCTTCCACGAGGTGCGCGGGCTGTACCCGGTCGAGGTCGTCAACGGCGTGAGCGCAGTCGCGCGCGCGAACGGCCTGGGCGTCGTCGTCTCCGAGCTCGGCGGCAGCCACGTCCCCGGCCGCGGCTGGGTCGAGGACGTGCTGGCCCGCCGCCCGGTGGGCGTCATCCCCGTCTTCTGCGGGGTCACCGCGGAGCAGCGGGAGCGCCTGCGCACCAGGGACATCGCGATAGTCGCCGTCGACCCCACCGGGGAGCCCGGCCACGACGACCCCTCGGTGGGCACCAGCAACTGGAACGGCGGCCTGGAGGCCACGCGGCACCTGCTCGAACTCGGGCACCGCCGCATCGCCGTCATCACCGGCCCCGAACGGGTGCTCGCGGGCCGGGCCCGGCTGGACGGGTTCCGCGCCGCGATGGACCTGGCCGGCGTTCCGGTGGACCCCGAGCTGGTGTGCATCGGCGACTTCCAGATCGAGGACGGCCGCGACCACGCCAAGACCCTGCTGCGCCTCCCGGACCCGCCCACGGCGATCTTCGCGTGCAACGACGGCTCGGCGCTCGGCGTCTACCACGCCGCGGCCGAGCTCGGCGTGCGCGTGCCGCACGACCTCAGCGTGGTCGGCTTCGACGACCTGCCGATGGCCACGTGGATGATTCCGCCGCTCACCTCGGTGCGCCAGCCGCTGCACGACATGGCGGCCACGGCGGCGGCGATGCTCCTGGACCTCGCGGCGGGCCGCACGCCGCCCAATCGGCGCGTGGAGATCGCCACCGAACTGCTCCTGCGCTCAAGCACCGCTCCGCCCGCCCGCTGAACCGCGGGCGGGCGGAGCGTGGACTCAGCCTAGGGTCCACCGCTGGTTGGGCTGGCCGTGGCAGGTCCACAGCACCGCCTGGGTGCCGTTCGCCGTGGCCGCGCCGTTGACGTCGAGGCACAGGCCCGAGAGCGCGTTCCTCACGGTGCCGTCGGCTTGCATCGTCCAGCGCTGGTTCGCGCCGCCGTGGCAGGACCAGATGATCACGGCCGTGCCCGCGGTCGTCTGGTTCCCGTACGCGTCGAGGCAGCGCCGCGTCCCTCCGCTGTAGACGGAGAGTTCGCCGCCGGTGCTCAGCGTCCACTGCTGGTTGGCGCCGGTGTGGCAGTCCCAGATCTGGACGCGGGTGCCGTTGGTCGTCGCCGAGTTCGGCACGTCCATGCAGCGTCCGGACGCGGCCGAGCGGAGCTGGCCGGCGTCCTCGCCGCCGCCCCCGGTCGCCGGGGTGAGGTAGACGGAGTACGCGTCGTTGCCGTTCTGGATGTTGAACGGGATCGTGATCGAACCGCTCGCGGTGCTCACGTCCTGGTTGTACACGACCTGCGGCGCGCTCAGCGCCCCCTCGGGCATGCGGTTGACGGTGACGTGGACGTTCCCGCCCTCGGTCAGCCACGGCACCGACGCCAGACCGTTGAAGGTGACCGAGGTGGCCCCGGTGGCGCCGTTGATGTTGCCCAGGACCGCGACCGCCCGGCGCGCGGCCTCGTCCTTCGACGCCGAGATCGCGGTGCCGTTGACCTGGCCGGAGGTCTGCAGGAGCGTTCCGGTCATGTCCGCATAGGACTTCATCGCCCACCAGTTGCCCGTCGGGCCCCAGGTGCCGTTGACCTGCGTCAGCAGCCCGGTCAGGTTCGGGGTGAGGCAGCAGACCCAGTTGCCGCGCATCGCGTTGTCGTAGTCGGACTGCGCGAACCGGGCCAGGTACCAGGCGGTGACGTTGGCGGTCTGCATGTTCTGCGGCTGGTACTCGTTGGCGGAGAGCGGAAGCGCCGGGATGCCGTTGGCGGCCAGCGCTGCGAGCGTGGAGTCGCCCACCCGCACCGGGTCGTCGACGTTGCCGAGGGTGTGGTTGGCGATCATGTCCGGCAGGGTCCCGGCGGCCTTCACGTGCGAGAGGAAGGTCTGCCACTGCTCGGGGCGGCGGTCGGGCGTGTACGCGAAGGAGGGGCCGACGATCTCGGCGTCGGGGTCGACGCGCTGGATGGTGCGGACGGCGGTGTCCCACATCTGGAAGTACTGGGGGCTGTTGACCCCGCGCGTCCAGAAGATGTCGATGTCCGGCTCGTTCCAGATGTCGTAGGCGATCGGCAGTCCGGTGTCGCGCAGCTGCCCGACGACGGTCTCGAGGAAGGTCACCCAGTTCGAGCAGTTGCCGTTGTCGCAGGGGTACATGGTGTTCGCGCCCTGGCCGCCGTACGCGCCGTACATGTCGCTGAGGATGGCCTGGTACTGGGCGTTGTAGGGGGCGGCGGTGAAGCGCCGCGCCTGGGAGGTGATCGAGGCGAGGATGGTCTGGGTGGCCTGGCCGTTGCGGTACCCGTCCTCGATCCAGCCGCGGGTCATGTGGCCGCCCGCGCGGTAGGCGTTCATGCGCAGGGGTTCCAGGAGCGACGCGGGCGGCTGGGAGCCGTCCGCGTTGATGCCGTAGAGGAAGCCGAGTCCGACGCCCTCGGACGGGCCGGCGTTGGAGGCGAGGTTCACGGTGAGCCCGGTCTGCGCTTGCGCCGCTTGGGGCGCGAGCAGTTGGGCGGACAGGACCATCAGGAAGGCTATGAGGAGCGCGGCGACGCCGCGACCTCGTGATGTGAGCGCTCTCAGTCTCATGCGAACTCCAGGTTCGGGTTTTCTGACGGGTCGGGGGGCCGGGGCCGGGATGCGCCGCGGCTGCGGGAGGCGCCGGGGTCGGCGCACACCGCATGTCTCGAAACGTTCGACATTGAGGACGAATGTTTCGTTCTCCCCACCATAGACAGTTGTCGATATCCGGTCAACCCGGAGCGCTCGCCGTGTCGGAGGTGCCGGATAGGCTCCGGCCATGCCGAACTCCTCGTACCTCTGCACCGCCGACCGGGACTCCCTGTACCCCTCGACCACGGTGGCGGGCTTCGCACCCGATACCGGCGTCGTCGCCTACGACGCCCGCTGCGTGCCGCTGCTGTGGCTCGCCCTCTTCCGCCCGGCGGACATCAGGACGCAGACCATCGTGATCGAGGCCGACCCGGACGCCTACGTCGCCGAGTGGGACCCGAAGACCGGCGACTTCGTCGAAGTGCCGGGCGGCAAGGAGGGCGACGTGGTCGAGGCCGTCGCGCCACTGGTCGCCAAGGACCGCGCGCTCACCCAGCTCGACGCCGCCCTGCCCGCGCTGAACCGGCTCTTCGCCGCCGAAGGGCCCCTTGACGACCACGCCGCGATGCTTAGGCAGGCCGTGGCGACCGCGCCGGGCCGGTTCATCACGATCGAGCTCGATGAGATCGAAGGCCTGTGGGAGGAGGGCACCTTCCAGCCGGCGGTCCGCCGCGCACTGACCGGCATGGAGGAGGTCCGCGACCCGGATGCCGAGCGCGCCGACCTCATCGAGATCGCGCAGCTGCGGGCCGGGCGCCCGTTCCCGGCGGCCCGCATGCTCCTGGGCGAGCACGAGCCCGTGGACGACGACTACTGGAACCTCTCCCGCCTCCTCGGCACGTGTTTCAGCGCCGCCGTGCCCTGGGAGCCGAAGGCCTGAACGCGAAGCGGGGCGCAGTCCGTGAAGGACTGCGCCCCTTGGCATTACGAGGTGCGGTTGCTAAGCGACCGCGCCGGTGACGGTCTCGCCGTTGCGGACCACGGTGTACTCGATCGTCTGGCCGCTCCAGAAGTGGAGGGTCAGGAAGACCTGCTCGCCGTCCTTGAGGCTGTCCAGGTACCGCTTGGTCAGCAGGATGGTCCCGTTCTCGTAGTCGGGCCTGAAGTCGTCCCAGAATTCCGGGAACGTGGCCCAGTTGTGGTAGCCGGCCCCGCTGCCGTCCGCGTAGACGGACTCCATGGTGGACATCTGGTCGCCGTTGAACGCCGTGGGGATCGTCAACGACGCGTTGGTGCCCGTGGCGTCCTCGACCGAGGGGTCCTCGGAGTTGATGACGTTGAGCTTCCAGGGCATGCCTTCGGAGAAGAAGATCTTCAGCTGCGCGCTGGAGCCGACCTCGCGGTCGCCGAGGATGCGCTTCAGGACCTTCGCCTTGATCGTCAAGGTCGTGCCGCTCAGCGAGTAGTCCTTGCCGGCTTTCAACGTAGTGGTCCCGAACTTCACCCTGTCGAACTCAAGACCGTTGAGGTTCAAGGTGATCGACTTGTCGGTGATCTTGTCCGAGGCGTCGACGAACAGCAGGTCCGAGGCGGCGGTACCCGAGCGGGTGGTCCAGGCCGTGGAGATGTAGTCGAACTGCTCCTGGTCGCGCCACTCGCGCTTGAAGCGGTCGAAGTGCGTGCCGTTGTCCCACCACATGGTCGTGATGCCGGAGGTGCGGGCCAGGTAGCCGAAGTGCTCGAAGAACTTCAGGACCTCGCCGCGCTCGACCTTGCGGTCGTAGTTGTCGAGCAGGCTGTACTCGCCGATGATGACCGGGATGCCCTTGGAGGTGAAGGTGTCGACATGGGCCTGGAAGGTCGCTTCGAGCATGTCCTGCACCTCCTCGTTGTACGAGGGGTACCCGGCGACGTTGACGCTGAAGGGCCAGAAGCTGTAGTTGTGCGTGGTCGCGGCCAGCATCGGGTCGTCCAGCGCCTCGATCTCGGCGGCGAGCGCGTCCAAGTGGACCTGGTCTGCCGAGGTGTGGAGCGTCTCCAGGACCAGGAGGCGGTCGGCGTTGCCACCGCCGGAACCGCGCACGATCGCGTGGAACGAGCTGTTCAACTCGGCCATGAGCTCGTGGTCGAGATCGTTCCCCGGGGTCAGGGCCTCATCGAAGCCCACCTCGTTGAGGGGCTCGAACGCCAGTTCCTGCGGGTAGTCCTCGAAGGTGTCCGCGATCTGGACCCAGGTGGCGTCGAACTGGGCCTTGACCTGGTCGTGCTGCTCGGGGTCGGCCAGCTTCGTGATCCACTGCCACGAGTCGTGGTGCGTGTTGATCATGACGTAGAGGTCGGCGGCGAGGGCGCGGTCGACGGCCTGCTTGACGCGGGCCATGACGGCGGGGTCGATGGTGTAGTCGGGCGCGGGGCCGGTGTGGTTGCCCCAGCTGACGGGGATGCGGACCGAGTTGAAGCCCTCGGCGGCGATGTCGTCGAAGAAGGTGTCGTCGACCCGCGGGTTGCCCCAGGCGGTCTCGTCGGCGCCGGGGCTGCAGCACATGGCGTCGAAGGAGTTGCCGAGGTTCCAGCCCGGCTGCATGGCCGCGACGATCTCCTCGGCGGTCTGGGGCTCAGCGTCCTGCGCCTGCGATGCGGCCGGGACGGCCAGCATGGAGAGCGCGATCGGGGCTGCCAGGAGCAGCCTCATTGCCTTGCGTATCAACGGAGTTTCCCCTTTCGGCGCACCCTGGGACGGTCCGCGAGCGCGGAGGGGTGCGATGGGCGTGATGCCGGCTCTTCCGCGGACGGGTGACCGCGGGGAGAGATATGGAAAGACTGCTATACCTCACTGGCCGCTGTCAATGTTCGGTCACCCGTTGAAACTAAATTGTCCAAGCCGTGACCTTGCCACTCGGCCAGGGCGAGCGAATAGGTCATATCTATCTTGGCAATCGCGTACCACATCACCGTGGAAATGACCGTTTGATGATGAAATAGCGATATTTCATCCCACTACCGTCTGCAACTTCTGGAAGATTCATCGGCTTTTTTCCGGTGCAGGCCCTTGTACACGGCCGAGCGCCCGGATAGCTTGATTCGTTGACGCATCCATGTATCTCTATCCAGAGTGGAGCCCGCAGTGCCTCCGACCGCCTCGCGCCGCCCCGACGAGCAACCGGCCTTCGAGTGGGCCGCGCCGGGCCTGCACCTCGGTTTCGACCACGCCGACGACCGCCCGGTGCGGCTCGTGCGCCTCGCGACCGGACCCGATGCGCCTTCGGCCGCTGCACCCTGGGCGATCGTGGACGTCTACACCCCCGGCGAGCACCGCGCCCGCAACAACCAGACCCTTCTGCACTCGGGGGCCGGGCAGCGGCTGCGCTACGCCGGGCGCGAATCGCTCGACGGCGAACTGCGGATCACCCAGCACGACCACGAGACCGGCCTCGAGGTGACCAGCGTGTTCCGGGCCGCCGGACCGGGCCTCCAGATCCGGCACACGGTGCGCAACGGGTCCGAGCGCGAACTCGTGCTGCTCTCGGTGAGCTCGGCGGTCGTGGCCGTGCCCGACACGGGCGGGCAGGAACTGCTGTGGGGCGAGAGCGAGTGGCTGGCCGAGGGGCGCTGGCACCAGCGCCCGCTGCACGACCTGCTGCCCGACACCCACCCGGAGCTCCACGGCGGCCAGTACTCGCGCGGCCTGTTCTCGCTGACCAGCCACGGCAGCTGGTCGAGCGGTACGTTCCTGCCGACCGGTGTCCTGGCGAACGCCGACGGCCCCTCGCTGGCATGGCAGGTCGAGACCAGCGCCGGATGGCACTGGGAGACGGCGCTGACCGGCGGGACGGTGACCGTGGGCGTGCACGGCGCGACCGACATGCACCACCAGTTCGCCGCGCGCCTGGCGCCGGGCGAGGCGTTCACCTCGGTGCCCGCCGGCGTCTGCATCGCCGACGGCGGCAGGGACGCGGCCTTCGCGGCCCTCACCGGCTACCGGCGTGCGATCCGTGAGGTGCGCCCGGTCGACGCGCGACTGCCGGTGGTCTACAACGACTTCATGAACACGCTCATGGGCTGGCCGACCACGGAGCGGCTGCTGCCGCTCATCGAGTCGGCGGGCGAGGCGGGCGCGGAGTACTTCTGCATCGACGCCGGCTGGTTCGCCGCCCTGGAGGGCAACTGGTGGACCAACGCCGGCGAGTGGCTCGAGGCGCCCGAGCGGTTCACGGGCGGGCTGCTGTCGGTCATCGACGCCATCCGCGCCAACGGCATGCGGCCCGGGTTGTGGCTGGAGCCGGAGGCGGTGGGCGTCGAGTCGCCGATGGCGAAGCGGCTGCCGGACGAGGCGTTCTTCCAGCGGTTCGGCGAGCGCGTCAGCGAGGCCGGGCACTTCCAGCTCGACCTGCGGCACCCGGCGGCGCGGGCGCATCTGGACGAGACGGTCGACCGGCTCGTGGACGAGTTCGGGATCGGGTTCTTCAAGCTCGACTACAACACGAACACGGGGCTGGGGACCGATGTGGACGCCGCGGGTCCGGGGGCCGGGCTCCTGGGGCACACCCTGGCGTACACGGACTGGCTGCGCGACGCGCAGGAGCGCCACCCGGGCCTGCTGTTCGAGAACTGCGGTTCGGGCGCGATGCGCATGGACTACAACCTCCTCTCCGTGGTGCACCTGCAGTCCACGAGCGACCAGCAGGAGTTCCGGTCGTATGCGCCGATCGCCGCCGCCGCCCCCGCGAGCGTGCTCCCCGAGCAGGCCGGCAACTGGGCGTATCCGGCCGCGTCGATGAGCCTGGAGGAGACGGCGTTCGCGATGACGGCGGGCGTCGTCGGGCGGATCTACCTGTCCGGGTTCCTGAACGAGCTGAGCGCGGAGCAGTCGGCGCTGGTGCGCGAGGCCGTCATGCTCCACAAGGACTGGCGCCACCGCATCGCCGAGGCGGTGCCGACGTGGCCGCTCGGGCTGCCGCGCTGGGAGGACGAGGTCGTGGCGCTGCAGCTCGACGCGGGCCCGCAGTCGCTGCTGGCGGTGTGGTCGCGGGGCGGGGCCGCCGAGATCGCGCTGCCGGAGCTGGAGGGGCGGACCGTGGCGCAGGTGTACCCGGCCGCGCTGCCGCAGTGGACGATCCGCACCGGCGACGGCGCGCCGGTGCTCGAAGTGCCCGCCGGGCCGGCCGCCCGGATCTTCGCGATTCAGTGAGCAATGATCCGATGACTCGTGGCGAACTTCTAGCACGAGGGAGAGAAATGCCAGCGTTTGCCGCATAACGGCTTCGCATCGATCCCGTATGACTACGGAATCATCTGATCTTTAGATTGCTTGAGGTCTTGCCTAACCTGCTCCACCTGGCTTACTTTTGTTTGAAGGCATATCCAAATTTAGATCCCTTGCTGTCTTCATCCCTCATGGCAGCGCGAATGAAAGGCCTACGATGCCCGACTCCTCCTCCGCACCGATGCGGCGCCGCTCCCTCTTCAAGGTCGCCGGTCTCGGCGCCGTCGGCGCTGCGGGACTCCCCTTCGCCGCCGCCTGCTCCGACATCAAGACCGGCGAAGGCTCCACCCAGGCGACCGAGGGCTTCGACTTCCTGCCCGAGTACAAGGAATGGCCGCTCCCGGCCGAGCCCGACCTGATCGGCGACCCGCCGAACCACCCCTCCGCGTTCACCTCGTACCCCGAGCCGGTCGAGGCCATCACCGAGGTGCCCTCGAACAGCGGCACCTACGAGATCACCGTCCCGTTCTGGGGCGAGGCCCCCTCGAACGACGACCCCTACTTCGCGGCGCTGCGCGACGCCTGGGGCGGCACGACCATCAACCTGCGCCAGGCCGACGGCAACACGTACGCCGACACCTCGGTCCAGTGGCTCAACGCCAACGAGTACGGCGACGGCATGCTGCTCTTCAGCTGGATGCTCGGCTCCCACACGAACTTCCCCGAGACCGTGGTCAACACCTTCTACGACCTGACCGACATCCTCAAGGGCGACATCTCCGGGCGCTGGCCGCTCCTGGCCGGCCTGCCGACCCAGTCCTGGGCGCAGTCGGTCTGGTCCACGGACGCGAGCGACCCCGAGACCGCGCGCCTCTACGGCATCCCCGCCACCTTCAGCGGCGGCCCGGGCAACGCCCTGTTCACCCGCGTCGACCTCATGGAGGCCGCGGGCATCGCGATGCCGACCACGGTCGAGGAGCTGCTCGAGGCCTGCCGGAAGTGGTCGGACGACGCCAACGGCAAGTGGGCCTTCGGCGCCGTCGATTGGATCCTCCCGCAGCTCTTCGGCCTCGTCGGCGACGAGGGCTGGTCCTGGGACGAGGAGCAGGGCAAGCTCGTCAACGACTGCGAGAAGCCCGAGTTCACCGAGCTGCTGGAGTTCCGCCGCACCCTGTGGGACGAGAAGCTCATCCACCCGGACGCGCCCACCGGCACGCTGGACAACGGGGCGATGCAGATCGCCGGGACCACGCTGTTCTCCCAGGAGAACCCGGTCCGCTGGTACGAGTACGCGGCCAAGGTCAAGGACGGCACCGCCACGGGCGCGATCGCCCCCGTGCCGCCGATCGGCGCGAAGGGCCGCAAGCCCACGCTCAAGGCCGGCACCTCCGTCGACGGCTGGACCTTCCTGAACAAGGACCTCTCCAGGGAGCAGGTCGAGGAGCTCCTCGACGTCGCCAACTGGTGCTCCGCACCGTTCGGCACCAAGGAGAACGAGCTTCTGGAGTACGGCGTCGAAGGCGAGCACTTCGAGTACGACGCCACCGGCAACCCGGTCCACACCGAGCACGGCCAGAAGGTCGTCCTGGCCCCGGTCAACCTCAAGCAGTACTCCGGCAAGGTCCAGCGGTTCCTCACCGGCATCCCCGAGGTCGTCCAGGCGCACTTCGAGTTCAACGCCTCGTGCCAGGAGTTCATCGTGCCGAGCATCTTCGAGGGCGTGCGCATCGAGGCCCCGGCGGCGGCCAAGTCGGCCTCGCAGACCTTCAACGACCAGCAGAACGACATCGCCTACGGCCGCGCCGACCTCTCCACCATCCCCGACATCGTCGCCACCTTCATGGCGAACGGCGGCGAAGAGGCCCGCGGCTTCTACACCGACATCTACAAGAGCCTCAACGAGCAGTGACGGGCACCGGGCCGCCCGCAGCGCGGGCGGCCCGGCCGCTCACACCCGCCGACCTCGGACTTGAGACTGGAATTCCCATGGCAACTATGCAAAGCGAGGCCCCGCCGACCACGGCCCGGACTCCGAACGCGCGCATCGTCAAGCGCAAGCGGTCCGCCGCCCAGCGGCTGCGGCACGACTGGCCCCTCCTGGTGCTCGCCCTCCCGGTGCTCGTCCAGCTCGCGCTGTTCTTCTACTGGCCTTCGGCCTGGAACATCATCGCGTTCATGGACTACAGCCCCCACCGGCCGTTCTGGGAGAACCCGTTCGTCGGCTTCGCGTGGTTCGAGCGGCTCTTCAACGACCCGTACTTCGTTCCGGCGCTGCTGAACACGCTGAAGTTCGCCGCCGCGCACCTGCTGTTCCTGTTCCCGCTCTCGGTCGTGCTCGCACTGGTCATGCACTCGGTGGTCTCCACCAAGGTCCGCAGCACGTTCCAGTCGATCGTGTACCTGCCGTACTTCTTCTCCTGGGTCCTGGTCGTCACCGTGTTCGTCCAGGTCCTGGGCGCCGACGGGCTCGTCTCCAACTGGCTCATGAGCCTCGGCGGCGACCGCCTCACCTTCACCTCCAACCCGGACACCTTCCTGGTGCTCGCGTGGATGCAGTGGGCGTGGAAGGACGCCGGCTGGGGCATGATCATCTTCCTCGCGGCCCTCGCCTCCATCAACCCGAGCCTCTACGAGGCCGCCGCGGTCGACGGCGCCAACCGCTGGCGGCGGATGTGGCACATCACCCTGCCCGGGATCAGGCCCGTCATCATCCTCCTGCTCATCCTCCAGATCGGCGGCATCCTCTCCGTCGGCTTCGAGCAGTACCAGCTGCAGCGCAACGCCATCGGCTACCAGGCCACCGAAGTGCTGGACACCTACGTGTACTACCGCAGCGTCATCGGCACCGAAGGGGCCTCGTTCGGCACCGCGGCCGGCCTGTTCAAGGGCGCGATCGGACTCGTCCTGATCCTCGCCGCCAACAAGGTCGCGCACCGCCTCGGAGAGCAAGGGATCTACCAGAAGTCATGACCGCCGTAGACATCAAGCCCAAGCCCCGCAAGAGCGCCCGTCCCGTCTGGGACGAGGAGCCCTCCCTCGTCGGCAAGAGCGTGAAGGCCCTGTTCCTGATCGCCTACGCGGCAGCGATCCTGGTGCCGCTCTGGGCGATCGTGGCCACCAGCTTCGCCAGCGAGGACGCCCTCTCCCGAGCGGGCGGGAACCTGCTGCTCATCCCGACCGACCTGAGCCTCAGCGCCTACCAGGAGATCTTCTCCGGCGGCGCGCTCACCGACTCGCTGATCCTCACCGTGGTACTCACGGTGGGCGGCACCGCCTTCAGCATGGTGCTCACGATCTGCGGGGCCTACGCGCTCTCGCGCACCGGCTCGTTCCTGCACCGGCCGATACTCATGCTCGTGCTGTTCACGTTCCTGTTCGGCCCCGGCATGTACCCCAGCTTCCTGGTGGTGCAGAAGCTCGGCCTGTTCAACGACTACCTGTCGCTGATCCTGCCGGTCGCGCTGAGCGCCTTCAACCTGATCGTGCTCCGGGCGTTCTTCATGAACACGATCCCCGGCGAGCTGCTGGACGCGGCCCGCATCGACGGCGCCGGCGAGTTCCGGATCCTCCTGACGATCGTGCTGCCGATGTCGAAGGCGATCCTCGCGGTCGTCGCCCTGTTCTACGCCGTGGGCTACTGGAACATCTACTTCTCGGCCGTGCTCTACACGCCCGGCCTGGAGACCCAGCCGATCCAGGTCGTCCTCCAGCGGATGCTCATGTCCACGCAGGGCCTGCCCGAGGGCGCCTCGGCCACGGCGCAGTACCAGGACCAGGGCGAGGCCGCGCCCACCGCGGCCCTGAAGATGGCGGTCGTGGTCTGCACGGTCCTCCCGATCGTGATCATGTACCCGTTCATCCAGAAGCACTTCACCAAGGCCGTCATCACGGGGGCCATCAAGGGGTAGAGACGTCCCGGGGGCTCGCCTCCGGGACGGCCGCGGGCACGATGTGAGGGTCGGGGGGTCGATTCGCTGTCGTACCGCTCGCGGCCGAGGGCCTTCCGAACCGGGCAACGCAGACTGCACACTGCGCCGGGATCGGAAGGCCCTCTCAGCGTCCCGCCCGTACCACGGGATCGTGACCTGAAAGATCCGACCATTCTTGCGGTTCTGACGCGACTCGGCGATACTTGCACCCATGTCCCGCACGGACGATGTCGTCAACGGCATCAAACACATGATCCTCAACGGCGATCTGCGCCCCGGTGAACGCCTGCCCGTGGAGAAGGAGCTCGCCGAGACCCTGGGCGTCTCCCGCGGCTCCCTCCGCGAAGGCGTCCGGGCCCTGTCGATCCTCGGCATCCTCAACTCGCGCCAGGGCGACGGCACGTATGTGACCGACCTCGACGTCTCGCAGCTGCTCGCGCCGATGGGCTTCGTCGTCGACCTCCAGGGCGACGGGCAGACCCTGCACCTCCACGCGATCCGCCGCCTGCTCGAATGCGAGGCGGCCCGCCTCGCCGCCACCCGGATCACCGACGACGCGCTCAAGGAGGCCGAGACCCTGCTGGACGAGGCCGGCCGCATCCTCGATGAGCACCCCGACGCGCACGAGCGGATCATCGAGATCGACATCGCCTTCCACCGCATCATCGCCGCGCACACGGGCAATCCCGTGCTCACCGGCATGATCGAGACCTTCGCCAGCCGCACCATCAGAGAGCGGTTGTGGCGGAGCCTGCGCGAGGAGGGCATCGACCGGCGCACGCACGGCGAGCACCACGCCATCTGGCGGGCCCTGAAGTACCGCGACCCCGACGCGGCCCGCATCCGCATGGCCAACCACCTCTTGGGCGTCGAGGACTCGCTGCCGTTCCTCCCCACTGAAGACGAGGAATCGCCGCTCGAACCGTGACGGATACGGGCATAGAAACATCATATCTATTGTCATGATCCTGCTTGCTGTGTAGACATTGATGTACCTTTTATGACCAAATGACCGCCATATCCCGCGGCATTCATCGCATAATTTCAAGGGCTCGACCCTTGTGCTCGCCACGCACGGCCACTAGCTTGATTCGTTGACCCTCCGGCACACAACGATCCAAAGTGGAGCAAAAAGTGGCAGTGACGCCCCCTCGGCACCCCGGCCCCGCGACCGCCTTCGAGTGGTCCCGGCCCGGCATGCACCTGCGATTCGAGCACGGCGAGGACCACCCCGTCCGGCTCGCCCACTGGGCGACCGGCCCGGACGCCCCATCGGTGGTCGCGCCCATGCCCGTCGCCGACTACAGCACCGCAGGCGAGCACCGCGCCCGCCCCGACCAGAGCCTCCTGCACTGGGGCTCCGGGCCGCGCCTGCGCTACACCGGCCACGAAGCGGACGGCGACGAGCTGCGCATCAGCCAGCGCGAGCCGGGGTCCGGCATCGAGGTCCACAGCAGTTTCCGCGCCGCGGGGCCGGGGCTCCAGATCCGGCACACCGTCCGCAACGCCACCGCCGAGGAGGTCGTGCTCCTCAACGTGGCCTCCGCGATCGTGGCGGTGCCCGAAGCCGCGCACGACCTGCTGTGGGGCGAGAGCGAATGGCTCGCCGAGGGGCGCTGGCACCAGCGGCCCGTCGAGGAGCTGCTGCCGAACGTCAACCCGGGGTTCCACGGTCGGCGCAACCGGGGGAACTTCGGCGTGACCAGCCACGGGTCGTTCTCCAGCGGCGCGTACCTGCCGACCGGGGTCCTGGCCCTGGAGGACGGGCCCTCGATCGCGTGGCAGGCCGAGACGAGCGCGGGCTGGCACTGGGAGGCCTCGCAGCACGAGGGCACGGTGATCGTGGGGGTGTACGGCCCGACGGATCTGTACCACCAGTTCGCGGCGCGTCTGGCGCCCGGCGAGGCGTTCACGACGGTGCCGGCGGGGTTCTGCGTCGCCGGGGGCGGGCGGGACGCGGCCTTCGGGGCGCTCACGGACTACCGGCGCGCGATCCGGGAGATGCGGCCGATCGATGCGCGGCTTCCCTTGGTGTACAACGACTTCATGAACACGCTGATGGCCGGTCCCTCCACGGAGAAGGAGCTGCCGCTGATCGAGGCGGCCGCGGCGGCGGGCGCGGAGTACTACTGCATCGACGCCGGGTGGTACGGGACCGGGAACTGGTGGACGGACTCGGGCGACTGGCGCGAGGTCCCCGGGCTGTTCACCGGCGGTCTGGTCTCGGTCATCGAGGCGATCCGCGCCAAGGGGATGCGGCCGGGGATCTGGCTCGAGCCCGAAGCGGTCGGCGAGCAGGCGAAGGCGGGGCGGGAGCTGCCCGACGCGGCGTTCTTCCAGCGGTTCGGCAAGCGGGTCTGCGAGACCGGGCACTTCCAGCTCGACTTCCGCCACCCGGCGGCGCGCGCGCATCTGGACGAGGCCGTGGACCGGCTCGTGGCCGAGTTCGGGATCGAGTTCTTCAAGCTGGACTACAACGTGAACTCCGGCGTGGGGACCGATGTGGACGCCGCCGGCCCGGGGGCCGGGCTGCTGGGGCACACGCTCGCGTTCCGGGGGTGGCTGAGCGACGCGCAGGCGCGGCATCCGGAGGTCTTGTTCGAGAACTGCGGTTCAGGCGCGATGCGCATGGACTACAACTTGCTGTCCGTGGCGCACTTGCAGTCGACGAGCGACCAGCAGGACTTCCGGCTGTATGCGGCGATCGCGGCGGCGGCGCCCGCGAGCGTGGCGCCGGAGCAGGCGGGGAACTGGGCGTACCCGGACAAGGCGATGAGCTCGGAGGAGACGGCGTTCGCGATGACGGCGGGCGTGATGAGCCGGCTCTACCTCTCGGGGTTCCTCGGCGGGCTCGGCGAGGAGCAGTTCGCATTGGTGCGCGAAGCGATTGCGCTGCACAAGGACTGGCGGCAGCGGATCGCCGTGTCGCACCCGGTGTGGCCGCTGGGCCTGCCCGGTTGGGACGACGACGTGCTCGCGCTGCAGCTCGACGCCGGGGACGAGTCGCTGCTGGCGGTGTGGTCGCGGGGCGGGGCCGTGGAGGTCGGGCTGCCGGGGCTGCGCGGGCGGACGCTGGAGCAGGTCTACCCGGTCGCGCTGCCGGAGTGGAAGGTCCGCGCGGCCGAGGGCGGGCCGGTCGTGGAGGTGCAGGCCGGTCCGGCGGCCCGGATCTTCGCGGTGCGGTAGCGGGGCGCGGCCGATCGGGTCCGCGCTCAGGCGTTCTGGCGGCGCACGATCTCGTTGATCCAGACGGGCGCGAAGGGCGAGGTGCAGTTCGGCGGCGTCGGGTAGTCCTTGAGCACTTCGAGCCGCTCGCCGATGGCGATGGCGCGCTCGCGGAGGTCGGCGTGCGAGATGCCGATCTGGGCGAGGCACTGGTTCATCGCCCATTGGAGGCGGTCGGGGGCGTCCTTCATCTCGGCTTCGATCACGTCGAGGAGGCCCGTGAGGTCGAGGCCCTCGGGCCGCTTCTGGACGCGTTCGCTCGTCAGCGCCCAGCCGGCGGAGGCGGTCACCGGGTCCGGGTCGTCGATCCAGGCCAGGCGGAGCGCTTCGGCCTGCGGGTGCTTCTTGACCACGTAGTTCACGAGCCAGTCGTGGACCTTCGGGGTCCGCGCCTCGCGCAGCATCGCGTCGAGCTCGTCCTGTTCGAAGGCCTTCGGGCGGCAGATCAGCAGGGCGAGCAGGCGCGCGGCGGTGTCCCCGGTGGCCCAGAGCTCCCGCGCGAGGTCCTGCCGGGTCTTCAGCCGCTTGGCGACGGCGCGGAGTTTGGTGAGGTTCACGCCGTGGTCGTCGCCGTGCCGCTCGTTCACTTCGCGGATCCTCGGGTCCTCGAGTGCGGCCAGCTCGGCCATGACCTCGTCCTTCGTTGGCATCGCCGCCTCCTTCGCCTCTGCCGGGCAGTCTACGTCCGGGGTCCGACGCCCGGCCGGGCTTCGAGGACGGCCATGGCCGCATTGCGCCCGGGGATCCCGCTCACGCCGCCGCCGCGCACGGCCCCGGCGCCGCAGAGGAGCACGTTGGGGTGCTCGGTCTCCACGCCCCAGCGGCCGGTCGCCGCATCGGTGCGGAACGGCCAGGAAAGGTCGCGGTGGAAGATGTTGCCGCCGGGGAGCCTGAGGTCGCGTTCGAGGTCGACCGGGGTCTTCGCCTCGATGCACGGCGCGCCGTCGCCGTCCGTGGCGAGGCAGTCGGCGAGCGGCTCGTCGAGGTACCGGTCGAGCTGGGCGACCGTGGCCGCGAGCAGCCGCGCCCTCTCGTCCCCGGTGCCGTCGAAAAGCCTTGCGGGCGTGTGGAGTCCGAAGAGGGTGAGGGTCTGGTAGCCCGCGCGCGCCAGCTCCTCCCCCAGGATCGACGGGTCGGAGAGGGAGTGGCAGTAGATCTCGGAGGGCGGCTGCGACGGGAGCCGCCCGGAGGCCGCCTCGGTGTAGGCGGCTTCGAGCTGCGCGAAGGATTCGGCGACGTGGAAGGTCCCGGCGAAGGCCTCGCGGGGGTCCGCACCGGCGTCGCGCAGCCTCGGCAGCCGCTTGAGGAGCATGTTGACCTTGAGCTGCGCCCCTTCTGCGGGTTCGGGCCGCTCCCGGCCGAGCAGGTCGGCGAGCGCCTCGGGCGAGGCGTTCACCAGGACGTGCCGGGCGTCGACCGTGCCGCTCCCCCGGTCGTTCTCGTAGGCCACTTCGGCGCGCTCGCCGTCCGTGGCGATCCCCGTGACCTCGTGGCCGGTGAGGATCTCCGCGCCGGCCGCCCGGGCGACGCGGGCGAGTTCGTCGGTGAGGGCGCCCATGCCGCCCACGGGGACGTCCCAGTCGCCGGTGCCGCCGCCGATCACGTGGTAGAGGAAGCACCGGTTCTGGCGCAGGTCCTCGGCCCAGGCGGAGGTGAAGGTGCCGATGAGGCCGTCGGTGAGCACGACACCGCGCACGAGGTCGTCGGTGAACGTCTGCTCGATCGTCTCGCCGAGGGGCCGCCGGAAGAACATGTCCCAGATCCGGTCGTCGCCCACCCGCCGGCGCAGTTCGTCCTCTGTGGGCAGTGGTTCGGTGAGGGTGGGGAAGACCCGGGCCGCCACGTGCGCGGCCTTGCCGTAGAACTCCTGCCAGGCCTCGAATTCGCGTTCGGAGCCGGTGAGCCTCGCGAAGGACTCCCTGGTCCGGGCCGAGTCGCGAGTGACGAGGAGCCCGGTGGAGCGGCCGTCGCGCTCGGTCGGCGTGTAGGAGGAGACGCCGCGCTTGCGCACGGTGAACCGCAGGCCGAGGTCGTCGACGATCATGCGCGGCAGGAGGCTCACCAGGTACGAGTACCGGGAGAGGCGGGCGTCGACGCCGGGGAACGCGGGTGCCGAGATGGCGGCGCCTCCGGTGCGGCCCAGGCGTTCCAGGACGAGGACGCGTCGTCCCGCACGGGCCAGGTAGGCGGCGGAGACGAGGCCGTTGTGGCCGCCGCCGACGATCACGGCGTCGTAGGACTGGTGCTGAGCCATGCCCATTCCTAACACGGGCCCGGCGCGTCGTGACCGAACCGTGACATCAGCGTGGCCGGGTTGTTTCCGAACGGTCGTAGATTCTCCGTTAATCGATTAACGAACTCATGCGGATGAGTTGCGGCACGTTAGTTAATCGATTAACCGATGAAGGGAAGTCAACGGTGACCAAGCAGCCCCGATTGGCCGATGTCGCACGGGCGGCCGGCGTCTCCACGGCCACGGCCTCCATGGCGCTCAACGACACCGGGGGCCGGCGCATCGGCCCCGAGACCCGCGAGCGGGTCCGGGCCGCCGCCGCCGAGCTGGGGTACCGGCCGAACACGGTGGCGCGGGGGCTGCGGACGCGGCGGACCCAGATGATCGGGTTCGTCGGCGACGACGTGGCGACCACGCCGTTCGCGGGCCAGATGATCCGCGGCGCCCACGACGCGGCCCGCGAGGCCGGGTTCCTGCTGCTCATGGTCGACACCTCGGGGGACCCCGCCGAGACCGAGGAGGCGATCGGCGCGCTCCAGGAGCGCCAGATCGACGGCATCCTCCTCGCCACCATGTACCACCAGGTGGTGGCGGTGCCGGACGCGATGGGCTCCACCCCTTGCGTACTGCTCGACGCCCGCACCGCCGACGGCTCGGCCTCCTCGGTCGTGCCCGACGAGCGCGGCGGCACCCTCGGGGTGCTCGCCGAGCTCACCGGCGCGGGGCACGTCAGGATCGGGCACGTCACCACCCGCGAGCAGGTCCAGGCCCGAGCCGTCCGGCTCGAGACCTGGCGCGAGCGGGTCGCCGAGTGCGGCGTCGACCCCGAGCCGCTGCTGGTGGAGGTCGAGCACGCCACCACCCAGCTCGGCTACGAAGGCGCGCTCGTACTGCTCGCCCGGCCCGACCGGCCCACCGCCGTCTTCTGCTTCAACGACCGGATGGCCATGGGCGTCTACCGCGCCGCCGCCGAACTCGGCCTCGCCATCCCCGCAGACCTGTCGGTCGTCTCCTACGACGACCAGGAGCTCATCGCACCGGCACTGCATCCCGGGCTCACCTCGGCCGCCCTCCCCCACTACGACATGGGGCGCTGGGCGGTCGTGGAGCTGCTGCGCCGCCTCGACGACCCCGAGGCCGCGCCCGTCCAGCACCGCATGCCCTGCCCGGTGGCCCGGCGGCAGTCCGTCGCCAAGCCGCGCTAGCCCTTCTCAGCCCTTCCGCCCGAATCACATTGGAGTGAGCACCATGCAACGACGCCACCTCATGAAACTCGCCGCCGCGTCCGGCGGCGCCGCCCTCGCCGGCCCCGCCCTGGCCGCCTGCACCGCCTCCGGCTCCGCCTCCGACGGCGAGCTGCTCCTCTGGAGCCACAACGCCGGCAGCCCGCTCGAAGTCGCGGTCACCGAGGACATCATCAAGGCCTTCAACGGGTCCCACGACAACCTCAAGGCCACCCTCGAACCGTTCCCGCAGGACGTCTACAACGACTCCGTGAACGCCGCCGCACTCTCCGGCGACCTTCCCGACCTGCTCACTGTGGACGGACCGAACGTCCCCAACTGGGCGTGGGCCGGGCACCTCCAGCCAATCGAAGTGCCCGAGGCGATCACCGCGAAGTTCCTGCCCTCGACCCTCGGGGTCTTCCAGGACCAGCTGTACGCCGTGGGCCACTGGGAGGCCGCCTGCTCGGTCTTCGCCCGCCAGTCGGTGCTGGAGACCGCGGGCGTCCGCATCCCCACGATCGAATCCCCCTGGAGCCGCGAGGAGTTCGACGACGCGCTCCTGGCCGTCACCGGCACGGCCGGCTACGAGTACGCGATCGACTTCTCCACCGCCGACACCGGCGAGTGGTACCCCTACGCATTCTCCCCGTTCCTGCAGAGCTTCGGCGGCGACCTCATCGACCGCGGGACCTACCTGAAGTCCGACGGCGTCCTCAACGGACCGGAGGCGCTGGCCTGGGGCGAGTGGTTCCAGGGCCTGTTCACCGCGGGGCTCTCCAACCCGGAGTCCCCCGGCGGTGCCGAGGACTTCATGCAGGGCAAGGCCGCCATGGCCTTCCACGGCAACTGGGGCGCTCTGCCCGCCATCGACCTCTACGACGACATGCTGTTCCTGCCCCCGCCCGACTTCGGCAACGGCCCCAAGATCGGCGGCGGCTCCTGGCAGTGGGCCGTCACCGCCACCGCGGACAAGGCCGGGGCGAACTCCTGGCTCGAGACCGCGCTCTCGGACGAGTACGTCGCCGAGTACGCCAACCAGACCGGCCTCATCCCCGCCACCGACGCCGCCGCCGAGCTCACCGAGCACTACGGCACCGACGGGAAGCTGCGCATGATGGTCGAGTACTCCAAGGCCTACGCGACGCTGCGCCCGGAGACCCCCGCGTACACCGTGATCGCCTCCGTGTTCACCCAGTACGCCGGGGACGTCATCCACGGCGGCGACGTCAAGACCGCCCTGGACGCGGCCGTCGCCGAGATCGACGCCGACATCGACGCGAACTCCGGGTACGGGTTCTAAGCGATGGCGACCGCAACCGCCGAGAGGGCCGCCGCTCCGGCGGCGGCCCCGCCCGGGCCGCCGCGCCGCCGCCGCCGCACCCACTCCCGCACCGAGCAGCGCGCGGGCACCGCCTTCGCGGTCCCCGGAGTCGTGCTCCTCCTCGTGTTCGTCATCGGACCGGCCGTCGTGTCGCTGGTCCTGGCGTTCACCAACGCCAGGCTCATCTCCCCGACCCCGCCCGAGTTCATCGGCCTCGAGAACTTCCGCCGGGCCTTCGCCGACGACGCCACGTTCCACCGCTCGCTGCTGAACACCCTGCTGTTCGCGTGCATCGTCGTCCCGCTCCAAGGCGGGCTCGGGCTCGTCCTCGCGCTCCTGGTCAACCAGAAGCTCGCCGGGCGGAACTTCTTCCGCACCGTGTTCTTCCTGCCCGTGATCACCTCCATGGTGGTCGTCAGCCTCCTGTGGCGCTTCCTCTACCAGGAGGACGGGCTCGTCAACTCGGCCCTGTCGATGCTCACCGGCGGCGCGTGGGCCGGGCAGGCCTGGCTCGCCGACCCCTCGACCGCCATGGGCGCCATCGTGGTCATGAGCGTCTGGCAGGGCGTCGGATTCCACATGATCATCTGGCTCGCGGGCCTCCAGACCATCCCCGAGGAGGTCTACGAGGCCGGCGCACTCGACGGCACCACGCCGTGGCAGCGGTTCCGGCACCTCACCCTGCCGCTCCTCAAGCCCACCTTCGTGTTCGTGCTCATCACCATCACGATCGCCGCGATGAGCCTGTTCGTGCAGGTCAACATCATGACCGGCGGCGGACCCGTCGGATCGACCAGCACCATCGTGCTCCAGATCGTCCAGAAGGGATTCCAGCAGCAGCAGATGGGCTACGGCGCCGCGCTCTCGCTCGTCTTCTTCTGCATCGTGCTCACCCTGGCGCTCGTCCAGCGCCGCCTGACGAGGGACAAGGACTGATGAACGCCGCCACCGCCCGCCGCGGGTGGACCTACCTGCCGATGACCGTGCTCGCGGCCTTCTTCCTCTTCCCCATCGTGTTCATGCTCGCCGCGAGCCTCAAGAGCGACCACCAGATCTTCGCGGACATGAACTCGCTCAAGGCGTTCCTGCCCGTCGGGGACCTCTCCTTCGCGAACTACGCGGCCGTGTTCGACCGGGTCCCGTTCTGGCGCTTCCTCGGGAACACCCTGTTCGTCACCTTCATGGTCACCGCCCTCGGCCTCGTCGTGAACTCCATGTGCGGCTACGCGCTCGCCCGGATGCGCTGGAAGGGCCGCGGCCTGGTCTTCGGACTCATCATCGCCACGCTCATCCTGCCGTTCGACACCACCATCGTGCCGATGGTGTACCTCGTGGCGAACCTGCCGTGGGTGGGCTTCGACGGCCTCACCCCGGTGCTGGAGTTCGGCTGGCTCAACACCTACCGGGTGCAGATCGTGCCGTTCATCGTGAACGCCTTCTCGATCTTCCTGTTCGCCCAGTACTTCAAGAGCCTCCCCAAAGGACTCGAAGAGGCCGCCGCGATCGACGGCGCCGGCTGGCTGCGCACGTACTGGCGCATCATCGTGCCCCTCTCCAAGCCCGTGTTCGCCACCGTCGCGATCCTCACCGTGGTCACCTCCCCCGCCACCTGGAACGCGTACCTCTGGCCCCTCATGACCGTGCAGAGCGAGGAGCTGCGCCCCGTCATGGTCGGCGTCCAGTACTTCTTCCAGCTCGACACCGCCTGGGGCGAAGTGATGGCCTACATCACCATGATCACCGTCCCGATGGTGATCGTGTTCCTCGTCTTCCAGCGCTCGTTCATCCAGTCCATCGCCTCAGCGGGCATGAAGGACTGAACTCCCCACCCACTAGTAAGGACACTCATGCTCAAGCTCGCCGACCACTGGGTCTGGGACTCCTGGTACGCGACCGACGATGACGGCCGCCACCACGTGTTCTTCCTGCGCGCCTCCCGGGCGCTCCAGGAGGAGGGCCGCCGCCACCACCGCGCCTCCATCGGGCACGCCGTCTCCGCCGATCTGCTGGACTGGACGCTCCTGCCCGACGCGCTGGTCTTCGCCGACGCCCCGGCCTGGGACGACCAGGCCACCTGGACCGGCTCCATCGTGCGGGAGGACTCGGGGCGGTGGCGCATGTTCTACACCGGCGTCTCCCGGGCCGAGGGCGGGAACGTGCAGCGGATCGGCTCGGCCGTCTCCGACGACCTCCTCGTCTGGCACCGCGAACCGGGCCCGCAGGTCGAAGCCGACCCGCGCCATTACGAGCGGTTCTCCCCCGCGTCGGACTGGTTCGACGAGGCCTGCCGCGACCCGTGGGTGTTCCGCGCCGAGGACGGCTGGCACATGCTGTTCACCGCCAGAGCCGAAGGGCCCGAACCGACCCGCGAACGCGGCGTCGTCGGCCACGCCCGCTCGGCGGACCTGGAGACCTGGGAGGTGCTGGCGCCCCTGAGCCGCCCCGACGCGCTCGGCTTCGGCCAGATCGAGGTCACCCAGCTGCACCGGGTGGACGGCCAGTGGCTGCTGCTGTTCTGCTGCGGCAAGGCCGAAGCGGGCGACGCGCGCCGGGAACTGGGCGAGACCGGGGACAACTACGTCGTCCCCGTCGACGACCCGACCGGAGGGCTCGACGGCGTCGCCTTCGACATCGCCAAGGCCCGCCCGTTCGCGCACGAGAGCCTGTACGCCGCGAGACTCCACGACGTGGACGGGCAGACGGTTATCATCGGCTTCCGCAACATCGAGGACGGCGAGTTCGTCGGCGAGCTCACCGACCCGATTCCGGTGCGATGGGACGGCGAAAGGCTGGTACGCGCGTGATCGGAGTCATCGGCGAGGCCCTCATCGACCTGAAGGTCGACCAGGAGGACGCCCGCCATCCGGTCGCCCACCCCGGCGGCAGCCCGATGAACGTGGCCGTGGCCCTGGGGCGCCTGGGCGCCGAGGTCGCCTTCCTCGGGCGGCTCTCCGGCGACGCCTTCGGGAAGCTGCTGCGCACGCACCTCGCCGAGTCCGATGTGCACCTGCAATGGATCGTGGACGCACCGGAGCCGACGAGTCTGGCCATCGTCTCGGTCGATCCGGGCGGGTCGGCGAGCTACGCGTTCCATGTCGAGGGCACCGCCGACTGGCAATGGGCCCCGACCGAACTGCCCCCGAACCCGGGCCTGGACGCGGTGCACGCCGGATCGCTCGCGCTCGCCGTCGACCCCGGCGGGCCGGTGATCGCGCGGTGGCTCGAGGAGCTGAGCGCGCGCACCACGATCAGCCTGGACCCGAACGTGCGCCCGGCGCTCCTCGGCGACCGCGAGGCCTACCGGGCGCGCCTGGAGCGCTGGCTCGGGTTCGCGGCGATCGTGAAGGTCTCCGACGAAGACCTGGCATGGATCTGGCCCGGGACCGACCCCGCCGATCACGCCGACGCCTGGATCGCCGAGGGCCGCAAGCTGGTCGTGATCACACGCGGCGGCGAGGGCTCACTCGTGCGGACCGGCGGCGCCTCGTTCGCCGTGCCCGCCGCGCCGGTCGACATGGTCGACACGGTCGGCGCGGGCGACTCGTTCAGCGGCGCGCTGCTGGACTGGCTGGGCCGCAACGGGCGCCTGCGCCCTGACGACCTCGCCCGCCTCACCGCATCCGAGGCACGCGAGGCGGTCGAATTCGCCGCGAAGGTCGCCGCCATCACCTGCTCCCGAGCGGGCGCGAACCCGCCGTACCGATCGGAAATGTGACCTCGAACCATTCGGAATGGCCGATTCACATAGGCGGATCGGCCATTCCGAATTAACCGATATTAACCTCTAATATCGATAGATTTAACTTCGCTTAACTATTTACGCTGTGGACGTCAAGTCCGATTGCAAAAGCACGAGTCTGGAGCGACGATGCTGCGAGCCTCAAGAAGGAACCTCCTGCGCGCCGCCGCCCTCGGCGGCACGGTGAGCCTGATGGGAAGCCCCTCCTGGGCGCAAGACGCGACCTATCGGCCCGTCTACCACTTCTCCGTCCCCGACCACTGGAAGAACGATCCCCAGCGGCCGATCCATGTGGACGGCAAGACGTACTACTACTACCTCTACAACAAGGACTACCCGAATCTCGGCACGGGCACCTCATGGCGGATCGCCGCCTCAGACGACAATGTCGCCTTCACCGACCTCGGCACCGCCATTCCGAAGGAGACGAACCCGAACGGCTCGATCTGGTCCGGCTGCCTCGTCGTCGACGAGGCCGACACCGCCGGGTTCGGCGCGGGGGCGATCATCGCCCTCGCCACCCAGGAGGACCGCTTCGCCCCGGCCCCCCACCGCCAGGCGCAGTTCCTCTTCTACTCCACCGACGGCGGCCGGACCTTCGGCCGCCATGAGCCCGCCGTGCTGCCGAACCCCGGCGTCGTCGACTTCCGCGACCCGAAGGTCGTCTGGGACGCCCAGCGCTCGCAGTGGGTGATGGCCCTCGCCGAGAACGACAAGATCGGGTTCTACCGCTCCGCCGACCTCAAGAGCTGGGCGTACACCGAGGGCTTCATCAAGCAGGGCATCGGCGTGCTCGAATGCCCCGACCTGTTCCGGCTCGAATCCGCCACCGGTCCCGCCCGCTGGGTGCTCGGCGCCAGCGCCAACGCCAAGGGCTCCGGCGGGCCCGCGACCTACGCGTACTGGACGGGCGAGTGGAACGGCACGACGTTCGTCCCGGACCACCCGGACCCGAAATGGCTGGACCACGGCTGGGACTGGTACGGCGCGGTCACCTGGGAGCGGCGCACCGGCGGCCAGGTCGACCCGAGGGTCCGGTACGCCATCGGGTGGATGAACCACTGGGACTACCCGAACAACACCCCCTCGTGGGACGCCGACGGCTTCAACGGCACGGACTCGATCGTCCGCGAGATCTCGCTGAAGTGGACGGGCACTGCATGCGCATTGGTCTCGACGCCGGTTCGCACGCTCGCGGACCGCGCGTCGCGCGTCGTGGAGTTCGGCGATGTGGCGGTGGAGGGCGTCTCGGCGCTCGACTACCGGGGGCGCGCCTACGAGGTCAGGGCCCGCGTCACCTGGGAGCAGCTGAACAACGTCGGCCTGCAACTGCGCCTGTCCTCGGACGGCGCGCGGCACGCCGATGCCGGGGTCTACCTCGCCGGCGGCTACGCGTACCTCAACCGGGCCTTCACCGGGAACCCGGACCCCACGGGTCGGTGGATGGAGAGCCGGACCCCGTTCGACACCGCCCGCAAGGAGGTGCACCTGCGGATCCTCGTGGACAACCTGTCCGTGGAGGTCTTCGTGGACGATGGCCGGTACGTGCACTCGAGTCTGGTGTACGCCCGGCCGGAGGACGACCGCCTGGCCCTGTTCACCGATGGGGGCCGAGCCGTCTTCCGCGGTCTCACCGTCACCGAGTTCCACCAGATCTGAGCACTGTCGAGCTGAGCGCACTTGAAGCGAGCGGCACCGGGGCCGGGCGCGTGATGCGCCCGGCCCCGGTGGCCGTGGATTCGGGGTCCCCTGCCCTGGTCGGGCGGGTCAGACGACGGAGGCGCGCGCCAGGTCGGTCGGTTCGGCGCCGCGGGCCATCATGAGGTCGGTCATCTCGTCGACGCTGGTGCGCATGGCGAGTTCGAGTTCGGCGTTCGAGATCGGCACGGCCTGGAGGAACGCGACCTGGCGGCCCGCCGCGTCGAACGACTGCAGCCGGTCGCCCCACAGGAACGGGCTCATGAAGAGCAGGTGCTTCATCTCCAGGTCCGGGTAGTACCCCTCCACGATGCCGCCGAGGATGCGGTCGGGGTAGACGAACTCGCCGTCGAGGACCTGGAACGCGGCGGAGGCGAGGATGTTCGGGAAGAGGTCGAAGCCGTCGTCCGCGGCGCCGCAGATCTCGACGCCGAAGGGCATCTGCGTGTCGCCGTCCATGAGCGGGGCGGCCGAGAGGCCGAGCGTCGAGTAGGAGGCGATGCCGGGACCCGGCGAGCCGCCGTACTCGGCGACGTCCACGAACGCCGACTCGTCCTCGGTCCAGAACCGGGCGACCCGGTCGAACTCGCCGCCGTCGAAGGCGTCAGCCACCTTGAATCCGACGCGCTGGTCGGCTTCGGAAATCGCCATGTCAGTTCCTTACTGGGAGACAGACTCACTCGGGGACCGGTCGAACCGTACCTTGGCTTCGCGCCCGCTAGGGGGGCGGCGTGCCGTACCGGTTCTTCAGGAGCTTCGCCCACTCGTCGCCCTTGCCCTCGCCCGCGTGGCTCTGGTTGGAGCTGGGCAGTTCGGGGATGACGTGGTCGGGGGTGTTGTAGTCCTTGACGAACTGGCTGCGGGGGTAGATGTTCGTCCCGTACTTCTCCGCTGCGGCCTTGTGCTTGCGGAACTCCCAGTCGGGGGCGTGGCCGCCGTCCCAGCGGTCCTTCTTGTCCATGACCTTGCCGGTGAGCGGGTCGCGGACCTTGCCGTCGGCGCTGGACTTCTCGGCGTTCTCCCAGATCTTGTCCTTGGTGGACTTGTTGAACTTGGGGCGCTGGTAGGGGTCGTTGGCGACGGGCTGGCGCGGCGGGCGCTTGCGCTTCTTGGGCGGCGCGGGCGCCGCCGGGCCTTTGGCGGTCTTGAAGGTGCTGGTGCTGTTGAGCACGCCCGAGAGGAGCTTTCCGCGGGTGGAGGTGGTCTTGCGCGGGGAGGCGCTGCGCGATCTACCGGTTCCCACTGAGCACCGCCTCGGTGGCCATGCCCACGAGCATGTCGATGATCTTGCCGGTGATGGTCTTGAAGATCGGGATCTGCAGCAGCGAGGCGCCGAACGTGATCGCAGCGGTGGCGATCGCGTAGGTGATCTGGACCATGAGGATCACCAGCTGCACGATCACCTGGACCTTCAGGGCGAGGGTCAGGCCCGCTGCCGCCGTGAGGCCGATGCCGATGATGTTCAGCGGGTCGGCGGTGTCGCCGATGTTCCGGTTGGAGGACTCCTCGTCGTCCCACTCCGCGCCGAAGGCGTCGATGTCCTTGCCGGAGTTGGCGTCCAGGACCGTACGCGCGGCCGCGTTCAGCTCCTCGACGGAGCCGGAGATGGTCCCGGCCATCCCGGTCCAGGTGCCGGCCAGCTCGAAGAGCTTCTCCTCGTCGGACTCCGGCCAGCTGTAGCCGAGCATCCCCAGGATCGATACGAGTTCCGACGGCAGTTGCATACCCACGGGCGCGTCTCCTTACTGGACCGGTTGCTGCGGCACGAGCCCGGCGAAGAGCGCGTCGAGCTCCGCGGCGGCGTCGTCGTCGGCGGCCTGGTAGTCGTCGGCGAAGCCGCGCAGGCACTCCGCGTAGTCCGCGAGGCCCTCGATGTTCGTCTCGAAGCACTCTCGGGCCGCTTCGAGGCAGGCGGTGTGGGCCTCGCCGAGGATCGAGCCGATGTCGTCGCCGCCGAACGCGTCGAAGAGGGCCTCGGCCTCGGTGCGGAACTGCTCGTACCGGGCCTGGACGGAGGCCTTGGCCTGGTCCAGCTGCTCGGCGCCCTTCCGCAGCGATTCGGGGTCGATGTCGATGGACTGCATGTCGGTTCCCGCCTTCCGGACCGGCCTCGCGCTGAGGAGGTGAGCTGCAGCCACCCTACAAGACCAGGTTTACGGCGGTTCGCGCAAGTCGCGCGGTCGGGGGCGAGACCATATGGGGCAGAGGCGGAGCGGGAGCTGTCCAACCTGGTCGGTGGGGTCAGGCCCAGCCGGCCCGGCGCAGGCGCCTGCGCCGGGTGGCGGCCCGCCAGCGCGCCCTCGTCACCTTGGCCGCCACTCGGAACCGCCACATCGGACTACTCGCTGAAGACGCGGACCTGGGCATCGGAGCTGTCGATGTCCACGATCACCTCGTCGAGGTGGTTCACGAGCTCTTCGAGCTGCTCGGGCTTGAGCTGGGTCAGGTCGAAGGGCACGCCGGCCTTGGCCATCTCGGTGTTGGCCTTCTCGAGCGCCTGGGGCGGGACGAGGGCCGTGAGCCGCACCCCGGCGCGCAGGAGGGCCAGCGGCACGCGGATGTTGACGCGGCCGGGCTCGCCGTTGTCGACGTATTCGACGGCGAGCCGGAGGTACTTCGCCTTGGGTCGGCCGGCGGCGCTCGGAGCGGGCTCGCCCGCTTCGAGGGCGACCAGCAGCCGTTCGGCGTCGGTCGCGGTGATGGTGCCTTCGGCCAGCATGTCCAGGATGGCTTTGCGCTGTTCGTTCATTGCGGGGCCTCTCTTAGCGGATGGTGACGAGGAAGGCGTTGCGGCCCTGCTCGATGTCGAAGCGGGAGCCGGGGAGCGCGGCGATGACGCGCCAGACGCCGGCGAAGGTCTGCCGTACTCGCATGTGGAAGATCAGGCAGGCGAGGACGCCGCCCAGGACCGCCAGCAGGAGGATCGGCGAAAGCAGGATCACCAGGAGGAGCACGGGTACCCAGAGCCGTATGGTGCGGTGGCCGGGGCGGGTGACCCGGACGGTGACGAGCTGCGGCATCATGCTGTTCCTTCCAGTTCGGACAGTGCCTGGTCGGCGGTGATCTCGCCGCGGCGCAGCCGTTCGATGACGTCGGCGCGGGAGGGCGCCGGGTCGGTCTCGACGAAGTCGAGGGCCTGTGTGATCCGGTTGAGCCGCGCCTTGATGGTGGGGTAGCTGACGCCGAAGGTCCGCTCCATCTCCTTGATGGAGCCGTGGCACCGCACGAACGCGGTGACGAAGACCTGGTCCTCGGCGCTGAGCTGCGCGAGCTGCGGGAGTTCGAACGCGCCCTCGACGGCGACGCCGGTCTCGTCGAGGCGCACCCGCTCGACGGTGAACGACTGCCCGCGGGTCAGGTTGGTGAGCTCCTGCCAGTCCAATGCTTCATCTGCCATACCTTAATTTTTACTCGCATAGATCTTAACTTTCAAGAGTCAAAGATTGATTTTCTTAATTTCTGCGGCGATCGGGCGGCGAGGCGGGCTCATTCGGGCCGAAACCGCGCCCTCCCCGGGGCTCGCGCTCGCGGCACTGGTGTCGCTACGATGCCGTTGGCCCGGCGCAACCGCTTTCCTCCAGGTCTGGGCGCGCGCCACCGCATCGTGAAAGGCAGATCATGATCCACCTCGCAGGCGACTCGACCGTCGCTCCGACCGACGACGGCGCCTCCTCCGGGCACGCCGAACTGCCGCTCCTGGGCTGGGGCGACGAGCTCGCCGCGTTCCTCACCGAGCCGGTGAGCAACCGCGCCTTCGGCGGCGCCACGACCGCGACCTTCCGGGAGCGCGGCAACTGGAAGCTGATCACGGACGAGCTCCAGGCGGGCGACACCGTGGTCTTCGGCTTCGGCCACAACGACCAGAAGGAGCCCGAGACCCTCGCCGCG
This sequence comes from Glycomyces tritici, assembly GCF_030403505.1. The sequence continues at coordinate 275,133 of NZ_JAUEMJ010000007.1, read as the reverse complement.
GAAGGCGGCTACCGCGAGCGCCTCACCGCGTTCATCGAGGAGGTCCGCAGCGCCGGCGCGAAGCCGGTCCTCACCACCAGCGTCGAACGGCGGATGTTCACTCCCGAAGGGGCGCTGCGGTACTCGCACGGCCCGTACCCGGCGGAGGTCCGCCGCCTCGGGCACGAACTGGACGTGCCGGTCATCGACCTCAACGCCTTCACGCGCTGGCTCTACACGTGGCTCGGCGCGGAGGCCTCGGCCGCGCTCTTCGTGCACGGCGCCGCCGCCGAGCGCGGCATCGAGGTGAGCGCCGACCTCAAGAAGGACAACACGCACTACACGACCGCCGGCGCCGCCGCGGTGGCGCGGTTCGTGGCCGAAGCGCTCCGCGCCCTCGACGGCGAAGGCACCGACGCCGTGCCGGCCGGGCTGGAGATGGTCCGCAAGTAGTCGCGGTACGCGACGCGGCAGGATATCGCGGGGCGCGGCCACGGACCGGCAGGCCCGGCCCGGACCGGGCGGAGCAGGCGATGGCCGTGCCGCCGGTCGGCGGCCGCCCCGCAGGCCGGTCGCGCCCGTCGGCGAATCCTCAGCGGTCGAGGGCCGAACGTATGCGGCCCATCCACTCTTCGGCGAGGCGGCGGCCGTCCGGGAGCCGGTCGTCGCGGTCCCAGCGCCAGGTGGTGACCATGGCGAGCATCAGGATGCGGCACTGGCGCACCAGTTCCCGGTCGACGCCCGGGTAGTGGTCGGCCACCTCGTCGGGCGCGTGCGCGAGGTCGAATTCGACGGGCCCGCGGCAGCACGTCTCGAAGTCGATGAACAGCGGCCCTTGCGCGGTGGCGAGCAGGTTGCCCGGGTGCGGCTCGCCGTGCAGCAGCTGGTCCTCGCCGCGCCCGGCGATCGCGCCCCGCAGGTCGCGCAAGGTGTCGGCCAGGATCTTCCGGTCCGGTTCGGCGAGTTCGGGACTGACCTCCCGGTCGGCGAGGATCTGCTGCGCCTCTTCGACCCGGTCGGTGAAGTGCGGCGCGGGCAGGTCGATCGACCGCATGCCTGCGTGCAGCCGCGCGAGGGCGTCGGCGTACTCGGCCGGAGGCATCTCGCGGGCCGAGACGGGGGCGTAGTAGGTCCACAATGTGATGTCGAAGCCGTCGCGCGCGTGGGCGCGCGGCTCCACGCGCGGATCGAGCGCGGCCACGGGGGAACCGGACTCGGCGAGCCGCCGGGCGATGCCGATCTCGAACTGCGCGCTCTGATGCGCCGCGGGGACGACCCGGGCGAGCACGTCGCAGGGCAGGAGCCGCAGTGTGAGAATGTTCGAGTCGTTCAGGACGACCGCGTCGTCGGCCCGCAGGCCGAGGGATGCGGCGGTCGACTTCGCCGCCTTCACCGCCCGCGCGGCGCTCGGAACCTCCATCGTCTTCAGGTTCCTCTCCCCAGCTCGGCCCGCGCACCTTGAACGCGTCCGAAGCGCTGCCCGCATTGCCGTGCACGGGCCTGCCGACATCGTACGGGCGCAGCGGCTTCCGCTCGAACGCGTTTTTTCCGCAGACGTTCGCAGTGGTCCGGAGGCACTGGTCAGCGCCGGTTGCGGGGGTCGACGGAGGGGTTGTCGTACATGGGCGGCGGGCCGTGCACGACCGCTTCGGGGCGCAGTTCGTAGTGCCAGGGCTCGTTCCGGTAGATCTGGCACAGGCCGTAGGCGGCGCCGTGCCGGGCCAGCCACGCCGCGGCGGCGGGCGGGCCGATGTCGACCGCGTGCCCGGCGACGTGGGCCGAGGTCTCCGGTGTGGACACCCAGCGGGAGGCGGCCTCCTCGGAGCCGTACTGGGCGACCGCTTCGCGGCGCAGGTGCCGCTGGTACTCCGGCGAGCGCCAGCCGCTGTTGACGTAGCAGACGAGGCCGTCGCGGGCCGCGTCCGCCGCGGCCCGGCGCACGGCGGCCAGGAGCGCCGGGTCGAGGTTGGCCACGCCCGCGACCGCGTCGTCGAAGACCGTGGTCCGGTACGGGACGGCGCCGTCGGCCACGCCGAGCGCGCCGCGGTCGCGGATGCGGAGGAGCCGGTAGCCGAGCGCCTTGGCGATCGCCGCGAGGACGGCGACGCCGTGGGCGGCCAGCCCCCGGCGGAGCCGGCGGGTCATGGTTCGTGCGGAAAGGCTGTAGGACATGCTCTCCAGTACAGGAGGGGCGGTGTTGTCGGCACGTTAGCGGTTTTCGATATGCCCGCGATAGGTCCGGGCCCGTAGCATCGTGGAACTATGCGCGTGCTGATCGTCGAGGACGAACCCTATCTGGCAGAGGCCATCCGCGACGGACTGCGGCTGGAGGCCATCGCCGCTGACATCGCGGGCGACGGCGACGCCGCCCTGGAGATGCTGAGCGTCAACGCCTACGACATCGCGGTCCTGGACCGCGACATCCCCGGCCCCTCCGGCGACGAGGTCGCCGCGAGCATCGTCGACTCCGGCACCGGCATGCCGATCCTGATGCTCACCGCCGCGGACCGGCTCGACGACAAGGCCTCCGGGTTCGAGCTCGGGGCGGACGACTACCTCACGAAGCCGTTCGCGCTCAAGGAGCTGGTGCTGCGCCTCAGGGCGCTCGACCGCAGGCGGGCCCACCACCGCCCGCCCGTGCGCGAGATCGCGGGCCTGCGCCTGGACCCGTTCCGCCGCGAGGTCTTCCGCGACGGGAAGTACGTCGCGCTCACCCGCAAGCAGTTCGCGGTGCTCGAAGTGCTCGTCGCGGCCGAGGGCGGGGTGGTGAGCGCCGAGGACCTGCTGGAGCGGGCGTGGGACGAGAACGCCGACCCGTTCACGAACGCCGTGCGCATCACGGTCTCCGCGCTGCGCAAGCGCCTGGGCGAGCCGTGGGTGATCGCGACGGTGCCCGGCGTCGGCTACCGCATCGAGACGGGCGCGGACCGTGGATAGGCGGCCCGGCTCGAGCGTCCGCCTCAAACTGACGATCAGCTACGTCGCGCTCCTGCTGCTCGCCGGGGCGCTGCTGCTGGCCGTCATCTGGCTGTTCCTGCTGCGCTACGTGCCCCGCGAGGCGATCACCCTCGGCGAGCCCTGCGCACCGGGCACCGGGGGCCGGTGCCCGCCGACCTTCTTCATCCCGGGCCGCCTGGACCTCTGGCGCGCGTTCGCCCCGAAGGCGGCGCTGATGATGGGCCTCCTGCTCGTGTTCGGCCTCGTCGGCGGCTGGTTCCTCGCCGGCCGGATGCTCGCCCCGCTCAACCAGATCGCGGGCGCCACCCGCATCGCCGCGAAAGGCGCACTCGGGCACCGCATCCGGATGCCCGGCCGCAGCGACGAGTTCCGCGAGCTCGCGGACGCCTTCGACTCGATGCTCGAGCAGATCGAGGCGAACGTGGGCGAGCACCAGCGGTTCGCCGCCAACGCCTCCCATGAACTGCGCACGCCCCTGGCCACCATGCAGACGCTCCTCGATGTGGCGCAGCGCGACCCGGCCGGATGCACGCCGGAACTCGTCGACCGCCTGCACTTCGTGAACGCCAGGGCCATCGACCTCACCGAGGCGCTGCTCATGCTCAGCCGCACCGGTCAGCGCGCCTTCGCCCGCGAGCCCGTCGACCTGTCGCTCACCGCGGAGGAGGCCGCCGAGACGCTCCTGCCCCTCGCGGAGCGGCGCGGCGTGGACGTCCAGGTCTCCGGTGATCTCGCGTCGGCCGCGGGCTCGCCCGCGCTGCTGCTCCAGATGGTCGTGAACCTGCTGCACAACGCGATCGTCCACAATCTCGACGAGGGCGGGGCCGTGTGGGTCACGACCGCCGCCCAGGTGGACGCGGCGGTGCTCACGGTCGAGAACACCGGCGCGGAGATCAAGCCGCACCTGGTCGCGACGCTCACCGAGCCCTTCCAGCGCGGCACGCGCCGCGTCCACGCCGACCATGCGGGGGTCGGCCTCGGCCTGGCGATCGTCGAGAACATCGTCAAGGCCCACGAAGGGCGGCTCACCCTGTCCGCCCGCCCCGAGGGCGGCCTCCGAGTGGAAGTCCGGCTGCCCGCCGCCGCGACCTAGGCGACGGGGAAGTCGAAGTACGTGTCCGGGTACGGCTCGTTCTTGAGCGTGTAGTGCCACCACTCCCACTGGTACGGCAGGAAACCGCAATCCTCCATGATGGATCGCAGGAGTGCGCGGTTGGCGGTCTCGACGCGGGTGATGCCTGACGCGCCGTGGTGCGAGACCGGGTCCATCAGGTCGTGGTGGCCGCCCATGGGGACCGGTTCGCCGGTGTCGGGTCGGCAGAGCGTCAGGTCGACGGTGCTGCCGCGGCTGTGGCCCGACTTGGGGGCGACGTACTGCTTCGCGACCATCTCGGACCGCTCGATGTTCGGGTAGTGCCCCGCTTTCGTGCGGCCGTCCTCCGGCTGCGCCGCCCACCGCAGGAAGTGGTCGACGGCGCGCTGTGGCCGGTAGGCGTCCCAGACGAGCAGGCCGAGGCCGATCGACGCCGCCTTCCCCTGCGCCTCGGTGAGGGCCGCGCACAGCGCCCGCGTGCCGACGACGCGGTCCGTCAGGTAGCCGTCGACCGGTGCGCCGATGAAGTTCTCGGCGGTCGCGTAGGTCGCGTCCCAGCGGATGCCGGGCACCGCGTCGTCCACGTAGGCGAAGTCATCGCGCAACGGCCGTCCCCTCCATCGCCAGTGCGACCATCCGGTCGATCACCTCGGCGAGCGGCAGCCCCGAGGCCGCCATCATTCTCGGATAGCGGCTGTACGAGGTCAAGCCGGGCATGGTGTTCACCTCGTTGAGGACGACCGTCCCGTCCGCTTTCAGGAACAGGTCGACCCGCGCGAGCCCCCGGCAGCCCAGGGCGCGGTAGATCGCCTTGGCCGTCTCCTGGACGAGCGCGCGCGACTCGGCGGGGATGTCGGCGGGGACGATGAACTGCGCGTTCTCCGAGCCGGTCTCGGGCGCGTCCTCCTGGTGGATCCTGAAGAAGCCGTGGGAGAGCGCGACGCGGTCGACCTCGCCGGCGAACAGCTCGGCGCCGTTGCCGAGGACGGCGCAGCCGATCTCGCTCGCGTCGACGGCCTCCTCGATGAGGACCTTCGCGTCGTACCGCCTGGCGGTGTCCATCGCGTCCTCTAGGTCGGCCTCGCGGGTCACCTTGGTGACGCCGAAGGAGGAGCCGGATCGGGCCGGTTTGACGAAGACGGGGTACGGCAGGGCCGCGGCGTCGATCTTCTCGACGTCGCTCTTGTCGTCGGTGTCGACGGTCCAGAAGGCGGGCACGGCGATGCCGGCCTCGCGGACGACGAGGTAGGCGAGGGTCTTGTCCATGCACAGCGCGGAGCTCTGGACGTCGCAGCCCGCGTACGGGATGCCGGCGAGTTCGAGCAGGCCCTGGATCGCTCCGTCCTCGCCGAGCCTGCCGTGGAGCACGGGCACCACCGCGTCGAGCCGGATCGTCTCGTACCGGTCGCCGTCGAGGACGAGCAGTCCGGGCGCGGTGCGGTCGGGCGAGAGCACGGCCGGGCGGCCGTCCTCCCAACCGGGGCCGGGGTCGTCGCAGAGCCGCCACGCGCCGCTCTCGGTGATCCCGATGTAGTACGGCTCGAACCTGGCGAGGTCGAGGCTCCCGGCGACCTCGCGTGCGGATTTGACGGACACGGGGTGCTCCTCGGAGCAGCCGCCGAAGACGATGCCGATCTTCAACTCAGCCATGCTGTTTCCTCTTCTCGAATCGCAGGCAGTTCACAATGGAGTTCTCGACCGTGTCGCGGAGCGCGCGGTCGGTGTAGTAGGCGGTGTGCGGGCTGATGAGCGCATTGGGCAGTTGCTGGAGGCGCAGCAGCGGCTTGCTCTCGACCGGCGAGTCCCGGTGCGCGGTGTAGAAGACGCCCTCCTCGCCTTCGACCACGTCCAGGGCCGCGCCGCCCAGCCTGCCGCTCTCCAGGGCCGAGACCAGGGCCTCGGTGTCGATGAGTGCGCCGCGCCCGGTGTTGACGACATAGGCGTCCCGGCGCATCAGCGCGATGCGCCGGCGGTCGAGGAGGTGGTGGGTGCCCGGGTTGAGCGGGGTGTGGAGGGTGACGACGTCGCTGCGGCGCAGCAGCTCGTCGAGCGGCACGTACTCGGCGGCGGCCTTGGCGGTGTTGTCGTGGGCCAGGATGCGGCAGCCGAAGCCGCGCAGCCGGTCCACGACCGCCGCGCCGATGCGGCCCGTGCCGACCACGCCCACGGTGAGGTCCCGCAGGTCCCTCCCGCGCGACTCGTGGAGCCGGTAGTCGTGGACCTCGGCGCGCAGGACGGTGGACTTGGCGTGCCGTACCGCCATGAGCATGAGCATGAGCGTGTAGTCGGCGACGCTGTCGCTGGAGTACGCGACGTTCCCGACCTCGATGCCCAGGCTCTGCGCGTACTGCACGCTGATGTGGTTGAAGCCGATGCTGCGGGTGGAGATGTAGGCGACGCCGGCGCGGCCGAGCGCGCGCAGCGCGGCGCTGGTGACGCGGGTCTTGTGCCCGATGCTGATGCACCGGTCGCCCGCCGCGAGGTCGGCGTTGGCCTCGGACACCGGTTCGCCGGTGATCGTCGGCGCGACGCCGAAGCGCGGCGCCAGCGCGCGGAACAGCGCGGCCTCGTCCTCGTCGGCGCCGTAGACCGTGATGCCGGCCGGTTCTCTCTTGAGCATGCGCACAGTCAACGGGGCGAAGCGTTGTCGGAGCGTATGGCGTTTTCGATATGCCGACGATAGGCCGGGCGTATCGCGGGCGTATCGAAAAGCGCATACGCCCGTGCAACGGCGGACCGCCTTGACTGTCCCCATGAAACCTGCGCGCATGAAACCTCTGCGGATGACACCTGTGCCGATGCATGGAACCGAACGCAGCGGAGCGCGGTCATGATCGCGCTCCGCCTCAGTGCGATCGCCGCGATCACCGGCGGGACCGTCGCCGGTGAGGACGTGACGGTGACCGCCCCGGCCGTGCTCGACGGCCGCCTCGCCGAACCCGGCGGGCTCTTCGTCGCGTTCGACGGCGAGCACGTGGACGGCCACGACTTCGCCGGTCAGGCCGGCGAGGCCGGTGCGGTCGCGGTGCTCGGCTCGCGGCCCACGGCGCTGCCCACGGTCGTCGTCGCGGACGCGCAGGCGGCCCTGCAGGCGCTCGCCGCGCACGTCGTGGCGCGGCTGCGCAGCAGGCTGGTCGTCGTCGGCGTCACCGGCTCCCAGGGCAAGACCAGCACCAAGGACCTGGTCGGGGCCGTCTTGTCGGGCGCCGCGCCCACGGTCGCCACGGTCGGCTCGATGAACAACGAGCTCGGCGTGCCGATCACCATGCTCCGAGTGGACGCCGACACCCGCTGCCTCGCTCTGGAGATGGGCGCCCGCCGCGTCGGCGACATCGGCGCGCTCGCAGCGCTGGCGCCGCCGGACATCGGCGTCGTCCTCAACGTCGGCCAGGCGCATCTGAGCTACTTCGGAACGCGCGGCGCCATCGCGAAGGCCAAAGGCGAACTCGTGCAAGGCCTTGCGCCCGGCGGGACCGCCGTCCTCAACGCCGACGATCCGGCCGTGGCCGCGATGCGGGCGCTCACCGACGGCCCGGTCCTCACGTTCGGCCGGGCCGGGCACGCCGACGTGCGGGTCCTCGACCTGACGCTGGACCGGCGCGGCCGGCCCACGTTCACGCTCCAGACCGCCGACGCCGCAACGCGTCTCACGCTGCCGTTCGTCGGCGCCCACCAGGCGTGCAACGCGGCGGCCGCCGCGGCCGCGGGCCTCGCCGCCGGGATTGCGCTGGAGGCGTCCGCGAAGGCGCTGGCCGGCGCCGCGCTCTCCAAGTGGCGCATGGAACTGCGCGACCTCCCCGGCGGGGTCGTGCTGCTCGACGACTCCTACAACGCCAACCCGGACTCGGCCCGCGCCGCCCTGGACGCCCTCGCGGCGATCGAGGGGTCGCGCCGCATCGCCGTCCTCGGCGACATGGCCGAACTCGGCGACGCGAGCGAGAGCGAGCACCGCGCGATCGGACGGTACGCCGCGGCACGGGCCGACATCGTGATCGCGGTCGGCGCGACCGCGCGACTGATCGCCGAAGGCGCGGGCGCACGCGCTGTCGCTTTGCGCGACAACGGATCAGCGGTTGGCCGTCTCCGCGGACTCCTCGCCCCCGGCGACGTCGTCCTGGTCAAGGCCTCCCGCGAAGCCCGCCTCGACGAGGTGGTCGAGGCCGTAGCCGCCGAGGAGTCCGAGTGAGACCCGCAGAGGGGCCTGGGCCGCGTTGACCGCCTCGCGGATCTGGGCGGCGAGGGCCATGCGGCCGTCGTCGAAGAGGGCGGTGCGCATGAACGTGAAGGCGCGCAGGCGGCCGTACCGGTCCACGGTGGCGCGGCAGAGCCGGCCGGTGGAGTACGCCTCGCGCCGATAGGCGTCGCCCCTGCCCTTGCCCGATCCGATCTCGGGGAAGTCGTCGTACTGGCCGAGCTCCTTCGCGCGGCGCCAGCGCTGCTTCTCGGCCGCCACCCAGGCGCGGACGAGGCACATGCCGAGCGTCCGGCCGCCGATGCGCTCGACCCCGCGGAGGAGTTCGAGTTCGCGCAGCGTCCCGTCGAGGTTGATCGTCACCTTCACGGCGTGGTGCGGGTCGGTGCCGGTGAACTCGGCGGTCGGCTCCACGATCTCGTCGGCCCGGTCCAGGAAGGCCGGGTGGAGCTTGGCGATCTCGCGGATGACGAGGTGCTGCGCGGTGAGCACCTGGCGCACGCTCATGCCGCCGCTGGAGGTTCCTTCTGCAGTGGAGCGAACGACGCGTCTGACGCCGCCCGCGTACTGCGGGTGTCGGTCGCCGACGCGCTCGACCAGTTCGAGCACCTGCTCCCGGGACGGGTGCCTGCCGAAGTGGTGCGCGAGCGCGGTCTCGAACACGCGGCGCACCAGGGCGTGGTAGGCGAACCGCTCCTTCTCCGGCAGGTCGCGGTAGGCGATGCGGGCCTCGCGGCCGCCGGTGCGGATGTACGTTACGAGCGCCCTCGGGCCGGGCACTGGTGCGGTCATTGGCGTCCTTGTCCTGGGCGGGTCACCGAAACCCGCCCAGTCTACAAACCGGCCACAATTCCTAAATGGATGCTACGGGACGGTGTACCCGGCCGCGCGCACGAGTTCGTACCATTCGGGGCGGGTCAGCGGAATGTCCGAGCCCAGGGCCGAGGCGGCCACGCGCTCGGGGTTGGTGGTCCCGATGACGACCTGCATCTGCGCCGGGTGGCGGGTGATCCAGGCGACGGCGATCGCGATCGGCGGCACGTCGTACTTCGCGGCGAGCCGGTCGATCACGGCGTTCAGCTCCGGGTAGCGCTCCGAGCCGATGAACGGGCCGTCGAAGAAGCCGGCCTGGAACGGCGACCACGCCTGGATCGTGATGCCGTGCAGGCGGCAGTAGTCGACGATGCCGTCGTCGCGCGCCACCGACTGGTCGAGGCCCTGCATGTTCGCGGCCACGCCCTGGGCGATCAAGGGCGCGTGGGTGATCGAGAGCTGCACCTGGTTCGCCACGAGCGGCTGGTTCACGTACTTGCGCAGCAGGTCCATCTGGCGGGCCGTGTGGTTCGAGACGCCGAACGCGCGGACCTTCCCGGCGGCGGCGAGGTCGTCGAACGCGCGGGCGACCTCCTCGGGCTCCACGAGGGCGTCCGGGCGGTGCAGCAGCAGGATGTCGAGGTAGTCGGTGTCCAGCGCGGCCAGCGACTCGTCGACGGACTCGACGATGTGCTCGTACGAGAAGTCGAAGTACGGGCCGGGGTGCATGATGCCGGTCTTGGTCTGGATGACCAGGCGCTCGCGCTCGGCCGGGGTCAGCTTCATGGCCTCGGCGAAGCGGCGCTCGCAGCCGTGGCGGCCGCTGCCGTAGAGGTCGGCGTGGTCCAGGAAGGTGATCCCCGCGTCGATCGCGGTGCTCAGGAGGGTGCGCACCTCCTCGTCGGTCTTGTCCTGGATGCGCATCAGCCCGAGCACCACGTTCGGTGCGGTGATGTCGGTGCCTGGCATGGTGAAGGTCTTCATCGGTCTCTCCTCGCCGGAGCTGGAACGCGGCGCCCGAGGCGGGCCCGCCCCGCTCATGCTAGGGACCGGTAATCTAGAAGTCCAACAACTGTTGATCATGGGATTGAGAAGCGCGGGGCATCGTTCATGGAACTGCGGCAGATGGAGTACCTGGTCGCGCTAGCGGATGAGAGGCACTTCACTCGCGCCGCCGAGCTGACGGGCATCTCGCAGTCGGGCCTGTCGGCCGCGATCCGGGGGCTCGAGGAGGAGCTGGGCACGAGCCTGTTCATCCGGACCACCCGGCGGGTCGAGCCGACCGAGGCCGGGTTCGCGCTGCTGCCGTACGCGAGGGCGATGCTGGAGCAGGCGGCGGGCGCGCGCGACGCGGTCGTCAAGGCCAGCCGCGACCTCGCCGGGTCGCTGCGGATCGGCGCGGAGCAGTGCCTCGGGCTGGTCGACATCGCGGCCCTGCTCGACCGCTTCCACCGGCGCCACCCGCGGGTGGAGACGCACTTCGTGCAGTCCGGTTCGCACGACCTGCTGGGACTGCTGCGGGCCGGTGAGCTCGACGTCGCGTTCGTCGCGACGGAGCGGCACCTGAGCGGCCTGCCGCGCCTGGAGATCGGCCGGGAGCCGCTGCTGGCGCTGCTGCCGCCGGACCATCCGCTCGCGACCCGCGCCTCCGTGCGCTGGGAGGCGCTGGCGGAGGAGGCGTTCATCGACTTCGGGCCGGCGTGGGGGGTGCGGACGCTGAACGACGAGGCGTTCGCCGCGCGGGGCGTGCACCGGCGCGTGCGCTGCTCGGTCAACGACGTCCACACACTGCTGGACCTGGTGTGCAGGGGGCTGGGCATCGCGGTGGTGCCGCGGCATGTGGCCGCGAAGCCGCAGGCGAGCGGGTTGCGGGCCCTGCCGATCGCGGCGGAGGACGCTCCCGAATGGACGGTCTCGGCGGTGTCGTCGGGGCGGGACCGCGCGGACTCCCCCGCCGCGCACCTCCTCGAACTGGTCAAGGAGCCGCGCGGCTAGGGGTCGTCTCAGAGGGTCAGTCGTGCGCGGTGAAGCGCCTGGTGATGTCGGCGACGACCGGTCGCACCACGAGCCACATCAGGGCCGCGAAGGCCCAGCCGAGCACGAGCAGCAGTCCTTCGGAGCTCACGACCACCGCGGCGGTGGCCACGATGAGCAGCGAGAGGAAGCCGAGGGAGGACTTCCAGGAGAGGAAGAACTCCGCCGCCGCCACCCGCAGCACGTCGCGGAAGCGGAACGAGAAGAACGAGGTCACCACGAGCAGGTGCCCCGCCCACACGGCGAGCATCACCAGGAGCACGATGCACACCGGCCGCAGGATGCCGCCGCCGGCGACCTGCCCGGCGAACAGCACGTTCACCGAGAGCACCGTGGCGAGGGCGAGCACCGGCGCCCACCAGGCAAGCGTGTCCCGCAGGTTCATCTTGAGGCCGCGGAAGAGCGGCTTCGCGGGGCTGAGGTCCGGCTCGTCCGCCCACGCCCGCTGCGCGTAGAGCGCCGCCGAGAACGCGGGCGCCAGCGGCAGGAGCGCGGCGACGAACCAGATGACATTGCCGGGGGCAGGGGCGAGCAGCACCCACATCAGCAGCGTCGGCACCCCCGCGACCGCGAGGAACACCCCGAGGACGAGGAAGCGGTAGACCGCGGCGGTGAACCGGGAGAGCACTCCCGGTCCGATCTCGTCCGCCTGCTGCTGCGTGCTCATGCTGCCGCCCCTTCCCTTGCGCTCACTAGCCCTTGACCGATCCAAGCATGACGCCCGACACGAAGTACCGCTGGACGAAGGGGTAGATGGTCAGGATCGGGATGACGGTGAGGATCATCGTCACCGCCTGGATGTTCGCCGAGACCTGCGCGGTCGTGCTGCCCGCGGCCGCCGCCCCTTCGGACGCCGTGGTCGAAGCGCCCGCGATGAGGTTGCGCAGGTACAGCGTGATGGGGAACAGCTCGCTCTTGTCGAGGTACAGGAACGCGGCGAACCAGTCGTTCCAGAACGCGACCGAGTAGAACAGCACCATCGTGGCGATCACGGCCTTCGACAACGGCAGCACGATCCGGCCGAAGATGCCGTACCAGCCGAGCCCGTCGATCTGCGCGGCCTCCTCGAGCTCCTTCGGCAGGTTCTCGAAGAACGCCTTCATCACCAGCAGGTTGAACACCGAGATCGCGCCCGGGAGCACCAGCGCCCACATGGTGTTCTTCATGCCCAGCGCCGAGATCAGCACGTAGTTCGGCACAAGGCCGCCGTTGAAGAACATCGTGAACACCGCAATGCCGATGAGGACCTTGCGGCCCTTCAGGTGCGGCTTCGACAGCACGAACGCGTAGGTCGTGGTCAGGACCATCGCGATGATGGTGCCGACCACCGTGTACAGCACCGTGTTGCCGTAGTTGCGCCAGAAGATGCCGTCCGACATCACGATCGCATAGGTGTCCACATTGAAGTCGACAGGCAGGAAGTTCACCTGGCCGGCCTTGATCGCCCCGGAGGAGCTGAACGACTGCGCGAGCACCGTGATGAACGGGTACAGCATCCCCAGGCACAGCAGGATGAGGAAGGTCGCGTTGAACGCGCCGAAGACGCGCTCGCCCCTCGTCCGATGCGTCGTCCGCGGTTTCACCGACGCGAGGTCGGGCGTGCGAATATCGGTCACCACAGGCTCGTTCCCGTCGTCCGCCGCGAGATCAGGTTCGCGGAAAGCACCATCACGAGACCGATCAGCGCCTGGAACAGGCCGATGGCGGTCGCGTAACTGAGGTTGTTCGACACCAGGCCGACCCGGTAGAGGTAGGTCGAGATGACGTCGGCCGTCTCGTACGTCAGCGGGTTGTAGAGCAGGAAGACCTTCTCGAAGCCCACGTTGAGGAACATGCCGATGTTGAGGATCAGCAACGTGACCATCGTCGGCCGGATGCCCGGCAGCGTGACGTGCCAGGTCTGCCGCCACCGGCCCGCGCCGTCGATCTTCGCCGCCTCGTACAGGGAGTCGTCGATCGAGGTGAGCGCCGCCAGATAGAGGATCGTGCCCCAGCCGATGGTCTGCCACACTTCGGAGCCCACGTAGATGAAGCGGAACCACTCGGCGCGCTGCAGGAACGGGATCTCCTCGGCGCCGAAGGCGCGGACGATCTGGTTCGCCGTGCCCTCCAGCGACAGGATCTGCATGACCATGCCGACGATGATGACGATCGACAGGAAGTGCGGCAGATACGAGATCGACTGCACGAGCTTCTTGAAGTACTGCTGCCGCACCTCGTTCAGCAGGAGCGCCAGCACGATCGGGAGCGGGAAGCAGACCACCATGGTGAGAGCGCCCAGGATCACCGTGTTCGTGAAGACGTGCCAGAACGACGGGTCGTTGATGAACATCTCGATGTAGCGCACGCCGACCCATTCGTCGCCGAAGATGCTGCCGCCGGGGCGGAACCTCCGGAACGCGATGACGTTGCCGAGCATGGGGCCGTACTTGAAGATCACGAAGAAGATCAGCGGCACGATCGCCATGGTGTAGAGCTGCCAGTCGCGCTTGAACGCGGTCTTCCAGCTCAGCTTGCGCTTGCGGGGTCGCGCCTTCGGCTTCGCCGCAGGCGGGCGCGGCGGCGCCGGGGGCGCCGCGGCGCCCCCGCGGGCCTCGGCCCGCGGGGACTGCTCGTCTTGAGTGAGGGACATAGGCACTCCCTCCCGTCCGCACCGGGGTAGAGCGGCTGGTCTGCGAGCTCGGCGAAGCCGTGCTCACCGGCCGCACCCCGGCAGGCGGACTAGGAGTTCTCCTCCTCGAAGCGCTGGCGGGCGGTGTTGATGAGGTCGACGTAGGTCTGGAGACCGGCGGCCTCGAGCTCGCCGACGTAGGCGTCCCATTCGGCGATGTCGCGGTCGCCCAGGATGAACTGCAGCGTGGCGGTGTCCACGGTGTCCTTCAGCGGGGTGGCCTGGAGCGAGGCCTGCTCCAGCTCCATCTCGTCGAGCGGGGCCGGCGGGTTCGGGTCGCGAGGCGTGCGGGTGGAGAGCACGGAGTCGATGTACTCCACGAAGGTCGGGGAGTTGTAGGACTCCTTGAGCGCCCGGGACTCGGTCGAGTCGGCGAACACCGCGTTCGACCAGCCGAGGTCCTTCTGGATGTCGGTCGGCGCACCGGGGTTGATGCCGTAGGCGTCGAGGCGGAACTCGGGCTTGAGGGTGATCTTGCCGGAGGCGTCCTTGGTGTAGGTCTGGTCGAGCACGCCCCAGCGGAGCAGCTCGCGGGCCTCCTGGTTGTAGTACAACCAGTCGAGGAACTGCAGAATCGCGACGAAGTTCTCGGAGTCGGCGATCTCCGCGTTCAGCATGAAGCCGTTCCAGAAGTTGCGCGGCTCGCAGATCTGGCCGGCAGGACCGCCGGGAGGGGCGATCTGCAGGATCTCGTAGTTGCCCTCGCCCACGGTCTCGTTGAGGGCCGTCGCGAACTCGATGGCGGTGCCGGCCGAGCCGGAGGCCGCGAACACGAGGTTGGCCGCGACCTTCTCGGTGACGCTGCCGCCGCCGGTGCCGTCGTTCGCCGCGGTCATCGAGTCGGTGTCGAGCAGGCCGTCCTCGACGAGGCCGCGGAAGAACTCGACCATCTGCTTGTAGCCCTCGGTCGCGGCGGTGTACACCAGGTTGCCGGAGCCGTCGTCGATCATGCCGCTGCCGAAGCCCCAGCCGGCCTGCGCGCCGAACGCGTGCGCGGCGTAGTTGAGCATCGAGGCGCCCTCGAAGCCGTCCGCGAGCGGCTTGGAGTCGGGGTACTCGGCCTTGATCTTGACCAGGGCCTCGCGCATCTCGTCCCAGGTCTGGGGGATGCCGCCGGCGACGGTCTCGAAGACGTCCTTGCGGATGACGAGGGTGAACACGGGCACCGACACCTCCTGGAGGCCCGGCAGCATGTAGTACTTGCCGTCGGCCTGCTTGAGGTTGTCGATCATGTCCGCGAGGTCCCACTCCTCCACGTACTTCTGGAAGTTGGGCATGTGCTCGACGTAGTCGCTCATGGGCAGGATCGCGCCCGAGGAGACGAACGAGTTCTCCTCACCGGTGTAGACCAGCGGGATCACCGTGGGGGCGTCACCGGCGCTGATCAGGAGACTGCGCTTCTCGGTCGCGTCGCTGAACGGGATGTTCGTGACGTCGATCGTGACCTTGGTGCGCTTCTCGATCTCCTTGAAGAACTCCCACTTGTCGGTGATGGGAAGGTCGGGCCAATCCGTCCAGAGCACCGAGAGGTTGAAGGGCTCCGTAGCCGTGAACTGGGTGTCAGCGGCGAAATTCTCCATCGCGCCCTTGGACTGCGCCTCGACGTCGATCTCGTCGCTGCCGCCGTCGTCACTGCACGCCGCGAGCGCGGCCATGCTCGACGCGGCCAGCGAGAATCCGATGACTCCGCGGCGGGTGGCTCCGATGGGCGAACGCCCGAACACACCTGACATGACTCTCCTCCTTGAGATGGACCAAACAGTCCGCCCCTCCGTCCACTCCGGCGGGCAAGATTTCACTGCCGTAACGATCGAAACTTTCGGGGCTATTTCCGATAACTTCCAGAGCTTAGTGAGAACAAGCAGTGATGTCAATGAATCTCTTTTCGTGACCCATGCAACACGGTGTGTAACCAACGGGGAGGCTCGAGCAATGCGGAGGAACGGCTACAAACCGAGCGATCGGACGGACTTTTCCCAGGCAGGAATGGACACGGCGGCGATCCTCCCCCGCTTTTCCGGAACGCCCGCGTTTCGCGCCCGATCGTCGTTTCAGGGTCGAATGCGCCGCTGCCCGGCAAGCCTTCTCCATCGTCGAACACGCGTCGACGGGACCCCGAAACGACCGGAACTTTCAAAGGTCAGACGATTCCGCGGGCGTGCCGCCGCGCCCGCAGAGCCGCCGAGGCCGAGCGACCGGTCCCCGGCCCGGCGGCCATACGGGCCCTGCGGGGCCCGGGGAACCACCGCGCGGCCTGTCGGAACCGTTCGCGCGCACCTAGAGTGGAGACCTCCGAGACGACCGCGCCCGCACGGGCGACGAGAGCAAAGGACGGGCCATGGCCTCCAGACGTCAGACGCTGCGGTACGCGGGAGTCGCGCTCGCCGGGATACCGCTGGCCGCCTGCACGGCGGCACCGGACGAGGAGCCGGATCCGGACACGGGCTCGGCTTCGGCCAACGAGCCGGCGCCGACCACCGCCGCGACCGCGCTCGGTGCACCGGAGGTCGTCGCGAGCGGGCTTGAGGCGCCCTGGTCGATCGCGTTCCACGAGGGCACGCCGCTCGTCAGCGAGCGCGACAGCGGCCGCGTCCTGGAACTGGACGCCCAAGGCGCGACCCGCGAGGTCGCCGTCGTCGACGGCGTGGCCGGGGGCGGCGAGGGCGGGCTGCTCGGGCTCGCGGTGCGCGAGGGGTTCCTGTACGCGTACTTCACCGCCTCGGACGGGAACCGGATCGAGCGGTTCGCGCTCGAAGGCACCGCAGGCGCGCTGGCCCTCGGTGCACCGCAAGAGATACTGTCCGGCATCCCCTCGGCGGGCAACCACAACGGCGGGCGCATCGCGTTCGGACCCGACGGGATGCTCTACGCCACCGCCGGAGACGCCGGGGACCCCGGCAACGCCCAGGACCGCGAATCGCTGGCGGGCAAGATCCTGCGCATGACCCCTGACGGCGCCGTCCCGGACGACAACCCGTTCCCCGGCTCGCTCGTCTACACGTGGGGCCACCGCAACCCCCAGGGCATCGCGTGGGACGAGGACGGCACCATGTGGGCCGCCGAGTTCGGGCAGGACACCTGGGACGAGCTCAACACGATCGAGGCCGGCGCGAACTACGGCTGGCCCGAGGTCGAGGGCATCGCCGGCAACGGGGAGTACGCCGACCCAGTCCAGCAGTGGAGCCCGGACGACGCCAGCCCCTCGGGCATGGCGATCGCGGGCGGCACCGCCTACATCGCGAACCTCCGCGGACGGCGCCTGCGCGCCGTCCCCCTCGACGACCCCGGCACGTCGGTCGAACACTATGTAGAGGAGTACGGCCGCCTCCGGGACGTCGTGACCGCCCCCGACGGGGCGCTGTGGGTCCTGACCAACAACACGGACGGCCGCGGCGACCCCGGCCCCGACGACGACCGCATCCTGCGCATCGCCTTCGAGTAGCGCTCATCCCCCGGGGCAGGTGCGGTCCGAGCCGCTGATCGGGACGCAGTGGTCCGTGCCGGGGTCCTCGACCTCGACCGACGGCGGCACGAAGAGGTGCCGCACCCGCTCCTGGGACACGTTCGCGCACAAGAGGACGAGCGCGATCAGGATGTAGACCAAGGCGGTCCGGGGCCGCTCGACGACGACCGCGAACACGGCGATGAGGACGGGGCCGCCCGCGAACGCGATGATGCGCAGCCGCTCGCGGTTGTCGAGCGCGGCCTGCCGCTCGGGCGACACGGGATCGCCCGAGAAGTCGATGTCGAAACCCCACAGGAACAATGCCAGGCTCACGCCGAGCCACCCGACGGTGGCCGCGGTGATCGCCAGATTCAACCCGGCGTCGACACGTCGGGGCTTCGGTTTCCTTGCGCTGCTTTCCATACGGAGAGTCTCGCGCCCGTGTCAAACCCGTGATCGGGCGAATCGGGCGCGGATTGTCGGGTCCCCACAACGCGGCGGGGCGATTCGGGCGCCGTGCCGGAGTATTTCCTCGGTATCCGCTAAACGGCCGCCGCGAGGCGGCCGTCCGCGTCGCTAGCGGCCGAGCCAGCCGCCGTCCACTGGGATGACCGCGCCCGAGACGTAGTCGGAGGCGGCGCTGGCGAGGAACACCGTCACGCCCGCGAGGTCGCCCGGCCTGCCCCAGCGCCCGGCGGGGATGCGTTCGAGGATCGCCTTCGAGCGGTCCGGATCGTCTTGCAGCGCTTGGGTGTTGTCCGTGGCGATGTAGCCGGGGGCGATCGCGTTCACGGTGACGCCGCGGGCCGACCACTCGTTGGCCAGCGCGCGGGTGAGGCCGGCGATGCCGGATTTGGCCGCCGCGTAGCCGGGCACGTTGATGCCGCCCTGGAAGCTCAGCAGCGAGGCGGTGAAGACGACCTTTCCCCTACCGCGTTCGAGCATGGTGCGGCCGACGGCGCGGGTGAGCGCGAACTGGCTGGTGAGGTTGACCTGGAGGACCTCGTCCCAGTACGCGTCGGGGTGCTCGGCGGCGGGGGCGCGGCGGATCGTGCCGGCGTTGTTGACGAGGACGTCGACCGGTTCGGCGGCGAGGGTGTCGGCGAGTTCGGCGACCTGCTCGGGGTCGTTGAAGTCGGCGCGGATCGCGCGGAAGGTGCGGCCGAGCTCCTTGACCCGCGCTTCGATGGCGGAGCCTTCGGGTTCGATGGTGGCGCTGACGCCGATGACGTCCGCTCCGGCGGCGGCGAGGGCCTCGGCCATGGCGAAGCCGATGCCGCGCTTGGCGCCGGTGACGACGGCGAGGCGGCCGGTGAGGTCGAAGAGGGTCATGGTCACTCACTGTCCTTGGAGGCGCTGTCGGCTTGGACGTCGATGAGGATCTTCATGGCCTCGCCGCCGGTGAGGGCGTCGAAGGCGGCCTGGATGTCGCGCAGGGGGACGGTCTTGGTGATGAGGGCGTCGGCGGGGATCGCGCCGGTGTCCAGGAGCGCGACGGCGGTGTCGAAGTCGTCGCGCTGGTAGACGCGGGCGCCGAGGAGGCGCAGTTCGCGCCAGAAGACGCGCTGGAGGTTCACCGGGCGGGGTTCGGGGTGGATCGCGACGACGACGAGGGTGCCGCGCACTTTGGCGTAGTCGACGGCGCCGAGGACGGCGGCGGCCGCGCCGGAGACCTCGAAGACGACGTCGGCGCCCGCGCCGCCGGTCCACTCCTCGACCCAGGCCACGGTGTCGTCGCGGGGGTCGAGGACGGTGTGGCCGAGGTCGGCGATGGCCTTGCGGCGCTTCGGATCGAGTTCGATCACGACGACGTCGCCGCCGAAGGAGCGGGCGACGGCGGCGATGAGGACGCCGATGGGGCCGCCGCCGATGACGACGGCCTTCTGGCCGGCCTCGAGTTCGGAGCGGCGCACGTCGTGGACGGCGACGGCGGTGGGCTCGACGAGGGCCGCGTGCTGGAGCGAGAGGGTCGCGGGGAGGCGCACGAGCAGGCCGGCGTCGACGTTCCAGCTGGCCTGGAGGGCGCCGGGCGAGTCGATGCCGACGAAGTCGAGGTTCTGGCAGATGTGCGAGTTCCCGGCGAGGCAGGCGGGGCAGGTGCCGTCCCAGGCGAGGGGCATGACGGTGACGGGGTCGCCGGCGGCCCAGCCTTCGACGCCCTCGCCGAGGGCGGCGATGGTGCCGCTCATCTCGTGGCCGATGACGGCCGGGACGTCGACGCGGGCGTCCATGTGGCCGCTGAGGATGTGCAGGTCGGTGCCGCAGATGCCGTTGTAGGCGACGTTGATCTGGACTTGGCCCGGGCCCGGCGGAGCCGGTTCGGCGTCCACCACGGTCATGGTCCGGTTTCCTGCGTAGTGTGCGGCGGGCACGGCTGCCTCCTCGGGGGACGGGGTGCGGGTCGGTCGCCGATGAGGATCGCACACATCCCGCGAATGCGCAATCGTTTGCTCAGCCGCGGCGGGGATAGGCGATACTGGAGCCGTGGCGAAACTCAGCGATGTGGCGGCCCGGGCGGGCGTCTCGGTGTCGGCGGTCTCCAGGGTGCTCTCGGGCGACCCGACGGCCCGGGTCAGCGAGGCGACCCGGGAGCGGGTGCGCAAGGCGGCCGGGGAGGTCGGGTACCACCCGAACTTCGCGGGCCGCGCGCTCAAACTCGCGCGCACCGATGTCATCGCGCTCATCGTCCCCGACGTCACGAACTCGCTGTTCGCCGATCTGACCCGCGGCGTGGAGGACGAGGCGGTCGCGCGCGGCTGCGTCATGCTGCTGGCCCGCAGCGAGGACATGCACCCGGGCGGCGCCATGTTCGACCGGCTCGTGGGCGAGGGCCGGGTGGACGGCATCGTGCTCCAGCCGCGCGACGGCACCGACCCCGAGGAGCTGGCGCAGTCCGTGGGCGAGCGCGCGCCGCTGGTCACGATCCACCAGCGGCTCCCCGGGGCGAGCTCGGTGGTCGTGCCGGACGCGCTCGCGGCGCGCCGGGCCACCGAGCACCTGATCGCGCTGGGGCACCGCCGGATCGGCTTCGCCGGAGGGCTCGCCGGTTCGCCGACCGCGCAGCGCCGCGCGGCGGGGTACGCCGAGGCGCTGGAGGCGGCCGGGATCGCGCGGGACCCGGGCCTGGTCACCTGGCGCGGGTACCGGGAGCCGGACGGGCGGGCCTCCACCGCGGAGCTGCTCGCACTCCCGCAGCGGCCCACGGCGATCGTGGCCGCGAACGTCAACGCCGCGGTCGGGGTGCTCGCCCAGGCGCGGGCGCAGGGACTGGGCGTGCCCGCGGAGCTCTCGGTGGTCGCGGTCCACGACGCGTGGACGGCCGGGCACACGTGGCCGCCGCTCACCTGCGTGCAGCTGCCGCTCTACGAGCTCGGGCGCACCGCGGCCGCCGCCCTCGCGCGGGTCGTCGACGGCGGCCCCGTCGAGCACCTGTCCGTGGAGGACCCCGAGCCGGTGCTCATCACCCGCGAGTCGACCGCGCCGCCGCGCGCCTGACGCTCCTCCCCCTTGCGCCGGGCGGCGACCCCGGATAAGGTCAACGCCTGATCAATCGTTTGCGCAAACGGCGCGGGCCCGCCCCCCTCCGGCACGGCCGCGCCGCGCACCGCCCCGCCGCAGACCACCCGACCAGCACCTGAGGACCACCGCATGACCACCATCGAGGCCGTCGAGGCTCACGATGTCCGCTTCCCCACCTCGCAGACCCTCGACGGCTCGGACGCGATGAACAAGGACGGCGACTACTCCGCCGCCTACGTCATCGTCCGGACCGACGACCCCGATCTCACCGGGTACGGCTTCACCTTCACCATCGGACGCGGCAACGACATCGTCACCGCCGCCGCCCTCCACTGGGCCGTCAGGCTCATCGGCCGCGACCTGGAGACCGTGGTGAACGACCCCGGCGCGCTCTACCGCGAACTCCAGTCCGACTCGCAGTACCGCTGGCTCGGACCGGAGAAGGGCGTCGTCCACATCGCACTCGCCGCGGTCATGAACGCCGTATGGGACCTCACCGCCCGCGCCGCGGGCAAGCCGCTGTGGCGCCTGCTCGCCGACATGACCCCCGAGCAGCTCGTGGACGCCGCCGACCTGCGCTACCTCTCGGACGCCCTCACCCGCGAAGAGGCCCTGGAGCTCCTGCGCGACCAGTACGACACGCGCGGCCGGCGCATCGCCGAGCTCGAGGCCCGCGGCGGCTACCCGTGCTACACCACCAGCGCCGGCTGGCTCGGCTACAGCGACGACAAGCTGCGCCGGCTCCTCCAGGAGGCCGTCGACCAGGGCTACCGCCACGTCAAGCTCAAGGTCGGGGCCGACCTCGAGGAGGACCGCCGCCGCCTGCGGATCGCCCGCGAGGTCATCGGCTGGGACGCCAAGCTCATGATCGACGCCAACCAGGTGTGGGACGTGCCGGAGGCCATCGACTGGGTCAAGGCGCTGGCCGAGTTCGAGCCGCACTGGATCGAGGAGCCGACGAGCCCTGACGACGTGCTCGGGCACGCGGCCGTGCGCCGCGCGGTGGCGCCGATCGGCGTCGCGACCGGCGAGCACGGCATGAACCGGGTCCTGTTCAAGCAGATGCTGCAGGCCGAGGCGCTCGACTACCTGCAGCTCGACTCGGCGCGGCTGGCCAGCGTCAACGAGATCATCGCCGTGTACCTGATGGCCGCCAAGTTCGGCGTGCCGGTGTGCCCGCACGCGGGCGGCGTGGGCCTGTGCGAGCTGGTGCAGCACCTGTCGATCTTCGACTACGTGGCCGTCTCGGGCACGTTGGAGGACAGGGTGACCGAGTACGTGGACCACCTCCATGAGCACTTCACCGACCCGTGCCTGGTCGAGAACGGCAACTACCTGCTGCCGTCCCGGCCCGGTTACTCGGCCGAGATGTACACCGCCTCGATCGAGGAGTTCAGCTACCCCGACGGCGGCTACTGGTCGGGCCGGGACGAGGCCGCAGTGCGCTAGGAGAGGACTCAGGCCCGTCCGGTTCGACCGGACGGGCCTTCTGTCGTCAGTGGACTCGGGTCAGCGCAGCAGCCGCACCATGGTCACGCCCGGCGTCGAACCGCCTTCCGGGGCGGTGAACTCGAGTTCGCGGACCGCAGCGCCGGGCCCGGACTCCGCAGGCAGGGCGTAGTCGACCTCGAAGGCACCGTGCTCGCCCTCCCAGGACTCGGCGGCGACCAGCTCGCCGTCCAGTGTCACCGTGACGCCGGTGGCACCGCCCGCGTGGCGGTATCCGACGCGGAGGGTGCGGCCGGTGCGGCCGGGGTCGTTGAGCCCCACGGACATCCGGGCGGCGGTGGCGCGGGCGCGGCGGCCCTGCGCGTCCACGGCGACCTCGGTAGCCTCGCCGCGGAAGCCGTGGTCGCTCTCGGGCTGCTGCTCGCCGAACGCGACTTTGTCCACCGTCATGGCGTCGAGCGTGAGCGACTCGCTGTCGGCCGCGAGCAGTTCGGCGCGGCGCTCGGCCGTCCGGTCGGCGGCGGCCACGGGCCAGTAGACGGTGTAGCGGGTGTCGTGGACCTCGTGGAACGGCACCAGCTCGATCGAGCCCGCCGGATCGGCGAAGGCCAGCCGGTAGCGCAGGGGCGCTTCGCGGGTGAGCACGTCTTCGGCGGGCGCGTCCGCGATGACCGGGAGGTCGGCGAAGCCGAGCAGCGGGCCGTGCGCGACGTGCCCCATGCGGCTGTCGTCGGCCTCGAGCCCGTCGAGGTGGTGGGCGCCGTCGCGGGAGGCCAGCAGGACGGGCCCGGCGAAGTACGCCTGCCACGGCGAGCCGTCGGGCAGCCGCTCGGCGCGCAGGCGCAGCGGCAGGCGGAACGCCACCGTGTCGCCCGGCAGCCATTCCCGTTCCAGGACGACGGCACCGGGGACTGCGGCGGCCTCGACCGGGTCGCCGTTGACCGTGAGCCCTTCGAGGCCGTCGCTCCAGTCGGGGACGCGCAGCCGCAGCGCGAACGCGCGCGGCGCCTCGAGGTCGAGCGTGAGTCCGATGTGCTCGTCCGCCGGGAACGCGGTCTCCAGGCGGAACCGGCCGCCGAACTCGGGCGCGTCCAGTTCGGCCGGGAGGTACAGGTTGACCGCCAGGGCGCCCTCGTGCTCGCCGAAGACGAACTCGCCGTACTTGGCCTGGGCCTCGATGCCGGTGCCCACGCAGCACCACATGCCGAGGTCGGGCTGCGAGTAGACCCGGTAGTGGCGCGGGCGCATCGGGGTGAAGTACACGAAGCCGCCGCGCTCGGGGTGCTGGGAGGCCAGCTGGTGGTTGTAGACCGCGCGCTCGGTGAAGTCCAGAAGGGACGGTTCGAAGGCGGACTCGGCCAGGTGCTTGGCGAGCTTCAGCATGTTGTAGGTGTTGCAGGTCTCCGGGCCCTCGCGGTCCTCGATCATGGGCGTGAAGTCGCCGAGGGCGTGGAAGTGCTCGCGGACGCTGTTGCCGCCGATGGCCACCGTGCGGTGCCCGACGACCTCGCGCCAGAAGTACCGGGCCGCCTCCAGCAGGTCCTCGTCGCCGCGGACGGCGGCAGCCGCCGCGTACCCGACGGCCTTGGGGATCTGGGTGTTGGCGTGCAGGCCGGTGAGGCCATCGCGGCGCTCCAGGAGCGGGTCGAGGATCGCGCGGTGGGAGAAGCGCCGGGCCATGTCGGCGTAGTCGCCCCGGCCGGTGATCGCCGCCAGGTCGGCGAAGGCCTCGTTCATGCCGCCGAACTCGGTGTCGAGCATGGCTTCGAACGCCTCGTCGTCGAGGGTCGCCGCGACCCCGAGCCACCAGTCCGCCAGCCGCACGACCACGTCGAGCGCCTGCTTGCTGCCGAGCAGGCGGTGCGCGTCGATGAGGCCGGCGAAGGTCTTGTGCAGGTTGTACCAGGGCACCCAGTGCCCGCCGGTCCAGCCGATCGCGGTCGCCGCCGCGGCGCCGCCCCCGCGCAGGGTCTCGAACAGGGCCGCACCGCCCGGGACGCCGCCCACGTAGCCGGTGCCGAGGGCGTCCTGGGCCCGCGCCAGCTCGGCGACCATGTACTCGAGCCGCCGCTGCGGTTCGGCCTCGCCGGTCGCGGCGGCGAGCAGGGCCAGCGCGGAGAGGCAGTGGCCGCCGATGTGGCCGTCCAGGCCGCTGTCCTCCCAGTTGCCGTAGGAGGCCGCGCGTGGCTCCAGGCCCGCTTCGCGCAGGAACGGCGCGAGGAGCCGGTCCGGTTCCAGGGCGAGCACGTACTCGAGGTCGGTGCTCACGGCGCGTGCGAAGGGGCCCTCCAGCAGGGTGACCTGGCTGAGGGAGAAGGTCTTCATCGATGGCTCCTGAATTAGCGAGGTAGGTAGGGCGCCGGTCCCGAGAAATTTACCGGTAAAGATCCAGTCGGCGCAAGCCCTGGTGGCACCCGGGTCTCAGGCCGACTCGCGCCAGAGGATCGACGAGCCGGCCCTCCGGTGGATCGGGTCGAGCCGGGCGAAGTCGGCTTTGGCGACCAGTTCCGCGATGTCCATGGTGTGCGAGGCCAGCGCGCGCACGTCGAGGGCGATCGAGGTCAGCCTCGGGTGGACCGCCTCGCCGAGGGCCAGCCCGTCGATGCCGACGATGCGCACCCGGTCGGGGACGCTGACGCCGTGCGACTGCGCGTGCTGCACCGCGCCCAGCGCCATGAGGTCGTTGAACATCAGGACGGTGTCGACGTCCGGGTGCCGCTCCAGCAGCTCGCCGAAGGCCCGGCTCCCTTCGGGGATGCTCTCGTCCCCGATCGTGACGCCGGCGAGCTGGTCGCCCACGGCGCGCTCGTACCAGCGCCGCTTCGGCGAGGGCCCGTAGACGCCGGGGACCCCGTGGGCGCCGTGGGCCTGGAGCGAGGACGCCGAGTCGACCATGCCGAACCGCCGGGCCCCGCGCGCGCGGAGCTCGGCGACGACCGCATTGATGCCGGACTCGATGTCGAGCGCGACCGAGTGGACGCCGGGCAGGAGGCTCTCGGCCTCCAGGCGCACCACGGGCAGTCCGCCGGCGATCTCGTCCAGCTCGGCCCCGGTGCCGCCGAAGTGGAGGGCCACGACGTCCGCCTGGGAGGCGAGCATGCCGAGCACGGCCTCCGTGTCGTCCTGCGCGGCCGCCATCATCAGCTGCCAGCCGCGCTCGGCGGCGGCGGTGAGCATCTCGGCGGCGATGCTCGTGTAGTACGGGTTGTCGAAGGAGGCCACCACCAGGCCCAGCGCGTGCTGCTTGCGCCGGGTGACCAGGTTGCGGGCGAAGCGGCTCGGCCGGTAGCCGAGGCGCTCGACGGCTTCGAGGACCCGGACGCGGGTCGCCTCCTTGATGTCGTCCCTGTCGTTCATCGCCCGCGTCACGGTCTGGCGCGACACGCCGGCCTCGGCCGCCACATCGTGGATCGTCACCCGCTTGGCCACGGTTCCCCTCCTCCTTCGACCTGCTCGGTCTCACCCCCAGTTGGACTGGAGCCGTTCGTACTCCGCCGCGGTCACGGGCAGGACCACACCATGGCACGGGTCCGCGGGCAGCCGGAAGTCGGTCGAGGGGGTCCACTCGCCGCCGGCGAGGTCGTCGGTCTCGAACGGCACGTAGCGGCGGTCGGCCTTGAACTCGTCGATCCAGAGGTACCACTTGTCCTCGGTGTTCGACTTGTACACGAGCGGCCCTTCGCCCTGGCTGACCGGGCCGAGGCCGATGCCCTCCGCGAGGGGCGTCCATGCGGCGGCCGTGAGGCTCGGGGAAGTCTCGGAGAAGATCGTCTTGCCGTGGGGCACACCGTGGGTGCGGCTGCGCTCGTCTTTGAGGAAGCGGTGGTACAGGCCGTCGTGCTCGATGACGGTGGTGTCGATCGTGTGCCAGCCGCGGTCGATCCACACCTTCGGTGCGGAGAACTCGCGGAAGTCGCGGGTGGTCGCGCACATGATCCGGTTGTGGGTCTCGCCCACGTGGTCGGGGCCGTCGTAGAGCTTGGACGACCAGTGGACGAGGTAGGCCTCCTGCTCGGGGTCCCACACCGCTTCGGGCGCCCAGGTGTTGCCCGCCTCCGGCGGCGACACTTCGACGAGCCGCCCTTCGCCCCAGTCGACGAGGTCGCGCGATTCCCAGACCATGATGGATCGGCTGCCCCAGCGCTGGTGGTGGTCCCAGTCGAGGCTCTTGTAGAGGCAGAGGTCGGTGGCGACCAGGTAGAACCGGTCGCCTTCCGGGGCGCGGACGATGTGCGGGTCGCGGACCCCGCCGTCCCCCAGGGTGGAGCGCAGGACCGGCTCGCCGCCGTTGAGGTCGTCGAAGTGCAGCGGGTCGTTGCCCTCGCTCAGGGCGAAGTAGATCTGCTCGCCGTCGGCGTCCTCGCGTTTGAAGTGCGCGTAGAGGTAGCCGGCGTACGGCGCGGCGTCGTTCGAGGCGGCGTCGTTCGAAGCAGAGCCGGGTGCGGTGGACATGGGTCTCCTGTCGATGGATTGCTGCAGGTGTTCGCGGCGGTGGGCCGCCCCCGGTCTCGACCCCTGGGGCGGCCCACCTGGTGGGGAGGGAAAGGCCTACTTCGAGGCGTCCCATGCCTCTTGGTAGATCTGGACGTACCGCTCGGCGCCGAGGTCGGTGAGGTTCTGCTGGAACTCGGCCCAGTCCTCGTCGCTCTCGATGTCGCGGACGCCGCTCACGAACTCCGCGGCCGCCTGGACCACGAAGCTCTCCACATTGGTCTGGATCGTGGCGAGCTCCTTCGCGGTCTCGCCGGTCACCGCCGCCTCCCAGTAGGGGAACAGCTCGTCGGACTCGTGGCCGGCGTAGAGCTCCGTGGCTTCGAACAGGCGGCGCTCGTAGCCTTCGGGCGTGTCGACGTCGGTCGCGGTGACCTGGGAGTTGCGGAACTCCGCGTCGGTGAAGAACTGCGCGATCGGGCCCCAGGAGTTGTTCAGCCCCTCGCCCTCGGGCAGTGCGAGGACCTTGAAGTTCGGTTCGAGGGTCTCGTCCAGGGCCACGTCGCCCGCCTCGGGCCCGACCCAGTTGACGCCCTCGACGCCGAACTCGCCCTGCACGTGGCCGTCGTAGGAGACCATGAAGTCGACGATCTGCATGAGCTTCTTCTGCTTCGCCTCGCTGGAGCGGTTCGTGATGACGAACGTCGCGCCGGGCGCGGCTCCGGCGGCGCCGCCGGTGTAGGTGGCGTCGCTCCCGTTCGGCCCGGTCAGCGGCGCGACCGCGTCGTACTGCGTGTAGCGCCCGTCCTCGTGGTCGTCGGAGACGAACCACGGGTGCATCATGGCGGCCGATCCGACGATCACGCCCTCGGCGCTGTTGCCCTTCGCCATGATCGCCTCGCCGTTCTGCGTGAAGGCGGCCTCGTCGATCAGGCCGTCCGCGTACAGGGACGCCGCATAGGAGATGCCGTCGCGCCATTCGTCGCGGGTGGGCTGCATGGCGACCTCGCCGCCGACGACGCCGAGCGTGGCCGGGATGGTGCCCTCCGCACCCATCTCCGGGGTGTAGATGAACGGGTTCATCAGGTACGAGAGGAGGGAGCCGCCGCCGGTCGCGGAGAGCGGGATCTCGTCCGCCGCGCCGTTCCCGTTGGGGTCCTGGGTCTTGAAGGCCTCCAGGACCGCGCGCAGCTCCTCAGGCGTGGTGGGCTGCTCCAGGCCGAGCGTGTCGAGCCAGTCGGAGTTCATCCACAGCTTCGAGGGGTAGGAGCAGTGGAAGCAGTCGTTCCAGGCCGGGATGCCCCAGATCTTGCCGTCCGGGGAGGTCGCCAGCTCCTTGAAGCCGGGCTCCTTCTCGAAGGCGGCGACCAGGTTCGGGGTGTCCTCGCCGATGAGGTCGTCGAGCGGCATGAGCACGCCCTGGCCGCCGAGCTTCACCAGCTCGTCGCTGGAGAACTGGTCGATCCACGGGATGAGCATGTACGCGTCGGGGTAGTCGCCGCTGGCGAGGGAGATCTGCCGCTTCTCCCCTGCCGCGGTGCCGTCCCAGGTGGTGGTCTCGAACTGGAGGTCGACGTCGAACTTCGCTTCGAGCAACTTCGTGAACGCGTTCTCGTCCAGGTTCTGCTCTTGGGCGGCGTCCTGGGGGGCGAAGATCGTGATCACGTCGTCCGGAGTGGTCTCCGGTTCCGAGGAGCACGCGGCGAACGCGGTGGCCGATACGGCCAGTGCCGCTCCGGCCGCTGCCGCTCGGACGAATCTGCTGGTCATCGTTGACTGCCTTTCGATTGAGGAGTTGACGGGAATGGAGGGGACTCGCCGGCGAGCCGGTCACGGCGAAGATCGGGAGGCGGGTCAGCCGGCCACGGCGAAGTTTGCGAGCCGTGAATTAGCCCTTCACGGAGCCGAGCATCACGCCCTTGGTGAAGTGCCTGGCCACGAACGGGTAGACGAGGAGCACGGGCACGGTGGAGATGACGATGAGGGAGAACTTCATGAGGTCGGCCATCTGCTGGGCCGCGAGTTGATCGGCGATGTTCGTCCCGGCGCTGTTGTTGACGATCAGGATGTTCCGCAGCACGAGCTGGAGCGGGTACAGCTCTTCGCTTCTGAGGTAGATGAGGGCGCTGAAGTACGAGTTCCACTGGCCGATGCCGTACATGAGGGCGATGACCGCGAGCAGCGGTTTCGACAGCGGCAGCACGACCGACCACAGGAACCGCAGATCGCTGGCCCCGTCGAGCTGCGCCGCCTCGTAGAGCTCGCCGGGGATCGAGGAGCGGAAGAAGGTCATCGCGATGAGCACCTGCCAGGCGCCGACCGCTGCGGGGAGGATGATCGCCCACCGGGTGTCGAGCAGGCCGAGGGCCCGCACCACCATGTAGGTCGGGATCAGGCCGCCGGAGAACAGCATGGTGAACAGGACGCCGCCGATGAGGACCTTGCGGCCCACCAGTTCCGAGCGTGAGAGCGGGTAGGCGATCATCACCGTGAGGGCGACGCTGATGACCGTCCCGACGATCGCGTAGAACAGCGAGTTCCCGAAGCCGGTGAGGACGGCCTTGTTGCCGAGCACCGCTTCGTACCCGACGAGCGTGAAGTCGATCGGCCACAGGAACACCCGCCCGCCGGACACCGCCGCGGGGCTGGAGAACGAGCTGGCGAGGATGTTGACCAAGGGGATCAGGACGATGAGCAGGAAGGTCGTCAGCAGGATGTAGACGCCGACCATGAAGATCCGGTCCACCGGGGTGTCCTGGACCGGGGTGGGGCGGCGGCGCTTGGACTTGCGCGCCTTGGACTCCGGCTCGGTGCCGAGGGCCGCGCCGGTCGCGGTCTCAAGGGTCATTGCAGGGGCTCCCTTCACCACAGTCCGTTGCCGGTCACGCGCTTGGACACGGTGTTGACAACCAGGAGCAGGATGAGATTGATGACGGAGTTGAACAGCCCGACCGCCGTCGCGAGGCTGAAGTCGGCGTTGAGCAGGCCGATCTTGTAGGTGTAGGTCGCGATGATCTCCGAGGTCGAGAGGTTCAGGGGGTTCTGCAGCAGGAACGCCTTCTCGAAGCCGATCGCCATCACCGAGCCGACGCTCAGGACCATCACCACGACCACGGTGGGCGCGATGCCGGGCAGGTCGACGTGCCAGATCTTGCGCAGGCGGCTGGCCCCGTCGAGCCGGGCGGCCTCGTACAGGCTCGGGTCGATGCCCGCGAGCGCGGCCATGTAGATGATCGCGGAGTACCCGGCGGTCTGCCAGATGTCGCTCCAGACATAGACGCTGCGGAACGCGTCGGGCTGGGCGAGGAGGTTCGAGTCCATGCCGAAGAACCCGAGGAAGTCGGCCATGAACCCGATCCGGGGCGAGAAGATCAGGATGAGCATCGACACCACGATCACCGTCGAGATGAAGTGCGGTGCGTACGTGACCATCTGGACGGTGCGCTTGAAGAACCTGGCCCGGACCTCGTTGAGCGCCAAGGCGAGGATGATCGGGACCGGGAACCCCGCGAGGAACCCGTAGAGGCTCAGCATGAGCGTGTTGCGGATCAGGTCCCACGCAACGGGGTTGGCGAAGAACCGCTCGAAGTGGTCGAGCCCTGCCCAGGGGCTGCCCCAGATGCCCTGGACCACGTTGTAGTCCTTGAACGCGATCACGTTGTTGGCCATCGGGATGTATTGGAAGATCACGAAGTACGCCACGGGGAGCACCAGCAGCAGGTAGAGCTGCCAGTGGCGCTTGACGCGGTCCTTCACCGACTTCCGGCGCGGCTTCGGGACGGTCCGCGCCGCTCCCGCACGGCTCGCGACGCTGCCGACTCCGCCTTCGACTCCACCTTGGACCACGGCGCTCACCGCATCGCCGCCTTCGCTCCGCGCGCCTGCCGGGGGCGCTCTCCATTCGTCACTCGCACGCTCGCTCCTTTGCGACCTGGACTTCGTGAACGTTCACGATAGATACGAGGAATCAGATCCGTCAATACATCGAACGCCGAAAGATCTGATCTCTTCTATGGGAGCGATCTTCAATCTCGCCTTGTGTCCGGATTTGGGCGGTGCCTTCTGAATTGACGCGGTCATTGATCAGATCTCTCCGCCCGCATGATGAGACTCCCAGGTCGCGGGCACACGCAACCTCGAGTCAGATATCGACCTATTTACATATCTAGACACTATGGATACCCTGACCTGTAGCCCTTGTTTTCGACACATCAGTCGAAAGTTTCGAGGGCGTCCGAGATTCCTGCGTGACACCTGTGGCGCGCGAGCGCCGGAGAGGTTTCCCATGAAGACCCCGAATGCCACCCGGCGCCGGCCGGCCGCGATCGCAGCGGCCGTCGTCGCCGTGGTCGTCGCGGCCCTGCTGAGCACCGCCGCCGATCCGTCGCCCTCCCCCGCGCGGGCCGACAATCCGATCGTCCAGACCATCTACACCGCCGACCCCGCGCCCCTGGTCCACAACGGCCGCGTCTACCTCTACACCGGCCACGACGAGGACGGCTCGACCTGGTTCACCATGAAGGAGTGGCGGGTCTGGTCCTCCGACGACATGGTCAACTGGACCGACCACGGCTCGCCGCTCAACCTCGACACGTTCTCCTGGGCGCGCCAGGACGCGTGGGCCGGCCAGGCCGTGGAGCGCAACGGCAAGTTCTACTGGTACGTGCCGGTCATCAACGACGCCACCGGCAGGCCCGCCATCGGGGTGGCCGTGGCGGACAGCCCCACCGGGCCGTTCCGGGACGCCCTCGGGCGCCCGCTGGTCCAGAACGGCGAGATCGACCCCACGGTCTTCATCGACACCGACGGCCAGGCCTACCTGTACTGGGGCAACCCGAACCTCTGGTACGTGAAGCTCAACGCCGACATGATCTCCTACTCGGGCTCCCCCACGAAGATCCCGCTCACCACCCAGGGCTTCGGCACCCGCCCGGGGAGCACGGACCGGCCGACGCTGTACGAGGAGGGGCCGTGGGTCTACAAGCGAGGATCGCTGTACTACAACGTGTACGCGGCGCAGTGCTGCTCCGAGCACATCGCCTACTCGACCGCGCCGGGTCCGACCGGGCCGTGGACCTACCGGGGCACGGTGATGCCCACGCAGGGCTCGAGCTTCACCAACCACCCCGGGATCATCGACTTCAAGGGCTCGTCGTACTTCTTCTACCACAACGGCGCGCTGCCGGGCGGCGGCGGTTTCACCAGGTCGGTGGCCGTGGAGAAGTTCACGTACAACCCTGACGGGACGATTCCCCAGATCAACATGACCACGGCCGGGGCGCCGCAGGTGGGGACCCTCAATCCCTATGTGCGCCAGGAGGCCGAGACGATCGCCTGGGCCACGGGGGTCGAGACCGAGCGCTCGAGCGCGGGCGGCATGAACGTCGGCTGGATCGAGAACGGGGACTCGATCAAGGTCAAGGGCGCGGCCTTCGGGACCGGAGCGCGGCAGTTCACCGCGCGGGTGGCCTCGGCGACCGGCGGCGGCACGATCGAGCTGCGGGTCGACGGACCGAACGGCCCGGTCGTGGGCAGGTGCACCGTGTCGGGCACCGGCGGGTGGCAGAACTGGGCGGACGTCTCGTGCCCGGTCAGCGGCGCGACCGGCACCCGTGACCTGTACCTGAAGTTCACCGGCGGCAGCGGATACCTGTTCAATGTGGATCACTGGCGCTTCACCGTCTAAGGCGCGGCAGAACGGGCCTCCCGCGAGGGAGGCCCGTTCACTCATGCGCGGCGCTGAGAGTACGCCGTCGGTGGTGCTAGACGAAGGTCCACTTCTGGCCGTTCGAGCCGTTGCAGCTCGCCAGGACCACGCCGGTGCCGTTGGCGGTGCCGTTGTTCGCGGTCGCCAGGCACAGGCCCGACGCGACGCCGGTGACGGTGCCGTCGGCGTTCACGTTCCACTGCTGGTTCGTCCCGCTGTGGCAGTCCCAGATGATGACCCGGGTGCCGGGGGCCGTGCCCGCGCCTTCAGCGTCGAGGCACTTGTTGCCGTAGACGTTCAGCTGCTTGGCCGAGGTCCGCGTCCACTGCTGGTTCGCACCGGTGTGGCAGTCCCACAGCTGCGTCAGGGCGCCGTTCGAGGTCGACTGGGCCGCAACGTCGAGGCAGCGGTTCGCCGCGTTGTTGCGCACCTGGTCGGTCTCCGTGGGGGTGCTGGTGCCGAACTGGCTGATGAAGTTCCAGACCTCGTTCTTCACCCAGCTGCGGGCGCCGCTCTCGCAGCCCGTGCAGCCGTCCACCGGGCCCTGCTGGTGCCCGCCGTCGAAGGCGGCCCAGCGGACCGGCTCGCCTGCGCGGCAGGAGTAGTTGGAGGTGATGTGGGTGCCGCTGCCCGAGGCGGGCTCGCGCGGGCTCATCGCCGCGCAGCCGTTGTTGGCCACGAACCGGTCGCGCATCGACCGGGCGTTGGGCATGGA
The DNA here is from genome assembly GCF_030403505.1 of Glycomyces tritici. Next base: position 242,127 of record NZ_JAUEMJ010000007.1, on the reverse strand, counting down.
GTCGGTGACACCCTGGATGCCGAAGTACGCCACGGAACCCGTGCCGCCGCTGCAGCCGCTGACCGGGCCCGGGACGGCGATGGCGATGACCGCGCGGAACACGTCCGGCCGCGCGCAGGCGAGGGCGTAGCTGATCGCCCCGCCGTAGCTGAAGCCGAGGGAGAACCGCTGCGACTCGTCGACGCAGAGGTCGGCCTCGATGCGGCGGATCATGTCGTCGAAGAAGGTGATGTCGCGGCCATTGGGGTTGGCCCAGGCGTTGTCGAGGCCCTGCGGGGCGACGAAGATCGCCGAGCCGCCCGAGAGCGCGTCGAGCCCGTAGTGGGCGTAGACGGCGCCGTCCGAGCCGCCTCCGGCGACCTGCTGGGCGGTGCCGCCCCACCAGTGGTTGCCGAAGATCAGCTTGTGCGGCTTGTTGCGGTCGTAGTTGGCGGGGACCTTCAGGATGAAGCTGCGGTTCTGGCCGCTGCTCTGGATGGTGTGGGTGCCGCTGTTGAGGGTGGGGGCCTTGCCGCAGCCGGTGCTGGCCGCCGCGGAGACGTCGGCGGCGCCGACGGCCTGGGGCGCTTCGGCGGCCTGCGCCGACGCACCTCCGGCCGTTGCCACGACGATCGCGGCCGCGAGGCACGCGAGAGCGGTTCTGAATCTCGACATAGGACGGAACTCCTTGTGGTCAGGCTCGTTGAGACCTGCGGGGCGGCATCGCATGAGAGGTCCGCTGCTGCGGAGGGTGCGGCCGAGCGCCAGCTGGAATCGCTCCCAGTCGACGCAGGGAATCAGGCCGTGCAGTGCCTTGAATATCGACGATAGTCTATATAAATTGGATCTATGCGGTCAATACCCGGGAGGTTCCAGAAGTTTAGGGTCCAATGTCCTTGCCGCGGAGTGCGATACATCCGATCACTCCGCGGTGGTTCAGCGCGCCAGGCGGTCGGGGTCGCCCTGCGCGCTGCGGCGGACCAGCCAGGCCTCCGTGATGTGGGCGTACATCGCCTCGGCGGCGCCTTCGGGGTCGCGGGCGGTGATGCGCTCGCAGATGCGGCGGTGGCCGCGGTTCGAGGCCTCGCAGAGGGAGCGCTCGGTCCGTCCCATGTAGCTCGAGGTGTTGATGACCTGGCTCTCCAGGGAGCGCACGACGGCGCGCGCGATGCGGTTGCCCGAGGCGCGCATGACCGTGTCATGGAAGGCGCGGTCGTGCTCGTGGTAGGACTCCGGGTCGTCCACCAGCTCGTCCATGCGGTCGACGAGGTCGCGCATGCGGTCGAGGGCGCCCTGGTCCGCGGCGCGGGCGGCCACGTTCGCCATGTCGGACTCGAGGAGGCGCCGGGTGACGACGAGGTCGTCGAGGATGCCGAGGGTCGCGTCGTCGTCGATGGTCGCGGCGAGCACGAGTTCGTCGAGCAGGTTCCAGGAGGTCGAGGGCAGCACGGCGGTGCCCGAGCCCTGGCGGATCTGCACCAGGCCCTTCTCCTGGAGGACCTTCACGGCCTCGCGGACCACGGTGCGGCTCACGGAGAACGTGGCGCAGAGGGCGTGCTCGGCGGGGAGCGCGGACCCGGGCGGGTAGTCGCCGCGCACGACGCGGCGGACCAGCTCCTCGGTCACGGCCTTCGCCAGGTTCGCGGGCCGGCGCGACCAGGCGGGGGGCGCGGGCTCCTGCGCGGCGGGCCGCTGCAATGCCGTCATTCGGTCCTCCGTCCGGCGCTTTCGGGATCGCCGCCAGTATACGGCATGACTCCATTGACGTAAGACGTCATACAAGTTACGTTTACTGGCGACCCTGTGAGCCGGACCCCTCCGGCGCCCCTACAGAGAGTGACCTGCAATGAAGCGACGAGCACTGTGGTCGACCGCCCTGGTAGCGCCCCTCGCGCTCTACGGATGCGGCAGCGCGGCCGGACCGGACTCCTCCGAAGGCGGCGACAGCGGCACCCTCGTGGTCTGGGACTGGAAGTCCGGCGACGAGACCGCCAAGTCCTACATCGAGGAGGCGAAGGCCGACTTCGCCCGGAAGCACCCGGACGTCGAGGTCGAGTTCGTGGCCCAGCCGTTCGACCAGTACTACAACCTGCTGGGCACCGCGATCCAGTCCGGCGAAGGCCCTGACGTGATGCTCTTCAACGGCGGCGGCCAGCTGCGCGACCGCACCGATGCACTGCTGCCCCTTGAGGAGTACCTCGCCGACGACATGGACCGCCTGGCCGGCTGGGAGGCCTTCTCCGCAGACGGGCACGTCTACGCCGCGCCCGTGACCCTGCAGGGCCACCCGATCTACTACAACAAGGCGCTGTACGCCGAAGCCGGGCTCGACCCCGAGGCGCCCGCCGCCACCTGGGAGGAGTTCCTCGCGAACTGCGAGCAGCTCACGGAGGCCACCGGCGCTGACTGCTTCGCCATGGGCAACAAGGAGGGCTTCGGCATCCAGTTCTTCCTCTCGGGCCTCGGCTCGGGCGTGCTCACCCCCGACGAGTACGACGCGTGGATCGAGGGCGACCGCGACTGGACCTCACCGGGCGTGAAGCGGATCTTCGAGCTGTGGGCCGAGACCGACCAGGCCGGGCTCAACAACGACGGCGTGAACTCCACCGCGATGTTCAACGACGAGTTCGCGATCTTCGACGCCGGGGACGCCGCCCACGTCATCGGCCTCATGTCCGATGTGGGCCACTGGAAGGACTTCAGCGAGTTCCTCGGCGCCGAGAACGTCGGCGTCATGCCCGCACCGCTGGTCAATCCCGACGCCGCGCCGAACATGCCGTACGACGGCGGCATCGGGTACGGCGTCGCGGAGTGGACCGCGGACCCCGAGCTGGCGGCCGACCTGGTCCGCTCGCTCTCCTCCACCATGGCGCTCGAGGCGTTCTACGCCGACGCCGGGGCGATCGCCGCCGACACCACGATCGACGCCTCCAGCGCCGGTCCCGCCACGGCCGCCATCGTCGACGAGCTCCCCACGGGCAAGCCCGCACTGCACGTGGCCCTCTCCGCCGAGACCCTCGAACTGATGGGGCGGCTCTCGCAGCAGCTCCTCAGCGGATCGGTCACTGTGGACGACGCGCTCGCCCAGCTCGCCGAGAGCGACCAGGCGGCCTAGGCATGCCCCAGCTCGCCTCGCCGGTCCGGACCAGCGTCCGGACCGGCACCCCGACACCGCGGCGCCGCGTGAGATCCGGGCGCGGCGCCGCGGGCACGTCCCGGTCGGAGCGGCTCGCGCCCTACCTGCTCATCGCGCCCGCAGCGCTCATCATCGGCGTGTTCCGGCTCTACCCGCTGGCCCTCGGCGTGAACTTCTCGTTCACCGGGGACGGCGACCGCAACGGGCAGGCCGTCGGACTGGACAACTACACCGCGCTCTTCGACGACCCGCTGTTCCTGGCGTCCATGAAGAACGTGGGCCTGCTGGTCCTGCTCCTTCCCGTGGCCGTCCTGATCCCAGGGCTCCTCGCCACCTTCATCTACCTGCGGGTGCCCGGGCACCGGGTGTACCGGGGCGTCTACTTCTTCCCCGCGGTGCTCTCCCCGGTGATCATCGGCGCGATCTTCAACCTGCTGCTCGCCTTCGACGGCCCCGCCAACGCGCTGCTGGGCGCCCTGGGCCTGGGACCCGTCGACTGGCTCGGCGACCCGGACATCGCCATGTTCGCCGTCGTTGGCGTGCACATCTGGGCCACCTTCGGCATGGCGCTCGTGGTGTTCCTCGCCGGGTTCGCGACCTTGGACGCGTCGTTGATCGACGCGGCCCGCGTCGACGGCGCCTCCCTGCCGCGCGTGGTGCGGCACGTGATCGTCCCCGGTCTCTCGCGGACCATCCAGTTCGTCGTCGTCACCACCATGATCGGCATGCTCACCTCGATGTTCGGCCTGCTCTACGTCATGACCGGCGGCGGCCCCGAGGGCTCGACCTACCTGCCCGAGTACTACATCTGGTTCCAGCAGGGCCAGATGGGACGCCCGGCCATGGCCTCGGCCGCGTCCACAGTGCTCTTCGGCGTAATGCTCGTCGTCGGACTGGCCCAGATCGCCGTCCTGCGCCGAGCCGGGAGGGAGGACTGATGACACCGCTCCGCGCGGGCCGCTGGCTCGCCGCCGTCCCCATGGCCGCCTTGGCGATCGCCACCGTCTACCCGCTGGTGTTCACGGCCAACGTCGCCATGAAGACCCGGCACGAGTACGTGCTCGACCGCTTCGCCCCGGCCACGGGGCTGCGCTGGGACGCGTTCGCCACCGCCTGGGCCAGCGCCGACATGGGCCGCTACCTCGCCAACTCGCTCCTGGTCGTCACCGGCGCGGTCGCGCTCCTCCTGCTCTTCGGGTCCATGGCCGGATTCGCCTTGAGCCAGTTGCGATTCCGCGGCTCGCGGCTCCTCTTCCTCGCCATCCTCTCGGCGCTGTTCATCCCGTTCCAGGTCATCATGGTCCCGCTCGCCCGCACCATGGGACAGGTCGGTCTCATCGACACCTACCCCGGGCTGATCCTGGCCTACACCGCGCAGTTCCTGCCGTTCACGGTGTTCCTGATGACCAGCTACTACAGCGGCATCCCGCCCGAGATCATCGACGCCGCCCGCATCGACGGCAACTCCGTGTACGGGGTCTACGGCCGGATCATGCTGCCGCTGGGGCGGCCCGCGCTCCTCTCGGTGGGCATCCTCAACGCCCTGTTCTGCTGGAACGACGTGCTCATCGCGCTGCTCCTGATGCCCTCGGCCGAGCACCGCACGCTCATGGTCGGGGTCACCTCGCTGCGCGGCCAGTACTCGGCGGACATCCCCACGTTCGCCGGGGGCGTGCTCATCGCGGCCGTGCCGGTGCTCGCGCTCTACCTCTGCTTCCAGCGCCAGATCACCGCCGGCGTCACCGCCGGCGCCACGAAAGGATGACATGCGGATCACCGGTTACCGCACGCTGACGACGATCCAGGAGTGGGCGCGGCCCGTCGGCGACGCCAACGGCGTCTTCGCCGACGGCGTCACGACCATCCCGCTCGTCATGGTGGACACCGACGACGGCCTCACCGGCGTCGGGATCGGCTCGCATGTGGAGATCGCGACGGTCTTCGCCGCGATCGAGGGCGAGGACCCGCGGAGCGTCACCGCGCTGTACGACCGGATGCTGCGGCACACCTTCAAGGCCGGGCACGGCGGCGCCGTGTTCGCCACCATCGGCGCGCTCGACACGGCCCTGTGGGACCTCAAGGCCCAGGCCGCCGAGGAGCCGCTCTGGCGCTTCCTCGGCGGACGCGACCGGGTCGTGCCCGCCTACGCGTCCGGGCTCGACATCGGCCTCGACGACGAGGACCTGGCCGCGGCCTACCGCGTGTACGCCGAGCGCGGCCTGCGGGCGGCGAAGCTCAAAGGCGGCCTCGACGTCGAGGACGACCGGCGCCGACTCGCCCTGGTGCGGGAGGTCCTGGCCGACGCGGGCGCCGAACGGCCGGGCCTCATGCTCGACGCGAACGAGATGTGGTCGCGCAAGCAGGCCGTGCGCCACGTCGGCGAGCTCGAACGCACCATCGACCTCGCGTGGATCGAGGAACCGGTGCGGCGCTGGGACGCCGAGGGCCTCGCGGCCGTGCACCGAGGCGTGCGCGCCGCCGTGGCCACCGGCGAGAACCTCACCGGGCTGGAGCAGTTCCGGCCGCTCCTCAAAGCGGGCGGGGTCGACATCGTCCAGACCTCCGCGGTCGGCGGCGTCACGCACTTCCTGCGCACCGCCGCGCTGGCGCACGCGTTCGACCTGCCGGTGAGCCCGATCGGGAACGTGCCCGTCGGCCTGCTGCACGCCGCCACCGCGGTGCCGAACCACCTGGTCAGCGAGTTGCAGGACCTGCGCCCGCCCGTCGGCGTCACCGCCGACCTCGACATCGAGGACGGCGCGTTCGTCCTCGGCGACACTCCCGGCCTGGGCGTCCGCGTCCATGAGGGAGCCGTATCCGGACTCGGCCCGAGACCGCGCCACGCGGATCCCGCCGGTCCGGGCGTCCGGCCCGAGCGCGCCGGACTCCACCTGCTCGCGACCGCGCAGCAGGACGACACGACCGACCGATCCCCTACTCGCCGCGGGCAGGAGGACCCCGAGGCATCAGCCGCCGAGCTGCGAGTACCCGTCACCGACCTCTAGGACCACCGCCTCGCCAACGATGGAAAGGCAACACGCCATGCGGCACTCACCCCCGAAGCGACTCGCCCTTGCGGCGGCTCTGCTTCTCGCCGTCGCCGGAGCCCTCGCGGGCCTCGGCGCTTCCCCGGCACAAGCGCAGACCGCCTACGACTTCTACGTCTCCCCCACCGGCAGCGACACCGCCGCGGGCACCTCGAGCCAACCGCTCAAGACCCTGACCGAGGCCCAGAGGCGGGCCCGCCAGGCCGCCGGAGCGGGTGACGGCGACGTGTCGGTCAACCTCCTCAACGGCACCTACCGGCTCTCGAGCCCGCTGCGGTTCAACGCCGGCGACTCGGGCAGGAACGGCCACACCGTGACCTGGCGGGCCGCCGACGGCGCGAGCCCCGTGGTCACCGGCGCGCAAGCGGTCACCGGCTGGACCCTCGACGACGCCGCGACCGGGATCTACCGGGCCGACGTGGGCACCGGCTTCGACACCCGGCAGCTCTACGTGGACGGCGTCCTCGCCCAGCGGGCGCGCACCAGCATCGCGCCCTCGGACATGACGCTGAACGCCAGCGGGTTCACCCTGAACAACGGCAACTTCGACTACCTGGCGTCGCTGCCCGACAAGCAGCGCATCGAGCTCCAGGCCCTGCTCTCCTTCACCAACCGGTTCGCGCCCGTGCAGGGCATCAGCGGCCGGACCGTGACGATGCAGCAGCCCGCGTGGAACAACAACACCTACGGGTACGACGCGATCCAGAACCCGTTCCGCACGCCGAAGTTCTACCTGCTCAACTCCAAGCGCTTCCTCGACCAGGGCGGCGAGTGGTACCTCGACACGGCCGCCGGGCGGCTCTACTACAAGCCGCTGTCGGGCCAGAACATGGCGAACGCCAAGGTCGAGCTCCCGCGCCTGGAGACGCTCGTCGAAGTGGGCGGGACCTACGACCAGCCGGTGCGCGCGCTCGAGTTCGCCGGGCTCACCTTCACCGGCACCAGCTGGCTCGACGCCGGCTCGAACAACGGGTACGCGAACCAGCAGACCGGCACGTTCATCACCGGCGTCCAGCCCAACCGGCCCGCCGACGCGTTCACCTCGTGCCGCTCCGGCTGCAAGGGCTTCGAGGCCGCGCGCAACAGCTGGGCCCAGGTGCCCGCCGCGGTGCAGGTCTCGGCCGCCGACGGCATCACCTTCACCGGCAACACCTTCCGCAACCTCGGCTCCGTCGACCTCGGCATCGGCAACGACGCCAACGCGCACAGCACCGGAGTCGGCCTCGGCGCCAAGAACATCGAGGTCACCGGCAACACCTTCACCGCGGGCGCCGGCGGCGGCATCGTGGTCGGCGGGGTCCGCCCCGACGCCCACCACCCCGGCGACTCCCGGATGATCAACAGCGACATCATGATCAGCGACAACAGCATCCACGACACCGCGGTCGAGTACCTCGACCAGGTCGCGATCCTCGGCACCTACGCCACCCGCCTCACCATCGCCCACAACTACGTGTCCGACATGCCCTACAGCGGCATCAACGTCGGCTTCGGCTGGGGCGCCAACGATCCGGGCGGCAGCCCCGAGTACCTCAACCGGGGGCTCTACGACTTCCAGCCGATCTACCAGACGCCCACGACCTCCCAGTACGTGAACGTCACCGGCAACCACGTCCGCAACGTCGTGGAGACGCTGTTCGACGCCGGGTGCATCTACTCGCTGTCGGCACACCCGAACAGCGCCATCAGCGGGAACTTCTGCGAGAACAGCGGCCAGCTCGGCATGTACTTCGACGAGGGCTCGCGGTACTTCAGCTTGTCCGGCAACGTCTTCCGCAACACGTACGGGCAATGGGCGCACGCCAACAACCAGAGCGGCAACCTCACCGGCAACATGTCCGTCACCGGGAACTACACCACGAACTCGAGCATCACCGGGCTCGTGGACGGCCAGCGCGGCAACACCGTCAGGAACAACACCACGTTCAACGCCGGCTCGCCCCCGGCCGCGGCCTCGCAGATCATGGCGGCCGCCGGTCCGCGCGACGGCGGGAACCCCGGCGGGTCGGGCGCGCTGCGCTCGGCCAGCGCGAACCGGTGCCTGGACGTGCCGAACCAGTCCACGACCAACGGCACGCAGCTGCAGATCTACGACTGCTGGAGCGGCGCGAACCAGCAGTGGACCTTCACGGCCGCAGGCGAGTTCACGGTGTACGCGGACGGGAACCGGCGGTGCCTGGACGCGAGCGGCGGCGGCACGGCCAACGGCACGGCGGCCATCATCTGGTCGTGCCACGGCGGCACGAACCAGAAGTGGAACCGCAACGCGGACGGCTCGATCACCAACGCCGGGTCGGGGCTGTGCCTCGACGTCTCCGGCGCGGCGACCGCGAACGGCTCCAAAGTGGTGCTGTGGACCTGCAACGGCGGCGCGAACCAGCGCTGGACGCTCGGCTGACCACGGCTCGACCGGACACTGATGGCGCGGCCCTCGCGGGCCGCGCCATCGGCGTCGCGATCGAATGCCGATCGCTGTATCAGCGGTGTCCCGCGGCATTGCCGGGGCAATGATCGCTTCGATCGCTCGTATGGATCAGATGTACCTTGGTCAGGGTCGCGGCTCGGCCCGACCGGCTCCGGAAAGGCGAACATGCTCAGATACCCGCTCATCCACCCGCCGCTCCTGGCGGCGCTGGCCGCGGCCGGCCACGGCTCGCGGATCCTCATCGCGGACGGGCACTTCCCGTGCTCGACGCATGCCAATCCGGCGGCGGCGATGATCCACCTCAACCTCCGGGCGAACCTGCTCACCGGGGACCAGGTGCTCGAGACGCTGCTGGACGCGGTGGCGGTCGAGCACGCGGTCGTGATGGCGTCCGACGGGCCGTCCGTGCCCGCCCACGAGGGCTACCGGACGATGCTCGGTGACGTGGTGCCGTTCGAGGCGGTCGAGCGGTTCGCGTTCTACGACCTCGCGAAGGGCGCCGACACCGCCGTGGTCGTCGCCACGGGCGACCAGCGCCAGTACTCGAACCTGCTGCTCACGGTCGGCGTGGTCGGCGTGACGCCCCGAAAGGCCTCCTGAACCCGACGGAAGCGAGGAACGCGGTCGGCCTCGGCCTCGATCATCCACTATGGATGATCCGGTTCAATCCATGAGCGGGGCGAACATGTCGCGGAAGTCCTCGTCGGTGTACTCCGAGGCCATGGACAGGCTGGTGTCGGAGATCTGGACGAAGATGGTGGCGTAGGTGCCGTCGAGGGTGTCCGGGCACGGGTCGCCGATCTCGCGGGCGTACTCCTCGACGAGCTCGCCGGTCTGGAGCGCGTAGGCCTTGATGGTGAAGCGGTGCGCGAAGAAGTAGGCGTAGAAGGTGTCTCCGGAGGGCCTGCGGTACCGGCAGGCCTCCTGGAACTCCCCGGCCTCGGCGTCCGCGCAGACGACCAGTGCGGTCTCGGCGGCGGTCGTCGCGAGCCAGGAGTCGGGGAAGCCGCGCCCTTCCGAGCCCCAGGAGCCGGCCAGCTGCATCGGGTGGGGGCCGGTGCCGCCGGGGTCGGGGGCGCCGCGGTAGGCGACCGGGTCGGCGCAGTACGTGCCTGACGCGAGGACGCCGTCCGCGGCCTCGCCGGCCCGTTCGTGGTCGGGGTAGGCGGTGAGGAACTCGCGGAAGAGCACGGCGCCGTCGCCGCCACCGGCCTCGGCGGTCTCCTTGGCGCAGTCGAGCATCCGCAGCGGCACCTGGTCCACGGCGGCGGCGACCGGCGCGGTGAGCTCCTCCGCTTCCCATGACTGCGCGGCGAGCCAGTCGTCCACGGCGTGGCCGGTGCACGGCGGGGCCTCGGCGAGGCCGGCCATGAACCCCTCCACTGTGGATGCTACGGCCGCGGACTGGCCGGGGTGCTCGTCGAGCGTGGTCGAGAGCTGCGCGAAGGCCTCCTCGAGGACGGTGGGGTTCGGGTGGGAGTCGAGGAGCGCCGCTTCGAGCATGAACTGGGCGCGCTTGGGGCCGGCGCCGTCCCAGAGCGCGCCGGGGTGGCCGAGGTAGGTCTCCATGGTGGCGGCGGCCTCGGTGGGGGCCTCCCGGGACGACTCCAGGGCGGCCAGGAGGAGTGCGCAGGCCTCCCGCTCCTCCTCGCCGCGCAGGACGGCCGGTCCGAAGGCGACGCGGTGGACCGCGTCGAAGCGGTCGAGTGCGGCCGTGGCCTCCTCGCAGTCGCCCGCGGTGTGGGCGGTCTCCGCGTCGTCGGCGATCCGCCACGCGTCGACGCGGAACCAGACCGCGGTGAGCAGGACGAGCGCGGCGGCGGTGACGGCGAAGACCTTGGAGCGCCGGCCCGGATCGGGCTTCGCGGAGCCGAGCAGGGCGGCCGAGTCCGTGAGGTCGACGAGCCGGTCGGGGCGCGAGCGGCGGGTGAGCCACCAGGCGTGGAGGATCATCACCAGGCCCCAGGCGGGCAGCAGGAGCCTCCAGAGCGGGTTCTCGGTCTGGACGGCGGCGGACCACAGCAGGAACCCGGTCCCGCAGAGCGCGAGGACGGCCAGGACCGGGCGGCGCATGAGCATGTAGCCGAGGCCGAGCATGGTGGCGTTCCCGGCGACCGCGGCCACCGGGTCGGTCGCGCGGCGAGGCGGCGCGGGACGCGGCGGCGGCGCCGCGGACTGCGGCGGGAACTGCGGGGCGGGCTCGGGGTACATGGCGCTCCTCGGGGCGTCGGGACCGCCCCAGTGCAGCACCGATCGCTCGGGACCGGTCCCGGCATGCGAGCCGGATCGGCGGTTTCAGTCCCCGGGCCGCGCCCGCCGTGGCACGATCCGACCTGGATAGCGAACCGGACATTCCCGGCCGGGGGTCCGGTCACCGAACACCAGAGGAAACGGGAGATCCATGAAGAAGCAGCGCACCAGGGCACTGGCAGTCGGGGCCGTCGCGACCGCGGTCGCCGCCGGGGCGGCGATCGCCATCGCCGTCAGGTCCCAGCGGCCCGCGAACGTCGGCAGAATCCGCCTGAACAAGTTCGACCGCTGGTTCGACACGCTCGACATCGACGGGAACGGCTACATCACCGAGGCGAACCTGAACGAGGCCGCCGCCCGCGTCCTCGGCGCGCGCGGCATCCCCGTCGACAGCCCGATGGGCCTGGAGCTGCGCGAGGCCACCGAGCGGCTGTGGAGCGAGTTCATCGCCCCGAAGGCCGACGGCGCCGAGGGCCGGGTCGGCCGCCGGGAGCTGCGCGCCGCGCTGGCCGAGCACATGATCGCCGACCAGTTCGCCGCCGCCGCGAAGCTCGCCTCGATCGCGGACGCGTACTTCGCGATCGCCGACGAGGACGGCGACGGCCTCATCGGCTCCGGCGAGTTCGTGCAGCTGCTGCGCAACTGGCACGGCGTGGACTACCAGGAGAGCCACCGCGTGTTCGAGTACCTGGACGCCGACCACGACAACCGGATCTCGCCCGACGAGTGGCGGAGCGCGATCTTCAGCTTCTTCCTCGGCAGCGAGCGCAACCACCCGGCGAACAACCTGCTGGGCAAGGTCGGCAGCCCGATACTGGCACCGGCCCAGTTCTGAGGTACGGCTTCAGGCCCCGGGGGACGCGGTCCCCCGGGGCCTTACCGGTCCCCGTAGAGCGATTCGAGCTCGCGTCGCAGGACCGGGTCCTCCTCGCCTTCGACCAGCTTCAGGAGCCGGTCGGCCTCGGCCAGGGTCATGGCGTGCTCCCAGCGCCGCCGGAACAGGTAGGCGTCGAGCGCGCGGTGCCGCCGGCAGAAGTGGTCGAGGTTGCGCATCAGCTGGGCGCGCATGACCCGCTGCGCCACCATCGGGTTCGGATCGGCCAGCGGGTGGACCTGGTGGTGGTTCACGGCCTCGGTGCGCACCGAGAACCGGATGCCGAGGCGGTGCAGCCGGTAGCTCAGGTCGGTGTCCTCCAGGCCCCAGCCGGTGAAGGACTCGTCGAAGCCGCCGGCCTTCGCGACCGCCTCGCGCGAGACGCCCAGGTTCGCCGTCGTCGCCAGCGCCCATCCGAACCGGAAGCCGTCGAGGCTGGTCCCGTACTCCTCGACGACCGCGTGGTAGTTGTCGGGCTCGTCGCCCAGTTCGACGCGGGCCAGGGCCGCTTCGGGGTCGGCGGCGAGGTCGCCGGGTTCGAGGAGGCGGATCGGTTCGCGCAGCCGCTCGGCGCCGCCGACGCGGTCGGCGAGCCGCAGGAGGTCGTCCTCGCCGACGGGGAGGACGCCGGGCCGCCACCAGGTGAGGGCGCGGCGCTTCCAGCCGATGGCGGCGTGCGAGTCGTCGCCGGCGGCGGCGACGTGGGCGGCGACGAAGCCGGGGGCGGCCATGCGGTCGTCGTCCATGAAGACGACGAGGTCGCCTTGGGCGCGTTCGAGGGCGGCGTTGCGGGCGGCGGCGCGGCCCCGGTTCTCCTGCACCACGAGGGTGAGGTCGAGCCGGTCGCGGAGCGGGTCGACGATGTCGGCGACGCCGCCGGCGGTCCCGTCGTCGCACACGACCACCTCGAACCGCCGGTAGGTCTGCGCCAGCAGGGATTCGAGGGTGAGCGCGAGGTAGTCGCGCTTGTCGCAGGTCGCCATCACCAGGCTGACCTGGGGGTGTTCTACCATCCGAGCCTCCATCGGGTCTCGCCGTCGAGGTCCACCATGTCGTGCAGGTCGCCCGTGACCGCGGTGGGCGGCGGGGCCGGGTCGGCGCGGGGGCGCGCGATCACGGGTACGGGTCCCTTGGGCGCCATCATGAGTCCGACCTGGCGCGAGACGTCGGCGCCGGGGGCCGGGTCGAGCCGGTAGCGGCCGAGGACGGTGGCGAGCACAGTCTTCATCTCCAGGTCGGCGAACGCGGCGCCGATGCAGGCGTGCGGGCCGGCCCCGTACGGCAGGTACTGGTACAGGCTGGGCCGCAGGGTCTCCCACCGGGCGGGGTGGAAGCGGAGCGGCTCCGCGAAGACCTCGGGGTCGCGGTGGGTGGCGAACTTGCTGGTGACGACCTGGCACCAGGCCGGGATCTCGTGGCCGCCGATCTCGGTGGGCTCCACGGCGATCCGGGAGGTGTTGGGTCCGGGCGGCAGGAGCCGCAGGACCTCCTTGAGCACGTGGTCCAGGCCCGCGGGGAACTCGAGCGCGACCGCCCGCCCCTCGGGCCGTTCCGGAAGGGCCGCGAGGAGCCTGTCGAGTTCGGCCGGGTGCTGCGAGAGCAGCAGGAGCGTCCAGGCCAGGGTGTTCGAGGAGGTCTCGTGCCCGGCGACGAGGAGGGTCGTGAGCTGCCCGACGAGCTGGTCGTCGCCGAAGGCGCCGCCGTCCTCGCCGCGGGCGTCCATGAGGGACTGGAGCAGGTCGGGGGCGGCGCCTTCGGGGCGGGCGCCGGCGCGGCGGGTCTCGATGATCTCGGCGAGCGCGCCGTCGAGCCTGCGGATCACGGTGAGCAGCCGCCGGTACGGGGTGCCGGGGAGGTCGAACGGGAAGTACCGGATGGAGGAGGCGAAGTAGCGCAGCGCCAGCATGTCCTGGACCATGCGTCCGATGTGGTCGGCCTGCGCGGCGATGTCGACGCCGAAGAAGCACAGGCACGCGATCCGAAGCGTCAGGCGGCGCATCCGGTCGGTCAGGTCGAACGGCTCGCCGGGCATCCACGAGTCGACCTCTTCGGCGGCGAGGCGGGCGATCAGCTCGCCGTGCGCCAGAGCTGCCTGCGGTCTGAACGAGGGCGTGGCGACGCGGCGGGCCCGGCGGTGCTCGGGGCCGTTCATGTTGAGCAGCCCGATGCCGCGCCTGGCGTCCCGGATGCCCTGCGGGATGGCGTACTCGAGCACGGTGTGGAAGGTGTCGCCGCGGGTGAGGACGGTCCGGTTGTGCTCGGGCCCGAACGCGAAGACCTGGCGCCGGTCCCCGTGCACGAGCCCGCTGACGGGGCCGTACTCGTGGTGGAGGCGGGCGGTGTAGCCGACCGGGTCGACGGCGTACTCGTGGGCGTTGCGCCGCCGCCCGAGCCACCGGTGGGGCGCGGGCCCGGGCACGGTCATCGGGTCTCCTCGTACCAGGCCGGTTGCGGCCGTTCGATGTCGGCGGCGGCGCCGCGTTCGAACGCGGCGGCGGCGAGGCGGCCGGCGCTGCCGCGCAGGGCGTCGACGGTGTCCAGCGGCAGGTAGCGGCGGAACAGGCCGGGGAACGCGGTGGCGAACGCGGCCTCGGCGAACGGGCCGGGCGGGGTTGCGAGCGGTTCGGGCTGGACGAGGCCGAGTGCGAAGTGGACGGTCCAGTACTCGAAGAGGGTCAGTTCGCTCGCCGCCTGCGTCAGCGGCGCGCCGACTTCGGCGAGGTCCGCGCGGAACCGCTCGGCCAGGTCGGTCTTGCGGAAGCCCTCGGGGAGGCGCGTGTCGCCGAACTCCCCGAGCCACGTGTACGCCTCGGGCGACTCGCCGCAGTAGAACCACTCGGCGTGGACCCGCATCCAGGAGGCGTACGGGAGCCGCGTGAGGCCGGTCCCGGCGGCGGGCGTGCCGAAGTCCGGGTCGGCGCCGGCGGGCGCGGTGCAGACGGCGAGCCGCGGACCCTGGAACCCGTTGGCGGTCAGGCTCAACCGGTCGTCGTGCTCGAGCAGGTTCGGCACGGTGACGAGGTTCTCGACGCCGTTCCCGCGCAGGTAGGCGACGAGCGCGAGGTCGTCGGCGCCGCCGGCGTCCTCGGTGGCCGCGAAGGCGAGGGCGGTGTCGCGCGGCATGACGAGGCCCTGCGAGGGCGTGTACATGTCGACCGCGCGGGCCCAGCCCCAGCCGCGGCGGGCCGCGACGCGCGCGAGGGTCGCACTGCGCGAACCCCATTCGCAGAACAGGCTGATCGCGGCGTCCGGGCGGGCGCCGACCGCCCGGCGCACCAGCGCGGTGAAGCCGTCGCAGGGGACGACGTCGTCCTGGAGCACCAGGTGGTGCGTGGCGTCCTCCCCCACTGCGCCCCAGGCGCGCAGGGCGTTGCCGAGGTTGCCCCGGCCGGGTTCGGTGTCGTCCACGAGGACGGCCGGGTTGAGGTCCGGCAGCGATTCGGCGAGCTTGCGCGCGCGGTCCTCGCGGGCCGGGTGGGTCATGATCGCGGTGGAGAGAGCGATGTCAGCGCGCACCGGCGGCCCCGTTCGCCACGCCCGCACGGCTGTGGGCGCGGTACAGTGCCACCGCGCGCTCGACGGTCTCGAGCATCGCGCCCGCGCCGTCGGCGGAGCGCAGCACGGCGGCGAACGCGTCGTGCGGCCCCCGGTCGGCGGCGAGCGCCGCGCGGATCGCGTCGGTGACGGCGTCGGCGGGGTCGTCGTCGGCGACGACCGTCCCGAGGCCGAGCGCGGCCACGCGGGCGGCGTTGCCGCGCTGCTCGGCGGAGTGCGGCGTGAACACCAGCGGCGTCGCGCACAGCAGTCCCTCGATCATCGAGGAGTGTCCACCATGGACGACCGCGGCGGCGCTGCGCGCCATGAGGTCGACCGCGTCGTGCCGGAACGCCGCGATCTCGGTCTCGGCGCCCCCCGCCGCGGCCCGCACCTGGTCGGCGAGCGCGTCGCTGTCGGGGCCTTCCACGCCGAGGGTGACCGCGAGGCGCACCCCGAGGCCGCTCGCGGCGGCCACGACCCGCAGCAGGTCCTTGTCCCCCGCGCCCGAACCGCCGAGCGTGATGTTCAGGACCGGTTCGCGCATCGAAGCGACCGGCGGCGCCAGCAGCTCCTGCGGCACGAGCGGTCCGATGTGGCGGATCTCCGCGGTCAGCTCGGCCATGAGCCCGGCGGTCTCGGCCGGGACGCCGGAGAGCGGGTCCAGCAGCGGCAGGTCCGGCACGAGCACCGCGTCCCCAAGGGGCACACGGTGCTCGGGCTCGACGCCGATCGCCTCCAGGGTCGCCAGGATCTCCGGGAGCACCGCGTGCATCGGGTGCTTGAACAGCCGCAGGTTGTGGCAGGTGAAGCTCGGCAGCCCCCGCATCGAGGCCGCCACGGACGCGGTGTTGCGCATGTCGCTGACCACGGCGTCCGGCCCGAACTCGTCGATGGCGCGCAGCTCGTCGCGCAGGGAGGCCTGCACGTAGATGGGGCTGGCGAGCCGCGTGCGGGCGAACGCGCGCAGGCTCGCGACATCGCTCATGCCGCGCCAGGCCGGGGCGGGCCCGATCTCGTCGATGCCGATCCATGCCAGCCCGGCGTGCTCGATGAGGTGCCGGACCTCCTCGTGGGCGGCGACGGCCACGATGTGCCCGGCGTCGGCGAAGCGCCTGGCGGCCGTGCGCATGCGCGTCACGTGGCCGAGGCTGGAGCGGCTGAAGGCCACGAAGAGCACCCTCAGTGGACGGGATGAGGTCATGTCTCTGCTTTCTCAAGAAGTGCGTTGTCCATGGTGAGCGCGCTGGGGGCGCGCAGAGCGGCGACGAGGCTCGCGAACGCGAACACGCCCAGGGCGGCCAGTGCCCACCGTGGACCGATGAGTTCGGTGAGGCCGCCGCACAGCAGCGTACCGAGCGGCACCGAGCCCCAGACGATCATGCGGCCCACCGCGTTCACCCGGCCCTGGAGCCGCTGCGGCGTCACCGTCTGGCGCACCGAGATGCCCACCACCAGGAAGCAGGTGTGGACGGTGTTCCAGCACAGGAGCAGCACGGCGGCCAGCTGCCAGGACGGCGCGGCGGCGTACGCGAGCAGCAGGACCAGGTCGAGGCCGGTCATCCAGCGGGCCGCCGGGATCGGCGGCACGCCCTTGAAGCGCCGGGCCGCGATCGCGCCCACCAGCGCGCCCACCCCTGACGCGGCGACGATCCACGCCACCCGGTAGTCGTCGCTGGGCAGGCCGAGCGCGCGGGAGGCGAAGACGACCAGCATCCCGTAGACGGCCCCGGCGCTCACCCCGACGCCCACGTTCACCGTGGTGTAGGCCCGCAGCAGCGGGTGTGCGGCCAGGTACTTGACGCCGGCCCAGACCGCGCCGGGCTCGGGCCGGGCGGAGCCGGCCGTGTCCGGGCGCGGCCGGATCGCGGCGATGAGCACCGCCGAGAGCAGGTAGCAGCCCGCGAGGACGGCGAACGTGGGGCCGAGCCGGAGCGCGTCGAGCAGGAAGTAGCCGACCGGGGCGGCGACGGCCGTGAGCACCGTGGTGGTCATCCACAGGTAGCTGTTGGCGCGGAAGACCCCGTCGGCCCCGGCGAGCGCCGGGAGGAGCGCCGCGCTGGCCACGTCGAACCAGACGTATGCGGTCGCGGAGGCGAACCCGATGGCGCACAGGAGGACCGGGCCCGCGCCGATCGTGGCGGCCAGGAGCGGCACGCACAGCAGCACGGCGGCGTTGGCCACTTCCATCCAGGCCATGACCCGCACCGGCGAGGAGCGGTCGACGGCGGCCCCGGCGAAGAGTCCGAAGAGGAGGAACGGGAGCACGTTCGCCGCGGAGGCCAGCGCGGTCAGCACGGCCGAGCCGCTCGCCTGGTAGACGTAGAGCGGCAGCAGGACCCACGAGGTCGCGTAGGCGACGGTGGAGGCGAACTTGCTGCCGATGAGGAGGCCCAGGCCGCAGGGGAGGGCCTGCGGGGCCTGCGTCGTGGTCACTCGGTCAGCTCGTCCTTCCGACGCGTCGTTCGACCTCGGCCGGGCGCGGCAGCCGCGTCCCGGACTCGGCGAGGGCGGTGCCGATGTCGATGATCCGGTCGACGGTGCGGTGCAGCGCCTCCATGCCCTCGGTGTCGGAGAGGACGCCCTGCTCGCCTCCGGAGTGGATGGTCACGGGGAAGCCGCTGCCGACGATGATGAAGCGGTTGAGCAGCAGGTTGTGCAGGAGCTGGGCGTGCACGTCGAGGTGGCCGTAGCGGCGGCCGATGACGACGGCGGCGCCGATGGTGTTGGTGAGGGGCCGCTCGAAGCGCAGGTGCCCGACCCCGGCGCGTTCGACGAAGGTCTGCATGAGCGAGGAGAGGCCGAAGCCGTGCACGGGCGCGGCGAGGAAGACGGCGTCCGCCTCGACCATGGCGGCGACGATCGCGCCCACGTCGTCGTCCACGGGGCAGGGGTCGGGGCGGGAGTTGCAGCGGCCGCAGTCGCAGCGGACGACGCGCTGCTCGGCGAGGTCGACTTCGCGGGTCTCGCAGCCGCGGGCGCGGGCGCGCTCCACGATGGCCTGGACGGCGAGCCAGGTGGAGCCGCGGGAGCGCTCGGAGCCGTTGATCGTCAGGATCTTCATGCGCGGGCCTCTGCGGGCTGCGCGCGGACGGCGGCGGCGAACCCGGCGAAGAGACCCATGCCGGATTCGGTGAGGATCGACTCGGGGTGGAACTGGACGCCTTCGATGAGGTGGCCGCGGTGCCGCACGCCCATGACGTAGCCGTCGTCGGCGGCGCGGGCGGTCACTTCGAGCTCGTCGGGGAGGGTGTCCTCGACGATGATCAGCGAGTGGTACCTGGTGGCGCTGAAGCGTTGCGGCGCATCGGTGAAGACGCCGCGGCCGTCGTGCTCGACGGTGCTGGTCTTGCCGTGCATGAGGTGGCGGGCCGGCCGCACCTGGGCGCCGAAGGCGACGCCGATGGCCTGGTGGCCGAGGCAGACGCCGAGGACGGGTTTGACGCCGGCGAGGGCGCGGACCATCTCGACGTGGCCGGAGTCCTCGGGGGTGCCGGGTCCGGGGCCGAGGAGGACGAAGTCGGCGTCGTGGGCGAGGGCCCCGGCGGGCGCGATGTCGCCGGAGCGGATCACGTCCGTGTCGATGTCGAGGACGCGCAGGTACTGGTAGATGATGTGCGCGAAGCTGTCGTACGCGTCGATGAGCAGTGCCTTCATCGGGTGTCGCCCTCCGGTGCGGAGTCGGTCGCCGCGTCGTGGCCGACGACGGCGTGGATCGATGAGCCGAGTTTCGCGAGGGTCTCGCGCCATTCGCCCTGGGGTGAGGAGTCGGCGACGACCCCGGCGGAGGCCCGGGCCGTGTAGGCGTCGCCGGTGGCGACGATGGTGCGGATGCTCAGGGCGAGGTTGGTGAACCCGCCGAAGCCGATGACGCCGAACGCGCCGGCGTACATGCCGCGGCGGCTGGTCTCGGTGGTCTCGATGATCTCCATGGCGCGCAGTTTCGGGGCGCCGGTCATGGTCCCGGCCGGGAAGGTCGCGCGGATGACGTCGTAGGCGTCGAAGCCGGCGGCGAGGTCGGCCGTGACCGTGGAGACCAGGTGCAGCACATGGGAGTAGGCCTCGACGTTCATGAGGTCGTCGACCTCGACGGAGCCTGGGTCGGCGACGCGGCCGAGGTCGTTGCGGCACAGGTCGACGAGCATGATGTGCTCGGCGATCTCCTTCTCGTCGCCGCGCAGGCGCGCGGCGCGGGCCTCGTCCTCGGCGGCGGTGGCGCCGCGGCGGGCCGTCCCGGCGATGGGGCGCATGGTGAGGTGGTCGGCCTCGATGCGGACGTGGAGTTCGGGGCTGGCGCTCAGGAGCGTGAGGTCGTCGAAGGGCACGAAGCCCATGTACGGCGAGGGGTTGTTGGCCCGCATCCGCAGGTAGACGTCGAGGTCGGAGCGTTTGCCGCGCATGCGGACCTCGTGGCCGATCTGGACCTGGTAGATGTCGCCGGCGCGGATGCGCTCCAGGGAGCGCTCGACGCGTTCGCCGTAGGCCTCGGGGGTGATGGTGAGTTCCGGTTCGACGTCGCTCAGGGGCGGTTCGGGGACCGCGCTCGCCTGCGCGATCTCGGCTGCCAGCGCGGTTTCGATGTGGCGGTGCACGTCGGCCGGGTCGGGCTCGTTCCATTCGGGGCAGTGGGCGACGTAGAGCTGGGCCTCGGCGCGGACCAGGTCGATCTCGATGACGGAGCGGTAGATCCGGAACACCGCGTCGGGGACCCGGTCGTCGGCCTCGATCAGGCGCGGCAGGGTCTCGATGTAGGTCACGGCGTCGTAGCTGAGCAGGGCGACGAACCCGAAGCCGAAGCCCTGGTCGTCGAGGCCGTGGACGTCGAGGCCGCGTTCGAGGTGGCGCAGGGCCTCCCACAGGGCGGTGCGCTCGTGGAGGCGGAAGAACCGCTCGTCCTCGGGCCGCGCGCCGCCGAATCCGGCCATGCGCCGCAGCGCCCAGTCGAGCCAGGGCTCCCGGCCGTCGAACTCGAGGACCCCGTCGCGGACGACGACGTCGAGCAGCGGGGTCGCGCCGATCATGGCGCGGGTCTTGTCGGCGGCGGGGCCGGCGAGCGATTCGAAGAGGAAGACGTTCCGCTCGCCTTCGGCCGCGCGCAGTCGAATGAACGACGTGAAGGGGTCTTCGGCCTTGGAGGTGAAGCGCCGCAATTCGATCTTGGGTCGGTCAGCAGCTGCGCTCATCAATGGGGCCCTTTCGCCGGCTGGGGGATCGGGTCAGATTAGCATCGGCCGCCCAATACCGTTGCGCAACGCTCCCACACCATTGGGCCGACTGGGATGAACTGCATCCATTGAGGCCCCTGGTGCGAAAGTCTTCGAACATGCGGCGACTCCCCACGGTGACGATTGCGGTGCTCAGCGGCGGCGAAATCCACGGTGATCCGGCGTTTGTGACTGTGGTCATAGATCCGGCGTTCGGGACACTCCGCACGCATCGCACGGTGGGTTCCGCCGACGGTGCGACACCTCTGGTCACAATGGAACCATCACGCCTCAGTGTTGCCAGCTCATGCACTCCCACCACTGTGGAAGCGCATTCCAGGACGTGCTTGACACGGGCCCCCGCGTCTCATACGATCGTCACCGGCCCGACACGTCGTGTCACCGCCTGGAACCCGATACCCCTATAGCCGACCCGCTCGCATGCGGGGCCGGACCCCTTCCCCGCGTTCTTCTCGCCATCACAGTAGGGAGACGACTGTGCCTGGAAAAAAGGTGCTCTTCGTCTATTCGCGCGGCGGCGCGCCACTCGAGTACGCCTTTCCGAAAATTGCGTCCAAGGCCGAATTGCACGTACTCGCACTCAAGCCGCCGCCGACTCATACCGAACCACTGTGGAGTCCGCATTGCGCTTCGGTGACCCCCCGCTGGGAGATCGAGCGCACTGGTGACGACCTGGTCGGCCTCATCGTCGACGAGGCCCGGCGGATCGGCGCGGACGCGGTCCTGACGCTCTCGGAGTACGCGGTCATCGCCGTCGCCGAAGCGGCCGAGCGCCTCGGTCTGCGCGGCGCCGGCCCCAATGCCGTCAACTCCCGCGACAAGCGCCGGATGCGGCAGGTGTGGGAGGACGCCGGAGTCCCGGTGCCGCGGTTCCGGCCCGTAGACTCCGCCGCGGACCTCCGCGACGCCTTCCGCGAACTCGACGCCCCGATGCTGCTCAAGCACGCCTGGGGCGCCGGGGCCATCGGCCAGATCGTGCTCGAGACCGAGGCGGACGTCGAACCCGCTTGGGCGCAGGCGAACGAGGCCATGATCCGGGCGCGCGAGCGCGGCTACACCGAGATGCAGGTCGCCGGGGCCGACGCGGACTTCCTCGTGGAGGAGGTCATCCAGTCCGGCACCGAGTCCTGGTGGGACCCCGAAAGCGGCTACGGCGACTACCTGAGCGTCGAGGGCGTGGTCGCCGGCGGGGTCTACCACCCGGTCTGCATCACCTCGCGCATTCCCACGATCCCGCCGTTCACCGAGCTGAGCAACCTCGCGCCGTGCGCGCTTCCCGAAGCGGCCCAACGGGAGATCGAACGCGTCGCCCGCGCCGCGGTGGACGCCCTCGAACTCGACTACTGCGGGACCCACACCGAGCTCAAGCTCTGCCCCGACGGACGGTTGTCGGTCCTGGAGTCGGCCGCGCGGCTCGGCGGCGTCATGGTCGCGGCCGAGATCGAGCACTGCTTCGGCGTCGACATCGTCGGGATGCTCACCGACGCGCTCCTGGGCGAGCCGATCGACCCGCCCGCGCGGATGCTCCTCGACACCGACGCCACGGGCGCGGCCGGATCGCTGTCGCTCATCGCCACCGACTCGGCGGGGCGGCCGTGGACCGACCACTCCGTCTGGGACGAATCCCTCGTGGACTGGACGGGCGTCGTCGACCCGGCCACGACGGTCACCGCCGTCCCCGGCCTCTGCATCCCGGCCGGGACCCCCATGCCCGCCTACGACCTCAGCACCGGCGCACTCGGCTACGGCGGCATCTTCATGCTCCGGGCCGCCTCGGCCGACACCCTCGTCGCGGACGCCTACCACGTCCTCGACAACCTGGAATCCCTGCTCGCCAAGGGCCACGAATCGAGAAGGGCTGACGCATGATCGTCTGCGGCCTCAAACTCACGCACGACGGCGCCGTCGCGCTCATCGACGGCGACCGGCTGGTCTTCAGCGTCGAGATGGAGAAGCTCGGCAACGGCGCCCGGCACGGCCAGGTGGCCGACCTCGCCGTCGTCACCGAGCTCCTCGCCGACTTCGGCTACCGGCCCGACCAGGTCGACCGGTGGGTCGTCGACGGCTGGGACGGCGCCAAGTACGGGCAGGTGAGCCTCGAGTCGGACGGCGAGCCCGTCCTGCTCCAGCTCGCCCCCTACCGCGAGACCGAGGCCGTGCCGAACCTGTTCGAGCCCGGATTCGACGGGACCCTGCCGATCGCGGGCAGGGCGCGGCCCTACACGAGCCATGTCCACGTCGCCGGCCACGTGGCGAGCGCCTACGGCCTCAGCCCCTTCGGGCAGCGGCGCGAGAGCGCGCTGGTCCTGGTGTGGGACGGCGGCAGCTTCCCGCGGCTCTACCACGTCGACCCGGACGGGACGGTCGAGAACGGCGGCGCGCTGTTCCCGCTCACCGGGCACACGTACGCCGTCGCCGCGCACCACTTCGGACCGTTCCACTGGGACGAGCGCCCCGCCTCGGTCAACGAGGACCTCTCGGTGGCCGGCAAGCTCATGGCGTACATCGCGCTCGGATCGCCCAAAGAGGACGTCATCGCCGTGCTGCGGGAGAAGTACGAGGAGAACTTCCTCGGCGCCGAGCCCCTGGCGGTCGGCTACCGCCATGCGGTGGGCGGCTTCGGCTCCACCTCCGAACCGGTGCTCGACTACCTGCACCACTACTTCCGCGAGGTCAAGCGGATCGTGCGCGGCGCCGGCCTCAGCGCCGCCTCCGACGCGGACGTGCTCGCCAGCGTCCACGTGTTCCTCGAACGGCTCCTCTCCGAGGGGCTGCGGGCCAAGGTGCGCGAGTGGCGGGGCGAGGGCCCCTGGAACCTCTGCTTCGTCGGCGGCTGCGCCCTGAACATCAAGTGGAACTCCCGGCTCCGCGCGCTCGATGAGTTCACGGACGTGTGGGTGCCGCCGTTCCCCAACGACTCCGGATCGGCGATCGGCGCGGCGGCCCTGGGCCGTGCGAACCCGGCCGCACCGGTCGACTGGCATGTGAAGCTCGGCCCCGCGCTCAAGCCCACCCCCGAAGTCCCCGCAGGCTGGAGCACCGCCGCGGTGGACGAGGAGGAGCTGGGCCGGATCCTCCACCGCACCGGCGAGCCGTGCGTGGTCCTCGACGGCCGCGCCGAACTCGGGCCGCGCGCGCTCGGCAGCCGGTCGATCATCGCCCCGGCCACCTCGCCGAAGATGAAGGACCGCCTCAACGAGGTCAAGGACCGCGAACCGTACCGGCCCGTGGCGCCGATCTGCCTGGAAGAGGCCGCCCCCGGCGTCTTCACCCCCGGCAGCCCGGACCCGTACATGCTCTTCGACCACGAGGTCCGCCCCGAGTGGCGGGCCCGCATCCCCGCGATCGTCCACCTCGACGGGACGGCCCGGCTCCAGACCGTCGGACGCGGCGACGGCGCCGTGCGGCGCCTCCTCGAGTCCTACTTCGCGGTCAGCGGCATCCCCGTGCTGTGCAACACCAGCGCGAACCTCAAGGGCAGCGGGTTCTTCCCCGACGTCGCCTCCGCCCTCGCCTGGGGCCGCGTCGACCTCGTCTGGAGCGAAGGCACCCTCTACCGCCGCAACAGCGGCTGACCCACACCCCAGCACCGGAAGGAGCGCGCACCGATGACCTACATCCTCGGCGTCAACCTCAGCCACGACCGCTCGGCCGCCATCGTCAAGGACGGCGAGGTCCTCGCCGCGATCGAGGAGGAGCGGCTCGACCGCATCAAGCACTCCGAAGGGTTCCTGATCCAGGGCCACTTCGAGCGCCTCACGAAACTCATCCCGATCAAGTCCATCGCCTACTGCCTCGACGCCGCCGGGATCGGCATCGACGAGGTCGACCTCATCGTCGGCAACCGGCCGCTCGGCGACCGCACGGTCCCGCGCATCCTGCGCGACCTGCCGCTCAAGGACAAGAGCAAGGTGCGGGCCTTCCCGTTCCCCTCGCACCACCTGGCGCACGCCGCCACCGCGTTCTACACCTCGCCGTTCGAGCGGGCGGCCGTGCTCATCGTCGACCAGGCCGGCAGCCGCTCAGGCGAAGGCATGGTCGAGAAGCACACCCTGTTCACCGGCAGCGGCGTCGAACTCACCCGCGTGGCCGAGACGGCGTACCCGGTCGACTACAGCGACATGAGCATCGGGCTGTTCTACGACTTCTTCACCGCCAAGCTCGGGTTCACCACCCGGTACGGGACGCCCGACTTCGGAGTCTTCGAGTGCGGCGGCTACCCCGAGGCCGGCAAGACGATGGGCCTGGCGCCCTACGGCGAGCCCCGGCCCGACTGGGGCCGGTGGCTCACCTTCGACGGCTTCGACATCACCGTCTCCCAGGCGGGTCTCGAGCAGATCTGGAAGGACATCGTCGCCTCAGACGGCGCCGAGTTCGAGTCGCTCACCGAGCGGCGCTGGGACTGCCGGTTCGCCAAGGACGTGGCGCGCAAGGTCCAGGACGAGCTCGAGGAGGCCATGCTGCACCTCGCCGGGGAGGCGCACCGCCGCACCGGCGAGACCAGGCTCTGCCTCGGCGGCGGCGTCATGCTCAACTCGGTCGCCAACCACCGCGTCCTCGCCGAGGGCCCCTTCAAGGAGGTGTTCATCCCGGCCCCGGCCGGCGACTCCGGCGTCGCCATCGGCGCGGCCCTGTACGGCTGGCACCAGATCCTCGAAGGCGGGACCGAGCGGCGCGGGCAGATGACCACCGCCGCCTACGGGCAGCGCTATTCGCAGGAGCGCGTCCTCGAAGCGCTGCAGGCGTACGAAGGCACGCTGGAGTGGCGGCAGGCCCCGATCAGCGAGGTGGCCGACCTGCTGGCCGAGCACCGCATCGTGGCGTGGGTGAACGGCGGCTCCGAGATGGGCCCGCGCGCGCTCGGGCACCGGTCGATCCTCGCCGACCCGCGGCACCCGCGCGTGCGCGACTACCTGAACGACACCGTGAAGCACCGGGAGCCGTTCCGGCCCTACGCGCCCTCGGTGCTCGCCGAGGCCGTCGAGGACTGGTTCGACTTCCGCGGTTCGAGCCCGTTCATGCTGCTGGTCCCCTCGGTCCGCGAGGACCGCCGCGACGGGCTGCCCGCGATCACCCATGTGGACGGCACCGCCCGCGTCCAGACCGTCGACGCCGCAGTGGACCCCGAGTACCACGAGCTGATCGCGCACTTCGCCGAGCGCACCGGTGTGCCGATCGTCCTCAACACCTCGTTCAACGACAACGGCGAGCCGATCGTCGAGACCCCCGAGGACGCGCTGCGGACCTTCGCCCGCACCGAGATCGACCACCTCTACATCGAGGGGTACCTGGTGGGCAAGCCCGGGCGCGAGCTGCCCGCCGACCACCCCGCGCGGACCCGGGAGTAGCCGTGTTCACAGGCGACGCCCCGATGCCGCGGATCGAGGCCTTCCGCAACTGGTACGAACGCGCCGGCGTCCGGGCCGAGCACCGCAAGATGATCGACGCCGAGGACGACATCCACAAGGCGTTCTTCCCCGAGCACCTGGTGCCGCACCTGGACCACCCGCTCCTCGATCAGGACGACCCCGTGCTGCGCCGGTACCTGACGGCGCAGCACGCGTACCAGTGGCTGCGGTTCACGATGCATTTCGAGGTCGCGGTGGTCGTGCGCGCCTCGCAGAAGATCGCGGACGGCTCCAGCGGACTGCACCTGCACGAGACGACCCGCATGGACGCGTACAAGATCGTCGTCGACGAGGGGTACCACTCGCTGTACAGCCTCGACGTCCAGCACCAGCTCGTGAACCGCTCCGGGATCCCGGCGCTGGACTACGACTTCGGGCCGTTCATCGCCGGGCTCGACGCCGTGGGCGAGGAGTTCCCGCAGCACCGCAAGCTCGTGGAACTGCTCCAGGTCGTGGTGTTCGAGACGCTCGTGACCTCGATCCTCTCCGACATCCCGCCGGACGAGAGCGTCGTGACCATCATGCGCGAGACCGTGCGCGAGCACGCGATCGACGAAGGCCGCCACCACGCCTTCTTCAGCGCTTTCTTCAAGCACCTGTGGAGCCGGCTCGAACCGCCGCTGCGGCAGCGGGTCGCGCACTACCTGCCGCCGCTCGTCCTCCGGTCGCTGCGCCCGGCCACCGACCCCGCGCGGGACGCGCTCTTGTCCACCGGGCTCAGCGAGACGCAGGTGAAGGACGTCATCGCCGACTCCTTCTCGAGCGAGCGGGTGCTGGCCGGCATCCGGCACTCGGCGGCGAAGACCCTGCGGCTGTTCGAGGAAGTGGGCGTCCTCGACCAGCCCGGCGCTCGGGACGCGTTCACCGAGCAAGGCCTGATCCTGCCCTGACCAGAATGGAGCGACGCCGATGGACCTGCTGCTGATCATGGGGACCGGGCACGAGCTGTTCCGCGAGTACCTCCTGGCCTCCGCCGCCGCGGACGGGCCCCCCTTGTGGGCGCTCGACCCCGCCGAGCCGACCTGGCAGGCGAAGTACCTCGCCGGGCACACCGTCTGCGACGTGTTCGACCCCGAAGCGGCCCGCGACGCCGTGCGGCGGGTCGCCGCCGAGCACAACGTCCTCGGCGTGTTCTGCTGGCACGAGGCCGCCGTCCAGGCCGCCTCCGAAGCCGCCGCCGAACTCGGCCTGCCCGGCCCCGACCCCGAAGCGGTGCGGGCCGTCCGCGACAAGTCCGCCACCCGCCGGGCCCTCACCGAAGCGGGGCTGCCGCAACCGGCCTTCCACGTCCTCGCCCCGGGTGAAGGCGGGGCTCAGGCGGCCGCCGCGATCGGATTCCCTCTGGTGGTCAAGCCCATCGCACTCGGCGCGAGCCAAGGCGTGATCAAAGTGGACCGGGCCGAGGACCTGGCCGCGGCCGTCGCGGCGGCGAGGCGGACCCGGCAGGCGGGCATGCGCAACGACGGGACGCTGCTCCTGGAGCAGTACCTCACCGGGCCCGAGATCAGCGTGGACGCCGCCGTCATCGACGGCGAGTACCTGCCGTACGCGCTGGCGCGCAAGCAGATCGGACCCGAACCGTACTTCGAGGAGATGGGGCACACCGTCGACCCGCACGACCCGCTGCTGGCCGACGCGGCACTCACCGGCATGCTCGCCGCCGCCCACGAAGCGGTCGGCTGGCGCCACGGCAGCACCCACACCGAGGTCAAACTGACCCCCTCAGGCCCCGTCCTGGTGGAGATCAACGGCCGGCTCGGCGGCGACCTCATCCCCTATCTCGGCATGCTGGCCAACGGGATCGACTCCGGCGTCGCGGGCACCCGGCTCGCCCTCGGCGCACGGCCCGACCTCACCCACCGCCAGGACCGCCACGCCGCCATCCGGTTCCTCGTGCCGCCCTGCAGCGCGGTCGTCGATAAGATCGCGCTCCCGCCCGCGCGCGCCGGCGAACTCGAGACGGTCCAGGTCGCGGCCCCCGGGGACGAGCTCCTCATGCCGCCGGACGGGTACATCGCCCGCTACGGCTGCCTGATCGCCATGGGCGGCAGTGCGAACGAGTGCCAGGAGATCCTCGACCGCGCCGAAGCCGAGACGATCTTCGAGTGCACGCCGCTGCGGGGAGCCGCATGAGCGGGACCCGCGCCCCCGAGGAGGCCGACGACGGCGTCTGGTCCACCCTGCGGGACCTGCCGCCGTCGGTCATCACCCTCCTCGTCGGCATCGCGCTGAGTCGCACCGGCACCTTCATCGCGGTCTTCCTCACGCTCTACCTCACCGATCTCGGCCACTCCCCCGCCGGCGCGGGGCTCGCGCTCACGGTGTTCGGCGTCGGCTCGATAGTCGGGAGCTTCGCCTCGGGCACGGTCACGGCCTGGTGGGGCGCCCGGCAGGTCATCGTCGGGTCGATGCTCCTCTCCGGACTGGCGGTGCTCGGGGTCGCGTTCGCCGACGACTACCGGCTGCTCGTCGCGCTCGCGTTCGCGGCGGGCCTGTTCGGGCAGATGTACCGGCCCGCGGCCGCGGCGATGATGGCCGCGCTGACGCCGCCGCAGCGGCTCGTGATGGTCTCGGCCGCGGCGCGGCTGGGGCTGAACGTCGGCGCGGCGGCCGGGCCGATGCTCGGGGTGTGGCTGCTGACGCATTCGTTCGCGCTGATGTTCGTGGTGAACGCGTTGACGCACATCGCGTTCGGGCTCATCGCGCTGCTCCTGCTCCCGAACGCGCGCGACGGTGAGGAGTCGCCCGACGAAGCGCGGGCGGTGAGCTACCGGGACGTCTTCAAGGACTCGAAGTACGTGCTGGTGATCGTCGCGATGTTCCTGACCGGGTTCATCGAGTCGCAGTACCAGGCGGTGCTGCCGCTGCAGATCCTGAGCGAGGGCCATCCGGCGTGGCTGTACGGGACGATCGTGACCTTGAACGGCGCCATCGTGATCCTGTTCGAGCTGCCGGTGACCCGGTACGCGCAGCGGCTGCCGATGCGGACGACGATCGCGTTCGGCAGCCTCTTCATCGGCGCGGGCCTGGCGCTGTTCGGGGTTCCGGCGGGGATCTGGGTGTGCTTCGCGGGGGTCCTGGTGTGGACGTTCGGCGAGATCATCTCCGCGCCCTCGGTGGTGGCGTACCCGGCGCTCGCGGCCCCCACGGACCGGCACCGCAGCCGCTACATCGGGGCGATCACCACGGCCCAGATCGGCGGCTACGCGCTGGGGCCGGCCGTGGGCACCTACCTGTTCCAGATCGAGCAGTCGTTCGTGTGGATCATGTGCGCCGCAGTGGGTCTCGTGGCGTTCCTCGCGATGTGGAGGGGCGTGCGCGAGCCCGAGGCGGCCTGAAGCCTCACTGGTGCGGCTGGAAGGCTGCGCGGTCGCGGCCGAGACGGATCGCCGCGGCCGCGCAGCGGTCGTACAGGTGCCCGTGCGAGGGTCAGTCCACCTGGAAGCCCTGGGTCTCGCCGTACTCCTGCAGCGACTCCTGCCAGGCCTCGAGCCCGGCGTTGAGGTCGCCCTGCTCGGTGTAGGCGGCGCCGACGGTGTCGGGGAAGACGCTGTTGGCGTAGACCTGGAACGGCAGGTACTGGAAGCCGGTGGCGACGTTCTCGGAGGCGGCGACGCAGACCTCGTTGATCCGCTGGCCGCCGAAGTAGTCGGGGGCGGTGCCGGTGAACTCGGGTGAGGCGAGTTCGGCGGTGGTGGAGGGGAAGCCGCCGTTCTCGAGGAACACGGCGATGCTCTCCGGGGAGCTGTTGAGCCAGCGCAGGAAGGCCGCGGCGAGGGCCGGGTTCGCGGACTGCTTGAGCACGGACTGGGCGCTGCCGCCGTTCTCGGCCGTGACGGGGGTGCCGTCGTAGCTGGGGACGGGGGCGACGCGCCAGTTCCCGGCGCCTTCGGGGACCGAGCCTTCGAGGATGCCGGGCATCCAGGAGCCGCTGATGAGGCTGGCGACGGTGCCGTTGGAGAGTGCCTTCCACCAGTCGTCGCTCCAGGTGGGGATGGGGGCGAGGAGTCCGGGCTGGAGCATCCGGTTCCACAGGTCGGCCCAGCGGCGGGTGCCCTCGTCCTGGAGGTCGATGCCGATGTTCGTGCCGTCGACGGTGTAGGGGCGGCCGCCGGCCTGCCAGATGAGGGGCTGGGCGAAGCCGGGGTCGCCGGCGTCGTTGGTGAGGAAGCGGTTCGGGTCGGCGGCGTGGAGGGTTTCGGCGGCGGCGACGTACTCGTCCCAGGTGGCGGGGACGGTGAGGCCGAACTGGTCGAAGACGGCCTGGTTGTAGAGCAGGACCATGGGTCCGGAGTCCTGGGGCAGGCCGTAGACGCCGCCGAGGTTGACGGCGGCCCAGGTCGAGGCGGTGTACTGGGGTTCGAGGTCGGCGAGGCCGTACTGGGCGAGGTCCACGAGGGCGTCGGAGAGCACGAACTGCTGCAGCGCGTAGTACTCGATCTGGGCGACGTCGGGTGCGCCGGAGCCGGCGGCGACGGCGTTCTGGAGGGCGGTGTACTCGTCGGTGGCGGTGCCGGCGTTGACGACTTCGACCTCGACGTTCGGGTACTGGGCGGTGAAGGCGGCGGCCTGGGCTTCGCCGGAGGGCGTCCAGGTCCAGTAGGTGAGCTTGCCGCCCGCTTCGAGGGCGGCGTCGAGGTCTTCGGGCTTCCCGGCGGCGGCCGGTGCGGCGTCGTCGCCGCAGGCGGCGAGGGCGCCGGTGGCGAGTGCGGCGGGGACGGTGCCGATGACGGTGCGGCGCTTGATGTGCGACATGGTGAGGGTTCCTTCACTTCGTGGTGCGGGGGTGCGGAGACTCCCGGGACGGGGCTGGGCTGGATTGGGCGGGGCCGGAGGGGTCCGGTCAGCCCTTGACGCTTCCGGCGCTGAGGCCGGACTGCCAGAAGCGCTGCAGGAGGATGAAGACCGCGACGATCGGGACGATCGTGAGGAGCGATCCGGTCAGGACGAGGTTGAAGATCGGTTCGGCGGCGACGCCGGAGGCCTGCTCGCTCCACTGGTTGAGCCCCACGGTGAGCGGGTACCAGTTCGGGTCGCTGAGCATGATGAGCGGCAGGAAGTAGTTGTTCCAGGTGGCGACGACCGCGAAGAGCGCGACGGTGACGATGCCGGGGGCGAGGAGCTTCGCCGAGATGGTGAAGAAGATGCGCATCTCGCCGGCGCCGTCGATGCGCGCGGCCTCCAGGAGCTCCTTCGGGACCGATTCGAGGGTGTAGACCCAGATCAGGTAGAGCCCGAAGGGGCTGATCAGCGAGGGGACGATGATCGCCCAGGGGGTGTTGGTGAGTCCGAGCTCGCTGAACAGGAGGAACGTGGGGACGGCGAGGGCGGTGCCGGGCACGGCGATCGCGCCGAGGATGACGGCGAAGTAGGCCTTGCGGCCGGGGAAGGCGTACTTGGCGAGGCCGTACCCGGCGAGGGTGGCGAGGAGCGTCGCACCGCCGGCGCCGGCGACGACGTACAGCAGGGTGTTGCCGAGCCAGCGCAGGAAGATGCCGTCGTCGTAGGTGAAGGTGCGCATGATGTTGTCCCACAGGGCGAAGGAGTCGCCGAAGGCGAGTCCGAAGCCGCTGAAGAGGTCGGCCTGGGTCTTCGAGGCGTTGATGAAGAGCCAGGCGAGCGGCACGAGGGCGTAGGCCAGGAACAGTCCCATGAGGAGGGTGAGGACGAGGGACTTGCGCGGTGAGGCGACCGAGTGGCGCGGCCGGCGGGCCCGGTGGTGGATCGTGCGGTGGTGTCGGGTGGCGAGGGACATCAGCGGTCCTCCCTGCGGGTGCCGCGCAACTGGACCGCGTAGGCGATCGCGGCGGTGATGACGCCCATGACGATCGCGATCGTGGCGGAGTAGTTGTACTGCTGGCCCGCGAAGCTGAGGTTGTAGGCGTACATGTTGGGCGTGAAGTAGGAGTTGACGACGTTGTTGGCCAAGGGCTTGAGGACGTTCGGCTCGTTGAAGAGCTGGAAGCTGCCGATGATCGAGAAGATCGTGGCGATGACGACGGCGCCGCGCACGGCGGGCAGCTTGATCGCCTTGAGGACCTGGACGCCGCGGGCGCCGTCGATCTCGGCGGCCTCGTACAGCTCGAACGGGACCGTCTTCAGGGCGGAGTAGAAGATGAGCATGTTGTAGCCGACGTACTCCCAGGTGACGATGTTGCCGAGGGAGGCGAGCATCCAGGAGGAGGAGAACGGCCGCAGGTCGGTGCCGAGGAGCTCGTTGAGGTCGGCGGTGAGGCCGAAGTGGTCGCCGTAGATGAAGCCCCACATGAGGACCGCGACGACGGCCGGAACCGCGTAGGGCAGGAAGATCACCAGCCGGAAGAGGCCGGTGGCGTAGAGCCGGGCGCCGTCGATCGCGAGGGCCGCGATGAGCGCGAGGGCGAGCATGACCGGCACCTGGACGACCAGGAACAGCAGGACGCGCAGGAAGCCGTCCCAGAACTGGGGGTCGGTCAGCGCGGTGGCGTAGTTCTCCAGGCCCACGAACGCGTTGCCGCCCACGAGCCGGTTCTGGAAGAGGCTCAGCCACAGTGCGTACGCGAGCGGGGCGATGAACACGAATACGAAGACCGCGGCGAAC
This sequence comes from Glycomyces tritici, assembly GCF_030403505.1. The sequence goes on along the minus strand of NZ_JAUEMJ010000007.1, from coordinate 209,669 downwards.
GGTCCGGTGAACTGCCAGCCGCGCCAGTCGCGGCGGCGTCGTCGGAGGGTGTGAGGGGGCATCGCGTTGTCGCTCCGTTGCTGTTTCGGGTGAGGCAGGTGTGTACGCTAACGCAGAATGTTTTCGAAAACAAGACGTGTTTACCAAGATGTTTTCGATAAACTCGATCGTCCGGGCCAGACTGGGCGGCACCGCGCCCGGCGCGGCACAATCAGGTGCACGGGCACCGGACTTCGGAGGTAGTGGATGGCAGTGGACGCGGTCGGCGAGACGACGCCCTCCCCGGGGACCCCCGGCGAGGCGTCCGCGGAGGCGGCCTCGAAACCCGCCACGATCTACGACGTGGCCCGCGCCGCCGGCGTCTCGCACCAGACGGTGAGCCGCTTCCTCAAGGGCTACCAGGGCATCCGGCCGCAGACGCGGGAGAAGGTGGCCAAGGCGCTGGACGAGCTGCGCTACCGCCCGAACCTGACCGCCCGCTCGCTCAAGAGCGGGCGCCCCCACCGCCTCGCCGCCCTCACCCATGAGATCGAGCAGGTCGGCCCCAGCCGGATCATCCAGGGCGCCAGCGCCGCGGCCCGGCAGGCGGGGTACCTCCTCGACATCATCACCTTCGACATGACCGACGCGGACGCGGTCGACGAGGCCGTCCGCCTCGCCGCGAGCCAGGACGTGGCCGGCATCCTCGCGCTGGCCTCCACCGACGCGATGACCGAGGTCTTCGAGCGCACCGACTTCCGGGTCCCGGCGCACATCGCCGCCGAGGAGGACGACGAGGTCACCGGGCACCGCACCGAGTTGAGCGACATCGGGTTCCCGTCATTGATCGCCTACCTGGCCGGGCTCGGCCATGAGCGGTTCCTCCACATCGCCGGGCCGTCCGCGTACTCCGCCGCGCGCAACCGCGCCCGCGCGTACGAGCGCGCGCTCGGCGACCGGGGCCTGGCGTCGGCGGGGACGATCCACGGGGACTGGTCGGCCAAGTCCGGGTACGACGCGGTGATGAGCCGCGGGGCCGGCCTGGGCGCGACGGCGATCGTGGCCGCGAACGACCAGACGGCGCTGGGTGCCATGCTCGCCCTGCGCGAGCTGGGCCTGCGCATCCCCGAGGACGTCAGTGTCACCGGCGTGGACGACATCCCCGAGGCGGCGTACTTCGCCCCGCCGCTGACGACCCTGCGCGTGGACTTCGCCGCGCAGGGCCGTTCAGCGGTGCAGGAGCTGCTCAGCCGGATCGATCAGGCGCCGCCGCCGCGGGTGCCGTCGCTGCAGACCGAACTCGTGATCCGGGCCTCGACGACGTGGGCGCCGGGGCGCTGATCAGGCTGCGGCCCAGGTGAACTGCTGGTTCTGACCGCCGTTGCAGGCGTACTGCTGCAGGCGGGCGCCGTCGGCGGTCGAACTGCTCGGCACGTCCAGGCACTTGCCGCTGTGGCGGGCGACGAGCCGGATGTTGCCGCCTCCGGCGTCGACGACCTCCCACTGCTGGTTGCGGCCGCCGTTGCAGGTCCACTGGACGACTCTGGCGGCGTCGGCGGTCGAGGCGGCGTTCACGTCGAGGCACTTGCCCGAGTGGACCGCCGTGACCTGGTGGTAGCCGTTGCCGAGGCTCTGGAACCGCCAGGACTGGTTCGCTCCGCCGTTGCAGGCGTACTGGGCGGCCTCGGCGCCGTTCACAGTGGAGGCGCCGAACACGTCGGCGCACTTGCCTGAATGGCGCGCCGCGAGGGTCACCGCACCGGCGGTGCCGGCGGTGAGGCGCCACTCCTGCGATCCGTTGCCCGTCAAGGGCTGCAAGGTGGCCGCGGCGCCCTCGGCCCCGCCGGTCAGGTAGAGGCTCGGGTTCGCTGTGGACTGGAACCGGTGGTAGCCGTCGCTGGTGGCGACGAGGTTCCAGGTGCCCGTGGCGGTGTCGTCGACCCACTGGCCGATCCGCTGGCCGGCCGTGGCGCTGCCGGTCCAGATGCCGGCGGCGCGGCCGCCCGACTTGTTCAGCAGGGTCACCGAGTCGCCCCCCTTGGTCGCGAGGTGCCAGTACTGGGTGTCGGGCTCCGGGGTCGCGCCGGCGTCCTCGAGGACCACGTCCGGGACGTCCCCGTTGCCGAGGTTCGCGTCCGTGGTGTTGCCGCCGGTGCCCAGGACCTGGCCGGTCTGGCGGTTCACCAGCTGGTGGTACGCGCCGTCCGAGCCGCCGAGGTCCACTTCGCCGAAGCGGATGACCGCGGCGCTGGTCGGGCCGCCCCACGTGCCCTGCAGGATCACGACGCGGCCGGTGCCCTCCACGTACTGGAGGGTCCGGCTGTACCCGGCGCCGATGTCGGTCTGGTGCTCGGTCCAGGTGCCGGTGCTCGAGCCGGTCTCGTTCACCCAGACGCTGCCGCTGCCCGAGGCGTTGTAGACGATGCGGCCGTCCGGGAGTCCGATGAGGACCGGGCTGCCGCCGGTCGCGAGGGCGCGTGAGCCGCTCGCGACCGGGAGGCCGCCGATCGCCGCGCCCGCCTCGCCGCCCACGGTCCTGAAGTCGAGCGGGCTGCTCGCGACCTTGTAGCGGACGTTCGCGCCGCCGCCCCAGTACTCGTAGGTGATGAGCCACTTGCCGTCCGAGGTGGGCGCGACGGTGGTCATGCCCGGACGGCCGCCGCCGATCACGGTCTTGCCGCCGCCCATGCCCTGCGTGAGGCCTTGCACGTCGACCACGGGGCTGGACCAGGCGGCGCTGGTGCCGTTCCAGGTCTTGTGCACCAGGATCTGCCCGTGCGAGTCGGGCGCGGTGGCGTTGGCCGGGTCGAGGATCGGGACGCCGGCGGCGGTGACGCCGATGTAGTCGTTCTCGTCGGAGTAGTACGCCACCAGCTGTCCGTTGTAGACCATCAGGAACGGCTCCCAGACGGGGTCGACCTGACGGTAGGTGTTGGCGGCGGCGACGTTGACGCCCGTGGCCCCGGCGCTGCCGCCCTGCCAGCCGCCGGTGGCGATGATGTTGACGACCCGCCAGGTCGCGCCCTCGTCATTGCTGGCGTACAGGGCGAGGGCCATGTCGGAGCGGTCGCCGTCGTTGGTGGGCACCCAGTTCGGGTCGGCCGCTTTGCGTTCGAGGTAGTAGTGGTCGTCGCCGGTGACGACGCTGGCGAGCAGCAGCGTTCCGGCGGCGAGGTCGCCGACCCGCTGCGGGAGGGTGTAGAGGTACGGGCTGCCCCAGTGGCTGATGTACCGGTCGTACGCCGGGTCGGCGGAGAGGTAGGCGGGGGCGGGCACCTCGGTGAGGTGGCTCCAGCCGGTGCCGAGGTCGTCGCTCTTGTAGACGGGCAGGGTCTCGCCGTCCGCGCTGCCGGAGGGGGCGACGACGGCGTTCTCGAAGGCCGCGACGAGGCGGCCGCTCGGCAGTTGGGCGGACTTGGGGTAGACCGCGCAGTTCCCCAGGCCCTTCAGGCAGTCCCGGTCGCCGAGGTCGTAGAGGACCCCGCCCGTCGGGTTGTAGGCCTGGGCCGGGGCCGACGGTGCGAGCACCAGCGCCGCCGCCGCGCAGAGCGCGGCCAGCGCCCTCCACCACATGGATCTCTTCGGCTTCATCGCCACTCCTCAAGGGGCATGCTGCGGTGGGGCGGGTTCTGCGCCGGTGCCCGCACCCGTGTTCGTGGCTCAACCTAACAGAAATGTTGTCGAAAACATAGACCGTCGTCGACACGTTCTCGACCGGTGCGGTCGTCGTGTCAGGACGTGCCGGAGGCGGCCTCTCGGACGAGGCGCTTGGCATGGGCCACGTCGCGGGCCTGGGTCGCGGTCTCCACGATCAGCGGGATGCCCGCCAGCGCCGGGCTCGCCGCCACCGCCCGGAGCCCGTCGTCGCCGAGCAGGCCCTCGCCCAGCGCCTCGTGCCGGTCGCGGCGCGAGTCCCGCGGGTCCTTGCTGTCGTTGAAGTGCACCAGGCCGACCCGGCCCGGACCGGCGGCCGCGCTCAGCGCCGCAAGGGACGCCTCGAAGGCGTCCCGGTCCGCCAAGTCCTCCCCGGCGGCGTGCATATGGCAGGTGTCCAGGCACAGGCCGACTTCGGCGATGCCCACGGCCTGCAGGTACTCCCCCGCGCTCACCAATGTGGACGCCATCGAGTTGGCGCCCCCGGCGGTGGGCTCGACGAGGAGCCTGACCGAGGACGGGGCGTCGTCGAGGACGGCGCGGAACGCGGGCGCGAGGCGCTTCAGTGCGGCGGGCCGGTCGCCGTCGATCGACGACCCGGCGTGGACGACGACCCCGGCGGCGCCGATCCGCTCGGCGGAGGCCATCGCGACGCGCAGGTTCTCGACCGAGCGCTGCACGGTCTCGGCCACTGGCGAGGCGAGGTTCAGCAGGTAGGCGGCGTGGACGTAGACGGGCCAGCCGCGCGCGGCGCACTGCTCGCGGAAGTCGTCGGCCACCGCCCGGTCGAGGCGGGGCGGTGCCCAACCTCGCGGTGAGCCGATGAACACCTGCAGCGCTTCGACCTCGAACTCGATCGCGTTGGCGATGCCGCGCCGGACCAGGCCGCCCGCGACGGGCACGTGCGCGCCCACCGGGTGGCCCACTGCACTCTTGACCGCCCCCACCTGGCGCCTCCCGTTCACTCGCTACCGCCTGCGCTCGCAAAGGTCTACGGTAACGGAGGCCGAAAGAAGGGGTACCGACATGGCGAACGCCGAAGGCAGCACTGCGATCCGCGTGTACGGCGCCGAGTGGTGCGGGGACTGCCGCCGCACGAAGCGCCAGTTCAGCGAACTCGCCGTCGACGTCGACTACGTCGACCTGGAGGCCGACCCGGCCGCCGCCGGCGAGGCGCAGCGCATCTCGGGCCGGACGAACATCCCGGTCGTGGTCTACCCGGACGGGACGCACCAGGTCGAGCCGAGCAACGCCGAGGTCGAGGCGAAACTCCGCGAACTCGCGATCCTCGACGCGTAACGGATCCGCCGCCCGGGCGTGAGAACGCCCGGGCGGCGGGACGGATCGCCGAACCGGCCCGGCCGTGTCGGCGGTCCAGGGCACGATTGTCGGTATGGCCTCACCTCGCACGTCCGCGCTCGACCGGTTCTCGCCCGCGACCGCCGCATGGTTCACGGGCGCGTTCGAGGCGCCGACGCCCGCGCAGGAGAGCGCCTGGCGGGCGCTCGCCGAGGAGAAGGACGTCCTGGTCGTAGCCCCCACCGGCTCGGGCAAGACCCTCGCGGCGTTCCTCTCCTCGCTCGACGCCCTCGCCTCCGCGCCGCCGCCCGAGGACCCGAAGCTGCGCTGCCGGGTCCTCTACATCTCGCCGCTCAAGGCCCTCGGGGTCGACGTCGAACGCAACCTCGCCGTCCCGCTCGAAGGCATCCGCGCCGAAGCGGCCCGGCTCGGGCTCCCCGAACCCGAGATCCGCGTCGGCGTGCGGTCGGGCGACACGCCGCCCGCCGAGCGGCGCTCGCTCGCGGTCCGGCCGCCGGACATCCTCATCACGACCCCCGAGTCGCTGTTCCTGATGCTCACCTCGAAGGCGCGGGAGGCGCTGGCCGGCATCGACACGGTCATCCTCGACGAGGTGCACGCCGTCGCGGGCACGAAGCGCGGCGCGCACCTGGCGCTCTCGCTCGAGCGCCTCGACGAGCTGCTGGCCCGGCCCGCCCGCCGGATCGGCCTCTCCGCGACCGTGCGGCCGGTCGAGGAGGTGGCCCGGTTCGTGTCCCCGCAGCGGCGCACCGCGATCGTGCAGCCCCCTTCGGCGAAGGTGTTCGACCTCTCGGTGGTCGTCCCGGTCGAGGACATGGGCGACCTGGCGGAGGCGCCGACCGCGACGAGCTCCCCGTCCGGGTCCGCCCGTGCGGCCCGGTCGATCTGGCCGCACGTGGAGGAGCGCATCACCGATCTGGTCGAGCAGCACCGGTCGACGATCGTGTTCACGAACGCCCGCCGCGTGGCCGAGCGGCTCTCGGGCCGGCTCAACGAGATCGAGTACGAGCGGCGCACCGGCGAGCGCCTGCCGGAGGACCACGGCCCGGCCGAGCTGATGGGCGGCGCCTCCGCGACCCCGGGCGCACCGCCGATCCTGGCCCGCACCCACCACGGCTCGATCTCGAAGGAGCAGCGCAAGCTGGTCGAGGAGGACCTCAAGGCCGGCCGGCTGCGCGCCGTCGTGGCCACCTCCAGTCTCGAGCTCGGCATCGACATGGGCGCGGTCGACCTCGTCGTCCAGGTCGAGGCCCCGCCGTCGGTCGCGTCCGGGCTGCAGCGCGTCGGCCGCGCCGGGCACCAGGTCGGGGCGGTCTCGCGCGGCGTGTTCTTCCCCAAGACCCGCGGCGACCTCGTGCAGTCCGCGGTGGTCGTCGAGCGCATGCGGGAGGGGGCGATCGAGGCGCTCAAGATCCCCGCGAACCCGCTCGACGTGCTCGCCCAGCAGATCGTGGCGATGTGCGCGATGGACGACTGGGCCGCCGCGGACCTGCTCGCGGTGGTGCGCCGCGCCGCCCCGTTCGCCTCGCTCCCCCAGTCCGCCTTCGACGCCACATTGGACATGCTGGCGGGCCGGTACCCCTCGGACGCGTTCGCGGAGCTGCGCCCGCGCCTGGTCTGGGACCGCGCGACCGGGAACCTCACCGCCCGCCCAGGGGCGCAGCGCCTCGCCGTCACCTCCGGCGGCACCATCCCCGACCGGGGGCTCTTCGGCGTCTTCCTGGCGGGCACCGACCCCAAGCGCGGCGGCGGCCGGGTCGGCGAACTCGACGAGGAGATGGTCTACGAGTCGCGGGTCGGCGACGTGTTCTCGCTCGGCACCTCCTCCTGGCGCATCGAGGAGGTCACCCGCGACCGCGTCGTCGTCTCGCCCGCGCCCGGCGTGCCCGGCCGCCTCCCGTTCTGGATCGGCGACACCCTCGGCAGGCCCCTCGAACTCGGCCGCGCCCTCGGCGCGTTCACCCGCGAGATCGCCGCACTCCCGAAGGACCGCGCCCGCAAGCGGCTCAACGCGGCGGGCCTGGACGACTTCGCCGCCCGCAACGCCCTCGCCTACCTCGCAGAGCAGGCCGAGGCCACCCGCCACGTGCCCGACGACCGCACGATCGTCGTCGAGCGGTTCCGCGACGAGCTCGGCGACTGGCGCATCGTCGTCCACTCCCCCTTCGGCGCCCAGGTCCACGCCCCCTGGGCGCTCGCCCTCGGCGCGAGACTGCGCGGACGGCACGGCGTCGACCCGCAGCTCATGCACCACGACGACGGGATCGTCCTGCGCCTGCCCGACACCGAGGACTTCGGCTTCGACCCCGCCGACCTCGTCTTCGACAAGGGCGAGATCACCGGCATCGTCACCGAGGCCGCCGGCGGCTCCGCCCTGTTCGCCTCCCGCTTCCGCGAGGCCGCCGCCCGCGCCCTGCTCCTGCCTCACCGCCAGCCCGGCAAGCGGCAGCCGCTGTGGCAGCAGCGACTGCGCTCCTCGCAGCTGCTCGAGGTCGCCGCGCAATACCCGTCGTTCCCGATCATCCTCGAAGCGGTCCGCGAAGTCCTCCAGGACGTGTACGACGTGCCCGGCCTCGCCGAGCTGATGGGCGACATCGAGGCCCGCCGCGTGCGCCTCATCGAGGTCGCGACCCCCGAGGCCTCCCCGTACGCCCGCTCGCTCCTCTTCGGATACGCCGCGCAGTTCATGTACCAGGGCGACACCCCGCTGGCCGAGCGCCGCGCCGCCGCACTCTCCCTGGACTCCCGGCTGCTCGGCGAACTGCTGGGCCAGGCCGAGCTGCGCGAACTGCTCGACCCTGACGCATTGGCGCAGTTGGAGTCCGAGCTGCAGTGGCTGACCGGGGACCGCCGCGCGAGGGACGCCGAGAGCGTCGCCGACCTGCTGCGCCTCCTCGGCCCGCTCCAGGAAGCCGAACTAGCCGAACGCGGCGCCCCACCCGAATGGGCCGCGGAACTGGAGGCGGCCGGCCGGGCCTTCAAGGTGCGCATCGCCGGCCGGGACCACTGGGCCGCCATCGAAGACGCGGGCCGCCTGCGCGACGCCCTCGGCTCCGCACTGCCCGCCGACGTCCCGGCCGCCTTCCTCGAACCCGTCGCCGACCCGCTCGGCGACCTCCTCGCCCGCTACGCCCGCACCCACGGCCCCTTCACCTCCGGCGACGCCGCCGCCCGCTTCGGCCTCGGCGTCGCCGTCACCGACGGCGCCCTCCAGCGCCTCACCGCCGACGGCCGCCTCACCGGAGGCGAGTTCCGGCCCGGCGGCGAGGGCCGCGAATGGTGCGACGCCGGCGTGCTGCGGCGCCTTCGCCGCCGCTCCCTTGCGGCCCTTCGCAAAGAACTCGAACCCGTGGCACCGGCCGCACTCGCCGGCTTCCTGCCCGAATGGCAGCACCTCGGCGGCGACCTCCGCGGCGTGGACGGCCTCGCCCGCGCCGTCGAACAGCTCCAAGGCGTCCCGGTCCCCGCCTCCGCACTGGAGAAACTGGTCCTGCCCTCACGCGTCGGCGACTACACCCCGGTGCTCCTCGACGAACTCACCGCGTCCGGCGAGGTCCTATGGGCCGGAGCGGGCAGCCTCTCGGGCAAGGACGGCTGGATCGCGCTCTACCCGGCCGAGACCGCGCCGCTGCTCCTCCCGGAGGCGGCACCGTTCGAAGCCGGGCCGCTCCACAACGCACTCCTCGACGCCCTCGCGGGCGGCTTCGGACTGTTCTTCCGCCAGCTCGCCGAGCAGGTCCGCGCCGCCCACCCCGAGGCCTCCGAATCCCAACTCGCCGAAGCACTCTGGGACCTCGTCTGGGCCGGACGCCTCACCAACGACACGCTCGCGCCACTGCGCGCCTACCTCGGATCGGGCAGCTCCCCCGGCGCCACCGCCCACCGCGCCAAGCGCTCGGCCCCGCGCGGGCGCTACTCCCCCGGCGTCGGCTCGGGCTGGCGCGAGCTGCGCGCCGGGACCGGCATCGCCGTCATGCCCACAGTGGCCGGACGCTGGTCGCTGCTGCCCGCACCCGCGAGCGACGCCACGGTCCGCGCCCACGCGCTGGCCACGACGCTCCTGGACCGGCACGGAGTGGTCACCCGCGGCGCGGTCGCGGCCGAGGACATCGAGGGCGGCTTCGCGAAGGTCTACCGGGTGCTCTCGGTCTTCGAGGAGTCGGGGAAGGCCCGACGCGGCTACGTGGTCGAAGGCCTCGGCGCAGCGCAGTTCGCCGCGGACGGCGCCGTCGACCGCTTGCGCGCCATGGCGACCCGCCGCGAGCGCTCGGCAGGGTTCGACGCGGTGGTCCTGGCCGCGGCCGATCCCGCCAGCGCGTACGGTGCGGCCCTGCCATGGCCCGAACCGCCCGCGGGCGCGGCCCACAAGCCCGGCCGCAAGGCGGGCTCGCTCGTCGTCCTGGTCGACGGCGCGCTCGTGCTCTACCTCGAGCGCGGCGGCAAGACGCTGCTCGCCTGGCCCGCAGAGGCATCGGCCGAGGGGGACCACGACGCCCGCCTGCGGGCCGCCGTCGAGGCCTTGGCGGAAGCGGCGCGCGGGGGCGCCACCGGTCCGCTGTCGATCGAACGCGTCAACGACGACCCGGCGCTGTCGGCGCCGCTCGGACCGCTGCTGGAGGCGGCGGGCTTCCGGCCCACGCACAAGGCGTTCCGTCTGCGGCCCTGATCCTCGGTCGGATCTTGGTTCCGGCGCGGCCCCGCCTCGGGCTCGCACCCCGCCTCGCTGTACCGACCGTGGGGCAGGGCTCCTCAGGTCCGCGGCGCCGCCACCTACGAGCGCGGGGCCGATCGGCGGGCAGGGCCGCACCCGGCTCGCAACGGGCGGACCGGCCCTGGCGGCGTCATGCAGGCCGAGGAACCGCGCCTCGACACCTCGCCGTCACTTCACCGGTGCCAGCAGCGCGGCGTTGCATTCGCGCTGCAGCGCCTCGTCACTCCACATGGGATGCTGCGGTGCGGCGTTGGAGCACACGATCGAGCCCCACGCGCCGACCCGCACCGAGTGGGCGATGGCGTCGCGGCAGATCTGGGCGCCGACCGGTCCTTCCTCGAAGCGGCCGTCGCGGGGCGTGTAGCCGACCCAGCCCTCGCCGAAGAGCAGCGGGACGCCGAGGCGGGCGGCGTGGTCGGCCGCGGCGTCGATCCAGTCGCGCAGACGGTTCGCCATCGCGACCCGGTGCGCGCCATACCGGTCGTAGAGCCACCGGTCGAACCGCTCGGGGTCGCACCAGTCGTGGACGTAGATCTCGGCGGGCTGCATGATCGAGGCCTTGAGCTTCCACGCGTGCGCCTGCGGCAGCCGCCACTCGGCGAGCGGCGGGGCGCCGGGGCGGAGCAGTTCGGCGTCGGCGCGCTCCTGCGGGAACCGCGCGGGGTCGCGGCGGAGGCCGAACTCCTCCACGAGATCGTCCAGCACGCCGTAGACGTACGGGTGGAAGGCGAGCGCGGTCGCGTTGCGGGGCAGGCCCCGCAGGGACCCGATCGGGACGCCCCCGTAGTTGGGGGCGCAGAGCACCTCGGGGTGGCGGGCCTGGAAGGCGGCGATGCCGGCTTCGAGTCGGCCCTGGAGCTCGACGACGGCGTCTTCGACGCCGGGCAGGCCGGCCGTGAGGTGTCCGATCTGGACTTCGTTGTGCGGTTCGACGCACGCGAGGACATGGGCGAGGCCGTGTTCGGCGAGCAGGTCGACGAGGTCGGCCTGGGCCTCGGCGAGAACGGTGAGCCGGTCCTCGGGCTCGATCGCGTGCAGCGCTTCGTACCAGGCGGGGTCGTCGGCGAAGGCCGGGCTCTGCTGGTACTCCCAGGACGAGGAGATGACCTTCACCCCGTGGCGGTCGGCGGCGCGGAAGAGGGCGAGGAGGTGGGCCTCGGCGTCGATCACGGTGGTCTCGCGGACGTCGTACCAGCGGACGCGGGAGCCGTAGCCGCCCGGTTCGCCCCCGAGCGGTTCGAGGCGCAGCGCCGTCGTGTCGAGGCCGGACCTGAAGAGCAGGAACGGCATCGCGCAGATGCGCACTGCGTTGTAGCCGAGGTCGACGGCGCGGGCGAGCGCGGCGTCGAGGTCCTCGAACGGCTCGCCGGGTCCGGTGCGCACGTACCAGGAGAAGTCCCAGAGGGTGATCGCGAGGCGTTCGGGAAGATGAGCGGGTGTCACGGTTGCGGCTCCTTGCGGTTGGATGGTGCGGTCAGCGTGCGGTGTTCACGCGGCGGCGTTCGGGCTTCGCACGCAGGCAAGACCCCTGGTCCGGTCGCTGCATGTTGGCTCTGAACTGCGAAAACGCCGCAATGTCGGACCCTCGTGAAAGTGTGGTCCTTTTCGGTTGGTCGGAGGCGGATGCGGGTGGGAAGGGGCATGCCCTACGCACCGCAGCGGCCTCGCGCGCGAGCGTGCGCCTGCGGCAGGCGGACCGCCGCACAGCACCACCGGCAAAGGAAGCGATCGACTCGCGGGGTCCGGCTCGGTCGTTCATGCCGTTCCTTCACTCAGGCCAGCGCGCGGCGCTTCGGCTGCGACGGCTCGCGCCGCGGCGTTGAGCGGTTCCTGCTGCAGCGCCTCCCGGGCGAGCATCGCAGCCCTGTCGGGTTCGCCGTCGAGCATTGCCAGTTGCGCGCGCAGCACCAGTACCCGGACCTCATGGGCGGCTTGGAGGTCGGTGGTGAACAGCAGCATTGAGGGCAGTGAGGTCGCGAAGTAGTCGATGGTCGCGGTCGCGCCGGCCTGCTCGTCGATGTACCGGGCGAGGCCGTCCCGGAGCGCCTGGGCCGCTTCGGATTCACCGAGGCGACGCAGTGCGGTGACCGCGGCGGCGGAGTGCTCGGAGTGGGCCTGCACGCGCATGGTCTGGAAGTCGCCCTGCTGGGAGGCGGCACGTTCCCAGGCGCTTCGGGCGCCGGCGTGGTCGCCGGTCGCGGCCAGGGCGTCGCCGAGCAGGAGGTGGAGGTCCGCCGTGTTCGCGAGCGGGTGCCGGGCCTCGCCGAGGTTCGCGGGCGGCGTCAGCGCGGCCATGGCGTGAGCGACCGCCGATTCGGCTCCTGCCGCGGCGTCTGCCTTCTCAGTTTCCGTCTTCGTCGCGTCGGCCCCGCCGACTGCCATCCGGACGGCCGTGCGCTTCGCCTCCGCCCCCGCCAGGGCTTGGCGCGCGAGTGCCGCCTGCGCGTCCTCCCAGGCCGCGAGCACCCGCCCTTCGCCGCCCTCCCACGGCTGGAAGGCGCGGCCCGCGAGCACGTCGAGTGCGTCGCCGGGACGGCCTGCCGCCGTGAGGAGTTCGGCGAACTGGACCGCGAGGTCGTCGCGCTGGTCGACGAGGTCGCGGCGGTCGGCAAGGGCCGCAAGGCGTTGCGCGGGGTCGACGCCGCGGCGGGCGTCGAGCTGGTCGGCCTCGTAGCGCAGCCGGGCGTCGTCGGGCGCGGCCTCGCGGGCGAGGGCGTACCAGTGGGCGGCGCGCTCGGGGTCGCCTTCGACGTTGTGGGCGGCGACGCCGAGGTTGCGCAGCACCACCGGGTCGTTCGCCTCGGCGGCGGTCTCCCATGCGGCGATCGCTTCGCGGTGGCGGCCCGCCGCGTACAGGCGGTGGCCCGCGAGCGCGGCGAGCACCGGGTCGTCCGGGCGGCGCGTGCGCAGCCGTGCGAGGGCGTCGTCCTCCGTGCGGGTGGGGAAGCACCAGGTGCGGTCGAGTTCGCGGACCCGTTGCAGCGCAAGGTCGGCTGCGGCCTCGTCGCCGCGTTCAAGGGCGAGGTCGGCGCGGTGGAGCCAGGCGAGGGGTGCGACGTTGACCTGGCCGGGGGCCGGCGTGAGGGCCGCAGCGGTCGCGAACGCGGCGATCGCGGGGTCGTCCTCACCGATGAGGCGGTATTCGAGGGCGACGTCGAGCGCGATCGTCGGGTCGTTCGTCGGCGCCGCCTCGACACCAAGTGCCGCGGCGAGGTCGCGGGCCCAGGCGTCGAGCGGGTTGTCGCGCAAGGTCTCCTGGACGATCTCGGCCGCGTCGGCGCGGTCGCCGCGCCGCAGTACCGCGACGGCGAGGAGGTTGCGGGCCTGCGTGTGGCGGGGGCTGCGGGCGACGACCGCGCGGAGGCCGGCCTCGGCGTCGCGGCCGGCGGCGAGGTCGAGCCGGGCGGCGGCGACCGCGGCGGCATCGGCCCATGCGCCGTCCCAGAGGGCTTTCCCCAGGGCCGCTTGGGCTTCGGCGGCGCGGCCTTGGCGGGCGAGCACGATGCCGAGCCGGTAGTGGGCCTCGCCGTCGCGCGGGTTCGGGTTCCGCGCGGTCAAGCGGTCGACCGCGGCGCGCAAGTGCGTCTCGGCCTCCGCGAGCCGCCCGGCGCGGGCGAGGCGCGCGGCCAGCGCGGTGTTGCTGCGGGCGTCGCCGGGGTCGCGGCGCAGGGCCTCGCGCCAGTAGGGCTCGGGCGAGCGGGTCGCGTGCCGGTACTGGTCGAGGTGGAGGCCGGTGAGGTACAGCTCGTCGGTTGACGGGATCGCTTCGGGCGCAGGCGGTTCGGTCGCCGGTGCGACTGCGGTCGGTGCGGCGGGCTCCGGGTTCGGCCGCCATGACACGAGTGTGCGGCCGCCGTGCTCGACGACGAGTTCGCAGTCGGCCGGGTCGAGCGCTGCGGGTCGGTCTCCGGTCCCGCCATCGATGTCGAATGCGGCGACGTGCGGGGCGCCGGGCGCGAGGTCGCCTTCCGCGGCGTAGACGGTTCGGTCGCCGGCGCGGAGGCGGATTTTCGCGCCGGGGCGCGAGGAGGTGGCCGCGGCGGCGATCCGCACGCGGGTGCCGTCGATGTCGAGACGGACGGCGGCGTCCAATGTCGCTTGGTGGACGGGTCCGGTGTCCTGGATCGGGTACCAGTACTGGGAGAAGGTCTTGGTCTCGCCGGGTGCGAGGAACGCGAAGTCGGGCTGGTTGTCGGTGAAGACCCCGGCCATGAGCTCCACATAGGGCCCGTTGTCGTCGGTGAGGTGGGCGTCCCAGGCCCAGCCGAAGGGCGCGTCGCCCCAGGTCCACTGCTTCTTGCCGGGCGCGGTGCGGTGGTCGGCCCAGTGGACGAAGCCGGCGCCGGCGGCGTGGTCGTAGCCGCCGAAGAAGTCGTCTTCGCCGCCCAGGCACATGTACGAGGTCGGCACCGGGATGTTGCGGTACCAGTCGAGGCGGTCGCCGTCCGGCCGCTCGGCGGTGCGGCGGGCCGGGTAGTCGATACCGTAGTACTCGCCTTGCGCCGCAGGGAATGTGGAGGTCGCGCGCTTGGCGTGGTCGGCGACGACGCGGACTTCCGCGGGGAAGAACGACTGGTAGTCCTCCCCTGCTTTGGCGGCCGCGTTGGCCCACCACAGGAAGGTCTGGACCTCGTCGCTGCGGTTCACGAGGCGGCCGCGCAGCTCGATGAGGGCGCTCGCGGGGCGGAGCCTGATGCCGTGCATGCCCTGCATGCGCGCGAAGGGGTCGTGGTCGGAGCACCACACGGTCGCCGATCCGTCCGCTTCGGACTCGATGCGGCTCTCGACGGGCAGGTGGGTGGCGGGCCGATGGTGCTGGGGCCAGTTGAACTCGACGCCGCCGGAGACCCACGGCCCGGCGAGGCCGACGAGCGCCGGTTTGATCACGTCGTTGCGGTAGAAGAAGTCGTGGCCGCGCGTCTTGTCGAATCCGATGTGGATTCTTCCGCCGAGTTCGGGGAGGATCATCAGCCGCACGTACTCGTTCTCGAGGTGGATCGCGTCCCAGTCGCGCGGGGCCTTCTCGCGGGCGACGGCGTCGATGAACGGCAGCGGGTAGACCGCGCCCGATGAGCCCTGGTAGACGCGCTGGTCGAGGTAGGCCGGGTACCGGTCGGGTGCGGCGGGGGCGTAGGAGTCGATCGCGACCGGCTCGCGCCAGGCCTTCACCGGCCGGTCCGCGAGCTTGTCCGGGGCGTGGGGCAGGACGATCCTCGACGCTTCGATGGGCATGGCTCGACCTTATGAGGGCTTGACATGGCTGTCGATGGTCATTTCAATGATGGGCATGGACGAATCGCTGATCGCCGCTGATGAGGAGGGGATCCCCGAGGGCTTCGCGGGGCAGCGGATGCTCGTGGTCCCCCGCGCCGCCGTCGACCGGGCGCTGCGCCACCCGCTCACCGGGAAGCTGCTGGTGACGGACGCGGGACACTTCCCGCACGCCGCGCGCCACGGCCGCTCGCGCCCGCAGGGCGCCGCCGAGCACGTCCTGCTGGTCTGCACCGGCGGGTCCGGCTGGTGCCGCACCGGCGGCACCCGGTTCCCGGTCTCGCGCGGCGGCGTGGTGCTCCTGCCCGCCGACCGCCCGCACGCCTACGGTGCGGCCGAACAGGATCCGTGGACGCTGTGGTGGCTGCACTTCACGGGCGCGGACGCCGCGGACCTCGTCCGGACCGCGCACGAGGCGGCGGGCGGACCGGTGACGCACCTCCGCGATCCGGCCCCGGTGGCGAGCCTGGTCTCGCAGGTCATCGACGCGCTCGACACCGGTCCGACCCTCGCCGCGCTCGTCCGGGGCAGCGGCGCGGCCTGGCACGCCCTCGCCCATGTGGTCGCCACCGGCCGCCGGGCCCCCGGGCCGCAGCCCAGCCCTCTGGAGCGGGCGGTGGCGCATCTGCGGGCGACCGCCCCGCAGCGCACTTCGGTGGCCGCGCTCGCCTCGATGGTCGGCCTGAGCCCGTCGCACCTCAGCGCCCGCTTCCGCGAGCACCTGGGCGTCTCACCGCTGCAGTACCAGGTGCAGCTGCGGATGGCCCGGGCCCGCGAGCTGCTCGACGGCACCGACCTCCCCGTCACCGCCGTCGCCCGCGAGACCGGCTTCGACGACCCCATGTACTTCTCGCGCCAGTTCCACCACCACCACGCCATGACCCCGACCGCCTACCGCGATCGCCCCCAGGGCACTTGACGGCCGTGCTTACGCGACGTAGCGCCGGGCCTGGAGGGCGAGGTGCTGCCGGTAGGCGCGCAGGAGTTCGCGGTAGCGGCCGGGCTCGAGGGTCTCGCCGGGGCGGGTGAGGGCGAGTTGGGCGATGTAGGAGACGAGGATGTCGCCGGGGTAGCTGTAGCCGTCGGTGTCGCAGTCCTGGAGCCAGGCCAGGAGGGGTTCGAGGGCGGTGCGGGCCGCCATGGTGACGTGCTCGGCGTGCTCCCGCAGCGCCGAGGGGCCCTCGTGGCTGGGCCAGCGGTCGGTCTCGGCGGCGATCGCGTCGGCGACCGCCTGCGTCAGCTCCCGCTTGAACTTGGAGTCGACCACCCACTCCGGCAGCGGGTACCGGTCCTGCAGGGCTGCGGTCGCGGGAGCCGGTGCCATGGGGTCACCGCTCAAGCGCTCTTCTGCTTGCGCGCGGCCTTCTTGGCGGTCTGCTCGGCCGTCTGCTTGCGCGCGGTGGCCTTCTTCGCGGCCTTCTTGACGGTCTTCTTCGCCGCCTTCTTCGCGGGCCGGCGCCCGCCCTCCTTCGCCTCGACGCTCTTCTGCAGCGCGTCCATCAGGTTGATGACCTTCGCCTTCGGCGCCTCCTTCTTCGACTTGGCCGGGGTCTTGCGCCCGCGCGCCTTGGCGTCGACGAGGGCCCGCAGCGCCTCCTGGTACTCGTCCTCGTACTCCTCGGGGTCGAAGTCGCCGGTCATGGTGTCGATGAGGGTCGCGGCCATCTCCAGCTCCTGCTTGCGGGCCTCGCCTTCGAGGCCGGCGACCTCGGGGCGGCGGATCTCGTCGGGCCAGAGCATGGTGTGGAGGACCAGCACGTCGTCGCGGGGCCGCAGCGCGGCGAGGCTCTCGCGGCGGCGCAGCGCGACCTTGACGATCGCGACCTTGCCCGAGTCGAGCAGCGCCTCGCGCAGGAGCACGTACGGTTTGGCCGCGGCCTTGCCCGGGTCGGCGTAGTAGGACCGCTCGTAGTGGATCGGGTCGATCTGCTCGCCGCTCACGAACTGGACGACCTCGATCGTCTTCGACGAGCTCACCGGCAGGTCCTCGAGCTCGTCGTCGTCGAGGAGCACGGTCTCGCCGCTCTCGTGGTCCACGCCTTTGACGATGTCCTCGGCCGGGACGACCTCGTCGTCCAGCTCGCAGACCTTCTGGTAGCGAATCCGGCCGCCGTCGGACGCGTGGTACTGGTGCATCGAGACGTCGTGGCTCGATGTCGCCGACCGCAGGCTGACTGGGATGCTCACCAGCCCGAACGCGATCACTCCGGTCCAGATCGCAGGCATGACCACAGCATGGCACCTAGAGTGATCATGTGATCGCTATATGTGATCTTTCTTCGTTCCGTCGCACGAGCCGGCCCGCGCCGGGTCGTGTTTCAGCAGTTCAGGAGGGGTGATCAGGCGTGGGTCGGACGGACGCGGCGGTTTTGCCGGAACGCCGGCCGGGTATCTCAGCCGGCATGGCACGGGGGGATCGGCTGGACGAGTACCGGGCGAAGCGCGACCTGGCGAAGTCCGGCGAGCCCGCGGGCGGGCGCCGCGAAGGGGGCGGCGACCGGTTCGTGATCCAGCGCCACGAGGCCTCGCGCCTCCACTACGACCTCCGCCTCCAAGTCGGGGACGTGCTCGTCTCCTGGGCCGTGCCGAAGGGCCCCTCCCTCGACCCGCGCGACAAGCGGCTCGCCGTCCAGACCGAGGACCACCCGCTCGACTACGCCGAGTTCGAGGGCCGCATCCCCGCGGGCGAGTACGGCGCGGGCACCATGATCGTCTGGGACGCCGGCACCTACCGCAACGCCACCGCCAAGCGCGGCAAGCCGATCGCGATGGCCGACGCCGTCGAGCACGGCCACGTCTCCGTCTGGCTCGAGGGCGAGAAGATCCGCGGCGGCTTCGCACTGTCCCGAATGGGCGAAGGCCGGAACTGGATCCTGATCAAGAAGGACGACGAGGGCGCCGACCGCCGCCGCAAGCCCGCCAAGACCCAGCTCGCGTCCGTGCTGACCGGCCGCACCAACCGGGACCTGGCATGACCGGCTTCCAGGAGCTCATGACGGCGAGCCTCACCGAGCGCCGGTTCTCCAGCGGGGACTGGCTGTACGAGCGCAAGCTCGACGGCATGCGCGCCCTCGCCACCCGCGACGGCGGCCGACCCGAACTCTGGTCGCGCAACGGGAACCGCCTCGACGAGCGCTTCCCCGAACTCGTCGACGCCCTCGAAGCGCTCGGCGGCCCCCGGTTCGCGGCCGACGGCGAGATCGTCGCCTTCGACGGCCGGATGACCAGCTTCGCCCGCCTCCAGCCGCGCATCCACCTCACCGGCGCCGCCCGCATCGCCGCCACCGGCGTCGAGGTCTACTACTACCTGTTCGACCTCCTCTCCTTCGACGGCGAGGACCTGAGACGGGAGCCGCTGCGCGACCGCAAGCGCCTCCTGCGCGCGGCCTTCGACTATCGCGACCCGCTGCGCTACTCGGTCCACCGCAACACCGACGGCGAGGCGTTCTTCAAGCAGGCCTGCGAGCGCGGCTGGGAAGGGCTCATCGCCAAGCGCGCGAACTCGCGGTACCACGCGGGCCGGTCGAAGGACTGGCTCAAGTTCAAATGCGTGCGCGACCAGGAGTTCGTGGTCGGCGGCTTCACCGATCCGCAGGGCTCGCGCGCCGGGTTCGGGGCGCTCCTCGTCGGCTACTACGCCGAACCCGGGACGCTGCGGTACGCGGGCAAGGTCGGCACCGGGTACGACGAGCGCACCCTGCGCGCGCTGCGAAAGCGCATGGACGCCTTGGCACAGGACGAGAAGCCGTTCGCCGACCCCGTGCATGAGAAGGGCGCGCACTGGATCCGCCCCGAGCCGGTGGTGCAGGTGGGGTTCAGCGAGTGGACCCCCGACGGGATGCTGCGCCACCCCCGCTACCGCGGCGAGCGCGTCGACAAGCCCGCCCGCGAGGTAGTGAGGGAGACGCGCTGATGGCACCGGTACTCCACGTCGCCGACCGCGACATCAACGTCTCCAGCCTCGACAAGGAGCTGTTCCCGGACGACCATGTGAGCAAGGGCGACATGCTCCTCCACTACGGCACCGTCGCCGAGGCGATGGTCCCCCACCTGGCCGGACGCCCGCTGACCCTGCGCCGCTACCCGCACGGGATCGGGACCGAGGGGTTCTTCCAGAAGCACCCGGCGGGCCTGCCCGAGTGGATGCACGTGGTCGAGATCGCGCACAAGCGCTCCGAGGGGTCCGACCCCTATGTGGTCTGCGACGAGGCCGCGACCCTGCTGTACCTCGCGAACCTCACCGCCATCGAGTTCCACATCTGGACCGCGACGACCCCCGACATCGAGCGCCCCGACCGGCTCGTGATCGACATCGACCCGCCCGCGGGCGTCACGGTCGCCGAGCTCCGCTCGGTCGCGCGGCGCGCCAGGGACCTCTGCACCGAGATCGGCCTGACACCGTTCCTGCAGGCCACGGGCGGGCGCGGCTACCACGTGGTCACGCCGCTCGACCGCTCCGCCGATTTCGGGTTCGTGCGCGCGCTCGCGGGCGGCATCACCGACCGCCTCGCCGCCGCCGACCCGGAGCGGCTGACCACCGCCTTCCGCAAGAACCAGCGCGGCGACCGGATCTTCCTGGACGCCAACCGCAACGGCTACGGCCAGACCTTCGTCGCGCCCTACTCGCTGCGGGCCCGCCCCGGCGCCGCGGTCGCGACCCCGCTCGACTGGAGCGAACTCGGACGCTCCACTCCGGACGGATACACCACCGCCTCGATCGGCAGGCGCCTCGCCCGCAAGACCGACCCGTGGGCGGACATGGACGACCACGCCGCCGTCCCGGCCGAGGCCCGGGAGCGCCTGGACGCCCTCGACGGCGGCGCGAAGGCGGCCTAGGACAGACCCCGGGGCCGTCCGGAGAAATAATCGGGGCGGATCGACAACGAGACCCCCGCCGGCGGAGTACTGACATCGCCGGGCTTCGCTCCATCCACCTGCAACGGGCGGGGCCGGGCTCCCTACCCGTCATCCGAAAGAGGCCCAGTGAAGAACAGGGAACGGCACGAGGCCGAGTTCGAGGCCTTCGCGCTCGCACAACGCGACGGCCTCCAGCGGTACGCGTACTACCTGTGCGGGGACTGGCACGAGGCCGACGACATCGTGCAGAAGGCGCTGACGAAGCTGTTCACCGCCTGGCACCGCGTCGAGCCCGGCGGCGCCGCCGCCTACACGCGCCGCATCGTGACCAATGTGTTCTTCTCGCAGCGCCGCCTGTCGTGGGTGCGCCGCGAGCGGACCGCGGAAACGGTGCCGGTGCAGGCCGTCGACCGCCCCCAGGAGGAGGTCGACCTGCGGCTCACCATCACCAGATCGCTCCACCTCCTCACGCCGCGGGAGCGGGCCACGCTCGTCCTGCGGTACTGGGAGCAGTTGTCGGTCGCGGAGACCGCCGAGGCCATGGGCTGCTCCGCGGGGACCGTCAAGAGCCAGTCCTCAAGGGGGCTGGCCAAGCTGCGCCGCCTGCTGTCCGAGACCGCCGCCCTCACGCCGACCAGATGAAAGGAATCGTTGCCCAGTGAACCCGCAGGACGACGTCGCAACCGTGTTCGCCGAGGCGAGGCCCGACGACCCGCCGCCAGGCACCCCCCTGGACATCAAACGGGTGATGCGGGACGGCCGCCGAGCGCGCCGGCGGAACCGCGCCGCCGTCGCCGGTGCGGCCGCGGCCGGCGTCTGCGCGGTCGCCGCCGTGCTCGCCCTGTCGATCACCGGGCTGCCGGGCCCCGGTCCCGAAACCGAAGAGCGGCAGGATGTCGCGGCGGACCAGGGCTTCGGGTTCGATCCGGCGCACGCCGGATACCCCGGCGACCAGAGCGGTGAATGGGCTGTGCCCCAACCAGAACTGCAGGAGGCCGCGACCGAGGTGTTCGGCGCCCTCGCGGTCGACGGGGGCTTCCTGGACGCGGCGCGGCTCGACGAGGAGCCGTCTTCGGACGCGACGGTGGAATCCCTGATGGAGGAGTTCGGCATCGGCTACTACGAGGCGCGGTCCGAACTGGGCTTCCACAACCTGCCGCTCCAGTTCGAGCCCTGGACCTCCACGGGCAACGGCGGCCAGGTCCGCCTGCGCGGCTACATCGCCAGGGACGGCGACGAGGAGGCCATGCGCCCCGCCTTCACCGTCACCGCGCTGCAGCCGGGCGGGTGGACCGCCGAGCCCGGCCCCACGGGCGACGTCGGGTTCCCGCAGCACCTCATCAGCGACGAGGCCTCCTGGACCGGTGACGCCCCCGAGTTCACCACTGAGGACCTGGGCGACGGCCGCACGCTCATGGTCGCCGACCACGGCTGCGCACTGGAGGCCGCGGTCGTCTACCCCAACGGGTCGGCGCTGCGGTCCGAGTGGGACCTCGACTGCGAGGGCCAGGGCCGCGACCTCACCGTGGAGGAGCTGCGCGCGGCGATGCTCGCGATGCCCGAGATCGACTACGACACCAGCGAACTCCAGCCGGTGGAGGACCTGCTCGAATTCCCGCCGGGCTGGGAGTACGACGAGGCGTGGGTGACCACGGCCGCCGCGGACGCGCAGGCCAGCCTCGAAGCCGCCACCGACGCGATCGACACGATCCACCCCGGCGTCGAGCTCCTCTCCCAGCAGCCGAACCAGCTCCATTCCGGCGACACCGCGCAGCGCACCTACCTCGCCAGCTACGCCCTGCCGATGGACGACGACACGGGCACCCCCGTGGACGCCTCCGTGCGGTACTACCTGCCCGGCGGCTGGCTGCCGGGGCTCCGGCCCGAGGGGTCGGGCGCCGAGGCGTACCTGCTCGACTGCGGCGGGCCGGGCGACGACAAGGACGACGTCTGCACGGAGACCGAAGTGGACGGACGGCTGGTCGCCACCCGCGTCTTCGGCATCGGCGACAGCGTCTCGACCTGGGTGGTCGTGTACGACCCGGCCGGCTGGGCGGTCTCCTACGAGACGATGGTCGACGGCGAGGTCGACGGGTACGCCTACGACGACCTGGTAGCCCTCGCCGCCTCGCTGCCCGCGCCGGTCTACGACCCGCAGGAGTACGCGCGCTAGCGGACCCGCCTCGGTCGCGTCTGCGGCCGAGGCGGCGACTGCGCTGTGAAGCCGCGTCCTCTCCGCACCAGCCTCATCGGCAGGCCGGACGAGCGCACGCCCGCACCGCCCGAGCGGTCAGTCCGCCTGCCGCAGGGACATCACGGCCCAGGGGGCGAGGTCGACGTCGAGCTCGAGGACGCCGGACTCGGGGACGGTGAGGGTGTCCCGCAGGAGCGCGTCGGCGACCGCGGCCAGGTGCCGGGTCTCGTTGCGGGACAAGTTGACCGGACTGCCCATCGCGAACCAGGCCTCGGCGGGGTTCCCGTGGTCCCAGTCGACGGCCTCGACGAGGAACGTCGTCCCCGGTTCGAGCCCGGCGATCGAGTGGCGGATCCTCCTGCTCGGCCCCTGCCCGGCGAGGTGGCGCGTCTCCTCGTAGGAGTTCGCCGAGCCGATCGACCTCGTCCCCATGTCTTCGGGGTAGTTGAAGAACACGGCCGACACCGCCGAGGTGCGGCCGTCGCGGGTCACGACGCCGTGCGGTGTCGAGAGGAGCAGCCGGTCGCCGAGGCGGTTGAGCATGGTGAAGGCGTGGAAGGTCGGCTTGTGGATGCCGTGCTCGTTGACCAGGCCGAAGCCGCCGTGGAAGGGGCCGATGCCGGCGCCGCCCTCCTCGAAGACGTCGGTGAAGGCCCAGTAGGAGATCGACTCGGCGAGCGTCGCGCACTGCAGGAGCGAGCGGGTGATCGAGGCCGCCGCGAACACGGTGTCGTGCATGCGGTCGCGCGAAGACGGGGAGGTCGACCACTCCGTGATGTGGACTTCCGCGTCGGGGAACGCGCTGTCGGCGATGAGCCCGCGCAGGAGGGCGAGGTCGTCGCGGGTGGCGTCGATGTAGCGCGAGAGGGGCACGCCCACGCCGTTCGCGTCGAACGCGTAGTCGGTCGGGTAGGTGTGGGTCGAGATGAAGTCGATCGGGACCTGCCGCTGCTCGCACCAGGTCATGAACTCCTCGATCCACACCGGGCGCCACTCGAGCGCGTCCACGTCGTCCGCGGCGGCGGTCGCGTGCTCCTTGGAGCGGTCCTGGGTCTCGCCCTTGTACCGGTCGTCGGGCACGAAGACGCTGGTGGAGGGCCCGCCGACCAGCAGGCCGGGGTCGATCTCCTTGATCGCCACCGCGGTCGCCTCGTACAGCTCGAAGTACTGCGTCCGCGTCCCGGTCCAGAAGTGGGGCACGAGGTTCGGCTCGTTCCACACCTCGAACCGCCACTGGCGGACCTCGTCGATCCCGTACCGGTCGATCCAGTGCTCCACGGTCCGGGTCACCAGTTCGACCCAGCGGGTCATGTCCTTGGGCGGGCTGCAGTGCGCGCGCCACCAGAACAGCGTCTCGGTCTGGGTCGCGAGCGCGCGGGGCATGAAGCCGAGTTCCACGAAGGGACGGGCGCCGCTCTCGAGGATGAAGTCGAAGACCTTGTCCACGTAGCTGAACGTGTATGCCGGTTCGTCCAGAGGGGAGTCGGGGCCGAAGCCGCCGCCGTAGCTCTCGCGGTAGACGAACATGTCGTCGTGGAAGACGCCGTGGAAGCGGAGGTACTTGAAGCCGAGGGTGTCGACGGCTTCGGCGAACTGCCGCTGCCAGTCCGCGCGGAGGCCCTCGTTGGCCCTTCCGGCGCCGACGCACTCGCTCCAGACGTGCGGCAGGGCGGTCTCGTCGCACGGCCGGCCGTCGATGGAGATGGGGGGTGTGGGGTCGCTTGTCATGGTGCCACTTCGTTCGGAGCGCAGATCACTCATCGAAACTATTTCGAAAAGTATTCGGTCGCCGACGACGCTACCTTTTACGGCGACGCCCGTCAATGCGCATCCGAGCTGGCGGTTCATCGCAGTGTGCGGCATGCCGGCAGGACTGCTAAGATCGAAATGTTTTCGACCATCGAAAGGATTCCCGGTGAGCCGGCAGCCCCGAACCGAGAAGATCACCCTCGCGGACGTCGCCCTGCGGGCCGGAGTCTCGCCGGCGACCGTCTCGAAAGTCCTCAATAGACGCAGCGACGTGTCGGCGAGCACGCGCGAGCATGTCATGGAGGTGGTCGCCGAGCTCGGCTACCAGCCGACGACCCTGCGGCACGACCGGCCGCGGAAACCGGCGCTCGTGGTCGTGCTCGACTTCGTCGCCTCGCCTTACGCGGGCACCGTGCTGCAGGAGATCCTCACCGCCGCCACCGAGGCGTCGACCGATCTGCTCCTGAGGCTGCCGCCGTACCCCTCGGCCGGGGCGAGCGCCCAGGCCGCTCGCGAGTGGATCGCCCAGCAGCAGGCGTCAGGCGCCATCGGCATGATCGAACTCGCGGTCGCCTCGCCCGGCGCGGTGCTCGCCGCCGCGGACGACGCCGGGCTGCCGGTCGTGATGATCGACCCGATCGGCATGGCGGACTCCCGCGTCGTCACCATCGGCGCCACCAACTGGGCCGGCGCGCGCTCCGCGGCCGACCACCTCATCCGCTTCGGCCACCGCAGGATCGCCTGGATCGGCGGCCCGCTGAACTCGGCCCCCTCGGCCGAGCGCTTCCACGGGTACCGGGCCGCCCTCGACGCGGCCGAGCTCGAACCCGAGCAGGTGCTGATCCGCCACGACGCGTTCACGGTCGAGGCGGGATTCAGGCACGGCCGCGAACTCCTGGCACTCGAGGAGCCTCCGACCGCCGTCGTCTCGGGGAACGACGAGATCGCGATCGGCGTCCTCGCCGCGGCGAAGGAACTGGGCGTCGAGGTCCCGGGCCGGCTGTCGGTCACCGGATGCGACGACACCCCGCAGGCCGAGTGGACCGCGCCCGGCCTCACCTCGGTGCACCAGCCGCTCACGGGCATGGGCCGCATGGCCGTGGACACCGTCCTGGCGATGGCGAAGGGCTCCCGGCCCGCGTCCCGCCACCTGCAGCTGGCGACGGGCCTCACGGTCCGCGACTCGACGGGACCGGCCCCGAAGGACTGACCACAGGGGATCGCCGCCCGGGCGGCACTGCCGTGTCCCGGGCGGCGATCCGTGTGGGTATGGCCTATACGGTCCAGCGCTGGTTGGAGCCGCCGGTGCAGGACCAGAGTTGGACCTTGGAACCGTTCGCCGTGGCGGCGGCCGCCACGTCGAGGCAGAGGCCCGAAGCGGCATTGGTGATCGTGCCGTTCGAGTTCACGTTCCAGCGCTGGTTCGCGCCGCCGTGGCAGGACCAGATGATCGCCGCCGTACCGTTCGCAGTGCCGCCGCCGGAGGCGTCCAGGCACTTCTTGGAGCCCCCGGAGTAGACGGAGATCTCGCCGTTCGCGACCGTCCACTGCTGGTTCGCGCCGGTCCAGCAGTCGTAGATCTGCAGCTGGGTGCCGTTCGTCGTCGACTGGTTCGGCACGTCGAGGCATCGGCCCGAGGCCGCGGAGGTGATGTGCTTGCCGCCGCCACCGCCCGGGTTGCCGTTGTTCAGCGCGGCGAGCACGGTGTGGTAGGCCTGCTTCTTCTGGTAGTTGCCGTCGAAGAGCAGCGGGTTGTCGTCGCGCCAGGAGTACTTGTCGGTGATGCCCCAGACGGTGATGCCCTTGCAGCGGGCGACCGCCATGCAGGCGTTGGTGACCGTGCCGTACGTGGCGGCCTGGCCCGAGCCCTGGCCGACGTCGAGCTCGGTGATCTCCACGTCCACGCCGAGGTCGGCGAAGCGCTGGAGGTTGGCCTGGTAGCTGCTCAGGTTCTCGTTGTGGGCGATGTGGGTCTGGAAGCCGACGCAGTCGATCGGGACGCCGCGGGACTTGAAGTCGCGCACCATGTTGTAGATCGCGGTGCTCTTGGCGTTGATGCTGTCGGTGCCGTAGTCGTTGTAGCAGAGCGTGGCGGTCGGGTCGGCCGCGTCCGCGGCGCGGAAGGCCTCCTCGATCCAGCCGTTGCCGAGCTGCCGCTGGAGGTTCGACTGGCGGCGCGAGCCGTCCCACTCGAACGCCTCGTTGACCACGTCCCAGGCGAACACGTCGCCCTCGTAGTGGTTGGCGACGCCGGCGATGTGGTTCAGCATCGCGTTGCGCAGGTTCTGCCCGGTCAGGTTCTGGGCCCATCCGGGCTGCTGCGCGTGCCAGACGAGGGTGTGGCCGCGGACCTTCATGCCGCGGGCCTGCGCCCAGTTGACGAGCTGGTCGCCGCCGGAGAAGTTGAACTGGCCCGGGTTCGGCTCGGTCGCGTCCCACTTCATGGCGTTCTCGGCCACGACCGAGTTGAACTCGGCCCCGAGGGTGTTGGCGTACGCGGACTCGCTCAGGTACTGCGTGGAGACGGCGGCCCCGAAGTAGCGGCCGCTCTCGGCCGCCGAGGCGCCTAGCGTGGTGCCGGCCTGGGCGGTCCCTGGCAACATCACGAGCGCTGTCGTGGCGGCCAGACTCGCGGTCGCGACTGCGGCGATCGTCGACCAGACGCGGCGCCGTCGCCGCGGTGTACTGGTGATCATGGTGTTCCTCTGATGCTCGCGGGGAGGGTCTTCGAAGAGAGCGAAAGTTTCGGTGTGCAGACCGAAACTTACGTCTTCGAACTATAGATATGTTTCGATATCGCGTCAAGTAGGACAGTGCCCCCGTCCGCAGCACCCGCCGCCCGCCGCCGCCCGCCGCGATCCCGGCCTCGCGAATTCACATCGATCTATTTACATGCGGCGAATCGTCTGGCTATCCTGTGTGTACATCTCACGTTTCGGCCGTCGGGCCGAAACTTTCGCAGACCCTGATGTTGTTAGCGATAACCACACAGATGACCTGATCAGAGAGGCAACAATGAGGCATCCGACTCGATGGCGATCGTGGATCGCGCTGCTGGCGACGACGCTGGCCGCGGCCCTCGCCGCAGCGACCTTGAGCGCAGCCCCGGCACAGGCCGCCCCGCTTCCCTCCTCCTTCCAGTGGAGCTCGACCGGCGCCATCGTCGCCCCCCAGCAGACCGCACCCGGACGGACCCTGGTGTCGCTCAAGGACCCGTCCGTGGTCCAGGAGGACGGCAAGTACTACGTCTACGCCACCACCGCCGACACCAACGGCGGCTGGTCCCTGACCTCCTTCGGCGGGTTCACCGACTGGTCCCAGGCCGGGCAGGCGCAGCAGTACCACCTGTCCCAGACCCCGATCGGCGGCGGCTACCGCGCCGCCCCGCAGGTGTTCTACTTCGAGCCCGACAACCAGTGGTACCTGATCTACCAGACCGGCCTGCCGTCCTTCTCCACCCTGTCCCACCCCGGGCAGCCGCAGAGCGCCTCCGCGCCCAAGAACTTCATGAGCAACCACGGCATCGCCGACGCCGGCTCGTCGTACATCCTCGACTACTGGATCGCCTGCGACGAGGTGAACTGCTACCTGTACTTCAACAACGACAAGCAGAAGTTCTACCGCGCCAAGACGACCGTGGCCGAGTTCCCGAACGGCTTCGGCGACGTCGAGCTGTTCATGGAGGCCCCGAACCAGAGCCTCTTCGAGGCCACCAACGTCTACAAGCTCGGCGACTCCGGCCAGTACCTGCTCGTCGTCGAGGGCATCGGCTCCAACGGCGCCCGCTACTTCCGGTCCTGGACCTCCAACCGGCTCGACGCGAACTTCAGCCAGTGGGTCCCGCTGGCCAACACCCAGTCCAACCCGTTCGCCGGCGCCGCCAACGTCTCCTTCCCAGGAGGGGCCTGGACGCAGGACATCAGCCACGGCGAGGCGGTCCGCGTGGACGGCAACCAGACCATGGAGATCGACCCGTGCAACATCGACTACCTCTACCAGGGCAGAAACCCGAACTCCAACGGCATGGAGTACTCGCAGCTGCCTTACCGGCTCGGGCTGCTGAACCACACCAACCCGACCGCCGACTGCGGGAGCGGCAACCCGGGCGGGGGCGACTCGGGCCAGCTCCGGGGCACCGGATCGAACCGGTGCCTGGACGTCCCGAACCAGTCCACCACCAACGGCACCCAAGTGCAGATCTACGACTGCTGGACCGGTGCCAACCAGCAGTGGACCTACGCCAACGGTGAGCTCTCCGTCTACTCCGGCGGCACCAAGAAGTGCCTGGACGCCAACGGCGGCGGCACCACCAACGGCACGACGGCCATAATCTGGTCCTGCCACGGCGGCGCGAACCAGCGCTGGAACATGAACAGCAACGGCACGATCAGCAACGCCGCTTCGGGCCTCTGCCTCGACGTGGCGGCCGCCGCCACGGCCAACGGCTCCAAGGTCCAGCTCTGGACGTGCCACACCGGCACCAACCAACGCTGGACCCTCACCTAGAACCGATGCAGTCCAAGGGCCCCGGGCGTCTGCTCGGGGCCCTTGCCGTGGAGCGGAACCCGCTCCCGGCGGCGAGTCGGGGGTCAGGGACGCGAATACTTGGCTGACCGCGGCATCGCCTGTGCGCGAGCCGGCCGCGCCCGGCCGGAGGACGATCCCTCCCGGTCCCCCGTTCGCACCCGAAAGCCGAAGACCATCACCGCTTCTGGAGGAAGCCATGTCCCACAAGCACTCGCAGGTGAAGGCCCCGCTCAACGACCGGGTCCTGTTCGTCGGCATCCGCGCCGAGTCGTTCAGCGCTGAAGAGCTGGCGCCGTTGGACTTGACGGTGGAGGAGCTGGCCGCGCAGATCGAGCGCGGCTGGGCGGCGGTCGAGGCCCATGGCGTGGTCGGCGAGTTCTTCGGCATCAGCAAGGACCCCGACGAGGCCGAGGCCCAGCTGCGCAAGCGGTTCGCGGAGGACGTCTTCGGCATCGCGCTCATCGGCGGCGGCGTGCGCCTCCTCCCGGACAACACCGTCCTGCTCGAGCGGATCGTGAACGTGCTCATCGATGTGCAGCCGGACATCCGGCTGAGCTTCAACACCAGCCCGCAGAACGCCCTCGACGCGATCCGCCGCTGGACCGACCGCTAGCCCGGGCCGGACGACCCGCCGACGACGGTCGGGCAGGCGCACCTGCGGCCGGCGTCGGTCACGCCGTGGCGTCGCAGGCGCCGACGGATCCTTTACCGGAGCCTCTTGCGCAGCAGGGATACTGGCGGACGGTCGTGAACGCAGAGGAAAGGGGCCAGCGCATGGAAACCATCGCCGTCACCGGTGCCACAGGACAACTGGGATCGCGGGTCGCGCGGATGCTCGCCGAACGCGGGGTGCGGCAGCGACTGGTCGTGCGCGATCCCTCGCGCGCGCCCGAACTGGACGGCGCGGAGGTCAAGGTCGCATCCTTTGAGGACGAACCTGCGCTGCGCGCCGCACTCAGCGGCGTCCAGACCCTGTTCATGGTCTCCGCGCATGAGAGCCGGGACCGGATGCCCGAGCACCGCAGCGCGGTGCGCGCCGCCGTGGCGGCCGGGGTCGAGCGGGTCGTCTACACCTCGTTCATGGGCGCGTCCCCGCAGGCGACGTTCACGTTCGCGCGCGAGCATTCGCTGACCGAGCGGCTCATCGCCGAGTCCGGGCTGCGGCTCACCGCCCTGCGGAACTCGCTGTACGCCGACATGCTGCCGCTGTTCGTCCAGGACGGCGTGATCCGCGGTCCGGCGGGGCAGGGCAGGGTCGCCTGGGTGGCCCGCCATGACGTGGCCCGGCTCGCGGTGGAGGCGCTGCTGGATCCCGCCCACGCCGACCGCGTGTACGACGTCTCCGGGCCGGAGCCGCTCGATCTGCACGAGTCCGCGCGGATCCTCAGCGCGGTGACCGGCCGCGAGATCGCCTACGTCCCCGAGACCGACGAGGAGGCCCGCGCCTCCCGGGCCGGGGCCGAGGACTGGCAGATCGCCGGGTGGGCGGGGTCGTACCAGGCCCTCGCGACCGGCGAGACCTCGGTGACCAGTCACAGCATCGAGCACGTCACCGGTCGGCGCCCCTGGGGGCTCGAGGAGTTCCTGCGCAGCGAGCCGGAATCGTGGCGCCACCTGGCCGCCTGAGCCGCGCGACCGTGGTCGCGGCCGGGCCGTCGCTCGACGGCCCGGCCGCGCCCGGGTCACTTCACGTAGGCGAGAGTGCCGAATCCGAGCGAGTCGAAGCCGCCGGAACCGGTGCCGTAGTCGCCCCCGCCGCCTTCGGGCCGGATCTTGCGGATCATCTCCAGCACGTTGGGCATGGCGCGGCCCTTCCGGCCGTTGTAGTGGGAGTACAGGAGTTCCCACGCCGGCCTCACGTGGCCTCGCGGCCAGGAGCTGATCACGGTGTGCTCGTTGTAGGTGCAGTTGTGGCCGTTGTACCAGACGTACTTGGTGAAGGGCACGTCGTGGCCGTTGTTGTACCGGGCGACGTACTCGGCGGCCTTGGCGAAGACGCTGTCGCGGGCGGAGTAGAGGTCGATGCCCTGGTTCCAGGCCATCTCCATGAACTCGGCCATCAGTCCGATGCCCATGACCGTGTGGGCCTGGTCGCGGCCGGACTCCTGCCACTGGGCGAGGTCGCCGTGGACGTGCGGGACCACGTGCTGGATCGAACCGTTCCCCTTGCCGTTCCAGAAGTACTCGATCGCTTGGTCGACCTTGGCCTTGTCGTCGTTGAAGATGCCGATGGCCAGGATCGCGGCCATGTTGCACAGGTCCCAGTTCGCCCAGTAGTGGCTGTCGCAGGTGCCGTGGCGGCGGACGAGGAAGTCATTGTTCATCGGGTAGAACACGTTGGCGAGCATGTTCTTGAACCGGCCCCGGTCGAAGCCGGGGGCGTCGCGAACGAGCTCGGCGGCGTTGGCGGCCTGGTAGCCGTAGATGCCGGCCGCCAGGGAGGCATCGGTCCAGCCGCCGATCTCCTTGAGCGTTCCCGACCAGGCGTTGAGGATCCGCACCGCGCAGTCGCGGTGGGCGGTGTCGCCGGTGATCCTCCAGCGCAGCCCGTTCTGGTAGGCCGCGTGCATGTCGTTCATGAGCAGCGGGTAGTTCTCGCGGTCGGTGCCGTTGTCGCCGCGGATGATCCGCTCGACCGCCCGGGGCTGCCAGGTCGGGAAGGAGTGGGAGTTGGCGATCAGCTTGTTCCAGCCGGCGATCAGCGGCTGCCGGTTGCCCCGGACGGCGAGGCGCATCCGTTCGAGGTCGTCGTTCTGGTGCAGCAGACCGGGGTGCGAGTAGGTCTGGGCCTGGGCGATGCCGAGGCCGCCGGCTCCGGCGGCGACGAGGCCGCCCGCGACGATCGCCCCGCGGAGGAGGTGCCGCCGCCCGAGGCTCGGGGTGCGGCGGGGTTCGGTCGAGTGTTCGTTGGGCATGGTGCTCCCTTGCGCCATGCGGTGATCGACGCCGGGGAGCGCCACCGCTGTCCGTGGGCGGTCGCCGCGAGGACGCGCCGCCGTAGAGAACGGTATCTCATGACACTCACACATTTCAATATGTGACCCTGAATTATTCGGGCATTAGCCGCGGAGTCTCGGCGATGGGACCTCGTAGCGGCATGCCGCCTGGCAGATATCGGTTTCTGTTCGTGTCCCGATCATCGCAGGGCCTCAAGCGCTTCGGCGCATCAGCAGATGGCCGCGGCGGTACCGTTCTCCGGCCCGCGGCTCCCGCAGCATCCGGCCGATCTCGACGAACCCGGCCTCGGCGGCGAGCCCAGCGAGCTCGTCGATCGGCCACCGGTAGGCCGGCACCACGCTGGTGTCGTACCTCGTGAGCGGATCGCCCTCCGACTCGAAGAACGCGACCAGCAGGCACCCTTCCGGCGCCAGCACTCGGCGGAACTCGGCGAAGTACGACGCCACGTCCTGCGCCGGGGCGTGGATCACCGAGTACCAGGACACGATGCCGCGCAGCGCGCCTTCGGCCAGGTCCAGCGCGTCCATGGAACCCACCTCGAACCGCAGGTCGGGGTGGGCCTTCCGGGCGAGGTCGATCATCACCGGCGACAGGTCGACGCCGAATGCCTCCAGTCCCAGATCGCGCAGGTGGGCGGTCACCCGCCCTGGGCCGCAACCCAACTCGGCCACGAGCCCCGGGCCGCCCGTCTGGACGTACTCGGCGAACGCGGCCAGCACGGCCCGGTCGAGGGGCAGCCCGGCGAACTCGTCCCGCACGATCTCGGCGTACGCGACGGCGACCCGGTCATAGGCTTCCGTTGTGGCACTGAGGTGTTCAGACGATCCAGCCATGGTCGAGCATCCTACGCTCCCCCGCAGGCCTCGCGTCCGGAACGGGAACGGCGCACTCCCCCGGCGGGGCCTTTGCTCCGGCGCCTGGGACGGCAAAGGGCGTCCGAGCTTCGCGAGCCGCCCTCGGAAAGGGCTTTCAGAGCGGCGTTAGGATGAAGGACCCCCGAACCGCCTGGAGGAACCATGGAGTACACCCAGCTGGGCCGCGCCGGCGTCAAGGTCTCGAGGATCGTCCTCGGCACCATGAACTTCGGTCCCGCCACCGACGAGGACGAGGCGCACCGGATCATGGACCGGGCGCTCGAGCTCGGCGTCAACTTCTTCGACACCGCCAACGTCTACGGGCACAAGCCGAACCAGGGCTGGACCGAGGAGATCATCGGCCGCTGGCTCGCCTCCCGGCCCGAAGCCCGCGACCGGATCGTGCTGGCCACCAAGGTCTACGGGGAGATGCAGCAGGACGACCCGAACGCCCGCGGGCTCTCGGCGTACCACATCCGCGCCCAGATCGAGGCGTCGCTGCGGCGCCTCCAGACCGACCGGATCGACCTGTACCAGTTCCACCACGTCGACCGGACGGTCCAGTGGGAGGAGATCTGGCAGGCCGTGGACGTCCTCGTGGCCCAGGGCAAGGTCGTCTACACCGGCTCCTCGAACTTCGCGGGCTGGACGATCGCGCGCGCCAACGAGCAGGCGGCGAAGCGCGGCGGGCTCGGCCTGGTCTCGGAGCAGTCGATCTACAGCCTCGTCAACCGCCACATCGAACTCGAGGTGATCCCGGCGGCCCAGCACTACGGGCTCGGGGTCATCCCGTGGTCGCCGCTCGCGGGCGGACTCCTCGGCGGGGTCCTCGGCAAAGCCGCCGAATCCGGCCGCCGGGCGAGCCCGCACATGGCCGACGCGATCGAGAAGCACCGTGCGGAGCTCGAGCAGTACGAGGCCCTCGCCGCGTCGAAGGGCATCGCCCCGGCGATCCTCGGCCTGGCCTGGATCCTGCACCAGCCGGGCGTGACCGGCCCGATCATCGGCCCACGCACGCTCTCGCAACTCGAGGACGCCGTCGCGGCCCTCGAAGTCGAACTGAGCGACACCGAGCTCAAGACCCTGGACGAGCTCTTCCCCG
This sequence comes from Glycomyces tritici, assembly GCF_030403505.1. Next base: position 176,493 of record NZ_JAUEMJ010000007.1, on the reverse strand, counting down.
GCCCCGGAGGCGCGGCGCCCGAGGCCTACGCCTGGTAGGGACACCCGCGAGCGGGGCGTCCGGCACGCCCGCTCGCCGGTGCACCCCTAGTCGAAGAGGTCGTGCTCGGCGGCGATGGCCAGCGCCTCGACCAGTTGCACCGGGCGCTCGAGCAGCGCCTCCAGGGTCGTCGCGACCTCGCCGAGCGCCTCGCGGTCGGTGCCGTAGGCGCAGAACATGCCCGCCTCGCAGTCGAACGAGAAGCGCTCCAGGAGCGAAGTGCGCTCGAGCAGCGCGGCGTGCACGGCCGACTGCCAGTCGTAGCCGGAGCCCTCGAGCCCGTGGGCGGCGAACACCTCCCGCAGGTGGGCGTCGGCGGGGCCGTTGGGGCTGTAGATCACCGAGTCGCTGGTCTCGCCGTCCACGAACGTGACGTTGGGGAAGCGTGAGAATTCGAGTGGTTCGGACATGCCAGTGAGGGTAGCGGTCACCACCGACAACGCCCGTCGCCACTTCGCGCCGGCATCGAGGCGGTGCGTGAACGCGTTGGGGCAGTAGGGTGAGCGCCATGGGTTCATGGGGAGTCAAGGCGCTTGAGAGCGACGAGGGCCTCGAAGTGCTCGCGATGGTGGAGGCGGCGATTCGCGGCCGGGACCGGGTCACGGCCGATGAGCTGGTGGGCGCCGCCCGCGATGAAGGCCTGCTCGGTGACGACCCTGCGGGCGACGAGTACCTCTACGACATGACCGCGCTGGCGCTCGCCGAGATCCTCACCGGGGACACCGCGCAGCTCGCGGACCCGGGCTTCGGGGGGACCGCCTTCGTCGCGACTCCCGAGGGCACCGCCGCGCTGATCGCCTGGGTGTCGCAGTTGCGGGACGGTGATCCGGACCGCGAGTTCCGGGAGCTGCGGATGGACGATCCGCGGCAGGTCGCGCACGTCGCCGCGGTGCTCGGCATGCTGGGCCGGATGCGGGACGCCCGATAGCCCGCGCCGCGCTCCGCGGGATCCGACATTGGCCGCGCAACCTGCACGAACGTCCGCCGACGGGGTCGTGCATTGTGCCTGAATGCGGGACCGGGTCCGTGTACGTGAAGTAGCGTCGATATTGCCAGGCCGGGGCCGAGACCTGATCAGGTCGCATCGTCGAGGAGCGCACGCGTTCCCGCCCTCCCTGAGCCGAGGCGTACGCGGCGCGATCGGACCGCCGCTCGTCATCCGAACTCCCGATGGAGGCACGCGATCATGGGCAGCATCAGTGGAACGAATCTCGACAGGCTGCGAGGAGACTTGCGCGGACCCGTTGTCGCCCCGGGGGATCCGGGCTACGACGAGGCCCGCAGCATCTACAACGCCATGATCGACCGACGCCCGGCGGCCTTCGCGAAGTGCGCGGACGTCGCCGACGTGCGCGCCACGATCGCCTTCGCGCAGGACGTGGGGGTCGAACTCGCCGTTCGCGGGGGCGGTCACAGCGGACCGGGCCTGTGCCTGGTGGACGACGGCCTCACGCTGGACCTCTCGCCGATGAACTGGGTGCGCGTGGACCCCGGTGCGGGCATCGCGCAAGTGGGGGGCGGCGCTGAGTTGGGCGCGCTCGACCATGCCGCCCACACCTTCGGCCTCGGCATCCCCTCCGGGATCATGTCCACGACCGGGGTCGGCGGCCTCACGCTGGGCGGCGGGCACGGCCACCTGACCCGCAAGTACGGCCTGACCATCGACAGCCTGATATCCGCGGACGTCGTCCTCGCCGACGGCACCTTCGCGACCGCGTCGGAGACGGAGCACCCCGACCTGTTCTGGGCGTTGCGGGGCGGCGGCGGGAACTTCGGCGTCGTCACGTCGTTCACCTTCCGGCTGAGCAAGGTCCGCGATGTCGGCGTCGGATTGACCGTCTGGCCGATGGACCGCATCCAGGAGGTGCTCCGGTGGTACCGGGAGTTCCTCCCCGCCGCACCGGAGGACCTCAACGGGTTCTTCGCCCTCCTGTCGGTGCCGCCCGGGCCGCCGTTCCCCGAGCCGATCCACGGGCAGAAGATGTGCGCGGTGGTCTGGTGCTACACCGGGGACCTGGAGGAAGGGCGCCTGGAGGAGGTCCTCGCCGTGGCGAACGACCCGGCGCCCCCGGCCTTCCACTTCACCGCGCCGATGCCGTACCCCGCCCTGCAGGGCATGTTCGACGAGCAGATCCCGAAGGGACTGCAGTGGTACTGGCGCGGCGCCTTCTTCGACGCGATCTCGGATGCGGCGATCGACGTGCACGAGCGGTACGGCAACGCCCTGCCCACCGAGTCGGCGACCATGCACCTCTACCCCGTGGACGGGGCGGCCCACCGGGTGGGTGCGGACGAGACCGCTTGGGCGTACCGGGACGCCGTGTGGTCCGCGGTGATCGCCGGGATCGACCCCGATCCCGCCAACGCCGACCTGATCCGCCAGTGGTGCGTCGACTACTCGACGGACCTGCATCCGCACTCCATGGGCGGTTCCTACGTCAACTTCCTCGGCGCCAAAGAGGGGCCCGAGCGCGTCCGATCGACGTACCGCGGCAACTACGACCGGCTCGCCTCGGTCAAGCGCGACTACGATCCCGAGAACTTCTTCCGCGCCAACCAGAACATCCCGCCGGCGGCCGGCTGAGGACGCGGGCCGCCCCGGTCGGCTCGGCCGATCGTTCATCGCGGAAATCGACCACGAGTTGGGGAATTTCGACCATCGCAATGCCTGATTTGTCCCGGGACTTAGTTTGGTGCCGCCGCGAGTACTACACCGAGGCGTACAAGGCCGTCAGCGGCGAGTAGAGCCCCGGCCGGGCGGACCCGTTCAGGATTGGGACCTCGGCACCGGGCCGACCGGCCGGACCGCCCCGCGGGTCGCGGCGTGGAATTGGGCGAGCATGAGCGCCGCGCATGCGGCGAGTCCGCAGCCGAGCCCGATCCACAGCCCGACCAGGCCCCAGTCGAAGCCGAACGCGAAGAGCGCGGCGGCTGGGAGGCCGATGGCCCAGTAGCCGATGAGGGTGGCGCGGAAGCCGGCTCCGGCCCGGTCGACGCCCCTGAGGAGGCCGACGGCGATGTTCTGCGCGGCGTCGGCGAACTGGGTGACGGCGGCGGCGATGAGGACGGTGGCGGCGAGCGCGATCGTCGCGTCCGTGGCGTCGGCGGCCAGCGCCCGCGCCAACGGGTCGCCGAAGGCGAGATAGGCGACCGCGACGAGGGCGAGCAGTCCGGCCTGCTGGGTCAAAGCCGTTGCCGCCCAGCGTCGGGCGCTGCGCGGGGCGGCGGCGGCAGTGTCGCGGCTGACGAGGACCGAGGCGGCGTGGGAGGTGCCGACGGCGGTCTGGAACACGATGTACGTGATCTGGTTGACCACGTTGTACGCCGCGAGCGCGGTCGCGCCCAGGCCGCCGGCCAGGAGCGCGAGCACCGAGAACAGGCCCGCTTCCGAACCGTACGTGAGCGCGGTCGGCACTCCCAGGCGCAGGATGCGGCGGGCGACCGAGTCGGTGTCGAGTCCCTGGGGCCCTGACCGGAGCGCGGTGCGGACGATCGGATCGCGGCGCATCAAGGCGAACAGCGCCAGGGCTTGGGCGAGGTGCACGGCGGAGGTGGCGGCGCCGATGCCCGCGAGGCCGAGCGCGGGGAGCGGGCCGATCCCGTTGAGCAGTGCGAAGTTCAGAGCGATGTTGAGCGCGACCGAGCCGAGGGTGACCCACAGCAGTCGCAGGGGGCGCTGCAGTCCCACCGTGGTCTGGCGCAGCACCTGGAACCACAGGCACGGGATCAGCCCGGGGGCCAGGGCGAACAGCATGTGCCGGGCGGCGTGGGCGACTTCATGGCTCTGGCCCAGGGGCTCGAGCAGGAACCCGATGCCGACCAGCACCGCGGCTCCGACCGCGCCGGTGAGGGTGGCGATGACCATGGCGCTCAAGACGATCCGCCGGATCGTTCCGTCCGCGCGGCGGGCGGTGGAGGCCGCGATGAGGTTCGCGGTGCCGGTGAGCAGCCCGACGCCCATGGTACGGACCTGGTTGAACAGCACGATCGCCAGGCCCCCGCCCGCGAGGGCGGTGGTCCCCAGGAAGCCCATCATCACCACATCGGTGGTGGACAGCGCGACCTGCGCCAGCTGCGTCGCCGCCAAGGGCGCGGCGAGCGCGGCGAGCGCGCGGTGGTCTCCTCGGGTGGGTCGTGGCACGCTCGAAGGTTACGAGTCGCAGGTCTGTCACACCTCCCGACCCCCGTGCGGGTGTGCGACGCAAGTGGCGCAAGATATGACCGAAGGTGAGCCTTACCTAAGGAGTCTTGGATGGTTGCTGCGTCGCGACGCGCGTTGCTCGGTTCTTCGCTGGCCGCCGCCACGGTCACGGCGGTCGCCGCTTGCGGCGGCACCGACGAGGGCGGCGCGGGCGGCGCCCCGCGCGAGGGCGGAACGCTCCGCGTCGGCGCGCTCGGCAGTGTCGAAGCACTGACCAAGGACCCGCACGGACTCCTGTCGAACAACTCGGACTTCCTCATCATGTCCCTGGTCTACGACGCGCTCACCGTCCCCGGCGGCGGGACCGGCGTGGCCCCGCGCCTGGCCGCCTCGTGGGCCGTCGCCGACGACGCCAAGACCTGGACGTTCACCATCGCCGAAGGCGCGGCCTTCCACGACGGCACCCCGGTGATCGCCGCGGACGTGGTCGCCTCGATGAAGCGGATCATCGTCGACATGGACGCGGCCTTCAAGGTCCCCGTACCGCCCGAGCAGATCACCGCGCTCGACGACCGCACCGTCCAGATGGTCACCGAGGACCCCAACTCCCAGCTGCCGCTGCTGCTGCGGCTGGTCACCTTCACCACCCGGGAGGGCGCGGACGCGACCGCGTTCAACGGGACCGGCCCGTTCAAGCTCGAGGCCTACGCGGACGGCAACGCCCGCCTGGTCCGGTTCGACGGCTGGCACGGCCCCCGCCCGCTCCTCGACGCGATCGAGGTGACCCGCTTCGAATCGACCGACGCGATGATGAACGCGTTGCAGGGCGGGCAGATCGACCTCGCCACGACCGCCGGCGCGGTCTCGGCGCGCCTCGCCGAGGAGTCCGGAGCGTTCACCGTCCACCGCCGCCCCGACGACGCGGCCCTGCCGATCGTCATGCGCGTGGCCGACGGCCCCTTCGCCGACGTCAGGGTGCGCACCGCGATGCGGCTCGCCGCCGACCGCGACGCCCTCGTCCAGCAGGCGCTGTCGGGCTACGGGAAGGTCGCGAACGACGTGCTCGGCACCGGCGACGCCCTCTACGACACGTCCCTCCCCCAACGCGCCCAAGACCTCGACACCGCCCGGGACCTGCTCGCCGAGGCGGGGTTCGACCTCGACGCGACCTACACGCTGTACACGATCGACGAGGCCTTCGGCGAGGTCGCCGCCGCGAAGCTGTTCGCCGAGCAGGCCGCGAAGGCCGGCGTCCGGATCGAGGTCGTCGAGCAGGACGCGGGCACCTTCTACGACCAGACCTGGTGCAAGGCCGACCTGTACACGATGTTCTGGGGCACCAACGACTCCGTGGCGTTCTACGCCCAGAAGGTCCTCCAGTCCTCTTCGGAGACCAACGAGACCGGCTGGGCCAGCGAGGACTTCGACCGCGCCTACGGCGACCTGCTGGCCGCGACCGACCCGGCCGCGCAGGAGGACGCCTCCCACCGCATGCAGCGCCTCGAATACGACGAATCCGGATACCTGCTGTGGGGCATGGCCGACGGCATCGACATCCACACCCCCGCCGTGAACGGGCTCTCCACCGCGCCCGGGTTCGGGTGGGTCCTCCTCGAAGGCGCCTGGCTGGCCTCTTGACCCGGTTCCTGGCGGCCCTGGCGGTCAGGGCCGGACTCCTCCTCGCCGTGCTGGCCGCGGTGTACGCCGCGGCCGACGCGCTCCCCGGCGACCCGGTGCGACTCGCCATGGGCCCCACCGCCGCTCCCGCCGACGTCGACGCACGGCGGGAGAGCCTCGGCCTGGACCGGCCGCTGCCGGCCCGCTTCGCCGACTGGCTCTCAGGGCTCGTCCAAGGCGACCTGGGGACCACCGTGCGCGGCCAGCCGATCAACGACCTCCTCGGCGACCGCCTGGCCTCGACCGCCCTGCTGACCGGCCTGACGTTCGCGTTCGTGCTCGCCATCGCCCTGGCATGGGCCGCACTGTGGTCGGCGCGCCCCAAGAGCCGCTTCGCCCGCGGCTCGGCCGTGGGCACCTCGATCCTGGTCGCCACGCCCGAATTCGTGCTCGGCACACTCCTGGTCCTCGTGTTCGCCCTGGTCCTCAATCTGCTCCCGGCGACGACCGTGGTCGGCGCGGACGGGCGCCTCGACAACCCGGCGATGCTGGTGCTCCCGGTCCTGGCCCTCGGCCTCCCGCACGCCGCCTGGCAGACCCGCGTCAACCGGGCGGCCATCGCAGAGGCCGCGGCCATGCCCCATGTCGAGCAGGCCCGCCTCGACGGCCTGCCCGAACGCCACGTCGTCACCCGCCACATCCTGCCTTTGGCCGCACCGACGATCGCCGCCTCGCTGGCGACCATGGTCGGCACCCTCCTGGCCGGCGCGGTCGTGGTCGAGACCCTCTTCAACTACCCCGGCGCGGGCCAGCTCGTCGCCGGATCGCTCGAGTCCCGCGACACGACGCTCCTGGTCTCGCTCACCGCGCTCTGCGGCGTCGTCGTCGTGGCCGCACTGATCACCGCCGACGCGATCCGCCTGTGGGCCCTGCGAGGCCGCCGATGACCCGCCGCCTCATCCCCCTCGCCGCCTGGGTCGCGCTGGTCGCCGTCGCACCGCTGCTCCCCGTCACCGCCGGGGAAGGCGCCGTACCGTTCACCGACCCCGGTGCCGGGCACCTGCTCGGCACCGACGCCCTCGGGCGCGACGTGCTCGCCGGCGCGCTCGAAGGCGGACTCCTCCTGCTGGCCGTGGCCGCCGCGATCGCCCTCATCGTCACGACCCTCTCCGCGCTGGCCGGCGCACTCGCGGCGCTGCACCGGCGGGCCGGACGCGCCATCGACGCCGCCGCCGACGCCTTCATCCTCGTGCCGCCGGTGATCGGCGTGCTCCTGGTCGTCCTCGCCTGGCCCGGCGGCGGCCTGCCCGCGCTCCTAGCCGCGACCGTGCTCTTCGGCGTCCCTTACTGCGCCAAGGTGATGCGCTCGGCGGCCTCCGCGGTCGCCGCGACCGGCTATGTCGAGGCCGCGCGCGCCTCCGGCGAAACCACTGCCCGCGTCATCGCCGTCGAGATGCTCCCGAACCTCGCCCCCACCCTCGTCACCCAGCTCGGCCTGCGGTTCACCGAAGGGCTGTACGTCGTCAGCGCCGTCGCGTTCCTGAGGCTCCCGGGCGTCCTCGACGAGGGCAACTGGGCGGTCATGGTCCGCGACAACGCCCCCGGCATGCTCCTCAACCCCTGGGCCGTCGCCGCCCCCGCCGCCTGCCTGCTGATCACCGTGGTCCTGGTCCACACCAGCCTCGGCGCCCGGAGGGAAGCGCCGTGACCGTCACCGCCGAAGCGTTCAGCGTCCGACTCGGCACCCGCACGCTGCTCCCCGCCGTCGACTTCACCGCGGAGGCCGGGCGGCTCACCGTCGTCGCCGCGGCCTCGGGCGGCGGCAAGACCACGCTCCTCCGCGCGCTCTTGGGCGCAGTTCCCCAGGGCGCCAACGTCTCCGGCAAGATCAACGTCGCCGGAGCCGACCCGCTGCACCTGGGCGGAGGGCTGCGCGCATGGCGGCGCGAGTCCATCGCCTACGCCAGCCAGGACCCCGGGGCCTCCTTGTCGCCGATCATGAGCGTGCGCCGCCTGATCGGCGAGGCCGACCCCGCCGCCGACGCGGCCGCGCTCCTCGACCGGCTCGGCCTCGACGCGCGTCTCCTGAACCGGCGCATCGGCGAACTCTCCGGCGGGCAAGCCCGCCGCGTCGCACTCGCCTGCGCCGCAGCCAGAGCGACACCAGTGCTCCTCCTGGACGAACCGACCGCCGGCCTCGATGCCGACGCCCGCGCCCGCGTCACCGACCTGCTCGCCGAACTGCGCGACGCCGGACGCACCCTCCTGGTCGCCACCCACGACCCCGCCACCGCCGAGACCGCCGACCAGACCGTCCGACTCGGCACCCCGCCGAGGACCCGCCCGCAGCGCACCGCCGGCGAGCACACCGGCAGACCGGTCCTGGCCCTGCGGAACCTGAGCGCCGCCCACCGAACCCGAAGTGCGACACCGGTCGTCACCGGATTCGACCTCGACCTCTACCGCGGCGAGATCACCGCCCTCATCGGCGAATCCGGCAGCGGCAAGACCACCATCGCCCGCACCCTCGCAGGCGTCCACCCCCACGCCACCGGCCGCCTGCATCTCGACGGCGCACCGGTCCCCCTGACCGGCAAGCGCCGCCGCGAACACTGCACGCAGATCCAGTACGTCGCCCAGGACCCGCGCTCGGCGCTCAACCCCGCCCGCACCGTCGAGCAGACCCTCACCCGCGCCGTCCGCCTCCACCGAGGCACCGACCGCGCCGGGGCCCGAGAACTCGCCGTCGCGCTCCTGGCCGACGTCGACCTCCCCGCAACAGTCCTCACCGCCCGGCCCGCCACCCTCTCAGGGGGTCAACGCCAACGGGTCGCCATCGCCCGCGCCCTCGCCGCCGAACCGGACGTCCTCGTCGCCGACGAGATCACCTCCGCCCTCGACCACGCCAGCGCCGACCGGGTCCTCGACACCCTCACCGCCCTCGCCGCGAACCGCGGCCTCTCCATCCTCCTGATCAGCCACGACCTGGCCCTGGTCGCCCAATCCGCCAACCGCGTCGTCGACCTGGGAACGCTGCGCTGAGGTCCGGCAATCATGCTCGCCTTTTGGGCTCTGTTCCGTCGTGCTCTGACGGCGGCGAATCGGCCTGGCGAGGGAGCTCAGTGTCCACTGTCCGCCGTTCGCCGGGTCAGCTGCCCGCGGCCTCCTCGACGCGGTCGAGCCATTCGTCCAGGAAGGCGTCGAGCAGCGCGGGCTGCTCGAGTTGGAGGTTGTGCCCGGCCCGGTCGAGGACGGCGAAGGTCGCGCGGGGGTAGTGCTCGAGCAGCGCATAGACATCGGCGTAACCGGTGTTGTCATCCTGCCGACCGGTGACGATCAGCGCGGGCCGCTCGAACGGCGCGCCGGACTCGGGGGCGGTGCTCAGTTCGTACCGCCGCGCCACTCGCACCAGTCCTTCGTCGTCGGCCAGCGCCAGCCCTGGTGCGATCTCTTCACGGAAGCGGCGGAACGTCTCCGGGGACTGCACGACCGCGAGCTCGCCGTAGGAGGCCGCGTCCGCCGGAGGGAGCCCCGCCATGAACGCGGGGTCGGCGGCGATCACGGTGTGAGGTGGGAGGGTCCGTCTGGAATGGCGGGCCTCCTTCCCGATGGGGCACACCAGGGCGAGGCCGATCGCCTGCTCCGGGCGGGAGTTGGCGAGGGCCCGGGCGAGGTAGCCGCCGTAGGATTCGCCGACGACGATGAAGGGCGCGCCGCCGATCATGTGGTCCACGAAGCCCTGGACGGCATCGAGCATGTCGTCCGAGCCCTGGTACTTCTCGGTGATCTCGGTCTGCCCCATGCCGGGAAGGTCGGGGTACAAGCGCCGGTAGGAGCGCCCGCCGGGGCGTGCGGCGGCGCGGCGGGCGAAGAACGGCTCCAGGAAACCGGTCATGAGGCGGTGGTCGGGGGTCCAGCCGTGGAGGGCGAGGACGGGGATGCCGTTTCCGCGCTCGACGAAGTGCATCGGCATGGTCTCAGTCCTTCGCGGTGATTCGGGTGAGGGCGGCCAGGACCTCGGAGGCGGTGACCGGGTCGATGTCCCGCGGGTGGTTCCCGTCCGCGGCGCGGCCGAAGCGACTCCACCAGTAGTCCTCGGTGGCCGAGATGCGGACGCCGTCGAGGGTCTGGATCGGGTTCTCGGCGATCATGCCGACCCAGATGCCCGGATCGAGGGACACGGTGACGTACCCGCCGCCGGGCAGCGGGAAGTAGATCCCGGGCTCGACGCCGCCGTCCTCCGGAGCGGAGCGGTGCCAGCCGCGCGCGGTGAGCCCGAGGAGCTTGCCGACCTCGACCTTCGCGCCCTGGAAGCGTTCGAGCAGGCCGGTCTCCAACTCTTCGGGGGTGAAGGCGAGCACGGGGCGCGAGAGCTGGTCGAACGGCTGGAGGATCTCGTAGTCGGCGAACAGCTCGGCCCAGTCGGCGGCCTTGTCCCCCAGGCGGACCGGGTGGTCGAGGCGGATCACGGCGTCGTCGGGGAGGTCGAACGCGTCGTCGTCCGCGTCGGTGTAGGTGCGGTCCTCGGCGACGCGGAAGCCCGTCACCGCTCCCCCGGCCTCGGCGGACCACACGAGTCGCCGCGCGAGGTGCCAGGTGAGCGGATGGCGCACGTAGTACCGCTCGAACTCGTCCTTGGTCCAGGTGCGGCCGTTGACCATCGCCGCCTCCAGGCGCTGGACCTGGTCGGCGGCCACGGTGCGCAGCTCCTTCTTGAGCGCGGCGAACCGCTTGTAGGCGGCGTCGGCGATCTCGGCGTCGTCCTTCGCCCCGGGCTTGGGGAGGCTCTTGCGGGGCTTCCCCGTCTCGTCCTTGACGAACGGTTTGAGCTGCTCGTCGAAGACCACGGTGAACCGCCGCGGCCCGTAGTCGAGGACGAGGGCGCCCTCCTCGCCGAGGCCGAAGTCCGGCAGGAGCCGGTCGGCGAGCTGGTCGCGGGTGAGCCCGAGGCCTTCGGCGATCGCCGCGATCTGGACGCGCGCTTCTTCCTTGAGCGCCTTGAACTTCACCTTCTCGGCGATGCCCTGGATGGCGCGCAGCGCCGCCTCGGAGCCGATCGCGCCGAGCACGCCCAGGCCGTTGACGGCCCGCTTGTGCTGGGACTGGCCGGGCCATTCGCGGATCAGCGGGGCCAGGAGGCGGACCGTGTCGTCGTCGGCGAAATGCGAGAGCTGGGTGAGCGCCCAGCCGTCCTTCGAGGGCGAGCCCATCGAGAGCCACAGCTGGAACAGGCCCCGGCTGAACCGGGTGAGCGAGTCCCGGTCGAGCGCCTCGGCAACCACGTCGAGACCGGCGTACGGGTACTCCGGTGAGGACAGTGCCAGGACGGTGATGAGGTGGCGCACCGAGTCGGCGGGGATCGCGTGGGTCTTCGCGGCGGTGAGGACCTCGGGGAGCATCGCCGGCGAGGCCCACGCGTCGGGCTTGGGAACCTTGACGCCGCGCGGTTCGAGCGGATCGCCCGCGAGGAGTTCGGCGATCGCCTCGGCCGCTTCGGGACCGTAGGGTTCGGCGGCGCGGGCGACGGCGTCGGTGCCGTGGCGGAGCGCGATGTTCCACAGGGCGCCTTCGGCGTTGCTGCGGAGCTTCTTGTCGGCGCCGAGAGCGTCGGGGACGAGCAGGGCCGCCCCTTCGCCGCCGTGGCGCTCGAACCAGGCGCTGGCGCCGGCGCGGGCGCCCTTGAGGCGGGCGTACCAGTCGGCGGCGAGGCGGGCGGCCTCGACGCTGCGGATCGGGACGAGGGCCTCGTGGTAGTTCGGGTTGGCGCGCAGGGCGGTCACGATCTTGGCGGCGGCCACGGGCCCGAAGCGGGCGGCGATGACCTTGAGGTCCCCGTGCGAGTAGGGGTTGAACCTGCCGTCCCACCGCTCCAGGGCGCGCAAGGCGAACGAGGTGGGCGCGTAGGTGACCATGAGGGAGTAGTTGTGGCGCACGGCGCCGCGGCCCACCCCTCCCCGGTCGAGCATCTGCTCCCAGTCGGCGTCGGTGTAGTTCCGGAAGTAGTTGTATTCCGGCTTGATCCACTGGTCGAGTTCGCCTTCGGCCCAGGCCATGGTCGGGACCGCGGCGGCGCTCAGCTCGATGGCCTTCGCTTTCCGCTTGGGGCCCTTGACGGCCCAGGGCGGGGCGGTGAGGATCTGCGGCAGCTGCGCAGGGTCGGCGACCGGGGTCGGCGAGGGCGCGAGGAGCTCCTCGACTGCGGCTCGGCCCGCGTCGGTGAGGACCGCGCGGTGCTCGGCGGGGATGTCGGCGGCGAGGGCGGCGAGGCGGGGCCGCAGTTCGGTGGCGGTGCGGTCGGTCGCGGCGGCGACCGCTTGGAGGACGCGGCGCGGGAAGCGCTTCGCGGCCTCGGCGGCGGCCTGGTACATGTGCTCCTCGCCCAGGCGTCCCACGAGGTACGACACGGCCTCGTCGCCGGGCAGGAGGGCGATCGCGTCGATGAGGAGGTGCCGCTCGCTGCTCGCGATCTGCTGGTGCAGCGACGCGGTCAGGAACGGGAGGGCGTCGGTGCCGAGGTTGCGCAGGATCGGGCCCACCGTCTCGCGGTTGATGAGCCAGGGCTCGAGGCGCGACAGTCCCGCGGTGGCGAGGAGGTCGGCGCGGTCGATCGTGAGCCACAGCAGCCCGTCGGTGTTGTAGGTCCCGTGGCCCTTGTACTCGCCGCAGACCTCCTCGGTCCAGGCGGTCTCGTCGGGGAAGAGGATGGTGGTGAGGAACCGCTCGCCCGGGTCGCCGCGGAGGGCGGCGGCCGCGGCGGCCGCGTAGTCCGCTTCGGACGCGTGCGCGAGCAGGCCGCGCAGGTCGCGGATGCCGCGATCGACCTCCCAGCGGATCGAGCCGAGCTCGCGGAGGACGAGCGGCCGCAGGGTGGCGTCGCGCATCGTCGCCTTGTAGCCCCGCCAGGCGCGCAGCCCGAGCCGCGTGATCGTCGCGGTGACGGCGAACGGGAGGCCGTGCTCGGTCACCCAGGCGTCGAGTTCGGGGCGCAGCATCGACTGCTGCCCGTTGCCTTCGCGCGCGGACACGATCGCCGTGACCACGCCGGCGCCGACGGGGTCGGGCTCGCCGTCGAGATGCCGCAGCGCCTCCGCGGCCGGGATGCCGGACTGCGAGAGGACGTGGCGGATGTCGGCCTCATTCTCGCGGATGAACCGCTCGATGTCCTTGGCGCCCTCGGGGTCGAGGACGGGCGGTTCGCCGGGGTCGGAGCGGCGCGGGAGGGGCTTCACCGCCCAGGCCGCCGGGAGTTCGATCTGGTCTTCTTGCAGCGCAACGTGTTCAGTCATCAAGGTCTTCCGAGCGTCCGGGGAGGGGTGACGCCCCGAGGATACGGGCCCGGGGCGACACTCCCCCGCGATGCGTGGCCTCACGACGATCCGGGGACGACCGGACGCCTCGGAGCAGCTCCACAGGAGCCGGTTCCAACGCGGCAGGCCCGCCGCCGATCCGTCGCGTCGTCGAGGCTCTCGCCGGCAGCGCTATGCCTTGTTCTCGATATAACTCTGTTGGGTTGCACGGATCGGAGGGCGGGCCAGGACCGCGCAGCCGCTACAGGGCGGTGGGGGCCAGCACCAATCCGTACTGCGGCCACTCGGTCAGGCCGGTGGGGCGGACGGTCCCGACCGGCGACCACGATCCGTCCGCACTGCGGATGGCGTGTTTGATGCTCCTGTCGCCCAGGTGCACACCGGCGAACTGCACGACGCCGCCGACATTGGCGGCGGTGAGGTTGAACAGGGTCCCGTTGGCCTCGGTGAAGACGGCCACCCGCTTGAACGGCCGCCAGGATCCGTCCTCTCTGCGGACGGCGTGCTGCAGCAGGCCGGAGCCGTCCACCGCGAAGAGGTGGAGCGCAGCTCCGACCCCCGCCAAGGCCACCGCGCCGATGTCGCCGATGTCTCCGGCCGCGCGCTTGACGGCGCCCCAGCTGCTCCAGGTGCCGTCCGCAGCCCGAATGGAGTGGAAGAGCTTGCCTTCCGAGAGGACGGCGACATGCAGCGTCGTGCCGACTCTGGTGATGGCGAAATCACTGACGCTTTCGAAGACCCGGATGGGGGTCCAACTGCTCTGCCAGCTGCCGTCCCCGTTGCGGACGGCGTGGTGCACGGTGCCGTTGTTCGTGGCGATGAGGTGCAACTGGCGGTTGAGGGCGGTCATCGCGAGGGAGGTGGTGCCCATGGGGCCCCCTTCCATCGGAATCTCGCTGAACGCCGTCCAGGAGCCGTCGGCGCCGTTGCGGAAGCAGTGCCTCGGATTCCTGCCGGCGTCGCGATCCATCGAAACGACCACGTGGAGGTCCTTGCCGATGCCGGCGGCGGCGACGAACGCGATCGTGCCGGTGCCGTCGGCGACCTCGGTCCAGCGCGGCTGCCAGGAACCGTCTCCGGCCCGCGTCTGGTGCATCAGCTCGCCGTTCAACTGGAGCGCCAGGAACTGCGCGTTCCAGTCGGCGGGAGCGGCCGAGGCCGCTGCGGGGCTGAGCGCGCCGAGGCCGGTGCCGACGAGGGCGGCGGCCGGGACGGCGAGGAGCGAACGGGTGAACTGTCGGCGGTTCAGTGAGGTCATGCCTGCAGTTTGCTGGCAGGAGGGGGTGCCTGCAAGGCGGTACACCGGCGGGAAGGCGGCAGGAGTTCCCCTCTCGGTCAGAGCGGCCGGGTGGCGCGGACGACGGCGTCGCGCAGGACATGGCCGCGGCCGCCGGGGCCGTTGACCGTGCGGGTGTGCTCCTCGGCGGTCTCGATGCGCAAGGGCGCGACGCTCGCGGTGATGTCGGCGAGGGTGACTGCGGCTTCCGTGGGGGGATGGTCGCCGTGCGCGTGAGCGGTGTGGAGGTGGGCGACGATGAGCAGCGTGCCGCCGGGGGCGACCCAGGTCGCGAGGCGCCGGTAGAAGTCGGGGTGCGGCATCGCGGAGTGCGCGTAGGCGGTGGTGACGAGGTCGAAGCCGCGCCCCGGCTCCCAGGTCGTCAGGTCCGCTTCGACCCACCGCACGCCGCCGGGGTTCGGCAGGGTCGCCGCGCGCTCGGCGGCCAGGCGCAGTGCGTGGGCGGCGATGTCGGCGCCGGTCACCTGCCAGCCGTGTGCGGCAAGCCAGAGCGCTTCGGTTCCCGTCCCGCATCCGGCGTCGAGGGCCGTGCCCGGTTCGAGGCCGGCGGTCTCGCGGGCGAGATGGGGATGCGGTGCGCTCTCCCCCGCGCCGTGGCGCTGCGCCCAGTGCCGCTCCCAGTAGTCCTTGTCGAAGTCATGTGTCGGTGCGACCGCCATGTCGGTTCCCTTCCGCTCGCTCGTGCCGGTCGATCCTGACGGATCGGCGCGCAATAGTGCAAGCTGCGTTGCCGAATGGCAAAATCGGAGGATGGAACCAGATCTCGACAGGACGCTCGACGCCGTCGGACCCCGCCTCAAGCGGCTGCGGCTCCGCCGGGAGGTCACCCTCGCCGACCTCGCCGCGCAGACGGGGATCTCCGCGAGCACGCTCTCCCGGCTCGAATCGGGGCTGCGCAGGCCGACGCTGGAGCAGCTGCTGCCGCTCGCACGGGTCCACGGGGTGACGCTCGACGAGCTCGTGGACGCCCCGCCGACGGGCGACCCGCGCGTGAACCTGCGGCCCGTCGCGGGCGCGAACGGTGCGGTGGTCCTGCCGCTCACCCGCAGGCCAGGGGGCATCCAGGCGTACAAGTTCATCCTGCCGACCGGGGACGACGCGGCGGTGCCGCAGCTGCGGACCCACGAGGGTTTCGATTGGGCGTACGTCCTCAACGGCACGCTGCGCCTCGTGCTCGGCGAGCACGACCTCAGGCTGAAGCCCGGCGAGGCCGCGGAGTTCGACACCCGCACCCCGCACTGGTTCGGTGCGACCGGCGCCGGGCCGGTCGAATTCCTGAGCCTCATCGGCAGGCAGGGCGAACGCGCCCACCTCCGCGCCAAGCCCGGACCGCGCGACCGGGACGAGCCGCCCGCGGCCGGGTAGACCGCCTCCCGTTCCCGTCCGCAAGGCGGCCACCGCACATGCCGACGCCTGCTGTGGCATCGGCGTGTTTCGTCCAGGTGGACGGCCGAGCGGTTCGATCGCGACACCCGCCGCACGTTGACTTGCGGCGACTTCCATCGATAGACTTCGATGTAACGTTACATTGCGCTTGTGATGTAAACGTTTCAACTCCCAAGGAGGAACCGTGCCCCTCGAGCAGACCCCTCGTGTCCGAAGAAGATCACTGCTCTGGGGCGCCGCCGCCGGCGCGGGCGCGCTCGCCGCCGGCACCGCGCCCCTCCTGGAGGCGTCGCCCGCGCACGCGGCGACTCCCAGCGGCCGCACGGTCTACAGCCTCAACCCCGACTGGAGGTTCATCAAGGACGACGTCTCCGGCGCGCAGTCGTTCGGATTCGACGACTCCGGCTGGGACGACGTCAGCGTGCCGCACACCTACAACGACGTCGACTCCTTCGACGACTACATCACCTCGTCCGGCGAGTCGGCGGTGGCGATGCAGGTGACCTGGTACCGCAAGCACTTCACCATGCCCGAGGCGCACCGGGGCCGGAAGGTGCTCCTCGAGTTCGAGGGCGTGCGCCAGGCCGCCACGGTCTACGTCAACGGCACCGACGTCGGCCTGTACGAGAACGGCGTCGCGCCGTTCGGCTTCGACGTCACCGACCAGATCCGGTTCGGCGCCGAGAACGTGATCGCGGTCAAGGCCGACAACACCAAGTGGCGGCCCGAAGAGGCCACGAACTTGCCGTTCCAGTGGGACAGCCGCGACTTCAACCCCGAGTACGGCGGTCTCACCCGCAACGTGCGCATGTACGTCGTGCCCGCCACCCACTTCACGCTGCCGCTCTACCACGGCCTGCGGACGGTGGGCACCTACGTCTACGCGAACGCGTTCGACATCGGCGCCCGAACGGCGACCGTCAACGTCGAGCCGCAGATCCGCAACGCCCTCGGCACGGCCCGCACACTCGCGCTGTCGGCCAAGGTGACCGAACTCGACGGCACCGTCCGCGCCGCCATCGCCGGTCCGACGGTGACGCTCGCCGCCGGCGAGACCCGCGTCCTCTCCTTCTCGAAGACCGTCGGCGACCTGCGGTTCTGGTCCCCCGGCGACCCGCACCTGTACACCGTGGAAGTGCTCATCAGCGAAGGCGACACCGTGGTGGACGCCTATGCGGTCACCACCGGCTTCCGCAAGACCGCCTACCGGGGCGGCACCGCCAACGGCGGCGTGTACATCAACGACGAGTACGTCTTCCTCACCGGCTACGCGATCCGCTCGACCAACGAGTGGGCCGCCATCGGCGGCGCGGTGCCCGAGTGGATGACCGAGATCGACGGGAAGATGATCCGCGACTCCAAGGCCAACCTGATCCGCTGGATGCACGTGGCCGCGAACCCCGCCAACATCCGCGCGACCGACAAGTACGGCATCGTCAGCATCCAACCCGCCGGCGACAAGGAGAAGGACGTCACCGGCCGCCAGTGGGACCAGCGGGTCGAGCTCATGCGCGACGTGCTCGTCTACTTCCGCAACAACCCGAGCATCCTGTTCTGGGAGGCCGGGAACAACGCCATCACCGCCGCCCACATGCGGCAGATGGTCGACCTCCGCAAGACCTGGGACCCGAACGGCGGGCGCGGCATGGGGTGCCGGGCGATCTCCGACGACCCGTACTGGGGCGGCAGGGAGTGCGTCGACGCCGCCGAATGGGTCGGCACCATGCTCAACCGCCACTACTCGGTCTACGCCCGCGACCGCAAGGTCATCATCGAGAGCGAGTACACGCGCGACGAGGCGCCGCGGCGCGTCTGGGACAACGCCTCCCCGCCCGACTTCGGCTACCAGACCGGCCCGGACGTGACCTACCGCCTGACCTCCGAGCAGTTCGCCGGCACGCACGCCGCCGCCACCCGCTGGGAGTTCTGGGGGCAGCGGATCCAGGGCCCGGGCGACCGCCGCTACTCCGGGGCCGCCGCGCTGATCTGGGCGGACTCGAACCAGCACGGCCGCCAGTACGGCTGGGAGTGCTGCCGCCTGTCGGGCCGGGTCGACGCCGTCCGCATCCCCAAGGAGTCCATGTTCACCTTCCGGGTCATGCAGAACCCGGCCCCCGACCTCCACATCATCGGCCACTGGACCTACCCCGCGGGCACCCGCAAGACCGTGTACGTCATGGCCTCCGCCCCGGTGCGCCGGGTCCGCCTGCTGGTCAACGGCACCCAGGTGGGCGACAGCAGCACCCGCCAGCAGGACTTCCTGTACACCTTCGCCGGCATCGCCTGGCAGTCCGGCACCATCACCGCGATCGGCTACGACGCGAACGGCGCCGAGATCGTCACCGCCGCCAAGACCACGAGCGGTCCGGCCACCGCACTGCGCCTGACCCCCTACACCGCGCCGGGCGGACTCGCCGCCGACGGGAGCGACATCGCCTTCTTCGACGTGGAGGCCGTCGACGCGCAGGGCAGGCGCATGCCGACGCACCAGGCGCGCGTGGACTTCCAGCTGACCGGGCCCGGCGCCTTCCTCGGCGGGTTCAACCCGCGCATCCGAGGGAGCGTCCACAAGTCCCACGTCCAGACCGAGGCGGGCGTCAACCGCGTGTTCGTCCGCGTCGGCCGCGCCCCCGGCACCATCACCTTGCGCGCCAGCGCGACCGGCTTGACCACGGCCACCGCCGCGGTCGAGTCGTCGGAGTTCGACACCACCGGCGGGCTGGTCACCCTGATCGCCGGCGAGGGCGGCGGCCCGAGTGTTCCCCCGCCGACGACGTACTACCGCCTGGTGGCCCAGCACAGCGGGAAGTACGCCGACATCGACGGCGTCTCCGCCACCGCCGGAGCCCGGCTCCTCCAGTGGACGTCAAGCAGCCGGTCCAACCAGCAGTTCGAATTCATCGACGTCGGCGAGGGCCACTTCACGATCAAGGCACGCCACTCCGGGCTCGTCCTCCAGGTCGCGAGCAACTCGAACGGCGCCGACATCACCCAGCAAGCCGACACCGGCGCCGCAAGCCAGCAATGGCGCCTGACCGACCACGGCAACAACGTCGTCAGCATCATCAACCGCCAATCAGGCCTCGCCATGGACGTCTACGAACGCTCCACCGCCGACGGCGCCCGCATCTCCCAGTACACCCCCAACGGCGCCGCCAACCAGCGCTTCACCCGCCAGCGCGTCTAGAACCGGGACGCTGGCGCGAAGGCGGGGCGGGTCCGATTCCGGGCCCGCCCCGCGTTCGTGCGCGTCGAGTGTCCTAATAGGCGTCCTGCAGGGCCGCGTACTGCGCGGCGGTCAGGGGCAGGACCATGCCGTGGCGCGGTCGCCCCGGCAGGCTGTAGTTCGAGGAGGGCGTCCACTGGCCCCCGGCGAGGTTGGTGGTCTCGAAGGGGAGGTAGCCGCGTCCGCCGTACTCGTCGATGAACATGTACCACTTGTTCTCGGTGTTCGACTTGAACACGAGCGGGCCCTCGCCCTGGTTGACGGTGCCCCTGCCGATGCAGTCGCGCTGGAAGGCCCAGTTGGTGCTCGTGAGGGTGGCCGAGGTCTCGGAGAGGATGAACTTGCCGCAGGTGGTGCCGCTGCGCTCGTCCTTGGTGTAGCGGTAGTAGGTGCCGTTGTACTGGGTCACCGTGGAGTCGATGGTGGAGTAGCCCTTGTCGACCCAGACCTGCGGAGTGCTGAAGGTGCGGAAGTCGGTGGTGGTCGCGTACATCATCCGGTGGTAGGAGCTGCCGGAGTGGTCGGCGTTGGTGTACAGCTTCGAGGCCCAGTAGACGACGAAGGCGTTGCGGGCCGGGTCCCAGTACGCCTCGGGGGCCCAGGTGTTGCCGGCCGAGGGCGGTGAGACCTGCGCCAGGCGGGAGGCGGTCCAGGTGACCAGGTCGCTCGACTCCCATACGACGAGGGAGCGGCTGCCGTGGCGCTGCGCGCGGTCCCAGTCGCCGTTGCCGTAGATCTTCAGGTC
This sequence comes from Glycomyces tritici, assembly GCF_030403505.1. The sequence continues at coordinate 156,735 of NZ_JAUEMJ010000007.1, read as the reverse complement.
GGTGGCGATCATGTAGTACCGGCCGGTGCCCGGGTGCTGGACGATGAACGGGTCGCGGGCGCCCCGTTCGCCCACTGTGGTGGTCGCGACGGGCCGGCCGCCGTTGAGCGCGTCGTAGGCGAGCGGGTTGTCGCCCCGGCTGAGGGCGAAGTAGACCTGCTCGCCGTTGGCGCTGCCTTCGCCGAGCATGTAGGCGAAGAGGTAGCCGTACGGTTCGTCGCCGCCGGGGGTGTCGGCGGGCGTCAGGCGCCACTGCTGGTTGGTCCCGCCGTTCGCGGTGTACTGGGAGATCCGCGATCCCGGGGCGGTCGAGCGTTCCCATACGTCGAGTGCCTTGCCCGAGAAGCGGTTGACGATGGAGTGGTAGCCCTCGGCGTTCTCGGTGAGCCGCCATTGCTGGTTCGTGCCGTTGAGGTCGTTCCACTGCACGATGTCGGCGCCGTTGGCGGCGTTCCGTCCGGAGACGTCGAGGACGTGGCCGGAGTGGCGGACCTGGATGCGGTAGTAACCGCCGCCTGCGTCGACGAAGCGGAACTGCTGGCTGTCGCCGCCGCTGACGGTGTTCTGGATCAACGCCGCGCCGGGCTGCGTCGAGGCGTCGGCGATGTCGAGGGCGAGCCCGGAGTGGCGGGACGCGATGGTGTACCAGGTGTTCGTGTCGATGGCGGCCTGTGCGGGCGGTGCGGCGAAGAAGACGGCGGTCAGGGCGAGCGCCGCGGCTACGGCCAGGCCCGAGAGGCGCCGGCGGAGACGGGTTGGCATGGGTGACTCCCGGTCGTGCGGTGAGGGACGCGCGAGGGCGGGCGGTGCCCGCCGCAGAAGCGTTCATAAATCTACATATATAAAAATATGAGCACCCACAGTGTAAACGTTTCCGCCCGGTCTGAACAGAGCGACGCGAAGTCAGCGGCGGGAGCGGACTAGGCCTGGGCCCCGGAGGAGCGAATCCGGTACGCCGACGGGGCCATGCCGTGGATGCGGGCGAACTGGCGGGAGAAGTACATCGGATCGCCGTAGCCGGTCTCCCGCGCGACGGCGGCGACCGCCAGGTCGGTGCCGTCGAGCAGCTCGCGGGCGCGCTTCATCCGCAGCTCCACCTGGAACTGGAGCGGCGTCACGCCCAGGCGCTCACGGAAGATCGCATTGAGCTGCGAGGGGCTCAGTCCGACCATGGAGGCCAGCGCGGCGACCGAGGTGCGGTGCGGCGAGGTGGCCCGCAGGTGTTCGGCGGCCCGCTCGAGCGGGCTCATGCCGGCGCCGGGGGCGCGGCGGCCGGTGGCGATCACCTGTGCGAGGGCGTGCCAGGCGGCGCCCGCGGCCGTGACCAGGGACGAGGTGGTGAGTCCGGAGTCGAGCGCGTCGATGGCCTGCGAGACCAGGCTCGCCACCGGTGCCGGGTCCCTGAGGTGCGTCACCGGGCCACCGGTCGCCGCGTGCGCAGCGCGGACCAGGTCGGCGGCGTCGGCGCCCGTGAAATGGAACCACCACAGTGTCCACGGGGCGTTCTCGGAGGCGCCGTAGGCGTGCGGCCGGTCCGCCGGGAGCACCATGGCGCCGCCCCGGGAGACGGTGAAGCGGGCGTCGCCGGTCCGGCACCATCCCACGCCGTCGGTGCAGACCAGCAGGAGGTGCTCGCGCGCGCCGCGGGGGCGCTCGCGACCGTGGCGGACCGCGTGGGGGAAGTAGCCGGCGTCGGTGACCGTCAGCTTCGCGGTCACCGGGTGGCGCAGTGCCTTCGCCACCGCCGCGCGCGGGACCGCGAGCATCCGCTGCCCGGTGAACCCGTCCTGGATCATGCCGAGCCCGTCCGCGACCGTGGTTTCGTCCATGCCCACAAGTGAAATGACCATCGACAGGCATGTCAAGCGCTCGTAGGGTCGAGTGCAGGTCATCCGCGCCGTTCGGATACCCGGCCGAACGCTCGGCCCCCCGATCGGCGACGCGACCGCTCACGATTGCACCCGGCACTGCGATCGTGCACGACCGGCGCGTCCCCGGCCTCCGGTACTCCCGCAAGGACTCCGGAGCCGAGCGGACGCCCCTGTTCATGCACCGGCGGCGGCGACAGCGCTGTCTCCGCCTGTCCTGCTGCCGGGCGACACCGAGTGAGAGGCACGACCATGACGCTCATTGCCCGCAGCGCACCGCGACGATGGGGCCCCCTCGTCGCCGCGGCGCTCTTCGCACTGGCCTTGGCGGGACCCGCGTCCCCCGGGTCCGCCGCCGTCGACGAAGGCGCTGACGCAGGCCAGGCGCAGCCGGAACTCCAGACCGCCGCCGCCGACGCGACCAATGCCGACGGCCTGGAGACGCTGGTCTCCGACTACCGGACGCGCGTCCCCACCGAGTACACCACCGCGTCCTGGGCGCCCTTCGCCGAAGCCCTGACCACCGCGACCGAGGTCGTCGAGGACGGTTCGGCGAGCGAGTCCGAGGTCGCGGACGCCAAGACCGACCTGCAGACCGCCGCCGCCGACCTGGAAGTCCTCCAGTCGACGTTCGCGACGATCACCAACAACACGTTCTGGAGGGACACCGCCGGCAACCCGATCTACTCGCAGGGCGGCGGCGTCTTCAAGTTCGGCGACACCTACTACTGGTACGGCGTGCACTACCGGGGCGCCGAGTCCTATCTGGCCAACCCGACGCAGAAGTACGACAACCAGGTCAGCTTCGTGTCGATCCCGGTGTACTCCTCGCAGGACCTCGTGAACTGGAAGTTCGAGAACCGGGTCGCCACGTCCTCGACGAGCCTCGGCAGCCTGGGCGGCACCATGGGCAACGCGGGCTGGATCGGGCGCCTCGGGGTCGCGTACAACGAGAACACCGGCAAGTACGTGCTGCCCGTGCAGATGTGGCACCCCACGCAGGACCACGGCGTCCTGTTCCTCCAGGGCAACTCCCCCACCGGAGCCTTCACGTTCGGCGCCTTCCAGAAGCAGGTCGTGAACTCGCCGACGACCGGCACCGGCGACCAGACCGTCTTCACCGACGAGGACGGGCAGGACTACCTGATCTTCTCCAACCGCGAGGGCCGCTCCCGCGCGTTCGTCTCCAAGCTCCGCTCGTCCGACTCGCTCTATGCGGAGCCGGCGGTCGAGATCGGCCGCAACTCCAGCGGCCGCGAGGGCAACGCGATGTTCAAGCTCGACGGCAAGTACCACATGTGCGCCTCGGACCTGCACGGCTGGAACACCTCGGTCAACTACTGCCTCGACTCCACCCAGGGCAGGGTCCAGGGCGACTACACCGACTACTACACGATGCCCGGCACCCAGATGGACTACAGCCACGTGACCCAGACCGGGTTCTTCATCACCGTGGAGGGGACCGTGCAGGACACGGTGATCTACGCGGGCGACCGCTGGGCCGACTTCGCGTGGAACGGGATCGGCTACAACCAGTGGGTCCCGATCACCAAGGAGGGCACCGGGATCCGCTTCCACTCGATGAGCCAGTGGCAGTTCAACGCGACCACCGGCGAGTTCCGCGTCGCGCCCGGCAACAACTACGTCCTGAACCCCGACATCCAGGCCGACCGGATCATCGTCTCGAACGTGGTCGGGTGGACCAGGACCGGTTCCGGCGGCGTGACCAACGTCAACGGCGGGGTGAACGGCAGCCGGTTCGCACTGCAGGTGAGCAACGGGTCCGGTGTCCGGCAGCAGATGCAGGTGCCCGCGGGCACCTACACGCTCGGCCTGCACACCAAGGGCTCCGGCCGGGTGACCGTCACCGGCGCCGACGGCACCGTGCACACCCTCAACGTCCCGTCCTCGAGCGGCTGGACCAAGCGCGAGCTCACCGGCATCGCACTGCCGGCCGGCACCGCCACGGTGACCGTCACCGGCGGCAGCGGCAACCTCATCGCCGACCAGTTCTCCCTGGTGAGACAAGGCGGCGGCACCGATCCGGGCCAGGCAACGCGCTACGAGGCCGAAGGCTCCGGGGCGACCTGCACCGGCACCGTCGACACCAACCACTCGGGCTACTCCGGGACCGGGTTCTGCAACGGCGGCAACACCGACAGCGCCTTCGCCGAGTTCACCGTGAACGCCTCGGCCGCCGGGACCGCGACCCTGAGCCTCCGGTACGCCAACGGCGGCACCACCGACCGGCCGGGCGACCTCATCGTGAACGGCACCCGCGTGGAGACGACCGCGTTCGCTCCCACCGGCGCGTGGAACACCTGGACCGACCGGACCGTCACCGTCCAGCTGCGCGCGGGCGCCAACACCGTCAGATGGGACCCGACCACCGCGGGCGGCCTGCCCAACCTCGACTACCTCGACGTCACACCGGCGGACTAGCACTCCGGCGGCGGGGGCGGCGCGGAGGCGGAAGCCCTGCGCCGCCCCCGCCGCCGAATCCGGTCCCGTGAAGTCCTGACCGCGGAGCCGAGACATGACGGAGCGCCGGGCGGAGGTCCGCCCGGCGCTCCGTTTCGCGACGCGGTCTAGAAGTCGAAGTCGTCGATGTTCTCCGCGTTGAACCGGAAGGGCTCGCCCAGCAGCACGACCCCGTCGGCGCCGACGGTGTACTCCCCCAGTCGCTCCGTGGTGAACGTGTCGCCCTCCTTGCCTTCGATGTCGCCGTTGACCAGGGCCGCCGCCGCTTGCACGGCGAGATAGCCCAGGTCGTCCGGGTTCCAGAGCGCGAACTCGGCCACCGTGCCGTCGGCGACGTACTCGCGCATCTGGTTCGGGGTGCCGAGGCCCGTGAGCGCCACCTGGCCCTTGAACTCGGAGGTCGACAGGTACCGGGCCGCAGCCGCGATGCCCACAGTGGTCGGTGAGACGATGCCCTTGAGCTCCGGGTACGACTGCAGCAGCGCCGCGGTCTGGTCGAAGGACTTCTGGTCGTCGTCGTCGCCGTACACCGTGTCGACCAGCTCGATGTCCGGGTAGTTCGCCTCGAGCTCGGCCTGCATCAGCTCGATCCAGGCGTTCTGGTTGGTGGCGTTGGCAGAAGCGGAGAGGATCGCGATCTGGCCCGCGCCGCCGATCTGCTCGGCGATCATCTCGATCTGCACCTTGGCGATGCCCGCGGCGTCGGCCTGGCTCACGTACAGGTCGCGGCATTCCGGGTCGGTGTCGGAATCGAAGGTCACGATCTTCGTGCCGGCACCCGACGCCTCCTCCAGCGCACCGCAGATCGCCGTCGGGTCGTTGGCCGAGACGATCAGCGCGTCCACTCCCTGCTGCGCCGCAGTGTTGATGAACGGCACCTGCGCCTCCGGAGAGGCCGCGTCGGGCCCGACCTGCGTCACCGTGACACCGAGTTCATCGGCCGCGCTCTGCGCGCCCACCTCGCTGGTGTCGAAGTACGGGTTGCCGAGGTTCTTGGGCAGGAATGTGAAAGCGGTGCCGTCGTCACCTCCGTCGCCGCCACCGCCGCACGCGGACAGCCCCAGGCTGACCACGAGGGTCGCCGCCACGGCGATCGACTTCTTGTCAAACCTCATTGTTCGTTCCCTTCACTTCTGTTTGCGGGCAGCCCGTTCGGCGGCGACCCGGTTCAAGGCGGGCGTCGCGACGACGGACGCCACCAGCAGCACGCCGATGACGATGTTGATGGCGTTCACGGTCTGCCCTTCGAGCCGCATCGCACTGGCGACGGCCCCGATCAGCAGCACCCCGGCGATCGGGCCGTGCAGCGCGCCGCGCCCGCCGAAGATGGACACCCCGCCCAGCAGGACCGCGGCGATGACCTGGAGTTCCAGGCCGTACGCGTTGTCGCCGCGCGCGCTGCCGTAGCGCAGGGTGAAGTAGACGCCGGCGAGCGCGGAGACCGCTCCGGTGAGGACGAAGAGCAGGAGCTTGGTCCGCTCGACATTGACGCCGGAGAAGTGCGCGGCCTCGCGGTTGAGCCCGATGTCGTAGACGCCGCGCCCGAACGGCGACCAGTGCAGCAGCCACCCCGCCGCCGCCGCGAGCACCGCGAACGGGATGAGCACCATCGGCAGGCTGCCGCCTTCGACGATCCGCATCTTCGCGAAGTCGGTCCAGGAGTCGGGGAAGTCGGTCACGGCCTCGGTGCCGAGGAGGCCGATGGCGATGCCGCGGTACAGCGCGAGGGTGCCGATGGTGACCGCCAGCGACGGCAGCCCCACGTAGGCGACGAGGTAGCCGTTCAGCGAACCGCAGACCGCGCCGACGGCCACGGCCGTGAGCGCCGCGGCCCACATCGGCATGCCGGCGTGGGCGTACAACACTCCGACCAGGACGCTGGAGAGCCCGACGACGCTCGCGACCGAGAGGTCGATCTCGCCGGTGACGATCACCATCGTCAGCGGCAGGGCGATCAAGAGCAGCGGGGTGACGTCGAGGAAGAGGTAGTACAGGGTCAGCGGGCTGTCGAAGTTGCTCACCGCGGCGTTCGCGTACAGCAGGACGACCGCGAGGGCCGCGATGACCGCCGTCTCCCGGGTGAGGAGCCAACGGCGCCAGGCGGGTCGGGCGTGGGCGCGGAAGTGCAGAGTGGTCATGCCAGGCTCCGGGTGTCACGTTCGATGCCCAGCCGTCGTTCCCGGCGCAGGGCCAGGACGCGGTCGAGCACGATGGCGGCGAGGATCAGTCCGCCGACGACGGCGCGCTGCCAGAAGTCGGAGATGCCCACGACGGGCAGGGCGCGGTTGATCGTGACCAGCAGCGCCGCCCCGATCGCGGCGCCCCACACGGTCCCGCTGCCGCCGAAGATCGCGACGCCGCCGATGACCGCGGCGCCGACCGCTTCCAGCTCGATGCCCAGGCCCGCGCCGCTGGAGACCGTGCCGTAGCGGACGGCGTAGACGACCCCGGCGAGGCCCGCCAGCGCTCCGGAGAGGACGAACGCGCCGATCACGCGGCGGGTCACCGGGAGTCCGTAGAGTCGGGCCGCGTCCGGGTCGGAGCCAATCGCGTACATCTCGCGGCCGCCCCTGGAGTAGTAGAGGTGGTACCCGACCGCGATGAGGACGGCGAGGGCCGCGATCGACAGGACCGGGACGGAGGCGATCTGCGCGCTGCCCAAGGCGAGGAAGTCGTCCGGCAGGTCCGAGGCGTTGATCCGGTCGGAGCCCGCCCAGGTCAGGAAGACCCCTCGGTAGATGTAGAGCGTGCCGAGGGTGATCACGAGGGCGGGGACCTTGGCGACGGCCACGATCACGCCGTTGACCAGCCCGAGCACCGCGCCGAGTCCGATCGCGGCGGCCACGACGGCGATGATCGGGATCCCGGGGGCCTCGATGAAGATCCGGCCGGTCATGTACGCGGTGAGTCCGAGGACCGACCCGACGGAGAGGTCGACGTTCCTGGTGATGATGACGGCGGTCTGGCCGACCGCGAGGATCACCAGCATCGACGGGGTCACGAGCAGGTTGCGCCATCCGTCGGCGCTGAACACGAAGCTCTCGGACTTCAAGGCGGTCAGGACCACTGCCGCGAGGAGCACCAGGGCGACGGCGGCCTCGCGGGAGCGGAGCAGGGTGGCTGCTGCGTGCTTCATGCGCCGGCCTCCGAGTGGTGGGTCTGCGTGGCCGCTCGCATCACGGTTTCGGGGGTGGCCCGGTCGCGGTCGAGGTCGGCGGTGATGCGCCCTTCGCAGACCACGAGGACGCGGTCGGCCATGCCGAGGACCTCGGCGAGTTCGGACGAGATCATGACGACGGCCATGCCCTGGCCGGCGAGGTCGGAGAGCAGCCGGTGGACTTCGGCTTTGGTGCCGACGTCGATGCCGCGGGTGGGCTCGTCGACGATCAGGAGGGACGGTTCGGTCGCGAGCCATTTGGCGAGCACGACCTTCTGCTGGTTGCCGCCGCTCATGGTGGTGGCGGGCATGTCGAGGGCGTGCGTCTTCACCTGCAGGCGTTGGGCCCAGGCGTCCGCCGCCCGCAGTTCGGAGCGCGGGGACAGGAAGCCGGCCCGGGCCAGGCCCCGGCGCAGGACCGAGGCGATGTTGCGCGCGATCGAGCCGTCGGTGACCAGGCCTTGCTGGCGGCGGTCTTCGGGGACGAAGGCCATGCCCGCCTTGATGGAGGCCTGCGGGTCGCGCATCGGGACGGCTTCGCCGTGCAGGTGGACGCTGCCGGAGTCGTACCCGTCCACGCCGAAGACCGCGCGGGCGATCTCGCTGCGGCCCGCGCCCACGAGCCCCGCGATGCCGACGATCTCGCCGGCGCGGACCTCGAAGCTCACGTCGTGGAACTTCCCGGTCGAGTGCAGGCCTTCGACGCGGAGCACGGTGTCGCCGATGGAGACGGGGGTCTTCGGGAACAGCTCGCCGACCTCGCGCCCGACCATCTGGGCGACGATGTCGTCGCGGTTCGTCTCGGCGATGGCCTGGGTGGCGACGTAGGCGCCGTCGCGCAGGACGGTGACGGTGTCGCACAAGGCGAAGATCTCTTCGAAGCGGTGCGAGATGAACACCAGGGCGCGGCCTTCGTCGCGCAGGGCGCGGGCGACGGCGAACAGGCGGTCGACCTCGACGCCGGAGAGCGCGGCGGTCGGCTCGTCCATGACGAGCAGGGCCGCGTCCAGGGAGACCGCTTTGGCGATCTCGATGATCTGCTGGTCGGCGATCGACAGGCCGCGGGCGATGCGGCGCGGGTCCAGGTGCACGCCGAGCCGCTGGAACAGCAGTTCCGAGTGCTCGTACATGGCGGCGCGGTCGATGCGGTGGGCGGATTTGCGGGGCTGGCGTCCCATGAAGAGGTTCTCGGCGACGGAGAGGTCCGGGAACAGGGTCGGCTCCTGGTAGATCACGGCGATGCCCGCCGCCTTCGCGTCGGCGGTCGAGGTGAAGTCGACGTCGCGGCCCTGGAAGCGGAAGGTGCCGCCGTCGCGGCGGTGCACCCCCGCGACGATCTTGACCAGGGTGGACTTGCCGGCCCCGTTCTCGCCGACCAGTGCGTGGATCGACCCGGCCTCCACGGTGATCCCGCCGGAGGTGAGCGCCGCCGTCGCGCCGAACGACTTGCGCACCTCGTCCAGGACGAGCACGGCTTCGGGGGCGGGCTCACTCATGCGTCGGCTCCGAGGTCGTCGGGCGGGGGCGGCGGTTCATCGTCGGAGGGCTCCTAGGAACGGGACGTGGGGCGGGGTGCACAAGGGACTGATCGTGTCGGCGCTTCGCCGTGGAGAAACGGACGTTTGTCACCACGAGGCACACTGGAAGCACACCGAATTGAATCGTTTCACTGTGACTCCGACAACATAGATCGCCATCACTGCGCCTGTCAAGCACTCGGTTCGAAATTTTATCGACACAATTTCGCATCGACGACCCCACGGATCGCCTACGGCCACTCGGGCATCGCGAGCGCGCCGCCCGCCGCGCCGAGCCTTGCAAACCAGGGGCGTTTCTGCGACACTCGCATTGAGTATTGAATTATATCGATACATCGAAGTGAACTGTCCCTTGGCGGCGGTACGCGGACACACCTTGAGGAGCGCCCATGAGTCGGTTGGCGAGGTTCACAGCCGTACCCCTGCTCGCACTGGTCGCCACGTTGGCGCTGATCGCGCCGAGCGCCAGCGCGCAGGCGTCGCGGTACGAAGCGGAGGACGCGGCCTGCGAGGGCACGGTCGACTCGAACTACGCCGGGTTCTCCGGGAGAGGGTTCTGCAACACCCCCAACCGCGTCGGGGCGCGGATCGAGTTCACCGTGCACGCCGAAACGGCCGGCACCTTGACGCTGGGCGTCAAGTACGCGAACGGGTCCACCGCCGCACGGCCGGCGGACCTGAGCGTCAACGGCACCCTGGCCCGGTCCGCAGTGGCCTTCGCACCCGTCGGCGCCTGGAGCAGCTGGGCGGTCGAGAACCTCACGGTGCCCGTGCGGGCGGGCGCCAACACGGTCCGGCTCGCGGCCACCAGCGCCGGCGGCCTGGCGAACCTCGACTACCTCGACACGGTGCGGGCCGGCGGCAGCGCCCTGCCGGCGAGTCTCCAGTGGAGCTCCACCGGCCCGCTGGTCTTCCCGAAGTCCGATGCGGCACACAACATCGTCTCGGTGAAGGACCCTTCAGTCGTCTACCACAACGGCCGCTACCACGTCTTCGTCAGCGTCGTGAGCGCCAACCAGGGCTACAGCCTGGCCTACCTCAGTTTCACCGACTGGTCCCAGGCCGGCGCCGCGCCGCTGCGCTTCCTCGACACCACGGCCGTCGGCGCCGGGTACAAGGCCGCGCCGCAGGTGTTCTACTTCGCGCCCCAGCAGCAGTGGTACCTCACCTACCAGATCGGCGACAACGTCGCCTACTCGACGACCGCGAACATCGCCGACCCGGCGTCGTGGAGCGCGCCGAAGCCGTTCTACGCCCGGACGCCGCAGACCGTGCTCGACAACATGGGCGACGGGCAGTGGCTGGACTTCTGGACCATCTGCGACAGCGCCGCCTGCCACATGTACTCCTCTGACGACAACGGCAACCTGTACCGGGCCCAGACCTCGCTGGCGCGCTTCCCCAACGGGTTCTCCGAACCGGTCATCGCCATGCACGACCCCAACCACCACTGGCTCTTCGAAGGCGCCAACGTCTACCGGCTCGCGGGCGAGAACGAGTACCTCCTCATGGTCGAGGCCATCACCGCGGGCGGCCGGATCTTCCGGTCCTGGACCTCGTCGAGCGTCTCCGGGCCCTGGACCCCGCTGGCCGACACCAAGGAGAACCCGTTCGCGGCCTGGAACAACACCGCCTTCAACGGCACCGCCTGGACGAAGGACATCAGCCACGGGGAGCTGATCCGCAGCGGCTTCGACCAGACCCTGACGGTCGGCCCCTGCGACCTGCGCTTCCTCTACCAGGGCAAGGACCCCGACGTGAGCGCGCCGTACAACCTGCTGCCCTGGAGGCTCGGCCTGCTGACGCAGACGAACTCCCCGTGCTGAGGAGACGGCTCGACGCCGGCGGCCGCGACGACCGCGGCCGCCGTCGCAGTGCCACCGCAACGCCGACAACTAGGAGAAACCCGCATGAGACCCCAAGCCGCCGAACGCAAGGCGACCGGCAGGCCGCGCCGCCCACTCGGATTCGCCGTGACGGCGATCGCGATGCTGGCCGCCCTGCTCGCCCTCGCCGCAGTCCCGGCATCCGCGGCCGCGCCCTCCCTCGGATCGCCGAACGTCACCACGCTCACCACCGACGGCCGCACGGCCCTGACGTACACGGGCTACATGAACGGTGAATCGTTCCAGCAGGACGGCATCACCACGTTCAACGGCTATCAGTACACGGCCTGGTGGGACCAGTCCGGCTACGTCAACCTGGCCCGCCGGGCGGTCGCCTCGGGCTCGTGGCAGACCGTCCGCCTCACCGACTACCGGACCACCTCGACCGATTCGCACAACACGATCTCCATCGGCATCTCCGGCCAGGACGGCTCGATCCACCTCTCCTTCGACATGCACAGCTCGCTCCTGAAGTACCGCAAGTCGGTCGCCGGGCTCGCGACCTCGCCGTCGACCGCGAACTGGTCCGCGTCAAGCTTCGGGGCCGTGACCAACACCATCGGCGGCCAGCGCCTGTCGCAGGCGACCTACCCGCAGTTCTTCCGCGCCCCGGACGGGGTGCTGCAGATGAGCATCCGCACGGGCGCCAGCGGCGCGGGCGACGTGGTGCTCTTCGAGTACCGGAACGGGACCTGGAGCCACCTGGGCCAGTTCCTCAACGGCACGCGCGCCGACAACAACGCGTACCTCTTCGGCATCGAGTACGACGACACGGGACTCGACACCAGCGACCTGCTGCACGTCACCTGGACCGTGCGCGAGACGCCGAACGCTAGCACCAACCACGACATCTACTACGCCTACAGCAAGGACCAGGGCCGCACCTGGCGCAACAACAACGGCGACGTCGTGGCGACCACCGGCTCGAACCCGCTCGTGGCCGACTCGGCTTCGCTGCGGGTCGTGGGCATCGGGCAGAACCGCGGGCTCATGAACCAGGAGTCCCAGGTGGTCGACAGCGCCGGCAACGTCCACGTGCTCGCCTCGCACATGGCGCCCTCGGCGGCCAACGACGGCAACTTCGACAGCGCGCGCGGCAAGTCCGTGCTCGTGCACTACTGGCGCGACAAGACCAGCAAGGCCTGGAACCGGCAGGTGCTCTCCTACACGGGCGTGATGACCCGCGCCGACATCGGCGTCGACGGCGACGACAACCTGTACATCGCGAGCGGGAACTCCTCGACCAGGCGGCTGAGCGTCCACACCGCGTCGAAGGCGTCGGGCTGGACCGACTGGGCCACGCGCTACACCTCGACCGTGCAGTACTACTCCGACCCGCTGCTCGACCACGCCCGGCTTCTCGACGGGGTCGTCTCGGTCTTCGCACCCCGCTACGGCGGCAGCCAGATCGACGTCCTGAACTGGACGGTGGGAGGGAGCGGCACGCAGACCACCGACATCGCGAACCGCAACTCCGGCAAGTGCGTCGACATCGTCTCCGGTTCGACCGCCGACGGCGCGGAGGCGATCCAGTGGACCTGCCACGGCGGCGCGAACCAGCTCTGGGAGCTGCAGGACGCGGGCGGCGGCTACTACCGGATCGTCTCCGTGGCCTCGGGCAAATGCCTCGACGTCAACGGCGCCTCGACGGCCGACAACGCCGCGATCATCCAGTGGACGTGCGGCGACCGCGCCAACCAGCAGTGGCAGCTCCGCGCCGGCGGCGACCACTTCCAGATCGCCGCCCGCCACTCCGGCAAGTGCATCGACGTGGCGGGCGCATCGACCGCCAACAGTGCCCGACTCCACCAGGCCGCCTGCTCGAGCAGCACCACGCAGCAATGGTCCCTGTGAGCCCGCGGAACGCGAGCCGTATTCAGCGGCATTGAAGCTCGCGCCGGTGCCAACCGCACCTTGGCGGAGCACACGCCTGTGCGGCCGGACCGGGTCCGGCCGCACAGGGGTCGACCGCCTGGCCGTCGTCAGACGGGTTGGCGGGTGAAGCGCTGGTTGGCGGCGCCGTTGGGGGTGTACTGGGAGATGCGGGCGCCGTCCGCACTGGAGTGGCCCCACACGTCCATCGCCAGGCCGGACTGGCGGTTGATGATGCTGACGACGTTGTTGCCGTGGTCGGTCAGGCGCCACTGCTGGCTGTGCGCTCCCGAGTCCGCCTGCTGCGTGATGTCGGCGCCGGTGCTGTTGCTCGCGACCTGGAGGACGAGGCCGGAGTGGCGGGCCTTGATCTTGAAGTGGCCCTCGCCGGTGTCGATGAATTCGAACTGCTGGTTGGTGCGGCCGGTGCCCGACCACTGGTGCAGCAGTGCGCCGGCGCTGGTGGAGACGCCGTTGATGTCGGCGCACTTCCCGCTGTGCTGCGCGACGAGCCGGTAGGCGCCCGAGCCGCCGGGGGTGCCGCCTCCCAGCGCGGCCTCCCACTTGGTGTTGGAACCGGCCGCGTCGGCGGGCAGTCGGTCGCGGGCGGCGGTGTCGCCGTACATCGTCCATTGCGCCCAGTTGCGGACGGTGTTCCTGAAGCGCTGGTCGTCCCAGAAGCTCGTGTGGCTGCCGCCGACGAAGGTGAGGAACGCTTTCGGCCAGGTGATCTCGTTGTAGGCCTGCCGGCCCGAGGAGTACGCGGTCGTCCCGTCCTGGTCGCCGTGGACGAACAGGACCTTGGCGTTGACCGAGCCGGACGGGGTGCCCATGTCGAGGCACGACTGCGGGTTGGCGGAGATGATGCGGCTGTCGGGCCAGGAGGTGAGCAGGCCGTGGGTGGTCATGCCGCCCATCGAGTGCCCGCAGGCGCCCACGCCGATGTCGGTGCGGACGTGCCCGGCGAGCGGCCCGCTGGTGTTGAGCGCGAGGGTGTTCGTGAGCGCCTGGGAGACGTCGCGGGAGGTGTTGCCGCTGTTGACGTCGTTCAGGGTGTGCTGGAAGTGCGGGGACGGGACGATGAAGCCCGCCGCGGCGAGTCCCGGGGCGAACGTGGAGTTCGCCGGGTTGCCGCCCAGGCCGTGGGTGTAGGCGTAGACGGGGAAGACGCCGTTCGCGACCGGGGCGTTCGCGACCGGGGTGCCGCCGGCGGTGCCGGTGGCCGGGTAGTAGACGTAGGTGGTGACCGGGCGGGTGCCGCGGTACCAGTCGTACCGGCGCACGCCCACGGCGAACGGATCGGCGGGGGCGGGTTCGGCGTTCGCCTGCGCGGTGCCGAGCAGGGACACGCCCGCGCCGAGGACGCCGGCCGCGCCCAGGTTCAGGAACGTGCGTCGTTGCATTGCCATGAGGACTCCTTCTCGGAGGAACAGGGGTAGAGGGAGCGGCCTCGTCCGATCGACGGCGCGCGCCGCTCCCCCGCCTTCGCCTTACTCGCCGTTGACGATCTTGTAAGCGTCGGTGAACGGCGCTCGCGCGGCTTCGCCGCCGTTGGTCAGGAAGGTGTCGACCATGGCAGGGATGTCCGCGATCTCGGAGCGCCCGTAGACCACGTCGGCCTCCTGGTCCTTCAGGGTCTGCAGCGCCGAGACGAAGGCCGCGGGGGCTTCGACGCGGATGCCTTCGAAGATGTCCTTCTCGATGTAGTCCAGCACCGAGGCGTCGTAGTCGAACCGCTGCTGGACGAGCACCGGGTCGCCGGTGTGGAACATCTGGACCTTGCCGGAGAGGCCGTAGTAGCCGCCGATGGTCGCACTGCCGTGGTCGGTCGTGCGCGGGACGCCCTCGGCGTCGAACTCGAAGTGCTCGCCCTCGATGCCGTAGTCGAGCAGCTGGTTCTCGACCGTGCCGAACGGAGCGGCGCAGAAGTTGGCGACGTCCAGGATCTCCTCGACCTGCTCCGCGGAGAGGCTCTTGCTGAGGAACAGCCAGCCCTCGACGTCGGCCGCGCCGAACACCACCGGGGTCCTCCCGCCCGCCGCCACGGGGCCGAGCGGGACGACGGCGCCTTCGATCTCGCCTCTGGTGACGCTGCCGCTGAAGTCGCCCCAGTAGGACATGCCGTCCTGGTGGAACAGGGTCGTTCCGGACTTGTGCAGCTCCTTGGGGTCCAGCGAGGCCGCGGGGGCGTCGGGGTGGATGAGCTTCTCATCCCAGACCGTGCGCCGGAACTCGAGCCACTCGGTGTACTCCGGTCGCTCGCAGTTGTGGACCAGCTTCCCGTCGATCCAGGCCCAGCCGTTGCCGGAGGCCAGACCGAACCACTGGGGGGTGAGGTAGTCGAGCCCGTAGAACGCCCATCTGCCGGCCGCGTCGTCGGACCAGGTGCGGGCGACCTCCAGCACTTCATCCACTGTGGTGGGAACGGCCAGGTCCGCCGCCTCGAGCAGGTCGGTGCGGACGTACATGCCGTTCTGCGGACCGCCGGCCAGACTGCCCGGGATGCCGTAGAGGCGGGCGCTCTCGGGGTCCTCGGGGTCGCTCGACCAGACGGACTTGCCCCAGGCCTCGGTGGCCCGGCCCGCGAGCAGGGGCCAGCGCTCGGAGATGTCGCCGGTGAGGATGTCGGTCAGGTCGTAGAACCGGTTGACGACGGTCTCGCGGAAGTCGGGGTGGGCGCCGAGCATCCAGCTGAACATGTGGATGCCGTCGCCGAACTCGCCGGCCTGGATCCACTGGTTCGAGGTCTCGGCGTAGGTGTTGCCGTCCGCGTGCGCCAGCTCGACGACCGTGCCGCCCCACGCTTCCTGGACCGCCGCGAAGTAGGAGTCGTCGCTGGGAGGCGGGGTGCCCCAGGTCGGGACGGTGATCCGGTAGGTGCCGGTGTTCGCGGGGGGCTCGGGGACGGCCTGCGCCGGCTCGGGGTAGGAGGTGAATCCGGACCGGTGGTGCGGCGGTTCGCCCACCAGGTCGGGTTCGACCGGGAGCGGCCATTCCTTGTACTGCGGCAGGAAGTCGAACCCTTCGGTGATCTGGGAGCTGCCTTCGCTGCTCTGGATGTCGCTGCACGCGGCGACGAGGGGGAGGCCCGCGGCGCCGGCCGCGCCGAGGCCGGCGGCCTTGAGCAGTGATCGGCGTCGGAAGATCGACCCGTTTGAGGGAGT
Source organism: Glycomyces tritici (assembly GCF_030403505.1). Next base: position 140,769 of record NZ_JAUEMJ010000007.1, on the reverse strand, counting down.
GGCCACGTCGCTGTCCTTTCGGTGGAACTGCGGTTGAGGGATTGCTTGAGATTGCGGGGGTTCGCGGTGGGGGGGGGGGGGCCCCCGGGGGGGGCGCGCCCCCCCCCCCACCGCACGGGTGCCTCGGACCGGCGCGCTGCGCGCTTGCGGCCCCAGGCGGCCGGTGCTATCGCACGTCGACCCAGTAGCTGTTGGTGTCCAGCTGGCCCTTGCCGGTGAAGACCTCGGTGCCGGCTTGGACGCTGGTGAGGTACTTGCTGCTGCTGAGCCATCCGCGGTTCACCAGGTTGCTCGTGAAGTCGCGCAGGTCGAAGTTCACGGCGTTGGTGTTCGTGGTACGGACGAAGGAGAACACGTTCCAGCCGACTCCGTTCCCCGCGTCGATCCAGCCGCGGTACAGGTCCCAGGTGCCGCCGGCGAGGGTGACGGTGGCCTGCCTGGTGCCGGCCGGACCGGCCCCGCCGATCTTGTAGGGCCAGATCATGATCTCGTCGGTCGGGTTGTTCGACCAGTCGGGATTCGACTGGGTGTGCAGCCACAGGTCGTAGGCGACGTTCATCGTTCCGGACGCGTTCACGCTGTAGTTCCAGCTCGTCGCGACGCTGCGGTTGTCGCTGAGCCGCACCGGCAGTTCAGTGCCGGGGCGCTGCCACCCCCAGTGCCAGCCGAGGACCGAGCTGGAGTAGCTCTTGACCGAGTAGGACGATCCGCTCCACTCCCAGGAAGTGCCCCATCCGATGGTGTCGCCGGACTGCCAGTTGTTCCATGTGCACTGCCAGCCGGTGCCGGAGTTGTTGCCCCACAGGTTGTTGGTGACGTAGTACTTGCCCATGGCGATGGTCTCGCCCTTGTTGCAGGTGCTGGCGGCCTGGGCGGGCGTGGCCGTGACGAGCGTCGACGCCAGGGCGATGCAGAACGCGGCGACGATACCGAGCAGCAGGCGTTTGACAGGCGCCCTTCGGGTCTCGGGAGGCATCTCGTTTTCCTTCCGGTGGTGCGGTGCCGTCGGACCGGGGGCGGTCTCTGGCGAGCAGTTTGTTTGGTCATCTTTCAAAACTACGTTATATCGTCACACTGAAGCCTGTCAATGTCGGGAATTGAGGAGTTTTACGAGTTCAAAGGGCAAATAGGGCAGGCCGGAGCGCGCAACCCCCTATGGCGTTGCGCGAACTCCGGCGGCCTTAAATGGACACGAAATCTGAGCCCGAATACCTCCATGGCGCCGACCCGACGCATTCGATGACCGCTACCACCTGCTATTTGATTCGAATCACGGCATGCATCCGGGCAGCCGCCGCATCTGCACATCAGGAGAGTTCTGCGAACTCGCCTCTTTATCGATACAGACTTGCGCTTCGTCGCCTCAAAGCGACTTGCGCACTGCCACCGCCAATTCCTGAGCCGCCTCCGCATCCGCATCGGCGATGCCCACGCCGTAGCGGAACCGCACTGCCTCCCCATTCGGAATGGTCAGCTCCTCGCTGAAGAACGGGGCGGGGTTGAGGCAGGCGAACTCCTCACTGCGGGCGAACCACTGCGGCGGATGGTGCGGGTTCGACGAGTCGTCGACCATGAGCACCAGCGAGGCGGCGTCGATGTCGTCGTGGCGTCCGGCGAAGCCCATCCACTCGTGGCGCTGGCCGCGCATGTCGTTGCCGGAACCGGAGCCCTCGGCGGTGACGAGGCTGCCGCCGGTGAAAGCCCTTGGCCCGCGCCAGAACAGGCCGCCGTAGCCGGCGTTCTCACGCCCCTTCGTGGTCGGGGAGCCGATCGCGATGTCCGCGCCCGAGACGTTGCGGAGCTCGGTGTCGAAGGTCAGCATCCAGGCCTCGTCCGAGAGCAGCCGCGCGCTCAACGCGCGGCGCTCGGTGATCCACGGGGCTCCGCCCTGGGTGCTCCAGTCCAGTTCGTGGACCAGTTCGGCGGCCCCGTCGACCCGCTCGATGCGGGTGAACCGCCGGTGCGACTGGGTGCCGTTGTTCTCCAGCTGCACGTAGAACTGCCCGTGGACGTAGGTCGGCCCGCCCCAGAAGTTCTCCTCCCCCACATGGGGCAGGGACAGCGCGATGCCCTTGTGCCACACGTGGTCCCAGGGCCGGTACAGGCTCACGAGGTGCCCGGCGCGGGTGCGGATCGGGTGCAGGTACGGCTTGGGCGACTCCAGTTGCGGGGAGTCGGGCCGGTAGACGTACCGGAACAGCTCGGTCCCGCCGTCGCTGACGGTCACCGCGCTGTCGATGTCGTGGCGGATGTCGAGGTGGCTCATGCGAAGGTCTCCTTGATCGGCATCCATGGAACGACGCCGCCGTCCATGCTGCGGTTGAACGGGTCGGCGCCGTCGATCTCACCGGCCGAGACGGGGCGGCCCTGGAACGCCGACGCGTAGGTGGCGGCGGCGAACTCCAGCGTCCGGCGCGCCTCGGCGAGCGAGACGCCCGGCTCGGTCCCGGCCGCGATCGCGTCGAGGACCGCCGCGATCTGCAGGCGGTGGCCGCTCTCGGCATCGGGCTCGTCGCCGGCGGTCCAGACCCCCGCCAGGTGCTCGTGCCCGGGCGCGGCGGTGAAGCGCCAGTCGGCCTCCCGGTAGCCGTAGAGGTGCTCCAGTTCCACAGTGGCGTACTCGAAGTCGAACCGGAGCCGGGAGGTCTCCCGCGGCGACACGACCGAGTTGACCACCGTGGCCATGGCGCCGTTCGCGAAGCGCGCCAGCGCCATCGAGACGTCCTCGGTGTTCGTGGGGCGGGACAGGCGTGCGGCCATCGCCGTGACCTCGGTCCACGGGCCGAGGATCGACAGGAGCAGGTCGAACTGGTGGATGCCGTGACCCATCGTCGGTCCCCCGCCTTCGACCTCCCATCGCCCCCGCCAGGGGACGTCGAAGTAGGCGTCGTCGCGGTACCAGAGCGTCTCGCAGGTCGCCACGAGCGGCCGCCCGAGCTCCCCCGAGGCGACCAGTCGCCGCAGCCGGATCGCGGCCGGACCGTACCGGTGCTGGAACACCGTCAGCACCGGCGTGCCGGTCTCGGCCTCGACCTCGGCGAGCGCGTCCATCTCGGCCAGACTCAGCGCGGTCGGCTTCTCGACCAGCGCCGGGACCCCGGCACGCATGGCCGCGATCGCCAGCGGCACATGGGTTCCCGGCGGCGTGCAGATGTGCACCAGGTCGAGCCGCTCCTCCTTCAGCATGGTCTCGGCGTCGCCGTACACGCCGGGAGCCGGAAAGCGGCCGGTGAACGCCGCGGCGCTGACCGGGTCGATCTCGGCCACGGCCGCCAGTTCGGCGCCCAGTTCGGTCAGGGCGTGGGCATGCGCGTGGGCGATGCCGCCGGTGCCGATGATGCCGCAGCGGAGCGGGGGTCTGGGGACAGGCATGGTGCTCTTCTCTACTCGGATCGCCGGCTACGCGGCGGCGTCGATTTCGGTCTTGAGTTCGTCGATGAAGGCGTCGGCCGCTTCCTGCGGCGTGCGCTCGCCGAACATGACCTCCTGCGTGTAGCGCTGGATCATCGGGTCGAAGCCGCTGCCTCCGGCCGGGGTGACCGCGACCGCGGGGCCGGCGGTGGCCGACTCGATGTAGTCCACGGCCAGCTGCCCGCCCTCGTCGAGGTCGGCCGCGACGTGCTCGCGCATGGCCGGGTTGGCCGGGATGCCGCGCTCGGTGCCGAGGATGTCGGCGGCGGCCTCGTGGTTGACGAGGAAGTCGACCAGGGTCGCGGCCTCGGCGGGGTGCTCGCTCTGGGAGGAGACCGCCCAGTACATCGACGGCTTGATGAAGTTCGCGTCGGCTTCGGCGCTGCCGGGCAGCTGGAGCAGTCTGAGGTCGGCGCCGCTGGCGGCGAGCAGCGGCGTGATCTGCGTGTTGTAGCCGAAGCCCATGGCGATCTTGCCGGTGGCGAGGCTGCCGCCTTCGATGCCGGCGCTCTGGCTCTCGACGGATTGTGCGGCGCTCTCGATCCCGCCGCTCTCGGCCAGGCCCAGGTTGTACTCCCACAGCGAGGCCAGCACCGCCGGGTCGAGGGTGACGTCGCCGTTCTCGCCGTAGAGCTCGTTGCCGTGCAGGCGCGCCCAGTAGCGGATGCTGCCCGCGTCGGTGCCGCCGGTGAGGCCGGAGCCGTTGATGGCCCCGCCGCTCTTCTCGGTGAGTTCGTTGGCGATCGCGGCGTAGTCGTCCCAGGTCCAGGTGGTGTCGTCGGGCAGTTCGACGCCGTACTGGGCGAAGAGGTCGGCGTTGACGATGCTCGCGAGCATGCCCGCGCCGATCGGGATCGCGTACTGCGTGCCGTCGATCTGCCCGGTCGCGAGGGTCGCCGCATCGAACCCCGAGGTGTCGAGGAAGTCGCTCGTGTCGGCCAGGTCGAGGAGGGTGCCCCGGTCGCCGTACGAGGCGAGGTAGAGCTCGTCCATCTGGATCACGTCGGGCGAGTCGTTCGCGGCGGTGGTGGTCGCGAGGGCGTCCCAGTACCCGGCCCAGTCCTTGAACTCGCCCTTGACGGTGATGTTCGGGTGCTCCTTCTGGAACGCGGCGATGGCCTGGTCGGTCAGTTCGGCACGGGTGTCCGCGCCCCACCAGGTCATGCGGATGGTGACCGGCTCGTCGCTCAGTTCCACGTCGCCGCCGCCGCCGGTGCCGCAGGCGGCCAGGCCGGGCAGGGCGACGGCGGAGGCGCCGAGTCCTTTGATGATGAGTCTGCGTTGCATGGGATTGCTCCTTTGTGAAGGGTTGCGGTGAAGGGTTGCGGCGGTTCACTTGCCGCCGGTGGTGGCGATGCCCCTGAGCAGGAATCGCTGCCCGAACAGGAACACCAGGAAGATCGGGACGAGCGAGACCACGCTCATGGCGAGCGCGGCGCCCCAGTTCGTGCCGGACTGGGCGTCGACGAAGGCGCGCAGCGCCAGCGGGACGGTGTAGAGGTCCGGGTCGGTCAGGTAGATCAGCTGGGAGAAGAAGTCGTTCCAGGTCCAGATGAAGGTGAAGATCGCGGTGGTGGCGAGCGCGGGCACCATGAGCGGCAGGATGATCTGGGCGAAGATCCGCGGATGCCCGGCGCCGTCGATGCGGGCGGCCTCGTCGAGTTCGATGGGGACGCCGCGGATGAACTGGACCATGAGGAACACGAAGAACGCGTCGGTGGCCAGCAGCTTCGGCACGATGAGCGGCAGGAAGGTGTTGACCCAGCCGAGCTGGGCGAACAGCACGTACTGCGGGACGATGATGACGTGGATCGGCAGCATGATCGTCAGGAGCATGATCGCGAACCACCACCGCTTGGCGGTGAACTCCAGGCGGGCGAAGGCGTAGGCGGCCATCGAGCACGAGACGAGGTTGCCCAGGATCGCGCCGAGGACCACGATGGAGGAGTTGACCAGGTAGACGCTGAACGGGTCGGCGAAGGCGTTCCAGCCTTCCGCGTAGTTCCCGGTCTCGAGGTCGTTCAGCAGCAGGCTGGGGTCCCGGAAGATGACGTCGTTGGGCCGCAGCGAGCTGACGACCATCCACAGCACCGGGTAGAGCATCACCAGCACGCACAGGATGAGCAAGGCGTGCTTGACGATCGAGCGGACCGGCCGGAAGCCGCTCCGGGACCGCCGCTTCGGGGCCGGGTCCGGTGCGAGCGGCGCGGCGGCCGGGGTGGTCGTTGCGAAGGTGTCAGTCATTGTAGAAGACCCAATACTTCGAAGCCCAGAAGTTGATCGCGGTGAACGCGCCGACGATGAGCAGCAGCAGCCAGGCCAGGGCCGAGGCGTAGCCCATGTCGAAGTTCCCGAACCCGCGCTGGTACAGGTACAGCGTGTAGAAGAGGGTCGAGTCGGCCGGACCGCCGGTGCCCCCGGAGACGATGAACGCCTGGGTGAACGACTGGAACGCGTGGATGATCTGCAGGACCAGGTTGAAGAAGATGATCGGCGTCAGGAGCGGCAGGGTCACCGACGCGAACTGGCGCCAGCGGCTCGCGCCGTCGACCGAGGCGGCCTCGTAGTACATGCGCGGGATCTGGCGCAGCCCGGCCAGGAAGATCACCATCGGCGAGCCGAACGTCCACACGTTCAGCGTGATCAGCGTGCCGAGGGCGGTCTCGGGTTCGGAGATCCAGCCGCGCCCTTCGATCCCGAACAGGGCGAGGCCGTCGTTGAAGAGGCCGTCGGCGCCGAACACCATCCGCCACAGGACCGCGATGGCGACGCTGGCCCCCAGCAGCGAGGGCAGGTAGAACATCGAGCGGTAGAACGCCAGGCCCCGCACGCCGCGGTCCAGCATGATGGCCAGGCCGAGGGCGAGTCCCAGCTGGACCGGGACGGACACGAGGACGTAGGTGAACGTGACGCCGAGGGACCGGTGCAGGCGCTCGTCCCCGAGCATCCGGCTGAAGTTCTCCAGCCCATTGAACTCCGCCGGCTGCAGCAGGTTGTAGTCGGTGAAACTCAGGACCAGTGAGGCGAGCATCGGCCCGATCGTGATGACGAACAGGCCCAGGAACCACGGCAGCAGGAACAGGAAGGCGGTCTTGTTCTGCCGCTTGGCCCTCGCCCCGCCTTGGCCGAGACGGTGCAGCTCCGAGGTCGCGCTCATGGGCCGGTCACCAGCGGGCGCGCGGCGCCCGGGCTGCAGGGGGGATCGGAAACCGGCATCGGCGCTCCTTTGCGTCAAGAAATAGTGATCGTTCACTATTTGAAGTACCACCTAAGATAGTGAACGTTCACTCGTATGTCAAGATGATCACTGGGATCTGCGAGAGGAGACCGTGGGCATGACCGAGCGCTCCACCGAATCGAGGCGGCCGACGATCAAGCAGGTCGCGAGCCTGGCCGGCGTATCGCACCAGACCGTCTCCCGCTACCTGCGGTCCAGGAACGGGTTGAAGCCGGCGACCCTCGCGCGCATCGACGCCGCCGTCAGCGAGTTGAACTACCGCCCGAACCTGGTCGCGAGGTCGATGCGGACCCGCCGGACCGGCCGGCTGGCGATCCTCCTGCCGACCATGGTCTTCAACCCCTCGCGGATGCTGCACGGCGCGACCGAGGCCGCCCACGAGGCCGGCTTCACCGTCGAGGCGATCAGCGTCATCGGCGACACCGAGACCAGGACCGAGCGGATGCTCGAGATCGCCGGCACCGGCCAGGTCGAGGGCATCCTGGCCCTGGCCCCGGTCTCCCCCGGGATCGAAGACCATCTGCCGCAAGGGGAGACGATCGTGGTCGCGGCCGACTTCGACGACCAGATGCGCGGCATCGGCGAACTGGCCGACGCCGCACCCCTGGTCGAGATCATGGAGGGCCTGGTCGCCTTCGGGCACCGCCGGTTCTTCCACGTGGCCGGAAACCTGCAGTTCGCCTCGGCACGGGCGAGGAAGGCCGCGTACCTCGAGACGGTCGAACGGCTCGGACTGGAATCCGCCGGCGTCGTGGACGGCGACTGGTCGGGCAGGTCCGGCTACGACGCGGTGCACTCGCTCGCGGACGAGGCGATGCCCACCGCCGTCATCGCCGCCAACGACGTCGTGGCCGCCGGGGCGATCCGCGCCCTCATCGAGCGGGGCCTGGACATCCCCGGCGACGCCAGCGTCACCGGCTGGGACAGCAACGAGGTGTGCGAGTACCTGCCGCCGAGTCTGACCAGCGTGGAGGTCAACCTGGAAGGCCTGGGCCGCAACGCCATGCTGAGCCTGGTCAAAGCGATCTCCGGACGCGAACTCGAACCCGCACCGCGCCCGCTGCAGCGCGTGGCCTGGCGCGAGTCGACCGGCCCGACGACGCCCCGCTGACCGCCCGGCGCGCTCAGACCCCCCAGACCCGTCCCGTCCCGACCTCGGCGAGACCGGCCAGTCGGGCAGTGAGCACCGGGACGTAGAACTCGGTCATGCCGGCGATGTTCGGATGCGTGCCCGTGCCGCCGGTGCCCGGGAAGCCGCCGACCAGACCGTCGAACGTGTAGGCGACACGATGGCTCGCGATGCGGGTGTCGAGCGTCGCGTCGGCGAAGACGTCGGCGACGGCCACGCCCCACTTCTCGGCGGCAGCCAGGGTCACCGCCCGCAGGGCGATCTGCGTGTTCCAGTCGCGCGAACCCAACTTGTGGACGGGGACGTAGACCAGCGTGGCGGTCGGCCACTTCTGCTTCATGGCGTGGACGGTCGCCTCGAACGACCCGGCGAAGGTGCCGGTGTCGAAACTGCCGGGCTCGTACGAGTCGCCGACGGCGCCGATCTCGTACCCGTCCAGTTCATGAAGGGTGAGCGCGTCGTTCGTGCCGCCGTCGAAGACGACGAAGTCGGGCGCCTGCGCACTCGCCGACCGGACCTGGGTGAGGATCTTCCCGGAGGACGGACCCGACACCGGCCCCACGGTCGCACCGTTCACCGCGTACTTGGTCAGCACCATGCCCTCGCGTTCGGCCACCAGGTTCATGAAGCCGCGTGCATAGCTGTGGCCGTAGACGATGCTGTCGCCGAAGGCGTATACCGACGACCCGGCCAGGGACCCTTCGGCGGCCTGGTCCGGACGGGAGAGCCGGAAGTTGTCGATCGACTGCACGCCGGTGCCGTAGTAGTTGCAGGCCACGAACTTCGCGAGGCGCCGGCCCGTGATCGCCCCGGTCCCGGAGGCCATGACCCGCGGCGACGACTCCTTGGTGGCGATCGTGTACTGGACCCGGCCGAGCGTGAAGTCCATGTGCAGGTCCACCGTGTACCACTTGGAGCGGTCGAACCCGGTTCTGCTCCAGGCCGGATTGAGGGAGTCGGGCGCCGAGGCCGACGACGAGTCGGGTCCGGTGACGGCGTAGCGGAGTTGCGAACCGGTCGCCGCGATCGCGAAGACGAGGCGTCCCGCGTCGTCGCGGAACTCCACACCCGTCTTCATCCCGTCGGAGGCGATCGAGGTCTTCCAGTCGAATCGCAGATCGAGCGTCTTCTCGCTCATGATCGACGAGCCGAACCGGCTGACCGACGCCGTGTAGTCGCGCATGTGCTCCGTGACCCTCAAGACGCCACCGCCGACACTGGCCCCGGTCGGAAAGCCGAAGTTCGCCGGCGCGGTCTGGGCGCCGAAGCGCTCGTCGATCAGCACCGTGCTCGAGGTGGCGGCGGCCGCCGGATGCGGAGCGAGCAGGAGCGAGAGGAGCAGGACGCCGGCGGCGAACAGGCTGACCCGTTTCCGCTGCCGAGAGGCGGTTCTGCGCTTGGCGATGGGCACGGCGTTCTCCCTTGGCGAGGTGTCGTCGTCGGCCGCGGGCGCGCAGCGGGCTTCATTCCCGCCACGGTCCGGCCGGACCTCGAATCATGATGACAACGGTTCCAGACCCTGTCAAGACGCGGCGCTTCGCAACCCGAATCGTCGTTCCACACGCGAAACAGGGCCTCGCTCCGGCCATCGCGCCGCACGTCCCGGTCGGATGCTCCTGCGGCTCAGCGGGTCTCGGTCGTCGCCGCGGTCGTGCTGGCCCGGACGACGAGTCGCCCGGGCAGCACCACGTCCTGCGGGGCATCGGTCGCGAGGGACATCTCCAGAGCCGCCCTCCCGGCCTCCTCGAAGGGAAGCGCCACAGTGGTCAGCGCTGGAGTGACGTCGCGCGCGAGCGGGATGTCGTCGACCCCCGAGAGGGCGATGTCGGTCGGCACGTCGATGCCCAGGCGCCTGAACTCGTTCAATGCGCCGATCGCGAGGACGTCGTTGCCCGCGAGCACGAGATCCGGATGCGGGCGCAGCTGCGACAGGCGGCGGGCCGCCGCCCGACCGCCGTCCCGGCTGAGTTCGCACTGCTCGACGACCAAGGACTCCGGGTCGAAGCCCCGCTCGGACAAGCCCTCCGCGAAACCTGCGGCGCGGGTGTCGAGCGCCGGCTGCCCCGGAGTGGTCAGCACGGCGGCGCGGCGGCGGCCCAGCCCGCCCATATGGCGGCCGACGACCCTCCCGGACTCGAAGTCGTCGAAGCGGACCGCCGGAAACGGCGTGTCGTGCTCGCCGATGAAGACGACACCGCAGCCGTCGTCCCGGAATCGCTCGAGCTGAGGGAGGACCTGCTCCTTCGGCACATCGGCGAAGCTCGCGCTCGTCACGACCAGCGCACGGGGGCGCAATGCGCGCAGCACCTCCAGCGCCGTCCGGTGCGCGGCGGCGCCGCTTCCGACCCCGGTGATGCTCACCAGCGCGCCGCGCTCCCGGCCCGCCGCCTCCATTCCGGCCGCGATCGCGGCGACCGACGCGGTCCTCGGATCGCTCGCGAGCAGCACGACCGCCGTCCGCCGCCCACGCAGCGCCCGAGCCGCCTGGTTCGAGACGTAGCCGAGGGATTCCGCCACCGCGAGGACGCGCGCCGAGAGCCGCTCGCTCACGCGGAGGTCGCCGCCGTTGAGCACTCGGGACGCGGTCGAGGGCGATACGCCGGCCGCCTGGGCGACGTCGCGCAGTGTCGCCCGCTGATACGAACGCCGCATGCATCCTCCAATGTCGAACGCGCACCCGCATGCTCCCGCCGGAACCGGCAAGCGCTCGGGAACGGGGCGGCGCACCCTGGGATGCGCCCAGTGCCAGGATGTCATTGTGACCACCGACCCTGCCACCGACGACCGGTCCCCCGGCGCACCGGACCGACCGTCAGCGGCCACCCTCCGCGATGTCGCCGAGGCCGCCGGGGTCTCCAAGGCCTCGGCCTCCCGCGCGCTCGACCCGGCCTCCCAGTACGTGTCGTCGAGCATGCGCGCGCGCGTCCTGGACGCCGCCGAGCGCCTGGGCTACCGGCCGAACGCGTCGGCTCGGGCCACGACCACGGGTGCGACCGCGATGGTGGCCGTGCTGGTCTCCGACATCCGCGACCCCTACAACGCCGAGATCGTGCACGGCGTGATCGAGCAGGCGGGGGCCTCCGGGCTCGTGGCCACCTTCGCCGGAACCGATCACGGCATCGACGACGAGATCCGGGTCGTGCGCATGATGCGCGGCCTCAGGCCGCACGCCATGATCCTGACCGGCACCCGCAGCGGCTCGACCGTCTCGCGGGCGTCCCTTGAGGAGGAGCTCGCCCGCTACACGCAGGAGGGTGGCCGGGTGGCGATCGCGGGAGACGACGAACTGCCGTTCGACACCGCCGTCGTCCCCCGCCGGCGCGGCGCCTCGGCGCTGGTTGCCGAACTGTTCCGCCTGGGCTACCGCACTCCCGCCCTGATCCGGCCCGACCACGATGCGGAGGCCGCGCGCCAGTGGGAGGACGGCGTCGTCGAAGCCGCCGCCAGGCTGGGGATGCGGATCGGGCGAGGCGCCGTCGTGCGCGCGCCGATGACCCGGGACGGCGGGTACGACGCGGCCGCGGGCCTCGTGGCGGAGCGGCCCGGTCGCTTCGACGTGGTCCTGGCCGCCACTGACGCGATGGCCATCGGCGCGATGACCGCGATGCGCGACGCGGGCCTGACCCCGGGCGCCGAGATCGGCGTCGCCGGGTTCGACGATGCCGTGGGCACCGAGGACGTCACCCCGGGTCTGACCAGTGTGGACCTCGCTCTGGCGCGGGTGGGCGCCGCCGCGGTGGAGCTCGCGCTGACCGGGCCGGGCGACCTCCGAAGGATCGAGTTCGAGCCCCGGGTCGTCGTTCGGGGCACCACCCCCGCCCGCTCCAGCTGACGCCGCACCGGCGGCATGTGCGTTATGAAACCGTTACTTGAATATCGACACATGTAAATTGACAGATTCTGGAACCGTTGTCATTCTGATTTTGCAGTGCCGCGGCGATCGCTGCGCCTCATACAGCGGCACTGCCCGGCGTCCACGGCAAGGGCGCTCCGCTTACTGCCGGCACGTTCCTTGTGCAGGACATCCTCCGAAGGAGACCCTCATGGCTTTCGATCCCAAACGCGTGAAACTCGCCCGCCGCGGCCTGCTCGCAGGCGGTGGCGCCCTCGCCTTGTCGGCGTTGCTGGACGCGCCCGCGTCCGCGGCGGAGATGCCGCCGAACCCGCTCGAGAAGCCGGGGTGGATCCTCGACCGGCACGACGAGTTCAACACCGGCAGCCTGGACACGGACCTGTGGATTCCCAGGTACCTGGAGTCCCGGACCACCGTCGCGCGGTCCACGGCCCGGTACGGGTTCCGGGACGACGCCCTCGTGCTCCGCATCGACGACGACCAGCCCACCTACTACAGCGGCAACCCCATGAAGGTGTCGAGCGTCCAGACCGGACAGCGGACGAACCTGCACAAGGACAACGAGTTCGACCACTCGATCCCCACCGACATGAAGTACACGCCCCAGTACGGCTACTTCGAGGTCCGCGCGAAGAGCTCCGCCAGGAGCGGCATCCACACCGCGTTCTGGCTGACCGGCAGGCAGGACACATGGGAGCAGCGCGGGGAGGTCGACGTCCTGGAGCACGCGGGCATCCACGGGAAGAGCAAGTTCAACTGGAACCTCTTCAGCTGGTCGGACCCGAACCTCTCGACGCACCGGGAACAGGTCGGCGTCGGGTTCGACATGACCGCGGAGATGCACATCTACGCCCTCGAGTGGACGCCCACCCAGTTCAAGCTCTACATCGACAACGTCCTGACCAGGACCATCAACCAGTCCTTCACCTACCCGGCCGTGTTCTACCTCGGCATCTACGAGCACGCCGACTGGACCGGCACGGTCGACCCGAGCGACCCCCGGCCGAAGGAACTGGTCGTCGACTACTTCCGCGCGTACAAGCGCGCCGCCGACGCCGCCGACCCCCGCAGCGGCCAGACCTACCGGGTCCGCAACGTCTCCACCGGGCAGTACCTCGACTCGGGGGCCGCCGGCGCGATCGCGCTGGAGGCGGGAAGCACCTATGACGACCAGCTGTGGACGCTCACCGAGCAGCAGCCCGGCTACTGGACGATCGACAACGTGCGCGAAGGCCGCGGGTACCTCGACACGGATCCCAACGGCAAGGTCATCTGGGGCGAAGCGCGGGTCGGCGACGACACGCTCTGGGCGATCACGCCCGTCTCCGGCGGATTCCGGATCGACAACAAGCAGAGCGGTCGCGGCTACCTCTACGGGACGGGCGCCTCGGTCGCGTGGAACACCGGGGCGGCGGACGCGAACACCGTCTGGGCACTCGAACGGCGGTAGCCCGCTCCGAAAGCGGTCAGCGCCAACGGCACCCGCTCCTCCGCTGGACCTGCAGCAACTGCAGCGACCAGCGCTGGACCCTCCGCTCGACCCGCTACGGGCCCGGCCACGGGGGCCTGGGACGAGGGCGGCACCGCGATGCGGTGCCGCCCTCGAGGACCCAAGTCTGCGGGCACGATTTCTCAACTTTTTATCGTAACAATCATAATGCAAATGCCACATAAGGAATATCTCTCGCTTGCGCCCAGTGATACATGTCGCTACGTTGCTGTAAACGTTCACAGTCGCCGCGGACCGGCGGCGGCATCCCTCACTGAGACAAGGACATGCACATGCGACGCAGAGGAGCTATCGCGCTCGCCGCGGCGGCGGCGCTCGGACTGACCGCCTGCGGCGGCCCCACCGAAGAGGAGCAATCCTCCGAACTGGAGTGGGACGCCGAGACTCGGCAGTACGTCATCGAAGAGGACATCGCCTCGGGCAAGGTGCCGCTGAAGGTCTGGTTCGAGGAGGAGTACCTCGCCGAGGCCGTCATCGCCGCCTTCAAGGAGGAGTTCAAAGACGAGTACCCGGACATGAAGGTCGAGTACGAGCTCGTCGGCAAGCACGACGCGGTCGACAAGATGGCCCTGGCCGGCGAGGCCGGGACCGGCGCCGACGTCTTCATGACCTTCTACAACGAGATCCCCAACGCGATCGACGACGGGACCGCCGCCCCGCTGGGCGAGTACACCGGCGTCCTGAACGAGCGCATCAGCGAGGCCTTCACCAGCGTCGTCACCGCCGAAGACCAGATGCACGCGGTCCCGGTGACCACCGAGTCGCTCGCGCTCATGTACAACACCACCCTCCTCGAAGAGCTGACCGGCTCCCCCGAGCCCGCCGCCACCTGGGAGGAGATCCAGGCGCTCGCCGCCGAGTACAACGACCCGGGCGCCAACCGCTGGACGATCCGCATGTCCACCATGGAGATCTACCGCGCCTACCCGATCCTCTCCGCCATGGGCTGGCAGGTCTACCCCGACAGCAATGTGGACGCACCCGGGTTCGACGACCCGGCGTTGACCGCCGCGCTCGACTACTACGCCGGCCTGCGCGACATCTACAACGTTCCCAGCGCCGACAGCACCTGGGAGGTCATCGAGGAGGGCTTCGCCAAGGGCGAGACCCCCTACGTCATCACCGGCCCCTGGAGCTTCTCGCTCTTCGACACCGGCGCCGCCGAGAACGGCTTCGAGTACGGCGTGACCACCCTCCCCGGCGTCGCGGGCGGCGAGACCCCCGGCGCGTTCGCGGGCATGCACGTCGCCGCCGTCTCCGGATACTCCGAGTACCCGGCCGCGGCCCGCGTCTTCGCCAACTTCATGGCCTCCGACGCCGGCGCCGCCGCCGTCTACGCCTCGAGCGGCCAGATCCCCGCGCTCAACCAGGACCTGCTCTCGGGCATCGAAGGCATCGCGGACGACCCCCACGTGGCGGGCATCGTCGCGCAGTCGGCCAACGCCGAGCTCATCCCGCAGGTGCCGGAGTACTTCTGGGAGGTCGGCGACGCGATGGTCGTCGACGTGTGGGACGACCTGTCCGACTCCGCCGCCGCCCAGGAGAAGGCCGTGACGACCTACGACGAACTGCACGGGCTCTAGGGACCGACCGCTGTGACCACCACTGAGACACCCGCATCCCCGGCCCGGGCCCGCGCACCGCGCGGCCCGGGCCGGGCGGGAGCCGGACTCCCCTCCGCGGTACCGGGCGCCGCCTCGGCACTGGTGTGGGGGGCGGGCCAGCTCCTCAACCGCCAGGCGGGCAAGGCCGCGTTCTTCTTCACGTTCTTCGCCGGCGCGGTCACCTGGGAGATCGCCACCGGCAACTACTACGCGGGCATGGAGTTCACCCCGCGCTCGAACGGCGGATTCTTCATCCGCGGCCTGTGGGGGCTGTTCACGCTCGGGACGCAGCCCCGCGAGATGACGATGACCGGCCTCACCGAGGGCGACAACTCGATCGTCCTCATGGCCAACGGGCTCATCGCCCTCCTGACGCTGGGCCTGCTGGCGATCATCTGGATCTGGAGCATTCGCGACGCGGCCCGCTACCGGGCCGCGCTGAACGCCGGAGACCGGGCCGAGACCTCAGGCGCCTACTTCAAGCGCCTGTGGGAGGGCGCCTTCGCCTTCATCGCGCTCTCGCCCGGCCTGGTCCTCCTGGTCTTCATGTCGGTGCTGCCGGTGCTGTTCGGCATCCTCGTGGCGTTCACCGACTACAGCCGCGACAACCTGCCGCCGAAGAACCTCGTCAGCTGGGTGGGGTTCGACAACTTCGCGACGATCTTCGCCGTCCCCTCGTGGGCCTCGACGTTCGCGGGCATCCTCGGCTGGACCATCGTGTGGGCGGTGATCGCCACGGTCACGACGTACGCGGCGGGGCTGCTCATCGCGGTGATGCTGGCGAGCAAGCGGGTCAAGGTCCCACGCGTGTGGCGCTCGGTGTTCCTCCTGCCGTGGGCCGTGCCCGCGATCGTCTCCGCCCTGGTGTTCCGCTCGATGTTCAACGGCCAGTTCGGACCCATCAGCCAATGGCTGGTCGACGTCGGCCTCACCGACGAGCGCGTCTACTGGTTCACCGACCCGACCAGCCCGAACCTCGCTCGGGCGGTCGCGCTCCTGGTCAACCTGTGGCTCGGGTTCCCGTTCTTCATGGCCCTCGTCGGCGGGGTCCTCGCGAACATCCCCGAGAGCTACTACGACGCCGCCCGCATCGACGGGGCCGGGGCGCTGCAGCAGTTCCGCTACATCACGCTGCCGATCGTCCAGCGGACGGTCACGCCGCTCATCATCCTGTCGTTCGTGCACAACTTCAACAACTTCGGGGTGATCTACTTCCTCACCGAAGGCGGTCCAGACAATGTGGACTACCGCTTCGCGGGAAGCACCGATCTGCTCGTCACCTGGCTGTTCAAGCTCACGCTCGACAACCGCCTCTACAACATCGGCGCCGTGATGAGCCTGGTCATCTTCGTCATCGTCGGCGCCATCTCCGTGGTGAACCTCAACCGCACCAAAGCGATCCGGGAGCTCTGAGCCATGGCCGCCATTCCAAGGAGCACCCGGACCCGCCGCGAGGCGAGCGCCGGAAGCCGCCAGCGCGTGCGCGACGGCGCCACCAGCGCGATCATGCACCTCATCCTCGCCGTCGTCGCGGTCATCGTGATCTACCCGCTCATCTGGGTCGTCGGATCCTCCTTCGGCCCCGGCGGCGGGCTGGCCAACGCCACCCCGATCCCCGAGAACGCGACGTTCGACAACTACGTGCACCTGTTCACGCGGACCGACTACGGGCGCTGGTACCTCAACTCGCTCTACGTCGCCACGATCAACATGATCGGCTCCGTCGCCCTCTCCGCGCTGTGCGGGTGGGTGTTCTCCCGCATCAGGTTCCGGGGCCGCAAGGCCAGCATGCTCGGCATCCTCATCCTCCAGATGTTCCCGAGCTTCCTGACCGCGATCGCCGTCTACATGCTGTTCCTCAACTTCGGCCTGCTCGACTCCCTCACCGGCCTCGCGCTGGTGAGCATCGCCGCGGCCCTGCCGTACAACACGTGGCTTATGAAGGGCTTCACCGACAACCTGCCCGCGAGCCTCGACGAGGCCGCCGCGCTCGACGGGGCCGGGAGGCTCACGATCTTCCGGAAGATCGTGCTGCCGCTCATGCGCCCCATGCTCACCTTCGTGGCGATCACCTCGTTCACGGCGCCGTGGATGGACTTCATCCTCCCCCGGCTCCTGCTGCAGAGCGGCGACAAGCAGACCGTCGCCCTGGGCCTGTTCCAGATGATCACCGACCAGTACAGCAACGACTTCACCACCTTCGCCGCCGGCGCTGTGGCCCTCGCCCTGCCCATCACGATCCTCTACATCGTCCTCCAGCGCCACCTGGTCACCGGGGCCATGGCGGGCGCGGAGAAGGGATGAGCACGCCGAGGCCGCCAGCGGCCACCTCGATGTCGGCGGCCCCGCGCCGCCGCAGCGGGCGCCCCGGCGCCCGACCCACGATCGCAAAGGAGCGACACATGAGACGGATGATCGCGGTGGCCCTCACGGCCGCCATGGGCTTCGTCGCGTTCGCCACGGCCTCCTCCCCGGCCCAGGCCGTGAGGGACGACTTCTACATGGGCGTCGACGTCGGCACCCTCGCCGAGGTCGAGGCCAGCGGCGAACGCTTCTACGACGGCGGCGTCCAAGGCGACGCGCTCGAGATCATGGCCGACAGCGGCGCCAACCTGGTGCGGCTGCGGCTGTGGAACAACCCGTACAGCACCTCGGGCCAGCCGTACGGCGGCGGCACCAACGACCTGGCGAAGACCATCGCGCTCGCGCAGCGCGCCAAGGCCCTCGGCATGGACGTGCTCCTCGACCTCCACTACTCCGACTTCTGGGCCGACCCGGGCAAGCAGATCAAGCCCAAGGCCTGGCAGAACCTGTCCTACAGCCAGCTGACCTCCGCGGTGCGCACCTACTCCCGCGACGTCGTCGCGCAGATGACCGCCGCGGGCGCCAAGCCCGACATCGTCCAGGTGGGCAACGAGATCACCAACGGGATGCTGCAGCCCACCGGCAGCACCTCGAACTGGTCGCAGCTCGGCGGCCTGCTCAAGGCCGGCATCGCGGGCGTCCACGAGGGCGGCACCGGCATCGAGATCGCGCTGCACCTCGACCGCGGCGGGAACAACGCCGCCTACCGCACCTGGTTCGACAACGCCCGCAACCAGGGCGTCCCGTACGACATCATCGCGATGTCGTACTACCCGTACTGGCACGGCACCATGAACCAGCTGCGCACCAACATGAACGACGTCGCCGCGCGCTACGGCAAGGACGTCATGGTCGTCGAGACCGCCTACGCCTGGACCCTCGCGGACGGGGACGGCCGGGGCAACATCTTCACCAGCAGCCATGCCGGCGAATCGGGTTACCCGGCGACCGTGGCGGGCCAGACGCAGTTCCTGCGGGACCTCCAGGACGCCATCGCGGACGTCCCGAACGACCGCGGCCGCGGCCTGGTCTGGTGGGAGGCGGCCTGGACCGGCGACACCACCTGGGCCAAGCCCGCGGGCATGTCGTACATCAACGACCAGGCCGGCGAGAGCAACTCCTGGGACAACCAGACCCTGTTCGACCACAACGGGAACAAGCTGTCGACACTCGACTTCTTCGGCGAGGTCACCGGCGGGGGCGGCAATCCCGGAACCGGCGAGAACGTGCTGACCAACCCGGGCTTCGAGTCCGGCAGCGGCCGGACCGCGACCGGGTGGAGCGTGTGGTCGTCGAGCAGCACGAACCTCGACGCGGCCTTCCGCGAGACGCGCGGCGGCTTCCACCAGGGCAGTGCCAAGGGCACGCACTGGAAGAACAGCGCGTACACCGTCTCGACCTATCAGTCGCGCAGTGTGCCCAACGGGACCTACACGCTCACCGCCTGGGTCATGAACGGCGGCGGTCAGAACGCCGCGCGCATGTACGCGAAGAACCACGGCGGGACCGAGCGGCAGGCCAACCTGCCGGTGACCTCGACATGGACGCAGGTGTCGATCACCGGCGTCCAGGTCACCAGCGGGCAGATCGAGATCGGGTTCTATTCGAACGCGAACGCCGGCAACTGGATCAACTTCGATTCAGTGAGCCTCACTCGCACCGCGTGAGGCGGGAGGGAGGCCGCCCTGCACGGGCGGCCTCCCTCGACATCGTCGGCTCGCCAATGGAACTCACGCAGGGGCTAAAGAACTTGGCACGGAAACGACCCACGATCAACGACGTCGCAGCGGCATCAGGCGTCTCACGCGGCACGGTCTCGCGCGTCCTCAACGGCAGGACCAACGTCTCGCTGGCCGCCGAACTGGCAGTGCGGCGGGCGGTCGCCGAGACCGGATTCGTCGTCAACCGGGCCGCCCGGAGCCTGAAGACCAGCCGGACCGGATCGGTCGTCATGGTGCTCTCGGAGCCGCAGGAGCGCTTGTTCGAGGACCCGAACTTCTCGGTGCTCATGCGGGTGGCGACCAATCAGCTCGCCGAGCACGACATGTCCCTGGTGCTCATGATCGCCGGCGACGACGGGGGCCGCGACCGGGTCGCGCGCTACCTGCGCGGCGGCCACGCCGACGGGGCGCTGCTGATCTCGACCCATGCCGACGATCCGCTCCTGGAGGCCATCGAGCGCTCGCACGTCCCCTCGGTGGCGTGCGGGGCGGTGCTCGGGCAGGAGCGCGTCGTCCCCTACGCCGCGGCCGACGACCGGGGCGGGGCCAGGCAGGCCACGACGTACCTGGTCGAGCAGGGCCGCAAGAAGATCGGCATGATCACCGGCCCCGTCGACACCCCGGGCGGATCGCTGCGGATGGAGGGCTTCACGAGCGTGCTGGGCCGCAGGGTCCACAAGCGCATGGTGGTCCACGGCGATTACACCCAGGCCGGCGGGGAGAAGGCGATGCGCGAGCTCCTGCAGCAGTTCCCGGCCCTCGACGCGGTCTTCGTCGCCTCCGACCTCATGGCCGCCGGCGCACTCCAGGCGCTCCATGCGGCCGGGCGCAGCGTGCCCGGGGACGTGGCCGTCGCAGGGTTCGACGACTCGGCGATCGCCACCGCGACCAACCCGAGGCTCACCACGATCCGCCAGCCGCTGGCCGAGGTCGCCGGAGAGGCCGTGCGCCTGCTGCTCGCCCTGCTCGACGAGCAGGCGGTCGAGTCGGTCGTCCTGCCGACCGAGCTGATCGTCCGCGACAGCGCCTGAACGACACGGCTCGCCGAGCCGGTCATGCTCGGCTGCTCGCAATGCGCAGACGCGGACCAGAAGTACATATCGAAGTTCTTGACTATCTCAAATTGTGACGATATATTAATCCTCGCTGTGCACGTTCACAGTTATCTGCTCAGTGCCGGCGACCCTCACGACTCTCCTTGGAGGAGCACTCATGACAATGCAACGACGGACCTTCCTCGGCCTGGGCATGGCCGGGGCCGTGGGAGTGGGCGCGTCCCTCTTCGGCGCGGGCTCCGCGCTCGCCGATCCGGCGCCGGCCAACCCCTTCCCCGTGGGCGTGCGCCGCTACAACTGGACCCGCGGCAGCCGCGCGGTCACCACCTACGTCTACTACCCGGCGGCCAGCGGCACCGTCGGCGCCAACCCGGTGACGGACGCCCCGGTCGCGAACGGCGTCTTCCCCGTCTACAACTTCACGCACGGCTTCCAGAGCAGCCCGCAGAACTCCCTGTTCATCATCCGGCGCCTGGCCGAGGCGGGCTTCATCGTCCCCGCCCCGCACTTCAACCACAACCCGAGCGACGTGGGCAACGGCGAGACCCCGAAGGACGTCTCGCAGGCCATCACCAACACCCTCGCGCTCAACAACAGCGGTCCGCTGGCCGGGCACATCCGCACCGACATCGGCGTCGGCGTCTCGGGCCACTCCCTGGGCGGCATGACGACTCACGGCCTGCTGACCCGCTGGGCCGACAGCCGCATCATCTCGGCCAACCCGCAGTCCTGCACCGACCAGGGCACGCCGTCCAGTTCGGTCAACGCCAAGGTCCTGTTCGTCCACGGCGACCGCGACGACCTCACCGGGTACAACTCGGCGCGGCAGGCCTACACCGAGATGACCTGGCCCAAGGCGTTCCTCACCTTCGTCGGCGGCAGCCACACGAGCTTCTGGAGCGACCAGCGCTTCCCGCGCACGGTGGTCGACTGGGCCCGCTGGACCATGTACGGCGACACCGCCGCCCGCGACCGCCTGCCCGCCGACGCCTCCGGCTCCGGCACCCGCTGGGAGGCCGCGCTCGGCGACACCACACCCACCGAACCCGGCACCTACCGGCTCGTCGCGCAGCACAGCGGGAAGTACGCCGACATCAACGGCGTCTCCACCAGCGCCGGAGCGCTGCTCCACCAGTGGTCGGGCACCGGCCGCACCAACCAGCAGTTCCAGTTCATCGACGTCGGCGAAGGCCACTTCAAGATCAAGGCCGGCCACTCCGGGCTCGTCCTGCAGGTCGCGAGCAACTCGAACGGCGCCGACATCACCCAGCAGGCCGACACCGGCGCCGCCAGCCAGCAATGGCGCCTGACCGACCACGGCAACAACGTCGTCAGCATCATCAACCGCCAATCAGGCCTCGCCATGGACGTCTACGAACGCTCCACCGCCGACGGCGCCCGCATCTCCCAGTACACCCCCAACGGCGGCACCAACCAGCGCTTCACCCGCCAAGCGGTCTGAACCGCGACGAAGCGATTAGAACGATTCAGCGCCACCCGCCGTGACGGCGTCGGCGGCCTGTCCGGCATGAAACGCCGGCGCCGTCCCGGTCGGGTGCTCCCCCAACGACTTCGGAGTGAACATGCACATGTCAACCTCTCGACGGGCGAGACGCCTGCGAGCACCCGTGGCGGCGGTCACGGGCCTGGTGGCCGCCGTCGCGGCCACGATGATGGCGGTGAACGCCGCCGACGCGGCGACCACCCGCTACGAGGCCGAGACCGCCCCGGCCGTCTGCGACGGCACGATCGACACGAACCACACCGGGTACTCCGGCTCAGGGTTCTGCAACGCCAACAACGCGGTCGGGGCCTCCTCCCGGTTCACGATCAACGCCGCGACCGCCGGGAACGCCACCCTGGCCATCCGGTACGCCCACGGCGGCACCGACACCCGCTCGGCGAACATCCTCGTCAACGGCGCCACCGTGCAGTCGGCGAGCACGTTCACGGCGACCGGCGCCTGGACCACCTGGTCCACCAAGACCGTGACCGTACCGGTGAACGCCGGGAGCAATACCGTCCAGCTGTCCGCCTCCACGGCCGCCGGACTGCCGAACATCGACTACGTCGAGGTCACCGACAGCGGTGAGCCGACCGGCGAACCCACCACGGGCGGCCCGGGGCCGGGCGGGGACGGCCGGTACGAGGTCGAGGCGCTGACGCGCGGCGTCACCGTGGTGCCCTCGGGCAGCGGGCGCCTCGTGTCCTGGCGGCTCCTGGGCACGGACGCCGAGAACGTGGCGTTCAACGTCTACCGCGACGGCACCAAGGTGAACGGCTCGCCGCTGACGGGCGCGACGAACTACCTGGACAACGGCGGCTCGTCGTCCTCGCAGTACACGGTCAGGGCCGTCACGAACGGCACGGAAGGCGCCGCCTCCGGCACCGAGGTGACCTTCAACTCCAGCGGCTACTTCGACGTCCCGATCCAGAAGCCCGCCGGCGGCTCGACGCCCTCCGGCTCGTTCACTTACGAGGCCAACGACCTCAGCACCGCCGACCTCGACGGGGACGGCAAGTACGAGCTGATCGTGAAGTGGTACCCGACGAACGCCAAGGACAACGCGCAGGAGGGCTACACCGGCAACACCATCGTCGACGCGTACAAGCTCGACGGCACCCGCCTCTGGCGCATCGACCTGGGCCGCAACATCCGCTCCGGCGCGCACTACACCCAGTTCCAGGCCTTCGACTACGACGGCGACGGCAAGGCCGAAGTCGCGATGAAGACCGCCGACGGCACCCGCGACGGCGCCGGCACCGTCATCGGCTCCTCGAGCGCCGACCACCGCAACGGCGAGGGCTACATCCTGACCGGTCCCGAGTTCCTGACGGTCTTCAACGGTCAGACCGGCGCCGCGATGGACACCGTCAACTACAACCCGCCGCGCGGCAACGTCTCCTCCTGGGGCGACAACTACGGCAACCGGGTCGACCGGTTCCTCGCCGGCACCGCCTACCTGGACGGTGAGACCCCGTCGATGATCTTCGCCCGCGGCTACTACACGCGCAGCGTGATCTGGGCGGTCGACTGGAACGGCACCGACCTGACCACCCGCTGGACCTTCGACTCCAACACCGCCGGCTCCCAGTACGCGGGCCAGGGCGCGCACAGCCTCTCCGTCGCCGACATGAACGGCGACGGCAACCAGGACGTCGTCTACGGCGCCATGGCCGTCGGCTCGAACGGGCAGCCGCTGTGGAACACCCGGTTCGGCCACGGCGACGCCCAGCACGTGACCGACCACATCCCCAGCCGCGCCGGCCAGGAGGTGTTCATGGTCCACGAGTCCGGGAACCAGCCGTCCTCGCACCTGAACGCCTCCAACGGGCAGGTCCTGTTCCAGACCGGCGCGAGCGGCGACAACGGTCGCGGCGTCGGCGCGAACGTCCTCGCCTCCAACCCGGGCTCGGAGTACTGGTCGGCGAACGTCGGCGGCCTGCTCAACGCCTCGGGCCAGAACATCGGGTCGAAGCCCGGCTCGATGAACTTCCTGTCCTGGTGGGACGGTGACGGCGAGCGCGAGCTGCTCGACGGCACCCAGATCACCAACTACCCCTCCGGGACGCTCCTGAGCGGATCGGGCGTCACCTCGAACAACGGCACCAAGTCCACTCCGGGCCTGTCCGCCGACCTGTTCGGCGACTGGCGCGAGGAAGTCGTCTGGAAGACCAGCGACAGCACCCGCCTGCGGATCTACGCGACCCCGCACCAGACGAACCTGCGCATCGCCACCCTGATGCACGACGTCCAGTACCGGGTCGCCATCGCCTGGCAGAACACCGCGTACAACCAGCCGCCGCACCCGAGCTTCTACATCGGCAGCGACAAGACCGCCTATCCCTGGCCTGACATCCACACCCCGTAAAAAGCCCCGCGGGGTCCGGACGCCGTGCCGGAACGCCCGGGCCCCGCGGTCCATGCACGATCTCCTTCCTTCCCAACGGCCCCGGCGGCGACGCCGGGGCCGACGCGCACCGGCTCGGCGCTCCTCCTGAAGGGCGCCGCGAGCACCCATTCGACCTACAAGAGATTGGAGCGCGCCATGCGCTTCTCCCCCGCCCGATGGCTGCGGCGGTCGGCGACCTTCCTGGCCGCCGCCGCAGTGGTCCTCACCTTCCTCGTCATCTCCCCCGCAGGTGTCTCCGCCGCGCCGGACACCTCGGCCTGGTACGTCATCCAGTCGCGATCCTCCGGCCTGGTCTTCGAGATCCAGGGCGCCTCCACCGCGACCGGCGCCGGTCTGGTGCAGGCGAACCGGACCGACGCGCAGCACCAGCAGTTCCGCTTCATCGACGCCGGCAGCGGCTACTACCGGATCCAGGCCCGCCACTCGGGCCAGGTCCTCGACGTCTGGGAGCAGAACGCCGCCAACGGCGCGACGATCGCCCAGTACACCGACCAGAACTCCACGAACCAGCAGTGGCAGGTCCAGGAGAGCGGCGGCTACGCCACGTTCGTCAACCGCTTCTCCGGCAAGGCCCTGGACGTCTGGGAGCGCTCGACGACCCCGGGCACCCGCATCAGCCAGTACACCGCCAACGGCGGCACCAACCAGCAGTTCCAGCTCATCCCGGTCGATGAGGGCGGCGGCCCCGGCGGCGGCGGCCTCGAAGGCTGCACCGGCACCTCGTCCATCACCTGCCGCTACAACGTCGCACCCGGAACGTACGACGTCACCGTGGTCCTCGGCGGCGCCCAGGCCGGCTCCACCGTGGTGACGGCCGAAGCGCGCCGCACCATGCTCGGCACCACGACCACCGCCGCCGGACAGCAGGTCACGAAGGCCTTCACCGTCAATGTGCGCAGCCCCGAGGGCCAGCCCACCGGCACCACCGGCAGCCCCGGCCTCGACCTGTACTTCGGCGGATCGGCACCGCGCCTGGCGAGCGTCACCGTCACGCCTGCGCGGCAGCCGCAGGTGTTCCTCGCCGGCGACTCCACCGTCTGCGACCAGCACACGCGCCCGTACGCCGGCTGGGGCCAGGCGCTCCCGCAGTACTTCAACCAGGGCCTGTCGGTCGCGAACTACGCCGACTCCGGCGAGAGCTCGGGCTCGTTCCTCTCCAACTCGCGCCTCTTCCCGACCATGCGCCCGCTCATCCGGCCCGGGGACGTGGTGCTGATCCAGTTCGGGCACAACGACAAGCAGACGAACGCCTCGACCTTCCGCAGCAACCTCACCCGGCTGATCGACGGTGTGGAGGCCCAGGGCGGCGTGCCGGTCCTCGTCACGCCGATCGTCCGCCGCTCGTTCAACAGCGACGGCACCCTCAACAACGGCACGGCCCTGCACGTCAACGGCGTCGGCGTCGACCTCCCCCGCGAGATGCGGACCCTCGCGCAGCAGCAGGGCGTGGACCTCATCGACCTGACCGCCCTCACCAAGCGGATGGTCGAGCAGCTCGGCACCGAGGGCTCCAAGGCCCTGTTCCTCACCAACGAGGCGGGCGACAACACCCACACCTCGGACTACGGCGCCGACCAGTTCGCGCAGCTCGTCCGCAACGAGATGCGCACCCAGGGGATCGTCCCCGCCGGCCTGTTCCGCTGACCCCGAAAGGAACCCTTCATGAGACCTCCGCAACGCAGTGCCGCCGGTGCCTCGGCGGCGCTGATCCTCGCCGGGGCGCTGGTGGGCGCCCTCGGTCCGGCCTCGCCGGCCGCGGCCCTCTACGGAGAGGCGGGAATCCAGCCGATCGAGAGCAACCTCGCCGCGAAGCCGTGGGTGGAGGCGACCGCCGCCAGCGGCGCCGACACCGCCGGCCTGGCGGTGGACCAGGACCCTGCGACCGCTTGGGTGGCAAGCGAATCCGGCCCGGGGCAGTGGCTGCAGCTCGACCTGGGCGGCGCCTACGACAACCTCCGCAAGGTGCACGTGGTCTTTCCCGATCCCGGCGCCGTCTACCAGTACACGGTCGAGGCCTCCCCGGACGGCGAGTCCTGGGATCGCATTGCGGACCGGTCGGCCAGTGCCGCACCGGGTTCGGGCGGCGTGGACCTGTTCACGCAGCCCGGCACCCGGTTCGTGCGCGTCGCCTTCACGGCGGCCTCCCCGGGGGCGACGATCGGCATCAGCGAGCTGGAGGTCTTCAACTACCTGCGGGACGACGTCGTCCTGGGCGCGGACCTGTCCTGGATGGACGATCCCAGCGGCCGCCAGTACTGGGTGCACCCGCAGGCCGAGGACCGCGGCGCGGGCCCGCACCTGCTGGACGTCATGAAGGACAGGGGCATGGAGTACACGCGGCTGCGCGTGTTCAACGAGCCCCGGAACGAGTCCACCGGCAACCTCAACGCGGTGCCCTACCAAGGGCCCGAACGGACCCTGACCTCGGCGCAGTGGGTCGAGGAGCGCGGTCTCGGCCTCGGGATCGACTTCCACTACGCGGACTCGTGGGCCGACCCGGGCAAGCAGCCCAAGCCGCGGGCCTGGGCCGAACTCGAGTTCCCCGAGCTCACCCAGGCGGTCTACGACTACACCCACGACTACGTCTCGCAGCTGGTCGAGCAGGGGACCGTGCCGGACAAGGTGGCGGTCGGCAACGAGATCGCCAACGGGTTCATGTGGGGCAGCGAAGCCGTCGGTGCGCCTTCGACCGAAGCGGTGCACGCGGGCGCGAACCCGGCGTACTTCCGCAACCAGGCGTCGGTCTACCAGTCGCAGCCCGGCGGCGGCATCCTGTGGCAGTACCGGTACTCCGAGGACCCGGCCGAGCGCCAGCGGTACCTGGACTCCTGGGACCGGTTCACGACGCTCCTGGCGGCCGGCATCGCGGCGGTCCGCGACGCCTCCCCGGAGTCCGAAGTGGAGCTGCACTCGGTGGTCGGCCGGATCAGCGGGATGGGCAAGGCGGGCGAGTACTGGGAGCAGCTGACGACCCGGCTCAACGCCAAGGGCCAGGACTTCGACGTGCTCGGGCTCTCCTACTACCCCGAGCACCACGGCAGCCTCGCGCAGATGGAGGCGAACCTCCACACCCTCGCGACCACGTATCCGCAGTACAAGCTGGAGATCGCCGAGACCTCGTACCCGGCGACCGGCGGCGGCACCCAGCCCAACTCGACCTTCCCCCGCACGGTGCAGGGCCAGGCCGACGCGATCCAGCACGTGTTCCAGATGGTCAACGACGTCGTGGGCAACCAGGGCGCCGGCGCGCTCCTGTGGGAGCCGGCGAGCTGGCAGTCGATGTTCCGGTCGGTGCCGGGCATGGCGAACACCTCCGAGCCCAACGCCTCGATCGACGTCTACAACCGCAGCCGCGCCACGCATGTCGTCGAGGACACGGTCTACACGGCGGTCGAGACCGGCGGCGCTCCAGCGCTGCCGGAGACGGTGCAGGTGCTGACCACCGCGGACGGCACCGAGAAGGCGGTCCCGGTGGCATGGGACGACCTGCCCGCAGACGCGACCGGCACCGCCGGCCGCGTCCAGGTCGCCGGGACGACCGAGTACGGCGAAGTGACGGCGGTGGTCGACGTCGTGGACGAGTTCGCCGCCGTCGCATGCGACAAGGTCGTGAGCGGCACGCACTACGGGCCGCTCGCGGTCGCCTCGGGCACCACCTGCCTGGGCGAGGGTTCGCGCGTGTTCGGGCCGGTGAACGTCGCCGAAGGGGCCGCGCTGGTCGCGGAGGGCGCCCGGATCACCGGCCCGCTCTCCGCGAACGGCGCGGCGCTGGTCATGGTGTGCGGCACGCAGGTCAGCGGACCGGTGAGCCTCACCGGAAGCGCCTCGGTGACCTTGGGCGATCCCGTCCTGGGCTGCGACCCGAACCGGGTCTCCGGTCCGGTGACCGTGGTCGGCACGAACGGGTGGAACGTGATCGCGGGCAACGAGATCAGCGGTCCGCTGTCATGCTCTGGCAGTGCACCGGCCCCCGTGAACAACGGCGCGGCCAACGAAGTGAAGGGACCCAGGACCGGGCAGTGCGCCGGCCTCTGAGGTGACGAGCGCTGCGGCCGCCTTGCCGGGCGGCCGCAGCGTCTTGTGCGCGCTCAGGCAGTGGATTCCCGCCGGATGATGGTGAACGGGGCGGTGAACTCGCGAGGAGGCAGATCGGGGTCGGCGATCCGCGCGACGACGAGCTCGACGGCCTTGGCGGCCTTCCACCGGTGATCGGGGCAGACCGTGGACAGCGAGGGGATGTAGCCCGCGGATTCGGGGACGTCGTCGAACCCGATGACGCGCATGTCGTCGGGCACGCTGACACCCCGGTCCCGCAGACCCCGCATGACCCCCATCGCGACGACGTCGCTGAAGACCACCACGCCGTCGATGCCCAGATCCGCATCGGCGATCCGGCGTCCGGTGGCCCGGGCGCCCTCCCGCGAGAGCGCGTCGACCATGAACCGCAGTCGCGGATCGGGCTTGATCCCGCGGTCCTCCAGCGCCGAGCGATAGCCGTTGTAGCGACGCGTGAACATGGTGAGGCGGTTCAGATCGCCCCCGGTGACGACCGCGATGCGCTCGCACCCCTGCTCGATCAGATGCTCGGTGGCCGCGGCGGTACCGCCTTCGTTCGGCACCGTGACACGGTCGAAGCGGCCCGCCAGGTCCTGCTCGCCGAGCAGCACGATCGGATTGCCGTGATCGGGCGCCAGCGACTCGATCTCCACCGCTGAGAGGATCAGGCCGTCGAACTGGAGCCTGCGGGACTGGGCGATCGCCGCGGCCTCGCCGGTGGCGAGGGCGCCGGTCTGCTCGATCGCGACGTGGTAGCCGTGCCGCTGGGCCTCCTCGATGACCATCTCGGCGAACATCCCGAAGTAGGGGTTGCCGATCTGGGGGACGGCGAGCCCGATGACCCCGCTGCGTCCCGACCTGAGGTGCCGCGCCGCGGCGTTGACCTGGTAGCCGGATTCGCGGATCGCCGCGAGGACGCGCTCGCGCGCGCCGTCGCTGACGGGGACGCGATCGTTGATGACGTTGGAGACGGTCATCGGCGACACGCCCGCGAGCCGTGCGACGTCGCTCATGGTGACCTTGCCGCGATTCACCGCACCTCCACCGCCCGTTTCCTGCCCGAATGCCATGGTGTGCGCCACCGCGGCGCACGTGAGGACTCGTGCCGCGGCGGAGGCCACCGCGTCGAATCCTATCGAACACCGCCGAGCGCATCGGAGTCCATCGATTGCCAGTGGCGCGACGGCGGATTCGGGGAGGAAAGACCAGCGCCCGGCCGGTGTCTCCGGCCGGGCGCTCGTCATCTGCTGCAGGCGGTCACTCCCCTGAGGGTGCGGGGAACTGGACGCCGCTGGCGACCGGGGTGCCGAAGTTCGGCGTGCCGTCCGCGTTCCAGGTGATCTTCTGGACGCGGGTCTGCCGCGTGTCGCCGCAGCCTTGGCTCGTCGAGGTGTTGCCGTGGTAGACCAGCCATTGCTCGGTGCCGTCCGGCGAGGTGAAGAACCCGTTGTGGCCCGGCCCGTAGACGCCGTTGCCGCGCTGGAGCACCGGCGTCGGCTTCTTGGTCCACGACGAGGCCGAGAGCGGGTTCGAGCCGGTGAGCTCGAGCAGCCCCAGCTTGTAGTCCGGCGTGTTGCACGAGGAGGCCGAGAAGGTCACGAACGTCCTCCCGCCGTGCTGGAGCACGGCCGGCGCCTCGTTGACGCGCGAGCCCACGGTCTCCCAGCTGTAGCTGGGCCGCGAGATCGTGGCGTGCGCGCCGGTGACGGTCCACGGGTTCGACATGGCCGCGATGCGGATCGACTGGTCCGCGCCGACCCATTCGCTCCACATCAGGTAGAGGCTGCCGTTCAACTCCAGGTAGGAGCCGTCGATGTTCCACTGGTTCGGCAGCGGCGTGCCCATGAACTCGTACGGCCCCATGGGGGTCGAGCTCGTCGAGCGCAGCACGTGGAGCTTCTGGCCGTCGAGGTTCGTCTGCGAGTTCCCCGAGGTGTACATCAGGTACCAGACGCCGTTGATGCGGTGGAACTCCGGCGCCCAGTGCGAGCAGCAGCGGTTCGGGGTGTTCGCGTCGTTCCAGACCACGGTGTCGCTCGCGGTCTTCAGACCGGCCAGGGTGGTGGCGCGGCGCATGATGACCGTGGAGCTCCAGGTGGTGGTGGACATGTAGTAGTAGCCGTCCCAGTATTCGATCCAGGGGTCGGCGCCGTTGCTGCGGATCGGGTTGGCGAGGGTGGTCTGGTTGCCGCCGCCGACCTGGTTCAGCCGCCACTTCTGGGCGTTCGAGCCCTCGTACGTGTACTGCGAGATGCGGCTGCCCGGCGTGGTCGACCATTCCCACAGGTCGAGGGCCTTGCCCGAGAGCCGGTTGATGAAGCTGTACGAGCCGTCCGAGTGCTCGCGGACGGACCACTGCTGGTTGGTGCCGCCGAGGTCGTTCCACTGCGCGATGGTCGCGCCGTCCGCGGTGTTCTTCTGGTAGAGGTCGAGCACCATGTTCGTGTGCCTGACCTGGATCTTGTAGTAGCCGCCGCCGGCGTCCACGAACCGGAACTGCTGGTTCGTGCCGTCGGTGCGGTTCCACTGGGTGAGTTCGGCCCCGGCCGTGGTCGACGCGTTCTTGACGTCGAGGGCGAGGCCGGAGTGGGCGCTGGTGATGACGTACCAGGTGCCGGGTGTGACGGCGGCCTGGGCCGGGGCCTGGGAGGCCGCGACGAGGCCGAGGGCCGTGAGTGCGGTGGTGAGGGCGAGCGCGAGGAAGGTGCGCCAGCGCCGGCGAGTGTACTGAGGCATGGTCAGCTCCCGTTCAGGACGGGCCAGCCCGCCGAGTTCCATTCGATCTTCTCGATGTCGAGCGCGAAGCCGCCGCCCGAGCCGTACGCGTGGTACGCCATGAATCCCCTGTGGATCGACTGGCCGCCCGCGGCGACGTTGCCGCCGTAGGCCCCGAGGACGACGGTGCCGCCTCCGTTGCGCATGTCGACGCCCGCGGCGTCGACGAACGGTCCTGTCGGCGAGGTGGAGCGGCCGACGTTGATCTTGTAGGTGGAGCTCGCCCCGGCGCAGCAGGTGCCGATCGAGGTGAACAGGTAGTAGTACCCGTTGTGGTAGGTCATGGACGGGCCTTCGATGCCGCCGCTCTTGGTGGCGAGGCGGATCGGGGTCGCGCCGGCCTTGGGTTTGCCGGAGGGCCAGTCGAGTTCGATGGTGTGGATGCCCTGCTGCCAGGAGCCGAAGACCATCCAGTGCCTGCCCGTGGCGTCGACGACGATGTTCGCGTCGATCGCGTTGTAGGCGTTGCCGTTGTAGGACTGGAAGACCACGCCCTTGTCGGTCCAGCCGAAGTTGGGTGCGGACGGGTCGAGGCTGGGGCTGGTGGCGAGGCCGATGGCCGAGCGCTGGGAGCCGAAGGTCGAGACCGAGTAGTACAGGTAGTAGAGGCCCTGGGCGGCGTCGTAGTGGATCTCGGGCGCCCAGATGTTCTCGGAGCCGGGGATCTGCTGCGAGGTCCATGCGGGCTTGGTGCTCCACATGTAGCCGGCGTGCTGCCAGGTCTGGCCGCCGTTGGTGGAGCGGAGGATCGGGATGTTGCCGTTGCTGAAGCGGATGTCGCCGGTGGCGTAGACGAACCACGGCTGGCCGGCGCATCCGGCCCACAGCGCGGGGTCGTGGGCGCCGAGGCTGCCGCCGAGGTTCGGCGGCTGAGCGGGGCCGCTGGCGCAGTCGTTCGGCTGCGGCTGCTGGGTCCCGCCGATCGGGGTGAGGGACCACTGCTGGTTCGTGCCCCCGGTGGCGGTGTACTGGGAGATGCGCCCGCCGGTGGCGGTCGACCACTCCCAGACGTCGAGCGCCTTGCCCGACAACCGGTTCACGAAGGTCGCGTAACCGCCGGACTCGGTGACCGTCCACTGCTGGTCGGTGGCGTTGGTGCTGGTCTCCTGGACCACGTTCGCGCCGTCGGCGGTGGACTGGTTCTGCAGGCCCAGGACTTTGCCGCTGTGCCGGGATTGAATGCGGTAGTAGCCCCCTCCGGCGTCGACGAACTGGAACTGCTGGTTGGTCGCGTCGGTGCGGGTCCATTGGATGAGCCCGGCGCCGTCGGCGGTGGAGCGGCCATCGATGTCGAAGACCAGGCCGGAGTGGCGGCTGGTGAGGACGTAGTTCGCGTTGGTGTCGATCGCGGCGTTCGCGGTCGTGGGTGCGAGGAAGGCGAGGCCCGTCGCGGCGATGACGGCGGCGGCGAGCCCTGCGAACCAGGACCTGCGCCGTTGCCGCAGTTGTGGATTGCCCATGTGGGTACCAATCTCTAGGAGGTGAGGGATAGAGATCAATCGATGTTACCGGACACATGGATCGTTACACAATAGGCCTGGCCGCGTCAATCGAACCGGTTGCCATATGCAGACTCTGCGTGCAGCCGAAGTGGCCGGGCGCCGTCGCGCGCCGACGGTGACGCCGTACCGGTCGGGTCGCGGCGATGATTTTCGGGCGGCCGCCGCGTCCTAGTTCGTGGCGGGTGCGTTCGCGCCCGCCCGGAAGACGAAGGCGCCGAGTTCGAGTCAGGCCAATAGAGGAGGGTTCCATGCTGAGATCGGTTGCTGAGGGCGTGCTGACGCATCAGAGCGCGCTGCTCGAGAACAACGCGGTCGTGGTGCAGGGCGAGTCGGGCGTGCTGGTCGTCGATCCCGGGCTGACGGAATCGGAGATGGCCTGCCTCGCCGGTGATCTTCGCGGGCGGGGCCGAGAGGTGGTGGCGGGTTTCGCGACGCATCCCGATTGGGACCACGTGCTCTGGCATCCGGAGCTCGGGGAGGCGCCGCGCTACGGGACGGCCCGCTGCGCGGCGGTCATGGAAGCGTTCCGGTCGGATCCGAATTGGAAGGACCACGCCGCTGCAGAGCTGCCTCCCGAGATCGCGGAGGAGGTGCCGCTGGACCTGTTCGGTCTCATCACCGCGCTACCGGCCGGGGCGGTGCAGATCCCTTGGGAGGGACCGCGGGTCCAGGTCATCGAGCTTCCGGCGCATGCGCCGGGCCACGCGGCGCTGTTCATCGAGGAGCGCGGGGTGCTCATCGCAGGCGACATGCTCTCCGATGTCCTGGTACCGAATCTCGACGTCTTGAACGACACCAACGATCCGATCGCGGAGTACCTCGTCGGGCTGCAGCTGCTCGAGGACGTGGCGGCGAAGGCCGATGTCGTCGTTCCCGGCCACGGGTCGGCCTGCGGTGCAGCGGCGGTCCGCGCCCGGATCGAGCTGGACCGGGGGTACGTGCTGGCGCTGGGCGAGGGCCGTGTGCCCGGTGACCCGCGAGTCGGCGCAACGGCCAAGCCCGGGTGGGAGTGGACCACGGATATCGCTGCCGAGCAGGTCCGGTGCCTCGCCGAGCGGCACGGGCGCGGCGGCACTCCCGGCTAGTGGTCACCCCTCGGCATTGCCGAGCACGAAGCGGGGTTGCAGCCTTCCACAACCTGCACGTCCGCCTCAGAGCGCCGTCACGAGGTGCAGCAGGGCGTTCCTCAGCGGCGCCGGTGGATGACGAGCGACCAGGCCAGGCTGCCGAAGGCCGTCAACGTCGCCAAGGCCCGCACGGTGTTCCACGTGGTCCATCGCGCCTCGTCCAGCAGCGCTCGTGCCGCCGTGAAGTCCGCGTCGCCGGAGGCGTCGGCGACCGACCGCAGCTGCTGGTTGAGCGGTTCGTTGACGCCCATGGTGATCGCGACGGACACGAGGTAGGCCGCCAGCGCCACGGACAGCCAGACCAGGGTGGCGCGGCGGCCGGAGCGCACGTGGAGGACCAGGGCCAGCGCAATGAGCAGAAGCGATCCGGTGAACTCGACGCCGAGGAACAGCGGGTTCATGATGGCCGCATCGAGCGCTTGGAAGGCCGTCACGAACGTGCGATCGTCGACGCCGCCGAGGCCGGGCATGATCGTGTTCGACCAGTCCGTGTAGACGCCGGCCGTGAGACCGGTCGTCATGGTGGCGAGGAGAAGGGTCCCGGTGCGGATCGGGTGCCGGGTCGGAAGGTCGAGGGCGTTCGGTGCAGTCGTCATGCTCTTATCGAAGCCTGTTGCGGTGCGATCATCCATAGCCTGTAGGCGCCATTGCATTCGAATTCGTCTACGATCGCCGAATGGATCCGGTCACCGCTCTGCTCGACGCCCCCCGCGCGCAGGGCGCGTTCCTGCTGCGGGTGGCGATGACGCCGCCATGGTCGGTGCGGATCAAGGACGAGGCGCCGCTCACGGTCGTCGCCGTGACCTCGGGTTCGGCCTGCTACGTGCCCGAGGAGGGCGATCCGGTCCGGTTGCTCCCGGGCGACCTGCTGCTGATCGCCAGGCCGGACCCGTACCTGTTCGCCGACACCGCCGACCGGCCGCCGCAGGCGGTCATCCACCCCGGCGGCCGGTGCGAGACGCCGGTCGGCGCGAGCCTGGAGCTCCCGATGCGGCAAGGGGTCCGCACCTGGGGCAACGCCGCGCAGGGCCGCGACACCATGCTGGTGGGCACCTATCCGAGCGTCGGGGAGGCCGGGTCGCGGCTCCTGAGCGTGCTGCCTCCCACCGTCCATGTGCGAGCGTCCGACCACCGCACCGGGCTCATCGCGGTGCTCGCGGAGGAGATCCACGTCGACGGCGTCGGCCAGGCCAGCCTGCTGGACCGGCTCTTGGACGGCCTCACGGTCACCGCGATCCGCCAGTGGGTCGAGTCCCCGGCCCAGCGCCCACCGGGATGGCTCAGGGCGGGTGCGGATCCGGTCGTGGGGGCGGCGCTGGACCTCATGCACGACGAGACCGCGCAGCCTTGGACCGTCGCGTCCCTGGCCCGGCGGGTCGGCCTGTCGCGGGCCGGATTCGCGCGGCGGTTCACCGCCGTGGTCGGCGAACCCCCGATGTCCTATCTGACCTCGTGGCGCCTGGCGCTCGCCGCCGACAGGCTGCGCCACAGCGACGCGCCGGTCTTCCGCGTGGCCGCCGATGTCGGCTACCGCAGTCAGTTCACCTTCAGCACCGCCTTCAAACGCCATTACGGCGACGGCCCGCTCGCCTACCGCCGGCAGGCCGGCTCCTGAACGCGCATCGGGGACTTCAGGTCCCGCGGCCGCCCTTCAGGACGTGGACCCGGCGGCCTTGCGCCATGGGATAACGCGAAGAGGCGGCCGAGGCGGTCGGTCACCGTTCGCCGCGCCGCCTCCGGCGTGTGGGCGCCGACGACGACCATCCATCCGAGGCCGCTGGCGAGGGCGATGAGCGCTCTGGCGGTGTCCTCGGTGTCACCGGCGGGGAGCAGGCTCGCGACGAAGGAGGTGAGGTCGCCGTAGCCGTCCGCGAGCCGCTCGGCGAGTTCGGGGCGGTTGAGCGCGTAGACCTCGAAGGCGTTCGCAATGCGCATGCGCCGTCGGCCGGCGTCGTCGGCGGGCACGAGCTCGGTCAGCACGGCGGCGAGGACCGCCTCGGGCCCGGCTTCGGCGTCGGCGGCGAGGCGTCGCTGGACGTTCTCGGTGCCCAGCTCGTTGATCGCGGTGAACGCCGCCGAGAGCAGTGCGTCCTTCGTCGGGAAGTAGTACTGGACCCGGCCGGGCGAGATGCCGGCGGCCTTGGCGACGTTGCGGATGGTGACCTGCTCGGTCCCCTGGCCGTCGACGATGGCGAAGACCGCCTCGATGATGTCGCGCTGGCGCTGGTCGTGTGCGGCGCCGGGCCCGCGGGTGGCGATCGGTCGGTCGGTCATCGCGCTCCGCTCGTCAATACGGTCGTACCGAGTTGATCCTAGCGCGCCCGTGGAGCTATGCTCGGATCCTCAGATCAATACGAATGTATTGAAAAAAGAAGGAGCATGTCATGCCGACGATCATCATTGGCCTGGGTCTCGCACTGGGAATCCAAGGTGCGGGCGGACTGCTGAACAACCTGTTCAGCGATTCGCGGAGCTGGTTCCTGCTCAACTACATCGGCATGCCCGACTGGCTGCGGATCACCGCCCACGCGCTCATGCTCGCCATCGGACTCGCCCTCATCGTCCGCGCCAAGGGCTGGCGCTGGCTCGTCGAGGACTGAGCCCCTGCCGCAGCGAACGGCCGCCCATTGGCGCAAGGACCTGACAGCCCCCTCACCTCTCACCGGCGAGGAGGCCCCTGGCTCACCGCTGCACCGTGAAGATCCTGGCGGCGGGACCGGACGGCACCTCGACGACCGGCGTCTCGCCGTCAGCGCGGATCGTCCACTCCGGCAAGGCGACCGGGTAGGCCTGCTTCAGGTCCCGCCCGCGCAGTCCCGGCAGCGCGACCTCCGCGGCTTCACCGCGCGACCACAGCGCCAGCAGCGACTCGGATCCGGTGTCGAGCTCCAGGGCGATCACCTCGTCCCCCCAGCCCGGGAGACCCAGCGGCCACACCGGATGCGACCCGGCGATACGGTGCCGCCAGTCCTTGTGCAGCGCAACGGCTTCGCGCACCAGCGCGGACTGCTCCGCGCTCAGCTCATGGAGGAACCCGGAGAGGTACAACCGGCCCATGACGCCCGCCGTCATCGCGAACGCCGTCTCCTCCAAGGTCATTGACGCGGCCGGATACGCCCAGTTCCCCGCCTGCTCGGGCAGCACGCTCGCAGGCGCTGCCGCCGCGATCGGCGCGTACTTCCGGAAGTCCTCCTGGTCCGAGGTGGACTGCAGATGCGCCACCGAAAGCATGTGGTAGTCCATGCGCAGCGCACCCGAACCGCAGTTCTCGAACAGCACTCCCGGATGCCGGGCCTGCACACCGAGCAGCCAGTCGCGGTAGGCCCGGGTGTGACCGAGCAGCCCGGCCCCCGGCGCGTCGGCGTCCACTTCGGTCCCGGCGCCGATGTTCCGGTTGTAGTCGAGCTTGAAGAACTCGAGCCCGAACTCCTCCACCAGCCGGTCCACCGTCTCGTCCAGGTGCGCGCGCGCCGCCGGATGCCGCAGATCGAGCTGGAGGTTCCCCGCCACGGTCACCCGCTCGCCGAGCCGCCGGAAGAACGCCTCCTCCGGCAGCCGCTTCGCGATCGGCGACTCGGTCCCGACCGCCTCCGGCTCCAGCCACAACCCGGGCCGCATGCCGCCGGCGCGGATGGCGTCGATGGCCGACGACAAGCCGCCGGTGAACCGGTCGGGAGCCTCGAGCCACTCTCCCGTGCTGACCCACCAGGCGCTGCCGGGCACGGCGTACCACCCGGCGTCGATGCAGAAGTACTCCGCGCCCGCCTCGGCCGCCGACTCGATGAGCGGCAGCAGCTTCTCCGTCGACGGTTCGCCCATGAGGGTGTTCATGTAGTCGTTGTAGACCAGTGGAAGCCGGGCGTCGACCGGGCGCACTTCACGGATCGCACGCCGATAGCCGGTGAGCGCCGCGAACGCCGCGTCACGGCCGCCGTCGGCGACGCAGAGGCCTGCCGGCACCGAGGTGAACGCCTCGCCCGGCGCCAGCCGCGCGGCGAACTGGTGGTGCCTGTCGGTCGCGCCGTACACGCCCACAGATGCGGTGCTCCCGGTCTGCGCCACCTCCCAGTGCCAGCCCGCGCTGGTCTCGACCTGCCACGCGAGCGAGGGGACGGTCTCGGCCGCGAGGACCCCGGTCGGCAGGAACGAACCGGTCGACCAGCTCCCATGGCTCGTCAGCGAGAAGCGCCCGCGCGGGTGCTGGCCGCCGTGCATCGCGGGATCGGTGTCGGGCAGCAGCTCGCTCAACGGGCGCTGCCGCCAGCGCCCCTCGGCCCGCCATTCACTCTCGGCCCAGAGGAGGTCGTGCGCGCCGTCAGCCGGCACGGCCACGAGCGCCGAGCTCACCGAGAGCAGCACGACGCTCCGGTCGGCCGCATTGCGCACGGTGTGACGGATCTGGAGGCCCGGACCCGCGACGCGGAAGACGCTGAGCACCTCGATGCCGAACTCCGGTGTCCGCTGGCGGATCCGCAGTTCGGTCTCGTCCGATTCGTGGCCCTCGTAGCGGAGCCGCTGCCCGGCGCTCGAGTAGAGGAGGCCCTGGTCGTTGTCGGCGTAGTGCGCGCCGCCTGCGGTGACGACGTCGACGATCGCCGAGGGCGCGGTCGCTGACGGCGCCTCGGGTGCGGTCGCGAGGCGCACGAGCCGCACGGGCCGGTCGTCGCGGTGGTCGAACTTCAGGTGGAGCCCAGCGGGGGCCCACTCGAAGGCCGGATCCTCGTCAGGATGCAACGGGGCTTGCGATGTCATTTGCTACTCCGCTTTCGATTGAGATACGTCTCTGCATCAACGGTGCCGGTCCTGGCGAACGCTTTGCGGCCGTTGGCGGGTGAGGAGTGCGTTGCCGTGGGGCTATGTCTCGGCGATGATGCGGATGGCCATGTATTCGCGGCCGGGAAGGGAGACGCGGAGGGTGCCCTCGGCGTGGTCGGCGACGCGTTCGACGGTCATGTTCCAGGTGTCGATCACGTCGACCGCCCAGCGCCTGCCTTCGGGGAGCGGGTGGTGGCGGAAGCGGGGGCGACTGAACCCGAGGTAGGTGACCTCGTATTCGCCGGCGACCCCGCCGGTTCGCGCGTCCCAGTGGGAGGGGAGCGGGTCGAGGACTCCGGCCGGGGATGCGGCGATGACCTCGCGCAGGAAGCCCATGCGGGCCGGGCTGGTGCCGACGAGTTCGCCGCCTTTGGACCACCAGAGTTCCTCGGCGTCGTTGAGGTAGGTCTCGCCGTGCGCGACATACCCGCCCCGCACCGCGCCCTCCCAGCAGCGCCGGGTCAGCTCCTCACCGGAGATGTTCCCCCAGCCCTGGTCGATGTCGCCTTCGTAGGCGCACTCGTCGATCACGACCGGCTTGCCCCAGCGCTCGCGCCACTCGTCGGTGAACTCGGCGGTCCGGTAGGCGTCCTGGCGCTGGATGCTGGCGTGGGTGATCCACGGTTCGGCGTAGTCGTAGAACGGGCCGCAGTTGTGGATCGAGTTGAGGTGCCCGTGCGGGTCCTCTTCGGACACGACGGCGGCCAGGCGCTCCCAGTCGTCCTCGGTCTTGGCGCCCATCATGTCGTACTCGTTGGCCATGGACCACCACACGTTCGCGTAGGCCGCGAGGCGCCGGACGGTGTAGCGGATCAGCCGGTCGTCGGCTTCGGCGCCGAGGTCGGCGAATCCCCACCGGTCGTAGGGGTGGAGGAGGATGACGTCCGCTTCGATCCCCAAGTCCTGCAAAGCGGCCACCTCATCCTCGAAGCGGCGGAAGAACGCCGGGTCGAACCGGGTCGTGTCCCAGCCTTCCTCGACGGAGCCGGGGAAGGGGTAAAGCTCGGGCTCCTCGTGGTTGTACTGGTACCACTTGGGCAGCAGGCACATCCGCACCTTGTTGAACGGCCCCGCGGCCAGGGTCCGGCGGGTCTGGTCCCGCAGTCGCTGGACCTGGTGGGTCCACGCGTAGGCGGTGGTGCCGACCGGGAGGTAGCGGGTGCCGTCGCCGTGCGCGAAGTGGAAGCCGTCTGCCCGGACCGGACCATGAGCGCCCGGTGCCGGTGGGGTGCAGGTGAACTCGCCGGTCACGCCGTCGAGTGCGGGGGCGTTCGAGGCCGTCGTGAAGGTCCAATGCCCCTCGGCGTCGGGCATGAAGCGGACCCGGTAGATCCCATCGCCGTCGTAGAACCCCCCGACGCGCATCTCCCGCTCACCATCGTCGAAGACCGCGGCCAGGTCGACCTCGGTGAACGGGTTGCCTTCGGCGGGGCCGCGGAGTTCGACTTCGTACACGCCCCAGCGGGCGCAGTTGTCAGATGCAGCCGGCGGGTTCATCGTGTCCTCGCACGCTGCAGAGCTGCAGCGAGAGTGCGGCGATCATGTCGGTCTCCTTCTGGTCGGCCGGATCTGTCATGGGTCGGACCGGCGTGGTCGGTACGGCGGCCGTCGCTCGAGTGCCGCGTCTCGGGGCGCTGCAGCGGGGGGGGGGGGGCCCGGGGGGCCCCCCGCCGCCGGGTAGGTCGCTGATCAAGCGTTGGTGCCGGTCACGGTCGTGCCGGTCTTGGTGACGATGTACTCGATCGTCCCCCCGCCCCAGAAGTGGAACGTGAGGGTGACGGGCTCGTCGTCCCTGACCTCGTTGAAGAAGTCAGGGGTGAGGCTGATCGTGCCGGCGTCGTAGTCGGGCCGGTAGGTCGCCCAGAGCTCCTTGAAGGCGGTCCACGTGTGGGGTCCGGCGTTGGTGCCGTCGGCGTACTTGGCCTCCATCGTGGCGATCTGGTCGCCGTTGAACTCGGTCGGAATCGCGAAGCACGAGGAGTTGCAAGCCCACCACTGGGACCAAGGTGCGCCGTCCAGGGTCCCGGTGAGGTCGGAGATCTGCGCCGTGTCGTAGCTGATGATGTGGATCTGCCACGGCAGGCCGTCCGAGAAGCGGGCTTCGATGGTCGCGTTGGTGCCGTAGGCGCGGTCGCCCGCGAGACGGGTGAGCGCGGCGGCGGTCAGGGTGACCGTGTCACCGGAGACGGTGTAGTCAGTGCCCTCGGTAAGTGCGGTGTCCCCCTGCCACAGGCCTTCGAAGTCAAGGCCGTTGCGGTTGAGGGTGAGCGACTCGTCCGCGATGGTCCCGGCCTTCTCGAGGTAGATCGAGTCGAACGAGGCGGTGCCCGAAAGCGTCGTAAAACCTGAGTCCATGTACGCCTTCAGGAGCGGGTCGCGCCATTCCAGGGTGTGGCGGTTGAGGTACGAGCCGGCGTCCCACAGCATCAAGGTCAGCTGCTCTTCGACGGCCTGGTGCGTGGTGGCCTGGAAGAACTTCAGCAACTCGCCGTACTGCGGCGAGTTGGGCACGGCGCCGCGGGTGTAGTCGTAGCCGAGGACACCCCACTCGCCGACGATGACCGGCACGCCGTTGTCGACGAAGGTGTCATTGGTGCGCTGGAAGGTGTTCTCGAGGTCCTGCCGGGTCTCCTCGTCGTAGGTGGTGACCCCGGCGACGTTGACGCCGAAGGGATAGAACCCGTAGAAGTGGACGGTCGCTGCGATCATGTCGTCGTCGAGCTCGTCGATGGTGGCCTTGAGCGCGTCCAGGTGCGGCTGCTCGGAGTTGGTGACCCACGTCGGCAGCACCAGGAGCCGGTCGGCGTTCTTCCCGCCGGTGGCGCGGACGGTCTCGTAGAAGTTGACGTTGAGCGTGGCGGTGTGGGCGTCCTGGTTGGCCGTGTCAGTGGGGAACTGCGGTTCGTTGATGCTCTCGAAGGACAGCTCGGACGGGTAGTCCTTGAACCGCTCGGCGATCTGGGTCCACATCGAGTTGAACTTCGCCAGCACGTTCTCGCGGTCGTCCGGCAGCTCCTTGGTGAACATCTGGTCGTGGATGTTGACCAGCACCTGGAGGTCGTTCGCGATCGCCCAGTCGACGACCTGCGCGACACGCTCCATGCGCTCGGAGGAGATCGTGTAGTCCGGTCCCGGGCCGGTGTGCTCGTAATCCCAGGCCACCGGGAGGCGGATCGAGTTGTAGCCCTCCGCCTTGATGGTCTGGAGGAGCTCCTCGGTGATCGGCGGGTTGCCCCAGGCGGTCTCACCGCCGGTGTCGCCGCCGAAGGCGTCGAGGGAGTTGCCGACGTTCCAGCCCGGCTGCATGGCCGCGACCTGCTCGATGGCGGTCATCGGCTGCTGCGGTTCGCTCACCGTGCCGTCGCAGAGGCGGCCGTTGAGGCGGAAGTCGGTGGGGTCGGTGTTCGCATCCGACCACGAACCGGAGAACCCGAACGAGGTGGTTCCGCCGGTCGCGAGCGCGCCGTTGTGTCCCTGGCCGGAGGCCTTGGCCGTGGCGGCCTTGCTCTTGTCCTTGGCGTTCCACATGTGGGTGACGGCCTGATCGTCGGCCCAGGTCCACTCCAGGTCCCAGTGGTTGACCGGGTCGCCGAGGTTGGTGACCTGGACGTTGGCGTTGAAGCCCCCCGACCATTGGCCGGTGACCTGGTATTCGACCTCGCAGCCTTCCGAGGCTGCGTTGGCGCTGACAGCGCCGATCAGCCCCGCGGTCAGGGCGGTGATTGCGGCGGCGGCGGTCACGCCGAGGCGCATTCGTCTTCTATGGACGGTGTCTGAACTCTTCACGGATCTCCTTGTGGGACGGTGGATTCCGTGAGGGCGCGGCGGCGGCCGCAGGAGGGGGGTCGATCTCCTTGTGCGGCTCCACACTAAGTTGGACGACCAAACTTTGTCAAGGGAAGATTCTCGGCCCCTCCCTTGCCGGAATCCTGTCATGACATGAATGTCGTTGGGGGCCTTGGCGAAACGAAGTCGAGCCCGAGACTCGATGCGGCAGGTTGACGCTAGGCGCGCCGACAAACTTTCCTCCGACCCGTTGACTGCATATCGAGCGCTCTCTATAGTTCGAGTCGCCGCAAAAATCATCAGATGTTTCGGCGCCGAGCTGCGGCATGTGAACGATAACAGACACGTTCACGTGCTCGCCGAAGGGATATTCATGCAACGAAAACTGC
The DNA here is from genome assembly GCF_030403505.1 of Glycomyces tritici. The sequence continues at coordinate 98,520 of NZ_JAUEMJ010000007.1, read as the reverse complement.
GAAATCGCGTGCTGGGAGCGGCGACCGCGCTCGCCGTGGCCACCACCCTGGCCTCGAGCGCGCTCATCGCCAACGCCCAGACCACTGACGGTGCCGGCGGCGGCGAGGAGGTCGGGGCGCAGGGCCTCCCGAGCTCCTACCAGTGGGAGTCCAGCGGGCCGCTGATCGGCCCGAAGCCGGACGCGACGCACAACGTCGTCTCGGCCAAGGACCCGACGATCGTGCGCCACAACGACGAGTGGCTCGCCTACTACACCGTGGCGAACACGCCCGAGGGGCACTGGAGCCTGGCCTTCTCCAAGTTCTCCGACTGGGACCAGGCCGCGGCCGCCCCCGTGAGCTACCTGGACACCAACCCGAACATCGGGGACAGGTATGCGGCGGCGCCGCAGCTGTTCCACTTCGCGCCGGACGACTTGTGGTACCTGGTGTACCAGACCGGCCCGCCCACGTACTCCACCAGCGAGAACCCCGCCGACCCGCAGAGCTGGTCGGCGCCGAAGAACTTCATCGACGAGACGCCTCCCATCGTCGAGGAGAACAGCGGCGGCTGGCTGGACTTCTGGAACATCTGCGACGACAGCATGTGCTACCTGTTCGCCGCCGACGACGACGGGCGCGTGTACCGCTCGGAGACCACGATCGGCGAGTTCCCGAACAACTTCCGCAACACCCAGATCGTCCTGCAGGACACCCGCGACCTCCTCTTCGAGGGCGGCGCGGTCTACCAGGTCGACGACTCCGACCAGTACCTGCTGATCTGGGAGGCGATGGGCTCGAACGGCCGCTACTACCGCTCGTACCTGGCCGACGGCATCACCGGGCAGTGGCGGCTGCAGGCCGGCGACCAGAGCGCCCCGTTCGCCGGGATCGCGAACGTGACGTTCCCCGATGGCCAGTGGACGGCCGACATCAGCCACGGCGAACTCATCCGGTCCGGCAACGACCAGAAGATGAACATCGACACCGGCAACCTCCAGATGCTCTACCAGGGCCGCGACCCGAGCACCGACGGCATGGAGTACTCCCAGCTGCCGTACCGCCTCGCGCTGCTGACCCTCAAGGGAGGCGCCTCGTGCTGACCCCCCGGAACCCCTCGTCCCCGGCCACTGAATCCACTAGGGAGTCAATGATGCAAGCGGCACCCGACCTCGCACTCCTCCACCGCTGGTCCCGCATCGCCACCGCCTTGGCGGTCGCGGCCGTGTTCGCCACGGCGGGCCTGCTCGGCTTCGGCGCGCAACGCGCCGAAGCCCAGCCGACCGCCAGCGACTGGTACACCGTCCAGTCGCGCCACTCGGGCCTCGCCCTCGACATCCAGGGCGTCTCGACCGAGCCGGGGGCGATCCTCACCCAGTACACCAACTGGGCGAACACGAACCAGCAGTTCCGGTTCATCGACGTCGGCAACGGCTACCACAAGATCCAGGTCCGCCACTCCGGACTCTTCCTCGACGTGTGGAACCACAGCACCGCCGACGGCGGCACCGTCGCCCAGTACCACGACACCGGCGACACCAACCAGCAGTGGAAGGTCACCGCGAACGGCGAGGGCTACTACTCGATCGTCAGCCGCTTCTCCGGCAAGGCACTCGACGTCCGGGACTGGTCGACCACCGCGGGCTCGCCGATCGTGCAGCACAGTGTGAGCGGTTACGCGAACCAGCAGTGGCAGCTCACCCCGGTCGGCTCCACCTGCGGCGCCGACACCGTCCTCGCCGACATCCGCCAGGATTCCAACGCCTGATTCCCCAAGGGGCGGCCGGTGCTTCCCAGGGATACCGAAACCGGCCGCCCCGCCCCGATCCGGCGACCGAACGCGACCGGGCCCTCCCCGGCGGCATGACCGCCCTCGGCATGCCCACCGCCCGGCTCGGCAGTTGCATCACCGCCCAGATCCATTCGCCTGCAACGACATAGGCACTCCGGCCGTCGGCCCGAGGCCCTGTCGCGCACGGCGCCGACCTCGATTGAGGAGCACACCGTGGAACGCATGCACCACGCCCTTGACCTCACCACCAGCCGCCGCGGACTGTTCATCGCCGGCGCGGGACTGGCCGCCGGAGCGACGGCGGCCGTCCACGCCCCCTACGCCCTCGGCCAGGCCGAGGCCCAGCAGACCGGCTACACCAACCCCGTCGTCTGGCAGGACTTCGCCGACATCGAGATCATCCGCGTCGGCTCGGACTTCTACATGACCGCGTCCACGATGCACTACTCGCCGGGCGCGCCCGTCCTGCATTCCCGGGACCTCGTCAACTGGGAGTTCATCGGCCACTCCGTGCCGCGGCTCGACTTCAGCGACTGGTACGACCTGAACGGCGGCCACCGCTACATCGTCGGCATCTGGGCCTCCTCGCTCACCCACCGCGCCAGCGAGAACCGCTTCTACTGGCTCGGCCAGATCGACTTCCACCGCTCGTTCATGTACACCGCCGCCGATCCGGCCGGGCCCTGGACCCGCCACGCGGAGTTCCCCCGCTCCTACTACGACGCGGGGATGCTCGTCGACACCGACGACACGATGTACGTCGCCTACGGCAACACCGAGCTCTACGTCGCGCAGCTCTCGGCCGACGGCAAGACCGAGGTCCGCAACGAGCACGTCTTCTCCAGCCCGCCGGAGATCGGCGGCATGGAGGGCGCCCGGTTCTACAAGATCAACGGCAGCTACTACATGTTCCTCACCAAGCCCCCGAACGGCCAGTACATTCTCAAATCCTCATCGCCCTGGGGCCCTTACGAAGTCAGGGAGGTCCTGCTCGACATGCCCGGACCGATCCCCGGCGGCGGCATCCCCCACCAGGGCGGCCTCGTCTCGACGCCGAACGGCGCCTGGTACTACATGGGCTTCGTGGACGCCCCCCGGCGGCCGCGTGCCGGCCCTCGCGCCGATCACCTGGACCGCGGACGGCTGGCCGCAGGTGCAGACGGTGAACGGCGCCTGGGGGCAGACGTACCCGTTCCCGGACCTCCCCCCGCACCCCGTGCCGTCCATGATCGGCACTGACGAGTTCACCGCCGCGACCTTGGCCGCGAAGTGGGAGTGGAACCACAACCCGGACGACTCGAAGTGGAGCACCGGCAACGGGCTCCGGCTCCAGACCGCCACGGTCACCAACGACCTCTACCGCGCCCGCAACACGCTCACCCACCGCATCCAGGGCCCTTCCTCCACGGCCACCATCGAGCTCGATCCGGCCCAGATGGCCGACGGCGACCGCGCCGGCCTGGCGGTGCTCCGCAACAATTCGGCCTGGATCGGCGTGCGCCGCGAGAACGGCGTCACCCGCATCTCCATGACCGACGGCCACACCATGGACTCGGGCTTCAACACCGTCGGCACCGGCACCGAACGCGCGAGCGCCGAACTGTGCGGGTCCACCGTCTGGCTGCGGGTCACCGCCGACATCAGGCCCGGCGCCGAACGCCTGGCGCACTTCTCCTACAGCGAGGACGGATCGGACTTCATCCCGCTCGGGACCGCGCTCACCCTCGGCACCAGCCCAGCGTTCTTCATGGGCCCCCGATTCGCGGTCTTCAACCACGCCACGCAAGCCCTCGGCGGCGCCGTCACCGTCAAGCGATTCTCGGTCGCCGTCTAAGAAGTGTCCTGCAAGGAAGGGACCTTCACCATGAAGGTCCCTCATAGATCAGTCGCGCGCCGCGCGACCAGAGAGGTTCCCCATGAAAACGTCGAATCCACACCGGAAGCGAACGGCGGCGCTCGTGCTGGCATTCGCCTTCGCGGCAGCCGCGCTGAGCCCGGTCGCCGAGCCGTCGCCCGCCCCGGCGCAGGCCGACAACCCGATCATCCAGACCATGTACACCGCGGACCCCGCGCCGCTGGTCCACAATGACCGCGTCTACCTCTACACCGGACACGACGAGGACGGCTCCACCGGTTTCGACATGAGGGACTGGCGGGTCTGGTCCTCCGACGACATGGTCAACTGGACCGACCACGGCTCCCCGCTGAGCCTCGAGACGTTCAGCTGGGCGGGCGCGAACGCCTGGGCGGGCCAGGCCATCGAGCGCGACGGCAAGTTCTACTGGTACGTGCCCGTGAGCGAGCGGGCCACCGGTCAGTTCGCGATCGGCGTGGCCGTCGCCGACAGCCCCACCGGGCCGTTCCGGGACGCCCTCGGGCACCCGCTCGTCGTCAACGGCGAGATCGACCCCACGGTCTTCATCGACGACGACGGGCAGGCCTACCTCTACTGGGGCAACCCGAACCTCTCGTACGTGAAGCTCAACGCCGACATGGTCTCCTACTCGGGCGCCGTGACCAGGGTCCCCCTCACCGCGGAGGGCTTCGGCGCCCGCCCCGGCAGCACGGAACGGCCGACCCTCTACGAGGAGGGGCCGTGGGTCTACAAGCGTGGATCGCTGTACTACAACGTCTTCGCGGCGCAGTGCTGCCAGGAGTTCATCGCCTACTCGACGGCCCCGACCGCGACCGGGCCGTGGACCTACCGGGGGACGGTCATGCCCGCGCAGGGCGGCAGCTTCACCAACCACGCCGGGGTGATCGACTTCAAGGGGAACTCGTACTTCTTCTACCACAATGGAGCGCTTCCGGGCGGCAGCGGTTTCACCAGGTCCGTGGCGGTCGAGCAGTTCACCTACAACGCCGACGGCACGATCCCCCAGATGAACATGACCACGGCCGGGGCGCCGCAAGTGGGCACCCTCAACCCCTATGTGCGCCAGGAGGCCGAGACGATCGCCTGGGCGAACGGCGTTGAGACCGAGTGGACCGCCGCCGGCGGGATGAACGTGAGCTGGATCGAGAACGGGGACTCGATCAAGGTCAAGGGCGCGGCTTTCGGCACCGGAGCCCGCCAGTTCACCGCGCGGGTGGCCTCGGCGACGAGCGGCGGGAACATCGAGCTGCGGCTCGACGGACCGAACGGCCAGGTGGTCGGCACCTGCACGGTCTCGGGCACCGGCGGCTGGCAGACCTGGACGGACGTCTCCTGCCCGGTCAGCGGCGCGACCGGCACCCGCGACCTGTACCTGACGTTCACCGGCGGCAGCGGCTTCCTCTTCAACGTGGACTGGTGGCGGTTCGACGCCACGGACGGGAGCGGCGGCGACCTGCGGGCGGTGGGGGCCGGCAAGTGCCTCGACGTGCCGAACGCCTCGACCCAGCCCGGCGTCCAGGTGCAGATCCTGGACTGCTCGGGCGGCCCCGGGCAGCAGTGGACCCGCTCGGACACCGGCGAACTCTCCGTCTACTCCGGCGGCTCCCGGCTCTGCCTGGACGCTTGGGACAACGGCACGGCCAACGGCACGCAGGTGGTCACCTGGAGCTGCAACGGCGGGACCAACCAGCAATGGAACGTGAACGCCGACGGCACCATCACCGGAGTGCAATCGGGACTGTGCCTGGACGTGTCCAGCGCTTCGACCGCCAACGGCGCCCTGGTCCACCTGTGGACCTGCCATGGCGGGACCAACCAGCGATGGGCCCACTAAAGGATCACGCCGCTTCCCCATCGGCATAGGAACCTATGAGCGGGTGGCCCGGAGGGGCCACCCGCTCATACGTTCCTCATGAAGTCACCGGTTCAGCCAGACCTCGCCCACGAGCAAGCATCCGCAGCGTCAAAGCCTCGTCCACCAGGCCCGTCACACTTGCCGCGGGTGTACGCGGGAGTTGATGTGCAGGTATCTGGCGGGGCCGTCGGTGAAGTCGTAGATCGCGACCGTCTGGGTGTCTTCCAGCGGACCCGCCGGCGGCATGAGGAAATGCGTCTCGTCGATGGGGAGCAGTCGGTATCTGATGCGGTCCGGCCGCTGCAGGAACGCCGCCTCCATCGGGTCCAGGGCGAGGGTCAGGAAGAGGTCGCCGTCCTCGGCGGCGACCTCGAAGCGTGCGCCGGGGCGTTCGTAGACGCCTTCGTACCTGGAGGGGTCGAGGTGCAGTGTGGGATGGGGCGCAGGCGGTTCCGGGATCGTCGCCGTGCCCAGGTCGGTCAGGATCTCATTGAAGACCTTGCGGTAGAAGCTTTCCCGTGGTCCGCCGTTGGTCAGCATGACGATGGCGGTGTTCGAGTCCGGCAGGATTCTGAGTCGGGCGTTCTGGCCGATCGTGCTGCCGTCGGAGGCGTAGACGGTCCGGCCGTGCCAGTCGCAGACGATGAGCCCGAGTGCCCATTCGGGCCCGAACATGTACGGATCCGGTACGGGCACTCGCGATCGCATCATCTCCCGGACGCTCTCGGCCGAGACGATGCGGGTGCCGTCCGGCCCCGAGCCCTCGGTCAGGAGGACGTGCGCCATGGCGAGGACTTCCAGGACCGTCGAGGTGATGTTGCCGCTGGGACCGTAGGCCCGTGGCAGGTGATCGATCGGCGTGAGGATGGGGCCCTCCTCAAGGGAACGGATCAGGTGTCCGGCCGCGGCCCTGGTGGGATCGACGTCCTCGTGCCGACTGTTCGTCCCGGTCAGCCTGAGCGGATCGAAGAGGCGGTCCCGCATGAGGTCGTCCCACCGCTTGCCGTCGTGCACCTCGAGGATTCGTCCGAGAATCCCGTACCCCAGCGCCGCGCTGTAGCCGTGGGTGCGGCCCAGGGGAAACACCTGGGGGGCGTCGGCGATGTTGGCGACCATGCGCTCGTAGACGTCGTCGCCTTCGCCGGGATCGCCGAAGTCCTCCTCGATTCCGTTGGTGTGGAAGAGCAGATGGCGCGGGGTGACCTTGGCGGTCGTTTCCGGGTCGGCCACGGAGAAGTCCGGCAGGTAGGCCCGTACCGGCGCGTCCAGGTCGACCTTGCCCTCGTCGACCAGCTGCATGAGCGCCAGCGCGGTCCAGGTCTTGGTCATGGAGCCGCACTGGTAGACGGTCTCCGGCGTCGCGGGTGCGCGTGTCTCGATGTTCGTGACGCCGACGGCGAGTTCGGTGAGATCCCCGTCGTGGAGTACGCCGATCGCGGCGCTGGGAATGCCGTATTCGGCGAGGAGTTCGGTCGTCCTGGCCCGAATCCGCGGTACGTCGATGCTCATCGCGGCAGACCGATCGCGTTGGCGGCGTCGGCTTCGAAGTACTCGGTCGTGGCGAAGGCTCCGGCGTGAGACTCGAAGAAGTCCCGCACGGTCTCGACCGAGTCGCCGACGATGATGTTCACCACTGTGGTCCCGTCTTTGGCGGCGACCGCGAGTTTCCATTGGGCGCCTTCGGGAAGTTTGGTGTACGCCTGCTTCAGGCGGCTCCAGAACTCGCCTTCATCGATGATGGTCGACACTGCCATTACGTGCTTCATGGTGTTCTCCTCTGGTTTCCGAATGAGGAAAAGCTACGTTGCGTTTCAAGAAGTGTCAACATAATCGGAACAATATTGCTGGTTGAATGCCAATCATTGCAACAGATATGCCGGTGAATGCAATAGCATCCACCAGCTCGTTGCAATGTACTGTTGGCGAACGCAACAGAGGAGGTATGCCGGTGCCCGGAGGCAGGCTGACCGATGAGGATCGCCGACGGATCGAGGCATGGCTGGCCGAGGGACTCGGGTACGCCGAGATCGCCCGACGCCTCGGCCGCCCGACGTCCACCGTCAGCCGCGAGGTCGTCCGCAACGGCGTCCCCGGTGCCTACCGGGCCGATCGCGCACAGCGGGCCGCCGATGACCGCGCACGCCGCCGCCGGCCGTCCCGGCCCACCGACCCGGCGGCCGACGAGCGGCCGGCTGCGGCAGGGAGCGAATTCGTGGACGACTTCGCGACCTTGCTGGCCGCGACCGGTATGCCCCGCATGACCTCCCGTGTCTTCGTCTGTCTGCTCACCGCCGACTCCGGCGGCCTGCACGCCGCCGACCTGGTGCGGCGGTTGCGGGTCAGTCCGGCGTCGGTGTCCAAGTCCATCGCCTTCCTCGAAGACATGGAGCTGGTGGCCCGCCGACCGGATCCCGGCAGCCGACGCGAGCGATACGTCATCGACGACGAGGTCTGGCTCCGCGCTTGGCAGGCCGACACCGGTGCCCACGGCCGGGTCGCGACCGCCGCCGAGCGAGGCGTCGCGATCTTCGGCGCCGACTCGGTCGCCGGTGTCCGACTGGCCACGATGGGCCGGTTCTTCTCTCGGCTTAGCGAACAGATGAGCGGCAGCACCCTTGCCGATTCGGTCGTTGACGACGCGCTGACCGTGGTCGCCGCCCTCGCTCACGTAGGACGACCGATCACGCTCGGCGCACTGACCACCGCCCTCGAATGGCCCCCGGACCGCACCACCGCCGCACTTGAGGCGATCCGGCACCACCCGGAGATCGCCGATCCCCTAAACCTGCAACCCGTCGACCCAGACAGCTACACCATCACCACCAGAGAAGATCGCCTGAGCCAAGCCCAACGCGAGAACCTCCAGGAGTGAGGCCTCTTTGAAGCGGAAATCGACGGCACCGGCGACCGTCGATATTCGACCGACCGCCCGGGCCTGGTCATTCGAGAGACGCGCCCCTAGGAGCCACCGTCGCAAAGGAATGGGCCGGAGTGGCAGCTCCGGCCCGCGATCCCCCGCACCTTCCGGGTGTGCTCTAGGCCTTGGCTACCGGGTCCCGTCGAGCGTTCCCGCGGTTTCCAGGCCTCCGTTGTACAGCGTCTCCACCGACGAGATGTCGACGCGCTTGCCCCTGGGGCAGTAACCGCGAATGGTCCGGCCGTCGGCCCTGTACCAGTAGCTGTAGCGGTAGCCCGCCTCGCTGGTGCAGCTGAACTTGACTCTGAACGCCCACAGGTTGATGTCGTCGGAGCCGGGCTCGTCGCAGCTCGCCCAGGCGTACATCTGCGAGGTGGGGTTGTCCCCGTTCCAGCCGGTGCCGGTCTCGCAGGGGATGCCCAGGATCCCAGCGTCCTCAGCGGGGGTGACCGCGCTGTCGTCGACGGCCTGGGACGATGCCGCCGTGGCGGTGCCGAAGACGGCGAATCCCGTGAGCGCGAGTGTGAGCGCGGCGATGGTCGCCGAGGCGATCCGCATGCGGCCCTTCAGGGTTTGGAACATCGGGGTATCACTCCTTATGCCGCGATCCGCCGTGAGCTGCACCGCCGGATTCGCGCTGGGGTCGTGGATGCCGTCGCGCATCCCATCCAGGACAGTCTTCTCGCGGGCGGCCCGTGCCACCAGGCGGAATCCCGGCGGGAGACCGGCGGGAATCCGGCGCGACCCGCTGCGAAGGCGACGAGCAAGGCGATGCGAGGTGCCCCGAAATCCCTCCAGCTCCGTCGGAGCCTGCGGGCCAGGCGATCAGGAAGTTCGTCAGCAAACGATCGAATCGGCATCGCCAGGGTTCTGATCTTCTAGAGCGGCGGCGCACCCACGGAGCCGCCGTGGACATCAATAGCGCCGACCTAGTCTCGGTGATACGGGAGCCCATGGCGGCGGGCGAACGCCTCTCCGACGTCGCCGATCAAGTCCTTGACGACGGTGGCCACCAAGATCACTGCGGGCGTGAGCAGTGCTATGCCCGGCCCAGAGCCGTATGCGCCGATGTCGAGTCCGCGCACCAACGCGGCGAGTGCGGCACCGGTCAGGATCAGCATCCAGGTCCCCAGACGGGCCATCACGCGAGAACGGTCGGTCCCATCAGCAGCGGTGGCTACTGGCGGCACGAAACCCATCTCCGCGTAACAGCCCCACACTGCACGGTTCGCCGTCCAAGCCAGCGCGAGCGACATTGCCGCCAGGGCCAGCGCGGCGGTGAGCGCGTCGGCGCCGGTGATCGACCGCCACGCCCAGGAGAAGAGCGCGAGCCCGGGAAGCGCCCCGGCCCACCAAAGGCACCCCGTGTTCCGCACCAAACCCCAACCGCGCAGGTGCATGTCCAAGGCAATGTGGGCGGCAGCGTGTGCGGCGACGACCGCGAACAGCGCGGCGCCGACGAGCCATCGGCCAGGCTCGGGGTAGAGCTCAGCCCATGTCGCCGTGTACCCCGTCCCGTGCTTGAGCACCAGCGCCGTGGTGTTGCCGACCACCGGTGCGGCCGCGAGCGACAGGAAGCACCCCAGGCTCACCGGTATTGCGAGTTGACCGACGAGTCCGCGTGCCAGCTGCGGCCGGTCCACGATCGGCCCGAACACGGCGTCGAGACCAGTCCCGGTGGGTGCCAGAACGATAGCGGTCCGCACAAGCGTCACGGCGCCCAATTGTGCCGCGGCGAGCGACTGCACAAAAGCGATCCCCGCCGCAACGAGGCCAGAACCCGCCAGCCACCACCACATCCGTCAAGGATACGGATATGCACCCCACAGCGAGGATCCCACTCGATGGCAGGGGCCCGCCCGACAGCCCTTGGTGGACATGACCGGTGGTAGATCTGGTGGTAGGTCGTCAAGGGTCACTGACCCTGACATCACCTCTGCAACGACGCCGTCCAGGCGCTCACGGGCTTCACCTGGTGTCGACCCTCGGTGCCCTGTGTTTCGAGAAGGCCTTTCTCGCCGTGGACGGGGCCAAGAGCCCCCACATCGAGCAAGACGAGCCCGCCAGTCACTTCCGGCCTCTGCGACCACCTGCAAGAATCCAGGACCTGCGGCTACCAGTCGGGTAAAACGTCAGAACCCCGGGCCCCTAAAAAGGTGCCCAGGGTTCGAACGATTATTCTCTTGTCGGGCTGACAGGACTTGAACCTGCGACCCCTTGACCCCCAGTCAAGTGCGCTACCAAGCTGCGCCACAGCCCGTTTTCCGCCGCGTTGTCCGCGGCGGACACAACTTTAGCCTATGGTCCCGGGGGCCTCTGAGGCGAGGTCCCCGGTGTGAGAATGGCTATTTCCGCTTGTCCTTCTTGCGGGATTCGCGGGGTTTGACCACCAGGTCGATGGGCGTCCCGACGAAGCCGAAGTCCTCGCGAAGCTTGCGCGTGATGAACTTCAGGTACTGCTTGTCGAACGGCGCGTTCGTGAAGAGCAGGAAGCGCGGCGGCTCGGCGGCGGCCTGGGTCGCGTAAATGACCTTCGGGGCCTTGTTGGCCCGCACCGGGTGCGGCGTGGCGGCCTGGAGGTCGCTGATCCACTTGTTCAGCTCGCCGGTGCTGACGCGCTGACCCCACCCTTCGAGCGCTTCGCGCAGGGCGCGGGCGATCTTCTCGACGGCCCGGCCGGTCGTGGCCGAGACGTTGACCCGCGGGGCCCAGGAGACCTGGCCGAGTTCGCGGTCGATCTCCTTCTCGAGGTAGTACCGCCGGTCCTCGTCCACGAGGTCCCACTTGTTGAACGCCAGGACCATCGCGCGCCCGGACTCGGTGACCTGGGTCAGGACCCGCTGGTCCTGCTCGCTGATGGGCTCCGAGGCGTCCAGGAGGACCAGGGCGACCTCGGCGGCCTCGACGGCGGCCTCAGTGCGCAGCGAGGCGTAGTACTCGGTGCCCGAGGCGAACTTGACGCGCTTGCGCAGGCCCGCCGTGTCGACCAGGACCCAGTCCTCGCCGTCGATCTCCACGAGGGAGTCGACCGGGTCGACCGTGGTGCCCGCGACGTTGTCGACGACCGCGCGCTCCTCGCCCGCGATGCGGTTGAGCAGGCTCGACTTGCCGACGTTCGGACGGCCCACGAGCGCCACCTTGCGGGGGCCGCGCTCCTTGAGCTGGCCCGTGGGCTCCTCGGGGAACGCCCAGACGATCTTGTCAAGCAGGTCGCCCGAGTTGCGGCCGTGGAGGGCCGAGATCGGGAACGGCTCGCCCAGGCCCAGGCTCCACAGCTCGTGGACCTCGGCCTCCTGGCGCTCCGAGTCGGCCTTGTTGGCCACGAGGATCACGGGCTTGCGGGTCGAGCGCAGAATGCGCACGGCCGCCTCATCGGCGTCCGTGGGGCCCACGCGGGAGTCGACCACGAACACGATCACGTCGGCGGTGCGCATCGCCAGCTCGGCCTGCAGGGCGATGGACTTCGCCATGCCCTCGGCGTCCGGGTCCCAGCCGCCGGTGTCGACCAGGCTGAACTCCCGCCCGGCCCATTCGGCGTCGTACGCCACGCGGTCGCGGGTCACGCCCGGTTCGTCCTGCACCACCGCGGCGCGGCGGCCCAGAATACGGTTCACCAGCGTCGACTTGCCCACGTTGGGGCGGCCGACGACGGCCACCGTCGGGACCGGACCGCGTTCGTCGACGTCGTCGCTCTCGCTCCAACCGTCGTCGCCGGTCCAGGTCACTTCGTCAGTCATCAATTTCCCTGTTGCTCAGCAAGGCCAGAATCTTGGCCACTACCTCCACGATCGGCAGCGTCGTGGAGTCGATCACCACGGCCCCTTCCGGAGCCTCCAGGGGTCTGGTGGTCTTCGAGTCGGCGGTGTCCCGCCGTTCGATGTCCTTCGCGGTGGTGTTCGCGTCGGCGCCGTTCTCGGCGGCGCGCCGCTTGGCGCGCTCCACCGGGTCGGCGGTCAGGTAGACCTTCACGTCGGCGTCGGGAGCGACCACCGAGACGATGTCGCGGCCTTCGACCACGATGCCCGCCTTGGCGTCGGCGATGATCCGCCGCTGCTCGTCGATGAGGTGCTTCCGCACCGACTTGTTCCCGGCCACCGCCGAGACCGCCTTCGTCACCTCGTCGCCGCGGATCGCCAGGTCGGCGTCCTCGCCGTCGACGCGGGTGAACGGGTCTTCGGGGGTGGTCCCGAACTCGAGCTTCGCGTTCTTCACGGTCTTGGTGACCAGTGCGGTCTGCGAGGGGTCGACGCCGGCGTTGAGGACCGCCAGCGTCGCGGCGCGGTACATGGCGCCGGTGTCGAGGTACGCGGCGTCGATCGCGGTCGCCAAAGTCTTGGCCACGGTCGACTTCCCGGCCCCGGACGGGCCGTCGATCGCGACGACCGGTCCGCTCTTCTGCTCAGGCACTGTCGCGCTCCGTTCTTCAACTGCAAACCAAGCAAACCTACATCATGCCCGGTTATACCTGGTGAGGTGTGGAATGACCTCACTATTGGGGACTCGCCGGATCAGCGCTTCTCGATGACTCGCGCGCCCATCGGCCACAGCGCCATCGGGATCATCTTCCAGTTCGCCACCGCGAGCGGGATGCCGATGATCGTGATCGCCTGGAGGAACCCGGTGACGAGGTGCGCCAGCGCGAGCTCCCAGCCGAACAGGATCAGCCACAGGACGTTGCCCAGGAGCGAGAAGCAGCCGGCGTCCCGGTCGTAGACGACGGTCCGCCCGAACGGCCACAGCACGTACCCGGCCAGGCGCATGTTCGCGATGCCGAACGGGATGGTCACGATGAAGATGCAGAAGAGCAGACCCGTGAAGAAGTAGCCGATCGCGAGCCAGAGCCCGGCCAGCACGAACCAGATCACGTTCAGAATCGTTGACATGCCCGAACCCTAACCGGGCCATGTGCTTCCGTCAGTACAGCCAGCTAGAGTCCGACCTCGCGGTACAGCTCCCCCACCTCGTTCGGGGTGAGCCTGCGGAGCGTCCCCGGCTTGAGGTTGCGCAGCTTGACCGGGCCCATCTCGGTGCGCACGAGGCGCGAGACGTGGTGGCCGGCCTCGTCCATGAGCCGCCTCACAATGTGCTTGCGGCCCTCGTGGATGGTGATCTCGATCAACGACTGGCCGGCGTGCTCGTCGATGATCTTGAGCTTGTCGGCCTTCGCGATGCCGTCGTCGAGCTCGATGCCCTTGAGCAGCTTGTTCCAGGTGGCGCGGTCCATGATCCCGGCGACCTGGGCCCGGTAGACCTTCGGCAGGCCGTGCGAGGGGTGCATGATGCGGTTGGCGAGTTCCCCGTCGTTGGTGAGCAGCAGGAGGCCCTCGGAGTCGGTGTCGAGCCGGCCCACGTGGAAGACGCGCTGGTCGATGCCTTTGGCAAACTCGGCGAGGCAGCGGCGGCCCTCCTCGTCCTCCATGGTCGAGACGATGCCGCGCGGCTTGTTGATCGCGAAGTACACCTTGTCGACGTCGGTCATGACCCGCTTGCCGGAGACGTGGATGACGTCCTTGGACGTGTCCACGCGCTGGCCCAGGTGGGCGCGCTCGCCGTTGACCTTCACCTTGCCGCGGGTGATCAGGTCCTCTGCGGCACGGCGGGAGGCGATCCCGGCCTGCGACAGGACTTTCTGCAGGCGGATGCCCTCTTCGTCAGCGTTGTTCATCTTCCTCGATATCCGTCACGTCGTCCGGTAGGAACGGGGCCAGCTCGGGGAGCTGTGCGACCGTGTCCAGTCCGATCTTCTCCAAGAACAGGGTGGTGGTGCGGTAGAGCGTCGCCGTCGAGTCCGGGTCGGTCCCGCACTCCTCGACCAGGCCGCGCGCGACGAGCGTGCGCATGACGCCGTCGCAGTTCACGCCCCGGATGGCCGAGATGCGGCCGCGGGTGACCGGCTGCCTGTAGGCCACCACGGCGAGCGTCTCCAGTGCCGCCTTGGTGAGGCGGGCGGAGGCGCCGTCGGTGACGAAACGCTCCACGTACTGGGCGTAGTCCGCCCGGGTGTAGAAGCGCCAGCCGCCGGCTTGGCGACGCAGATCGAATCCGCGTCCGTCACCAGTGTATTCGGCGCTGAGTCGACCCAGTTGCTCGCGCACCTGTGAACGTGGCCGCTCCAATACCGAGGAGAGGAACTCCTCGCTCAGCGGTTCTTCGGCGATCATGAGGATCGCCTCCAGGACGGCGCCGAGGTCGACGTCGTCGGGGACGGGGCTGACGGCCGTGACCTCGGGTTCTTCGTCCGATGCCGCGGGGGCGGGGGCGGCGGCCAGCGCGGCGGCGTACTCGTCGCCTTCGGCGACCGGTTCGTCGGCGGGCGTGTCGGGCCGCAGCGGCGCGGCCTCTTGGCGCGCGCCGGGCATCTTCCAGGTCGCCAGGTCGTGTTCGAGGGACTCTCCCAGGTGCTCGGTCATGTGCTCGGTTCCTCCCCCGGTGGTGCTTGCGGTTCTGCGGGTGCTCCCGCGTACTCGTCGACGTCGATCTCGGTGACGTTCCCGCCGAGCCAGCGGACGGTGAGTTCGCCGAGGGCCTGCATCTGCTCGAAGCCGACGAGGGCTTCGCGGTAGAGCTCGAGGAGGGCGAGGAACCGGGCGACGACTTCGAGGTGGGATTCGCAGTCGGAGGTGAGGGCCCGGAAGGTCGCGGTCTGGACGCGCTGGAGGCGGCGGGAGATGATGACGGCGTGCTCGCGCACGGAGACGCGCTGCATGTGGATGTGGCCGGTGCCGACGGTGGGGGGCGGTTTGGGTTGCATCGCCTTGCCCGCCAGGGCGGCGAACTCCTCGGGGGTGAGGTCGAGGACGAGTTCGGGGAGCAGGCCTTTGTAGCGCTCTTCGAGGCCGACGTTGCGGGGGATGCGGGTCGCGGCGGACTCGACGAACATCGCGATGGCGCCGGCGGCTTCCTTGTAGGCCTTGTACTGCAGGAGGCGGGCGAAGAGGAGGTCGCGGGCCTCGAGGAGGGCGAGGTCCTCTTCGTCGTCGACGACGGTGCCGGGCAGGAGCCGGGCGGTCTTGAGGTCGAGGAGGGTGGCGGCGATGAGGAGGAACTCGGAGGTCTCCTCGAGGTTCCAGGCGTCGTCGAGGCCGGTGACGTAGGTGATGAACTCGGAGGCGACCTGGTGGAGGGCGAGTTCGGTGACGTCGAGCTTGTGCTTGCCGATGAGCTGGAGCAGCAGGTCGAACGGGCCCTCGAAATTGGCGAGCCGGACGTGGAAGCCGGTCTCGGCCTCCTCCGGTTCGCCCTCCCGCTGGGTCGGGAGCTGGGGCGGCTGCTGGTCGGTCACGCACGCCAGCTTAGACGGGCGCCAGGGCCACTACGGGGTGAACTCCGGGTTTCATGGGGCGTAAGGACTTCGGCACCCTATTTATCCGTTGCGGCGATCAGCTCTCGGGCGAGTTGGCGGTAGGCGCGGGCGCCGGAGGAGGCGGGGGCCCAGGTGGTGATGGGCTCGCCGGCGACGGTGGTCTCGGGGAAGCGGACCGTGCGGGTGATGACGGTGGAGAACACCTTGTCGCCGAAGGCTTCCACGACGCGCTGGAGCACCTGGCGCGAGTGCGTGGTGCGCGAGTCGTACATGGTCGCGAGGATGCCGTCGAGTTCGAGGTCGTAGTTGAGGCGCTCGCGGACCTTGTCGACGGTGTCGAGGAGGAGGGCGACGCCGCGCAGCGAGAAGAACTCGCACTCGAGCGGGACGAGCACGGAGTGCGCGGCGGTGAGCGCGTTGATCGTCAAGAGCCCCAGGGAGGGCTGGCAGTCGATGAGGATGTAGTCGAAGTCGGGGATGACCGGCCGCAGGACGCGGGCGAGGGTCTGCTCGCGGGCGACTTCGTTGACGAGCTGGATCTCGGCGGCCGAGAGGTCGATGTTGGCCGGGAGGAGGCGCAGGCCCGCGACGTTCGTCTTGACCATGACGTCGTCGATGTCGACGTCGTCCTGCATGAGGAGGTTGTAGACCGTCAGGTCGAGGGTGTGGGGGTTGGTGCCGAAGCCGACCGAGAGCGCGCCCTGCGGGTCGAAGTCGACCATGAGGACCTTGCGGCCGTACTCGGCAAGGGCCGCACCGAGGTTGATGGTCGTGGTGGTCTTGCCGACCCCGCCCTTCTGGTTGGCCATGGCGATGACGCGGGCCGGGCCGTGGCGCTCCAGGGGTTGGGGCTGGGGGATCTCGCGCTTGTTGGTGTACGACTCCGGGTCGGGCGAGGTCAGGTCCTCCGTGCCGTCAGCGGGAGGCATCTGCGCGGCGCCTCGCAGGGCCGCCCATTTGTCGTTGCTGTCCACACTGCTCATTTCTTCGCGCCTCCGGGTGCGAGGTCGACACCGGGTGCCGGGCGTCTCACCATTGCCTGTCTTAGCGACTGTACGTCAGTGTATCGAGGCTGTCGACGGCTTGGGAGACTCCGAGGCACCCGGCGTGAGATCGCCCGCTGTGCAGAGTGGGGCCCGAGTCCTGTTGGGACGTCAGTTCTCCGCGAGCACCTGCGCGATCGGCATGAGCGGCAGGTGATGCGTGATCGCGACGGGTTCGTTGACGACCTGCCCGGCGTAGGTGTTGAGACCGCGCGCGAGGGCCGGGTCGGCTTTGAGGGCCGCGGCCCAGCCGAGGTTGGCGAGCTTCATGACGTACGGGAGCGTGGCGTTCGTCAGCGCGTACGTCGAGGTGTTCGGCACGGCCCCGGGCATGTTCGCGACGCAGTAGAAGAGTTTGCCCGCGTGGGTGAACGTGGGGTCGTCGTGGGTGGTGGCTTTGGAGTGCGCGAAGCAGCCGCCCTGGTCGATGGCGATGTCGACGAGGACCGCGCCGTCCTTCATCTCGGCGAGCACGTCGTCGTCGACCACGGTGGGGGCCTTGGCGCCCGGGACGAGGACTGCGCCGATGACGAGGTCGGCCTCGCTGCAGGCGCGCTTGACCTCGAAGCGGTTGGAGACGATGGTGCGCAGACGGCCCTGGTAGAGGTCGTCGGCGACGTGGAGCCGGTCGACGTTGAGGTCGAGGAGCTCGACGTCGGCGCGCATCCCGACGGCGATGGCGGCGGCGTTCATCCCCGAGACGCCCGCGCCGATGATGACCACGCGCGCGGGCGCGGTCCCGGGGACGCCGCCCATGAGGGTGCCGCGGCCGCCTTCGGGGCGTTGCAAGTGGTAGGCGCCGGCCTGGACGGCGAGGCGCCCGGCCACTTCGCTCATGGGCGCCAGGAGCGGCAGGCGGCCGTCGGCGGTCTGCACGGTCTCGTAGGCGATGCCGGTGACGTGGTGCTCCAGCAGCGCGTCGGTGCACTCGGGGCCCGCGGCGAGGTGGAGGTAGGTGAAGAGGGTCTGGCCGGGCCGCATCCGGTGGAACTCCGCCTGGATCGGCTCCTTGACCTTGAGGACGAGATCGCCTGCGTCCCAGGTCGATTCGGCGTCGGGGTAGATGAGGGCCCCGGCGGTGCGGTAGTCGGCGTCGGTGATCGCCGAGCCGAGGCCGGCGCCGGTCTCGATGAAGACGTCGTGGCCGGCGGCGACCAGTTCGTGGACCCCGGCGGGGGTGAGGGCGACGCGGTACTCGTTGTTCTTGATCTCGCGGGGGACGGCGACTTTCACGTGCGGGTTCCTTCCGAAGCGTTGTGCCAGTTCGGGGCCGGTCGGCATCCCGCACGGGCAGTCTAGGACGCCGGGTGTCCTGGAGCCCGCATTCCTTGTGGGTTCAGCGGTTCGGACGGCGTCGTCGCCGTGATCGTAAGGCGGCCCGTCGCACCATGATGCGACGGGCCATGTGAGCGTGCGCCTTGGATGTTGCGGGTCAGTTTCGGTCGAGGTGGAGTTTCGTAAGGGTAAGCGCCAGCGCGCAGACGCCGTTGCGGATCTCCCCGTCCGCGACGGCGGCGATGGCCTTGTCGAGGTCCCACCACACCAGCTCGATGTGGGTCTCCTCGTCGGTGCGCTCGTGCAGGTCGGCCTCGGGGACGGGGCTCAGGCCGGTGGCGAGGTAGTAGTGGATCATCTCGCTCGAGATGCCCGGGGTGGAGTAGAACTCGCCGAGCTTCACGAGGTCGGCGGCGAGGAGGTCGGCCTCCTCGGCGAGCTCGCGGCGGGCGGCCACGGCCGGGTCCTCCCCTTCGACGTCGCGCAGGCCCGCCGGGAGCTCCCACAGGAGCTCCTTCGCCGGGACCCGGAACTGGCGGATCAGGCCGACCCGCCCCTGCTCGTCGAGCGGGACGGTGACGACCGCGCCGACGTGCTGGAGGTATTCGCGCTTGGCGGTGCCGCCTCCGGGCATCGCGATGGTCTCGGCGGTCAGGTCGTAGGCCCAGCCGCGGTGGATGATTTCGCTGTCGAGGACTCGGTACTCATGCACGAGGGCCACACTAGTCGGCTCAGGTTTCGGGATCGGGCTCCGCGGCCTCGCCGCTGAGGCGCCGAAGGATCTGCTCGACGACCGCGCGATCCGGCAGCGGGGCGCCGGCGAGCGCCGAGAGGAACAGGCCGTCGCCGACCAGGCGCACGATCTCGGCGGTCACCGGGTCGGGGACCTGCTCGTGGATGAGGTCGCGCCAGCCGTTGAAGATGAACAGCACGTCGGCCCGGGCCTGCTCGGAGAGCTCGCCGGTGCCGCGCAATGCGGTGAGCAGCGCCCAGAGCCCGGCCGCCGACTCCTCGGACTCGACCCAGGAGACCTCCAGGAACATCTCGACGACGCCGCGTTCGCGGGCCTGGGCGATGTTGGCCTCCTCCACAGCGCGGTGGCGGCGGGCCAGGCCGTCGTACAGCTCGGACTTGGACTTGAAGTGGTACAGCAGCCCGCCCTTGGAGACGCCGGCCTCGGCGGCGACCTTCTCCAAGGTCACGCCCGAGGAGCCCTGGTCCACGAGGATGCGCTGGAGCGCGTTGAGAATGCGGTCCCGGGTGGTGATCTCCGGCTCTTTCATGTTTCCTCCAGATGCCAACTGTACCGTCCGGACGGTACAGTCGAAGGGCGTGTCGGCCTCCGGCACGCCCGGTGTCCGGGGATGCCGCCTCGCGAGCCGCGCCGCGGCTCACGTCAAGAAAGAGTGAAACCCATGGCCGCTACGCTTCGAGCACCGCAGGAGCCCCGCGCCCGCATCACCCCCAAACAGGGCTGGGCGCTGGCCGTGCTGGTGCTCCCCGTCCTGCTCATCTCGATCGACATGACCGTGCTCGGCTTCGCCGTGCCGTTCCTGTCCGAAGACCTCGCGCCCACCAGCTCCCAGCTCCTGTGGATCGTCGACGTCTACGGGTTCATGCTCGCCGGACTCCTGGTCACCATGGGCACCCTCGGCGACCGCGTGGGCCGCCGCAGGCTCCTCGTCATCGGCTCGGCCGCGTTCGCCGCCGCGAGCGTCCTCGCCGCCTACGCGCCGACCGCCGAAGCGCTCATCGCCGCCCGGGCGCTGCTCGGCCTCGCCGGAGCGACCCTCATGCCGACCACCCTGGCGCTCATGCGGAACCTGTTCCACGACGACCGCCAGCGCAAGTTCGCCATCGCGATCTGGGCCTCAGGCTTCTCCGCGGGCGCGGCCGCCGGGCCGATCATCGGCGGCTGGCTCCTGGAGCACTTCTGGTGGGGCTCGGTGTTCCTCATGGCCGCACCGGTCTCGCTCGCGGTCGTGGTCGTCGCGCCGCTGCTCGTGCCGGAGTCGAAGGACCCGAACCCGGGCCGGATCGACCTGCCGAGCGTGGCCCTGTCGTTCCTGGCGATGTTCCCGTTCGTCTACGGCGTCAAGACGATCGCCGAGCACGGCCTGACGTGGACGGCCGTCGTGTCGCTCATCGCGGGCCTCGCGTTCGGCGCGGCGTTCATCGCACGGCAGCTGCGCTTGGAGCACCCGCTCATCGACGTGGGGCTGTTCCGGCTGCGCCGCTTCAGCGCCTCGCTGGCCACGAACTTCACGATCGTGTTCGCGATGATCTCGTCGCTGTTCCTGCTCACCCAGTACCTGCAGCTCGTGCTCGGCTTCTCCCCCATGGAGGCGGGGCTGCTGCTCCTGCCCGAGATGGCGGTCTCCGTGGTCGCGGGCCTGTTCGCCGTGCGGCTCTCGGAGCGGGTCGGCATGGTGCGCACCATCATCGGCGGCCTGGTGTTCGTGATGGCCGGCTTCGCGGGCATGTCGCTGGTCGGCGTCGAGCAGGGCGCGCTGGTGGTCGTGGTCGCCTCCATCTTGATCGGCATCGGGGCCGGCCTCGCGCAGACCGTGACCAACGACGCGATCCTCGCCGCGGCCCCGGCCGACCGGGCGGGCGCGGCGTCGGCGATCTCCGAGACCGCGTACGAGCTCGGCGGCGCGATGGGCGTCGCGCTCCTGGGTTCGCTCGCGACCGGGATCTACCGCAGCGAGATGGCGGACGCCCCGGTCCAGGCCGAGACGCTCGGCGAGGCCGCGCACATCGCCGCGAAGCTGCCCGCCGCCACGGGCGACGCCCTCATGGAGGCCGCCAGGACCGCGTTCACCGACGGGCTGCGGACCGTGGCGCTCATCGCCGCGGTGCTGGTGCTCCTCGCGACCGTGGCGGTCGGCCGGGCGCTGCGGGAGCAGCCCGCGCAACAGTAGTGCCGAAAGGCGGGCCGCTCCCCGAGGGGAGCGGCCCGCCTTTTACGTGTTCGCTTACGCCGCTTCGAGATCCAGGCGCTCGGCGGCCTGGCGCTTCAGCGCCGCCTCGACCAGTCCCGCGAAGAGCGGGTGCGGGCGGGTCGGGCGCGACTTCAGCTCCGGGTGGGCCTGGGTCGCGATGTAGTACGGGTGCACCTCGCGGTCGAGCTCGATGAACTCGACCAGGCGCCCGTCGGGCGAGAGGCCCGAGATCACGAAGCCGGACTTCAGCAGCTGGTCGCGGTAGGCGTTGTTGACCTCGTAGCGGTGGCGGTGGCGCTCGTTGACCTCCGTCGCGCCGTAGACCTCGGCGGCGATGGAGCCCTCGGCGAGCTGTGCCGGGTAGGTGCCCAGGCGCATCGTGCCGCCCATGTCGCCGCGGCCGGCGACGATGTCGGTCTGGTCGGCCATCGTGGAGATGACCAGGTGCTCGGCCTCGCGGTCAAACTCCTCGGAGTTCGCGCCCACGAGCCCGGCGACCTCGCGCAGGCCCTCGATCGCCATGCACTGCATGCCCAGGCACAGGCCCAGAGTCGGCACGAGCCGCGTGCGCGACCACGTGAGGGCGTGCAGCTTCCCGGGGACCCCCCGGTCGCCGAAGCCGCCCGGGACCACCACGGCGTCGACCCCGGCGAGGGCCTTCGCGGTCCCCTCGGCGGTGTCGCAGTCGTCCGAGACGACCCAGCGGACCTTGACCTTCGCGCGGTTGGCGAAGCCGGCCGCGCTCAGCGCCTCGACCACGGACTTGTACGCGTCAGGCAGCTCGACGTACTTGCCGACGATCGCGACCTCGACGGTGGCGACCGGGTTGTGGACGCGGTCGAGCAGGTCGTCCCAGGCGGTCCAGTCGACGTCGCGGAACGGCAGGTCGAGCTTGCGGACCACGTAGGCGTCCAGGCCCTCCGAGTGGAGGGTCTTCGGGATCTCGTAGATCGACTTCGAGTCGGGCGCGGAGACGACCGCCGCGTCGTCCACGTCGCAGAACCCGGCGATCTTGCCCTTCAGCCCGTCCGGCAGCGGCCGGTCCGAGCGGCACACGATCGCGTCGGGCTGGATGCCGATGCTGCGCAGCTGCGCCACCGAGTGCTGCGTGGGCTTGGTCTTCATCTCCGAGGACGCGGCCAGGTACGGCACGAGCGAGACGTGGAGGAAGAAGCAGTTGTCGCGGCCGATGTCGTGCCGGTACTGGCGGATCGCCTCGAGGAACGGCAGCGACTCGATGTCGCCGACGGTGCCGCCGACCTCCGTGATCACCACGTCCGGGACGCGGCCGGTCTCGGGGTCCGGATCGGCCATCGCGGCCAGGCGGGACTTGATCTCGTTGGTGATGTGCGGGATGACCTGCACGGTCGCGCCGAGGTAGTCGCCGCGGCGCTCCTTGGCGATGACGTCGGAGTACACCTGGCCGGTGGTCACGTTGGCCTGCTTCGACAGGTTCCGGTCGAGGAACCGCTCGTAGTTGCCGATGTCGAGGTCGGTCTCACCGCCGTCATCGGTGACGAAGACCTCGCCGTGCTCGAACGGGTTCATCGTGCCGGGATCGACGTTGAGGTACGGGTCGATCTTCTGCATCACGACGTAGAGGCCGCGCGCGGTCAGCAGGTTGCCGAGACTGGCGGCGGTCATGCCCTTGCCGAGTGCGGAGGTGACCCCACCGGTGACGAAGAGGTGCTTCGTGGAACGGATCTGACCATTAGCGGCGCTGGCCAAGGCGGACTCCCGTGATGTTCGTGGCGAACGAGCTGCTGGGGCTAAGCCCATTGTTCGACTTGCAAGCTTCGTCGAACGCAACCGGTGGATCGCATCATCCACGGGATTCCACACTAACACTTTCACCGTCGTTTTCCTCATCGACCCACGACGGTGCGTCGACGATCATGTCCGAGTACTGGCCGTCCTTGACGTGCGCGCGGGCCAGCACGCGGTGACTCATGATGACCGCCAAGGGAACCATCACGGCCAGGGCCGCGCCGAGGCTCATGAGGCCTTTGCCGAGGAGGAGGCCCGCGACGGCCGATCCCGCCACGGCGGCGGAGAACGCGGCGCGCAGCGGCGGGTACAGGCCGAAGGCGCGGCGCAGGCCGCCGCCCGGGCGCAGGAGGATCAGCCAGCAGTAGGCGCCGGCCATGACGGTGAGCACGCTCAGCGGCGAGGTGAAGACCGCCACGATGTTCGAGCCGATGCCGGAGGCGATGACCCCGTTCGTGTCCCCCAGCATGTCGCCCAGGAACGAGCCGAGTTCGCCGCGCTCGGCCTCAGGACGCTGGTAGTCGATCCAGGAGAGGCCGAAGAGCACCGCGACGCCCGCGAGGCCCGACCACACGAAGCGCGGGAACGTGACCCAGCCGCCGGTGGCCAGCGCCGCCGCGAGGCAGGTGCCGACGATGATGGCGACGGCCGCCGGGACGGAGTCGCCGAGGACCCCGGCCGAGGCGATGAGCACGCCGACGCAGCCGATCCCGGCCATCGCCGGGGATTGGAAGCGGCGCGGGAGCCGCCAGGACACGGTGGCGGCGAGCAGCCACAGCGAGGCGATGAACATGCCGGTGGCGACCGGCCCGAGCTCGTTCGAGGCGGAGTCGGCGACCGTGTAGTCGCCGAGGAGGGTCCCGAGCGGGTCCTCGGTGTGCAGGAGCATCGCCAGGACCGTGACGATGATCCCGAAGGCCGACACGGAGACCATGAGGCCGGCGGGCCCGTGGCGGCCGGGCAGGACGATCGCGAGGAACGCGCACACGACGGCGATGCCGAGCGCGGTGAGCGGCCCGACGATGCCCGGGTGCGCGGCCGACCACCAGCCGAAGAAGTCCGCGAGGATCGCGGCGGCCACGAAGAGGGCGCACACGAGCGCCGAGACGATGTTGAGCCGCATGAGCCACAGCGGCGGCGGCTTGACGCCGGGCTGCCCGGCGCGGCGCAGCAGCTGCAGCAGCGGCCAGGCCACGAAGGTCAGGGCGAGGAACAGGAGCACTTGGAGCCACTGGGTGGCCGGGGCCGCGACGGCGGCGGCCATGAGCCGCGAGTCGGTGTCGTCGAACACCGCCTGCCGGTCCTCATAGGTCTTCGAGTCGGCGGCGGCGCCGGCGGCCGTGCCGGTCACCGTGTCCGGCGGCGGCGAGTCCAGGAGCGTCAGGACGGTCGCGGTCAGGTCGGTGAGCCGGAGGTAGCCGGGCCGCTCGGCGGGCAGGTCGAGGAGGTTGTGGCCCTCCTCGGTCGCGAAGTTCGCGATGGTGGCGAGCAGTCGGTTCGGCTCGGCCACTTGGCCTATGCCGGTGATGATGAGCGCCGAGTCCTCGCCGCGGGCGGCCCGCAGCTCGCCGACGGTCTCGTCGAGGTTCGCGAGCGCCGCGGTCCGGGAGGCGGTCTCGACCGGCAGGATGCCGCCGTCCACGACGGTGAGCGGGCATTCGGTCAGGGCGTCCGCCAGGTCGTCGCCGCTGGGGACGCCCGGCCAGTACTCGCCGACGCGCCCGACCGAGTTCGCCGTGGCGTACGCCGCGCCGGGTCCGATCGCGGTCGCGCAGGTGGTGCCGGCGGCGAGCGTGCCGAGCTGGGTGCCCTGCTCGAGGTCGCGGTTGAGGGTCACGAGGTCGGTCATGTCCCCCACGGTCGCCGTGCCGTCCTCGACGCTGATCTGGTCGGACGAGACCGGGTCGCACTGCGCGCCCTGCCCGTACGGGTCGCTCACGGCGGGAGCGCCGGCCGAGAGGGTGAGCCAGCCGTCGAGGGCGCACGTGAAGCCGCGGCCCGAGTTCGTGTTCAGTTCGGCGAGCGAGCCGTCCTTCGCCAGTTCGGCGAGGTTCGGGGTCGTCTCGGAGTCGATGTCGGTCCAGGTGAGTCCGCTGACGCCCAGGAGCACGACCGAGTCGACGGTGGTGGGCAGCGCCTCCTCGCCGTCCTCCGGGAGCAGTTGGAAGATCGCCACGAAGGCGAGGACCGCGACGGCGAACCAGGCCCCGATCGGGCCCAGGTTCTCGGTGATGCCGCGGGCGACCGCCTTGCGGGCTTTGCGGGTCAAGCGCCCGGCATCGAGTTTTCGCGACACGGCGGCGCTATCTTCCCGTCAGTTCCAGGTACAGCGCGTCGAGCGAGTCGAGCATCTGGGCCTCGTCGGGCCAGGTGGCCGCCCGGGCGAGGCTCTTCTCCCCGTAGGCGGCGAGGCGGGCGGGGTCGTCGAGGAGGTCGCTCACGGCCCGGTCGAGGCCGTCCACGTCGCCGACCTCGAAGTAGAGGGCGGCGTCGCCCACGAGTTCGGGGATGCCGCCGGTGCGGGTGGTCACCAGCGGCACGCCGGCCTGCATGACCTCCTGCGCGAAGAGCTGGCGGGCCTCCCACTGGCTGGAGATGACGGCCAGGTCGGCGTCGGCGAGGAGTTCGGCGACGTCGGTGCGGTGGCCGAGCAGGCGCACGTCGGCCCCGGAGGCGTCGATGAGGCCTTGCAGGCGCGGCCGCTCGGGGCCGTCTCCGGCGATCACGACGACCGGCTGCCGGTCGAGCGCGGTCCAGCGCTGCGCGGCGCTGATGAGCGTGTCGTAGTCCTTCTGCGGGTGCAGGCGGCCGACGGAGAGCAGCAGCGGGCGGTCGCCGATGCCGAGTTCGGCGCGGACTGCGCCGGCGCCGCTCACGGCGACCCGCGGCGGGGCGGCCACGGGCGCGAGACGGGCGTCGCGGGCGCCGAGGTCGACCAGGTGCTCGTGGAGGTCCGAGGAGGCCGCGAGGGCCACGTCGACGCCGCGGGCGAGGCGCTTCTCGATCTGGTCGGAGACGCGGCGCTTGATCCCGGTGGTGATGAGCTGGTTGTGCCAGGTGGTGACGAGGGCGGCGCCGTTGGGGCGGGCCGCGAGCGCGGTGAGCCCGGCGGTGAGGCCGTGGGCGTGCACGAGGTCGACGCCGCGGCCGGTGATGCCGCGCAGGGCGTTCCGGGCCGACCACCAGGCGAGCGGGAGTTCGGGCGAGGGCTTGGCCGTGATCGGCGCGGACGCGAAGCGGGCGCCCTTGGCGCGGAAGCCGAAGCGCTCCTCGGTCTCGGGCGGGCCGACGACCAGGACGGCGTCGCCGCGTTCGACCAGGCCCGCCGCGAGCGACGCGACGTGCGTCCCGATGCCGCCTGTCGAGGGGCCGAGCACCAAGGCGATTCGGCGATGGCTCACTTGTCTGCTCCACTGGTCTCGTCGTGCACTGGGTCGTCAGGTGCGCTGTCGTCGAGTGCGCTGTCGTCGGGTTCTTCAGACGCTCGGATTATGCCAGCGCGTCGCAAGACGGGGCGCACCACACCGGATCCGCCGATGAGCGCGGCGACCCCGAGGTAGACGACGGCGACGGCGCCGCCGACGACGACGCCTTGCCAGAGGGCCGAGTAGAAGTTGCCGGCATGGCCCGACAGCGCGATGATCTCGCGGGAGGCCAGGACGGCCGCGACTGCGGCCACGACAGTGGCCAGCGCGGCCCTGGGAATGCCTCTCAGGCTCGCGGCGCCGGTGTGGCGGGCGATGGCGGCGGTGAGCGCCAAGCCGATGACGGTCATGCCGATCGACCAGGCGATCGCGAGGGCGAGGGTGCGGTCGGCGAGGGGCATGTTCTCGGAGAGGACGACGGCGGCCACGGCGGCGGCGGCCCAGCCGATCGAGGTAGCTCCGGCGGCGTACTTGTTGCGGCCGATGGCGTACAGGCCGCGGGAGTAGATCGCGAAGACCGAGTAGCCGAAGAGGCCGAATGCCAGGCCGGTGAGGGTGCCCTGGATCTGCATCTGGGTGTTGTCGCTCTTGTCGGCCGACACCGAGGAGAGGACGGTCGCGATGGGCTCGGCGAGTCCGGCGAGCGCGGCGACGCCGAGGCCGGAGAGCAGGAGGATCGCGCGGCCGGTCTGGGAGAGGCGGCGCTGATACCGGTCATGCTCGCCGAGTGAGAACGCTTCTGCCAGTACGGGGTACGCGGCGGTGGCGAGCGGGACCGCGAGGATGGCCCAGGGCAGGAGGAAGAAAGTCTGCGAGACGGTGAAGACCGCTACGGCGCCCGGGTCGGAGCTGCCGTTGGCGAGGCGGATGAGCAGGGCCTGGCACAGCTGCTGGGCGCCGACGGTAATGGCCCCGGCGATGGCGAGGGATTTCAGGCCGGAAGCGACGTGGGTGTCGAGCCGCCAGGCGGGCCGCAGATGGAGGCCGAGGCCGCGCAGCGGGAAGATGAGGCAGCCGGCGAGGACGGCGACGCCGCAGGTGGTGCCGAGGGCGAGGAACACGATGCCGTTCTGGCCCAGGTTCTCGACCTCGAACTCGCGTCCGGAGATCCCGCCGTAGATCACGTAGACCAGGGCCATCACGACGCTGGAGAGGAGCGGTGCGAGGGCGGGCCAGGCGAAGCGGCGGTGCGACTGGAGGATGCCGGTGAGGACGACCGCGACCCCGTAGAGCGGGATCTGGGGGGCGAAGAGGACGAGCATCTCGGTGGCGGCGTCGATCGTCGCTTCTCTGGCGATCGGGTCGGCGACCGCGTTGTTGTCCGGCATCAGCAGGACGATGATCGGGCGCGCGAAGGCCGCCACGAGCAGACCGGCGGGGATGAGGATGGTCAGCGCCCAGGTCATCAGCGCCGAGGCGATATGGCTGACCTGTTTGGGGTCGTTCCGGGCGAGCGGGGCGGCGAGGAGCGGGATCACCAGGGCGGCGAGGGCGCCGCCGGCGACGAGCTCGAAGATGATGTTCGGGATGGAGTTGGCGGTCTGGTAGGCGGTGCCGAGCGTTCCGAGGCCGATGGCCCACGTGAACACCATCGTCCGGCCGAATCCGGCCAGGCGGGAGGCGACGGTGATCGCACCGATGACCGAGGCGGCACGACCGACTTCGCGTCGGGTCTCGGTCAAGACTTCGTCCGACCCAGCTCGTCCAACTCCCGCAGCACGGGCGTCTCGGCTATCACTTTCGTGAAGCTCACTTTTTCGGAGGCGGCGATGAGGGCGGCGACGCCCGCGAGGGCGACGTGGCGGCCGATCATGCCGGTGCGGGCGATGTAGGCGAGGCCGAGGAGCGCGCCGAGGGCGTTCGCGCCGCCGTCGCCGAGCATGGTCTTGCCGTCGAGGTCGTCGGCCATCGCGGCGCCCGCGGCCGCGGAGACCGCGAGCGCGGTGTTGGCGCCGCCCGCGGCGGTGCGGCGGCGGGAGTTCTCGCCGACCGAGCGCGACAGGGGCGCGGAGGCGAGGGTGACGACCTTGAGGGCGCGGCCGGGCCGCAGGTCGAAGAGGTTGATCACATTGGCGGCGCCTGCGATGACGCCGCCGCCCACGCCGACGTTCCAGAGGCGGCGCACCAGCGGGCGGCGCTCGTCGGTGAGTTCGCCGTTCTGCAGGTCGATGAGGGCGGCCGAGGCGATGCCGGCGGTGGAGATGCCGAGGATCTTGATGAAGCCGGCGCTCAAGCGGCCCTTGAGGAGCGCGCCGACGTGGCCTTTGAAGCCCTTGGCCTTCTCGCCTTTGGCGTCGGCGATGTCGTCGTAAAGGCCGACCGCTCCGGCGGTGAGCCCTGCGGCGGCCGCGGCAGCGGCGTACGCCGGGGAGTTCGCCCCCAGCACCGCGCCTGCGGTGGCGCCCACGGTGATCCCCGGGCCTTCGGCCAGGGACACGGTGTCGCCCTTGTGGTTGACGCGTTCCAGTTCGGCCGCCCACTTGGAGCGGCGTACGGCGCTGATCGCGGCGATCGTGCCGCCCGCGGCGAGGCCTCCGATGAACGCCCGCCCTACCGTGCGCGTTAGCTGGCTCATGGGCGCGATACTAGGCCGCGCCGGGAAGCAGGTCTGAAGCGCCCTCCCCGGTGCCGAGGTGGTTGACCGTGCCGGTATTGATGAAATCGGCGAGCGCGGCGACCGCGGCGATCTGACCCTGGGTGATGGCGACGTTGTCGACGGTGGCGACGGTGTCGGCGTTCTCGGCCAGGAGCGTCTTGATCGGGTTGCCGTCGCCGGTGTCGGTCGTGGCCGCGTAGACCGTGGGGTCGTCGGCGGCGAACTCGTTGGTGAGGGCGACCATGCCGGCGTTGCGCTCGACGGCGTCGGAGTCGGTGGACCCGGGTCCGGCGAGGATGATGACGCCGTCGGCGACGCCCGTGGGCGCGGTCTCGACGGTGAGCATCTCCAGCTCGTTGAGGCCGGTGATGACCGTGGTGATGTCGGCGGGGGCGACCGTCACGGTCGTCCCGGCGGCTTCGCCGGTGGTGACGGCGGCGAGCACGTAGCTCATCGCGGTCACGCCGTCGTAGGTGACGGGCGTGGTCATGGTGTCGGGGGTGGTGCGCTCGGCGAGGTCGCCGAGGGTGCCGGTGTTGGCCGGGTCGAAGAAGTCGTCGAGGATCGAGATCCGGCCGGAGACGGTGGCCCCGGCGTAGCCGAGCATCTCGACGGTGCCGTCGACCTGGGCGGTGTCGGCGCCGGGGAGGGCGACGACGAGGACGTTCTTCGCGGTGAGCTGCCCGGCGAGGTAGGACGGGGCGACGGCGTTCGCGAACGCCTGGTCGTCCTCGAGGTCCTTCTCCATCTGCTCGGCCTGGTCCCGCAGCTGCTCGTTGCTGTCGCGCAGGCTCTGGATGTTGCTCTCGAAGGCCTCGATGGCGGGGCCGTTGAGGGCGGCCGTGCCGAGGATCAGGCCCACGGTGAGGGCGAGGAAGACCGCGGTGAGGCTCACCAGGTGGTAGCGGAAGTTGATCACGAGAACAGCCTTTGGATTTGGAAGAGCAGTCCGTCCCACCAGTCGGCGATGACGTCGACGAAGGAGCGGCCGACCGTGGAGATGGCCACGGCGGTGGCCATCGCGGCGAGCCCGGAGACGATGAGCAGGAGCAGGGCGGAGATCGACATGTCCTGGCGGTAGAGGCGCGAGACGCCCTTGGCGTCGACGAGCTTGCCGCCCACGCGCAGGCGCGTGAGGAACGTGGAGGCCATGCCGCCGCGTCCCTTGTCGAGGAACTCGACCATGGTGACGTGGGTGCCGACGGCGCAGATGAGCTCGGCGCCCTTCTCGTCGGCCATGAGCATCGCGATGTCCTCGGAGGTGGCCGCGGCCGGGAACGGGATCGCGGGGACCCCGAGCTTGTCCATCCGCTCCATGCCGGGGGCGCGCCCGTCGGCGTAGGCGTGGACGACGATCTCGGCGCCGCAGCGCAGGGCGTCGTCGGAGACCGAGTCCATGTCGCCGACGATCATGTCGGGCGTGTAGCCGGCTTCCAGGAGCGCGTCCGCGCCGCCGTCGACGCCCACGAGCACGGGCTTGAACTCGCGGATGTAGGGGCGGAGGACGTCGATGTCCTCTTTGTAGTTGTAGCCGCGGATGACGATGAGCGCGTGGCGGCCGTTGAAGGAGGTCTTCACATCGGGCACGCCCACGCCGTCGAGCAGGAGGTCCCGCTCGCGCTTGAGGTACTCCATGGTGTTGGCCGCGAAGGCCTCGAGCTGGATCGAGAGCCCTTCCTTGGCGGCCTCCATGTCGGCGCCGACCGTGGCCTCGGTCTGGACCGCGCCTTCGGCGATGAGGTCGCCGCCGGAGAAGATCTCCCCGGTCTCGATGTCCACCGAGACGGACCGGCCCTCGCGGACGCGGTCGAAGATCTCGTCGCCGACGCCGTCGATGAGGACGATCCCGGCCTTGACGAGCACTTCGGGGCCGAGGTTCGGGTAGCGGCCCGAGATCGACTTCGAGGCGTTGACGACCACCGGGACGCCGGTGCCGACCAGAGTGTCGGCGGCGACCCGGTCGAGGTCGACGTGGTCGATGATGGCGATGTCGCCGGGTTCGAGCCGGCCGCACAGCCGCTTCGTACGGCGGTCGAGGCGGGCGGTGCCGACCAGCCGATCATCGGAGGGGTCGCCCTCCGGGCTCCGCCCGGGCAAACGCAAGCTAGGTACACGCATCGTGCATCATCATGCCATCCGATCGCACGCGCCGCGGCGACGGCTCGCCGGGGCGGGCACCGCGAGCGACGCTTTGCTAGGACTTCATCTTCGCCGCTTCTGCCAGCAGTTCCTCGGCGTGGGCCACGCCCAGGTGCGAATCGGGCATGCCGGCGAGCATGCGAGCAAGCTCACGTGCGCGCGCCGCGTCGTCGACCACGCGCACGCCCGAGACCGTGACGGCCCCTGACGTGTCCTTCGAGACCACCAGGTGGCGGTCGGCGAAGGCCGCGACCTGCGGCAGGTGGGTGACGACGAGCACCTGGTGGCGGCGGGCGAGCTTGGCGAGGCAGCGGCCGATCTCGATCGCCGCGCCGCCGCCGACCCCGGCGTCGACCTCGTCGAACACGAGGACGGGCGGGCCGCCGATCTCGGCGAAGACCACTTCGATCGCGAGCATGACGCGGGAGAGCTCGCCGCCTGACGCGCCCTTGTGGAGGGCGGCGGGGAGGGAGCCCGGGTGCGGGCGCAGCAGAAGTTCGACCTCGTCGGCGCCGTCCTCAGTGGCGCCGGAGACGGTCATCTCGTCGCCGCCGGTCACCGTGAGGTCGATGCCGCCGCGGCCGGCCGGACGCGGCTCGACCGCGGCCGTGACCTCGGCGTGCGGCATCGCGAGGCCTTTGAGCTCGGCCGAGACCGAGGCGGAGAAGCGCTCGGCCGCGGCGCGGCGGGAGGCGCGCAGCTGCCCGGCGAGCTCGGCGGCCCGCGCGGTGAGCTCCGCGTGCTGCGATTCGAGTTCGGCGACGCGCTCGTCGGAGACGTCGAGCTCCCCGAGCCGTTTGGTGGCGTTCTCGGCCCAGGCCAGCACGCCGGGGAGGTCCTCGGCGTACTTGCGGAACAGGGTCTTCATGGCGGCCTGGCGCTGGTAGATCTCCTCCAGGCGCTGCGGGTCGGCCGAGAGGTCGTCGAGGTACGCGGAGAGGTCGACGGCGGCTTCGGCGAGGAGTGCGCCGGCCTCGGCGAGGCGCTCGGCGAACTCGGCGAGCTTGGGGTCGGCGTGGGCGTCGTGCTCCAGAGCGCGCGCAGCGGCGCCGACGGTGTCGGTCGCGCCGCCTTCGCCGGTGGCCGGGTCGCCGCTGATCGCGCCGTGCGCGGTGGCGGCGGCGAGGCGCAGGGCCTCGGCGTTCTCGAGGCGGCGGGCCTCTTCGGCGAGTTCGGCGTCCTCGCCTTCCTGCGGGTCGACGGCGGTGATCTCGTCGAGGCCCAGGCGCAGCATGTCGGCCTCGCGGGCCATCTCGCGGGCGCTGGTGCGCAGGCGGGAGAGCTCGGCGGCGCAGGCGCCGAGTTCATGGAAGACGGCGCGGTAGGCCTCGAGGACCTTGCCGTGGTCGGCCCCGGCGAAGCGGTCGAGCGCGGCCCGCTGCTCGGCGGGCTGCAGCAGCCGCATCTGGTCCGACTGGCCGTGCACCGAGATCGCCAGCTCGCCGAGTTCGGCCAGTACGCCGACGGGCGCGGAGCGGCCGCCGACCCAGGCCTTCGAACGGCCTTCAGAGGACACTGAGCGGGCTAGCAGCAGCTCGCCGTCCTCGAGGTCGGCCCCGGCCTCGATGGCGCGCTCCCGCAGTTCGAGGGCGTGCTCGCCCACGGCGAAGCGACCCTCCACAAGGGCTCGGTCAGCACCGAGGGGAGCACGGGAGGCACGACCGCCGAACAGCAGACCAAGACCGGCCACGACCATGGTCTTACCGGCGCCGGTTTCACCGGTGATGCAGGTCAGGCCGGAATCGAGCGGCAAGGTGGCGTCAGCGATCACGCCCAGATTCTGGATGCGAAGCTCCTCCAACACGCTTCGAAGCCTAGCCGGTCCGTCTGACAATCGGCGGCCGAGCGGCGGCGGATGCGTCTCAGATGCGGCCGTGACGCCAACCGTCAACGGGCAGAGAGAGTTTCGACACCAGGCGGGAGGCGAAGGGCTGGCCGGACATGCGCACCAGGCGCACCGGTCGGTCCGAGCGGCGGATCGTGACGGTGGAGCCGCTCGTGAGGCGGGTGAGCTCCTTGCCGTCCGCGATGAGCGCGCCCTCGGTGCCGACCGACTCCACGCCGATGCGGATCACCGAGGAGGAGTGCACCACCATCGGCTTGGCGAACAGGGCGTGCGCGTTCATGGGGACCACCACGAGGGCGTCCACATCGGGCCAGACCACCGGGCCGCCGGCCGACATCGCGTGCGCGGTCGAGCCGGTCGGCGAGGCGACCACGACGCCGTCGGAGCCGTAGCGGGAGATGCGGGTGCCGTCGATCTCGATGTACAGCTCGAGCATCCGCGCGGGCTCGGCCTTCTCCACCGCGATGTCGTTGAACGCCCAGGAGCGGTGCTGCTCGCCGTCGGTGCCCATGGCCTCGACGCCCAGCGCGGTCCGCTCCTCGACGGTGTACTCGCCGGCGAGGAGGCGCGAGACGACGGTCTCGAGTTCGCCGGTCTCGGCCTCGGCGAGGAAGCCGACCTTGCCGAAGTTGACGCCGAGCAGGGGCACGTCGGCCTCCGCGGCGACCTTCGCGGCGCGCAGCACGGTGCCGTCGCCGCCGAGGGCGAGCACGAGGTCCGCGTTCTCGCCGGTGACGTCGTCGCCGACCACGAGCGCGTCGGGGCGCAGGAGCGAGCGGGTCGCGCCGGAGCAGATCTTCACGGCGACGCCTTCCGCCTGCAGGGCGGCCGCGAGCTTGCCCGCGAGCTCGGCCACGTCCTGGCGGAGCGGGTGCGTCACCACGAGGACTCGGCTCGGCTTCTGCTGCGGCTCCACTCGCGCTCCTACTCAGACGGTTACAGGGCCTCGAACTGTACTCCAGGCGCCTTCACCGGGAGTATCGGAGAGCATACCCAGGATAACGCTTGCACCGAGCGGTTCGGCATGAAAGACCTGCCCCCGGCTTCCCTTGGGCGGCAAGCCGCTCAGCGATCTGGCCAGGTGTGATCCATTGCGGCACAATGTGTCCCCAACACCACCGGAACCAAGGGAGCCATTATGGCGACACGCAGACAACTCCTCGGCTACTCGGCGCTCACCGCCGCAGCGGCGGCCGGGCTCGCCACCGTCGGCCCCCGGGCGGCCGCCGCGAACGGCGCCCACGTCCCCGCCATCGTCATCGGGTCCGGCTACGGCGCGGCCGTCTCGGCCCTGCGCCTGGGCGAAACCGGCGTCCAGACCCTCGTCCTCGAAATGGGCCGCCTCTGGAACGAGCCGGGCGGGGACGGCAAGGTCTTCTGCAACATGACCAGCCCCGACGAGCGCAGCATGTGGTTCAAGCGCCGCACCGAAGCGCCCCTCTCCACCTTGCTCTGGCTCGACGTCGTCAACCGCGACATCGACCCCTACCCGGGCGTGCTCGACCGCATCAACTACGCGGACATGTCCGTCTACGTCGGACGCGGCGTCGGCGGCGGCTCGCTCGTCAACGGCGGCATGGCCGTCGTCCCCCGCCGCGACTACCTCGCCGAAGTCCTCCCCGGCCTCGACGCGGACCTGATGTACGACCGCTACTTCCCGCTCGCGCAAGCCGAACTCCAGGTCAACACCATCGACCCCGAGTTCTACCGGACCACCCCCTATTACCGGTTCAGCCGCGTGGCCGCCGCCCAGGCCGAGGCCGCAGGCCTGAAGACCGTGTTCGTGCCGGACGTGTACGACTTCGACTACATGGAGCGCGAGGCCGCCGGCACCGCCGAGAAGTCCGCCCTCGACGTCGAGGTCATGTACGGCAACAACCACGGCAAGATGAGCCTCGACAAGACCTACCTGGCCTCCGCGCTGGCGACGGGGAACGTCACCATCGCCGCCCGCCACCAGGTCACCGCCATCGAACTCGACGCCGACGGCAACTACGTGCTCACCGTCGAGCACCGCGGCGACGCGAACGAGCTCATCGAGTCCAAGCGGCTCACCTGCCGTCACCTGTTCCTCGGCGCGGGCAGCCTCGGCACCACCGAACTGCTCCTGCGCGCCCGCGAGACCGGCGCGCTCCCCGACCTGGACGAGTCCGTCGGCGCCGGCTGGGGCCCCAACGGGAACGTCATGACCGCCCGCGCCAACCACGCGTGGAACCCCACGGGTCTCAAGCAGTCCACGATCCCCGTCATGGGCATCGACGACTGGGACAACCCCGCGGCGCGGGTCTTCGCCGAGCTCGCGCCGCTCCCGGCCGGGATCGAGACCTGGATCAGCCTCTATCTGGCGATCACCGACAACCCCGAGCGCGGCCACTTCACGTACGACGCCGACGCCGACAGGGCCGTGCTCAACTGGAGCGGCGAGCAGTCCGAGCCGGGCGTGGCCGCCGCGAAGTCCCTGTTCGACCGCATCAACAGGAAGCACGGCACGTCGTACCGGTACGACCTGTTCGGCGACCATCGGGCCTTCGCCGCCGACTTCTGCTACCACCCGCTCGGCGGCTGCGTCCTCGGCGAGGCCACGGACGCGTACGGGCGCCTGAACGGCTACGAGCGGCTGTACGCCACCGACTCCTCGCTCATCCCCGGCTCGCTCGGCGTGAACCCGCTGGTGACGATCACGGCGCTGGCGGAGCGGAACCTGGAGGCGATCCTCGCCGCCGACTTCGCTTAGGGGCCTTCGCTAGGCGGGCACGCCGCAGGCCGCGTCGACGCCGGCGCGGTCGATCGGCTCGCCGCCGACGACCATGCGGCAGAAGAACTCTACGTTCCCCTTCGGGCCGGGCAGCGGGCTCGCGGCCACCGCGGTGGTGGTCCAGCCGAGCTGTCCGGCCTTCTCGACGACGTTCCAGACGGCGGCGGCGCGCTGCGCGGGGTCGGCCACGACCCCGCCCGCGCCGACCTGGCCCTTGCCGACCTCGAACTGCGGCTTGACCATCGGCAGCATCATGCCGCCGGGCTTCGTGCACGCGGCGAGCGCGGGCAGGACGAGTTCGAGTGAGATGAACGACAGGTCCCCCACCGTCAGGTCCACCTGCCCGCCGAGCAGTTCGGGGGTGAGGTGGCGGACGTTGGTGCGGTCGTGGACGACCACGCGCTCGTCGGTCTGGAGCTTCCAGGCGAGCTGGCCGTAGCCGACGTCGACGGCGAGCACCTCGGCCGCGCCGCGGCGCAGCAGGACGTCGGTGAAGCCGCCGGTGGAGGCCCCGGCGTCGAGCACGCGCAGGCCCTTCGGGTCCGCACCGAACGCGTCGAGGGCGCCGATGAGCTTGTGGGCGCCGCGGGAGACGTAGTCGTCCACGTCGCCGACGAGGCGGATGGAGTCGTCGCCGGTGACGCTCGTGGCGGGTTTCGTGGCGGGGATGCCGCGCAGGTGGATGCGGCCGGCCGCGATGAGTTCGCGGGCGTGCTCGCGGGAGCGGGCGATCTTGCGGCGCACGAGTTCGGCGTCGAGTCGGTAGCGCGTCGGCATGGCGCGGGATCGGTGCTTTCTAGTGGGTCTGGAGGCTAGGCGTCGTCGACGTTGCTGAGGATCTCGGAGAGGCGCTGCTGGACGCCTTCGAAGACCTGGACGTGCTCGGTGACGGGCAGGTCCGGCAGGGCTTCGAGGCGGCCCAGGGCCTCCTCGACCTCCATCTCGACATCGTCGGTGTCGGCGGAGGGCTGCAGGCGGTCGGCCAGGGCCCCCGGGCTCGGCGTATCGGTCATGCGTCCTCTTCCTCGTCGTCGATCGGCTCCATGGTGGCGGCGGAGGCGGACGAGGGGGTCTCGGCGGGGGCCGGGCGGCCGGGGCTCTTCTCGGCGGCGTTCGCGCGGGCCTCGGCTTCGGCGAGGCGGATCCGGAGGTCGCGGATCTGCTCTTCGGAGTGCTCGAGGCGCAGGTTGAGGTCGTCGAGGTCGGCATGGGTGGCGACGCCGAGGCGGGTGAGGCCCGCGTCGACCTCGGAGCGGATGAGGCGGCCGAGGTCGGAGGCGGTGCGCGTGCCGTGCTCGCGCATCTGCTCGGAGCCCGAGCGCAGGTCCTCGCGGACTTTGCCCGCGAATTCGCGGGCGCGGCGGCCGGGTTCGCCGGCCATGCCTAGAAATGAGTCGAAGTACGCGCGGGCGGAGTCCGTCATGGCGGTCCCACTCCCTTCAGGGTCTGCCGAGTCCGCGGGTTGGCGTCCCCGCCTCGGTGAGGCTCGCGAGCCGTAGTCTGGCTCTGGCGTCAACGGTACTGCCAAGCTACCGGTCCCCGGCCGTGCCCGCACGGCCGTACTGGCCGGTAACATTCTGACGGGGCGCACCGCCGCGCCCGCGCCGATCGAAACAGGAGGGCCCATGGCCACCATCGACGAATGCCGGACCGCACTCGAGCAGTTCGCGGAGAACCTCTCCTCGAACCCGAAGTCGGTGCGCAAGCTCCAGGGCTTCCAGCGGTCGCTCGCCGCCGACATCACCGACCTCTCGGTGTCCTTCAACGGCAAGTTCGACCAGGGCAAGCTGACCGGCATCACCGACGGCGACAACCCCGACGCGGAGATCCGCATGATCACCTCCTCGGACAACCTGCTCAAGCTCGTCGCCGGCGAGCTCGACTTCATGAAGGCCTTCACCGGGGGCCAGGTCAAGATCAAGGCGAACATGATGGACCTCATGAAGCTCCGCGGCGTGCTGTAGCCACTCGGCTCCGGTTCGCTTTGGGCCGCTTGCACGTGAGGTGCGCGGGCACGGGCCGTGAGGCCCGTCCCGCGCGGTCATGCCCAGAGCTGCGAGCCGTAAGGCCCCACGGCAGAGTCCGGATGGTCCAATGCGTCCCGGTCGGACGCAACGGCATTCGAGCCACGTTGTAATCTCTCGGCAGTCGAGCGCTTCGAGCTCAAGAACTATTCCGGGAGGACCGTATGGCCACTGTTGACGAATGCCGCAATGTGCTGGAGAAGATGGCGGGCAAGGTCGCCAGGAAGTCCGACGAGCTCGAGCTCGAAGAGGGCTTCGAGCGCACGCTGGCCGTTGAGATCACCGACCTGAAGCAGGCCTTCAGCGCCAAGCTCTCCGGCAACAAGCTCACCGACCTGCTCGACGGCGACGCCCCCGACGCTGAGGTGCGCATCCTGATCGCCTCTGACGACCTGATCGCCCTGTCGAAGAAGGAACTCAAGCCCGCCAAGGCGATCCTGACCGGCAAGATCAAGATCAAGGCCTCCGTCAAGGACCTCGCCAAGCTGCGCAAGGCCCTCAAGGTCGACTAAGCACCCGCCATCGACGTAAGGCGCTGCGCCCCACCGGCACAGCGCCGCCGAAGAAAACGAAGCCCGGACTGCGGCAGTCCGGGCTTCATGCTTGTCCCCTGCTAGATCGACAGGAGCTTCTCCGCGGCCGCGCCCACCGGGACCGGCGCCGAGGTCGGGTCGTAGCCCGCCATATCGGCTGCGGCCCAGCTCAACTCGCAGAGCGCCCGCCACGCGTCCAGGTCGGCGCCCTCGCCGCTGAGGCTGATCTTCTTGCCCTCCAAGGTCGCCGTCCAGCCGCCGCACTCGATGCGGTCGACCGCGTCGTTCCAGTCGGGCTCGGGGTGCGGCTCGGTCAGCGCCGCAAGGCTCCAGCCGAGGTAGGTCGGCCGCTGCTCGGGCGGCAGCGCCAGCGCCGAACGCGGCGAGGCGACACCGGTGAACACCAGCAGGGAGTCGATGCCCGCCCGGTTGGCGCCCTCGATGTCCGAGTCCGGCCGGTCGCCGACCATGACCGCGCGGGCACCGGGCTTGCGCGCCAGCGCGGACCGGTAGATCCCCGGCTCGGGCTTCCCTGCCACGACATCGGGCCCGCGGCCCAGCGCCGTGGCGATCGCGCCCGCCAGAGCGCCCGTACCGGGCAGCGGACCGTCCGGTGTGGGCAGGGTGGCGTCGAGGTTCGTGGCGACCCAGAGCGCGCCGTTGCGGGCGGCGATGGTCAGGTCCGCGAGGTCCCGCCACGTCAGCGACGGGATCATGCCGTAGCCGATGCCTTGGGCCGCTTTGGGGTCCGTCGTCGCGACCAGGCCCTGGGACTCTACTGCGTTGCGCAGCGCCTCAGAGCCGGTCACGAGGATCAGGGCGCCTTCGCCGAGGCGCTCGCGCAGGATCTCGGCCACGACCTGCGCCGAGGTGAGCACCTGGGACTCCTCGGCTGGGATGTCCATGCCGCGCAAGGCCTCGGCGACCACCTGCGGGCTCCGGGAGGCGTTGTTGGTGACGAACACCGGGTCGCAGTCGAGCCCCGGAAGGGCCGCGAGGGTCGCGGCCGCTTCCGGGATCGGCTGACTGAGCAGGTAGACGACACCGTCGAGGTCGAGCAGCGCTTGGTCGTAAGCGCCGGCGAGTGCCTCAGGCGCGCCTTTCAGTCGGGTCATCAGATTCCTCAGCGTCAGGGGTCGACCCGGCGCTGGAGGACGCCGGCGTCGCGAACGGAGTGGTCGAAGGCGGCGCGGGCGTCGTCTCGGTCCTCACGTCGTCCTTGACGTCGGCCTCGGACTCCTCGTCGTCTTCGAAGTCTTCTTCGTCGTCGTCGAAGTCGTCGCCATCGTCGTCGTCGTAGTCGTCTTCGTCCTCGAGGTCGTCGTCCTCGTCGTCCTCGTCGTCGTCGTCATCGAGGTCGTCGTCGTCCTCGTCGTCGAATTCCTCGTCGTCCTCGTCGTACTCTTCGACGACGATGCCTTCGAGCTCGAGCAGGCGCTCGGCGGCGCCGGTGTCGCCGGTCTCGTCGGCGGCGACCGCCTTCGAGAGCCATTCGCGGGCTTCGTCTTCACGGCCGTCGGCCAGCAGGCCCTCGGCGTAGGCGTAGCGGAGGCGGGCGACCCACGGCTCGGTCTTCGGCGAGTTGAGCCCGCCGACCTTCAGCATCGCGGTCGCGGCCTCGCCCATGCCCATGTCGCGGCGGGCGCCGGAGGCGACGATGAGCAGTTCGACCCGCACTTCGGGGTCGACGCTCTCGTCGCTGCCGAACTCGCGGTAGAGGTCGATCGCGCGCTCGGGGTGCCCAAGGGCGCGTTCGCAGTCGGCGATGAGCGCCACGTGGTCGTGCGTGCCGCCCAGGCGCTGCGCGGCGCGCAGCTCGTTGACGGCCAGCTGCCACTCCTCGGCGCCGTACGCGGCCACACCGGTGACCTCGCGGACCACGGCCACGCGGGACGCCTTGCGGCGGGCGTAGCGGGCCTGCTCGAGCGCGCCTTCGATGTCGTCCTCGGCGAGGAGCGCGGCAGCGGCGAGGAGCCGGTTGCCGACGGCCTCGGCGAGCTGCTTGTTCAAGCTGCGCAGCCCGGCCTTGGTCTCCTTGTCGAGCTGGTCGAAGCCGTACTCGACGCCTTCGGGGAGGTCGGGCGCCTCGTCGGACTCGCCCATGCGGATCGGGCCCTCGTGCCCGGCCTCGCGCTCCTCGAGCGGACGCAGGTTGTCCTTGCCGCGGCGCTCCTTGCCGTCGCGGCCGAAGCGGTCGTCGCCCCGGTCGTCACGGCGCGGACGGTCGTCGCGGTCGAACCGGCGCTGGCCTTGGCCCTCGCGGTTCTCGAACTTGCGCGGCCGGTCGTCGTCGCGGCGGGGGCGGTCGTCCCGGTCGAAGCGGCGGGGACGGTCGTCCCGGTCGAAGCGGCGGGGACGGTCGTCGCCGTCGCGGCGCGGGCGGTCCTCACTGCCTTCGAACCGGCGCGGGCCCTGGCCCTCGCGGTTCTCGAACTTGCGCGGGCGGTCGTCATCGCGGGCCGGTCGGTCGGAACGGTCCTCGAACCGGCGCGGACGGTCGTCCTCGCGGCGGGGACGGTCGTCCCGGTTGCCCTCGAAGCGGCGCGGTCCGCGGTCGTCGCGGTTGAAGCCGCCACTGCGGTTGTCACCGTCGCGGCGGGGACGGTCGTCACGGTTGCCTTCGAAGCGGCGCGGTCCGCGGTCGTCGCGGTTGTAGCCACCGCGGCTGTCGCCGTCACGGCGGGGGCGGTCATCGCGGTTGCCTTCGAAACGACGCGGACGGTCGTCGCGGTTAAAACCACCACCGCGGTTGTCGCGGTTGTAACCACCGCTGCGGCCGTCCCGGTTGTAGCCGCCGCTGCGGCCGCCGTCGCCGTCGCGGCGCGGTCCGCGGTCGTCGCGGTTGTAACCACCGCGGCTGTCGCCGTCGCGGCGCGGGCCGCGGTCATCGCGGTTGAACCCGCCGCTGCGCGGCCGGTCGTCGCGGTTGTAGCCACCACTGCGCCCGCCGCGGTCGTCACGGCTGTAGCCGCCGCTGCGGCCCCCGTCGCCATCGCGGCGCGGGCGGTCGTCGCGGCTGCCTTCGAAGCGG
Source organism: Glycomyces tritici (assembly GCF_030403505.1). The sequence continues at coordinate 57,419 of NZ_JAUEMJ010000007.1, read as the reverse complement.
CGCGGGCCGCGGTCATCGCGGTTGTACCCGCCACTGCGGCCACCGCGGTCGTCACGGCTGTAGCCGCCGCTGCGGCCCCCGTCGCCGTCACGGCGCGGGCGGTCGTCGCGGTTGTAGCCGCCACTGCGGCTGTCGCGGTTAAAGCCACCGCCACGGCTGTCGCCGTCCCGGCGCGGCCGGTCATCACGGCTGCCTTCGAAGCGGCGCGGGCCGCCCCGGTCGTCGCGGTTGTACCCGCCGCTGCGGTTGTCGCGGTTGTAGCCGCCACTGCGGCCCCCGTCGCCCTCACGGCGAGGACGGTCGTCCCGGTCATCGTAGCGCCGCGGGCGGTCATCGCGGCCTTCACTGCGGCCGTAGCCGCCCCGGCTGTCCCCTCGGCCGTCCTGGCGGTTGTACCCGCCGCTGCGGCCCGAACGGTCGCCGTAGCCGCCGCCCTCGCGACGGCCGTAGCCGCCTCGTCGGTCATCTTCACCCTTGCGGGCGCGGCCGTCTTCAGCCACTCGATTCTCCCCCTCTATTCACCGCGACAAAACCAGCCAAGTGTATGCCTCAGCCGACTACCTCGAACCCGGCGACGGTCTTCTTGCCGCGCCGGATCACTCCGTACCGTCCGTGAAGCAGGTCAGAAGGGTCGATAACGGCCGCAGGATCACTCACCCGGACGTTGTTCAGGTAGGCCCCGCCCTCCTTCGCGGCGCGGCGGGCCTCGCCCAGGCTCGCGACCACGCCGGACTCCTTCATGGCCTCGGCCACCGTGACGCCTGGCTTCGTGAACTCCGCCAGGCCCGCCTCGACGAGCGCGGCGCGCAGCGTCGACTCGGGCAGCTCGGCGAGCTCGCCGCGGCCGAACAGCGCCTGCGAGGCGGCCACGACATGCGCGGTCTCCTCGGCGCCGTGCAGCAGCGAGGTCATCTCCTCCGCGAGCGCCTTCTGCGCGAGACGCGCGGCGGGCTTCTCAGCGGTCGCCCGCTCCAGCTCCTCGATCTCCTCATGGGACTTGAACGAGAAGTACTTCAGGTAGCCCACCACGTCGGCGTCGGCCGAGTTCACCCAGAACTGGTAGAACGCGTACGGGCTGGTCAGCTCGGGATCGAGCCAGACGGCCCCGCCTTCGGTCTTGCCGAACTTCGTGCCGTCGGCCTTGAGGACCAGCGGGGTGACGAAGGCGTGGACGTGCTCGGCGGCCTTGCGGCGCACGAAGTCCACGCCCGCGGTGATGTTGCCCCACTGGTCGGACCCTCCGAACTGGAGGGAGCAGCCGTGGCGGCGGTGCAGCTCGTAGAAGTCGTTGGACTGCAGCAGCTGGTAGGAGAACTCGGTGAAGGAGATGCCGGATTCGAGCCGGGCCTTCACGACCTCGCGGGCGAGCATCTTCGAGACCGGGAAGTGCTTGCCGACGTCCCGGAGGAACTCCACGACGCCCATCTCGCTGGTCCAGTCGAGGTTGTTGACCGGGATCGCGCCGTTCTCGCCGTCGTAGGTGACGAACGGGGCGAGCTGCCCCCGGATCTTCTCGACCCATCCGGCCACGACCTCGGGCGGGTTGATGCTGCGCTCCCCCGCCTCCTTGGGGTCGCCGATCTGGCCGGTCGCGCCGCCCACGAGCAGCAGCGGCCTCAGGCCCGCCTGCTGGAGGCGGCGGGCGGTGATGACCTGCATGAGGTGGCCGACGTGCAGGCTGACCGCGGTCGGGTCGAAGCCCACATAGAAGGTCACCTGGCCCGCGTCGATGTGCTCGCGGAGAGCGTCGATGCCGGTGGAGTCCTGGATGAGGCCGCGCCATGCGAAGTCGTCGAGAATATGCACGCCCTCATTGTGCCCTAGCGGGCGAAGCGCTTTTCGGGCTCCGAGGCCGGTCGTGACCCTGCCGTCAGGCCTCCGCGTGCCGCCCCGCCTCGCCGAGCGCCAGCGCGACCTCGATCTGGACGCGCAGCTCAAGGGCCGCATTGGTCTTCGCGACCTGCTTGGTCGGGCCCTTGCCCTCGGCCGCGACGTGCTCGTCGGAGACCTGCAGCCGCCCTTCCGCACGGCAGGTGAAGACCCGCTCGTGCGAGGGGCCGTCGACCGAGAAATCCCAGGTGAGCGGCTTGATCAGACCGCGTGCGGCGTAGATCTGGACCGCTTCGGCCGGGTTGACCGCGGCGTCCACGAGGAGCTTCTTCGGGCCCTCAGTGCGCGGCTTGGCCACCGCGTCAGAGGACGGGTCGGGCAGGCCCGCCAGCGCGGCGACGAGCGCCAGGGCGGCCTGGTTGCGGGCTTCCTTCTTGTTGCGCTGCAGGCGCTTCGGCGAGTCGACCTGCTCGTCGCCGTAGCGGATGGAGACCTGCGCGGAGAAGAGCGGGCCCTCGAAGCCGGGCTCGTCCTCGACGGTCCAGAGCACGTTCGTCTCGTTGCTGACGGGGCCGCCGAGGCGGTCCTGGAGGTAGACGTTGACGATCGACTGGGCCTGCTGGGGCTCGTCGGCGAGCATCCGGTTCATGCGCTCGCGCAGCGGTTCGAACTCGCCGCGGCCGTAGAGGTAGACGGAGGCGAACTCGCGGAGCTGGAGTTCGCGGGCGTCGAGGCGGCGGGCGGTGTCCTCGGCGAGCCCGGCCGGGTGCTCGCCGCGCTCGACGGCGAACTGGAGGACGCGGGCGTACTGCTTGTAGGGCAGGGCGGTGAAGTCGGCGGCCGCGGCGTGCTTCGCGGTCTGCTCGTGGGCCTTCTGCTTGAAGTACTCGGCTTTGGCGCGGCGCTCCTCCTCGACGCGCTCGTTCACGTGCGCCGCGATGGCGTCGAGCTCTTCGGCGGGGTAGGGGCTCGGGCGGCCGAGGGCGGCGGCGAGCAGGATGCGCTGGACGACGAGGTCGGGGTAGCGGCGGATGGGGCTGGTCGCGTGCGTGTACGCGGGCAGCTGAAGTCCGTGGTGGCCGTGCACGGTGGGGCCGTAGGTCGCGGCGCGGGCGACCATGCGCATGCGGGCGCGGAGCATCTCGAAGGCGGCGCCGTCGCCGCTGGCGGCGATCGAGTCGAGCTCGGCGCGCAGTTCCGCGGGGTCGCCGGCGACGGCGGCGAGGCGGTGGTTGCGGAAGAGGATCGGCAGGTCCTCGCGCACGGCCCAGGAGGCGATCTGCGCGTTGGCGGCGATCATGAACTCCTGCACGATGATGTAGCCGGAGTTGCGCATCGAGCTGTCGAGCCGGACGAGCTGGCCCTCCTCGTTGGTGGCGAAGCCGGAGAGGAGGTCGTAGAACGCGAGTGCGCCGGCGTTGCGGCGGGCGGCGAGCATCGTCTGGGCGAAGCGCAGGGCGAGCGCGAGCGTGCCGTGGAGGGGGTGGGTGTCGTCGTTCGCGGCGGTCGCGGCCTCGCCGTGGGTCATGATCCACGACCGGGTGAGGCGTCCGGGGCCGAGTTCGGCGGTGAGCACGCGGCCGGCGGCGTCGAGTCTGAGGTGGACGGCGAAGGTGTCGTTCTCGCGGCCGGGTTCGAGGGAGGCGGCTTCGACGACGGGCGCGGGGAGCATGTGCTTGGTGTGCTCGGGCCGGTAGCGGGTGTGGACGCGGCGGTGGGCCTCGGTGTCGGCGCGGCCGCCGGTGGTGACGTGGTCGGCGACCCGGGCGATGTGGACCCAGACGTCGAAGCCGTCGCCGTGGGGCTCGATCCAGATGGCGTCGTCGCGATCGACCGTGGTGGCGGCGTCGATCATGATCCCGGTCTCGGCGGGGTTGTGCTCGACCAACTGCGCTCCTCGTTCGTCTCGCGCCATATCGTAGCGGGCAGCTCACTCGCATCGTTTCCCGTCTCGGGAAAGGTTGCGGGGCCGCGACACCTTGCAGGAGAGCGCGAGCGCTTTGGACGAGTGCGCCGACGCGGCGAGAGGGACCGAGCGCCGAGCGCTCGGTCCCTCTCGACGGTCCGTTCGGTCAGGGGCGCAGGTCCCAGGTCTCCAGTCGTCCGCACATGCCCCACTTGCCCACCGCGTCCCCGGCGTTGCCGGCGTGGGCGTCGCACAGGTGGGTCGCGTCGGCCCGCTCGAGGGCGTCCAGGTGGGCGCCCGTGGCGTCGGCCTGGGCCTTGGGCCCTGCCGCCCAGATCCGCCGCCAGGTCTCGGCGCGGCCCGAGACGAGCTGTGCCGCCTTGTCCCACAAGGGCTTCATGGCCGCGGGGCCCTCGGCCTCGACGCGTTCGCGCAGGGCGAGGTAGCCGTCGATCGCGAGGTCCCGGCGGGCCCGGGTGGCCTCGCCGCGCTGGCTCTCGGTGAGCCCTTCGGCGGCCGGTGCCGTCGCGGCGGCCCGGTAGGCCTCCGGGTCGGCAAGGGTCGCTTCGGGAAAGGTGAACACGGCGTCCCCGGCCTCGGGGATGCCGGCGTTCTGCATGACCACGACGACCTGGAGGTCGCCCGAGCCGTTGACCGCGCGGTGGACCGTCCCGGGGGTGAACCACAGGACGGTCCCGCGCTTGAGCTCGTGGCGCTCGAAGCCGTTCCCCGAGAGCGTCTCCACCGCTCCGGTGCCGCCGACGACGACGTAGCCCTCGGTGGAGGCGGTGTGGAGGTGCGGGCTGCCGCCCGCCTGCCCGTCGGCCGCGGGCCAGTCGTAGACCGAGACGAGGGAGACGGCCGTGCCGCCCGGGAAGCCGCTCATCGCTACCCCAACCGGTCCAGTTCGGCGGCGGCGAGCGCAGCGGCCTTGGCGGCGCCGTCGATGCCGGTGTCGCCGTTGCAGATGGCGACGGCGTGGCGCAGCGTCACGGTGTCGCCGGGCTCCATCGGCAGCTCGGTGTCGAAGAACGGCGCGGGGCAGACCGCGGCGAACGGGGTCGTGCGGACGAACCACTTGACGGGCGCGGTCGGGTTCTCCGGGTGGTCGGTGAAGACCAGCGTGGAGACGGCGTCGACCGAGTCGTGCTTGCCGCGGTAGGCGAGCCAGTCGCCGCGCTCGCCCATCTTCTCGTCGCCGCCTTCGCCTTCGGCGGTGTAGACGGTGCCTTCGGTGAAGGAGCGCGGTCCGCGCCAGAAGAAGCCGCCGTAGCCCGCGTTCTCGCGGCCCTCGGTGGTGGGGCTGCCCATGACGACCGTGTTCTCGGTGTCGTTGGTGAACGCGGTCGTGAACGACAGCACCCAGGTGTCGTCGGCGAGGACGGTGACGGCGAAGGTGCGGGTCTCGGAGAAGAAGTGGCGGCCGTCCTGGGTGATCCAGTCGAGGCGCTCCACGGCCTTGACACCGTGCTCGTCCGAGGTGAGCTCGGTGAACTCACTGTGGACCATGGCGCCGTCGTTCTTCTCGTCCACGTAGCCCTTGCCGCGGCGGAAGGTCGCGCCGCCCCAGAAGTTCTCGGGGCCCGCGTTCGGCAGGGAGAGCGCGATGCCCTTGTGCCACACGTGGTCGTGCGGGCGGTAGAGGCTCACCTGGTTGCCGGCGAGGTCGTAGAGCGGTTCGAAGTAGGGCCGCGGGGATTCGAACTGGGCGTTGTCGGGGCGGTAGACGTACCGCAGGATCGTCAAGTCGCCCTTGTTGATCGAGACGGCGGTGCCGTTGTCGTCGAGGTGCAGCGTCATCGGTGTGCTCTCCAGTCGTTGCTCGGTTTGGCGGCTCTGTCGGGCGGTCACTTGCGGTCGGGCCAGGGCGCGCCTGAGCCGTCCATGCGCTGGTAGAACGGCGAGGTCGGGTCGATCTCCCCGGCGCGGACGCGCTTGCCGGTGAAGGCGGAGGCGTAGATCGCGGCGAGGAGCTCGAGGGTGCGGCGGGCCTCCTCGACGGTGACCGGCGGGGCGGCCTTCCCGTCGAGGGCGTCGGCGATGCGCAGGAACTGGGCGTAGTGGCCCGAGTTCCGGCCGCGGGGCTCGCCCGCCCAGGCGAGGTGGACCTCTTCGGCGGCCGCGTCGATCGGGTGGATGCTCCAGTTGTCGTCGCCGTAGCCGTAGAGGTGGTCGAGTTCGACGGTGGCGTTGTCGAAGTCGAGCCGGATCTGCGAGACCTCGCGCGGGGAGAGCAGCGAGTTCGTGATGACCACCGAGGCACCGGACTCGAGGGTGACGATCGCGTGCGAGACGTCCTCGGTGTTGGTGATGCGGCGGTGGCGGTGGGCGGTGGCGACCACTTCGGACCAAGGCCCGACCAGGGAGAGGAGCGTGTCGATCTGGTGGATGCCGTGGCCCATGGTGGGGCCGCCGCCCTCGGTCTCCCAGCGTCCGCGCCATTCGACCGCGAAGTACTCCTCGGGGCGGTACCAGAGGGTGTCGCATTTCGCGACGGCGAGGCGGCCGAGGACGCCCGAGGCGGTCATGTCGCGCACGCGTTCGGCGGCGGAGCCGAAGCGGTGCTGGGAGATGAGCGCGAAGTCGCCCTTCGAGGCGGATGCGGCGGCGGCGATCCGGTCGAACTCGGCGAGGCTCAGCGCCGGGGGCTTCTCGCAGATGACGCCGACGCCGGCTTCGAGGGCGGCGATGGCACCGGGCGCGTGCGCCACGGGCGGGGTGCAGAGGTCGACCAGGTCGAGGGTCTCGGCGGCCAGCAGCTCCTCGATCGAGGCGTACCCGCTCGCGACGCCGAACTTCTGCTTGAACGCGTTGAGGCGGTCGGTGTCGGGGTCGACGGCCGCGACCAGCTCGATCCGGCCTTGACAGTGATCGCGCAGCTGCTCGGCGTGCAGGTGGGCGATGCCGCCGGTGCCGACTACGGCGAGGCGGTAGGGGGAGGACACAGTGGACTCCTTCGTCACAGGGTCTGTAAACGCTTTCCAGCGTCTGAGTGAATACTAGCCGACAACGGACGCGGAAGTGACTTGGGTCGCCAGGGCCCGGGTGCCCGGCTCCAGGCGCCGGGTGCCCGTCACCTCGACGTTCAGCGAGGCCACAGTGTCCGCCGCCGACCGCGCGAGACGCAGCTCGAGCGCCCCTGCCTCGACGACCCACCCGCCGTCCGCACCGACGAACGCGGCCAGCTCGACGGGCATGGCGAAGCGGGCCTCGCCGGCCTCACCGGGAGCCAGGTCGAGCCGCGCGAAACCGACCAGGCGCTGCACGGGGCGAACCGCGGAGGCCACCGGGTCGTGGAGGTAGAGCTGCACGACCTCGGTGCCGTGGCGCTCACCCGTGTTGCGCACGCGGACCGCGAGCTCGACGACTTCGTCCGGGCCGACCTCGGCGCCGGAGACGAGCGCCGCCTCGTCCCACGTGAACTCGGTGTACGAGAGGCCGTGGCCGAACACGTAGCGGGCCGTCGGGTCCACCGACGAGACCGAGGAGCGCCGGGCCAGTTCAGGGGCGAGGTAGGTGGCGGGCGGGGAGTCCGCGCGCGCCGGAACGCCCGCAGGCAGGCGCCCTTCGGGCTCGGCCGCTCCGGTGAGCACCGCGCTGATCGCGCCGGCGCCCTCCTGGCCGGGCAGGAACGCCTGCACGATCGCGGCGGCCCGGTCCGGGGCCGTGCCGAGCGCGTACGGGCGGCCCGAGATCACGACGACCACGGTGGGCGTGCCGGAGTCGAGCACCGCTTCGAGCAGTTCGGCCTGGCGGCCCGGCAGCGCGTGCGTCGGGGCGTCGCAGCCCTCGCCGGAGGTGCCCCGGCCGAAGAGCCCGGAGCGGTCGCCGACGGCGACGATCGCGAGGTCGGCAGCGGCGGCGGCGTTCGCCGCGGCGGCGATCTCGGCGTCGGAGGCGTCGAGGACGGAGCCGGCGGCGAGGTGCTCGACGACCGCGGCCGGGAGGTCCGCTTTGAGCCGCTCGAGGAGCGTGGCGATCGAGACGCCCATGTCCACGTGCGGGTACGGGTCGTCCGAGTCGATGGACGCGGCATCGTTGCGGCCGTGGTGGTTCGGGAAGGCATAGCAGCCGAGCATGACGGCCTTGTCGTCCGCGACGGGGCCGACGAGCGCGATCCGCCCCGGCTCGGCCTTGAGCGGCAGCGTGCCGTCGTTGGACAGGAGCACGATCGACTTGCGGGCCACCTCGGCGGCCAGCACGCGGGCGTGGGGCGGGTCGAGGTCGATCTCCGCGGCGGGCTCGGGGAGCTCCTCGAGGAGGCCCAGCTGGATCTTCTGGGTGAGCACGCGCTCGACGGCGCGGTCGATCACGCCTTCGTCGATGCGGCCGGCGGCGACGGCGGACTGCAGGGGCTCGCCGTAGCAGTCGACGCTCGGCAGCTCGACGTCCACGCCGCCCGCGAGGCCCAGCACGGCCGCTTCGGAGCGGTCGGCGGCGACGCTGTGCAGGGAGTTGAGGAAGTTGACGCCGAAGTAGTCGGAGACCACGGTCCCCTCGAAGCCCCATTCGTCCCGCAGGATGCTCTGCAGCAGCTCGGGGTTGGCGTGGGAGGCGATGCCGTCGTTGGCGGCGTAGGAGGGCATCACGGAGCCGGCGCGGCCGATGCGCACGGCCATCTCGAACGGGGTCAGGTAAGTCTCGGCGAACTGCCGCGGGCCCATGTAGACCGGTCCGAAGTTGCGGGCCGCGTGCGAGGCGGAGTAGCCGGCGAAGTGCTTCAGCGTGGCGACGATCCCGGAGTCCTGGAGGCCCGAGACGTACGCGGTGGCGAGCGTGCCCGTCAGGTACGGGTCCTCGCCCATCGTCTCCTCGGTCCGGCCCCAGCGCGAGTCGGCGACGACGTCCAGCACGGGGGCGAGGCCCTGGTGGACGCCCACGCTGCGCATGGTCGCGCCGATCTGCTGGGCCATCGCGCCGATGAGCTCGGGGTCGAAGGTCGCGCCCCAGGCGAGGGCGGTCGGGAAGATGGTCGCGCCGTGGGCCATGAAACCGGTGAGGCACTCCTCGTGGGCCAGGGCGGCGATGCCGAAGCGGCTGGAGGCCCGGATGCGCTGCTGCAGGGCGGCGAGGTTGGCCGCGCCTTCGGCGGCCGGGACAGGGGCCGAACCGAAGGGGCGGGTCAGCTGGCCCAACCCGTGCGCGATGGCCTCGTCCTCGGAGACGCCGCTGTTCTGCTCGCTCTGGTGCGGGGCCATGTCGGCGGCGTCCGCGTCGACGCCGCGCCACAGGCTGTACAGCTGCGCGCATTTCTCTTCGAGCGTCATCCGCTTGACAAGACCGGCGGCGCGTTCGGCCGCGTCCGCGGGGGTGTCGGTGTCCATGCTGCTCCACTCAAGCGGCCCGGAGCATTGGAACTGCTGGTTCCGGGCCGATAGTTTCTGAAACTTTTCTGATCGTTTTCGATACAGGTTTGCACACCATAACATTGATGACGGGCTACTTCTAGGCTTGATTTAAGCGTGGGATGCGTTTGCCCAGGACGTTTTATCGAGCGAAGTTCTCGAAAGTTTCGGGTGGAATCCGGGAGCCCTGGGGCACAGCTATAAGATGTCGGCACTACGGTTGGGCAGGAACGACCAGGAGGACCTTTGAGCGAAGACGAACATGGGCGCATCACGATCCGGGCCATCGCCGACGAGGCCGGCGTCAGCGTGCCGACGGTCTCGCGAGTCATCAACGGACGCTCGGACGTCGCCCCCGAGACGCGCAAACGCGTCGAGGAACTGCTGAACGAGCGCGGCTATCAGCGCCGCCGCTCCACCCGCGCGCCCAGCCGCGCGCGCCTGGTCGACCTCGTCTTCAACGAACTGGACAGCCCCTGGGCCGTGGAGATCATCCGCGGCGTCGAGGACGCGGCCCACGCCGCCGGCGTCGGCACCGTGGTCTCGGCGGTCCACCGCCGCCGCGCCTCGACCGAGCAGTGGCTGGACAACCTCCGCACGCGCGCCTCCGACGGCGTCATCCTGGTGGTCTCCCAGCTCGCCTCCCCGATCCTGGAGCAGCTGCGCCACCTCGGGGTCCCCATGGTCGTGCTCGACCCCTCCGGGGGCCCGACGATGGACGCCCCGGCGATCGGCGCCACCAACTGGGCCGGCGGCCTGGCCGCGACCGAACACCTGATCTCCTTGGGCCATACCCGTATCGGCTTCATCCACGGCCCCAAGCAGGTGCTCTGCTCCCGGGCGCGCTTCGACGGCTACCGCGCCGCCCTTGACGCGGCCGGCCTCACCTACGACCCGACGCTGATCTACGACGGCGACTTCTACCACCAGTCCGGCTTCGACGCCGCGTCCTCGCTCATGCGCCTCCCCGAGCCGCCGACCGCGATCTTCGCCTCCTCGGACCAGATGGCCTTCGGCGCCTACGAGGCGATCCGCCAAGCGGGCCTGCGCATCCCCGAGCACGTGAGCATCATCGGCTTCGACGACCTCCCCGAGTCGCGCTGGACCAGCCCGCCGCTGACCACGGTGCGCCAGCCCCTCGCCGAGATGGGCGCCCTCGCCGCCCGCACGGTCCTGGAGATGGCGGCCGGCAACGACATCGACTCGCCCCGCCTCGAGCTCGCCACCGAGCTCGTCGTCCGCGAGTCCACCGCACCCCTGGTCTGAACCGGGGTCAGGAGTCCGGGTCGTAGAGGAGGACCCGGACCTCCTGCGCGCACCGGCAGGCCTTCGCGAACCGGGCGGCCCACGCCAGGGCCTCCTCGCCGGAGTCCACCTCGATGATCGCGAACCCGCCCAGGACCGCCTTGGTCTCGGGGAACGGCCCCTCGGCGACCGTGCCGTCTGTGTCCACGATGCTCGCGCGCTGGCTTTCCAGCCCTGCGCCGAAGATCCAGACGCCGGCCTCCTTCGCCGCCGCGACCACCGCGCGCGAATCCCGGCTCACCTCGGGCAGGTCCTCCTCGGGGAAGGTCATCGCCCCGTCGTCGAACGAGATCAGATAGCGCTCCATACCGGTGCCTCCTGTCCGGCGCCGGCCGCGGTGCACGGCGCCCCGCCCCGATCGTACGGACGGGGTCCGACACCGTCCCCGGATCAGGCGTTCGGGGCCACGTCGGTGCCCGCCCCGCGCTTGCGGGGCTTGACCGCCTCGCGGACCGCCTCGGGGGCGGCGTCAAGACCGAGGGGGACGAGGCCCGCGTCCGCGATGAGCGCGAGGTCGTCCTTCGCCGCCTGGCCCTCGCTGGTCAGGTAGTCCCCCAGGAAGATCGAGTTGACGATCTGGAGCGCCACGCCCTGCATGTGCCGCAAGTGGACCTCGCGGCCCGCCGCGAGGCGCACCTCCGCGGCCGGGTTCGCCAGGCGCACCATCGCGAGGATGCGCAGGCACCGGCGCGGGTCGAGCTCCCACGTGTCCTGGAGGGGCGTGCCGTCGAAGGGCAGCAGGAAGTTCACCGGGATCGAGTCCACATCGAGCCCCCTGAGCCCCAAGGCGACCGAGACGAGGTCGGCGTCCGACTCCCCCATGCCCGCGATGAGGCCCGAGCACGGGGACAGGCCCGCGCCGTGCGCGGCGTTCACGGTGTCCACCCGGTCGCCGAAGGTGTGGGTCGAGCAGATCTCGGCGTAGGAGTCCTCAGCGGTGTTGAGGTTGTGGTTGTAGGCGTCCGCGCCGAGGTCGGCGAGGCGCTCGGCCTGGCCCTCCTTGAGCAGGCCCAGGCACGCGCACACCTCCACGCCGGGTGCGGCGTTCTTCACCGCGGCGATGGTCTTGCCGACGCGCTCGACGTCCATATCGGTCGGACCGCGCCCGCTTGCGACCAGGCACACCCGCGAGGCCCCGCCCGAGACGCCGGCCGCGGCCTGCTCGGCGGCCTGCTCCGGGCTCAGCCACGTGTACTTGAGGACGTCGGCCTTCGAACCGAGCCGCTGCGAGCAGTAGTTGCAGTCCTCGGGGCACAGCCCGCTCTTGAGGTTCACCAGGTAGTTGAGCTTGACCGTGTTCCCGAAGTGGCGGAACCGGTGCCGCGCGGCCGCGGCGACCACGTCCATGAGCTCGGCGTCCGCGCTCGCCAGCACCGCTTCGAGGTCGGCGGCGGCCGGGGCCTCCCCCGCGTCGGCGGCGGCGGACAGGCGGCTGAGGGCTTCGTGCACTGCGGTCATGGCAAAAATCTTGCCACAGCGCGGACACGCGGGACCTTTCGCATGGTTCGCGGCCATTGCGTGCGATAGGCATCGGACATCACCCTCAGACCGCAGCGTCGCGATCCGAATACACTTGCTACAGTGGGTGGTCGGTGCTGCGAAGAACGCGGCGGGCTGGTGGAGGTCCCCCCTGCTCGCGTTTCATACGACGAACCGCTCGAGCCATCCGGAGAGAACCAACCGTGCCGATCGCACCTGGACAACCGGCGTTGATCGCCGTCGCAGTCGCGACCCTCTGGGCCCAGCCCTCGGCCCCGGGACCGGAGGACCGCCTCGCACTCGGCGTGCCGTCCGCCATCCGGGAATGGGTCGCCCGGCTCACCAACGACATCCGCGCCAACGGCCTCAAGGGGCGCGTGCGCACCCAGTGCCTCCTCGGCACCCGCGTCGAAGTCCTCCAGGTCGCCGACGGCTGGGCCGAGGTCTCCTGCCCGCAGCAGGAGACCTCCGGCTGGGTCCCGCTCGACCAGCTCGTGCACCCCGCCGAGAACGACAATGAGGGCGTCGAGCACTTCGTGAGCGCCACCGCGACCGCCGTGCGGGAGGAACCGGGCGGCGACGTCGCCATCCCGGGCGTCACCCTCGGCACCCGCCTGCGGGTCGTCGGCGCCGCCTACCGCGGCTGGGTCCCCGTGGGCCTGCCCGGGCCGCGGCAGCCCGGCTGGGTGCCCCAGCGCGACCTCGCCAACGAACCCGTCACCGATGCGCCCTCGACCGCGCTCATCGCGGCCGGGCTCGACGCGGTGAAACTCGCCCAGCAGCTCCTGGAGATCCCGTACCTCCACGGCGGCGTCAGCGCCTACGGCATCGACGCCCCCGGCCTGGTGTGGATCGTCTACCGCCAGCTCGGCATCGACGTGCCGCGCTTCAACGACGCGCTCATCGAATCCGGCGAGGCCGTCCAGTTCGAGGACCTCCACCCCGGCGACCTGGTGTTCCTCGAGCACGGCGGCGACTCCAGGACCCCGGCGATCATGGCCGAGCGCAGCCAGACCGACCTGCCCGAGGTCATCTTCTCGTCCTCGGTCTACGGCAAGGTCGTCGTCGAATCGCTCAAGGACTCCGAGCTGGCGGGCATCACCGCCTGCCGCCGCCTGCCCGTGCAGGCCTGAGAACGCCGCAAGCGGAACGGCCCGCCTTCCCTTCCGGGGAGGCGGGCCGTTCCGCTTGCTGTGCGCTTGCGTGCTTACTTATCGACGCCCGCCACCGCGGGGGCGGCGGCGTCCATCTCGGCCTCGGACTCCGCGAAGAGCTCCTTGAAGGACTTGCCCTGGCGGCGCAGCAGGAACCAGTTGGCGATCACGACCGCGGCCAGCACGCCGGCGATGATGCCGAGCGAGATCGTGGTCGGGATGTGCGGCATCCACTCGATGTGGTGGCCGCCGTTGATGAACGGCAGCTGGTTCTCCGCCAGGCCGTTCATGACGAGCTTGACGCCGATCCAGCCGAGGATCGCCGCCAGACCCAGGTGCAGGTACTTCAGCGACTTGAGCATCGCGGCCAGCAGGAAGTACAGCTGGCGCAGGCCCATGAGCGCGAAGATCGTGGCGGTGAAGACCAGGTACGGCTCCTGGGTGAGGCCGAAGATCGCCGGGATCGAGTCGAGGGCGAACAGGATGTCCGTCGAGCCGATCGCGATCATCGCCAGCAGCAGCGGCGTCACGAACTTGACGCCGTCGATGCGGGTGAAGAGCTTGCTGCCGTGGTAGTCGGCGCTCACGCGCATCTTCGACTCGGCGAACTTCATGAAGCGCGACTTCTCGTAGTGCTCCTCGCCCTCCTCGCCTTCGTGGGCGTTCTCGCGGAGCTGCCCGATCGCGGTCCAGATGAGGATCGCGCCGAAGATGAGGAAGACCCAGCTGAACTTCGCGATGAGCACGGAGCCCACCGCGATGAAGCCGCCGCGGAGGATGATCGAGAGGACGATGCCGACCAGCAGCACACGCGACTGGAGCACCGGCGGGACCCGGAAGCCCTGGATGATGAGCAGGAAGACGAAGAGGTTGTCGACCGAGAGCGCCAGCTCGGTCAGGTAGCCGGCGTAGAACTGCCCGCCGTAAGTCGCGCCTTGGGTGACGAACATGATGACGCCGAAGACCAGCGCCGCGCCGATGTAGACGCCGGCCCAGGAGGCCGCTTCCTTCGTCGAGAGCTTGTGGGGGTTGCGGATGGCCATCGCGAGGTCGAGTACGACCACGGAGGCCAGCACCACCATCGTGAGAGCCCAGGCCCACGGGGGGAGGTCCAATGTGTTGCCTTCCTTGCCTTTGGAGGGTCACATGGTCTCTCCCGGTCCCTGCGGACCAGCGCCACCGGGGACCGATCGCGGTCCCGTGCATTGACGACGACGCTAACAGCGGCGAGCGCTGCGGGATACTCCCCACATACCTGATTCTGAACAGACGGGACTATTCTGCCTGCCGGAAGCCGACTTGTCACCAGTCGGATATGTGACTTCACTCTCGACACTACGCCTGCTGGGGCCGTTGGGGCGGCAGCTGTGGAAGGCTCCGCTCATGGTTCTCGAAGTCGCTGAAATCAAGGTCACCCCCGGGCAGGAGGACGCTTTCAAGGAGGCGTACCGCTCCGCCCGCGAACTCGTGAAGGTCTCCCCGGGCCTGCGCACGTTGCGCATGACGCAGGGCGTCGAGTCGCCGAGCCGCTTCGTGCTCCTCATCGAGTGGGACTCGGTCGAAGCGCATGAGCAGGGCTTCCGCGAGACCGACCGGTACGTCAAGTGGCGCGAGGCCATCGGCCCGTACTTCGCCCAGCCCCCGCTGGTGGAGCACTTCGACGACGTCGAATAAGCAGCACAGCGACGACGTCGAATAAACAGCACGGCGACGATGTCGAATGAGCAGCACTTCGACGACGTCGACCAGGCAGCGCAGCGGCGACGTCGATCGAGAAGTACTTGCAGCGAGCGGCCCGCGCCTTCCGGCGGGGGCCGCTCGTCTCGTTCTACGCTCCGGCCTCGTCGATCTGGCGGAGTTCGCGTTTCAGATCCGTGATCTCGTCCCGGTAGGCCGCTGCGAGCTCGAACCTGAGTTCCCTTGCGGCCGCGAGCATCTGCTCGTTGCGCTCATCGAGCTGCTTGAGGATCTCCGAGCGGACCTTGCCGGCGCCCTGCTCCCGCTTGCTCTTCGGAAGGGTCGCCCACGGGTCCTCTTCGACCAGCTTCGCGGTGTCTGCCGCGGACTCGTAGAGGTCCTCCATGATGTCGCCGATGCGCTTGCGCAGCGGCTGCGGGTCGACGCCGTGCAGCTTGTTGTAGGCGATCTGCTTCTCGCGGCGGCGGTCGGTCTCGTCGAGCGCCGCCTTCATGGAGTCGGTGAGCTTGTCGGCGTACATGAGCACGGTGCCCGAGACGTTGCGGGCCGCGCGCCCGATCGTCTGGATCAGCGAGGTCCCCGAGCGCAGGAACCCCTCCTTGTCCGCGTCGAGGATCGCGACCAGCGAGACCTCGGGCAGGTCGAGGCCCTCCCGGAGGAGGTTGATGCCGACGAGGACGTCGTAGTCGCCGCGCCGCAGCTCCCCCAGCAGCTCGACCCGGCGGAGCGTCTCGACCTCCGAGTGCAGGTAGCGCACCCGGATGCCGTTGTCCATGAAGTAGTCCGTGAGGTCTTCGGCCATTTTCTTGGTGAGGGTGGTGACGAGCACGCGCTCGTTCTTCTTGGCGCGCTCGTTGATCTCGTACATGAGGTCGTCGATCTGGCCCTTGGTCGGCCGCACCTCGACATGCGGGTCGACCAGGCCGGTGGGGCGGATCACCTGCTCCACGAACTGGCCCTTGGTCTGCTCCATCTCCCACTTGCCCGGGGTGGCCGAGAGGTAGACGCTCTGGCCCACGCGCTCGCGGAACTCGTCGAAGCGCAGCGGCCGGTTGTCCAGCGCGCTGGGCAGCCGGAAGCCGAAGTCCACGAGGTTGCGCTTGCGCGAGGCGTCGCCCTCGTGCATCGCGCCGATCTGGGGGATGGTCTGGTGCGACTCGTCGACGATGGTGACGAAGTCGGAGGGGAAGTAGTCGAGCAGGGTGTGCGGCGGGGTGCCGGCGGCGCGGCCGTCGATGTGCCGCGAGTAGTTCTCGATGCCGTTGCAGGTGCCGATCTGCTTCATGTTCTCCAGGTCGAACACGGTGCGCATCCGCAGCCGCTGGGCCTCCAGGAGCTTGCCCTGCTCTTCGAGCTCGGCGAGGCGCTCCTCGAGCTCGACCTCGATGTCGCGGATCGCGCGGGCCATCCGCTCGTTGCCCGTGGCGTAGTGCGAGCCGGGGAAGATGAGCACCCGGTCGACCTCGCGGACCACGTCGCCGGTGATCGGGTGGAGGTAGTAGAGCCGGTCGATCTCGTCGCCGAACATCTCGATGCGGATCGCCAGCTCCTCGTAGGCCGGGATGATCTCGATCGTGTCGCCGCGCACCCGGAAGGTACCGCGGGTGAAGGCGACGTCGTTGCGGCCGTATTGGACGTCGACGAGCCGCCGCAGCAGCTTGTCGCGGTCCCACTCCTGGCCCACGGCGACCTCGGTGGCCTGCTCCAGGTACTCGGCGGGCGTGGCCAGGCCGTAGATCGCCGAGACGGTGGCCACCACGACGACGTCGCGGCGGGTCAGCAGCGAGTAGGTGGCGCGGTGGCGCAGCCGCTCGACCTCCTCGTTGATCGAGGCGTCCTTCTCGATGTAGGTGTCGGACTGCGCGACGTACGCCTCGGGCTGGTAGTAGTCGTAGTACGAGACGTAGTACTCGACCGCGTTGTTCGGCAGGAGCTCGCGAAGCTCCTTCGCCAGCTGCGCGGCGAGGGTCTTGTTGTGGACCATCACCAGCGCGGGGCGCTGGAGCTTCTCGATGAGCCACGCGGACGTGGCCGACTTGCCGGTGCCGGTCGCGCCGAGCAGGACCACGTCCCGCTCGCCTCGTTCGACCCGTTCGGTCAGCTGGGCGATCGCGGTCGGCTGGTCCCCCGACGGCTCCCAGTCGGCTACCACCTCGAAGCGCCCTTCGGCGCGCGGAATATCGAATGCCACGGCCCAACCGTAGCGCCGGGGTACGACACAGTTCGCGATCGGCGGTGACTTTTCCCGGTCCGGCTCGTTGGTCCCTGCGTGAGCTCCACTACCGCAGTCCCCTGGAAATCGGCCCTGATGTGGGCCATGGCCATCATCGTCGCGATCGCCGTCGCCGGCTGGTTCGCCGTCTCGTGCAGTCCCGGCGGGTCGAGCGCCGAGCGCCCCGTGAGCGAGGAGGAGGCCGCGCTGCTGGCCGGGATGCGCGAGCGCAACCACGGCTCCGAGCCGGTCGCGGTGCGCATCAGCGTGCCCACCGGCGGCGAGACGGTCACGGCGGACGGATTCGTCGACTGGCAGACGCCGATGCTGTACGCGCGCGTTCCGGACGCCGAGGGCGGCCACCGGCTGATTCAGGCCGTCCCGGGCCTCATCGCCACCCGCGCGGACGACGAGGCGGCCTTCAGCGAGCTGCGCGTCCCCGAGGACGGCTGGACCACCCGGCAGATGCTCGCGGGCGCGGGCACGCCGCTGGAGACGACCATCGACATCCTCGCGTCCTCGCTGTTCACGCTGAGCAGTGCCGAGGCCGACGACCCCGCCGAGCTGGCGGCGCAGGCCACGTGGCGGGAGGAGGGGGTCATCGACGGCGAGCCGGTCGACTCCTTCCGCGCGCCGATCATGGTCGAGACCGACGAGAGTGCGCCCCAGCAGGGCGCGAAGCCTGAGGCGCTGTACTCGCTCGACGCGGACGGGAACCTGCGCCGCTTCCAGGTGAACACGGGCGAGGAGAGCCTCTCGGCCGTGGACTTCCTGCGCGACGTCGAGTTCGACGCGAGCGGACTCGCGGCCGCCGACCTCCTGGGCGGCCCGGCGGTCACGCCCGCCCCCGTCGACGAGGAGCTGGCGGCGACGATCGCGGAGGTGCGCAAGGGCAACTGGGAGGACACCGCCGAGGTTGAGCTGACCGTGCCCACCGGCGACGGCGAGGTGACGACGGGCCGCGGCTCGATCGACTGGCGCACCATGACCGCGTACCTGCACCTGTCGGACGCGAGCGGCCAGCGGCTGCTCCTGGCCCGGCCCGGCGGCTACGCGACCGCCGCGGCCGAGGGCGACGAGCTGCCCGAGTCGCCGCCCGCCGAAGGCTGGGAGGCGCACGCGCTCGCCGACGAGGACGCGGCCGACCATTTCGGCGCGGTCGAATCGCTGGTCTTCCGGCTCCTGGAGATGGCCGCCGAGGAGGCCGAGGACGCGGACGCCATCGCGGAGCAGGCGTTCCTGCTCCGGGTCGACGACGTCGACGGCGAGGCGGTGCACGTCGTCGAGTTCCCGGTCGCCGGCGACGCCGAAGCGGCCGGGGGCCGCTCGGCGTTCCGCTACCACCTCGAAGGCGAGCGGCTGCGCGAGGTCGAGATGATGTCGTTCTACGGCGTCGCCAGCGCCGAACTGTCCGATGAGGACTTCCCGATGGTCGAGATCCCTTGGGAGCTGGCCGAGAAGATCGGCTGACCACAGTGGTATGGAAGGGGCCAGGCCGTGCGGCCTGGCCCCTCCTCATTCACCTCCGCTTAGCAGACCGGGGCGTGCCAGCCGGTCTCGGCGGCCCAGCGGTTCGCGCGGGGCCAGCCCTCCTGGTCGAACCAGGGCTCCTTGGCCTCGGTGTAGTCCGCGGTCGCATCGACCTTGGTCGCCAGCGCGGCCTTGGCCTGCGCGTAGTCCCGGCGGGCGGCCGGGTCGGCGCGCAGCCAGTCGCGGAACAGCAGCGCGAACCGCTGGCCGGGGCTGTCGATCGGCCGGAAGTGGACATGGGCGATGTTCCCCGGATCCGCGAAGCCGTAGAAGCGCTTCTCCCAGTCCAGCGGGTTCGGGAACTCGGGCTTGGGCGAATCGTGCGCGACCTTGCCGTAGAACCCGGCGTCGCCGAGCGCATCGGCGAAGGCGTCCACGATCGGGAGCGCGACCACCGTGACCTGGATGTCGATGACGTCCTTCGCGGGCACGGCCGGGACGGCGGTGGAGCCCACGTGGTCGATGCGGACCGCGCTCGGTCCGAGGACCCGGCGCAGGCGCGCGGCGTGGTGCTCGAAGCGGCGCGACCATTCCGGGTCGGTCTCGACGAGCTGGATCTTCTCGGGCCGGGGCTCATAGCGGCCCTGGCGGAGGTTCTCGGCGAACGGCATGATGCGGTCGACCCACAGGAGCTCGACACGGTGCTCGAGCTCGTGCAGGTCGCCACCGTTGTGGATGACGACGTCGCAGACCTCGCGGCGTTCGGTGTCGGAGGCCTGGGCGTCGATCCGGCGCAGGGCGTCGGCGCGGGGCAGGCCCCGCTCGGCGAGCCGTTCGAGCCTGAGCTCTCGCGGCGCTTCCACGTCGATGTTGAGGTGGAAGCCGGGCGCCTGACCTGTTTCGGCCAGGAGCGGAATGTCTTGGACGACGATGGCGTCCTCGGGCATGGCATCGGTGAGCTGACGGGCACGGGCCCGAACGCGCGGGTGCACGATCGCCTCGAGCTCCGCCCGGGCGGGCGGGCTGTCGAAGACGATCTTCGCGAGTTCGGCGCGGTCCAGCGCGCCGTCGGCGTCGAGCACTTCGGGACCGAAACGGGAGACCACCGCGGCCAGCCCCTCGGTGTTCGGGGCGACGACCTCGCGGGAGAGGGCGTCCGCGTCGACGACGCGGGCCCCAAGCTCAGACAGCTTCGCTGCGACCGTGCTCTTACCGGCTCCGATGCCACCTGTCAATGCGACTCTAAGCACAAATAAAACACTACCCGCCCCAGGCGAACAGCCTGGGACGGGCAGTGTGTATTTCAGCTAAACGAGCGACGAACCTAGTTGCCGGCGAGCTTCTCGCGCAGAGCCGCGAGCGCCTCGTCGGTGGCCAGGGTGCCCTGGGGCTCGGCCGAAGGAGCCGACTTCTTCTCAGAGGTCGTCTTCTTCGCGCCCTTCTCACCCTTGGGGGCCGCTTCGCCCTCGGCGGGCTTGGCGGGAGCCTCGGTGATGACGCGCTCGGCGATCTGCTTGCCGTGCTCCTCCCAGCGGGTGCGGGCCTCGGCGTACTGCCGCTCCCACTCCTCGCGGGCCTCGTCGAAGCCCTCCATCCACTCGCCGGTCTCCGAGTCGAAGCCGTCCGGGTAGATGTAGTTGCCCTGGTCGTCGTACTGCGCGGCCATGCCGTACAGCGTCGGGTCGAACTGCTCCTCGTTCTCGACGTAGGCCTCGTTGGCCTGCTTGAGCGAGAGCGAGATCCGGCGGCGGTCCAGGTCGATGTCGATGACCTTGACCATGGCGTCGGAGCCGACCTTGACGACCTGCTCGGGCACCTCCACGTGGCGCTCGGCCAGCTCGGAGATGTGCACCAGGCCCTCGATGCCGTCCTCGACGCGGACGAACGCGCCGAAGGGGACGAGCTTGGTGACCTTGCCCGGGACGATCTGACCGATCGCGTGGGTGCGGGCGAACTGGCGCCACGGGTCTTCCTGGGTCGCCTTCAGCGACAGGGAGACGCGCTCGCGGTCCAGGTCCACCTCGAGGACCTCGACCTCGACCGGCTGACCGACCTCGACGACCTCGGACGGGTGGTCGATGTGCTTCCAGGACAGCTCGGAGACGTGCACCAGGCCGTCGACCCCGCCGAGGTCGACGAACGCGCCGAAGTTGACGATCGAGGAGACCGTGCCCTTGCGGACCTGGCCCTTCGCAAGCTGGTGCAGGAACTCGGTGCGGACCTCGGACTGGGTCTGCTCGAGCCAGGCGCGACGCGACAGGACCACGTTGTTGCGGTTCTTGTCGAGTTCGATGATCTTGGCTTCGAGCTCGCGGCCGACGTACGGCTGCAGGTCGCGCACACGACGCATCTCGACCAGAGACGCGGGCAGGAAGCCGCGCAGGCCGATGTCGAGGATGAGACCGCCCTTGACCACTTCGATGACCGAGCCGCGAACGACGCCGTCCTCTTCCTTGATCTTCTCGATGGTGCCCCACGCACGCTCGTACTGCGCGCGCTTCTTCGAGAGGATCAGACGGCCTTCCTTGTCCTCCTTCTGGAGGACGAGGGCCTCAACGTGATCGCCCACAGAGACGACGTCTTCGGGGTCCACGTCGTGCTTGATCGACAACTCGCGCGAGGGGATGACGCCCTCGGTCTTGTAGCCGATGTCGAGCAGGACTTCATCCCGGTCGACCTTGACGACGGTACCTTCGACGATATCGCCGTCATTGAAGTATTTGATGGTCGCGTCGATCGCCGCGAGGAGTTCCTCGTCGGAAAAGACTTCTTCGACCGTGCTGTTCTCAGCGTTGCTCGAGGTGGCCTCGATGCTGCTCGTCATGTGGGCTGGTGCTCCGGATACGTAAGAATCGTGGGCTCGCGCCCGCGCCCTCGCTAGACGCGAATGCTCGCAGTTCGTTCCCGGGCCGCCCTTGCCGCTGGCAACGCGTCCTACTCCATTCTGAGGACGCGGACATGCCCAGGCCATCCCAGGTTACCGTGCGCGATAACGCCGCGCCAGTCCGGGCCGGGACTCGTGGCCGCAGCCACGACATCCAAGGCCGGCAAGCGGGCGCCTCGACCCGCTAATGGGCGGCGGCCTCCCACGACTCGCCGAAACCGGCCTGCACGGTGAGCGGCACCGCGAGCTCGGCGGCGTTCGACATCTGCTCGCGCACGAGCGATTCGAGCGCCTTCGACTCACCGGGTGCGACCTCGCATACGAGCTCGTCGTGCACCTGCAGCAGCACCCGCGAGGCGAGCCCGGAGGACCGCAGCGCGCGGTCGACGCCGAGCATCGCGGTCTTCATGATGTCTGCGGCGCTGCCCTGGATCGGGGCGTTGAGTGCGGCCCGCTCGGCCATCTCGCGGCGCTGGCGGTTGTCGGAGGTGAGGTCTGGGAAGTAGCGGCGCCGGCCCATGATCGTCTCGGTGTACCCGGTCTTGCGGGCCTCCTCGACCACCCGGTGCAGGTAGTCGCGGACCTTCCCGAAGCGCGCGAAGTAGTCGTTCGAGAGCTGCTGCGCCTCCTCGGTGGAGACCGCGAGCTGCTGGCTCAGGCCGTACGTGGACAGGCCGTAGGCGAGGCCGTAGGACATGGCCTTGATCTTGCGGCGGTGCTCGGCGGTGACGGCCTCGGGCGCGACGGAGAAGACCTTCGCGGCGACGGCGCGGTGGATGTCCTCGCCCGAGACGAACGCGTCGATCAGTCCCTCGTCGCCGGTGAGGCTGGCCATGATCCGCATCTCGATCTGGCTGTAGTCGATGGTCATGAGGGACTCGAAGCCCTCGGAGACGACGAAGCCGGCGCGGATGTTGCGCCCGGCCTCGGAGCGGACCGGGATGTTCTGCAGGTTCGGGTCGGCCGAGGAGAGGCGCCCGGTGGCGGCCACGGTCTGGTGGAACGTGGTGTGGATGCGTCCGTCGGTCTGGATGGTCGCGCGCAGTGTGGCGACGATCTGCTTGAGCTTCTCGACGTCGCGGAACCGCAGCAGCTGCTCCAGGAGCGGGTGCTGATTCTTCGCGTAGAGCTGCTGCAGCGCTTCGGCATTGGTGGTGTAGCCGGTCTTGGTGCGCTTGGTCTTCGGCATCTTCAGCTCCTCGAAGAGGATCTCCTGGAGCTGCTTGGGCGAGCCGACGTTGAAGGGGCGGCCCACGATCTCGTGGGCGCGGTCCGTGGCCTCCTTCGACTGCATGGCGAACCCGGCCTCGATGTCGGCGAAGTGGCCTTCGTCTGCGGCGATCCCGAGGATCTCCATGCGCGCCAGGACGCCCGCGAGCGGGAACTCCATCTCGTCGGCGAGCCGCGCCTGGTGGCGGTCGGCCAGCCGGGCGGTCTGCTCGGCGGCGAGGTCCCCGATGACGGCCGCGGCGGCGCAGTCGGCCTCGAGCTTCGCCGAATCGTCGTTCATCGCCGCGTCCAGGCCCACGAGCGCGCCGTCGGCGGCGGGCGTCTCGGGGGTCTCCAGCTCGCGGCCGAGGAACTGCATGGCGAGGTCGCCCAGCGCGTACGAGCGCTGCTCGGGCTTGAGCAGGTAGGCGCCGAGCACCGTGTCGGCCTTGATCCCCTCGACCTCGGGCCAGCCCGCGGCGTCGGCGCCCCACAGGAACGCCTTCGCGTCGTGCACGACCTTGCCCTTGGCGGGGTCGGCGAGCCAGGCCGCCCAGGTCGTCTCGTCCTCGGCGTCGAGCTGGGAAGGCTCGAACCAGAGCGCCTGGCCGCCCTCGGCCAGCGCGATCGTGTCGAACGAGCCCGCCCCGGACGCGAAGGTCCCGGTGAACGCGATCGCGACGGTCCCTTCGCGGGCGCCGAGCCAGGCGGCGAGCCCGCCGGGCACCAGCGCGGCGGCCTCGGTCTGATCGACCTCGACGGCGGGGACTGCGGCGGCGCCGACGGCCTTGGAGGCGAGGTTCGCGTTGAGGCGCTCGCCGAGGGCGCGGAACTGGAGGGCGTCGAACAGGCTGTTGGTCTCGGCGACCGACCAGCCGGCCCACTCCAGGTCGTCGAGTCCCGATTCGAGTTCGAGGTCGCACACGAGGCCGTTGAGGCGGTGGTTGCGCAGCACGTCGTCCAAGTGCGCGCGCAGGTTCTCGCCGGCCTTGCCGGTGATCTCGTCGGCCTTGGCGACCAGGCCGTCGAGCGAGCCGTACTTGACGATCCACTTCGCGGCGGTCTTGGGGCCGACGCCGGGGATGCCGGGGAGGTTGTCGGACTTCTCCCCCACGAGGGCGGCGAGGTCGCGGTAGCGGTCGGGGGTGACGCCGTACTTGGCCTCGACGGCCTCGGGCGTGTAGCGGGCGAGCTCGGTGACGCCCTTGACCGGGTAGAGCAGGGTCGTGTCGGCGCCGACCAGCTGGATCGCGTCGCGGTCGCCCGAGGAGATGAGCGTGGCGAACCCGGCCTCTCCGGCGCGGGTGGCGAGGGTCGCGATGATGTCGTCGGCCTCGTAGTTGGTCTTGGTGAGCCAGGAGATGCCGAAGGCGTCCAGGAGCTGCTGGATGATCGGGATCTGGCTCTTGAACTCCTGCGGGGTCTCGCCGCGGCCGTCCTTGTAGGCGGCGTACTCGTCGGTGCGGAACGAGTGGCGCGAGAGGTCGAAGGCGACCGCGATGTGGGTGGGCTCCTCGGCCTTGAGCAGGTTGATCAGCATCGACGCGAAACCGTAGACGGCGTTGGTCACCTGGCCGTCGTCCGTGGCGAACTTCTCGGCGGGAAGCGCGAAGAACGCGCGGTATGCCATCGAGTGGCCGTCGATCAGGAGCAGGCGCGATTGCGAAGAAGTCACCCCACGAGCCTATCGAGTGCCTCCGACAACCCGGCGGCAAGCGGGGGCCGCGTGGCTCGGGGATGCAGAAACGGCCCGCGGACGGTGGGGTCCGCGGGCCGTGAAGTTCGGGAGGCCTACTCGGCTTCCTGGGCTTCCTTCTGCTCGGCTTCGGCGATGACGCGCTCGGCGACGGCGCGCATCGAGAGGCGGTGGTCCATCGCGGCGCGCTGGATCCAGCGGAACGCGTCGGGCTCGGGCATGCCGTACTGGGTCATGAGCAGGCCCTTGGCGCGGTCGACGAGCTTGCGGACCTCGAGGCGCTCGGTGAGGTTCGCGACCTCCTTCTCAAGGGCGGTCATCTCGGCGAAGCGGGTGAGGGAGAGCTCGATGGCCGGGACCAGGTCGGACTTCTGGAAGGGCTTCACGAGATAGGCCATGGCGCCGGCGGACGTGGCCCGGCTGATGAGGTCGCGCTGGGAGAAGGCGGTGAGGATCACGACCGGCGCGATGCGCGCGGAGACGATCTTCTCCGCGGCTTGGAGGCCGTCCATGATCGGCATCTGGATGTCGCAGATGACCAGGTCGGGCTGGTGCTCCTCGGCGAGGCGGACGGCGGCTTCACCGTCGGCGGCCTCGGCTACGACCTCATAGCCTTCCTCGGTGAGCATCTCGGCCAGGTCGAGGCGGATGAGCCCCTCGTCTTCGGCGATGAGCACGCGCTTGCGCGGCTCCTCGGCGGCCTTGCTCGTCATGCGGGTCCGTACCTTTCGTGCGCGAATGGACGTAGGGGCGTGCGTCGTTTCAGGCACACCAGGACGCTAGCTTAGCCGCCGCGCTTCGGGCCCGCACGTTCCTATGCCGAGCGTTTCGGACGTTGGAACCGAAACGTGAGCGGGGCAACCCGCCTCGGGCCGACCGGGAGGACGGGCTCGAAACCCGTACGGTGTGGGTTCGAATCCCACCGGGCCGCTTTCTTCCGCTGCCGCCTAGCGGCCCACTCGGACCGGTTCGCGGCCGCCCGCCCCGCACCGGGTATCATCTACACCGGCTCCGGCGCACTGCCCGGTGCCTCGGCCCGGTATTCCAACTGGCAGAGAAGACGGATTCAAAACCCGTACAGTGTGGGTTCGAATCCCACCCGGGTCATGTCACAGACCCGTACGCCCCCGAACTGGCCGAACACGACTCCACCCCGAGTTTCCTGCTCCAGGCGACATACGACCGGGACGGCAACGAGCTCACCGCCGAGGTGACCTCAACGTGAACCTCCCGCTCCTCCCCCGGCCACGACCGCCACCAGACTCCTCGGACATCCGTGGCCTGCAGGTAGCATCGCTCCCCGGCCAGGCCAACTGTACCGGCCCTACTACTCCAACTGGCAGAGAGAGCGGACTCAAAACCCGCACAGTCTGGGTTCGAATCCCAGGTAGGGCACCAAACTCAGCAAAGGCGGTCCAACCCGAGCTCGACCAGCGGGAGAATACGCCCGGCCGCGGCCCGCAATTCGAGCGCCGTCCGATATTAGGATCGGAGCTCCCATCCAGTCAGCTTGGCAGGGTTGGCGGGTCGAGCCAAGCAAACAGGTCCTCGAACTCGGTTTCGAGCAAGGGGGTCCCTCTGGAGCTCGATACTTGCATCGCGCGCGGCGGCACTGATTAGCGGCCTCGGTGCCTCCCACAACTGCGCGTGGGACGCGAGCACCGGCAGCAGCACCGAGGCCTTCGTGAATCTCCAGGAGACCACCAACTCCTCAGCGGGGAGACTCAGACATCTGGATCGAACCCCATGCGGGGTCCTCCGTACCTGTGAGCATATTCCATCCACTGGGGGGGGTATGTGTGTATAGCCGGTTGAAGCGGGCCTGGCTGAAGATTTCAGACTCACGGAGAGACGTATTTTCGAAATCAGACCTCTCACAGAACACAGTCTTATTGAAGCTTGTGTCTGCACTTGCGGTGAATTTTGCATTCTTGAATCTAGCCTCGCTACCAAAATACACTTCCATGAAGGTCGCGTGACTCTCGAATTCTACATTTTCAAAGGTTGCCACACTCTTTACTCGTGCCGAATGGAAAGAAGCGATTGCATCAAACCGCGCATTTTTGAATGATGCGCTAGTCTCAAACCTAGTCGAGTTGAAGTACGATCTTCCGTCGAACTCGACGCCGGTGAACTCAGCATCTTGCCCGAACGAACCGTACATGAAGAGTGCATCTTGCCTGAAGTGCGCCCAGCTGAACACGGCACTTTGAAGAAATTCGACTCGTTGATATTGTGCGCTTCCCTCAAAGATGGCCTTAAAGAAGTTTGCACCAGCCATGAACTTAGCTTCGGTAAAGACGACATTCCCTACGAATCTAGTTTCTTCAAAATTTGGCCTTCCGATAAATTTCGCCTGTGCGAAATCCGCATTTCGCAGCTCGGCTCCATTGAAATCAATACGATCAAGAACTGCCCCAGAGAGATTCATTCGAGTATGCTCCCAGAAGCCTCCGGGATGCTTACGTTGATTGAGGTGGCGTTGGAGAATCTCTTGGGCCACGAGTCGAACGTGTTGTTCTTCAGATGAAGTACTGCCGATGATTGCTAGCTGAAATTCCTCTAGACGGGATTGTTTCTCGACCTCGCTTCTTACGCGAGGCATCCTTAGATACGCGCAGATTTCATCGAGAACAATCTGTCGAAGTTCCGGGTGAAGGTCACCGAGTCTTTCAAGATTGTGAAGACCGCCTATTCGGACTGCGGGACTTTCGGACCCAAGCTGCTCGACAGCCTTGATGCGCAGCTCCGTAATCCGTCGCTGTTGGGCGTCATTTTGCATTGACGCCGACTCGAGTTCTTTATGTTGTTGCTGCCTTTCCCCTTGGCGCTGGCGATGGAAAGCCAGAAGGAGCGCCAAGATGCCGACGGCACCTGCCCCTGCCGTCAATGCGTAGCGAATGGCAGATATCCGCAATTTCGCCGTCTCGATGACAAAAGTCTCATCAGACTGTGTTGCATCGGGTATTTGAAACAGGACAAGAACATATGTGACTACGATAGTGACGAGAACCGCGCAGACCGCTGCCAACGCTACCCACCAAGGGAGTAGGCGAATCTTGTCCAGAGGTGGCGGTTGATCATGATTCAACGCTGCGCCCTTGTCGGACCTAGTGATTGGAGGGTCCGCCGTCACTCGCGGGCCGGACCCGACCTCGTCATCCTTGTCACCTTGCGCTGAGGCTGCGATGCCGACGCCGAGCCCGGCCCAAGCAGTATCAACGCCGCCATCATCACCTTGGCCTTCGTCGTCGTCCACGTACAGGTCCTCGGCGTCTGGCGAGTACAGGCCGACGCTCCACACCAGCAGCGGCGGCCCTTTGTGCCCGGGAGGTCCGTACAGGGTGATGCTGTGGTGCTCGCCTTCGGCGTAGTCCGGCGGGAACAGACCAAGGCTCATAGCACGCGCACCGAGCTCATATGTGTCGAGTTCATCGGCCGCCGCGCGCAGCTCGGCGAGCTGCACCGCATCGGTGGTCACGATGTAGCGCTCGTAATCATTCACTGCGCTTCAACGCCTCTCCAGTCCCTCGGTACGTGTTGAGCTGGTAGCTGCCATCTTCGCCTTCCACCCGAACGTGGAGGGTATACCCCGGCGGCAGGACCTTTGGCAAGTTCTCATGGCACCCGTTGGGGTCGGGCCGGCGGTAGCCGCCGCAAGTGGGGATGTTCAACCACAGGGTCATGACCATAGTTGTCGTCTTGCGCATGTACGCCGCGACGCCGCCTTCGATATGCCACGAAGTCGCGACCTCGCGCAGCCGCCATTCGTCTTTCAGGTCCGGTGTGTCATAGACGCGGTCGCCGCTCAACGGCCTCAACGGTTGGCGCAACACCGGCTTTCCGGCCCCGTCGTACAGCAGACCCAGGGCGGACGTGCGCCCCTTCACGTTGCGGGGCCAACCTTCGCGCCGAATCGCCTCCACGCGAGCAGGATCACGGGCCTTCGGGTCGTAGGACGGTGCCGAGGATGCGCCGGCCGCTCCGGACGCCTCGTCAACACTTGCCATCCTGGCTCCAACCCTCGGGGAATGACATCCTACGAGATTCGGCCCACCCGCTGAAAAGCACAGTCTGCGGCGGCACCTAGGGGCAAGATTGAGGGCGGCGGAGACTCTCCGGGGCCATCGCGCGCAGCGGTTGAAGAACTCGCCGACTTCGCGCACCGATCCGCGCCCCAGACAGGAAAGCCAAACGCAGTACTATGCCAGCCCGGTCACCAGAGGGTCGTTTGGAAGTGTCGGTCTTCCGGTGGTGACTTCGGGACACGGGATCCTCGGCATTGCGGGCAGTCAGTTCCTCTGCCGGTTCGCCGGTTAACGGCCGCTTCCCATTCGTGTCCCTTCGTGCACCGCCACCACATGACCCGGTTCGAGAACGGGCGCAGCCGCTCCGGGGTCCAGTCGCCGTTCAAGTCGGCCGCGAACTCTGCAGCAATCTCAGGGAACCTATCTGCGAGGCTGTGTCCCGGGGCCGCCGAGTTCGATTCGTGACGGGTTTTGAGAATGCAAGAACGGCATCCAGTTCCTTCCGCTCGCGAACGTGCGACTGGGGACGCCTGCCACCGGTGTCTGCATGTCGGGCACCGCCACCACACCAAGGTTCGCGACTCCTTGCGGACCTCCTCAGGCCCTTTAGGGTTCGCTTCGCGGTCCCACTGGTCGATGAGGTCGGGTCGGGCCGCGGCGAACGATGCGACGTGTGCCCGTTCAGCATGGTAGATGGCCCACCGGTCCTGCCGTTCGCATTCGGGGCAGGAGGCGCCCCCGGTCGTTCGGGACGACAGGAGCGACGAGGTCTCGTGCCCGCGCTCGCACAACCAGTGCACGGTGACGTTCGCTGCAGGGACGAGGTTCCATGGGGTGAGCTCGCCGTTCTTGGTTGGATGCCAGTTGGGCACGATTCTCGGGAACAGTTCGGCGGCCGATCCACCTGGCGGTGGAGTCCGATGCCCGCGTTTGTCAGCGAACACGCATGTGCGGCAGCCTCCTCGCTGCTTGGTGCGGCTGCGAACCGACGACTCCCACTCACGTCCGCAGTCTGGGCATTGCCACCACACGCGGTAGTCACTCGTGATCTTGTAATCCCGGGGTGTGCGCCCTTCGTTGCGCGTCGGGTGCCACGCGGCGGCGATTTCCGGATCCGCCGCGAGGGAGTCTTCGAACTCGGCCGGGCGGTACCGCAGGGGCGCGTCCAGCTTCCGGCATTCCTTGCAGCCGGCGCCTTTGATGGTCCGGTCGGCCACTTTCTGGACCCAGGTGTGCCCGCGCGCGCACCGCCACCAGATCTTCCACTGTGATGCGGGCATGAAGTCCGCGCCGGTGCGGCCCTCGTTCAAGTCCGCGGCCACTTCAGCGCTGATCGCCGGGTGCCGGTCCGTGAGGCTCTGCCCCGGCGGCGGCGGTTTCGGCTGTTTCCGCTTCGCTTGCTTGCAGGTCGCGCAGCCAGGCCCGGAACCGTTCGCGCGGCCGGCGACCGCGGCTTGCCATTGGTGTCCGCAGGAGTGGCAGCGCCACCACACTCGCTCTTGTGCACCGGACCCATACGCCTCGGGCCCTGTCCCGTTAGCGGCAATATCCCAGTCACAAACTAGTTCGGGATGGTCGGTCGCCAGCGAACGCTGCACGCGGCACTCGTAGTCGGCGGCAGCGGCATCTGCACCCAGGCGAATCCTGGCCGCCAAGTATTCTCCAGCGTTCACGGGATACCCGAGGCTGGCCAGGTGCGCGAGCAGGAGATGCGCCGTCTCCAGGACAGTAGCGGTGATTGTGATGCCTAGGTCCTGGTCAGTGAGAGCCTCAAGACCTTGACGGACGCGAACGACCGTCCATCCGAGAGCGATCAGGTGCGCGGTCTTCTCGCTGTCACGCGTTTGACTGGTTCGGTGGTACAGGTGCCCGTCGAACTCGACGGCAAGGTGCCATTCGGGGACTGCAATGTCGACCTGACGCCACCGGCTTCCTTCAGGAAGTCGCAGGTCGTGCACGACGGGGCACCCGGCTGCGCGGAGTTCATGAAATAGTTCGATTTCAAACCGAGACGTGCCTTGCGGAATGCATTTGGGGCAGCGTGTGTTCTGGCCAGTCCGCATTGCCGGGGAGGTCTGCCATTCATGACCTCGCGGGCACTGCCACCATATGGATCGTTTGGACACTGCGGGAAGAATGTCGGTTGGGGCGAGGCCCCCGTTACGGGTCGGGTGCCATTCAGCGGCGACATCGGGGCGGACGTCGGCAAGGCTTCTCCCCGGGGGAGGATTGCGGAAGCCGAATCGTGCCCGACTTGCGCATTGCGGGCATCCCCGTGGGTTGACCGATTTGTTCCGGTTGGAGACGTACGCTTCCCATTCATGTGCGCACTCGGGGCAGGTCCACCAAGCTTTCGCGTTCCAACAGGCGGGTATGTCAGCTGGCGTCATGTCCCCGTTCTTAACCGGGTGCCATTGTGCTGCCAAGGCGGGGTTGTCCAGCGCGAGGTTCGGGCGGCGGGCTCGTGGGTCTGCCATGGCGACACCGTAGAGCATGGGTACGACATCTGGCATTTCGCGCTTCTCGGCGGCGACGCAGAGGATTACCTCGACGTCGCGACCGAGCGGCGGAGATCGACCTGAACGAGAATGCATACAAGGCTAGGGGGGTTCCTCGGGCACAGTAGGCAAACACGAACCCTGTTATGACGGATCATGCTGGGGTTTTGGTGGGCGTTCCATATCGCCATGCCCGGCGAGCGGCCAGATGCGGCTCGCGTCGCCCCCGCCGGCACCTATGTCGCGAGTGGAGGGCCTGGCCGTTTCGCCCACCAAGCACCGGCCCGGCCACCCTCAATCGTCGCCGCGGTTCAATGCCGCGAACAGCAGGATCGCAATGAGGAACAGTGCGGCGGCGATGGCGAGACCTACGCCGAGCATGACGGGCACCCACAGGGTCCCGCGAGCGCCCGGTTGCCACGTCTTCACGGAGAACAGCAGGCTGAACGTGCCGATCACCATCAACAGCAGCAGCAATCCGACGTCCAGGAACGACGCGAACCCGGTGAACGCAGGACGGAGCAGCGTTTCGGCTGAATCGGGGATGAGGAACGCGTAGATGCCAGTCGGGACCGGCAGATGCGTGAAGACGGGCGTGACCTTCCAGGTAACTGCGAACCAGTGTCCGAAGGTCGGGTCGAGCACGGCAGCGGTCGCTACCATGGAGCCCGCGACACCGACACCGGCGGCAAGGTCGGCGCTTTTGCCTTGGGTGGCACCGGCATTGACCGCAGCGGCGACCGGCAGGCACACGATGCGGCCGATCTGCCCGAACAGTGCCGTGAACAGACCGGCGGCTACCAGAAACACCGCGACGACGGCGATAACGCGGCCGATGAACCCGAACACGGGGGCGACGAGGGCGACAATCCATTCGATGCCCGCGACCAGACCTGCCCAGGCCACAGCGAAGGCGTGCGCGATGAGGGCGAGAAGCCCGTCAAGCCAACCTGCGGCGAGCACACCGGCGACCACCGCTACAGCAGCTACGACGAGAAGCGCACCGATCCAGCGTCGGCCTTGCGTCAGCGCGAGGATGAGTCTGACGAGGATCCTCCCGATGTAGACGACAGCGGCGATGGCGGCGACGACCATGACGGCGACAAGGATCCACAAGAGGATCCGCGTCACCCATGGTGCGATCCAGGCGATGAAGTCCATGACGTACCCGGCGATACGCCACGCCGCCCACAGGAGCCAGCCGATCCAGGCGGCGATGGGGATACCGATGAGCCCGAGCAGGCCGGCGAGGACGGTGATCTGGATCGGTCGCGGGCTGCGTGCACGGGCGGAGCGGATGAGCGCCGCGATCCACATCAGCGGCAGCGCGAACAGCGCGAGCTGGAGACACAGGCGGCCGGTGCCGCTGTAGGAAGCGATCGTCAGGGCGTCCGCCCACTGCCCGGCAGTTTCCCGAAGGAACGCGAGCGAACGGTCCACGTAGGTCGGCCCGCTATCGATGCGGGCAATGATCACAAGCAGGTTCGGGATCGAGGCCATGGCGTACAAGGCACCAGCAAGGACGTAGACCACGCCGAGCACGACGAGGATCCGCACTGGCGGAAGATCGAAGAAGGGCCGGGCGGACGGGTTTGGCATGGACATCGGGCACTCCTGGCTCCCGCGCGGCGGGGTGGAGGGGCGGGGTGCAGCGGAGTGGGACGCTGTACATGGACCGTATAGGCCATGCACTTGAGTCAGTGTCCACCAGCGACTGATGTCGGGCAGATCGGTCACGCACCGCGCGGATTCATCCGTTCGAAGGACCACCGTCGCACATCGTGTCGCACCATGTTGAGAAGCACTGCTGCCGTTGGGGCACGCGACTACCGATAGCTGCACGGCCGTTTGCGCGCCCCTCAGCTGCAACAGCGCGGTCACGTCATCTGGAGGTTCTCTACCACGTCCTCTCCGCCCCGGCCGCAAACCCAGTTCAGTGGCGGTGAAGGTTACGAACCCACACGCGCTCGCCAGACGGCCCTGACATGCTGTGACCAGGCCCGATTCAAGAAGATCTCCTGTTATCGACCTCAGTACTGAGGTCCGCCTCAGGCTGCAAGGCGCGTGGGTTCGGCTCCTGCCCGGGTCATGTCACAGACCCATACGCCCCTGAACTGGCGAACACGACTCTTCTTTCCTTGTCCAGGCGACGTACGACAGGGACGGCAACGAGCTCAACGCCGAGACGATCTCCGCGTGAACACCCCGCTCCTCCCCCGGCCACGACCGCCACCAGACCCTTCCGAACCTCCGTGGTCTGTAGGTAGCATCGCTTCCGGCCAGACCACCGGTACGGCCCTACTACTCCAACTGGCAGAGAGAGCGGACTCAAAACCCGCACAGTCTGGGTTCGAATCCCAGGTAGGGCACCCTACGTTTACTGCGTTTCCGTAGGTGGCCGTTGGGGACCCGTTCTCCTTGCGGCGCTGCCATGCTTACGGTATGAACGCCCCCCTCGCCCTGCGTCTCTCCCGGAAGCGACGCCGCGATCTCTGCGGGTTCCCCTCGTATCTTCCGAGCAGCCCCGACCAGTTCATGAGTGACCTGCCGCTCCTTCGCGAAACGCTCGAAGGGCCGGAGGCACGCCTCATCGAGGGCAGCTGGTACGCCGGCCGCGCCACCACCAAGTGGCATCTCAAGTCACGCCATCCCATTGTCTATGTGATGTATTTCGAAGTCAACACTCGCTGGTGCTGCCGTAGCGTGCTTGCCGAGTCGCGTCGGCCCATCCTCTTCGGGATCCCGTTCCCGCAGGTTCCGATCGAGCGCTCGCACGACGCGGACGATCTCCTGAGGCGCGAGCCCTTCGGTCTGCGACCTCGCTTCACTGGCTGGTTGCCGCAACCGATCGAGCGATTGCGGGGCTGGCTCTCGGCCGCCGAGGAGTACCTGTCTCAGGAGCGTCAGATTTTGGCGGACCTAAGTGAATGGGCCGCAGAAGCCGCACTGCTCGATTATCGGAAGCCTTCGCATGCGGACCGCATCGCGAGAGCGGTCCCCGCGCAGCGCCGCGCGATGGAGCGGTTGAACGAGGCCGGCGATGCGTATGCGCCAGTGCTCGAAGACATCGAGGACGCCCGGTGCGGGGCGCCCGCCTCTCTAGCCGACCCCTCGGAGCGGCTGCTGCGGTGGGCGAACCAACGCGTCTGGCTGGTCGTCAACGACGGACACCGAATTCACGTCTACCATGTGGACGCGTTGCCGGACCGCCCGATACCGAAGTACTGGGACGCTTCGGAAGTGGACTACATGGGGGACGCTCACCAGCTCGTGCACCTGCCTGACCTAGGCCGGCGGCACCTGACGACCGAAGCGAGCGGGGAGACCCTCGAAGTGGTCTGGGACCGGGCCTCCGTCGAGCACTGCGATCGGGAGCTCGCCGAACTCTGGAAGGATCTCGACGCGGAGCACGATCTGCCGAGCGGCTTCGCCTCTCTCTGGAAGGCGTTCTACGGGTATGACTTCGAAGTCGCCTACGGCTGGAACGGCCGCGGAACGCGCTCTTCAGGAATCGAGCCGCAGCCGACGAGCCATGTGTGGTATGGAAGCGGAGGCGTCGGCGGCGGCGGGGATGCCGGTGGCTGCGGCGGCGTATGAGCCCTCAGCCCTCTGCGCCGGGGCGGCTCGGCGCAGCCCAAAGCGCGAGGTCGACTTGGAAGCCCAGTCGTCCGATCATCGCGGCCGTGGCCGCAGGCGGTTCGGCCC
This sequence comes from Glycomyces tritici, assembly GCF_030403505.1. Next base: position 23,000 of record NZ_JAUEMJ010000007.1, on the reverse strand, counting down.
CGACCGGTGCGGTCGGATCGTCATCGGGGCGGTGGTGGATGAACCGGCCCCCGATGCGCTCGCAGAAGTCGGCGTACTCGTTGGTGTACAAGAGGAACGTGTGCCAACCGAGGTCGACCTCCGCCGAGGGCGCGAGCGGCCGGGGCGCGTTCGCGCACGCGGCGACGAACGCCAGCGCCTGGTCCATGATTCGCGCGGCAGTGCGTTCGTCCCGACCGTAGTCGAGCACGATCCTGCGGCACAGCCGCTCGAACAGTGCCGGATCGATGAGCTCCCGGCCGGTCTGCGGGGGCGTCGTTTCAGGAACATCTCGGCCTCCTCATGCTCCCCTCAACCGTAACGTGGGCGACTGGTTCGCTCCTCGGGATTGTCGTCCGGTCAGGACCTGTCAAGCGGAGCTGCTATTCGGTCACGTAGCTTGCGTACGTTGGGCTTTCGGAGCAGTGAGGGCGACGAGCCCGGCGCCCAGGAGCGCGGCGATGAGGGACCCGGCGAGCACGCCGATCTTCGCCTCGGCAGTCAGCAGCTCGGTGCCTTCACCGCGGAAGGCGAGCTCGGTGATGAACAGCGCCACCGTGAACCCGATCCCGGCGACCGCCGCGATGCCGACCAGCAGCGGCCAGCTCGTGCCGGTCGGCAGGCGGCCCGCGCCCGTCTTCACCGCGATCCACGTCGCGAGCGTGATGCCGACCGTCTTGCCCAGCACGAGCCCGAGGACGATGCCGAGGGTGACCGCCGACGTCGCGGCCGTGGCGAGCAGGTCGCCTGAGAGCACCACCCCGGCGTTGGCGAGCGCGAACAGCGGGAGCACCACGAACGAGGAGAACGGGTGGTTGGCCGCCTGGAGCCGGTCGGTCGGCGCGAGCGCGTCGCGGCGCAACCGCACGACCTGCTCGGTCTCCTCTGCCGTGAGCCCTTCCTTGGCCAGCTCCTGGGCCCGGGCGTGCGCGGCGGCCGGATCGAACAGGGGCTTGGCGGCGATGATCAGGCCCATGATGACGCCCGCGATGGTGGCGTGGACACCGGATTCGAGCATCGCCAACCACAGCGCGGTGCCGACGACGAGGTAGACCGGCGCGGACCAGACGTTGAGCAGGCGCAGCCCGATCGCGATCACCAGGATGACCCCGGCCGCGGCGAGCCAGCCCATCGAGACCTCCTCGGTGTAGAACACAGCGATCACCGCGATCGCGCCCAGGTCGTCCACAATTGCGAGCGTAAGGAGGAACACCCTTGCCGCCGCGGGGATCCGGGATCCGAACAGGGCGAGAACACCGACGGCGAACGCGATGTCGGTGGCCATCGGGACACCCCAGCCGCCGGCGCCCGCGCCGCCGGCGTTGAACGCCGCGTAGATGATCGCGGGGACGGCCATGCCGCCGATCGCGCCCGCGATCGGGGCGACCGCGTTGCGGAGGCTCCGCAGTTCACCGGAGACGATCTCGCTCTTGATCTCCATGCCCACCACGAAGAAGAAGATCGCCATGAGCCCGTCGTTGATCCAGTCGCGCAGCGAGTGGTACAGCTCGAAACCGCCGATGTGCAGGCTGATGTCCAGGCCCCACAACCACTCGTACGAGGCGGCCCACGGCGAGTTCGCCCAGACCATCGCGATGACCGCGCACGCCAGCAGCACGATCCCCGAAGCGGGCTCGATATGGAGGAACGCGGCGGCCGGGCGCCCGACGAAACGGGCGAGCGGCTTGCTGGAATAGAGGAACGCCGGGCGCGAACGCCACAACGGCGAGGTCCAGGGCTCTTTCGTGGACTGCACGGGCAGGAACTCCGATCAGAGGGCAGGATCATTTCCCGCCGACCAGACTTCCCGGCACACCAGGCCACACCCTACCCCAGACGCATCGCCGCCCCGACACCGTCGGTTACCGGTGGTATCGCGTGGGATTACTCCATCGCGCTGCGCATCAGCGGCATCGGCAGAAGCGCTTGGCCCCGAGCCGGTAGCGGGCCCGCTCGGGCGGGGGTTCTTGTGTCAATCCGAATTACAGTTTATGCTGAAATTCATGGCACATGATGTAAGTAGTGAATCGTCTTTGAAGCAGCCCTCCGAGGGTGATGCGCCCTCGCATGATGAGCTGCTCGACTGGGTTGAGCGGGTCGCGATGTTCCTCGCGAACGACGGAGTGCCGCCAATCGCGGGACGGGTGCTCGGCTGGCTGATGGTCTGCGAGCCCGCCGAGCAGTCGGCCGGCCAGATCAGCGAGGCGATCGGGGCCAGCCGGGCATCACTGACGACGAACATGCGCGTGCTGATGACCGTCGGATTCATCGAGCGGCGGACGCGGCCGGGCGAACGCACGGGCTACTACCGACTCAGGGACGGCGCTTGGGAAACGGTGGTGCGCCGCCAGATCGCCTCACTCGTGTCATTCCGCGAGGTCGCCGCCGACGGCCTGACACTACTGGGCACTGAAAGCACACGCGCCGACCGCGTGCGCGAAGCGCAGAACGTTTTCGACTGGATGGCCGAGGTCTTCGAACAAGCCCCGCCACCTGAGCGCAAGGGAGACAAGCGATGAGCGGTTCGGCAATTGTCGTTGGAGCGGGCATCGGCGGGCTGGCCGCTGCGATCGGCCTGCGCCGCATCGGCTGGGACGTGACCGTGCTGGAGCGCTCGCCCGAAGTGGGCGAGATCGGGGCCGGGATGTCGCAGGCGCCCAACGCCCTGCGCGCGTTGGACGCGCTCGGTGTCGGTGACCGGGCGCGTGCAGCGGGGACGCCGTTCTTCGCCACGACCAACCTCCGCGACCCCTCAGGCGGTCATCTGATGCGCGCCCCCTCGGGGGGCCCGCATCCGCTGCTGGGCTTCCATCGCGCGGACCTGCATGGCGTACTCCGCGATGCCGTTCCGCCGGAGTCGATCCGGACAGGAATGAAAGTGACCGGCTTCGCGCAGAACGCGGAGCAGGCCGAAGTCCAGACCGAGTCCGAGACGTTCAGCGCCGACCTGGTCGTCGCCGCTGACGGCGTCCACAGCACCGCCCGCAGACTCCTGTGGCCGGACACGCCCGATCCCGCGTTCTGGAACTACACCGTCTGGCGCGGCATCGCCGACCTCGACCTGGCCGCGAATGAGGGATGCATGACCCTCGGCGCGGACCGGTACTTCTTGACGATGCCGCTGACCCGGAGCCGGGTCTACTGGGCGCTCGGCGCCCAGGCGGAGGCCCCCCGTGTCCGGTATCCGGACGAGCGGGAAGCGGTCCGCGAGCGGGTCGCCGACTGGCATGGCCTGGTCCACGGACTCCTGGACGCGACGCCGGTCGATCGGGTGCTGCACCACGACATCACCGATCTCGACCATGCCCCCTTGCCGACTTTCGTGAACGGCCGCATCGCGTTGCTGGGCGATGCGGCGCATCCGATGAGTCCGGATCTGGGTCAGGGTGCGGGCATGGCGATCGAGGACGCCGTCGTACTGGCCGCGGCCCTCGCCGAGACCCGCGATGCGGTAACGGCGCTCGCGCGATATGACCGGGAACGGCGACCGCGCGCGCAGTGGGTAGCGAAAGCCGCCCATAAGAACGGCCACGACGCGCTCATGGGCAGCGCGCTGAACCGGCGCCTTCTGTCACTGACGTTGCGGCTCATGACGCCGGCGGTGTTCGCCAAGGTCTCTGCGCAGGCGCTCGATCGCCTCTGGGGTTGGCAGCCTCCCGCCCTGCCCGGCCGCTAACACCGGACCTTCGTAAATCCATATGTTTTCTTGACGCTTCCCCTCGGCGGCATATCCAAGCGCGCCGACTGCATCTAGCTGGTGGTTTACGTCATCACGGTTCGCGCGTCAGGGAAAAGGCGGCCGAGCATAATCAGCGCTTGTGAGACGAGCTCTGCGACATCCGGCGCGACTGGTGCCCCTGGCCTTCCTGGCGTTCATCCTCGCTGGGGCGGGACTGCTCATGCTGCCGGTGTCCACCGAGACCCCGGAGGCCGCGCCGCCGTTGACGGCGCTGTTCACGTCGGTGTCGGCGGTGTGCGTGACCGGGCTGGTCGTCGTCGACACCTCGACCTACTGGTCCGGATTCGGCGAAGCCGTCATCACGGTGCTCATCCAAGTCGGCGGTTTCGGCATCATCACGGCCGCGACCTTGTTGGGAATTCTGACCGTGGGGCGGATGCGGTTGAGCAACCGCCTGCTGGCGGCGAGCGAGAACCAGGCGTTGAGCCTGGGCGACATCGGCGCGGTCGTGCGGCGAGTCGCAGTGATCACCGTGTCCGTCGAGGCGGTCGTGGCATTGGCGTTGTTCCTGCGGTTCCGCTACTACTACGACTTCCCGGTCGGGAAGGCGCTGTGGTACGGGGTCTTCCACTCGGTCTCCTCGTTCAACAACGCCGGGTTCGGCCTCGAGGCCGACAGCCTCATGCAGTGGGTGACCGATCCGTTCGTGACGGCCCCGGTGACCGCGGCATTGATCATCGGCGGCATCGGATTTCCCGTGATCGTGGAAGTGCTGCGCAAATCCCGCCTGACGCGCGCGATGCGCGGCGACCGGCGCCGCCGACCCATCCCGGGCTGGTCGGTGCACACCAAACTGACGATGGTGACCACCGGGGTCCTCTTGGCCGTGGGCTTCGCCGCCTACGCGGTCTTCGAGTGGACCAACCCGGCCACGCTCGGGCCGATGAACGTCGGCGAGAAGCTCTGGGCGGCGTTCGTCGCGGGCGCCATGCCCCGCACGGCGGGCTTCAACAACCTCCCGATGGCCGACCTGACACATGAGACGTGGATGGTCACCGACGCACTGATGTTCATCGGCGGCGGCTCCTCCAGCACCGCCGGCGGCATCAAGGTCACCACATTCGTGCTGCTGGCGGTGGTCATCTGGTCGGAGATCCGGGGCGAACCCGACGTCGCGGTGTTCGGCCGCAAGATCCCCGGTTCGACACAGCGCCAGGCACTGACCGTGGCACTCTTGGGCGTCGCGATCGTCGCGGTCGGGACCGCGCTGGTCATGATCGAGACCGAGTTCTCCTTGGATCAGGTGCTGTTCGAGTCGATCTCGGCGTTCGCGACCGTGGGCCTGTCGACCGGCATCACCGCCGCGCTGCCGCCGTTCAGCCAACTGGTGATGATCGTTCTCATGTTCGCCGGCAGGGTCGGCATCGTCTCGCTCGCGACCGCGCTCGCGCTGCGCAGTCGGCACCGTCTCTACTCCTTCCCCGAGGAGCGCCCGCTGGTCGGCTAGGCGTCGGACCCATGCGCTCGCGTGACCGCACCCACACTCCATGAATGATTTCTTGACGGTTCTGTAAGTTCAATATTTACTGAACTTATTGTACTTGCGGAACTTCGTGAGTGCGGTTCCCCGGAAGGAGCACGTCATGGAACTGGTCACCGAGTTCTTCGAATGGGCCTGGCCCCGCCACCTCAACCCCATCAGCTGGTACATCCGCCCGCTGTTCTTCATCCCCATCGCGCTCTTCGCCTGGCGCCGCCAAGGCTGGTGGATGAGCCTCTCGATAGTCGCAATGCTCTCGAGCTTCTTCTGGTTCCCGGAACCGGCCGAAGTGGACCCGGCCGCACAGGCCATCCTCGACATGGAGGCCGAGCTGTTCGCCCAGCCCAGCTGGCAGACCGTGATCAGCCTCGGCACTATCCCGATCTTCCTCGGCGGCCTCGTGTGGGCCTTCTGGCGCCACTCGATCGGGATCGGCTTGTGGGTCGTCAACGTCGGCGTCGCCTACAAGGCCGCCTGGGTGTGGGTCAACACCGACTTCGCCGGCTTCATGCACGTCGTCCCGATCTACGCCATCGCCCTCCTGGTCATCAACGCCCTCACCATAGGTTTCGCCAAGTGGCGCAAGATCCCGCTCTACCCGGATCGGAACGTCGAGAAGCAGGCGGCCGAGGCTTGAAGCGCCCGAGCGGGGTGAACCCGCAAGCCGGTTCACCCCGCTTTTCACGTTCACCGATGAAGGAAGGGATACTGAACCCATGTCCGACCCCGACCAAGCGGCCACCGGCGCCGACCCCCAGACACTCGCGTTCGTCGAGGACTTCGCACTCGCCATGGAACGCCTCGGGCTGGTCCGCATGACCGGCCGTGTCATGGCCTGGCTCCTGGTGTGCGACCCACCCGCTCAGACGTTCGGGCAGATCGCCGAGGCCCTCCAGGCATCCAAAGGTTCAATTTCCACCGCATTGAAATTTCTGACCACCGCAGGGTGGGTCGGCAAGACCTCCAAACCGGGAGTGCGCGGCGACTTCTACACCATCCGATCCGGCGCGATGGCCGACCTGATCAAGCAGCAGAGCGGCCAGTACGCGGTCTTCACCCAGGTGACTGCCCGCGGCCTCGCCCTGTTCGAGGACGCACCGCCCGAGCGGAGCGAGCGCCTGCGCGACATGCACGAGTTCTTCTCCTGGCTCGCCAAGGAGCTCCCCGCGCTCATGGACCGCTGGGAGACCGAGCGAGCCTGAGCGACTGAGTCTCTGTGTCCTCTAGGGGCGGAAGCGGTAGCCCATGCCCGGCTCGGTCAGGAAGTGCACCGGCCTGGGAGGATTGGCTTCCAGTTTGCGGCGGAGCTGGGCCATGTACTGGCGCAGATAGTGGGTCTCGGTGTCGTACTTCGGACCCCAGACCCGGTGGAGCAGTTCGTGCTGACTGACGAGCTTCCCCGGATTGCGCAGCAGGATCTGCAGGATCTGCCACTCGGTGCGGGTCAGGTGGATCTCCTCCCCTTCACGGTCGACCCTCTTTGCGGCGATATCGACAGTGGCCGAACCGATCACCGTGATCGGCGATTCGTTGCCAGGGCCCACGCGTCGCGTCGCGGCGCGTACACGCGCGAGGAGTTCGCCGATGTCGAACGGTTTCGTCACGTAGTCGTCCGCGCCCGCGTCCAGGGCGGCGATCTTCTCGGCGCTGGCCGCGCGGCCCGACAGGATGAAGATCGGCGTCTTGGACCAGACGCGCACGCCCTCGACCACCTCCCGACCGTCCATATCGGGCAGTCCGAGGTCGAGCAGGATGAGATCCGGTTTGACCTCCGCGCCCTTGCGCAGTGCTTCGGTGCCGGTATCGGCAGTGGCCACCTCGTAGCCGTGGGCGGTCAGGTTGATGCGCAGCGCCCGGAGGATCTGCGGCTCGTCGTCGACTACCAGCACCCTGATCATTTGTCCCCGCTCTCGTTCTCGCGGTGGTCCTCGAGTCGTAGCAGCGCCAGCACCATCGTCAGGCCTCCGCCGGGGGTCGCCTCGGGCAGGAGTGTGCCGCCCATGGCCTCGGCCAGGCCCCGCGAGAGCGCGAGTCCTAGTCCGACTCCGGTCGTGTTGTCGCGGTCGCCGAGTCGCTGGAACGGGCGGAACATCGTCTCGTGGTCCTCGTCGGGGACGCCCGGGCCCCGGTCGATCACCCGCAGTTCCACCGTTCGCCCATGCGCGCCCGCCACCAGCTGCGGCGGCTGGTCCTCCGGACTGAACCGCAGGGCGTTGGCGATGACGTTCACCAGGATCCGCTGCAAGAGGCCCGGATCGGCCGCTACTTCGGGCAGGTCCACGGGGATGTTGAGCCGCACGTCAGCAGCCTGCTCGCCCAGTTCGTCCAAGGCGGTCGGCACTGCTTCGTCGAGTGCGATCGGCACCGAGTTCGCACCGAGCACGCCCGCCTGGAGGCGACTCATGTCCAGCAGGTTGTCCACCAGGCTCGTCAGCTGCGCCAGTGACTGCTCGGCAGAGTCCAGTAGCTCCTGCCGCTCTGCGGGTGTGAACAGATTCTCGCTGGCTTTCAGGCTGGAGACCGCGACACGCACCGACGCGAGTGGCGTCCTGAGATCGTGCGAGACCGCTGCCAGCAGCGCGGTCCGCAGCTTGTCCGCGTCCGTCAGCCGCTGCACCGCCTTGGCCTGATGCTCCAGACGCTCGCGCTCCAGCGCGGCGGCCGCATGCATGGCGAACGCCTGCGCGATTCGCCGGTCCGCCGCCTCGAGCATGTGCCCCTGCAGCGCGAGCGCGAGATCGTCGTTGATGGGGATGTCGTTGTCCGCGTCGCCGGGATTCGCGCGCGCCTCTCCAGCGCACGCGACCGGCCGCCAGGACTTGGCCTCGTGCCGCTCGTCGGGTCCCGCGCCCGGCTCGGTCCGCTCCAGCAGCGTCACCGAGTCCAGGCCGAACGTCTCCCGCAGTTGTTCAAGGAGGTCGTCGAGGCGGTTGCCGCCGCGGAGCACGTTCCCGGCGAGGGTGGCGAGGGTCTGCGCCTCCGCACTGGCCCGCGCCGCCAGGCGTGCCCGCGCGGCCGACAGGTTCACGACCGCAGCCCCGCCGAGCGCCAGCGCGACGAAGATGAACAGGGCGATCAGCTGCTCCTGGTCGTTGACCTTGAACGTGTAGTACGGGACGGTGAAGAAGAAGTTCAGCAGGAAGAACCCCAGCAGCGCGGCCAAGAGGGCGGGCCACATGCCGCCGGCGAGGGTCAGCCCCATGACGGCGGTGAGGACGATGAGGATCATCGTGGTCAACGAGAGTTCTTCGTGGAATGGGGTCAGGGCCGCCACGAGCGCTGGAATGCCGACGACCGCGAGGAGCATGCCGAGGCGGCGTCGGCCGGTGCCGATGAGTCCGCGGCCCGGGCGCGAACGCCGGACATTCGCCACATGCTCGTGCGTGACCAGGTGGACGTCGATCGGGCCCGACTTCGCCGTCGTGGTCACGCCGACGCCGCGGGAGATCGCCTGCGCGAAGCGCCCGCGCCGGGAGGCCCCGAGTACGAGCTGCGTCGCGTTCACCCCGCGCGCGAACTCCAGCAGCGCTTCAGGGATCGCATCGCCCACCACCTGGTGGTAGGAGCCTCCGAGGTCTTCGACGAGGTTCCGCTGCTGGGCGAGGTTGCGGGCGGCGCGGGCGCTGGTAAGCCCGTCGCCCGAAGCGATGTACACCGCTCTGAGGTCCGCACCGCCTGAGCGGGCGGCGATGCGGGCGGCGCGGCGAATGAGGGTGTCGCCCTCGTCGCCGCCCGACAGCGCGACGACGACGCGCTCTTTGGACTCCCACATGTCGGTGATGTCCTGGTCGGTCCGGTACTGCTCCAGCTGATCCTCGACCTTGTCGGCCAACCACAGCAGCGCGATCTCGCGCAGGGCCGTCAGGTTGCCGACGCGGAAGTAGTTCGACAACGCCGCGTCCACTTTCTCCGGCGGGTAGATATTGCCGTGAACCATGCGCCGGCGCAGTGCCTCGGGGGTGATGTCGGCGAGTTCGACCTGTTCGGCGCGGCGCACGACCTCGTCCGGGACGGTCTCGCGTTGCGGCACACCGGTGATGGCGGCGACGACGTCGTTGAGGGATTCGAGGTGCTGGACGTTGACCGTCGAGATGACGTCGATGCCGGCTTCGAGGAGTTCGTCGATGTCCTGCCAGCGCTTCTCGTGGCGTGAGCCGGGCACGTTGGTGTGCGCGAGCTCGTCGACGAGCGCCACTGCCGGGGCACGGGCAATGACGGCGTCGACGTCGAACTCCTCGAAGGACGAACCGCGGTACTCGATCGTCCGCCGCGGAATCACCTCGAGGTCGCCGATCAGCTCGGCGGTCGAGGGCCGCCCGTGGGTCTCGACGAAGCCGATGACGACGTCGGTCCCGCGGGCGGCACGGCGGTGGGCCTCTTCGAGCGCGGCGAAGGTCTTCCCGACGCCGGGTGCGGCCCCGAGATAGATCCGGAGTTGTCCACGTGTCGTAGCCACAGTGCTGATGAATCCTCTCGGGGCCGGTGTGGTCCCTGTTCTTTCAGTTAAGCGGAAATTGTTCGTCGAGTGCGAGGTTGAGCTCGACGACGTTCACCGCGGGCTCGCCCATGAAGCCGAGGAACCGGCCGGTGGTGCTGTCCTCGACCAACGCTTCGATGTCTTCGGCGCTCGCGTCCCGCTCGGCGGCGATCCGCTCGACCTGCAGTTCCGCGTACTCGGGGCTGATGTGCGGGTCCAAGCCCGAACCCGAGGCGGTCACCGCGTCGGCCGGGACGGCCGGCTCGGCCGGGGCGTCTCCTTCGATCGGAGTGATGACCGCAGCGGCGTAGGAGGTGCCGTACTCGGCGCATTCGACCTGCACGCCTTCGTACTCGTGGAGGAACGGCGCCTCGGTCGTGCCGCAGGCTTCGTTGAGGCTCACCACGCGGGTCACCTCACCCGAGGTGCCTTCGGAGTAGAAGACGCCGAGGACTGCGCCGACCGCGCTTGCGCCCGAGGGCGCGCAGTACGGCCGCGAGCCGTCGACGCCTTCGCGCTCCCCGATGGCGAACGACCGCTCGCAGACCTTCGTGAGCAGGCTCTTCGATGCGTTCGCGTCGCCGTCCCAGCCGAGGGCGGGGTCGGGCAGGGTGTCCACGACGTTTTCGGGCCCGATGTTCGAGGCGCCAGAAACGAGCGGGTCGTAGTCACCGGTCTCGCCGGCGGCCATGGACGGGCGCGACTGGAAGTAATCCAGGATCGCGTTCCCCTCCTCATCGGTGTAGGACTGCCCGATGAGGGAGGAGCCGATCACATTGCCGTCGGCGTCGTAGAGGAGCGACCCGTCGGCCTTGTCGTTCAGGCCGGGGATCTGGGCGACCGCGAGGACCGCCAGCGGATACATGATTCCAGTAAGGACGGTGAACACCAGGACGGTCCGAAGGGCGGCCAGGTGTTGCGTGATCCAGCGAGGTAGACGTGCCATTTATGCCATCCCTGGGATGAGCGCGACCGCGAGGTCGATGAGTTTGATGCCGATGAACGGGGTGATGATGCCGCCGAGGCCGTAGACCAGGAGGTTGCGGCGCAGGAGCGCCGAGGCTGCCCCGGGCTTGTAGGCGACGCCTTTGAGCGCCAGCGGGACGAGCGCGATGATAATGAGCGCGTTGAAGATCACCGCCGAGACGATCGCCGATTCCGGGCTGGCGAGGCGCATGATGTTGAGCGCGTCGAGCCCGGGGTAGATCACGGCGAAGATCGCCGGGATGATCGCGAAGTACTTCGCGATGTCGTTGGCGATCGAGAAGGTCGTCAGCGCGCCGCGCGTCATGAGGAGCTGCTTGCCAATGGCGACGATCTCGATGAGTTTCGTCGGGTCGGAGTCGAGGTCGACCATGTTCCCGGCCTCTTTGGCCGCCGAGGTCCCGGTGTTCATCGCGACCCCGACGTCGGCCGCCGCGAGCGCGGGGGCGTCGTTGGTGCCGTCGCCGGTCATGGCGACCATGCGCCCGGACTCCTGCTCGCGCTTGATGAGCGCCATCTTGTCCTCGGGTTTGGCCTCGGCGAGGAAGTCGTCCACGCCCGCCTCGGCCGCGATGGCCTTGGCGGTACGCGGGTTGTCGCCGGTGACCATGACCGTGCGGATACCCATGGCGCGCAGCCTCGCGAAGCGTTCGGCCATGCCCTCCTTGACCACGTCCTTGAGATAGACGACCCCGAGGACTTCGGCGGGGAACCCTTCGTGCCGTTCGGCGACTACGAGCGGTGTCCCGCCCTCGCGGGAGACCTGGTCGACGAGGTCCTCGATGCGCGGATTCGGGTCACCGTCGTTGTTCCTGACCCAATCGATGACGGAGGAGGCAGCGCCCTTCCGGATCTGCGTGCCGTCGACGTCGACGCCGCTCATGCGGGTCTGGGCGGTGAACTCGATCCACTCGGCGCCGGCGAGCTCGCCGGTGTCCCGTTCCCGAAGCCCGTAACCCTCCTTGGCGTACACCACGATCGAGCGGCCCTCCGGCGTCTCGTCGGCCAAGCTCGACAACTGCGCGGCGTCGGCCAGATGCGAGCCGGCGATGCCGGGGACGGCCAGGAACGCGGAAGCGCGGCGGTTGCCGTACGTGATGGTGCCGGTCTTGTCGAGCAATAGCGTGTCGACATCGCCGGAGGCCTCGACGGCCCGGCCGGACATGGCGAGCACGTTGCGCTGCACGAGCCGGTCCATCCCGGCGATGCCGATCGCGCTCAGGAGCGCGCCAATCGTGGTGGGGATCAGGCACACCAGTAGCGATATCAGGACGATTCCCGTAACGCCATCCTCGTTGAGGACGGCAGAGTTCGGGGCGGCGACCATGTAGTCCTTGGAGAAGATCGCCACGGGCTGCATGGTGACCACGGCCAGCAAGAAGATGAGCGTCATCGCCGAGAGCAGGATGTTCAACGCGATCTCGTTCGGCGTCTTGCGCCGCTCAGCACCTTCGACCAGTGCGATCATCCGGTCCAGGAAGGACTTCCCGGGTTCGGCAGTGACTCTGATGACGATCCAGTCCGAGAGGACCTTCGTGCCGCCCATGACCGCCGAGCGATCGCCGCCCGATTCGCGGATGACCGGAGCGGACTCGCCGGTGATCGCCGACTCATCCACGCTGGCGATGCCCGTGACGACGTCGCCGTCCCCCGGAATCGTCTCACCGGCGACCACCAAGACCAGGTCGCCTCGGTGCAATTCGGTGGCGGGCACGTCGACTGTGGCGACGTCGGGGGAGTCGATCTGATGGTCCTGCACTTGCAGTCTTCGGGCGACGGTGTCAGTCTTGGCCTTGCGGAGGCTGTCGGCCTGGGCCTTGCCGCGGCCTTCGGCGATCGCCTCGGCAGCGTTCGCGAACAGGACCGTCAGCCACAGCCACACGGTGATGGTCCAGGCGAACACGCCCGGGTCGACGATCGCCAGCACCGTGGTGAACGCGGCGCCGATCTCGACGATGAGCATGACCGGGTTGCGCCACATCAGGCGCGGATCGAGCTTGCGGAACGCGGCCGGGGCGGACTTGACCCACTGTTTCGGATCGAGCAGGCCGTTGGGGGCCTGTGCCTTCTTACGCGGCGCCACGGTCTTGAATGGCTTGGTTGCCATTGATGACATTGCGACGACTCCTATTGCAGGCCTTCGGCCAGCGGGCCGAGGGCGAGGACGGGCAGGAACGTGAGCGCGACGAGGACGAGGGTCACGCCGACGACCATGCCGACGAACAAGGGCTTGTGGGTGGGAAAGGTGCCCGATGTGGCCGGGACGGGCTTCTGCTTCGCGAACGATCCGGCGAGGGCGAGCACCAGGATGATCGGCAGGAACCGGCCGAACACCATGCACAGACCCAGCGCGGTGTTGAACCAGGGCGTATTCGCCCCGAAGCCTGCGAACGCGGACCCGTTGTTGTTCGAGGCCGACGCGAAGGCGTACAGCATCTCGGAGAGCCCGTGCGGGCCCGCCTCCTGCATGGACTCGAGGTTTTCCGGGACCGCGATGGAGGCGGCCACCCCTGCCAGGAGCAGTACCGGCGTCACCAGGAAGTACAGACTCGCGAGCTTGATCTCGCGGGCGCCGATCTTCTTGCCCAGGTATTCCGGCGTGCGTCCGACCATGAGGCCGGCGATGAACACCGTGATCACGGCGAGGACGAGCATCCCGTAGAGGCCCGCGCCGACGCCGCCGGGAGCGACCTCGCCGAGCATCATGTTGAGGATGAGGACGCCGCCGCCGAACGCGGTGTAGGAGTCGTGGAACGAGTTCACCGAACCGGTGGAGGTCAATGTGGTCGCGGCCGCGAACAGCCCGGAGTCGGGAACGCCGAAGCGGACTTCCTTGCCTTCCATCGCTGCGGACACGGCCTGCGGCACGGTGCCGTTCGCCAGGTTCTCGAAACCGACGACTAGGTTCACCGAGACAATCGCCAGGACGCCCATGACCGCTGCGATGGCGTAGCCCTGCCGGTTGTCGCCGACCAGGCGCCCGAACGTGCGCGGCAGCGAGAACGGGATCACCAGCAGCAGGTAAACGATGAGGAAGTTCGTCCAGCTGGTGGGGTTCTCGAACGGATGCGCCGCATTGGCGTTGAAGTACCCGCCGCCGTTGGTGCCCAGGTCCTTGATGGCTTCCTGGCTGGCGACGAGCCCGCCGGTGAGCGACTGCGTGTCCCCGGCCGCGGTGGTCGCGGAGGTGACGTCGGTGAGGTTCTGGACTACACCACCGGCGATGAGCACGATCGCGGCGACGAAGCTGATCGGCAGCAGCACCCAAAGGACGATCCGCGTCAGGTCGACCCAAAAGTTCCCGAGCTTGTCCGTGGCCTTCCGGGCGAACCCGCGCACCAGGACCACCGCGACGGCGATGCCCACCGCGGCCGACACGAAGTTCTGCACCGCCAGGCCCGCGGCCTGGATCAGGATCCCCATGGTCGCTTCGCCGGAGTAGGCCTGCCAGTTGGTGTTCGTGGTGAAACTGACCGCGGTGTTCCAGGCCAGGCCCGGCTCAACCCCGGGGAACCCGTTGTCGAGCGGCAGCCAGTGCTGGAGGCGCTGGAACAGGTAGAGCAAGACGATACTGACGGCCGAGAACGCCAGGACGCTGCGCGCGTACCCGGCCCAGTTCTGCTCGATGCCGGGCCGCGCGCCGATGACGCGGTAGATCCCGCGCTCGACCTTCCGGTGGTGCTCGCGAGTGGCGACCCGGTACATGTAATCGCCGAGCGGCTTGTAGGTTGCGGCGAGGGCCGCGATCATCGCGGCGATGAAGATGACGCCCGCGGTGGTCTCGCTCATCAGAACTTCTCCGGCTTCAGCAGGGCGTACACCAGGTAGGCGCCGACGAGCACGGCGAGGACGAGACCGATGGCGTTGACGGCGCTCACAGCTTCTCCACCGCCTTCACGATGAGACCCAGGACGACGAAACAAACCACCGTCAGGGCGAGATATGCGAGATCGGGCATCGAATCCTTCACTTTTCAAGCAGGGGGCGCGGCCGTTGCCGCGTCGCCGACTCGGGGGATGGAGGTCGGCGAATCCGAGTGAACGCCCGCACGCTTCGATTGCCTAGAGTGTTTGACGGCGTCCATACGAGCCGAGGTGAATCCTTACGCGGTCTTGACGCCCTGCCTGCTGAAACACGGTACGACCCGGGCGGCTCCGGCGACGCACACGATCGCGAAGATGATGGCGAACGGCACGAACAGGCCCTACTTGCTCACCTCGTCGGCCCACGCGCGGGCCGCTCGTCACCGAGGAACCGCGACTGCGCACAGCCTCGAGCCGAGCCGCGTCATCCGCTGGCTCTTGACCGGCTCCAGCCAACACGACGCACTTCTGGCGGGCTTCCGGCGCCCCTCAGCGCAGACGGGCGCGGTATTCAGCGAGTTCCAGGCGGTCGAGGCGCGGCACCGCGGTGATCTCGGCGGTGAGGACTTCCTCGCGGGTCTCCCCCGCGGTCAGGTGGATCGTCCGCCGGAACACGGCTCTGTCCAGGTCGACGACCGTGTGCGGGCCGATCTGCCGATGCGGCACCGCGACGCGCACCACCAGTTCGTGCTCGCCGGGCTGGAGCTGCAGCCACATCCGGGTCCAACTCGCCCGCACCGCCTTGCCGTCGACGAACACCTCGGGAGCGGGGACCCATGGCCTGCAGCCCGGTGCTTCGGGTTCGCCGATGCGAATCGCCCGCCACCGCTGCATCACGCTCAGCTTCCCGCCTCCTGCGAGCGCCGCCAGCACCTCCGGTGGATACGCGTCGATCATGAATCGCAGGTGGAGCCCGAGCCCGGCCCATCCCGGTGCGGGTGCGATCCGTTCGGGCGCATCGGCATCGAGGATGCGGAGTCCCTGCGGGTCCCGATCCGCAGGCGCATCGGCCACCATGACCCTGCGCAGTCGCGCCTGCTTCGCCAGTGATCCGGCGATGACGGCGACGCCCACGCCGAGTCCGACCGCGATGGCGCCGATGACGGCCGTGTTGCCGATGGCGGACGAGAACCCGGACGGGTTCGCGAGCGCCGCCGCGGTCGCACCGCCCATGAGCGCCATGCCGCCCAGGACGATCAGGAAGTACCAGCCGGTGCTACCCGGACCGCGTCGCCGCTCGCGGAACCGCGTGAGGTCGTAGGCCTGGTTGCCGGCCTCGTAGTGGCGGTGGGCGCTGGCGCCGATGACGCTCGTGTAGTCGAGGTCGATCCGTTGGCCTCGTTCGAGGTTCACGGTCTTGTAGCAGCGTGAATGGCTGCTGGTGACCGCGATCAGGTGCTCGCCCGGCGGCAGCGTGAGCTTGGTCGTCCCCCAGCCCCATGAGGCCGGAACGCCGTCGACGCTCACGAGCGGGACCAATGGCCGTGAGACTTGGAGCGAGGGGTTCCATTCACGTGAGTGCTGGTTCCCCCAGGCGGTGCGGACCACCACCATGGCGTTGGCGGCATCGGTGTCACTCGGTGACAGGTCGATCCGGCGCCCGGCCTGGACCGCCACGGCCGCATCGGGATGCGGCCGGGCGGCCCAGGCGCGGAACGGCGGGAAGGTCTTGAACGCGGTGAAGCGTCGCGTCCCCGGCAGCACCGGCCAGCAAACGAGCAGCGCGATGGCGAGCAGTCCGAAGACCCACCCAATGAGGTCGTCAGTGCTCATGCGCTACCGGTCTCCCTTGGTCCAATCGTTCAGCCCCAGTCGGGGGCGTCGTCGTCGGCCCACCCGGGGGCCTCGATCGTGGGGATGAAGTCGAGGTTGCCCGGGTCGAGGCCGGTCTCCGCCCGCGGGTCGTTCTTACCGTCGACGCTGCCGTCCTGGGCCATGTCATTGACGTTGAGCCCGGTGTTGTAGACGCCCTGGCCGCCCATGAACAGGTGAGCGAAACCGGGGGCGACGTGCTTGCCGCCCGAGGGCGCCATCGCGTTCCGCAGCCCCAACTGAGCGAGCCCTTGCGCCATGTTGAACGCGGTGGGGCCGACCAGCTCGAGGGGGTTGACCACGTTGCCCTGGGTGGCGAGGACGGTCCAGGAGAGGCCCATGCCCGCCCCGATCCCGGCGGCGAGCCCCTTGCCCAGCACCGTGAGCGCGGTGTCGAGGGCCTTCAGGATGGTGAGACCGGTGGCGGCGACGGTCATCGCCGCCGCCCGGACCGCCTGGGCGGCGGCCGCGGTGAGCGGGAACGCCTGGAGCGGCCAGTACACCAGCGCCATGGCCATGAGGATCATCGCGAGGGCCGTGTAAGCGGTGACCATGACCGCCAGCAGGGCGGCGATGGAGAACAGGCCGATGCCGACCTCGATCGCGAAGGTGGCGATGGTCCACAGCTGGGTCTGGACTTTTCCGGCCTGGTCGATGAAGGCCTGGCAGTCGTCCCCGTCCCAGGATTCGGCGTCCATCGCGTCGATCTCGTCCTGAAGGGCCTGGGCGGCGGTGATGTACTTCTCGGCGAGCTGGAACCAGTAGGCGCCGACCATCATGATCTGGCCGGGGTTGCACTGGTTCATGTAGATGATGCGGGCGATCTGCGTGCAGCAGGGGCCGAAGGTGAAGGCGGGCAGGACGATCTCGACCGCCGCGGCCGGGGCCATGACGGCGAAGGTGTCCATCATGCCCTGGAAGGACTCGGGTTCGGGTGCACCGATTGACATCGAGCGGTTCCTTACGGTTCAGAGGGATGCGGTGGTCACTTGAAGTCGGCGGCGCCCGCCGCGTCGGCGTCCTCCCAGGCGGTGGCGCAGCCTTCGAGGTTGTCGTTCATGGTCTGGAAGCACTCGGCGGCGCCCTGGACCATCTCGTTCATGTAGCTCACGGCCGTGGTGTAGACCATGGCGAGCGAGGGGTCGACGGACGTGTACAGCGCCTGGTCGATGCCGCGCAGGTTCGGCAGGAGCTCGTTGGCCTCCTCCAGGGTGGGGGTGACGTTGCTCTTGATGTTGGTGCCCAGTTGGCGGATGGTCTCGGGGTCTACTTTCGGCATGTCGTCCTCACTGTCCTCGAAGCCGGCGGATCTGTTCATCGTGGTCTTGGCGCAGGAACGCCGCCTGACCGATCGATTTGCGCGCAAATGCCCGGGCCTCGGCGGGCATGCCGTCGACCTGGTCCATGGTCAACGGGAGCCCCATGGCGTCGATGCCCGCACGCTGACGCTCCGCCAGGTCCTGGGCGGCGCGCGCGGTGGTCTCGTTGATCTCCCGGGCCAGGGCGTCCGGGCCGAGCTCGCGGGCGTGGATGCCGAGCAGGAGGCGGGCGATCGGGTATTCGCCGTCGGACTCGACCGTCACGTCACCTTCGGGACTGGTGGCAGTGCCGATGGACTCGTCGAGCGCGGCCTCGGGTGCCCGGCCTCCCTGTGCGCCTTGGAATCGTTCAAGCATCGCGATCGCCATGTCGAGGTTGCCGATCGGGTATTCGGAGCTGAGCGCTGACCGCGACTGGACCCGCGGGTCCTCAGGGGGCAGATCGTCGTCGGCGCCGAACCGGGCCCGATTGCGCTCGATGACGGCGTTCAATCCGTTCTCCCGCAGGCCGTCGCGCAGGTCCTTGAGTTCAGCCAACGCATCGACGGCCGAACCTGGGAGCGAGTCCGCGGCGGACCGCGACGCGTCGGCGGCGTCCCGCGCGGTGTACGTGATGAGTTCGGCCAGATCGCGTGCGGGCATCCGCACGGCCTCCGTGGCGAGTCGGACGATCGGGGTCGGACTGCCGCCGTCCACGACGGTGACGTTGCCGCATCCGCTGGTGTAAGCGGGTGGTGCGGGGTCGATGTCGGTCATCGATGCTCCAGGTTTCGTTCGACGGTGGATAGGGCGGTCGGGCAGCGGCGGGCGAGGAGTGCGCCGCCGCCAAGAGCGCGAGCCCCCGAAGACGCCGTTTTGACCAGGCCCTGCTGCGCGGGGACGGTGAAGGCGAATTTGATGATGAGCAGGCTGACCGTGATCCGCAGCCGGATTGCGGTCGTTTCGGGTGCCGGGTCACCGGTCGTCCTTTCGGGTGAAGCGAGCCAGAGGGGCGTCGGGGTCAGCGAGCATGAGGGCTACGAGCGTGGTGACCGCTGCGGGCTGTTCGTCGGCGGCGAGGTGTCCGGCGTCGTCGATGACGTACAGGTCGACGCCGAGCTTGTCCCGGACCGCGGGTCCCAGGCGCGCGCGGGGCAGGAACCGGTCGTGGGCGCCGGTCGCGACGATCAGCGGTGCGCCGCGATGCCGAAGCAGGACTTCTTCCGGCAGCGGCGGCGGCGCGAGCGTGGACCGGCAATGAGCCGCGACCAGATGCAGCCAATGGGCGATCGCCTCCGGCGGTGAGGTTCCCGGCGCGGTGAAACCTTCCAGCATCGCCTCGGTCCGTTCGAGGGTCGGGGCGAGCAGCCACCACAGCGAGGGCACCATCATGCGCAGGTCCACGTGCAGGGGGACGACACCTGCCGGAGCGAGAAGCACTCGCCCGGTGATCCGGTCGGAATCGCACGACAACAGGACCGAGCCGCCCAGCGAGTGGCCCACAGCGGTCACTGGTTCGGCGTCGATCGCGTCAAGGACCGCGGTGAGCTTGCGCCCGTACCATTCCCGATGCGCCGCGCGGGGGCGCTCGCCGCTGCTCAGGCCCGGTTGACCGGGAAGGTCGACGAGAATGACGCCCCAGCGGCGCGCGAGGGACTCGGCGATGGTGAGGCTGCTGGCGGCGTTGAAGTTCGTGCCCGGTACGAACAAGACCCGGGCGGGTCCGACGCCGACGTGGGTCAGATGCACCTGGGCGTCACCGACATCGACCGTTTCGCGACGGTGCGGCACCTCCCAGGCGTCGAGCCGGGACCGGCACCACCGTGCGACGACTTCGCGGTCGGCCTTCGATTTGTAGAGGGTGCGCAAGCGGGCTCCGATCGTAGGGCAGTGGAAAACCACGCCGACCAGACTTCCCGGCACACCAGCCCCGACCCTACCGCAGTACAACAATTCACCAAACGGACCGTCTTTGGCCATGCACCTCAGCTAGCAGTTCAACTTTTCAATCATTATTGAAATTTCTGACCGAGCAGCGTACTGTCGGGATGATCCGCCGAAAGGAGACGCCATGAGCGGCGAACGCACCGGCCGTCACGATTACGCCGACGAGATCGGCCTCTACTTCGAGAACTACGGCCTCCCCCGCATCCCCGGGCGCATCCTCGGCTGGCTCCTGGTCTGCGAACCGCCGCACCAGACGGCCGAAGAGCTCGCCGAGGAACTGGACATCAGCCGCGGCTCGGTGAGCATGGCGATGAAGATGCTGGCGGCCAACAAGGCCGTCGTGCGCCACGCCGTCCCCGGTTCACGGCGCACCCACTGGCGGCTGCGCCCCGGCTTCTGGCTCGACGAGGCCGCTGAGAAGGCCAAGCAGGCTCGCGAGTGGATCAAGCAGACCGACCGCGGGCTCGACCTCCTGGCCGACGCGCCTCCCGAGTCCCGTCAGCGCCTCGAGGAGGCCAAGGAGATGTACACCTTCCTCGCCGAGCAGTACGAACGCATCGAAACCCTCTGGCACGAACAGCGAAAGCAGTGACCCCGTTGAGCCACGTCATCGACATCGAAGGCCTCACCTTCACCTACCCCAAGTCCCCCGAACCGGCCGTGCGCGGCATCGACTTCACCGTCGACGCCGGCGAGGTCTTCGGCTTCCTCGGCCCCTCCGGCGCCGGCAAGTCCACCACGCAGAAGATCCTCACCGGGCTCCTCACCGGCCACGGCGGCTCGGTCGCGGTGTGGGGCAAGGACCCCGCCGTCTGGAAATCGGAGTACTACGAGCGGATCGGGGTCTCCTTCGAGCTGCCCAACCACTACCTCAAGCTCACCGGCTTGGAGAACCTCCAGTTCTTCGCCTCGCTGTATAAGGGCCCCAACGAGGACCCCATGGCGCTGCTCGAGCGGGTCGGGCTCGCCGACGCCGCCCACACCCGCGTCGCCAAGTACTCCAAGGGCATGCAGATGCGCCTGGTGTTCATCCGCGCCCTCCTGCACCGCCCGCAACTGCTGTTCCTGGACGAACCGACCTCCGGCATGGACCCCGCCAACGCCCGCATCGTCAAGGACATCGTGGGCGAACTGCGCGACGAGGGCCGCACCGTCTTCCTCACCACTCACGACATGACCACCGCCGACCAACTTTGCGACCGGGTCGCGTTCGTCGTCGACGGGCGCATCGCCGCCTTGGCCTCCCCCACCGAGCACAAACTCTCCCGCAGTCGGCGCCAAGTCACCGTCACCTACCGCGCCAGCGACTCAGACGACCTGGCCACCAAGGACTTCCCGCTCGACGGACTCGGCGGCGACGAGGCGTTCCGCTCGCTGCTGAACGACGCCGCGATCGAATCCGTGCACTCCCAGGAGGCCGACCTGGAGGACGTCTTCATTGACGTCACCGGACGGAAGCTGTCATGACCGGCGTCCTCACCCAGGCCCTGCGGCTCGAGGTGCGCCTGCAATGGCGGTACGGGTTCCTGTACGCGGCGGCGTTCTCGGCGCTCCTCTGGGAGGTCGTCGTCTACCTCATCCCCGGGCAGCTCAAAGCCGCCTCGATGACCTACATCATCTTCGGCGACCTGGCCCTGGTCGGGTTCTTCTTCATCGCCGGGGCCGTGTTCTTCGAACGCGGCGAGCGCACACTCTTCGCACTCCTGGTCTCCCCCTTGCGCTTCCGCGCCTACTACACCGCGAAGCTCACCGCGCTCGCCGCGCTGAGCCTGCTCCTGTCGCTGATCATCGCGTTCTCAGGCGTCGGCCTCGACTTCGAGCCGTTCTCGTTCACGGCCGGCGTGGTGCTGTGCGCACTGCTGTTCCTGACGTGCAGTTTCATCTCCGCGACGCCGTTCACTTCGATCAGCGAGTGGATCATCCCGTCCACACTGGTGCTCGCGGTCCTCAATGTCCCGCTCATCAACTACTCGGGCCTGTGGGAACACCCGATCACCTACCTCATCCCGACCCAGGGGGTGCTGCTGCTGATGGGCCACTCGTTCGGCCGGGTCGACCTGGCCGCCTGGCAGTGGCTCTACGCCCTCGCGTACCCGGTCGCCGTGCTCGCCGCGCTCGGTCTCCTCTCTCGCAAGATGTTCGACCGGCACATCGCCGCCAGCGAAGGCGGTGAGTGACATGCCCAGCGCCGTATCGACCTTCGGCCGCAACGACCTGCGGAACATCCGCCGCGACAGCCTCCTCGCCGGGATCGTCTTCGGACCGTTCATCTACGCGGCCACGATGTGGCTGCTGCCCATGTTCACCCGTTACCTGGACCGCGACCACGGCTTCGACCTGGTCCCGTACTACCCGCTCATCCTCAGTGCCTTCATCGTGGTCGGACCGATCGCCGTCCTCGGCGCGGTCTGCGGGATGCTGCTGATGGACGACAAGGATCAGCGGACCCTCGCGGCCCTGCGGGTGACGCCCGCGCCGCCGATGGGCTACCCGCTCTACCGCGCGGCCACCACGGTCTCCGCTACCGCGGTCTCGCTCATAGCCGCGATGGCGTTGACCGGGCAAGTCCCGGCCGCGATCGTCGCCGCGTCCGTCCCGATCACCGTCCTGTGCGGACTCAATGCAGCGATGGTCGGCTTCGGCCTAGCCGCACTGGCGCGCAACAAGGTCGAAGGGCTCGCGATCGTCCGCGCGATCGGCATGCTGCTGTTCGGCCTCCCCATGGTGCCGTTCTTCTCCGACCACCCGGCGATGCTCGGCTTCGGCATCATCCCGACCTACTGGCCTGCCAAGGCCTTCTGGGAAGTCTGGGACGGCGGCAATCCGTGGCCCTATCTCGTAGTGGGAGCCGTTTACGCGGGAGTGGTCGGTTGGTGGCTGCTGAAACGACTCGCCTCGCAGAAGTACTGAACCCGTGGAGGGCGGGGCGCTTCCCGCCCGTCCTCCGCCATCCCCAGGGCCCGGGATCGCAAGGGCTGAGCACGAGTCGCGTTCGACGCTACGCTGTGGACATGCCCACCCCCGCCCCCTGGCTGATCATCACGTTCACCGCGATCGCCTGCGCGCTCGCCGTTAGCGCAGCCAAACTCGTGGTCACCCGCCTGCTGCTACGCGAGGTCGCGCTCAACGGCACCGACCACCGATCCCATGCCGAGCAAGGCTAAAGCCATCGGCGACTACGTCAGATGGCGCAACCAGAACGCCAGGCCCAAAACCAGATTCGCGATCAACTCCAAGATCCGCCACCCCGATTACCGACCCAACGTTCCCGGATAAGCCACTAGCACCGGCCCTGTGCCCGGGCTCAACTCGATCGGGCCTGCCGCATGGCCGCGATCTCGGCGGCGACGACCCCGGCGAGTGGAATGAGCGCCAGCCAGAC
>NZ_JAUEMJ010000006.1:7125-327938 GCF_030403505.1 Glycomyces tritici | reverse complement strand
GGGGCCCCTCGCGCCGAGCGCGTGGGGCCTTTTCCACGCCCTGAACCTGCCAGACCAGCCCCGTTCCATGGCATGGAAGCCCGCCCGACCAGCCCCGCAAACCCCCAGCTCACCAACGTGACCGCCATCTCCAGCCCCTCCCTGGGGCGCCCCCCGAACACTGTGTAAACTAGTGCCGGTTCCAAGGTCTAGGCCTCTGGAACGCCAATCAAGGGGCTTTGGCGCAGTTGGTAGCGCGTTTCCATGGCATGGAAAAGGTCAGGGGTTCGAATCCCCTAAGCTCCACAGACGGAGAACACGAGCGGCCATCGACACGATGGCCGCTCGTTCGTTTCTGGTGTGTCGCTCTGGGACGCCCACTAGCGTCATCTCAATCCGGTCGATCCGGAGCGATCGTCTCAGTCGCTCGGGCAGTGCGGGTGTCCTCGCAGGTGAGCCGACCAGCATTCTCGGACCCGATCATCGTCCGGGGTCCAGGGCTCGACGAATGCAAGCATGATGCCGGCCGCGAACTCCGGGGGGCCCTGGTGTTGGCGGCCGGCATCCCCTAGCGGTAACGGTAGGCGTGAATGATCTCCTGGGTGACGCTGTTGCCCTTGCCGTCGTCGGCGGTGACCCGCAGCGAGACGTATCCCGCGCCCTTCGGGTGGAACACGGCGGCGCTGAGGTCGCAGACCGCGACCGCCTTCCAGGTCTCGCCGTCGTCGAAGGACACCTCGAGTTCGAGGTCGACGTCCTCGACCGGTCCGTTCTGGGTCTCCACCCGCAGGTCGATCGCGGTCCGGCGGTCGTCTGCGGCGTTGGCCTCGTCGAGTCCTTCCGGGGTGAACTTGACGGCCATCAACGGCAGTGCGGTGACGTCCTCGGTGTGCGCCGAGGCGAATTCCCAAGTCGCTCGTACCTCTGTGGACAGTTCGGCGTAGGTGCCTCGGTCGGCCTCGGTCTCGAGGCGGAAGTCGGCCGCCTCGGCGGGGACGTCGAAGAACCCTCCGCCCTCGTCCTCGGTCTCCCCGACGAGCTCGCCGTCCGCGTACAGAGCGGTGCGGGAAGCGTCCGTTACCGACCTACCCCAGCGTCCGGGGTGCGCATCGGCGAAGAGCGGCACGTTCACGCCGATCTGGTCTTCGAACCGCTCGGCGAAGGCCAGATCCCGGTCCGCGGGCAGGCCGGGGCCGATCACCGCCGCATCCCAAGCCTCCGCGTAGGTCTGACCGGCCTCGTAATCCGACCAGGAGCCCAGAACGAAGTACTGGGGCCATGCTTCCCCCTCGGGCACATCGAGTTTGGCCTCGAAGTAGTCCGACCGCCACTGCCCCTCGGGCAGGACGGACAAGAACTCGGTCCGGTTCACGGGGCCTGATGCGAGCGGCATCGTCGCATAGAGGTTCCAGCCGCCGGGCAGCGACACGATCCAGCTCTTGAGCCGGATCTCGTCGGCGACCGTGTTCTCGCGGTACTCGGCCTCGACCCGGGCCATGTCCTCGTCGGCGAAATGGCGTTCGAGACCGGCGGGCATCTGGCCGTGTTCGAGGATCACCGGCTGGTACATGACCGGGCTGTCGCTGAAATCGCCTGCGGCGTCGGGGATCCCCCAGGCGCCGTCGATCGCGATCGTCAGCTCGTCCTCCGGCACGGCTTCGCCGATACCGCCCATGTAGAAGTGATCGAGCGAGCCGAGCGTGACGCCCATGCCGGCCACACCGTCGGCCCAGGTGCGCGCGTACTGCTCCGAGACGCTGACGGGCACGACGTCGTCATTGTCGAAGCCGATGTCGAGCTGCCCGGCCTCCCTGGCGTCCAAGGAGACGGCCGTGTCGTCGGTGATCTCCAGCAGCGGCTGGATCATGTGCGCGCCGCCTTCGCCGAACCTGAAGGTGGCGTCGACGTGGTAGTTCCCGGGCGGCACACGCAGGGTCGCCGGTGCGCCGTCCTCGAACGCGAAGCGCTCGACGACGCCGGTGTTCAGGTCGAGCAGCGCGCCGCTGCCGAAATCAACGGCCTCGCCCTCCCTGCCGAACGCCTCGACCGTGAGGTCGTACCGTTCCGGTTCCTTATCGACCGCAACAGGAGTGGTCACCTCGGCGCCGTCGCCGGTGGCGGTCAGGTAGGCGCTGTAGCGGCCGTCAGACGCCTCCACTGTGGTGTCCACGGTCAGCCCGACCGCAGCTTCGCCTCCCGGCGGAACGGTCACGCTGGTGCGGTCCAGGGAGAACAGGCCCTCTGGCGCGGCGGATCCGTCGGGGCCGCGAACGTTCAGGCCCAATGCCAGGGTGACGGCCGCATCCCCGGTGTTGTGGTAGGTCACCGTCTCGGTGGCTGGCGCGTCGTCCTCGTGCGGCCACTCCATGAGGCCGAAGGACACGCTCGCGGGGGACGTGTGGACCCGCTGGTCGAGCGCTTGCGCGGCGTCGACCCGTCCGGCCCCCTGCTCGAACGCACTGTAGGCGTCGTTCGGTGCCGCAGAGGCCATGAGCGCGGCCTTGATCTGCTCGCCTGTCCAATCAGGATGCTGCTGGAGCAGGAGCGCGGCGGCCCCGGCCACGTGCGGCGCGGCCATCGAAGTTCCCGACATGGAGGCGTAGTGGTCGTCGATCGGCTCGCCCGCCCAGGTGTCGGCGGCGCGGGCGGCGGTGATGTCGACGCCGGGCGCGGTGAGGTCAGGTTTGAGCCCCGAATCCCAGGCCCTTCCGGTGTTGGAGAACTCGGCCAGTTCGTCCTGGCCGTCGACCGCGCCGACGGTAAGGCTCGCGTCAGCGCTGCCGGGCGAACCGACCGGCTCGCCGTTGCCCTCGTTGCCGGCGGCGACCACGAACAACGTGCCGTACTGCGCGCTGAGGTCGTCCAGTGCCTGCTCGATCGGGTCGAGCTCAGGGGTGTCGGGGCCGCTGAGGCTGAGGTTCACGATGTCGGCGCCGCTTTCAGCGGCCCACTGCATCCCCGCGAGGATGGCCGACTCAGGGCACACGTCGTCGACGCACACCTTGCCGATGAGCAGGTCGGCGTCAGGGGCGACGCCCTTGTAGGACACGCCTCCGACCGTGCCGGACCCGCTGATCGTGGAGGCCACGTGGGTGCCGTGCCCGATCGCGTCCCCGGTGTCGCCCGAATCGGTGAAGTCCCTGGCCTCGACGATATTCGACAGGTCGGGATGCGCGGCGTCGACGCCCGAGTCGAGCACCGCGACGGTGACGCCCGCGCCGGTGAACCCGGCCTCCCATGCCTGCGGTGCGCCGATCTGCGGAACGCTCGCGTCGAGCTGGAGTTCGCGCACACCATCCAGCCACACGCCGGACACCCCTGCCGCGAGGGTGCGGGGCTCGTCGCCGTCGGTGAGCGACTCCCAGGTCTCGGCGGTTTCGGCCTTGGGCACGCTCGCGGTCTCGATGTCGGTGCCCGCCACCGTCTCCGCGGCGATGCCGACGCTGCCGCCGGTGAACAGCAAGGGCACTGCGTCGGTGTGCGCATCGTCGTAGCCGATCGCGAACAGTCCGGCCACGTCGAACAGGCGGCGGTCCAGCAGTCCCTCATCGATGAGGGGCTGGGCGTCGCTCGGGATCACGTACAGGTGGCCCTCATGGGAGAGGGTGTGGAAATCGAGGTCGCCGCGGCCCTCTCCCGGCGTGATCCGGGGCTCGGACCGGGGATTCGCCGGGTCGAAGACGACGCGGTCGCCGGTGATGAGGGTGACCGCGGCGTCCGATTCCGGTTGGGGGCCTTCGGTGGCGAAGGCTCCGGCCTCGGTTGCGGGGGGCTCGGCCGCGGCCGGTTGCGCCACCCCGCCCGCGGCGACGACTGCCAGGAGCACCGCCATCGCGTGAACCGTGGGTCTCGATCTGCTCTTGCGCTCGGTGATCGGCGCGGACATGCGCGCTCCCATCCTGTAGCTGGAACGATGCGCACCCGTGAACAGGTACGTCGTTCATACGCCATCCGCACCATCCCCGTTGGCACGTCTGCGCGCCTACAGTGCCCAGGCATTTCGCCGGTGTTCTGGGGTGCTGGGGCGGGGTCAGCATCTGCGGTGGGGCGGGCGGGTAAGTCGGGAGCTGGTTTGCGTGGCTGTTGAGCTGGGGTGTCGGGTTCAGTAGGCCGTTGCATGCTCCGCCCAACCGGATACGAAGAGAGCGGTCATCATTTCGATGACCGCTTTCTGCTGTTCCAAGGGTGTGCCGGCTCCCTGACGCGGGTTCGCGGGTCGAAGACGGTGTCGGCGAACGGCAGGTGCCGGTGCACGTCCGCCGATTCGTGGCAGTGCGGGTCCAGTGCGTCAGGGGCCCTTAGGGATCCACGGTCATGCGAGACGCGGGGTCGCCCGATCTGCGAGCCGGCGCGGCGTGGTCACCGTCTGGTCCATTGCTGGTTGGCCTGTCCGGCGCCGCAGGTCCACAGAGTGACCTTCGTGCCGTTCCCGGTGCCCCAGCCCGAGGCGTCCAGGCACAGGCCGGACTGCACTCCGGTGATGGTGCCGTCGGCGTTGACGTTCCACTGCTGGTTGGCTTGCCCGTTGCAGTCCCAGATCACCACCGCGGTGCCGTTGCCGGTGCCCTGACCGTAGGCGTCCAGGCACTTGCCTCCGTAGACCACCAACTGCTTGCCGGCGGTGTAGGTCCACTGCTGGTTGGCGCCGCCCCAGCAGTCCCATAGCTGCACGTCGGCGCCATTGGCGGTGGCGACTCCGGTGACCTCGAAGCAGCGACCGGATTGGGCGCCAACGATCTCGGTGCTGTCCGCTGTGCCGATGCTGCCGGGTACCGATTGCAAGGCGGAGTACCAGACCGCGGCCATCTTGTCGTATCCGGCGGCGGTCGGGTGGACGCCGTCGTCCAGGTCGGCGGCGGTCAGGGCGCTGTGCATGTCGACCAGGTGCACGTTCTTGCCGGCGTTCACGTTGCTCTGCACGATGCCGGGGATCGCCGCGTTGAACCTGTTCACCGCCGCGTCCCCCTCGCTCCACCCGAGCGGAGTGATCTGCGCGACGAACACCTCGGCGTTCGGCGCCGTCGTGGTGATGCGGTCGATCAGTGCGGACAGCCGGTTCGGGGCGCCGGAGACGTCGTGGTTCTGCAGGATGTCATTGGTGCCGATGTGCAGCAGCACGGTCTGCGGCCGGTAGGTGTTCAGCCAGCCGACGATGTTCGCGTCGATCTGGTCGATCCGCCAGCCGGGGTGGCCTTCGTGATCGTGGTCGCCGAGACCTGCCGGCCCGTTGAACTGCGACCCGACGAAGTCCGCGGTGTACCCGCCGTTGACGAGGTGCTGCCACAGGCCGATCCGGTATCCGCCCGGCGTGGCCGTGCCCTCGGTGATGGAGTCGCCCAGCGGCATGACCCGAACCCCGCCGTTCGACTCCGCGCTGGCGGTGTCCATCGGCGTCATCATCAGGCCCGCCATGAGACCGAGCGCCACGATCGGTCCGAGCCACCTTGCTCTTGTTCGCATCTCTTGCTCCTTGAATTCGTAAGATCGGTTCCGATCCAGATGGCCGCGGATTTGGGCGGGCTCGGTCTCGCACCGAGCCCGCCCGCCGCCTCGGGAACACCCGGGCCGGACCTGTGTCGTTCCTCTAGCGCTGCAGGGTCAGCAGACCCGGCCGGTAAGGCAGGCGGCCGTAGTCCATGCCGTCAGAGCTGGGGTCGCGTCCCTGGTAGAGGAACTGCAGGTTGGAGGGGTCAATGGTCTTGGTCTGGTCGGGGTTGTTGCGAACCAGATCGCCGTGGCTGATGTCGGCGGTCCAGGTGACACCAGTGTTGGCCCTGCCGGCGAACGGGCTGCTCTGGGTGTTCGCGCCGGCCTGGGGTGTCCATTCGCCGTCGAGGCTGGTGGCCGTAAACGAGCGGAAGAAGCGACCGTTCGACCCCATGGCCTCGACGATCATGAGGTACTGGTTCTGCCCCTGGACCTTGTAGACCTCGACCGCTTCGAAGAGGTTCTCCCTCGTGTCGGTCATGATCCTGGTGTAGTTCGAGCCGAAGCTGCTCGGGAAGTTCCCGAGGGGCATGCTGGACCGGTAGATGTTGCCTTCGTCGTCGGCGAAGAACATGTACATGTTCTTGTCGTCAGCGATGAGGGTCTGGTCGATGGGGGCCCCGACGGGAAGGGTCGCTGTGAAGAGCTCCTGGTGCGGGCCCCAGCTGTTGGGGTTGGTGGGGTCGCTCGACGTGCGGTAGGAGAAGCTGTACGGCCAGCCCCACTGGTAGGCGAGCACCCAGGTGTTCTTCGGGGCGAGGTAGAGCAGCGTCGGCGCGATGGCACCGAAGGGCACCCTGGTCTGGGTGGCGTTGGCCATGTCGGACCAGTTCGTGAACGGGCTGAAGACCGTCGAGCCCCAGGCGCCGTTGGGAGGCGCTACCGAGTTGTGCGTGGTCGCGTAGACGAGGTACTGGCCGTTGTGGCGGACGACGGTGAAGTCCTTGAGCGAGACCTCCCCGTTCTGCGGTTGTGCCAGCGGGCCGGTCGATGTCCAGTTGTACGTCGCCGGAAGGCCGGTGCCGCTGTCGACGCGGACGAGTTGCCATTGCTGGTTGGCCCCGCCCCAGTCGCTGTACTGGACGACGATGGCGCCGTCGTTGGTGGCGGCGTTTTGGACTTCGACTGCTTTGTTGCTGTTGCGGTTGATGAGGCGGACGTAGCCGCTGCCGGAGTCGGCGAGTCGGAACTGCTGGTTGGCGCCGTTGTGGTCGGTCCACTGGTGGATGGCGGCATGGTCAGCGGTCGACCAGCTGGACACGTCGAGGACTTTGCCCGAGTGTCGGGCCTTGATGCGGAAGTAGCCGCCGCCGGCGTCGATGAACTGGAACTGCTGGTTGGCGGCGTTGGTGCGGGTCCATTGGTGGAGCTGGGCTCCGTCGGCGGTGGAGACGCCGCTGACGTCCAGGGCCTTGCCGCTGGCGCGGTTGACTAGGACGTACCAGGCGGTGGGGTCGGTCGTCTGCTGGGCTTGGGCTGCGGTGAACGGGTTGAGGGCGGCTGCGGCGGCGGCTCCGGCGAGCACGCCGGCTCCGCCGAGGAGCATTCGCCTGCGGCTTTTGGGGGTTTCCATCCAGGCCATGGTGGCCTCCTTGTCGAGGTTCGTCGGGTCGTGGAGTTGCGGGTCTTGTTGTTACGGGCGGGACGGGTGGTCAGTCGGCGGTGTTCGCTGCGGGTGCGGGCACGCCTCGGGACGGGGTCGGGTGGTCGGGTGCGGCCGGGGTCATCGGATGCTCCTTAGCGGGGGTAGGCACGAGGCATGCCTGTTATCGCTCACATGCCGCAGCTTGGACCGAAACATCTGATGAATTTTCCGGCGATTCGAACTATAGAGAGATCTCGATGTGTAGTCAACGGCTCGGCGAAGGTTTGTTGGTGCACCTGGCGTTAGGCTGCCGCGCCGAGCCCCGACCTCACGGTCGCTTCCCGGAGCCTGCGGGCATCGAGGGCGGGCAGATCGGGGACCGCCCACCGCCGACGGCGTCGTCCTCGGCGCCAATGCGACCGACTCGGAACAGCTGCCGCAGCGAGCCCTGACCGAACCGGAAGCCCGCCAGTGGCCGCGTGAAGGAAACACATGATCGATGGGCCGCACTGAGGGACGCGAACAGCGTTTCGGCCTCGGCAGCCCAGGGCCCAGTGGCTTCCGTTCGATGACCCGGGTCCGGCGTTGCGACCTCGAGCACTTTGGAGCGAGGTGTTCACCGGATATTAAGCAGCCCATGGCATTTGGGCAACGTGCTGCTCGCTTTGAGCGGGTTCACTCCTCAGACACGGAAGGCGGCTGATCGCCGTCGCTGTGATGGCTTTGTTCGAAAGCGCAAAAGCCGCACACCGCAGATCGCAGCGCAAAATCCTCTGACCAGCGGACACACTCGACGGTTGCCTGTCATGTTACAAATCACTCTCCTTGCGACACAACGAGAATCGGACCTAGAGTTGTCGATGAGGGACTGACATCCGGCAGTCGAGGCACGCCGCGGCTCCTGCAGCGCGGCGCATTCCCGAAGGAGCACCTGTGAGCGAGACCCCTCAAAGCGACGCAGGCAACGCTGGCGCCGACAAAGCGGAGGCGTTCGACCTCGCCGACTTCATGAGCGATTTCGAAAAGCAGATGGCGGCGCTGCGTCAGCGGGCGCAACCGGCGCGAGGCCTCATCGACGCCACGAGCGTCCGCCTCGTTTCCGACGGCGGCGAGGTCGCCGTGACCGTGACGATCTCCGGCAAGCTCGTCGACGTCGAGTTCCTGCCGGCCGCAGCGTCGGTCGCCCCCGTCGACCTCGCCGCACTGGTCGTCGACACGTACGACCGGGCCGCGACCGCGGCCCGCGAGCGCACCCACGACATTGTGGAGGGCTTCGTCGACCACAACGCGCAGGCCCGCAACCTCGCACGCCGCCTCATGGACCAGGCAGCCGCGGAACGGGCACGACGGCAGAGCGAGGAATCGTAGGACCCGCCCGGCCCGTGTAGGACCGAACGAGGACGGGACCTGTCACCGTTCCGAGGCAGAATCAGGCCATGTCCGATACGACTGGCCGCGCGCTCCTGCTCCTCAATCTGCTGCAGTCGCATCGGCACTGGTCCGCACCCGAACTGGCCCAACGCCTCGGCGTCACGGTTCGGACCGTGCGAAGGGACATGGAGCGGCTGCGCGACCTGGGGTACCGGATCGACTCCACCGCGGGCGTGCACGGCGGCTACCGTCTCGCGGCGGGAGCATCGCTGCCGCCGCTGCTCCTGTCCGACGAGGAGGCGGTCGCGATCGCGATCGGTCTGCGCCTGGTGGCGGCGGGCCGGATGCGCCGCGGCGCCGAATTCGCGCTGTCGGTCCTCGCCAAGCTCGAGCAGGTGCTCCCGGTGCGGCTGCGCCGCAGAGTGAGCGCCCTGGCCCCGGCGCTCCAGCACGCGCCCGGGAGTAGCGGGGTCTCATCGGAAGTGCTCACCGATCTGGCGCTGGCATGCCGCGATCGCGAGCGGGTGCGGCTCGGCTACACGCCCGCCGGAGGCGAGCGGCAGGAGCGCCGCGTCGAGCCCCACTCGCTCGTCCCGGTCGGCGGGGACTGGTACCTCGTGTGCTGGGACCTCGGCCGCGCCGACTGGCGGACCTTCCGCGTCGACCGCGTGCGGGACGTCGAGCCGCTGCGCGTCGCGTTCGCACCGCGCGCTCTGGCACCCGAGCGAGTGGAGGCGCTGGTCACCGTCGCGCGGACCTGGGTGCCCCGCACACCGGACGCGACCGCGGTCCTCGACATGCCGATCGGGGCGTTCAAGGCCGCCCTCGGCGAGTGGGCGCAAGGCGCGGAGGCCGATGGCTCGGAGCGGACGCGCTGGCCGGTGGGCGGTGCGAGCGTGCGCGACATCGCCTACGGCCTGTCGTGGCTGCCGGCGGGGACCCCGTATCGGGTGGAACTCGCCGACGCCGACCGGGAGGAGATGCGGGAGATGCTGCAGCACATGCTCACGGCGCTGGACCGGTGACCTCGCGAGGCCGCCGGTCCAGCGCCGGCGACGGGCGCTAGCCGGCCTTCCTGGGGTCGGTGAGTCCGGTCAGGGCCTCGTCCAGGCTGGAGTGGAGGTACTCGAGCTCGGGCGTGGTGAAGCTGGTCCAGTCCTCGGCCCCGTCAGCCTGCCACGCTCCCGCCGCCTCGTCCGATTCCGGAGTCTGCGACCAGTCCTGGACGGCGTCCGGGTCGTGCCGACACACCCACCAGAGGTTCGCCGCCGGGTCCTGGAACCGCGCGAGGGTGTCACCGAAGAAGTCGGTCGGACGCGTGAGGGTCCTCCCGCCGAGTTTCTCTGCGCGCGCGAGCACCGCGTCCACGTCGTCGACGTAGACGCGGACGAGCGCAGGCGTGAACGGCCAGTGCGGTTTGCGGTCGGCGACGGTGAGCAGTGAATCGCCGATGCGCAGCTCGGCGTGCAGGATGAGGCCGTCGGTGTCGAGCGTGCGGGCTTCGGGGACGTCTTCGGCCTCGAAGACTTCGGTGAGGAAGTCGATCAAGGCGGCGGCGCCGTCGGCCAGGATGAACGGGTTCACGGTGTTCGAGCCGGCCGGGACGGGAGGCGATGCGGTCATGACGGGTCCTTTCAACGGTGTCTGACACCCCCATGATCAGCGTGAACCAGGTCGGTTTCCGTCCTCATTCACGGTCGTGCGGCTGGGGATTTGCGAGCGCCGAGACCCCGGATGCTCAGCTCATCGACTTCAGGGGCACGCGCAGCGCGACCCTCCAGCCTCCTGCGTTCGTCGGCCCCGCCTCGAAGGCGCCTCCCAGCAGTTCCGCGCGCTGCTTGAGGCCGATCAACCCGTGCTTCGCGCTCGGCAGCGGCACCACCGGCCGTTTCGGCGCCGTGTTGACCACCTCGGCCAGTACGTCGCCGTCGTCCTGGGTGAGCTGGACGCGGACCGCGGCGCCGGGGGCGTGCTTGCGGGCGTTCGTCAGCGCTTCCTGCACGGTCCGGTAGATCGCCCGCTGCACCGGCGGGGTGAGCTCCGGCAGCGGCCCCTGCTCCAGCTCCGCCCCCATGCCGGTATTGCCGACCAGTTCGCCCAGCTGGTCGAGCGTGGGCTGCGGGGCGAGGCCGTTGCCCGCGCCCCCGCCGGCGCGCAGCACGCTCACCATGTACCGCAACTCATCCAGCGTGCGCGCCGCCAGCGTCCGGATCGTGTCGGCGGCGTCCTTCACGGTCGCGTCCTCGGTGCTGACCTGCAGTGCTCCGGCCCGCACCGCGATCAGGCTCACCTGGTGCGACACGACGTCGTGCATCTCCCGGGCCAGGTGGGCGCGCTCCTGCGACAGCACCTTCTGCGTCGCCAGCGCCTGCTCGTGCTCGCGGACCTCGTCGATCTCCTCCAGGCGCCGTGACAGCTCCTGCTTGGTCTGCAGCAGCTGCCCCAGGAACACCGCCGCGCCCGCGGGAGCCAGCGAGTACACGCCCCACACCGGCCACGCCGATTCGGCCAGGATGTCGCCGCCGCCCCACCACGGGGCGATCGTCAGTCCCGCGTACACCAGGGCGCATGCGCTCAGCAGCCACCGGTTCCGCGTCGAGCATGCGACCGTGAACAGCGCGATCAGCGACGCGGCCGACTGGCCCATGAGCAGCGGCATCGGCAGTGTGGCGATGAAGACCGCCAGCGGGAACCGGCGGCGCACCGCCAGCGCGAGCACCCCGGCAGCGAGGACGGCGTCGTCCCACCAGTTCCCGGGAATGCGGTTGAACCACAGGTCGGCTCCGGCCACGGCGATGAGGGCGGCGTCGAGGAGGACGGCGGGCCAGCGTGAGCCCGAGTGCCACCAGGCCGTCAGGCGGGCCGGGGCCGAGGTCACCGCTGCCCGCCTTCGTCGAGCAGGCCCGCGCGTTCGGCCAGGAGCGCGGCCTGGACCCGGTTGGCGACCTGGAGTTTGGCGAGGATCGCCGAGACGTGGTCTTTGACGGTGCCGACGCCGAGGTAGAGGCGGGCAGCGATGTCCGCATTGGACAGTCCGTCGGCGAGGTGCACGAGGACGGCCCGCTCCCGGTCGGTCAAGCTGTCGACGAGGCCGGTGTCGGCGGGCCGGCTGCGGGCCGCCGCGAGGTAGCCGTCGACGACGGTGGAGGTGACCTTGGGGGAGAGCACCACGCCGCGGGCGGCGAGGGTGCGCACCTGCAGGGCCAGGTGATCGGGGGCGGTGTCCTTGAGCAGGAACCCCGCCGCGCCCCGGTGGAGGGCGGCGGCCACGTACTCGTCGTTGTCGAAGGTGGTGAGCATGGCGACCACGGGCGGCGAAGGCTTCGCGAGCATGCGGTCGAGCACGGTCAGACCGTCCACATCAGGCATGCGGATGTCGAGCAGCACGATGTCGGGGTGCAGGCGTTCGGCCTCGCCCACCGCACGGGCGCCGGTGACGGCGCCGACGACCTCGATGTCCGGTGCGGCGCTGAGGATGAGCTCGATGCCGCTGCGGATCAGCGCCTCGTCGTCGACGATCAGTACCCGGATCACGGCAGCTCCTCGCTTGTCGGTTCCACGGATCGATTCGTAGCACGGCCGGACCTCGCCGCGCTTCCATCGCGGCCGTTCCGCGGCGATTTCCGCCGGTCGGCGGGGGTCCTCCGGTCTGTCGGCGGGCGAGGAGGCCCCGTCAGGAGGGAGCGGTTCCCGCCGTCTGCGGCGGCGCGGCGGCCCTTCGCCGGATGGGAAGCGCGCCCGCACGGCCGCAAGCTGAGTCCATGACTGACACCGACACCGTGCAGAGCGAGCGGACGCTGCGGCTGGTCCGCACCGACCGCGAGACCCCGCCTGAACCGAAACCGCAGCGAAGCGGCGCACTCGGCCGTGTGCTCGGGCTCGACCTGGCCCGCGCGCTGGCGATCTTCGGCATGTTCTACGCGCATGTGGGACCGATGCAGGAGTTCACGAATCCCGTGGTCGACACGGTCATGCAGATCCCGCACGGCCGTTCGTCGGCCCTGTTCGCGATCCTGGCCGGCCTGTCGCTGGTCCTGCTCGCGGGCGGCCGCCGACCGCGGCCCGCGCTCGAACGCCGGCAGCGGATCGTGAAGATCGCCATCCGGGCGGTCCTGCTGATCGCCCTCGGCACGGCGCTGGCCCTCTGGTTGCACACCGACATCGTCATTCTGGCGTTCTACGGCCTGTTCTTCCTCCTCGCGCTGCCGTTCGTGCGGTGCGGGGTCAAGACGCTGGCGGTCCTCTCGGCCGCGTTCGCACTCGTCGGCTCCGTGGTCTTCTACTGGATCTCCATGGCGCAGCCGGCCTTCGTGACCGCGCTCAACGCGCACGACCCGGTCACCCGCATGGGCGCCGACGGCCTCGGCCGACTGCTGTTCACCGGCCTCTACCCGGCCGTCCCCTGGATGGCCTACCTCTTCGCGGGCATGGCGATCGCCAAGCTCGACCTCGCCGCCAAGGCGGTGCGCATCGGCATGGCCTCGGTCGGCGCCGGACTGGCGCTGGTCGGCTACGGGCTCTCCTGGGTGCTGCAGCAGGTCCTGTTCGCCGGAGGCGGCATGGGCGGCGGCTCCATGAGCGGCGGTCCCGGCTCCTCCGGTTCGGGCTCGGCGTCGTCTTCGACGGGCTCGTCCGGCACGTGGTCGGACTCGATGAGCGGGTTCGATCCGTGGTCCCCGGACATGCTGCAGTTCCTGCTCTCGGCCTCGCCGCACTCGGGCACCGCGTTCGAGCTGCTGGGCAACATCGGCATAGCGATGCTGGTCATCGTCGGATCGGTCGCGCTGCTGGACCGCTCGGCGCTGGCCCGCAAGCTCCTGACGCCGATCACGGCGGCCGGCGCGATGTCCCTGACCTTGTACGTCGCCCACCTGTGGGCACTCAACCACGTCCCGTCGAACAGCGACGGCGGCGCGGTCACCGCGGCACTGGCGGTGTGGGGCTGGTTCTGCCTGGCGGGCGTCGCGTTCGCCTTCGTGTGGTCCCGGTTCTTCAAGCGCGGACCGCTCGAATACCTCATGCACTGGGCGACCAGCCCCGCCAAGCTGATCCGCTGACCGGACACGGCACGCAAGGAGGGCCGCCGGGCCGGGGCCACCGCCCCGGCCCGGTGGCCCCCCACCATTTCGCAGGGAGTACCGACATGACCGAGGCAACCGCTCACGCCGTCACGCTCGCGCGTGCGGACGACACCGACCTCCCGGCCTTCCGGAAGGAGCTGCAGCGGGCGTTCACCGAAGCGGCCGCCGCGTACGGCATCGGCGGCGAGGAGGTCCCGATCCCTCCCGATGAGGACGTCCGGGCCTCATGCCGCGCGCCCGGAGCCGCCGTGCACCACGTGCTGCTCGAGGGGGCGAGGATCGGCGGCGCGGTGGTGAGGATCGACGACCGGACGCACCGCAACTCGCTGGATTTCTTCTACATCGCCCCCGAGCACCACGGCCGCGGCATCGGCCTCGCGGCGTGGAAGGCGATCGAAGCGGCGTACCCGCAGACCGAGGTGTGGGAGACCGGGACGCCCTCGTTCGAGCAGCGCAACATCCACTTCTACGTCAACAAGTGCGGGTTCCGCATCGTCGAGTTCTTCAATGCGCACCATCCCGACCCCCACGACCCGCACGGCGGGGAAGCGGACGACGACCACGGCGAGGGCCCGGAGGGGTTCTTCAGGTTCGAGAAGGCCATGCGGCCCTGAGACGGTGGTCGGCCGGGCCCGTGCGGCCGCCCCCGCCGATCGGGGCCCCGGTTCCCGCCGATCGGCGAGTCTGAAACCGCGACCTGCCGGGTGGTTCGCGCCGTCCCTTCGCCACAGAGTGGAGACATGACACATTCGCAACCGCCGCAAGAGAAAGCGGCCCCGCAGGAGCACGCACCGCCCTCGCTTCGAACTCCGGGCGAACCCGATGATCCCGCCCTGACCGCTCCCCCTTCGAAGGGCGACGCGTCGATGGGACGCCTGGTCGGGGTGGACCTGGCCCGCGCGCTGGCCGTGTTCGGCATGTACATCGTGCACGTCGGGCCGATGCTCTCGACCACGAGCGGGGTGGGCAGCTGGGTCCGCTACATGGCCGACGGCCACTCGTCGGTCCTGTTCGCCACCCTCGCGGGTTTCTCGCTGATGCTCATCGCCGGGCGCAAGGAGCCCAAGACCGGCCTCGCCGGACGAAAAGCGAAGGCGCGCATCGCGATCCGCGCCGTCGTCCTGCTCGCCTTCGGCACCCTGCTGGCGAAGCTCTACGGCGACGTCATCATCATCGGCTTCTACGGGGTCTACTTCCTCGTCGCCATGATGTTCCTCAAGCTGAGCGCGAAGACGCTGGCGATCACCGCTGCGGCGCTCGCGGTGGCCGGGCCGCAGCTGGCGTTCCTCATGCGCCCGCTGCTGAGCGACTCATTCCAGCAGGCCGTCGACGCGTACGACCCGCTGGAGAAGCTCAGCGGCGTCGGCGTGATCGACCTGCTGTTCACCGGCTTCTACCCGACGGTCCCCTGGATCGCGTTCGTGGTGGCCGGCATGGCCCTGGGACGTGTCGACCTCTCCGCCCCCGCCAACCAGCGCCGCCTCGCCGCCCTCGGCGCCGGGCTCACGGCGGTGGCGTACGGCCTCTCGCTGCTGCTGGCCGGCAAGGGCGCGCTGCGGAGCATGGCCGAGGACGGGTCGTCCTCAGGCTCGTGGTCGGGTTCGGGCTCGGGGTCCTGGTCTGGCTCCTCGAAGCCGCCGATGGACAGCGGGTCGTTCGAGTACCAGCCGTCGGTTCGCGAGCTGTTCGTCGCCGGCCCGCACAGCGGCACCACGTTCGACATCGTCGGCAGCGTCGGCATCGCGATCCTGGTGATCGTGGGCGCGACCTTCCTGATGGACCGCCTGCCGCGCCTGCGCCGCCTGATGACGCCGATCGTCGCGGTGGGCACGATGTCCCTGACGGCCTACGTCGGCCACTTCGCCGTCATGTCCTGGCTCTCCCTGCCCGGCGGCGGTGTCCGCGGTTCCTGGGTCCCGGTGCTCACGCTCATCCTCGGAGCGATCGTGTTCGCCGCCATATGGTCCCGCTTCTTCAAACGCGGGCCGCTCGAGTACCTGCTCAACCTCGCCACCAGGCCGGTGAAGCACCTCAAGTGACGTAGGAGGTCGCACGACCACCGTCCGAAACCGAGGCGGGCGCCGAACCTGTGCGGTTCGGCGCCCGTTGCCGCTTCCCCGCCTGTGCACGGCGACGCGCCCGAAAAACCGGCACACGGGCGCACCCGCGGTACATCATCGAGGTCCGCCCGGGTACCCGGTGCGCCGACAGGAGGTGCCGCGGCATGACTGAAGCCGAGACGTTCGACGCGGTGGTCGTCGGGGCGGGGCCGAACGGGCTGGTCGCCGCGAACCTGCTCGCGGAGGCGGGCTGGGAGGTGCTCGTCCTGGAGGCCGCCCCCGACCCGGGCGGCGCCGTGCGCACCACCGAGATCGCCCCCGGGTTCCGCGCGGACCGGTGCAGCGCGTTCTACCCGCTCGCCGGGGTCTCCCCCGTCATGCGCGGACTCGACCTCGAACGGCACGGGCTGCGCTGGCGGCGCGCCCCGGACGTGCTCGCCCACGTGATGCGGGACGGCCGCGCGGCCGTCCTCTCGCAGGACCTCGACCGCACGGCCCGTTCGCTCGACGCGTTCGCCCCCGGTGACGGGGACGCGTGGCGGGCCGAGTTCGATCGCTGGCGCCGGGTCCGCGAGCCCTTGATCGACGCGATGCTGCGCCCGTTCCCGCCCGTCCGCGCGGGCTCCCGCCTGTTGCGGGAGCTCGGCGCCGGCGGCGCGCTCCGCTTCGCCCGCGACCTGATGCTGCCCGCCCGCAGGTTCGGAGAGGAGCGCTTCAGCGGCGAAGGGGCCCGGCTCCTCGTCGCAGGCAACGCCATGCACAGCGGCCTCGGCCCGGACCAGGCCGGCAGCGGCCTGTTCGGGTGGCTGCTCTCAATGGTCGGCCAGGACGTCGGCTTCCCGGTGCCCGAAGGCGGCGCGGGCAGCCTCACGGCGGCCCTGGTCGCCCGGCTCGCCTCGCTCGGCGGCCGCATCGACTGCAATCGGCCGGCCGCGAAGATCCTGCACGCCAGGGGTGTCGCCGTCGGCGTCCGTGACGGCGAAGGCGGCCTCATCCGGGCCCGGCGGGCCGTGCTCGCCGATGTCACCGCCCCGCACCTGTACCTCGACCTCGTGGGCGGCGAGCACCTCCCGGCGCGGCTCTCGGCCGACCTCAAGGCGTTCGAATGGGACCCCGCGACGGTCAAGGTCGACTGGGCGCTGGACGGGCCCGTGCCGTGGACCGCCGAGGCGGCCTCGCGCGCCGGCACCGTCCACCTCGGCGCGGACCTCGGCGGGCTCTCCTCGATGAGCGCCGACCTCGCCTCGGGCCGCGATCCGCGCGAGCCGTTCCTGCTCATGGGCCAGATGACGACCACCGACCCGACGCGCTCCCCGGCCGGGACCGAGACCCTGTGGGCGTACACCCGGCTGCCCCGCGGGGGCGACTGGAGCGCCGACCGCGTGCGCCGGGCCGTCGACCGCATCGAAGCGGCCGTCGAACAGCATGCGCCCGGATTCGGCGACCGGGTCACCGCGCGCCTGGTCAGCGGGCCGCGGGAGCTGGAAGGTCTCGACCGCAACCTCGTCGAAGGCGCCATCAACGGCGGCGCCGCGGCCGTTCACCAGCAGCTCTTCTTCCGGCCCGTGCCCGGTCTCGCCCGGGCCGACACGGTTCTGGACCGGCTCTTCCTCGCCAGTGCCTCCGCCCATCCCGGCGGGGCGGTCCACGGCGCGGCGGGCGCGAACGCCGCCCGCGCGGCGCTGGCCCGCAACGGC
This sequence comes from Glycomyces tritici, assembly GCF_030403505.1. Next base: position 310,678 of record NZ_JAUEMJ010000006.1, on the reverse strand, counting down.
CTGGCGGGCGGGGGCTACCGCGCCGCCGTCGCGGGCGCGCACCGCCTGCTCTACCGCGAGGATTGACCGGTCGCGCCCGTGACCGGTGTTTCACGGCCTGCTGCGGCGGGTACCTGCTGAAGCGCGCGGCCGCGACCTCCGCGCCGGATGAAGGCGGTGCACCATGGGGCGGAAGACGGATGTCGACGCGATGCGGCGGGGTGTGACCGCCCGCGTCTCGGCCCCGCCGGAGGCCGTCTACGCGGTGCTCGCGGACGGGTGGAACTACGCGTCCTGGGTGGTGGGGGCCTCCAACATCCGCCACGCCGACGAGCAATGGCCCGCGAAGGGCTCCCGCATCCGGCACAGCATCGGGCCTTGGCCGCTGGTCATCAAGGACTCTACGATCGTCGCCGCCGCCGACCCGCCGCGTCTGCTCGTACTGGAGGCCCGCATGTGGCCGTTCGGGAAGGCCCGCGTGCGCTTCGACATCGCCGCGGACGGCGAGGGCGCCAAGATCAGGATGACCGAACTCGTCGTCAAGGGGCCGGTCGCGGCACTCCCCGACCCGGTCCAGGCCAAGCTGCTCGGGCCGCGCAACCGGGAGACCCTGCGGCGGCTGGCGCGACTGGCCGAGGCCAAGGGCCGGTCCTAGGACGCCCCTCGCCGACGGTCAACACCCCTGGCCGATGCACGGCAGCCCGCGGTATTCACGGGCTGGTCATGGTTGGTGAGGGTTCAGACGGTCGGCGACGAAAAGGTGGGAGCGGGGTCGGGGTGGGGTGGCGGGCTCGGGTCCGGTTGAGTCGGGGTTCGAGCCGGCAGCGACGAAAAGGTGGGAGCGAGGTCGGGGTGGGGTGGCGGGCTCGGGTCCGGTTGGGTTGGGGTTCGAGCCGGCAGCGACGAAAAGGTAGGGGCGGGGTGGGGTCGCGTGGCGGGACTCGGGTGGGATTCGCGGGCGGGCGGCGACACTCCCGAGCGCGGGGAGCGGGGGACCGCTTCCCGTTGCGGCGCTGCGGTTCCAAGGCGGAACATGAAGATCTTGTACGCCTGTGGGTGATGACGGTCGGGGGCTGTTCGAGGGATACTTGAGGTACGTACAGGGACAGGAAATTTGTACAGGTGTCGCTGGTGTAAGCAGACTAAGCCAAGCCTCTGGCCGAACCGACAAACCGACTTGTTTCGAGGCGACGACCCCGCAAGCCAGGGGTGGCCCTCCGCTACTGGAGGCGACCGATCTCATCCCCGTGCCATCGCCCGCAGCTGTCCGCGCCCCCGAAGGGCCGTGACTGGGTGGACGATCCTGGTCCGGATCACCCTCACCAGAAGGAAACACCTCACACGGAGGCGTCTTCAACCCCAGCCAGACCCGCCAGCGTGACCGGCACTCCAGGCCGAGCAATGAGGACTCGGACCCGGCACAGTACCGGCACCACGTCCATGGCGACCAGCACCACCAAAGCACCACCCTCGCCCGAACGCGCCCTAGTGCGCGGACGAGCACCACCACCGCCCGAACGCGCCACCGTGCGCGGGCGAGCCGGATCCTGTCCGGGCGCGATAGCGCGCGGGCAACGCCCGGCCGCCAGGACCAAGGTCCCGGGCAAGAGGCACACACCAGGAGGCGACACCACCACCCGCCGCCCACCAGGGCTCCACCAGGGCTCTACCAGGGCAGGACGGCCCGACCATTCCCACAGTCGAGGAAAGCAGCAGCAGCCTCCCCGGTGGCAACGGCGCGACCAGGTCAAGGCCCTCGTGTCGAAGCGAAGCGAAGCGACGCGAAGCGACGCGACCGACACCGATCGACCACAGCAGCAGCACGAGAGGAGGTGACACGACATGACGAACACGATCCTGCCCATGAACCAGCACAGCGACCCCCACCGCGACTACGACAGCGAACCGGCCTCCAAGACCACCAGCCACACCCCACCGGTCATCGCCACCCCTCGCCACAGCACCAGGCGGCCATCGCGATGCCCCGCGACGACAACGCCACCCGCGATCACCGCCACCGCCCCCTCCGCCGCGCCGCTCCAGCCGCAACAGCAACCGCCACAACGGTCCAGGCCCTCGACGAGGACCCCACCACGACCGCAACAACGGCACCACACCCGACCCCGCCACCGCGCTCACCATCGCTGCTCGCTTTGACCGCCACCGGCAACCAGACCCGGCGACAGCATCACGCCCAGGCCCCGCCACTCCGTCGCCGTTCGCCGTTCGCTGCTCGCTTTGACCGCCACCAACAACCAGACCCGGCAACGGCATCGGGCCCCGACCAGACCTCCGCCGCGCCGTCGCTGCTCGCTTTGACCGCCACCGGCAACCAGACCCGACAGCGGCATCGGGCCCCGACCAGACCCCCGCCGCGCCGTCGCTGCTCGCTTTAACCGCCACCAACAACCAGACCCGACACCCGCATCACGCCCAGGCCCCCGCCACTCCGTCGCCGATCGCCGTTCGCCTTGACCGCCACTGGCAACCAGACCCTGCAGCGGCAACACGCACTTGACAGATCCCCCCGATTCTGTTGCCGAGCGCCTTGACCCCCAACAAAACCAGGCCCGACAGCGACATCACACGCCATCCGATCTCCGTCGTTCCGTCGCTGTTCGTTCCGACCACCACCATCAGCCAGCACCGCGGCAGCCGCACGCCCCGAACCGACCCACGCGACACCGCAGTGAACCGGCCAACGGACCGACAGCGGCCGGTCGGGTTCTGAACTTCCCTAGAAGCGGCGCGCAATGAGCTGCGGCGCAATGGCATCGGTGAGCGGCGCCCCGCGCCGTTGGCGCGGGGCGCCGTTCCTCACGCTGACACGACGAAGGTCGTCACGCTCTCGGGCGGGAGCGACGCGGTGAAGGTGTCCCCTCGGCCCGAGATGCGGGGCTGCTCCTCCATGTCGCGGGTCGCGTCGGTGAGCCACGGCCGCACCCGGCGGACCCGGCGGCCCTTCACGGTGAACGCCTGGCTCGCCTCAGCGGCAGTCGTGTTCACGGCCACCACGGTGACCGCCCCGTCGTCGCCGGTGTACGCCGAGGTGAGGACGCCGGGCTGCGGCTCCTTGTGGGCCTCGACGCGCACGTGGCCGGGGCGCACGAACTTCGCGTAGTGCGCCAGCATCCGGCCGCGTTTGCTGATCGTGCCGTCCTCGAGGAGGGGCCCGTAGAAGCGGCGGAGGTACCACCAGACGTACGCCTGGAACCCGGCGTCGACCATCGCATGGTGGACGTGCTCGGCGACCTTGAGCGCCTCGGGCCACAGGTTCGCCGAGCTCGAGCTGTTGGGGTGGTACACCTCCGTCATCCACAGCTCCTTGCCCTCGCCCTCCTCCTCGAAGAGCGGGTACGGGAAGTCCTCGACCGCCGTGCCGTAGAGGTGCGCGCCGAGGATGTCCACGTTCGCGAGCGCCGCGTCGTCCTCGAGGATCGGGTCGGAGACCGACTTCACGTACTGGAAGGACTCCGGGGCGATGACGCGGCAGTCGATCCGCCCGGCGAAGTCGCGGAGGAAGCGGTTCATCTCCTCGGTGGTCCACCAGGTCCAGTCGTGCGCGTAGTCGGGCTCGTTCTGGACCGAGATGCCGTACAGGTCGACGCCGTTGTCGCTCATGTGGTGCACGAAGTCGTTCAGGTGGTCCGCGTAGGCGCCGTAGGCGTCGTGGCGCAGGCGGCGGGCCTCGGCGGGCGGGGTGTACGGGGCGGCCATGAGGTAGTCGAGGTCCGGACCGCCCTCGCCGGTGGCGATGACCTTCACGGGCCACTGGCCGGGGGTCATCGCGGCCTGGATCGACTTCCACTTCCATTCGCCCGCCTCGGTGCGCGGGAAGAGCACGCCCGCGGCGGCGAGGGCGCCGCCGACGTGGACGTCGACGCGCACGTCGGCGGGGGCCGAGTACCGGAACGCCAGGTTCTTGGTGCCCAATGATCCGATGTAGACGGTGGTGAACTCGACGCTCGCGTCCGAGGCGCCGTCGAAGTGCGCGTACCCCGAGCCTTGGTAGCCGGGGGTGTCCGTCGCGATGTGCGCGTTCACGAGCGCGGCGGTCTCGGCCTCGTACTGGCTGCCGCTCGGGGCCTCGTCGACCCGCTCGAACATCTCGGCGAGGGCCTCCGGCGGGTTCCACGGCGAGGCGAAGACGAGCGCGCCCTTGGCGGCCGCCGCCTGCGCGGTGGCGAGGTCGACGGACCAGTTCGCGCGGTCCTCGGGCACGGGGATGCGCAGGATCGTGAAGCCGAGGTCGTCGGTGCCGTTGTCGAAGACGGTGTCGCACTGCGACGGGGTGAGCTCGCCGATCCAGCTCGCATGCGTCATGCCGCCGAACCCGCGGATGACCTGGCGGCACCGCCGCGGCTCGACGAGGACGGACTGCGGCCGGGTGACGGGGCCCGCCTGTGCGGGCGCTCCGGCGAGCCCGAGCGAGAGCGGTACGGCTGCGGCGCCGCCGGCGAGGACCGCGCGGCGCTTGAGGGGGGTGTCGGATGGCGGCTTCGCCATGGGTTTCTCACTTTCCTAAGGGGGAGAGGTGTGCGCGGGGACCGCGAAGGAGCGGGTGCTCGGAGACGGTGGGCCGACGGTGAGAGAGCGACCGGCCCACCGCGGGTTCAGGATCCGCTCTTCGCGCGCTCGAGCGCGACGTTGACGGTGTCGATGAGCTGCCCGGCCCCGAGGCCTTCGGTCTCGGTGACGTACGCGTCCCAGTCGTCGTCGACCGATCGCTGGCCCGTGATGAACGCGGCCGTCGCCGCCTGGACGGCGTCGGTCAGCTGGGTCTGGAGGAGCGAGGTCTGCTCGAGCTCGATCTCGTCCAGCTGGGGCGCGGGCGCGACCTCCAGCTGCTCGTTGGCGGCGAGCTGCTGCTCGGTCCAGTCCGCGATCTCGTCCGTCATCATCGAGAAGACGAGGTCCTTCGAGGAGCCGTTCGCGAGGAGGAAGACGCCGTTGCTGTAGCCGAAGTCGGCGTTCAAGAGCTGCGGTGCTCCGGCGTTGATCGAGCTCCACGAGATGTCCTCGTTCAGGACGCGGGTGCCGTCGGCCCCGCGCGTGAACGTCTCGCCCTCGACGCCCCACTGGGCGAACTCCAGGCCCTCGTCGGAGTAGTACAGCCAGTCGACGAACTGCAGGAGCGCCTTGAAGTAGGGCTGCTCGGACGCCTTGGTGCTGATCAGGAGGCCCGAGGTGAAGCGGCCGGCGGGCAGGTTCGAGCCGTTGGGGCCGCTGGGGAGCGAGATCAGGCGGATCGGGACGTCGCCCTTGTCGGCGTCGGCGAACTTGGTGCGGTACTCCACCAGCGACTGGGTGTTGCCGGAGATCGCCGCCGACTTGCCCGAGATGAACTTCTGGGTCGCCTGGTCGTCGCTCTGGGTGATCTCGGGGTCGAGGGTGCCGTCCGCGATGAGCCCGGCGGCGTAGGAAACGACCGCTTTGTACTCGTCGGTGGTCCCGTTGAACACGTACTTCCCGGCGCCCTCGTCGTAGAAGGTGTTCGAGTAGCCCCACCCGGCCACCGAGCCGTAGTTCGGGGCGATCACGCTGAGCAGCGAGCCGAGGGTCGTGGCGTCGGTCCAGCGGTCCGACATGGCGTAGTCGATCTCGGGGTTCGCCGCCTGCACCTGCTGGAGCTGCTCCCGGAACTCGTCCCAGGTGGCGGGGTCCTCGGTGAGGCCGGCCTTCTCCCACAGGTCCTCGCGGATCACCACCGAGTACTGCACGTCGGGCGCCTCCCGCAGGCCGGGGAGGTGGTAGATCCTGCCGTCGGCCTGGCGCTTGTTGTCGAGGTCCGCCTGGAGGCCCCAGTCCGCGATCTTCTGCTGGAAGTGCGGCATGTAGTGGAAGTAGCTGGAGACGGGGAGGATGGTGCCGCCCGTGATGAACTGGGTCTCGGTGCCGCCGTAGGTGACCGAGACGATGTCGGTGGCCTCGCCGCTGCCGATGAGCAGGGACTTCTTCTGGTCGAAGTCGGCCATCGGGATGTCGGTGCGCTTGAAGGTGACGTTGTGGTCCTCCTGGAGGTGCCGGAAGACCGACCAGTCGTCCTGCACCGGGTAGTTCGTGTGGTCGCGGTACATGAGGGAGAACTCGACCGGCTCGGTCGCCTTGAAGGTGGAGCCGACGCCGTAGTCCTCCATGGCGCCGACGGACTGCGCCTTGTCGATGGTGGCCTTCGCGTCGCCGGTCGGCCCGTCGTCCGGGTCGCCGGAGCATCCGGCCAGAGCGACTTCGCACGCGGCGATGCCGGCGAGCCCCACGAGGGCTCTGCGGGTGATGGACATGGTTTCTCCTGTTCGGAACGTCGTTGTTTCGACGCGGATGGAATGCAGTTGTGAGGGGTCTCGTCAGCCCTTGACCGACCCGAGCATCACGCCCGAGACGAAATAGCGCTGGACGAACGGATAGAGGCAGATGATCGGCAGGACGGTGAGCAGCATCGTCACCGCTTGGATGTTGGAGGCGACCTGGACGGCCTCGCCGCCGTCGCCGATCTCCTGCGTCCCTGTGGCCGCGGCGATGAGATTGCGCAGGTAAACGGTTACAGGGAAGAGCGACTTGTCGTCCATGTAGAGGAACGCGGCGAACCACGAGTTCCAGAGGCCGACCGCGTAGAACAGGGTCATGGTCGCGATGACCGCCTTGGACAGCGGCAGGACGATGCGGAAGAAGACGCCGTAGGTCGTGAGCCCGTCGATCGCCGCGGCCTCTTCGAGCTCGGCCGGGAAGTTCTCGAAGAACGCCTTCATTACCAGCAGGTTGAAGACGCTCAGCGCGCCCGGCACGACGACCGCCCACATGCTGTTGCGCCAGCCGAGGGTGTTGGCGACGAGGATGTAGTTCGGGATGAGGCCGCCGCCGAAGAACATCGTGAACACGGCGATGCCGACGAAGAAACCGCGGCCCTTCAAGTGCGGCTTGCTGAGCGCGTAGGCGTAGGTCGAGGTGATCGCCATGGCGATCACGGTGCCGACGACCGTGTAGAGCAACGTGTTGGCGTAGTTCGTCCAGAAGAGGTCGTCGCTGAGGACGACCCGGAACGTCTCGAGGTTGAACCCGCGGGGGATGAGGTTCACCTCGCCGGCCGCGATGTAGCCCTCCGACGAGAACGCCTTCGCGACGAGGTTCGCGAACGGGTACAGGGTCACCACGCACACCAGCACGAGCACGATCGCGTTGGCGACGCGGAAGACGCGGTAGCCGAGCGACTCCCGGATCACCCCCGTCTCCTTGCGGACGTGCGCAATGTCGGGCTTCGGGGGCAGGGTTTCGGTCACCATAGCGAGGTTCCAACCATTCGACGGGAGAGGCCGTTCGCGAACAGCACCAGCACCAGGCCGATGACGGCCTCGAAGAGGCCGATCGCCGTGCCGTACGAGAACTGGGCGGACTGGATGCCGACGCGGTAGAGGTAGGTCGCGATGACGTCGCCCGTCGAGTAGACGAGCGGGTTCTGCAGCAGCAGCACCTTCTCGAAGCCCACGGCCATGAAGGAGCCGATGTTCAAGATGAGGAGCACCATCATCGTCGGGCGGATGCCCGGCAGCGTGATGTGCCAGGTCTGCCTCCAGCGGTTGGCGCCGTCGACCCGCGCCGCCTCGTAGAGCTGGTCGTCGATCGTGGTGAGCGCGGCGAGGTACAGGATGGTGCCCCAGCCGACGGTCTGCCAGACCTCCGACGACACGTAGATCGTGCGGAACCACTCCGGCCGCTGCATGAACGGCACGGGATCGGCGCCCATGGCCTCGACGACCTGGTTGACCGTGCCGTTGAGCGCCGTCAGCTGCAGCACGAGCCCCGCGACGATCACGATCGACATGAAGTGCGGCAGGTACGAGATGGTCTGCACGAGCCGCTTGAACCGGCGCGAGCGCAGCTCGTTGAGCATGAGCGCGAGGATGATCGGGAGCGGGAAGGTGACCAGGAGCGTGAGGCCGCCGAGGGCCACGGTGTTCCCGAAGACCGTCCAGAACTGCTGGTTCGTGACGAAGGCTTCGAAGTAGTAGAAGCCGACCCACTCGTCGCCGAAGATCGAGCCGCCGGGGCGGAACCGCCGGAAGGCGATGACGTTCCCGAGCATCGGGATGTACTTGAACACCAGCAGGAACACGAGCGGGACCACCAGGAACGTGTACAGCCGCCAGTCGCGGGCGATGGCGCGGCGCCACGTCTGCTTCGCGCGCGGTCTCGGGGACTGGTGGAACAGGCGCCGCCCGGCCCGCATGGCCGGGACCGCCCGCGTCCCGCTCCCGGGCCGCGGGTGCGCGTCAACGGATTGCGTCATACGGAACTCCACATCGTCGTGGTCTCGGAGCTCACCGGTTACGGGGCGAGGACGGTGGCGCCGACCTGCGCCTGGAGGCTGAGCTCGGCGGCCTTCAGCGCGTGCGCCTGGGTCATGGCGGTCTCGGTGCGGTCGATGCAGTCGCGGATGAGCCGGCCGAAGTACGGGAAGCCGGTCAGGCCGTTCGCGTTGAACCGGTACTGCCCCTTCTGGTTGACCAGGAGGACCTGCCCGCCGCCGTTGTCGGTGCCGATGTCGATGTACTTGCGCAGCTCGATGTAGCCGTCCGTGCCGAGCAGGAGCGTGCGGCCGTCGCCGAAGACGCCCAGGCCTTCGGGGGTGAACCAGTCGACGCGCACGTACCCGGTGGTGCCGTTGTCGAGCACGACGTGGGCGTCGCCGAAGTCCTGCAGGCCGGGGGTGTCCGGGTGGGCGTAGTTCGCCACGGTCGAGGTCGAGACGCGCCCGTCCGCCGCGCCCGTGTAGTAGAGCATCTGCTCGAAGTTGTGGCTGCCGATGTCGCAGAGGATGCCGCCGTACTGCGCGGGGTCGTAGAACCAGTCCGGGCGGCCCCCGCCGATGCGGTGCGGGCCGAAGCACACGACCTGGAGGACCTTGCCGATCGCGTCGCGCTCGATGAGCTGGCCGGCGAGGATCGCGGCCTCGGCGTGGATCCGCTCGCCGTAGTAGACCGCGTATTTGCGGCCGGTGCGGGCGGTCGCCTCGCGGACGGCTTCGAGCTGCGCGAGCGTGGTCATCGGCGCTTTGTCGACGAACGCGTCCTTGCCGGCTTCGATGGCGCGCAGGCCGATCGGGGCCCGCTCGGAGGGGATCGCGGCCGACGCGACGAGGCGCACGTCGGGGTCGTCGAGCACCTCCTGCTCCGAGGAGGCGATGCGCGCGGTCGGGTACCGCTCGGCGAACGCGGCGGCCCGGCCGGGGTCGTCGTCGTACACCCAGGTGACGGTCGCGCCGGCGCCGGTGAGGCCGTCGGTCATGCCGTAGATGTGGGCGTGGTCGAGGCCGACCGCCGCGAACGCGAACTCGCCGGGTTCGACGACGGGCTGCGGGAGGGGGTCGAAGACGTAGGGGTGGCTCACTGCAGGTTCTCCTTGTCATCGGTGACGTCGTAGGTGCGCAGGCGGCCGCACATGCCGAATCCGCGTTCGCCTGCGGAGGGGACCGCCTGCTGCACGCGGGCCTCGCCGAGGTGGGCGATGTCGCCGCGGGCGACCGCCTCGGTCAGGGCGAGCGAGTGTTCGGCCTGCGCGAGGGGGCGTTCGCGGACGAGCCGGCCCCAGGCGGCGGCGCGGTCGCGGACGAGCGCGCCCGCCGCCGCGTGGAACTCCTCGAGCGGTCCGCGGTCCCCGGCGAGGAGCGCGTCGCGCAGGGTCTCGAATCCGGCCACGGCGAGGTCGCGGCGCTGCGCCGCGCGCTCGGCCCGGCCGTAGGAGTCGCCGAGCGAGGCGGCCGCCGCGTACGCGGCCGGATCGGCGACGGTGGCGGCGGGGAAGGTCATGACCGCGTCGCCGGCTTCGGGCAGGCCCGCGTTGCTCATGAGCACGACGACGTTGAGCCCGCCGCGGTTCACGGCGCGGTGGATCGTGCCGGGCGTGAACCAGACGACCGATCCCGCTTCGAGCGCGGTCTCGCGGAAGCCCTCGCCGTCGATCGTCTGGAGCGCGCCGCGGCCTCCGGTGACGACGTACGCCTCGGTCGAGACGAGGTGCATGTGGGGGCTGCCGCCGCAGACGCCGTCGGGGGCGGCGCCGTCGTAGACGTCGAGGTTCGAGAGCGAGGTCCCGCCGGGGAAGGAGGAGGCGCTCATGAGCTCGCCGCCTCGGCGAGCGAGCGCTGCTTCTCGTAGAAGTGCGGGGCGTGCTCCACGAGCCGGCCGGCCCGGTAGTAGGGGTCGTCGGCCTGCAGCGGCAGGGCGACGAACTCCCGCTCGATGCCGGCCTTGTAGATCGCGGTGACGACCTCGATGGCCGCGCGTCCGTCCTTGCCGTCCGCGATGGGTGCGCGCCCGTCGCGGATCGCGCCGAGGAGGTCGCCGATCTGGCCTTCGTGCCCGTGGTGGCGCAGCGGCTCGCGTGCCGCGACGACCGCTTCGATGGCCGCGACCAGTTCGGGGTCGCCGCCCGGCGCGGGGAACCCGCCGTCGCCGGAGCGCTCGGCGATGACCTTCCACGGCTGGGAGACCCGGGCCCGCTCGCCCTGGACGACGATCGCCTGCTCCTCGCCGTGGTGCACCACCGAGCTGGTGAGCTGGGCCAGGCCCCGCTCGAACCGGAGCACCGCGACCGAGAGGTCCTCGACCTCGCTGTTGTCGTGCTGCGCGTTCGCGAGCATCGCCGTGATCTCGGTGGGGCTCCCGAGCAGCCACAGCAGGAGGTCGATGTGGTGGATCGCGTGGTTGAGGGTGCAGCCGCCGCCCTCCTTCTCCCAGGTGCCGCGCCACCACAGGTCGTAGTACGGCAGGCCGCGCCACCAGGCCGAGTCGACCCGCACGTGCGAGACGGAGCCGAGGAGCCCGGAGTCGAGCACGGTCTTGAGGGTGGCGAGGTCGTCGCGGAAGCGGTTCTGCGCCACCACCGAGAGCAGCTTGCCCGAGCGCTCCTGGGCCGCGAGCATCGCGTCGCATTCCTCGAGGGAGGGCGCCATCGGCTTCTCGACCAGTACGTTCACGCCCGCGTCGAGTGCGGCGACCGAGAGCGCGGCGTGGGTGGACGGCGGGGTCGCGATGCTCACCAGGTCGAGGCGGGCCTCCGCGATCATCCGCAGGGGGTCGTCGTACCCGACCGCGTTCGGCAGCCCGGACGACGCGGCCTTCTCGGCGGCCTTGCCCGGCACCACATCGGCGAGCGCGACGATCTCGCACTCCTGGGGGAACGCGAGGTACCCGCCGATATGCGCGCCGGCGATCCCGCCGGTCCCGATGACTCCGACTCTGAGCATGCTTCCTCGCAAGTTCTACTACGTATTACTAAGACGTAGTAGGTAGTATGAGCACGCCACACCCGCCAGGTCAAGGCTTCCGCGCGGGATTCTCGAGGGGGAGGACGCAGACATGGGGAAACGGCCGACCAGCCACGACGTCGCACGGCTCGCGGGGGTCTCGCAGTCGACCGTCTCGTTCGTGTTCACCGGGCGCAACGGCATCTCGACCGCCACCCGGGAGAAGGTGCTGCGCGCGGCCGGAGAGCTCAACTACCGCCCCAACCTCGCCGCGCGCACCATGCGCACGCAGCGGACCGGGCGGCTCGCGATCGTCATCCCCGTGCCGGGGCTGAACCCGCTCGGCGCCCTCCTCGAAGGCGCCGTGGCGACCGCGCGGGAGGCCGGCTACACGGTCGAAGTCGTCAACCTCGCGCGCGAGGCCGACGAGCACGCGCAGGAGGTGGACGCGCTCATCAACTCGTTCGAGTACGAGGGCGTCCTCTCGTTCTCCCCGCTGCCGACGCCGCGGCTCTCCTCCGGGGAGTCGGCCCCGGCGTTCCTCGCGCTCACCGAGTTCGACGAGGAACTGCACGCCACGGGCGCGTTCAGCGACGCGCGCCCGGTCGTGGAGATGATGGAGCAGCTCGCAAGCCTCGGGCACCGGCGGTTCCTGCACATCGCGGGTCCCGTCGACTACCCCGCGGCCGTCGCGCGCCGCGACGCCTACCTCGCGACGGTCGACCGGCTCGGGCTCGAGTCCGTCGGCGTCGTGGGCGGCAACTGGAGCGGCGTCCACGCCGGGGAGTGCGTCCGCGCGCTGCCGGACGACGTCCCCCCGCTCGCGATCATCGCCGCGAACGACGTCCTCGCGGCCGGGGCCCTCCGGGCCTCACTCCAGCGCGGATGGTCCGTGCCCGGAGACGTGAGCGTGACGGGCTGGGACGACATGCCCCTGAGCATCCACTTCATCCCCTCGCTCACCACCGTGTTCCAGGACCGGCAGCGGCTCGGCGCCTACTCGATGCGCCGCCTCATCGCCGCGATCCGCGGCGACGACGCCCCCGCACCGGAGGTCGACCTGCAGACGGTCGTATGGCGCGAGTCGGTCGCGCCGCCCCGCGAGCGCTGATCCGCGGACCAACCGCCTTCCCCGATCGGCGGCTCACGTGGACTCCATATGGGACAGCTTCTCGGGGTTGCGGACGTGGCAGGAGCCGGTGACGAGGCCGTGCTCGACCCGCACCGTGATCCCGCCGTCGACGCGGACGAGGAGCCCGGGCCCGCCGTTTCACCTGCACCTGCTCGACTGGCCGCTCCGCGTCGCGGCGCCACCGGCGCGGCATCCGGGCCCGGGAGTGCTCCCGGGCCCGGCTGGCATTCCCCGCAACCCATGAGAGTACGACCATAATTTTATCTTCGCCGAATCATTGCCCCAGGCGTCGCACGCGACTTATGGTAGGACGATCGTAATCCAATAGACCAAGGAGCGGGAACATGACAACGAACAAGCCAGTGGCGCTCGTGACGGGCGCTTCCTCAGGCATCGGCAGGGACGCCGCACTGGCGCTCACCCGCGCGGGATTCCGGGTCGCCGGCACCAGCCGGAAGGCCTCCGGCCTCACCGAACGCGACGGGTTCACGCTCCTCGCCCTCGACGTGGCCGACGACGACTCGGTGACCGCAGCGGTCGAGCAGGTCGTCGAGCACTTCGGCAGGATCGACGTCCTGGTCAACAACGCCGGCGTCGGCACCACGGGCGCCGCGGAGGAACGCTCGATCGCCGAGGACCAGGCCGTGTTCGACATCAACGTCTTCGGCGTCATGCGCATGACCAAGGCCGTGCTGCCGCACATGCGGGCCAGAGGCAGCGGCCGCATCATCAACGTCTCGTCCGCGCTCGGCTTCGCGCCCGCGCCCTACCAGGCGATCTATGCCGCGTCGAAGCACGCCGTCGAGGGCTACACCGAGTCCCTGGACCACGAGATCCGCCAGTTCGGCATCCGCGCGCTGCTCATCGAGCCCGCGCTCACCAGCACCGCGTTCGAGGCGAACACCCTCAAGCCGGCGACTTCGCTGCCGGTCTACGTCGACCAGCGAACGGCCCACGACGAGCTGCTCGCTGCGGGGCTCTCGAACGGCGACGACCCGTCGATCGTGGCGGCCGCGATCGTCGCCGCGGCCACGGACGCCAAGCCGAAGCTGCGCTACACCGCCGGCCCCATGGCCCGGCGCATGAGCAGGCTGCGCCGCTTCGCCCCAGCCAGCGCGTTCGACCAGGGCATCCGCAAGTTCAACGGCCTGCCCGCCTAGTTTCCGCCGCAACAGTACGCAGCCACCGGGAGTGGTCCCAGTGGCTGTCTGCGTCTGCGCGGAGCGTCAGTTCGGCATCCGGTTGAAGCGGCGGATGACGCGGTCGAAGGCCCGGGCGGGGGCGACGCGGTGCACGGCGCTGATGCGCGCGGCCGTCGAGCCGGCGGTGCGCCGCAGCTTCGGGTTGCGGTCGGCGGCCGCCGCGACGATCACCTCAGCGACGACGGCGGGGTCGTCGCCGCTCTTGGCGTTCTTCGCCAGCACTTCCTCGTAGTTGGCCCGGCCCGCCGTGTAGAGCGGGAGCGGGGTGTCGGCCTGCACGCTGTGGTCCCCGAACGGGGTGTTGATCGGGCCGGGCTCGACGAGCAGGACCCGGACGCCGTACTCGCGGACCTCATGGTCGAGCGATTGCGAGTAGCCCTCGACCGCGTGCTTGGTGGCGACGTACAGGGACATGAAAGGGCTGGGCACGAAGCCGCTGAGCGAGGAGACGTTGATGATCCGTCCGCTCCGCTGCGCGCGCATCTGCGGCAGGACCGCGTTGGTCATGCGCATGACCCCGAAGACATTGATGTCGAAGACGTCCTGCGACTGGGCGGCGGAGAACTCTTCAGCGGCGCCGGAGGTGCCGACGCCGGCGTTGTTGACCAGGACGTCGACGCGCCCGAATCGGTCGATGACCTGCTTGACCGCGACGGCGACCGATTCGTCGGCGGTTACGTCGAGGTCGAGGTACTCGACGCCGGCGCGTCGGCGAATGCGACCGCCGTCGCCTTGCCGATACCTGAGGACGCGCCTGTCACGAGCGCGACCTGCTGATTCGCCGTCATCATGAACCTCCGAAATTTATATTACGTTCGTACTACCATATGACTTCGGCGACTACCGGGCAAGGATTTCCCGAAATTTAAATTATGGTCGTACTCTCTAAGGGGTACGACGGCAACCGTCAGCGGGCACGGTGAAGGGGATGCGATGCGGTACGGCAAGGAGCACAAGCAGGCGACGCGGCAGCGGATCATCGAGGCCGCCGGACGCCGACTCAAGACCGACGGCATCGACGGATCGGGTGTCGCCACCCTGATGACCGACGCGGGCCTGACCAACGGCGCGTTCTACGCCCATTTCGAGTCGAAGGACGACCTGGTCGCCACGGCCGTGTCCCACGAACTGCAGGCGCAGCGCGAGAGCCTCGGCGAGCTGCCGCCCGGCCGCGCCGGCGTCGAGCACCTCGTCCGCGAGTACCTCTCGGTGGGGCACCGCGACAATCCCGGGCTCGGCTGCCCGTCCGCCGCCCTGCTGGACGAGATCGGCCGCTGCACCGACGCCACCAAGGAGGCCTACACCGAGGGCCTGGTGGCCTTCATCGAGGACTTCGCCGCCCGCCTGGCGCCGCACGACCCGCGGTCGGCCCGCGCGAGGGTGCTCAGCATCTACGCCGGGATGATCGGAACGCTGCAGCTCTCCCGCGCGCTGGCCGACCGGAAGCTCGCCGACGAGGTCCTTGAGGAAGGGCTCCGAAACGCCCTCACCCTCATGAGCGGCGCAGACGAAGGCGCCGCCGAATCCGATTGAGGGTCGACGGTCACCTCAGCACTTTGTACCGCAGGTGGACGGCCCGTTCGGAGTCGACGGTCTCGATGCGCTCCAAGGCGATCGGGCCGCCCAGATGGGCGAAGAGCGGGGTGCCGTCGCCGAGGATCACCGGGGCCACGTGCAGGTGCAGCTCGTCGATCACGCCCGCGTTCAGTCCCTGCTGGATGATGCTCGCGCCGCCCATCACGTGCACCTTCCGCGCCCCGGCCGCGGCCTTCGCCTGCGCGACGGCCGCTTCGACCCCTTCGGTGACGAACGTGAACGTGGTGTCCCCCTTCGCGACAGGGGCTTCGGCGCGGTGGGTCACGACGAAGACCGGCATCCCGTAGAAGCCGGTCTCGCCCCAGCCGCCCGTGTCCTCGTAGACCTTCCGACTGGTCACGACCGCGCCCGCCGGGTCGAAGAGGTTCCAGGCCATGGCCTTGGCGGAGTCGTCGGCCCAGATCCAGTCGTGCAGGACCTCGCCGCCCCTGCCGAGCCCCGGGTGGGCGTTGATGTCGGGCCCGGTGACGAAGCCGTCGATCGACATCGAGATGTTCGCCTGTACTGGTGCCATGGGTGCCTGCTTCCGGATCGTGTGGAGGCTCTTCCCGTGGAGACGAGGTTCGGCGCCCGGATTCATCGCGGGCGCCGAACTCCCCCGGTCTAGTCGAGCGCGCCCAGGAGCTGGGCGCTGAACGGGTTGGTCTGCTCGCCCTTGGCGATACGGGCGGGCCAGTCGGGGTCGGCGATGAGGCTGCGGCCGACGGCGATCATGTCGAACTCGTCGTTCTCCATGCGGTCCAGGAGCTTCTCGATGCCGGTGGTGCCGGGCTGGAAAGCCATGCCCTCAGGGCCCATGAACTCCTTGTCGAGGCCGACCGAGCCGACGGAGATGACGGGCCTGCCGGTGAGCTGCTTGGTCCAGCCGGCCAGGTTGAGGTCGCTGCCGTCGAACTCGGGCAGCCAGTAGCGGCGGGTGGAGGCGTGGAAGGCGTCCACGCCGGCTTCGGCCAGCGGCGCGAGGAGCTGTTCGAGCTCGCCGGGGGTCTGGGCGAGGCGGGCGTCGTAGGCGCCGCCCTTCCACTGGGAGAACCGGAAGTTCACCGGGAACTGCGGCGAGACCGCGGCGCGGACGGCCGCGACGACCTCGGCGGCGAAGCGGGTGCGCGAGGCCAGGTCGCCGCCGTAGGCGTCGGTGCGGCGGTTGGTGCCCTCCCACAGGAACTCGTCGATGAGGTAGCCGTGGGCGCCGTGGATCTCGACGCCGTCGAAGCCGAGCCGCTCGGCGGCGGCGGCGCTCTCGGCGAAGGCCGCGACCACCGCGTCGATGTCGTCCTGGGTCATCGCCCGGCCCTTCGGCGATCCGTCGACGCCCAGGCCCGAGGGGCTGAGCACGTCGGCGTCCGGCACCGGGCCGGTGCCGGGGTCGCGCGTGGCGCCGACGTGCCACAGCTGCGGAACGATCGTGCCGCCCGCGTCGTGGACGGCCTCGGCGACCCGCTGCCAGCCCGCGAGCTGCTCCTCACCGTGGAAGCGCGGGACGTTGTCGCTCGCCCAGGTCGACTCGTGACCGACGTAGGTGCCCTCGGTGACGATGAGGCCGACGCCGCCCGCGGCCCGGCGGGCGTAGTACGCCGCGACGTCGGCGGTCGGCACGCCTCCGGGCGAGAACTCCCTGGTCATCGGTGCCATGACGACGCGGTTGCGCAGTTCGAGGCCGTTGATGGCGTAGGGGCGGGCGAGCAGTTGCGCGGCTCGTTCCGCGGTGGCGGTGCGGCTGTCGTTCACGGGTGATCTCCTTGTGTACGTTGTATCCCTGGAATACAACGTACACTGAAGATACGCCGTCCACCACTGCTACGGTGTGAGTCGGAACGAGGAGGCGAGCGCATGGCGGAGAAGGCGACCGAGGACGGGCCGGTCACGCTCTGGGAGCGGCTCGAGCGCCCCGCCCGCACGCCCCGGCAGCGCCTCAGCGGCGCCCGCATCGCCGCCAAGGCGGTCGCGATCGCCGACGAGAAGGGCCTGTGCGCCGTCACCATGCGCACGCTCGCGGCCGAGCTCGACGCCGCGCCGATGGCCGCCTACCGGTTCGTCGACGGCAAGGACGACCTGTTCGCGCTCATGGTCAACGAGGTCTACGCCGAACTCGACGTCCCCTCCGGCCCCTGGCGGGAGGTCCTGCGCGAGTACGCCGTGCAGACCCGCGACATGATGCACCGCCACCGCTGGCTCGCCGAGCTCCCGCCGCACGTGACGATGACCCCCACCCCCAACCGGCTCGCGGCGATCGACCGGGCGCTGGCCTCCCTCGACGGGCTCGGCCTCGGCACCGAGGCGATGATGACGGCGACCCGCACGGTCGCGGCCTTCGTGCACGGCACGGTCGGCGACGAGGTCGCCCTGGCCGATCTGCAGCAGGTCAGCCGGGCGAGCAGCCGCGAAGAGGTCCGCGAGGCGCTGGGCCCGCAGCTGCAGTGGATGCTCGCGACCGGCCGGTTCCCCGTGTACGAGCGGTACCTCTACGAGTCGGGCTGCGCCGAGGAGCCGCGGGCGCACTTCGACGCCGGGCTCGAGCTGGTTCTGGACGGCATCGCCGCCCGCATCGCGCGCGCAACCGGACCCGTCGACTCCTAGAGCCGTTGCCGCCCAACGGTTTATGTGAGACGGGCCTCGACGAGCGCGCCGATGCCGCTCGCGAAGAGTTCGGCCGCGGCGACGCCGGCCTCGTCGTCGCGGGTCGTGAGCCAGGCGTCGGTGAGCCCTTCGATCCCGGCGATGATCACGACCGCCAGCGACTCCAGTTCGGCCTCGGGGAGGTCGAGCTTCCAGCGCTGCAACTGGCCCTTGACGAGGTCGACGTACTGGCGTCGTTCCCACCGGCTGAGTTCGAGCAGTTCGGGGTCGGTGCGGGCGGCCACGGTGAGCTCGGCGAGCACGAGGTAGGGGCCGGGTGCGGTCCGCACCCGGGCGAGCTGGGTCTGTACCGCCTTCGCCAGGCCCCCGGTGAAGGTGTCGGTGCCGGGGTCGAGCTGCCATGCCGCCGCGAGTGCGGTCTCGCATTCGCGTTCGAGCAGGTCGCGCAGGAGTGCGCTCTTGGAGTCGAAGCAGTAGTGGAACATGCCCTGCGGCACCCCGGCGGCCTCGGTGATCGCCCTGGTGGTGGTGGCGGCGACCCCGCGTTCGCTCATGACCTCGACCGCCGCGTCCAGGAGCTGCTGCCGCCGCTCGTTGAGGCTGCGGCGCGCGGTGCCGGGTTCAGTGCTCATGCGCCCATGCTAGCAGTGTTGAGCGAATGACTTGGTCGCCAGACTTGGTCGCATGACCAACTGTCGTGTAGCGTCGTCCCCGGGGCCGCGCAGGCGGCTCGGGACTGAGGAGGCCGAATGAGGAAATGGACATTGCTGGCGCTCGCGATCGCCGCCGAGGTGGGGGCGGCGCTGTCATTGCGGGCCGCGATCGACACCCCTTGGTGGTCGGCGCTCGCCGTGGCCGGCTATATCGGCGCGTTCGTCGCGCTCGCCGCGCTGCTGCGCATGGGCGCGCCGATCGGCGTGGTCTACGGCATCTGGGCCGCCTCGGGCGTCGCCCTGACCGCGGTGTTCGGCACGCTGCTCTTCGACGAGCCGTTCACGCTGCTCATCGGCATCGGCATCGCCTTCGTGATCGCCGGTGTGGTCATGGTCGAGACCGGCAGCCACAGTGACCAGGCCGAGCCGGCAGTGGCGGAGGTGGCGCGATGACCTGGCTGCTGCTCGCCGGAGCGATCATCGCCGAGGTCATCGCGACCTTGTCACTGCGCGCCTCCGAAGGCATGCGGCGCAAGCGGTGGATCCCCGCGGTCGTCGTCGGCTACCTCGCCGCGTTCGGACTGCTCACGCTCGCACTGGCCCACGGCATGGGGATCGGCATCGCGTACGGCATCTGGGCCGCGTGCGGCGTCGCCCTCACCGCGGTGGGCGCCCGCGTGTTCTTCAAGGACCGGCTCACCAAGCGCATGGGCGCGGGCATCGCGCTCATCGCCGCGGGCGTGCTCCTCATCGAACTGGGCGCCGCGCATTAGGGGGTGTACGAGGAATCCCGGCGAGTCGGTATCCGAGTCCATTCGTTCGGTCGCAATGCCAATCGACTGCTCGCAAGCTTCGCCGAGGCTGCGAAGGGGCCTTCCCATACCGGTGTTGTATGCGAAGGCCCCGACAATGCAGCGAGCGGGCAGACACCCCCTAACGCGGCTCGGCCTCCGCGAGGGCCGCGAGTTGCGAGGTCACGGCGCCCCAGCCCTCGGCGAAGCCGAGCTGCTCGTGCAGGTCGCGCGCGGCCTTGTCGCCGTGGCGGACGCGGATGCGGTAGTCGGTGCCTTCCGGGTGGTCGGCGAAGGTGACCTCGGCGGTCATCGCGACCGGTTGGGGGTTCGCAGGGCGCCAGTCGCTGTCGAGCCCGTTGGTGAAGACGAGCCGCAGCCGGTCCTCGACCACGAGGAAGCAGCCGTCGACGTGGGGCGTGAAGGTCGCCCCGTCCTCGCTCATGCGGGTGACGAGCGCGCCGCCGGGCCGGGCCTCGAGGCGGTCGACGCGGCAGTGGAGCGGCGCCGGGATCCACCACTGCGCGAAGCGGTCCGGGTCGGTCCAGGCGCGCCAGACCCGGTCGCGCGGCGCGCGGATGACGCGTTCGAGGCCCAGGTCGAGTGCGGGGTCGAGCTCGGGAATCATTGCTGCTCCTCCGGTTCGGCGACGAGGCGTTCGAGCCTGTCGGTGCGGTCTTCCCAGATCCGACGCTGCTCGGCGAGCCAGCCGTCGACGAGGTCGAGCCGCTCGCGCCGGAGCGCGCAGGTGCGCACCCGGCCGGACTTGGTGGTGCGGATGAGGCCGTTGGCCTCGAGGGTGCGCACGTGCTTCATGAACGACGGAAGGGTGATCGGGAAGGCGCGGGCGAGGTCGCCGACGCTCTGGGGGCCGCGGCCGAGGCGCCGCACGACCTCGCGCCTGGTGGGGTCGGCGAGGGCGACGAAGAGTCCGTCGAGCTCCTCCGAATACTGTGCCATGAGGCTAAGTATGACGCGGAGGAACACTGAGCGCAAGGGCTAAGCATCTCCGTTCTGCTCAGGGCGAAACGTCCTGGTCCGGCGGCCCCCGCGGACTTACGATGAGGCATGGCCGACACTGCTGCACCGGAACACGCGAACCAGCCCCCCGCCGCCCCGGACGGCGAGCCGCTGTGGCGCGACGCCCTCGGCGAGTGCCTCCGCGACCTGCGCCACGACCGCGGCGAGAAGCTCATCGACACTGCCGGCCGCGCCGGCATCTCCCCCCAGTACCTCTCCGAGATCGAACGCGGCATGAAGGACCCCTCGAGCGAGATGATCGCCGCCGTCGCCGGGGCCCTCGAACTCACGCTCACCGACCTCACGGTGGCCGTCGCCGAACGCCTGCAGGCGTTCCAGTTCTCCGCGTCCGTCGCCGCCTACGTGCAGAACTCCGCGTACGCGCTGGCCGCCTAGCGCTCCTCCATCACGTGGTCGATCAGGCCGTAGTCCTTCGCGGCCCCGGCCGTGAAGACCCGGTCCCGGTCGGTGTCCGCGCGCAGCGTCTCGGCGCTCTGCCCGGTGTGGCGCGAGAGGATCGCCTCGATGTCCGCCCGCACCCGCACGATCTCGTCCGCGGCCAGGATGAGGTCGGGGATCGTCCCGCGCCCCTGGGCCGCGGGCTGGTGGAGCACGACGCGCGCGTGCGGCAGCGCGGCCCGCATCCCCTCGGCCCCGGCCGCGAGCAGCACCGCGCCGACCGCCACCGCCTGGCCCACGCACGTGGTCGCGACCTTCGCCTTGATGTACCGCATCGTGTCGTAGATGCCGAGCATCGCGCTCGGGTCGCCGCCCTCGCAGTTGATGAACAGGTTGATGGTGCGCTCGGAGTTCTCCGCGTCGAGGTGGAGGAGCTGCGCGACGAGCGCGTTCGCCACCCCCGCGTCGATGCCCGTGCCCAGGTAGATGATCCGCTCGGAGAGCAGGTACGAGTAGACGTCCATGATCCGCTCGCCGCGGTCGTTCTTCGTGATCACATTGGGGATCGAGTACGTGCTCATGCGGAGGCTCCTTCGCGGTTGATGCCGAGGCCGATGCCGCGGCGCGTGTGCGGGGCGATCTGGTCGAACTCGGTCACGATCGCGTCGATGAAGCCGTAGTCGAGCGCTTCGGGCGCGGTGTACCAGCGGTCGTGGAGCGAGTCCTCGAAGATCCGCTCGACGCTCTGGCCCGTGTCCTCGGCGATGAGGCCGAGCACGGTGTCGCGGGTGTGGCGCAGGTCGTTGGCCTGCAGTTCGATGTCGACGGCGGCGCCGGCGATCCCGGCCGAGCCCTGGTGCATCAGGACGCGCGCGTGCGGCAGGGCCCGGCGCTTGCCCTTCGTGCCCGAGGAGAGCAGGAACTGCCCCGCGCTGCACGCCAACCCCAGCGCCAATGTGGACACATCACAGGGGATGAGCCGCATGACGTCGCGGATCGCGAGCATCGAGGGCACCGACCCGCCCGGGGAGTGGATCCACAATGCGATGTCGGCGTTGGCGTTCTCGATGGCGAGGGAGAGCATCTGCGTGGCCAGCAGGGTCCCGTTGTCGTCGTCCAGCGCGCCGTCGAGGACGAGCACGCGCTGCTGGTACAGCTCGCGCCTGGCCCGTTCGTCGAACAGCGGCGGTTTCCCGTTTTCACTCATGACTCCACGATGCGTGCGCCCGCGCCTGGGCCGCAACCGAATCTGCCGGGGGCGGATCCGCTGTGAGCAGCGCGGCCGAAATCCAGCGGGCCGGGCACCGCGCTGCCTAGGCTCCACGCATGACCAGATGGATACGACACCAGCGTGCATGCGCCGTCGCGGCGGCCGCGTTCGCCCTGCTCGGGGCCGCCGCGTGCGGCGACTCGGACGGCGGCTCGAGCTCGCCCTACGGCACCGACCCGACCACGGCCGACGCCTCCGAGTCGGCCTCGCCCTCGGAGGCGCCCACCGCCGCGGGAGCGGCCTCGCTCGCCACGGCCACGGACGACGACCACGGCGAGTTCCTCGTCGACAACGACGGCTTCGCGCTCTACCTGTTCACTGAGGACACGCCCAACACGCCGAGCTGCTACGACACGTGCGCGACCGCCTGGCCGCCGCTGCTCACCGACACCCCCGACGTGGCCGCGGGCGGTGCGGTGGACGCCTCGCTCATCGGCACCGTCGAACGCACCGACGGCACCGTGCAGGTCACCTACAACGGCTGGCCGCTCTACTACTACACCGAGGACGACGAACCGGGCGAAACCGAAGGCCAAGGCGTGCAGAACATCTGGTACCTGGTGGCCCCCAACGGGGACGCCAACACCACCGACAACTAGCTAGGCCTGCGGGCCGTCCGCGCGGCGCCAGCGGTACCGGCGCTCCGGGCGGCCCCGCCCCGCGTACTTCAGCGCGACCTCGGCCCGGCCGGTCTCGGCCAGCTGCTCGAGGTAGCGGCGGGCGCTCACCCGCGACACCCCGATCCGCTCGGCGCACTCGGCCGCCGAGAGCGAATTCGCCGCCTCGCGCAGCGCCCCTTCCACGAGCTTCGCGGTCTCACTGCTGAACCCCTTGGGCAGCACCGCGATCGGTCCCGTCGCGGGCCGGTCGAACGCCCGGTCGACATCGGCCTGGTCGTGCACCGCCGCGGCGGCCAGCCCCGCCCGCCGGTTCGCGTACTGCTCCAGGCGCTCGGCGAAGTCGTCGTAGCTGAAGGGCTTGAGCAGGTAGGAGACGACGCCCAGGCGCACGGCCGCGCGCACCGCCTCCGCCTCGCGGGCCGCCGAGATCACCATGACGTCGCACTCGTGGCCCTCGGCGCGCATGCGCCGCAGCAGGTCGAGCCCGAACACGTCGGGCAGGTACAGGTCCAGGAGCACCAGGTCGGGCCGGTGCTCACCGATCGCCGCGAGGGCCTCCTCGCCCGTGCGGGCGCTGGCGACGCCGCGGAAGCCGGGGGTGCGCTCGACGAAGCCGCGATGGATGTTGACCAGCCGGAAGTCGTCGTCGACGACCAGCACGTCGATCATGGCGGTCCCTTCACCGGGCGGACGGGGTCGGAGCGGGTTCGTGGAGGAGCGGCAGGACCGCGGTGAAGCGGGCGCCCTGCTCGGTGTGCTCCAGAGCCACCGAACCGCCGTGATGCTCGCACACGAGCTTCGTGAGCGCAAGTCCGATGCCGTGCTCCCCAGCTGCGGCTTTGGTCGTGTAGCCGTGCTCGAAGACCTCCCCGGCGGTCTCGGGGGGGACGCCGGGGCCGGAGTCGTGCACCGTGATGCGCACGGCCCCTTCGTGCTCGCTGACGGCGACAGCCACCCACGCGTCCGTGTCGCTGCGGCGCGGCAGCGGCGCGTCGCGGGCGTGCCCGGCGGCGGCCTCGACGGCGTTGTCGACGAGGTTGCCCAGGACGGTGCCGACGTCGGCGGAGTCCTCGGGGTCGAGCGGCGCGAGCGCGCTCTCGGCGACGATGTCGAGCCGCACCCGCCGCTCGGCCGCCTGCGCGGACTTCGCCATGAGGAGCGCGGCGATCGCCTTGTCGCGGATGGGTTCGGCGATGTGCAGTTCGAGGGACTGGCGGTGCCGGTTGAGGGCGTCGATGTAGGCCACGACCTCGTCCTGCTCGCCGATCTGGATGAGCCCGGAGATGGTGTGGAGCTTGTTGTCGAACTCGTGGGCCTGGGCGCGCAGGGCCTCGGCGGTGGACCGGAACGAGCCGAGGTCGCGTTCGAGCTGGGCGAGCTCGGTGCGGTCGCGCAGGGTGGCGACCGAGCCGAGGGACCGGCCGTCCTTGGCGACGGGCATCCGGTTGACGACGAGCACGCGGTTGCCCTGGAGGACGACCTGGTCGGCGCCCGCGGCGGCGCCGGTGAGCACGTCCCGCAGGCGCGCGGTCAGCCCGAGTTCGTCCACGAGCGCGCCGACGGCGCTCTCGGGCAGGTCGAGGAGGCGGCGGGCCACGTCGTTGACGAGGGTGATCCGGTGCTGCGGGTCGAGGGCCACGACCCCTTCGGCGATGCCGTAGAGCATCGCTTCGCGGTGCTCGGCGAGCCCTGCGATCTCGCGCGGCTCCATGCCGAACGTCTGGCGCTTGATGCGCCGGGCCAGGAGCCACGACCCGGCGATGCCCAATGCCGAGGCGATCCCCAGGTAGAGCAGCAGGTCGGGGCTGTCCCCGGCGAGCAGCGCGGCCGGGGAGGGCACCTCCTGGCCGACGACGGCGACGCCGAGCTGCACGATCGGGTCGCCGTCGTCGCCGTCACCGTCGGCGTAGCCGAGCACGGGGGCCTGGCCGACGAGCTCGGTGCGGCCGCCGATCTCGATCTCGCCCCGCCAGCCGCGCCCGTCGAGCACGCCCGGCCCCAGCGGCAGGACGGTGCCGATGAGCAGCGGGTTCGTGGAGGCGACGACTTCTCCTTCAGCGTCGGCGATCGTCACGGAGGACACCAGCCACCGCTCCTGGCTCGACTGGATCTCCGGCGCGAGGGTCTGCGCGGGCGCCGGCGCGGGGAGTCGGCCGCGCACCAGGTCGGAGGCGGCGAGGCTCTCGGCGAGCTGCGTGACCCGGCGGCCCTGCTCGATCGCGAACACCGCCTGCGACTGCGCGAGCGAGACGCCCGCGACGGCGGCGAGCACGAGGAGGATCACCGTCAGCTGGGAGGCGAGCAGCTGACCGGCGAGCGTAGGGCGCTTCCTGAACACAATGAACTCAATGATCGTTACGGACACAAGGCTGACGCCGGGGCCGCGTCGGGGTGACCATCGTCTCTCACAGCACCCTCGAAATGAAAGAGCAACGACGATGAAATTTCACCGGAGGGCCTTCCTCAGCGCCGCGGCGGCCGTCCCCCTCGCTGCCACGGCTTCGGCCTGCGGCATGACCGCCGACGACGGCGGCGGCGAAGGCGGACCCCTCACCGGTCTGCGGATCATGGTGCCCAACAGCCCCGGCGGCGGCTACGACACGACCGCCCGCTCGATCGCCAGGATCATGGAGGACGAGAAGATCGCCAAGGCCGTCGAGGTGTTCAACCTCGAGGGCGCGGGCGGCACGGTGGGCCTCCAGCGGGTCGTGGGCGAGGAGGGCAACGGCGAGCTCGCCATGCAGATGGGCCTGGGCGTCGTGGGCGCCTCGTACACCCAGAACTCCGAGGCGAAGCTGACCGGGACGACGCCGATCGCGAAGATCGTCGAGGAGTCCGGCGCCATCGTCGTGCCCGTCAACTCCCCGTTCCAGACCATCGACGACCTGGTGGCGGCCTGGTCGGCCGACCTCAAGGGCGTCACCGCGGGCGGCGGCTCCTCCCCCGGCGGCCCCGACCACCTGCTGCCGATGCAGCTCGCGAAGGCCGTGGGCATCGACCCGGCGCAGGTCAACTACGTCTCGTACGACGGCGGCGGGGAGCTCCTGCCGGCGCTGCTGGGCGAGAAGATCAGCTTCGGCGCGAGCGGCGTGGGCGAGTTCATCGACCAGATCGAGGCCGGGCAGCTGCGGGTCCTCGCGGTCTCCGGCGCCGAGCGGGTCGACGTCGTCCCGGACGCGCCGACGTTCGTCGAGTCCGGCATCGACCTGGAGTTCACGAACTGGCGCGGCTGGGTGGCCCCGCCCGGCATCAGCGACGCCGACAGGCAGTCCTGGATCGACGCGCTCACCGCGGTGCACGAGTCGGCGGCCTGGCAGGAGGAGCTCGACAAGCAGGGCTGGATCGACGCGTTCGTCACCGGCGACGACTTCGGCGCCTTCCTCACCGAGCAGGACGCGACGGTGGCGGCGACGCTCCAGGAACTGGGCCTGGCATGACCGTCGACAGCGAAACCGCGGTCGAGGAGGCCGAGGCGTCCGCGCCGAAGCGCGACCTCGCGCAGCTGTGGGTGTGCGGGTTCCTCGCCGTCCTCGGCGTGCTCGTGGTCGTCGACGCTTCGCGCCTGGGCGGGTTCTCCGCCTCGAACGACCCGATCGGCCCGAAGCCGGTGCCGATCATCCTCGGCGTGCTGCTGGTCGCCGTCGCGGTCTGCTACGCGCTCGACGCCCTGCGCGGCGGGCACGGCGAGGACGAGGGCGCGAACGCGGGCGAGCGGTACGACTGGAAGACCATCGGCCTGCTCTGCGCCGTGTTCATCGCGAACGCGCTGCTCATCGACTGGCTCGGCTGGGTGATCTCCGGGTCGCTCCTGTTCTGGGGCTGCGCGATCGTGCTCGGCTCGCGCCGGTACTTCCTGACGCTGGCCGCGGCCGTCGCGCTCGGCCTGGCCACGTTCTACGGGTTCGCGATCGGCCTGGGCCTCGGCCTGCCGGCCGGCGTGCTCCAGGGCATTCTGTAGGGGGCGGGCATGGAGAACCTCAACGCCCTCATCGACGGCTTCGGCGCGATCCTGACGCCGGGGAACCTGCTCATCGCGCTCATCGGCGTCACCATCGGCACGGCCGTGGGGATGCTGCCGGGCCTCGGCACGGCCATGGCTATCGCGCTGCTGCTGCCGATCACGTACGGCATGGAGCCGACCCAGGCGTTCATCATGTTCGGCGGGATCTTCTACGGCGGCATGTACGGCGGCTCGACCACCGCGATCCTGCTGAACACGCCCGGCCAGTCGTCCTCGGTGGTCACCGTGCTCGAGGGCTACAAGATGGCCCGGAACGGGCGCGGCGGCCAGGCCCTGGCGACGGCGGCCATCGGCTCGTTCGTGGCCGGCACGATCGCCACGGTCGCGCTCGTGTTCGTCACGCCGATCACCGTGCAGTTCGCGATCGGCCTCGGCGCGCCCGAGTACTTCGCGATCATGATGCTCGCGCTCATCGCCACGGCCTCCGTGCTGGGGTCCTCACGCATCCGCGGCTTCGCGTCGCTCCTGTTCGGCCTCGTCATCGGCACCATCGGGATCGACGCGGTGACCGGCCAGCAGCGGCTGACGTACGGCGTCCCGGAGCTGGCGAACGGCATCGACATCGTCGTGGTCGCCGTCGGCGCCTTCGCGGTCGGTGAAGCACTGTGGACGGCCGCGCGCCGCCGCAACGGCAAGGACGAGATCGTGCCGGTCGGCCGGGTCTGGATGGGCCGCAGCGACTGGCGGCGCTCGTGGGGCCCGTGGCTGCGCGGCTCGGCGCTGGGCTTCCCGTTCGGCGCGGTCCCCGCCGGCGGCGCCGAGGTGCCCACGTTCCTGTCCTATGTAACTGAACGCAGGCTCTCCAAGCACAAGGACGAGTTCGGGAACGGCGCGATCGAGGGCGTCGCGGGCCCGGAGGCCGCCAACAACGCCTCTGCCGCAGGAACACTCGTGCCGATGCTCGCGCTCGGCCTGCCGTGCAACGCGACGGCGGCGGTCATGCTGGCGGCGTTCCAGACCTACGGCATCCAGCCGGGGCCACTCCTGTTCGAGAAGGAGTCGGCGCTGGTGTGGACGCTCATCGCCGGGCTCTTCGTGGGCAACGCGATGCTGCTGGTGCTCAACATGCCGCTCATCCCGATGTGGGTGAAGCTGCTGCGCATCCCCAAGCCGTACCTGTTCGCGGGCATCCTGTTCTTCGCGTCGATGGGCGCGTACGCCACGAGCGGCCAGGCGTTCGAGCTGTACATCCTGCTCGCGCTCGGTCTGGCGGGGCTCGCGATGCGGCGCTTCGGGATTCCGATGCTGCCGATGATCGTCGGCGTGATCCTCGGCCCGATGGCCGAACGGCAGGCGCGCATGTCGCTGCAGCTCTCGGGCGGCGACCTCTCGGGCCTGATCGGCGGCCCGGTGGCGTGGACGGTGTACGCGGTGGTGGCCGTGATCGCCCTGTGGCCGCTGGTGTCGCTGGCCCGCCGCCGGGCAATGAAGGGCCGCGAGGCCGTCGCGGCCTAGTCGGAGGGGGAGGTGGGGGCCGGTCGCGTGCGACCGGCCCCCACCTGTTCCTGTCTCCTAGCGGAGTACGGCTTTCTGGAGCATCTCGGCGGGGCCGGTGCTGAAGCGGCGCAGCCACAGGCTCGATCCGATGAGCAGCAGCGCGCTGATGGAGGCCCAGAGCGCGAGCACGAACCACGGGTTCGAGTCGAACCGCGCGGCCAGGCCCAGGCCCCAGCCGTAGCAGATCACCGAGGCCAGCAGGTTCTGCAGGATGTAGCCGCTCAGCGCGGTGCGGCCCAGGCTCTCGAAGGCGCCCATGACGACGCCGCGCCGGGCCTTCTCGACGATGAGGCCGACGAGCCCGATGTAGCCGAGCATGACCACGGGCGCGGCCACGTACCGCTCGAGGTAGAACAGCTCGGTCGGCCCGGCCATGACGGCGAGGTTCAGCGGCACGCCGATCCCCAGGCCCCACACCAGGAGGCGGCGGCGGATGCGGCCGCCGGTCGCGTCCCCGCCGAACGCGCCGGCGCGGAAGAGCTTGACGCCCAGCATGAACAGGAACACCAGCAGCGGGAAGGTGATGACCGGTTCGATGCGGAAGGCGATGGCGTTGTCGAGGCGGAACTGGACCTGCTCGAGCCACGAGCCGGAGGCGTAGAGCGCCTGCACTTCGGCGTCGGGCTGGGGTTCGAAGCCGCTGCCGGCGGTGACTGCGGCGGTGAGCAGGCCGGTGAGGGCCAGGTGCAGGCCGAGCGCGCTCCACATCACGGCGTTCTGCGCCCGCTGGGAGCGCTTGAGCATCCAGGCGACGACGATCGCGGTGACCGCGTAGCCCATGAGGACGTCCCACGCGAACAGGAGGATGAAGTGGACGGTGCCTTCGGCGAAGAGGAACAGGGCCCGCCAGTGGTAGCGGCCGGGCCAGCGGCGGCCCTTCTTCTCCGCGGAGCGGTACTGGATGGCCAGCCCCACCCCGAAGAGGACCGTGAGCATGGACAGGAACTTGCCGTTGGCGAGGAACTGGAGCGCCCCGCCGAGGAGACCGCCGCTGGTGATGCCGAAGCCCAGGAGCGGCCCGGCCTCGCCGTGCGCGGAGGCGAACAGCCAGACGTTGGTGCCGAGCGTGCCGACGATGGCGACGCCGCGGAGCACGTCGAGCAGCGGCAGCCGCTTGGCGGTCGGTGCGGTGTCGACGGCCGGGGCCGCCGCGGTGGAGGTGTGCATGTACTCAGGTTCGCGCGCCGCGGGCCCGAAAGAATCCTTCCCCGGCATGGACTTTCAGGGTGAAACGGGGCGACCGGGGGTGCAGGTCCGGCCGCCCCGAAAGTCGCAGGCTCAGGCGCCGACTGCGACTTTGGTGGCAGGCGCAGTGCGCCCGGCGCCCGGTTTCCGGGGGCGCTTCGGCTTTCGGTCGAGCCACCACTGGGCGATCATGAGGTTGACGATCCAGCTCGTCCAGATCGAGGCGATGGCCCCGTCCCGGATGAGCGCGTCCATGTCGCCGCCGTAGTACCCGTCCAGGAACGGCATGAGCGCCACGATGAACAGGACCATCCACACCCGGTTGAGCACGATGGAGGTGCAGAGCGCGAAGCTGCGGATCATCCAGCGGCGGTGCTCCTGGAAGCGCCGGCGCCGGGCCGCGACGAACCCGGCGAAGGTGAAGCCGAACCACAGCGACGCGCCGATGAGGTTCCCGATCTTCCCGGCCGGGCCGATCACGGACATGACGGAGACGATGATCGCGAACACGCCGGAGGGCACGACCCCGGCGAAGACGTAGAGGCGCCCGGAGATCCGGTGCACCTTCGGGTGGTGCTGGCGCAGCCACGGCCAGACCTGCATCGAGCAGGTGATGATCGCGATCGAGCCGAACAGGATGTGCCCGCTGAGCATCAGGTAGTGGACCTCGGGGAAGTCCGGCTGGAGCTCGACCAGCGAGTCCCCGGTGTCGAAGGTCAGGTAGCTCGGCAGCCGCGCCGCCACGAACAGGCCCACGATGAGGAACAGCGGGACGATCCAGGGGCGGCGGTACCACTTCGGTCGCGCCTTGGGGGGCGGTGCTCCCGGGGCCTCGGGTGTTTCGGCGAGGAGGGTCGGCTCGGCCATGGGGGGACTCCGATCACGCGTTCCGTTCGATGCGTATGAGATACGCTAATTAGCGTACCTCATACGCAAGACCGACGAGTGCCGCCACATCCGGCCGCGACGTAGGCTGCGGTGCACGAGGCGAAAGTGGAAGGGGCGCACCAGTGGGCACAGGCGACTACGAACTGCTCTGGGGCGGGTCGGCCCGCGCCGGCCGGGGACGGCCCGCGGGCCTCAGCCGCGAGCGCATCGTCGCCGAAGCCGTCGCCATCGCCGACGCCGAAGGGCTGCAGAAGGTCTCGATGAAGCACCTCGCCGAGCGGCTCGGCAGCGGCGTCATGTCCCTCTACCGGCACGTTCCCGGCAAGGACGAACTCGTCCTGCTGATGTACGACTCCCTCATGGCCGGGCCCCACCCGCTCCCCGAAGCCGACCACTGGCGCGAGATCCTGCGCGGCTGGGGGCACGGCGTGCGGAAACTCTTCATCACCCACCCCTGGGCCCTGAGCGTCGCCACCGCCGAGCGGACCATGGGCCCGGGCGAGGCGACCCTGGTCGATGCGGTGATCGGCCGCCTCACCGCCGTCGGCATGCCCGCCGGACTGGGTCTCGTCGCCGTGCTCACCGTCGACTGCTTCATCCTCGGCGCGGTCCGCCCCGAGATCAGCGGCACCGACGGCAGCACCGAGTACTTCCAGTTCCTCGCCGACCCCGCAATGCGCGCCCGCTTCCCCAACCTCGCGCACATCGCCGCGCCCGGCACCGCGTCCGGCATCGCGATGGAGGACTACTTCTCGTTCGGCCTCGAACGCGTCCTCGACGGCCTCGAGCGCCACATCGAAACGGGCGCATAGAAAACGGGGACCGGCCCCGAAGGACCGGCCCCCGCCATTTCAGGAGAGGACAAAGCTTAAGCGGGTTGCAGCGCAGGCTCGCCCCTGCGGGGCGCCTCCTCCGGCTCCTCGGCGTCGCCACCGAAGGCCGACTCGGCGTCCAGCGGCACCGGAGCCGCGTCGTACACCTCGCGGTCGAGGATCTTCTCCGACTTCGCCACGATCACCGGCACCACCATCTGCCCGGTCACGTTCGTGGCCGTGCGGATCATGTCCATGATCGGGTCGATCGCCAGCAGCAGGCCCACGCCTTCGAGCGGCAGGCCCAGCGTCGAGAGCGTGAGGGTCAGCATCACGGTCGCGCCGGTCAGGCCCGCCGTCGCCGCCGAACCGATCACCGAGACGAACGCGATGAGCAGGTAGTCCTGGATGCCCAGCGGCACGTCGTACACCTGCGCCACGAAGATCGCGGCGATCGCCGGGTAGATCGCGGCGCAGCCGTCCATCTTCGTGGTCGCCCCGAACGGCGACGCGAACGACGCGTAGTCGCGGGCGACGCCGAGCCGCTCGGTCACGATCCGCTGCGCCAGCGGCAGCGTGCCCACCGAGGAGCGCGAGACGAACGCGAACTGGATCGCCGGCCACGCCTTGCGGAAGAACTGCACCGGCGACACCTTCGCGACCAGCCGCAGCAGCACCGGGTAGACCACGAGCATCACGATGAGCGCGCCCAAGTAGATGTCGATGCTGAACACCGCGAGCGGCTCCAGCAGGTCCCAGCCGTACGCGAACACCGAGTTGCCGATGAGGGCAGCGGTGCCGATGGGCGCCAAGCGGATCACCCACCACAGGGCCTTCTGGATCAGCGCCAGCGCCGACTCGTTGAACTTCAGGAACGGCTCGGCCTTGTCGCCGAGCTTCGCGGCGGCCGCGCCGACGATGATCGCGAGGAACACGATCTGCAGCACGTTCACGTTGACGAACGCGTCGACCACGTTGGTGGGGATGATCCCGGTCAGGAAGTCCGTCCAGGAGCCGGTGGTCTCCGGCGCCGCGGCGGAGCTGGTGAGGGTCACGCCCTCGCCCGGGTTGGTGGTCAGGCCGATGGCAAGGCCGATCGCGACGGCGATGGCCGAGGTGAGCGCGAACCAGCCGAGGGTCTTGGCGACCAGGCGGCCCGCGTTCGCGAGGTTGCGCAGGTTGGCGATCGACGCGACGATCGCGGTGAACACCAGGAACGGGACGATGAGGAACAGGAGCTGCACGAACAGCGTCCCGATCGTCTCGAGGGTGGTGCCGAGCCAGGCGACCGACCATTGGCGGGCGACGTAGCCGAGGACGAGGCCGAGCGCGAGGCCGATCAGGAGCTGCCAGGCGAACGGGATCTTGAAGCGCTTGCGCTGCTTGGAGTCGTTTGGTGCCGCGGTTGCGGACATGGTGAACCTCTTGGATTCTGGGCAGACAGCAGGGCACGGCCCGGCTGCGGTCTTCTGGGGAACGCTGGGGTGGCTCGAGGCCAGCGTGAGAAAAGGGGGAGTCTTCGGCGAGCCCGCCGGTGAAGAGGTTCGGTGCTAACGACAGAGCACGGTGGACACGCGGCAGAAGTCGAGGTGACGTCTCCGGGTCAGGTGCTGGTTCGTGATCGTGTAGCGCATCGCTCACAAGGCTAGCGGCACTCGCATATCGGGCGCAAGGGTCAGTGAGAGACCGCATACGGCCCGGTCCGCGGGAATATCCGCGGCGACTAGATTCGTGGCGTGCCCGACACCAGCCGCCCGCCGAGGGACCGCGAGCCCCAGCGCCGCCCGCCGCGGGACCGCGGACCGCAGCGTCCACCGCGGGACCGCCGACCCGGGCGCCGCCCGTCCCTGAACGGCCAGTCTCCGCACCACCGCCCCTCCCTGCGCGGCGCGCTGCGCGCCGCCTCCGCACCGGCCCTGGCCGCGGTCGCCGCGGGCGGCGCGATCGGCGCGCTCGCCCGGTACGGGCTGACCGTGGCCTTCCCCGCTGCTCCCGGCGCGTTCCCGGTGGCCACGTTCACCGCGAACACCGTGGGCGGCCTGCTCATCGGGGTCCTCATGATCACGGTCACCGAGGTCGCGCCCGGCCTCGGCCGCCTCCGTCCCTTCGTCGGGATCGGCATCCTCGGCGGCTTCACCACCTTCTCCACCTACATCCTCGACATCGGCCGCACCGCGAGCGCCGGAGCGACCGCGCTCGCGGTCGTCTACGCGTTCGCGACGATGGCCGCAGCGCTTCTGGCCGCCGCGATCGGCATGTACGCCACCCGCAGACTCGTCCGGCGCCGCGCATGACACTCCTCCTCATCGCCGCCGGGGCCGCGATCGGCGCGCCCGCCCGCTTCCTCACCGACCTCGTCATCGCCCACTACGCGGGCCGCTACCTGCCCTGGGGCACGCTGGTCGTCAACGTCGCCGGGTCCGGCCTCGCCGTGTTCCTCGCCGTCGCCGTGACGAACGCGGACTGGACGGCGCTGCTCGTCACCGGCTTCTGCGGGGCGCTCACCACGTACTCGACACTCTCCTACGAGACGCTGCTGCTCGTCGAGTCCGGCCGCTGGCGCCACGCGCTGTGGAACGTCGCCGCGAACCTCGCGGGCGGCCTCGCCGCGGGCCTCCTCGGGCTCGCGCTCGCACACCTCGTCACCGGCTGAGTTCCGACACGCGGCTGCGGCAAATGCGCGGTTCGGGCGCCGCCATGCCCCACGATCGAGGTCCTGCCATAGCTGCCGGCCGGGGGCGCTTCAGTGCCCCCGGCCGGCACGACTCGAAAGGGACCCCTGATGCCGGGCTCGCGCCGCATTGCTCTCCACCGCCTCGCAGGCCGAACGGCCGCGTCCCGCATCCGGACGACCGCCGTCGTCGCCGCGGCGCTCGCGCTGCCGATGCTGGCCTCCTCCTCCCTTGCCGCCCAAGCGGCCCCGGAGGAAGGCGCGCCCCGAGTCTGGCTGGTGGAGCTCGCTCCCGGCGCGGGCGCGTCGGCCCTCGACGCGGCCGCCCGCGACCTGGACTACACGCTCCGGCACGACTTCGCGCGCGTCTGGAACGGCGTCTCGGTCGAGACCGACCCGGCCACCGCCCGGCGGCTCGAACGCCTCGACCTGGTCGAGCAGGTCTGGTCGGACGTCCTCCTGATGGGCCCCGCGCGCGTCGGCGACGAGGCCGCGCCCCCTGAGGCGCAACCCGAACTGGCCCAGGCGATCCAGACGACCCGCGCGGCGGACGCGCACGACCGCGGCATCACCGGCGAGGGCGTCAAGGTCGGCATCATCGACACCGGCATCGACTACACCCACCCCGACCTCGGCGGCTGCTTCGGCGACGACTGCCGGGTCGCGTACGGCACCGACTTCGTGGGCGACGACTTCGACTCGGACGACCCCGAGAACGCCGAGCCCGCGCCCGACGCGGACCCGGCCGACTGCGGCGGCCACGGCACGCACGTGGCGGGCATCGTGGGCGCGAACGGCAAGGTCACCGGTGTCGCCCCCGACGTCGAGCTCGGGGCCTACCGGGTGTTCGGCTGCGACGGCTCCACCAGCTCCGAGGTCATCATGCAGGCGCTCGAGGCGGCGCTGGACGACGGCATGGACGTCGTGAACCTCTCGCTCGGCCAGTCCTTCGAGTGGCCCGGCTACCCGACCGCGGAGGCCGCGGACAAGCTCGTCGAAGAGGGCGTCACGGTCGTCGCCTCGATGGGCAACGACGGCGAGGCGGGCATCTACTCGGGTTCGGCGCCGAGCCTCGGCACCGATGTGATCGCGGTGGCCTCCACGGACAACCCGAAGCAGCGCATGGACGCCGCGTTCGTGCCGGCCCTGGACCGCAGCATCGGCTACCGCCAGATCGACGACACGCCCGAACCGGAAGCGCCCACGGACCCGCTCGTGTGGCTGGGCCGCGCCTGCGCCGACGACGCGTCCGAAGGGGACGTCGCCGGCAAGGCCGCGCTCATCGTGCGCGGCACCTGCACGTTCAATGAGAAGTACCAGCGAGCGGTCGCCGAGGGCGCCACGAGCGTCGTCATCTACAACGACCGCTCGGGCCCCTTCGGCGGCGGCGGCATCGCGGACGGTCCCGTTCCGGCCCTTGCCGTGACGGACACCGATGGCACCGACCTGCACGACCTGGCGACGATCGGCAAGGCCCCGGTCCTGGAGTTCTCCGGCGAGACGGTCCTGGTCGAGCTCCCGCGCGGCGGCTTCGCCTCCTCCTTCACCGCTTACGGTCCGGCCCCGGACCTCTCGTTCAAGCCCGACCTGACCGCCCCCGGCGGCGGCATCTGGTCCACGATCCCCGTGGAAGACGGCTCCTACGCGGCGCTTTCGGGCACTTCGATGTCCTCCCCGCACGTCGCGGGCGCCGCCGCGCTGCTGCTCGACGACGACTCGAGTCTGAAGCCGCGCGACGTGCGCACCCGCCTCGCCAACTCCGCCAAGCCGGTCGCATGGGGCGACAACCCCGACCTGGGCGAACTCGAAGCGGCCCATCGGCAGGGGACCGGGGTCATCGACGTGATCGACGCCCTCGACGCCGAGGCCGACCTCTACCCGACCGGCGTCAACACCGGCGACGGCACGGGCCCGCGCACCTTCGAGCTCCAGCTCACCTCGCGCGACACCAAGACCCGCACCTACGAACTCACCCACCGCTCCACGATCGCCACCACCGGCGACACCCGGGCGCCGGGCTTCGTTGCGGCCGAGCCGAACGTGACGTTCGAGCCGAAGACCCTCGACCTCTATCCGGGCCAGACGGCCACGGTCCAGGTCACGGTCGAGCCCAGCGCGGACCTGCCTGCGGGCTCCGTCTTCGGAGGCCGCATCACCGCCCGCCCGGACTCCGGCGAATCACTGACCGCCGCCTACTCGGGATACCAGGGCGACTACCTCGCCATTCCCGTCCTCGATCACCCGGAGTTCCCCCGTCTCGCGGCGATCGTCGGCCAGGACCCGGAGACCCACCAGTTCGAGTACCGCGACCTGGAAGAGACCGAAACCTTCAGCCTCGCCGAAGGCCCCGACCTCGCCGCCCTCGTCTACCTGGGCCACCAGGTCTCCTCCATGGAGATCAGCGCCGTCAACACCGCCACCGGCGAAGTCGTCGAATGGGAGCCCGAGCAGTTCCTCCCACGCTCCCCGGGCCCGGACGACGCCATCGGCATCCACCTCGAGGACCTCACGGAGTCCCGCCCCAATGCCTTGGAACCCGGCCAATGGACCCTCCATGTCAAGGTCCTCAAAGCCCTGGGCGACGAGGCGAACCCGGCCCACTGGGAGCAGTGGACCTCGCCCGCCTTCACCTTGACCGAGTAGCGCTAGCCGACCGGCGCTCCACCCGCCGGACACGGGAATGGGCGGCACCGCATCGCGGTGCCGCCCTTGTCGTTCCCATCGTTCGCTCTATCGGAGGGTCCAGCGCTGGTTGCTGCCACTGCCGCAGGCCCGCAGGATGATCGGGGATTCGCACGTGGGTTCAGGCTGACACAGCTTTTCGCGCATCTGCAAGCGCAACACACCTTCGTGTGCAAAAGCGTCTAGAAGCCCCCGCCCACCTCACCCTCACCAGCTGTCTTTCGGTGTACCCCAAGACAGGCGACAGTCCACTACTCTGGGTCGCGGCCGTAGAACAAACCCGGCAATCCCCACCGGAGGTCCCACCCGTGCCACAATGCACCCCCAACCTGGCAATGGTCCACGACCTGCTCTCGGAGTCCTGCTGATGGGCAACGGATTCAACCTCGATCCCGAGGCGATCGACAAAGTCGCAACAGGAATCTTCACGCTCTCCGAAGAGCTCTACGGCAACATGAGCCTGGTCGTGAATGATTCCGACGACCTTTCAGGCTCGGTCGATACCGCCCAGTTCACCGGCGTGGCCGAAGTCCTCGAAGCGGTCGGCAAGTGGGGGGACGAACTCATACCGACCCACCGCTTCCGGATCGAGGAGTTCGCCGGATACCTGGTCGTGGCAGTTCGATCCACCGAAGAGATCGACGATTACGTCTCGTCGGAGTTCGACCAGTACGCCGACCAGTTCCCCCGCAACGCCGACATCCCGGCTCCGGCCCTACCTGCGCCAGACTCTGCCGACGCCGTCCCCTCGCCCAACGGCCTTGACGTGGCGGTGTGACGACGATGCCGATCACCTATCAAGGCCTCACCAGCGCCGACTTCGATCCACTCAAAACCCACGGTGAAACCTGGCTGCAGTTCTCGAAGCACCTTGAAGAACGTCTCGCCGAGCTCGACGACTTCCGCACCGGCGACTTGAAGGACGACAATTGGAGCGGCGACGCCGCAGAGGCCGGTCGCGAACGCATCAAGGAATTCGTGCAGGACCTCGACGAGCGCGCAGGCCAAGCTCGAAGAATCGCGGCAGCCATCGATGATGCGGTGGTCGCGCTTCAGGATGCGAAGGCTCAGCTCGCGAATTTCGTCGCGAGCATCGACCCGGCGCTGAATGTCAGTGTTAAGGCTGACGGCACGATCACCTGGGAAGGAGGTGCTCTGGCCGGCACCATTGATCAGATTGAGGGCGAGATTCAGAGCTGGCTCGACAAGGCGACCGAGGCCGACGACGCGTTGAAGGCCGCAATCGGACTATATGGCGAAACACTCAGCGCCGCTGAGGAAGCCGCGCTGGACCAACTCGCCGCCAACGAGGTCGGAGGTCTCCAGGACCTCATCGACGGAGATGCCTCGCCCGAGGAAGTCAACGAGTGGTGGAATTCCCTGAGCGGCGCAGAGCAGATCGCCATGCTCGAGAACCACCCTGAACTCCTCGGCGGACTCGACGGCGTCCCCACCGACACCCGCGACTACGCCAACCGTGAACTGCTGGAGTCCGAGCTCAACCGGTACAGCCCCACTCTCGACGCCGACATCGCCGATCTCCAGGCGCAACTCGACGCCATGGGCGACCCGAAGCAGTTCGAAATGGCCACAGGCGGATTGTGGATGGAGGAGACCGAGGAGTACAAGGAATACCAGGCACTCCAGGAAGAACTCGCCGCCCTTGAAGACCAGCGCGACCGACGCGACTCCCTGACCGGCTTGCAGGACGCCATCACCGGACAGGCGACCACCGGGCAGGATTACTACCTGATCGGATACGACTCAGCGAAAGACGGCAAGGCGATCGTCTCGGTCGGAAACCCTGACTCCGCCGACAACACCGCCGTCTACGTGCCCGGCACGGGCTCCGACCTCTCCAACTTCAGTGGTTCGCTCGATCGGGCCGAGACCATGGCCGAGGACGCCAAGAGTAAGGACTCCAGCGCTGAGACCGCCGTGATCGCCTGGCTCGACTACGACGCTCCCGACGATGTCAAACCCTCCGAGGAGGACGGAGCTTGGAGCACCGGAGCCGAGAACATGCACTGGGCGGAGGACGCGGGCCCAACCCTCTCCCAGTTCACACACGCACTCGAAACGACCCACCAGGGAGACTCGCACACCACGCTGGTGAGTCACTCCTACGGCACCACCGTCGTCGGACACACCGCCTCCGAGTACGGCGTCGCGGTTGACAAGATCGTCGCCGTGGCATCACCTGGTATGGATACCGAGCACGCCGCTGACCTCGGCATCGGCGCCGAGAACGTCTACGTCACCACCGCTGAGAATGACGCCATCCGCGATACGACCGACACGGTGACCACCATTCAAGATGCCCTGCCGGAAGGATGGTCCACTGTTTTCGGCGCACCCACGTATGACAACGAAGGCGACGGCTCGCAAGCCTGGCACGGCGGCACCAACCCAGTCAACGACGACTACGGAGCAGTCGAGTTCGCCAGCGACCCCACCGACAAGAACGGCGAGCTGACTGACGACGGAACCGACATCCACAAAAACTACTGGGCCGACGGGAACGAAGCTCGAGAGAATATGGCCTTCATCATCACTAACCAGGCCGACCGAGTCACTCTCATGGAAGGGTACGAACCGTCATGAGGCACGAACGCCCTCTAGCGCGGCGTATCGCCGCCCGACTCTTGACCGCCTTGGCGGCGCTCACTCTGACAGGAGCCTGCATGCACACCTCCAGTGAGGAAGAACCTCCCCCCGAACGCGAGTTCGACCAGTCGACCGCCTGGGAGCGCCTCGAAGCAGCCGCCGCCGAGGCCATCACCGATCTTCCCGAGTTCCCCGGATTTTTCGAGCGCACCATGCTTCAGCTCGAATGCAGCCACACCGGCACGGTCAACGAGGAGTACATCAACCTCGAACTCTCCTACCGGTTCAGCGCCGAAGTATCGAACCAGGATCTTGTTCGAGAGGAGTATCGGACTGCACTCCGTGACAAGTGGGCGGCAGCGGGATACGACATCCATCGTGATGTCCAACAGGGTGACGACCCGCCGTTCTACGCACTGGAGGCACTCCAGCCGGACGGCATCAACCTCTGGTACGAAGTGGCAGGCTACGTGGTCCTCCATGTGCAATCCGGATGCATCAAGACCGTCGAAGGCGGCGATTACAACCCTGACTGTCCGACCCCGCTCGGCGGCGTAACCCGCGAGAACGACCATGCAAGCAAGTTCTGCTCCAACATCGACACGGTCTACCCCGGCGAGGAGATCGCAAGCGAGGCCGTCGACCCGTTCGCGACTCCTTCAGGGGAGTCGTCGTCCACTCCAGCGAGGATGGTTCCCTGGGCGCGTGAACCCGATCCGCGCGAGACAGGCCCGACCAGTTACGAGGGCCTACTCTGACCTCGTTCCGCAAGAACGACATCGGCCCGGCAGTTACCGCCGGGCCGGTGTGCTTGCGCTGCTTACTGCTGGCGGCGGTGAACCTGCTGGGCTCCGGTCTGGTCTCGGGGCATGATCGTGATCTGGTCGACGTTGACGTGCGCGGGTCGCGTTGCGACCCAGGTGATCGTCTCGGCGATGTCGTCGGCGGTCAGGGGGGTCATGCCTGCGTAGACCGCATCGGCGCGCTCCTTGTCGCCTTCGAAGCGCACCAGGCTGAACTCGGTCTCGACCATGCCCGGGTCGATCTCGCAGACGCGGACCGGTTGGCCGAGGAGTTCCAGGCGCAGGACGCGCGTGACGGCCGCTTCCGCGTGCTTCGCCGCGTTGTAGCCGCCACCGCCGGGGTAGGGCTGGTGGGCCGCGATCGAGCCGATCACGACGACCTGGCCGTTGCCGGATTCGACGAGCTTCGGCAAGAGCGCCTTGGTGACCCGGATGGTGCCGAGGACGTTCACGTCGTACATCTTCTGCCACAGGTCGAGGTCGGCCGTGGCGATCGATTCGAGGCCGAGGGCCCCGCCCGCGTTGTTCACCAGCAGGTCGCAGCGTTCGACCTGCTCGGCGAAGGCTTGCACTGAGGTTTCGTCCGTGACGTCGAGCGCGATCGCCCGGCCCCCGCACTCCGCCGCGACCTCGGCGAGCCGGTCGGCACGGCGGGCTCCCAGGACGACGTCGAACCCGGCCTTGGCGAGGGCTTTCGCGGAGGCGGCCCCGATACCGCTGCTCGCTCCCGTGACTACGGCTACTGGTCTGGTGCTCATGGGGCCCGAGCCTACCCATTCGCCGGAGGGACCGAGCCGCGCTCGTCCCACAGTGCGGCCTCGTTCGGGGCGCAAGCCCCTGCGCGGCCGTACCATCGGTTCCGACGCTGGTTCCGGAGCGGTGCACGCCGCCCCGGCTAAGAGGGAATCTGGTGCGAATCCAGGACTGCCCCGCAGCGGTGAGAGGGAACGAAACCCGCCATGAGCACTGGGCCCGGAACCTGGGAAGCGGTGGGGACTAGGAGAACAAGCGCCCTCGAGTCCGAATACCTGCCCGCGTACCGCGCGCGACCGCGCGCGGTCCCGTTGTCGCAAGTTCGAGGGAACTGACACATGAACACACCTACCAGCGTGCCCGCGAAACCGCAGGCCACCGCACTCGGCTACCCGCGCATCGGCCCGAACCGCGAGCTCAAGCGCGCGCTCGAGGCCCACTGGTCCGGGCGGCTCGACGCCGCCGGGCTCGAAGCCGCCGCCGCGTCCGTCCGCTCCGGAATGCTCGACGACCTCTCGGTGCTCGACACGGTCCCGTCCGGGACGTTCTCGCTCTACGACCACGTGCTCGACACGATCGTGGCTGTTGATGCGCTCGCTCCTCGGCATCGCCGCGAGACCGAACTGGCCTCCTACTTCGCGGCCGCGCGGGGTGACGAGGCGGCCGTGCCGCTCGAGATGACCAAGTGGTTCGACACGAACTACCACTACCTGGTGCCTGAGATCGGGCCCGACACCGAGTTCGACGCCAAGCCCGCCAAGGCCGTCGCCGAGTTCCTTGAAGCGAAGGAACGCGGCCTCGACGCCCGGCCCGTGCTGCTCGGCCCGGTCTCGTTCCTGCTGCTCGCCAAGGCGAGCGAGGACGCTCCTGCCGAGTTCACGCCGTTCGACCGGCTCGACGACCTCGTTCCGGTCTATGTCGAGCTGCTTGCCGCGCTCAGGGAGGCAGGGGCCGCGCTCGTTCAGGTCGATGAGCCCGCGCTCTGCGCCGACCGGTCCGAGGCCGAGCTCGCGGCCGTCGCCGCGACCTACCGGCGGCTCACCGCCGACACCGAGATCGTCGTCGCGGGCGGCTACGGCCCGTTCGGTGAGGCGCTGCCGGTGCTGCTGGAGGCGGGCGTCGCAGGCATCGCGCTGGACCTCGTCCGGGGCCGCAGTGACCTGGAAGCACTTGAGGCACTGGATGTTTCACGTGAAACATATTTGCTCGCGGGCGTGGTCGACGGCCGCAACATCTGGCGCACCGATCTTGCCAATGCGGGCGCCGACATTGCACGGCTGCAAGGCATCAGCGACCGCGTCGGGGTCTCCTCGTCCTCCTCGCTGCTGCACGTCCCCGTCGACCTGGACGCCGAGCACGAGCTGCCCGCCGCGCTGATCGAGCGCCTGGCCTTCGCCCGCCAGAAGCTCCGCGAGATCACCACGCTCGCGGACCCGGACGGTGCGCGCGCCGCGCGGCCCCAAGCTCCGGATGCATGGCGCGATGACTCGGTGCGCTCGCGGCTCGCCGCCCTCGGCGCCGACGCCGACCGGCGCATCCCGTACGCCGAACGCCAAGCGGCCCAAGCCGAACGCGTGCCGCTCCCGGTGCTGCCGACCACGACCATCGGCTCGTTCCCGCAGACCGCCGAGCTGCGCAACGCCCGCGCCGCGCACCGCCGCGGGCTGATGATCGACGCCGACTACAAGGCCCGCATGAAGGCCGAGGTCGCCGCCGTCATCGCCGAGCAGGAGAAGCTCGGACTGGACGTGCTCGTGCACGGCGAGCCGGAACGCAACGACATGGTGCAGTACTTCGCGGAGCAGCTCACGGGCTTCGCGACCACCGCCGCGGGCTGGGTCCAGTCCTACGGCTCGCGCTGCGTCCGCCCGCCGGTGCTCTACGGGGACGTCACGCGGACGGCCCCCATGACCGTCGAGTGGACCTCGTACGCGCAGTCGCTCACCGAGAAGCCCGTCAAGGGCATGCTCACCGGGCCCGTGACGATCCTGGCCTGGTCGTTCGTGCGCGACGACCAGCCGCTGTCCGAGACGGCCGACCAGGTCGCGCTCGCACTGCGCGACGAGGTCACCGACCTCGAAGCGGCCGGGACGGCGATCATCCAGGTCGACGAGCCCGCGCTGCGCGAGCTCCTGCCCGTGCGCGCGGCTTCCCGTGCGGCGTACCGGGACTGGGCGACCCGCTCGTTCCGCCTCGCCACCGCCGGCGTGCGCCCGGAGACCGCGATCCACACGCACCTCTGCTACTCGGAGTTCGGCGAGGTCATCGACGCGATCGCCGCCCTGGACGCGGACGTGACCTCGATCGAGGCCTCGCGCTCGAAGATGGAGGTCCTCGCCGACCTCGACCGCGCGAACTACCGCAGCGCGGTCGGCCCGGGCGTGTGGGACATCCACTCGCCTCGCGTCCCGGCCGCCGACGACATGGCCGAGGCGCTGCGCCTCGCCGTGGCCGCGCTCGGCCCGGAGCGGGTGTGGGCGAACCCGGACTGCGGCCTGAAGACCCGCCGCTACGAGGAGGTCCGGCCGTCGCTGGAAGGCCTCGTCGCCGCGGCCCGCACGGTGCGCGAGCAGCTCGCGTAAGACGAGAGCACCGCCCCGGATCGAGCATCCTATAGGAAACAGGGTGCACGGTCCGGGGTCGGAGCGCTGCTGTCCGGCTCCCCGGAATCGGGCACGTACCCTTGCATATGTGGCGATCGACAACTTCCGTGTCCTGACCGAGCCCGAATTCGGCACCATGTCCGGCCTGGCGAAGGCCAGCGCCGACTGGCGGCGCCTGGCGCACAACGTCGAGGCGCTGGCGGCCGTGGCCGGGGTGCCGATGATGGCGATGGTGAAGGCCGACGGGTACGGGCACGGCATGGTCCCGGCCGGACGGGTCGCGATCGAGGCCGGGGCCGCCAGCCTCGGGGTCGTGACCCTCAGGGAGGCATGGCAGCTCAAGCGCCTGCCCGACCTCGCGGATACGACCGTGATGGCGTTCTTCTTCGCCCCCGACCAGCCCGGTCTCACTGAAGTCGTCGGCGCGGGGATCGAGCTCGGGGTGTCGTCGCTGGCGCAGCTCGACGCGGTCGCCGAGGCGGCCGACCGGGCCGGGGTACCGGCCCGCATCCATCTCAAGGGCGACACGGGCATGTCGCGCGGCGGTGTGGCCGAGCACGAGTGGGCGTTCGTCGCCGAGGCCGCCGCGAAGCACCAGGCCGCCGGATCACTGGTCGTCGTGGGCGCGTGGAGCCACCTGGCGTGCGCCGACGAGATCGGGCACCCGGCGAACGCCCAGCAGAAGGCGGCGTTCGAGCGGTTCCTCGAAGCGGTCGCCGCCTCGGGCCTGGAGCCGGAGGTGCGGCACCTGGCGAACTCGGCGGCGCTCATCGCCGACCCGCAGACCCGCTATGACATGGTGCGCCCCGGCATCGCCCTGTACGGGTACAACCCGGTGCCGCAGTTCGCGGTCGACCTGCGGCCGGTGATCGAGGTGCGGTCGGTGGTGATGTCCGTCAAGCGGCTCCCCGCCGGTTCGGGCATCTCCTACGGGCACACGGTGCACTTGGAGCGGGACACGAACGTGGCGCTCGTGCCGCTCGGGTACGCCGACGGTGTACCGCGGGCCGCTTCGGGGAAAGCCGAGGTGTACCTGGCGGGCAAGCGCCGCCGGGTGCTGGGTCGGATCTGCATGGACCAGTTCATGGTCGACTGCGGTGACGACGCGGTGAAACCCGGCGAGCCGGTGGTGCTCATCGGCGCGGGCGCGCAGCACCTCGACGCGGACGACTGGTCGGCGTGGGCGGGGACGATCCCCAACGACGTGCTGACGGGGATCGGTTCGCGGGTGCCGCGGTTGTGGAACCGCGGCCTGGCGCCGCTCGGGGACGCCTGAGTACGGAACGCCGCGTCTGCTGCAGTGCGGCGGTTCGACCGGTGACGGGGGACTTGTGTTCGGAAGGCTTGGTGTTCGAAGGCATTGCGAGGCCGCATGAGTGAGAAGCAGTCCCGCCGACGCCGCGGTCTGGCGGTCGCCGGCGGCGTGACCGGCGGTGTGGCGTTCGGCGCCGCCTTGGCGTG
Source organism: Glycomyces tritici (assembly GCF_030403505.1). Next base: position 266,217 of record NZ_JAUEMJ010000006.1, on the reverse strand, counting down.
GGGCATCCCCCGGTACCTGGCGCGGCGCACGCGGGCGTCGTCGGTCGACCCGTACGCGCACGAGCCGTTCGAGCTCCCGCCGCAGCGCTCGGTGTTCACGGTGGAGTCGCGCGCCGGCGTGCCGATCCACGTGGAGACCGCGGGCCCTGAGGACGCCGACCTCACAGTGGTCTTCGTGCACGGCTACATGCAGGACATGGCCACCTTCTACTTCCAGCGCAAGGCGATCGCCGAGGCGAACCGGGGCGACGTGTCGCTGCGGGCGGTGCTGTACGACCAGCCCGGGCACGGCCGGTCCGGCCCGCTGCCCCGTACGGAGTACGGCATCGAGGACCTGGCGGAGGTCATGCACGACGTGCTGACGGCCGTGGCCCCGCGCGGGCCGCTGGTGCTGGTCGGGCATTCCATGGGCGGCATGACGATCCAGGTGTACGCGCGCCTCCACGAGGCCGACTTCCGCGAGCGCGTGAAGGGGGTCGCGTTCCTCTCCAGCAGCGCCGCGGGCCTCGACACCGTGGAGACGAAGCCGATGCGCGCACTGCGGCGGCTGCGGCGCACGGTGCTGCCGATGCTCCAGCAGGTCGCGGGCTGGACGCCGGACCTGATCGACCGGTCGCGGCTCCTCGCGGGCGACCTGGGGTGGCTGCTCACCCGCAAGGCCGCGTTCGGGCACATCGACCCGCCCGCGTCCCTGGTCACGCTGGTCGAGCGGATGAACCGGCGGACCTCCATGCAGAGCATCGTCGGCTACGCGCGCGCTATCCTCGACCACGACGAGACGGCGACGCTGCCGCTCTTCAAGGGGCTTCCGGCGCTGGTCGTGGTCGGTGACGAGGACCTGCTGACGCCGCCGGAGCATTCGCGAAGGCTGGCGGCGGCGCTCGAGGGGTCGCGATTCGCGCTCATAGCCGAGGCGGCTCACTCACCGCAGCTGGAGTATCCTGGTGAGATCTCACAACTCTTGTTGGAGATGATCGACAAAGTCGTGGCTGAGATCGGCAGGGGTTCCGCCGTGTCCGCCGCACCGGAGGCGACGCCGTTCGAGCGCGACCCGGGGCGGCACCGCAGGTGGTCGCCGTTCTCCCGCCACCACGGGCACCGTCTCGAACCGTGACGCGACCCGAGCAGTAAGACCCGCGCCGCGCCGACACGACGCGGCCCATCGACACGCACTTGGAGGAGTGAAACGTGAGGCTCCAGCTCCAGACGGCCGACGACACCCACGAGTTCGGGCTGCGCCTGGCCGCGGTCCTTCGCGCGGGCGACCTCGTGATCCTCACCGGCCCGCTGGGGGCCGGGAAGACGGCCCTCACGCAGGGCATCGGCGCCGGCCTCGGCGTCGAAGGGCGGATCACCAGCCCCACCTTCGTGATCGCCCGCTCGCACCGCGCGGGCACCGCGGGCGTGCCGCTGGTGCACGTCGACGCGTACCGCCTGGAGACCCTCGACGAGCTCGACGACCTCGACCTCGACACTGATGTGGAAGCGGCCGTCACGGTCGTGGAATGGGGCGCGGGCCTGGCCGAGCGCCTCGCCGAGTCGCACCTGGAGATCGCGATCGAACGCCGGGCCGACGAGGTCCGCGAGGTCGTCCTGCACGGCCGCGGCGGCGACTGGGCCGAGCGCCTGGCGTCGGGTCTCGGCGACTCCGACGAGCCGTCGATCGGTGCAGCGGCTCCCGTGGGCGCTGCCGCATGAGGGTCCTCGCACTCGACACGTCCACTGCCGCAGTGCAGGCCGCACTCGTCGACCTCGACGACGACGAGCTGTTCCTGACCTCGTTCCGCCGCGAGATCGACGCGCGCGGCCACGTGGAGAAGCTCGCCCCGTTCATCGAAGGCTGCCTGGCCGAAGCCGGGCGCACCGTCAAGGACGTCGACGCGGTCGTCTCCGGCGTCGGCCCCGGGCCGTTCACCGGCCTTCGCGTGGGCATGGTCACCGCCGCCGCGTTCGCCGACGGCGCGGGCATCCCCGTCTACGGCGTCTGCTCGCTCGACGGCATCGGCGCGAACACGAGGGGCCGCGCGCTCGCGGCCACGGACGCGCGCCGCAAGGAGATCTACTGGGCCGTCTACGAGGACGGCGTGCGCGAGGGCGAGCCGCAGGTGTGCAAGCCGAGCGAGCTCCCCGACACCCGCGCCGACTACGCGATCGGCGAGGGCGCGAGCAAGTACGCCGACGAGCTCCCGATGGACGCCGAGGCCACCGCGATCTACCCTGACCTGGTGAAACTCGTCGAACTCGCCGCCCCGCGCCTGCTCGCGGGCGCCCCGAGCGAGCAGCTCACCCCGCTGTACCTGCGCCGCCCGGACGCCCAGCCCGCCGCGGGGAACCCGGCGCCGTCGGCCTGAACGCCGTCGCGTGGTACAGCTTGATGCGATGAACGACTTGCGGATCGACCGGCTGCGCTGGTGGCACCTGCCCGCCGTCGCCGAGATGGAGACCGCGATCTTCGGGCCCGAGGCCTGGAGCGAGGGACTGCTGTGGACCGAGCTCTCGGCCGGGAACGACTACCGCGCGGTCTTCGACGGTGAGCGCATCCTCGGCTACGCGGGGACCGCGCTCAACGGCGATGAGCTGTGGCTCAACAACATCGCCGTCAGCGCCGAGGCGCGCCGCAGGGGTGTGGCGCGGATGCTCATGGACGATCTGATCGCCCGGGGCCGGGCGCACGGCGTGAAGGCGGTGTACCTGGAGGTCGCCGTCGACAACGTCCCGGCCCAGCGCCTGTACGACGGGTACGGTTTCGTGGGGCTAGGGGTGCGCAAGAACTACTACCAGCACACTGGCACGGATGCCGCGGTGATGAGGATGGACCTGTGAAGAACAACCCTGTGGTGATGGGCATCGAGACCTCGTGCGACGAGACCGGTGTCGGGATCGTGCGCGGCCACGAGCTGCTGGCCGACGCCGTGGCGTCGTCGGTCGACGAGCACGCCCGCTTCGGCGGGGTCGTGCCCGAGGTCGCCAGCCGCGCGCACCTGGAGGCGATGGTGCCCACCGTGCAGCGGGCCCTGGACGACGCCGGGCTCACCCTGAACGACCTCGACGGCATCGCCGTCACCGCGGGTCCCGGCCTCGCCGGGGCGCTCATGGTCGGCGTCGGCGCGGCGAAGGCCTACTCGATCGCCACGGGCGTGCCCCTCTACGGCGTCAACCACTTGAGCGCGCACATCGCGGTCGACACCCTGGAGAACGGCCCGATCCCGGAGCCGGCGATCGGCCTGCTCGTCTCGGGCGGCCACTCCTCGATCATGATGGTCGAGGACCTCGCCGGGAAGGTCACGCAGCTGGGCGCGAGCATCGACGACGCCGCCGGCGAGGCGTTCGACAAGGTCGCGCGCCTGCTCGGCCTGCCGTTCCCCGGCGGGCCCTACATCGACAAGGCCGCCAAGGAAGGCGACCGGGCGTTCGTGCGCTTCCCGCGCGGCCTCACCGCCGCGAAGGACATGGAGAAGCACCGGTACGACTTCTCCTTCTCCGGTTTGAAGACCGCCGTGGCCCGCTGGATCGAGGCCCAACGGGCCGAAGGCAACAACGTCCCGGTGAACGACGTGGCCGCGGCGTTCCAGGAGGCGGTCTGCGACGTGCTCACCCAGAAGGCGATCCTCGCGGCGAAGGAGCACGGGGTCGACACGATCCTCCTCGGCGGCGGCGTCGCCGCGAACTCGCGGCTGCGGACCCTCGCGGTGGAGCGCGCCGAGGACGCCGGCATCACGCTGCGCTACCCGCGCCCGAAGCTGTGCACGGACAACGGCGCGATGGTCGCCGCCCTCGGATCGCACCTGGTCTCGGCCGGTGTGGCCCCGTCCGTGATCGACTTCCCGGCGAACTCGTCGATGGACGTCGAGGTCGTCAGCCTCGCCAACCGCCTCTAAGGGTGATTGAGCAACCCCGCTAGACCGCCTGCGCGGGCCGGTCCAGACCGCCCGGGGCGCTCAGAGCGAGGTGATGCGGACGATCGCCGTTCCCGCCGTGAAGGCGAGCAGCTCCACGATGAGCACGCCCGCCTCGGCCTCGGGGAGCGGCGGGCGCTCGTCGCCGACGAACCCGCCGTAGCAGCCGGTCTGGACGCCGTTCTCGGTCAGGAACGCCACACAGTAGCCGCCGGAGATCCCCGCGGAGGTGGAGCCGCCGCCGCGTTCGGCGGTGATGTCGACGCCGTCCTGGGTGACGGCCGTGATCTGCAGCGTGAAGCCGTCGAGTCCAATGTCGACCGGTTCGCTCACGGCCACTTCGCAACTGCCGTCGCCGCAGGCGGCGTAGTCGGTCCCGTCGGCGGCGGTCGGCGGCTCGGGGGTCGGACTCGGCTCGGGCTCGGTCGCTTCGACGGTGGCCGCTGCGCCGGAGGACTCCGGAGCGGGATCGACGGTCCCGGTCTCGCCGGTGCAGCCGGCCGCGAGCAGGAGGAGCAGTGCGGGGGCGAGGAGCCGCGAGGCGGTTGAGGCGTCCATGGACCGATGTTAGGCGCGGCGGCGCGGGACCGGTCCCTTCGATCAGTCCCCGTAGTGCGCAAGGATGCCCGCCGCCAGCTCCCTGACCTTCTCGCGGGCCTCGGGCGGGTCGAGGACCGTCGCGGAGTCGCCGAACGACAGGAGCTGGCACACCTCGTCGACGACGTGGCAGCGCAGCACGGCGTGCGTCCATCCCGGTTCGGCCGCCTCGCCGAGGGCCAGGCGGGAGCCGAAGATCCGTTCCGCGCGCCCGCGCTGGCGGTCCTTGAGCACGAAGCGCACTTCGAGCCCGCCGCCCGCGTCCCACCGCTCGGTCAGCTCCCGTGCGGTGGCGGCGAGGCCCGCGCCGGGGCGCAGCCGCCGCGGCACCCGCAGCGCGTCCCACCGCTCGACCCTGGCGAGGTTCCACATCCGCGCCTTCCCGAGCTCGTCGGCGATCAGGTACCAGCGCCCGCCCTTCGCGAGGAGCCCGTAGGGGTCGACGGTGCGCCAACGCGGTTCCCCGCCTTCACGGGCATAGAGGATCTTGAGGCGCGCACCCGAGCGCAGGTCCCCGATGAGCGCCGCAGGGGAGGTCCCGGTGGGTTCGCGGCCGAACCACGGCCGGTTGTCGCTGACCACCAGGTCGTTGACGGCGAGCAGGTCGTTCCCGGCGCGGGCCGCGACCTTGCGGCGGGCCCGCCCGCCCTCCTCTGCGACGCCGAGTCGGCGCCGCTGCTCGTCGTCGAGTCCGTTGAGCGCCAGTTGATCCCGCTCGCCGGGGGTCAGACGGGTCATGTCGAGGGTCCCGCCGGGGAGCATGAACACGCCGCCGTAGCGGCCGCGCCGCAGCACCACCGGGAAGCCGGCGTCCTGGAGCCATCTGAGGTCGCGCTGGACGGTCCGCTCTGACGACCCGGTCTCGGCGGCGATCGCGGCCACCGTGGTCTCGGGACGGGTCTGGAGGGCGAGGACGAGCGAGAAGAACTTGTCTGGGGTCACGCCCCGATTCTCCTCGAGAACCCGACAGTTCCTGTCGCCTTCCGCTCCTAGGGTGGCCCGGTCAATCGCTTCGAGAGGACGGCAGCCAATGCCCGCACCGAACCAGTTCATCGTCTACGTCGCTGACGCCCCGGCCTCAGCACGCTTCTACGGCGGCCTCTTCGATCTGAAGCCGGTCTTCGAGACGCCCGGGTTCATCGCCTTCGACATCGGCGGCGGTGTCCAGTTGGCTCTGTGGAGCCGGGTCCCGTTCGACCTCGCCGAGGTCGATCACCGCACCAGTGAGCTGTGCGTCGCCGTCGAGGGCGCCCCGGCCTCGGTAGACGCCCTGTACGAGGAGTGGAAGGCCAAGGGCGCCAAGGTGGTCACCGAACCGTATGACGACGTCTTCGGCCGCACCTTCCTCGTGGCCGACCCCGACGGCAACCTGATCCGGGTCGCCCCGGTCGACTAGGGCTTGTCCCAGGCCGGGGTGGCGTCGATGCCGCTCCCCAGGTCAGCCTGGGGAGCGGCATCGACCGGTGCGAAGGCGGTCGGGCTCACCGGCTCGCCACGAGCGGGTCGGCCGGGCGGTTCGCGCGGCGGACGCCTGCGAGGTAGAGGACTGCGCCGACCACGCCCACGATCCAGGGCGACGGCAGCAGGATCGCCGTGTTCACCAGCGTCCAGGCGAGCAGGATCCAGCCGAGGTACGCGGGCGGGACCAGGCCGCGCCGGTCGATCCAGAGGATTGCGAGGCCGAGCACCACCAGCGGCCCGCCGAAACTGGCGAAGGAGAACCAGTACGCGCCCATGGTCGGGTTCATCTCGGTGAAGCCCCCTTCGGGGCGCCACAGTTCCGCCCCGAACCAGGCGGCGGCGCGTTTCGGAGCGGTCATCGCGAGGCTGAGGACCATGTGCGCGGTGCCGAGGAAGACGAAGATCCGTCCGGCCCATTTGATCATGACGACTCCTAATTACGGAACTGATAGTTTCAATACTCTTGGTTCCGTATCCTAGGTCCATGCTGGAAGCGAAGCAACCCGTGGGCCGCCCGCGAGACGGCCAGATCGATCACGCCATCGCCGCCGCGACGCGGGAGCTCCTGGCCGAACGCGGGTACGCGAAGCTCACCGTGGACGCGGTCGCGTCCCGGGCCGGGATCGGCAAGGCCGCGATCTACCGGCGGTTCACCACCAAGCAGGAGATGATCTTCGCGGCCACCGTGCACGACATGGAGGAGCAGCCGCCGCCCGACTCGGGCTCCCTGCGCGGCGACCTGCAGGCCATCGGCGAGGTCATCGCCGGGCAGCTCTCGACCGCGCCCCCCGATGTCCTGCACGGGCTCTTGGCCGACATCCACGGGGACAAGTCGCTCGGGGCCCGCTTCACCGGGACGTTCATCGAGCGCGAGCGGTTCGTGATCGACACCGTCCTCGCGCGCGCCGTCGAGCGCGGCGAACTGGAGGCGATGCCGGACGCCGCGATCGTCCACGCCCTGCTGCTCGGCCCGATCTTCTACTGGCTGCTCATCCTCATCGGCGACCGCGACGCCCTGCCCGAACTGGTGCGGACCGCGGTCGGCGCGGTCGCCGACACGCTGACCGCTACCTGAGCGGCACGAACACCCTGCGCGCGGGCACCGCGACGAGCAGCGCCGCGGCGACGAGGACCGTTGCGGCCCATAGCGGCCCGGTCGGGCCGGTGCCCAGCGCGAACGCGGCGATGACGGGCCCGATCGCGGCGCCGACGTTGAGCGCGGCGGTGGCGTAGGAGCCGGCCATCGTGGGGGCGTCCGCCGCTTCGTGGAGGACCCGGGCGATGAGGGTGCTGCCGACCGCGAACGCCAACGCGCCCTGGGTGAACGCGAGCGGGAGCAGTACCGCGGGGTGCCCGGCCCAGAGGCCAAGGGCGCACCAGCCGAGGAGCAGGGCCGGGCCCGCGACGGCGACGACCCGGCCGGGCCGGCGGTCGGACCAGCGCCCGGCGACGGTGACGCCGGTGAACGAGCCGGCACCGAAGAGCACGAGCACGACGGGGACCCACAGTGCGCCGAGTCCGGCGGTCCCGGTGACGACGGGCGCGATGTACGTGAACGCGCCGAACGTCGCCGCGTTCACGAGTGCGCCCAAGCCCATGACCAGGAGCAGCCGGGGCCGGCGCAGTGCGGCGAGCTCGGTGCGCAGGCGCGGGCCGTCCGCCTCGCGGGTGTCCGGAAGCCCGCGCAGGAGGCCGAGGGCGGCGGGCAGGCACAGGAGCGCGACCGCCCAGAAGGTCGCGCGCCAGTCGAGGAGCGCGCCGAGGAGCGCCCCGCCGGGGACGCCCGCGATGGTGGCGATGGTGGTGCCGCCCAGGAGGACGGCGAGGGCGCGGCCCTTCCGGTCGGGTGCGACGAGCGCCGTGGCGGCGGTGAGGGCGACGGCGAGGAACCCGGCGTTCGCGAGCGCCGCGACGACGCGGGTGGCGAGCAGGACCGGGAACACGTCCGTGACCGCGCCGACGACGTGGGCGGCCAGGAACAGGCCGAGGAACGCGAGGAGGGTCGCGCGCGGGGGCCGGCGGCGGGCGAGGGCGGCGGTGAGCGGCGCGCCGACGACCATGCCGGCGGCGAACGCCGTCGTGAGGAGCCCGGCGTCGGCGACGGTGACGCCAAGGTCGGCGGCGAGGTCCGGCAGGAGGCCGGCGAGCATGAATTCGGAAGTGCCCATGGCGAAGACGGCCAGGGCGAGCAGGTATACGGGAAGCGGCATCGGATGGCTCCGTGGTGTCGAGCGGTCTGTGGGACGTCTCGTCACCGCGGCCAGCGGCCCCGGGGTCGTTGCTTCAGGGGGCTGGCGGGTGACCGGCAGCCCCTGCCGTGTCCGATTCCGGATTCACCATGTGCGCGACCCTATGCGGGCGGGCGCGGCGGGCGCAACGCATTTGGCCCGGATGTCGGACCTGCGGTCTACGGTGGCGGGATGAGCGAAGACGAATGCTGGTGGGAACCGCCGCTGGCGGGCACCGAAGAGGCGCACCTGCTGGGGGCGCTGGACCGGCTGCGGGCGACGTTCCGCTGGAAGGCCGACGACCTGGACGCGGCGGGACTGGACACGCGGATCGGCGCGTCGGCGCTGACGCTGGGCGGGCTGCTGAAGCACCTTGCGCGCGCTGAGGACGTGACGTTCAACTGGAAGCTCCGGGGTCGCGCGCCGGGCCCGGACTGGGACGAGCCCCTGCTCGCCGACACCGATGAGAACTGGGTGTTCACGTCGGCCGCCGAGGACTCGCCGGAGTTCCTCTACGACCTGTGGGACCAGGCGGTGGCGCGCTCGCGCGAGCGGCTCGCGGCGATCCTCGAAGAGGGCGGTCTCGATCAGCCCGCGCATCTCGAATGGCCGGGGATGGGGCATCTGAGCGTGCGCCGCGTCGTGTTCGACATGGTGGAGGAGTACGGCCGCCACACCGGCCACGCCGACCTGCTGCGGGAGGCCGTCGACGGCCGCGTGGGCGAGGATCCGCCTGCGGGCTGGCGCCCGGTCAGCGGATCGGGCGGCGCCTGACCGACCGGGAGCCGTGTAGCCCTCCGCCTTGCGGAGACGGGAACCGGCACCGACCTGACTCCAACGGTGAGGTCCCGCCGGCGAACTGACGCCAATCGCGGATCGCGTCGCCCAGCCGACCGGGTGCCTTGCGGCCCTTCGTCTTGCGGGTCCGGGTTCCCCATCTCCGCAGTGCCGTCCGTGCCGTGATCCGCCGACCGGCCGTCACACCGCGAGTACTAAATCCCTTGCCCGCGATCACCCCCTCGGGAATGCTGACGGCATGAGCGGCAACCCTTCCTCGCCGAACGGCGAACTCCGGCTCAACCTGCCCGTCTTCCTCGCCCGCTTCGGCCTCGAGGCCCGAGGTAAGGCAGAGCCGCTGACGGGCGGCGAGGACAACGTCAACGCGCGGGTCGCCACGGACCGCGGCGACGTGGTCGTGCGCGAGTACGTGCGCTCCGAACCCGCGAAGGTCAGAGCAGAACTCGCCCTCGTCGCGCACCTCGCGGGCAGCGGATTCCCCACGCCCGCACCGTTCACCGCCGACAGCGGCGAACGCTTCGCGCTGGTCGCGGGGAAGCCGATTGCGGTGTTCCCCTTCGCCTCCGGCGAGGTGCCGCCCGCGATGACACCGGACCTGGCCGAGCAGTCCGGGGCCCTGCTCGCCCGGATGCACACGGACGCGGCGGGCTGGACCGACGACCGCATCCCCGTCACCGACCGGACCTGCCTCCTCGAGACCGCGGCCTCCAGCGACGTCGACCTCACGGGCGCGGACCACTGGCGCGCAGCGGTCCGCGACTTCCTCGACCGGCACGCCGAAGACCTGGCGCTCCTCGGCGAGCAGCCCGCGGGCCCGCTCCACCACGACCTCCACCGCCAGAACCTCCTGGTCGAAGACGGCCGGGTCACCGCCGTGCTCGACTTCGACGAGCTCAACCACGGGCCCCTGATCCTCGACCTCGCCAGGGCCCTGCAGTACGCGGCCCTGGAGCAGCCGGACCGGCGGCTCCCGGCCGCCGTCGCGGAGGCCGCGCTCGCGGGCTACCGGAAGATCCGGCCCCTCACCCCGACCGAACTGCAGCTCCTCCCGCTCGCCTTCGACCTCGCCGGGATGTGCGACGCGGCCGGATTCATCATGTGGGCCGCCCCCTACCTGGGGGTCGAGCACGTCGATGAGTGCCGCAGCTGGCTCGGATACCTCGCCAACCGGGACGCGCTGCACTGACGGACCCCTGACTTTCGGCAGGGGTGGTTCAGGACATTCGGCAGCGGGCAGGGGCCCCGAAAATCCATAACCTCGAAGCATGGAACCGAGACACCCCGCCAGATCCCTCCTCACCAAGAGCGTCGCCGCCGGCGGGATCGCCTTGGCCGCCTTGGGCTTCACCGCCCCGGCCGCTGCCGCCGCACCCGCGGCCGAGCTCACCCCCGAGGCGATCGACGCCTACATGACCGACCTCCACGAAACCTCCGGCGTCCCCGGACTCTCGGTCGTCGTGACCCGCGACGACGAGATCGTCCTCGCCGCCGGGTACGGGCACGACTCCGAAGGCGAGGAGATCACCGAGGACAGCCCGTTCCGCGTCGCCTCCGTCTCGAAGTCGTTCACCGCCATGGCCGTCATGATCCTCGCCGAGGAGGGCGCGATCGCCCTCGACGAGCCCGTCGCGGACCAGCTCCCCGGGTTCGACATGGCCGACGAGCGGGTCGACGCGATCACCCCCCGGCACCTCCTGAACCAGACTTCCGGGTTCTCCGACACCTCGATCGACGTCGTCGAACTCCAGGACGCCACCTCCCTGGAGGACTACGTCGCCCGCCTCGGCGACGACGCCCTCGCCACCGATCCCGGCACCGACTGGGAGTACGCGAACCCGAACTTCAACGTCGCCGCCCGCCTCGTCGAGGTCGCGAGCGGGCAGACCTTCGAGGCGTTCATGGCGGAGCGCGTGTTCGCACCGCTCGGCATGGAGCACAGCGCCACCCGGGACGAACTGATCGACCCCGGGCTCGGGTACAACAACCTCTTCGGCCTCTGGATGCCCCGCGGCGCGGCCGTCGACGGCATGCTCGACAACTCCGGTTCGGGCGGGATCATCACCAGCGCCGCCGACATGGGCCGGTGGCTCATCACCCAGAACGGCCAAGGCCCCCAACTGGTCTCCGCGGAGGGCCTGGCCGAGATGCACGCGCCTTCGGCGGTCCAGGACTACGGCATGGGCTGGGGCGTCGAGCCCGACGGCACGCTCGTGCACTCCGGGAACCTCATGACCTACAACGCGGTCGAATGGATCGACCCTGAGAGCGGCTACGGCATCGCGGTCCTCACCAACGGCGCCGGCATGGCCGACGTGACCTACACGGCGATGGAGGCCCTGGCCGCCATGGCGAACGGCGCGGAACCCGCAGCGCCGAAGGGCGACGCGCTCGCGCAGATCGCCCTGGCCGCGCTCACCGCCGCCGCGATCGCCCTCGGCGTCATCGGCGTCGTCCGGTCCCGCCGCTGGGCCGAGAAGCGCCGGGGACGACCGGCCTGGCGCATCGCGCTCCGCTTCATCCCGGTCCTGCTGCCCGCGGTGCTGTTCCTTTCCTATCCGGCCCTGGTCTCGCTCATCTCGAACGGCCGCACGGTCACCTGGCCCTCGGTCTTCTACTTCGCGCTGCCGCTCACCCTCGCGCTGCTCGTCGCGGGCCTGGCAGGGGCGGCCACGGCGGCCGCCCGCCTGGTCCGGCTCCGATCGGTAGGCTCGGCCGCATGAGAAACGGGGCGCTGCTGGCGGTCATCGCGCTGGCCGGACTGGTCGACGGTGTGGCGACGTTCGCGGTGCCGATGTCGCGGCAGGCGCTCCTGGTCCTGGTGGCCGCCGCGGCGTACCTCCACGGCTGGCGATTGACCGTGCGCTACGGCTGGTGGATCCTGGGGGCGGTCGCGGCGCTGGGGACCCTGCTCGGGATCGCCACCGAGCGGGACCCGTTCACGACCCTGCTAACCTTCGGCTCCTTCGTGGTGCTGCCCTGGCTGATCGGCCGCTTCCGGCGCCAGCAGGCCGACCTGATCGCCGCCGCCGCCGACCGCCTCACGCGGCTCGAACGCGAACGCGAACTCGTCGCGGGCCGCGCCCGGGCCCAGGAGCGGGCCCGGATCGCGACGGACATGCACGACTCGCTCGGCCACGAACTCGCCCTGATCGCACTCCGCGCAGGCGCGCTCGAACTCTCCCCGGACCTCCCGGACGGCAACCGCGAGGCGGCGGCTGCGCTGCGGCGCAATGCGGTCGACGCCACGGACCGGCTGCGCCAGACCATCGGCATCCTCCGCGACGGACCGGCCCCGGAGGCCCCGCTCGACGAGTCGCTCGAGGCGCTGGTCGGGCGCGCGGCCGAAGCCGGCATGCGCGTCACCCTCGCGACCGATGCGGTCCCGCTGCCGCCGCTGGCGGCGAAGACCGTGCACCGGGTGGTCCAGGAATCCCTGACGAACGCCGCGAGGTACGCCCCGGGCGCTGAGGTGCGGGTCGCCGTATCGGTGGCGGACGCGATCGCCACCGTGTCGGTGCGCAACAGCGGCAGGCACGCCGCGGTCCCGTCCGGCAAGGGCAGCGGCCTGGTCGGGCTGGAGCAGCGGGTCCGGCTCCTGGACGGCGCCTTCAGCGCCGGACCGGTCGAAGACGGCTTCGAAGTGCGAGCCGAAGTGCCGCTGGAGAACATGAAGATCGATGCGACCTGGCAGGGGAACCGATGATCCGCGTACTGCTCGCCGACGACGAGGCGATGATCCGGGCCGGCGTCGCGGCCATCCTCGCCACCGACCCCGGCATCGAGATCGCGGCCGAAGCGGGCGACGGCGCCGAAGCCGTGGAACTCGCCCGCGCGCACCGCCCCGACGTGGCGCTGCTCGACATCCGCATGCCGAAGATGGACGGCCTGGCCGCCGCCGCGGAACTCCGCAAGGTCATGCCGGAGGTCGCGGTCGTCATGCTCACCACCTTCGACGAGGACGCCTATGTCGCCCAAGCGCTCTCGCAGGGAGCGAGCGGGTTCATGCTGAAGGCCGCCGACCCGCGTGAACTCATCATCGGCGTCAAGGCGGTCGCCGAAGGCGCGGCCTACCTCTCACCGAGGATCGCCCAGCGGGTGATCGCGCGGCTCAACAACGGCGGCCTCGAACGCGTCGCCCCGGCGAGGGAGCGCATCGACGCGCTCACACCGAGGGAGCGAGACGTCCTGGCACTCATAGGGAAGGGGGAATCCAACCACGACATCGCCAGGCAACTGCACCTCTCCGACGGCACCGTGAAGAACCATGTCAGCACGATCCTCACCCGCCTCCAGGCCAAGAACCGCGTCCAAGCGGCGATCATCGCCTATGAAGCGGGCCTGGTCAACGACTAGGGACCGATTTGCCCGCGCCGACTACCGTGGCGCAGATGCTCCCCCACAACGCCCTCGACGCGCAGGGCATGAACCGGCCCCGAGGGCCCGAGCCGGTCCGCATCGCGTTCCTCGTGCTCGCGGCGCTGATCCCGATCGACCTCATCGCCGGCCTGATCGGCGGGTTCGCGCTCTTCGCAGCGAACGTGGCGAACGACATGGGCGGGCGCACCGTCGTCGTCCCCGCCTACACCAAAGTGGTCCTGGCGGTCGCGCTCGGATTCGCCGTGGTCTGGACGATCGGGCGCGTCGTACTCGCCTTCGGCGTCGCGAAAGGCCGGCCCCTCGCGCGCATCGCGGCGATCGCTGCCGCCGGGCTCGCCATCGCCGTCTGGGCGGCGGCCACGGTCGCCAGACTGGAGGACGGCGACGGCGTCGACATCGGAGGCGGCCCGATGGAGGCGCTCCGGGGCTTCGCGATCGCCTGCATCATCGAGTCGGCCGCGATCATCGTCCTGCTCTGCCTCCCCTCGGCCCGCGCGTGGTTCAAGCGCGACCAGGTCGCCGCCTAGGCGAAAGCCCGGACCTGCGATCGGACTGGTCGCCGCCTGGGCGAAAGCCCGGATGCCTGCGGTCGGGTCTGGTCGCCGCCTGGGCGAAAGCCCGGATGCCTGCGGTCGGGCCTGGTCGCTGTGGAGCGGTACAGGCGGACGCGCTGCGGTCGGGCCTGGTCGCCGCCTGGGCGAAAGCCCGGACCTGCGGTCGGACCTGGTCGCCGCTGGAGCGGTAGAGGCGGAGGCGCTGCGAGGAACGCCGATGTCTTCGGACTGGGCCGTCGGGTCCTGAGGCGTCGCGGGCAAACGTGATTGAAGGGAACGCTGGCGTTGCGGAACCGCCGCACCAGTCTAGGCGGCGGAAAGGTCCCGATGTTGCTGCGGCGTTGCCGCATCGGCCTACGCCGACGCAACGGGCCGCGCGGTGAACTGTCCTTGTCGGGCCGAATCCCTATCGGCCGCAGCAAAGGATGAGACCTGATGGACAAGCTCAAGAAGACCGCGATGTGGACGGGAATCGTCGTCATCGGATTGTGCGGCGTGGTGCTGCTCGGCGGCGGCAAGATCGTGTCGGGAACCCTGATGGTCACCACGGCCTTCCTCATGGTGCTGCCGTACGGGCCGCGCAAGCTCCCGCGATGGCTGGGCGTCGCGCTGCTCTGCGCCGTGTTCGCCCTCGTCGTCTGGAACATCTCCACCACCGAACTCCCGGACCCCTCGCTCGGCATGGTGGCGTGCGGCGATGAGATCTCCGACCTGTACTCGCCGACCGGGATCGAATTCGTGGACCAGGTCATGTACATCTTCAGCGGCTTCCTGGCCCAGGCGGCGCCTTCCTAGCGGTCGACCGTCTTCATCGGACAGAGCGCCGGTTTCGAGGTCCCCGACGGACTGCGTCACTGCGGTGGTCGCTGACCGAGGCTGCAGTGCTCCGGAGGAAGGTGATCAAGCCTCCTCCGGAGTCGCGGGTCAGCGCTGGGTGAGCGAGATGCGGTTGCCGCTGGGATCGGCGACCACGGACCGGCGGGGCGCGTAGTCGGTCTCGAAGGGCGCCTGGACGAGCTCGGCTCCCGCGGCGAGTGCGGCCGCGTGAGCGGCGTCCAGGTCGTCGACGTAGATCCCGAACATCGCCGGACCGAACCCGCCGCCCTTACCCGCCGCCGCGTCGAGCGTCAGCAGGAAGAACGAGTCGGTCTCCCACGCGCCGAACTGGAACGAGGCGATGCTCTGGTCGTATTCGAGTCCGAACGCCTCGGTGTAGAACCGGACGGTCGCGTCGAGGTCCCGTGCCGGAACGGTCACCTGTACCACCCTGTCCTCCTTCGTCATTGCCATTTCGGTCCCTTCCTCGTAGTGCCGGCCGAGGGTCTCGGCCAGTCGCTGGACGGCATGAGCCCGCTCCAGGAGACGTTCGCGGTGCGCGTGCAGCACCGCCGAGGCGTCCTGTCCGCTCTGGTCGGCCAGCAGCGTCCGGATCTGGTCGATGGGCACGTCGACTGATCGCAGGTGGCGGATCAGCGTCGCCTGCGCGGCTTGGTCGAGCCGGTAGCGCCGGTACCCGGTGCCGGGATCGACCCGGGCCGGTCGCAGCAGATCGACCTCGTCGTAGTGGCGCAGTGCCGGGATCGACAGGCCCGTCTTGACGGAGAACTCGCCGATGCTGAGCAGTTCGCGATGACTCATACCGGCCACGCTATGGGCTCCGGTCACCTGAGGGTCAAGCCTCGGCCAGAACTCTTTTTCGAGCAGGACGCACGGCTCGGCGGCTCGGCGGCTCGGCAGCTCGGCAGCTCGGCAGCTCGGCAGCTCGGCAGCTCGGCAGCTCGGCAGCTCGGCAGCTCGGCAGCTCGGCGGCTCGGCGGCAGGCTAGTCGACCTCGGCGAGGACGTCCGCGATCATCCGGTGGCCCTGCGCCTCAAAGTCCTCGGCACCGACCAGGTGCGCCCAGCAGGCCGTGCCGATCGCCGAGCGGACGCGCTGGCGGAACCAGGCCTCGGGCTCGCGGGGGTCCGCGCCGTATCCGGACAGGAACGCCGCCTCCGAGCCGGGATGCCACACAAACTCCTGCGCGGCCAAGCGCTCGAAGTCCTCCGCGGCCGGGCGCATGTCCGCGCGGCCGAAGTCGATCACCCGCAGGAGGCCGTTGTCCTGCAACCAGTTCCGCGTCTGCCAGTCGCCGTGCGTGGGTACCCGGACGACCGCGGGCGCGGGCCAGGACCGCACCAGGTCCCGCAGCCGGTCGGCGGTCGCCGGTTCGACCCGGTTCGGGCCGTCGAGCCACGCGAACGCCTTGGCGTTCATGTGCTCCTCGTAGCCCGGGTCCTCAATGGCCGACTGGTCGTGGAAGGCGCGCAGCAGTGCTCCCGCCTGCGCGTAGAGGTCGAGGTCGGCGGCCGCCGCGGTGTCCCGCACCAGCGTTCCGGGGAGGTATTCGGTGACGAGGAGCCTCGCGTCGGCGTCGGCGTGGAGCATCCGCGCGGCCCTGCCGATCCGCGTCCACGGCCCGGTCCACTCGTGATGCGCGCGGATCTCCCGCTCCATGTGGTGGTCGCCGGGGCCGCCCGCCTTGACCACGACGAGCCGCTGCCCCGCCTTCGCCCGCAGGACCGTGGTCGCCACCAGGTTCCAGCTCATGTCGGCCTCGACGGCGAGGCCGGGGAGCCAGGTTCGGAGGAGTTCGCGCTGGCGCGGGTCGAGCGCGTCGAGTGGGTCGATCATCGATGCGAGCTTAAGGCTTCCGCGCTTTCGGGGCGGGGAAGCCGGGGGCAAAGCTCGTCGAACTCGCCCGGATCGCTTGGGGCGGGCGTCTTCCAGGTTTCGGAATGCCGTCCGTCACCTACTCTGGTGTCGTCGGAACGACAACTGCGCGAAAGGGGCCCCGAGATGGTCGACGAGCGGTTCGGCATCGTCTGGAATCCATCGAAGACGTCTAGGGAGGCACTCGAAGCGGCGGCAGGGCCGGTACTCGGTTCGGTCTCGTGGCACGAGACGAGCGAGGAGGATCCCGGTCGGGGCGCAACGGAGGAAGCCCTGGCGGCGGGTGCCGACGTGGTGGTGGCCGCGGGCGGTGACGGCACCGTGCGGGCCGTCGCCGAACGGCTCGCCGAGGACGACACCGCTGCCGACCTGGCCATCGTGCCGCTCGGCACGGGCAACCTGCTGGCCCGCAACCTCGGCGTCCCGCTCAACGACCTCCCGGGCGCTTTCACGCGGGCGATCGAGGGCGATCCCCGCGGTATCGACCTCGGCTGGGTCGAGGGGATGGTCGAGGGCGTCGGCATCCGCAAGGCCTTCACCGTCATCGCGGGCTTTGGCCTCGACGCGCACATGATCGACCAGACCGACGACGACCTGAAGAGCAAGGTCGGCTGGCTCGCGTACATCGAGTCGCTGGGACGCGCGCTGAAGGCGAGCGAGGTGGTCGACCTCGAGCTCACCCTCGACGGCGGGACGCCGGAGCGGACCAGCGGGCACACGCTGATGATCGGGAACTGCGGCTCCCTGCAGGGCGGGGTCGCACTGCTGCCGGACGCGGACCCCTCCGACGGCGAGCTCGACCTGCTGCTGCTGGAGGCCGAAGGTGTGGGGCAGTGGCTCGACACGCTCCGGTCGTTCGTGTGGGACAACGGCATCCGGCGGCTCGTCGGCAAGCAGGGCGAAGCGCAGAGCGCGGACACGGTCACGCACGCGAGGGTCCGCAGCCTGAGCGTGTCGATGAGCCGGCCGCGGCTGCTGCAGATCGACGGCGACGGCCTCGGCGCGACCTCGGCCTTCACGATCGAGACGCAGCCGGCCGCCGTCCGCGTGCGCTGACGCGGAGCCCGATGCTCTGCGGAGGCGCCGCTGCCCGGTCGGCGCCTAGGGCCTGTCCTGGCAGCGAGCGGGCAGATGGGCCAGCTAGCGGCCTTCCGGCGTCACAGCACAGGCCCTAGAGGCTCGCCGGGAGGCCTTCCCTGATCGAGGGGAACGCGGGCGCCCAGGCCAGCTCGCGTTTCGCCTTGGCGTTGGAGAGCCGGATGCGGGTGGCGACCATCAGCGCGTGGAGGTACGGAAAGGCCTTGAGCGCGGCGCCGGGGACGGTGCGGGGGGCCGGTGCTCCGGCGGTCAGGGCGATCGTGCGGATGTAGTCGTCGAAGCCGACCGGTTCGTCGTCGACGATGTTGTACGCCTGGCCCGCGCGCCCGCGTTCGAGCGCGGCGGCCACGGCTGAGGCCGCGTCGTGGAGGTGGATCGGCGCGATGGTGCCCGCACCCCGGACCGCCGGCAGTCGGCGCCGCCGGGCCAGCGCGAACAGCTTGCGGGTCGCGGGTTCGGGCCCGTAGAACATGCCGTACCGCAGGGCGATGCCGCCGCTGCCGAGGACCTGCTCCTCGTTGGCGCGCATCGCCCGCATGTGCCGGTCGATGCCGCGGTGCCCGGTGGGTTCGGCGAAGGGCCGGTCCTCGGTGAGCGGCTCGGGGCCGTGGTCGCGGTAGCCGTAGCCGAGGAAGAACGACTGGGTGAGGACGCGCCCCGCCCCGGTCTCGGCGGCGGCGCGCAGCAGGTTCGCGGTGCCCTGCTCGCGCAGATCGTCGGTGGCGTAGAGGGAGCGGTGGAACATCGGCATCCCGGTGATGGCCGTGGCCTGGTGGACGATCGCGTCGGTCCGCACGCCGTCCAGGGCGCGGAGCAGGGCGTCCGCGTCCATCATGTCGGCGAGGACGGGCCGGATGCCGTTGGCCGCCAAGCGGTCGGCGCCAGTGTGGGATCTGGTCAGGCCGAGCACGTCGTGCCCTGCCGTGTGCAGCTGCGTCACCAGTGTGGAGCCGATCGCGCCGGTGGCTCCCGCGATGAGGACCTTCATTTCGCGGCCTCGGTGTCGGCCGGGCGGCGGCGCAGCACGCGGAGCCGGATCACGAGACCGACCGCGCCGACCGCGGAGAGCGCCAGCAGCGTCCAGGGGTCCGAGGCGTTGCCGCCCATGTGCAGGTCGAGGGCGTGGTTGAGGGCGTGGAAGGTGTTGGTGAAGACGAAGCCCGCCAGGACGACGGCGGCGGCGTCGCGCCACAAGAGCGTCCAGAGCAGCATCAGGCCGATGCCCATCTGGAACGTGCCCGCGTCGTGCAGGAAGTGGATGTGGTTGGGCCAGTTGGCCCATGCGGCGAAGCCCGCCGGGTCGAACCAGGCCCAGACGCCGGTGGCCAGCATGGACAGTGCCGCGATCACGAGGGCGGTGTTGATGGCGAGTCGGGTGCTCAAGGTCTTTCCTCCTTGGGGAGACGAACCGTATCGTGTCATCACCGTACGCCAAACATCCCGGCCCGTCAACACGAACCGGTTCGTCTCCCCATGGGGTAGGGTGGCGTCCATGTCAGCACCGCGAACCCCCGACCCCAACCGGCGCAACCCGGAGTCGACCAAGGCCATCCTCGAAGCGGCCTTGGCGCTCGCCCGCGACCAGGGCTGGTCCAAGGTCAGCATCGAGGGCATCGCCGCACAGGCCGGCGTGGGCAAGCGGACGATCTACCGCTGGTGGCCCTCGAAGGGCGCGGTCGTGCTCGACGCCTACGCCGCCCGGCTCCAGGAGCGGCCCTACATGCACGCGGACGAGGCCGAGGACGGCGACCTGCGCGAGGACCTCGTGCGGGTCCTCGGCGAGACCTGGGACATGGTGAGCGACTCGCTGCCGCTGCTCGCCTCGCTCATCGGCGAGGCCCAGCACGACCCTGACCTGGGCGAGCGGCTCTGGGAGCGGCTCATCGGGCCCTCGAGTCTGCCCGTGCAGGCGAGGATCGAACGCGCGCAGGCGAACGGCGAGATCGCGGGCGACGCCGACCCGTTCCGCGCCGCCGAACTCGTCTACGGCCAGATCTACCTGCGCCTGCTCGTCACCCCGAAGCCGATCGACGCGGGCTTCCTCGAGAACTGCGTCGACCTGGCGTTGCAGGGACTCCGCAGCAGGCCCTGACCCGCGGTCCCGGCGCAATGGAGTTGCCCCGGGACCGAAGGCGGCCATAGCCTGCGGTGATGTGGAAGCCGATGATCGAAGCCGCACTCGTCCGTGAGCAGGTCGCCGCCGCGATCGGGCCGGTCACCGCGTGGGAGGCCATCACCGAGGGCGAGAACTCGCAGGCCTACAGCGCGGTCGCCGGCGGCCGGGAGCTGGTCGTGCGGGTGAGTCTGCGCCGGGAGGGCTTCGACCTGGACGCGTGGGCGGGCGGTCTCCGGCTCGGCGCCGGCGTCGCGGTACCCGAGGTGATCGCGGTCGGCGCGATCGACCGGGCCTGGTTCTGCGCGAGCACGCGGCTGCCGGGCACCAGGCTCTGCGACCTCGACATGCCGGCGGCCGTTGCCGCGGCACCGGCCGTTGCCGAAGCCCTGCAGCGCATCAGCGATACCCCGCTGGCCGGCGCCGAAGGCTTCGGCGGCGTCGATCCCGCGACGGGCAATGGCCGCAGCCCTTCCTGGGCGGGCGCCGTCGCCTGGGGCGTGCCGGACTCCTGGCCCGCACTCGAAGGGGCCGAACGGGACCTCCTCGAGGACTTGGCGGCGTCGACGCTCGCCGAGACCCGGACGCTGCCGGACTTCGGGCGGCTCGTGCACGGCGACTGCAGCGCGGACAACCTGATCGTCGCCGAGGACGGCTCGATCGGGGTGATCGACTGGGAGGGCGCGATGATCGGCGACCCGCTCTGGGACACGGCCTACCAGCTGTTCTGGAGCCGCGCCTGGCCGGTCATGCGCCCGCAGGCGCGTGCGGCCACGGCGGCCGAGTTCACGGAGGACGACCTGCAACGCCTGCGCTGCTACATGATCGTCACCGGCCTGCGGTCGGCGTCGTTCTACCTCACCGGGGCGCGCGGGCCCGCGCTCGACCTGATGATCGACCAGCTCCGGGCGATCCCCCAAGCGCCCCAGTCGATCGAGGAGCTCCTGCCGCAGGCGGGGTTAGTGGCAGCTCCAGGAGAACTCGACCCGGTCGAAGCGGCGGGCGGCGAGGTCGTCGCGGCCGATGACCCATTCGGACCTGCCGCAGTCGCCCCAAGGCATGCCCGCGTCGGGGTCGTAGTCCATCCTGACCAGGAGGACCGGCAGGTCCAGCGCTTCAGGACCGGGGGTGCCGGGGAGGTCCGGCACCTCGGAGGCCGGCGCGCAGGGGAAGTCGTACTGAGTGCCGAACGCGTAGTACCCGCCGATGCGGTGGTCGCCCTCGTTCGGGGGCTCCGGGTCGTCGATCTCGGTGGCGAGGACCCGGCCGAGTCCTTTGAAGTGGCCCTTCGGCACGCCGCTGAGGTACGGATGGTCCGGCCCCGGTCGGCTCGGCTCGACCACGGCCATGAGGTCGATCCGCTCGCGTAGAGGCCAACCGTCGTCGACCGGGCACTCGCGGGGCCGCAAGGCCGCGGCGTCCTCGAAGAACAGGACCTCCGGCTCCTCGTACTCCGTATCGATGAAGCACAGCAGCACACCCCGGTCGGGCAGGTCGATCCCGATGCGCGGCAGCGCGGCCAGGTCCAGGGTCATCAGATACTGCTTCGGGGCGCCGGACCCGTCCAGGGGCCACTCGGCCTCCGGCGGCAGCGCGGGCCTGCCCGCGACCGAAGCGACCACCGGCGAGCGACCGTCGGCCCGCCGGAGCCCGATCGAATCGCGCCACAGCGCGCGCCACTGCTCGAACCGTTCCGGTTCCATTCCGCGCTCCCTGCTCTCGACGCCGCGCCCCGCCCGACGCCCTCGCAGCGTCCCGGTCGCGGCTTTGCCTGGAGGCGTTGGGCATTCAGGTTCGCCGGCCAGGATATGGCACGGCGGCACTAGGCTCCGGCGCATGAGCGACACCACCGTGAGTCTGCAGGCCGCCGACCCCGAGGACGCCCCGGCGCAGCGGCGGCCCTGGTACCGGTGGCGGTGGCTGCGGGTCCTGTCATGGCTCGGGACGGCCGGCGTCGTCGCGTACGGCGCGGTCCGCCTCCTCGGCCTCGAGAGCGGATTCCTGCTGGTCACGACTGTGGCGTTCGTGCCCTACTTCGTGATCGCCGCATTCATCGGCGCCGGAATCCAAGCGGCCGTGCGCCACTGGCTCGCCGCGGGTGTCACCGCGGCCATGGCGATCGCGCTCGCGATCGTGCTGGTGCCGCGGATCGTCGCCGACGACCAGCCGGCCGCGGGCGGCGCCGAGCTCACGGTCATGTCCGTCAACCTGTACGTGGGCAACGCGAACTTCGACTACATCATGGAACTGGTCGAGGAGCACCAGCCGGACCTGCTCAGCGTCCAGGAGCTGACCCCCGGCTCCCCCGACGCGTTCACCGAACGCGGCCTCGACGAGCTCATGCCGTACTCGATCCTCGAACCGGACGGCCTCGCGGTCGGGACCGGCCTGTACTCGCGGTACCCGCTCGAACGCATCGAGACCGTCGGCCGCGACGCCATCTTCTACCAGATCGCCGCCGAGGTCGACCTGCCCGAGGGCACCGACATCCGCTTCATGGCCGCCCACCCGGCCGCGCCCGCCTCCGCCGAGCGCATCCCCTTGTGGGAGGAGGACTTCGCACAGCTGCCGCGACCCGACGGCGGCCTGCCGTGGGTGCTCGCCGGGGACTTCAACGCCACCATCGACCACGAGAACATGCGCGAACTGCTCGACGCCGGGTACACCGACGCCGCCGAGGCCACCGGGGCCGGGCTCGACGCCACCTGGCAGCCGACCGAGGGCTACCTCGACGGCCTCATCACGATCCCGGCCGTCACCCTCGACCACGTCATCGCCGAGGAGGGCATCGAAGTGCTCGACTGGGAGGTCCTGGAGAAGGCCGGCAGCGACCACGCGCCCGTGGTCGCCCGCCTCCGGCTCCCCTGACACCCGAAGGCAAATTTCGCGCTTGCGATGAATCCCGCCGGGCCGCCTCGTCATAGTGGGTGGAAGCAACCAGCGTTCACTACCGAAAGGCCAGCCTCATGCGCCAGCTCATCATCACCGCGTTCGTCTCCGTCGACGGGGTCATGGAGGCCCCCGGCGGCGAGGCCGGCTACCGCAACACCGGCTGGACCTTCAAGGACATCGAGTTCCTGCCCGAGGCCTACGAGCTCAAGAACCGCGAGCAGGAGGAGGCCGGGGCGCTGCTGCTGGGCCGCAAGTCGTACGAGGCGTTCGCGCCCGTGTGGCCCGGCATGGTCGACGAGTTCGCCGGCTACAACGCGATGCCCCGTTACGTCGTCTCCACCACGTTGCAGAAGCAGGACGACCGCTGGCCCGCCACGATCCTCCGCTCGATCGACGACGTCGCCGCGCTGAAGGAGACCGAAGGCGGCCCGATCTCGGTGCACGGCAGCGCCACCCTCGGCAAGAGCCTCGCCGACGCCGGGCTCGTCGACACCTACCACCTGCTGGTCTTCCCCAAGCTCCTCGGCGCGGGCAAGCGCCTGTTCAGCGAGGCCGACAAGGACGCCCAGATCCTCGACCTCGTCGAGCACGAGGTGTACAAGAACGGCATCCAGAAGCAGGTCTTCAACGTCGTCAAGTAGGCGCTGCCGAGGGGACGGGTCGCGCGTCGCGCATCGGGCCGGAAGCGATTCCGGCCCGCAATGCCGTCCAGGGTCAGTCGTCGACCTGGTGGTCCTTCGGGAGCGCCAGGCGCGCGCACGGCAGGACGGCGCCGCTGATCTCCGCGGTCCGGCGCTCGCCGTCGGGCACGAAGCCGTACCGCGTGTAGAAGCGGTGGCTCGCCTCGCTGCCCTCCATCTCCCACACCCGGATCGGCAGGAGCCCCTGCTCGGTGAGCCAGCGCTCGCCCTCGCGCAGGAGGGCCCGGCCGGCGCCGCGGCTCCAGTGGTCGGGGTGGACGTAGATCATCTGCACCTCGCCGGGAACGCCCGGTCCGGCGCCCTCCTCGCGCGCCTCGGTTCGGTCCCAGGTGAAGACGGCGAAGCCGATGACGTACGGGCCCTTCTCGGCCACGAGGGTGAGTTCGAGGTCGGGATGCTCGGCGAGGTGGCGCACGTAGCGTTCGGAGGCCTCTTCGGGGAGCCCGGCGAGCACTTCGGCGTCGACCAGGCCGGCGTAGGCCGCGCGCCATGCGGCGGTGCGGATTTGAACCATCTCATCGGCGTCTGCGGGGGTTGCCGTTCGGATCCTCATGTCTACCAACCGTGCCCGAAGGTCCACAAGAAATCAACCATTGACGCGCGGTGAATTGCCGGAGCAACCCGTCTGTGCAAGAAGTGTCTAGTCGACCGGTGACTCCAGGAGTCGCAGCGTGCGCGCGGTGGCGTCGACCTCGGCCCGGATGCCGATCGGCAGCGGCAGATTCGGACCGGTGTGTCCGAAGTCGACTCCGGCGAGGACCGGGAAGTCGTAGTCGCCCAAGACGTCGAGTACGACGTCTTTCACCGTGACCGGCCCGAACGGGGCGTCGGCGGGGAGTTCGACGCCGAGGGGGATGCCCACGACCATCGCCCCGACCCGGTCGAAGACGCCCTGCATGCGCAGCACGTGGAGCTGGTTCCAGACGTGGCCGAGGTTGCGGCCCACGTCCTCCCAGAAGAAGAGCGCACCGTCCCAGACGGCGGGGTCGAGCGCGTACGGCGAGGCCTGGACGTTGATGAGGCGGTCGAGCAGCCCCCCGACGAGGCGGCCGGTCGCCCGGCCGGGCTTCCATGTCTCCCAAGCGCTGTCGGCCGGGAGGTCGGTTTCGGCGAGTTCCCCGGCGAGCAGTCCGCGGACGAGCTCGCGGATCGCGACGTGGCGCTCGTCGGACTGGTCGCGCGCCGGGTCGCCGGTGATGCCGGGCGCGAAGTCGGCGTGCATGCCGACCAGGCCGGTCCGGGAGTGGATCGCCAGGTGGAGCGCGGTGATGTCGCTGAAGCCGAGGAGCGGCTTGGGGTCGCGGCGGATCGCGTCGTAGTCAACGCGGTCGAGGTAGGCGGAGGTGGCGTTCCCGCCGGTGAACGCACTGATCGCCCGCACCTCGGGGTCGTTCAGGAGCGCGTTGAGCTCGGCGGCCTGAGCCTCGGGCGGGGCGGCCCGCCAGAACCGGTGCTCGCCGGACTCCACGAGCGGCGTGGCGCGCACGTTGAAGCCCATCGCCGCGAACACGGCTTTGGCGGCGTCGAGCCGGTCGCGCCGGTCGGGGGCGCACGGCCCGGACAAGGCCGCGATCGCGACGGTGTCGCCGGGCTGCAGCCGTTTGGGGCGCAAGGGTTCCATGTGGTCGCCTTCGTGGGGACGGGAGCGGGGCCGCTCACAGCCTACGGCTGGGGCGGCCCCGGTGCAATCCTGAAAGCAAGCGTTATCGGACGTGGAGCGCGGGCTCCGGCGCCTCGCGGACGACCGCCGCGACCGGGGTCGCGTTGCGGGCCTTGTGGACCGTGAGGGCGATGCCGGCGGCCGCGATGAGGATCGAGGCCGCGAAACCGGCGAGCGTCGCCGCGTCAGGGGCGACGAAGGACTGGCCGCGCACCGCCTGCACCACCGTGGTCGCGAAGACCCCCAGGTAGCCGAGTGAGAGCCAGCGGACGATCGCGGCGCGGACGCGCTCGTCGCGCATCCAGGCGCGGCGGACCGCCACGAAGCCCAGGAGCATCGCGACGCCGATGAGGACCTGGATGCCGTGCAGGCCGATGAAGTGCGGGACGCGCATGTCGCCGCCCGTGGTGGACCAGCCGGTGAGGACCATGCCGTTGCCGTCCAGGTCGCCCACGCCGTGCCCGGCGTTGAGCACGACCTCGTCGCCGTTGGCGTCCACCGCGGTGCGCTCGCCCTGGCCGCCCACGGTGACGATGAAGAACGCGGCGAACATGCCCAGGCTCGACAGGAGCAGGCCCCAGCGGACGACCGCCGTGACGGCCTTGTCGCCGATGCGCTGGAACAGCACGATCACCGCGATGACCAGGTTGGCCAGGAACATGACCGGCACGAACTGGAACGCGAGCTGCACGACCTGGTTGAACGGGTCCTCGGAGGTGTTGAAGTGGCTGTAGGTGCCCGCGGCGGCCGCCGCGACGATCACGCCGACCTCGGCCGCGCTGATCACGGCGAAGAGCGTGCCGAACGCCCAGCCGGTGCGCCGCAGCTTCGTCATGTGGGAGAGCAGCCAGGCCAGGCTCAGGCAGTAGGTGAAGAAGGAGAAGCCGAACTTGAAGGCCTTGAGCCACACGCTCTCGCCTTGGATGGTGCGGTCGTCGAACGGGATCGCGAGCAGGGAGGCGAGGGCGACGATCCCGCAGGCGATGCCGAGGACCAGGAGCGGGCGGTGCCAGCGGCGCCCGCCGTCGGTGAGGGCGAGCCCGGACGCGGCGGCCTTCCCGGTGACGCCTTCGACAGTGCGGCTGACGACAGTGCGGCTGACGGCAGCGCTCCGGACGGTGCCGCTGTCGGCTGCGGCGGAGCGGCGGTGGCGAGCGGCGGGGCGGGGCGGCGTGGCCAGCGGGGTCTGGTTCATGCCTATGACGCTATTGCGATTCGCGTTGCGGCACATTGCCGTTGACAGGCCGAAAAAGGGTGGGGCCAGCCTTACCCCCGGCGCTACGCTGCGGCGATGGGAATCGTGTACATCGTGCAGCACGGGGAGAAGGAGCGGGTTCCGGGCGATCCGGGCCTGACGGCGCGGGGCCGGGAGCAGGCGGCGCTGGCGGCCGAGTGGTTGCGGGACAGGGCGTTGCCGGACGGCGGGTTGCGGGCGGTATATGCGAGCCCGCTGCTGCGGGCGCGGCAGACCGCCGAGGCGGTGGCGACGGTGACGGGGCTGCCGGTGCGGATCGACGCGCGGGTGGCCGAGCGGATGAACTGGGACGGGAGCGTGCCGTTCGAGCGGTTCGCTGAGGACTGGGCGCGCACGAGCGCGGACCGGGACTTCGTTCCGGCCGTGGGGGATTCGTCGCGGGCGTCCGGGGCGCGGTTCGCGGCGTTCCTGCAGGAGCGCGAGGGCGAGGACGGATCGGTCGCGGTGGCCTGCCACGGCGGGGTGACGGTGGACCTGCTGCGGACGCTGGTCGGGGACGCGGCCCTGCCGGAGGCGCTGCTCTCGGACGGGGTGCCTTCGGGGGCGATCACGATCATCGACGGACTGCGGCCGGTGGCAATCGCCGAGACGGGGCATCTCGCGGGCCTGGAGACGGGGCACCGGCCGGGGTAGGGGGCCGTTTTTTCACTGCCGCCGTGAGACCGTCCACCAACCCCCACCCACCACTAGAGGGGAAGAAAAGGTCAGGCGGCGATCGTCGCAGCCGGGTCCGACAAGAACCGGGCCGATTCGGGCCCCGCACCCGAAAAGTCACCCGAAAGGCGGAGCCGGAGCGAGGGTCGTTCGCGGCAGTCGGGACGGCCGTGGCGGGGCGGCATTGGGGCTCACGGAGTGTCCACTGCGATCATGTTTCGCCTCCCGCAGCGGCGAATCCTAGACGAAGTGCGCGTGAACGCTTGCGCGTTCATCCAGCCGTAACGAGGATGTGACGCATGAGCTCTAACCTCAGTCGCATATTGGACTCAGTGGATCCGTTCATCGGCACCGAACCGGCCGATCTGCCCGCGGCGCAGGGACTGGCCGCCAGCTGGTGGTGGCCCAAGGCCCAGGTCGGGAACACCCACCCCGGCGCCTGCCATCCGCTCGGCATGGTCTCGGCCTGCGCCTGCTCCGGCGCCTACCCCACCGGGTACGGCCGCTACGGCATGTCCACCGAGGGCGCCCCCGCGCCCCTCTACGACGACTACCTCGCCAGCGGCTTCACCCACTTCCAGCAGTCCGGCACGGGCGCGATCCGCAAGTACTACAACTACTTCCGCGTCACCCCGATGATCGAGCCGCTCGACGCCCTCGGCACCCGCTGGAAGCTCCAGAACGAGTCCGCCGAGCCCGGCTACTACGCCGCGACCCTCGAGAACGGCATCCACTGCGAGCTCACCGTCGGCGAGAAGACCGCCGTGCACCGGTACACGTTCCCCGAGGCGTCCTCGGCCCGCGTCGTGCTCGACTTCTCCTACGGCGGCCTCGCGATCGAGCACGGCACCACCGTGCCCCTGCGGGCCGGCCTCGAGAGCCTCGGGCAGGGCTGCGCGCAGGGGACCGTGGTCATGGAGGGCATCCCGCTCTCGGTGTACATCGACTCGGACACGCCCAAGTCCTGGCGCCAGCTCGTCTGGTACGACCGCCGCCGCGTCGACGGCGGCACCCGCCTCGACTTCGACTACATCCGCCGCACCACGCTGCGCCCCTTCGGCCTCATGTTCATGGGCCCGACCCGCGCGGGCACCACCGTCGAGATCCGCATGGGCTTCTCCATGCGCGGCACCGGGCAGGCCCGGAGCAACCTCGAGCAGAGCCTGCCCGGCGGCTTCGAGCACGGCTTCGACCGCGTCCGGGAGCAGACGCACGACGCCTGGGCCGGGTACGCCTCCCAGGTCGAAGTGGACGGCGGCACCCCCGAGCGGCGGACCGTGTTCGCCACGAGCCTCTACCACTCGCTCATCAAGCCGTGCTTCGCCGAGGACGAGAGCCCGTTCTGGCCTTCCAAGGGCCCCTTCGTGTTCGACATCGCGACGATGTGGGACATGTACAAGACCCAGTTCCCGCTGCTCACCGCCCTCGATCCGGCCAAGGGCGCCTTGATGCTCGAATCGCTCGTGCGGATAGCCGAGGAGGAGGGCAACCTACCCATCGGCTACCGGATGGCGCGCGGCTCAGACCGGTTCTTCCGCCAGGCCTCGGCCCTCGCCCACACCGTGCTCGCCGACGGCTACCAGCTCGGTCTCGAAGGCCTGGAATGGGATTGGGCACTCGTCCACATGCAGGACGACCTGCGGCGCGGGTACGGCGAGGACTTCGCCGACCGCGGCATCGCGCACCCGGTGAGCCACACGCTGGACCTCGCCGCGGGGTACTGGTGCACGGCGATCATCGCGCGGGGCCTGGGCGACCACCGGCTCGCGGACGAGCTGGAGGCGAAGTCCCGGGCCTGGACGAACGCGTTCGGCGGCGACGGGCTCCTGCGCGACTCGAGCTTCTACGAAGGCGGACGCTGGAACTACTCGTTCCGGCTCCTGCACGACATGGCCGCCCGCATCAGGATCGCCGGCGGCGACAAGGAGTTCACGGCCATCCTCGACCGCTTCTTCGGGTACGGCGCGGGCCCCGTGACCCAGCTCGGCGTGCCGCCGTTCGGCCCCGAGTTCGCGATCGGCCAGGACCTCAACCGCTTCCAGGGCCTCAACAACGAACCTGACATGGAGGCGCCCTGGGCCTACCACTACGCCGGGCGCCCCGACCGGACCGCGGAGATCGTGCACGCCGCGCTCTCCTACCAGTTCGGGACCGGCCGCGGCGGCCTGCCCGGCAACGACGACTCCGGGGCGCTCTCGTCCTGGTACGTGTGGGCCTCGCTGGGGCTCTTCCCGGTCGCGGGGCAGAACCTGTTCCTGGTCAACGCCCCCGCGTTCGGCGGGGCGAGCCTCCACTTCGGCGGCAACGACTTCGAGCTCGTGACCCACGGCCACGTCGAGTCCGGCATCGGCGAGGACGCCGCCGGCGCCTCGGCGCAGTACGTCCAGTCGGCCCGCTTCAACGGGAAGCCGCTGGACCACGGGTTCCTCACCGGCAACCAGCTGCACGGCGGCGGGCGGCTGGAGATCGAGCTGGGACCCGAACCTTCCGACTGGGCGACGAAGACGCGCCCGCCGTCCGCCTCCGACCGGCCCGACCCCGCTCGGGGCGGCGGGGCCCGACTCCAGGAGTTCTCACCGTGACCCAGCAGCCCCGCGGCCCGCAGCACGGCCGGACCGACCAGCGCCTGCTCGAGGGCGAGCACTCTATTATGGAGGCTCGCCCGCAGCGGCGCCTGGTCATCGTGGTCCGCGCCGACCCGGTCATCTGCGGCCACGCCACCGAGGCGCGCGGCCTCGCCGAGGTCGCGCTGACCCGCGGCTTCGACGACGTGCGGATCGTGACGTGGCCGATCGAGGCGCTGCAGGCGGCGGGGCTGCCGCTCAAACCGCTCGACGAGCTCCTGCCGTACTCGGCGGGGATCACCGTGGAGCGGCCCGGCCCCGTGGGCGACTACCGGGTCCCGACCGGCCGGCACCTGCTCGGCCTGGCCGGGCGGCTGTTCGAGCTGTTCACCGACGGGGTGCCGACGGTGTGCATGTCGATGTACCTGACGCCGCACGCGAACGCGGTCGCCGAGGCGCTGCGGTCGGTGCGCGCCTCGGGGCTGGACGCGGACGTCACGACGATCGCCGAGGCCGTGGGCTCGGACATCACGAACGTGGTGCGCTCGTGCATCGGCGAGGGCGCGGTGGGGGCGGCGGCGTCGCTGTTCACGGCGTACCTCGCGCACGACCGGGTCGTGGCCGTCTCGGCGTACACGCGCGACCTCATCCTGGAGTCGGCCGCGCAGGTCGACCTGGCGTGCGGGACCCGGTTCGCCGAGGAGGTGACCGCGCGCGTGGAGGTCTCGTACCCGGCGGTGGACGCGGGCGCGTACCTCGACCTCGATCCGTCCGCTGTGGACGCCGCGCTGGCGGCGCGGGGCCTGGCCCGCAACGGCTACCTGCTCTTCCTCTCCCGCGTCGCGGCCGCGAAGGGCGCGGACGACCTCATCGCCGCCTACCGGGCGTCCGCGGCGTCCCGCACGCACCGACTCGTCATCGCCGGGAACGGCCCCGCGCACGCCGAGACGCGGGCCCTCGCCGAGGACGATCCGCGCATCCTGTTCCTCACCGACGTCGCGGACGAGGAGAAGCCGCTGCTCATGAACGGCTGCGCCGCTTACGCACTGCCGTCGAAGCCGCGCCCGGAGTTCGTCGAGACCTTCGGCATCGCGCTCGTGGAGAAGATGCTCGCGGGCGGCGGGCCCGTGATCACCACCCGCACCGGCGGCATCCCCGAAGCGGTGGGGGACACCGCGATCGAGGTCCCGCACTCGGACCCGGCGGCGCTCGCGGCCGCGATCGACCGGGCGCTCGCCATGAGCCCGGCCGAACGGGAGGCGGCGGCCGAGCGGGCGCGGGCGTACGCGATGCGCTTCGACCGCACGGCGGTCTTCGACAACCTCTTCGCCGGGCTCCTCGACGACCCGGCGTCCCTGCCGGTCGACGCCCACGTCACCATCAGCTGAGACCCGACCACTTCCCTGACCTGCGCGAACACCGCCGCCCCGGAACTATGCAAAAAATCCTCGGAACAGGGGCAACCTTCGGGGCGTCCGCGGCAACCTCATGACGGTGCGGCAACCCGGCTCCGTCGCACCCACTAAGCACAACCAAGGGGAGGGCCGATGGTCCTCACCGCATAGCAAGAAACGCAAGGCCCGAGCGGCGATCGCGGCAGCGGTCGCCGCCGCGGCGCGTGCGGCACCTGCCGCCCGCGCCGGCGAACCGCCGGCCGTCGGCTTCCTGGCGACCGGATCGCGCGCGCACGGCGCGACATGATCCACCCTTCTCGGCCGCACGCGGCTGGGGGAAAGGCCTTTCCTGCCATGGACGGTGCTTTCCACAACCGGACAGGGCGCGAGCACCGGGGGTGCTCGCGCCCCCCGGCCTGCCGTCCACCGCTGCTAAAGGCAAGGGCGCCATGGTGAAATTGCTAGACTCGCCGCCTCCCCGAATTCGACCCGCGACCGGAGGCCCCCCGTTGGACGTCCCCGCTCAGCTGGAAGAGGACGCGTTCCGCGCCTTCTTCGAGCGGCACCACGCCGAGCTGGCGCGCTTCGCGTGGCTGCTCATCGGCGAGAGCGGGGCGGCCGAGGACATCGCGGCGGACGCGATGCTCGCGGTGTGGCGGCAGTGGGACCAGGCCCGGCGGGCCCGGTCGCAGATCGCCTACGCGCGCGGTATCGTCGCCAACCTCGCCAAGAGCCGCATCCGCGCGGCCGTGCGCGAGCGGCGCCGCAACACGCTGTTCTGGCAGCGTCCCGGCGAGACCCACGACGGCCCCGACACGGCGGCGGTCGTGGACGTGCGGGCGGCACTGGAGCGGCTGCCGCTGCGGCGGCGCGCGTGCGTCGTCCTGCGGCACTCGCTGGAGCTCTCCGAACGCGAGACCGCCGACGCGCTCGGCATCTCGATCGGCACGGTCAAGAGCCAGACGTCGAAGGGCCTGGCCGACCTGCGGCGCATCCTCGGACCCCAGGAGGGATCGGCCTGGGCTTCGATGAGGAAGGGGGAGCGGCAGTGAACGACGACGACGTGAACGACCGGCTCCGGGTGACCGCCGAGGAGTACGAACCGGACCGCGACCGGATGTGGACGCGCGTGTCCGAGGGCATGCGCACGCCCCGGGTGCAGGCCGAGACCGTGCGCACCGGCTGGCGGATCCCGCAGCTGGGCCTGGCGACGGGCGCGGCGCTGGCGCTCATCGGCGTGATCGTGTTCTTCGGGCAGTTCCTGGGCATCGGCCCGGTGGCCGGCCCGACTCCCGAACCTCCTGCGGCCGGCCCCGGTACCCGGTCCGCTGAGGCGACGGACCCCGCGAGCGGCGGCGACGCCGCCACGGGCGGCGAGGCGACGAGCGCGGACGAGGGCGGCGACGAGCCGGACGGCGAGACGTCCGAGGACGTCTCGTCCGAGGGCGAGTCGAGCCCGGAGGCCCCGGTCGCGCCCGCATGGCTGTGGACGGACGGGTCAGTGAACCCGGACAGCGAGGAAGAGTTCTGGTCGCAGCTGGACCTGAAGGTGCGCAACGAGGAGCCGCTCACGGAGCTGGACGTGGAGCTGCGGGTGGCCGAGGGCGGCGGCCTGGAGTCGACCGGGGCGTGGACCACGGGCGACACCTGGTTCAACGCGGCGGTGGTGACCAGGGAGGACGGTTTCCTGGTGTACCGCTGGAGCCTGCGGGACGGGGCGGTGCTCCCGGTCGGCGAGTACACGCTCGCGGGCCAGTTCAACCACGGCTCGGGCGCGCGCAGCGCGGCCGAGGACCGGTTCACGTTCGAGGCCGAGACCGAGGGCGGCGAGACCGGCGCGACGGAAGGCGACTTCACCTGACCGCCGCGCCGCGGCATTGACTCCGCCGCTCGATGCGGCGACCCCAGGGCGAGAGCGGGGACCGGGCCATCGGCCCGGTCCCCGCTCCGAATATGAAATGGGTGCGGTCCCGTAATATCCGCATAAATCCCCCCTAAGGGACCCCTGGCGCAAAAGTACTCCCGGGGTGCGACAGGAAACGCCCGAACGTCCGATCCTGGCCATCATCAAGCCCGAACATCCTCGACTCGCCGAGGCGGTTGTCAGAAACTGATCAGCTCGAACGTGGTCGCGTACTGGGTGCCGAAGCGCTCGCCCGCGCCTGCGGCGAAGCTCGAGAGGAAGCCGCGCACGTACGTCTCCGGGTCCTCGTCGGTGAGCGCCGCGATGTAGGCGCGGTGCTCCAGGAGCGAGGCGATGCCGGCCTCCATCGTGTCGGTCACGTCGACCGCGTGCGTCGACTCCGGCGAAGCGGCGAGCGCCACCCACCGCACCCCGCCCCACGGCTCGAGGCCTTCGGCGGCGAGCTCGGGGAAGATCCAGCGGTTGCCCGCGTCGTTGGCGGCGTCGAGCACCGATTCGCCGACGGCCCGGTGGTCGGCGCTGTTCCAGTTGCCGGGCATGAAGTGGTCGCGCCGGTTGAGGGTGATGACGAGCTCGGGCCGGTGGCGGCGGATCGCGGCGGCGAGGTCGCGGCGGAGGGCGACGCCGGATTCGATGACGCCGTCGCGGTGGTCGAGGAATTCGACGGAGGAGACGCCGACGACCGCGGCCGAGGCGCGCTGCTCGGCCTCGCGCACCGGCGCGCACTCCTCCGGCGCCATGGTGTCGATGCCGGCCTCGCCGCGGCTGACCATGAGGTAGGCGACCTCGCGGCCGCCGCCCGTCCAGCGGGCGACGGCCGCGGCGGCGCCGTACTCCATGTCGTCGGGGTGGGCCACGATGGCCAGTGCCTTCGTCCAGTCCTCTGGCATCGCAAGGAGTTCGCTCATGCGTCGATTATGGCGCGGCTCAGCAGTCGCAGGCGACGCCGCTCGACGGGGCGGTCAGCGGGTCGGGCCTGCCGCGCTCGACGCCGGCGTCGGTGGCGACCGGGAGGCCTTCGCGCACCCAGTACTCGAACCCGCCCATCATGTACTTGACCTGGTATCCGATGGCCGCGAATGCGGCCGCGGCGCGGTAGGCGCCGTTGCAGCCGGGACCCCAGCAGTAGACGACGACGGGCCGCGCGGGGTCGATGAGGCCGTCGGCGCGGGCGGCGATCTCGTCGGTCGGGAGGTGCACGGCGCCGGGGACGCGGCCCTGGAACCAGGCGGCGTCGCCGCGGGTGTCGACGAGCGTGAACCCGGGGTCCTCGTCCTCGGTGGCGGCGTGGACGTCCGAGACGTCGGTGCTGTAGGTCATGAGGCCGGTGAAGTACGCGAGGGCGTCGGCGGGGGAGGCCGGAGGGACGCGCAGCACGGCGTTCGGGTTCGTTTCCATACCCTGAATCTATGTGCCGGTACAAAAATACGAGCACTTGACACAATGTTGGTCATGATGTGGGAACGTCGCCGCGATACGGGTGTTTCGCCCCGCTTCACGGGTACTCGGGCGGCGGTAGCGT
This sequence comes from Glycomyces tritici, assembly GCF_030403505.1. The sequence goes on along the minus strand of NZ_JAUEMJ010000006.1, from coordinate 231,817 downwards.
AGGTCCCGGCGCCCCCTCGCGACCGCGCTCCTTACAACCGCGCTCCATGCGACAGCGTCTCCTCACGACGGCGCCCTGCACCGGCGCCGCCCCGGCGGCGCACTCCGACCAGAGAGGCTTCTCCCATGCCAACCACCGCACCGACCGTCGAACTCGCGCACGGCGCGGCCATGCCGCTGCTGGGCCTGGGCACGTGGCCCATGGACGACGCCGAGGCCGAACGCGTGGTCGCCGAGGCGATCGGGCTCGGCTACCGGCTGGTCGACACGGCCGAGAACTACAAGAACGAACGCGGAGTCGGCCTGGGCCTCAAGGCCTCCGGCGTCGCCCGCGAAGACCTGTTCGTCACCACCAAGTTCAACAAGGAGTGGCACGGCGTCGACCTCGCCGCCGACGCCTGCGAACGCGGCCTCGACCGCCTCGGGCTCGACTACCTCGACCTGCTGCTCATCCACTGGCCGAACCCCCAGCACGGCAAGTACATCGAGGCCTGGCAGGGCCTGGTGCGCCTGCTGGAGTCGGGCCGGGTCAAGGCGATCGGCACCTCGAACTTCAAACCGGCGCACCTGGACCGGATCATAGAGGCCACCGGCGTCATCCCGGACGTGAACCAGATCCAGTTGAGCCCTTTGACGACACGGCTCGAAACGCGCGCGTACCACAAGGAGCGGGGCATCGTGACCCAGTCGTGGTCCCCGATCGGCGGCCAGGGCGGCGAGGTCCGCAACGAGCCCAAGGTCCTGCAACTGGCCGAGAAGTACGGGAAGACGCCCGTGCAGGTGGTGCTGCGCTGGCACCTGGACTCCGGGCTCGCGGTGGTCCCGAAGTCGAGCGACCCGGAGCGGCTCAAGCAGAACCTCGACGTCTTCGACTTCCAGTTGGAACCCGACGACGTGATGGCGCTGGCCGCCCTGGACCAGGGCGAGGCGGCTGCGGCCGACTCGGACGCGTTCGGGCACTAGGAGCACGCAGTGCGGCGGCGCCGGGTTCCCCCGGCGCCGCCGCGGCCGTTGTCAGCGCCGGTCGGGCTCCCACCGGAGCACGTCGCCGGGCTGGCAGTCCAGGACGCGGCAGATGGCGTCGAGGGTCGTGAAGCGCACCGCCTTGGCGCGGCCGTTCTTGAGGACGGCGACGTTCGCGGGGGAGATGCCGACGGCCTCCGCGAACTCGCCGACCGACATGCCGCGCTTGGCGAGCAGCACGTCGATCTCGACGACGATCGCCATCAGATCACCTCGGCCATCTCGGCTTTGAGCTCGGCGGCGCGGCGCAGCAGCCGGCGCAGCACGAGCATGAGGGCCCCGAATCCGATACCCGCGCAGAGCAGCAGGAAGGCGATCCGGAATTCGTCGGCGCGCACGCTCGCGCGCACCGTGGCGTCCGTGGTCGCGAGGTGCACCGTGGCCGCGGCCGCCAGGAGCGTCGCGACCGCGGTCGCGGCGATGACGACGTCGATCCAGCGGACCGCCCGCTTGGTGAGGAGTTCGCCGCGCCGCGCCCTGCCCAGCAACATCCAGGCCGAGACGAGGACGACCTCGACGCAGAGGAGGCCGACCATCGCCGCGACGGCGTAGGGGTGGACCCAGTCGATGCCTTCCGAGCCCCCCTGCCGCAGGAATCCCGGGAGGACCACCACCTGGGCGTAGAGCGCGGCCAGGAAGGCGGCGATGAGACCGACCCGCGCGAGGAGTGCGACGAAAGCATTCATCTCTCGATTGTCGATCAGTATCTATCGAAAGTCAATAGGTCCTGATCGATTATCGAGAGATTCCAGTTCAGGCGTCGAGGAGGGTGAGTGCCATGCCGCGCACGCGGTCGGGGTCGGTGACGCCCTCCATCGCGATGATCCGGTCGCCTTCGACGGTGAACACCAGGACCCGCGTGGGCAGGTCGGGCATCGAGGAGATGACGCCGATCTTGCCGTCGGCGAGCACCAGTTGCGCGCCGGTCGCCATGGCCGCGAAGGTCATCGCGCCGCCGGCGATCTGGGCCGCACCGCGGATGATCTGGCCGACCTCGGCCGCGTCGGTGCGCAGGGTGATCTCGGGGTCGAGCACCGCGACGAGCGCTTCGAAGTCCCCGCCACGCGCCGCCGCCAGGAACGCCTCCACCACCGTGCGCTGCTTCGAGACCTCCTTGCGCTCCAGCACATCGGTCCCCCGGACCCGCGCCCGGGCGCGGCTCGCGAGCTTGCGGGCCGCCGTCGGCGTGCGGTCGACGATCTGCGCGATGTCGTCGAAGGGGACGCCGAACATGTCATGGAGGACGAACGCGAGCCGCTCGGCGGGCTCGAGCGTCTCCAGCACCACCAGCAGCGCCAGGCTCACCGAGTCGGCCATGACCGCGGCCGACTCCGGGTCCGCCTCCACGTCCGCCGGCCCCGGGAGGGCCACCGGCTCGGGCGCGTGGTCCGGCATCGGCTGCTCGGCGCGGGACTTGCGCCGCCGCAACTGGTCGAGGCAGACCCGGCCGACCACGGTGGTCAGCCAGCCGCTGAGGTTGTCGATCCGCGTGGAATCGCTGGCGGCCAAGCGGAACCAGGCCTCCTGCACGGCGTCCTCGGCCTCCCCGGACGAGCCGAGCATCCGGAACGCCACGGCCTCCAACCGGGGCCGGTCGGCCTCGAAGCGCTCTGCCAGCCACAGGTCGTCGTTCATGCTCGCTCTCCTCCTTCGACGGGATCGTCGACTGTATGACGCGGGCCGGCCGGGAAACGTGACCGTCCCGCCCCCGCAGCACCCGGTTCGTGATCCAGGGCACACGCGGTCACATCGGGGCGCGGCGCTCCGTCATGGCGGTACATCGAACGACACCTGAAGGAGCCCGCCATGGAAGCCCGCATCGACTACTACTCGAACCCCCTCGCCGCGAAGTTCGCCAAGCACATCAACGCCGCCGGCCGGTCCCTCAGCGGCGCCGCACTGCCCGAGGGCATCCCGAACCTGGTGCTGATCCGCGCCAGCCAGATCAACGGCTGCGGCGTCTGCCTCGACATGCACACCAAGGACGCCGCCCACGAAGGCGAGACCCCGGTCCGCCTCGCCATGGTCGCCGCCTGGCGCGAAGCCACGGTCTTCACCGAAGCCGAGAGGGCGGCGCTCGCCCTCACCGAGGCCGGCACCCGCCTCGCCGACGGCGAAGGGGTCCGCGACGACGTCTGGGACGACGCCCGCAAGCACTTCGACGACGACCAGCTGGTCGCCCTCGTCTCGACCATCGCGCTCATCAACGCCTACAACCGGATGAACGCCATCACCCGCACCCCGGCCGGCTCCTACGAGCCCGGCCAGTGGGGTTAAGGCCCTCTCGAACCGGCACCACCCCGGAACACCCGAAGGGCGCGGCCGCATGGCGGCCGCGCCCCGAACCGGGCCCCGCTATCGACGGCGCCTCCGCCGGACCGCGCCTCAGAAATCGACCGGGTCGCGGATGATCGGGCAGGTCATGCAGTGCCCGCCGCCCCTGCCGCGCCCCAGCTCGGCGCCGACGATCGGAATGACCTCGATCCCGGCGTCCCGCAGCAGCGTGTTCGTCTGCGTGTTCCGGTCGTACGTCATCACCACCCCCGGCTCCAGCGCCACCGCGTTGTTCCCCGAATCCCACTGCTGCCGCTCCGAGGCGTAGACGTCGCCGCCCGTGGCGATGACCCGCAGCCGCCGCAGCCCCAGCGCCTCGGCCACCACCTCGGTGAACGCCGCCGAACCGTGGTCCTCCAGCTCCAACCCCGGCGACCGGTCACTGGGCCGCAAGGAGAACGTGTGCACCGCGTCCATGATCTTCGGGTACAGCGTCACCACATCTCGGTCGGCGAACGTGAACACCGTGTCCAGGTGCATGGCCGCGCGCAGCTTCGGCATCCCCGCCACCACCACCCGCTCCGCCGCCCCCTGATCGAACAGGGCCTTCGCGACCTGCGTGATCGCCTGCCGGGAAGTGCGCTCGCTCATCCCCATGAGCACCACGCCCTTCCCCACCGGCATGATGTCGCCGCCCTCGAACGTCGCCTGCCCCCACGACTGGTCCGGATCGCCCCACCACACCCGCGAGCCCTTGAACTCGGGATGGAACGTGTACACCGCCTTCATCAGCAACGTCTCGTCATGGCGCGCAGGCCAGTACAGCGGATTCAAGGTCAGGCCGCCGTAGAGCCAGCACGTGGTGTCCCTGGTGTACAAGGTGTTCGGCAGCGGCGGCATGAGGTACTCGCGCGCGCCCGTCGACTCCCGCGCCAGCGCCACGTACCCCGGCCGCAGATCCTGCGGCAGGTCGTGTGTGGACAGACCGCCGATGAGGTGCTCGGCGAGGTCGGCCGGGCCGATCGACTCCAGGTACTCGCGGGTCGGCTCGATGAGGCCGACGCCGACCTCGTTCGCGGTGATCTTCCGGTCGAGCAGCCACCCGCGGGCCTCCTTGTCCGCCATGGTCTGCGAGAGGAGGTCGTGCAGCTCCACAACCTCGACCCCCCTGGCGCGCATGTTCTCGACGAACTCGTCATGGTCGCGCCGGGCGTTCTCCACCCACATCACGTCGTCGAACAGGAGGCCCGGCGCGTTCGTCGGCGTCAGGCGGCGGTGCGCGAGCCCCGGCGCGCACACCAGGACCTTGCGGAGCCTCCCGACCTCGGAGTGGACGCCGTAGGACTGGACTCGGTCGTTCATTGCGGTTCCCCCCGGAAGCACGGTCTGCGAATGTCGTTCGGATGCAAGGTCGTTCAGATGGTCAGCCAGCCCGCGGCGAGCGCCACGACGCCGACCACCGCCCCGGCCACCGAGACCGCCAGCAGCACGGCCTCCCACGGGCTGAACAGGCGCCGCCCCTGCTCGCGGCGGGCCATGACGAACAGGATCGTCGCCGGGGCGTAGATGATGAAGGACACGAGCACGAACTTCAGCCCCGCCGCGAACAGCAGGAACGCCGTGTACACGACGGCCAGGACCGCCACCGTCATCTCCGGGCGCCCCCCGCGCACCGCCCGCCCGTCCCGGCCCGCGGCGACCTTCACCGCGAACAGGGCGGCGAGCAGGAACGGGATGAGCGTCAGGGCGCTGGTGAGGTCGAGCGCGAAGTTGAACGCGTCGTCCGAGAAGTAGGTGACGACCAGGACCAGCTGGCTGAGCGCGGTCGTGAGGACGAGGGCCGGCACGGGCACGTCCGCCTTCGTCGCGCGGCCGAGGAACCGCGGCATGTCCTTGTCCTTCGCCGCCACGAACAGCACCTCGGCCGCCATGAGCGTCCACGCCAGGTACGCGCCGAGCACCGAGACGACCAGGCCGATCGAGACGAACACCATCCCCCACGTGCCGACCGCGGCCTCCAGCACCCCGGCCATCGACGGCTGCCGCAGCTCCGCGATCTCCTCCATCGGCATGACCCCGTACGACACGATCGTGACCGACGCGAAGACCGCGAACACCGAGAGGAACCCGGTGACCGTGGCCCGCCCGACGTCGGCGCGGCGCTTCGCGTGCCGGGAGTAGACGCTCGCGCCCTCGACCCCGAGGAACACGAACACCGTCACCAGCATGGTGCTCCGGACCTGGTCGAACAGCGAACCCGCGTAGTCGGCGCCGCCGAAGTTCGCGGCGAACACGCCCGGGTCGAACACGAACAGCGAGAGGAGCACGAACACGCAGATCGGGATGAGCTTGGCGACCGTGACGACCCGGTTGATCGCCGCGGCCTCCTTCACGCCCTGCTTGATGAGCAGGAAGAACCCCCACAGGCCGGCGGAGGAGAGCACGATCGCGAGGACCGTGTCGCCTTCGCCGAGCGCGGGCACGAGCGCGCCCGCCGTCGACATGATGAGCACCCAGTAGGTCACGTTGCCGACGCAGGCGCTGGCCCAGTAGCCGAACGCGGAGAAGAAGCCGGGGTATTCGCCGAACCCGGCTTTGGCGTAGGCGTAGACGCCGGCGTCGAGGTCGGGGCGGCGGTTGGCGAGGTTCTGGAAGACGAAGGCGAGCATGAGCATGCCCGTGCCGGCGACGGCCCAGGAGATGAGCGCGCCCGCGACGCCGGTCTCCTGCGCGAACCGGGCGGGGAGCGAGAAGACGCCGGCGCCGACCATGGAGCCGACGACCATCGAGGTGAGGGTCCAGAAGGCGAGTTTGACTGCGCGCGGTGCTTCCACCTCGCTCACGGGTTGGGCCATGGCGTCCTCGCAGGTCAGACCATTGAGGCCCGTTAGGGCACTGGAGTCCTGAATATAACGCCGGGGGGCTGACGCGGGCTCGGATTCGGCGAACCGCCCCCGCGGGGCGGGCCTCGCCGGCGGGCCTTCCGAGGCCTTGTCGGGTCAGTGCTCGCAGCGGTCCGGGCACGCCTCAGCGAGGCGTGCCCGGGCCTGTCGTCACGGGGCCGCCCCGATGGACGGCTCGTCGTTCGATGCGCTTCGTTCAGTGGCGCTTCTTTGAAGGCGCTTCGTTCAGTAGCGCTTCGGCAGCGCGGGAAGGTTCGCCACCAGGCTCGTGTAGTCCCCGAACGCCGCTTCGACCTCGTTCTGCGAGAGCCCGTACCGCGACAGCGTGTACTCGTGCTTGCGCCGCCGCGTCGGCAGGTCCAGCAGGTACTCCAGGTTCTCGGCCTCGGCCGGCCCCCAGGGCAGGCCGAGCCGGTGGAACAGGGGCGGCACCTGGTTGCGGGCGTCGCCGGCGAGGTGCGGGTACCCGACGTCGACGACGTTCTCGCTCCCCAGGCGCAGCCGCGACGCGCGCGCGGACGCGATCGCCTCCGTCAGCATGGAGAGGCAGGTCTCGCCGAGCACCTCGGGGTCGAGTCGGCGCTGGTACACGGACCAGCCGACCTCCACGAGCGAGCAGTACGAGCCCATGACGGTCACCGGGTCGCGGTGCGTCCACACCACCTTCGCGTCGGGGAAGACCTTGACGAGGGCGTCGAGCGACCACAGGTGGCAGGGGCTCTTCAGGACCCACCGCTTGCGCTCCTGGCCGAACTGGAGGATCTGCAGCGCCTGCTTGAAGTAGCGGTAGTCCTCGGTGTAGTCGCGCTCCGCGCACCACTCCCGGTAGCGCTCGAGCGGCCCGGTCATGTTCCACAGGAAGCTGTGGAACGGCAGCAGGAACACGCATTCCTCGGGCCTGAGCGCGTCCATGAGGTGGATGTCGGGGAAGACCGGCACGGCCTTGTTCATCGAGGCGACCCACTGCTGGGTCGCGGCGATCGACGCCTCCCGCGCGGCCTGGTCGGCGTCGCCGGGCATCGTGTCGAACAGCTCCCAGAACAGCGGCGCGCGGTTCCCCTCGGGACCGGCGAGCAGGTTGTGCGCCAGCGTGGTCGCGGTGCGGGGCAGGCCGGTCACGACGATCGGGGCGCTGATCGGCTCGTCCTCGATCCGGGGGCGGTCGGCGATGAGCTTGGCGACCTTGAGGCGGTTGGTGATGCGGCGTTGCACGTCGCCGCGGATCGCGGTCCAGCCCAGGAACGAGGCCTCCTGCTCGTCGGCGTAGCAGCCGAGGATGAACCGGCAGTCTTCGATGTACTCGCGGTGCGGCGCGGCGGAAGCGCCGGTCGCGGCCTCGGCGGCGGCCACCATCCGCGCGATCTCGCCGTCGACCCTGCCGCGGCGACCGCGGACCGTCGGGGTGAGGAGGGCGTTGACGGCCTTGACGGTGAGGGTCGCGTGTCCCACGCGGATCTCCTTCTGCTTGTTCCTGCACGGCGGCAAGACAATCGGGGGTAAGAGAACCCGTCGAGCATAAGCGCCCACAGTGAACGAAGCAATACGCTCATGTTCGCGCGCGCGGCCCGCGGCCGGGCTCAGCGAGGCGGCCGCGTACCCGGCGATTTCGGGTGCTCCCGAGGGTTCGACCCCAGTTCAGGCGGGTACTCCGGAAGCTCGGAGCGGCACTGGGAGGAATCATGGACGGCACAGAGGAGCGGCAGGAGCGCATCGTCGTCGGCGTCGACGGCTCCGGGCCCTCGATCAGGGCCCTCGAATGGGCCGTTCGGCAGGCGCGGCGCACCGGCGCGAAGATCGAGGCGGTCCAGGCCTGGGAAGTCCCGACCATGTACGGCAGCGGCATGATGGTCCTGCCCGGCGGCGAGGAGTTCGACCAGTCCGCCAGGCAGTCGCTCGAAGCGGCGGTCAGCCACGCCCTGGGCGCGAAGACGGACGTCGAGGTCGAGCACCACACCGTGGGCGGCCACCCGGCCAAGACGCTCATCGACATGGCCGAAGGCGCCGACCTGCTCGTGGTGGGCAGTCGCGGGCACGGCGGATTCGTCGGGTCCCTCATCGGCTCGGTGAGCCACTACTGCGTCCACCACGCCCCCTGCCCGGTCGTGGTCATCCGCGACACGGACTGAGGGCCGGGCGGTACTACTCCGCGGGCACTCCCGCCGGGGTGTACGCGAACCTGCGCAGGCGCGACGCGCCACCGGCCGCGCCGACGCCCAGCACCCGGCCGGTGAAGCCGGTCGCGACCTCGGTCGAGAGGTAGCGGCCGTCGAGGCGCGCCAGCTCCGTGACGTCGCCGCCGTCGACCAGCGCCAGCACGATGTCGTCGGGGCCGAAGGCCGTCATGGTCTCGGCCTCGCAGTCCACCGCGGCGATCCGCAGCACCACCGCGTCCCCGGCGACCCGGGCCGAGCCCAGTTCGGCGCTGACGCCGCCGATCCTCGCCTCCGCGCGCACCGCGCCGTCCTCGAACACGAGGCCGTAGCGGTGCCGGTCGTCGATGCGGACCTCGAAGCGGCCCGAGCCGGTGAACGCGGCGTCGGCCTCCCAGCGCAGGTCCTCGACGCGGGTGCACAGCAGCCCGGGTGAGCCGTCGCCCGGGGCGCGGAGCCGCAGGCCCCCTTCGGGGTCGGGTGCGGCGATCGCGTCCGGTTCGCTCGCGGGCGAGATCCAGCGCAGGTGCAGGGCGTCCGCGGTGAAGTCGTCTTCGACGGCGGTGCCGTCGGGCGTGAATTCGTAGCGGTGCTCGTCGAATACCGGCCAGCCGTCGACCCAGTCGACGCCGGCGAGGAAGGTCTCGCGGCCGAGGACGTGGTAGCCGGGGGTGAAGCCGGAGGGGCGCACGGCGAGGTAGACGGCGGCCCATTCGCCTGAGGCGGTCTGGACGAGGTCGGCGTGCCCGGTGTTCTGGACCGGCAGGCCGGGGCGCGAGCGGTGGCTGAAGACCGGGTTGGCAGGGCAGGACTCGTAGGGGCCTTCGGGGCGGTCGGCGCGGGCCACGGTCACTGCGTGGCCGCGTTCGGTGCCGCCCTCGGCGAGGAGCAGGTACCAGTGGTCGCCGTGCCGGTAGAGGTGCGGGGCCTCGGGGAAGTCGAGGGCGCCGGTGCCCTGCCAGACCCGGTAGGGCTCGCCGATGAACTCGCCGGTCTTGAGGTCGACGCGGCCTTGGAGCATCCCGGAGAGTTCGGTGCCGGCGACGTGGCCGGTCCAGGTGAGGAGGAGTTCGCCGTCGTCGTCCCAGCAGATGTCGGGGTCGATGCCGACGGCCTGGGGGATGAAGATCGGGTCGCTCCAGGGGCCGGCGGGGTCTTCGGCGGTGACGATGGTCTGGCCGGAGTCGGCGTCGCCGACGTTGGTGGTCGCGAAGTAGAAGCGGCCCTCGTGGTGGCGGAGGGTGGAGCCGTAGATGCCGCCGGAGGGGCGGCCGTCTGCGCGCAGGAACTGGCCGCGGCGGTCGAGGATGTTGCCGATCTGCTTCCAGTGCACGAGGTCGCGGCTGTGGAAGATCGGTGCGCCGGGGAAGTACTCGAAGCTGGAGTGGGCGAGGTAGTAGTCCTCGCCGACGCGGCAGATCGTCGGGTCGGGGTGGAACCCGGGGACGACCGGGTGCTCGGCCCCGGAGACGGCAGGCTGGTTCACGGTGCTCCCTCGATCAGCGCGGAAGCACCAGACTAAGTTGTGTCGTCAAACTTTGTCAACCGGGCGGGGGTCCGCCTACGCCCGCAGCGGGTCCGCGACTTCCCCGGCGGCGTGGACCGCTCGGTCCCATCGCCGCGGGCCTCGAGGAGCGCTCGGTCGACCGACCCGACCCGACCCGACCCGACAATTGTTCGCGTCCTGTTCGAACCGGGATTTTTGTCGGACCCGTATGCGAGGGTGTCCTTTTCACTGGTAGTGGTGAAGGTGGGACTGGGCGGGTACCCGGGGCCTCCCGTATACCCGCCCGCCGGGCTCCCGCCCGGCACGACTCCCTCAAGCCTCCGGCTCACGCCGCCGCGTGCTGCACTCCCCAGGTCCGCGCGTACCGGCCCGAGCGTTCGAGCAGCTCATCGTGCGTGCCCTGCTCGATGATCCGCCCGTGGTCCATGACCACGATCATGTCCGCGCTGCGGATCGTGCTCAGCCGGTGCGCCACGACCAGCGTGGTCCGCCCGCGCATCAGCGTCTCGAGCGCGCCCTGGATGTGCCGCTCCGACTCCGAGTCCAGCGCGCTCGTCGCCTCGTCGAGGAACAGGATCCGCGGGTCGCGGATCAGCGCCCGCGCGATCGAGAGCCGCTGGCGCTGCCCGCCCGAAAGCCGCGCGCCCCGCTCCCCGACCACCGTGTTCCAGCCGTCCTGCAGGCCCTCCACGAACTCCAGCGCGTTCGCGTCGCGCAGCGCCCGCCGCACCGCCTCGTCGTCGACCGGCCCCAGCCCGTACGTGATGTTGTCCCGCACCGAGCCCTCGAACAGCACCGAGTCCTGCGGCACCACCGACACGTGCCGGCGCACCGACCGCATGTCCAGGGCCTCCATGTCGGCGCCGTCGAGCAGCACCTTCCCGCCCGCGGGCCGGATCAGGCCGAGCACGGTGTTCATCAGCGTCGACTTGCCCGAACCCGAAGGGCCCACGAGCGCAACGGTCCTGCCCGCCGCGATGTCGAGGTCCACCGCGTCCAGCGCGGGCTCGCCGCCGTCCGGGTACCGCACCGTGACCCCGCGGAGTTCGATGCGCCCCTCCACTCGGTCCACAGTGGGCTTTCCTTCGTTGTACTCGACGTCGGGGTCCTCGAGCACTTCGGCGATCGACCGCGCCGACTCGGTGCCGCGCGCGGTCACCGGGATCAGGTTGAGCACGGAGCCGACCGAGCCGGTGAGCATCGAGAAGTAGGTGCCGAGCACCACGACCTGCCCGGCCGAGATCGGCGCCCACTCCATCACGGCCACGGTGGCGGCCAGCAGCAGGCAGCCGACCGACAAGAGCTGCATGGTGACCCAGCTGGCGGCGCCGAAGCGGCCGTTGACGACGTCGAGCCGCAGCCCGCGGTGCCGCACCTCTTCTGCGACCTCCGCGACCCGCCCGGTCGCCACGTGCTCGAGCCCGTGCGCGCGCGTGATCGGCATGAGCGCGGCCATCTCGCCGACCCGCGCGGAGAAGACCTCCATCTCGCGCCGGAACTCCTCGTTGCGCTCGCGCGAGCGGCGGCGCGTGAACCACCAGACGCCGAAGCCGCACGGGATGGAGAGCGCGAACACCGGCAGGAACTGCGGCACGGTCAGCGCGGTCATGGTGATCGCGCCCGCGAAGACGAACACGGCCGAGAGGAACGGCCCGCCCGACTGGGCGAACATCATCTCCACGTTCTCGACGTCGCGCACGACCTTGCTCTGGATGATCGAGGCGTTCGACCGCGAGTGGAAGCCGATGGACAGGAGTTGCAGCCGTGCCGCGAGCGCATTGCGGAAGCCGGCGCCGAGGGAGCGCACCGCACCCATGTAGAGGCGGGTGAACCACACGTGGGTGAAGGCGTTCTGGATGACGAGGACGGCGGCGCCGATGGCGAGCCAGCCGAGTGTCGATATCGGTCCGCCGCGCACGACCGCGTCGACGGCGGCGCCGGTGATGACCGGCATGAGCCAGGTGGGACTGTCTTTGACCGCGAAGACGCCCGCGGCGAGGGCGAGCTGCGCCCTCCGGGGTCGGAGCGCTCGTGCGATCGAGGCGAGTGGACGTTTCCCGTCGAGGGTGATGGATTCCATTGCAGCAATGGCCCCGTGTTCGATTGGAGGGTTCAGGTTGGGCGGCAACGGAACTCGGATGGGATGGGTGCCCGGTGCCGCATGGTGCCGCGCGATGCGCCGGTTACGCGAGGTCACCGCCCTCGACCATAGCCCCGGCCGCCGCGAAGCGCCTCCGCTTTACGGGTAGGTCACAGGCCGTGCCCGGATGCGCTGTTTCGTGCCTCACGTCTCGGTTCCCGGCTTGACTTTGATACCCCCAGGGGGTAAAAATATGAACTATGCGGATACCCTAAGGGGGTATCATCGGAGCGGGAGGAACGCTATGAACACCGGTACACGCCTCGGCCTCTACGGCGGAGGACTCGCGGTGCTGTTCGCGGCCGCGTTCGGCACGGCCGCGCTCGTCGCCCCCGACGGCGCCGCCGACGACTGGAACGAGCAGTCCGGCCACGACGGCGGCCACGGCAGCGGCGACGGCGAAGCCCCCGCCGTGGGCGGTCTCGCCATCGAGCAGGACGGCTACCTGCTCAGCCAGGTAAGCGCCCCGGCCGGGATCGGCGAGGACGGCGAACTCGCCTTCCAGATCACCGGCGCGGACGGCGCGCCGCTCACCGACTACGCCGTCTCCCACGAGAAGGAGCTCCACCTCATCGTGGTCCGCACCGATGGCAGCCACTTCCGCCACGTGCACCCCGAACTCGGCGCCGACGGCACCTGGTCGCTCCCCTGGACCTGGGACGCGGCCGGCTCCTACCGCGTCTACGCCGACTTCGTCCCCGAAGGCGGCGAGGACCTCACCCTGACCCGCACCGTCGAGGTCGCGGGGGACTTCGGACCCCAGATCGCCGCAGGACCGTCGCTGAGCACCGAGGTCGACGGCTTCACCGTCACCCTTGACGGCGACCTCACCGCGGGCGCCGCCTCCGAGGTCACGGCCTCGGTGACCCGCGACGGGCGGCCCGTTGAGGAGCTGGAGCCCTACCTCGGCGCGTTCGGCCACCTCGTGGCCCTGCGCGAAGGCGACCTCGCCTACCTCCACGTGCACCCCGAAGGCGAAGCGCCGCAGGCGGGCGACCTGAGCGGACCCGCCGTCGAGTTCGCGACCGAGGTGCCCACCGCGGGCCGGTACTTCCTGTACTTCGACTTCCAGGTCGCGGGCCAGGTCCACAGCGCGGCGTTCGTGGTCGACACGGCCGAGAGCGCCGGCGGTGGCCAGGAGTCCGAACCCAGTGAGGGCACGACCGAAGCGCCGACCGAGGAGCCGTCCGAGTCCGACGACCACGGCACCGACGGCCACGGCCACTGATCCGCACGAGAGAGGAAGGACGACCATGACCACTGCACTGCCCCCCGGCCCGGTCGACCGCATTGAACTCGAGATCGGCGGCATGACCTGCGCCTCCTGCGCGATGCGGATCGAGAAGAAGCTCAACAAGGTCGAGGGCGTCACCGCCACCGTCAACTACGCCACCGAGAAGGCCCGCATCGAGGCCCCCGCAGGGCTGGACCCGGCCGAGCTCATCGCGGTCGTCGAGAAGACCGGCTACACCGCGGCCCTCCCCCTGCCCCCCGAACCCGAGGAGTCCGCAGCGGACGACGCCGGCGAGCGGCCCGACCCGGAGCTGGACTCCCTGCGCCAGCGGCTCATCGGCGCGATCGTCCTCACCGTGCCCGTCATCGCCATGTCGATGGTCCCGGCCCTCCAGTTCGACTACTGGCAGTGGGCGTCCCTGGCGCTCGCCTGGCCCGTGGTCCTGTGGTCGGCCTGGCCGTTCCACAAGGCCGCCTTCCTCAACCTTCGCCACGGCGCCGCCACCATGGACACGCTCGTCTCGGTCGGCACCCTCGCCGCGTTCGCCTGGTCCCTGTACGCCCTGTTCCTCGGCACCGCCGGGACCCCGGGCATGACGCACCCGTTCGAGCTCACCGTCGAACCGAGTGACGGCGCGGGCAACATCTACCTCGAGGTCGCGGCCGGGGTCACCATGTTCGTGCTCGCCGGACGCTACTTCGAGAAGCGCTCCAAGCGGCAGGCCGGCGCGGCACTGCGGGCCCTGCTCCACATGGGCGCCAAGGACGTCGCGATCCTGCGCGGCAGCGCGGAGACCCGCGTGCCGATCAAGGACCTCGCCGTCGGCGACGAGTTCGTCGTCCGCCCGGGGGAGAAGGTCGCCACCGACGGCGTGATCACCTCCGGCACCTCCGCCGTGGACGCCTCCATGCTCACCGGCGAATCGGTGCCCGTCGAAGTCGGGGAAGGCGACGCCGTCACCGGCGCCACGGTCAACGCGGGCGGACGGCTCGTCGTGCGCGCCACCGCGATCGGCGGCGACACCCAGCTCGCGCAGATGGCGCGGCTCGTCGAGGACGCCCAGTCCGGGAAGGCCGAGGTCCAGCGCCTCGCCGACAGGGTCGCGGGGATCTTCGTGCCCGTCGTCATCGCGATCGCGGTCGCGACCCTCGGGTCCTGGCTCGGCGCGGGCTACCCGACTGCGGCCGCGTTCACCGCCGCGGTCGCCGTCCTCATCATCGCCTGCCCCTGCGCACTGGGCCTGGCGACGCCGACCGCGCTGCTCGTCGGCACCGGGCGCGGCGCGCAGATGGGCGTGCTCATCAAGGGCCCGGAGGTCCTGGAGTCCACGCGGCGCGTCGACACGATCGTGCTCGACAAGACCGGCACCGTGACCACCGGCAAGATGACCCTCACCGGGGCCCTCCCGGAGGCGGGCACCGACCGCGCCGAGCTGCTGCGGCTCGCCGGCGCGCTCGAGCACGCCTCGGAGCACCCTGTCGCGCAGGCGATCGCGAAGGCCGCCGCCGCCGAGGGCGCACTGCCTGCCGTCGAGGACTTCAAGAACATCGAAGGCAAAGGCGTGCAAGGGGTCGTGGACGGCCACCTCATCGTCGTCGGGCGCGAAGCACTGCTCGCCGACTGGACGCTCGAGCTGAGTCCCGAACTGTCCGAAGCGAAGGCCGACGCCGAACGCGAAGGGAAGACCGCCGTCGCGGTCGGCTGGGACGGCGAGGCGCGCGGCGTGCTCATCGTCGCGGACACCGTCAAGCCCACCAGCGCCGAGGCGATCGAGCAGTTCAAGGCGCTCGGCCTGACCCCGGTGCTGCTGACCGGGGACAACAAGGCCGTCGCGGAGCGGATCGCGGCCGAGGTCGGCATCGACGAGGTGATCGCCGAGGTCATGCCGCAGGACAAGGTCGACCAGGTGGCGCGGCTGCAGGCCGAGGGCCGGGTCGTGGCGATGGTCGGCGACGGCGTGAACGATGCGGCGGCGCTCGCCAAGGCCGACCTCGGCCTGGCGATGGGCACCGGGACGGACGTGGCGATCGAGGCCGCCGACCTGACGCTCGTGCGCGGCGACCTGCGGTCGGCGGCCGACGCGATTCGCTTGTCGCGCAGGACGCTCGGCACGATCAAGGGCAACCTGTTCTGGGCCTTCGCCTACAACGTGGCCGCGATCCCGCTGGCGGCGCTCGGGTTGCTGAACCCGATGCTCGCGGGTGCGGCGATGGCGTTCTCGAGCGTGTTCGTGGTCGGCAACAGCCTGCGGCTCAGGTCGTTCAAGAGCGGCGCGCGCGAGACCTGATGCGGCGGTGATGGTCCCGGCGTTCTACCGTCCACGAACCCCCACCCACCATTGGAGGGGAAGAGACTTGTAGCGCCGATCGTCCCGCCCGGGTACGACAAGAACCGGCCGCCGCGGCCCGCTTGTCACTCGAAAGAGTGCAAGCGCCGCGGCGGCCGGTTCGTCGTGAGGGTCACGAGATCTTCTGCGGCCCGCTGCCGTTGGGCCGACCGGCCCAACGGCAGCGGGCCGGCGAAGCCGCCTTGCTAGAACCAGGCGAAGCAGACGGTGTACGCGTACTCGGGGAAGGCGTCGCTCTGCCAAGTGGCCCAGCCGTATCCGTCGCAGAAACCGGTGTCCTGGTAAACGGCCGAGCGGCCGGTGACGTAGACGTTCGCCTGGTCGCAGTCGACGGACTCGAAGGTCATCGCATCCTCCGGTCCGCCCGCGTACAGGCAGCCGTGCTGCTGGGCGTATCCGATGTCATCCGGGTATCGGACCCTGGTGCACAGCTTCGCGTCCTGCCCTTCGCCGTATCCTTCGAAGACGATCGAGCCGCTGTAGAACTCCCGCTCAGTGCAGGGGTCCGCACTGCTGCTTCCCCAGAATCGTTCAAGGACCTGGACTGTTCCCTCCGCGCATCCGGTGATCTCGTAGGTCCCGTCACCTGCCTTCGTGAAGCATTGGCCCTCGCCCGCGTAGTACGCATCCCCCCATGGGTGGAGGTAGCTCAGGCAGTAGACCGAGCCGTGTCCGTGGTCGTAGCCGTACACCGATCCGGGGATTCCGTTGCAGGCGCCGGTGCCACCGGAATCGCTGAAGACCTCGACCACCTCGAAGTCGCCGGGCTCGCAATCGGTGGGCTCCAATTCGAAGTCGTCGGGACTGCCGAGGTTGTACAGGCAGTCGCCGATGCCGAGGTCGGCGAAGGGATCGGTCGGCGGCGTTTCCGGGGTGGGTGAGGGCGAGGATGAGGGCGTCTCGATCGGGCCTGCGGTGGTGGCGATTTCGCTGGGGCCCTGGGTAGGCGGGTAGGTCGGCGAGGGCGGAGGCGTGTCCTCCTTGTCGAAGTCCAGGCCGATGAAGGCGAGCACTGCACCGGCCAGCAGCTCGACCAGCACTGCCATGCCAACGTTCCTGACCGTCGGTTTTTCGGCCGCGTCGTCACCGCCGGGGTTCGACTTCGATACTTGATTCGTCATGAGGACTCCGAATTTCTAGCCGCGTCCGACCGCCAGGCAAAGCGGTCGGACGCGGTCACCGGCATGGGCATTGGCGGCCGGTGCGCCGTTTTTTCGGGTGGAGGCTGGTGAGGTTGCCCTGCGGCGGAACGACTGCCGCACGGCAGCCGTCTCACGGGTGCTGGATGTGGTCCGTGACGAGCGAAACGAAATGGTCCATATCCGCTTGGAGGCAAGCCCTCTGGTTGTGCTTGCCGGTGCAGCCCGGCGCCCAATCGCCGCCGTCGCCGTAATCCAGGAACTGGAACGGGATGCCCGCCGCAGTGAGGTTGTCCGCGGTCACGACGGCCGTCTGCCAGACGAAACGCTCTGCGACGGCCTGGAGCGGATCGACGGCCATATCGCCGCCGTCACCGCTGTACAAGGCGATTACCTTGCCGCGCAGGGATTCGACGTGCTGCGCGGGGCTTTCCCGATTCCATACGCCGTCGAACGGCCAGATCGGCGGGCCGAAGATCGCGTCAGGGGCCACCGTCGGCGTGCCGTGCGAGGCCAGCTGGGTAGAGGCCACCACGGCCGCGCGCATCGCCTGGTTCAGCAGGTCGAGGTCGCCGGAGAAACTTCCCACGTAGTCGAACAGGTCGGGCCGTCGCTCGGCATAGTGCAGTGCTCCGAAACCGCCCATCGAGTGGCCCGAGATCGCGCGACCCTCCTTGGCGGCGATCGTGGACAGGTTCTCGTCGATGAACGGCACGAGCTGGTCGAGGTGGAAGCTCTCCCAGTTCTGCGGGCCGAGCCTGCCGGGGTTCACCCAGTCGGTGTACCAGCCGCGCCCTCCCCCGTTCGGGGTGACGGTGATCAGCTGGGCATCTTCAGTCGACTGCTCGACGATCTCCTTGTGCCTTTGGGTGAGCGGGTACTCGCCGGCTCCGTGGAGGGTGTAGTGCACCGGGTAGTCGGCAGCCTCGTCGTACCCGGTCGGCAGAGTGACCATGATGACGTGCTCGTCCGAAACCTGTCCCGGCATCACCTGGTAGGCAGGGACTTCCTCCGTCGCCACGGTGACGGTGAAGGTGCGTCCGCCCTCACCCAGCCAGTCGGACTGGTCGATCACGGTGAGCCCGAAGGCGTCGGTGAACTGCGGGGGCGCGGTCGTCGCGTGCGCCGCGGGTTCGACGAGCCCGGCCGATGCCACGATGCCGAGCAGTGCGGCGGTCATCGCGGGAGTCTTCGACAGCGGCCTCATGCCGACACCCCCTCGCACAGCGCGGCGTCGACCACGTCGTACCGGGTCGGCTCGTTGGAGTTCCAGACGATCGTGTTGGTCATCAGTGAGGCGAAGCGGCCGTCGTCGGTCACCATGGTCACCGACGAATGGCCGGTGGTGAGGTCGCCGGCATGGCCCCAGGCCTCGCCGCCGCAGGACAGCTCCAGCCGCATGAGACCGAGCCCGTAGCCGTCACCGAACTCCGCCGGAGTCGTGGCGGTCTCGCGCATCTCGGCCAGGGTCTCGTACGAGACGACCTCGCCGTCGGCGAGGGCCCGCTGGAATGCCGCCAGGTCGGTCAAGGTCGACGTGATCGCCCCTGCGGAGCCGGCGAACGACATCTCAAGGTTGAAAGTGGTCTCGTACCAGTAGAAGAACGGTCCGAGCCGTCCGCCCTGATAGCCGGGAACGTGGGGAGCGGGGAGGGTTCGGTCTCCCGGCCCCGGGAAGGAGGTGCCGGTCAGGTTGAGCGGTTCGATGATCTGTTCGGTGATCGCCTCGGAGACGGTTCGGCCGGTAAGGCGTTCGATCAGCATCCCGGTGAGGTGGTAGTTGACGTTGGAGTAGCCGAATCCCGTGCCGGGGGCGAAGAGCGGCGGCCGGCTCAGCCCCGCCCGGACCAGTTCGGCGAGCGAGAAGGTGCCGTCGGCCCCGGGCTTCGCGCCGTTCACGTCCCTCGCGACGCCGCTGGTGTGCTGGAGGAGCTGCCGCACGGAGATGGCCTCGCCGTCGTAGCCGTTCCCCGCGACGACTCCCGGCAGGTACCGTTCGATCGGAGCGTCCAGGTCGACCAGGCCTTCGTCGACGAGCTGGAGCACGACCGCCGCGGTGAAGGTCTTGGTCTGGCTGGCGGCCCGGAAGTGGTCGGTCGGGGTGATGGGGCGGTCGGCGGTCGCGGAAGCGGATCCGCTCGTCAGCGTCCATGCGTCGATGCCGTCACCCGCGTAGACGGCGGCGCCGGGTCCGCCGTGTTGCAGGTACTGTTGCAGCAGCGTTTGGGTTCGGGTGTGGTCGGCCGCTTGCGCCGGTGCGGCTGGCGCCGACGCGGCAATGACCGCGAGTGCGGTCGCCAGCAGCCACTTGAATTTCCTTCTCACAGTTGTCCTCTGTTCGCCTGGGCGGACCGCCGGTCGGGTAGCGATACCGGCCGGTCCACCGATTCCTGTCGCGGACCGGAGCCGGCCCCTCGATGCCATCGATCATCGAGTCGGACGGCCGGTCAACTCCAGGTCATCGACCGGCCATCTGTGTCCGGTCCGGTTGATCAGGGGAAACAGAGTCAGATCGAGCGTCTTGACCGGTAGGTCTCGGCGAGATGGTCCTGCAGCCGCTCGTGCCGGAAGCGGTAGACCACGCCGACGCGTCGGAGCACGCCGCGGTTGTAGGCGTCTTTGAGGAAGTCGCGTACCACCCAAGGAAGGCGTCGCGTCAGCGGCAGCCATATGCGGCCGAACACGAGCCATTGGCCCCAAGCGGTCAGGCTGAGCGCGTAAGCGGCGCCTCCGCCGATCCCTCCGATCAGGCCGATGGCGAGCCCGGACCTCGGGTCCCAAAGGAGTTCGCGGCCCCATATCTGCGGCAGCTGCTGCAGGAGCGTGACAATGAGCCAGCCGGTGAACGGGAGGGCGACAGCGAACGCCAGACCGAGCAGCAGCACCCGGGCGGCGGTCGTCGCACGGTCGGCGCGCATCAGGTCTTCGGGACTGGCGACGGACTTGGGGTCGAGCGGTGCCTCGCACAATGCCATGAGCCCGAACGTGAGCCCGGCCGTCAGCCCGAATATGAGTCCGAACACGGCCGCATCCAGGAGTCCTCCCACGATGGCCTGCAGGGGGTCACGGCCGAGGGCGGACACGTAGATGGCCGCGCGTAGGACGCCGTACCCGACCCCCGTCACGAGGCCGCCCACGAGACCGGTTCTGAACCGGTGGGCGGCGTCCTTCCACGGGAGTTCCTTCGGTTCACGAATGCGGATGCGGATGCGCGACGGTTCGACCGGCCTGCTGCGGCTTCCGGAGACGAGCCCGTGCGCGAGCCCGAACGCCACGCCGGCCACGATGCCGAGCGCCACTGCGATCGAGAGCGCAAACCCGATCCGCTGCCTGAGCAGGAGCGCTTCCACGATCATGTCCACGAACCCGAAGACCGGTGCGACAGTGATCGCGATGAGCATCATGCGGTTGCGCCTGCGTATGGACGTGCCCAACTGCCACCAGGCGAGATCCTGGGTCTTGAGGCGGTCCAAGTGGTCGGCGAGGTGGCCGAGCCATCGCTGCACGTCCTCGGATTCGAACCGCGGGTCCCCGCGGGGCCGGTAGACCGCGGGGACGAGATTGCCCAGCAGGTGCGTTTCGACGGCGGCCGCATTCGGGAACTTCTCGATGTCGAGCAGTTCGGAGGGGTGGCGTTCGTCTTGATCAGGGCCGCCGTTGTCGCTGTACACCACGCGGGCCAGATAGACCATGAGAGGCGTGGCCAGCACTGCCGCGAGGTTGTCGGCGGCCTCGCTTCGCGGTTCCTCCTTGAGGCGGTCCAGCACGTGAGTCCACAAGGGAATTCCGTCCCTGGTCCTGACGGTGGTACGCGGCAGGTACTCCTCCAGGTCTCCGACGGTCAGATCGGCAAGTTCGACCCCGGCTGCCGAAGTCAGCACATCGACGTTCGCGACGGCGTCCCGATAGTCCTCCGTGCGGCTGGTCAGAAACAGCGGCATCTGGGAACTGTTGAGCGCCTCGAGCACATCACGATGCCGTTCAGAGCTGATCTCGTCGAAGCCGTCGAGGACCGGCAGAATGAGTCCCTCGTTCACCAGGGACGCGGCCAACACCGGTCCGCCGGGCTCTGTGGCGGTGCCGAGCCACGTGTAATCGCGCAGCAGCTGCGCGGTCAACCAGCCGCGCAGGTTCGTGGTGGCAGGGCTCCACGACTCGATGCCGAAGATGACCGGCACCGCGTCGCCAGGCGAGCGAGTCTGCAACATCTGCAGTACGAACCGCAGGGTCAGCGTCGTCTTCCCGGCCCCCGGTCGACCGACCACGACCAGTCTCCCGGAAGGGATCCGCCGGTAGAAGTCGGCGATATCCTCGAGTCGGCCGGTCAATTCCAGCGGCGGCGCCGCCTCCCCGCCCCTTGCTCGGTGAATGTTCGCCCAGGAGTCCATGTGCTCCGACGACATCCCCTCCCAATGCACCGGGAGTGGGACCGGATCCTGGACCTTGTGATGCTCCTCCTCCTGCGCCCATCGCTCCTTGAGCGCGGCCGCGAGCCGTGCAGTGGCCTTGACCAGTGGTTCCGGTACGGACGCCTTCTTGCCTCCCGGAGCGACGAACTCGGGCTCCTCGAGCGGCGGCACTGGACGGCCGGCCGCGGCCGCGAAGAATCGGTCCCGTTCGAGCCCTTCGAGTTCCAGCGCGTCGGCCAAACTCCGCAACGTGCTCATCGTCGGAGCGCGGCGGCGGCCGCCGCGCTCAAGAGCGCTGATGGTCCTGACACTCACGTTGGAAAGGATCGACAAGCGCTCTTGTGTCAGTTCCGCTCGCTCTCGCAAGCGCCGCAACATCTCACCGAAGGTCACAGGGCATCGTCCCTCTGAGGGTAAGGGTCGTCCCGGGTCTGCACTGGGGAGCTTGGCCCGGAACCGGACGTTTGCCGCGAGTTCGTTGTCGGGGTGTGAATTCGCAGACTGGTGGACAATCAT
Organism: Glycomyces tritici; assembly: GCF_030403505.1. Next base: position 210,176 of record NZ_JAUEMJ010000006.1, on the reverse strand, counting down.
ACGCGGATTCAAGGGAGCTCCGGTGTCCCGACCTCGTTGAGGGACAGGCCGACTACTCGGCGATGAGGGCGAGTGTCAGCGCTTCGAGCCCGTCGAAGTGGCCGTCGAACGTGTCGGTGTCCTTCGGCGGGTCGCCGACCGCCCGGCCGATGTAGGCCGTGCGCATGCCGCACGCCTGCGCGCCGCGCAGGTCCCAGGCGTGCGCCGCGACCATCAGGACGCGGTCGGGCGCGCACCCGGCCGCGTCGAGCGCGAGCCGGTACACCTCCGGCGCGGGCTTGTACGCCCCGGCCGATTCGCTCGAGAGCGCCTGGTGGAACCGCAGACCCGCGAAGGCGCTGAGCCGCAGCAGCGCCGCGCGGCCGGCGTTGGAGAGGCCGATGATCGGGAAGTGCCACGCCAGCCGCTCAAGACCGGCGACCGTGTCCTCCCAGGGGGCGAGCCGCTGGCCGGCCGTCGCGAGCCTCGCGATGACCCCCGCGTCCGCGATCCCCGCCCGCTCGGCCACCGCGTGCGCCGCTTCGGCGTCGATGACCTCGGTGGTGGCGTACGCGCGCTCGCCGCGTGCGATGCGGGCCTGCTCGCCCTCCACATGCCGCTGCCACAGGGCGACGAGGTCGTCGACGCGGGCCTGGTCGGCGTCCGGGAGCGCTTCGCGGATCGCCCCTCCGATGCCGTCCGGTTCGTCGACCAGCGTGCCGAGCACGTCGAAGACGACCACTTCGATGTCGCGGATCTCGGTCATGAATGCCCCCATCCGTTTCGGAGCCGCCGATCCCGGCACATGCCGCCGTATCGGTCGAGCGCGGCAACCGTAACCCGGGCCCGGGCCGCTTCGCCCGGGCCCTCGCTCGATGCCGCGAGCGGTCGCGCCGCGCGAAGGCGGCATCCGCTCACGTTCGCACCGTATGTCATACCCCGGCGATACGGTGGTGACATGAGTGAACCGGCGCCCGCATTGCCGCTGTTCGGGGATGAACCGCCCAGGCCCCTCGCCGACCGGCTGCGTCCGCGCGCGCTCGCCGAGGTCGTCGGCCAGGACCACCTGCTGGCCCCCGACGCGCCGCTCGGACGCATGGTCGCCCGCGGGAAACCCGTCTCGACGATCCTATGGGGCCCGCCCGGGTGCGGGAAGACCACCATCGCGCGGCTGCTCGCCGAGGAGACCGACCTCGCGTTCGAACCGCTCTCAGCCGTGTTCTCCGGCGTCGCCGACCTGCGGAAGGTCTTCGCCGCCGCGCGACAGCGCCGCGAGACGGGACAGGGCACGCTCCTGTTCGTCGACGAGATCCACCGGTTCAACCGCGCCCAGCAGGACGGCTTCCTGCCGTACGTCGAGGACGGCACGATCATCCTCGTCGGCGCCACCACCGAGAACCCCAGCTTCGAGCTCAACGGCGCGCTCCTCTCCCGCTGCCAGGTGTTCGTGCTGCACCGGCTCGACACCGCCGCGCTCGAGACGCTCCTGGCCCGCGCCGAGCAGGAGGTGCGGCCCGTCCCGCTCGACGAGCAGGCGCGCGGGTCGCTCGTGGCGATGGCCGACGGCGACGGGCGGTACCTGCTCAACATGGTCGAGCAGCTGCAGGAGCTGCCGGAGGGGACGCCGCCGCTCGATACGGCATCGCTGGCGGAGGCCGTCCAGAAGCGGGCGCCGCTCTACGACAAGACCCAGGAGAGCCACTACAACCTCATCTCGGCGCTGCACAAGTCGATGCGCGGCTCCGACCCGGACGCGGCCCTGTACTGGCTCGCGCGGATGCTCGACGGCGGGGAGGACCCGCTGTTCATCGCCCGCCGGATCGTGCGGTTCGCCAACGAGGACATCGGGATCGCCGACCCGCAGGCCGTGCAGCAGGCGCTGGCGGCGTGGGACGTGTACGAGCGGCTGGGTTCGCCGGAGGGGGAGCTGGCGATCGCGCAGGCCGTCGTCTACCTCGCGACCGCGCCGAAGTCGATCGCGGTCTACCGCGGTTTCGGGGAGGCGGTGCGCGCCGCGAAGCGGACCGGTTCGCTCGCCCCGCCCCCGCACATACTCAACGCCCCGACCCGCCTGATGAAGGACATCGGCTACGGCAAGGGCTACCAGTACGACCCCGACAGCGAGAACGGCTTCTCGGGCGCGGACTACTTCCCCGAGGGCATGGACCGGCAGCGGTTCTACCGGCCGACCCGCAACGGGAACGAGGCGCGCGTGGGCGAGCGGCTCGAGCGGTGGGCCGAGCTGCGCTCCGAACTGCGCTCCGAGAAACCGCCGGGGTTAAGTCCTCTTCGCCGAGGCGGACCGCCTTCTCGTGCACCATCTCGGCGTACTCGGGGTGGCGTTCGATCCAGCCCGCGATGAACGGGTCGGCGGGTTCGATCTGCTTGCCGGCCTTGCGCGCCGCTTCGATCGCGAACCGCGCGAGCGCGGCGCCGATGCCCTTGTTCTGGAGTTCCGCGGGAACCTCGGTCCGGGCGAGCATGGTCGTACCGTCGTGGTGGCGGTATTCGGTGTACCCGACCAGTTCGCCGTCGACCCGCGCTTCGTAGCGGCTCTGGTCGGGCGCGTCGGTGACGTGGACGGTGAGGCGCTCCTGCACGGCCATGGGTCCTCCTTCGGATGGGCGGGCGCCCTCGCGGGCGCCCGCTTCGAACCTGTGGAGTACCCCTTCGGGCGGGTTCTCACCCGGCTAGTTGATGACGAAGGTGCGGATGCTGCGCGCGGGGAGCTGGGCGCCGAATGAGCCGTTGGTCATGGTGGGGGAGGAGGAGGCCGCGAGGGTGTTGTTCGCGTCCGTCAGCCAGGTCGCGACGGTGGCGTTGCCGCCGCCTTGGACGGTGAACGGGAAGTACACCGACGAGGCGTTCTTGTTGATGGCGACGATGACGATCCTGGCGCCGCTCTTGAACGCGGTGATGTAGACGTTGGCCTGGGGGTTCGCGGTGGCCGTGATCCGCTGGTAGCCGGGGCGCACCCACTTGGAGAAGTGGGCCATGTTGGCGCCGCGCTTGCTGATCCGGCCGTCTTCGCGCATGGGGCCGTAGCTGCGGCGGATGTACCACCAGACGTAGGTCTGGAAGCGGCCGTAGACGAGCGCGCGGTGCATGTGCTCGCCGGTGTCGAGCGCGCCGGGCCAGAGGTCGGCGGAGTCGCTGCTGTTGGGGTGGTAGACCTCGGTCATCCAGAGTTCCTTGCCGCCGCCCTTCTGCTGGAAGAGCGGGTAGGGGAGGTCGGCGTTCTGGGTGCCGTAGAGGTGGGCGCCGATGATGTCGACGTTGCCGAGGGCCTGGGGGTCGTTGAGGATCGGGTCGGACTGGTTCTTGCGGTACTGGAACGATTCGGGGGCGATGACGCGGGTGCCGATGGCGCCGGCGTTCTCGCGGCAGAAGCGGAGCATCTCCTGGGGGGTCCAGGCGGTCCAGTCGTGCGCGTAGTCGGGTTCGTTCTGGACGGAGATGCCGTAGAGGTCGACCCCGTTGGACGCCATGAACTGGTCGAAGTCGTTGAGGTGCTGGACGTAGTCGTCGTACATGTCGTAGCGCAGGCGCTTGCCGCCGGAGAACGACTCGGTCATGTGCGCCGGGGGGTTCCAGGGCGAGGCGAAGACCTTGGCGCCGAGGGCGATCGCGCGCTGGGCGGTGGCGACTTCGCGGCTCCAGTTGGCGCGGTCCTCGTGGACGGGGATGCGCAGGATGCTGAAGCCGAGCTGGCCGCTGCCGTTGCCGAACGCGGTGTCGCGCTGGGCGGCGGTGAGGTCGGCGATCCAGACGCTGTGGTTCATGCCGCCGAAGCCCTGGATGGTCTGCTGGACGTTCCCGGGTTCGACGAGGATGGTGGTCTGGGCGGCGGCGGGTGCGGCGGCGGCGAGTACCGGGAGGGCCGCGCCGGCGGTGATCAGGGACCGTCGTTTCAGCTTGGACATGGCGGTCTCGGGTGGTTTCGGGTGGTGCTCCATTGCTCCTCCTGATGGCGGGAACTTTCCGAAAATTTCTTAGATAACGTTTGCCACAATCAGGATAAATTCGCCATTCCACAGTGTCAATCCCTGCTCAGACACTAATTAATATTGAAAGACTTCAATGGTGAAGGTCGAAAATATTTCGGATCGGTGCCGTCCGGTCCGGTGTGCATTAGCCTCAAGACCGACACGAAGGAGCACCCAGTGGAACGCATCGGATTCATCGGCGTGGGCGAGATCAGCGCCGCCATGGTGGAAGGCCTCTGCGAAGGGATCGACGCGCCGCCGCCGATCAGCCTCTCCCCCCGGGGCGCGGCCACCGCCGCCGCACTCGCCGCCCGGTACCCGAACGTCGAGGTCCGCGCGAGCAACCAGGAGGTCGCCGACCACGCCGACGTCCTCGTCCTCGCCGTGCGCCGCGCCGACCGGCACGACGCCCTCGCCGGCCTCCGGATCGGCGCCGCGACCACGGTCGTCAACGTCATCCCCGGCGTCCCCGAAAAGGAACTGCGCGAACTCCTGCACACCGAAGCGGACATCGTCGCCGCCATCCCCCTCCCCACCGTGCGCGAACGGCGGTCCGTCACCGTCACCTACCCCGCCCACCCGGTGGCCGACGCGCTCTTCGAGCGGCTCGGCGGCGCCCAGCCCGTCGCCGACCCGACCGCCTACAACGTGTGCTCCTCCCTCTCCAGCACGCTGAGCACCCACTACGCCTACCTCGCGGCCCTCACCGAATGGGCCGCCCGGCACGGCGTCCCGGCCGAAGCCGCTGACCGGTACGTCCGCAGCCTCTTCCAAGGCGTCGGCCGCTCGCTCGCCGACGAGTCCCGCCCGCTCGGCCGCCTCGCCGCCGAGCACGAGACCCCCGGCGGCAGCAACGAGCGCATCCGCACCACCTGGTTCGACACCGCCAACGCCGCTGCCCTGCAAGCCGCCCTCAACGGGCTCCTCGCCGACCTCGAGCAGCCGCAGTGAACAGTGCATACGCCATGCGCTGAGGCGTGTCAGGGGCGGTGACAGGCCGAAGCAAGGCCGGTGACAGGACGCGGGGCCATCGTTGGGGCATCACGCCAGCGAGCCGCACCGAAAGAGGCACCGACATGCACACCTTCGACACCCCCGCCCCCGTCACCGCCGTCGTCGACATCGTCCTGGGCGACATCCGCTTCACCGCCGCCGACCGCGGCACCACCGTCGTCGACGTCGCCCCGATCGACCCCGGCCGCGCCCTCGACGTCGAGGCCGCCGCCAAGGTCAACGTCGAGTTCGAGGCCGGTCGCCTGCGGGTCTGGCAGCCCAAGCTGCGCTCCGCCTTCGCCCGCAAGTTCGGGTCCGTGCGCATCAGCGTGCAGCTCCCGACCGGCTCGAACGTGCAGGGCGACACCGCCGACGGCGAGTACGTCGTCCAAGGCTCGGTCGGCACCTGCCGCCTCAAGAACGCCATCGGCGACATCAAGGTCGCCGAGGCCGCCGAAGTGCGGCTCGCGACCAGCGCCGGCCGGATCGCCGTCGACCGCGTCCACGGCAGCGCCGACATCAGCGGCAGCGGCGACCTCCGCGCGGCCCGCATCGGCGGCGAGGCCGCGGTCAAGAACATCGGCGGCGACACCTGGATCGGCGAAGCCGGCGGCGACCTGCGGGCCAGCTCCTCCCAGGGGCCCATCACCGTCGGCGTCGCGCACGCCGGGGTCCGGGCCAAGACCGCGATCGGCGCGATCAGCGTCGGCGAGGCCCTCGCCGGGCCGATCGACCTGCACGCGGCCGTCGGCAGGCTCGAGGTCGGCGTCCCCGAGGGCACCGACGCGCGCCTCGACGCGAAGACCCCCACGGGCCTGGTGCGCAACGAGTCGCAGCACGCCGGGGCGGCCCGTCAGATCGCGGTCAAGGCCCGCACGAGCGGCGGCGACGTCATCATCCGCAACGTCACCGGGTCGGAGCAGATCCAGAAGGCGGCATAAGACCGTTGCGGCCCTTCACTCCCCGAGGACGGCCTCCGCCAGCTCCTTCCAATCCGCCTCACGCCCCTCGCGCATCGCCTCGTCGAACCCCGGTTCGCCGAGGCGCTGCCGCGTCGCCTCCGCGATCCGGTGGTAGTCGGGCTGCGAGAGGTCCCGGGTGCCGCGCACGGCGTCGCCCGCCGCGAGCAGCCGCACCGCCGCCGCGTCGTCCCCTTGGCGCAGTGCGAGATCCGCGAGGCCGTGCAGCGCCTGCGCGATCATCGGCGGGTGCCCGAGGTTCACGGCGGCCCCGAAGGCCGCACGGCGGTGCCCGCGGGACTCGGCGAGGTCGTCGGCGAGGTGGGCGCGCAGGTCGGACACCATGAGGTCGATGCCCGAGCTGTGCCCGCCGGGCCGGTACCGGACGGCCGCGAGCTGCGCCCGCGCCTCGTCCGCGTCGCCGCGCCAGCGCGCCAGGTGCGCCTTCGCCAGGGCCAGTTCGGCGGCGGTGTCGGGCCAGGCGATCCCGTCGGCGGCCAGGTCGGCGGCGGCCATGGCGGCCGCGCTCGCGCGCTCGTCGCCGAGCAGCCAGTGCAGCTGCGCCTGCCGGGCGCGCACGGCGGCCACCTCCTCCCGGGCGCCGAGTTCGGCTTCGGCGGTGGCGGCCTCGTCGTAGGTGCGGCAGGCGTCGGCGAGCTCGCCGCGCATGGCGAACCGCTCGGCGCGGAAGGCCTGCGCCTGCGAGATGCCCCAGCGGTCGCCGAGGGCGCGGAACTCGGCGAGCGCGATCGCGAGCTCGTCGTCCGCGTCGGTCTCGTCGCTGCCGATGGAGAGCCGCAGCCAGCAGCGCGAGAGGCGGGCCTGCGCGCGCACCCACGGGTCGTCGCCGTCGACGAGGGGGTCGAACGCGGACAGGAAGTCGTCCGGCGCTTTCAGCATGCGGTACAGCGGTTCGGTGAACCCGAGCAGCGGGTGGCGGGAGCCGCTGCGCTGCGCGAGGTCGTGCCCCCGCTCGATCCACTCCTGCGCCTGGAACTGGTCGCCGCCGGCCCCCGCGGTCAGGAACATCGTGACGGCGGTGCAGGCCAGGGCCTGCACTTCGGCGGGCACGCCGTCGCCGGGCAGCGAGGCCGCGGCGAGGCTCAGCTCGGTGCCCTCGGCTTTGCGGCCGGAGAGGTACCAGTACCAGGCGGTCGAGCCGGCGAGTGCCATCGCGTCCTCGGACCAGCCGTCCGCGATCGCCTCCCGCAGGGCCCCGATGAGGTTGTCGTGCTCGGCTTCCAACGCGGCCAGCCACTTGAGCTGGTCGGCGCTGCGCAGGAGCGGGTCGGCGGTCTCGGCGAGCGCGTTGAGGTAGGCGAGGCGGGCCCGGCGGGCCGGTTCGGTCCCGCCGGCCTCGTCGAGGCGCTGGGCCGCGTACTCGCGGATGGTGCTGAGCATCCGGTAGCGGGGCTCGTTCTCGCCGTAGGCGACGAGCAGGGACTTCTCGGTGAGGGCGGTGAGCAGGTCGAGGGCGTATTCGCCTGCGGGGCAGACCCGTTCGGCCGCTTCGAGGCTCACGCCGCCGGTGAACACGGCGAGGTTCTGGAGGAGTTCGCGTTCGGCCTCGTTGAGGAGGTCCCAGCTCCAGTCGACGACGGCGCGGAGGGTCCGGTGGTGGGCCATCGCGGTGCGGCTGCCGCCGGTCAGGAGCTGGAAGCGGTCGTCGATGCGGTCGGCGAGCTGGTCGACGGACATGGTGCGCAGGCGGGCGGCGGCGAGTTCGATGGCCAGGGGCATGCCGTCGAGGGCCCGGCAGATGCGGGCCATGGTGGCCAAGGTGGCGTCGTCGCCGCCGATGTTGCGGCGCACGGCTTCGGCGCGGTCGCGCAGGAGCCGCACGGCCGGGGAGGCGGCGGCCTCCTTCGGGCTCGCGTCCTCGGCGGGCAGCGCGAGCGGCTCGACCTGCCAGAGCGCCTCGCCGGTGATGCCGAGCGGTTCGCGGCTGGTGCTGATGATGCGCAAGGACCGGCATTCGCCGAGGAGCCGGTCGGTGAACGCCGAGACCTCCTCGATCACGTGCTCGCAGTTGTCGAGGACGAGGAGCATCACGCGGTCGCGGATCGCGGCCACGAGCCGGTCGGTCGCGTCGCCGCCCGCGGCGCCCTGCTGGTCGCGCAGGCCGACGGCGGTGAGGACCGCTTGCGCGAGTTCGCCTCCGGCGCCGCCCGCGCCGACTGGGCTGACCGCGGCGAGTTCGACGAGCCAGGCGCCGTCGGGCAGGTCGCCGAGCATCGTGCGGGCGGTCTCGACGGCGAGGCGGGTCTTGCCGGCGCCTCCGGGGCCGTGGAGGGTGACGAGGCGGTGCCGGGACGCGAGGTCGGCGACCGCCGCCACCTCGTCGTCCTTGCCCACGAACGCGGTCAGCTCGGAGCGGAGGTTGGTGCGGCGGTTCTCGGTGCGCCCGCCGATCTCCCCGCGCAGCAGCGCGATGTTCAGGGCCGAGAGCTCCGCGGAGGGGTCGACGCCCAGTTCCTCGCCGAGGCGTTCGGCGAGCTGCTGGTAGGCCGTGAGCGCCTCGGCGCCGCGTCCGGCTTCGGCGAGCGCCCGCATGAGCGCCGCCACGAACCCTTCGCGCATCGGGTACCGGTTGACGAGGTCGGTGAGCTCGGTGACGAGGTCGGCGCCGCGCCCCAGCCGCACCTCCGCGTCCACGCGGTCGCCCAGGACCGCCACATACCGGTCGTTGAGCCCCACGACGACGGCGTCGAACGCCTTGCTGCCCAAGAGGGCGATGCCTTCGAGAGCGGTGCCGCGCCACTCTTGCAGGGCCGCGCCCAGGAGTGCGGCCTTCTCGGCGTCATCGGCGTTGCGGGCCCGCGCGACCAGGTCCTCGAAGCGGCTCACGTCCACCGCGTCGGGCTCGACGGCCAGCAGGTACCCGCCCGACTTCGACTCGACCGCGCCCTTGGGGAGCGCTTTGCGCAAGCGGGACACCAGGACCTGCAGGGCGTTCGCCTCGTCCGCGGGCGGCTCGTCACCCCAGATCCAGTCGACCAGGCGCGAGCGCGGCACGATCCGGCCCGGCTCCAGCGCCAGCGCCGCGAGCAGCGCCCGCGACCGCGCCCCCGGGACCTCGAGGGGCTGGTCGCCCACCTGGACCTGAAACGCGCCGAGCAATCCGATTCTCACCGGCCCATCTTGCCGCATCAGCGCGCACGCCATCAACGCCGCTGTCAGCCCGTCCGGGGCCGCGGGAGAAAATCAGGGCGGACGCGAATCCTTCGCGCCCCTGCACGCCTCTCTTATCCGACCGGTCAGACGGGCCGGTCCGGATAGGGAGGTCGTCATGGTCGTCGCCATCGCAATCGGAGTCCTGGTGCTGCTCATGGGCGTCTGCAGTGTCGTAGTGCTGCGCAGGAGGGCACGGCGTGGATAGGACCGCCTGGCCCGACGAAGCGCTCATCGCCGCCGCCCAGGACGGGGACGGCCGCGCGATCACCGCGCTCGTCTCCGGCTCGCACCCGCACGTGCGCCGGTTCGCCCACTCGCTCTGCACCACACCGCAGGACGCGGAGGACGCGGCGCAGGAGGCGCTCATCATCCTGTACCGCAAGATCGGGATGCTGCGCGCCACCGGGGCGCTCGCGGCCTGGATGTTCCGCATCGTGCGCAACGAATGCGTCCGGCGGGCGAAGCTCGCCATGCGCCACCGCGAGCCGCTCCCCGACCGGACGGTGCCCTCAGCGGAGGATGCAGCGCTGCAGCTCCTGGAAGCGGGGATCGTCGCAGACGCGATCGCCGCGCTCCCGGCCGAGCAGCGCCGCGTGCTCATCATGCGCGACGTCCAGGGCTACAGCGGCCGCATGACCGCCGACGCGCTCGGGATCAGCACGGCCGCGATGAAATCCAGGCTCCACCGCGCCCGCGCGGCAGTCCAGGAGGAGCTCGACCGCGCAGGAGGCCGCCATGGCGGGTGACGGGAGTTTCGCGAGCAAGTCCGTGCCCCGCCATGTGGCGCGCGGCGTCCTCGGCTTCGGCCTCTTGATCGCCGCGTTCGCGCTCCTGCCCGCCTTCGGGCTCGTGAGCCTCGTGCTCGCCCCGGTCGGCCTGCTCGCACTGCGCGGCTGCCCCGTGTGCTGGGTGCTCGGGCTCATCGAGACGGTCTCCCGGGGGCGCCTGCACCGCGAATGCGTGGACGGCAGCTGCCAGTTGCAGCGCCGCTAGGGCCGGCGCGCACCCGTGGCGCCGGTGGCCGACGCGATCCCGGCACCGCCATCGCGTCGGCACGGCCACTGGGCCGCAGAACGACCTGCCCGATCCACCGGGCAGGTCCCGGACCGGCGGCGGTCGAGCGACCGCCGCCGGTCACCGGCCGGCGAACGTCCGCCGCCGGGGTCACCCGCGACCCCACCGGCGCCTACGACCTCGCGTGGCTCGCCTCCGGAACCCTGTGCGCACTCGCCGCGGCCATGTCCCCGGCGATCAAGCGCCCCGCCTGGTCCTTCTCGGCGGCAACGGCTCCCGCGGCGGCGAGCGTCCCCGCGGCGAGGCCGCCCCAGAGCGCGACCGGGCCGTGGGCGGCGAGCACGGTGATGACCGCGGGGGAGACGGCGAGGCCGAAGCCCGTGGACATCTGGAAGCGCGAGAGGGCCCGCCCCAGCAGATGCGCGGGGGCGACGGCGGTGACGAGCGCCGTGGCGCTGCCGGCGTAGAGGATCTCGCCGAAGGTGCAGACCACCGACACGGCGGCGACCGCAGGCGCGCCCCAGCCGTGCCCGAGCAGGGTGGCCGCAAGGAACCCGAGATAGGACGCGGCGATGACGGCACCCGCCAGGACCAGCGCGGCCCGCCGGGAGTACCGGGCCATCAGCATCGTCACGGGCACTTGCAAGGTGACCACCAGCACGGTGTTCGCCACGAAGACCAGCGCCGACCACATCGGTGACGCGTCCAAGTGGGTCACCAGGATCAGCGGCAGCGCGATCTCGGGCACGTTGAGGCAGAACACGTAGATCACGTTGGCGCCCAGCAGCGTCCGCATCCGCGGCGCCGGCCCCTGGGCCTCGGCGACGGCGGCTTCCGGGTCGGCCCGCACCTTGACCGACCACGCCAGGGCCGCCGCGATCAGGTAGGCGAGTCCGGTGGCGCCCGCCAGCACCTGCATCGCGAGTGCGCCCCCAGTCAGGAACGCGGTCGCGAGGAGCGCGCCCGCGCCCATCCCGGCGTTGCGCAGGGCGCGGCCCACCGCGAGGGCCGTGTCGCGCTCGCGACCATGCGAGACCGTCGCCACGAGGGCCGCGTGCGCGGCGGGCCACGCCTGGTTGCCGATGCCGAGGAAGAGCGCCGCCGCCCCGAACATCCAGACGCTCCCCGCCGGGGCGGCCAGCAGCAGCACCACGCCCGCCACCCGCACCAGCATCGACGCCGCCACCACGGTGCTGCGCGCGCCCCGGTCGAGCCAGCGTCCCACCGCGGGCATGCACCCCAGGCCCGCGACGATGCCCGCGGTCATCGCGACGCCGGTGGCCGGCGCGGAGAGCTCCAGCACGAGCATCCCGTAGAGCAGCAGGAAGGGCCGGAGCAGTCCGGTGCCGATGGCGTCCACGGCCAGCGCGAGCGCGTAGCGGGGGCCTCCGGAGGCGCGGACGAGCGGCCGGAGCTTGGTGGTGGTTCCGTGGGCGGAACGGGTGGGTGGGGCGGGGGGGCCGGGGGGGTGGGTTGACGATGTCCGTCAACCGACGCGGCGGGCGCTCTGGCGTGCGGGGATGATGGGGGAGTGACGCTGAGGATCGAAATCGGCGGCCTGGGGCCGGGGCAGCTGCGGTTCGCCGCCTCCCCGCTGGCCGAGCTGACCGCGATGCTGCACGTGCTCGCCGAGCCCGGGCACCACCCGCAGTACGCCGGCTGGGCCGCGGACGTCTGGGCGGGGCTCCCGCCGGAGCTGGCCGAGCGGCTGCGGGAGGCCGAGTTCCTCTGGCGCTCTTCACGAGCCGGCTTCCTGGTCCCCGCCCGTCCCCGGCTCACCCTCGCCGAAGAGCTGGACGACGTGGACCGGATCGACGACGAGGCGTACGTGACCGCCGCGCTCATCACCACGTGCGGCAACAACCGGGTGCGCTTCGGCGCGCCGTCGCCCCTCGCCGACGAGACCGCCCGCAACCGGGCACTGGACCTCGCCCAAGCCCGCGGCGCCCTCCAGGAGGCCTTCGCCGAACGGCTCCTCGCCGACCCCGCCGCCGTGCGGGAGCGGGTGCGGCGCACCCTCGAGCAGTGCGCCGAGGCCTTCTTCGACGACGCCTGGGCGAACGCGGCCGTGCCGCTCGCCACCGACCTGCGCCTGAAGCACCACCTCCTGCAGCGCCAGGGCGTCGGGCCGGCGCTCGCCTCGATCTCCAGCGCCGTCGCCCTGTCGCCCGACGGCGGCCACATCATCGTGGACAAGCTGCAGGACAAGGCGATCACCGCCCAGGGCACCGGGGTCACCTTCCTCCCCAGCGTCTTCGGCCGCCCGCACCTGGTGGTGATCACCGCGACCGGATGGCAGCCGGTCGTCCAGTACCCCGTCGCCGAGGCGGGTCCGTCGGCGCCGGTGCCCCTGGAGACCGTCACCCGCCGCCTGGAGGCGCTCGCGCACCCGGTGCGGCTGCGGCTGCTGCGCACCCTCGCCCGAGGGCCGCACACCACCGGCGAGCTCGCCCACGCCTGGGAGCTCTCGGCGCCGGAGGTCTCCCGCCACCTCGCCGTCCTGCGCCGCGCCGGCCTGCTCACCGCGGAGCGGCACGGCCGCTACGTCCGCTACACCCTCAACCTTCCTGACCTGACGGCACTGGGAGCCGACACCCTGGCAGCCGTCCTGCGCTGACGGGCACGATGGCGGGCAACGCGAGAGCGGCGCCAGCCCTGAAGCTGACGCCGCTCTCGTTCCATGCTGTGGAGCCTAGGAGAATCGAACTCCTAACCCCCTGCTTGCAAAGCAGGTGCTCTGCCAATTGAGCTAAGGCCCCTCGGTCAGTCGCGCGGACGGAACCCTACGGGACTGGACCTCTCCAAGTATCGCCGTTGCGCTCACCGCAACAGCGAGGATACCCGGACGGCAGTGAGCTGGCTAACGCAATTCGCTAGCGCACGTCCTCGGCGGAGGTGGTGGCCTCGTGCCACAGGGTGCGGTCGTCGTTGATCGACTTGACCTTCTTGGCCACGACGAACGCGACCGTGGCCACGCCGGCGACGATCAGGATCTTCTTCCACATGGACCCAGGCCCCCATATCAGAGATTGCCGCGTACAGCAACACCGTGATCGGCATTGCACGATGCGCCTCAGCATAGCGAACCGCGACCCGGCCAGCCGCCGGGCCGGTACCTGTCAGTACAGGACGCCCGGTGTCTGCGTGGCGGAGTCCGCAGGGGCGGTGCGGAAGAAGGTCTCGGCGGCGGCGCGGGCCCTGCCGTCGCGGTCGACGTCGCCGGGGCGGGAGCCGTAGCCCAGGAGCACGCCCCGCCAGTCCATCTTCAGGTAGGCGGCGCTCAGGCGCAGCGTCCCGGCGAGCGGCGCGGCCGCGCCCGCGGCGTCGTCCGCGTACGCGGTGACGCCCCACAGGCGCCGGCCCGCCATGCGGGCCTTGAAGTCCAGGCCGGGGACGCGCATCCAGCCCGACCAGTAGTCGAGGTAGTGCTTCACCGAGGCGCTCACCGAGTACCAGTACAGGGGCGAGGCGATCACGAGGTCCGTGGCGGCGAGGGTCGCATCCTGCACGAGCCGCTCGGCGCCCTCGGCGGCCGGCGTCGTGCCGTCCCCGGTGTGGCGGCGGTCGTGGAACGGCGGCAGGCCCAGCTCGCCCAGGTGGATCCACCGCTGCGTGGCCTCGGGTTCGAGCTGCTCGGCGGCGGTGCGGGCGAGGGCCTCGGTGTTCCCGCCGGTGCGGGAGGAGCCGAGGAGGAACAGGAACGAGCGGGGCGCGTCGGGCATGGCGGGCTGCTTTCTCGATGAACGGGGTCCACCGGGTGCAAGGCCCCGGGCGGCCCGGATGTTCCGCGGGGCGGCACAGGCCACAGGCATGAAAAAACCCGCCGTGAACCGGCGGGTTGTTGGTGGGCGTACCAAGACTCGAACTTGGGACCTTCGAGTTATCAGCTCGACGCTCTAACCACCTGAGCTATACGCCCTTATAGGTTGCGGCCTCATCGGCAGCGCTGAGAAAGATTACCGCATCCCGATATCGATCGCGATATAGGCCCCCTGCGGTGAGGGACGGCCGTCACTGCCGCGATCGGGGAAGGCGAATGCCCGCGGCCGCCAGGCCGCGGGCATTCGGTTCGCTTGCCGCTAGTCGCGTTCGGCGAGCGTCACTTCGACGCCGCCCACGAGGTCGGCGCACACGTTGTAGATGAACGAGCCGAGCGTCGCCAGCGCCGTGAACAGGACCATGTTCACCACGCCGAGCAGGGCCGCAGCCCCGATGACGCCCTTCGCGGTGATCCGGAAGGTCTCCGTGCTGCCGCCGGCGGCGTCGTCGGCGTTGGTGCCCATGAGCATCTGCAGCATGTCGTTCACGGTGTCGAACACGCCCATCGCGTCGAGCGCGATGTACAGGACCGTGGTCGCCACGACCATCACGATGAACAGCACGATCGAGACGGCGAACGAGAACTTCATCACCGACCACGGGTCGATCCGCTTGAGCCGCAGGCGGGCCCGGCGCGGGCCGCGAGCGGCCGCCTGGCTCACCGCGGCGCGGGCGGCGCGGACGGCGTCCGCGACGCGGGCCGAGGACGCCACGCCCGCGGCCTGGTTCGCCGCGGTGTTGCCCGTCGATGAGGACGGGATCGAGTCCGGGGTCACCGGCGGCGGCGTCATGCCCGGCGGGCGGCGCAGCGTCAGCGTCTGGTCCTGGGCGGGAGCGGACGGCGCAGTGGAAGCCGACGACACCGAGTCCTCGGATTTCACCTGCTCGGCCGGCGCGGACGTGTCGGAGACGAACTCCGGAACGTCTGCATCGCGCTCGGTCTCCGCAGCGGTGGCCTTCGCTTCGGTCATCTACTCGTCCTGCCCCTCATCGGGTTCCGGTTCCTCGGCGCTCTGGGTGATCGCGAGCAGCGAGACCTCGTCGGGCAGGTCGATCAGCTTGACGCCCATAGTGTTGCGGTCCGAAGTCTGACGGACCGGCTGCACCGGAGTCCTGATGACGCCTCCCTCCGAGGTGATCGCGAACAGCTCGTCGTCCGGCGTCACCGACAGCGCCCCCACCAGGTCGCCGCGCCGTTCCGTGATCTTCGCGGTCAGGACGCCCTTGCCGCCGCGGCCCTGCTGCGGGTACGCGTCGACCGGAGTCCGCTTCGCGTAACCGCGGCTGGTGGCCACGAGGATGTCCATATTATCGCGCAGAACGATCATGGTGAGCAGTTCGTCGTCCCCGACGAACCGCATCCCGATCACACCGCTGGTCGCGCGGCCCATGGGCCGCAGCGCCTCGTCGGTCGCCTGGAAGCGGATCGACTGCGCCTTGCGCGAGACCAGCAGCAGGTCGTCCTCCTGCTGGATGAGCGCCGCGCCCACCAGCTCGTCACCGTCGCGCAGGTTGATGCCGATGAGGCCGCCCGTGCGGGGGGAGTCGAAGTCCGTGAGCTTGGACTTCTTGACCAGGCCGTTGCGGGTCGCGAGCACCAGGTACGGCGTGACCTCGTAGTTGGCCAGCTGGATGACCTGCGCGATGTGCTCGTCCGGGCCGAACGCCAGGATGTTCGCCACATGCTGCCCACGGGCCGTGCGGCTCGCCTCCGGCAGCTCGTAGGCCTTCGCCCGGTAGACGCGGCCCTTGTTGGTGAAGAACAGGATCCAGTCGTGCGTGGTGCACACGAAGAAGTGGCTGACGATGTCGTCCTGCTTGAGCTGCGCGCCCTGGACGCCCTTCCCGCCGCGCTTCTGCGAGCGGAACGCGTCGGTCTTGGTGCGCTTGACGTAGCCGCCGCGGGTGATCGTGACCACGATGTCCTCGCGGGCGATGAGGTCCTCCATGGACACCTCGCCGGCGTCGGGCATGATCACCGTGCGCCGCTCGTCGCCCCAGCGGGCCACGACCGCGCCGAGCTCCTCGCGCAGGATGAGGCGCTGCCGCTCGGGCTTGGCCAGGATGTCGGCCAGGTCGGCGATCTTCGTCTCGATCTCGGTGAGCTCGTCGATGATCCGCTGCCGTTCGAGGGCGGCGAGGCGGCGCAGCTGCATGTCGAGGATGGCCACGGCCTGGATCTCGTCGACGTCGAGCAGGCTCATCAGGCCCTGCTTCGACTCCTCTGCCGAAGGCGAGCGGCGGATGAGCGCGATCGTCTCGTCGAGCAGGTCGAGGGCCTTGGCGAGGCCGCGCAGGATGTGGGCGCGCTCCTCGGCCTTGCGCATCCGGTACTGGGTGCGCC
The DNA here is from genome assembly GCF_030403505.1 of Glycomyces tritici. The sequence continues at coordinate 193,908 of NZ_JAUEMJ010000006.1, read as the reverse complement.
GGACGATGACCTCGATCTGGTGCGCCACGTAGTAGCGGACCATCTGGGCGATGTTCAGCGTCCGCGGGACGCCGTCGACCAGCGCGAGCATGTTCGCGCCGAACGTGTCCTGCAGCTGCGTGTGCTTGTACAGGTTGTTGAGCACGACCTTCGGGACCGCGTCGCGCTTGAGCACGACCACGATCCGCATGCCGGTGCGGCCCGAGGACTCGTCGCGAATGTCCGCGATGCCGCCGAGCTTGCCCTCTTTGACGAGGTCGGCGATGCGCTCGGCCAGGTTGTCGGGGTTGACCTGGTACGGCAGTTCGGTGACGACGAGGCAGGGGCGGCCCTTGGAGTCCTCCTCGACCTCGATCACGGCGCGCATGCGGATCGAGCCGCGGCCCGTGCGGTACGCGTCCTCGATCGCGGCGCGCCCGAGGATCGTGGCGCCGGTGGGGAAGTCGGGCCCGGTGATGATCCCGAGGATCTCCTCCAGGGCCTCCTCCTCGGTGGCCTCCGGGTGGTCCAGGCACCAGTCGACGGCCGCCGCGACCTCGCGCAGGTTGTGCGGCGGGATCTTGGTGGCCATGCCGACCGCGATGCCCTCGGAGCCGTTGATGAGCAGGTTCGGGATCCGCGAGGGCAGGATCGTGGGCTCGGTGGTCTTGCCGTCGTAGTTCGGCTCGAAGTCGACCGACTCCTCGTCGATGTCGCGCAGCATCTCCATCGCGAGCGGCTCGAGGCGCGACTCGGTGTACCGGTGCGCGGCGGCCGGGTCGTTGCCGGGGGAGCCGAAGTTCCCCTGGCCGTCGATGAGCGGGTACCGCAGGCTCCACGGCTGCGCCATGCGCACGAGCGAGTCGTAGATCGCGGAGTCGCCGTGCGGGTGGAACTGGCCCATCACGTCGCCGATGACGCGCGAGCACTTGACGTACCCGCGGTCGGGGCGGTAGCCGCCGTCGTACATCGCGTACAGGATCTTGCGGTGGACCGGCTTCAGCCCGTCGCGCACGTCGGGCAGCGCGCGCCCGACGATGACGCTCATGGCGTAGTCGAGGTACGAGCGCGACATCTCCACTTCGATGCCGACCGGCTCGATGCGGCCTTGGCCCTCCGGGATCTCAAGCTGGTCTTGGTTGTTCTCAGGCACCAGTGCTTCCTTGCTTGTCGTCGGAACGTGGTCGGCGGGCCGCTAGATGTCCAAGAAGCGGACGTCCTTGGCGTTCTCCTGGATGAAGCGGCGGCGGCTCTCCACGTCCTCACCCATCAGGACGCTGAAGAGCTCGTCGGCGGTTGCCGCATCGTCGAGCTGAACCTGGAGGAGGTTGCGCTGCGCGGGGTCCATGGTCGTCTCCCACAGCTCGGTGTAGTTCATCTCACCGAGACCCTTGTAGCGCTGGACGCCGTCGGAGCGGCGCGGGTCGGACTTGCCCGAGGCGAGGCCCGCCTCGATGATCCGGTCGCGCTCGGCGTCCGAGTAGGCGTAGTCGACCAGGTCGCCCTTCTTGTTCCACTTGATCTTGTACAGCGGCGGCTGGCTCATGTACACGTGCCCCAGCTCCACGAGCGGGCGCATGAACCGGAACAGCAGCGTCAGGAGCAGCGTGTTGATGTGGTGGCCGTCGACGTCGGCGTCCGACATCAGGATGACCTTGTGGTAGCGGAGCTTCTCGGCCTCGAACTCCTCGTGGATGCCGGTGCCCAGGGCGGTGATCATGCCCTGGACCTCGTTGTTCTTGAGGATCTTGTCGAGGCGGGCCTTCTCCACGTTCAGGATCTTGCCGCGGATGGGCATGATCGCCTGCGTGCGCGGGTTGCGGCCCTGCTTCGCGGAGCCGCCGGCCGAGTCGCCCTCGACCACGAAGATCTCGCACTCCTCGGGGTTCGTGGACTGGCAGTCGGCCAGCTTGCCCGGCATGGAGGAGGACTCCAGCAGGCTCTTGCGGCGGGCCAGCTTGCGGGCCTGCTGCGCGGCCTTGCGGGCGTTCGCGGCGCTGGAGGCCTTCTGGATGATGATCCGCGCCTCTTTGGGGTGGCGGTCGAGCCAGTCGGGCAGGTGCTCGTTGCACACCTTCTGCACGAAGCTCTTCACCTCGGTGTTGCCGAGCTTCGCCTTGGTCTGGCCCTCGAACTGCGGCTCGCGCAGCTTCACCGAGATGATCGCGGCCAGGCCCTCGCGGATGTCCTCGCCGGAGAGGCGGTCCTTCTCGGACTTGATGATCTTCTTCTCGAGCCCGTACTTGTTGATCGTGTTCGTCAGCGCCGAGCGGAAGCCCTCTTCGTGGGTGCCGCCGTCGTGCGTGTTGATCGCGTTCGCGAACGTGTAGACCGACTCCCCGTAGGACTCGTTCCACTGCATCGCGATCTCCAGCGACTGCTCGGACTCCTCGGCCTGGAAGGCCACCACCGACTGGTGGACGGGCGACTTCGCGGCGTTGAGGTGGCGCACGAAGTCGGCGATGCCCTCGTCGTACTTGAAGACCACGTGGCGGACGTTGCCGTCGACGTCGTAGTGGTCGGGGCGCTCGTCGCGCAGGGTGATCGACAGGCCGCCGTTGAGGAACGCCATCTCCTGGAGGCGGCGGTAGACCGTGTTGTAGTCGAACTCGAGGGTCTCGAAGATGTCCCCGTCGGGCCAGAAGGTGAGGATCGTGCCCGAGGCGTCGGTGGGCTCGCCCTTCTCCAGCGGGCCGGGCTGCGCGTGCTTGTAGTCCTGGCGCCACACGAAGCCGTCGCGGCGGATCTCGATCGAGACGCGCGTGGAGAGCGCGTTCACGACGGAGACGCCGACGCCGTGCAGACCGCCCGAGACCGCGTAGGTCTGGGAGTCGAACTTGCCGCCCGCGTGGAGGACCGTGAGGGCCACTTCGACACCGGGCTTCTTCAGCTTGGGGTGGAGGTCGACCGGGAAACCGCGGCCGTTGTCCTGGACGCTGACGCCGCCGTCCTCGGTCAGGGTCACCACGATGTCGGTGCAGTAGCCCGCGAGGGACTCGTCCACCGAGTTGTCCACGACTTCCCAGATGAGGTGGTGCAGGCCGCGCTCGCCGGTCGAGCCGATGTACATGCCCGGGCGCTTCCTGACGGCCTCGAGGCCTTCGAGGACCTGCAGCGAACTGGCGCTGTACTCGTCCTGCTGCTTCGCCGCCACCGGCAACTCCTTCTGTCGTCGTTCACGGTCAGTAGTGAGAAAGTTAGTCCATGGCTGTGACACTTTTCAGCCATCTGGCCTTGGACCTGCCTGAATGTCTGGTCCAAAGGGGCCGGCAGGCGCGCCGACCATGGCAGCGCCGCCACGACAATGGCCGGGCGCCGCGAGCGCCGGCCGGACCGCATCCGCCAAGTCTACTTGGCCCGGACTTCTGTAACCGCTTCCGTGCGCCTCGTTGTCGTCACAGTCGCACCGAGGGGCGGGGACATGAACCCCCCTACGGACTCAGGGGTGTGCGGCTTCAGAACGTGTCACGGGAGCCATTAAACCGTACGCGCCGCGGACCGAAGGAACGTGTCGGCTGCTTCGGTCCGACGATCTTCAGGCGCTTGACGACGCTCGGCCCCAGGGCCGCGGCGAGCTTGCCGTGGATCTGGCGCGAGAACAGCCGCAGCTGCGTCGCCCACGCCGTCGACTCGGCCACGACGAGGAGCTCGCCGTTCTCGAGCTGCTCGGGCCGGCAGTGGCTCGCGATGTCGGCGCCGACGATGGCCTCCCACCGGCCGAACACCGAGGCGTCGGCCACCTTGCGGGTCCAGCCGTTCTTGCGCACGACCTGGGGGAGCAGGCTCCCCAGCGTCTCCGGGTCGCGCTTGTCGGGGCCGGGACCGGACCACTCCTTGCGGAAGCGCGGGTCGTCGGACTTGCCCCGGCGCCTGGGCCGGGGGCGGTAGTCGTAGCCGCCGTTAAAGGACACGTTTGACCTCGCCTTCCCACACGTCGTAGCGGGCGCCGGTGAGCCGCTCGGGGACGTCCCCGGCGACGGCGCAGGTGATGAGCGTCTGCGGGGCGGCCTCGGCGTACTCGGCGAGGCGCTCGCGCCGCGTGCCGTCGAGCTCGGCGAACACGTCGTCGAGGATGAGGATCGGGGCCGTGCCGTCGGCTCGCAGGAGTTCGAAGGCGCCCAAGCGGAGTGCGAGCGCGACCGACCAGGTCTCGCCGTGCGAGGCGTAGCCCTTCACGGGCATCGAGCCGAGCCGCAGGTCGAGGTCGTCGCGGTGCGGGCCGATCAGGGTGGTGCCCCGTTCGACCTCCTTGGCGCGGGCCCCGGCGAGCGCGGCGCCCAGACGCGCGGTGAGGACGTCCTGGTCGGCGGTGAGGTCGGCGCCGAGTTCGGACTCGTACGCCAGGTGCACCTCGGCGCGCCCGTCGGCGATCTTGGAGTGGGCCTTGCTGATCGGCTCCGTGAGGTCCTCCAGGAGCGCGAGGCGCCCGGCCATGAGCTCGGCGCCGTGCCGCGCGAGGTGCGCGTCCCACGCGTCGAGGGTGGCCATCTCGGCCCCGCCGGGGCCGCGGCCGCCGGTCTTCTTCGCGAGGTAGGCCGTCCGCAGGAGGGTGTTGCGCTGCTTGAGGACCCGCTCGTAGTCGGCGCGGACCCCGGCGAAGCGGGGGAAGCGCGCGCTCAGCAGCTCGTCGAGGTAGCGGCGGCGGGCGGACGGCTCCCCGCGCACCAGCGCCAGGTCCTCGGGGGCGAACGCGATGGCCTTGAGCGCGCCGATGATCTCGCGCGGGCGCTTGAGGTCGGTGCGGTTGAGGCGGGCCTTGTTGGACTTGCCGGGGACGATCGCCAGCTCGGCGAGGAGGCGCCGGGAGTCGTGGACGATCTCGGCCCGGACGACGGCCTGCTCGCAGCCCTGGCGGACCAGGGGGGCGTCGGAGGAGACGCGGTGGGAGCGGAGGTTCGCCAGGTAGACCAGGGCCTCGACCAGGTTGGTCTTGCCGTGTCCGTTGGGGCCCACCAGGATCGATGGTCCTTCGTCGAACAGGACTTGGGCATGCGCGTAGGACCTGAAGTCCGTCAATTGCAGCTGTCGTACGCGCACGCCTCTATGATGCCCGCTCGCCCGACCCGGAACGCACCGAGTGCCGAGACTGCGTCCCGGCACTCATCGCTTCGCGGCTCGGGCCGCGTTCGGCTACTCGGACTTGACGGCGTGTCCGCCGAACTGGTTCCGGAGCGCCGCGACGGCCTTCATCGCCGGGGAGTCCTCCTGGCGAGAGGTGAACCGCGCGAACAGCGACTCGGTGATCGCCGGGAGCGGGACGCGCAGGCGAATGCCCTCGTCGACGGTCCAGCGGCCCTCGCCGGAGTCCTCGACGTAGCCCTTGACGCGGGCCAGCTCGGGGTCGTCGGTGAGGGCGCGGTCCATGAGGTCGAGCAGCCAGGAGCGGATCACGGTGCCCGAGCGCCAGGACTTGAAGATCTCCGGGACGTTGTCGACGTGTTCGGAGGCCTCGAGCAGCTCGTAGCCTTCGGCGTAGGCCTGCATCATGGCGTACTCGATGCCGTTGTGCACCATCTTGGCGTAGTGGCCCGCGCCGACGCCGCCGGCGTGGACGAAGCCGAACTCGCCTTCGGGCTTGAGCGCGTTGAAGATCGGCATGAGCCGCTCCACGTCGCCCTCGGCGCCGCCGACCATGAGGGCGTAGCCCTCGGTGATGCCCCAGACGCCGCCGGAGACGCCCGCGTCGACGTAGCCGATGCCGCGCTCGGCCAGGAGCGCGGCGTTCACGGCGTCGTCGGTGAACCGCGAGTTGCCGCCGTCGATGACGATGTCGCCCTCGGCGAGCAGCGCGCCCAGTTCGGCCACGGTGGACCTGGTGGGCTCCCCTGCGGGGACCATGACCCAGATGGCCCGGGGGCCGTCGAGGGCGGCGACGAGCTCGCCGAGCGAGCCGACGTCGGCCACGTCGGGGTTGCGGTCGTAGCCGACGACCTGGTGTCCAGCCTTCTCGAGCCGCAACTTCATGTTGCCGCCCATCTTGCCGAGCCCGATCATGCCGAGTTGCATGTCGCGCCCCCCTTCACTTTTGAGTCCAGAAGGTTCCGCGGTCAGCGGAGTACGCGCCAGGGTCACTCACGTCGTTGTGCGGGTCAGGCGTCCCAACGCAATGGTTGCAGCATGTACAGGTACACGTCGTGATTTGTGTCAGATTCCTCATCTTCGGGCGCGGGCTGCCCGGTCATCACGACCGGCTTCCCCAGCTCGTTCATCTTGAACGCCGTGTAGGGCGCGTCCACAGCGGACAGGCCGTCGAGCAGGTACGTGGGGTTGAACGCGATCTTGCCCGGCTCGCCCTCGAGCGTGCAGTCCATCGCCTCGGAGGCCTTCGCGTCCTCGGCGCCGCCGGCCTCGACCACGAGGCCGTCCTCGTCGAACGAGAGGCGGATCGGCGAGTTGCGGTCGCCCACGAGCGCGACGCGGCGCGCGACCTCGATGAGGTCGGCGGTCTTGACGCGCAGGGTGGTCGCGTACGAGGTCGCGAGGAGGCTGCGCAGCGGCGGCAGCTGGCCGTCGAGCACGCGCGAGGTGGTCTGGCGGCCGCCGGCGATGAAGCCGATCATGCCGGGGGCGCCCTCGGTGCCGTGGGGCACGGCGATCGTCACGGGGCCGGAGAAGGACCCGAAGGTGCGGGCGGTGTCCGCGAGGGCCTTGGCGGGCACGAGGACGGTGACGGCCACGCTGGGGTCCCCGGGCTCCCACGAGGAGTCGCGGATGGCCATGCGGTAGCGGTCGGTGGCGAGCATGCCGATGCCGCCGCCGGTCATCTCGACCTGGACGCCGGTCATCGTCGGCAGGGTCTCGTCCTTGCCGGCGGCGACGGCGGTCTGCGCGACGGCGCGCGCGAACTCGTCGGCGTCGATGGTGCCGATGGCCTCGGGCATCTGGGGCAGGCTCGGGTAGTCCTCGAGCGGCATCGTCGGCAGGGTGAACCGCGCCGAGCCGCAGGTGAGTTCCGCGTGGGGGCCGTCGACGACGAAGTCGACGGGCTTGTTCGGGAGGGCCTTGACGATCTCCGACAGGAGCTTGCCCGAGACCAGGGCGGTCCCGGCGGACTCGCCGGTGACGGCCACGGTGACGCGAGTGGAGATCTCGTAGTCGAAACCGGAGATGGTCAGCTCGCCCTCGTCCACGGAGAGGCGGGCGCCCGCGAGGACGGGCACCGACGGGCGGGCCGGGAGGCTCTTGGCGGTCCACGAGACAGCGTCGGCGAAGGTGTCTCGGTCAACTTGGAACTTCATGGTTGGCTCCTTCTCGCTGAAGCTCGGTTGTTCACAGCGCTATTACTAATGAACTCTCTATAGATATAACTGTCGTCGTAGTAGTCGGTGCTGTGGATACTGTGGAAAACCCCTCTTTTCGCAGGTCGTTCCGGGTCCAGGCCTGTGGACGGACTGTGCATAACCTGTGGATGAATCAGGAGCTTATCCACAGGTCCCGACAATCGCCGAGTTTTCCACATCTCATCCACAGGTCTGTCCACAGCTTTTCCACAGGTTATGCACAGGGTTACCCACAGGAAAATCGCGAGTCGAAATCGCACTCCCGCGTGTTATCCACACGCCGTCCACAGGCTTTCCACAGAAATTCGCGGTTATCCACAGCTTTTCCACAGAGTTGTCCACAGGCCCGCTCATTCGCCGGTGTGTTTCAAACGGTTCGTCAATTCGGCGATCTGCGTGTAGAGCGCCCGCCGCTCGGCCATCTGCTTGCGGATCTTCTTGTTCGCATGCATGACCGTCGTGTGGTCGCGGCCCCCGAACGCCTGGCCGATCCGCGGCAGCGACATGTCCGTCAGCTCCCGGCACAGGTACATCGCGACCTGGCGGGCGTTCACGAGCACCCGCGAGCGCGAGTTCCCCTTGAGGTCGGCCGAGGCCACGCCGAAGTAGTCGGCCGTGGCCTGCATGATCTGGTCGACCGTGACCTCGGTGTTCTTCCCGCTCTCGGGGATGATGTCGTGCAGCACTTCCTCGGCCAGGCCCAGGTCCACCGGCTTGCGGTTGAGGCTCGCGTACGCGGTGACGCGGATGAGCGCGCCCTCGAGCTCGCGGATCGAGTGGTGGATCTGGGTGGCGATGAACTCCACGGCGTCCGTGGGGATGTTGAGGTCGTCCTGCACCGCCTTCTTGCGCAGGATCGCGATCCTCGTCTCCAGGTCCGGCGGCTGGATGTCGGCGAGCAGGCCCCACTCGAAGCGCGTGCGCAGCCGGTCCTCGAGGGTCTGCAGCTGCTTCGGCGAGCGGTCCGAGGAGATCACCAGCTGCTTGTTCGCGTTGTGCAGCGCGTTGAAGGTGTGGAAGAACTCCTCCTGCGTGCGCTCGCGGTCCATGAGGAACTGGATGTCGTCGATGAGGAGGATGTCGACGTCCCGGTAGCGGCGCTGGAAGGCCTGCTGGCGCCGGTCGGAGAGCGAGTTGATGAAGTCGTTCGTGAACTCCTCGGTGGTCACGTACCGCACCGAGTGGGCCGTGCCCAGGTCGTGCGCGTAATGGCCGACCGCGTGGAGCAGGTGCGTCTTGCCCAGCCCCGAGCCCCCGTAGAGGAACAGCGGGTTGTAGGCCTTCGCGGGCGCCTCGGCCACGGCGAACGCCGCCGCGTGCGCGAAGCGGTTGGAGGAGCCGATCACGAAGGTGTCGAAGTTGTACCGGGGGTTGAGCCGGCCCACCCCGTCGATGGCCTTGACCGGTGCGGAGTCCTTGTGCGACTTGGTGATCCCGCCCCGCCGGGCCGGGTCCGGGTCGTCCGAGGGCGGGGGAGCGACCGGCGGCATGGACCCGTGCTCCTTGCCGCCCTGGCGTGCGGCCGACTCCGAGAGGACCCGTTCGAGCTCCTCACCGGGGGGTTCGGGCGTGTGCTCCTCCCATCGCGACTCCACCGCCGGGGGCGCCGCGGCGGGGCCCGCCGGCTGGTGGGGGATCGCGGCCGGGCGCTCGGGCTCGGCGGGCGGGGCCGGTTCGGGCGCGCGCGGCGCTTCGGCGTCACCGGAACGGAACGCGGCACCGTCCGAAGGAGGAAAGGGAGCGGAGTCGAAGAGGCTGGGAGGGTTCTGCGCCGGGACGGGTCCGCGCGGCGCGGGCGGCTCGGCCGGCGGCGGCTGGTCGAACGCGGGGCGCTCGAAGACGATCGTCGCGTCCGCCGCCGGAGCGCCGTTCACCGGCGCCTCGGGGGCCGCGGGCGGCTCCTCGCTCACCGGGGCGGCCTCGGCCTGCTTCTCCTGCAGCGTGACCGCGATCTGCGTCGGCTGGCCCAGATGCCGGGAGAGGGCCTCGCTGATCGGCAGGCGCAGTTTCGACTCGAAGGCCGAGCGGGCGAACTTGTCGGGGGCGGCGACGATGAACGTGCCGGGCATCGACAGCACGGGCTGGGACAGCCGCATCCATGCCGACTGCTGACGAGTGAGCGCCGACGCGTCAGCCAGCTCGGCGGACACCGCCGACCAGACTGCCGACAGATCTTGGTCGGTCACCTTCGCCATCCCTCGCTTCTTCTGTCCATGTACGGGCTGTTTCGCGAAGTTCAGAGGCCGCACCAGGTAGGCTCCGATACAGGCGATCCGCACCGCCGCACCCGGTCGTCCCCAGTGCGCTCCAGCAAGTTTTCCACAGGTTATCCACAGGCCTTCAGCTGGCCTGTGCACATGCGCGCCTTGTGACAATGTTTCCTGAATCACGGTCATGACCAGCGTTTTCTTGTGAGGTCGCCGACGAAGCCGTTCGGGTGACACGGAAGTCGTCCACGATCCGCGCAAAGTTATCCACAGGCAGCTCGGAGCGGTCGCGGCGCTCCTGCACAGGCGTGGCGCCGGCGCGCGCGGCGACGGTCCCCAGGACGGTCGGGACGACGCACCGCTGTGCAGGCCCGCCTCGCAGGCCGCCCCCGCGGTGGCATCGGCCCCGACGCGGCGAGTAACATGAGCGAGTTGCCCTCTGGAAATCAGAGGGGCATGCCACACTCGCCGTCCGCGGCGCGGGCGACGCATGAATGCCCTGCTAGGCTGTTCTCCGCGTCCCCGTAGCCCCGATCCGGGGCTGGGCCCGAGGCCTGGCGCAGCAGCAACTTATTCGTAATGGGAGACTCCGTCGTGAGCAAGCGCACCTACCAGCCGAACAACCGCCGTCGTCACCGCACCCACGGCTTCCGGCTGCGCATGCGGACCCGTGCCGGCCGCGCCATCATCAACGCGCGCCGCAACAAGGGTCGCAAGCAGCTGACCGTCTGAGCGCTTGCCTCCCGGTCCCTTGCAGGCTCTAGGGGCCTCGATGAGGACGTGATCCAAGTGCTTCCAGCCGACGCGCGCATTCGCCGCAGCCAGGACTTCGGTTCGGCGCTCAAGCGAGGCCGCCGCGCCGCCCGCGGCGGCGTCGTCGTGCACTGGGCACCTGCGAACGCTCCGACCGAAGACACTGCGGCCCAGCCGCCGACACCGCCCGCCGCCGATGCGAACCGCACGGCGCGGGCGGGTTTCGTCGTCTCCAAGGCCGTGGGCAACGCCGTGGCGCGCAACAAGGTGAAGCGCCGCCTCCGGCACGCCGTCGCCGCCGAACTGCCGCACTGGCCCGCCGGGACCGACGTCGTCGTGCGCGCCACCCCGCGCGCCGCCGAACGCGATTTCGCCCAGCTGCAGCGGGACCTCGCCGAAGCCGTGCAAGCCGCCCGCGCCGGCCGTGCGCGCGAGCGCCGGAGCACGCCATGACCCACGCCGCGGCCGCGCCGACCCCCTCCCCGGTCCTGGCTGAAACCCCTTCCCGCAGCGGCGGAAGCCGCGCGGTGCGAGTGGTCGCGGCCCCGGTGATCGCGTACCGTCGGTGGATAAGCCCCGCGCTGCCCGCCCGCTGCCGCTTCTACCCCAGTTGCAGCGCATATACCCTTGAGGCGCTGTCCGAGCACGGAGTCGTACGTGGCATATGGTTGAGCCTGCGACGGCTGGGACGGTGCCACCCCTTTCATCCTGGGGGTCATGACCCCGTACCCCCACGGCATGACCTTGATGTGCATTCGAAGACTGAGCAGACTGGAGTCCGCAAGTGATGGAGTGGGCCTACGACGGCGTGTCCTGGGTACTGCTGCGATGGCATGACCTCTGGACGAAGGTCTTCGGCAGCGACAACGGATTCCTCGACACCGACTGGGCCTGGGTCCTGGCCATCGTCGGCGTCGTGCTCACCCTGCGGATCATCCTCTTCCCGCTCTTCGTGAAGCAGATCCAGTCGCAGCGCGCGATGCAGAAGCTCGCCCCCGAGATCAAGGCGCTCCAGGAGCGCTACAAGGGTGACCGCGAGACGCTCCAGAAAGAGATGATGGAGCTGTACCGCAAGGAGAAGGCCAACCCGCTCATGGGCTGCCTTCCCATCCTCATCCAGATGCCGGTCTTCCTGGCACTGTTCCACGTGCTCCGCCGCCCCGACCCGGGGCAGACGAAGAACACGGACCTGTACGGCTGGAGCGGCATCGCCGCCGGCGACAACGGGGACTGGCTCTCCTACGTCCACGCGAAGCTCCTCGGCGCCCCGTTCTGGAGCACGTTCCTGACCCCGGCCGACCAGCTCGACGCGGTCGACGCCTCGGCGCTCACCGTGAAGCTCGTCGCCGGCGTCCTGGGCGCGACGATGATCCTCACGACCTACCTGACCACGCGTCAGATGATCCTGAAGACCGGCTGGAACGAGGACCCGAACCAGCGGATGATCCAGAAGGTGATGCTCTACGGCATCCCGGTGATCATGATCTTCTCCGCCGGCGCCTTCCCCATCGGCGTGGTCATCTACTGGACCGTGAACAACCTGTTCTCGCTCGCGCAGCAGCAGTACGTGCTGCACAAGTACCCGCCGCCCGCGCAGAACTCCGCGACGAAGCCGCCGAAGCCCGGCTCGAAGGCCCACGAGAAGATGCTCGAGGAGCAGCGCGAGGCCGAGCAGCGCCGCAAGGATCTCGCCCCGAAGCCCGGCTCGAAGCCGAAGCCCGGCGCGAAGGCCAAGCCGAGCGGCCAGAACAAGCCTGAGAGCGTCGCCGGCGCCAACGGATCGGACGCCCCGAAGTCCGAGACCAAGGGCGGCCCCGGCGCGGGCAAGAACCTCTCGAGGGCGGAGCGCATCGCTCGGGCCAAGAAGGTCAGCGGCGCGCAGCAGGCCTCCAAGAAGAAAAAAGGCTAGGGGGACGGTCCGCGGCTGCGCAGGCGCCGCCGGATCAGCCACAATGGTGCAAACTAGGCTTATAACTAGCGATAGGACGAGTTGACGATTATGGGAGCAACGGTGCGGGAGGACGAGGTGGCCTCCGAAGACGACCTGTTTGAGCAGAGCGAAGTGGCGGCCGACTATCTGGAAGGCCTGCTCGACATCCTCGACCTCGACGGGGACATCGACGAACTGGTGGTCGGCGACCGTCCTCAGGTCGAGATCGTCGGTGAAGACCTCAGCGGTCTCGTCGGCCCCAAGGGGCAGACCCTCGAGGCCCTGCAGGAACTGGCCCGCCTTGCGGTGTACCGCAAGACCGGCGACCACTCGCGCCTGATGCTCGACATCGGGGGCTACCGCGCCGGGCGTCGCAAGAAGCTCGCGGAACTGGCTGAGAAGACCGCCAAGAAGGTCATCGAGAGCGGCGAAGTGGTCAAGCTGGACCCGATGAGCGCCTTCGAACGCAAGTGCGTCCACGACGTCATCAACGCGACCGACGGCGTCCAGAGCGAGTCGGAGGGCGCCGAGCCGCGCCGCCGGGTCGTCGTGAAGCCGGAATAGGAACTGAGCAGGAAAACATGACTGAGGAGCCGACGGGCTCCGAATCCGCCGAGGCCAATGTTTCACGTGAAACATTGGCCTCTGTGTTCGGAGCAGACGACGACCGCATCGCCCTGGCCGAGGCCTACGTGGGCCTGCTGTCGACCATCGGGATCGAACGCGGCCTCATCGGGCCGCGGGAGGTGCCGCGGTTGTGGGCGCGGCACGTGCTGAGCAGTGCCGTGGTCGAGGAGCTGATCCCGGAGAAGGCCGACGTGCTCGACGTCGGGTCAGGCGGCGGACTCCCGGGGATTCCGCTCGCCATCGCGCGGCCGGACCTGTTGGTCACCCTGGTGGAGCCGATGCAGCGCCGCGTGGACTTCCTCCAGGAGGTCATCGAGGCGCTCGGCATCACGAACGTGGAAGTGCTGCGGGCCCGCGCCGCCGAGGTGGATCCGAAGGGCCGGGCGGACATCGTCGTGTCCCGGGCGGTGGCGCCGTTGGCGAAGCTGGTCGGCTGGTGTCTGCCGCTGGCGCGGCTGGGCGGCGCGATGCTGGCGATCAAGGGCCAGGGCGCGTCCCTCGAGGTGACCGAGAGCGGGGGGCTCATCAAGCGGGCCGGCGGCGGCAAGGCCGCGATCCTCACCTGCGGTGAGTCCAAACTGTCCGAGCAGGACGAGTTCACCATTCCTGCAACGGTAGTGAAGATCGAGCGGATCCGCTGATTAAGGCCCGCAACGTTTTTCCGAATTGATAGACACCAATAACCAAGTACTGCAACGGATGCCGCGATGAGATGATCATCGCGGCATCCGCCGTTGTGGCTTCCACGCTTTGCGCTCGGCGGACTGCGCAGCGTTCGGATAGTGTATGGCTCGTAAGCTTCTCCGAGCAGGGTCATGTTTCACGTGAAACATCCGGCCCGTAGTCTGTGGCGGTGAACGTGCGGGACCCCCTTCCTTCTGAAGATCGTGAACACCAGAACCCCCTTGGCGGCGATACCCCGGCCGAACGGCGCATCAAGAACCTCCTCGATGCGGCCGTGAGCGAGGAGGCGCCCCCCACCCGGCGGCACCGCTATCGAGAAACTTCCCCGGCGCCGGGTGGCGCAGCCCCGGCCTTCGGCCAAGGTGGGTCAGAATCGGTGACGGAGTCCGGTGCGGACGGCGGCTCGTCGCCTGCCGCGCCAACGGGCACCATGCGTTCTGACAACGGGGGGGACGGGATGCGCAGATCCACATCGCAGCGAGGCCGTTCGGGGCGGCATCTGGCACCGGACGAGGCGGCCAAGAACGGCCGCACGAAAGCTGATCCAGTGCCGCAGCAGCCGGCTCCGGCCGAGAAGCACCAAGCGCTCGACGACGACCTGCCGCTCGCGCGTGAGGCGCAGCGGGCCGTGCGGGTGCTCAACCCTTCGGGCAGTGTGACCATGCCGCGGCCGCCGCGCCGCCGGGTCATCGCGATCGCCAATCAGAAGGGCGGGGTCGGCAAGACCACCAGCACCGTGAACCTCGCGGTCGCCTTGGCGCTGCACGGGAACCGCGTCATGGTCATCGACCTCGACCCGCAGGGGAACGCCTCCACCGGTCTCGGCGTGGAGCACGGCGCGGGCACTCCGAGCGTGTACGAGGCCGTCGTGGAAGGCCAGTCGCTCGACGAGATCGCCACTCCGGTCGACGGCATTCCTTCGCTCGTCTGCGTTCCGGCGACGATCGACCTGGCCGGCGCCGAGGTCGAACTCGTCAACGTGGTCGCTCGCGAAGGGCGCCTTGAGAAGAGCATCGCGACGTACAGCGGGGAGCTCGACTACATCTTCATCGACTGCCCGCCGTCGCTCGGCCTCCTCACCGTGAACGCGCTCGTGGCCGCCGAGGAGGTGCTGATCCCGATCCAGTGCGAGTACTACGCACTCGAGGGCCTGGGCCAGCTCCTGCGGAACATCGAACTGATCAAGGCGCACCTGAACGCGCGCCTGCGCGTCTCCACGATCCTGCTCACCATGTACGACAAGCGGACCAAGCTCGCCGATCAGGTGGAGCAGGAGGTGCGCGGGCACTTCAGCGAGATCGTGCTCGACGCGGTCGTGCCGCGGAGCGTGCGCGTCTCGGAGGCTCCCGGGTACGGGCAGTCGATCATGACGTACGACCCCGGCTCGCGGGGCGCGACGAGCTATTTCGAAGCGGCCGAGGAGATCGCGCGCCGCGGCGCGAAGCTCTCCCGGCGCGGCAAGAACCAGAAGGGCGGGAACTAGTCGATGGCTGCGGCGAAACGCGGAGGGCTCGGTCGCGGGCTCGGGGCGCTCATCCCGACCGGTCTGGCCGAAACCACGACGATCGAGGAGGAGTCCGACGCGGCTCCCGCATCGGTCGCGGCGCCCCGGCAGGCGGCCCCGAAACCGGGCACTAAAACTCAGGGCGATGTTTCACGTGAAACATCGACGGCGGGCCAGGCTGATGTTTCACGTGAAACATCGGACGGCCCGGAACTCGTGCCCGTCCCGGGGGCGAGCTTCCAGCTGATCCCGATCGGGGACATCGGCACCAATCCGAAGCAGCCGCGCCAGTTCTTCGACGACGAGCACCTCCTCGAACTCCAGACCTCCCTCACCGAGGTCGGCATGCTCCAGCCGATCGCGGTGCGCGAGCGCACCGCCGAAGAGCCTCGCGAGGACGGTGCCCGCTTCGAACTCGTCATGGGCGAGCGGCGCCTGCGCGCCGCGACCGCGCTCGGCTGGGAGACCATCCCGGCCATCGTCCGCCGCACGGCCGACGAGGAACTCCTGCGCGAAGCGCTTCTGGAGAACATCCACCGGGTGCAGCTGAACCCGCTCGAAGAGGGCGCGGCGTACGCGCAACTCCTTGAGGAGTTCAACGTGACGCAGGAGGAGCTGTCGAAGAAGATCGGCCGCAGCCGCCCGCAGATCTCGAACATGATCCGCCTCCTCGGCCTCCCGCCGACGGTGCAGACGAAGGTCGCCGCGGGCGTCCTCACAGCCGGCCACGCGCGGGCGCTGCTCGGTCTCGACAGCGCTGACTCGCAGGAGCACATCGCCGAGCGGATCATCAGCGAGGGACTGTCGGTGCGGAGCACCGAGGAACTCGTGACGGCGAACCGCCTGGAGGAGAAGCCGGAGCTCGACGAGCCGCGCAGTGCTTCCTCGCGAGGCGCCAAGGACCGCATGAAGGCACCGGGGCTCGAGGAGCTGAAGGAGCGCCTCTCGGACCACTTCGAGACGCAGGTGGCGATCTCCTGGGGCCGCAAGAAGGGCAAGATCACCATCGAGTTCGGCTCGCTCGCGGACCTCGATCGCATCGTCGAGCAGATCGGCATCAAGTAGCCCGCTCGAACGGCTCCGCATCGAATGACGTGCCGATCCGCAAGGGCGAGAACATGAAAGCCGATATTCCCGATATATCCCCCCTAAGGGACCCCTTGTATTAAAAGTACTCAGGGGGTCCGACAGGATTCGGGCGTGTCGCCCCACTCGTTCGAGTGACAGCAGACAAGTAGCCGGGGCGATGTTTCACGTGAAACATCGCCCCGGCTTTTGCCTTGTATTCGTCTGGTGCTGCCGCTTGTTCTCGAGCGACGTGGTGGGCGGCCCTCCAGGGGACGGCCGCGCGCTCCGCTAGGAGAGCTCCCGCCACATGATGATGTCGTCCCGGTAGTCGTTGTCCGCCATGCGCACCGCGCGCGGCAGGCGTCCGACTTCGGTGAAGCCGTGCCGCCGGTAGAAGGCGTCGGCGCCCGTGCCCGAGCGAACCTTGAGGCTGAGCGCCTCGAGCTTCAGCTCTTCACGCGCGACCTGATCGACTGCCGCCAGGAGTTTGCCACCGAGACCGCCACCCTGTCGGGAGGGGTCGACCTGAACATGGCGGATGGTCCGCCAGCCCTGGCGCGGCGGGCTGTCGTTTGATGTGAGAACACACCAAGCGACAATGGCGGCTCCTTCCTTTAGAGCGACCAGCGTGTCAGTCTGGTCGATCACTCGCGCGAGAATGGAAACGGTGTGAGGGCGAACCTCTTCGATGTTGACCGGCGGAACGAACCCGACGGAACCGCCGGCGTTCGTCACTCTCACCCAGAGATGGCTGAGTTCGTCAACGAGCGCGGCAGTCACCGGGGGGTCCACGAGCACGGCGATGTCGCCGCCCGAAACGGGCGACGCCTCCGGCGTGGAGCTGTCAGTAACTGTTGCTTGCACGCCTTCCAGCTTGCCCTACCGACCCACCCGACCGACAGTCCCTTCCCGCCATATGGGCGCACGTCACTATCGGCCCCGAAAACCGTATTCTGTCGGCGATTGCCCTGGTTCGCCGCGTACATGTCGGTCCACTATCGGGTGTCGACACTGCGACGCGCCGCGTAACCTCGTGGAAATCTGCCAAAAGGTCGATTCCGGTGGTTTCCAGTCTCGCATTCATGCGGTATTTTTCGATGGTGGCATCTGCGAGTACCCCCGGCCCGAATTCCAAGCCCAATCTGCATCCGCATGCGAGCGGCGTGCGTCCCACCCTGCCCCCGTTCGTCGACTGGCCCGCCTTTCCGTTCGAAGGCGAGCTGCGCATCAAACCCCTGCAGGAACCGGTGGACGCCGAGCCTCCGCGACGCGGCGACCGCCAAGAGCAGTGCGCCGCCTGCCACACGCCCGACTCCGCCTACCTCTGGTCCAATGAGCGGTGGCGCCTCAAGAGCCCGCCTGCGCCCAGTGGGCTGCCCGTAGTGGTCATCCTGGAGCCGCGCGCCCACCTCGACCTAGGGGACCTCTCGACGATGCACGCGGCCGAGCTCGGCGTGCTGACCGTGCGACTGGAGCGGGCGATCCGGTCGCTCGAATCGGTCGCGCAGGTCCATGTGAACCGCTGGGGCGACGGCACCGCGCATCTCCAGCAGTGGTTCCTGGCCCGCCCGCACGGCTACCTCCAGTTGCGGGGGCCGTTCATGACGATGTGGGACGAGATCCTGCCGCCGGTGGAAGAGCACGAGTGGCAGATGAACCTGGAGTACATCGCGGCCTGGCTCACCGACGACTGAGCCGACGTCAGAACCCGAGCGAGCGCTACCTGATCGGGTGAGTTGACGGCCCCGGTTTCTGTCGGACCCCGCGCGTACTTTTGTGCCAGGGGTCCCTAAGGGGGGATAAATCCGGAATTTCAGGATTTGGTCTCTTTGGAAGCGGCGCGACGCTTTGCAGCGGCAACGACTTGAGGGTGTCGATGTTTCACGTGAAACATCGACACCCTCGCGTCGTTCTTGAGCCCTAGGAGCGGGCGAGCGCTTGGCGGACCATGGTCGCCAGCGTTTCCCCGAAGTCGCGGTCGGCGGCCTTGATCGCCATCGGCAGGAGCGAGGTCTCGGTGGTGCCGGGGGCGACGTTCGCCTCGAGCACCTGGATGCCGCCCGCGTCGTCCACGATCATGTCGATGCGGGACATGTCCCCGAGCCCGAGGGTCCGGTGGACCTGGACCGCGAGCTCCGCCACACGGTCGGCCACCGGCTCGCTCATGTCGGCCGGCACGGTCCACCGGGTCACGCCCGGGTTGTACCGCGCGGCGTAGTCGTAGTCGCCTTGCAGCGGCGCAATCTCCACCGGCGGCAGGGCCGTGGGGCCCTCGCCGAGGTCGATCACGCCGACCGCGATGTCCCGGCCCTCGATGAACGTCTCGATCAGCGCTTCGTCGCTGTAGGAGAAGCAGCCCATCATCGCCGACGGGAAGTCGTCCTCCTTGTGCACCGCGTGCACGCCGAGGCCCGAACCGCCCGAGTTGGGCTTGACGACCAGCGGCAGGCCCATCTTCGCGGCGATCCGGTCGAGGAGCTTGCGCGCCCCGAAGTCCGAGAACGCCTGGCGCGGCATGACGGTCCAGTCCGGGGTCGGAATCCCGGCCGTGCGGAGCAGGTCCTTGGCCGTGATCTTGTTCCACGCGCGGCGCGCGCCGACCGAGCCGGTGCCCACGATCGGAATGCCCGAGAGCTCCAGCACCGCCTGCAGCGAGCCGTCCTCGCCCGGGGAGCCGTGCACGAGCGGCAGCACCACGTCGGGCGGGAACTCCTGGAGGGCGGGCAGCAGCTCGCCGTCGAGGTCCCGCACATCGCAGACGAAGCCCTGGCGCTGCAGGGCGTCGGCCGCCCGGCGGCCCGACTTCAGCGAGACCTCGTGCTCGTACGACATGCCTCCGGCGAGGATGAGGACCCGGATGTCCGAGGCTGCGGCGCTCTCCTTCATGCGGCGCCTCCGGCGAAGGTGTCGCGCAGGTCGATGTCGCCGGCGACCACCCCGGCGAGGCGTCGCACGCCCTCGCGGATGGTCTCGGAGGTCTGGGTCGAGAAGTTCAAGCGCATCTCCCTGCGGCCGTTGCCGTCAGCGTAGAAACCGGTGCCCGGGACGTACGCCACGCGCTCTTGCAGCGCCCGCGGCAGCATCGCCTTCGAGTCGAGCCCTTCGGGCAGCGTGGCCCAGATGAACAGGCCGCCGCCCGGCCGCGTCCAGGTCATGCCCTCGGGCATGTAGTCGCCGAGCGCGCCGAGCAGCGCGTCGCGCCGCTCCCGGTACAGCGTGTTGAAGACCTTGACCTGCTGGCGCCACTCCATCTCGGTGAGGAAGCGGAGCGTGGCCTCCTGGGTGAGCCCGGACGGGCACAGGATCGAGGCCTCGATCGCCAGCAGCAGCTTGTCGCGCACCGCGGGCGGGGCGAGGACCCAGCCGAGGCGCAGGCCCGCCGCGAAGATCTTGGAGACCGTGCCGAGGTAGATGACGCCGCGTTCGGCGCGGGCGCGCAGCGGCGCGGGCGGGGCGCCCTCGAAGTTGATCATCGAGTACGGGTCGTCCTCGATGACGAGGAGGCCGTGCCGCTCGGCGATCCGAAGGATCTCCTCGCGCCGCTCCTCGGTGAGGGTGACGCCGGCCGGATTCTGGTACGTCGGGATCGTGTACAGGAACTTCGCCTGGCGCCCTTCGCGGGCGAGCGCGGCGATGCCCTCTTCGAGGCCGGCGGGGATGAGCCCGTCGTCGTCCATCGGCAGGTGCCGGACGTCGGCCTGCGCGGCCTGGAAGGCCCCGAGCGCGCCGACGTAGGTCGGGCCCTCGGCGAGGACGATGTCGCCCGGGTCGAGGAAGGTGCGGGCGAGCAGGTCGAGGCCCTGCTGGGCGCCCGTGGTGAGGACGAGGTCGTCGGCCGAGGCGCGGATGCCCGAGAGCTCCAGGACCCCGCAGAGCGCCTCGCGGAGCGCGACGCTGCCCTGCCCGGGGCAGTAGCCGAGCGCTTCGGCGCCGACCTGGGAGAGGAGGCGGGTGAACATCTCGCCGAGCTCGTCCATGGGAAGTGCGGCCGTGTACGGGTTCCCTCCGGCGAGGGAGACGACCTCAGGGCGCGATGCGACCGAGAACAGTGCGCGGATCTCCGACTGTGCCATCCCGTGAACCCGGGATGCGTAGCGACCGGTGTAATCGTCGAGTGTTGTACCGGACACGCGGAGACCTCCTCTGATGGTCCTCGTTGCCCGCGATCCGTGGTCGCGGGTCGGTGCGGCGGTGTCGCTCAAGAGTGAAGTCTCGGACGGCGCCCGCTCGCGCGGGATCTCGTATGGACACGTCCGGCCACCGTCCGCGGTTGACCCGCGGGGGCCGAAACGCTGTTCCGACCAGCGTACGGGACCTGGCACGTGATCGACCCACTCTACTAGCACGCAGAGCGAAGGCCCCGCGTGTTTTCCGTCATGTGGACGCTCGGACGACGTAGTGTGGACGGGTGCACAGGCGCATGGTCAACCTCACACTCGACTCCCTGGAAGCGATTCCGGGGCGTTGCCGCGCCTGCGTGTTCTGGGAGCTCTCACCCCTGTGCGCGGAGGCCGCCCGCGACGTCGGCGAACCCGCCCTCGAAAAGGAGGCGTGGCTGTCGCACACGCTGCTCGAGTGGGGCGGGTGCGGCCGGATCGCCTACGAGGGCGACGACGTGGCCGGGTACGTCACCTACGCGTCGCCGAAGTTCGTGCCGCGCTCGATGGAGTTCCCCTCAGGGCCGGTCTCGCCGGACGCGGCGCTCCTGATGACCGCGTTCGTGCACCCCACCTATGCGGGCACGGGCCTGGGCCGCCAGCTCGTGCAGACCGTCGCGGCCGACGTGGCGCGGCGGGGGATCTACGCGATCGAGACGTTCGGCGACGCCCGCGGTGAGGCCCGCGCGTGCCTGGTCCCGGCGGACTTCTACCGCTCGGTGGGCTTCAAGACCGTGCGCAGCGACCCGCGCTACCCGCGGCTGCGCCTCGAACTGCGCTCGGCGATCGACCGGAGCGTCGAAGCGGAGGAGTCGTCGGTGTTCACCGACTCGGTGGAGTGGTTCAAACTCGACGACATCGAGCTGGAGCAGTTCTTCGGCGAGCCGACGACCGGCGGCCGCTCCCGGATCGACCGCCCCGGGACGCAGCGCGGCGGCGAACCCTTCGACTGACACCCGATGACATGGCAAGGGGCGCGGCGCCATCGGCGCCGCGCCCCTCGCACTACCGGGCTACTGGCCCAGGAACTTGCGGATGGCGGCCTTGGGCTGCGCGCCGATGAGCTGCTTGGCGGGCTTGCCGCCCTCGAACAGGATCATCGTCGGGACGCTCATGACCTGGTACTCGCGGGTGATCTCGGGGTTCGCGTCCGTGTCGAGCTTGCGGATCTCGAACGCGTCGGTCTCCGCCGCCAGCTCCTCGAGGACGGGGGCGACCTTCTTGCAAGGCCCGCACCATTCGGCCCAGAAGTCGACGAGCACCGGCTTGTCGGCCTCCAGCACCTCAGCCTGGAACTCGGCCTGGCCGTTAACTGCTTTGATGGCGCCCATGGGCATCCTCCTGTGTGTCGATGAGAGAGCGGTGGGTCAGTCGTTCAGCGCGGTGAGGTAGCGCTCGGCGTCGAGCGCGGCCGCGCAACCGGTGCCGGCGGCCGTGACCGCCTGCTGGTAGGTGTGGTCGACGAGGTCGCCCGCGGCGAACACGCCCGTCAGGTTGGTCTTCGTCGAAGGGGCGGCCACCTTCACGTAGCCGGACTCGTCGAGCTCGACCTGGCCCTTGAACAGCTCCGAGCGCGGGTCGTGGCCGATCGCGATGAACAGGCCCGTCGCGGGCAGGACCCGGGCCTCGCCGGTCACGGTGTCGACCAGGTCGACGCTCGAGACCTTGCCGTCGGTGCCGTTCACCTGGGTGACCGCGGAGTTCCAGGCGACCTCGATCTTCGGGTTGGCCAAAGCGCGCTCGGCCATCACCTTGGAGGCGCGGAACTCGTCGCGGCGGTGCACGATGGTGACCTTCGCGGCGAACTTGGTGAGGAACGTGGCCTCCTCCATCGCCGTGTCGCCGCCGCCGACCACCGCGATGTGCTGGTCGCGGAAGAAGAAGCCGTCGCAGGTGGCGCATGCCGAGACGCCGCGTCCCATGAGCTCGTTCTCGCCGGGCACGTTGAGCGGGCGGAACGCCGAACCGGTCGCGAGGATCACGGCCTTGGCCTGGTACTCGCGGTCCTCGACCCAGACCTTCTTGATGTCGCCGGAGAGGTCGACGCGGGTGACGTCGTCCGAGACGAGCTCGGCGCCGAAGCGCTCGGCCTGCTTGCGCCAGGAGTCCATGAGCTCGGGGCCCATGATGCCCTCGGGGAAGCCGGGGTAGTTCTCGACCTCGGTGGTCTGCATGAGCGCGCCGCCGAACTGGAAGCCCTCGAACACGAGCGGGTGCAGATCGGCGCGGGCGGTGTACAGCGCGGCGGTGTAGCCGGCGGGGCCCGAGCCGATGATGATGACGTCGCGGATTTCGCTCACCGGGTTCGCTCCTGTGGATGGTTCGGCGCTCCAGGGACGGCTCCCTGAACTGACTGCTTCAACGCCATCTTATTGACCCGAAATTCCGCCCCCGGGAGCTGTGGCGGGCTTGTGACAGGCGAATATCCCGATGGTGGGGAACCTCACCCGTCCGCCGGCCGCGAACAGGGCGGCGGCGGTGCCCGAATCAGCGCCCGGACGTCAGGGCGACGCCGCCGGAGCGGCGCCGCTCAGGGCTGCTCGGCGAGCGGTTCGATGACGCCGTCCGCGCAGGCCGGGGTCAGGGCCACCGCGACGTCGCCGTCGTCGCCGGCCACGAGCACCATGATCGCCGGCTTCGAGTCGTAGCGGGCGAAGTCGACCGCCACGAGCAGGCCGGGGTAGTGCGTGGCGATGGCCTCTTCGCAGTGGTCCCAGAAGTCGCCGCCCGCGGCCAGTTCGGCCAGCTCGGGGGGGACCTCGCCTGTGAAACTGCCGGCGGCGAGCTCGTGCATGACCGCGATCAGGTCGGTGCTCTGGCTGTGGTTGCTGCCGCTCGCGTACGTCGCGATCTCACCGAGGCCGCTGACGCCGGCCTCGTCCTCACCGGACTCGTTCTGGCTCGCCTCGGTCTCGAGCGGCGACTCCGCCGCGCCGGGCGCGCCCTCTTCGTCGTTCCGGTCGTGCTGGTCCTCGGCGAGGACCTCGGCGGAGGACGCGCCGCCGTCCTGGTTCGCGCCGGTCGTGAACTGGATCGCGGTCGCGACGCCGCCGACGGTGACCAGCACGGCCGCCGCCGCACTGGCGATCGCGTACCGGACCCGCTTGGGCCGCAGGCGTTCCGCCCAGCGGTCGGCCCAGGTCTCGCGCGTGCCCGCGCTCCCGCCGGCGTGCAGCGTGTCGGCCGCGGGGAGGGAGTCGAGGACGCGGTCGAGGCGGTCCCCGACCTCCTCGGGAAGGTCGCCGTAGCCGCTGGACGCCTGCCACAGGATGCGGCTGACGTCGGCCTCGGCGCTCTGGGCGTCGTTCGGGCGCTGCGGGCTCACAGGTTCCCCTCCTCTCGACCGGTCTGGTACGTCGCTCCTGGTTCGACGCCCTGCTGCCGCGGCGGGTTCCCCGTCGCGGCGGCGGCACCGCCGCCGGGGGGCGTGTCGTCGCGCACGCCGTCCAAGGCGCTGTGACCGGTCGCGGGATCGAACTCGGGGAGCCGCGCGGCCAGGCGCTTGCGCGCCCGTGACGCCCGCGACTTCACGGTTCCGGGCCGCACCTTGAGGATCGCGGCGACCTCCTCGACCGGGTAGCCGAGCATGTCGACGTAGACGAGCACCGCCCGCTGGTCGAACGGCAGCTCCGCGAGCGCCCGGTGCACGGCCAGCCGGAGCCCGGCCTGCGCCGGGTCCTGGGCCGCGTCCGTGGCCGGCAGCGCGAGCGCGTCGTCGTCGGCGAGCGGCACCGTGGGGCGCCGCCCTGAAGCGCGGATGCGGTCGAGGCAGGCGTTCACCACGATGCGGTGCAGCCAGGTGGTCACCGCGGAGCCGCCGCGGAAGCCCCCGGCGCCCTGGTAGGCCTTGATCATCGCGTCCTGCACCGCCTCGGCGGCGTCCTCCGGATCGCCCAGGGTGCGCACCGCGACCGCCCACAGCCGCCCGCGGTGGCGGCGGAACAGCTCGCCGAACGCCTCCCGCTCGCCGCCCACATGGCGGCGCAGCAGGTCGGCGTCGGTCGCGCCGCCCAGGTCGGGGGCGGGGCCCGGTCCGACCGGGCCCCGGCCTGGCGGGAGAGGGGCGGGCATGACCGGTCCCGCTACCGGACGAAGACGTTGATGTCGCTGATGGTGATCTTGTAGCCGTCGGAGACCTGCGGCAGCTCGGTCACCCACACGACGATGTAGCGGACCTTCTCGCCGCTGGCCTTCAGCTCGATGTTGGTGTCCGCGTCCGGGACCTGTTCGGCCAGGACGGCGAAGTCGTCCACGATGGCCTGGTCGCCGTCGCTGGAGTCACCGGGGTCCTCGGCGCCGCCGAGCAGGCCCACGGTGGCGCCGGCGCTGGTCATCTGGACCCGCACGGACGCGACCTCCTGCTCTTCGCCGAGGTCGATGAGGATGCCCATGCCCGGCTTGAGGTTCCCGAAGTTGGCGTCGCCGCGGTACGTGTTCGTGGTCCAGCCGGTGGAGGCGTTGTCGTCGATGACGTTCTCGACGCCCTCGGTCTGGTCGCGGTCCCCGTCCGGCGGGTCGACCACGCGGACCGAGTCGCCCGTGAGCGCGACCTCGGTGGGCGCGGCGGCGTCCGGGGACTCCTCCGCGGCGTCGGAGGTGTCGGCCCCGGTGTCCTCGCCGGTGACCCGGTCCTCGGCGCCCACGGGGTCGTCGTCGCCGCCGAAGACGACGGCGCTGGTGACCACGCCCGCGAAGATGACCGCGGCGATGACGGCCGCGACCACCGCGAGCCGCTTCATCCCGGCGGGAGGCGCGTCGGCCGACCCGCCGCCGCTGCTGCGGCGGCCGAGGCTGATCGCGCCGAGGACGCTGGTGGGCGTCGCGGCCGCGGCGGCCGGTTCGGCCCCGCCGGTCTCGGCGAGGCGGCGCAGGTCGACCGCGAGTTCGGCCGCGGACGGCGGCGTCTGCGAGTGGTCGAGCAGGTCGGCGGTGAGTTTGGCGATCGCCGCGGGAAGGCCGGGGACGACCTTGTCGACGTCGAGGACGCGGCCCCACTCGTCGGTCGCGGCGTCGGGGAGGCCGGTGTTCTCCGCGGGGACGACTCGCGGCCATGTCCCGGTGAGGCAGGCGTAGAGCGTCGCGCCGAGGGCCCGCACGTCCTCGACCGGGGTGTTGCCGGGTTCGTTGCGCGGCTCGGTGACCATGACGCGGTCGTCCTCGGAGAGGAGGATCGTGCCCGGGTGCAGGTCCGCGTGGGTGACGCCGCCTTCGTGGAGGGCGGCGACCGCGTCGGCGACGGAGGCGACCAGTTCGAGGGCGTGCGCGGGATCGAGGTGGTGCTTCTCGAGGACGCCGCGCAGCGAGGAGCCGTTGACCCATTCGCGCACGACGTACGCGAAGCGCCCCTCGTCGACGGCGTCGTACACGTCGACCATCGAGTCGACGTGCGCGCGCGAGGCGGCGACGGCGGCGGTCATGGTGGGGGCGGCGTCTTCGCCGCCGGGGGAGCGGAGCACGACCGCTACGGAGCGGTGGAGCAGGACGTCGACGCCCCGCCACAGCTGGCGGTAGCCGTTCGCGCCTCCGACGTGCTCTTCGAGGCGGTACCGCTCGGCGAGCAGATCGCCCACGGACGGCACTTCGGCGGTGGTCATGATGCGGGGTCCTCCCCTCTCAACGCGACCCCGCGAGGGGGTCCCGGCCGGGGCCTTTGTGGGCCGGTTCGGTCATGGTGCGGTCCAAGTGGCTCTGCGGGATCCGGCCAGAGTGCACGTATGGATCGTACTTGCCTCATCGTCGCAGCTTTGCGCGCACCGTTGCCTGGAGCGACGCCGTCTCAGTGACGCGGAATACCAGGCAGGCCGCGAAGTACACGCCCAGCAGGAGCAGTCCGAGGACGATCGAGGAGGCGAACTGGCCCAGCTTCGCCATGCCGCCGTCGGCCGGCAGCTCGGGCCACAGCAGCCACCCGCCGTACGCGACCGCGCCCGCGATCGCGGCCGCCGCACCCGTGCGGACCAGGCCGTTCGCGGTCTTGCGCATGTCGAGCAGGCCGATCCGCTTGCGCAGCAAGCTCATCGAAAGGAGCAGGCTCACCAGGTAGGAGACGCCGTTGGAGGCGAACAGACCGACCACGACCCACTGGGCGGGCAGGAACGCGAAGGCCAGGAGGTACCCGCCGATGCGGATCGCGATCACCGGCAGGTTGAACATGGCCACCGTGCGGGTGTCCGTCTGCGCGTAGAACGCGTAGATCTGCAGCTGGCTGATCGAGAACGGCAGCAGCACGATCCCCGCCATGAGCAGCACCTGCCCGGTGGCGAGGGCCTCGGCGGGCGTGTACGCGCCCCACTGGAAGATCATCAGGCCGATCGGCTCGTGGAGCGCGATGAACGCGGCCGCGATGGGCACCAGCAGGAACGAGGCGAGGCGGATGCCGCTGGAGAGGTGGTCGGCCAGCTCGGGCCAGCGGCGGTCGTCGGCGGCGCGGGTCATCCGCGGCATGAGCGCGGTGATGACGGAGACCGCGACGATGCCGTGGGCCATCATCATCATCAGGTACGCGTTGTTGTAGACCGTGACGCCGGGCACGAACGGGGAGCCCTCGGGAAGGCGGTCCGGGTCGCTCGCGAGGTTGGCGACCTTGATGACGGCCATGACCGCGATCTGGTTGGCGGCCACGAACAGGAGCGTCCATGCGGCGAGGCGGCGGATGTCGCCCAGGGGCAGCCGCTTGAAGTCGAAGCGCAGCCGCCAGTGGAACCCGGCCTTGCGCAGGGCCGGGGCGAGGCACAGCACCTGGATGAGGACGCCGGCGGTGGTGCCCGCGCCGAGGAGCACGATCATGCCGGTGGTGACCTGGTCGGCGCTGTTGAAGAGGGCGCCGTCCGCATCGGGCACGGCGTCGCGCGTGTAGACCACGTAGAAGACCGCGCCGACGGTGATGACGACGAGGTTGTTGATGATCGGCACCCACATGGGGGCGCCGAAGTGCTCGCGGGAGTTGAGGACGCCGGAGAGGATCGCGAACAGCCCGTACAGGAGCAGGGCCGGGAGCATGTAGTAGGAGAACTCGGTGACGAGGTCGCGCTGGTCCGGGCTCGCCATGAACAGGGAGATGATCGGGGCGCAGGCGGTGACGAGGATCGCGGCGCCGCCGAGGACGAGGGCGGCGAGGGTGAGGAGGCGCTGGGCGAAGGCGTCGCCGCCGTCGGGGTCGTTCTTGTGGGCTTTCACGAACAGCGGCATGATGATGCTCGCGAACACGCCGCCGAGGACGAGCTCGTAGACCATCTGGGGGAAGTACTGCGCGGTCGTGTAGGAGTTGCCGAGGAGGCCGGCGCCGATCGCGGCGGAGATGACGACGGTGCGGCCGAACCCGGTCACCCGGGAGACGAGGGAGCCCGCGCCCATGAGGAGGCTGGAGCGGACGACGTTCTTGCCCTGGGGCCTCGGTGCGGCCGGTTGGGGGACCGGGGCGCCGATGGGGGTGTAGCCGTTGCCGGTCTGGGGTCCCGGCGGGGGGTACGCGTTCGGGGGGTTGCCGTGAGGGTTGCCATGGGGTCCTCGGACGGGCCCAGTCGGCGAGTGCCCGGGGCCCGGTCTCGCGCTAGGTTCGGCCATTCTCGCACTCTCCGCTAAGCTTGCCCGGCGATGTCTGACAACAGTAGCGGTAAGGAAATCACGGTCCCGCCCATAGCCGATGAACTGGGTCGGGTGTTCGCGGACGGCGGCTTCGAGCTGCATCTGGTCGGCGGCCCGGTCCGGGACGCGGTGCTGCGCCGGAGCGTGAGCGACCTCGATTTCACGACGGACGCGCGTCCGGAGGCGACCGAGGCGATCCTGCGGGCGCACTGCTCGACGGTGTGGACCACGGGGGCGGACTTCGGGACGATCGGGGGGTTGTTCCGGGGCGAGCAGGTCGAGGTGACGACCTTCCGCGCGGACGCCTACGACCGGGTGAGCCGCAATCCGATCGTCCGGTACGGGGACAACCTCGTCGACGATCTGGAGCGGCGCGACTTCACGGTGAACGCGATGGCGGTCTCGGTGCCGGGCCACGAGTTCACGGACCCCTTCGGGGGCCTGGCGGACATCGCCCGGCAGACGATCCGGACGCCGGCGTCGCCGGAGTCCTCGTTCGCCGACGACCCGCTGCGGATGCTGCGGGCGGCGCGGTTCGCCGCGCAGCTGGGGTTCGGGATCGACCCCCAGACGCTGGACGCGATGCGGCGCATGGCGCCCGAGCTCGGCCGGATCACCGCCGAGCGCATCCGCGACGAGTTCGTGAAGCTCTTGACGGCGCCCGACCCGGTGGTGGGCCTGCGCATCCTGGTCGACACGGGCCTGGCCGAGCATTTCCTGCCGGAGCTTCCGGCGCTGCGCATGGAGATCGACGAGCACGCCCAGCACAAGGACGTCTACGAGCATTCGCTGCAGGTGCTGCGCAACGCGATCGCGCTCGAGCAGGACGGCCCGGACCTGCTGCTGCGGCTCGCGGCCCTGCTGCACGACATCGGCAAGCCCGAGACCAAGGATGTGGCCGAAGGCGGCGGGGTCACCTTCCACCACCACGATGTGGCCGGGGCCCGCCTGGCGCGCAGGCGCATGCGGGAGCTGAAGTTCCCGAAGGCCGACGTGCAGGCCGTCTCGCTGCTCATCTCGCTGCACCTGCGCTTCTACGGCTACGGCGACGCCGGCTGGACCGACTCGGCCGTGCGCCGGTACGTGACCGACGCGGAGGCGCAGCTCGACCGGCTGCACCTGCTGGTGCGGTCGGACTGCACGACCCGCAACCGCCGCAAGGCCGAGCGGCTGCGCCGCGACTACGACGCGTTCGAGGACCGGATCGCGCGCATCCGCGCCGAGGAGGACCTGCGCGCGGTGCGCCCGGACCTCGACGGCAACGCGATCATGGAGCTCCTGGGCCTCCCGCCCGGCCCGCAGGTGGGCCGGGCGTGGGCCTATCTCAAGGAGCTGCGGCTGGAGCGGGGTCCGATGTCTCGCGAGGAGGCGGAGTCGCAGCTGCGGGCCTGGGCCGCGGCCGAAGGCCTCGCACCGAGTCCAGACGCGGGATGAGCACCTCCTGCACGATGAGGGCGCACATCACCGCGACCATGATCCAGCGTGAGGCGGCGGCGGTGAGGAACAGGAACTCGGGGATGCCCCGGTCCTCGCCGTCGGCGGAGACCTGCAGCATCTTGCCGTAGAACGAGAAGAAGTAGAACAGCTCGGCGGCCTGCCAGAGCAGGAACGCGCCCCACTTGGGGCGGGCGAGGACCGCGAGCGGCAGGAGCCACAGCACGTACTGCTGCGACCAGACCTTGCCGAAGAGCAGGAACGCGGCCACGACGAGGAAGCACAGCTGCGCGAGGCGCGGCATGAGGTCGTCGGCGGTCGCGATGCCGCGCAGGCCGGGGATGCCGGGCCTGCGGCCCGCGAAGAGCCCGAGCAGGGCGATCCCGATGCACGACAAGGCGAACAGCACCAGGTACAGGTCGTTGACGTACTCGGAGTCCCAGAGCTTCTCCCAGCCGGTGACGCCGCGCAGGACGTACCAGCCGGTGCCCCAGTCGACGGGGCGTTCGGAGTTGAGCTCGAAGAACCGCATCCACGAGTCGCGCCAGAAGTACGCGACGGGCGCGTTGATCACGGCCCACACGACGGCGGCGGTCGCGGTGGCCTGCAGCGCGGGCAGGAGCTTGCGCTGGCGGAACGCGAGGATGAGCAGCGGGCCGATGAACAGGAGCGCGTAGAACTTCGCGGCGACGGCGAGGCCGAGGAACAGCCCGGCCATGATCGGGCGGCTGCGCTGCCAGTACAGGAAGAACGGCATCGACAGGGCGATGGCGAACAGGTCCCAGTTGACGGTGGCGGTGACGAGGACGATCGGCGCGGCGGCGAGCATCATCGCGTCCCAGGGCCTCGAGGGCCGGGAGTGGACGAGCGCCGGGTCCGGGTTCGGGCCGGGGAGGTCGGTGCGGCGGTTGTCCTCGCGAATCCTGTGCAGGATCGCGATGGCGGCGGCGCCGCAGATGAAGAGCACGATCGCGTTGAGGTGGTAGAAGATCGGGCCGCCGTCGGTGCCGAAGATGTTGCCGAGGCGGAAGGCGATCTGCCCGAGGACGCCCATGAACCAGCCGGTCAGTACCGGGTATTCGACCGGATGGTCACGGTAGGGGATCGCGCCTTCGTTGAGCCGCTCGGCGCCCCACAGCGCGCGGATGTCGGTGTAGCAGGCGTTCGTGTACTGGGCCCAGTCGGTCCAGCCGCCCGATGCGCACGGGTACTTCTGCAGCCAGCTGATCGCGAAGGCGACGAGTCCGGTGAGGAGGACGACCCGCACGGGCGTCCAGTAGCGGCGCCGCGGCGGGTCGACGGCGTGGTCGCCGAAGGGTCCGCCGATCAGGCCGGAGGCGAAGCGGGCGAGGCGGTCGGTGCGGGTGGGGGCGACCGAGGGGCGCTCGTTCGAACGCGGTTGCTCAGTGAAAGACGGCGGCATGGGCCCTATTGTGGCCCATGCCGCCGTCCTGGCGCTATCGGTGGTTCGTCGCGTTCACGCGAGGTCAACCGTTGTCGTTGCGGTTCCCGTCCTCATCAGGAGTGGAGCTGGTCTCCTCCGTCGGCGGCGAGGAGGTCTCCTCTTCGCAGCTGGGGGGCGGGAAGAACCCGTCGCACTCGTCTTCGCTCGGGGTCTCCGTCGGGTCCGCGGTCGGCGACGTGCCCTCCTCAGGAGTGGTCTCGCACTCCTGGTCGTTGCCGTTGCCGTTCCCGTTGTTCCCGCCTTCGCCGTCCTCGCATTGCGGCTCTTCCTCTTCCTCCTGCTGGCCGGCGCACAGTTCGTTCTCGGGCTTGGCGGCGCAGAACTCACCGCCCTCGTTGGCCCCCGCGGCTTCGATGTCCCAGTAGGTCTCGTTGCCCGCGTTGGCCTTGCCCGCCCAGGACTCCTCTTCCCACCCGGTCTCATCGAGGATCCGCTCCATGGCCTTGAACCACACCGGGTAGGCGGTGTTGGAGCCGAACACGCTGTCCTTGTCGCCGCCGGGGGCGGCGATCGGCATGGACTCGGAGGTCACGTTGCCGACCCACGCGGCGATCGAGAGCTGCGGGATCGCGCCGACGTACCAGGCGTGGGCGTTCCAGCTGGACTCGCAGTCGTCGCAGGTCGCCTCCCAGGTGCCGGTCTTGCCGAAGTAGTCGCGGGGGAGCTGGTCGGTTTCGGACTCGCCGCCGATCTCCGAGCCGACCCACTGCAGGTCCTGGGCGACTTCCGTGTCGATGGCCTGGTCGCTTTCGAGCTTGCGGACCTCGGGGACCGGGTTGCCCTCGTTGTCGGTGACAGAGGCGACGAAGTGCGACTCGTTGTAGAGGCCGTCGTTGGCGATGGTGGCGTAGACGGAGGCCATGTCGCGCACGCTCGTGGGGTACTGGCCGAACGCGATGTGGTTGTAGAAGGGGTCGGTGTCGCCCTTGTCGCCGATCTTGCAGGGCACCGGCTTCTCGTCCTCGGTGACGAGGAACTGGCCTTCGGTGTTCACGATCGGGTTGCAGTCGCTGTCGACCTGGACCGGCGCCATCGGGTCCCAGTTGCCGGAGTCGTCGGTGACCGGGTCGCCCGCGGCGTCGACGGCCTGGCCGTACTGCGTGTAGGTCTCGTTGTCGTGGAACTGGTAGTTGACGCTGCGGCCGTCCCAGGTCTTGCCGGAGGAGTCCTCGAGCGTGCGGGCCTGGTTCATCATGCTCAGGCCCATCCTGTCGGCGTAGTCCAGGATGGTGTCGGCGCCGTACTTCTCGGCGATCGTGTACATCGGGGTGTTCTTCGAGTCGCGCACCGCGTCGGTGAGCGTCAGCTCGAGGTCCTTCTGCTGGCTGCCGTTGCGCAGCGTGCAGTTCGGCCATTCGCCGCCGCCGATGCAGGTCTCGCTCTCGTCGTCGGTGAGGCTGTCGAACTTCCGCGGCGAGTCCGCGTTGAACCAGGAGTCGATCGAGTCGCCCTCGGAGATCGCGGTGGCGGCGGTGATCATCTTGAACGTCGAGGACGACGGGTGCGGCGACTCGGGTCCGGCCTTGTCGACGCCGAAGCCGTTGTCACCGCCGTAGTAGCCGAGGATCGCGCCGGTCTCGGGATCGATGGCGACCATGGCCGTCATCATGTACTCCTCGTAGTCCTTCAGCGCGGCCTTGTCGTTGTCGTTCTCGAACTGGGCGTAGTCCTCCTCGGTGAGGTCCTTCTCGGCCTCTTCGATGGTCTGGACGACCTCGTCGTTCTCGTTGAGGTACTCGCCCTTGTCGTTCTTCTTGACCTTGATGTCGCCGCGCGAGCCGGTGAGGGCGAGCTGGTCCTGGATCGTCGGGTCGATCGTGAGGTTGACCGAGTACCCGCCGGTCTCCTCCTTGCCGCCGTACAGCTCGGTCTTGGTGAGGCCGTACCGGCTCTCGAGCTCGTCGAAGACGTACCCGTCGAGCTCGTTGATGATGAAGCCCACGTTGGTGTTGCCGCCCCACGAGCCCGCGGAGTTGAAGTCGTTGGTCGGTACGGGCAGCTCCTCGGCGTCGCGCTCCGCCTGGGAGATGTAGCCCTCTTCGAGCATGGCGTCCATCGAGTAGTCCCAGCGGGCCTGGGTGGCCTCCGCGTCGAACACGTCCCCGTTGCCCTCGCCGTAGTACGGGTCGTAGGTGCCGTCGGGGGACTTGACCTGCATGACGATGTAGGCCGCCTCGCCCGGTGTCAGGTCTTGGAGGCCCTTGTTGAAGTAGACCTTCGCCGCGGCCTCGACGCCGGTGGCGCCGCGTCCGTACCAGGCCAGGTTGAGGTAGGCCGAGATGATCTGGTCCTTGTCGTACTTCTGCTCGATCTTGAACGCCATGGCCGCTTCCTTGGCCTTGCGGTCGTAGGAGATCTCGTCGCGGATGGCCATGACCATGCCCGCGTACTGCTGGGTGATCGTCGAGGCGCCCTGCGTGTCGCCGCCGGAGATGTTGTTGACGACCGCGCGCATCGTGCCGGCGAAGTCGACGCCGCTGTGGTCGTAGAACTTGCGGTCCTCGGTCGCGACGAGCGCGTCCTTCACGATCTGGGGGATCTCGTCGTCCTCGGCCTGCAGGCGCAGTGTGTCGCCGTAGCCGCCCGCCTGGGTCCCGTCCGAGAAGTAGAAGCTGGTCGACTCGCCCGCGCGGGAGATGTCGCTGGGGTCGTCCACGGTGACGAAGAAGTAGGAGCCGACGATCGTCACACCGGTCACGAAGAGGACGCCGAGGGCGATCATGGCGGCGAGCATCTTGCGGCCGAGGCGCTTGCGCTTCTTCTTGCCGCCTTCGAGGTCGCTCTTGTCCTTCGGGCCCTTGCCGGCGCGGCGCGCGCCGGCGACGCTGGCGCGCCCGGTCCGGTCGCCGGGGCCGGCCGGGCTCACGGGCCGGACCGAGGCCGAACCGACTGAGGCCGATCCCACAGCGGCGGAGCCGACCGAAGCCGAACCGACGGAGGCCGAGCCGACGCTGGCGCGGCCGGTGCGGCCCGTGCCGGGCTGACCCCCGACCGAGGCGCTCCCGGAGGCGCCGCCCACAGAGGCCGAGCCGGTGGGGCGGCCGACCGAGGCGGAGCCGCGCGGCGGGACGGCGCCGCGGCCGACCGCGGCGCTGCCCGAGGCGGGGGTGCCGTACGGCTGCTGGCGCGGTCGCGGGGACTGGCCCGGGCCTTGGCCCGGACCTTGGCCCTGGCCTCCCTGCTGCTGGCCGCCCCAGCCGTAGTCGCCCTGGCGGTCCCCGGAGCCGCCGTTGCCGTTGGCACTGCCGTAGGCGCGGCCGTCCGGTCGTCCGCCGCGGCCCTGGGGCCTGCCGTCCTCAGGGGGCGGGGCGGGACGATAACCGTAGTCGCTCATGCTCAACCATCCACGTGCTGTGTAACCCGGGCATTTTTCCGGGTTTTGCCGGTCGGCCCGGTGCACCCGGCGTGCGGCGTTCCGAGGGGAACACGCGCCCGGCGGACCGGCGGTCGCAAAGGTCTACTCCCGGCATGGGGGGTGGCCGGTCGTCTCGCAGTTTCGCACATTGAATCTGCGAGAACTCTGCTAGATCGCTTGGTGGGCCAGCCTATCGGAACAAAGCCCCTCTGAACAGGGCGCGGACGTGCGCCTTGACGTGATTTGCGCCTGCCGCTATGGTTAACGCTGATGTATCGACCCGATACATCAAAGCGTTAGATCGCCGTGTGAGAGGAGGGACGCGATGCTCGAGCTGGCCATTCTGGGACTCCTGCACGAAACCCCCATGCACGGCTACGAGCTGCGCAAACGCCTCCTGGCCCTGCTCGGGGCCATCAGAGCCGCGTTCAGCTACGGCTCCCTCTACCCCACCCTCAAGCGCATGCGTCAACGCGGACTCATCGCCGAGGAGACCCCACGAGAGGGTGCGGCAGAGACACCGCTGCTCACCGGGCGCCGGGCCCGCAAGGTCTACCGGCTCACACCCGAAGGCAAAGAGCACTTCGCTCAGCTCATGGCCGACGCCGGCCCCGAATCGGCCGACGAGGCCCTCTTCGGCGTGCACTTCGCGTTCTTCTCCCGCACCGACCCGGCCACGCGACTGCGGATCCTCGAGGCCCGCCGCCGCCGCGTCGAAGAGCGGCGCGAACGCATGCGCGAGGCCCTCAGCCGCACCGCCGAGCGGCTCGACGCCTACGGGCTCGAGCTCCAGCGGCACGGACTGGAGACCGCCGAGCGGGAGGTGCGCTGGCTCAACGAGCTCATCGCCTCCGAGGAGAGCCGCCGCCCCGAGCAGCGCAACGACTTCGGCGAGCCATTCGCCGGACCGGGACGGCACCAGGCCGTCACGGAACAGGGAACACCCGATCCGGCTGCGAGCGCCGGTGACCCAAATAAACAAGGCAAAGGAGGCATGCGCGATGGGTAAGCTCCGCGTAGCCATTGTCGGCGTGGGCAACTGCGCCAACTCACTGGTCCAAGGCGTCGAGTACTACCGCGACGCCAAGCCCGAGGACCGGGTGCCCGGCCTCATGCACGTGCAGTTCGGCGACTATCACATCAGCGACATCGAGTTCGTCGCCGCGTTCGACGTGGATGCCAAGAAGGTCGGCCAAGACCTGGCCAGCGCGATCTTCTCCTCGGAGAACAACACCATCAAGTTCGCGGACGTGCCTCCCACGGGCGTGCAGGTGCTGCGCGGTCCGACGCACGACGGTTTGGGCGAGTACTACACCGAGATGGTCACCGAGTCCTCCGAGGAGCCGGTCGACGTCGTCGCCGCGCTCAAGGCGGCGAAGACGGACGTCGTGGTGTGCTACCTGCCGGTGGGCAGCGAGCAGGCCGCGAAGTTCTACGCGCAGGCCGCGATCGACGCGGGCGCCGCGTTCGTGAACGCCCTCCCCGTGTTCATCGCCTCCGACCCCGAATGGGCCAAGAAGTTCACCGATGCCGGTATCCCGATCGTGGGCGACGACATCAAGTCGCAGGTCGGCGCCACCATCGTGCACCGCGTGCTGGCGAAGCTGTTCGAAGACCGGGGCGTGCGGCTGGACCGCACGTACCAGCTGAACTTCGGCGGCAACATGGACTTCATGAACATGCTCGAGCGCACCCGCCTCAAGAGCAAGAAGATCTCCAAGACCCAGGCCGTGACCTCGCAGATCCCCCACGAGATGCTCGGTGCGGACGTGCACATCGGCCCGTCGGACCACGTCCCGTGGCTCACGGACCGCAAGTGGGCGTACATCCGCCTGGAGGGCACCACCTTCGGCGACGTGCCGCTCAACGCCGAGCTCAAGCTCGAGGTGTGGGACTCGCCGAACTCGGCGGGCGTCATCATCGACGCGGTCCGCGCGGCGAAGATCGCCCTCGACCGCGGCCAAGGCGGCCCGGTCGAATCGGCCTCCAGCTACTTCATGAAGTCGCCGGCCAAGCAGTTCTCCGACGAGGAAGCCCGCATCTCCGTCGAGAACTTCATCGCAGGCCAGTAAGGCACCGCAATCCCTCAAGGGGGACCCGGAGGCGAGGTCCGAGCCGTTCTGCGGTTCGGTGCTCCACCAGCTCGAGCCGGTCTACGGCTCGCAGGCTTCGCCTCATGGGTCCCCCTTGGCATTCACCGGAGTTATCCTCGGACAATGCGCACCGACGGGCACGTTCGGAACCTCGCGAGCAACCGCCGATTCCGGCACCTGCTGGCGGTGCGCCTGACGTCCCAGGCGGCCGACGGCATGTTCCAGGCCTCGCTCGCCCTCTCCGTCTTCTTCAATCCGGCCCTCGGCGAAGCGAGCGACCCGTTCCGCTACGCCGCCGGAGTCGCGATCCTCCTCGGCCCGTACTCGCTGCTCGGGCCCTATGTAGGCACCGTGCTGGACCGGTTCAGCCGGCGCAATCTCATCGGCGGCGCGAACCTCGTGCGGGCCGCGCTGATGATCGTCATCTGCCTGACCCTCCCCGGCGGTTTCAACTGGTCGTGGGTGCTGTGCGCGATGATCGTGCTGGCCGCGAACCGCTTCGTGCTCGCCGGGCTCGGCGCGGCCCACCCGCAGGTGGTGCCGGAGAAGGACCTGGTGACCGCGAACTCGCTGGCCTCGACGCTGGGCGCGCTCGCCTACGGGCTGGGCCTGGCGACGACGGGGATCGCGAAGCTCATGGACTCGGGCGTCTCGTACTCGATGCTGGCGCTGGCCGCCGGGTGCGGCTACCTGGTCTCGGCGTTCGTCGTCGGCGCCTCGTTCCGGCGGTCCGATCTGGGCCCGCCGGTGGACGACGACGCCGCGACGGGGTTGTGGCGGGGGATCGCCCAGACGAGCTCGGGCATGTGGGAGGGGTTCAAGCACCTGGGCCGCCGCAAGGGGCCGGCGCTGGTGATGGCGGTGCAGGGGCTGCACCGGTTCCTGTACGGGATCGTGTTCATCATCGCGATCGCGCTGTTCATGGGGTTCTTCTGGGATGTCGAGTCGGATCCGACTCGGACCACGACGATCTCGTGGCTGCTGGTGCTGGCGGTGCTGGGGAACGTGGGCGTGCTCGCGGCGGCGATCGCGACGCCGCGTGCGACGCGCGTGTGGGGCCCGAAGAACTGGATCGTGGTCCTCATGGCGCTGTGCGCGCTGGTGGTGGCCGCGCTCTCGGGCACGATGAAGCCGGTGATGTTCGCGGTCGCGGTCCTGCTGGTGAACATCGCGTCGCAGGGTCTGAAGATCACGGTGGACACGAGCATCCAGCGGGGGGTCGAGGACGCGTACCGGGGGCGGGTCTTCAGCGTCAACGACACGATCTACAACGTGGGGTATCTCGCGGGGCTGTTCGCGGCCGCGTTCGTGGTCCCAGAGAACGGTTACGCGCCGGGGACGCTGGTCGGCGTGGCGCTTTCCTACGGTCTGATCTGCGTCGGATACGCCTATCTCGCGCGAGACGAGGCACCGTACGATGCTCAGACATGGAGCCCCGCCGCGACCGAAGCGAGACCGACCACGAGCCAGTAGCGTCGAACCCCTACCGCGGTACGGCCCCTTGGCAGCGTGAAGGCACCGGCAGTTGGAGGCGCGGGCTCGCCGGGCTCGGCGCGGTGGCGCTCACGGCCGGTTCGATCGCCGCGGTCACGTGGCTGGCCTTCCGCGACGACGGCGGCGGTGACGGGGCGGCGGGCGAACTCATCGCAGAGCAGTGCACCATCACCGAAGCGGACGACGCCGGGCAGGGCGCCGATCCGATGGAGCCGGGCGCGCCCGCCGAGCGCTCCCTCGCCACGGTCCAGACCAACTACGGGGAGATCGTCGTGCTCCTGTGGGGCGACCTCGCGCCGTGCGGCGTGCAGGCCTTCACGCATCTCGCCCAGACCCAGTTCTACGCCTCGCACGAATGCGACCGGCTCACCACGCAGGCGATCGACCCGACCGCGATCCTGCGCTGCGGCAGCCCCGGCCTCGACCCGGAGACCGAGGAGTCGTACGGCCCGGGCTGGCGCTTCCAGGCCGAGACGGGCATGGCCGGGAACGACGTGGCCGACGTGCTGGCCCTCATCACCGACGACAAGGGCCGGGCGGGCAGTTCGTTCGCGCTCATCCGCGGCGCGGCCGTCCCGACCGCGGGTGTCAGCGTCATCGGCGGGATCGTCGACGGCTACGACGTGCTCGACCAGATCGCGGCCCTCACGGAGACCGTCGAGTTCGACGGGCCGCCGCCGGTGCCGGTCGAGATCTGGGGTGTGACGATCAGCGGCGTCGAAGGCCTGCCGATCGAGACCGCAACGCTCCCAACGGGAACCGCCACGCCGCCGTTGGGCACTGCGACGCCGACGACGCCGGCGACCACTCCGGGCGGCACCCCCACGGGCACGGCGACCCCTACCGGGACGGCGACGCCCACGGGCACCGCCGGCCCTACGGGGCCTTAGTCGTCGCCTTCGCCTTTGCCGGCGCCGTTGCGCTTGGCGTACTTGTCCACGTACTCCTGGCCGGTCAACCGGCGGATCGCGTCCATCACCTCGTCGGTGACGGCCCGGATCACCACTCGGTCGTTCTCCATGCCCTTGTACCGCGTGAAATCGAGCGGCTTGCCCACGCGCACGCCCACCGGCGCCACGCGCGGCCGCGACTCGCCGATCGGCAGCACCTTCTCCGTCCCGATCAGCCCGATCGGGATCACCGGCGCCCCTGAGGTGAGCGCCAGCCGCGCCACACCGGGCTTGCCGCGGTACAGGCGGCCGTCGGGCGAGCGCGTCCCCTCGGGGAAGATCGCGAACACGCGGCCCTCTTCGAGCACCTCCAGCGAGGGCTCCAGGGACGCGGCGCTCTTGCGCCCGCCCGAGCGGTCCACGGCCACCTGGCCGAGGGCCTTCACCGTCGACGAGATGAGCTTGCCCTTCAGGCCCGCACCGGTGAAGTACTCGATCTTCGCCATCGTCGCGATGTGCCGCTTGGTGGTCAGACCCAGGAAGTAGTGGTCGGCGACGGAGAGGTGGTTGGACGCCAGGATGACCGGACCGTCCTCCGGGATGTTCTCCTTCCCGTCGATCCAAGGCCTGTAGATGAGCTTGATGGTCGGCGCGGCCGTCCATTGCAACGTCTTGTACAGCACCGTGTTCAGCTCTCCAGTGGTCTCACCCCGGCTGCGGGAAGGTCGGGGCCGCGCTCATGCACGGTCGCAAGCTTCGCCGCGGCCGTGCTCGTTGACGGCTCGCAAGCTTCGCCGGCCGTGCTCATTCACGGCTCGCAAGCTTCGCCGTGGACCAATTATGGCTCGCGAACCGCACGGGCGAAACCCTCGAGCCACTCTGGCCCCCGCCGCGGGCGCGGCCGGGCCCCGCCGGGAAGGCAGGCACGAGTCTAAGGCATGAGGTGCGCCTACAGGTACTGCCCGGGATGGTGGTCGCGATCGTCACCGCGCGCCGCCCGCTCGGCCATCACGGCCCGGAGCTGCGGCGGAAGGTCTTCACCGGCGGGGAGCGCCTTCAACTCGCCCGAACGCATCTGGTCCAGCTGCAGGCGCGCGGCCATCTGCTGCGCCACGAGCGCCGCCTGGATGCCGTGGAACAGGCCCTCCAGCCAGCCCACCAGCTGGGCCTGCGCGATGCGCAGCTCCGCCTCGGTGGGGATCTCGTCGGCGCTGAACGGCAGCGAGAGCCGCTCGAGCTCGTCGCGCAGCTCCGGGGCCAGGCCGGACTCGAGCTCGGCGATGGAGCGGGCGTGGATGTCGCGCAGGCGCTGGCGGCCCTTGGCGTCGAGGTCGGCGGCGCGGACCTCTTCGAGGAGCTGCTTGATCATCGAACCGACGCGCATGACCTTGGCCGGTTCGGGAACGAGCTTGGTCGGGTCGGACTCGTACCGGTCCTCGGCGCCGACCTCCGCGGTCTCGGACTCGGCGGTCACCGGGTTGCCGTAGGCGTCGACGATGAACGGCTGGTCCTCGGGCTCGTGCTCGGCCGGCGTCGGCTTGCTGTTCGCTTCACTCATGGTTCGGTGTGGCCCCACTCGTCTCGATGCTGATCCGGTTCCTCTCCCCGAGCCTAACGCGCGGGGTCGGCGGGGTGTTCCCGCTCGCGGCAGGCCAGAGGAAAGCGAAAGGCCCGGAGGTCGGAACCTCCGGGCCGTATCTGTGCGCGAGGGGGGACTTGAACCCCCACGTCCTTACGGACACTGGCACCTGAAGCCAGCGCGTCTGCCATTCCGCCACTCGCGCGAGTGTCAGTACTTGCGACGCGACGATACTACCTTGCGGGGACCTGGTGCTTCAACGGGGTATTGGCCCCGTTGAGGTACGGGCCACTCACAAGAGGGTGCGCAGGCGCCCGACGGACTGGTCACCGCCGTGGACCTCGGGCCACATGAGCGCGTCGACCTCCGGCTTGGCGTCCTCGGGGACGGCGAGGCCGGCGGTCGTGATGAGGGCGCGCAGGGCGACGGGCGTGGAGGCCCGGCCGGCGCCGTCGTCGATCTTGACGGCGACCGCGCCGACGCCGGGCGCGGCGAGCACGTGGACGCCTTCGGCGCCGCCTTTGGCGAGCAGGCCGGGGAGGGCGGTCATCATGCGGTGGTCGGGGCCGCGGGTGCCGTCGATGAGTTTCGGGTTGGCGCGCATGGCGTCCGCGACGCGGCGCTCGTCGGAGCCGGCGGGGGCTTCGACGAGGCGCGAGAAGGCGCGGGCGATGCCGGCGAGGGAGACGGCGAGGACGGGGGCGCCGCAGCCGTCGACGCCGATGGTCTCGACGGCGTCGCCGGTGAGCTCCTCGACGGTGGTGGTCACGAGCCGCTGGAACGGGTGCTCGGGGTCGCGGTAGGTGGCGAGGTCCCAGCCGTTGGCGGCGCAGGCCGCGAGCATGCCGGCGTGCTTGCCGGAGCAGTTCATGTAGACGCGGCGGGGCTCGCCGCCCGCGGCGACGACCGCGTTGCGGGCGACGGGGTCGCTGGGGAGGTCGGCCGGGCACTGGAGGTGCTCCTCGCCGAGTCCGGCGCCGCCGAGCACGGAGGCGACCTGGGCGAGGTGGAACGGCTCGCCGCGGTGGCTCGCGGAGGCGATGGCGAGGTCGGCCTCGGTGCCGGGCGCCCAGCCGGCGCGGAGCATGGCGAGGGCCTGCATGGGCTTGTTGGAGGAGCGGGGGAAGACCGCGGAACCGGTGTCGCCGATCGAGGCGAGGAGGTTCCCGGACGGGTCGGTCACGGCGACGCTGCCCCGGTGGAGGCTCTCGGCGAATCCGGACCGGACGATCTCGGCGACGGGTCGGCCGCCGCGGTAGGAAGCACTCATACCGCGAGGCTAACCGCAGTGTCACTGGCGCGCTGCCTGATCGCCCACGATGAGACGCGCGTCAGTGTCGTCGGCGGTGTTCCGCTTGAGCAGGGCGAGCGCGATCTGGCCGAGCTCGTAGTGCTGCACGGCGGTGCCGATGACGCCGACCTGCTTGTCGCCCAGGGTGATCGGGGTGCCGGAGGCGGGCGGGTGCTCGTCGGAGCCGTCGAGGTGGAGCATGACGAGGCGGCGGGGCGGCTGCCCGAGGTGGTGGACCTTGGCGACGGTCTCCTGGCCGCGGTAGCAGCCCTTGTTGAAGTGGACGGCGCGCTCGAGCCAGTGGTGGACCTCGTGCGGGACGGTCTTCTCGTCGGTGTCGGTCCCGAAGGCGGGCAGGCCGGCCGCGACGCGGAGGGCGTTCCAGGCCCAGGTGCCGGCGGGGGCGGCATCGCCGCTGAGGAGGGACGACTCGATGTCCTCGCGGCGCACGCACAGGTCGAAGGTGGGGACGCCGAGGGCGTCGGTGCGGCGGGTCCAACCGTTCGTGGCGTCGAGCGCGTCGCCGGGGTAGACCGCGGTGGGGGTGAGCGGGATCTCGCGCTGCACGAACTTCGCGGCCGGGACCGGCTGCACGGCCGGGGTCGCTTCGTCGGCGTCCTTGGACGTGTAGGTGAACAGCGCCCACTCGCCGTTCTCGTCGCGGATGTCGACCTCGGTGCGGAACTTCATGAGTTCCAGGTACTTCAGGAGCGCCTCGCCGCGGCCGGGTTCGGTGTCGAGCCAGGTGCTGGTGCCGTCGTCGAAGACGTTCATGTGGTGCTCGACGCGGCCGGTGGGGGAGAGGATCAGCGCCTCGGTGCCCTCGTGCGGCTTGAGGGACTGGAGGTGCTGGGTGGTGAGCGAGTGCAGCCACTCGATGCGCGCGGCGCCGGTGACGGTGATGAGGTCGCGGTCGGAGCGGTCGAAGAGCGCGCCGGCGTCGATGGCCTTGCGCTGCTCGGTGAGCGGCCCGCCGTAGTGCCAGGCGGTGCGGCCGCTCTCGGTGGCGACGGCGCCGGGAAGGTCGAGCATGGGGGACGAGGTGGTCTCGGTCATCGTTCCTTCTCCAGGCATTCGGCGCAGGTCCCGAACACGGCGACGTGGCCGATGTCCATGACGAACCCGCAGGTGTCGGCGACTTCCTCGCGCGCGTTCGCGAACAGGGAGGGGTCGACCTCGGTGATCCGGCCGCAGCGGTGGCACACCAGGTGCGCGTGGCCGCGGTCGCCCGACAGATGGTACGTCGGCGCGCCGTGGGAGAGGTGGGTGTGCGAGACGAGCTGGAGCTCTTCGAGCAGGTCGAGGGTGCGGTACACCGTGGTGATGTTCACGCCTTCGACCTGGTCGCGGATGCGCTCGTGGATCCGCTCGGGGGTGGCGTGCCCGAGCGAGCGGACCGCTTCCAGCACGAGCTGGCGCTGCGCGGTCATGCGCAGGCCCTTGGAGCGCAGCACCGCGGCCAGTTCGGTCTCGGCCTCGGCTTCGGTGGGCATAGGTGCATCGTACTGCGCGCGCACGGGAACACGTTCGGGTGACAAGCGCGCGGGGAGGGGCGGATGCTGTCGTACCCCCGCGCGAGGCTGGACGATATCTTCCCCTCTCGTGGCGGGTGGGGGTTTGTGGACGGGCGACGGGCCGGGGATGCTCCGACACGGCCTCGCGACCGCAGCCGCTTCCCTCCCGAGGAGCAGAATGGGCGCATGGCACTAGTGACCGCAGTACTGCACCGCGGCGTCGTCGATTCCGACGCGCCACTCCTGTGCGCCGACGACCTCGGAGTCCTCCGTGGCGACGGCGTCTTCGAGACCGTCAACGTCCGGGCCGGGCAGGCGTTCCTGCTCTCCGAGCACCTCGACCGCATGGCGAACTCCGCGCGCCGCATGGAGTTCGAGCTGCCCGCGAAGGCGGCGATGGCCGAGCTCGCCGAGCAGGCCCTGGAGGCCTGGCGCGAGCGGGCCGACGGCGAGGGCGCGCTGCGCCTGGTCGCCACGCGCGGCCGCGAGCACGGCGGGCCGCCCACCGTCTACGCGACGGTGGACCCCGTGCCGCGCGAGCGCATCCTGCCGCGCCGGGACGGCCTGAAGATCGCCACGGCGACCCTGGGGGTGAATGCCGATGCGCGGGGCGAAGCCCCGTGGCTTCTAGGCGGCGTCAAAGCCCTCTCGTACGCGTCGATGATGGCGGTGACCCGCTGGGCGAAGACCCAGGGAGCCGATGACGCCCTGTGGGTCTCGGCCGACGGCTTCGCGCTGG
Source organism: Glycomyces tritici (assembly GCF_030403505.1). The sequence goes on along the minus strand of NZ_JAUEMJ010000006.1, from coordinate 150,281 downwards.
AGGGCCCGACCTCCTCGCTCCTGTGGCTGGAGGGCGACACGCTCTGCACCACGCCGGCCTCGGCGGGCATCCTGCCGGGCACGACCAGCGCGTACCTGCTGGAGCAGGCGCCGAAGGCGGGCCTGAAGACCGTGGAGAAGCTGATCTCGGTGGGGGACTTGAAGAACGCCGAAGCGGCGTGGCTGAGCTCCTCCGTGCGAGGTGTGGCCTTCATCACCCAGATCGACGGCGAGCCGGTCGATCAGCGACCTGACATCACGGCTGAGCTGGACAAACTCGCGGGTTTCGAGGTCCCCGAGTAACGGTTTGACATCGTTTCCCAGGTTCTTCTCAGGCTCAGCACAGGCCACGCCCAGAGACGGTCCTCATAGTAATGAGTGTTCCGGTCACGCCGACAAGCCAAACGGACGGACATGGGCAGTCTTCCGGGAGGCACGGAACAATCCGGGGGCACGAAACCAGTAAGGGCAATCGGGCACAGCCCTACTGGTGCCAATGAAAAGTGGAGCTCCTCCACTTTATCGGGGCCGCAGCGAATGGGCAAGCGCTGCGGCCCCATTAACGTGTAACAGGAACGACACGAAACCGTATCGGCCGCACCGGAACTCTGAGTCCGTGCCGCTCAACCTGCGAGGACTTTGCCGGGGTTGAGGATGCCGAGCGGGTCGAGCGCGCTTTTGATGCGCCGCTGCACCGCGAGATTCACCGGGTCGAGTTCCTTTGCGAGCCAATCGCGTTTGAGCATTCCCACGCCGTGCTCGCCGGTTATGGTGCCGCCCATGGCGAGCGCCATCTCCAGGATCTCGTCGAACGCGGCGCGCCCGGCTTCGAGCGAGGCCGGGTCCTCGGGGTGCACGATGATGTTCGGGTGCAGGTTCCCGTCCCCCGCATGGGCGATGACGCCGATGACCACGCCGTGCCGCGCCGCCGCGGCCTGCACGCCGTCGAGCGCTTCGGCCAGGCGCGAGCGCGGGACCGCGATGTCGTCGACCAGGACCGTGCCCAGCCGCTCCATCGCGTGGTAGGCGCTGCGCCGCGACTCCAGCAGCGCGTCGGCCTCGGCGGCGTCGGTCGCGCGGTAGACCTCCGAGGCCCCGGCCGCGGTGCAGAGCGCCTCGATCGCGGCGAGCTCCTCGGCGGGGTTCGCGTCGGCGGCCACCAGCAGCATCGCGGCCGCTTCGGTCGGCAAGCCCATGGGGCGCAAGGCCTCCAGTGCCCGCAGGTGCACGTTGTCGATGAGTTCGAGCAGGCTCGGCTGGGCGCCCGCGGCCATGATCGCGGTGACCGCCCGGCCGGCGTCGGCCGTGGTGCCGAAGACCGCGGCGAGCGAGAGCCGCCCGGCCGGGACGGGCGAGAGCTTCACCGTCGCCTCGGTGATGACCCCGAGGGTCCCCTCGGAGCCGCAGAAGAGCCGCACCAGGTCGTACCCGGCCACGCCCTTCGCGGTCTCCCGCCCGCAGCGCATGACCTCGCCCGAGGCGAGCACGACCTCGAGGCCGAGCACGTACTCCGGGGTCGTCCCGTACTTGACGCAGCACATGCCGCCGGCCGCGGTCGCGATGTTCCCGCCGATCGTGGAGATCTGCCACGACCCCGGGTCGGGGCTGTAGCGCAGGCCGAACTCGCTTGCGGCGGCGGTGATCGCGGCGTTGAGGACACCGGGCTGGCAGACCGCGAGGCGGTTCACCGGGTCGATCGAGAGGATGCGGTCCATCGGCGAGACGTCGAGGAGGATCGCCCCGTCGACCGCCGTGGCCGCCCCGGCCAGACCCGTGCGGGCCCCCTGCGGCACGACGGGGGCGCCGAACTCGGCCGCGACCCGCAGGACCGCGCTGACCTCCTCGGTCGAACGGGCCCTGATGAGCGCGGCGGCCCGGCCCGGCGGCACGAGCGCCGCGTGGTCCACCGAATGCGCGGCCACGACATCGGCATCGGTCACGGGCTCCAGCCCGGCCCCGGTCAGCGCGGAGATCAGATCGGTCATGCCGCGAGGGTAGAGCCCCCGCGAAGGGCCGTCCACAAACCCCCACCCACCACTAGAGGGGAAAGCAGGGTCCGCCGCAACCATCCCGCCCGGGTCCGACAAGAACCGGCCCCCGCAGCGCACGTGTCACCCGAAAGAGTCAGGACCGCGTGACCACGGCCCCGCAGCGCACGTGTCACCCGAAAGACTCAGCGCCGCGTGACCGCGGCACGGTCCGCTCGCCTACGCGTACGGGTCGGTGTCCACGACCTCGCGGACGATCTCGGCGATCGCCTCGACCCGCTCGATGCCCTCCGCATCGGTGGCCGAGCCGCCGGTGAGGATCGCGATCTTGATCGGCTGCTCGGACTCGCCGTCGATGACGCCGATCGAGTTCACCACCCACTCGCCGCCCATCGCGTCGCGCGTGTCCCAGCCGTTCTTCATCCACACCGTCTCGTCCTCGGCCGCCGCGGCCGAGACGCCCCACTGCTGCGACTGCGACAGGTCGCCCATGAGCGAGCGCGCGAACTCGACCTGCTCGGCGTCCAGGACCTCCTCGTACAGCGCGAGTTCCAGCACCCGCAGCTGGTCCACCGCGGTCGTCTGGGTCTTCCCCCACTGCTCGGTCTCGTTCGGGTTCGTGTTCGCGAGCCCGTAGTCGATGTGCGCCTGCCGGATCGCGTCGTGCCCGTCGTCGAACGTGCCGCCGTACAGCATGTCGTTCGTCGCGTCGTTGCTCGAGTCCTTGATCATCGACTCGGCCCGGTCCAGCAGCCAGTCCGGCACCTCGTCGAGCGTCCCGTAGTGCTCCAGCACCATCGTCAGGATCTCGACCTTCACGACCGACGCCGTGTCGTGCTGCACCTCGCCCTCGTACGCGAGCTGGAACTCCGCGTCGTCCACCGCGACCGAGGCGTAGAAGTTCTCGTCCTCGAGCCCCGCCAGGTACTCGCCCACGGCCGCCTCCAGGTCGGCCTGGAGCCGCCCCTGCGCCGCCGCGTGCATCTCCTCCTCCGAGGGCTGCAGCGACGAGTCGCCCGCGGACTCCTGGGAGCCCGGCAGGGTCCCGTCCGCGGCCGAACCGCCGGCGCCGCCGTCGTCACCGGAAAGGTCGATCACGTAGATCGCGGCCGCGACGAGCACGGCGATGGCCGGGACGGCGAGGAAGGGCCAGAGCCGTCGCGAAGGGGCGTGCTTGGGCTGGGAGGTCACAACAGGAACCTGACTTCGGTGCGGGGGGCGCGAATGAATACTGCGGCCCACGCTAAAGCAGTCATCGAAGCGACCACAAGCAGGGTTGATTGAGAGTTCAGTAACGGTTGCACAACGCCGCCTGAATCACCGCGGTGATACTGCTCTCTCCATGGTTCCTCGCGCCCTCAGGCCCGGCAAACGGCGAAGCGCCCGCCGATCGGCGGGCGCTTCGCATCAAGCTTCAGTCGGCGGGCCGTGAGGCACTGGGACCGGCGTTCGCAGTGGGACCTGGGGAGGAAATGACCATCAACGACCGCCTGCACCTCAGTGCCTCACGGAGACTCCACCGCACCGCGCCGCGGCCTGGAGGCCCGCGAAACGCGGACCTGGTCGGGGCCGGTGAGGCACCGGGCCGCACGCTGCCGGTCGCGCCGGTTCCGCACCCGGCCCGACGGCACCCACGAGGCGGTTTGCGCGCCGTGGACCTGCCGGGTCGAATGGTGAACGGGAGCGGACGCGGCGGCCTGCGGCGCCGGGCTCGGGGCGGGGACCGGCGTCATGCCGTCACCCGCTGTTTCAGCAGGGTGCGCGCCACCGCGGCGGCCACACCCACCAGGCAGATGATCGCCAAGAGCGCGAGCAGACCGTTCGCGCCGTCGGCCACGGCCTCCGGGTCGACCGTCACGACCTCGTCCTCGACGGCAGGGGCGTCGCCGCCCGCGCCGGAGTCCTCCGCCGAAGGCGGCGGGCCGAACGCGTTCACTTCCTCGTCAGCCGCCGGCGCTTCCTCGACGGCGGCCGGGTCCTCGGCGGCCGGGCCCTGCTGGGCCTCGCCGCCGTCATCGGCCACACCGGAGTCCTCGCCCTGCGCATCGCCTTCGGGCGCATCGCCCTCGCCGCCGCCGGCCGGGGGCAGCTCGACGTCGCCGCCGGACTCGTCCTCGCCGGACTGCGACTCGTCGGCCTGCGCCTCGACCACGCGCACCTGCGCCGACTCGTACTCGGCGAACAGCCCGTGGCAGTTCGGCACCATCGCGACCTCGGCCGAGCGGTTCATCTCGAACACCTGGCTCGAACCCGGACCGATCTCGTACACCTCGTCGCCCACGTGCAGCTTCGCGTCAGTGCCCAGGTCGTTGCTGTACCGCACCTGCGAACCCTGGTCGACCGTCAACTCCGAGGCGTCCGGCGACGACGTCGCCGACATCAGGCCCAGCGTGCCGCAATCGCCGCTGAACACGACCTCGCTGCCGCTGCCCGACTCCGGCTCGTCCGCCGTCGCGATGCTCACTCCGGCCGCACCGCCGACCGCGAGCATCGACGCCGCCGAAATGGCGGCCAAGCGCGACTTCCGCCGATGCGCGCGCCGGTCCATCGCCTCCTGGATCGCGGGCGCGATCCGGCCGTCGTTCACCGGGTACGGCAGCGGAGGACGCGTCTGGGCCCGGGACTGCTTGCCGGGCTTCGTGGTGTGACTTCCCATGCGTGCGTCTCTCCAACTGCGTCTTTGTCCGGGTACCGACCTGATCATTAGTGGGAATCAGGTCTCACCAGCGTTCAACGAGCGGGCGCGGGAAAGGTGACGGCCCCGGCCGCCCCCAATCCGCCGCCACGCCCAGATCCGTCCTCATGCGCCCGTAAGGAGCGCCACGCCCGTCCGTAGGATGTGCGAGACAGCCCCGAGCGAGGACCGCGAGAACACCATGGCCACACCTGCGCCCGACACCGAGCCCGCGGCAGCCCGCGAGCCCGAGGCCCCCACCCCCGCGCGCGGCGGCGCCGAAGGCGACGCCCCCCGCACCGGCACCGGCGACAGCAGCATCAAAGAGCACGAGCGCTGGCAGCGCTTCGCCGGCGGCGAAGACCCGCCCGAGACCCACCGCCCCGGCCGCTGGCGAGCCCTCGGCCGCGCCCTGCGCCGCGCCGCCCGCAGCGAATGGACCCTCGCCGGACTCTGCAGCGTCCTCCTCGCCCTCGCCATGACCTGGCCCCTCGCGCAGCACCTCACCGACCGCATCCCCCACGACACCGGCGACCCGCTGCTGCTCACCTACATCCTCGGCTGGGTCGGCCACGCCCTCCGCGAGAACCCCGCCGGCATCTGGGACACCAACAGCTTCTGGCCCCTCGACGACGCCTACCTCTTCACCGACACCCTCATGGGCTACGCCCCCGCGGCCCTCCTCATCACCAGCCCCACCAGCGCGCTCGTCGTCTACAACGTCCTCTACATCGGCACGTTCGCCCTCGCGTTCCTCGGCGCCTACGCCCTCCTGCGCCAACTCGGCGCCCGCGTCGCCGGCTCCGCCGTCGCCGCCGCCGCATTCGCCTACGCCCCATGGAAACTCGGCCAGGCCGGACACCTCCAGGTGCTCTCCAGCGGCGGCATCGTCCTCGCCCTCGCCATGCTCGCCCGCGGCCACGGCTACTCGCTGCGCGGCGGCTTCAAACCCGAACGCCAGCGCCCCGGCTGGATCCTCGCCGGATGGCTCACCGCCCTCTGGCAGTTCTCGATCGGCGCCGGACTCGGCATCCCCTTCGTCTACCTGCTCCTCGGCATCGGCGTGGTCGTCGGCCTCCACTGGCTCGCCAAACGCCCCCGGCTGCGCTGGCAGACCCTGGCCGCCAACGGCGTCGGCGGCTCCGTCTTCACCCTCGGGGTGCTGTGGATCGCCGACAAGCACGCGGTCGTCGCCCGCGCCTACCCCGAGGCGCTGCGCGACGTGGAGTACATCAGCTGGTTCAGCCCGACCTGGCAGAGCTTCATCATCGCGCCGGAGGAGTCGCGGGTGTGGGGCGCGGCGCACGAGGCCGCGCGCACGGAGCTGACGTGGGCGCCCGAGCAGGCGCTGCTGGTCGGCTTCACGCTGGTCGCGCTGGCGGTCGCGGGGCTGATCTGGTCGTGCTGGACGGGCTGGCAGCGGGTCTGGCTGGCGCTCGGCGGCGCGCTCGTGTTCGCGGTCGCCATGGGCCCCAACTTCCTCGACGACGGCTCGTGGGCGTGGGCGCTGCTGTACGAATACGCGCCGGGCTGGGACGCGATCCGCACCCCGGGGCGCCTGGCGATCTACCTGACGCTGATCCTGGCGGCGCTGGCGGCGGGGACGCTGACGCGCATCGCCGACGAGGCGGACGACATGGCGCACCGCGCCCGGGTCGACAAGCGGCTGAAGGTGAAGGCGCCCAGGCGGGTGCATGCGCTGCTGTTCCTGCCGATCGGGCTGGTCCTGTGGGAGGGGCTCACGGTCGCGCCGTACGTGGAGGTGCCGGAGGCGCCGGTCGACATGTCCGCACTGGAGGGTCCGGTGCTGTTCCTGCCTGCGGGCGGGGGCGACACGCGGGTCCAGTACTGGAGCATCGACGGGTTCCCGGAGGTGGCCAACGGGGTCGCGGCGTTCACGCCCGACGAGCAGGCGGGGATCCGCTCGATGTCGATGGGCTTCCCGAGCGAGGACGCGATCGCGTCCCTGCGCGGGGCCGGCATCGAGACCGTCGTGGTCCTCCCCGGTTCGCTGCCCGGCAGCGACTGGGCGGGTCTGGACACCGAGGCCGAGCCGTTCGGCGTCGAGGTGGAGCGCACCGACACCGCGCTGATCTACGACCTCAACGCCGACTAGGACGGCACCCCTGCGGACCGGCTACCGGTCCAGGAGTCCGGTCGTGAGCCGGTGGAGCCGGTCGGCGGCGTCAGGGTCGAAGTCCTTGCCGGTCAACGGGAGCGGCTTGGCGCGCTTGAAGGCGCTGACCCGCTCGGCGGGCGGGTCGTCCATGAGGCCCGCCATCGGCGGGACCGCCTGCTCCACCCGCTGCGCCAGCAGCCAGGACATGGCCTTGGTGACCATCCGCTGGGGCTGCGGCAGCGGGTCGGCCATGCCGGTCTTGACGAACAGCGGGTTGTAGAGGACGTAGCGCGCCCGCGATCGCGGGTGGCGCCTGGGGAAGTCGACGCCGAGCAGGTCGTTGCAGCGCGAGGCCTGCATGGCGGCGCGCATCCCGGTGTAGCCGTCGCGCAGTTGCAGGTCGTCCCAGTGGATCGTGCCGGGCATGCCGCCGGGCCCGGCCAGGTTGAGCACGACCGGGGCCTCGGCGCGGTCGAGCAGCCCGGTCAGCGCGTGGCCGATCACGAAGCGGCTGAGGTAGGCCAGGGCGAAGGTGTGCTCGAACCCGTCGGGGGTCTCCTCGCGTTTCGGTTGAAAACGCTGGGTGGCGAAGACGAGGCCGTCGAGCCGGTCCGCGGTCTGCTCGACCTCGGCGACGACGGCCTGCATCCCTGCGAGCGTGCTGAGGTCGGCCCGCAGGAAGCCGGCGCGCTCGGCCGCGCCGAGCCGTTCGGCCTCGGCGAGGAACGCCCGCCCTTTGGCCGGGTTGGTGCCGACGGCGATCGCGCGGTCGCCGCGGGCCAGGAAATGCAGCCCCAGCCCTCTGCCCATGCCGTCGGTGCCGCCGGTGATCACGTAGGTGCGCATGGCTTTCGTGCCCTTCCAGTCAAGTCATCAGTCGATGACTAACGTAGCCGGACATCGCGATTAAGTCAACAACTGATGACTTATGATGACTTCATGAGCGAACCCAAACGCCGCGACCGCGACGCCACACGCGCCGCCCTGCTCGAAGCCGCCCGCCGCCGCTTCACCGAGCACGGCTTCGACGGCACCGGCGTGCGCGACATCGCCGCCGACGCCGGCGTCGACCCGACGCTGATCTTCCGCTACTTCGGCTCCAAACAGGCCCTGTTCACCGAGGCGGTCCACGTCGAGGTCCCCGAGGGCCTGGGCCGCGACCCGCGGCGCGGACTCGTGGAACTGGCCGACGCGCTCCTGGGCGAGGTCGTCTTCGCCGACCGCGGCGAGCCCGGAACCGAGCACCCGCTGCTCGTCATGCTCCGCTCGGCCGGTCGCCCCGAGGTCCGCGCCCAACTGCGCGACCAGGTCTGCGGCGAATACCTCGCCGACTTCGCGAAGCGAAGCGGCGGCGAGGACGCCGAACTGCGCGCCGAGATCCTGGGCGCGCTCCTCGTCGGCATGGGCCTCATGCGTTCGGTGATCGGCACACCGGCGCTCTCGGCGGCCTCGTACGACCAGACCAGGGCCATAGTCGCCGCCATGGTCGGCGCCCTGCAGGAGCGGCCGCGCGGGTTACCGCCGCGAACGGCCGGGCGCAGGACCGACCCGCCTCGCACCGGTCGCGAGACCGCTCACGCCGGACCCATCGGGGTCAGGAACGTCAGCGACCCGATCGCGTCGAGACGCGGCGGCGAGTGCAGCGGCGAGGCCGTCACATCGAAGGTCCGGTGCACGCCGCGATGCTCGATCCGCATGAGACTGCGCTCCAGCGAATCGGTCTGGAGCGTCTGGACGGGCGCGAGCCGGGCCAACTCCGAGTCGACCAGCGGATGCGCGCCCGCGGTGAAGTCCAGGAAGCGGATGCCCGCGTCCAGGAACCGCGGCATCGTGACCTCGATTTCGAGGCTGAACCCGAGCACATGCCGGGCGGCTCGGGAGATGGCGATGATCCGGGTGTCGGCCGCCAGGAGCATGCAGGCGTCCGCCGATGCGGACACGGCGGTGCGCCACGTGGCCAGCGCCGGATCCAGCCTCATGTCATCGGGTCCGGACGCATTGGTCCGAAGCGGGATGACGAGTTCGAGTTGCGTCAATTGGGCGTCCCGGGGGTAGTCGTAACGCTCAGTCTGTCCACGTTAACAGAGATAAGTTGATCTTCGTCCCCCGCGCGTCTACCCTCAGATCATGAGTGCCAACGACGCGCCCGCCTTCGGTGTCGATTCCGAGGTGGGGCGCCTGCGCAGTGTCATGCTCCACCGCCCCGGGGGCGAACTGCGCCGCCTGACCCCCCGCAACAACGGCGCGCTCCTGTTCGACGGCATCCCTTGGGTGGAACGGGCACAGGCCGAGCACGACCGGTTCGCGGGCACGCTCCTCGAGCACGGCGTCGAGGTCCTGTACGTCGGTGCGCTGCTTGCGGAATGCCTCGAACTGCCCGAAGCGCGCGAGGCGGTGAGCGTCTCGGTGACCGCCGACCCGCGCCTGGGCCAGACCCTCGGGCGCGAACTCGCGGCGTACCTGGCCGACCTGGAGCCGGAGCGGCTCGCGGCGGTCCTGGTGGAGGGCTTGACGAAAGAAGAGTTCGGCACTTCGGGATCGTTGCGGCACAAGATGATGCGCCCGACCGAGTTCGTCATCGACCCGCTGCCGAACATGATGTTCACGCGGGACTCGTCGGTGTGGATCGGCGACGCCGTGGCCGTGACCAGCCTCGCGATGCCCGCACGCCGGCGCGAGACCACCCTGACCGGCCTGATCTACCACCACCACCCCCGCTTCGCCGCGGTGCCGAAGCTGTACGACCCTTCGCTGGAGCACCTTGAGGGCGGCGACGTCCTGGCGCTGGCGCCGGGCGTCCTGGCCGTCGGCGTCGGCGAGCGCACCACCCCGGCGGGCGCGGAGCGCTTGGCGCGCAAGGCGTTCGAGCACGGGCGCATCCACACCGTGCTGGTCGTGCCGATCGCGCAGCGGCGGGCGACGATGCACCTGGACACGGTCTGCACGATGGTCGACCGCGACCGCATGGTCATGTACGCCCCGGCCGAGCAGCGTCTGGAGGCGTACACGCTCACCAGCGCCGACGGCGGCGCGAGCCTCTCCATCAAGGGCCCCAAGCGGTTCCTTGACGCGGCGGCCGACGCGATCGGCGTCGACCGCATCGAGATCATCCACACCGGCGAGCGCGATGTGGTGACGGCTGAGCGCGAGCAGTGGGACGACGGCAACAACACCCTCGCCCTCGCCCCCGGGATCGCGGTCGCCTACGAGCGCAACACGGTCACCAACGCCCGGCTCGAGCGCGCCGGCATCAAGGTCCTCACCATCCCCGGCTCCGAACTCGGCTCCGGCCGAGGCGGCCCGAGGTGCATGTCCTGCCCGTCGGCACGAGACGCCTTCGCCGACGCTTGATCCGGAGAGCCGACGACACCGTGACGGCGCACGACCGGCCGGAGCCGCCGTTCACCCTGGCCTACCGGAAACGCGACTGGGACGATTCTTGGGACCCGGGGGCATGGCCGAGTTCGAGGAGCTTGTCGAGCAGATCGTGGGCGACGCGTTCGCGCTGCTGTACGAGGCGCATCCGCAACTCGCCGGGAACCGGTACTTGAACCGTCTGCGCGAGCGCATCGGCCGCTGACCTGTTGAGGGGCGCCAGCGAGCCGCGAAGGGCTTGACCGGTGCCGCCGCGCGAATGCACGACGGCACCGGGGGAGTGTTCAGCCGTTGCAGTCGCGTCGCACCTCGGCCCAGATGCGGACCGCTTCGGCGATGATGGCTTCGCTGTTGGTCCCGGCCCATTCGACGTGCAGCGGCGCGGAGACGCACAGCCGTGGTTCATCGGTGTCGAGCCGGATCACGGACCCGAGCGGTTCGGGCCGGGTGCCGATGCCGCCGAAGGTGATCCGCAGGCGGGCTTGGAACGGCAGCGCCGTGTACCGCAGCAAGCGGCCGTCGACCCAGACGGTGTCGAGGTAGTGGGTGGCGTTCACAGGGCCACCGCCTCACCGAAGGACCGGTGCGCGTCGAACGCCCGCTCCCAGCGCGCGATGTACGGCATCGGTGAGGGGCGGGGGCGGTCCTCGCGAGGCCGGGCGCGCCAATGCGCGGAGGCGCGGTCGGACCGACCCTGCTGCGCCGCTGTGCGAGCCACTGCTTCGGGCGTCGCCTCCGCTGTACAAGTCGCAACGCCGGGCGGCGCCTCCGCGTCGCGGAGCGCTGCGGACTCCTCTGTCTCGCAGGCGGCTTCGGCCCACGCGGTCTGCGCGCCCGCGATCGCCTGCGCCAGTTGGGCACCGGGCCGGGTGCGTGCAGGTCGCGCCGATTGCGGCTGAGTCGGGATCGGCACCGGTTCGGGCTTCTCAAGCACAGCTGACCCCTTCATGAAGCCGACCCACTGGAAGAAGCGCAGGAACGCTGCGACCAGCCAGCGGTGCCGCGACTCCAGTGCCCGCCGGTTCGCCCAGTGGGCGGCGGCGAGCTCGGAGGACTTGATGATGAACCGGTCCCAGGCGTCCTCCTGGAGCTTGGAGAACCGGTGCGGCTCCTCGTCGCGCGGCACTTCGCCGTGTCCCCGATCATCGTCGTCATCCCGCCAGAACCGATTGCGCCGCTTGGGCTCAGGCGAAGCGCGGTCGGGAACGACCCAAAGCGGCCGGTCAGGTTCCTCAGGCAGCGTGGCGGCGCCCGGTCCGCGAGTCGTGCCGGTGCCGTCATCCTGCGAGGGGTCCGGATCGGGGAGCTCGGCGCGGCGGTGGCGGCCGGTGCGGGTGTCCGGTCGCCATCCGGCGGTGCCGAACGGTCCCGGGTCGTCGGGATCGTGGGGCTTGCCGCCGATCTCCCAGGTGTCGCCGGGGCGGTGGCGCAGGTGCGGCGGCTCGTAGCGGGGCGAGGCCGGGTCGGTCTCGCGTGCAGTGGGATCGCACAGGTCGGGGTGCGCTCGGTACCGGTGCGCGCCCGGGGTCAGCGGATCGGGGGAACCGTCGGTGAGGAACAGGCGGCGGCCCGCCCGGTCGTAGTAGCCGTCCACGCGCTCGGTCAGACCGAGCGACTCGGTGGACGGTTCGGCGGCGGGCGCGTTTCGAACTACCGGGTGCGACCCGTTTTCGCGTAGCCTGAGGTAGACCACAGGAGGGTTTCCTTCCTTGGTTGGGAAGGTGGGTCGCTTCAGGACGCCAATCGTGAGAGCGACCCACCGGTCCGTATGCAGTTGTGCTGTTGTCCGCCCACTGGGCGGCTCTTCCAGGCTGGCACACAGGTGCGATGGAATCCACCCGCGACACACCGAGTGTGCAAAAGCGTCTAGTTCCCCGCGTGCCCCTCCGCTTTCACTGCTGCCCTGCGTATCTCACCCGCTCCGAACGGCAGAAAGGCCGGACGCTTTGCGTCCGGCCCTTCGTTGTGCTTGTGTCGCTTAGATGTTCGCGGCGATGTCCTTGCGGAAGTAGCCGCCTTCGAGCTTGACGCCTTCGGCGAGCGAGTAGGCCTCCTGGCGGGCCTGCGCGATCGAGGCGCCGGTGCCGACGCAGTTGAGGACGCGGCCGCCGGTGGCGATGAGCTGACCGGAGGCGTCGAGCGCGGTCCCGGCGTGGAAGATGCCGGACTCGTCGGCGCCGTAGAGCGGGCGGCCGGTCACGGTGTCGCCCGGGTAGCCCTCGTTGGAGACGACGACGCACACGGCGGCGCCTTCGCGCCACCAGAGGTGGCCGAACTTGTCGAGCTTCCCGGTCGCGGCGGCGTGCAGGAGCCCGCCGAGCGGGGTCTCCAGGAGGGCGAGGATCGCCTGGATCTCCGGGTCGCCGAAGCGGGCGTTGAACTCGACGACCTTGAGGCCCTTCGAGGTCAGGGCCAGGCCGCAGTAGAGGGTGCCGACGAACGGGATGCCGCGGCCGGCGAGCTCGGCCAGGGTCGGTTCGGCGACGCGCTCCATGATCTCGGCGACGAGGTCGTCCGGGGCCCACGGCAGCGGCGTGTAAGCGCCCATGCCGCCGGTGTTGGGGCCGGTGCCGCCGTCGCCGATGCGCTTGAAGTCCTGGGCGGGGAGCAGCGCCTTGGCGTGCTGGCCGTCGCTCACGACGAAGAGGGAGACCTCGGGTCCGTCGAGGTACTCCTCGATGACGACGCGCTCGCAGCGGAGGGCGTGGGCGAGGGCCTGGGCGCGGTCGTCGGTGACGATGACGCCCTTGCCGGCGGCGAGGCCGTCGTCCTTGACGACGTAAGGCGCGCCGAACTCGTCGAGCGCGGCCTCGGCCTCGGCCTGGTTGCGGCAGACGCGCGCGGCGGCGGTCGGGACGCCCGCGGCGGCCATGACCTCCTTCGCGAAGGCCTTCGAGCCCTCGATGAGGGCGGCCTGGCCGCTCGGGCCGTACACCGGGATGCCCTTGGCGCGGACCGCGTCGGCGACGCCCGCGACCAGCGGGGCCTCGGGGCCGACGATGACGAGGTCGGCCGCGGAGGTCACCGCCAGGGAGGCCACGGCGGCCGGGTCGGTCTGGTTCACCGGCACGCAGTCGCCCAGAGCGGCCATGCCGGGGTTGCCCGGGGCGCAGATGAGCTTGGTGACGGATTCGTCCTCGGCCAGCGACGCCGCAAGGGCGTGCTCGCGGCCGCCGGAGCCGATCAGGAGTACTCGCACTCCGCCAGTTTACGTGGCGGAGACGTGCAGGTTAACCGCCACGCCGAGTGGTTCCCGGCACTCGGGACCCGAGCGTGCCCCGAGCGGGGCCGCGGGCGAGCGCGCTCAAGCGTGCGCGGACGGCCTCTTTCGGGTGACAGGACGGCCGCGAGGGCCGGTTCTTGTCGTACCCGGGCGGCATCGTGGGCACTACGGTCCCCAGGGTGGGTGGGGGTTTGGGATGGTTTTAACGGTGACCCACCCTTACTAGGGCGGGTATGCGCACACGCCCACAAGCCGCGATCGCGGCACCCGGGATCGGAAGCGCGGCGACCGTGACCGCACGCCGCGAGCGCCCGAACCCGTGCGCTGCCGGGCCGCGGCCCGGCGCGGGTCCGAGAGCGGGGCTGGGCGCGAGGCAGGCCGCGAAGCCGCCCCGGCCGCAGCGCGGGTCCGAGAGCGAGACAGGACGCGAAGCCGCCCCGGCCGCAGCGCGGGTCACGGTCGGGGAACGACCCTGCTCACGCGTGCGCGCGCAGTGCCATGATGGGCGCGTGACTGCGAATGTGCTCGCCGAGCGTTATGCCTCCGCCTCGATGCGCGACATCTGGGACCCCGTCGGCAAGATCAAGGCCGAGCGGCGCCTCTGGCTGGCCGTCCTCCAGGCCCAGCACGACCTGGGCGTCACCGTCCCCGACGGTGTGATCGCCGACTACGAGCGCGTGCTCGACCAGGTCGACCTCGCCTCCATCGCCGACCGCGAGCGCATCACGAAGCACGATGTGAAGGCCCGCATCGAGGAGTTCTCCGACCTCGCCGGGCACCAGCACATCCACAAGGGCATGACCAGCCGCGACCTCACCGAGAACGTCGAGCAGATGCAGGTCCGCCAGTCCCTCGAGCTGGTGCGCGACCGCCTCGTCGCCGCCCTCGTGCGCCTCGCGGCCCGCGCCGTGGAGCACCGCGACCTCGTCATGGCCGGGCGCAGCCACAACGTGCCCGCCCAGGCCACCACCCTCGGCAAGCGGTTCGCGACCTGGGCCGAAGAGCTCCTCGCCGCCCTCGACCGCATCGAGGACCTCCTCAAGCGCTACCCGCTGCGCGGCATCAAGGGCCCCGTGGGCACCGCGCAGGACATGCTCGACCTCTTCGACGGCGACACCGGCAAACTCGCCGAACTCGAGACCCGCGTCGCCCGCCACCTCGGCTTCGACCGCGTCATGGACTCGGTCGGCCAGGTCTACCCCCGCTCGCTCGACTACGAGGTCGGCTCCGCGCTCGTCCAGGCCGTCGCCGGGCCCTCGTCCGCGGCGCTCACCATCCGCCTCATGGCCGGCGCCGAACTCGCCACCGAGGGCTTCATGCCCGGCCAGGTCGGCTCCTCCGCCATGCCGCACAAGATGAACACCCGCTCCTCCGAGCGCGTGAACGGCCTCGCCGTCGTCGTGCGCGGGTACGCCGCGATGCTCGGCGAACTCGCGGGCGACCAGTGGAACGAAGGGGACGTCTCCTGCTCGGTGGTCCGCCGCGTCGCCCTCCCCGACCTCTTCTACGCCGTCGACGGATTGTTTGAGACCTTCCTCACGATCCTCGACAACTTCGGGGCCTACCCGGCCGTCGTCGGCACCGAGCTCGACCGCTACCTGCCGTTCCTGACCTCCACAAAGGTCCTCATGGCGGCCGTCAAGCAGGGCGGCGGCCGCGAGGACGCGCACGAGGCCATCAAGGAGCACGCCGTCGCCGTCGCCCGCGCCATGCGCGAGAGCGGCCAGCGGGAGAACGACCTGTTCGACCGCCTCGCCGCCGACCCCCGCCTGCCCCTCGACCGGGCCGGCCTCGACGCCCTCGTCGCGAATCCGGGTGAATTCATCGGCGCCGCAGGCGATCAGGTGGACCGTGTCGCCGAAAGGGTGGCCGGTGCGGCGAAAGCGCACCCTGAGGCCGCGTCCTACCGACCGGGAAACATCCTATGACTCGCTGTGACCTGGCACCGTCCTCGTAGCTCGGCACTGGCCCTGGTCAGGGCCGGTGAATATGCTTGCCCTGTTGTCCCGTCCATGTGACCGACAGGAGTGCGCCCGTGGCCCGTGTAGTGGTCGACGTGATGCTGAAGTCCGAAATCCTCGACCCCCAGGGCGAGGCCGTCCTCGGGGCGCTGCCCCGGCTGGGCGTCAACGACGTGTCGTCGGTTCGGATCGGCAAGCGCGTTGAAATCGAGTTCGACGAGAACGCCCAGAACGTCGAGGAGCAGTCGCGAGTGATCGCCGACCAGCTCCTGGCCAACCCGGTCATCGAGAGCTTCTCGCTGTCGATCGAGGGCGCATGAGCGCGCGCGTCGGGGTCGTGACCTTCCCCGGCTCGCTCGACGACCGGGACGCCGCCCGCGCGGTGCGCCTGGCCGGCGGCGAGCCGGTGGGGCTGTGGCACGACGACGCCGCGCTCGGCCGCGTCGACGCCGTATTCCTGCCCGGCGGGTTCTCCTACGGGGACGCGCTGCGCTGCGGCGCCATCGCCCGCTTCTCGCAGGTGATGGACACCGTCAAGGCCGCCGCGGCCCAGGGGATGCCCGTCCTCGGGGTCTGCAACGGCTTCCAGGTGCTGTGCGAATCGCACCTGCTGCCGGGAGCGCTCGTGCGCAACGCGCACCTGCGCTACCGCAACCGCCCCGCGCGCCTGCGCGTCGAGACCACCCGCACCGCGTGGACGCGTCTCTACGAGCCGGGCAGCGAAGTGGTCTTCCCCGCCAAGCACGGCGAGGGCCGGTACGTCGCCGACGAGGCCGTCCTCGACCAGCTCGAGGCCGACGGCCGCGTCGTCTTCCGGTACCTCGACAACCCGAACGGCTCGATGCGCGACATCGCCGGGGTGACCAACGAGGCCGGGAACGTCGTGGGCCTCATGCCCCACCCCGAGCACGCCGTCGACGAGCTGACCGGCCCGTCGAACGACGGGCTCGGCATCGTCGCCTCCGTCCTGGCCCACCTCACCGGGGCCGCCGACACCAGTGGAGTCAGCCGATGAGCCAGCTCAACGTCGCCATCGACACCGTCGGAGTCGCCGACGCGACCCCCGACGAGAAGCAGCCGTGGGCCGAACTGGGCCTGAAAGAGGACGAGTACCAGCGGATCCGCGAGATCCTCGGGCGCCGCCCCACCCAGTCCGAGCTCGCCATGTACTCGATCATGTGGTCCGAGCACTGCTCGTACAAGTCCAGCCGCGTGCACCTGCGCCAGTTCGGCGAGAAGAACCCGAAGACCCCGCGCCTCCTGGCCGGGATCGGGGAGAACGCGGGCGTCGTCGCCATCGACGAGAACATCGCGGTCACCTTCAAGGTCGAATCCCACAACCACCCGTCCTACGTGGAACCCAAGCAGGGGGCGGCCACCGGCGTCGGCGGCATCATCCGCGACATCATCGCCATGGGCGCCCGCCCGATCGCCGTCATGGACTCCCTCCGCTTCGGCGCCATCGACCACCCCGACACCGCCCGGGTCCTCCCGGGCGTCGTCGACGGCATCGGCCACTACGGCAACTGCGTGGGCCTGCCCAACATCGGCGGCGAGACCTACTTCGACGCCTGCTACCAGGGCAACCCGCTCGTCAACGCCCTCAGCGTCGGCGTCATGCCCCGCTCCCGCCTCCAGTCCATGCAGGCCAGCGGCGTCGGCAACACCGTGATCCTCATGGGCGCCAAGACCGGCCGCGACGGCATCGGCGGCGTCTCCGTCCTCGCCAGCGCCACCTTCTCCGAGACCGGCGAAGGCGACGCCCGCCCCAGCGTCCAGGTCGGCGACCCGTTCACCGAGAAGCTGCTCATCGAGGTCTGCCTCGAGCTCTTCGACGAAGGGCTCGTCGTCGGCGTCCAGGACCTCGGCGGCGCCGGCCTCACCTGCGCGCTCAGCGAGACCGCGGCCGCCGGCGACGGCGGCATGCACGTCGACCTCGAACGGGTCCCGCTGCGCGCCAAGGGCATGGAGCCGCAGGACATCCTCGCCTCGGAGTCGCAGGAGCGGATGCTCCTCATCGTCGACCCCGCCAAGGCCGAAGAAGTCCTCGCGCGCTCGCACCGCTGGGGCCTGCTCGCCACCGAGATCGGCACCGTCACCGACACCGGCCGCCTCGTCGTCGACTTCCACGGCCAGACCGTCGTCGACGTCCCGCCGAAGTCGCTCGCCGACGAGGGCCCGGTCTACCACCGGCCCATCGCCGAGCCGAACGACCTGGGGCTCATCGCGGTCGACCGGGCCGAGACGCTGCCGCGTCCGACCACCGACGAGGAGATCCGCCAGACCGTCCTCGACATGGCCGCCAGCCCCAACCTGTGCGACAAGTCCTGGATCACCGAGCAGTACGACTCCTCGGTCTTCGGCAACACCGTCCTCGGCACCCCGCACGACGCGGGCGTCGTCCGCCTGGACGAGCGCACCGGCGTGGGCATCGCGATCTCCCTGGACGGCAACGGCCGCTTCGCGCGGCTCGACCCGTACGTGGGCGCGCAGCTCTCGCTCGCCGAGGCCTACCGGAACGTCGCCGTCACCGGCGCGACCCCGATCGCCATCTCCGACTGCCTCAACTTCGGCTCGCCGGAGGACCCGCACGTCATGTGGCAGTTTGAGCGGGCCGTCACCGGCATCGCCGACGGCGCGCAGAAGCTCGGCATCCCCGTCACCGGCGGCAACGTCTCGTTCTACAACCAGACCGGCCGCGACGCGATCCACCCCACGCCCGTCATCGGCGTGCTCGGCGTGATCGACGACGTGGCCCGCCGCATCCCGCTCGGCCTGGGCAAGACCGGCGACACCATCGCGCTCATCGGCACCACCGAAGAGGAGCTCTCCGGCTCCGAGTGGGCGTCGGTCAAGCACGGCCACCTCGGCGGCGTGCCGCCGAAGGTCGACCTCGACCACGAGATGAAGCTCGCCGAGCTCCTCTCGCGCCTGGCCGAGACCGAGCAGCTCGCCGCCGCGCACGACCTCTCCGAGGGCGGGCTGGCGCAGGCCCTGGTGGAGGCGATCTGCCACTCCGGGCTCGGCGCGCAGATCCTCCTGCCCGAGGGCGCGGACCCGTTCACGTACCTGTTCTCGGAGTCGTCCGGGCGGGTGCTCGTGGTGATCCCGCGCGGCCAGGAGCTGGCCGTGCGCACCGCGTGCGAGCAGCGCGGGCTGCCGATCACGCCGCTGGGCGTGACCGACGCGAACACCGACGGCCTGCACCTGCGCGACCACTTCGACATCGGCCGCGAGGAGCTCGAGGCGTCCTGGAAGGGCCGCATCGGGGTCTACCTCGGCGAGTAAGGCCACAGCGAACGACGGCGGCCCCGGAGCTTCGGCTCCGGGGCCGCCGTCGTCAATCGTCAAAGAAAAGGAAGCGGCTACTCGTCGAGCGGTTCACCAGTGGGCGCGGCGAGCGGGAGCAGGTCGCTCAGGTCGGCGCGCTGGCCGGAGGCCGAGACCTTGCCGGATTTGAGCGCCTCCTGCCAGCCGGTGCGGCCGGTGGCGAGGAGGAGGAACACGAGCGGTTGACATTCGACGACGTTCGGGGGCGTGCCGCGGCGGTGCCGCGGGCCTTCGACGCACTGCACCGCACCGTACGGTGGGACGCGCACTTCCACAGTGTGACCAGGGGCTTTCGCGGCCAGGGCCTGGAGCAGCGCCCGGACGGCGCCCTTGAGGGACTCCCGGTCGGGTGCTTCATCGTTGTCGATCGCGGCCATGGCATCGACCACAGCGTCCACGGGGAGACCTCCGAACCACGTTAGACTGCCCGTTACGGCACGTCGCCGAACGGGCGTGCTCTTGCAATTGTGTGCCAGCCGCGTGCCTTGAAGACCGGGCTCACGGATGCCGCGCTGCCTGCACCCCGGTCCCGTGACCGAAATGAGACCAGGCATAGTGGCGACGACGGCCCGCTTCCGTGGGTTCGTCGTGCCTGCCCGTGGCAGATCGCCGCGAGTGGTGCTGGATGGCACATGCCCAGGAGGGGATGTAGATGACCGTAGCGGCCGTACCGAGCGGGGCCCAGACTAGCGTCCCGCGGTCCCGGCGCGGCGCACGGGGTGGCCTGCGCACTCGCCTGGCCGGCCTCGCCGCGGCGGCCGGTGTGCTCCTCGGCATCCTAGCGTTCCCGCAGGCGGCGGTCGCGCAGCAGGAGGTCGGCGGCTGGTTCAACGGGGCGTTCAACCCGAACCCGGTGAGCATCGGCGGACAGGCCACGGTCATCACCTTCACGGTGCAGAACTTCAACCCCGTGCAGCCCAAGAACATCACGATCAATGCGAAGGTGGACGGGCTCAACGACGTCATCGCCGCCGTCGACAACGACGGCGGAGCGGGCCTGTGCACCCGCGAGGACGCCGACAAGGTCAAGTGCGAGAACGTCGAGCCCAACGGGCAGCGGACCATCTCGTTCACCGTGACCACGGTCGTCGAAGCGGACCTGCCGAGCGGCGAGCAGCTCTCGGGGACCTTCACGGTCGATTTCGAGGGCCAGAGCCAGACGACCGGCGTCAACGTGCTCGGCACGTCGACCGTGTCGACGGTCTCGAAGATCAGCGGCGAGGTCACCTCGAACGCCGAGCCGGTGGCGGACGCCGACCTCGAGCTCACCGACGGTGAGGGCGAGACGCACGATGCGACCACCGACGAGGACGGCAAGTACGAGTTCACCGGCGACTCCTCGAACCCGATCGCGCCCGGCGAGATGACGCTGAAGATCACCGCGGACGGCTACGAGGAAAAGGAAGAGACGCTCAGCGTCCGTGAGGGCAGCGAGACCTACACGCTGAACATCACGCTCGCCGAGGAGGAGAAGGAGCCGACGGCCGAGACGACGTCCGCTGCGGAGGTGCCGACCTCCGAGTCGCCGCAGGCGACCGACAAGCCGGAGGAGGGCGGCATGTCGTCCACGCTGATCTTCCTCATCGTGATCGGTGCGCTGCTGGTCATCGGCGGCATCGTCGGCATCTTCTTCCTGCTGCGCGGCGGCAAGGACAAGGACGATGACGACGACGAGAGCTTCGCCCCGGACACCCCGCCGGACCACAAGCCGACCGCGGCCCAGGTCGGGACGCCCGGCGTCTACCAGGCCGCTCCCGGTCCCGAAGCGGACGCGCCGACGATGATCCACCCCGGCGGCCTCGTCGGCGGGGCCGCGGCCGCGCCGACCCAGTTCGGTCCCGCCTACGGCGGCGCCGACTCGACGCAGGTCATGCCGCAGGGCGGGTTCGGCGCCGCGCCCGGGATGCCGGGCGGCCAGGTCGGCCCGGACGGCACCACGCTCCTTCCGGTCGTCAAGCAGCCCGGCGGGCCCGGCGCTTCGGACGCCACGCAGATCATGCCGCAGGCGAACCTCGGTTCGCCGCCGCCGGCCGCACCGCCGAGCCCTTACGGCGACGCGGGCGCCACGCGGCCTTACTCGGCCCCGTCGGCACCGCCGAGCCCGTACAGCGACCCCGCCGCGACGCGCCCCCACCCGGGGCCGTCCCCGGCCGGCTCGCCGAGTCCTTACGGCGACCTCGGTTCGACGCGCCCCCACCCGGCGCCGACGCCGCCGCCGCCCGCGGCCGGTTCGATGTTCGAGCCGCAGCAGCCGGGAAGCGCGCCGCAGGACCGGGGTCACGGGGCGCCGAGCGCGCCCCAGGGCTACGGAGCGCCGAGCGCACCTCGCGATCAGGGTTACGGAGCGCCGAGCGCGCCCCGGGACCAGAGCTACGGGCCGCAGGGTTCGCCGAGCGCGCCGCAGTACGGTCCGGGCTCGCAGAGCTACGGGGCTCCGGGCGGCCAGCAGGGCTACGGCGCGCACGGTTCGCCGAGCGCCCCGCCCAGTGCGCCGAGGAGCGCCCCGCCGAGCAATGACGCGTACCCGAGCCAGTCCCTGCGCCGCGACCCGTACGCGCCGCAGGAGCAGCCGCAGCCGCCCGCCGGAGATTTCGGGGCGACGCGCGCGATGCCGCAGTACGGCGACCAGCCGCAGCCGCCGGCCGCGCCGTACGGCAACGAGCCGAACCGCGAGGACGAGGACCCGGACTCCAAGCGCAGCGACCGCCGCAACTGGGGCGAGTGGGACGACCGCCCCCGGTCCTGGTAGTCGGGCGCGAACGAGACGAGACACGGAACGCCGTGGCGGGCCCACCCCGCCCCCGGGCGGTGTCGGGGGGGCCCCACGGCCCCTCCCCCGGCACGCCCGTGCCGGGCAAAGCCCGGCACGGCGTTCCACTTCGAGGGGTCTGGCGGCGGGGACGCCGAAAGCGCTGTTGCGGCGTTCCGGTGAGCCCCCGATATTCAGCGTCGCATGGGGGTACGACACTGCGCTGTTCGAACAGCGGCGGTCCGGTCGAGGCTGGTGCGCCGCGGTCGAGTCCTGCGGCACGCGTCGGCGGGTTCGCGGTGCGCGTTCGGCGTTGCCCGCATGTCGGGCGCGGGCCGATGCTCCCTGAGGAGCGCTGCGGATTCGGCTTCCGTTCCCCCGCGCGGGCCGGCCGGGCAAGACGAACACGGCCACCACGCTCCTGCTTCCGCTCCCCCACGTGGGGCCGGCCGCTCCCGGGCACGGCCGCTCGCCGCACAGCGGCGGTCCGGTCGAAGCTGGTGCGACGCGGCCGAGCGCCGCGGCACGGCACTGACGGGTTCGCGGCGCGCGGTTCGGGGTTCCCCTGTGCGGGGACGGCCGCTCCCCGGGTTGGCCGCTCGTTGCGTGACCGCTTTCACGGTCGGGTGAGTGTGCGGGTCGGTTCTCGCCCCCTAGGCCGTTATGCGATGAGTTTCACCTCTTCATCGAGGGGTCCGGCCCACACCCGCCGTCGTTGGACGGTGGCGACTTCCCGCAGGTCCGATAGACTGAGGATGGCGGTTCCGCCAGATGGCGAAGCTTGCGGGCCATCGGTGTATGCGGATGGCGCAGCTCGTAAGCCATCGAAACAGCCCAGCAAACTGAGGAGTTGCAGTGGCCCGAGGTGACGGTCGACTCACCACGGAACTCGATCCCGACAATCCCGGCCCCCGCGACGCCTGCGGCGTCGTCGGCATCTGGGCCCCCGGGGAAGAGGTCTCGAAACTCACTTACTTCGGGCTCTACGCGCTCCAGCACCGCGGCCAGGAAGCCGCGGGCATCGCCGTCTCGGACGGTTCGCGCACTGTCGTCTACAAGGACCTCGGCCTCGTCGCCCAGGTCTTCGACGAGTCCACGCTCGCGCCCCTCCAGGGCCACCTGGCCATCGGCCACGCCCGCTACTCCACCACCGGCGCCCCCACCTGGGAGAACTCCCAGCCGACCATCCGGTCCACGTCCACGGGCACCGCGATCGCCTTGGCGCACAACGGCAACCTGGTGAACACCGCCGACCTCCTCAAAGAGGTCGACCGGCTGGGCATCGACATGGGCACCACCACCTCCGACACGCACCTCATCACCGCGCTCCTGGCCGCGCACCCGGACGAGTCCGTCGCCGCGGCCGCCGAGCGCGTGCTCCCGCAGCTGCGCGGCGCGTTCTGCCTGGTCTTCATGGACGAGAACACGCTGTACGCCGCCCGCGACCCGCAGGGCGTGCACCCGCTCGTCCTCGGCCGCCTCGCCTCCGGCTGGGCCGTCGCCTCCGAGACCGCCGCGCTCGACACGATCGGCGCCCACTTCGTGCGCGAGGTCGAGCCCGGCGAGCTGCTCACCATCGACGAGCACGGCCTGCGCTCCACCCGCTTCGCGAACCCCGAGCCCAAGGGCTGCCTGTTCGAGTACGTCTACCTCGCCCGCCCCGACACGAAGCTGGCCGGGCGCAACGTCTACGCCACCCGCGTCGAGGTCGGCCGCACCCTCGCCCGCGAGTACCCGGCCGAGGCGGACCTCGTCATCGGCGTCCCCGAGTCCGGCATCCCGGCCGCGATCGGCTTCGCGGAAGAGTCCGGGATCCCCTACGGCCAGGGCTTCACCAAGAACCAGTACGTGGGCCGCACCTTCATCCAGCCGTCGCAGTCCTTGCGGCAGTTGGGCATCCGCCTGAAACTCAACCCGCTCGTCGACCAGATCAAGGGCAAGCGCCTGGTCATCGTCGACGACACGATCGTGCGCGGCAACACCCAGCGCGCCCTCGTCCGGATGCTCCGCGAAGCGGGCGCGGTCGAGGTCCACATCCGCATCTCCGCGCCGCCGGTCAAGTGGCCGTGCTTCTACGGCATCGACTTCGCCACGCGCGCCGAGCTCATCGCCGGATCGCTCGACACCGACGGCATCCGCGCCCAGATCGGCGCCGACTCGCTCGGGTACGTCTCGATGGACGGCCTGGTCCGCGCCACCGAGCAGCCCGCGTCCCGGCTCTGCATGGCCTGCTTCGACGGCCACTACCCCATTGAACTGCCCGCTTCCGACCTCATCGGCAAGCACCTCATGGAACCGCCGCAGGCAGCGAAGCCGGGCGTTCAGCGATCGACCGAAGCGAGCACGCAAGTGCGGGAAGGGACCACAGCGTGAGCAGCGGCACCACCACTCCGAGGACCATCTCCTACCAGTCCGCGGGCGTCGACATCGACGCCGGCGACCGGGCCGTCGACGCCCTCAAGCCCTTGATCAAGAAGACCGTCCGGCCCGAGGTGGTCGGCGGGATCGGCGGGTTCGCCGGGCTGTTCGCGCTCGACACCGAGAAGTACAAGAAGCCGCTGCTCGCCTCCTCCACCGACGGGGTCGGCACGAAGCTCGTGATTGCCCAGAAGCTGGACATCCACGACACGGTCGGCATCGACCTCGTCGCGATGGTCGTCGACGACCTCGTCGTGTGCGGCGCCGAGCCGCTGTTCCTCCTCGACTACATCGCCACCGGCCAGGTCGTGCCCGAGAAGATCGCGGCCATCGGCGGCGGCATCGCGGACGGCTGCCGCTACGCCGGCTGCGCGCTCATCGGCGGCGAGATCGCCGAGCACCCGGGCGTCATGAAGCCCGACGACTACGACATCTCCGCCACGGGCGTGGGCGTCGTCGAAGCCGACCAGCTGCTCGGCCCCGAGCGCGTCAAGCCCGGCGACGTCGTGATCGCCATGCGCGCCTCCGGCGTGCACTCCAACGGCTTCTCGCTCGTGCGCGAGGCCCTGTTCGGCGTCGGCAAGATGGACCTGGGCACCGTCGTGCCCGAGTTCGGCAACCAGCGGACCCTCGGCGAGGAGCTGCTGACCCCGACCCACATCTACGCCAAGGACTGCCTCGAGCTGGCCAAGGAGTGCGACGTGCACGCCTTCGCGCACATCACCGGCGGCGGCATCGCCGGGAACCTCGTGCGTTCGGTCCCCGAAGGCCTCCAGATCGAGGTCGACCGCGGCACCTGGGCGCCGAACCCCGTGTTCGACGTCGTCCAGCGCATCGGCGGCATCGGCGACGAGGAGATGGAGCGGACCTTCAACATGGGCATCGGCATGGTCGCCATCGTCGCGCCCGACCAGGTCGACCGCTCGCTGGCGGTGCTCACCGCCCGCCACGTCGAGGCCTGGACCATCGGCGAGATCGCCGCGGGCGACGCCGGGGTCAAGCTCTCGGGCTCATATCTGACGGCTGGCTAGGGATCTCCGGGTCGCCTTCGGCGTCCCCGTCCGCTTGATCCGCGGCCGAGGCTTCGGCCTCGGCCGCTTCGAGCGCGTCCCGGTGCTGCTTCGCCTTGGTGCTGAGCCACAGCCAGATCAGGCCGAGCGTGGGCAGTACCGCGGCGCTGATGAGCGCCGGGACCAGGTGCAGGGTCGGCGTGAGCATGACGCCGAGGATGAGCAGCACTGAGATCAGGATCGTGCGCCGCGTCGCGGGGTCGAAGACCTGCAGCGGACCGAGCGGGATCGTATGCCACGGCACGCGCTTCGCGCTGCGGATGATGATGAGGCCCAGCAGGAACCCGGCCGGCTCGTCCGAGAACCAGTGCTGGCCCAGGAAGATCTGCGAGCTGAACACGATCGCGGGCGGGGCCAGCAGCAGCGTCCAGCGCGCCCAGGCCGGGATCACGTGGCCGATGAGCATCACGATGAGGCCGAACAGCAGGATCGAGTTCACGGCGTGCCCTGAGGGGAACGCGGTGGCGTCGGTGATGTTCGGCCCGCCGCCCTCGGGGTGGTACGTGAACAGCAGCGGACCGTCGGGCGAGACCTCCCGCAGCGCGAACGGGTGCTGCGAGAGCGGGCGGCCCAGCAGGTGCTTCATGCCGAGGATGCTCGCCAGGGTGATGAACGAGATGACGTACATCAGCAGCGGCCGGATCGACCGCGAGCGGAGCGCGCACCAGATGGCGATGAGCAGCGTGACCGTCGCGACCGTGCGCGCCTGGCCGAACTCGGCCCCGCCCTTGGCGAGGTTCCTGAGCCAGTCCACGTCGTTCGCGGTCGCGGCCCACACCCGGATGTCCCAGTCGAGCTGCACGAGCCACGACGGGTAGCTCACGAGGTACGCGAGCGCGAGGAACCCGAGGAACATGAAGAGGTCGGGCCACCAGCTCTTGGGGCGCTTCCCGTACGGCTCCCAGTCGAACCAGCCCACGGGGATGTATCGGCGCAGCGGTGTGATGATCTGTCCGACGAACGCATCGTCACGGACAGTCACACCTCGGTCCGTGATCCCCGCGCTCCTGCGCGCGGTCGCAGGCCGGTTCGATTCAGAAGGCATAGATGGATGTTCGCCTGCGAAAGTGAATTTTGATGCCGCCACACCCGAACTGGACCGAATTTGTTATCAGGTCGGTATATATGGTGTGGTTTGGGACGCAGCCTGATTGAGCTGCGCCGATACTCCGCGATACCGGTCACGTTCCGCCGAAACGCCTCCGCGCCCGTTGCCGTGACCGGCATCGCCTGCGGCTCAAGCCGAAACGGACCGCGTGTCGGAGGCGGAGATCACAGGATAGTCGGTGTAGCCTGCCGCGCCGCCGCCGTACAGCGGCAGGTCGGTGCGCAGTGGAGTGACCGGCGCGCCGGTGCGCAGCCGCTCGACCAGGTCCGGGTTGGCGATGAACGGACGGCCGAGGGCGACCAGGTCCGCGCCCGCGTCCAGGATGCGCTCCGCCGCGCCCAGGCCGCCGTCGGCGGGGAGCGGAGCCGACTCGGGCGCATCGGGATCCGAGGGGTTGGCGATGAGGGTCCCCTGCCAGTGCCGGCGCAGCGTCGCGAACAGCGGTGTGGGC
The DNA here is from genome assembly GCF_030403505.1 of Glycomyces tritici. The sequence goes on along the minus strand of NZ_JAUEMJ010000006.1, from coordinate 123,816 downwards.
GAGGCGTAGGCGAGGTGGAGGTAGGCCAGGCCGAGCGGCGCGAGAGCGTCGAGCAGGGCCGGGAACAGCTCGTCGGCGTCGTCCACGGTGATCCCGTTGTGCGGGTTGCCCGGTGAGAGGCGCAGACCGGTGCGCTCGGGGCCGATCGCGGCGGCCACGGCTTCGACGACCTCGACGACGAACCTGATGCGGTTCGCGACCGAGCCGCCGTACGCGTCGGTGCGGTGGTTGGTGCTGGTGGCGAGGAACTGGTTGAGCAGGTAGCCGTTGGCGGCGTGGACTTCCACGCCGTCGGCGCCGGCGCGGATCGCGTTCTGGGCGGCGGCGGTGAAGTCGGCGAGGGTGTCGCGGAGGTCGGCCTCGGTCATCTCGCGCGGGACGGGCGGTTCGCCGTGGCCGTTCGGGGTGTGGATGTACCCGGGCAGGGGGATCGCGGAGGGCGCCAACGGGATCAGGCCGCTGGTGTCGGGGTGGCCGATGCGGCCGCCGTGCTCGACCTGGAGGAAGATGCGGCCGCCCGCGGCGTGGACCGCATCGGTGACCTGTCGCCATCCGTCCACTTGGGACTCGGTGAAGAGGCCGGGGATGTCGGGGTAGGTGTAGCCGACCTGACTGGGGGAGCTGGCTTCGGCGACGATGAGGCCCGCTCCGGCGCGCTGCGCGTAGTACTCGGCCATGAGGGGCGTGGGGACGCCGCCGGCCGCGGCGCGGTTGCGGCTCATCGGGGGCATGACCACGCGGTTCGGCAGGTCGAGGTCGCCTAGGCGGGCGGGGGCGAGGAGGCGCTCTGCCGCGGCCTTCGAAGGCGCGGTCGGGGCGGTCGTCGTCTGCAGGGATGCGGTTTCGTTCGTCATGCCGGTACCGTAGAACCTGACACCAATGTCAGGTTCAAGGGATTGTGAGGTACGCCATGCGCATCGGTGAACTCGCCCGCCGCACGGGCGTCAGTGTCAGGTCGCTGCGGTACTACGAGGAGCAGGGACTGCTGGAGTCCGACCGTACCCCGGGCGGGCACCGCGAGTACGCCGAGCACGCGGTCGACCGGGTGATCCGGATCCAGGTGCTGTACGCCGCGGGGCTCAGCAGCCGCGTCATCGACAGCATCCTGCCGTGCATGCGCGACCACGACGGCGGCCCGAACGAGGCGGCCACGGCCACCCTCGCGGCGGACCTCACGGCCGAGCGCGAGCGCATCGATCAGGCCATCGCCGACCTGGAGCGGACCCGCGAGATCCTCGACGAGGTGATCGAGACCGCCTCCCTCCCGGCCTGACCGCGCCGCCCTGCGAAGGTTTTCGCAGGTCACAGGCTTTTGTCGGACCCTTGTGGGAGGGTGTCCTTTTCACTGGTAGTGGTGAAGGTGGGAACGGGTGGGTACCCGGGGCCGCCCGTATGGCCGCCGCGTCAGGTCACGACCGCCCGTCAGGTCAAGGGCCCCTTGAGGACCGCGAGGGCGGCGTTGCGGTCGCCGGTCCACTGGAACACGTCGTCGTTCGGGGTTCGCCTGCCGCGCAGCAGGAGCAGCAGATCGCCCGCGGTGCCCGCGATGTCCGCCACCGGTTCGCCGGGGCCGAAGACCCACCAGTCGCCGGTGTCGCTCGCCTCCAAGCGGATGCACACGTCCGGCGGCCAGGCCTTGCCGCGCCCGATCTGCCTGGGCGCCAGCACATCGAAGACCTCCGAGATCCCCGCGCACGCCAGCTCGGCGTCGAGCGGGCCCGATTCCCCCACGGCCCGTTCGGCATCCCACCGGTGCAGCATCATCGCCACCGACCGCGACCGCTGCCAGTACCCCGCGGTCGGCGGCGTGTAGTAGCCCCACGCGGGCGCCGACGGGTCGATGTCGAGCGCCATCAGCAGCACCTCGCCCGTGCCGTCGACCCAGCGGGTCAGCTCGTACGGGTCCTCGGGGACCTTCGGCGGGGCCTCGTCGGGCGGATCGCTCCGGCCGTCCCAGTCGGTGACGGCCGCGGCGGCGAACAGGTTCGCGGTGCCCACGTGCGCGGCGAGTTCGCCGAGGGTCCGGTCCTCGTCCCCGTGCTCGATCGGCGCGTCCAGGTCACCGCCGGCCAGGCAGGCGCCGAACGCGTCGAGCTCGCGCCGGAAATGGCGGAGAAACGACGCAGTATCCATGCTCCCAAGCCTATCCGCGAGTGTGACCCGGCGCTCCCTCCAGGTCCCTCGGGTTCGAACTGTGACCGACCCGGACTGCGCAGACGCCGCTTTCGGTCGCAATCCTCCTGCGGTGGAACGAGAACGGCTCCGGGAGACGAGGCGGCGGGGGCGGATGTCGGACCCGTCGCGGAGGATGGGGGCATGACCGACGCACCCGCCGCCCCCGATCCGATCATGGAGGCCATCGGCCGGGCCGTCATGGAGGGCCAGAACGGCGCCCGCGCGGCCGCCAGGACGCGGCTGACCGAACTCTGGGCCCGGATCGGCGTCACCGGCGACCCGCTGCACCGCTGCACGCTCGCCCACTCGATGGCCGACCTCTACGACGACGCCGCCCAGGCCCTCGCCTGGGACGTCCGCGCCCTCGACGCCGCCGATGCGGCCACCGACGAACGCGTGCAGGCCCACCACGCGGGCCTGCAGCTCGCGGGCTTCTACCCGTCCCTCCACCTCAACCTCGCCGACGACTACCGCCGACTGGCGTCCTTCGAGGCCGCGCAGGCCCACATCGACGCGGCCGAGCGGGCCGCCCCGGCGCTCCCCGAAGGCCCGTACGGCGACCTCATCCGCGGCGCCCTCAAGGAAGTCGCGGCGGCCGTCGCCGAGAAGGACACCGCCCCAAGGACATCGGCCCCCGGCTCCGGAGGCTGAGGCTCACTCGCCGAGGTGGCGGCGCAGCAGCGCCCGCTGGTACACGGCGACGGCCTCGCCGCGCGGGTCGTCGTCATCGTCCGCCTCATGGCGCCGGGAGTCGGCCTCGCGGCAGTGGTCGAGGATCGTGACGAGCCGGTCCGGCCGCAGCTCGGGCGCCAGGTCGTCGAAGCACAGATAGTAGCTGATGAGCAGGTCGAAACCGCCGGGTTCGCGCGGGTCCTGGAGGGACTCGTCCAGCTCGTCGATGAACCCGGGCGGTGCCGGGGCGATAGCCGCCCGGGCGTCGACCGCCGCGCGGACCGCGGCCGCCGCCCGCCGGGCCAGGTCGCGCGTGACCGGGTCCTCGAGCGGTGCGGCGAAGTTCGCGACGGTCCACTCCAGGTGCTCGGCGGCGAGCGCGAGCCGCTGCGGCGCGGGCAGGCGTCCGAACGCCGCCTCGAGCCGCTCGATCCGGTTGGGTGGCATGGTCGTCCCTCCTCTGCGCCGACGAGCGTGCCGGCCGCGCGTCGACGGTAGCGACGCGTCGCCACCGCTCGCGGTGGCGACCGCTACTTGAGGTCGGCGGCGGTGGGGACGACGACGCCGTAGGCGTCGGCGATGGTGGCCAGGGCGCTGTGGTGGAGCTGCTCGGCGCCGACCTCGGCGACGGCGGTGGCGAGTGGGCGGGTCGCGCAGGCGTCGGCGACGACCGTGGGGCGGTTGCCGCGCAGGGCCGCGCCCTCGGCGGTGAAGGTGACGCACATGTGGGTCATGAAGCCGACGACGATCACGTCGGTGTTCCCGGCGGCGTCGACGAGGTCGCCGAGTTCGGTGCCCACGAACGAGTTCGGGGCGCCCTTGACCACGACGGCCTCGCCTTCGGCGGGGGCGACCGAGGGGTGGATCGCGCCGTTGTCGGCCGTGACGTCGTAGTCGCTGCCCGGGCCGCCGTCGTGCTGCACGTGGATGATCGTTGTGCCGGCCTCGCGGGCGGCCGCGAGGAGCGCGGCGGCGTTGTCGAGTGCGGGGCGCCAGCCGGTCAGCTCCATCACGCCGCGCGTGTAGGTGTTCTGGTAGTCGACGAGGACCAGGGTCGATTCGGCGAGCGCGGCGGGGGTCTCGTCGGCGCCGCTGAGCCTGCGGATCGTGGATGAAGGCATGGTGGTGCTCCCTGCTTGTCGGTGTCGGTTCGGGCCGTCGGAGCGGCCCGGGCCAACGCTACGGCGATGCGCGGATGTCGGCAATGACAGGTAAGGTGCAGAAACCGACATGCCTTGTCGGTGTTCGAAGGAGGAGCCGTGGGTCCCGCCAAGCGCCTGGTCGTGGTCGTGCTCTTCGACCGCATCGACCTGCTCGACGTCACCGGACCGCCGGAGGTGTTCGCGCTGCTGCGCCGCGAGCTGGGCGCCGACAGCGGCTACGAGGTCGTGCTCGCCGCCGCGACGATGGACCCGGTGCGGACCTCGGCCGGGGTCCGGGTGCTGCCTGACGCCACGTTCGAGGAGGTCGCGCGGCGCTCCATCGACACGCTCATCGTGCCGGGCTCGGTCGAGCTGGACGATGCGAAGCGGGTCCGCGCGATCGCCGAGCCCGTGGTGGTCGCGTGGGTGCGGCGCCTGGCGGGGCGCACGCGCCGCCTCGCCTCGGTCTGCGTCGGCGCCCATGTGCTGGCCGCGGCGGGGCTGCTGGAGGGGCGCCGCGCGACGACGCACTGGTCGACCGCCGCGCAGCTCGCCGCCGAGCACCCGGAGGTCGAGGTCGACGCCGACCCGATCTTCATCCGCGACGGCGACGTGTGGACCGGTGCGGGGCTCACCGCCTGCCTGGACCTCTCGCTGGCGCTGGTCGCGGACGACTTCGGGGAGGAGCTGGCGCTCAGGGTGGCCCGGCAGCTCGTCATGTTCCTGAAGCGGCCGAGCGGCCAGAGCCAGTTCAGCGTCTCGCTGGCGCCGGTGTCGACGACGCGGCGCGTGGACGTGCTGCGCCACTTCATCACCCGGCACCTGGCCGAGCCGCTCACGGTGGAGCGCCTGGCCGCCGAGGCACATGTGAGCGAGCGCCAGTTGACGCGGATCTTCAAGTCCGAGTTGGGGATGACGCCGCGCGCCTACATCGAGTCGGCCCGTGTCGAGGCGGCGCGGAACCGGCTGGAGACGACGGACGACACGCTCGAGCGTGTCGCCTCCGCCTGCGGTTTCGGCACCACGGACACCCTGGTCCGGGCGTTCCGCCGCGTCCTGGACACGACGCCGACGGCTTACCGCGACCGCTTCCGCCTCACCTGAGCGGGCGCGCGACCGAACCCGCGCCCGAGTGCTTGCGGCCCTTAGCAGGCCGAGACGACGCGGATGCTCTCGATCCAGTTGTTGCGGCTCGGTTCGAGCCCGCTCAGGTTGCGGACGTCGGCGCCCGCGCCGAGGCAGAAGTAGGCCCCGGTGGCGCCGTCGTTCGCGTAGAGGCGGAGCGCCCTGCTCGACTCGTTCGAGATCGAGGAGATCGCGTTGTCGCCGCTGCGGCCGATCTCGTAGGTGGTGCCGACGCCGCCGACCCGCCAGTTGACGAGCTTGTCGCCGTCGTAGTCGGTGTCCTGCCAGCCGCAGACGTATCCCGAGGCGCAGCCGCCGGCCATGAACTCGGTCTCGAACTCGCCCTCGGCCTGCGCCGGGCCGGCGGTCAGTCCCAGGCCCGCGATCACCGCGGCACCGGCCATCGCCGCACCGGACTTGATACGGCGCTTCATCGAAGCGACCTTCCCGTTGTCCATGTGGATGCCTTTCGCCGTGCGGTGCCTGCGGCACCGCGCTCTCCCAGGTTCGGCACGGTCGCGACTGGCCGCCGCGGCCCGTATACATGGAAGACGCATCGAAGCGCGGGCGAGGATGTCACCGGTGAACCTCCTCCCTTTTCGACCGTCTCGGACAACCGATCGGCCGGCAGCGGTTCCGCATGACCCTGGCGCCGTGCCGGGGCCGCCGGCTAGCGGACGATCCGCAGCCCGGCGAGGCCGCCGTCCACGGCGAGGCTGGTGCCGGTGAGGGATTTGTTCTGCGGGTCGGCGAGGTAGACGATCGCGGCCGCGACCTCCTCGGGGGTGACGAGCCGGCCGGTCGGCTGGCGGGCCTCCAGCCGCGCGCGCTCGGCGGCCGGGTCGTCGGCCTGCTCGAGGAGGCGCTGCACCCACGGGGTGTCGGCGGTGCCGGGGCTGACGCAGTTGACGCGGATCCCTTCGGCCACATGGTCGGCGGCCATGGCGAGGGTCAGCGAGTGCACCGCGCCCTTCGACGCCGAGTACAGCGCGCGCTTCACGAGGCCGGTGAGGGCGGCGATCGAGGTGGTGTTCACGATCGCCGGGGCCGCGGACTCGCGCAGGTGCGGCAGGCAGGCGCGGGAGAGGCGCACCATGCCGAGGAGGTTCACGTCGAGCACGCGGAACCACTGCTTGTCGGAGTTCTCCTCGACGGTGCCCACGGCGCCGATCCCGGCGTTGTTCACCACGATGTCGACGCCCCCGAAGTGCTCCTTGACGGCGGCGACGGCCAGGCGGACCTGGTTGTCGTCGGACACGTCGCACTTGTGGGACCAGTGCTTGCCGCTCTCGTTGAGGTCGAGCACCGCGACGTTCGCGCCGCGGGCGGCGAACGCGTCCGCGGCGGCGGCGCCGATGCCGGAGGCGCCTCCGGAGATCACGGCGGTGAGGCCCTCGAAGCCGTTGGTACCGCTCATCAGTTGCTCCTCCATTCAGGACCGTGCGGGTAGGAGAACCGGACCAGGCTGTCGCGCCGCATCTCAGCGGAGAAGCCCGGTTCGGTCGGGGCCCGGTAGCGGCCCCGCTCGATCACGGTGGGCGCGGTGAAGTGCTCGTGCAGGTGGTCCACGTACTCGATCACGCGGTCCTCCATGGTCGCACTCACCGAGGTGTAGTCGAACATCGAGAGGTGGCAGACCAGCTCGCACAGGCCCACCCCGCCCGCGTGCGGGCACACCGGCACGTCGAACTTCCGGGCCAGCAAGAGGATCGCGAGGTTCTCGTTGACCCCGGCGACGCGCGCGGCGTCGAGCTGGAGGAAGTCGATCGCGCCCGCCTGCAGGAGCTGCTTGAACATGACCCGGTTGTGGACGTGCTCGCCGGTGGCGACCTTGATCGGCGCCAGCCGCTTCCGGATCGCGGCGTGGCCGAGCACGTCGTCCGGGCTCGTGGGCTCCTCGATCCACCAGGGGTCGAACTCGGCGAGGGCCTTCATCCACTCCACGGCCTGGTCGACGTCCCAGCGCTGGTTCGCGTCGACCGCGATCCGGACGCCGGGGCCGACGGCCGACCGCGCGGCGGCGAAGCGGCGGCGGTCGTCCTCGAGGTCGGCGCCCACTTTGAGTTTGATCTGCGTGTAGCCCGCGGCGACGGCCTCGCGGGCCAGGCGCACGACCTTCTCGTCGTCGTACCCGAGCCAGCCCGGCGAGGTGGTGTACGCCGGGTAGCCGTTCCGCTCGACCTCCTCGATCCGCTCGGCCTTGCCGGCCTCGGCTTCGCGCAGGAACGCCAGGGCCTCTTCGGGAGTGAGCGCGTCGGAGAGGTAGCGCCAGTCGATGCAGTCGACGACCTCCTCCGGGCTCAGACCGGAGAGGTACCGCCACAGGGGCAGTCCGGCGCGGCGCGCGGCGAGGTCCCAGGCCGCGTTCACCAGTGCGGCGGCCGCGAGGTGCATGACGCCCTTCTCGGGGCCGAGCCAGCGGATCTGCGAGTCGTGGGTGAGGCGCCGGTAGAGGTCGCCGAGTGCGGCCGGACCGTCCACATCGGTGCCCACCACGTACTCGCTGAGCGTCTCGATGGCGGCGCAGCAGATGTCGTTGCCGCGTCCGATCGTGAACGTGAACCCGTGCCCCTCATGGCCGTCGTCGGTGTGGAGCACGACGTAGGCCGCCGAGTAGTCCGGGTCCGGGTTCATCGCGTCCGAGCCGTCGAGGCTCCGCGAGGTGGGGAAGCGGACGTCGAGGACGTCCACGGCGGTGACGGTCACGCCTGGACCGTCGGGTTCTCGGTGTGCCCCAGGCCCTCGATGCCGACGGAGACGACGTCGCCGGCCGCGAGGTAGGGGAAGCGGCCGGAGAGCGCGACGCCCTCGGGGGTGCCGGTGAGCAGCAGGTCGCCCGGGTCGAAGGCCATGAACTGGGACATGTGGTGGATGATGCGGGCCACGGAGAAGATCATGTCCTTGGAGTTCGAGTCCTGGCGGATCTCGCCGTTCACCTTGGACCACATGCGCAGCGCCTGCGGGTCGGCGATCTCGTCGGGCGTGACCAGGTACGGGCCGAGCGGGGTGAAGGTGGGGCAGGCCTTGCCCTTCGAGAACTGGCCGCCGGAGCGCTCGATCTGGAACTCGCGCTCGGAGAGGTCGTTGGCGACCACGAACCCGGCGATGCAGTCGAGGGCCTGCGCCTCGGACTCCAGGTAGGACGCGCGCTTGCCGAAGACGACGCCGAGCTCGACCTCCCAGTCGGTGCGGGTCGAGGCGCGGGGGATCTCCACGTCGTCGTTCGGGCCGACGATCGTGTTGGGGTGCTTGTAGAACACGACGGGCTCGGCGGGCGGCTCGGCGCCGGACTCGGCGCAGTGCGCGGCGTAGTTCATGCCGATGCACACGATCGCGGAGGGCTTGGCGATCGGCGGGGCGATGCGCTCGCCCGCGATGTCGATCTCCGGGAAGCCGGCCGTGGTGCCGATGCCGCCGCGTGCGAGGAACTCGCCGTCGATGTCGCCGATGGGGCCCGAGAGGTCGTAGTACTTGCCGCCGGTGAGCGCCACGGGCGTCTCGTAGCCGGGCCGGCCGATGCGCAGGTACTTCATTGCTCTCCTAGCTGGTAGGTCCGGGCGGCGGTGCCGCCGAAGACGTCGGGGTCGGTGCGCCCCAGCACTTCGGTGAGGGCGTCCTTGACGCGGGTGTAGGTGGCGGCCAGTTCGCAGACGGGCCAGTCGGAGCCGAACATGAGGCGGTCGGGCCCGAACAGTTCGAGGGCGGCCTGCACGAACGGCCGCAGGTCCGCAGGTGTCCAGTGCCGCCAGTCGGCCTCGGTGACGAGGCCTGAGAGTTTCGCGGTCACGTTGGGCCGCTTGGCGAGCGGCGTCACGGCCTCGCGCCAGGCCTTGAGGCCGGCGTCGCCGTCGCGCACCTGGGGCTTGCCGAGGTGGTCGAGCACGAACTGCAGCTCGGGCACGGCCGCGGCGGCCTCGGCGGCGGCCGGGAGCTGGTCGACGCGCACGATCAGGTCGAACGTGGGGACCGTGCCGGCGATGCGCCTGAGCGCGGCGATGACCTCGGGCCGGGTGAGGAAGTCGGGTTCGGGGCGGCCCTGGACCTGGTCGCGCAGGCCCACCAGGTAGCGGGCGCGGGGGTGGTTCGCGTACCGCGCCAGCGTGCTCGGCAGGTGCGGGTCGAGGAGGTCGATGAAGCCGACGACCCCGGCGATCTCCTCCACGGCCCCGGCCAGGTGCATGAACTCGACGGTCTCGGAGGGGTGGCCCCAGTCGGCCTCGACGAGGACCGTGCGGTCGACCCCGGCGGCCTTGAGGTTGGCGCGGAGGTCGGCGACGCCGTAGTCGCGGCGGATCGGCTCCAGTTCGGGGGCGCCGGCGAGCCAGGGGTAGTCGGCGGTCCAGATGTGGTGGTGGGCGTCGATCACGTGCGGTGCGCTCATGACGGTACGGGTGCCTCCTCGGTCAGCAGCCCGGCTCGCTTGAGGTCGTGCCACAGCGCGCCGGGGATCGGGTGGGCGTACATGGCGAGGGCCTCGTCGACCTCTGCGGGGGTGCGCGCGCCGACGAGGATCGACGCGACGGCGGGGTGGGCGGCGGGGAACTGGAGCGCGGCGGCGCGCAGCGGCGTGTCGTACCGCTCGCAGATCGAGGCGATCGCCTGGACCCGGGCGAGGACCCGCGGGTCGGCCTCGGCGTAGTTGAAGTGGGCGCCCGGCTTGGGGTCGGCGAGGATGCCGGAGTTGAACACGCCCGCGGCGATCACCGAGACGCCGCGGGAGGTGCAGAGGGGGTAGAGCCGGTCCAGGGCGGACTGGTCGAGCAGGGTGTAGCGGCCGGCGATGAGGGCGACGTCGAAGTCGGCCTGCGCGAGGAGGTCGGCCGCGGCCTCGGTCGAGTTCATGCCGATGCCGACCGCGCCGATGCGCCCGGCGGCCTTGAGCTCGGTGAGGGCCTTGTGGGTCCCGGCGAGGGCTTCGGCCCGGTGGTCGTCGGGGTCGTGGATGAGGCCGATCTCGACTCGTGGGGTGCCCAGGCGCTCGAGGCTGCCGAGGTAGGCGTCGTGCGCGCCGCGGTAGGAGAAGTCGAAGACGGCGGCCTTGCCGTTGGGCTCGCCCCAGATGTCCCAGGGGCCCTCGTGGTCGACCAGGACGCGGCCCATCTTGGTGGACAAGGTGAACGCGTCGCGGTCCCGGCCGGCGAGCGCGCTGCCGAGCCGCTCTTCGGAGAGCCCGGCGCCGTAGTGCGGGGCGGTGTCGAAGTGCCGGATGCCGCCGTCCCACGCGGCGTCCACGGTGGCGGCGGCGACCATCGGGTCGACGGGCGCGAACAGCCCCGCGAGCGGCGCGCAGCCGAGCCCGACGGCGGTCACGGCGACGGCGGTGTCGCCGAGCGTGCGCGAGGGGAGCGAATGCGGGTCTGCGACCACGGGAGCCTCCAATGGGAGCGGCAGGGGCGCGGCGGTGGCCCGTGTCGAGCTGAGCCCTGCCGCCGCGAGATTATCCTATAGGATCGTGCGCATGACGGCTAGATCAGCGACCCCCGGGAAGCGCACGCTCGCGGACGACGCCTACACGGAGCTCAAGTCCCGCATCATGCGCTCCGAGCTGGTCCCCGGCGCGAAACTCAGCATCGACGGGCTCGCCAAGCAGCTCGCGTTCTCCCAGACTCCGATCCGGGAGGCGCTGGCGCGCCTGGAGTCCGAGGGCCTGCTCGCGCGGCGGCCCTTGAGCGGGTACACCGTGGAGCCGCTGCTCTCCGCCGCCGAGTTCGACGACCTCTTCGAGATCCGCATGATGCTGGAGCCGCGGGCGGCGAGGCGGGCCGCGGAGCGGGGGCTCGCGGCCGATCCGGCCGCGGCGGAGGCGGACACGCTGCTGACCGCCGCGCGCACCCCCGACGCGGGGGCCGACAAGCTCCTGTTCACCGAGGCGGACGCGCACTTCCACAACGCGGTCGCCGAGCTGAGCGGCAGCGCGCAGCTCGCGAAGGCGATCCGGCGCCTGGACGCGCACCTGCACCTCCACCGCGCCTACATCGAGCCCGAGTCGATCGAGGAGACCGAGGTCGAGCACCTGGCGGTCGCGGACGCTATCATTGCCGAGCAACCGCTTGCCGCCGAGGAGGCGATGCGCCGCCACCTCGAACGCTCCCGCATCCGGCACCGCGCCGCCTTCGAAGCGGCCCGCACCACCGAACCCGCCCCCAAACCCAAGCGCGCCAAGGCGACACGATGAACCACACCGCAGCACGACCCGACCGTCCCGGCCCCGCCGCCACCGCAGAGACCCGGCCGCCATGCCCCGCGTAGGCCTGTTCATCACCTGCGTCAACGACGCCCTCTTCCCCGGGACCCCCAAGGCCGTCGTCCAGATCCTCGAACGCCTCGGCTACGACGTCGACTTCCCCGAAGCCCAGACCTGCTGCGGGCAGATGCACGCCAACTCCGGCTACAAGAAGGACGCCGCGACGCTCGCCGGCGCCTTCGAAGCCGTCTTCGGCGAGTACGACGCGATCGTCACCCCCTCCGGATCCTGCGCCGCCATGGCCCGCGACCAGTACCCGCACCTCACCGGATCCGACATCGGCGACCGCGTGCACGAACTCTCCGAGTTCCTCCTGGACGTCGCCGGCGTCGAAGACGTCGGCGCCCGCTTCCCGCACACCGTCACCTACCACCCCACCTGCCACGGCACCCGCGCACTCGGCCTGGGCGACAAGCCGATGCGGCTCCTGCGCGCCGTCCGCGACATCGAACTGGTCGACCTGCCCGCCGCCGACCAGTGCTGCGGCTTCGGCGGCACCTTCGCCCTGAAGAACAGCGAGGTCTCCTCCGCGATGCTCGCCGACAAATGCCGCCACGCCGCCGGCACCGGCGCCGAGTACCTCGCCGCGGCCGACAACTCGTGCCTCACCCACATCGGCGGCGGCATCAGCCGCGCAGGCGGCCCGCGCCCCATCCACTACGCCGAGATCCTCGCGAGCACCGCATGACCACCGAGCCCTCGTTCGTCCCGGCCGCCTCGCTCATCCCCGCCGACGCGCCGTTCCCCAAGGCCGCCAAGGTCGCCCTCGGCATGCCGCAGCTGCGCAAGAACCTCGCCCACGCCACCGGCACCATCCGCGCCAAGCGCGCAGGCGTCGCCGGGGAGCTCGACGACTGGGAGCCCCTGCGCGACGCCGCCGCCGCGATCAAAGCGGACGTGCAGCACCGCCTCCCCGAACTCGCCGTCGAGTTCGAACGCAACGCCACCGCCGCCGGAGCCCAGGTCCACTGGGCCCGGGACGCCAAGGAGGCCAACGAGATCGCCGCACGCCTGGTGCGCGAGGCCGGGGCCGGCGAAGTCGTCAAGGTCAAGTCCATGGCCACCCAGGAGATCGAGCTCAACGAGCACTTCGAAAACGTCGGCCTCAAGGCCTACGAGACCGACCTGGCCGAACTCATCGTGCAGCTCGCCGAGGACAAGCCGAGCCACATCCTCGTGCCCGCGATCCACTACAACCGCACCCAGATCCGCGACATCTTCGACCAGCGGATGGGGGACGCGCCGAGCGGGCTGACGGACGAGCCGGCCGCGCTGGCCGAGGCCGCGAGGCTCCACCTGCGACGCCGGTTCCTCTCGGCGAAGGTGGCCGTCTCGGGCGCGAACTTCGCCGTCGCCGAGACCGGGTCGCTGGTCGTCGTGGAGTCCGAGGGCAACGGCCGCATGTGCCTCACGATGCCGGAGACGCTGATCAGCATCGTGGGCATCGAGAAGCTGCTGCCGCGCTTCGCGGACCTCGAGGTCTTCATGCAGCTCCTCCCGCGCTCCTCCACAGGGGAGCGGATGAACCCGTACACCTCCGTGTGGACGGGCGCGCGTGAGGGCGACGGGCCGAAGGACGTGCACGTGATCCTCCTCGACAACGGGCGCACCGGCGTGCTCGCCGACGAGGTCGGGCGCCAGGCGCTCTCGTGCATCCGCTGCTCGGCCTGCCTCAACGTGTGCCCGGTGTACGAGCGCACGGGCGGGCACGCGTACGGCCACGTCTACCCGGGCCCGATCGGCGCGATCCTAGCGCCCCAGCTCGAACCGGGGCGGCACGACGACCTGCCGTACGCCTCGAGCCTGTGCGGGGCCTGCTACGAGGTCTGCCCGGTCAAGATCAACATCCCCGAAGTGCTCGTCCACCTGCGCCAGCAGGGCCCGCACCAGGCGGGGGAGCAGGCCGCGATGCGCGCGGCCGCGGCGGTGATGTCCCGGCCGGGACTCTGGCGGGCCGCGCTGCGCGCCGCGCGCCTGGGGTCGACGCCCTGGCGCCGCAAGGGCTTCCTGCGCCGGCTCCCGTGGCCGGGCTCGCGGTGGACGGTGAGCCGGGACCTGCCGGTGCCGCCGAAGGAGGACTTCCGGGACTGGTGGAAGGAGCGGGGCCGATGACCACGAGACCCACGGCGCGCGAGGAGATCCTGGCGCGGATGCGCAAGGCCCTGGACGGCGCGGGCGAGGCCCCCGAGCCGCCGCGCGAGTACCGGCGGGCGCTGGAGGCGGACACCGACACCACCGCGATGCTCATCGACCGGCTGGTCGACTACAAGGCCAACGTCCACCACGGCCTCGCCGCGATCAGTGCGGCCCTGGGCGACGCGAAGCGGGTCGTCGTGCCCGCCGACCTCCCCGCGGACTGGCGGCTCGGCGGGGCCGAGTTCGTCCCCGACACCGGTCTGTCCACAGCGGACCTCGACGGCATGGACGCGGTCCTCACCGGCTGCGCCGCGGCCGTCGCCGTTTCCGGCACGATCATGCTCGACACCGGTGCGGCCCAGGGCCGCAGGGCGATCACGCTGGTGCCGGACCACCATGTGGTGGTGGTCCGGCGCGAGCAGATCCGGGGCCACCTCGCCGAGGCGCTGCCGATGCTCGACCCCACGGCCCCGCAGACCTGGATCTCGGGGCCCTCGGCGACGAGCGACATCGAGCTGCAGCGCGTCGAGGGCGTGCACGGCCCGCGCCGCCTCGACGTCGTCCTGCTCTGAGGCTCAACGCGACCGCAGGACCGCGGTCGGCCCGATGCGCGGGAAGTACGCGAACGCGTCGAACCAGGCGGCGAACGACGGCGCGACCACGTGGTGCTTCTCGTCCTCGGCGGGGTCGTAGACCCCGGGGACGACCCGCACCTTGCGGCTGCCCCGCAGCCACGCCGCGGCCTCCTCGGGCGCGGTGCGCAGGTCGAGGACGAACGGCTCGTCGCCCCGCAGGACCGCCTCGACGTAGTCGGCCGGCGGCGCGGGCACCTTGACGCCCTCGTGGATCTCGCCCTCGCCGAACCCGATCATGACCGGCAGGTACTTCGCGCCGAGGCGCTCGCGCAGGTGGCCGCCCACGGACGTGAACGGCTCGCCGGACCCGATCCCGACCGACATCGCGTCGGAGGCGGCGACGGCGGCGATGCCGTCCCAGAACACGGTCTTGGCGCCGGTGCGCTCGTGCTGCCGCAGGATCTCCCCGGCGACCCGCTTCATGGCCGCGCCGAAGTCGACGCCCGCCGCCACGGTGGACGAATGGTGCTCCCAGATGGTCCGGGCGTAGCGCAGCACGTGGTCGCGCTCGGGGTCGGCGGGCAGGGACGCGACGAGGTCGTGGGCCTCGCGGGCGGACTCGGCGAACGGCTTGCCCGGGTGGACGCCGCGGAAGCGCTGCACGTGCTCGTCGATCCTGTGGGCGCTGCGCGGGGGAGCGAGATGGGCCTTGAGCTCGTCGAGGCGGCCCGGGGCCGCGCGGCGCACGTAGTCGACGACCGCGTCGTAGTGATACGCCTGCGCCCCGGCCGCGTTGGTGCCGAAGAGCCGCACCGGGTCCGCGGGGTGCTCCCGGTTGTAGGCGCGCATCCACTCCAGGACCGCGACGGTCTCCTCGGTGCGCCAGGGCGGCCAGGCCGCGCCGAGCGCCTCGGCCGGGTCGTCGTCGCCGCGGCGCACGTAGTCGTCGAGGCGTTCGGCCACGATCGCGTCGTCGTTGACGGCGAGCGCCCGGAAGCCGAGCTCCTCGACCAGGAACCGGAAGGCCTGCAGTCGGTAGTGGTCGATCTCGTGGGCGGCGCGGGTGGTCTCCCCGAAGGCGACGACCTCGGCGTCGCCGATGATGCCGCGCAGCGCCGCGAAGTCGTCCACGGGCCGGGCCGCGGCCTCGAGCCACTGCCGCACGCCGTTCGCGCTCTCGTTCATGGTGGTGCCCCCTCGTCCGGGCCGCCGGTGCGGCGGCCCGTCCCAGGCCACGCTACGAACCGAACGACGGTAGCCGCATCCGTCAGCCGACCGGTCACGCTCGGCAGGCCTCGTGCGAACTGCGCGTAGTGGCCGGAGGCGGTCATAATCGGCGCCATGCTCCTCACGAGACCCGGTGTGCTGCTTGGCAGCCGCTACCTCCTCCAGCAACGGATCGGCGCCGGGGGGATGGGTGAGGTCTGGCGGGCCGAGGACACCATGCTCCGCCGGACCGTCGCGCTGAAAGTCCTGCACGCGGCGCTCTCGGACGACGAGCGCTTCGGGCGGCGCTTCGTCGAGGAGGCCCGCACCGTCGCGGCCCTGCACGCGCCCGGCGTGGTCGATGTCTTCGACGTCCGCGCCGAACGCGACGAGCACGGCGAGGCCGTCACCTACCTGGTCATGCAGTACCTGGAGGGCCCGTCGCTGCACGCGGTCATCGAGCGGCACGCGCCGCTGCCCGCCCACTGGGCGCTGCCCCTGCTCGCGCAGATCGCGGACGCGCTCGAGGCCGCGCATCGGGCCGGGATCGTGCACCGGGACGTCAAGCCCGCCAACATCATCGTCGACGCCAAGGGCGCGCCCACGGTGCTGGACTTCGGGATCGCGATGCGCCGCGACGGCGCCGCACTGACCGCCGCGGGGACCGCGCTCGGCACCGTCGGCTACGCCTCGCCCGAGCAGCTGCGCGGCGAAGCGCCGACGGCGGCGTCGGACCTGTACGCGCTCGGCGTCATCGCCTACGAATGCCTCTCCGGAGCCAGGCCGTTCACGCGGGACTCGCCCGCGGCCGTGATCGCCGGGCACCTGCACGAGGCCCCGCCGCCGCTGCCCGCGCACGTGCCGACCGCGGTGGCCGAACTCGTCGACTGGGCGCTCGC
Organism: Glycomyces tritici; assembly: GCF_030403505.1. The sequence goes on along the minus strand of NZ_JAUEMJ010000006.1, from coordinate 107,642 downwards.
GAAGGACCCCGAGGACCGCCCGGCCTCCGCGGCGATGTTCGCCCAGGAGTGCAGAGTGGCCGCCGCGCACGCGAAACCGGTCGCCCCGCCGCCCGAACCCAACCGCACCACAGTGGACCTGCTGGTGTCGTCGTCACCGTCGCGCCCGCCCGCGCCCGTGCCGGCCGCCGCCCTGCCGCCGTCGCCTCCGCCTCCGCCTCCGCCGCCCCAGCGGCGGCGCGGGCGGGGCGTCCTGCTCGGGCTCGCGGCCGTGGTCGCCGCCGTCGCCCTGACCTTGGGCGCCATGCAGTTCTTCGACGAGGACGAACCGGAAGGGCAGGGCGCGAGCGCGGACCCGACCGGCGGGGACCCCTCATCGGCGGGGGCCCCGCATGAGGAGGCGCCTGGCGATGCGGCGACCAGTGAGGCGGCCGCCGCGACGCCGCCCGCGGCCCCGGGCACCGGGCCGCTCGTGAACGCCGCGAGCGGCGACTGCCTGCTCGGCTACGCCGACGAGGCCGCGCCGAGCACCGCGATGGGGGCGTGCGGCGAGGACGGGATCGACGAGTTCGTGTTCGCCGCCGAAGGCGAGGCGCTGCGCATCAGCGCCGCCGACGCGGAGGGCGAGCCGCTCGGCTGCATCGAATGGGACGCCGAGCAGCTCGGCTTCGCAGCGGCGTGCGAGGGCACGACCTGGCAGTTCACATACGTGCGCACCGACTTTGCGGGCACTGGCGAGACGGAGCAGGCCGACTTCTGGACGGTCCGCGCCGAAGGCGACGGGAACCACTGCCTGACCGCCCTCGAGGGCACGCCGACGCTCAGCCCCTGCACCGAAGGCGACGAGCACCAGGAATGGCGCACCGCCGCCGCGTGAGGGGCGGCTAGCGCTTGGAGCGGCGGACGCGCTCGCGGCCGAGGAGCCAGAGGGCCTGCACGCCGTCCGTCCAGGTGATCTTCTTGCCCTCCTCGCGGCTGCGCGCCGTGTAGGAGATCGGCACCTCATAGGGGCGGATGCCCATTTTGAGGAGCTTCGCGGTCAGTTCGGCCTCCATGCCGAAGCCGCCCGAGCGGATGTTCAAGTCCAGGTACATCTGGCGCGGCAGGAGCTTGTAGCAGGTCTCCAGGTCCGAGATGTACGAGTTGAACAGGATGTTCGCGGCCAGGGTGATGCCCTTGTTGCCCATCACGTACCAGAACGAGTAGGCCGAGTGCGAGCCGAACGAGCGCGACCCGTACACCACCTCGGCCTTGCCGTCGAGGACCGGCGTGAGCAGCCGGGGCAGGTCGTTGGCGTCGTACTCGCCGTCCGCGTCGAACACGACGACGTGGTCGCCGTGGGCGGCCTTGGCCGCCGTGCGGATCGCCGCGCCCTTTCCTCTGTTGCGGTCGTGGCGGATCAACCGCACCCGTGGATTGTCCTCAAAGGTCTGGAGGACCTCCCAGGAACGATCGCGGGAGCCGTCATCGACGGCAACGATCTCGGTCTCGCAGGGGAACTCCACTGCGAGCAGCTCTTTCAACGTTCCGGCAGCGAGGCGTTCCTCATTGAAGACCGGAACGAGAATCGACAACAGCATTGCTGCCCCATCCCGCGGATCGAACAAGATTGCACAACCATAACGCGCTCATGCCAGGACGGCATCGGCCGGACGGGTCGTGTTGAATGAAGCAGTGCTGCTCGTCCTGTGGCTCCTGCTCCTGCTTCCGGCGCTCGCCTACGCCCTCCGCCCCCGCGACGGGGCCGTCCTCGCCCCCGCGCGGCTCGCCGTCGTGCGGGCATCGATCCTGTTGGGGGCGTACGCGGTCGGTGTCGTCGAGGCCGCCTCCGCGTTCACCGCGCTGACCACCTTCACGGTGCTCGCCGCGTGGATCGCGGCCACCGTCGCCGTCGTCGCCGCCGTGCTCGCGCGCGCTGTTCGGGACGTAACCCCGGACGACGGCTCCGGCGGCCGCGGCCAGGCCTTCGGCGCCCTCCGCGAGGAACTGCGCTCGCGCCGCGGCGCCACCCGCCGCACCTGGCGGCGCACCAAGTCCGCCGCCGCCGCGGCCCCCGCCTGGCAGTGGGCCCTCGGCTGCGTCATCGCGATCCTCGCCATCAGCGTCGCCGTCCTCGCGATCAGCTCGTCACCCAACAACTTCGACTCCCAGACCTACCACCTGCCGCGCATCGAGCACTGGATCCAGAACGCCTCCGTCGCCGTCTACCCCACGGACATCCACCGGCAGGTCGACATCGGGCCCGGCTCCGAATACCTCCTCACCCACCTGCGGCTCGTCTCCGGCGGCGACGGCGCCTACAACCTCCTCCAGCTCCTCGCCGGCGTCGGCGCGGCCCTCGCCGCCTCCCGGATCGCCGCGCAGCTCGGCGGCGGACCCGTCGCCCAGCTCGCCACCGTCTTCATCCTCACCACCACCCCCGAAGTGCTCCTCCAGGCCTCCAGCACCCAGGTCGACCTCGTCGCCGCCGCCTGGGTCGCGTGCCTCGCCACGGTCGTCCTCGACGAGTTCACCCGGCCCGGCGACGCGCTCCTGCGCGTCACCGCCCCCCGCTCCGACGCGCTCTACCTCGGACTCGCCCTCGGGCTCATCGCCGTCACCAAGAGCACCGGGCTCCTCGCCGCCGCCCCGCTCCTGCTCATCTGGGGCATCGGCCGGCTCGTGCGCGACGGCCGGCGGCGCCGCCCCTGCCTCTGCGGGCGCAGCCCCCAGCGGTGCTCCCGCGCCGACGCCTCACGGGCCGCCACCGCCCGCGCCGGCACCGTCGCCGCGTCCCTCGCCGTCCTCGCCATCGCCCTCGTCCTGGTCGGGCCCTTCCTCCTGCGCATGCACCAGGCCTTCGGGCACCCCCTCGGCCCCGAGGTCCTGCGCGAATCCATCGGCGTCCAGACCCTCGACCCGCGCCTGCTCCTCGTCAACGGCCTCCGCATCGCGCAGACCAACCTCGACACGCCCCTGTTCCCCCTCTCCGACGGGTTCGCCGCCTTGATCAACGGCCTCGCGAACCTCATGGGCGTCGACCCCAACGACCCCCGGATCACCTTCGGCACCACCACGTTCCCCGTGCGCGCCTGGTACCCCGACGAAGACCGCGCCGCGTTCCCCGTCACCGGCCTCGCCGCCCTCGCCGGCCTCGTCTGGTTCGCCGTCAAAGGCCCCGCCCTGCGCCGCGCCTACGCCGCCGCACTCGCCGTCGCCTTCATCGGCGTCGTCTGCACCGTCTCCTGGCAGCCCTGGGTGAACCGGCTCGTCATGTTCCTCGTCGTCCTCGGCGCCCCCGCCGCCGGACTCCTCGCCGCCGCCCTGGTCAAAGGCTTCGCCGCGACCGCCCGCGAACGGGGCCGCCGCCGGGCCGCCTGCGTCCTCGTCACCGTGGTCGCCGTCGTCGCCTCGCTCGCCGGCATCCTCACCGTCGCCTACGGCTACCCGCGCCGCCTCGCCGGCACCTGGTCCGTCTTCAGCGTCACCGACCTCGAAGAGCGCTTCGTGCGCCGCCAGGAATGGCTGCCCCAGTACGAGGAGGCCGCCGCCGCGGTCGCCGCGGTCGACCCCGAACGCGTCGGCATCGTCCAAGGCAACGACTCCTGGGAGTACGCCTGGTGGATCCTCCTCCCCGAGGACACCGAGCTCTACGCCCTCCAGTCGATCGTCCCCGGCCAGACCCCGCCCCCACCGGAGACCATGGACGCCATCGTCTGCGCCGAAGACCTCGACGAGTGCGCGGACCTCGTCCCCGCCGGCTGGGAGTACCACGACCTCGGCACCGTCGCCTACGCCGTCCCGCCCGCCGCACCGTGAGCCGCGCACGCATCCTCGGGCCCGTTGAGCTGCGCCTACAGGCCGACCATTAACCTGGGCGCATGCTGCTTAGCGACCGCGACATCCTCGATGCCGTCAAGAACGACCGCCTCGGCATCCAGCCGTTCGAAGACGAGCTCGTGCAGCCCTCCAGCATCGACGTCCGCCTCGACCGGCGCTTCCGGGTGTTCAACAACCAGAAGTACACCCACATCGACCCCTCCAAGCAGCAGGACGACCTCACCGCGGAGGTCGAGGTCGGCCACGACGAGCCGTTCGTCCTCCACCCCGGCGAGTTCGTGCTCGCCTCCACCCTCGAGGTCTTCACCCTCCCCGACGACCTCGCCGCGCGCCTCGAAGGCAAGTCCAGCCTCGGCCGCCTCGGCCTGCTCACCCACTCCACCGCCGGGTTCATCGACCCGGGCTTCTCCGGGCACGTCACGCTCGAGCTCTCCAACGTCGCGAACCTCCCCATCACGCTGTGGCCCGGCATGAAGATCGGCCAGCTGTGCGTCTTCCGGCTCACCAGCCCCGCCGAGAACCCGTACGGCGCCGGCGCCAACTTCTCCCGCTACCAGGACCAGCGCGGCCCGACCCCCTCGAAGTCGTGGATGCACTGGCGGACTTGGCCCACCTAGGGCGCAATGTCCGGGGTGACCGTTTCGAGTTACCCCGGTGTCGGGTGTTTCTTATGCAAACCGCCCGAATAGCGGCGGTAACCGGCTTAGCCTGCGGAGATGGACATCTCGCAGAGCTTCCAGAACATGATGGACAGCGTCGTAGCATTTCTGCCCCGCGCGCTGGCGTTCCTGGCGATCCTCATCGTCGGCTGGATCGTCAGCAAGTGGATAGGCAAACTCGTCGGCAAGCTGCTTCACAAGGTCGGCCTCGACAAGGTCGGCGCGAAATCGGGCCTGCGCCGCTTCACCGGCAAGTTCGAGCTGAGCGACCTGCTCGGCAAGCTCGTGTACTTCGCGCTGCTGCTGTTCACACTGCAGCTCGCGTTCGGCGCGTTCGGGAACAACCCCGTGTCGACCCTCATCAACCAGCTCGTGGGCTGGCTGCCGCAGCTGTTCGTCGCGCTCGTCATCGTCGTGGTGGCGTTCGCGATCGCCAATGCCGTGTACGGCCTGGTCAGCGGCACCCTCGAGGAGACCAGCTACGGGAAGACCGTGGCGCGGATCTGCCAGGTCGCGATCGTGTTCTTCGGCGCGGTCGCCGCGTTCGGGCAGGTCGGGATCGCCACCACGGTCACCACGCCGATCATGTGGACCGTCCTCGCGATGGTCGCGGGCGTCGTCATCGTCGGCGTCGGCGGCGGGCTCGTCGGCCCCATGCGTGCTCGCTGGGAGCGGATGCTCGACAGCGCCGAGGACGAGGCCGGGAAGATGAAGACCGCCACCGGCAGGAGCGGCGACGCGACCTCGTCGATGTCGCAGACGTACAGCTCGGACCGGTACGGGACGAGCACCGACACCCAGGCCCCGGCGACGGGCGCGATGGGCGAGGCGGGCACCATGGGCGGCGCGATGGCCGAGGGCGCCCGGCCGCGCGGCACCGGCACCGGTCGCGGGACCGACCGCGGGACCGATCGCGGGACCGACCGCCCGATGCCGCCGAACGAGCCCTAGGCGGCGCGCCGCGGGAGGCGATGTGTCCGGTCTCCCGCAGCGGCTCACCTGGAGCGGCACAACCACAACTGCACTGCTCGACACGTCGGCCGCATTCCCGCCTTCACCGGCTGGGGTGCGGCCGGCCCGCGTACGGGACCGATGCTTTCCTGATCGTCGCGCGCGGCGCCGTGCGGCGGGTCCGCGTACGGGACCGATGCTTTCCTGATCGTCGCGCGCGGCGGCGTGCGGCGGGTCCGCCTACGGGCCCATGGCCTCCTGGCCTGATCGTCGCGCGTGCCGGGGTGCGGCGAGTCCGCGTACGGGCCGATTCACGACCTGCGCCCTGGCGAAAGTGGGCTTTTGCTCCCTGCTCGGGCGAGTACGCACGAGTAGCCTCATCGAGGTGGAGATGAATGCCGATAGCCGGGGCGGCTCCAAACGCCGCCGCGAGATCCTCGATGTCGCCGTCAGACTGCTCGCCAAGCACGGATACCACGGCGTGTCGATGGACGACATCGGCGCGGCGGCCTCCATCACCGGGCCGGCGCTGTACCACCACTTCAAGGGCGGCAAGGAGCAGATGCTCGCCGACGCGCTCATCCCCGTCTCGGAGCGGCTCCTGGCGGGCGGGCGGCACTGGGCGTCGCTGCACTCGGAGGACCCGCAGGCCGCGCTCGAGGCGCTGGTGGACTTCCACCTCGAGGTCGTGATCGACTCGCCGGAGATCGTCATCCTGCACCTGCACGAGCTGGACCGGCTCCCGGAGGAGCCGCGGCGGCAGGTGCGCAAGCTGCAGCGCGTGTACGTCGAGGAGTGGGTGGGCGTCCTGTGCCGCCTGCGCCCCGGCCTCCAACCGGAGCAGGCCCGCGTGCTCGCCCACGGCGCCTTCGGCCTCATGAACTCGACCCCGTACCTGTCCCTGGGCGACGAGGTCAGTGCCGACGAGACCGCGGCCCTCCTGCGAGCGGCGGCCCTGAGAGCCCTCGACCCGGGCTAGCCCGAGGGGCGAGAAGCGGCCGCTTCGGGGGCCTCCCCCCCCGCCCCCCCGCCCCGCCCACCCGCCACACCACCCTTATGCGAGCCCGCGTCACCGCCCCGCGCTTACGCGAGTTTGCCGCTGCATTCGGCGCGCGTCCGCGCCGTTTGGTCGATTGCGCCAGTCCTGGCTGTAGCGATGGCGGGGACCAGGCGCGCTTCCAGCGCTCGCGCTGCGGGCGTCCAGTTCCTTGCCCGTTGCGCTGGTCGTCGCTCAGCGACCAGTCGCCTCCGGCTTTCGTTGCTCGTTGATCGTGAAAGCGACTCCTTTCCTCTTCGCGTCCGTCCCGTATTTCGGGATCGGGGGTTAGCATGGGCGGGTGGGCCGCAACGGGTCGCGGCCGCGGGGAGGCGGACATGCACCAGCCCGATCGGGTCTCATTGCGCGAGGTCGCTCCTCGCGACGGCCTGCAGAACGAACCCCCTGTGCCGACCGCGGACAAGATCCGGCTCATCGACGCGCTCTCGCGCACCGGACTCTCCCGCATCGAGGCCGTGAGCTTCGTGAGCCCCAAGGCCGTGCCGCAGATGGCCGACGCCGCCGAGGTGTGGGCGGCCGTCGAGAAGCACTCCGGCATCCGCTACAGCGCCCTCGCCCCGAACGCCCGCGGCGTGCAGCGGGCCCTCGACGCCGGGTTCACCGCCGTCGAGCTGGTCGTCTCGGCCTCGGAGACCCACAACCGCGCCAACATCGGGCGCAGCGTCGCCGAATCGCTCGCCGAGCTGCCCGACATCTGCGCCTTGGCCCGCGAGAACCTGGCTTCGGTCGAGGTCATCATCGCCACGAGCTTCGGCTGCCCCTTCGAGGGCGACATCGCGCCCGCGAAGGTCGCCCGGATCGTGGAGGCGGCCGAGGCCGCGGGGGCCGGTCGAGTCGCCTTCGGCGACACCACCGGCATGGGGACCCCTCGCCGTGTCACGGACCTGCTCGACGCCGTTCAAGGGGGCGTCGGCACCGAACTGCCGATGCTCATGCACTTCCATGACACCCGGGGGACCGCCCTGGCCAACCTCCTCACTGCGCTCGATCGCGGCGTCGTGGAGTTCGACGCCAGTGTGGGCGGGATCGGCGGCTGCCCGTTCGCTCCGGGCGCCTCCGGCAATGTGGCGACCGAGGAAGTGGTCCACATGCTCCACGACATGGGTGTGGAGACCGGTGTGGACCTTGACGCCCTCATCCGCACTGCCGAACTCGCCCAGGAGATCGTGGGTCGTCCGCTCGAATCCGGCGTCCTCCGCGCCGGGCCCCGCTCGATGAAACATGCGAGCCGAATCTCGACTCAGGACGAGTCTGGCGCGGGGAACCTGAAGCCACGCTGAAGACGCCTGAAGGCGGCTTCAGGAAGCGGGAGGCGGAACGGCCGAACTGCTCGGAGCGGCATGTGCCGAGACGCATCGGCGCGCACCGGCACGCATCGGCACGATCGGCCGGGAACCGCAGGCGGACATGGCGAAGGCCCCGGGGTCTCGAACCTCCCCAGGGCCTTCTCCGGACACCGCCACAGGACGGCCGGTGCCCGCGTGCCGGGTAAAACCTCCGAATACCCGGACGACCTCATCGTGACATCGAAACCCCAGAGTGCCCATGGAACTCAGGCGAATCTCACGTCACATTTCCTTAACGCGGCGTCATCATCCGGGACATATTCCGCGAACTTCCACGCCGCCAGCACCGCCGCGACCACCACGAGACCGAACACGCCCCGCCAGCCGTACAGCGGCACCGCGAACAGCGACCCCACACCCGCCGCGATCCCGGCCAGGAGCGCCCCGGAGGCGAGCGCGACCGAGGCGGAGCCGTCGCCGATCTCCGCGGCGGCCAGCACCCGCCCCGACAGCGCGATCGCGCTCCCGGCGCTGACGCCGAACGCACCGGCCGCGCCGACGGCGAAGCCGAAGTGCGGCGCGAGCGCCAATGCGAGTGCGCCGAGCGCCAACGCCCCCAACGCGATCGCCCCGGTGAAGCGGGCGTGTCCGAGTGCGCCGTTGCGGCGGGTCGCGTTGGCCGCGACGACCAGGCCGAGCGCGAAGGCGCCGAGCGGCCACAGCCGCGTCCCCGGCGAAGCGTGGAACTCGGCGGCGATGTCGGTGACCAGGAACGCGGTCACTGCGGCTGCCGCGAAGGCCACGGCCTGCGCGTAAGCCGCCCACAGCGCCGGCGCCCAGCGGAGGGCGCGCCGTGCAGGCGCTGTGTCCCTTGCCATCTGCGTCTCTGTCGGTGCGGTCATGCCGTCGACGCTAGGCCCGGACGGGCGCGTGCGCCCCGGTCGGACGACTGGGCTCGGCGACTGGGACCCGAACCCGGTCGGTGCGGGCGTTCGACCCGGTGGCGGGCGCCCCAGTCGACCCCAGTCGAATGACAGATGCGAGTAGGCGGTGCTCGTGGCTACGCTGGAGGCGTCCCCGGTCGTCCTGAGGATGGAGCCGCCGTGAAACCCATCGCCCACCCCACGCGCGCGCGCTCGGGCGTCGCCGAACACGGCGCCCCCTCGTTCTCGGACGAGTCCGACCACGCCGACCGGCCGGTGCTGTACGGCCGCGACGTGGAGCTCGACTCGATCCAGGCCCTGCTCGACGGCGCCCGCGTCGGCCACGGCGGCGCGCTCGTCGTTCGCGGCGAGCCGGGGATCGGCAAGTCCGCGATCGTCGACGCGGTCATCCCGCGCGCCGAGGGGTTCACCGTCCTGCGGACCCTCGGCGTCGAAGCCGAGCACACATGGTCGTATGCGGGGCTGCAGATGCTGCTGCACCCGTTGCTGGACCGGATCGACCGCCTCCCCGCAGCCCAGTCCGAGGCCTTGCGGACCGCGCTCGGCATGGGCGACGGCACCGGCCGCGCCCACTCGCTGCAGGTGGGGCTCGCCCTGCTGAACCTGCTCGTGGACGCCTCCGCGAAGCAGCCGGTGTACGTGGTCATCGACGACGCGCACTGGCTCGACCGCGACTCCACCAACGCACTGCTGTTCGCCGCCCGGCGCCTCTCGACCGAGTCCATCACGATGGTCCTGGTCGTGCGGGACGGGTTCGCCCCGGACTTCCCGGCCCCGGGCATTCCGGAGCTGACGCTCGGCCCGCTGGACCTCGATGCGTCGCAGGCGATCCTGGACATGCGCGCCGACGAGATCCCGTTCACCGGCCGCGACTGGATCCTGCGCATGGCCGAGGGCAACCCGTTGGCGCTCTTGGAGCTTCCGGCCGCCGACAACGAGGAGTCGCTGCTGCGCGCCGACACCTCCAACAGCCGCTACTCCACGACGTCCCGAATCAAGCAGGCGTTCACGGAACGCATCATCGCCCTCCCCGAGGGCACGCGCACGATCATGCTCCTCGCGGCCGCCGAGGAGACCGGCGAGACCGCCGTGATCGCCGAGGCCGCCGCGAAACTGGACGCGAGCCTGGACGACCTCGAACCGGCCGAAGTGGACGATCTGCTGCGGTACCACCGCGGCCGCATCGAGTTCGTGCACCCGCTGATCCGTTCCACCGCCTACCATTCGGCGCCGCGGGCCCGCCGCATCGAAGCGCACCGGGCCCTCTCCGAGGCGTTCGGCGACGGCGACATCCGCGCCGCCCGCCACCTCGCCGCCGCTACCACGGGCCTGGACGAGAAGGCCGCCGCCGCACTCGAAGCCATTGCGTCCTATGAGGCCGAACGCGGCGGCTGCGTCGCCGAGATGGCCGCCCTCGAGCGCGCCGCGAGCTTCACCCCTGACCCCTGCCGCCGGGCTCGCCGCCTCACCGAGGCCGCCCAATGCGCCTACGTCGCAGGCATGACCGGCAAGGCCGTCGAACTCGCCGAGGCCGCCGAGCGGCTCACCGACGACCACGTGCTCCTGGCCCGCACCGCGCTCATCCGCGCCACGATCCTCTCCTGGGCCGGGAACTCCAAGGGCTTCGACGTGTGGATGGACTCGGCCGAGCACTACGCCGCGACCGGCCACGAGAACACCGGCTACCCGTTGCTGCGGGGCGTCTGGAACGCCTGGGAGACCGGCGATTTCACGAAGGTGAAGTACGCGTCCGGGCTCGCCTCGAAGTACGGCGGTTCCAACAACGCCTGGGTGCGCCGCCTCGCCCGCGCCGCGGCCGGCCTGAACCGCCAGCCCGACGACACCGCCGGGGAGGCGGTCGACGCGCTGCGCTCCCTCTACGACTACTACCAGCCGCTCCACGAGGACTTCCAGGCCTTCGACCAGGTGCTGGCGGCGCGCTGGCGGTTCCTCGCCGGTGACGTGCCGGCCGCGTACCAGGCCGCGGCCGAGCAGGTGCGGGCATGCCGTGAGCGCGGCGCGATGAGCCCGCTCGTGCAGGCGCTGCTCGTACAGGCGCAGACGCAGTTCCACTATGGACGATATGCGGACGCGCAGGCGTCCGCCTCCAGCGCGATCGAGCTGGCGCACGAGCAGAACGACCGCCGGGCGCTCATGCAGGGCCGCATCTGGGTCCTACTGCCGATCGCCGCCATCCGCGGCGAAGAGCGGCGCTGCCGCGAACTCGTGGCCGCCGCGATCCAGGACGCGCCCGAGGACTCGGTGATCCCCGCCGACACCGCCCTGGGGCTCCTGGAACTCGGGCTCGGCCGCTACGAGGCCGCGTTCGAGCGGCTCCTGCGGATCGCCGAGGGCGTCACGCCCATGGAGGTCCTGATGCAGGTGCCCACACTCGTGGAGGCCGCGTTCCGCTCCGGGCGGCTCCCCGAGGTCAAGGAGGCGTTCGACTGGTTCGCCGACTGGGCCGACGCGACGGGCCGCTCCTACTGGGAGGCGCTCGTGGAGCGCTGCCGGGCGCTGTTCGCGACCGAGGCCGAGGCCGGGACGCACTTCGCACGGGCCGTGGAGCTGCACCGCGCCGACGACATCGACCCGTTCGAGCGGGCCCGCACCGAGCTCCTGTACGGCGAGTGGCTGCGGCGCGTGCGCCGCATCAACGAGGCCCGCGCGCACCTGCGCGAGGCCACCGAGGTCTTCGAGCGGCTCGGCACGGTCCCGTGGACGCAACGCGCCCAAGGGGAACTGCGCGCGGCGGGCGACTCGACGGCCGTCGAGTCCAAACCCGACCTCGCCGAACTCCTGACACCGCAGGAACTCCAGGTGGTGCGCCTCGCCGCCGACGGCCTCACCAACCGCCAGATCGGCGAGCAGCTGTTCGTCAGCCCCCGCACGGTGGGCTACCACCTGTACAACGCCTACCCGAAGCTCGGCGTCTCCTCGCGCACGGAACTGGCGAAGCTGGACCTGTAGCCGTGACGGAGCGGCCCCATGCCCCGGTCACGCCGCCGCCGGGGCCGGGGTCCGCCACGGCTTCGTCGTCACCTGCAGCGCCGCCCCCAGCAGCAGGAGCGCCGCGATCGTCCACGCCGACAGCCGGTAGCCGTCCACCGCCGTCGAACCCAGCCCCCACGCCAGCGCCGCCAGCACCGGTCCCAGCGACGTGCCGATCGTGCGGGTCGTCGCCATGAACGCCCCCGCCGTCCCCGACTGCTCCGGCGGCGCCGAGTTCAGCAGGTACGCGTTCATCGGGCTGTTGAAGACCCCGAACGCCAAGCCCAGCAAGCCGATCCGCGCACCCAGGTCCACCAGGCCCGTCCCCGCCTCCACGAACAGCAGCGGCACCACCGCCACGATCACCAGCCCCGCACCGGCCAGCGAGACCCTTCCCGGCCCGAACCGGTCCGCGAGCCACCCGGCCACCGGGGTCATCAGCGCGACACCGCCGATGAACGTCAGCATCACCGTCGACACCAGCTCCGGGCGCACCCGCTGCACATCCGTGAGCAGGAACGGCAGGCTGAAGTTCAGCAGGCCGCCCACCCCCGACATCAGCGTCAGGCTCAGCAGCGCCCCGCTCACCTGCGGCGACCGCAGCAGCGCCACGGTCGGCGCCGACGTCTTCTGCCGCACCCACACCGCGCCCAGCACCACGCTCGACACCATCGCCCCCAAAGCGATCCACGGATCGGAGTCGACGTACTCGAACGCCAGCAGGAACGCCGCGATCGCCGAACCCGAGGTCGCCACGTCCACCAGGAGCGCCCGGTCCGGCCGCGGCAGGCCCGTCCCGTTGCTCGGCACCGTCACCGCCATCGCCACCAGCGCGATCGCCGACATGACCGCGAGCACCCAGAACAGGCCCCGCCAGTCGAACGCCGCGATGAGGAACCCGCCCACGCCGACCATGCCCATGCCGCCGATCGTCATCATCAGCGCGATCGCCGACATGGCCCGGCCCCGCTGCGTCGGCGCCGCCGACGTGACGATGATGCGCCCGGTCATCCCGAACAGCACCCCGCCGAGCAGGCCGCCGAACGCCCGCGCCGCCAGCAGCAGCCCGAACGAGGGCGCGAGCGCCGCCGCCACTGAGCCGATCGTCAACGCCGCCATGGCGAACACGGCGACGGCCCGCAGGTCGGCCCGGTCGGCGAGGCGCCCCGCGGCGATCGCGACCGCGCCCACCGGGAGCGCGTAGGAGAGCAGGACCCAGGCCGTCGCGGCCTCGGTCACGGTGAAGTCGGTGCGGATCGCCGGGAGCGCCACCGCGAGGGTGGACATGCCGCCGGCGACGACGAGCTGCGCGAAGCCGACGGCGAGGATCGCCCCCCATCGGGTGGCAGTGGCCTCCGTGGCCGCGGTGTTTGCCGTAGTAGTAGTCATGGCGGCCACGCTAAGCGGCGGTCGACCTGCCCCGCATCCGTCGCTCGACGGGCATCCGCGACCGGTCACTGCGCCGCGGGCCGCAGCACCCCGCCGGCGGCGACGTGCCCGGCGGTTCCAGTCGCCGCCCAGTCGGTCGACGGATGTCCCCCCGGTCGGTCCGTCCGTAGCTTCGTCCTCACCAGCCCGAAGCCACGAAGGAACGGAACCACCATGAGCGACAAGCTGAACCTCGCCGTCATCATCGGCTCGACCCGCGAGGGCCGCTGGGCCCCCGCCCCCGCCAAGTGGATCGCCGGCGTCGCCGAGCAGCACGGCGGATTCGACGTCGACCTCATCGACCTGCTCGACGCCGATCTGCCCCAGCACCTGGTCGAGGACGACATGTGGTCGACCGAGGCCGACCCGTCCGCGCCCGTCGCGGCCCTCTCCGAGCGGCTCCACCGCGCCGACGCGTTCGTGGTCGTCTCAGGCGAGTACAACATGTCGATCCCCGCGTCCCTGAAGCACGCGATCGACTACTACATGAACGAGTGGGCCGCCAAGCCCGTCGGCATGGTCACCTACGGCGGCAAGATCACCGGCGGCCAGAACGCCGCCCAGCACCTGCGCCAGATCTTCCCCGAGCTGCGCACCATGACGATCCGCAACACCATCGCGTTCCCGCGCTTCTACCAGCACTTCGACGACCGGGGCGAGTTCACCAAGTTCGGCGAGACCGAGTCGGCGGCCAAGACCCTCCTCGACGAGCTGCACTGGTGGGCGCTGGCACTGGCCAACGCCCGCAAGGCGACGCCGCTGCCGAACCCGTTCTAGCCCCCGCCGGGCCGGGTCTGGGCAAATCGTCCTAAGACCCGGTCCGGGGTCCTGACGGGAGGCGGAAGCGCAGGTACCGTTGCTGGCGTGCTGTACGGACGCGATTCTGAGACCGCCGCTCTCGCCGACCACCTCGCCGCCGCCCGCGAGGGCCGGGGCTCGGCGCTGGTGGTGCGCGGCGAAGCGGGCATCGGCAAGTCGAGTCTGGTCGCCGCCGCCGCCGCCGCCGAGAGCGCCGCCGATATGACCGTGCTGCGCTGCACCGGCGTCGAGTCCGAGCACGCCTGGTCCTTCGCGGGCCTCCAGGCGCTCCTGCTGCCCCTCGCCGGGCACCTCGAGGCGATACCCGAGCACCACGCGTGCGTCCTCTCCCGCGTCCTCGGCCTCTCGGCCGCTCCCGAGAAGGACGCGCCGCCCGGGGACCTGCGGTTCACCGTCGGCCTGGCCGCCCTGAGCCTGCTCACCGAGGCGTCCGGGCACCGGCCCGTGCTGTGCGTCGTGGAGGACGCCCACTGGCTCGACCCCGACTCCGCGGACGTCCTGCTGTTCATCGCCAAACGCCTTGCGGCCGAAGCGGCGCTGATGGTCTTCACCGTCCGGGAGGGGTACGCCCCCGAGTTCCCGGCGCCCGGCCTCGACGAGCTGCGCCTGGGCCCGCTCGACGACGAGGCCGCCGCAGCCCTCCTCGCCGAGCGCCTCGGCACCCACGGCTTCACCGACCGCGGCCAGCTCCTCCATGCGGCCGAAGGGAACCCGCTCGCGCTCCTGGAACTCCCGCTGGTCGACTCCGACGCGCGCCTGGCCGCGGACTGGACCGGCCGCCGCTCCACGACCAGCCGCCTCAAGCAGGTGTTCGGCGACCGCATCGACCGCCTCCCCGAGCCCACCCGCACGCTGCTGCTCGTCATCAGCGCCGACGACTCGGCGGACACCGGCCTCGTCATCGACGTCGCCGGGAAGCTCGGTGCCCAGCTCACTGACCTGGCGCCCGCCGAAGCGGACGAGCTGGTGCACTTCCACGGCGACCGCTTCACGTTCGGCCACCCGCTCATCCGCTCCGCGGCCTACCAGGGCGCGCCGGTGTTCCGCCGCCTGGAGGTCCACCGCGTCTACGCGGAGGTGATGGGCGCGGCCGACTTCCGTCGCGTGTACCACCTGGCCGCTGCCGCCACCGGCCCGGACGAGGACGTCGCCGCGGCCCTGGAGGCCTCCGCCGAGTGCGGCTCCTCCTGCGGCGGCCACGGCTACGAGTACACGGTGTTCGAGCGCGCCGCCGCGTTCACGCCCGACCCGCATGAGCGCGGCCGCAGGCTCCTGCGCGCCGCCGAAGCCGCGGTCGCGGCCGGCAACGGCCCCAAGGCCCGCGCCCTCACCGCCCAGATCGGACGGTTCACCGAGGACCGTGCGATCCTCGCCCGCGCCACCCTCATGGCCGCGATGATCGCCGCGTGGGACAACGACGTCCGCGAGTCCTACCGCCTGTACATGGAGGCCGCCGACCACTACGTGGCCGCCGACATCACCTCGACCGGCTACCCGCTGTTCCGGGCGGTCGAACTCGCCTGGCAGGCAGGGGACTTCTCGCGCGCGGAGGTCGCCGCCGAGTACGCCGAGCGGCTCGGCATCGACCACGCGCCGTGGGTGCGCGACCTCGCGAACGCCACGGCCGGCCTGAACCGCTCCTGCACGGTCACCGTCGCCGAAGCGGTCGCCTCACTGCGGAACCTCATCGGCATCCACACCGGTTTCGGCGAGTCCGTCTCGCCCGAGAACCGGACGATGGTCGCCTGGTGGCAGACCCTCATCGGCGACGTCGACGCCGCCGAGCAGACCGCTTCGGGCACTGTGAGCGCCGCCCGCACCTCGGGCGCGGCAGGGGCACTACCGAGGGCGCTGACGCTCAACGCGTTCACCGAGTTCCACAGGGGCCGTTGGAACGACGCCGAGGCGCTGGCGTGGAACGCGGTGGAGCTCTCGATCGAGCTCGGTCAGCGGATCGGGCCCGTGAAGGCGCGCGCGCACGTGCTCGCCCCGATCGCGGCCCTGCGCGGCGACGAGGAGCGGGTGCGCGAACTCCTGGACTCGGCGTGCGCCGACTCTCCGGGCGAGACGGTCGTGGCCATCGACAACGCGCAGGCGCTGCTCGACTTCTCCATGGGCCGCAATGAGGAAGCACTGGACCGGCTCATGGCGCACCTCGACTCGAACGCCCCGGGGGAGGTGCTCGCGCTCGTCCCGGTCGCCGTCGAGGCGGCCGTGCGCACGGGCGGCCCGGAGCGGACGGCGGACGCGTTCGACTGGTTCACCCAGTGGGCCGAAGCGAGCGGGCAGCCGCACCTGATGGCGCAGGTCGAACGCTGCCGGGGCCTGCTCGCGGCGGAGCGCGAGGCGGGCGCGCACTACGAGCGCGCCGCCGAACTGCACAAAGAGGACGACGGCTTCCCGTTCGAGAGCGCCCGCACCGATCTGATCCTCGGCGAGTGGCTGCGCCGGGCCCGGCGCGTCAACGAGGCGAAGAGCCGGTTGCGCGCCGCCGCAGCGGTGTTCGAGCGGCTCGGCGCGGAGCCGTGGAGCGAACGCGTCCGCCGCGAACTGCGCGCCGCCGGGGACGCCGGCCCGATCGAGGCCGCCCCGGACCTCGCGGACAAGCTCACTCCCCAAGAGCTGCAAGTGGTCCGCCTCGCCGCCGCCGGGCTGAGCAACCGCGAGATCGGCGAGCAGCTGTTCCTCAGCCCCCGCACGGCCGGGTACCACCTGTACAAGGCCTACCCGAAGCTCGGCGTGGCCTCCCGCAACGACCTGACCAGACTGGGCCTGTAGGCGACGGATGGCGACCGGGGCGGCGTCCGCGGCAGTGCGGACGCCAACCGTCTCGACGCGCGGCGGGCGGCGCCGGACCGCGGTGTCCGGCGTCGGCCGGGCGCCGCCCCGGCCGTCTCAGAGGCCGTGCCGGTCGAGGAAGCCGAGCACCAGGCCGTGCCAGGCGTCCGGCTGTTCGGCCATGAGCACGTGCCCGGCTTCGACCTCGGCGAACTCCGCGCCCGGGATGCGTTCGGCGAGGTAGCGGTGGTTCGCCGGGTCCACCAGGAGGTCGGCGGTCGCGCTGATGACGAGCGTCGGCACGGCGATGCCGGCCAGGTCGCCCGTGGTGTCGACCGCGGCGATCAGGGCCGCCTGCGCGGCCGTGCCGCCGGGGATGTTCGCCGCGAGCTGGTCGACAGCGGCGGCCACGTCGGCGGCGGCCATCCCGTTCACGAAATCGGCGCTGAACGCCGAACCGAGCACGAACCGCGCGAACGAGTCCCGGTCCCCGGAGGCGAGCAGCGAGCGCCACAGGTCGAGGGCCAGCCGCAGCCGGTTGTCGGCGCGGGCGATCCCGGCCGCGAGGACGAGCCCCTGCACGCGCTCGGGGTGGCGGGCGGCGGCGCGCACCGCGACGGCGGTGCCGAGCGAGAACCCGATGATCGTGAACCGCTCGGTCGCCGCCGCCGCGACCAGGGCGTCGGCGAGCGAGTCGAGGTCCAGAACCGTGTCGTCCGCCGGGTAGGAGGAGGCGGTGACCGTGTGGCCCTCGGCCAGGAGCGGCATGAGCGTTCCGAAGTTGGACTCGATCCGGCCCCCGCCGCCGTGGGCGAGGACGATGCCCGGACCGGAGCCGTGGATCTCGGTAGTGAGCGCGGGGCGCTGTGCGGAAATGTTCGTCATGCCCGCGACGTTATGGCTTCACATCAGTGTGAAGGCCACACACTTGTGCCGGAGGTCACCATGTTGATCGGCGAGCTGTCGCGCCGCACCGGAGTCAGCACCCGGCTCCTGCGCTACTACGAGGAGCAGGAGCTCCTGCTGCCCGAACGGGACGCCCACGGCTACCGCACCTACCCCGAGGACGCCCTGATGCGGGTCGAGCAGATCCGAAGGCTTCTCGAAGCCGGTGTGTCGACCGCCGAGATCCGGCACCTCATCCCCTGCGCCACCAAGGAAGGGCTGCTGCACTGCGACCATTCGCACGCGGTCATGCGCGGGGCCCTCGATCGGCTCGACGACCAGATCGCCGACCTGAACCGCAAACGCGGCCTCCTGGCGGACCAGGCCGAGACGGTGGCCGCACGCCCCTACGACCCGATCGGGCCGCGACGGGCCTGAACGCGGGCCGAGTAAGTCCACTGCGGAGCGTCGTGGCCGGACCGCGCGGTCCCGCGGCGGACCGTTCCGGCGCCCGCGCTCAGCCGCGGCGGGCCCACGTGCGCGCCGCCGCCTGCTTCGCGTCGTTGATCGTCTCGACCTCCACGACCTCGATCCCGCGGTGCCGCTCGGCGACCGAACCCTTCGGCACGATCGCCGTCTTGAAACCGAGCCGCGCCGCCTCGCCGATGCGCCGGTCCGCGTTCACCGTGCGCCGCACTTGACCCGTGAGGCTCACCTCGCCGATCGCCACCAGGTCCGCGCTCACCGCGATCTCCTGCTCGGCGCTCACCAGCGCCAGTGCCAGCGCCAGGTCCGACGCGGGCTCGCGCACCCGGATGCCGCCGATCGTGGTCGCGTACACCTCGCGGTCGAGCAGGCGCATCCCGCCGCGGCGGGTGAGCACCGCCAGGACCATGTTCAGTCGGGCCTGGTCGAGCCCCGACACGGTGTGCCGCGGGATCCCCCCGTCCTTCACGGACTTGCCGAGCAGCGCCTGCACCTCGACGGGCACTGCGCGGCGGCCTTCCATCGTGACCGTGACGCACGTGCCGGGGGTGGGCTCGGTGGGGGCGTCGTCCAGGAACAGGCCCGAGGGGTCGGCGAGGGACACGATGCCGTCCTCGGTCATCTCGAAGCACCCGACCTCGTCGGCCGGGCCGAAGCGGTTCTTGACGCCGCGCAGGAGCCGCAGCATCGAGTGCTTGTCGCCTTCGAAGTGGACGACCGTGTCGACCAGGTGCTCGAGCGCGCGCGGGCCGGCGATGCCGCCGTCCTTGGTGACGTGCCCGACGAGGATCACGGCCATGTTGCGGGACTTGGCCTCCGCGGTGACGGCGGTCGCGACGGCCTTGACCTGGGTGACGCCGCCGGGCACGCCGTCGGTGTCGGGGGCGATGACGGTCTGCACGGAGTCGAGGATGAGCAGGCCGGGCTTGACGTCTTCGACGTGGCCGAGGACGGCGCCCAGGTCGGTCTCGGCGGCGAGGTAGAGCTCCTCGGAGAGGCAGCCGGTGCGGTCGGCGCGGCGGCGGACCTGCGCGGCCGACTCCTCGCCGGTGGCGACGAGCGCCTTGCCGTACCCGGCTTCGGCGAAGCGGTGGGCGACTTCGAGCAGCAGTGTGGACTTGCCGACGCCGGGCTCGCCGGAGATGAGGGTGACGCCGCCGGGGACGAGGCCGCCGCCCATGACGCGGTCGAACTCGCCGATGCCGGTGGGCAGGCTCGCGGCCTGCGCGGCCGAGACGGTGCCGATGCGCATGGCGGGCTTGGCGGGCCGGCGCGCGGCGGGCAGGGCCGAGGAGCCGGTGCCGATGCTCTGGCGGGGCGGGGCCGCGGTCTCCTCCATCGAGCCCCATTCGCCGCAGTCGGGGCACTGCCCGACCCATTTGGGGACGCGCACTCCGCACGCGCCGCACGCGTAGGCGATTCGCTGGCTCTTCGACATGGCGCCAGCCTACGTTCCGGCCCTGACAGGGCCCTGTTCGAACATGCCGGCCGGGTCCCGCGGTGCCGCGCCGGGCCGGTCCGACCTGCGGCGACGGGGCCGTGTTCGAAAAATCGGGGGCAGGGCTGTCGGACCCGTATGGGAGGGTGTCCTTTTCACTGGTAGTGGTGAAGGTGGGAATGGGCGGGTATCCCGGGGCACCCGGTACGGCGGCGGGAGCCGCCGCGACACTCTCACGCCCGGGGACAAGTGATCGAAACCGGGTTGTACGGCTGTTTAGACTTGCGGCATGAACGCAGCGGAGACGAGCAACGGCTCATCGGCACTCTCGCTCGAACCGGTAGCGGCGCCTGGCCGCACGCGCCCCGGCGCGGCCTTCTTCGACCTCGACAAGACGGTGATCGCGAAGGCGAGCAGCCTCGCCTTCTCCCGTCCGCTCTACCAGGGCGGGCTCCTCGCCCGCCGCGACGTCCTCAAAGTCGCGTACTCGCACCTGCTCTTCCGTCTCGGCGGCTCCGGCGACGAGGTGCAGATGGCGCGCACCCGCGACCAGATCGCGGCGCTCTCGCGCGGCTGGCCCGCCGAGGAGGTCCGGTCGATCGTGAACGAGACGCTCGAGGAGCTCATCGCCCCGTCCGTCTACGCCGAGGCCGCCGCCCTCATTGAAGCGCACCGGTCCGCCGGCCGCGCCGTGGTCCTGGTGAGCGCCTCCGGCGAGGAGATGGTCGCCCCCATCGGGCGGATGCTCGGCGCCACCGATGTCATCGCCTCCCGCATGAAGATCGATGATGACGGCCGGTACACCGGTGAGATCGACTTCTACGCCGCCGGGCCCGCGAAGGCCGAGGCCGTCACGAAGTTCGCCGCCGCGCGCGGGATCGACCTCGACGCGTCCTTCGCGTACTCCGACTCGATCACCGACGAGCCGATGCTGCGCACCGTCGGCTTCCCGCGCGCGGTCAACCCCGACCGCGGCCTGCGCCGACTCGCCCAGGAGGAGGGTTGGCCGCAGCTGACGTTCCGCCGCCCCGTGGCCCTGCGCCAGCCCCTCTCCGGCCCGAATCCGCTCAAGGCCGCGGCCGTCGGCGTCGGCGTTGCGGCTGTTGCGTATGTGGTCTGGCGAGTGTGGAGGGAACGGCGTTTCCGGACCGCTTGAGCAGCGCTTTCCGCAGATGGGTAGCCTCAGCGAGATGGAACGCAAACAACCGGCCCGACTGGCCGACGTCGCCCGAGCCGCCGGCGTCTCGGTGGCCACCGCCTCTCGCGTGCTCAACGGCTCGCCCCACCGGGTGAGCGATCAGCTGAGCGAGCGGGTGCGCGAGGCGGCACGCCGGTTGCGATACGCCCCCAACGTCGGCGCGCAGGTCCTCGCCCGCGCGACCTCGCAGACCGTGGCCCTGCTCCTGCACGACGTGACCGACCCGTACTTCGGGCAGATCGCCGGCGGCGTCCTCGCCGAGGCCGCCCGCCGGAACGTGCGCGTGCTCATCGCCGACACCGGCATCGACCCCGACTCCGAAGTGCAGCACCTGGACTCGCTGCGCGGCTACCGCCCGCGCGCGGTGATCGTCGCCGGTTCGCGGACCACCGACAAGGCCGCGGAGCAGCGCCTCGCCGAGCACCTCTCGGACCTCTTGGAACTGGGCGCCACCGTGGTCAGCGTGGGTCAGCCGGGCCTGCCCGGGCGCGTGGTGCGCCCGGCGAACCGCGAGGGCGCGGCCGCCCTGGCGCGGTTCCTCTCCCAGCAGGGCCACCGCCGCTTCGCGGTGGTCGCCGGCCCCGAGCAGCTGCAGGTCGTGCGCGAGCGGCGCGAAGGGTTCCTCTCGGCGCTGCCCGAGGACGCCGAGGTCGTGCACGTCTCCGCCGAGTTCAGCCGGGACGGCGGCTACCAGGCCGGGCGGGCGCTCCTCGAGGGCGAGCCGCTGCCCACGGCCGTGTTCGTGACGAGCGACGTGCAGGCCACGGGCCTGTGCACGGCGCTGCGCGAGGGCGGCGTGAGCATTCCCGACCAGGTCTCGGTGGCCGGGTTCGACGACATCCCGATCGTGCGCGACCTCACTCCCTCGCTCACGACGGTGGCGCTCCCGCTGCACGACATGGGCGTGAAGGCCCTGGAGGCGGCCCTGGTCGAGGACGCCGAATACCCCGACGAGCTGCTGGTCGCAGCCGAGCTCATCGAGCGCGACTCGACGGCCCGGCCGCGCCCCTGAGTCCGCCTGCGTGAAGCGATTGCAGGGCGGGGCCGATCGGCCCCGCCCTTCGCTTTGCGCACAGATGTGCGCTTTCTCAAGCCCATGTAACGGACCTGAAACATAAGCGGGCTGCGCGAGTGGCGGTATCGCGCTACGCTCGAAATCAAGATGTTCTATATATTGGGACGTCGATCCGAAGGAATCGCGTGAACCGGATCTCAATCACGAGACGGCAACCGCTTAAATATTGGTAGATTTAGATATAACTCCAGGTAGTGCGACATTAACTGAATAACCGTCGCTGTGGCCTGCAAACTGATCTTGTGTCAACGGTAGATCCGCTGGCAAGGCAGGCGTAATCTCGGCGGTGGATCCGGTCAGGGACTTGGTGCAGCCCGAACGAGATCCGAAGGAACCGAAACCCTTTGCGAGCCGGAAGCGTCGTCGTTACCGCCCGGCCACACCGCGAGGGCATATTTAGGGTTGGAACTGGATTAATGGCAGTGCGGCTGAATCCGGTACCGACTGGGACCAATCCGGAAGGAACACGATCATGGTGCGAGTCACCGTCGAGGCTGAGACGCCCGTCTCGCCGGTTAGCGGCGAAACGCTTTCCAAATCCGACGCCGAACGAATCGCGGGTGTCCTCAAAGCACTCGCCGATCCGAACCGTCTCCAGCTCATCAGCTTGATCCAGGCCGCTCCCGAGCAAGAGGCCTGCGTGGCCGAGCTGACCGAGCCCCTCGGGCTCTCTCAGCCCACGGTCAGCCACCACCTGCGCATCCTGGCCGAGGCCGGGGTCGTCGAGCGCGACAAGCGCGGTGTGTGGGCGTACTTCCGCCTCGTCCCCGAGACGATGCGGATCGTCGCCGATCTGCTGACCCCGCCGAAGCGCCGTCCGCGGCGCCGATAAGGGACATGGACGAGCACGGCCGGCCCGCCGGCGTACCGGGTCGGCCGCGAGCGCTCCATCCTGGGGCCGGAAGTGCACGCCGCGCGCAATGCGCGTGTGCGGCACGGACAGTCAACATCGGATAACTGAAAAACGCGAGCTCGACTGAGCTTGCGTCAGGTCATACACTCGTCACATGACCGGTGTGCATCGCAGACGCGGGCGCCTCTCCAAGGAGGGCCGCCGCCTCTTGGGCGGCCTCGCGCTGCTCGCCGTCTTCGCCCCGGTCACCGCGTACACCCTCAACGCCGCGATCGCCCACGTCCAGTCCTGCGGGACGGAAGTGGACCTGCACGTGGCCGCCGCCCCCGAGATGGCCGCGGCACTCGAGGACTTCGTCGCCGCCGGCGGCGGGGCGCCCTCCCGCGGCTCCGACGTGTGCGCCCGCATCACCGTCGAAGCCGTCACCGGCAACGCCGTCGCCGGGACCGAGGCCGACGTGTGGATCCCCGAGACCGTGCTCTGGCGCAACTTCCCCGACGCGGAGGGCGCCGACCTCGCCGGCCAGTGGGACGTCCTCCAGGAGTCGACCGCCAGCGCCGCCGTCGGCCTGGCCCTGCCCGCGGGCGAGAGCAGTGACGGGGTGCTCCTCGACGAGGCCGACGTCGCGCTCCGGGATCCGCGCGGGCACGCCGCGAGTCTCATGTGGATCATCATGTTCGGGGTCGACGAGCACACCCGTGAAGGCGGCGACGGCGCGGCCGTGATGTCCGCGCCCGAGGTCATGGCCGCCGGGGACCCGGATCTGCAGGCGCCCGCGGGCGCGGCGCAGGCCGGGCAGTTCGAGTACCCGATGCTGTCCCGCGCCGATCTGGGCGAGGCCGAGCGGGAGGCCGCGCAGAACCTGCTGCGCTCCTACAAGAGCGAGTCGTACGGCCAGGTGCTGGCCGAGCACGCGCTCGGTCCGGCGGTCTCGCAGTCGGCGCCGTCGTCGGCGGAGATCATCGAGGCGGCGCTGCGGAGCTGGGACGAGCGCGAGGGCGCCTGACCGCTATTCGGCGGCTTTCGACAGGGCCTGGCTGAGGACGTCGTTGAAGACGTGCCAGCCTTCGTCCTCGCGTTCGGACGCGATGTCGGCGGTGGCCCAGGCCTGGAAGGTGCCGTGGGGGTCGGTCACGAACACGCTCAGCGAGCCGCGCCAGCGCCCGTACACCTCGTCGCGCTCGGCGTAGGCGATGCCGCCGTCCATCTCTTCGAGTGGCTGGTAGGGGAGCGCTTCGCGCATCATCTTGCGCGCCGAGCGCGGGCAGTCGCCCGCGCAGGGGAGCCAGCCGACGGTGATCTCGGATTCGCCGTCGGCGGCGGTGCAGACGGCGCTGGCGCCGTCTTCGGCGCAGGTGAAGTCGTCGGGGACCTTGAAGGCGAAGGGCCAGTTCGCGGCGGCGAACGTGGCGGTGGCGGCGTCGTCGGCGTAGGCGCTGCCGCCCACGCGTTCGGCCGGTGCCTCGGGGTCCCATTGGGGCACTTCGTTGCCGGCGGTGCCTTCGGTGGGCTCGGCGGCGGGGCCCTGGGAGACGCCGTCGACCGCGGCGGTCGTGGGGGCGTCGGCCGAACTGTCGGCGCCGTCGCCGGCGGGGTCGGAGAGGACGGCCCAGACGCCGATGACGAGGGCGAGGACGACCACGACGGAGCCGATGCCGATGAGGATCGGTTTGAGCTGCGAGGGCCTCTTGGGGGCGGCGATCATGACCACCGGCGGGGACATCGGCGGGGGCGGGGGCGACGGCTGCCCGGAGAAGCCCGCGGGTGAGGCGGGGGCGGCGGAGCGCTGGGCGGCGGCCATCTGGTGGGCGGCGCGCTGGGCCGCGGCGGCGGGGCCGACGGGGAGGGGTCCGGTGGCGGGGCCGAGGGACAGGAGCCGGTCCATGATGCGGTCGGCGCCGCGCAGGCGCGTGTCGCGCAGGACGACGACGTAGGGCTGCTCGGCTTCGAGGTCGGCGACGAGGATGGGGGCGTCCTCGGGTCCGGCGGTGGCGTAGGCCCAGGCGACGGTGTCGGAGAGGAGGCCGCGGCGGGCGGGGTCCTTGGAGGAGGTGGTGCCGAGGGTGAGGATCTGCACGGGCCGGGCGCTCTCGTCGAGGCCTTCGCAGAGCTCGTAGGCGCCTTCGACGCGCGCGGTCGTGACATCGGTGTACGGCCCGACCGTGCGACTCATCGAAGCCCCCCTCAACTGCGATCCGCGTGCGCTGAACGGGCCGTCACCGGGCGTGCGAGCCGTAAGAAGCGCGGAATTACCACTAAGTATGGCCCGGCTCCGCACGCCTTGCGACACCTGGCCGCGCGGAGTCCGCCGAACGGCCCCCGAGCGCGGGGCGATGTCGGTCAGACGACCGAGGCGGGGGCGAAAGTGAGCCGGTTACGCTGGCGGCGTGACCAACTTCCTCAGCCAAGGCCTGGCACTGGCCACCGCGTCGACTGAGATCCCTGAGGCCGAGGGGCAGGGCGACCTGATCCAGTGGGTGCTCGGCCTCATCGAGACCCTCGGCGAGGTCGGGGTCGGCATCGCCCTCGCGATCGAGTCGGTGTTCCCCCCCATCCCGTCCGAGCTGATCCTGCCGGTGGCCGGGTACCTCGCCTACGACAACAAGATGAACGTCTGGTTGGCGATGTTCTTCGCCGCGCTCGGTTCGATGGCGGGCGCGTACATCCTCTACTACGTCGGGTACGCGTTCGGGCGCGAGCGCACGCGGTGGATCTTCGAGAAGTTCCCGCTGCTGGAGCTCAAGGACTTCGAGCGTTCGGAGAAGGTGTTCGCCCGGTGGGGCGGGGTGGCGGTCCTGGCGGGCCGGTGCCTGCCGCTGGTGCGCAGTGCGATCTCGGTGCCGGCGGGGATCGAGAAGATGCCGTTCTGGAAGTTCACGGGCTACACCCTGGTGGGTTCGGTGATCTGGAACGGGATCTGGATCGGGCTGGGGTTCTGGTTCGGTCCGGCGATCAAGCCGGTGATCGAGGAGTACTCGGGGCTGCTGAGCAAGATCGTGGTCGGGGTCATCGGCCTCTTGTTCCTGTGGTTCGTGGTCGCGCGCACCATCAAGATCATCCGCAGGAAGCGGGGCGGCGGCGACGGCGAGAACGGGAGCGCGGGGCATTCGGACACGATGATCCTGCGCCGCGTGCAGTAGTCGGTTTCACGCTTTCGGGTTGCGGCCCTTCACCTTTGGCAGAGCCGGAGGTGGAGGGCCGCTTCGCGTGCCGGGGCAGACATATGAGTCATCCACATCTTTGTGGTGCGCAACGACGCAATGTTTTCGAATTTCTTCGCGTCTGGGCGTAACCGCACCCGAGCCTCTCCAGTTAGTCAGTGTGGCCGCGTCACAGCGGCCGGGCCGCAGTGTCACCGGCCCATTGAACAGCGAGCGCGGTCCTCGACTCGCCGGCGATCCAGCCGGCCAGGTCGCGGCTGAGGTCCGCAATCGGCAGCAGCGACGCCTCTAAGGCGTCCGCACTGCCTCGAGCCGCTGGTCACCCATTGACAATTCAGCGATCTTGCACCGCACGGCGGTCGATTCGCGCTGCTTCCCCAGCCGTCGACCAGTGTCCGTGAGGTACGGAGAAAGGCAACGAAGCAGATGAAAATGCGCACTTTGCGTACGGCGGGCCTCGTCGGAGGACTCGCTACGGGGGCTCTGCTGCTCGCCGGCACGGCGGCCCAGGCTGCCGACACCGAGGTTCCGGAATCGACCGGCGACCTCGTCACCACGACTCCGGAAGCCCTCGGGGGGCTTCCGGTGTCTCCCGACGCAGTGACCGGTCTGGCCGGTGGCGTCACCGACAAGGTGACCGACAAGGTCCCCGGCCTGGACGCGGTGGACTCGATCCCCGGCGTGAACGCCCTGCTGCCTTCCGGTCCCGACGCGGAAGCCAAGGGCGGCAACGCCGCTGACAAGGTCGCCGACCAGGTCAAAGACCAGGTCAAGGACCAGAACGACCAGGACGAGCCCGCGGGCAACCCGGTCACCGACCTGCTCTCGGGCCTCGGCGGCGGCCTTCCGGTCCCGCTGCCCTTCTAAGGCGGCGAACCACACCGCATACCTGCGGCGCGCGCTTCTCCAGGCGCGCTGTGGATCACGGTCGAAGGGCCCGCCCGGGTCAGACGCGAACGGCTCGAGGAGTCCCGCGGCGGTGCACAGCCGCGGCTCGCGAGCGGTCCGCTCGGCACCCTCAGGTGCCGACCGCCCGGGCGGCCCTACCGGCCGAGCAAGGCAGTACCAGGAATAGAAGCAGCCAGACAAAACTCTCCCGGTCTCAAAAAGCACCCCGTCCAACCGCAGGACCCAGCCTGCCGGACGCGAACAAGCTTTCGAGGCCACGGAGCTTCACGGGGGATACGTGATGGAACAGCAAGAACCATTTCCCTGAAAGGTGAGACTTCGTGAACAACTCATGGGCACGCAAGACCGCGCAGACCGGCCTCGTCGCAACGGGGGTCGTCCTCGTCGCCGGCGTCGGCACCGCCCAGGCCTCGGGCCCTGACGTCACCACGCAGGACCAGGTCGGCGCCGTGTCGGGCAACCAGGTCGTCGCGCCGATCCAGGCGCCCATCAACATCTGCGGCGTCGCCGCGGCCGTCCTCGGCACCGCCTCGGCGGGCTGCGAAGGCGGCGCCACCGCCGACTACGACGGTGCGGGCGACCTGACCACGCAGAACAACACCGGTCTCGGCAACGGCAACCAGGCGTTCGCCCCGGTGCAGGCCCCCACCGACATCAGCGGCATCGCCGCCGCCGTCGGCGGCGTCGCCGGCGGCTGGTCCACCGGCGGCTCGCACGCCGACATCGAATCCGGCACCGCCGAGTCCGGCAAGGCCGAGTCCGACACGCTGACCCAGGGCAACTACGGCGCCCTGTCCGGCAACCAGCTGCTCGCGCCGATCCAGGCGCCGATCAACGCCTGCGGCAACGCGGTCGCCGTCGGCGGTGCGTCCGACGCCGGCTGCGAGGGCGGCGCCGACGCCGACTACTCCGGCGCGGGCAACCTGACCACCCAGGACAACATCGGCCTCGGCAACGGCAACCAGATCTTCGCCCCGATCCAGGCCCCGGTCAACGTGTGCGGCAACGCCATCGCGATCCTCGGCCACGCCACCGCCTCGTGCGAGGGCGGCTCGGACGCCGAGATCCCCGGCGGCCACGACCACCACCACAGCCACAAGGAGCTCTCGACCACCGAGGCCTCCAACGTGGACCTCAACGAAGAGGCCCTCCCGGCCGTCCCCGGTCTCGACGCGGTGAGCGGCGCGACCGGCGGGCTCCCCGTGGTCGGCGGCCTGGTCGGCAACACCACCTCCGAAGGTGTTGCGGACTCGGTCGCGGGCCTCACCGAGCTCGCGGGTGCGGGCGTTCTCTAACGCACGACGGGCGGCCCGCTCCATGACGGCGCGGGCCCGCTACTGATATCGATTCTGAACGGCGGTCCGCATCGAGCGGGCCGCCGTTCAGTCGTCGAGGGTCTTCAGGCGCCCTTCGAGCGCGGCGTTCATCGAGTCGAAGCCCTGCTCGGTGTCGGCCAGGAGCGACTTCATGAGCGGCACGAGGACCCCGGTGAACCGCTCCCCGTGGGTGAGCCTGGTGGTGCCGTCCGTCTGCGGTTCGAGCACGAGGTAGTGCTCGCCGTCGAAGAGCCCGCCGGGGCCGAGCTTGCCGAGCCAGCGGATCTGCCGGGCCGGGGAGACGCGCAGGACGCGCGGCTTGAACCGGTCGACCTTGCCGTTCGGCTGCGTCAGCGTCACCTGGAGGCGGTCGTCCTCGGCCAGGACCCCGGAGATCTCGGTGATGAACGGGTTCCACCGCCCGTACGCCGGGAAGTCGGTCAGGACCGCCCACACCTCGTTCGCGCGCGCGTCCAGGTGCACCGTGGTCTCGATCCGGTGCTCCTGGCCGAGCGCCCACAGGCTGTACGCGGTGGCGGCGGCGACGATCGCGGCCGCGATGATGAAGAAGATCAATTCCCCAGACTCCAGAATCGGATGTTGCCCTCGCTGTCGCCGGTGACCGCGAACTGGCGGTCGTCGATCGTGACCTGCACCAGTTCGGTCGGCACTCCGGAGGTTTCGAAGCGAACGGTATCCGATGTGTCGAGACTGACGGCCTGAGCGACGCCCTCCGAATCGATCGACATCAGCGCGGTGCCGTACACGCTCTCCACGAACTCGAAGTGGTACTCCGCGCCGAGGTCCGAGTAGGGGGTGGGCGCGTACGACTCGGCCTGTTCTTCCAGGTCCCAGAAGTGCAGCATGTTGTCCGAGCCGTAGGCCATCGCGTGCGGCGAGCCCCAGTCGTAGACGATGCCGAACGCCTCGACGATGTTGCCCTCCCAGCCCTCGGAGCTGTACGGGAGGCCGTCGGCGACCCCGCCGAACATGTCGATGTTGTCCAGGCGCTGCTCCGAGTCGAACGCGACGATGGCCGTGTAGTCCACGTCCGCGGACGTGAAGAACCGCGCGTAGGCGTAGCCGTCGGGGATCGGATTGTGCGCGATCGTGTCCTGGCTCTCGAGGTCGTAGACCTCGTACTCCGTGTCGTTCACCAGGGTCAGCACCGGGGTGCCGCCGTCGGTCCCGGGACGGAAGTAGGCGACCTCCGCGCCGTCCGCCACCATCTCGGGCGTCCCGGCCGGCTCGAATTCCTGCGTCAGCGTGGTCCACACGTACGGCCGGCCGTCAGCGCCGATCGCGATCATGATCGGCTCGCCGTCGGAGCCCCAGGCGGCCCACAGGTCGGTGGCGTCCCAGTCCTCAGGCCAGTACTCGTCGACCAGCACTCCTTCGGTCAAGTCCCACAGGTCGATGGAGCCGTCCGCGCCGTTGGAGAACAGCAGCGGCCCGTTCGGGGCGTCGAGGAACGCCAAGGACTCGACGGTGCCGTTGTGCGTGCCTTCGATGTTGCTGACCAGCGCGCCCGGGAAGTTCTCCGACCAGTCGGCGTCGAAGCTCCGGACGGTGCCGTCGCCTTCGCCGCCATCGTCGTAGGCGCCGTCGAACGGGTCGCTGCCGTAGTTGAAGTACCAGGCCAGGCCCGCGATGATGAGGATGTCGACGAGGATGAACGCCACGATCCCGCGCCGGCCGACCTTCTTGGCGCGCTGGCGCTGCTCCTCGGTGCGCGGCGGCTCGTCCTCGTCGTCGTCGCGGTCGACCGACACGGGCGGTGTGAACTGCGGGGTGCGCGTCTGCGGCGGCAGGTTGCGGTGGACCGGGCTCGGCTCCGCCGCTCCCGACTCCGCCGTCACCGGCTCCGCCGGCCGCAACTCGGGCGGGGTCTGCTCCTGCCGCGGCGACGGCGTGTACGACGGCACGGGCTGGTACGTCGGCGCCGTCTGCGGCGGCGCCTGCATCGCGGGCGCGGTCTGCGGTGAAGGCGGTGCGAGGTTCGCCACCGCCGGGGTGAACGGGGCGGGGACGAAACCGCCCTGCTGCGCGGGGCGCGTGAGCGGGAACGTGGTCGAGTACTGCCCAGCCTGCGTCCACAGCACGCTGCCCTCGGCGACGACCACCTCGGGCTGGTCGAGCACCGTCGGCGCCAGCCCGAGCGAGCGGTGGAGCATGGTGCCCACCAGCGGCATCCGGCTCGCCCCGCCCACCAGGAACACGCCGGCGCTGGCGGCCACGTCGAGCCCGGCGGCGCGGATGACCGCCTGGGTGACGCGGATGGTCTGCTCGAGGTGCGGGTGGGCGATCTGCTCGAGCTCGGTGCGGGTCAGGTGCGCCTCGACGTCGAGGATCGGGATCGCGATGTCCGACTGCTGGTGGCGCGAGAGGCGCTCCTTGGCGCCGCGCACCTCCTCCTGGAACTCCCGGAAATGCCGCCTATCCTCCACAGTGGAGGGGTTGACGAGTCGCTTCCAGCCCTCGCGGTCGCCGTAGGTGGTGCCGAGGTGCTCGATGAGCGCCGCGTCGATGTCCAGGCCGCCCAGGTCGCTGCGCCCGTCCAGGGCGACGGTGGAGAAGCCGTGCTCGGTGCGGCGCACCACGCTCGCGTCGAAGGTGCCCGCGCCGAGGTCGTAGACCACGATCGAGGCGCCCACGGCCATGCGGTGCTTGAGCGCCTCCGCGTAGTAGGTCGCGGCGGCCACGGGCTCGGGCACGAGCCGCACCTGGCCGAGGCCGGAGCGGGCGGCGGCGTCCTCGATCACCTGGCGGCGCGCGGGGCCCCACTCGGCCGGCACGGTGAGCGTCACCTGCGAGGGCTGGCCGACGACGCGGCGGCATTCGGCGGCGACGGCGTCCAGGACCGCCCCGATGAGCGCGGAGATCGGGTACTCGCGCGCGCCCAGGAGGGTCGAGGGGCGGTCGATGAGCCGCTTGGGGTTGGGTTCGAAGCGCTCGGGGTGGCGGCGGCCCGCGTGGACGGCGTCGCGGCCCACGAGGATGCCGCCGTCGGCGTCGGCGCACACCGCCGAGGGCATCAGCGGCGCGCCGTCGAACAGGAGGGGCCGGAGGCTCCCGTCGGCGCGGCGGACGACCGCGATCGTGTGCGAGGTGCCGAAATCGACGCCGAGCGAAGTTCCTTGGGGGCCGGGGCTCATGAGAGGAATCGTAACGAACGGGAGAGTGCGCGGTCGGCCAGCAAGGTTTCGACCGCGTACCGGGATACTGATTTGGATTTGTCTGGTCGTCCGTCGTAATGTCGTGGGGACTGACACCGACCGATAGGACGAGCATGACCGCTCCCGTGTACCTCGACCCGACCACGCCTGTCGCCGAACGCGTGGAGGCGATCCTCGCCCTCATGACGGACGAGCAGAAGCTCGCGTGCCTCAACGGCGTGCCCGAGACCGTCCTCGCCGACGGCTTCACCCTGCCCTCGCGCGGCAATGCCTTCAACGAAGTCCTGCACTCCTCCGGCAAGAAGCCCGACGCGACCTTCTTCCCGCAGGCCATCGGCCTCGGCGCGACCTGGGACACCGAGCTCATGGAGGCCGTCGGCGCGGCCGTCGCCCACGAGGTGCGCGCCCGCGACACCGACGTCTTCGCCTCCTTCGGACCCGTCGCCGACATCCGCTCCAACCCCCTCGCCGGGCGGTTCGAGGAGGGCTTCGGCGAGGACCCCCTCCACGTCGGCGCCATGACCACCGCGTACGCCTGGGGCCTGCGCGGGCGCCACCCCGAGTACGTCAAGACCTTCACCCAGATGAAGCACTTCCTCGGCTACAACCACGAGTGGCACCGCTCGCAGAGCTCCGCGTCCATGGGCGTGCGGGCGTACCACGAGTACCAGGTCGTCCCGTACCGGATGCCCGTCGAAGCGGGCGCGGTGATGGGCGCGATGACCGCGTACAACAACGTCAACGGCGTGCCCTCGATCATCGCCCCGATCCTGCAGACCCTCCGCGACGAGTGGACGAAGGACGGCGTGTTCTTCTTCCTGCCCGACGGCTGGGACGGCGTCAACCTCCACACCACCAAGGGCGAGCCGTGGGACACCTGGCAGGTCGACCCGCGCGGCGACGTGCCCTACCCGCAGGGCGTCGCCGCCGAAGCGGGCCAGGCGATCGACGGCATCGACGAGATCGGCGTCTGGGCCTCGGCGCTCATGCTCCACGCCGGCGTCTCCCACTTCCACGACGGCTCCGAGCTGCCCTTCGTCCCGAACGCGGGCGAGGCCGTGCGCCGCGGGCTCCTCGGCGTCACCATGGCCCATGTGGAGCGGTCGGTGCGCGACTGGCTCCACTTCCTCGTCCGCACCGGCCAACTCGACGGCGACGCCTGCGAGTACAACCTGATCCCGGCCGACCCCCACCCGCAGGACCGGCCCGAGCACATCGCGCTCGCCCACCGCGCCGCGCAGGAGCAGCTCGTGCTCCTCAAGAACACCGACGCGGCCCTGCCGATCCCCGAGACCGCGAGCATCGCCGTCGTCGGCCCGCTCGCCGACCTCAACCTCCGCGACTTCTACAGCCCCACCGTCCCCGCCGAGCGCCGCCCCAGCCCGCTCCAGGCCCTGCGGGAGCGGTTCGGTCAGGTCACCCACCACAGCGGCAACGACACCGTCGCATGGCAGGCCGGCGGCCAGTACGTGACCGTCGCCGAGAACGGGGCGCTCGTCGCCGCCGCCACCGCCGTGGGCGACACCGAGACCTTCGAGGTCTGGGACTGGGCGCACGAGCAGCACATGTTCCGCCACAACGCGACCGGGAAGTTCGTCCAGGCGAACCTCCTGCAGCAGGACGACGGCCCGGCCACCTTCGAGAACCAGGCCGGCGCCTCCGGCGGCGGCGGACCGCTCCTCGTCGCCGTCGAGACCGAGATGGAGGACGGCGACGCCTGGTTCACCCACCAGAACCTCCACTACGTCCGCACCGGGGACGGCGCCGTCGAGCTGTTCGGCGTGAACCACGTTCCCGCCGAAGCGGACGGCCCGTTCCACGTGCGCCTCGCCGAGGACGGCTCACTGCCGCTCACCAAGGGCCCCGCCGACCCGGTCCTCACCGAGACGCTCTGGGAGAACGGCCCCGAAGCCGCCGCAGCCGTTGCGGCCGAAGCGGACTGGGCCGTCGTGTTCGTCGGCAACCACCCGATGGTCAACGCCCGCGAATGCTTCGACCGCCCCGGCCTCGACCTCGGCCCGCGCCAGGCCGACCTCGTCCGCGAAGTCGCCGCCGCCAAGCCCGGCCGCACCGTCGTCGTCGTGGTCTCGGCCTACCCCTTGGCGGTCGGCGACATCGCCGCCGACCCCAACGTGGCCGCGATCCTCTACACCTCCCACGCCGGACAGGCCGTCGGCGCCGCCCTGGCCGAGGCGCTGGCCGGCGACTACTCGCCCGCCGGGCGGCTCACCTCGACCTGGCTGCCGGACACGTCCTCGCTCCCGAAGGCCGGCCCGCGCGCGGAACCGTACCGAGTCAGCGACGTCGACATGCTCGAGTACGACGTGATCGCGGCCGAGCTGACCTACCGCTACTCCAAGGCCGAGGCGGTCTACGGCTTCGGACACGGCCTGAGCTACACCGACTTCGCGTACGGCGACCTCCGAGTGCCCTCCACTGCGGACGCCGCAGAGCGGTTCACCGCCACTGTGGACGTCACCAATGCGGGGGAGCGGACCTCCGACGAGGTCGTGCTCCTCTTCGCGAACATCACCGCGTCGGCCTACGGCGACCGCATCCCGCAGCGCCAGCTCGCGGGCTTCACCCGCGCCCGCGACATCGCGCCCGGCGAGACCCGCCGCGTCGAGATCGAGGTCGACCCGCAGACCCTGTTCGTATGGGACGTGGTGCGCGGCAAGCGGATCGTGGAGACCGGCGACTACCGGTTCACGATCGGCGACGAAGGCCCCCAGGCGCAGGTCCGCATCGAGGGCGAGGCCATCGCCGAACTCGACCTCTCCGAGACGGCCAACGTCTGGGAGAAGGCCACGATCGCCGAAGGCCTCACCTACTGGGAGGTCGCGAAGCTCAACACCCTCAAGCGCGAGGGCGGCTACCACTCGACCGGCTCCCGCCGGGCCGGCAGCCACGTGGGCTTCACCAGAGCGATGCTCGACGGCGCCACCGGCATCGAGCTGCGCACCGCCACCACCACCGCCGACTGGGCCGACCTCGCCGACCCCGTGATCGAGGTCCGCGCCGCCGCCCCGGACGGCCCCCTCCTCGCCGAGGTCGAGGTCCCCAAGACGGCCGGCTTCCAGTCGTTCACCGACGTCACCGCGCCGCTCGACAACGCCGAAGGCACCCAGGACCTCTACCTGGTCTTCCGCAGCGGAGGCATCTACATCGACACGATCCGCCTGACCCGCTAGACGCAAGCGAAAGGGGGGAGCCGGGCAATCGACCCGGCTCCCCCCTTCAAGCTGTTCGGCTACGCCTCGAACAGGCCCGCTGCCGAACCGGAGGCGATGAACTTCGTGATCCAGGCTTCGAGCTCCTGGCGGTCGGTCGAGGCCTCGATGCGCTGACGCTGCTCGGCCGTGATGCCCGTCTGCGTGGCTTCGAGCATGCTGACGAGGATGCGGCGCGATTGCAGGAGGGCGCCTTCCTCGCGGCCTTGCTCGCGACCTTCCTCGCGGCCTTCCTCGCGACCTTCGAAGCGCAGCCGGTCGCTGTATTCGGAGTGGTACGGGCGGGTCTGCGTGCGCATGAGTTCCTCCAGCATTCGGGCGGGCTCGTCTTCCAGGATCGTGAGCAGAGTCTTGATGTAATCGGCCGCTCGCCCTGGTTCGATGGTACCGAGGCGGCGGTCGAGTGTCGATATGAACAGTTCGGCTTTGCGCCCTTTCGGGGCCTTGCCGTATGCAGCGGTCACGACGGCTGCCGCAGTCGTGGGCAGTAGCTCTGCGTCGATCGCGTCGGGGAAGTCCGACGGTCCGACCGAGTGCACCGTGATGATGTTGTCAGGGCCGAGCTGAATGCCCTTCAGATACTTCCGGGCCACCTTGTCGCTGGGGCAGACGAGCACCAGTTCGATCGGCAACCTGTGATCCTCGAAAGCGCGAGTCATGTAACCCGGCAGCCGGAAGTGCTTCTCGTCCTTCCATTCGGTCTGGACTTCCACTATGACGATCCTGTCGTCCTCGTTCGGGAACGACAGGCTCACCATGACATCGGCCCGCCGCTCGGTCCTTCCGATGGAGCCGACCGAGGTCGAACGCGTCTGCGCGCCGGTGCATACCGATATCCGCCGGTCCTTGTCGGCGAGGTCCATCAGCCAAGCCGCCGTGAGCGGCTCGTCTTGAATGGCCTGGATTATGAGTTCGTGTGCCTCTCCTGGCATCGGGGGGATTCCCTTCGTTTCGCGGTACTCCCGTGAAACGAGTGCGGGCCCTTCGAAGACGTGCGTCTGTCGGAAAACCGACAGACTGTTCGAACTAGTTGTGGTGCTCGGTCGCCACCAGTTCGCCGCCGGCGGTGTGGAAGACCACGAAGGCGCCCTTCTCCAAGGGGTCCAGCAGGGTCGGGGAGCCCAGGCGGCCGCTCACGTAGGTGATCATCTCGTCGATGTGCTCGCCGTGGCCGCAGACGACCGCGGGCTTGCCGGCGGCGATGATCTCGTCCAGGCGGGCGGCGACCTCGGCGGGCTTGCTCGTTCCCAGGGTGAAGTCGGGCAGGCCCGTCACCGGGACGGCCTCGGCGGCGCAGTACGGCAGCAGGGTCTCCAGGCACCGGGCGCTCGTGGAGCTGTAGGCGGCGCCGGCCGGATACGCGGCCAGGAGCACCTCGAGCTGCTGCGCCCGCTCGCGGCCCCGCTGGTTCAAGGGCCGCAGCTCGTCCTGGTCGAACCAGTCTGCTTTGGACATTGCGATGGCATGCCGCACGAACACGAGCGGCACGGTCTCGCGCGCGTTGAGGCGCGTGAAGTCCGCCAGCACCGGCTGGTCGCGCTCATAGGTGAGCCGGCCGGCGACGTCCGCGAGCGGGACCCATGCGAGGTCGTCGACCTCGCGCGGGTCGACCGCCTCGTCCACGGCGTCGTCCGACGCCGGTGTGGCGCACCAGTAGTCGACGCGCTTGAGCTTGCCCTCCTTGTCGTAGAAGGAGGGCGCGAGCGGGCGGCCGAGCACCGGCCGGATGCCCGTCTCCTCGAAGACCTCCCGCTGCGCGGCCGCGAGCAGGTGCTCGCCGCGCTTCAGCTTGCCTTTGGGGAAGGTCCAGTCGCCGTACTTGGGCCGGTGGATGAGGGCCAGCTCGGGCCCCTCATCGCCCTGGCGCCACAGGACGGCGCCGGCGGCGAAGATCTCGGGTTGCATCAACGGTGCTCCTGCATGAGTTGTTCCTGGAGGTCGCCCCCGCTGCGCTGGCGGGTCCACAGCCCCAGCGGGCCGAGCCGCCACGTCCGGATGTCGGCGTCCATGCCTCGGTCGAGCAGCGAGGTCA
Source organism: Glycomyces tritici (assembly GCF_030403505.1). The sequence continues at coordinate 71,172 of NZ_JAUEMJ010000006.1, read as the reverse complement.
GCTGCGCGCGGTGGGCGTCCCCCTCGACCCGGACGAGCACCTCGACGCGGCGGTCGAGGTTGCGGTGCATGAGGTCCGCGCTGCCCAACCATACTTCCGGGTCGCCGCCGTTCTCGAACACGTACACCCGGGAGTGTTCCAGGAAGCGCCCCAGGACGCTCCTGACCCGGATGGTCTCCGAGAGGCCCGGCACGCCGGGCCGCAGCGCGCAGATGCCGCGGATGTACAGGTCGACTGGGACGCCGGCCCGCGAGGCCCGGTAGAGGGCGTCGATGATGCCCTCGTCGGTGAGCGAGTTGCACTTGAACCGCAGCCGCGCGGGCAGGCCCTTGCGGTGGTTCTCGATCTCGCGGTCGATCCGCTCGATGAGGCCGGGCCGCAGCGAGTGCGGGGCGACGAGGAGCCGGTGGAAGTCCTCGTCGCGCGAGAAGCCGGTGAGGTGGTTGAAGATCGCGTTCACGTCCTCGCCGACCTCGGGGTCGGTGGTGAGGATGCCGACGTCCTCGTAGAGCCGGGCGGTGGTCGGGTGGTAGTTCCCGGTCCCGACATGGCTGTAGCGCAGCAGCGTCCCGTCGGTCTCCTGCCGCACGACCAGCGCGAGCTTGCAGTGCGTCTTGAGGCCCACTATGCCGTACATGACGTGGCAGCCGGCCTGCTCGAGCTTCTGCGCCCAGTCGATGTTGGCCTGCTCGTCGAAGCGGGCCTTGATCTCCACGACGACGACGACCTGCTTGCCGGCGTCGGCGGCGCTGATGAGCGCGTCGACGATGGGGGACTTGCCGCTCGTGCGGTACAGGGTCTGCTTGATCGCCAGGACCTTCGGGTCCGCGGCGGCCTCCTCGATGAGCCGCTCGACCGAGGCGGTGAACGAGTCGTAGGGGTGATGCACGAGCACGTCCCGGTCGCGCATGACGGCGAACAGGTCGGCGTCCGGCGGCAGCACCTTCTCGGACGGCCGGAAGCGGGGGTACTTCAGCTCGGTCCGGTCGAGGTCGGCGATCGCGTCGAGCCCGGCGAGGTCGAGCGGGCCGGGCAGCTTGTAGACGACCTGCTCGTCGACCCCGAGTTCGGCGATGAGCCGGTCGAGGACCTTCCCGTCGATGGTGTCCTCCACTTCGAGGCGCACGACGGGCCCGAAGCGGCGTCGCAGCAGCTCGCGCTCGAGGGTCTGGAGGAGGTTCTCGGTGATGTCCTCGTCGATCTCGAGGTCCTGGTTGCGGGTGACGCGGAACGTGTGGTGCCCGAGCACGTCCATGCCGGGGAACAGCTGCGCGAGGTGGGCGGCGATGACGTCCTCGAGCGGCGTGAACCGGCCGGGCGCGACGGCCATGAACCGCGAGAGCAGCGGCGGGACCTTGACGCGCGCGAAGCGGGTGGTGCCGTTGCGGGGGTCGTGCACCTGGACGGCGAGGTTGAGGGAGTTCCCGGAGATGTACGGGAAGGGGTGGGCGGGGTCGACGACGAGCGGGGTGAGCACCGGGTAGATGCGGGTGCGGAACAGCTCATGCATGCGGGCCTGTTCGACCTCTTCGAGGTCGGCCCAGCGCACGATCGCGATGTCCTTCTCGGCCAGGAGCGGGGCGATCTCGTCGCGGAAGTATTCGGCGTGCTCGATGCTCATCTGGTGGGCGAGGCCGGCGATGCGGGTGAGGACGGCGTGGGGCGAGCGGCCCGAGGAGGTGCGCACGGGCAGGCCGGTGGCGAGGCGGCGGATGAGCCCGGCGACGCGGACCATGAAGAACTCGTCGAGGTTGTTGGAGAAGATCGAGAGGAACCTGACCCGTTCGAGCAGGGGCAGTTCGGGGGACTGCGCGAGTCGCAGCACCCGGCCGTTGAACCGCAGCCAGCTCTCTTCCCGGTCGAGATACCGGTCAGGCGGCAAACCGGTGTCAACGAGGGGAACAGGGTCACTATTCGTCATACATCACAAGGTTAACGAAGAAAATGAACCCGCGGTGAACGCGCTCTGAAATCCGCTCACGATCACGGGATCACCATCGGCCGCCGCGGGGACCGAAGCGCGACCGATGCGCAGACAGGCCCGGGCGAACCGGTCCGGCGCGCCTCCCGCCGTCCCAAGTGTCCACCAGGTTGCCGAGCGCCCGCGCGCGCCGCGCCGGAGCCCGCTTCCACTCCGGCCGGGTCCGGTCCCTGATGCAGTACCCCCGCGCGGTACGGCTGAACCCTCGACCGCCGTGTCTACCGCGCGCCCGGCCACCTGGGCGCCATGTCCATGAGACAACGAAAAAGCCCGCCGACGAATCGGCGGGCTTTCCCTTCACTGCGGTCCCGACGGGATTTGAACCCGCGACCTCCACCTTGACAGGGTGGCGAGCACTCCTAGCTGCTCTACGGGACCTTGGTCGAACACTTGCGTGTCCTACAAGGTCGCAAGACCTCTTTATTTATACCAGGCGCTCTCCGTGTGACCGGAACCGCGTCTGGGCCGTACCCCCAACGGGATTCGAACCCGTGTTACCGCCTTGAAAGGGCGGCGTCCTAGGCCCCTAGACGATGGGGGCGCTCAGTGATCCTGGCATACGAACCCGAGGGCCGCATTCCGATTTCCCTGTGCTTACCACCGCGGAATTCCGCTTGGGCTCGACAAGCATACGGGACAGCGGGAAGTCCGTCCACGGCGGGGCGCCGATGAGATCGCCGTCTCATCCGCGCCGCGACCCGCCCGGGCAGAAGGCCAGCTCGCGGCCCCTGCCCGGCCCCGCTTGCTAGCGTTGGCCCATGGAGTTCGCCTATCTGGGGCCGCGCGGGACCTTCACCGAGGCCGCGCTCCGCCGACTGCCCGCCGCCAAGACCGCCACCGCCACACCGATGTCCTCGATCTTCGAGATCCTCGACGCCGTGCGCCGCGGCGAGGTCGACGCGGGCTTCGTGCCGATCGAGAACTCCCAGGAGGGCACGGTCACTGTCACGGTGGACGAGCTCGTGGGCGGCGACCCGCTCGTCATCGTCGGCGAGGTCGTCCTGCCGGTCACCTTCGTGCTCGCCTCCGAGAAGCCCGTCGGCGAGATCACCACCGTCGCCTCCATGCCCGTCGCCCTCGCCCAGGTCCGCAAGTACCTGCGCCGCGAACTGCCGAACGCCGTCGTCCACCAGGCCCTCTCGACCGCCCAGGCCGCCCAGCGCGCCGCCGACGGCGAGTTCGACGCCGCCGTGTGCCCGCCGTTCGCCGCCGAAGCCGTCGGACTTCCCGTGCAGGCCTTCGACATCGGCGACAACCCGAACGCCGCGACCCGCTTCGTCCACGTCGTGCGCCCCACCAGCCCGCCCGAGCCGAGCGGGAACGACATCACCTCCCTGGTCGTCTACATCGACTACGACCGGGTCGGCGCGCTCCTCGGCGTCCTCACCGAGTTCGCGATCCGCGGCATCAACCTCACCCGCATCGAGTCCCGCCCCACCGGCGAGGGCCTGGGCCGGTACGCGTTCTTCCTCGACTGCACGGGCCACCTCGCCGACGCCCGCATGGGCGAGGCCCTCATGGGCCTGCGCCGCATCTGCGCCGACGTCCGCTACCTCGGCTCCTACCCGCGCGACCACTCCGACAAGCCCGTCCCGCCCCCGGCCGGACTGAGCGACGCCGACTTCGCCGACGCCGCCGCCTGGCTCGACCGCCTCCGCACCGGGGGCGCGTGAACCGCGCCGCGAGCGCACCGGGCCTACGCTGAAAGGCATGTCGACACTGCCCGAAGAGCTGGCGCTGCTCTCGCACGAAGCCGCGAACGGCCGCGCCGGCGGCTACCTCGACCTCGGCCTCGGCGGCGCGGTCCTGTTCGAACTCACGCTCGCCGGACGCATCGGCTTGGACGGCAAGAAGGTCCGCGTCCTCGACCCGACCCCCACCGGCGACCCCGTCGTCGACTCCCGCCTCGCCGCCATCGCCGCCGACAAGCCGCGCGCACCCCACAGCGTCCTTGAGCGGGCCTCCAAAGGCCTCGTTCCCGCGCTGCGCGAGCGCCTCGTCGCCACCGGCGAGCTGCGCCACGAGCGCGGCAAGGCCCTCGGGATCTTCCCCGTCAACCGGTACCACCCGCGCGACCGGCACGCGACGGCCGACGCCCGCACCCGGCTCACCTCCGCCGTCCGGACCGGGCGTGCCTTCGACGAGCGCACGCAGGCGCTCCTGTCGCTCATGGCCGCCATCCGCCTGGAGAAGGCGATCTTCCCCGACCGCCAGACCCGCCCGTCCCGCAAGGAGCTCAAGGCCCTCGCCGAAGCGCACTGGGTCGGGGCGGCGACGCGCAAGGCGGTGACCAACCGCGAGGGCGCCAACGCCGCCGCGTCGTCATCGGGCTAGGCCTTCCCCAGCGGTCGTCGCCGCGGCCCGCGCCCGGCCGTGGTTAGCTTGTCCCATGTCTGAAACACCTGCTTCGCGTCCCGAAGGCGCCGTGCCGGGCGCGACGGCGGGGCCCGCGGTGCCGGTCCCGCCGACACCGCCGCTGCCGCCCACGCCGCCGGGCAAGCCGCGGTTCATGGGCAAGGAGCACGTGAAGATCACCGACCCCGAGCGGATGAAGGCGCTCGCCCACCCGGCGCGCATGGCGGTCTTCGACTTCCTCGCCGGGCACCGGGTCGCGGGGTTCGAAGGGGCCACGGCCACCGAGATCGCCGAGGTCGCGGGCATGACGCCGAGCGCGATGAGCTACCACCTGCGGACCCTCGCGAAGGCCGGCTTCATCGAGGAGGCGCCGAGCCGGGGCGACGCGCGCGAGCGCTTGTGGCGCATGAAGATCCAGAGCTTCTCGATCCGCGCGGAGGACGACGCCCCCGAGAGTGCCAAGGTCATCGAGCGGACCATGGGCGAGATGTTCATGGAGCAGCACGACCGCAACTTCTCGCGCTGGCTCGACCAGCGGTTCGAGGCCGACCCGGCGCTGCGCGAGGCCGCGCTGACCCAGCAGGCGCACCTGCGGCTCACGATCGAGGAGGCGACGGAGTTCAGCCGCCGCTACCAGGAGCTGGAGCAGGAGTACGCCGACCGCACGTCGGAGCGGGCGGAGCGGGGTGTCGACGAGGAGGACGGCACGTACGTGTTCAACACGCTGTTCCGGTTCTTCCCGAAGGTCTGAGGCGCCCCGGGTCCGCTTGGGCGGCAGCGGGAGCAGGGCGCTCGAAGATGTAAAAGAAATCCTTCGAAAAATCTGAAAAACCTCTTTCGCGTCCAACTGTGAAAGAGTATCTTCGAAATATGTCTTTCACATCCTTCCTGGACGGGACCCGCTGGTCCGACGTCTACACCGCCGCGATCTGCGCGTTCCTCGCCGGAACCGCCATGTTCACGGCCGACTTCGCCCTCACCCTCCGCCTCCAGACGGAGGGCTACGGCGGCCTCGCCATCGCCGCGCTCATCATCTGCGCGACCCTGCCGCTGTTCCTCCTCGCGCCGTTCACCGGGCGCATGGCCGACCGGTTCGACAGCCGCGCGCTCATGGCCGCCTCGGGCCTCGTCCAGGCCGCCGCGATCGTCGCCATGGCGTTCACCGACAACCTGTACGGCCTGTACGGGCTGGTCATCGTGAACGCGGCCGGAACGGCGGTCCTGCAACCGGTCGTGAGCGCGCTCGTCCCGTCCATGTCGAGCCGCGAGGACCTGCCGCGGGCGGTCGCCCTGGTCCAGACCGGCACGCTCGTCGGCCTCGCCGCCGGGCCCGCCGCCGCCGGATTCCTCATCGGCGCCAACGGCGTCGGTGCGGCGCTCGCCCTCGCGGCGGCCTGCGCGACGGCGCGGGTCCTGCTGTGCTGCGACATCCGCACGCGGCGAGGCGGCGTGCGCCGGCCCGTCAAGGCGGACGAGGCGACCGCGGGCCCGGGCTGGCGACTGGGCGGCGACCGGCTGCTCACGGTGGTCGTCATCGCCTTCAGCTCGGTCATCGCGGCGCTGTGCGCGGTGAACGTGCTCAGCGTCTTCCTGGTGCGCGAGGTGTACGACGCGAGCGAGAGCATGTACGGGCTCATCAAGGCCTGCTGGACCGCCGGCATGGTCGTCGGTGCATGGGTCGCGGCCGCGGTCATCCGCCGCCTGGACCGCGATGTGCAGCTGGCGTGGATGGTCATGGCGTGCCTGGCCGGGGTCGGGCTGGTGTGCTTCGGGCAGGGGATGCCGCTGTTCACGGTGCTGCTCATGGTGCCGCTCAACCTGCTCGGCGGGATGTTCAACGCGGGGGAGAACTCGGCGCTGGGCATCGCGGTGGCCCGGCGCGTGCCGGAGGCGTTCCTGGGCCGCGCGAACGCGGCGGTGCACGGCCGGTTGAGCGCCGCTCAGCTCATCGGGTTCCTGCTCGGCGGGGCGATGTCGATGGTGATGGAGGTACAGGTCGCCTTCGCGGCGGTCGGCCTCCTGTCGATCGCGATCGTGCTCGCCTGCCTGCCGGCCATCCGCCGCGCGGCCCGCGACGACGGAGCCGGGACTCCGGCGGCACCGACCGCCGGGCGCGAACTCGCCGCGGCCGCGGCTTGAGCGCCGATCGCGTTGCGGTGGTGAGCGATTCGGGTGGGGGGCGGCGTTTTTGAAGCCGGAGAATACGGCCGTCCCCAGCCCCCACCCACCACTAGAGGGGAAGGACGGTAGGCCGATCCTCCCGCTCGGGTCCGACAAAACGAAGGGTTCCAGGCCACGTTGTCGCCCGATCGAGTGAACGAGCGCGAGCCGGGGTCGGCAGGCGTGCACATCGGCCTGATCAGGCGATCAGAGGCGAGGACGACGGCCGGGCTCAGGCCGGGTAGGTGCGGATCTCCGAGGCCTTCACCGTCGCCCAGACGCCGCGGCCCGGCTCGAGGCGGAGCTGGGCGGCCGCCGCGGGCGTCACGTCCGCAGCGGCCTTGAGCGGACCGTCGAGCTGGACGCGCACATTGTCGCCATGGCGGTGCACTCCCGAAACGGTCGCCCGCCAAGTGTTCCGGGGGCTGCCCTCAGGCCGCTCCGGGTACAGCGCGACGGCACTCGGCGGGAATGCGGCGAACGCCGGGCCGCTCAGCGGATCGGCCGCGACGAGGACCATCGGGCCTTCGGCCGGACCGGCCGCCACCGCGGTAGCGGGCCCGGAACCATCGTCGCCCCGGCCCGGCCCGGCCGCGGCGGCTACCGAGAGCCCGCCGTCGAGGACGACCTGGTTGCCTTCCGCCACTCCGCGATAGAGGTTCAGGCCGACCAGGCGCGCGATGTAGTCCGTGCGCGGGCGGGCGGTGACCGATTCGGCGTCGCCCTCCTGGACGGCCCGGCCGTCCTCGACCACGACGAGCCGGTCCGCGAGCATCAGCGCGTCCACCGGATCGTGCGTCACCACGATCGCCGGGCCCGTGTGGCCCGTCAGGTGCCTGTGGAGCTCCGCCCGGGTGTCGAGCCGGGTCCGGGCGTCCAGAGCCGCCAGCGGCTCGTCGAGGAGCAGCAGCGCGGGTTCGGACGCGAGCGCCCGGGCCAGCGCCACCCGCTGCGCCTGCCCGCCCGAGAGCTGCTTCGGGCGGCGCTTCCCGAACTCCTGCAAGCCGACCCGTTCGAGCCATTCGGCCGCGATCGCACGCGACTCGGCCCTGCCGAGCCCGCGCCTGCGGGGCCCGAACGCGATGTTGTCGGCCGCCGTCAGGTGGGGGAACAGCAGGTAGTCCTGGAAGACCACCCCGATCCGCCGCTCCTCCGGCGGCACCCACCGATCGCCCCGCCGGCCGCCGGCGACTCCGTCCGCCCTGCCCTGTTCGAACGCGTCCGAAAAGGGCTGTCGTACCCCCGTGTCAGGGTTGTCGTTCGGGGGCCCATCGATCTGCGACCCGCTTCGCGCTGCCCGCATCCGGCCCGGCTGCGATCCCGGCCGGTCCAGAACCTCGCCGTTCAACGCGATGTGGCCGTCCGACAGCTGCTCGAGTCCGGCCAGTGCCCGCAGGGCCGTGGTCTTGCCCGCGCCATTGGGCCCCAGCAGGGCCACGGTCTCACCGGGGGCGACGTGCAGCCGCAGGTCGAGCCGGAAGCCTCCGCGGTCCACGACCAGGTGCGCGTCCAGGCCCGCGGCCTGCCCGCCGGGGTCCGCCGCGGCGTTCACGGGGCCGCCGTCCAGCGGTCGCGCAGTGACGCCAGCACGATCACGGACACGGCCAGCAGGATCAGGCTGAGCACGATCGCGGCCTCCGGATCTGTCTGCAGCGCAAGGTAGACGGCGAGCGGCATCGTCTGGGTGCGGCCCGGGAAGTTCCCGGCGAACGTGATCGTCGCCCCGAATTCGCCGAGCGCGCGCGCCCAGCACAGCACCGCCCCGGCGAGCACGCCCGGCGCGACCATCGGCAGGGTCACGTGCGTGAACACGGTCCACCGCCCCGCGCCGAGGGTCGCGGCGGCCTCCTCGAAGCGGATGTCGGCCCCGCGCAGCGCGCCTTCGACCGAGACCACGAGGAACGGCATCGACACGAAGGTCATCGCCAGTACGACCGCGGTGGTCGTGAACGGGATCGTGACGTCGAACCGCTCGTGCAGCCACGACCCGAGGATCCCGTTGCGGCCGAACACGAGCAGCAGTGCCACGCCGCCGACCACGGGCGGGAGCACGAGCGGCACGGTCACCAGGGCGCGCAGGACGCTGCGGCCGGGGAACTCGCCGCGGGCGAGCAGCCAGGCGATCGGGATGCCGAAGCACAGCGAGAGCGCGGTCGCGGCGGTCGCGGTGAGCAGTGAGAGCCGCAGGGCCGCGAGCATTTCGGGTTCGGCGAGGCGGGCCGGGAGTTCGGTCCAGGGGGCGCGGGCGAGCAGGCCGAGGAGCGGAAGGATCAGGAACACCAGGCCGGCGATGGCGGGCGCCAGCAGCGCGGCCGGGACGCGGCGTCGGCGGGTTCGCTTGGCGGGCATGGTGTTCCCCGTCGCTACCGGTCGCCGTCGGGCGCTTGGAACCCGGCGGTCTCGAGCACCGCCTGGCCGGCGTCGGACTGGACGTAGGCGATGAACTCGGCCGCGAGGTCGGGGTTGTCGGCCTCGTCCAGCACCGCGATCGGGTAGGAGTTGACGGCCGAGTCGGACTCGGGGAACTCGACGCCGTCGACGCCGCCCCGGGCGGCGATGACATCGGTGCGGTAGACCAGCGCGGCGTCGACTTCGCCCATCGCGAGCTTCGCCAGCGTCGCCTTGACGTCGGGCTCGTAGGTGGACGGGTCGATCGATGCGCCGGAGGCCGCGATCGCGGTCTGGGCGGCGGCGCCGCAGGGCACCTCCTCGGCGCAGACGGCGACCGAGAGGCCGGCGAGGTCCTGGAGGCCGGTGACGCCGTCCGGATTGCCCTCGGGGACGGCGATGACGAGCTGGTTGCGGGCGAAGACCTCGGGCTCCGCGACGGTGCCCGCGTCGACCGCGGCGGCCATCGTGGTCGCATCGGCGGCGGCGAAGACGTCGCCTGGTGCGCCTTCGTTGATCTGGACGGCGAGCGCGGCGCTCCCGCCGAAGTTGAACAGGATGCCGTTGTCGGGGTGCTCCTCCTCGAACTCGTCGGCGATCAGGTTGAAGGCCTTGGTGAGCGAGGCGGCGGCGAAGACGGTGAGGACGTTGTTCTTGTCCTCTTCCGGGCTGCACGCGGTGAGGGTGAGGAGCGCAGTGGCGAGCGCCGCGACGGCGGCGAGGGGGCGGCGGACGGTGGCGGTGCGCAATCGGACTCCCGGGGGGCTCAATGGTCGGGTCGTTCGACGACCACGTTCGTGGACTTGACGACGGCGGTTCCCAGCGAGCCGACCTCGAGCCCGAGTTCGTCGACCGCCTCGCGGCTCATCAGCGAGACCACGCGGAACGGCCCGACCTGCAGGTCGACTTGTGCCATGACCTGGTCTTTGGTGATCGCGGTGACGATGCCGCGCAGGCGGTTCCGGGCCGAGGACGATCCGGCTCCCGTGTCGGGGGCGCTGGCCCGTTCGCGCGCGAATGCGGCGAGGTCGGCGCCCGGGATCGACCGCTGCCCCTGCTCGTCGCGGGAGGCGGCGAGGCGCCCGGAGTCGATCCAGCGCCTGACCGTGTCGGCGGAGACCCCGAGCAGTTCGGCGGCCTCTCCGATGCGAAACGTCGTCACGAAGTCAGTCTAACCTCGCGGGTGCGAGGCACAACAGCCTTCTGGGCTCGTATTTACGCGGCCGTTACGGGGTGGATCGACGCAGATGCGGTGCTAACCCCAGCCGAGTTCGTGGAGGCGGTGCTCCTCGATCCCGAAGTGGTGGGCGATCTCGTGCACCACGGTCACGGCCACCTCGTCGACCACTTCCTTCACGGTCGCGCACATCCGCAGCGTCGGCCCCCGGTAGATCGTGATCGTGTCGGGCAGGACCCCGCCGTACTCCCAGCCGCGGTCCGTCAGCGCCGTTCCCTGATACAGGCCCAGCAGGTCCTTCTCGGGCCCCTCGGGCTCCTCCTCCACGAGGATCACGACGTTGTCGAGCATCGCCATCAGCTCCTGCGGCACCGCGTCCAGCGCGTCGGACACCGCCGCCTCGAATTCCGCCTCGCCCATATCGACCGCCACACGCCCACAATATGCGCTCGGGGCCGAGGTGGACCGGCCGGTAATCTGGTCACGTGATTGATCTGCGTGCACTGCGAGACAACCCGGACGCCTACCGCGACAGCCAGCGCAAGAGGGGTGCCTCCGTCGAGGCCGTCGACGCCCTCCTCTCCGCCGACGCCGACCACCGCAGTGCCCTCCAATCCTTCGAGACGCTCCGCGCCGAGCAGAAGGGCCTGGGCAAGCGGATCGCCGGCGCCGCCGCCGAGGAGCGCCAGGCGCTGCTCGACCGCACGAAGACCCTCTCGGAGGAGGTCAAGGCCGCCGAGCTCACGGTGACCGCGACGGCCGCCGCGTTCGACGCGGCCGGGAAGGCCATCCCCAACCTGGTGGCCGAGGGCGCGCCCGCCGGCGGCGAGGACGACTACATCGTGCTGCGCGAGGTCGGCGAGAAGCCCGAGATCGAGGACCCGAAGGACCACCTCGAGATCGGCACGGCCCTCGGCCTGCTCGACACCGAGCGCGGCGCGAAGACCTCAGGCGCCCGCTTCTACTACCTCACCGGCGACGGTGCGCTGCTGCAGCTCGCCATGCTCAACCTGGCGATCCAGCAGGCGGTCGAGACCGGCTTCACGCCGATGATCCCGCCGGTGCTCGTGCGCCCGGAGGCCATGGAGGGCACCGGTTTCCTCGGTGAGCACGCCGACGAGATCTACTACCTCGAGCGCGACGAGATGTACCTCGTGGGTACTTCGGAGGTGCCGCTCGCGGCGTACCACTCGGGGGAGAACCTGGGCGAGCTGACCGCGCCGCGCCGGTACGCGGGCTGGTCGTCGTGCTTCCGCCGCGAGGCGGGGTCGTACGGCAAGGACACCAAGGGCATCATCCGGGTGCACCAGTTCGACAAGGTCGAGATGTTCTCGTTCTGCAAGCCCGAGGACGCCGAGGCCGAGCACGAGAAGTTGCTGTCCTATGAGGAGCAGATGCTGCAGAAGATGGAGCTGCCCTACCGGGTCATCGACGTCGCCGCGGGCGACCTCGGCACCTCGGCGTCGCGCAAGTTCGACTGCGAGGCGTGGGTGCCCACGCAGGGCCGGTACCGGGAGCTGACCTCGACCTCGAACTGCACCACCTTCCAGGCGCGGCGCCTCAACGTGAAGTACCGCGACGAGCAGGGCCGGAACGCGGTGGCGGCGACCTTGAACGGGACGCTGGCGACCACGCGCTGGCTGGTGGCGATCCTCGAGAACCACCAGCGGCCGGACGGTTCGGTGGCGGTGCCGAAGGCGCTGCAGCCGTTCCTCGGCAAGGACGTGCTCGAACCGAAGAAGTAGCGCGATACGTGAGCGGCCCGCCGGTCTGGTGACCGGCGGGCCGTGTGCGTTCGGGAGTTTCCGGTTGTTTTGGCGACCCGACCAACCTGTGGGCCCCCGGTCTCAAAGCCTGACATGGGGGTCCGACAGTGTCGGCGTGTCGGTTTTCGCCGGGAGCCCCTACGATTCTGCGGGCCCCCGGTTCAACGAACCTGGCATAGGGGTCCGACAGGATCGAAGGCTATTCGGGTTCGGACTGCTGCTCTTCGAGCCAGGCCTTCAGGACCAGTGCGTGGTTCACCTCTGGGTCCTTGGCGGCGTAGAGGAGGGTCACCGGGCCCGTTCTCGCCGCTTCCAGGAGCGGTTCGGCGCGCTCGGGGTGGCCGTCGAGCTCGCTGCGGTAGCGGCCGGTGAACTCCTCGAAGCGGTCGGCCATGTGGCCGAACCAGATCCGCAGGTTCGGCGACGGCGCGGCGTCCTGCGCCCAGGTGACCCCCTCGAGGTCCTCCTTGCTGACGCCGCGCGGCCACAGCCGGTCGACCAGGAAGACCGCCCCGGCCCGCTGCGGGTCCGCGCGGTAGTCGTAGACGCGTTCGATCATGATCTCGCCCATAGACGAACCGTATGCCGCAAGCCGCCCCTGTGGGTGGGTTTGGTGTGATTGCAGCTTGTCATGAGCGCGGCGGCGTGAGTTCAAACCCTCGGTACCCTGCTGTTCACTCAAGCGGCGCTACGGTTGAGGCGTGCCAGACACCGCCCTGACCCCCGCCCCCGCCGAGCCCCGCCGGACGCCGCCGAAACTGGTGGCGGTCGACCTCGACGGCACCGTGGTGGACTACCACGAGACGAAGAGCGTCAAGCCCGGCGGCGGCACGCCGTCGACCAGGCCCAGCCGCGCGGTGATCGACGCCCTCCAGGCCGTCCGCGACGCGGGCGTGCCCGTCGCCGTCGTCACCGGCCGCGCCATCTGGGGCGCCGTCCGCACCGCCGACGACCTGGGGCTCGACGAGGGCTTCGCTTCCGCCTCGCACGGCGCCGGCGAATACGACCTCGGCGCCCGCGCGATCTCGCACCAGGCCACCGTGGACGCCGCCGTCGCGGTCGAAGCGCTGATCGCCTCCAACCCGTCCGTCGAGTTCGCGGTGGAGTGGGACCTGGAGGGCTGGTGGCACACCAAGGGCTTCCGCCGCGACTTCCCCGCCCGCTGGGCCGGGGAGATCACCGTCGAGGAGCTGGTCTCGCGCCCGGCCCCGCGGCTGGTCGCCCGCGTCGACTCCACCAACGCCTACGGCGGGCCCGTGCGCTGCCCGCAGGCGATGCGCCTCGCCGCCGGTGCGGCCCTCGACACCGCGGACTACCACGTGGAGGTCGGATACAACGGCTGGGTCGACATCGGACCCCCCGGGATCAGCAAGGCCACCGGCATCGCCCGTATCGCGGCCCACTACGGCGTATCATCGTCCGACACCGTCGTCTTCGGCGACGCCCACAACGACTTGACGATGTTCGCGTGGGCGGGCTGGTCCGTGGCGATGGGCCAGGCGGCCCCTGACGTGCGGGCCGCAGCCGACGAGGTCGCCCCCTCGGTGTGGGAGGACGGGGTGGCGAAGGTGCTGTCGCGGTGGTTCTGACGGCCGCCGCGCCGCCCGGGCCCAAGCGGGCCAACGGCTCCGCATCGACCGATGCGGCAGTGCCTCCCCACGGGCGGCGTCCACGGCCGGCGGACTGCAGCGAGACGACCTAGGAGGACACATGATCCAGCTGGACCGGGCACCTCGACTCGTGGCGACGGACCTTGACGGCACCGTCGTCCGCTCCGACGAGACCGTCTCCCCGCGCACCATGGCCGCGCTCAAGCGCCTCGCCGCCGCGGGCGTCATCCTCGTGGGCGCCACCGGCCGCGGACCGCGGCTGATCGATCTGTGCCGCAACGACATCCCCTCCGCCGACTTCCTCGTGCTCGGTCAGGGCGCGTTCGTCTACGAATGCCGCTACGACGACACGGTGGTCCAGCTCGCCGACCGCTCCGTCGAAGGCTCGGTGCTCCTGGAGGCGCTCCGCCTGATCGAGGCCGAGGTCGGCCCCGTGCGGGCGCTCGCCGAGCCGGCCGACCCCGCGCGGCACATCACCGGCGACGCCATGCCCGACTGGCCGTGGACGGCCGTCACCCTGGAGACCGCGCCCCGCGAGATCGCCTTCACCGGGCCGATGGTCAAGGGCTACTTCGTGTCCGACGAGTACACCGGCCCTGAGCTGCTGGTCGCCGCGAAGGACGTCATCGACCCCTCGCTCGTCACCGTCACCGAGTCCGGCGTGGGCATGCTCGAGGTCTGCCCCGTGGGCGTGACCAAGGCCGCCGGGATCCAGGTCGTGCTCGACAAGTTCGGCATCGACTGGTCCGATGTGCTCGTCTTCGGCGACGCCACGAACGACCTGAGCATGATGGAGGCCGCCGGCCACTCCGTCGCGATGCCCAACGGCCACCCGTGGGTCCAGGCCGCCGCGACCGAGATCGCCCCCGCGGGCAACAACGACGACGGGGTCGCCCAGTACATCGAGGCGCTCCTCGAACTCCCGTAGGCCACGGGCACACCCGTGCGCACGATCCGTGTCGGGTTACTGACAGGAGCGCGTGGAGCCGTTGCGCGCCAGCGCGTCCGGCCATAAGCTCCGATGTGGTGGGGACCACGAAGCCGTGATCGGCGGCGGTGCGGGCGCAAAGCGCTGCGCCGCAACCGATCGGGGGCTTCGGCGACCGTGCTGCCGCACTCCCAGGAGTTCCCATGGTTTCAGAAGACCTCGCCGCAGAGCACGACCTGCCCTTCGGCATGCCGTACCGGCGGGAGACCCGCTACGACCCGCCGACCGCGCTCATGGACCTGCAGTCGCAGCCGCTGCGGCCCATCAGGTACTACCCCGACGGCGTCGAAGGCTGGCTCGTCACCGGGCACGCCGAGGGCCGCAAGGTCCTCGCCGACCCGCGCTTCGCCACCGGGGAGCGGTTCACCCGCTCGCCCACGGAGCTCCCGCACGTGTTCGTGTCGATCTCGGAGCAGGTCCCGCCCGGGTTCTTCCTGTTCTTCGACCCGCCCGAGCACACCCGGTTGCGCCGCAAGGTGACCGGTGTCTTCACCGTCAAGCGGATGAAGGACCTGGAGCCGCGCATCGCGGACATCGTCGACGGGCGCATCGCGGCCTTGCGCGCGGCCGGTCCCGGCGCGGACCTGGTGCGCGAGTTCGCCCTTCCCGTGCCCTCGCTGGTGATCTGCGAGATGCTCGGCGTCCCCTACGCCGATCGGGACGCGTTCCAGCGGAACTCGGCCGACATGCTCGACCTCTCCCGCTCGGTCGAGGAGCGCAACAAGTCGATGGCCGAGCTGTTCGGCTACCTCATGGCGCTCGTCCCGGCCAAGCGCGCCGAGCCCGGGGACGACATGTTCAGCGTGCTGGCCGCCGACCCCGAGATCCACGAGGTCGAGGCCGCCGGCATCGCACTGATCCTGCTGGTTGCCGGGCACGAGACGACGGCGAACATGCTCGCCCTGGGCACGTTCGCGCTGCTCGAGCACCCGGCCCAGCTGGCGCGGCTGCGCGGCGAGCCGGGCCTCATGCCCGCCGCGGTCGAGGAGCTGCTGCGGTACCTCACGGTGGCGCACAACGGGATCATGCGCATCGCGAAGGAGGACGCGGAGATCGACGGCCGCCGCATCCGGGCGGGCCAGCATGTGACCGTGGTGCTCCAGGCGGCCAACCGCGACCCGCACAAGTACGAGGCGCCCGGCGTGCTCGACATCGGGCGGGACGCCCAGGGACACATGGCGTTCGGGCACGGCGTCCACCAGTGCGTGGGCCAGCAGCTGGCGCGCGTGGAGATGCGCATCGGCTTCGCGAAGCTCATCGAGGCGTTCTCCGAGCTGCGGCTGGCCGTGCCGTCCGAGGAGATCCCGATGCGCAGCGACATGGCCGTGTACGGGGTCCACACGCTGCCCGTCACCTGGTAGCCGGCGCCGTTTCCACTGGTCTGCAACGCGAGTGCCCTGAGCGGGCCGCAGACCGGCTCTCCCCCTTAGGGGGTCACGATCGCGCGGCCGGGTCGCCGTTCCACCAGCGGCGTCCCGGCCGCGCCCGCTCAGCGCACGTCCCAGACCGGCTCGTCCGACTCGATGACTTCGCCGTCGTTCTGGAAGACCACGAAGCGGTCGAAGCCGCGCGTGAACCAGCGGTCGTGGGTGACGGCGAGGACGGTGCCGTCGAAGGCCTTGAGGCCCTGCTCGAGAGCTTCGGCCGAGGCGAGGTCGAGGTTGTCCGTGGGCTCGTCCAGGAGCAGGCAGGTCGCGCCGGAGAGCTCGAGCATGAGCACCATGAACCGCGCCTGCTGGCCGCCCGAGAGCGTCTTGAAGTCCTGTTCGGACTGTCCGGTGAGCTCGTAGCGGTTGAGCGCGCTCATGGCCTTCGACCGGTCGAGCGAGGGCCGGTCCTCGTCGCCCTCCCAGAGGATCTCGCGCAGGGTGCGGCCGTCGAACTCCGGATGCTCGTGCGTCTGCGAGAAGTGACCGGGGTAGACGCGGGCGCCCAGTCGGGCGATCCCGGAGTGCCGCACCGGTTCCAGGCTGCGCTTCGCGGCGAGCCCGGCCTCCGGGTCGGAGCCGCCCTGCGCGAGCAGGCGCAGGAAGTGGCTCTTGCCGGTCCCGTTGGCGCCCAGTACGGCGACGCGGTCGCCGTACCAGACCTCGAGGTCGAACGGGAACGTCAGGTCCTCCAGCTCCAGCTGCTCGCAGATGACGGCGCGCTTGCCGGTCCGCCCGCCTTCGAGCTTCACGCGGATGTCCTGGTCTCGCGGCGGCGAGGGCGGCGGCCCGGCCTCCTCGAACTTCTGCAGGCGCGTCTGGGCGGCCCGGTACCGGGAGGCCATGTCGGAGTTGTACGCGGCCTTGTTCTTGTACATGAGCATGAGTTCGCGCAGCTTCTTGTGCTCCTCGTCCCAGCGGCGCCGCAGTTCTTCGAACCGCTCGTGGCGCGACGCGCGGGCGTCGTGCCAGGTCGCGAACCCGCCGCCGTGCGTCCAGGTCGTGCCGGCCTCGAGCGTCACGATCGAACTCGCGGCGTTCGCGAGCACCTCGCGGTCGTGCGAGACGAACAGGATCGACTTGTCCGAGTCGCGGATCGCCTGCTCCAGTTCGCGCTTGGCGGGCACGTCGAGGAAGTTGTCAGGCTCGTCGAGCACCAGGACCTCGTCGCGGCCCTGCAGGAGCAGTTGGAGCGCGAACCGCTTCTGCTCGCCGCCCGAGAGCGTCCTGAGGGGACGGTTCTTGACCGCTTCCCAGGGCTGCCTGAGGATCGCGACCGCGACCGTGTCGCAGAGCACGTCGAACTCGTAGCCGCCGGCCTCGCCCCAGTCGGCGAGGGCCTGCGCGTACGCGAGCTGGTCCTTCTCCGTGCCGTCCGAGGAGGCCATGCGGGCCTCGGCCTTCGCCAGCCGCGCGGCCACGAGGCGCACCGGCGGCGGCGCGAGGTCCACAGCGAGGTGGCGCAGTGGCCGCTCGCCTTCGCGCATGCCCACCAGCTGGCGCATGACGCCGAGCCCGCCCGAGTGCGCGACGGTGCCCGCGTCCGGTGCGAGCAATCCGGTGACGATGTTCAGCAGCGTGGTCTTGCCCGCGCCGTTCGCGCCGATGAGGGCGACTTTCGCGCCTTCGCCGACACGGAACGACACCTCATCGAACAATGTGGTGCCGTCGCTGAGGCCGTACCGCACGCCCGAGAGGTCTACGTATCCCATGCGTTGATTCTGTGCGGCTAACGGCACTGCGTCAAAGTCATTTGGTGTGTTGGATTCGGTGGGGTCCACTGCCTACGCTGGACGCATGAACGACACCCCTGACCGGAACGAACCCGGGCGGCAGCGCAGGCGCTTCTGGCGCCCGAGCTCGGCGAGCGAATGGGTCGAGCTGGCGATCTACGTCTTCTTCGCCCTCATCGCACTGCTGGCCGGCGTCGGCTGGCTCGTCGCACGGCTGTGACCGCCGTCGATGTCACCGGCGCCGCTGCGACCGGTAGTCGCGGGGGCTCAGCCCCCGGTGGCGTTTGAACGCGGTGGAGAACGCGAACGCGTCGCGGTAGCCGACCGCGGCGGCGGCCGCCGCCACCGGGACCTCCGGATCGGCGAGCAGGTCGGCGGCGAGCTCCATGCGGCGCTCGGCCACGTACCGCAGCGGCGGCTGCGCCATGACCTCGGTGAAGCGCTTGGCGAAGTGCGCGCGCGAGACGTTCGCGCGGGCGGCGAGCGACGCCACGGTCCACGCCCGGTCGGGGTGGCGGTGGATCGCCTCGAGCGCGGGGCCGGTGACGGGGTCGAGCGCGCCCAGGTACCAGCCGGGCGCGTCCGCCTCCTGGCGCTCGAACCAGCAGCCGAGGGTGCACACGAGCCCCCAGTCGAGGATGCGGTCGAGCATGGCCTGCCCGCCGGGCGCCTGCGCCCGGGTGAGGGCGTCGCGCATGGAGTGGAGCCAGAGCACGTCCTCGACCTCCTCGTCGAGGACGAGCGCTGCGGGGAGCGCGCGCAGGAGCCGCTGGTGCCGGGCGCTCGCGGGACGGTAGGTCCCGGCGATGAGGACGTCCCGTTCGCCTTGCGGCGCTTCGCTTATCGGTAGAGCGGCGATCGGACGGTCTAGTGTGGAGCGGTCGTCGGCGAGTTCGAACGGTTCGCGGACGATCGCGGTGGAGCCGGGGGCGAGCGGGCGGATCGTGCCGTCGCGCAGGACGAGTTCGGCGCTCCCGGCGACGAGGGTGACCATCGTCAGCGGCGCGTCGCCATCGAAGCGCAGGCGCCACGGCGGGTCGAGTGCGGCCTGGTGCACGGCCGCGCCCTCGGCGCGGAGGTCGGCGAGCATGTCGCTGAGCGGGTCCATGCCGCAACGGTAGACGATCGCGAAGGTTTCGCCGCCTCTCGACCATGGTCCGTCCACGAAATGCGGGCTGTACTGAAGGGGCGCCGCCGCTGCGGCGGCGCCACCGGAAGGAGACCCGCATGGACAGGCCCACGGCCCTCGTCGTTTTCGCCCACCACCGCGCCGATGCGCTCACGGCGGTCCTCGCCCGCCGCGCCGCGGACCGCATCGAGGCCGCCGGATATCGCGTCGACCTGCTCGACCTGCACGCCGAGGGGTTCGACCCCCGCAACCGGGTCGAGGACGAGCCCGACTACGGCGACCGCGACAAGCGGTACTCGCCGGAGGTGCACGCTCACGCCGGGCGGCTGCTGGCCGCCGATCTCGTCGCCGTCGTGTTCCCGGTGTGGTGGTTCGGCCTGCCCGCCTTGCTCAAAGGCTGGATCGACCGGGTCTGGAACTACGGGCTCACCTACGGGCGGCGCGAGAAGCCCATGGCGGGCAAGCGGATGCTGTGGCTCGGCCTGGCCGGGCTCGCCGAGGACGACCCGAACTCGGACCTCACCCGCGCGCTCCTCGACGGGGCGCTGCGGCGCGGGATCAGCGAGTTCTGCGACGTCACGGACGTGCACACCGAGGCCCTGTTCGACAGTGAGGCGAAGGGCCTGGAGGGCGCGGAGCGGGCGCGCCACTACGCGGCCCTGCTCGCCCGCGCGGACGGGGCGGTCGACAAACTGCTCGCCGGGTGAGGGGCGGCTTGCACGATCCACGTATATACGTATAGCCTATATATACGTAGATCGTGCGAGCCGCGATCGACCACCACCGAGGAGGCACCCGTGTCAGCACCCGACAGAACTCCCGAAACCAGCACTCCCGACGGCACCGAAGCGGCGGTGCCCTACGGCATCCCACTCGAACGCGACCACCCGTTCGACCCGCCCGCCGCCGTCATGGCCCTGCACCGCGGGTCCGAGATGCGGCGGATGCGCTACTACCCCGAGGGCCGCCTGGGCTGGCTCGTCACCAGCCACCGCCTCGCCCGCAAGGTCCTGGCCGACACCCGGTTCAGCTCCACGCTCGGCAGCCCGGCGCAGGTGCCGATCCCGATGCCCGGCCTCGAGGGCTACCTCGACTTCGAAGGCGACTTCCCGCTCACCCCCGGCATGTTCATCGAGATGGACCCGCCCGACCACACCCGCCTGCGCCGCAAACTCACCGGCGTGTTCACCGTCAAGCGCATGAAGCAGCTCGAACCGCGCATCGCCGCGCACGTCCAGGACCGCCTCGACGCCCTCGCCGCCGGGCCCAGACCCGCCGACCTCGTCGCCGACTTCGCGGTCCCCGTGCCCGCCATGATGATCTGCGAACTGCTCGGCGTCCCCTACGACCAGCGCGAACGCTTCGAAGCCGACAGCCGGGCGATCTTCACCACCGACGAGACCGGCGAGGGCAAGCAGGCCGCGATACTGAACCTCTTCGCATTTCTCGGCGAGCTGGTCGCGGCCAAGCGGGCGAACCCCACGGACGACCTGCTCTCCGACCTCGCCGCCGATGCGGAGCTCGACGACAACGAGGTGGCGGGCATGGCGATCCTGCTGCTCGTCGCGGGGCACGAGACGACCGCGAAGATGCTCGCCCTGGGCACCATGGCGCTCCTGGAGAACCGGGACCAGTGGGAGCTGCTGCGCGCGCGGCCCGAGCTGATGGCCGGCGGCGTCGAGGAGCTGCTGCGCTACCTCACGATCATCCACACCGGACTCATTCGGCAGGTGAAGGAGGACATGGAGTTCGAGGGGCACCTGATCAAGGCCCGCGAGTACGTCACGGTGTCCGTCCAGACCGCGAACCGGGACGAGGCGCACTTCATCGAGCCCGACAAGCTGGACGTGACCGGGGACGCCAAGGGACACTTGACGTTCGGGCACGGCGTGCACCAGTGCCTGGGGCAGCAGCTGGCGCGCATGGAGATGCGCATCGCGTTCGCCGGGCTCATCGAGCGGTTCCCGGGCCTGCGGCTGGCCGTTCCCGCCGCGGAGGTGCCGCTGGTGACCGGGCAGAGCTTCTACGGCGTCGCCGAACTGCCGGTGACCTGGTAAGGAGGAGTCATGGTGAGGATCATCGCCGACACGGAGGCGTGCGCGAGTTCGGGCATGTGCGCGCTGACCGCGCCCGGCTACTTCGACCAGGACGACGAGGACGGCCGGGTCGTGCTCCTCGCCGATGAGGCCGAGGACTGCGACGGCGAGGTGGCCGACGCGGTGCGCCTGTGCCCCGCCGGGGCGCTGCGACTGGCGTGAGCGCGGCCCGGTACCCCTTGCCTTGCAAGGGGTACCGGGCCTGCCCGCTACGCCAGGAACTTCTCGAGGCGTTCGACGGTACGCCGTTCGAGCGCCTGGTAGTGGGCGGTGCGCTGCTCGCCCGTGAGCGCCTCGCCCTTGGTGAAGTTGCCGGCGGGGTCGACGATCTGCGGTTCGCCCTCGGCGTCGGGCAGGATCTCGACGGCGGCGTCGGTGATCCCGTTGTAGTACGAGATGCCTTCGCGCAGGGTGAGGTCGAGGATGTTCTGGAGCGACGCCCAGTACTCGTCGCCCTCGGTTGCGCCGGCCGTGCCGATCCACAGCATCCGCTTCCCGGCGAGGCGGGGCTTGCTGCGGCCGTATGAGAAGCCGTAGTTCCAGACCCGGTCGATCCAGCCCTTGAGGAGGGCGGGCGGGGCGTTCCAGTAGACCGGGAACACCGGGATGATCAGGTCGGCGGCGAGGATGCGGTCCATATGGGACTGCGTCTCGGGGGAGTAGGCCTTGTCGCGGTCGTCCCAGTCGGGCTGGTCCGCGGTGTTCATGCGGGGGTCGAACCCCTCGGCCTGCAGGTTGAGCAGGTCGATCGCGTACCCGGCGGTTTCGAGGCGGGCGGCCACGACGTCGCCGAGGCGGGCGGTGAGGGAGTCGGCGCGGTGGTGTGCGACGACGACGAGGGCGGTTTTCGCGGTCATGGTGTGCTCCAGGTGGTCTCGGTGCCTGGTGTCCAGTACAGCCTCGATTCGCTGGACGCGCGATGGCCGTGGCGCTCCGATCCATGCGAGTTCGTCTACGATCGGGGGATGGACCCGCTCAGTGAACTCCTCGGTGGCATCCGCGCTGAAGGCGCGATCCTCAGCGACGCGATCCTCAAGGCCCCGTGGGTGGTCAGCTTCGACGACCGCGCCCCGCTCACCATGGTCACGGTGGCGCGCGGCGGCGGCGTCATCATGCTGGCCGACGGCACCCGCGTCGAGCTCAAGGCCGGGCAGACGGCGGTCGTGAGCGGCGGCGAACCGTTCAAGATGGCCGATGAGGCCGCGTCCGTGGACCGCCCGCACCTCGACTACTGGCTCACCTGCTTCGACCCCGAGGCGTGCGCCGAGCTGCCGAGCCCCGCGCCCCTCAACGCGAACGGCGAGGCCACGGCCCTGTTCGTGGGCGCCTACCGCGCTTCGGGCCGCCGCCACGAACGCCTCCTGCGCGCCCTCCCGCCGGTCCTGGTGGTCGACGACGACTCCGACATCTGCGTGTGGCTCGACGCCTGCGTGATCGACATCGGCAGCCGCAAGCCCGGCACGCAGGCGTTCATCGACCGCCTCTTCGACTGGGGCCTGGTCTGCACGCTGCGCACCTGGTTCGACCAGCAGGGCCGCTCGGCCCCGGTCTGGTACCGCGGCTTCTCCGACCCCGTGGCCGGACCGGCGCTCGAGGCCATCCACACGCGACCCGAGAACCCGTGGACGGTGGCCGACCTCGCGGGCGAAGCGGGCGTCTCCCGCGCGCTGCTCGCCAAGCGCTTCAACGAGATCATGGGCGAACCGCCCCTGACCTACCTGACCGAATGGCGCATGCAGCTCGCCGAAGAACTCCTCGCGGACCCCGACCTCACCGTCGCCCAGGTCGCCCGCAGGATCGGCTACGCCGACCAGTTCGGGTTCAGCAACGCCTTCAAACGCCGAAAAGGCAAGAGCCCCAGCGAATACCGCAAGATCGAGAAGACCGCCGCCGCGGTCTGACCACGGCAGGGGCTGCCCGCGGCGCTGCCTTGACGCCAACGATTGTCATGTGCGATCGGGCGCTGCGACCTGCAGCGCTCGGTGCGGAGCCGTCGGCGGGCTCCCGGGCCCGCGGGTCTTGAGGCGCATTTCCGTGTTCACCTTTCGCGGCCCCACCAGCGTATACAGTGACGGGAGGGACCGAAGGGCAGGAATGCATCGCCCGGGACGCAGGGGTTGTCTGAAATGACGGATCTGGATTACGTGGCGGTGTTCGCGGCGCTACCGACTCCTTGCGTGGTCATCGACCGGGCCTTCACGATCGTCGCCGCCAACGCGGCCTACATGGCGGCCACCGGCAAGAGCCGCGACGAACTGGTCGGGCGTCCCCTCTTCGACGTCTTCCCCGATCCCGACGCCAGCGGCGAGCGGAACGTCCGGACCTCGCTGAACTGGGTCCTGGAGACCGGGCGGCAGCACACCATGGCCCTGCTGAAGTACGACGTCCCCACCGGGGGGACCCCCGAGTTCGAGGAGCGGTGGTGGTCGCTCATCAACTCGCCGATCGCCGGTCCGAACAACCCGGTCGAATGGATCCTCATCAGGGCGGAGGACGTGACGGCGTTCGTCCAGTCCCACGACTTCCGCCGCCCGTTGCGGGCCGAGGTCCCCTCCGCGGCGATGGCGCGGGAGGCCGAGCTCTTCGAACGGGCCCGCGAGCTCCAGAACCACAATGTGGAGCTGAGCCAGGCCAGCCTGCGCGACCACCAGGTGGCCGTCACGCTCCAGAAGGCCATGCTGCTGACCCCGGACCTCGAGAAGCACGTTGACATCGCGGTGCGGTACCTGCCCGCCACCGAGAGCCTGAACGTCTGCGGCGACTGGTACGACGTGGTCGACCTGTCGGGCGGCCGCTTCGCCGTGGGGGTCGGCGACGTCGTCGGCCACGGCCTCGAGGCCGCCGCGGTCATGGGCATGCTCCGCAGCGTGCTGAACGCCGCCATCCGCGCCCTGGAACGGCCCGCCCACGCCCTCGAAGTCCTCGCCCTGTACGCCCGCTCGATGGAGGGCGCGCTGAACTCCACTTCCGTGGAGGCGCTGGTCGACCCCTCGAGCGGACTGATCATCTACAGCAACTCCGGGCACCCGCCCCCGGCGCTCGTGCACCCGGACGGCCGATGCGACCTGCTGACCCAGGCCCTCGACCCTCCGCTGGGCGCCCGCCCGCAGCACGTCCCCTGCTCGCAGGCCGGGCAGCCCTACGCCGCGGGGGACACCCTCGTGCTCTACTCGGACGGGCTGATCGAACGGCGGGACGAGGACATCGACGCAGGCCTGAACCGGCTCTGCGAGACCCTGGCCCGCCACTGCGACCTCGCCCCGCGGCAGATGGCGGACGTGGTGCTCGACGAGCTCGGGGTGGCGGGCGGCGCGCCCGACGACATCTCCCTCATCATCGCCCGGCTCTGACCGTCGGGCGCGGCGTCATCGCCGCAGATCCGGCCAGCGGTCGGTGCGGAGCCACCAGTGGGCTCCCAGGCCCGCCGGGTCGGTGAGGCGCGCGGCGGCGCCGGCGTGGGCCAGCGCCTGGGCGTAGCCGACCGGGTCCTGGAAGGCCATCGGGAGCGGCGGCAGGGTCGCGTCGAGGCCGAGCCGCAGGAGGGCCTCGCGCTGGGGTTCCAGGTGGTCGCAGGGGACGGCGTCGACCGCCACGTGCGCGGTGACGTCCCTCGTGCCGTCCGGGATCGGCGGGGTCTCGCGGCCGTCCTTGAAGCCGGTCATCGTGCCCGCCTTGGGCCGGTCGTGCCGCAGGTGGCCGTAGTCGACCGCCAGGGCCGTGCCCCGGGTCAGGCGGGCGGTCAGGTTGCGCCACAGGGCTTCGCGGGGCGCGCCGATCTCGGCGCGCTCGCCTTCGGTGAAGATCGGCCACCACTGGGCGAGCCAGGCGTCGTCGGCCTTCGTGACCAGGTCGCCCAGGCGGGTCTCGCCCGCCCCGTTGACCTCCTCGTACCGGGCGCGCCCGCGGGCGTCGACCACCGCGACGTCGCACGGCGCGTTGTCGAGCAGCTCGCACGCGATCAGGAGGCCCTCGATCCGCTCCGGGGGTTCCGCGCGCCATTCGACGCGGCCGGGCAGGTACGGGGGCCTGGGCCGCAGGTCGACCGCGACCAGGCGCACGCGCTCGTCGAGGAGCCCGGCGAGGCGCTCCAGGAGCTCGCCGCCGCCCGCGCCCACGTCCACGACGGTGAAGCCCGCGGGCCGGCCCAGGCCTTCGTCGACCTGGTCGGCGAGCCTCGCGATCGCCTGTGCGAACGCGGGGGTCTGCGCGCTCGTCGCGAAGTGGCGCCCCGGCAGTTCGCGCCGGTAGAAGCCGCCCGGCCCGTACAGGGTCCGAGCCATCGCCTCGCCCCAGCGTTCGAACCCCGTCATGGCCCCGACCATAGTCGGCGAGTGAGAATTGCCACTCAGAGCCTCCCAGGCTGTCGTCAGCATTCCTGCGAAGCACAATTAACGCGTAAGCAATGACCGGTACCTCCATAAGGACTGGATCAGCATCATGGATCAGCAGCGCAGCGCAGCCCCGCAGCGGCCCGCCTCACGGCTCGCCGTCGGGGTCGTCTCCGCAGGCAGGGTCGGCTCCGTCGTCGGAGCGGCCCTCACCCGCGCCGGCCACCGGGTCGTCGCCGCCTCCGCCGTATCCGACGCCTCCCGCGCCCGCGCCGCCCGCCACCTCCCCGGCGCCGAGATCCTCCCCGCCCCGGACGTCGTCGCCGCCTCCGAACTCGTGCTCATCGCCGTTCCGGACGACGCCATCGCCCCGCTCGTGGCCTCCCTGCCCGTCAGGCCGGGCCAGATCTGGGTCCACACCTCCGGCGCGCTCGGCGCCGACGTGCTGCGGCCCGCCCGCGACGCCGGGGCGCTCACCGCCGCCCTGGCCCCCGCGATGACCTTCACCGGCCGCGACGAGGACCTGGAGCGCCTGGCGGGCGTCTCGTGGGCGATCACCGGCGAGGCCGAGGCCCGGTTCGTGGGCGAAGCGCTCGTCCTCGAGATGGGCGGCGACCCCGAGCATGTGGACGAGGCCGACCGCGCCCGCTACCACGCGGCACTCGTCTACGCCGCCAACCACCTCCAGACCCTGGTGAACGACGCGGCCGAGCAGCTGCGCGCCATCGGCGTCGCGAACCCGCAGCGGCTGCTCTCGCCGCTCGTGTCGGCCTCGCTCGACAACGCGCTGCGCCACGGCGACGCCGGGCTCACCGGCCCGGTCTCGCGCGGCGACGCCGGCACTGTGGCCCGCCACCTGGCGGCGCTGGGCGGCACGGGGATCGAGGACGTGTACCGGACGATGGCCCGCCGCACCGCCGAGCGCGCCCTCGCGTCCGGCCGCCTCAAGAGCGCCGACGCCGAAGGGCTGCTCGAAGTCCTGGCGCAACCCGAGAAGGAGGAGACGCCGTGACGGCACCTGGTGTTACAAGGCTCAGCCACACCAAGGCCGACCTGGCCGAGGCCCGCGCGGCCCTGCCCGGGCGCGTCGCCGTCGTCCCCACCATGGGCGCGCTCCACAATGGCCACCGGACGCTCATCGAGCGCGCCAAGGAGATCGCCGATGCGGTGATCGTGACGGTGTTCGTGAACCCGCTGCAGTTCAGGCCGAACGAGGACCTGGACAAGTACCCGCGCACGCTCGACGCCGACCTCGCGATGTGCGAGGCCGAAGGCGTGGACCTGGTGTTCGCGCCGAGCGTCATCGAGATGTACCCGGACGGCCGCGACGGCCTCACCACCGTCCACGCCGGACCGGACGGCGAGATCCTCGAGGGCGCCTCGCGCCCGGGGTTCTTCACCGGCGTGCTCACCGTCGTCTCGAAGCTCTTCCACCTCACCCGGCCCGACGCGGCCCTGTTCGGGGAGAAGGACTTCCAGCAGCTCGCGATGGTCCGCCGCATGGTGCGCGACCTCGACATGGGCATCGACGTCGTCGCCGTCGCGACCGACCGCGAGCCTGACGGCCTCGCCCGCTCCAGCCGCAACGTGTTCCTCTCCGAGGCCGAACGCGCTGCCGCCCTTGCCATCCCGCGCGCCGTCGAGGCGGCGCAGGCCTCCCCCGATCCGCTCGCCGCGGCGCAGAAGACCCTGGCCGCCGAGCCCGGCCTGGACGTCGACTACGTCGTCGTCCGCGCCACCGACCTCGGCGAGGCCCCCGCACAGGGGCCCGCGAGACTGCTCATCGCCGCTAAGGCGGGCACGACCCGCCTGATCGACAACGCCCCCGTTGTTGTGGGACACACCGCTATTGGAGACGCCCGATGATCCGGACCATGTTCAAGTCCAAGATCCACCGCGCTACCGTCACCCAGGCCGACCTCCACTACGTGGGCTCGGTGACCGTGGACGCGGACCTGCTCGACGCCGCCGACATCCTCGACGGCGAGATGGTCGCCATCGTCGACATCACCAACGGCGCCCGCCTCGAGACCTACACGATCGCGGGTGAGCGCGGCACCGGCGTCATCGGCATCAACGGCGCCGCCGCCCGCCTCGTCCAACCGGGCGACCTGGTGATCCTCATCTCCTACGCGCAGATGGAGGACGCCGAGGCGCGCGCGTTCAAACCCACGGTCGTCCACGTGAACGAGCGCAACGAGATCATCGAGGTCAACGCGGACAAGGCGCACCCCGCGCCCGGCACCGCGGGCAACCCTGTGGCGTCGCCACTAGCCGCGCGGTAAGTTCTGTTTTCATGACCGACGAACCGAAGAACGAGGCCGCCGACAACGGCGCCGAGAAGGACGCGAAGCAGGCCGACAAGCCCGCGCCCGCCGACGACCTCAAGACCACCCAGCACACCCTCGGCGACCTCGCCTACACCGCCATCACCGGTCGCATCGTCCTCCACGAGGAGATCACCGAGGACGACAAGTTCAACGGCCGCAAGCCCAAGGCCGAGGTCTCCATCACCTGGTACACCCTCGACGACGCCGACGTCACCCAGCGCCCCGTCACCTTCGCGTTCAACGGCGGCCCCGGCTCCTCCTCGATCTGGCTGCACATGGGCCTCCTCGGCCCCCGCCGCGTCGACTCCGGCGACGCCGGGAGCCTCACCCCGCCGCCCTTCGGCCTCCTCGACAACGAGGAGACCCTGCTGCGCCACACCGACCTGGTCTTCATCGACCCGGTCTCCACCGGCTACTCCCGGGCCGTCGAAGGCGAGAAGGCCAAGGACTACCACGGCTTCTCCAAGGACATCGAGTCCATCAGCGAGCTCATCCGGCTGTGGACGACCCGCAACAACCGCTGGCTCTCGCCGAAGTTCCTCATCGGCGAGTCCTACGGCGGCACCCGCGGCGCCGGCATCGCCGAGTACCTCCAGTCCCGGTTCGGCATGGCGCTCAACGGCGTCATGTTCATCGCCCCCGCGTTCAACACCGAGACCCTCTACCACGCCAGCCGCTCCGAGCTGCCCGACCCGCTGTTCCTCCCCACGTACGCGGCCACCGCCCACTACCACGGACTCCACCCCGACCGCACCCTCGAAGCGGTCGTCGACGAGGCCCGCGCCTACGCCGACGAGTTCCGCGGCATCCTCGCCAAGGGCCAGAACCTCGCCCCCGAGGTGCGCGCCGCCGCCGTCGCCAAGGTCGCCTCGCTCACCGGGGTGAGCGAGGACTACGTCGACCGCGCCAACCTGCGCCTGGAGCACACCCGGTTCTACGCCGAGCTCCTGCGGCACAAGCGCCTCATCACCGGCCGCCTCGACACCCGCTTCACCGGGCCCGCCGACCACTACACGCACGAGCGGATGCCGTACGACCCGTTCCTGGTCGGCACCGACGGCCCGTACTCGGCCGCGCTCCAGTACTACGTGCGCACCGAGCTCGAATACGAGAACGACCACGTGTACGAGCGCCTCTCCCGCGCGGTGCATCCGTGGTCGTACAAGGAGTTCGAGGGCGAGGCCGTCGACGTCATCGGCAAGCTCGGCAACGTCATGCGCCTCAACCCGTTCCTGCAGGTCCACATCGCGATGGGCCGCTACGACGGCGGCGTCCCGATCGAGGCCATCGAGTACACCCTCGACCACCTCGAGATCCCCCTCGCCGACCGCGAGCGGATCGAGACGAAGACCTACCCGGCCGGGCACATGATGTACGTCCACGAGGAGTCGCGCGTCCAGCAGTCCGCCGACCTCGCCGACTTCATCCGACGCTCCACGAACCGGGGCTAGCACCGACATGCACGCGTATCCGGGCCCGGCCGACGCCGCCGCAAGCGGCGAACGCCGGGCCCGGCCGTGCACCGCGCCCATCGACCCGGGCCGCGCAGGCCGATGCACCGGACGCGAGCCGAACGCGGGCACCGCTCCGAGCGCGCCCCCGGCGAAGCGCTCCGGCCGTCCCGACCGGGGCCGCCGCTGGGATCGCCTCCGAACAAGGGGACGCACGCCACACCTGCTTGGCACCCACCGTGCCCGCGGGGGCACAGTTGAGCCGACCGCCGCGCCCATCGGCGGCGCACCCATCGAACGGGCGCCCGGGCCACCGGGCGTCCACCGCTAGAAGGGCAACGGCACGTGTCACCCGCGACCATGCCTCACTCAGTGCCACTGCCGGACCTGCCGCGCCTGCCGCGGCGGATGCGCGCCGCGGCCCCGTCCTGGACCGAGACCACCGACGTGTGCGTCATCGGCTCCGGCGTCGCCGGCCTCACCTGTGCCCTCAACCTGCGCCGGGCCGGATTCCACGTCACCGTCGTCACCAAGGTCCGCATCGACGACGGCTCCACCCGCTGGGCCCAAGGCGGCGTCGCCGCCGTCCTCGACCCCGTCGACACCCCGGAAGCGCACGCCCGCGACACCCAGATCGCCGGCGTCGGCCTCTGCGACCCGGCCGCGGTCGACGTCACCGTCACCGAAGGCCCCGCCCGCATCGCCGACCTCATCCACCTCGGCACCGAGTTCGACCGGCACCCCGACGGCTCACTCCAGCTCACCCGCGAAGGCGGCCACCGCGCCCGCCGCATCGTGCACGCCGGCGGCGACGCCACCGGCGCCGAGATCCAGCGCGCCCTCCACGCCGCGGTCCTGCGCGACCCGTGGATCCGCATCATCGAGCACGCCATGGTCCTCGACCTGCTCACCGACGCCAAGGGCCACACGGCCGGCGTCAGCCTCCACGTCCTCGGCGAAGGCGTCGAGCACGGTGTGGGCGGCGTCGAGGCCCGCGCGGTCGTGCTCGCCACCGGCGGCCTCGGTCAGATCTTCCAGTCCACCACCAACCCCTCGGTGTCCATCGGCGACGGCGTGGCGCTGGCCCTCAGGGCCGGGGCGACCGTGACCGACCTCGAATTCGTCCAGTTCCACCCGACCGCCTTGTTCCTCGAGGGTATCGGCGGGGACCGACAGCCCCTGATCACCGAGGCGATCCGCGGCGAGGGCGCGCACCTGCGCGACTTCACGGGCGACCGGTTCATGGTCGGCGCCCACGAGCTCGCCGAGCTCGCCCCGCGCGACGTCGTCGCCAAGGCCGCCACCGCCCGCATGCGGGCCGAAGGGCAGTCGCACGTCTGGCTGGACGCCCGGCACCTCGGCAAGGAGATGCTGGAGACGCGCTTCCCCACCGTCACCTCGTCCTGCCGCGCGCTGGGCATCGACCCCGTGGTCGACATGATCCCGGTCGCGCCAGCCGCGCACTACTCCTCCGGCGGCGTGCGCACGGACCTGTTCGGCCGCACCAGCGTCCCCGGCCTGTACGCGGCCGGCGAGGCCGCCTGCACGGGCCTGCACGGTGCGAACCGCCTCGCCTCCAACTCGCTGCTCGAGGCGCTCGTGTTCGCGCAGCGCATCGCCGACGACCTCGCCGAGCACAAGCCGAGCCCCGGCGCGGCCGAGGCGCCCGAGGGCGAAGGCGACGTCTGCTCGACGACCTCCCGCGCGCCGATCCAGGAGGCGATGACCTCCGGCGCCGGGGTGCTCCGCTCCGAATCGTCACTGGAGGCCACCGCAGAGTCGCTGACGGCTTTGGGGGACAATGTGTCCGGACGTCCTCGACCGGCCACATGGGAGGCAACCAACCTCCTCACCGTCGCCACCGCGGTCACCGCCGCCGCCCACCGGCGGCGTGAGACCCGGGGGAGCCACTGGCGCGAGGACCACCCGGACGCCGAGGCCGACTGGCTCGGCCACCTCAGTCTCTCCATCAGCGCCGACGGGGAGCTCGAAACCACCTGGGAGCCCATCGCATGAGCCGATTCGCCGAAGCGCCCGGCGGGGCCGGACTGGACGAGCGCCTGCTCGCCCTCCGCCTCGACCCTGAAGACGTGTACGTCGCCGTCCAGGACTACCTGGACGAGGACCTCTCGCACGCCCGCCGCGACGTGACCTCCGAGTCGATCTTCGGACCCGAGCACAAGTCCACTGTGGCGGTCACCGCGCGCGCCGACGGCCTCCTCGCGGGGCTCCCGGTCGCGCACGCGGTCTTCCACGCCATGCCCGGCGACGTCGAGTTCACGTACCTCGCCAAGGAAGGCGCGCGCATCCGCGCCGGGCAGGTCCTCGCCCGCGTCTCCGGCCCCACCCGCTCGCTCCTCGCGGCCGAGCGCACCGCGCTGAACCTGCTCTGCCGCATGTGCGGCGTCGCCACCCACACCCGCCGCTTCGCGGACGTGCTGGCCGACTGGCACACCACCGTCCTCGACACCCGCAAGACCACGCCGGGCCTGCGCGCCCTGGAGAAGTACGCGGTGCGCGCCGGCGGCGGCGACAACAAGCGCATGGGCCTGTACGACGTGGCGATGATCAAGGACAACCACAAGGAGGCGGCCGGCTCGATCAGCGAGGCCTTCGCCGCCGTCCGCTCCGCCGAGCCCGAGATCGACATCCAGGTGGAGGTCGAGTCCCTCGACGAGGCGCTCGAAGCGGTCGCGGCCGGGGCCGTGTTCCTCCTGTGCGACAACATGAGCCCCAAGGAGCTCGCCGAGGTCGTGGAGTCGGTGGGCGACCGGGCGGAGCTCGAGGCGACCGGGCGCATCAGCCTCGACAGCGTGGTCGACTACGCCGCCACGGGCGTCGACTACATCTCGGTCGGCGCGCTCACCCACTCCTCGCCCATTCTGGACATCGGACTCGACTTCGAGGAGTAGACCGTGCTGCTGTGCGTCGACATCGGGAACACCAACACGGTGCTCGCCGTGTTCGAGGGCGAGACCCTCAAGCACTCGTGGCGGATCCGCACGGACCCGCACGCGACCGCCGACGAGCTGGGGCTCACCTTCCGGGCCCTCCTCGACGGCGACGGCGTGGACCTGAGCGGCATCGCCCTGTCGTCCACCGTGCCCCAGCAGGGCGCGGAGGTCGCCAAGATGGTGCAGCGGTACTACCCGCACGCGCACCTCGTGCAGATCGCGCCGGGCATCAAGACGGGTGTGCGCCTGAGCATCGACAACCCGCGCGAGGCCGGCCCGGACCGGATCGCGAACACGCACGCGGCGTTCCACCTGTACGGCGGGCCGTGCATCACCGTGGACTTCGGGACCTCGACGAACATCGACGTCATCTCGGCCACGGGCGACTTCCTCGGCGGCGCCTTCGCGCCCGGCATCGAGATCTCGATCGACGCCCTCGCGTCCCGCGCCGCGAACCTGCTCAAGATCCCGCTCGTCAAACCGCGCAGCGTGATCGGCAAGAACACGGTCGAGTGCCTGCAGTCGGGCATGGTCTACGGCACCGCGGCCCAGGTGGACGGCCTCGTCCGCCGCATCACCGAAGAGCTCGGCACCACGCCGACCGCGGTCGTCGCCACGGGCGGCCTCGCGCCGGTCGTGATCGAGCAGTGCGAGACCGTGACCCACTACGAGCCGAACCTGACCCTCCACGGCCTGAGGATGATCTGGGACCGCAACGTTTGACACGGGGCTCAGGACTCGCACCGCTCCGACCGGGCGTCACTGCTGCGGCTGCTCCTCCTGCTGCGGCTGGGGGTCCTGCGTCGCGGCGGGGGCGCCCTTCATGCCGCCCTTGGCACCGCTCATCGGGTAGCCGCCGATGATCTCGGACA
Organism: Glycomyces tritici; assembly: GCF_030403505.1. The sequence continues at coordinate 38,427 of NZ_JAUEMJ010000006.1, read as the reverse complement.
GGCTCCTGCCGCCGGTGACCGAGTGCCCGCCCACGGACGTCGGCGGGATCACCTTGTCCTTGTAGATCGGCCTGAGGCCGCCGGTGCCGGGGATGTTGCCGGAGCCGAACGGGCTTCGCAGCGTGTCGTAGATCGTCTTCTGGTTGGCGCTCTGCGTGTGCGGCATCCTGCCGCCGAGCCCTTTGACGTTCTTGCCCGCGTTGATCAGGGCTTCCTGCTGATCGAGCATCTTGTTGTGCTGGGCGATGTTCTTGCCGGCGCTCTTGACGTACCCCTTCATCCCGAAGTTCGTGACCGCCTTGCCGGCGTCGTCGAGCGAGCCGGCGAGCTGGGGGAACCGGCCCGCGAGCTTGGACATGGCGTTGCCGAGCTTGGCGAAGTGCGTCGAGATCTTGGCGATGAGGACCATCGCGTCCGCGATGACTCCCGAGATCATCGCCGCGAACGACCCGCCGAAGGTGAACCACGAGGCGGCCAGGGCCGCGAGCGCGTACATGATGGCACGCGACACGAACTCGCAGATGAGCTCCAGTACCAGTGCGCGGGTGACCGCGGTCCAGATGCCCATGACCTCCATGTACTTCGCGATGCTCCCGGCGGCGGAGCTCCCGGCCCGGATCGCGGCCTCGAAGTCGGTGATCTTGTCCCGGTAGGCGTCGGCGGCGTCGCCGACCCAGTCGGACACCGTGGCCGCGTCGCCGATGAGGTCGGTGGCCGCCTGGTCCAGCGCGGCCTCGATGTTCTTCCAGGTGTCCTTGGTGGCGTTGATCGAGACGGGGTCGCCCGCCAGCACCTCGAGGAAGTCCCGGAGCGGCCCGACGTGTTCGATGAGGAATCCGACGCCGGCCTTCATGAATCCCATGAGAGGGTTCATGACCATGCCGAGGACGTCCAGGGCCATGACCGTGCCGTTGAGGCCCTTCTCCAGGTCGGTCTCGGAGTTCGCGAGGAGCTGGGCGCTGTGGAGGGCCTTCGCACCGGTGAACGTGCCGGCGCCGGGTACGGCCTTGTCGGGGTCGACGATGAGGTCGTTCATTGCTGCTCCGTCTCGCTGGTGAACTCGTTGAACATGGCGGCGACCTCGCCGTCGTTGTCGTGGTACGCCTCGCCGGTCTGCTTGATCCGGTTGGCGAGCTCCTCGGTGCCCTCCTGAGCTTTTCCGATGGCTTCGGTGGCCTTGCCCGCCAGGTCGGCGGCGCCGCCCGCGAACGGCAGGTTGACGATGCCGAAGTCGAGGAGTTCGCCGAAGCCCTTCTGCTGGGCGGCGTCGAAGGCCTGCGCCACCGGGTCGACCACTTTGGACTTGATGCCTGCGGCGTGCGCTTCGAACGCTTCCGCGGAGGGGATGTCGATGCGGTCCTGCACGCGACTACTCCTCGGGGTGACGGTTCGCGCGGGCCTCTTGGACGATCGCGCTGTCCTCGCCGAAGACATCCGAGAGGGCCTGGGTGGAGTTGCTGCCGGCCTGGATCGCGGCCTTGTCGTAGGTCTCTTTGATCATGGCGGCAAGGGTTCTCGGGGTCAGGGTCTGCGCTTTGCTGCTGAGGTGGATCTCCTGGAGCACGCCGCCGAGGCCGACGGTGATGCGCACCTCGCCGTCCGCGGATCTGGCGGTGGCCGTGGCCGCCCCCAGCGCCTCGTCCAGTGAGGACGCCTTCTCGACCATGGTGGCTATGCGGCTCTCGAACTCCCGCATGAATCCTTCTGGATCTTCGAACACGGAGGGCATGCTTCCACGCGCCTTTCTCGAAACGAGCTTGCAACGGCGTGAACGTAACCGCCCATGGTTACAGGTTGGTGCGCCTCGCGGCCCTTCTGGACGAAGCTGCGGGTTCCGGTCCAGGTGGATCTGGACCTATCCCATCGGATTCTTTATAGAACTGCAACGGCCGCACCGAGATCGCGTGCCGGGACCGCCGAGCGGCCCCGGCACCGGACCGGGCCTGGGGCCGTTGTTGGGCGACCCCAGGCGGCTCCGTTCACTCCTCAGGGCGCCCGAGGATCCAGGTGGTCATGCGCTTCCTTGCGTAGTGGACGAGGTGTTCCGGGTTGGCTCTGAGCCAGTGGTGGCGGCTCAGCTCGTAGGCGAGGGCGGTGTACAGCGCCTGGCTGTGGCGTTGCTCGGCGAGCGGTGCGGCGAGGTGCGGTTCGCCGTACAGCGCGCGGATGACGGCTTCGACACCGAGGTGGTCGGGCGGTGGCATGGTGCTCTTACAGGCGTGCCGGAGCTCGGTCATGAACGCGCCCAGGCGGTCGTAGTCGATCGGGCCTGCCCCGAGCCCGGCCCCGGGCCCGAAGCGGTATTCGAGAACGACTGCGACGGCGGCGAGGAGGTGTTCGGCGGCGATGCCGTGGTCCTTCGCCTGGAACTGCTGCCGGAGTTTCGCGGCGGTGTCGATCTTGCCGGTGACGAGGGCGGTGAGGTGGGTGCGGTGGAGCGCGTCGGGTGTCATGCGTCGGTTCCTTCCTCGGCGGAAGTGGCTGGCACCTGCTCGTGCCTCGCCGGGTTGAGCTCCGGCGAATCGAGGGCTTTGCCGAGGAGATCGTCTCGGGCTTCTTTGACGAGGTCGAAGAGTTCGTCCAGTTCGGAAGCGCTCAGCTTCGGATCGGCGAGTTCATCGATGACGGCCCACATGTAGGCGGCCTGCTCGGTGTGCGGGATCTCGGTGAGCAGGACCGATTCGGCGGTGACGGCCCGGATCATGGCCTCGGCGCGCAGCGCCTCGAATGGACGCTCCGGTCGGTAGTGCTTGTCATGCAGGCGTTTGGTGAGTGCGGCGAGGTCGGCCGGGTCGGGTTCGCAGCCGAGTTCTTCGACCACGAACTGGGTGAAGAGTGTCAGCGTGAACAGCAGGTGGCTCATGCGCTGCTCGTCGCCGATGTGCGCGGCGAGGCGGGCGGTCTCGATGGTGTCGCCGGTGAGGCGCGCGGTGGCGTGGGCGCGGAACAGCGCCGCGCTTTCGGTGTGGTTCATGGTCATCCTTCGCATTCGCGTTGGGCTGCTCGCCATATGTCGGCCGCTGCGCGTTTGAGGGTCGCGGCCTGGCCGGGCTGTCGGGCCCAGTCGAGGTGGTCGAGTTCGGTGACGTGGAGTTCTGTTCTCATGGCATCGCCTGCGGTGCCGTCGAAGCCGGTGAGGAACCCCAGGATCGGGGGCAGATGTTCGGGGAAGGTGATCCACAGTCTCGGGATCGCGTACAGCACCCCGAACTGCACGCGCCTCCCGGCGATCTCCGCTTCGCCAACGGGCGTGAGCCCGCCTGGGTCGATCCCGGTGAACGAGCGGACCGGCAGTGGGATCTCCTTCAGCGCCTGCGCGTATCGGGCCCGGACCTGGTGCGGCGCGAGTCGGCCTACGCCCATGCCGCACCACCGGGCGCGTCGGCACGGGCCATCCGCAGTGGGGGCGCTCCAGTGCGGGCGCGCTGCGCTCCGCGCACCGCACCGGCGAAGCGGGCGGTCCGGGCCGCGAGCACCGCGTGCCGGTCGGGCCGCACCGCCTCGGTCAGCCTGGTGCGTTGGTCGGGAGGCGCCGTGTCGGTGTCGCGTGGCTTGGGTCGGTGGCGGAGGAGCCCGGTGATCAGGCGGATCCCGCGTGCGATCCGTCCGATGGTCGGCCCGCATTCGCGTTCGATCGCGGCCGGCGAGCGGTGGGCTGCGGCGAGATCGGCGGACTTGTCGATGAACCGGTCCCAGGCGTCTTCGCGGAGTTTTTCGAACCGGTGCGGGGGCTCTTCGGGAATGCCGGTCGTACGGCGATCGGCCTGGCGGGGCAGGTGAGGTCGGCGCTGCGGACGGGTCTGCGATGGCGAAGATTCATGGAACGGTTCGCGCGCTTCGGGTTCGGACCGGGACCAGGGTTGAGGACGGGGCGACTGCTGCCGATGCGGACGCTCCTCCGAAACCGCCGACTGCCGAGACGGCGGTTCGGGAGGGTCGGTGTCGTCGCGGCGGTTGTCCTCGCGCGCTTCGCGCTCGCGGGTGGTGCGGGTTCGGCGGTCGTAGAGCGCTTCGGCGTGCTTGGCCCACTCGGCTTTCTCGGGTTCCTCTTCGGTTTCCCACCAGGGGATCGGGTCGGGGAGCTCGTCGCGGCGGTGACGTCCGGTGCGGCGGTCGGGGAACCATTCGGGAGAGCCGAAGGGACCCGGGTCGAGGACGTCGTAAGGCCGGTTGTTGTCGATCAGCCAGTCATCGCCTGGCTTGTGGCGCAGATGCATCGGCTCGTAACGGGGGCTGGACGGGTCGGAGTCGGGTGCGTCCAGGTCGCAGAGATCGGGTCGGGTTTGGTACCGGTAGGCGCCCGGGGTCAACGGGTCGGGGGACCCGTCGGCGAGGTAGGGGCGACGGTTCGCCCAGTCGTAGAAGCCGTCCGCGTCGGCGAACAGGCCGGGGTTCTGCGGGTGCGGGAATGCGCGATTGTGGCGCGGGTCGGGTGAGATCGGACCGGCCTTGCCGGGAGTGAACCCGGGGACGAAGTCGGTGGCGGACTCTGATGTGTGGGAGGGATCGGTGGCGGTGTGCTCTGCGATGAGGTCGGGCCCGCTTGCGACACAGCCTTCTGCAAGGTCGTATCCGCTGGAGACGGGGTTCTCCGCCTGATCGGAGCGGTCGGTGAAGCGCCCGGATCGGTCCGCGCGGAATGCGCCTTGCTGGGAGCGGCCAGATGGACCGGAGTCTTGTGGGCGAGCGTCCGAGTCGGTGGCGGGATCTTCGTCGGCGAGAGCGCGGAGGCGCTTGCGCCACTTGAGGGTGAGGTCCGATTCCGGGCCACGGTCGAAGCCGCCGGCCGGGGCTGGACGGGAGTAGATGGTCGAATCGGCGGTCATGCCGGAGGTGGGTTCACCGGTGGGTTCGATGGTGTGGTCGGGATCGAACCGCCGGGAATGGCTGTTTTCAGGTACGCCGGAATAGCGTATCGTCGTAGACGACACAGAAGGCTCGCTTTCTGTTGTTGGCCGCCCGGTGGAATCAGGATTGGTAGTCGGAGACCACCGGGCGGCGTTTATATTCTGGCCTATCAATCAAGGCTGGTGTGATCTGGATGCTTCGTAACAAGCTCCGTTCGAGACGTAAGAACCTGGCCCGCATGAGATTGCGAGTGCCGGTCCTTCGATGATGACTCACCAAAAACTTACGTGTCAACTTACGACACAAAAGCGTCTAGAAGTTTTTGAAAACATAAGGGGGACAAGGGCAAAGCCCTTGTCCCTTGCCGTCTAAACTCTTGATAGCGACTAGGTTGCGCTACTCCACTGCGTCGCGAGCGCTTCGGCTTCGGCAAGATAAATGTCAAGCTGCGCCTGCATCGGCGCGGACTGGGTGACGATCTTGACGATCGTTGAGATTTGCACGCGATACTGGTCCGCAGCGGCAATGTCATCGGCGAGTTCTTCTTCGCCGTAGAGCGCGCGGATCAACGCCTCTACTGCGAGGAAGTTCATTTTCGGAGTCGCATTGCGGTAGTCGTAACGCATCTCGTTCACAAACTCATCGATCTGATCCCGCGTAGGTGCCTCGCCAAGCCGGACCTCGAGCGCTCCAGGACTCGTACCGCTCTGTGACCTCGTAGATCGAGGTCGTGACACCGTCATAGTCCCTGGAAACCCCGACATCGTTCCCGGGCGAACCCCAGGCGATGCGGTGGGTTCGTAGGCTTGGGCCATGCCCTTGCGCCCCCTCGCCTTCTGGATGCTCCGGGTCCTCATGCGACGCGGAGACGCGCGGAGCCGGCGCTCTGAGGACCCTGCGCCCAAGCCGCCGTGGCGGCCCCGCCCGATCCGGACCTGGGTGCTTCTGGTCGTCTTCGCCCTCATCCTGCTTGGCGGCTGGTGGTACTACGACCTCCAGATGGCCGAGATCGAGGCGCTGCGCACGCCCGGAGACGCCCAGGCCGACCTGGAGATCGCGAAGATGCGGCTCGAAACGGTACGCGCGACGCTCACCGTGGCGGCCGGCATCGGCGCCGCCTCCGCGCTCGTGCTGAGCTTCAGACGGCAGCAGCACGACGAGTTCCACAGCACGCAGCAGCGGATTACCGAGCTGCGTATCCAAGCGGTGGAGCAGCTCTCGTCGGACAATAACGCGACCATCCGCATCGGCGGCCTCTACAACCTCGAACGCCTTGGCGAGCAGCACGAGGAGCTGCGGCAGCTCGTCCTAGACGAGATCTGCTCCTATCTGCGCCGTCCATTCGACGCAATGACGAGCCCGCCTGCCGATCCCGAGCGTGAGGTGCGCGCCTTCGCGCAGGAGATCCTGCAACGGCGACTCAAGCGCCGACTCGGCCGCCGGAACTACTGGAGCCACAATCGCCTCAATCTCACCGGAGCCTCACTGCGCCTCGTCGACTTCAGCGGTTGCCGCCTCCGGAACGTCGATTTCACCGGCGCCCGCTTCCGCGGCTCCACGAAGTTTCGGGGCACCTGCTTCGATGGGATGACCTGGTTCACCGGGGTCGTCTTCGAGCAGTCGGTGTCGTTCTCCGATGCGAGATTCGAGGACCAGGTCGATTTCGAGGAGGCCGTATTCAGCGCCGACGCCGACCTCAGCCGCGCGATGTGGTTCGGCACGGCTTGGTTCGCGAAGGCGCGGTTCGTCGAACGCGTGGACTGCTCGCTGGCCGAGTTCCGCAAGCACCTGGAGTTCTCCGGGGTCTCCGTTGGTGGGGAAGCGAACTGCAAGGGAGCGGTGTCCCACGGTTCTGCGGATCTCAGCAGGTCAACTTTCACGGGCGCGGCCGAATTCGGGTTCGCGCGGTTCGTGGGCACGACGACGTTCGAAGAAGTCGTCTTCGGTGGCCGCGTGGATTTCGATTCCGTGGCGTTCGGCAGCTGGACGAGCTTCGCACGGTCCGCCTTCAGGGGCGGAGCCAACTTCGATGGTTCGGTCTTCAACGGGGGCAGCGTGTACCGCGAATCGGCGTGGCACTCGCGAGCGAGCTTCCTCATGGCGCGCTTCAACGCCACCGTCGACTTCGCGGGTTCGGTGTTTCTCGACGACGTCTCACTGAACGGTGCCCTGCTCCGCCGGGTGTTGCACGACCAGTCGCTGCCGGGCCAGTACCGTCCGGTGGAGACCTCGAAGGGCTTCCGGTTCTTGTGGACGGTCAAGCGCGACGGCAGCGAGCCGGTCATTCCTCAACGCAGACCTGTGGACAGGAAGCGGCAGTCCGGCCTCGAAGCAGTTTGAGGCCGCGTGACCTTAGGCGGCCGGGCCGTTCACCGGGCCGTGGGCCAGGTGGACGCTCTTCGCGCCGCCGCGCATGCGGATGCGGCGGGCCAGGGCGACCGCGTGCTTGACGTCGGTGGCCAGGAACAGGACCGTCGGGCCCGAGCCGGAGACGTGCGCGGCGAGGGCGCCTTCTTCGAGGCCGCCGTGCATCAGTGAGGCCAGTTGGGGGCGCAGGCTCACGGCGGCGGCCTCCATGTCGTTGATGAGCAGCCGCGCGAGGTCGTCGGCGCTCGCGCCAGCCTCGAACGCCTTCACCAGGGGGCCCACATCGGAGGAGTATCGGCCGATGCCGTCCTCGCGGAGGCGGTCGACCTCCTTGTAGCACTCCGGGGTCGAGATCTGCGTGTCCGTCGTGGCGACCACCCAGTGCCAGGTGCCCTTGGCGGCCACCGGGGTCAGCTCCTCGCCCCGCCCGGAGCCGATCGCCGTGCCGCCCTTGAGGCAGAACGGCACGTCAGAGCCGAGGCCCGCGGCGAGGCGCTCCAGTTCGGCGTCGCCGATCTCGACCTCCCACAGGCGCGCGCACGCGATGAGCGCTCCGGCCGCGTCCGCCGAGCCGCCGGCGAGGCCGCCGGCGACGGGGATGCGCTTGGTCAGGTGCAGCTTCACGTCCGGTTCGATCCCGGCGTACAGGGCGATGAGCTTCGCGGCCTTGTGGGCCAGGTTCGCCTCGCCGGTGGGCAGCGTCGCCGCGCCCTCCCCGGAGATGGTGATCTCGATGCCCGGCTCGCCGCGCCGCTCGGCGGTCACGGTGTCGTGCAGGCTGATCGCCTGGTACACGGTGGACAGTGCGTGGTAGCCGTCCGCCCGGGCGTCGCCCACGCCGAGGTGCGGGTTGATCTTGGCGGGCACATCGACGCTGATCTGGGCGCCCGGCTGGGCTGGCGCGGTCTGTCCGGTCATTCAGGCCTCCTGAGACGGTGCGGTCGCGCCCAGCGCCTCCTTGGCGTCGGCGAGGGCGATGAACTCCGCTATGTCCAACGATTCACCCCGCCTGGTGGGTTCGATTCCCGCCCGATCGAGCACGGCGTCCACGTCGGCGCCGACCCAGGCCTTCAACGACTGGCGCAGCATCTTGCGCCGCTGCCCGAACGCGGCGTCCACGGCGCCGAAGACCTCGACGCGGTTCGCGTCGGGGCTCTCGATGCGCTCGAACGCGACCAGGCCGCTCGCGACGTTCGGGACCGGCCAGAACACGTTCGGCGAGACCGACCCGGCGCGCCGCGCCTTCGCGTACCAGGCCATCTTGACGCTGGGCGAGCCGTAGATCTTGGAGCCCGGCCCGGCCGTGAGCCGGTCGCCGACCTCGGCCTGGACCATGACGAGGCCCTTGCGGAGGCTCGGGAAGTTCTCCAGGGCGTGCAGGACCACGGGCACGGCCACGTTGTACGGCAGGTTCGCCACGAGCGCGGTGGGCGCCTCGGGCATCTGCTCGGGCTTGATCCGGGCGGCGTCCGTCTCGATGACGGTGAGCCGCTTGTGCTCCTCCGGCGCGCGGTGCTCCACAGTGGTGGGCAGGGCGAGGGCGAGCTTCGGGTCGATCTCGACGGCGATCACGTGCCGCGCCACCTCGATGAGCGCCAAGGTGAGCGATCCGAGACCGGGGCCGACCTCCATCACCACGTCGTCCGCGTCGAGCTTGGCGACGTTGACGATGCGGCGCACCGTGTTGGCGTCCACGACGAAGTTCTGGCCCCACTTCTTCGTCGGCGAGATCTGCAGGCCGCGCGACAGGGACCTGATGGCGCTTGAAGTCAGCAGCTTCGCCATCAGCCCTGGCCTCCCGCGAGCAGCGGTTCGAGCACGAGCCCGGGGTAGTCGTTCACGATCGTCTGGATGCGGTACTTGTTCGGCAGCGCCACCAGGTGCGCGCCGTCGCGCGGGCGGGTGAAGACCTCGACCCCGGGCGCAGTGCGAAGCCGCTGCGCGCCTTCGGCATCGGTGAGGCGCGCGAGCTTGAACGGCAGGTTGTTGATCGTCGCGGGGACGTCGAACTCGGCCTGCAGACGCGCCACCGTCACCTCGAACTGGAGCGGACCGACCGCCGCGAGCACCGGCGTGGCCTCGCCGCGGCGCTCGGAGTAGAGCACCTGCACGACGCCCTCGGCGTCGAGCTGCGCGATGCCGCGCCGGAACCGCTTCGCCTTCGACGTGTCGTGCATCTGGAGCGCCCCGAAGTGCTCGGGCGCGAACGCCGGCAGCGGCGGGTACTCCACCGCCTTGCCCGCATAGATCGTGTCGCCCACTGAAAGACCGGTCGCGTTGACCAGGCCCACGATGTCGCCCGGCCAGGCCTCGTCCACAGTGTCCCGCGCCGAGCCGAAGAGCGTCTGCGCGTACTTGGTCGACATGGTGCGCTTGCCCTGCGCCTGCGTGACCTGCATGCCGCGCTCGAAACGACCCGAGCAGACGCGGATGAACGCCAGCTGGTCGCGGTGCGACGCGTTCATGTTCGCCTGCGACTTGAAGACGAACCCGGAGAAGCCGTCCTCCAGATCGCGCGGACTCCCCTTGGCGTCCTCACGCGAGAACGGCGACGGCGCGATGTCCACGAGCAGGTCGAGGAGCTGGCCCACCCCGAAGTGGACGAGGGCCGCCCCGAACAGGGTCGGCGTCGTCTGCCCGGACTCGAAGGTCTTCGGGTCGAAATCCGCCTCGACCTCGCTCAGCAGCTCCGACTCCTCTTGGGCGCGTTCATAATCGGGCCCGAACTGGGCCATCGCCGCGTCCTCGTCCAGGAACTCCGCCGTGGCCAGCTGCTGCCCGCCCGGCGAACGCTCGTAGCGGACCATGCCCGGCACCTGCGGGCCGACCGCACGACGCCCCCCGGTCTCGTCCCCGAACCCCACGCGCTCGATGACGCCGCGGAACTCGCCGCCTACGCCCACCGGCCACGTCACCGGCGTCGGCTTGATGCCGATGCGGGTCTCGATCTCCTCGATGAGCTCCAGGGCGTCCTTCGCCGGGCGGTCCCACTTGTTGATGAACGTGATCACCGGGATGCGCCGGGCCCGGCACACCTCGAAGAGCTTGAGGGTCTGCGGCTCCAGGCCCTTCGCGGCGTCCAGGAGCATCACGGCGGCGTCGACGGCGGTGAGCACCCGGTAGGTGTCCTCGGAGAAGTCGGCGTGGCCGGGGGTGTCGAGCAGGTTCACGACGCAGCCGCGGTACTCGAACTGCAGCGCCGCCGAGGTGATCGAGATGCCGCGGTCCTGCTCCATCGACATCCAGTCGGAGACCACGCCCTTGCGGTCGCCCTTGCCGTGGACGGCGCCGGCCGACGAGATCGCCCGCCCGTACAGGGCGAGGGCCTCGGTGATCGTCGACTTTCCGGCGTCGGGGTGCGAGATCACCGCGAAGGTGCGGCGGCGCGCGGCCTCGGCCGCGATATGGCTGGACATGGATTCCTCAAGGTTTCGAAAAGCGAAGCGGGCCCGACCCTCAACGATAGCCGTGAACGGCGACACGACCCGGCTGCGCTACCCCGCGAGCTCGGCCTTCACGATCCCGGACACGAGCTTGCCGTCCGCGCGGCCCGCCGTCTTCGGGCCGACCGCCTTCATGACCTTGCCCATGTCCCTCGGACCGGCGAAACCGCCCTCGGCGATCGCCTCGCGCACCAGCTGCGTGACTTCGGCCTCAGTGAGCTCGGTCGGCAGGTACCGCTTGATCACGGCCTCCTCCGCGAGCTCGGCCTCGGCCGACTCCTCGCGGCCCCCCGAACGGAACCCCTCGGCCGCCTCGCGCCGCTGCTTGGCCTGCTTGACCAGGACCTTCACGACGTCCGCGTCATCGAGCTCGCGAGGGGTCTTACCTGCGATCTCTTCGTTCCGGACCGCCGTGAGCACCATCCTCAGGGTGCCCAGCGTCACCTTGTCCTGCGCCTTGAGGGCGGCTCTCATATCGGTTTCCAACCGGGTCTTTAGCTCGCTCATGACTCGACAATCTACCGTTGGGGTATGAAGATCAGCCGTGGACTAGCCGCAGCAGCCGGGATCGGGGTCGGCGCCGGGGCGCTGGCACTCGCCTACGCCTCTCTTTACGAGCGCGTCCAGTACACGCTCCGCCATTTCGCGGTGCCCGCACTGCCCGAAGGCGCCGAGCCGATTCGGGTGCTGCACATCTCCGACCTGCACATGACGCCCGGGCAGGTGCGCAAGGCCCACTGGGTCGCGTCCCTCGCCGCGCTCGATCCGGACCTGGTGCTCCTCACCGGCGACAACCTCGCCCACCCGGACGCGATCGACCTCGTCACCAGGACGCTCCGGCCGCTGTTCCGCGCGCCGGGCGCGTTCGTGTTCGGCTCCAACGACTACTACGCGCCGGTGTTCAAGAACCCGCTGCAGTACTTCAACCCGAACCACGAGCACAAGTACGGCGCGCCGCTGCCCACAGAGGAGCTGCGCAAGGTGCTCGTCGACGGCGGCTGGCTCGACCTGAACAACGCCGCCGCCGACAAGGTCGTCTCGGGCCTCAACGTCCACTTCGCGGGCGTCGACGACCCGCACTTCGACCTGGACGACTACGAGCTCGTCTCCGGGCCGGTGCCCGCGAGCGCCGACCTGTCGATAGGCCTTACGCACTCGCCGGAGCCGCGCGTGCTCGACGAGTTCGCCCGCGACGGCTACGACTTCATCGCCGCCGGCCACACCCACGGCGGCCAGGTCTGCGTCCCCGGCTACGGGGCGCTCGTCACCAACTGCGGCATCGACCGCGAGCGCGTGAAGGGCCTGCACCCGTGGGAGGACACCTGGCTGCACGTCTCGGCCGGCCTGGGCACGAGCCCGTACGCGCCGGTCCGCTTCGCGTGCGCCCCGGAGGCCAGCCTGCTGACCTTCGTGCCGAAGGCCTTCTAGCCGCTTGACGCGAGGCGCGCTTCGGGCCCGGATGTGACCGGGCCCGAAGCGCCCCGCCCCCGCTCGATGGGGGTCGGCGCCCTCAGGTAGCATTTCCAATCGACACGAACGCCCAGCGTGCGTGAAAATAGAACATCGGGTTGTGGCGCAGCTTGGTAGCGCACCTCGTTCGGGACGAGGGGGTCGCAGGTTCAAATCCTGTCAACCCGACAGATGAAACAGCAGTTCAGGGCCGGTCTCCCATCTTCGGGATCCCGGCCCTGACTGTGTCTACAGCAGCGATTTACAGCAACGCTAGTCCTCGGACTCAAAACTCTCGCTCAGCTTCCGCAGCGCCTCCCTGGTGGCCTTGTCAGAGGCCTGCGCGTAGACCTCCATGGTCATCTTGAAGTCCGAGTGCCGCATGATCGCCATGATCACGCGAGGGTGAACGTCGAGGTCCACCAGCAGCGAGCTACAGGTCCGCCGGGCGTCGTGCACCGAGATCCGGGGGAGGCCGGCTGCCTCGAGATGGTTGACGAAGTACCGGTGAAAGTTGCGCGGCTCGATCGCCGTCCCGTACCGAGTGGTGAAGACCAGATCCGAGTCATGCCAGACATCGGCCTTCGCCCGGTCCCGAAGCTGCCGCTCCCGACGCTCCCGCAGCGCCTTGACGCACAGATCAGGCATCGGCAGGGCGTTCTCGGACTCCTCGGTCTTGGCCTTCCTCTTGTGGATCAGTTCGCCCATGACCCGCTGGAGCTGCCACTGCGGCTCAAGAACGCCCTCGTCGAGGTCGAGGCTGTCCCAGGTCAAGCCGAGGACTTCGCCTTTGCGCAGGCCCATCGCGAGGACCAGCAGGTACGCCGCGTAGTGCGGATCAGGGCGGACGTGTTCGAGGAACCGCCGAGCCTCATCGGTGCCCCACGACTTCTTGCGACGCTTGCGCCCGCTAGGCAAACGGATCTGCATGGCCCGGTTCACCGACACCAGCTCATCAGTGACCGCCTGCGACAGCGCCGAGCGCAGCACCGTACGAGCGTCACTGATCGACCTGGCGGACAACGCCTTTCGACAGCACTTGCCCTTCGCACAGCACTTGTGCGGCGTCCGCAGCTCATCAACGCCCTGCTGACAGCACTGACACACCGTCGCGAGCTTGTTCGCCCACTGCTGGATATCCCGCGCTGACAGCCGATCGAGCTTCTTCTTACCGAGCCACGGCACGATGTGCAGCCGAATGAACCGCTCGTACCCGTCGTAGGTCTTCGGTTCCCGGTTGGGCCTGATGACCTCTTCGAGCCAGGCGTGCAAGTACTGCTCGACGGTCTTGGACTTGGTCTCGACAGCACCGCGCGCGGCGGCCTGGTGGAGATCGAGCCACTTGCCGTGGACCACCTCACGGGTTGGGCCGTAGACGTACTTGCGCTTCTTCACGCCCGCAGGGGTCGTGACCCACACGTAGGCGGCGTACCCGTTGCCATGTGGGTAGATCGAGCCTTCCCCGTTGCCCCGCTTGCTCATGCCGCACCCACATAGTCGTCCTGGCGGGCGAAGCCCTCGACGTATTCCTCGATCCATTCGGGCAGGACGCGGCGGTGGCCGCCGACCTTGACCGAGCGCAGCTCGCCGGAGGCGATGAGCATCTTGACCTTCGAGACGCCGAAGCCGAGGACCTCGGCGGTCTGCCTGGTGTCGTACCAACGCGGTTTGAGTACCGTGCTTCCTTCCATCGCAATCAATCCAATCGATCCATAGTGGTGAGTTCATCCAAAGCTTCACGGGCGAGCTGCCGTTGCTCCCGGGCGCGAGCGGCGGCAGAGGACGCCATGAGGGCGTCAGCCTCGGTGTGCCAGCCGGTGCCGTCATAGCGGAGGTAGTTGACGAGGACGATCGTTTCAGTCGGATCGGTGTCAACCTCGTGTTGACAGCGAATCCATTGCGCGCGTGCGTCTCTGAGCGCACCGAAGGTGGTCGACCAGGCGCGCGCCTTGGTCATGAAGTGGCCGCCGAAGCCGAGCATGTGCGCCCACTTACGAAGCCGGATCCATTCCCCGCCTTCGGAACCGAGCCGCCAGCACGCGGCGATGAGACGGGCGATGTGGTCGCCTTCGGGGTCGGCGTAGACGGAGACGGTGGCCTCGGTGAGGCGGCCGGACAGGTGGCCGGTGTCCTCGGTGGCTTTGGTGGCGTACTTGGCGAGGTAGCCCGCCACATGGTTCTCACTCAACTCGTCATCGCCGAGTTCGACCTGGCGGACATCGACTTGCGCACCCCAGCGGATGAGCCAGCCCTCAGGGCGTTTGTCGTGTTCCTCGGTGCGGAAGCTGGTCGAGGCGGCGGCATCGGCAACGAGTGCAGCAATGGCCTCGGCGTCGAGGGCGGCAGGCGGCGGCAGGATCGCGTCACTGCCGGGCATGCGACCGTCGAGGCGGATTAGCGCGTGGAAGTGAACGGCACCGCGACGCTGGAACTCCGCGACCTTGACGTAGCGCAGCCGCACCGAGGCCGGGTCGATGCCGTGGGCCTTGGCGAGGCGCGACAATCCGCGGTCGATGTTGATGCGGGTGCGCCGCCACAGTTCGCCGGAGGCGACGTTCCAGACGACTTGGGCGTCATGGTCGTAGCAGTCCAGGCACAGCGGCTGGCCGATCTGGCCGGCGCTTTCGTCGTGCCGGGTGTGGCAGGCCAGTCGGACGTCATGGGGGCAGGTCACGGCGTCACGACGCGCGCGGCAGGGCCGGACTTTGCCTGAGGCGGTGAGCGTGTGCGTGTGGACGGGTCCGAAGGCGGGGGCGGTGAGGGTGACGAACAGTGCCGGATGAGCGGTGACCGTCTCGGGGACGCCTTTGCCGCCGGTCATGCCGGAGCGCACGAGGTGGAAAGCGTCGTGTTGGTAGGTCTTGGCGCAGGTGGGGCAGAGGGAAGCCCGGCGCGTGCCGCAGGCCTTGTAGATGATGCCGTCGGGCATGGAGCCGGTGGACCGGGCGGAGAGGACTTGGCCCGTGGACTCATTGACGGTGTGGAGATCGCCGCGAAGGCGTACCGGGTTGGAGCATCCAGCGGCACCGGCGACGTGCGAGAGCCATGGTTCCCAACCGGTCGACTCGGACCGGGCGATGATGTCGGCGGCGAAGCCGGGTCGAATGGTGCTTGTAGGCAAGGTGTCCTCCTTCCAAGTGCGGGCAGGCGTGTTGTGACCCCGTCCGGCGGCTCGTGCGTAATAAAGGAGCGGCCGGACAGGGCGCTATTCAGTCCTCGTCGTCGAGGTAGACCCAGCCGAAGCAACGGCACAGGTCTTCGGGATAGGGGTTGTCCCGCACGAAGTCGGGATACGAACAGAAGCCGCAGACCACCAAGACGATGTCGAGGGGTTCGGGCTGGTCGAGGTTGCCGCCGTTGACATGCAGCACGAAGTGGCATTCGGGGCACTTGTAGACCCGGTAGCAGCGTTCGCCGTTGAAGTGGGGCGGGTCGACCGGTTCGGGGTACTGGCATTCGCCCGCAGCTCCGGTGATGTCGCCGAGGATCGGCTGCCGGTAGTGGTGAGCCAAGGTGATGGGTTCGGTTGGCATACTGGTTTTCGCCTTTCAATCGCGATGGTTGGCAGGTTGTTGCCGGGGCGCGGCGGTTGTGGAAGATTGGCCGCGCCCTCGGCGCTAGGTGTCGGAGTTGGGATCCCGTTGATCGGGGATGGCCTTGCCCCAGCGCTGCTGGGCGGCCTGCCTGGACATGCCGATACGTTCGGCGATTTCAGCCCAGGAGTAGCCAAAGGCGCGAAGGCCCTTGACTGCGTTAGTGATGGCTTCATCAAGCGAGGCTGAGAGCTCAAGGAGCTCGGGAAGTGCGTCCACGTCACCCTCAGCGACCCGGCGCCCATAGGCGCGGATGATGCGGCGGGCGAAGCCGTTGAACTCGCGGTTCTCGACCATTACGATCACCGGTCCCCGTTGCCGAGGTTGGCGAAGGCGTTGGCCCAGTCCGGCTGAGCAGGCTCAGCGGCGACGGCAGAGCGCTCGGCTTGGAGGCTCGGCACGTCGATCGGATCCGAGGAGGCGACCGGGGCCGACTCCCTCCAATCCGGTTCCGCAAATGAGGCCACCGGCGATTCGGCCGGCTGCGCCTCAGCGGGCCGCGAGAGTACGACCTTGACCAGGGTCAAGAACCCCAGGGCCGAAGCCGAAGCGGCGAGCCAACCGACAACAGTCGGTTCAGCGTCGAGGACTTGGGCCCCAAGCGAGAGGGCGATGAAGAACATCATCATCGCCATCACGGACTTGACCTTGTGGCCGCCGTTGCGGCGGCGGCGTCGCACCTCGAGACCGAGGGCGATCACCATCAGTTCGATGGTCACCGCGTTGACCCAGCCGACCCAGGAGGGCTGACCGGCCGCGACGGTGGCGTCGTGGACGTGGGTGAAGGAGACCGCGCCAGCGGCCACACCCATGGACAGCATGATGACGGTTTGCACGCCGTCTTCGAGTTTCATTTCTGGCTCCTTGGCTTCTGCCACTGCACGCCGGTGCAGTAGTCGCATTTCTTGGAGTGCTCGACCGTTGGCACGGTCTCTTCGCCGCAGACCTCGCACGCCCGCATTTCCCAGCCCTCGAAGGGCAGGGATAGGAGGAGGTGCCTGTCGTCGTCGGCGAGTTCGGTTCCGGTCATGTGCACGTCGCAGATGACGCAGAGGAACCGCATTCGGGAAAGATCGGGCTCCCACGGGGGAAGCGAGTCGATCTGCTTGACGCGATGCAGTGGCATCGCTTCGCGGAAGATGGCGAACGCGGCGAGGAGATCGGTCATCGCGCGCCGCCTTCGAAGCAGTCGAGGCATTCGCCGTAGCGCTTGGGGATGTAGTAGCCGTATTCCGTCTGGCATGACGGGCAGGTCGACAGAGCGACCCACGCTTTCATCAGGGCCCGCAGTTGGGCGTCGGTAGCCGGGCGCTTGGGCACGGGCAGGTCACGCCTATAGAGGTAGGCGACTCGGTTACCGCGACGCCAGAAGATCTGGCCTGCGATGGGTTGCCGCCCAGGCGTAAGACCTTCAGCGGCGAGTTGTCGGCGGGTGTACAGTCCGACCGGCGCGCAGCGGTAGTTGAACGTCGGCAATCCGCCGTGGCGGATGCCTTCAGGGTCATCGAATTCGGTCCGGAACAATGCACACTCCTCCTCTCTGTGTCATTCGTGGTTATTGCTGCGTGAGCGTCGGGGCCTCGAACCCCGAAGATTGCCGATCGCTCTACCAGTAAGCCGCTACGGCTTACCTGTTCTTGATCTCGATCTCCACAATCCGGTGCACCCGGATGAGCGTGGTCGAATCGTTAACCGTCACGTCACCTCGGAAGATGTGGTTGTCGATGGCGATCATGTCGCCTTCCTTGAAGTCCGCAATTACGGCAGCGGCGTTCTCGTCAGTGGTGACGTAGTGATTTACGTTCTTGTCCTCACCGTCGAGCGTCACTTTGAGGTGCTTCATTTCTTGCCCTCTTTCCTTTGTTATCAATGCCTCATCAGCAGGACGCAGTACTAGCCCGTGTGCGATTAGTGCTGGGATTCCTTACGTCGTGGACGCCGGGGAATCGAACCCCGGGTGAACCATTCGCCCTGGAGTGCCGTCAACTGCTCGTTGACATCTGTTGGCGCTGACGGCACTCGCTCTAGGCAGAGGCCCTGTGGCCCCGAAGCTGCGCAGCGAAGGCCGCGACAGTCTGAATCTCTTCGTCGGTCATCCAGGCCGCCCGCATCCGTTGCGGTGCATTCCCCTCGGCGAGGAGGAAGGAGTCCCCGGGCTTCTTGGGGTCCAGGCTCATTGCGTTGTAGCCCGCTTCGGCCCAACCGGCCCCGAGGGCGACATCCGAGGAGCCGGGCGTGGTCGCGCGGCCGGTCCACCGGTAGGCGAACAGGTCGCGCAGTGCGGTCGGCAGGATGTCGAAGGAGGCACGCTGCGTGCCCATGATCGGGATGATCGCCGCTGCCCGTCCCCGGGCAACCACGTCACGGAAGAGCGCGGAGAACAGCTCCTGCTCGACCTTGGTTCCCGCGACCGAGGTGTAGTACGCGACCTCATCGAGGAAGAGCACCCACGCCGGTTCGGCCGGCGACGGGACGAGCTTGCGGATCCGGTTGCGCGACATCCAGTCGTAGCGGCGGTCCATGAGCTTCTGGATCCACAGCATCGTCTGAAGCGCCTTGCGCATTTCCGGGCCCACGAACACGTCCATGACATCGGTCCAGGGCATCAGCTCGACCAACTTGGCGTCGAAGCCGAGCATTCGCGCGTCCGGCATCAGTGACACCTGCGCGATCATGTTGTTCATCAGCCCCGACTTGCCCGAGCCGGGCTCGCCATTGAGCATCATGTTCTTGCCGTACATGGTGACGTTGACGGCCTCGTTCGAAGCCGACCGGCCCAGGTAGATGGGGTCTTTGATCGACATGACCGGTCCCAGTGCGATGTTCATCGTGCAATCTCCTTAGTGAAATCGGTGCATCTATCGATGCGTGAGTTTTGGTGGTGGGAGCCGGTACTTGGCCTCTCTGGCTTCCACGGCTCCCACCGTGAGCAGCCCCAGTTGGGGAGCTTTTTGGGTTAGACCCAGGCGGGCATGTCGCCCTCGTCCGGGTTCTCATCGGGTGCGGTGGTCTGGCCGTCATCGGCCTTGCGCTGACGCGGTTTGCGACCGCCCTTGGTGCCCAGCAGGGCATCCAGTTCGGCGTTCACCGACTCCGGTGTCAGGTCGACGCCTTCGGAGTCGTCCACCCGGCGGTACTCGACCGGGTAGGAATCGGGATCGATGCCTTCGAGCATCTCGGTGACTGGCATGGCCACGCCCTCAGCGAGGACGTCACGGCGACGGATGTCCACGACCACGTAGGCCGCTTTCGACCCGGCCATTTCGGCCGATGCCTCGTGTGCCCAGCACACCGAAGCGAGTTCGGTGAGACGGTCCCGCAGATCGTCCAAGGTGAGGTCACCGCGCAGCCAAAGCCACACACGCTCACCGGAATCCGTGGGACAAGCCCACAGGATCAGCGGCATCACCGAACCGCGAACGCCCTTGCCCTCAATGAAGGCATCGCAGGCGACACGGATGCGGTGGCGCACGATCATGCACCAGGCCCAACGGACCAGGAACCGGCACACCGGGCGGAACAGCCACGGCACACCGATCAGCAGGAGCGTCGCGCCAAGAGCGACCAGCGGTCCCGCCCAAGCGTTGAGCAACGCCCAGACGCTGACCACCAGGGCCAGGACGACCAGCTCTCCGGCCCAGTGCCACGCCATGCGCAGCCCCGGCCAGATCAGCACCAAGCCAGCGGCGACGAAGCCGGTGGCGAAGGCGACGACGACCGCCAGGAGGAACGCCGCAGCGCCATCCTTGACCGTCAGAGCGATCGCGAAGGCGACCAGGCCAGCGAAGACGCCAGCGAGGATGCCGACGATCTTGGCCCGGCGCTTCGCCGAGTCGATCTCGAAGGTATCGATGATGGTCTGACCAGCACGAACACCCGAGCGGGAACGCCCGGAGCTGGCACGGTTGCTACCATTACGAGGCATGGCAGCACTCCTTTCCGCCCCCTTGGGGGCAAGGGATGGTTGCTTGTTGGAAACCGGGGAGCCGGTCGAGTTCTTGGTCGGATTTGGACCGGTTCCCCAGTGCCGCTTAAGCGGCGAGTTTGATTTCGGTGGTGGCTTCGCCCTCCAGGACGAACTTGGACCGGCGGATTGCCGGAGCGTTGTCAAGCGTCCGTTGACGGTTGACATCGCGCTCGGTCGCGTCGGCGAGCTGGTGCAGCGCCTCAGCGAGCTTGCGGAGACTGGCGGGCGAACCGAACAGGCTCAGCTCCCAGTTGTCCTCTCTCCAGGTCCCCACGGTCAGCACCCCGCATTCGGAGTGGTGAACGCTGGACCGCAGGCCCATACCCTCTTTGAGGTGAGCGCCGAACGTGGCGTTCATCGGGAAGTCGTGCATGGCAGATCCTCTCGGGATCAAGAGGCGTAAGCCTCAGGGTGACTACTTACCGGCGAGATTGATCGCAGAGGCCCGGTACGCCGTGCCGAGGGTGCCCTGCTTGGAGACCCACGGGACCGCTTCCAGGTCGACGACCGAGACCGGCTTCCCCTTGGGGAGGTTCGGCTTCTCACCAGTGGTGACGACCTTGATGACCGACGCACCCTCGTCCTCGGACGAGCCGAGCGCGATGAGTTCGGTGGTCCACTTCAGCGAACCGTCCTTGTCGGTCTGGTGCTTGCCGTCGTACTCCTTGGCCACCGGGGCCAGCGACACCATGAAAGTCACGTCCGAGACATCCAGCTTGAGCTTCATAGCCCTACCTCTTCCTTGTCGTTTTGCTTGACCCGCTTGGGCCCCAACCCAGGTGATCCGGGCTGATGACTCAAGAATGAGGCTTCAAAGAGGACACATTCACCACCGCATGGGACTTCTCAGGACGTCTCAATACTGTTAGACTCGTCCCTAGACGTCCCTACTTCAGAGGTGAAGGACAGCGGTATGAACGAACGGCTCCGGAGCGCGATCCATGCGCAGGGCATGACCCCCGCCCAACTTGCTCAGACGATCGGAGTCGACCCGAAGTCGGTCGAACGCTGGATCACCAAGGGGCGCAACCCATACGCGAAGACGCGGGCCGCAGTCGCTCTGGCGTTGCAGCAGAGCGAGAACTACCTCTGGCCTGATGCCCTTCCTGAGCAGAAAGCGAAGCTGGTCAGTGAGTCTGAGCTGGTGCACACCTATGCGAAGCGGAACGATGTCCCAGCGGAGCTGTGGTCTCGGATCTTCAGGCAAGCGACGCGGCACATCGGAGTCCTTGCCTACGCTGGCCTGTTCCTCCCCGAGGGCGATGCTGGCTTGGTGCCGCTCCTCAAAGCAAAGGCCGCTGAGGGCGTGAAGGTCTCGATCCTTCTCGGGGATCCCAAATCGACCGCGGTCGAGCTCCGCGGCGAGGAGGAAGGCGTCGGCAAAGGTATGCAGCGCCGTATCGAGGCCGTGTTGCCGTTCTACCAGCAGCTTGAGGGCACGCCGGGAATCTGGGTCGGGTTCCACGACACAACCTTGTACAACAGCATCTATTGGTGTGACTCCGAGATGCTGGTGAACACCCACGTCCTCGGGTGCTACGCCTCCCACGCTCCGGTCATGCACCTGAAGGAGCTGCCAGGCGGTGGCATGTTCCGCACCTTTACCGAGTGCTTCGAGCGGGTCCTCGCAAATTCGGTCAATATCTGGACAGGTCAACAAGGTACGATGCGCCCATGACCCGCGTCGACCACATCAACGATCCGAACGCGCCCGAGCCGAACAGCGTGGTTCCGTCGACCACAGCGTTCATCGAAGACGGGGCCGGACGGATTGTGTTGATCCAGCGGAGCGACAACGAGGATTGGGCGATGCCAGGCGGAGCCCACGACTTCGGTGAGACGATCAGCCAGACTGCCGTTCGCGAGGCGAAGGAAGAGACCGGTCTCGACATCGAGATCACCGGCCTCATCGGGATATACACAGACCCGGGCCACCTCTCGGAGTACAGCGATGGCGAAGTCCGGCAGCAGTTCTCGCTCTGCTTCCGTGCTGTGCCGATCGGCGGCGAGATCCAAACCAGCGAGGAATCCCTCAAGGTCCAGTGGTTCAGCGAAGCAGAAACAGCCTCAGTGAGGATCAATTCCTCAATGAGGCTGCGCATCAAACACGGGTTCCAGGGTCTGGCTGAGCCCTACATCGGCTGATGACCCAGTTCCCGCTGGACCGTCCGCACCCCGTCGATGAGCGAAGGCTCGGCCCGCGAGATGAACCGGAACACCAGGTGCTCAGGACCGTAGCGTGACTTGATCTCCGCGAGCCGTTCCTCAATCTCGAAGTCTTGACCGTCAGGACCGGTTGTCATGTCGCAGTACAACAGTGCGTCTGTGATGAGGGTCTTCTCGTTCGGGAACTCACCCAACTCTGCCCGAAGATCGCGCTCATCCGCCTCAAGGCAGGCGCACGAGTGGTTGGCAACTAGGTTCACAATGCGAGCATCCCAACCATGACGTTGCAGCCAGCGTGCACCGTCCAGTGGGTGAAAGCCGGTGTCGACAATGCTTGGGGCGTAACCGATGTCATGCAGGATTGCGGCGATAGCGAGTGCATCGGCATCCGGCTCGGAAAGGATCTTCGGACCGACCGCAAGGGCTTTGGCACCTACCGCCTGGACGTGTGCCCATCGGCGGGGCAACGCCTCTTGGAGTGCCGCTCGCGATGTCTCGAAAGCTTCATCATAGGTAGTCATACGTGCTGCCACTATAACGCCTGAACTGCTTTGAGGAAGAACCCCAGCGCACCGCCGCTGGCGGGCCCACTACGGCCGGAGCCCAGGCCAAGAAGCCCTGTGAGAACTTTCTATACATCTTCAAGGCGGCCTTGCGGCCGCGCCTCGCGGCAGGCCTGCGGTCCGGTCCTCGCTTCGCTGCGGGCGGTCCTCGGCCGGCCACGGGCCAAGCGGAGGACGCCCTGAGGATGGAAGAAAGGTTCCGGCCGGAACCCTTGGCCGGGGACCCCTGCGGGCGCGCGGCCAGGCCGGATAGCGGGCGATCCCTGCGGGCCCGCCCTGTCGCCGAGCGAGCGTATCGCGCACCCGCCCCCGGCCAATGAACCCGGCCTCCAGTGAGGTCAAGAGCGAGCTGGGTAATGGGCTGAACTATGACCGAGCCCTCTGCCAACCAAAAGGACCGTCAAGATGCGATTGACACTGACTGACTGTGCGCGGGGATAATCGTCTGATGGAAGAAACCCCAATCATTGTGCAAGTAGGCTCTGAGACACCGTTGATTGTCCAGCTAGCTCCAGCAATCATTGCCGCTATCGCGCTTGTGCTGGCGGCGTTCGTGACATCCTTCCTGACGCTGCGCCTCGAACACCGGAAGTGGTTGCGACAGGCACGACTAGAGGCATATGAGGGGTATGCGTCATTTCTCCGTGATCTCCAATTCGGTTGGGATGGTAAGGACAAGGCGCGCGTCACAAAAGATCAACTTCAGCGGGGCGCTGCATGGATCGACCAAATCAGACTCGTAGGGACGAATCAGGTGACGGACAGTGCAGACAAACACCTTGTCACGATCTCGGAAGCGATCAGCGGCGATCCGGACAATTTCCAGGAAGTGATACTCAACTGCCTAAATGATTTCCGCAAATATGCTCGGAAGGATTTGGGCGCAGATCGATCTACCAGATAGTCGACTCGCGTGTACTGACATTCCGAATATGGATTATTCCTATGGCTCCGGCTTGACCGCAGTACAGCAGCAAAGTACAGCAACCGCAGCGAGCGAGGATACCTCGGATTGGCTCTGACCAGCTGCGATGCACCTTGGTTGGCCCCCAACGACCCCCATGCCGATAGTTCGGGACGAGGGGGTCGCAGGTTCAAATCCTGTCAACCCGACCAAAGACAAGGGGGCCGCAAGGCCCCCTTTTCCGTGCTCGCGCGCCGTGGCCGATGTGGCGGCGTCTTCCGCCCGGCGCAGGGTGACGTCGCGGTCGCCCTTGCCGGCGCCCTGACCGTCTCCGCGGCGGTCGACTTCGACCCGAAGCAGACCGGCGGCCTCGACGCCGCGCTCACGACGCCGGGCGGGGGCGGCCTGGGGCGGCCTGATCGCACTCGAGTGCTTCGGCGTCTACCGCTTCTTACAGGCCGAATACCGAAAGGATCCGACCGGACGATCACGGCAGACCGTTTGTGGAAATCCGAGAAAATACGAGGGCGTCGCAGATCGATCGTAGGGATCTGTTGTAGGAATGCTCCAACTGAGGCGCGGATTCGGTAGTGGAGTGCTTGCGGATGGTCGCGACACTGGCCTCATGAACACGACACCGCAGACCACCGCCGCAAGGGGCATTGTGCCCGCCGTCCTCTGGGGGCTCGCCCCGTTCGCATGGCTCTTCCTTCTCCTGGGATGGCTCGACTTGGACGGGGACCTGTCCGGCCCGGTCCAGACCGCACTCGGCATCGCGGTCCTGTCGCTGCCGGCACCCTGGCTGCTCTGGGCCTCATGGCGGATGCCGCGCCGCCGCGTGAAGACGTACCTCGTCGAAGGAGGCGCCCTGGCCGCGATGCTGCTCTCGCTCTTCGTCACCGCCGTGTACTTCCTGCCCGCCGGCAATCCGAACGAGACGGCGTCACCGGGCTTCACCGCGGCGTTCGCCGCCGCCGCGGTGGTGCTCATCGCGGCCTCCTGGCCGCTGCCGGGCCGCCGCCTCGCCTACGGTCTGCCCGCCCTGGGCTGCGCGGTCTTCGCGATCAGTGTTCAGGTACCGCAATGGAGGACCGGCGCGCACCTGGAATCGGCGATCGCCGTCGCGGACGAAGTGCTGCTGAACGTCCTCATGGGGGCGATCGCCCTGGGTGTGCTCCTCCAGATCGCCTGGTGGCTGCGCGGGAAGCTCCGTGCCGCCTAACCGAGCCGAAGGCCAGGGACCCCAGACCAGACACCGAGACGCTTCCTATGACCCGAGACACGGGTTTCCAGCACACAGTCACCCCGACGGATGAAACAGCAGTTCAGGGCCGGTCTCCCCTGCGGGATGCCGGCCCTGACCGTGTCTGCGGCAGCGAGGTGCGGCGACGCCGGTCCTCGGGCTCAAGACGTTCGCTCAGCTTCCGGGACGCCGCTCACGCGGCCTTGTCGGAGGCCCGCGCTCAGCGGTCGTGTCCTGCGGCGGCGGGGTGAGCATGCCGGCGCGCAGCTCCGTGAGCGTGCTCTTGAGCAGGCGGGAGACGTGCATCTGCGAGACGCCGATCTCCGTGCCGATCTGGGACTGCGTCTTCTCGCCGAAGAACCGCAGCGCGAGGATCTGGCGCTCGCGCGTGGGCAGCCGCCGCAGGAGCGGGAGCAGGGACGTCAGGTTGTCGACCAGTTCGAGGGCGAGGTCTTCCGAGCCGATCGTCTCGACCGGCGAGAGGCCGTCCTCGTGCACCGGCTGGTCGAGGGAGACCGACCGGAGCGACTTGATCGCCTCCAGCCCTTCCAGGACTTCGGATTCGGGGATGCCCAGCCGCTCGGCGAGGTCGCCGGCGGTGGCCGGACGGCCGAGCGTCTGGGAGAGCTGGAGTGCCGCGGTGGTGATCGCCATGCGCACCTCCTGGAGGCGGCGCGGCAGGCGCACCGGCCAGGCGGTGTCGCGGAAGTGGCGGCGCACCTCGCCCATGACGGTCGGCACGGCGAAGGAGAGGAACTCGCCGCGTTCGTGGTCGAAGCGGTCGATGGCGCGGATGAGGCCGACCGTGGCGACCTGGGCGAGGTCGTCCTTGGCGATGCCGCGGCTCGAGTATCGGCGGGCGATGTGGTCGGCGAGGGGGAGGTATCCGGTGATGATCCGGCTCCTGAGTTCCTCGCGTCGGGGATCGTGGACGTCGAGTCCGGCCATCTGACCGAACAAGGGGGCGAACTCCCCGTATTCGTCGTCGCTCTTGCGTCGGCTGAGGTGTCGTGGTGCCATGTGCGGCTACCGCCTTGCGGCTGTCTGGTTGGGCAACCGGTGAACACCCGGCTTCGGATCGACCAGGTTGCGCTTCCCGGGCCGGCACCAGCGCGTTCCACCCCTGCGTGCGGGGTAGGTCCCGCATCGCAGGCGTTCAGAGCGCGGTTCTGCTGACACATGCGGAGCGCTCGGGTCTTCGATTCCCGTCCCGGCTCGCGTCAAAGCGGGCCGTGCAGGTGCCCGAGCGGCTCCATCGATGTGCCCAGCCTATACCGATTCGGTCTCAATGCGGCCTGGCTGACCGCTGCCCGTTCCTATAAACCTGCAGGGAGTGCCACTTTCGACAGTCTCGGCGGCACGCCGCACCCCACCGCGTGCGCCAGCCAGTGGCCGAGCGCGGACGACGCGGTGCGGAACGAGCGGTAGGAGCCGAGGTGCTGCGCGTGCGGCCCGAAGGCCGAGTGCAGTTCCTCGACGGCCGAGACGTACCCGGCGAACTCGCCGTCCAGCGTCGCGACGTACAGGTCGGGGGCGGCGGGCTTCCAGACGAGGGAAGGCATTGGGGCGGGGATGGTCACCTGAATCCTGAGTGGATCGGTGCGGGTGCCGAGTCCGCTTGGGAACGAGGGCGAGCCGGTCAGCGGCGCACTCGCCGGACTGCGGCCTTGCCGCGTTCGGGGAGTTCGGCCGCGGCGTGCGTCAGGGCGTCCCTGACGTCCTCCGCGCGGGACGCGGCCCGTCGCAGGAGCGTCTTCGACCGGCGCCGGCGGGTGAGCTGCACCCCGATGACGGCGACGGCGGCGATGCCGACGGCGACCGATCCCACGAGGACCGGGAGCATCGACCTGATGCCGCCCGTCTCCCGCAGGACGTCGAGTTCGTTGTCCCGCAACTCGTCTGAGGGCGACTGGTCGTCCTCGGCTCCGGTGGTCTCGGTTGATTCGATCAATGTGCTCATGGCGCATCCTCCTGGCGTTCGGTTCCGAGAGCATGCCCGTTCCCAGGCGGGACGAAACCCCGCCCGGTCGTCCGGGGCCGCCGGATCAGGCTGCGCCGCGGCCGGCGCCGCGCCTGATGAATCCGAAGACGATGGTGCCGATGAACAGCACGATGCCGATGATGGCCAGCCAGAGCAGGCCCTCGATGGCGAAGCCGACGATCGCGAGCACGACCCAGACAATGATCAGAAGCCATAGAACAGTAGCCATATATCGATCGTACGGCTGTGAACGGCGCAAATATGCAAAAGCGGCACTATTCGCGAGCCGGGCTCACTTGCTCGTGGCCAGGCCGGGGCGGCGAAGGGATTCGCCTGCAGAAAGATCAGATGAACGAGGCCTCTCGGATGCGCTGATCAGGCGGTAGGCCTGATTTATCCGTGGTTGCACCGACCTCTTGACCTGATACGTCATATGTAAGTACGCTGAAGCCTTGCATTGATGAACTTCGATGAAGGCGTTGGTCTTCGTGGCACGCAAGGAGATGCAGCAGTGAAACGGATATGGAGCAGGGAACGGACCGAGCGGGTGCGCAGGCGCTCCGCCCACCGGCTGCTGGCGTTGCTCGCCGCGGTGGCCGCCGTCGTCGTCGGCTCCGTCGGCGCCACGGGAGCCCATGGGGCGCCCGCCGACACGAGTACGGATGTCACCACCCTCGCCTCGAGCGCCGGATGTGGGAGCGCTCCGACCTTGTCGAGCGGGACGCACACGATCCAGAGCGGCGGCACGAGCCGCTCGTTCATCCTGCGGGTCCCCGACAACTACGACCGCAGTCGCGCGTACCCGCTGATCTTCGCGTTCCACTGGAACGGCGGGACGGCGGGCGACGTGGCCGGCGGCGGCACCGACGGCGCGAACTGGTCCTACTACGGGCTCCAGCGACTCTCGAACAACAGCGCCATCTTCGTTGCGCCGCAGGGCATCGGCAACGGCTGGGCCAACTCGGGCGGCCGGGACGTCACCTTCGTCGACGACATGATCGGGCGCCTGGAGTCCGGCCTCTGCGTCGACACCGCGCAGCGCTTCGCGCTCGGCTTCAGCTACGGCGGCGGCATGAGCTACTCCCTCGCCTGCTCGCGGGCGACGGTCTTCCGGGCGGTCGCGGTCTACGCCGGCGGGCAGCTCAGCGGGTGCAGCGGCGGCACGCAGCCCATCGCCTACCTCGGCATCCACGGCATCTCCGACAACGTCCTCAACATCTCCCAGGGGCGCTCGCTGCGCGACCGGTTCGTCACCAACAACGGCTGCACCCGGCAGAACCCGCCCGAGCCCGCCTCGGGCAGCCGCACGCACATCGTGACCAGCTACTCCGGTTGCCGGGCCGGGTATCCGGTCCAGTGGGCCGCGTTCGACGGCGGCCACACCCCCGGCCCGATCGACGGGACCTACGACGACGGCTGGCAGACCTGGACCTCCGGGGTGACCTGGAACTTCTTCTCCCAGTTCGGATCCGGCGACCCGGGTGGCGGCGACGAGGGCGCGATCGTCGGCGCCCAGTCGTCCCGCTGCCTCGACGTGGCCGGCCAGTCCCAGAGCAACGGCGCCCAACTGCAGCTGTGGGACTGCAACGGCGCGGCCAATCAGCAGTGGACCAAGACCGCCAGTGGCGAACTGCGCGTCTACGGCGGCAAGTGCCTCGACGCCGAAGGCGGCGCGACCGCCCCCGGCACCAGGGCCATCATCTGGGACTGCCACGGCGGCGCGAACCAGAAGTGGAACGTCAACGCCAACGGCACCATCTCCAGCACCCAATCGGGACTGTGCCTGGACGCCTCAGGGAACGCGACCGCGAATGGCACCAGGGTCGTCCTCTGGACCTGCAACGGCGGCGCCAACCAGCGCTGGACCATGGGCTAGCGCCCCCGCGCCGGACCACCACCCCGCAGCCGAGGCCGGGAGCACCTCCCGGCCTCGGCCGCTCGCAGGGGTGGAGATAACTTCACCGTGAAGTCGGGCACCAGCGGCAATGTGCGGGCCCGCTCGCGAACCTACTGTTCAATGCATGGACATTTCAGCGGCGCCGCCGATCCCCTGGCGCAGAGCCCCGCGAGCAGCAGTGCGGGCCTTCTGGGCGGGCTCGACCTGGCGCTCCCTCATGCACCTCGTCACCGGGGCGCTGGTCGGCATCGCCGGCGGCGCCGCCATCGCCGCACTCGTCGCCACCGGCGTCGGCGGCCTCATCACCATCATCGTCCCGATCATCATGGGCGGCATCCTGCTGGTCGTGAACGGCGTGCTCACGGTGGTGCA
This sequence comes from Glycomyces tritici, assembly GCF_030403505.1. The sequence continues at coordinate 9,634 of NZ_JAUEMJ010000006.1, read as the reverse complement.
GCGCAGCCGCCACACCGCGTTCCTCGGCACCGAGTGGCCCGAAGGGCCGTTCACGCAGCCGGTGACGTTCGCGCCGCGCCACCTCCTGGCGATCGTGAAGCACCCCCGCACATGGCGGCAGCTCGCCTACCACGCGATCGCCGGGATCTACGGCTTTCTGGCGGCGGCCTTCGCGATCGCCGCGTGGACCGCGGGCCCCGCGATGGTCTTCGCGCCGCTCATCGGCCGCGAGTCGGGGCTGGACCCCAGGCACTGGATCCTCTGCGGCACCGGCATCGTCCTGACCCTCGCGGCGCCCTGGATCACCCGCGGCCTGGCGGTGCTCGACGAGCTCATGGCGCGGGTCCTCCTGGGCACCAGCCGGGCGGAGGCCCTCGAGCTGCGGGTGACCGATCTCGCCGCGAGCCGCGACTCTACTGTGGATGCGGCGGACGCGGAGCGGCGCCGCATCGAGCGGGACCTCCACGACGGCGCGCAGCAGCGGCTCACCTCGCTCGCCATGAACCTCGGGATCGCCCGCGCCACTCTTGACGACCTTCCTGAGGAGGGCGCCCGCGCCATCGCGGAAGCCCACGAGGAGGCCAAGCAGGTCCTCACCGACCTGCGCGACCTGGTGCGCGGCCTGCACCCGGCGGTGCTCGAGGACCGCGGCCTGGACGCCGCGCTCTCGGCGGTCGCCGCCCGCTCGCCGGTCCCGGTGCGGCTGCGCGTCGACATGGACCGACGCGTCGCCCGGGACGTGGAAGCCGTCGCCTACTTCGTCGTCTCCGAGGCACTGACCAATGTGGCCAGACACTCCGAGGCCGAGCACGCCGCGGTCGAAGTGTCCCTAGAGGACGGGGTGCTGCACCTGCGCATCGCCGACGACGGCCGCGGCGGCGCGGACGCTCAGGCGGGCACCGGACTCCAGGGCCTGTCCGACCGGGTGCGCTCGGTCGACGGCACCTTCCGCATCACCAGCCCCCTCGGGGGCCCCACGGAAATCGAAGCGGAGCTGCCATGCGCGTCGTGATCGCCGAAGACTCGGTCCTGCTGCGGGAGGGCCTGGCCAGGCTCATGGAGATCGGCGGCATCGAAGTCATCGACACCGTGGGCGATGCGGAGGCACTGCTGCGCTCGGTCGAGCGCGACCGGCCCGACCTCGTCGTGGCCGACGTGCGGATGCCGCCCGACCAGAGCGACGAAGGCGTGCGCGCCGCACTGGTGCTGCGCCGCCAGTACCCGGACCTGGCGATCCTCATGCTCTCCCAGTACGTCGAGGAGCGGTACGCCGTCGAACTGCTCACCGGGCAGATGCGCGGCATCGGCTACCTGCTCAAGGACCGGGTCGCCGACGTCGCCGAGTTCCTCGCCTCGCTCAAGCGGGTCGCGGACGGCGGCACCGCCCTCGACCCCGAGGTGATCTCCCAGCTCCTGGTGCGCCGCAACGGCAGCGAGCTCGACCGCCTCACCCCGAGAGAGCGCGAAGTGCTCTCGCACATGGCGGAGGGCCGCTCCAACGCCGGCATCGCCGCCGTCCTCGTCCTCAGCGAGGGCGCGGTCAGCAAGCACATCAACTCGATCTTCACCAAGCTCGGGCTCCCGCCCAGTGACAGCGGCAACCGCCGCGTGCTCGCCATTCTCAAGTTCCTGCAAGGCAACACGAAGGACCGGTCATGATCGACACCCCCGAGAAGCAGACCACCGCCCCCGAGCCCGAAGCCCCCCGCGCCGCCCGTACCGTCTGGTGGATCGTCGGGGTCGCCTCCACCGGCATCGTGCTCCTGTTCGCCCTGGCCACCGCCGGCGTCTGGATCTGGTCCACCGCCTCGCCCGAGAAGTCCGAGACCCACAGCGAGACGTACACGGAACCCACCACGGGCGTCGACGTCACCGTGGAGGTCGGGAGCATCGAACTCAACGCCTCCGCCGACGGCTCGCTCGTGGTCGACCGCGAGACCATCTGGCGCGGTGAGGATCCCAAGGTCAAGGAGCAGTGGCAGGGCGAGACGTTCACGGCCTCAGGCGAATGCAACGACCGCCTGATCGTCTTCGCGAGCGACGAGTGCGATGTGAACTACACGATCGCCGTGCCCAGCGGTGCCGCCGCCGAAGCGGAGAACTCGGTCGGCGACGTGCACATGGACGGCCTCGACGGCACGATCGACGTCGAGACCAGCATCGGCGGCGTCGAAGGCGAGAACCTGCGGGCCACCGAGACCCGGGTCGAATCCAGCGTCGGCTCGGTCCGCCTGGAGTACGCCGAGGTCCGCGGCGACATCAGCGTCATCAACAGCACCGGCGACGTCGAGATCATCGTGCCCGATGACGGCACCACCTACGACGTGGTCTTCGAGTCCGGCGTCGGCAGCGAGGACATCGACATCGCGACCGACCCGTCCTCCCGCGCCGACTACGTCATCTCGGTCAACACCAGCGTCGGGGACCTCACGGTCCGGTACGCCGACTGACACCGAGTGCTCTCTCCCGCCGTCCGCGACCGGTCTCCGGTCGCGGACGGCGGCGTCTC
>NZ_JAUEMJ010000006.1:0-7115 GCF_030403505.1 Glycomyces tritici | reverse complement strand
CTCCGCGGCCGCCCCCGGTGGGCCCCCCCGGCGGCGGCGCGCGGGGGGGGGGGCCGCCCACGGCGGCGTCTCCAGAGGTGCCGTGGCGCAGGAGCCTTCGTGCTCGGCGGGCTGTGACTGCGGCGTCGGCACCTGCGGCGCACCCGGCCCTGCGCGGGGCCGCACGCCGTGCCGGGCGCGGCGGTAGCGTGCGTGGCATGACCGAGCTGTTGCACCTGACCGAACCGGGCCTCTGGGAGGCCGCGCTCGCCGCGGGCGTGTACGAAGGCTCCACGCGCGGGAAGACCCTCGCCGAGGTGGGCTTCATCCACTGCTCGCTGCCCGAGCAGCTCGAGGCCGTGGCCGCGTTCGTGTACGGCGACCACCCCGGGCCGCTCGTGGTCCTGGTCATCGACACCGCGCTGGTCGACGTGCCGATCCGCTACGAGGCCCCCGGGCCCGGCGCACCCGAATACCCGCACTTGTACGGCCCGCTGGCGACGAGCGCGGTCGTGGAGGTGCGGCCCTGGGACGCGACCTGATCCGGCCCGGTTCTCCTCCCGTGGGTCAGCCTTGCCGGGAGTGCGCGAGCAGCAGGTCGACGGCGGCGGTGCGGTCGAGTACGGCTCCGGCTTCGTACGAGGCCTGGAACCGCTGGTCTCCCAACGCCTCGCGGGTGCGTTCCAGCGTGCGCAGCGCCGCGTCGTAGCCCCGGCGGTCCTCGGTGCCGAGCAGCGAGACGGCCGCGCCCAGCAGGGTCGCCGCGTGCACCGGGTCCCCCGCCGCGAGAGCGGCTGCGGCCCGGACGCGCACGGCGACGGCGACGTTGGGGTCAGCCGCCCCTTCGATGCTCTCGGCCGTCAGCGCATCGAGAAAGCGATGCGCGCGCGCCGCGTCGCCTTCGGCGAGCGCCACGATCGCGCGCAGCGCGGCTCCCCAGACCCGGAGTCGCGGGTCCATTCTGGTGTCACCGAAGACCTGCTCGGCCATGGCGAGTTCGCTCAGGCCCTGCTCGTGATCGCCCTCCCTCAACAGGATCTGGGCGCGGCACCACCGCACATACGCGGTGGTGTTCGGATTGCGTTCGGCGTCGGCCCGTGCCAGGCTGAGGCGCATGGGCTCCCAGGCCTGCTCGATCGTGCGGGCGCCGTCGACGAGAGCGCTGCTGCGGACGGTGACCAGGGCGAGTTCGGCGTACGTCTCGGCGGCGTCGTCAGCGGTCCCGAGTTCGTCGAAGAGGCGCCCGGCCTGCGCGAGGGCGTCCTTGGCTTCGTCGTGGTCGCCTTGGCGCGCCGAGTACTCGGCACGCATCCGCAGGGCCGAGGCGAGGCCGAAGCGCTCTCCGAGCTTCGCGAACTCGGCTTCGGCCCGTTCGATCTGCTCGAGCCCTTCGGCGCCCGTGCCGCCTTCGTTGACGGCGGCTTCGGTGAGCAGGATGACGCCGAGCTCCCAGGCTTCGGCCGTGGTGCGGTCCGCGGAGACGGCGGGGTCGGAGAGGAACGCCGGGCCGATGGCCAGGAGCGAGTGCCCCGCGATCGGCCCTTGCGCGTTGCGTCCCAATGCGATGCCTTCGGCGATCGATCGGGTCGCCGCTTCGGGGTCACCGAATTCGAACTGGCCCATGCCGGTGAGGAGCTTGACGGCGGGCACGAGCCGTTCGGGGATCTCGCCCGGGAGCTCCAGGAGCGCCGGGTACCAGTGCTGGAGCTGGGAACGGAAGCCGCGCAGGTGCCAGAACCAGAACAGCGCGGCGATCATGCGCAGGCCGGACTCCTTGTGCCCGAACGCGACCGAGCGGGCGAGCACGGCGAGGAGATTGTCGTGCTCGGCGTCCAGGCGCGCCATCGCCTCGAGCTGCGCGGCCGACCTGATCTCGTCGTCGGCGCGTTCGACCAGGTCGAGGCAGTACCGGGCCATCGCGTCCCGTTCGACCTCCGCTTGGTCGGGTTCGAGCTGCGCCTCCGCGTAGGCGCGGATGGTCTCGAGCATCCGGTACCGCTCACCGACGCGCTCTACCAGGGACTTGTCGACGAGTCCGGCGAGCGCGTCGAGGTCACCGACCCGGTCGAGCCCGACGCCGCCGGGGTAGACGGCCATGCGCATGGCAAGGGCCCGTTCGGCATCCGAGAGGAGGTCCCAGCTCCAGGCGATGACCCCTTCGAGCGTGCGGTGCCGTTCGGGCGCGGTCCGGTCCGATCCTGCGAGGAGCGCGAACCGGTCGTCCAGGCGGGAGGCGATCTGGGACGCGTCGAGCGCCCGCATGCGGGCGGCGGCGAGCTCGACCGCGAGGGGCAGGCCGTCGAGGCGGCGGCAGATCTCCACGACCGCTTCGGCATTGGAGTCGTCGAGCTTGAAATCGGGGCGCACGGCGGCTGCCCGCTCGCAGAACAGCCGCACCGCGGGGCTCGCTTCTGGACGATCGGCCGCGAGCGGCAGCGGCGGGATCGGGAACAGCCGCTCGCCGCCGATGCCGAGGGCTTCACGGCTGGTGGCGAGGAGGCGCAGGCCGGGGCAGGCGCCGAGCAGCCGGGCGGCGAGGCGCGCGGCGGCGTCGATGCGGTGCTCGCAGTTGTCGAGGACGATGAGCGCGTCCTGTTCCGCGAAGTACTCCTCGAGGCGCGACGCGGCATCGTGCGCGGACGGTTCCAGCAGACCCGACTCGCGGGCGCCGATGGCGCGCAGCACCGCGGGCGCCACGTCGGCGTCGTCGCCCACGGCGGCGAGTTCGACCAGCCAGACGCCTTGGGGCGCAAGGCTCGACATCGTGGCCGCTGCCTCGACGGCCAGGCGGGTCTTGCCGGCGCCGCCGGGGCCGGTGACGGTGACCAGCCGCGACGTGGCGACCGCCGCGGTGAGCGCGTCCAGGTCGGCCTCGCGGCCGACGAAGCTGGTGAGCTGCGCTTTGAGGTTGGTGCGCTTCTCGACGCGCGCGGTCGGGGCCGCGCTCTGGCGCAGGATCTGCAGGTGAAGGTCGGCGAGTTCGGCGGAGGGGTCGGCGCCGAGTTCGTCGGCGAGGCGTTCGCGGGCGCGCTCGTAGGCGTCGAGGGCCTCGGCGGGGCGGCCGGTCGCGTAGAGGGCGCGCATGAGGAGGGCCTGCCAGCGCTCGTCGAGCGGGTGCGCTTCGGCGACGGGTTCGAGTTCGGCGAGTACGTCGGCGCCGGTGGTGATCTCGAGTGCGAGGCGCTCGCGGGCGGTCTCGTTGCGCAGCCGCTCCAAGCGGATTGCCTCGTTCTCGGCGAACCGGAGGTGACGCAGGTCGGCGAGAGCCGTTCCGCGCCAGAGCGATTCGGCTTCGCGGAGCGCGGTGAGGTCGGCTTGCCGGCGGCCGGTCTCGGAGAGCCGCTCGAACCGCTTCACGTCGACGTCGCCGGGTTCGACGGCGAGGCGGTACCCGGCGGCGCCGCGCGTGAGCCGGTCGGCGCCGATGGCGCGGCGGACTCGGGACACCAGGGCCTGCAGGGCGTTCGCGGAGGGCGCGTCGTCCTCCCAGATCGCGTCGAGCAGGGTGTCGGCGGTGACCTCGCGGCCCGGTTCGAGGGCGAGGCGGGCGACGAGCGCGCGCAGGCGCGCACCGGCGAGCTCGACGGGTTCATCGTCGCCGTTGCGGATCTCGAAGGGACCGAGGAGGTGTACGCGCATGGGAGTAAGTGTGCCCGGGCGGGAAGGAGTGGCGGAATTGGAGGGCGGCGCAGCATGGTGGCTGTTGGGCTGTTGGGCTGTTGGGCTGTTGGGCTGTTGGGCTGTTGGGCTGTTGGGCTGTTGGGCTGTTGGGCTGTTGGGCCGTTGGGCTTCAGGTCTTGGGTTCTTGAACGTCCGCCCTGCGCCACGCCCCGCGTCCTGGGCGTCGCGCCGAGCGCCCGGAACACGCCACGTCCAGCGCCTCGAACGCCGCCGCACTCCGGTGCGGCGGCGTTCGAACAAATTTTCGTCGCACCCCTGTGAGACGGTGTCCTTTTCACTGGTAGTGGTGAAGGTGGGATAGGGCGGGTACCCGGGGCCTCCCGTATCGCCGCAGGACGGTCGACTCCGGCCTCACCCCTCAGACCCGCTCGCGAACCCTGCGGAACTGGCGTCCGGCGAGGTCGATCGCCGTGATCTCGCCATCCTCGTCCCGCGCGAAGAACCCGCGCTGGCCTTGGAGCGGGCCCTCGGTGACGATGTAGTCGTCGCCGTCCTCATGAAGGAATCCCATGTTCGCGGGTTCGCAGTCGGCCGGCATCTCCGGCGAGGCCGCACGCAGTTCGGGCCGGATCCGAGCCGCGAGGCTCAGGCGGTCGCCCTCGTCGACGACGCTCACGACCATCATGTCGACCTCGTAGTCCCCGACGATCCCGGCGGCCCGCTCCCGGTCGAACGGGACCGGCTCGGGATCGCGGTCGACCAGCCCGAGGTAGTGCTCCAGCGCCCACCGGATGACCGCCAGGTTGCAGGGCGTGCCGCCCGGTTCGGCGTTGGTGACGACGGCGATCGCGAAGTCGTGCTCGGGCACGGCGAGGAAGTCCGCGAACTGGCCGACGGACGAGCCGCCGTGGGCGAACGTGGCCACGCCGTCGATCTCGCGCAGGAACCAGCAGATGCCGAACCCGTCGCCGAGCGAGCTGCCGCGCAACTCCACGGTCTGCCGCCGCATCGCCTGCAGCGCTTCGCGGGAGACGATCCGCTCGCCCGACTCGGTGCGGCCGTCCCCGAGGTGGAACCGGGCCCAGCGGACGAGGTCGCGCGCGGTGGAGGCGCCGCCCCCGCCCGGATTCTGGGCGCGGTGGACCTTCCAGGTGGGGGGCGACCGTGGTGCCGTCCTCGGTGACGCTGTGGCCGAGCGAGAACTTGCGGGTCATGGCCTCGGCCGCGAAGAAGGTGGAGTTCTCGAGCCCGAGCGGCTCGAACAGGAGGGCGGCGATCGCCCGCTCGTAAGTCATGCCGGTGACGACTTCGATGACGCGCCCGAGGAGGTTGAACGCTGCCTGGCTGTATGACGCCCGTTCGCCGGGCTCGGCGATGATCGTCAGCTCGTCCAAGTGGTCCACATAGGTCTTGAGGGCGTCGTCGCCGTCGCCGGTGTCCCGGAGCATCCAGGTGTCCAGGCCCGCAGTGTGGTTGAGCAGGTGGCCGACGGTGATCGTCGCGGCCGACCGCTCGTCGGCGAGCCGCAGGTCGGGGAGGTAGCGGCGCACCGGCGCGTCGAAGTCGACCTTGCCCTGCTCGGCGAGGATCACGAGCGCGGTCGCCGTGAAGCTCTTGCTGGTCGAGCCGAGGGTGAAGATCGTGTCCTCGTCGACCGGGAGAGGGTTCGCGACGCTGGTGACGCCGTGGGACGCGTAGATCTCGCGGCCCTGGTGCCAGATGCCGACGGCGATGCCGGGCACCGCGTACTCGGTGGCGGACTTGGCGACGATCTGCTGCAGTTCGTTGGCGCTCATGGTGGTTCCCCTCTCGGATGCCCCGGCGTTTCCCGGAGGCGGTGTCGAGAAGAACCATCGCCTCGGGCGCTGACGCGCCGCTGACACGCGGCTGACGACCCTGTCCTGAGCGACCCTGCAACAGCTGTCTTCGCAGGTCAATGTCTTGCCGGTCGAAGATGTCGTACCCCGCTTCTACAGTTGTGGAGGCAACTGAATAGCGCGCGCAACGCCCAGCGGCGGGGCGCGAGAACCGATTGGACGAAGCGATGGCAGCGAAACCATCAGACAGTTCACGGAACCAGGCGAGCCTCGAGGTGATCACCCGGGCATTGCCGTTCACGACCATTCCCGACGAGCCACTGCGAGCGCATTTCGCCAGGTGGCTTCTCGATTCACTGGCCACCGCGGACCGGCTCGGACCGTTCCCGAGCGTCGAACCCGAAACCCGCCCACCGGCGGCGGGTCCGGAACCCGCAGCGCCGAATATGAAACCCGAGATCGACACCCGGCCACCTCCGCTCTCCACACCCTCCAGGGCCGCGGTCGAAACCGTGCGCGAGGGCGCTCCGCCTGACGATCCGCCGAGGTACAAGCCACTGCCGCTCGAGTGGCAGGGCCCGCCCGCGCCGCCCAGGCCGCAGTTCGTACGCCAACGCGACGGCACGATCTGGGTGACGAAGCCGATCCTGCGCTCACGCGGCTGGACCGACTCCGCAGTCCGCGACTTCCTGCCCCAACCCGAAGGGCTGAAACCGAACCCGCGGTTCGCCGCCACCGGCGCCCCGATGCCGGTCTGGCGACCCGCGACCGTGGCGGCCGTCGAACGGACGCCGGAGTGGCAGGCCTGGCTGGAACGGTCGCTGCGGCGAAGGAAGACCACGCTCGAAGCGCTGGCCGAGACCGAGGACGAGGACTTCCGCGCTCGAGTGGAAGCGGCCCGCATGGCCATCGAGTCGGAAGGAGGAGTGCCGCACGAGGCGGCCGAGGGCCGCTGACTCCTCCCAGGAGCAGCGAAAGACGAGAGCGAGGTCGGCGGCGGGTACTCGCCGTGCGGCCGGAGGCAGCGGCCGTGGTCTTGCAAGGTCGTCGACCTCGACCTGAGTTCTCGGCCTCTGCCGACGATACGACCATAGACCGGTTTCGACCATGCCAGGCTCGCTGAAACGCCGGTGACGCGGTCGTTGATCTCCTAGGTTGGAAGGCGGCCAAAAGGGTCCGTGCTGATGCGGACCATGGGCGCAGTCGGGGAAGGAGACGGTCATGACCGATTTCGCATTCGCGGGGAAGGCTTTCGACATCCGCTTGGACAACGGGGTGATCTTCCACAACACCTATGCGGCGGAGGGCAACAGACTGGTCTACGAACAGATCGACGGCGCGGTGGAAGGCGCTTCAGAGGAGGTGGAGCTGTACGTCGCCGAGGTCGGGTCGCGGATGTACCTGGTCGGCTGGAACGAGGTCTCGGGGGCGACCGTGGCGCACGTGATGGATTTCAAGACGAAGAAGGTCACCGCGTTCCGGTCACTCGACGTGGGCGGCGGCAGAGTCGGCGAGGTGTACTCCGGGACCTTCGAGGAGGTGAAATAGGGAAGGGGAGAAGATCGATATCGGTCGCAATGCAATCGCGATACGGCGACAGCGGTGGTAAGTCAGACTGATCGATGGTTAGGATCGGTCGCCGCAACGCCGCAACGCCGCAACGCCGCAACGCCGCAACGCCGCAACGCCGCAACGCCG
>NZ_JAUEMJ010000005.1:263503-454875 GCF_030403505.1 Glycomyces tritici | reverse complement strand
CTAGGCCGTGTTTGGTAAGTCGCGGAGCCAGTTGATGATGATGGCGATCTGGACTGTGGCCAGGTAGCGGACCGCGAGTTTGTCGTACCTGGTGGCGACGGCGCGGTGTTGTTTGAGGCGGGCGATGGCGCGCTCGATGCCGGAGCGGTCCTTGTACCGGTCAGCGTCGAACGCTGGTGGCCTGCCGCCTCGGGCCCCGCGCCGTTGCCGGTTCGCGATCTGGTCGGCCGGTTCGGGGATGGTGGCCTTGATCTGCTTGCGGCGCAGCCACTCACGGTTGGACCGGCATGAGTAGGCGCGGTCGGCCAGGACCCGGTCGGGGTGCCGGCGGGCCCGGCCGCCGCCGATCCTGGCGACGCTGACGGCCTCCAGTAGCGGGATCATCTGCGGGCTGTCGTTGGCTTGACCTGCGGTTACGAGCGCGGCGAGTGGGTGTCCGCTGGTATCGACCACGAGGTGGAGCTTGGTCGACCAGCCGCCGCGTGAGCGGCCCAGAGCGTGATCGGCTGGTTCGCCGGCGAGGGTTCGACGGCGGGCTCCGGCGGCGGCGAGGTGGGCCCTGGCAGTGGTCGAGTCGATGCCGACCTCCCAGGTCAGGTGCCGCTGGTCGCGGGCGAGGGCTTGGAGCGCTCGCCAGATCAGCAGCCAGGTGCCGGAGCGCTGCCAGGCGCAGAACAGCCAGTACACCGTGGCCCAGGGCCCGTATTGGGCCGGGAGGTCCCGCCAGGGCGAGCCGGTCCGAACCCGCCAGGCGATCCCGTTGACCAGGGTTCGGCGGCTGCGGGCGATCGGTCGGCCGAGCCTGGAGGGTTCGGGTAGCCAGCGTCGAAGCCGTTCCCACTGGTTATTGGTCAGGTCCCTGCGTGCTGTTACGCTCGACAATTGAAGCCTCCGGCGGATCTTGTTGCAGCACAACAGATTCAACCGGAGGCTTCCTCAATTCTCAAACACGGCCTAGCCGCGGCCCCCACTGCGGGCAATGTGGACTGACCTGGCGGTTTGCGTTGGAGTGCACTCCAAGTCGTAGCGTCGGGGCATGAACGACAAGCAGCAGCCGATCGACTCCGGCTTCGACAACCGCTCCACCGCCGCCGACGTCCTCGCAGGGATCGACCTCACCGGGAAGACCGCCGTCGTGACCGGCGGCTACTCCGGCATCGGCCTCGAGACCACCCGCGCCCTCGCCGGGGCCGGGGCGACGGTGGTCGTCCCCGCGCGCCGGCCCGACCTCGCCGCCGAGAACCTCCAGGGCATCGCCGGCGTCGAGATCGACGAACTCGACCTCGCCGACCTCGACAGCGTCCAGAAGTTCGCCGAACGGCGCCTCGACGACGGGCGGCGCATCGACATGCTGCTCGCCGGCGCCGGGATCATGGCCTGCCCCGAGACGCGCACCGAGCGGGGCTGGGAGCTCCAGTTCGCGGTCAACCACCTCGGGCACTTCGCGCTCGTGAACCGCCTCGTCCCGCTCCTGGAGGGCGCGCGCGTCGTCATGACCTCCTCGGGCGGCCACGGCAACTCCCCGATCCGCTGGGACGACCCGCACTTCGAGCAGGGCTACGACCAGTGGAAGGCCTACGGGCAGTCGAAGACCGCGAACATCCTGTTCGCCGTCGAGCTCGACCGCCTCGGCCGGTCCTTCGGCACCCGCTCCTTCGCGCTGCACCCCGGGGCGATCCTCACGCCGCTGCAGCGGCACATCCCCGAGGAGCGGCAGCGGGAGATGGGCTGGATCGACGACGAGGGCAACCCGCCGGAGTACTTCAAGACGACCGAGCAGGGTGCCGCGACCCAGACCTGGGCCGCCACGTCCCCGCGGCTCGACGGCATGGGCGGGCTCTACCTCGAGGACTGCGAGGTCGCGGAGGTGTCCGAGGAGTGGACGGGCGTGCGGCCCTACGCGATCGACCCGGACGAGGCGACAAGGCTCTGGTCGCTCTCGGCCGACCTCACCGGTGTGAACGCGTTCGCCTGACCCGCGGCGCTCACCCGCGCTCGGCTTTGGGCTTGGCGCGCAGGTGGGCCCGTTCGCCCTGGCTGCCGAAGAGGCTGAGGAACTCCACGGACCGCTCGTCGGCGTTGCCGAACCAGTGCGGGGTGCGCGTGTCGAACTCGGCGGCCTCGCCGGGCTTCATCACGAAGTCGTGGTCGCCGAGGACGACCCGCAGGTTGCCGTTGAGGACGTACATCCACTCGTACCCCTCGTGGACCTGCGGGGTCGGCTCGCTCTTGTTGCCGCCGGGGATGATGAGCTTGTAGGCCTGGATGCCGCCGGGGCGGCGGGTGAGCGGCAGGTGGATCATGCCGTGGCGGGTGACCGGTCGCATGTGGATGCGCGGGTCGCCCGTGGGCGGGGCGTCCACGAGGTCGTCGAGCGTGACCCCGTGGGCTTTCGCCAAGGGCAGCAGGAGTTCCAGCGTCGGCTTGCGGGCGCCGGACTCCAGCCTGGAGAGGGTGCTCACGGAGATCCCGGTCTGCTCCGAGAGGTCCGCGAGGGTCGCCTCGCGCTCCTTGCGCAGCGCCCGCAGGCGCGGGCCGACCGCGCCGAGCGTCTGGTCCATGTCGTCGTCCATGGCCCCAGTTTGCCAGAACGGCAAGAAAGTTTGCCAGTTTCGGGCGAGCGTATCTACCTTGGGGGCCGGAGGTGGTCGCAGTGACCGATGAACTGAAGGAACGGTACGACGCCGTGGTGATCGGCGGCGGGGCCGCGGGCCTGAACGGCGCGCTCATGCTCGCCCGCGCGCGGCGGTCGGTGGCCGTGATCGACGCGGGCGAACCGCGCAACGCCCCGGCCGAGGGCATCCACGGCCTGCTCGGCCGCGAGGGCATGCCGCCGTCCGAGCTGCTGGCGATCGGGCGCGGCGAGGTGCGGCAGTACGGCGGCCACGTGGTCGACGGGTCCGTCACCGGGGCGAAGGCGAGCGCGGAGGGCTTCACCGTCGCGCTGGCCGACGGCCGGGAAGTGCAGGCCCGCAAGCTGCTCGTCACCACAGGGCTGGCGGACCGGCTGCCCGACATCCCGGGCCTGGCCGAGCACTGGGGCACGGGCGTGGTCCACTGCCCGTACTGCCACGGCTGGGAGGTCCGCGACCAGCCCATCGGCATCGTGGCGACCGGCCCGATGTCGATGCACGGCGCGCTGCTGTTCCGGCAGTGGACCGACGACCTGGTCGTGTTCACCAACGACCGGCTGGCCCTCCCCGCGGAAGAGGCCGAGAAGCTGCAGGCGCGCGGCACCCGGATCGTCGACGGCGCGATCGAGCGCATCGAGTCCGAGGACGGGCGCATCACCGGCGTCCGGCTGGCGAGCGGCGAGTTCGTGGCGCGGACCGTGCTGGCCACGGCCTCCCGGATGGAGGCCCGGGCCGGGTTCCTGCAGGACCTGGGCCTCGGCGTGGTCGAGCACCCGTCGGGTGCGGGCGAGCACGTCCCGGCCGACCCGTTCGGCCGGACCGACGTCCCCGGCGTGTGGGTCGCGGGCAACGTGACCGACCTGATGGCCCAGGTCGGCGCCGCAGCCGCGGCGGGTGCGATGGCCGGGGCGCAGATCAACGCCGAACTGGTCGGCGACGACACGGAAGCGGCGGTGGCCGCGTACCGGGCGAGGTAGCAGCGGGCGCGGCGGCTCCAAGGCCGCCGCGCTTCAGCCCGTGGTCGAGCAGCGTTCGCGCAGGACCGGGACGCCGTCGCCTTCCAGGTCGTCGCAGAACGCGGCCCGGCCGGTCATGGCCATGACCAGTGCCACCGTCGGGCCGGACACGAGCGGGCCGGTGCCGGCCTCGAACGGGCCGTCCGTGGCGGCGAGGCGAAGGTCGTGGACGCGCTTCTTGGCGACGACCACGAAGTCCGAACCGCGGTAGTACTCGGCGAGGAGCGTGATCGCCTCGACGGGGTAGGTGCGGGACAGGCCCAGCGGGCGGCGGATGTCCTCGCCGTGGACGATCGACTCGCCGAGCACCGCCTTGAGCGGGATCGGGCTCGACGTGCTCGCGACCGCCCGGTCGAACCGCGCCAGCGTCTCCGCCGGGTCCACGCCGAGCTGCTCCCGCAGGCGCATCACCAGCTGCTCGTCGAAGTCGAAGCGGCACTTGATGACCCCGGCCATCCACCGGGGCCAGCCGATCGTCGCACCGGAGGTCAGGTGCGCCAGGACGTCGCGCACCGACAGCCCCTCGCACAGCGACGGCGTCGCCCAGCGGTCCTCGCCGAGTCCGGCGAGGTCGGCGGCCAGCGCCGCCCGCTCGGCATGGATCATGCGCCACAGCCGGGCGCGGCGTCCTGTTCGGGTCCTGCTGGTCGCGTGTTCGGTCATCGGTCGAATCCTCTCCCCGGGTCTCCGGTACTGAGACTGCACCGGTGGCGGGGATTCATCGGCCGCGACGCGCGAGTGGGTCAGGACACCGCCGCGTCAGGGCCCCGAGCGGGTGTCGGGCTCGACCCAGGTGATGGTGGCGAGGTCCTCTGCTTCGGACTCGAGCCGGCCGGCCGCGAAGTCCGAGGGCGTGGGGAGGACGAGGTCGTCGAAGTCGTCGCCGGGCGCGCCGGCCGCCACCGCGGCGACCTCCGTGCCGTACTCGACCGGGAGGTCTGCGGCGGAGTAGTCCACCAGTTCGCCGTCGCCGCCGTCGCCCATCGTGCCTCCAGTGTGTTCGTTGGCTCCCTTCCAACGTACTGGTCGGGAGCCGCGAACGGGGGGCCGCTAGGCCTTGCGGTTCGGTTTCGCCGAGCCGCCGGTGGCCAGGCGCATGAGGTCGGAGCTGAGGTCGATGTCGAGCTCCGTGCCGCCCGCGCTGCCGTACTCGTGCTGGTAGTGCTTCCAGGACTCGCTGCGGACCTGCTCGGCGAAGCCGGACTCCATGAGCAGCACGAGCTCGATCGCGGCGCGCGTGATCCGCTCCCCCAGCTCCTTCGAGTTCCAGTCCTCGGTGGCGGCGAAGACCGAGGTCGGCACCGTCATCGTCCGCAGGTAGGCGAACAGCGAGCGCATCTGGTCGTCCACGACGAGCGCGTGCCGGGCCGTGCCGGCGGTCGCGGCGAGCACCACCGGTTTGGCGATGAGCAGGTCGTTGTCGAGGACGTGGAAGAAGGAGCTGAACAGGCCGCTGGGGGCGGCCTTGTAGACCGGGGCGCTGGCGACGACGGCGTCGGCGCGGCCGAGCAGTTCGATCGCACGGGTCATCTTGGGGCCCATGAGCTGCGAGACGATCGCGGTCGTGATCTCGGTGGCGAGTTCGCGCAGGTCGATCACGTCGGTCGCGACCTGCTCGCCGCGGTCCTCGGCGAGGGTGCGCACGCGGTCGGCGATGCGGTCGGCGAGCATCCGCGTCGAGGACGGGTCGCTCGTGCCGCCGCTGACGACGACCAGTCGAAACGGTTGGGCGCCTTCGGTTCGGCGCTGCTGGACGGTCACAGGACAACCTCCTGGCGGTTGCGTTGGGCGGGGGTCGCCGCGCCTTGGGCGGCGAGTTTGCGGCCGATGGATTCGAGCAAGGCGATCTCCTCATCGGTGAGGGCGGCGGTGACGGCGCGGGCGACGTCGACGGCGTGGCGGCCGCCGACGCGCCGCTGCCGCTCGCGGCCGGCCTCGGTGAGGGCGAGGCGGACGCCGCGCCCGTCCTCGGGGTCGGGCGCGCGCTCGATCAGACCGCGCTCGGCGAGGCGGTCGACGAGCCGGGACAGGGCGGGCTGGCTGAGCAGCACGCCGCGTCCCAGTTCGAACAGGCGCAGCGGCTCGTCGTGCTTGGACAGCGTGTAGAGGACGTCGTACTCGCGCATCGACAGCTCGCCCCAGATCGGCTCGGCGGCGAACCGCTTCATGAGCGAGGCGTGCGCGGTGAGCAGCGCTTCCCACGCCTCGTTGGCGCGGCGGCTCCTGCTGCGGGTCATGGTCGCCTCTTTCAGCTCTCGTAAGGCATGTCGCCGGCGGTGTTGTCGCCGAGGTTGGCGTTCGGGCGCGGCTGGCGGGCCGGGCCGTCGCCGTACTTGGCCGCCACCAGGCCCGCGTGCGTGGGCGCGTCGGCCGACTCGGGGTCGCGGCGGGCGGCGAGCTCCTTGCGCAGCACCGGGACGACCTCTTCACCGAGGAGGTCGAGCTGGTTGAGGACCATCTTGAGCGGCATCCCGGCGTGGTCGATGAGGAACATCTGGCGCTGGTAGTCGCCGAACGCGTCGTGGAAGGTCAGGGTCTTGTCGATGACCTCCTGCGGGCTGCCGACCGAGAGCGGGGTGCCCTTGGTGAACTCCTCCAGCGAGGGGCCGTGGCCGTAGACCGGGGCCTCGTTGAAGTACGGGCGGAACTCGTCCACCGCGTCCTGCGAGCGCTTCGCGATGTAGGCGTGGCCGCCGAGGCCGATGATGGCCTGCTTGCGGGTGCCGTGGCCGTAGTGCTCGAAGCGCTGGCGGTAGAAGTCGACGAGGCGCTTGGAGTGCGAGGTGGGCCAGAAGATGTGGTTGGCGAAGTAGCCGTTGCCGTAGAACGCGGCCTGCTCGGCGATCTCGGGCGTGCGGATCGAGCCGTGCCACACGAACGGCGGCACGTCGTCGAGCGGGCGCGGCGTGGACGTGAAGCCCTGGAGCGCGGTGCGGAACTCGCCCTCCCAGTCCACGACGTCCTCGCGCCACAGCCGGTGCAGCAGGTTGTAGTGCTCGAGCGCGAGCGGCAGGCCTTGGCGGATGTCCTGGCCGAACCAGGGGTAGACCGGGGCGGTGTTGCCGCGGCCGAGCATGAGGTCCATGCGGCCCTTGGAGAGGTGCTGGAGCATCGCGTACTCCTCGGCGATGCGCACCGGGTCGTTCGTGGTGATCAGGGTGGTCGCGGTGCTGACGATGAGCCGCTCGGTGAGGGCGGCGATGTGCGAGAGCAGCGTGGTGGGCGAGGAGGAGAAGAACGGCGGGTTGTGGTGCTCGCCGATGGCGAAGACGTCGAGGCCGACCTCTTCGGCCTTGACGGCGATCTTGAGGATGCCGTCGATCCGCTCGGCCTCGGTCGGCGTCTCCCCCGAGACCGGGTCGCGCGTGATGTCACTGACTGAGAAGACACCGAACTGCATGGTATTCCCTGCTCTCCCCGCCGCGGCGGTCCAATCTTCATGCGTTTGCATCTACCTTAACGGTCCGGGGGCGAGCGCTATTCCGAAATGCGGGAGGCACTGCTCACACCGGGGCCGCTGACAACCGCCGCGCTCCGGCGGCGGTATTACCCGCAACCGATCCCGATCGAAAGGACCACGACCAGTGCGACTGAGAACAGGCCGGGCGCTCACCTCGCTCGCCGTCGTCTGCGGCCTGCTCGCCGCCGGGGCCTGCAGCGGCGAGGAGACCCCCGAATCCGTCGGCGGCACCGTGGAGCCGGGGCCCGACGCCGTCGCCGAGGCCGAGCGGCTCTACCTGCTCGTCAACGAGAGCCATGCCGTCTCCGACGAGCTCACCATGATCGAGCACCGTGTCACCAAGCGCTGCATGGAGGACGAGGGCTTCTCCGTCCACGACCCGATGGAGTTCCAGGAGTCGCACACCGCCGCGTACACCGCGGGCGGCTACCTCGCCAACGCGCCGCTCAGGGCCGTGCCGACCGCCGAGGCCGCCGAGGAGTGGGGTTTCGGCGTGTGGGCCGAATTCGTGCGCAACCCCGGCAACGAGGACCTGGCCGCGGAGCTGCTGACCCCCGAGGCGATGACCGCCTTCGGCATCCTCGACGCCGAGGAGTCGGGGATGGACACGAGCGAATGGGACGCCGAGGACGACGGGTACCACGCCGAATGGATCGAGGCCTACTCGGGCTCGCCCGCGATCATGAGCGACGTCAAAGGCGCCGAGATCGACCCCGAGGCCCCGCCCGGCGGCTGCTGGCTCAAGATGGTCGAGACCATGTACGGCGAGCCCTACATGATCTCGTACGACGAAGAGGAAGGCGGCGGGGAGAGCGGCGAGTACGCCGCGACCCATGAGCCGAACCCGCTGTTCGCGCTCGAGGAGATCGAGGACTACGGCGCCCTGCTCGAGACCGTCCGGGACGAGGCGGACGCGTTCGAGAGCTGCCTCATCGACCACGGGTACGAGGGCTGGGAGCTGGGCGAGAGCTTCTACCCGCCGTTGTGGGAGTACTTCGGCGCGATGTACGACCCGGCTTACTTCGAGGAGTACGGCGAGGAGGGCCTGGAGGTGCCCGACGCGCCCGAGGAGGTCCCGTCCGACTTCATGGGCGTGCTGGAGCTCGAGCGCGCCATGGCCGTCGACTTCGCCGCCTGCGGCCGGGAGAGCGGCCTGCGAACCGCCGTGGAGGAGGCCTGGGCCGCCATGCTCGTCGAGGCGTACCTGCCGATCGAGACCGACCTGGTCGCCTGGCGGGACGCCATGCAGGGCCACCTCGACAACGCCCAGGACTACCTCCAGGCATAGGGCGCACGGCGAACGGCCCCGCCGTGGAGGCGGGGCCGTTCGGTCGTGCCAGGAGGCGATCAGGCGTCGCCGTCGGCTTCGAGGGCGTCCCACACCGGGCCGGTCTCGAGTTCGGTGGCGAGGGCGATGACGTCCTCGGTGGTCACGTTGAGGCCGTCCTCGGGGAGGCCCCACCAGACGGTGGCGACGGAGCCGTCGGTGTGGAACACGGCGGCGTCCACGTAGGTCCCGTCGGTCGTCCAGGCGACGATGGAGCCGTCTTCCAGCTCCTCCTCCCCGCAGTCGGTGTCCGACTCCCGGCAGTGGATGAGGTAGTGCATGTCGAGCTCGGCGCCGCCGGTGAGGTCCTGGACCCCGGTCTCGATGCCGCCGGGCAGGTAGAGGGCGACCTCGAAGCCCTCGCCGGTCTGGTCGACGTAGTAGTCGGTGCGGAACTTGCGCTGCACCGGCGTCTCGTTCGCGCCGTCGATGTAGTAGTTCTGGAGGCGGGTGGTGGGGAGCGAGTTGTCGAAGCTCCAGTCCTCGAACTGCTCGGCGAGGAGCTCGTCGATCTCGGCGTTCGCCTCGGCGGTGTACTTGTCGTTCACACCGTCCCACAGTTCCGAGTACTCCCAGCCCTCGGCGGGGATCTCGGGGTCGTTCGCGGCGGCGGCGGTCGCGGGGAGGAGCACTGCGGCGGCCGATGCGACGACGACCGCGGTGCGCTTGAATGAGGACATGATGGTCACCTCTCGGTAGATCCTTGCCCATAGTTATATGCCCCGGCTCGCCGTGTGCGCACCGGCTCGTCCCTGCATGTGGAGTTCATTCCCTTTTCGACCGGCGGGCAACGCCGAGGGCGTTCATCGGCGTATTTCCTGCGGATCGTCCGGCCGAAAACCGGGCCTGGGGCGCAATGCGCCCCGGGCGGCGGGTGTGCCGCCCGGGGCGCGAGAGCTCGGTCAGACGGTCCAGTGCTGGAGCGTACCGCCGGAGCAGGTGTTCTGCTGGAGGCGAGCGCTGTTCGCGGTCGAGCCGCCGATGACCTCGAGGCACTTGCCCGAGTGGCGGGCGACGAGCTCGACGTAGCCGCCGGTCACATTCCGCACCTGCCACTGCTGGTTGGTGCCGCTGCCGCAGGTGTACTGAATCGCCCTGGCGCCGTTGGCCGTCGAGGCGCCGTTGACGTCGATGCACTTGCCCGAGGACTGCGAGACGAGCTGGACGTAGCCGCCGGCGGCGGGTCGCAGCTCCCACTGCTGGTTGGTGCCGCCGTGGCAGGTGTACTGGATGATCTCGGCCGCGTTCGCGGTCGAGCCGCTCAGGACGTCGACGCACTTGCCGGAGACGCGGCTGATGATGTCGGTGGTCTGGCCGCCGCCGGGGCCCTCGCCCCAGCCGTGGAGGATGCGGTCGGCGCCGGACCGGTTGCGGATGGTCAGGTTGAGGTCGGTGCCACTGCCGCTCTTGGCGAACATGGAGTACCAGTCGTAGCCGGAGGTGCCGGTGTACTTGCCGCCCAGCGCGGGCCAGTAGGTCGAGCCCATGCCGAGCTCGCGCTGCGCGTCGGTGATGCCGCGCAGGTACCGGACGAAGTTCTGGCTGCTGGCCGAATCGGCGTAGTTCAGGCCGTTGTCCATCGGCGAGCCGTACTCGGTGAGCACCGTGCGGGAGGCGCAGTTGCCGACGCCGTTCTTGAAGCTCTGCACCCACCAGGCGTAGTCGTGGTCGCCGTAGAAGAAGGCGTAGTGGTGGTAGGAGAGGAGCGTGCCGTTCAGGCGGCTGTCGGCGCACAGCGGCTTGACGTCCTGCCCGTAGCCCGCGCCGTCGATGAGGATGCGGCCCTTGGGAACGGAGGGGCGGGAGCTGACCCAGGCGGCGGCGACGTTCGCCCAGTCGCCGGCGCTGTAGCCGTGCGGCTCGTTCATCGGCTCGAAGTAGACGAGGCTGTTGGAGCCGTACTTGGCGACCACCGTGTTCCACATGTTGTTGAACGCGGTCATGTTGGTGATCCGCCCGCCTGAGGCGGCACCGTCCTCCCAGTAGGCGAGGATGACCTTGAAGCCGCGGGCGGTCGCCTCGTCGATGGTGGCGGAGTACGCGTTCCACCAGGTCGTGCCGACGGTGTGGGTGTTGACGGGGAGCCGGATCGTGTTGGCGCCCATGAGGGCGTCCATGTCGCTGTACACCGCGGCGGCCTTGGCGCGGACGGTGTCGTAGCTGTCGGACTGGCTCAGTCCGTCGAGGACGAGCGGGCCCTCGTTGAAGTTGTCGCCCAGCATGGCCCAGTTGAAGCCGCGGAACCCGCTGGTGTCCGCGGCGGCGGGCGCCGCGTTCGCGAGGGCGATCACGGGCACGAGGACGAGGGTGGTCGCGATGCTGAGGAGGAGCCTGAGGAGGGAGCGCCCCCGCGGGGGCGGAGGGTGGACCGAGGAAGCGGCGTTCATGAGGGCCGGCCTATCTCGTGCGTGTGCACGCGTGAGGGAGCAGGTGGATGGAAGCGCTTTCATCCGCCCAAATTATGACACCGGCCAACCCTTAGGTCAAGCATTGAATTATGTCGATGTTTGACATCCGATTGCAGGATCCGAGACCGTCAACAGCGCGTATACAGCGGCGCAATCGGCGTCAAGAAAGCGTATGAAATCGCGAGGGGCGGTCGCGAACCCGTTTTCACCCCATTCCGCGGACTAGCATCCGGCTGCGGAAAGGAGCTTGCCCCGTGACCGCTCTGAGCACTGCAGTACCCGCCGATCCCGGCCTCGCACCCCCGCCGAAGGACCCGCGAAGAACCTCGGCCGGCGGCGCCACGCGACTCGCCCTCGTCGTGGGCGCCCTCGGCATCGTCTACGGCGACATCGGCACCAGCCCGATCTACGCGCTGCAGACGATCTTCAACCCCGCCGACCCCCACCCGGTGCCCGTCAGCACCGAGAACGTCTACGGCATCATCTCGCTGATCTTCTGGTCGCTCATGCTCATCGTGACCGTCTTCTACGTCGGCTTCGCGATGCGCACCGACAACGACGGCGAGGGCGGCATCATGGCCCTCATCACGCTGATCCGCCGCCACAGCCAGGGGCGCGGCCGCAAGACCGGGTTCTTCCTCGCCGGGCTCGGCATCTTCGGCGCCGCCCTGTTCCTGGGCGACAGTATGATCACCCCCGCGATCTCGGTGCTCTCCGCCGTCGAGGGCGTCAAGACGGTCAACCCCGACCTCGAGACGTTCGTCATCCCCGCCACCGCCGTGATCATCGTGCTGCTGTTCGCCTTCCAGCGCAAGGGCACCGCGGTCATCGGCCGCTGGTTCGGACCCGTGATGATCGCCTGGTTCACCGCACTCGCCGTCCTGGGCGCCGGCGGCATCGCCCGCAACCCCGAGATCCTCCGGGCCCTCTCCCCCACCTACGCGATCGACTTCCTGTTCGGCCACTTCAACATCGCGTTCTTCGCCCTCGCCGCGGTCATCCTGACCTTCACCGGCGCCGAGGCGCTGTACGCCGACATGGGCCACTTCGGGCGCAAGCCGATCTCCCGGGCCTGGCTGTTCATGGTCTTCCCCGCGCTCCTGCTCAACTACATGGGCCAGGGCGCGCTCATCCTGGACGACACCGGCAACATCTCCGGCTCCTTCTTCCTCCTCGCCCCCGGATGGGCGCGCATCCCGCTGCTCGTGCTGGCCGCGACGGCGACCGTGATCGCCTCCCAGGCCGTCATCAGCGGTGCCTTCTCCGTCGCCGCGCAGGCCTCCGAACTCGGCTACCTGCCGCGCCTGCGGATCGCGCACACCTCCGAGCACCACTACGGCCAGATCTACGTGCCGTGGATCAACTGGCTCCTCATGGTCTCCGTGCTGACCCTGGTGTTCGCCTTCCGCACCTCGGAGTCGCTGGCGTTCGCCTACGGCATGGCCGTGATCGGCACCATCGTCATCGTCACGGTCCTCTTCCTCTACCTCGCCCGCAAGCGCTGGAACACCCCGATGTGGATCCTCGCGACCGGCGGCGGGCTGCTGCTGGCGATCAACGTGACCTTCCTGGCCGCGAGCAGCACGAAGATCGTCCACGGGGCGTGGCTGCCGCTGCTCATCGGCCTCACCGCGTTCACCGTGATGATCACGTGGAAGCGCGGGCGGCAGGTGGTCTCGGACGAGCGCGAACGCCGCGAAGGCCCGCTGCGCGAGTTCGTCGAGAAGATGCGCCGGGGCGAGCCCAAGGCCGCCCAAGTGCCCGGCACCGGGGTGTACCTGGGGCGCGGCAAGGACACCGCGCCGCTGGCGCTGCGGGCGGCACTGGAGCTCAACCACGCCCGGTACGCGCAGACCATCGTGCTCGCGGTCCAGACCGAACCGGTGCCGCGCGTGCCCGACGACGAGCGGATCGTCGTCGACGACCTGGGCGACTGCCAGGACTCGGTCATCCACGTGACCGCCCGCTTCGGCTACGCCGAGACCCCTGACGTGCCGCGGGCGCTGCGGCTGGTGAGCCCGGTGCAGGCCGAGGGGCGGAAGCTGCGCCTGGACAAGGCCACCTACTTCCTCTCCACGATCCAGCTGCGATGCGGCCCGGAGCCGACCATGGCGACCTGGCGCAAGCACCTGTTCATCGCCACCTCCCACATCACCTCCGATGCGGCCGAGCACTTCCAGCTCCCGAGGGACCGCACGATCATCGTCGGCTCCCACATCGAGGTCTAGCGGAGGGCGCCGCTCCCCGCATGCCGTTCAGCGGTATTCGGGGAGCGGCTGCGTGAAGTGCCAGCCTTTCGCGATGAGCGCGTCGACCGCCTCGACCGCCCGCTCGAGGCGTTCCGCGTGCGGGCCTCGGAGTCGCACGTAGCGCCGGCCGGTGCGCTCCAGCTCCGCCGCGAAGCGGGCGGTCATCCACGGGCGCAGGTGCTCGTCGGAGCGGAGGCCGTCGTCCTCGAACGGGACGCCCTCATGGTCGGTGAGCAGGTAGAGGTCGTGCGCGACCCGGTCCGCGACGGCATCGATCGCGGGATTGCGCCCGCCCATGTACCGCTCGTGCCAGACCGTCGTCGCGAACGCGTCCGTGTCGCAGAACAGGACCGGCCCCCCCAGGCGCACCGCCCGCTCCTCGAGTTCGTGCTGCCGTTCGGCGATCAGCGGGAAGTCCTCGGTCGCGAAGCGGACGTCGCCCCAGGTCGCGTCCGGCCGCTCGGCGCGGAGCGCGAGCAGCTTCTCCTCGCTGAACGCGCGCCCGTACTCCTCCACGCTCCGCGTCAGGGACCACACGCCGCCGCGCTCGCGGTAGTGCGCGGCCAGCGCCTCGGCGATGGTGGTCGTGCCGGTGGATTCGGCGCCGAGGGCGACGACGCGGAGGGCGAGGCCGGCCCTGACGGGGCCTTCGAGGTAGTCCCAGCTCCCGACCGGGTCGGCCCGGACCTTGGTGCCCGAGACGGGGAACGCGCCGCGGTCCTGGTCGACTTCGATGTGGACGGCGCCGAGTCGGCGGGCCAGTTCCGGGCCGTACGACTCGGAGGTGAAGAGCGCGTCGATCCGCTCGGGAACGGCCGCTTTGAAGATGGCGACGTGGGCCTGCCAGATCGCCTCGTCGTTGAGGTCCATGTGGACGTCGTCGACGGTGCCGATGACCCGCACGTCCGGGTGGGCCTCCTGGAGCCAGGCCATGCGGGTCGCGAGCGGGATGTTCTCGACGGTGGCGTGGGAGACGAGCACGGTGAGGCGCCGGCATCCGGCCCGGGCGGTGCGGATGAGGTGGTGGTGGCCGGCGTGCGGCGGGTAGAACTTGCCGAGGACGAGGCCGTGGTCGGGTGCGGTCATGCGGCGGCTCCCACCGGTTCGGCCTGGGCCTCGAGGTCCTTCCTCCAGTTGCGGAGGCCGAGGACGCACAGCGCCATGAATCCGATGTAGAGGATCGAGGTGAGGTAGAGGCCCTTGTACGCGTAGAGCGGGACGTACACGATGTCGGCCGCGATCCACAGGTACCAGGATTCGACCCGCTTGCGGCACTGGCCGTAGGTGGCCATGAGCGAGAGCACGGTGGTGAGGGCGTCCCACTCGGCGACCGTCGAATCGGTGAACCAGCCGAGGAGCGCCGCGATGACCGCCCAGCCGATGCACCCTGCACCGATCAGTCCGGCCCACTCGACACGGTCGGTGCGGCTGACCGGTAGCCGGTCGTCGGCGGGTCCGCCGCCTTTGACCCAGTTCCACCAGCCGTAGGCGCCGAGGGCGATGAAGACGAGTTGGAGTCCGGCGTCGGCGTAGAGGCCGCTGTCGGTGAAGATCAGGATGAAGAGCAGGCAGTTGGCGATGCCGATGCCCCAGTTGGCGACGTGCTGGCGGGCGACGAGCCAGACGCAGAGCGCCCCGGTGATGAAGGCGAGGCCTTCGGCGAGGGTGGTGGGGACTCCGGCGATCGTGAACAGGGGGAGGTAGAGGATTTCCATGAGGGCGTTCATGAGGGGCGGTCCTCTCGGGGACTGCTAGGCGTCGACGGCGGCGCGGGTGGGGAACGTGCTGGTCGCGCGCTCGGTGGTCGGGTGGTCGGGTGCGACGGGTCTGGGGGTGCTTTCGGCCATGCCGCATGGAATCACGGAATCCCTTCCGGTGTCCACGGGTGTCCGGTGGTGCTCATTGCGCGGGACGCCGGGATTCGCGGGTGCGCCGGTATTGACACGGCGGGTGGGCGACCGGGTAGAGTGAACCGCGCTTTACCGATAAAGATCGCGAACGCCTGCGCACCACCGCTCCAGTCACCAGGAAGGCTCCCCATGAGCACCGATGCCGTCTCCGCCGTCATCAACGTCGACATCGAAGGCCCCAAGATCAGCAAGCACGTGTACGGCCACTTCGCCGAGCACCTGGGACGCTGCATCTACGGCGGCTTCTACGTCGGCGAGGACTCCGCCATCCCCAACGTGCGCGGCATCCGCCTCGACGTCGTCGAGGCCCTCCGCGCCCTCGACATCCCCAACCTGCGCTGGCCCGGCGGCTGCTTCGCCGACGAGTACCACTGGATGGACGGCATCGGTCCCAAGGAGGACCGCGCCGTCATGGTCAACACCCACTGGGGCGGCGTCGAGGAGAACAACCACTTCGGCACCCACGAGTTCATGGACCTGTGCGAGCTGCTGGAGACCGAGCCGTACATCTCCGGCAACGTCGGCTCCGGCACCGTCCGCGAGATGAGCGAGTGGGTCGAGTACATCACCCGCGAGGGCGACTCGCCCATGGCGCGCCTGCGCAAGCAGAACGGCCGCGAAGAGCCCTGGAAGGTCAAGTTCTGGGGCCTGGGCAACGAGACCTGGGGCTGCGGCGGCAACATGACCGCCGAGCAGTACGCGATGGACGCCCGCAAGTACGCCACCTACTGCCGCAACTACGGCGACAACAAGCTCTACCGCATCGCCGCCGGTGCCGCCGACGCCGACTACGGCTGGACCGAGACCCTCATGAAGCAGCTGAGCCACCTCGGCTGCCAGCGCGTCGAGCGCCCGCTCTACCAGGCACTCTCGATCCACTACTACACGATCGCGGGCGACTGGGCCGACAAGGGCGCCGCGACCGTCTTCACCGACGACGAGTACTACACGACGATGCTCAAGGCCAACCGCACCGACGAGCTGCTGACCGGCCACGCCAACGTCATGGACCTGTACGACCCGAAGAAGGAGATCGGGATCGTCATGGACGAGTGGGGCACCTGGTGGAACGTCGAGCCCGGCACCAACCCCGGGTTCCTGTACCAGCAGAACACGATGCGCGACGCGCTCGTGGCGAGCCTCCACTTCGACATCTTCCACAAGCACGCCGACCGCCTCATCATGGCGAACATCGCGCAGACGGTGAACGTGCTGCAGGCGATGATCCTCACCGACCCGGACTCGGGCGCGCTGGTGCTGACGCCGACCTACCACGTGTTCCAGATGAACAAGGGCCACCAGGACGCCGCGTCGCTGCGCGTGGACACCCCGGCGGGCGTCCCGACCCGCGAGGTCGACGGCAAGGAACTGGAGACGGTCTCGGTCTCGGCCTCCCGCAAGGACGGCCGCCTGCTCGTCTCGCTGTCCAACCTGGACGCCCAAGCGGCGCAGGACGTCGAGATCGACCTGCGCGGCGGCGGCCTCGGCGACATCGAGTCGCTCGTCCTCACGGCCGACACCCTGCAGAGCCACAACACGCCCGAGCAGCTCGAGGCCGTGGCGCCGCAGAAGTACGACGGCGTGACGCTCGACGGCACGAAGCTGCGCGTGCACCTGCCGGCGCACTCGTTCGTCACCGTTGCGGGCACGCTCGCGTGAGCGAGCGCTTCACCGTCCGCGTCGGCGCCGCCGGCGCCGCCGCGGCCCCCGACCTGTGGGGGCTGTTCATCGAGGACCTGAACGACGCCCTCGACGGCGGACTCAACGCCGAGCTGGTCCGCAACGGCGACTTCGAGTTCGATCCGGCCGAGCGCGACGGGTTCCATGCGCTGACCGGATGGACGGCCACGGGCGGGGTCGAGGTCCGCACCGAGGCGCCGCTCCACCCGAACAACGGGCATTATGCGCACCTGACCGGCCCGGCGGCGATCGAGAACGGCGGCTGGGACGGCGTGCGGGCGGTCAGAGGGGGGCGGCTGCGCCTGTCGCTGTTCGCCCGCGCTGATGCGCCGACCGCCATCGCCGTGCAGGCGTGCGGCGGCGCGGCCATCGGCGACCTCGCCGTCGAGGCGGGCGGCTGGCGGCGCCTGGAGCTCGACCTGGAGGCCTCGGCCGACGGCCGCGGCGAGCTGCGTCTCGCCGTACCGGCGGGCGCGACCGTCGACATCGACGCGGTCTCCTTGCGGCCCATAGGGGCCGACGGTGAGCCGCTGACATTCCGGGCGGACCTGCTCCGGACTTTGCAGGACCTGAAGCCCAGCTTCATCCGCTTCCCCGGCGGGTGCCTGGCGCACGGGTACGGCCTCGACAACATGTACCACTGGAAGCGCACGATCGGGCCGCGCCACGAGCGCGAGCAGATCCGCAACGTCTGGGGCTACCACCAGTCCCGCCAGATCGGGTACGTCGAGTACTTCGAGCTGTGCCTGGCCACGGGCGCGACGCCGGTCCCCATCGTCGCGGCGGGCGTGTGCTGCCAGAACTCCCCCGGCGGCCCGCACCCGATCCCCGAGTCCGAAATGGACGCCTACATCCAGGACGTACTCGACCTTGTCGAGTTCGCCAACGGCGGCACCGACACCCCCTGGGGCGCGAAGCGGGCCGAGCTCGGCCACCCCGAGCCGTTCGGCGTGCGCTACCTCGGCATCGGCAACGAGGACCAGATCACCGACGACTTCCGGGACCGCTACGCGCGCATCGAGGACGCCGTGCAGGCGGCGCACCCGGAGATCACGGTCATCGGCACCTCCGGCCCGCAGCCGTTCGGGCCCGACTACGAGGCCGGTTGGGCGTACGCGCGCGAGCGCGGCACCCCGATGGTCGACGAGCACGGCTATCAGATCCCCCGCTGGTTCCACCAGAACATCGACCGGTACCAGGCGTACGACCCGGACGGGGCGAAGGTCTACCTCGGCGAGTACGCGGCCCGGTCGAACACCGTGCGCTCGGCGCTGGCCGAGGCGGCCTACATGATCGGCCTCGAGCGCCGCCCCGAGGTGGTCAGGCTGGCCTCGTATGCGCCGCTGCTGGCGCGGGCCGGGCATACGCAGTGGACGCCGGACCTCATCTACTTCAACGCGGACGAAGTGCTGCCGAGCGCCTCCTACCACGTGCAGCAGATGTTCGGTGCCGAGCGCGGAACGCGCGTGCACGCCGTCGAACTCGAAGGCGCGCAGCCGGTTCCGGTGTCCCTCCCCCGCGAGGGCACCGTGCGGCTGCGTTCGGGCCGCGCCACCGTCGCGTACTCCGGCGTCGTCCTGAACGGGCACCGCCTGCCGGACGTGATCACCCGCGCCGACGGCGAAGGCGTGCTCCTCGGCGGCATCGACCCGGGAGCCGCCGAACTGGAGTTCGAGGCGGTCCAGCAGGACGGCGTCGAAGGCTTCACCGTCGTCCTCGGCCCCGAAGCGCCCCAGAGCTTCCTGGAAGTGCACATCGGCGGCTGGCAGAACAAGTCCACCGCGGTGGCCCGCAGCGACGACGGGATCGGCGAGAACGACCACGGACCGCTCCCGTGGCGGGGCGTCACGACCGGCGTGCCGGTGCGGATGCGCATCCGCCTGGACGGCCCGCGCGTCCAGGTCTGGGTCGACGGCGAGCTGCGGCACGACTACGAGCAGGACCTGCGGCCCGAGCAGCGGGTCGTCGCCGGGGCGCTGTCACGCGACGGCGGCGAGTACGTGGTGCGCATGGTCAACGCCACCGGCACCGCACGCACGGCCGCGGTGGCACTGCCCGACCCCGGTCCGGCCACCGCGGCGGTGCGGCTCCTGGCGGGCGCCGGGCCCGACGAGGGACGCCCGCACGAGGCCGCTCCGGTGACTCCTGTGGACTTCCGGGTGGAGGGCGACGGCGGCTTCGACCTGGAGCTGCCGCCGTGGTCGTTCGCGACGGCCGTCGTGCGTCCGCTCGGATGATGGGAAGATAGGCGCGCAGCATGAGAGGCGGTAACCGATGGTGACGATGAGCGACGTGGCGCGGCTGGCCGGGGTGTCGAAGATGACGGTATCCAATGTGGTCAACAACCGGCCCGGGGTGAGCGACCCCGTGCGCCGGCGCGTGCTCGAAGCCGTCCAGCAGTCCGGTTACCGCCTCAACGTCAACGCCCGCACGCTCAAGGCCGGGCGCACCGGGGTCATCGGCCTCGCCGTCCCCGGCGTCGACCAGCCGTACTTCGGCGTGCTCGGCGAGCATGTGATCGCCGCGGCCGCCGCCAAGGGCTTCCACGTGGCCATCGAGCAGACCGGGGCGGCCGCCGAAGGCGAGGCCGAGGCGATCTCGCAGTCGCACCGGCTGCAGTTCGACGGGCTCATCATCAGCGCCGTGATCATCGATCCGCGGGAGCAGGCCCACACGTGGGCCGACTTCCCGATCGTGATGCTCGGCGAACGGGACTACGGGCAGTCCATCGACCACGTGGGCATGAACAACGAGGCCGGGTCGCGCGCGGCCACCGAGCACCTGATCGAGCGCGGGTGCACCCGCATCGCCAACGTGACCGGGTGGAGCCTCGAAGGCGTGCACGTGGGTTCGCGCCGCTACCGGGGCTACACGGAGGCGTTGAAGGCGGCGGGGATCCCCGTGGACCCGGCGCTGGTGTGCCTGTCGGGCATGGGGCAGGAGACCGGCCGCCGGGCGATCCACGACCTGCACGAGGCGGGCGTCGATTTCGACGGCGTCGTGGCCATCACCGACTCCGTCGCGATCGGCGTCATGCGCGGCCTGACCGACCTCGGCCTGCGCTGCCCCGAGGACGTGCGCGTGGTCGGCTTCGACGACATCTCCGTCAGCGAGTTCCTGACCCCTTCGCTGTCCACGATCGCACCGGGGCACCGCTGGATGGCCGAGAAGGCGGTCGAGCTCATCGCCTCCCGCCTGGAGGACCCGTCCCGGCCCCCCGAGGACCACACCGCCCCGTTCGAGCTGAAGGTCCGCGAGTCCACCCGCTGAGCCCTACGGGACGGCGACGAGCTTCCCGAACTGGGCGCCGCGCTCCATGTGCCGGTGGGCCTCGGCGATGTCGTCGAGCGCGAACACCCGGTCGATCGTGGGCGTGAACGCGCCGTCCCGCAGGCCCGAGGCGATGAAAGCGGCGGCCGTGCGCAGCCGCTCGGCGTTGAGGGTGGTCTCGTGCACGAGGAACGTGCGCATGTTCAGCGCGGGCATGCCCAGGTCGAAGCCCGGGTAGGGCGTCGGCTCGCCCGAGAGCGCGCCGTAGAGGAACAGGGTCCCGTCGGGGGCGACGGCCTTCGCGAGCGCGGTGACGCCGGAACCGGCGACGGCGTCGAAGGCGAACTCCGCGCCGCGCCCGCCGGTGCGGTCCAGGACTCGCGCAGTCACGTCCTCCTCGTCGGTCACGATCACGTCGGCCGCACCGGCCTTGAGGAGGGCATCCTTCTTGGACTGCGAGCGGGTGGTCGCGATCGGGACGGCGCCGAGGCGGTTGGCGATCTGGATCGCGGCGAGCCCCACGCTGCTGGAGGCCGCGGTGATCACGGCGGTGTCACCGGGCCGCATGCCGCCGACCTGGGCGAGCGCCCCGTAGGCGGTGAGGTACGGCATCCACACGGCAGCGCCCGCGACGGCGTCGACCGAGTCAGGCCGGGCGATGAGCGAGGCGGCCGGGACGACGGCCCGCTCGGCGTACACGCCGTAGTCGTTCATCGAGAAGGTCGGGATCACGCTGACGGCCTGGCCCGCACGGAAACCGGTGACCCCTTCGCCCAGCGACTCGACGACCCCGGCGGCCTCGGCGCCCAGCCGGGCCGGGAACGACCGCGCCTGCTCGATGTACACCCCGCTGCGGAACAGCGCCTCGGCCCGGTTCAGCCCCACGGCCTCGATCCGCACCAGCACCTCGCCCGGGCCGGGCTCGCCCGCCGGGGCGTCCTCGACGCGCAGCACGTCGGGACCGCCGTACTCGTGGAAGCGCACCGTCTTCGCCATGTCCTGCTCCTTCAACTCATTGGTACGATCGTGATCGAAGTTCGATCGTGATCATACTTCGATGAGGATCGTATGATGGAGCAGGGAGGTCGATGATGGCGACGGCACAGCAGGAGCGGGGACGGACATCCGTGCACCCGGAGGTCGGCGACGTGCCGCTCCAGCAGGTGCTGGAGGCCCTCGTGGACCCGGTGCGGCGCGGCATCCTGCGCGAGCTCTACGACTCCGGGGAGGACCGCGCCTGCGGGACCTTCGACATCGCCGTGAGCAAGTCGACCGCGACCCACCACTTCAACGTGCTCCGCGAGGCCGGGCTCATCCGCCAGCGCTACGCCGGCACCTCCCGCTTGAACACGCTGCGCCGCATGGAGGTCGATGCGGTCTTCCCCGGGCTCCTCGACGCGGTGCTCGGTTGCGGTGAGCCCTGAGGCGGCGGCACTCGCCGCGTGCAGCCCTGGCCCCCAACGCCAGGGCCGCTCCGAACCGCTTCGCGGCTCAGCGCAATCGCCTTAGGCCGTGATCTCGCCGCTGTAGTTGTGCCACTTGTAGGTGCCGCCGCTGGAGGCCCAGATGTGGATGCGGTACTTGGCCCCTTCGGCGACGTTGCTGTCGCAGACGGTCATGCCGCCGGCGGAGTTGCTCGTGCTGGTGTCGTCGAAGCAGACGGGGCCGGTGTTCTTCCAGTACCAGTACCCGGCCGGGTCCAGGGTCTTCACTTGGAGCTGGGCGCGGGTGCCCCAGCCGTCGGCGCGGAAGTCGAGCAGTGCGAGGTTCTCGCCCGAGCTCGAGCTCTCGGCGCGGCCGCCGTTGTAGATCGAGTCGGGGTCCTTCCAGAACGCGGTGCCGGCGGATGCGGCCTGGGCCGCGCCGGGGGCCAGTGCGAAGCCCGCCAGGAGCGCGGCGGCGAGCGCCGTGCAGGCGCGGACGAGGAGCTTCGATGATCGGATCGACATGCAGTCTCCAGTTGTCAGGACGGCCGAGGCCGTTGTGGACGTTGGGGATCGTCACCTATCAATACGCCGATGCGACGCCAGGAGTTGCACCGCTCCCATGCTTTTCCTGAAGTATCGAACCGGTTGCAGAGCAACGCAAAGCGGCCCCGGCACGCCGCGTGCCGGGGCCGCTCCTTTGCGCTAGGTCAGGTGAGCGAGCCGGTGACGTTGCCGCCGGATTCGGTCACGTAGTAGGTGACGGTCTTGCCGCTCCAGAAGTGGAACGTCAGCGTGACCTTCTGGCCGTCGTTGACGTCGTTCCAGAACGCCGTCGGCAGGCTGATCGTGCCGGCGGTGTAGTCGGGGCTGAACGCGCGGGCGAACTCCTTGTAGGAGGTCCAGTTCTGCGGGCCGGCGTTGGTGCCGTCCGCGTACTTCGCCTCCATGGTCGCCAGTTGGTCGCCCTTGAACTGGGTCGGGATCGCGAAGGTGCTCGACGCGCCGGACGCGGCCGACATCGTGGGCTGGTCGTAGGAGATGACGCTGATCCGCCACGGCACCCCTTGCGAGAACACCGCGTGCAGGTTCGCCTTGACCCCGTAGCTGCGGTCGCCGAGGAGGCTGGTGAGCCTGCTCGCCTTGATCGTGAGCGTGGAGCCCGAGATCGTGTAGTCGGTGCCCTGCACCAGGTTCTGGGTGCCCAGGCGCAGGCCCTGGAACGTGGTGCCGTTCAGGTTCAGGGTCAGGGAGACGTCGGCGACGGCGCCCGCCTTCGCCACGTACACCTGGTCCGTGGAGGCCGTGCCCGAGCGGGTGCTCCAGCTGGCCTTCATCATGTTGTAGAGCTCGGCGTCGCGCCACTGGTAGGTGGCCCGGTCGAAGTGCTGTCCGTTGTCCCACAGCTGGAGGGTGAGGCCCTTCTGCCTGGCGTAGTAGCCGACGTACTCGAAGAACTTCAGCTTCTCGCCCTGCTCGACGGTGCCGGTGTGGGCGTCGAAGCCCAGGAGGCCCCACTCGCCGACGATCACCGGGATGTCGTTCGCGACGAACTCGTTGTAGGCCCGGTTGAAGTACCCCTCGATGTCCGCCTGGACCTCGGCGTTGAACTTCGTGTAGCCCGCGACGTTCACGCTGAACGGCCAGAAGCCGTAGAAGTGGACGGTCGCGGCGATGTTCTCGTCGTCCAGCGAGGCGATCGTGGTGCTCAGCGCGTCCAGGTGGTCCTGGTCGGCGCTGGTGTGCAGGGTCGGCAGCACGAGCACGCGGGTGGCGTTGCCGCCGCCGGAGCCGCGCACGATCTCGTGGAACTGCACGTTGAGGTCGTCCAGGAGGGCCTCGGCGGTCGCGTCGTCCACATTGTTGAACTGCGGCTCGTTGACGCTCTCGAACAGGACCTCCGGCGGCGCGTCGCGGAAGCGGGTCGCCAGCTCGGTCCAGATGGCCTCGTAGCGGGCCTCGACGACCGTGCGGTTGGTGTTCATGTCCGCCATCCAGATCCACGAGTCGTGGTGGATGTTGATGAGGACGTGCAGGTCGGCGTTGAGCGCGTAGCCGACGACCTCTTCGACGCGGTCGAGGTAGGCGTCCTCGACGGCGTACGGCGCGGTCTTGGACTGGTGGTTGTCCCAGGTGATGGGGATGCGGATGCTGTTATAGCCCTGGGCGGCGATGTTGTCGACCAGCGCCTGGGTGACGCGCGGGTTGCCCCAGGCGGTCTCGTCGGCGCCGACGGAGTCGAGGGTGTTGCCGAGGTTCCAGCCCGGCTCCATGGCCGCGACGGTCTCCATGGCGGTCGCGCCGCCGGTGGGGGGCGGCGTGGAGGTGGGCGGCGTGCTGGGCTCGCCGACGGTGCCGGTGCAGACGGCGCCGTTGAGTTTGAACTCGGTGGGCACGCCGTTGGAGCCGGACCAGGAGCCGTTGAAGCCGAAGGAGACCGAGCCGTTGGTGGCGATGGCGCCGTTGTAGCCCATGTTCTTGGCGGTGACCTGGTCGCCGGCGTTGGTGGTGGTGGCGTTCCAGACCTGGGTGACGCGCTGGCCGTTGGGGAAGGTCCACGCGAGGGACCAGCCGTTGATCGCGTCGCCGAGGTTGGTGATCTTGACGTCGCCGGTGAAGCCCCCGCCCCACTGGCTGGCGACCTTGTAATCCACTTTGCACCCTTCGGCCGCGTACGCGACCGAGGGGACGAGGATGCCGAGTCCGGCCGCCATAGTGGCGACCGCCATCATCACCAGGGCTATCCACCTGCGGGTTCGTCGCTTGACCCCTTGCATGGCACTCCTTTTGTCCACTATGACTGCCGGGTGGGACGCGCGATCGCGAGAAGCCATCGAACATCCTCGATACCACATTAAGTTGGGACACTCAACTTTGTCAATCGCTCCCAAGAAAGAGTTTCCGGAGCGCTCGCGCAGGCGGATCGAGAATGCCTGATTTGCGCACTTGACAGAAGAAAGCCCTTTCCATACGCTCATGGCAACCGATTGATCGAAACATTTCGATCTTTGATCGGACGGGCCCGGAGGCCCTCACACCTCCGGCCCGGTGAAGCCTCCGAGCCGTCAATAGATGGAGCGACAACGAAGTTGCGAAGGGAAGCAACATGTCTCGTCGAAGAAGCGTGCGCACCGCACTCGTGGCCGGGTTCGCCGGCATCATCGCCACCGCGGCCACCCTGGTCGCCATGAACGCCGCCTCCGCCGCCCCCGTCCGGTACGAGGCCGAGACCTCGCCGGCCACGTGCTCCGGCACCATCGACTCGAACAACGCCGGGTACTCCGGCAGCGGGTTCTGCAACACCCCCAACGCGACAGGGGCCACGGCCCAGTTCACGGTGAACGCGGCCAGCGCGGGCACCGCCACCCTTGGCATCCGGTACGCCAACGGCACCACCGCCACCCGCGCCGCCGACATCACCGTCAACGGCTCGGTCGCCCAGTCCGCCAGCGCCTTCGGCGGCACCGGGTCGTGGACCACCTGGTCCACCAAGACCCTGACCGTGCCGGTCAACGCCGGCACCAACACGATCCGCCTCACCGCCACGAGCGGCGACGGCCTCGCCAACATCGACTCCCTGGACTTCGAGGTCGGCGGCACCGGGCCCACGACCCCGCCGCCCGCCGGGAACGCGATCTACGTGGCCCCCGGCGGGTCCGACTCGGCCGCGGGCACGGAGGCGAGCCCGACCACGCTGGCCTCGGCGCTGAGCCGGGTGAACGCGGGCGGGACCATCTACATGCGAGGGGGCACGTACAACTACTCCTCGACCGTGGTCATCGACCAGGACAGCGGTTCCTCGAGCGCCCGCACGACGCTCGCGGCCTACCCGGGCGAGCGGCCGGTGCTGAACTTCTCGGCGCAGTCCGAGGCGTCGGCGAACCGGGGTCTGGCGCTGTACGCGAACTACTGGCACCTCAAGGGGCTCACGGTGGAGCGCGCCGGTGACAACGGCATCTTCGTGAGCGGCAGCAACAACATCCTGGAGCGCACGCTCACCCGCTACAACCGCGACAGCGGGGTCCAACTCTCGCGCCAGTCCTCGACCAGCACCACGGCCTCGTGGCCGGCGAACAACCTCATCATCAGCGCCGAGTCGCACGACAACGCCGACTCCGACGGGGAGGACGCCGACGGGTTCGCCGCGAAGCTCACCGTGGGGCCGGGGAACGTCTTCCGGTACGCGGTGGCGCACAACAACGCTGACGACGGCTGGGACCTCTACACGTACTCGGACTACGACCCGATCGGGACGGTGCGGATCGAGGACTCGCTGTCGTACCGCAACGGCACCCTCTCCAACGGCACGGTGTACAGCAACGGCGACCGCAACGGGTACAAGCTGGGCGGCGAGAACGTGCCGATCAACCACACGGTGGTGCGGAGCATCGCGTTCGACAACGGCCAGCACGGGTTCACGTTCAACTCCAACCCGGGTTCGATCACGATGTCGAACAACCTGAGCATCGACAGCGAGGAGCGGAACTTCCAGTTCAGCTCGGGCTCGCACGTGTTCCGCAACAACACGTCGTGCTTCTTCAGCGGCGGCACGAACGACAGCATCAGCGGGAACTCGGACGGCTCGAACCAGTTCTGGTCGGGCTCGAACGGCTCGCGCTGCGCGAACTTCTCGGGCGCGCTGGGCTGGTCCTTCGACTCGACCGGCAAGCTGGTCGTGACCTTGGGCGGCCGGGTGGTGACGCTCTAAGACCGCATTCCAGGCGGCCCGTCCGGGATTCCGGACGGGCCGCCCCTCGCTGCGCCCGGGCTGCGGTCAGCCCTGCTGGGCCTGCGCGGCGGCGCGGCGCTCCATCTCCTCGGGAAGGACGTCCTCGATGTGGCTGGAGACGTGCCACTTGTGGCCCCACGGGTCCTCGAAGGTGCCGGACCGGTCCCCGTAGAACTGGTCGGTGACCTCGCTGAGGGACTTCGCGCCGGCGGCGAGGGCCGCGGCGAAGACCGCGTCGACGTCCTCGACGTACACGTGGAGCGACACGGGTGTACCGCCGAAGTGCCCGGGGGCGTACGCGTCCATCTCGGGCGCCTCGTCGGACAGCATGATCATCGAGTCGCCGATCTCGAGCTCGGCGTGGCCGACGCCGGTGCCGTCGCGGCCGGCCATGCGGCCCCGCTCGCCCGCGCCGAGCACGGTCTTGTAGAACTCGATGGCCTCGGCCGCGCCCTGGACGTGCAGGTACGGCGTCACACGCGGGTACTCGTCGGGTATCGGTTTCGGTTTGGACATGCTCTGCTCCTTGTCGCCCGGGCGCTGCGCGTCCCGGCTCGTGGCTGTCGGCGGTGCCTCCAGACAACCACCGGGCGCAGCCGGGCGGCGCGGTTCGGCGCAGAAATCCGTGCCGGTTCGGCGCGCGAACGCGGCCCGTCCGGATCGGACGGGCCGCGTTCGGTGCTCAGGTCAGCGGATCGGGTTCCAGCCGTCGGTGCCCCGCAGGTAGTCGACGGGTTCGTAGTTCAAGGCGTCGGCATCGGACATCTGCGGGCGGTTGCCATTCACGCCCGCGCCCGGGCCGTAGTTCTCGTACTCGCTCAAGCGGGCGTCACGCCAGCTCAGACCCGACATGTCGGTCCACGGGTCGTCGCGGAAGTGGTCGCCGAGGTTGGATTCGCGGTAGAGGACCTGGCCGCGTGCGGTCGTGGAACCGCCTGCGGGCCAGGGCCGCCCGAGGTAGACCGAGTTCGACGGGGCGTTGCTGGTCATGTCGCACTGGTAGAACAGCAGGCCGTACCGGTTGCTGATCTCGGTGCTCGCGGCGGTCACGTAGCCGTTGTTCGAGGTCGAGCCGCGGTTGAGCGAGTGGATGCGGCAGTCGTCGAACACGGCCGTGCCGCGCCCGAAGATGAAGTCGACGTCGCCCTCCACGTAGCAGTTGTGGTAGTACTGCCGCGAGACCGTTGCGGCCGAAGGGGAGTCGGTCAGGAGCGTGTCCTGGTTGCCGAGGAAGCGGACGTTGTCGAAGACCATGCGGTCGCCCTGGACCTTGACGGCGACGGCCTGGCTGCTGCCGTTCGCGGCCTCGTCGTAGGTGTTCGCGAAGGTCAGGTCCTCGGCGGTGAAGTTCGCGCCCTGCAGGAGCACGCTCGCGCTGCCGCTGGTCCCCCACGTCCCGCCGGAGCCGTTGCTGCAGCTCGCGCACCGGTTGTCGTGGATGACCACGTCGGCGGCGTTGCCCGTGGCCCCCATGAAGGTGATCCCGGTCTTGGAGGAGGGCACGGTGACGTTGCCCTTGTAGGTGCCCCGCTTGATGAGGATGGTCGAGCCGGAGGGCGCGGCGTTCACGGCCGCCTGCAC
Source organism: Glycomyces tritici (assembly GCF_030403505.1). The sequence goes on along the minus strand of NZ_JAUEMJ010000005.1, from coordinate 427,188 downwards.
GGTGGTGTGGGTGCCGGAGCCGTCGAGGGCGACCACGAAGTCGGCCTCCACCGCGCCGTCCGCCGGGGTCAGCTCCCACTGCTGGTTGGCCGCGCCGTTGGGCGTGTACTGCGAGATGCGGGCGCCTTCGGCGGTGGACCGCCCCCACACGTCGAGCGCCTTGCCGGAGGCGCGGTTGACGATCGTGGCGTAGCCGCCGCTCTCGGTGACCTTCCACTGCTGGTTGGCGGTGCCGCCGTCGCCCCACTGCTGGACGGTGGCCCCGTCGGCGCGGCTCGCGCCCGCCACGTCCAGGACCATCCCGGAGTGCCGCACCTGGATCTTGAAGTAGCCGCCGCCGGCGTCCACGAAGCGGAACTGCTGGTCCTGGGAACCGTTGGCGGCCCATTGGACGAGTTCGGCGCCGCTGGCGGTGGAGGCGCCGCGGATGCCCATGACGAGCCCCGAGTGCCGGGACTCGAGCTGGTACCAGACACCGGTTTCCACCGCCTGCGCACCGGTCGTGACGAAGAAGGCCCCGGCCGCGGCGATCACGCCGCTCAGGACGGCGGCCAGCACCGTCGCCAGACGCCGTCTGCGCCGCGGACGGCTTTCGATGTGCATTGACATGTCGACTCCATGGGAGGGCCGGACGCTGAGACATGCCGGGAGTTTCCTCAGCAATCCGGGCATTTATATTTGTCAATGCGATCATAGGGCAATCGCTTCCCAAAGCCAACCCCCGCAGCACGCCGCGTGGGACCGTCCGAAACCGACTCGCCGCGATGAGGAGCCGATGGCATGATCAGCGGGTGCTCCTCACGATCTCGACCACCTCCGCGACCGAGGCCCGGCCCGCGACCGACCTGGGCTGGCTGCTGCGCAAGAACCCCGCGAACGTGCAGGCGTTCGAGCAGTCCTTCGGCACCGCCTGGGTCTTCTACCCTGAAGCGACGGCGGCGCGCTGCACCGCCGCGCTCCTGCTGGAGGTCGACCCGGTCCGGTTGGCGAAGACATACGGGCGATCCGGCGACGCCTCCCTGCAGCAGTATGTGAACGACCGGCCCTACGCGGCCTCCTCGCTGATGGCAGTCGCACTCGGCAAGGTGTTCTCGACCGCCCGCAGCGGCGTGAGCGAGTCCCGTCCCGAACTCGCGGCGGCCCGCCTCCCGCTCGAGATCGAACTGCCCGCCGTCCCGTGCAAGGGCGGCCCCGACCTCGTCGAAGCACTGTTCGCACCCTTGGGCTGGGAGGTCCGGGCCGAGGCGGTACCGCTGCCCGGCTTTGCAACCGACTCCCGCCACGTGCGCCTACGCCTGCGCGGCGAGGCGCGGCTCTCGGACGCCCTGAGCCAGCTGTACGTGCTGCTGCCCGTGCTGGACGACGCCAAGCACTACTGGGTCGATATCGGCGAGGTCGACAAGCTGGTGCGATCCGGCGGTGATTGGCTCGCGTCCCACCCGAAGCGAAACCTCATCACGCAGCGGTACCTCGCGCACCGCAGGTCCTACGAGCGCGCCGCGCTCACCCGGCTGGCGGAAGCCGAAGGCTCCACCGCCGACCTCGAAACGCCCCTCGACGAAGAGGCCGCACCGCTCGAGGGCGGGGAGCCGCCGACGAACAGCGCCGGCGTCGAGCGCACGCCTCCGCTGCACCGGCGGCGAATCGCCGCCGTCCTCGACGCGGTTCGCCAGAGCGGCGCGACCTCGGTGATCGACTTGGGCTGCGGCTCGGGCAAGCTGCTCGCTCCACTGCTCAAGGAGCAGCAGCTCACTCGCGTCACCGGCGTCGACGTCTCCTCGCGCGCCCTCGCTCAGGCCGAGCGCCATCTGAACGTCGAGCGGATGCCCGAGCGCCAAGCGGCGAAGCTCGAGCTCCGCCAAGGGTCGGTCGTCTACCGCGACAAGCGGTTCGCGGGATTCGACGCCGCGGTCCTCATGGAGGTCGTCGAGCACCTCGACGCCGGCCGACTGCCCGCAATGGAAAGGGTGGTCTTCGGCGAGGCGCAGCCGCGAACGGTGATCGTGACGACCCCGAACGCGGAGTACAACGCGCAGTACGGCCTCGAAGACCACCAGATGCGCCACGCCGACCACCGGTTCGAGTGGGACCGGCCGCACTTCGCGGCCTGGGCCGAGGCCACCGCCGCGCAGTACGGCTACCGCGTACGAATCGAAGGGGTCGGCGACACCGATCCGATCGCCGGAGCCCCGACCCAGATGGGAGTGTTCGACCGTGTCTGACAACGAGATCGAGCCGACGACGATCAGCGTTCCCGAGCTGTCGCTCGTCATCCTCATCGGCGTGTCCGGGTCCGGCAAGTCCACCTTCGCGGCGCGGCACTTCAAACCCACGCAGGTGATCTCCTCCGACTACTGCCGGGGCCTGGTCTCCGACGACGAGTCGGACCAGACCGCCACCACCGAGGCGTTCGACCTGCTCCACCACATCGCGGGCGTGCGGCTGCGCCGCGGTCTGCTCACGGTCGTGGACGCCACCAACGTGCAGCCGAAGGCCCGGGCCTCACTCGTCGAACTCGCAAAGGAGCACCACGTCCTGGTCGATGCGATCGTCCTCGACGTCGAGCCCGGCCTCGCCGCCGAACGCAACGCCGCTCGGTCCGATCGCGACTTCGGCGAGGCCGTGATCCGCCGCCACCACCGCGACCTCAAGCGAAGCCTCAAGGGCCTCAACAAGGAGGGGTTCCGGCGCGTCCACCGGCTCAACGGCGTCGATCAGATCGAGCACGCCCGCATCGAATACGCCAAGTCCTGGAACGACAAGACCGACGAGACCGGCCCCTTCGACATCATCGGCGACGTGCACGGCTGCCGTGCCGAGCTCGAGACGCTGCTCAGCGAACTGGGGTGGGCGATCGAGCGTGACGAGGAGGGCCGCGCGGTCGGCGCCGCGCACCCGGAGGGCCGCAAGGCCGTCTTCGTGGGCGACCTCGTCGACCGCGGCCCGGACACCCCCGGCGTGCTCCGCCTGGTCATGGGCATGGTCGCGGCAGGAGACGCGCTCAGTGTGTGCGGCAACCACGAACAGAAGCTCGTGCGGGCCCTCGACGGACGCAAGGTCAGGGTGGCTCACGGCCTTGCGGAGTCGCTCGAGCAACTCGGCGGTGAAAGCGAGGAGTTCAACGCCAAGGCGAGGTCGTTCATGGACGGCCTGGTGAGCCACTACCGGCTCGACCGCGGCAACCTGGTCGTGGCCCACGCCGGGTTGAAGGAGGCGTACCACGGCCGGGCATCGGGCAAGGTGCGTTCCTTCGCGCTCTACGGCGACACCACCGGCGAGTCCGACGAGTACGGCCTGCCCGTCCGCCTGCCCTGGGCAGAGGACTACCGCGGCAAGGCCATGGTCGTCTACGGGCACACGCCGACCGCCGAGCCGGAATGGGTCAACAACACCATCTGCCTCGACACCGGCTGCTGCTTCGGCGGCAGGCTCACGGCACTGCGCTACCCCGAGCGGGAGCTCGTCTCCGTCGCGGCCGAACAAGAGTGGTACGAGCCGGTGCGACCGATGCACGCGCCGACCGGCCGCGACGCGACCACGTTGGACTTCGCGGACGTCGCGGGCGACCGCTACCTAACGACCGGCCTCGTGGGGACGGTGAAGGTGCGCGCCGAGAACGCGGCCGCCGCGCTGGAGGTGATGAGCCGGTTCGCCGAGGATCCTCGACGCGTGCTGTACCTGCCGCCGACGATGGCCCCCGTCGACGCTTCCTCACTGGACGGCTACCTGGAGCACCCGGCCCAGGCCTTCGACCAGTACCGCGGCAAGGCCGATCGCGTGGTGTGCCAGGAAAAGCACATGGGGTCGCGGGCTGTGGCCCTGGTGTGCCGCGAGCCCGGGACGGCCCGCAAGCGGTTCGGGCTCGACTCCGGTCCCGCCGGCGCAGTGCTGACCCGCACCGGGCGTGCCTTCTTCGCAGAGGACGCCCTGACCGACGGACTCCTCGACCGAGTCGCCGCGGCCGCTGAGAGCGCGGGCCTGTGGGACAAACTCGAGACCGACTGGATGCTGCTCGACTGCGAGCTGCTCCCCTGGTCGACCAAAGCGCGCGAGCTCATCGAGGACCAGTTCGCGTCCGTCGCGGCCGCGGGCACGGCCGCGCTCCCCGCCGCCGTCTCGATGCTGAGCGCGGCGGCGGCCCGGGGACTCGACGTCGCCGACCTCGCCGCGCGCACCGCCTCCCGACTGTCCAATATCGAGGCGTTCGCCGCCGCCTACCAGCAGTACTGCTGGCCCACTTCAGGTCTTGAGGGCGTGCGACTCGCACCGTTCCAGATCCTCGCCACTGAAGGCGTGAATCGGGCCGACCACCGGCACGACTGGCATCTTGAGGCAATCGATGCGCTCGTGGCCGCCGATGCGACCGGCACGCTGCTCGAGACGCGTCGCCGCTGGGTCACCCTCGGCACCGCCGACGAGGCCGGCGCGACCGAGTGGTGGCACGAGCTGTGCGCCGTCGGCGGTGAAGGCATGGTCGTCAAACCGGTCCTCGACACACGCCTCAAGCTCCAGCCGGGGCTCAAGGTCCGCGGCCGGGAGTACCTGCGGATCATCTACGGCGCCGACTACACCGATCCGCAGCACCTCGAGCGGCTGCGCCAGCGCCGCCTGACGCACAAGCGGTCCCAGGCGCTGCGAGAGTACGCACTCGGCCTCGAGGCCCTGGACCTCGTCGCGCAGGACGCGCCGCTATGGCGGGTCCACCAGTTCGTGTTCGCCATCCTGGCGCTGGAGTCCGAGCCGGTCGACCCGAGGCTGTAGCGACGACGGACCCGGCCACGCGGGCCGGGTCCGTTCCGCACATCGATGCCGGAGGTCAGTGCTGAAGGGCCACGACGACCATCGCGACGGCCACAAGGGTGTCGAGGACGACGCAGAACTCCGCGAGCGAGCGGGAGACGACCCGCTCGGTGCGGTGGTGCCACACGTCCCAGGCGGCGTGGCCGAGCAGGCCGGCCGCCACGAGGTAGAGGCCGAGGTCCCCGCCGACCAGGAGGACCGCGACCGCGAGCCCGCCGAAGCCGGCCATCGCCAGGCTCTGCAGCGGCAGGCCCTCGGCGGGGCGCGCGGCCCCGCGCAGCAGGCCGAACGCGGCGAAGAGGACGGCGATCGCGACGAGCGCCCAGATGGCCAGGGGCGCTTCGAAGGCCGTGAACCCGGCCGCGCCGATGACGACGAAGGACAGGAAGAACACGGGCCAGGCCGCGCCGCGCTTCTGGAAGGCGGCCGAGCCGAGGTAGACGAACCCGGAGGCGGCCAGGACCGGCGCGGTGTCGGCCCCGGAGGTCGCACCCCAGGCCACGAAGGCGGCCATGACGATCCCGGCGACGGTGGGCCAGCGCCGCAGAGCGGCGCGGAGCGGGTGGGTCGAGCGCGGCAGCGCTGCGGTGGTCGTGGCGGTCATGTCGGTCTCCATACCTAGAGGGGGTATCCGTTCCACCCACCCTCGCGCGTCTCCCCGGGTCGGTCAACCGGACGCGGTCGGCAGGTCCGAAATCTTGGCATCCTGGTCTTGCAGACCTATGCTGAGGGCATGGCAGACCACCGTGTGGTCGTCGTCGGCTACGACGACGCCGAACTCCTCGACATCGCGTGCGTCACGACCACACTGGACGCCGTCCGGGTGATCGACCCGGCGTTCGGCTACGACCTCGTGCTCGCCACACCGGGCGGGCGGCCGATCACCTGCTCCACGGGGCTGGTTCTCAACGGCCAGGCGGCACTGGAGCGCCTGCGCGGTCCGATCGGGACGCTCGTCGTCTCCGGCGGGCTCGGGCACGAGCGCGCGGCCGGCGACGAGCGGTTCGTGGGCCACGTGCGGCGGCTCGCCCGCGAGAGCGGGCGCATCGCCTCCCTGTGCACCGGGGCGAGCGTCCTCGCCGCCGCGGGCCTCCTCGACGGCAGGCGCGCGACCACCCACTGGCACTTCGCGAAGCGCCTCGCCGAGCAGTACGCGAAGGTCGAAGTGGACCCGCGCCCGATCTGGATCAGGGACGGGAACGTCTACACCGCCGCGGGGGTCACCAGCGCGCTCGACCTCGCGCTGTCGTTCATCGAGGCCGACCACGGACCGGACCTGGCCCGCTGGGTCTCGCGGGCCATGGTCACCTACCTGCACCGGCCGGGCAACCAGGCCCAGATGAGCATGTTCACGGCCGCGCCGGCGGTCGACCACGACCTGGTCCGGAAGGTCACCGACCACGTCAGCGAGCGGCTCGACGCCGACCTGTCCACTGAGGCGCTGGCGGGTGTGGCGCGGGTGAGCCCGCGGCACCTGACCCGGTTGTTCCGCACGCATCTGCGGCAGACGCCGGGCCGGTTCGTCAGGCAGGCGCGCGTGACGGCGGCGGCGCAGCTGCTCGCGTCGACCGACCTGCCGGTGGCCCGGGTGGCGACGCGCTGCGGGTTCGCCTCGGCGGAGGCGCTGCGCCAGGCCTTCACGCGCGAGTACGGGATCGCACCGTCGCAGTACCGGGCGGTGGCCGCGACCGCGCACTTACAACCGCGGGTTGAGCGGCGCGGTGGTGCAGTACCCTGTGGCGGCATCGGATCCCGCCTCGACCCGAAGGGCCCCGCCTCGTGACCGTCCTGCTCGTCTCCGTGTTCGGCCTCGCCGTCAACACCACGCTCGTCGCGTACACCGCGACCAGGCTGCTCGACGTGCGGTACACGTTGTGGCGGTTGATGATCGTCAGCGTCGTCAGTCTGACGATCGTCCAGTACGGACTCGTGCCCACCCTGTTCGCGCCCTTCCGGGGCCAGACGCCGAGCTCCGACGAGGCGGCGGGGGCGGTGGCGCTGCTCGCGCTGGCGTTCCTCTGCGCGCCGGTGATCGCGATGATCATGCTGGTGGTGTGGGAGGCGGTGCTGCCCACGGGCGCCGTCCCGCCGCTGCGGAGCTGGTTCAAGGGCATGCGCTCGCGACTGCGGCGCACCCGCCGGTATCTCCAGATCCTCGCCATCGCCTCCCGGCACGGCCTGTTTGGGCTGCTGCGGGGCCGCCGCCAGCTCGGCCAGGGCCCCGAGCAGGCGCGCTCGTTGCGGTTGGCGCTGGACGACGCGGGCGTCACCTTCGTGAAACTCGGTCAGATCCTCTCCACCCGGCGCGATCTGCTGCCGCCGGCCTACATCGCCGAGCTGGCGAAGCTGCAGGACCAGGCGGCGCCGATCCCGGGGTCGACCGCCGCCGAACTGGTCGAGGCGGCGATCGGCGCGCCGGTCGGCGAGGTGTTCTCCCGGTTCGATCCCGAGCCGATGGCCGCCGCCTCGATCGCGCAGGTCCACAGTGCGGTGCTGCACGGCGGGCAGGCGGTGGTGGTGAAGGTGCGCCGCCCCGGCGCCGCGCAGGCGGTGGAGCGCGACCTCGACATCATCGAGCGGCTCGCGCGCCTGCTCGACCGCCATACCGCTTGGGGCCGTTCGATGGACGTGCTGGGCCTGGCCGCCGGTTTCGCGACGGCGCTGCGCGAGGAGGTCGACTTCACCGTGGAGGCCCGCAACCTCGCGCAGGTCGCGGTCGCGCACGACCGGCGCCGCGCCGCGGTCGGCGTCCCGCGGCCGCACCCGGACCTCTCCGACGACGGGGTGCTGGTCATGGAGCGGCTCTCGGGCGTCCCGCTCGCGACCGCCGGGCCGGTCCTGGCCGAGCGCGGGCTGGAGCCGGGGCGGCTCGCGGCCTCGCTGCTGCGCGAGATGCTCGACGAGGTCATGATCGACGGGATCTTCCACGCCGATCCGCACCCGGGCAACCTGCTGCTGCTCGACGACGACCGGCTCGGGCTGATCGACTTCGGGTCGGTGGGCCGGCTCGACCGGGAGCTGCGCGCCTCGCTCCAGGCGATCCTCACGGCCGTGGACCGGCAGGACGGGCCGGCGCTGGCCGACGCCTTCATCAGCGTCTCGACGCGGCCCTCAGAGCTCGACCAGGCCGCGTTCGAGCGCGCGCTGGGCGCGTTCATGGCCCGCCACCTCATGGCCGGATCGGCCCCGGATCTGCGGATGTTCACCGAGCTGTTCCGCATCATCGCCAAGTTCCGCATCGCGATCCCGCCGGAGCTCGCGGCGGTGTTCCGCGCACTGGCCACACTGGAGGGATGCCTGACGGCGATCGACCCGGGCTTCGACCTGGTGACGCAGGCGCGCACCATCGGCGAGGCCTACGCCGAGCAGCACCTGCGTCCGACCGCGGTCAAGGACATGCTCGTGGAGGAGGCCGCCGACCTCCTGCCGGTGCTGCGCAAGCTCCCCCGCCGCCTCGACCGCCTGGCCGCCGCGGCCGAGGCCGGGCGGCTCACCGCGAACTTCCGGCTGTTCTCGCGCGCCGAGGACCGGCGCGCGATCACCGACTGGCTGCACCAGGTCCTGCTCACCGTGCTCGCCGCCGCGGCGGGCGTGATGGCCGTGATGCTCATCGGGATCGAGACCGGCCCGGCCGTCACCGAGGACATCGGGCTCTACCAGTTCCTCGGTCTCTCGCTGCTCCTGATCGCCTCGATCATGGCGCTGCGGGTCCTGGCCGACATCTTCACCAAGCCCCGCGACCGGGACGACGCGCGCTAGCGGCCTCCCTCGGGCCGCAGCCCGGTGAAGAGGAGGTCGAGCGAGCGGCGGCGGAACGCCGCGCTCCAGTCGTCGGCGATCGCCTCCTGGCACACCGCGGCGAGGAGCGCGATCAGCTCGTCAGTGCTCAGGTCGGGGCGGACGGCACCGCCGCCGCGGGCCCGCTGGAGCAGCACGTCCACGGCGGGGCGCAGGCGCACCAGGGCATCGGCCACGCGCACCTGCACCCCGGTCTCGGCCAGGCGCTCGAACACGTCCCGGTGGCTCGCGCCGGCGTTCATGACGAGGGAGCAGAACTCGAACAGGGCGGTCACGGCGCCCTCGTCGCGGACCATGGCGTCCGCTTCGGCGACGATCCGGTCCTGCAGGTTCATGACCACGGCCTTGAGCAGGTCGGGCTTCGTGGGGAAGTGCCGGAAGACCGTGCCGATCGCGACCCCGGCGCGCGCGGCGACGGCATCGGTCGCCACGGATGCGCCCTGCTCGGCGAACACCGCCTCGGCCGCCTCCAGAATCCGCGCGCGGTTGCGGATCGCATCGGCGCGCAGCGGCCGTTCTCCTTTGTGCGCCAAGCCGTCTCGGCTCATCCGAACATCCCCCTTGCCAAAGTGAGTGCCACTCATTATATTCAAAGTCGAGTCCTACTCAGTTTACTTCAGGAGGCACCATCATGTCCCACGCGACTCCCCTCGAGGTCTACCGCCGGATGCAGGAAGCCGTGCTCAGCGAGCACGGCCCGACCCTGCTGCCCGCCGAACTCCTCGCCGCCGACATCGTCGTCGAGACCCCGTTCTCCCCGCCCGGCATGCGCCGCCACGAAGGCCGCGAGGCCTGGCTGGCGTTCTACGCGAGCCGGCCGCTGCCGTTCCGGTTCGAGGCGTTCCGCGAGATCACCACCCTCGAGACCGCCGACCCCGAAGTCCTCGTCGTCGAATACGAACTCACCGGCACGGTCACCACCACCGGCCTCGCCGGCTCGGCGGCCTTCATCGCGATCCTGCGCGTGCGCGACGGCGAGATCCTGCACTGGCGCGAGTACCAGGACGTCATGGCCATCACGCAGGCGCTGAGCCTGCGGCCGGAGGACCTCGGCACCGCCGCCGCGTAGCCACGCCCCGGGCACCGATGACTTTCGGCCCCGCATCTCGTCGGCATGAGTGCGGCCACCGGGCCGCCCTCACCCGAAGGAGTCATGCATGACCGAGAACGTCACGCTCGGAGTCGAGCACTTCGGCGACCCCGCAGCGCCCCTCGTGCTGCTCGCGGGCGGCCCGACCATGCTCTCGTGGCCCGACGCGCTGTGCCGGGCGCTCGCGGCCGGCGGACGCCACGTCGTGCGCTACGACCTGCGCGACTGCGGCGCCTCCACCACCGTCGACCCCGAAGCGCCCGCGTACACGCTGCGCGACCTCGCCGCCGACGCCGCCCGCCTCGCCCGCGACCTCGACCCGCGGCCCGCGCACCTGGCGGGCATCGGCGTCGGCGGCATGGTCGCCCAGGTCGCCGCGCTCGACCACCCCGGAGCGTTCGCGGCCCTCACCCTCGCCGGGACCCGGCCCGTCGCCCCGGGTCCGGTCGACGCGGACCTCCCCGACCACGACGGGGAGACGATGGGCCTGCTCTTCTCGCGCCCGATGCCCGACTGGTCCGACCGGGACGCCGTGGCCCGCTTCGCCGCCGTCGGCGCGGCGATCCTCGGCGACGACCCCGACGCCGCCCGCGCGAACGCCGAACGCGTCTTCGACCGCACCCCTGGTACCGAACCCGCCGTCCAGCTGGCCAACCAGCTGGGCACGGTCTTCGCCAAGCTCGACTGCACGCCGCGCTGGCGCGAGCGCCTGCCCGACCTCGCGGTGCCCACACTCGTGGTGCACGGCCGGAACAACCGGTTCTTCCCGGTCGGCAACGGCGAAGCCCTCGCCCGCGAGATCCCCGACGCCCGCCTGCTCGTGCTCGAGCACGCCGCGACCGCCCTCCCGGACAGCACGGTCGAGGAGGTCGCGGCGGCGATGCTCGCGCGCTAAGCGCTCGGACGAGGGCCCTCGTCCGCGAGACGGTGGATCGGGTGCGGCAGCGGTCTCCCGATGAGCGCGCGGATGAGGGGTTCGGGGTCGGTGCCGCGGGGGAAGTCGCTGACCTGGCCGTCGCCTGCCTCCACCACTCGCCAGGTCCCGTCCGCGCGCTGCGCGAGATCGGTGGTGACGAAGGGGCAGCCAAGGGCCGCAACGGCTTCCGTGACTCCCATGAGGTCGGGCTCGACCAGCGCCTCTGGATGGTCCGGGTGCGGGCCGACCACGACCGGCTCGCCTCGGACCCACCAGACGCGGGCCTCCGCGGCCCGCCCGCCGATCCCGACGAAGTCTTCGAAGGCGCGCACCACGAGTCCCCCGGCCAGGTCCGGGCCCTGGCGCCCGATGAAGCACTCGGCGGTCCTCCGCAGGGCCGCAACGTCGGCGAGGTCCTCGACGAAGAACGCCTCCGGCTCGTCCTTGCGGGACTTCACGAAGTCCTTGACCATCCCCGGCCCGCCCGGCAGCGCCCCCGCGAGACCGGCCAGCGCGTCGGCGGCCGGGAACTCCCCCTGCCCCAAGGGAATCCAGCGACTCGCCGGGGTCAGCGCGGCGAACGTGCCGTGCCAGCCGGGCAGTTCGTGCGCGGCGCGGTACTGCTCGGGCCCGGTGGCGAGGCGGACGCCGCGAGCGGCGAGCGCGCGGTGCAGTTCCGCGTACCGGTCGGCGCGGGCCATCCAGCCCCGGTACCAGGCCGTGCCGAGGTTCGCGGGGACCCGGGCGACGGCCCGGGCGGTGTCGCCGCCGGTCAGGGCGTCGTGGTCGATGAGCGCGACCGTGGCGCCGAGTCCGGCGGCCAGTGCCGCTTCGGCGGCGAAATGCTCGTCGGGGCGGCGCGGGCGGAGCAGGTCGGCGCAGTACAGGAGGGCGGCGGGCATGTCGGCATCGTAGCGGCGGGCCGCCCGTTCAGCGCACGGATTTGATGGGCCACACCAGGATGCCGCCGAGGAGCGTGGCCGCCGCGCTCAAGGCGTAGAGCGTGGAGTAGCCCCCGAGCCCGGCCACGGTCACCGCGGCGAGGGCCGGGCCGAGGACTTGCGGTGCGGTGGAGGCGATGTTGATGATGCCGAGGTCTTTGGCGCGGTCGGAGGCGGCCGGGAGGACCTGCGTGATGAGGGCCTGGTCGACGGAGAGGTAGATCCCGAAGCCCGCGCCCATGATCGCGGCGGCGGCGATCGCGGCGGGCCAGGTGTGCCAGAACGTCAGGAGCAGTGCGGCGACGGTCATGATCGCGGAGGAGACCACGACGAGCGGCTTGCGGCGGCCGATGCGGTCCGAGAGCACGCCGCCCGCCACCGAGGTGGCGATGACGCCGCCGGTGTACAGGAGCGTGAGGATCAGGACGCCCTCGTCGGCGCTGTGCCCGGGGAACAGCTCCTCGTAGTGCACGGCGTCCTGCAGGAAGAACAGCAGGTAGAGCGTGCCGGTGGCGTTGCCGAGCATGACGAGGAAGCGGGTGAACCAGGCCCAGGCGAAGTCGGGGTGGGCGCGGGGCGAGACCCAGAAGGTGGCGAGGAGGGCCCGCCAGTCGAAGGGGGGCCGGTCGGCGCGCTGCAGCGGCGGGTCCGGTGTGGACAGTACGAAGGGGAGTGCCATGGCCAGGGCGGCCGCGCCGATCACGAGGTAGCCGGTCGGGATGTCGGTGACCAGCATGGTGACGATGACCGCGCCGAGGACGAGGCCGAGGGCCTGCGGGAACCCGATCCAGCCGGAGACGACGGCGCGCTGGCGGACCGGGACGTGGTCGGGGATGCCCGCGTTGAGGCTGGCGTACCCGGCGTTGAGGGCCGCTTGGGCGAGGCACCAGCACAGGAGCACGCCGATGACGGTGGTCTGGAGGCCGAGCAGGTAGAGGCCGAGCGCGCCGACGGCCATGCCGCCGAGGGTCCAGGGGTGGCGGCGGCCGAAGCGGCCGGTGGTGCGGTCGGAGAGCGCGCCGGCGAGGGGGTTGGCGATGACGGCGACGAGCGCGCCGAAGCCGGTGACGAGGCCGAACGCGGCGACCTTGCCGTCGTCGTCGATCTCGGCGAGCTGGAGGGGCAGGAGCACCTGGATGGGGGTGAAGAAGGCCATGTAGAGGCCGAGCATCCCGGTGGTGATGCCGCCGATCCAGGCTTTGCCGACGTTGCGTTCGGGTTCGGCGAGGGCGGCGGGCGCAGGGGCGGCGGGGGCGGCGGTCACGGGCGTCTGCTCGCGATGTGCGCGCGGTACCAGGCGAAGGAGGCCTTCGGGGTGCGGTCCTGGGTCTCGGGGTCCACATGCACCAGTCCGAAGCGCTGGTGGAGGCCTTCGGCCCATTCGAAGTTGTCGAGGAGGGTCCACACGAGGTAGCCGCGCACGTCGGCGCCTTGGCCGATCGCGGCGTCGAGGGCTTCGACGTGGGCGGCGAGGTAGTCGATGCGGTCCTGGTCGGGGATCGAGCCGTCCGCGGCGGGCGGGACGGTGTAGGAGCAGCCGTTCTCGGTGACCCACAGGGGCGGGAGGTCGGCGCCGTAGTCCGCCGTGAGCTCCACCAGGGTCCGGGTGAGGCCGGAGGGGATGACGGGCCAGTCGAAGTCGGTGGTCGCGACGTCGTCGAACTCCACGATGTCGAACGGCAGCGGCGATCCGGTCGGGGCCGCGGCGAGGCGGGTCGGGTTGTAGTAGTTGACGCCGAGGCCGTCGAGGGACTGCGCGATGGCCTCGAGGTCGCCGTCCTTGACGAAGGGCAGGGTCTGGAGTCCGAAGGGCGCGAGGTCGGGGTAGCGGCCGAGGAGCACCGGGTCGGTGAACAGGCGGCGGTGGAGGAGGTCGTAGGTCTCGGCGGCGGCGCGGTCGTCGTCGCCGTCGGTGGCGGGCACCGCGGGCGTGTAGCTGTTGGTGAGCATGACGAACGGTGCGCCGGCGGCGCGCAGGGCGCTGGTGGCGAGGCCGTGGCCGAGGAGCTGGTGGTGGGCGGCGGGGAGCGCGTCGAGCAGGAGCGTGTGGCCGGGGGCGTGCTGGCCGAGCGCGTAGCCGAGGGCCATGTGCTCGAACGGCTCGTTGAGGGTGATCCAGTGGCACACGCGGTCGCCCAGGCGCTCGGCGCACATCGCGGCGTACTCGGCGAAGCGGTGGGCGGTGTCGCGGTCGAGCCAGCCGCCGGCGTCTTCGAGGGGCTGCGGGAGGTCCCAGTGGTAGAGGGTCGCCATGGGGGCGATCCCGGCGTCCAGGAGGGCGTCGACGAGGCGTTCGTAGAAGTCGAGGCCGGCCGGGTTGGCGGGGCCGGTCCCGGTCGGGCGCACGCGGGGCCAGGCGATCGAGAACCGGTAGACGTCGATGCCGAGGTCGCGCATGAGGGCGATGTCCTCGGGGTACCGGCGGTAGTGGTCGCAGGCGGTCGCGGCGGTGTGGCCGTCGCGGATCTTCCCGGGCGTGCCGGTGTAGGTGTCCCAGACCGACGGCCCGCGGCCGTCGGCCGCTGTGGCGCCTTCGATCTGGAAGGCCGAAGTGGCCACCCCCCAAGCGAAGTCGGGCAAGCGCGGCATTGCGACCACAGGCACCTCCGAGAGTGACGCGAGTAACGTTCGTGAAGGTACCGCAGAGTAACCCGCGTTCGGAACCCCTCGGCGGTTCAGAGTTTCCGGGCGCCCTCGCGGACGGCCCGCGGCGAGGCCCCGAGCTCGCGGCGGCAGGCCTTGTTGAACGCCTGGAGGTCCGCGATGCCCACCGCCGCGGCGACCGCCGGGATCGACAGGGTCGACTCCAGCAGGAGGTGCCGGGCCCGCTCGAGGCGGCGGCGGCGGATGTGGGCGACCACGGTGGTGCCGGTGGCGGCGTGGAAGAGCCGCGTCAAGTGGTTGTGCGAGAGGCCGACCGCGGCGGCGATCTCCGGCACGGCGAGCGGGGCGGGCAGGTGCTCCTCGATGTAGGCCAGGGCCGCCTCCACCGAGCGGTGGTGCCCGGCGCCGACCGGTCCCGGATCGAGCCGCGTCATCCGCCACAGGAGCGCCCAGGCCTCGGCGTTCGCGCGGGCCGGGGCCTCGGCGGTGACCGCCTGCCGGAACATCTCGGCCAGCGCGGGCGCGGTCGGTCCGGCGTCCTGCATGACCGGCACGGTGTGCCGGTTGCCGCCCTTGGGAAGGCGCGCGTGGATGTGGAGGTTCTCGGAGCGGCCCCGGTAGCGGAAGAGGACTTCGGCGCCGGCCGGGATCAGGCTCACGCAGCCGGGTCTGATGGGGTGGACGGTGCCGCCGAGTTCGATCGCGCCTTCGTACTTGTGCAGGTGGATCTGCCACAGGTCGGGCAGGAGGAAGCGCTCCTCGGGCAGGTTGAGGCCGTGGATGCCGACGCCGGCGTTGACGACCTCCGGCGGCTCGTCGAGGTGCAGGGTCACCGTGCGCATATTGAAAACCGACCACTAGTTGGTGCTTACATTCGATTACAGCAATGATTGCAGATCCTATCTTCGGTGTGTGGCAACCACCGAGCAGTTGCGGGCCCGGCCGGGACGGCGCGGTTCGCCGGAGCGCGAACGGCGGTCGGGACCGGCCGCGCGGCGAACGCGGGTCCTCAGCGGCGCGCCCGGCCTGGCTTGTGCCGGCGGGACCGCGCCCATATCCTGCCTGGTATCCCCGAATCCCTTTCGGAGCCAGGCACGTCGATGCGAGGAGCCCCTTCATGGGACAGGCCACGTTCACCATCAAAGCCCTCAACCTGCTCCTCGCCCCCACTATGGCGGGCCGCCGGGTCGACAAGGCCTTCGACAGGCTGATCGCGACCGCCGAAGCCGAGACCGGCGGGCGGGCGGCCGACCACGAGCAGTACCTCGCGGACGCGCGTTTCGTCATGCGCGCCTGGGCGGACCAGGACTACGCGTCCGCCATCGGCTGGGCCTCGGTCCTCGGCTCCCTGCAGACCCGGACCACCAACCGCTTCCGCGTCGCCCGGGCCGTCGCCGAGCACCCCGAGATCGAGGAGGAGCCGATCACGGCGCCGATCGTGGTGACCGGCCTGCCGCGGACGGCCACCACCTTCACGCACAACCTGCTCGCCCACCCGGCGGGCAATCGCGCCCCGCTGCTGTGGGAGATGTTCAATACGCTGCCGGTCGGGGCGGACGAGGCGCTGGCCGAGGCCGCGATCAAAGACGCGCAGGACTTCATCGGCACGTACGACAAGGCCGCGCCCGTCTTCGGGGACATCCACAAGATGGACGCCATGCTGCCTGAGGAGTGCATCTTCCTGCTGCCGTTCCACATCTTCCTGTGGGGGGTCTGCGGTCCGATGGAGAGCGCGAGGCAGTGGCGCCGCGACCGCGACTTCACCGACGACTACCGGTTCCTGAAGCAGGCGCTGCAGGTCATGCAGTACGGGCGGGAGCGCCGGCGCTGGGTCCTCAAGACCCCCTGCCACCTGTGGGCGCTGCCGACCCTGGCCGAGACCTTCCCAGGGGCCCAGGTGGTGTGGAACCACCGCGACCCCGCGACCGTGGTGGCCTCGTACTGCTCGCTCATGGAGGTGGGCTGGTCGGTGCAGTTGCGCAAGTACGACCCGGCGCAGATCGGTGCCACCGCGCTGAGCCTGCTGGTGGAGGCCGTCGAGATGAGCAGGGCGGCCCGCGCCGGCCTGCCGGGGCAGATCATCGACGTCGGCTACACGCAGATGACCGACGACGCCCGGCACCAGGTGCCGCTCCTGTACGAACGGCTCGGCCTGGCCTGGGACGACCGGGAATCGGCGCACCTGGAGCACCTGCTCGCCCGCCCCGGACAGCGCCGCCCGCACGAGTACCGCCTGGACCGGTTCGGTCTGGAGCGCGACCAGGTGGAGCGGGCCTTCGGCGACTACACCGACATGGTCGCGGGTCTCCCCGCGGGCTTCGACGCGCGCGGGGAGACCGCCTGAACCGGGCTGCGCCGCAGCGGGTGCCGCGGACCGGGGTTCACGGGTTCATCGGCTGGTGAGGACCACGAGTCGCTGCGTGGCGCGGGTCATCGCGACGTAGCGGTCCACCGCGCCTTCGATGCCGACGCCGAAGCCCTCCGGGTCGATGAGGACGACCAGGTCGAACTCGAGGCCCTTCGACAGCTCCGGGGTGAGCGAGCGGACGCGCGCGGTCGCTTCGAAGCCGGTGTCGCCGATGACGCAGGCGGTGCCGTCGCGGTGCTCGGCGAGCCAGGCGTCGAGGATCGCCTTGAGATCCTCAGTGGACCCGTACTGGACGGGGACGCCGCTGCTGCGGACCGAGACGGGCACGTTGGCGTCCGGGATCGCGGCCCGGATGACCTGCTCGGCCTCGGCCATGACCTCTTCGGGCGTGCGGTAGTTGATGCTCAGGGCGGCCAGGCGGACCTGGTTCAGGCCGATGCGCCGCAGCCGTTCGCTCCACGACTCGGTGAAGCCGTGCCGCGCCTGGGCGCGGTCGCCGACGATGGTGAAGCTCCGGGACGGGCAGCGGCGCAGCAGCATCTGCCACTCGGCGTCGGTGAGCTCCTGGGCCTCGTCGACGATGACGTGCGCGAACGGCCCGGCGAGCAGGTCGGGTTCGGGGGCCTCCAGGTCCTCGTAGTGGACCAGGGCGTCCTGCAGGTCGGCGCCTTTGAGGAGGATCATCTCCTCCACATTGCCGTCGCCGGCCTCGAGGATCTCCTCCACGACCCGGTCGATGACCTGCCGTTCGGAGGCGATCTCGGCTTCGCGGCGGCGGGCCCGGCGGGAGGCCTCGGGGTCGCCGAGCCGGTGCCGCGCGGCGTCCAGGAGCGGCAGGTCGGCGGTGGTCCAGGCCTTGGGGTCCTCGCGGTAGAGCAGTGCCACCTGGTCCTCGTCGAGCCAGGGGGCGCACATGCGCAGGAAGTCGGGGACCGCCCACAGTGCCGCGACGAGGTCGGTGGGTTCGATGACGGGCCAGGCCTTGTCGAAGGCCCTGGTGAGTTCGCGGTTGCGGGCGAGGGAGCGGCGCAGCAGGTCCTCCTCGATCTCGTCCTCGTCGTGCTTCTCGGCGATGATCGCGACCAGTTCGTCCCAGATCTGCTCGCGCGCCTCGTTGTGGGGCGTGCCGAGGCCTGCGGCGTCGAACGCGTCGGCCCAGTCGTCGGCGCTGAGCCGGACCTCGGACCAGTGGGTCTCCACGGCCAGTTCCTCGGCGGGCGGGCGCTCGTAGCGGCGCACGGCCGGCTCGATCGCCTTGACCATGTCCGCACCGGCCTTCAGGGCGGCCACGTCGGGATCGGCTTCGTCCGGCGCGTCCGCCCCTTCGGGCTGGAGGTCGCGGAGGGTGCAGGTCTGCACGCCCTCCTCGCCGAGGCTGGGGAGGACGTCGGCGACGTACGCGAGGTACGGCTGGTGGGGGCCGACGAAGAGGACGCCGCCGCGGTGGTGGCCGACCCGCGGGTCGGAGTAGAGCAGGTAGGCGGCGCGGTGGAGGGCGACGACGGTCTTGCCGGTGCCGGGCCCGCCGTCGACCACGAGCGTGCCGCTCGACCCGGCGCGGACGACGGCGTCCTGGTCGGCCTGGATGGTGCCCAGGACGTCGCGCATCCGCTCGGACCGGCTGGTGCTGAGGCTGGCGATGAACGCGGACTGGTCGTCAAGGGCCGCATGGCCTTCGAGGCCGTCAGGGGTGAAGACCTCCTCCCAGTAGTCGCTGATGCGGCCGCGGGTCCAGCGGTAGCGGCGGCGGCTGGCCAGGCCCATCGGGTCGGCGTGGGTGGCGCCGAAGAACGGCTCGGCGGCGGGCGAGCGCCAGTCGAGCAGCAGGCGGCGGCCGTCGTCGCCGGTCAGCCCGAGGCGTCCGATGTAGACCGTCTCGCCCGCGGTGGTGACGGTCCGGCCGAGGCACAGGTCCAGGCCGAAGCGGCGCAGGGCGCCGAGGCGGCCGGTCAGCCGGTGGATCTCCCGGTCGCGGTCGGCCGCGGCCTGGCCCTCGAAGCGCCCCGTCCCGCCCTCCTCTCTGCGGATGGCGGCGAGGCGGTCGGCCGCCTCGGCGATCGACTGCTCCAGGCTGGCCGCGATGGCGGCGAAATGGCGCTCGTCGTCGGCGATGAGCTTCGGGTCGGCCTTCGCGGCGAGGCGCTCGGGCAGTTGGAATGCGCTGTCGGACTTCGGGTTCACTCAGCGGCTCCCTTCGAGCTGAAAGTACGAGTGTGAACCATGCTGACCTGCGAAAACACACCCCGGTGTGCCCTTGTCCGGCACACCCGGGTTATATTCTGAAGAGGGAAGCGGCGCAGGCGGCTTCCTTTCTGCGTTTCCGGGCACCGGTGCGCGGGCCCGGCAGATCGGCCTAGCCGCGCCTCGCACAGCAGGACGGGCCCGCAGCGACACCCCGAGACAGGCCCTTTCCCTTCACGCCCCTTCCCGCCAGGGCGATCACCGGCGAGCACGGCCGCCGCAGGCCCGCTTCCCCTCCGCACGCCTTCCCGCCAGGGCGATCACTGGCGAGACCGGCCGTTCGGGCGCTTTCCCCGCCGCTCGCTCGCCCTGGGCCCGATGGGCGCGATCATCGCGGAAATGCCGATTCGTGGCCATTCCATGCCATGTGACCTGGGCCGGGTCGCGGATTGCCGCCGGGAGATTTATCAAACACCTGTTTGAGCTTGCGCGCCGCCCGCAGTTCGGTATGTTGATCTTGATACACATGTTCGACAGATACGGGGGAACTGGTGGCGACATCCGTCGCGGCCGCGCTGGCCGCTGAGCTCGGCCTGCGCACCGCCGCAGAGCTGCGCCCCGCAGCCGACGCGAGGCCCGGGCGCGAGGCCCGCCTTGCGGGCGAGCCGCCGCCGGACACCGGATCACTCGCGACCGCGCCGCGCGCCGCGGTGGTCGCCGAGCCGCGGCCCGCCGAGGCCGCCCCTGACGCCGCGATGCAGCCTTCGCGGATCATCCTGCCCGTCACCCCTGACATTTCCGCGCTCCTGCCCTACGGCGGACTCGCGACTGTGACCGCGATCATGGCCTCGCGGCGCGGGGCGACATCGTTGCTGTGGCGGCTGCTGGCAGGCCCGACCGGGTCGGGCGCGTGGTGCGCGCTGGTCGGGATGCCGCGGGTGTACCCGCTGGCGGCGACGGCCGCCGGGGTCGACCTCGGACGGGTGGCGCTGGTCGATCCGGGACCGCTCGTGGTCGAGGCGGCGGGGACGCTGGCCGAGGGCGTCGCCGCGGTGGTGGTGCCGAGCGAAGGGCTCACCCCGACGCAGACGCGGCGGCTGGCCGCCCGCGCCCGCAAGAGCGGCACCGCGATCATCTGGTGGGAGACCCGCCCGGTGGCGGGCGCCGACGCCCGGCTCGAGGTCGCCCGTGCGCGCTGGAAGGGCTTGCGCCCCAACGCCGGACGCCGCTGGGGCGCCGGCCGCCTCGACGCCTGCGAACTGGAGGTCGCCGCCCACTGGCGCACCGGGAGCACCCGCAAGGCCCGAATCTGGCCCTACGGCGGTCAAGTGGAGAAGGACCGTCCCGCCCGCGAGAACGTCATCGACCTGCGCGCGAGGTCCACCGTGGATCACGGTGCCGCCGAACCGAACAGCGCGCGGCCCCGTGCGGGCGGCGCCCAGTTCGCGCAGGTCGATGAGCCCGAGGGCGCGGCCGGAGCCGGTGGGGCGGTGAAACGTGCGGGCGGCTCGGTCGTGCCGCTTCGCCGGTCCGGGGAGCCCTCATGAGCGTGCGGGTGCGGCGGGCCGGGAGCCGGGTGCTCGTGATGCGGCTCGTGGACTGGGACGCCGATGACTCGGCCGGGTTCGAGCCGGTGCTCGACGCGCTCGACCTGCTCACCCCCTATGTCGAAGTGCTCGAGCCCGGGGTCGTCGCCGTGCCGCTGCGGCGCGGGGCCGGCGATGAGGCCGTGTTCTGCGAGGCCCTCATCGACACCGTCGCCGGGCTCGTGGACCAGGACTGCCTGACCGGGGTCGCGGACGGCCTGTTCGCCGCCGTCCTCGCCGCGCGCGAAGGACGGATCGTCCCGGCCGGACGCGATGCGGCCTTCCTCGCCCGCCGCGACATCCGCGACCTCCAGGCCACCGGCCTGGTCGACCCCGAGACCTGCGAGACCCTGCGGCACTTGGGCATCGACACGATCGGCGCCTTCCGCGACCTGCCCGGCCAGGCCGTCGCGGAGCGGTTCGGCGCGGCCGTGCGGCGGGCCCAGCTGCTCGCCGCCGGGCAGCTCGCCCGCCCCCTCGTCCCCCGCCCGGCCGCGCCCGAGCTGACCGTGGCCGACACCCCCGAGACCCCGTACGCCACGGTCGAGCAGGCCGTCTTCGCCGCCCGGCCCCTCGCCGAGCGCCTGCTGCGCCTGCTCGACGCCCGCAACCTCGCCTGCACCCGCGTCCACATCACCGCCCGCACCGGCAGCGGCATGGAGCGCCGCCGCACCTGGCAGCTCGACCCCGCCATCGGCGCGGCCGAACTGTCCCGCCGCGTGCGCTGGCAGCTCGAAGGCTGGCTCTCCACCAGTGCCGCAAGCGAAACGGCCGACGAGACCGCGCACGCCATCACCGTGCTCGAACTCGCCCCCGGCGGACTCATCGGCCTGGTCGCGGCCGGGCGCGGACTGTGGGGCGACAAGGCCGCCCGAGATGTGAAGGCCGAAGCCGCCCTGCGGCACGCCCAGAGCCGGTTCGGCCCCGACGCCGTGCAGATCGCCGCCGCCACCGACGGCCGCGACCTCGACGAGCGGTACGGCGCCGCCGCATGGGAGGTCGAGCACGCGCCGCCGCCGCCTTCGGGGCCCTGGCCAGGGACGCTGCCCGACCCGCTGCCCAGCCTCATCGGCACCGACGACCACGTCGCCGTCCTCGACGCGGCCGGCGCCCCCGTCCAGGCGCTCGCCAGGGGCGACCTGTCCGCGTCCCCGGCCATGGTCGCCTTGGGCGGCAAGCAGGTCCCGGTGGTCGCATGGGCGGGGCCGTGGCCGGTGTCCGAGCGCTGGTGGAGCCCGGCGGCCCGGCGCTACGCGCGCCTCCAGGTCGAACTCGCCGACGGCCGCGCCGCCCTCCTCGTCTGCGAAGGCGGGCAGTGGAAGGCGGTGGGCTGGTATGACTGACTACGCCGAGCTGCACTGCCACTCCCACTACTCCTTCGCCGACGGCGCGGACGCCCCCGCCGCGCTCGCCGCCGAGGCTTACCGGCTCGGCCTCAAAGGGCTCGCGATCACCGACCACGACGGCCTGTACGCGATCCCGCAGTTCGACTCGGCCGCAACCGGATTCGGCCTCCCCTCGGTCTTCGGGGCCGAACTGAACCTCGACCTGCCCCGGGCCCGCCGCGGCCAGGTCGACCCGGCCGGACGCCACCTCGTCGTCCTCGCCCGCGACCCCGACGGCTACCGCGCCCTCTCGCGCGCCATCACCGCGGCCAAACTCGAAGGCGGCGAGAAGGACCGGCCCCGCTACTCCCTCGCCGGGCTGGGCGCCCACGCGAACGGCGGCTGGCAGATCCTCACCGGCTGCCGCAAGGGCTTCCTCAACACGGCCCTGGACTCGGGCGGGCCCGATGCCGCCGAAGGCGCGCTGCGCGAACTCGCCGACGCCTTCGGCCCCGAGCACCTCGCCGTCGAACTCACCTGCCACGACCTGCCCGGCGACACGGAGCGGATCGAGACGCTCGCGGCCTTGGCGCACCGCTTCGGCCTGCCGATCGTGGCCACCAACAACGTCCACTACGCGGCCCCGAACCGCGCCCGCACCGCCGCCGCGCTCGCCGCCATCCGGGCCCGCAGCACCCTCGAGGCGACCGACCCGCACCTGCCCGCGAACGCCGGGGCACACCTGCGCTCAGGCGAGGAGATGGCCCAGCGCTTCGCCGATTTCCCTGCGGCCCTTGAGGAATCCGTGCGGATCGCCACCGAGTGCGCCTTCCGCCTCAAGCTGCTGGCGCCCCGGCTGCCGCACTTCCCCGTCCCGGTCGGCCACGACGACCACTCCTACCTCAGGAAGCTGACCGACGAGGGCGGCGCCGTGCGCTACGGGCCGCGGGGGCGGGAGCGGGTCGCCGGCGCCTGGGACCAGATCGAACGCGAACTGCAGGTCATCGGGGAACTGGAGTTCAGCGGCTACTTCCTCATCGTCGCCGACATCGTGAACTTCTGCCGGGAGCACGACATCTACTGCCAGGGCAGGGGATCGGCCGCCAACAGCGCCGTCTGCTACGCCCTCGGCATCACCAAGGTGGACGCCGTGGCGTACGGGATGCTGTTCGAGCGGTTCCTCTCCTCCGACCGCGACGGCCCGCCCGACATCGACCTCGACATCGAATCGGGCCGCCGCGAAGAGGTCATCCAGTACGTCTACGAGAAGTACGGCCGCGACCGGGCCGCCCTGGTGGCCAACGTGGTCACCTACCGGCCGCGCTCGGCGGTCCGCGACGCCGCCAAAGCCCTCGGGTACGGCCCCGACCAGGCCCTGGCCTGGTCCAAGCGCCTCCACCGCTGGGGCGGCGTGGACCCCGCGGAGGCCGAGGGCATCCCCGCCGACGTCCAGGCGCTCGCCGGGGACCTCGTCAACATGCCGCAGCACCTGGGCATCCACCCCGGCGGCATGGTCCTCACCGAGCAGCCCGTCAGCGAGATCGTGCCGGTCGAGCCGGCCCGCATGAAGGACCGCACCGTCCTCCAATGGGACAAGGAGGACTGCGCGGACGCCCACCTCGTCAAGTTCGACCTGCTCGGCCTGGGGATGCTGGAAGCCCTGCACCGCATGGTCGACCTCATCGCCGACTTCCACGGCGACGCGATCGACCTCGCCCTGATCGACCTGAACGAGCAGGTGGTCTACGAGATGCTGCAGCGCGCCGACACCGTGGGCGTCTTCCAGGTCGAGTCCCGCGCCCAGATGGCGACCCTCCCGCGCCTGCAGCCGAAGGTGTTCTACGACCTCGTCGTCGAGGTCGCCCTCATCCGGCCCGGCCCCATCCAGGGCGGTTCGGTCCACCCCTACCTGCGCCGCAGGCACGGCGAGCCGTGGGAGCACCTCGTGCCCGAGAAGCTGATGCCCGCCCTGAAGAAGACCCTCGGCGTGCCGCTGTTCCAGGAGCAGCTCATGCAGATCGCCATCGACGCCGCCGGATTCGACGGCGGCGAGGCCGACAAGCTGCGCAGGGCCATGGGCGCCAAGCGCTCCGCCGAGAAGATGGAGGAGCTCAGGCTGCGCCTCTACAAGGGCATGGCCGCGAACGGCATCACCGGCGCGCAGGCCGATCAGGTCTACGAGCAGCTCAAGTCCTTCGCCGACTTCGGCTTCCCCGAATCCCACTCGGCCTCCTTCGCCCACCTCGTCTACTCCTCGGCCTGGCTCAAATGCCACTACCCGGCCGCGTTCTACGCCGGGCTCCTCGCCAGCCAGCCGATGGGCTTCTACTCCCCCGCCTCGCTCATCGCCGACGCCCAGCGCCACGGCCTCGCCGTCCTCGCCCCGGACGTGAACGCCAGCGAAGCGGTCGCCTCCCTCATCCCCTCCGGGCGCGAGCGCCGCGCGCCGATCCTCGGCGAAGCGGACCTGCGCCTGGGCCTCGACAACGTCAAAGGCCTCGGCGAGGCGGCCGCGCTGCGCATCGTGGCCGAACGCGAGCGGGACGGCCCGTTCGAGAGCCTCGCCGATCTGGCCCGCCGGACCGGACTCGGCAAGGAGCGCATGGAGAAGCTCGCCGTCGCCGGCGCCTTCGAGAGCCTCGAACCGGACCGCCGCAAAGCACTGTGGGCGGCCGGGACCGTGGACGAGCGCCCCGGCACGATCCCCGGCACCGGCCCGGCCGCGCCGCCGCCCACCCTGCCCGGCATGAGCGGCGCCGAACTCGCCCGCGCCGACTACACCGGCCTGGGGCTCTCGGTCCGGACCCACCCGATGGAGCTGGTCCGCGCCTCGCTCGACGCCGCCGGGGTCCTGCCCGCCGCGCGGCTGCCGTTCGCCGAGGACGGCACGCGGATCGAGGTCGCCGGGATCGTCACGCACCGCCAGCGCCCCTCGACCGCGAAGGGCGTCACGTTCCTGAGCCTGGAGGACGAGACGGGGATCGCGAACATCGTGTGCTCCCAAGGGCTCTGGAAGCGCTGGCAGAGCGTCGCGTCGGTGGCGAGGGCGCTGGTGATCAGGGGTGCGGTGGAGAAGCCGGTCGACGCGCCGAAGGACACGATGCCGATGATCGTGGCGGACAAGCTGACGCTCCTGGATCTGAACACCCCCAGTGCGCCGTCGCGGGACTTCCGTTGAGGAAGCAGAGCCGGTAAAGGCACAGCCGCCGGCCGCCGCGAAGTGGCGCGGATCACTGGCCTTTGGGGGTACGGAGAGTGCGTCCGATGCACGTCTTGATGGGTACGAAGGTGCACCGATGACAGTGCGCCCCAAGCGAATTGGAGCCTCCACAATGAACAAGACCTGGATTGCGCGTACCGGTCTGGCGCTCGGCGCCGGTCTCGCCCTGGCCGCGAGCATCGCCGCCCCCGCGCAGGCCGCCGACATCGAGGCGCAGCTCCACGATGCCGGCGGGAACCTCGTCGCCGAGATCATCCACCACGACGAGGGCGACGTGTTCTCGGTGCACGACTGGCACCCTGACGGCCACGGCGTGCGCGGCAGCCTCTACCTCGTCGAGGACGGCGAGTGGATCGAGCTCGAGAGCCTCTACAACGGACTGGGCGCGGGCGAGTTCAAGACGTTCCAGTGGAACGTGCTCACCGGTGAGGAGTACGTGATGGAGATCTGCACCGTGGACGGCGCGAACGACCCGGAGGCGAACGACTGCGCCTTCCAGGAGGTCACCGAGTAGCGGGGTCCTCTCCGCACCTCGCGAGCGGGGCCGGGCCCTTCGGGGCCCGGCCTTCAGCGTTCGAGGTAGGCCTCGAGGTTGAGGAGTGAGGAGCCCAGGCCTTCGGCGTGGTCTTCGGCGCTGATGCCGTCCGGGACGTTCTCGGCGGTGATGGTGACGCGGGTGCCGTCCGCGACGGGTTCGAGGGTCCACGCGCCGGTCATCGTTCCGGCGAAGGCCGGGTCGTCGGAGACGAAGTCGACTTCGGTGACGATGCGGGTGTTCGGGACGAGTTCGATGAAGCGGGCTTCGACCGTGTCGGTGTCGGCGGTGGTCTTGCCGGGCGCGTCGGCGGGGTCGTCGTAGGTGAGGGTCATGCGGTAGCCGCCGCCGGGGCGGGGGTCGTAGTGGTCGAAGCGGCCGGTCATGCCGGCGGGCGGGAGCCACGCGGCGAGCGCTTCGGGGTCGACGAGCGCGGTGTAGACGCGGTCGACGGAGGCGGGTATGTCCCTGCTGGCTTGGTCGGTTCGCGGCATCTTCGGACGGTAGCACCCGGTGCCGGCGGCGGGGGCGCGAAAAGGCCCGGCCCCGCGGACGGGACCGGGCCTTCGCTCGTGCTGTTAGTGGGCCGGAACGGCGTCGCCGTTCGGGTTGTCGGCCTTCTTCACCAGGAAGGCGGCGGCCACGGCGACGAGGGCCATGACGGTGCCGCACAGGAAGGCGAGGTGGATGCCGTCGGCCTGGGCGACGACGTCGTTCGCGCCGGAGTCGAGGCTGGAGGCGGCGCCGGTGGTCATCAGGGTGATGAACACGGCGGTGCCGACCGCGCCCGCGACCTGCTGGAGGGTGCTCATGATGGCGCTGCCGTGGGGGTAGAGCTCCATGGGCAGAGCGCCGAGCGAGGAGGTCATGAGCGGGGTCATGAGGCTGCTGAGGCCGAGGCTGAGCAGCACGTGGATGACCACGACGAACCAGGTCTCGCTGGTCGTGTCGAGCATCGTCATGAGGCCGAGGGCGCCCGCGAGCACCATCGAGCCGGGGATGACGAGCGGCCGGGGACCGACCTTGTCGTAGACGCGGCCGATGAACGGGCCGGAGACGCCCATGGCGAGGCCGCCGGGGAGGACCACCAGGCCGGTCTCCAAGGTGGTGAGGCCCAGGACGTTCTGGAGGTAGATCGGCAGCAGGATGAGCGAGCCGAAGAGGGTCGCCATCGAGATGAGCAGCATGATGATGCCGACGGTGAACGAGCGGCTCTTGAAGGGCCGCAGGTCCATCAGGGCCGCGTCGCGCTTCTGGAGCCGGAGCTGGCGGAACACGAACAGGGCCAGGGACACGACGCCGACCGCGACGGCGGCGTAGGGCGGGATCGGGGTGTGGTTCCCGGCCGCCGACTCGCCGAGGCTGCTGAGGCCGTAGATGAGGCCGCTGAAGGCGACCGCCGAGAGGAGCGCGGAGAGCAGGTCGAGCTTGACCGGGCGCGTCTCGCCGAGGTTCTTGATGAGGACCCCGCCGAGGACGAGGGCCAGTACGGCGATGGGCAGCACGGCGAGGAACATCCAGCGCCAGGTGAGGTTGTTGAGGATGAACCCGGAGAAGGTCGGGCCGATCGCGGGGGCGACGGCGATGACGACGGTGATGAAGCCCATGGTGCGTCCGCGGCGTTCGGCCGGGACGAAGGTCATCACGGTGGTCATGAGGAGCGGCAGCATGACTGCGGTGCCGCTGGCCTGGATCACGCGGGCGACGACGAGCACGGGGAAGACCGTGGCGACGCCGGCCAGCAGGGTGCCGGCGCAGAACAGCCCGATGGCGGCGAGGAACACCGTGCGGGTGGTGAAGCGCTGGAGGATGAGGCCGGTCATGGGGATGACGACGGCCATGGTGAGCATGAAGCCGGTCGTCAGCCACTGCACGGTGGCGGCGGTGATCTGGAACTGCTCCATGAGGCGCGGCAGGGCCACGCCCATCACGGTCTCGTTGAGGATCATGACGAACGTGGCCACGAGGAGCACGCCGAGCACGATCTTGATCTGACGTGTCATGCCCGGTTCGGGGGATGGGGCGGCGTCGGCCTCGGGGGTCTCAGCCGGTCGCTGGTCAACGGTCATGGGGGATGTTTCCTTCGGTGGTGTTCCTGCCGGTGCACGACTGGCCCGTGCCGGGACCCGCCGGGGTGTCGGAGGGTGACGGGACGCGCGCGCCGGAAAGTGTCAGTGACTGTCAATCATTGCAGTTGCTACCATCCGGGTCATGGGCGCCGGTGGGAGTCTGCGAGAAGTGTCACGTCGGGCCGTGCAGTCGAGGATCGCGCGGACGGCCGAGGCGCTGTTCGTGGTGAAGGGTTTCGAGGAGACGACGGTCGATGAGATCGCCGCCGCCGTCGGCATGTCCCAGCGCAGCTTCTTCCGGTACTTCGCGTCGAAGGACGAGGTGGTGCTCGACAGCGTCGAGCGCCTGGGCGAGGAGCTCTCGGCGCGCCTGGAGGCCCGTCCGCCCGGCGAGTCGGTGTGGGATTCGCTGCGGCGCGCGTTCGATCCGGTGGTGGAGCGGCTGGCCGATCCGGCGGTGCGCGAGCGCGACCAGGTGCTGCACGAGATCGTGAGCGCGAGCCCGCGCCTGCTCGCGGCGTACCTGGGCCGGCTGGACCTGCTGCAGCGCTCGCTCGCCGAGCTGCTGGTGGAGCGGGCCGGGCAGAGCGGGGCCGAGCCTGACGCGGTGGTCGTGCGGGCCATTGTGGGCGGGGCCTTCGCGTGCCTCCAGGCGGCGTCGCTCCATTGCGGCACCGATCCGGAGGTGTTCGGACCGTGCCTGGACCGGACGATGGAGGCGCTTCGCCCGGTCGCGGCGTGACCGCTCGCTAGTGCCGGTGGTGCTGGTGCACGACCGCGTGGCCCTTGCCGCGTGAGATGAGCCAGCGGTTGATCGGGACGGTGACCACGAAGGCGATGGCGAGCGCGGCGGCGAGCATGAGCCAGAACCTGGGGTCGGCCACGCCCATCTCCATCCCGCCGGGGATGGCGAGGATGAAGGCGTTGTCGACGATCTCCATGACCGCGATCGAGATGGTGTCGGCGGCGAGGGCGACCTTGAGCGCGTCCTTGAAGGAGAGTCCGGCGCGCATGACGCCGCGCATCGTCAGGGCGTAGCCGAAGACGAATGCGAGGGCGATCGCGAGGGCGATGGTGGCCGCGCCGTGCCAGCCGAGGGCGGTGCCGATGACGACGCCGAGGACTTCGCCGATCGCGCAGCCGGTGAGGCAGTGGAGGGTCGCGGAGGCGGCCATGCGCCAGCTGGCCGGGTTCGGCCGGTCCCCCTGGGAGGCGTGGCCTTCGTGATGCCCGTGTCCAGTGTGGCTCTCATGTGCGGCGTGCTCGTGGTGGTCGTGGTGCTCATGGGCGGAGTGGTCCACGGTTGCTCCTCAGTGCTCGGCGGCCCGGGGCGGCCGCGACCGGATCACTATATACCCCCCTAGGGTATGTTGCAAGAGGGACTGGGGTGGCGGGACGCCGAATGCCCTGCGGCCCGCCCGCAGCCGTAGGAAGATCCACAGTGCAGGATCGAGAACGGGGAGGCGGCATGGGCGGGACTTCCGGAGGCCCGGCCCCGGAACGGCTCGGCGCGGCGTACGTGCGCCTGCTCGCCCTGGCGGCCCTGATCGGCGTCCCGGTCTCGGTGGCGGCCTTCGCCTTCCTCGCCCTCCTGCACTGGCTCACCCACCTCGTCTGGGAGGACCTGCCCGCGCGGTGGGGGTTCGATCCGGTCCCGTGGTGGTGGCCGGTCCCCTGGCTCCTCGTCGGCGGCGCGATCGTCGCCGTCGCGGTCAGCCGCCTGCCGGGGCGCGGCGGGCACGTCCCGATCGACGGCCTCTCGGCCGAACCCGTGCCGCCCTCGCACCTGCCCGGCGTCCTGCTCGCGGCGCTCGGCGGTCTGCCGCTCGGCGTCGTGCTCGGGCCCGAAGCGCCGCTCATGGCCGTGGGCGGGGCCTTCGCGGCGATCCTCACCGGCAGGTGGGTCGCGCGCGGCGGCCCCGCGAGCGCGCTGCTCGGCGCGTCCGGCTCGGCCTCCGCCATCGCCGTCATCTTCGGCAGCCCGCTGGTGGCGGCCGTGTTCATCCTCGAATCCGCGGGCCGGGCCGGACTCAAGCAGACCCGGGTCGTGCTGCCGTGCCTGCTCGCCGCCGGCGTCGGCGCGCTCGTGTTCACCGGCCTCGGGTCCTGGACGGGCCTGGCGGTGCCCTCGCTCAGCCTGCCCGGGCTCGACGTCCCCGCCCGACCGGACTTCGCCGATCTGCTGTGGACGATCCCCATGGCCGTGCTCATCGCCGTGGGCGTGCGCCAGGTCCACCACCTCGGGCGGCGCCTCGTCCCGCATGCGGCCCGCCGACCCGCGCTCATGGCGATGGTCGCGGTGGCCGTGACCGCCGCCGCGGCGGCGGCCTACTCGCTGCTGACCGGCCGATCCCCGGTCGAGGTGGTGCTGTCCGGGCAGGAAGCGCTCGGAGTGTTCACCGCGGAGGGCGACGTGCCCGGCGCCTGGGCGCTCGTGGCCCTGGTGGCGTTGAAGGGCCTGGCGTACGCGGTGTCGCTGGCGACGCTGCGGGGCGGCCCGATCTTCCCGGCCCTGTTCCTCGGCGCGGCAGTCGGGGCGCTCCTGGCCGGACTCCCCGGGCTCGGCATCGCTCCTGCGATGGCCGCGGGCATGGCCGCCGCCACTGCGGCGATCCTGCCGCTGCCGGTCTCGGCGGCCGTCCTCATCACGCTCCTGCTCGGATCGGGCGCCACCGGGATGACCCCGATCGTGCTCATCGCCGTCGTCGTCGCGTTCGTGACCGAACGGCTCATCGACCGGACCGGCGACGACGAGCCGGCCCCCGGACCGGCGGGAGGCGCCCATGGAGCGTAGGAACCAGTTCCACCGGCTGCGGTGGACGCTCGCCGGCATCGCGCTCCTGGTGCTGTACCTGGTCGTGCCGATCCGCAGCGAACCCGAAGCCGCCGTCCTGGTCCTGCGCTGGGTCGCCACCGCCGCGCTGCTCGGCGCCGTCGCGGTCGCCATCCGCTGGCAGGCGGTGCGGCAGATCCGCGAACCCGACGCGCCGCTCGGCGCGATGGTCGTGGGCATCCTCGCCGGGCTGCTGGTGTTCGCGCTCGTCGACTACGCCGTCGCCGTGTACCGGCCCGGCGAATTCGAAGGTCTGGACACCCGCGTGGACGCCCTCTACTTCGCGCTGAGCACGCTGCTCACGGTCGGGTACGGGGACGTCTCGGCACAGGGCCAGGTCGCCCGCTCACTCCTGTGCGTCCAGATGGCCTTCAACGTGACCGTGATCGCGGGCTCGGCCTCGCTCATCGCCCAGAAGTTCACCAAGCGCGCCGGCACCCGCCGCCGGCGCTCCTGACCTGAGCCACGGTCGCCGCCGCGGCCCGCATCCGGACCGGTCCCGGCACGGGCCTCCTAGGCTGGGGGCATGGAGCCCTTGCGCGAGCAGTCGACCGTCCGGATCGGCCACCTGACCGGCACCAGCCCCGCCTTCGGATTCGTCTGGATCGGCGAGGAGCGGCGCTACGACCTCACCGGGTTCCAGATCCGCCGCCCCGCGACCGGCGATAAGGTCGTCGAACTGCACTGCGACAACTGCGACGCCGAGCTGCTGCTGCGCGTGCGCAGCACCATGCTGTCACGCGCGATCCGCAGGCGGCACATGGTGACCGCCCTCGTCAGCCTGGCAATCGCGGTGGTGCTGATCGGCGGCTCAATCGGCCTGGACGAGGCCGGGATCGTCATCCCGCTCTCGTCCGCCCTCGGCGCGGTCCTGCTCGTGGTCGCACTCCTGAGCCTCGTGGTCTTCGGCATCGCCTGCTACGCCTGGACGCACGAGGAGGGCCTGCGCCTCTACTCCCCCACCGGGCAGGGCGACCGCACGCACCGGCTGCTGTTCGGCGCCGAGCCGCATGACGCGCAGGCCCCGTGACCGCTACGCCGCCAGCGGGATCGCGCGCTGCGCGGGTCCGGTGTAGGCGCTCAGCGGCCGGATGAGGGCGTTCGACTCCAGCTGCTCGATCACGTGCGCGGTCCAGCCGGTGATGCGGGACATGACGAACAGCGGCGTGAACATCGGGATGTCGAAGCCCATCAGGTAGTAGGCGGGCCCGGCCGGGAAGTCGAGGTTCGGGTGGATGCCCTTGGCCGCCATCATTGCCGCCTCGAGCTCCTCGTACATGGCGACCCAGCGCTCCCCGCCGGTCAGCTCGGCCATGTCGATGAAGGCGGCCTTCATGGTCGGGACGCGCGAGTCGGCGTCCTTGTAGACGCGGTGCCCGAAACCCATCACCTTCTCCTTGGCGGCCAGGCGCTCCCGCAGCCAGTCGCCCGCGAGCGCGGGGTCGTCGATCTCGAGCATCATGCGCATGACGGCCTCGTTCGCGCCGCCGTGGAGCGGGCCCTTGAGGGCGCCGATCGCGGCGGTGACGGCCGAGTAGATGTCCGAGAGGGTGGAGGCGACGGTGCGGGCGGTGAACGTGGAGGCGTTGAAGCTGTGCTCGGCGTAGAGGATCATCGAGATCTCGAAGCAGCGCAGCACTTCCGGGGCCGGCACGGTGCCGAAGCACATGTGGAAGAAGTTCTCCGCGAAGCCCAGGCCCGGGTCCGGGGCGATGCGGTCGAGGCCCTTCCGGCGGCGGAAGTCGTGGGCGACGATCGTGGGGAGCTTGGCGAACATCGCCTCGGCCTTGGCGCGGTTGGCGGCCGGGCTGTTGTCGTCCTCGGCCGGGTCTTCGGCGCCGAGGCAGGAGACGGCGGTGCGCAGCAGGTCCATGGGGTGGCAGTTGTCCGGGACGCGGTCGACGACGCCGATAGTCGAGCGGGTGACCTCCCGTTGCGCGCCTTCGCGTTCGGCGAAGCGGGAGAGCGCGGCGGCGTCGGGCAGCTCGCCGTACCAGATGAGGTGCGCGACCGCTTCGAAGGAGCAGCTGCGGGCGAGCTCCTGCACGGGGTAGCCGCGGTAGGTGAGGGAGTTCGTCTCGGGGACGACCTCGCTGATGGCGGTGGTGTCGGCGACGACTCCGGCCAGGCCCTTGCGGATCTCGGTGCTCATGCGTCCCTCCCGGGGATTTTGAAGTCGAAGAGCTGCTGGTCGAAGGCGCGGTAGGAGGCGTAGTCGACGAGTTCGTAGAGACGGGCGCGGGTCTGCATCCGGTCCACATGGGAGGCCTGGGTGCCCTCGGTCTCCAAGGTGTCGAAGAGGTCTTCGACGGCGCCCATGGCGGCGCGCAGGCTCGAGACGGGCCAGATGACGAGGTTGTAGCCCAGGTCCTCGAGTCGGCGGGCGGTGAGGCCGGGCGAGGTGCCGAACTCGGTCATGTTGGCCAGCAGCGGCACGTCGACCGCTTCCCGGAAGGCCGCGAACTCGGCTTCGGTGCGCAGCGCCTCGGGGAAGACCATGTCGGCCCCGGCGTCCACATAGGCCTTGGCGCGGTCGATCGCGGCGTCCAGGCCCTCGACGGCGCGGGCGTCGGTGCGGGCGCAGATGACGAAGTCCGGGTCGGTGCGGGCCTGGACGGCGGCGCGCACCCGCTGGAGCATCGCGGCGGCCGACACGACCTCCTTGCCGTCGAGATGGCCGCAGCGCTTGGGGTTGACCTGGTCCTCGAGGTGGCAGCCGGCGAGCCCGGCGTCCTCGAAGGCCGCGATGGTGCGGGCCACGTTGGCCGCCTCGCCGAAGCCGGTGTCGGCGTCGATGAGGGTGGGCAGGTCGGTGGCGCGGGCGATCTGGCCGCCGCGCCCGGCGACCTCGGTGAGCGTGGTGAGGCCGATGTCCGGCAGCGCCAGGTCGGCGGCCAGCGCCGCGCCGGAGACGTAGACGCCTTCGAAGCCGCGGTCGGCGACGGCGCGGGCGACGAGCGGCGAGAACGCGCCGGGGAGGCGCTGGAGGCGGCCGGAGGCGAGTCCGGCGCGCAGGGCCTTGCGCTTCTGGGACGGCGAGATGCGTCGGGTCATCGGAAGAGTCCTCCACGGTTTGCAACGGCGCTGTCGGTGGCGGTGAGCGCGCCGGGAGGGGCGGCGAGGTTGAGGGCGCGGACCTCGGCGGCGTCGAGGGTCTCGAGGCGGCAGGCGAGGTCGAGGAACCGGTCCTGCTCGGATGGTGCGATGACGCCGTCGGCGAGGGTGCGGAACTTCTTGAGGTACTGCTCGCGGCCGAAGGGCCGTGCGCCCCTTGGGTGGGCGTCGGCGACGGCGAGTTCGTCGTCGAGCGTGGTGCCGTCGTCGAAGACGACGGTGACGTGGCCGCCGAAGGCGCGCTTGTCGGGGTCGGGGTCGTGGTAGCGGCGGGTCCACTCCTGGTCTTCGAGGGTGCGGACCTTGCGCCACAGGGCGACCGTGGACTCCCGGTGGGCGCGCTCGGAGGTGTAGGAGCGCTCGTGGTGCCAGTCGCGGTCTTCGAGGGCGACGGCGAAGATGTACATGATGGAGTGGTCGAGGGTCTCGCGGCTGGCGTCGGGGTCGGTCTTCTGCGGGTCGTTCGCGCCGGTGCCGATCACGTTGTGGGTGTGGTGGCTGGTGCGGATCACGATCTCGGCGACGCGCGAGAGGTCGGTGATGCGCGGCGCGAGGCGGCGGGCGAGGTCGATGAGGGCCTGGCTCTGGTACTCGGCGGAGTGCTCCTTGGTGTAGGAGTCGAGGATGGCGCGCTTGGGTTCGCCGGGGGCCGGCAGCGGCACGGTGTAGCGCGCCTCGGGTCCGCTGAGGAGCCTGGCGATGACGCCGTCCTCGCCTTCCCAGATGGGCGAGGGCGCGCCTTCGCCGCGCATGGCCCGGTCGACCGCTTCGATCGCGGCCTTGCCCGCGAACGCGGGCGCGTAGGCCTTCCAGGAGGAGATGGCGCCCTTGCGGGACTGCCGGGTGGCGGTGGTGGTGTGCAGCGCCTGGCCGATGGCCTGGTAGATCACTTCGGCGTCGAGGCCCATGAGGGTGCCGATGCCGGCGGCGGCGGCGGGGCCGAGGTGGGCGATGTGGTCGATCCGGTGCTCGTGCAGGCAGATCCCGCGCACGAGGTCGATCTGGATCTCGTACCCGGTGGCGATGCCGCGCACGAGGGCCGCGCCGTCGAGGCCGCGGTGCTGGGCGGCGGCGAGGACCGGCGGGATGTTGTCGCCGGGGTGGGAGTAGTCGGCGGCGAGGAACGTGTCGTGGAAGTCCAGTTCGCGCACGGCGACGCCGTTGGCCCATGCCGCCCATTCGGGCGAGGCCCGCACCTCGGGGGCGGCGCCGAAGACGGCCGCGCCGGGGCGGTAGGGGTGGGCGAAGGCCTGGGCGCGGGCGTTGGCGACCGGGCGGCGGGCGAGGGACGCGGCCGCGACGGCGGCGTTGTCGATGACCCGGTTGCCGATCATCTCGGCCACGTCGGGCTCGACCGGGACGGGGTCGGTGGCGACCTGCGCGATCTTCCAGGCCAGCTCCTGCTCGCGCGGCAGTGCCTCGCGGGAGGCGTGGGCGCGGACGTGGTGCTCGATCATGCGGCGGCTCCTTCGACGGGTATCTTCACAGTATGTACAGCTGATCAGCCGATCGAAAGCACTGAACATGTGGTTTCTTGTGGAAATATCGGCCCGGTTTTGTGAATGTTGTGAAAGGACCTGACGATGGCGTTGAGGACGGCCAAGGTGGGGCTGCGGCTGCGCCGGTTCCGCGAGGAGCAGGGGCTCACGCAGGCGTCGCTCGCCGCCGCGCTGGGCATCTCCACGAGCTATGTGAACCAGATGGAGTCGAACCAGCGGCCCATCACGGGCCCGGTGCTGCTGCGCCTGGCCGAGGTGTTCGATGTGGACGTGCAGCGGTTCTCGGCGGCCGAGAGCGACCGGCTCGACGCGCAGCTGCGGGACGCGCTGGCCGACACCGCGCACGCCGAGCAGGTCGGGCCGCACCAGACCCGCGAACTCGCCGAGGGCATGCCGGAACTGGCGCGGTACGTGGTGGACCTGCACCGGCGCTACCGGCATGCGGTGGAGCGCAACACGGCGATGAGCGCCGAGCTGGACGCCGGGGCCGCGCCCACGGCGTACGAGGAGGTGCGGGACCTGTTCTACGCCAAGCGGAACTATGTGCCCGAGCTGGACGAGGCGGCCGAGCGGATCGCCGCCGGGCTGGACCCGGCGGACCTGGCCGCGGAGCTCGCGCGGCTCCTGGCGGACCGGCACGGCACGGCGGTGGCCGACCTGGCCGCGGGCGAGCAGGCCGGGGCGAAGCGCCGGTTCGACCCCGAAGGGAGGGTCCTGCGGGTCTCGCCGCTGCTCTCCCCCGGCCAGCGCGCGTTCCAGCTCGCCACGCACTTGGCGTTGGTCGAGCACGCGGACCTGATCGACGGCCTCGTTGCCGCCGCGGACCTCTCGGGGCCGCAGGCGCGGTCGCTGGCGCGGATCGGCCTGGCGAACTACT
The DNA here is from genome assembly GCF_030403505.1 of Glycomyces tritici. Next base: position 391,432 of record NZ_JAUEMJ010000005.1, on the reverse strand, counting down.
TCGCGGGGGCGCTGATCCTGCCGTACGGGGTGTTCCGCAGTGCCGCAGAGGAACTGCGGTACGACCTGGACCTGCTGCAGCGGCGGTTCCGGGTGGGGTTCGAGACGGTGGCGCACCGGTTGAGCACGCTGCAGCGGCCGGGGTCGCGGGGCGTGCCGTTCTTCTTCGTGCGGGTGGACCGGGCGGGGAACATCTCGAAGCGGCAGTCGGCCACGGACTTCCACTTCTCGCGGGTGGGCGGCAGCTGCCCCTTGTGGAACGTGTACGAGGCGTTCGCGCATCCCGGTGAGATCCGCACGCAGCTCGCGCAGATGCCGGACGGGCGGTCGTACCTGTGGGTGGCGCGCACGGTGACCCGCCGCTACGGCGGGTTCGGGACGCCGGCGAAGACGTTCGCGATCGGGCTGGGCTGCGACCTCCACCATGCGCACCGGCTGGTGTACGCGGACGGGCTCGACCTGGCGAGCCCGGCGGCGCTGACCCCGATCGGGCCGGGGTGCAAGGTGTGCGACCGCTCGGGCTGCCCGCAGCGGGCGTTCCCGGCGATCGGCAGGCCGCTGGACGTGACGGACCATCGCAGCGGTTTCACCCCGTACCCGTCCTCGGCGTGAGGCCGGCCCTTTCGCTGCGCTGGGACACCAGTGCGCACCGGCCTCGCACCAGCCTCGCCGCGGCGGTTGCGAATCGCCGATCGGCGTCTAGGCCACACATTCGGATTGCGCCGCAGCGGGATTCGTCGCGGCCCCTTAGCCGATGGCCTCGGCGAGGGCGGCGACGCCGCGGTCGATCTCCTCGGGCTCGATGACGAGCGGCGGGGCGATGCGCACGGTGCGCCGGTGGGTCTCCTTGGCGAGCACGCCGAGTCGGAGCAGCCGTTCGCAGACCTCGCGGGCGGGGGGCGCGGTGTCGGCGAGGTCGACGCCGGCCCACAGACCGCACACCCGGATGTCGTCCACTCTGGACCGGTCGAGGCGGACGAGGGCGCCTTCGAGGTACCGGCCCAGGTCGCGGGCGCGCTGCTGCCACTCCCCGGTGGCGAGCATGGCGACGACCTCGGTGCCGACGGCCGCGGCGAGCGGGTTGCCGCCGAACGTGGAGCCGTGGGTGCCGGGGGTGAAGACGTCCATCACCTCGCGGTCGCAGGCGACGGCCGAGAGCGGGACGATGCCGCCGCCGAGGGCCTTGCCGAGCAGGTAGACGTCGGGCTTCACGTCCTCGCGGTCGCACGCGAACGTGTGCCCGGTGCGGCCCAGGCCGGACTGGATCTCGTCGGCGATCATGAGCACATTGCGCTCGTCGCACAGGCGGCGGACTTCGGCGAGCCAGCCTGCGGGCGGGACGATGACGCCCGCTTCGCCTTGGACCGGTTCGAGGAGCACGGCCGCGGTGTCGGGGCCGACGACCGCGGCGAGCGCGTCGATGTCGCCGTACGGAACGGAGTCGAAGCCCCCGTCGAAGGGACCGAAGCCCTCGCGAGAGCCGGGGTCGGAGGAGAAGCCGACGATGGTGGTGGTGCGGCCGTGGAAGTTCCCGTCGAAGACGGCGATCCGGGCCCGGTTCGCGGCGATGCCCTTGCGTTCGTAGCCCCATTTGCGGGCGGCCTTGACGGCGGTCTCGACCGCTTCGGCGCCGGTGTTCATGGGCAGCACGGCGTCCTTGCCGCAGAGGCCGGCGAGGCCTTCCAGAAACGGGCCGAGCGCGTCGGTGCGGAAGGCGCGCGAGGCGAGGGTGATCCGGTCGAGCTGGGCGTGCGCGGCGGCGGTCAGGCGCGGGTGGCGGTGGCCGAAGTTCACGGCCGAGTAGGCGGCGAGCCAGTCGAGGTAGCGGTTGCCCTCGGTGTCGGTGACCCAGGCGCCCTCGCCTTCGGCGATGACCACCGGCAGCGGGTGGTAGTTGTGCGCGCCGTACTGCTCTTCGAGGTCGGTGAGGTGGCTCGAACGGTTCACAAGCGGCCTTTCTCGGTCGGGGCGCCGCGGTGCGCGGCGCCCTCCGGTCTGCGGACGGTCCGGCGGCGCCCACGGCGCGCCGGTAGCTACCAGCATGGACCCGGCGGCGGCGGTCTCGGCGCCGCCGCAGGTGCGCGGCGCGGCGCGGTCTTCGGTCGTCGAATCCGCTTGTCGAACGTTAAACCTCGGTGCAAGCTGGTGGACCGGGGCCCCGCGGGGCCCGGCCGACACCCGCCGCCACCCGATTGGACCACCGTGACCAGCACCGCCCTGCCCGCCCGCACCGACCCCGCGCTCGTGCACTGGCGCAACGCCGTGTTCGCGGTCTTCGCCCTCTCGGGGTTCGTGTTCGCCAACTGGGCCGCGCGCGTCCCGAACATGCGCGACATCCTCGGCGCGACCACCCAGGAGATGGGCGTGCTCATCCTGGGGCTCTCGGCCGGCGCGATGGTCGGGCTCATCGCCTCGGGCCACGTGGTGGCCCATCTGGGGGCGACGGCGGCGATCCGCTGGTTCCTCGCGCTGACGGCGGTCGGCCTGGTCGCGATCGGGCTCATCGCCGGGTTCGCCCCGTCCTACTGGGGGCTGTTCGCGGCGCTGATGGTCCTCGGCGCGGGCAACTCGGTGCTCGACGTGGCGATGAACCTCTCCGGCGCGGCCAACGAGCGGCGCGTCGGCAAGACCCTGATGCCGATGTTCCACGCGGGCTTCAGCGTGGGCACGATGCTCGGCGCGGGCTTGGGGGCGCTCACCGAGCAGCTCGGCGTGACCGCGGGCGTGCACTTGACCGCCGTGGGCGTCGCGGTCCTCATCGCCTCGGTGTACGTCGTGAAGTTCCTGCTCCCGGCGGAGGAGCCGCGCGAGGCCGTGCCGGGCGAGCGGGCCGGGTGGCGCACCCGGCTGTCCGCGTGGGCGGACGTGCGCGTGCTGCTCATCGGCCTCATCATCCTCGGCATGGCCTTCACCGAGGGCACCGCGAACGACTGGCTGGGCCTGGCGATGGTCGACGGCTACGGCCTCACCAACCCCGGCGGCGCGGCCGTCTTCGCCGTGTTCGTCACCGCGATGACCGCCGGGCGGGCCTTCGGCGGGCTGTTCCTCGACAGGTTCGGGCGCGTGCCCGTCCTGGCCGGGTCGGCGCTGCTGGCGCTGGTCGGCCTGCTGCTGGTGATCCTCGGCCCGACCGCGCCGGTCGCGATCGTCGGCACCGTGCTCTGGGGCCTGGGCGCCTCGCTCGGGTTCCCCGTGGGCATGTCGGCCGCCGCCGACGACCCCGAGAAGGCCACCGCGAACGTCGCGGTCGTGGCCACCGTGGGCTACTGCGCCTTCCTCATCGGGCCGCCGCTGATCGGCCTCATGGGCGACCAGGTGGGGCTGCGGAACGCGTTCTACGTCGTGCTCGTGCTCGTCGCCGTGGCACTCCTGTGCTCCCCGGCGGCGCGCAAGCCCAAGGTGTGAGGCCCGGCGCGGGCGGTGGGGCCCGCGCCGGGCGGTCCGGTTACGTGGTGACGCGGAAGGTCGCGTCCGCCCGCTCCTGGGCGGTGCTCACCGGGTCGAGCCGCAGCGCGTACCCGTAGTGGCGGATGTAGCGGGTCGGGAAGTTGTAGGACGTGAACGAGCTCCACGAGGAGTCGGCCAGGCCCGCAACGCGGTTGAAGGTGGCGTCGGCGTTGAACGTGCCCCCGGAGGCGCGCGGGGCGAGGACGAAGTCGTTGTCCGCGTGGCGCAGGAAGTGCCCGGGGAAGTTCACCGACTCGAACGAGACCGCGCTCGAGGAGGCCAGGCCCGGCACGAGCCGGAACTGCGAGTCCTGGAGGGGGCTCACGCCCGGGTCGATGCGCACGTCCATGTTGTAGTGGCGCACGTAGCGGTCCTGGTAGTTGTAGGACTGGAGCCGGTTGAACACGGGGTTCTGGAAGCGGTTCAGGACCCGCGTCTCCTCGGCCTGCGTGAGGTTGAGGACGTAGCCGTGGCGCTTCAGGTTGGAGCCGAGGCTGTAGTTGGTCACCTTGCGGTAGCCGGAGACGGCCGCCGGGTTGGTGGTGAGCACGGGCATGTAGCCGCGGCCGGTGGCGTACTGGTCGAGCCAGAGCGCCCATTCGTTGCGGTCGTTGAACTTCGCCCACATCGGGCCCTCGACGCCGCCGCCGGTGAGGGTCGACAGGTCGCCCAGGCGCGTCCACGAGCCGGTGAGCGAGTTGCCGCCCTCGATGACGATCTGAGTGTGCTTGGAGGCGCGGTAGTAGCGGTAGCCGCCGGTGTTGGCCTCGATGATCTGGGTGTCGATGAGCTCTTCGAGGCCGGGGCGTTCGATGTACACCTGCGGAGTCGTGATCGACCGGAAGTCGGTGGTGCGGGCGCTCCAGATGCGGTGCTTCTTCTCGCCGTTCAACGTGGAGTTGGTGGCCCAGTACAGGAAGTAGTTCCCGGCCGCGGCGTCCCAGATCGCCTCGGGCGCCCACGCGTCCCCGGCGTCGCCGATGGACGCGGCGACGGGCAGCAGCCACGGGATCGACCAGTTCACGAGGTCGGCGGACTCCCACACGACGAGGTTGCGGCTGCCCCTGTTGGCGGCGTCGCTCCAGGAGGTGCCCGAGCCGATGTGGAGGTCGGTGGCGACGATCCAGTAGCGGTTGCCGGCCGGGCTGCGCACGATGATGGGGTCGCGCACGCCCTTGGTGCCCAGCGGGGTGCGCAGGACGATCTGGCCGCGGTTGAGGTCGGTCCAGTTGAGGCCGTTGTCGGAGTGGGAGAGGTAGATCTGCTCGCCGCCGGAGCCCTCGCCGATGAAGTGGGCCATGAGGTAGCCGGTGTAGGCGGTCTGGGCCGCCGCGGGCGACGCCGGAAGCAGTGCAGCGGCGGGGAGGGCGGCGGCGGCCGCGATGAGGCCGCGGCGGCTGAGCCGCGCGGCAGGACGGGGTGAGGGCGATGTCGTCATTGACTCTCCAGGGGATCTTGCAGCCGAAATGATGATGTGAAGGGTAACAATCAACATCCATGGAGTCAATATCTTCGATATTTAACGAGAGCGCTCCAGTTTCCGCGGCAGACCCATAGGCAGCACCTATGCGCCGGAGAGGATGTGTGTCTTGGACCCGGTATGTCGCCCGGTGAGAGAGTGATCCAAATCTATCCCTCAAGGAGGAGGCATGACGTCCACCGTCCCGGAGCAGCCTCAGAAGGCAACGCCCGCAAGCACAACCGCTGAAGGACCCCGCACCGACGTCGAGCAGGCGCTCCTCGGCGGCAGCACCTACCGCAGCCTCTCCGAACTCGGCCGCTCCGGCGCCGAGGCAAAGTTCGAGAAGGGCCGCCGCCTCGTCGGCTGGTTCCTCGCCCCCGCCGTCTCGCTCCTGTTCTTCTTCCTGCCCATGGACATCCCCGGCGAGCAGCAGAGCCTCGCGGCCGTGCTCCTCGGCGTCGTCGTGCTCTGGATCTGCGAGCCGATACCCATCCCCATCGGCGGCCTCATCGGCGTCTCCGCCATCATCCTGCTCGGCGTCGCACCCTCCGACGAAGTGCTCGCCCCCTTCGGCTCCACCACCATCTTCACCTTCATCGGCGCGTTCATCCTCGCCCAGGCGATGCTCAAACACGGTGTGGCCCAGCGCATCGCGTTCGCCATCCTCGCCATCCCCGGCGTCGGGCGCTCCACCTTCCGCACCATCATCGCCTTCGGCGCCATCACCTGCATCCTCTCGGCGTTCGTCTCCAACACCGCCACCGTCGCGATGCTCATGCCCACCGCGCTCGGCATCCTCGCCGTCATCGCCAAGCTCATGCAGGACCAGGGCGTCGTCCGCCCCGACTTCGACCCGATGACGCTGCGCGTCGGCGCGGCCCTCATGCTCATGCTGGCCTACGGCGCCAGCGTCGGCGGACTGCTCACGCCCGTCGGATCCCCGCCCAACCTGATCGGGCGCGGCCTCATCGAGGAGGCCACCGGCGAGCGGATCTCCTTCGGGCAGTGGATGCTCACCGCACTCCCCATCTGCCTGCTCATGTTCGTGATCCTCTTCGTGGTGCTGCTGCTCATCAACAAGCCCGAGGTGCGCCGCATCGAAGGCGTCGAGGAGTACATCCGCGAGCAGCGCGCCGCGCAGGGCCCCATGAGCCGCGCCGAGAAGAACACCGTCGTCGCCTTCGCCGTCACCGTGTCCCTCTGGCTCGTCCCCGCCGTCGTCGGCCTCGTCGCCGGCACCGGCTCCGAGGCCTACGCACTGGTCGACGACCGCCTCAACGAAGGCGTCGCCGCCGTCATCGGCGCCGCCCTGCTGTTCATCCTCCCCGTCAACTGGTCCGAGCAGGAGGCGACCATGACGTGGAAGGACGCCGGCCAGATCGACTGGGGCACCATCCTGCTGTTCGGCACCGGCATCATCTTCGGCGCCATGCTCTCCGCGACCGGCCTCGCCGAGACCATCGGCAACGGCGCGGCGAACACCTTCGGCATCACCAGCGCCTTCGCCATCACCGCGTTCGCGGTGCTGCTCGCGATCGTCATCTCCGAGACCACCAGCAACACCGCGTCGGCGGCGGTCGTGGTCCCGATCATCATCCCGCTGGCCGCCGCCACCGGCGTCGACCCGCTCGTCCCGGCGCTGGCGGCCACGTTCGCGGCCTCGCTCGGGTTCATGCTGCCGGTGTCGACGCCGCAGAACGCGATCGTCTACGGCACCGGCTGCGTGTCGATGCCGCGGATGATCCGCTCCGGCATCGCCTTCGACATCATCGGCGGCGTGCTCATCACCCTCACCATTCCGACGATGGTGGCGCTCACCAACATCGGGGGCTGACGGAGTCCGGGCCCGGCCGGGGTCCGGCCGGGCCTAGACTCCGAAATACCGCGAACCGGACGGAGGGGCCATGGACGCGCGCCAGCTCGGGTACTTCCTCGCCGTGGTCGACCACGGCGGCTTCGGCCGGGCCGCCGAGCAGATCCACATCGCCCAGCCCTCGCTCTCGCAGGCGATCGGGAACCTGGAGCGGGAGCTGGGCGTGCAGCTGTTCCACCGGGTCGGGCGCGGCGTGGTGCTCAGCGAGGCGGGCCGCCAGCTCGTCGAGCCCGCCCGGCAGGTGCTGCGCGACCTCGACGCGGCCCGCGCGGCGGCGCAGGCGGTGAAGGGGCTCCAGACGGGCCGACTGGACCTGGTGTCCATGCCCTCGCCGGGGATCGAGCCGCTCACCGAGATGATGTGCCGCTTCGCGGAGAAGCACCCGGGCGTCGAGTTCCGGGTGGACGGCGCGTTCACGGCCGACGAGGTGGTGGCGAGCGTGCGGACCGGGGTGGCCGAGATCGGGCTGCTCGGTTCGGCGGGCGACGTGCGCACCGCCGAGCTGCGGGTGCAGGCGATCAACGACCAGCCTTTGGTGCTCATCTCCCCGCCCGACCACGGCCTGCCCGAGGGCGACACGGTGCGCGACACCGACCTGGAGGGCGTGCGGCTCATCGTGTCGCAGTACGGGACGTTCATGCGCCGCTTCGTGGACGACCTGATCGCGCGCGGCATCGGGGTGCGGATCGCGGCCGAGGTCGCGCACCGCACGTCGATCCTGACGCTGGTGCTGGCCGGGTTCGGACACGCGGTGATGCCCTCGTCGTGGACGCCGCTGGCCCAGCGCGCCGGGGCCGCCGTGCACCGGATCGAGCCGGCGTGGGACCTGCGCATCGCGCTGGTGAGCCGCCCGTCCGGGCTGACGCCGGCGGCGCAGGCGTTCCTGGATCTGGCCGCCGACTGGCGGCGATAGGCCGCACCGATCGCGCCGATCGCGGATCGGTCTTGGACACCGGGACCGGCCGCGTTGTTCACTCGAGGCGAGCATCATCGCATTCGAGGAGGACCCATGAGCGCCAAGGAGTTCCGCATCGCCGCCATCCCCGCCGACGGGGTCGGCCGCGAGGTCGTGGCCGCCGGGAGGGAAGTCCTGGACGCGATCGAGGCGGGCGGCGCGGGCTTCTCGTTCGCGTGGGAGGAGTTCCCCTGGGGCTCGGACTACTACGCCGAGCACGGCGTGATGATGGCCGAGGACGGCCTCGAGACGCTCAAGGACTTCGACGCGATCTACTTCGGCGCGGTCGGCTGGCCCACGGTGCCTGATCACGTGAGCCTGTGGGGGCTGCGGCTCAAGATCTGCCAGGGCTTCGACCAGTGGGCGAACCTGCGGCCCGTGCAGTTCCTGCCGGGAATCCAGAGCCCGCTGCGCAAGGCCGACGACACGGACCTGGACTGGGTCGTGGTGCGGGAGAACTCCGAGGGCGAGTACGCCGGGTTCGGCGGCCACACGTTCGCCGCGCGCGAGGACAAGGGCGAGATCGCGGTCCAGTCGGCGCTGTTCACCGAGGTGGGCTGCGAGCGGATCATCCGGTACGCCTTCGAGCTGGCCCGCACGCGGGCGCGCAAGAAGGTCTCCAGCGTGACCAAGAGCAACGCCCAGCAGTACGGGATGGTCATGTGGGACCAGGTGTTCCAGCGGGTCGCGGCCGAGTACCCGGACGTGGCGACCGAGAGCGTCCTGGTCGACGCGATGAGCGCGAAGTTCGTGCTGCAGCCCGAGTCGCTCTCGGTGGTGGTGGCCTCCAACCTGTTCGCGGACATCCTCTCCGACCTCGGCAGCGCCCTCGCCGGGAGCCTCGGCCTCGCGCCGAGCGCGAACCTCAACCCGGAGCGGCGCTTCCCGAGCATGTTCGAGCCGGTGCACGGCTCGGCGCCCGACATCGCGGGCCGGGGCGTGTGCAATCCGATCGGCGCGTTCGGCAGCGCCGCGATGATGCTCGACCACTTCGGGCTGCGCGGCGAGGCCGAGGGCCTGCGCAAGGCGATCGAAGCGGCCACGGCCCAGGGCGTCCGCACCCGGGACGTGGGCGGCGATGCCACGACGGCCGAGGTCACCGAAGCGGTGATCGCGAACCTCCCGGCCCGGCGCGCCTGAGTCCAGCCCGCAATGCGGTGCGGCCGTTGGGCATCGGTGCCGCATGCGGCGGCCCTGACAGCGCGTCGAGTGGTCCGGACGGCAGGGCTTCCTACAACGCCCTAGCGACGCGAGTGCACGTGTTCGAGCAGGTCGACGCGGGTCTGTTCCATGTGGCCGGCCATGGCGTCCCGGGCCGCGAGGCGGTCCCCGGAGGCGAGCGCGGCCACGATCGCGGTGTGCTCGGCGATGGCGTGCTCGCGGATCTCGGCCACGGCGCTGGTCTCGCTGCGCGTCTCGGCGAGCACCGCCGTCAGCGGCAGGAGGGCCGCGACGAGGATGCGGTTGTCGGCCGCGCGGAGGATCACGTCGTGGAACTCCAGGTCGGCGGCCACGAAAGCGACCACATCGGACTTCGCGTGCGCGGTCTTCATGCGGCCGATGAGTTCGCGCAGCGCGTCGAGGTCGGCCTCCGTTCGCCGCTCGGCCGCGAGCTCGGCGGCGCCGGTCTCGATCATCATCCGCACTTCGAGCAGTTCGAGCGAGGAGCGCTTGCGCTCCCCCGCGCTGCGGGCGTGCCGGACGACGGCCTCGATCCCGGTCCACTGGGCGACGGGGGCGACGCGGTGGCGGCGGCCCGGCACCTGGACGATGACCCCTTGGGCCTGGAGCAGCCGCACGGCCTCGCGCAAGGTGAGCCGCGAGACGTGCAGGTCCTCGGCGAGCACCCCTTCGGGCGGCAGGGGCTCACCGGGTTGCAGCTTGCCGTCGATGATGGCGTCGAGGACCTGTTCGACCACTGCCTGCGTCCGTGACGCTCGCGCCATCGGACCTCCTCCCGGTAAATGCCTCGAGCGTAAGGCAGTTGTCGCTCCAGCGTGGAACGAGGTCGCGGAAGGCGCCGCTCAGGCGGTCACCTGCCCGGTGGACCAGGCCCACGCGGCGATCTCGACGCGGTTGCGGACGCCGAGGCGGCGCTGCACGTTCGCGAGGTGGTTCTTGACGGTCCCGGCGCTGATGAACAGCTCCCCCGCGATCTCGTCGTTCTGGAGCCCGCGCGCGACCAGCCGCACCACTTCGAGCTCGCGTTCGCTCAGGGCCTCACCGCTCTTGGTCGGCGCCTGCGGCGGGATCATCTTGCGCAGCAGCTTGACCGTGATCTGCGGGCTGATGAGGGTCTCGCCGGAGACGGCGGCGCGGATCGCCTCGATGACGAGGTTCGGGCCGGACCGTTTGAGGAGGTAGCCGCACGCGCCGTCGCGCAGCGCGGTGTACACGTACTCGTCGAGGTCGAACGTGGTCACCACGACCACCTTCACCGGGTCGGCGACCTCCGGTCCGGCGAGGCGGCGGGTCAGTTCGAGGCCGTCCATCACGGGCATGCGGATGTCGGCGAGCACCACGTCGGGGCGCAGCAGCTCGGCCTGCGCGAGGGCACTGCGGCCGTCGGCGGCCTCGGCGACCACGCGCATGTCCGGCTGGGCGTCGATCACCATGCGGAAGGCCTCGCGGATGCCCTCCTGGTCGTCGGCGATGAGGACGCGGATCGTCACAGCGGTGCTCCTTCATTGATGTCCTGCAACGGGAGCCGCAGGGTGATGCGCCAGCCCGCGGGTTCGCGGGGCCCGGCCTCGAAGCGCCCGCCGAGGCTCTCGGCCCGTTCGGCCATCCCGGCCAGGCCGAGGCCGGAGGAGTCGCGGAACGACGGCTTCGGCGCGTCCCGGCCGTCGTCCTCGACCCGCAGGCGCAGCGATCCGTCCACTTCGGTCAATTCGATCGACACGGTTGCGGCCGTGGGCGCATGGCGGCGCACATTGGTGAGCGCTTCGGTGACCGTGCGGTGCACGACCGCACCGGTCTCGCGGTCCACGGGTCCTGTAAGCCTGAGCGCGAGCACGGCCTGCGGGCCGCCGCCTTCGTTGAACCGCTCCACGAGCGCCTCGAGATCGTCGACCCCGCCGACCGGTGCCCTCGCGGCCTCGCCCGGGTCCCGCAGGAGCGCCAAGGTCCGGTCCATGGAGCCGAGGGCGCGCACACCGGCGGTCTCGATGCGCTCCAGCAGTTTCGCGAGCTCGGGCCGGTCCCCGCCGAAGACGATGCGCCCGGCCTGGGCCTGGGCCACGATCTCGCTGATGTCGTGCGCCACGAAGTCGTGCAGGTCGTTCGCCAGGTCGAGCCGCTGCTCCCGCCGGGCGTCGAGCACCGCGCGGCGGCGGCCCGCCGCCAGCCAGCGCAGGTACAGCGCCGCGCCCGCCGCGATCGCGGCGGGGACCAGCCAGACCGCCGCCCCCACGATCTGGCCCGGCCCCTCCTCGCCGGAGTCGAAGCGGAACAGCAGGAACGAGGTGGCGATCGCCGGTGCGATCCCGGCGACGGCGGCTCCGGCGCGCGGTCCCCACAGGACCGCCAGGTACACCAGGGCCGTCAGGGCGACCGCTTCGAGGAAGAACCACGTCATGGTCTCGGCATCGCCGGGCGTGCGGCTCGCGAAGGTCGTCGCGGTCAAGGCGATCGAGGCCGCACCGGCGACAGTGGCCGCGGCCGGGGCGAGACGGCGGCCTCGGGGCCCGGTGCCGAGCAGGGCGACGACCGCGACGCACGCGGTGAGCCCGCTGACGAGATGCACCACCGGGTCCGGCGGCATCCACACCGCGCCGTACAGCAGCGCGAGCACGCCGGCGACCACGAGCGGCACGCGGGCGAACCTCATCGGCCGTGCACCGCCAACAGGTCGTCGATGTCCGCCAGCGCCTGCAGCGACGCCTCGGATGCGGCGGCGGCGAACGCCTGGGCGACCGCGGCCCGCAGTTCGGCGCCGCCGAGCCACTGGAGGACCTGGGCTCCCCGGCGGCCCCAGAACGCGTTCGTCAACCGCATGGTCCCGTGCTTCCAGCGCGTCCCGTGCTGGAGCAGGTCCCTCAGTTCGGCGGCCGCGGTCGGATGGCCGAGCGCGGCGGTCCACTCGTCGAGGTAGGGGCCGAGGTCGTCTTCGGCGTTGCCGATGGCGCACAGCACGGTGCCGGCGTCGTGCTCGCCGACCGCGAGCGTCTGCTCCCAGTACGCCTGGAGGAGGCCGCGGATCCCCGCCTGCTCCTCGGCGGCCCACGCCGTCCATGCGGCGTCGCGCAGCCGCCGGAAGAGCGGTTCGAGTTCGGGCCAGTCGAATCCGCTCGTGCAGGCGATGTCGAAGATCCGCGGGAGGAAGTAGCGGAAGTCCGCCACGCTCCCGACGGTGAGCAGGACGTCGCCGGCGTACGGCGCGAGCACCTCAGTGCGCAGCTCGCGCAACGGCACCGGGACGAGGATCGCGGCGGCCTCGGCCTCGGTCATGCAGCACGGGCACAGGTCGATCGCCGCCGGTCGCGGCACCGTCGAGAAAACGGTGTACAGGCGGTCGATCGCGGCGTCCAAGGCGCTGCCGGGGGGCTCGGAGGGCATTCGCCGACTATAGACAGTTTCGCAGGCCGCCGCCGATAGGCCGAACGGCATATCAGCGGCCTCCGGACCGGCCGGAAGGGCCCTTTCGGCACATGTGCGCGAGGGCCCGGCGCGACGAGGCTTGAGGCATGACGGAAATGCTCACGAAGACTCGGCGCCCCCGGACCGGCTGGCCCGCATGGATCGGTTACGCGGCAGCGGCCTGGTCGCTCCTGTACGGCGCACTCGGACTCATCTGGGCCATGGGCGGTCCCGGCTTCCCGTTCGGCGTCGGCGACGCCGAGCTCATGGGCGAGCCCGGATTCGCCTTCAAAGTCTCGCTGCTCGGTCTTTCGACGCCCGAGGTGGCCGGGCCGATCATCGCCGGACTCGGTGCGCTCGGCGCAGCGGCGGGCGCGCTCATGGCCCGGGGCTTCCGCAGTGGGGCGGCGCGGTGGCTCCTCCCGGCGTACGCCTGGATCACGGCGATCGGCCTGACCGTGGTCGTCCAGGACTACCGCACGCTCATCGTCGTGGCCTACACCCCGGTGATGCTCATCGGGAAGGTGTTCTTCGGCTGGCCCGAAGGCGTCGGATGGCAGGTGCTCTACCGGCCCGAACGGCTCAACCTGCTCATGCTGCTCCTCGCAGGCGTCGTATGGGCGCTCACGGCGGTCGCCTACCGCCGCAAGGTGAACGGCGACTGCACCAGCTGCGGCCGCGGCGAGGTCGAACGGCCCTCGACGCTCCAGCGCTGGGCGAAGCCCGCCACGTGGACCGCCTTCGCGATCCCGCTGGTCTACTCGGTCACCCGCTGGGCCTGGGCGCTCGGCTTCAGTCTCGGCATCGACCCCGAGTTCTACGCCCAAGGGCAGGAGGAGGGCCTGTGGCTCGCAGGGGCCGCGCTGGCGACGCTCGGCGGGATCGGCGCGGTCCTCACCCTGGGGCTGATCCAGCGGTGGGGCGAGGTCTTCCCGCGCTGGATGATCGGCCTGCGCGGCAAGCGGGTCCCGCCGATGCTGGCGGTGGTGCCGGCGACGCTGGTCGCGGCGCTCGTGGCCTCGGCGGGCGGCATGTACATCCGGGTGGTGGCCGGCCGGGGCGGGGTGACGGCCGAGACGTGGCCGCTGGAGCTGCCGGAGACGCTGTGGGTGGTGTGGGGCGCGGCCCTGTTCGTGGCGGCCATGGCCTACCACCAGCGCAGGCGCGGCCTGTGCCGGGCCTGCGGCCGAGGCGAGACGAAGTAGCGGCAAGGCGAGGCGGCGGGTCCGAGGATCGGGCCCGCCGCCTCGCTATGCGTCCGCTTCGAGCGCGGCCAGTTCGGCACTGACCCGCGCTTCAAGCTGCGTCGTGGTGTTCTCAAACGCCGCCGCGAGGTCGACCCCGTACCGGTCGGCCAGCATCAGGACCGACCACAGGCAGTCGGCGAGTTCGTGTTCGAGCGCTTCCCGGCCTCCCGGGTACGAGCGCACGTTCTCGGCGACCTGCACCTGCCGCATGAGGTCGCCCGCATCGCCGACGAAGCCGAGCGCCAGGTCGAGTCCCGACCAGGCGCGCTGGCCGTTCGCCTCGTTGAGCCGGTCGAAGAGCGCCGCCCAGGCGTTCGCCTTCGCTGTTGCCGCTGCGATGTCCATGACCCCGATGCTGACAGTCGGCGCCCGGTCAACCGTCGTCGGTGACCGCCGCGTGCAGGCGCTCGGCGAAGCGGCGGAACCCTTCCCGGAACTCGTCCGGCGCTTCGATCGTGAAGTCGGCGTCGGCGAACGCGAGCGCTGCGAGCGGCCACTCCCACGAGTCGAGGCGCATGGCCACGCGGGTTCGCCCGCTGTCGAGGGCGCTCAGTTCCACCGTGTCGTGGCGGAACGCCTCGGCGATCGGCCCCGGCGGGCCTTCGATGATGAACGCGACCGGCTGGCGGTTCCTGCCGATGCCGTCGACGAGGTAGTCGACGGCGGGCGGAGCGGACCTCGGTTCGAAGCGGACCGTGGACAGGCGCAGACCCGAGACGCGGTCGATGCGGAAGAGCCGCCAGTCGCCGCGGTCGAGATCCCAGCCGAGGAGGAACCAGCGTTGGAGGTGGTGGACCTGCCGGTAGGGCTCGACGCGGCGGGACGAGGCCGTGCCGTCCTTGCGCTCGTAGTCGAAGGCCACGACCTGCCGGGCCGCGATCGCGTCGGCGAGCTCGGCGAGGTCTCCGGCGCTGGTGCTCGGGGCGCGGACCTCGCTGGTGTCCAGACTGGAGCGGACCCGCGCGATCCGATGGCGGAGGCGTTTCGGGAGGTACTGCTCCACCTTTCCGTAAGCGCGCGTGGCGGCTTCATCGACCGAGCCCTCATCGGCGCTGCCGGTGGCCGCGAGCGCGGCGAGTCCGAGGAGGACCGCGACGGCCTCGTCGTCCTCGAGCATGAGCGGCGGCATCACGGCGCCCGCGGTGAGCCGGTAGTGACCGCCGGGGCCGGGGCGGGTCTCCACCGGGTAGCCGTACTCGCGCAGGCGGTCGACGTCCCGCCGCAGCGTGCGCGGGCTGACGCCGAGGCGCGAGGCGAGTTCACCGCCGCCGAACGAGCGGCCGGTCTGCAATGACGCCAGGAGCGAGAGCATTCTGCGGGTGACATCGGGCATGTCCCCAGTCTGCCGCAAATCGCGGTCAAGAACCGGCCGCATCTGCGCTTAGCGTGGGCCCCATGAACGAGCGAATGATCCGCATCCGCGGCGCAAGATCGAACAACCTCAAGTCGATCGACCTGGAGGTGCCGCGCGGGACGCTGACCGTGTTCGCGGGCGTGTCCGGCTCCGGAAAGTCCTCTCTCGTATTCGACACGATCGCCGCCGAAGCCGGCCACCAGGTCAACGAGACGTACCCGCCGTTCCTTCGGAACCGGATGCCGAAGTGGACCCGTCCCGAGGCCGATGAGATTTCCGGCCTGTCGCCCGTGGTCGTCATCGACCAGCGCCGCCTCGGCGGCAACGCCAGGTCCACGGTCGGCACGATCACGGACACGTGGACGCACCTGCGGCTGCTGTACTCGCGGATCGGCGAACCGCATCTCGACGGCGAGTCGAACCGCTTCTCCTTCAACGACCCCGCGGGCATGTGCCCGACGTGCTCGGGCCTCGGCGAGGCCGTCGAGATCGACACCGCGTCCTTCCTGGACCTCGGCAGAACGCTGAAAGAGGGCGCGATCCTCCTGCCCGGCTTCGTGGACGGCGGCTACTGGCATTCCAAATTCACCGACATCGGATCGTTCCCGGTCGACGCGCCGCTGCGGGACTGGACCGAAGGCGAGCGCCTCGCGCTGCTGTACGGCGGCGAGCACGCCGCCCGGCTCGACCCGAAGCCGCCGGCCGACTTCGAGGGCCTGGTGGCGTGGTTCGAGCGGATCTACCTGCGCACCTCCGACCACCTGTCCGACCGCAAGCAGGAGGCCATCGACCGGTTCACGCGCTCCGGCACCTGCCCGGAGTGCGGCGGCGACCGGTTGAACGCCGAGGCCAGGGCCGTCACCGTGCTCGGACGCACTATCGGCGAGATGGCGCTCATGGAGGTCGCCGAACTGGCGGACCTCGTTGCGGGCGTGAAGGAAACGGCCGTGGCGCCGGTGGTGTCGGCGCTGGTGGAACGGCTGCGCGCGATGGACGCGATCGGCCTCGGCTACCTGCACCTGGGGCGGGCCACGACGAGCCTGTCCGGTGGCGAGTCGCAGCGGGTGAAGACCGTGAAGCACTTGGGCAGCAGCCTGATCGAGATGCTGTACATCTTCGACGAGCCGACCGTGGGCCTGCACCCGCACGATGTCGATGCCATGACCGAGTTGCTGAAGCGGCTGCGGGACAAGGGGAACACCGTACTCGTCGTCGAGCACGACCCGGCCGTGATGGCGGTAGCGGACCAGATCGTCGAGATCGGCCCCGACGCGGGCGCCGACGGCGGGAGCGTGGTGTTCCAGGGGACGTTCGACGAGCTGCGCAGTGCCGGCACGCCGACGGCGCTCGCCCTCGCGAATCGGGCCCCGGCCGGCGCGGCGCCGCGCGAGGCCGCCGCATCGATCACGATCGAGCAAGCCGGGCGGAACAACCTCCAGGACGTCACCGTCGACGTCCCTGTCGGGGTCTTGACCGTGCTCACCGGCGTCGCCGGGTCCGGAAAGTCGAGCCTGGCGGCCGAGCTCGTCGAGCAGCACGGCGCGATCGTCGTCGACCAGCGCCCCGTCGGCGCGAACCGCCGGTCCACGCCGATCACCTATACCGGGATCGCCGCACCTGTCCGGCGGCTGTTCGCGAAGGCGAGCGGCCTGCCGGCCAAGTACTTCAGCGCGAACTCCGAGGGGGGCTGCCCCGACTGCAAGGGCCTCGGCATCGTCTACACCGACCTGGCGTTCATGGACGGGCAGGAGGCCGTGTGCGAGACGTGCGGCGGACGCCGGTTCACCGGGGAGGCGCTGCGGCACCGCGTCGACGGGCTCACCATCGCGGAGGTGGACGACCTGACCATTTCGGATGCGCTGCACCGGCTCGCGGACCCGGCGATCCGGAAGGCGCTGCGCGAGCTCGACCGGGTCGGCCTCGGCTACCTGCGCCTCGGGCAGCCGCTCAACACGCTGTCGGGCGGGGAGTGCCAGCGCGTCAAGATCGCGAGGGAGCTGCGGGACGCCGCCGAGCCGTCGCTGTACGTGCTCGACGAGCCGACGACCGGGCTGCACCTGCGCGACATCGGCACGCTCATGGAGGTGCTGTCGCAGCTCGTCGAGGGCGGGCACACCGTGGTGGTCATCGAACACAACCTCGACGTGATCCGCCGCGCCGACTGGATCGTGGACCTCGGTCCGGGCGCGGGCCGCCACGGCGGGCGGGTCTTGTACGAGGGACCGGTGGCGGACATGCGCGGCACGGCGACCGCGGAGGCGCTCGGTCAGGGTTAGCGCAGGCGAGGCCGTTCCGTCCTCGCGGGAGCGAGGGCGGAACGCCGGCTAGGCGCCGGCGAGTCCGGCGAGGCGGCGGTGGGAGTCGAAGAGGGCCTTGCGGTCGTAGGACGAGGTGCCGATGAGGAGTTCGTCCGCGCCGGTGGCCTCGGCGAGGTCGGTCAGGCGCGGGGCCACCTCGTCCGCGGTGCCGTGGATCGCGCCCGTCAGGGCCTGTTCGAGGTACTTGGATTCGCGGCTGGTCTTGTCGACCGCCCGGATCTCGGCGGCGGGCCGCAGCGGCGGGAACTCGCCTCTGGTGCGGGACAACGCGGTCGACCAGTGCTCGGGGAGCAGCAGGTCCTCGGCGGCCTCGCGGGTCTCGGCCACGGCGACGGTCTGCGCGACGACGACGTACGGCTCGGACCGCCACGCTGAGGGCTGGAAGCTGCGGCGGTACTCGTCGATCTTGGCGCGCGTCGCCGCGAGGCCTTTGGACGGGGCGATGACCAGGCCTACGCCGTGCCTGGCGGCGTACTCGCCGCCGGAGCCGACCGCCAGGACGAAGGGCTCGGGGCGCAGCCCTTCGCCGGGCCGCGCGTGCACGCCCGGATGGGTTCGCTGCTCGCCGGTGAAGTAGCCGAGGAGTTCGGTCAGGAGCTCGTCGAAGTGGTCGGCCTCGTCCAGGTCGTGGCCGAGCGCGGCCCGGACGGCCGGGACGAACCCGAGGGTGCGCCCCAAGCCCATGTCGATGCGGCCTTCGAACAGCGACTCCAGGACCCCGAACTGCTCGGCGACCACGAGCGGCCGGTGGTTGGGCAGCATGACGCCGCCGGTGCCGACCCGGATCCGCGAAGTCGCCGCCGCGACGGCCGCCGCCAGCACGGTGGGCGCCGAACCGGCGATTCCGGGCACGCTGTGGTGCTCGGCCACCCAGTAGCGGTGGAAGCCCAGGTCCTCGGCCTGCCTGGCGTTGCCGACGACGTCGCGCAGAGTCTCGGCGGGCGTCTCGCCCTCGGCGATGACGGCGCGGTCGAGCAGCGAGAGCCGGAGGGGCTGCGGAGTCTTCATATGCCGCGCAACGCCCGCGCGGGCGCGAATGTTTCACGGCCCGCGCTGAGCGTGCCCGAGTTCACCGGCCTCGGGGTCTCCACGGGTCGGGCGGCTTCGAGACGGCGATCGCGGTGTGCGCAGACATCTCGGGACCGGTCCCATGCGGTTCCCGCTAACTTGGCCGCTATGGGGTTCTTCAAGAGGCGTTCGGGCAGGGCGCGCGGTGGTGTCGCAGCCGACTGCGACTTCTGCGGCAGGTCGCGGCCAGAGGCGACGGTTCGGGTGCTCCGGGGGGCCGGCTACGGCAAGCCGCCGGAGCACGCGTGCACCGCCTGCGAGGCCGAGTACGACCGTCTCGCGTCCCGGTTCGCTCGTGCCGTTCCACCCCATGGCCTCTGGCTCATGCCGGACACTGGAACCGAGCGGGTTATGGCACCGGTCCCTGATGCCTTCGAGTCCGTGCACTCGCGGGTGCGAGAGCTGATGCGGACCGCCGATGACGTCTCGCCGGCCGCGGCGAGGATCACCGTGCTGAGGAACAGCGTGTTCGGGGCACCCGACCCCTCGCAGCACAGCACCTATGACGAAGCGGTCGAGGCGATCAGTCGGGGGATCGCACGCGGCCTCGAACAAGGCTTTGAGCTGAACCGGGAGTTTCTGGGCCTCAGCAGGTTCAGCCTGGCACTCCATGGAGGCGGTGTGCTCTCGTTCCAGGAGGTCCTCCGCGGCGGGCACCTGCAATCACAGCACTGCCACCTGATCGACACGAGAACCACGCTGCATACGTACCACTCCTATCACCGGTGACCAATGCCGGTCGCAGCCCGACGGCGATCCGTGGTCGGTTGCGCTGCAACGAAGAGGGCGTCGGACACGCTTGCGCGGAGGGGCTTCTAGGCGAGGCCGAGGTCCCTGCGCGGGTCGCCGACCATGGTCGCCGGGTCGACGATGCGGTCGAAGTCCTCGGCGCTCACGCCCAGCGCGAGCGCGGCCTCCCGCAGCGTCGTGCGCTCCTCGTCGGCCTTGTGGGCGATCTCGGTGGCCTTGTCGTAGCCGATGTGCGGGCTCAGTGCGGTCACGAGCATCAGCGAGCGGTCGACGTGCTCGGCGATCTTCTCCCGGTCGAGTTGCGTCCCTTCGACACTGAACTCCTTCAGCTTCTCGGCGGCGTCGCCGAGGATGCGGGCGGAGTGGAGCACGTTCGCGATCACGACCGGCCGCATCGTGTTGAGTTCGAAGTGCCCCTGCGCGCCGGCGGCGGCGACGATCGAGTCCTCGCCGATCACCTGCAGGCACACCATCAGCGTGGCCTCCTGCTGCGTGGGGTTCACCTTGCCCGGCATGATCGAGGAGCCCGGCTCGTTCGCCGGGAGCCGCAGCTCGGCGAACCCGGCGCGCGGCCCCGAGGCGAGCCAGCGCATGTCGTTGGCCACCTTCATGAGTGCGACCGCGACCCCGCGCAGGCCCGCGCTGACCGCCACCATGCCGTCGAGGGACGCCTGCGCCGCGAACTTGTTCGGGGCGGTCACCAGCGGGAGCCCGGTCAGCTCGGCGAGTTTCGCGGCGATGGCCTCGCCGAAGCCCTCGGGGGCGTTGATGCCCGTGCCGACCGCGGTGCCCCCGGCGGCGAGGCCGCAGATGCTGGTGAGCGAGTCCTCAAGGCGCACACGGGCATCGCGCAGCTGCGCGGCCCACCCGGACCACTCCTGGCCCACCGTCAGGGGGGTCGCGTCCTGGAGGTGGGTGCGGCCGATCTTGACGACGTCGACCCACTCCTCGGCCTTGAACCGGATCGCCTCGGTGAGCGCGTCGAGCTGCGGCAGGGTGCGGTCGCGCAGCGCGAGGAGGGTCGCGAGGTGCATGGCCGTGGGGAAGCTGTCGTTCGAGGACTGGCTCAGGTTGACGTGGTCGTTGGGGTGGACGGGGGTCTTGGTGCCGAGTTCGCCGCCGAGGAGCTGGTTGGCGCGGTTGGCGATGACCTCGTTGACGTTCATGTTCGTCTGCGTGCCGGAGCCGGTCTGCCACACCGAGAGCGGGAACTCCGCGTCGAGGTCTCCGGCGACGACTTCGCCGGCCGCGACGACGACGGCCTCGGCCAGCTGGGGGTCGAGCAGGCCTTCGGCGGCGTTCACGAGCGCCGCGGCCTGCTTGACGCGGCCGAAGGCGCGGTAGACCGCGGTGGGCATCCGGTCCTCGCCGATGGCGAAGTGGTGGAGGGAGCGCTGGGTCTGGGCGCCCCAGTAGTGCTCGGCGGGGACCTCGACGGGCCCCATCGAATCGGTCTCGGTCCGGGTTCCGGTCGCGCCGGTGCCCACGGGAAGGGCGCGCATCCGGTACTCCTCGTTCACCATCGTGGGGTCTCCGCTCTCGATGCCGTTTCGCCCCAGGATTCCACGATTCGGCCGCGATCGCTAAGACTCCGGGTTCGGTGGACGCTGCGGCCCGGGGGGACCATGCTTGGCGGGAGGCCGAAGGAGGCAGGAACGTGGACGTGACCGATGCGCCGGACCGGAGCCGCTACGAGGTGCACCAGGACGGGGAGCTGCTGGGCTACGCCGAGTACGTGCGCCGCGAAGGGATCGTCACGTTCACCCACACCGTGGTGTTCCCCGAGGCCCAGGGCAAGGGCGCGGCGTCGGAGATGGTGCGGGTCTCGCTGGACGAGGTGCGCGCGAAGGGCGAGCGGGTGCGCCCGCTCTGCCCCTACTACGCGAGCTGGATCGAGCGGCACCCCGACTACCGGGACCTGGTCGTCGAGGGCCGCTCGCTCAAGCACCCCTAATCGGTGTGCGGGAGGCGCTTCGCGGGGATCACGCCGAGGCGTCCGGCCTGGTAGTCCTCGAAGGCCTGCACCAGTTCGGCGCGCGTGTTCATGACGAACGGCCCGTAGTGCGCCACCGGTTCGCGGATCGGCTGCCCGCCGAGCACGTAGAGGTCGAGCTGGGGCGTGCGCGAGTCCTGGTGCGGCGAGGCCGCCACGCGGATCGCGTCGCCGGGGCCGAACACGGCCGTCTGCCCCATCTGGAACGGGCGCCGGTCGGTGCCGACGGTGCCCGCGCCGGCGAGGGCGTAGACGATCGCGTTGTACTCCGGGTGCCACGGCAGGTCAACTTGCGCGCCGGGCTCGACGGTGATGTGCGCCAAGGTGATCGGCGTGTACGTGGAGCCGGGTCCGGCGTGTCCGGCGATGTCCCCCGCGATGATGCGGATCAGGGAGCCGCCGTCGGGCGTGGTGACGAGCGCGGATTCGCGGCCCCGGATGTCCTGGTAGCGCGGGGCGACGAACTTCTGGGCGCGCGGCAGGTTGACCCACAGCTGGGTGGCGTGCACGACGCCGCCGCTCATGACGAAGCTCTCGGGCGGCATCTCGTTGTGGAGGATGCCGGCCCCGGCGGTCATCCACTGGGTGTCGCCGTCGCTGATCCGGCCGCCGCCGCCGTTGGAGTCCTCGTGCTCGATGACGCCGTCCATGACGTAGCTGACGGTCTCGAAGCCGCGGTGCGGGTGCCAGGGCGCGCCGGTGGGCTCGCCCGGGGCGAGGTCGACTTCGCCCATGTGGTCGAAGTGGACGAACGGGTCGAGTTCGTGCATCGGGATGCCCGCGAAGCCGCGGCGGACCTGGAATCCTTCGCCTTCCATGCCGAGCGGCGCGGTGACCAGGCGCTTGACCTCGCGGAAGCGGGTCTGAGCGGGGTCGGGGAGCGGCAGGCGGGGCAGGACGAGGACGTCTTCGACGGTGACGGCGGGCATGGCGATGCCTCTGCTTTCCTTCATGCCGCACCCGGCGCGGTGGTCCCGCCGCCGTACATGATGCGTCATGTTCTTCATGGCGAACTGTAGCTCGTGATAGATGATGTGTCAAGAACCGGGTAGGATAAGGGCATCATGAACGACGACACCCAGTGGCTGAGCCCGCGCGAGCAGCACGCCTGGCGCGCCTTCATCCGGTTGAACCAGAAGCTCACCGCCCGCCTCGGCAGCGAGCTCCAGACGCAGTCGAAGCTCTCCGGCCCCGACTTCGCGATCCTCGTGGCCCTCACCGACGACTCGGCCGGGCGCCTGCGGTTCCAAGAGCTCGCCAAGGCCATCGACTTCGAGCAGAGCCGCCTCTCGCACCAGATCGCCCGCATGATCAAGCGCGGCCTCGTCGCCCGCGAGGAGTGCGCCGAGGACGGCCGCGGCGCCTTCGTCACCATCACCGACCAGGGCCGGGAGGCGATCGAAGCCGCCGCGCCCAAGCATGTGGCCGCCGTCCGCCGCCTCGTGCTCGACGCCATCGCCCCCGAGGACCTCGACGCCCTCGGAGCGATCTCCGCGCGCATCATCAAGCACCTGGACGAGACCGCGCCCTAGGTGCCGTACCCCGGCGAGGCGGGCGCCTCGGCCGGGCCGCCCTCAGGCGGCGGCCAACGCGAACCGCACGCCCGTGAGCGCTTCCGAGATCGTCCACAGTCGAGCGGCCGTCTCCGGGTCCTTCGCCTCGGCAGTGGTGTCGACCAGGACCGGCGGCCCCTTGCGCTCGCTCTTGCCCTGAGGGCCGTAGTACTGCCCGCCCTGCGCCGCCGGATCGGTGGCCGCGCGCAGCTGCGGCAGCGCCCCGGCCGCCTGCGACTGGGTCACGAACGGCATGAGGAGGCCGATGAACAGCCGCGCCGGCGCGTTCATCAGGCCGTTGGAGACGAGCCGGGTCGCGGAGAACCCCGGGTGCGCCAGCAGGCTGCGGACCGGACTCCCGGCCGCCCGCAGGCGCCGGTCCAGTTCGAGGCCGAACAGGGCGTTGGCCAGCTTCGACTGCCCGTAGAAGTCGACCGGACTGTAGCGCTGCGCGCCGGTGAGGTCGTCGAAGTGCATCGTCCCGTGTCGATGCGCCAGCGAGGAGACGGTGACCACCCGCGGGTCCCGGCCCGCTTCGAGCAGGCCCAGGAGCCGCCCGGTGAGCGCGAAGTGGCCCAGGTGGTTCGTGGCGAACTGCCGCTCGTGGCCCTGCGGGCTCAGGCTTCGCGGCACCGCCATCACGCCGGCGTTGTTGACGAGGAGGTCGAGGCGGCTCCGGTCGGCGATGAGGCCTTTCGCGAACGCCGCTACCGAGTCCAGGTCCTCGAGGTCGAGCGTGCGCACCTCCAGGTTCGCGCGCGGGTGGTCGGCGCGGATCTCCTCGGCCGCCTTGCGGCCCTTCGCCTCGGAACGCGCGGTCATGATCACGTGCGCACCCCGCCCGGCCAGCGCGCGGGCGGTCTCGATGCCGAGGCCGCTGTTGGCGCCGGTGACGACGACGGTGCGGCCGGTCTGGTCGGGGATGTCGGCGACGGTCCACTGCCTGCTGCTCATCGGTGTCTCCTGTCGGTTTCGCGGCGGGCCCGGAGCCTACCGCGAGATAAGATGAACTTCGATTCATCTTCATCATGAACCATGATTCAGGTTATTGCAAGCTTCGCGTCGCGCGCCTCATGACGCGATGCCATACGATGCGGGTCCGACCGAGAGGAGACGGGATGACCACGGGACGCCCGCTTCGCGCCGACGCCGCGCGCAACCGCTCCAAGATCCTGGAGGCCGCCGACCGGCAGATCGTCGCCCACGGACCCGAGGTCCGCATGGAGGCCATCGCCGAGGAGGCGGGGGTCGCGGTCGGCACCCTCTACCGCCACTTCCCCACCAAGGACGCGCTGGTCGCGGCCGTCGTCGAAGACCACGTCGACCGGATCATGAACGAGGTCGAGGCCACCGCCGACCGCATCGAGGCCGGGGCCGACGTCCTCGCCGAGTTCCGCCAGTTCCTCTTGAGCGTCGTGGAACTCGCCGCCAGCGACAAGGCCGCCAAAGCGGCGGCGCAAGCGCTCGGCGCGCAGTTCGAGATCGCCCGACCCATCGAACGCGGCATCGCCGCCATCGAACGGATCATCAACGCGGGCAAGCAGTCCGGGCGGCTGCGGGCCGACCTGGCGGTGGACGACTTCTACCTGCTGTTCGCCGCCGTCCCGGTCGACCAGCCGCCGAAGGCCCGCGAGCGCTGGATGGAGCTGGTGCTGCACGGCGTCGCCGCGGTTCCGACCGTGGAGCGGAGCAACGCCGGCTGACTGAGGCAAAATGCCTCGATGTCGATATATATTCTTTCAACACTCGCGATGGTGCGGATCAGGTCCGATGCCGTGCACCCGCGCTAAAGTGACCGCGTGAGCAATCTCGAGGTTCGCCCCGTGGAAGAACCCTGCCGGCCCTCCGGCCACGCCGGGCCCGAGTCGGTCCTGCTGGAAGCCCGGGACGTGCCGCTCGGCGGCGTGCGCGCCATGCACGTCAGCCGCACCCTGCCGCAGCGGGAGGTCCCCACCGTGGGAGCTTGGTGCTTCCTCGACCGGTTCGGGCCCGAGCGCACGGACATGGCGGTGCTTCCCCACCCGCACTCCGGGCTCCAGACGGTGACCTGGCCCCTGGCGGGCGAGATCCGGCACCGCGACAGCCTCGGCTCGGACGTGGTGCTGCGCCCCGGGCAGCTGAACCTCATGACCAGCGGCCCCGGCATCGCGCACTCGGAGTTCTCGCTGGGCGAGGCCCCGCTCATCGAGGGCCTGCAGCTGTGGGTCGCGCTGCCCGACGGCGGCCACGGGATCGCCCCGGCCTTCGAGCGGCACACCACTCTTCCAAGGTTCGAACTCGAAGGCGCGCAAGGCATCGTGGCCCTCGGCGAACTCGCCGGAGCGGCCTCGCCCGCGACCGTGTTCACACCGATCGTGGGCGCGCAGGTCACGATCGAGCCCGGCGCGTCGCCCGTGGTGCCGCTGCGGCCGGAGTTCGAGCACGCGGTCCTCGTCGTCTCCGGTGCGCTGCAAGTGGACGGCACACCCCTCGAACGCGGACCGCTGCTCTACCTCGGCACCGGCCGCGACGCGCTGCCGCTCGCCTCGGACGAGGGCGCCACGGTGTTCCTGCTCGGCGGCGAGCCGTTCGAGGAGGAGCTGGTCATGTGGTGGAACTTCGTCGCACGGTCCCATGAGGACATCGTCGCCGCCCGGACCGCCTGGGAGGACCCGGATCAGACCCGGTTCGGCCACGTGGACGGGCATGGGGGCCAGCGCATCCCCGCTCCCCCGCTCCCGGGCGGGCGGCTGCGCCCCCGAGGCCGCCGGTAGACAGGGGCCACCGGAACCCGTTCGCACCGCCGCGATGCCGGCTTGCACCGCGCGTACGCAACGAGAGCGCCGCGCTCATTCGCGGCGTTGCGTGCGCGCTGCGCGGGCCTCGCCCGGCATCGAGACGGTCCTTCGAACCGCTCGGTCACTCCGGTGTCCCACCCGCCGCCTCGGTCGCTCCACTCGTCCCGCTTCGCCGCAGGAACGGCTTGATCACTGCTCGGACGCCATGCGCCGCGCCCCCGTCCTGGTCGTCGTCGTGGGCGATGACGCTGAGGAGTTCCCGCAGGTGCAGGATCGCCATCCGCTCCTCCCAGCCGTCGTCGAGCCCGGCGATCTCGCGGTACACGGCGAAGAACCGCTCCGAGACCGGCGGGCGGGTCGCGCACCACAGCATGCTGAGCTCGGACTCGGGCCAGCCGTAGTGCACGGCCGGGTCGATGAGCACCGGCTCGCCCTCGCTGGTGGCGAGGATGTTCTCCTGCCACAGGTCGCCGTGGTTCAGGCACGGCGGCTGCGCCGGGATCAGCTCCGGCAGGGCGGCGCACAGCCGCTCCAGGGCCCGGCGCTCCTGGCGGTCGAACTCCGCGTCGACCAGCGGTTCGGCGAGCCAGCGCAGGAGGCGCCGCTCGGCGAAGAAGACGTGCCCGTCCTGCTCCCAGGTGTTGTCCTGGCGCAGTCGGCCGAGCCAGCCGTCGCGGTGCCAGCCGAACCGGTCGGCGGTGGTGGTGTGCAGCGCGGCGACCGTGTGGGCGAGCCGCTCCCAGAACGCCTCGTCGTCGGTGCGCGGCTCCATCTTCTCGAGCACGAGCAGCCGCTGCGTGGCGAGCAGTACGTCGGGGGTGTGCACGCCGGCGAGTTCGCGGAGCGCGGCGAGGCCGGCGGATTCGACCTCGAACACGTCGAGGTCGTGGTCGTGGGCGTGGTCGAGGAGGGTCTTGGCGAAGAGCTGGGACCCGTCTTCGAGCGTGACGAGTCCGGCGACGGCGATCACTCCGCCGACGGCCCGCTCCACGTGCTGCGCGACGTACCCGGCCTCGCGGAGCCGGTCCGTCAGGACGTTTTCGTGTGACACGTTCACCTTCAAACATGCCCCCGGTGGAGGCGGTCGGCCCTCAGGCGAGGGTGTGGACGAATTCGACCGCGAGCCAGCCCGCGAAGACGAGCAGGATCAGGCCGGAGATGCGGTCGAACCAGATGCGGCGCTCCTTGGTCATGAAGCGGCGCAAGGCGTGTGCGGCGGTGGCGAGGACGAGGAACCAGGTCCAGGAGGCGAACACCGCGCCTGCCGCGAAGGGCAGGCGCGTGGCCGCGGCCTGGGCGGTGATGGCGGCGCCGAGCACGCCCACGGTGTCGAGGATGGCGTGCGGGTTGAGCAGCGAGACGGCCGCGGTCCGGCGCAGCACTTGGCCCCTCGACCAGACGCCGGTCTCGTCATCGAGTTCGGTCGGCTTGGTGCGCAGGGATTTCACGCCGAGGTAGGTGAGGAACAGCGCGCCCGCTACGAGCATCGCGGGGCGCAGGCCGGGCACCGAGTTGAGCAGGGCGGAGGTGCCGGCCGCGCCGAGCACGATCAGGATCGTGTCGCATACGGCGGCGGCGACGACCGCCAGCAGCGCCCGCGGCATGCCCAGCAAGACGCCTTGGCCGAAGACGAACACGTTCTGGGCCCCGATGGGCACGATCAAGGCCAGTCCGAGGGCGAGCCCGGTGAAGAACGCGGCGGTCACCGCGCCATGGTATCCGGGGGCCTCCTATATGCTCGCCAGGCTAGTATTTTCGTTCGACCAAGCGCCGCAGGTCAAGCGCCACCTGGTCGTCGAGCACCCGGGGACCCGGACTTGGAGGAGACCGTGGACTACATCGGTTCGCACGAGGAACTGCGCGCGATCTACAAGACGCCGGGCGCGGCGGACGTCGCGGTCCGCAAGGAGCTGGGGCGGCTCGACGGACACTGCCGGTCCTTCATCGCGCGGAGCCCGTTCGTGCTGATCGGCTCGTCCGACCTCGAGGGCAACGCGGACGTGACGCCGAAGGGCGACCGGCCGGGCTTCGCCGAGGTGCTGGACGACCGCACCATCGCCATTCCCGACCGCCCCGGCAACAACCGGCTCGACACCCTCGAGAACGTCGTGCTCAACCCGGCGGTCGGCCTGCTGTTCGTCATCCCGGGCATGAACGAGACGCTGCGCGTGAGCGGTCACGCGCGGGTCACCGTCGACACTGGACTGCGCGAGCGCATGGCCGTGGAGGGGAAGCCGGCGATCAGCGTCCTCGTCGTCTCCGTGAAGACCGCGTACATGCACTGCGCCAAGGCCTTCATGCGCTCCAAGCTGTGGAAGGCCGATGCCTGGCCCGACCGCGCCTCGCTGCCGACGCTTGGTCAGATCTTCCGGGACCAGCTCGCCGTGGACGGCACCGCGGAGCAGACCGACCAGCGACTCGACAAGGCGTACAAGGAAACCCTCTGGTAGGCGCCCCGGCTCGATACGACGACTTATGCGGGGCCTTTGAGGGCCGCTGCGGTGTCGAAGCGGTCGGGCTGGCCTGCGAGGCGCTGCACGGTGTCGAGCCAGACCGCGGCGTGGACGCGGAGCCACCAGGCCAGCGCCGCGTCCTTCGAGGCCTTGCCCTGGGGGCCTTCGCCTTTCGCGGTGCCGGACTTCGCGGCTTCGGGGACGCTACCGTCGGACGCGCCGCCTGAAGAGTCGAGACGGGCCGCTGCGAGGTCGAGGACTGACGCGATGAGGTCGAGCCGCAGGGACTGGTCGAGGCCGAAGCCGTCGAGGTCCGCGGCGAAGAGGTACTGGAAGTGCCGGGGTTCGCTGCGCGCGTAGGCGGCGTAGTCGCGTTCGAGGCCGTTCGCCGTGCGCGCGTTGGCGAGTGCGGCGAGGAGGTCGTCACCGCAGGAGCGGTAGACCTCGGCGAGGAGCCGCTTGCGGTTGCCGAAGTGGCTGTAGACGCACATCGTGGAGCGGCCCGCGGCTTCGACGAGGCGGCGCACGGAGAGGTCGCCCGTGCCTTCGCGGCCGATCAGCGCGCGTCCACCGAGGACCAGCTGCTCGGCGACCGTTGGTGAGGACATCGGCGGCTCCACTTTCGATAGCGGTTCGGCACGGTCGGGAACCGTGCTTGACAGAACGCCTCCCTCAGCATAACAATCGTTATTGATATAACAAGCGTTATTTGGAGGCTTCCATGCCAGTACCCCTCGCCCGCCTCGAACTGCGGCTCGCCGCCCTCGCGGGGTGGCTCAGCGCCGCGATCATCCTCGTCAACACCGCCAAACGGGCCGAGATCCTGCCGACCACCGCGGTCACGCAGCTCCTCGCCCCGCTGGCGCAGATCTTCGCGATCGGTTTCATGCTCGGGCTCTACATCTCCTGCCGCGGCAGGCGAAGCGGCCTGCTCACCGCGGGGCTGATCGCCAGCCTCGCCTCGGTCTCGGCGCTCGTGGGCGTCGAGTTCGTGATCAACCTGGTGTTCGCGTACCTCGAACCCTCCCAAGTGGAGGCACTGCGAGCCGGGCCGCTCGGCACCGCGCTCACGGTCGCCTCGATCCTGTTCATCCTCGCCGCGGTCGTGTACGCGGCCGGGCTCTGGCGCAGCGGCGCGCCGCGCGTCCCGCTCGCGCTCTACGCCGCGGCGACGTTCCCGATCGGCCTGCGGGCACTCGTCCCCGAGATGGCGCTCCAGCTCGCGCTCGTGGTCCTCGCCGCGGCGGTCGTCTGGCTCTCGGTGACCCTGTGGCAGCGGGCGGTCGAACCCGCGACCGCCTGAGAACGGGAAGGCGTGCCCCTGGTCGGGGGCACGCCTTTCACTAGCGCGCCAGCAGCTCCCGCAGCATCCGGGCGACCATCGCCGGGTCCTCCTCGGCCATGAAGTGGCCCGCATCCGTGAGCCGGTGGTCGAGGTCGGGCGCCCAGGCCCGCCACACGGCCGCGGCGTCGTAGCCGAGGGCCGCGCCCCAGTCCTGCTGGACCACGGTCACCGGCATCCGCAGCAGGTCGCCGTCGGCGCGGGACGCCCGGTCGTGCTCGATGTCGACGCCCGCCGAAGCGCGGTAGTCGGCCACGATGGAGTCGACGGCCTCGCGGGAGGCCCGCAGGTACTCCGCCCGCACCGGGCCCGGAATCGCCGCCGGGTCCTTCGTCCAGGCGTCGAGGAAGAAGCCGAAGAACTCGTCGGCGCTCGCGGCGATCATCCGCTCGGGCAGACCGGGCGGCTGGGCCATCAGGTAGAGGTGGAACGCGACCGCCGCGTCCGCTCCGTGCAGGACCTCCCACATGTCCAGCGTCGGGAGCACGTCGAGGATCGCCAGGTGCGAGACCGCCTCAGGGTGGTCCAAGCCCGCCCGGACCGCGACGAGCGCGCCCCGGTCGTGCCCGGCCAGCGCGAACCGCCGGTGGCCGAGCCGTTCGGCGAGGTTCACGATGTCGGCGGCCATGGTGCGCTTCGCGTACGTGTCGGGGCCGTCCTCGGCGGGCTTGTCGCTCGCGCCGTACCCGCGCAGGTCCGGGACGATCACGGTGTGGTCGGCGGCGAGGTCGGCGGCGACGTGCCGCCACATGAGGCGGGTCTGCGGGAAGCCGTGGAGCAGCACGATCGGGCTGCCCTCGCCGCCCACGGCCGCAGTGAGGGAGACGCCCTCGTCGACGGCGATCCGGTGGTGGGCGAAGCCCGGTATCGAAAGGCTCATGGTCGCTCCTTCTGGTTCGGTGGGTCTCTCGAGTCTGCGAGTCGCCGATGAGCGTTCGATGAGCGCGATAGTTTGACGGCGGACGGAGGTGCCCTTGCGCGTGCGAATCGGTGTGCTCGGCCCGGTCCTGGCCTGGGACGGGGCCGGTCGGGAGCTGGATCTCAGGGGTCCCCGGCACCGCGCGGTGCTGGCGCGGCTGGTGGCCGCGCACGGCAGGGTCGTGCCGGTGGACCGGATCGTGGACGACCTCTGGGTCGAGCCGCCCGCGGGCGCGGTGGGGGCGGTGCGGACGTTCGTGGCGGCGCTCAGGCGCGCACTGGAACCGGAACGGCCTCCGCGCACGCCCGCGCGACTGCTGGTGACCGAGGGGCCGGGATACGCGCTGCGGGCGGAGCCGGCGGCCGTGGACGCCTGGCGGTTCGAGGCGGCCGTCGCCGAGGCGGCCGGTGCGCCGCCGCACCGGGCACTCGAGCTTCTCGATGGGGCCCTTGGCGATTGGCGGGGAGCGCCGTACGCGGACTTCGACGAGGCCTGGGCCGGGACCGAACGCGCCCGGCTCGAGCAGCTGCGGTCGGCGGCGGTCGAGCGGCGGTCCGGGGCGCTCCTGGAGCTGGGGCGGCCGGGCGAGGCGGTGCCGGAACTGGACGCGCTGGTGGCCGAGCACCCGTGGCGTGAGGAGGCCTGGCGGCTGCTGGCGCTCGCGCTGTACCGGGCCGGGCGGCAGGCGGATGCGCTCGCGGTCCTGCGGCGGGCCCGGTCACTGCTCGACGAGCGGCACGGGGTGGAGCCGAACGTGCGCCTGCGGCGGCTCGAGACCGACCTGCTGCGCCAAGCCGATCCCGGTGCCGAAGGCGCCGAACAGGTCTGGGCCGCCACAGCGGCGGCGTACGACCAGACGGTCGACCCGCAGTCGCCGGCGCGGCTGGAGTCCACGGTCGGCCTGCTCCGGAGTCTCGCCCTCACGGGCGGCGCGGGGCTGGGGACGGCGCAGGAGCAGCGGGCCGCCACGGTGGCCGCCGCCGAGCGGCTGGCCGACCCGGAGCTCGCGGCGCGGGTGATCGGCGGGTACGACGTGCCCGCGATCTGGACGCGCGCGGACGATCCCGCGCGCTCCGCCCGGATCGTTGCCGCCGCCGAACATGCCTTGGCGCGCTTGGGCGCTGACGCGCATGAGGTCGACCGGGCCCGCCTGCTCGCCGTCGTCGCGGTCGAGTCCCGCGGCGTGCCGGGACCGCGCCCAGCCGAAGCCGCCGCCGAAGCCGAGCGGCTGGCCCGCGGACTGGGCGATCCCGCGCTGCTGGCGTTCGCGCTCAACGGCGTGTTCATGCAGGCCTTCCACCGCACGGGGCTGGCTCCGGAACGAGACCGTATCGGGGCTGAGCTCATCGCACTCGGGGCCCGGCACCGCCTGCCCGCGTACGCGATCCTCGGACATCTGATCCGGCTCCAGGCGCGGAGCGCCCTGGCGGACTTCACCGGCGCGGACGAGCACGCCGAGGCGGCCGATCGACTCGCCGAACGGCATGAGCGGCCGCTCACCGGGGTCTTCACCGACTGGTACCGGGCGATGCGGCTGGCGGCCGATGACGCCCCCTTCGAGGCGGCCGAGGCCGCCTACCGGGCGGCTGCGGCGCGGCTCGACGGCGCGGGCATGCCCGGAGTGCAGCGGGGCCTGCTGCCGCTCGCACTGCTGTGCCTGCGGTTGCAGCGCGGAAGGCCGTTGGCGTTCGAGGACGGCACCGATTGGGGCCCTTACGAACCCTGGGCGCGGCCTCTGCTCCTGCTGGAGGCCGGCCAGCGCGACGCGGCGGCGGCGGGCTTGCGGGGCACGCCGGTGCCGCCGGGCGACTTGATGACCGAGGCGATGTGGGCCCTCACCGCTCGGGCGGCGATCGAATTGGGAGACGAGACGGTGCAGTCGAGTGCGGCGGCGGCGCTCGCTCCGGCGGCGGGCGAACTGGCCGGGGCAGGCAGCGGGATGGTGACGGTCGGACCGGTGTCCGCACTGATCGAGGCGCTTCGCTGAACGCGACCGGGCGCGCGGGCCGCACTGCGGCGCGGCTCCTCGCACTGGGCGAGGGAACCCGTCTTCTCGAGTCGCGGCACGCCGCGGCGTTTAGGCCCGCGCAGGGCGGAAAGCCACCAACCGCGCCCTTATCGGCGAACCGGACGATCACGAAGGAGACGGACATGGACACCGGACGAACCACTCAGACCGGCCCCGCGACGCCGGACCGTACCGTCCGGCACCACCGCTTCGAACTGGACGGCACCGAGATCTTCTACCGGGAGGCCGGACCGGCGTTCGCGCCGGTGGTCCTCCTGCCGCACGGCTACCCGTGCTCCTCGTACCAGTTCCGGAACCTCATGCCCGCCTTGGCCGACAAGTGGCGCACGATCGCACCCGACTTCCCCGGCTTCGGCCACAGCGGCACGCCCGCGCCCGACCAATGCACCTTCGACGGCTACGCCGAGTTCCTGCGGCGGTTCACCGACCGCCTCGGCCTCGACCGGTACGCGCTCTACCTGCACGACTACGGGTCCCAGATCGGGCTGCGCCACGCGATCGCCGAACCGCGCCGGATCGCCGCGCTCATCATCCAGAACGGCGACATCTACGAAGACGAGTTCGGGCCCAAATACCAAGGGCTGCAGGAATACTGGGAGCACCCCACCCCGGAGGGCCGCGCCGCGCTCGAAGCGGCGGTGAGCAAGGCCGGTTTCCGGGAGGAGTTCCTGAACGACGTGCGGAAGGACCTCGCGAGCCTGATCCCCCCGGACCTGTGGACCCTGGCCTGGGCGCAACTGCGGACGCCCGAGCGCCGCGAGATCATGACCGGCCTCATGGAGGGGCTGCGCGACAACCTCGAATGGTTCCCGCGCTACCAGGCCTACCTGCGCGAGCACCAGCCGCCGACCCTGATCGCGTGGGGGCCGCAGGACGGCTACATGCCCGAGGCCTCCGCCCGGGCGTACCTGCGCGATCTCCCGAAAGCGGAACTGCACCTCCTCGACGGCGGGCACTGGGCGCTGGAGACCAACCTGGACGAGATCGCGGCACTGGCCCGCGACTTCCTCGCCCGCGTGTACGTCTAGGAGCGCTTACTCGCTCAGAGGGTGCCGAGGACGAGCGTCACGACCGGCCCGTAGGCCGGATGCGGCTGCCACTCCCCGCCGTGTCCCTCGGAGGCCTCCAAGTCGGTGATCATGCGGAACAGCAAGGCCCGCAACAGCATCTGCGGCCAGTTCGCGAGATGGCCCCAGCGTTCGACCAGGTCGGGACCGGCACCGTTCCAGCACAGTGCGTCGACCACCGCCACCGCCGCGGACCAAGCGGTCGGACGCCAGTAGGGCGCCCAGTCGATGATCGCCGGGGGCAGACCCGGTTCATAGAGGACGTTGCCGAGCAGGTCGCCTTGCACCGGCTGCTGCTCAATGGACACCGGCTCCCGAGCCTCCATCAGTCGCCTCAGGAGCGGATCGTCCGCGACCGCCGACAGGTCCCAAGAGACCCGGTCGGCCCGGCTCCACCAGTTGTCCCGCTCGTCGAGGAAGTCCGGGCGCGGCACGGCGGCGAGCAGTTCGTGGAACGCCGCACCGGCCTCGATCGCGGCGTCCCAGCGCTTCTGGTCGGTGCGCCCGGCTACGTGGTAGGCGGCCTCCCAGCCCTCGTGCAGCCAGTCGCCGGAGACCGCGCGCACGGGACGGGCGATCCGCACCCGGTCGGTGTCGGGTAGCGCATCGAGAACCGAAGCCCGCCACCGGGACTCCGCTGCCAGGCCCGCCGGTTTCAGCACCACGGCACCGACCTGCCAGGTCTCGCCCTGCCCGCCTTCGAGCAAGCGCGGCGCTCCGGTGACGGCGAAGGCTTCGAGGACGCTCTGAGGCGGGACCGTTCGCATCGGCCGAACCTTGCCACGGCCCCGCCGGGTCGTCAATCGCATTCCCGCGCTTCCTGCCAGGCCCGGTCGGCACCGGTCGGTCAGCTGCCGAGGGCTCGCATGAAGCGCCGCAGCGCAGCCGGGCGCTCGCGTCCTCCCGCAGGTACGGCCGGTTGCGTGGCTCGAAATCAGCGGCTCGCCGTGAGGGTCTCGGGATCGGCGATGCGGATGAGCTGCTTGCCGAGGTTGCGCCCTTCGAAGAGGCCGCGGAGCACCGCGGGTGCCTGCTCGAGGCCTTCGCTGATGTCCTCGGCGTAGACGAGTTCACCACCGCCGAGCCATTGCGCGAGCCGGCCGAACGCCTCGGGGAACCGCTCGAGGTAGTCGAGGAAGATGAAGCCTTCCATGCGGGCGCGCTTGATGCCGAGCTGCAGGTAGTTCCGCGGCCCCGGCGGCGGCTCGCCCGGCCCGTAGCCCGAGGAGATCCCGCCGACCACGACCACGCGGGCGCGTTCGGCCAGGTTCGCCAGCGCGGCGTCCAGCACCGTCCCGCCCACGCCGTCGAACACGACGTCGAGACCGTCAGGCGCGAGCTCGCGCAGGCGCGATTCGAGGTCTTCGGAGCGGTAGTCGATGCACGCGTCGAACCCGGCCGTCTCGGTGACCCACTCGCACTTCTCCGGCCCGCCCGCCGAGCCGATCACGCGGCATCCCAGGAGCCGGGCGATCTGGCCCGCGATCGATCCGGTCGCCCCGGCGGCACCCGAGACGAAGACGGTCTCACCCTCCTTGGCCTGCCCGATGTCGACCATGCCGAAGTACGCGGTCAGCCCGGTCGAGCCGAAGATGCCGAGCATGGCCTTGGGGTCGATGCCGTCCGGGACGCGGTTGAGGCCGAACAGGCCGCCCGCCTCCGCGATCACGTAGTCCTGCCAGCCGACGAGCCCGGCGACCCAGTCGCCTACGGCCAGTTGGGCATGGTTCGACGCGACGACCTGACCGACCCCGCCCGAGCGCATGACCTCGCCCAGGCCGACGGGGTTCATGTAGTTGGGTCCGTCGTTGAGCCAGCCGCGCTGGGTCGGTTCGGCGGCGAGCCACACGACGCGGACGAGCGCTTCGCCCGGCCCGGGTTCGGGCACGGGCGAGGTGCGCAGTTCGAAGCAGGTCTCGTCGACCAGGCCCTCGGGCCGGGAGGTCAAGATCCACTGCCGGTTGACCTGCGGATCGGGGTCGGTCATGACTTCTCCGTCTTCTTCGCGGTGGCGGTCCAGGAGTCGATGAGCAGTTCGAAGGCGTCGACCACGACTTCATCGCCGATGCGTTCGGAGGCTCGGATTTTGGAGGCGAGGACTTCGGGGGCGGTGCCTTCAGCGGCAGGGCCTTCGGAGGCGATGTCCTGGAAGGCGATGCCTTGGGGGGCACCGTCTTCGGGGGCAATGTCTTGTAGGGCAACGCCTTCGGGAGCGATGAGGCGTTGGATGAGCAGGCCGTCTTCGAGGGCGTGGACGATCAGGCCGAGGAAGTCCGGATCGGCCGGCGGCGCGACCCCGTACCGGGAGAGGATCTCGGCGATGCCTCCGGCCATGGCGCGCCGCGCCATGTATTCGCGCCGGGCCAGCAGGGGACGCACCTCGGGGTTGCGCAGGGCGTAGAGAAGCAGTTCGATGCGCAGCGCGAACCACTGCTCAAGGTGCTCGGCGCGGCGCCGGTTGAACTCTCGCAGCCGCTCGATGACCTCGGCGAACGACGCGGCGTTCTCGCCGAGCGCCGCGACCTCGCGGAGTTCGCGCTCGGTCCGGCGCTCCAGGAGCGCGAGCACCAGTTCGTGCCTGCCCTCGAAGTTGCTGTAGAACGCGCCCCGGCTGAAGCCCGCAAGTTCGGCGATCTGCTCCACGGAGGTGCCGTTCACGCCGCGCGAGACGAACAGCTCTTCGGCCGCATCGAGCAGACGCTCCTTGGTCTGCGCGCGGCTTTCCTCGCGACTCAACCGCCTCGCCACCGGGCCTCCTTGCGTTGAGATACAGTTTTGAATCTGGATGCAGAACTGTATCACGGTCTTCCCGGCCGCCGCCGTCGTCGCATAACCGGTGCTCGTCGCCCCGGGCAGTGACCTTTGTCTACACCGCCGCGCGCGCCGTGCGATCACGTATTCGATTGCGATTGGCGCTCTCCGGGTAAACGATCTCCGTGAATACGAACTCCAGCATCGCCCTCAGAATCGCGGGCCTCCTCGCAGACCTCGCTCGCCTGATCGTTCTCATCGGCACGATCGCCGCCGCGGTCACGGGCAACGTCGCCGCCGCCGGGCTCTTCGCGTTGGTGTTCGCCCTGCTGCTGCTTCCCAAGCTCTCCCCCATTCCGAGCCCCTTCGACCTGGCCGTCTGCGTGCTCCTGCCGCTCGCAACCCTCTTCACGACCACCTACTGGTATCAGCGGTTCGCCTGGACCGACTGGGTGATGCACTGCCTGGCGACCGGAGCCGTAGCAGCCGCGACATGCCTGATGATCGCCGCCGACACCAAGCTCCTGCCCGCACTGCGCAACGATCGCCGCGCCACGACAGTGCTGCTCACCGTGATGGTCGGCCTCACCCTCGGTGTGGTGTGGGAGTTCATCGAATGGTTCTTCCTGGTCATCCTGTCCGTCAAGGTAGGCGTCGGCTACGGCGACACGATCGCCGACCTGGCAATGGACATCCTCGGCTCCCTCATCGCCGGCACCGCGCTCGTGGCGTGGACCGCCCAAGCGGCCACCGATCAGACCCCGGAACCGGCACCGGCTCCGGCCTCGTGAGAGCGGGCCGGAATACCACCCCCCACCAGCGCCCGGATTCGGCCTAGCCGCAACGGGTAACCCGAACCCATCAGTGGAAGAGAGGAATGAGCCACCATGGACGACAAGACGACCACCCTCATCCGCCTCGGCGACAGCGAACTCACCGTCGCCAACGAAGCAGAAGACGTGCGCGGCCGCAAAGTGATCGACAAGGACGGCGACGAGACCGGATCGGTCGACGGCCTGCTCATCGACGAGCACGAACGCAAGGTCCGGTTCCTCGAAGTCGGCTCCGGCGGCTTCCTCGGCATCGGGAAGAAGCAGGTGCTCGTTCCGGTCGACGCGGTCACGCGCATCGACGACGACCACGTGTACATAGACCGCGGCCGCGAAGAGGTCGCCTCGGGCCCCGGCTACGACCCCGAACTCACCCCCGAGCCGGACCGCCCGTACGAAGACGTGTACGTCCACTACGGCTACCTGCCCTACTGGGGAGCGGTGAACGGGAACCGGGGCACCCCGCACCGCTGAGGGTTAGCGACAAGCAATAGCCGAGGGGGCTCGGACGCCGCAATGGCGTCCGAGCCCCCTCGTTTCATGCCCGCATCGAGACGGGCCGGCCGATCCCCCACCAGGATCGACCGGCCCTTCGGGCGTCCTCGGCTGCGACCCTGGGGGCTACCGCGCCAAGAGCACCGGGATGAAGTTCAAAGGCAGGAAAGAAGGCCAGAAATAGGCCAGTGGAGAGCCAGAGGAACGTCAGACGGAGGTCGACGGACAGTTCAGGGCTGACCCAGTGCCGCCTCAGCCTTCACAGACCCTCCAGGATTCTGGGGGCCACCGCGACCGGCTGGCGCTGGCTGTAGAACGCGCGGAAGGCCGACTCCTCCACCCAGATCTTCCAGTTGGGCTTGAAGGAACGCCAGAACGGACCCCAAGTTCCTTTCAGCTCACCGGAATTGAGGCCAGACACGATGAGCACGATGTCATCGCCCTCCCCCGTCAGGACTTGGAACGAGTCGGGTGCATCGGCGCTCGACACGCGAACCCGATAGGTCCGGTAGTCATCGCTGAACGAACCTCGTTCAAGCCCTTCGGCATTCATAGGACCATCTGGCCTCGGCGAATTCATCATCCCTTGTCCCCCTTTTGGGTATCGGATTTCCGACACTGGAGCGCCCGGAACCGCCAGCAGCGGGAGGAGCAAAGCGGCCCCGGACATCCCCACCTTGCCGCGAACCGATCAGACCGGTTCCCGACCTCCATGAATCTAGGCGACAAAACCGCAGGTCACAAGATGAGACTCACTGCGGCACAACGGGACCGTGACGATCGGACCGTATGCATTCGACCGCGTATTTTTCACGGTTGTCCACTCACACAGCGATTCTCACAGCATCGGATTTGATGTGGACTGTGCGATAGTGAGGGTTCGCATGCAGGACCGAACGCCTGGGGGCAGGTATGGCGCAGACGGAACTCGGCTCGTGGTTCACACGAATGATGCTCCGAAAAGGTCGTCTCGCACTCGACAAGACTCAACGAGAAATCGCGGAGGAGGTCTGCTACTCCACGGACACCTACCGCGCCTATGAAGCGGGCCGCGCTACCCCGCCCGCCAAGACGATCAAGGGGCTCGCAGGAGCCTGCGGGCTGAGCGCGGAGACGGCCCAGTACATGGTGCAGGTCGCGCTCAGCCGCAAGGCAGGTGAAGCCCTGGAGGCCGACATGCGTTTCAATGCGTTGTTCATCGCACTGGCAGAGGAGTACTACGGCGACATCTTCAAGTTCGACGCCACCCTCATCCCAGGTCCGCTGCAACTCCAGGAGTACCACTACATCGTGGTCCGCCAGACCGAGCCGCTCGCAACCGAACAGTGGATCGACGGAGGTTGGGAGTTCAAGGAGCAGCGGCAGCGGGCCATCGAAGCCCGCATCGACCGCCCTGCGATTCGGTTCCTCATCGGGGAGGCCGCTCTGATCCAACTTCGGCAGACTTCAGAAGACCTCTATCAGGAGCAGATGCGAAACCTTCGCCGCTGGGGCCGAAAGTCCGGTGTCTCCATACGAGTCCTGCGAGAGCTGGTACCCGCTCGCATGTGCGGGTTTGACATCTACCAGGAGGGCGAGAGTGAGCTGGCCGGGCCTTCTGTCGTCTACACCGAGATCACTGACTCAAGCTGGCTCATCGATGATCCCTCCCGCATCGCAAGTTACGATGAGATTCACAAGAAGCTGTGGAAAAAGGCGATCCGGATCGAGGTCTATCAGGATGACGACTGGCGTTACCGCTTGGCGTAAAGGCACCCGCAGCGGCGGCGGCAACAACACCAACTGCGTCGAGGTTCGCCGCGCCTGGCGCAAGGGCACCCGCAGCGGCGGCGGCAACAACACTGACTGCGTCGAGGTCGCCTTCTGCACTGACGACGCTGGGTTCCACCTGCGGGACTCGAAGCTCGACACGGACTCCCCGGTGTTCGACCTGTCCCCCAAGGACTTCGGCGCCCTGATGAGCGCCACGGGCTGAAAACAAGACTGACGAGGGAGGGGTGCCGCTGCGCGGCACCCCTCCCTTGCTTGACCGGCAATTGGGGTCGGCGGCGCTGGCACCTCTCGCACGGGCGAAAACGACAAGCGGCACAAGGCGTCCGGAGCCAGGCTCGGTACCGGGTTCGACTCTCCGCCCGAAGCCGTGTCCTAACACAACTGTGAGAGACTGGCTCGCATTCGTTCCACCGCCCGAGGAGAGGACGTCCCCATGCGCCGCGTCGCCGGTTGGGTCAAGCCCCTGAACACCGCCATGGCCCCCGCCCTCGCACGAGCCGTTCGGGACCCGGACGCGACCTTCGAGAAGGCGCTGGGGAAGGCCGAGGTCGGTGCGGGCGCCGGCGCCGACATCGATCGCGACTTCATCGAGGACTACCGGGCGCTGCTGCACCGGTTCGCGGACGTGCGCGACCTTTCCTATCTGGGATGGGCCGGGACGGTCTCGGAGCTCCAGATGCGCATGGAGAACCGGCTGCGCATCAGGCGGCTCCATGCCGAGAACCCCGCGATCAAATCCGAGCCTATCGATCGGCCGATCGTGGTGGTGGGCCTCCCTCGCACCGCGACCACACTGGCGCACAAGGTCATTGCCGCGCCAGAGGGAAACCGCGCGCCCATGATGTGGGAGTTCCACCACGCCGACCGGTTCGACATCGACCCGAAGGTTCGCGGGAAGCGTCTCGCCAAGGCCCGGCGGATCTCCGCCGCGGTCAACGCCATCACTCCGATCTGGGAGACCATTCACCCGAGCACCGCGGAGACTCCCGAAGAGTGCGTCCTCGCACTCCCGCACGGCCTCCACTGGGGTACCCGCTTCAAGCTCCCCGGCTACCGCGAGTGGCTGGAGCAGCGCGATTTCGTGCCGGACTACCAGTACCTCAAGGAGTTCCTCCAAGTCCTCCAACACGGCGACCGGCCGCGGCGCTGGGTGTTGAAGTCCCCGTTCCACCTGTACAACCTGGACCCGCTCCTCAAGGTCTTCCCCGACGCGCAGATCCTGTGGACGCACCGCGACCCGCAGACCGTCATGGGCTCATGGTGCTCGCTCGTCGAGACCGGGACGGCCCTGTGCAACCGCCGCTACGACACCCGCCAGATCGGCCGCGAGTGGCTCGATTCGCTGTCGTGGATGGTCGAGCAGGGCCGCCGGGCGCGTCTCGGGATTCCGCCCGAGCGCATGGTCGACGTGTCATACCACCAGCTCACGGCCGACCCGTACGGCCAACTCCCCCGCATCTTCAAGCGGCTCGGCCTCGACTGGAGCTTCCGCGAGGAGGGCAACCTCGAAGCCGTGCTCGCGCGGCCCGGCATGCGCCGCAACCACGAGTACACGCTCGGCCGCTACGGCCTCGACTCCGACATGGTCGACGAGGCGTTCGGCGACTACACGAAACTCGTCAACGCGATCCGCTAGAGCCGACGCCCTCGCCGACACCGGCGCCCTGCTCGGCATCGGCCAACGGCGAGCCCTCGGGAAGTGAGCGGGCCGGCGCAAGGCCGCGGCCCTGCGGGGTCGCAGGGCCGCGGCTCGGTTCGAAGCTACTGCGTGAGGACGCTCACGCCGATCGCCTCGTTCATATCGTCCACTCTGGAGAAGACGTTCTGCCAGCTGCAGTCGCCCACGTGCGAACCGTAGGCGCGGTTGTTCCAGGACCAGCCGCCGCCGGAGTCGCCGCCGATGGTGACATCGCCGTCCATGCGGACCAGGCTCTCCGTCAGGAAGCCGTCGAGCGTGCAGGACCACCAGGGGTTCTGGACGTCGAGGCCGCACTGGCGGCTGTTGGTCGAGCGCCCGTACATGCAGATCGACTCGCCCACGGTGAAGCCCCACCAGGGCTCGACCGACAGGGTGTCGCGCCGCGTGTTCGGGTAGGCGTAGAACTCGGCCACGTCGACATGCCCGGGGGTGGTGTGCCATTCCATGTCGCCCCAGTAGCCGCGGTGCTGCTGCTGGAAGCTCAGGGAAATGAACCCGTGGCCGGGCTGCCAGGCCTGGTTGATGCCGGTGCAGTGGCCTGCGGTGCTCACGCCGGTGGTGCCGTTGGGGCTGACCACGGTCCAACCGGTGGTGCAGTTGAAGGTGCCGCCGACGTAAGCGCCCATGCCGCCGTAGCCGTGCTCGGCACTGTTGCCCAGCTTCTCGGAGACGGTGAGCCGGACGCCCTTCTGGAACTCCTCGGGGAGCTTCTTGAGGATCTCCTCGGGGTCGGAGGGCAGGTCGCGACCGGCGCCCACTTCGACGGTGATCGTGCCTTCGGCGGTGATGTCGAAGCCGCTGGAGAGGTTGCGGAAGCCGATCTCGGTGAGGGCCGCGTTGAGCCGCGTGTTGCGTTCCTGGAGTTCGAGGAAGGAGTACGGCTGCCGGTCCGCGATGTTCACGTCGAGGCCGCTCTCCTTGATCACCTCGTGCACGAAGGAGTCGGCTTCGCCCTTGATGTAGAGCGTCGGCGCGCCGCCGGGCTTCTCGGAGAGAGCGGTGCCGACGAACACGTCCAGGCGCTCGGGGGCGATCTTGGCGGCGATCTCGCCGATGGTCTCGGCGACGCGGTACTGGGCCTCGGCTTCCTCGAAGGTCCAGTCGTGGGTCCGGGCGGTGTTGGTGAGGTCGTCCTTGAGGCTTTCCTCGGGGTTCTGGTAGCCGTCCTTGGGGTCGGGGTCGTTCTCTTGGGCGGTGGCGGCGGCCGGCGGGGCCAGCAGCACGAGGGGCGCCACGAGCGCGATGAGCACGCGCTTCGCGATGGGGTTCTTCATGGGGAAAATCCGATCTGCACTTCATCGAGAAGATGGGGATTGGGAGAGTCGGGCCCGATGCCAGGCGTGGTGACCTGACAAGAAGTCACGCTACCAACACGCACAGGTCCGGTGGGTCCCTTGTAGGCGAGCACGGGGCGATCAGACCCCCGACTGGTGGACGTTTTCCGAGGTGGCGGGTACGTTTACGGTTCAATCTGTG
Source organism: Glycomyces tritici (assembly GCF_030403505.1). Next base: position 349,224 of record NZ_JAUEMJ010000005.1, on the reverse strand, counting down.
TCGACAATGGTCGGTTAAGCGACACAAGGCGTTCTGGTTCCGCGGCGGGTCCGCGCCCCGGGACCGATCGATCGAGTCCCCTCATTCGCGCGAGCGGACTTTCCCATGCCTCGCAGGCGTATTCATCAGATCTTTATTTGTTTATTTGCCTGTTCAAACATTGACATCCATGTATGCGACGTAGCAGGATGTCCATATATAGGGCCAGATACCACTCCTGGCCCGTTCCGACACGATCTGCACACCGGCAGTACAGGAGAGGAAACATCAGATGACCCTCGTCAAACGCAGGTCGGCCGCTCTCGGCCGGCTCGTCCTGGCGGCACTCGTGATCGCCGGGTTCGTCAGCTTCGCGTCTCCGGCTCAGGCCCAGGCCTTCTACTCGTGCGACCGCTGGGGGGAGCATCACCAGAACGACTGGACCGTCTACAACAACATCTGGGGCGACAACCACGGCACCCAGTGCCTGACCGTCAACAGCGCCAACTCGTGGTACGTCGACGCGACGCACACCGGCGGCGGCATCAAGTCCTACCCGAACACCTCGGTCAGCCCCCAGACCCCCTTGTCGCAGATGGCGAACGCAGGGTTCACGTACAACACGTCGTCGGCCCCCGCCGCCAGCGGGGACTGGTGGAACTGGACGGCGGACCTCTGGTCCACCGGCAACGCGGACGAGATCATGATCTTCACCAGCTGGCACCCGCAGGGTCCGGCGGGCGGCTGGGGCAGGCAGATCGCGTCCAACGTGACGGTCGGCGGCATCCTCTACGCGTCGGTCTGGCAGGCCGACCCGGGCTGGAACGTCCTGCAGTTCATCCCCGCCCAGCAGAGCAATGAAGGCTATGTGGACGCCCTCGCGACCTGGAAGTGGGCCGCGGACCAGGGCCTCCTGCGCAACACCGATTTCAACACGATGCAGTTCGGCCTTGAGATCACCTCGACCAGCAACGAGTCGAAGCGGTACTCGCTGAACGAGTACCACGCCTGGTGGACCAACACCTCCGGCGGCGGCTCAGGCATCTGACCGCAAGTCGCGCAATACGAGCGAGCTCCGAAGTCCGCCGCGAGCGGACGCGGAACGCGCGAGGCAGGGCGCGCAAGGAGGCGGCGAGGGCCGGGACCACTGTGGTCCCGGCCCTCGCCGTCGCATTCGAACACCTCGCCGCCTTCTGGCAGCGGGTGGGATTTCGGGCCGCCGGGCCGGGCCGGGCCGCCGCCGCCTCGCAGCGGTCAGCTTCCTGGCCCGCCGGGCCAGGTCGCCGCCGACTCACGACGGTCACCTCTCGGGCCGCCGGGCCGAGTTCCGGCCGACCCCTTCGCCGTCGCCTCGCAGCGGTCAGCGCTCGGGCCGCCAGGCCGGGTCTCGGCCGACGAAGGCCGCCAGCTTGTCCTGCGGGGACGCGTCGTCGGCCACGGGCACGGCGGGACCGAACTGGCCGCTGTCGCGCAGCATCTGGTCGATCGGCTGCATGCCCGCCAGCGCGGTGCGGCAGCGCTCCTCCCCCAGTTCGGGTTCGCGGCCGAGTGCCTTGGCGAGGTCCCAGGAGTGCATCCAGATGTCTGCCGTATAGAACTGGTCGATCGCCTCTTCGACCGGCTTGTCGCCGGTGTTCGGGTTGCTGAGGACCCGCCCGGCGGGCTCGTCGACGATGGCCTGCACCTGTGCGACGTGGCGCTTCCAGGCGGCGACCGGGTCGGCGTCGATGTCCAAGGGCCCCAGCTCGATCCCCGCTCCCTTGAGGAAGTCGCGCGGCCATTCGATCAGGTGCTTCACGACGTCCAGGGCCGTCCATTCCGGGACGGGGCTGGGGCGCGACCAGTCGTCGGCGCTCGCCGACTCGACGAGGGCGGTGAAGTACGCGGCGTCGTGCGCGAGCCGCCCGGAGGGGTCGGCGGGCGGCTCGTGCGTTCCGTTCTGCGCCATGGGCTACGCCTCTTCCTTCGACTGAGCCTCGAGCATTTCGTCGAGCTTCTCGTAGCCCTCGTTGACCCCGATGTCCATGCCGCTGGCGAGCATGCCGTCGCGGGTCTCGAAGTCCTGGGTCACGCTCAGCACCCGCAGCCGCGTACGGCCGCCTTCGAGCCGTTCGAAGGTCAGCGTCTCGAGGAAGACCCCGTCGGGATCGCCCTCGTAGGTGAAGGTCCAGACGATCCGCTCGTTCGGGCGGACCTCGTGAAAGCTGCCGAAGAACGAGTACGTCTCGCCCCCGCCTTCACCGCTGAACGCCCACTCGCCGCCCGTGCGGACGTCCCAGCGGGTGATCTTGGTGTTCGACGCGCGGGGCCCGGTCCACTGGGCGTAGAGCTCGGGGTCGACGTGGGCGTTGAACACGCGTTCGGGCGTCGCGTCGAATTCCCTGGTGATCTCGATCGTCGGGACCTTGGGGTCCGCGGTGATCTCGGTTTCGTGCTTGGTCATGATGCTTCCTCCTTGTCGGGTCGCCGGTCCTCGTCGTCCTGGGCCGTGCGGGCCAGTAGGGCGTCGAGGCGGCGGTAGCGTTCCTCCGCTTCGCGGCGATAGCGCTCGATCCACTGCGACATCAGGTCGAATGCCTCCGTGTTCAGGTGGACGGGCCGTCGCTGGGCGTCCTTGCTGCGGGTCACCAGGCCGGCCTCTTCGAGCACCTTCACGTGCTTGGAGATGGCCTGGAAGCTCACGTCGTACGGCTCGGCCAGCTCGCCGACCGTGGCGTCGGAGACGGAGAGCCGGGCGACCAGGTCGCGCCGGGTCGGGTCGGCCAGTGCCGCGAAGGCCCGGTCGAGCAGCTGCGTTCTGTCACCCACGATTCGTCCTCAACTGATTGGTTGAATACAACGCTAGACCATGGCCCGGTCGTTGTCAACTAATTGGTTGAATAAGTGCTCACCTGGAGCGATGCCGGGCGAGACGCAGGCCAGGGCCGGTCGAAGACCTCGCAGCGTGAGCACTCAGGTCAACGCGCGGTCGAAGACCTCGCGGTGCGTGGCGACGAAGGCGTGCTCGCGGCGGCTCCACTCGATCCGGTCGGCCAGCTGCTCCGGTGTGGCCGGGACCGTGGCCGCCTCGGCCCGGAACTCGGCCCAGAAGCGCGCATTGCGGGCCTGGCGTTCGAGGATGCAGTCGATCAGCACATGCCGCCGAGCGGCTTCCAGGCCGTACGCGTCGGCGATGAGCCGCACCTGATCGGCTTGGCGTGCAACGGGAAGGGTCTGCTTCGAGGCGATGGACCAGGTCCACGCCAGGTAGGCCACGTCCTCGAGCGGGCTGCCCGGGGCGGCTCGGCGAAGTCGATGAAAGCGACCGGCAGGCCGCCTTGGAAGACGGCGTTGTTCGGGCCGGGGTCGTGATGGCACACCACGTCGCACCGGCCCGCGAGGTCGCTGCCGCGGGTCGCGTCGTGCATCCGGCGCAGCAGCGCCGCCGCGGCCCGAACCTGCTCGTCAGACCAGACCCCGAAGCGGGCCGGGACCTCGCCGGGGAGGAACGAGAGGACGTCCGCCTCGTCGGACCTGCCCAGGTGCCTCGGGGCGCCGTCGAAGCCCTGCCGCTCCAGCAGCCCGAGCAGCGCGGCCATGAAATCAGAGGAGCCCGAGCGCGGGCGGTGCACTGTGTCGCCGATGCGGACGACCCCGGCGGCCATGCGTCCGCCCTCCAGCGGCACGGCGTCCGGTGCGGATTCGGGCAAGGTCAGGCGCCGTGCTTCGGGGCGGCGGTGCTGCCGCGCAGGACCAGGGCCGGGCGCTCGCTGGAGTAGCGGCGGACGGTCGTACCGTCGATGGCCTGCTTCAGCAGCTGGAAGCCACGCGTGCCCAGGCCCGCGAAATCCTGGTCCACTGTGGTCAGCGGCGGGCTCCAGAGTTCGGCGAGCGGGTGGTCGTCGAAGCCGGCCACCGAGATGTCCTCGGGGACGCGGCGGCCCGCCTCGGTGATGCCGCGCATGACGCCCATGGCGATCTCGTCGTTGCCGCAGAAGACCGCCGTCACCTCGGGGTCGGCGGCTAGTTCACGGCCGACCGCTATGCCGCTCTTGGGATCCCAGGTCGCGTCGCGCACCGCGGGGACCGCGGCGCCCGCCTTCGTCAGCGCCCGCTTCCAACCGCTCGTGCGGCCGTCCACCCGGCGCGACGGCGGGACCCGGACATGGTGCACGGTGCGGTGCCCCAGGCCCAGCAAATACTCCGTGAGCTCCTCCGCCGCGGCGGCCTCGTCCAGGACCGCTTGCGGCACACCGGCTTCCCGTGTGCCGGAGAGCGCCACGACCGGCAGGTCCCCGCCCAGCTGGTGCAGCGCGGCGACACCGGGCGGGTCGAACTTGAGGACCACGACCCCGGCCAAGGTCTGCATCTGGACCGCCGCCACCGCGCGGTCCACCTCTTCGGCGTCCGCGCTCTCCACGACGGTGATCATCACCGTGTAGCCCTCCGCGCGGGCCGCGATCTCGATGCCGCGGATCGTCTCCGCGTAGCCGTAGCGGGAGGTGTTGCCGGCGATGACGGCGATGGTCTGCGATTTGCGGGAGACGAGCACGCGGGCGGCGGCGCTGGGCCGGAAGTTGAGCTCCGCGATGGCGGCCTCGACCAGCTCGCGCTTGGCGGGGCTCACCTTCGCGGCCCCGGTGAGCACGCGGGAGACCGTCGGGACCGAGACGCCCGCCAGTTCGGCGACGTCCGAGATCGTCGGGTTCCTGCCCGTCCTCGCCACAGCTCTCCTCACTTCACTGCACCGGTGGCGCTCATTTCACCGCACCACTGGTGATGCCGGAGATGATCCTGCGCTGGGCGACCACGAACGTGATCAGGAGCGGCAGGCTCATCAGGATGATATAGGCGAAGATGAGGTGCCAGTTCTGCAGATACAGACCCGCGCTCGCCACCTGGTAGAGGTTCAGGGGCAGCGTGTCGAGCCGGCCGCCGACCACGAACAGGGCGTAGAACACGTCGTTCCAGATGTACAGGCAGATCAGGATGGTCGCGGTGGCCAGCACCGGCCGCAGCAGCGGCAGGATCACCCGGATGAAGGTGCGCACCGGCCCGGCCCCGTCCACGCGGGCGGCCTCCTCCAGCTCGTGCGGGATCGTGCGCACGAAGCCGGTGACGAAGAAGATCACTGTGGACAGGTACATGCCCATGTACACGCCGATCATGCCGAGCGGGGTCCCAGCCAGGCCCAGCTGGCGCAGCAGGAGCACGATCGTCACCACCGCAGGCGGCAGCACGATCCCCGAGATGCCCAGCGCGTAGATCGCCGCCGTCAGCCGCCCGCCGCGGCGGCCGAGGATCCAGGCGGCCATCGAGCCGAGGATGAGCACGCCGACCACGGCCGGGACCATCACGAGGAGGCTCCCGAGGAAGCCCGCGACCATACGGCCGTCCTCGAACACGGTGGCGAAGTTGTCGAACAGCTGCCACTCGCTCGGCGGCGACAGATCCGGGTTCAGCGCCCCCGCCTGGTCCTTCGCGGCGGTCGCGATGACGAGCCAGAACGGGACGCCGAGCACGAGGGCCGCGACGAGGATCGCAGCGATCGGCTGGACGGGGAAGCGGCGCTTCTGCCTGCGGCGCGCGGGTGCGGTCGTGCGCGGCCTTTCAGCGGTCAGTGTCACAGCACGTCCTCTCGCTTGCGCAGGAACCGGATCACGGGGAACGCGAGGATCGCGACCAGCAGGAACAGCACCAGGCTCATGGTCGTGGCCTGGGCGAACAGGCCCTGCCCGAAGGTCCGGAAGATGTAGATGTTCAGCAGCTCGGTGGTCCCGCCGGGGCCGCCCTCGGTGGTGGCCTGGACGATGTCGAAGCCGTTCATGGAGCCGAGCAGCGCGGTCGCCACGTTGAAGGTGACGGCGGGGGCGAGCAGCGGGAACCGGATGGAGCGGAACATGGTCCAGCGCCCGGCCCCGTCGAGGCGGCCCGCTTCGAGCACGTCCTCGCTGATGGTCTTGAGGCCGGCCAGGTAGATGAGCATGGAGAGGCCCATCCACTTCCAGGCGTGGACGACCGCGACGACCACGATGGTCCACGTCGTGCTCCCCAGCCACGGGATCGCGACCTCCGCGCCGGTGAACCAGCCGATGATGCCGTTCAGCGCCCCGTCGGGCTTCAGCAGCGCCTGGAAGATGTAGCCGACCGCCAGCGCGGACATGATGACCGGCACGAAGAACGCGACGCGCACGGCGCGGTTGACCCGCGTGTCCTTCTCGAGCAGGAGCGCGAGGCCGAGGCCGAAGGCGTTCTGGAACACCGCCACGAGCACGGCGTAGACGAGGGTGACCTTGAGGGAGTTGAGGAGGGTGCCGTTGGTGAACAGGGAGGCGAAGTTGTCCAGGCCGGTGAAGTTGATGGCGCTCTTGAAGCTCGACCAGTCGGTGAAGGCGTAGACGAAGTTGAAGACGGTGGGGACGAGGAAGAACACGACCAGGACCGCGAGCGCCGGAATGAGGAACCACAGTGGATGGTCTTGGCGGCGGGGTCCTGCCTTGCCCTTGGCGAGCATGGTGGTCACGGAGTTCGGCCTTCCTGGTAGCGGCGTTGCTTCGGAGGTGAGGGGCGCCGGGGTCTCGACCCATGCCCGGCGCCCCTCGGTGGAGCGGCTGATTTGTTAGAAGCCTTCGGCGCCTTGGGCTTTGGCGAGTTCTTCGAACTGGGCCTGGGTGGCCTCCGCGACCTCGGCGGGCGTCTTGGTGCCCTGGATCATGTCCGCGAGGTAGATGTACAGGTCCGGGTTCGCGATGGCCTGGGCCTGCATCGAGCCGACCGAGGTGCCGACCGAGTCGCTGACGGCGAGCAGGGCCTCGGGGACGTCGGCGGGGGTCTCGACGCCGGTCTGGAGCGAGACGGTCGACTGGGCGTTCACGAAGTCCTCGTAGCCGTCGCCCATCCAGTAGGAGAGGAGCTGGCGGGCGGCGGCCTCGCGCTTTTCGTCCCCGGTCTTGAAGGCCACCAGGGCGTTCGACTGGTCGGGGATGAAGGTGCCGGTGTTGCCGGACGGCGAGATCGGGAAGAAGCCGATCTTCTGGTTCAGCTCCTCGGTGTCGGCGAGCGACTGGAGCTGGCCGAAGTAGGAGTTGACCTGCATGACCATCGCGGCGTCGCCCGCGAGGAGGGCGGCGCCCTGGTCCTCGAAGGTGGCGGTCTTGATGTCCTCGTTGAACAGGCCTTCGTCGATGAGCCCCTGGTAAGTGTCGATGGCGCCCTGGATGGTCGGGTCGGTGAACTTCTCCTCGTTCGCGTTCACGCGGTCCCAGAGGCCGTCCGCGGCGGCGTCGGCGAGCAGCACCTGCACCCACCACTGGGTGCCCCACTTGTCCGCGGCCATCTCATGGAAGGGGGTGACGCCGGCGCCCTTGAGGTCGCGGGCGGTCTGCAGGAAGGAGTCCCAGTCGGTGGGGGTCGCGGTGATGCCGTTGGCCGCGAACACCTCCTTGTTGTAGTAGACGCCTTCGACGGCGGGGGTGGTGATGAGCGCGGCGTAGCGGGTGTCGTCGAGGATGCCGGTGATGTCGCGCAGCTCGGGCTTGTACGCGTCGAGCCACGGGGCGTCGTCGAGCGGCTGGAGGTTCTGCGAGGCGTTGATCGCCGTCAGCTGCGAGGCCGTGGGCTGCCAGAACGCGAGGTCGGGCTTGTCGCCGGTGGCGACCTTGGTCTGGACGCCCTGCTCGTACGGGTCGGGGATCGTGACGACCTCGACCTCGGCGCCGGTGAGCTCCTCGAAGCCCGCGATCACGCTGTCGGGCACGGTGTTCGAGTTCTGGGCGGCCCAGATGGTCAGGGTGGTGCCGGAGAGGTCGGCGTCCTGCGCGGGCCAGGAGACCGGGCCGTCCGACCCGGTGTCGGCGCCGGGGTCGGAGCACCCGGCGAGCGTGATCGCGCCTGCGGCGGCGAGCGCCAGCGCGTTGCGGAACCTGTTCTTCATTGAATCGCTCCTTACAGTGAGGGACTAGTAGTGCAGGCGCAGGGTGCGGGCGGCGATGTCGGCGTCCCCTCCCTGCACGGTCAAGGTGCCGGTGTCGCGGTCCCAGTCGGTCTTCCACTCGGGAAGGTCGAGGGGGAACACGGTGGCGACCCGGAGGTCGCGGTCGGCGAGGTGCGGCAGGTGCAGTCTGGTCGCGGCGTCGCCGCCCCGGCGCCAGACGGAGACGAGGTCTTCGCCGTCGCCGCGCAGGCCGAGGGCGACCCACGGTTCGGTCCAGTCCGGGAGTCCGGCGGGCCAGTACGCGTGGCCCGCGGCGATGGACTCGCGCAGCCGCTTCGCGGTCGCGACGGCGGCGGCGACGGTGGCGCGCTGGGCTTCGGTCATCTCGTTGAGGTGGCCGGAGACGTAGAAGCGGCCGAGGAGGCCGGTGACGAGGCAGAACGCGACTTCCTCGTCGTTCATCTCGGGTTGGGGGTAGGCCCAGCTGGCGGCCTGCTCGGGCAGGAGCGAGATCGGGGCCGCGGCGGCGATCGGCGGGTACTTCGCGAAGTCCTGCTGGTCCGAAGTGGACTGCATGGCGAGGCGGGAGAGGACCGCGAAGTCCTGGCGCATCGCGCCGGAGGAGCAGTTCTCGATGACCAGGCCGGGGTGGCGGTCGAGGACGCCGTCGAGCCAGGCGAGGTGGGCCCGGTTGTGGCCGAGGAGGCCGTCGCCGACGCTGTCGGCGTCGAGGTCGGTGCCGGGGCCGGGGTTGATGTTGTAGTCGAACTTGAAGAAGCCGATGCCGAAGTCGTTCACGAGGCGGTCCACGACGCCGTCGAGGTGCGCGACGGCCGCCGGGTGGCGCAGGTCCAGGTGGTAGCGGTGGTGCTCGGTGATGCGCTGGCCGTGGCGCTGGAGGAACGCCGCGTCGGGGAGCTTGCGGGCCATGGGGCTGCGGACGCCGATGACCTCGGGTTCGAGCCAGAGGCCGGGGACCATGCCGGCGTCGCGGATCGCGTCGATGACCTCGCCGAGGCCGCCGGGGAAGCGGGTGGTGGAGGGCTGCCACTCCCCCACGCTGGGCCACCAGTCGCCGCCGTCGTCGTACCAGCCGGCGTCGATGCAGAAGATCTCGGCGCCGACTTCGGCGGCGGCCGTGATGAGCGGGAGGAGCTTCTCGGTGGTGGGGTCGCCGAGGAGGGTGTTCATGTAGTCGTTGAAGACCACGGGCATGGCGGCGTTGTCGGGGTGGGGGCGGCGGGCGGCGCGGCGGAAGTCCGTCAGGGCCGCAACGGCTTCGGTGAAGTCCTCTCCCACGGTGACCGTGGCCGGGACGGTGGTGAAGGCCTCGCCGGGGCGCACGACGCGGGTCCAGGCCGAGTCGGCGTCGGTGGGGCCGGAGAGGGTGAAGTAGCCGCCTTGGAGGTCTTCGCCGAGCTCCCAGCGCCAGGCGCCGTTGTGCTCGATCTGCCAGGCGAAGGCGAGGCCGGCGGTCTCGAGGCCCGCGACCGGGAGGTGGCGGCCGGTGGACCAGGTGCCGTCGGAGGTGACGGAGTGGTGGCCGCGCGGGTCGTGGGCGCTGTGGGCGAAGTGGGTGGAGAGGCGCGGGAAGTCGTTGCCGCGCAGCGGGGTGCGGCTCCAGCGGCCTTCGCCGAACCAGTCGCTCATCCCTTGGACGCGGTGCCAGCCGGCGAGGTTGTCGTCGTCTGTGCCGCCGGGCCGGGTGAAGCCGGAGGACCAGGAGGCGACGGAGCGGAGCACGAGGGTGTCGTCTCCTGCGGCGCGGATTTCGACGCGGGAGCGGACGGCCGCCTCGGCGGTGTCGAAGCGCTCGAGCGTGACGACGGCCAGGACGCCGGGCGCGGTCTGGCGGATGACCAGCCTTCGGACGCCGCCGTCCCGCTCCTCGCTGTGGGAGGCGTAGCGCAGGGCCAGGCCGAGCTCGGTGTGGGAGATCCGGTCGGCGGCGGGGGTGTTGCCGGTCCGGGCGGTGGTGACCTCGACGAGGGGCACGGCGTGCAGCGGGATCGCGGCGCCGTCGCGGGTGAGGCCCGCCAGATGCACCGGCGAGTCGTCGCCCCAGGCGAATCCGAACTCGAGACGTCCACTGCCCCAAGAGAACTGATCGGTCACGATACCCCTTTGTCCGTACGTCGGGACCGCGGACGGGAGACCGCCGCGATGCGTTGACAGCCCGAACCATAACCCGGTATGAAATCGATTTCAAGTCGTGTCTTGAAATCGTTATCAAAGATCGGTACGGTCTACCTGCGATCCAACGGTCGCGATCCCCGGTTTTTCAACACGTCCCGGCTCAATGAAGAGAGGACCACCCTGATGTTGAGGAGACTCATGAGCACCGGTGCAGCCGCGGCAGTCGCCGCGACCGCCCTGACCGGTCTCGCCTCCCCGGCCACCGCCGCCGAGCCCGAAGTGCTCGCGGTGGACTTCGCCGAACGCACCGGCGACTTCCGCGGCGGCGCGACCGGCACGCTCTACGGCTTCGGCGACGAAGGCGCCCCCACCCAGGCGCTGATCAACGGCGCCCACATCACCAACACCTCGCAGAAGGCGCCCTACGGCACCCAGCACCCCTCCGGCGACGCCGTCAAGGTCGAGGACGGGTTCTTCGCCAAGAACGGCGAGGACATGTACATCTACATGCAGGACTACTACCCCGAGTGGCCGTACAACGGCGGGAGGCGCCCCGGAGACGACCGCACCTACAACCTCGAAGACGGCACCTACACCGAGGGCGGCAACGGCGTCTGGGACTTCCTCGAGGTCATCGAGTTCGTGACCGAGGCCGTCGCCACCGACTCCGCACGGCCGCAGGACTACGTCTTCCTCCCCTTCAACGAGCCCGACGGCGGCAACTGGTACCCGAACTGGGCCGGGCAGAAGGACCGGTTCCTCGGCGACTGGCAGGCCGTCTACGAGAAGATCCAGGAGGTCTGGGCGCGCCACGACCTCGGCCACGCCCGCATCGCCGGCCCCGGCGACACCCGCTGGCAGCCCGAGCGCAGCCGCGACATCCTCGAGTTCGCCAAGGCCAACGACTCGCTGCCGGACATCTTCGTCTGGCACGAGCTGGGCATCGACAACCTCGGCACCTACCGGCAGCACTTCGCCGACTACCGCGCGCTGGAAGCGTCACTCGGCCTCGAACCGATCCCGGTCAACATCACCGAGTACGGGATGCTCCGCGACATGAGCGTCCCCGGGCAGCTCGTCCAGTGGTTCTCGATGTTCGAGGACACCAAGGTGGACGCCCAGACCGCGTACTGGAACTACGCGGGCAACCTCTCCGACAACACCGCCCGGCCGGGCGGCGCCAACGCCGGCTGGTGGATGTTCAAGTGGTACGGCGACCTCGACGGCAGCGAGACGGTGAAGGTCACGCCCCCGACGCCGGACGGCGTGGACACCCTCCAGGGCATCGGCGCGGTCCACGAGGCCAACCGGCGCGCCACCGTCCTCTGGGGAGGCACCGACAGCGATGTGGCCCTTGACCTCTCAGGGCTCGACAAGTCGATCTTCGGCGGCAAGGTCGACGTGGAGATCCGCGAGAACGCCCTCACCGGCGCCGAAGGCCTCGCCGGCGACCCGCCGGTGATCGCCGCCTACGACGGCCTTCAGGTGGTCGACGGCGAACTGCGGCTCGACGTGCCCACTTACGACCGGTACGCGGGCTACCAGCTCATCATCACCCCGAGCCAGACGCGCGACGTGGAAGCCGACGCCGCCGCGCAGCCGTGGCGCGACGCGATCGAGGCCGAGGACATGGCGATCACCGCCGCCACCGTGTACACGCAGGACCCGAAGGCGAACGGCGGCTGGCAGTTCCTGGCCTCCGGCGGCAAGGACGTGGGCTCCTTCAACCAGGTCGGCTCCCGCGCCGAATGGACCGTGGACGTCCCGAGCGACGGGACCTACCGGCTCCAGGTGATCGGCGGCGCCCCGGGCGTCCCCGGTCGGCACGCGCTGTTCGTGGACGACGAGTCGTCGGGCACGATCCAGTACGCGGCCGACCTGGCGCTCAACGCCAACAGCAGGTGGAAGTACCGCGGCAGCGCCGAACTGCTCGTTGACCTGACCGCCGGCAGCCACACCCTGTCGATCCGCTCCAGCGCGGACGGGACCACGAAGCTCCCGAACTCGGACATCACGCTCGACAAGGTCTCGTTGACCAATGTGGAGAACGGGGAGCCGACCCTGTATCCGGCTTCGGGCTTCCGCCTGGAGAACGGCGCGGCCCTGAAGTGGACCGGCAACTGCAAGGGCGGCGCGGCCCTGAGCGGCGACGACCGGGCGGACCTGTACGCCACCGCTATCGAGACCGGGTACTACGACGTGCAGATCGACTGGGCCTCCACCAAGGCCTCCTCGGTCGAGGTCGCGGTGAACGGCGCACCGGTCGCCGAGGTCACCGCGAGCAAGGCCGGGAAGTGGCGCTCCACCGCCACCCTCCACCTCAACGAGGGCATCAACGAGATCGAGCTCCGCTCCCCCGACGGCGCGGTCGTCCAGTCCCTCACCACGATCCGCGACCGCACCGCCGACAGCGCCGCCGTCACGGTCGAGGCCGAGGACATGACCCTGCACGGCCAGGCGGCGGTCACGCAGCTCCCGGACAGCACCGGCACCAACGCCTCCGGAAGCGCCTTCGTCGGCTGGATCGGCAACGGCGCGGGCAACGCGGTCGAGATCGCCCGCGACGGCTTCGCCGCCCCCGGGGACTACGACCTCACCGTGTTCTACGCCAACGCCGAGACCTCCGGCCAGCACGACTACAACCCGCAGGTCGTGGACCGGCTGCTGGAGGTCCAGGAGGGCACCGAGCAGGTGGGACACGCGTACTTCCGCTACACGTACTCGTGGAACAGCTTCTCGCAGCGCACCATCCCGGTGACACTGTCCACTGCGGATGAGGCCCTGCGGCTGGGCAACGCGAACGCCTGGGCGCCGGACATCGACCGGGTCGTCATCGCCCCGCGCCTGATCGGCGCCCCGACGACGGCAGCGCGCTAGCGGCAAGAGACCGGAGGCCCTGTGCGCGAACCGCACAGGGCCTTCGCCGTTGCCCCAGCCCCGCCCGAATCCGGGCGTCCGTAGGGCCCCGCACGCGGTCGCGTGCGGGGCCCTACGGGAAGGTCAAGCGGACTTCTTGCGGCCCACGAGGCTCTCGGCGACGCCGATGAGGAGGACCGAGACGATCACCGCCGCGATGAACCCGATGATGTTCAACTCGAAGATGTCGCCCGTGCCGAGCAGGTTCGCGATCGTCCCGCCGATGACCGAGCCGACCAGGCCCAGCAGCAGCGTGGCGAAGATGCCGAGGTTCTGCTTGCCCGGCTTGATCAGGCGCGCCAGCGCGCCGATGATGAGCCCTGCGACGATGAATCCGATCATAATTGAGCCTCCGATGCCCGTTCGGTCCCTCCATCATGGCCGAAAGCGGCGTCCCGCGGCCCCGAAATCAGGAGTCCAGCAGGCTCCGCACCTCGTCCAGGGTCGGAATCGAGGGTCCCGCGCCTTTGCGCTGCACCGCGATGGCCGAGGCGGCGGTCGCGAACTCGGTGGCCGCCACGAGCGAGCGCTCGTCGGCGGTGCGGTCCAGGGAGGCGGCGAAGGCGCCCACGAACACGTCCCCCGCGCCCGTGGTGTCCTTGACCTCGACCGGGAACGCCGCGACCTTCACCGGATCGGCGCCGCGCCCGCCGACGAAGGCGCCGTCGGCGCCGAGGGTGATGACGACGTCGCAGCCGTGCGCGGTGAGCACGGACATGAGCGACCGCTCGCCCGTCCCCGCCGGCTCGCCCGCGAGTTCGGCGGCCTCGTGCTCGTTCACGATGAGGATGTCGACCTCGGCCAGCAGCGCTTCGGGAAAGGCCCCGCTCGGGGCGGCGTTGAGGACCACGACGGTGTCGGCGGCCCGCGCGGCGCGGATCGCGGCGGTCACGGTGTCCAGCGGCGTCTCCAGCTGCACGACCATGACGTCGGCGGCGGCGATCTCGGCCAGTTCGGCCTCGGTGAGGTCCACGAGGGCGGCGTTCGCGCCCGAGTTGACGACGATCGAGTTCTCGCCCTTGCGGTCCACGAAGATGACGGCGGTGCCGGTCGGGGCGTCCACGCGGCGGTCGAGCAGGGTGATGCCCGCTGCCCGGGCTTGCGCGGCGAGCTCGTCGGCCGCCGCGTCCCGGCCCAGCGCGGCGATGAAGCGCGTCTCGGCCCCGGCGCGGGCGGCGGCGATGGCCTGGTTGTTGCCCTTGCCGCCGGGGAAGGAGGCGAGGCCGCGCGAGAGCACCGTCTCGCCCGGCGCGGGGATACGCTCGACCTCGTAGACGAGGTCGAGGTTCGCGCTTCCGATGACGACCACGCTCATGTTGCCTGCCTCCACAGTCCGGATCACCGAGGCGGTGGTATCCGCCCATGCGAAGCCTGACACAGCGTCCGCGGGCCGGTCCGCGAGTCGGCCGATCCAGTGATCCGAGACCGACCGTCTCAACAGCTGGGCGCCCTCGCAGTCCCGATGGCGTCGCCGAGGAGGGTCGGCGGCTGGGAATCCGTTTGCCTCCGGGCCGCCGGGACGCGAGACTGGCTCGCGATGATGCCATTGACTGAGATCGACCGTCTGAAGCAGACCGTCACCGAAGCCTGGACCAGTCCGATCGCCGACGAGGTCGCCGCCGCATGGGGGTACGAGCCCGGGACCGCGCGCTGGTGGCGCTCCAGCGCCTCCCACGTGTTCGTGCTGCCCGACCCGCGCGGGAAGCGGTACCTGCGGTTCGCACCCGAGCAGGACGCCGGGGCCGAGGCCGTGGCGGCGCTCATGGAGCGCCTCGCCGAGAACGGCACGCCGGTCGTGCGGCCGGTCCGGGCCGACTCCGGACGGCTCACGGTCACCGTGCCGACCGCGCACGGGCCGATGCGCGCCATGGTGGTGGAGGCCGCGGCCGGCGAGGAGGCGGACGCCGATGAGCTCACCGCCGACCGCGCCCGCGCGTGGGGCCGCGCGCTCGCGATCGTGCACCGCGATGCCGCGGACGTCGATGCCGTGCTGCCGCAGGCGTTCGGCGAACTCGCCGAGGCGGCCGAGCGGTTCCCGGGGGACGCCGAGCTGGCCGAGGCCGTGGCGCGCCTCGGCGAGCGGGTCGCCGCGCTGCCCCGCGACAATGCCCGGTTCGGGGTCGTGCACGGCGACTTCGAGCTGGACAACCTCGCGTGGGAGGGCGATCGGGCGACGGCCTTCGACTTCGACGAGGCCGCGCACTCCTGGTACGCCGCCGATGTCGCCTTCGCCCTGCGGGACCTCACCGGCCCCGATGGCGCCGTCGCCGAGGAGCGGCGCGCGCTGGTCGAGGCGTTCATCGCCGGGTACCGGGGCGTTCGCGGGTTCACGGAGGCCGAGGTCGCGAGCCTGCGCCTGTTCACGGGCGTGCACGCCGTCTGCTCGCTGGTCCGCATCACGCGGGCCCTCGGCACGCCGGACGCCGGCGAACCCGAATGGCTGGCCGGGCTGCGGTCCGACCTCGAGGCCATGGCCCGGGAGCAGCGCGCCCTCGCGCTCGCTGTCGCGGGCCGGGCCGTGCTCGGCAATTGAGGAATTCTCCGATCGCATCTGTTGTGCTGCAACAAGGTTTACCCGGAGGTCAGCGGCCGTCAGGCGGCACATGCTCCATGGGTCCGGCAAGGGCTCCGCGGCTTCCGGGCCGCGGATTCCTTGCGTTTCCCGGTTCGGGGCAGAACAATCGAAACATGGACGATCCACTTCTGGTACTGGTGCACAGCCCGCTCACCGGCGCGCAAGCCTGGGGCCCCACCGCCGAAGCGCTGCGATCGCTGGGGCACGTGGTCGCGGCCCCCGACCTCGGCCCGGCCTTCGCCGGCGACGGCCCCTACCTCCCGGCCGCGGCCGCTCTCGCCGCCGCGGGCCTGCGCGAGTACGCGATGCACGAGTCGGTCGTCCTCATCGCCCACAGCGGCGCCGGGACCCTGATCCCGGCCATCGCCGAGGCGGTGCCCCGCACCGCGGCCGCCGTCTTCGTCGACGCCCTGCTCCCCCACCCCGGGCAGTCCTGGTTCGACACGGCCCCGAAGGAACTGGGCGACCACCTGCGCCAGGTCGCCGCGGACGGGCGGCTGCCGAAATGGAGCGACTGGTTCCCGCCCGAGGCCATCGAGGACCTCCTGCCCGACGCCGGCCTGCGCGAGGCGTTCACCGCGGCCCTGCCGCGGATCCCCCTGGCGTACTTCGAGGAGACGGCCCCGTACGCCCCGGCGTGGCCGCCCGGTCCGTGCGCCTACCTGCGCCTGAGCGAGGCCTACCGCGCCCAGGCCGCCGAGGCCGTCGCGAAGGGCTGGTCCGTCACCGAACTCCCCACCGACCACCTCGCGATCTACACGCAGCCGGAGCAGACCGCCCGCATCCTGAGCGCCCTGCTGGGCGAGCTCGTCTGAGGGGCGGACCGGCACGCGAATTCGCGCATGGCGGTCTCGGGGTGCCCACGAAGGCGCATCAAGCGCCGCCTTCGAGGATCTCGAGGCCCCGAGCGGGGCGTAGACCATGGCCGGTCGCGGTCGGGCCGGGCGGCGGCGCGGTCGCGGGCCCGCAGCCGTTGACATCGATGAATCGCTATGGATATCCTGTGGACGGCTTAACCGATTCAGTATCCGAAACCCCAGGTCATGGCCACCCACCGGATCCAACCCCTCCCGCGAGGGCCTTACGTTCAAAGGAGACGCAAGTGCCTATCTCCGCATTCCGCGCGCCCCGGCGCGCCGTGATCACCCTCGGCGCCGCCACCGCGGCGGCCGCCGCCGCGGCCGTCGGCATGCCGCTGCCCGCCAGCGCCGAGACGAACCGGCGGCAGCGCGTCAGCATCGTCGACGACTGCGCGACCCCGCAGACGCGCGCGCTCTTCCAGTACATGCTCGACCAGCAGGGCCAGGGCATCCTGTTCGGCCACGAGCACACCCTCACCGACGGGTTCACCTTCGACACCTTCACCGAGACCACCTCCGATGTGGAGGCCACCACCGGTGACTACCCGGCCGTGTTCGGCTGGGACACGCTGATCCTCAACGGGTTCCAGAAGCCGGGCGTGTACGGCGGCACCGTCGAGGAGAACATCGAGGCCATGAGCTGGGCCTTCGAGAAGTCGGACGCGCTCGGCGGGATCAACGTGCTCAGCGCGCACATGTACAACTTCGTCACGGGCGGGGACTTCTGGGACACGACCGGCCGCGTCGTGAGCCAGATCCTCCCGGGCGGGCCGAAGCACGCGGACTTCAACGAGTTCCTCGACCGGATCGCCGCTTCCGTGAAGGGCGCCAAGCGGCCCGACGGCACGCTGATCCCGGTCGTCTTCCGGCCGTTCCACGAGAACACGGGCGGCTGGTTCTGGTGGGGCGCGGGGCACTGCACCTCAGCGGAGTTCATCGAGATCTTCCGGTACACGGTGGAGTACCTGCGGGACACCAAGAAGGTGCACAACCTCCTGTACTCGTACTCCCCGAACTCGAGCTTCGGCGGGGATCCGGCGAACTACATGAAGACCTACCCGGGCGACGAGTTCGTGGACATCCTCGGCTACGACGCGTACGACAACTCGGCGGGCTCACCGGAGTGGCTGGCGGGCACCATGAAGGACCTCGCGATGGTCGTGGGCCTCGCCGAGGAGCGCGGCAAGGTGCCGGCGTTCACCGAGTTCGGGGAGTCCGGCGAGGAGGGGCGGAACCTCGACTGGTTCACCGACCTGCTCGGGGCGCTGAAGGCGGACCCGGCCGCGAGCCGGGTGTCGCACATGCTGACCTGGGCGAACTTCGGCGGGACCAACCGCGCGTACGTGCCGTTCCCGGGGCACGCGCTGGAGCCGGACTTCGTGGAGTTCTACGAGGACCCGTACTCGCTCTTCGCCTCCGACCTCGACGGGGTCTACGACGCGCGCACCTCCGCGGTGCCGAGCGCGCCGTTCCTGCACCTGGTGACGCCCACCGACCGCCAGCGCGTGACGACCGCCGAGACCACGATCCGGATGCGCCTGACCTCCGCGACCTCGCGGAAGGCGACGTACTCGATCAACGGGGGCGCTCCGGTGGCGCTGACGCGGGACTCGGCGGGGTTCTACTCGGGCAAGTGGTCGATCGATCCGTCCTGGCTGGACAACCGGACGGTCACGGTCAAGGTGAGCGCCAAGGTGAACGGGCGCACGATGACGGACGAGGCGCTGGTGTTCCTCGGCGAGGTGGAGCCGCTGCCGGTGGGGTGGATCGACGACTTCGAGGGGTACGCCGGGGACGACCTGACCCTGAGCGAGGCGTACAGCCACGTCAACGCCAACACGACGACCCTCTCGGCGGAGCACAAGGCTTCGGGCGCTTACGGTCTGGCGTACTCGTACGACTTCGCGAACGCGGGGTACACGGGGATCGGGCGGTCGGTGGGCCAGGACTGGACGGCGTTCGGCGCGTTGAAGCTGTGGCTCAAGGGCGACGGCTCGACGAACGGCGCGACGATCCAGGTGGTGTCGAAGGGCGCGTACTTCGAGTACAACACGGGCCTGTCGGACACGGCGGGTGCGGAGGTGAACGCGCCGTTCGCCGACTTCCGGCCCGCGCCTTGGGACACGGGGCACGCGGACGCGCGGCTGGACGCGGAGCACTTGGCGGAGGTCTCGGCGTTCAACCTGTACCTCGGGTACGGCGGGACGACGGCGGCCGGAACGGTCTATGTAGACGACATTCGTGCGGAGTGAGCGAGGGCCCCGGAGCCTGAGGTCGTCCTCAGGCTCCGGGGCCTGCGCTGTCAGATGAGGCCCGGCGCGTCCATGACCTGGGTCTGCTCCATGGCCTTGACGTACTTCGGCTCCTCCATGCGGCGCATGGCCTCCTCGGGCTCGGGCGCCTCGACGCGCTCCTGGAGCCACCACAGGTTGCCGAGCGGGTCGCGCAGGCGGGCGACGCGGTCGCCCCAGGCCTGGACGTCGGTCAGGGGGGTCACGAGCGTCGCGCCGGCGTCGACGGCGCGTTTCAAGGTGGCTTCGGCGTCTTCGACGTAGAGGCGCAGCATCGCCGGAGTGTCCACTGAGAACGGCGTGTCGAAGAGCATCACGATCGAGGTCCCGATGCGGACTTCGGCGTGGCCGATCCTGCCCGGCGGCATCTCGACGCGGCCGAGTTCCTCGCCGTCGAAGGCGTCTTTGATGAAGTCGATGACGCGGGCGGTGTCGCTCGTGACGATCCACGGCGTGACGGTGCCGTAGCCCTCGGGAACGGTTGCAGGTTTGGAACTCATGGCGACTCGCTTTCGCTCGCGGAACGGGTGCCGGTCCAGTATATCAGAACGGAATAGTTTGTTCCCGCATTGGAGCGGACGGCTCAAGGGCGATCGCGTTCGTGCGCACGATCTCGAGCGCGCGGGCGAGTGCGCCGAGGCTGACCACGCCGCCGCCGAGCGGTGAGGCGATGAGGTCCGGCGCGGGCGGGTGGGTCAGCTCGTCGAGGCGGGCCGCCGCGCGGGGCAGCAGCAGGCCGAGGGAGTCGGCCACCGCACCGGAGAAGACGATGCGCTCCACGTCGAGCAGGCCGCCGAGGACCGCGCAGATGCGGGCGAGGCGCTCGGCCATGCGGTCGAGGAGCGCCAGCGCGGCCGGATCGCCCGCCTCGGCCGCGCGGAACACGACCTCGGCGCCGAGCTTCGCCTTGGGCGTCTGCATGATCAGGCTGTGTTCCTCCACTGTGCCCGATGCCTGGAGTTCGAGGGCCCACGTGCGAAGCAGGGCCGCGATGCCGTGGGTGGAGCCCACGCCTTCGACGAGCGAGAGGAGCCGCAGCTCCCCCGCCGCGCCGCGCTTGCCGCGCACGAGGTGGCCGTCGACCACGTAGCCCGCGCCGAACCGCTCCCCCGACATCAGCGCGATGTACGAGGAGGCGCCCACGCCCGCGCCGAGGGCGCCTTCGGCGAGCGCCGCGAGGTTCGCGTCGTTCTCGACCTCGGTGAGCCAGCCGCGCTCGCGGAAGTGCGCGGCGAACCCGGGGTTCATGCGGGACCAGAACTCGAGCTCGCCTTCGGGTGAGGCGCCGTCGAGGTCGGTGGGGGCGGGCACGCCGACGGCGACGCACAGGACCGACCGCTCATGCACGCCCGCGGCGTCGAGCGCCGCGGCGATGGTCCGGTCGGCCACGGCCACGCGCTGCTCGGCGCTGTCGGGGTCGATCTCGGTGTGGGCGCGCGCGAGTTCGCGCCCGCGCAGGTCGGCGACCGCGGCCGTCACGCAGTGCTGGCCGGCGTCGACGCCGACGACCGCTCCGGCGTCCGCGCGGAGTTCGTACCGGCGGGCGGGGCGGCCCTTGCGGTACTCCCCGCCTGCGGCGCGGGCGTTCGGGAGCTCCGCGATCCAGCCTTTTTCAACGAGGGCGTCGCAGAGCGCGATCACCGTGGAGCGGGTCAGGCCCGTGGCCGCGATGGCGTCGCTGGCGGTGAAGGCCGTCGTGCCCCAGGCGTACTCGAGCACTGCGGCGGCGTTCGCTCGGCGCAGCGAGAACGCGTACTTCTCATCTTCTCGGGGCAATGCTCTTGACACCTCGGCTTTCCGTGGCCCAGTATGGCAGGAGCCATTTGATTTTCAAACTAGATTTAATCAGGATATCAACAGTTGAAAGGCTCACGTCAATGACCGAGCTGCTCACGAGCACCAGCACCGCCGCACCCGAGCGCCTCGACGCCGACTGGTGGCGCCAGGCCACCGTCTACCAGATCTACCCGCGCAGCTTCGCCGACGCGAACGGCGACGGCCTCGGCGACCTCCCCGGCATCACCTCCCGCGTCGACTACCTCGCGCGGCTCGGGGTCGACGCCGTGTGGCTCAGCCCGTTCTACCCCTCCGAGCTGGCCGACGGCGGCTACGACGTCGCCGACTACCGGGACGTCGACCCGCGCCTGGGCACCCTCGCCGACTTCGACGCCATGGTCGCGGCACTGCACGCCGCCGGCATCAAGCTCATCGTCGACATCGTGCCCAACCACTCCTCCGATCAGCACGAGTGGTTCCAGCAGGCGCTGGCCGCGCCGAAGGGCTCGCCCGAACGCGACCGGTACGTCTTCCGCGACGGCCTCGGGCCGAACGGCGAACTGCCGCCCGCCGACTGGACCTGCATGTTCGGCGGCCCGGCCTGGGAGGCCGTGGGCGACGGGCAGTGGTACCTCCACCTCTTCGCCCCCGAGCAGCCGGACTTCAACTGGCGCAACGGGGAAGTGCGCGAGGACTTCCTGAAGACCCTGCGGTTCTGGTCCGACCGGGGCGTGGACGGCTTCCGCGTCGACGTCGCGCACGCCCTCGCCAAGCACCTCCCCGAGGACCTGCCCTCCGAGGCCGAACTCGCAGCGATGGACCGTGCCACCGGCACCCACCTGCTCTGGGACCGCGACGAAGTGCACGACATCTACGCCGGCTGGCGCGAGGTCTTCAACGAGTACGACCCGCCGCGCATCGCCGTCGCCGAGGCCTGGGTCGACCCGCCCGCGCGCCGCGCCCGCTACGCCAGCGCCGAGGGCCTGGGCCAGGCGTTCAACTTCGACCTGCTCGAAGCCGACTTCGACGCAGGGCAGTTCCGCCGCATCATCGTCGACAACCTCGAGCAGGCCGCCGCGTCCGGCTCCTCCACGACCTGGGTGTTCTCCAACCACGACGTGGTGCGCCACGCGACCCGGTACGGCCTGCCGCCGAACGGCGACCGGCCGCGCCACTACAACCGCAAGTGGCTGCTCTCGCGCGGGGCCGACCCGGTGCTGGACGAGGCCGCCGGGCTGCGCCGCGCGCGGGCCGCGACGCTGCTCATGCTCGCACTGCCGGGCAGCGCGTACCTGTACCAGGGCGAGGAGCTGGGACTGGGCGAGGTCGCCGCGATCCCGGACGAGGAGCGGCAGGACCCGACGTTCTTCCGCAGCCCCGGCGTGGACGTGGGCCGCGACGGCTGCCGGGTGCCGATCCCGTGGACCGAGCAGGGCGGGTCGTTCGGGTTCGGCAGCGCCGAAGCCCATCTGCCGCAACCGGAGTGGTTCGGCGCGGTCTCGGTCGAGGCGCAGTCGGACGATCCGGGTTCGACCCTCAACCTGTACCGCGACGCCCTGGCGCTGCGCCGCCGGCTCCAGACCGACGAGTCGCTGACTTGGGTGGACTCGGGGCCGCAGGTGCTGCACCTGCGCCGGTCCAACGGCTGGGAGGCCGTGGCGAACTTCGGCGCGACCGCCGTGCCGCTGCCCGCCGGCGCGGTGCTGATCGCCAGCGGCCCGGTCGAGGGCGAGCTGCCGCCCGAGACGACGGTCTGGCTGCGCAGCGGCGAGTGAGGCCGCGGCCCCGCCTCCGATGCGCGACGGGCGCATCGGAGGCAGGGCCTGGTGCGGGAGCGCCGAGTGGGATAAGCTCGGTATTTGAAACGATTCAAACCGTAGGGCGGGACGCAGCGGCCAGGGGAACCGGCCGCCGTGCCCGGACCGCGGCATGCCCCACCCGTCACCGTTCCGATAGGCCCGCACATGACGCAGCGACAACTCCCCCGGCCCAAGGACCTCCTGCCCTTGGTGAAGTTCAAGAAGCCGGACTTCAACGCGAAGCGGCGGCGCCTGCGCGCCGCGCTCACCATCGAGGACCTGCGCCGGATCGCCAAGCGCCGCACCCCGCGCGCCGCGTTCGACTACACCGAGGGCGCGGCCGAGGCTGAGCTCTCGCTGGCCCGGGCGCGGCAGGCGTTCAAGGACATCGAGTTCCACCCCGCGATCCTGCGGGACGTCTCGCAGCTCGACACCGGCTGGGACGTGCTCGGCCGCCGCTCGGAGCTGCCGTTCGGCATCGCCCCCACCGGGTTCACCCGCATGATGCACACCGAGGGCGAGCGCGCCGGCGCCGGAGCGGCGGCCGCGGCGGGCATCCCGTTCGCGCTGTCCACGATGGGCACCACCCCGATCGAGGACGTGGCCGAGGCCGGAGGTGCCAGCGGCCGCAACTGGTTCCAGCTCTACATGTGGAAGGACCGCGACCGCTCGATGGCGCTCGTCGACCGCGCCGCGGCGGCCGGATTCGACACGCTGCTGGTCACTGTGGACGTGCCCGTGGCCGGGGCCCGCTTGCGCGACAAGCGCAACGGCTTCGCCATTCCGCCGGAGCTGACCGTGAAGACGGTCTTCGACATGGCGAAGCACCCTAACTGGTGGTTCGACATGCTCACCACCGAGCCGCTCTCGTTCGCCTCGCTCAGCCGCTGGTCGGGCACCGTGGCCGACCTGCTCAACACCATGTTCGACCCCACGGTCGACTACGAGGACCTGGCCTGGATCAAGGAGCAGTGGCCCGGCAAGCTGGTGGTCAAGGGCGTCCAGACCGTGGCCGACGCGAAGCGCTTGGCGGACATGGGGGTCGACGGCATCACCCTCTCCAACCACGGCGGTCGCCAGCTCGACCGCGCCCCGGTCCCGTTCCACCTGCTCCCCGCGGTCGTGCGCGAGGTCGGCCGGGACACCGAGGTGCACGTGGACACCGGCATCATGTCCGGCGCCGACATCGTGGCCTCGATCGCGCTGGGCGCCAGGTTCACCATGATCGGCCGGGCGTACCTGTACGGGCTCATGGCGGGCGGGCGCGACGGCGTGGACCGCACGATCGCGATCCTCAAGGAGGAGATCGAGCGCACCATGAAGCTCCTCGGCGTGGCGAGCCTGGAGGAGCTGGAACCGGGCCACGTGACCCAGCTCCAGCGGCTCATCCCCCGCTAGGCGGGCCGTCAGGGGCGCCCTGGCGTCCGCGAACCGGCGCTGCCCCGCCGCGTGCGGCGCTAGGGTGGCCCCATGATCTCGATCGACCTCGAAGGCAGGACCGCGCTCGTCACCGGCTCCACCCAGGGCATCGGCGAGGCCGTCGCCGCGAAGCTCGCCCTCGGCGGGGCGCGCGTGGGCATCAACGGCCGCACCCCTGCGACCGTGGACGCCGCCGTGGCCCGCGTCAACGAGGCCACCTTCACCGACCGGTGCTTCGCCGCCCCAGGCGACCTCGCCACCGAGGACGGCGCCGCCGCGCTCGCCGCCGAACTGCCCTCGGTCGACATCCTCGTCAACAACCTCGGGATCTTCGGCGCCGAGCCCGCGCTGGAGATCGCCGACGAGGAATGGCGGCGGTACTTCGAGGTCAACGTGCTCTCCGCGGTGCGCCTCATCCGCACGTACCTGCCCGGCATGACCGCGCAGGGCTGGGGCCGGGTCCTCAACATCGCCAGCGACTCCGCGATCGTGATCCCCGAGGAGATGATCCACTACGGCACCACCAAGACCGCGCTGCTGGCGGTCTCCCGCGGCTTCGCCAAGGCCGCGGCGGGCACCGGGGTCACCGTGAACTCGGTGATCGCCGGACCCACGCACACCGGCGGCGTGGAGGAGTTCGTCTACCAGCTCGTGGACAAGGCGCTGCCGTGGGAGGAGGCGCAGCGCGAGTTCATGCGCGTGCACCGCCCGCAGTCGCTGCTGCGCCGCCTCATCGAGCCCGAGGAGATCGCGAACCTGGTGGCGTACTTGAGTTCTCCGCTCGCGTCGGCGACCACCGGCGCGGCCGTGCGGGTCGACGGCGGGTACGTCGACTCGATCCTCCCGTGACCGCCCGCGCCCCTGCCGCGCCCGCCCGGTTCCGCAAGGACCCCGGGAAGCAGCCCCAGCAGCGGCAACGCGGCGTTGACGGCCGTTCGTCAATCGATTGCCACCGCTGAAATCGCGGAACCCTCGCCTCCGCAAAGGCGGCGGGCCTCCGGTATGCTCGGTAGGCCCTGCCGCGGAACGCGGCTGCTTGGCACCAAACGATTGCCGGATGACAACCCCCGGCAACAAGCGCGAAAGGGGAGGCATGGAGCAGTCCGACGCCGCCACCCGTCCCCGCAACGGCGATCGCAAGGCGCCCCCGACGATCTACGACATCGCGCGGCTCACCGGGGTGAGCCCCTCCACCGTGTCCCGCGCGCTCAACAAGCCCGGACGCCTCAACGCGCAGACCGAGCGCCGCATCCGCGACGCCGCCGCCGAGCTCGGCTACCGGATCAACCCCATGGCGCGGGCACTGCCGACCGGGAAGACCGGCACGCTCGGCCTGCTCGTCTCCGACATCACCAACCCGGCGTACTTCGACCTCGTGCGCGCCGCCGAACGGGTGGCCTCCGAGACCGGCATGACCATCGTCTTCGCCGACTCGCAGGAGTCCCCCGAACTCGAGCGGTCCACGGCCGAGCGACTCCAGACCTCAGTGGACGGACTGCTGCTCGTGGGCACGCGCCTGGAGGACCACCAGATCCAGGAACTCTCCTCGGTGAAGCCGCTCGTGGTAGTGAACCGCCTCGTCGAAGGCATTCCGGCCGTCATTCCCGATGTGCGGCCGGGGATCACGACCGCGCTGGAGCGGCTGCGCGAGGCCGGGCACCGCCGCATCGCCTACCTCGCCGGGCCCGAGGCCTCGTGGATGAACGGGCAGCGCTGGCAGCACGCGTTCGAGATCGCGGTCGAATGGGACATGTCCATCGTGGAGATCAAGTCGAACGCGCCGACCCGCGAAGGCGGCGCGGAGGCGTTCGGCCGGGTGAAGGCCGCCGACGTGAGCGCGGTGCTCGCCTACAACGACCTGGTCGCGCTCGGCCTGCTGCGGGAGTGCCGGGACCACGGCCTCGACGTCCCGGGCCGGCTGAGCATCGTCGGCTTCGACGACATCTTCGGAGCCGACCTGCCGACGCCGGCGCTGACCACGATCCGGATGCCGCTGGCCCTGCTCGGCGAGCGCGGGATCAGGCGGCTGCTGATCGAGATCGACGGCGGCGCTTCGGAGAACGAGGCCGCGCTGCCGACGGAGTTCGTCGACCGCGAGTCCATCGGTCCGGCGGTCTAGGGCCGGCTCAGACGCTGCGCAGCAGGGCGTCGAGCGCGGGGTTGCCGTGGCGCCGGCGCCACACGGCGTGGAGCTCCACGGTGTCCGGCGGCAGGTCCGCGATATCGAGGAAGACCAGGTTCGAGAGGTTGAACGCGCTGGCCGAGGAGGGCACGAGCGCGACCCCGAGCCCCGCGTTGACCACTGACAGGACCGTGTGGACCTGGCTGATGTGCTGCACGTACCGGGGTTTCAAGTGGGCCTGCTGGAACGCGGCGACGACGAGCTCGTAGAAGTACCAGGCCTCCGAGGGCGAGTAGGTCACCACGTCGTGCTCGGCGATGTCCTCCATTGTGGGCGTTCGCCCGAGGCCGGTGAGGGCGTGGTCGCGCGGGGCGGCGAGGATGAGCGAGTCCCTGGCCACCAGCCGGGAGTCGAGCAGGTCCGAGCGCGGGACCTGGCGCACGAGCCCGACTTCGATCTCACCGGCGAGGAGGGCGTCGAGCTGCGCGTGGGTGACCATCTCATTGAGCACGAGGTCGACGCCGGGCAGTTCGGCGGCGGCCGCGCTGATCCACCGCCCGAGCACGGTGAGGGCCGAGACGGCGGTGAAGCCGATGCGGATGGTGCCCGCCGTGCCAGCGGCGACGCGGCGGGCGCGCAGCGGCGCGGTGTCCGC
The DNA here is from genome assembly GCF_030403505.1 of Glycomyces tritici. Next base: position 322,784 of record NZ_JAUEMJ010000005.1, on the reverse strand, counting down.
CGAGGACAGGAGCCGGCGGGCCTCGTCGAGGAAGATCCGTCCGGCCGGAGTGAGCTCGACGCCGCGCTGGGTGCGCAGGAAGAGCGCGAAGCCGACGGCGCGCTCGAGGCGCTGCACCTGGCGGCTCAGCGGCGGCTGCGTCATGCGCAGTCGCTCTGCGGCCCTTCCGAAGTGGGACTCTTCTGCGACGGCCACGAATCCCCGGAGTTGGTCGAGTGTGTACCCGACGTCGCCTGTAGCCATACCGTGAAGGTATCAGCCGATATCGAATGAGTGTTGGACCGGTATGAGCGGCGGAGGTTACGGTACGGGCCTCAACCCCCGGAACAGGAGACTGCCGCATATGTCGCGATACAGCCCCGCAGAGATCCAGCGTGCGCTGGGCGAAGGGCTCTTGTCCTTCCCCGTGACCCACTTCCAGAAGGACCTCTCCTTCGACGAGGACGGGTACCGGAAGCACCTGGGGCACCTGGCGTCCTTCCCTGCGGCGGGCCTGTTCGCAGCGGGCGGCACGGGCGAGTTCTTCTCGCTCACCCCCGAAGAGGTCGGCCGGGTCGTGCGCGTCGCCGCCGACGAGGCCGCCGGCGCCGTCCCGATCATCGCCCCGGCCGGGCAGGGCACCGCCCAGGCGGTCGCGTTCGCCCGCGACGCCGAGGCCGCCGGGGCCGACGCGGTGCTGCTGTTCCCCCCGTACCTCACCGAGGCCGGGCAGGACGGCCTGGTCGCCCACGTGCGCGCCGTCTGCGAGGCGACCTCGCTGGGCGTCATCGTCTACCACCGGTCGAACGCCGAGTACAGCGTCGCCGCGGTCGAGCGGCTCGCCGACGAATGCCCGAACTTCGTGGGGTTCAAGGACGGGGTGGGCGACATCGAGTTCATGACCCGCCTGTACGCGACCCTCGGCGAGCGGCTGCTGTACATCGGCGGCCTGCCCACGGCCGAGACCTTCGCGCTCCCCTACCTCCAGCTCGGCGTGACCACCTACTCCTCGGCGATCTTCAACTTCGTGCCGGAGTTCGCGCTCGCGTTCTACGACGCGGTGCGCGCCGGGGACCGCCCCGAGGTGTACCGGCGGCTGCGCGAGTTCGTCCTGCCCTATCTGGACATCCGCAACGCCGGCAAGGGCTACGCGGTGTCGATCGTCAAGGCGGGCATGACGGCCGTGGGCCGCCCCGCCGGGCCCGTGCGCCCGCCGCTCACCGACCTGAACGAGGCCGAACTGGCCGCACTGGCAGCGCTGATCGAGCAGTCCGCCTCATGACGCGACTCGAACCGGCCGCTGGCCCAGCGGAAGAGGCGACCACCCCCACCGTGACCGCGATGCGCGTCGTGCCCGTGGCCGGCCAGGACTCCATGCTCCTCAACCTCTCCGGAGCGCACGCGCCGTACTTCACGCGCAACCTCGTGATCCTCACCGACGAGTCCGGGAACACCGGTGTGGGCGAAGTGCCCGGCGGCGAGGCCATCGCGCAGACCCTCCGCGACGCCGCCGACCTGGTGATCGGTTCCGGCATCGGCGCGTACCGGTCGGTCCTGGAAGCCGTGCGCCGCCGCTTCGCGGACCGGGACGCGGCCGGGCGCGGCAGCCAGACCTTCGACCAGCGCGTCACCGTGCACGTGCGGACCGCGCTCGAAGCCGCACTGCTCGACCTGCTCGGCAAGCACCTCGGCGTGCCGGTCGCCGAACTGCTCGGGGACGGCCCGCAGCGCACCAGTGTGCCGGTCCTGGGATACCTGTTCTTCATCGGCGACCGGGGCCGCACGGACCTGCCGTACCGGGACGGGTCAGGGGCGGACGACGCGTGGCTGCGGCTGCGCGACGAAGAGGCCCTCACCCCTGAAGCCGTGGTGGCCCTGGCCGAGGCGGCCGAGGCGCGGTACGGGTTCCGCGACTTCAAGCTCAAGGGCGGCGTGCTGCCGGGGCCCGAGGAGGCCAAGGCCGTCACGGCATTGGCCGAGCGGTTCCCGGATGCACGGATCACTTTGGACCCCAATGGGGCCTGGTCGCTCAAAGAGGCGGTCGAACTGTGCCGGGGACTGGACGGCGTATTGGCGTATGCCGAGGACCCTTGTGGAGCGGAGAACGGCTACTCGGGTCGTGAAGTACTCGCGGAATTCAAGCGCGCCACCGGAATGCGCACGGCGACGAACATGATCGCCTGCGATTGGCGGGAATTCGCGCACGCGGTCCGCTCCGGCGCCGTCGACATCCCTTTGGCCGACCCGCACTTCTGGACCATGGCCGGCTCGGTGCGCGTGGCGCAGGCCTGCGAGGCCTTCGGTCTGACCTGGGGCTCCCACTCCAACAACCACTTCGACGTGTCGCTGGCGATGTTCACCCACGTCGCCGCCGCCGCGCCCGGCGAGATCACCGCCATCGACACGCACTGGATCTGGCAGGACGGCCAGCGCCTCACGGTCGACCCGCCGCGCATCGTCGACGGCGCGATCGCAGTGCCCACCGCGCCCGGTCTCGGCATCGAACTCGATGCGGCGCAAGTAGAGGCAGCTCACGAGCGGTATACGAGAAATGCTCTGGGCGCGCGCGATGACGCGGCCGCTATGAAATACCTTGTCCCCGGATGGATGTTCAACCCGAAACGCCCCTCCCTGGGGTGAATTCGTGGCTATTCGATCACTAAGAGGAGCAGACACAATGCAACACCCCCTCCCCCGACGCGGACTGCTCGCCGGTCTTGCCGCCGTGCCCCCGCTCGTCGCGCTGTCGGCCTGCCAGGTGCAGGGCGGCGCCGACGAGGCGAACGCGACCTTCCCGACCCGCGCGGTCGACTTCTGGGTGCCCTTCGACGCCGGCGGCTCCGGCGACCTCATCAGCCGCGCGGTCGCCAAGGCCGCCGAAGAGCCGCTGGGCGAATCGCTTCCGGTCACGAACAAGCCCGGTGCCAACGGCGCCGTCGGACTCAAGGAGCTGCTGGCCGGCAAGGCCGACGGCTACACGATCTCCCTCGCGGTCAAGTCGCTGTTCGCCATCGGCCCGCTCATCGTCGACGACCCCGACGCGGTCGTGATCACCGACCTGCGGATCATCACCACGTTGACCAACGAGGGCTACGTGCTCGTGGTGCACGCCGACTCGCCGTACCAGACCCTTGAGGACCTGCTCGCGGCCGACCACGTGAACTACGGGACCACGGGCGTGGGCACCGGCTCGCAGCTCTCGGCCGGCCTGCTGTTCGGGCTCGCCCAGGTCGAGGCGACCGACGTCCCGTTCGACGGCGGCGGCCCCACCGTCACCGCGCTGCTGGGTCAGAACATCGACGCCGCGTCGCTGTCGCTCGCCGAGACGATGCCGCACATCGAGGCCGGTGACATGCGGCCGCTGTGCGTGTTCTCCGAGGAGCGCAGCGTCTACCTCAACGACGTGCCGACCGCGCTGGAGGCGGGTCACGACATCCTCGTCGACCAGCGCCGGTTCATCGTCGTCCCCGCCGACACCCCCGACGAGGTCGTGGGCGTGCTGACCCTGGCGTTCGAGGAGGCCCGCGAGGGCTCCGAGTACGGCCAGTTCCTCCAGGACAACTTCATGGAGCGCTGGGAGGTCGACGGCATGGAGGCGGAACTGCACCTGGCCGAGGCCACCGAGCAGTTCGCCGCCCAGATCGCCGCGTCCGGCGTCGAACTCGGCACCGCGGAATGAGCGAGGCGGTCATGGCCGATGCCGAAACCGAAGCGGCCCCGGGCGAGCAGCCTGAGGAGCCGCGCGCGGGCGGACGCGTCCAGTCGGTGGTCGCGGGTGCGATCCCCGTGCTGCTCGGCGCCGTCGCGGCCTGGTTGAGCTTCGGGCTCGACATCGGGAGCCTCACCGAGCCCGGGCCGGGGCTCTGGCCGCTGATCGTGGCCGGCCTGCTCGTGGCCTCCGGGATCGGGATCATCGCCGTGACCGCCAAGACCCGCAGGGACACCGAGGCGTTCACGCGCGGGACCGTGGCGGTGCTGGCCGCCGCCGGCGGCCTGGCCGTGTACGCCTCGCTGTACGAGATCGTGGGCTTCGAGGTGCCGACGGTGCTCCTGCTGTTCGCGTGGCTGCGGTTCCTCAGCCGCGAATCGTGGCTCATGAGCGCGATCCTGGCGGTCGCGGTCACCGCGGTCGCCTACGCCCTGTTCATCATCGGGCTCAACGTGCCGCTCCCGCACCTCATCGCCTTCTAGTCCGTCCCCTCTGGAGTATCGATCGTGGACTTCTCCTCCGTGCTCTCCGGGTTCGCGGTGGCGTTCGAGTGGCAGAACATCCTCTTCTGCCTGCTCGGCGTCACCGTCGGGATGCTGATCGGCGTGCTGCCGGGCCTCGGCCCCGCCGCGACGATCGCGATCCTGCTGCCCATCACCTACAACCTGGAACCGACGGCGGCCGTCATCATGCTCGCCGGGATCTTCTACGGCGCGCAGTACGGCGGCACCATCACCTCGGTGCTGCTGCGCCTCCCCGGCGAGGCCTCCACAGTGGTCACCGCACTCGACGGGCACGCGCTCGCGCGGCGCGGCGAGGCCGGACCCGCGCTCGGGATCGCCGCGATCGCCTCCTTCATCGGGGGCACCGCGTCGATCATCCTGCTCTCGTTCATCGCCCCGGCCCTGGCCGGCGTCGCGCTGGCGTTCGGCCCGGCCGAGTACACGGTCCTGGCGCTGATCGGGATCTTCCTGGTCGGCACGCTCGGGAACGGGTCGATCATCAAGAGCGCCGCCGCTGCGTCCGCAGGGCTCCTGCTCGCCGTGGTCGGGCTCGACCCGCTGCTGGGCACGCCGCGCTTCACGTTCGGCACCGACCAGCTCGCCGACGGCATCGACTTCACCATCGTCGCCATGGGGCTCTTCGGGGTCGGCGAGATCCTGTACAACCTCGAGCACCGGAACCGGCCGCAGGCCGCCGTGCCGTCGTTCGGGCGGGCGATCCCCAGCCGCCTGCACTGGCTCAGGTCGCGCCTGGCGATCCTGCGCGGCTCGGTCACCGGCTTCGTCCTCGGCATCCTGCCCGGCGGCGGGGCGACCATGGCCTCGCTGGTGGCGTACGCCGTCGAGAAGCGCGCCGCGAAGGACCCGTCCCGGTTCGGCAAGGGCGCCATCGAAGGCGTCGCCGGCCCGGAGTCGGCGAACAACGCGGCGGCGACCTCCTCGTTCATCCCGCTGCTGACGCTGGGCATCCCGGCGAACGCGACCATGGCGGTGCTGTTCGGGGCGCTCATGCTCCAGGGCATCACGCCGGGCCCGCAGCTCATGAGCGACCACCCGGACGTGTTCTGGGGCGTCGTGAACTCGATGTACCTGGGCAACCTGCTGCTGCTGGTGCTGAGCATCCCGCTCATCGGGCTGTTCGTGCGCATGCTGAAGGTCCGCCCGGGGGTCCTGGCGCCGATCACCATCGTCATCACGATGATCGGCACCTACTCGATCCGCAACAACGCGTTCGACATGCTGCTCGTGATCGGCCTGGGCCTGCTCGGGTACGGGATGCGCAAGCTCGGGTTCGAGCCGGGGCCGTTCGTGCTCGCGTTCGTGCTCGGCTCGCTCCTGGAGGCCTCGTTCCGCCGCTCCATGAGGATCTTCGGCGGCGACGTGAGCGAGTTCGTGCAGCGTCCCGTCTCCGGCACACTCGTGGCGATCCTGGTCCTGACCGTGGTCGTCGTGCCCCTGCTGCGCAAGGTCCGCACCCGCCAGACGGCGAACGCGGAACAGGAAGGCGTCAGGGCGGATTAGCCGGGTCCGCCCTGAAGCGGGGGTCGGGGGGGGGGGGGGGGGCGCCCCCCCCCCCCCCCCCGATGCGTTCCCGGGCAATTCGATTGACATCGATGCGGGGCTGCCGCATCGTTGGGTTCTGTGCCCCTTATCGACCGCGCCCGCGTGAATCCGTACCGGCTCTACCTCGCGATGCGGGTGGGGTTGTCCTTCCTGGTCGCCATGGCGTTCACGACCTCGATCGTGTACCGGGTCGAGGAAGGCGGCATGAACCCGTTCGAGCTGATGATGATCGGCACCGTGCTCGAGGCGACGTACCTGGTGCTCCAGCTGCCCACCGGGTTCCTGGCCGATCTGGTGAGCCGCCGGGCGTGCGTGGTGGCGGGGTTCGGCGTGTACGCGGGCGGGCTGGCCTGGATGGGGCTCTCGGCCGAGTTCTGGGTGCACCTGGCGGCGCAGGTGCTGCTGGCGCTCGGCGCGGCGCTCATGAGCGGCGCCCAGGAGTCCTGGGTCGCCGACGAGACGCAGCGGGCCGAGATGACCCCGGTCTACCTGCGCGCCACGCAGCTCAGCTTCATCGGCGGGATCACCGGCAGCCTGCTGAGCGGCGCACTCGGCACGGTCTCGCTGAGCCTGCCGATGCTCGTCGGCGGCACGCTCATGGGGCTCGGCACGGTCGCGCTCGTGCTCGTGATGCCCGAGCGGCACTTCCAGCGCCCCGCCGGGGACGGCACGGTGCGGACCGTGCTCGCGCAGGCGAGAGCCGAAGCGGGCGAGCAGGTGCGGGCGTCGCGCCGCGCGCCGCGGCTCGTGCCGGGCCTGGTCCTGCTGCTGGGGATGACGTTCGCGTTCGGGCTGTGGAGCGAGAGCTTCGACCGGCTCTCGGGCGCGTTCCTGCTGGAGGACATCGGGTTCCCCGCAGTGTTCAGCCTCGAGCCGGCCATGTGGTTCAGCCTCGTCTCGTGCGCGGTCGCGATCGGCGGCATCGGCGTCACCGAGTGGGCGACGCGGCGCACCGCGCGCCTCGGCTCGGGCGCGATCATCGGGATGCTGGTGCTGTTCACCGCCGTGACCCTCGCGGGCGTCATCGGATTCGGCCTGGCGCAGGGCTTCTGGGTCGCGCTCGTCTTCCTGCTGCTGGTCTCGGTGGCCCGGCCGCTGTACGAGCCGCTCGTGAACGGGTGGCTGGTGGTCAGGGTCGAGCCGAAGGTCCGCGCCACCGCATTGTCCGCAAGGGACATGTTCGACAGCGGCGGGCAGATCATCGGCGGGCCCGTCGTCGGAGCGATCGGCACCGCCTTCACCCTGCGGGCCGCGCTGCTCACCGGCGGCGCGCTGCTCGTCCCGGCGATCCTCTGCCTCGTCGGCATGGGCCGGAAGACCGGCGAACCGGAGCCCGAACCCGTGGCCGCCGCCGACCGCTGATCCGGGCACGGCTGCGCGGCCGGAGGGGCCTGTCGGCGCGCCCCGGTCAGGCCCGGTGCTTGGCACGGGGCCGAAACGGAGCGATGATGGATCGGAACCGGAAACGGGCGTACGTCGAATCCTGGCGCTTAAGCTCACCGGTATCACGACACCTGCCGAAGGAGCCACCGTGCCGACCGTCAACGCCTGGGCCGCGCCGTCCGCGACCGAACCGCTCGTCAAGACCACCGTCGAACGCCGCGACCTCGGCCCGCACGACGTGCTCATCGAGATCAAGTACGCCGGGATCTGCCACTCCGACATCCACACCGTGCGCGGCGACTGGGGCCCCCAGCAGTACCCGCTCGCACCCGGCCACGAGATCGTCGGCTTCGTCGCCGAAGTCGGACCCGAGGTCACGAAGCACGCCGCGGGCGACCGCGTCGGCGTCGGCTGCATGGTCGGCTCCTGCCGCGAATGCGAGCAGTGCCTCAAGGGCAACGAGCAGTACTGCCTCAAGGGCTTCGTCGACACCTACGGCGCGGTCGACGCCGACGGCACCGTCACCCAGGGCGGCTACACCACCCACATCGTCGTCGACGAGCACTTCGTCCTCCGCATGCCCGAAGGCATCCCCTTCGAGGCCGCCGCGCCCCTCTTGTGCGCCGGGATCACCCTGTACTCGCCGCTGCGGCACTGGGGCGCGGGCCCGGGCAAGAAGGTCGCCATCGTCGGCCTCGGCGGGCTCGGGCACATGGGCGTCAAACTCGCCCACCTGCTCGGCGCCGAGGTCACCGTCCTGTCGCAGTCGCTGAAGAAGCAGGAGGACGGCCTCCGCCTGGGCGCCGACCACTACTACGCGACCGGCGACCCGGCCACGTTCGAAACCCTCGCCGGGACCTTCGACCTCATCGTCAACACCGTCTCCGCCGAGGTCGACATCAACGCGTACCTGCGGCTCCTCAAGGTCGACGGGGTGCTCGTGAACGTCGGCGCGCCCGCCGAACCGCTCCCGGTGGGCATCTTCAACCTGATCTCGACCCGCCGCACCTTCGCCGGCTCGACGATCGGCGGCATCGCCGAGACACAGGAGATGCTCGACCTCTGCGCCGAGCACGGCATCGCCTCGGACGTCGAGATCATCGCCGCCGACCAGATCAACGAGGCCTACGAGCGCGTGCTCGCCTCCGACGTGCGCTACCGCTTCGTCATCGACACCGCGACCATGCAGTAAGGGCCGCAAGCAGACCGAACGCCGGGGCGCATCAGCGCCCCGGCGTTCGGCGTTCTCCTGCGGCAGTCGACGGAGCGCCGCGTGCGACACCCCGGCATTCGGGCGGGCGGCGCCGTTCCGGCCGGAGCTGCGACCGCTTGTGAGTTGCGGCACTTGCGAGGATGTTTCCACATGGTTCCTCGTGATTTCTCTCTTATGTCCATTTCGGTCTTTGCGAATGGGCTGTCATGGTGGGGCGCAAGGGAATCGCATGGCCATTGCATCTCGATCGCGAGCGGCGCCGCCTACCCCCGGCGCCGACAACCGTCACAACGAGGAGCCGTCTTGTCAGGTACGCAACGATGGCGTCGAGGACTCGCAGTCTCGCTAGTGGGAGCGCTCTCAGCGGCTTTTGCCGGTGGCGCGCCCGCTTTGGCGCAGACCGAGACCGACGCGACAGCACTGATAGATCAGAAGGTCGACCCCGAACTGCTGGCCGAGATCGACGCCGAAGGCGAAGCCGAACTCTGGGTGCAGTTCGAAGGCGCCCCGGACTACTCGGCCGCATACGACGCCGAGACCAAGGCCGAGAAGGGCGCCGCCGCCGTAGCGGCGGCGAAGGCGTTCGCCGAGTCCTCCCAGGCCGACGTCGCCGCCGCCCTCGACGAGGCCGGCGTGCAGTACGAGTCCTACTGGGCCTCGTCGTCGCTCAAGGTCACCGGCGGCACCGGCCTGCTCGAGACCGTCGCCGCCTTCGACGAGGTCGCCGAGGTCGTGAACGCCCCTGAGGTGGTGAACGTCGAACCGGTCGCACCCGCCGAGACCGAACTCGAAGCGGCCGCCGCCGGCTGGAACGTCGCCGACATCAACGCCCCCGCCGTCTGGGACCAGCTCGGCGCCACCGGCGAAGGCGTCGTCGTCGCCAGCATCGACTCCGGCGTCCAGTACGACCACCCCGCGCTGGTGAACCAGTACCGGGGCAACAACGGCGACGGCACCTTCACCCACGACTACAACTTCTACGACGTCGAAGGCGGTTGCGGCGCCGCCCCGTGCGACCTCAGCAACCACGGCACCCACACCGTGGGCACCATGGTCGGCGACGACGGCGCGGGCAACCAGATCGGCGTCGCCCCCGGCGCGGAGTGGATCGCCGCCAACTACTACGGCAGCAGCATGGAATCGGTGCTCAGGGCCGGTGAGTGGATGGTCGCGCCCACCGACTGGGCCGGGAACAACCCGGACCCGTCCAAGGCGCCCGACATCATCAACAACTCCTGGGGCCGGGACGGCGACGACGACCCGTACTTCGAGGACATCGTCGACCTCTGGCACGCCGCCGGGATCATCCCCGTGTTCGCCGCGGGCAACAGCGGCCCGGTCTGCCTCACCACCAACGCCCCCGGCGGGTACGCGAACGTGATCGCCGTGGGCGCCTACAGCTCCAGCGGCGCGATCGCCGACTTCTCCTCGCGCGGGCCCACCAGCGACGGCCGCGTCAAGCCGGACGTCTCCGCGCCCGGCTCGGGCATCCTCTCCTCGGTGCCGGGCAGCGCCTACGGCTCGCAGAGCGGCACCTCGATGGCCGCGCCGCACGTCGCCGGCACCATCGCGCTCATGATGTCGGCCGAACCCGCCCTCCGCGGCGACTACGGCCTCGTCTACGAGATGCTCACCGGCTCGGCCCGCTACACCGCGGACGACCAGTGCGGCGGCACCGCCGAGGCGAACAACGTCCACGGGTACGGGCGCATCGACGCGCTCGCGGCCGCCCAGGCGCTCCCCGACGGCGACTCCGGCTCCATCGCCGGCACCGTCACCGGACCCGACGGCGCGCCGCTGGCGGACGCCGAACTGGTCTTCGACGGGGCCTTCGACCGCCGCGCCACCACCGCGGCCGACGGCACGTACACCGTGAAGTTCGCCCTCACCGGGCAGCACGCGGTCACGGTCACCAAGTTCGGGTACGCGGCGGCCCAAGGCACGGTGACCGTCGCGGCCGACCAGACGGCCGTGTTCGACACGGTCCTGACCCCGCTGCCGACCACAGTGGTCACCGGCACCGTGGTCGACGGCTCCGGGCACGGCTGGCCGCTGGCCGCGACGGTGACGACGGCGGGCGGCGAGGTCTCGACCGAGACCGACCCGCTCACCGGGGAGTTCTCCCTGACGCTGCCCACCGGCGGCGTGGACCTGGTCGTGGAGACCGAGTACGGCGGGTACCAGACCGTCCAGATCGAGGCGAACGCGGCGAACTTGCACATCGCGGTGCCGGTCGCGAGCGGCTGCACCGCGCCCGGCTACGCGTTCGACCCGCTGGGCACCGGCTTCGAGTCCTTGACCACGCCGCTGGGGTGGACCGTGGAGAACCGCGGCCCCGCGCCGTGGACCTTCGACGACGCCTTCAACTACGGCAACCTCACCCCGGGCACGGGCGGCTTCGCCTTCGCCCGCCCGCCGGGCGGCGGCACCATGGACACCGACCTCATCTCGCCGGTGTTCGACCTGTCGAGCGCGCCGGAGCCGGTCCTGACCTTCGCCACCGACTTCCTCGGGCAGCTCCCGTACTCGGAGGCGGAGGTCGCGATCAGCACCGACGGCGGTCAGACCTGGGTGGACGCTTGGGCCGCAACGGGTTCGATCCGCGACAGCACGGTCACCGTGGACCTGAGCGCCTGGGCCGGAGCGCAGCAGGCGCAGCTCAAGTTCCACTACTACCACGCCTACCGCTCGGGATACTGGTGGCAGATCGACGACGTCCTCGTCGGCGGCACGCCGACCTGCGCCCCGATCGCGGGCGGACTCGTGCGGGGCACCGTGACCGACCAGAACGGCGCGCCCGTCGCCGGCGCGGTGGTCACCCACACCGCTTCGGGCCACTACGGCGTCTCCGGCGCTGACGGCGTGTACTGGACCTTCGCGGCCGGTGCCGGTTCGTCGCAGTTCTCGGTGGTGGACGCCGAGTCCGGCTCGGCGACGGGTTCGGTCAATGTCGTCGCCGACGACGTGACCGAAGCGAACTTCGCTCTCTCGTAACCATTGAAGAACGGGCCCGATGGCGATGCCACCGGGCCCGTTCCCTTACTCCTCGGGCTCGAGGAGCGCGGCGTAGAGGGTGAGGCCGGGGCCGAAGGCGAGGGCCACGACCGGCCCGTCCTGCGGCCCCAGCTCCTGCAGGACGAGCAGCACGGTCGCCGAGGAGCAGTTGCCGTGCTCGGCGAGCACCTTGCGGGAGGCCGCGAGCGCGCTCGGATCCAGTTCGAGGCCCTCTTCGATGGCGTCCAGGATGCGCGGACCGCCCGGGTGGACGGCCCAGGCCGCGACGTCCCGCACGTCGTGGCCGTGGCGGCCCAGGAGGTCCTTCACCAGCGGGCCGACCTGCTCGGCCAAGGCGTCCGGGACCTCCGGGGAGAGGCCCATGCGGAAGCCGAGGTCGGTGATGTCCCAGGTCATCTGGTGGCGCCGGTCGGTGTCGGTGCGGGCGGCGACGTCGACCACGCGCAGGCCGGAGGCGCCGGGCCGGACGACCACCGCGGCGGCGGCGTCCGCGAACAGCGCGTGCGAGACCATCTGCCCGGGATCGATCGTGGCCGGCTGCAGGTGCAGCGAGGTGAGCTCCAGGCAGAGCACGACCGCCGGCTGCTCTTGGGCCGCGACGTAGTCGGCGGCCGTGGCGAGCGCCGGGAGCGCGGCGTGGCAGCCGGTGTGTCCGATGAGGAGCCTGCGGGCGTCGGCGGGGAGCGGGAGCATCCGCGCGAGCTCGATGTCGAGACCCGGCGTGCGGTAGCCGGTGCAGGTGACGACGGTGAGCAGGCCGATCTCATCGGGGTCGGTGCCCGCCGCGTCCAGTGCGTTCCGGACCGCTTCGAGGCCGAGCGGCGGCGCGACCTCGCCGTAGCGGACCATGCGCTCGGCGGTCGACCAGTCGGCGACGGCCTTGAACTCGGCCGGGTCGGTGGCGGAGTGGCGGGTCCGCACGTCGGAGGCGGTGAAGATGCGCTGGGCGACGCGGCTGCGGGAGAAGTGCCAGCGGAAGACGTCCTCCCACAGCTGCTCCTGGGTGTAGAGCGGCGGCAGGGCGGCGCCGATGCCGGCGATCCGGGCGGTCACCATCGCGGGACTTCGGCGTCGTGGTCGGGGTCCTCGCCGAGGGCGGCGACGCCGAGCCAGTCGGCGCACACGTCCGAGGTGGCCGGCTGCAGCGCGCCGCAGCGGGCGTCGCGGTAGAGCCGTTCGAGGGTGTGCCCTCGCCGGGACGCGGAGGCGCCGGCGGCTTCGAGCAGCGAGGAGGCCACCTGGACGGCGGTGTCCCCGGCCGTGAGCTTGGCGCGCCAGACCCACTGGTTGGTCACGGGATCGCCTGGGGCGCTGTCGATCCGCGCGGCGGTCTCGGCGACGACGAGTTCGGCGGCGGCCACCATGGTGTCGGCGCGCCCGAGCCGGGCGCGGGCGGCCGGGAGGCGGCCGAGGCCGCGCCGGCGCAGGTGCTCGGCGGCGGCGTCGACGGCGGCGCGGGCGACGCCCGCGTAGACGGCGGAGTAGGAGGCGACCAGCCACTGCGGCATGGCCTCGGCGATCATCAGGGTGAGGCCTTCGACGCCGCCGAGGAGGGCCTCGGGGCCCACTTCGAGGTCGAAGTGGACGTCCTGGCTGCCGGTGGCGCGCATGCCGAGCGAGTCCCAGGTCTCTTCGACGCGGATGCCCTCGCCCGCGGGGACGAGGAAGTAGGAGACCTGCGGTTCCTCGGCGTCGGCCTCGCGGGCGGTGACGAGGTAGGCGTCCACGTGCCCGGCGCCGGAGACGAAGGCCTTGCTGCCGATGATGCGGTACCCGGAGTCGGTGCGGCGGTAGGCGGTCGAGGTCTGGGAGAGGCGGGAGCCGCTGCCGCGCTCGCTCATCGCGACCCCGTAGAGCGCGCCGCCCGCGGCGGCTTCGAGGGCCTTGTCGCGGGCCTCGAAGGAGCTCTTCGGGGCGCCGAGGAGGCGCACGAGGTCGTCCGGGGTCTGGGCGAGGGCGCCGGTGACCGAGGCGTGCATGTTGAAGACGAGCGCCGTGGAGCCCGCGCCGCGCGCGAGGGCGGAGGCGACGCGCGCGTACTCGGCGAAGGACGCGCCGAAGCCGCCGAGTCGCTCGGGCACCATGAGCCCGAACAGGCCGGCGGCGCGCAGGTCGGCGAAGTCCGCTTCGGGGAACCGGCCGTGTTCGTCGTGCACCGCAGCGCGTTCGGCGAATTTCGGGGCGAGTTCGCGGGCCAGGGCGAGGGCGCGGGCGCCGCCGTTCGGGCCGTCTGCGGGGTGCTCACTGGTCGTCAACGCACGCTCCTCGGATGCGGGGCCCGGCAGCACCGGGTGAACCTCTGCGAACCAGTGTCCACGGAACCCGCGTTTCGATCAACCCCGAGCACGTGCGCTTGAGGGGCTGCCGGGCGCGACCGGGGATCAGTACGCGAACCCGGTGTGCAGCAAGAGGGCCACGTCGATGAGGGCCACCAGCATCACTGCGCGGAACGCCGCCCGGGAGCGGGGCCGGCGGTCGAGGAGGAATCCGGTGACGAGGATGCCGGCCGAGAGGGGCGCGGCGGTGAGGGCGAGCGGCGTGGGCGCACCGTTCGGACCGAAGACGAGCAGACCGGAGGCGGTGAGCACCAGCGCGGCGGCGGCGATGCGGCTGGGCCAGGGGCCGAGGCGGTGCGGCAGGCCGCGCACGCCGGTGGCGTCGTCGTCGGCGAGGTCGGGGAGCACGTTGACGAAGTGCGCCGCGGAGCCGAGCGCCGCTGCGGCGCCGATGAGCCAGGGCGGCGGGAACGGGTCGCCGTTCGACAGGAACGCGGGGAGCAGGCCGAAGGCGATCGCGAACGGCACCACGGAGTATGCGGTGGCCTTGACACCCAGGTCGTAGGCCCAGGCGCAGGCGAGTGCGGCGAGGTGCGCGGCGGCGGCGAGCGGGGCCGAGAAGAGCGAGAGGAGCACGGCGGCGACCGCGGAGGCGATGAACGCCGCCCGGACGGCGGCAGGCCGGATCTCGCCGGCGGCCAAGGGCTTGTCGGTGCGGCCGACGCGGGCGTCGCGGGGCGCGTCGACGAGGTCGTTGAGCCAGCCGACGGAGAGCTGCCCGGCGAAGACCGCGGCGATCGCGCAGGCCGCCGACGCGGGCCCGCGGTCCGAGCCCAGGGCCAGTCCGGCGGCTACGGCGGAGACGGCGACCGCCGGCAGCGGATGGGAGGCCCGCACCAGCGCCCAGCTCGTCGACAACTGCTTCACGGCCATCAGTGTGTCACTCTGACGGGATGAGCGGAACCCCCGAATCCTTGGCGCCCAATGATCCGGCGATGTACGACCGGCTGGCCGCGGAGTGGTGGCGGCCGCGGGGCGTGTTCGCGATGCTCCACTGGCTGGCGGCGGCGCGGGCCGCACTGGTGCCGCCCGCGCCGTACGAGGACGCGGTCCTGGTGGACCTCGGCTGCGGGGCCGGGCTGCTCGCGCCGCATCTGGAGGGCAAGGGGTACCGCCACCTCGGGGTGGACCTCTCGCTGGAGGCGCTGCGGCAGGCCGCCGATCACGGCGTGCTCGGCGTCCAGGGGGACGTGCTCGCGGTCCCGCTGCCGGACGCGTGCGCGGAGGTCGTCGTGGCGGGCGAGATCCTGGAGCACGTGCCGGACCTCCCCCGGGCGGTCGCGGAGGCGTGCCGCCTGCTGCGGCCGGGCGGGCTCCTGGTGATCGACACGCTCGCGGCGACCGCACTGTGCCGGTTCCTCGCGATCGGTGTCGCCGAGCGGATCCCGCGCATCGCGGTGCGCGGCGTCCACGACCCGGCGCTGCTGGTGGACCGCGGGCTGCTCGTGGCGGAGTGCGCGAGACACGGTGTGGCGCTCGAGCTGCGCGGGATTAGGCCGTCGCTGATCGACTTCGCGCTCTGGCTCCGCGGCCGCCGCGCCTCGGTCCGGATGCTGCCGGTGCCGACGACGGCGGTGCTCTTTCAGGCCCGGGGCCGCAGGCGCTGGTAGTCGGCGCGCTCGAGTTACTTCTGGGAGGGGTGTTGCACCCGTCTCATCGAGCCGGTTATATTTGTTTGGTCATACCATTAAACAACGGCCCCCTCAGCCTGCACATTTACCGGCGAATCCTGTATCCCCCAACGAAAGGCATCGCCATGGGCGACACCTCAAGCAACGTCCCCGCGTTCCGAATCCAGCGTCGCGGCCTGTTCCAGGCCGGCGCCGCGGGTGCGGTCGCAGCCTCCCTCGCCGGGTGCGCGGCCCTCGAAGAAGGCCCCGAAGGCACCGCCGCCGGGTCCGACGAACTCGCGGAACTGCTCCCGAAGTACACGCCGTACGAAGGCGGCATCGAACCCGACCTGCCCGGCCAGCCCGACGGCTCCGTCACCCCCGGGTACCTCTCGCGCCCGGCCGAACCGGTCACGGCCGTCACCGAACCCGTGATGACCACCGGCGAGGAGATCACCGCGGTCACTCCCCTGTGGAACCCGACGCCGCCCGGCCTGCCCGACAACTCGTACTTCACCACGGTCAACGAGATCCTCGGCGGCACCGTCGTCTTCAACATCGCCGACGGCAACAACTACCTCGACAAGATCACCACCACCCTCGCCAGCGGCGACGTGCCGGACATGTTCCAGATCCCCGGCTGGGAGATCGTGAACCTCTCCGACTTCAGCGAGGCCGCGAACGAGCTCTTCGCCGACCTCTCCCCCTACCTCGCCGGCGACAAGGCCGCCGCGGACTACCCGCTCCTCGCCTCCTACCCCACGGCCGCCTGGGCCATGGGCGTCTTCGGCGGCAAGCTCCTCGGCATCCCCTGGGAACGCGCGCCCTACACGAACGCGCTGTTCGCCCGCCAGGACATCCTCGACGAACTCGGCCTCGAGCAGCCCACCAACCTCGAAGAGCTCCTCGCGATCGCCGAAGAGGTCAACGACCCCGGCAAGAACCGCTGGGCGTTCGCCAGCCTCGACCAGACCGTCCAGGAGGCCATGGGCGTGCCCACGCTCTGGAAGGTCGAGGACGGCAAGCTGGTCCACAAGTTCGAGACCGAGGCGTTCGCCGCCGCGATCGAGTTCACCCGGCAGGTCTTCGACAAGGGCCTCGTCCACCCCGACTACGTCGCCGACCGCAACACGAACTCCAAGGAGATCATCGGCTCCGGCCAGGCTGTGTTCTACGAGGACGGCCTCGGCGCCTGGCACGAGATGTACCAGACCTACCGCAACGTCGAGGGCTTCAACCTCCAGGTCGTCGACCCGCTCGCCCGCGAGGCCGGCGGCACGCCCACGATCTGGCGCGACGACCCCGCCGGCATGTTCACCTTCATCAAGAAGGACCTCTCCGAGGAGCGCATCCAGGAGTGCCTGCGGGTCGCCAACTGGTGCTCGGCACCGTTCGGCACCGTCGAGTACGACCTGGTCTCCGACGGCGTCGAAGGCGTCCACTTCACCATCGACGCCGAAGGCGTGCCCCAGCGCACCGACCTCGGCCAGACCGAGGTCGCGCCGACCTACATGTTCCTCTCCGGACGCTCCAACGCCAACAACCGGTTCCAGTACCCCGGCATGGTCGAGCGGCTGCACGAGTGGGAGACCAACGCCGCGCCGTTCCTCGACCCCAGCCCCTTCCAGGGCCTGCGCGTCGAGATGCCCTCCGACCTCTCCGCCGAGAACGAGCCGATGAAGGACGCCCACCACGAGATCTACCGCGGCCAGCGCGACGTCGCCGCATGGACCCAGATCGTCGAGGACTGGCGCGCGAAGGTCGGCGACTCCGCCCGCGAGTACTACACCAAGGTCGCGAAGGACAACGACCGCCTGTGAGCACCGTGACCGAGCAGGAGTCCCCGGCCGAGCAGGCCGGGGACTCCCCCAAGCGGAAGGCGAAGGCCAAGGCGCACTGGCGGGAGCGGCTGCGCCGCGACTGGCCGCTGCTCCTCATGGCCGCGCCGATGATGATCCTGGTGTGGGGGTTCTGGTGGATCCCGACCCTGGGCAACGTGGTCGCCTTCCAGGACTACAAGCCGTTCACCGGCGGCATCCTCGGCTCGCGCCTGGTCGGGTTCACGCACTTCCAAGTGCTGTTCGCCGACTCGGAGTTCCTGCGGGCCATGGTGAACACGCTGTCGATCACCGCGTTCCAGCTGGTGTTCTACTTCCCGGTGCCGATCGCGCTGGCGCTGCTCATGCACTCGATCGCGTCCGAGCGGCTGCGTTCGATGCTGCAGAGCGTGGTGTACCTGCCGTACTTCTTCTCCTGGGTGCTCGTGATCGCGATCTTCCAGCAGATGCTCGGCGGGGCGGGCCTGCTCTCGCAGATCCTGCGCTCCAACGGGTTCGACGGTGTGGACTGGATGACCGATCCGGACACGTTCATCCTGCTGGTGACCTCGCAGGCGATCTGGAAGGAGGCCGGGTTCGGGGCGATCATCTTCCTCGCGGCGCTGGCCGCGATCGACCCGGCCCAGTACGAGGCGGCGGCGGTGGACGGGGCCGGGCGCTGGAGGCGCCTGTGGCACATCACGCTGCCGGGGATCCGGCCGGTGATCGTGCTGCTGCTGATCCTGCGGCTCGGTGACGCGCTCAACGTCGGGTTCGAGCAGTTCTTCCTGCAGCGCAGCGCTGTCGGGTCGCAGGCCTCGGAAGTCTTCGACACGTTCGTGTACTACAGCGGCATCCGCACCGGCGACTTCGACTACGGCGCCGCCGCGGGGCTGTTCAAAGGCGTGGTCGGGCTCGTGCTGATCCTGGCCGCCAACAAGTTCGCCCACATGCTGGGCGAGCGGGGGGTGTACTCCAAATCATGAGTTCTCGGAACCGTCCCGCTTGGGAAGAGAAGCCGACTGCCGCCGGACTGGCGGCCAAGGGCGCGAGCATCGTCGTGATCGCGCTGCTGATCCTGTTCCCGCTCTACACGATCGCTTTGACGAGCCTGTCGAGCGGGGACACGGTGAACCGCGTCGGCGGGCTCGTGATCTGGCCCGGCGACGGGGTCACGTTCGAGGCGTACGAGCAGATGTTCCGCAACCCCGTGGTGCTGCGGTCGCTGGTGGTCTCGCTGGGGATCACGGCGGTCGGGACGTTCATCAGCGTCGTCGTGTCGATCCTGGGCGCGTACTCGCTGTCGCGGCCGGGGTCGTTCGGGCACAAGACGATCCTGTTCTCGGTGCTGCTGATGTTCGTGATCTTCCCGGGCCTCATCCCCGTGTACCTGTGGGTGAGCGCGATCGGGCTGCGCGACAACTACCTGGCGATCATCCTGCCGATGGCCGTGTCCGCGTTCAACGTGGTGGTGCTCAGGGCGTTCTTCATGAGCATCCCGCAGGAGCTGTTCGACTCGGCCCGGATCGACGGCGCCGGGGAGTTCCGGGTGCTGTGGCAGATCGTGACGCCGCTGTCGAAGGCGGTGATCGCCGTGGTCACGCTGTTCTACGCGGTGGCCTACTGGAACAACTGGTTCAACGCGTTCCTGTACCTGGACGACACCGGGAAGTGGCCGCTCGCGCTGGTGCTGCGCACGTACGTGGTGGAGTCGGCGCCGCTTCCGCAGGCCTCGGGCCTGCAGGACGCGCCGCCGACCCTCGCGGTGAAGATGGCGATCGTCATGATCGCGATCATCCCCGCGCTGATCATCTACCCGTTCGTGCAGAAGCACTTCAAGAAGGGCGTGATCATCGGCGCGGTGAAGGGTTAGGGAAGCAGTTCCTTGAGCAGGGCCTCTACGCGGGCCTTGATCTCATCGCGGATGACCCGGACGGGCGCGATCCCCTGCCCGGCCGGGTCGTCCAGCTTCCAGTCGAGGTAGCGCTTCCCGGGGAAGACCGGGCAGACGTCGCCGCAGCCCATGGTGATGCACACGTCGGAGGCCTCGACCGCGTCCACCGTGAGGATCTTCGGCGACTGGTTCGCGATGTCGATGCCGACCTCCCTCATGGCCTCGACGGCGATCGGGTTGACGCTCTCGGCGGGGGCCGAGCCGGCCGAGCGCACTTCGACGCGGCCTTCCGAGAGGTGGGCGAGCCACCCGGCGGCCATCTGGGAGCGGCCGGCGTTGTGGACGCAGACGAAGAGGACTGACGGCTTCTCAGACATCGATGGTGTTCCTTTGCGGTCGGGCGTTGAAGAAGCGGCGGGCCCACAGGCTCACGTAGACGAGGCCCACGAGCACTGGGACCTCGATGAGCGGGCCCACCACTCCGGCCAGGGCCTGGCCGGAGGCGGCGCCGAAGGTCGCGATGGCGACGGCTATGGCGAGTTCGAAGTTGTTGCCCGCGGCGGTGAATGCGAGCGTCGTGGAGCGTTCGTAGCCGAGGCCGACGGCCTTCCCGAAGAGGAAGGATCCGGCCCACATGAGCGCGAAGTACACCAGCAGCGGCAGCGCGATGCGCACGACGTCCATGGGCCGGTCGAGGATCGCCTCGCCTTGCAGGGCGAAGAGGACCACGATAGTGAAGAGCAGGCCGTAGAGGGCGAACGGCCCGATCCTTGGCAGGAACCGCTCCTCGTACCAGTCGCGGCCCTTGCGGCGTTCGCCGATGCGGCGGGTCAGGTACCCGGCCGCGAGCGGGACGCCGAGGAACACGGCCACGTTGAGGGCGATCTCCCAGCCGGAGACCTCGAGCCCCGTGGCGTCCAGGCCCAGCCAGCGCGGGAGGGCGTCGAGGTAGAGCCAGCCGAGGCCGCCGAAGGCGATGACCTGGAAGACCGAGTTGAGGGCGACGAGGACGGCGGCGGCTTCGCGGTCGCCGCAGGCGAGGTCGTTCCAGATGATGACCATCGCGATGCAGCGGGCGAGCCCGACGATGATCAGGCCCGTGCGGAATGCGGGCAGGTCGGGCAGGAAGATCCAGGCCAGGGCGAACATGAGCGCGGGCCCGACGAGCCAGTTGAGGACGATCGAGGAGACGAGGAGCCGCTTGTCGGCGGTGACCGAGTCGAGCTTGTCGTAGCGGACCTTCGCGAGCACCGGGTACATCATGAGCAGCAGGCCCGCGGCGATCGGGAGGCTGACGCCGCCGATCTGGACCGCGTTGAGCGCCTTGCCGACGGCCGGGACCCATTGGCCGAGGGCGATGCCCGCGAGCATGGCCGCGCCGATCCAGACGGGCAGGAACCTGTCGAGCGTCGAGAGCCTGGCGGGGGCCGCGGTGGCGAGGTCGGCGCTCACGCGTGGCCCTCCTGCGCGGCGGCGGGCTGCGGGACGGCCAGCACGGTCGAGAGCAGGCCGAGCGCTTCCGCGCGGGCCCGGTAGTAGACCCAGGTGCCGCGGCGTTCGGCCGTGACGAGCCCGGTCTCCTTGAGCACCTTGAGGTGGTGGGAGATGGTGGGCGCGGTGAGGTCGAACGCGTCGGTCAGGTCGCAGACGCAGACCTCGCCGCCCGCGTGGGAGGCGATGAGCGAGAGCAACCGCAGCCGCACCGGATCGCCGAGGGCCTTGAAGGACGGGGCGAGCCGCTCGGCCTGGTCGGCGTTGAGCGGCTCGCTCACGAGGGGCACACGGCAGTCGTCCAGATCGCCGCGAACGACGAGGTGAACAGGTTGCTTCGACATGCGCCTATTTTGGCAGACGTCTAATCAAGCGGCAACGAGGCTCCCGCTCGCTGAGACCACACCTCCACCTGGGCGAAACCGCGCCAGCGAGGCCAGTGGGCCTGCGGCGTCGTCCCGTTCGGCTACAAGACGACCCACGGCGCTTAAAGGCCGAGCCACGGGCCTCGCCCCGAACCCCGATACTGCGCAGCGGGCGATGCAGATGACCGCGAAGCGGCTGGAGGGCTGGTCGTTCCAGAAGATCGCAGACCGGTGAACGAAAACAGGGAGTGCCTTGCGGAAGGTGAGAGCGTGGCGTCATTGGCGGGGGATTGAGACGCCTGCGGCTCGGAGTTTCGTCTCGATCAGCGCGGACAGGCGGGCCGAAGTCGGCGACTGGTCGTCGCCGTAGCTGCGGATCATGCCGTATCGGGCGGCGTTGTCGTCGGACCTGACTTGGAGGCTGGTAATGATCTGCAACAGTGCGGGATTGGCCAGAAAGTGGTCGGCCACAGCGGTCGCGAGTCCCTCGATCCGAGGGTCGTCCGGCTCCCAGGAAGCGGCCTCCCCCTGGCGCTTGACCAAGGCGATGAACCTGGTGTCGCCCAGGGCGTTCTCCACCTGATCGAGGTAGTCGTCGAACCCGTCGGGAACCAGCGCTCTGGCCAGCACCAGACCTTCCCGGGCGATCGCCACGTCCTCGGAGGGAATCCCGAACTCGTCGGCCCGGTCCAAGAGCGCGAGCGCGCGGTCAGGGAGCAGGGCCTGATCGCCGTCGGCGAGGCGGTGCAGCATCCCGCGCCTGGCGATCAGTTCCTCGATCCGTTCATTGAGGCGCCGCTCGACATCGGCGAGCGCCGTCGCGAACTGCTCGGCGTCGGCATCCAGCATCGGCCCGATCTCGGCCAGCGGGACGCCGGCCTCGGCCAGCGTCCGCACCCGGACCAGGCGAAGCAACTCGGCGGACCCGTATCGGCGATACCCCGAGCGGTCGCGTCGAGGTTCTTCGAAGAGTCCGAGCTTGTGGTAGTGCCGCACGGTCTTCACCGTGACGCCGGCGAACGCCGCCGCCTGGCCGATCGTGATGCCGCCGCTCATGAGCTCAGTGGACCTCCTGGTCGAGGATGGCCGAGATCTCGCGCACCGCGTCGGCCACGGCGCCGGAATCGTTTCGCAGCACCTTCTCGTGGTTGCTCGCGACCTTAGCGCTCACCTGCACGTTCGGGTGAGCGGCGAGCACCGGCCCGAGCGTTGCGCGCATCGCCTCCATCGATTCGGCGCTGCCGCCGGTGTTGCCGCCGGAGGCCACGATGAAGCGCACCGGACAGGTCACCTTGCCGTAGACCGGTTCGATCCCCGCGACGATCTCGTTGAGTTCGATGTTGATCTCGGCGTGCTGAGCAGCGCTCATCCGCGCAGCCATCCCCAGCGGGCGGGCCAGCGGCAGCGCCAAACGCATCTGGTGGAACGTCCGCCGGATGTACTCCCGGTTGGCCTCGCCGGTCAGCCCCCACGGGTAGGCGCCGTCGACCGAGACGACCCCGGCAGCGCGGTCGGGGTTCCGGGCGGCCCAGTGCACTGCGAGTACAGCACCGTAAGACCAGCCCACCAGCAGCGGCCGGTCCACATTCCTCGCCTCCAGGACGGCGTCGATGTCACGCAGGCACGCTTCGAACGAGTAGTCCGCCGACCGCTGCGAATCGCCCCGGGCGCGCTCGTCGAAGGTGAGGTGGCGCCATGCGGACCCGAGGTCGGCGATGACCTTCCGCCAGTGCTTGTGGTTCGCGTACGAGCCGTTGAGGTAGACCACGGGCCTACCGGTACCGCCGGTGTCGTGCACCGCCAGTGCCGTGTCCTCGAGGGGGACCATGCCTGACCAGGCCGAAAGGGTTGCGTCGGGTGAGTTGGTGTTGTCCATGCGGCCAGTCTGAGCCCTGACCCAAGGTCAAGGTCAAGCCCGCGAAGCAATCAAACAGTTTCCGCAGTTCAGGCGGCCCGAAGAGCTTAGAGCGTGTCCCAGTTGGCGAGTTTCTTGTAGCAGGTGATGGCTGCTGCGAGGGTGAGGAATGCGGCGAAGAGGTGACCGTGGCGCTCGTATCGGATGGTGAGGCGCAGGCTCGCTGCACCCACGATCGCGCGCGACCAGTCGATGTCGTCAGCCTCGCCGAGCCGGTCGAGGACGTCCCGATGGAGCCTCGCCCACAGCGGCGGCGGTCTGAGGAGGTGGTGCCGGTCAGCGGGTCGAGGTGAACCGGATGTCGTCTACGAGCGCTGAACCGTCCCTGGAGCCGTCGAATACCAGTGACACCGTCTGGAGGTTCGCGGGGTCGAGGGACGATTCGGTTGATGTGAAGAAGCCCAGTGGCACGATGTAGGTCTGCAACACCGGCTCGGTCAGGGCGGTGGGGTGCATCCAGGCGGCCTTCAGATATTGGGCGCTCTGCAAGTGTTCGAGGGGCATGATGTCGGCGAGGGGCAGCTCGGCCGATACGCCGGCCCGGTCGGTAAGCCGCACCGTCACCGCGTCGGCGAGGTGCGATTCCTCGGTCAAGGCCACTGCGTCGAACACGACCTCGCTTGCCGTGCCGGGGCCCGCCTCGGCGGTGACCTGGGGGTCCTCACCCCCGGATTGCCATTCGAGCGATAGGACGCTGTCCTCACCGGGGCCGCCGCGCAGCGGCAGGGGGATCTCTTCCGCTGTGGTGAACCCCGATGCCGTGGGCGCTGCCGCGGGGTGTGTCGTAGCGTCGGTGAACTGATTGACGTATGCGGTTTCGGGAAGGAAGGCCGAGGCGGCCCGGTGGTCGCGGAGCAGTGATGCCTGGGACTGGTCCTCGGTCAACGTGGTCCGCAGGAACGAGGACGCGTAAACCTGGGCGATGCGCTGCTGATCCTCCGGCGCGATGAGCGCTTCAGTGTCGAGGAAGTGCTTGGGGATGCCGTTGCCCACGTCGTACCGGCCCCAGCGGCTGTTGAACTGGCCGTGGTTCGCCCCGCCCGCATAAAGGACGGCTTTCAAGTAATCGCCCTCGCCGGTGAACGACACCCGCTCGTACTGGTCGAGCCCTCCAAAGGAGGTGACGTCGGCGTCGTAGGAGCCCTGGACGGCCAGGTAGTTGACGTCTTCGAGCTGGATCGGCCCGTCCTCGGGAAGGTACTGGCGGTCCGAGGGCGCCAGCGCCAGGAGCGACCGGATGCCGAAGTCGTGGCCGAGTGCGACCGTGCCGTCTCCGGGAAGGCTGTCGTGCCCGTTCAGATAGGCGGCCAAGGCGATCGCCTCGCCACCGCGTGAGTGTCCGATCAGGCCGATGCGCTCCATGTCGACGCGGCCGGTGAACGGCGACGTGCCGTCCTGGCTCCACTCGCTCCACACGCGGAGGTGTTCGAGCAGCAGCCAGCCGCGCGCGACGTCAACGCCCGTGAGGCCGCCGGAGCGGTCGAGCGGACCGGTGTTGAGGAAGTTCTGGTCGACCGCGGCGGTGATGAAGCCCTGACTGGCGAGCAGTTCCGCAAGGTAGGCGAACCCGTCTTCGGAGGCCGTCGCGTTGCTCTTGTTGCCGTGGGCGATGAGCACCAGCGGGAAAGGGCCATCGCCTTGCGGGTACCACACTCTGCCGTTGAGCGGCAGGTGCTCGATATCGAAGCCCCACAAGGATGTTCGCTGCTCGCTCCAGCCCGTTACGATCCCGGAGGCGTCGATTGCGGGCGTCTCCAGATCGACCGAACGTCCGTATGCCTCCCGCAGGTCGGTGCCGCTGCCATAGACGAGTTCGGCGACCTCGAACGGGCCCGGCGCTGCCGGGTCCTGCTCGACCGCTGCGATCGGGTCGCCGTCATCGACGGGCGCGGGTCCGCCTTGGCTGGAGGTGAGCAGCCAGAGCGTCGGCGCCGCCAGGACGACCAGCGCCAGGACGAGCGCCAGAACGGGGCGCCCGAACCCTTGAGCCGGTCGGGATCGCAGGCTTCCGAGGGACCCCCCGAGCAGGGAGGCGCCCACGGAGAGCACTGCGATGGTGGCGAGCCAGGCGGTCATGCTCGCTCCGGCGCCGAGGGTCGCCAGCAGGATCAGGCAGGCGCCGAGTGTCCACAGGTAACTCCACGCGAGCGCCTTGAACCGTCCCACGGTGACGAACAGGAGCGCGGTGACGAGGCCGGACGCCGCCACCGCGATCAGGATGTTGATCGCAGTCTGCGAAGCGAGTACCCCTGCGGTGCCGGGCACGTGCTGATCCCCGGTGCTCCACCCGACCACCACAGCGGTCCCGAGAGCGAGCATCACCGCTGCCCCATGCCAAGCCGGCCGCGGCTGCTCGCTGACGCGTCCCCATCGACGGAACCCCCGCCGAGGGCGCGGCTCGTGCTGCTCGGACTCGGCCACGTCGCGGTTGCCCGAGTGTCGAGTCATCCGTCTGCGAAACATGAGCTTGAGGCTATCCAGGTCAGGGCGGGACCGGTCCCGGCCGCCCGCCGGGCGTTGACATTGGACAATATTGCCCCTGGTAGGGCGGTTTACCTTTGGAAATGCAACTAGTGAAACCGTCTCCTACGGGCAGCCGAGGGCGTGTTGCAGGAGCCGCGTCATCACGGCGTCCAGGGGCGCGTCGGTGTCGATCTCCAGGGTCGCCCCTGCGCGCAGGAGCGGTTCGACCTCGGCCTGGTCGCGCAGTGCGCGCTCCAGCTGGCCGGGGTGCTTCCCGTAGTCGTTGCCGGTGCGCGCCAGGAGCCTGCGCCGCACGACCGCCGGTGCGGCGCTGAGGAGGACGACGCGGTCGAAGTCGGCGCGGAAGCGGCCCTGGTTCTCGACGCAGCCGCTCACGAACAGCGCCTCGCCCTCCGCGTCGTCCCTGCTGGCACTGTCGAGCAGTCGCCGGATGCGGGCCTCGTTCCAGACCCAGCCGGGCTCGGCGGTCGGCTTCGGCGGCTCCACGTCGGGCCCGGGCGAGCAGTAGCCGCCGTAATCGGTGTCCACCGCCGCATGGCCGCGGGCCGCGAGTTCCGCGACGACGGTGGACTTCCCGACCCCTGATACTCCGGTGATGAGCACGCGCTTCATCCCGCCAAGCTAACAGGCGGGTCAGCCGCAGCAGCCCGACTGCAGCTGGGGCAACTCGACCCGCTCCCCCGCGCGGCCGTGGAGGACTCCCGTGGCGAGCCCCCGGGCGCCGACGGTGACCGGCTCGGGTTGCGCAGTGCCGCAACCGGAGTCGGCGCTCGTGCCGCACCCTGCGTCGGCGTCAGCGGCGGCGGTGGTGCCGCAGCAGCCCGCGGACTCCCCCGCGTCGGCGATCGAGGTGGCGTCGAGTGCCCGGCTGGAGGAGCAGACCCCGGTCTCGGGCAGCTCCAATTCGACGGCGTCGGCGGCCTCGCGGTCGCCCGCGAGGGCCGCGGCGATGGACCGCACCTGCTCGTACCCGGTGGCCAGCAGGAAGGTCGGCGCGCGGCCGTAGCTCTTCACACCGGCGATGTAGAAGCCCTCGTCGGGGTGGGCGAGGTCGGCCTCACCGTGCGGCGGAACCGTACCGCAGGAGTGGAAGTTCGGGTCGATGAGCGGGGCGAGCTTCGCCGGGGCCTCCACAGTGGCGTCCAGGTCCAGGCGCACCTCGCGCAGCAGTTCGAGGTCGGGCCGGAAGCCGGTGGCGGCGGCGACGTTGTCCGCCTCGATCGCCACGGCGAGGCTGCCGGTCTTCCCGGTCACGGTCACCGATCCGTCTGCGGCCGTGTCGAATCCGGCGATGGTGAACCCGGTGACCAGTTCGATCGCACCCGACTCCACGAGGGCCTTGAGCCGGGTGCCGATCGTGCCGCGCGCCGGTAGCGCGTCGGCCGAGCCGCCGCCGTAGACCTTCGCGGCGGACGGGCCCCGCACGGCCCAGGTGATCTGGGTGCCCGGTGCGGTCTCGGCGAGTTCGGCCAGCACGATGAGGGTGTTGGCGGCCGAGTGGCCCGCGCCGACGACGAGGGTGCGCTTGCCCGCGAAGCGGGCGCGGTCAGCGCCGAGGACGTCCGGGAGCGGACCGGCCTGCCACGACGCGTCGGCGGTCTCGCCCGCGGCGGGCAGGCCGTGCGCGCCGAGCGGGTTGGGCCGGCCCCAGACGCCCGACGCGTCGATCACCGCATCGGCGACCACATCGGACCATGCGCCCGCGTCGCTCACGGTGCGCAGCAGGTAGGCCCGGCCTTCGCGGCCGATGGTGTGCGTCTTGTCCGCGTCCACCCGGCTCACACCGGTGACGCGGGTGCCGTAGCGGACATGGGAGCCGAGTGCGGCGGACAGCGGCTCGAGATACCGCCCGATGAGCTCGGCGCCGGTGGGCAGGCCGTCGGCGTCAGGCTCGGTCCAGCCGGTGCCCTCAAGGAGTCGCCTTGCGGCCGTGTCGATGTCGAAGCGCCAGGGAGAGAAGAGGCGGACGTGGCCCCACTGGCCGATCGCCGCCCCGGCGCTGGGGCCGGCCTCGAGCACGATCGGGGTGATGCCGCGTTCGAGCAGGTGGGCGGCGGCGGCCAGGCCGACCGGTCCGGCCCCGATGACGGCGCAGGTGGCGGCCGGGCGGGTGGTGAGAGACATGGTGACCTCCTTGCAGTGGTCGCGCCGATCGCGATCACATCAACTGATGTAATTAATACCAGCGATTGCTGTTGATAGCAAGTTCTGTGGTTTACTTGATCCATGAGCCGCCTGATCGAGATCGAGTTGACCGACGTCACCGCCGAGTCCGACGAGAAGCTCGTCGAGCGCGCCCGCGACCTCGCACCCCAGTTCAAGGCCCTCGCCGACGAGAACCGGCTGGCGATCGTGATGCTCCTTTCCGAGCGCGACCGCACCGTGCGCGAGCTCACCGAGGCGACCGGGCTCGCGCAGACCCTCGTCTCCCACCACCTCGCGCCGCTGCGCGAACTCGGCCTCGTCACCGTGACCCCCAAGGGCCGCAGCAACATCTACGCCCTGTGCTGCGACGCCTTCACGGGGCCGATGCGGGCCCTGGCCGGCCTCTCGACCGCGACCGGACCAAAAAGCTGCTGAGTCAAGGGCTGCTGAGACACGCGAAAGGGCCCCGCATCATCGCGATGCGGGGCCCTTTCGGCGTTCGTCAGGCGGCGAGGCCGGCCAGTGCGATCGTGTGGCCGGTGCGCTCGACCTTGGCGCTCAGGTACCGGACGTTGCTGCCGGTCGCGAAAACGCCCGTGGGGACGGTCGCGGTCACGTCGGCGCCGAGGTCGCGGAGCTGACGGGCCTTGTCGGGGTTGTTGGTGAGCAGCTCGAACGGGCCGGTGCCGAGGGCCTCGAGCATCTGGGCCGCGGCGGTGTAGTCGCGGCCGTCCTCGGGCAGGCCCAAGGCGGCGTTGGCCTCGTAGGTGTCGAGGCCGCCGTCCTGCAGGGCGTACGCGTCGAGCTTGTTGTACAGGCCGATGCCGCGGCCCTCCTGCCTCAGGTAGAGGAGGACGCCGCCGCGTTCGCTGATGCGCTCGACGGCCTCGCGCAGCTGGGGGCCGCAGTCGCAGCGGGCCGAGCCGAAGACGTCGCCCGTCAGGCATTCGGAGTGGAGGCGCACGAGCGGCGCGGTGCCGGGGGCGGGGTGGCCCAGGACGAGGGCGAGGTGCTCCTGGCCGTCCGCGAGGCCTTTGAAGGTGACGGCCTCGGCGGTGGTCGCGTAACCGTCGGGGAAGGTGAGGGGGATCGTGACGCGGGTGCGGACCGCGGCGGTCGCGTGAACGGTTTCCATGTCGTCTCCGATGCTCGACCGTTTCAAATTTGAACTGCTTTGATTAAGGTACAGTTGAGTTCAAATTTGAACAAGGAGTTAGGCTGGAGGCATGGGTCACACGAATTGGCTGAACGAGGAGGAGATGAGCGCCTGGATCGCGTTCATCTCGGCGGCGACCCTCGTCGACCGCGAGCTCGACCAGCAACTCAAGGAGGACATGGGCCTCTCCCACCTCCAGTACCAGATCCTCATGACCCTCAACCGGGCCGAATCCGGCGCGATGCGCATGACCGAGCTGGCCGAGCGGATCATCAACTCCAAGAGCGGCCTGACCTACCAGATCGGCCAGATGGAGAAGGCCGGTCTCGTCACGCGCCGCCAATGCGAGTGGAGCAAGAGCGGCGTCCTCGCCGAGATCACCCCCGAGGGCCGCGCGACCCTCGAGCGCGCCGCGCCCGGGCACGTGGAGGCCGTGCGGGAGGTCCTCATCGACGTGCTCACGCCCGAGGAGCGCAAGGCCGTGGCCGACGGCCTCGGCCGGGTCCGCGACCGCATCGCCGAGCGCAAGCAGGGCGGCACCTGCTGGTAGCCGCACTGCGGAAAACCGGACCACCGAAGGTACAGCCTGCGGGATCCCCAGCGGGGCAACACCTTTCATAGACTCTCAGTGGCAAAAGGAACTACCGGGTCGCCTCCCCGCGATCCGGTGCACTTCGGGCAGAAGGACTTCCTGCATGAGAGCAACCACCCGCCTCCTCGCCGCGGCCGGTTCGGCCGCGGTCCTCGCGATCACCCTCCTCACCGCCGCGCCCGCCGCCGCGGGCTCGGCGCACCACGGCATCGACTGGCAGCCCTGTCCCGACGCGGACCCGGCCGAAGCGGTCGAATGCGCCACCATCGAGGTCCCCCTGGACTACGACCGCCCGCGCGGCGAGAAGATCGAGATCGGCCTGGCCCGCAGGCAGGCCGCGAACCCCGACGAGAAGCTCGGCACGATCCTCATGGACCCCGGCGGGCCCGGCGGTTCGGGCGTCGGCGACCTCCAGCAGTACAACCCGCTCACCGGCGAGGCCGCCGAGCGCTTCGACATCGTCGGCTTCGACCCGCGCGGCGTCAACACCAGCACGCAGGTCCGCTGCGGCGTCGACGCCGTGGCCGCAGTGGACGCCGTCGGCGTCCCGACCGACCCTGACTCGTTCGAGGCCCTCGAGGACGCCAACGCGGCGCTCACCGAGGACTGCCGCGAACGCACCGGCAAGCTCTTCGACCACGTCTCGAACCTCGAGACCGTCGAGGACATGGAACGCATCCGCCGCGCGCTCGGCGAGGGGAAGCTGAACTACCTCGGCTTCTCGTACGGGACCATCATGGGCCAGCAGTACGCCGAGGCCTACCCGCGCAAGATCCGCACCATGGTGCTGGACGGCAACATGGACCACAGCCTCGAAACCGTGTGGGACTTCATGAGCACCGAGACCGCGGCGGTCGAGGAGAACTTCGCCGCGTTCACCGCCTGGTGCGAGGGCGCGCCCGAGTGCGCGCTTCACGGCGAGGACGTCAGAGCGCTCTACGGCGACCTCAAGGCGAAGGCCCGCGCCGGGGACCTCATCGACCCCGACACCGGTGAGCCGCTGGACTTCTACGCACTGTCCATGCAGTACACGTTCGCCGCGAACTCCCCGCAGGCGTGGCCGAGCCTCGCCGAGGCGTACGTCGCCATGCGCGACGGCACGCCCCTCAGCGGACTCGCCGCACTCCAGGAGGAGGACGAGCTGGAGCACCTGTACTACCCGGCCTGGTGCCAGGACTACGGCTGGGAGATCGAGGACTACGAGGAGCTGGCCGAACTCCAGCGGCGCCTGACCGAGGAGTACCCGAACGTCGAGTGGAGCCCGTATGACAACCATGCGCTGACCTGCGTCGGCTCCGGCATCGAGCACACCAACGAACGCGAGGAGCTGGACGTCGACCACGCCCCGCCGATCGTGTTCATCGGCAACGAGCACGACCCCGCGACCGTGTACGACTGGACGCTGGCCTCCGCCGAGCAGGCCGACGGGCACCTCGTCACCTACGAGGGCTACGGGCACACCGTCTACGGCGGCATCTCAGCGTGCATCGACGACGCCGTGAACGCCTACTTCGTGAACCGGACCGTCCCTGAAGAGGGCCTGAGCTGCCCGAACCTGGACTTCCCGGGGATGGACGCGCTCAGCGACCGGCGAGTGCCGCGCACCGCCGGCCCCTTCTAGCGCCGATTGGCAGCGGCGGCCGGGCCCCCCAGCCCGGCCGCCGCTTTCCCTTACCCCCCAGTGAGGTCGATGACGACTTTCACGTCGTCGGGTTCACCGCGGAAGGCCTCTTCAAACCGGCTCAACGGCACGCGGCGGGTGATGATGCGGCGGAGCCAGTCGCGATCGGCCTCGGCGAGCTGCCGGGCCGCCTCCGCATAGTGGTCCAGATTGGCGTTGACCGTACCGAAGACCACGTCGTTCTCCAGCACGATCTGCCGGTTCACGCCGCCCGCGTCGACGTCGGCCGTCCGGCCCGCGGCCGACACGCCCGTGAGGCAGGTGATCCCGAAGGCGCCCGTGGCGCTGATCGCGTCGAACACGAGCTCGGCGACACCGGTGGCCTCGATGACGATGTCCGGCTTGGCCGCGGCGACCGCGGCGGCCATGCTCTCGTAGTGGTAGGCCGCGCCGAGGTCGGCGACGAGCTTGGGCTTGGGCCCGTGGTCGTTATGGTCGTAGACGTGAACCTCGAGTCCGCGCCGCGCCCCGATCAGCGCGGCGAGCAACCCGATCGGGCCCGCCCCGGTGACGAGGACCGACTTCGGCTCGAACCACGCGCGGGAACCGATCCGGTCGATCTGGTCCCAGGCCTTGGCGAGCACGCTCATCGGCTCCAGCAGCACGCCCACATCGGACAGCTCCGGGTCGAGCTTGACGGCGTACTCGGCCTCGACGGTCCACAGCTCGCTGCCGTACCCGTCGAGCTGCTTGATGCCGCGCTCGGTGTAGTCGCCGTTGCGGCACGAGTCGAACTGGCCGCGGGCGCACGCGCCGCACGGCTCCGGGTCGGGGCGGCGCACCACGCCGACCACCAGGTCCCCCGGCGCGAAGCCGCTGCCCGAAGGAGCGGTCTTGACGCGGCCGAGCGACTCGTGCCCGATGACCATCCGGTCGGCGCCCTCGGGCGCCCAGCCGTACTCGCCGTTCGCGAGCTCCTTGTCGGTGCCGCACACGCCGAGTGCGAGGCCCTCGACGAGCAGCCCGCCCTCCCCCGGCTCGGGGTCGTCGATCTCGGCGAGCTCCAGAGTGCCCTGCTTCCCAGGGGCGAAGGTCAACGCGCGCATGGCGGTCCACTCCCTCTCATCGAGCTCGTGCGCGGGCCGCACGGCACGCCGGCAGGGAGCATCCGCTCATGGTCCTCGATGCGCGAAGCCATAACGTCCCACTCCCTCCAAGGCGGCCGGTCCTTCGTCCCGCTCGGCTACCCAGCCGGGCCGGGTGTATGCCTGCGGTGGACCAGATCACCGGCGCCGCCGGGCGGGATCCGCCGACCGTGGGAGCGCACGGCGACCGGTGTCGCCGGTACCCACCATGCCACGGATCAGGCGCCACCGCAGGTGGATCGGGTCGAAGCGGTCGGCGGAGGGCAGGCGCGCCCGCGCTGCGGGAGGGCGGGCGGGCCCGTCGTCAGGAGTCGGGTCGTGTCAGGCCTGGAGGCCCTTCACGAAGAAGTCGAGGGAGTGCGAGACCTCCGGGAGGCTCGGCGCGTGGTTCAGGTGGCCGTGCGTCATGCCCAGGGCCACGTAGGACTCGACCGGGACGCCGACCTCGCGCAGCTGGCGCTCCAGCAGGTCGGCCGAGGCGCGCAGGTCGTCGTACTCCGAGACGACGAGGCGGGTGGGCGGCAGGCCGTCGAGCCGGGCCGCCCCCGGGAGCGCGTTCGGCGGGATGTCGCTGATGCGGCCCACGTAGTTGCGGACCATCCCCTCGACCCCTTCGGCCTCGAAGCGGAACGGGAGGGCCGCCATCTCAGCGCTCAGCGCCGGGCTCAGGGCCGGGTTCGGATAGTGCGCGAAGGGATAGGCGAGGAGCAGCACGTCGGCGGGGCGGCCGCCGAGGTCCCTGGTGCGCAGCGCGGTCGTCAGCGCCAGCGCCGCACCGGCGCTGGCGCCGCCGAGGCCGATCGGGGCGCCTTGGGGCAGCGGCTGCTCGCACCACCAGTCCCAGGCGACGAGCACGTCGTCGCTGGGCACGGGGTACTTGACCGTGTCGTCGGCGAGCCGGTAGTCCACCGAGGCGACCGCGACGCCCGCGCGGCGGGCGAGCTCGATGCTCACGACGTGGGCTTCGAACATGTCGAGGTCGCCGTACTTGAAGCCGCCGCCGTGGCACCAGAGCACCGAGCCGGCGAGCTCGCATTCGGGGCGGTAGAGGCGCAGCGGGATCGGGCCGTGCGAGCCTTCGATCACGGTGTCCTCGATCGCGACGCCGGCGGCGTCCCAGGCGAGGGCGTCACCGATGTACTCGCGCATGTAGGCCTGTGCGAGCGCGTCTTTCGCCGCTTCGGTCTCGCCTGGTGCGGTGGCCTGCTCGAGGCCTCGGAACATCGTGGTGAAGTACTCGTCGACCGGCAACGCCGCCTCCTCGGATCAGTGCGGCTGCATCAGTGCAGCACTTGAATCATGGCGTGCGTGCCGCTGATCCGCCAGTCCGGGGAAGCGTTGTCCAACTCGGTGAGACGGGCCGGGGGGATGCCGACCGCGAGGTCCGATTTGGCGGTGCGCAGGGCGGCCACGTCGCCCGGGAAGTAGGCGACGACGTCGCCGAAGGGCGTGGTCGGGTCCCATGCGCGGTCGCCGACGAGGCGGCGGTAGTTCAAGTCGCCCTTGAGGATCACGAGCCTCGCGGCCCGGTAGTCGGCGGCGAGATCGGGCGGCAGGTGCCGGTAGGTGGAGGGCAGCGCGTAGAAGCCGTGGGTGCGCACGCGCAGCGACTCGTCGCGGATCGATTCGCGCAGCCGCTGGGCGAGGGCCTGCACGGGCTTGTTCGGGTCGGCGTCGAGCGCGTCGAGGGTGGCGAGCAGGTCGTTGCCGGTGGCGTCCGAGACGAAGTAGGGGTGCGGTTTGAGGTGGAGCTCGACGGTTCCCGTCTCCAGGAGCGCGTCGACGAGGGCGAGGTCGGCGGTGAGTTCGCGGCCCGCGTTGTCGGCCACCACGATCACCGGTCCGCTCCCGGGCCCGTCGACGAGGTCCCAGACGGCGGCGCCGTCGTCGACGACGATGCCGCTGCGGCCCGCGATGTCGGTGGTGGTGCGGAAGCCGAGGTCGGCCTGGTTGCCCCAGAGGCTCGCGTAGAGCAGGGCCCGGCGGCGCTCGGCGTGGTCACGTTCGCCGAGTGCGGCGTAGGCGTCGAGGTCGGCCCGGAGTTCGGGGCCGGCGAGCTGCGCGTGCTTCTGCGGGGCGAAGAGGTCGACACCGCACCAGGGGCTCTCGGCGTCGAAGTACTCGGTCGCGTCGAGGAGGCGGCGGTAGAAGTACGACTCGGCCCACAGGTACGGCAGGCCGCTCCAGGGCCGGCCGGCGCACGCGGCGATCTCGGCGGCCCAGAACGCCTGGTTCGGACCGGGCGGGACCTCGGGCGGGACGGTGCCGTCGAGGGACTCGGCGAGCAGGGCTTCGAGCCGGGCGCGGAGGCGCGGCGGGTACGGGTGGTCGGCGATGAGGTTCGCGATGAGCACCGGGTGGCGCTCGTGGAAGCAGGAGCGGCTGAACGAGCCGGGCCGGTCGATGCCGATGCGCGGGGGCAGGTTCGGGCGCAGGTCAGCCATTGCCACTCCGTTCGTTCGCGGTGGTGCCGACCAGCGCGGTGATCGCGGGCCGGAGTCGTTCGGGGTCGTCGCCGGTGAGGACCAGGTGGTGGAGGGTGCCGGTGAGGGCCAGTGCGACCGCTTCGGGGTCAGTGCGCGTGGCGAGGCGGCCGAGGCCGCGTTCGGCTTCGAGGTACGCGGCGGCGGCCTGCTCGATCGCGTCGAGGGCGGTGGCGTCGCCGAGGACGTCGCGGACGCGTCGGGCGAGGTCGGGCCGGAGGATCTGGAGGCGGGCGAGCGCGGCGAGGGCGTCGCGGGGGACGGCCAGGAGGGCGTCGCCGAGGTTGGCGGCGGGGTCGCCGGTGCCGGCGCGTGCAGTGAGGCGGCCGGCGGCGGCGATGACGACGAAGGAGCGGTCGACGGCGTAGGCGGCGAGGAAGTCGTCGAGGTCGGTGAAGTGGGCGTAGAGGAGTCCGGCGGCGACGCGGGCTTCGGTGGTGACGGCGCGGCCGCTGAGTCTGCCGGGCCCGTCGCGGAGGATCACGCGCTCGGCGGCGGTGAAGAGCTGCTGCCGCAGCTCGGGGATGGCGACTCCTCTTGGCACGGGCCCAGTGTAGCGGGCGGCGCGGGGGCGCCCGGCACGAGTTTGAACAATCGTTCATACTTGTGATGAACACATGTTCAAACTAAGGAGGCGGCTATGGCGGAGCACGGGAAGCGCACGGCGATCGTGGTCGGGGCGGGTATTGCGGGGCTGGCAGCGGCGCTGCGGCTGCATCGGGCGGGCTGGCGCGCGGTCGTGGTCGAGCGCGCGCCCGCGCGGCGCAGCAGCGGGTACATGCTCAACCTGATCGGCGGCGAGTATGACGCGGTCGAGCGGCTGGGCCTGCTGCCCGCGTTGGCGAAGCGCGACCTCGGGGCGTTCACGTCGATCCTCGTGCGGGCCGATGGCAGCGCCAAGTTCACGGTGCCGCAGGCGATCGTGGAGGCCGCGCAGGGCGCGCGGGCGATGTCGGTGTTCCGGGGCGACCTGGAGACGGTCTTGTTCGAGGCGGTCGAGGAAACGGCCGAGTTCCGGTTCGGCACGACGGTCACCGCGATCGCGCAGGACGCGGGCGGGGTCGTCGCGACCCTCAGCGACGGCTCCCAGGAGCGCGCGGACCTGCTCATCGGGGCCGACGGCCTGCATTCGGGCGTGCGGCGGCTCGTGTTCGGCGAGGAGTCGCGGCTGCGGGTCGACCTGGACCACATGGTCGGCGCCTTCCCGCTGCACCGGGTCCCGGCGGACCTCGCAGAGGGCAGCGGCACCACGTTCATCGGCCCGCACCGCACCGCGGCCGTGATCAACCTCGGCCCCGGCCGGTCCTCGGCGTTCTTCACCTACCGCAGCGCCGACACCGAAGCGGACCTCGCGCGCGGGCCGGCCGCCGCACTCGGCGAGGCCTTCGGGGACCTCGGCGGCGGCGTGCCCGACGCCCTGGCCCAGCTCGAGGAGGACTCCGGCGCCTACTTCGACTCGGTGAGCCAGATCCGCATGGACTCGTGGAGCGACGGCCGGGTCGTGCTGCTCGGCGACGCCGCCTGGTGCGTGACGCTGTTCGCCGGTTACGGTGCGGGCCTTGCGATCGCGGGCGCCGATGCGCTCGGCGAGGCCCTGGAACGGCACGGCGCGGACGTCACTGCGGCGCTCGCGGAGTGGGAGGCGCGGCTGCGCCCGGAGGCCGAGAAGCGCCAGGCCTTGGCGCGCAGGGGGATCGCCCGGTTCGCACCGCCCACGCGGTTCCACGTCTGGTTGAGCGACATGATGATGCGCTCCATCACCCTGCCCGGCGTCCGGCAGCTGGTGGAGCGGTCGATCAGGAACTCACGCTGAACCCGAGATCGCCCGCAGGCCGTCCACGACCTCCGCGGCGCTGGGGGCGCGATCGGGGTCGATGAGGTGCTGGGTCATCACGCCCATGATGAGGGCGAAGTGGAGGGAGCCGGCGGCGCGGCCGGCGGCTCCCGCGCCCGGGGTGAGGTGGCGTCCGAGTCCGTCGCGGGCGCGCTCGTGGGTGTCGGCGAGGCGCGACCGGAGCTCCGGGTCGTGCAGGGTCTGCACGAGGATCTCGAGGTTGGCCCGCCACAGGCCCGGGTCGGTGCGGAACGAGGCGATCATGCCCTCCCAGAACGCGAGCAGCCGCGCGCCGGCGTCCCCCGCGCCGGGGTCGACCGCCATCATGCGCTCGGCCAGCTCCCCGGACATCTCGACCATGGCCTGCAGCAGCAGCTTGTCCTTGGTGCCGTAGTGGTATCCGATGGACCCCAGGTTGGTGTGCGAGGCCTCGACGATGTCGCGGGCCGTGGTCCGGCTGTAGCCGCGCTCGACGAGGCAGCGCTTCGCGCCTTCGAGCAGGTCCTCTCGGTGTCCCATGCGGCGATCCTAGCGGGCGTCCCGGATTTATACATCCGTATGATACGTTCGTATAAATCGACGCGTCCCCGCGTCGGACCAGAGAGGACCCCCATGCGCTTCGAGCGATACACCCGCGGCAACTTCGCGCCCGTCACCGAGGAGGTCACGGCCTACGACCTCCCGGTGAGCGGCGCGATCCCCGCCGACCTCAACGGCCGCTACCTCCGCATCGGCCCCAACCCCCTCGGCATCGAGGACGCCTCGGCCCACATCTGGACCCTCGGCGAGGGCATGGTCCACGGCGTGCGACTGCGCGACGGCCGCGCCGAGTGGTACCGCAACCGCTGGATCCGCTCGGCCTCGGTCGCGGACAGGCTCGGCGAGCCGCGCCGCGGCCGCACCGCCGAGGACGGGTTCGACATGCGGTTCGACTTCGCCCCGAACGTCCAAGTCGCCGGGCACGGTGGTCGCGTCTACGCCCTCATCGAGGGCGGCATCGCGCCCTACGAGCTCACCCCCGAACTGGAGACCGTCGGCCCCTGCGACCTCGGCGCGACCCCCGAGGGCTTCACGGCCAACGCCCACACGAAGTTCGACCACCGCACCGGCGAGATGCACTCCCTCGCGTTCCGGTACGGGACCGACTTCCTCCAGCACATCGTCTTCTCCCCCGGCGGCACCGCCGAGCGGGTGACGAACATCCCCGCGCCCACGCTCCCGTACATGCACGACTTCGGCCTGACCGAGCACTACGTGCTGATCTACACCTCGCCGGTCGTGTTCGACCCGCGGCGCCTGGCGACCGGAGTGCCCTTCGGGTGGAACCCAGAACTGCCCGCACAGGTCGGCGTCATGGCCCGCGCGGGCGGTGCCGTGCAATGGATCGACCTGCCGCCGGGCATGGTCGGCCACACGCTCAACGCCTACGAGGAGGCCGGGTCCATCGTGGTCGACGTGGCCTGGCACGCCGGCAGGTTCGACCTCGCCGATATCGGCGCCGGACGCCCCGTGCTCGAACGCTGGACCCTCGACCTGGCCGCGGGCAAGGCCCGGACCGAGCTCCTGCACGACCGGCCCCAGGACTTCCCGCGGCTCAACGGCCAGTACTCCGGCCGACCCCACCGGTACGGGTACACCGCGTCGACCGAGCTCTACGCCGCGCCGAGCGCGATCGACGCCGACCGCCCGGACGAGGGGTTCTCCAACGCGGTCCTCAAGCACGACCTCGTCTCCGGGACGACCGAGGCGCACGAGTTCGGCCGCGACGCCGCCGCGGGCGAGACCGTGTTCGTGCCCTCCGCCACGGCCGCGGCCGAGGACGACGGCTACAACCTGCTCTACGTCCACGATCCCGAGCGCGGCGCGGCGGACCTGGTGATCCTCGCCGCGCAGGACTTCACCGGCGAACCGCTCGCCCGGGTCCACCTGCCCGCGCGCGTCCCCCTGGGCCTGCACGGGAACTGGATCCCCGAGGCGTGAGGCCCGTCAGCCGAGCAGGCCGGACAGGAGCGCCGCCAGCGCGGTGACGCGGCGGTCCCGCGGGTCGGGGTCCGCTGTGGAGAGTTCGTCGAAGAGGGCGGAGATGCGCGGGCGCTCGCCGCCGGCGGCCACGTGGCCGAGGTACGCGACGGCCCGCCGGGACTGGTCGGCGGCGGCGAACTCGTTGCGCGCGAAGGTGGCCACGAGGGCGTTGAGGAGGGCGAAGACCTCGAGTTTCGACGCGGCGTCCCCGGGGTGGTCGGCGAGGACGCCGAGCACGTGGTCGAGCACCGCGACCCCGCCGGGGCCGAGGGCCGGGCGGGTGACCGCCAGTTCCGGGAGCCAGGGGTGGCGCACCATCACCTCGTGCAGCCCCTCGGCGACGGCTACGAGGTCGGCGACCGGATCGCCGGTGGGCGGCGCGAGGCGGCATTCGGCGGCGGTCGCGTCGATCATCAGGTCGAGCAGGTCGTCCCGGCTCGCGACGTAGCGGTAGAGCGATGCCGCGCCGGTGCCGAGTTCGACCGCGACACTGCGCATGGACACCGCGTCCAGTCCGCCCCGGTCGGCGACGCCGATCGCGGCGGCCGTGATCTCGGCGCGGTCGTGCGCGGCGGGGCGGCCGGTGGCGGCGCGCTCGGGTCGCAGCCAGATCACGTCGGTCATGTCACTCCTCCGGGTGTTTGCGAACAGTGTACTCGAAGGCTACAGTTCGAGAACAGCGTTCGCTAACTCCGAGGAGGAGCCATGAGCCAGTCCCCCACCGGCTACGCCCGCAACGGCACGGTCGACCTCGCCTACGAGGACCACGGCGGCGCGGGCGGCGAGCCGCTGCTGCTCGTCATGGGCTCGGCGGTGAGCCGCTTCTGGTGGCCGCAGGGCCTCATCGCGGCCCTCATCGAGCGCGGGTTCCACGTGGCGTCCTTCGACAACCGCGACGCCGGGCAGTCCACGCACTTCCCCGAGGCGGCGGCATCCCCCGTGGCGGCGCTCTTCCGCAAGCGCGCCCCCGCCTACACCGGCGAGGACGTCGCCGACGACGCCGCGGCCGTCATGGACGCCCTCGGGTGGGACTCGGCCCAC
Organism: Glycomyces tritici; assembly: GCF_030403505.1. The sequence goes on along the minus strand of NZ_JAUEMJ010000005.1, from coordinate 283,468 downwards.
CTCTTCGGGCACTCCAACGGCGGCCTGCGGGCGCAGCGCCTCGCCTTGCGCCACCCGGACCGGGTGCGCAGCCTCGTCTCCTCGGCGGCGGTCTCCAGTGACGCCGGGAGCCTCAAGCTGCTGCGGTACATCCGATTCGGCTTCGTCGCGAAGATGGCGAGGCTGCAGTTCCCCGAGACCCGGGAAGGCGACATCGCCCTCGCGATGGCCGTCTCGCGGGCGCTCGCCTCGCCGGGCCACCCGTTCGACGAGGCGGAGGCGATGGCGCGCATCGAGCGGGACGAGGTGAGCTCCCTCCAGGACCCGAAGTCCATGGGCCGGCAGCTCGGCGCGCACTGGAGCGGCGGCGGCCTCGCGCAGCTGCGGCTCCCGGTCACGGTGATGCACGGCGGCGCCGACCAGCTCCTGCGCACCTCGGCCGCCCGCGACCTCGCGAACGGCATCCGCGGTGCACGGCTCGTCATCGTTCCCGGGGTCGGCCACGACATCCCGCCCGCCTTGTGGGGGTTCTATGCGGACGAGATCCGGGCGACCGCGGCGCGCGCGGTCCGCACCGGCCCGGCGGGCTTGCGCGGTAGCACCAGCGCGCCCGACATGACCTGAGCCTTTTGTCCAAATTGTACGGTGTTAGCCTGCTCGCGATATTTGTCATCGACGTGAAGGAGCAAGCTCTCATGCGGATCGCCAAGACCGCGACCTCTGTCATCGCCGCCGGGATGCTGGCGGGTGCGGGCGTCATGGCCCTCGCCGCTCCGGCGCACGCCGCTCCGTGCGGCTGGCAGGGCGACGGCACCCAGGACTACAACCACTGCGGCGACACCAATGTCATGCTGACCGTGGAGCACGTCTTCGGCGACGACGACCACTTCTGCGCGCGGCCCGGCATGAACAACATCAACGCCGGCAACTCGCCTTACAACACTTGGCGAACGGTCTACGCGTACTACGACGGCGGTCCCGCCAACTGCTTCTACGGCTGGTACCGGTAAGCCCGGTCCGGGTGCCGCGTCCAGGACGCGGCGCCCGGGTGGCTCAGGCCGCGACGAGCGGGCGGACCGAGCCGCGGAGCACCAGGTGGGTACCGAGGACCGTGTGCGGGGGCGGGCCGCCCTGGCGGGCGTGCTCGAGCGCGAGGCGCACCGCGGTCCGGCCCAGTTCCTCGTGGGGCTGGTAGACGGTGGTCAGGTCGATGTCCGCGGCCGGGGGCAGGTCGTCGAAGCCGACCATCGAGAGGTCCTCGGGCACGCGCAGCCCGTGCTCGAGGAGGGCCTGGCGCGCGCCCGCCGCGATCTGGTCGTTGCCCGCGAACACCGCCGTGTAGTCGGGCGGTCCGGCGGCCAGGCGCTCCTTCATCATCCGGTAGCCCTCGAAGCGCTCGAAGGTGCCGTCGACCTCCAGGCCCGGGTCGTGTTCGGCGCCGTAGGCCGCCAGGGCCTTGCGGTAGCCCTCGATGCGGGCGTCGGCCGTGGTGTAGCCGGCGCGGCGGCCCAGGTACAGGATGCGCTTGTGGCCGTTGGAGAGCAGATGGCTCGTGGCCGCGAACGCGCCGCCGGTGTTGTCGTACTCCACGACCACGGCGGGCACGTCCGGGCCGAGCGGGGGCCGGCCGCAGAGCACCAGGCGGGAGCCGATGGCCGCGAGCGCGTGCGCGTACCGGCTCATGCGGGCGCGGTACTCGGCGTCGGCGTTCACGTTGCCGACGAGGATCACGGCCTCGGGGTGCTGCTCGCGCATGAACTGGACCATCGCGAGCTCCCGTTCGGCGTCGCCGCCGGTGGTGCCGATCTGGCACAGGCGGCTGTCCTCGGCCGCCTGGGTCTGGACCCCTTGGGCCACATGGGCGTAGTGCGGGGAGATCACCGAGTTCACGATGATGGCGATGCTCTTGCGAGTGGTCCCCTGGAGGGCGCGGGCGTGGTGGTTGGCGACGTAGTCGAGCTCTTCGACGGCTCGCATGACCTTGCTCCGGGTGGCGGGCGCGGCCGGGTAGGTGCCCGAGAGGATGCGCGAGACGGTGGCGACCGAGACGCCGGCCCGCTCGGCCACCTCGCGGATAGTGGTGTGGCGCGTCCCGTCGCCCGAAGCACTCGCTTTGCGCGCCAAAGTATTCACCTCGGTTAAACAGTTTCAAGAACGGTTACGGAAACAATGATTCCCGGTCGGTGCCGGTGTGTCAAGTTTCGAGGCCCTGCGGGGCCGTGCCGGCCGGGATCGCCGGGCGAGCCCTGCCGCGCTACCGCTGCCCGCCGGGGGCCGCTGCGCGCACGGCCCTCGAGCCTTTGCCGCCGCCGGCGTGGATGCGCAGGATCAAACGCATCGGGAGCAGGCGGCTGAGGGCCGTGATGACCTTGCTGTGCCAGCCGGGAATGCTGAGCGCCTTGCCTTTGCGCCAGTCCCGCAGCGCCGCCTTGACCAGGGTGTCCGCGTCCAGCCACAGGAAGGCGGGGACCATCGACATGTTCATGCCGGCGCTGTCGTGGAACTCGGTGCGGGTGAAGCCCGGGCACAGCACGGTGACGCGGACGCCGTGCGGCTTCGCCTTGGTGTGGGCGGACTGGCTGAAGTTGATGACCCAGGCCTTCGAGGCCGAGTAGGTGGAGCTGGGGAAGAACCCGAGGACCGAGCCGGTGTTGACGATACCGCCGCTGCCGCGTTCGATCATGGCGGGCAGGGCGGCGATCGTGAGGCGCAGAACGGCCTCCACGTGCACCCGCGACATCGCGATCTCGGCCGCCGCCGAGGTCTCCAGGAACTCCGTGGGGTGGCCGAATCCGGCGTTGTTCACCAGCAGGTCGAGACCGGCCCGGCAGCGCTCCTCGACCCGGATGAGGTCCGCCTCGTCGGCGAGGTCCGCCGTGACGGTCTCGGTGTCGGCGCCGAGCGAGGCCGCGAACGCCTGCAGCCCTTCGCGGTCGCGGTCCACGAGGATGAGGCGGTACCCCTCGGCCGCGAGCGCTCTGGCGAAGGCCGCGCCGATGCCGGCCGCCCCACCGGTGATGAGCGCGGTCGGCCGGGGTGCTCGCTCGCCATGCATCGGGCGAGTCTATCGAGGCGGCGATGCGCCACCCGCGCAGCGGGATTGGTGGAAACAGGGTGGGGGGCGGTCCTCCTCAGGCCGCCCCCCACCCGCCGGGGTGGCCCTACTGCTCGCTCTGGAACAGGGTCTCGGCCTCGGTGAAGAACAGGTCGGCGGCTTCGGCCGGGGTCATCTCGCCGTACTGGACCTGGCCGTACACCTCGGTGAACTTGGCCTCGATCGCACCGGCGGCGGCCGGGGGCACCACCGGGGCCTCGATGAGGTACTGCTCGACGGTGGCCTCGTAGTCGAGCACGACCTGCGAGGCCTCGTCGATCTCGACGCTGTCGAGGCCGGTCTTGGTCGAGGGGATGCCGCGGTTCGTGCCGAGGATCGCGGCGGCCTCGGGGTCGGAGAGCATGAAATCGATGAGCTTGGCGCTCTCCTTCGGGAACTCGGAGTTCGCCGCGATCACGAACTGCACGGACGGGCGCAGGTGGAGCCCGAGGTTGGACGGGTCGGCGGAGGGCGGCGGGGCGAGGGCGAGCCTGCCGCCGCTCTCGGCCACGGCCGCCCAGTAGCCGCTCATCGCGGTGTCCCAGCGCAGCTCGGTGGCCATCACGCCGGCGGCGATGCCGGGCGCGGTGGCTTCGGCGACGACGTCCGGCGGGGGCATCGCGCCCGAGGCGACGAGCTCGGTGGTCGAGGACCACCACTCGACGAGCTGCTCCTTCGTGAAGGCCAGGCTCGCCGCGTCGTCGGCGTAGAACGCGGCGCCCTGCTGGCGCAGCCACAGCTCCATGAGCAGGTACGAGCTCGCCCAGTCGGCGCCGCCCCACTTGCCTTCGCCGAGCGCCTCGCTCACCTGCGTGACGAGGTTGCCGTAGTCCTCCCAGGTGTATCCGGCCTCGGGCGGCGTGATGCCGTGCTCCTCGAACCAGTCCGGGCGGTAGATGAGGCCGAACATGTTGCTGCCGACGGGAACGGCGACGAGCTGGTCGTCCAGCTCCGCCGTGTCGAGCACGCCGTCGCGGAAGTCGTCGGTCGCGACCACGCCGTCGAGGGGCAGCAGCATCCCGGTGGCGCCGAACTGGCGCAGGCGCGGGTAGTCCATCTGGAAGACGTCGGGGAGGTCGCGCGAGGCCATCCGGCCGGTCAGGCTCTCCCAGTAGGCCGGGTAGTCGGCGAAGTTGATCTGGACCTTGATGCCCTCGTTCTTGGCCATGAAGAGGTCGACGGCCTGCTTGGTGGCCTCGGCGCGGGCTTCGTCGCCCCACCATTCGAACCCGATCTCGACCGGGTCCTCGGCGGTCCCGGACGGGCCGTCGTCGCCGCAGGCGGCCGTCGCGCCGAGCGCGGCGGCGGCGGTCGCCCCGGCGAGGAGGCTCCGGCGGCGGAGGGGATTGTGGATCGACATTGATGCACTCCTTCTGATGGTGAGGGGAGGGATGGGAAGCGGGCGGGGTCGCATCCAGGTTGTTAAATCGTTTTAACTTTTGATGTGTCACCTTAGAACGCGCTTTCCAACGCTGTCAAGGTGCCAGCGCGGTCAAGGTGCTTCGCGGGGCGTCAGTCCCTGCCCGCGAAGATCCGGGCGCGGAGCACGTGCCGGCCGGGTTCGATCGCGCCGGTGAGCACCGGCAGCATCGTGGCGGGCCAGTACAGGTGGGTGCCGGGCATCGGCGCGATGAGCCCGGCGCAGCGGTTGCCGCCGTCGTCCACGAGCTCGCTGCGAATCCCCTGCGAGACTACGGCGACGCGGTCGTTCGCCACCGCCGCCTGGCCGCCCTGCGGGACGCACCAGCCGCCTTCGCCGGTGTGGAGCCGGCGCGCGGTCGTGATCTCGTGCCTGCGGGAGTGCCAGCCGTCGCACGCGCCCTCGAGGGTCGTCGTGACCGTGACGTCCTCCCAAGGCCGCCAGGTGATCACGACCGTGCCGTCCGGGTGCACCACGCCGTCGTCGGAGTCCTCGCGGCCGCGCCAGTGACGGCCGTCCTCCGAGAACACCAGGGCCCCGTCGGGAACGGCCGCTTCGAGACCGGGCCCGTCGACCGAGTGCGAGAACCCGGCGAGCGAGGAGTACGCGAGGCGGCCGTACGTGTCCTTGCCGCCGCGCATCATCGCCCGCCACGCCTGCCCGTTCAGGCGGGTCACATGGCCGCCGGTGTCGCGCACATGGACGGCGCGCGCAGCCGGGTGCGGCTCGACCACCGGGCCGGGCGATGCGGCCGCCGCGGCCCAGAACGGGTGGTCGGGGCCGGCGAGCAGCCCGGTGAACACCTTCGCGGCCCACCAGGGCGAACCGGCCGTGAGGTACTGCTCGACCAGCGCGTCGTTCGGGTAGCCGTACCCGACGCTGAGGCGCCCGTCCGGTTCGAGGATCGGCTTGTCCCACCACCATTCGAGGTGCCGCCGCGCGAACCCGGCCGCCTCGGCCCACGGCACCGCCTCCACGTCGGCGGCGGCCAGCGCGCCCCAGAGCGAGCCCTGGGCGAAGCGGTACCCGAGACTGCGTCCATAGGGGACGGCGGCGCCGTCGGCGGCGAACCAGGAGCGGAACCTCCGGGCGAACGCGGCGGCGGGCCCGACGAAGCGGTCGTCGCCGCAGATCCGATAGTGGAGCAGGCCGTAGGTGTGGAAGGCGAACGGGTTGTAGTAGTCGACCCGGTTGCCGGGGCCGTCTTCGAAGGCGCCGTCGCCGAGGTGGAACTCCCCCAGCCGCTTCAGGTGGGCTTCGGCGATCGCGGGGTCGCGTGCGACGCCGACGCGGTCGAGGCCGTGCCCGGCGAGGACGGGGAAGAACCGCCAGTTGCTGTCGATGACCTCGGTCTCGTAGGCCTTGGTGAGCCAGGCGGCGATGCGGTCCCTTGCTTTGGGCGGCAGCGGGTCCCAGAGGCGTTCGGGGGCCGTGGCGAGGGCCCAGCCCACGGCGGCGGACTCGACGCAGCGCTGGCTGCGGGGGGCGGGGTCGCCGATGTACCAGTCGTCGCCGGGGTCGAGGGCGCGGGCGAGGGTGGCGTTGAGGGATTCCCAGAGGTCTCGGGGCGCAGCGTCCTTGGCGGGGGCGAGTCCCCAGAGCGGGCGGGTGAGCAGTTCGAACCAGTTCTCCTGGTGGGAATGGTTCGACATGGTCACCGGCATCTCGTCCGGTCCCCTGGCGGCGAGTGCGACGGCGGGCCGGACGAGGGCCGCCGCCGCTTCCTGCCAGCCGGTGAAGGTCGGTTCGAGCGGCCCGAAGGCCCGCAGAGGCGTGGTCACAGAGCTGGTGCTTTCCGTTGCGGTGGGCCGCCGCCGCCCGCTCGTGGCGGACGGCGGCGGCGGGTCGGTCAGTAGGTGATGTCGGGCCGGGGCGGCGTGCTCATGCCCGCGCCCAGGAAGTAGTCGACGTGGTGGGACTGCATGTAGCCCTTGACGGTCATGTCGTTCCGGTAGCCGGGGTTGTGCGCCAGGGTGTACAGCCGGATGTCGCTCGGCCGGTCGGTGGTGAAGATGATCAGCTGGTTGTACGAGCTGTTGGGGAGCACGACCTCCTCGCGCCAGTCGCCGAAGACGTCGGCGAGGAGCGTGGGTTGGCTGCGCGGCCCGAGGACCCCGCCGTAGCCCGTGGTCTGCTCCAGCCGCGGCGCGCTGTTGGTCGGGGTCGGGTTGCTCGGGTCCCACTTCTCGATCTTGCCGCTGTTGAACAGCTCCATGGTGATGTCGCCGTCCCACCACAGGCCCATCTGCGGGTAGGGCCGCAGACTGGTGTCGGGCTCGGTCAGCCGGTTGGTCGGGGCGTTGTAGAGGCCGTCGAAGGACCAGACCTCCATGCCGGGGTGCCGCGGGTCGATGTCGCCGGCCATGCCGCGGCCGACGTCGGCGGTGCCGCTGAGGGTGTGCTTCCAGATCATCCGGCCGGTCGCGGCGTCGTAGTAGTACTCGCGCAGGCCGCTGGGGTTGTCCTGCTGGACGCCGTAGCCTTCCAGGCCGGGGCGGCTCGGGTCCATGTCGGCGATGTGGAACCGGTCGCCGTGGATGATGCCCTGGGAGCCCAGCGAGTACTTGAGGGTGCCGTCGCCGTTGAGGACGAACCCGATCTCGGCGAACTCGTCGGTGCCGTTCCCGTCGACGTCGATGCAGCGGCTGTTGTGCCCGTCGGGATGGTTGCCGTTGCCGCGCAGCCATTTCCACTGCATGTCGACGTTGGTGCCGTCGAAGTCCCAGGCGGTGATCATGAGGTTGAACCCGCCGTTGCCGATCCGGTTCTTCATGAAGGCGACCAGGCTCGCCTTTTCACCGTCGAGGTGGCAGGCGGCGAAGCGGGCGTACATCGGGCCGTCGGCGAGGTAGTCCGTGGGCACCTTCGCCGAGTCGCGCAGTGCACCGGTCCGTCCGTCGAGGATGGCGATGAACTGCTCGGTGTTGTTGGCGTGGTTGAACCTGACGCCGTTGCCGAAGGTGACGCCGTTGGCGATCCTGACCGCGACCTCGGATCGGCCGTCGCCGTCGAAGTCGTAGACGGTGACGCCGTCGTTGTGGCCGACGTCGATGGTGGCCGAGCCGCCTTCGATGTTGTTCTGGTCGGTGCTGTTGGGGCCCATGTTGACCTCCCAGAGGAAGGTCCCGTCGTCGGCGTAGGCCTCGATCTTCTGCGGTGAGGTCTGGCGGTCGACCACGTAGTCGTAGTCGCCGTCGCCGTCGAGGTCGCCGACCCAGGTGAAGTTGATCGGGCCGCCGTTGCGCAGCGGGATGCGCACGGCCGGTTCGTCGGCGTGGTTGGCCGTCAGCGTGAATCCCGGGCTCCGCTGCTGCTCGACACCGCCGACGACCGGGGCGACCCGGTACTGGTTGGACTGGGACAGGTTCGCGGCGCGGTCGAGGTAGTTGGTGCCGCCCGTCAGCGGGCTCGCGTTGAGCTTCACCTCGGTGCCGCCGCCCGTCGACCGGTAGACGTTGAAGCCGATGCCGGTCGGGTCGAGGCCGAGCAGACGCCAACTGACCAGGACGTTGCTGCCGTTGCGTACCGCCACGACGCCGCGGTCGAGGTCCTCCATCCGGCGGGAGCCCTCTGCCGGGCCGCCGCCCGTCGAGACGTCGAGGTAGTCGACGTTGACCAGGCCGGAAGCGGTGGTGGCGACGACCCGCACGGTGTTGGCACCCGCGTTCACCGGCACGGTGACCGTGTTGGCGGACCAGGCGTTCCAGGCGCCGGTGTTCGCGAACCCGACCGCGCTCCGCACGGTCGAGCCGTTGACCTGGACGTCGGCGGGGCGGGTGTCGCTCCCGCCGTTGGCGTAGCCGATCTCGATGGTCGCGGTGCCCGCCTGCGGTGCGTTGAACGTGAAGGCGACAGCGGCGCCGAGGGTGTTGGGGGTGTTGCAGAAGCCTGTTCCGGAGTAGCCGGAGTGATTCGTGTCGACCGTGCCGTCGCAGGCGGCCGGCGGTTGCTCCGCCTCGTACCTGCCGTCCTGCGCGTACGAGGGCGCGGCGCTCGCGGTGAAGCCGCCCACCGCGGCCAGCAGGGCCACGGCGGCTCCGGCGACCCAGCGGCGCCATGGCACCTTGTGCGTAAACGTTTCCATGATTGCCTCAATCATGCCTGTTGAACAGAGCGCCGATGCGGGCGGGCGGGATCGAATCTACGAGCTGGCCCGCTTCGGTCGGCTGATCCGCAGCCGGTTGACTAGGCATCGACGCATGGCTATATTAAACCATCCCGATGTTAAAACGGTTTAATCCTCGATGCCGAATTCCCTTCTGGAGGCACCATGACCGACCCCTCACCGGCCGCCGCACCGCGCGCGCTCACCGAGCAACCGCACGGTTTCAGCCGCCGCGGCGTCCTCGCCACCGCCGCAGGCGCCGCAGCCGCCACCGCCCTCTTCGAATCCGCACCCGCCCACGCGCAGACCGACACCGCGGCAGACGCCGGCCCCGACTCCGTCCAGCTGCGCTGGCTCGAAGGCCGGCCGGCCGAGTCCCCCGGCTCGACCTGGGGCGTCCCGTGGGGCCGGGGCCGCTTCCCCGCCGACCAGACGTTCAAGCTCACCGCCGACGACGGCGCCACGGTCCCCGTGCAGACCTGGCCGCTCGCCTACTGGCCCGACGGCTCCCTCAAGTGGACCGCCCACGCCGTCGGCCCGGCCGCGACCGCCGAGACCTTCACGCTCAGCGCCGGAGAGCCCGCCGCCCCCGCGTTCGCCGTCTCGGTCACCGAGACCAGGAACCACATCGACGTCAACACCGGCGTCATCACCGCCCGGATCGGCAAGAGCGGCGGCGACCTCGTCAAGCACATCAAGCGCGGCGGCCGCACCCTCGTCAAGGGCGGGCACCTGGTCAACATCACCCAGGACGAGGCCCCCGACCCCGAGACCGGCTCCGTCAGCCGCGACCGGTACACCAGCGACATCGACGAGGTCACGGTCGAGCAGGACGGCCCCGTGCGCGCCGTCGTCAAGATCACCGGCAACCACCGCAAGAGCCGCGGCAAGACCTGGCTGCCGTTCACCGTGCGCCTGTACTTCTACGCCGGCGGCGAGTCCTTCCGCATGGTGCACACGTTCGTCTACGACTCCGACGGCGACGACGCCTTCATCGCCGGCCTGGGCGTGCGCTTCAAGGTCGCGCTCACCGACGAGCACTACGACCGGCACGTGCGCTTCGTCGGCGAGGGCCACGGCCAGCTCACCGAGGCCGTCAAGGGCATCACCGGACTGCGCCGCGACCCCGGCGCGGCCGTGCGCGCCGCCCAGATCGCAGGACAGAAGCTACCCGATCCCTCCACTTGGGACCAGCGCGTGACGACCCGCCTGCACTGGATCCCGAACTGGGGCGACTACTCGCTCGCCCAGCTCAACAGCGAGGGCTACGCGATCAAGAAGCGCACCAAGGCAGGCCACGGCTGGGTGCCCGTGGACCAGGGACGCCGCGCGTCCGGGTTCGGGTACGTCGGCGGCGTCTCCGGCGGGTTCGGATTCGGCATGAAGGACTTCTGGCAGCGCCACCCCACCGGCCTCGACGTCCGCAACGCGCACACGGACGAGGCCACGGTGACCGTGTGGATGTGGTCCCCCGAGGCGCAGCCGATGGACACGCGCTTCTACCACGACGGACTCGGCCAGGACACCTACCCCGAGCAGCTCGACGCCCTCGAGATCACCTACGAGGACTACGAACCCGGCTTCGGCACCCCCTACGGCGCCGCCCGCACCACCGAACTCCAGTTCTGGGTCACCGAGAGCACGCCCTCGCACGAGCGCCTCGGCGCGATGGCCGACGTCGTGCGCGCCCAACCGCAGGTCATCGCCCCCACCGAGCACATGAGCGCGGCCGGGGCCTTCGGCGGGCTCTTCGGTCCGGTCGACCGGTCGCACCCGGTCAAGGCGGACGTCGAGGACACACTGGACTTCCTGTTCGAGCACTACCGCACCGAGCAGGAGCAGCGGCACTGGTACGGGTTCTGGGACTTCGGCGACTTCATGCACTCCAAGGACCACGACCGGAAGGTCTGGCGCTACGACGTCGGCGGCTACGCCTGGGACAACTCCGAGATCTCCCCCGACCAGTGGTTCTGGATGGCGTACCTGCACACCAACAAGCCCGAGGTGTTCCGCTTCGCCGAGGCCATGACCCGCAAGACCAGCGAGGTCAACTGCTACCACATCGGGGAGTGGGCCGGGCTCGGCACGCGCCACGGCGTGCAGCACTGGGGCGACTCCTCGAAGCAGGTGCGCGTCTCCAACGCCAACTACCGCAGGTACTTCTACTACCTGACCGCCGACGAGCGCACCGGCGACATGCTCCACATGCTCGCGAGCAGCGAGGAGACCGCGCTGGTGCTCGACACGGCCCGCAAGATCCGAGACCCCGCGGTGCCGTGGGTCCCCGACCGGAACGCGATCGACATCGGCTTCGGCACCAGCTGGGCGGCCCTCGCCGCCGCGTGGCTCACCGAATGGGAGCGGCGCGGCCCGGACTGGGAGTTCTGCCGCGACAAGGTGCTCGGCACGATGGAGACCATTGCGGCGCAACCGAACGGCTTCGCGCAGGGCTCGGCCCTGTACGACATGGACACGGGGCGGTACGCGATCGCCGAACGGCCGGTGACCGAGCGCAGCAACCTCAGCAACTCCTTCGGCCGCATCGAGATCTGCGCCGAGCTCATCCAGCAGATCGACATGCCGGCGTTCGAGGCGGACTGGCTCAAGTACTCCCGCTTCTACACCGCCACCCGCGAGGAGCAGGAGGCCGAGTACGGCGGGCGCTTCGGCGACCTGTTCCTGTACTCCTATACGCGCGCGAACGCGTTCGTGTACCAGCGGACCGGGGACGAATCGCAGGCCAGGCTCGCCTGGGACCGGTTCCGGGGCGCCAAGGACGCGCCGGACTACACGCCGCGCGAGACCGAGGCCGTCGAGACGACGCTCAACCCGATCGCCTGGTGGCCCAACGGCGGGACGAACGACATCGCCCAATGGGGACTGGCCGCGATCCAGATCCTCCACCTGGTCGGCGACTTCGCACCCGACGAGTAACCCTTCAATGCGGCTCTGAACTGGGGATTCGATCGCCTGTCGGACCCTTGTGGGAGAGTGGTCCTTTTCGGTTGGTCGGAGGCGGACAGCGGGTGGGTAAGGGGCATCCCCTATGCCCGCCCCGCCCCGCCTCCGCCCAACCGACCACTCCGCAAACGGCCCCCCACGGCCCGCCCCGCGCGCCGCCGTCGCCGTCGCCGTCGCCGTCGCCGTCGCCGTCGCCGACCCTGGTGTCCCCGCCAGCCCGGACCGCTCTCCTACAGGGACCGCATCATCGCTTCGACCAGCGTGTCCTGCAGCGTGGTGAGCCAGCCGTAGGCCAGCACGAGCGGGCTGCGGGGGTCGTCGTCCGGGAGGTCCATCAGCTCGTCGAAGTCCTCGTCCGCGACGATGCCGAGCCGGGACGCGATGACGAGGCGCAGGTCGTTCAGGGCCCCGAGCCACCGGCGGCACTCGTCCGGCGTCAGGCGCAGCGTCTTCCGCCCGCGCCCCTCCGGGGCCAGCGCCTCCAGCGCCCGGATCACGGCCTGCGCGTCGTCGCGCTTGCGGGCCCGCAGGTCGTGCTCGGTGTACCGGCGGAACTCGGCGGCAGCGGCCTGCGCGTCGCCGTCCGGGCCCGGATCGGTGTAGGCGTCAGGGAAGAGGCGGGCCAGCGCGGGGTCCTCGGGGAGTTCGGTGGGGCCCTCGCTGAAGGCCGAGGCGATGAGGTCCTCGGCGGTGGCGCCGGTGCCCTCGCGGGCGTCGATGAGCTCGATCATCTGCTCGGCGTAGGCGCGCAGCAGCCCGGCCTCGATCTCGTTGAAGGACGCGGCGGCACCGCCGCCCTCGGCTTTGAAGTAGCGGCTCATCAGCGGTCCTGCCTGAGCGTGGCCCAGAGGCCGTAGCCGTGCATGGCCTGCACGTCGCGTTCCATCTCCTCGCGGGTGCCGCTGGAGACGACCGCGCGGCCCTTGTTGTGGACGTCGAGCATCAGCTGGTTCGCCTTCGCCTCGGAGAAGCCGAAGTACGACTGGAAGACGTACGCGACGTAGCTCATCAGGTTGACCGGGTCGTTGTGCACGAGCGTGATCCACGGGACGTCGGGTGCGACGGTCGCGGAAGGCGTCGCGGCTCGCTCGGTCTCGAGCGCCGCGGCGCATCGCACGGGCGGGAGCACGGGTGTACTGGCTGGCACGTGCCCATGCTGCCATCCGGGTGCGGGCGGCGGCGCGCGACGGTCGGGTCCGGGGAAGGCGTCACCGCCTTCCCCGGCCGCTGCGGCTAGACCATGCCGCCGTTGGCGCGCACGACCTGGCCGTTCACCCAGTGGCCTGCGGGCGAGGCGAGGAACGCGGCCACTTCGGCGATGTCGCGCGGCTCGCCCAGCCGCTCCAGCGGGTTCGACTTCGCCAATCGGGCGACGAGCTCGTCGCTCTTGCCGTCGAGGAACAGCTCCGTCGCGGTCGGGCCGGGCGCGATCGTGTTCACGTTGATGTTCCGGCCGCGCATCTCGCGTGCCAGCACCATCGTCAAGGCCTCCACCGCGCCCTTGCTCGCGGCGTACGCGCCGTAGGTCGGGAAGTACGTGCCCACCACCGACGTGGAGAACAGCGTGATGGACCCACCTTCGCGGACCCGCCGGGCGGCCTCGCGGGCGACCACGAAGGTGCCGCGGATGTTGGTGCGGTGCAAGGCGTCCATCTGGTCCAAGTCGAGGTCGGCCACCGGCGCGAGGTACATGCGGCCGGCCGAGTTCAGCACCGCGTCCACGCCGCCGAACCGGGTCTCGGCCTCGGCGAACATGCCGGCGACGGCCGTCTCGTCGGCCACGTCCGCGCGGTACGCCAGCGCCTGGGCTCCGGCGGCGACCGCTTCCTTCACTGCTGCGGCGGCCTCGTCGGCGTTCCCGGCGTAGCCGACCACGACCGAGTAGCCCTGCTCGGCGAGGCGGCGGACGACGGCGCGGCCGATGCCGCGCGAGCCGCCGGTGACGATGGCGACGCGGGTGCCGTTGTCGATGGTCATCAGGTGCTCCTTCATTCGAGGTGTGGCACCCATCGTGACCCTGAATGCCGAGGTCAGCCGCGGTTGCGTTGACCCCGGGGTCGCCAACCCCCCTCACGCCCGCCCTCCCGGGCCGCGGCGTGGATGATTGGGGGGTGGACGCTTCTGCACTCGCCGCCTTCCTCCGCTCGCGCCGCGACCGGCTGCGGCCCGCCGATGTCGGGCTGGCCGGCGGGCCGCGCCGCCGCGTGCCGGGCCTGCGCCGCGAGGAGGTCGCGTTCCTCGCGAACGCCTCGATCGACTACTACATCGAGCTGGAGCGCGGGCGCGGTGTGCAGCCTTCGGCGCAGATGCTGCTGGCGCTCGCGCGGGCGCTGCGCCTCACCGGCGACGAGCGTGCGCACCTGTTCCACCTGGCCGGGCACCCGGCGCCGCCGCCCGGGGAGCCGTCGCGCGCGACCGATCCGTCGCTGCTGGCGCTGCTCGGGCGGTTGGACGGGACGCCGGCGCGGATCATGACGGACCTGCTGCAGCCGCTCGCGCAGAACCGGCTCGCGGCCGAGCTGCTGGGCGAGCTGGACCCGGTGGGCGAGCCGGGGTATGCGACCAGCACCGTCTACCGGTGGTTCACCGACCCGTCCGCGCGGACGATCTACCCGGCCGAGGACCATGGGCGCCATGCGCAGTCGTTCGTGGCCGATACGCGGGCCACGGTGGCGAGGCGCGCGCTCGCGGGCGGCGGTGCCGAGGCGGAGAAGATGGTCGCCGACCTGCTCGACCGCAGCGAGGAGTTCGCGCGGGTGTGGTCGGCGTGGAACGTGGCGGTGCGCCGCTTCGACCGCAAGCGCCTGGTCCATCCGGCGATCGGCGTGATCGAGCTCGAATGCCACCACCTGTTCACCGAGGACGGCGGCCAGCGTCTGCTGTGGCTCGCCCCGATCGAGGGCACGGACGCCGCCGAGAAGCTGGCTAGACTCGGCTGATGAGCGAGACTCCCCGGGTGCTGACACGATCGGACCTGGCCGCCGACCTGCGGCGGCTCGGCCTGGCCGAGGGCGATGCCGTGATGGTCCACGCGGCGTTCGGGCGCGTCGGGCCGGTCCTCGGCGGCCCGGATGCGCTGGTCGACGCGATGCTGGACGTCATCGGTCCGCAAGGGACGGTGCTGGGCTACCAGGACTGGGAGTTGAGCGTCGACGTCTGGGACGACGACGGCCGGGTCGTGGAGGGGCTGCGCGAGCACGTGCCGCCCTTCGACCCGGCGACGGCCCGGCCGGCGCGCGACCACGGGGTGCTGGCGTCCGTGATCGGGACGCGTCAGGGTGTGCGCCGCAGCGGTAATCCGGGGGCCTCGGTGGCGGCGGTCGGCGCCCGCGCCGAGGAGTTCACGGCCGACCATCCGCTCGACTACGGGTACGGGGAGGGTTCGCCGTTCGCGCGCCTGGTGGCGGCGGGCGGGCGGGTGCTCATGGTCGGCGCGCCGCTCGACACGATGACGATCCTGCACCACGCCGAGCACCTGGCCGTGCTCCCGGGCAAGCGCCGCATCAGGGTCGAGTACCCGTTCGCGACGCCGGAGGGCACGCGCTGGCGCACGGTCGAGGAGTTCGACACGAGCCGACCGGTCGTGCCCGGGCCTGCGGAGGACTACTTCGGGCAGATCGTGGAGGACCATCTCGCGACGGGCGCGGGTCGGCGGGGCCGCATCGGGGACGCCGACAGTGTGCTCGTCGAGGCAGCGGCCGTGGTGGCGTTCGCCGTCGCCTGGCTCGAATCGCGGTACGGGCGCTGACTCACCGGTCCGGCCTGGTGCGCCAGGCGAGGGCGGCGGCGATGACGAGTGCGGCGAGGAGCGGGAGCGCCAGGGCCGCAGCGATACCGGGGTAGCCGAAGAGCGCGAGTCCGGCGCCGCCGAGGCTCGCGCCTGCGAAGGTGCCGAAGGCCATCGCGGCGGCGTTGACGCTCAGCGCCGCTGAACGCACCGGTCCGCCGCTGCGGATGAAGAGCGCGGTGACGGCTGCGGCGGTGACCGCGTGGCCTGCCGACTGGAGTGCGGTCCCGGCGACGGCTGGGGCGAGCGAGGGCGCGGCGATTCGGCCACACTTCGCCGCTCTGGGTCGGGCGCAGTCATGGCGGCGCTCGCGTTCGGGTCACCGCGTGGTCCGGCTCGCCACGTGACGAGACGTGACGCGCCGACACGGTTCCGGTGGCCGACAATGAACCCGACAGGTGCTCACCGCGACCGGACGGGCGCGGTCGGCCCGAGGCGAAGGTCGCGTCACCAGCCCGGGTACGGGACGGTCTCGGCGGGGGCGGTCCAGCCGAGTGCGGACGCGGCCGTGGCGAGTCGGGCCTGCGGGTCAAGGGGGAACGCGGCCGGTTGGACGCGGGCGAGGCCCGGTGCGACGGCGCGGGCGACGCGGTAGCCGGCTTCGGCGACGCGTTCGGCGGTGGCGTCCACGATGACGACGCGGTGGTCGCGTTCGAGGGCGGAGCGGATCGAGTCCGGTTCCGGCGCTTCGGGTTGCGGGTCGCCGGGGGTCGTGCGTTCCCGCACGAGCGCGGCCACGCGCGGGTCGAGGCCGAGCTGGACGTGGCCCATCGGGTCGATCAGGCCGCGGAACCCGGGCCCGAAGGCGTCCAGGTAGCGGCGTGAGGGGTCGTACGGTGCGAGGCCGGCCACGGCGCCGTTGCCGAGGGCTTCGGCGTTGCGGATCAGGCTGTGGGGCGAGTCGAGGTCGCGTACGGAGGCGTGCTGGATGAGGGCTTCGACGACGGCGAGTTCGGCGGCCCGCTCACCGGAGCGGTCGGCCGCGAAACCGAGCGAGACGAGGTCGCGGTCGGGGTCGTCGACGACCGCGAGCCGGACCGGGATGCCGGCGGTCGAAGGCACTTGCAGGAGCCGGAGTCCGAGTTTGCTTGCACCCCAAGCGGATTGGATCGCGGTCGGTACTGGCGCGGGCGGGAGCCTGGCTTCGCGGCCCGCGTGCCACCAGACAGCGACGGCGTCGTGGGCGGCGACGTGCGCGCAGGCCCGCTCGGCGGCCTCGGCGAGGGTGCGGCCGGCCTTCATGCCGGTGAAGTTGTGCCCGTGGAAGACCTGGGCCGGGGTGAGGCCGGCTTCGAGCCAGCCGACGTGGACCAGACTCAGCGGCACCCAGCAGCGCCCGCCGCGCTCCTCCCCCGCCAGCCACCACAGGGGACTGTCGGAGTGGAACGGCGCGAAGGGGAAGCCGGGCTCGGCGTGGAGGGCCGGGTCGTGCGGTTCCCAGTCGGGGATCGAGACCGCCTGCTCGCCTTCGAGTTCGGCGAGGGAGGCCAGGCGGCGCTCGCCTTGGCCGAAGTACGCGCCGCAGTAGTGCTCGACCCCGGAGAGGACGGCGGCCTCGTCGTCCTCGTCGAACGTGCCGGCAGGGGCGAGGGCGTCGACCTGGAAGCGGGTGTCGACGCTCGCGAGGTACGGCAGTTCGGCGTGGAGGTGCCGGAAGCCCGGCGGGAGCGCGGGGTCGGGCGGCCGGGCGGCGACGCGACGCAGGACGCCCGTGAGCGGGTCGACGGCCGGGGCGGGCCGGAGCGGGTGGGGTTCCCAGGTGCCGGTGCCGGGTTCCCAGCGGGTGAGCGCGCCGGGCGGGGACGGGTCGAGGCGGGCGGCCCCGGTCTTCAACGTCGGTCCGGATGCCGGTGGACGGCACAGGGTTTCGGCGTGGCTCGGGTCGGCGACGGTGGCGCGCAGGCAGGCGGCGGCGGCCGATGCGTCGCCGGGTTCGAGGCGCATCCGGTGCCAGCGCCCGCCGAAGGGCCAGACCGCGGTTCGCGGGGCCGCTATCGCAGGCGGCGAGTCGGGAGCGCCGAGCTCCTGTGCGGCGCGGTTCGCGGTCGCGAGCAGCGCTTCGCAGGAGTCGAGCACCAGGTCGTCGCGGTCGAGTTCCGGCGGGGCGACCGGCGCGGCCGCCGCGAGTTCGGTGATGACGTCGGCGCCGTCCGGGCCCAGCAGGACCTCGGGTGCGGCGCCGACGATCCACCGCGACCCGTCCTCAGCGGCGACGAGCGACTCGCCGCCGAGGCCGTAGACCCAGACCGGCGTCTCAGGCATGGGGAATCGGGAAGTAGTTCAGTGCCGACTCCGCCAGCGGCGCAGTGCGCCAGCCGTTCTGGACGGCCAGGTCCTGGAGGACGCCCTTGCCGAGGAACGGGAACGCGGCGGGCGCGTTGCCCACGGTGCCCGGCACGATGACGCGGACGGCGGCCATGCCGGTGGAGGCGATGTCGGGCGTGGTGAGGTCGACGACGATCACTTCGAGGCCGCGCGCTTCGACGGCGGCGCGGTAGGCGTCCACCGTGCGCTCGGGCAGCGAAGGGGTCGCGGCGAGCAACCGGGTGACGCCGGGCTCCAGCAGGTGCGCCATGCGCTCGATCGAGCGCGGGTCGAGGAAGACCTGCTGCTGGACCATGAGGTCGTCGCAGTCGCGCATGTCCTCGCGGTAGTCGTCGAGGTAGCGGCGGTCGGCCCGCCAGGGCTTGAAAGAGCGGCTGTTGAGCTCGCCGCTGCGCATCGCGGCCCAGTGGGCGCCGCGCGGGTCGGCCAGGTCGCGGGTGCCCTCCTGGAGGGTGAGCGCCTCGGTCCAGGCCTTCGCGACCGCCGCCTCGGGGGTGTGGCGGGAGGCGAAGCCGACGTTGACGAACGCGTCCGCGTCGTTGTGGAGGACCCCGGCGGCGACGGGGACGCCGAACTCGTTGTCGAGCATGATGATCGAGGGCCGCTGGCCGTGCGCGGGGTCGACGCCGTCCCACAGGCGCTCCAGGTCCGCGGTGGACTCGCTGGCGGGCAGCGGGTGGCCGTTGATCCACCACACCATGGTCGCGTGGCGCTCGATGACCTCTTCGAGACCGGAGACGATCGCGTAATCCAGGTTCGGGCCCGCGGCGATCCCCGCGAAGGGGCAGAAGTTGGTGACGGGCGCGGCCGAGTACCCGGCGGTGAACCAGTTGACGTACACCATGCTGGCCGGGACCAGCACCGGTTCATTGCGGGTGAGGGAGCGGCCGGGGACCCAGTGGACGTCGAGGTCGCGGGTCAGCGGCGTGAACGGGAACCCCGCGGTCCGGTACTGCTCGTCGGAGTACAGGACCAGGTCCTCGGGGTCGAGCACGCGCATGGCGCCTTTGTGCAGGTCCGCATAGGACCCGTAGGTGACCGGCAGCGTGTCGAGGAGGTTGCCGCAGTAGCGTTCGACGGCCTCGCCGACGGCGCTCGCGGCGGCCTGCCCGGGGTCGTCGAAGGCCGAGCCCTGGCAGGAGGTGTTGTTGGCCCACCGGCTGATGAGGCGCATGTTGGCCACGTCGGTCTGGGCGGTGGCGAGCGCGGGCGGGACGCTCGGGTGGTGGGCGATGAACCGCGTGCGCTGCACGAGGCCGGTGACGGGGTCGACGAGGTCGGCCGGGTCGTGCGGGAGGGTCGAGCCGATCACGCTGCCCGGCAGCGGCAGCACGGGGTGGGTGCGGGTCTCGCCGTTGGTGCCGATGTGGGCGACGGTGTCGCCGGGCAGGCCGTCGGAGCCGTCGAGGAGTGCGGCGAGGGCGTCGAACGCGCGGCCCATCTCGTGCGGTGCGAGCCCGCAGTCGCCGGTGAGCGAGGGGGTCCGCAGGGCCCGGTGCGCCGCGGGGTCGACGGCGGCGGCGAGCCGCCGGGCGGCGAAGTCCTCGTAGTTCGCGCCTACGCCGGGGGTCACGGCCGGGCCCGCCCAGATCTCGGAGCGGGCCGCTTCGACGGCGACCCAGGGGGTGCGGGCGTCGGCGCAGTGGCGGTCGAAGAGCGCGAGCGTGGCCTCGTCGCCGCCGCGTACGCAGTGGACGAGGAGTTCGCCGGTGCGGAAGGCGCGGTGGATGACCCGCTGCCAGTCGGAGGGGTCGATGCTGCGGGCGGTGCGGCCGCGGGCGCGCAGGGCCTGGAGGAGGGCGTCGACGGCGGCGGGGTCGCCCAGGAGCAGCGGGTCGCCGGGTTCGGCCGCGGACTCCTCGCCCGGTTCCCAGACCGGTTCGGCCGCAGGCGGTGCGAGGAGGCCGGCCGGTTCGGGCGCGGTGAAGGCGCCGCCGGACTCCAGGGCGGCCCGCAGGTCGGCGGCGGACTCGGCCCAGTCGGCGGGCAGCAGCGGCGACGGGTGTCCGGCCAGGGCGTCGACGAGGCGCAGCATCGCGTCGGGCGCGACGTCCACGGTGAACGAGGCGCCCGTGGGGGTCGTGACGAGCGCGCGCTCACCGCTGAGGGCGCGGATCTCGGCTCGCGGGGCGGCGACGGCGGTCGGGTCGGTCGGCATGGACGCTCCTGAGGATGGCGCTAACGTTGGTGTTGGTCGCTCCGCGACCCCTCGCGGGGTCGCGGAGCGCCAGGGAGTGGGGGCGCCCCCCCCACGCCGGGGGGCCCCCGGGGGTTCCGGGGCCCCCCGCGAGCCC
>NZ_JAUEMJ010000005.1:187888-263493 GCF_030403505.1 Glycomyces tritici | reverse complement strand
GTTTTGTTTTGGGCCCCCCCCCCCCCCCGGGGGGGGCGGCGCCGCCCCTGGGTGGGGGCCCGCCCGCCTCGCGGGGGCGGCCTCCGTGTCTTACTGGGCCCACGCGAACGCGGTGGACACCGTCGCGTGGTTGTTCGAGTTCGGCGCGAGGAGCTTCTCCTCGGCGCGCTCGGTCGCGACCGGCTTGACGGCGATCTTCTTCTGCTGCTTCATGGTTCATTCACCTCCTTTCAGCGGTGGTTCGACGAACGGCCGGGGCGGCCGCCCCGGGGTCTGCGGCCCGGGCGAGCAGCGAGCGGTACTCGCCGCTGCGCTCGAGCAGTTCGGGGTGCGTGCCCTCGGCGGCGACCGCGCCGTCCACGAGGAGGATCACGCGGTCGGCGTGGCGGATGGTCGAGACGCGGTGGGCGATCACGATCGTGGTGCGCCCGGCCTGGACCTCGGCGACGGCGCGGGCGAGGGCCTGCTCCCCCACGGCGTCCAGGTGCGCGGCGGCCTCGTCCATGACCAGGACGTCCGGTTCGCGCAGGAACGCCTGCGCGATGGCGAGCCGCTGGCGCTGGCCGCCGGAGACGGTGGAGCCGTTCTCGCCGACCGGCTCGTCGAGGCCGCCCGGCCAGTCCCGCACGGTGTCGGCGAGCTGCGCGCTCTCGAGGGCCTTCCACATGGCGGGCTCGGTGGCGTCGGGGTCGGCCAGGAGCAGGTTGGAGCGGATGGTCCCGCGGAACACGTAGGGGTGCTGGGGAATCAGCGCGATCCGCTCCCGGGCGTCCGCCAGGCGCATCGAGGCGAGGTCTTCGCCGTCGAGGACGATCCGGCCCGAGACCGGGTCCCAGAAGCGGATGAGCAGGTGCGCGATGGTGGTCTTGCCCGCGCCGGAGGCGCCGACGAGGGCCACGTGCTCGCCGGGCGCGATGGCGAGGTCGAGTCCCTTGAGGACCGGCGTGCCGGGTTCGTACGCGAAGTCGACCGCTTCGAAGCGGACTGCGCCGGCCCGGGGCCCGGTCGCGGCCTTGTCGGTGTCCGCGACCAGCGCGGGGGCGTCGAGCACGTCGAGCACGCGGGTCGCGGCGGCGGACATCTCCCCCAGCCGCTGGAACATCGGGAAGACGCCCGCGGCGGGGGCGAACGCGGCGGCCAGGAGGACCACGGCGGCCGGGAACAGGGCCGGGTCGAGGCTCCCGGCGCGCACCGCCGAGGCCAGCGCCACGACGAACGCGATCATGGTGGCGGCGACGACGAGGTCGGCGAGGGCGCTCTCGGCCCCGGCGCGGAGCGCGAACGCCCGCTTGCGGCGCTGGACGCGGGCGGTCGTGTCCAGCACGCGCCGCCGCTGGTGGGCGGCGAGGCCGAGGGAGAGCATCTCGCGCAGGCCTTCGGCGCCTTCCAGGGCTATGGCCTTGAGTTCGGCGAGTTCGTCTCGCACCGCTTTGCCTTGGCGCGCTTGGAGGGGGCCCATGAGCCAGGGCACCGCGAGGAGCGCGGCGACACCGGCGAGGGCGATGAGCGCGGCCGGTCCGACGAGCGCGAAGAGGGCCGCGATGACGATGAGCGGTCCGGCGATCGCGCAGATCGCGGCGCCGACGGTGTGGGCGTAGAACCATTCGAGGCTCTCGATGTCGGCCATGGCCGCGCCGGAGACCTCGCCCGCGCGGCGGCGCTTCATGCCGCCGGGGGTGATGCGCTCGATCGCGTCGTGCAGGCGCAGCCGGAGGGCGTCGAGGACCTTGTAGGCCAGGACGTGGCTCATCCACGACTCGGCCCACACGAAGACGCTGTGGGCGATGACCGCGCCGGCGAGGGCGATGAGGAGCAGCCGGGCGAGGCCGGTGCCGGCGGGGTCGGCGACGAGGACGGCCGCGGCGTAGGCGCTCAGGCCCGAGGCGAGCGCGCCGAACGCCTGGAAGGCGGCGATGCTGAGGGTGGAGCGCACGAACAGGCCGCGGTGCTCGCCGACGACGTCGACGAGGCGCAGGACCGGTCGCAGGAGTGCCGCGTTGCCGTTGGGGCGCATCAGACGCCGACCTCCGTTCGCTGGGCGCGCTCAAGCCGGGCGAAGAGGCCGTCGCGGGCGATGAGCTCCTCCCAGGTGCCGGTCTCGGCCACCCGTCCGGCGTCGAGGACGCAGATCACGTCGGCCTCGCGGACCGAGGCGATCCGATGCGCGATGACCACTGTGGTCACCGGGACGCCGGAGCCGGTGCGCCTGCCCGCGAGCGCCGCGTAGACCTCGGCTTCGCGGCGGGCGTCGAGGGCGCTGGAGGCCTCGTCGAGGACGAGGATCGGCGCGTCCTTGAGGAGGGCGCGGGCGATGGCGAGGCGCTGGCGCTGCCCGCCGGACAGGAGCGAGCCGCCGTCGCCCACCTGGGTGTCGAGGCCGCCGCGGCGCTCGTCGTCCATTTCGGTCGCTCCGGCGGTGGCGAGGGCGCGGCGCAGGGCGGCGTCGTCGGCGTCGGCGGCGACCAGGCGCAGGTTCTCGGCGACCGTGCCCGCGAAGAGCAGGGGCGATTGGGAGACGACGGCGACGGCGTCGGTGCACTGCTCGCGGGTGAGGTCGGCCGTGGGTGCGCCGCCGATGCGCAGCTCACCTTCGGTTGGCAGGGCCAGGCGCAGAAGGAGGTTCGCGAGGGTGGACTTGCCGGAGCCGGAGGGGCCGACGACCGCGAGGGTCCGGCCGGTCGCGATGGCGAGGTCCACGTCGGCGAGGGCCGGGGTCGCGGCGCCGGGGTAGGTGAAGCCGAGCCCTACCGCTTCGACGGCGTTCGCCTCGGGGGCGAAGCGGGGGCCGTCGGCCGCGCGGGCCGGTTCGGGAGGCTTGGGGGCGTTGAGGATCGGCAGGATGCGGCGCCCGGCCGCGACGCCGAAGTAGCCGGCGTGCCAGTGGTTGGCCAGTTCTTTGAAGGGGCGGAACGCCTCGAAGGCGACGAGCGCGACGGCGAACAATGCGGTCGCCTCGAGCGCGCCGGAGCCGACGCGGGCGATGCCCACGGCCAGGGCGATCGCGGGCCCGGCAAGGAGGAACACGGCGGTGAGCCCGGACTCGATGAAGGAGATCTTCATCTGGCGCAGCGTGGCGGCCAGGAGGTTCCCGGAGGAGCGTTCGAGGTCGCCGCGGCGGCGTCCGGCCGCGTTGAGCGCCTTCAGGGTCGTCATGCCGCGCAAGGAGTCGACCACGTCCGCGTTGAGGTCCGAGTAGGCCTCCCAGTGGGATTCGCCCCGGTCGGCCAGGAGCTTGTCCCACAACCGCGGCGTGAGCGGCACGGCGAGCGCGACCGCGCCCGTCACGACGGCCACGACCGGGTCGATGAACGCGAGGAGGACCACCGCGCCGATCGAGGTCACGACGGTGACGACCAGGTGCGGCACGTAGCGGCCGAAGTACGGCTCCAGGCTCTCGACCGCGTCGGTCATGAGGGACTGGCGGTGGCCGCTGCGCTCGCGGCCCAGCGCGATCGGCCCGGCCTCGGTCTGGGCGTCGAGGAGGCGGGCGCGCAGGTCGGATTTGAAGCGGGTGGCGACGGCGTGGACGGTCAGTTCGCGGGCGAAGACGAGGGCGGGGCGGGCGCAGAGGGCGGCGGCGAGCAGGCCGAGCCAGACCGTGAGGTCGGTGAGGGGCTGCCCGGTGGTGACGCCGGAGAAGATCTCGGCGGTCACCAGGGCCTGGCCGATCGCCGCCGCGCTGACGGCGGCACCGATCAGGATGAGCAGCGCCATCAGCGGAGCGGCGTTGCGGGCCAGGGGAATCAGCCGCAGGTGGATCAAGGGAGCGCCCTTCGGGGGGTTGGAGCGAACGACTGGCACCCATGCTAGCTTTTTGAGAACGATTGTCAATACCGAAATTTCACGGAGAGGAGTCGCATGGCGACCGCGGTCGAACCGAACAGGCAGGTCGAGGCGCGCACCACCGCGCCGGGACGACGCCGCGCGACCCTCGGTGCGATGTGGATCACCCTGCTGGCCACTGTGCTCATCGCGTCCCTCCCCATCGCCGTCGGCGTCGGCCCCGTCCCCATCGACGCGGGCACCGTCTCCCGCATCCTCGCCCACCACCTCTTCGGTTACGGCGCAGCCGATTGGGCGGTCTCGGACGACAACATCGTGTGGGGCCTGCGCGCCCCCCGGGCCCTCCTCGGCGCCTGCGTCGGCGCCGCCCTCGCCGTCGCAGGCACCGCCGTCCAAGCCCTCGTGCGCAACCCCCTCGCCGACCCCTACCTCCTCGGCGTCGCCTCCGGCGCCTCCACCGGCGCCGCCGCGAGCATCCTCTTCGGCTTCGGCGCAGGCGTCCTCGGCCTCACCGGCTCCGCCCTCGTCGGCGCCCTCGCCGCGATCGCCCTCGTCTTCGCCGTCGCCCGCACCGGCGGCACCCTCATCGGCGCGCGACTCGTCTTCGCCGGCATCAGCGTCGCCTTCGCGCTCTCCGCCCTCACCAACTTCCTGATCTTCGCCTCCGACTCGCGCGACGGCGCCCGCGCCGTCATGTTCTGGTCACTCGGCTCGCTCGCCCAAGCGCACTGGGGCACCCTGCCGATCGCCGCCACCGCCGCCGTCGCCGTCACCCTCGCCATGACCGGCTGGGCACGCAGGCTCGACGCCCTCGCCATCGGCGACGACGCCGCCCACAGCCTCGGCACCGACCCCACCCGCTTCCGGGCCGCGGCCGCTCTCCTCGTCGGCTTCGCCGTCGCCGCCGCAGTGGCCGTCGCCGGCGCCATCGGCTTCGTCGGCCTCGTCGTCCCCCACCTCGTGCGGCTCATGGTCGGCGCCTCCCACCGCCTCGTCGTCCCCGCCTCCGCACTCGCCGGAGCGATCCTCCTGGTGTGGGCGGACGCGCTGGCCCGCACACTGCTCGCCCCCGGCGAGATCCCCCTGGGCATCCTCACCGCGCTGGTGGGCACGCCCCTGCTCATCGTCCTGGTGCGCCGCCAAGGCGCCCGCTGAACACCGAACCCTGAGGAGACCCCGATCCCGATGCGCCCCAATCTGATCCCGGCCGCGACCGCGGCCGCGCTGACCTTCGCCCTGGCCGCGTGCGGCTCCGGTCCCGCGACCGAGCAGTCCGCCGAGGCCGGCTCGCGGTACCCGCTCACCGTCCAGAACTGCGGCGAGGACGTCACCATCGAGGCCGAGCCCGAGGCGGCGCTCACCATCGGGCACAGCGCGGTCGCGCTGCTCGACGCGGCCGGGGCGTCCGACCGCATCATCGCCCGCTCCGGCGAGTTCGAAGCGCCGCTGCCCGAAGGGCTCCAGAACCCGCCGGACGACATCGAGGTCATCGACCAGGCCGACCCGGCCGCCGAGGCGATCATCGGCACCGGAGCCGACATCGTCGTCGGGTACGGGCTCTTCACGGCCGCACCGGAAGCGCTCGAGGCCGCGGGCATCCCGAACCTCATCGTCGCGGGCGAGTGCAACCACGACGAGGCCGTGGTCGAGGCGATCGGCTTCGAATCGGTCTTCGCCGACATCGAACGCTACGGCGAGGTCTTCGGCACCCAGGACGCCGCCGCGGCGAGCATCGAGGGCTTCCAGGCCGAACTGTCCGAACTGGAGGCGCAGGCCCCGGCCCAGACGCAGACGGCCGCCTCGGTCTACTACTGGTCGTCCTCCTCGAGCATGAGCGCCCACGGCGGCCTCAGCATGGCCAACGACCTCCTGGAACGCGCGAGCCTGGAGAACGTCTACGCCGCCGAGCAGTCCGCCTACTTCGAGGCCAACTTCGAGACCCTGCTCGACGCCGACCCGCAGGTGATCGTCCTCAGCTACGGCGGCTACGGCGAGAGCTTCGAGGACGCGAAGGCGAAGCTCCTCTCCGAGCCCGGAGCCACCGACCTCCAAGCGGTGCAGCACGACCGGATCATCGGTGTCAGCGCCACCGACGTGAACCCCGACCAGGGCGCGCTCCGCGGCCTCGCAACGCTCATCGAAGGCGCCACCGCATGATCGAGACGAGCGGTCTGGCC
This sequence comes from Glycomyces tritici, assembly GCF_030403505.1. The sequence continues at coordinate 257,533 of NZ_JAUEMJ010000005.1, read as the reverse complement.
GTCACGTACGGCCGGACCGCCGCTCTCGACGGGGTCGACCTCACTGCCGCCGACGGCCGCGTCACCGGCCTGGTCGGCCCCAACGGCAGCGGCAAGTCCACCATGCTCCGCGCCCTCCTCGGCGCGGTCCGCCGCGCAGGCGGCACCGCCACAGTGGACGGTGACGACCTCGCCTCGCTGAAGCCGCGCGAGCGGGCCGAGCGCCTCGCCGCCGTCGCGCAGGAGGAGCACAGCGAGTTCCCGCTGACCGTATGGGAATCGGTGCTCCTGGGCCGCTCGGTGCACCGCGGCGGCTGGAGCTCCTACACCGATGAGGACCGGGACGCGGCCCACGAGGCCATGCGCCAGACCGGCATCGACGGCCTCGCCGACCGCCCCCTAGGCGGCCTCTCGGGCGGCGAGCGCCAGCGCGCCCTCATCGCCCGGGCGCTCGCCCAGGCGGCCACGCACCTGCTGCTCGACGAGCCGACGAACCACCTGGACGTGCGCTACCAGCACGAGATCCTGTCGCTGGTCAAGCGCCTGCCACTGTGCACGGTCACGGTGCTGCACGACCTCAACCTCGCGGCCCGGTACTGCGACACCCTCGTCCTGCTGGACGAGGGCCGCGTCGCCGCGGCGGGCCCGCCGGCCGAGGTGCTGCGTCCGGAGACGATCGAACCGGTCTACCGGATCGCGGTGAGCCGCATCGACATCGAGGGCGTCCCGCAGCTGCTGTTCCGGCCGCTCGGGTAAGCCGGGGTTCAGTCCTTGGCGGCCAGGGTCTCCAGGTACTCGACCGGGAGCGTGAACCGGCCGGGCTCGGCGCGTCCGCGGGCGGCGAGGAGCGCGCGGAGGTCGGCCTCGAGGTCGCTCCAGCGTCCGGTCGGTGCCACGGCGGCGCGGATGCCGAGCCAGGCCGGGTTGTTCTCGGTGATGTCGCGGACGGCGTGGTCGAGGTCGTCCCAGACGACGTCGACCGTGCGGACGGTGAACTGGAGGCGCACGGGCTGCGCCGCGAACACCGCCTTGACGTTCTCGGGCCGGGTCCAGCGCTCGACCGGCGAAGCCCCGCCGCCGCCGGGCAGGTAGGGCCCGACCAGCGGCGCCATCGAGCCGAACGCCGATTCGGGCGTCCAGGCCAGGACGGCGATCCGGCCGCCGCTGCGGCACAGGCGCACGAGCTCGGCGGCCATCGCCTCGGCGTCGGGAGCGAACATGCAGCCGAAGGCCGAGGCGACGAGGTCGAAGGCGCCGTCGCCGAGCGGCACGGCGGTCATGTCCGCCTCGATCCATTCGATCGCGACGCCGGCGTCCCCGGCCCGCTGCTTCGCGACCTCCAGCAGTCTCGGCGCGGCGTCGAGTCCGGTCGCACGCGCTCCCGCGTGCGCGGCGGCGATCGCGAACGGTCCTGGGCCGCAAGCGATGTCGAGCACCGTCATGCCGGTCCGGACCGTCTCCGCGGCCAACTCCCGGCTCGCGGCGGCCCAGCGGTCGCCGTTCGAGGCGTAGTCGCCCATGCTCCACAAGGTTCCCGGTTCCATATGCACTCCTCGGTTAGGCCGCCGCGGCGGCGCGGGTTCAGGATGTCACGGCGACCGGCTCGGGAATCGGAACCGCCGGGCACCCTGCTCCGGTGGTGCCGCCGGGTCAGCGACTCAGGTCGCGCAGCCGCAGCAGCCGGCGCAGGCCATCGGGGTCACTGCGATCTGTCGGCGCCAGGGCGGCGTCAAGGAGCGGTCGCACGAGCTCCGGGTCGAGGCCGGTCCCGATCGCGACCAGCTCGCTGCCGCGGGCGGTCTCGGCGCGGTCGGCGATGTGGGCCTGGTCGCCGACCACGTTCACCGTGAAACTCCGCAGGCGGCGGCCCGTCTCGACGGTGACCGTGCCTTTGATCCGGTAGGCGCCCTCCGGCGGGTCCTCGCACAGTTCGACCAGGCGGCCGGGGTCCACCGCGGCGGAGGTTCGCACGGTCACGGCCGCGGCGTGCCGGTGGCTTTCGTGGTGGTGCGCCTGCCTGGCAAGCGCCGCAAGGGGAAGCTCGTCCTGCGGGTCGTCGGCGGAGGCGACGTCGTACACGAGTTCAGGGTCCACCCGGCCGCGCGAGGTGCGCACGATGTGGATGCCGGGGTTGACTTCGCGGATGCGCGCCTCGATCCCGGCGAGCGCGGACTCGGCCCGGTCGGCGGGGAGCCGGTCGATCTTGTTGATCACCGCCAGCGTCGCGACGGCGAACCGCGCGGGCGGCGGGCCGTCGAGGTCCACGGTGGTGAAGTGCTCGACCGCGTCGACGACGTCGATCACGCCGCCCGGCCGCACCCGCGCCACCTTGCTGGCCCGGATCATCCAGGCCAGGGCGCCCGGTTCCGCGATGCCGCTGGCCTCGACGATGACGGCGTCGAGTCGGCGGCGCGGATCGGTCAGCCGCTCCAGTGCGAGGTCGAGGCCGCCGGCGTCGTCCAGGCAGCAGAGGCAGCCGCCGGAGATCGACACCGGCTCGTCGATCTGCCCGGTCACCAGGGCGGCGTCGACGTTCACCGCGCCGAAGTCGTTGACGACCACGCCGACCCGCGCGCCCGGGCGGCTCAGCAGATGGTTGAGCAACGTCGTCTTCCCCGCGCCGAGGTGACCGGACAGGACGATGACCGGCACCCGGCCGGTGCCGTTGGAGGCGAGGCTGCTCACCCGCAGAGGGTAACCGGGCGCGGTCGGCGCGAGGCCGGAGCACTCATGCCCTCCAGTGGCGGCGGCGCAGCAGGCGCAGGCCGTTGAGTCCCCCGATCACCCGTCGAGAGCTCATGGCCGAGCCGCGCCGAATCCGGGCGCTGAGCGCCCGGCCAGGGGACCGGTGGGCTAGGCACTCGGCCGGTCGGCGTCGTCCGCGCCGCGAGGCCGCAGGCGGATCACCGCCCAGGCCAGCGCCGCTCCCCCGATCGCCCCGATCGAGTTGGCGACCCAGTCGCCGGTGTCGCATGACCGTCCGATGGCGGGGAGCAGCGCCTGGACCGCCTCGATCAGCGCTGAGAACGTCACGCCCGCAAGGAGACCGAGCAGCGGGCGCTTCCCCGCGACTGCGATGAGAAATGCGATCGGGATGAACAGGACCAGGTTGGCGAACGGCTCGACCCGCTCCGGGGTCGGTAGCGACCATGCGATTTCGCATCGTGCTTGGAGCACGCGGTCCTCGGGAACCACGGCCGCCGCCATCACCGCGACGACCGAGGCGCCCGCCAGCGCCCACGCGACCGTCGGGCGCGCCGAGAGCCGGGGGCCGACGAGGAACCCGAGAACGATCAAGACCAGGAGCAGGGCCGGACTCAGCCACGGATGCTCGGCGATGAGAGCCGCGATCATGAACTGACCCTAGTCCGGGCGGTGGCGGGTCATCGGCGGCTGCTTCTCCTGGGGCGCAGTACGTAAGGAGCCCGCGGCGGCGGGCGCACCGCCCGCCGCCGCGGTCTGCAAAGGAATTGCTACGGGAGCCTCGTCAGCTCGATCATCGCCGACGCGTAGTCGGCCGGGTCGAGGCCCAGGTCGAGTCCGTGCAAGGCCAGGATCGCGCCGTGGTGGACGCGGCCGGTGCGCTCGTCGCGGTAGCGCGCGTCGGGGTCGAGTCCGTGGAGCTTGAGCAGCGGGTCCGGGTACGCGAAGGACCGGGCCTTGCGCCAGACCAGGACCACCGTCTGGTCGCCCCGGTCGTACTGGACGCCCGTGACCTCGCCGGCCCGCAGCGGGCGGCGGCGCCCCAGCTGGACGGCGGGGCGGACCCGCTTGTAGTCGGCCACCAGCTCGGCGCCGCGGGCCTGGTCCTCATCGCTCCAGATCCGCAGGTCCCCGCCGACGGCGAGCACCCCGGCCATCGCGACATGGAACCGGAAGTCCAGCGGGACCTCCCTGCGCGTCAACGGGTTCGGCGAGTCGGTGACCCAGGCGCCCATGACCCGCGCCGGGTACGCCTGCGCGAAGCCGTCCTGTATCGCGATCCGGTCCACCGCATCGGTGTTGTCCGAGGTCCACACCTGGTCGGTGCGGCGCAGGATGCCGAAGTCGACCCGGCCGCCGCCTGAGGAGCACGACTCGATCCGCAAGGTCGGGTGGTCGGCGCGGAGCCGGTCGAGGATCGCGTAGAGGTTGCGGGTGTGGTCGAACCAGAGGCGGTCGGGGTCCTCATCGCCCGGCCAGCCGGCCTCCGTGAAGGGCCGGTTCATGTCCCACTTGACGAAGTCGATCTCGTTCTGGCTCAAGAGTTCGTCGAGGCGGGCGTGAATGAACTCGGCCACGTCCGGGCGGGCCAGGTTCAGCACGAGCTGCTGCCGCACTTCGCTGCGGCGGCGGTTCGGCTGGTGGTAGACCCAGTCCGGGTGGGCCCGGTACAGGTCCGAATCGGGGTTGACCATCTCCGGCTCGACCCAGATCCCGAACCGCATCCCGCATCCGTGGACGTGCTTGATCAAGGGCCCCAGGCCGTCCGGGAAACGGTCGGGGTTCGGGGTCCAGTCGCCCAGACCAGCCCGGTCGTTGACGCGGGCGCCGAACCAGCCGTCGTCCATGACGAACAGCTCGCAGCCCATGGCCGCCGCCCGGTCGGCCAGGCGCATCTGATCCTCGGCGGTGAAGTCGAACTCCGTCGCCTCCCAGGAGTTGTAGAGGACGGGGCGGACCTCGTCGGGGTGCGGCAGGACGTGCGCGAGCGCGTAGTCGTGCCAGGCGCTCGCGGCCGCGGCGAAGCCGCCCGCGGTGTGGAGGCCGGCCGCGATCGGGGTCTCGAGCGTCTCGCCGCCGCCCAGGCGGATCGCGATCGGGTCGTGGCCGAAGCCGGCGGAGACGACGACGCTGCCCGTCGGCCCCTTCTCGACGGTGATGCGCCAGGTGCCGCTCCAGGCGAGCGCGGTGGACCAGACCGGTCCGGAGGTCTCGGTGGCCTCGCCGTCGTCGATGGCGACCCACGGGTTCGCCTGGTGGCTCGTGATGCCGCGCCGCGAGCCGATCACGGTCTCGCCGTACGGGATCGTGGTGCGGGTGAGCTGTGTTTCGGCACCCCACTCGCCGTGGAGCTGGCTCAGGCGCGGGGCGTCGAGTCCGGGCACGACCCAGGTCGCCGAGTCGGCGCGGACGACCTCGATCGGCTCGGTGCCGGTGTTGCGCAGGGCGAGGGTGCGTTCGATGACGTCGGAACCGGGGTGGCTGCGGTAGCGGGTGCGCACTTCGAGCGGGTAGTGCCGGTCGGTGAAGACGAAGGTCAGGTCGCCGTCCTCCTCGACCGCCTCGGCGAAGACGAGTTCGAGGTCGCGCGTGCCGTCGCTGAAGCGGACCTGGAGGCCGTTGTGGCCGTACTGGAACGCCGACCCCGCCCCGAGGTCGAAGCGCGGTTCGCGGCCCACGACGGGCCGGAACGGGGAATCGGGCAGGTCGAGGAGGGCCAGCGCCTGCTCGGGGCTCAGCCTGGGTCCCCAGTGGAGGCCGCGGAGCCGGTCGTGTTCGTCCACGGCCACGACGTAGCTCGTGTTCGGCGTGTCGATGGTCCAGAGGCGGGAGTCGTGCGCTGGCATGGACGTCCTTTCAGAGGTTCGGGTTCTTCGGTGGTGGTGCCGGTCGTGGTGAGAGCCCGCCCCAGTTGATGGGGCGGGCTCTCGGGCTCCTCGACGACGCTTGCGAGTCGTCGGTGTGCCGGGTCCGGGTCTAGTTCAGGAGCGGCGCGAGCTCGAAGTGGTCGAAGTCGGCGGTGCGGCCTTCGCGGTCGCCGATGTCGGTGCGCAGGCCGGGGTTGCCGATCTCGATGGTGTTGGTGCCGGCTTCGAGGTCGACGATGAGCGGGTAGGACCAGAAGTCGTTCCAGCTCCAGGTGCCGCGCATGGGCACCGTGGCGGCGGCTTCGCCGTTCACGGTGAACTGGGCGTAGCGGGAGATGATGTTGGTGTTGTAGGCGTGGCCGCCGGTGCGCTCGTCGTTGGCGTAGTGGACGAGGAGCAGGTGCGGTCCGGCCTCGTCGGCTTCTACGGTGAGGGTGGCGGTGTTGCCTTCGCCGCCGCCCACGCCGGTGATGGCCGCTTCGTCGCTGGCCCAGGTGTTCTCGGTGAGTTCGGCGGTGCCTTCGAGTTCGGCGTCGGCGGCCGCGATGCGGGTGAAGCCCTCGTCGCCGCCGTCGCCGGTGACGGTGAGGTCGTGGACGTGGAGGGTGCCTCGCCGGGCGCTCAGGGCGATGCGGTTGACGCCTTCGTGGAGGGCCAGGGTCTGCTCGTCTTCGAGCTTGAACGCGGCGGCTTCGCCGTGCGGGCCGAGGACGGTGAGTTCGCCCTTGCCGTCGGCGTCGGCGGCGATGTCGTAGTAGCCGTCGGCGGGGGCGTAGACGTCGAAGACGACCTGCTCGTCGCCGTTGACCTTGACGCCTTCGTGGTGGCCGTACCGGTACTCGGCGTCGCCTTCGGTGCGGGCGAGGACGGCGGGGTACGTGTGGGTGTCCACTACGGAGGGGGTGAGGTCGATCTTGTCGATGCCGGCTTCGCCGTAGGCGGTGCCGGCCTCGGTGTGGCTCTTGGCGAGTGCGAGCGTGTTGGCGCCCGCTTCGAGTTCGACTTGGACGGTGACCTGGCCGCGGGAGCCCCACTGCATCGTGGAGGGGTAGGTGACGGTGGCGGGATCGCCGCCGTTGACGGTGAGGAACTGCTCGGTCGGCGAGGCGCCGGCGGCGAGGTCGCGTCCGTAGGTGTTGCCGTAGGTGACGGTGAGGTCGTAGGTGCCGGCCTCGGGGACGTCCACGGTGAAGTCGATGCGGCTGTCGGCGCGGTTGAGGGAGCCGACGCTCTTGCCGCCGGAGGCGGGGAAGCCGAACGGGTTGGCGGCGCTGCCCTCGTTGTAGACGGTGCCTGCGGTGACGGCGGCGTTCTCGGCTTCCCAGGTGCCGCTCCAGGGAACGTCGACGGTGTCGGCCCTGCCGGTGCCCGGGGTGAGGGTGATCCAGTAGGCGGACATGGGGTCGAGGTCCTGGAGTTCGATGCTCGCGTCGCCGTTGCGGTCGGGGCGCAGGGCGATCTGGTCGACGGCCTGCGGGGCGGGCGAGGAGCCCTCGTTGCCGGTCCAGGCGATCTCGTGGACGCGGGCGGTGACCTTCTTGCCGAGGTCGAGGTTGCGGAGGTCGACGGTGGTGTCGCCGGCGCCGCCGCCGAGGAGGAGCTGCGCCTGGTTCTTGGCCTCGTCGTAGGTGGCGATGCCTTGGAGGGTGTCGATGGCGTTGTCCTGCGGCGGGGTGACGAGCGCGGTCTGGCCGGTCATCTGCGAGTAGGTCTTGAGGAACCACCAGCCGCCGTTGGGGACGTTGGTCTGCGGGGCGTTGCCGGAGAGGCCGCCCGCGGCGGTCCAGTAGGCCATGTCGGCGAGCGCGTCGGTGTCCTCGAACATCGCGGCCCACTGCACCATCTGGCCGGGCATGCCGAAGTCGCGGTTGTTGCCGTACTCGTTGATGTTGATCTGGCGCGGTTCGACGCCCAGTTCGGCTTCGAGCGCGCGGTAGTCCGCCTCGTTGTTCGCGTAGTAGCGCAGGGAGTCCGGGGAGAGCTCGTGCCAGGTGACGACGTCGGGGACGGTGCCGGCCTCGACGACGTGCTCCATGAAGTCGCGCATGAAGCGGGCGTCGTAGTGGGACTCGTTGGGCCCGGCGATGGGGGTGTCGGGGGCGATCTCGCGGAGGCGCTCGTAGGCGAGGTCCCAGTCGTGGAGGTAGCGGGCGAGGGCGCCGTCGTAGTCGCCGCCGCGGCCGTACCAGATCCAGTTGGGCTCGTTGAACGGCACGTAGACGAGCCGGTCGGCGTGCTCGGAGGCCTCCATGAGCGGTACGACCTCCGCCTCCAGTTCGTCGAGGTAGGCGTCGATGCCGGGGTTCTTGTAGGGCCAGTCGGGATACCAGTCCTGGAGGTTCACGAAGGCGTCGCCGCCGTCGTGCTCGGCGAGGACGGCGAGCACGTCGTTGGCGTCGCCGTTGGGGTGCTGGGTGCCGCCGGTCGGCTTGGGGGCCATGGAGGACATGCGGAGGGGGTCGAGGAGGTTGTCGCCGGGGACGCCGTCCTCGGAGATGCCGTAGAGGGAGCCGATGGCGCCGTACGTGGGCGCGCCGTCGAGCTGCCCGAAGTCGACGGCGAGGAGGGGGGCGTCCTGGCCCTGGGCGGGCACGGCCGCGAGGCCGGTGAGGAGGCCGGTCACGGCGGTGGCCGCGAGGCCTCTGCGCAGGAGTGGGTGCATTGCTGCCCTTTCAGTTGTCGTCATTGACGCGGTGGGCCCGAGGTCTCTCGCACTACGAGTTCCGGGGACCGCCAGGAGGGTCGGGGATCGGAGCCGCCTTCGAGCTTGTGTCGCAGGAGTTCGAAGGCGCCGCGGCCGACGCCGCGGAAGTCGAGGTCCACTGTGGTTAGAGGAGGGACGTGGTAGGCGGCGAGCGGCGAGTCGTCGAAGCCGATGACGCTGAGGTCGCCGGGGACGCTGCGGCCCGCGCGGTGCGCGGCGTGGAGGACCCCGAAGGCGAGGTCGTCGTTGCCGCAGAGGATCGCGGTCACGGACGGGTCGGCGACGAGGGCGGCCGCGGCTTCGGCGGCGGCCCCGACGGACCAGCCCGAGTGCACGACCTCGGGCGGGGTGATCCCGGCGTCGGCCAGCGCGTCGGACCAGCCGGTCTGGCGGCTGGCCTTCGATGGGATCGCGAGGTAGTGGACCTGCTTGTGGCCCATGGAGAGGAGGTAGCGAGTGGCGCGCGCGGCGACGGTGCGGTCGTCGAGGAACACGCGCCAGTCGGCCGAGTCGTGCTCGGCGACGAGGTGCTCGCCGCCGGTGGCGACGAGCGCGCCCGGCTGGCGTTCGCGGAGTGCCTGCATGGCGCCGGCGGTGACCTCGTCGTGGGCGATGACGATGGCGGGTGCGCCGTCGTGCGGGAGGCGTTCGAGGACGTCCGCCTCGCTGTAGGCCCGGTCGGGGTCCATGACGGAGATGAGCACGGAGAAGCCGGCGTCCCGGGCGGCGTCCTCGATGCCGCGGAGGGTCTCGGCGGTGCCGTACAGGGAGGTGTCGGTGGTGAGGACGGTGACCGACCGCACGGCGCCGCCGGCGAGGGTGCGGGCCGACCGGTTGGGCCGGTAGCCCAGGTCGGCGATCGCGGCTTTGACCCTGGCCCTGGTGGTGTCGGCGACCATCGGGGCGTCGTTGATGACGCGCGAGACGGTCTGGTGCGACACCCCCGCCCGCTTCGCGACGTCGAAGATGCTCGCGGGTCTGGGTCCGGCGGCGCTCATGCTGTCGGTGGCCTCTCTGCTCGGGTGCGGCTACTCGGCGTTGGCGATCGCGACGACCGCCTCGGCCGCTTCCTGGGCGTCTTTCTGCCCCAGCCAGACCTGATTGAACTCGTCCATCGCGGCGGTGCCGAAGGCGGCGTCGTTCATGGAGAGGGGGTAGCCGGTGGTGGTGCCTTCGGCGGCGGTCTGGAAGCCGGTGACGTCGATGCCCTCGCCGGCCCAGTAGTCGGCGAAGCCCTGGTTGAGGGAGCTGACGCCCGGCCAGACCGAGCCCATGCCGGTGGCGATGGACTGGGCCTCTTCGGAGCCGAGGAACTTGACGAGTTCCCAGGCCTCGTCGGGGTGGTCGGTGCCGGCGTAGATGGCGTTGGAGAGGCCGTTGATGACGGTGCCGGAGCCGACGGGGCCGGACGGGTTGTCGGCGACGGCCCATGAGCCGGGCTCGAGGCCGTCGCGGTAGAAGCTGAGCATCCAGGAGCCGTCGAGGGTGGTGGCGGCCTGGCCGGGGACGACGTAGTCGCCGGGGACGCCGCCGTTGGGCTGGTTGGTGGATTCGGCGGGCACGGCGACGTGCCACTTGTTGTAGAGGTCGGCGGTGAACTGGATGGCCTCGACGCATTCGGGGGCGTCGATGGCGTACGCGCCCCAGGGCTCGGTCTGGAGGGAGCAGCCGTTCTGGACCGCGTAGTTCCACCAGTCGGTCTGGCCGGTGTTGGAGGACATCGCGGTGCCGTACTGGACGACGTTCTCGGGGTCGAAGTCGGGGCTCAGCGCGTTGTTGCCGTCGGCGTCGACGGTGAGCTTCTGCAGGAACTCGACGTAGGTGCCGCCGTCGACGGGGTTCCATTCGAGGTCGTTCACGGTGGCGGGGTCGATGCCGGCGGCTTCGAGGGCGTCGAGCCGGTAGACGAGGGCGATGGAGTCCCAGTCCTTCGGGAGGCCGTACTGGTCGCCTTCGTACTGCCAGGAGTCGTAGAGGTCCTCGGGGTAGATCGAGGGGTCGACGCCGTCGTCTTCGATGTCGTCGGTGATGGGCAGGAGGACGCCGTTGGCGGCGTAAGTGGGGAAGCGGGAGACGTGGTTCCAGAACACGTCCGGGGCCTCTTCGGCCGCGAACCGGCTGTCGAGCCCGGCCCAGTAGTCCTCCCAGGGGTTCTGCTCGAGTTCGACTTCGATCTCGGGGTGGTCCTCGTTGAAGGCCTTGATCATCGCTTCGAGCGCGGGCCGCTGGTTGTCGTCCCAGAAGGCGTATCGCAGCGTCACCGGTCCGTCGTCGTCGCCGCTGCAGGCGGCGAGTGCGGCGGGGAGGGCGAGCGCGAGGGCGGCGAGGGCCGCCGTGCGCGTCTTGTTCATGCCGTTTGCCTTTCATGTGGTTGAGAGGTGGAGGCGTCACTTCACTTCATGCCGCTGAGGGCGATGGAGCGGACGATGTGGCGCTGGAAGACCAGGAAGACGGCGACCAGCGGGAGGAGCGCCATGGTGGAGGCGGCCAGGATGAGGTGGTACTCCTGGTTGAACTGGGACTGCATCTGCGCGATGCCGCGCGTGATGACCCTGGTGGACTCCGAGTGCGTGATGATGAGCGGCCACAGCAGGTTGTTCCAGGTGTTGACGAAGCTGATGATCGCGAGCGTGCCGAGGATGGGCTTGGCCATGGGGACCATGACGCGCCACAGGATCGTGAAGGTCCCGGCCCCGTCGATGCGGGCCGCGTCCTCGATGGAGGCGGGGATGGTCTTGAAGTACTGGCGCACCAGGAACACCCCGTAGGGCATGAGGAACCCGAACACGAACGGGAGGATCAGGCCCACGTGGGTGTCGACCAGGCCGAGCTCGCGCACGATGATGAAGGTGGGCACCAGGGTCACGATCTGGGGCACCATCAGGGTCGCGATGTAGGCCCAGAACAGCTGGTCGCGGCCGGGGAAGTCGAGCCGGGCGAAGGCGTACGCGGCGAGGGTGGAGAACACGAGCTGGCCGACGGTGACCGCCACGGCCACGATCACGGAGTTGACGACGAACGTCGCGAAGTCGTACCGGCTCCAGACCTCTCCGAAGTTGGAGAGGATCGGGTCGGCCGGAAGGGCCCACGGCTCGGAGGTGAGGATCTCCTGTTTGGACTTGAACGCGGCGTTCAGCGTCAGCAGGTACGGGCCGACCGAGACCAGCGCGCCGGCGATGAGCACCAGGTAGAGCGGGAGCTTCTTCATCGGTGGGCCCCTAACTGAAGTCGTAGGTGGTGCGCTTGCGGAAGAGCGCGGCCTGCGCGAGGGTGATGAGGGCGATGATCGCGAACAGGACCACCGCGAGCATGGACGCGTACCCGGCGTTGCGCTGGGTGAACGACTCCAGGTAGATCTGGTAGTTCAGCGTCGCGGTGGACCCGGCCGGGCCGCCGGCGGTCATCACGTGGATGGTGTCGAAGACCTGGAACGAGCCGATCACGCTGGTGATGAGCACGAACAGCATCGCCGGGCGCAGCAGCGGCAGCGTGATCTTGAAGAACCGGTACAGCGGCGAGGCGCCGTCCACATCGGCCGCTTCGTAGAGCTGCGCGGGGATCGCCTGCAGCCCTGCCAGGAAGAACAGCATCGTGTAGCCGGTGAACTGCCAGACGTTCACCGATGCGATGACGGGCATGGCCCAGGTGGAGTCGGTGAGCCAGGCCGCGCCGTCGACGCCGAACAGGCCGAGGAAGCGGTTCAGGGCCCCGTACTGCGGGTCGAAGACCCACCGCCAGATCACGCCGAGCGCCACCGGCATCGCCATCCACGGCAGCACGTAGAGCACGCGGAAGGTGTTGCGGGCCTTGATCTTCGCGTTGAGCGCCAGCGCGAGGAGCAGGGCCAGCACGGTCTGGGCGGGGATGTTGAGGAGCACGTAGTAGAAGGTGTTGCCGATCGACTTGAGCGCCCGCTCGTCCCCCGCCAGCTCGCGGTAGTTCTCGAGGCCGATGAACTCGGGGTCGGACAGGAGGTTCCACTCGAAGAAGCTCAGGACGACGACGACCACGATCGGCGCGATGAGGAACACGGCGAAGCCGAGGATGCTCGGCGCGAGCATCGCGTAGGCCTCGAAGGCCGCGCGTGACCTCCGGGTCTTTCGGGGCGCGCTCGCGGGCTCGGAGCGCGGCTCGGTGTCGAGAAGGGTCTGCATAACACCTGGCTCGGGACGTAGGGGTCGGGATGCGAGGAAATGTTAGCGCTCACGGTCGCGACACGTCAAGGTCGATGTTCCATATTTCCAAGTATCGATGTCATGGAAGCGTTCCCGCAGGCACGCATCGCTTGCTGGACCACGAGTTCACGACCGCAATTCGTGAGGAGGCTCGGTAGCGGATGCATTGCAGAAATTCCGTTAGCGCTCACAGATGTGGCGAGCAGGCCGCCCCGGGGGATGGTGGGACCCCGGGCCGGGGCTGCGAGTTCCCGGCCCGGGGCGTCAGTGCGGCCGTTGCGGCCGCTGCTCCCCCGCCGTCACCGCGACGCTCAAGGCGTTCGCGTCCACCGGCTTCGGGCAGGTCCCGAACTCGGTGAAGGCGCAGGGCAGGTTCTGGGCGCGGTTGAAATCGAGGACGACCGCACCGTCCCCGGACGGCGGCGCGACGGACAGGGACCGCCAGGCCGCGGTCGTGTCCCCGTTGGTCCGGTCGGAGAAGAGCACGCTCAGGCGGCCGTCCTCGGCGGCGGAGGCCAGCAGCGACTGGCGCCGCCCGGCCACGGTGAAGTCGATCTCGCCGGTGAGGCGGAGCGCGTGGGCGAGGTCGCCGCGGGCCGATCCGACCACGGCGTCGAGCGGTTCGTCGAAGGCGAGGTACCGGCCCGGCACCATCCAGTCGGGATCGGGCCGGTAGCACGGGACGCCGTTGAACCCGGTCCTGGTGGGGCCCCGGGATCGCGCACCCGCGCGGCGAAGCGCCCGCCGCGCAGGGCCACCTCGATCCGGCGGCGGCCCCGCTCGACCCAGGCCGGAGCGCCGGCCTTCTCCAGGTCGAAGGTGAGCACGCCGTCGACCGCGCGGCCCTCGAAGCGCAGCCCGTCCGCGGCGATCGCGGTCAGCCGGGCCTCGTCGCCGCCGCTCCAGAGCCCGGGCAGACCGGGCAGCTGCGCGGGGGTCTCACGCAGCCAATGGAACGCGGTCAGGCTGAGCCACCCGTGCGGCTCGGTCAGCTCGGCCTCCCGGAGGCGGCGCCATGCGGTCCAGCCGCGCGTGAAGTCGTCAACGCGGGTAGCGGTCATCGCCGGTCCTCCCGTCGATCGGGTCCGAGGTGGACGGTGCCGGAGCGCCGCCTCGACCATGGGCGCCGGTCATCAGCGCAGCCCGGTGCCGTGCACGCCGTGCTCGTCGATCAGCGCCAGTTCCTCCTCGGTCAGCGGCGCGGCGTCCAGCGCCTCGGCGTTCTGCTCCAGTTGCGCGACCGAGCTGGCGCCGATGAGCGCCGAGGTGACCTCGGGGCGGCGCAGCACCCATTGGAGGGCGAGCTGCGCGAGCGACTGGCCGCGCGTGCGGGCAAGGTCGTCGAGCGCGGCGGCGCGCTTACGGTAGGTGTCGTCGATGACGTCGGGAGAGAGGAACGCGCTGTTCGCGGCGCGGGCGTCGGCCGGAATGCCGTGGAGGTACTTGTCGGTGAGCAGGCCCTGCGCGAGCGGCGAGTAGACGACCAGGCCGAAGCCGTCCGCGGCGGCGAGGTCGAGCAGGCCGTTCCGTTCGGGGCTGCGGTCGAAGATCGAGTAGCGCGGCTGGTGGACCAGGAGCGGCACGCCGGCCTGCCGCAGCAGTACGGCGGCCTTGTGCGCCCGCTCGGGGTCGTAGTTGGAGAGGCCCACGTACAGCGCCTTGCCCTGCCGCACGGCGTCGGCGAGGGCGCCGACGGTCTCCTCCAGAGGCGTGGTCGGGTCCTGGCGGTGGTGGTAGAAGACGTCCACGTAGTCGGTGCGGAGGTCGCGCAGACTGTGGTCGAGCGAGGCGAGGAGCGCCTTGCGGGAGCCGCCCTTGAGGTAAGGGCTCGGGCCGATCGGGTTGCCGGCCTTGGTGGTGAGGACGAGCTCGTCGCGGTACGGGGCGAGGTCCTTGGCGAGGACCTCCCCGAAGACCTGCTGGGCGGCGCGGTGGGGCGGCCCGTACCGGTCGGCGTTGTCGAAGTGGGCGATGCCGAGGTCGAAGGCGCGCAAGATGATCGCGCGCTGCGTCTCGTAGGGGTGGTCGGTGCCGAACCGCTGCCACAGGCCGAGGGAGAGCGCGGGGAGGTCGAGGCCGGAGTGCCCGGCCCGCCGGTAGGGCAGCCGCTCGTACCGGTCCCCGGCGGCGGCGTAGGTCGTCTCGAAAGCTCCGTGTGCCATGGGGGAAGCCTTTCAGGTGTGGTTCGCGCGGCTACGGCGGAGGGTGGGCCGCGCCTGGGGCGGCGGCACCGCCCTCACGCAATCTATACTACATCGATAGGATAACTCGAAGAACTGCCGCCCCCGACTTGGAGACCCGCTCATGAGCAGCCGATACCTCTGGTACATCCCCAATCAGGCCCACCCCGGGCACCGCGGCGACGACGTCGTCGAAGGCCACAACAGCCTCGACCACCTCACCGCCCACGCCGAAGCGCTCGAAGCGCACGGCTGGGGCGGCGCGCTCCTGGGCACCAGCTGGGGACGGCCGGACACCTTCACCGTCGCCGCCGCGCTCGCCGCGCGGACCACCGGTTTCAAACCCCTCATCGCGATCCGCCCCGGCTACTGGCGCCCCGCCAACTTCGCCTCGGCAGCCGCCACCCTCGACCACCTCACCGGGGGCCGGGTCCTCGTCAACATCGTCTCCGGCAAGGACGGCGTCGAAGCCTACGGCGACACCGAAGGCGCGCAGGCGGACCGCTACGCCCGCACCAAGGAGTTCATCCAGATCGCCCGCCGACTGTGGACCGAGGAGCGCGTCACCTACAAAGGCGAGTACTTCAGCGTCACCGACTCCAGCCTCGAACTGAAGCCGGTCGCCGACGGCGCGCGCCGCCACCCGACGCTCTATTTCGGCGGCGCCTCCGAAGCGGCCGAACAGGTCGCGGCCGCCGAGGCCGACGTGCAGCTGTTCTGGGGCGAGCCGCTCGACGGCGTCGCCGAACGCATCGACCGGCTCAAGCAGCTCAGCGCCTCGCTCGGCCGCGAGCACGCGCCGCTCGAGTTCGGCCTGCGCGTCACCACCCTCGTCCGCGACACCGCCGAAGAGGCCTGGGCCGACGCCGAAGCGCGCGTGCGGCAGATGGCCGACGCCGCCAAGGCCGCCCCCGACCACGACTGGCGCCAGGCCACCGGCCAGCGCCGCCTCCTCGACCTGGCCGCGCGCGGCGATGTGCTCGACGACAACCTCTACACCGCCCCTGGCAAGGTGGGCGGCGGCGGCGCTGGCACCACGTGGCTGGTCGGGTCGGCCGAGGACGTGGCCGAGTCGCTGCGCAAGTACGAGGCGCTGGGCATCAGCCACTTCGTCCTCTCCGACACGCCGTACCTGCAGGAGATCAAGCGCCAAGGGGATCAGCTCCTGCCGCTCCTGCGCGACTGACCGCCGCCGCGCCTCCGGTCCCCCGCGGGCGGCGACCGCGCTTCCCTGCCTGGTCCCTGATGCGTAAAGTCTCAGAACATGAGCGAGGACTGGCGGCGGGACCGGATCGGCAGCGCCCTTCGAGGCGAGAACCCCATGGTGCTCCGGCGGCTGGAGGCGGGGTTCGCGGTGATCGGGGACGTCCAGTTCCTGCCGGGCTACTCGGTACTGCTCGTGGACGACCCTGCGGTCCAGCGACTCTCGGAACTCCCCCGGGCCAGGCGGATCGCGTTCCTCTCCGATATGGACAGACTGGGCGAGGCGGTCGAACGCGCCTGCAGGAGACTCGACCCGGCCTTCCGCCGGGTCAACCTGGAGATCCTGGGGAACACCGATCCCTATCTCCATGCGCACGTCTGGCCCCGGTTCGACTGGGAGCCGGACGATCTCGTGGGCCGACCGGTGTGGCTCTACCCGCGGGAGCACTGGAGCGACGAGCGGTACGCGCTCGGCCCGCAGCACGGGGACCTGCGCGCAGCGATCGGCGAGGAACTGGACCGACTCGCGGTCAGCTGAGTTCCGGAGCCGCCTCGGGAAGCGGGCGCGCGCCTTCGGGGCGCAGGCCGTCGAGGATGAGCTGCAGGTAGCGGCGCCACAGGCCGGGGGACGCGTCCGGCACGTAGCCGGCGACGTAGTTCGGGGCGCACATCAGCAGGAACACATCGGTTCCCGTGACGTCGCCGCGTACCGAGCCGTGCTCGCGGGCGCGGTCGACCAGTCGATCCACTGCTTCGAGCATCCGGTCGCGAGCGCGGGCGACCTCGGCCATCGATGCGCTCGCCTCGGCCAGGAAGGACAGGTCGCGCTCCTGCCGCTGCATCGCCGCGGCGGTCAGGAACTCGCGCAGGGCCTCCCCCGCATCGTCGGCCTCGTGCAGGCGCTCGCCCAGGTCGCTCAGCGCCTCCATGCGGTCGATGAGGATCGCGGCGATCAGGTCGTCCTTGGTCGCGAAATGCCGGAACACCGTGCCCTTGCCGACCCCGGCCCGGCGGGCGATGTCCGCGACCGAGGCGTCGAGGCCGCGCTCGGCGAACTCGTCGGCGGCGGCGGCCAGCAGGAGCCCGCGGTTGCGGGCGGCGTCGGCGCGAAGCGGGCGGGTGTCGGGCATGACCCCACCCTATCAAGTTGACCGCGCGGTCCGGTTAGTGCTAGCGTTCCGACTCCAAGCTGACCGCACGGTCCGTTTATTGCATCCCAAGGAGCGCATATGAAGGCAGTCGTCGCCAACGACTACGGCCCGCCCGAGGACTACACCGTCGCCGACATCCCGACGCCCCGGCCCGGCCCGGGCCAGATCCAGGTCCGCATCGCCGCCGCCTCCGTCAACCCCGCCGACGTGCAGGTGCCCAGCGGCGAGTTCCGCGAGCAGTTCCCGCTCGAGTTCCCGCACGTCCCCGGCAACGACTTCGCCGGCACCGTCAGCGAAGTCGGGCCGGGAGTCGCCGGATTCGAGGTGGGCGACGAGGTCTTCGGCCAGGCCGTGCCGCGGGCCCTGCGGACCATAGCCGGCACCGAACGGCCCTCGCTCACCACCGGGACGCTCGCCGAATACGCGGTCTTCGAAGCGGACACCCCGTTCATCGCCCCACGGCCGCAAGGCATCAGCGTCGAGGACGCCGCGGCGCTCCCTACCGTGGGCCTCACGGTCCGCGCCATGCTCGCGAGCGTCGGCATCGCACCCGGTTCGTCGGCGCTCGTCGTCGGGGCCACCGGCGGCGTGGGCACCGCGCTGCTGCCCGCGCTGGCGGCCCTCGCGACGGTGACCGCGACCGCGAAGCCGGAGGACGCGGACCTGGTGCGCGGCCTCGGGGCGGCGGCGGTGATCGGGTACGGCGCGGCCGAGTATCCGTCTGATGTGGATGTGGCGTTCAACCTGGCGCTGCCCGGCGACCGGCTCACCGAGGTGGCCGCGGCGCTGCGGCCGGGCGGTCGGCTGGTGACCATCACCTTTCCCGTCACGCAGCCGGAATGGCTCGGGCGCGACGACGTCGACCTCCGGTTCGTGCTCGACATGGACGGGCGGCTCGGCGGGATGGCCGAGGTCGGCGAGGCGGCCGCGCGCGGTGAGCTGGCCGCGACGATCGGTCGGCGGTACTCGCTCGACCAAGGGCCGCAGGCGGTCGCGGACTTCGCGCGGCGGCACACCTTCGGCAAGCTCGTGGTCCGGGTCGACGCCGGGTTAGGGCCTGTCCTGCGAATCAGACCGGCCCGTTCCCCCGCTCGCTGCGTTGTCGGGCGGCTGGACGCGACACCGGTATGCAGCGGGCGATGGACTCGGATACCGCCGCCCTGATTCACAGGACACGCCCTAGTCGACGAGCTGCTCCAGGAGCTGTTCGACCACGTGCTCGGCGATCGCCATCGACGAGGTGGCCGCGGGCGAGGGCGCGTTGCGGACGGCGGTGACGGGTCCGAGGTGGTGGATGCGGAAGTCGTCGACCAGGCCGCCGTCCCGGTCGAGGGCCTGGGCCCGGACCCCGGCGCCGTCGCGTTCGACGTCCGCGAGGCCGATGTCCGGGAAGTACTGCTGCGCGGCTTCCATGTAGGCGCGCTTGGAGACCGACCCGTGGACCTCGAGGACGCCCATGCGCCAGTGCCGGGCGGCCATCCGCCAGGCTCCGGGCCAGGCCGCGAGCCGGGCGAGGTGCGCGGGGCTGAGGTCGCGCCAGCGGTAGCCCTCGGCGGCGAGGGCGAGGACGGCGTTCGGCCCGATCTCGACGGCGCCGGTGTCGACGCGGCGGGTGAAGTGGACGCCGAGGAACGGGTAGCCGGGCACGGGGATCGGGTAGACGAGCCCTCGCAGGAGATCGGCTTTCGCGTTCGTGACGCGCAGGTACTCCCCGCGGAAGGGCACGATGCGGGGGCCGGGCTCGTCGCCGGCGAGCGCCGCGACGCGGTCGGCCTGGAGGCCGGCGCACAGGACCAGGTGGTCCACGGTGACCCGCTCCTCGCCGGACGCGACGCGCACGCGCGAGCCGGCCGGCTCGATCCCGGTGACGGGGTAGCCCAGGCGCACTTCGCCTCCGGCGGCGGTCACTTCGGCGGCGAACGCGCGCGCTACGGCGGCGTAGTCCGTGACGGCGCTCCCCGGGGAGTGGATCGCGCCGAGGCCGGTCGCGTGCGGCTCGATCTCGCGGAGCTCCTCGGGGCCGACCCGGCGCAGGCCCAGGACGCCGTTGGCGACGGCGCGGCCGAACAGGGCGTCCATGCGCGGCACCTCCTCCTCGCGCACGGCGACCACAAGCTTCCCGCATTCCACATAGGGCAGTTGATGCTCGGCGCAGTACTCCTTGAGGAGGGCGACGCCGCGGGTGCACAACCGCGCCTTGAGACTGCCCGGGGTGTAATAGATCCCGGCGTGGACGACGCCGGAGTTGTGGCTCGTCTGGTGGGCCGCGACGCGGTCCTCCTTCTCGAAGACCACCACCTGCGCCCCGGGGCGGCGCCGCGCCAGTTCGCGCGCGACCGCCAGACCGACGATCCCCGCGCCTACGACTCCAAGTACCTCGTCAGCCATATCGGACCTCCACGATTGCGTATTGCATTCCCAGTTGTCCCATATGTAAACGCCGCCTTCGAAATCGGTGTGTTCGCACGAGGACGCGGGCAGGACGGGCCGGTTCACGGTCCTCGGCGAGGGCGAGTCGGTCGGGGCCGTGCCGGAGGCCGCCTCGGCGCACGCGGGTGCGGGCCGGTTCCCCGGCCCGCACCGCCGCTAGAGGGCCGAGAGCACGAGCAGGCCCGCGCCCACACCAGAGAGCACGAGGGTCGCGATCTCGAACTGCCGCTGGTTCACACGGTCGACCACCGCGCGGCCCAGGAGCGCGCCGACCGCGACGGCCGGGATGAGCAGCGCGGCCATGAGGAGCGTGTGCCAGGAGATGAGGCCGAGGCCGACGCTGAACGGGACCTTGAACAGGTTGACCGCGAAGAAGAACCACGCCATCGTCCCCAGGAACCGCAGCTTCGGGAAGCCCGAGAGCATCAGGTACAGGACCATGACCGGGCCCGCCGCGTTCGCCATCATCGTGGTCGCCCCCGCCGCGACCCCCGCGCCCGCGGCAGCGCTGCGGCGGGCGAGGCCGCTCGGCGGCTCCGGGTCCACCGCCTTGGGCCGCACCCGGTTCCACACCTGGATCGCGAGCATCACCAGCAGGATCGCGCCGATGAGCAGCCGCATCAGCGTGTCGTCCACGAACCACAGCACGACGGCGCCGACCACGGTGCCGACCACCACCCACGGGGCCAGGCGGGCGAGCACCCGCCACTCCACGTGCCGCGAGTAGAAGCGGATCGCGAAGAGGTCCGCGAGGATCAGCACCGGCAGCAGCGCGCCCGTGGACTCCTTGGCGGGGAGGACCGTGGCGAACAGCAGGATCGGCAGCGACCCCATGCCGCTGAAGCCGGTCTTGGCGATGCCGACGAGCACCGCCGCGAGGGCCAGCATGGCCCAGGCGGCGGCGCCTTCCGGGAGTGCGGTCACGGCCGGAGCCGGCCGTCCACGCGCTGCGGGACGGCCGCGTCGTCGCGAAGCTCCGGCGGCAGCACCGACTCCGGCGCGTTCTGCCAGGTCATCGGGCGCAGGAAGCGGCGGATCGCGGTCGCGCCCACCGAGGTGTGGAGCGTGTTCGTCGAAGGCCACGGGCCGCCGTGGTGCTGCGCCCAGGAGACGAGGACACCCGTGGGGAACTGGTCGAAGACGAGCCGCCCGGCCAGCGGCGTGACGAGCGCGACGAGCGCTTCGAGGTCCGGGTCCGCCTCGGCGGTGTGAAGGGTCGCCGTGAGCGAGGCGGGAAGCGCGGCGAAGGCGCGGCCGAGCTCCGCGGCGTCGCCGTAGCGGACCGCGATCGCGCTCGGGCCGAAGCACTCCTCGGCCACGGCGGGCGTGAAGTCCGCGGCGTCCACTTCGATCAGCCGCGGGCTGCCGAAGGAGCCCTCCTGCGGCGCGGCGGTGCCGACCGCGAGCTCCTTCACGCCCGGTGCGGCGGAGTAGGAGGCGGCGATCGCACGGTAGGACTCGGCGATGCGGGCGTTCAGCAGCGGATGCGCCGCGGTCTCGGCGACGAGGGCCGCGGCGGCGCCGAGAAGCGTGTCGCCCTCGGTCCCCTTGGGCACGAACACGATGCCGGGCTTGGTGCAGAGCTGCCCGCCCGAACCCGTGACGGAGGCGACGAGGCCGCTCGCAATGGCCTCGGGCCGCTCGGCCGCCGCGGCGGCGGAGACCACGAGCGGGTTGACGCTCGCGAGCTCGCCGTAGAACGGGATCGGCTCGGGGCGCTTGTTGATGATGTCCAGCAGGGCCTTGCCGCCGGTGAGCGAGCCGGTGAAGCCGACCGCCTTCACCGCGGGATCGGCGACGAGGGCCGCGCCGGCCTCGGTGCCGAAGACGATGCCCACGGTGCCCTCCGGCGCGTCCACGTCGGCGCAGGCCTGCACCAGCGCCTCATAGGACAGTTGCGAGAGCCCGAGGTGCGAGTCGTGCGCCTTCACGATCACCGGGTTCCCGGCGGCCAGCGCCGAGACGGTGTCGCCGCCGGGGACGGAGAACGCGAGCGGGAAGTTGGAGGCGCCGAAGACGGCGACCGGGCCGAGCGGGATGAGGAGGCGGCGCAGGTCGGGGCCGGGGCCCATCGGGGTGTCGGCGGCGTGGTCGATCGTGGCTTCGAGGTAGCCGCCGTCTTCGATGACGCTCGCGAAGAACTCGGCCTGGTAGGCGGTGCGGGTGAGTTCGCCGTTGAGGCGGGCTTCGGGGAGCCCGGTCTCCTGCTGCCCCAGGGCGACGATGGCGTCGCGGCGCTCTTCGAGGCGGGCCGCGGCGGCACGGAGGAGGCGGGCGCGGAAGGCGCGGCCGCGGCGGTCGAGTTCGGGGGCGGCGGCCGCTGCGGCGGCGGCGATGCGGCGGACCTCGTCGACGGAGGTGGGTGCGGCTTCGGCGACGTGGGCGCCGGTGCGCGGGTCGGTGCTGTGGATGCGGTCGGTCATGTCAGGCTCCTTGTTGTTCTTGGGCCGCTTGCGGTTGCGTCCGGTCGCTGTAGCCGAGTCGGCGGGAGAGGGCGGCGGCGGTCTCGGCGACGAGGGGGCCGAAGGGGTCGCGGGCGGCGTCCATGCGGTCGGTCGGCCCGGCAATGCTGATGGCGGCGGTGACCGCGCCGCTCTGGTCGAATACGGGTGCGCCGAAGCAGGTGCTGCCGGCGTCGAACTCGCCGTGCTCCTCGGCCCAGCCGCGCGTGCGCGCTTCGGCGACGGCCTCGCGGAGGCGGTCGCGGTCGCGGACGGTGGCGTCGGTGAAGGCCTGCATGGGGAGGCGCGCGATGGTCTGCTCGCAGTGCTCGGGTGCGAGGCCGGCGAGGTAGGCCTTGCCGACGGAGGTGGCGTGGAGGGGCCGGCGCGCGCCGAGTTCGGAGCGGACGTGCACGGCCTGGTGGCCGATCTCGCGGAAGACGAACACGATCTCGTCGCCGCTGTGCACGCCGAGGCTGACGGTCTCGCCGGTGCGGTGCGCGAGGTCGCGCAGGATCGGCGGGGCGATGGCGTGGACGTCCATGTTGTGCACGGCGGCCATCGCCATCCGGGCGGCGGCCGGGCCGAGTCGCCACTGGCCGTCGACGAGCTGGAGGTACTCGGCGGCTTCGAGGCGTTCGACGAGGCGGTAGACGGCGCTGCGGCTGACGCCGACGGCTTCGACGAGTTCGGTGGTGGTCGCCTTGCCGCGCATGGTGAGGACCTCGAGGATCTCCAGGGCCCGGTCGAGCGCGCCCTTCGGCCCCTCGGCGCGGGGTGTCACGCGGCGCCCTCGAACTGTGCAGAGCCGAACCGTTCGGTGGCCTCGGTCCAGGCGCGGGCCTGCTCGCTGAGGCTGAAGCCGAGGCCGGGCCGGGCGGGGACGATCATGCGGCCGTCGACGGTCTCGAGGCGCTCGTTGAACAGCGGCTCGAGCCACTCGAAGTGCTCGACCCACGGGTCGTGCTCGTAGGCGGCGGCGAGGTGGAGGTGGATCTCCATGGCGAAGTGCGGGGCCATGCGGACACGGGCCTGCTCGCCGAGGGCCATGATCTTGAGGAACGGGGTGATGCCGCCGACGCGGGGCGCGTCGGGCTGGATGAAGTCGACGCTGCGGTGCCGGATGAGTTCGGCGTGCTCGGCGGCGCTGGTGAGCATCTCGCCGGTGGCGATGGGGGTGGCGAGTTCGCGGGCGAGGTCGGCGTGGCCTTCGGCGTCGTAGGCGTCCAGCGGCTCTTCGATCCAGGTGAGATCGAACGCTTCGAGCCCTCGGCCCATGCGGATCGCGGTGCTGCGGTTCCACTGCTGGTTGGCGTCGACCATGAGCGGGAAGTCCTCGCCGAGGTGCTCGCGGACGGCGGCGACGCGGCGCAGGTCGATGCGGGTGTCGGGCTGGCCGACCTTGATCTTGATGCCGCCGATGCCGTTCGCGATGGCCTCGTCGGCGTTGTCGATG
Organism: Glycomyces tritici; assembly: GCF_030403505.1. Next base: position 234,244 of record NZ_JAUEMJ010000005.1, on the reverse strand, counting down.
ATCTCCTCGATGGACGAGGAGAGGAAGCCGCCTGAGGTGTTGTAGCAGGCCACGGAGTCGCGATGGGCGCCGAGGAGTTTCGCCAGGGGCAGGCCGGCGCGCTTGGCCTTGAGGTCCCACAGGGCGATGTCGAACGCGGCGATGGCCTGAGTGGACAGTCCGCTGCGGCCGACCGAGGCGCCCGACCACACGAGCTTGGTCCAGATGCGCTGGATGTCGTTGGGGTCCTCGCCGATGAGGTCGGGGGCGATCTCCCGGGCGTGCGCGTACTGGCCCTTGCCGCCGGCGCGCTTGGAGTAGCCGTAGCCGACGCCTTCGAGGCCGGACTCGGTGCGGATCTCCGCGAACAGGAACGCGATCTCGGTCATCGGCTTCTGGCGGCCGGTCAGGACCTTCGCGTCGCTGATGGCGGTCGTGAGCGGGAGGATCGCGTGCGAGATCCGCACGGAGGCGATGCGGTCGACGCTCGCCTCGCCCCGCTGGAGGGCGCTGAAATGGCGTTCGTTGACGGCGCTGGTCTCGGTGGCGCTGGTCTGCTCGATGAAGGTGGCTTCACTGGACATGTCGGCTCGCTTTCCGGTGAGGGACAGTCCCATTCATTGGGAATTCATATCGATGAATGGGACGTGACGAGCTTAGGCCAGGCCGCGGAGTGACGCAAGGGGCGCGGTCCGAAACCGATGGGATCGGGGTACGGGCCGGGTACGGGTTTCGGTGCAAGTCTCATGCAACCGGCCGGTCCTAATGTCATCTGCAGGTCGGGACACCTCCCCTGAGACGACCGGCCGCACCTCCCGAACCAGACCTGAGAAGTGGAGAACCCCATGGCCTCTCGATCCGAAACACCGAACCTCTCCCGACGCCGCCTGCTGCAGGCGGCTGCCATCGTCCCCGCGGTGGCGATCCCCACGCTCGCCGTCGCCAGTCCGGCGAACGCGGCGTACCAAGGCACCATCGCCCGCGACGAAGTGATGACACGGGCCCGCAACTGGTTCACTGAGGGCGTCCAGTACGACCAGGGCAGCACGTACCCCGACATCGAGGGCACCCACAGATACCGGACGGACTGCTCGGGCTTCGTCTCGATGGCCTGGCACACCTCCACTCCGGGCCACAGCACAAGGCACATCCCCGAGATCGCGGAACGGATCCAGTGGGACCAGCTCAAGCCCGGCGACGTGCTCAACTCCTACGACAACCACTGCATGCTGTACCACATGTGGGAGTCCCCCGGGTGGATCTGGATCTACGATCTGGCGTCGCCCGCAAGCGACATGCGGCACATCAAGGTGTTCACCGACGACCTGCGGGACCAGAACTACATCCCGCGGCGGTACCGGAACATCCGCGACAACTGACCGGTCACCGGCGGCGGGGCTCCGGCTCCGCCGCCGGCCACGCGCCGCGGGCGCGGCGGTATCCCCATCGCTCACACACTTCCTGGTCGCGCATACTCCGCCTCGACCCTGGCGGCCATGGGTGCCGCACCTGCAGCCCGGTACAACGTGACGGCCGCGGCCGCGAGCCGTGCGGCCGCCGCCCGGTCTTCGCTTGCGAGGCACTGGGCCTGCGCCGTCAGCGCGTCGGCCTCCAGGACGCCGTATCCGCGCCCGCGCGCGGCCTCGAGGGCGCGCTCCGCATGCCTGCGCGCGGCGGCGACGTCACCCCGGGCCAGCAGCACATTGGCGGTGCCTATGGTCGCGCGTGTTTCGAGGAACGGGTATTCGCCCGCTATCTCGAGCGCCCGCCCGAACGATTCATGAGCAGCCGCACCGGCATCGGCGCCCAAATGCGCTTCGCCGAGTGCGATCAGCAGGGCCGCCTGCGCGCGCCGGTCCCGGGCGATCACCGCGAGGTCGTACCCCTGCTCCGCGGCGCTCACCGCTGCCGCACTGCGGCCGCGTTGCGTATGCAGCAGGCTCAATTCCTCCAGCGCGGCCAGTTCACCGTTCAGATTGGCGGTGCGACGGTGCCCGTCCAACGCGGCGCGCAGGTGCTCCTCGGCCGCCGACTCGTGCCCGAGTCGGCGGAGCACCATACCGAGGTTCGAGCGGTTGGCCAGGAGGGATTTCTCGCGCCCCGTCTTCTGGTTGATGCGGAGGGCGGCGCCGAAGTACTCCGCCGCCTCCGTGAGTCGGCCCTGATCGAAGCAGACGTAGCCCAAGCCGTTGAGCGTCACCGCGCGAACATGCCCCAGTTCGTCGTCGCTGAGTTCGACCGCTCGGTGGAAGGACCGCTCCGCCTCGGCCAGTCGGCCCTGCTCGGCCAGTACCCAGCCGATGTTGTGCCGCAGGTAGGCAGCGGCCTGTCGCCACCCGCCGGTGTCGGCGGATCGCGCGCCCTCGGTGTAGACGGCGATCGCCGCTTCGTGGCGCCCGAGCGCCCACATCGCTTGTCCGCGAGTCATGTGCATCGCCGCTTGGGCGGAAGGATCATCGTGCGCGGCGCGCAGGCCCGCCTCGGCGGACCGCAGCCATCGGTCGGCCTGCCGGTTGATGAGGAAGTAGCCGCGGAGCTGATCGGCGATCTGCCAGGCGAGGTGGCGGTGCTCCTCGGTGTCCGCGATGCGCTCGATGAGCGCGACCAGCGCCGGTGCCTCAGTGTCGAGCCATGCCGAAGCGGCTTCGTGCGTCGCGAGCACAGCCTCTCGGTCGTCGCATGTGGACCATCTGACGAGCTGCGGGTACACCCACTCCATCGCCGCCGTCGCGACTCGCAGGTGCCAGGCGTAGTACCGGTCGCGGTCCGCGGCGTACTCCGCGGGGTCGCGCTCGGCGAGCAGCCTGGCCGCGTACAGGCCGAGCAGATCGTGGCAGCGGAACCGGTCCGGTGAGTACTGCAGGAGCATGTTGGCGTCGAGCAGCTCGCCGAGGATCCGGTCCGTCTCAGGCGCATCCGCATCGAGCAGGACCGCGGTGGCGTCCAGAGTGAAGTCGTCACCGGGGTGCAGCGCGCACAACCGGAACGCGCGCCGCGCGGCCTCGCTGAGATCCTGATAGCTGAGCTGGAAGCTGACCAGCACACTGAGCTCGCCGGTGCTCAGCTCGGCCAGCCGCCGGCTCTCGTCGAGCAGGCGCTTCGCCAGGTCGGCGGCGGACCACGCGGAGCGGCTCGCCAACCGCGCTCCCGCGATGCGCAGCGCCAGCGGCAGCTGCCCGCAGGCGGCGCTCAGTTGCCGGGCCGACTGCGGATCGGCGGCGATCCGCTGCGCACCTGCGGTGGCGGCCAGCAGGGCGAGGGCGTCGGCCACAGGAAGGGCGGGCAGGTCGACGACCGTGGCGCCCACCAGATCGGTGAGTCGCCTGCGGCTGGTCACCAGCACGCCGCACCCGCCGGTGCCGGGCAACAGCGGCGACACCTGCCGTCCGTCCTTCGCGTTGTCCAGGACCAGCAGCATCCGGCGTTCGGCGAGTTCGCTGCGCAGCAGCGCGGCGGCTTCGGCCTCGTCGGCGCCGATCCGCTCACCGGAGACGCCCAGCGCCCGCAGGAATCGTCCCATCGCCTCCAAAGGGGACAGCGGGGTGCCGGAGGCGCCGCGGAGGTCGGCGTACAGCTGTCCGTCCGGAAACGCCTCCCGCAGACGCCCAGATGCTTCCAGCGCCAGCGCGGTCTTGCCGATCCCCGCAGGACCGTTCACGGCGATGATTCGCGCCCCGACTCCCGACCGGTGGCCGCCGAGCGTCGCGACGATTCGGTCCAATTCCGCGGTGCGCCCTACGAAGTCCGGGGGTGGTGCCGGTACCTGCCGAATCGCGGCCCGCCGCCGCGACTCGTGCGCCTCCGCGCTCCAGCGCTGCCGGAGCGCCCCCTGGTGGGCGTCGCGGAGCCGCTCCCCCGGGTCGACGCCGAGCTGGTCGGCGAGTGCGGTGCGCACTCGGTCGAAGGCGGCGAGCGCCTCGGCCTGCCGACCGCTCGCCGACAGACTCGTGACGAGTTCCGTGTGCAGCGGTTCGTGCAGTTCGAACCGGTCGGCCAGTTCGCGCAGGCGCGGCAGCGCCTGGTCGGATTCGCCCAGGCTTCTTGCGGCCGAGGCATAGGCGCACAGGACGGTGACGTACTCCTCGGTCACGGCCGCCATGAGCGGTCCGTTCCGAAGTGCGTCCACATCGGTCTCTCCCCGCCACAGTCGAACCGCCTCGGTGAGGTGGTCCAGGGCCCGTTCCGGGTCGGGCTCCGCGGTGCCCAGGGAGGCCAGTTCCCGGAACCGTGCCAGGTCCAGCCGGCCCGGGTCCACTTCGAGGCGGTACCCGCCCGGGGCGGTCTGGAGCACCAGTCCCGAATCCGGCTGGAGCAGTCGCCGGAGCCTGCCGATATGGGCATGCAGGAGATTCGCGGCCGAGGCCGGGCGTCGCTCACCCCAGAGCAGCTCCATCAGGGCTTCGCGTCCCACGACGTCGCCGGCGCTCAGCGCGAGCCGCAACAGGAGGCACTGCAGCTTGGGTGAGGTCAGCGGCACCGGCATCCCGTTGTGCCACAGAGCGACCGGGCCCAAGATGCTCAGCGTCGTCCCGGCTTCGCACTCGGTGCGATCGGCGTCCTCGGGTGCGATCGGGGTCGGGGCGGTGTACACGTCGCCACCGAGAGCGGACGCGACGAATCGAGCACGGTCCTGATTCGACAGCTGCAGGGCATCGGCGAGGCGGTGCACCGAATCCCGCCGCGGCTGGCGGCTGCGTCCCTGCTCCAGGTCGCGGATGGCGGCCAAGCTGAGGCTGGAGCTCCCGGCGAGGTCCCGTTGGGTCAGGCCGAGGCGTTCACGATGCGCCTTGAGGAGCGCACCGAACCGCGACTCGGCACCGCCTGCGCTTGCGGGTGAGCCGCGACCGCGCGCTCCCAATGGCTCCGACACGTGACTCACATTACAACAGGACGACGAGAACGACCGTCCGCGACAGCCTCGGACTCGACCGAGGAGCGAGCGCGGCACGGCTCGCCGCTTTCGATCCGAACGAACGGGTCTCCCAGTGCCGCAACAGCGTCATCGCGGCCCGCAGCGGCCGAAGGAGCGCCCGGCCGCCGACTAGGTCAGGCGGTCGACGTCCGCGTCGATGTCGCCCACCGCGGGCTCGCCCGCCGTCTCGTACTCGAGCTTGACAGTGCCGTTCGCGAACACCCGCGACTCGGTCAGGCGCAGCGCGGTGGGCACCGCGCCGTCGGCGAAGACGCGCTTGCCCTGGGCGAGGACGACCGGGTAGACCCACAGGTTGAGGCGGTCGACGAGGCCGAGCCGCAGGAGCGACTGCACCAGGTCGAGGCTGCCGATGACGTGGACGTGCCCGAAGCGGTCCTTGAGCTCCCCCACGGCCTCGGCCAGGTCGCCCTGCAGCAGGCTCGCGGCGTCCCAGCCCAGCGGCGGTTGGAGCGTGCGCGAGGCGACGAACTTGGGGACGCGGTTGATGAGCGCGGTGAAGTCGAACTCCGCGGGGGCGGTGGGCCAGTAACCCGCGAAGATGTCGTACGTGCGGCGGCCGAGGAGGAGCGCGTCCATGCCCTTGGCCTGCTCGAAGATGAAGTGCTCCTCGTCGCGGTCGATGAGCGGCGCCTGCCAGCCGCCGTATGCGAAACCGCCCTCGGGGTCCTCCTCCGGCGCGCCGGGCGCCTGGGCCACGCCGTCGATCGACATGAACTCGGTGACGATGAGCTTGCCCATCTGCTGCTCCTCTGCTCGCTGGTCCTCAGGTATACCGACGACGCTACGGGCCGAAACTCATCGGGAAGGCGGCATCGGGGCGACACGGGCTCCGCCCGCCCGCGCCGCGCCGCACGCAATGCTTGGAGGGTCCTGTTACCGTTAGAACATGCCTGCGCTGCTCCTTCCCGGCGAGCCGACGCCGGTCCGGTTGATGAACACGGTCTGGGCCGACCGCTCCGGCCTCCACGACGACCTCGAGACCGCCGCCGACCTCCGCACCTGGATCGACGCGGTCGGCCCCGCCGCCGCCGAGGTCGGCGACGGCGACCTGGCCCGCTTCCGTTCTTTGCGGGACGCGCTGCGCCGCCTTGCCGCGTTCGCCACCGAGGACACCCGGCCCGCCGCCGCCTCGCCGCTGCGGGATCTCACCGAGGCCGTGGCCGAGGTCAACCGGGCGGCGGCGCTGGCGCCGGGCTGGCCGGTGCTCGAACTGGACGGGGACGCGCTCGCCCGCCGCTTCGGCAGCGAGGGGGACCCGGTGTCGCAATGCCTTGCCTCCCTTGCCGTGCAGGGCATCGAGCTGCTTACCGGCCCGGGCCGGGAGGACCTGCGCGCCTGCTACGGGCCCGGCTGCGTGCTCTACTTCGCCAAGGACCACCCGCGCCGCGAGTGGTGCTCGGCCGGGTGCGGCAACCGCGCCCGCGCGGCCCGGCACTACGCCAGGCACCGCACCGCCGCCGAGGGCTGACACTTCCGGGCCCAACGCCGCACGACCGCTGGTCGTGCGGCGTTTCGTCATGCCCGCCAACGGATCACGGCGGACAGCGACGACCGTCACAAATTTCTAATGGTTGTACGCGTTGCAATCATTAGGGACGCATGGGAAGCTTTCTTCTAACGGATTAACCGTTAGGCAATCGAAGTGCGTCTGACCCCGTGCAGTCCCTTCGCGACAGTCCTTCTCACCCGTGGAGCACCCATGACCGCAACGACCCTCAAGACCGGCCACGTCGGCATCAACGTCACCGACCTCCCCCGCTCGGTCGCCTTCTACCGCGAGATCTTCGGCCTCGGCCTCATCGGCGAGAAGACCGACGGCGAGGACCGGTTCGCCTTCCTCGGCGAGGACGACATCGTCCTGGCGCTGTGGGAGCAGAGCGAGGGGACCTTCGACACGCGCCGCCCCGGGCTGCACCACCTCTCGTTCGAGGCGCCCGACATCGCGGCCGTGCGCCGGGCCGAGGCCGCGCTCAAGGACGCCGGCGTCGAGCTGTTCTACGACGGCGTCGTCCCCCACGGCGAAGGCGCCGCCTCCGGCGGCGTGTTCTTCACCGACCCCGACGGCACCCGCCTCGAGATCTACGCCCCCACCGGTGCCGACACCGCCCCCGCGCCGGTCAAGGGCGCGCCCACCTGCGGCTTCTTCTAGACACCCGAGGCACGACGGCGTTCGCGGGCCGGCGGCCCGCGGGGGACCGGGGCCCCCCCCGGGGGGGGGTGCCCCCCCCCCCCCCCCCCCGCGGGGGGGGGGGGCCGGGGGCCCCCCCCACGCCCCGAAAGGAGCACGATGATCCACAAGGGAGAACGCGCCGTCCAGCGCCGGGTCGGCCTCGACCTCCCCGCCTGGGGTTCGGCCGGAGTGGACGCGGCGATCCCGGCGATCGCCGCCGAGTTCCTCGCCCGCCAGCGCATGGTCGTGATCGGCGCCGCCGACGACGACGGCGCGGTCTGGGCCAGCGCCCTCGCCGGCCCCGAAGGCTTCGTGGAGGCCATTGGCGAACGGACGATCACCGTCGACCGCGCACCGGTCGGCCCTGATCCGCTCGCCGGACTGTTCGACACCGAACGGGACCTGGGCATGCTCGCGATCGAACCGGCCACCCGCCGCCGGATGCGCGTCAACGGCGGCGCCCGGCGCGTCGGCGACCGGCTCGAGATCCGCACCGAGCAGGTCTACGCCAACTGCCCCAAGTACATCCAGGCCCGCACCCCCGAGGCCGCCGACGCTCCACCGGGGACGGCGACGGCGCGCACTTCGGCACGACTCACGCCCGAGCAGCAGGACTGGATCGCCGCGTCGGACACGTTCTTCGTCGCCACGCGCGCCGGCGGTCTCGGCGCGGACGCCTCCCACCGGGGCGGGAACCCCGGCTTCGTCGCCCTCACCGGCGACCGCGGCCTGGTCTGGCCCGACTACCTCGGCAACTCGATGTACATGACCCTCGGCAACCTCGAACTCGACCCGCGCTGCGGCCTGCTCTTCCCGGACTGGGAGCGGGGCCGGGCCCTGCACCTGACCGGGACCGCCCGCGTCGACTGGGACCCGGGCCGCGCCGCGGCGGTCCCCGGCGCGCAGCGGCTCGTCCGGTTCACGCTCGACCGCGCCGTCCAGATCGACGGCGCCCTGCCGCTGCGGTGGGCGTTCGGCGGCTACTCGAAGTTCAACCCTCGGAAGGAGACCCCATGAAGGTCCGCGTCGACCGATCCCGCTGCCAGGTCCTGGCCCAATGCGTCTTCACTGCGCCCGAAGTCTTCGGCATCGACGACGACGGGGACCTCGTCTACGACGCCGACCCCGACGACGCGCTGGCCGACGAGGTCGAGCAGGCCGCCCGCGCCTGCCCGCTGCAGGCCATCCTCATCGATTGACCTGCGCCGCAAGAGGTCCGGGCCGGAGACTCGTGGTCTCCGGCCCGGGGGTGTTGCGGTGTCGGGTCTCTAGAAGTGCACGTCGACGTAGCGGGGGCGGTACAGGCGGGCGTCCGTGTAGTGGTCGGATCCCTGGAAGCTGTTCACGTTGTAGGTGACGACGAGGGTGTCGCGGTCGCCGAGGTTCGGGTGGGCCTTCGCGTTGTAGGTGAAGACGTTCCCGCCGGTCTCCGGGGTCGTGTACAGCTCGGTCTTGCCGGTGTAGGGGCCGGTGATGGCGGCGCTGCGGTACATCACGATCTTGGCGCTGAGCGGTTCCGTCGCGTCGCCGGTGACGAGCGTGAACTTCCCCTGGAAGCGGGAGACGCTGAACTCGTTGGAGACGCCTTCGAGGATGCGGCTGGACGCGGCGGGGTCATCGGTCCACTCCCCCGCGTTGAAGTACTCCCAGCCCGCGGTGGTCAACGAACCGGTGGGGACGCGGGCCAGGTGGGCGTACTTCTGGGCCTGGTTGTCCTCGACGCCGAAGACGTAGGTGTAGCCGTCCGAGGGGTCCTCGTAGATCGCCGAGCCCCAGTTGACGGCGGCGTCCGGCAGTTCGGTGACCGACACGAGGCTCATGTCGGCCGGGTCGAGGGTCGCCACGGCGTTGCCGGTGAACTTGAAGTCGAAGACGCCGGTGCCGGTCTTGATGAACTCGAGCAGCATGACGCGGAGCAGGCCGTCCTCGACCGTGGCGTCCCCGAACCAGTACCAGCGCTGCGTCTCGTCCGCGCCCGCGACCTTCACGAGCGATTCGGGGGCGGCCTCCGTGCCGCCGGTGTGGGTGGTGAGGACGCCGCCGTCGTCCACGATGATCGAGTTGTGGAGGAACGGCGAGTCGGCGGGCCGGCCGCCGTCCGCGTCGACCTCGCCCATGAACGTGTCGGAGTAGATCCACGCGGTCGAGCCGTCCGGCAGGTCCACGCTGTACGCGGAGTCGGCGCCGGTCCAGCGCCCGGCGGTGTCGCCGTAGGTGCCGAAGCGCTCGGTGAGCTCGGTGTTGATCGCGGTGCCGCTCGGCGGGCAGGCGATCGGGGCGGCCGCGGCGGCAGATAGGGGTGCAGCAACGGAGAGGGGGACGAGGGCGGTCGCCAGTCCGGCGGCCACCGCGAGGGTGATTGATCGGCGTGTCATGGTCTGCTCCTTTGCAGGTTCATCGACGTGGAGGGGGATCGCTGGGGGACGTGGTCGGCGAGGACGCGGGCGGCGAACCGTTCGCCGATGAGCCGCTGCACGTCCGGACCGGGGTGCAGGTTGTCCGGCAGGGGCATCGTGGCGGCGTCGGCCTCGCCGTAGAGGGCCAGGCCGTCGAGGTAGTGGAGCCGGTGGTCGCCGTCGGCGCGGCGTCGGTCCACGATGGCGGCGAGTTCGGCGCGGATGACGCGCAGCGAGAGCTTGCCGGCCTCGGTGTCGGCCTCGCTGCCCGCCGCGATCGACCACTCCTCGGCCCGGGCCGGGTCCTGCATGGTCGGTCCGGCCGCGGTCTCGACCGGCTCGCACCAGATCGGCGAGACGAGCACGATCGGCGTGTCCGGGTGGCCGTCGCGGATCGTGTCGAGGAAGCCGTCGACCGCGGGCCGGAACCCGCGCACCCGCATCACGTCGCCGCAGACGAGGTTGATGCCGATCTTCAGACTGATGAGGTCGGCGGCCGTGTCCCGCATCGTCCTGGCGGTGAACGGGTCGAGCATCGCGTTGCCGCTGAACGCCAGGTTCGTCAGGGCCGCACCGGCCCTGAGCGCCGCGACCGCCGGCCACGTGCCGGTGGTGGTCGCCGCCCGGTAGCCGTGGCTGATCGAGCTGCCGTGGTGCACCCAGCGGAGCGCGGCGCCGTCCGGCACGGCGGTGACCGGGGCGTCGGCGCGCAGCGCGAGCAGTTCGACGTGGTCGTAGTACGGGAGCCACAGTTCCAGGTCGCGCTCGGCGCCCGTGCCGATCCCGGCGAATCGCACCGTCGCATCAGGACCCGGGACGATCTCGCCGTCCGGGCGCTCGAAGGTGAACACGAAGCGGGAGCCGACCGGGGCCGCTGCGGTCGCGACGACCGCGCCGCCCTCGGTGAGTTCGTAGACGCTCGGCGGCATGGGCGCCTCGGCGTCGGCGGCGATCCGCCTCGCCTGCAGGTCAAGCTCGATCACGTCGGCGGCCGTGCGGATCGCGAGCCGCACCCCGGCGCTCTCCGCGCTCGTCTGCACCATGAACCGGTCCGGGATCTGCCGCCGCGCCCACTGCGGCAGGCGGTGCGGGACCAGGCCGCGCTCAGTGGCCTCGACGTCGACCGCACCGCGGACCATCGAGGGGTGGATGTCGAAGGGCTGCAGGGTCATACGGCATCGGTGACGGTGCCGTCGGCGTGCACGTCCACCAAGCGGTCCCCGACGCGCAGGCCGCGCAGGACCGCGCCCGGATCGAGGTCGGCGATGCATCCGTGCGACGTGTCCAGGTCGGCGGAGCCGAGCCGCGGGTCGACGCCGAAGAACGACTCGATCACCAGGGCCACATACGCTCCGGCCGAGGAGCAGGCCCAGTCGATGATGTACGGCAGCTGCGGCGGGGCCTTGCGAGCACCGCCGTTGACGGGCGGCACGGCCTCCTCGGTGAAGTGCGCCTGCCCGGGCGGGCCCTGGTTCGCCGAGCGCGCCAGGCCCGGCAGCCAGTCGATGGCGACCTCGGGCGCGCCGAGCGCGACGAGCGAGCGCGCCGCGTCGGCCGGCCACGCCGGGTACGCGCCGTTCCACTGGTGGTCGGGTCGGGGGCTGAAGCTCGCATCCGGGTCCCATGGGGACAGTGAGCGGAGCCAGGCCTCGGTGCGCAGCTCGCGCTGGTAGAACTCGACCATCTCGCGGCGCGTCCCCTCCTCAAGGTCGGCGGCGATGGTCGTGCCCACGACGCTGAAGTCGTAGACGTGCCGCACCGGCACGCGGGTGCCGTCCGGCTGGCGCGCGGCGAAGTGGCCCGTGCCCGGCAGGTAGAGGTCGGCGACGGCTTTCACGAGCGCGTCGGCTTCCGCGGCGAGGGCGGCCGCGCCGTCCGTGTCGCCTTCGGCGGCAAGGATGCCCGCCACGGTGCGCAGGTTCCACACGTTCGCCGCGTTCAGGCTCGCGACCTCGTGGGTGTAGGAGCTGACGCATTCGAGGAGGTTGTCGATCTCGCCGTAGTCGGCGAGCGGTCCCGTGCCGCGCAGCGACTGCCAGGCCAGCGCCCAGTCGCGCAGGTGCTCGCGGACGGGGCGGTCCCCCGGGGTCTCGTCGAGGAGGGCCGTGTCGCGGGTGAACCGCAGGTAGTCGTGCACGAGCCGGGTCATCGCGTAGTCGTTGACCGAGTACCAGCGGCCCACGGGCCCGCCGGTGAGCGAGGAGGTGCCGAAGTGGGTGTGGATGTCCGAGGCGATCCAGTGCCGCAGCTGGGCCTTCATCGGCTCGGGGTCGAGGAGGGCGTGCGTGATGGAGCTGAGGCTGAAGTCCCAGATGAACGTGGTGGTGGCCCAGTAGTTGGGCATGAGGGTGTCGTAGCTGCGGCCGAGCACGTTGCCCGCGAAGTCGCGGCGGAACCAGACGGTGCCGAGCGCGCCCCACCAGTAGAGGCGGCGCAGCGCGTCGGAGTCGGTCTCCAATGTGGGCAGGTGGCCGGAGAACTCGGTGTTGCCGGGGGTGAAGGCGGCCTCGAGCTGGCGGTTCCAGAAGGCTTCGGCGCCTTGGACTGCGCCCGGGACGTCGGCGGCGACGCGTTCGAAGGCCGCGGTGGCGGCGTCCTCGGTGGTGCCGACGGCGTGGACGTACCCGAAGCGGGCGGTCGCCCCGGGGGCGAGGTCGAGGTGCACGGTGACGTCGCCGCCGCGTTCGATGCCGCCGATGCCGACCTCGTGCTCCCCGGCCATCGGGGCGATGCCGGAGAGCCGGACTTCGGCTGCGGTGTCGACGCCTTGGACGCTCCAGGCGGTGCCCTCCCGGTTGGCGAAGGCCAGACGGGACGCGCCGAGGGCGGCGCGGTTGCGCGCCTCCGGGGCCACCGCGTCGAGCCAGGCCGCTTCGGCGTGCGCGGCTCCGGCGGCGAGGGTGAGCGTGACCGGCACGGTCCGGGCCCGGTCGCCGGTGTTGGTGACGCTGATGTCGATCGCGACCGCGGTCTCGCCTGGGGCGCACACGGTCACTGTGGCCAGTTCGAGGCCGGGGAGGGTGGCGCTGCGGCGCACGCGGTCGGGGCGCCACTCGTGGGTGATCGGGGCGCCGTAGGACTCGAGCAGGCGCCCGTCCACGAAGCACGCGGCGGTGCGGGTGAGGCCTTGCGACACCGGCGGGAAGGTGACGGCGCTGACCGCGGTGAGGTCGTGGTCGACGCGGGCGGTGCCGAGGAAGTTGGTGAGGCCGCTCGGCGCGATCATGTCGTCGTAGTGGTGCGCGACCGGGTCGGCCGCGAGGTCGTCGACGTCGGGGATGAGGCGCATGGGGGCTCCTAGTACTGCCCGAGGGCGAGGCCGCGGGCGAAGAACTTCTGCGTGAACAGGAACAGGACCACTGTGGGCAGTGAGACGAGCAGGCCGCCCGCGAGCACCGTGGGCATCTGCGCGCCGCCGTAGGTGCTCTGCATCCCGGCGAGGCTGGTCACGATGGGCCGCACGGTGTCGGACTGGCTGAGCACCAGGCCGAGGAGGAAGTCGTTCCAGATGAAGGTGGCCTGCAGGATGAAGACCGCGACGAGCGCGCTGGAGGCCATCGGGAGGTAGACGCGGGCGAAGATGCGCCAGGTCGTCGCCCCGTCGAGCACGGCGGCCTCGAAGACGCTGTGCGCGATGCCGGTGAAGAAGTTGCGCATCACGAACGCCGAGAACGGGATCGAGATGGCCGTGTAGACGACGATCATGCCCGTGCGGGTGTCGAACAGGCCCGCCCGGGAGTAGGCGTCGAACAGCGGCAGCAGGATCATCTGGAGCGGGAACACGGTGCCGCCGAAGACCACGACGAACCAGGCGAAGCCGTGGCGCAGCCGGAGCGCGACGATCGCGAATCCGGCGGCGGCGCCGACCACGACGGCGATCGCGGGCGAGACGACCGCGTAGAGCAGGGTGCTCGCCGCGCTCTCGGCGAGCCCGGAGAGGCGCACCGCCTCGGCGATGTTCGCGAACAGCGAGAAGTCGGTGGGGAGCCAGGACTCCTTGGTGGTGAACGACTCCGGCGATTTCGCGGCGTTGACCAGGAGCAGGTACACCGGCAGGAGCCAGAACAGGCCGAGGACGGCCAGGACGGCGGTGCGGATGATGCGGGTGGTGTGCTTGAACGGCATGTCAGACCCCGTGCTTGCTGGAGAGCTGCTGGCGCAGGTAGAGGATCGAGGCCGCGAGCGTGACGATCGTGAGGAACACGGCGATCGCCGAGCCGAGGCCGTACTCGCTGTTCACGAAGGTCTCCTTGTACATCGTGAGCGCGAGCGTCTCGGAGGCCCGGCCGGGCCCGCCTTTCGTCATGCCCTGCACGATGTCGAAGGTCTTGAGGCTCGCGACGATCGAGAGGCCGACGACGACCGCGGTGAGCGGGCGGAGCATGGGCCACAGGATGCTCCGGAACAGGCGCAGCCCGTTCGCGCCGTCGACCCGCGCCGCCTCCAGCGGCTCCTTCGGGATCGACTGGAGGCCGATCGTGAAGAGCAGGGCGTTCACGCCGACGCCCTGCCATGCGGTCGCGAGGATCATCACGACCGTGTTGAGCGGGGCGTCGACGAGCCAGCGCGGCGTGTCGTCGATGCCGAAGGCGGCGAGCGCCTGGTCGAGCGCGCCGTCCCCGGAGAGGATGAACGACCAGATCACGCCGACCCCGATGCCGGAGAGGGCGTACGGGATGAGGAACGGCAGGCGCAGCCAGGTGCCGCCCTTGAGGTTCCAGGTGAGCAGGGCGACGCCGAGCCCGATCCCGACGGGGACGAGGAGAGTGCCGGCGACCCACAGCAGCGTGTTGAGCACGGAGCCGATGAACCCGGGGTCGTCGAGCATCTCCACGTAGTTCGCGAAGCCGACCCACTCGGGGTCGCCGAGGCCGTTGTACTCGGTGAGGCTGAGGAAGGTGGTCCACAGCAGCGGCAGGTAGAGCAGCACGGCCACGAGGATCACGCCGGGCGCGATGAACCCCAGGGCGGACCGGTCGAACGGGTCCTTGGGGCGCTTCGGTGCGGCCCGGTCGCGTCCCGAGGACCGGCGGAGCCGCTCCTCGGGACGCTTCAGGGTGGTCTGGTCGGACGTCATGCGGCGCTTACCCCTGGTCTGCCCAGTAGGCGTCGGCCTCGGCCTGGATGGCCTCCAGGAACGGGAGCGGGTCGCCGGGGTTGGCGATGAACGCGCCGAACTGCTCGAGGGCGACGGTGAGGATCGGCGTGGGCGTGGCCTCGTAGTAGCGGTCGAACCGCTCGTACCCGTCGCCGGCGACGGTGGTGCCGAGCTCTTCGAGCATCGGGTCGGCGACGACGGCCTGCGGGTTGAAGGCGACGTCGCCGCGGGCGGCGCTCCAGGCGGTCTGCGCGTCCGGGGACATCCACCATTCGGCGTACGCGAGGCCGAGGGTCTTCTGGGAGGAGTTCTCGGCGACGCAGAGCGGCCCCGATTCGACCGCGACGGGGGTCGTGCCGAGGTCGGGGTTCACGGCGGGGATGACGAACATGTCGTAGTCCTGGCCTGAGACCATGCCGGCGCCGTCGAGGGAGCCGTTGAAGAACGACCCGAAGTTGATCATCGCGAAGTCGCCCTGCTTGAGGCCCACGGCGGGGTCGACCGTGGCGCCGGCGTCGCTGAACCAGCCCGCTTCCTGCTGTGCGCGCCAGGTCTCCATGATCTCGACGATGCGCGGGTCGGTGTACTTCACTTCGCCTGTGGCGAGCCCGTTGTAGAGCTCGGGGTCGGTGCCGGCGACGAGCTGCTGGAACCAGGGGAAGGTGAACAGCGTGCTGGTCTGGTAGTACGGGGTGACGCCGGCGCCTTTGAGCTTCTCGGCGGCGGCGTCGAGCTCGGCCCAGGTGGCGGGCTCGGCGATGCCGTGCTCCTCGAAGAGGGGCTTGTTGTAGTACATGACCCAGTAGGCGATGTTCATCGGCACGCAGTACTGCTTGCCGTCGTAGGTGTAGGCGTCCTTGAGGTCCTCGCCGATCCAGCCTTCGTCCACGGCCTTGGCCCAGATGTCCGTGGTCTCGGCGACCAGGCCCTCGTCGACGAGTTCGCCGAGGGAGGGGCCGGTCTGCCAGGTGAAGAGGCCGGGGCTCTTGTCGGTGCGGAAGGACTGCTTGATGAACGCGTCGTACTGGGCGGCGTCGGAGTAGCCGGTGGTGTCGAGGCTGATGTCGACGTCGGACTCGCTCTGCGCGTTCAGCTCGTCGAAGTCGGGCTCCCAGGCGGCCTTGTTCGTGTAGAAGTCGAGCGTGCCGGTGGTGGCGCCGTCGTCGGCGCTGCCGCCGCCGCACGAGGCGAGCAGCATCGAGGCGGCAGCGGCGGCCGCGATGGCGGGGATCTTCCTGGATCGCATTGCGAACTCCTTTGTTCGGTAAGGGGGTGGGGTTGCAGTTCAGGCTTCGCCGGTCCGGGTGCCGCGGACCGAGGCTTTGACGGTCCCGAAGCGCTCGCTGCGGGAGCGGGCCGTGCGGCGGACGACGTAGGGGCCGACGGCGGCCGGGACGATGAACGTCTCGGCGTAGTGGATCGTGTAGGGCGCGAACGCTCCGGTGGGGCTGGTGATCTCGACTTCGTCGCCCTCGACGAGGTTGAGCACGTTGACGGTGCCCTCCGTGTCGTGGGCGGCTTGTTCTGCGAACCAGTGGCGGCGCACTTCGATGAACTCGAGCTCGTGGAGGCCGGTGCGCTCCTCGACGTTGCCTTTCTCGAGATCGCCGTCGCCGTCGCGCTTGATCTCCTCGACCCGGTTGACGAGGTTCGCCTCGGTCCAGGCCGTGTCGCGCTTCCAGACGAGGTTGCGCTCGCCGTGGTCGATGTGGACCGGGCGCGGGACGCCGTCGAGGCCGAGGCGGCCCCAGTCCCAGAGCTTGAAGGTGAAGATGAACGGGGTCGCCGAGATCTCCAGGACCATCGAGTTCGCGCCCGAGCTGTGGATGGTGCCGGCCGGGATGAGGAAGTGGTCGTGCTTCTTGGCGGGGAACGCGTTCACGTACTGCTCGGCGGGGAAGGGCCGCTCGCCGGACTCGGCGGCGCGGAGGTCGGCGAGCATCGCGTCCCGGTCGACGCCGTCCTTGGTGCCGAGGTAGACGACCGCGTCGTCCCCGGCGTCGAGCATGTAGTACGACTCGTCCTGCGTGTAGTGCATACCGAAGTGGCGCTGGATGTAGTCGGTGAGCGGGTGCACCTGGAGGGAGAGGTTGCCGCCCTCCATGGTGTCGAGGAAGTCGAAGCGGATCGGGAACTCGGCGCCGAACCGCGCGTAGGTCCGCTCCCCCAGCAGCGCTTCGGGTTGCGCGAGCACCAGGTCGAGGGAGGGGATCTCGACGACGGCGCCTTCGGCGTCCTCCAGGAGCAGCGAGTTCTCCTCCGGGACGCAGTCGAAGCACCACGCGTAGTTGGGCTTGGCGGGGTCGAGGTCGAGCCTCTGCTTCATCCACTGGCCGCCCCACACGCCGGGGTCGAAGAACGGGACGACCCGGAGCGGCGCGTGCGCGGCGTCGCGCAGGCCGGCGCGGAAGGCCTCGCCGGTGATCATGCCGGCGGCGCGATCGGTCGGCTCGGCGGCGCCGATCGCGTTGGCGTCCAAGACGAAGTCGAGCCGGTCGAACATGGCGGTCTTGTGGCGGTCGGCCACGCGCCACTCGACGAAGAACCCGCGCTTGTACTTGCGCAGCTGGTCCTCGTCCGGGTTCTCGGCGCGCCAGTTGGTGGCCCCGGCCCGCTGGCGCAGCTGGAGCTCCCAGCGGGCCATGTCCGCGAGCACCAGCGCGTACGGGTGCGCGAGGCGCCGGGCGACGAGGTCGGCGCCCCAGCCGAGCAGGACCGTGGGTTCGACGGCGCCGTCGACCTCGACGGCGAGCTTGTCGAGGCGCTCGGCGTCGTAGAAGGCGTCCACTGTGGCGTGCGAGAGGACGCCGAACACCCGGTCCTCGGTGAGGTTGTCCGCGAAGCGGGCGTCGATGTGCGCAATGGGGAGCGCGGCGGCGTCCTCGACGTCGACGACCCGCCACTGCGGCAGTGCGCCCGCGATCAGTTCGGCGAGCAGGGGGAGGTCCGCTCCGGGGTAGGCGTCGACCACGAGGAGCGGTGCTCGCCCGCCCGCTTTCGCGGCGGCCGTCTCGGCGGCGGCGGTCCATGCGCTCGCGCCGGTGAGGACCCGGGCGCCGGCCGGCAGCGGGACGGTCGGCTGCTTCTCGTACTGTCCGAGAGGGACGGTGGACACTGGCGCTCCTTCAGTTTCGGGGATCGGCGGCGAGGGCGGCGAGGCCGCGCAGCACCGAGAGGTCGGGGCGGTCGGGGACGACGAAGGCGGGCCGGTGCGAGCTGGTCCAGAGGTGCTCGCGGACGTACGCCTCGATCGGTGCGGCGACGGCGGTCCCGGCGCGCAGGATGCCGCCGGTGAGGATCACGACCTCGGGGTCGTAGGCGTGGCAGAGCGACACGGCGGTGGCGCCCCAGGCGCAGACCGCCCTGTCGCGCAAGGCGAGTGCCGCGTCGTCGTCGGTCTCGAACAGCGCCTTGACGTCGGTGACGGCGTCGCCGCGCACCGCGAGGTCGCGGCGCAGGGCCCAGGCTCCGGCGATGGACTCGGCGCAGCCGATGTTGCCGCAGTTGCACCGGGCGCCGGCGAAGTCGACGGTGAAGTGCCCGCCGAGGATGCCCGCGTGGTCGTGCGCTCCTCTGAGGAGGGTCCCGTCGATGAGCGCGGCGGTCCCGATGCCGGTGCCGAGGCTCATGAGGACCGCATCGCGCGCTCCGGCGGCGGAGCCGGTGGCGGTCTCGCCGATGAGCGCGGCGCGGGCGTCGTTCTCGATCACGGCGCGCAGCCCGAAGGATTCGCGGGCCCAGGCGATCAGGTCGAGGCCGTCGAGACGCGGGTGCTTGTCATGCGCTTTGACGAGGCGGCCGGCGGCACGGTCGACGACGCCGGGGACGGCGATGCCCACGGTTGCCGGGGCCTGCATGGGCGTGGTCTCGGCGAGCAGCGCCGCCGCGGCGTCGCGGACCTGTTCGAGGTCCCTCGCGCCCGTGGGGACGGTCGCGGTGCGCACGGGTTCGCCCCGGTCGAGGATGCCGAGCTTGATCTCGGAACCGCCGAAGTCGATGCAGAGCTCCATCGCCCGTCTCCCTCCTGCCGCACTGCCTGACGGTTGGTAACGTTACCAACCAAGGACGGGTTTTGGCAAACAGGCAGTTCAGAGCGGGTTCCACCCTCAGGGGTGCTCGATCGTGACAGGCAGTTCGACCGTGTTCGGCTCGCCTTCGGCGGTGCCCTCGAGCCTGGCGAACAGGAGGGTCGCGGCCTCGCGGCCGAGGAGTCGCGCGTCGTGGTCGATCACCGTGACCGGGACCGGCATGAGCTCGGAGAGCTCGAAGTCGTCGAAGCTCACGACGGCCGGGCGGGGCCCGGGGAGGCCGTCGCGGATGCGCCGCCCGATCTCGCGCAGTGCGCCGATCGTGTTGCGGTTGTTGGCGCTGAAGATCGCCGTCGGCGGCTCGGGGTGGTCGAGCATCGCCCGCGCGGCCCGGCTCGCGGCCTCCACGTCCTGCTGGTCCCGGGCGATGATCGACGGGTCGATCGGCGCGCCGCGCTCGGTCATCGCCTGCTCGTAGCCGCGGTACCGGCGCTCGCCGGTGAACACGGAGCTGCGGTTGCCGAGGAACCCGATGCGGGTGTGCCCGGCGTCGAGCAGGGAGACGGTGCCGCGGTAGGCGCCGCCCACGTCGTCGAGGAGCACCGTGTCGACGTCGAGGCCGGGCACGCGGCGCGAGGCGAGCACCAGCGGCACGTCCCCGAGCCGCTCCGGTTGCAGGTGCTCGGCGTCGCCGCTGGTCGGCACCAGGATGAGGCCGTCGACCTGGCGGCCGATGAAGTCGCTCACGAGCTGGCGCTCGCGCCCGGCGTCCTCGCCGGTGTTGCCGAGGATGATGCGCCGGCCGTGCGCGGCGGCGACCTCCTCGACGCCGAGCGCGAAGTTCCCGTAGTACGGGTTGGCGAGGTTGGTGATCGCGACGCCGATGAGACCGCTGGGCTGGCCGGGGCGCAGACTCCGCGCGTTCTCGTTGCGGTAGTAGCCGAGCTCGCGCACGGCCGCCATCACCCGCGCCTGGAGGTCGGGCCGCACGTTCACGCCGCCCGCGAGCGTGCGGGACACGGTCATCGGGCTCACCCCGGCGAGCGTGGCGACCTCTTTGATCGTCGGCTGGCGCGCGCCTCGCGATGTCGACATGCCCGCCCTCCTCTGCGTCGGCGCCAATCCTATGCGAACGCCGGGCCGGGCGCCGGTCTAGAGTCGGGCGGTCCCCCACCCCGAGAGGCCGGTACCCCGTGCGCACGCTCTACGTCGTCACCCACCCGCAGGCGACCCATCATGTCGAAGGCCGCGTCGGCGGCCGGTACGACTCGGACCTGACCCCCGCCGGAGCCGAGGCGGCCGGGCGCGTCAGCGAGGCACTGCGCTCCGCGATCCCAAACGAGGCCACAGTGGAGCTGTACTCGTCTGACCTCAAGCGCACCAAGCAGACCGCCGAGGTCATCGGGAAGCGGTTCGGGCTGGAGCCGGTGCTCGACGCGCGGCTGCGGGAGGCGTCCTTCGGCGAGGCCGAAGGGCACCCGCAGGCCCGTTGGGACGAGCTCTTCAGCCCGCCTCCGGCGGAAGGCGACCGGATGGGGCACCGCCACATCCCCGGCTCCGAATCGCGAGCCGAAGTGGCGCAGCGGATCTACGCGGCCGTCGACGAGATCACCGAGAGCCCGTGCGAGCACCAGATCGTCGTCACCCACGGCTACGCGTTCACGTTCGCGGTCGCCGCCTGGATCCGGATGCCGATCGAAGCGCTCGGGTACGCGCTCTTCAAGGCCCGCTCGGGCAGCATCACCACGCTCCACGAGGACGACCTGTACCGGGGGCGGCTGGTGCTGCGCCTCGGCGACACGCGCCACCTCGACTGATCCCGCCTGCGGCACAACCACTTCGGGAGGGGTCCCGAAATGAGCGGATATTTTCGGGCACGGGTGGGCCGTTCGGGTCGACCCTCATCTCACCCCCGAAAGGATGCACAGTGGACAGGAAGCAGCACCTGGTCCGCCTCGGCGCGGGCGTCGTCGCGGGCCTCGGCGCCGCGGCGATCGCCTGGACCGGCGTCGCCGCGAACGCGGAGGAGCCGGCGGCGGACGACTTCGAGGCCAAGGTCGTCGGCGGCCAGCCGGCCGCGGAGGGCCAGTACCCCTGGCTCGTCGCCGTCGGCGACGCCGGCTCGGGCGACCCGTACGAGCGGCGGTTCTGCGGCGGCTCGGTCATCGCCGAAGACGTGGTCCTCACCGCCGCGCACTGCGTCGACGAGGCCGACCCCGACGACCTCGTGGTGTTCTCCGGTTCGGTCGACCTCGAATCGGACGACATCGTGGAGACCGCCGTGACGGACCTCCACATCGCGCACGACTACGACGAGCCGGTCGAACTGGCCAACGACTGGGCGCTGCTGCGCCTGGACGACGCGCTCGACGTCGAACCGGTCGAGATGGGCACCGACCCCGAGGAGTTCGACGTCCTCGAGACCGCCGGCTGGGGCGAGACCGGCACCGGGTTCCCCACGGTCGCACGCTGGGTCGAAGTGCCGTTCGTCAGCGACGACGACTGCGAAGCGGCCTACCCCGGCGAGGTCGACCCGCAGACGATGCTCTGCGCGGGCGACCTCGAGAACGGCGGGGTCGACTCCTGCGGAGGCGACTCCGGCGGGCCGATCATGGCCCCCGGCGATGACGGCCTGATCCTGGTCGGCATCGTCAGCTGGGGCTACGGCTGCGCGCAGCCGGGCAACCCCGGCGTCTACGCCGAGCTCGCCGACTTCAACGGCGCGATCGACGACGTCCTGGAGGACTGGGACTAGCCCCCGGACCGCGGCGGGGCCGGGAGGGGCGACCCTCCCGGCCTCCTTCCGCGCCCGGACCGGAACGCGGCGCGTTACGGTCGTGCAGACCGGTCCGCACGAGGGAAGGAGCGACCCGACGATGATCAGCCTCAAGGACGTGCTGGAGGCCGCCGACCGCATCGCCCCGTTCGTCCGCGACACGCCGCTCTTCGCGGCCGATCCCGGCGAAGGCGGCTGCGAACTGCACTTCAAGGCGGAGTTCCTGCAGCACACCGGGAGTTTCAAACCGCGCGGCTCGTTCAACCGGCTCCTCACCGCGCGGGACTCGGGCGAACTCGATCCCCAGGTGGGCGTGGTCTGCGCGAGCGGCGGCAACGCCGGACTGGCCGCCTCCTACGCCGCGGCGGCGCTCGGCGTCCCCGCCCAGGTCTTCGTCCCCGCCACCGCTCCGGCGATGAAGGTGGCGAGACTCCGCACCCTCGGCGCGGACGTCCACCAGGTCGGTGAGCAGTACGCAGAGGCTTTCGAAGCGGCCGGGCGGCATGTGGCCAAGACCGGGGCCGCGTTCGTCCACGCGTACGACCAGCCCGCCGTCGCCGCCGGAGCGGGGACCATCGCGCTCGAGATCCTGCGCGACCTGCCGGAGGTCACCCGCGTCGTCGTGGCCGTCGGCGGCGGCGGCCTGCTCGCCGGCATCGCCACGGTCGCGGCCGAGCACGGCGTCCGCGTCGTCGCCGTCGAGCCCGAGCGGGCGCCCACGCTCCACGAGGCGCTGCGAGCCGGGGAACCGGTGGATGTCGACGTCTCCGGTGTCGCCGCCGACTCCTTGGGAGCCAAGCGGATCGGCGAGATCGCCTTCGCCGCGGCACAGGCCGCACGGGTGGATTCGGTGCTGGTGAGCGACGAGGCGATCAGCGCCGCGCGCCGAGCACTGTGGGACGACAGGCGCATCGTCGTCGAGCACGGCGCGGCGACCGCGCTCGCGGGCGTCCTCGGCGGACAGTCCGGAATCGGACCCGAAGACCGGGTCGCGGTCGTCCTCTGCGGCGCGAACACCGACCCGGGCGACCTGGCCGGGGGCCGCCGCTAGCGGTTCAGTCCGACCGCTCGTCCAGCCGCCCGTTGTCGAGCTGCAATTGGACGGTGCGGGTCCAGCCGATCGTCGCCACGGCGGCGAACCCGCCGTAGAACAGGATCGCGAGCAGGACCGGCAGTGATGTCCAGGACGAGCTCGCGGCGGCCACCACCAGCGCGTACACGGTGAACGAGAGCAGGGCCGCGGCGATGCCGCCGAAGGCGATGAAGATCTGCAGCTTGAAGATGCGGTACCGGCCCGTCAGTTCGCGGATCGTGACGGCCGCGCGGTGCCCGATGTCCTCGCGCTCGCTCGCAGGCAGACCCGCGCGGTTCACGACGTGCCGCTCCAGCAGCAGCACCGAGCGGGACCGGCTGAGGGCCGCCGCGACGAGGATCTGGTGCTGCGCGTGCATGAACCACAGCGGCGCCGCGCTGAAGGCCGCGACCCACTCGCCGCCGATGGGCCGCTGGCCGCCGAGGGCGATGATGGCGAGTCCGAGGTACGTGACCTGGACGGCGACGAGCGCGAGGCGCTCGCCCGCGAGCGTGGAGAGCTTCTCGCGGTCGGTCGTGTAGAGGGCGAGAAGCGCGTCCGTCCCGCCGGAGGAGTCAGTCGCCATGGGAGGGCCTTTCGGTAGGGTGTAGGCGCTCTCTTCGCACTGTACTGCGCCCCAGCGACATCGGGGTTCAGCGAAGGGCACGGCCGGTTCGCGCGGCATCCAGTCGTCGGCGCACCTGGGCCGGGGGCCCGTAGGTCACGTTCGCTCCGTTCGCGGGTTCGCGGGCGGGCGCCTGCGATAGGTTCGACGCGGCTTCGCGCGCTTTCGCGGGCCCGAATCGGGGTGGATGCCCTTGTCGGTCTTCGAGGCCGAATCTTCGGCGAGATCTGGGAGTGCTCATGGCCGGCGTCCGGCTCACTTCACGCGATATCCGCAGCGAATCGCGGCTCGTAGTCGTGCGCGCCCTGCTCGCGGCGGGCGAGGCGTCCCGGAACGGGCTCGCCGAGGCCACGGGGCTGAGCCTCGGGACGGTCTCCACGATCGTCCAGGACCTGCTCAAGTACGGGATCGTCACCGAGTCCAGGCTGCTGGGCGGCGGCATCGGCCGACCCACGACCGGTCTGCGGCTCAACGCCGACCGGGGCCGGGTGGTCGGCTTCTACCTGGAGGACCGGTACTTGGAGGCGACCGTGTTCGACGCGGCGCTCGGAGAACTCACGACGGTCGAGGCGGTCTCCGACGAATCCGTTGCGGAGGCCGACGGGATCATCGCCTGGATCGACCGCACGCTCGACACCGCTCTCGAACGCGCGCAGGCGAAACGCGAGGACGTCATCGGCGTCGGCATCCTGCTGCCCGGCGGCATGCAGCGCCCGGTGAAGGCCGCGACGGCGCCGGACGCGATCTGGCTCCACCTCGACCGCGTGCGCGACACGCTCGGCCTCCCGGTCGTGGTCGACAATCCGCTGAAGGCCATCGCGACCGCGGAGCTGTGGCTCGGCGCCGGGCGACGGGTCGCGAACGCGGTCACCGTCAGCCTCGGGTTCGGGGTGGGCGCGGGCATCATCCAGGACGGCGCGATCGTTCGCGGCGCCACGAACGCGGCGGGCGAATGGGGCCACAGCCTGCTCGCATTCGAAGGGCGCCAGTGCCAGTGCGGCCGCATGGGCTGCGTCGAGGCCTACGTGGGCGTCCCGGGCATCCGGCGGACCCTCGCCGAAACCGCGCCGGACCACCCGCTCGCCGCCGAGCCCGAGGACGCCGAAGGCCCCGAAGGGTTCGACCTCATCGCGGCCCTCGCCGACGCCGCCGAGGCAGGCGACCCTGCCGCCGTCGCCGTGATCGATCGCAGCGCCCACTACCTCGGTGCCGCGCTCGCCGATCTCGTCGCCATCCTCAACCCGGAGGTCATCGCCCTGACCGGCTGGGCCGCATGGCCGACGTGGCGCGAGCGCGTCGCGCCGATCGTCCGGCGCCGCGTCCGTGAGGACTCCCCCGGCGACGCGGCGGCCGATCTCGAGATCGAGCTCTCGCCGTCGTGCGGGATGGAGGGCATCGCCGCGATCGCACTCGAACGGTTCATGCGCGACATCGGCCTGGTCACCACCAGGGTGATCCCGGCGCTCTAACGCGACGGGCACCGCGAGGGCGGCCTTTCGGGTCGCGGCCGCGACGAGGAGGCCGAGCAGTGCGTACGTCGCGCCGAGGATGCCGGCGGCGGTCCAACCCGCGGCGCTGTAGGCCCAGGCGGTGGTGACCGCGCCGAGTGCGGAGCCGAGCGAGTAGCAGGCCATGTAGGCGCCGATGACGGCGCTGCTCTGGTCCGGGCGGGCGGTGGTGAGCAGGTGCTGGCTGCTCACGTGGGCGGACTGCACCGCGAAGTCGAGGACGACGATGCCCGCGATCAGTGTCCACAGTGATGTTCCAGCTTGGGCGATGAGGAGCCACGAGGCGGCGAGCAGGGCGAGGGACCGGACGGTGACCGGGTGGGCGAGTCCGCGGTCGGCCCAGCGTCCGGCGCGGGCCGCGCCGAGAGCTCCGGTGAGTCCGGCGAGGCCGAACAGGCCGATCGCGGTGGTGCCCAGGTTCCAGGGCTCGTCGCCGAGCGGGAGCGCGAGACCGCTCCACAGGGTGCCGAACGAGGCGAAGAGGAAGAACGCGACCAGGCCGCGGCTGCGGAGGAGCCGGTCGCCGATGACCAAGCGGCCCAAGGAGGCGAGCAGATCGGCGTACCGGACGCCGGGGCGGGCCGGGTCGGGCTTCAGGGTGAGCCGGGCGGTGAGCGCGAGGGCCGCGCAGAGTGCGGCGAGCACGAGATAGACCGTGCGCCAGTCGGTCAGGTCGCCCAGCGCGCCCGCGATGACCCGCACGCCGAGGATGCCGATGACCACGCCAGAGGTGACCGCGCCGATGTTGCGGCCGCGTTCGCCCGGCGGCGAGGCCGCGGCGGCGTAGGCGACGGCCGTCTGGACGACCACGGCGAACAGTCCGGCCAGGGCGAGGCCTGCGATCGCGGCCCAGGCGCCGGGTGCGGCGGCGGCGAGGCCCGCGCCGGCGGCGGTGAGGAGCAGGTGGACGGTGATGAGGCGGCGGCGGTCGTATCGGTCGCCGAGCGGTACGAGGAGCACGAGCCCGGCGAGGTAGCCGATCTGCCCGGCGGCGACGAGCCAGCCGAGCGTCCCGGGGCTCAGGCCGAGGTCGTCGCCCGCGGTCTCGAGCACGGGCTGGATGCCGTAGACGGTGGACACCGCTGCCGCGCATACGAGTGCGAGCACGGTGCGCTGCCCGCCGGTCAGGCCTGGGGTCACGACTGCCTCCAATAGGTTTCATTTTGCAACCGATTGGAGCGTAGGGCATAATGGTTGCAGAATGCAACTCATCTGGGAGGGGTCTCGGTGGACGTCACACTCACCGCGGGCGGGGACTGGAGCGATCCGGCCTGCCCGGTCGCCCGCGCCGTCGACCTGGTCGGCGACCGGTGGAGTCTGCTCATCGTGCGCGACGCGATGGACGGGGCGACCACGTTCACCGAGTTCCGCCAAGGGCTCGGCATCGCCCGCAACATCCTCACCGACCGGCTCCGCCGCCTCGTGGAGCACGGCATCCTCGCCAAGAGCCCCGGCACCGACGCCCGCAGCCACACCTACCGGCTCACTCCGGCCGGACAGGACCTCTTCACCGCCGTTGTGGCCCTGCGGCAATGGGGCCAGCGCCACGCGTTCGCGGCGGGCGAGGCGCACTCGGTCCTCGTCGACGGGCGGGGCCGCGAGGTCGCCGAGCTGCGGGCGCTCGGCCGGGACGGGGAACCGGTCTCGGCCGAGACGACGCGCGTGCGGAAGGTCGGCGAGTAGGCGGCGTCAGTTGCGGACGCGGTAGGTCACGTGGGTCACCGCGGTCGCGGCGCGGACGCTCACCTGCTCCAGGCGCAGCGGCGGGACGCCGTCGAAGAGGCGCGGACCCGCGCCGATCGTGATCGGGACGATGTGGAGCCGCAGCTCGTCGATCAGCCCGGCGGCAAGATACTGGTTGACGGTGGTCGCTCCGCCCATGACGTGGATCTCGCCGTCGCCGGCGGCCTCGCGCGCCTGCGCCAGTGCGGATTCGATGCCGTCGGTGACGAAGGTGTAGGTGGTGCCGCCGTCCATCGGCTGCGGCTCGCGCGCGTGGTGGGTGAGCACGAAGACCGGGGCGTGGAAGGGCGGGTTGGGGCCCCACCAGCCGTTCCACTCGCGGTCCCATTCGCCTCGGATGGGTCCGAACATGTTGCGGCCCATGATGAACGCCTTCGAGGAGGTCATCTGGGCGATCTCCTCGGGGTTCTCCTCGGGGGTGTTGAACATCCAGGCGTGCAGCCGCTCGCCGGTGCCCTCGCCGCCGTCGTCGCCGAACGGGCGCTCCTCGGTCTGGTTGAGCCCGGCCGCGTAGCCGTCGGCCGAGATCGAGATCCCGCAGATCACCTTGCCCATGTGCGCGTCCTCCTTGATGGCTGGGAATTCAGGATCGCATCCCGGACCGACATCCCGGCCGGTAAGCGGGGCAGGACGCCGCGGCCTTCGCGCACCTCGAAGACCAGCTGCGTCTCGGTCTGGCGCACCACGGCGTGGGCGGTGACGTGCTCGAGGATGAGGTCGCGCAGCGCCTCGGGCCCGGCTACGGCCACGTGCAGGAGGAAGTCGTCGTCGCCGCCGACATGGAAGACCGTCATCACCCCGGGCAGTTCGACCAGCCGGTCGTAGAGGCTGTGGACATGCTCGCGGCTGTGGCTTCCCAAGCGCACCTTGATGATCGCGTGGAGCGGGCGGCCGAAGGCCTCGGGGTCGAGCTGCGCGGCGATGCGGGTGAGGACGCCGGATTCGCGCAGCGCCCGCAGGCGGTAGGCGCAGGTCGACTCGGCGACGCCCGCGCGGGCCGCGAGCGCGGCGTTCGTCATGCGGCCGTCCTCGACGAGCGCGGCGAGGATCGCCAGGTCGGTGCCGTCCAGCGTCCCGGACTGGGGTTGTGTTTTCTTCGGCCGCTCGTCCGCCATGCCCGCCTCGATCGCTGTTTCTTCATGGATTTCCGCACTCACTGCTGGTTCCTGCAGCAAGTATTGCGGGTTGTTGTGGTTCAGCCTACATTCTGGGCATGAACTCGCCTCGACTGCAATTCGACACCGTCGCGGTCCACGCCGGCCGCGAGGACCTGGCGGCACTCGGCGTGCACGCGCTCCCCATCGACCTGTCCTCGACGAACCCCCTGCCCGGCATCGAGGCGGGCGGCCTCTCCTACGAGGCCATGGCGAACGGCGGGACGCCGACCGCCGAAGGCGGATCGGTCTACCAGCGCCTGTGGAATCCGACCGTGGCGCGGTTCGAGACGGCGCTGGCCCGGTTGGAGCACGCGGAGGCCGCAGTGGCGTTCTCCTCGGGAATGGCCGCGATGACCGCCGCGATCCTCGCGGGCGGCCAGGGACGGCACATCGTGGCGGTCCGCCCGCTGTACGGCGGGACCGACCATCTCCTGTCCTCGGGGCTGCTCGGGACCGAGACGACGTTCTGTGCGGCCGAGGAGGTCGCGGGCGCGATCCGGTCCGACACGGCGATGGTCGTGCTCGAGACGCCGGCGAACCCGACGCTCGAGCTGGTGGACATCGGCGCGGTGGTCGAAGCGGCCCAGGGCGTCCCGGTGCTGGTGGACAACACGTTCGCGACGCCGGTGCTGCAGAACCCGGTGGATTTCGGGGCCGCGATGGTCCTGCACAGCGCCACGAAGTACCTCGGCGGGCACGGCGACGTGGTCGCCGGGGTGATCGCCTGCGGCGAGGCGACCGCGGCGGCGCTGCGGCGGGTGCGGGCGGTCACGGGCGGGCTGCTCCACCCCCTCGGGGCGTATCTGCTCCACAGGGGACTGACGACGCTGCCGATCCGGGTGCGGGCCCAGCAGGAGGGCGCGCAGCGCGTCGCCGCCTGGCTCGAGCGCCATCCGGGCGTCGCCCGCGTCCACTACCCGGGGAGCGACGGCGACCCGAAGGGGCTGCTGGGGCGGCAGATGCGCGGCACCGGCGCGATGATCGCGGTCGACCTGCGCGGCGGCTACGAGCAGGCCGCGCACGTCACCGCCGCGGTGCGGCTGTTCACGCACGCGGTGTCGCTCGGCGGCGTCGACTCGCTGATCCAGCACCCGGCCGCGCTGACGCACCGGCCGGTCGCGGCCCACGCGCGCCCGGCCGCGAGTCTGGTCAGGCTCTCGATCGGCCTCGAAGCGCCCGAAGACCTCATCGCGGACCTGGATCAGGCGCTCACGCCGCCGCTCGCCACGACCGCAGCTTCTCTGGATTCCGCACGCCCCACAGCCGCGTGATCCTGCCGTTCGCGGTCGCGAACGCGAACACGGCCGCGACCGCGCCGCCCTCCCGCATCACGAGGCCGGGCCGGCCGTTGACCGTGGCCTCCACCAGGTCCTGACCGGTCAGCTTGTCCGCGAGGGACACCAGGTAGGCGGCTATCGGCTCGGCGCCTTCGAGCGGGTGGAGGGTCGCTTTGACGAGCCCGCCGCCGTCCCCGGCGGCGAGGGCGTTCGGGTCGAGCAGGTCCACGAGCGCGGTCATGTCCCGGGACTCCCACGCGCGCTTGAAGTCCCGGACGGTGTCGGCCTGCCGGGCGTCCGGTTCGACCGGCGGCCCGGCGTCGCCGATCCGGCGGCGGGCCGAGGAGGCGAGCTGGCGGCACGCGGCCGGGGACCGGCCGACGATGGCCGCGACCTCGCTGAAGGGGTAGCGGAAGACGTCGTGGAGGACGAACGCGACCCGCTCGGCCGGGGTCATCGCCTCGAGCACGACGAGGAAGGCCATGCTCACCGATTCGTCGAGCGTGACGCGGTCGGCGGGGTCGGCCGGGGCCGCGCCCGATCGCCCGCCGAGCCATTCGCCGCCCGGGAGCGGCTCCGGGATCCACTCGCCCACATAGCGTTCGCGCCTGGCGCGGGCGGAACCCAGCTGGTTGAGGCAGATGCGGCCGGCCACGGTGGTCAGCCAGGCGCCCACCGACTCGACCGCCGCCCGCCCTTCGGGCGGCATCGAGTACCAGCGGACGTAAGTCTCCTGCACGGCGTCCTCGGCCTCGGAGAGCGAGCCGAGGAGCCGGTACGCCAGGCCGAGGAGCCGCTGCCGCTCCCCCATGACCGCTTCCAGTCCCGGGTCGTTTCGGTCCGTCATGGTGCCCCTTTCGCTGCCCGTGGTTCGTCCGTACTGGTTCGACCGTGCAGCCCGCGCGAATGTGAGGTCCGCCGCGGCGCCTCACATTCGCGAGGAGCGCACGGTCAGACCGGTACCAGTGAAACCGCCACAGGAATGGAGCCGCGATGCACACCAGCGAAGCCGAAGTGAGGGCGCTCTTGGAGGTCCGCGCCGCATGCAGCCGCGACAAGGACGCGGAGCGGCTCATGTCGCTCTACTCCCCCGACATCGTGTACGTCGACGTCGTCCCGCCGCTGCGGATCACCGGCCGGGAGGCCGTGCGCGCCAACTTCGAGCGGTGGTTCGGCGAGTACGAGGGCCCGATCGACCTCGAGACGCACGAGCTCACCGTCGAGGCCGGTGAGGACCTCGCCTACGCGCACATGATCCACCGCGACACCGGGACCGTGAAGGACGGCACCCTGCGCTCGATACTGGTGCGGTCCACGGTCTGCCTGCGCCGCATCGAAGGCGAGTGGCTGATCACGCACGAGCACATCTCGGTCCCGGTCGACCCGGCCACGATGCGCGCCTGGCAGCCCCAGGAGTGAACGCCGGCGGCCGGCATGCGAAGCGGCGCTTCGCATGCCGGCCGCCCTCAGCGCAGGTCGTTCGCGCAGCGCAGGACCCCGGCGAACGCGGCCGGATCACCGGAGGCCGAGCGGACGCGGATCTCGGCCGACTCCCCGGCGCGGAGCGTCAGCATCCCCTGCTCGGCGCGGGCGGCCGGGTCGACCTTGTCCGCGTGGCAGTACAGGTCCCGCACCAGCGAGGTCGCGGCCACGCGCAGCACGCAGCCGCCCGCGGCCGCCTCGGCCTGCACGATGAACGGGCGCGGGTCCAGGTCCTGGTCGACCACTTCGGCGCCGTAGTGGAACGCGGGCGCGAAGCCGTCCCCTTCGGCGCGGATGAACTCCGTCCGCGGATCGGTGTACGCCGCGACCTCGGCCGGCACGACGATCGTGGCGCCGTCGCGGGGGTCGACACTGGCGTCGACCACGGCCTTGGCGAGGACAGTGCCGTCGAAGGCCTCGCGGGTCAGGGTGAACGACCCGGTGTACGCCTCTTCCTTGTCGTTCACGAGGACCAGCGCGAGCTGGTCGAACTCGGGCACGACGCCCTCCCAGGCGTTCGCGAAGGCCTCCGCCGACGGGCGCGGCTGGAGCGTCGCCAGGCGCGGCGCGTAGGAGTCGCGCAGCGCGTGCCACAGCGGCTTGCGGTGGCCCGCGAAGTCGACCGCGGCCCAGGAGACCACCGGCCAGTTGTCGTTGAGCTGCCACATGATCGTGCCCGTGTTGTGCGGCGTGAGCGACCGGTAGTGCTCGACGCCGAAGCGGATCGCGTGCGCCTGGTTGAGCTGCGTCGTCCAGTGCCAGTCCTCGATGGACTGCGGGTCGGGCAGGTGACCCTGCCAGCCGCGTTCGAGCTTCTCGTTGCCGCGGTTGGCCTTCTGGTGCACGAGCATCTCCGCGCCGAACGGGTCGAGCGGCTCGTCGTGCACCACGGCGGTGAGGGTCGACCACGCGGGCGGGGACTGGAAGCCGAACTCGGCGACGAAGCGGGGCCGGTAGTCGGCGTACACCTTGTAGTCCACGCGGTTCCACACGTCCCAGACGTGCATCGTGCCGTACCGCTCGTCGTTCGGGTGGCGGTAGTCGCCGAAGGAGTGCGGGCTCGCGGGCGAGTACGGGCGGGTCGGGTCGAGCTCGGCGACGATGTCCGGGAGCAGCCCGCTGTAGTAGGCGTCGCCCCAGCCGCGGCCGCCGAGGCGGTGCGCCCAGTTCCAGTCGACCGAGCCCCAGGTGTTCTCGTTGTTGCCGTTCCACAGGACGAGCGAGGGGTGCGGGCTGAGCCTGGTGACGTTCTCGCGGACCTCGGCCTCGATCTCGGTGCGCAGCGGGTCGTCCTCGCTGTACGCGGCGCAGGCGAACAGGAAGTCCTGCCACATGAGCAGGCCGTGCTCGTCGGCGAGGTCGTACAGGTCGTCGGACTCGTAGATCCCGCCGCCCCACACGCGCAGCAGGTTGATGTTCGCCTCGAGCGCGTCCGCGACGCGCAGCGCGTACCGGTCGCGGTCGATCTCGGTGAGGAAGGCGTGGTCGGGGATCCAGTTCGCGCCGCGCACGAGGACGCGCTCGCCGTTGACCTTCAGGTGGAACGGCGCGCCCGCTTCGTCCGGCGCGGTGTCGAGTTCGACGGTGCGGAAGCCGACCCGGCCGTGCCAGATCCCGTACCCCACTTCGATGTCCACCTTGTACAGCGGCTGGTCGCCGTAGCCGACGGGCCACCAGCGGCGCACGTCGGGCACGTCAGAGACGACCGCGACGGCGTTCTGGCCGGCGGGGACGGTCGCGGCGGTCTCGAGGGGACGGCCGTCGGGGCCGGTGACGACGACCAGGGCCTCCACGTCCTCGTCGCCCGCCGCGCGCTCGACCTCGAGGTGGACGGTGAGGACGCCGTCGTGGCCGCCCTCGGCGTTCGCGAGCACGTCGACCAGGGGCCGGACGGCGGCGACCCGTGCGCCCGACCAGGATTCGAGGCCGATCGGCTTCCAGATCCCGGCCCCGGCGACGTCGACGCCCCAGTCCCACCCGAACGAGCAGGCCATCTTCCGCAGCTGGTTGTACTCGTGGTGGTTGGTGTGCGGCAGCGCGCCGTCGCGCTCGGCGCGGGCTACCGCCTCCGGGACGGGGGCCGCGAAGGTGACGGTGAGGGTGTTCGCGCCCTCGCGCAGCGCCTTCCGCACGTCCCAGCGGTAGCCGCGGTGCTGGTTCTCGGTGCTGCCGATCTCGATCCCGTTGAGCGACAAGGTCGCCACGGTGTCCAGGCCGTGCGCGACCAGGTCGTGGCGGGCCGAGCCGTCGTCGGTCCAGTCGAACTCGGTCGAGAACCGCCAGGCGGTGTCGCCGATCCACTGCTGCGCGGACTCGTTGTCCCCGTCGAACGGATCAGCTATGAGCCCCGCCCGCAGCAGGTCCAGATGGGCCTCACCGGGAACGGCGGCCGGGATGCCGTCCGCGAGCGGCGCGGCCACCGCCTCGGGGACATCGGCGGCGAGGTCGGCGGCGGTCAGCGTCCACCCCTCGTGGAGCGCGCGGAAATACGGCGGGTGGGTCACGGTGACTCCTCATGGTCGATGGGCGGGCTTCGTGAGGGGCGGTTCGGTGCGATTGGGGTTCAGTCGGCGCGCACGGCGGTCCGCGTGCCCGCGGCGGCCTCGCGCCATTCGCCGGCGAAGTGGTCGTAGCAGGTGCTGTTGTCGATCGCCTTGCGGTCCACGGCGGCCTCCGAGGTCACGCGGCCGGGCCGCTCCGGGTCGGGGGCGGCCAGCGCGAGCAGCTTCGTGTAGTCGTGGTGCGGGTCGAGGATCACGGCGTCGGAGGGGCCGCGTTCGACGACCCGGCCGCGGTAGAGCACGACGATCTCGTCGGAGAAGTGGCGTGCGGTGGCGAGGTCGTGGGTGATGTAGAGGACCGCGAGCCGGTCTTCGCGCTGGAGGCGGCCGAGGAGGTTGAGCACGCCGAGGCGGATCGAGACGTCCAGCATGGACACCGGTTCGTCGGCGATCAGGACCTGCGCGCCCGGGGCGAGGGCCCGGGCGATGGCGACGCGCTGGCGCTGGCCGCCGGAGAGCTCGTGCGGGCGGCGGGGCGCGATGGCCTCGGCCGGGGTGAGGTTGACGCGTTCGAGCATCTCGAGGACCCGCTTGCGGGTCTCGTCCTGGGTCTTGGTGCGGCCGTGGATCTTCAGGGGCCGGGCGATGTGGTGCTCGATGGAGTGGAACGGGTTGAGGGAGGCGAAGGGGTCCTGGAAGACCATCTGCACTTCGCGGCGGTAGTGGCCGTTCGAGACGGGGGTGCCGTCGTCGAGCAGGACCTCCACGGTGCCGGAGGTGGGGCGTTCCATGCGGGTGAGGATCTTCGCGATGGTGGACTTGCCGGAGCCGGACTCGCCGACGAGGGCGACGGTGCGGCCGGGGGCGAGTTCGAGGCTCACGTGGTCGACGGCGCGCAGGCGGGTGCGCTTGAGTCCTGACCGGAGCGTGTAGTCCTTGACGAGGTCGGTGATCTTGACGCTGGTCATGCTCGCTCCTCCGCGGTTTCGGTGGTCTCGTCTGCGCTGGTCTCGTCGATGCCGGTGCGGATGAACGCGCCGCGCTCCCCCGAGAGGCTCGGGAAGGAGCCGAGGAGCTTCCGCGTGTAGGGGTGGCGCGCGTCGCGGTAGAGGCGGTCGGCCGCTTCGAGTTCGACGATCTCGCCTTCGAGCATCACGGCGATGCGGTCGGAGATCTCGAGCAGGAGCGGCAGGTCGTGGGTGATGAAGATGACGGCGAAGTCGAGTTCGTCGCGCAGGCGCACGATCTCGCGGAGGATGTCGCGCTGGACGACGACGTCGAGTGCGGTGGTGGGTTCGTCCATGATCATGATCTGCGGTTCCAGGAGCATGGCCATGGCGATCATGACGCGCTGGCGCATGCCGCCGGAGAGTTCGTGCGGGTAGGAGGCCAGGCGGCGGGGGTCGACGCCGACGCGGGTGAGGACGTCCTCGGAGCGGTCGCGGATCTCCTTGCGGGACATGCGGGGCCGGTGGGCGAGGAGGGTGTCCTTGAGTTGCGCGCGGACGGTGGTGACGGGGTTGAGGGCGTTCATGGCGCCTTGGAAGACCATGGAGAGCCGCTCCCAGCGGAAGGCGCGGAGCCCGGCGTCCTCGAGGGCGAGGATGTCGATGTCGCCTTCATCGCCGTGGAAGGTGATGCGGCCGGAGGCGATGCGCGCCGGCGGGCGGTGGAGGCGGTTGACGGCGTAGGCGAGGGTCGTCTTGCCGCAGCCGGATTCGCCGGCGAGGCCGAGGATCTCGCCGCGGTGGAGGGTGAGGTCGGCGTTCTTGACGGCGGTGATCGGCTCCTCGGTCTCGTAGACGACGGTGAGGTCTTCGACGGTGAGCACGGGTTCGGCGGTCTTCATCGGACGGTCTCCTCGTTGCGCGGCGCGGCCTTCCGGGGTGCCTGGCGGGGCGCCTTGCGCCCGGTGCGGGCGAGTTCGCGTTCGAGGCGGAGCGCGCGGCGGGCGCGTTTGCGGTGCAGGCGGGTGTTCTTGAGCTTGGGGTTGATGATCTCGTCGATGGAGAAGTTGATGAGGGCTAGGCCCATGCCGAACAGGGCGATCACGAGGCCGGGCGGGACGAACCACCACCAGGCGCCGAGCGGGAGCGCGAAGCCGTTCTGGGCGTAGAAGAGCATGGTGCCGAGGGTGGAGGAGTTGGAGGCGCCGAGGCCGATGAAGGAGAGTCCGGCCTCGCCCAGGAGCGCGGAGATGACGGCGAACACGAACTGCGAGGCGATGACCGGCAGCAGGTTCGGCAGGATCTCGACCACGATGACGCGCCAGGGCCGCTCGCCGGAGACCTGGGAGGCGGCCACGTAGTCGCGGTTGCGCACCGAGAGGGTCTGGGCGCGCAGCACCCGGGCCGAGCCGGCCCAGCTGGTGATGGCGAGGACCAGCGCGATCGTCCACAGTCCGCGGCTCTCGCGGGGCACGAAGCCGGAGATCACGATGACCAGCGGCAGGCCCGGGATGACCAGGGCGACGTTGGTGAAGAGGGAGAACGCCTCGTCGACGATCCGGCCCCGGTAGGCGCCGTAGATGCCGAAGAACGCGGAGAGGATCGTGGCGAGCACGCCGACGATGAAGCCGATCTGGAGCGATCCCCTTGTCGCGTA
Organism: Glycomyces tritici; assembly: GCF_030403505.1. Next base: position 198,895 of record NZ_JAUEMJ010000005.1, on the reverse strand, counting down.
GGCGAGTTGGGCCATCACGTCCTGGCCGGTCTGGGTGGTGCCGAGGATGAATTCGCCCGTGGGCGCGGTGAGGCCCTGGTCGCGGATCTCGGTCGGGTCGCCCACGAGGTAGGGGCCGACGAGGCCGAAGAGGGTGATGCCGCCGACGAGGATGAGGCCGACGGCGAGCCAGGGCGTCATGGTGGGCAGGAGCATCCGCCAGCCCGAGCGCGGGGCCCTGCCGGTCTCGGCGGCGGCCTCGGCCAGCAGTTCGGCGTTGTCGCCCGCTGCGGGGGCGGTCGATGGGTTGGTCACGGCGGTCTCCCTTCAGTTCCGGGCGCGGGTGCGCGGGTCGATGACGCCGTAGAGGAGGTCGACCACGAGGTTGGCGCCGAGGACGGCGAGGGTGATGAAGAGGAACACGCCCTGCATGAGCGCGTAGTCGTTGTTCTGGACGGCGCCGAGGAGCCGGTTGCCGATGCCCGGGTAGGAGAACACCTGCTCGGTGATCACCGAGCCGGTGACGACGAAGCCGAGGGAGAGTGCGAACCCGGCCACGGAGGGCAGGACGGCGTTGCGGGAGGCGTAGGAGCGCAGGATCTTGCGCGGGGTCAGGCCTTTGGCCTCGGCCGTGAGGATGTAGTCCTCGGACAAGGTGGAGACCATCATGTTGCGCATGCCCAGGAGCCAGCCGCCGATGGAGGCGAGCACGATCGTGAGCGCGGGCAGGAAGCCGTACTGGATCGCGGAGGCGATGAACTCCCAGTTCCAGCCGGGGGTGAGCACCACGTCGTAGCCGCCCTGCATGGGGAACCAGCCGAGGACGCGGGCGAGCAGGTAGGTGAGGAGCAGCGCGAGCCAGAAGTACGGCACGGCCGCGAGGAGCGTCGTGGCGGGGATGAGGGAGTCGAGCCAGGTGCCCGGCTTCCAGCCGACGAACGCGCCGAGCGCGACCCCGAGGACGGCGGCGATGATCGTCGAGAGGCCGACGAGCACCACCGTCCACGGGATCGACTGGCTGATGACCTCCGAGACGGGGGCCGGGTAGTAGCTCACCGAGACGCCCAGGTCCCCTCGGAACATGTTGCCGAGGTAGTCCCAGTATTGCGTCCACAGTGGCCTCGAGTCGTCGCCCCCGAGGAGGAGCGCGTACGCCTTCCTGGTCTCGGGGCTGACCGCGCCGCCGCGCTGCTGGAGCTTGGCGAGCAGGATGTCGACCGGGTTGCCCGGCAGCATCCGCGGGATCGCGAAGTTCAGCGTCAGCGCCGCCCACAGGGCGATGGCGTAGAAGCCGATTTTGCGCAGGAAGTAGCTCACGGAGTCCTCCTTCGGGGGCGACTGCGGCTAGGAGGCCGGCTCGAGGTGCTTGAAGATCTCGGCGGCGTCCCACGCCGACCAGACCGCCGGGAAGGCGTACAGGTCGTCGTCGGAGGGCCAGCCGGTGAACTTCGCGGTGTTCCACACGCTCGTGGTGCCGCCGGTGAGGATCGGGATGAACGGCATGTCGCGCACGATCTCCGTGTGGATCACGTCGAACTGGGCCTGGCGGGCGGGGTCCTCAGGGGACAGCAGCGCCAGGTTCGCGACCGCCTCGTCCACCACCGGGTTGGCGTAGCGCGAGTAGTTGTTGCCCGCGGTCTCGCCCACCGGCACGCCGGAGACGAAGAAGTAGTTGTAGACGTAGTACGGGTCGGGCGCGGGGCCCTGCCACAGCGAGTCGATGGCCAGCTGGAAGGTGCCCGAGCCCTTCTTCTCGGTCCACTCGTTCCAGGAGGACTGCGCGGCCTTCACTTCGATGCCGGCCTCCTTCGCCTGGGAGGCGATGGTGTCGACGGCGGTGATGTAGTCGGTCCAGCCGGTCACGACCTCGACGGTGAGCGAGAGCCGCTCGCCGTCCTTGGCGTAGATGCCGTCGTCGCCCTTGGCCCAGCCGGCGCCCTCGAGGATCGAGGCGGCCTCGGCGGCGTTCGGCTCCATCGGCACCGTGGGCTCGGCGATCGAGGCGCCCACGTACTCGTCCTGGCTCGGGGTCAGCGCGAAGGTCGGCGACATGTCGCTGGCGGTGTCCATGAACGCGAGGCTGTTGAGCTGCGTGCGGTCCATCGCGTAGTACAGCGCGCGGCGCACGGCCGGGTCGGTCTGCGGCCCTTCGCATCCCTGCTCGGCGCTGGCGCAGGTGGAGAGGACCATCTGGTTCTGCCACTGCGTGTACGCGTCGTAGTTCGGGAAGTTCTCGTGGGTGTTCTGGATGTCCGGGATCGGGCCGGTCTGCCAGTCGATGGTGCCCGCGGCGATCGCATCGGCGCCGGCCTGGTTGCCGGAGAGCGCGAGGAAGCGGATCTGCTTCACCTTCGGCTCGCCGCCCCAGTAGTCGGGGTTGGACTTGTAGGTGAACGCCTGCGGCTTGAAGTCGTCGAGCAGGTACGCACCGGTGCCGACGGGCTCCTCGTTGACGTCCTCCGCGGGGTTGACGTCCTTCCACAGGTGCTCGGGCACGATCGGGGTGCTCATGAAGTCCGGGCCCTTGACGAACGCGGGCGCGGCGAAGGTGAAGGTGACGTGCGTGTCGTCGACCGCGACGACCTCGCCGTCGAAGCCGCCGTTGTTGATGGCGGGGTTGTCCTTGATCATCCCGAAGGTGAACGCGACGTCGTCGGCGGTGAACGCCTCGCCGTCGCTCCACTCGACGCCCTCGCGCAGCGTCACCGAGAGCTCGGTGCCGTCCTCGTTCCAGGCCTGCTCGGTGCCCAGGAGCGGGACCGGCTCGGCGACCTCGGCCTTGTTGTAGAAGAACAGGGATTCGTAGATCGTGCCGAGGGCGCCGATCCGCGTGGGCGAGAACGGGTTGAAGTTGATCTGGTAGTCGCCGGCCTGGCCGGTGTAGGCGATGAGCGTCGAGGGGTCGCCGCTGCCGCCGGAGCCGCCGGAGGAGCAGCCGGTCGCGAGCAGGCCGAGCGCGGCCGCTCCCGCGACCAGCGCAGCGGCACTGCGCCTTCTGAGTTGGAGAGACATCGTTGTCCTTTCAGGACCGTGAGGAGGGAGTTCCCACGGGACGGAGGGGTGGCGTCCGCGCCGGGCGCCGAGTTTATTATTGACGCGTTAAATTAAACGTGTCAAGAAGTAGTTCATGTCAATGCACGAATGCGTTCGGGCAGGAGCGCGCACGGCCGCTTCGGCGCCAGTGCGCAGCCGCCGAGGCGGTACCCCCGCCGGGCACCACGCCCGGTCGCGGGCGCCGCTGCCCCGAGGCAATCCGCTCGGTGCGTCCGCGCCGGGCAAGTATGGTGGTGCGGATCGGTCGCCCCAGGCAGACGGCCGCGCCAGGCTCAGGAGGTCGCAGTGAGGTCGTTCGGCTCGGACACGCGGATGTCCACGCTGGCCGTGGTGCTCGACCTCATCCGGGAGCGCACCACCGTCAGCCGCGTGGAGCTCGCGGAGGCCACCGGCCTGACGCAGGCGACCATGACCCACGCCGTGCGGCGGCTCATCGCGCTCGGCATGGTCCACGAGGTCGGCACCGCCCGCTCGGCCCGCGGCACACCGCGGCGCCTCCTCGAACTCCAGCCCGACGCGCGGCACATGGTCGGCGTCCAGTTCGACCGCTACACGGCCCTCGGCGTCGTCGTCGACCTCGCCGGGCGCGTGGTGGCGCAGACGGCAATGCCAGGCTCCGGCGACCGCGACCCGGGCGCGGTGCTCGCCGACTACGCCGCGAGGATCGAAGGGCTGCTGCAGGACTCGGGCGTGCCGCGCAACGGCGTGCTCGGCATCGGGCTCGCGACGCACGGGCCTCAGGACCGCGACGCGGGCGTGCTGCTCACCGAGTTCCCCTCCCCCGCCTGGCGCGGCTACCCCCTCGCCGCCGAGCTCTCGGCGGCCACCGGGCTCCCGGTGCGGATCGAGAACGACGCCACCGCCGCCGGGCTCGGCGTCCAGGCGCAGGGCAGCGCGTCCTCGAGCTTCGCCGTCGTGTTCATGTCCGGCGGCATCGGCTCCGGCGTCATCCTCGACGGCTTCCCCTACCGCGGCGTGACCTCGAACGGCGTCGAACTCGGCCATATCTCCGTCGACGCCCTCGGCGAGGTCTGCGGCTGCGGCAACCGCGGCTGCCTCGAGATCGTCGGCGGCCCGAACGCCGTGGTCCGCAACGCCCAGGCGCACCCGGGCCTGAGCGGGCGGCTCGACCTCGATGGCGACCAGCTCGACGCGTTCATGGCGATCGGCCGCGCCGCGCTCGCGGGCGACCCCGACGCCGCCGCGATCATCGACGACTCCGCGCAGGTGCTCGCCGTCGCCACCGTCTCGCTCGTGAACATGTTCGACGTCGGCCGCGTCGTGCTCGCCGGGCGGGCCTTCGCCGACCTCGGCCCGCGCTACCGGGACGCGATCCAGGAAGTGCTCGACCGCGCCGTCTTCATGCGCCAGGTCCACAACGTCCAGGTCGAACTCGCCGACGACGTCTCCCAGGCCCCGGCGATCGGCGGCGCCGCCATGGTGCTGCGGAACTTCCTCGAGTCCTCGGGCCTGCGCGACCGCGACACCGCGACCGGCTGAACCGAACACCGTCGCGGTGGCCGGCTCGCCCGCGAGCGGACGCGCCGCAGTCCCCGGACAGGACCGGGCCGATCGAGCCCCGCCTCCCCTTGCGCCGGAGGGAATCCCGTACCTAGACTGAGGCCGCCCCGAACGCACGACCCCCTTCACCTCGGCCACTCGAGCGGCCCCGTTCGGCGCACCCCCGACCGTTCCCCCGAACGGCGCACGAAGCGACCGAGGTGAACCCAGATGACCATACTGTCCGATTTCGACAGACGATCGGTGGCGGCGCTGCTCGCGCTCGCAGTGGCCGCGTTCTGCTACGTGACCGTCGAGACCGTCCCCGTGGGACTGCTCTCCGAGATCGCCGCCGACCTCGACGTCTCGCCCTCCCGTGTGGGACTCCTGGTCACCGGCTACAGCATCACCGTCGCCGTACTCACGCTGCCGCTGGTCAAACTGGTCGCCAACGTGCCTCGCCGCCCGCTGCTCCTCGCGCTCATGGCCGTCCTCGTCGCCGCGACCGCGCTCTCGGCCGCCGCCCCCACGTACGAGCTGCTGTTCGCGGCGCGCGTGGCGACCGCACTCAGCCAGGCCGTGTTCTGGGGCATCGTCGCACCGGTGGCCGCCGGGATGTTCCCCGCCCATGTTCGCGGGCGCGTCATGGCGGTGGTCTTCACCGGCGGGTCCATCGGACCGATGCTCGGCGTACCCGCCGGCACCTGGCTCGGCCAGGCCGCGAACTGGCAGACCGCCTTCCTCGCCTTCTCCGGGCTGGGCATGATCGCGCTCCTCACCCTCGTGATCGCCCTGCCCTCCAAGCCGACCCGCAACGAGCACGCCGGGCGCGGCACCACCCCGGACGCCCGCCAGTTCACACTGGTGCTCGTCACCAGCTCGCTCGCGGTCGCCGGGTTCTTCGCCGCGTTCACGTACACGTCGACGTTCGTCACGGTGGTCGCCGGGATGTCCGCGGCGCTGCTCGGACCGCTGCTGCTGGCGCGCGGACTGGCCGACTTCGGCGGCATCGCCGCGGGCGGCGCCCTCTCCGACCGGAACCAGCGGCTGGCCGTGATCCTGCCCGTCGGCCTGCTCGCCGCCGCCATGCTCGCCATGTTCGCGTTCGGCACCGACCCCTGGGCCGCCGCCGCGACCATCATGCTCACCGGGCTCGCGATGGGCGCGCTCATCCCCGCCCTGCAGAACCGGGTCATGGAGTTCGCGCCCGGCAGCACCGACACCGCCTCGGCCGGGAACTCGATCGCGTTCAACATCGGCATCGCCCTCGGCTCGTCCCTCGGCGGCCTCACCCTCTCCCAGGCGGGGCCGCGGGGCACCGCGCTCACCGGGGCGGCGCTCGCACTGGCGGCGTTGGCGTTCGCGGCGTCGATGAAGGCCAGCGCCAGGATCGAGGCGGAGCCGGCCCCCGACCGCGCCGAGGCCGGCGAACACTGAGCACGCCGGGGCCGCGGCCGAACCCCTGGCAGGGCCGCCCGGCCACCGGTACACTTCGCCGCGTCGCGACCTGATAGGAGAACCACAGCATGCGCATCGTCGTCATCGGCGGCTCCGGCCACATCGGCACCTTCCTCGTCCCGCGCCTCGTCCGCGCCGGGCACGACGTGGTCAACATCAGCCGCGGCACCAGCACCGCCTATGCCGACGCACCCGAATGGGCCGAGGTGCGCCAGGTCGTCGCCGACCGCGAACGCCAGGACGCCGAGGGCGTCTTCGGCGCCACGGTCCGCGACCTCGAACCGGACGTCGTCGTCGACCTCGTCTGCTTCACCCTCGCCTCAGCCACCGCGCTCGTGGAGGCCCTGCGCGGCACCGGCGCGCACCTGATCCACTGCGGCTCCATCTGGCGGTACGGCAAGAGCCGCAAGGTCCCCATCGACGAGAGCGGCAGCGGGGCCGAAGCGCCGCTCGACGAGTACGGGATCCAGAAGGACCGGATCGCGCGGATGCTCAAGGAGGAGACCGCGAACGGCGGCCTCGTCACCACCTCGATCCACCCCGGGCACATCGTCGGCCCCGGCTGGCACCCGATCGGCCCGCTCGGCAACCTCGACCCGGACGTCTGGACGGCCATCGCGGACGGCAAGCCGCTCCAGGTGCCCGGCAGCGGCGCCGAGACGATGCACCACGTCCACGCCGACGACCTCGCCCAGGCCTTCCAGCTGGCCGCCGAGCACCGCGACGCCGCCGCAGGCGAGGACTTCAACATCGTCGCGCCCACCGCGCTCAGCGTCCGCGGCTACGCCGACATCGCCGCCGCCTGGTTCGGCCGCACCGCGAACCTCGAGCCGGTGAGCTGGGACGAGTTCCGCGCCTCCACCACGGCCGAGCACGCGCAGGTCTCCTGGGGGCACCTCGACCGAAGCCAGTGCTTCAGCATCGAGAAGGCCAAGGCCCGCTTGGGATACGCCCCGGCGTACGAGCCCGAGCAGGCCGTCCTCGAATCGTTGCGCTGGCTCATCGACAACGGACGACTCGAAGTGCCGCACCGACTCAAGGTCTGAACCCGCCGCGTCCTGTGCGGCGGCTCCAGTCCAAAGGCCCGCCAAGTCCTGCACCACCGAAATGGAACTGGGCTGGACTGGGCTGGACTGGGCTGGACTGGGCTGGACTGGGCTGGGCTGGCCTGGGCTGGCCTGGGCTGGACTGAAACTGGCTGGACTTGATTCTGCTTGGGCTACAACCGATCAGCGACGGCGACAGCAAGGACCAGGTCGGGGCAGGACACCGACGCGAGGACTGGTGGCAGTCAGAGCGGTCAACGACGGTGAAACGGGTGCCCGGGTTCGAGTGCGTTGCCGTCGTTGCGGTCGTCCTCGGGCCATCCGCCGAGGCTTGGGTCGTTGAAGCCGCCATGGCGGCAGGTGGGTGGTCGGTGGCGGTCAAAGCAATCAGCGAGGACGAGGGTATGGCCAGGTCCGGGGCCGCTGCCGTCGCAGAGGCCTCACTTGGGACCCCGCCGAGGGCCCTGGAGCGGCTGGCGGCGATGACCGGCTGGCGTTGTCGTCGCACGGCATCGCAATATGGCTGGCTGGTGGTGTGGCGAGGCACCGCGATGGCCGGCCGGTTGTGGTTCGGGGTTGCAGTGAGCGGCCCGAAGCCGCGGTGGCTCTCGCTGCGCCGGTCCATGGGCATGGCCGCGTCCTTCATGTCGTGTCACCTCCTTTCGCTGTGCCGTAGTTGATTGCGCGAAGCATTGGTGCGCTTCGCTTTGGCGTGAGGCCGTTGCCTGATCACGCCGTACCTGCCGGGGAGGATGTTCGTGCCCTTCGTGCCTGCGGGACCGGTGTGGTCGATGGCGATTCGACTCCTGGTGCTCGTTCCCTCCTTCCTCCTTCCGGGGTCCCGACCTGGAGGCAGGGCCTCTTGCGCGCATGGTGGCGCCCGGACGGGGGTGGTGGTCTTGCTTTCGCCATGGACGTGTCGGTACTGCCGGGCAGAGTCCTCAATTGCTCAACCTGGCACATGCCGTTCGCGCTGGCGGGTCTGGCTTGGGTTGAAGCGCCTCCGAGTGAGGTGCTTCCTTCTGGTGAGGGTGATCCGGACCAGGATCGTCCACCCAGTCACGGCCCATCGGGGGCGCGGACAGCTGCGGGCGATGGCACGGGGATGAGATCTGGAACCCCCCATGGGGGCTGAGCGCCTCGAAACAAGTCGGTTTGTCGGTTCGGCCAGAGGCTTGGCTTAGTCTGCTTACACCAGCCCCGACACCTGTACAAATTTCCTGTCCCTGTACGTAACTCAAGTATCCCTCGAACAGCCCCCGACCGTCATCACCCACAGGCGTACAAGACCCTCACGTTCCGCCCCGGTCCCACTACGCCGCAAGGAAAGACGCCCGCGTTCGCGAGTCGCCACCCCGGCCCCACCGCGCCACCGCACCGCAAGCCAAGACGCCCCCGGGCGCGAGCGCCGCCCCGGCCCCACCGCACCACAAGCCAAGACGCCCCGTCCATGAGTCCCCGCCCACCCCCGAACGAACCCGCAACCCCGCCACCGAACCGCACCCCGACCTCACCTCTTCGTCGCCGCCCGCTTGAACCCGGATTAAGAACCCACCCCACCGTGGACACGGCCGTAACAGGCGGCCAGCGCCGCAGCCCGCGCGTGCAGCGCATCCCGCAACGACTGCGGCGCAAGGGCTTCGGCGTCCGTCCCGAGCTGCCACAGCGCCCATTCGGCGTGCTCGGCGTCCTGGTAGGTGACCTCGAGCCGCACGCGGCCGTCCGGCTCGGGGGCCTCCGCGCGCACGGCCACCGCCGACTGCAGGAGGTCGTCCCGGCGACCCGGGTCGACCCTGACCTGCACGGTGAGGTGCCCCTCGGCGAGGAACCGCGCGCACCGCTCCTGCCAGATCCGGTCCAGATCGAGCCGGTCCGGCCGCTCGGCCGGTTCGGTGAGCACTTCGGCCGCAAGGCAACGCGAGAGCCGGTAGGTGCGGTCCGCGCCGGAGCGGGTGGCCAGCAGGTAGGCGCGGTCGCGCACCGTGACCAGGCCGAGGGGGTCGACGGTGCGCCACTGCGGCTCCTCGCCGCTGGCCGCGTAGTGGAGGCGCAGGCGCCGTCCCGCCAGCACGGCGCGCCGGACCTCGTGCATGACGGCTTCGGGGACCGCTTCGGCGGTGTGCCGCCGCGAGAGCAGGTCCGTCTCGGGTTCGACCAGGAACCGCCCGGCCGCCTCCCCCACCGCGGCCTGGTGGCGCTCCGGCAGCGCGTCGACCACTTTGCGCATGGCCGACGCCAGCGCCGAGCCCAGGCCGAAGGCTCGCTCGCCGCTCCCCGAACCGGCGGTCAGGAGGGCCAGGGCCTCATCGTGGTTGAGCCCGGTGAGCTCGGTCCGGAATCCGGGCAGGAGCGCGAAGCCGCCGTGGCGGCCGCGTTCGGCGTAGACCGGGACGCCCGCGGCGGAGAGGGCTTCGATGTCGCGCAGCACGGTGCGGGTGGAGACCTCGAGTTCCCCGGCGAGGGTCTCGGCGGTCATCCGGCCGCGCTGGCGCAGGAGGAGGACCAGGGAGACCAGGCGATCGGCGCGCATGCGGAAACTCTACTGGAATACCTGACACTAGATGTCGTGATTGGGTGCGAGGCTCTGTTCCACGGCGGCAGCGTGCCGCCGATGTGCATGGAATGGAGCCGTTGTGGCGATGGAACGAACCGCGGTCAACCCGGTGGACTGGTCGCTCGCGCTGGGGTTCAACCAGGGCGAGCTGGTGTCGGGGCAGACCCGCACGCTGTACTGCTCGGGCCAGACCGCGATGGACGGCGAGGGCAAGCCGCAGCACGAGGGCGACATGGCGGCGCAGCTGGCGCTGAGCCTGGACAACCTGGAGGCCGTGCTCGCCGCGGCGGGAATGTCGCTGTCGAACCTCGTGCGGCTCAACGTGTACACGACGGATGTGGACCTGCTGTTCCCGCATTACGGGGTGCTGGCCGCACGCCTCGGGGCGGCGCAGGCGGCGCCGGCGACCACGATGCTCGGGGTGGCGCGGTTGGCGGTCCCCGGCCAGATGGTCGAGCTCGAGGGCACTGCCGTCGCGTAAGGGAGCGCCGCTCCCCGTGCCGGGTCTCCGGCCCGGGGAGCGGGCGTGCTCACATGTGGCGCAGGAGGAACGCTTCGGTGAGTTCGAGCAGGTGCTCGCGGGCGGGGACGGTCTCGAAGCCGTGGCCGACGCCGTTGAGCTTGTGGTATTCGAGCTGGGACTCGTAGAGGTCGTGGTAGCCGTCGAAGACGCCGGGGCCGAAGACGTTGTCCTCGGAGCCGGCGGCGAGGAGTACGGGGCCGGTGTGGCCGCGGGCGTCGGCGAACGCGTCGATGGTCTCGGCGTCGTCGGCGTAGCGCTTGAAGATCGGGGTGCCGCCGAAGTCGTCGTAGCCGTGCTCGGCGATGACGGCCTGCCGGTGCTTGGTGACTTCGGCGTCCACGGCGATGGCGGCGGGGGCCCACAGGGCGAGCGAGCGGACCTGGCGCTTGGCGGCGGCGAGCGAGGCGGTCAGGCCGCCGAGGCTCATGCCGAGCAGGGAGAGCCGGTCGGCATCGACGCCGCTGTGGGCGCCGACCGCGTCAAGCACGGCGAGGACCTGCGAGACCTGGTCGGAGACGGTGATGTCGCCGTACTCGCCGTCGGATTCGCCGCCGCCGGCGAAGTCGAAGCGGTAGGCGGCGACGCCGCGTTCGGCCAGGCGCCTGCCCAGGCGCACGAAGGTGTGGCCGAACTCGGTCCGGTTGCCGGAGAAGCCGTGGCACAGGACGACCGCGGGTGCGGGGGCCTCCTGCGGGAGGTGGAGGGTGCCGCGCAGGGTGCGGCCTTCGTGCTGGACGTTCAGGGGTTCCATGCCGCGAAACGTAGCATTCCGAAAAGCTTTCGCCTGGCCGGTCGGCCGGCTCGCAGCGGGCGGGCCCGGCCGCGGCGAGGGGAGGTCGCCGGGGCCGGGCCCCCCCCGGGGGGTTGACCAAACCCCCCCCGGGGTGGGCGGG
>NZ_JAUEMJ010000005.1:0-187878 GCF_030403505.1 Glycomyces tritici | reverse complement strand
CACCCCCCCCCCCGGGGGGGGGCCGCGGGGGGGGGGGGGGGGCCCCCCGGGGGGGGGGGGGGCGGGCGGGGGGCCCGCCCCCGCCGCGGGGGTTAGACGAACCGCCAGAGGTGGTCGGCGGCGCCGGTGTCGTCCCAGGTGACGACCTGGGCGCCTTGGGTCTTCGAGGCGTTCTGGACGCCGAGGACCTTGCCGCCGTTGGCGCACTGGATGCGGAACGCGCCGCCGGAGCCGTAGCGCAGGCGCCAGCGGTGGTCGCTCGTGCCGTTGTCGTCCCATTGCAGGACGCGCGCGCCCGCTGCGGTGGAGGCGTTCTCGACGCCGAGGACCTTGCCGCTGTTGCCGTTGCGCAGCTTGAAGTAGCCGCCGGTGTCGAGCACGGCGGTCCAGAAGTGGTCGGCGGTGCCGGTGCTCCCCCACTGGACGGCGAGGCCGCCGTTGGCGGTGGACATGTTCTGGATGCCGATCACCATGCCGCTGTTGACGTTCTGGATGCGGCGGGCTCCGTCGGGGACGAACCGCCAGAGGTTGTCGGCGGTCCCGTTGTCGGGATCCTGCACGGCCTGGCCGCCGGCGGCGGTGGCGGCGTTGAGGATCGCCAGGAGCTTCCCGGTGTGGGCGTTGCGGATCTTGTGGCGGCCATCGCCGGTGTCGACGAGGGTCCAGAGGTGGTCGGCGGTGCCGCTGTCGTTCCACTGGACGATGCGCGCGTTGTCGGCGGTCGACATGTCCTGCACGCCCAGCACCAGGCCGGAGTTGCGGTTGCGCAGTTTCACGGTCGCGCCGGAGGCCACCACTTCCCATTTGTGGTCGGCGGTGCCGGTGTCGTTCCACTGCAACGCGAAACCGCCTGCGGCCGTTGACATGTCCTGCACGCCGAGGACCAGGTTCGAGTTGGCGTTGTAGAGCTTGAACGCGGGCGCGCCGGTCGACCCGCCTTCGCCGGAGGCGTTCCAGTAGACGGTGTAGTTGTGGCCGTGGGCGTCGAAGAACGGGCCGAGGTTCACGGTGGCGCCGTCGGCGGTGGCCCTGAACGCGAGCGCGGAGGTGCTGGTCCGCTCGATCGAGTCCGGGTCGAGGGAGGGCAGCGTGCCGAGGGCGGTGCTCCCGTAGTTGCCGGAGAGGACCGTGGGGCCGAAGACGACCGCTGCGACGTTCTCGTCGTCGTTGGCCGCCTGCATCTTCACGCTCATCGGGAGCTTGACGGTGACCACGTCGCCGGAGGCCCATGTGCGGGTCAGCACCGCGTAGGTGCCCGGGGTCGCGGTGACGGCCTGGGCCTGGCCGTTGACGCTGATGACCGCGCCCTGGGTCCAGGCGGGGATGCGCAGTCGCATCGTCCAGGACCCGCTCGCGGCGCCGGTGACGGTGAGCGTGCTCGTGTCGCTCACGGGGTACGACGTGGACTGCACGACGGTGATGCCGCGTTCGGTCCAGTTCAGGCGCGAGGGCGTGTAGAGGTTGACGTACAGGGTCGTGTCGGCCTTGAAGTACACCGAGTCCATGAGCTTGGTGAACGTCTCGAGGCCCGTGCCCTGGCAGCACCAGAACGAGTTGTAGTCGGTGCTCCAGGTGCCGCCGCCCCAGGCCGGGCCGACGCCGCGGCGCCCGCCCGGGTTCAGGGGCGTGAAGTAGGTGATGTGCCCGTGCGGGTCGGCCGGGTTCTGCCAGCCGATGAGGTGGTTGAGCAGCGCCCGCTCGTAGTAGTCGAAGTAGGCGGCGTTGTTCGGGTCGAGGAGCCACAGCTCGCGGGTGAGGCGGAGCATGTTGTAGGTGTTGCAGCCTTCGCACGTGTCGGTGTCGAGGTACCCGGCGATGGCGTTCGGGGCGCGGAAGTGCTCGGCCTCGCTGTTGCCGCCGATCACGTAGGTGTGGGCGCCGACCACGATGTTCCAGAAGTTCCGGGCGATGTCGCGGTAGCGGGTCGTGCCGGTGGCCTTGTACTCGCGGGCCGCCCCGATCACCTTGGGCACCTGGGTGTTGGCGTGAAGGCCGTTCAACCGGTCCTGGTTGCTCGCGAGCGGGTCGAAGACCGCCGCGTGGTCGAACCGCTTCGCGGCGGTGAGCCAGCGCTCGGTGCCCGTCTGCTGGTAGAGGTCGGCGAGGACGGTGTTCATGCCGCCGAACTCGACGCGCAGCACGTTCTGCATCTGCGTCGTGGAGAGCCGCGCGGTGCGGGCGTCGACCCATCCCGCGAGGCCCAGGAGCACGTCGCGGGCCTGGGTGGAGCCCATGAGCCGCCACACGTCGAGGAGTCCGGCGAGGGTCTTGTGGATGACGTAGTACAGGACGTCGCCCTTGGTGCCGTTCTCGAGGGCGTCGAAGTTGGACTCGGGGAACCCGCTGAGGTACCCGGCGGCGAATCCGGCGGCGGCGTTGTTGGCCTGGCACTTGGCGAGTTCGGCGACCATGGTGTTCGCCTTGTCGCGGCAGGTCGTGTCGCCGAGCACGGCCCATCCTTGCGCCCACGCGGTGAGGAAGTGGCCTTGCATGTGGGTGCGGAAGGGGAAGTCGGGGGCGTCCCAGCCGCCGTTCGGGGCCGCGCCCCCCGTGGACAGCCGGTGGGTGGCGCGGAAGTTGTAGAGCAGCCGGTTGACGTCGATGAACCGCAGGTACGCGAGGGTGCGGTTCTGGTTGTCGAGCCAGCGGCCCGCGTTCAGGGTGACCTGGCCGAGGGGGAATTCGAAGGCGGCGGCGCCGATGTCGGGCCGGGCCGGCGCGAGTGCGGCCTGCGCGTGGCCGCCGCCGACGCCGGGGGCGGCGGTGGCCACGGCTGCGACGCCGGCGGCCTGGATCAGCCGGCGGCGGCTGAGGGGTGCGGTTGACATGAGGCGTACCTCCAAAAGGGAAATGTTACCGAGAACTTACGTTAGCAGAAATCGACATATATAAATGCGATGGTCAATCCGTCCGACGGGGCGGGGCGGCCGGTTCGGTATCGCTCGGAAGCACCGGCCGCCCCATGGGGAATCAGGCGTTGGCATCGTGGGAGATGTCGGCGAGGACGGCGTCGGCGCCGCAGGTGGAGCCGACCGAGGTGGGGGTGGTACCGGGTCTCGGTCGAACCGAAGCTTTCGATTGATAGATCGAAACTTCGAAATATAAGTTATCGGTAACCATCAATGGATGTCAAGCCTCGGAACGCGCTCGACCCGGCGTTGTCGGTGCCACCGCAGCTAGAATCCACGCATGACCTCCTCCCCCGACTCCCCCGCTGCGCCACCAGGCGAGCCGTTCACCATCGCGCAGCTCGCCGCACGGGCCGGCGTCTCCGTCGCCACCGTCTCCAAGGTCGTGAACGGGCGCATCGACGTCGCCCCCGAGACCCGCGAGCTCGTCGAGACGCTCATCCGCCGGTACGGCTACCGCCGCCAGAAGCGCCCCTCACGCCCCGCGCCGCTCATCGAGGTCCTCTTCCACGAGGTGCGCGGGCTGTACCCGGTCGAGGTCGTCAACGGCGTGAGCGCAGTCGCGCGCGCGAACGGCCTGGGCGTCGTCGTCTCCGAGCTCGGCGGCAGCCACGTCCCCGGCCGCGGCTGGGTCGAGGACGTGCTGGCCCGCCGCCCGGTGGGCGTCATCCCCGTCTTCTGCGGGGTCACCGCGGAGCAGCGGGAGCGCCTGCGCACCAGGGACATCGCGATAGTCGCCGTCGACCCCACCGGGGAGCCCGGCCACGACGACCCCTCGGTGGGCACCAGCAACTGGAACGGCGGCCTGGAGGCCACGCGGCACCTGCTCGAACTCGGGCACCGCCGCATCGCCGTCATCACCGGCCCCGAACGGGTGCTCGCGGGCCGGGCCCGGCTGGACGGGTTCCGCGCCGCGATGGACCTGGCCGGCGTTCCGGTGGACCCCGAGCTGGTGTGCATCGGCGACTTCCAGATCGAGGACGGCCGCGACCACGCCAAGACCCTGCTGCGCCTCCCGGACCCGCCCACGGCGATCTTCGCGTGCAACGACGGCTCGGCGCTCGGCGTCTACCACGCCGCGGCCGAGCTCGGCGTGCGCGTGCCGCACGACCTCAGCGTGGTCGGCTTCGACGACCTGCCGATGGCCACGTGGATGATTCCGCCGCTCACCTCGGTGCGCCAGCCGCTGCACGACATGGCGGCCACGGCGGCGGCGATGCTCCTGGACCTCGCGGCGGGCCGCACGCCGCCCAATCGGCGCGTGGAGATCGCCACCGAACTGCTCCTGCGCTCAAGCACCGCTCCGCCCGCCCGCTGAACCGCGGGCGGGCGGAGCGTGGACTCAGCCTAGGGTCCACCGCTGGTTGGGCTGGCCGTGGCAGGTCCACAGCACCGCCTGGGTGCCGTTCGCCGTGGCCGCGCCGTTGACGTCGAGGCACAGGCCCGAGAGCGCGTTCCTCACGGTGCCGTCGGCTTGCATCGTCCAGCGCTGGTTCGCGCCGCCGTGGCAGGACCAGATGATCACGGCCGTGCCCGCGGTCGTCTGGTTCCCGTACGCGTCGAGGCAGCGCCGCGTCCCTCCGCTGTAGACGGAGAGTTCGCCGCCGGTGCTCAGCGTCCACTGCTGGTTGGCGCCGGTGTGGCAGTCCCAGATCTGGACGCGGGTGCCGTTGGTCGTCGCCGAGTTCGGCACGTCCATGCAGCGTCCGGACGCGGCCGAGCGGAGCTGGCCGGCGTCCTCGCCGCCGCCCCCGGTCGCCGGGGTGAGGTAGACGGAGTACGCGTCGTTGCCGTTCTGGATGTTGAACGGGATCGTGATCGAACCGCTCGCGGTGCTCACGTCCTGGTTGTACACGACCTGCGGCGCGCTCAGCGCCCCCTCGGGCATGCGGTTGACGGTGACGTGGACGTTCCCGCCCTCGGTCAGCCACGGCACCGACGCCAGACCGTTGAAGGTGACCGAGGTGGCCCCGGTGGCGCCGTTGATGTTGCCCAGGACCGCGACCGCCCGGCGCGCGGCCTCGTCCTTCGACGCCGAGATCGCGGTGCCGTTGACCTGGCCGGAGGTCTGCAGGAGCGTTCCGGTCATGTCCGCATAGGACTTCATCGCCCACCAGTTGCCCGTCGGGCCCCAGGTGCCGTTGACCTGCGTCAGCAGCCCGGTCAGGTTCGGGGTGAGGCAGCAGACCCAGTTGCCGCGCATCGCGTTGTCGTAGTCGGACTGCGCGAACCGGGCCAGGTACCAGGCGGTGACGTTGGCGGTCTGCATGTTCTGCGGCTGGTACTCGTTGGCGGAGAGCGGAAGCGCCGGGATGCCGTTGGCGGCCAGCGCTGCGAGCGTGGAGTCGCCCACCCGCACCGGGTCGTCGACGTTGCCGAGGGTGTGGTTGGCGATCATGTCCGGCAGGGTCCCGGCGGCCTTCACGTGCGAGAGGAAGGTCTGCCACTGCTCGGGGCGGCGGTCGGGCGTGTACGCGAAGGAGGGGCCGACGATCTCGGCGTCGGGGTCGACGCGCTGGATGGTGCGGACGGCGGTGTCCCACATCTGGAAGTACTGGGGGCTGTTGACCCCGCGCGTCCAGAAGATGTCGATGTCCGGCTCGTTCCAGATGTCGTAGGCGATCGGCAGTCCGGTGTCGCGCAGCTGCCCGACGACGGTCTCGAGGAAGGTCACCCAGTTCGAGCAGTTGCCGTTGTCGCAGGGGTACATGGTGTTCGCGCCCTGGCCGCCGTACGCGCCGTACATGTCGCTGAGGATGGCCTGGTACTGGGCGTTGTAGGGGGCGGCGGTGAAGCGCCGCGCCTGGGAGGTGATCGAGGCGAGGATGGTCTGGGTGGCCTGGCCGTTGCGGTACCCGTCCTCGATCCAGCCGCGGGTCATGTGGCCGCCCGCGCGGTAGGCGTTCATGCGCAGGGGTTCCAGGAGCGACGCGGGCGGCTGGGAGCCGTCCGCGTTGATGCCGTAGAGGAAGCCGAGTCCGACGCCCTCGGACGGGCCGGCGTTGGAGGCGAGGTTCACGGTGAGCCCGGTCTGCGCTTGCGCCGCTTGGGGCGCGAGCAGTTGGGCGGACAGGACCATCAGGAAGGCTATGAGGAGCGCGGCGACGCCGCGACCTCGTGATGTGAGCGCTCTCAGTCTCATGCGAACTCCAGGTTCGGGTTTTCTGACGGGTCGGGGGGCCGGGGCCGGGATGCGCCGCGGCTGCGGGAGGCGCCGGGGTCGGCGCACACCGCATGTCTCGAAACGTTCGACATTGAGGACGAATGTTTCGTTCTCCCCACCATAGACAGTTGTCGATATCCGGTCAACCCGGAGCGCTCGCCGTGTCGGAGGTGCCGGATAGGCTCCGGCCATGCCGAACTCCTCGTACCTCTGCACCGCCGACCGGGACTCCCTGTACCCCTCGACCACGGTGGCGGGCTTCGCACCCGATACCGGCGTCGTCGCCTACGACGCCCGCTGCGTGCCGCTGCTGTGGCTCGCCCTCTTCCGCCCGGCGGACATCAGGACGCAGACCATCGTGATCGAGGCCGACCCGGACGCCTACGTCGCCGAGTGGGACCCGAAGACCGGCGACTTCGTCGAAGTGCCGGGCGGCAAGGAGGGCGACGTGGTCGAGGCCGTCGCGCCACTGGTCGCCAAGGACCGCGCGCTCACCCAGCTCGACGCCGCCCTGCCCGCGCTGAACCGGCTCTTCGCCGCCGAAGGGCCCCTTGACGACCACGCCGCGATGCTTAGGCAGGCCGTGGCGACCGCGCCGGGCCGGTTCATCACGATCGAGCTCGATGAGATCGAAGGCCTGTGGGAGGAGGGCACCTTCCAGCCGGCGGTCCGCCGCGCACTGACCGGCATGGAGGAGGTCCGCGACCCGGATGCCGAGCGCGCCGACCTCATCGAGATCGCGCAGCTGCGGGCCGGGCGCCCGTTCCCGGCGGCCCGCATGCTCCTGGGCGAGCACGAGCCCGTGGACGACGACTACTGGAACCTCTCCCGCCTCCTCGGCACGTGTTTCAGCGCCGCCGTGCCCTGGGAGCCGAAGGCCTGAACGCGAAGCGGGGCGCAGTCCGTGAAGGACTGCGCCCCTTGGCATTACGAGGTGCGGTTGCTAAGCGACCGCGCCGGTGACGGTCTCGCCGTTGCGGACCACGGTGTACTCGATCGTCTGGCCGCTCCAGAAGTGGAGGGTCAGGAAGACCTGCTCGCCGTCCTTGAGGCTGTCCAGGTACCGCTTGGTCAGCAGGATGGTCCCGTTCTCGTAGTCGGGCCTGAAGTCGTCCCAGAATTCCGGGAACGTGGCCCAGTTGTGGTAGCCGGCCCCGCTGCCGTCCGCGTAGACGGACTCCATGGTGGACATCTGGTCGCCGTTGAACGCCGTGGGGATCGTCAACGACGCGTTGGTGCCCGTGGCGTCCTCGACCGAGGGGTCCTCGGAGTTGATGACGTTGAGCTTCCAGGGCATGCCTTCGGAGAAGAAGATCTTCAGCTGCGCGCTGGAGCCGACCTCGCGGTCGCCGAGGATGCGCTTCAGGACCTTCGCCTTGATCGTCAAGGTCGTGCCGCTCAGCGAGTAGTCCTTGCCGGCTTTCAACGTAGTGGTCCCGAACTTCACCCTGTCGAACTCAAGACCGTTGAGGTTCAAGGTGATCGACTTGTCGGTGATCTTGTCCGAGGCGTCGACGAACAGCAGGTCCGAGGCGGCGGTACCCGAGCGGGTGGTCCAGGCCGTGGAGATGTAGTCGAACTGCTCCTGGTCGCGCCACTCGCGCTTGAAGCGGTCGAAGTGCGTGCCGTTGTCCCACCACATGGTCGTGATGCCGGAGGTGCGGGCCAGGTAGCCGAAGTGCTCGAAGAACTTCAGGACCTCGCCGCGCTCGACCTTGCGGTCGTAGTTGTCGAGCAGGCTGTACTCGCCGATGATGACCGGGATGCCCTTGGAGGTGAAGGTGTCGACATGGGCCTGGAAGGTCGCTTCGAGCATGTCCTGCACCTCCTCGTTGTACGAGGGGTACCCGGCGACGTTGACGCTGAAGGGCCAGAAGCTGTAGTTGTGCGTGGTCGCGGCCAGCATCGGGTCGTCCAGCGCCTCGATCTCGGCGGCGAGCGCGTCCAAGTGGACCTGGTCTGCCGAGGTGTGGAGCGTCTCCAGGACCAGGAGGCGGTCGGCGTTGCCACCGCCGGAACCGCGCACGATCGCGTGGAACGAGCTGTTCAACTCGGCCATGAGCTCGTGGTCGAGATCGTTCCCCGGGGTCAGGGCCTCATCGAAGCCCACCTCGTTGAGGGGCTCGAACGCCAGTTCCTGCGGGTAGTCCTCGAAGGTGTCCGCGATCTGGACCCAGGTGGCGTCGAACTGGGCCTTGACCTGGTCGTGCTGCTCGGGGTCGGCCAGCTTCGTGATCCACTGCCACGAGTCGTGGTGCGTGTTGATCATGACGTAGAGGTCGGCGGCGAGGGCGCGGTCGACGGCCTGCTTGACGCGGGCCATGACGGCGGGGTCGATGGTGTAGTCGGGCGCGGGGCCGGTGTGGTTGCCCCAGCTGACGGGGATGCGGACCGAGTTGAAGCCCTCGGCGGCGATGTCGTCGAAGAAGGTGTCGTCGACCCGCGGGTTGCCCCAGGCGGTCTCGTCGGCGCCGGGGCTGCAGCACATGGCGTCGAAGGAGTTGCCGAGGTTCCAGCCCGGCTGCATGGCCGCGACGATCTCCTCGGCGGTCTGGGGCTCAGCGTCCTGCGCCTGCGATGCGGCCGGGACGGCCAGCATGGAGAGCGCGATCGGGGCTGCCAGGAGCAGCCTCATTGCCTTGCGTATCAACGGAGTTTCCCCTTTCGGCGCACCCTGGGACGGTCCGCGAGCGCGGAGGGGTGCGATGGGCGTGATGCCGGCTCTTCCGCGGACGGGTGACCGCGGGGAGAGATATGGAAAGACTGCTATACCTCACTGGCCGCTGTCAATGTTCGGTCACCCGTTGAAACTAAATTGTCCAAGCCGTGACCTTGCCACTCGGCCAGGGCGAGCGAATAGGTCATATCTATCTTGGCAATCGCGTACCACATCACCGTGGAAATGACCGTTTGATGATGAAATAGCGATATTTCATCCCACTACCGTCTGCAACTTCTGGAAGATTCATCGGCTTTTTTCCGGTGCAGGCCCTTGTACACGGCCGAGCGCCCGGATAGCTTGATTCGTTGACGCATCCATGTATCTCTATCCAGAGTGGAGCCCGCAGTGCCTCCGACCGCCTCGCGCCGCCCCGACGAGCAACCGGCCTTCGAGTGGGCCGCGCCGGGCCTGCACCTCGGTTTCGACCACGCCGACGACCGCCCGGTGCGGCTCGTGCGCCTCGCGACCGGACCCGATGCGCCTTCGGCCGCTGCACCCTGGGCGATCGTGGACGTCTACACCCCCGGCGAGCACCGCGCCCGCAACAACCAGACCCTTCTGCACTCGGGGGCCGGGCAGCGGCTGCGCTACGCCGGGCGCGAATCGCTCGACGGCGAACTGCGGATCACCCAGCACGACCACGAGACCGGCCTCGAGGTGACCAGCGTGTTCCGGGCCGCCGGACCGGGCCTCCAGATCCGGCACACGGTGCGCAACGGGTCCGAGCGCGAACTCGTGCTGCTCTCGGTGAGCTCGGCGGTCGTGGCCGTGCCCGACACGGGCGGGCAGGAACTGCTGTGGGGCGAGAGCGAGTGGCTGGCCGAGGGGCGCTGGCACCAGCGCCCGCTGCACGACCTGCTGCCCGACACCCACCCGGAGCTCCACGGCGGCCAGTACTCGCGCGGCCTGTTCTCGCTGACCAGCCACGGCAGCTGGTCGAGCGGTACGTTCCTGCCGACCGGTGTCCTGGCGAACGCCGACGGCCCCTCGCTGGCATGGCAGGTCGAGACCAGCGCCGGATGGCACTGGGAGACGGCGCTGACCGGCGGGACGGTGACCGTGGGCGTGCACGGCGCGACCGACATGCACCACCAGTTCGCCGCGCGCCTGGCGCCGGGCGAGGCGTTCACCTCGGTGCCCGCCGGCGTCTGCATCGCCGACGGCGGCAGGGACGCGGCCTTCGCGGCCCTCACCGGCTACCGGCGTGCGATCCGTGAGGTGCGCCCGGTCGACGCGCGACTGCCGGTGGTCTACAACGACTTCATGAACACGCTCATGGGCTGGCCGACCACGGAGCGGCTGCTGCCGCTCATCGAGTCGGCGGGCGAGGCGGGCGCGGAGTACTTCTGCATCGACGCCGGCTGGTTCGCCGCCCTGGAGGGCAACTGGTGGACCAACGCCGGCGAGTGGCTCGAGGCGCCCGAGCGGTTCACGGGCGGGCTGCTGTCGGTCATCGACGCCATCCGCGCCAACGGCATGCGGCCCGGGTTGTGGCTGGAGCCGGAGGCGGTGGGCGTCGAGTCGCCGATGGCGAAGCGGCTGCCGGACGAGGCGTTCTTCCAGCGGTTCGGCGAGCGCGTCAGCGAGGCCGGGCACTTCCAGCTCGACCTGCGGCACCCGGCGGCGCGGGCGCATCTGGACGAGACGGTCGACCGGCTCGTGGACGAGTTCGGGATCGGGTTCTTCAAGCTCGACTACAACACGAACACGGGGCTGGGGACCGATGTGGACGCCGCGGGTCCGGGGGCCGGGCTCCTGGGGCACACCCTGGCGTACACGGACTGGCTGCGCGACGCGCAGGAGCGCCACCCGGGCCTGCTGTTCGAGAACTGCGGTTCGGGCGCGATGCGCATGGACTACAACCTCCTCTCCGTGGTGCACCTGCAGTCCACGAGCGACCAGCAGGAGTTCCGGTCGTATGCGCCGATCGCCGCCGCCGCCCCCGCGAGCGTGCTCCCCGAGCAGGCCGGCAACTGGGCGTATCCGGCCGCGTCGATGAGCCTGGAGGAGACGGCGTTCGCGATGACGGCGGGCGTCGTCGGGCGGATCTACCTGTCCGGGTTCCTGAACGAGCTGAGCGCGGAGCAGTCGGCGCTGGTGCGCGAGGCCGTCATGCTCCACAAGGACTGGCGCCACCGCATCGCCGAGGCGGTGCCGACGTGGCCGCTCGGGCTGCCGCGCTGGGAGGACGAGGTCGTGGCGCTGCAGCTCGACGCGGGCCCGCAGTCGCTGCTGGCGGTGTGGTCGCGGGGCGGGGCCGCCGAGATCGCGCTGCCGGAGCTGGAGGGGCGGACCGTGGCGCAGGTGTACCCGGCCGCGCTGCCGCAGTGGACGATCCGCACCGGCGACGGCGCGCCGGTGCTCGAAGTGCCCGCCGGGCCGGCCGCCCGGATCTTCGCGATTCAGTGAGCAATGATCCGATGACTCGTGGCGAACTTCTAGCACGAGGGAGAGAAATGCCAGCGTTTGCCGCATAACGGCTTCGCATCGATCCCGTATGACTACGGAATCATCTGATCTTTAGATTGCTTGAGGTCTTGCCTAACCTGCTCCACCTGGCTTACTTTTGTTTGAAGGCATATCCAAATTTAGATCCCTTGCTGTCTTCATCCCTCATGGCAGCGCGAATGAAAGGCCTACGATGCCCGACTCCTCCTCCGCACCGATGCGGCGCCGCTCCCTCTTCAAGGTCGCCGGTCTCGGCGCCGTCGGCGCTGCGGGACTCCCCTTCGCCGCCGCCTGCTCCGACATCAAGACCGGCGAAGGCTCCACCCAGGCGACCGAGGGCTTCGACTTCCTGCCCGAGTACAAGGAATGGCCGCTCCCGGCCGAGCCCGACCTGATCGGCGACCCGCCGAACCACCCCTCCGCGTTCACCTCGTACCCCGAGCCGGTCGAGGCCATCACCGAGGTGCCCTCGAACAGCGGCACCTACGAGATCACCGTCCCGTTCTGGGGCGAGGCCCCCTCGAACGACGACCCCTACTTCGCGGCGCTGCGCGACGCCTGGGGCGGCACGACCATCAACCTGCGCCAGGCCGACGGCAACACGTACGCCGACACCTCGGTCCAGTGGCTCAACGCCAACGAGTACGGCGACGGCATGCTGCTCTTCAGCTGGATGCTCGGCTCCCACACGAACTTCCCCGAGACCGTGGTCAACACCTTCTACGACCTGACCGACATCCTCAAGGGCGACATCTCCGGGCGCTGGCCGCTCCTGGCCGGCCTGCCGACCCAGTCCTGGGCGCAGTCGGTCTGGTCCACGGACGCGAGCGACCCCGAGACCGCGCGCCTCTACGGCATCCCCGCCACCTTCAGCGGCGGCCCGGGCAACGCCCTGTTCACCCGCGTCGACCTCATGGAGGCCGCGGGCATCGCGATGCCGACCACGGTCGAGGAGCTGCTCGAGGCCTGCCGGAAGTGGTCGGACGACGCCAACGGCAAGTGGGCCTTCGGCGCCGTCGATTGGATCCTCCCGCAGCTCTTCGGCCTCGTCGGCGACGAGGGCTGGTCCTGGGACGAGGAGCAGGGCAAGCTCGTCAACGACTGCGAGAAGCCCGAGTTCACCGAGCTGCTGGAGTTCCGCCGCACCCTGTGGGACGAGAAGCTCATCCACCCGGACGCGCCCACCGGCACGCTGGACAACGGGGCGATGCAGATCGCCGGGACCACGCTGTTCTCCCAGGAGAACCCGGTCCGCTGGTACGAGTACGCGGCCAAGGTCAAGGACGGCACCGCCACGGGCGCGATCGCCCCCGTGCCGCCGATCGGCGCGAAGGGCCGCAAGCCCACGCTCAAGGCCGGCACCTCCGTCGACGGCTGGACCTTCCTGAACAAGGACCTCTCCAGGGAGCAGGTCGAGGAGCTCCTCGACGTCGCCAACTGGTGCTCCGCACCGTTCGGCACCAAGGAGAACGAGCTTCTGGAGTACGGCGTCGAAGGCGAGCACTTCGAGTACGACGCCACCGGCAACCCGGTCCACACCGAGCACGGCCAGAAGGTCGTCCTGGCCCCGGTCAACCTCAAGCAGTACTCCGGCAAGGTCCAGCGGTTCCTCACCGGCATCCCCGAGGTCGTCCAGGCGCACTTCGAGTTCAACGCCTCGTGCCAGGAGTTCATCGTGCCGAGCATCTTCGAGGGCGTGCGCATCGAGGCCCCGGCGGCGGCCAAGTCGGCCTCGCAGACCTTCAACGACCAGCAGAACGACATCGCCTACGGCCGCGCCGACCTCTCCACCATCCCCGACATCGTCGCCACCTTCATGGCGAACGGCGGCGAAGAGGCCCGCGGCTTCTACACCGACATCTACAAGAGCCTCAACGAGCAGTGACGGGCACCGGGCCGCCCGCAGCGCGGGCGGCCCGGCCGCTCACACCCGCCGACCTCGGACTTGAGACTGGAATTCCCATGGCAACTATGCAAAGCGAGGCCCCGCCGACCACGGCCCGGACTCCGAACGCGCGCATCGTCAAGCGCAAGCGGTCCGCCGCCCAGCGGCTGCGGCACGACTGGCCCCTCCTGGTGCTCGCCCTCCCGGTGCTCGTCCAGCTCGCGCTGTTCTTCTACTGGCCTTCGGCCTGGAACATCATCGCGTTCATGGACTACAGCCCCCACCGGCCGTTCTGGGAGAACCCGTTCGTCGGCTTCGCGTGGTTCGAGCGGCTCTTCAACGACCCGTACTTCGTTCCGGCGCTGCTGAACACGCTGAAGTTCGCCGCCGCGCACCTGCTGTTCCTGTTCCCGCTCTCGGTCGTGCTCGCACTGGTCATGCACTCGGTGGTCTCCACCAAGGTCCGCAGCACGTTCCAGTCGATCGTGTACCTGCCGTACTTCTTCTCCTGGGTCCTGGTCGTCACCGTGTTCGTCCAGGTCCTGGGCGCCGACGGGCTCGTCTCCAACTGGCTCATGAGCCTCGGCGGCGACCGCCTCACCTTCACCTCCAACCCGGACACCTTCCTGGTGCTCGCGTGGATGCAGTGGGCGTGGAAGGACGCCGGCTGGGGCATGATCATCTTCCTCGCGGCCCTCGCCTCCATCAACCCGAGCCTCTACGAGGCCGCCGCGGTCGACGGCGCCAACCGCTGGCGGCGGATGTGGCACATCACCCTGCCCGGGATCAGGCCCGTCATCATCCTCCTGCTCATCCTCCAGATCGGCGGCATCCTCTCCGTCGGCTTCGAGCAGTACCAGCTGCAGCGCAACGCCATCGGCTACCAGGCCACCGAAGTGCTGGACACCTACGTGTACTACCGCAGCGTCATCGGCACCGAAGGGGCCTCGTTCGGCACCGCGGCCGGCCTGTTCAAGGGCGCGATCGGACTCGTCCTGATCCTCGCCGCCAACAAGGTCGCGCACCGCCTCGGAGAGCAAGGGATCTACCAGAAGTCATGACCGCCGTAGACATCAAGCCCAAGCCCCGCAAGAGCGCCCGTCCCGTCTGGGACGAGGAGCCCTCCCTCGTCGGCAAGAGCGTGAAGGCCCTGTTCCTGATCGCCTACGCGGCAGCGATCCTGGTGCCGCTCTGGGCGATCGTGGCCACCAGCTTCGCCAGCGAGGACGCCCTCTCCCGAGCGGGCGGGAACCTGCTGCTCATCCCGACCGACCTGAGCCTCAGCGCCTACCAGGAGATCTTCTCCGGCGGCGCGCTCACCGACTCGCTGATCCTCACCGTGGTACTCACGGTGGGCGGCACCGCCTTCAGCATGGTGCTCACGATCTGCGGGGCCTACGCGCTCTCGCGCACCGGCTCGTTCCTGCACCGGCCGATACTCATGCTCGTGCTGTTCACGTTCCTGTTCGGCCCCGGCATGTACCCCAGCTTCCTGGTGGTGCAGAAGCTCGGCCTGTTCAACGACTACCTGTCGCTGATCCTGCCGGTCGCGCTGAGCGCCTTCAACCTGATCGTGCTCCGGGCGTTCTTCATGAACACGATCCCCGGCGAGCTGCTGGACGCGGCCCGCATCGACGGCGCCGGCGAGTTCCGGATCCTCCTGACGATCGTGCTGCCGATGTCGAAGGCGATCCTCGCGGTCGTCGCCCTGTTCTACGCCGTGGGCTACTGGAACATCTACTTCTCGGCCGTGCTCTACACGCCCGGCCTGGAGACCCAGCCGATCCAGGTCGTCCTCCAGCGGATGCTCATGTCCACGCAGGGCCTGCCCGAGGGCGCCTCGGCCACGGCGCAGTACCAGGACCAGGGCGAGGCCGCGCCCACCGCGGCCCTGAAGATGGCGGTCGTGGTCTGCACGGTCCTCCCGATCGTGATCATGTACCCGTTCATCCAGAAGCACTTCACCAAGGCCGTCATCACGGGGGCCATCAAGGGGTAGAGACGTCCCGGGGGCTCGCCTCCGGGACGGCCGCGGGCACGATGTGAGGGTCGGGGGGTCGATTCGCTGTCGTACCGCTCGCGGCCGAGGGCCTTCCGAACCGGGCAACGCAGACTGCACACTGCGCCGGGATCGGAAGGCCCTCTCAGCGTCCCGCCCGTACCACGGGATCGTGACCTGAAAGATCCGACCATTCTTGCGGTTCTGACGCGACTCGGCGATACTTGCACCCATGTCCCGCACGGACGATGTCGTCAACGGCATCAAACACATGATCCTCAACGGCGATCTGCGCCCCGGTGAACGCCTGCCCGTGGAGAAGGAGCTCGCCGAGACCCTGGGCGTCTCCCGCGGCTCCCTCCGCGAAGGCGTCCGGGCCCTGTCGATCCTCGGCATCCTCAACTCGCGCCAGGGCGACGGCACGTATGTGACCGACCTCGACGTCTCGCAGCTGCTCGCGCCGATGGGCTTCGTCGTCGACCTCCAGGGCGACGGGCAGACCCTGCACCTCCACGCGATCCGCCGCCTGCTCGAATGCGAGGCGGCCCGCCTCGCCGCCACCCGGATCACCGACGACGCGCTCAAGGAGGCCGAGACCCTGCTGGACGAGGCCGGCCGCATCCTCGATGAGCACCCCGACGCGCACGAGCGGATCATCGAGATCGACATCGCCTTCCACCGCATCATCGCCGCGCACACGGGCAATCCCGTGCTCACCGGCATGATCGAGACCTTCGCCAGCCGCACCATCAGAGAGCGGTTGTGGCGGAGCCTGCGCGAGGAGGGCATCGACCGGCGCACGCACGGCGAGCACCACGCCATCTGGCGGGCCCTGAAGTACCGCGACCCCGACGCGGCCCGCATCCGCATGGCCAACCACCTCTTGGGCGTCGAGGACTCGCTGCCGTTCCTCCCCACTGAAGACGAGGAATCGCCGCTCGAACCGTGACGGATACGGGCATAGAAACATCATATCTATTGTCATGATCCTGCTTGCTGTGTAGACATTGATGTACCTTTTATGACCAAATGACCGCCATATCCCGCGGCATTCATCGCATAATTTCAAGGGCTCGACCCTTGTGCTCGCCACGCACGGCCACTAGCTTGATTCGTTGACCCTCCGGCACACAACGATCCAAAGTGGAGCAAAAAGTGGCAGTGACGCCCCCTCGGCACCCCGGCCCCGCGACCGCCTTCGAGTGGTCCCGGCCCGGCATGCACCTGCGATTCGAGCACGGCGAGGACCACCCCGTCCGGCTCGCCCACTGGGCGACCGGCCCGGACGCCCCATCGGTGGTCGCGCCCATGCCCGTCGCCGACTACAGCACCGCAGGCGAGCACCGCGCCCGCCCCGACCAGAGCCTCCTGCACTGGGGCTCCGGGCCGCGCCTGCGCTACACCGGCCACGAAGCGGACGGCGACGAGCTGCGCATCAGCCAGCGCGAGCCGGGGTCCGGCATCGAGGTCCACAGCAGTTTCCGCGCCGCGGGGCCGGGGCTCCAGATCCGGCACACCGTCCGCAACGCCACCGCCGAGGAGGTCGTGCTCCTCAACGTGGCCTCCGCGATCGTGGCGGTGCCCGAAGCCGCGCACGACCTGCTGTGGGGCGAGAGCGAATGGCTCGCCGAGGGGCGCTGGCACCAGCGGCCCGTCGAGGAGCTGCTGCCGAACGTCAACCCGGGGTTCCACGGTCGGCGCAACCGGGGGAACTTCGGCGTGACCAGCCACGGGTCGTTCTCCAGCGGCGCGTACCTGCCGACCGGGGTCCTGGCCCTGGAGGACGGGCCCTCGATCGCGTGGCAGGCCGAGACGAGCGCGGGCTGGCACTGGGAGGCCTCGCAGCACGAGGGCACGGTGATCGTGGGGGTGTACGGCCCGACGGATCTGTACCACCAGTTCGCGGCGCGTCTGGCGCCCGGCGAGGCGTTCACGACGGTGCCGGCGGGGTTCTGCGTCGCCGGGGGCGGGCGGGACGCGGCCTTCGGGGCGCTCACGGACTACCGGCGCGCGATCCGGGAGATGCGGCCGATCGATGCGCGGCTTCCCTTGGTGTACAACGACTTCATGAACACGCTGATGGCCGGTCCCTCCACGGAGAAGGAGCTGCCGCTGATCGAGGCGGCCGCGGCGGCGGGCGCGGAGTACTACTGCATCGACGCCGGGTGGTACGGGACCGGGAACTGGTGGACGGACTCGGGCGACTGGCGCGAGGTCCCCGGGCTGTTCACCGGCGGTCTGGTCTCGGTCATCGAGGCGATCCGCGCCAAGGGGATGCGGCCGGGGATCTGGCTCGAGCCCGAAGCGGTCGGCGAGCAGGCGAAGGCGGGGCGGGAGCTGCCCGACGCGGCGTTCTTCCAGCGGTTCGGCAAGCGGGTCTGCGAGACCGGGCACTTCCAGCTCGACTTCCGCCACCCGGCGGCGCGCGCGCATCTGGACGAGGCCGTGGACCGGCTCGTGGCCGAGTTCGGGATCGAGTTCTTCAAGCTGGACTACAACGTGAACTCCGGCGTGGGGACCGATGTGGACGCCGCCGGCCCGGGGGCCGGGCTGCTGGGGCACACGCTCGCGTTCCGGGGGTGGCTGAGCGACGCGCAGGCGCGGCATCCGGAGGTCTTGTTCGAGAACTGCGGTTCAGGCGCGATGCGCATGGACTACAACTTGCTGTCCGTGGCGCACTTGCAGTCGACGAGCGACCAGCAGGACTTCCGGCTGTATGCGGCGATCGCGGCGGCGGCGCCCGCGAGCGTGGCGCCGGAGCAGGCGGGGAACTGGGCGTACCCGGACAAGGCGATGAGCTCGGAGGAGACGGCGTTCGCGATGACGGCGGGCGTGATGAGCCGGCTCTACCTCTCGGGGTTCCTCGGCGGGCTCGGCGAGGAGCAGTTCGCATTGGTGCGCGAAGCGATTGCGCTGCACAAGGACTGGCGGCAGCGGATCGCCGTGTCGCACCCGGTGTGGCCGCTGGGCCTGCCCGGTTGGGACGACGACGTGCTCGCGCTGCAGCTCGACGCCGGGGACGAGTCGCTGCTGGCGGTGTGGTCGCGGGGCGGGGCCGTGGAGGTCGGGCTGCCGGGGCTGCGCGGGCGGACGCTGGAGCAGGTCTACCCGGTCGCGCTGCCGGAGTGGAAGGTCCGCGCGGCCGAGGGCGGGCCGGTCGTGGAGGTGCAGGCCGGTCCGGCGGCCCGGATCTTCGCGGTGCGGTAGCGGGGCGCGGCCGATCGGGTCCGCGCTCAGGCGTTCTGGCGGCGCACGATCTCGTTGATCCAGACGGGCGCGAAGGGCGAGGTGCAGTTCGGCGGCGTCGGGTAGTCCTTGAGCACTTCGAGCCGCTCGCCGATGGCGATGGCGCGCTCGCGGAGGTCGGCGTGCGAGATGCCGATCTGGGCGAGGCACTGGTTCATCGCCCATTGGAGGCGGTCGGGGGCGTCCTTCATCTCGGCTTCGATCACGTCGAGGAGGCCCGTGAGGTCGAGGCCCTCGGGCCGCTTCTGGACGCGTTCGCTCGTCAGCGCCCAGCCGGCGGAGGCGGTCACCGGGTCCGGGTCGTCGATCCAGGCCAGGCGGAGCGCTTCGGCCTGCGGGTGCTTCTTGACCACGTAGTTCACGAGCCAGTCGTGGACCTTCGGGGTCCGCGCCTCGCGCAGCATCGCGTCGAGCTCGTCCTGTTCGAAGGCCTTCGGGCGGCAGATCAGCAGGGCGAGCAGGCGCGCGGCGGTGTCCCCGGTGGCCCAGAGCTCCCGCGCGAGGTCCTGCCGGGTCTTCAGCCGCTTGGCGACGGCGCGGAGTTTGGTGAGGTTCACGCCGTGGTCGTCGCCGTGCCGCTCGTTCACTTCGCGGATCCTCGGGTCCTCGAGTGCGGCCAGCTCGGCCATGACCTCGTCCTTCGTTGGCATCGCCGCCTCCTTCGCCTCTGCCGGGCAGTCTACGTCCGGGGTCCGACGCCCGGCCGGGCTTCGAGGACGGCCATGGCCGCATTGCGCCCGGGGATCCCGCTCACGCCGCCGCCGCGCACGGCCCCGGCGCCGCAGAGGAGCACGTTGGGGTGCTCGGTCTCCACGCCCCAGCGGCCGGTCGCCGCATCGGTGCGGAACGGCCAGGAAAGGTCGCGGTGGAAGATGTTGCCGCCGGGGAGCCTGAGGTCGCGTTCGAGGTCGACCGGGGTCTTCGCCTCGATGCACGGCGCGCCGTCGCCGTCCGTGGCGAGGCAGTCGGCGAGCGGCTCGTCGAGGTACCGGTCGAGCTGGGCGACCGTGGCCGCGAGCAGCCGCGCCCTCTCGTCCCCGGTGCCGTCGAAAAGCCTTGCGGGCGTGTGGAGTCCGAAGAGGGTGAGGGTCTGGTAGCCCGCGCGCGCCAGCTCCTCCCCCAGGATCGACGGGTCGGAGAGGGAGTGGCAGTAGATCTCGGAGGGCGGCTGCGACGGGAGCCGCCCGGAGGCCGCCTCGGTGTAGGCGGCTTCGAGCTGCGCGAAGGATTCGGCGACGTGGAAGGTCCCGGCGAAGGCCTCGCGGGGGTCCGCACCGGCGTCGCGCAGCCTCGGCAGCCGCTTGAGGAGCATGTTGACCTTGAGCTGCGCCCCTTCTGCGGGTTCGGGCCGCTCCCGGCCGAGCAGGTCGGCGAGCGCCTCGGGCGAGGCGTTCACCAGGACGTGCCGGGCGTCGACCGTGCCGCTCCCCCGGTCGTTCTCGTAGGCCACTTCGGCGCGCTCGCCGTCCGTGGCGATCCCCGTGACCTCGTGGCCGGTGAGGATCTCCGCGCCGGCCGCCCGGGCGACGCGGGCGAGTTCGTCGGTGAGGGCGCCCATGCCGCCCACGGGGACGTCCCAGTCGCCGGTGCCGCCGCCGATCACGTGGTAGAGGAAGCACCGGTTCTGGCGCAGGTCCTCGGCCCAGGCGGAGGTGAAGGTGCCGATGAGGCCGTCGGTGAGCACGACACCGCGCACGAGGTCGTCGGTGAACGTCTGCTCGATCGTCTCGCCGAGGGGCCGCCGGAAGAACATGTCCCAGATCCGGTCGTCGCCCACCCGCCGGCGCAGTTCGTCCTCTGTGGGCAGTGGTTCGGTGAGGGTGGGGAAGACCCGGGCCGCCACGTGCGCGGCCTTGCCGTAGAACTCCTGCCAGGCCTCGAATTCGCGTTCGGAGCCGGTGAGCCTCGCGAAGGACTCCCTGGTCCGGGCCGAGTCGCGAGTGACGAGGAGCCCGGTGGAGCGGCCGTCGCGCTCGGTCGGCGTGTAGGAGGAGACGCCGCGCTTGCGCACGGTGAACCGCAGGCCGAGGTCGTCGACGATCATGCGCGGCAGGAGGCTCACCAGGTACGAGTACCGGGAGAGGCGGGCGTCGACGCCGGGGAACGCGGGTGCCGAGATGGCGGCGCCTCCGGTGCGGCCCAGGCGTTCCAGGACGAGGACGCGTCGTCCCGCACGGGCCAGGTAGGCGGCGGAGACGAGGCCGTTGTGGCCGCCGCCGACGATCACGGCGTCGTAGGACTGGTGCTGAGCCATGCCCATTCCTAACACGGGCCCGGCGCGTCGTGACCGAACCGTGACATCAGCGTGGCCGGGTTGTTTCCGAACGGTCGTAGATTCTCCGTTAATCGATTAACGAACTCATGCGGATGAGTTGCGGCACGTTAGTTAATCGATTAACCGATGAAGGGAAGTCAACGGTGACCAAGCAGCCCCGATTGGCCGATGTCGCACGGGCGGCCGGCGTCTCCACGGCCACGGCCTCCATGGCGCTCAACGACACCGGGGGCCGGCGCATCGGCCCCGAGACCCGCGAGCGGGTCCGGGCCGCCGCCGCCGAGCTGGGGTACCGGCCGAACACGGTGGCGCGGGGGCTGCGGACGCGGCGGACCCAGATGATCGGGTTCGTCGGCGACGACGTGGCGACCACGCCGTTCGCGGGCCAGATGATCCGCGGCGCCCACGACGCGGCCCGCGAGGCCGGGTTCCTGCTGCTCATGGTCGACACCTCGGGGGACCCCGCCGAGACCGAGGAGGCGATCGGCGCGCTCCAGGAGCGCCAGATCGACGGCATCCTCCTCGCCACCATGTACCACCAGGTGGTGGCGGTGCCGGACGCGATGGGCTCCACCCCTTGCGTACTGCTCGACGCCCGCACCGCCGACGGCTCGGCCTCCTCGGTCGTGCCCGACGAGCGCGGCGGCACCCTCGGGGTGCTCGCCGAGCTCACCGGCGCGGGGCACGTCAGGATCGGGCACGTCACCACCCGCGAGCAGGTCCAGGCCCGAGCCGTCCGGCTCGAGACCTGGCGCGAGCGGGTCGCCGAGTGCGGCGTCGACCCCGAGCCGCTGCTGGTGGAGGTCGAGCACGCCACCACCCAGCTCGGCTACGAAGGCGCGCTCGTACTGCTCGCCCGGCCCGACCGGCCCACCGCCGTCTTCTGCTTCAACGACCGGATGGCCATGGGCGTCTACCGCGCCGCCGCCGAACTCGGCCTCGCCATCCCCGCAGACCTGTCGGTCGTCTCCTACGACGACCAGGAGCTCATCGCACCGGCACTGCATCCCGGGCT
The DNA here is from genome assembly GCF_030403505.1 of Glycomyces tritici. The sequence goes on along the minus strand of NZ_JAUEMJ010000005.1, from coordinate 166,216 downwards.
CACCTCGGCCGCCCTCCCCCACTACGACATGGGGCGCTGGGCGGTCGTGGAGCTGCTGCGCCGCCTCGACGACCCCGAGGCCGCGCCCGTCCAGCACCGCATGCCCTGCCCGGTGGCCCGGCGGCAGTCCGTCGCCAAGCCGCGCTAGCCCTTCTCAGCCCTTCCGCCCGAATCACATTGGAGTGAGCACCATGCAACGACGCCACCTCATGAAACTCGCCGCCGCGTCCGGCGGCGCCGCCCTCGCCGGCCCCGCCCTGGCCGCCTGCACCGCCTCCGGCTCCGCCTCCGACGGCGAGCTGCTCCTCTGGAGCCACAACGCCGGCAGCCCGCTCGAAGTCGCGGTCACCGAGGACATCATCAAGGCCTTCAACGGGTCCCACGACAACCTCAAGGCCACCCTCGAACCGTTCCCGCAGGACGTCTACAACGACTCCGTGAACGCCGCCGCACTCTCCGGCGACCTTCCCGACCTGCTCACTGTGGACGGACCGAACGTCCCCAACTGGGCGTGGGCCGGGCACCTCCAGCCAATCGAAGTGCCCGAGGCGATCACCGCGAAGTTCCTGCCCTCGACCCTCGGGGTCTTCCAGGACCAGCTGTACGCCGTGGGCCACTGGGAGGCCGCCTGCTCGGTCTTCGCCCGCCAGTCGGTGCTGGAGACCGCGGGCGTCCGCATCCCCACGATCGAATCCCCCTGGAGCCGCGAGGAGTTCGACGACGCGCTCCTGGCCGTCACCGGCACGGCCGGCTACGAGTACGCGATCGACTTCTCCACCGCCGACACCGGCGAGTGGTACCCCTACGCATTCTCCCCGTTCCTGCAGAGCTTCGGCGGCGACCTCATCGACCGCGGGACCTACCTGAAGTCCGACGGCGTCCTCAACGGACCGGAGGCGCTGGCCTGGGGCGAGTGGTTCCAGGGCCTGTTCACCGCGGGGCTCTCCAACCCGGAGTCCCCCGGCGGTGCCGAGGACTTCATGCAGGGCAAGGCCGCCATGGCCTTCCACGGCAACTGGGGCGCTCTGCCCGCCATCGACCTCTACGACGACATGCTGTTCCTGCCCCCGCCCGACTTCGGCAACGGCCCCAAGATCGGCGGCGGCTCCTGGCAGTGGGCCGTCACCGCCACCGCGGACAAGGCCGGGGCGAACTCCTGGCTCGAGACCGCGCTCTCGGACGAGTACGTCGCCGAGTACGCCAACCAGACCGGCCTCATCCCCGCCACCGACGCCGCCGCCGAGCTCACCGAGCACTACGGCACCGACGGGAAGCTGCGCATGATGGTCGAGTACTCCAAGGCCTACGCGACGCTGCGCCCGGAGACCCCCGCGTACACCGTGATCGCCTCCGTGTTCACCCAGTACGCCGGGGACGTCATCCACGGCGGCGACGTCAAGACCGCCCTGGACGCGGCCGTCGCCGAGATCGACGCCGACATCGACGCGAACTCCGGGTACGGGTTCTAAGCGATGGCGACCGCAACCGCCGAGAGGGCCGCCGCTCCGGCGGCGGCCCCGCCCGGGCCGCCGCGCCGCCGCCGCCGCACCCACTCCCGCACCGAGCAGCGCGCGGGCACCGCCTTCGCGGTCCCCGGAGTCGTGCTCCTCCTCGTGTTCGTCATCGGACCGGCCGTCGTGTCGCTGGTCCTGGCGTTCACCAACGCCAGGCTCATCTCCCCGACCCCGCCCGAGTTCATCGGCCTCGAGAACTTCCGCCGGGCCTTCGCCGACGACGCCACGTTCCACCGCTCGCTGCTGAACACCCTGCTGTTCGCGTGCATCGTCGTCCCGCTCCAAGGCGGGCTCGGGCTCGTCCTCGCGCTCCTGGTCAACCAGAAGCTCGCCGGGCGGAACTTCTTCCGCACCGTGTTCTTCCTGCCCGTGATCACCTCCATGGTGGTCGTCAGCCTCCTGTGGCGCTTCCTCTACCAGGAGGACGGGCTCGTCAACTCGGCCCTGTCGATGCTCACCGGCGGCGCGTGGGCCGGGCAGGCCTGGCTCGCCGACCCCTCGACCGCCATGGGCGCCATCGTGGTCATGAGCGTCTGGCAGGGCGTCGGATTCCACATGATCATCTGGCTCGCGGGCCTCCAGACCATCCCCGAGGAGGTCTACGAGGCCGGCGCACTCGACGGCACCACGCCGTGGCAGCGGTTCCGGCACCTCACCCTGCCGCTCCTCAAGCCCACCTTCGTGTTCGTGCTCATCACCATCACGATCGCCGCGATGAGCCTGTTCGTGCAGGTCAACATCATGACCGGCGGCGGACCCGTCGGATCGACCAGCACCATCGTGCTCCAGATCGTCCAGAAGGGATTCCAGCAGCAGCAGATGGGCTACGGCGCCGCGCTCTCGCTCGTCTTCTTCTGCATCGTGCTCACCCTGGCGCTCGTCCAGCGCCGCCTGACGAGGGACAAGGACTGATGAACGCCGCCACCGCCCGCCGCGGGTGGACCTACCTGCCGATGACCGTGCTCGCGGCCTTCTTCCTCTTCCCCATCGTGTTCATGCTCGCCGCGAGCCTCAAGAGCGACCACCAGATCTTCGCGGACATGAACTCGCTCAAGGCGTTCCTGCCCGTCGGGGACCTCTCCTTCGCGAACTACGCGGCCGTGTTCGACCGGGTCCCGTTCTGGCGCTTCCTCGGGAACACCCTGTTCGTCACCTTCATGGTCACCGCCCTCGGCCTCGTCGTGAACTCCATGTGCGGCTACGCGCTCGCCCGGATGCGCTGGAAGGGCCGCGGCCTGGTCTTCGGACTCATCATCGCCACGCTCATCCTGCCGTTCGACACCACCATCGTGCCGATGGTGTACCTCGTGGCGAACCTGCCGTGGGTGGGCTTCGACGGCCTCACCCCGGTGCTGGAGTTCGGCTGGCTCAACACCTACCGGGTGCAGATCGTGCCGTTCATCGTGAACGCCTTCTCGATCTTCCTGTTCGCCCAGTACTTCAAGAGCCTCCCCAAAGGACTCGAAGAGGCCGCCGCGATCGACGGCGCCGGCTGGCTGCGCACGTACTGGCGCATCATCGTGCCCCTCTCCAAGCCCGTGTTCGCCACCGTCGCGATCCTCACCGTGGTCACCTCCCCCGCCACCTGGAACGCGTACCTCTGGCCCCTCATGACCGTGCAGAGCGAGGAGCTGCGCCCCGTCATGGTCGGCGTCCAGTACTTCTTCCAGCTCGACACCGCCTGGGGCGAAGTGATGGCCTACATCACCATGATCACCGTCCCGATGGTGATCGTGTTCCTCGTCTTCCAGCGCTCGTTCATCCAGTCCATCGCCTCAGCGGGCATGAAGGACTGAACTCCCCACCCACTAGTAAGGACACTCATGCTCAAGCTCGCCGACCACTGGGTCTGGGACTCCTGGTACGCGACCGACGATGACGGCCGCCACCACGTGTTCTTCCTGCGCGCCTCCCGGGCGCTCCAGGAGGAGGGCCGCCGCCACCACCGCGCCTCCATCGGGCACGCCGTCTCCGCCGATCTGCTGGACTGGACGCTCCTGCCCGACGCGCTGGTCTTCGCCGACGCCCCGGCCTGGGACGACCAGGCCACCTGGACCGGCTCCATCGTGCGGGAGGACTCGGGGCGGTGGCGCATGTTCTACACCGGCGTCTCCCGGGCCGAGGGCGGGAACGTGCAGCGGATCGGCTCGGCCGTCTCCGACGACCTCCTCGTCTGGCACCGCGAACCGGGCCCGCAGGTCGAAGCCGACCCGCGCCATTACGAGCGGTTCTCCCCCGCGTCGGACTGGTTCGACGAGGCCTGCCGCGACCCGTGGGTGTTCCGCGCCGAGGACGGCTGGCACATGCTGTTCACCGCCAGAGCCGAAGGGCCCGAACCGACCCGCGAACGCGGCGTCGTCGGCCACGCCCGCTCGGCGGACCTGGAGACCTGGGAGGTGCTGGCGCCCCTGAGCCGCCCCGACGCGCTCGGCTTCGGCCAGATCGAGGTCACCCAGCTGCACCGGGTGGACGGCCAGTGGCTGCTGCTGTTCTGCTGCGGCAAGGCCGAAGCGGGCGACGCGCGCCGGGAACTGGGCGAGACCGGGGACAACTACGTCGTCCCCGTCGACGACCCGACCGGAGGGCTCGACGGCGTCGCCTTCGACATCGCCAAGGCCCGCCCGTTCGCGCACGAGAGCCTGTACGCCGCGAGACTCCACGACGTGGACGGGCAGACGGTTATCATCGGCTTCCGCAACATCGAGGACGGCGAGTTCGTCGGCGAGCTCACCGACCCGATTCCGGTGCGATGGGACGGCGAAAGGCTGGTACGCGCGTGATCGGAGTCATCGGCGAGGCCCTCATCGACCTGAAGGTCGACCAGGAGGACGCCCGCCATCCGGTCGCCCACCCCGGCGGCAGCCCGATGAACGTGGCCGTGGCCCTGGGGCGCCTGGGCGCCGAGGTCGCCTTCCTCGGGCGGCTCTCCGGCGACGCCTTCGGGAAGCTGCTGCGCACGCACCTCGCCGAGTCCGATGTGCACCTGCAATGGATCGTGGACGCACCGGAGCCGACGAGTCTGGCCATCGTCTCGGTCGATCCGGGCGGGTCGGCGAGCTACGCGTTCCATGTCGAGGGCACCGCCGACTGGCAATGGGCCCCGACCGAACTGCCCCCGAACCCGGGCCTGGACGCGGTGCACGCCGGATCGCTCGCGCTCGCCGTCGACCCCGGCGGGCCGGTGATCGCGCGGTGGCTCGAGGAGCTGAGCGCGCGCACCACGATCAGCCTGGACCCGAACGTGCGCCCGGCGCTCCTCGGCGACCGCGAGGCCTACCGGGCGCGCCTGGAGCGCTGGCTCGGGTTCGCGGCGATCGTGAAGGTCTCCGACGAAGACCTGGCATGGATCTGGCCCGGGACCGACCCCGCCGATCACGCCGACGCCTGGATCGCCGAGGGCCGCAAGCTGGTCGTGATCACACGCGGCGGCGAGGGCTCACTCGTGCGGACCGGCGGCGCCTCGTTCGCCGTGCCCGCCGCGCCGGTCGACATGGTCGACACGGTCGGCGCGGGCGACTCGTTCAGCGGCGCGCTGCTGGACTGGCTGGGCCGCAACGGGCGCCTGCGCCCTGACGACCTCGCCCGCCTCACCGCATCCGAGGCACGCGAGGCGGTCGAATTCGCCGCGAAGGTCGCCGCCATCACCTGCTCCCGAGCGGGCGCGAACCCGCCGTACCGATCGGAAATGTGACCTCGAACCATTCGGAATGGCCGATTCACATAGGCGGATCGGCCATTCCGAATTAACCGATATTAACCTCTAATATCGATAGATTTAACTTCGCTTAACTATTTACGCTGTGGACGTCAAGTCCGATTGCAAAAGCACGAGTCTGGAGCGACGATGCTGCGAGCCTCAAGAAGGAACCTCCTGCGCGCCGCCGCCCTCGGCGGCACGGTGAGCCTGATGGGAAGCCCCTCCTGGGCGCAAGACGCGACCTATCGGCCCGTCTACCACTTCTCCGTCCCCGACCACTGGAAGAACGATCCCCAGCGGCCGATCCATGTGGACGGCAAGACGTACTACTACTACCTCTACAACAAGGACTACCCGAATCTCGGCACGGGCACCTCATGGCGGATCGCCGCCTCAGACGACAATGTCGCCTTCACCGACCTCGGCACCGCCATTCCGAAGGAGACGAACCCGAACGGCTCGATCTGGTCCGGCTGCCTCGTCGTCGACGAGGCCGACACCGCCGGGTTCGGCGCGGGGGCGATCATCGCCCTCGCCACCCAGGAGGACCGCTTCGCCCCGGCCCCCCACCGCCAGGCGCAGTTCCTCTTCTACTCCACCGACGGCGGCCGGACCTTCGGCCGCCATGAGCCCGCCGTGCTGCCGAACCCCGGCGTCGTCGACTTCCGCGACCCGAAGGTCGTCTGGGACGCCCAGCGCTCGCAGTGGGTGATGGCCCTCGCCGAGAACGACAAGATCGGGTTCTACCGCTCCGCCGACCTCAAGAGCTGGGCGTACACCGAGGGCTTCATCAAGCAGGGCATCGGCGTGCTCGAATGCCCCGACCTGTTCCGGCTCGAATCCGCCACCGGTCCCGCCCGCTGGGTGCTCGGCGCCAGCGCCAACGCCAAGGGCTCCGGCGGGCCCGCGACCTACGCGTACTGGACGGGCGAGTGGAACGGCACGACGTTCGTCCCGGACCACCCGGACCCGAAATGGCTGGACCACGGCTGGGACTGGTACGGCGCGGTCACCTGGGAGCGGCGCACCGGCGGCCAGGTCGACCCGAGGGTCCGGTACGCCATCGGGTGGATGAACCACTGGGACTACCCGAACAACACCCCCTCGTGGGACGCCGACGGCTTCAACGGCACGGACTCGATCGTCCGCGAGATCTCGCTGAAGTGGACGGGCACTGCATGCGCATTGGTCTCGACGCCGGTTCGCACGCTCGCGGACCGCGCGTCGCGCGTCGTGGAGTTCGGCGATGTGGCGGTGGAGGGCGTCTCGGCGCTCGACTACCGGGGGCGCGCCTACGAGGTCAGGGCCCGCGTCACCTGGGAGCAGCTGAACAACGTCGGCCTGCAACTGCGCCTGTCCTCGGACGGCGCGCGGCACGCCGATGCCGGGGTCTACCTCGCCGGCGGCTACGCGTACCTCAACCGGGCCTTCACCGGGAACCCGGACCCCACGGGTCGGTGGATGGAGAGCCGGACCCCGTTCGACACCGCCCGCAAGGAGGTGCACCTGCGGATCCTCGTGGACAACCTGTCCGTGGAGGTCTTCGTGGACGATGGCCGGTACGTGCACTCGAGTCTGGTGTACGCCCGGCCGGAGGACGACCGCCTGGCCCTGTTCACCGATGGGGGCCGAGCCGTCTTCCGCGGTCTCACCGTCACCGAGTTCCACCAGATCTGAGCACTGTCGAGCTGAGCGCACTTGAAGCGAGCGGCACCGGGGCCGGGCGCGTGATGCGCCCGGCCCCGGTGGCCGTGGATTCGGGGTCCCCTGCCCTGGTCGGGCGGGTCAGACGACGGAGGCGCGCGCCAGGTCGGTCGGTTCGGCGCCGCGGGCCATCATGAGGTCGGTCATCTCGTCGACGCTGGTGCGCATGGCGAGTTCGAGTTCGGCGTTCGAGATCGGCACGGCCTGGAGGAACGCGACCTGGCGGCCCGCCGCGTCGAACGACTGCAGCCGGTCGCCCCACAGGAACGGGCTCATGAAGAGCAGGTGCTTCATCTCCAGGTCCGGGTAGTACCCCTCCACGATGCCGCCGAGGATGCGGTCGGGGTAGACGAACTCGCCGTCGAGGACCTGGAACGCGGCGGAGGCGAGGATGTTCGGGAAGAGGTCGAAGCCGTCGTCCGCGGCGCCGCAGATCTCGACGCCGAAGGGCATCTGCGTGTCGCCGTCCATGAGCGGGGCGGCCGAGAGGCCGAGCGTCGAGTAGGAGGCGATGCCGGGACCCGGCGAGCCGCCGTACTCGGCGACGTCCACGAACGCCGACTCGTCCTCGGTCCAGAACCGGGCGACCCGGTCGAACTCGCCGCCGTCGAAGGCGTCAGCCACCTTGAATCCGACGCGCTGGTCGGCTTCGGAAATCGCCATGTCAGTTCCTTACTGGGAGACAGACTCACTCGGGGACCGGTCGAACCGTACCTTGGCTTCGCGCCCGCTAGGGGGGCGGCGTGCCGTACCGGTTCTTCAGGAGCTTCGCCCACTCGTCGCCCTTGCCCTCGCCCGCGTGGCTCTGGTTGGAGCTGGGCAGTTCGGGGATGACGTGGTCGGGGGTGTTGTAGTCCTTGACGAACTGGCTGCGGGGGTAGATGTTCGTCCCGTACTTCTCCGCTGCGGCCTTGTGCTTGCGGAACTCCCAGTCGGGGGCGTGGCCGCCGTCCCAGCGGTCCTTCTTGTCCATGACCTTGCCGGTGAGCGGGTCGCGGACCTTGCCGTCGGCGCTGGACTTCTCGGCGTTCTCCCAGATCTTGTCCTTGGTGGACTTGTTGAACTTGGGGCGCTGGTAGGGGTCGTTGGCGACGGGCTGGCGCGGCGGGCGCTTGCGCTTCTTGGGCGGCGCGGGCGCCGCCGGGCCTTTGGCGGTCTTGAAGGTGCTGGTGCTGTTGAGCACGCCCGAGAGGAGCTTTCCGCGGGTGGAGGTGGTCTTGCGCGGGGAGGCGCTGCGCGATCTACCGGTTCCCACTGAGCACCGCCTCGGTGGCCATGCCCACGAGCATGTCGATGATCTTGCCGGTGATGGTCTTGAAGATCGGGATCTGCAGCAGCGAGGCGCCGAACGTGATCGCAGCGGTGGCGATCGCGTAGGTGATCTGGACCATGAGGATCACCAGCTGCACGATCACCTGGACCTTCAGGGCGAGGGTCAGGCCCGCTGCCGCCGTGAGGCCGATGCCGATGATGTTCAGCGGGTCGGCGGTGTCGCCGATGTTCCGGTTGGAGGACTCCTCGTCGTCCCACTCCGCGCCGAAGGCGTCGATGTCCTTGCCGGAGTTGGCGTCCAGGACCGTACGCGCGGCCGCGTTCAGCTCCTCGACGGAGCCGGAGATGGTCCCGGCCATCCCGGTCCAGGTGCCGGCCAGCTCGAAGAGCTTCTCCTCGTCGGACTCCGGCCAGCTGTAGCCGAGCATCCCCAGGATCGATACGAGTTCCGACGGCAGTTGCATACCCACGGGCGCGTCTCCTTACTGGACCGGTTGCTGCGGCACGAGCCCGGCGAAGAGCGCGTCGAGCTCCGCGGCGGCGTCGTCGTCGGCGGCCTGGTAGTCGTCGGCGAAGCCGCGCAGGCACTCCGCGTAGTCCGCGAGGCCCTCGATGTTCGTCTCGAAGCACTCTCGGGCCGCTTCGAGGCAGGCGGTGTGGGCCTCGCCGAGGATCGAGCCGATGTCGTCGCCGCCGAACGCGTCGAAGAGGGCCTCGGCCTCGGTGCGGAACTGCTCGTACCGGGCCTGGACGGAGGCCTTGGCCTGGTCCAGCTGCTCGGCGCCCTTCCGCAGCGATTCGGGGTCGATGTCGATGGACTGCATGTCGGTTCCCGCCTTCCGGACCGGCCTCGCGCTGAGGAGGTGAGCTGCAGCCACCCTACAAGACCAGGTTTACGGCGGTTCGCGCAAGTCGCGCGGTCGGGGGCGAGACCATATGGGGCAGAGGCGGAGCGGGAGCTGTCCAACCTGGTCGGTGGGGTCAGGCCCAGCCGGCCCGGCGCAGGCGCCTGCGCCGGGTGGCGGCCCGCCAGCGCGCCCTCGTCACCTTGGCCGCCACTCGGAACCGCCACATCGGACTACTCGCTGAAGACGCGGACCTGGGCATCGGAGCTGTCGATGTCCACGATCACCTCGTCGAGGTGGTTCACGAGCTCTTCGAGCTGCTCGGGCTTGAGCTGGGTCAGGTCGAAGGGCACGCCGGCCTTGGCCATCTCGGTGTTGGCCTTCTCGAGCGCCTGGGGCGGGACGAGGGCCGTGAGCCGCACCCCGGCGCGCAGGAGGGCCAGCGGCACGCGGATGTTGACGCGGCCGGGCTCGCCGTTGTCGACGTATTCGACGGCGAGCCGGAGGTACTTCGCCTTGGGTCGGCCGGCGGCGCTCGGAGCGGGCTCGCCCGCTTCGAGGGCGACCAGCAGCCGTTCGGCGTCGGTCGCGGTGATGGTGCCTTCGGCCAGCATGTCCAGGATGGCTTTGCGCTGTTCGTTCATTGCGGGGCCTCTCTTAGCGGATGGTGACGAGGAAGGCGTTGCGGCCCTGCTCGATGTCGAAGCGGGAGCCGGGGAGCGCGGCGATGACGCGCCAGACGCCGGCGAAGGTCTGCCGTACTCGCATGTGGAAGATCAGGCAGGCGAGGACGCCGCCCAGGACCGCCAGCAGGAGGATCGGCGAAAGCAGGATCACCAGGAGGAGCACGGGTACCCAGAGCCGTATGGTGCGGTGGCCGGGGCGGGTGACCCGGACGGTGACGAGCTGCGGCATCATGCTGTTCCTTCCAGTTCGGACAGTGCCTGGTCGGCGGTGATCTCGCCGCGGCGCAGCCGTTCGATGACGTCGGCGCGGGAGGGCGCCGGGTCGGTCTCGACGAAGTCGAGGGCCTGTGTGATCCGGTTGAGCCGCGCCTTGATGGTGGGGTAGCTGACGCCGAAGGTCCGCTCCATCTCCTTGATGGAGCCGTGGCACCGCACGAACGCGGTGACGAAGACCTGGTCCTCGGCGCTGAGCTGCGCGAGCTGCGGGAGTTCGAACGCGCCCTCGACGGCGACGCCGGTCTCGTCGAGGCGCACCCGCTCGACGGTGAACGACTGCCCGCGGGTCAGGTTGGTGAGCTCCTGCCAGTCCAATGCTTCATCTGCCATACCTTAATTTTTACTCGCATAGATCTTAACTTTCAAGAGTCAAAGATTGATTTTCTTAATTTCTGCGGCGATCGGGCGGCGAGGCGGGCTCATTCGGGCCGAAACCGCGCCCTCCCCGGGGCTCGCGCTCGCGGCACTGGTGTCGCTACGATGCCGTTGGCCCGGCGCAACCGCTTTCCTCCAGGTCTGGGCGCGCGCCACCGCATCGTGAAAGGCAGATCATGATCCACCTCGCAGGCGACTCGACCGTCGCTCCGACCGACGACGGCGCCTCCTCCGGGCACGCCGAACTGCCGCTCCTGGGCTGGGGCGACGAGCTCGCCGCGTTCCTCACCGAGCCGGTGAGCAACCGCGCCTTCGGCGGCGCCACGACCGCGACCTTCCGGGAGCGCGGCAACTGGAAGCTGATCACGGACGAGCTCCAGGCGGGCGACACCGTGGTCTTCGGCTTCGGCCACAACGACCAGAAGGAGCCCGAGACCCTCGCCGCGGAAGGCGGCTACCGCGAGCGCCTCACCGCGTTCATCGAGGAGGTCCGCAGCGCCGGCGCGAAGCCGGTCCTCACCACCAGCGTCGAACGGCGGATGTTCACTCCCGAAGGGGCGCTGCGGTACTCGCACGGCCCGTACCCGGCGGAGGTCCGCCGCCTCGGGCACGAACTGGACGTGCCGGTCATCGACCTCAACGCCTTCACGCGCTGGCTCTACACGTGGCTCGGCGCGGAGGCCTCGGCCGCGCTCTTCGTGCACGGCGCCGCCGCCGAGCGCGGCATCGAGGTGAGCGCCGACCTCAAGAAGGACAACACGCACTACACGACCGCCGGCGCCGCCGCGGTGGCGCGGTTCGTGGCCGAAGCGCTCCGCGCCCTCGACGGCGAAGGCACCGACGCCGTGCCGGCCGGGCTGGAGATGGTCCGCAAGTAGTCGCGGTACGCGACGCGGCAGGATATCGCGGGGCGCGGCCACGGACCGGCAGGCCCGGCCCGGACCGGGCGGAGCAGGCGATGGCCGTGCCGCCGGTCGGCGGCCGCCCCGCAGGCCGGTCGCGCCCGTCGGCGAATCCTCAGCGGTCGAGGGCCGAACGTATGCGGCCCATCCACTCTTCGGCGAGGCGGCGGCCGTCCGGGAGCCGGTCGTCGCGGTCCCAGCGCCAGGTGGTGACCATGGCGAGCATCAGGATGCGGCACTGGCGCACCAGTTCCCGGTCGACGCCCGGGTAGTGGTCGGCCACCTCGTCGGGCGCGTGCGCGAGGTCGAATTCGACGGGCCCGCGGCAGCACGTCTCGAAGTCGATGAACAGCGGCCCTTGCGCGGTGGCGAGCAGGTTGCCCGGGTGCGGCTCGCCGTGCAGCAGCTGGTCCTCGCCGCGCCCGGCGATCGCGCCCCGCAGGTCGCGCAAGGTGTCGGCCAGGATCTTCCGGTCCGGTTCGGCGAGTTCGGGACTGACCTCCCGGTCGGCGAGGATCTGCTGCGCCTCTTCGACCCGGTCGGTGAAGTGCGGCGCGGGCAGGTCGATCGACCGCATGCCTGCGTGCAGCCGCGCGAGGGCGTCGGCGTACTCGGCCGGAGGCATCTCGCGGGCCGAGACGGGGGCGTAGTAGGTCCACAATGTGATGTCGAAGCCGTCGCGCGCGTGGGCGCGCGGCTCCACGCGCGGATCGAGCGCGGCCACGGGGGAACCGGACTCGGCGAGCCGCCGGGCGATGCCGATCTCGAACTGCGCGCTCTGATGCGCCGCGGGGACGACCCGGGCGAGCACGTCGCAGGGCAGGAGCCGCAGTGTGAGAATGTTCGAGTCGTTCAGGACGACCGCGTCGTCGGCCCGCAGGCCGAGGGATGCGGCGGTCGACTTCGCCGCCTTCACCGCCCGCGCGGCGCTCGGAACCTCCATCGTCTTCAGGTTCCTCTCCCCAGCTCGGCCCGCGCACCTTGAACGCGTCCGAAGCGCTGCCCGCATTGCCGTGCACGGGCCTGCCGACATCGTACGGGCGCAGCGGCTTCCGCTCGAACGCGTTTTTTCCGCAGACGTTCGCAGTGGTCCGGAGGCACTGGTCAGCGCCGGTTGCGGGGGTCGACGGAGGGGTTGTCGTACATGGGCGGCGGGCCGTGCACGACCGCTTCGGGGCGCAGTTCGTAGTGCCAGGGCTCGTTCCGGTAGATCTGGCACAGGCCGTAGGCGGCGCCGTGCCGGGCCAGCCACGCCGCGGCGGCGGGCGGGCCGATGTCGACCGCGTGCCCGGCGACGTGGGCCGAGGTCTCCGGTGTGGACACCCAGCGGGAGGCGGCCTCCTCGGAGCCGTACTGGGCGACCGCTTCGCGGCGCAGGTGCCGCTGGTACTCCGGCGAGCGCCAGCCGCTGTTGACGTAGCAGACGAGGCCGTCGCGGGCCGCGTCCGCCGCGGCCCGGCGCACGGCGGCCAGGAGCGCCGGGTCGAGGTTGGCCACGCCCGCGACCGCGTCGTCGAAGACCGTGGTCCGGTACGGGACGGCGCCGTCGGCCACGCCGAGCGCGCCGCGGTCGCGGATGCGGAGGAGCCGGTAGCCGAGCGCCTTGGCGATCGCCGCGAGGACGGCGACGCCGTGGGCGGCCAGCCCCCGGCGGAGCCGGCGGGTCATGGTTCGTGCGGAAAGGCTGTAGGACATGCTCTCCAGTACAGGAGGGGCGGTGTTGTCGGCACGTTAGCGGTTTTCGATATGCCCGCGATAGGTCCGGGCCCGTAGCATCGTGGAACTATGCGCGTGCTGATCGTCGAGGACGAACCCTATCTGGCAGAGGCCATCCGCGACGGACTGCGGCTGGAGGCCATCGCCGCTGACATCGCGGGCGACGGCGACGCCGCCCTGGAGATGCTGAGCGTCAACGCCTACGACATCGCGGTCCTGGACCGCGACATCCCCGGCCCCTCCGGCGACGAGGTCGCCGCGAGCATCGTCGACTCCGGCACCGGCATGCCGATCCTGATGCTCACCGCCGCGGACCGGCTCGACGACAAGGCCTCCGGGTTCGAGCTCGGGGCGGACGACTACCTCACGAAGCCGTTCGCGCTCAAGGAGCTGGTGCTGCGCCTCAGGGCGCTCGACCGCAGGCGGGCCCACCACCGCCCGCCCGTGCGCGAGATCGCGGGCCTGCGCCTGGACCCGTTCCGCCGCGAGGTCTTCCGCGACGGGAAGTACGTCGCGCTCACCCGCAAGCAGTTCGCGGTGCTCGAAGTGCTCGTCGCGGCCGAGGGCGGGGTGGTGAGCGCCGAGGACCTGCTGGAGCGGGCGTGGGACGAGAACGCCGACCCGTTCACGAACGCCGTGCGCATCACGGTCTCCGCGCTGCGCAAGCGCCTGGGCGAGCCGTGGGTGATCGCGACGGTGCCCGGCGTCGGCTACCGCATCGAGACGGGCGCGGACCGTGGATAGGCGGCCCGGCTCGAGCGTCCGCCTCAAACTGACGATCAGCTACGTCGCGCTCCTGCTGCTCGCCGGGGCGCTGCTGCTGGCCGTCATCTGGCTGTTCCTGCTGCGCTACGTGCCCCGCGAGGCGATCACCCTCGGCGAGCCCTGCGCACCGGGCACCGGGGGCCGGTGCCCGCCGACCTTCTTCATCCCGGGCCGCCTGGACCTCTGGCGCGCGTTCGCCCCGAAGGCGGCGCTGATGATGGGCCTCCTGCTCGTGTTCGGCCTCGTCGGCGGCTGGTTCCTCGCCGGCCGGATGCTCGCCCCGCTCAACCAGATCGCGGGCGCCACCCGCATCGCCGCGAAAGGCGCACTCGGGCACCGCATCCGGATGCCCGGCCGCAGCGACGAGTTCCGCGAGCTCGCGGACGCCTTCGACTCGATGCTCGAGCAGATCGAGGCGAACGTGGGCGAGCACCAGCGGTTCGCCGCCAACGCCTCCCATGAACTGCGCACGCCCCTGGCCACCATGCAGACGCTCCTCGATGTGGCGCAGCGCGACCCGGCCGGATGCACGCCGGAACTCGTCGACCGCCTGCACTTCGTGAACGCCAGGGCCATCGACCTCACCGAGGCGCTGCTCATGCTCAGCCGCACCGGTCAGCGCGCCTTCGCCCGCGAGCCCGTCGACCTGTCGCTCACCGCGGAGGAGGCCGCCGAGACGCTCCTGCCCCTCGCGGAGCGGCGCGGCGTGGACGTCCAGGTCTCCGGTGATCTCGCGTCGGCCGCGGGCTCGCCCGCGCTGCTGCTCCAGATGGTCGTGAACCTGCTGCACAACGCGATCGTCCACAATCTCGACGAGGGCGGGGCCGTGTGGGTCACGACCGCCGCCCAGGTGGACGCGGCGGTGCTCACGGTCGAGAACACCGGCGCGGAGATCAAGCCGCACCTGGTCGCGACGCTCACCGAGCCCTTCCAGCGCGGCACGCGCCGCGTCCACGCCGACCATGCGGGGGTCGGCCTCGGCCTGGCGATCGTCGAGAACATCGTCAAGGCCCACGAAGGGCGGCTCACCCTGTCCGCCCGCCCCGAGGGCGGCCTCCGAGTGGAAGTCCGGCTGCCCGCCGCCGCGACCTAGGCGACGGGGAAGTCGAAGTACGTGTCCGGGTACGGCTCGTTCTTGAGCGTGTAGTGCCACCACTCCCACTGGTACGGCAGGAAACCGCAATCCTCCATGATGGATCGCAGGAGTGCGCGGTTGGCGGTCTCGACGCGGGTGATGCCTGACGCGCCGTGGTGCGAGACCGGGTCCATCAGGTCGTGGTGGCCGCCCATGGGGACCGGTTCGCCGGTGTCGGGTCGGCAGAGCGTCAGGTCGACGGTGCTGCCGCGGCTGTGGCCCGACTTGGGGGCGACGTACTGCTTCGCGACCATCTCGGACCGCTCGATGTTCGGGTAGTGCCCCGCTTTCGTGCGGCCGTCCTCCGGCTGCGCCGCCCACCGCAGGAAGTGGTCGACGGCGCGCTGTGGCCGGTAGGCGTCCCAGACGAGCAGGCCGAGGCCGATCGACGCCGCCTTCCCCTGCGCCTCGGTGAGGGCCGCGCACAGCGCCCGCGTGCCGACGACGCGGTCCGTCAGGTAGCCGTCGACCGGTGCGCCGATGAAGTTCTCGGCGGTCGCGTAGGTCGCGTCCCAGCGGATGCCGGGCACCGCGTCGTCCACGTAGGCGAAGTCATCGCGCAACGGCCGTCCCCTCCATCGCCAGTGCGACCATCCGGTCGATCACCTCGGCGAGCGGCAGCCCCGAGGCCGCCATCATTCTCGGATAGCGGCTGTACGAGGTCAAGCCGGGCATGGTGTTCACCTCGTTGAGGACGACCGTCCCGTCCGCTTTCAGGAACAGGTCGACCCGCGCGAGCCCCCGGCAGCCCAGGGCGCGGTAGATCGCCTTGGCCGTCTCCTGGACGAGCGCGCGCGACTCGGCGGGGATGTCGGCGGGGACGATGAACTGCGCGTTCTCCGAGCCGGTCTCGGGCGCGTCCTCCTGGTGGATCCTGAAGAAGCCGTGGGAGAGCGCGACGCGGTCGACCTCGCCGGCGAACAGCTCGGCGCCGTTGCCGAGGACGGCGCAGCCGATCTCGCTCGCGTCGACGGCCTCCTCGATGAGGACCTTCGCGTCGTACCGCCTGGCGGTGTCCATCGCGTCCTCTAGGTCGGCCTCGCGGGTCACCTTGGTGACGCCGAAGGAGGAGCCGGATCGGGCCGGTTTGACGAAGACGGGGTACGGCAGGGCCGCGGCGTCGATCTTCTCGACGTCGCTCTTGTCGTCGGTGTCGACGGTCCAGAAGGCGGGCACGGCGATGCCGGCCTCGCGGACGACGAGGTAGGCGAGGGTCTTGTCCATGCACAGCGCGGAGCTCTGGACGTCGCAGCCCGCGTACGGGATGCCGGCGAGTTCGAGCAGGCCCTGGATCGCTCCGTCCTCGCCGAGCCTGCCGTGGAGCACGGGCACCACCGCGTCGAGCCGGATCGTCTCGTACCGGTCGCCGTCGAGGACGAGCAGTCCGGGCGCGGTGCGGTCGGGCGAGAGCACGGCCGGGCGGCCGTCCTCCCAACCGGGGCCGGGGTCGTCGCAGAGCCGCCACGCGCCGCTCTCGGTGATCCCGATGTAGTACGGCTCGAACCTGGCGAGGTCGAGGCTCCCGGCGACCTCGCGTGCGGATTTGACGGACACGGGGTGCTCCTCGGAGCAGCCGCCGAAGACGATGCCGATCTTCAACTCAGCCATGCTGTTTCCTCTTCTCGAATCGCAGGCAGTTCACAATGGAGTTCTCGACCGTGTCGCGGAGCGCGCGGTCGGTGTAGTAGGCGGTGTGCGGGCTGATGAGCGCATTGGGCAGTTGCTGGAGGCGCAGCAGCGGCTTGCTCTCGACCGGCGAGTCCCGGTGCGCGGTGTAGAAGACGCCCTCCTCGCCTTCGACCACGTCCAGGGCCGCGCCGCCCAGCCTGCCGCTCTCCAGGGCCGAGACCAGGGCCTCGGTGTCGATGAGTGCGCCGCGCCCGGTGTTGACGACATAGGCGTCCCGGCGCATCAGCGCGATGCGCCGGCGGTCGAGGAGGTGGTGGGTGCCCGGGTTGAGCGGGGTGTGGAGGGTGACGACGTCGCTGCGGCGCAGCAGCTCGTCGAGCGGCACGTACTCGGCGGCGGCCTTGGCGGTGTTGTCGTGGGCCAGGATGCGGCAGCCGAAGCCGCGCAGCCGGTCCACGACCGCCGCGCCGATGCGGCCCGTGCCGACCACGCCCACGGTGAGGTCCCGCAGGTCCCTCCCGCGCGACTCGTGGAGCCGGTAGTCGTGGACCTCGGCGCGCAGGACGGTGGACTTGGCGTGCCGTACCGCCATGAGCATGAGCATGAGCGTGTAGTCGGCGACGCTGTCGCTGGAGTACGCGACGTTCCCGACCTCGATGCCCAGGCTCTGCGCGTACTGCACGCTGATGTGGTTGAAGCCGATGCTGCGGGTGGAGATGTAGGCGACGCCGGCGCGGCCGAGCGCGCGCAGCGCGGCGCTGGTGACGCGGGTCTTGTGCCCGATGCTGATGCACCGGTCGCCCGCCGCGAGGTCGGCGTTGGCCTCGGACACCGGTTCGCCGGTGATCGTCGGCGCGACGCCGAAGCGCGGCGCCAGCGCGCGGAACAGCGCGGCCTCGTCCTCGTCGGCGCCGTAGACCGTGATGCCGGCCGGTTCTCTCTTGAGCATGCGCACAGTCAACGGGGCGAAGCGTTGTCGGAGCGTATGGCGTTTTCGATATGCCGACGATAGGCCGGGCGTATCGCGGGCGTATCGAAAAGCGCATACGCCCGTGCAACGGCGGACCGCCTTGACTGTCCCCATGAAACCTGCGCGCATGAAACCTCTGCGGATGACACCTGTGCCGATGCATGGAACCGAACGCAGCGGAGCGCGGTCATGATCGCGCTCCGCCTCAGTGCGATCGCCGCGATCACCGGCGGGACCGTCGCCGGTGAGGACGTGACGGTGACCGCCCCGGCCGTGCTCGACGGCCGCCTCGCCGAACCCGGCGGGCTCTTCGTCGCGTTCGACGGCGAGCACGTGGACGGCCACGACTTCGCCGGTCAGGCCGGCGAGGCCGGTGCGGTCGCGGTGCTCGGCTCGCGGCCCACGGCGCTGCCCACGGTCGTCGTCGCGGACGCGCAGGCGGCCCTGCAGGCGCTCGCCGCGCACGTCGTGGCGCGGCTGCGCAGCAGGCTGGTCGTCGTCGGCGTCACCGGCTCCCAGGGCAAGACCAGCACCAAGGACCTGGTCGGGGCCGTCTTGTCGGGCGCCGCGCCCACGGTCGCCACGGTCGGCTCGATGAACAACGAGCTCGGCGTGCCGATCACCATGCTCCGAGTGGACGCCGACACCCGCTGCCTCGCTCTGGAGATGGGCGCCCGCCGCGTCGGCGACATCGGCGCGCTCGCAGCGCTGGCGCCGCCGGACATCGGCGTCGTCCTCAACGTCGGCCAGGCGCATCTGAGCTACTTCGGAACGCGCGGCGCCATCGCGAAGGCCAAAGGCGAACTCGTGCAAGGCCTTGCGCCCGGCGGGACCGCCGTCCTCAACGCCGACGATCCGGCCGTGGCCGCGATGCGGGCGCTCACCGACGGCCCGGTCCTCACGTTCGGCCGGGCCGGGCACGCCGACGTGCGGGTCCTCGACCTGACGCTGGACCGGCGCGGCCGGCCCACGTTCACGCTCCAGACCGCCGACGCCGCAACGCGTCTCACGCTGCCGTTCGTCGGCGCCCACCAGGCGTGCAACGCGGCGGCCGCCGCGGCCGCGGGCCTCGCCGCCGGGATTGCGCTGGAGGCGTCCGCGAAGGCGCTGGCCGGCGCCGCGCTCTCCAAGTGGCGCATGGAACTGCGCGACCTCCCCGGCGGGGTCGTGCTGCTCGACGACTCCTACAACGCCAACCCGGACTCGGCCCGCGCCGCCCTGGACGCCCTCGCGGCGATCGAGGGGTCGCGCCGCATCGCCGTCCTCGGCGACATGGCCGAACTCGGCGACGCGAGCGAGAGCGAGCACCGCGCGATCGGACGGTACGCCGCGGCACGGGCCGACATCGTGATCGCGGTCGGCGCGACCGCGCGACTGATCGCCGAAGGCGCGGGCGCACGCGCTGTCGCTTTGCGCGACAACGGATCAGCGGTTGGCCGTCTCCGCGGACTCCTCGCCCCCGGCGACGTCGTCCTGGTCAAGGCCTCCCGCGAAGCCCGCCTCGACGAGGTGGTCGAGGCCGTAGCCGCCGAGGAGTCCGAGTGAGACCCGCAGAGGGGCCTGGGCCGCGTTGACCGCCTCGCGGATCTGGGCGGCGAGGGCCATGCGGCCGTCGTCGAAGAGGGCGGTGCGCATGAACGTGAAGGCGCGCAGGCGGCCGTACCGGTCCACGGTGGCGCGGCAGAGCCGGCCGGTGGAGTACGCCTCGCGCCGATAGGCGTCGCCCCTGCCCTTGCCCGATCCGATCTCGGGGAAGTCGTCGTACTGGCCGAGCTCCTTCGCGCGGCGCCAGCGCTGCTTCTCGGCCGCCACCCAGGCGCGGACGAGGCACATGCCGAGCGTCCGGCCGCCGATGCGCTCGACCCCGCGGAGGAGTTCGAGTTCGCGCAGCGTCCCGTCGAGGTTGATCGTCACCTTCACGGCGTGGTGCGGGTCGGTGCCGGTGAACTCGGCGGTCGGCTCCACGATCTCGTCGGCCCGGTCCAGGAAGGCCGGGTGGAGCTTGGCGATCTCGCGGATGACGAGGTGCTGCGCGGTGAGCACCTGGCGCACGCTCATGCCGCCGCTGGAGGTTCCTTCTGCAGTGGAGCGAACGACGCGTCTGACGCCGCCCGCGTACTGCGGGTGTCGGTCGCCGACGCGCTCGACCAGTTCGAGCACCTGCTCCCGGGACGGGTGCCTGCCGAAGTGGTGCGCGAGCGCGGTCTCGAACACGCGGCGCACCAGGGCGTGGTAGGCGAACCGCTCCTTCTCCGGCAGGTCGCGGTAGGCGATGCGGGCCTCGCGGCCGCCGGTGCGGATGTACGTTACGAGCGCCCTCGGGCCGGGCACTGGTGCGGTCATTGGCGTCCTTGTCCTGGGCGGGTCACCGAAACCCGCCCAGTCTACAAACCGGCCACAATTCCTAAATGGATGCTACGGGACGGTGTACCCGGCCGCGCGCACGAGTTCGTACCATTCGGGGCGGGTCAGCGGAATGTCCGAGCCCAGGGCCGAGGCGGCCACGCGCTCGGGGTTGGTGGTCCCGATGACGACCTGCATCTGCGCCGGGTGGCGGGTGATCCAGGCGACGGCGATCGCGATCGGCGGCACGTCGTACTTCGCGGCGAGCCGGTCGATCACGGCGTTCAGCTCCGGGTAGCGCTCCGAGCCGATGAACGGGCCGTCGAAGAAGCCGGCCTGGAACGGCGACCACGCCTGGATCGTGATGCCGTGCAGGCGGCAGTAGTCGACGATGCCGTCGTCGCGCGCCACCGACTGGTCGAGGCCCTGCATGTTCGCGGCCACGCCCTGGGCGATCAAGGGCGCGTGGGTGATCGAGAGCTGCACCTGGTTCGCCACGAGCGGCTGGTTCACGTACTTGCGCAGCAGGTCCATCTGGCGGGCCGTGTGGTTCGAGACGCCGAACGCGCGGACCTTCCCGGCGGCGGCGAGGTCGTCGAACGCGCGGGCGACCTCCTCGGGCTCCACGAGGGCGTCCGGGCGGTGCAGCAGCAGGATGTCGAGGTAGTCGGTGTCCAGCGCGGCCAGCGACTCGTCGACGGACTCGACGATGTGCTCGTACGAGAAGTCGAAGTACGGGCCGGGGTGCATGATGCCGGTCTTGGTCTGGATGACCAGGCGCTCGCGCTCGGCCGGGGTCAGCTTCATGGCCTCGGCGAAGCGGCGCTCGCAGCCGTGGCGGCCGCTGCCGTAGAGGTCGGCGTGGTCCAGGAAGGTGATCCCCGCGTCGATCGCGGTGCTCAGGAGGGTGCGCACCTCCTCGTCGGTCTTGTCCTGGATGCGCATCAGCCCGAGCACCACGTTCGGTGCGGTGATGTCGGTGCCTGGCATGGTGAAGGTCTTCATCGGTCTCTCCTCGCCGGAGCTGGAACGCGGCGCCCGAGGCGGGCCCGCCCCGCTCATGCTAGGGACCGGTAATCTAGAAGTCCAACAACTGTTGATCATGGGATTGAGAAGCGCGGGGCATCGTTCATGGAACTGCGGCAGATGGAGTACCTGGTCGCGCTAGCGGATGAGAGGCACTTCACTCGCGCCGCCGAGCTGACGGGCATCTCGCAGTCGGGCCTGTCGGCCGCGATCCGGGGGCTCGAGGAGGAGCTGGGCACGAGCCTGTTCATCCGGACCACCCGGCGGGTCGAGCCGACCGAGGCCGGGTTCGCGCTGCTGCCGTACGCGAGGGCGATGCTGGAGCAGGCGGCGGGCGCGCGCGACGCGGTCGTCAAGGCCAGCCGCGACCTCGCCGGGTCGCTGCGGATCGGCGCGGAGCAGTGCCTCGGGCTGGTCGACATCGCGGCCCTGCTCGACCGCTTCCACCGGCGCCACCCGCGGGTGGAGACGCACTTCGTGCAGTCCGGTTCGCACGACCTGCTGGGACTGCTGCGGGCCGGTGAGCTCGACGTCGCGTTCGTCGCGACGGAGCGGCACCTGAGCGGCCTGCCGCGCCTGGAGATCGGCCGGGAGCCGCTGCTGGCGCTGCTGCCGCCGGACCATCCGCTCGCGACCCGCGCCTCCGTGCGCTGGGAGGCGCTGGCGGAGGAGGCGTTCATCGACTTCGGGCCGGCGTGGGGGGTGCGGACGCTGAACGACGAGGCGTTCGCCGCGCGGGGCGTGCACCGGCGCGTGCGCTGCTCGGTCAACGACGTCCACACACTGCTGGACCTGGTGTGCAGGGGGCTGGGCATCGCGGTGGTGCCGCGGCATGTGGCCGCGAAGCCGCAGGCGAGCGGGTTGCGGGCCCTGCCGATCGCGGCGGAGGACGCTCCCGAATGGACGGTCTCGGCGGTGTCGTCGGGGCGGGACCGCGCGGACTCCCCCGCCGCGCACCTCCTCGAACTGGTCAAGGAGCCGCGCGGCTAGGGGTCGTCTCAGAGGGTCAGTCGTGCGCGGTGAAGCGCCTGGTGATGTCGGCGACGACCGGTCGCACCACGAGCCACATCAGGGCCGCGAAGGCCCAGCCGAGCACGAGCAGCAGTCCTTCGGAGCTCACGACCACCGCGGCGGTGGCCACGATGAGCAGCGAGAGGAAGCCGAGGGAGGACTTCCAGGAGAGGAAGAACTCCGCCGCCGCCACCCGCAGCACGTCGCGGAAGCGGAACGAGAAGAACGAGGTCACCACGAGCAGGTGCCCCGCCCACACGGCGAGCATCACCAGGAGCACGATGCACACCGGCCGCAGGATGCCGCCGCCGGCGACCTGCCCGGCGAACAGCACGTTCACCGAGAGCACCGTGGCGAGGGCGAGCACCGGCGCCCACCAGGCAAGCGTGTCCCGCAGGTTCATCTTGAGGCCGCGGAAGAGCGGCTTCGCGGGGCTGAGGTCCGGCTCGTCCGCCCACGCCCGCTGCGCGTAGAGCGCCGCCGAGAACGCGGGCGCCAGCGGCAGGAGCGCGGCGACGAACCAGATGACATTGCCGGGGGCAGGGGCGAGCAGCACCCACATCAGCAGCGTCGGCACCCCCGCGACCGCGAGGAACACCCCGAGGACGAGGAAGCGGTAGACCGCGGCGGTGAACCGGGAGAGCACTCCCGGTCCGATCTCGTCCGCCTGCTGCTGCGTGCTCATGCTGCCGCCCCTTCCCTTGCGCTCACTAGCCCTTGACCGATCCAAGCATGACGCCCGACACGAAGTACCGCTGGACGAAGGGGTAGATGGTCAGGATCGGGATGACGGTGAGGATCATCGTCACCGCCTGGATGTTCGCCGAGACCTGCGCGGTCGTGCTGCCCGCGGCCGCCGCCCCTTCGGACGCCGTGGTCGAAGCGCCCGCGATGAGGTTGCGCAGGTACAGCGTGATGGGGAACAGCTCGCTCTTGTCGAGGTACAGGAACGCGGCGAACCAGTCGTTCCAGAACGCGACCGAGTAGAACAGCACCATCGTGGCGATCACGGCCTTCGACAACGGCAGCACGATCCGGCCGAAGATGCCGTACCAGCCGAGCCCGTCGATCTGCGCGGCCTCCTCGAGCTCCTTCGGCAGGTTCTCGAAGAACGCCTTCATCACCAGCAGGTTGAACACCGAGATCGCGCCCGGGAGCACCAGCGCCCACATGGTGTTCTTCATGCCCAGCGCCGAGATCAGCACGTAGTTCGGCACAAGGCCGCCGTTGAAGAACATCGTGAACACCGCAATGCCGATGAGGACCTTGCGGCCCTTCAGGTGCGGCTTCGACAGCACGAACGCGTAGGTCGTGGTCAGGACCATCGCGATGATGGTGCCGACCACCGTGTACAGCACCGTGTTGCCGTAGTTGCGCCAGAAGATGCCGTCCGACATCACGATCGCATAGGTGTCCACATTGAAGTCGACAGGCAGGAAGTTCACCTGGCCGGCCTTGATCGCCCCGGAGGAGCTGAACGACTGCGCGAGCACCGTGATGAACGGGTACAGCATCCCCAGGCACAGCAGGATGAGGAAGGTCGCGTTGAACGCGCCGAAGACGCGCTCGCCCCTCGTCCGATGCGTCGTCCGCGGTTTCACCGACGCGAGGTCGGGCGTGCGAATATCGGTCACCACAGGCTCGTTCCCGTCGTCCGCCGCGAGATCAGGTTCGCGGAAAGCACCATCACGAGACCGATCAGCGCCTGGAACAGGCCGATGGCGGTCGCGTAACTGAGGTTGTTCGACACCAGGCCGACCCGGTAGAGGTAGGTCGAGATGACGTCGGCCGTCTCGTACGTCAGCGGGTTGTAGAGCAGGAAGACCTTCTCGAAGCCCACGTTGAGGAACATGCCGATGTTGAGGATCAGCAACGTGACCATCGTCGGCCGGATGCCCGGCAGCGTGACGTGCCAGGTCTGCCGCCACCGGCCCGCGCCGTCGATCTTCGCCGCCTCGTACAGGGAGTCGTCGATCGAGGTGAGCGCCGCCAGATAGAGGATCGTGCCCCAGCCGATGGTCTGCCACACTTCGGAGCCCACGTAGATGAAGCGGAACCACTCGGCGCGCTGCAGGAACGGGATCTCCTCGGCGCCGAAGGCGCGGACGATCTGGTTCGCCGTGCCCTCCAGCGACAGGATCTGCATGACCATGCCGACGATGATGACGATCGACAGGAAGTGCGGCAGATACGAGATCGACTGCACGAGCTTCTTGAAGTACTGCTGCCGCACCTCGTTCAGCAGGAGCGCCAGCACGATCGGGAGCGGGAAGCAGACCACCATGGTGAGAGCGCCCAGGATCACCGTGTTCGTGAAGACGTGCCAGAACGACGGGTCGTTGATGAACATCTCGATGTAGCGCACGCCGACCCATTCGTCGCCGAAGATGCTGCCGCCGGGGCGGAACCTCCGGAACGCGATGACGTTGCCGAGCATGGGGCCGTACTTGAAGATCACGAAGAAGATCAGCGGCACGATCGCCATGGTGTAGAGCTGCCAGTCGCGCTTGAACGCGGTCTTCCAGCTCAGCTTGCGCTTGCGGGGTCGCGCCTTCGGCTTCGCCGCAGGCGGGCGCGGCGGCGCCGGGGGCGCCGCGGCGCCCCCGCGGGCCTCGGCCCGCGGGGACTGCTCGTCTTGAGTGAGGGACATAGGCACTCCCTCCCGTCCGCACCGGGGTAGAGCGGCTGGTCTGCGAGCTCGGCGAAGCCGTGCTCACCGGCCGCACCCCGGCAGGCGGACTAGGAGTTCTCCTCCTCGAAGCGCTGGCGGGCGGTGTTGATGAGGTCGACGTAGGTCTGGAGACCGGCGGCCTCGAGCTCGCCGACGTAGGCGTCCCATTCGGCGATGTCGCGGTCGCCCAGGATGAACTGCAGCGTGGCGGTGTCCACGGTGTCCTTCAGCGGGGTGGCCTGGAGCGAGGCCTGCTCCAGCTCCATCTCGTCGAGCGGGGCCGGCGGGTTCGGGTCGCGAGGCGTGCGGGTGGAGAGCACGGAGTCGATGTACTCCACGAAGGTCGGGGAGTTGTAGGACTCCTTGAGCGCCCGGGACTCGGTCGAGTCGGCGAACACCGCGTTCGACCAGCCGAGGTCCTTCTGGATGTCGGTCGGCGCACCGGGGTTGATGCCGTAGGCGTCGAGGCGGAACTCGGGCTTGAGGGTGATCTTGCCGGAGGCGTCCTTGGTGTAGGTCTGGTCGAGCACGCCCCAGCGGAGCAGCTCGCGGGCCTCCTGGTTGTAGTACAACCAGTCGAGGAACTGCAGAATCGCGACGAAGTTCTCGGAGTCGGCGATCTCCGCGTTCAGCATGAAGCCGTTCCAGAAGTTGCGCGGCTCGCAGATCTGGCCGGCAGGACCGCCGGGAGGGGCGATCTGCAGGATCTCGTAGTTGCCCTCGCCCACGGTCTCGTTGAGGGCCGTCGCGAACTCGATGGCGGTGCCGGCCGAGCCGGAGGCCGCGAACACGAGGTTGGCCGCGACCTTCTCGGTGACGCTGCCGCCGCCGGTGCCGTCGTTCGCCGCGGTCATCGAGTCGGTGTCGAGCAGGCCGTCCTCGACGAGGCCGCGGAAGAACTCGACCATCTGCTTGTAGCCCTCGGTCGCGGCGGTGTACACCAGGTTGCCGGAGCCGTCGTCGATCATGCCGCTGCCGAAGCCCCAGCCGGCCTGCGCGCCGAACGCGTGCGCGGCGTAGTTGAGCATCGAGGCGCCCTCGAAGCCGTCCGCGAGCGGCTTGGAGTCGGGGTACTCGGCCTTGATCTTGACCAGGGCCTCGCGCATCTCGTCCCAGGTCTGGGGGATGCCGCCGGCGACGGTCTCGAAGACGTCCTTGCGGATGACGAGGGTGAACACGGGCACCGACACCTCCTGGAGGCCCGGCAGCATGTAGTACTTGCCGTCGGCCTGCTTGAGGTTGTCGATCATGTCCGCGAGGTCCCACTCCTCCACGTACTTCTGGAAGTTGGGCATGTGCTCGACGTAGTCGCTCATGGGCAGGATCGCGCCCGAGGAGACGAACGAGTTCTCCTCACCGGTGTAGACCAGCGGGATCACCGTGGGGGCGTCACCGGCGCTGATCAGGAGACTGCGCTTCTCGGTCGCGTCGCTGAACGGGATGTTCGTGACGTCGATCGTGACCTTGGTGCGCTTCTCGATCTCCTTGAAGAACTCCCACTTGTCGGTGATGGGAAGGTCGGGCCAATCCGTCCAGAGCACCGAGAGGTTGAAGGGCTCCGTAGCCGTGAACTGGGTGTCAGCGGCGAAATTCTCCATCGCGCCCTTGGACTGCGCCTCGACGTCGATCTCGTCGCTGCCGCCGTCGTCACTGCACGCCGCGAGCGCGGCCATGCTCGACGCGGCCAGCGAGAATCCGATGACTCCGCGGCGGGTGGCTCCGATGGGCGAACGCCCGAACACACCTGACATGACTCTCCTCCTTGAGATGGACCAAACAGTCCGCCCCTCCGTCCACTCCGGCGGGCAAGATTTCACTGCCGTAACGATCGAAACTTTCGGGGC
The DNA here is from genome assembly GCF_030403505.1 of Glycomyces tritici. Next base: position 139,835 of record NZ_JAUEMJ010000005.1, on the reverse strand, counting down.
TATTTCCGATAACTTCCAGAGCTTAGTGAGAACAAGCAGTGATGTCAATGAATCTCTTTTCGTGACCCATGCAACACGGTGTGTAACCAACGGGGAGGCTCGAGCAATGCGGAGGAACGGCTACAAACCGAGCGATCGGACGGACTTTTCCCAGGCAGGAATGGACACGGCGGCGATCCTCCCCCGCTTTTCCGGAACGCCCGCGTTTCGCGCCCGATCGTCGTTTCAGGGTCGAATGCGCCGCTGCCCGGCAAGCCTTCTCCATCGTCGAACACGCGTCGACGGGACCCCGAAACGACCGGAACTTTCAAAGGTCAGACGATTCCGCGGGCGTGCCGCCGCGCCCGCAGAGCCGCCGAGGCCGAGCGACCGGTCCCCGGCCCGGCGGCCATACGGGCCCTGCGGGGCCCGGGGAACCACCGCGCGGCCTGTCGGAACCGTTCGCGCGCACCTAGAGTGGAGACCTCCGAGACGACCGCGCCCGCACGGGCGACGAGAGCAAAGGACGGGCCATGGCCTCCAGACGTCAGACGCTGCGGTACGCGGGAGTCGCGCTCGCCGGGATACCGCTGGCCGCCTGCACGGCGGCACCGGACGAGGAGCCGGATCCGGACACGGGCTCGGCTTCGGCCAACGAGCCGGCGCCGACCACCGCCGCGACCGCGCTCGGTGCACCGGAGGTCGTCGCGAGCGGGCTTGAGGCGCCCTGGTCGATCGCGTTCCACGAGGGCACGCCGCTCGTCAGCGAGCGCGACAGCGGCCGCGTCCTGGAACTGGACGCCCAAGGCGCGACCCGCGAGGTCGCCGTCGTCGACGGCGTGGCCGGGGGCGGCGAGGGCGGGCTGCTCGGGCTCGCGGTGCGCGAGGGGTTCCTGTACGCGTACTTCACCGCCTCGGACGGGAACCGGATCGAGCGGTTCGCGCTCGAAGGCACCGCAGGCGCGCTGGCCCTCGGTGCACCGCAAGAGATACTGTCCGGCATCCCCTCGGCGGGCAACCACAACGGCGGGCGCATCGCGTTCGGACCCGACGGGATGCTCTACGCCACCGCCGGAGACGCCGGGGACCCCGGCAACGCCCAGGACCGCGAATCGCTGGCGGGCAAGATCCTGCGCATGACCCCTGACGGCGCCGTCCCGGACGACAACCCGTTCCCCGGCTCGCTCGTCTACACGTGGGGCCACCGCAACCCCCAGGGCATCGCGTGGGACGAGGACGGCACCATGTGGGCCGCCGAGTTCGGGCAGGACACCTGGGACGAGCTCAACACGATCGAGGCCGGCGCGAACTACGGCTGGCCCGAGGTCGAGGGCATCGCCGGCAACGGGGAGTACGCCGACCCAGTCCAGCAGTGGAGCCCGGACGACGCCAGCCCCTCGGGCATGGCGATCGCGGGCGGCACCGCCTACATCGCGAACCTCCGCGGACGGCGCCTGCGCGCCGTCCCCCTCGACGACCCCGGCACGTCGGTCGAACACTATGTAGAGGAGTACGGCCGCCTCCGGGACGTCGTGACCGCCCCCGACGGGGCGCTGTGGGTCCTGACCAACAACACGGACGGCCGCGGCGACCCCGGCCCCGACGACGACCGCATCCTGCGCATCGCCTTCGAGTAGCGCTCATCCCCCGGGGCAGGTGCGGTCCGAGCCGCTGATCGGGACGCAGTGGTCCGTGCCGGGGTCCTCGACCTCGACCGACGGCGGCACGAAGAGGTGCCGCACCCGCTCCTGGGACACGTTCGCGCACAAGAGGACGAGCGCGATCAGGATGTAGACCAAGGCGGTCCGGGGCCGCTCGACGACGACCGCGAACACGGCGATGAGGACGGGGCCGCCCGCGAACGCGATGATGCGCAGCCGCTCGCGGTTGTCGAGCGCGGCCTGCCGCTCGGGCGACACGGGATCGCCCGAGAAGTCGATGTCGAAACCCCACAGGAACAATGCCAGGCTCACGCCGAGCCACCCGACGGTGGCCGCGGTGATCGCCAGATTCAACCCGGCGTCGACACGTCGGGGCTTCGGTTTCCTTGCGCTGCTTTCCATACGGAGAGTCTCGCGCCCGTGTCAAACCCGTGATCGGGCGAATCGGGCGCGGATTGTCGGGTCCCCACAACGCGGCGGGGCGATTCGGGCGCCGTGCCGGAGTATTTCCTCGGTATCCGCTAAACGGCCGCCGCGAGGCGGCCGTCCGCGTCGCTAGCGGCCGAGCCAGCCGCCGTCCACTGGGATGACCGCGCCCGAGACGTAGTCGGAGGCGGCGCTGGCGAGGAACACCGTCACGCCCGCGAGGTCGCCCGGCCTGCCCCAGCGCCCGGCGGGGATGCGTTCGAGGATCGCCTTCGAGCGGTCCGGATCGTCTTGCAGCGCTTGGGTGTTGTCCGTGGCGATGTAGCCGGGGGCGATCGCGTTCACGGTGACGCCGCGGGCCGACCACTCGTTGGCCAGCGCGCGGGTGAGGCCGGCGATGCCGGATTTGGCCGCCGCGTAGCCGGGCACGTTGATGCCGCCCTGGAAGCTCAGCAGCGAGGCGGTGAAGACGACCTTTCCCCTACCGCGTTCGAGCATGGTGCGGCCGACGGCGCGGGTGAGCGCGAACTGGCTGGTGAGGTTGACCTGGAGGACCTCGTCCCAGTACGCGTCGGGGTGCTCGGCGGCGGGGGCGCGGCGGATCGTGCCGGCGTTGTTGACGAGGACGTCGACCGGTTCGGCGGCGAGGGTGTCGGCGAGTTCGGCGACCTGCTCGGGGTCGTTGAAGTCGGCGCGGATCGCGCGGAAGGTGCGGCCGAGCTCCTTGACCCGCGCTTCGATGGCGGAGCCTTCGGGTTCGATGGTGGCGCTGACGCCGATGACGTCCGCTCCGGCGGCGGCGAGGGCCTCGGCCATGGCGAAGCCGATGCCGCGCTTGGCGCCGGTGACGACGGCGAGGCGGCCGGTGAGGTCGAAGAGGGTCATGGTCACTCACTGTCCTTGGAGGCGCTGTCGGCTTGGACGTCGATGAGGATCTTCATGGCCTCGCCGCCGGTGAGGGCGTCGAAGGCGGCCTGGATGTCGCGCAGGGGGACGGTCTTGGTGATGAGGGCGTCGGCGGGGATCGCGCCGGTGTCCAGGAGCGCGACGGCGGTGTCGAAGTCGTCGCGCTGGTAGACGCGGGCGCCGAGGAGGCGCAGTTCGCGCCAGAAGACGCGCTGGAGGTTCACCGGGCGGGGTTCGGGGTGGATCGCGACGACGACGAGGGTGCCGCGCACTTTGGCGTAGTCGACGGCGCCGAGGACGGCGGCGGCCGCGCCGGAGACCTCGAAGACGACGTCGGCGCCCGCGCCGCCGGTCCACTCCTCGACCCAGGCCACGGTGTCGTCGCGGGGGTCGAGGACGGTGTGGCCGAGGTCGGCGATGGCCTTGCGGCGCTTCGGATCGAGTTCGATCACGACGACGTCGCCGCCGAAGGAGCGGGCGACGGCGGCGATGAGGACGCCGATGGGGCCGCCGCCGATGACGACGGCCTTCTGGCCGGCCTCGAGTTCGGAGCGGCGCACGTCGTGGACGGCGACGGCGGTGGGCTCGACGAGGGCCGCGTGCTGGAGCGAGAGGGTCGCGGGGAGGCGCACGAGCAGGCCGGCGTCGACGTTCCAGCTGGCCTGGAGGGCGCCGGGCGAGTCGATGCCGACGAAGTCGAGGTTCTGGCAGATGTGCGAGTTCCCGGCGAGGCAGGCGGGGCAGGTGCCGTCCCAGGCGAGGGGCATGACGGTGACGGGGTCGCCGGCGGCCCAGCCTTCGACGCCCTCGCCGAGGGCGGCGATGGTGCCGCTCATCTCGTGGCCGATGACGGCCGGGACGTCGACGCGGGCGTCCATGTGGCCGCTGAGGATGTGCAGGTCGGTGCCGCAGATGCCGTTGTAGGCGACGTTGATCTGGACTTGGCCCGGGCCCGGCGGAGCCGGTTCGGCGTCCACCACGGTCATGGTCCGGTTTCCTGCGTAGTGTGCGGCGGGCACGGCTGCCTCCTCGGGGGACGGGGTGCGGGTCGGTCGCCGATGAGGATCGCACACATCCCGCGAATGCGCAATCGTTTGCTCAGCCGCGGCGGGGATAGGCGATACTGGAGCCGTGGCGAAACTCAGCGATGTGGCGGCCCGGGCGGGCGTCTCGGTGTCGGCGGTCTCCAGGGTGCTCTCGGGCGACCCGACGGCCCGGGTCAGCGAGGCGACCCGGGAGCGGGTGCGCAAGGCGGCCGGGGAGGTCGGGTACCACCCGAACTTCGCGGGCCGCGCGCTCAAACTCGCGCGCACCGATGTCATCGCGCTCATCGTCCCCGACGTCACGAACTCGCTGTTCGCCGATCTGACCCGCGGCGTGGAGGACGAGGCGGTCGCGCGCGGCTGCGTCATGCTGCTGGCCCGCAGCGAGGACATGCACCCGGGCGGCGCCATGTTCGACCGGCTCGTGGGCGAGGGCCGGGTGGACGGCATCGTGCTCCAGCCGCGCGACGGCACCGACCCCGAGGAGCTGGCGCAGTCCGTGGGCGAGCGCGCGCCGCTGGTCACGATCCACCAGCGGCTCCCCGGGGCGAGCTCGGTGGTCGTGCCGGACGCGCTCGCGGCGCGCCGGGCCACCGAGCACCTGATCGCGCTGGGGCACCGCCGGATCGGCTTCGCCGGAGGGCTCGCCGGTTCGCCGACCGCGCAGCGCCGCGCGGCGGGGTACGCCGAGGCGCTGGAGGCGGCCGGGATCGCGCGGGACCCGGGCCTGGTCACCTGGCGCGGGTACCGGGAGCCGGACGGGCGGGCCTCCACCGCGGAGCTGCTCGCACTCCCGCAGCGGCCCACGGCGATCGTGGCCGCGAACGTCAACGCCGCGGTCGGGGTGCTCGCCCAGGCGCGGGCGCAGGGACTGGGCGTGCCCGCGGAGCTCTCGGTGGTCGCGGTCCACGACGCGTGGACGGCCGGGCACACGTGGCCGCCGCTCACCTGCGTGCAGCTGCCGCTCTACGAGCTCGGGCGCACCGCGGCCGCCGCCCTCGCGCGGGTCGTCGACGGCGGCCCCGTCGAGCACCTGTCCGTGGAGGACCCCGAGCCGGTGCTCATCACCCGCGAGTCGACCGCGCCGCCGCGCGCCTGACGCTCCTCCCCCTTGCGCCGGGCGGCGACCCCGGATAAGGTCAACGCCTGATCAATCGTTTGCGCAAACGGCGCGGGCCCGCCCCCCTCCGGCACGGCCGCGCCGCGCACCGCCCCGCCGCAGACCACCCGACCAGCACCTGAGGACCACCGCATGACCACCATCGAGGCCGTCGAGGCTCACGATGTCCGCTTCCCCACCTCGCAGACCCTCGACGGCTCGGACGCGATGAACAAGGACGGCGACTACTCCGCCGCCTACGTCATCGTCCGGACCGACGACCCCGATCTCACCGGGTACGGCTTCACCTTCACCATCGGACGCGGCAACGACATCGTCACCGCCGCCGCCCTCCACTGGGCCGTCAGGCTCATCGGCCGCGACCTGGAGACCGTGGTGAACGACCCCGGCGCGCTCTACCGCGAACTCCAGTCCGACTCGCAGTACCGCTGGCTCGGACCGGAGAAGGGCGTCGTCCACATCGCACTCGCCGCGGTCATGAACGCCGTATGGGACCTCACCGCCCGCGCCGCGGGCAAGCCGCTGTGGCGCCTGCTCGCCGACATGACCCCCGAGCAGCTCGTGGACGCCGCCGACCTGCGCTACCTCTCGGACGCCCTCACCCGCGAAGAGGCCCTGGAGCTCCTGCGCGACCAGTACGACACGCGCGGCCGGCGCATCGCCGAGCTCGAGGCCCGCGGCGGCTACCCGTGCTACACCACCAGCGCCGGCTGGCTCGGCTACAGCGACGACAAGCTGCGCCGGCTCCTCCAGGAGGCCGTCGACCAGGGCTACCGCCACGTCAAGCTCAAGGTCGGGGCCGACCTCGAGGAGGACCGCCGCCGCCTGCGGATCGCCCGCGAGGTCATCGGCTGGGACGCCAAGCTCATGATCGACGCCAACCAGGTGTGGGACGTGCCGGAGGCCATCGACTGGGTCAAGGCGCTGGCCGAGTTCGAGCCGCACTGGATCGAGGAGCCGACGAGCCCTGACGACGTGCTCGGGCACGCGGCCGTGCGCCGCGCGGTGGCGCCGATCGGCGTCGCGACCGGCGAGCACGGCATGAACCGGGTCCTGTTCAAGCAGATGCTGCAGGCCGAGGCGCTCGACTACCTGCAGCTCGACTCGGCGCGGCTGGCCAGCGTCAACGAGATCATCGCCGTGTACCTGATGGCCGCCAAGTTCGGCGTGCCGGTGTGCCCGCACGCGGGCGGCGTGGGCCTGTGCGAGCTGGTGCAGCACCTGTCGATCTTCGACTACGTGGCCGTCTCGGGCACGTTGGAGGACAGGGTGACCGAGTACGTGGACCACCTCCATGAGCACTTCACCGACCCGTGCCTGGTCGAGAACGGCAACTACCTGCTGCCGTCCCGGCCCGGTTACTCGGCCGAGATGTACACCGCCTCGATCGAGGAGTTCAGCTACCCCGACGGCGGCTACTGGTCGGGCCGGGACGAGGCCGCAGTGCGCTAGGAGAGGACTCAGGCCCGTCCGGTTCGACCGGACGGGCCTTCTGTCGTCAGTGGACTCGGGTCAGCGCAGCAGCCGCACCATGGTCACGCCCGGCGTCGAACCGCCTTCCGGGGCGGTGAACTCGAGTTCGCGGACCGCAGCGCCGGGCCCGGACTCCGCAGGCAGGGCGTAGTCGACCTCGAAGGCACCGTGCTCGCCCTCCCAGGACTCGGCGGCGACCAGCTCGCCGTCCAGTGTCACCGTGACGCCGGTGGCACCGCCCGCGTGGCGGTATCCGACGCGGAGGGTGCGGCCGGTGCGGCCGGGGTCGTTGAGCCCCACGGACATCCGGGCGGCGGTGGCGCGGGCGCGGCGGCCCTGCGCGTCCACGGCGACCTCGGTAGCCTCGCCGCGGAAGCCGTGGTCGCTCTCGGGCTGCTGCTCGCCGAACGCGACTTTGTCCACCGTCATGGCGTCGAGCGTGAGCGACTCGCTGTCGGCCGCGAGCAGTTCGGCGCGGCGCTCGGCCGTCCGGTCGGCGGCGGCCACGGGCCAGTAGACGGTGTAGCGGGTGTCGTGGACCTCGTGGAACGGCACCAGCTCGATCGAGCCCGCCGGATCGGCGAAGGCCAGCCGGTAGCGCAGGGGCGCTTCGCGGGTGAGCACGTCTTCGGCGGGCGCGTCCGCGATGACCGGGAGGTCGGCGAAGCCGAGCAGCGGGCCGTGCGCGACGTGCCCCATGCGGCTGTCGTCGGCCTCGAGCCCGTCGAGGTGGTGGGCGCCGTCGCGGGAGGCCAGCAGGACGGGCCCGGCGAAGTACGCCTGCCACGGCGAGCCGTCGGGCAGCCGCTCGGCGCGCAGGCGCAGCGGCAGGCGGAACGCCACCGTGTCGCCCGGCAGCCATTCCCGTTCCAGGACGACGGCACCGGGGACTGCGGCGGCCTCGACCGGGTCGCCGTTGACCGTGAGCCCTTCGAGGCCGTCGCTCCAGTCGGGGACGCGCAGCCGCAGCGCGAACGCGCGCGGCGCCTCGAGGTCGAGCGTGAGTCCGATGTGCTCGTCCGCCGGGAACGCGGTCTCCAGGCGGAACCGGCCGCCGAACTCGGGCGCGTCCAGTTCGGCCGGGAGGTACAGGTTGACCGCCAGGGCGCCCTCGTGCTCGCCGAAGACGAACTCGCCGTACTTGGCCTGGGCCTCGATGCCGGTGCCCACGCAGCACCACATGCCGAGGTCGGGCTGCGAGTAGACCCGGTAGTGGCGCGGGCGCATCGGGGTGAAGTACACGAAGCCGCCGCGCTCGGGGTGCTGGGAGGCCAGCTGGTGGTTGTAGACCGCGCGCTCGGTGAAGTCCAGAAGGGACGGTTCGAAGGCGGACTCGGCCAGGTGCTTGGCGAGCTTCAGCATGTTGTAGGTGTTGCAGGTCTCCGGGCCCTCGCGGTCCTCGATCATGGGCGTGAAGTCGCCGAGGGCGTGGAAGTGCTCGCGGACGCTGTTGCCGCCGATGGCCACCGTGCGGTGCCCGACGACCTCGCGCCAGAAGTACCGGGCCGCCTCCAGCAGGTCCTCGTCGCCGCGGACGGCGGCAGCCGCCGCGTACCCGACGGCCTTGGGGATCTGGGTGTTGGCGTGCAGGCCGGTGAGGCCATCGCGGCGCTCCAGGAGCGGGTCGAGGATCGCGCGGTGGGAGAAGCGCCGGGCCATGTCGGCGTAGTCGCCCCGGCCGGTGATCGCCGCCAGGTCGGCGAAGGCCTCGTTCATGCCGCCGAACTCGGTGTCGAGCATGGCTTCGAACGCCTCGTCGTCGAGGGTCGCCGCGACCCCGAGCCACCAGTCCGCCAGCCGCACGACCACGTCGAGCGCCTGCTTGCTGCCGAGCAGGCGGTGCGCGTCGATGAGGCCGGCGAAGGTCTTGTGCAGGTTGTACCAGGGCACCCAGTGCCCGCCGGTCCAGCCGATCGCGGTCGCCGCCGCGGCGCCGCCCCCGCGCAGGGTCTCGAACAGGGCCGCACCGCCCGGGACGCCGCCCACGTAGCCGGTGCCGAGGGCGTCCTGGGCCCGCGCCAGCTCGGCGACCATGTACTCGAGCCGCCGCTGCGGTTCGGCCTCGCCGGTCGCGGCGGCGAGCAGGGCCAGCGCGGAGAGGCAGTGGCCGCCGATGTGGCCGTCCAGGCCGCTGTCCTCCCAGTTGCCGTAGGAGGCCGCGCGTGGCTCCAGGCCCGCTTCGCGCAGGAACGGCGCGAGGAGCCGGTCCGGTTCCAGGGCGAGCACGTACTCGAGGTCGGTGCTCACGGCGCGTGCGAAGGGGCCCTCCAGCAGGGTGACCTGGCTGAGGGAGAAGGTCTTCATCGATGGCTCCTGAATTAGCGAGGTAGGTAGGGCGCCGGTCCCGAGAAATTTACCGGTAAAGATCCAGTCGGCGCAAGCCCTGGTGGCACCCGGGTCTCAGGCCGACTCGCGCCAGAGGATCGACGAGCCGGCCCTCCGGTGGATCGGGTCGAGCCGGGCGAAGTCGGCTTTGGCGACCAGTTCCGCGATGTCCATGGTGTGCGAGGCCAGCGCGCGCACGTCGAGGGCGATCGAGGTCAGCCTCGGGTGGACCGCCTCGCCGAGGGCCAGCCCGTCGATGCCGACGATGCGCACCCGGTCGGGGACGCTGACGCCGTGCGACTGCGCGTGCTGCACCGCGCCCAGCGCCATGAGGTCGTTGAACATCAGGACGGTGTCGACGTCCGGGTGCCGCTCCAGCAGCTCGCCGAAGGCCCGGCTCCCTTCGGGGATGCTCTCGTCCCCGATCGTGACGCCGGCGAGCTGGTCGCCCACGGCGCGCTCGTACCAGCGCCGCTTCGGCGAGGGCCCGTAGACGCCGGGGACCCCGTGGGCGCCGTGGGCCTGGAGCGAGGACGCCGAGTCGACCATGCCGAACCGCCGGGCCCCGCGCGCGCGGAGCTCGGCGACGACCGCATTGATGCCGGACTCGATGTCGAGCGCGACCGAGTGGACGCCGGGCAGGAGGCTCTCGGCCTCCAGGCGCACCACGGGCAGTCCGCCGGCGATCTCGTCCAGCTCGGCCCCGGTGCCGCCGAAGTGGAGGGCCACGACGTCCGCCTGGGAGGCGAGCATGCCGAGCACGGCCTCCGTGTCGTCCTGCGCGGCCGCCATCATCAGCTGCCAGCCGCGCTCGGCGGCGGCGGTGAGCATCTCGGCGGCGATGCTCGTGTAGTACGGGTTGTCGAAGGAGGCCACCACCAGGCCCAGCGCGTGCTGCTTGCGCCGGGTGACCAGGTTGCGGGCGAAGCGGCTCGGCCGGTAGCCGAGGCGCTCGACGGCTTCGAGGACCCGGACGCGGGTCGCCTCCTTGATGTCGTCCCTGTCGTTCATCGCCCGCGTCACGGTCTGGCGCGACACGCCGGCCTCGGCCGCCACATCGTGGATCGTCACCCGCTTGGCCACGGTTCCCCTCCTCCTTCGACCTGCTCGGTCTCACCCCCAGTTGGACTGGAGCCGTTCGTACTCCGCCGCGGTCACGGGCAGGACCACACCATGGCACGGGTCCGCGGGCAGCCGGAAGTCGGTCGAGGGGGTCCACTCGCCGCCGGCGAGGTCGTCGGTCTCGAACGGCACGTAGCGGCGGTCGGCCTTGAACTCGTCGATCCAGAGGTACCACTTGTCCTCGGTGTTCGACTTGTACACGAGCGGCCCTTCGCCCTGGCTGACCGGGCCGAGGCCGATGCCCTCCGCGAGGGGCGTCCATGCGGCGGCCGTGAGGCTCGGGGAAGTCTCGGAGAAGATCGTCTTGCCGTGGGGCACACCGTGGGTGCGGCTGCGCTCGTCTTTGAGGAAGCGGTGGTACAGGCCGTCGTGCTCGATGACGGTGGTGTCGATCGTGTGCCAGCCGCGGTCGATCCACACCTTCGGTGCGGAGAACTCGCGGAAGTCGCGGGTGGTCGCGCACATGATCCGGTTGTGGGTCTCGCCCACGTGGTCGGGGCCGTCGTAGAGCTTGGACGACCAGTGGACGAGGTAGGCCTCCTGCTCGGGGTCCCACACCGCTTCGGGCGCCCAGGTGTTGCCCGCCTCCGGCGGCGACACTTCGACGAGCCGCCCTTCGCCCCAGTCGACGAGGTCGCGCGATTCCCAGACCATGATGGATCGGCTGCCCCAGCGCTGGTGGTGGTCCCAGTCGAGGCTCTTGTAGAGGCAGAGGTCGGTGGCGACCAGGTAGAACCGGTCGCCTTCCGGGGCGCGGACGATGTGCGGGTCGCGGACCCCGCCGTCCCCCAGGGTGGAGCGCAGGACCGGCTCGCCGCCGTTGAGGTCGTCGAAGTGCAGCGGGTCGTTGCCCTCGCTCAGGGCGAAGTAGATCTGCTCGCCGTCGGCGTCCTCGCGTTTGAAGTGCGCGTAGAGGTAGCCGGCGTACGGCGCGGCGTCGTTCGAGGCGGCGTCGTTCGAAGCAGAGCCGGGTGCGGTGGACATGGGTCTCCTGTCGATGGATTGCTGCAGGTGTTCGCGGCGGTGGGCCGCCCCCGGTCTCGACCCCTGGGGCGGCCCACCTGGTGGGGAGGGAAAGGCCTACTTCGAGGCGTCCCATGCCTCTTGGTAGATCTGGACGTACCGCTCGGCGCCGAGGTCGGTGAGGTTCTGCTGGAACTCGGCCCAGTCCTCGTCGCTCTCGATGTCGCGGACGCCGCTCACGAACTCCGCGGCCGCCTGGACCACGAAGCTCTCCACATTGGTCTGGATCGTGGCGAGCTCCTTCGCGGTCTCGCCGGTCACCGCCGCCTCCCAGTAGGGGAACAGCTCGTCGGACTCGTGGCCGGCGTAGAGCTCCGTGGCTTCGAACAGGCGGCGCTCGTAGCCTTCGGGCGTGTCGACGTCGGTCGCGGTGACCTGGGAGTTGCGGAACTCCGCGTCGGTGAAGAACTGCGCGATCGGGCCCCAGGAGTTGTTCAGCCCCTCGCCCTCGGGCAGTGCGAGGACCTTGAAGTTCGGTTCGAGGGTCTCGTCCAGGGCCACGTCGCCCGCCTCGGGCCCGACCCAGTTGACGCCCTCGACGCCGAACTCGCCCTGCACGTGGCCGTCGTAGGAGACCATGAAGTCGACGATCTGCATGAGCTTCTTCTGCTTCGCCTCGCTGGAGCGGTTCGTGATGACGAACGTCGCGCCGGGCGCGGCTCCGGCGGCGCCGCCGGTGTAGGTGGCGTCGCTCCCGTTCGGCCCGGTCAGCGGCGCGACCGCGTCGTACTGCGTGTAGCGCCCGTCCTCGTGGTCGTCGGAGACGAACCACGGGTGCATCATGGCGGCCGATCCGACGATCACGCCCTCGGCGCTGTTGCCCTTCGCCATGATCGCCTCGCCGTTCTGCGTGAAGGCGGCCTCGTCGATCAGGCCGTCCGCGTACAGGGACGCCGCATAGGAGATGCCGTCGCGCCATTCGTCGCGGGTGGGCTGCATGGCGACCTCGCCGCCGACGACGCCGAGCGTGGCCGGGATGGTGCCCTCCGCACCCATCTCCGGGGTGTAGATGAACGGGTTCATCAGGTACGAGAGGAGGGAGCCGCCGCCGGTCGCGGAGAGCGGGATCTCGTCCGCCGCGCCGTTCCCGTTGGGGTCCTGGGTCTTGAAGGCCTCCAGGACCGCGCGCAGCTCCTCAGGCGTGGTGGGCTGCTCCAGGCCGAGCGTGTCGAGCCAGTCGGAGTTCATCCACAGCTTCGAGGGGTAGGAGCAGTGGAAGCAGTCGTTCCAGGCCGGGATGCCCCAGATCTTGCCGTCCGGGGAGGTCGCCAGCTCCTTGAAGCCGGGCTCCTTCTCGAAGGCGGCGACCAGGTTCGGGGTGTCCTCGCCGATGAGGTCGTCGAGCGGCATGAGCACGCCCTGGCCGCCGAGCTTCACCAGCTCGTCGCTGGAGAACTGGTCGATCCACGGGATGAGCATGTACGCGTCGGGGTAGTCGCCGCTGGCGAGGGAGATCTGCCGCTTCTCCCCTGCCGCGGTGCCGTCCCAGGTGGTGGTCTCGAACTGGAGGTCGACGTCGAACTTCGCTTCGAGCAACTTCGTGAACGCGTTCTCGTCCAGGTTCTGCTCTTGGGCGGCGTCCTGGGGGGCGAAGATCGTGATCACGTCGTCCGGAGTGGTCTCCGGTTCCGAGGAGCACGCGGCGAACGCGGTGGCCGATACGGCCAGTGCCGCTCCGGCCGCTGCCGCTCGGACGAATCTGCTGGTCATCGTTGACTGCCTTTCGATTGAGGAGTTGACGGGAATGGAGGGGACTCGCCGGCGAGCCGGTCACGGCGAAGATCGGGAGGCGGGTCAGCCGGCCACGGCGAAGTTTGCGAGCCGTGAATTAGCCCTTCACGGAGCCGAGCATCACGCCCTTGGTGAAGTGCCTGGCCACGAACGGGTAGACGAGGAGCACGGGCACGGTGGAGATGACGATGAGGGAGAACTTCATGAGGTCGGCCATCTGCTGGGCCGCGAGTTGATCGGCGATGTTCGTCCCGGCGCTGTTGTTGACGATCAGGATGTTCCGCAGCACGAGCTGGAGCGGGTACAGCTCTTCGCTTCTGAGGTAGATGAGGGCGCTGAAGTACGAGTTCCACTGGCCGATGCCGTACATGAGGGCGATGACCGCGAGCAGCGGTTTCGACAGCGGCAGCACGACCGACCACAGGAACCGCAGATCGCTGGCCCCGTCGAGCTGCGCCGCCTCGTAGAGCTCGCCGGGGATCGAGGAGCGGAAGAAGGTCATCGCGATGAGCACCTGCCAGGCGCCGACCGCTGCGGGGAGGATGATCGCCCACCGGGTGTCGAGCAGGCCGAGGGCCCGCACCACCATGTAGGTCGGGATCAGGCCGCCGGAGAACAGCATGGTGAACAGGACGCCGCCGATGAGGACCTTGCGGCCCACCAGTTCCGAGCGTGAGAGCGGGTAGGCGATCATCACCGTGAGGGCGACGCTGATGACCGTCCCGACGATCGCGTAGAACAGCGAGTTCCCGAAGCCGGTGAGGACGGCCTTGTTGCCGAGCACCGCTTCGTACCCGACGAGCGTGAAGTCGATCGGCCACAGGAACACCCGCCCGCCGGACACCGCCGCGGGGCTGGAGAACGAGCTGGCGAGGATGTTGACCAAGGGGATCAGGACGATGAGCAGGAAGGTCGTCAGCAGGATGTAGACGCCGACCATGAAGATCCGGTCCACCGGGGTGTCCTGGACCGGGGTGGGGCGGCGGCGCTTGGACTTGCGCGCCTTGGACTCCGGCTCGGTGCCGAGGGCCGCGCCGGTCGCGGTCTCAAGGGTCATTGCAGGGGCTCCCTTCACCACAGTCCGTTGCCGGTCACGCGCTTGGACACGGTGTTGACAACCAGGAGCAGGATGAGATTGATGACGGAGTTGAACAGCCCGACCGCCGTCGCGAGGCTGAAGTCGGCGTTGAGCAGGCCGATCTTGTAGGTGTAGGTCGCGATGATCTCCGAGGTCGAGAGGTTCAGGGGGTTCTGCAGCAGGAACGCCTTCTCGAAGCCGATCGCCATCACCGAGCCGACGCTCAGGACCATCACCACGACCACGGTGGGCGCGATGCCGGGCAGGTCGACGTGCCAGATCTTGCGCAGGCGGCTGGCCCCGTCGAGCCGGGCGGCCTCGTACAGGCTCGGGTCGATGCCCGCGAGCGCGGCCATGTAGATGATCGCGGAGTACCCGGCGGTCTGCCAGATGTCGCTCCAGACATAGACGCTGCGGAACGCGTCGGGCTGGGCGAGGAGGTTCGAGTCCATGCCGAAGAACCCGAGGAAGTCGGCCATGAACCCGATCCGGGGCGAGAAGATCAGGATGAGCATCGACACCACGATCACCGTCGAGATGAAGTGCGGTGCGTACGTGACCATCTGGACGGTGCGCTTGAAGAACCTGGCCCGGACCTCGTTGAGCGCCAAGGCGAGGATGATCGGGACCGGGAACCCCGCGAGGAACCCGTAGAGGCTCAGCATGAGCGTGTTGCGGATCAGGTCCCACGCAACGGGGTTGGCGAAGAACCGCTCGAAGTGGTCGAGCCCTGCCCAGGGGCTGCCCCAGATGCCCTGGACCACGTTGTAGTCCTTGAACGCGATCACGTTGTTGGCCATCGGGATGTATTGGAAGATCACGAAGTACGCCACGGGGAGCACCAGCAGCAGGTAGAGCTGCCAGTGGCGCTTGACGCGGTCCTTCACCGACTTCCGGCGCGGCTTCGGGACGGTCCGCGCCGCTCCCGCACGGCTCGCGACGCTGCCGACTCCGCCTTCGACTCCACCTTGGACCACGGCGCTCACCGCATCGCCGCCTTCGCTCCGCGCGCCTGCCGGGGGCGCTCTCCATTCGTCACTCGCACGCTCGCTCCTTTGCGACCTGGACTTCGTGAACGTTCACGATAGATACGAGGAATCAGATCCGTCAATACATCGAACGCCGAAAGATCTGATCTCTTCTATGGGAGCGATCTTCAATCTCGCCTTGTGTCCGGATTTGGGCGGTGCCTTCTGAATTGACGCGGTCATTGATCAGATCTCTCCGCCCGCATGATGAGACTCCCAGGTCGCGGGCACACGCAACCTCGAGTCAGATATCGACCTATTTACATATCTAGACACTATGGATACCCTGACCTGTAGCCCTTGTTTTCGACACATCAGTCGAAAGTTTCGAGGGCGTCCGAGATTCCTGCGTGACACCTGTGGCGCGCGAGCGCCGGAGAGGTTTCCCATGAAGACCCCGAATGCCACCCGGCGCCGGCCGGCCGCGATCGCAGCGGCCGTCGTCGCCGTGGTCGTCGCGGCCCTGCTGAGCACCGCCGCCGATCCGTCGCCCTCCCCCGCGCGGGCCGACAATCCGATCGTCCAGACCATCTACACCGCCGACCCCGCGCCCCTGGTCCACAACGGCCGCGTCTACCTCTACACCGGCCACGACGAGGACGGCTCGACCTGGTTCACCATGAAGGAGTGGCGGGTCTGGTCCTCCGACGACATGGTCAACTGGACCGACCACGGCTCGCCGCTCAACCTCGACACGTTCTCCTGGGCGCGCCAGGACGCGTGGGCCGGCCAGGCCGTGGAGCGCAACGGCAAGTTCTACTGGTACGTGCCGGTCATCAACGACGCCACCGGCAGGCCCGCCATCGGGGTGGCCGTGGCGGACAGCCCCACCGGGCCGTTCCGGGACGCCCTCGGGCGCCCGCTGGTCCAGAACGGCGAGATCGACCCCACGGTCTTCATCGACACCGACGGCCAGGCCTACCTGTACTGGGGCAACCCGAACCTCTGGTACGTGAAGCTCAACGCCGACATGATCTCCTACTCGGGCTCCCCCACGAAGATCCCGCTCACCACCCAGGGCTTCGGCACCCGCCCGGGGAGCACGGACCGGCCGACGCTGTACGAGGAGGGGCCGTGGGTCTACAAGCGAGGATCGCTGTACTACAACGTGTACGCGGCGCAGTGCTGCTCCGAGCACATCGCCTACTCGACCGCGCCGGGTCCGACCGGGCCGTGGACCTACCGGGGCACGGTGATGCCCACGCAGGGCTCGAGCTTCACCAACCACCCCGGGATCATCGACTTCAAGGGCTCGTCGTACTTCTTCTACCACAACGGCGCGCTGCCGGGCGGCGGCGGTTTCACCAGGTCGGTGGCCGTGGAGAAGTTCACGTACAACCCTGACGGGACGATTCCCCAGATCAACATGACCACGGCCGGGGCGCCGCAGGTGGGGACCCTCAATCCCTATGTGCGCCAGGAGGCCGAGACGATCGCCTGGGCCACGGGGGTCGAGACCGAGCGCTCGAGCGCGGGCGGCATGAACGTCGGCTGGATCGAGAACGGGGACTCGATCAAGGTCAAGGGCGCGGCCTTCGGGACCGGAGCGCGGCAGTTCACCGCGCGGGTGGCCTCGGCGACCGGCGGCGGCACGATCGAGCTGCGGGTCGACGGACCGAACGGCCCGGTCGTGGGCAGGTGCACCGTGTCGGGCACCGGCGGGTGGCAGAACTGGGCGGACGTCTCGTGCCCGGTCAGCGGCGCGACCGGCACCCGTGACCTGTACCTGAAGTTCACCGGCGGCAGCGGATACCTGTTCAATGTGGATCACTGGCGCTTCACCGTCTAAGGCGCGGCAGAACGGGCCTCCCGCGAGGGAGGCCCGTTCACTCATGCGCGGCGCTGAGAGTACGCCGTCGGTGGTGCTAGACGAAGGTCCACTTCTGGCCGTTCGAGCCGTTGCAGCTCGCCAGGACCACGCCGGTGCCGTTGGCGGTGCCGTTGTTCGCGGTCGCCAGGCACAGGCCCGACGCGACGCCGGTGACGGTGCCGTCGGCGTTCACGTTCCACTGCTGGTTCGTCCCGCTGTGGCAGTCCCAGATGATGACCCGGGTGCCGGGGGCCGTGCCCGCGCCTTCAGCGTCGAGGCACTTGTTGCCGTAGACGTTCAGCTGCTTGGCCGAGGTCCGCGTCCACTGCTGGTTCGCACCGGTGTGGCAGTCCCACAGCTGCGTCAGGGCGCCGTTCGAGGTCGACTGGGCCGCAACGTCGAGGCAGCGGTTCGCCGCGTTGTTGCGCACCTGGTCGGTCTCCGTGGGGGTGCTGGTGCCGAACTGGCTGATGAAGTTCCAGACCTCGTTCTTCACCCAGCTGCGGGCGCCGCTCTCGCAGCCCGTGCAGCCGTCCACCGGGCCCTGCTGGTGCCCGCCGTCGAAGGCGGCCCAGCGGACCGGCTCGCCTGCGCGGCAGGAGTAGTTGGAGGTGATGTGGGTGCCGCTGCCCGAGGCGGGCTCGCGCGGGCTCATCGCCGCGCAGCCGTTGTTGGCCACGAACCGGTCGCGCATCGACCGGGCGTTGGGCATGGAGTCGGTGACACCCTGGATGCCGAAGTACGCCACGGAACCCGTGCCGCCGCTGCAGCCGCTGACCGGGCCCGGGACGGCGATGGCGATGACCGCGCGGAACACGTCCGGCCGCGCGCAGGCGAGGGCGTAGCTGATCGCCCCGCCGTAGCTGAAGCCGAGGGAGAACCGCTGCGACTCGTCGACGCAGAGGTCGGCCTCGATGCGGCGGATCATGTCGTCGAAGAAGGTGATGTCGCGGCCATTGGGGTTGGCCCAGGCGTTGTCGAGGCCCTGCGGGGCGACGAAGATCGCCGAGCCGCCCGAGAGCGCGTCGAGCCCGTAGTGGGCGTAGACGGCGCCGTCCGAGCCGCCTCCGGCGACCTGCTGGGCGGTGCCGCCCCACCAGTGGTTGCCGAAGATCAGCTTGTGCGGCTTGTTGCGGTCGTAGTTGGCGGGGACCTTCAGGATGAAGCTGCGGTTCTGGCCGCTGCTCTGGATGGTGTGGGTGCCGCTGTTGAGGGTGGGGGCCTTGCCGCAGCCGGTGCTGGCCGCCGCGGAGACGTCGGCGGCGCCGACGGCCTGGGGCGCTTCGGCGGCCTGCGCCGACGCACCTCCGGCCGTTGCCACGACGATCGCGGCCGCGAGGCACGCGAGAGCGGTTCTGAATCTCGACATAGGACGGAACTCCTTGTGGTCAGGCTCGTTGAGACCTGCGGGGCGGCATCGCATGAGAGGTCCGCTGCTGCGGAGGGTGCGGCCGAGCGCCAGCTGGAATCGCTCCCAGTCGACGCAGGGAATCAGGCCGTGCAGTGCCTTGAATATCGACGATAGTCTATATAAATTGGATCTATGCGGTCAATACCCGGGAGGTTCCAGAAGTTTAGGGTCCAATGTCCTTGCCGCGGAGTGCGATACATCCGATCACTCCGCGGTGGTTCAGCGCGCCAGGCGGTCGGGGTCGCCCTGCGCGCTGCGGCGGACCAGCCAGGCCTCCGTGATGTGGGCGTACATCGCCTCGGCGGCGCCTTCGGGGTCGCGGGCGGTGATGCGCTCGCAGATGCGGCGGTGGCCGCGGTTCGAGGCCTCGCAGAGGGAGCGCTCGGTCCGTCCCATGTAGCTCGAGGTGTTGATGACCTGGCTCTCCAGGGAGCGCACGACGGCGCGCGCGATGCGGTTGCCCGAGGCGCGCATGACCGTGTCATGGAAGGCGCGGTCGTGCTCGTGGTAGGACTCCGGGTCGTCCACCAGCTCGTCCATGCGGTCGACGAGGTCGCGCATGCGGTCGAGGGCGCCCTGGTCCGCGGCGCGGGCGGCCACGTTCGCCATGTCGGACTCGAGGAGGCGCCGGGTGACGACGAGGTCGTCGAGGATGCCGAGGGTCGCGTCGTCGTCGATGGTCGCGGCGAGCACGAGTTCGTCGAGCAGGTTCCAGGAGGTCGAGGGCAGCACGGCGGTGCCCGAGCCCTGGCGGATCTGCACCAGGCCCTTCTCCTGGAGGACCTTCACGGCCTCGCGGACCACGGTGCGGCTCACGGAGAACGTGGCGCAGAGGGCGTGCTCGGCGGGGAGCGCGGACCCGGGCGGGTAGTCGCCGCGCACGACGCGGCGGACCAGCTCCTCGGTCACGGCCTTCGCCAGGTTCGCGGGCCGGCGCGACCAGGCGGGGGGCGCGGGCTCCTGCGCGGCGGGCCGCTGCAATGCCGTCATTCGGTCCTCCGTCCGGCGCTTTCGGGATCGCCGCCAGTATACGGCATGACTCCATTGACGTAAGACGTCATACAAGTTACGTTTACTGGCGACCCTGTGAGCCGGACCCCTCCGGCGCCCCTACAGAGAGTGACCTGCAATGAAGCGACGAGCACTGTGGTCGACCGCCCTGGTAGCGCCCCTCGCGCTCTACGGATGCGGCAGCGCGGCCGGACCGGACTCCTCCGAAGGCGGCGACAGCGGCACCCTCGTGGTCTGGGACTGGAAGTCCGGCGACGAGACCGCCAAGTCCTACATCGAGGAGGCGAAGGCCGACTTCGCCCGGAAGCACCCGGACGTCGAGGTCGAGTTCGTGGCCCAGCCGTTCGACCAGTACTACAACCTGCTGGGCACCGCGATCCAGTCCGGCGAAGGCCCTGACGTGATGCTCTTCAACGGCGGCGGCCAGCTGCGCGACCGCACCGATGCACTGCTGCCCCTTGAGGAGTACCTCGCCGACGACATGGACCGCCTGGCCGGCTGGGAGGCCTTCTCCGCAGACGGGCACGTCTACGCCGCGCCCGTGACCCTGCAGGGCCACCCGATCTACTACAACAAGGCGCTGTACGCCGAAGCCGGGCTCGACCCCGAGGCGCCCGCCGCCACCTGGGAGGAGTTCCTCGCGAACTGCGAGCAGCTCACGGAGGCCACCGGCGCTGACTGCTTCGCCATGGGCAACAAGGAGGGCTTCGGCATCCAGTTCTTCCTCTCGGGCCTCGGCTCGGGCGTGCTCACCCCCGACGAGTACGACGCGTGGATCGAGGGCGACCGCGACTGGACCTCACCGGGCGTGAAGCGGATCTTCGAGCTGTGGGCCGAGACCGACCAGGCCGGGCTCAACAACGACGGCGTGAACTCCACCGCGATGTTCAACGACGAGTTCGCGATCTTCGACGCCGGGGACGCCGCCCACGTCATCGGCCTCATGTCCGATGTGGGCCACTGGAAGGACTTCAGCGAGTTCCTCGGCGCCGAGAACGTCGGCGTCATGCCCGCACCGCTGGTCAATCCCGACGCCGCGCCGAACATGCCGTACGACGGCGGCATCGGGTACGGCGTCGCGGAGTGGACCGCGGACCCCGAGCTGGCGGCCGACCTGGTCCGCTCGCTCTCCTCCACCATGGCGCTCGAGGCGTTCTACGCCGACGCCGGGGCGATCGCCGCCGACACCACGATCGACGCCTCCAGCGCCGGTCCCGCCACGGCCGCCATCGTCGACGAGCTCCCCACGGGCAAGCCCGCACTGCACGTGGCCCTCTCCGCCGAGACCCTCGAACTGATGGGGCGGCTCTCGCAGCAGCTCCTCAGCGGATCGGTCACTGTGGACGACGCGCTCGCCCAGCTCGCCGAGAGCGACCAGGCGGCCTAGGCATGCCCCAGCTCGCCTCGCCGGTCCGGACCAGCGTCCGGACCGGCACCCCGACACCGCGGCGCCGCGTGAGATCCGGGCGCGGCGCCGCGGGCACGTCCCGGTCGGAGCGGCTCGCGCCCTACCTGCTCATCGCGCCCGCAGCGCTCATCATCGGCGTGTTCCGGCTCTACCCGCTGGCCCTCGGCGTGAACTTCTCGTTCACCGGGGACGGCGACCGCAACGGGCAGGCCGTCGGACTGGACAACTACACCGCGCTCTTCGACGACCCGCTGTTCCTGGCGTCCATGAAGAACGTGGGCCTGCTGGTCCTGCTCCTTCCCGTGGCCGTCCTGATCCCAGGGCTCCTCGCCACCTTCATCTACCTGCGGGTGCCCGGGCACCGGGTGTACCGGGGCGTCTACTTCTTCCCCGCGGTGCTCTCCCCGGTGATCATCGGCGCGATCTTCAACCTGCTGCTCGCCTTCGACGGCCCCGCCAACGCGCTGCTGGGCGCCCTGGGCCTGGGACCCGTCGACTGGCTCGGCGACCCGGACATCGCCATGTTCGCCGTCGTTGGCGTGCACATCTGGGCCACCTTCGGCATGGCGCTCGTGGTGTTCCTCGCCGGGTTCGCGACCTTGGACGCGTCGTTGATCGACGCGGCCCGCGTCGACGGCGCCTCCCTGCCGCGCGTGGTGCGGCACGTGATCGTCCCCGGTCTCTCGCGGACCATCCAGTTCGTCGTCGTCACCACCATGATCGGCATGCTCACCTCGATGTTCGGCCTGCTCTACGTCATGACCGGCGGCGGCCCCGAGGGCTCGACCTACCTGCCCGAGTACTACATCTGGTTCCAGCAGGGCCAGATGGGACGCCCGGCCATGGCCTCGGCCGCGTCCACAGTGCTCTTCGGCGTAATGCTCGTCGTCGGACTGGCCCAGATCGCCGTCCTGCGCCGAGCCGGGAGGGAGGACTGATGACACCGCTCCGCGCGGGCCGCTGGCTCGCCGCCGTCCCCATGGCCGCCTTGGCGATCGCCACCGTCTACCCGCTGGTGTTCACGGCCAACGTCGCCATGAAGACCCGGCACGAGTACGTGCTCGACCGCTTCGCCCCGGCCACGGGGCTGCGCTGGGACGCGTTCGCCACCGCCTGGGCCAGCGCCGACATGGGCCGCTACCTCGCCAACTCGCTCCTGGTCGTCACCGGCGCGGTCGCGCTCCTCCTGCTCTTCGGGTCCATGGCCGGATTCGCCTTGAGCCAGTTGCGATTCCGCGGCTCGCGGCTCCTCTTCCTCGCCATCCTCTCGGCGCTGTTCATCCCGTTCCAGGTCATCATGGTCCCGCTCGCCCGCACCATGGGACAGGTCGGTCTCATCGACACCTACCCCGGGCTGATCCTGGCCTACACCGCGCAGTTCCTGCCGTTCACGGTGTTCCTGATGACCAGCTACTACAGCGGCATCCCGCCCGAGATCATCGACGCCGCCCGCATCGACGGCAACTCCGTGTACGGGGTCTACGGCCGGATCATGCTGCCGCTGGGGCGGCCCGCGCTCCTCTCGGTGGGCATCCTCAACGCCCTGTTCTGCTGGAACGACGTGCTCATCGCGCTGCTCCTGATGCCCTCGGCCGAGCACCGCACGCTCATGGTCGGGGTCACCTCGCTGCGCGGCCAGTACTCGGCGGACATCCCCACGTTCGCCGGGGGCGTGCTCATCGCGGCCGTGCCGGTGCTCGCGCTCTACCTCTGCTTCCAGCGCCAGATCACCGCCGGCGTCACCGCCGGCGCCACGAAAGGATGACATGCGGATCACCGGTTACCGCACGCTGACGACGATCCAGGAGTGGGCGCGGCCCGTCGGCGACGCCAACGGCGTCTTCGCCGACGGCGTCACGACCATCCCGCTCGTCATGGTGGACACCGACGACGGCCTCACCGGCGTCGGGATCGGCTCGCATGTGGAGATCGCGACGGTCTTCGCCGCGATCGAGGGCGAGGACCCGCGGAGCGTCACCGCGCTGTACGACCGGATGCTGCGGCACACCTTCAAGGCCGGGCACGGCGGCGCCGTGTTCGCCACCATCGGCGCGCTCGACACGGCCCTGTGGGACCTCAAGGCCCAGGCCGCCGAGGAGCCGCTCTGGCGCTTCCTCGGCGGACGCGACCGGGTCGTGCCCGCCTACGCGTCCGGGCTCGACATCGGCCTCGACGACGAGGACCTGGCCGCGGCCTACCGCGTGTACGCCGAGCGCGGCCTGCGGGCGGCGAAGCTCAAAGGCGGCCTCGACGTCGAGGACGACCGGCGCCGACTCGCCCTGGTGCGGGAGGTCCTGGCCGACGCGGGCGCCGAACGGCCGGGCCTCATGCTCGACGCGAACGAGATGTGGTCGCGCAAGCAGGCCGTGCGCCACGTCGGCGAGCTCGAACGCACCATCGACCTCGCGTGGATCGAGGAACCGGTGCGGCGCTGGGACGCCGAGGGCCTCGCGGCCGTGCACCGAGGCGTGCGCGCCGCCGTGGCCACCGGCGAGAACCTCACCGGGCTGGAGCAGTTCCGGCCGCTCCTCAAAGCGGGCGGGGTCGACATCGTCCAGACCTCCGCGGTCGGCGGCGTCACGCACTTCCTGCGCACCGCCGCGCTGGCGCACGCGTTCGACCTGCCGGTGAGCCCGATCGGGAACGTGCCCGTCGGCCTGCTGCACGCCGCCACCGCGGTGCCGAACCACCTGGTCAGCGAGTTGCAGGACCTGCGCCCGCCCGTCGGCGTCACCGCCGACCTCGACATCGAGGACGGCGCGTTCGTCCTCGGCGACACTCCCGGCCTGGGCGTCCGCGTCCATGAGGGAGCCGTATCCGGACTCGGCCCGAGACCGCGCCACGCGGATCCCGCCGGTCCGGGCGTCCGGCCCGAGCGCGCCGGACTCCACCTGCTCGCGACCGCGCAGCAGGACGACACGACCGACCGATCCCCTACTCGCCGCGGGCAGGAGGACCCCGAGGCATCAGCCGCCGAGCTGCGAGTACCCGTCACCGACCTCTAGGACCACCGCCTCGCCAACGATGGAAAGGCAACACGCCATGCGGCACTCACCCCCGAAGCGACTCGCCCTTGCGGCGGCTCTGCTTCTCGCCGTCGCCGGAGCCCTCGCGGGCCTCGGCGCTTCCCCGGCACAAGCGCAGACCGCCTACGACTTCTACGTCTCCCCCACCGGCAGCGACACCGCCGCGGGCACCTCGAGCCAACCGCTCAAGACCCTGACCGAGGCCCAGAGGCGGGCCCGCCAGGCCGCCGGAGCGGGTGACGGCGACGTGTCGGTCAACCTCCTCAACGGCACCTACCGGCTCTCGAGCCCGCTGCGGTTCAACGCCGGCGACTCGGGCAGGAACGGCCACACCGTGACCTGGCGGGCCGCCGACGGCGCGAGCCCCGTGGTCACCGGCGCGCAAGCGGTCACCGGCTGGACCCTCGACGACGCCGCGACCGGGATCTACCGGGCCGACGTGGGCACCGGCTTCGACACCCGGCAGCTCTACGTGGACGGCGTCCTCGCCCAGCGGGCGCGCACCAGCATCGCGCCCTCGGACATGACGCTGAACGCCAGCGGGTTCACCCTGAACAACGGCAACTTCGACTACCTGGCGTCGCTGCCCGACAAGCAGCGCATCGAGCTCCAGGCCCTGCTCTCCTTCACCAACCGGTTCGCGCCCGTGCAGGGCATCAGCGGCCGGACCGTGACGATGCAGCAGCCCGCGTGGAACAACAACACCTACGGGTACGACGCGATCCAGAACCCGTTCCGCACGCCGAAGTTCTACCTGCTCAACTCCAAGCGCTTCCTCGACCAGGGCGGCGAGTGGTACCTCGACACGGCCGCCGGGCGGCTCTACTACAAGCCGCTGTCGGGCCAGAACATGGCGAACGCCAAGGTCGAGCTCCCGCGCCTGGAGACGCTCGTCGAAGTGGGCGGGACCTACGACCAGCCGGTGCGCGCGCTCGAGTTCGCCGGGCTCACCTTCACCGGCACCAGCTGGCTCGACGCCGGCTCGAACAACGGGTACGCGAACCAGCAGACCGGCACGTTCATCACCGGCGTCCAGCCCAACCGGCCCGCCGACGCGTTCACCTCGTGCCGCTCCGGCTGCAAGGGCTTCGAGGCCGCGCGCAACAGCTGGGCCCAGGTGCCCGCCGCGGTGCAGGTCTCGGCCGCCGACGGCATCACCTTCACCGGCAACACCTTCCGCAACCTCGGCTCCGTCGACCTCGGCATCGGCAACGACGCCAACGCGCACAGCACCGGAGTCGGCCTCGGCGCCAAGAACATCGAGGTCACCGGCAACACCTTCACCGCGGGCGCCGGCGGCGGCATCGTGGTCGGCGGGGTCCGCCCCGACGCCCACCACCCCGGCGACTCCCGGATGATCAACAGCGACATCATGATCAGCGACAACAGCATCCACGACACCGCGGTCGAGTACCTCGACCAGGTCGCGATCCTCGGCACCTACGCCACCCGCCTCACCATCGCCCACAACTACGTGTCCGACATGCCCTACAGCGGCATCAACGTCGGCTTCGGCTGGGGCGCCAACGATCCGGGCGGCAGCCCCGAGTACCTCAACCGGGGGCTCTACGACTTCCAGCCGATCTACCAGACGCCCACGACCTCCCAGTACGTGAACGTCACCGGCAACCACGTCCGCAACGTCGTGGAGACGCTGTTCGACGCCGGGTGCATCTACTCGCTGTCGGCACACCCGAACAGCGCCATCAGCGGGAACTTCTGCGAGAACAGCGGCCAGCTCGGCATGTACTTCGACGAGGGCTCGCGGTACTTCAGCTTGTCCGGCAACGTCTTCCGCAACACGTACGGGCAATGGGCGCACGCCAACAACCAGAGCGGCAACCTCACCGGCAACATGTCCGTCACCGGGAACTACACCACGAACTCGAGCATCACCGGGCTCGTGGACGGCCAGCGCGGCAACACCGTCAGGAACAACACCACGTTCAACGCCGGCTCGCCCCCGGCCGCGGCCTCGCAGATCATGGCGGCCGCCGGTCCGCGCGACGGCGGGAACCCCGGCGGGTCGGGCGCGCTGCGCTCGGCCAGCGCGAACCGGTGCCTGGACGTGCCGAACCAGTCCACGACCAACGGCACGCAGCTGCAGATCTACGACTGCTGGAGCGGCGCGAACCAGCAGTGGACCTTCACGGCCGCAGGCGAGTTCACGGTGTACGCGGACGGGAACCGGCGGTGCCTGGACGCGAGCGGCGGCGGCACGGCCAACGGCACGGCGGCCATCATCTGGTCGTGCCACGGCGGCACGAACCAGAAGTGGAACCGCAACGCGGACGGCTCGATCACCAACGCCGGGTCGGGGCTGTGCCTCGACGTCTCCGGCGCGGCGACCGCGAACGGCTCCAAAGTGGTGCTGTGGACCTGCAACGGCGGCGCGAACCAGCGCTGGACGCTCGGCTGACCACGGCTCGACCGGACACTGATGGCGCGGCCCTCGCGGGCCGCGCCATCGGCGTCGCGATCGAATGCCGATCGCTGTATCAGCGGTGTCCCGCGGCATTGCCGGGGCAATGATCGCTTCGATCGCTCGTATGGATCAGATGTACCTTGGTCAGGGTCGCGGCTCGGCCCGACCGGCTCCGGAAAGGCGAACATGCTCAGATACCCGCTCATCCACCCGCCGCTCCTGGCGGCGCTGGCCGCGGCCGGCCACGGCTCGCGGATCCTCATCGCGGACGGGCACTTCCCGTGCTCGACGCATGCCAATCCGGCGGCGGCGATGATCCACCTCAACCTCCGGGCGAACCTGCTCACCGGGGACCAGGTGCTCGAGACGCTGCTGGACGCGGTGGCGGTCGAGCACGCGGTCGTGATGGCGTCCGACGGGCCGTCCGTGCCCGCCCACGAGGGCTACCGGACGATGCTCGGTGACGTGGTGCCGTTCGAGGCGGTCGAGCGGTTCGCGTTCTACGACCTCGCGAAGGGCGCCGACACCGCCGTGGTCGTCGCCACGGGCGACCAGCGCCAGTACTCGAACCTGCTGCTCACGGTCGGCGTGGTCGGCGTGACGCCCCGAAAGGCCTCCTGAACCCGACGGAAGCGAGGAACGCGGTCGGCCTCGGCCTCGATCATCCACTATGGATGATCCGGTTCAATCCATGAGCGGGGCGAACATGTCGCGGAAGTCCTCGTCGGTGTACTCCGAGGCCATGGACAGGCTGGTGTCGGAGATCTGGACGAAGATGGTGGCGTAGGTGCCGTCGAGGGTGTCCGGGCACGGGTCGCCGATCTCGCGGGCGTACTCCTCGACGAGCTCGCCGGTCTGGAGCGCGTAGGCCTTGATGGTGAAGCGGTGCGCGAAGAAGTAGGCGTAGAAGGTGTCTCCGGAGGGCCTGCGGTACCGGCAGGCCTCCTGGAACTCCCCGGCCTCGGCGTCCGCGCAGACGACCAGTGCGGTCTCGGCGGCGGTCGTCGCGAGCCAGGAGTCGGGGAAGCCGCGCCCTTCCGAGCCCCAGGAGCCGGCCAGCTGCATCGGGTGGGGGCCGGTGCCGCCGGGGTCGGGGGCGCCGCGGTAGGCGACCGGGTCGGCGCAGTACGTGCCTGACGCGAGGACGCCGTCCGCGGCCTCGCCGGCCCGTTCGTGGTCGGGGTAGGCGGTGAGGAACTCGCGGAAGAGCACGGCGCCGTCGCCGCCACCGGCCTCGGCGGTCTCCTTGGCGCAGTCGAGCATCCGCAGCGGCACCTGGTCCACGGCGGCGGCGACCGGCGCGGTGAGCTCCTCCGCTTCCCATGACTGCGCGGCGAGCCAGTCGTCCACGGCGTGGCCGGTGCACGGCGGGGCCTCGGCGAGGCCGGCCATGAACCCCTCCACTGTGGATGCTACGGCCGCGGACTGGCCGGGGTGCTCGTCGAGCGTGGTCGAGAGCTGCGCGAAGGCCTCCTCGAGGACGGTGGGGTTCGGGTGGGAGTCGAGGAGCGCCGCTTCGAGCATGAACTGGGCGCGCTTGGGGCCGGCGCCGTCCCAGAGCGCGCCGGGGTGGCCGAGGTAGGTCTCCATGGTGGCGGCGGCCTCGGTGGGGGCCTCCCGGGACGACTCCAGGGCGGCCAGGAGGAGTGCGCAGGCCTCCCGCTCCTCCTCGCCGCGCAGGACGGCCGGTCCGAAGGCGACGCGGTGGACCGCGTCGAAGCGGTCGAGTGCGGCCGTGGCCTCCTCGCAGTCGCCCGCGGTGTGGGCGGTCTCCGCGTCGTCGGCGATCCGCCACGCGTCGACGCGGAACCAGACCGCGGTGAGCAGGACGAGCGCGGCGGCGGTGACGGCGAAGACCTTGGAGCGCCGGCCCGGATCGGGCTTCGCGGAGCCGAGCAGGGCGGCCGAGTCCGTGAGGTCGACGAGCCGGTCGGGGCGCGAGCGGCGGGTGAGCCACCAGGCGTGGAGGATCATCACCAGGCCCCAGGCGGGCAGCAGGAGCCTCCAGAGCGGGTTCTCGGTCTGGACGGCGGCGGACCACAGCAGGAACCCGGTCCCGCAGAGCGCGAGGACGGCCAGGACCGGGCGGCGCATGAGCATGTAGCCGAGGCCGAGCATGGTGGCGTTCCCGGCGACCGCGGCCACCGGGTCGGTCGCGCGGCGAGGCGGCGCGGGACGCGGCGGCGGCGCCGCGGACTGCGGCGGGAACTGCGGGGCGGGCTCGGGGTACATGGCGCTCCTCGGGGCGTCGGGACCGCCCCAGTGCAGCACCGATCGCTCGGGACCGGTCCCGGCATGCGAGCCGGATCGGCGGTTTCAGTCCCCGGGCCGCGCCCGCCGTGGCACGATCCGACCTGGATAGCGAACCGGACATTCCCGGCCGGGGGTCCGGTCACCGAACACCAGAGGAAACGGGAGATCCATGAAGAAGCAGCGCACCAGGGCACTGGCAGTCGGGGCCGTCGCGACCGCGGTCGCCGCCGGGGCGGCGATCGCCATCGCCGTCAGGTCCCAGCGGCCCGCGAACGTCGGCAGAATCCGCCTGAACAAGTTCGACCGCTGGTTCGACACGCTCGACATCGACGGGAACGGCTACATCACCGAGGCGAACCTGAACGAGGCCGCCGCCCGCGTCCTCGGCGCGCGCGGCATCCCCGTCGACAGCCCGATGGGCCTGGAGCTGCGCGAGGCCACCGAGCGGCTGTGGAGCGAGTTCATCGCCCCGAAGGCCGACGGCGCCGAGGGCCGGGTCGGCCGCCGGGAGCTGCGCGCCGCGCTGGCCGAGCACATGATCGCCGACCAGTTCGCCGCCGCCGCGAAGCTCGCCTCGATCGCGGACGCGTACTTCGCGATCGCCGACGAGGACGGCGACGGCCTCATCGGCTCCGGCGAGTTCGTGCAGCTGCTGCGCAACTGGCACGGCGTGGACTACCAGGAGAGCCACCGCGTGTTCGAGTACCTGGACGCCGACCACGACAACCGGATCTCGCCCGACGAGTGGCGGAGCGCGATCTTCAGCTTCTTCCTCGGCAGCGAGCGCAACCACCCGGCGAACAACCTGCTGGGCAAGGTCGGCAGCCCGATACTGGCACCGGCCCAGTTCTGAGGTACGGCTTCAGGCCCCGGGGGACGCGGTCCCCCGGGGCCTTACCGGTCCCCGTAGAGCGATTCGAGCTCGCGTCGCAGGACCGGGTCCTCCTCGCCTTCGACCAGCTTCAGGAGCCGGTCGGCCTCGGCCAGGGTCATGGCGTGCTCCCAGCGCCGCCGGAACAGGTAGGCGTCGAGCGCGCGGTGCCGCCGGCAGAAGTGGTCGAGGTTGCGCATCAGCTGGGCGCGCATGACCCGCTGCGCCACCATCGGGTTCGGATCGGCCAGCGGGTGGACCTGGTGGTGGTTCACGGCCTCGGTGCGCACCGAGAACCGGATGCCGAGGCGGTGCAGCCGGTAGCTCAGGTCGGTGTCCTCCAGGCCCCAGCCGGTGAAGGACTCGTCGAAGCCGCCGGCCTTCGCGACCGCCTCGCGCGAGACGCCCAGGTTCGCCGTCGTCGCCAGCGCCCATCCGAACCGGAAGCCGTCGAGGCTGGTCCCGTACTCCTCGACGACCGCGTGGTAGTTGTCGGGCTCGTCGCCCAGTTCGACGCGGGCCAGGGCCGCTTCGGGGTCGGCGGCGAGGTCGCCGGGTTCGAGGAGGCGGATCGGTTCGCGCAGCCGCTCGGCGCCGCCGACGCGGTCGGCGAGCCGCAGGAGGTCGTCCTCGCCGACGGGGAGGACGCCGGGCCGCCACCAGGTGAGGGCGCGGCGCTTCCAGCCGATGGCGGCGTGCGAGTCGTCGCCGGCGGCGGCGACGTGGGCGGCGACGAAGCCGGGGGCGGCCATGCGGTCGTCGTCCATGAAGACGACGAGGTCGCCTTGGGCGCGTTCGAGGGCGGCGTTGCGGGCGGCGGCGCGGCCCCGGTTCTCCTGCACCACGAGGGTGAGGTCGAGCCGGTCGCGGAGCGGGTCGACGATGTCGGCGACGCCGCCGGCGGTCCCGTCGTCGCACACGACCACCTCGAACCGCCGGTAGGTCTGCGCCAGCAGGGATTCGAGGGTGAGCGCGAGGTAGTCGCGCTTGTCGCAGGTCGCCATCACCAGGCTGACCTGGGGGTGTTCTACCATCCGAGCCTCCATCGGGTCTCGCCGTCGAGGTCCACCATGTCGTGCAGGTCGCCCGTGACCGCGGTGGGCGGCGGGGCCGGGTCGGCGCGGGGGCGCGCGATCACGGGTACGGGTCCCTTGGGCGCCATCATGAGTCCGACCTGGCGCGAGACGTCGGCGCCGGGGGCCGGGTCGAGCCGGTAGCGGCCGAGGACGGTGGCGAGCACAGTCTTCATCTCCAGGTCGGCGAACGCGGCGCCGATGCAGGCGTGCGGGCCGGCCCCGTACGGCAGGTACTGGTACAGGCTGGGCCGCAGGGTCTCCCACCGGGCGGGGTGGAAGCGGAGCGGCTCCGCGAAGACCTCGGGGTCGCGGTGGGTGGCGAACTTGCTGGTGACGACCTGGCACCAGGCCGGGATCTCGTGGCCGCCGATCTCGGTGGGCTCCACGGCGATCCGGGAGGTGTTGGGTCCGGGCGGCAGGAGCCGCAGGACCTCCTTGAGCACGTGGTCCAGGCCCGCGGGGAACTCGAGCGCGACCGCCCGCCCCTCGGGCCGTTCCGGAAGGGCCGCGAGGAGCCTGTCGAGTTCGGCCGGGTGCTGCGAGAGCAGCAGGAGCGTCCAGGCCAGGGTGTTCGAGGAGGTCTCGTGCCCGGCGACGAGGAGGGTCGTGAGCTGCCCGACGAGCTGGTCGTCGCCGAAGGCGCCGCCGTCCTCGCCGCGGGCGTCCATGAGGGACTGGAGCAGGTCGGGGGCGGCGCCTTCGGGGCGGGCGCCGGCGCGGCGGGTCTCGATGATCTCGGCGAGCGCGCCGTCGAGCCTGCGGATCACGGTGAGCAGCCGCCGGTACGGGGTGCCGGGGAGGTCGAACGGGAAGTACCGGATGGAGGAGGCGAAGTAGCGCAGCGCCAGCATGTCCTGGACCATGCGTCCGATGTGGTCGGCCTGCGCGGCGATGTCGACGCCGAAGAAGCACAGGCACGCGATCCGAAGCGTCAGGCGGCGCATCCGGTCGGTCAGGTCGAACGGCTCGCCGGGCATCCACGAGTCGACCTCTTCGGCGGCGAGGCGGGCGATCAGCTCGCCGTGCGCCAGAGCTGCCTGCGGTCTGAACGAGGGCGTGGCGACGCGGCGGGCCCGGCGGTGCTCGGGGCCGTTCATGTTGAGCAGCCCGATGCCGCGCCTGGCGTCCCGGATGCCCTGCGGGATGGCGTACTCGAGCACGGTGTGGAAGGTGTCGCCGCGGGTGAGGACGGTCCGGTTGTGCTCGGGCCCGAACGCGAAGACCTGGCGCCGGTCCCCGTGCACGAGCCCGCTGACGGGGCCGTACTCGTGGTGGAGGCGGGCGGTGTAGCCGACCGGGTCGACGGCGTACTCGTGGGCGTTGCGCCGCCGCCCGAGCCACCGGTGGGGCGCGGGCCCGGGCACGGTCATCGGGTCTCCTCGTACCAGGCCGGTTGCGGCCGTTCGATGTCGGCGGCGGCGCCGCGTTCGAACGCGGCGGCGGCGAGGCGGCCGGCGCTGCCGCGCAGGGCGTCGACGGTGTCCAGCGGCAGGTAGCGGCGGAACAGGCCGGGGAACGCGGTGGCGAACGCGGCCTCGGCGAACGGGCCGGGCGGGGTTGCGAGCGGTTCGGGCTGGACGAGGCCGAGTGCGAAGTGGACGGTCCAGTACTCGAAGAGGGTCAGTTCGCTCGCCGCCTGCGTCAGCGGCGCGCCGACTTCGGCGAGGTCCGCGCGGAACCGCTCGGCCAGGTCGGTCTTGCGGAAGCCCTCGGGGAGGCGCGTGTCGCCGAACTCCCCGAGCCACGTGTACGCCTCGGGCGACTCGCCGCAGTAGAACCACTCGGCGTGGACCCGCATCCAGGAGGCGTACGGGAGCCGCGTGAGGCCGGTCCCGGCGGCGGGCGTGCCGAAGTCCGGGTCGGCGCCGGCGGGCGCGGTGCAGACGGCGAGCCGCGGACCCTGGAACCCGTTGGCGGTCAGGCTCAACCGGTCGTCGTGCTCGAGCAGGTTCGGCACGGTGACGAGGTTCTCGACGCCGTTCCCGCGCAGGTAGGCGACGAGCGCGAGGTCGTCGGCGCCGCCGGCGTCCTCGGTGGCCGCGAAGGCGAGGGCGGTGTCGCGCGGCATGACGAGGCCCTGCGAGGGCGTGTACATGTCGACCGCGCGGGCCCAGCCCCAGCCGCGGCGGGCCGCGACGCGCGCGAGGGTCGCACTGCGCGAACCCCATTCGCAGAACAGGCTGATCGCGGCGTCCGGGCGGGCGCCGACCGCCCGGCGCACCAGCGCGGTGAAGCCGTCGCAGGGGACGACGTCGTCCTGGAGCACCAGGTGGTGCGTGGCGTCCTCCCCCACTGCGCCCCAGGCGCGCAGGGCGTTGCCGAGGTTGCCCCGGCCGGGTTCGGTGTCGTCCACGAGGACGGCCGGGTTGAGGTCCGGCAGCGATTCGGCGAGCTTGCGCGCGCGGTCCTCGCGGGCCGGGTGGGTCATGATCGCGGTGGAGAGAGCGATGTCAGCGCGCACCGGCGGCCCCGTTCGCCACGCCCGCACGGCTGTGGGCGCGGTACAGTGCCACCGCGCGCTCGACGGTCTCGAGCATCGCGCCCGCGCCGTCGGCGGAGCGCAGCACGGCGGCGAACGCGTCGTGCGGCCCCCGGTCGGCGGCGAGCGCCGCGCGGATCGCGTCGGTGACGGCGTCGGCGGGGTCGTCGTCGGCGACGACCGTCCCGAGGCCGAGCGCGGCCACGCGGGCGGCGTTGCCGCGCTGCTCGGCGGAGTGCGGCGTGAACACCAGCGGCGTCGCGCACAGCAGTCCCTCGATCATCGAGGAGTGTCCACCATGGACGACCGCGGCGGCGCTGCGCGCCATGAGGTCGACCGCGTCGTGCCGGAACGCCGCGATCTCGGTCTCGGCGCCCCCCGCCGCGGCCCGCACCTGGTCGGCGAGCGCGTCGCTGTCGGGGCCTTCCACGCCGAGGGTGACCGCGAGGCGCACCCCGAGGCCGCTCGCGGCGGCCACGACCCGCAGCAGGTCCTTGTCCCCCGCGCCCGAACCGCCGAGCGTGATGTTCAGGACCGGTTCGCGCATCGAAGCGACCGGCGGCGCCAGCAGCTCCTGCGGCACGAGCGGTCCGATGTGGCGGATCTCCGCGGTCAGCTCGGCCATGAGCCCGGCGGTCTCGGCCGGGACGCCGGAGAGCGGGTCCAGCAGCGGCAGGTCCGGCACGAGCACCGCGTCCCCAAGGGGCACACGGTGCTCGGGCTCGACGCCGATCGCCTCCAGGGTCGCCAGGATCTCCGGGAGCACCGCGTGCATCGGGTGCTTGAACAGCCGCAGGTTGTGGCAGGTGAAGCTCGGCAGCCCCCGCATCGAGGCCGCCACGGACGCGGTGTTGCGCATGTCGCTGACCACGGCGTCCGGCCCGAACTCGTCGATGGCGCGCAGCTCGTCGCGCAGGGAGGCCTGCACGTAGATGGGGCTGGCGAGCCGCGTGCGGGCGAACGCGCGCAGGCTCGCGACATCGCTCATGCCGCGCCAGGCCGGGGCGGGCCCGATCTCGTCGATGCCGATCCATGCCAGCCCGGCGTGCTCGATGAGGTGCCGGACCTCCTCGTGGGCGGCGACGGCCACGATGTGCCCGGCGTCGGCGAAGCGCCTGGCGGCCGTGCGCATGCGCGTCACGTGGCCGAGGCTGGAGCGGCTGAAGGCCACGAAGAGCACCCTCAGTGGACGGGATGAGGTCATGTCTCTGCTTTCTCAAGAAGTGCGTTGTCCATGGTGAGCGCGCTGGGGGCGCGCAGAGCGGCGACGAGGCTCGCGAACGCGAACACGCCCAGGGCGGCCAGTGCCCACCGTGGACCGATGAGTTCGGTGAGGCCGCCGCACAGCAGCGTACCGAGCGGCACCGAGCCCCAGACGATCATGCGGCCCACCGCGTTCACCCGGCCCTGGAGCCGCTGCGGCGTCACCGTCTGGCGCACCGAGATGCCCACCACCAGGAAGCAGGTGTGGACGGTGTTCCAGCACAGGAGCAGCACGGCGGCCAGCTGCCAGGACGGCGCGGCGGCGTACGCGAGCAGCAGGACCAGGTCGAGGCCGGTCATCCAGCGGGCCGCCGGGATCGGCGGCACGCCCTTGAAGCGCCGGGCCGCGATCGCGCCCACCAGCGCGCCCACCCCTGACGCGGCGACGATCCACGCCACCCGGTAGTCGTCGCTGGGCAGGCCGAGCGCGCGGGAGGCGAAGACGACCAGCATCCCGTAGACGGCCCCGGCGCTCACCCCGACGCCCACGTTCACCGTGGTGTAGGCCCGCAGCAGCGGGTGTGCGGCCAGGTACTTGACGCCGGCCCAGACCGCGCCGGGCTCGGGCCGGGCGGAGCCGGCCGTGTCCGGGCGCGGCCGGATCGCGGCGATGAGCACCGCCGAGAGCAGGTAGCAGCCCGCGAGGACGGCGAACGTGGGGCCGAGCCGGAGCGCGTCGAGCAGGAAGTAGCCGACCGGGGCGGCGACGGCCGTGAGCACCGTGGTGGTCATCCACAGGTAGCTGTTGGCGCGGAAGACCCCGTCGGCCCCGGCGAGCGCCGGGAGGAGCGCCGCGCTGGCCACGTCGAACCAGACGTATGCGGTCGCGGAGGCGAACCCGATGGCGCACAGGAGGACCGGGCCCGCGCCGATCGTGGCGGCCAGGAGCGGCACGCACAGCAGCACGGCGGCGTTGGCCACTTCCATCCAGGCCATGACCCGCACCGGCGAGGAGCGGTCGACGGCGGCCCCGGCGAAGAGTCCGAAGAGGAGGAACGGGAGCACGTTCGCCGCGGAGGCCAGCGCGGTCAGCACGGCCGAGCCGCTCGCCTGGTAGACGTAGAGCGGCAGCAGGACCCACGAGGTCGCGTAGGCGACGGTGGAGGCGAACTTGCTGCCGATGAGGAGGCCCAGGCCGCAGGGGAGGGCCTGCGGGGCCTGCGTCGTGGTCACTCGGTCAGCTCGTCCTTCCGACGCGTCGTTCGACCTCGGCCGGGCGCGGCAGCCGCGTCCCGGACTCGGCGAGGGCGGTGCCGATGTCGATGATCCGGTCGACGGTGCGGTGCAGCGCCTCCATGCCCTCGGTGTCGGAGAGGACGCCCTGCTCGCCTCCGGAGTGGATGGTCACGGGGAAGCCGCTGCCGACGATGATGAAGCGGTTGAGCAGCAGGTTGTGCAGGAGCTGGGCGTGCACGTCGAGGTGGCCGTAGCGGCGGCCGATGACGACGGCGGCGCCGATGGTGTTGGTGAGGGGCCGCTCGAAGCGCAGGTGCCCGACCCCGGCGCGTTCGACGAAGGTCTGCATGAGCGAGGAGAGGCCGAAGCCGTGCACGGGCGCGGCGAGGAAGACGGCGTCCGCCTCGACCATGGCGGCGACGATCGCGCCCACGTCGTCGTCCACGGGGCAGGGGTCGGGGCGGGAGTTGCAGCGGCCGCAGTCGCAGCGGACGACGCGCTGCTCGGCGAGGTCGACTTCGCGGGTCTCGCAGCCGCGGGCGCGGGCGCGCTCCACGATGGCCTGGACGGCGAGCCAGGTGGAGCCGCGGGAGCGCTCGGAGCCGTTGATCGTCAGGATCTTCATGCGCGGGCCTCTGCGGGCTGCGCGCGGACGGCGGCGGCGAACCCGGCGAAGAGACCCATGCCGGATTCGGTGAGGATCGACTCGGGGTGGAACTGGACGCCTTCGATGAGGTGGCCGCGGTGCCGCACGCCCATGACGTAGCCGTCGTCGGCGGCGCGGGCGGTCACTTCGAGCTCGTCGGGGAGGGTGTCCTCGACGATGATCAGCGAGTGGTACCTGGTGGCGCTGAAGCGTTGCGGCGCATCGGTGAAGACGCCGCGGCCGTCGTGCTCGACGGTGCTGGTCTTGCCGTGCATGAGGTGGCGGGCCGGCCGCACCTGGGCGCCGAAGGCGACGCCGATGGCCTGGTGGCCGAGGCAGACGCCGAGGACGGGTTTGACGCCGGCGAGGGCGCGGACCATCTCGACGTGGCCGGAGTCCTCGGGGGTGCCGGGTCCGGGGCCGAGGAGGACGAAGTCGGCGTCGTGGGCGAGGGCCCCGGCGGGCGCGATGTCGCCGGAGCGGATCACGTCCGTGTCGATGTCGAGGACGCGCAGGTACTGGTAGATGATGTGCGCGAAGCTGTCGTACGCGTCGATGAGCAGTGCCTTCATCGGGTGTCGCCCTCCGGTGCGGAGTCGGTCGCCGCGTCGTGGCCGACGACGGCGTGGATCGATGAGCCGAGTTTCGCGAGGGTCTCGCGCCATTCGCCCTGGGGTGAGGAGTCGGCGACGACCCCGGCGGAGGCCCGGGCCGTGTAGGCGTCGCCGGTGGCGACGATGGTGCGGATGCTCAGGGCGAGGTTGGTGAACCCGCCGAAGCCGATGACGCCGAACGCGCCGGCGTACATGCCGCGGCGGCTGGTCTCGGTGGTCTCGATGATCTCCATGGCGCGCAGTTTCGGGGCGCCGGTCATGGTCCCGGCCGGGAAGGTCGCGCGGATGACGTCGTAGGCGTCGAAGCCGGCGGCGAGGTCGGCCGTGACCGTGGAGACCAGGTGCAGCACATGGGAGTAGGCCTCGACGTTCATGAGGTCGTCGACCTCGACGGAGCCTGGGTCGGCGACGCGGCCGAGGTCGTTGCGGCACAGGTCGACGAGCATGATGTGCTCGGCGATCTCCTTCTCGTCGCCGCGCAGGCGCGCGGCGCGGGCCTCGTCCTCGGCGGCGGTGGCGCCGCGGCGGGCCGTCCCGGCGATGGGGCGCATGGTGAGGTGGTCGGCCTCGATGCGGACGTGGAGTTCGGGGCTGGCGCTCAGGAGCGTGAGGTCGTCGAAGGGCACGAAGCCCATGTACGGCGAGGGGTTGTTGGCCCGCATCCGCAGGTAGACGTCGAGGTCGGAGCGTTTGCCGCGCATGCGGACCTCGTGGCCGATCTGGACCTGGTAGATGTCGCCGGCGCGGATGCGCTCCAGGGAGCGCTCGACGCGTTCGCCGTAGGCCTCGGGGGTGATGGTGAGTTCCGGTTCGACGTCGCTCAGGGGCGGTTCGGGGACCGCGCTCGCCTGCGCGATCTCGGCTGCCAGCGCGGTTTCGATGTGGCGGTGCACGTCGGCCGGGTCGGGCTCGTTCCATTCGGGGCAGTGGGCGACGTAGAGCTGGGCCTCGGCGCGGACCAGGTCGATCTCGATGACGGAGCGGTAGATCCGGAACACCGCGTCGGGGACCCGGTCGTCGGCCTCGATCAGGCGCGGCAGGGTCTCGATGTAGGTCACGGCGTCGTAGCTGAGCAGGGCGACGAACCCGAAGCCGAAGCCCTGGTCGTCGAGGCCGTGGACGTCGAGGCCGCGTTCGAGGTGGCGCAGGGCCTCCCACAGGGCGGTGCGCTCGTGGAGGCGGAAGAACCGCTCGTCCTCGGGCCGCGCGCCGCCGAATCCGGCCATGCGCCGCAGCGCCCAGTCGAGCCAGGGCTCCCGGCCGTCGAACTCGAGGACCCCGTCGCGGACGACGACGTCGAGCAGCGGGGTCGCGCCGATCATGGCGCGGGTCTTGTCGGCGGCGGGGCCGGCGAGCGATTCGAAGAGGAAGACGTTCCGCTCGCCTTCGGCCGCGCGCAGTCGAATGAACGACGTGAAGGGGTCTTCGGCCTTGGAGGTGAAGCGCCGCAATTCGATCTTGGGTCGGTCAGCAGCTGCGCTCATCAATGGGGCCCTTTCGCCGGCTGGGGGATCGGGTCAGATTAGCATCGGCCGCCCAATACCGTTGCGCAACGCTCCCACACCATTGGGCCGACTGGGATGAACTGCATCCATTGAGGCCCCTGGTGCGAAAGTCTTCGAACATGCGGCGACTCCCCACGGTGACGATTGCGGTGCTCAGCGGCGGCGAAATCCACGGTGATCCGGCGTTTGTGACTGTGGTCATAGATCCGGCGTTCGGGACACTCCGCACGCATCGCACGGTGGGTTCCGCCGACGGTGCGACACCTCTGGTCACAATGGAACCATCACGCCTCAGTGTTGCCAGCTCATGCACTCCCACCACTGTGGAAGCGCATTCCAGGACGTGCTTGACACGGGCCCCCGCGTCTCATACGATCGTCACCGGCCCGACACGTCGTGTCACCGCCTGGAACCCGATACCCCTATAGCCGACCCGCTCGCATGCGGGGCCGGACCCCTTCCCCGCGTTCTTCTCGCCATCACAGTAGGGAGACGACTGTGCCTGGAAAAAAGGTGCTCTTCGTCTATTCGCGCGGCGGCGCGCCACTCGAGTACGCCTTTCCGAAAATTGCGTCCAAGGCCGAATTGCACGTACTCGCACTCAAGCCGCCGCCGACTCATACCGAACCACTGTGGAGTCCGCATTGCGCTTCGGTGACCCCCCGCTGGGAGATCGAGCGCACTGGTGACGACCTGGTCGGCCTCATCGTCGACGAGGCCCGGCGGATCGGCGCGGACGCGGTCCTGACGCTCTCGGAGTACGCGGTCATCGCCGTCGCCGAAGCGGCCGAGCGCCTCGGTCTGCGCGGCGCCGGCCCCAATGCCGTCAACTCCCGCGACAAGCGCCGGATGCGGCAGGTGTGGGAGGACGCCGGAGTCCCGGTGCCGCGGTTCCGGCCCGTAGACTCCGCCGCGGACCTCCGCGACGCCTTCCGCGAACTCGACGCCCCGATGCTGCTCAAGCACGCCTGGGGCGCCGGGGCCATCGGCCAGATCGTGCTCGAGACCGAGGCGGACGTCGAACCCGCTTGGGCGCAGGCGAACGAGGCCATGATCCGGGCGCGCGAGCGCGGCTACACCGAGATGCAGGTCGCCGGGGCCGACGCGGACTTCCTCGTGGAGGAGGTCATCCAGTCCGGCACCGAGTCCTGGTGGGACCCCGAAAGCGGCTACGGCGACTACCTGAGCGTCGAGGGCGTGGTCGCCGGCGGGGTCTACCACCCGGTCTGCATCACCTCGCGCATTCCCACGATCCCGCCGTTCACCGAGCTGAGCAACCTCGCGCCGTGCGCGCTTCCCGAAGCGGCCCAACGGGAGATCGAACGCGTCGCCCGCGCCGCGGTGGACGCCCTCGAACTCGACTACTGCGGGACCCACACCGAGCTCAAGCTCTGCCCCGACGGACGGTTGTCGGTCCTGGAGTCGGCCGCGCGGCTCGGCGGCGTCATGGTCGCGGCCGAGATCGAGCACTGCTTCGGCGTCGACATCGTCGGGATGCTCACCGACGCGCTCCTGGGCGAGCCGATCGACCCGCCCGCGCGGATGCTCCTCGACACCGACGCCACGGGCGCGGCCGGATCGCTGTCGCTCATCGCCACCGACTCGGCGGGGCGGCCGTGGACCGACCACTCCGTCTGGGACGAATCCCTCGTGGACTGGACGGGCGTCGTCGACCCGGCCACGACGGTCACCGCCGTCCCCGGCCTCTGCATCCCGGCCGGGACCCCCATGCCCGCCTACGACCTCAGCACCGGCGCACTCGGCTACGGCGGCATCTTCATGCTCCGGGCCGCCTCGGCCGACACCCTCGTCGCGGACGCCTACCACGTCCTCGACAACCTGGAATCCCTGCTCGCCAAGGGCCACGAATCGAGAAGGGCTGACGCATGATCGTCTGCGGCCTCAAACTCACGCACGACGGCGCCGTCGCGCTCATCGACGGCGACCGGCTGGTCTTCAGCGTCGAGATGGAGAAGCTCGGCAACGGCGCCCGGCACGGCCAGGTGGCCGACCTCGCCGTCGTCACCGAGCTCCTCGCCGACTTCGGCTACCGGCCCGACCAGGTCGACCGGTGGGTCGTCGACGGCTGGGACGGCGCCAAGTACGGGCAGGTGAGCCTCGAGTCGGACGGCGAGCCCGTCCTGCTCCAGCTCGCCCCCTACCGCGAGACCGAGGCCGTGCCGAACCTGTTCGAGCCCGGATTCGACGGGACCCTGCCGATCGCGGGCAGGGCGCGGCCCTACACGAGCCATGTCCACGTCGCCGGCCACGTGGCGAGCGCCTACGGCCTCAGCCCCTTCGGGCAGCGGCGCGAGAGCGCGCTGGTCCTGGTGTGGGACGGCGGCAGCTTCCCGCGGCTCTACCACGTCGACCCGGACGGGACGGTCGAGAACGGCGGCGCGCTGTTCCCGCTCACCGGGCACACGTACGCCGTCGCCGCGCACCACTTCGGACCGTTCCACTGGGACGAGCGCCCCGCCTCGGTCAACGAGGACCTCTCGGTGGCCGGCAAGCTCATGGCGTACATCGCGCTCGGATCGCCCAAAGAGGACGTCATCGCCGTGCTGCGGGAGAAGTACGAGGAGAACTTCCTCGGCGCCGAGCCCCTGGCGGTCGGCTACCGCCATGCGGTGGGCGGCTTCGGCTCCACCTCCGAACCGGTGCTCGACTACCTGCACCACTACTTCCGCGAGGTCAAGCGGATCGTGCGCGGCGCCGGCCTCAGCGCCGCCTCCGACGCGGACGTGCTCGCCAGCGTCCACGTGTTCCTCGAACGGCTCCTCTCCGAGGGGCTGCGGGCCAAGGTGCGCGAGTGGCGGGGCGAGGGCCCCTGGAACCTCTGCTTCGTCGGCGGCTGCGCCCTGAACATCAAGTGGAACTCCCGGCTCCGCGCGCTCGATGAGTTCACGGACGTGTGGGTGCCGCCGTTCCCCAACGACTCCGGATCGGCGATCGGCGCGGCGGCCCTGGGCCGTGCGAACCCGGCCGCACCGGTCGACTGGCATGTGAAGCTCGGCCCCGCGCTCAAGCCCACCCCCGAAGTCCCCGCAGGCTGGAGCACCGCCGCGGTGGACGAGGAGGAGCTGGGCCGGATCCTCCACCGCACCGGCGAGCCGTGCGTGGTCCTCGACGGCCGCGCCGAACTCGGGCCGCGCGCGCTCGGCAGCCGGTCGATCATCGCCCCGGCCACCTCGCCGAAGATGAAGGACCGCCTCAACGAGGTCAAGGACCGCGAACCGTACCGGCCCGTGGCGCCGATCTGCCTGGAAGAGGCCGCCCCCGGCGTCTTCACCCCCGGCAGCCCGGACCCGTACATGCTCTTCGACCACGAGGTCCGCCCCGAGTGGCGGGCCCGCATCCCCGCGATCGTCCACCTCGACGGGACGGCCCGGCTCCAGACCGTCGGACGCGGCGACGGCGCCGTGCGGCGCCTCCTCGAGTCCTACTTCGCGGTCAGCGGCATCCCCGTGCTGTGCAACACCAGCGCGAACCTCAAGGGCAGCGGGTTCTTCCCCGACGTCGCCTCCGCCCTCGCCTGGGGCCGCGTCGACCTCGTCTGGAGCGAAGGCACCCTCTACCGCCGCAACAGCGGCTGACCCACACCCCAGCACCGGAAGGAGCGCGCACCGATGACCTACATCCTCGGCGTCAACCTCAGCCACGACCGCTCGGCCGCCATCGTCAAGGACGGCGAGGTCCTCGCCGCGATCGAGGAGGAGCGGCTCGACCGCATCAAGCACTCCGAAGGGTTCCTGATCCAGGGCCACTTCGAGCGCCTCACGAAACTCATCCCGATCAAGTCCATCGCCTACTGCCTCGACGCCGCCGGGATCGGCATCGACGAGGTCGACCTCATCGTCGGCAACCGGCCGCTCGGCGACCGCACGGTCCCGCGCATCCTGCGCGACCTGCCGCTCAAGGACAAGAGCAAGGTGCGGGCCTTCCCGTTCCCCTCGCACCACCTGGCGCACGCCGCCACCGCGTTCTACACCTCGCCGTTCGAGCGGGCGGCCGTGCTCATCGTCGACCAGGCCGGCAGCCGCTCAGGCGAAGGCATGGTCGAGAAGCACACCCTGTTCACCGGCAGCGGCGTCGAACTCACCCGCGTGGCCGAGACGGCGTACCCGGTCGACTACAGCGACATGAGCATCGGGCTGTTCTACGACTTCTTCACCGCCAAGCTCGGGTTCACCACCCGGTACGGGACGCCCGACTTCGGAGTCTTCGAGTGCGGCGGCTACCCCGAGGCCGGCAAGACGATGGGCCTGGCGCCCTACGGCGAGCCCCGGCCCGACTGGGGCCGGTGGCTCACCTTCGACGGCTTCGACATCACCGTCTCCCAGGCGGGTCTCGAGCAGATCTGGAAGGACATCGTCGCCTCAGACGGCGCCGAGTTCGAGTCGCTCACCGAGCGGCGCTGGGACTGCCGGTTCGCCAAGGACGTGGCGCGCAAGGTCCAGGACGAGCTCGAGGAGGCCATGCTGCACCTCGCCGGGGAGGCGCACCGCCGCACCGGCGAGACCAGGCTCTGCCTCGGCGGCGGCGTCATGCTCAACTCGGTCGCCAACCACCGCGTCCTCGCCGAGGGCCCCTTCAAGGAGGTGTTCATCCCGGCCCCGGCCGGCGACTCCGGCGTCGCCATCGGCGCGGCCCTGTACGGCTGGCACCAGATCCTCGAAGGCGGGACCGAGCGGCGCGGGCAGATGACCACCGCCGCCTACGGGCAGCGCTATTCGCAGGAGCGCGTCCTCGAAGCGCTGCAGGCGTACGAAGGCACGCTGGAGTGGCGGCAGGCCCCGATCAGCGAGGTGGCCGACCTGCTGGCCGAGCACCGCATCGTGGCGTGGGTGAACGGCGGCTCCGAGATGGGCCCGCGCGCGCTCGGGCACCGGTCGATCCTCGCCGACCCGCGGCACCCGCGCGTGCGCGACTACCTGAACGACACCGTGAAGCACCGGGAGCCGTTCCGGCCCTACGCGCCCTCGGTGCTCGCCGAGGCCGTCGAGGACTGGTTCGACTTCCGCGGTTCGAGCCCGTTCATGCTGCTGGTCCCCTCGGTCCGCGAGGACCGCCGCGACGGGCTGCCCGCGATCACCCATGTGGACGGCACCGCCCGCGTCCAGACCGTCGACGCCGCAGTGGACCCCGAGTACCACGAGCTGATCGCGCACTTCGCCGAGCGCACCGGTGTGCCGATCGTCCTCAACACCTCGTTCAACGACAACGGCGAGCCGATCGTCGAGACCCCCGAGGACGCGCTGCGGACCTTCGCCCGCACCGAGATCGACCACCTCTACATCGAGGGGTACCTGGTGGGCAAGCCCGGGCGCGAGCTGCCCGCCGACCACCCCGCGCGGACCCGGGAGTAGCCGTGTTCACAGGCGACGCCCCGATGCCGCGGATCGAGGCCTTCCGCAACTGGTACGAACGCGCCGGCGTCCGGGCCGAGCACCGCAAGATGATCGACGCCGAGGACGACATCCACAAGGCGTTCTTCCCCGAGCACCTGGTGCCGCACCTGGACCACCCGCTCCTCGATCAGGACGACCCCGTGCTGCGCCGGTACCTGACGGCGCAGCACGCGTACCAGTGGCTGCGGTTCACGATGCATTTCGAGGTCGCGGTGGTCGTGCGCGCCTCGCAGAAGATCGCGGACGGCTCCAGCGGACTGCACCTGCACGAGACGACCCGCATGGACGCGTACAAGATCGTCGTCGACGAGGGGTACCACTCGCTGTACAGCCTCGACGTCCAGCACCAGCTCGTGAACCGCTCCGGGATCCCGGCGCTGGACTACGACTTCGGGCCGTTCATCGCCGGGCTCGACGCCGTGGGCGAGGAGTTCCCGCAGCACCGCAAGCTCGTGGAACTGCTCCAGGTCGTGGTGTTCGAGACGCTCGTGACCTCGATCCTCTCCGACATCCCGCCGGACGAGAGCGTCGTGACCATCATGCGCGAGACCGTGCGCGAGCACGCGATCGACGAAGGCCGCCACCACGCCTTCTTCAGCGCTTTCTTCAAGCACCTGTGGAGCCGGCTCGAACCGCCGCTGCGGCAGCGGGTCGCGCACTACCTGCCGCCGCTCGTCCTCCGGTCGCTGCGCCCGGCCACCGACCCCGCGCGGGACGCGCTCTTGTCCACCGGGCTCAGCGAGACGCAGGTGAAGGACGTCATCGCCGACTCCTTCTCGAGCGAGCGGGTGCTGGCCGGCATCCGGCACTCGGCGGCGAAGACCCTGCGGCTGTTCGAGGAAGTGGGCGTCCTCGACCAGCCCGGCGCTCGGGACGCGTTCACCGAGCAAGGCCTGATCCTGCCCTGACCAGAATGGAGCGACGCCGATGGACCTGCTGCTGATCATGGGGACCGGGCACGAGCTGTTCCGCGAGTACCTCCTGGCCTCCGCCGCCGCGGACGGGCCCCCCTTGTGGGCGCTCGACCCCGCCGAGCCGACCTGGCAGGCGAAGTACCTCGCCGGGCACACCGTCTGCGACGTGTTCGACCCCGAAGCGGCCCGCGACGCCGTGCGGCGGGTCGCCGCCGAGCACAACGTCCTCGGCGTGTTCTGCTGGCACGAGGCCGCCGTCCAGGCCGCCTCCGAAGCCGCCGCCGAACTCGGCCTGCCCGGCCCCGACCCCGAAGCGGTGCGGGCCGTCCGCGACAAGTCCGCCACCCGCCGGGCCCTCACCGAAGCGGGGCTGCCGCAACCGGCCTTCCACGTCCTCGCCCCGGGTGAAGGCGGGGCTCAGGCGGCCGCCGCGATCGGATTCCCTCTGGTGGTCAAGCCCATCGCACTCGGCGCGAGCCAAGGCGTGATCAAAGTGGACCGGGCCGAGGACCTGGCCGCGGCCGTCGCGGCGGCGAGGCGGACCCGGCAGGCGGGCATGCGCAACGA
Source organism: Glycomyces tritici (assembly GCF_030403505.1). The sequence goes on along the minus strand of NZ_JAUEMJ010000005.1, from coordinate 95,054 downwards.
CGGGACGCTGCTCCTGGAGCAGTACCTCACCGGGCCCGAGATCAGCGTGGACGCCGCCGTCATCGACGGCGAGTACCTGCCGTACGCGCTGGCGCGCAAGCAGATCGGACCCGAACCGTACTTCGAGGAGATGGGGCACACCGTCGACCCGCACGACCCGCTGCTGGCCGACGCGGCACTCACCGGCATGCTCGCCGCCGCCCACGAAGCGGTCGGCTGGCGCCACGGCAGCACCCACACCGAGGTCAAACTGACCCCCTCAGGCCCCGTCCTGGTGGAGATCAACGGCCGGCTCGGCGGCGACCTCATCCCCTATCTCGGCATGCTGGCCAACGGGATCGACTCCGGCGTCGCGGGCACCCGGCTCGCCCTCGGCGCACGGCCCGACCTCACCCACCGCCAGGACCGCCACGCCGCCATCCGGTTCCTCGTGCCGCCCTGCAGCGCGGTCGTCGATAAGATCGCGCTCCCGCCCGCGCGCGCCGGCGAACTCGAGACGGTCCAGGTCGCGGCCCCCGGGGACGAGCTCCTCATGCCGCCGGACGGGTACATCGCCCGCTACGGCTGCCTGATCGCCATGGGCGGCAGTGCGAACGAGTGCCAGGAGATCCTCGACCGCGCCGAAGCCGAGACGATCTTCGAGTGCACGCCGCTGCGGGGAGCCGCATGAGCGGGACCCGCGCCCCCGAGGAGGCCGACGACGGCGTCTGGTCCACCCTGCGGGACCTGCCGCCGTCGGTCATCACCCTCCTCGTCGGCATCGCGCTGAGTCGCACCGGCACCTTCATCGCGGTCTTCCTCACGCTCTACCTCACCGATCTCGGCCACTCCCCCGCCGGCGCGGGGCTCGCGCTCACGGTGTTCGGCGTCGGCTCGATAGTCGGGAGCTTCGCCTCGGGCACGGTCACGGCCTGGTGGGGCGCCCGGCAGGTCATCGTCGGGTCGATGCTCCTCTCCGGACTGGCGGTGCTCGGGGTCGCGTTCGCCGACGACTACCGGCTGCTCGTCGCGCTCGCGTTCGCGGCGGGCCTGTTCGGGCAGATGTACCGGCCCGCGGCCGCGGCGATGATGGCCGCGCTGACGCCGCCGCAGCGGCTCGTGATGGTCTCGGCCGCGGCGCGGCTGGGGCTGAACGTCGGCGCGGCGGCCGGGCCGATGCTCGGGGTGTGGCTGCTGACGCATTCGTTCGCGCTGATGTTCGTGGTGAACGCGTTGACGCACATCGCGTTCGGGCTCATCGCGCTGCTCCTGCTCCCGAACGCGCGCGACGGTGAGGAGTCGCCCGACGAAGCGCGGGCGGTGAGCTACCGGGACGTCTTCAAGGACTCGAAGTACGTGCTGGTGATCGTCGCGATGTTCCTGACCGGGTTCATCGAGTCGCAGTACCAGGCGGTGCTGCCGCTGCAGATCCTGAGCGAGGGCCATCCGGCGTGGCTGTACGGGACGATCGTGACCTTGAACGGCGCCATCGTGATCCTGTTCGAGCTGCCGGTGACCCGGTACGCGCAGCGGCTGCCGATGCGGACGACGATCGCGTTCGGCAGCCTCTTCATCGGCGCGGGCCTGGCGCTGTTCGGGGTTCCGGCGGGGATCTGGGTGTGCTTCGCGGGGGTCCTGGTGTGGACGTTCGGCGAGATCATCTCCGCGCCCTCGGTGGTGGCGTACCCGGCGCTCGCGGCCCCCACGGACCGGCACCGCAGCCGCTACATCGGGGCGATCACCACGGCCCAGATCGGCGGCTACGCGCTGGGGCCGGCCGTGGGCACCTACCTGTTCCAGATCGAGCAGTCGTTCGTGTGGATCATGTGCGCCGCAGTGGGTCTCGTGGCGTTCCTCGCGATGTGGAGGGGCGTGCGCGAGCCCGAGGCGGCCTGAAGCCTCACTGGTGCGGCTGGAAGGCTGCGCGGTCGCGGCCGAGACGGATCGCCGCGGCCGCGCAGCGGTCGTACAGGTGCCCGTGCGAGGGTCAGTCCACCTGGAAGCCCTGGGTCTCGCCGTACTCCTGCAGCGACTCCTGCCAGGCCTCGAGCCCGGCGTTGAGGTCGCCCTGCTCGGTGTAGGCGGCGCCGACGGTGTCGGGGAAGACGCTGTTGGCGTAGACCTGGAACGGCAGGTACTGGAAGCCGGTGGCGACGTTCTCGGAGGCGGCGACGCAGACCTCGTTGATCCGCTGGCCGCCGAAGTAGTCGGGGGCGGTGCCGGTGAACTCGGGTGAGGCGAGTTCGGCGGTGGTGGAGGGGAAGCCGCCGTTCTCGAGGAACACGGCGATGCTCTCCGGGGAGCTGTTGAGCCAGCGCAGGAAGGCCGCGGCGAGGGCCGGGTTCGCGGACTGCTTGAGCACGGACTGGGCGCTGCCGCCGTTCTCGGCCGTGACGGGGGTGCCGTCGTAGCTGGGGACGGGGGCGACGCGCCAGTTCCCGGCGCCTTCGGGGACCGAGCCTTCGAGGATGCCGGGCATCCAGGAGCCGCTGATGAGGCTGGCGACGGTGCCGTTGGAGAGTGCCTTCCACCAGTCGTCGCTCCAGGTGGGGATGGGGGCGAGGAGTCCGGGCTGGAGCATCCGGTTCCACAGGTCGGCCCAGCGGCGGGTGCCCTCGTCCTGGAGGTCGATGCCGATGTTCGTGCCGTCGACGGTGTAGGGGCGGCCGCCGGCCTGCCAGATGAGGGGCTGGGCGAAGCCGGGGTCGCCGGCGTCGTTGGTGAGGAAGCGGTTCGGGTCGGCGGCGTGGAGGGTTTCGGCGGCGGCGACGTACTCGTCCCAGGTGGCGGGGACGGTGAGGCCGAACTGGTCGAAGACGGCCTGGTTGTAGAGCAGGACCATGGGTCCGGAGTCCTGGGGCAGGCCGTAGACGCCGCCGAGGTTGACGGCGGCCCAGGTCGAGGCGGTGTACTGGGGTTCGAGGTCGGCGAGGCCGTACTGGGCGAGGTCCACGAGGGCGTCGGAGAGCACGAACTGCTGCAGCGCGTAGTACTCGATCTGGGCGACGTCGGGTGCGCCGGAGCCGGCGGCGACGGCGTTCTGGAGGGCGGTGTACTCGTCGGTGGCGGTGCCGGCGTTGACGACTTCGACCTCGACGTTCGGGTACTGGGCGGTGAAGGCGGCGGCCTGGGCTTCGCCGGAGGGCGTCCAGGTCCAGTAGGTGAGCTTGCCGCCCGCTTCGAGGGCGGCGTCGAGGTCTTCGGGCTTCCCGGCGGCGGCCGGTGCGGCGTCGTCGCCGCAGGCGGCGAGGGCGCCGGTGGCGAGTGCGGCGGGGACGGTGCCGATGACGGTGCGGCGCTTGATGTGCGACATGGTGAGGGTTCCTTCACTTCGTGGTGCGGGGGTGCGGAGACTCCCGGGACGGGGCTGGGCTGGATTGGGCGGGGCCGGAGGGGTCCGGTCAGCCCTTGACGCTTCCGGCGCTGAGGCCGGACTGCCAGAAGCGCTGCAGGAGGATGAAGACCGCGACGATCGGGACGATCGTGAGGAGCGATCCGGTCAGGACGAGGTTGAAGATCGGTTCGGCGGCGACGCCGGAGGCCTGCTCGCTCCACTGGTTGAGCCCCACGGTGAGCGGGTACCAGTTCGGGTCGCTGAGCATGATGAGCGGCAGGAAGTAGTTGTTCCAGGTGGCGACGACCGCGAAGAGCGCGACGGTGACGATGCCGGGGGCGAGGAGCTTCGCCGAGATGGTGAAGAAGATGCGCATCTCGCCGGCGCCGTCGATGCGCGCGGCCTCCAGGAGCTCCTTCGGGACCGATTCGAGGGTGTAGACCCAGATCAGGTAGAGCCCGAAGGGGCTGATCAGCGAGGGGACGATGATCGCCCAGGGGGTGTTGGTGAGTCCGAGCTCGCTGAACAGGAGGAACGTGGGGACGGCGAGGGCGGTGCCGGGCACGGCGATCGCGCCGAGGATGACGGCGAAGTAGGCCTTGCGGCCGGGGAAGGCGTACTTGGCGAGGCCGTACCCGGCGAGGGTGGCGAGGAGCGTCGCACCGCCGGCGCCGGCGACGACGTACAGCAGGGTGTTGCCGAGCCAGCGCAGGAAGATGCCGTCGTCGTAGGTGAAGGTGCGCATGATGTTGTCCCACAGGGCGAAGGAGTCGCCGAAGGCGAGTCCGAAGCCGCTGAAGAGGTCGGCCTGGGTCTTCGAGGCGTTGATGAAGAGCCAGGCGAGCGGCACGAGGGCGTAGGCCAGGAACAGTCCCATGAGGAGGGTGAGGACGAGGGACTTGCGCGGTGAGGCGACCGAGTGGCGCGGCCGGCGGGCCCGGTGGTGGATCGTGCGGTGGTGTCGGGTGGCGAGGGACATCAGCGGTCCTCCCTGCGGGTGCCGCGCAACTGGACCGCGTAGGCGATCGCGGCGGTGATGACGCCCATGACGATCGCGATCGTGGCGGAGTAGTTGTACTGCTGGCCCGCGAAGCTGAGGTTGTAGGCGTACATGTTGGGCGTGAAGTAGGAGTTGACGACGTTGTTGGCCAAGGGCTTGAGGACGTTCGGCTCGTTGAAGAGCTGGAAGCTGCCGATGATCGAGAAGATCGTGGCGATGACGACGGCGCCGCGCACGGCGGGCAGCTTGATCGCCTTGAGGACCTGGACGCCGCGGGCGCCGTCGATCTCGGCGGCCTCGTACAGCTCGAACGGGACCGTCTTCAGGGCGGAGTAGAAGATGAGCATGTTGTAGCCGACGTACTCCCAGGTGACGATGTTGCCGAGGGAGGCGAGCATCCAGGAGGAGGAGAACGGCCGCAGGTCGGTGCCGAGGAGCTCGTTGAGGTCGGCGGTGAGGCCGAAGTGGTCGCCGTAGATGAAGCCCCACATGAGGACCGCGACGACGGCCGGAACCGCGTAGGGCAGGAAGATCACCAGCCGGAAGAGGCCGGTGGCGTAGAGCCGGGCGCCGTCGATCGCGAGGGCCGCGATGAGCGCGAGGGCGAGCATGACCGGCACCTGGACGACCAGGAACAGCAGGACGCGCAGGAAGCCGTCCCAGAACTGGGGGTCGGTCAGCGCGGTGGCGTAGTTCTCCAGGCCCACGAACGCGTTGCCGCCCACGAGCCGGTTCTGGAAGAGGCTCAGCCACAGTGCGTACGCGAGCGGGGCGATGAACACGAATACGAAGACCGCGGCGAACGGTCCGGTGAACTGCCAGCCGCGCCAGTCGCGGCGGCGTCGTCGGAGGGTGTGAGGGGGCATCGCGTTGTCGCTCCGTTGCTGTTTCGGGTGAGGCAGGTGTGTACGCTAACGCAGAATGTTTTCGAAAACAAGACGTGTTTACCAAGATGTTTTCGATAAACTCGATCGTCCGGGCCAGACTGGGCGGCACCGCGCCCGGCGCGGCACAATCAGGTGCACGGGCACCGGACTTCGGAGGTAGTGGATGGCAGTGGACGCGGTCGGCGAGACGACGCCCTCCCCGGGGACCCCCGGCGAGGCGTCCGCGGAGGCGGCCTCGAAACCCGCCACGATCTACGACGTGGCCCGCGCCGCCGGCGTCTCGCACCAGACGGTGAGCCGCTTCCTCAAGGGCTACCAGGGCATCCGGCCGCAGACGCGGGAGAAGGTGGCCAAGGCGCTGGACGAGCTGCGCTACCGCCCGAACCTGACCGCCCGCTCGCTCAAGAGCGGGCGCCCCCACCGCCTCGCCGCCCTCACCCATGAGATCGAGCAGGTCGGCCCCAGCCGGATCATCCAGGGCGCCAGCGCCGCGGCCCGGCAGGCGGGGTACCTCCTCGACATCATCACCTTCGACATGACCGACGCGGACGCGGTCGACGAGGCCGTCCGCCTCGCCGCGAGCCAGGACGTGGCCGGCATCCTCGCGCTGGCCTCCACCGACGCGATGACCGAGGTCTTCGAGCGCACCGACTTCCGGGTCCCGGCGCACATCGCCGCCGAGGAGGACGACGAGGTCACCGGGCACCGCACCGAGTTGAGCGACATCGGGTTCCCGTCATTGATCGCCTACCTGGCCGGGCTCGGCCATGAGCGGTTCCTCCACATCGCCGGGCCGTCCGCGTACTCCGCCGCGCGCAACCGCGCCCGCGCGTACGAGCGCGCGCTCGGCGACCGGGGCCTGGCGTCGGCGGGGACGATCCACGGGGACTGGTCGGCCAAGTCCGGGTACGACGCGGTGATGAGCCGCGGGGCCGGCCTGGGCGCGACGGCGATCGTGGCCGCGAACGACCAGACGGCGCTGGGTGCCATGCTCGCCCTGCGCGAGCTGGGCCTGCGCATCCCCGAGGACGTCAGTGTCACCGGCGTGGACGACATCCCCGAGGCGGCGTACTTCGCCCCGCCGCTGACGACCCTGCGCGTGGACTTCGCCGCGCAGGGCCGTTCAGCGGTGCAGGAGCTGCTCAGCCGGATCGATCAGGCGCCGCCGCCGCGGGTGCCGTCGCTGCAGACCGAACTCGTGATCCGGGCCTCGACGACGTGGGCGCCGGGGCGCTGATCAGGCTGCGGCCCAGGTGAACTGCTGGTTCTGACCGCCGTTGCAGGCGTACTGCTGCAGGCGGGCGCCGTCGGCGGTCGAACTGCTCGGCACGTCCAGGCACTTGCCGCTGTGGCGGGCGACGAGCCGGATGTTGCCGCCTCCGGCGTCGACGACCTCCCACTGCTGGTTGCGGCCGCCGTTGCAGGTCCACTGGACGACTCTGGCGGCGTCGGCGGTCGAGGCGGCGTTCACGTCGAGGCACTTGCCCGAGTGGACCGCCGTGACCTGGTGGTAGCCGTTGCCGAGGCTCTGGAACCGCCAGGACTGGTTCGCTCCGCCGTTGCAGGCGTACTGGGCGGCCTCGGCGCCGTTCACAGTGGAGGCGCCGAACACGTCGGCGCACTTGCCTGAATGGCGCGCCGCGAGGGTCACCGCACCGGCGGTGCCGGCGGTGAGGCGCCACTCCTGCGATCCGTTGCCCGTCAAGGGCTGCAAGGTGGCCGCGGCGCCCTCGGCCCCGCCGGTCAGGTAGAGGCTCGGGTTCGCTGTGGACTGGAACCGGTGGTAGCCGTCGCTGGTGGCGACGAGGTTCCAGGTGCCCGTGGCGGTGTCGTCGACCCACTGGCCGATCCGCTGGCCGGCCGTGGCGCTGCCGGTCCAGATGCCGGCGGCGCGGCCGCCCGACTTGTTCAGCAGGGTCACCGAGTCGCCCCCCTTGGTCGCGAGGTGCCAGTACTGGGTGTCGGGCTCCGGGGTCGCGCCGGCGTCCTCGAGGACCACGTCCGGGACGTCCCCGTTGCCGAGGTTCGCGTCCGTGGTGTTGCCGCCGGTGCCCAGGACCTGGCCGGTCTGGCGGTTCACCAGCTGGTGGTACGCGCCGTCCGAGCCGCCGAGGTCCACTTCGCCGAAGCGGATGACCGCGGCGCTGGTCGGGCCGCCCCACGTGCCCTGCAGGATCACGACGCGGCCGGTGCCCTCCACGTACTGGAGGGTCCGGCTGTACCCGGCGCCGATGTCGGTCTGGTGCTCGGTCCAGGTGCCGGTGCTCGAGCCGGTCTCGTTCACCCAGACGCTGCCGCTGCCCGAGGCGTTGTAGACGATGCGGCCGTCCGGGAGTCCGATGAGGACCGGGCTGCCGCCGGTCGCGAGGGCGCGTGAGCCGCTCGCGACCGGGAGGCCGCCGATCGCCGCGCCCGCCTCGCCGCCCACGGTCCTGAAGTCGAGCGGGCTGCTCGCGACCTTGTAGCGGACGTTCGCGCCGCCGCCCCAGTACTCGTAGGTGATGAGCCACTTGCCGTCCGAGGTGGGCGCGACGGTGGTCATGCCCGGACGGCCGCCGCCGATCACGGTCTTGCCGCCGCCCATGCCCTGCGTGAGGCCTTGCACGTCGACCACGGGGCTGGACCAGGCGGCGCTGGTGCCGTTCCAGGTCTTGTGCACCAGGATCTGCCCGTGCGAGTCGGGCGCGGTGGCGTTGGCCGGGTCGAGGATCGGGACGCCGGCGGCGGTGACGCCGATGTAGTCGTTCTCGTCGGAGTAGTACGCCACCAGCTGTCCGTTGTAGACCATCAGGAACGGCTCCCAGACGGGGTCGACCTGACGGTAGGTGTTGGCGGCGGCGACGTTGACGCCCGTGGCCCCGGCGCTGCCGCCCTGCCAGCCGCCGGTGGCGATGATGTTGACGACCCGCCAGGTCGCGCCCTCGTCATTGCTGGCGTACAGGGCGAGGGCCATGTCGGAGCGGTCGCCGTCGTTGGTGGGCACCCAGTTCGGGTCGGCCGCTTTGCGTTCGAGGTAGTAGTGGTCGTCGCCGGTGACGACGCTGGCGAGCAGCAGCGTTCCGGCGGCGAGGTCGCCGACCCGCTGCGGGAGGGTGTAGAGGTACGGGCTGCCCCAGTGGCTGATGTACCGGTCGTACGCCGGGTCGGCGGAGAGGTAGGCGGGGGCGGGCACCTCGGTGAGGTGGCTCCAGCCGGTGCCGAGGTCGTCGCTCTTGTAGACGGGCAGGGTCTCGCCGTCCGCGCTGCCGGAGGGGGCGACGACGGCGTTCTCGAAGGCCGCGACGAGGCGGCCGCTCGGCAGTTGGGCGGACTTGGGGTAGACCGCGCAGTTCCCCAGGCCCTTCAGGCAGTCCCGGTCGCCGAGGTCGTAGAGGACCCCGCCCGTCGGGTTGTAGGCCTGGGCCGGGGCCGACGGTGCGAGCACCAGCGCCGCCGCCGCGCAGAGCGCGGCCAGCGCCCTCCACCACATGGATCTCTTCGGCTTCATCGCCACTCCTCAAGGGGCATGCTGCGGTGGGGCGGGTTCTGCGCCGGTGCCCGCACCCGTGTTCGTGGCTCAACCTAACAGAAATGTTGTCGAAAACATAGACCGTCGTCGACACGTTCTCGACCGGTGCGGTCGTCGTGTCAGGACGTGCCGGAGGCGGCCTCTCGGACGAGGCGCTTGGCATGGGCCACGTCGCGGGCCTGGGTCGCGGTCTCCACGATCAGCGGGATGCCCGCCAGCGCCGGGCTCGCCGCCACCGCCCGGAGCCCGTCGTCGCCGAGCAGGCCCTCGCCCAGCGCCTCGTGCCGGTCGCGGCGCGAGTCCCGCGGGTCCTTGCTGTCGTTGAAGTGCACCAGGCCGACCCGGCCCGGACCGGCGGCCGCGCTCAGCGCCGCAAGGGACGCCTCGAAGGCGTCCCGGTCCGCCAAGTCCTCCCCGGCGGCGTGCATATGGCAGGTGTCCAGGCACAGGCCGACTTCGGCGATGCCCACGGCCTGCAGGTACTCCCCCGCGCTCACCAATGTGGACGCCATCGAGTTGGCGCCCCCGGCGGTGGGCTCGACGAGGAGCCTGACCGAGGACGGGGCGTCGTCGAGGACGGCGCGGAACGCGGGCGCGAGGCGCTTCAGTGCGGCGGGCCGGTCGCCGTCGATCGACGACCCGGCGTGGACGACGACCCCGGCGGCGCCGATCCGCTCGGCGGAGGCCATCGCGACGCGCAGGTTCTCGACCGAGCGCTGCACGGTCTCGGCCACTGGCGAGGCGAGGTTCAGCAGGTAGGCGGCGTGGACGTAGACGGGCCAGCCGCGCGCGGCGCACTGCTCGCGGAAGTCGTCGGCCACCGCCCGGTCGAGGCGGGGCGGTGCCCAACCTCGCGGTGAGCCGATGAACACCTGCAGCGCTTCGACCTCGAACTCGATCGCGTTGGCGATGCCGCGCCGGACCAGGCCGCCCGCGACGGGCACGTGCGCGCCCACCGGGTGGCCCACTGCACTCTTGACCGCCCCCACCTGGCGCCTCCCGTTCACTCGCTACCGCCTGCGCTCGCAAAGGTCTACGGTAACGGAGGCCGAAAGAAGGGGTACCGACATGGCGAACGCCGAAGGCAGCACTGCGATCCGCGTGTACGGCGCCGAGTGGTGCGGGGACTGCCGCCGCACGAAGCGCCAGTTCAGCGAACTCGCCGTCGACGTCGACTACGTCGACCTGGAGGCCGACCCGGCCGCCGCCGGCGAGGCGCAGCGCATCTCGGGCCGGACGAACATCCCGGTCGTGGTCTACCCGGACGGGACGCACCAGGTCGAGCCGAGCAACGCCGAGGTCGAGGCGAAACTCCGCGAACTCGCGATCCTCGACGCGTAACGGATCCGCCGCCCGGGCGTGAGAACGCCCGGGCGGCGGGACGGATCGCCGAACCGGCCCGGCCGTGTCGGCGGTCCAGGGCACGATTGTCGGTATGGCCTCACCTCGCACGTCCGCGCTCGACCGGTTCTCGCCCGCGACCGCCGCATGGTTCACGGGCGCGTTCGAGGCGCCGACGCCCGCGCAGGAGAGCGCCTGGCGGGCGCTCGCCGAGGAGAAGGACGTCCTGGTCGTAGCCCCCACCGGCTCGGGCAAGACCCTCGCGGCGTTCCTCTCCTCGCTCGACGCCCTCGCCTCCGCGCCGCCGCCCGAGGACCCGAAGCTGCGCTGCCGGGTCCTCTACATCTCGCCGCTCAAGGCCCTCGGGGTCGACGTCGAACGCAACCTCGCCGTCCCGCTCGAAGGCATCCGCGCCGAAGCGGCCCGGCTCGGGCTCCCCGAACCCGAGATCCGCGTCGGCGTGCGGTCGGGCGACACGCCGCCCGCCGAGCGGCGCTCGCTCGCGGTCCGGCCGCCGGACATCCTCATCACGACCCCCGAGTCGCTGTTCCTGATGCTCACCTCGAAGGCGCGGGAGGCGCTGGCCGGCATCGACACGGTCATCCTCGACGAGGTGCACGCCGTCGCGGGCACGAAGCGCGGCGCGCACCTGGCGCTCTCGCTCGAGCGCCTCGACGAGCTGCTGGCCCGGCCCGCCCGCCGGATCGGCCTCTCCGCGACCGTGCGGCCGGTCGAGGAGGTGGCCCGGTTCGTGTCCCCGCAGCGGCGCACCGCGATCGTGCAGCCCCCTTCGGCGAAGGTGTTCGACCTCTCGGTGGTCGTCCCGGTCGAGGACATGGGCGACCTGGCGGAGGCGCCGACCGCGACGAGCTCCCCGTCCGGGTCCGCCCGTGCGGCCCGGTCGATCTGGCCGCACGTGGAGGAGCGCATCACCGATCTGGTCGAGCAGCACCGGTCGACGATCGTGTTCACGAACGCCCGCCGCGTGGCCGAGCGGCTCTCGGGCCGGCTCAACGAGATCGAGTACGAGCGGCGCACCGGCGAGCGCCTGCCGGAGGACCACGGCCCGGCCGAGCTGATGGGCGGCGCCTCCGCGACCCCGGGCGCACCGCCGATCCTGGCCCGCACCCACCACGGCTCGATCTCGAAGGAGCAGCGCAAGCTGGTCGAGGAGGACCTCAAGGCCGGCCGGCTGCGCGCCGTCGTGGCCACCTCCAGTCTCGAGCTCGGCATCGACATGGGCGCGGTCGACCTCGTCGTCCAGGTCGAGGCCCCGCCGTCGGTCGCGTCCGGGCTGCAGCGCGTCGGCCGCGCCGGGCACCAGGTCGGGGCGGTCTCGCGCGGCGTGTTCTTCCCCAAGACCCGCGGCGACCTCGTGCAGTCCGCGGTGGTCGTCGAGCGCATGCGGGAGGGGGCGATCGAGGCGCTCAAGATCCCCGCGAACCCGCTCGACGTGCTCGCCCAGCAGATCGTGGCGATGTGCGCGATGGACGACTGGGCCGCCGCGGACCTGCTCGCGGTGGTGCGCCGCGCCGCCCCGTTCGCCTCGCTCCCCCAGTCCGCCTTCGACGCCACATTGGACATGCTGGCGGGCCGGTACCCCTCGGACGCGTTCGCGGAGCTGCGCCCGCGCCTGGTCTGGGACCGCGCGACCGGGAACCTCACCGCCCGCCCAGGGGCGCAGCGCCTCGCCGTCACCTCCGGCGGCACCATCCCCGACCGGGGGCTCTTCGGCGTCTTCCTGGCGGGCACCGACCCCAAGCGCGGCGGCGGCCGGGTCGGCGAACTCGACGAGGAGATGGTCTACGAGTCGCGGGTCGGCGACGTGTTCTCGCTCGGCACCTCCTCCTGGCGCATCGAGGAGGTCACCCGCGACCGCGTCGTCGTCTCGCCCGCGCCCGGCGTGCCCGGCCGCCTCCCGTTCTGGATCGGCGACACCCTCGGCAGGCCCCTCGAACTCGGCCGCGCCCTCGGCGCGTTCACCCGCGAGATCGCCGCACTCCCGAAGGACCGCGCCCGCAAGCGGCTCAACGCGGCGGGCCTGGACGACTTCGCCGCCCGCAACGCCCTCGCCTACCTCGCAGAGCAGGCCGAGGCCACCCGCCACGTGCCCGACGACCGCACGATCGTCGTCGAGCGGTTCCGCGACGAGCTCGGCGACTGGCGCATCGTCGTCCACTCCCCCTTCGGCGCCCAGGTCCACGCCCCCTGGGCGCTCGCCCTCGGCGCGAGACTGCGCGGACGGCACGGCGTCGACCCGCAGCTCATGCACCACGACGACGGGATCGTCCTGCGCCTGCCCGACACCGAGGACTTCGGCTTCGACCCCGCCGACCTCGTCTTCGACAAGGGCGAGATCACCGGCATCGTCACCGAGGCCGCCGGCGGCTCCGCCCTGTTCGCCTCCCGCTTCCGCGAGGCCGCCGCCCGCGCCCTGCTCCTGCCTCACCGCCAGCCCGGCAAGCGGCAGCCGCTGTGGCAGCAGCGACTGCGCTCCTCGCAGCTGCTCGAGGTCGCCGCGCAATACCCGTCGTTCCCGATCATCCTCGAAGCGGTCCGCGAAGTCCTCCAGGACGTGTACGACGTGCCCGGCCTCGCCGAGCTGATGGGCGACATCGAGGCCCGCCGCGTGCGCCTCATCGAGGTCGCGACCCCCGAGGCCTCCCCGTACGCCCGCTCGCTCCTCTTCGGATACGCCGCGCAGTTCATGTACCAGGGCGACACCCCGCTGGCCGAGCGCCGCGCCGCCGCACTCTCCCTGGACTCCCGGCTGCTCGGCGAACTGCTGGGCCAGGCCGAGCTGCGCGAACTGCTCGACCCTGACGCATTGGCGCAGTTGGAGTCCGAGCTGCAGTGGCTGACCGGGGACCGCCGCGCGAGGGACGCCGAGAGCGTCGCCGACCTGCTGCGCCTCCTCGGCCCGCTCCAGGAAGCCGAACTAGCCGAACGCGGCGCCCCACCCGAATGGGCCGCGGAACTGGAGGCGGCCGGCCGGGCCTTCAAGGTGCGCATCGCCGGCCGGGACCACTGGGCCGCCATCGAAGACGCGGGCCGCCTGCGCGACGCCCTCGGCTCCGCACTGCCCGCCGACGTCCCGGCCGCCTTCCTCGAACCCGTCGCCGACCCGCTCGGCGACCTCCTCGCCCGCTACGCCCGCACCCACGGCCCCTTCACCTCCGGCGACGCCGCCGCCCGCTTCGGCCTCGGCGTCGCCGTCACCGACGGCGCCCTCCAGCGCCTCACCGCCGACGGCCGCCTCACCGGAGGCGAGTTCCGGCCCGGCGGCGAGGGCCGCGAATGGTGCGACGCCGGCGTGCTGCGGCGCCTTCGCCGCCGCTCCCTTGCGGCCCTTCGCAAAGAACTCGAACCCGTGGCACCGGCCGCACTCGCCGGCTTCCTGCCCGAATGGCAGCACCTCGGCGGCGACCTCCGCGGCGTGGACGGCCTCGCCCGCGCCGTCGAACAGCTCCAAGGCGTCCCGGTCCCCGCCTCCGCACTGGAGAAACTGGTCCTGCCCTCACGCGTCGGCGACTACACCCCGGTGCTCCTCGACGAACTCACCGCGTCCGGCGAGGTCCTATGGGCCGGAGCGGGCAGCCTCTCGGGCAAGGACGGCTGGATCGCGCTCTACCCGGCCGAGACCGCGCCGCTGCTCCTCCCGGAGGCGGCACCGTTCGAAGCCGGGCCGCTCCACAACGCACTCCTCGACGCCCTCGCGGGCGGCTTCGGACTGTTCTTCCGCCAGCTCGCCGAGCAGGTCCGCGCCGCCCACCCCGAGGCCTCCGAATCCCAACTCGCCGAAGCACTCTGGGACCTCGTCTGGGCCGGACGCCTCACCAACGACACGCTCGCGCCACTGCGCGCCTACCTCGGATCGGGCAGCTCCCCCGGCGCCACCGCCCACCGCGCCAAGCGCTCGGCCCCGCGCGGGCGCTACTCCCCCGGCGTCGGCTCGGGCTGGCGCGAGCTGCGCGCCGGGACCGGCATCGCCGTCATGCCCACAGTGGCCGGACGCTGGTCGCTGCTGCCCGCACCCGCGAGCGACGCCACGGTCCGCGCCCACGCGCTGGCCACGACGCTCCTGGACCGGCACGGAGTGGTCACCCGCGGCGCGGTCGCGGCCGAGGACATCGAGGGCGGCTTCGCGAAGGTCTACCGGGTGCTCTCGGTCTTCGAGGAGTCGGGGAAGGCCCGACGCGGCTACGTGGTCGAAGGCCTCGGCGCAGCGCAGTTCGCCGCGGACGGCGCCGTCGACCGCTTGCGCGCCATGGCGACCCGCCGCGAGCGCTCGGCAGGGTTCGACGCGGTGGTCCTGGCCGCGGCCGATCCCGCCAGCGCGTACGGTGCGGCCCTGCCATGGCCCGAACCGCCCGCGGGCGCGGCCCACAAGCCCGGCCGCAAGGCGGGCTCGCTCGTCGTCCTGGTCGACGGCGCGCTCGTGCTCTACCTCGAGCGCGGCGGCAAGACGCTGCTCGCCTGGCCCGCAGAGGCATCGGCCGAGGGGGACCACGACGCCCGCCTGCGGGCCGCCGTCGAGGCCTTGGCGGAAGCGGCGCGCGGGGGCGCCACCGGTCCGCTGTCGATCGAACGCGTCAACGACGACCCGGCGCTGTCGGCGCCGCTCGGACCGCTGCTGGAGGCGGCGGGCTTCCGGCCCACGCACAAGGCGTTCCGTCTGCGGCCCTGATCCTCGGTCGGATCTTGGTTCCGGCGCGGCCCCGCCTCGGGCTCGCACCCCGCCTCGCTGTACCGACCGTGGGGCAGGGCTCCTCAGGTCCGCGGCGCCGCCACCTACGAGCGCGGGGCCGATCGGCGGGCAGGGCCGCACCCGGCTCGCAACGGGCGGACCGGCCCTGGCGGCGTCATGCAGGCCGAGGAACCGCGCCTCGACACCTCGCCGTCACTTCACCGGTGCCAGCAGCGCGGCGTTGCATTCGCGCTGCAGCGCCTCGTCACTCCACATGGGATGCTGCGGTGCGGCGTTGGAGCACACGATCGAGCCCCACGCGCCGACCCGCACCGAGTGGGCGATGGCGTCGCGGCAGATCTGGGCGCCGACCGGTCCTTCCTCGAAGCGGCCGTCGCGGGGCGTGTAGCCGACCCAGCCCTCGCCGAAGAGCAGCGGGACGCCGAGGCGGGCGGCGTGGTCGGCCGCGGCGTCGATCCAGTCGCGCAGACGGTTCGCCATCGCGACCCGGTGCGCGCCATACCGGTCGTAGAGCCACCGGTCGAACCGCTCGGGGTCGCACCAGTCGTGGACGTAGATCTCGGCGGGCTGCATGATCGAGGCCTTGAGCTTCCACGCGTGCGCCTGCGGCAGCCGCCACTCGGCGAGCGGCGGGGCGCCGGGGCGGAGCAGTTCGGCGTCGGCGCGCTCCTGCGGGAACCGCGCGGGGTCGCGGCGGAGGCCGAACTCCTCCACGAGATCGTCCAGCACGCCGTAGACGTACGGGTGGAAGGCGAGCGCGGTCGCGTTGCGGGGCAGGCCCCGCAGGGACCCGATCGGGACGCCCCCGTAGTTGGGGGCGCAGAGCACCTCGGGGTGGCGGGCCTGGAAGGCGGCGATGCCGGCTTCGAGTCGGCCCTGGAGCTCGACGACGGCGTCTTCGACGCCGGGCAGGCCGGCCGTGAGGTGTCCGATCTGGACTTCGTTGTGCGGTTCGACGCACGCGAGGACATGGGCGAGGCCGTGTTCGGCGAGCAGGTCGACGAGGTCGGCCTGGGCCTCGGCGAGAACGGTGAGCCGGTCCTCGGGCTCGATCGCGTGCAGCGCTTCGTACCAGGCGGGGTCGTCGGCGAAGGCCGGGCTCTGCTGGTACTCCCAGGACGAGGAGATGACCTTCACCCCGTGGCGGTCGGCGGCGCGGAAGAGGGCGAGGAGGTGGGCCTCGGCGTCGATCACGGTGGTCTCGCGGACGTCGTACCAGCGGACGCGGGAGCCGTAGCCGCCCGGTTCGCCCCCGAGCGGTTCGAGGCGCAGCGCCGTCGTGTCGAGGCCGGACCTGAAGAGCAGGAACGGCATCGCGCAGATGCGCACTGCGTTGTAGCCGAGGTCGACGGCGCGGGCGAGCGCGGCGTCGAGGTCCTCGAACGGCTCGCCGGGTCCGGTGCGCACGTACCAGGAGAAGTCCCAGAGGGTGATCGCGAGGCGTTCGGGAAGATGAGCGGGTGTCACGGTTGCGGCTCCTTGCGGTTGGATGGTGCGGTCAGCGTGCGGTGTTCACGCGGCGGCGTTCGGGCTTCGCACGCAGGCAAGACCCCTGGTCCGGTCGCTGCATGTTGGCTCTGAACTGCGAAAACGCCGCAATGTCGGACCCTCGTGAAAGTGTGGTCCTTTTCGGTTGGTCGGAGGCGGATGCGGGTGGGAAGGGGCATGCCCTACGCACCGCAGCGGCCTCGCGCGCGAGCGTGCGCCTGCGGCAGGCGGACCGCCGCACAGCACCACCGGCAAAGGAAGCGATCGACTCGCGGGGTCCGGCTCGGTCGTTCATGCCGTTCCTTCACTCAGGCCAGCGCGCGGCGCTTCGGCTGCGACGGCTCGCGCCGCGGCGTTGAGCGGTTCCTGCTGCAGCGCCTCCCGGGCGAGCATCGCAGCCCTGTCGGGTTCGCCGTCGAGCATTGCCAGTTGCGCGCGCAGCACCAGTACCCGGACCTCATGGGCGGCTTGGAGGTCGGTGGTGAACAGCAGCATTGAGGGCAGTGAGGTCGCGAAGTAGTCGATGGTCGCGGTCGCGCCGGCCTGCTCGTCGATGTACCGGGCGAGGCCGTCCCGGAGCGCCTGGGCCGCTTCGGATTCACCGAGGCGACGCAGTGCGGTGACCGCGGCGGCGGAGTGCTCGGAGTGGGCCTGCACGCGCATGGTCTGGAAGTCGCCCTGCTGGGAGGCGGCACGTTCCCAGGCGCTTCGGGCGCCGGCGTGGTCGCCGGTCGCGGCCAGGGCGTCGCCGAGCAGGAGGTGGAGGTCCGCCGTGTTCGCGAGCGGGTGCCGGGCCTCGCCGAGGTTCGCGGGCGGCGTCAGCGCGGCCATGGCGTGAGCGACCGCCGATTCGGCTCCTGCCGCGGCGTCTGCCTTCTCAGTTTCCGTCTTCGTCGCGTCGGCCCCGCCGACTGCCATCCGGACGGCCGTGCGCTTCGCCTCCGCCCCCGCCAGGGCTTGGCGCGCGAGTGCCGCCTGCGCGTCCTCCCAGGCCGCGAGCACCCGCCCTTCGCCGCCCTCCCACGGCTGGAAGGCGCGGCCCGCGAGCACGTCGAGTGCGTCGCCGGGACGGCCTGCCGCCGTGAGGAGTTCGGCGAACTGGACCGCGAGGTCGTCGCGCTGGTCGACGAGGTCGCGGCGGTCGGCAAGGGCCGCAAGGCGTTGCGCGGGGTCGACGCCGCGGCGGGCGTCGAGCTGGTCGGCCTCGTAGCGCAGCCGGGCGTCGTCGGGCGCGGCCTCGCGGGCGAGGGCGTACCAGTGGGCGGCGCGCTCGGGGTCGCCTTCGACGTTGTGGGCGGCGACGCCGAGGTTGCGCAGCACCACCGGGTCGTTCGCCTCGGCGGCGGTCTCCCATGCGGCGATCGCTTCGCGGTGGCGGCCCGCCGCGTACAGGCGGTGGCCCGCGAGCGCGGCGAGCACCGGGTCGTCCGGGCGGCGCGTGCGCAGCCGTGCGAGGGCGTCGTCCTCCGTGCGGGTGGGGAAGCACCAGGTGCGGTCGAGTTCGCGGACCCGTTGCAGCGCAAGGTCGGCTGCGGCCTCGTCGCCGCGTTCAAGGGCGAGGTCGGCGCGGTGGAGCCAGGCGAGGGGTGCGACGTTGACCTGGCCGGGGGCCGGCGTGAGGGCCGCAGCGGTCGCGAACGCGGCGATCGCGGGGTCGTCCTCACCGATGAGGCGGTATTCGAGGGCGACGTCGAGCGCGATCGTCGGGTCGTTCGTCGGCGCCGCCTCGACACCAAGTGCCGCGGCGAGGTCGCGGGCCCAGGCGTCGAGCGGGTTGTCGCGCAAGGTCTCCTGGACGATCTCGGCCGCGTCGGCGCGGTCGCCGCGCCGCAGTACCGCGACGGCGAGGAGGTTGCGGGCCTGCGTGTGGCGGGGGCTGCGGGCGACGACCGCGCGGAGGCCGGCCTCGGCGTCGCGGCCGGCGGCGAGGTCGAGCCGGGCGGCGGCGACCGCGGCGGCATCGGCCCATGCGCCGTCCCAGAGGGCTTTCCCCAGGGCCGCTTGGGCTTCGGCGGCGCGGCCTTGGCGGGCGAGCACGATGCCGAGCCGGTAGTGGGCCTCGCCGTCGCGCGGGTTCGGGTTCCGCGCGGTCAAGCGGTCGACCGCGGCGCGCAAGTGCGTCTCGGCCTCCGCGAGCCGCCCGGCGCGGGCGAGGCGCGCGGCCAGCGCGGTGTTGCTGCGGGCGTCGCCGGGGTCGCGGCGCAGGGCCTCGCGCCAGTAGGGCTCGGGCGAGCGGGTCGCGTGCCGGTACTGGTCGAGGTGGAGGCCGGTGAGGTACAGCTCGTCGGTTGACGGGATCGCTTCGGGCGCAGGCGGTTCGGTCGCCGGTGCGACTGCGGTCGGTGCGGCGGGCTCCGGGTTCGGCCGCCATGACACGAGTGTGCGGCCGCCGTGCTCGACGACGAGTTCGCAGTCGGCCGGGTCGAGCGCTGCGGGTCGGTCTCCGGTCCCGCCATCGATGTCGAATGCGGCGACGTGCGGGGCGCCGGGCGCGAGGTCGCCTTCCGCGGCGTAGACGGTTCGGTCGCCGGCGCGGAGGCGGATTTTCGCGCCGGGGCGCGAGGAGGTGGCCGCGGCGGCGATCCGCACGCGGGTGCCGTCGATGTCGAGACGGACGGCGGCGTCCAATGTCGCTTGGTGGACGGGTCCGGTGTCCTGGATCGGGTACCAGTACTGGGAGAAGGTCTTGGTCTCGCCGGGTGCGAGGAACGCGAAGTCGGGCTGGTTGTCGGTGAAGACCCCGGCCATGAGCTCCACATAGGGCCCGTTGTCGTCGGTGAGGTGGGCGTCCCAGGCCCAGCCGAAGGGCGCGTCGCCCCAGGTCCACTGCTTCTTGCCGGGCGCGGTGCGGTGGTCGGCCCAGTGGACGAAGCCGGCGCCGGCGGCGTGGTCGTAGCCGCCGAAGAAGTCGTCTTCGCCGCCCAGGCACATGTACGAGGTCGGCACCGGGATGTTGCGGTACCAGTCGAGGCGGTCGCCGTCCGGCCGCTCGGCGGTGCGGCGGGCCGGGTAGTCGATACCGTAGTACTCGCCTTGCGCCGCAGGGAATGTGGAGGTCGCGCGCTTGGCGTGGTCGGCGACGACGCGGACTTCCGCGGGGAAGAACGACTGGTAGTCCTCCCCTGCTTTGGCGGCCGCGTTGGCCCACCACAGGAAGGTCTGGACCTCGTCGCTGCGGTTCACGAGGCGGCCGCGCAGCTCGATGAGGGCGCTCGCGGGGCGGAGCCTGATGCCGTGCATGCCCTGCATGCGCGCGAAGGGGTCGTGGTCGGAGCACCACACGGTCGCCGATCCGTCCGCTTCGGACTCGATGCGGCTCTCGACGGGCAGGTGGGTGGCGGGCCGATGGTGCTGGGGCCAGTTGAACTCGACGCCGCCGGAGACCCACGGCCCGGCGAGGCCGACGAGCGCCGGTTTGATCACGTCGTTGCGGTAGAAGAAGTCGTGGCCGCGCGTCTTGTCGAATCCGATGTGGATTCTTCCGCCGAGTTCGGGGAGGATCATCAGCCGCACGTACTCGTTCTCGAGGTGGATCGCGTCCCAGTCGCGCGGGGCCTTCTCGCGGGCGACGGCGTCGATGAACGGCAGCGGGTAGACCGCGCCCGATGAGCCCTGGTAGACGCGCTGGTCGAGGTAGGCCGGGTACCGGTCGGGTGCGGCGGGGGCGTAGGAGTCGATCGCGACCGGCTCGCGCCAGGCCTTCACCGGCCGGTCCGCGAGCTTGTCCGGGGCGTGGGGCAGGACGATCCTCGACGCTTCGATGGGCATGGCTCGACCTTATGAGGGCTTGACATGGCTGTCGATGGTCATTTCAATGATGGGCATGGACGAATCGCTGATCGCCGCTGATGAGGAGGGGATCCCCGAGGGCTTCGCGGGGCAGCGGATGCTCGTGGTCCCCCGCGCCGCCGTCGACCGGGCGCTGCGCCACCCGCTCACCGGGAAGCTGCTGGTGACGGACGCGGGACACTTCCCGCACGCCGCGCGCCACGGCCGCTCGCGCCCGCAGGGCGCCGCCGAGCACGTCCTGCTGGTCTGCACCGGCGGGTCCGGCTGGTGCCGCACCGGCGGCACCCGGTTCCCGGTCTCGCGCGGCGGCGTGGTGCTCCTGCCCGCCGACCGCCCGCACGCCTACGGTGCGGCCGAACAGGATCCGTGGACGCTGTGGTGGCTGCACTTCACGGGCGCGGACGCCGCGGACCTCGTCCGGACCGCGCACGAGGCGGCGGGCGGACCGGTGACGCACCTCCGCGATCCGGCCCCGGTGGCGAGCCTGGTCTCGCAGGTCATCGACGCGCTCGACACCGGTCCGACCCTCGCCGCGCTCGTCCGGGGCAGCGGCGCGGCCTGGCACGCCCTCGCCCATGTGGTCGCCACCGGCCGCCGGGCCCCCGGGCCGCAGCCCAGCCCTCTGGAGCGGGCGGTGGCGCATCTGCGGGCGACCGCCCCGCAGCGCACTTCGGTGGCCGCGCTCGCCTCGATGGTCGGCCTGAGCCCGTCGCACCTCAGCGCCCGCTTCCGCGAGCACCTGGGCGTCTCACCGCTGCAGTACCAGGTGCAGCTGCGGATGGCCCGGGCCCGCGAGCTGCTCGACGGCACCGACCTCCCCGTCACCGCCGTCGCCCGCGAGACCGGCTTCGACGACCCCATGTACTTCTCGCGCCAGTTCCACCACCACCACGCCATGACCCCGACCGCCTACCGCGATCGCCCCCAGGGCACTTGACGGCCGTGCTTACGCGACGTAGCGCCGGGCCTGGAGGGCGAGGTGCTGCCGGTAGGCGCGCAGGAGTTCGCGGTAGCGGCCGGGCTCGAGGGTCTCGCCGGGGCGGGTGAGGGCGAGTTGGGCGATGTAGGAGACGAGGATGTCGCCGGGGTAGCTGTAGCCGTCGGTGTCGCAGTCCTGGAGCCAGGCCAGGAGGGGTTCGAGGGCGGTGCGGGCCGCCATGGTGACGTGCTCGGCGTGCTCCCGCAGCGCCGAGGGGCCCTCGTGGCTGGGCCAGCGGTCGGTCTCGGCGGCGATCGCGTCGGCGACCGCCTGCGTCAGCTCCCGCTTGAACTTGGAGTCGACCACCCACTCCGGCAGCGGGTACCGGTCCTGCAGGGCTGCGGTCGCGGGAGCCGGTGCCATGGGGTCACCGCTCAAGCGCTCTTCTGCTTGCGCGCGGCCTTCTTGGCGGTCTGCTCGGCCGTCTGCTTGCGCGCGGTGGCCTTCTTCGCGGCCTTCTTGACGGTCTTCTTCGCCGCCTTCTTCGCGGGCCGGCGCCCGCCCTCCTTCGCCTCGACGCTCTTCTGCAGCGCGTCCATCAGGTTGATGACCTTCGCCTTCGGCGCCTCCTTCTTCGACTTGGCCGGGGTCTTGCGCCCGCGCGCCTTGGCGTCGACGAGGGCCCGCAGCGCCTCCTGGTACTCGTCCTCGTACTCCTCGGGGTCGAAGTCGCCGGTCATGGTGTCGATGAGGGTCGCGGCCATCTCCAGCTCCTGCTTGCGGGCCTCGCCTTCGAGGCCGGCGACCTCGGGGCGGCGGATCTCGTCGGGCCAGAGCATGGTGTGGAGGACCAGCACGTCGTCGCGGGGCCGCAGCGCGGCGAGGCTCTCGCGGCGGCGCAGCGCGACCTTGACGATCGCGACCTTGCCCGAGTCGAGCAGCGCCTCGCGCAGGAGCACGTACGGTTTGGCCGCGGCCTTGCCCGGGTCGGCGTAGTAGGACCGCTCGTAGTGGATCGGGTCGATCTGCTCGCCGCTCACGAACTGGACGACCTCGATCGTCTTCGACGAGCTCACCGGCAGGTCCTCGAGCTCGTCGTCGTCGAGGAGCACGGTCTCGCCGCTCTCGTGGTCCACGCCTTTGACGATGTCCTCGGCCGGGACGACCTCGTCGTCCAGCTCGCAGACCTTCTGGTAGCGAATCCGGCCGCCGTCGGACGCGTGGTACTGGTGCATCGAGACGTCGTGGCTCGATGTCGCCGACCGCAGGCTGACTGGGATGCTCACCAGCCCGAACGCGATCACTCCGGTCCAGATCGCAGGCATGACCACAGCATGGCACCTAGAGTGATCATGTGATCGCTATATGTGATCTTTCTTCGTTCCGTCGCACGAGCCGGCCCGCGCCGGGTCGTGTTTCAGCAGTTCAGGAGGGGTGATCAGGCGTGGGTCGGACGGACGCGGCGGTTTTGCCGGAACGCCGGCCGGGTATCTCAGCCGGCATGGCACGGGGGGATCGGCTGGACGAGTACCGGGCGAAGCGCGACCTGGCGAAGTCCGGCGAGCCCGCGGGCGGGCGCCGCGAAGGGGGCGGCGACCGGTTCGTGATCCAGCGCCACGAGGCCTCGCGCCTCCACTACGACCTCCGCCTCCAAGTCGGGGACGTGCTCGTCTCCTGGGCCGTGCCGAAGGGCCCCTCCCTCGACCCGCGCGACAAGCGGCTCGCCGTCCAGACCGAGGACCACCCGCTCGACTACGCCGAGTTCGAGGGCCGCATCCCCGCGGGCGAGTACGGCGCGGGCACCATGATCGTCTGGGACGCCGGCACCTACCGCAACGCCACCGCCAAGCGCGGCAAGCCGATCGCGATGGCCGACGCCGTCGAGCACGGCCACGTCTCCGTCTGGCTCGAGGGCGAGAAGATCCGCGGCGGCTTCGCACTGTCCCGAATGGGCGAAGGCCGGAACTGGATCCTGATCAAGAAGGACGACGAGGGCGCCGACCGCCGCCGCAAGCCCGCCAAGACCCAGCTCGCGTCCGTGCTGACCGGCCGCACCAACCGGGACCTGGCATGACCGGCTTCCAGGAGCTCATGACGGCGAGCCTCACCGAGCGCCGGTTCTCCAGCGGGGACTGGCTGTACGAGCGCAAGCTCGACGGCATGCGCGCCCTCGCCACCCGCGACGGCGGCCGACCCGAACTCTGGTCGCGCAACGGGAACCGCCTCGACGAGCGCTTCCCCGAACTCGTCGACGCCCTCGAAGCGCTCGGCGGCCCCCGGTTCGCGGCCGACGGCGAGATCGTCGCCTTCGACGGCCGGATGACCAGCTTCGCCCGCCTCCAGCCGCGCATCCACCTCACCGGCGCCGCCCGCATCGCCGCCACCGGCGTCGAGGTCTACTACTACCTGTTCGACCTCCTCTCCTTCGACGGCGAGGACCTGAGACGGGAGCCGCTGCGCGACCGCAAGCGCCTCCTGCGCGCGGCCTTCGACTATCGCGACCCGCTGCGCTACTCGGTCCACCGCAACACCGACGGCGAGGCGTTCTTCAAGCAGGCCTGCGAGCGCGGCTGGGAAGGGCTCATCGCCAAGCGCGCGAACTCGCGGTACCACGCGGGCCGGTCGAAGGACTGGCTCAAGTTCAAATGCGTGCGCGACCAGGAGTTCGTGGTCGGCGGCTTCACCGATCCGCAGGGCTCGCGCGCCGGGTTCGGGGCGCTCCTCGTCGGCTACTACGCCGAACCCGGGACGCTGCGGTACGCGGGCAAGGTCGGCACCGGGTACGACGAGCGCACCCTGCGCGCGCTGCGAAAGCGCATGGACGCCTTGGCACAGGACGAGAAGCCGTTCGCCGACCCCGTGCATGAGAAGGGCGCGCACTGGATCCGCCCCGAGCCGGTGGTGCAGGTGGGGTTCAGCGAGTGGACCCCCGACGGGATGCTGCGCCACCCCCGCTACCGCGGCGAGCGCGTCGACAAGCCCGCCCGCGAGGTAGTGAGGGAGACGCGCTGATGGCACCGGTACTCCACGTCGCCGACCGCGACATCAACGTCTCCAGCCTCGACAAGGAGCTGTTCCCGGACGACCATGTGAGCAAGGGCGACATGCTCCTCCACTACGGCACCGTCGCCGAGGCGATGGTCCCCCACCTGGCCGGACGCCCGCTGACCCTGCGCCGCTACCCGCACGGGATCGGGACCGAGGGGTTCTTCCAGAAGCACCCGGCGGGCCTGCCCGAGTGGATGCACGTGGTCGAGATCGCGCACAAGCGCTCCGAGGGGTCCGACCCCTATGTGGTCTGCGACGAGGCCGCGACCCTGCTGTACCTCGCGAACCTCACCGCCATCGAGTTCCACATCTGGACCGCGACGACCCCCGACATCGAGCGCCCCGACCGGCTCGTGATCGACATCGACCCGCCCGCGGGCGTCACGGTCGCCGAGCTCCGCTCGGTCGCGCGGCGCGCCAGGGACCTCTGCACCGAGATCGGCCTGACACCGTTCCTGCAGGCCACGGGCGGGCGCGGCTACCACGTGGTCACGCCGCTCGACCGCTCCGCCGATTTCGGGTTCGTGCGCGCGCTCGCGGGCGGCATCACCGACCGCCTCGCCGCCGCCGACCCGGAGCGGCTGACCACCGCCTTCCGCAAGAACCAGCGCGGCGACCGGATCTTCCTGGACGCCAACCGCAACGGCTACGGCCAGACCTTCGTCGCGCCCTACTCGCTGCGGGCCCGCCCCGGCGCCGCGGTCGCGACCCCGCTCGACTGGAGCGAACTCGGACGCTCCACTCCGGACGGATACACCACCGCCTCGATCGGCAGGCGCCTCGCCCGCAAGACCGACCCGTGGGCGGACATGGACGACCACGCCGCCGTCCCGGCCGAGGCCCGGGAGCGCCTGGACGCCCTCGACGGCGGCGCGAAGGCGGCCTAGGACAGACCCCGGGGCCGTCCGGAGAAATAATCGGGGCGGATCGACAACGAGACCCCCGCCGGCGGAGTACTGACATCGCCGGGCTTCGCTCCATCCACCTGCAACGGGCGGGGCCGGGCTCCCTACCCGTCATCCGAAAGAGGCCCAGTGAAGAACAGGGAACGGCACGAGGCCGAGTTCGAGGCCTTCGCGCTCGCACAACGCGACGGCCTCCAGCGGTACGCGTACTACCTGTGCGGGGACTGGCACGAGGCCGACGACATCGTGCAGAAGGCGCTGACGAAGCTGTTCACCGCCTGGCACCGCGTCGAGCCCGGCGGCGCCGCCGCCTACACGCGCCGCATCGTGACCAATGTGTTCTTCTCGCAGCGCCGCCTGTCGTGGGTGCGCCGCGAGCGGACCGCGGAAACGGTGCCGGTGCAGGCCGTCGACCGCCCCCAGGAGGAGGTCGACCTGCGGCTCACCATCACCAGATCGCTCCACCTCCTCACGCCGCGGGAGCGGGCCACGCTCGTCCTGCGGTACTGGGAGCAGTTGTCGGTCGCGGAGACCGCCGAGGCCATGGGCTGCTCCGCGGGGACCGTCAAGAGCCAGTCCTCAAGGGGGCTGGCCAAGCTGCGCCGCCTGCTGTCCGAGACCGCCGCCCTCACGCCGACCAGATGAAAGGAATCGTTGCCCAGTGAACCCGCAGGACGACGTCGCAACCGTGTTCGCCGAGGCGAGGCCCGACGACCCGCCGCCAGGCACCCCCCTGGACATCAAACGGGTGATGCGGGACGGCCGCCGAGCGCGCCGGCGGAACCGCGCCGCCGTCGCCGGTGCGGCCGCGGCCGGCGTCTGCGCGGTCGCCGCCGTGCTCGCCCTGTCGATCACCGGGCTGCCGGGCCCCGGTCCCGAAACCGAAGAGCGGCAGGATGTCGCGGCGGACCAGGGCTTCGGGTTCGATCCGGCGCACGCCGGATACCCCGGCGACCAGAGCGGTGAATGGGCTGTGCCCCAACCAGAACTGCAGGAGGCCGCGACCGAGGTGTTCGGCGCCCTCGCGGTCGACGGGGGCTTCCTGGACGCGGCGCGGCTCGACGAGGAGCCGTCTTCGGACGCGACGGTGGAATCCCTGATGGAGGAGTTCGGCATCGGCTACTACGAGGCGCGGTCCGAACTGGGCTTCCACAACCTGCCGCTCCAGTTCGAGCCCTGGACCTCCACGGGCAACGGCGGCCAGGTCCGCCTGCGCGGCTACATCGCCAGGGACGGCGACGAGGAGGCCATGCGCCCCGCCTTCACCGTCACCGCGCTGCAGCCGGGCGGGTGGACCGCCGAGCCCGGCCCCACGGGCGACGTCGGGTTCCCGCAGCACCTCATCAGCGACGAGGCCTCCTGGACCGGTGACGCCCCCGAGTTCACCACTGAGGACCTGGGCGACGGCCGCACGCTCATGGTCGCCGACCACGGCTGCGCACTGGAGGCCGCGGTCGTCTACCCCAACGGGTCGGCGCTGCGGTCCGAGTGGGACCTCGACTGCGAGGGCCAGGGCCGCGACCTCACCGTGGAGGAGCTGCGCGCGGCGATGCTCGCGATGCCCGAGATCGACTACGACACCAGCGAACTCCAGCCGGTGGAGGACCTGCTCGAATTCCCGCCGGGCTGGGAGTACGACGAGGCGTGGGTGACCACGGCCGCCGCGGACGCGCAGGCCAGCCTCGAAGCC
This sequence comes from Glycomyces tritici, assembly GCF_030403505.1. Next base: position 68,458 of record NZ_JAUEMJ010000005.1, on the reverse strand, counting down.
GCCACCGACGCGATCGACACGATCCACCCCGGCGTCGAGCTCCTCTCCCAGCAGCCGAACCAGCTCCATTCCGGCGACACCGCGCAGCGCACCTACCTCGCCAGCTACGCCCTGCCGATGGACGACGACACGGGCACCCCCGTGGACGCCTCCGTGCGGTACTACCTGCCCGGCGGCTGGCTGCCGGGGCTCCGGCCCGAGGGGTCGGGCGCCGAGGCGTACCTGCTCGACTGCGGCGGGCCGGGCGACGACAAGGACGACGTCTGCACGGAGACCGAAGTGGACGGACGGCTGGTCGCCACCCGCGTCTTCGGCATCGGCGACAGCGTCTCGACCTGGGTGGTCGTGTACGACCCGGCCGGCTGGGCGGTCTCCTACGAGACGATGGTCGACGGCGAGGTCGACGGGTACGCCTACGACGACCTGGTAGCCCTCGCCGCCTCGCTGCCCGCGCCGGTCTACGACCCGCAGGAGTACGCGCGCTAGCGGACCCGCCTCGGTCGCGTCTGCGGCCGAGGCGGCGACTGCGCTGTGAAGCCGCGTCCTCTCCGCACCAGCCTCATCGGCAGGCCGGACGAGCGCACGCCCGCACCGCCCGAGCGGTCAGTCCGCCTGCCGCAGGGACATCACGGCCCAGGGGGCGAGGTCGACGTCGAGCTCGAGGACGCCGGACTCGGGGACGGTGAGGGTGTCCCGCAGGAGCGCGTCGGCGACCGCGGCCAGGTGCCGGGTCTCGTTGCGGGACAAGTTGACCGGACTGCCCATCGCGAACCAGGCCTCGGCGGGGTTCCCGTGGTCCCAGTCGACGGCCTCGACGAGGAACGTCGTCCCCGGTTCGAGCCCGGCGATCGAGTGGCGGATCCTCCTGCTCGGCCCCTGCCCGGCGAGGTGGCGCGTCTCCTCGTAGGAGTTCGCCGAGCCGATCGACCTCGTCCCCATGTCTTCGGGGTAGTTGAAGAACACGGCCGACACCGCCGAGGTGCGGCCGTCGCGGGTCACGACGCCGTGCGGTGTCGAGAGGAGCAGCCGGTCGCCGAGGCGGTTGAGCATGGTGAAGGCGTGGAAGGTCGGCTTGTGGATGCCGTGCTCGTTGACCAGGCCGAAGCCGCCGTGGAAGGGGCCGATGCCGGCGCCGCCCTCCTCGAAGACGTCGGTGAAGGCCCAGTAGGAGATCGACTCGGCGAGCGTCGCGCACTGCAGGAGCGAGCGGGTGATCGAGGCCGCCGCGAACACGGTGTCGTGCATGCGGTCGCGCGAAGACGGGGAGGTCGACCACTCCGTGATGTGGACTTCCGCGTCGGGGAACGCGCTGTCGGCGATGAGCCCGCGCAGGAGGGCGAGGTCGTCGCGGGTGGCGTCGATGTAGCGCGAGAGGGGCACGCCCACGCCGTTCGCGTCGAACGCGTAGTCGGTCGGGTAGGTGTGGGTCGAGATGAAGTCGATCGGGACCTGCCGCTGCTCGCACCAGGTCATGAACTCCTCGATCCACACCGGGCGCCACTCGAGCGCGTCCACGTCGTCCGCGGCGGCGGTCGCGTGCTCCTTGGAGCGGTCCTGGGTCTCGCCCTTGTACCGGTCGTCGGGCACGAAGACGCTGGTGGAGGGCCCGCCGACCAGCAGGCCGGGGTCGATCTCCTTGATCGCCACCGCGGTCGCCTCGTACAGCTCGAAGTACTGCGTCCGCGTCCCGGTCCAGAAGTGGGGCACGAGGTTCGGCTCGTTCCACACCTCGAACCGCCACTGGCGGACCTCGTCGATCCCGTACCGGTCGATCCAGTGCTCCACGGTCCGGGTCACCAGTTCGACCCAGCGGGTCATGTCCTTGGGCGGGCTGCAGTGCGCGCGCCACCAGAACAGCGTCTCGGTCTGGGTCGCGAGCGCGCGGGGCATGAAGCCGAGTTCCACGAAGGGACGGGCGCCGCTCTCGAGGATGAAGTCGAAGACCTTGTCCACGTAGCTGAACGTGTATGCCGGTTCGTCCAGAGGGGAGTCGGGGCCGAAGCCGCCGCCGTAGCTCTCGCGGTAGACGAACATGTCGTCGTGGAAGACGCCGTGGAAGCGGAGGTACTTGAAGCCGAGGGTGTCGACGGCTTCGGCGAACTGCCGCTGCCAGTCCGCGCGGAGGCCCTCGTTGGCCCTTCCGGCGCCGACGCACTCGCTCCAGACGTGCGGCAGGGCGGTCTCGTCGCACGGCCGGCCGTCGATGGAGATGGGGGGTGTGGGGTCGCTTGTCATGGTGCCACTTCGTTCGGAGCGCAGATCACTCATCGAAACTATTTCGAAAAGTATTCGGTCGCCGACGACGCTACCTTTTACGGCGACGCCCGTCAATGCGCATCCGAGCTGGCGGTTCATCGCAGTGTGCGGCATGCCGGCAGGACTGCTAAGATCGAAATGTTTTCGACCATCGAAAGGATTCCCGGTGAGCCGGCAGCCCCGAACCGAGAAGATCACCCTCGCGGACGTCGCCCTGCGGGCCGGAGTCTCGCCGGCGACCGTCTCGAAAGTCCTCAATAGACGCAGCGACGTGTCGGCGAGCACGCGCGAGCATGTCATGGAGGTGGTCGCCGAGCTCGGCTACCAGCCGACGACCCTGCGGCACGACCGGCCGCGGAAACCGGCGCTCGTGGTCGTGCTCGACTTCGTCGCCTCGCCTTACGCGGGCACCGTGCTGCAGGAGATCCTCACCGCCGCCACCGAGGCGTCGACCGATCTGCTCCTGAGGCTGCCGCCGTACCCCTCGGCCGGGGCGAGCGCCCAGGCCGCTCGCGAGTGGATCGCCCAGCAGCAGGCGTCAGGCGCCATCGGCATGATCGAACTCGCGGTCGCCTCGCCCGGCGCGGTGCTCGCCGCCGCGGACGACGCCGGGCTGCCGGTCGTGATGATCGACCCGATCGGCATGGCGGACTCCCGCGTCGTCACCATCGGCGCCACCAACTGGGCCGGCGCGCGCTCCGCGGCCGACCACCTCATCCGCTTCGGCCACCGCAGGATCGCCTGGATCGGCGGCCCGCTGAACTCGGCCCCCTCGGCCGAGCGCTTCCACGGGTACCGGGCCGCCCTCGACGCGGCCGAGCTCGAACCCGAGCAGGTGCTGATCCGCCACGACGCGTTCACGGTCGAGGCGGGATTCAGGCACGGCCGCGAACTCCTGGCACTCGAGGAGCCTCCGACCGCCGTCGTCTCGGGGAACGACGAGATCGCGATCGGCGTCCTCGCCGCGGCGAAGGAACTGGGCGTCGAGGTCCCGGGCCGGCTGTCGGTCACCGGATGCGACGACACCCCGCAGGCCGAGTGGACCGCGCCCGGCCTCACCTCGGTGCACCAGCCGCTCACGGGCATGGGCCGCATGGCCGTGGACACCGTCCTGGCGATGGCGAAGGGCTCCCGGCCCGCGTCCCGCCACCTGCAGCTGGCGACGGGCCTCACGGTCCGCGACTCGACGGGACCGGCCCCGAAGGACTGACCACAGGGGATCGCCGCCCGGGCGGCACTGCCGTGTCCCGGGCGGCGATCCGTGTGGGTATGGCCTATACGGTCCAGCGCTGGTTGGAGCCGCCGGTGCAGGACCAGAGTTGGACCTTGGAACCGTTCGCCGTGGCGGCGGCCGCCACGTCGAGGCAGAGGCCCGAAGCGGCATTGGTGATCGTGCCGTTCGAGTTCACGTTCCAGCGCTGGTTCGCGCCGCCGTGGCAGGACCAGATGATCGCCGCCGTACCGTTCGCAGTGCCGCCGCCGGAGGCGTCCAGGCACTTCTTGGAGCCCCCGGAGTAGACGGAGATCTCGCCGTTCGCGACCGTCCACTGCTGGTTCGCGCCGGTCCAGCAGTCGTAGATCTGCAGCTGGGTGCCGTTCGTCGTCGACTGGTTCGGCACGTCGAGGCATCGGCCCGAGGCCGCGGAGGTGATGTGCTTGCCGCCGCCACCGCCCGGGTTGCCGTTGTTCAGCGCGGCGAGCACGGTGTGGTAGGCCTGCTTCTTCTGGTAGTTGCCGTCGAAGAGCAGCGGGTTGTCGTCGCGCCAGGAGTACTTGTCGGTGATGCCCCAGACGGTGATGCCCTTGCAGCGGGCGACCGCCATGCAGGCGTTGGTGACCGTGCCGTACGTGGCGGCCTGGCCCGAGCCCTGGCCGACGTCGAGCTCGGTGATCTCCACGTCCACGCCGAGGTCGGCGAAGCGCTGGAGGTTGGCCTGGTAGCTGCTCAGGTTCTCGTTGTGGGCGATGTGGGTCTGGAAGCCGACGCAGTCGATCGGGACGCCGCGGGACTTGAAGTCGCGCACCATGTTGTAGATCGCGGTGCTCTTGGCGTTGATGCTGTCGGTGCCGTAGTCGTTGTAGCAGAGCGTGGCGGTCGGGTCGGCCGCGTCCGCGGCGCGGAAGGCCTCCTCGATCCAGCCGTTGCCGAGCTGCCGCTGGAGGTTCGACTGGCGGCGCGAGCCGTCCCACTCGAACGCCTCGTTGACCACGTCCCAGGCGAACACGTCGCCCTCGTAGTGGTTGGCGACGCCGGCGATGTGGTTCAGCATCGCGTTGCGCAGGTTCTGCCCGGTCAGGTTCTGGGCCCATCCGGGCTGCTGCGCGTGCCAGACGAGGGTGTGGCCGCGGACCTTCATGCCGCGGGCCTGCGCCCAGTTGACGAGCTGGTCGCCGCCGGAGAAGTTGAACTGGCCCGGGTTCGGCTCGGTCGCGTCCCACTTCATGGCGTTCTCGGCCACGACCGAGTTGAACTCGGCCCCGAGGGTGTTGGCGTACGCGGACTCGCTCAGGTACTGCGTGGAGACGGCGGCCCCGAAGTAGCGGCCGCTCTCGGCCGCCGAGGCGCCTAGCGTGGTGCCGGCCTGGGCGGTCCCTGGCAACATCACGAGCGCTGTCGTGGCGGCCAGACTCGCGGTCGCGACTGCGGCGATCGTCGACCAGACGCGGCGCCGTCGCCGCGGTGTACTGGTGATCATGGTGTTCCTCTGATGCTCGCGGGGAGGGTCTTCGAAGAGAGCGAAAGTTTCGGTGTGCAGACCGAAACTTACGTCTTCGAACTATAGATATGTTTCGATATCGCGTCAAGTAGGACAGTGCCCCCGTCCGCAGCACCCGCCGCCCGCCGCCGCCCGCCGCGATCCCGGCCTCGCGAATTCACATCGATCTATTTACATGCGGCGAATCGTCTGGCTATCCTGTGTGTACATCTCACGTTTCGGCCGTCGGGCCGAAACTTTCGCAGACCCTGATGTTGTTAGCGATAACCACACAGATGACCTGATCAGAGAGGCAACAATGAGGCATCCGACTCGATGGCGATCGTGGATCGCGCTGCTGGCGACGACGCTGGCCGCGGCCCTCGCCGCAGCGACCTTGAGCGCAGCCCCGGCACAGGCCGCCCCGCTTCCCTCCTCCTTCCAGTGGAGCTCGACCGGCGCCATCGTCGCCCCCCAGCAGACCGCACCCGGACGGACCCTGGTGTCGCTCAAGGACCCGTCCGTGGTCCAGGAGGACGGCAAGTACTACGTCTACGCCACCACCGCCGACACCAACGGCGGCTGGTCCCTGACCTCCTTCGGCGGGTTCACCGACTGGTCCCAGGCCGGGCAGGCGCAGCAGTACCACCTGTCCCAGACCCCGATCGGCGGCGGCTACCGCGCCGCCCCGCAGGTGTTCTACTTCGAGCCCGACAACCAGTGGTACCTGATCTACCAGACCGGCCTGCCGTCCTTCTCCACCCTGTCCCACCCCGGGCAGCCGCAGAGCGCCTCCGCGCCCAAGAACTTCATGAGCAACCACGGCATCGCCGACGCCGGCTCGTCGTACATCCTCGACTACTGGATCGCCTGCGACGAGGTGAACTGCTACCTGTACTTCAACAACGACAAGCAGAAGTTCTACCGCGCCAAGACGACCGTGGCCGAGTTCCCGAACGGCTTCGGCGACGTCGAGCTGTTCATGGAGGCCCCGAACCAGAGCCTCTTCGAGGCCACCAACGTCTACAAGCTCGGCGACTCCGGCCAGTACCTGCTCGTCGTCGAGGGCATCGGCTCCAACGGCGCCCGCTACTTCCGGTCCTGGACCTCCAACCGGCTCGACGCGAACTTCAGCCAGTGGGTCCCGCTGGCCAACACCCAGTCCAACCCGTTCGCCGGCGCCGCCAACGTCTCCTTCCCAGGAGGGGCCTGGACGCAGGACATCAGCCACGGCGAGGCGGTCCGCGTGGACGGCAACCAGACCATGGAGATCGACCCGTGCAACATCGACTACCTCTACCAGGGCAGAAACCCGAACTCCAACGGCATGGAGTACTCGCAGCTGCCTTACCGGCTCGGGCTGCTGAACCACACCAACCCGACCGCCGACTGCGGGAGCGGCAACCCGGGCGGGGGCGACTCGGGCCAGCTCCGGGGCACCGGATCGAACCGGTGCCTGGACGTCCCGAACCAGTCCACCACCAACGGCACCCAAGTGCAGATCTACGACTGCTGGACCGGTGCCAACCAGCAGTGGACCTACGCCAACGGTGAGCTCTCCGTCTACTCCGGCGGCACCAAGAAGTGCCTGGACGCCAACGGCGGCGGCACCACCAACGGCACGACGGCCATAATCTGGTCCTGCCACGGCGGCGCGAACCAGCGCTGGAACATGAACAGCAACGGCACGATCAGCAACGCCGCTTCGGGCCTCTGCCTCGACGTGGCGGCCGCCGCCACGGCCAACGGCTCCAAGGTCCAGCTCTGGACGTGCCACACCGGCACCAACCAACGCTGGACCCTCACCTAGAACCGATGCAGTCCAAGGGCCCCGGGCGTCTGCTCGGGGCCCTTGCCGTGGAGCGGAACCCGCTCCCGGCGGCGAGTCGGGGGTCAGGGACGCGAATACTTGGCTGACCGCGGCATCGCCTGTGCGCGAGCCGGCCGCGCCCGGCCGGAGGACGATCCCTCCCGGTCCCCCGTTCGCACCCGAAAGCCGAAGACCATCACCGCTTCTGGAGGAAGCCATGTCCCACAAGCACTCGCAGGTGAAGGCCCCGCTCAACGACCGGGTCCTGTTCGTCGGCATCCGCGCCGAGTCGTTCAGCGCTGAAGAGCTGGCGCCGTTGGACTTGACGGTGGAGGAGCTGGCCGCGCAGATCGAGCGCGGCTGGGCGGCGGTCGAGGCCCATGGCGTGGTCGGCGAGTTCTTCGGCATCAGCAAGGACCCCGACGAGGCCGAGGCCCAGCTGCGCAAGCGGTTCGCGGAGGACGTCTTCGGCATCGCGCTCATCGGCGGCGGCGTGCGCCTCCTCCCGGACAACACCGTCCTGCTCGAGCGGATCGTGAACGTGCTCATCGATGTGCAGCCGGACATCCGGCTGAGCTTCAACACCAGCCCGCAGAACGCCCTCGACGCGATCCGCCGCTGGACCGACCGCTAGCCCGGGCCGGACGACCCGCCGACGACGGTCGGGCAGGCGCACCTGCGGCCGGCGTCGGTCACGCCGTGGCGTCGCAGGCGCCGACGGATCCTTTACCGGAGCCTCTTGCGCAGCAGGGATACTGGCGGACGGTCGTGAACGCAGAGGAAAGGGGCCAGCGCATGGAAACCATCGCCGTCACCGGTGCCACAGGACAACTGGGATCGCGGGTCGCGCGGATGCTCGCCGAACGCGGGGTGCGGCAGCGACTGGTCGTGCGCGATCCCTCGCGCGCGCCCGAACTGGACGGCGCGGAGGTCAAGGTCGCATCCTTTGAGGACGAACCTGCGCTGCGCGCCGCACTCAGCGGCGTCCAGACCCTGTTCATGGTCTCCGCGCATGAGAGCCGGGACCGGATGCCCGAGCACCGCAGCGCGGTGCGCGCCGCCGTGGCGGCCGGGGTCGAGCGGGTCGTCTACACCTCGTTCATGGGCGCGTCCCCGCAGGCGACGTTCACGTTCGCGCGCGAGCATTCGCTGACCGAGCGGCTCATCGCCGAGTCCGGGCTGCGGCTCACCGCCCTGCGGAACTCGCTGTACGCCGACATGCTGCCGCTGTTCGTCCAGGACGGCGTGATCCGCGGTCCGGCGGGGCAGGGCAGGGTCGCCTGGGTGGCCCGCCATGACGTGGCCCGGCTCGCGGTGGAGGCGCTGCTGGATCCCGCCCACGCCGACCGCGTGTACGACGTCTCCGGGCCGGAGCCGCTCGATCTGCACGAGTCCGCGCGGATCCTCAGCGCGGTGACCGGCCGCGAGATCGCCTACGTCCCCGAGACCGACGAGGAGGCCCGCGCCTCCCGGGCCGGGGCCGAGGACTGGCAGATCGCCGGGTGGGCGGGGTCGTACCAGGCCCTCGCGACCGGCGAGACCTCGGTGACCAGTCACAGCATCGAGCACGTCACCGGTCGGCGCCCCTGGGGGCTCGAGGAGTTCCTGCGCAGCGAGCCGGAATCGTGGCGCCACCTGGCCGCCTGAGCCGCGCGACCGTGGTCGCGGCCGGGCCGTCGCTCGACGGCCCGGCCGCGCCCGGGTCACTTCACGTAGGCGAGAGTGCCGAATCCGAGCGAGTCGAAGCCGCCGGAACCGGTGCCGTAGTCGCCCCCGCCGCCTTCGGGCCGGATCTTGCGGATCATCTCCAGCACGTTGGGCATGGCGCGGCCCTTCCGGCCGTTGTAGTGGGAGTACAGGAGTTCCCACGCCGGCCTCACGTGGCCTCGCGGCCAGGAGCTGATCACGGTGTGCTCGTTGTAGGTGCAGTTGTGGCCGTTGTACCAGACGTACTTGGTGAAGGGCACGTCGTGGCCGTTGTTGTACCGGGCGACGTACTCGGCGGCCTTGGCGAAGACGCTGTCGCGGGCGGAGTAGAGGTCGATGCCCTGGTTCCAGGCCATCTCCATGAACTCGGCCATCAGTCCGATGCCCATGACCGTGTGGGCCTGGTCGCGGCCGGACTCCTGCCACTGGGCGAGGTCGCCGTGGACGTGCGGGACCACGTGCTGGATCGAACCGTTCCCCTTGCCGTTCCAGAAGTACTCGATCGCTTGGTCGACCTTGGCCTTGTCGTCGTTGAAGATGCCGATGGCCAGGATCGCGGCCATGTTGCACAGGTCCCAGTTCGCCCAGTAGTGGCTGTCGCAGGTGCCGTGGCGGCGGACGAGGAAGTCATTGTTCATCGGGTAGAACACGTTGGCGAGCATGTTCTTGAACCGGCCCCGGTCGAAGCCGGGGGCGTCGCGAACGAGCTCGGCGGCGTTGGCGGCCTGGTAGCCGTAGATGCCGGCCGCCAGGGAGGCATCGGTCCAGCCGCCGATCTCCTTGAGCGTTCCCGACCAGGCGTTGAGGATCCGCACCGCGCAGTCGCGGTGGGCGGTGTCGCCGGTGATCCTCCAGCGCAGCCCGTTCTGGTAGGCCGCGTGCATGTCGTTCATGAGCAGCGGGTAGTTCTCGCGGTCGGTGCCGTTGTCGCCGCGGATGATCCGCTCGACCGCCCGGGGCTGCCAGGTCGGGAAGGAGTGGGAGTTGGCGATCAGCTTGTTCCAGCCGGCGATCAGCGGCTGCCGGTTGCCCCGGACGGCGAGGCGCATCCGTTCGAGGTCGTCGTTCTGGTGCAGCAGACCGGGGTGCGAGTAGGTCTGGGCCTGGGCGATGCCGAGGCCGCCGGCTCCGGCGGCGACGAGGCCGCCCGCGACGATCGCCCCGCGGAGGAGGTGCCGCCGCCCGAGGCTCGGGGTGCGGCGGGGTTCGGTCGAGTGTTCGTTGGGCATGGTGCTCCCTTGCGCCATGCGGTGATCGACGCCGGGGAGCGCCACCGCTGTCCGTGGGCGGTCGCCGCGAGGACGCGCCGCCGTAGAGAACGGTATCTCATGACACTCACACATTTCAATATGTGACCCTGAATTATTCGGGCATTAGCCGCGGAGTCTCGGCGATGGGACCTCGTAGCGGCATGCCGCCTGGCAGATATCGGTTTCTGTTCGTGTCCCGATCATCGCAGGGCCTCAAGCGCTTCGGCGCATCAGCAGATGGCCGCGGCGGTACCGTTCTCCGGCCCGCGGCTCCCGCAGCATCCGGCCGATCTCGACGAACCCGGCCTCGGCGGCGAGCCCAGCGAGCTCGTCGATCGGCCACCGGTAGGCCGGCACCACGCTGGTGTCGTACCTCGTGAGCGGATCGCCCTCCGACTCGAAGAACGCGACCAGCAGGCACCCTTCCGGCGCCAGCACTCGGCGGAACTCGGCGAAGTACGACGCCACGTCCTGCGCCGGGGCGTGGATCACCGAGTACCAGGACACGATGCCGCGCAGCGCGCCTTCGGCCAGGTCCAGCGCGTCCATGGAACCCACCTCGAACCGCAGGTCGGGGTGGGCCTTCCGGGCGAGGTCGATCATCACCGGCGACAGGTCGACGCCGAATGCCTCCAGTCCCAGATCGCGCAGGTGGGCGGTCACCCGCCCTGGGCCGCAACCCAACTCGGCCACGAGCCCCGGGCCGCCCGTCTGGACGTACTCGGCGAACGCGGCCAGCACGGCCCGGTCGAGGGGCAGCCCGGCGAACTCGTCCCGCACGATCTCGGCGTACGCGACGGCGACCCGGTCATAGGCTTCCGTTGTGGCACTGAGGTGTTCAGACGATCCAGCCATGGTCGAGCATCCTACGCTCCCCCGCAGGCCTCGCGTCCGGAACGGGAACGGCGCACTCCCCCGGCGGGGCCTTTGCTCCGGCGCCTGGGACGGCAAAGGGCGTCCGAGCTTCGCGAGCCGCCCTCGGAAAGGGCTTTCAGAGCGGCGTTAGGATGAAGGACCCCCGAACCGCCTGGAGGAACCATGGAGTACACCCAGCTGGGCCGCGCCGGCGTCAAGGTCTCGAGGATCGTCCTCGGCACCATGAACTTCGGTCCCGCCACCGACGAGGACGAGGCGCACCGGATCATGGACCGGGCGCTCGAGCTCGGCGTCAACTTCTTCGACACCGCCAACGTCTACGGGCACAAGCCGAACCAGGGCTGGACCGAGGAGATCATCGGCCGCTGGCTCGCCTCCCGGCCCGAAGCCCGCGACCGGATCGTGCTGGCCACCAAGGTCTACGGGGAGATGCAGCAGGACGACCCGAACGCCCGCGGGCTCTCGGCGTACCACATCCGCGCCCAGATCGAGGCGTCGCTGCGGCGCCTCCAGACCGACCGGATCGACCTGTACCAGTTCCACCACGTCGACCGGACGGTCCAGTGGGAGGAGATCTGGCAGGCCGTGGACGTCCTCGTGGCCCAGGGCAAGGTCGTCTACACCGGCTCCTCGAACTTCGCGGGCTGGACGATCGCGCGCGCCAACGAGCAGGCGGCGAAGCGCGGCGGGCTCGGCCTGGTCTCGGAGCAGTCGATCTACAGCCTCGTCAACCGCCACATCGAACTCGAGGTGATCCCGGCGGCCCAGCACTACGGGCTCGGGGTCATCCCGTGGTCGCCGCTCGCGGGCGGACTCCTCGGCGGGGTCCTCGGCAAAGCCGCCGAATCCGGCCGCCGGGCGAGCCCGCACATGGCCGACGCGATCGAGAAGCACCGTGCGGAGCTCGAGCAGTACGAGGCCCTCGCCGCGTCGAAGGGCATCGCCCCGGCGATCCTCGGCCTGGCCTGGATCCTGCACCAGCCGGGCGTGACCGGCCCGATCATCGGCCCACGCACGCTCTCGCAACTCGAGGACGCCGTCGCGGCCCTCGAAGTCGAACTGAGCGACACCGAGCTCAAGACCCTGGACGAGCTCTTCCCCGGCCCCGGAGGCGCGGCGCCCGAGGCCTACGCCTGGTAGGGACACCCGCGAGCGGGGCGTCCGGCACGCCCGCTCGCCGGTGCACCCCTAGTCGAAGAGGTCGTGCTCGGCGGCGATGGCCAGCGCCTCGACCAGTTGCACCGGGCGCTCGAGCAGCGCCTCCAGGGTCGTCGCGACCTCGCCGAGCGCCTCGCGGTCGGTGCCGTAGGCGCAGAACATGCCCGCCTCGCAGTCGAACGAGAAGCGCTCCAGGAGCGAAGTGCGCTCGAGCAGCGCGGCGTGCACGGCCGACTGCCAGTCGTAGCCGGAGCCCTCGAGCCCGTGGGCGGCGAACACCTCCCGCAGGTGGGCGTCGGCGGGGCCGTTGGGGCTGTAGATCACCGAGTCGCTGGTCTCGCCGTCCACGAACGTGACGTTGGGGAAGCGTGAGAATTCGAGTGGTTCGGACATGCCAGTGAGGGTAGCGGTCACCACCGACAACGCCCGTCGCCACTTCGCGCCGGCATCGAGGCGGTGCGTGAACGCGTTGGGGCAGTAGGGTGAGCGCCATGGGTTCATGGGGAGTCAAGGCGCTTGAGAGCGACGAGGGCCTCGAAGTGCTCGCGATGGTGGAGGCGGCGATTCGCGGCCGGGACCGGGTCACGGCCGATGAGCTGGTGGGCGCCGCCCGCGATGAAGGCCTGCTCGGTGACGACCCTGCGGGCGACGAGTACCTCTACGACATGACCGCGCTGGCGCTCGCCGAGATCCTCACCGGGGACACCGCGCAGCTCGCGGACCCGGGCTTCGGGGGGACCGCCTTCGTCGCGACTCCCGAGGGCACCGCCGCGCTGATCGCCTGGGTGTCGCAGTTGCGGGACGGTGATCCGGACCGCGAGTTCCGGGAGCTGCGGATGGACGATCCGCGGCAGGTCGCGCACGTCGCCGCGGTGCTCGGCATGCTGGGCCGGATGCGGGACGCCCGATAGCCCGCGCCGCGCTCCGCGGGATCCGACATTGGCCGCGCAACCTGCACGAACGTCCGCCGACGGGGTCGTGCATTGTGCCTGAATGCGGGACCGGGTCCGTGTACGTGAAGTAGCGTCGATATTGCCAGGCCGGGGCCGAGACCTGATCAGGTCGCATCGTCGAGGAGCGCACGCGTTCCCGCCCTCCCTGAGCCGAGGCGTACGCGGCGCGATCGGACCGCCGCTCGTCATCCGAACTCCCGATGGAGGCACGCGATCATGGGCAGCATCAGTGGAACGAATCTCGACAGGCTGCGAGGAGACTTGCGCGGACCCGTTGTCGCCCCGGGGGATCCGGGCTACGACGAGGCCCGCAGCATCTACAACGCCATGATCGACCGACGCCCGGCGGCCTTCGCGAAGTGCGCGGACGTCGCCGACGTGCGCGCCACGATCGCCTTCGCGCAGGACGTGGGGGTCGAACTCGCCGTTCGCGGGGGCGGTCACAGCGGACCGGGCCTGTGCCTGGTGGACGACGGCCTCACGCTGGACCTCTCGCCGATGAACTGGGTGCGCGTGGACCCCGGTGCGGGCATCGCGCAAGTGGGGGGCGGCGCTGAGTTGGGCGCGCTCGACCATGCCGCCCACACCTTCGGCCTCGGCATCCCCTCCGGGATCATGTCCACGACCGGGGTCGGCGGCCTCACGCTGGGCGGCGGGCACGGCCACCTGACCCGCAAGTACGGCCTGACCATCGACAGCCTGATATCCGCGGACGTCGTCCTCGCCGACGGCACCTTCGCGACCGCGTCGGAGACGGAGCACCCCGACCTGTTCTGGGCGTTGCGGGGCGGCGGCGGGAACTTCGGCGTCGTCACGTCGTTCACCTTCCGGCTGAGCAAGGTCCGCGATGTCGGCGTCGGATTGACCGTCTGGCCGATGGACCGCATCCAGGAGGTGCTCCGGTGGTACCGGGAGTTCCTCCCCGCCGCACCGGAGGACCTCAACGGGTTCTTCGCCCTCCTGTCGGTGCCGCCCGGGCCGCCGTTCCCCGAGCCGATCCACGGGCAGAAGATGTGCGCGGTGGTCTGGTGCTACACCGGGGACCTGGAGGAAGGGCGCCTGGAGGAGGTCCTCGCCGTGGCGAACGACCCGGCGCCCCCGGCCTTCCACTTCACCGCGCCGATGCCGTACCCCGCCCTGCAGGGCATGTTCGACGAGCAGATCCCGAAGGGACTGCAGTGGTACTGGCGCGGCGCCTTCTTCGACGCGATCTCGGATGCGGCGATCGACGTGCACGAGCGGTACGGCAACGCCCTGCCCACCGAGTCGGCGACCATGCACCTCTACCCCGTGGACGGGGCGGCCCACCGGGTGGGTGCGGACGAGACCGCTTGGGCGTACCGGGACGCCGTGTGGTCCGCGGTGATCGCCGGGATCGACCCCGATCCCGCCAACGCCGACCTGATCCGCCAGTGGTGCGTCGACTACTCGACGGACCTGCATCCGCACTCCATGGGCGGTTCCTACGTCAACTTCCTCGGCGCCAAAGAGGGGCCCGAGCGCGTCCGATCGACGTACCGCGGCAACTACGACCGGCTCGCCTCGGTCAAGCGCGACTACGATCCCGAGAACTTCTTCCGCGCCAACCAGAACATCCCGCCGGCGGCCGGCTGAGGACGCGGGCCGCCCCGGTCGGCTCGGCCGATCGTTCATCGCGGAAATCGACCACGAGTTGGGGAATTTCGACCATCGCAATGCCTGATTTGTCCCGGGACTTAGTTTGGTGCCGCCGCGAGTACTACACCGAGGCGTACAAGGCCGTCAGCGGCGAGTAGAGCCCCGGCCGGGCGGACCCGTTCAGGATTGGGACCTCGGCACCGGGCCGACCGGCCGGACCGCCCCGCGGGTCGCGGCGTGGAATTGGGCGAGCATGAGCGCCGCGCATGCGGCGAGTCCGCAGCCGAGCCCGATCCACAGCCCGACCAGGCCCCAGTCGAAGCCGAACGCGAAGAGCGCGGCGGCTGGGAGGCCGATGGCCCAGTAGCCGATGAGGGTGGCGCGGAAGCCGGCTCCGGCCCGGTCGACGCCCCTGAGGAGGCCGACGGCGATGTTCTGCGCGGCGTCGGCGAACTGGGTGACGGCGGCGGCGATGAGGACGGTGGCGGCGAGCGCGATCGTCGCGTCCGTGGCGTCGGCGGCCAGCGCCCGCGCCAACGGGTCGCCGAAGGCGAGATAGGCGACCGCGACGAGGGCGAGCAGTCCGGCCTGCTGGGTCAAAGCCGTTGCCGCCCAGCGTCGGGCGCTGCGCGGGGCGGCGGCGGCAGTGTCGCGGCTGACGAGGACCGAGGCGGCGTGGGAGGTGCCGACGGCGGTCTGGAACACGATGTACGTGATCTGGTTGACCACGTTGTACGCCGCGAGCGCGGTCGCGCCCAGGCCGCCGGCCAGGAGCGCGAGCACCGAGAACAGGCCCGCTTCCGAACCGTACGTGAGCGCGGTCGGCACTCCCAGGCGCAGGATGCGGCGGGCGACCGAGTCGGTGTCGAGTCCCTGGGGCCCTGACCGGAGCGCGGTGCGGACGATCGGATCGCGGCGCATCAAGGCGAACAGCGCCAGGGCTTGGGCGAGGTGCACGGCGGAGGTGGCGGCGCCGATGCCCGCGAGGCCGAGCGCGGGGAGCGGGCCGATCCCGTTGAGCAGTGCGAAGTTCAGAGCGATGTTGAGCGCGACCGAGCCGAGGGTGACCCACAGCAGTCGCAGGGGGCGCTGCAGTCCCACCGTGGTCTGGCGCAGCACCTGGAACCACAGGCACGGGATCAGCCCGGGGGCCAGGGCGAACAGCATGTGCCGGGCGGCGTGGGCGACTTCATGGCTCTGGCCCAGGGGCTCGAGCAGGAACCCGATGCCGACCAGCACCGCGGCTCCGACCGCGCCGGTGAGGGTGGCGATGACCATGGCGCTCAAGACGATCCGCCGGATCGTTCCGTCCGCGCGGCGGGCGGTGGAGGCCGCGATGAGGTTCGCGGTGCCGGTGAGCAGCCCGACGCCCATGGTACGGACCTGGTTGAACAGCACGATCGCCAGGCCCCCGCCCGCGAGGGCGGTGGTCCCCAGGAAGCCCATCATCACCACATCGGTGGTGGACAGCGCGACCTGCGCCAGCTGCGTCGCCGCCAAGGGCGCGGCGAGCGCGGCGAGCGCGCGGTGGTCTCCTCGGGTGGGTCGTGGCACGCTCGAAGGTTACGAGTCGCAGGTCTGTCACACCTCCCGACCCCCGTGCGGGTGTGCGACGCAAGTGGCGCAAGATATGACCGAAGGTGAGCCTTACCTAAGGAGTCTTGGATGGTTGCTGCGTCGCGACGCGCGTTGCTCGGTTCTTCGCTGGCCGCCGCCACGGTCACGGCGGTCGCCGCTTGCGGCGGCACCGACGAGGGCGGCGCGGGCGGCGCCCCGCGCGAGGGCGGAACGCTCCGCGTCGGCGCGCTCGGCAGTGTCGAAGCACTGACCAAGGACCCGCACGGACTCCTGTCGAACAACTCGGACTTCCTCATCATGTCCCTGGTCTACGACGCGCTCACCGTCCCCGGCGGCGGGACCGGCGTGGCCCCGCGCCTGGCCGCCTCGTGGGCCGTCGCCGACGACGCCAAGACCTGGACGTTCACCATCGCCGAAGGCGCGGCCTTCCACGACGGCACCCCGGTGATCGCCGCGGACGTGGTCGCCTCGATGAAGCGGATCATCGTCGACATGGACGCGGCCTTCAAGGTCCCCGTACCGCCCGAGCAGATCACCGCGCTCGACGACCGCACCGTCCAGATGGTCACCGAGGACCCCAACTCCCAGCTGCCGCTGCTGCTGCGGCTGGTCACCTTCACCACCCGGGAGGGCGCGGACGCGACCGCGTTCAACGGGACCGGCCCGTTCAAGCTCGAGGCCTACGCGGACGGCAACGCCCGCCTGGTCCGGTTCGACGGCTGGCACGGCCCCCGCCCGCTCCTCGACGCGATCGAGGTGACCCGCTTCGAATCGACCGACGCGATGATGAACGCGTTGCAGGGCGGGCAGATCGACCTCGCCACGACCGCCGGCGCGGTCTCGGCGCGCCTCGCCGAGGAGTCCGGAGCGTTCACCGTCCACCGCCGCCCCGACGACGCGGCCCTGCCGATCGTCATGCGCGTGGCCGACGGCCCCTTCGCCGACGTCAGGGTGCGCACCGCGATGCGGCTCGCCGCCGACCGCGACGCCCTCGTCCAGCAGGCGCTGTCGGGCTACGGGAAGGTCGCGAACGACGTGCTCGGCACCGGCGACGCCCTCTACGACACGTCCCTCCCCCAACGCGCCCAAGACCTCGACACCGCCCGGGACCTGCTCGCCGAGGCGGGGTTCGACCTCGACGCGACCTACACGCTGTACACGATCGACGAGGCCTTCGGCGAGGTCGCCGCCGCGAAGCTGTTCGCCGAGCAGGCCGCGAAGGCCGGCGTCCGGATCGAGGTCGTCGAGCAGGACGCGGGCACCTTCTACGACCAGACCTGGTGCAAGGCCGACCTGTACACGATGTTCTGGGGCACCAACGACTCCGTGGCGTTCTACGCCCAGAAGGTCCTCCAGTCCTCTTCGGAGACCAACGAGACCGGCTGGGCCAGCGAGGACTTCGACCGCGCCTACGGCGACCTGCTGGCCGCGACCGACCCGGCCGCGCAGGAGGACGCCTCCCACCGCATGCAGCGCCTCGAATACGACGAATCCGGATACCTGCTGTGGGGCATGGCCGACGGCATCGACATCCACACCCCCGCCGTGAACGGGCTCTCCACCGCGCCCGGGTTCGGGTGGGTCCTCCTCGAAGGCGCCTGGCTGGCCTCTTGACCCGGTTCCTGGCGGCCCTGGCGGTCAGGGCCGGACTCCTCCTCGCCGTGCTGGCCGCGGTGTACGCCGCGGCCGACGCGCTCCCCGGCGACCCGGTGCGACTCGCCATGGGCCCCACCGCCGCTCCCGCCGACGTCGACGCACGGCGGGAGAGCCTCGGCCTGGACCGGCCGCTGCCGGCCCGCTTCGCCGACTGGCTCTCAGGGCTCGTCCAAGGCGACCTGGGGACCACCGTGCGCGGCCAGCCGATCAACGACCTCCTCGGCGACCGCCTGGCCTCGACCGCCCTGCTGACCGGCCTGACGTTCGCGTTCGTGCTCGCCATCGCCCTGGCATGGGCCGCACTGTGGTCGGCGCGCCCCAAGAGCCGCTTCGCCCGCGGCTCGGCCGTGGGCACCTCGATCCTGGTCGCCACGCCCGAATTCGTGCTCGGCACACTCCTGGTCCTCGTGTTCGCCCTGGTCCTCAATCTGCTCCCGGCGACGACCGTGGTCGGCGCGGACGGGCGCCTCGACAACCCGGCGATGCTGGTGCTCCCGGTCCTGGCCCTCGGCCTCCCGCACGCCGCCTGGCAGACCCGCGTCAACCGGGCGGCCATCGCAGAGGCCGCGGCCATGCCCCATGTCGAGCAGGCCCGCCTCGACGGCCTGCCCGAACGCCACGTCGTCACCCGCCACATCCTGCCTTTGGCCGCACCGACGATCGCCGCCTCGCTGGCGACCATGGTCGGCACCCTCCTGGCCGGCGCGGTCGTGGTCGAGACCCTCTTCAACTACCCCGGCGCGGGCCAGCTCGTCGCCGGATCGCTCGAGTCCCGCGACACGACGCTCCTGGTCTCGCTCACCGCGCTCTGCGGCGTCGTCGTCGTGGCCGCACTGATCACCGCCGACGCGATCCGCCTGTGGGCCCTGCGAGGCCGCCGATGACCCGCCGCCTCATCCCCCTCGCCGCCTGGGTCGCGCTGGTCGCCGTCGCACCGCTGCTCCCCGTCACCGCCGGGGAAGGCGCCGTACCGTTCACCGACCCCGGTGCCGGGCACCTGCTCGGCACCGACGCCCTCGGGCGCGACGTGCTCGCCGGCGCGCTCGAAGGCGGACTCCTCCTGCTGGCCGTGGCCGCCGCGATCGCCCTCATCGTCACGACCCTCTCCGCGCTGGCCGGCGCACTCGCGGCGCTGCACCGGCGGGCCGGACGCGCCATCGACGCCGCCGCCGACGCCTTCATCCTCGTGCCGCCGGTGATCGGCGTGCTCCTGGTCGTCCTCGCCTGGCCCGGCGGCGGCCTGCCCGCGCTCCTAGCCGCGACCGTGCTCTTCGGCGTCCCTTACTGCGCCAAGGTGATGCGCTCGGCGGCCTCCGCGGTCGCCGCGACCGGCTATGTCGAGGCCGCGCGCGCCTCCGGCGAAACCACTGCCCGCGTCATCGCCGTCGAGATGCTCCCGAACCTCGCCCCCACCCTCGTCACCCAGCTCGGCCTGCGGTTCACCGAAGGGCTGTACGTCGTCAGCGCCGTCGCGTTCCTGAGGCTCCCGGGCGTCCTCGACGAGGGCAACTGGGCGGTCATGGTCCGCGACAACGCCCCCGGCATGCTCCTCAACCCCTGGGCCGTCGCCGCCCCCGCCGCCTGCCTGCTGATCACCGTGGTCCTGGTCCACACCAGCCTCGGCGCCCGGAGGGAAGCGCCGTGACCGTCACCGCCGAAGCGTTCAGCGTCCGACTCGGCACCCGCACGCTGCTCCCCGCCGTCGACTTCACCGCGGAGGCCGGGCGGCTCACCGTCGTCGCCGCGGCCTCGGGCGGCGGCAAGACCACGCTCCTCCGCGCGCTCTTGGGCGCAGTTCCCCAGGGCGCCAACGTCTCCGGCAAGATCAACGTCGCCGGAGCCGACCCGCTGCACCTGGGCGGAGGGCTGCGCGCATGGCGGCGCGAGTCCATCGCCTACGCCAGCCAGGACCCCGGGGCCTCCTTGTCGCCGATCATGAGCGTGCGCCGCCTGATCGGCGAGGCCGACCCCGCCGCCGACGCGGCCGCGCTCCTCGACCGGCTCGGCCTCGACGCGCGTCTCCTGAACCGGCGCATCGGCGAACTCTCCGGCGGGCAAGCCCGCCGCGTCGCACTCGCCTGCGCCGCAGCCAGAGCGACACCAGTGCTCCTCCTGGACGAACCGACCGCCGGCCTCGATGCCGACGCCCGCGCCCGCGTCACCGACCTGCTCGCCGAACTGCGCGACGCCGGACGCACCCTCCTGGTCGCCACCCACGACCCCGCCACCGCCGAGACCGCCGACCAGACCGTCCGACTCGGCACCCCGCCGAGGACCCGCCCGCAGCGCACCGCCGGCGAGCACACCGGCAGACCGGTCCTGGCCCTGCGGAACCTGAGCGCCGCCCACCGAACCCGAAGTGCGACACCGGTCGTCACCGGATTCGACCTCGACCTCTACCGCGGCGAGATCACCGCCCTCATCGGCGAATCCGGCAGCGGCAAGACCACCATCGCCCGCACCCTCGCAGGCGTCCACCCCCACGCCACCGGCCGCCTGCATCTCGACGGCGCACCGGTCCCCCTGACCGGCAAGCGCCGCCGCGAACACTGCACGCAGATCCAGTACGTCGCCCAGGACCCGCGCTCGGCGCTCAACCCCGCCCGCACCGTCGAGCAGACCCTCACCCGCGCCGTCCGCCTCCACCGAGGCACCGACCGCGCCGGGGCCCGAGAACTCGCCGTCGCGCTCCTGGCCGACGTCGACCTCCCCGCAACAGTCCTCACCGCCCGGCCCGCCACCCTCTCAGGGGGTCAACGCCAACGGGTCGCCATCGCCCGCGCCCTCGCCGCCGAACCGGACGTCCTCGTCGCCGACGAGATCACCTCCGCCCTCGACCACGCCAGCGCCGACCGGGTCCTCGACACCCTCACCGCCCTCGCCGCGAACCGCGGCCTCTCCATCCTCCTGATCAGCCACGACCTGGCCCTGGTCGCCCAATCCGCCAACCGCGTCGTCGACCTGGGAACGCTGCGCTGAGGTCCGGCAATCATGCTCGCCTTTTGGGCTCTGTTCCGTCGTGCTCTGACGGCGGCGAATCGGCCTGGCGAGGGAGCTCAGTGTCCACTGTCCGCCGTTCGCCGGGTCAGCTGCCCGCGGCCTCCTCGACGCGGTCGAGCCATTCGTCCAGGAAGGCGTCGAGCAGCGCGGGCTGCTCGAGTTGGAGGTTGTGCCCGGCCCGGTCGAGGACGGCGAAGGTCGCGCGGGGGTAGTGCTCGAGCAGCGCATAGACATCGGCGTAACCGGTGTTGTCATCCTGCCGACCGGTGACGATCAGCGCGGGCCGCTCGAACGGCGCGCCGGACTCGGGGGCGGTGCTCAGTTCGTACCGCCGCGCCACTCGCACCAGTCCTTCGTCGTCGGCCAGCGCCAGCCCTGGTGCGATCTCTTCACGGAAGCGGCGGAACGTCTCCGGGGACTGCACGACCGCGAGCTCGCCGTAGGAGGCCGCGTCCGCCGGAGGGAGCCCCGCCATGAACGCGGGGTCGGCGGCGATCACGGTGTGAGGTGGGAGGGTCCGTCTGGAATGGCGGGCCTCCTTCCCGATGGGGCACACCAGGGCGAGGCCGATCGCCTGCTCCGGGCGGGAGTTGGCGAGGGCCCGGGCGAGGTAGCCGCCGTAGGATTCGCCGACGACGATGAAGGGCGCGCCGCCGATCATGTGGTCCACGAAGCCCTGGACGGCATCGAGCATGTCGTCCGAGCCCTGGTACTTCTCGGTGATCTCGGTCTGCCCCATGCCGGGAAGGTCGGGGTACAAGCGCCGGTAGGAGCGCCCGCCGGGGCGTGCGGCGGCGCGGCGGGCGAAGAACGGCTCCAGGAAACCGGTCATGAGGCGGTGGTCGGGGGTCCAGCCGTGGAGGGCGAGGACGGGGATGCCGTTTCCGCGCTCGACGAAGTGCATCGGCATGGTCTCAGTCCTTCGCGGTGATTCGGGTGAGGGCGGCCAGGACCTCGGAGGCGGTGACCGGGTCGATGTCCCGCGGGTGGTTCCCGTCCGCGGCGCGGCCGAAGCGACTCCACCAGTAGTCCTCGGTGGCCGAGATGCGGACGCCGTCGAGGGTCTGGATCGGGTTCTCGGCGATCATGCCGACCCAGATGCCCGGATCGAGGGACACGGTGACGTACCCGCCGCCGGGCAGCGGGAAGTAGATCCCGGGCTCGACGCCGCCGTCCTCCGGAGCGGAGCGGTGCCAGCCGCGCGCGGTGAGCCCGAGGAGCTTGCCGACCTCGACCTTCGCGCCCTGGAAGCGTTCGAGCAGGCCGGTCTCCAACTCTTCGGGGGTGAAGGCGAGCACGGGGCGCGAGAGCTGGTCGAACGGCTGGAGGATCTCGTAGTCGGCGAACAGCTCGGCCCAGTCGGCGGCCTTGTCCCCCAGGCGGACCGGGTGGTCGAGGCGGATCACGGCGTCGTCGGGGAGGTCGAACGCGTCGTCGTCCGCGTCGGTGTAGGTGCGGTCCTCGGCGACGCGGAAGCCCGTCACCGCTCCCCCGGCCTCGGCGGACCACACGAGTCGCCGCGCGAGGTGCCAGGTGAGCGGATGGCGCACGTAGTACCGCTCGAACTCGTCCTTGGTCCAGGTGCGGCCGTTGACCATCGCCGCCTCCAGGCGCTGGACCTGGTCGGCGGCCACGGTGCGCAGCTCCTTCTTGAGCGCGGCGAACCGCTTGTAGGCGGCGTCGGCGATCTCGGCGTCGTCCTTCGCCCCGGGCTTGGGGAGGCTCTTGCGGGGCTTCCCCGTCTCGTCCTTGACGAACGGTTTGAGCTGCTCGTCGAAGACCACGGTGAACCGCCGCGGCCCGTAGTCGAGGACGAGGGCGCCCTCCTCGCCGAGGCCGAAGTCCGGCAGGAGCCGGTCGGCGAGCTGGTCGCGGGTGAGCCCGAGGCCTTCGGCGATCGCCGCGATCTGGACGCGCGCTTCTTCCTTGAGCGCCTTGAACTTCACCTTCTCGGCGATGCCCTGGATGGCGCGCAGCGCCGCCTCGGAGCCGATCGCGCCGAGCACGCCCAGGCCGTTGACGGCCCGCTTGTGCTGGGACTGGCCGGGCCATTCGCGGATCAGCGGGGCCAGGAGGCGGACCGTGTCGTCGTCGGCGAAATGCGAGAGCTGGGTGAGCGCCCAGCCGTCCTTCGAGGGCGAGCCCATCGAGAGCCACAGCTGGAACAGGCCCCGGCTGAACCGGGTGAGCGAGTCCCGGTCGAGCGCCTCGGCAACCACGTCGAGACCGGCGTACGGGTACTCCGGTGAGGACAGTGCCAGGACGGTGATGAGGTGGCGCACCGAGTCGGCGGGGATCGCGTGGGTCTTCGCGGCGGTGAGGACCTCGGGGAGCATCGCCGGCGAGGCCCACGCGTCGGGCTTGGGAACCTTGACGCCGCGCGGTTCGAGCGGATCGCCCGCGAGGAGTTCGGCGATCGCCTCGGCCGCTTCGGGACCGTAGGGTTCGGCGGCGCGGGCGACGGCGTCGGTGCCGTGGCGGAGCGCGATGTTCCACAGGGCGCCTTCGGCGTTGCTGCGGAGCTTCTTGTCGGCGCCGAGAGCGTCGGGGACGAGCAGGGCCGCCCCTTCGCCGCCGTGGCGCTCGAACCAGGCGCTGGCGCCGGCGCGGGCGCCCTTGAGGCGGGCGTACCAGTCGGCGGCGAGGCGGGCGGCCTCGACGCTGCGGATCGGGACGAGGGCCTCGTGGTAGTTCGGGTTGGCGCGCAGGGCGGTCACGATCTTGGCGGCGGCCACGGGCCCGAAGCGGGCGGCGATGACCTTGAGGTCCCCGTGCGAGTAGGGGTTGAACCTGCCGTCCCACCGCTCCAGGGCGCGCAAGGCGAACGAGGTGGGCGCGTAGGTGACCATGAGGGAGTAGTTGTGGCGCACGGCGCCGCGGCCCACCCCTCCCCGGTCGAGCATCTGCTCCCAGTCGGCGTCGGTGTAGTTCCGGAAGTAGTTGTATTCCGGCTTGATCCACTGGTCGAGTTCGCCTTCGGCCCAGGCCATGGTCGGGACCGCGGCGGCGCTCAGCTCGATGGCCTTCGCTTTCCGCTTGGGGCCCTTGACGGCCCAGGGCGGGGCGGTGAGGATCTGCGGCAGCTGCGCAGGGTCGGCGACCGGGGTCGGCGAGGGCGCGAGGAGCTCCTCGACTGCGGCTCGGCCCGCGTCGGTGAGGACCGCGCGGTGCTCGGCGGGGATGTCGGCGGCGAGGGCGGCGAGGCGGGGCCGCAGTTCGGTGGCGGTGCGGTCGGTCGCGGCGGCGACCGCTTGGAGGACGCGGCGCGGGAAGCGCTTCGCGGCCTCGGCGGCGGCCTGGTACATGTGCTCCTCGCCCAGGCGTCCCACGAGGTACGACACGGCCTCGTCGCCGGGCAGGAGGGCGATCGCGTCGATGAGGAGGTGCCGCTCGCTGCTCGCGATCTGCTGGTGCAGCGACGCGGTCAGGAACGGGAGGGCGTCGGTGCCGAGGTTGCGCAGGATCGGGCCCACCGTCTCGCGGTTGATGAGCCAGGGCTCGAGGCGCGACAGTCCCGCGGTGGCGAGGAGGTCGGCGCGGTCGATCGTGAGCCACAGCAGCCCGTCGGTGTTGTAGGTCCCGTGGCCCTTGTACTCGCCGCAGACCTCCTCGGTCCAGGCGGTCTCGTCGGGGAAGAGGATGGTGGTGAGGAACCGCTCGCCCGGGTCGCCGCGGAGGGCGGCGGCCGCGGCGGCCGCGTAGTCCGCTTCGGACGCGTGCGCGAGCAGGCCGCGCAGGTCGCGGATGCCGCGATCGACCTCCCAGCGGATCGAGCCGAGCTCGCGGAGGACGAGCGGCCGCAGGGTGGCGTCGCGCATCGTCGCCTTGTAGCCCCGCCAGGCGCGCAGCCCGAGCCGCGTGATCGTCGCGGTGACGGCGAACGGGAGGCCGTGCTCGGTCACCCAGGCGTCGAGTTCGGGGCGCAGCATCGACTGCTGCCCGTTGCCTTCGCGCGCGGACACGATCGCCGTGACCACGCCGGCGCCGACGGGGTCGGGCTCGCCGTCGAGATGCCGCAGCGCCTCCGCGGCCGGGATGCCGGACTGCGAGAGGACGTGGCGGATGTCGGCCTCATTCTCGCGGATGAACCGCTCGATGTCCTTGGCGCCCTCGGGGTCGAGGACGGGCGGTTCGCCGGGGTCGGAGCGGCGCGGGAGGGGCTTCACCGCCCAGGCCGCCGGGAGTTCGATCTGGTCTTCTTGCAGCGCAACGTGTTCAGTCATCAAGGTCTTCCGAGCGTCCGGGGAGGGGTGACGCCCCGAGGATACGGGCCCGGGGCGACACTCCCCCGCGATGCGTGGCCTCACGACGATCCGGGGACGACCGGACGCCTCGGAGCAGCTCCACAGGAGCCGGTTCCAACGCGGCAGGCCCGCCGCCGATCCGTCGCGTCGTCGAGGCTCTCGCCGGCAGCGCTATGCCTTGTTCTCGATATAACTCTGTTGGGTTGCACGGATCGGAGGGCGGGCCAGGACCGCGCAGCCGCTACAGGGCGGTGGGGGCCAGCACCAATCCGTACTGCGGCCACTCGGTCAGGCCGGTGGGGCGGACGGTCCCGACCGGCGACCACGATCCGTCCGCACTGCGGATGGCGTGTTTGATGCTCCTGTCGCCCAGGTGCACACCGGCGAACTGCACGACGCCGCCGACATTGGCGGCGGTGAGGTTGAACAGGGTCCCGTTGGCCTCGGTGAAGACGGCCACCCGCTTGAACGGCCGCCAGGATCCGTCCTCTCTGCGGACGGCGTGCTGCAGCAGGCCGGAGCCGTCCACCGCGAAGAGGTGGAGCGCAGCTCCGACCCCCGCCAAGGCCACCGCGCCGATGTCGCCGATGTCTCCGGCCGCGCGCTTGACGGCGCCCCAGCTGCTCCAGGTGCCGTCCGCAGCCCGAATGGAGTGGAAGAGCTTGCCTTCCGAGAGGACGGCGACATGCAGCGTCGTGCCGACTCTGGTGATGGCGAAATCACTGACGCTTTCGAAGACCCGGATGGGGGTCCAACTGCTCTGCCAGCTGCCGTCCCCGTTGCGGACGGCGTGGTGCACGGTGCCGTTGTTCGTGGCGATGAGGTGCAACTGGCGGTTGAGGGCGGTCATCGCGAGGGAGGTGGTGCCCATGGGGCCCCCTTCCATCGGAATCTCGCTGAACGCCGTCCAGGAGCCGTCGGCGCCGTTGCGGAAGCAGTGCCTCGGATTCCTGCCGGCGTCGCGATCCATCGAAACGACCACGTGGAGGTCCTTGCCGATGCCGGCGGCGGCGACGAACGCGATCGTGCCGGTGCCGTCGGCGACCTCGGTCCAGCGCGGCTGCCAGGAACCGTCTCCGGCCCGCGTCTGGTGCATCAGCTCGCCGTTCAACTGGAGCGCCAGGAACTGCGCGTTCCAGTCGGCGGGAGCGGCCGAGGCCGCTGCGGGGCTGAGCGCGCCGAGGCCGGTGCCGACGAGGGCGGCGGCCGGGACGGCGAGGAGCGAACGGGTGAACTGTCGGCGGTTCAGTGAGGTCATGCCTGCAGTTTGCTGGCAGGAGGGGGTGCCTGCAAGGCGGTACACCGGCGGGAAGGCGGCAGGAGTTCCCCTCTCGGTCAGAGCGGCCGGGTGGCGCGGACGACGGCGTCGCGCAGGACATGGCCGCGGCCGCCGGGGCCGTTGACCGTGCGGGTGTGCTCCTCGGCGGTCTCGATGCGCAAGGGCGCGACGCTCGCGGTGATGTCGGCGAGGGTGACTGCGGCTTCCGTGGGGGGATGGTCGCCGTGCGCGTGAGCGGTGTGGAGGTGGGCGACGATGAGCAGCGTGCCGCCGGGGGCGACCCAGGTCGCGAGGCGCCGGTAGAAGTCGGGGTGCGGCATCGCGGAGTGCGCGTAGGCGGTGGTGACGAGGTCGAAGCCGCGCCCCGGCTCCCAGGTCGTCAGGTCCGCTTCGACCCACCGCACGCCGCCGGGGTTCGGCAGGGTCGCCGCGCGCTCGGCGGCCAGGCGCAGTGCGTGGGCGGCGATGTCGGCGCCGGTCACCTGCCAGCCGTGTGCGGCAAGCCAGAGCGCTTCGGTTCCCGTCCCGCATCCGGCGTCGAGGGCCGTGCCCGGTTCGAGGCCGGCGGTCTCGCGGGCGAGATGGGGATGCGGTGCGCTCTCCCCCGCGCCGTGGCGCTGCGCCCAGTGCCGCTCCCAGTAGTCCTTGTCGAAGTCATGTGTCGGTGCGACCGCCATGTCGGTTCCCTTCCGCTCGCTCGTGCCGGTCGATCCTGACGGATCGGCGCGCAATAGTGCAAGCTGCGTTGCCGAATGGCAAAATCGGAGGATGGAACCAGATCTCGACAGGACGCTCGACGCCGTCGGACCCCGCCTCAAGCGGCTGCGGCTCCGCCGGGAGGTCACCCTCGCCGACCTCGCCGCGCAGACGGGGATCTCCGCGAGCACGCTCTCCCGGCTCGAATCGGGGCTGCGCAGGCCGACGCTGGAGCAGCTGCTGCCGCTCGCACGGGTCCACGGGGTGACGCTCGACGAGCTCGTGGACGCCCCGCCGACGGGCGACCCGCGCGTGAACCTGCGGCCCGTCGCGGGCGCGAACGGTGCGGTGGTCCTGCCGCTCACCCGCAGGCCAGGGGGCATCCAGGCGTACAAGTTCATCCTGCCGACCGGGGACGACGCGGCGGTGCCGCAGCTGCGGACCCACGAGGGTTTCGATTGGGCGTACGTCCTCAACGGCACGCTGCGCCTCGTGCTCGGCGAGCACGACCTCAGGCTGAAGCCCGGCGAGGCCGCGGAGTTCGACACCCGCACCCCGCACTGGTTCGGTGCGACCGGCGCCGGGCCGGTCGAATTCCTGAGCCTCATCGGCAGGCAGGGCGAACGCGCCCACCTCCGCGCCAAGCCCGGACCGCGCGACCGGGACGAGCCGCCCGCGGCCGGGTAGACCGCCTCCCGTTCCCGTCCGCAAGGCGGCCACCGCACATGCCGACGCCTGCTGTGGCATCGGCGTGTTTCGTCCAGGTGGACGGCCGAGCGGTTCGATCGCGACACCCGCCGCACGTTGACTTGCGGCGACTTCCATCGATAGACTTCGATGTAACGTTACATTGCGCTTGTGATGTAAACGTTTCAACTCCCAAGGAGGAACCGTGCCCCTCGAGCAGACCCCTCGTGTCCGAAGAAGATCACTGCTCTGGGGCGCCGCCGCCGGCGCGGGCGCGCTCGCCGCCGGCACCGCGCCCCTCCTGGAGGCGTCGCCCGCGCACGCGGCGACTCCCAGCGGCCGCACGGTCTACAGCCTCAACCCCGACTGGAGGTTCATCAAGGACGACGTCTCCGGCGCGCAGTCGTTCGGATTCGACGACTCCGGCTGGGACGACGTCAGCGTGCCGCACACCTACAACGACGTCGACTCCTTCGACGACTACATCACCTCGTCCGGCGAGTCGGCGGTGGCGATGCAGGTGACCTGGTACCGCAAGCACTTCACCATGCCCGAGGCGCACCGGGGCCGGAAGGTGCTCCTCGAGTTCGAGGGCGTGCGCCAGGCCGCCACGGTCTACGTCAACGGCACCGACGTCGGCCTGTACGAGAACGGCGTCGCGCCGTTCGGCTTCGACGTCACCGACCAGATCCGGTTCGGCGCCGAGAACGTGATCGCGGTCAAGGCCGACAACACCAAGTGGCGGCCCGAAGAGGCCACGAACTTGCCGTTCCAGTGGGACAGCCGCGACTTCAACCCCGAGTACGGCGGTCTCACCCGCAACGTGCGCATGTACGTCGTGCCCGCCACCCACTTCACGCTGCCGCTCTACCACGGCCTGCGGACGGTGGGCACCTACGTCTACGCGAACGCGTTCGACATCGGCGCCCGAACGGCGACCGTCAACGTCGAGCCGCAGATCCGCAACGCCCTCGGCACGGCCCGCACACTCGCGCTGTCGGCCAAGGTGACCGAACTCGACGGCACCGTCCGCGCCGCCATCGCCGGTCCGACGGTGACGCTCGCCGCCGGCGAGACCCGCGTCCTCTCCTTCTCGAAGACCGTCGGCGACCTGCGGTTCTGGTCCCCCGGCGACCCGCACCTGTACACCGTGGAAGTGCTCATCAGCGAAGGCGACACCGTGGTGGACGCCTATGCGGTCACCACCGGCTTCCGCAAGACCGCCTACCGGGGCGGCACCGCCAACGGCGGCGTGTACATCAACGACGAGTACGTCTTCCTCACCGGCTACGCGATCCGCTCGACCAACGAGTGGGCCGCCATCGGCGGCGCGGTGCCCGAGTGGATGACCGAGATCGACGGGAAGATGATCCGCGACTCCAAGGCCAACCTGATCCGCTGGATGCACGTGGCCGCGAACCCCGCCAACATCCGCGCGACCGACAAGTACGGCATCGTCAGCATCCAACCCGCCGGCGACAAGGAGAAGGACGTCACCGGCCGCCAGTGGGACCAGCGGGTCGAGCTCATGCGCGACGTGCTCGTCTACTTCCGCAACAACCCGAGCATCCTGTTCTGGGAGGCCGGGAACAACGCCATCACCGCCGCCCACATGCGGCAGATGGTCGACCTCCGCAAGACCTGGGACCCGAACGGCGGGCGCGGCATGGGGTGCCGGGCGATCTCCGACGACCCGTACTGGGGCGGCAGGGAGTGCGTCGACGCCGCCGAATGGGTCGGCACCATGCTCAACCGCCACTACTCGGTCTACGCCCGCGACCGCAAGGTCATCATCGAGAGCGAGTACACGCGCGACGAGGCGCCGCGGCGCGTCTGGGACAACGCCTCCCCGCCCGACTTCGGCTACCAGACCGGCCCGGACGTGACCTACCGCCTGACCTCCGAGCAGTTCGCCGGCACGCACGCCGCCGCCACCCGCTGGGAGTTCTGGGGGCAGCGGATCCAGGGCCCGGGCGACCGCCGCTACTCCGGGGCCGCCGCGCTGATCTGGGCGGACTCGAACCAGCACGGCCGCCAGTACGGCTGGGAGTGCTGCCGCCTGTCGGGCCGGGTCGACGCCGTCCGCATCCCCAAGGAGTCCATGTTCACCTTCCGGGTCATGCAGAACCCGGCCCCCGACCTCCACATCATCGGCCACTGGACCTACCCCGCGGGCACCCGCAAGACCGTGTACGTCATGGCCTCCGCCCCGGTGCGCCGGGTCCGCCTGCTGGTCAACGGCACCCAGGTGGGCGACAGCAGCACCCGCCAGCAGGACTTCCTGTACACCTTCGCCGGCATCGCCTGGCAGTCCGGCACCATCACCGCGATCGGCTACGACGCGAACGGCGCCGAGATCGTCACCGCCGCCAAGACCACGAGCGGTCCGGCCACCGCACTGCGCCTGACCCCCTACACCGCGCCGGGCGGACTCGCCGCCGACGGGAGCGACATCGCCTTCTTCGACGTGGAGGCCGTCGACGCGCAGGGCAGGCGCATGCCGACGCACCAGGCGCGCGTGGACTTCCAGCTGACCGGGCCCGGCGCCTTCCTCGGCGGGTTCAACCCGCGCATCCGAGGGAGCGTCCACAAGTCCCACGTCCAGACCGAGGCGGGCGTCAACCGCGTGTTCGTCCGCGTCGGCCGCGCCCCCGGCACCATCACCTTGCGCGCCAGCGCGACCGGCTTGACCACGGCCACCGCCGCGGTCGAGTCGTCGGAGTTCGACACCACCGGCGGGCTGGTCACCCTGATCGCCGGCGAGGGCGGCGGCCCGAGTGTTCCCCCGCCGACGACGTACTACCGCCTGGTGGCCCAGCACAGCGGGAAGTACGCCGACATCGACGGCGTCTCCGCCACCGCCGGAGCCCGGCTCCTCCAGTGGACGTCAAGCAGCCGGTCCAACCAGCAGTTCGAATTCATCGACGTCGGCGAGGGCCACTTCACGATCAAGGCACGCCACTCCGGGCTCGTCCTCCAGGTCGCGAGCAACTCGAACGGCGCCGACATCACCCAGCAAGCCGACACCGGCGCCGCAAGCCAGCAATGGCGCCTGACCGACCACGGCAACAACGTCGTCAGCATCATCAACCGCCAATCAGGCCTCGCCATGGACGTCTACGAACGCTCCACCGCCGACGGCGCCCGCATCTCCCAGTACACCCCCAACGGCGCCGCCAACCAGCGCTTCACCCGCCAGCGCGTCTAGAACCGGGACGCTGGCGCGAAGGCGGGGCGGGTCCGATTCCGGGCCCGCCCCGCGTTCGTGCGCGTCGAGTGTCCTAATAGGCGTCCTGCAGGGCCGCGTACTGCGCGGCGGTCAGGGGCAGGACCATGCCGTGGCGCGGTCGCCCCGGCAGGCTGTAGTTCGAGGAGGGCGTCCACTGGCCCCCGGCGAGGTTGGTGGTCTCGAAGGGGAGGTAGCCGCGTCCGCCGTACTCGTCGATGAACATGTACCACTTGTTCTCGGTGTTCGACTTGAACACGAGCGGGCCCTCGCCCTGGTTGACGGTGCCCCTGCCGATGCAGTCGCGCTGGAAGGCCCAGTTGGTGCTCGTGAGGGTGGCCGAGGTCTCGGAGAGGATGAACTTGCCGCAGGTGGTGCCGCTGCGCTCGTCCTTGGTGTAGCGGTAGTAGGTGCCGTTGTACTGGGTCACCGTGGAGTCGATGGTGGAGTAGCCCTTGTCGACCCAGACCTGCGGAGTGCTGAAGGTGCGGAAGTCGGTGGTGGTCGCGTACATCATCCGGTGGTAGGAGCTGCCGGAGTGGTCGGCGTTGGTGTACAGCTTCGAGGCCCAGTAGACGACGAAGGCGTTGCGGGCCGGGTCCCAGTACGCCTCGGGGGCCCAGGTGTTGCCGGCCGAGGGCGGTGAGACCTGCGCCAGGCGGGAGGCGGTCCAGGTGACCAGGTCGCTCGACTCCCATACGACGAGGGAGCGGCTGCCGTGGCGCTGCGCGCGGTCCCAGTCGCCGTTGCCGTAGATCTTCAGGTCGGTGGCGATCATGTAGTACCGGCCGGTGCCCGGGTGCTGGACGATGAACGGGTCGCGGGCGCCCCGTTCGCCCACTGTGGTGGTCGCGACGGGCCGGCCGCCGTTGAGCGCGTCGTAGGCGAGCGGGTTGTCGCCCCGGCTGAGGGCGAAGTAGACCTGCTCGCCGTTGGCGCTGCCTTCGCCGAGCATGTAGGCGAAGAGGTAGCCGTACGGTTCGTCGCCGCCGGGGGTGTCGGCGGGCGTCAGGCGCCACTGCTGGTTGGTCCCGCCGTTCGCGGTGTACTGGGAGATCCGCGATCCCGGGGCGGTCGAGCGTTCCCATACGTCGAGTGCCTTGCCCGAGAAGCGGTTGACGATGGAGTGGTAGCCCTCGGCGTTCTCGGTGAGCCGCCATTGCTGGTTCGTGCCGTTGAGGTCGTTCCACTGCACGATGTCGGCGCCGTTGGCGGCGTTCCGTCCGGAGACGTCGAGGACGTGGCCGGAGTGGCGGACCTGGATGCGGTAGTAACCGCCGCCTGCGTCGACGAAGCGGAACTGCTGGCTGTCGCCGCCGCTGACGGTGTTCTGGATCAACGCCGCGCCGGGCTGCGTCGAGGCGTCGGCGATGTCGAGGGCGAGCCCGGAGTGGCGGGACGCGATGGTGTACCAGGTGTTCGTGTCGATGGCGGCCTGTGCGGGCGGTGCGGCGAAGAAGACGGCGGTCAGGGCGAGCGCCGCGGCTACGGCCAGGCCCGAGAGGCGCCGGCGGAGACGGGTTGGCATGGGTGACTCCCGGTCGTGCGGTGAGGGACGCGCGAGGGCGGGCGGTGCCCGCCGCAGAAGCGTTCATAAATCTACATATATAAAAATATGAGCACCCACAGTGTAAACGTTTCCGCCCGGTCTGAACAGAGCGACGCGAAGTCAGCGGCGGGAGCGGACTAGGCCTGGGCCCCGGAGGAGCGAATCCGGTACGCCGACGGGGCCATGCCGTGGATGCGGGCGAACTGGCGGGAGAAGTACATCGGATCGCCGTAGCCGGTCTCCCGCGCGACGGCGGCGACCGCCAGGTCGGTGCCGTCGAGCAGCTCGCGGGCGCGCTTCATCCGCAGCTCCACCTGGAACTGGAGCGGCGTCACGCCCAGGCGCTCACGGAAGATCGCATTGAGCTGCGAGGGGCTCAGTCCGACCATGGAGGCCAGCGCGGCGACCGAGGTGCGGTGCGGCGAGGTGGCCCGCAGGTGTTCGGCGGCCCGCTCGAGCGGGCTCATGCCGGCGCCGGGGGCGCGGCGGCCGGTGGCGATCACCTGTGCGAGGGCGTGCCAGGCGGCGCCCGCGGCCGTGACCAGGGACGAGGTGGTGAGTCCGGAGTCGAGCGCGTCGATGGCCTGCGAGACCAGGCTCGCCACCGGTGCCGGGTCCCTGAGGTGCGTCACCGGGCCACCGGTCGCCGCGTGCGCAGCGCGGACCAGGTCGGCGGCGTCGGCGCCCGTGAAATGGAACCACCACAGTGTCCACGGGGCGTTCTCGGAGGCGCCGTAGGCGTGCGGCCGGTCCGCCGGGAGCACCATGGCGCCGCCCCGGGAGACGGTGAAGCGGGCGTCGCCGGTCCGGCACCATCCCACGCCGTCGGTGCAGACCAGCAGGAGGTGCTCGCGCGCGCCGCGGGGGCGCTCGCGACCGTGGCGGACCGCGTGGGGGAAGTAGCCGGCGTCGGTGACCGTCAGCTTCGCGGTCACCGGGTGGCGCAGTGCCTTCGCCACCGCCGCGCGCGGGACCGCGAGCATCCGCTGCCCGGTGAACCCGTCCTGGATCATGCCGAGCCCGTCCGCGACCGTGGTTTCGTCCATGCCCACAAGTGAAATGACCATCGACAGGCATGTCAAGCGCTCGTAGGGTCGAGTGCAGGTCATCCGCGCCGTTCGGATACCCGGCCGAACGCTCGGCCCCCCGATCGGCGACGCGACCGCTCACGATTGCACCCGGCACTGCGATCGTGCACGACCGGCGCGTCCCCGGCCTCCGGTACTCCCGCAAGGACTCCGGAGCCGAGCGGACGCCCCTGTTCATGCACCGGCGGCGGCGACAGCGCTGTCTCCGCCTGTCCTGCTGCCGGGCGACACCGAGTGAGAGGCACGACCATGACGCTCATTGCCCGCAGCGCACCGCGACGATGGGGCCCCCTCGTCGCCGCGGCGCTCTTCGCACTGGCCTTGGCGGGACCCGCGTCCCCCGGGTCCGCCGCCGTCGACGAAGGCGCTGACGCAGGCCAGGCGCAGCCGGAACTCCAGACCGCCGCCGCCGACGCGACCAATGCCGACGGCCTGGAGACGCTGGTCTCCGACTACCGGACGCGCGTCCCCACCGAGTACACCACCGCGTCCTGGGCGCCCTTCGCCGAAGCCCTGACCACCGCGACCGAGGTCGTCGAGGACGGTTCGGCGAGCGAGTCCGAGGTCGCGGACGCCAAGACCGACCTGCAGACCGCCGCCGCCGACCTGGAAGTCCTCCAGTCGACGTTCGCGACGATCACCAACAACACGTTCTGGAGGGACACCGCCGGCAACCCGATCTACTCGCAGGGCGGCGGCGTCTTCAAGTTCGGCGACACCTACTACTGGTACGGCGTGCACTACCGGGGCGCCGAGTCCTATCTGGCCAACCCGACGCAGAAGTACGACAACCAGGTCAGCTTCGTGTCGATCCCGGTGTACTCCTCGCAGGACCTCGTGAACTGGAAGTTCGAGAACCGGGTCGCCACGTCCTCGACGAGCCTCGGCAGCCTGGGCGGCACCATGGGCAACGCGGGCTGGATCGGGCGCCTCGGGGTCGCGTACAACGAGAACACCGGCAAGTACGTGCTGCCCGTGCAGATGTGGCACCCCACGCAGGACCACGGCGTCCTGTTCCTCCAGGGCAACTCCCCCACCGGAGCCTTCACGTTCGGCGCCTTCCAGAAGCAGGTCGTGAACTCGCCGACGACCGGCACCGGCGACCAGACCGTCTTCACCGACGAGGACGGGCAGGACTACCTGATCTTCTCCAACCGCGAGGGCCGCTCCCGCGCGTTCGTCTCCAAGCTCCGCTCGTCCGACTCGCTCTATGCGGAGCCGGCGGTCGAGATCGGCCGCAACTCCAGCGGCCGCGAGGGCAACGCGATGTTCAAGCTCGACGGCAAGTACCACATGTGCGCCTCGGACCTGCACGGCTGGAACACCTCGGTCAACTACTGCCTCGACTCCACCCAGGGCAGGGTCCAGGGCGACTACACCGACTACTACACGATGCCCGGCACCCAGATGGACTACAGCCACGTGACCCAGACCGGGTTCTTCATCACCGTGGAGGGGACCGTGCAGGACACGGTGATCTACGCGGGCGACCGCTGGGCCGACTTCGCGTGGAACGGGATCGGCTACAACCAGTGGGTCCCGATCACCAAGGAGGGCACCGGGATCCGCTTCCACTCGATGAGCCAGTGGCAGTTCAACGCGACCACCGGCGAGTTCCGCGTCGCGCCCGGCAACAACTACGTCCTGAACCCCGACATCCAGGCCGACCGGATCATCGTCTCGAACGTGGTCGGGTGGACCAGGACCGGTTCCGGCGGCGTGACCAACGTCAACGGCGGGGTGAACGGCAGCCGGTTCGCACTGCAGGTGAGCAACGGGTCCGGTGTCCGGCAGCAGATGCAGGTGCCCGCGGGCACCTACACGCTCGGCCTGCACACCAAGGGCTCCGGCCGGGTGACCGTCACCGGCGCCGACGGCACCGTGCACACCCTCAACGTCCCGTCCTCGAGCGGCTGGACCAAGCGCGAGCTCACCGGCATCGCACTGCCGGCCGGCACCGCCACGGTGACCGTCACCGGCGGCAGCGGCAACCTCATCGCCGACCAGTTCTCCCTGGTGAGACAAGGCGGCGGCACCGATCCGGGCCAGGCAACGCGCTACGAGGCCGAAGGCTCCGGGGCGACCTGCACCGGCACCGTCGACACCAACCACTCGGGCTACTCCGGGACCGGGTTCTGCAACGGCGGCAACACCGACAGCGCCTTCGCCGAGTTCACCGTGAACGCCTCGGCCGCCGGGACCGCGACCCTGAGCCTCCGGTACGCCAACGGCGGCACCACCGACCGGCCGGGCGACCTCATCGTGAACGGCACCCGCGTGGAGACGACCGCGTTCGCTCCCACCGGCGCGTGGAACACCTGGACCGACCGGACCGTCACCGTCCAGCTGCGCGCGGGCGCCAACACCGTCAGATGGGACCCGACCACCGCGGGCGGCCTGCCCAACCTCGACTACCTCGACGTCACACCGGCGGACTAGCACTCCGGCGGCGGGGGCGGCGCGGAGGCGGAAGCCCTGCGCCGCCCCCGCCGCCGAATCCGGTCCCGTGAAGTCCTGACCGCGGAGCCGAGACATGACGGAGCGCCGGGCGGAGGTCCGCCCGGCGCTCCGTTTCGCGACGCGGTCTAGAAGTCGAAGTCGTCGATGTTCTCCGCGTTGAACCGGAAGGGCTCGCCCAGCAGCACGACCCCGTCGGCGCCGACGGTGTACTCCCCCAGTCGCTCCGTGGTGAACGTGTCGCCCTCCTTGCCTTCGATGTCGCCGTTGACCAGGGCCGCCGCCGCTTGCACGGCGAGATAGCCCAGGTCGTCCGGGTTCCAGAGCGCGAACTCGGCCACCGTGCCGTCGGCGACGTACTCGCGCATCTGGTTCGGGGTGCCGAGGCCCGTGAGCGCCACCTGGCCCTTGAACTCGGAGGTCGACAGGTACCGGGCCGCAGCCGCGATGCCCACAGTGGTCGGTGAGACGATGCCCTTGAGCTCCGGGTACGACTGCAGCAGCGCCGCGGTCTGGTCGAAGGACTTCTGGTCGTCGTCGTCGCCGTACACCGTGTCGACCAGCTCGATGTCCGGGTAGTTCGCCTCGAGCTCGGCCTGCATCAGCTCGATCCAGGCGTTCTGGTTGGTGGCGTTGGCAGAAGCGGAGAGGATCGCGATCTGGCCCGCGCCGCCGATCTGCTCGGCGATCATCTCGATCTGCACCTTGGCGATGCCCGCGGCGTCGGCCTGGCTCACGTACAGGTCGCGGCATTCCGGGTCGGTGTCGGAATCGAAGGTCACGATCTTCGTGCCGGCACCCGACGCCTCCTCCAGCGCACCGCAGATCGCCGTCGGGTCGTTGGCCGAGACGATCAGCGCGTCCACTCCCTGCTGCGCCGCAGTGTTGATGAACGGCACCTGCGCCTCCGGAGAGGCCGCGTCGGGCCCGACCTGCGTCACCGTGACACCGAGTTCATCGGCCGCGCTCTGCGCGCCCACCTCGCTGGTGTCGAAGTACGGGTTGCCGAGGTTCTTGGGCAGGAATGTGAAAGCGGTGCCGTCGTCACCTCCGTCGCCGCCACCGCCGCACGCGGACAGCCCCAGGCTGACCACGAGGGTCGCCGCCACGGCGATCGACTTCTTGTCAAACCTCATTGTTCGTTCCCTTCACTTCTGTTTGCGGGCAGCCCGTTCGGCGGCGACCCGGTTCAAGGCGGGCGTCGCGACGACGGACGCCACCAGCAGCACGCCGATGACGATGTTGATGGCGTTCACGGTCTGCCCTTCGAGCCGCATCGCACTGGCGACGGCCCCGATCAGCAGCACCCCGGCGATCGGGCCGTGCAGCGCGCCGCGCCCGCCGAAGATGGACACCCCGCCCAGCAGGACCGCGGCGATGACCTGGAGTTCCAGGCCGTACGCGTTGTCGCCGCGCGCGCTGCCGTAGCGCAGGGTGAAGTAGACGCCGGCGAGCGCGGAGACCGCTCCGGTGAGGACGAAGAGCAGGAGCTTGGTCCGCTCGACATTGACGCCGGAGAAGTGCGCGGCCTCGCGGTTGAGCCCGATGTCGTAGACGCCGCGCCCGAACGGCGACCAGTGCAGCAGCCACCCCGCCGCCGCCGCGAGCACCGCGAACGGGATGAGCACCATCGGCAGGCTGCCGCCTTCGACGATCCGCATCTTCGCGAAGTCGGTCCAGGAGTCGGGGAAGTCGGTCACGGCCTCGGTGCCGAGGAGGCCGATGGCGATGCCGCGGTACAGCGCGAGGGTGCCGATGGTGACCGCCAGCGACGGCAGCCCCACGTAGGCGACGAGGTAGCCGTTCAGCGAACCGCAGACCGCGCCGACGGCCACGGCCGTGAGCGCCGCGGCCCACATCGGCATGCCGGCGTGGGCGTACAACACTCCGACCAGGACGCTGGAGAGCCCGACGACGCTCGCGACCGAGAGGTCGATCTCGCCGGTGACGATCACCATCGTCAGCGGCAGGGCGATCAAGAGCAGCGGGGTGACGTCGAGGAAGAGGTAGTACAGGGTCAGCGGGCTGTCGAAGTTGCTCACCGCGGCGTTCGCGTACAGCAGGACGACCGCGAGGGCCGCGATGACCGCCGTCTCCCGGGTGAGGAGCCAACGGCGCCAGGCGGGTCGGGCGTGGGCGCGGAAGTGCAGAGTGGTCATGCCAGGCTCCGGGTGTCACGTTCGATGCCCAGCCGTCGTTCCCGGCGCAGGGCCAGGACGCGGTCGAGCACGATGGCGGCGAGGATCAGTCCGCCGACGACGGCGCGCTGCCAGAAGTCGGAGATGCCCACGACGGGCAGGGCGCGGTTGATCGTGACCAGCAGCGCCGCCCCGATCGCGGCGCCCCACACGGTCCCGCTGCCGCCGAAGATCGCGACGCCGCCGATGACCGCGGCGCCGACCGCTTCCAGCTCGATGCCCAGGCCCGCGCCGCTGGAGACCGTGCCGTAGCGGACGGCGTAGACGACCCCGGCGAGGCCCGCCAGCGCTCCGGAGAGGACGAACGCGCCGATCACGCGGCGGGTCACCGGGAGTCCGTAGAGTCGGGCCGCGTCCGGGTCGGAGCCAATCGCGTACATCTCGCGGCCGCCCCTGGAGTAGTAGAGGTGGTACCCGACCGCGATGAGGACGGCGAGGGCCGCGATCGACAGGACCGGGACGGAGGCGATCTGCGCGCTGCCCAAGGCGAGGAAGTCGTCCGGCAGGTCCGAGGCGTTGATCCGGTCGGAGCCCGCCCAGGTCAGGAAGACCCCTCGGTAGATGTAGAGCGTGCCGAGGGTGATCACGAGGGCGGGGACCTTGGCGACGGCCACGATCACGCCGTTGACCAGCCCGAGCACCGCGCCGAGTCCGATCGCGGCGGCCACGACGGCGATGATCGGGATCCCGGGGGCCTCGATGAAGATCCGGCCGGTCATGTACGCGGTGAGTCCGAGGACCGACCCGACGGAGAGGTCGACGTTCCTGGTGATGATGACGGCGGTCTGGCCGACCGCGAGGATCACCAGCATCGACGGGGTCACGAGCAGGTTGCGCCATCCGTCGGCGCTGAACACGAAGCTCTCGGACTTCAAGGCGGTCAGGACCACTGCCGCGAGGAGCACCAGGGCGACGGCGGCCTCGCGGGAGCGGAGCAGGGTGGCTGCTGCGTGCTTCATGCGCCGGCCTCCGAGTGGTGGGTCTGCGTGGCCGCTCGCATCACGGTTTCGGGGGTGGCCCGGTCGCGGTCGAGGTCGGCGGTGATGCGCCCTTCGCAGACCACGAGGACGCGGTCGGCCATGCCGAGGACCTCGGCGAGTTCGGACGAGATCATGACGACGGCCATGCCCTGGCCGGCGAGGTCGGAGAGCAGCCGGTGGACTTCGGCTTTGGTGCCGACGTCGATGCCGCGGGTGGGCTCGTCGACGATCAGGAGGGACGGTTCGGTCGCGAGCCATTTGGCGAGCACGACCTTCTGCTGGTTGCCGCCGCTCATGGTGGTGGCGGGCATGTCGAGGGCGTGCGTCTTCACCTGCAGGCGTTGGGCCCAGGCGTCCGCCGCCCGCAGTTCGGAGCGCGGGGACAGGAAGCCGGCCCGGGCCAGGCCCCGGCGCAGGACCGAGGCGATGTTGCGCGCGATCGAGCCGTCGGTGACCAGGCCTTGCTGGCGGCGGTCTTCGGGGACGAAGGCCATGCCCGCCTTGATGGAGGCCTGCGGGTCGCGCATCGGGACGGCTTCGCCGTGCAGGTGGACGCTGCCGGAGTCGTACCCGTCCACGCCGAAGACCGCGCGGGCGATCTCGCTGCGGCCCGCGCCCACGAGCCCCGCGATGCCGACGATCTCGCCGGCGCGGACCTCGAAGCTCACGTCGTGGAACTTCCCGGTCGAGTGCAGGCCTTCGACGCGGAGCACGGTGTCGCCGATGGAGACGGGGGTCTTCGGGAACAGCTCGCCGACCTCGCGCCCGACCATCTGGGCGACGATGTCGTCGCGGTTCGTCTCGGCGATGGCCTGGGTGGCGACGTAGGCGCCGTCGCGCAGGACGGTGACGGTGTCGCACAAGGCGAAGATCTCTTCGAAGCGGTGCGAGATGAACACCAGGGCGCGGCCTTCGTCGCGCAGGGCGCGGGCGACGGCGAACAGGCGGTCGACCTCGACGCCGGAGAGCGCGGCGGTCGGCTCGTCCATGACGAGCAGGGCCGCGTCCAGGGAGACCGCTTTGGCGATCTCGATGATCTGCTGGTCGGCGATCGACAGGCCGCGGGCGATGCGGCGCGGGTCCAGGTGCACGCCGAGCCGCTGGAACAGCAGTTCCGAGTGCTCGTACATGGCGGCGCGGTCGATGCGGTGGGCGGATTTGCGGGGCTGGCGTCCCATGAAGAGGTTCTCGGCGACGGAGAGGTCCGGGAACAGGGTCGGCTCCTGGTAGATCACGGCGATGCCCGCCGCCTTCGCGTCGGCGGTCGAGGTGAAGTCGACGTCGCGGCCCTGGAAGCGGAAGGTGCCGCCGTCGCGGCGGTGCACCCCCGCGACGATCTTGACCAGGGTGGACTTGCCGGCCCCGTTCTCGCCGACCAGTGCGTGGATCGACCCGGCCTCCACGGTGATCCCGCCGGAGGTGAGCGCCGCCGTCGCGCCGAACGACTTGCGCACCTCGTCCAGGACGAGCACGGCTTCGGGGGCGGGCTCACTCATGCGTCGGCTCCGAGGTCGTCGGGCGGGGGCGGCGGTTCATCGTCGGAGGGCTCCTAGGAACGGGACGTGGGGCGGGGTGCACAAGGGACTGATCGTGTCGGCGCTTCGCCGTGGAGAAACGGACGTTTGTCACCACGAGGCACACTGGAAGCACACCGAATTGAATCGTTTCACTGTGACTCCGACAACATAGATCGCCATCACTGCGCCTGTCAAGCACTCGGTTCGAAATTTTATCGACACAATTTCGCATCGACGACCCCACGGATCGCCTACGGCCACTCGGGCATCGCGAGCGCGCCGCCCGCCGCGCCGAGCCTTGCAAACCAGGGGCGTTTCTGCGACACTCGCATTGAGTATTGAATTATATCGATACATCGAAGTGAACTGTCCCTTGGCGGCGGTACGCGGACACACCTTGAGGAGCGCCCATGAGTCGGTTGGCGAGGTTCACAGCCGTACCCCTGCTCGCACTGGTCGCCACGTTGGCGCTGATCGCGCCGAGCGCCAGCGCGCAGGCGTCGCGGTACGAAGCGGAGGACGCGGCCTGCGAGGGCACGGTCGACTCGAACTACGCCGGGTTCTCCGGGAGAGGGTTCTGCAACACCCCCAACCGCGTCGGGGCGCGGATCGAGTTCACCGTGCACGCCGAAACGGCCGGCACCTTGACGCTGGGCGTCAAGTACGCGAACGGGTCCACCGCCGCACGGCCGGCGGACCTGAGCGTCAACGGCACCCTGGCCCGGTCCGCAGTGGCCTTCGCACCCGTCGGCGCCTGGAGCAGCTGGGCGGTCGAGAACCTCACGGTGCCCGTGCGGGCGGGCGCCAACACGGTCCGGCTCGCGGCCACCAGCGCCGGCGGCCTGGCGAACCTCGACTACCTCGACACGGTGCGGGCCGGCGGCAGCGCCCTGCCGGCGAGTCTCCAGTGGAGCTCCACCGGCCCGCTGGTCTTCCCGAAGTCCGATGCGGCACACAACATCGTCTCGGTGAAGGACCCTTCAGTCGTCTACCACAACGGCCGCTACCACGTCTTCGTCAGCGTCGTGAGCGCCAACCAGGGCTACAGCCTGGCCTACCTCAGTTTCACCGACTGGTCCCAGGCCGGCGCCGCGCCGCTGCGCTTCCTCGACACCACGGCCGTCGGCGCCGGGTACAAGGCCGCGCCGCAGGTGTTCTACTTCGCGCCCCAGCAGCAGTGGTACCTCACCTACCAGATCGGCGACAACGTCGCCTACTCGACGACCGCGAACATCGCCGACCCGGCGTCGTGGAGCGCGCCGAAGCCGTTCTACGCCCGGACGCCGCAGACCGTGCTCGACAACATGGGCGACGGGCAGTGGCTGGACTTCTGGACCATCTGCGACAGCGCCGCCTGCCACATGTACTCCTCTGACGACAACGGCAACCTGTACCGGGCCCAGACCTCGCTGGCGCGCTTCCCCAACGGGTTCTCCGAACCGGTCATCGCCATGCACGACCCCAACCACCACTGGCTCTTCGAAGGCGCCAACGTCTACCGGCTCGCGGGCGAGAACGAGTACCTCCTCATGGTCGAGGCCATCACCGCGGGCGGCCGGATCTTCCGGTCCTGGACCTCGTCGAGCGTCTCCGGGCCCTGGACCCCGCTGGCCGACACCAAGGAGAACCCGTTCGCGGCCTGGAACAACACCGCCTTCAACGGCACCGCCTGGACGAAGGACATCAGCCACGGGGAGCTGATCCGCAGCGGCTTCGACCAGACCCTGACGGTCGGCCCCTGCGACCTGCGCTTCCTCTACCAGGGCAAGGACCCCGACGTGAGCGCGCCGTACAACCTGCTGCCCTGGAGGCTCGGCCTGCTGACGCAGACGAACTCCCCGTGCTGAGGAGACGGCTCGACGCCGGCGGCCGCGACGACCGCGGCCGCCGTCGCAGTGCCACCGCAACGCCGACAACTAGGAGAAACCCGCATGAGACCCCAAGCCGCCGAACGCAAGGCGACCGGCAGGCCGCGCCGCCCACTCGGATTCGCCGTGACGGCGATCGCGATGCTGGCCGCCCTGCTCGCCCTCGCCGCAGTCCCGGCATCCGCGGCCGCGCCCTCCCTCGGATCGCCGAACGTCACCACGCTCACCACCGACGGCCGCACGGCCCTGACGTACACGGGCTACATGAACGGTGAATCGTTCCAGCAGGACGGCATCACCACGTTCAACGGCTATCAGTACACGGCCTGGTGGGACCAGTCCGGCTACGTCAACCTGGCCCGCCGGGCGGTCGCCTCGGGCTCGTGGCAGACCGTCCGCCTCACCGACTACCGGACCACCTCGACCGATTCGCACAACACGATCTCCATCGGCATCTCCGGCCAGGACGGCTCGATCCACCTCTCCTTCGACATGCACAGCTCGCTCCTGAAGTACCGCAAGTCGGTCGCCGGGCTCGCGACCTCGCCGTCGACCGCGAACTGGTCCGCGTCAAGCTTCGGGGCCGTGACCAACACCATCGGCGGCCAGCGCCTGTCGCAGGCGACCTACCCGCAGTTCTTCCGCGCCCCGGACGGGGTGCTGCAGATGAGCATCCGCACGGGCGCC
This sequence comes from Glycomyces tritici, assembly GCF_030403505.1. The sequence continues at coordinate 25,425 of NZ_JAUEMJ010000005.1, read as the reverse complement.
AGCGGCGCGGGCGACGTGGTGCTCTTCGAGTACCGGAACGGGACCTGGAGCCACCTGGGCCAGTTCCTCAACGGCACGCGCGCCGACAACAACGCGTACCTCTTCGGCATCGAGTACGACGACACGGGACTCGACACCAGCGACCTGCTGCACGTCACCTGGACCGTGCGCGAGACGCCGAACGCTAGCACCAACCACGACATCTACTACGCCTACAGCAAGGACCAGGGCCGCACCTGGCGCAACAACAACGGCGACGTCGTGGCGACCACCGGCTCGAACCCGCTCGTGGCCGACTCGGCTTCGCTGCGGGTCGTGGGCATCGGGCAGAACCGCGGGCTCATGAACCAGGAGTCCCAGGTGGTCGACAGCGCCGGCAACGTCCACGTGCTCGCCTCGCACATGGCGCCCTCGGCGGCCAACGACGGCAACTTCGACAGCGCGCGCGGCAAGTCCGTGCTCGTGCACTACTGGCGCGACAAGACCAGCAAGGCCTGGAACCGGCAGGTGCTCTCCTACACGGGCGTGATGACCCGCGCCGACATCGGCGTCGACGGCGACGACAACCTGTACATCGCGAGCGGGAACTCCTCGACCAGGCGGCTGAGCGTCCACACCGCGTCGAAGGCGTCGGGCTGGACCGACTGGGCCACGCGCTACACCTCGACCGTGCAGTACTACTCCGACCCGCTGCTCGACCACGCCCGGCTTCTCGACGGGGTCGTCTCGGTCTTCGCACCCCGCTACGGCGGCAGCCAGATCGACGTCCTGAACTGGACGGTGGGAGGGAGCGGCACGCAGACCACCGACATCGCGAACCGCAACTCCGGCAAGTGCGTCGACATCGTCTCCGGTTCGACCGCCGACGGCGCGGAGGCGATCCAGTGGACCTGCCACGGCGGCGCGAACCAGCTCTGGGAGCTGCAGGACGCGGGCGGCGGCTACTACCGGATCGTCTCCGTGGCCTCGGGCAAATGCCTCGACGTCAACGGCGCCTCGACGGCCGACAACGCCGCGATCATCCAGTGGACGTGCGGCGACCGCGCCAACCAGCAGTGGCAGCTCCGCGCCGGCGGCGACCACTTCCAGATCGCCGCCCGCCACTCCGGCAAGTGCATCGACGTGGCGGGCGCATCGACCGCCAACAGTGCCCGACTCCACCAGGCCGCCTGCTCGAGCAGCACCACGCAGCAATGGTCCCTGTGAGCCCGCGGAACGCGAGCCGTATTCAGCGGCATTGAAGCTCGCGCCGGTGCCAACCGCACCTTGGCGGAGCACACGCCTGTGCGGCCGGACCGGGTCCGGCCGCACAGGGGTCGACCGCCTGGCCGTCGTCAGACGGGTTGGCGGGTGAAGCGCTGGTTGGCGGCGCCGTTGGGGGTGTACTGGGAGATGCGGGCGCCGTCCGCACTGGAGTGGCCCCACACGTCCATCGCCAGGCCGGACTGGCGGTTGATGATGCTGACGACGTTGTTGCCGTGGTCGGTCAGGCGCCACTGCTGGCTGTGCGCTCCCGAGTCCGCCTGCTGCGTGATGTCGGCGCCGGTGCTGTTGCTCGCGACCTGGAGGACGAGGCCGGAGTGGCGGGCCTTGATCTTGAAGTGGCCCTCGCCGGTGTCGATGAATTCGAACTGCTGGTTGGTGCGGCCGGTGCCCGACCACTGGTGCAGCAGTGCGCCGGCGCTGGTGGAGACGCCGTTGATGTCGGCGCACTTCCCGCTGTGCTGCGCGACGAGCCGGTAGGCGCCCGAGCCGCCGGGGGTGCCGCCTCCCAGCGCGGCCTCCCACTTGGTGTTGGAACCGGCCGCGTCGGCGGGCAGTCGGTCGCGGGCGGCGGTGTCGCCGTACATCGTCCATTGCGCCCAGTTGCGGACGGTGTTCCTGAAGCGCTGGTCGTCCCAGAAGCTCGTGTGGCTGCCGCCGACGAAGGTGAGGAACGCTTTCGGCCAGGTGATCTCGTTGTAGGCCTGCCGGCCCGAGGAGTACGCGGTCGTCCCGTCCTGGTCGCCGTGGACGAACAGGACCTTGGCGTTGACCGAGCCGGACGGGGTGCCCATGTCGAGGCACGACTGCGGGTTGGCGGAGATGATGCGGCTGTCGGGCCAGGAGGTGAGCAGGCCGTGGGTGGTCATGCCGCCCATCGAGTGCCCGCAGGCGCCCACGCCGATGTCGGTGCGGACGTGCCCGGCGAGCGGCCCGCTGGTGTTGAGCGCGAGGGTGTTCGTGAGCGCCTGGGAGACGTCGCGGGAGGTGTTGCCGCTGTTGACGTCGTTCAGGGTGTGCTGGAAGTGCGGGGACGGGACGATGAAGCCCGCCGCGGCGAGTCCCGGGGCGAACGTGGAGTTCGCCGGGTTGCCGCCCAGGCCGTGGGTGTAGGCGTAGACGGGGAAGACGCCGTTCGCGACCGGGGCGTTCGCGACCGGGGTGCCGCCGGCGGTGCCGGTGGCCGGGTAGTAGACGTAGGTGGTGACCGGGCGGGTGCCGCGGTACCAGTCGTACCGGCGCACGCCCACGGCGAACGGATCGGCGGGGGCGGGTTCGGCGTTCGCCTGCGCGGTGCCGAGCAGGGACACGCCCGCGCCGAGGACGCCGGCCGCGCCCAGGTTCAGGAACGTGCGTCGTTGCATTGCCATGAGGACTCCTTCTCGGAGGAACAGGGGTAGAGGGAGCGGCCTCGTCCGATCGACGGCGCGCGCCGCTCCCCCGCCTTCGCCTTACTCGCCGTTGACGATCTTGTAAGCGTCGGTGAACGGCGCTCGCGCGGCTTCGCCGCCGTTGGTCAGGAAGGTGTCGACCATGGCAGGGATGTCCGCGATCTCGGAGCGCCCGTAGACCACGTCGGCCTCCTGGTCCTTCAGGGTCTGCAGCGCCGAGACGAAGGCCGCGGGGGCTTCGACGCGGATGCCTTCGAAGATGTCCTTCTCGATGTAGTCCAGCACCGAGGCGTCGTAGTCGAACCGCTGCTGGACGAGCACCGGGTCGCCGGTGTGGAACATCTGGACCTTGCCGGAGAGGCCGTAGTAGCCGCCGATGGTCGCACTGCCGTGGTCGGTCGTGCGCGGGACGCCCTCGGCGTCGAACTCGAAGTGCTCGCCCTCGATGCCGTAGTCGAGCAGCTGGTTCTCGACCGTGCCGAACGGAGCGGCGCAGAAGTTGGCGACGTCCAGGATCTCCTCGACCTGCTCCGCGGAGAGGCTCTTGCTGAGGAACAGCCAGCCCTCGACGTCGGCCGCGCCGAACACCACCGGGGTCCTCCCGCCCGCCGCCACGGGGCCGAGCGGGACGACGGCGCCTTCGATCTCGCCTCTGGTGACGCTGCCGCTGAAGTCGCCCCAGTAGGACATGCCGTCCTGGTGGAACAGGGTCGTTCCGGACTTGTGCAGCTCCTTGGGGTCCAGCGAGGCCGCGGGGGCGTCGGGGTGGATGAGCTTCTCATCCCAGACCGTGCGCCGGAACTCGAGCCACTCGGTGTACTCCGGTCGCTCGCAGTTGTGGACCAGCTTCCCGTCGATCCAGGCCCAGCCGTTGCCGGAGGCCAGACCGAACCACTGGGGGGTGAGGTAGTCGAGCCCGTAGAACGCCCATCTGCCGGCCGCGTCGTCGGACCAGGTGCGGGCGACCTCCAGCACTTCATCCACTGTGGTGGGAACGGCCAGGTCCGCCGCCTCGAGCAGGTCGGTGCGGACGTACATGCCGTTCTGCGGACCGCCGGCCAGACTGCCCGGGATGCCGTAGAGGCGGGCGCTCTCGGGGTCCTCGGGGTCGCTCGACCAGACGGACTTGCCCCAGGCCTCGGTGGCCCGGCCCGCGAGCAGGGGCCAGCGCTCGGAGATGTCGCCGGTGAGGATGTCGGTCAGGTCGTAGAACCGGTTGACGACGGTCTCGCGGAAGTCGGGGTGGGCGCCGAGCATCCAGCTGAACATGTGGATGCCGTCGCCGAACTCGCCGGCCTGGATCCACTGGTTCGAGGTCTCGGCGTAGGTGTTGCCGTCCGCGTGCGCCAGCTCGACGACCGTGCCGCCCCACGCTTCCTGGACCGCCGCGAAGTAGGAGTCGTCGCTGGGAGGCGGGGTGCCCCAGGTCGGGACGGTGATCCGGTAGGTGCCGGTGTTCGCGGGGGGCTCGGGGACGGCCTGCGCCGGCTCGGGGTAGGAGGTGAATCCGGACCGGTGGTGCGGCGGTTCGCCCACCAGGTCGGGTTCGACCGGGAGCGGCCATTCCTTGTACTGCGGCAGGAAGTCGAACCCTTCGGTGATCTGGGAGCTGCCTTCGCTGCTCTGGATGTCGCTGCACGCGGCGACGAGGGGGAGGCCCGCGGCGCCGGCCGCGCCGAGGCCGGCGGCCTTGAGCAGTGATCGGCGTCGGAAGATCGACCCGTTTGAGGGAGTGGCCACGTCGCTGTCCTTTCGGTGGAACTGCGGTTGAGGGATTGCTTGAGATTGCGGGGGTTCGCGGTGCGTGGGCGGCCATCGCGGCGATGGCCGCCTTGGGGGACCGGGGGTTGTGGGGGTGGGGTGGGGTGGGGGGGGGGGGGGGGGGGGGGGGGCCCCGGGGGGGCGGGGCCCCCCCCCCCACCGCACGGGTGCCTCGGACCGGCGCGCTGCGCGCTTGCGGCCCCAGGCGGCCGGTGCTATCGCACGTCGACCCAGTAGCTGTTGGTGTCCAGCTGGCCCTTGCCGGTGAAGACCTCGGTGCCGGCTTGGACGCTGGTGAGGTACTTGCTGCTGCTGAGCCATCCGCGGTTCACCAGGTTGCTCGTGAAGTCGCGCAGGTCGAAGTTCACGGCGTTGGTGTTCGTGGTACGGACGAAGGAGAACACGTTCCAGCCGACTCCGTTCCCCGCGTCGATCCAGCCGCGGTACAGGTCCCAGGTGCCGCCGGCGAGGGTGACGGTGGCCTGCCTGGTGCCGGCCGGACCGGCCCCGCCGATCTTGTAGGGCCAGATCATGATCTCGTCGGTCGGGTTGTTCGACCAGTCGGGATTCGACTGGGTGTGCAGCCACAGGTCGTAGGCGACGTTCATCGTTCCGGACGCGTTCACGCTGTAGTTCCAGCTCGTCGCGACGCTGCGGTTGTCGCTGAGCCGCACCGGCAGTTCAGTGCCGGGGCGCTGCCACCCCCAGTGCCAGCCGAGGACCGAGCTGGAGTAGCTCTTGACCGAGTAGGACGATCCGCTCCACTCCCAGGAAGTGCCCCATCCGATGGTGTCGCCGGACTGCCAGTTGTTCCATGTGCACTGCCAGCCGGTGCCGGAGTTGTTGCCCCACAGGTTGTTGGTGACGTAGTACTTGCCCATGGCGATGGTCTCGCCCTTGTTGCAGGTGCTGGCGGCCTGGGCGGGCGTGGCCGTGACGAGCGTCGACGCCAGGGCGATGCAGAACGCGGCGACGATACCGAGCAGCAGGCGTTTGACAGGCGCCCTTCGGGTCTCGGGAGGCATCTCGTTTTCCTTCCGGTGGTGCGGTGCCGTCGGACCGGGGGCGGTCTCTGGCGAGCAGTTTGTTTGGTCATCTTTCAAAACTACGTTATATCGTCACACTGAAGCCTGTCAATGTCGGGAATTGAGGAGTTTTACGAGTTCAAAGGGCAAATAGGGCAGGCCGGAGCGCGCAACGCCGTATGGCGTTGCGCGAACTCCGGCGGCCTTAAATGGACACGAAATCTGAGCCCGAATACCTCCATGGCGCCGACCCGACGCATTCGATGACCGCTACCACCTGCTATTTGATTCGAATCACGGCATGCATCCGGGCAGCCGCCGCATCTGCACATCAGGAGAGTTCTGCGAACTCGCCTCTTTATCGATACAGACTTGCGCTTCGTCGCCTCAAAGCGACTTGCGCACTGCCACCGCCAATTCCTGAGCCGCCTCCGCATCCGCATCGGCGATGCCCACGCCGTAGCGGAACCGCACTGCCTCCCCATTCGGAATGGTCAGCTCCTCGCTGAAGAACGGGGCGGGGTTGAGGCAGGCGAACTCCTCACTGCGGGCGAACCACTGCGGCGGATGGTGCGGGTTCGACGAGTCGTCGACCATGAGCACCAGCGAGGCGGCGTCGATGTCGTCGTGGCGTCCGGCGAAGCCCATCCACTCGTGGCGCTGGCCGCGCATGTCGTTGCCGGAACCGGAGCCCTCGGCGGTGACGAGGCTGCCGCCGGTGAAAGCCCTTGGCCCGCGCCAGAACAGGCCGCCGTAGCCGGCGTTCTCACGCCCCTTCGTGGTCGGGGAGCCGATCGCGATGTCCGCGCCCGAGACGTTGCGGAGCTCGGTGTCGAAGGTCAGCATCCAGGCCTCGTCCGAGAGCAGCCGCGCGCTCAACGCGCGGCGCTCGGTGATCCACGGGGCTCCGCCCTGGGTGCTCCAGTCCAGTTCGTGGACCAGTTCGGCGGCCCCGTCGACCCGCTCGATGCGGGTGAACCGCCGGTGCGACTGGGTGCCGTTGTTCTCCAGCTGCACGTAGAACTGCCCGTGGACGTAGGTCGGCCCGCCCCAGAAGTTCTCCTCCCCCACATGGGGCAGGGACAGCGCGATGCCCTTGTGCCACACGTGGTCCCAGGGCCGGTACAGGCTCACGAGGTGCCCGGCGCGGGTGCGGATCGGGTGCAGGTACGGCTTGGGCGACTCCAGTTGCGGGGAGTCGGGCCGGTAGACGTACCGGAACAGCTCGGTCCCGCCGTCGCTGACGGTCACCGCGCTGTCGATGTCGTGGCGGATGTCGAGGTGGCTCATGCGAAGGTCTCCTTGATCGGCATCCATGGAACGACGCCGCCGTCCATGCTGCGGTTGAACGGGTCGGCGCCGTCGATCTCACCGGCCGAGACGGGGCGGCCCTGGAACGCCGACGCGTAGGTGGCGGCGGCGAACTCCAGCGTCCGGCGCGCCTCGGCGAGCGAGACGCCCGGCTCGGTCCCGGCCGCGATCGCGTCGAGGACCGCCGCGATCTGCAGGCGGTGGCCGCTCTCGGCATCGGGCTCGTCGCCGGCGGTCCAGACCCCCGCCAGGTGCTCGTGCCCGGGCGCGGCGGTGAAGCGCCAGTCGGCCTCCCGGTAGCCGTAGAGGTGCTCCAGTTCCACAGTGGCGTACTCGAAGTCGAACCGGAGCCGGGAGGTCTCCCGCGGCGACACGACCGAGTTGACCACCGTGGCCATGGCGCCGTTCGCGAAGCGCGCCAGCGCCATCGAGACGTCCTCGGTGTTCGTGGGGCGGGACAGGCGTGCGGCCATCGCCGTGACCTCGGTCCACGGGCCGAGGATCGACAGGAGCAGGTCGAACTGGTGGATGCCGTGACCCATCGTCGGTCCCCCGCCTTCGACCTCCCATCGCCCCCGCCAGGGGACGTCGAAGTAGGCGTCGTCGCGGTACCAGAGCGTCTCGCAGGTCGCCACGAGCGGCCGCCCGAGCTCCCCCGAGGCGACCAGTCGCCGCAGCCGGATCGCGGCCGGACCGTACCGGTGCTGGAACACCGTCAGCACCGGCGTGCCGGTCTCGGCCTCGACCTCGGCGAGCGCGTCCATCTCGGCCAGACTCAGCGCGGTCGGCTTCTCGACCAGCGCCGGGACCCCGGCACGCATGGCCGCGATCGCCAGCGGCACATGGGTTCCCGGCGGCGTGCAGATGTGCACCAGGTCGAGCCGCTCCTCCTTCAGCATGGTCTCGGCGTCGCCGTACACGCCGGGAGCCGGAAAGCGGCCGGTGAACGCCGCGGCGCTGACCGGGTCGATCTCGGCCACGGCCGCCAGTTCGGCGCCCAGTTCGGTCAGGGCGTGGGCATGCGCGTGGGCGATGCCGCCGGTGCCGATGATGCCGCAGCGGAGCGGGGGTCTGGGGACAGGCATGGTGCTCTTCTCTACTCGGATCGCCGGCTACGCGGCGGCGTCGATTTCGGTCTTGAGTTCGTCGATGAAGGCGTCGGCCGCTTCCTGCGGCGTGCGCTCGCCGAACATGACCTCCTGCGTGTAGCGCTGGATCATCGGGTCGAAGCCGCTGCCTCCGGCCGGGGTGACCGCGACCGCGGGGCCGGCGGTGGCCGACTCGATGTAGTCCACGGCCAGCTGCCCGCCCTCGTCGAGGTCGGCCGCGACGTGCTCGCGCATGGCCGGGTTGGCCGGGATGCCGCGCTCGGTGCCGAGGATGTCGGCGGCGGCCTCGTGGTTGACGAGGAAGTCGACCAGGGTCGCGGCCTCGGCGGGGTGCTCGCTCTGGGAGGAGACCGCCCAGTACATCGACGGCTTGATGAAGTTCGCGTCGGCTTCGGCGCTGCCGGGCAGCTGGAGCAGTCTGAGGTCGGCGCCGCTGGCGGCGAGCAGCGGCGTGATCTGCGTGTTGTAGCCGAAGCCCATGGCGATCTTGCCGGTGGCGAGGCTGCCGCCTTCGATGCCGGCGCTCTGGCTCTCGACGGATTGTGCGGCGCTCTCGATCCCGCCGCTCTCGGCCAGGCCCAGGTTGTACTCCCACAGCGAGGCCAGCACCGCCGGGTCGAGGGTGACGTCGCCGTTCTCGCCGTAGAGCTCGTTGCCGTGCAGGCGCGCCCAGTAGCGGATGCTGCCCGCGTCGGTGCCGCCGGTGAGGCCGGAGCCGTTGATGGCCCCGCCGCTCTTCTCGGTGAGTTCGTTGGCGATCGCGGCGTAGTCGTCCCAGGTCCAGGTGGTGTCGTCGGGCAGTTCGACGCCGTACTGGGCGAAGAGGTCGGCGTTGACGATGCTCGCGAGCATGCCCGCGCCGATCGGGATCGCGTACTGCGTGCCGTCGATCTGCCCGGTCGCGAGGGTCGCCGCATCGAACCCCGAGGTGTCGAGGAAGTCGCTCGTGTCGGCCAGGTCGAGGAGGGTGCCCCGGTCGCCGTACGAGGCGAGGTAGAGCTCGTCCATCTGGATCACGTCGGGCGAGTCGTTCGCGGCGGTGGTGGTCGCGAGGGCGTCCCAGTACCCGGCCCAGTCCTTGAACTCGCCCTTGACGGTGATGTTCGGGTGCTCCTTCTGGAACGCGGCGATGGCCTGGTCGGTCAGTTCGGCACGGGTGTCCGCGCCCCACCAGGTCATGCGGATGGTGACCGGCTCGTCGCTCAGTTCCACGTCGCCGCCGCCGCCGGTGCCGCAGGCGGCCAGGCCGGGCAGGGCGACGGCGGAGGCGCCGAGTCCTTTGATGATGAGTCTGCGTTGCATGGGATTGCTCCTTTGTGAAGGGTTGCGGTGAAGGGTTGCGGCGGTTCACTTGCCGCCGGTGGTGGCGATGCCCCTGAGCAGGAATCGCTGCCCGAACAGGAACACCAGGAAGATCGGGACGAGCGAGACCACGCTCATGGCGAGCGCGGCGCCCCAGTTCGTGCCGGACTGGGCGTCGACGAAGGCGCGCAGCGCCAGCGGGACGGTGTAGAGGTCCGGGTCGGTCAGGTAGATCAGCTGGGAGAAGAAGTCGTTCCAGGTCCAGATGAAGGTGAAGATCGCGGTGGTGGCGAGCGCGGGCACCATGAGCGGCAGGATGATCTGGGCGAAGATCCGCGGATGCCCGGCGCCGTCGATGCGGGCGGCCTCGTCGAGTTCGATGGGGACGCCGCGGATGAACTGGACCATGAGGAACACGAAGAACGCGTCGGTGGCCAGCAGCTTCGGCACGATGAGCGGCAGGAAGGTGTTGACCCAGCCGAGCTGGGCGAACAGCACGTACTGCGGGACGATGATGACGTGGATCGGCAGCATGATCGTCAGGAGCATGATCGCGAACCACCACCGCTTGGCGGTGAACTCCAGGCGGGCGAAGGCGTAGGCGGCCATCGAGCACGAGACGAGGTTGCCCAGGATCGCGCCGAGGACCACGATGGAGGAGTTGACCAGGTAGACGCTGAACGGGTCGGCGAAGGCGTTCCAGCCTTCCGCGTAGTTCCCGGTCTCGAGGTCGTTCAGCAGCAGGCTGGGGTCCCGGAAGATGACGTCGTTGGGCCGCAGCGAGCTGACGACCATCCACAGCACCGGGTAGAGCATCACCAGCACGCACAGGATGAGCAAGGCGTGCTTGACGATCGAGCGGACCGGCCGGAAGCCGCTCCGGGACCGCCGCTTCGGGGCCGGGTCCGGTGCGAGCGGCGCGGCGGCCGGGGTGGTCGTTGCGAAGGTGTCAGTCATTGTAGAAGACCCAATACTTCGAAGCCCAGAAGTTGATCGCGGTGAACGCGCCGACGATGAGCAGCAGCAGCCAGGCCAGGGCCGAGGCGTAGCCCATGTCGAAGTTCCCGAACCCGCGCTGGTACAGGTACAGCGTGTAGAAGAGGGTCGAGTCGGCCGGACCGCCGGTGCCCCCGGAGACGATGAACGCCTGGGTGAACGACTGGAACGCGTGGATGATCTGCAGGACCAGGTTGAAGAAGATGATCGGCGTCAGGAGCGGCAGGGTCACCGACGCGAACTGGCGCCAGCGGCTCGCGCCGTCGACCGAGGCGGCCTCGTAGTACATGCGCGGGATCTGGCGCAGCCCGGCCAGGAAGATCACCATCGGCGAGCCGAACGTCCACACGTTCAGCGTGATCAGCGTGCCGAGGGCGGTCTCGGGTTCGGAGATCCAGCCGCGCCCTTCGATCCCGAACAGGGCGAGGCCGTCGTTGAAGAGGCCGTCGGCGCCGAACACCATCCGCCACAGGACCGCGATGGCGACGCTGGCCCCCAGCAGCGAGGGCAGGTAGAACATCGAGCGGTAGAACGCCAGGCCCCGCACGCCGCGGTCCAGCATGATGGCCAGGCCGAGGGCGAGTCCCAGCTGGACCGGGACGGACACGAGGACGTAGGTGAACGTGACGCCGAGGGACCGGTGCAGGCGCTCGTCCCCGAGCATCCGGCTGAAGTTCTCCAGCCCATTGAACTCCGCCGGCTGCAGCAGGTTGTAGTCGGTGAAACTCAGGACCAGTGAGGCGAGCATCGGCCCGATCGTGATGACGAACAGGCCCAGGAACCACGGCAGCAGGAACAGGAAGGCGGTCTTGTTCTGCCGCTTGGCCCTCGCCCCGCCTTGGCCGAGACGGTGCAGCTCCGAGGTCGCGCTCATGGGCCGGTCACCAGCGGGCGCGCGGCGCCCGGGCTGCAGGGGGGATCGGAAACCGGCATCGGCGCTCCTTTGCGTCAAGAAATAGTGATCGTTCACTATTTGAAGTACCACCTAAGATAGTGAACGTTCACTCGTATGTCAAGATGATCACTGGGATCTGCGAGAGGAGACCGTGGGCATGACCGAGCGCTCCACCGAATCGAGGCGGCCGACGATCAAGCAGGTCGCGAGCCTGGCCGGCGTATCGCACCAGACCGTCTCCCGCTACCTGCGGTCCAGGAACGGGTTGAAGCCGGCGACCCTCGCGCGCATCGACGCCGCCGTCAGCGAGTTGAACTACCGCCCGAACCTGGTCGCGAGGTCGATGCGGACCCGCCGGACCGGCCGGCTGGCGATCCTCCTGCCGACCATGGTCTTCAACCCCTCGCGGATGCTGCACGGCGCGACCGAGGCCGCCCACGAGGCCGGCTTCACCGTCGAGGCGATCAGCGTCATCGGCGACACCGAGACCAGGACCGAGCGGATGCTCGAGATCGCCGGCACCGGCCAGGTCGAGGGCATCCTGGCCCTGGCCCCGGTCTCCCCCGGGATCGAAGACCATCTGCCGCAAGGGGAGACGATCGTGGTCGCGGCCGACTTCGACGACCAGATGCGCGGCATCGGCGAACTGGCCGACGCCGCACCCCTGGTCGAGATCATGGAGGGCCTGGTCGCCTTCGGGCACCGCCGGTTCTTCCACGTGGCCGGAAACCTGCAGTTCGCCTCGGCACGGGCGAGGAAGGCCGCGTACCTCGAGACGGTCGAACGGCTCGGACTGGAATCCGCCGGCGTCGTGGACGGCGACTGGTCGGGCAGGTCCGGCTACGACGCGGTGCACTCGCTCGCGGACGAGGCGATGCCCACCGCCGTCATCGCCGCCAACGACGTCGTGGCCGCCGGGGCGATCCGCGCCCTCATCGAGCGGGGCCTGGACATCCCCGGCGACGCCAGCGTCACCGGCTGGGACAGCAACGAGGTGTGCGAGTACCTGCCGCCGAGTCTGACCAGCGTGGAGGTCAACCTGGAAGGCCTGGGCCGCAACGCCATGCTGAGCCTGGTCAAAGCGATCTCCGGACGCGAACTCGAACCCGCACCGCGCCCGCTGCAGCGCGTGGCCTGGCGCGAGTCGACCGGCCCGACGACGCCCCGCTGACCGCCCGGCGCGCTCAGACCCCCCAGACCCGTCCCGTCCCGACCTCGGCGAGACCGGCCAGTCGGGCAGTGAGCACCGGGACGTAGAACTCGGTCATGCCGGCGATGTTCGGATGCGTGCCCGTGCCGCCGGTGCCCGGGAAGCCGCCGACCAGACCGTCGAACGTGTAGGCGACACGATGGCTCGCGATGCGGGTGTCGAGCGTCGCGTCGGCGAAGACGTCGGCGACGGCCACGCCCCACTTCTCGGCGGCAGCCAGGGTCACCGCCCGCAGGGCGATCTGCGTGTTCCAGTCGCGCGAACCCAACTTGTGGACGGGGACGTAGACCAGCGTGGCGGTCGGCCACTTCTGCTTCATGGCGTGGACGGTCGCCTCGAACGACCCGGCGAAGGTGCCGGTGTCGAAACTGCCGGGCTCGTACGAGTCGCCGACGGCGCCGATCTCGTACCCGTCCAGTTCATGAAGGGTGAGCGCGTCGTTCGTGCCGCCGTCGAAGACGACGAAGTCGGGCGCCTGCGCACTCGCCGACCGGACCTGGGTGAGGATCTTCCCGGAGGACGGACCCGACACCGGCCCCACGGTCGCACCGTTCACCGCGTACTTGGTCAGCACCATGCCCTCGCGTTCGGCCACCAGGTTCATGAAGCCGCGTGCATAGCTGTGGCCGTAGACGATGCTGTCGCCGAAGGCGTATACCGACGACCCGGCCAGGGACCCTTCGGCGGCCTGGTCCGGACGGGAGAGCCGGAAGTTGTCGATCGACTGCACGCCGGTGCCGTAGTAGTTGCAGGCCACGAACTTCGCGAGGCGCCGGCCCGTGATCGCCCCGGTCCCGGAGGCCATGACCCGCGGCGACGACTCCTTGGTGGCGATCGTGTACTGGACCCGGCCGAGCGTGAAGTCCATGTGCAGGTCCACCGTGTACCACTTGGAGCGGTCGAACCCGGTTCTGCTCCAGGCCGGATTGAGGGAGTCGGGCGCCGAGGCCGACGACGAGTCGGGTCCGGTGACGGCGTAGCGGAGTTGCGAACCGGTCGCCGCGATCGCGAAGACGAGGCGTCCCGCGTCGTCGCGGAACTCCACACCCGTCTTCATCCCGTCGGAGGCGATCGAGGTCTTCCAGTCGAATCGCAGATCGAGCGTCTTCTCGCTCATGATCGACGAGCCGAACCGGCTGACCGACGCCGTGTAGTCGCGCATGTGCTCCGTGACCCTCAAGACGCCACCGCCGACACTGGCCCCGGTCGGAAAGCCGAAGTTCGCCGGCGCGGTCTGGGCGCCGAAGCGCTCGTCGATCAGCACCGTGCTCGAGGTGGCGGCGGCCGCCGGATGCGGAGCGAGCAGGAGCGAGAGGAGCAGGACGCCGGCGGCGAACAGGCTGACCCGTTTCCGCTGCCGAGAGGCGGTTCTGCGCTTGGCGATGGGCACGGCGTTCTCCCTTGGCGAGGTGTCGTCGTCGGCCGCGGGCGCGCAGCGGGCTTCATTCCCGCCACGGTCCGGCCGGACCTCGAATCATGATGACAACGGTTCCAGACCCTGTCAAGACGCGGCGCTTCGCAACCCGAATCGTCGTTCCACACGCGAAACAGGGCCTCGCTCCGGCCATCGCGCCGCACGTCCCGGTCGGATGCTCCTGCGGCTCAGCGGGTCTCGGTCGTCGCCGCGGTCGTGCTGGCCCGGACGACGAGTCGCCCGGGCAGCACCACGTCCTGCGGGGCATCGGTCGCGAGGGACATCTCCAGAGCCGCCCTCCCGGCCTCCTCGAAGGGAAGCGCCACAGTGGTCAGCGCTGGAGTGACGTCGCGCGCGAGCGGGATGTCGTCGACCCCCGAGAGGGCGATGTCGGTCGGCACGTCGATGCCCAGGCGCCTGAACTCGTTCAATGCGCCGATCGCGAGGACGTCGTTGCCCGCGAGCACGAGATCCGGATGCGGGCGCAGCTGCGACAGGCGGCGGGCCGCCGCCCGACCGCCGTCCCGGCTGAGTTCGCACTGCTCGACGACCAAGGACTCCGGGTCGAAGCCCCGCTCGGACAAGCCCTCCGCGAAACCTGCGGCGCGGGTGTCGAGCGCCGGCTGCCCCGGAGTGGTCAGCACGGCGGCGCGGCGGCGGCCCAGCCCGCCCATATGGCGGCCGACGACCCTCCCGGACTCGAAGTCGTCGAAGCGGACCGCCGGAAACGGCGTGTCGTGCTCGCCGATGAAGACGACACCGCAGCCGTCGTCCCGGAATCGCTCGAGCTGAGGGAGGACCTGCTCCTTCGGCACATCGGCGAAGCTCGCGCTCGTCACGACCAGCGCACGGGGGCGCAATGCGCGCAGCACCTCCAGCGCCGTCCGGTGCGCGGCGGCGCCGCTTCCGACCCCGGTGATGCTCACCAGCGCGCCGCGCTCCCGGCCCGCCGCCTCCATTCCGGCCGCGATCGCGGCGACCGACGCGGTCCTCGGATCGCTCGCGAGCAGCACGACCGCCGTCCGCCGCCCACGCAGCGCCCGAGCCGCCTGGTTCGAGACGTAGCCGAGGGATTCCGCCACCGCGAGGACGCGCGCCGAGAGCCGCTCGCTCACGCGGAGGTCGCCGCCGTTGAGCACTCGGGACGCGGTCGAGGGCGATACGCCGGCCGCCTGGGCGACGTCGCGCAGTGTCGCCCGCTGATACGAACGCCGCATGCATCCTCCAATGTCGAACGCGCACCCGCATGCTCCCGCCGGAACCGGCAAGCGCTCGGGAACGGGGCGGCGCACCCTGGGATGCGCCCAGTGCCAGGATGTCATTGTGACCACCGACCCTGCCACCGACGACCGGTCCCCCGGCGCACCGGACCGACCGTCAGCGGCCACCCTCCGCGATGTCGCCGAGGCCGCCGGGGTCTCCAAGGCCTCGGCCTCCCGCGCGCTCGACCCGGCCTCCCAGTACGTGTCGTCGAGCATGCGCGCGCGCGTCCTGGACGCCGCCGAGCGCCTGGGCTACCGGCCGAACGCGTCGGCTCGGGCCACGACCACGGGTGCGACCGCGATGGTGGCCGTGCTGGTCTCCGACATCCGCGACCCCTACAACGCCGAGATCGTGCACGGCGTGATCGAGCAGGCGGGGGCCTCCGGGCTCGTGGCCACCTTCGCCGGAACCGATCACGGCATCGACGACGAGATCCGGGTCGTGCGCATGATGCGCGGCCTCAGGCCGCACGCCATGATCCTGACCGGCACCCGCAGCGGCTCGACCGTCTCGCGGGCGTCCCTTGAGGAGGAGCTCGCCCGCTACACGCAGGAGGGTGGCCGGGTGGCGATCGCGGGAGACGACGAACTGCCGTTCGACACCGCCGTCGTCCCCCGCCGGCGCGGCGCCTCGGCGCTGGTTGCCGAACTGTTCCGCCTGGGCTACCGCACTCCCGCCCTGATCCGGCCCGACCACGATGCGGAGGCCGCGCGCCAGTGGGAGGACGGCGTCGTCGAAGCCGCCGCCAGGCTGGGGATGCGGATCGGGCGAGGCGCCGTCGTGCGCGCGCCGATGACCCGGGACGGCGGGTACGACGCGGCCGCGGGCCTCGTGGCGGAGCGGCCCGGTCGCTTCGACGTGGTCCTGGCCGCCACTGACGCGATGGCCATCGGCGCGATGACCGCGATGCGCGACGCGGGCCTGACCCCGGGCGCCGAGATCGGCGTCGCCGGGTTCGACGATGCCGTGGGCACCGAGGACGTCACCCCGGGTCTGACCAGTGTGGACCTCGCTCTGGCGCGGGTGGGCGCCGCCGCGGTGGAGCTCGCGCTGACCGGGCCGGGCGACCTCCGAAGGATCGAGTTCGAGCCCCGGGTCGTCGTTCGGGGCACCACCCCCGCCCGCTCCAGCTGACGCCGCACCGGCGGCATGTGCGTTATGAAACCGTTACTTGAATATCGACACATGTAAATTGACAGATTCTGGAACCGTTGTCATTCTGATTTTGCAGTGCCGCGGCGATCGCTGCGCCTCATACAGCGGCACTGCCCGGCGTCCACGGCAAGGGCGCTCCGCTTACTGCCGGCACGTTCCTTGTGCAGGACATCCTCCGAAGGAGACCCTCATGGCTTTCGATCCCAAACGCGTGAAACTCGCCCGCCGCGGCCTGCTCGCAGGCGGTGGCGCCCTCGCCTTGTCGGCGTTGCTGGACGCGCCCGCGTCCGCGGCGGAGATGCCGCCGAACCCGCTCGAGAAGCCGGGGTGGATCCTCGACCGGCACGACGAGTTCAACACCGGCAGCCTGGACACGGACCTGTGGATTCCCAGGTACCTGGAGTCCCGGACCACCGTCGCGCGGTCCACGGCCCGGTACGGGTTCCGGGACGACGCCCTCGTGCTCCGCATCGACGACGACCAGCCCACCTACTACAGCGGCAACCCCATGAAGGTGTCGAGCGTCCAGACCGGACAGCGGACGAACCTGCACAAGGACAACGAGTTCGACCACTCGATCCCCACCGACATGAAGTACACGCCCCAGTACGGCTACTTCGAGGTCCGCGCGAAGAGCTCCGCCAGGAGCGGCATCCACACCGCGTTCTGGCTGACCGGCAGGCAGGACACATGGGAGCAGCGCGGGGAGGTCGACGTCCTGGAGCACGCGGGCATCCACGGGAAGAGCAAGTTCAACTGGAACCTCTTCAGCTGGTCGGACCCGAACCTCTCGACGCACCGGGAACAGGTCGGCGTCGGGTTCGACATGACCGCGGAGATGCACATCTACGCCCTCGAGTGGACGCCCACCCAGTTCAAGCTCTACATCGACAACGTCCTGACCAGGACCATCAACCAGTCCTTCACCTACCCGGCCGTGTTCTACCTCGGCATCTACGAGCACGCCGACTGGACCGGCACGGTCGACCCGAGCGACCCCCGGCCGAAGGAACTGGTCGTCGACTACTTCCGCGCGTACAAGCGCGCCGCCGACGCCGCCGACCCCCGCAGCGGCCAGACCTACCGGGTCCGCAACGTCTCCACCGGGCAGTACCTCGACTCGGGGGCCGCCGGCGCGATCGCGCTGGAGGCGGGAAGCACCTATGACGACCAGCTGTGGACGCTCACCGA
The DNA here is from genome assembly GCF_030403505.1 of Glycomyces tritici. Next base: position 8,139 of record NZ_JAUEMJ010000005.1, on the reverse strand, counting down.
GCAGCAGCCCGGCTACTGGACGATCGACAACGTGCGCGAAGGCCGCGGGTACCTCGACACGGATCCCAACGGCAAGGTCATCTGGGGCGAAGCGCGGGTCGGCGACGACACGCTCTGGGCGATCACGCCCGTCTCCGGCGGATTCCGGATCGACAACAAGCAGAGCGGTCGCGGCTACCTCTACGGGACGGGCGCCTCGGTCGCGTGGAACACCGGGGCGGCGGACGCGAACACCGTCTGGGCACTCGAACGGCGGTAGCCCGCTCCGAAAGCGGTCAGCGCCAACGGCACCCGCTCCTCCGCTGGACCTGCAGCAACTGCAGCGACCAGCGCTGGACCCTCCGCTCGACCCGCTACGGGCCCGGCCACGGGGGCCTGGGACGAGGGCGGCACCGCGATGCGGTGCCGCCCTCGAGGACCCAAGTCTGCGGGCACGATTTCTCAACTTTTTATCGTAACAATCATAATGCAAATGCCACATAAGGAATATCTCTCGCTTGCGCCCAGTGATACATGTCGCTACGTTGCTGTAAACGTTCACAGTCGCCGCGGACCGGCGGCGGCATCCCTCACTGAGACAAGGACATGCACATGCGACGCAGAGGAGCTATCGCGCTCGCCGCGGCGGCGGCGCTCGGACTGACCGCCTGCGGCGGCCCCACCGAAGAGGAGCAATCCTCCGAACTGGAGTGGGACGCCGAGACTCGGCAGTACGTCATCGAAGAGGACATCGCCTCGGGCAAGGTGCCGCTGAAGGTCTGGTTCGAGGAGGAGTACCTCGCCGAGGCCGTCATCGCCGCCTTCAAGGAGGAGTTCAAAGACGAGTACCCGGACATGAAGGTCGAGTACGAGCTCGTCGGCAAGCACGACGCGGTCGACAAGATGGCCCTGGCCGGCGAGGCCGGGACCGGCGCCGACGTCTTCATGACCTTCTACAACGAGATCCCCAACGCGATCGACGACGGGACCGCCGCCCCGCTGGGCGAGTACACCGGCGTCCTGAACGAGCGCATCAGCGAGGCCTTCACCAGCGTCGTCACCGCCGAAGACCAGATGCACGCGGTCCCGGTGACCACCGAGTCGCTCGCGCTCATGTACAACACCACCCTCCTCGAAGAGCTGACCGGCTCCCCCGAGCCCGCCGCCACCTGGGAGGAGATCCAGGCGCTCGCCGCCGAGTACAACGACCCGGGCGCCAACCGCTGGACGATCCGCATGTCCACCATGGAGATCTACCGCGCCTACCCGATCCTCTCCGCCATGGGCTGGCAGGTCTACCCCGACAGCAATGTGGACGCACCCGGGTTCGACGACCCGGCGTTGACCGCCGCGCTCGACTACTACGCCGGCCTGCGCGACATCTACAACGTTCCCAGCGCCGACAGCACCTGGGAGGTCATCGAGGAGGGCTTCGCCAAGGGCGAGACCCCCTACGTCATCACCGGCCCCTGGAGCTTCTCGCTCTTCGACACCGGCGCCGCCGAGAACGGCTTCGAGTACGGCGTGACCACCCTCCCCGGCGTCGCGGGCGGCGAGACCCCCGGCGCGTTCGCGGGCATGCACGTCGCCGCCGTCTCCGGATACTCCGAGTACCCGGCCGCGGCCCGCGTCTTCGCCAACTTCATGGCCTCCGACGCCGGCGCCGCCGCCGTCTACGCCTCGAGCGGCCAGATCCCCGCGCTCAACCAGGACCTGCTCTCGGGCATCGAAGGCATCGCGGACGACCCCCACGTGGCGGGCATCGTCGCGCAGTCGGCCAACGCCGAGCTCATCCCGCAGGTGCCGGAGTACTTCTGGGAGGTCGGCGACGCGATGGTCGTCGACGTGTGGGACGACCTGTCCGACTCCGCCGCCGCCCAGGAGAAGGCCGTGACGACCTACGACGAACTGCACGGGCTCTAGGGACCGACCGCTGTGACCACCACTGAGACACCCGCATCCCCGGCCCGGGCCCGCGCACCGCGCGGCCCGGGCCGGGCGGGAGCCGGACTCCCCTCCGCGGTACCGGGCGCCGCCTCGGCACTGGTGTGGGGGGCGGGCCAGCTCCTCAACCGCCAGGCGGGCAAGGCCGCGTTCTTCTTCACGTTCTTCGCCGGCGCGGTCACCTGGGAGATCGCCACCGGCAACTACTACGCGGGCATGGAGTTCACCCCGCGCTCGAACGGCGGATTCTTCATCCGCGGCCTGTGGGGGCTGTTCACGCTCGGGACGCAGCCCCGCGAGATGACGATGACCGGCCTCACCGAGGGCGACAACTCGATCGTCCTCATGGCCAACGGGCTCATCGCCCTCCTGACGCTGGGCCTGCTGGCGATCATCTGGATCTGGAGCATTCGCGACGCGGCCCGCTACCGGGCCGCGCTGAACGCCGGAGACCGGGCCGAGACCTCAGGCGCCTACTTCAAGCGCCTGTGGGAGGGCGCCTTCGCCTTCATCGCGCTCTCGCCCGGCCTGGTCCTCCTGGTCTTCATGTCGGTGCTGCCGGTGCTGTTCGGCATCCTCGTGGCGTTCACCGACTACAGCCGCGACAACCTGCCGCCGAAGAACCTCGTCAGCTGGGTGGGGTTCGACAACTTCGCGACGATCTTCGCCGTCCCCTCGTGGGCCTCGACGTTCGCGGGCATCCTCGGCTGGACCATCGTGTGGGCGGTGATCGCCACGGTCACGACGTACGCGGCGGGGCTGCTCATCGCGGTGATGCTGGCGAGCAAGCGGGTCAAGGTCCCACGCGTGTGGCGCTCGGTGTTCCTCCTGCCGTGGGCCGTGCCCGCGATCGTCTCCGCCCTGGTGTTCCGCTCGATGTTCAACGGCCAGTTCGGACCCATCAGCCAATGGCTGGTCGACGTCGGCCTCACCGACGAGCGCGTCTACTGGTTCACCGACCCGACCAGCCCGAACCTCGCTCGGGCGGTCGCGCTCCTGGTCAACCTGTGGCTCGGGTTCCCGTTCTTCATGGCCCTCGTCGGCGGGGTCCTCGCGAACATCCCCGAGAGCTACTACGACGCCGCCCGCATCGACGGGGCCGGGGCGCTGCAGCAGTTCCGCTACATCACGCTGCCGATCGTCCAGCGGACGGTCACGCCGCTCATCATCCTGTCGTTCGTGCACAACTTCAACAACTTCGGGGTGATCTACTTCCTCACCGAAGGCGGTCCAGACAATGTGGACTACCGCTTCGCGGGAAGCACCGATCTGCTCGTCACCTGGCTGTTCAAGCTCACGCTCGACAACCGCCTCTACAACATCGGCGCCGTGATGAGCCTGGTCATCTTCGTCATCGTCGGCGCCATCTCCGTGGTGAACCTCAACCGCACCAAAGCGATCCGGGAGCTCTGAGCCATGGCCGCCATTCCAAGGAGCACCCGGACCCGCCGCGAGGCGAGCGCCGGAAGCCGCCAGCGCGTGCGCGACGGCGCCACCAGCGCGATCATGCACCTCATCCTCGCCGTCGTCGCGGTCATCGTGATCTACCCGCTCATCTGGGTCGTCGGATCCTCCTTCGGCCCCGGCGGCGGGCTGGCCAACGCCACCCCGATCCCCGAGAACGCGACGTTCGACAACTACGTGCACCTGTTCACGCGGACCGACTACGGGCGCTGGTACCTCAACTCGCTCTACGTCGCCACGATCAACATGATCGGCTCCGTCGCCCTCTCCGCGCTGTGCGGGTGGGTGTTCTCCCGCATCAGGTTCCGGGGCCGCAAGGCCAGCATGCTCGGCATCCTCATCCTCCAGATGTTCCCGAGCTTCCTGACCGCGATCGCCGTCTACATGCTGTTCCTCAACTTCGGCCTGCTCGACTCCCTCACCGGCCTCGCGCTGGTGAGCATCGCCGCGGCCCTGCCGTACAACACGTGGCTTATGAAGGGCTTCACCGACAACCTGCCCGCGAGCCTCGACGAGGCCGCCGCGCTCGACGGGGCCGGGAGGCTCACGATCTTCCGGAAGATCGTGCTGCCGCTCATGCGCCCCATGCTCACCTTCGTGGCGATCACCTCGTTCACGGCGCCGTGGATGGACTTCATCCTCCCCCGGCTCCTGCTGCAGAGCGGCGACAAGCAGACCGTCGCCCTGGGCCTGTTCCAGATGATCACCGACCAGTACAGCAACGACTTCACCACCTTCGCCGCCGGCGCTGTGGCCCTCGCCCTGCCCATCACGATCCTCTACATCGTCCTCCAGCGCCACCTGGTCACCGGGGCCATGGCGGGCGCGGAGAAGGGATGAGCACGCCGAGGCCGCCAGCGGCCACCTCGATGTCGGCGGCCCCGCGCCGCCGCAGCGGGCGCCCCGGCGCCCGACCCACGATCGCAAAGGAGCGACACATGAGACGGATGATCGCGGTGGCCCTCACGGCCGCCATGGGCTTCGTCGCGTTCGCCACGGCCTCCTCCCCGGCCCAGGCCGTGAGGGACGACTTCTACATGGGCGTCGACGTCGGCACCCTCGCCGAGGTCGAGGCCAGCGGCGAACGCTTCTACGACGGCGGCGTCCAAGGCGACGCGCTCGAGATCATGGCCGACAGCGGCGCCAACCTGGTGCGGCTGCGGCTGTGGAACAACCCGTACAGCACCTCGGGCCAGCCGTACGGCGGCGGCACCAACGACCTGGCGAAGACCATCGCGCTCGCGCAGCGCGCCAAGGCCCTCGGCATGGACGTGCTCCTCGACCTCCACTACTCCGACTTCTGGGCCGACCCGGGCAAGCAGATCAAGCCCAAGGCCTGGCAGAACCTGTCCTACAGCCAGCTGACCTCCGCGGTGCGCACCTACTCCCGCGACGTCGTCGCGCAGATGACCGCCGCGGGCGCCAAGCCCGACATCGTCCAGGTGGGCAACGAGATCACCAACGGGATGCTGCAGCCCACCGGCAGCACCTCGAACTGGTCGCAGCTCGGCGGCCTGCTCAAGGCCGGCATCGCGGGCGTCCACGAGGGCGGCACCGGCATCGAGATCGCGCTGCACCTCGACCGCGGCGGGAACAACGCCGCCTACCGCACCTGGTTCGACAACGCCCGCAACCAGGGCGTCCCGTACGACATCATCGCGATGTCGTACTACCCGTACTGGCACGGCACCATGAACCAGCTGCGCACCAACATGAACGACGTCGCCGCGCGCTACGGCAAGGACGTCATGGTCGTCGAGACCGCCTACGCCTGGACCCTCGCGGACGGGGACGGCCGGGGCAACATCTTCACCAGCAGCCATGCCGGCGAATCGGGTTACCCGGCGACCGTGGCGGGCCAGACGCAGTTCCTGCGGGACCTCCAGGACGCCATCGCGGACGTCCCGAACGACCGCGGCCGCGGCCTGGTCTGGTGGGAGGCGGCCTGGACCGGCGACACCACCTGGGCCAAGCCCGCGGGCATGTCGTACATCAACGACCAGGCCGGCGAGAGCAACTCCTGGGACAACCAGACCCTGTTCGACCACAACGGGAACAAGCTGTCGACACTCGACTTCTTCGGCGAGGTCACCGGCGGGGGCGGCAATCCCGGAACCGGCGAGAACGTGCTGACCAACCCGGGCTTCGAGTCCGGCAGCGGCCGGACCGCGACCGGGTGGAGCGTGTGGTCGTCGAGCAGCACGAACCTCGACGCGGCCTTCCGCGAGACGCGCGGCGGCTTCCACCAGGGCAGTGCCAAGGGCACGCACTGGAAGAACAGCGCGTACACCGTCTCGACCTATCAGTCGCGCAGTGTGCCCAACGGGACCTACACGCTCACCGCCTGGGTCATGAACGGCGGCGGTCAGAACGCCGCGCGCATGTACGCGAAGAACCACGGCGGGACCGAGCGGCAGGCCAACCTGCCGGTGACCTCGACATGGACGCAGGTGTCGATCACCGGCGTCCAGGTCACCAGCGGGCAGATCGAGATCGGGTTCTATTCGAACGCGAACGCCGGCAACTGGATCAACTTCGATTCAGTGAGCCTCACTCGCACCGCGTGAGGCGGGAGGGAGGCCGCCCTGCACGGGCGGCCTCCCTCGACATCGTCGGCTCGCCAATGGAACTCACGCAGGGGCTAAAGAACTTGGCACGGAAACGACCCACGATCAACGACGTCGCAGCGGCATCAGGCGTCTCACGCGGCACGGTCTCGCGCGTCCTCAACGGCAGGACCAACGTCTCGCTGGCCGCCGAACTGGCAGTGCGGCGGGCGGTCGCCGAGACCGGATTCGTCGTCAACCGGGCCGCCCGGAGCCTGAAGACCAGCCGGACCGGATCGGTCGTCATGGTGCTCTCGGAGCCGCAGGAGCGCTTGTTCGAGGACCCGAACTTCTCGGTGCTCATGCGGGTGGCGACCAATCAGCTCGCCGAGCACGACATGTCCCTGGTGCTCATGATCGCCGGCGACGACGGGGGCCGCGACCGGGTCGCGCGCTACCTGCGCGGCGGCCACGCCGACGGGGCGCTGCTGATCTCGACCCATGCCGACGATCCGCTCCTGGAGGCCATCGAGCGCTCGCACGTCCCCTCGGTGGCGTGCGGGGCGGTGCTCGGGCAGGAGCGCGTCGTCCCCTACGCCGCGGCCGACGACCGGGGCGGGGCCAGGCAGGCCACGACGTACCTGGTCGAGCAGGGCCGCAAGAAGATCGGCATGATCACCGGCCCCGTCGACACCCCGGGCGGATCGCTGCGGATGGAGGGCTTCACGAGCGTGCTGGGCCGCAGGGTCCACAAGCGCATGGTGGTCCACGGCGATTACACCCAGGCCGGCGGGGAGAAGGCGATGCGCGAGCTCCTGCAGCAGTTCCCGGCCCTCGACGCGGTCTTCGTCGCCTCCGACCTCATGGCCGCCGGCGCACTCCAGGCGCTCCATGCGGCCGGGCGCAGCGTGCCCGGGGACGTGGCCGTCGCAGGGTTCGACGACTCGGCGATCGCCACCGCGACCAACCCGAGGCTCACCACGATCCGCCAGCCGCTGGCCGAGGTCGCCGGAGAGGCCGTGCGCCTGCTGCTCGCCCTGCTCGACGAGCAGGCGGTCGAGTCGGTCGTCCTGCCGACCGAGCTGATCGTCCGCGACAGCGCCTGAACGACACGGCTCGCCGAGCCGGTCATGCTCGGCTGCTCGCAATGCGCAGACGCGGACCAGAAGTACATATCGAAGTTCTTGACTATCTCAAATTGTGACGATATATTAATCCTCGCTGTGCACGTTCACAGTTATCTGCTCAGTGCCGGCGACCCTCACGACTCTCCTTGGAGGAGCACTCATGACAATGCAACGACGGACCTTCCTCGGCCTGGGCATGGCCGGGGCCGTGGGAGTGGGCGCGTCCCTCTTCGGCGCGGGCTCCGCGCTCGCCGATCCGGCGCCGGCCAACCCCTTCCCCGTGGGCGTGCGCCGCTACAACTGGACCCGCGGCAGCCGCGCGGTCACCACCTACGTCTACTACCCGGCGGCCAGCGGCACCGTCGGCGCCAACCCGGTGACGGACGCCCCGGTCGCGAACGGCGTCTTCCCCGTCTACAACTTCACGCACGGCTTCCAGAGCAGCCCGCAGAACTCCCTGTTCATCATCCGGCGCCTGGCCGAGGCGGGCTTCATCGTCCCCGCCCCGCACTTCAACCACAACCCGAGCGACGTGGGCAACGGCGAGACCCCGAAGGACGTCTCGCAGGCCATCACCAACACCCTCGCGCTCAACAACAGCGGTCCGCTGGCCGGGCACATCCGCACCGACATCGGCGTCGGCGTCTCGGGCCACTCCCTGGGCGGCATGACGACTCACGGCCTGCTGACCCGCTGGGCCGACAGCCGCATCATCTCGGCCAACCCGCAGTCCTGCACCGACCAGGGCACGCCGTCCAGTTCGGTCAACGCCAAGGTCCTGTTCGTCCACGGCGACCGCGACGACCTCACCGGGTACAACTCGGCGCGGCAGGCCTACACCGAGATGACCTGGCCCAAGGCGTTCCTCACCTTCGTCGGCGGCAGCCACACGAGCTTCTGGAGCGACCAGCGCTTCCCGCGCACGGTGGTCGACTGGGCCCGCTGGACCATGTACGGCGACACCGCCGCCCGCGACCGCCTGCCCGCCGACGCCTCCGGCTCCGGCACCCGCTGGGAGGCCGCGCTCGGCGACACCACACCCACCGAACCCGGCACCTACCGGCTCGTCGCGCAGCACA
>NZ_JAUEMJ010000004.1:460045-636366 GCF_030403505.1 Glycomyces tritici | reverse complement strand
TCCGTGGCGAGGGCTCCGCCGAGGCAATGGCCGGCATCGCCCGCCTCCACAACCTCACCCTTACAGGCTGACACCCGCGAAACCGCCGCGCCTGGGCGCACCCACGAGCAACTAACGGGACATCGCTTAGGGGAGCTCTTACGGGACCGGTCCCGCTCGAATCCCAGCCCGGCCCCGGCAAGTGCCGCAGCAGTATTTGCCTCAGTTATTCTGCGGCCCAACGTCTCTGATGGACTCCCATGGCGAAAGGTGCCCGTTCACCTGCGAATACACGTGTGTTGAGGACGTATTGCCGCGGTTGAAGGAGCACCTTTCGGGTGAGCTATCGGGGGGCCTGGACGTGGCCGCTGACGGCATGGGCCTGGTCGATCATGCGGGCGTGGTGCTGCTGCGCCGACTCGCCGACCGCATCGGGCTGACCGCCGAGCTGGCGAAGGCGCTGCCGGTCTCGGCGGGCCGGGGCCGGCTGGACCGCTCGACGGTGCTGGTGCAGTTGGCGATCGCGATCGCTCTACTCCTGTCAGGCCCTCGTCGCCGCCCGCGACGCGGCGACCGAGGCCGACGAGGACAAGGGCGCCACCCAAGCGGAGGTGGACACCGCCACCGACGCCCTCGCCGAAGCGATCGAAGGTCTCACCAATCCCTGACCCTGCGCGATCACTCAGGGTCCCAAGCAGAAGCTTGGGGCCCTCGGTCCGCACTGGCAGAACCCAAGAAAATAATGATCTGAATTCGGACACCGAACCGGAATCTGTTGTGCAGAACCTACAAAGACGGCCCGAATCACTGAACGAACGGTGGCGCAGGACCGCGATACTCGCCACATGACTACCGCCGAACCGACCCTGGGCGCCGTCGCCAGGCCCCGAGTCTCAATGATCACCGCAGCGCTCACCATCGTGCTCATTCCAGTGGGGATCGCCGTCGACTACGTCGCACCGATGGAGCCGATCCTCGGCCTCATCGCCCATTTCACCGCCCTCTGGACGGCCATCGCCACCGCGCTCCGCACTGGGAACCGCAGCCTCAGGCGGGCGGCCTGGATTCTAGTGCCCATCTGCTGGATCCTCTCCCTCTACGACTGGTTCGGCTACCTCTGGACCGGCTCGGACCTGGCATGGAGCGGCTACGTCGTCACCCCGATCTTCTACACCCTTCTGACGATGCCACCGGCCTGGCTCCTGCTGGTCGCCTGGAAGCGGACGCGATTCGGAGTGGACTCGTTTCTGCCCGAGGCGGGCGCGCTCGTGATCCTGGCGGTGGCCCTGTTCATCCTCACCATCCACATCAGCACCCGCGTCGAACCCGCTTCCCCGGCCGGTTGGCTCGCACTCCTCTACACGGCCACCGCGGGTCTGCTCGTGCTCGCCGCATGGCGACGTCCGAACCGTCGGGTCGCGTACGGGTTTGCGGTAGTGCTCCTCGCCGCCATCGCGGTTGGCAGCCCCTGGCTGTTCTACAGCGAGGACCCCGACATCGCCCCGGTCGGCTTCATCGGCGTCGAAGTGTTCGCACCGGTAGCGCTCATCGTCGTACCGGCCATCGCCGCGACACTCCAGGCCGCCTGGACGGCCTGGCGAAAGACCCGCCCCGGCGTCGACTCAGCGGGGTCATAGCAGTGTGGTCGAACCGCACTGGCAAGCGAGATGCCGGCTGTCGAGCCTTGGCAGTAGGCACCTGACCCCAGGATTCGCGTTTAGCGCGGGTCGAGCATCTCGATGACGGCCCACGGCTTCGATGCGCGGCGGCGCAACAAGAGCATGGAGCGACGCCATCCCGCCGACTACCGGCTCCGGTCAATCATCAGATGCGGACTCTGCGGCCTGCGCATGTACGGCACTCCGCGAAACGAGCGCATCTACTAACTCGTGCCATCCCAAACGCGGGGCACGCCCTGAAGGCCACCCGGCCGCGAGCGGCAGCAGCTTCAAGCGCGAATCGAGACGATCGATGAGACGCTGCGCCGCAAGCCCGAAGTCCGCGTCGTCGATGATTTTCCAAGCGGCGAGATTGATCTCGACCGCGTGCCCGCCGACAGACTTCGGCTCCTCCTGCAGGCGTTCAGGCTTGAGCTGGTGTACCAACCTGAACGCAGTGAGCTGACGTGCAACGCCACTGTCACGCCCACACTCGCGAAAAATCGTGCGTCAATCGCTCAAAGACGAGGAAAAGGCCCAGGAACATGAAAAACCCGCACAGCCTTTGATGGTTGTGCGGGTTACTGACGTAGCCCGGGTGGGATTCGAACCCACACTGTACGGGTTTTGAATCCGTCTTCTCTGCCAGTTGGAATACCGGGCCGTGGCACCGGGCAGGGCGCCGGAGCCGGTGTAGATGATACCTGGTAGGGCGCGGGCGACGGTGAACCGGCCCCGGACGGGGAGCCACTCTCGTGCGGCGAAGGGGAACGTGGCCCTTTCGGTTTCTTATTACAACTCAAAACACCAGGTCAAAGCCATACTCGCCCACGTACAGGGCCTGATCTCAGAGGTTGTGGCCCACGAGTGGCGTGAACCGGTACCTCAATTGTCCCAACTCGCGCTGGCCTGCCGCAACGGTAAGCATCGAGCAATCCGTGATCGCCTGGCTGGCTGTTCTGGCTTGGCGATGGAGGCCCGATCGATGGACCCCGACCAACAGCGCCAGTTCTGCTCCAGCCGTGTCCAAGCCAATGTTCCGCGACGCTCAGCGCTGGTATTGAACGTCCTTCTGATACTCGATCGCCCTCTCCCACATCTCGAATGGGAGCTTCCAGGGTTCGCGGATCAGCTGTCGGGTGCGGTACCGGTTGAGTTCGAGGTGGTCGGCGATCGCGTACGCGTGGTCCTCCCAGTCCTGGCATCCCCACCATCGGGACCCGGCCATGCCGCCCCAGTTGGCGAGCACCCTCGTTGTGTACTCGTCCTCCTGGTAACGCCGGACGTGGGCGGCGATGCGGGTGTCAATCGAGGACCAGGCCGGGCCGAGCACATCGTGCGCGGGGATTCCGGGGAGGACGAGGCGGTCGCCGTCGCACAGGACCTGCTCGATGACCGCGAAGTCAGGGGTGTTCGTGTCGGGGTTCATGTGCGGGATGATGTCGCGGGTGGCGATCAGGCTCATCCACGACATCTGCGCGTCGGTGAACAGGTAGTGCCAGGGTTCGAGGGTGTTACGCCACGCGGAGACGACCACGCCGATCGCCGCGAGGGGTGCCAGGACGTCGTCGGGCACGCCCCGCTCAGCGACGGCCGCATCAGTGCGTGCAAATTGCTCACGAAGTGAGTCGGTGATGGGCTCCTCATCGTCATCGGCCAGCGAGGGGGGCTGGTCGGTGGTCAGTTGGTGCAGAAACTCCTGAAGTTCCTCGAAGGCGTCCTCGGCGAACTCGATCTTGCTCTGCTCGACGGACTTCATATAGTCGATCGCTGCCTGGTCGTCGCCTGCGTTCTCGGCGCGCCTACGCCTGGCCCAGGCGTACATGCGCAGGTCTGAGCAGAGGGCGTAGTCGCGGATGCGGTCGAGGATCGCCTCGACGTACTCGGGGGTCAGATGCGGCGGGGTCTGGGGCTGGTCCTGGGGTGTGGTCACGATTGAGTGCTCCAGTGCGGGTCGGTCGTCAGTGATGGTCGTGTGGACGGGTCAGTGCTGCAGCGAGTCGTAGAACTCGCGGGTGCGGCTTTCGGGGTTGTCAAGGGCTTCGTTGATGTCGCCGTTCAGTTCTGCGCGCAGGTCGGGGAGTTCGGGGCCTTGGAAGGCAGGGGATTTGAGGTAGCTCTTGATCTCCGCTGCTGCGGCAGTCCACCACTTCAGGGTCCCCTTCGCGCTCTTCTGCTGTTTCCGCTGGGTGAGGAGCTGTTCCCAGACCCCCAGTTCCCATGAGTTGCGTGCGGCTTCGGGTGAGATGTCACCTGAGAGCTGCTGGTGCATCCACCTGGTCAGGCGCTCCGCGGCGGCCGAGGATCGCTTCGAGGTGTCGAGGGAGAACACCCACCACACCCGGCGCCGGAGGTGAAAGACGCGCGAGACGAGGGCATCGAGTGAGTCGTCCTGGAGGTCGTCGACGACTTCGCTCAGATCACGGACCATCCGTTCGACTTCGGTCACGCCGAACTCCAGCATGTTGGCCGCTGATCCGGCGTTCATCGCGGCGGACTCAGCGTCCTCGGCGGCGGATACGGCACGGTGAGCGGTGGCGGTCAGCTCCTCCAGCGGGCCGCCGATGTTGCGTTCGATGGCCTCAGCGATCTGGTCGATCTGGGTCCCCACGGCGCCGACGGCCTCGCGCAGTTCGGTGGTGGTGTGGCGGAACCGGGCGGCGAACGTTCCGGCTTCGCGATCAAGGTAAACCTGGAGCAGCTCGTCGTCAGTCATGGCTCTCGTTGACCGGCCCTGGCGGGTCTGCCGCCGCCCTTTCCCGTCATAGTGCGGCGCCTGGGTGGGCCGCAGCTCGACTCGAAGGAACGGGCGGTCTTCCTCGACTGCTTCTTCGATGATGAACAGATCCACCGGAATCGGGAAAGTGCTACTCGAATGATTCAGGAGTCTCGAGACTGCCTTCTCAAGTCCGTTCGAGAGGCCGTACACGACGCCGGTGGTCAAACCGGTTGCCCGGTCGGTCACCTCTTCCACGCCGACGAGTAGGTGGGCGACTTCGCGGGAAGGGTCGAGGGCGACCCAGTTCGCCAACGCCGCCAATGTTCCTGGCTCGATTTCATTGGCTTCGCGCTTGTACTCGATTCCTGCGGACTCGCCCGCGGCGAGCAGCGCTTTCGCCTCAGTGCTCGTGTGCTGATAGCGCGTGGGACGCGCGAGGCCATCCATCCAACGGTTGTAGCAGAGCGGTACGACAGCTCCCGAGTGTCGTGCTTCGGTGCGATGTCTCACAACCCAACCGGTGCGAATTGCGGCGATCGCTCAAGACCAGGAATTGCCCTCGCTCATGTGGCTGTGAGGCATCGTTCCCGCCGGACCTCAAGGTACAGCCGCGATCCTCGGTTGGCGGGGCGCTCTTCTCGGTTTGATGCTTGAACAGGTGACGTTTCGTCTGGTGTACTGCTGGATGCGGGGATGCTGTCTACCATGGAGTTATCCCTCGTTTCTCGGCTTACGGAGCCTTGCGATGACTCATCCCTCCCCCGACTACCGCCGGGTGCCTGGCGCGAGTCGCGCCCATATCCTGCAACCGCCTGGGAGCGGCCAGCCGGCGCCGGGGCCGTCTCGACGCCGAAAGCTGCTGGCACTGTTCAAGAAGCCACTCACCTATGTCGTTGCGGTCGTGTTGGGCGCCGCGCTCGTCGCAGGCATTCAGCAGATCATCACGACTACGACGGCCAAGACGATCGAGCAGGCGTTCACCGATCCGCTGTTCGCCTTCGATGTCAAGATGCTCGAACCCGCCCCCTACGGTCAGTCAGGCCACACGATCCCCGGCACTGTCGCGGACGCCGATCTCGCGGCGTTCACATGGGACCCGATGTATTACGGGCTGCCCACGGCCGCCTGGACCATCGAGCAGGGCGGCTCGTTCGCCGGGTGGGGGCAGTGGGAGGTCGTCCTTGAGGGGAAACGGGATGAGACGGTGACGGTCACCGACCTCTATCCGACCCAGGTCGAGTGCGCAGACCCGGAGGGCGGGACGTACTTCCCCTTCTCGCTCCAGGGAACGGGGGAGAAGATCGGGCTCGCGGTCGAGATCGACGATCCCGGCGCCAAGCTCAAGCAGTTGCCGTTGGACGAGCCGCTGAGCTTCGAGCCCCCCGATCTCGAGGCGCTCCCGGCGTTCTCGGACGCCACCACGATCACATTGGATCGCGGGGAGAAGGAGGTCATCACCTTCACGGCCCATGCCGACGAGCAGTACTGCGAGTTCGCGCTAGCCGTGGAGTACCTCGCCGACGGCGAGCGCCAGACCTCCCGTATCGCCCCTGAACAGCCCGGGCACTTCGCCGTCGCCCCGGTCCTGGAAGTCGCCGACTACGCCACGATGGTACTGCCCTGGATGGCCTGCACCGACGAGCAGCCGCACGCGGTGACCGGCACGGAGGCGGCCGCAATCTACGCAGAACTGGACCGCAACCCTGGTGTCCCGGTCGACTGCGTCTGACAGTGACCACCACTTGGGCGCGCCGCCGCAGCTTTCGGCGAGACGGTCAGCCCTCTATGGCCTCGTGGCTTCACGACGGGCACGACGGCAGACCTGGTCTGTCATGCTTGCTTGGTGCCCTACCTGGGATTGGAACCCAGACGGTGCGGGTTTTGAGTCGGGTTGGAAACCTCGCGCCGGCTTACGCGTTGTTGGGTCCTCGGCTCTTGGAGTTCGCTTCCGCGCGGCAGGCCCCGCTCGGTGGGGATGCTCGATATGGTCGCAATAGGACCGGCCCGGCTCGGGTCGCGCGTGGGCAGGGGGCCTCAGTCATGGGAAACGGTTACTTCGTCGCCTGGTGGAATGTGGAGAACCTTTTCGATGAGGAACATTCGCCCAGGCGGAGCGAGAAACTGCAGCGTGCGCTGGGCGAGTCGTTGGTGGGTTGGACGGCGGCGCTGCGGGACCGGAAGGTCGCCCAGCTGGCATCGGTGATCGCGCTGATGAACGGCGGCGCGGGCCCGGATCTGCTGGGGGTGTGCGAGGTCGAGAACGAGTTTGTCATGGGCCTGCTCACCGATGCCGTGCGAGCGGCGCTGCCGGGGCGCGATTATCGGGTGGTGCATGCCGATACGGTCGACCAGCGCGGCATCGATGTCGCGTTCATCTTCGATGCGGACCTGTTCTCCGTCCCTGCGGGGGAGGTGTTCCAGCATGTGGTGATGCGCCGGACCGGCACTCGTGAACTCCTGCAGGTCAACTTCCAGACCGCCGAGGGGTTGACGTGGGCGGTGTTCGGCAATCACTGGCCCTCCCGGTCAGGCGGGCAGTTCGAATCGGCCGCCTATCGTGCGGTCGCCGGTGAGACCCTCGCCTATTTCCATCAGCGGGCCTTGGAGGTTCATGGTGCGGATACGCCGGTGCTGGTCATGGGCGACTTCAACGACGAACCGTCCGATCTCTCGCTGACGCAGCATGCGCTGTCGACCCGGCAGCGCTCGAAGGTGCTGGGTGCGATCAAGGCGCCGCTGCTGTGGAATCTCATGGGTCCGGTGATCGGTGCCGACGACGGGACGGACGCTGAGGGTATCCCGGTGCCGGCGGGGACGTTCTATTTCCAGAACTTCGCGAATGTGCTCGACCAGTTCCTGGTCGGCAAGAACATGATCGGCCCCGCCGCCCGGCTTCGCGCCCACCCGGCCACGGTCGCGATCGTCACCCGCCCGGCGGCGATGATCGGCACCGGCACCTACCCCGCGCCGGTCCCCTTCGGCGGCATGGGCAAAGACGTCAACCAAGACGGCTACTCCGACCACTACCCGATCACCATGCACGTCGATCACCACGAGCCTGAGTAAGGAGCGATCATCCAGCGTGCGCTGACAGGCGCCGCGCGCGAGCAGGCCTCGCGGCTCGAAGCGGAGGACTCATCGGGCCGCAGCTCGCCGTGACATGAAGATATATATCGGCAACGAGCTAACCGCTCTCCTGCCCATGATCTTCGGCGACCGGATAGCTCGACCGGTCGCTATTTGAGCGGTCTTTGCGGAGGGCGCGATTGTGCACTGGCTCTCTTGTGGTTGTTTCCCGTCGGCCTGTCATGCCCCGAGGCGCAGATCGCCTTGCTGCGCTTGGTGCCCTTCCTGGGATTTGAACCCAGACTGTGCGGGTTTTGAGTCCGCTCTCGCTGCCAGTTGGAGTAGTTGGGCCGGCACCGGGTTCGCCACCACATTCGCTGTCGAATGGACCTTCGACCTCGATCCGACTTCGGTCGACCCTGAGGGCTCGCTGCTGACCCTCCCGGCGGTCGGCATCACCGCGCAGGGCATCGACAGCGGCTGGACCAAGGACCGCCACCAGGAACTCACCCTCGAACTGCTCGACGTCATGGGCGAGGCCGTGACGGCCCAGAAGATGACCTTCGAGGAGTCCTACAACAACGGACGGACCTGGAAGGCGGTCGACGTCGACCACGAGGGGAGCACCGGCACCGTCGACATCGACCACCCCCGGAACGCCCAGTACGTCTCCACCCGCCTGACCGCAACCGACGAAACGGGCACCGAAGTCACCCAGACCACGATCCGCGCCTACGGACTCCACTGAAAGCGAGGCAATGAGCGCTGGACACTCCATGACGACTAGTGGCTTGACCGGATTGGTTGATCGGGTAATTCCTAGCAGGTTGTCTGTTTCGTTGTTGCCGCGAGCCGCGCGTGGAGGCGATACCGGCGGGAAACCGGCAGGCGCGGCGCGAGGGCCCCCGTGATTCGCTCCCGCGCCGTATCGTCTTCATTGTCTCGCGTCCCCGTCTAGTCCCTGTCTCGTCCCCATTGGTCGCTGCGGATCGCTTCGGCCCGGCGACCTAGGTCCGGCATTTCACTGCCGCCCACCGATCCCAGGAGTGCACCCTTGACTGCCCCTCAGTCTTCCCCTTCGACTGCTCCGTCGACCATCCCCTCGAACGGGCCGCGACCTGCGGCGGGCCGAAACCGGAAGCAGATCTTCACCTTCGTGTCCATCGGGCTGGCCCTGGTGGCAGTGGCCGCCGTCTACCTGGTTGTCAGGGGTACCGATGACGACGCACCGAACGACGCAACGAACGACGCCGGGACGACCGGTGCGACGTGCATCGACGATGCGGCGCACGTCATCGACGAGAAGGCTGGTCTCTGCTTCACCCTCCCCGAGGGCTGGACGCGGCTCTCAGAGGAGGAAATGACGGAACAGGAGTTCGAGGTTCCCACCACAGTGGTCAGTTCACCAGGGAGCGAGGCCCGAATGCTCGTCCTCGCGCGGGACGCGGATGAGGACGTTCTCCCGGAGGACGAGGTCGCAGTTACGATCGATGCCTTCGTCGGTGCGGGAACCGACGCTCCGGATATCGAGCCTGTGTCCGGCACCGTCGACGGGTACCCGTCCGCCACGGCTTCGGGTTCGCACGACACCCTCGGGTGGATGTCCACGACGGCCATCAGGGTTGAGGATCGGATCATCTTTACGAGCAGCTTGGTACTCGGTCAGGAGCCGGAGCTGATAGCGCAGATCGAGGCGATCCAGGAGTCGTTCAGCCTCACCTGACGATGGCGATGCTCGCGTCCCCGGTACCAGGGACGCGAGTATGGCCGCCGTCGTCTGGCTGGCGCTCATTCCACTCGCCGGGGTCGTCGCCGCCGAGATCGCGGCCATGCGGCAGGCCCGATCGAGTTGAGCCCGGGCACAGGGCCGGTGCTAGTGGCTTATCCGGGAACGTTGGGTCGGTAATCGGGGTGGCGGATCTTGGAGTTGATCGCGAATCTGGTTTTGGGCCTGGCGTTCTGGTTGCGCCATCTGACGTAGTCGCCGATGGCTTTAGCCTTGCTCGGCATGGGATCGGTGGTCGGTGCCGTTGAGCGCGACCTCGCGTAGCAGCAGGCGGGTGACCACGAGTTTGGCTGCGCTAACGGCGAGCGCGCAGGCGATCGCGGTGAACGTGATGATCAGCCAGGGGGCGGGGGTGGGCATGTCCACAGCGTAGCGTCGAACGCGACTCGTGCTCAGCCCTTGCGATCCCGGGCCCTGGGGATGGCGGAGGACGGGCGGGAAGCGCCCCGCCCTCCACGGGTTCAGTACTTCTGCGAGGCGAGTCGTTTCAGCAGCCACCAACCGACCACTCCCGCGTAAACGGCTCCCACTACGAGATAGGGCCACGGATTGCCGCCGTCCCAGACTTCCCAGAAGGCCTTGGCAGGCCAGTAGGTCGGGATGATGCCGAAGCCGAGCATCGCCGGGTGGTCGGAGAAGAACGGCACCATGGGGAGGCCGAACAGCAGCATGCCGATCGCGCGGACGATCGCGAGCCCTTCGACCTTGTTGCGCGCCAGTGCGGCTAGGCCGAAGCCGACCATCGCTGCATTGAGTCCGCACAGGACGGTGATCGGGACGGACGCGGCGACGATCGCGGCCGGGACTTGCCCGGTCAACGCCATCGCGGCTATGAGCGAGACCGCGGTAGCGGAGACCGTGGTGGCCGCGCGGTAGAGCGGGTAGCCCATCGGCGGCGCGGGCGTCACCCGCAGGGCCGCGAGGGTCCGCTGATCCTTGTCGTCCATCAGCAGCATCCCGCAGACCGCGCCGAGGACGGCGATCGGTCCGACCACGATGAAGGCACTGAGGATGAGCGGGTAGTACGGGACCAGGTCGAAGCCGTGGTCGCGGTCCAGGTAACGGGTGAACATGGGCAGCAGCCACATCGTGGCCGCGTAGATGAACGGTCCGAAGACGATCCCGGCGAGGAGGCTGTCGCGGCGGATGTTCCGCAGGTCGTTGCGGCCGAAGGTCGATACGGCGCTGGGCATGTCACTCACCGCCTTCGCTGGCGGCGATGTGCCGGTCGAACATCTTGCGAGAGAGGAGACCGAGCGCGGCGAGCACGGCGACCGGGTACGCGAGGGCGTAGAGCCACTGCCAGGCGGCCAGGTCGACCCGGCCGAACGAGTGGCCCATCAGCAGCAGCACCCCCTGGGTCGGGATGAGGTAGGTGATCGGGTGTTCCCACAGGCCCGAGTAGTTGATGAGCGGGACATTGAGGACCGCGAGCACCAGTGTGGACGGGATGATCCACTCGCTGATCGAAGTGAACGGCGTCGCGGAGATGAAACTGCACGTCAGGAACAGCAGTGCGCACAGCACCACGCCGGCCGTGAACGAGAACGGCTCGAAGTCGAGGCCGACGCCTGAGAACGCGATGATCAGCGACAGGAGCAGGCTCAGCGCGGCGAGCGCGGTGAGCTTCGCGGTGTAGTAGGCGCGGAAGCGCAAGGGGGAGACCAGGAGTGCGAAGAGTGTGCGCTCGCCGCGTTCGAAGAACACGGCCCCGGCGATGAAGAAGAACCCGACCAGGGCCAGGTCGCCGAAGATGATGTAGGTCATCGAGGCGGCTTTGAGCTGCCCGGGGATGAGGTAGACGACGACCTCCCAGAGGAGCGCCGAGAACGCCGCCGCGTACAGGAACCCGTACCGCCATTGCAGGCGCACCTCGAGCCGCAGGGCCTGGGTGAGGACGCCGGTCATGACAGCTTCCGTCCGGTGACGTCAATGAAGACGTCCTCCAGGTCGGCCTCCTGGGAGTGCACGGATTCGATCGCGGCGTCGTTCAGCAGCGAGCGGAACGCCTCGTCGCCGCCGAGTCCGTCGAGCGGGAAGTCCTTGGTGGC
The DNA here is from genome assembly GCF_030403505.1 of Glycomyces tritici. The sequence continues at coordinate 625,107 of NZ_JAUEMJ010000004.1, read as the reverse complement.
CAGGTCGTCTGAGTCGCTGGCGCGGTAGGTGACGGTGACTTGGCGCCGACTGCGGGAGAGTTTGTGCTCGGTGGGGGAGGCCAAGGCGGCGATGCGCCCGTCGACGACGAACGCGACCCGGTCGCAAAGTTGGTCGGCGGTGGTCATGTCGTGAGTGGTGAGGAAGACGGTGCGGCCCTCGTCGCGCAGTTCGCCCACGATGTCCTTGACGATGCGGGCGTTGGCGGGGTCCATGCCGGAGGTCGGTTCGTCCAGGAACAGCAGTTGCGGGCGGTGCAGGAGGGCGCGGATGAACACCAGGCGCATCTGCATGCCCTTGGAGTACTTGGCGACGCGGGTGTGGGCGGCGTCGGCGAGCCCGACCCGCTCGAGCAGCGCCATGGGGTCCTCGTTGGGGCCCTTATACAGCGAGGCGAAGAACTGGAGGTTCTCCAAGCCGGTGAGCTTGAGGTAGTGGTTGGGCAGCTCGAAGGAGACCCCGATCCGCTCGTAGTACTCCGATTTCCAGACGGCGGGGTCCTTGCCCCACACCGCGACCGAGCCGCCGTGGCCGGTGAGGAGCCCGGTGAGGATCTTCTGCGTGGTGGACTTGCCGGCGCCGGAGGGGCCGAGGAAGCCGAAGACCTCGCCGGCGTCGACGGTGAAGTCGATGCCGCGCACGGCCGGTTCGGGGGACTTGGGGTAGGTGAAGGTGAGGCCTTCGATGTCGATGACGTGGCTCAACGGGGTCACTGCTTTCGCTGTTCGTGCCAGAGGGTTTCGATGCGTTCGTACTGCTCGGCGAGGAAGGTGTACATCTCCTTGGCCTCCTCGAGGCGCTGACGGGACTCGGGAGGCGCGTCGGCCAGGAGGTCGAGCCCGCGGTCGGTCTGCTTGATCCACTCGCGAGCCTGCTTGGCCTTCTCAGCGGCCTCGTCGAGCCAGAAGCCGGGGCGCAGCCGCCAGTGGGTGCGCCGTGAACCGGGGACGGCGTGGCGCACGACGGCCTTGTTGGCCGCCAGCATCTTCATCGCCATGCTCACCGAGCCGCGGCTGATGTCCAGTTCCTCGGCGAGCTCTTCGGCCGTCTGGTGCGGCGGTTCGCAGACCAGGAGCCAGCCGAGGATGCGCCCGGGGATGCGGGGGAGGCCGTAGTTCTCGAAGTAGAGGCCGATCTCGTCGGCGTAATCGTGACGGCCGGTGCGTTCGCCGCTCATGGCGTCTCCTTTCGGCGGATCATCCCGACAGTACGCTGCTCGGTCAGAAATTTCAATAATGATTGAAAAGTTGAACTGCTAGCTGAGGTGCATGGCCAAAGACGGTCCGTTTGGTGAATTGTTGTACTGCGGTAGGGTCGGGGCTGGTGTGCCGGGAAGTCTGGTCGGCGTGGTTTTCCACTGCCCTACGATCGGAGCCCGCTTGCGCACCCTCTACAAATCGAAGGCCGACCGCGAAGTCGTCGCACGGTGGTGCCGGTCCCGGCTCGACGCCTGGGAGGTGCCGCACCGTCGCGAAACGGTCGATGTCGGTGACGCCCAGGTGCATCTGACCCACGTCGGCGTCGGACCCGCCCGGGTCTTGTTCGTACCGGGCACGAACTTCAACGCCGCCAGCAGCCTCACCATCGCCGAGTCCCTCGCGCGCCGCTGGGGCGTCATTCTCGTCGACCTTCCCGGTCAACCGGGCCTGAGCAGCGGCGAGCGCCCCCGCGCGGCGCATCGGGAATGGTACGGGCGCAAGCTCACCGCGGTCCTTGACGCGATCGACGCCGAACCAGTGACCGCTGTGGGCCACTCGCTGGGCGGCTCGGTCCTGTTGTCGTGCGATTCCGACCGGATCACCGGGCGAGTGCTTCTCGCTCCGGCAGGTGTCGTCCCCCTGCACGTGGACCTGCGCATGATGGTGCCCTCGCTGTGGTGGCTGCTCGCCCCGACCCTCGAACGGACCGAGGCGATGCTGGAAGGTTTCACCGCGCCGGGAACCTCACCGCCGGAGGCGATCGCCCATTGGCTGCATCTGGTCGCGGCTCATTGCCGGTCCACGCTCGCGCCGCCGCCGCTGCCGGAAGAAGTCCTGCTTCGGCATCGCGGCGCACCGCTGATCGTCGCGACCGGCGCCCACGACCGGTTCCTGCCCCGCGCGCGCCTGGGACCCGCGGTCCGGGACAAGCTCGGCGTCGACCTGTACGTCATCGACGACGCCGGACACCTCGCCGCCGACGAACAGCCCGCAGCGGTCACCACGCTCGTAGCCCTCATGCTCGCTGACCCCGACGCCCCTCTGGCTCGCTTCACCCGAAAGGACGACCGGTGACCCGGCACCCGAAACGACCGCAATCCGGCTGCGGATCACGGTCAGCCTGCTCATCATCAAATTCGCCTTCACCGTCCCCGCGCAGCAGGGCCTGGTCAAAACGGCGTCTTCGGGGGCTCGCGCTCTTGGCGGCGGCGCACTCCTCGCCCGCCGCTGCCCGACCGCCCTATCCACCGTCGAACGAAACCTGGAGCATCGATGACCGACATCGACCCCGCACCACCCGCTTACACCAGCGGATGCGGCAACGTCACCGTCGTGGACGGCGGCAGTCCGACCCCGATCGTCCGACTCGCCACGGAGGCCGTGCGGATGCCCGCACGCGATCTGGCCGAACTCATCACGTACACCGCGCGGGACGCCGCCGACGCGTCGCGGTCCGCCGCGGACTCGCTCCCAGGTTCGGCCGTCGATGCGTTGGCTGAACTCAAGGACCTGCGCGACGGCCTGCGGGAGAACGGATTGAACGCCGTCATCGAGCGCAATCGGGCCCGGTTCGGCGCCGACGACGATCTGCCCCCTGAGGACCCGCGGGTCCAGTCGCGGTCAGCGCTCAGCTCCGAATACCCGATCGGCAACCTCGACATGGCGATCGCGATGCTTGAACGATTCCAAGGCGCACAGGGAGGCCGGGCACCCGAGGCCGCGCTCGACGAGTCCATCGGCACTGCCACCAGTCCCGAAGGTGACGTGACGGTCGAGTCCGACGGCGAATACCCGATCGCCCGCCTCCTGCTCGGCATCCACGCCCGCGAGCTCGGCCCGGACGCCCTGGCCCGGGAGATCAACGAGACCACCGCGCGCGCCGCCCAGGACCTGGCGGAGCGTCAGCGTGCGGGCATCGACGCCATGGGGCTCCCGTTGACCATGGACCAGGTCGACGGCATGCCCGCCGAGGCCCGGGCATTTGCGCGCAAATCGATCGGTCAGGCGGCGTTCCTGCGCCAAGACCACGATGAACAGATCCGCCGGCTTCGAGGACAGTGAGGACGACATGCCGAAAGTAGACCCCGAGACCATCCGCCAACTGGGCACCAACATCAAGAGCAACGTCACCCCCACCCTGGAGGAGGCCAACGAGCTCCTGCCGAACCTGCGCGGCATCGACCAGGCGCTGTACACGTCCGTCGACCCCTCGCTCGCCATGGTCTACACCACGGCCGTGAGCTACATGAACGAGATGGTCCAGGGCGCCGCCGAGTGCTTCCAGACCATGAACGACAACCTCGAAGGCTGCGCCACCGCCTGGGAGGACGCCGACGCGGCGGGCGCCGCCGACTTCAAGTGACCACCGCATCCCTCTGAACCGTAAGGAACCGCTCGATGTCAATCGGTGCACCCGAACCCGAGTCCTTCCAGGGCATGATGGACACCTTCGCCGTCATGGCCCCGGCCGCGGCGGTCGAGATCGTCCTGCCCGCCTTCACCTTCGGCCCCTGCTGCACGCAGATCGCCCGCATCATCTACATGAACCAGTGCAACCCCGGCCAGATCATGATGGTCGGCGCCTACTGGTTCCAGCTCGCCGAGAAGTACATCACCGCCGCCCAGGCCCTTCAGGACGAGATCGACGCGATGGACGCCGAATCCTGGGACGGGGACGACTGCCAGGCCTTCATCGACCAGGCCGGAAAAGTCCAGACCCAGCTGTGGACCATCGCCACCTTCGCGATCGAGGTCGGCATCGGCCTGTTCTCCATCGCCGCCCTGCTGGCGGTCATGGTCACCGCTTACACGGCCCTCGCGATGATCCTCATGGCCATGGCGCTGGTGTACTGGCCGCTCCAGGCGTTCCCGCTCACCGCGGCCGCCGCCCAGGCGGTCCGGGCGGCGGCGATGACCGTCGCCGCCACCGGTCTCACCATCCTGAAGGCCCTCGACACCGCGCTCACGGTGCTGGGCAAGGGGCTCGCCGCCGGGATCGGGGCGGGCATGGGCCTCTCCTGGACCGTCCTCGCCACCCAGGGCAACGTGGTCAACCCCCTCGAGCTGGTCGGCCCCACCGCGTTCAACATGGCGCAAGGGCTCGCTCAGTTGGGGCTGCGGAACGCGATGGCGCCCTCGGGCGGCAAGCACGTCGCCCCCGGTTTCGCTCACCTGTTCATGGGCGGCCAGGGCGTCTACAACACCGGGCTCAACGTCAATGACATGGCCCAGGACGGCAGCGTCGACGGTAAGAACGACCCGCGGGCGGAGACCGGCCTCGACCCGGGCAACCTCGACTTCATCCCCACGATCGAGGCCCCCGGGTGGGCCGACGACGACGCCCCCGACTGGGGCTGAACGATTGGACCAAGGGAGACCGGTAGCGCATGAGCACTGACGACCTCATTGGGTGGGTCTTCGGACTGCTCGCCATCGCGCTGCTCGTTTGCTGGCCGGTGCTGCCGGGGACGCGACGCTTCACCGCGTTCAAGACCTTCCCGCCGTTCCGCGCCTGGGCCGCCCGGCCGCATCCCGATGCGGCCGTGGCGGTCCAGGCCGGGCGCCGGATCGACCTGTCACCGAGTGACACCGATGCCGCCAACGCCATGGTGGTGGTCCGCACCGCCTGGGGGAACCAGCACTCACGTGAATGGAACCCCTCGCTCCAAGTCTCACGGCCATTGGTCCCGCTCGTGAGCGTCGACGGCGTTCCGGCCTCATGGGGCTGGGGGACGACCAAGCTCACGCTGCCGCCGGGCGAGCACCTGATCGCGGTCACCAGCAGCCATTCACGCTGCTACAAGACCGTGAACCTCGAACGAGGCCAACGGATCGACCTCGACTACACGAGCGTCATCGGCGCCAGCGCCCACCGCCACTACGAGGCCGGCAACCAGGCCTACGACCTCACGCGGTTCCGCGAGCGGCGACGCGGTCCGGGTAGCACCGGCTGGTACTTCCTGATCGTCCTGGGCGGCATGGCGCTCATGGGCGGTGCGACCGCGGCGGCGCTCGCGAACCCGTCCGGGTTCTCGTCCGCCATCGGCAACACGGCCGTCATCGGCGCCATCGCGGTCGGACTCGGCGTGGGCGTCGCCGTCATCGCCGGATCACTGGCGAAGCAGGCGCGACTGCGCAGGGTCATGGTGGCCGATGCGCCTGCGGATCGGGACCCGCAGGGACTCCGCATCCTCGATGCCGATGCGCCCGAACGGATCGCACCCGCACCGGGATGGGCCGGGCTCGGGCTCCACCTGCGATTCATGATCGACGCGTATCCACCGGAGGTGCTGGCGGCGCTCGCAGGAGGCGGGAAGCTGAGCGTGATGCAGCGGTGGCGGGCGATTCGCATCGGCGAACCCGAAGCACCGGGCTGCAGGCCATGGGTCCCCGCTCCCGAGGTGTTCGTCGACGGCAAGGCGGTGCGGGCGAGTTGGACCCGGATGTGGCTGCAGCTCCAGCCCGGCGAGCACGAACTGGTGGTGCGCGTCGCGGTGCCGCATCGGCAGATCGGCCCGCACACGGTCGTCGACCTGGACAGAGCCGTGTTCCGGCGGACGATCCACCTGACCGCGGGGGAGACCCGCGAGGAAGTCCTCACCGCCGAGATCACCGCGGTGCCGCGCCTCGACCGCCTGGAACTCGCTGAATACCGCGCCCGTCTGCGCTGAGGGGCGCCGGAAGCCCGCCAGAAGTGCGTCGTGTTGGCTGGAGCCGGTCAAGAGCCAGCGGATGACGCGGCTCGGCTCGAGGCTGTGCGCAGTCGCGGTTCCTCGGTGACGAGCGGCCCGCGCGTGGGCCGACGAGGTGAGCAAGTAGGGCCTGTTCGTGCCGTTCGCCATCATCTTCGCGATCGTGTGCGTCGCCGGAGCCGCCCGGGTCGTACCGTGTTTCAGCAGGCAGGGCGTCAAGACCGCGTAAGGATTCACCTCGGCTCGTATGGACGCCGTCAAACACTCTAGGCAATCGAAGCGTGCGGGCGTTCACTCGGATTCGCCGACCTCCATCCCCCGAGTCGGCGACGCGGCAACGGCCGCGCCCCCTGCTTGAAAAGTGAAGGATTCGATGCCCGATCTCGCATATCTCGCCCTGACGGTGGTTTGTTTCGTCGTCCTGGGTCTCATCGTGAAGGCGGTGGAGAAGCTGTGAGCGCCGTCAACGCCATCGGTCTCGTCCTCGCCGTGCTCGTCGGCGCCTACCTGGTGTACGCCCTGCTGAAGCCGGAGAAGTTCTGATGAGCGAGACCACCGCGGGCGTCATCTTCATCGCCGCGATGATCGCGGCCCTCGCCGCAACCTACAAGCCGCTCGGCGATTACATGTACCGGGTCGCCACTCGCGAGCACCACCGGAAGGTCGAGCGCGGGATCTACCGCGTCATCGGCGCGCGGCCCGGCATCGAGCAGAACTGGGCCGGGTACGCGCGCAGCGTCCTGGCGTTCTCGGCCGTCAGTATCGTCTTGCTCTACCTGTTCCAGCGCCTCCAGCACTGGCTGCCGCTCGACAACGGGTTCCCCGGGGTTGAGCCGGGCCTGGCCTGGAACACCGCGGTCAGTTTCACCACGAACACCAACTGGCAGGCCTACTCCGGCGAAGCGACCATGGGGATCCTGATCCAGGCCGCGGGCCTGGCGGTGCAGAACTTCGTGTCGGCCGCGGTGGGCATCGCCGTCGCGGTGGTCCTGGTGCGCGGGTTCGCCCGGAAGGCCACGGACAAGCTCGGGAACTTTTGGGTCGACCTGACGCGGATCGTCCTTTGGGTGCTGCTGCCGATCAGCTTCGTCGCCGCGATCGTGCTCATCGCCGGTGGTGTAGTCCAGAACCTCACCGACGTCACCTCCGCGACCACCGCGGCCGGGGACACGCAGTCGCTCACCGGCGGGCTCGTCGCCAGCCAGGAAGCCATCAAGGACCTGGGCACCAACGGCGGCGGGTACTTCAACGCCAATGCGGCGCATCCGTTCGAGAACCCCACCAGCTGGACGAACTTCCTCATCGTTTACCTGCTGCTGGTGATCCCGTTCTCGCTGCCGCGCACGTTCGGGCGCCTGGTCGGCGACAACCGGCAGGGCTACGCCATCGCAGCGGTCATGGGCGTCCTGGCGATTGTCTCGGTGAACCTAGTCGTCGGTTTCGAGAACCTGGCGAACGGCACCGTGCCGCAGGCCGTGTCCGCAGCGATGGAAGGCAAGGAAGTCCGCTTCGGCGTTCCCGACTCCGGGCTGTTCGCGGCCGCGACCACATTGACCTCCACCGGTTCGGTGAACTCGTTCCACGACTCCTACACCGCGTTCGGCGGCGGCGTCCTCATCCTCAACATGATGCTCGGCGAGGTCGCTCCCGGCGGCGTCGGCGCGGGCCTCTACGGGATGCTCGTCCTCGCCGTGATCACGGTGTTCATCGCCGGCCTCATGGTCGGACGCACGCCGGAATACCTGGGCAAGAAGATCGGCGCCCGCGAGATCAAGCTCGCGAGTCTGTACTTCCTGGTGACGCCGGTACTGCTCCTGGCAGGGGTGGCCGCCTCCATCGCGGTCCCGGAAAACCTCGAGTCCATGCAGGAGGCGGGCCCGCACGGGCTCTCCGAGATGCTGTACGCCTTCGCGTCGGCCTCGAACAACAACGGGTCCGCGTTCGCAGGCTTCGGGGCGAATACGCCCTGGTTCAACACCGCGCTGGGTCTGTGCATGGTGTTCGGCCGGTTCCTGCCGATCATCCTGGTGCTCGCCCTCGCCGGATCGTTCGCGAAGCAGAAGCCCGTCCCGGCCACATCGGGCACCTTTCCCACCCACAAGCCCTTGTTCGTCGGCATGGTCGTCGGCGTGACCCTCGTCCTCGTCGCGCTCACGTTCCTGCCCGTCCTCGCCCTCGGCCCGCTGGCCGAAGGCCTGCAATAGGAGTCGTCGCAATGTCATCAATGGCAACCAAGCCATTCAAGACCGTGGCGCCGCGTAAGAAGGCACAGGCCCCCAACGGCCTGCTCGATCCGAAACAGTGGGTCAAGTCCGCCCCGGCCGCGTTCCGCAAGCTCGATCCGCGCCTGATGTGGCGCAACCCGGTCATGCTCATCGTCGAGATCGGCGCCGCGTTCACCACGGTGCTGGCGATCGTCGACCCGGGCGTGTTCGCCTGGACCATCACCGTGTGGCTGTGGCTGACGGTCCTGTTCGCGAACGCTGCCGAGGCGATCGCCGAAGGCCGCGGCAAGGCCCAGGCCGACAGCCTCCGCAAGGCCAAGACTGACACCGTCGCCCGAAGACTGCAAGTGCAGGACCATCAGATCGACTCCCCCGACGTCGCCACAGTCGACGTGCCCGCCACCGAATTGCACCGAGGCGACCTGGTCTTGGTGGTCGCCGGTGAGACGATTCCGGGGGACGGCGACGTCGTCACGGGCATCGCCAGCGTGGATGAGTCGGCGATCACCGGCGAGTCCGCTCCGGTCATCCGCGAATCGGGCGGCGATCGCTCGGCGGTCATGGGCGGCACGAAGGTCCTCTCGGACTGGATCGTCATCAGAGTCACTGCCGAACCCGGGAAGTCCTTCCTGGACCGGATGATCGCACTGGTCGAAGGTGCTGAGCGGCGCAAGACGCCGAACGAGATCGCGTTGAACATCCTGCTCTCGGCGATGACGCTCATCTTCTTGCTGGCCGTGGTCACCATGCAGCCCGTGGCGATCTTCTCCAAGGACTACATGGTCGCCGCCCCGAACTCTGCCGTCCTCAACGAGGATGGCGTTACGGGAATCGTCCTGATATCGCTACTGGTGTGCCTGATCCCCACCACGATTGGCGCGCTCCTGAGCGCGATCGGCATCGCCGGGATGGACCGGCTCGTGCAGCGCAACGTGCTCGCCATGTCCGGCCGGGCCGTCGAGGCCTCCGGCGATGTCGACACGCTATTGCTCGACAAGACCGGCACCATCACGTACGGCAACCGCCGCGCTTCCGCGTTCCTGGCCGTCCCCGGCATCGCCGGCTCGCATCTGGCCGACGCCGCGCAGTTGTCGAGCTTGGCCGACGAGACGCCGGAGGGCCGCTCGATCGTGGTGTACGCCAAGGAGGGTTACGGGCTTCGGGAACGGGACACCGGCGAGCTCGCCGGCGCCGAGTGGATCGAGTTCACCGCCCAGACCCGCATGAGCGGCGTCGACGTCGACGGCACGCAGATCCGGAAGGGCGCTGCCTCCTCCGTCATCGATTGGGTCAGGAACAACGACGGTGACCCGAATCCGCGCATCGAGGACCTCGTCGACCAGGTCTCCCGCGAGGGCGGGACACCGCTCGTAGTCGCCGAACGGCACGAAGGGTTCCCCGCCGAAGTCCTCGGGGTCGTCTATCTCAAGGACGTGGTCAAGGAGGGCATGGCCGAACGCTTCGCGAGGCTGCGCGCCATGGGTATCCGCACGGTCATGGTCACCGGCGACAACCCGCGTACCGCCAAGGCCATCGCGGCCGAGGCGGGCGTGGACGACTTCCTCGCCGAGGCCAAACCCGAGGACAAGATGGCGCTCATCAAGCGCGAGCAGGAGTCCGGGCGCATGGTCGCCATGACCGGCGACGGCACCAACGACGCCCCCGCGCTCGCGGCGGCCGACGTCGGGGTCGCGATGAACACCGGGACCTCGGCGGCCAAAGAGGCCGGGAACATGGTCGACCTCGACTCCGACCCGACGAAACTCATCGAGATCGTCGCCATTGGCAAGCAGCTCCTCATGACGCGCGGCGCGCTGACGACCTTCTCGATCGCCAACGACATCGCGAAGTACTTCGCGATCATCCCGGCGATCTTCGCCGTGATCTACCCCGGGCTCGACGCGCTCAACATCATGCGCCTCGCCAGCCCGGAATCGGCGATCGTCTCGGCGGTGATCTTCAACGCGCTCATTATCATCGCGCTCGTCCCGCTGGCGCTCAAAGGCGTCGCCTACAAGCCCGGGGCAGCCTCGGCGCTCCTGCGCCGCAACCTCCTGGTCTACGGCCTCGGCGGCATCATCACCCCGTTCATCGGCATCAAACTCATCGACCTCGCGGTCGCGCTCATCCCAGGGATGGCATAAATGGCACGTCTACCTCGCTGGATCACGCAACACCTGGCCGCCCTTCGGACCGTCCTGGTGTTCACCGTCCTTACTGGAATCATGTATCCGCTGGCGGTCCTCGCGGTCGCCCAGATCCCCGGCCTGAACGACAAGGCCGACGGGTCGCTCCTCTACGACGCCGACGGCAATGTGATCGGCTCCTCCCTCATCGGGCAGTCCTACACCGATGAGGAGGGGAACGCGATCCTGGATTACTTCCAGTCGCGCCCGTCCATGGCCGCCGGCGAGACCGGTGACTACGACCCGCTCGTTTCTGGCGCCTCGAACATCGGGCCCGAAAACGTCGTGGACACCCTGCCCGACCCCGCCCTCGGCTGGGACGGCGACGCGAACGCATCGAAGAGCCTGCTCACGAAGGTCTGCGAGCGGTCGTTCGCCATCGGGGAGCGCGAAGGCGTCGACGGCTCGCGGCCGTACTGCGCGCCCTCGGGCGCAAGCGCGGTCGGCGCAGTCCTCGGCGTCTTCTACTCCGAAGGCACCTCGGGTGAGGTGACCCGCGTGGTGAGCCTCAACGAAGCCTGCGGCACGACCGAGGCGCCGTTCCTCCACGAGTACGAAGGCGTGCAGGTCGAATGCGCCGAGTACGGCACCTCCTACGCCGCTGCGGTCATCACTCCGATCGAAGGAGACGCCCCGGCCGAGCCGGCCGTCCCGGCCGACGCGGTGACCGCCTCGGGTTCGGGCTTGGACCCGCACATCAGCCCCGAGTACGCGGAACTGCAGGTCGAGCGGATCGCCGCCGAGCGGGACGCGAGCGCCGAAGACATCGAAGCGTTGGTCGAGGACAGCACCACCGGCCGGTTCCTCGGCTTCATGGGCGAGCCCGCGGTGAACGTCGTCGAGCTCAACCTCGCACTCGACGAACAATTTCCGCTTAACTGAAAGAACAGGGACCACACCGGCCCCGAGAGGATTCATCAGCACTGTGGCTACGACACGTGGACAACTCCGGATCTATCTCGGGGCCGCACCCGGCGTCGGGAAGACCTTCGCCGCGCTCGAAGAGGCCCACCGCCGTGCCGCCCGCGGGACCGACGTCGTCATCGGCTTCGTCGAGACCCACGGGCGGCCCTCGACCGCCGAGCTGATCGGCGACCTCGAGGTGATTCCGCGGCGGACGATCGAGTACCGCGGTTCGTCCTTCGAGGAGTTCGACGTCGACGCCGTCATTGCCCGTGCCCCGGCAGTGGCGCTCGTCGACGAGCTCGCGCACACCAACGTGCCCGGCTCACGCCACGAGAAGCGCTGGCAGGACATCGACGAACTCCTCGAAGCCGGCATCGACGTCATCTCGACGGTCAACGTCCAGCACCTCGAATCCCTCAACGACGTCGTCGCCGCCATCACCGGTGTGCCGCAACGCGAGACCGTCCCGGACGAGGTCGTGCGCCGCGCCGAACAGGTCGAACTCGCCGACATCACCCCCGAGGCACTGCGCCGGCGCATGGTTCACGGCAATATCTACCCGCCGGAGAAAGTGGACGCGGCGTTGTCGAACTACTTCCGCGTCGGCAACCTGACGGCCCTGCGCGAGATCGCGCTGCTGTGGTTGGCCGACAAGGTCGAGGATCAGCTGGAGCAGTACCGGACCGACCAGGACATCACCGACATGTGGGAGTCCAAAGAGCGCGTCGTCGTCGCGCTGTCGGGCGGCGACGAGGGCGACACCCTCATTCGCCGCGCCGCCCGCATCGCCGCCCGCTCAGGCGGTGCGGACCTCAGAGCGGTGTACATCGCTTCGGGCGACGGGCTTACCAGCGCCCGCGCCGCCCGCAACCTCGCCCAGCAGCGGAACCTCGTCGAAGACCTCGGAGGCTCCTACCACCAGGTGGTGGGCGATGCGATCCCTGAAGCGCTGCTGGAGTTCGCGCGCGGGGTGAACGCGACGCAGCTCGTACTCGGGGCCTCCCGGCGCGGGCGCTTCGCGCAGGCGATCTCCCGCGGCGTCGGCGTGACCACGACGGCGAAGTCGGGCCCGATCGACGTCCACCTGGTCACGCACGAGCATGTGGCGAATGTCCGGCGTTCGCGCCCGGGCCGCGGACTCATCGGCACCGGCCGACGCCGCCTCGGCATGCTCCTCGCGGTCGTCGGCATTCCAGCGCTCGTGGCGGCCCTGACCCCATTCCACGAAGAACTCTCGTTGACCACGATGATCCTCATCGTCCTCACCGCCGTCATGGGGCTGACCCTCGCCGGCGGCATGTGGCCCGCCCTCTTGGCCGCGCTGCTGGGGTTCTTCCTGCTGAACTTCTTCTTCACCGTCCCGTACTACACGTTCAAGGTCAACGACCAGGAGCAGCTGATCGCCCTGTTCATCTTCGTCGCGCTGGCGCTCGGCGGGGCTGCGGTCGTGAACCTGTCGGCCGCGCGGGCACGCCTGGCGGCGCGGGCCAGTGCGGAGGCGCAGACCCTCGCCACCCTCGCCGGGAACGTGCTCCGCGGCGGCAACCGCCTCGACGACCTCCTTGAACAACTGCGGGAGACGTTCGGCCTGGACTCGGTGACGCTGCTGGAGCGGACCGAGCCGGGCGCGGGACCCGACGAGCGGCACGAGGCCAAGTCCTGGCGGCCGGTCGCGTGCGCTGGAGAGGCGCGCGCGAATCCCGGCGACGCGGACAACGACATCCCCATCAACGACGATCTCGCGCTCGCGCTGCAGGGGCACATGCTCGAGGCGGCGGACCGGCGAATCGCGCAGGCGTTCGCCATGCATGCGGCCGCCGCGCTGGAGCGCGAGCGTCTGGAGCATCAGGCCAAGGCGGTGCAGCGGCTGACGGACGCGGACAAGCTGCGGACCGCGCTGCTGGCAGCGGTCTCGCACGATCTCAGGACGCCACTCGCGTCGGTGCGTGTCGCGGTCTCCAGCCTGAAAGCCAGCGAGAATCTGTTCACACCCGCAGAGCGGCAGGAGCTACTGGACTCTGCCGAGCAGTCACTGGCGCAGCTGACGAGCCTGGTGGACAACCTGCTGGACATGAGTCGCCTCCAGGCGGGCGTGCTCGGTGCGAACTCGGTGCCGATCGCACTCGACGAAGCAGTGCCGACCGCCTTGGACGAACTGGGCGAGCAGGCTGCTGACGTGCGGCTCAACATCCCCGTGGACCTGCCCGAAGTAGCGGCCGATCCGGGCCTCTTGCAGCGGATCCTGGTGAACGTCATCGCCAACGCCCTGCGGTTCAGTCCGGAGGACCAGCCGCCGCAGCTGGTGGCGGGCGCGCATGGGCGAACGGTGGAACTGCGGGTGATCGACCGGGGCCCGGGCGTCCCCGACGAGGACCACGAGACGATGTTCCGCCCGTTCCAGCGACTCGGCGACCGCGACAACACGACCGGAGTCGGACTAGGACTCGCGCTCTCGCGGGGCCTGGCCGAGGCCATGGGCGGCACACTCCTGCCCGAGGCGACCCCCGGCGGAGGCCTGACGATGGTGCTGGCGCTGCTACGACTCGAGGACCACCGCGAGAACGAGAGCGGGGACAAATGATCAGGGTGCTGGTAGTCGACGACGAGCCGCAGATCCTCCGGGCGCTGCGCATCAACCTGACCGCCCACGGCTACGAGGTGGCCACTGCCGATACCGGCACCGAAGCACTGCGCAAGGGCGCGGAGGTCAAACCGGATCTCATCCTGCTCGACCTCGGACTGCCCGATATGGACGGTCGGGAGGTGGTCGAGGGCGTGCGCGTCTGGTCCAAGACGCCGATCTTCATCCTGTCGGGCCGCGCGGCCAGCGCCGAGAAGATCGCCGCCCTGGACGCGGGCGCGGACGACTACGTGACGAAACCGTTCGACATCGGCGAACTCCTCGCGCGTGTACGCGCCGCGACGCGACGCGTGGGCCCTGGCAACGAATCGCCGATCACGGTGATCGGTTCGGCCACTGTCGATATCGCCGCAAAGAGGGTCGACCGTGAAGGGGAGGAGATCCACCTGACCCGCACCGAGTGGCAGATCCTGCAGATCCTGCTGCGCAATCCGGGGAAGCTCGTCAGTCAGCACGAACTGCTCCACCGGGTCTGGGGTCCGAAGTACGACACCGAGACCCACTATCTGCGCCAGTACATGGCCCAGCTCCGCCGCAAACTGGAAGCCAATCCTCCCAGGCCGGTGCACTTCCTGACCGAGCCGGGCATGGGCTACCGCTTCCGCCCCTAGAGGACACAGAGACTCAGTCGCTCAGGCTCGCTCGGTCTCCCAGCGGTCCATGAGCGCGGGGAGCTCCTTGGCGAGCCAGGAGAAGAACTCGTGCATGTCGCGCAGGCGCTCGCTCCGCTCGGGCGGTGCGTCCTCGAACAGGGCGAGGCCGCGGGCAGTCACCTGGGTGAAGACCGCGTACTGGCCGCTCTGCTGCTTGATCAGGTCGGCCATCGCGCCGGATCGGATGGTGTAGAAGTCGCCGCGCACTCCCGGTTTGGAGGTCTTGCCGACCCACCCTGCGGTGGTCAGAAATTTCAATGCGGTGGAAATTGAACCTTTGGATGCCTGGAGGGCCTCGGCGATCTGCCCGAACGTCTGAGCGGGTGGGTCGCACACCAGGAGCCAGGCCATGACACGGCCGGTCATGCGGACCAGCCCGAGGCGTTCCATGGCGAGTGCGAAGTCCTCGACGAACGCGAGTGTCTGGGGGTCGGCGCCGGTGGCCGCTTGGTCGGGGTCGGACATGGGTTCAGTATCCCTTCCTTCATCGGTGAACGTGAAAAGCGGGGTGAACCGGCTTGCGGGTTCACCCCGCTCGGGCGCTTCAAGCCTCGGCCGCCTGCTTCTCGACGTTCCGATCCGGGTAGAGCGGGATCTTGCGCCACTTGGCGAAACCTATGGTGAGGGCGTTGATGACCAGGAGGGCGATGGCGTAGATCGGGACGACGTGCATGAAGCCGGCGAAGTCGGTGTTGACCCACACCCAGGCGGCCTTGTAGGCGACGCCGACGTTGACGACCCACAAGCCGATCCCGATCGAGTGGCGCCAGAAGGCCCACACGAGGCCGCCGAGGAAGATCGGGATAGTGCCGAGGCTGATCACGGTCTGCCAGCTGGGCTGGGCGAACAGCTCGGCCTCCATGTCGAGGATGGCCTGTGCGGCCGGGTCCACTTCGGCCGGTTCCGGGAACCAGAAGAAGCTCGAGAGCATTGCGACTATCGAGAGGCTCATCCACCAGCCTTGGCGGCGCCAGGCGAAGAGCGCGATGGGGATGAAGAACAGCGGGCGGATGTACCAGCTGATGGGGTTGAGGTGGCGGGGCCAGGCCCATTCGAAGAACTCGGTGACCAGTTCCATGACGTGCTCCTTCCGGGGAACCGCACTCACGAAGTTCCGCAAGTACAATAAGTTCAGTAAATATTGAACTTACAGAACCGTCAAGAAATCATTCATGGAGTGTGGGTGCGGTCACGCGAGCGCATGGGTCCGACGCCTAGCCGACCAGCGGGCGCTCCTCGGGGAAGGAGTAGAGACGGTGCCGACTGCGCAGCGCGAGCGCGGTCGCGAGCGAGACGATGCCGACCCTGCCGGCGAACATGAGAACGATCATCACCAGTTGGCTGAACGGCGGCAGCGCGGCGGTGATGCCGGTCGACAGGCCCACGGTCGCGAACGCCGAGATCGACTCGAACAGCACCTGATCCAAGGAGAACTCGGTCTCGATCATGACCAGCGCGGTCCCGACCGCGACGATCGCGACGCCCAAGAGTGCCACGGTCAGTGCCTGGCGCTGTGTCGAACCGGGGATCTTGCGGCCGAACACCGCGACGTCGGGTTCGCCCCGGATCTCCGACCAGATGACCACCGCCAGCAGCACGAATGTGGTGACCTTGATGCCGCCGGCGGTGCTGGAGGAGCCGCCGCCGATGAACATCAGTGCGTCGGTGACCATCCACGTCTCATGTGTCAGGTCGGCCATCGGGAGGTTGTTGAAGCCCGCCGTGCGGGGCATGGCGCCCGCGACGAACGCCGCCCAGAGCTTCTCGCCGACGTTCATCGGCCCGAGCGTGGCCGGGTTGGTCCACTCGAAGACCGCGTAGGCGGCGAAGCCCACGGCCAAGAGGACCCCGGTGGTCACCATCGTCAGTTTGGTGTGCACCGACCAGCCCGGGATGGGTCGGCGGCGCCGGTCGCCGCGCATCGCGCGCGTCAGGCGGGATTTGCGCAGCACTTCCACGATCACGGGAAATCCGATGCCGCCGATGATCAATGCCGCGGTCACCGGGGCCGTCACGAACGGATCGGTCACCCACTGCATGAGGCTGTCGGCCTCGAGGCCGAACCCGGCGTTGTTGAACGAGGAGACCGAGTGGAAGACCCCGTACCACAGCGCCTTCCCGACCGGGAAGTCGTAGTAGTAGCGGAACCGCAGGAACAACGCCAATGCCACGACCGCCTCGACGGACACGGTGATCACTGCGACTCGCCGCACGACCGCGCCGATGTCGCCCAGGCTCAACGCCTGGTTCTCGCTCGCCGCCAGCAGGCGGTTGCTCAACCGCATCCGCCCCACGGTCAGAATTCCCAACAAGGTCGCGGCCGTGATGATGCCGAAACCGCCGACTTGGATGAGCACCGTGATGACGGCTTCGCCGAATCCGGACCAGTAGGTCGAGGTGTCGACGACGACCAGCCCGGTCACGCACACCGCCGACACCGACGTGAACAGCGCCGTCAACGGCGGCGCGGCCTCCGGGGTCTCGGTGGACACCGGCAGCATGAGCAGTCCCGCCCCAGCGAGGATGAACGCCAGGAAGGCCAGGGGCACCAGTCGCGCCGGATGTCGCAGAGCTCGTCTCACAAGCGCTGATTATGCTCGGCCGCCTTTTCCCTGACGCGCGAACCGTGATGACGTAAACCACCAGCTAGATGCAGTCGGCGCGCTTGGATATGCCGCCGAGGGGAAGCGTCAAGAAAACATATGGATTTACGAAGGTCCGGTGTTAGCGGCCGGGCAGGGCGGGAGGCTGCCAACCCCAGAGGCGATCGAGCGCCTGCGCAGAGACCTTGGCGAACACCGCCGGCGTCATGAGCCGCAACGTCAGTGACAGAAGGCGCCGGTTCAGCGCGCTGCCCATGAGCGCGTCGTGGCCGTTCTTATGGGCGGCTTTCGCTACCCACTGCGCGCGCGGTCGCCGTTCCCGGTCATATCGCGCGAGCGCCGTTACCGCATCGCGGGTCTCGGCGAGGGCCGCGGCCAGTACGACGGCGTCCTCGATCGCCATGCCCGCACCCTGACCCAGATCCGGACTCATCGGATGCGCCGCATCGCCCAGCAACGCGATGCGGCCGTTCACGAAAGTCGGCAAGGGGGCATGGTCGAGATCGGTGATGTCGTGGTGCAGCACCCGATCGACCGGCGTCGCGTCCAGGAGTCCGTGGACCAGGCCATGCCAGTCGGCGACCCGCTCGCGGACCGCTTCCCGCTCGTCCGGATACCGGACACGGGGGGCCTCCGCCTGGGCGCCGAGCGCCCAGTAGACCCGGCTCCGGGTCAGCGGCATCGTCAAGAAGTACCGGTCCGCGCCGAGGGTCATGCATCCCTCATTCGCGGCCAGGTCGAGGTCGGCGATGCCGCGCCAGACGGTGTAGTTCCAGAACGCGGGATCGGGCGTGTCCGGCCACAGGAGTCTGCGGGCGGTGCTGTGGACGCCGTCAGCGGCGACGACCAGGTCGGCGCTGAACGTCTCGGACTCGGTCTGGACTTCGGCCTGCTCCGCGTTCTGCGCGAAGCCGGTCACTTTCATTCCTGTCCGGATCGACTCCGGCGGAACGGCATCGCGGAGTACGCCATGCAGGTCCGCGCGATGGAAGCCCAGCAGCGGATGCGGGCCCCCCGAGGGGGCGCGCATCAGATGACCGCCTGAGGGGTCGCGGAGGTTGGTCGTGGCGAAGAACGGCGTCCCCGCTGCACGCGCCCGGTCACCGACACCGAGCGCGTCCAACGCGCGCAGGGCGTTGGGCGCCTGCGACATCCCGGCCCCGATCTCGCCCACTTCGGGCGAGCGCTCCAGCACGGTCACGTCCCAGCCGATGCGGCGCAGGCCGATCGCAGCGGCCAGCCCGCCGATGCCCGCTCCAACGACAATTGCCGAACCGCTCATCGCTTGTCTCCCTTGCGCTCAGGTGGCGGGGCTTGTTCGAAGACCTCGGCCATCCAGTCGAAAACGTTCTGCGCTTCGCGCACGCGGTCGGCGCGTGTGCTTTCAGTGCCCAGTAGTGTCAGGCCGTCGGCGGCGACCTCGCGGAATGACACGAGTGAGGCGATCTGGCGGCGCACCACCGTTTCCCAAGCGCCGTCCCTGAGTCGGTAGTAGCCCGTGCGTTCGCCCGGCCGCGTCCGCCGCTCGATGAATCCGACGGTCATCAGCACGCGCATGTTCGTCGTCAGTGATGCCCGGCTGGCCCCGATCGCCTCGCTGATCTGGCCGGCCGACTGCTCGGCGGGCTCGCAGACCATCAGCCAGCCGAGCACCCGTCCCGCGATTGGCGGCACTCCGTCGTTCGCGAGGAACATCGCGACCCGCTCAACCCAGTCGAGCAGCTCATCATGCGAGGGCGCATCACCCTCGGAGGGCTGCTTCAAAGACGATTCACTACTTACATCATGTGCCATGAATTTCAGCATAAACTGTAATTCGGATTGACACAAGAACCCCCGCCCGAGCGGGCCCGCTACCGGCTCGGGGCCAAGCGCTTCTGCCGATGCCGCTGATGCGCAGCGCGATGGAGTAATCCCACGCGATACCACCGGTAACCGACGGTGTCGGGGCGGCGATGCGTCTGGGGTAGGGTGTGGCCTGGTGTGCCGGGAAGTCTGGTCGGCGGGAAATGATCCTGCCCTCTGATCGGAGTTCCTGCCCGTGCAGTCCACGAAAGAGCCCTGGACCTCGCCGTTGTGGCGTTCGCGCCCGGCGTTCCTCTATTCCAGCAAGCCGCTCGCCCGTTTCGTCGGGCGCCCGGCCGCCGCGTTCCTCCATATCGAGCCCGCTTCGGGGATCGTGCTGCTGGCGTGCGCGGTCATCGCGATGGTCTGGGCGAACTCGCCGTGGGCCGCCTCGTACGAGTGGTTGTGGGGCCTGGACATCAGCCTGCACATCGGCGGTTTCGAGCTGTACCACTCGCTGCGCGACTGGATCAACGACGGGCTCATGGCGATCTTCTTCTTCGTGGTGGGCATGGAGATCAAGAGCGAGATCGTCTCCGGTGAACTGCGGAGCCTCCGCAACGCGGTCGCCCCGATCGCGGGCGCGATCGGCGGCATGGCCGTCCCCGCGATCATCTACGCGGCGTTCAACGCCGGCGGCGCGGGCGCCGGCGGCTGGGGTGTCCCGATGGCCACCGACATCGCGTTCGCCGTCGGTGTTCTCGCCCTGTTCGGATCCCGGATCCCCGCGGCGGCAAGGGTGTTCCTCCTTACGCTCGCAATTGTGGACGACCTGGGCGCGATCGCGGTGATCGCTGTGTTCTACACCGAGGAGGTCTCGATGGGCTGGCTCGCCGCGGCCGGGGTCATCCTGGTGATCGCGATCGGGCTGCGCCTGCTCAACGTCTGGTCCGCGCCGGTCTACCTCGTCGTCGGCACCGCGCTGTGGTTGGCGATGCTCGAATCCGGTGTCCACGCCACCATCGCGGGCGTCATCATGGGCCTGATCATCGCCGCCAAGCCCCTGTTCGATCCGGCCGCCGCGCACGCCCGGGCCCAGGAGCTGGCCAAGGAAGGGCTCACGGCAGAGGAGACCGAGCAGGTCGTGCGGTTGCGCCGCGACGCGCTCGCGCCGACCGACCGGCTCCAGGCGGCCAACCACCCGTTCTCCTCGTTCGTGGTGCTCCCGCTGTTCGCGCTCGCCAACGCCGGGGTGGTGCTCTCAGGCGACCTGCTCGCCACGGCCGCGACGTCGGCGGTCACCCTCGGCATCGTCCTCGGGCTCGTGCTGGGCAAGACGGTCGGCATCACGCTCGCGACGTGGATCGCGGTGAAGACGGGCGCGGGCCGCCTGCCGACCGGCACGAGCTGGCCGCTGCTGGTCGGCATCGCGGCGGTCGCCGGGATCGGGTTCACGGTGGCGCTGTTCATCACCGAGCTCGCCTTCCGCGGTGAAGGCACCGAGCTGCTGACTGCCGAGGCGAAGATCGGCGTGCTCGCCGGGTCCCTCATCGCCGCGCTCCTGGGCGCCGGGCTCGTCGCCCTCACTGCTCCGAAAGCCCAACGTACGCAAGCTACGTGACCGAATAGCAGCTCCGCTTGACAGGTCCTGACCGGACGACAATCCCGAGGAGCGAACCAGTCGCCCACGTTACGGTTGAGGGGAGCATGAGGAGGCCGAGATGTTCCTGAAACGACGCCCCCGCAGACCGGCCGGGAGCTCATCGATCCGGCACTGTTCGAGCGGCTGTGCCGCAGGATCGTGCTCGACTACGGTCGGGACGAACGCACTGCCGCGCGAATCATGGACCAGGCGCTGGCGTTCGTCGCCGCGTGCGCGAACGCGCCCCGGCCGCTCGCGCCCTCGGCGGAGGTCGACCTCGGTTGGCACACGTTCCTCTTGTACACCAACGAGTACGCCGACTTCTGCGAGCGCATCGGGGGCCGGTTCATCCACCACCGCCCCGATGACGATCCGACCGCACCGGTCGGGGCCGAACCGCCTGCGGCCACGGCCGCGATGATCGGACGACTGGGCTTCCAAGTCGACCTCGCGCTTTGGGCTGCGCCGAGCCGCCCCGGCGCAGAGGGCTGAGGGCTCATACGCCGCCGCAGCCACCGGCATCCCCGCCGCCGCCGACGCCTCCGCTTCCATACCACACATGGCTCGTCGGCTGCGGCTCGATTCCTGAAGAGCGCGTTCCGCGGCCGTTCCAGCCGTAGGCGACTTCGAAGTCATACCCGTAGAACGCCTTCCAGAGAGAGGCGAAGCCGCTCGGCAGATCGTGCTCCGCGTCGAGATCCTTCCAGAGTTCGGCGAGCTCCCGATCGCAGTGCTCGACGGAGGCCCGGTCCCAGACCACTTCGAGGGTCTCCCCGCTCGCTTCGGTCGTCAGGTGCCGCCGGCCTAGGTCAGGCAGGTGCACGAGCTGGTGAGCGTCCCCCATGTAGTCCACTTCCGAAGCGTCCCAGTACTTCGGTATCGGGCGGTCCGGCAACGCGTCCACATGGTAGACGTGAATTCGGTGTCCGTCGTTGACGACCAGCCAGACGCGTTGGTTCGCCCACCGCAGCAGCCGCTCCGAGGGGTCGGCTAGAGAGGCGGGCGCCCCGCACCGGGCGTCCTCGATGTCTTCGAGCACTGGCGCATACGCATCGCCGGCCTCGTTCAACCGCTCCATCGCGCGGCGCTGCGCGGGGACCGCTCTCGCGATGCGGTCCGCATGCGAAGGCTTCCGATAATCGAGCAGTGCGGCTTCTGCGGCCCATTCACTTAGGTCCGCCAAAATCTGACGCTCCTGAGACAGGTACTCCTCGGCGGCCGAGAGCCAGCCCCGCAATCGCTCGATCGGTTGCGGCAACCAGCCAGTGAAGCGAGGTCGCAGACCGAAGGGCTCGCGCCTCAGGAGATCGTCCGCGTCGTGCGAGCGCTCGATCGGAACCTGCGGGAACGGGATCCCGAAGAGGATGGGCCGACGCGACTCGGCAAGCACGCTACGGCAGCACCAGCGAGTGTTGACTTCGAAATACATCACATAGACAATGGGATGGCGTGACTTGAGATGCCACTTGGTGGTGGCGCGGCCGGCGTACCAGCTGCCCTCGATGAGGCGTGCCTCCGGCCCTTCGAGCGTTTCGCGAAGGAGCGGCAGGTCACTCATGAACTGGTCGGGGCTGCTCGGAAGATACGAGGGGAACCCGCAGAGATCGCGGCGTCGCTTCCGGGAGAGACGCAGGGCGAGGGGGGCGTTCATACCGTAAGCATGGCAGCGCCGCAAGGAGAACGGGTCCCCAACGGCCACCTACGGAAACGCAGTAAACGTAGGGTGCCCTACCTGGGATTCGAACCCAGACTGTGCGGGTTTTGAGTCCGCTCTCTCTGCCAGTTGGAGTAGTAGGGCCGTACCGGTGGTCTGGCCGGAAGCGATGCTACCTACAGACCACGGAGGTTCGGAAGGGTCTGGTGGCGGTCGTGGCCGGGGGAGGAGCGGGGTGTTCACGCGGAGATCGTCTCGGCGTTGAGCTCGTTGCCGTCCCTGTCGTACGTCGCCTGGACAAGGAAAGAAGAGTCGTGTTCGCCAGTTCAGGGGCGTATGGGTCTGTGACATGACCCGGGCAGGAGCCGAACCCACGCGCCTTGCAGCCTGAGGCGGACCTCAGTACTGAGGTCGATAACAGGAGATCTTCTTGAATCGGGCCTGGTCACAGCATGTCAGGGCCGTCTGGCGAGCGCGTGTGGGTTCGTAACCTTCACCGCCACTGAACTGGGTTTGCGGCCGGGGCGGAGAGGACGTGGTAGAGAACCTCCAGATGACGTGACCGCGCTGTTGCAGCTGAGGGGCGCGCAAACGGCCGTGCAGCTATCGGTAGTCGCGTGCCCCAACGGCAGCAGTGCTTCTCAACATGGTGCGACACGATGTGCGACGGTGGTCCTTCGAACGGATGAATCCGCGCGGTGCGTGACCGATCTGCCCGACATCAGTCGCTGGTGGACACTGACTCAAGTGCATGGCCTATACGGTCCATGTACAGCGTCCCACTCCGCTGCACCCCGCCCCTCCACCCCGCCGCGCGGGAGCCAGGAGTGCCCGATGTCCATGCCAAACCCGTCCGCCCGGCCCTTCTTCGATCTTCCGCCAGTGCGGATCCTCGTCGTGCTCGGCGTGGTCTACGTCCTTGCTGGTGCCTTGTACGCCATGGCCTCGATCCCGAACCTGCTTGTGATCATTGCCCGCATCGATAGCGGGCCGACCTACGTGGACCGTTCGCTCGCGTTCCTTCGGGAAACTGCCGGGCAGTGGGCGGACGCCCTGACGATCGCTTCCTACAGCGGCACCGGCCGCCTGTGTCTCCAGCTCGCGCTGTTCGCGCTGCCGCTGATGTGGATCGCGGCGCTCATCCGCTCCGCCCGTGCACGCAGCCCGCGACCGATCCAGATCACCGTCCTCGCCGGCCTGCTCGGGCTCATCGGTATCCCCATCGCCGCCTGGATCGGCTGGCTCCTGTGGGCGGCGTGGCGTATCGCCGGGTACGTCATGGACTTCATCGCCTGGATCGCACCATGGGTGACGCGGATCCTCTTGTGGATCCTTGTCGCCGTCATGGTCGTCGCCGCCATCGCCGCTGTCGTCTACATCGGGAGGATCCTCGTCAGACTCATCCTCGCGCTGACGCAAGGCCGACGCTGGATCGGTGCGCTTCTCGTCGTAGCTGCTGTAGCGGTGGTCGCCGGTGTGCTCGCCGCAGGTTGGCTTGACGGGCTTCTCGCCCTCATCGCGCACGCCTTCGCTGTGGCCTGGGCAGGTCTGGTCGCGGGCATCGAATGGATTGTCGCCCTCGTCGCCCCCGTGTTCGGGTTCATCGGCCGCGTTATCGCCGTCGTCGCGGTGTTTCTGGTAGCCGCCGGTCTGTTCACGGCACTGTTCGGGCAGATCGGCCGCATCGTGTGCCTGCCGGTCGCCGCTGCGGTCAATGCCGGTGCCACCCAAGGCAAAAGCGCCGACCTTGCCGCCGGTGTCGGTGTCGCGGGCTCCATGGTAGCGACCGCTGCCGTGCTCGACCCGACCTTCGGACACTGGTTCGCAGTTACCTGGAAGGTCACGCCCGTCTTCACGCATCTGCCGGTCCCGACTGGCATCTACGCGTTCCTCATCCCCGATTCAGCCGAAACGCTGCTCCGTCCTGCGTTCACCGGGTTCGCGTCGTTCCTGGACGTCGGATTGCTGCTGCTGTTGATGGTGATCGGCACGTTCAGCCTGCTGTTCTCCGTGAAGACGTGGCAACCGGGCGCTCGCGGGACCCTGTGGGTGCCCGTCATGCTCGGCGTAGGTCTCGCCATCGCCGCCGCACTGTTCCTCATTGCGATCCTGCTGTTCGCGGCATTGAACCGCGGCGACGATTGAGGGTGGCCGGGCCGGTGCTTGGTGGGCGAAACGGCCAGGCCCTCCACTCGCGACATAGGTGCCGGCGGGGGCGACGCGAGCCGCATCTGGCCGCTCGCCGGGCATGGCGATATGGAACGCCCACCAAAACCCCAGCATGATCCGTCATAACAGGGTTCGTGTTTGCCTACTGTGCCCGAGGAACCCCCCTAGCCTTGTATGCATTCTCGTTCAGGTCGATCTCCGCCGCTCGGTCGCGACGTCGAGGTAATCCTCTGCGTCGCCGCCGAGAAGCGCGAAATGCCAGATGTCGTACCCATGCTCTACGGTGTCGCCATGGCAGACCCACGAGCCCGCCGCCCGAACCTCGCGCTGGACAACCCCGCCTTGGCAGCACAATGGCACCCGGTTAAGAACGGGGACATGACGCCAGCTGACATACCCGCCTGTTGGAACGCGAAAGCTTGGTGGACCTGCCCCGAGTGCGCACATGAATGGGAAGCGTACGTCTCCAACCGGAACAAATCGGTCAACCCACGGGGATGCCCGCAATGCGCAAGTCGGGCACGATTCGGCTTCCGCAATCCTCCCCCGGGGAGAAGCCTTGCCGACGTCCGCCCCGATGTCGCCGCTGAATGGCACCCGACCCGTAACGGGGGCCTCGCCCCAACCGACATTCTTCCCGCAGTGTCCAAACGATCCATATGGTGGCAGTGCCCGCGAGGTCATGAATGGCAGACCTCCCCGGCAATGCGGACTGGCCAGAACACACGCTGCCCCAAATGCATTCCGCAAGGCACGTCTCGGTTTGAAATCGAACTATTTCATGAACTCCGCGCAGCCGGGTGCCCCGTCGTGCACGACCTGCGACTTCCTGAAGGAAGCCGGTGGCGTCAGGTCGACATTGCAGTCCCCGAATGGCACCTTGCCGTCGAGTTCGACGGGCACCTGTACCACCGAACCAGTCAAACGCGTGACAGCGAGAAGACCGCGCACCTGATCGCTCTCGGATGGACGGTCGTTCGCGTCCGTCAAGGTCTTGAGGCTCTCACTGACCAGGACCTAGGCATCACAATCACCGCTACTGTCCTGGAGACGGCGCATCTCCTGCTCGCGCACCTGGCCAGCCTCGGGTATCCCGTGAACGCTGGAGAATACTTGGCGGCCAGGATTCGCCTGGGTGCAGATGCCGCTGCCGCCGACTACGAGTGCCGCGTGCAGCGTTCGCTGGCGACCGACCATCCCGAACTAGTTTGTGACTGGGATATTGCCGCTAACGGGACAGGGCCCGAGGCGTATGGGTCCGGTGCACAAGAGCGAGTGTGGTGGCGCTGCCACTCCTGCGGACACCAATGGCAAGCCGCGGTCGCCGGCCGCGCGAACGGTTCCGGGCCTGGCTGCGCGACCTGCAAGCAAGCGAAGCGGAAACAGCCGAAACCGCCGCCGCCGGGGCAGAGCCTCACGGACCGGCACCCGGCGATCAGCGCTGAAGTGGCCGCGGACTTGAACGAGGGCCGCACCGGCGCGGACTTCATGCCCGCATCACAGTGGAAGATCTGGTGGCGGTGCGCGCGCGGGCACACCTGGGTCCAGAAAGTGGCCGACCGGACCATCAAAGGCGCCGGCTGCAAGGAATGCCGGAAGCTGGACGCGCCCCTGCGGTACCGCCCGGCCGAGTTCGAAGACTCCCTCGCGGCGGATCCGGAAATCGCCGCCGCGTGGCACCCGACGCGCAACGAAGGGCGCACACCCCGGGATTACAAGATCACGAGTGACTACCGCGTGTGGTGGCAATGCCCAGACTGCGGACGTGAGTGGGAGTCGTCGGTTCGCAGCCGCACCAAGCAGCGAGGAGGCTGCCGCACATGCGTGTTCGCTGACAAACGCGGGCATCGGACTCCACCGCCAGGTGGATCGGCCGCCGAACTGTTCCCGAGAATCGTGCCCAACTGGCATCCAACCAAGAACGGCGAGCTCACCCCATGGAACCTCGTCCCTGCAGCGAACGTCACCGTGCACTGGTTGTGCGAGCGCGGGCACGAGACCTCGTCGCTCCTGTCGTCCCGAACGACCGGGGGCGCCTCCTGCCCCGAATGCGAACGGCAGGACCGGTGGGCCATCTACCATGCTGAACGGGCACACGTCGCATCGTTCGCCGCGGCCCGACCCGACCTCATCGACCAGTGGGACCGCGAAGCGAACCCTAAAGGGCCTGAGGAGGTCCGCAAGGAGTCGCGAACCTTGGTGTGGTGGCGGTGCCCGACATGCAGACACCGGTGGCAGGCGTCCCCAGTCGCACGTTCGCGAGCGGAAGGAACTGGATGCCGTTCTTGCATTCTCAAAACCCGTCACGAATCGAACTCGGCGGCCCCGGGACACAGCCTCGCAGATAGGTTCCCTGAGATTGCTGCAGAGTTCGCGGCCGACTTGAACGGCGACTGGACCCCGGAGCGGCTGCGCCCGTTCTCGAACCGGGTCATGTGGTGGCGGTGCACGAAGGGACACGAATGGGAAGCGGCCGTTAACCGGCGAACCGGCAGAGGAACTGACTGCCCGCAATGCCGAGGATCCCGTGTCCCGAAGTCACCACCGGAAGACCGACACTTCCAAACGACCCTCTGGTGACCGGGCTGGCATAGTACTGCGTTTGGCTTTCCTGTCTGGGGCGCGGATCGGTGCGCGAAGTCGGCGAGTTCTTCAACCGCTGCGCGCGATGGCCCCGGAGAGTCTCCGCCGCCCTCAATCTTGCCCCTAGGTGCCGCCGCAGACTGTGCTTTTCAGCGGGTGGGCCGAATCTCGTAGGATGTCATTCCCCGAGGGTTGGAGCCAGGATGGCAAGTGTTGACGAGGCGTCCGGAGCGGCCGGCGCATCCTCGGCACCGTCCTACGACCCGAAGGCCCGTGATCCTGCTCGCGTGGAGGCGATTCGGCGCGAAGGTTGGCCCCGCAACGTGAAGGGGCGCACGTCCGCCCTGGGTCTGCTGTACGACGGGGCCGGAAAGCCGGTGTTGCGCCAACCGTTGAGGCCGTTGAGCGGCGACCGCGTCTATGACACACCGGACCTGAAAGACGAATGGCGGCTGCGCGAGGTCGCGACTTCGTGGCATATCGAAGGCGGCGTCGCGGCGTACATGCGCAAGACGACAACTATGGTCATGACCCTGTGGTTGAACATCCCCACTTGCGGCGGCTACCGCCGGCCCGACCCCAACGGGTGCCATGAGAACTTGCCAAAGGTCCTGCCGCCGGGGTATACCCTCCACGTTCGGGTGGAAGGCGAAGATGGCAGCTACCAGCTCAACACGTACCGAGGGACTGGAGAGGCGTTGAAGCGCAGTGAATGATTACGAGCGCTACATCGTGACCACCGATGCGGTGCAGCTCGCCGAGCTGCGCGCGGCGGCCGATGAACTCGACACATATGAGCTCGGTGCGCGTGCTATGAGCCTTGGTCTGTTCCCGCCGGACTACGCCGAAGGCGAGCACCACAGCATCACCCTGTACGGACCTCCCGGGCACAAAGGGCCGCCGCTGCTGGTGTGGAGCGTCGGCCTGTACTCGCCAGACGCCGAGGACCTGTACGTGGACGACGACGAAGGCCAAGGTGATGATGGCGGCGTTGATACTGCTTGGGCCGGGCTCGGCGTCGGCATCGCAGCCTCAGCGCAAGGTGACAAGGATGACGAGGTCGGGTCCGGCCCGCGAGTGACGGCGGACCCTCCAATCACTAGGTCCGACAAGGGCGCAGCGTTGAATCATGATCAACCGCCACCTCTGGACAAGATTCGCCTACTCCCTTGGTGGGTAGCGTTGGCAGCGGTCTGCGCGGTTCTCGTCACTATCGTAGTCACATATGTTCTTGTCCTGTTTCAAATACCCGATGCAACACAGTCTGATGAGACTTTTGTCATCGAGACGGCGAAATTGCGGATATCTGCCATTCGCTACGCATTGACGGCAGGGGCAGGTGCCGTCGGCATCTTGGCGCTCCTTCTGGCTTTCCATCGCCAGCGCCAAGGGGAAAGGCAGCAACAACATAAAGAACTCGAGTCGGCGTCAATGCAAAATGACGCCCAACAGCGACGGATTACGGAGCTGCGCATCAAGGCTGTCGAGCAGCTTGGGTCCGAAAGTCCCGCAGTCCGAATAGGCGGTCTTCACAATCTTGAAAGACTCGGTGACCTTCACCCGGAACTTCGACAGATTGTTCTCGATGAAATCTGCGCGTATCTAAGGATGCCTCGCGTAAGAAGCGAGGTCGAGAAACAATCCCGTCTAGAGGAATTTCAGCTAGCAATCATCGGCAGTACTTCATCTGAAGAACAACACGTTCGACTCGTGGCCCAAGAGATTCTCCAACGCCACCTCAATCAACGTAAGCATCCCGGAGGCTTCTGGGAGCATACTCGAATGAATCTCTCTGGGGCAGTTCTTGATCGTATTGATTTCAATGGAGCCGAGCTGCGAAATGCGGATTTCGCACAGGCGAAATTTATCGGAAGGCCAAATTTTGAAGAAACTAGATTCGTAGGGAATGTCGTCTTTACCGAAGCTAAGTTCATGGCTGGTGCAAACTTCTTTAAGGCCATCTTTGAGGGAAGCGCACAATATCAACGAGTCGAATTTCTTCAAAGTGCCGTGTTCAGCTGGGCGCACTTCAGGCAAGATGCACTCTTCATGTACGGTTCGTTCGGGCAAGATGCTGAGTTCACCGGCGTCGAGTTCGACGGAAGATCGTACTTCAACTCGACTAGGTTTGAGACTAGCGCATCATTCAAAAATGCGCGGTTTGATGCAATCGCTTCTTTCCATTCGGCACGAGTAAAGAGTGTGGCAACCTTTGAAAATGTAGAATTCGAGAGTCACGCGACCTTCATGGAAGTGTATTTTGGTAGCGAGGCTAGATTCAAGAATGCAAAATTCACCGCAAGTGCAGACACAAGCTTCAATAAGACTGTGTTCTGTGAGAGGTCTGATTTCGAAAATACGTCTCTCCGTGAGTCTGAAATCTTCAGCCAGGCCCGCTTCAACCGGCTATACACACATACCCCCCCCAGTGGATGGAATATGCTCACAGGTACGGAGGACCCCGCATGGGGTTCGATCCAGATGTCTGAGTCTCCCCGCTGAGGAGTTGGTGGTCTCCTGGAGATTCACGAAGGCCTCGGTGCTGCTGCCGGTGCTCGCGTCCCACGCGCAGTTGTGGGAGGCACCGAGGCCGCTAATCAGTGCCGCCGCGCGCGATGCAAGTATCGAGCTCCAGAGGGACCCCCTTGCTCGAAACCGAGTTCGAGGACCTGTTTGCTTGGCTCGACCCGCCAACCCTGCCAAGCTGACTGGATGGGAGCTCCGATCCTAATATCGGACGGCGCTCGAATTGCGGGCCGCGGCCGGGCGTATTCTCCCGCTGGTCGAGCTCGGGTTGGACCGCCTTTGCTGAGTTTGGTGCCCTACCTGGGATTCGAACCCAGACTGTGCGGGTTTTGAGTCCGCTCTCTCTGCCAGTTGGAGTAGTAGGGCCGGTACAGTTGGCCTGGCCGGGGAGCGATGCTACCTGCAGGCCACGGATGTCCGAGGAGTCTGGTGGCGGTCGTGGCCGGGGGAGGAGCGGGAGGTTCACGTTGAGGTCACCTCGGCGGTGAGCTCGTTGCCGTCCCGGTCGTATGTCGCCTGGAGCAGGAAACTCGGGGTGGAGTCGTGTTCGGCCAGTTCGGGGGCGTACGGGTCTGTGACATGACCCGGGTGGGATTCGAACCCACACTGTACGGGTTTTGAATCCGTCTTCTCTGCCAGTTGGAATACCGGGCCGAGGCACCGGGCAGTGCGCCGGAGCCGGTGTAGATGATACCCGGTGCGGGGCGGGCGGCCGCGAACCGGTCCGAGTGGGCCGCTAGGCGGCAGCGGAAGAAAGCGGCCCGGTGGGATTCGAACCCACACCGTACGGGTTTCGAGCCCGTCCTCCCGGTCGGCCCGAGGCGGGTTGCCCCGCTCACGTTTCGGTTCCAACGTCCGAAACGCTCGGCATAGGAACGTGCGGGCCCGAAGCGCGGCGGCTAAGCTAGCGTCCTGGTGTGCCTGAAACGACGCACGCCCCTACGTCCATTCGCGCACGAAAGGTACGGACCCGCATGACGAGCAAGGCCGCCGAGGAGCCGCGCAAGCGCGTGCTCATCGCCGAAGACGAGGGGCTCATCCGCCTCGACCTGGCCGAGATGCTCACCGAGGAAGGCTATGAGGTCGTAGCCGAGGCCGCCGACGGTGAAGCCGCCGTCCGCCTCGCCGAGGAGCACCAGCCCGACCTGGTCATCTGCGACATCCAGATGCCGATCATGGACGGCCTCCAAGCCGCGGAGAAGATCGTCTCCGCGCGCATCGCGCCGGTCGTGATCCTCACCGCCTTCTCCCAGCGCGACCTCATCAGCCGGGCCACGTCCGCCGGCGCCATGGCCTATCTCGTGAAGCCCTTCCAGAAGTCCGACCTGGTCCCGGCCATCGAGCTCTCCCTCACCCGCTTCGCCGAGATGACCGCCCTTGAGAAGGAGGTCGCGAACCTCACCGAGCGCCTCGAGGTCCGCAAGCTCGTCGACCGCGCCAAGGGCCTGCTCATGACCCAGTACGGCATGCCCGAGCCCGACGCGTTCCGCTGGATCCAGCGCGCCGCGATGGACCACCGCCTCTCGATGCGCGCCGTCGCCGAGCGCGTCATCGCCGAAGCCGAGCAGAAGGAAGCCCAGGAAGCCGAGTAGGCCTCCCGAACTTCACGGCCCGCGGACCCCACCGTCCGCGGGCCGTTTCTGCATCCCCGAGCCACGCGGCCCCCGCTTGCCGCCGGGTTGTCGGAGGCACTCGATAGGCTCGTGGGGTGACTTCTTCGCAATCGCGCCTGCTCCTGATCGACGGCCACTCGATGGCATACCGCGCGTTCTTCGCGCTTCCCGCCGAGAAGTTCGCCACGGACGACGGCCAGGTGACCAACGCCGTCTACGGTTTCGCGTCGATGCTGATCAACCTGCTCAAGGCCGAGGAGCCCACCCACATCGCGGTCGCCTTCGACCTCTCGCGCCACTCGTTCCGCACCGACGAGTACGCCGCCTACAAGGACGGCCGCGGCGAGACCCCGCAGGAGTTCAAGAGCCAGATCCCGATCATCCAGCAGCTCCTGGACGCCTTCGGCATCTCCTGGCTCACCAAGACCAACTACGAGGCCGACGACATCATCGCGACCCTCGCCACCCGCGCCGGAGAGGCCGGGTTCGCCACGCTCATCTCCTCGGGCGACCGCGACGCGATCCAGCTGGTCGGCGCCGACACGACCCTGCTCTACCCGGTCAAGGGCGTCACCGAGCTCGCCCGCTACACGCCCGAGGCCGTCGAGGCCAAGTACGGCGTCACCCCCGACCGCTACCGCGACCTCGCCGCCCTCGTGGGGGAGAAGTCCGACAACCTCCCCGGCATCCCCGGCGTCGGCCCCAAGACCGCCGCGAAGTGGATCGTCAAGTACGGCTCGCTCGACGGCCTGGTCGCCAAGGCCGACGAGATCACCGGCAAGGCCGGCGAGAACCTGCGCGCGCACTTGGACGACGTGCTGCGCAACCACCGCCTCAACGGCCTCGTGTGCGACCTCGAACTCGAATCGGGACTCGACGACCTGGAGTGGGCCGGCTGGTCGGTCGCCGAGACCAACAGCCTGTTCGACGCCCTCCAGTTCCGCGCCCTCGGCGAGCGCCTCAACGCGAACCTCGCCTCCAAGGCCGTCGGCGCCGCCGCAGTCCCCGCCGTCGAGGTCGATCAGACCGAGGCCGCCGCGCTGGTGCCCGGCGGGCTCGCCGCCTGGCTCGGCGCCCGCGAAGGGACCGTCGCGATCGCGTTCACCGGGACCTTCGCGTCCGGGGCGGGCTCGTTCGACACGATCGCGCTGGCCGAGGGCGGCCAGGCGCTCTGGTTCGAGCCTTCCCAGCTCGACGCCGAGGACGAGACGACCTGGGCGGCCTGGCTCGCCGACCCCGCCAAGGGCAAGGTCGTGCACGACGCGAAGGCGTTCCTGTGGGGCGCCGACGCCGCGGGCTGGCCCGAGGTCGAGGGGATCAAGGCCGACACGGTGCTCGGCGCCTACCTGCTCAAGCCCGAGCAGCGCTCGTACGCGCTGGGCGACCTCGCCATGCAGTTCCTCGGCCGCGAGCTGGAGACCCCCGAGACGCCCGCCGCCGACGGCGCGCTCGTGGGCCTGGACGCGGCGATGAACGACGATTCGGCGAAGCTCGAGGCCGACTGCGCCGCCGCGGCCGTCATCGGGGACCTCGCCGCCGAGCAGACCGCCCGGCTGGCCGACCGCCACCAGGCGCGGCTCGCCGACGAGATGGAGTTCCCGCTCGCGGGCGTCCTGGCGCGCATGGAGATCCTCGGGATCGCCGCAGACGAAGGCCACTTCGCCGACATCGAGGCCGGGTTCGCCATGCAGTCGAAGGAGGCCACGGACCGCGCCCACGAGATCGTGGGCCGCCCCTTCAACGTCGGCTCGCCCAAGCAGCTCCAGGAGATCCTCTTCGAGGAGCTGAAGATGCCGAAGACCAAGCGCACCAAGACCGGCTACACCACCAATGCCGAAGCGCTGCAGCAGCTCTACGCGAAGAATCAGCACCCGCTCCTGGAGCAGCTGCTGCGGTTCCGCGACGTCGAGAAGCTCAAGCAGATCGTCGCCACACTGCGCGCGACCATCCAGACCGACGGACGCATCCACACCACGTTCCACCAGACCGTGGCCGCCACCGGGCGCCTCTCCTCGGCCGACCCGAACCTGCAGAACATCCCGGTCCGCTCCGAGGCCGGGCGCAACATCCGCGCCGGCTTCGTCGTCTCCGAGGGCTTCGAGTCCCTCATGACCATCGACTACAGCCAGATCGAGATGCGGATCATGGCCAGCCTCACCGGCGACGAGGGACTGATCGACGCGTTCGTCTCGGGCGAGGACATCCACCGCGCCGTCGCCGCGAAGGTCTTCTCCGTCGCGCCCGAGGCCGTCACCGCCGAGCACCGCCGCAAGATCAAGGCCATGTCCTACGGCCTCGCCTACGGCCTGTCCACGTACGGCCTGAGCCAGCAGCTCGCGGTCTCCACCGAGGAGGCGCAGCAGCTCTCGAACGACTACTTCGCGCGCTTCGGGAAGGTCCGCGACTACCTGCACCGGGTGGTCGAGGAGGCCCGCAAGACCGGGTACACCGAGACGATCATGGGCCGGCGCCGCTACTTCCCAGACCTCACCTCCGACAACCGCCAGCGCCGCGAGATGGCCGAGCGGGCCGCACTCAACGCCCCGATCCAGGGCAGCGCCGCAGACATCATGAAGACCGCGATGCTCGGCGTCGACCGCGCGCTGCGGTCCTCCGGGCTCGCCTCGCGGGTGCTGCTGCAGGTGCACGACGAGCTCGTATGCGAGGTCGCACCCGGTGAGTCGAAGGCGCTCGAATCGCTCGTGCGCGAGCAGATGTCGAACGCCGCCGAGCTCGCGGTGCCGCTCACCGTGCAGGCCGGTTTCGGCGAGTCGTGGGAGGCCGCCGCCCATTAGCGGGTCGAGGCGCCCGCTTGCCGGCCTTGGATGTCGTGGCTGCGGCCACGAGTCCCGGCCCGGACTGGCGCGGCGTTATCGCGCACGGTAACCTGGGATGGCCTGGGCATGTCCGCGTCCTCAGAATGGAGTAGGACGCGTTGCCAGCGGCAAGGGCGGCCCGGGAACGAACTGCGAGCATTCGCGTCTAGCGAGGGCGCGGGCGCGAGCCCACGATTCTTACGTATCCGGAGCACCAGCCCACATGACGAGCAGCATCGAGGCCACCTCGAGCAACGCTGAGAACAGCACGGTCGAAGAAGTCTTTTCCGACGAGGAACTCCTCGCGGCGATCGACGCGACCATCAAATACTTCAATGACGGCGATATCGTCGAAGGTACCGTCGTCAAGGTCGACCGGGATGAAGTCCTGCTCGACATCGGCTACAAGACCGAGGGCGTCATCCCCTCGCGCGAGTTGTCGATCAAGCACGACGTGGACCCCGAAGACGTCGTCTCTGTGGGCGATCACGTTGAGGCCCTCGTCCTCCAGAAGGAGGACAAGGAAGGCCGTCTGATCCTCTCGAAGAAGCGCGCGCAGTACGAGCGTGCGTGGGGCACCATCGAGAAGATCAAGGAAGAGGACGGCGTCGTTCGCGGCTCGGTCATCGAAGTGGTCAAGGGCGGTCTCATCCTCGACATCGGCCTGCGCGGCTTCCTGCCCGCGTCTCTGGTCGAGATGCGTCGTGTGCGCGACCTGCAGCCGTACGTCGGCCGCGAGCTCGAAGCCAAGATCATCGAACTCGACAAGAACCGCAACAACGTGGTCCTGTCGCGTCGCGCCTGGCTCGAGCAGACCCAGTCCGAGGTCCGCACCGAGTTCCTGCACCAGCTTGCGAAGGGCCAGGTCCGCAAGGGCACGGTCTCCTCGATCGTCAACTTCGGCGCGTTCGTCGACCTCGGCGGGGTCGACGGCCTGGTGCACGTCTCCGAGCTGTCCTGGAAGCACATCGACCACCCGTCCGAGGTCGTCGAGGTCGGTCAGCCGGTCGAGGTCGAGGTCCTCGAGGTGGACCTGGACCGCGAGCGCGTCTCCCTGTCGCTGAAGGCGACCCAGGAAGACCCGTGGCGCCAGTTCGCCCGCACCCACGCGATCGGTCAGATCGTCCCGGGCAAGGTCACCAAGCTCGTCCCCTTCGGCGCGTTCGTCCGCGTCGAGGACGGCATCGAGGGCCTGGTGCACATCTCCGAGCTGGCCGAGCGCCACGTGGAGGTGCCCGAGCAGGTCGTCAAGGTCGGCTCCGACGCCATGGTCAAGGTCATCGACATCGACCTGGACCGCCGCCGGATCTCGCTCTCGCTCAAGCAGGCCAACGAGGCCTACGTCGAGAACGAGGAGCAGTTCGACCCGACGCTGTACGGCATGGCCGCGCAGTACGACGACCAGGGCAACTACATCTACCCGGACGGCTTCGACTCGGAGACCGGCGAGTGGATGGAGGGCTTCGACGAGGCCCGCGAGGAGTGGGAGCGGCAGTACGCCGAGGCCCGCACCCGCTGGGAGGAGCACGGCAAGCAGATCGCCGAGCGCGTCATCACCGAGGCTCCCGCCAAGCCCGCCGAGGGCGAAGCGGCCCCCAAGGGTGAGAAGGGCGCGAAGAAGACGACCTCTGAGAAGAAGTCGGCTCCTTCGGCCGAGCCCCAGGGCACCCTGGCCACCGACGAGGCGCTCGCGGCTCTGCGCGAGAAGCTCGCCGGCAACTAGGTTCGTCGCTCGTTTAGCTGAAATACACACTGCCCGTCCCAGGCTGTTCGCCTGGGGCGGGTAGTGTTTTATTTGTGCTTAGAGTCGCATTGACAGGTGGCATCGGAGCCGGTAAGAGCACGGTCGCAGCGAAGCTGTCTGAGCTTGGGGCCCGCGTCGTCGACGCGGACGCCCTCTCCCGCGAGGTCGTCGCCCCGAACACCGAGGGGCTGGCCGCGGTGGTCTCCCGTTTCGGTCCCGAAGTGCTCGACGCCGACGGCGCGCTGGACCGCGCCGAACTCGCGAAGATCGTCTTCGACAGCCCGCCCGCCCGGGCGGAGCTCGAGGCGATCGTGCACCCGCGCGTTCGGGCCCGTGCCCGTCAGCTCACCGATGCCATGCCCGAGGACGCCATCGTCGTCCAAGACATTCCGCTCCTGGCCGAAACAGGTCAGGCGCCCGGCTTCCACCTCAACATCGACGTGGAAGCGCCGCGAGAGCTCAGGCTCGAACGGCTCGCCGAGCGGGGCCTGCCCCGCGCCGACGCCCTGCGCCGGATCGACGCCCAGGCCTCCGACACCGAACGCCGCGAGGTCTGCGACGTCGTCATCCACAACGGTGGCGACCTGCACGAGCTCGAGCACCGTGTCGAGCTCCTGTGGGTCGACCGCATCATGCCGTTCGCCGAGAACCTCCGCCAGGGCCGCTATGAGCCCCGGCCCGAGAAGATCCAGCTCGTCGAGACCGACCCGGAATGGTCGCGCCGCTTCGAGCACCACGCCGCGCGCCTGCGCCGGGTCCTCGGACCGAGCGCGGTCCGCATCGACCACGTGGGCTCCACCGCCGTCCCGGCCGTGCCCGCGAAGGACGTCATCGACATCCAGGTCACGGTGGTCGCGCTCCCGATCGTGGACGCCTTCGCCGATGCGCTCGGCGACGCCGGGTTCTACGGCAAGGTCGCGCACGATTCGCCCAAGCCCGAGTTCCCGAACCCGCTGGACTGGGAGAAGCGCTTCTACGGCTTCGCGGATCCGGGGAACATCGCCCATGTCCACTTCCGGCCGATCGACAGCCCCGGCCAGCGGTTCGCGCTGCTGTTCCGCGACTGGCTGCGCGCCGACCCGGCCGCCCGCCGGGACTACGCGCAGGCCAAGGCCGCGCTGGCGACCAAGGTCGATGCGACCGCGGACTACACCGAGGCCAAGGAGCCCTGGTTCGACCAGGAGGGCTGGCCCCGCGCGAACCGCTGGGCCGCCGAGACCGGCTGGCACGCCCCGGTCTGCTAAGCGGAGGTGAATGAGGAGGGGCCAGGCCGCACGGCCTGGCCCCTTCCATACCACTGTGGTCAGCCGATCTTCTCGGCCAGCTCCCAAGGGATCTCGACCATCGGGAAGTCCTCATCGGACAGTTCGGCGCTGGCGACGCCGTAGAACGACATCATCTCGACCTCGCGCAGCCGCTCGCCTTCGAGGTGGTAGCGGAACGCCGAGCGGCCCCCGGCCGCTTCGGCGTCGCCGGCGACCGGGAACTCGACGACGTGCACCGCCTCGCCGTCGACGTCGTCGACCCGGAGCAGGAACGCCTGCTCCGCGATGGCGTCCGCGTCCTCGGCCTCCTCGGCGGCCATCTCCAGGAGCCGGAAGACCAGCGATTCGACCGCGCCGAAATGGTCGGCCGCGTCCTCGTCGGCGAGCGCGTGCGCCTCCCAGCCTTCGGCGGGCGGCGACTCGGGCAGCTCGTCGCCCTCGGCCGCGGCGGTCGCGTAGCCGCCGGGCCGGGCCAGGAGCAGCCGCTGGCCGCTCGCGTCCGACAGGTGCAGGTACGCGGTCATGGTGCGCCAGTCGATCGAGCCGCGGCCCGTCGTCACCTCGCCGTCGCCGGTGGGCACGGTCAGCTCAACCTCGGCGGTGTCCTCCCAGTTGCCCTTGCGCACCTCCGCGATCGTCGCCGCCAGCTCCTCGTCGACGGGGGCGGGCGTGACCGCCGGGCCGCCCAGGAGGTCGGCGGCCGCGAGTCCGCTCGCGTCGAACTCGACGTCGCGCAGGAAGTCCACGGCCGAGAGGCTCTCCTCGCCCGTGTTCACCTGGAAGCGGCGCAGGTTCCCGTCCGCGTCGAGCGAGTACAGCGCCTCAGGCTTCGCGCCCTGCTGGGGCGCACTCTCGTCGGTCTCGACCATGATCGGCGCGCGGAAGGAGTCGACCGGCTCGCCGTCGATGACCCCCTCCTCCCGCCACGTGGCCTGCGCCGCCAGCTCGGCGGGGTCGTCGGCCTCGGCACTGCTCAGCGTGAACAGCGAGGACGCGAGGATGTCGATGGTCGTCTCCAGCGGCGTGCCCGCGCCCGCGAGCATCTGCCGGGTGGTCCAGCCGTCCTCGGGGACGCGCAGCTCGCTGAAGGCCGCCTCGTCGTCCGCGCGGGTGGCGATGAGGCCCGGGACGGCCTGAATCAGCCGGTGGCCGCCCTCGGCGTCCGGAACGCGCGCGTACAGCATCGGCGTCTGCCAGTCGACGAATCCGTCCGCCGTGACCGTCTCGCCGCCGGTGGGCACGCTGATGCGCACCGCGACCGGCTCGGAGCCGTGGTTGCGCTCGCGCATCCCGGCCAGCAGCGCGGCCTCCTCCTCGCTCACGGGGCGCTCGGCGCTCGACCCGCCGGGACTGCACGAGACGGCGAACCAGCCGGCGACGGCGATCGCGACGATGATGGCCATGGCCCACATCAGGGCCGATTTCCAGGGGACTGCGGTAGTGGAGCTCACGCAGGGACCAACGAGCCGGACCGGGAAAAGTCACCGCCGATCGCGAACTGTGTCGTACCCCGGCGCTACGGTTGGGCCGTGGCATTCGATATTCCGCGCGCCGAAGGGCGCTTCGAGGTGGTAGCCGACTGGGAGCCGTCGGGGGACCAGCCGACCGCGATCGCCCAGCTGACCGAACGGGTCGAACGAGGCGAGCGGGACGTGGTCCTGCTCGGCGCGACCGGCACCGGCAAGTCGGCCACGTCCGCGTGGCTCATCGAGAAGCTCCAGCGCCCCGCGCTGGTGATGGTCCACAACAAGACCCTCGCCGCGCAGCTGGCGAAGGAGCTTCGCGAGCTCCTGCCGAACAACGCGGTCGAGTACTACGTCTCGTACTACGACTACTACCAGCCCGAGGCGTACGTCGCGCAGTCCGACACCTACATCGAGAAGGACGCCTCGATCAACGAGGAGGTCGAGCGGCTGCGCCACCGCGCCACCTACTCGCTGCTGACCCGCCGCGACGTCGTCGTGGTGGCCACCGTCTCGGCGATCTACGGCCTGGCCACGCCCGCCGAGTACCTGGAGCAGGCCACCGAGGTCGCCGTGGGCCAGGAGTGGGACCGCGACAAGCTGCTGCGGCGGCTCGTCGACGTCCAATACGGCCGCAACGACGTCGCCTTCACCCGCGGTACCTTCCGGGTGCGCGGCGACACGATCGAGATCATCCCGGCCTACGAGGAGCTGGCGATCCGCATCGAGATGTTCGGCGACGAGATCGACCGGCTCTACTACCTCCACCCGATCACCGGCGACGTGGTCCGCGAGGTCGACCGGGTGCTCATCTTCCCCGGCTCGCACTACGCCACGGGCAACGAGCGGATGGCCCGCGCGATCCGCGACATCGAGGTCGAGCTCGAGGAGCGCCTCGCCGAGCTCGAAGAGCAGGGCAAGCTCCTGGAGGCCCAGCGGCTGCGGATGCGCACCGTGTTCGACCTGGAGAACATGAAGCAGATCGGCACCTGCAACGGCATCGAGAACTACTCGCGGCACATCGACGGCCGCGCCGCCGGCACCCCGCCGCACACCCTGCTCGACTACTTCCCCTCCGACTTCGTCACCATCGTCGACGAGTCGCACCAGACCATCCCCCAGATCGGCGCGATGCACGAGGGCGACGCCTCGCGCAAGCGCAACCTCGTGGACTTCGGCTTCCGGCTGCCCAGCGCGCTGGACAACCGGCCGCTGCGCTTCGACGAGTTCCGCGAGCGCGTGGGCCAGAGCGTCTACCTCTCGGCCACCCCGGGCAAGTGGGAGATGGAGCAGACCAAGGGCCAGTTCGTGGAGCAGGTGATCCGCCCCACCGGCCTGGTCGACCCGCATGTCGAGGTGCGGCCGACCAAGGGCCAGATCGACGACCTCATGTACGAGATCAACGAGCGCGCCAAGAAGAACGAGCGCGTGCTCGTCACCACCCTCACCAAGAAAATGGCCGAAGACCTCACGGACTACTTCATGGACAACGGCATCCGGGTGCGCTACCTGCACTCGGAGGTCGAGACGCTCCGCCGGGTCGAGCTGCTGGGGGAGCTGCGGCGCGGCGACTACGACGTCCTCGTCGGCATCAACCTCCTCCGGGAGGGCCTCGACCTGCCCGAGGTCTCGCTGGTCGCGATCCTCGACGCGGACAAGGAGGGGTTCCTGCGCTCGGGGACCTCGCTGATCCAGACGATCGGGCGCGCGGCCCGCAACGTCTCGGGCACCGTGCTCATGTACGCCGACAAGCTCACCGACTCCATGAAGGCGGCGCTCGACGAGACCGACCGCCGCCGCGAGAAGCAGATCGCCTACAACAAGCTGCACGGCGTCGACCCGCAGCCGCTGCGCAAGCGCATCGGCGACATCATGGAGGACCTCTACGAGTCCGCGGCAGACACCGCGAAGCTGGTCGAAGAGGACCCGTGGGCGACCCTTCCGAAGAGCAAGCGGGAGCAGGGCGCCGGCAAGGTCCGCTCGGAGATCCTCAAGCAGCTCGATGAGCGCAACGAGCAGATGCTCGCGGCCGCAAGGGAACTCAGGTTCGAGCTCGCAGCGGCCTACCGGGACGAGATCACGGATCTGAAACGCGAACTCCGCCAGATCGACGAGGCCGGAGCGTAGAACGAGACGAGCGGCCCGCGCCGGAAGGCGCGGGCCGCGCGCTGCAAGTACTTCTCGATCGACGTCGCCGTGGCGGTCGCTTACACCGAGACGAGCGGCCCGCGCCGGAAGGCGCGGGCCGCTCGCTGCAAGTACTTCTCGATCGACGTCGCCGCTGCGCTGCCTGGTCGACGTCGTCGAAGTGCTGCTCATTCGACATCGTCGCCGTGCTGTTTATTCGACGTCGTCGCTGTGCTGCTTATTCGACGTCGTCGAAGTGCTCCACCAGCGGGGGCTGGGCGAAGTACGGGCCGATGGCCTCGCGCCACTTGACGTACCGGTCGGTCTCGCGGAAGCCCTGCTCATGCGCTTCGACCGAGTCCCACTCGATGAGGAGCACGAAGCGGCTCGGCGACTCGACGCCCTGCGTCATGCGCAACGTGCGCAGGCCCGGGGAGACCTTCACGAGTTCGCGGGCGGAGCGGTACGCCTCCTTGAAAGCGTCCTCCTGCCCGGGGGTGACCTTGATTTCAGCGACTTCGAGAACCATGAGCGGAGCCTTCCACAGCTGCCGCCCCAACGGCCCCAGCAGGCGTAGTGTCGAGAGTGAAGTCACATATCCGACTGGTGACAAGTCGGCTTCCGGCAGGCAGAATAGTCCCGTCTGTTCAGAATCAGGTATGTGGGGAGTATCCCGCAGCGCTCGCCGCTGTTAGCGTCGTCGTCAATGCACGGGACCGCGATCGGTCCCCGGTGGCGCTGGTCCGCAGGGACCGGGAGAGACCATGTGACCCTCCAAAGGCAAGGAAGGCAACACATTGGACCTCCCCCCGTGGGCCTGGGCTCTCACGATGGTGGTGCTGGCCTCCGTGGTCGTACTCGACCTCGCGATGGCCATCCGCAACCCCCACAAGCTCTCGACGAAGGAAGCGGCCTCCTGGGCCGGCGTCTACATCGGCGCGGCGCTGGTCTTCGGCGTCATCATGTTCGTCACCCAAGGCGCGACTTACGGCGGGCAGTTCTACGCCGGCTACCTGACCGAGCTGGCGCTCTCGGTCGACAACCTCTTCGTCTTCCTGCTCATCATCCAGGGCTTCCGGGTCCCGCCGGTGCTCCAGTCGCGTGTGCTGCTGGTCGGCATCGTCCTCTCGATCATCCTCCGCGGCGGCTTCATCGCGGTGGGCTCCGTGCTCATCGCGAAGTTCAGCTGGGTCTTCCTCATCTTCGGCGCGATCCTCATCTGGACCGCGATCGGGCAGCTCCGCGAGAACGCCCACGAAGGCGAGGAGGGCGAGGAGCACTACGAGAAGTCGCGCTTCATGAAGTTCGCCGAGTCGAAGATGCGCGTGAGCGCCGACTACCACGGCAGCAAGCTCTTCACCCGCATCGACGGCGTCAAGTTCGTGACGCCGCTGCTGCTGGCGATGATCGCGATCGGCTCGACGGACATCCTGTTCGCCCTCGACTCGATCCCGGCGATCTTCGGCCTCACCCAGGAGCCGTACCTGGTCTTCACCGCCACGATCTTCGCGCTCATGGGCCTGCGCCAGCTGTACTTCCTGCTGGCCGCGATGCTCAAGTCGCTGAAGTACCTGCACCTGGGTCTGGCGGCGATCCTCGGCTGGATCGGCGTCAAGCTCGTCATGAACGGCCTGGCGGAGAACCAGCTGCCGTTCATCAACGGCGGCCACCACATCGAGTGGATGCCGCACATCCCGACCACGATCTCGCTCGGCATCATCGCCGGCGTGCTGGCCGCGGTCGTGATCGCCAACTGGTTCCTGCTGCGCCGCCAGGGCAAGTCCTTCAAGGAGCTCTTCGCGGAGTCCGAGGCCGAGATGGACGCCGCCGCCCCCGCGGTGGCGGGCGTCGATAAGTAAGCACGCAAGCGCACAGCAAGCGGAACGGCCCGCCTCCCCGGAAGGGAAGGCGGGCCGTTCCGCTTGCGGCGTTCTCAGGCCTGCACGGGCAGGCGGCGGCAGGCGGTGATGCCCGCCAGCTCGGAGTCCTTGAGCGATTCGACGACGACCTTGCCGTAGACCGAGGACGAGAAGATGACCTCGGGCAGGTCGGTCTGGCTGCGCTCGGCCATGATCGCCGGGGTCCTGGAGTCGCCGCCGTGCTCGAGGAACACCAGGTCGCCGGGGTGGAGGTCCTCGAACTGGACGGCCTCGCCGGATTCGATGAGCGCGTCGTTGAAGCGCGGCACGTCGATGCCGAGCTGGCGGTAGACGATCCACACCAGGCCGGGGGCGTCGATGCCGTAGGCGCTGACGCCGCCGTGGAGGTACGGGATCTCCAGGAGCTGCTGGGCGAGTTTCACCGCGTCGAGCCCGGCCGCGATGAGCGCGGTCGAGGGCGCATCGGTGACGGGTTCGTTGGCGAGGTCGCGCTGGGGCACCCAGCCGGGCTGCCGCGGCCCGGGCAGGCCCACGGGGACCCAGCCGCGGTAGGCGGCGCCGACGACCCGCAGGCGGGTGCCGAGGGTGACGCCCGGGATGGCGACGTCGCCGCCCGGTTCCTCCCGCACGGCGGTCGCGGTGGCGCTCACGAAGTGCTCGACGCCCTCATTGTCGTTCTCGGCGGGGTGCACGAGCTGGTCGAGCGGGACCCAGCCGGAGGTCTCCTGCTGCGGGCAGGAGACCTCGGCCCAGCCGTCGGCGACCTGGAGGACTTCGACGCGGGTGCCGAGGAGGCACTGGGTGCGCACGCGCCCCTTGAGGCCGTTGGCGCGGATGTCGTTGGTGAGCCGGGCGACCCATTCCCGGATGGCGGACGGCACGCCGAGTGCGAGGCGGTCCTCCGGTCCCGGGGCCGAGGGCTGGGCCCAGAGGGTCGCGACTGCGACGGCGATCAACGCCGGTTGTCCAGGTGCGATCGGCACGGTTGGTTCTCTCCGGATGGCTCGAGCGGTTCGTCGTATGAAACGCGAGCAGGGGGGACCTCCACCAGCCCGCCGCGTTCTTCGCAGCACCGACCACCCACTGTAGCAAGTGTATTCGGATCGCGACGCTGCGGTCTGAGGGTGATGTCCGATGCCTATCGCACGCAATGGCCGCGAACCATGCGAAAGGTCCCGCGTGTCCGCGCTGTGGCAAGATTTTTGCCATGACCGCAGTGCACGAAGCCCTCAGCCGCCTGTCCGCCGCCGCCGACGCGGGGGAGGCCCCGGCCGCCGCCGACCTCGAAGCGGTGCTGGCGAGCGCGGACGCCGAGCTCATGGACGTGGTCGCCGCGGCCGCGCGGCACCGGTTCCGCCACTTCGGGAACACGGTCAAGCTCAACTACCTGGTGAACCTCAAGAGCGGGCTGTGCCCCGAGGACTGCAACTACTGCTCGCAGCGGCTCGGTTCGAAGGCCGACGTCCTCAAGTACACGTGGCTGAGCCCGGAGCAGGCCGCCGAGCAGGCCGCGGCCGGCGTCTCGGGCGGGGCCTCGCGGGTGTGCCTGGTCGCAAGCGGGCGCGGTCCGACCGATATGGACGTCGAGCGCGTCGGCAAGACCATCGCCGCGGTGAAGAACGCCGCACCCGG
The DNA here is from genome assembly GCF_030403505.1 of Glycomyces tritici. The sequence continues at coordinate 581,085 of NZ_JAUEMJ010000004.1, read as the reverse complement.
CGTGGAGGTGTGCGCGTGCCTGGGCCTGCTCAAGGAGGGCCAGGCCGAGCGCCTCGCCGACCTCGGCGCGGACGCCTACAACCACAACCTCAACACCGCTGAGGACTCCTACGCCGAGATCTGCTCGACCCACACCTTCGGCGACCGGGTGGACACCGTGAACGCCGCGCACGGCGCGGGCCTGTCCCCGTGCTCGGGCCTCATCGCGGGCATGGGGGAGTCGGACGCCGACCTCGTCTCGGTCGCCTTGGGGCTCAGGGGGCTCGATGTGGACTCGATCCCGGTGAACTTCCTGCTGCCCTTCGACGGCACGCCCCTCCAGGACACGTGGGAGCTCGACCCGCGCCGGTGCCTGCGCATCCTCGCGATGGTGCGCCTGGCGAACCCGGCCGCGGAGGTGCGCCTCGCGGCGGGCCGCGAGGTCCACTTGCGGCACATGCAGGGCGTGGCGCTCCAGATCGTCAACTCGATCTTCCTGGGGGACTACCTGACCAGCGAGGGCCAGGCGGCGAAGGACGACCTCGCGCTCATCGCGGACGCGGGCCTCGTCCCCCTCGGTCTTGACGCCGCCCCCGAGGCGGTCCGCGAGGCGGTCAAGCCCCGCAAGCGCGGGGCGGGCACCGACGTGGCCCCGAACGCCTGATCCGGGGACGGTGTCGGACCCCGTCCGTACGATCGGGGCGGGGCGCCGTGCACCGCGGCCGGCGCCGGACAGGAGGCACCGGTATGGAGCGCTATCTGATCTCGTTCGACGACGGGGCGATGACCTTCCCCGAGGAGGACCTGCCCGAGGTGAGCCGGGATTCGCGCGCGGTGGTCGCGGCGGCGAAGGAGGCCGGCGTCTGGATCTTCGGCGCAGGGCTGGAAAGCCAGCGCGCGAGCATCGTGGACACAGACGGCACGGTCGCCGAGGGGCCGTTCCCCGAGACCAAGGCGGTCCTGGGCGGGTTCGCGATCATCGAGGTGGACTCCGGCGAGGAGGCCCTGGCGTGGGCCGCCCGGTTCGCGAAGGCCTGCCGGTGCGCGCAGGAGGTCCGGGTCCTCCTCTACGACCCGGACTCCTGACCCCGGTTCAGACCAGGGGTGCGGTGGACTCGCGGACGACGAGCTCGGTGGCGAGCTCGAGGCGGGGCGAGTCGATGTCGTTGCCGGCCGCCATCTCCAGGACCGTGCGGGCGGCGAGGGCGCCCATCTCGGCGAGGGGCTGGCGCACCGTGGTCAGCGGCGGGCTGGTCCAGCGCGACTCGGGGAGGTCGTCGAAGCCGATGATGCTCACGTGCTCGGGGATGCGCAGGCCCGCTTGGCGGATCGCCTCGTAGGCGCCGAAGGCCATCTGGTCCGAGGAGGCGAAGATCGCGGTCGGCGGCTCGGGGAGGCGCATGAGCGAGGACGCGGCGTCGAAGCCGGACTGGTGGTAGAAGTCGCCGTCGTAGATCAGCGTCGGGTCGTAGGTGAGGCCGGCCGCGTCAAGGGCGGCGCGGTAGCCGTCGAAGCGCGCCCGGGAGCAGAGCACCTGCTTGGGGCCGTGGATGAAGCCGATACGGGTATGGCCCAAGGAGATCAGGTGTTCGGTCGCGGCCAGGCCGCCGGCCCAGTTGGTGGCGCCGATCGCCGGGGCGTCCATCGTCGGGCCCCCGGAGGGGTCGAGCACGACCATGGGGACCCCGAGGTGGCGCAGCTGCTCCAGGATCGGGGAGGCGAGCTGGGAGACCACCAGGATGACGCCGTCGGAGGCGCGCGTGCGGAGGTTGTCCAGCCACTGCTCGGTCGAGGCGCGGCGGCGGTGGACCGCCGAGACCACGGTGCCGACGCCGGCGGCGTGGGCCGCGTCCTCGACGCCGCGGATGATCTCCACGGCCCAGGGGCTGTCCAGTTCGTTGAAGACGAGGTCGACCAGGCGCGCGCGGCTGGGCGCGCGGGTGGAGCGGCGGCGCTGATAGCCGCGCTCGTTCAGCAGTTCCTCGACGCGTTTGCGCGTCTCGGGGGCGACGTCCGAGCGTCCGTTGATGACTCGCGAGACCGTCGGCACGCTGACGCCGGCCTCGTCGGCGATGGCCCGGATCGTGATGCGCCCATGTTCGTCTTCGCTCAAAGGTCCTCCTGGTCGTTCCTGCCCAACCGTAGTGCCGACATCTTATAGCTGTGCCCCAGGGCTCCCGGATTCCACCCGAAACTTTCGAGAACTTCGCTCGATAAAACGTCCTGGGCAAACGCATCCCACGCTTAAATCAAGCCTAGAAGTAGCCCGTCATCAATGTTATGGTGTGCAAACCTGTATCGAAAACGATCAGAAAAGTTTCAGAAACTATCGGCCCGGAACCAGCAGTTCCAATGCTCCGGGCCGCTTGAGTGGAGCAGCATGGACACCGACACCCCCGCGGACGCGGCCGAACGCGCCGCCGGTCTTGTCAAGCGGATGACGCTCGAAGAGAAATGCGCGCAGCTGTACAGCCTGTGGCGCGGCGTCGACGCGGACGCCGCCGACATGGCCCCGCACCAGAGCGAGCAGAACAGCGGCGTCTCCGAGGACGAGGCCATCGCGCACGGGTTGGGCCAGCTGACCCGCCCCTTCGGTTCGGCCCCTGTCCCGGCCGCCGAAGGCGCGGCCAACCTCGCCGCCCTGCAGCAGCGCATCCGGGCCTCCAGCCGCTTCGGCATCGCCGCCCTGGCCCACGAGGAGTGCCTCACCGGTTTCATGGCCCACGGCGCGACCATCTTCCCGACCGCCCTCGCCTGGGGCGCGACCTTCGACCCCGAGCTCATCGGCGCGATGGCCCAGCAGATCGGCGCGACCATGCGCAGCGTGGGCGTCCACCAGGGCCTCGCCCCCGTGCTGGACGTCGTCGCCGACTCGCGCTGGGGCCGGACCGAGGAGACGATGGGCGAGGACCCGTACCTGACGGGCACGCTCGCCACCGCGTACGTCTCGGGCCTCCAGGACTCCGGGATCGTCGCCACGCTGAAGCACTTCGCCGGCTACTCCGCCTCGCACGCGGCCCGCAACTTCGGACCGGTCTACATGGGCCCGCGGCAGTTCGCCGAGACTTACCTGACCCCGTTCGAGATGGCCGTGCGCATCGGCCGCGCCGGCTCCGTGATGCCCTCCTACGCCGCCAACGACGGCATCGCCTCCCACGCCAACCCCGAGCTGCTGCAGAGCATCCTGCGGGACGAATGGGGCTTCGAGGGGACCGTGGTCTCCGACTACTTCGGCGTCAACTTCCTCAACTCCCTGCACAGCGTCGCCGCCGACCGCTCCGAAGCGGCCGTGCTGGGCCTCGCGGGCGGCGTGGACGTCGAGCTGCCGAGCGTCGACTGCTACGGCGAGCCCCTGCAGTCCGCCGTCGCCGCCGGCCGCATCGACGAAGGCGTGATCGACCGCGCCGTCGAGCGCGTGCTCACCCAGAAGATCCAGCTGGGCCTCCTCGAGGAGCTCCCCGAGCCCGCCGCGGAGATCGACCTCGACCCGCCCCACGCCCGCGTGCTGGCCGCCGAGGTGGCCCGCAAGTCGATCGTGCTCCTGTCCAACGACGGCACGCTGCCGCTCAAGGCCGAGCCGGGGCGGATCGCGCTCGTCGGCCCCGTCGCGGACGACAAGGCCGTCATGCTCGGCTGCTATGCCTTCCCGAACCACCACGGCCGCAACGATGCCGCGTCCATCGACTCGGACGACCCGTACCCGCACGTGGACATGGGCGTCTCGATCGCCACGCTCCTCGAGCGGCTCAAAGCGGACCTCCCGGCCGCGGTCGTCGAGCACCTCGCCGCCGGCTCCGTCCTCGACGCCTCCGACGCCGAGATCGCCGCCGCGGCGAACGCCGCCGCCGCTGCCGACCTCGCGATCGTCGCCGTCGGCGACCGCTCCGGGCTCTTCGGCCGGGGCACCTCCGGCGAGGGCTGCGACGCCCCGACGCACGCGCTGCCGGGCCGCCAGGCCGAACTGCTCGAAGCGGTGCTCGACTCCGGCACGCCCACCGTGGTCGTCGTGATCTCGGGCCGCCCGTACGCGCTCGGCACGGCCCCGGACCGGGCCGCCGCGATCGTGCAGGCGTTCCTGCCCGGCCAGGAGGGCGCCGGCGCGATCAGCGCGGTGCTCACCGGAGCGGCCGAGCCCGAAGGGCGCCTGCCTGCGGGCGTTCCGGCGCGCGCGGACTCCCCGCCCGCCACCTACCTCGCCCCTGAACTGGCCCGGCGCTCCTCGGTCTCGTCGGTGGACCCGACGGCCCGCTACGTGTTCGGCCACGGCCTCTCGTACACCGAGTTCACGTGGGACGAGGCGGCGCTCGTCTCCGGCGCCGAGGTCGGCCCGGACGAAGTCGTCGAGCTCGCGGTCCGCGTGCGCAACACGGGTGAGCGCCACGGCACCGAGGTCGTGCAGCTCTACCTCCACGACCCGGTGGCCTCCGCGGTTCGCCCCGTGCAGCGCCTGGTCGGTTTCGCGCGGCTCGACCTGGCTCCCGGTGAGGCCGGCGAGGCCCGCTTCGCCATGCCCGTCGAGCTGGCCGCGTTCGTCGGTGCGGACGGCGGGTGGGTCGTCGAGGCAGGGGCGCTCGAGCTGCGTCTCGCGCGGTCGGCGGCGGACACTGTGGCCTCGCTGAACGTCGAGGTGACGGGCACCCGGCGCCTGGAGCCGGGCACCCGGGCCCTGGCGACCCAAGTCACTTCCGCGTCCGTTGTCGGCTAGTATTCACTCAGACGCTGGAAAGCGTTTACAGACCCTGTGACGAAGGAGTCCACTGTGTCCTCCCCCTACCGCCTCGCCGTAGTCGGCACCGGCGGCATCGCCCACCTGCACGCCGAGCAGCTGCGCGATCACTGTCAAGGCCGGATCGAGCTGGTCGCGGCCGTCGACCCCGACACCGACCGCCTCAACGCGTTCAAGCAGAAGTTCGGCGTCGCGAGCGGGTACGCCTCGATCGAGGAGCTGCTGGCCGCCGAGACCCTCGACCTGGTCGACCTCTGCACCCCGCCCGTGGCGCACGCGCCCGGTGCCATCGCCGCCCTCGAAGCCGGCGTCGGCGTCATCTGCGAGAAGCCCCCGGCGCTGAGCCTCGCCGAGTTCGACCGGATCGCCGCCGCCGCATCCGCCTCGAAGGGCGACTTCGCGCTCATCTCCCAGCACCGCTTCGGCTCCGCCGCCGAACGCGTGCGCGACATGACCGCCTCGGGCGTCCTCGGCCGCCTCGCCGTCGCGAAATGCGACACCCTCTGGTACCGCCCCGAGGAGTACTTCGCGGTCGAATGGCGCGGACGCTGGGAGACCGAGGGCGGCGGCCCCACCATGGGCCACGGCATCCACCAGATCGACACGCTCCTCTCCCTGGTCGGGCCTTGGTCCGAAGTGGTCGCCACCGCCCACCGCCACCGCCGCATCACCAACACCGAGGACGTCTCGCACGCGATCGTCACCCTCGAGTCCGGTGCCTCGGTGGTCATCACGAACTCGCTGCTCTCCCCGCGCGAGGTCTCGCAGATCCGGCTCGACTTCGACAACGCCACCGTCGAACTCGACCACCTCTACGGCTACGGCGACGACAACTGGAGCATCCACCCGATCGACGCGGCCGCCGAAGAGGTCCACCTCGCCTGGGCGGGCGAGCCCCGCGGCCGGAACTCGGGCCACTACGCCCAGTTCCTGCGCATCGCCGACGCCCTCGACGGGAAGGCCGCCCCGCCGGTCACCGTCGAGGAGGCCCGCCGCACCCTCGAGCTCCTCGCCGCGATCTACGCCTCCGCCTTCACCGGCAAGCGCGTCCGCGCCGGGGAGATCGACCCGACCTCGCCGTTCTACCAGCGCATGGACGGCTCAGGCGCGCCCTGGCCCGACCGCAAGTGACCGCCCGACAGAGCCGCCAAACCGAGCAACGACTGGAGAGCACACCGATGACGCTGCACCTCGACGACAACGGCACCGCCGTCTCGATCAACAAGGGCGACTTGACGATCCTGCGGTACGTCTACCGCCCCGACAACGCCCAGTTCGAATCCCCGCGGCCCTACTTCGAACCGCTCTACGACCTCGCCGGCAACCAGGTGAGCCTCTACCGCCCGCACGACCACGTGTGGCACAAGGGCATCGCGCTCTCCCTGCCGAACGCGGGCCCCGAGAACTTCTGGGGCGGCGCGACCTTCCGCCGCGGCAAGGGCTACGTGGACGAGAAGAACGACGGCGCCATGGTCCACAGTGAGTTCACCGAGCTCACCTCGGACGAGCACGGTGTCAAGGCCGTGGAGCGCCTCGACTGGATCACCCAGGACGGCCGCCACTTCTTCTCCGAGACCCGCACCTTCGCCGTCACCGTCCTCGCCGACGACACCTGGGTGCTGTCGTTCACGACCGCGTTCACCAACGACACCGAGAACACGGTCGTCATGGGCAGCCCCACCACCGAGGGCCGCGAGAACGCGGGCTACGGCGGCTTCTTCTGGCGCGGACCGCGCTCCTTCACCGAAGGCACCGTCTACACCGCCGAAGGCGAAGGCGGCGACGAGAAGATGGGCGAGCGCGGCGACTGGCTCGCCTACCGCGGCAAGCACGACTCGGTCGACGCCGTCTCCACGCTGGTCTTCACCGACCACCCGGAGAACCCGACCGCGCCCGTCAAGTGGTTCGTCCGCACGACCCCGTTCGCCGCGGTCTGCCCCGCGCCGTTCTTCGACACCGAGCTGCCGATGGAGCCCGGCGACACCGTGACGCTGCGCCACGCCGTCGCCATCTGCAACGGCGACACCGGCATCGACGGCGCCGCCAAGGCCGCTGCGCTCGCCGCCGCCGAACTGGACCGGTTGGGGTAGCGATGAGCGGCTTCCCGGGCGGCACGGCCGTCTCCCTCGTCTCGGTCTACGACTGGCCCGCGGCCGACGGGCAGGCGGGCGGCAGCCCGCACCTCCACACCGCCTCCACCGAGGGCTACGTCGTCGTCGGCGGCACCGGAGCGGTGGAGACGCTCTCGGGGAACGGCTTCGAGCGCCACGAGCTCAAGCGCGGGACCGTCCTGTGGTTCACCCCCGGGACGGTCCACCGCGCGGTCAACGGCTCGGGCGACCTCCAGGTCGTCGTGGTCATGCAGAACGCCGGCATCCCCGAGGCCGGGGACGCCGTGTTCACCTTTCCCGAAGCGACCCTTGCCGACCCGGAGGCCTACCGGGCCGCCGCGACGGCACCGGCCGCCGAAGGGCTCACCGAGAGCCAGCGCGGCGAGGCCACCCGGGCCCGCCGGGACCTCGCGATCGACGGCTACCTCGCCCTGCGCGAACGCGTCGAGGCCGAGGGCCCCGCGGCCATGAAGCCCTTGTGGGACAAGGCGGCACAGCTCGTCTCGGGCCGCGCCGAGACCTGGCGGCGGATCTGGGCGGCAGGGCCCAAGGCCCAGGCCGACGCCACGGGCGCCCACCTGGACGCCCTCGAGCGGGCCGACGCGACCCACCTGTGCGACGCCCACGCCGGCAACGCCGGGGACGCGGTGGGCAAGTGGGGCATGTGCGGACGACTGGAGACCTGGGACCTGCGCCCCTGACCGAACGGACCGTCGAGAGGGACCGAGCGCTCGGCGCTCGGTCCCTCTCGCCGCGTCGGCGCACTCGTCCAAAGCGCTCGCGCTCTCCTGCAAGGTGTCGCGGCCCCGCAACCTTTCCCGAGACGGGAAACGATGCGAGTGAGCTGCCCGCTACGATATGGCGCGAGACGAACGAGGAGCGCAGTTGGTCGAGCACAACCCCGCCGAGACCGGGATCATGATCGACGCCGCCACCACGGTCGATCGCGACGACGCCATCTGGATCGAGCCCCACGGCGACGGCTTCGACGTCTGGGTCCACATCGCCCGGGTCGCCGACCACGTCACCACCGGCGGCCGCGCCGACACCGAGGCCCACCGCCGCGTCCACACCCGCTACCGGCCCGAGCACACCAAGCACATGCTCCCCGCGCCCGTCGTCGAAGCCGCCTCCCTCGAACCCGGCCGCGAGAACGACACCTTCGCCGTCCACCTCAGACTCGACGCCGCCGGCCGCGTGCTCACCGCCGAACTCGGCCCCGGACGCCTCACCCGGTCGTGGATCATGACCCACGGCGAGGCCGCGACCGCCGCGAACGACGACACCCACCCCCTCCACGGCACGCTCGCGCTCGCCCTGCGCTTCGCCCAGACGATGCTCGCCGCCCGCCGCAACGCCGGCGCACTCGCGTTCTACGACCTCCTCTCCGGCTTCGCCACCAACGAGGAGGGCCAGCTCGTCCGGCTCGACAGCTCGATGCGCAACTCCGGCTACATCATCGTGCAGGAGTTCATGATCGCCGCCAACGCGCAGATCGCCTCCTGGGCCGTGCGCGAGGACCTGCCGATCCTCTTCCGCAACCACCGCCTCGCCGCCGTCGCCGGCGACCCCGCGGAACTGCGCGCCGAGCTCGACTCGATCGCCGCCAGCGGCGACGGCGCCGCCTTCGAGATGCTCCGCGCCCGCATGCGCATGGTCGCCCGCGCCGCGACCTACGGCCCCACCGTGCACGGCCACCACGGACTTCAGCTGCCCGCGTACACGCACGCGACCAGCCCCATCCGCCGCTACCCCGACCTCGTCGTCCAGCGCATCCTGCTCGCCGCCGCCCTCGGCCGCCCGAGCCCCTACCCCGCCGAAGAGCTCGACGCCATCGCGGCGCACGTGAACGAGCGCGTCGAGGAGGAGCGCCGCGCCAAAGCCGAGTACTTCAAGCAGAAGGCCCACGAGCAGACCGCGAAGCACGCCGCGGCCGCCGACTTCACCGCCCTGCCCTACAAGCAGTACGCCCGCGTCCTCCAGTTCGCCGTCGAGCGCGGCGAGCACCCGGCCGGGCTCGCCGAGGACACCGCCCGCCGCCTCGACGCCCGCGAACTCCAGCTCCGCGAGTTCGCCTCCGTCTACCTCTACGGCCGCGGCGAGTTCGAACCGCTGCGCGAGCGCATGAACCGGATGCTCGCCGACGAGCCCCAGCAGGCCCAGTCGATCGTCAACGTCTACCTCCAGGACCGCCTCGGCGGCCCCGTCAGCAACGAGACGAACGTGCTCTGGACCGTCGAGGACGAGCCCGGCTTCGAGGGCCCGCTCTTCTCCGCGCAGGTCTCCATCCGCTACGGCGACGAGCAGGTCGACTCGCCGAAGCGCCTGCAGCGCAACAAGAAGGAAGCCCGCAACCAGGCCGCCCTGGCGCTCGTCGCCGCGCTGGCGGGCCTGCCCGACCCGTCCTCTGACGCGGTGGCCAAGCCGCGCACTGAGGGCCCGAAGAAGCTCCTCGTGGACGCCGCGGTCAACCCGGCCGAAGCGGTCCAGATCTACGCCGCACGCGGTCTGATCAAGCCGCTCACCTGGGATTTCTCGGTCGACGGCCCCTCGCACGAGCGGGTCTTCACCTGCCGTGCGGAAGGGCGGCTGCAGGTCTCCGACGAGCACGTCGCGGCCGAGGGCAAGGGCCCGACCAAGCAGGTCGCGAAGACCAATGCGGCCCTTGAGCTGCGCGTCCAGATCGAGGTCGCGCTGGCGCTCGGCGAGGCGGGGCGGCACGCGGAGGCCTGACGGCAGGGTCACGACCGGCCTCGGAGCCCGAAAAGCGCTTCGCCCGCTAGGGCACAATGAGGGCGTGCATATTCTCGACGACTTCGCATGGCGCGGCCTCATCCAGGACTCCACCGGCATCGACGCTCTCCGCGAGCACATCGACGCGGGCCAGGTGACCTTCTATGTGGGCTTCGACCCGACCGCGGTCAGCCTGCACGTCGGCCACCTCATGCAGGTCATCACCGCCCGCCGCCTCCAGCAGGCGGGCCTGAGGCCGCTGCTGCTCGTGGGCGGCGCGACCGGCCAGATCGGCGACCCCAAGGAGGCGGGGGAGCGCAGCATCAACCCGCCCGAGGTCGTGGCCGGATGGGTCGAGAAGATCCGGGGGCAGCTCGCCCCGTTCGTCACCTACGACGGCGAGAACGGCGCGATCCCGGTCAACAACCTCGACTGGACCAGCGAGATGGGCGTCGTGGAGTTCCTCCGGGACGTCGGCAAGCACTTCCCGGTCTCGAAGATGCTCGCCCGCGAGGTCGTGAAGGCCCGGCTCGAATCCGGCATCTCCTTCACCGAGTTCTCCTACCAGCTGCTGCAGTCCAACGACTTCTACGAGCTGCACCGCCGCCACGGCTGCTCCCTCCAGTTCGGAGGGTCCGACCAGTGGGGCAACATCACCGCGGGCGTGGACTTCGTGCGCCGCAAGGCCGCCGAGCACGTCCACGCCTTCGTCACCCCGCTGGTCCTCAAGGCCGACGGCACGAAGTTCGGCAAGACCGAAGGCGGGGCCGTCTGGCTCGATCCCGAGCTGACCAGCCCGTACGCGTTCTACCAGTTCTGGGTGAACTCGGCCGACGCCGACGTGGTGGGCTACCTGAAGTACTTCTCGTTCAAGTCCCATGAGGAGATCGAGGAGCTGGAGCGGGCGACCGCTGAGAAGCCCGCCGCGCGTCTCGCGCAGAAGGCGCTCGCGGAGGAGATGACCTCGCTGCTGCACGGCGCCGAGGAGACCGCGCATGTCGTGGCCGCCTCGCAGGCGCTGTTCGGCCGCGGCGAGCTCGCCGAGCTGCCCGAGTCGACGCTGCGCGCCGCGCTCGTCGAGGCGGGCCTGGCGGAGTTCACGAAGCCAGGCGTCACGGTGGCCGAGGCCATGAAGGAGTCCGGCGTGGTCGCGAGCCTGGGCGAGGCCCGCCGCGCCGCGAAGGAGGGCGGGGCCTACCTGAACAACGTCCGGGTGAGTGATCCTGCGGCCGTTATCGACCCTTCTGACCTGCTTCACGGACGGTACGGAGTGATCCGGCGCGGCAAGAAGACCGTCGCCGGGTTCGAGGTAGTCGGCTGAGGCATACACTTGGCTGGTTTTGTCGCGGTGAATAGAGGGGGAGAATCGAGTGGCTGAAGACGGCCGCGCCCGCAAGGGTGAAGATGACCGACGAGGCGGCTACGGCCGTCGCGAGGGCGGCGGCTACGGCGACCGTTCGGGCCGCAGCGGCGGGTACAACCGCCAGGACGGCCGAGGGGACAGCCGGGGCGGCTACGGCCGCAGTGAAGGCCGCGATGACCGCCCGCGGCGCTACGATGACCGGGACGACCGTCCTCGCCGTGAGGGCGACGGGGGCCGCAGTGGCGGCTACAACCGCGACAACCGCAGCGGCGGGTACAACCGCGACGACCGGGGCGGCCCGCGCCGCTTCGAAGGCAGCCGTGATGACCGGCCGCGCCGGGACGGCGACAGCCGTGGCGGTGGCTTTAACCGCGACAGCCGCAGTGGCGGCTACAACCGCGACGACCGCCCGCGCCGTGACGGCGACGGGGGCCGCAGCGGCGGCTACAGCCGTGACGACCGCGGTGGCCGCAGTGGCGGGTACAACCGCGATGACCGCGGCCCGCGCCGCTTCGAAGGCAGCCGCGACGACCGCCCGCGCCGCGATGGCGACGGGGGCCGCAGCGGCGGCTACAGCCGTGACGACCGCGGCGGGCGCAGTGGTGGCTACAACCGCGACGACCGGCCGCGCAGCGGCGGGTTCAACCGCGATGACCGCGGCCCGCGCCGCGACGGCGACAGCCGCGGTGGTTACAACCGCGACGACCGCGGACCGCGCCGCGACGGCGACGGCGGCCGCAGCGGCGGCTACAACCGGGACGGCCGCAGCGGTGGTTACAACCGCGACAACCGCGGTGGTGGTTTTAACCGCGACGACCGTCCGCGTCGTTTCGAAGGCAACCGCGATGACCGCCCCCGCCGTGACGGCGACAGCCGCGGTGGCTACAACCGCGACGACCGCGGACCGCGCCGCTTCGAAGGCAACCGTGACGACCGTCCCCGCCGCGACGGTGACAACCGCAGTGGCGGCTTCAACCGCGACGACCGCGGACCGCGCCGCTTCGAGGGCAACCGGGACGACCGTCCCCGCCGCGAGGACGACCGTCCGCGCCGGTTCGAGGACCGTTCCGACCGACCGGCCCGCGATGACGACCGCCCGCGCAAGTTCGAGAACCGCGAGGGCCAGGGCCCGCGCCGGTTCGAAGGCAGTGAGGACCGCCCGCGCCGCGACGGCGACGACCGTCCCCGCCGCTTCGACCGGGACGACCGTCCCCGCCGCTTCGACCGGGACGACCGCCCCCGCCGCGACGACGACCGGCCGCGCAAGTTCGAGAACCGCGAGGGCCAAGGCCAGCGCCGGTTCGACCGCGACGACCGTCCGCGCCGTGACGACCGGGGCGACGACCGCTTCGGCCGCGACGGCAAGGAGCGCCGCGGCAAGGACAACCTGCGTCCGCTCGAGGAGCGCGAGGCCGGGCACGAGGGCCCGATCCGCATGGGCGAGTCCGACGAGGCGCCCGACCTCCCCGAAGGCGTCGAGTACGGCTTCGACCAGCTCGACAAGGAGACCAAGGCCGGGCTGCGCAGCTTGAACAAGCAGCTCGCCGAGGCCGTCGGCAACCGGCTCCTCGCCGCTGCCGCGCTCCTCGCCGAGGACGACATCGAAGGCGCGCTCGAGCAGGCCCGCTACGCCCGCCGCAAGGCGTCCCGCGTGGCCGTGGTCCGCGAGGTCACCGGTGTGGCCGCGTACGGCGCCGAGGAGTGGCAGCTGGCCGTCAACGAGCTGCGCGCCGCGCAGCGCCTGGGCGGCACGCACGACCACGTGGCGCTCATCGCCGACTGCGAACGCGCCCTTGGGCACCCCGAGCGCGCGATCGACCTCTACCGCGAGTTCGGCAGCGACGAGAGCGTCGACCCCGAAGTGCGGGTCGAACTGCTCATCGTCGCCTCCGGCGCCCGCCGCGACATGGGCATGGGCGAGGCCGCGACCGCGATGCTGAAGGTCGGCGGGCTCAACTCGCCGAAGACCGAGCCGTGGGTCGCCCGCCTCCGCTACGCCTACGCCGAGGGCCTGCTGGCCGACGGCCGTGAAGACGAAGCCCGCGAATGGCTCTCGAAGGCGGTCGCCGCCGACGAGACCGGCGACACCGGCGCCGCCGAGCGCCTGCTCGAGCTCGAAGGCATCGTCGTCGAAGAGTACGACGAGGACGACGAGGAATTCGACGACGAGGACGACGACGACCTCGATGACGACGACGACGAGGACGACGAGGACGACGACCTCGAGGACGAAGACGACTACGACGACGACGATGGCGACGACTTCGACGACGACGAAGAAGACTTCGAAGACGACGAGGAGTCCGAGGCCGACGTCAAGGACGACGTGAGGACCGAGACGACGCCCGCGCCGCCTTCGACCACTCCGTTCGCGACGCCGGCGTCCTCCAGCGCCGGGTCGACCCCTGACGCTGAGGAATCTGATGACCCGACTGAAAGGCGCGCCTGAGGCACTCGCCGGCGCTTACGACCAAGCGCTGCTCGACCTCGACGGTGTCGTCTACCTGCTCAGTCAGCCGATCCCGGAAGCGGCCGCGACCCTCGCGGCCCTTCCGGGGCTCGACTGCGACCCGGTGTTCGTCACCAACAACGCCTCCCGGAGCCCGCAGGTGGTCGCCGAGGCCTTGCGCGGCATGGACATCCCAGCCGAGGAGTCCCAGGTGCTCACCTCGGCGCAGGTCGTGGCCGAGATCCTGCGCGAGCGCCTCGGCGAAGGCGCCCTGATCCTCGTGACCGGCTCTGAGGCGCTGCGCAACGCAGTAGAGTCCCAGGGCCTGGTCGCGACGACGGACCCCAAAGCGGCCCAAGGCATCGGCTACGGCATGATCCCGTCGCTGACGTGGCGGGACCTCGCGGACCTGACCATCGCCGCCCGCAACGGCGCGCTCTGGGTCGCCACGAACCTCGACGCCACCCTGCCCACACCGGACGGTCCGCTGCCCGGTACGGGCGCTCTGGCGGGCGCGATCGCCACGGCGCTGGGCCGCGGGCCCGATGTCGTGGCAGGGAAGCCCGAGCCGGGGATCTACCGGTCCGCGCTGGCGCGCAAGCCCGGTGCCCGCGCGGTCATGGTCGGCGACCGGCCGGACTCGGACATCGAGGGCGCCAACCGGGCGGGCATCGACTCCCTGCTGGTGTTCACCGGTGTCGCCTCGCCGCGTTCGGCGCTGGCGCTGCCGCCCGAGCAGCGGCCGACCTACCTCGGCTGGAGCCTTGCGGCGCTGACCGAGCCGCACCCCGAGCCCGACTGGAACGACGCGGTCGACCGCATCGAGTGCGGCGGCTGGACGGCGACCTTGGAGGGCAAGAAGATCAGCCTCAGCGGCGAGGGCGCCGACCTGGACGCGTGGCGGGCGCTCTGCGAGTTGAGCTGGGCCGCAGCCGATATGGCGGGCTACGACCCGACCTCGGCGCCGGTCCCGGTGGGCGCGGCCGCGGAGAAGCTCCTGTCGATCTAGCAGGGGACAAGCATGAAGCCCGGACTGCCGCAGTCCGGGCTTCGTTTTCTTCGGCGGCGCTGTGCCGGTGGGGCGCAGCGCCTTACGTCGATGGCGGGTGCTTAGTCGACCTTGAGGGCCTTGCGCAGCTTGGCGAGGTCCTTGACGGAGGCCTTGATCTTGATCTTGCCGGTCAGGATCGCCTTGGCGGGCTTGAGTTCCTTCTTCGACAGGGCGATCAGGTCGTCAGAGGCGATCAGGATGCGCACCTCAGCGTCGGGGGCGTCGCCGTCGAGCAGGTCGGTGAGCTTGTTGCCGGAGAGCTTGGCGCTGAAGGCCTGCTTCAGGTCGGTGATCTCAACGGCCAGCGTGCGCTCGAAGCCCTCTTCGAGCTCGAGCTCGTCGGACTTCCTGGCGACCTTGCCCGCCATCTTCTCCAGCACATTGCGGCATTCGTCAACAGTGGCCATACGGTCCTCCCGGAATAGTTCTTGAGCTCGAAGCGCTCGACTGCCGAGAGATTACAACGTGGCTCGAATGCCGTTGCGTCCGACCGGGACGCATTGGACCATCCGGACTCTGCCGTGGGGCCTTACGGCTCGCAGCTCTGGGCATGACCGCGCGGGACGGGCCTCACGGCCCGTGCCCGCGCACCTCACGTGCAAGCGGCCCAAAGCGAACCGGAGCCGAGTGGCTACAGCACGCCGCGGAGCTTCATGAGGTCCATCATGTTCGCCTTGATCTTGACCTGGCCCCCGGTGAAGGCCTTCATGAAGTCGAGCTCGCCGGCGACGAGCTTGAGCAGGTTGTCCGAGGAGGTGATCATGCGGATCTCCGCGTCGGGGTTGTCGCCGTCGGTGATGCCGGTCAGCTTGCCCTGGTCGAACTTGCCGTTGAAGGACACCGAGAGGTCGGTGATGTCGGCGGCGAGCGACCGCTGGAAGCCCTGGAGCTTGCGCACCGACTTCGGGTTCGAGGAGAGGTTCTCCGCGAACTGCTCGAGTGCGGTCCGGCATTCGTCGATGGTGGCCATGGGCCCTCCTGTTTCGATCGGCGCGGGCGCGGCGGTGCGCCCCGTCAGAATGTTACCGGCCAGTACGGCCGTGCGGGCACGGCCGGGGACCGGTAGCTTGGCAGTACCGTTGACGCCAGAGCCAGACTACGGCTCGCGAGCCTCACCGAGGCGGGGACGCCAACCCGCGGACTCGGCAGACCCTGAAGGGAGTGGGACCGCCATGACGGACTCCGCCCGCGCGTACTTCGACTCATTTCTAGGCATGGCCGGCGAACCCGGCCGCCGCGCCCGCGAATTCGCGGGCAAAGTCCGCGAGGACCTGCGCTCGGGCTCCGAGCAGATGCGCGAGCACGGCACGCGCACCGCCTCCGACCTCGGCCGCCTCATCCGCTCCGAGGTCGACGCGGGCCTCACCCGCCTCGGCGTCGCCACCCATGCCGACCTCGACGACCTCAACCTGCGCCTCGAGCACTCCGAAGAGCAGATCCGCGACCTCCGGATCCGCCTCGCCGAAGCCGAGGCCCGCGCGAACGCCGCCGAGAAGAGCCCCGGCCGCCCGGCCCCCGCCGAGACCCCCTCGTCCGCCTCCGCCGCCACCATGGAGCCGATCGACGACGAGGAAGAGGACGCATGACCGATACGCCGAGCCCGGGGGCCCTGGCCGACCGCCTGCAGCCCTCCGCCGACACCGACGATGTCGAGATGGAGGTCGAGGAGGCCCTGGGCCGCCTCGAAGCCCTGCCGGACCTGCCCGTCACCGAGCACGTCCAGGTCTTCGAAGGCGTCCAGCAGCGCCTCTCCGAGATCCTCAGCAACGTCGACGACGCCTAGCCTCCAGACCCACTAGAAAGCACCGATCCCGCGCCATGCCGACGCGCTACCGACTCGACGCCGAACTCGTGCGCCGCAAGATCGCCCGCTCCCGCGAGCACGCCCGCGAACTCATCGCGGCCGGCCGCATCCACCTGCGCGGCATCCCCGCCACGAAACCCGCCACGAGCGTCACCGGCGACGACTCCATCCGCCTCGTCGGCGACGTGGACGACTACGTCTCCCGCGGCGCCCACAAGCTCATCGGCGCCCTCGACGCGTTCGGTGCGGACCCGAAGGGCCTGCGCGTGCTCGACGCCGGGGCCTCCACCGGCGGCTTCACCGACGTCCTGCTGCGCCGCGGCGCGGCCGAGGTGCTCGCCGTCGACGTCGGCTACGGCCAGCTCGCCTGGAAGCTCCAGACCGACGAGCGCGTGGTCGTCCACGACCGCACCAACGTCCGCCACCTCACCCCCGAACTGCTCGGCGGGCAGGTGGACCTGACGGTGGGGGACCTGTCGTTCATCTCACTCGAACTCGTCCTGCCCGCGCTCGCCGCGTGCACGAAGCCCGGCGGCATGATGCTGCCGATGGTCAAGCCGCAGTTCGAGGTCGGCAAGGGCCAGGTCGGCGCGGGCGGGGTCGTGGCCGACCCCGCGCAGCGCGCCGCCGCCGTCTGGAACGTCGTCGAGAAGGCCGGACAGCTCGGCTGGACCACCACCGCGGTGGCCGCGAGCCCGCTGCCCGGCCCGAAGGGGAACGTAGAGTTCTTCTGCCGCATGGTCGTCGGCGGCGAGCCGATCGACCGCGCCGGCGTCGACGCGGCCTGCGGCGTGCCCGCCTAGCGAAGGCCCCTAAGCGAAGTCGGCGGCGAGGATCGCCTCCAGGTTCCGCTCCGCCAGCGCCGTGATCGTCACCAGCGGGTTCACGCCGAGCGAGCCGGGGATGAGCGAGGAGTCGGTGGCGTACAGCCGCTCGTAGCCGTTCAGGCGCCCGTACGCGTCCGTGGCCTCGCCGAGGACGCAGCCGCCGAGCGGGTGGTAGCAGAAGTCGGCGGCGAAGGCCCGATGGTCGCCGAACAGGTCGTACCGGTACGACGTGCCGTGCTTCCTGTTGATGCGGTCGAACAGGGACTTCGCGGCGGCCACGCCCGGCTCGGACTGCTCGCCGCTCCAGTTGAGCACGGCCCTGTCGGCGTCGGCGTCGTACGTGAAGTGGCCGCGCTCGGGGTTGTCGGTGATCGCCAGATAGAGGCTGATCCAGGTCTCGATCCCGGCCGGGAGCGGCGCGAGCTCGGCGAAGACCCGCGCCGCGGGGTTGTCCCAGTCGTCGATGCCCATGACGGGGATCGTGGACTGCTTGAGACCCGTGGGGTTCCACGCGTGGTTGGCGCGGGCGGTCATGACGTTCCCGTTGGGGCCCCAGCCGGCGCCGACGGACTCGTCCAGGTCGGGGAGCGCGCCGGTCTCGCGGGCGCGCAGGAGCAGTTCGGTGGTGCCGAGGCTGCCCGCGCCGAGGAACAGGTGACGGCAGGTGAGCCGCTTGGACTCGATGAGCTCGTTCGCGTCGCCGCGGTGCTCGACGGTGAGCACGTAGTTGCCGTCGGCGTCGAGTTCGATGGCGGTGACCTGGTGGCGGGCGGCGATGGTGACGTTCCCCGTCGCCAGCGCGGAGGCCAGGTAGGTCTTGTCGAGGCTCATCTTGCCGTGGTTGTTGCCGTACATGACCTCGACGTCGAGGGCGGACTTCTCGGCGGTGCCGGCGGCCTCGCGCTCCATGTAGTCGAAGTCGTACACGTCCGGCACGAACACGGTCTTCAGGCCTGCGGCCTCGGCCTGGGCGGCGGCCACGCGGCTGAACCGGTAATAGGGGGTGGTCCGGTAGAACTCGGGGTCGATGGTGTTGACCTGGAGTTCGGCTTGCGCGAGCGGGAAGTAGCGGTCGTACATCAGGTCCGCGTCGAGGCCGGGGAGGACTTCGGCGAGGTAGTCGCGGCGGGGGACGACGGCCATGCCGCCGTTGACGAGCGAGCCGCCGCCGACGCCGCGTCCGACGTAGACGGACATGTCCGCGTAGTTGATGCGGTCGAGCACGCCCGGGTAGGGGTCGATGTCGCGGTTGACGACGTCGAGCCAGAGCAAGGTGGAGAGGGGCGCTTCGGTGCGGCGCTTGAACCACATGCTGCGCTCGTCGGGGCTGGTCATGTTGCAGAAGACCTTGCCGTCCCCGCCCGGCTCGTTCCAGAGGCGGCCCATTTCGAGGACGAGGGTCTGGACGCCGGTTTCGCCCAGGCGCAGGGCCGAGACGGCCGCGCCGTAGCCGGACCCGATGACGATGGCGGGGACGTGGGCGCCGTTCGCGGCGGCCGCCCGGGGGCCGACGGTGGCGAGCCCGGCCGCCGCTGCGGCGGTGAGCGCCGAGTAGCCGAGGAGTTGTCTGCGTGTCGCCATAATGGCTCCCTTGGTTCCGGTGGTGTTGGGGACACATTGTGCCGCAATGGATCACACCTGGCCAGATCGCTGAGCGGCTTGCCGCCCAAGGGAAGCCGGGGGCAGGTCTTTCATGCCGAACCGCTCGGTGCAAGCGTTATCCTGGGTATGCTCTCCGATACTCCCGGTGAAGGCGCCTGGAGTACAGTTCGAGGCCCTGTAACCGTCTGAGTAGGAGCGCGAGTGGAGCCGCAGCAGAAGCCGAGCCGAGTCCTCGTGGTGACGCACCCGCTCCGCCAGGACGTGGCCGAGCTCGCGGGCAAGCTCGCGGCCGCCCTGCAGGCGGAAGGCGTCGCCGTGAAGATCTGCTCCGGCGCGACCCGCTCGCTCCTGCGCCCCGACGCGCTCGTGGTCGGCGACGACGTCACCGGCGAGAACGCGGACCTCGTGCTCGCCCTCGGCGGCGACGGCACCGTGCTGCGCGCCGCGAAGGTCGCCGCGGAGGCCGACGTGCCCCTGCTCGGCGTCAACTTCGGCAAGGTCGGCTTCCTCGCCGAGGCCGAGACCGGCGAACTCGAGACCGTCGTCTCGCGCCTCCTCGCCGGCGAGTACACCGTCGAGGAGCGGACCGCGCTGGGCGTCGAGGCCATGGGCACCGACGGCGAGCAGCACCGCTCCTGGGCGTTCAACGACATCGCGGTGGAGAAGGCCGAGCCCGCGCGGATGCTCGAGCTGTACATCGAGATCGACGGCACCCGCATCTCCCGCTACGGCTCCGACGGCGTCGTGGTCGCCTCGCCGACCGGCTCGACCGCGCACGCGATGTCGGCCGGCGGCCCGGTGGTCTGGCCCGATGTGGACGCCCTCGTGGTGGTCCCCATGAACGCGCACGCCCTGTTCGCCAAGCCGATGGTGGTGCACTCCTCCTCGGTGATCCGCATCGGCGTGGAGTCGGTCGGCACCGAGGGCGCGCTCATCGCGGACGGCAAGGAGCTCACCCGCCTCACGAGCGGCTCCACCGTCACGATCCGCCGCTCGGACCGACCGGTGCGCCTGGTGCGCATGTCCGGCCAGCCCTTCGCCTCCCGCCTGGTGTCGAAACTCTCTCTGCCCGTTGACGGTTGGCGTCACGGCCGCATCTGAGACGCATCCGCCGCCGCTCGGCCGCCGATTGTCAGACGGACCGGCTAGGCTTCGAAGCGTGTTGGAGGAGCTTCGCATCCAGAATCTGGGCGTGATCGCTGACGCCACCTTGCCGCTCGATTCCGGCCTGACCTGCATCACCGGTGAAACCGGCGCCGGTAAGACCATGGTCGTGGCCGGTCTTGGTCTGCTGTTCGGCGGTCGTGCCTCCCGTGCTCCCCTCGGTGCTGACCGAGCCCTTGTGGAGGGTCGCTTCGCCGTGGGCGAGCACGCCCTCGAACTGCGGGAGCGCGCCATCGAGGCCGGGGCCGACCTCGAGGACGGCGAGCTGCTGCTAGCCCGCTCAGTGTCCTCTGAAGGCCGTTCGAAGGCCTGGGTCGGCGGCCGCTCCGCGCCCGTCGGCGTACTGGCCGAACTCGGCGAGCTGGCGATCTCGGTGCACGGCCAGTCGGACCAGATGCGGCTGCTGCAGCCCGCCGAGCAGCGGGCCGCGCTCGACCGCTTCGCCGGGGCCGACCACGGCAAGGTCCTCGAGGCCTACCGCGCCGTCTTCCATGAACTCGGCGCCTGCGCCGCCGAGCTCTCCCGCCTGCGCACCAGCGCCCGCGAGATGGCCCGCGAGGCCGACATGCTGCGCCTGGGCCTCGACGAGATCACCGCCGTCGACCCGCAGGAAGGCGAGGACGCCGAACTCGCCGAAGAGGCCCGCCGCCTCGAGAACGCCGAGGCCCTGCGCCTCGCCGCCGCCACCGCGCACGGCGCGATCAGCGGCGACCCGGCCACCGGCGAAGGCGGCGCGACCGACACCGTCGGCGCCGCTGCGCGCGCTCTGGAGCACGACGCCCACGCCGACCCCAAGCTCGCCGAGTTCGCCGAGCGCCTCGCCGAGGCCGGCGCACTCCTCGCCGAAGCCGCCGTCGACCTCTCCGCGTACCTCGACGACCTCTCGGCCGACCCGCAGCGCCTGGAGGAGATCTACCAGCGCCAGGCCGCCATGAAGACCCTGTTCCGCAAGTACGCCGAGGACCTCCCCGGCGTGCTGGCCTGGGCCGAGAACGCCACCAAACGGCTCGGGGAGCTCGACGTCTCCGACGAGCGCGTCGCCGAACTCGAATCGCAGCACGCGGAGCTCACCGCGCGGGCCGCCGAGCTCGCCGGGCAGCTGCGCGCCTCCCGCCGCGCCGCGGCCGAGCGCTTCTCCGCCTCGGTCTCGGCCGAGCTCAAAGGCCTCGCGATGCCGCACGCCGAGGTCACGGCCGCGGTCGAGCCGCGTCCGGCCGGCCGCGGCGGCATCGACCTCACGGTGACCGGCGGCGACGAGATGACCGTCTCCGGCGCCACTGAGGACGGCGCCGACGAGGTCGAACTTCTGCTGCGCCCGCACCCGGGCTCCCTCCCCGCCGCCCTCCACAAGGGCGCGTCAGGCGGCGAGCTCTCCCGCGTCATGCTCGCGATCGAAGTGGTCTTCGCCGAGATCGGCGGCCCGCCCGTCCTCGTGTTCGACGAGGTCGACGCCGGGGTCGGCGGCGGCGCGGCGATCGAGATCGGCCGCTGCCTCGCCAAGCTCGCCCGCCGCCACCAGGTGCTCGTCGTCACCCACCTGCCGCAGGTCGCGGCCTTCGCCGACCGCCACCTGGTGGTCTCGAAGGACACGTCAGGGGCCGTCACGGTCTCGGGCGTGCGCGTGGTCGACGACGCGGCGCGCGCACGTGAGCTTGCTCGCATGCTCGCCGGCATGCCCGATTCGCACCTGGGCGTGGCCCACGCCGAGGAACTGCTGGCAGAAGCGGCGAAGATGAAGTCCTAGCAAAGCGTCGCTCGCGGTGCCCGCCCCGGCGAGCCGTCGCCGCGGCGCGTGCGATCGGATGGCATGATGATGCACGATGCGTGTACCTAGCTTGCGTTTGCCCGGGCGGAGCCCGGAGGGCGACCCCTCCGATGATCGGCTGGTCGGCACCGCCCGCCTCGACCGCCGTACGAAGCGGCTGTGCGGCCGGCTCGAACCCGGCGACATCGCCATCATCGACCACGTCGACCTCGACCGGGTCGCCGCCGACACTCTGGTCGGCACCGGCGTCCCGGTGGTCGTCAACGCCTCGAAGTCGATCTCGGGCCGCTACCCGAACCTCGGCCCCGAAGTGCTCGTCAAGGCCGGGATCGTCCTCATCGACGGCGTCGGCGACGAGATCTTCGACCGCGTCCGCGAGGGCCGGTCCGTCTCGGTGGACATCGAGACCGGGGAGATCTTCTCCGGCGGCGACCTCATCGCCGAAGGCGCGGTCCAGACCGAGGCCACGGTCGGCGCCGACATGGAGGCCGCCAAGGAAGGGCTCTCGATCCAGCTCGAGGCCTTCGCGGCCAACACCATGGAGTACCTCAAGCGCGAGCGGGACCTCCTGCTCGACGGCGTGGGCGTGCCCGATGTGAAGACCTCCTTCAACGGCCGCCACGCGCTCATCGTCATCCGCGGCTACAACTACAAAGAGGACATCGACGTCCTCCGCCCCTACATCCGCGAGTTCAAGCCCGTGCTCGTGGGCGTCGACGGCGGCGCGGACGCGCTCCTGGAAGCCGGCTACACGCCCGACATGATCGTCGGCGACATGGACTCGGTCTCCGACGACGCCCTGCGCTGCGGCGCCGAGATCGTCGTCCACGCCTACGCCGACGGGCGCGCCCCCGGCATGGAGCGGATGGACAAGCTCGGGGTCCCCGCGATCCCGTTCCCGGCCGCGGCCACCTCCGAGGACATCGCGATGCTCATGGCCGACGAGAAGGGCGCCGAGCTCATCTGCGCCGTCGGCACCCACGTCACCATGGTCGAGTTCCTCGACAAGGGACGCGGCGGCATGGCCTCCACGTTCCTCACGCGCCTGCGCGTGGGCGGCAAGCTCGTCGACGCCAAGGGCGTCTCGCGCCTCTACCGCCAGGACATGTCGATCTCCGCCCTGCTCCTGCTCATCGTCTCCGGGCTCGCCGCGATGGCCACCGCCGTGGCCATCTCCACGGTCGGCCGCTCCTTCGTCGACGTCATCGCCGACTGGTGGGACGGACTGCTCTTCCAAATCCAAAGGCTGTTCTCGTGATCAACTTCCGCTACCACCTGGTGAGCCTCACCGCGGTCTTCCTCGCCCTCACCGTGGGCCTGATCCTCGGCACGGCCGCCCTCAACGGCCCCGCCATCGAGGCCTTCGAGAGCAACATCCAGAGCCTGCGCGACAGCAACGAGCAGCTGCGGGACCAGGCCGAGCAGATGGAGAAGGACCTCGAGGACGACCAGGCGTTCGCGAACGCCGTCGCCCCGTCCTACCTCGCCGGGCAGCTCACCGCGAAGAACGTCCTCGTCGTCGCCCTCCCCGGCGCCGACACCGCCCAGGTCGACGGCACCGTCGAGATGCTCGGCTACGCCGGGGCCACCGTCTCCGGCCGGATCTCGATCCTCGACGACTTCTTCGACCCGGCCAACACCGGCACCCTCGGCGACCTC
Source organism: Glycomyces tritici (assembly GCF_030403505.1). The sequence goes on along the minus strand of NZ_JAUEMJ010000004.1, from coordinate 557,852 downwards.
GCCGAGCGCACCACCCCCGACACCATGACCACGCCCGTCACCTACGACGGCGTGACCGCGATGAGCTACGTGCTCGCCGCCGTCACCACCGGCGAAGCCGCCGGGACGACCGTGACGGTCGCCCCCGCCGACATCACCACGGTCATCACCGGCCTCAACGAGCTGGAGATGCTCACCGTCGAGACCGCGCCCACGGGCGTCGCCGACGGCGTCATCATCCTCGCCGGACCCGGGTCCACCGACTCCGACGCCGTCGAGCGCAACGCCGGCATGGTCGCCCTCACCAACGAGTTCGCCGCCGACGACCCCACGGTCTACGCGGCCACGACCGACACCGGCGACGGCAACCCGATCAAGACGCTCCTGGCCGAGAACGCCGACACCGTCGCCACCGTCGACAACGTCGCCATCACCCAGGGTCAGATCGCCGCGGTCGCCGCGCTCGCCGATTTCATCAATACCGGCACGGTCAACCACCTCGGCACCGGGGAGGGCGCTTCAGACCTGCTTCCCGGCGCGGCCTAGTATCGCGCCCATGAGCCAGCTAACGCGCACGGTAGGGCGGGCGTTCATCGGAGGCCTCGCCGCGGGCGGCACGATCGCCGCGATCAGCGCCGTACGCCGCTCCAAGTGGGCGGCCGAACTGGAACGCGTCAACCACAAGGGCGACACCGTGTCCCTGGCCGAAGGCCCGGGGATCACCGTGGGCGCCACCGCAGGCGCGGTGCTGGGGGCGAACTCCCCGGCGTACGCCGCTGCCGCGGCCGCCGCAGGGCTCACCGCCGGAGCGGTCGGCCTTTACGACGACATCGCCGACGCCAAAGGCGAGAAGGCCAAGGGCTTCAAAGGCCACGTCGGCGCGCTCCTCAAGGGCCGCTTGAGCGCCGGCTTCATCAAGATCCTCGGCATCTCCACCGCCGGCATCGCCTCGGCCGCCCTCATCGACCTGCAGAACGGCGAACTCACCGACGAGCGCCGCCCGCTGGTGCGCCGCCTCTGGAACGTCGGCGTGGGCGGCGGCGTCATCGCAGGCGCCGCCAATGTGATCAACCTCTTCGACCTGCGGCCCGGCCGCGCCCTCAAGGTCGTCACCCTCGCCTCCGCGCCCCTGTCGCGCTCGGTCGGCGAGAACTCCCGCCGCCGCACCGCCGCGGGCGGCGCCAACACCGCGCTCGCGGTCTCCGCGGCCGCGGGCGCCGCGATGGCCGACGACCTCGACGGCAAGACCATGCTCGGCGACGGCGGCGCGAACGCCCTCGGCGCGCTCCTCGGCCTCGCCTACATCGCCCGCACCGGCATGATCGGCCGCCACGTCGCCCTCGCGGGCGTCGCCGCCCTCATCGCCGCCTCCGAAAAAGTGAGCTTCACGAAAGTGATAGCCGAGACGCCCGTGCTGCGGGAGTTGGACGAGCTGGGTCGGACGAAGTCTTGACCGAGACCCGACGCGAAGTCGGTCGTGCCGCCTCGGTCATCGGTGCGATCACCGTCGCCTCCCGCCTGGCCGGATTCGGCCGGACGATGGTGTTCACGTGGGCCATCGGCCTCGGAACGCTCGGCACCGCCTACCAGACCGCCAACTCCATCCCGAACATCATCTTCGAGCTCGTCGCCGGCGGCGCCCTCGCCGCCCTGGTGATCCCGCTCCTCGCCGCCCCGCTCGCCCGGAACGACCCCAAACAGGTCAGCCATATCGCCTCGGCGCTGATGACCTGGGCGCTGACCATCCTCATCCCCGCCGGTCTGCTCGTGGCGGCCTTCGCGCGCCCGATCATCGTCCTGCTGATGCCGGACAACAACGCGGTCGCCGACCCGATCGCCAGAGAAGCGACGATCGACGCCGCCACCGAGATGCTCGTCCTCTTCGCCCCCCAGATCCCGCTCTACGGGGTCGCGGTCGTCCTCACCGGCATCCTCCAGTCGCACCGCCGCTTCGCCTGGCCCGCCCTCGCACCGCTCCTCTCCAGCGTCGTGATGGCCCTGGTCTACGTGATCTACGGCGGGATCTCCGGACGCGAGTTCGAGGTCGAGAACCTGGGCCAGAACGGCATCGTGTTCCTCGCCCTCGGCACCACCTGCGGCGTCGCCGTCCTCGCCGGCTGCCTCATCTTCCCGCTGCGCGGCCTCGGCCTCCATCTGCGGCCCGCCTGGCGGCTCGACACCCACGTCGCTTCCGGCCTGAAATCCCTCGCCATCGCCGGGGCCATTACCGTCGGCGCCCAGCAGCTGTGCCAGGCCCTGCTCATCCGCCTCGCCAACGGCAGCTCCGACCCGGGCGCCGTAGCGGTCTTCACCGTCTCGCAGACTTTCTTCCTCCTGCCCTGGGCCATCCTCGCGGTCCCGCTCGCCACCGCCGCGTACCCCGTACTGGCAGAAGCGTTCTCACTCGGCGAGCATGACCGGTATCAGCGCCGCCTCTCCCAGACCGGCCGCGCGATCCTCCTGCTCTCCGGCCTCGGCGTCGCCGCGCTCGCCGGACTCGCCGAGCCCATCGCGACCGTCCTCTCCTCGGTGTCGGCCGACAAGAGCGACAACACCCAGATGCAGATCCAGGGCACCCTCACCGGCCTGGCATTCGGCCTCTTCGGCTACTCGGTCTTCGCGATCTACTCCCGCGGCCTGTACGCCATCGGCCGCAACAAGTACGCCGCCGGAGCTACCTCGATCGGCTGGGCCGCCGCCGCCGTGGCCGCCGTCGTCCTCTCCGAGAACATGCCCCTCGCCGACCGCACCCTCGCCCTCGCGATCGCCTGGTCGATCGGCATGACCGTCATCGGCTTGGCGCTCACCGCCGCCATCGCCCGCCACACCGGCGCCGCGAGCCTGAGAGGCATTCCCAGGGCCGCGCTGGCCACTGTCGTGGCCGCAGTCGCGGCCGTCCTGGCCTCCCGCGAGATCATCGCGCTGTCGGGCCATGCCGGCAACTTCTACTCGGCCCTCTGGCAAGGCGTCGTCGTCGGCGGCGCCGTCGCCGTCGTCTACCTCGGGGTCGCCGCGCTCATCGGCGGATCCGGTGTGGTGCGCCCCGTCTTGCGACGCGCTGGCATAATCCGAGCGTCTGAAGAACCCGACGACAGCGCACTCGACGACAGCGCACCTGACGACCCAGTGCACGACGAGACCAGTGGAGCAGACAAGTGAGCCATCGCCGAATCGCCTTGGTGCTCGGCCCCTCGACAGGCGGCATCGGGACGCACGTCGCGTCGCTCGCGGCGGGCCTGGTCGAACGCGGCGACGCCGTCCTGGTCGTCGGCCCGCCCGAGACCGAGGAGCGCTTCGGCTTCCGCGCCAAGGGCGCCCGCTTCGCGTCCGCGCCGATCACGGCCAAGCCCTCGCCCGAACTCCCGCTCGCCTGGTGGTCGGCCCGGAACGCCCTGCGCGGCATCACCGGCCGCGGCGTCGACCTCGTGCACGCCCACGGCCTCACCGCCGGGCTCACCGCGCTCGCGGCCCGCCCCAACGGCGCCGCCCTCGTCACCACCTGGCACAACCAGCTCATCACCACCGGGATCAAGCGCCGCGTCTCCGACCAGATCGAGAAGCGCCTCGCCCGCGGCGTCGACGTGGCCCTCGCGGCCTCCTCGGACCTCCACGAGCACCTGGTCGACCTCGGCGCCCGCGACGCCCGTCTCGCGCCCGTGGCCGCCCCGCCGCGGGTCGCCGTGAGCGGCGCCGGCGCAGTCCGCGCCGAACTCGGCATCGGCGACCGCCCGCTGCTGCTCTCCGTCGGCCGCCTGCACCCGCAGAAGGACTACGACACGCTCATCAGCGCCGCGCAGCGCTGGACCGCGCTCGACCGGCAGCCGGTCGTCGTGATCGCCGGAGACGGCCCCGAGCGGCCGCGCCTGCAAGGCCTCATCGACGCCTCCGGGGCCGACGTGCGCCTGCTCGGCCACCGCACCGACGTCGCCGAACTCCTCGCCGACGCCGACCTGGCCGTCATCTCCAGCCAGTGGGAGGCCCGCCAGCTCTTCGCGCAGGAGGTCATGCAGGCCGGCGTGCCGCTGGTGACCACCCGCACCGGCGGCATCCCCGAACTCGTGGGCGACGCCGCCCTCTACTTCGAGGTCGGCGACGTGGACGGCCTCGACCGGGCCGTGAGCGACCTCCTCGACGACCCCGCCCGCCTCGCCGCCTACGGGGAGAAGAGCCTCGCCCGGGCGGCCACCTGGCCCGACGAGGCCCAGATGCTCGACTCGCTCGACGCGCTGTACCTGGAACTGACGGGAAGATAGCGCCGCCGTGTCGCGAAAACTCGATGCCGGGCGCTTGACCCGCAAAGCCCGCAAGGCGGTCGCCCGCGGCATCACCGAGAACCTGGGCCCGATCGGGGCCTGGTTCGCCGTCGCGGTCCTCGCCTTCGTGGCGATCTTCCAACTGCTCCCGGAGGACGGCGAGGAGGCGCTGCCCACCACCGTCGACTCGGTCGTGCTCCTGGGCGTCAGCGGACTCACCTGGACCGACATCGACTCCGAGACGACCCCGAACCTCGCCGAACTGGCGAAGGACGGCTCGCTCGCCGAACTGAACACGAACTCGGGCCGCGGCTTCACGTGCGCCCTCGACGGCTGGCTCACCCTCTCGGCCGGCGCTCCCGCCGTGAGCGACCCGTACGGGCAGGGCGCGCAGTGCGACCCGGTCTCGTCCGACCAGATCAGCGTCGAGGACGGCACGGCGACCGTGGGGGACATGACCGACCTCGTGACCCTCAACCGCGACCTCGAGCAGGGCACCCAGCTCGGCACGCTCGCCGCCGGCACCACCTGCGCGACCGCGATCGGACCCGGCGCGGCGTACGCCACGGCGAACTCGGTCGGGCGCGTCGGCGAGTACTGGCCGGGCGTCCCCAGCGGCGACGACCTGGCGGACGCCCTGACCGAATGCCCGCTCACCGTCGTGGACGGCGGCATCCTGCCGGTCGAGACCGCCTCCCGGACCGCGGCGCTCGCGAACCTCGACGAGACCGTCGGCGAGCTGCGGGCCGCCCGCGGCGAGGACTCGGCGCTCATCATCACCGGCATAGGCCAAGTGGCCGAGCCGAACCGACTGCTCGCCACCATCGCGAACTTCGCGACCGAGGAGGGCCACAACCTCCTCGACCTGCCCGCCGAGCGGCCCGGCTACCTCCGGCTCACCGACCTGACCGCGACCGTCCTGACGCTCCTGGACTCGCCGCCGCCGGACACGGTGACCGGCACGGCCGCCGGCGCCGCCGCCGACTCGAAGACCTATGAGGACCGGCAGGCGGTGTTCGACGACACCGACTCGCGGCTCATGGCCGCCGCCGTCGCGGCCCCGGCCACCCAGTGGCTCCAAGTGCTCCTGTTCCTCGCCCTGACCTTCGTGGCCTGGCCGCTGCTGCAGCTGCTGCGCCGCGCCGGGCAGCCCGGCGTCAAGCCGCCGCCGCTGTGGCTCATGCGGCTCAACATCGTCTCGGCGCTCGTGTGCGCCCTCTTCGTGGCCGCCGCGATCCTCGCGGACTTCTTCGGCTGGTGGTCGGCCGCGCACCCGGGCATCGTCGGGCCGCTCACCGCGCTCGGCATCGCCGTCGTGTGCGCGTTCCTCGCGATCGTCCTGCCCGGCCGCCACGGGCCCGCCGGCCTCATGGTCTCCGTGTCGGCCTTCGGGATCATCGTCACGGTCCTGGCGATGCTCCTGCACACCGAGGACCCGCTCGGGACCCTCCTCGGCGACTACACGGTCGCCGACTCCGCCTCGAACGAGCTCGGGCCGGTCGCCACCGGCATGTTCATCGCCTCGCTGTGGCTGCTCGCCGCCACCGTGTCCTGGCGGCTCCCGCGCCGCTTCCAATCCCCGGCGATGGCCGGGATCGGCTGCGTCGGCGTGCTCATCGCCTCGGCCGGGGTCCTCGGCGACTCCGTCCCGGCGGCCGTCGCCATCATCGTCGGCACCTGCCTCGCGGCGGCGCTGGCCACCGGCGGCTGGGTCACGTTCCCGCGCTTCGTGTGGTCGGGCCTCGCGGGCGTCGCGGTGCTCTTCGGCCTCTCCTGGATCGACTACCAGCGTCCTGAGGCCGAGCGCGGCGAACTCGGCTCGTTCCTGGGCGACATGCTGGGGGACACGAACGGGGTCATCGCCTCCGGCATCGGCTCGAACATCGTGGCGGTCTTCACCTCGCCGCTGAGCGTGCTCACCGTCATGGCCGGCGCCTACTGCTGGCTGATCCTCCTGCGCCCGGGCGGCGGCCTGCGCCGCGCCTTCGGCCTGTACCCGCCGCTGCGCGCCGCGTTCTCCGCCGCCGTGGCGGGATCGGCCGTCGCGGGCCTCCTCCTCGGCAAAGGCCTCATGAGCCTCGGCGCGGCCCTGGCCGTGATGGTTCCCTTGGCGGTCATCATGAGTCACCGCGTGCTGGCCCGCGCGCACGTCAAGGACGGCCAGTACTCGGACATGATCGTCGACGCACCGTCGTGGGTCGATGAGGAAAACGACGGTGAAAGTGTTAGTGTGGAATCCCGTGGATGATGCGATCCACCGGTTGCGTTCGACGAAGCTTGCAAGTCGAACAATGGGCTTAGCCCCAGCAGCTCGTTCGCCACGAACATCACGGGAGTCCGCCTTGGCCAGCGCCGCTAATGGTCAGATCCGTTCCACGAAGCACCTCTTCGTCACCGGTGGGGTCACCTCCGCACTCGGCAAGGGCATGACCGCCGCCAGTCTCGGCAACCTGCTGACCGCGCGCGGCCTCTACGTCGTGATGCAGAAGATCGACCCGTACCTCAACGTCGATCCCGGCACGATGAACCCGTTCGAGCACGGCGAGGTCTTCGTCACCGATGACGGCGGTGAGACCGACCTCGACATCGGCAACTACGAGCGGTTCCTCGACCGGAACCTGTCGAAGCAGGCCAACGTGACCACCGGCCAGGTGTACTCCGACGTCATCGCCAAGGAGCGCCGCGGCGACTACCTCGGCGCGACCGTGCAGGTCATCCCGCACATCACCAACGAGATCAAGTCCCGCCTGGCCGCGATGGCCGATCCGGACCCCGAGACCGGCCGCGTCCCGGACGTGGTGATCACGGAGGTCGGCGGCACCGTCGGCGACATCGAGTCGCTGCCGTTCCTCGAGGCGATCCGCCAGTACCGGCACGACATCGGCCGCGACAACTGCTTCTTCCTCCACGTCTCGCTCGTGCCGTACCTGGCCGCGTCCTCGGAGATGAAGACCAAGCCCACGCAGCACTCGGTGGCGCAGCTGCGCAGCATCGGCATCCAGCCCGACGCGATCGTGTGCCGCTCGGACCGGCCGCTGCCGGACGGGCTGAAGGGCAAGATCGCCGGGTTCTGCGACGTGGACGACGCGGCGGTCGTCTCCGCGCCCGACTCGAAGTCGATCTACGAGATCCCGAAGACCCTCCACTCGGAGGGCCTGGACGCCTACGTGGTCCGCAAGCTCGACCTGCCGTTCCGCGACGTCGACTGGACCGCCTGGGACGACCTGCTCGACCGCGTCCACAACCCGGTCGCCACCGTCGAGGTCGCGATCGTCGGCAAGTACGTCGAGCTGCCTGACGCGTACAAGTCCGTGGTCGAGGCGCTGAGCGCGGCCGGCTTCGCCAACCGCGCGAAGGTCAAGGTCCGCTGGGTCGTCTCGGACGACTGCGACACCGCCGAGGGGACCGCGAAGGCCCTCGCCGGGGTCGACGCCGTGGTGGTCCCGGGCGGCTTCGGCGACCGGGGGGTCCCCGGGAAGCTGCACGCCCTCACGTGGTCGCGCACGCGGCTCGTGCCGACTCTGGGCCTGTGCCTGGGCATGCAGTGCATGGCGATCGAGGGCCTGCGCGAGGTCGCCGGGCTCGTGGGCGCGAACTCCGAGGAGTTTGACCGCGAGGCCGAGCACCTGGTCATCTCCACGATGGCCGACCAGACCGACATCGTCGCCGGCCGCGGCGACATGGGCGGCACGATGCGCCTGGGCACCTACCCGGCACAGCTCGCCGAGGGCTCCATCGCCGCCGAGGTCTACGGCGCGACGGAGGTCAACGAGCGCCACCGCCACCGCTACGAGGTCAACAACGCCTACCGCGACCAGCTGCTGAAGTCCGGCTTCGTGATCTCGGGCCTCTCGCCCGACGGGCGCCTGGTCGAGTTCATCGAGCTCGACCGCGAGGTGCACCCGTACTACATCGCGACCCAGGCCCACCCGGAGCTGAAGTCGCGCCCGACCCGCCCGCACCCGCTCTTCGCGGGACTGGTCGAGGCGGCGCTGAAGCGCCAGGCCGCCGAGCGCCTGGATCTCGAAGCGGCGTAAGCGAACACGTAAAAGGCGGGCCGCTCCCCTCGGGGAGCGGCCCGCCTTTCGGCACTACTGTTGCGCGGGCTGCTCCCGCAGCGCCCGGCCGACCGCCACGGTCGCGAGGAGCACCAGCACCGCGGCGATGAGCGCCACGGTCCGCAGCCCGTCGGTGAACGCGGTCCTGGCGGCCTCCATGAGGGCGTCGCCCGTGGCGGCGGGCAGCTTCGCGGCGATGTGCGCGGCCTCGCCGAGCGTCTCGGCCTGGACCGGGGCGTCCGCCATCTCGCTGCGGTAGATCCCGGTCGCGAGCGAACCCAGGAGCGCGACGCCCATCGCGCCGCCGAGCTCGTACGCGGTCTCGGAGATCGCCGACGCCGCGCCCGCCCGGTCGGCCGGGGCCGCGGCGAGGATCGCGTCGTTGGTCACGGTCTGCGCGAGGCCGGCCCCGATGCCGATCAAGATGGAGGCGACCACGACCACCAGCGCGCCCTGCTCGACGCCGACCAGCGACATGCCCGCGAAGCCGGCCATCACGAACACCAGGCCGCCGATGATGGTGCGCACCATGCCGACCCGCTCCGAGAGCCGCACGGCGAACAGGCCCGCGACCACGGAGACCGCCATCTCGGGCAGGAGCAGCAGCCCCGCCTCCATGGGGGAGAAGCCGAGCACGAGCTGCAGGTACTGGGTGAGCAGGAACAGCGACGAGATCATCGCGAACACGATCGTGAAGTTCGTGGCCAGCGAGGCGCTGAAGCGGCGCAGCCGGAACAGCCCCACGTCGATGAGCGGGTGCTCCAAGCGCAGCTGCCGTGCGATGAACGCCGCGCCGAACGCGAGGCCCGCGATGAGCGACACGACGGCCGTCCACGTCAGGCCGTGCTCGGCGATCGTCTTGACGCCGTAGACGAACGGGAACATCGCCAGGAACGACAGGGCCACGCTCGGCAGGTCGATCCGGCCCGGGTTCGGGTCCTTCGACTCCGGCACGAGCAGCGGCGCGACGACCACGACCGCGAGCGAGACCGGTGCGGCCATGAGGAACACCGAGCCCCACCAGAAGTGCTCCAGGAGCCAGCCGCCGATGATCGGCCCGGCGGCCGCGCCCGCGGAGAAGCCTGAGGCCCAGATCGCGATGGCGAACTTGCGCTGGCGGTCGTCGTGGAACAGGTTCCGCATGAGCGCCAGGGTGGTCGGCATGAGGGTCGCTCCGGCGAGGCCGAGCAGCGCCCGGGCGGCGATGAGCGCTTCGGCGGTCGGCGCGTAGGCGGCGAGGACGCTCGCGGCGGCGAACGCGGCCGAGCCGATGACGAGGAGCCTGCGGCGGCCCACGCGGTCGCCGAGGGTGCCCATGGTGACCAGGAGTCCGGCGAGCATGAACCCGTAGACGTCGACGATCCACAGGAGCTGGGAGCTGGTGGGCGCGAGGTCTTCGGACAGGAACGGCACGGCGAAGCCGAGCACGGTCATGTCGATCGAGATGAGCAGGACGGGGAGCACCAGCACGGCCAGCGCCCAGCCCTGTTTGGGGGTGATGCGGGCGCGGGGCTCCTGCGGTGCTCGAAGCGTAGCGGCCATGGGTTTCACTCTTTCTTGACGTGAGCCGCGGCGCGGCTCGCGAGGCGGCATCCCCGGACACCGGGCGTGCCGGAGGCCGACACGCCCTTCGACTGTACCGTCCGGACGGTACAGTTGGCATCTGGAGGAAACATGAAAGAGCCGGAGATCACCACCCGGGACCGCATTCTCAACGCGCTCCAGCGCATCCTCGTGGACCAGGGCTCCTCGGGCGTGACCTTGGAGAAGGTCGCCGCCGAGGCCGGCGTCTCCAAGGGCGGGCTGCTGTACCACTTCAAGTCCAAGTCCGAGCTGTACGACGGCCTGGCCCGCCGCCACCGCGCTGTGGAGGAGGCCAACATCGCCCAGGCCCGCGAACGCGGCGTCGTCGAGATGTTCCTGGAGGTCTCCTGGGTCGAGTCCGAGGAGTCGGCGGCCGGGCTCTGGGCGCTGCTCACCGCATTGCGCGGCACCGGCGAGCTCTCCGAGCAGGCCCGGGCCGACGTGCTGTTCATCTTCAACGGCTGGCGCGACCTCATCCACGAGCAGGTCCCCGACCCGGTGACCGCCGAGATCGTGCGCCTGGTCGGCGACGGCCTGTTCCTCTCGGCGCTCGCCGGCGCCCCGCTGCCGGATCGCGCGGTCGTCGAGCAGATCCTTCGGCGCCTCAGCGGCGAGGCCGCGGAGCCCGATCCCGAAACCTGAGCCGACTAGTGTGGCCCTCGTGCATGAGTACCGAGTCCTCGACAGCGAAATCATCCACCGCGGCTGGGCCTACGACCTGACCGCCGAGACCATCGCGATGCCCGGAGGCGGCACCGCCAAGCGCGAATACCTCCAGCACGTCGGCGCGGTCGTCACCGTCCCGCTCGACGAGCAGGGGCGGGTCGGCCTGATCCGCCAGTTCCGGGTCCCGGCGAAGGAGCTCCTGTGGGAGCTCCCGGCGGGCCTGCGCGACGTCGAAGGGGAGGACCCGGCCGTGGCCGCCCGCCGCGAGCTCGCCGAGGAGGCCGACCTCCTCGCCGCCGACCTCGTGAAGCTCGGCGAGTTCTACTCCACCCCGGGCATCTCGAGCGAGATGATCCACTACTACCTCGCCACCGGCCTGAGCCCCGTCCCCGAGGCCGACCTGCACGAGCGCACCGACGAGGAGACCCACATCGAGCTGGTGTGGTGGGACCTCGACAAGGCCATCGCCGCCGTCGCGGACGGGGAGATCCGCAACGGCGTCTGCGCGCTGGCGCTTACCCTTACGAAACTCCACCTCGACCGAAACTGACCCGCAACATCCAAGGCGCACGCTCACATGGCCCGTCGCATCATGGTGCGACGGGCCGCCTTACGATCACGGCGACGACGCCGTCCGAACCGCTGAACCCACAAGGAATGCGGGCTCCAGGACACCCGGCGTCCTAGACTGCCCGTGCGGGATGCCGACCGGCCCCGAACTGGCACAACGCTTCGGAAGGAACCCGCACGTGAAAGTCGCCGTCCCCCGCGAGATCAAGAACAACGAGTACCGCGTCGCCCTCACCCCCGCCGGGGTCCACGAACTGGTCGCCGCCGGCCACGACGTCTTCATCGAGACCGGCGCCGGCCTCGGCTCGGCGATCACCGACGCCGACTACCGCACCGCCGGGGCCCTCATCTACCCCGACGCCGAATCGACCTGGGACGCAGGCGATCTCGTCCTCAAGGTCAAGGAGCCGATCCAGGCGGAGTTCCACCGGATGCGGCCCGGCCAGACCCTCTTCACCTACCTCCACCTCGCCGCGGGCCCCGAGTGCACCGACGCGCTGCTGGAGCACCACGTCACCGGCATCGCCTACGAGACCGTGCAGACCGCCGACGGCCGCCTGCCGCTCCTGGCGCCCATGAGCGAAGTGGCCGGGCGCCTCGCCGTCCAGGCCGGCGCCTACCACTTGCAACGCCCCGAAGGCGGCCGCGGCACCCTCATGGGCGGCGTCCCCGGGACCGCGCCCGCGCGCGTGGTCATCATCGGCGCGGGCGTCTCGGGGATGAACGCCGCCGCCATCGCCGTCGGGATGCGCGCCGACGTCGAGCTCCTCGACCTCAACGTCGACCGGCTCCACGTCGCCGACGACCTCTACCAGGGCCGTCTGCGCACCATCGTCTCCAACCGCTTCGAGGTCAAGCGCGCCTGCAGCGAGGCCGACCTCGTCATCGGCGCAGTCCTCGTCCCGGGCGCCAAGGCCCCCACCGTGGTCGACGACGACGTGCTCGCCGAGATGAAGGACGGCGCGGTCCTCGTCGACATCGCCATCGACCAGGGCGGCTGCTTCGCGCACTCCAAAGCCACCACCCACGACGACCCCACGTTCACCCACGCGGGCAAACTCTTCTACTGCGTCGCGAACATGCCCGGGGCCGTGCCGAACACCTCGACGTACGCGCTGACGAACGCCACGCTCCCGTACGTCATGAAGCTCGCCAACCTCGGCTGGGCCGCGGCCCTCAAAGCCGACCCGGCCCTCGCGCGCGGTCTCAACACCTACGCCGGGCAGGTCGTCAACGAACCCGTCGCGATCACGCATCACCTGCCGCTCATGCCGATCGCGCAGGTGCTCGCGGAGAACTGACGTCCCAACAGGACTCGGGCCCCACTCTGCACAGCGGGCGATCTCACGCCGGGTGCCTCGGAGTCTCCCAAGCCGTCGACAGCCTCGATACACTGACGTACAGTCGCTAAGACAGGCAATGGTGAGACGCCCGGCACCCGGTGTCGACCTCGCACCCGGAGGCGCGAAGAAATGAGCAGTGTGGACAGCAACGACAAATGGGCGGCCCTGCGAGGCGCCGCGCAGATGCCTCCCGCTGACGGCACGGAGGACCTGACCTCGCCCGACCCGGAGTCGTACACCAACAAGCGCGAGATCCCCCAGCCCCAACCCCTGGAGCGCCACGGCCCGGCCCGCGTCATCGCCATGGCCAACCAGAAGGGCGGGGTCGGCAAGACCACCACGACCATCAACCTCGGTGCGGCCCTTGCCGAGTACGGCCGCAAGGTCCTCATGGTCGACTTCGACCCGCAGGGCGCGCTCTCGGTCGGCTTCGGCACCAACCCCCACACCCTCGACCTGACGGTCTACAACCTCCTCATGCAGGACGACGTCGACATCGACGACGTCATGGTCAAGACGAACGTCGCGGGCCTGCGCCTCCTCCCGGCCAACATCGACCTCTCGGCCGCCGAGATCCAGCTCGTCAACGAAGTCGCCCGCGAGCAGACCCTCGCCCGCGTCCTGCGGCCGGTCATCCCCGACTTCGACTACATCCTCATCGACTGCCAGCCCTCCCTGGGGCTCTTGACGATCAACGCGCTCACCGCCGCGCACTCCGTGCTCGTCCCGCTCGAGTGCGAGTTCTTCTCGCTGCGCGGCGTCGCCCTCCTCCTCGACACCGTCGACAAGGTCCGCGAGCGCCTCAACTACGACCTCGAACTCGACGGCATCCTCGCGACCATGTACGACTCGCGCACCACGCACTCGCGCCAGGTGCTCCAGCGCGTCGTGGAAGCCTTCGGCGACAAGGTGTTCTCCACCGTCATCACCCGCACGGTCCGCTTCCCCGAGACCACCGTCGCCGGCGAGCCCATCACCACCTGGGCCCCCGCCTCCTCCGGCGCCCGCGCCTACCGCCAACTCGCCCGAGAGCTGATCGCCGCAACGGATAAATAGGGTGCCGAAGTCCTTACGCCCCATGAAACCCGGAGTTCACCCCGTAGTGGCCCTGGCGCCCGTCTAAGCTGGCGTGCGTGACCGACCAGCAGCCGCCCCAGCTCCCGACCCAGCGGGAGGGCGAACCGGAGGAGGCCGAGACCGGCTTCCACGTCCGGCTCGCCAATTTCGAGGGCCCGTTCGACCTGCTGCTCCAGCTCATCGGCAAGCACAAGCTCGACGTCACCGAACTCGCCCTCCACCAGGTCGCCTCCGAGTTCATCACCTACGTCACCGGCCTCGACGACGCCTGGAACCTCGAGGAGACCTCCGAGTTCCTCCTCATCGCCGCCACCCTCCTCGACCTCAAGACCGCCCGGCTCCTGCCCGGCACCGTCGTCGACGACGAAGAGGACCTCGCCCTCCTCGAGGCCCGCGACCTCCTCTTCGCCCGCCTCCTGCAGTACAAGGCCTACAAGGAAGCCGCCGGCGCCATCGCGATGTTCGTCGAGTCCGCCGCGACCCGCATCCCCCGCAACGTCGGCCTCGAAGAGCGCTACAAAGGCCTGCTCCCCGAACTCGTCCTCGACCTCACCCCCGAGGAGTTCGCCGCCCTGGCGGGCAAGGCGATGCAACCCAAACCGCCCCCCACCGTCGGCACCGGCCACATCCACATGCAGCGCGTCTCCGTGCGCGAGCACGCCGTCATCATCTCCCGCCGCCTCCAGCGCGTCCAGACCGCGACCTTCCGGGCCCTCACCTCCGACTGCGAATCCCACCTCGAAGTCGTCGCCCGGTTCCTCGCCCTCCTCGAGCTCTACCGCGAAGCCCTCGTCGGCTTCGAGCAGATGCAGGCCCTCGGCGAACTCACCGTCCGCTGGCTCGGCGGGAACGTCACCGAGATCGACGTCGACGAGTACGCGGGAGCACCCGCAGAACCGCAAGCACCACCGGGGGAGGAACCGAGCACATGACCGAGCACCTGGGAGAGTCCCTCGAACACGACCTGGCGACCTGGAAGATGCCCGGCGCGCGCCAAGAGGCCGCGCCGCTGCGGCCCGACACGCCCGCCGACGAACCGGTCGCCGAAGGCGACGAGTACGCCGCCGCGCTGGCCGCCGCCCCCGCCCCCGCGGCATCGGACGAAGAACCCGAGGTCACGGCCGTCAGCCCCGTCCCCGACGACGTCGACCTCGGCGCCGTCCTGGAGGCGATCCTCATGATCGCCGAAGAACCGCTGAGCGAGGAGTTCCTCTCCTCGGTATTGGAGCGGCCACGTTCACAGGTGCGCGAGCAACTGGGTCGACTCAGCGCCGAATACACTGGTGACGGACGCGGATTCGATCTGCGTCGCCAAGCCGGCGGCTGGCGCTTCTACACCCGGGCGGACTACGCCCAGTACGTGGAGCGTTTCGTCACCGACGGCGCCTCCGCCCGCCTCACCAAGGCGGCACTGGAGACGCTCGCCGTGGTGGCCTACAGGCAGCCGGTCACCCGCGGCCGCATCTCGGCCATCCGGGGCGTGAACTGCGACGGCGTCATGCGCACGCTCGTCGCGCGCGGCCTGGTCGAGGAGTGCGGGACCGACCCGGACTCGACGGCGACGCTCTACCGCACCACCACCCTGTTCTTGGAGAAGATCGGACTGGACACGGTCGCACAGCTCCCCGAGCTGGCCCCGTTCCTACCGGACGACGTGACGGATATCGAGGAAGATGAACAACGCTGACGAAGAGGGCATCCGCCTGCAGAAAGTCCTGTCGCAGGCCGGGATCGCCTCCCGCCGTGCCGCAGAGGACCTGATCACCCGCGGCAAGGTGAAGGTCAACGGCGAGCGCGCCCACCTGGGCCAGCGCGTGGACACGTCCAAGGACGTCATCCACGTCTCCGGCAAGCGGGTCATGACCGACGTCGACAAGGTGTACTTCGCGATCAACAAGCCGCGCGGCATCGTCTCGACCATGGAGGACGAGGAGGGCCGCCGCTGCCTCGCCGAGTTTGCCAAAGGCATCGACCAGCGCGTCTTCCACGTGGGCCGGCTCGACACCGACTCCGAGGGCCTCCTGCTGCTCACCAACGACGGGGAACTCGCCAACCGCATCATGCACCCCTCGCACGGCCTGCCGAAGGTCTACCGGGCCCAGGTCGCCGGGATCATGGACCGCGCCACCTGGAACAAGCTGCTCAAGGGCATCGAGCTCGACGACGGCATCGCGAAGGCCGACAAGCTCAAGATCATCGACGAGCACGCCGGCCAGTCGTTGATCGAGATCACCATCCACGAGGGCCGCAAGCACATTGTGAGGCGGCTCATGGACGAGGCCGGCCACCACGTCTCGCGCCTCGTGCGCACCGAGATGGGCCCGGTCAAGCTGCGCAACCTCAAGCCGGGGACGCTCCGCAGGCTCACCCCGAACGAGGTGGGGGAGCTGTACCGCGAGGTCGGACTCTAGCTGGCTGTACTGACGGAAGCACATGGCCCGGTTAGGGTTCGGGCATGTCAACGATTCTGAACGTGATCTGGTTCGTGCTGGCCGGGCTCTGGCTCGCGATCGGCTACTTCTTCACGGGTCTGCTCTTCTGCATCTTCATCGTGACCATCCCGTTCGGCATCGCGAACATGCGCCTGGCCGGGTACGTGCTGTGGCCGTTCGGGCGGACCGTCGTCTACGACCGGGACGCCGGCTGCTTCTCGCTCCTGGGCAACGTCCTGTGGCTGATCCTGTTCGGCTGGGAGCTCGCGCTGGCGCACCTCGTCACCGGGTTCCTCCAGGCGATCACGATCATCGGCATCCCGCTCGCGGTGGCGAACTGGAAGATGATCCCGATGGCGCTGTGGCCGATGGGCGCGCGAGTCATCGAGAAGCGCTGATCCGGCGAGTCCCCAATAGTGAGGTCATTCCACACCTCACCAGGTATAACCGGGCATGATGTAGGTTTGCTTGGTTTGCAGTTGAAGAACGGAGCGCGACAGTGCCTGAGCAGAAGAGCGGACCGGTCGTCGCGATCGACGGCCCGTCCGGGGCCGGGAAGTCGACCGTGGCCAAGACTTTGGCGACCGCGATCGACGCCGCGTACCTCGACACCGGCGCCATGTACCGCGCCGCGACGCTGGCGGTCCTCAACGCCGGCGTCGACCCCTCGCAGACCGCACTGGTCACCAAGACCGTGAAGAACGCGAAGCTCGAGTTCGGGACCACCCCCGAAGACCCGTTCACCCGCGTCGACGGCGAGGACGCCGACCTGGCGATCCGCGGCGACGAGGTGACGAAGGCGGTCTCGGCGGTGGCCGGGAACAAGTCGGTGCGGAAGCACCTCATCGACGAGCAGCGGCGGATCATCGCCGACGCCAAGGCGGGCATCGTGGTCGAAGGCCGCGACATCGTCTCGGTGGTCGCTCCCGACGCCGACGTGAAGGTCTACCTGACCGCCGACCCGGTGGAGCGCGCCAAGCGGCGCGCCGCCGAGAACGGCGCCGACGCGAACACCACCGCGAAGGACATCGAACGGCGGGACACCGCCGACTCGAAGACCACCAGACCCCTGGAGGCTCCGGAAGGGGCCGTGGTGATCGACTCCACGACGCTGCCGATCGTGGAGGTAGTGGCCAAGATTCTGGCCTTGCTGAGCAACAGGGAAATTGATGACTGACGAAGTGACCTGGACCGGCGACGACGGTTGGAGCGAGAGCGACGACGTCGACGAACGCGGTCCGGTCCCGACGGTGGCCGTCGTCGGCCGCCCCAACGTGGGCAAGTCGACGCTGGTGAACCGTATTCTGGGCCGCCGCGCCGCGGTGGTGCAGGACGAACCGGGCGTGACCCGCGACCGCGTGGCGTACGACGCCGAATGGGCCGGGCGGGAGTTCAGCCTGGTCGACACCGGCGGCTGGGACCCGGACGCCGAGGGCATGGCGAAGTCCATCGCCCTGCAGGCCGAGCTGGCGATGCGCACCGCCGACGTGATCGTGTTCGTGGTCGACTCCCGCGTGGGCCCCACGGACGCCGATGAGGCGGCCGTGCGCATTCTGCGCTCGACCCGCAAGCCCGTGATCCTCGTGGCCAACAAGGCCGACTCGGAGCGCCAGGAGGCCGAGGTCCACGAGCTGTGGAGCCTGGGCCTGGGCGAGCCGTTCCCGATCTCGGCCCTCCACGGCCGCAACTCGGGCGACCTGCTTGACAAGATCGTCTGGGCGTTCCCCGAGGAGCCCACGGGCCAGCTCAAGGAGCGCGGCCCCCGCAAGGTGGCGCTCGTGGGCCGTCCGAACGTCGGCAAGTCGAGCCTGCTCAACCGCATCGCGGGCGAGGAGCGCGCGGTCGTCGACAACGTCGCGGGCACCACGGTCGACCCGGTCGACTCCCTCGTGGAGATCGACGGCGAGGACTGGGTCCTGGTCGACACGGCGGGCCTGCGCAAGCGCGTCAAGTTCGCCTCGGGCACCGAGTACTACGCCTCGCTGCGCACTGAGGCCGCCGTCGAGGCCGCCGAGGTCGCCCTGGTCCTCCTGGACGCCTCGGAGCCCATCAGCGAGCAGGACCAGCGGGTCCTGACCCAGGTCACCGAGTCCGGGCGCGCGATGGTCCTGGCGTTCAACAAGTGGGACCTCGTGGACGAGGACCGGCGGTACTACCTCGAGAAGGAGATCGACCGCGAACTCGGCCAGGTCTCCTGGGCCCCGCGGGTCAACGTCTCGGCCACGACCGGCCGGGCCGTCGAGAAGATCGCCCGCGCCCTGCGCGAAGCGCTCGAAGGGTGGGGTCAGCGCGTCAGCACCGGCGAGCTGAACAAGTGGATCAGCGACCTCCAGGCCGCCACGCCGCACCCGGTGCGGGCCAACAAGGCCCCGAAGGTCATTTACGCGACCCAGGCCGCCGCCGAGCCGCCGCGCTTCCTGCTCTTCACGAACGCGCCGTTCGACAAGCAGTACCTGAAGTTCATCACGCGCAAGCTTCGCGAGGACTTCGGCTTCGTCGGGACGCCCATCGACCTGGTGGTCAAACCCCGCGAATCCCGCAAGAAGGACAAGCGGAAATAGCCATTCTCACACCGGGGACCTCGCCTCAGAGGCCCCCGGGACCATAGGCTAAAGTTGTGTCCGCCGCGGACAACGCGGCGGAAAACGGGCTGTGGCGCAGCTTGGTAGCGCACTTGACTGGGGGTCAAGGGGTCGCAGGTTCAAGTCCTGTCAGCCCGACAAGAGAATAATCGTTCGAACCCTGGGCACCTTTTTAGGGGCCCGGGGTTCTGACGTTTTACCCGACTGGTAGCCGCAGGTCCTGGATTCTTGCAGGTGGTCGCAGAGGCCGGAAGTGACTGGCGGGCTCGTCTTGCTCGATGTGGGGGCTCTTGGCCCCGTCCACGGCGAGAAAGGCCTTCTCGAAACACAGGGCACCGAGGGTCGACACCAGGTGAAGCCCGTGAGCGCCTGGACGGCGTCGTTGCAGAGGTGATGTCAGGGTCAGTGACCCTTGACGACCTACCACCAGATCTACCACCGGTCATGTCCACCAAGGGCTGTCGGGCGGGCCCCTGCCATCGAGTGGGATCCTCGCTGTGGGGTGCATATCCGTATCCTTGACGGATGTGGTGGTGGCTGGCGGGTTCTGGCCTCGTTGCGGCGGGGATCGCTTTTGTGCAGTCGCTCGCCGCGGCACAATTGGGCGCCGTGACGCTTGTGCGGACCGCTATCGTTCTGGCACCCACCGGGACTGGTCTCGACGCCGTGTTCGGGCCGATCGTGGACCGGCCGCAGCTGGCACGCGGACTCGTCGGTCAACTCGCAATACCGGTGAGCCTGGGGTGCTTCCTGTCGCTCGCGGCCGCACCGGTGGTCGGCAACACCACGGCGCTGGTGCTCAAGCACGGGACGGGGTACACGGCGACATGGGCTGAGCTCTACCCCGAGCCTGGCCGATGGCTCGTCGGCGCCGCGCTGTTCGCGGTCGTCGCCGCACACGCTGCCGCCCACATTGCCTTGGACATGCACCTGCGCGGTTGG
Source organism: Glycomyces tritici (assembly GCF_030403505.1). The sequence continues at coordinate 538,366 of NZ_JAUEMJ010000004.1, read as the reverse complement.
GGTTTGGTGCGGAACACGGGGTGCCTTTGGTGGGCCGGGGCGCTTCCCGGGCTCGCGCTCTTCTCCTGGGCGTGGCGGTCGATCACCGGCGCCGACGCGCTCACCGCCGCGCTGGCCCTGGCGGCAATGTCGCTCGCGCTGGCTTGGACGGCGAACCGTGCAGTGTGGGGCTGTTACGCGGAGATGGGTTTCGTGCCGCCAGTAGCCACCGCTGCTGATGGGACCGACCGTTCTCGCGTGATGGCCCGTCTGGGGACCTGGATGCTGATCCTGACCGGTGCCGCACTCGCCGCGTTGGTGCGCGGACTCGACATCGGCGCATACGGCTCTGGGCCGGGCATAGCACTGCTCACGCCCGCAGTGATCTTGGTGGCCACCGTCGTCAAGGACTTGATCGGCGACGTCGGAGAGGCGTTCGCCCGCCGCCATGGGCTCCCGTATCACCGAGACTAGGTCGGCGCTATTGATGTCCACGGCGGCTCCGTGGGTGCGCCGCCGCTCTAGAAGATCAGAACCCTGGCGATGCCGATTCGATCGTTTGCTGACGAACTTCCTGATCGCCTGGCCCGCAGGCTCCGACGGAGCTGGAGGGATTTCGGGGCACCTCGCATCGCCTTGCTCGTCGCCTTCGCAGCGGGTCGCGCCGGATTCCCGCCGGTCTCCCGCCGGGATTCCGCCTGGTGGCACGGGCCGCCCGCGAGAAGACTGTCCTGGATGGGATGCGCGACGGCATCCACGACCCCAGCGCGAATCCGGCGGTGCAGCTCACGGCGGATCGCGGCATAAGGAGTGATACCCCGATGTTCCAAACCCTGAAGGGCCGCATGCGGATCGCCTCGGCGACCATCGCCGCGCTCACACTCGCGCTCACGGGATTCGCCGTCTTCGGCACCGCCACGGCGGCATCGTCCCAGGCCGTCGACGACAGCGCGGTCACCCCCGCTGAGGACGCTGGGATCCTGGGCATCCCCTGCGAGACCGGCACCGGCTGGAACGGGGACAACCCCACCTCGCAGATGTACGCCTGGGCGAGCTGCGACGAGCCCGGCTCCGACGACATCAACCTGTGGGCGTTCAGAGTCAAGTTCAGCTGCACCAGCGAGGCGGGCTACCGCTACAGCTACTGGTACAGGGCCGACGGCCGGACCATTCGCGGTTACTGCCCCAGGGGCAAGCGCGTCGACATCTCGTCGGTGGAGACGCTGTACAACGGAGGCCTGGAAACCGCGGGAACGCTCGACGGGACCCGGTAGCCAAGGCCTAGAGCACACCCGGAAGGTGCGGGGGATCGCGGGCCGGAGCTGCCACTCCGGCCCATTCCTTTGCGACGGTGGCTCCTAGGGGCGCGTCTCTCGAATGACCAGGCCCGGGCGGTCGGTCGAATATCGACGGTCGCCGGTGCCGTCGATTTCCGCTTCAAAGAGGCCTCACTCCTGGAGGTTCTCGCGTTGGGCTTGGCTCAGGCGATCTTCTCTGGTGGTGATGGTGTAGCTGTCTGGGTCGACGGGTTGCAGGTTTAGGGGATCGGCGATCTCCGGGTGGTGCCGGATCGCCTCAAGTGCGGCGGTGGTGCGGTCCGGGGGCCATTCGAGGGCGGTGGTCAGTGCGCCGAGCGTGATCGGTCGTCCTACGTGAGCGAGGGCGGCGACCACGGTCAGCGCGTCGTCAACGACCGAATCGGCAAGGGTGCTGCCGCTCATCTGTTCGCTAAGCCGAGAGAAGAACCGGCCCATCGTGGCCAGTCGGACACCGGCGACCGAGTCGGCGCCGAAGATCGCGACGCCTCGCTCGGCGGCGGTCGCGACCCGGCCGTGGGCACCGGTGTCGGCCTGCCAAGCGCGGAGCCAGACCTCGTCGTCGATGACGTATCGCTCGCGTCGGCTGCCGGGATCCGGTCGGCGGGCCACCAGCTCCATGTCTTCGAGGAAGGCGATGGACTTGGACACCGACGCCGGACTGACCCGCAACCGCCGCACCAGGTCGGCGGCGTGCAGGCCGCCGGAGTCGGCGGTGAGCAGACAGACGAAGACACGGGAGGTCATGCGGGGCATACCGGTCGCGGCCAGCAAGGTCGCGAAGTCGTCCACGAATTCGCTCCCTGCCGCAGCCGGCCGCTCGTCGGCCGCCGGGTCGGTGGGCCGGGACGGCCGGCGGCGGCGTGCGCGGTCATCGGCGGCCCGCTGTGCGCGATCGGCCCGGTAGGCACCGGGGACGCCGTTGCGGACGACCTCGCGGCTGACGGTGGACGTCGGGCGGCCGAGGCGTCGGGCGATCTCGGCGTACCCGAGTCCCTCGGCCAGCCATGCCTCGATCCGTCGGCGATCCTCATCGGTCAGCCTGCCTCCGGGCACCGGCATACCTCCTCTGTTGCGTTCGCCAACAGTACATTGCAACGAGCTGGTGGATGCTATTGCATTCACCGGCATATCTGTTGCAATGATTGGCATTCAACCAGCAATATTGTTCCGATTATGTTGACACTTCTTGAAACGCAACGTAGCTTTTCCTCATTCGGAAACCAGAGGAGAACACCATGAAGCACGTAATGGCAGTGTCGACCATCATCGATGAAGGCGAGTTCTGGAGCCGCCTGAAGCAGGCGTACACCAAACTTCCCGAAGGCGCCCAATGGAAACTCGCGGTCGCCGCCAAAGACGGGACCACAGTGGTGAACATCATCGTCGGCGACTCGGTCGAGACCGTGCGGGACTTCTTCGAGTCTCACGCCGGAGCCTTCGCCACGACCGAGTACTTCGAAGCCGACGCCGCCAACGCGATCGGTCTGCCGCGATGAGCATCGACGTACCGCGGATTCGGGCCAGGACGACCGAACTCCTCGCCGAATACGGCATTCCCAGCGCCGCGATCGGCGTACTCCACGACGGGGATCTCACCGAACTCGCCGTCGGCGTCACGAACATCGAGACACGCGCACCCGCGACGCCGGAGACCGTCTACCAGTGCGGCTCCATGACCAAGACCTGGACCGCGCTGGCGCTCATGCAGCTGGTCGACGAGGGCAAGGTCGACCTGGACGCGCCGGTACGGGCCTACCTGCCGGACTTCTCCGTGGCCGACCCGGAAACGACCGCCAAGGTCACCCCGCGCCATCTGCTCTTCCACACCAACGGAATCGAGGAGGACTTCGGCGATCCCGGCGAAGGCGACGACGTCTACGAGCGCATGGTCGCCAACATCGCCGACGCCCCCCAGGTGTTTCCCCTGGGCCGCACCCACGGCTACAGCGCGGCGCTGGGGTACGGGATTCTCGGACGAATCCTCGAGGTGCACGACGGCAAGCGGTGGGACGACCTCATGCGGGACCGCCTCTTCGATCCGCTCAGGCTGACCGGGACGAACAGTCGGCACGAGGACGTCGATCCCACCAGGGCCGCGGCCGGACACCTGATCCGTTCCCTTGAGGAGGGCCCCATCCTCACGCCGATCGATCACCTGCCACGGGCCTACGGTCCCAGCGGCAACATCACCTCGACGGTCCTGGAAGTCCTCGCCATGGCGCACGTCCTCCTGACCGAGGGCTCGGGGCCGGACGGCACCCGCATCGTCTCGGCCGAGAGCGTCCGGGAGATGATGCGATCGCGAGTGCCCGTACCGGATCCGTACATGTTCGGGCCCGAATGGGCACTCGGGCTCATCGTCTGCGACTGGCACGGCCGGACCGTCTACGCCTCCGACGGCAGCACGATCGGCCAGAACGCCCGACTCAGAATCCTGCCGGACTCGAACACCGCCATCGTCATGCTGACCAACGGCGGACCACGGGAAAGCTTCTACCGCAAGGTCTTCAATGAGATCCTGACCGACCTGGGCACGGCGACGATCCCGGAACCGCCTGCGCCCCATCCCACACTGCACCTCGACCCCTCCAGGTACGAAGGCGTCTACGAACGCCCCGGCGCACGCTTCGAGGTCGCCGCCGAGGACGGCGACCTCTTCCTGACCCTCGCCCTGGACCCGATGGAGGCGGCGTTCCTGCAGCGGCCGGACCGCATCAGATACCGACTGCTCCCCATCGACGAGACGCATTTCCTCATGCCGCCGGCGGGTCCGCTGGAAGACACCCAGACGGTCGCGATCTACGACTTCACCGACGGCCCCGCCAGATACCTGCACATCAACTCCCGCGTACACCCGCGGCAAGTGTGACGGGCCTGGTGGACGAGGCTTTGACGCTGCGGATGCTTGCTCGTGGGCGAGGTCTGGCTGAACCGGTGACTTCATGAGGAACGTATGAGCGGGTGGCCCCTCCGGGCCACCCGCTCATAGGTTCCTATGCCGATGGGGAAGCGGCGTGATCCTTTAGTGGGCCCATCGCTGGTTGGTCCCGCCATGGCAGGTCCACAGGTGGACCAGGGCGCCGTTGGCGGTCGAAGCGCTGGACACGTCCAGGCACAGTCCCGATTGCACTCCGGTGATGGTGCCGTCGGCGTTCACGTTCCATTGCTGGTTGGTCCCGCCGTTGCAGCTCCAGGTGACCACCTGCGTGCCGTTGGCCGTGCCGTTGTCCCAAGCGTCCAGGCAGAGCCGGGAGCCGCCGGAGTAGACGGAGAGTTCGCCGGTGTCCGAGCGGGTCCACTGCTGCCCGGGGCCGCCCGAGCAGTCCAGGATCTGCACCTGGACGCCGGGCTGGGTCGAGGCGTTCGGCACGTCGAGGCACTTGCCGGCCCCCACCGCCCGCAGGTCGCCGCCGCTCCCGTCCGTGGCGTCGAACCGCCACCAGTCCACGTTGAAGAGGAAGCCGCTGCCGCCGGTGAACGTCAGGTACAGGTCGCGGGTGCCGGTCGCGCCGCTGACCGGGCAGGAGACGTCCGTCCAGGTCTGCCAGCCGCCGGTGCCCGAGACCGTGCAGGTGCCGACCACCTGGCCGTTCGGTCCGTCGAGCCGCAGCTCGATGTTCCCGCCGCTCGTCGCCGAGGCCACCCGCGCGGTGAACTGGCGGGCTCCGGTGCCGAAAGCCGCGCCCTTGACCTTGATCGAGTCCCCGTTCTCGATCCAGCTCACGTTCATCCCGCCGGCGGCGGTCCACTCGGTCTCAACGCCGTTCGCCCAGGCGATCGTCTCGGCCTCCTGGCGCACATAGGGGTTGAGGGTGCCCACTTGCGGCGCCCCGGCCGTGGTCATGTTCATCTGGGGGATCGTGCCGTCGGCGTTGTAGGTGAACTGCTCGACCGCCACGGACCTGGTGAAACCGCTGCCGCCCGGAAGCGCTCCATTGTGGTAGAAGAAGTACGAGTTCCCCTTGAAGTCGATCACCCCGGCGTGGTTGGTGAAGCTGCCGCCCTGCGCGGGCATGACCGTCCCCCGGTAGGTCCACGGCCCGGTCGCGGTCGGGGCCGTCGAGTAGGCGATGAACTCCTGGCAGCACTGCGCCGCGAAGACGTTGTAGTACAGCGATCCACGCTTGTAGACCCACGGCCCCTCCTCGTAGAGGGTCGGCCGTTCCGTGCTGCCGGGGCGGGCGCCGAAGCCCTCCGCGGTGAGGGGGACCCTGGTCACGGCGCCCGAGTAGGAGACCATGTCGGCGTTGAGCTTCACGTACGAGAGGTTCGGGTTGCCCCAGTAGAGGTAGGCCTGCCCGTCGTCGTCGATGAAGACCGTGGGGTCGATCTCGCCGTTGACGACGAGCGGGTGCCCGAGGGCGTCCCGGAACGGCCCGGTGGGGCTGTCGGCGACGGCCACGCCGATCGCGAACTGACCGGTGGCCCGCTCGCTCACGGGCACGTACCAGTAGAACTTGCCGTCGCGCTCGATGGCCTGGCCCGCCCAGGCGTTCGCGCCCGCCCAGCTGAACGTCTCGAGGCTCAGCGGGGAGCCGTGGTCGGTCCAGTTGACCATGTCGTCGGAGGACCAGACCCGCCAGTCCCTCATGTCGAAACCGGTGGAGCCGTCCTCGTCGTGTCCGGTGTAGAGGTAGACGCGGTCATTGTGGACCAGCGGCGCGGGGTCCGCGGTGTACATGGTCTGGATGATCGGGTTGTCGGCCTGCGCCGGGGCGGGCGACGGCTCGGCGACCGGGCTCAGCGCGGCTGCCGCGAAGGCGAATGCCAGCACGAGCGCCGCCGTTCGCTTCCGGTGTGGATTCGACGTTTTCATGGGGAACCTCTCTGGTCGCGCGGCGCGCGACTGATCTATGAGGGACCTTCATGGTGAAGGTCCCTTCCTTGCAGGACACTTCTTAGACGGCGACCGAGAATCGCTTGACGGTGACGGCGCCGCCGAGGGCTTGCGTGGCGTGGTTGAAGACCGCGAATCGGGGGCCCATGAAGAACGCTGGGCTGGTGCCGAGGGTGAGCGCGGTCCCGAGCGGGATGAAGTCCGATCCGTCCTCGCTGTAGGAGAAGTGCGCCAGGCGTTCGGCGCCGGGCCTGATGTCGGCGGTGACCCGCAGCCAGACGGTGGACCCGCACAGTTCGGCGCTCGCGCGTTCGGTGCCGGTGCCGACGGTGTTGAAGCCCGAGTCCATGGTGTGGCCGTCGGTCATGGAGATGCGGGTGACGCCGTTCTCGCGGCGCACGCCGATCCAGGCCGAATTGTTGCGGAGCACCGCCAGGCCGGCGCGGTCGCCGTCGGCCATCTGGGCCGGATCGAGCTCGATGGTGGCCGTGGAGGAAGGGCCCTGGATGCGGTGGGTGAGCGTGTTGCGGGCGCGGTAGAGGTCGTTGGTGACCGTGGCGGTCTGGAGCCGGAGCCCGTTGCCGGTGCTCCACTTCGAGTCGTCCGGGTTGTGGTTCCACTCCCACTTCGCGGCCAAGGTCGCGGCGGTGAACTCGTCAGTGCCGATCATGGACGGCACGGGGTGCGGGGGGAGGTCCGGGAACGGGTACGTCTGCCCCCAGGCGCCGTTCACCGTCTGCACCTGCGGCCAGCCGTCCGCGGTCCAGGTGATCGGCGCGAGGGCCGGCACGCGGCCGCCGGGGGGCGTCCACGAAGCCCATGTAGTACCAGGCGCCGTTCGGCGTCGAGACGAGGCCGCCCTGGTGGGGGATGCCGCCGCCGGGGATCGGTCCGGGCATGTCGAGCAGGACCTCCCTGACTTCGTAAGGGCCCCAGGGCGATGAGGATTTGAGAATGTACTGGCCGTTCGGGGGCTTGGTGAGGAACATGTAGTAGCTGCCGTTGATCTTGTAGAACCGGGCGCCCTCCATGCCGCCGATCTCCGGCGGGCTGGAGAAGACGTGCTCGTTGCGGACCTCGGTCTTGCCGTCGGCCGAGAGCTGCGCGACGTAGAGCTCGGTGTTGCCGTAGGCGACGTACATCGTGTCGTCGGTGTCGACGAGCATCCCCGCGTCGTAGTAGGAGCGGGGGAACTCCGCGTGGCGGGTCCAGGGCCCGGCCGGATCGGCGGCGGTGTACATGAACGAGCGGTGGAAGTCGATCTGGCCGAGCCAGTAGAAGCGGTTCTCGCTGGCGCGGTGGGTGAGCGAGGAGGCCCAGATGCCGACGATGTAGCGGTGGCCGCCGTTCAGGTCGTACCAGTCGCTGAAGTCGAGCCGCGGCACGGAGTGGCCGATGAACTCCCAGTTGACGAGGTCCCGGGAATGCAGGACGGGCGCGCCCGGCGAGTAGTGCATCGTGGACGCGGTCATGTAGAAGTCCGAGCCGACGCGGATGATCTCGATGTCGGCGAAGTCCTGCCAGACGACGGGGTTGGTGTAGCCGGTCTGCTGGGCCTCGGCCTGGCCGAGGGCGTAGGGGGCGTGGACGGCCGCCGTCGCTCCGGCGGCCAGTCCCGCGCCGGCGATGAACAGTCCGCGGCGGCTGGTGGTGAGGTCAAGGGCGTGGTGCATGCGTTCCACGGTGTGCTCCTCAATCGAGGTCGGCGCCGTGCGCGACAGGGCCTCGGGCCGACGGCCGGAGTGCCTATGTCGTTGCAGGCGAATGGATCTGGGCGGTGATGCAACTGCCGAGCCGGGCGGTGGGCATGCCGAGGGCGGTCATGCCGCCGGGGAGGGCCCGGTCGCGTTCGGTCGCCGGATCGGGGCGGGGCGGCCGGTTTCGGTATCCCTGGGAAGCACCGGCCGCCCCTTGGGGAATCAGGCGTTGGAATCCTGGCGGATGTCGGCGAGGACGGTGTCGGCGCCGCAGGTGGAGCCGACCGGGGTGAGCTGCCACTGCTGGTTCGCGTAACCGCTCACACTGTGCTGCACGATCGGCGAGCCCGCGGTGGTCGACCAGTCCCGGACGTCGAGTGCCTTGCCGGAGAAGCGGCTGACGATCGAGTAGTAGCCCTCGCCGTTCGCGGTGACCTTCCACTGCTGGTTGGTGTCGCCGGTGTCGTGGTACTGGGCGACGGTGCCGCCGTCGGCGGTGCTGTGGTTCCACACGTCGAGGAAGAGTCCGGAGTGGCGGACCTGGATCTTGTGGTAGCCGTTGCCGACGTCGATGAACCGGAACTGCTGGTTCGTGTTCGCCCAGTTGGTGTACTGGGTGAGGATCGCCCCCGGCTCGGTCGAGACGCCCTGGATGTCGAGGGCGAGGCCCGAGTGGCGCGACTGGACGGTGTACCAGTCGCTGGCGGTCGGCTGGGCTTCGGCGCGTTGCGCGCCGAAGCCGAGCAGGCCCGCCGTGGCGAACACGGCCGCGACCGCCAAGGCGGTGGCGATGCGGGACCAGCGGTGGAGGAGTGCGAGGTCGGGTGCCGCTTGCATCATTGACTCCCTAGTGGATTCAGTGGCCGGGGACGAGGGGTTCCGGGGGGTCAGCACGAGGCGCCTCCCTTGAGGGTCAGCAGCGCGAGGCGGTACGGCAGCTGGGAGTACTCCATGCCGTCGGTGCTCGGGTCGCGGCCCTGGTAGAGCATCTGGAGGTTGCCGGTGTCGATGTTCATCTTCTGGTCGTTGCCGGACCGGATGAGTTCGCCGTGGCTGATGTCGGCCGTCCACTGGCCATCGGGGAACGTCACGTTCGCGATCCCGGCGAACGGGGCGCTCTGGTCGCCGGCCTGCAGCCGCCACTGCCCGGTGATGCCGTCGGCCAGGTACGAGCGGTAGTAGCGGCCGTTCGAGCCCATCGCCTCCCAGATCAGCAGGTACTGGTCGGAGTCGTCGACCTGGTAGACCGCGCCGCCCTCGAAGAGGAGGTCGCGGGTGTCCTGCAGGACGATCTGGGTGTTGCGGAAGTTGTTCGGGAACTCGCCGATCGTGGTCTCCGAGCGGTACACGCGCCCGTCGTCGTCGGCGGCGAACAGGTAGCACATGCTGTCGTCGCAGATGTTCCAGAAGTCCAGCCAGCCGCCGCTGTTCTCCTCGACGATGGGAGGCGTCTCGTCGATGAAGTTCTTCGGCGCCGACCAGCTCTGCGGGTCGGCGGGGTTCTCGCTGGTGGAGTACGTGGGCGGGCCGGTCTGGTACACCAGGTACCACAAGTCGTCCGGCGCGAAGTGGAACAGCTGCGGCGCCGCCGCATACCTGTCCCCGATGTTCGGGTTGGTGTCCAGGTAGCTCACGGGGGCGGCCGCGGCCTGGTCCCAGTCGGAGAACTTGGAGAAGGCCAGGCTCCAGTGCCCCTCGGGCGTGTTCGCCACGGTGTAGTAGGCGAGCCACTCGTCGTTGTGGCGCACGATCGTCGGGTCCTTGGCCGAGACGACGTTGTGCGTCGCGTCCGGCTTCGGGCCGATCAGCGGCCCGCTGGACTCCCACTGGTAGGAGCTCGGGAGGCCCTGCGCCCCGACCTCCTCGCCGCCGCCGGCACCGTCAGTGGTCTGGGCGTTGGCGATGAGCGCGCTCGAGGCCAGGGTGGTGGCCACGGCGAGCGCGGTCGCCGCTCCCAGCACGCGATTTCGCAGTTTTCGTTGCATGAATATCCCTTCGGCGAGCACGTGAACGTGTCTGTTATCGTTCACATGCCGCAGCTCGGCGCCGAAACATCTGATGATTTTTGCGGCGACTCGAACTATAGAGAGCGCTCGATATGCAGTCAACGGGTCGGAGGAAAGTTTGTCGGCGCGCCTAGCGTCAACCTGCCGCATCGAGTCTCGGGCTCGACTTCGTTTCGCCAAGGCCCCCAACGACATTCATGTCATGACAGGATTCCGGCAAGGGAGGGGCCGAGAATCTTCCCTTGACAAAGTTTGGTCGTCCAACTTAGTGTGGAGCCGCACAAGGAGATCGACCCCCCTCCTGCGGCCGCCGCCGCGCCCTCACGGAATCCACCGTCCCACAAGGAGATCCGTGAAGAGTTCAGACACCGTCCATAGAAGACGAATGCGCCTCGGCGTGACCGCCGCCGCCGCAATCACCGCCCTGACCGCGGGGCTGATCGGCGCTGTCAGCGCCAACGCAGCCTCGGAAGGCTGCGAGGTCGAATACCAGGTCACCGGCCAATGGTCGGGGGGCTTCAACGCCAACGTCCAGGTCACCAACCTCGGCGACCCGGTCAACCACTGGGACCTGGAGTGGACCTGGGCCGACGATCAGGCCGTCACCCACATGTGGAACGCCAAGGACAAGAGCAAGGCCGCCACGGCCAAGGCCTCCGGCCAGGGACACAACGGCGCGCTCGCGACCGGCGGAACCACCTCGTTCGGGTTCTCCGGTTCGTGGTCGGATGCGAACACCGACCCCACCGACTTCCGCCTCAACGGCCGCCTCTGCGACGGCACGGTGAGCGAACCGCAGCAGCCGATGACCGCCATCGAGCAGGTCGCGGCCATGCAGCCGGGCTGGAACGTCGGCAACTCCCTCGACGCCTTCGGCGGCGACACCGGCGGTGAGACCGCCTGGGGCAACCCGCCGATCACCGAGGAGCTCCTCCAGACCATCAAGGCGGAGGGCTACAACTCGATCCGCCTCCCGGTGGCCTGGGATTACGAGCACACCGGCCCGGGACCGGACTACACGATCTCCTCCGAGCGCATGGAGCGTGTCGCGCAGGTCGTCGACTGGGCGATCGCGAACGACCTCCAGGTGCTGGTCAACATCCACGACCAGATGTTCACCAAGGAGCTGCCGGACGACCGCGAGAACGTGCTGGCGAAGTTCAACTCGATGTGGACCCAGATCGCCGAGCGGTTCAAGGACTACCCGTCCGAGCTGTCCTTCGAGAGCATCAACGAACCGCAGTTCCCCACTGACACGGCCAACCAGGACGCCCACACCGCCACGCTCAACGTCAACTTCTACGAGACCGTCCGCGCCACCGGCGGGAAGAACGCCGACCGGCTCCTGGTGCTGCCGACGTGGGTCACCAACTCCGAGCAGCCGCACCTGGACGCGCTCAAGGCCACCATCGACGAGCTCGACGACGACATGATCGCAGCGACCGTCCACTTCTACGGGTTCTATCCCTTCGGCGTCAACGTCGCCGGGGTCACCACCTACGACGAGGAGACCCGGCAGGACCTCGAGAACACCTTCCAGCGCACCAATGACACCTTCGTCGACAACGGCGTGCCGGTCATCGTCGGCGAGTGGGGTGTCCTCGGCTACGACTACACCCGCGGCGCCGTGCCCAACTCGCCGCAGTACGGCGAGTTGCTGAAGTTCTTCCAGGCCACCACGCACCAGGCCGTCGAAGAGCAGCTGACCTTGATGCTGTGGGACGCCGGCTCGTACCTCAACCGCCACACCCTGGAATGGCGCGACCCGCTCCTGAAGGCGTACATGGACTCAGGTTTTACGACGCTTTCGGGCACCGCCTCGTTCGACTCGATCTACCTCGAGAAGGCCGGGACCATCGCGGACGAGTCGCTCACCCTCAACCGCAACGGCCTTGACTTCGAAGGCCTGTGGCAGGGGGACACCGCACTTACCGAGGGCACTGACTACACCGTCTCCGGTGACACGGTCACCCTGACCGCCGCCGCGCTCACCCGTCTCGCGGGCGACCGCGCCTACGGCACCAACGCGACCATCGAAGCCCGCTTCTCGGACGGCCTGCCGTGGCAGATCCACATCATCAGCTACGACACGGCGCAGATCTCCGACCTCACCGGGACCCTGGACGGCGCACCTTGGTCCCAGTGGTGGGCTTGCAACTCCTCGTGCTTCGCGATTCCGACCGAGTTCAACGGCGACCAGATCGCCACGATGGAGGCCAAGTACGCCGACGGCACCAACGCCGGACCCCACACGTGGACCGCCTTCAAGGAGCTCTGGGCGACCTACCGGCCCGACTACGACGCCGGCACGATCAGCCTCACCCCTGACTTCTTCAACGAGGTCAGGGACGACGAGCCCGTCACCCTCACGTTCCACTTCTGGGGCGGGGGGACGATCGAGTACATCGTCACCAAGACCGGCACGACCGTGACCGGCACCAACGCTTGATCAGCGACCTACCCGGCGGCGGGGGGGCCCCCCGGGCCCCCCCCCCCCCCCGCCCCCCCACACCCCCCCCACCCCCCCCCCCCCCGCCCCCCCCCCCCCCCCGCGGGGGGGTGTGGGGGGGGGGGGGCCCGGGGGGCGGGGGGGGCCCGGCGCCCCCCCCCCCCCGGTCGGGGTTTCCCGGAGGTGAGGTCTATGCGGCGAGGCGCTCCTGGATGCGGGTGACCTCAGCGTTGATCGTGGCGGTGCGGACCGGGCCCTGGGGTGCGTCCGACTCGGTGAGCGAGGCGAGCAGGCCCTTGCCGAGCGAGGCCTGGGTGATCGCGAAACCGCGCAGGACCAGCGGCAGCAGCAGGGCCATGACCAGGCCGCCGAGGACGGCGAGCAGGGAGGCGGCGGCGTACGAGTCGCCCCAGCCGAGCCAGCGGGTCGCGTACTCCAGGCCGTCGCCCCCGCCGCTGCCGTCGACGGCGCGGATGATGATCCAGCCGTACAGGGGGTAGGCGAGCGAGGCGACCGTGGCGGCCCACCAGCTCAGGGCGACGCAGAAGCCGGCGACGGCGAGCGGGAAGTTCACCAGGCCCCAGAGGAGGTTCAGCCACGACTGGCCGTCGGTGACGGGCGTGAGGGCGCGGCGCAGTGCGGAGGCGTTCTCGGGGGCCCGCTTGTAGTGCGGCTGGTTGATCGGCTGGCGCAGGACGGCACTGAGCTGGCTGCGTCCGGCGGCGGCGAGGCCGCGCATGGCGAAGAGGGTCGCGGCGAGGATGGGGACGCCGACCCAGACGACGGCGGTCCCGATGCCGGCGGCGAAGCCGGCGACGGTGATGACGAACGCGGGAAGCGCGATCGGAAACGCGGAGAGCAGGTACGCGGAGTCGGCGCCGAGCTGCTTGAAGATCTTGTTCATGTCACTAATCTTCGTCCGATCCGGGCGCCGCAACGACCCTGCGAGCAGGCATTTCACGGGTAGGGACAGCCCTACCCGGGTTGTGGGGCCTGCCCTTGGCGGTGGGGACGGAGCGCGTCGGCGGCCGTTTCGGGCCGCCGACACGGTGTTGCCGTCTCTGGGGCGGAGCACGGGTTCGCGGCGGCGCCGCTAGGTCCGCCGGGCCCACCACGGTCCGGGCGGCTTGCTCGGCAAGGGGATCGTCAGTCGCAGGAACCGCTCGTCGAGCGGTGCGACGAGATGCCGCAGCTCCTGGGCGGAGCGTCGCGGCAGGAGGTGCAGGGCCAGTTCGAGGACGTCGCGGCTCGGTGGATTGCAGAGCTCGCAGTCGGCGTGCACCGCATGGTCTTGGGCGCGCCGGGCCGGGCCGCCGGTGACCCGCTGCCAGACGCGGAACGCCGAGGCCACATCGCCTGGGTGGAAACGGGAGTCATCGGTCTCGAGGCGCGCGATCGCGCCTTGCAGGGCGCTCGAGGCGCCGGGGATGCGGGGGAGCGGCCGGTCCGCCGAGGGGGAGGCGTAGCGGCGCTGCTGTGCGCGTACTCGCGCGGGCGGCCTACGCGGCATCGCCCTTTCTGTTGTCGCTCATGGCGACCATTGTGCCGTGCCCGCCGTGTCCGTGCAATGGGCATAGGTGCGGCCCGGGTCGTTGACCTCGACACCGGGCCGCCATGTGCCACATAGTGGCCGCTGCGATCTGCGGTAGCCGTTGAGTCTGCTGCTAGCACCGTGCTCTGCCATTGAGCTACCGCCGCATGTGGTGCGGCGGGGAGGATTCGAACCCCCAACATCGATGTCCCAGAGGAGCTACTCGCGGATACGCGCGGCGTGGCGAATGCTGAAGCTGGAGCGAGAGTCTCAGGTTCGGCGGTGAACGGATCCGTACGCTGCGGGGTTAAATTCCGCAGGGGACCGTGTTCCCGCGTGATACTCGGACTGAATCTCAGTTTCAGCGTGTTCGGCGCTTTTCGGGCGCCACCCCTGTCGCTCAAAACAGGGGCGTCTGTGGGCCTATTCGCCGAGCAGGTAGCCGAAGACCTTGGCGCCGATCTGCTCGTCGGCGACTTCGGTCCCGTTGGCCTCCTCCCGGGCGAACTTGACGGCGATCTGGAGCTTCTCGAGCCGCTCGGAGAGCTGCGCGACCCGCTTGGCGGGGGCCGCTCCGGAGAACTTCACGGTCGTCCAGTACCCGACCGGGATGTCCTCGTAGTACACCTCGACCTGCGCCGGGTGCTCCTCGGTGGCTTCGGCCTTGACGTGGTTGCGCGGGATCTTCTTGGTGCGCACCGTCTTCACCGGGTCGGTCGCGAAGGCGTCGGAGGCGTCGTTGTACGTCCACGACTCGCCCGCGTCCAGCACGGGCAGGGCCTTGACGAACGACTGCAGCTCGGCGAGCTGCTTCTCCAGGAACAGGAGGTAGGTGACGGGGACGTCGGCGACGAGCACCTCACCGTCCACGGTGATGTCGGCAGTGGCGAGGGCGTTCGTGCGGTCCTTGGTGGCCGTGACGTCGAACAGTCGCGTCATCGCCGCTGACACCTCGCGCAGCTGTTCCTCGACGCGGCGCTGCACCTTCGTCGACTCGGGCGGCAGCTGCTCGCCCTCCTCGTCCTTGGGCTGGTAGGTCCGGGAGATGCCGGACAGCAGCGGCGCCTTGGCGAGCTCGCGCCCGGCGTCGCCGAGCGCACGCGCGGCCTTCGCCTTGACGCTCTTCTCGATCGCGATGATCTGGTTCAACTTGGTCACGGAGCAACCCTCACTTTCGGGCTTCACCTTAGGACCTTCGCGCCACCCCGGGCAACGCGTTAACCGCAGCGGCCGCCGGAGGACCGAGTCCTCCGGCGGCCGCGTGGCGCTGCTACTCGTTGCACCAGCGCTTGGAGTCCGCAGTGGACAGCAAGCCGATGATGATGGCGGCCAAGGCGATGCCGATGACGGCGCCGATGACGGTGCCCGCCGTGTTGCCGGCGGTGCTGGCACCGGTGACCTCGACCTCGGGGGTGAAGATCCACGACACGACCGCCAGGGCCAGGCCGACGAGCTCGAGGATGATCGCGCCCTTGCGGGCGCCGGCGCTGCGCTTGGCGATCCGCACGGCGAAGATAGCGCGCAGGACCGTCCAGATCAGGATCTGGACGATCGACGCGATCAGGAACGGCATGAACGACGAGGGGATGACCACGTCACCGGTGTCCTCCAGCGCCACGAGCGCGGTGTAGCCGAAGACGGAGAGGGCGCCGCCGCAGATGCCGAAGCCGAACAGGATCCACAGGAGCACCACGGCGCCCTTCGTGGAGCCGGGAATCGTCTCGGGACCGGACCCGAGCGGCGGGCCGGGCGGAGGAGCGGGGGGAAGCGGGGGATTGCTCATTCGGGGGTTCTCCTAACAATGGGCGGAACAAAGGGGTCTCAGCGGTCGCACCACCAGAGCGACCGTGAAGCGGAGAGGAAGCAGATGACCAGGATGGGGAGCACGAGACCGGTGCAGTCGAAGGTGAAGTTGTAGCTGTACCCGCTTTCGCGCGGGGCGGAGGAGAACGCGGCGACCGAGACCGCCAGGTACGCCACCTGGAACACGAGCGCGATCGACTCGGCCCAGATCGCGCCGCGGCGGGCCCGAGCGCTGCGCCTGGCGATCCCTACCGCGAAGTACGCGCGCAGCCCCGCCCAGACCAGGCCCTGCAGGGCGCCGAACGCCAGCAGCCACACCGCCCACTCCCCGAGCGGTCCGAGCAGCGCCGATGAACTCACGTCCTGCAGCAGCAGGAGCGGCACCACCGCCAGGAAGCCGCCGACCACGGCCAGGGCCACCATCACCCACATCAGCACGATGGCGGTGATCGTCAGCCCCGGCATGCGCGGCGGCGGAGGGGGCTGCTGCCAGTACAAGTAGTTCGGAGGAGGGTAGTGGTGGTGGGCTGGGGGCTGCGGGGGGACGGCCAACGGCGGATCTCCAGGGGCAGTGAAGGGTCTGGTTGCTCATTGTAGGTGCTTCGAGCCCGAAACGGGGTACCCCAAGGCCGCAACCGTTAAGCGCGCATACAGAACGCCCAGGTCAAAGCAGTGGTGTTCATGCGTTTCGCGAAGGGGTACTAGGCTGGACGGAGGCCCGCGCCGCCCGAAATGACGGGGTTCGTCGCGGCAGGCGGCGAGTGCGAACGCCGCGCGGGCCTGGCGGCCGACGGTTGGACGGAGGAGCAGATGATCACGCGATTGGCAGAGTCTCTCGGATACCAGGTGCTCGAGGTGCAGGACGGGGACGGCACCTTGTCGGTCGGAGGCCACGACGGGGCGAGCGCGCTCCGCGTCGGCTGGAAACCGCTCATAGTCGAGGGCTACACCGGCTCCGGCTCGATCGACCGCTTCGCGATCCGCACGCGCGACGCGGCCTTCCGCGGATCCCTGCGCGACCTGCGCGGGCGCCTGCGCCACGCCACCCGCGACACCGACCCCGTGGATCTCGCGCGGCCGATCCTCAGGCTCCTGCAGCCCGGCCACTACGGCGTGCGGATCTGGCGCGATGCGAACATCCACATCGAACCGTTCGGCGAGAACGGCACCGCCTGGTGGTACCCGTACGAGCCCATCGGCACCGAAGGCACCGCCGTCATCCCCACGGACGTGTGGCCGCCCCGCGACGAGGGGACCATCGCCGGGTACGTGGACGCCATCGAGGAGGGCGACCGCCCGCTCGCGGTCATCCTCCGCTCCGAACCGCCCGGCGACGAGCAGGACTGCGCGTCCTTCCTCATCGACGGCCACCACAAGCTGGCCGCCTACCGCCGCACCGGCATCAACCCCCACTTCCTCGACATCGCCCGCCTCGCCGACCGGCGCCCGTGCAAACCCGCCGACCTCCGCGACGTGATCGACGGCGACGAGAAGCTCAGGCAGTCCGCGGCGAACCTCATGCGCTACTTGGAGGACCGGGGCAACTGACCCCTGCGCCCTGCGCCCCCCGCGCACGGCCGGCCGGCGGGAACTTCGCCCACGGCACTCACGATGCGATCCCGGCCGGGCGCAGGCTACCGCCCCGCGGGCTTGCGCAGGTATGCCAGCAGTCTGGCGGTGGCCTCCCGCAGCACCGGGTCCTCACCGGCCACCGCGTCGAGGTCCGCAGGGTCGCAGGCGGTCTCCTCCGACACCCGGGCGATGTCCAGGCAGTGCGGGGCCACACCGAGGCGCTGGTAGGCCGCCAGCTTGTGGTGGCCGTCGACGACGAACGCGACCGCGTCGTCCTCGTCCTCGGGCGGGGCGGCCCGGAGGGTCACGACCAGGGGCCGCTCGCCGCGCTTGATCCTGCGGCAGTAGTCGGCGACCGTGGCGGCGTCCCGGGGCGGCCACTGGTCGGTCGGGAGCAGGACCGCGCCGAGGTCCGGGGTCGTGATGCCCACATACCAGCTCTTGATCCGCTCGGGCTGCACCGCTTCGACGTAGTAGGTGCCCGGCACCCACCGGCGGAGGCCGTAGCGGCCCGGCGCGAGCAGGGGCCACAGCGCCCGCGACATCTCCAGCGCCGAAGCCTGCGCGGGCTCGCGGAGCGCGGCCCGCAGCCGCCGCACCTTCCGGCGCACCCACGGGTCGCCCGAACGCACAGCCAGGCGGTCGGCGGTCCCCGAACCCGTGTACCCCTCGACCAGGCAGGGCTTGCCGCCGATCCGCAGGGCGCTCGCCCCGTCGCGGCCCACGACATGGAGCACGCCGGTCCCGGACTCGTTCTCGGAGAACCGGTACTCCTCCGACGGCTCCTCAAGATAGGAGAGGTAGTCGCGGCGCGCCGTGTAGGCCTCGATCACCACGCACACCGGATCGCGTTCGAGCGCAAGGTAAGCGGCGAGTTTGTGGTGCCCGTCCAGGAGGTAGTACGCCTCCGATTCCGGGTGCGTGACGAGGATGAGCGCCGGCTGCGCCCGCGCGTCGGCGATCTGCTCCCGGTAGGCGGCCACGGCCGCCTTGTCCGGCGGCGGCCAGTGATGCGTCGGAATGATCGTGTGCCCGAAGAACGGGATGGAGCTGTCGGCGTACCACCGCGCCTCCTTGCCGGTCTTCACCGCCCGCACATGGGCGTTCGGCAGGGTCCCCAGCCCGACCCCGTACCGGCCGGACGCGAGCAGCCCCAGGAGCGGGCGCAGCGGCACTACGGGGTCGTCCTCCGGTTCGACATGGCGCACCCATTGGCGAAGCACGTCCCACTCCGCCGGTTCCGCCCATGCCTCCGGACGGTGCAGCGGTTCGTCATCCGGCTGCGGCGCAATGCGTCTGGCGAGCCACATGATGGAGCCGCCGCGCTCGTCCCAGTCCCGGGCGATCGGATCCCCGGCGAGCTTCAGCGTGACACGGCCTACCCCGGCGTCGAAGTCGATGACGCCGAGCCCGTCCGGCACGTCGACGCGGTTGCAGGGGAGCGGAAAGTCGAAGGGCATAGTGGACCGACCGTACTCGGAGACGGCAACTCAGCCGAGGACCAGCTGCGGGGCGTACGCGATCGCGATGAAGCGGATCGAGCGGCCGACCAGGCAGGCCGCGACGAACAGCGGGAGGTTGATGCGCGTGCCCGCAGCGTAGATGCTCGTGGCCATCAACGGCGGCAGACCCGTTGTGGCGCTGAGGAGCAGGATCGGCACGGCGAGGGACGGGCGGTCCAGCAGCGCGAGAAGCCTGCGACCGAACGCGATCAGCGCCGCGAGCGGGCCGCGGCGCACCCGCACAGCGGTCGAAGCGGCCCCGTCGCCCTCCGCTGCGGCCCCTTCGGGACTCCGGTCGGCACGCCGCCGGTCGCGCCGCTCCTCGGCGGCCTCGACCCACCGGCGCAGCCGAGCCGACCGAAACGCCCCGCGGGCCCCCAGGAAGAGCGTCGTCTTCCCGAGCGTCTGGCCCACGGCGGCCGCGATGCCGAGCGCGATCGGGCTGTACGAGGTCGCGGCGGCCAGCGCCAGCAGGTAGGGCTCGACGGGCGTGATCGGGAAGAACGCCGACACGAACGCGGTGAGCGCGGCCGTCAGGCACGCGGCGATCACCGGCGCGCCCTCGGCGCGAGGGCGGGCGGCGGGGGCGCGTCGTTCACGCGGTCGCGGGGGGCCCTCGGGGCGGGGGTTGCGGGTCGCTCGATCATTCCAAGTTCATGTTCGCTGGCGGGGGGTGTGGCTTGGCGCACTGGGAGCGACTGTAGTGCACCGATGCAGGCCCGGGAACCCCCACCGCTTCGCTCAGTGCTGAGTTGCCGTGCGCCCCATGGGAATACCGCCTTCGCGGTCGATCGCTTCGAACAGGGTCCTCGCGTCCCAGTCGGTCGGCCTCGCGCCTTCGGCCGATTCGAGGTACGCCTCCATGAACGTGCGCAGCGGCCGCCCTGAGAGGCGGTCCGGGCGTCCCTGCGTGAAGGACGGGTCCGCGTGGAGCACCAGCAGGAGCATGCCCCGCACGCGCCGAGAGGGGCTGCCGATGCCCGGCTGGAAGTACGGCAGGTCGAGGACGCGGGCGCCGGCCGCCTCGTAGAACGCCAGGCGGCGGCGCGGGTCGCCGTAGGCCTCGTGCACCGTGGGCGCGTCCGGGGACTCGACCTCGGCGACGATCGCGCACGGGTCGTACCGCTCGCGCCACGCCTCGATCGCGTCGCGCAGCAGCCGCCCGCCGAGGCCGTGCCCGCGCGTGCCCGGCTTCACCGCCAGGTACGCCAGCAGCTGCACCCGCGACGCCTCCGACCAGCGCCCGAACGCCGCCCCGGCAGGCCGGCCCGCCTCGTCGACCGCCACGAGCAGGCTCCCGAGCCCGGCCTCCAGGGTCTCTGTGACACCCGATTCGCTCTCCAGCTCCTCAGCGGGGAACGCGGGCGCCAGCACCTCGCGGTACACCTGCTCCACCAGCCCGCCGGGCCGCGTCTGCTCCATGATCCGGTACTTCATCCCCAGCCCCCTCACGCGCCAGTATTCCAAGCGAACCCAGCTCAGGAGGCCACTCGCCAAGACCGCGCGGAGCGCGCATCCGACGGGGGAGCGCCACGACCCGCCAATGCCGCTAACGCCAGTTAATGAGACGGTGGAGCGCCAGGCTGGACCTTACAGATCATAATGAACCGCATGAAAAAGGACAAAGAACCTGTCACTCGCACCTGATTGCCTCGAAATCTAAGAGGTGATGCTTGGCCAGGTTCGGTGGCTGTCGTCCTCAACGCTCCGCGAGGCGGACCCGTCGGGCGAAGGACGCGGCGGGAGTCGGCGGCTTGTGGTTGAGGTCGGTGGGTCCGGTCCAATAGGGTGTGGTCATGGGTAGGTTGTTCCGGCGTGTCGTTCGCACCGCTCGAGGTCCGCGCCGTGCTAGCCGCGGGTCCACGGTCCGCAGCTCCGACGGCAAGCAGTACCGAGTCGTCGCGGTAGACCAGACCGAGGACACCGAATTCGCCGACCCGCCAAGAAAGTGGGGCCGCGTCGGAGCAATGGCAGCCCTCTGGGCTGTCGCCCTGGGTTTCGGCGCCTGGGCCGCTCCTGGCATCGCAGCGAGCGGGAATCCGGAGAACGTTGACCCGCGGGACGAAGCTGCCACTGACGCGATCGGTGCTGCCTTGCGCTATCTCAGCAACGGCTCTAATGAGGATCCGGAGCGGGCAAACGCAGCACTCTGTGAAGACGCCTCCCCAGAAGTGACAACTTCTGATCTCGATGACATTCGCCAAACTCATGCAGATGACCTAGGAGGAATCACTCGAGTCGACCTCGACGCAGGTGACGCTGTGCCCACTACCGATGGCATTGGGGTCGGGATCACGGTCTTCTACATCTACGACGGCAAGCAGCAGTTCGAGGACTTTGTTGTCACGGTCCAAGAAGACGACGGCACCTTCTGCGTCTCCGACGCTGTTCTGGCGGCGGTGGAAGAGGAGCCAAGCTCAGACGACGCCACGGGTGAGGCTGTCGATCCGCAGGCGCTGGCTACTGACTTCTTGCGCACAATCGTCGTCGAGCGCGAGCCGGCCACGGCAGCTGACTTCCAATGCGGTTCCTACACAGGTGTAACGCCACAAGACCTAGATACTGCAATCACCGAATGGGCTGTGTCCAACGGTGAAACGACCGCCTTCCTAAACGGAGCCGAACCCGCAGAGACCTCAGGGACGTCCATCACGAACATCGAGGTGGAAGTTTCCCTCGAAGGCGACTTGAACAATGAAACGTTTGTCTTTGTCGTTGCAGTGCAAGGTGATTGCGTCGCCTCGCTCGCGGGCGGAGAGGGACTGATCTGACCGCCCCGCAGAGAAGCACCACTTAAGACTTCACGACACACCGAGAGTGACGGTTGACAACCATCCGATGTTCGCTCACCATTTGGTCAGCACGTCTGTGCACCTTCGGTTGATCCGGCTGTGCGAAGATTCGCTGAACATGGCAGAGATGGCACTGCCGCCCGGTGGCCCTAGTCGCCAAACAAGATCCACCGGGCGGCCCCTAAACCAGAGGAGCAAGCTCCCTTGGCAACTACGACCATACTCGATTTCGGGCTGCCCGCAAACAGCCATTCCGGGGCGAATCAGAACCGTCGACCGGGCGTTCCCACCTACCTTGAGCAGGTGGTTTATGTCGTCGCTGGCGACCACGACTCACTCGGCGCGTACCGCTACGACCCCGACTCGTCCGACCCGGCGCTCCCCGAATCGGACCCGCGTTCCCCGCGTTTCGAGCCGCCGCATCTGCGGCATCGGCCCGGCGACACGTGGATTATCGACCGCGAGCGCCCGCATGATCCGCTCGATCACGGCCCATTCGACTCGCCGGACTGGCGTCCTGACAACCGCACTGGCCGACACCGCCGAGGCGAACAACCTGACCCACCCCACACGGCTGAGACGGGCCGACCCCGCTCCGGACACGCGGATCGGCCATCGCCCGGCCCCACCTCCGAAGGGGCCGCGGGGCGTCGCCCTGCACCTTGCCGCAATGGCGACGAACCACCAGAGCCGCCGGAGCGGCCCCGCCGCCGGTTCTGGGAGGACGATCGCGAGGACCGCTACGACTTCGGCAAGCTCCGAGAAGACGCCTGGGCGCGGTTCCTGGTCGGTTCACAAGAGCTGCACCATGCTCACCTGACCGCAACGACCACCTTCGCCGACCGCTGTGTCCAGCTCTGGGTGGGGCTGCTCGCCTTCCTCCGGCGCGCGCTCGGCGTCGACTCGGCCGAGGCCCCGGCACTTTTCGAGAGCCCGACAGTGCCGCTCCGTATCGTGTCCGCGCTTGTCCCGACAGCCTCACGACGGATCCTGGCTGGAACGCCTTTCCAAGGGGCGCACCGAACCAACCCGATCAGCCCGTACCTCGGCAACTGGGAGCGACATTTCGATGAGCGTCAGGCATTCCGCGAGGCGGTGGCACTGGGAGCTTCGAGCACGATGGCAGATTCGACAAGCACGCGACTGAGTCCACCGGTCCTTACCTGGCCGGCCTGCACTTCGCAGCCGTGATCGGAGGGCGACGGCTCTACTACGCTGCATTTCCTTCCCAAGCGCGCTTTCGCATCACGATGGTTCAGGCTTGGGAGCGCCGGACCGGACCGCTCAGCTCGGTGATCAGGCTCGATACCGACAGCCCTGGCCTGCGGGTCTGCGCGCCGCTGGAGGTCGAGTGGGCTGAGGACCACGCAGTGGAGATCGTTGCGGAAGCCGTGTCGGTTTGGAGGTCGAGCTCTCGCGGCGGTGGAGCTGGAGCATTAGGGGTTGGTCGGCGCACCGCGGTGGGGCAGTGCGCCGACCTGTTCATTATGAAGCTTCGAAATCCGTGCGGCCCAACCCGTCGGGCGTTTCGCGCCGCGTGGCGTTCAGAACTGCTGGAGCCGATCGATGCCGAGACGATCCTGTCCAGACCCCGCGCACCTCGTTTTCCTAAGACAGCCGCCTGTTCGGAACCCCGATAGAGGTATAGCTGCCTCTTCCACCCTGAGCCGCCGACCCTCCTCGAACCCCTAGCGAGACTCAAGGTCACCGGCCCCACCAGGCCTTCCCGACCAACGGCGTGGGAGGCGATTATTCGAAGCGAGTCAAGCCCAAAACCGCACTGAACAGCGCCGAAGCTTCCTCGACTGGACACGCCGTTAGCTCGAACCTATAGTTCGTAGCCACAAGAATTCCCCGAGCAATCTCGCTTCGCTATCGTGGCATCGTATTTCTCAGAAGAGCCATCTCGGCACCATACTGGCCTGCAGCGCCTACTACATCCGGACCGATTCCGCCTCGCTCCATCATCACCAGGCTGACCGCTACGAACCCGCGTACAAGTGAGCGGTACACCTCATGTTTCGAAGTGCTCCCGAAGCCGAGTTCGTAAACGAATGCCGGGAACTGCTGAGGATGCAGCTCGTACATATCCGATGCCTCGGCGATGAGCCCGGTTGAGACACCGATGCTCAGACCCATCGCTTCCGTCGTCTCAACGTAGAGGCGACCGACGCTCAGCGAAGGGCTCCAGACCGTTTCATCTCCGACATCAAAAATGTAGCTCACTACGACCATTCCAATCGAATATCAACGTCAGGGTTCTGCGCTTGCAGCTCGGCGATCTTCGCCTCCACTGCTGACTTGAAGGCAGGATCAGCGTTGGGCTCTGTGAATTTGAATCCAATGGGAGCGTCCTCGTACCCCTTCATGTACTGCTGGGCCCGAAGGTAAGCATTGAACTTCTTTTCAATGTGCTTGTCCACCCATTTGCCTGTATCCCCTGCGGAAGTCGCAGATTTCTCCTCCCACAGGACGCCGTCCTTCACCCGGTCGATGTCCGTGATCGTATCGGACGGATCGTTGGGGTTATTGATCGGCGTGTCAACCTCCCCTTCGAGGTTCTCCTCCGTCGCATAGGGACCGCCCTCGGAAGTCGTGTCGGGTTGGCCGTCCCCATCCGAATCCTGCGAGGTGTCGGCATCCGAGTCGGTCGGGCTGCCTTCGGTACTGTCGCTGCGTCCGCTTTGGGCCTCGTCCTCGGCTGCTTTCGCTACGCCTTCGAAGTCTTTGCCGGCATCTTGCCCCTTGTAGGACATGTCTTCTTTGCGCTCGGCATCGGACTTGGGTTTGCCAGTGGCCGGGTCGATGGTGTTGTCGGTGCCCCCAGGGGTGATACCACCGTCTTTGTCCTTCGCCATCAAGAGGCCGATGCCAAGGAGCAGGAGGAGTTTCAGGGTTCTTCTCATGGTTCCGCCTCAGAGCCCCAGGAGTGCTTTGAGGTTCTGGAGGCTCTGGACCAGAGCCATGCCGTACCCGAGGATGATTCCGGCCCACTTCACGACTGCCGCAACGATCTGCGCGGCGATGACAGGAATCGTGACCACGAAGATCGCCTCGATAGCCCACACGATGACATGCGCGACCAGCTCGGCGATCAAGTCCCGCACGAGATCGTGCGAGACCTGTACGAGCCCGCCTGCGCCCTGCGTTGCTGCGGACAGTGCCTCCGCCATGGCGCTGAGCGCGTTGGCTGAGTTCACGTTGTGCACCATCAACGCCTGGTAGGAGTCGGCGGCGTCGCCGCTCCAGCCGGGCATGTCAGAGGCGAGGAACGACTGCAGATCCTCGGCGATCGACTTCAGCTCGCTGGACATGTTGGTCCAGGTCTGGGCGTGCGACATGACCACGTCGGCCTTGCCGGTGAGCTCTTCGAGCATCTCCCGGAGCGGTTCGAAGTACTCCATGGCCCACCCGAGGCCGTTGGCCAGCAATGCGCTGAAGGGGTCGAGCGCCGAGCCGACCACCTCGAGAGCGAATCCGGCGCCGCCGAGGAGGTCGTCCACCCATCCGTCGGATTTGAAGGCGGCGACCATGTCGAAGTAGCCCTCGACCAGACCGGCGCCGTCGTAGGCGTTCCGGTTCGATTCGACCGGGGCGATCAATGAGTTGTCCGACATCGCCTACGCCCCCATCCGGCCTTCGAGCTCACTGAACGCGCCTTGGGACTCGGTATCGCTGGTCTCGTAGTCGTCGGCGCAATCCCGGAGGGACTGGGCGGCGATGGTGAAGTTCTCGGCCAGGTAGGCGGTGATCCTGTCCTGGTCCTGGTGGCGTTCCTCCAGGCACCCGGAGATCCAGCCGCACAGGGTCCCGTACGCTTCGTCGTCCTGTTCGATGTGTGTGCTGGCGTTAATGACCGCGTCGAAGCGGCCCTTCAGCTCTTCGAGGTGGCCCGCGTGCGCGCGCAGTTCCTCCGGGTCGACTGTGAATCCGTTCCCCATGGCTACCAGCGCTCCTCGGGCTCGACCGGCGGCATGAGCTGGTTGCGGACCCGTTCGGCGATGGCGCGGCCGGCAGCCGAATCACCGCCCAGGGTGGTTTCGATGATCTCCTTGGCCTGCTCGGCGACCTGGACCTTCGCTTCCCGGATCGTCTCCATGATCGTCTGCGAGACGTGCTGCAGCTCGACGCGCCTGCTGCGCTCGGTGAGCTGAATGTCGAGGAGGTTGCCGGTGGAATCGACCGTCACGCTGACCATGTGGTTCGGGTCGGACACTGTCACGCGGAGTTCCTGCATCCGATCGCTCATGGCCTGCGTGTCGGCGGCGAGCTGGTCGATCCTGCCCTTCCACGCTCGCAGACGCTCTCGAGACTCCTCGGGATCAGGTATTGCTTCGACCATCGCAACTCCTCTGTACTGCAGCAGCACAAGGGGTTGTGTGCCGCTCACAATCCGAGAGTTTATCGACCTGAGGCAAGTCGGGGGGTACGCGACGAGTTCTCATTTTGAGGAGGGCGAACGCGCCTGTGGGAAGACTGGTGGCACTCGACGTGGGTCGGGCACGGTTGCTTTCGCGTGGGTCGTTATCCGAGAGGGGCGCCCATCTGGTTCATGAAGTCGACGGGGTCCACCGCGCCGGCCGGGCTGCGGTCGGCGTTCAGGTGCGTCTCGAAGTGCAGGTGCGGCCCGCTCGACCGGCCCGAAGAGCCGACATAGCCGAGGATCTGACCGGCCTGGACCACGTCGCCTTCTTTCACCATCGGTGCGGAACCGAAGTGGCAGTAGCGGGTCAGATAATCACCGGCGTGCACGATGTTGACGTACCAGCCGCATCCGGCCACTTCGGGCGAGCCGTCCTGGTTGCAGGAGTACGGCGCCCCGTACAGACTGGCATTGCACTCTGAGGTGATCACGGTTCCCGCAGCTGCGGCGACTACGGTCGCGCCGCGCGGTGCGCCGATGTCGACGCCGTTGTGGGTCGGCCGCTGGGCGGTCCGAAACCCGGAGTTGAGCGGCCCCTCGACAGGGATGATCCAGCCCGAGGCCGAGAGTTCACCCGAGGGCGTGCAGCTGCCGAGCTGCGTGTCCACCGCTGCCACGCGGCCGCCACCGCCGGTCAGGGTGTTGACGATCTCGGTCGCCTTCGGTTCGTGCTTGGCGTACGCGTTGGGGAAGGCGGAGATCTGGACCCGTTGGGCCGCAACGGTGAGCGGGAGCCTTTCCCAGTTGTCGATGGTCAGGAGCTTCTCGTAGAACTTGGTGGAGGCGTAGACGGGGTCCTGGATCTGTTCGGGTGTGCCCCAGCCGGATGAGGGGCGCTGCTGGAACAGGCCGAGGGAGTCGTGGTCGTTCTGGTCGCCGAGGTGGCCGTGGTTGGTCAGGCTCGACTCCTGCATCGCCGTCGCGACGGCGATGATCCAGCCGCGGGCCGGGATTTCGAGGTCCTGCCCGACCGAGATGATGATCGCGGCGTTCTTGATCTCCTCGGAGGTGTACGGGGTGATCGCGGGGAACTCGGCGTTCGGGTCGACCGTCGAGTTCGTACCGCAGCCGGCCAGGCTCACCGTGCCGTCGTCGCCGTTCGACTGGTCGGACAGCAGCTGCATGATAGAGACGACCGCTCCGAGGCAGCACACGCTGACCACGGTCAGGATCCACATCCACGGCCGGAGCTTCTTGGGGATCTTGGGGGCGATGGGGTTCGCGGAGCGTTCCTTCGCGGTGGTCTCGTCGTCGCCGATGGCACTCATGACTGCTCCCAGTCGATCGCCGAGACGAGCCAGCCGGTCCCGGTCAGGTTGTTGGAGCCTTCGGTCATGGTGAGCGTCAGCGTTCCCGTGTCCATCGGGAAGGCGACCTTCAGGCCCTCGGGGACCGGTGGTGCGGTGATCTCTGTGGCGGGCACCGCGCTGGGGTCGACGCCCTGCATCAGTTCGGCCTGCTCGTCGGTGAGGAACGGGATGATGGACTCGTACCAGCCGTCGGCGCTGTAGCCGTTCGGATTGAGCCAGGCCTCGGCGAACTCGACCGAGCGGTCGACCGCTTCCTGCGGCAGCTCCTCTTCGGGGTAGCAGTCGTCGCCTTCGCAGTTCTCCGTCGCAAAGCCGTCGTCTTCAGTGAACGCCTCGGAACTGGCCTCTGCGGTAGAGCCGCCGTTGCTGGAGTTGCCGCCGTCGAGCGGTGTCTGCGCGCGTTGGCTGGCCAGTGCGATGACACCGAGCACGAGGATCAGGATGATGACGACGATCCCGTAGCGGGAGAAGATGATCCGGAGGGCTCGGTTCATCGGTCACTCTTTTCTCGAAGGCCGGTAGACCTCTCCACCACCGGAGCCGCCTCCGCCGGACGCCGCCGTCCCGCTTTGACCGCCCGCGCCGGCCGATTGGTCGGCTCCCGTCTTCTGTTCCGGCAGGGTGTCAGTGCCGCGCGGAGTTCGCACGGTGTCAGGGACCTCTTCGGGCCGCGCGTCGTCACGGCGGCGCGAGACCCGTTCGCGCTCTCGCTCCCGTTCGGCCTCGCGCTCGGATTCGGTGGTCCGCCTGCCGAGAAGGGAGTCGGCCACGCCTCCGCCGGCGACGAGCCCTGCGATGCGCCTGCCTGGTCGTAGCAGCAGCCAGGCAGCGACACCCAAGAGTCCAATGAGGACGACCTGGAGCCAGACGGGCATCGTGGTGCCCAGGATTCGGCTCGAAGCCCAGATGTAGATCACCGCGGCGAGCGAGAAGATGGCAACGTTGATGATCGCGCCGAGGACCGTATTGACGAGGCGTTTGAACGGGCCGCCCGCTGGGCGCAGGAGCGCGATCGTGCCGATGATCGGAAGGGCGACGATCGCAAAACGCACGATCATGAAGCCCAGGATGATCAGGATCGAGGCCGTGAGGTCGAAGAGTGAGAAGAAGATCGCGGTTAGTAGGGCAAGGAAGCCAGTGCCTGTCCGCTCCCAAGCGCGCTGGCCGCTGATGTTCGCGTACGCCTCAGGGTCCTCGGTCTGGATCTGGGCGACCAGGTTCCGCCAGGCCTCCTGTTTCTCCTCGATGAGGTCATTGCGGTAGGTGGGTGACTCTTCCGCATCTTCGTTCTCCTGCCAGGAAAAGGCCTGGGCGGCGAAGAGAGCAGGACCGTATTTGTAAGCGGTGTTGGAATCCGTGACGACCGGGTTGCCGTCGCCGTCCTCGACGACCTCGCCGTCACGTTCCTGGAAGGTGACTTCTTCGCTCTGGCCGAGCATGGTCCGCAGCCAGTTCTGGTAGAGCACCTGGCCGGAGACCGTGTCGGAGGCGACCACGGCGGCAGAGCGGGTGTCGATGCAGAAGTCCTCGCCGTTGAGCTCTTTGAGCTCGTCGTAGCGGTCCTGGGTCATGCCGTCTTCGCGGATGCAGCCCTCGACCTTGTCATCGTTGATGAGAACGGTGCTCAGGTTCATTCCGATGGTCAAAGCTTGGTCGGTGTACTCGGCGGCCTTGACCGGCCAGCGGACCACGGCGGTGACGAGCACGAGGATGAGCACAGCCCAGGCCACGGTCGTGACCGCGTTGTTCATGTCGGCTTGCTTTGAGCGCCAAAGCAGATAGAGGCCGATGAGGCCCACGGTGACCGCGCCGAAGACGGTGAAGATCTGGCGGTACAGGACCTCGGTGCCCTGCTCCATGAAGTCGTTGGACCAGCCCCACATGTTGTCGGGCTCCCACGCGGCCTGGCGCATCGAGTTCGCTGCGCCGACCGTGGCCAGGGACAGGTTGAACTCCATGTTCGCCAAGGCGTTCGCGGTGTCGGCGCCGTTGGGGATCGAGACCGCGTCCACACAGCCCCCGCCGATCGCCATTTCCTGCGACCCGTACATCGGGAGTTGGTAGCCGGCGTAGCCATAGGCGCTGTAGGTGCCGATGCCTTCGCTCTTGTCGAGTCTGCTCGGCTCGGCGAACCAGCCCGCCATGCCGGAGTCGGGCGAGGCGGGCTGGGGGGCGGCCTCGCACTGGAGTTCCTGTCCCGCAGGCAGTTCATCGAGGCAACCCGACCATTCGGTGTGCCACTCGTAGTCCGTGCACCCCTCCGCATCGCCTTGCGCCCCAGCCATGCCCGGCGTGAATACCAAGGCCCCGGCTGCCGCTGTCAAGGCGAGCAGTACCCGGCCCAGGCGACCGACCGTGCGTTTGGCGAGGCCAGGTCGTCGGTGTGAGGGAGTAGGAGGAGCAAGGTCGTGATCGGTGGAGGGGTCGGTCACTTCGCCTCCCCAGGCGTGGTGTTCAGGTACTCAAGCAGGTTGCGGACCCAGCTGAAGTCGGCGCGGATGCGCTGCACGCGTCCGTCGACGTCGCGCATCACGAACTCGCGGTAGGGGAGCTTCTGCGTCTCCGCCGCGTCCACTTCGGACAGTGAGGCGAGGACGCTCTCGTAGCCGACGCCCGTGGGCACGCGGAGCAGCTTCAGGGCCTCCTCGGCCACCTCGCGGTCCTCGGCGATGCGGCCGACGAAGACCGTGGAGACCAGGTTCTGCACGTCGAGCCCGAGGATGTCCTTCGGGTTCTGGCTCGCGACCAGCGCCGCGAGGTTCCACTTGCGGGAGTCGCGGGCCAGGCGCACCAGGAACGAGCGGCCGGACTTCCAGCCCTCCATGAAGTGCGCCTCGTCGAGGCCGACGAGCTTGCGGCGGTGCATGTCCCCGCCGTAGGCGCGGCGCACGGCCAAGCGGTGGGCGGTGTGGAGCATCGGCAGGGCCAGGGCCTCTTCGGCGCTCCAGTACTCGCGCTCGATCCCGAGGTCGGGGAGGCGCAGGCCGGACATGGTGATCACCGTGAGCGCGGTGTCGTCCTCCAGCACGCCCTTGTCGGGGCTGCCGAAGAACAGCTTCGCGAGCGGCATCTCGGCGGTGTCGAGCAGGAGCGCGGCGAGTTCGGCGCCGTCGCCGGTGACGTGGTCCTCGGCGTCCTGGAGCGACTCGACGATGTCCTCGATGGTCGAGTCCTCCTCGGCCGGCACATGCCGGGCCGCGTGGCGCAGGAGCCGCGCCGTGGAGGCCTCGCGCTGGATCTGCGGCGGCAGGAGCATTGCGCAGATGTCCTGCACGAGCATGCGCCTTTCGCTGCGCGCGTTGGAGACCGCGATGTCGTACTCGCGTTGGCCGTCCGGGGAGTCCTCGTAGTGCTCCCGCTTCGGGGAGGGGATGAGCGCGTACGGCGCGAGCGTCCCGTACTCCGAGCCGGTCAGGTTGAGGACCCGTGAGAACGGCTTGAGCTCGGGCATCTCGCACAGCCGCGCGAGCGGGCCCGAAGGGTCCAGGAGGGTGACCTGGACGCCGCGGCGGGCCGCGAGGTAGCCGATCGCGCCCATGAGCGTGGACTTGCCGCCGCCGGGTTCGGCGACGAAGACCGAGAGGCCGGACTTCTCGCGCACTTCGGTGGCGAAGTGCATGTCGAGGAAGACCGGGCGGCGGCAGGTGCCGGCGGTGCGGCCGATGAGGTCGCCCCGCTGGTCGCCCACGGTGGAGGCCGCCTGCGGCAGGGCCGCGGCGAAGAGCTTGACGGGCATGCGGCGCACGTAGCCGGTCTGCGCGACCGGTTCGCCCGGGATGAACTCGCGGGCCAGCCAGTCCTGGTTCTTGGGGTGCTGGAGGCTGATGCGCATGTCCCGCTGGTACATCTGCATCAGCGTGCGGGCGCGTTCCAGGCACTCCTCTTTCGTGTCGGCGGTGACGGCGATGCGGTGCCAGCCGTGGGCGCGGGCGGCGTCGATCGGCAGGCCGGTGGTCATCTCGTCGCCCACGCCGAGGGCGCGTTCGGCGAGGCGCTGGAGTTCCGGCGGGGCGTCCATCGCGTGCTCGTCGTAGTCGCGCTGCTGGCTTCTGATGAGGCGCAGGCGGTGGTCGAGGTCGCGGAACGCCTCGCCGGGGCCGAGGATGTCGATGCGGCTGGAGATCTCGACGGGCCACGGGCAGCGCTCGTGGAAGTGCAGCCACGGCTCGTGGCGCTGGGGGATCTCCAGCTCTTCCATGCGCCCGACGGTGAGGACCGCGGTGTGCTTCTCCTCGCCGGTGAGGCGGTTGACGAGTTTGACGGTGGAGCCGTAAGGGCTGCGGTAGCGCTCGATGGACTCGGTGAGGGCCAGGACGTCGCCGGACTCCCACTCGCCGTTGGAGCCCGAGAGCAGGCGCGGCGGCGACATGCCGAGGGCGACGGAGCGGTAGACGAGCCATTCGAGCTCGGCGGTGGTGGCGCGGCGGGCGCGCACGCCGAAGGAGCCGAGGACCTCGTCGAACTGGAGGCTGCGCTTCTCGATCTTCTCGCGCTCGGAGAGCCTGGTGCCGCGGCCGAACATGCGGCCGACCTTCTCGCCCAGCTGGTCGAGGGCGCCGCGGCGGCTGAAGGTGATGCCGAGGAAGGTCTCGCCCTCGGCGTGGGAGAGCTGCTGGAGGTGGCGCTGGGCGGCCACGAGGTGGTCGGCCCAGCTGGTGCCGCCCGGGACGGTGCGCAGCGGGCGGGCGGTGTTGTGGTCGACGGTGCGGGCCCACTGGTCGGCAGGGAACGGCCGGGTGGTGCGGCGCAGGTGGACGCGGAGGCCCGCGAGGCCGGCGAACTGCTCGGCG
This sequence comes from Glycomyces tritici, assembly GCF_030403505.1. The sequence continues at coordinate 506,356 of NZ_JAUEMJ010000004.1, read as the reverse complement.
ATGGCGACGATGAGCGCCTCGCGCTCGAGGTCGGGCCGGAAGGACCAGCGCACGCCGGGCAGCTTGTACCAGGCGGTGACCGAGGCGGGCGTGAACGTGGCGTGCCCGGCGATCTCGGTGAGGCTCAGTTCGCGGAGCGGCTGCTTCTCCTTGTCGCGGGGCAGCGGCTTGACGCGGGTCGGCTTGAGGTCGGTGGTCTGCAGCTGGGCGGCCTCGGCGCGGGCCTGCTTGACCGGGACGAGGTCCTGGCCCGGCACCCGTTGTGCACCCTTTTGTTCAGCTGCTGTACGACCTGTGGAAACATTCCCGCGCCGCTGGTCAACAGCCTGTGGATAACTCTGCCCTTGCTGTGGATAACTTCCGTTGTGCTGTGGATAACCCTGTGGATTTCCGCTGGTGGGAGCCTGTGGGTACCGCTGTTGATAGCCCTGTGGATAACTCCCCGGATTCTGTGGATAACCCTGGGGATAAGCCTGTGGACGACTCCCGGCGGGAGGGGTCATCGGTGCAGGTGGTGAAGCGTGTCGGACGGAGTCCGAAGGGGAGGCCGGACGTCCCGGGTCCGTCGGGGAGGGCTGGGCGGCCGGGCTCGGCTGCGTGGGGGCCGGGGCGGGCGGGCTCGCCGTGCGGTGCGCGGTGACCGGCTCTGCCCTGAAGACGGCGTCGGCCAGCGCGGTGGCGTCGTCGCCGAGGTCGCCGGACTGCCGCTCCCGGTCCCGCACGGGTGCGGGGGGCCGGGGGGCGGAGAACTTGGCGACGGGCTGTCGGCGATCCTCGCCGCTCATAGACGCTCCTCAGTTCGGACGGGCTCCACGAGTGTGGGCCGCAAGCGGATCGAACGGGTCGTGAACGCCGGTATCCGCTTCTCGTCGCCGGCGTCGCGCGTGTGCTTCCAGTCGGTGAGCAGCGTGCGGACGACGGTGGACGCGGGGCGGTCGGAGTCGACGTAGCGGAAGATCAGCGAGGTGGCGACGAGGGCGAGGGAGATCTCGATGGCGGGGAAGAGGTCCACGTCGCCGGTGAAGGACCAGCGGAGCAGCATGAAGAGGGCCAGGATGGCGGCGAAGGCACCGTACTGCCCGTAGGGGAGGTGGACGGGGAGGGTGTAGCCGGGAGGGCCGAGGTACAGCAGCCGGGCACGGTAGATGTCATCGTCGGTGCGCAAGCGCATGGCGTCCTCCGTCCGGCCTTACTTCAGGGGCGATGTGGGGGGCTTCGCTAGTCCTCGGAGCTGAAGAGGACGTCGACCAGGCCGCTGCCGACGGCGACCAGGACCACGGCTCCGGCGATGAACGCGATGCCGATGATCGCGATCGTGGAGGAGGTGAGCACGCGGCTGACCTCGCCCTTGTTGGAGCGCGCGATGAAGATGAGTCCCAGGATGGCCAAGAGGATCGGGGCGATCTTCGACAGGAAGAACCCGATGATCCCCTGCGTGTTGATCTCGGCGCCGGCCTGGGCGTGCGCGGCCACCGTCCAGAGTGTCTCACTCATCATCGTCAGTCCCATCCTTCCGTCACAGGAGTCACTGTTGTCTCACGTAACGCAATTTTCACTCATGTTTCTTGTCTCCCAACCCAATGCCGGGTCTTGCCCTCATCATATGCCGCGGTGCTGACAGAACGCACCTTCGTCGGGCCGAAGAGCGACTGCAAGCGCTGCCAGGAGACAGTGAATCTGATTCAGCCGCGGAAGGCAATCCGATGGGCGCGATCACTCCGTGTCGGCAATCCGACACTAAACTCGGGGAGGACGGTGTCCTACGCTCGGAGACGCCCCGGCACCGCACAATAGAGCCCGAGTACCCGACGCCGCCCGCCACAACCGAATCCAGCCCACACCGCCGGCCACCAGGCCGAGCACCGACCTCGCGGAGACCACCTTGGACAACATCGACGACATCGCCGGGAGGCTGACCGCCGCCGCGATCGCCTTCGCCGTCGCCGGTCTCGCCGTCGCCGCCCTCTCGGCCGCCGCCCTCGGCGGCGTCCGCGCCTCCGAGAAGTGGCCCTCCGCCCCCGTCCCGCGCCTCGGCCGCCCCGCCGTCATGACCGGCGCGCTCGTCGGCCTCATCATGTTCGCCCTCGCCGCGGGACTGTTCTCCTTGGCGCAGTTCGGCACCGGGCTCAACGCGAACCTGCGGGTGCTCATCGCGGTCGGCGTCGACCTCGCCGCCCTCGCCCTCGGATTGTGGTTGGTGAGCTACGTTGCGGGGAACGTCGAGATGCGCACGCTCATCAACGTGCCCGACCAGCCGCTGAACCCGCCGCCGATCCCGGTGTCGGGCGACCCGACCCGCTACCAGATGCCGGACTACACGGAGACCCCCATGGAACCCGAGCCGCAGGACTACCCGCACCCCGCACCCGAACCGCGCCACCCGCAGCAGTACCAGCAGACGTACTCGGAACCGCGGTCGCCGTACGCCCCCGACACCGCCGCGACCGGCAGCCTCCCCGCCGCCCGCTCCAAGGTCCCGACCATCCCCACCGACACCAGGCCCGGCTGGGTCTTCCAGGACCGCGGCACCGGCGCGTACTACGCCGCCGTCGCCCAGAGCCGCGGCGGCATCAGCCTCCTCGCCCTCGACGACTTCACCGTCGCCCGCACCGCCTCCCTCGTCGGCCCCCTCGAACTCGTCGGATCCGTCGAAGCCACCGTGTGGCCCTTGGAGAACGGCGAGAACGGCAGGACCGAGGCCGAAGCCGACCGCTGAGGCGACCGCTTGGAATAGTGCCCACCGTGGCGGTGAGCTGCCCGAACGGTCGCCCTACCGCTCGTGCAGCGGTGCGCTCCACACGCGTTTGTTCGGTATTGTCATGGTGACGTCCACCGAAGTGAGCCGCCGCTGTGACCGATCCCGGCCAGACTTTCACCGACATCGATGAATATGTGACGCTGCGCCTCGACGACGACAAGATCATCGTCGCGGTGACGGCCGCCGGATTCCGCCAGCCCACCAGCACCATCGCGCGACTCGTCACTGAACTCGCCGCCCGGCTCCCCCGCCCCGGCGCCGAAGCCGACGCCGCCGTCGCCGACGGCGTCAAAGCGATCGGCGCGCTCCAGCAGGCCGCCGCCACCGGCGGCTACGAGGCCTTCGCCGCCGTCATGCGCGGACGCCTCGGCATCGACGGGCTCACCAGCCCCATCGGGCCCGCCACCACCCTCAGCCGCGACCCCGAGCACGACCGCGCCCTCGCCGGGCACCTCGACGGCGTCCTCAAGACCATGCGCGCCGCCCAGACCGCCCGCACCGGCCCCACCGCCCAACGCGACCACCTCGACGTCAGACTCCACAGCGACGAAGGCGACCTTGCCGTCACCACCAGCGCCGCCCTGGCCGTCGCCGCCGTCTGGATCGCCCCCGCCGCCCGCCAGCGGGGCCTCGACGGCCTCGGCCGCGCCCTCACCGACCTCATCGCCCGCGCCCGCGACGAACTGCGCCGCACCGCAGAAGAGCGCGCCCGCGGCGAGCTCCCCGCCGACCTCGCCCGCAAGGCCGAGCAGGCCCCCGCCGCCGCCGACCGCGCCACCCGCGCCGCCGGCGACATGGCCGAGCGCATCCAGCGGCTCAGCGACAGCATCCAGCGAAAGGCAGGACCCCGATGACCCGCGTCTTCGACAGCGAATTCGTCCGGCGGCTCGGCGCCGACATCGAGGCCAACGTCGTCCCGATCCTGGAGAGCACCGACGAGTACCTCCAGGTCATGAGCGAGATCGATCGCGGCCTCTACACCACCGTCACCCTCCCCATGGCCGCCGCCTACTCCATCGCCACCTCCACCGTCACCGAGTCCATGGCCGGAGCCGCCGCATGCTTCCGCGAAGTCAACGCCGCACTTGACGCGTGCGCGCAGGATATGGACGACACCGACGAAGCCTGCGCCACCGCGTTCGGCGCGAACGGATAGGAGCGGGCGGACCATGTCTACGGGGCAGAGCATCATGGAGGCCGGGGAGGCGATGGCCGGCGAGTACAACGCCGTCATCAAAGGCTGCGCCATCGGCATCGCCGCGCCCGCCATCGCCTTCGGGCTCTCCACGCAGGCGCTCGCCACCGTCGTCTACCTCAACCAGTGCAACCCCGGCGACATCATGAAAGGCGCCGGGGCCTGGATCTCCCTGGCGGAGAAGAACCTCGAAGCGGTCGAAGCACTCCAGGCCGAGGTCGACAAGGTCGACGACGAGCACTGGTCGGGCGCCGACGCCGACGCCTTCAAAGCCGCCGCCGGGGACGTCAAAGCCCAGCTCACCGAGCTCGCCGTCAACGCCTACCTCGTCGGCGCGCAACTGCTCGCGTTCGCGGTGATGCTCACCGTCTTCTGGATGTTCCTCACCGCCGCCACCGCCATCATGGCCGTCTACTTCGGCGCCTACATCGCCGCGCTCTCCGGCGTGGTGAGCGCCGTCGGCGCCCCCGCAATCCTGACCAGCGCGAACGTCACCGCCGCCGCACTGCTGGCCACCGCCAAGAGCTTCGAGGCCACCCTCATCGCCATCTCGACCGGGTGCGCGGCGATCACCGGAGCGATGTCGATCTTCACGTTCGCGTTCCAGAAGTCCCAGGGCAACCCGGTCTCGCCGCTCGACATCGCCGGCGCCGGCCTGGCCAACATCGTCGAGGGCCTGCTCGTCTACGGGCTCAACGCGGCCACGATGACCTCGGGCGGACGGCACGCGACCGGTGCGCTGGCCAGCGGCTGGGCGCTCGCGGGGCACCTCACGCAGGCGGCGTCCACGGCGTTCCCGGCGTACAAGGGCGAGGACGAGGGCTGGAAGGCCGGGTTCGACGGCGGCGGGCCGCTGCTCGGCGTCCCCGACTCCGCGCTCAACTGGCTGTGGGAGGACAACGCGCCCGAGTCGATGAAGAACCCCGAAGACCTGGACTGGTCCTGATGCGCACCGGGAGCCCTTCGTTCCGGGCGCCGCGGCCGGGCTGGGAGATCACGCGCATCGGCGAACCGCCGAGTGCGCCCGGCGGGGGCGTACTGGACCTGCGGGTCGGCCACTGCGGCGGCGCGACCGACAAGACGCCGGCGCAAGCCGCGGTGAACGTCTCGGAGCGCCGCAAGACGGGCGACCCGATCGCCGTCTGGAGCGACCTGCGGTCGAGCCTGGTACCGGTGGTGCTCGTCGACGGGACGCCGGCCGCGACCGGGTGGGGCCGCGTCGAACTGCCGCTCGCCGCGGGCCGGCACCTGATCGAGGTGCAGAGCCAGCACTCCCGCACGTGGCGGGCGTTCGACATCGCGGCCGGGAAGACCACGAAGCTCGACTACATCGGGATGCTCGGCGAAGCGCACCGGGCGTACGGCGAGGAGGAGCTCCGCTGGAACCTGAGGGGCCTGCACGGGCACACCGTGGGGCCGCGCGGGCGCTTGAACTACTTCCAGTACCTGCCCGCGAACGCCAAGGAGCGCAGGAGCTTCCTGGCGTTCATGCTTTCGCTCCTCGTCGCGGCCACCCTCGCGGGCACGCTCGCCTACGCCGGGCTGCCGATCAACGTCGTCATGTCCGTCTCCAGCGCGATCTGGCTGGGCGCCTTGGCGGTGTGGGGGTGCAGGGTCCTGTGGACGCACCGGCGCTACAACCGGCTCGCACCCGAAGCGCCGCTGGACACGCGCCCGTTCACCCGCGGTGCGGCCGCGCCGCTCGTGCTCGACGCCGACGGGGACCTGCCCGGACTTGGGCCCGGGGCCGCGGCCGTGCTGCTCGACGCGCGGTTCCTGAAGGCCGACCTCGCCTCCGACGAGCTGGCGCTGCAGCTGCCCGAGGGCCAGGACCGCATCGACGGGAAGCAGGCCAAGGCGTTCAACGCCGTCGGCGAGGTCGTCCCGATCCGGCACCGGTACGCCGTGCCGCCACCGGAAGTCCTGCTCGACGGGGTCGCCTTGGGGGCGTTCTGGACCCGCATGTGGCTGGAGGTGCCGCCCGGCGCGCACCGGCTCGAGGTGCGCACGCCTGCCGCGCCGCTCCCGATCGAAGGGCGGACGCACCTGCCGCACACCGCCGCCGCCCAGATCGACCTCGACGCGGGCGAGGTGGCGCGGATCGACCTCGCGGTCACGGTGACCGCGGTGCCCGACCCGCTGCGTCCCGTGCTGCACCTGTGGCACTGCCGCATCGACCGGCTCGGCCCCGCGGCGGCGCACGAGGCGCCCGCCGCGCCGAAGGCCGACCTCCGCGGCGGGCTGCGCCGCGCGGTCACCGGCCGGTACTGGGAGACTAGGCACGACAATCCCCCCGAGCGGTGATGGCGGCCGTTCGGGAGGTTCCCATCGATGGCGCCCGGTTGCTACCGTGAACCCATCCGGTCACCCCTGAAGGCGCGAGGTGCGTATCGATGAGCGACAACTCGAGCGGGTCCTACCCTGGGCTCGACGCCGCCGCCCCGGCCCTGGGTGCGCCCGCGTTCGGCAGTGCCGCACCGCCCGCCGCGCCCCCTCCGCCCGCGGCGCCGCCGCCTTCCTCTGACGAGGCGGTCCCGCCGGTGGCCGAGGAGAGCCTGCCCGCAGGGCGCACGGCCTGCTCCAACCCCAACTGCGGCAACCCGACCGAGCACCCCGCCGAACTCGACTGGCAGCAGCTCGTCTCCGCCGTACCGGTCGAGGGCCAGCTGTACCGCCTGCGCCCCAAGGAAGCCGGGATGGCGTTCCCGACCGAGGCCGACTTCCGGGCCGCCGTCGCCGCCGTGCGGCCCGAGCGCGCCGACGCGCACTCGCTCCAGCGCCTGCGCGGCGCCTGGACCGAGCAGGTGTCCGGGAGGCTCGCGGACTGGTCCGAGCAGATCAAGTCCAACCTGAACGACCTCGCCGAAGGCTGGTCGGGCACCGACTTCGAGGCGTTCGAGAGCGCGTGCGCGCAGACGCGCGAGCTCGTCGAGGACCTCGTCGACGACATCGACGCCACCGTCGCCGGCCTCGAGTCCACTGAGGAGGCGCTCTACTCGATCCAGGGCGGCGCCTCGGGCGAGATCCCTTACCCCGCACCGCAGTTCTGGATCGACGGCGACTGGCACAGCTGGGTGTCCGTGCATGTGCGGCCCGCGTGGTGGCACGGCGACTGCATCGAGTACACCTGCCAGGACGCCGAGCACGTGCTCGCCCTCGGCGGGGCCGAACCCGAGCTCGCCACCGAGATCATCGACTACATCGACGAGCGCATCCTCCATTACATCGACTACTACGCCAGCCCGGTCAACATCGAGCGCGACGGCCTCGACCCCTCGAAGGGGCTCACCGTGGTGGAGGCCAAGGAGCTCGCCGTCGCCGATGCGATGGAGCACTACGGGACCCTCGTCGACCAGAGCTGGGGCGCGTACGACGCCCGCCAAGCAGAGTCCAATGAGGACATCCAGCAGCGGAGCACCGACACCGACGCCGAGGACCGCTCCGTGCGGACCGTGCACAGCGACAAGGAGTACCCGGCGTCCGCCGACCCCGCGTACATGCACCTCGAGCCCCCGCCGATGGAGCAGCCCACCGGTTCCGCGCAGCCCATGGCCAGCGAGGACCCCTCTCTCGACCCGCCCGTCGGCGATACTCTCGCCGGCCCCGTGGAGCCCGACGAGCCCGCTGAGGACGATGGCGAGGAGACGAGCGGCGGCCTGGCGAGCGGCGGTCCGGGTACCGCCACCGGGGGCGGCTTCGGTGGAGGCGGCGGTTTCGGCGCGGGCGCCGGAGGCGGCACCGTACCCGCCAGTGCCGCTTCAGGTTCCGTTCCGATGGGCGGCGCCCTCGGCGGTGCGGCCCTCGGCGCCGCAGCGGGCGGCGCGGCCGCAGCATCGGGCTCGCGCGGCTCCACGGCCATGATGAGCGGCGGGGGAGCCGGCGCCGGGCACGGCGCGAACATGGACGACAAGGACCGCGAACCCGACGTCGACCTGGTCGAGGACGAGAACATGTGGGGCTTCGTCAACGAGGACGACGACCCCTACGCGTAACGCCCCGCGTCCACGACACCTTCGGAAGGGAACCCTGACATGCCAACGCGCGCTTTCGATCCGGCCGCACTCGAGCGGTACCGGGAGTTCCTCGCCGAACGCCTCGAAGAGCTCGAGAACGAGATCATCCCGTCCCTCAGCGAGGGCGACCTGAAGAAGGCCCCGGCCTTCGGCACCGCCCCCGGCGCGGCCGAGAACGCCGCCGTCCAGTACGCCGACTTCCACGCCACCACCTGGCGCAACCTCCAGTACCTTCGCGGCACCCTCCACGGCCTCATCGCCGGCCTCCAGGCGGCCATCGACACCGGCGGCGCCGTCGACCAGCAGGTGGCCACCGACATCGCCCGGCTCGCCGAAGGCGACGACCTCTACGCGTGAGCCGTGCGCGGGGTGGTTCCAGAGTGGTAACTGTGGTTCCTGTTGCGGCACAAGATATCGCCGGACCCGCAGATTTGCGCCGCCGATATATGATGAGTGATCCTCAGATGGCACAAAGCGACTGGAGATCACATGTTCGGAGAGGACGCGATCGCTCAGCAACTGGCGGATGCTCGGGCGACCTTGAGCACGGTGGTCAAGTCTCCTGAGGCCAACCAGGTCGAACCGGTGGTCGTGGAGGGCGTCGAGGGCCTTCTCAGACTCACCCTCGGTGTCGAAGGCCGCGTGGACAAGTTCGAGTTCGATTCCCGCGTCATGCGCATCGGCTCCGAAACCCTCTTCAATGAGATCAAACGCATGGTCAACGCCGCCTTGGACGAACGCGCCGAGGCCATGGGCACCGACGAGCCCGTGCCGGACCTCGAGGCCATCAACGAGTCCGTGGCCGAAATCCAGGACCGGTCGCTGCGCCAGTTCCAGGCCATGAGCGCCTCGATCAGCGAGGTCATGAACAAGCTCCATGGAGGCAAGTAGCCATGCCGAGCTTCGACATCGACCCCGATTCCATGCGCCAGGCCGCCGACCAGCTCGACGCCGCCAAAGAAGAAGTGCAGGGCCTCCTCGACCAGTTCACCGGTGCGCTGGAGCAGTTCGCCGACGCCTTCGGCGGCGACGAGATCGGCATGCTCGTGGGCCTCGCCCACCAGGCCTGCGCCGACGCCCTCAGCGAATGCTTCGGGACCAACATCGAAGAGCTCGCCGACTACGCGCAATGCGTTCGCGAGATGGCCGACAACCACCAGGCCACGGACGACGAGACCGCGCAGATCTTCAACGAACTCCTCGGCGAGCTCGGCACCTGACCCTGACCCCGGCCTCCGAGGAGGTACCACCCCCATGGGACTGCAACTCCCCTCAGAACTCACCGGCCTGCTGAGCATGCTCGGCTACGACTTCCCCGAATCCGACGAGGAGTCGATCTTCAACCTCGCCGGCGAGTGGACCGGTATGGCCGACCAGATCTCGGGGAGGGTCGAGACGCTGAACGCCGCCGCATCGACGCTCCTCGAGAACAACATCGGCAAGGAGATCGACGCGTTCAAGAGCGAGTGGGACGATGCCGAGTCGGCGGTGCGGAACATCGCCGACGCCGCCGACCCGACCAACCTCATCAACATCGGCCTGACGATCGCGGCCGGAGTTGTTCTCGCCCTGAAGGTCCAGGTGATCGTCCAGTTGGTGATGCTCGCCTTCCAGATAGCCCAAGCCATCGCCACCGCGGCGGTCACCTTCGGTGCGTCCCTTGTGCAGATCCCGATCTTCAAGACCATTACCGGCATCATCGTCGACCAGCTCATCGGCATGGCCATTGACATGGTGCTCAATGGCTAGGCCGCGCGTGAACCCGAATCGCTCCACTCGTACCCCGACTGCGAGGCTCGTCAGCGCGACCCTTGAAGACGTCAAAGCCTTCCGCACGTCCAAGGGCGGCCGAGACGCGATGGACAACTCCGGGAAGCAGCCGATGGTCCTGGAGCTCAAGCTGACCAAGGACTTGAAGAGGCGCGACTTCCGTAGAAAGGCGAAGGCGCTGGAAGCGCTCGGCAGGGACGGCAAACTCATCAAGACGAAGCCTCCGAAGCGAGGCAATCCGGTGAAGAAGTACCGGAAGGACACGGTGAAACGCATTGAGCAGCGGTACGCCGGCAATCCGACGCTGATGAAGAAGATGCTCAAGAAATTCGACTCGTCGCAAAGCGGCGTCGATCCCAGAAGCGTCACCAAACGCGACCAGTACATGGAGCCGGATCACATCCACGAACTGCAGCTCGGCGGCAAGGACGAGGCCGCTAACCTCAGATGGATGGACTCTCGGACCAACCGTCTGCTCGGAGGCGACATCAACGTCGCGCTGTCGGGCGTACCCGAGGGCACGCCGATCATTGTGAGGATCGTCTGATGAGTGACCTGCTGAGGCAGCGTGTGGAGCGGTTCAAGGCCGCCTTGGTCGAGCTCGGCCTCGACGGCATCCGAGTGCTCGACCCGATTCCCGTCGACCGGCTGCCCGAAGCGATGCATGCCGAGATGAAGACCGTGTACTCGGTCGTCGGGGGCGTCGTCGGCGAGTCATTGCGCATCCACGACCTCGAGGAGATCACGGCCGAGTACGGCAGGCCCGACCTGAACGAGGTGACCGGGGAGTTCACCGATCCCGTCCCCCGCGAATGGAAGAACTTCGGGGCCCTTGTCGGCGGCTTCGACTTCACGCTTTCGGGCAACACCGAGACCGGGGCTATGGGCTTCTACGACCCGGAGGAGATCCAGTACGCGGTCGTGGACGGCGAATGGCTCGAGGTCCAGGAGGTCTGCCCCCGGCCGCTCCAGTTCTTCACTGAGTACCTCTTCGGTCCCCGCTACCCCGAGCTGATCCCTGAGGAAACGATCTACTCGTCGGATTCGATCCCCAAGGAAGAGTGGTTCGACGAGACCTGGTTCCGAGTGCTGCAGCAGGCCGGGTTGGACGAGCAGCCGAGCGACGGATAGGTAAGGAAGGAACATGGCGGCATCAGCGAGGTTCCGAGCCCTGTGGAGCGAGGACGAGATGGTTCCGTATCCCCGCGGTCCCTGGGTCGAGGCGGGCATGCCCGCCCCCGCCCTTCCCGAAGGGGACGAGGTGCCACTCGACGTCGCCGTCGTGTACACCGCCTATCTCACCGGGGACCTCAAGCTCTACGACCCGATCCGCCTGACCACGGCGACCGGCTCGCTCGACATTCCCCTCATTGTGATCGGGGCCGTGCCTGAAGACCATGACCTGCTGTACATGCTGGATCCGGGCACGGGGGATGTCGTCCTGTTCGACCTCACCGGCCAGGAGGTCCAAGGTGTCAACTCGAACTATCGGTGCTTCGTCGAGTTCCTCTACCGCTTCGCCCAGTTCGTCGAAGCGGACGAGGGGAAGCCGGACCGAGCCGACAAGGCCTCGGCCCTACGGGAGTCCCTCGCTGCGATCGACCAGAACGCGTTCCAAGAAGGTGCCTGGTGGCCGATGGTCTTCGACCAGCTGATGTCGTGACGTCCCGGGACTTGGGGTTCGAGTTCCCGTTTCAGGCCATCCGCGCGCAGCGGACGCTCCTTCGCGCGCTTCGGTGAGCCCCGGTCGTGACTGACGTACCTCCCCGCCAAGACGGTGCGGCGAAAACCGACATCACGGACCCTGAACTCGGTCCGGAACCGGCGGCGCAAGGCGGCCTGTACTGGACCTTCGACGCCTTCTTTCGGGAATGCACCGGTTGCGGCCCCCTGCTAACCTGAATTCTGAACTCACATCGAGACCCGCGTAATCCCCCCGGAGGACGCATGGCCGCGCACAGTCCCCGGACCTGACCGCAGCCGTCCTCTCGCGATGGCGTCCGACCGTTCGTCGGGGGAACGTACCGCAGGTACTGAACTCATAGACAGGGAATGCGATGGCGTCCAAGCAAGTCGACCCGGAAGCGTTGCGCGCCTACCGTACAAAGGTGGAGCAGCAGCTCGAAATCGTGGAGAACACCCTCATCCCGAAGCTCCGCAACGGTGAAGTCCTCGGCAAGGCGCCGGCGTTCGGGTACCTGGAGAGCTCGCAGACCGCGAAGCAGAGCTACGCGACCTTCCACTCCACGACCTGGGAGAACCTGCAGCTGCTCCGGCAAGCGCTGGAAGGCATCATCGACACCCTCAACGATTCCGGGGCCGCGCACGAGGACTCGGACGAGAGCAGTGCCACCGACTTCGAGAACGAACTGTGACAGTGGTCAGCCGGCATACGGGCGGCCGACAGAGAGGAACACTGACGTGACCCGAAATCTGACCCTGATCAAGAGCCTCGCCGTCGCGGGCGTGGCCGGTCTACTCCTCTCCGGTTGCGGCGGCGGTGGCGACAACCCCCCTGCCGGCAATACCGACGGCGGAGAGGACTCCAGCACCGGCGGGAGTACTGCGGGCAGTTCGTTCTCGGTCATGGAGAGCTGGGAAGGGTGCGAGGCACTCGACGACATCCAGCCGATCCAGGATTACATGGCAGTGTCGGACCTCGGCAGCAGCGGGCTGGTGACCAGCAAGATCGGCGCCGGTCTTGACGGTGAGGCCTTCACCTGCGGGGCCATGGCCGACATCGCCCCCCTCGAGAAGGACGGCCGGGAGTTCCCCGGCAACGCCACCATCACCGTCGGCGGCGTGCCGTGGAACTCTGAGGAAGAGGCGACGGAGAACTTCCAGTCGCGCGTCACCCAGCTCTTGGACTCGATCGAGACCGACGGCACCGAGCGCACGAACGTGAAGGAGGGTGAACTCGAAGGCGACTGGGACGAGAGCTACCTCTACACAGGCCAGGACACCACGTCCTGGTACATCAACGCCATCGGCCGCAAGGGGGACCTGGTCGTCTACACCTTCCTCAACTACACCGAGGACCCGGGCGTCATGTTCGATGCCGAGCCGACCTACCCCTTCACCCACGAGGAGATCATTCCCTGGGTCGCCAACGACTACATGTCGCAGACGCTCACCGACCTCCTCGCCAAGAAAGAGAGCGGGCTTTAGTCATGGCCGATGAATTCGAGAAGGAAGAGTACGGCGACGCCAAGGCCGGGATCGAGGATTCCGCGATCCAGGCCCGTATCTCGGAGCTGGTGAAGACGCCGAGCTGCAGCCTCAGCGAATGCACTGCCAAGGTCGTCGAACCGGCTGAGGAGGCATGGCTCCGGCTCATGTCGGCGGTTCCCATGAAGGGGCAGACTGCCAATATCCGACCTGCGCGAGACATTCAGTCCTACGCGCTGCCGAATGGCGAGTCGGTAGCCTCGCTCGTCGCCTCGGTGCGCCCCTCGCCAGCCGATGAGTACTCGATCGAGAAGATCAGCTCGGAGTGGCAGACGTTCTATTCCGAGCTCTACAACGTGCCCGAGGACCTCAAGGCCGGCCTCTCCACGCTCTCCGAGGACTGGGAAGGCGATGACTACGACGCCTTCGAGGAGCAGGTGGAAAAGGTCATCAAGAACTGCCGCACGATCCTCGACGACGTCTGGGGCGATGACGGCGGCGCGGTCAAGGTCCTCAACGACAAGGCCGAGGAGATCTTCAGCCAGCAGGGCGGCAACGAGTGCGTGTACCCCGCGCCGAAGTTCCACCTCGAAGACGCCGCCGCGTGCTCGCACAAGATCCACATCCGCCCGGCGTACTTCCAGAAGTGCGAGGTCTTCCCGGACGACGAGACCAAGACCGCGATGGAGTGGGCCGGGTTCGACTCGAGCATCATCACCGACATCGAGAACAATCGCGATGAGCTCTACCAGAACTCGCTCCAGTTCGCCACCGACTACCCGAACGCGTACGTCGTGGGAGGCAGGACGCCTTCCCAGTACGCTCAGGAAACGACCGACCAGTGGGTCAAGGACCAGACCGACGCCCTGGGCACCGACGGTCAGGAGGACCTGCAGGAGCAGGCCACGATCGTCAACGGCGACATCATGGACCGCAAGACCAACGCCAATGTGCAGGTCTCCGAGATCGATACGAAGGCGAAGAACTCGGAGCAGACGGCCTTCAACGACGCCGCTGTCCCTCCCACTCCCGATCTCGACGGCGGCAGCCCTCCCGGCGGCGGCGCCCCTCCCGGCCTCGGCGACATGACTCCTCCCGACTCTCCCAAGCCGATGAACCCGCCGTCCCTTCCGACCGGCCCCGGCCCCGGGGACTTCGACCCCAACAACCCGAACCTCCCGGGCAACCCGGACCGTCCGGGCTCGAACCTCCCCGACCCCAACGGGTTGGACGACAACCCGTGGAGCCCTTCCACTCCCGACCCCGATGACCTGTCCGGTGGTCTGGCCTCCGGCGGCGGGCTCGGCGGTGGCGGCCTCGGCGGCGGCGGGCTTCCCGGTGGTGGGCCCGGCGGCGGTGCCGGCGGCGGCCTCGGCGGTGGCGCCGGCGGCGGCCTCGGTGGTGGCATGGGCGGCGGCATGGGCGGCATGATGGGCGGCGCCGGTGGCGGCCGCGGAGCCGGTGCAGGTGCCGGCGGCGGCCGCGGTGCCGGCGGTCCCAAGGGCATGGGCAAGGGCATGGGCGGCGCAGGTCGCGGCGGCATGGCCGGCGGCATGATGGGCGGCGCCGGTGGCGGCCGCGGCATGGGCGGCCAAGGCGAAGGCGACCAGGAGACCGGCACCTGGCTGACCGAGGACGAAGACGTCTGGGGCATCGGCAACGAAGAAGAAGACCCCTACTCGTAGACCGATTCCGGGCCGGACGATGATCGATGTCGTCCGGCCCGACCCATACCGCGACGATGGCCGGGCCGCGTGCCCGGCCATCGTCTTACCTGAAGGAGTACGACATGGTCGAGATGCTGCTCGAAGGCCTCGTCAACGCGGGCGTCGACTCTGTCGACCAGCGTCTGCACGCCCGCCGCACGGCCCGCTTCGCGGAGAAGGCGGGCCTGCGCTACGACGCGGCCGTGCAGGCGCCCCACATGGCCCGGACCTTCGGGGAGATCGGCGCCGGCCCGCTCCGGAACGTCGTCTCCGGCCAGGTCGGCGGCGGGCACGCCATCGCCTGGGAGCGCGAGGTCAAGGTCCCCCTCGGGGAGGACCACGTGCAGTACGCGAACCTGCATCCGGGCGGCGCCTTCGTCGCCGTCCCGCTGCGGCGCCCCCGCCCGGCGGTGGTCGTCCGGCAGTGGGTCCCGGTGATCACGAGCGATGAATGCGGTTGGCTCCCAGGGGCAACCAGAGTGCACCTGGAGGATTCGACGGCTGAGCGGCTGTTCCGGGTCTCGGCCGTGGACCATGCTGTTGCGCGGCATCTCGTGGACGAGCGCGGGCTCCTCGCCAAGCCCCGTCGCTCCTGGGCGGTCCTGGGCGGGTGGGCGGTCTCGTTCGGGGACCGGATTCGTCGCCGGGGCAAGCGCGGCCTGCACGCCGAGGTCGCGTTCCTCCGCGCGCTGGCCGACCGCTCTGATCGCATGTGAGGGAACGACGCCTACTGGAAGTTAGCCCGAATGCGTTAGATTGGGCCCGTCGCGACCCCGAAGCGACACGGAGTGTTCATCCCCCGGCCCACTGGAGTCTGATGCCATGACAGGCAACGCTGATCAGTACGGATCCGACATCTCGCAGTACGACACCCCCACCGAAGACGGCACCCTCACCGACATCGCGCAGGGCACCCCGGTCGTCAAGAGCGTCTACAAGACCGCTGAGGACATCTACGGAGTCGTCGCCGGAGACGACCGGATGGCCTCGGCGGCAGGGCTCGCCGGCGACATCTACACCCTCGGCCTCGACGCGATGCTCGCCGTCCGGGACCCGGTCTACGCACTCGTCAACGCCGGCTTGAGCATTGTGCTCGAACTCGTGGACCCCCTGCAGGAGATGCTGCACGCGGTCTCGGGCGACCCCGACGAGATGCAGGTCCAGATCGAGGTCTGGGGCCAGGTCGCGGAGGCCCTCACCGCGCTCAAGGACGAGACGGCCGACGCGGTGAACAGCCACCTGACGGCGTGGACCGGCCAAGCGGCGGACGCCGCGTTCAACCAGCTCGGCGGGCTCGAGGCCTCGGCCTACGCCGCCGCGCACGAGGTCGAGGGCGTGCAGCAGCTCCTGGAGTGGTCGAAGCTCCTGGCCGAGACCATCGAGGCGGTCATCAGGTCGATCATCGCCGAGCTGGTGTCCTGGCTGATCATGCGGGGGCTCTTGGCCCTGGCCTCCAGCGCGTTCACGTTCGGGGCGTCCGTGGCGACGTTCCTGCTCTCGGCGGCCTACAAGTCGTATTCGATGTTCAGCCGCGCGTTCCGGAAGTTCTCCGAGGCCAGCCGCCTGTTCCGCATGCTCTACGGCTTCCTCGGGAAGTTCCTCCTCGACAACCCGACGATCCTGCGCGGCGCGGGCGGCTTCCTGGACTTCCTGAAGGCGATCGGCGCCAAGGCCGGCCTCTCGGTCGCCACCGTCGGCGGTCTCGGGGCGGTCATGCAGGGCAAGGACATCGGGAAGAACGCGGCGTTGGATGCGTTGATGCCGAACGAGAGCGGTATCTCGCGCGGCAGCGGCGGGCAGCTGGCCGTGGACCCGGACGAACTGGTGGCCACCGCCGGGGCGCTCGAGGGCCTCGCGGGCAACACCGACTCGATCCAGTCGGTCGCCCAGCAGGCCACGTCCGCGGAGATGACCTGGGGCCTTCCGGGCTTGATCTTCGCGAGCAAGTACACCGACACCGGCCAGGGCCTCACCGAGGTGATCGGCGATCTCTCGACGGCCCAGACGGGGACGGCGACGAGCCTTCGTCAGTGCGCGGACGACTATTCGGCGGCCGACGGCGACATCGCCGGGGAGTTCGGCAACCTCCAGGGGCAGCTCGACGGCAAGTGACCCGCAGGCGCGGGCCCCGGCTACGGCTTGGGGCCCGGCCGGCAGCGCAGCGGGTCCCATTGGTCGCACGTCGCCGCAGCGGCGCGCCCGCCGGCCCTGCCGGGCGGCGCGGCCTGCGCGAGGGCGCGCGCACGCTGCGTTCGGATGCGGGCGGGAGCCGGTTAACATGCAGGTGAACCGCGGGCGAATTGCGATCGCGGAATCGAAGGGAGGCGCCGTGGACGCGGATCCGACAGCGGACATGCAGCGCAAAGCGGGCGAGATTCAGCGCCTCGCCGTCGAGGCCCGAGGCGAGGCGGTGAGCGAGGACGGTTCCGTCCGCGTGGTCACCGGCGCGGCCGGGGACCTCCGGGAGCTCGATCTGCGACTCAGCGCGTTCCAGTTGAGCGGCGTGGAGCTCGGCGAGGCGATCGTCGAGACCATCAGGGCCGCCGAGCACAAGGTCCAGGCCGAGCTCTCCGCGGAGATGAGCCGCATCATGGGCCTGCCCGTCAGCGAGAACGTGTTCGGCGGCGGACTGCCGCGCGTCGACCCCGAGCCGGAGGCGTGACGATGACCGACCGCAACCGCGACCCGCAGGAGATGCTGCGGCGCCTGGAGCAGATGCAGGCCGACGCCGAGCAGATGATGGCGAAGTACAACCGGCTCGCCGATGAGATGGGCGCCAGCGAGATCGAAGTGGTCTCGGACGACGGCCTCCTGCGCGTGAAGCTCGACGCCGAGGGAAAGGTCGCCCACATCGGCATCGACGAGTACGCGATGCGGATGCGCCAGACCCTCGCGCCGGCGATCATGATGCTCATCGAGCAGGCCAAGGCCGAGTACGGCGTCAAGATGACCGAGATGGCCCAGTCGCTGCTCGGCGACCGCATGGACGTGATGGGCATGGTGCGCAGCACGCTTCCTGAGGACATGCGCGCCCGGTTCGACCGCGAACGCGGCCTGTAGCCCGACCTCGGCAGTAGAGGCCCTCGATGCCCCGGAACCCCCGCTTCGACCTGCAACTGGACTCCCCGGGCCTGCTCGAGCGCCAGTGGTTGGAGCCCGGTGAGCGGACGATCGACTGGATCCCGCAGTGGAGGCTGCCCGTGTTCGAGGGCGTGCCCAGGCCGCCTTGGACGGCCGGGCAGGTCCTGCGGCGCGTCGGGAAGACCGCCGCGCTGACGCTGGCCTGGATCGTCGGCTCCGTCGTGCTGCTGGTCGTGCTCGCCATGCTCAGCGACGGACTGGGCGGCGCGAGCGCCGACGGATCCGGCGGATCGAAGCTGAAGGGCCCCAACGTGGTCCTGCGCGGCAAAGGCCGGGACTCGGTCATGGGCCGCCTGGTGACGCCCGAGCTGCGGTGCCGCGGCCTGTGGGTGTTCACCGACCGGCGCATCGCGTTCGTCGCGGTCGAGGGGCGCACCTACGGGAGGTTCCTGAGCGGGGCGGGGAATCCGAACACGTTCACCGAGCCGGTGCCGATCCGGACGATACTCGAAGTGCGCGGCACGCAGTACGAGTACGAGGGCGAGGTGGACCGGCTGCGCCGGACCCGGATTCTGCGGCGGTTCAAGCCGGCCGGGGTGTACCGCCGGATCGCGTTCGCCGACGGCTCGGGCATCGACCTGCGCCGCTACCGGAAGTAGGCGCGATGCGCGGATTCGTTGCGGTGCAGCGACTGTGGGAGGCGGCGCGCGATGGCGGGCAGTGAGGGCCGGGCCGGCGGGCGACGGGACGGCAACCGGGTCTGGCGGCGGCTCGACAACCTCGCCTACGTAAGCGACATGGTGGTCGGGGACGCCACCCTCGACGCGACGCGGACCAGGACCGACCTGGTGAACGACGCCTCGAAGGTGTGGAAGCGGAACGCCCGCCCGAACCGCCTCGAGTTCACCGACCCGAAGTCCGACGCCGAGGCGTTCGCGCTGCCGCAGTGGCGGCCGCTGCTCATGCAGCTGCGGCTGCTCGGCCTGCCGGTGCAGCGGGTGCGGGCGCTCGTGCGCGGCGAGCGCGGGGGCGTCCCCTTCGAGAGCCTGTGCGTATGCGACGCCGACGAGGACGGCGAGGTCCTCCCGTACCGGATCTGGGTGCTCCGCAACACCGAGCGGCTGCCCGACCTGATCTGCGACTACCGTTCCAGCCGAGGCGAAGTGCCCGACGACGTCGCGTGGTGCGATGCGCCGGGCGCGTTCGCGAAGGCCGCGGCGTTCACGGCGGACAGGCCCGTGATCGCCGAGGGGCGCTTCACGAAGAGCCTCATCGGGCGTGCGATCGCGGGGAAGATCAACGACTTCCTGGACACTTCAGTGCAGGTCACCGTGTGGGCCAAGGATTCAGGGGCCGCGCGGGCCGTGGCCGAGGCCGCGAAGGACGAGCTGCAGATGCTCCGCGTCGTGTGGATGGCGCGCGGCGGCATGTTCGTCTACGCGACGCCGAACCTCACGCAGGGCGCGGACCCGAAGCAGGAGCAGGAGCACCTGTTCACGCACAAGCTCGTTGCGCTGCAACGGAAGTACGCGGCGATCCTGAACGGTTAGGCGGTCTCCAGCCGCAGGCGCGGCTCGAAGGACTCGACCTCACCGGTGGCGGAGCGCCAGACCGCGTACACCTGCGCCTCGGCTTCGACCGCGACCGCTTGCCCCGCATGGGCTTCGACGACGAGGTCGCGCTGCGCCCCGGGGCCGCCGGTGTGGCGTTCGGGGACGTCGAGGTTCACCGGGCGGCCGTCGACGAGCACCGTGACCTGGTATTCGCCCGTGGGGACGAGGTAGCGCCAGTGCCCCCAGGAGGCGCGGCGCTCGATGCCGTTGATGCGCACGCTCGGCGGTCGCGTCCAGGCGCGGGCCAGGAACGAGCCGTGCGCGGCCTTGCGCCCGCCGGCCCACAGGTGCCGGCCGCAGGTGAGGTGCAGGTCGATCGCGGCCATGCCCTCCGGCAGCGGCGGCACGGCGGTCGGCTGGGCGCCGAGGAGGATCGCGTCGGTCCCGTACGCGACGGGCTCGCGCGGGAGCGCGCGGCGCTGCCGGGCGATGTCGCGGTGGTACTTGGCCTTCGTGCGCCGGTACAGGGGCCAGCCCGCGCCGATGAGCACCACTGCGACCGCGCCGAGGACGATGCCCGTGACCAGGTGCCAGGTCTCGCTGGGCATGAGGATCGAGACCGCGCTCATCGGCAGGCAGCAGATCGCGGAGACCATGACCAGCCAGGACCAGCAGCCCGCGTTCGTGGGGATGAACTCGGCGGTCTCGGGCAGCTCGCCGAGGACGCGGTGGCCGCTCACGCCGTCCTCGAAGTACTGCACCTGGTGCGCGCCGTGCTCGGCGACCTGCACGACGACCGGGTCGACGGTGGCGGTGTTCTGCACTTCGACGGTGTGCGGCCCGGCCGGGAGCACCAGGTCGAGCTGGCCGTTGCCGACGGCGACGGGCACGCCGTCGACGGCGATGACGGGCGCGGTGGCACCGGAGTCGGCCACGACCGAGACGACGCCCTCGCCGGGCCCGGGCCGGAGGTCGGCGCTCTGCACGACCCGCATGGGCTTGCGGCTGGGCAGGCCGGTGAGCGGGTCGCTGCGGGACCGGTTCGGGCGCGCCGCCGCCGTGGCGCGTTCGTTGACGACGCGCATCTCGTTGTCGCCCACCCGCAGCGGCAGCGGCTGCGGGTAGGCGTCGTCGCGGGTGCGGTAGGCGCCGCGGCCGAGGCGGCGGCGGGGCGTGTCGTCGCGGGCGGGCGTCATGGGGTCCTTTCAGCAGGCCTTGCAGGTGCTCCAGCCAACGGTAGGCGACGGCTGCTCCACTGGGTGACTGGCCCGCGACCTGTATCTTGCTCGCATGGGAATGAAAGACCGCCTCGAGCAGATGAAGCAGCGCGCGCAGGAAGCGGGCAAGATGGTCGTCGACGTGGGCGTCGACGCGGCCCGGGAGAAGCGCGACGCCGCCGTCGGCCTCGCCAAGAGCAAAGTGGACGCAACGACCGGCTATGCGGTCGCCAAGCGCGACGGCGCCGTCAATTTCGCGAGCGACGCCAAGACCGCGTTGAAAGAAGGCGACCTCGAAGAGCTCCTCAGGCGGCTGCCCCTGCCGGCCTCGCCGGTGCAGGAGGAGTGGCAGTGGAGCCTCGGCAAGCTCATCACCTCAGGCGGCAAGCCCCCCATGGGCACCGGGATGCTGCTGGGCCTGCTCGACAACTTCGGGACCATCGACATCGGCCCCGAAGAGGTCGGCTTCGACGGCTCGACCGCCAAATGGCACAAGGTGAAGGCCATCCGCACGCGTTCCCTGGACGGCATCATCCAGAAGCTCTCCACCGACTCCTTCACCGAGAGCATCGAGAACCTCCTGCCGCTCGTGCCCGGCCGCGGCTGGGTCGCCGAGAAGGCCACCTCCGCGATCTTCACGATCTGGGCGATGGTCGCCGACCTCGCCATCCGCGACCCCGAAGCCGGTCGGCGCCAAGTGGTCTGCGAGATCGAGTACAAGGGCTGGATCCGGACGAAGGAGGCCGAGACCGGGTTCTTCACCGGCCCCGTGATGGCCCTCCTGCCGGGCCTGGACCAGGTATTCCGCGAGGAGGCCGCGCGGCGCGGCGTGCTCGTCGAGCAGGCCGAGCAGACCACGATCGAGACCGCCGAGAACCGGGTCGCGTGGCTGCGCGAGAAGCACGCGGCCATCAGCGCCAAACGCGAAGAGGCCCGCAAGCAGATCGAGTACTGATCCGCCTGCGGGCCAAGGAGCCTGAGTTACTTCGGGTGGGTCTCGCCGGGGTAGCGCAGCCCGATCTGGGCGCGCGCCTCGTCCATGATCTCCATGACCTCGATGGTGCTCTGGGGCGGCACGAGCGTCGACTCGAGTCGCCCCTGGCGCAGCGCCCGGTGCACCTCCAGCGCCTCGTGGACGTAGCCGTGGCCGACGTACGGCGCCTCGAACTCGCGGGGCGACTCGTCGTACCGCACGAGCGTGTACCCGCTCGGGCGGTAGGCGTAGTCGCGCAGTTCGATGCGGCCCAAGGTGCCGCTGATCGTGACCTCGTTGGCCGGCCCGCCCCGGTAGGAGCAGGAGAGCTGCGCGATCGCGTTCGGGTACTTGAGGGTCAGCGCGGTCTGCGCGTCCACCCCGGTCGTGTCCATGACGCTGTGGGCCTCGATCGCATCGGGCTTGCCGAGGACCAAGTGCGCCAAGGTGATCGGATAGACCCCGAGGTCGAGGAGGGCGCCCCCGGCGAGCTCGAGGTTGCGGAGCCGGTGGCTCGCCGGCATGTCGCCGGCGAAGGAGAAGTTGCCGTGCACGGACACGACCTCGCCGATCATGCCCTCCTTGATGGCACGGCGCATCTCGCGGATCGCCGGATTGCAGCGGGTCCACATTGCTTCCATGAGGAAGCGCTGGTGCTCGCGGGCGACGTCGAACATCGTGCGGGCCTGCGAGGCGTTGTAGGCGAAGGCCTTCTCGCACAGGACGTGCTTGCCGGCTTCGAGGAGCTGGAGGGTGGGCAGGTAGTGATGGGAGTGCGGCGTGGCGACGTAGACGATGTCGACTTCGTCGTCTGCCGCAAGGGCCTGGACGGACTCCCAGGCCTGGGGGATGTCGTGCTTCTTGGCGAACGCGGCGGCGCGCTCCGCCGATCGAGAGGCCACAGCGGTGACGCGGCAATCGTCGAGGAGGGCAAGATCTTCCACAAAGGTCGATGCGATTCCACCGGTCGCCAGGATTCCCCATCGGATCGGTTCAACCATGGACGTAAGCACATCACAACTTCTCGCGATCGTCAACACGAGGGTCAGCGGTACTATCTGCGCCAACCGGGCCATATTCGCCGATGACGATCACCGTCCGTCACGCCACTCCTGTGACCTGGTGATTGATGTGACCTTTCCCGCAATGGGGTGCCGAACGCTCCGTGGCACTATGGCGAAATGGATCGAACTCCCATACTCCGCGCCAAAGCCCCGCGCGCCGGTCGCGCCGCCGCGCTCGCGCTGGCCGCCGTCGGCGGCGGCCTCCTGACGCTCGGCCTCGCCGCCCCCGCCTCGGCGCACGCGGCGCTCACCGGCACCGACCCCGAGGACGGCGCCACGGTCGCCGAAGCGCCCGCCGAAGTCTCGGCCACGTTCTCCGAGATCCTCGACGAGGCCTCGACCGAGATCGCGGTGACCGACCCGACCGGCGAGGTCCTCGACGTGGCCGACCCGAGCTACGACGGCGACACGTTCATCCAGCCGATGCTCTACACCACCCCCGGCGAGTACACGGTGGCGTTCCGGGTGATCTCCGAGGACGGCCACCGGGTGGACGACACGATCACGTTCACCGTCGAGTCGATCCCCGAGGGCCTCTACGCCCCCGGCGCGGAGCCGACCGCCGACGCCACGACCGGCGCCGAGGCGACAACGGACCCCACGACGCAGGAGGAGACCAGCCGGGCGACCGGCGGCCAGACCCGCGAGGAGGAGGACTCGAACACGGGCGCGGCGCTGGCCGCGATCCTCCTCGGCCTCCTGGTGGTCGTGGTCGGCGGCGTGGTCCTGGTGAAGACCTTGGGCCGCAAGCAGCGGCACGACGGCGAAGGCCAGGGCGGCGGCGAGGGTTCGGCCTGACGCGCCGAAGCTGAGCGGAGGGTCCCGGCAAATCGGACATTGATGGGCCCCCGGTATAGACCCTGCACCATGGGTACGACATTTCGTGAAGCGGCCGCGGGGCCCGGCCCCGCGGCCGTTGTCGTTGAGGACGCCGGTGTGCGGGGCGAATCTGACGGGCACCAAGCGCGGGGCCGGGTGCTCGGAGCAGCGCTGCGAGCCCGCCCGGGTGCACCGACCGGAGCTAAGGGCAGTTGACCCATTCGTCGGTGCCGTCGTCGAAGAACTGGTGCTTCCAGATCGGGAGGCGGGCCTTCACTTCGTCGACGAGGTCGGCGCAGGCGTCGAAGGCCTCCTTGCGGTGCTCGGCGGCGACGGCCGCGACGAGGGCCGGGTCGCCGATCGCGAGGTCGCCGATCCGGTGCGAGACGACGACGCCCCGCACGCCCGGCCGCGCCGCGATCTCCGCGGCGATCGTGCGCAGCAGCTCGCCCGAGGACGGGTGCCCCTCGTAGGACAGCCGGAGCACGCCCCGGCCGTGGTCGTGGTTGCGGACGACGCCCGAGAACGACACGACCGCCCCGGCCTCGGCCGCGGCGACCGCGGCCTCGTGCTCGGCGACGTCGAGCGGGGCGTCCAGCACATGTGCGCGGATCATGGTTTCACGCTCCAGGGACGGTGGCGAGTTCGACGGTGGCGCCTGCGGCCCCAGCGCTCTCGGGGCCGATCACGGCGAACCCGGCGGCGTTGGCCAGGCCCCGCAGCATCGCGGAGCCGTGGTGGCCGAGGCGGTGCCCGGCCCGGTCGACCAGGGCCAGGTGGGTGAAGCCGCCGCGGCCCGGGACGTCCTCGGCGAGCGTGACGGTGCCGAGCGGCGGCAGCGGCAGGCCGCGCAGGCCCGCGAGCAGCGGCGCGACGAGCGAGACGACCGCGATCACCGCGGACTGCGGGTTGCCCGGCAGGCCGGCGATGAACTTGCCGTCCTCGGTGCGCGCCAGCAGCATCGGGAAGCCCGGTCGCACGGCGACGGTGTTGATGACGTACGCCGCGCCGATCTCGGCGAGCGCGGCGTGCAGGTGGTCGACCGGGCCGACCATGGTGCCGCCGGTGGTGCACACCAGGTCCGCGTCGGCGAGCGCCTCGCGCAGCGCCGCGACATGCGCATCGAGGGTGTCCTCGACCGGCCCGATGCTCGGCCCGGCCGCCGCGCCGGCGGCTTGGAGCATGTGGGGGACCATGGGCCCCAGGGAATCGCGCACCCGGCCCTCGCGGGAGACGCCGGAGGTCAGCAGCTCGTCGCCGAAGACGACGACGCGCACGGCGGGCCTGGCGTGCGCGGGCAGCGTCGCGTGCCCGGCGGCGGCCGCGAGGCCGATCACGGGCGGGCTGACCGGGGTGCCGGCCGCGAGCAGCTCCTCGCCCTGCGCGGCCTCCTCGCCGGCCTCGCGCCATTCGCGTGCGGCCGGGCCGTTGACCAGGCCGTCCTCGAACTCGCTGTGCTCCAAGCGGATGATGCCCTCGGTCCCCTCGGGGACCTGCGCGCCGGTCGCGATCTTGACCGCGTGGCCGGGTTTGAGCGCGTCCGGCACCTGGCCGGCCAGCACGGCCCCGCCGAACTGCGCCGGTTCGACCCGCCACGGGCCCTCGCCGGCGACGGCCCAGCCGTCGACCGCGGAGGTCGGGAACGCGGGCAGGTCGGAGACGGCCACGAGCGGCGCGGCCAGCGCGGAGCCGACCGCCTCGCCGAACGGCAGCTCGGCAGCGGCGGGCTTGGCCGCGAAGCCTGCGGCCCAAGCGGTCTCGCGGGCCTCGGCCCAGGGCATCGGGGTGGTCATCAGTCGCCTCCTAGTGGGCGTCGGTGTCGTCGCCGGGCGCGTGCGCGGTGTCGGTGCCGCTGGACCCCGGTGCCGCGCCGGAGTCGGGCCCTACTGCGCTCTCGCCGGGCGCGTGGGTCGCGCCGGTGCCGTGCACTTGCGCCACGCTCGCCACGTCGCTGAACTCCGGCGTCGCGCCGGGGTCCTTCGCCGCGTCGGTGCGGGCGTGGTCGCCGCCGTGCAGCTGCGACA
The DNA here is from genome assembly GCF_030403505.1 of Glycomyces tritici. The sequence continues at coordinate 481,015 of NZ_JAUEMJ010000004.1, read as the reverse complement.
CCGCGTGCTCGATGAGTTCGGCGGTGAGCACCGCGAGCCCGTCCTTCGCGGCGCCCGCGGACCCGGCGAGGTTCACGATCAGCGTCTTGCCCGCGGTCCCGGCGATGCCGCGCGAGAGCGCCGCGTGCGGGGTCTTCGCGAGTCCGGCGGCGCGGAGGGCCTCGGCGATGCCGGGGACCTCGCGGTCGATGACGCGGCGCGTCATCTCCGGTGTCAGGTCCAGCGGGGTCAGCCCGGTGCCGCCCGAGGTGACGACCAGGGCGAACCCGTCGTCCACGGCGTCGCGCAGGGCCTGCTCGACCTCGTCGCCGTCGTGCACGACGACGGGCCCGGCCACGTCGAATCCGGCGGCGGCGAAGCCCTGGATCAGGATCGGCCCGGAGGTGTCGACGTAAACGCCGTCGGCCGCGCGGTTCGATGCGACGACCACGAGTGTGCTTATCGGTGCCATGTGCCGGTCTTCCCTCCGAGTTTCTCCTCTACGCGGACATCGGTGACGACCGCGGCGGGATCGACGGCTTTCACCATGTCCACCAACGTCAACGCCGCCACGGACACGGCCGTGAGGGCCTCCATCTCGACGCCGGTGCGGTCGGTGGTCTTCACGCGCGCCGCGATCTCGACGCCTTCGTCGGTCACCGTGAGGTCGAGCTTCACACCGCTGATCGCGATCGGGTGGCACAGCGGCACCAGGTCCGGCGTGCGCTTCGCCGCCATGATCCCCGCGATCCGGGCCGTCGCCAGCGCATCGCCCTTCGCCAGCGAGTTCTCGCGCAGCGCCGCGACCACCTCGGGGGTGGTCAGGAGCCGCCCGGTCGCGAGCGCCGAACGGTGCGAGACGTCCTTCTCTGAGACGTCGACCATCCGGGCGGCCCCGGTCGAGTCGACGTGCGTGAGGTCTGCCATGCCGCGAAGTCTAGTCGCGCGGTGGGACGCCGCCGAGCTTCCGAGCTCAGTCGTCGCGGCGGGAGGACCAGAACGCGACGTTGGCGAGGCCTGAGGTGAGCACCGCCGGTCCGGCGATGACCAGCGGCATGACGGCCATGAAGCGCGAGGTCAGCCCGAGGCCGGGCAGCGGGCCGATGAGGATCTGCGGTTCCATGCCGGGCTCGAAGTCGGCGAGGACCGTGATCGTCTCGGTGCCGCCGTCCCCTTCGTAGGTCGCGGGCGAGCGCATCCAGGTCCCGTCGCTGCACCAGGTGCCGACGCAGTTCGGGGATGCGCCGTCGTCGAGGACGGTCACCTGGTGGTACTCGCCCCAGAACAGGTACGAGACGCACCACACGACCACGGCGGCCGCGAGGGCGAACCAGATCGCGAGGGCGAGGGCGGCGGCGCTGAACTTGAAGGCGCGCATGGGAGTGGTCCACTTCGATCAGAGGGGGCAGAGGGGCTGCCGGGGCCAGACCACGATACGCGCCGGCCACTCCGCAGTGCGGCCTCGGAGGCGCCGCCGGGGCCCTGTATTAGCGTCGAGGCGTGATCGAATGGCTCTACCTCGCCGTCCAGGCCGCCGCGCTGCTGATGAGCGCCTGGTTCTTCGTGGACACGGCCCGCTCCCAGCTCGTCGGACGCCGCCACCTCGTCGGCGTCGCGGCGCTGGAAGTGCTGCTCCTGGCGCAGCTCGCGGTGTCGATCGCGATCGTGCCGGGCGAGGCCGGCGACGGGAAGGCCCTGTTCTTCTCCTACCTGGTGACGACGATCCTGGTGCCCGTGGCGGCCTGCTTCTGGGGCTCGATCGACCGGAGCCGGTGGGGGATCGGGACCGTGGCGGCGTCGGGGCTGATCTGCGCGGCGCTCATGCTGCGCGTGCACCAGATCTGGGAGCTGCAGGTCAATGTCTGAGACCGAGGCGGCGCCGCGGGCGCTCGCGGCCGGGTTCGGGCGCCTCATCGTGCTGGTCTACGTGGTGTTCGCCGTCTCGGCGGGGGTCCGGGCCGTGTTCCAGGTGGTGACGAAGTTCGACGCGGCGCCGGTGAGCTTCACGCTGAGCGCGATCGCCGCGCTCATCTACCTGGTGGCCGCGATCGCGATCATCCGCGGCGCGGGCGCCCTCGCGATGCTCGCCGTCGGCGTGGAGATGGCCGGGGTGCTCGCGGTGGGCGCGTTGAGTTTCGCGGTGCCGCACTGGTTCCCGGAGCCTTCGGTGTGGTCGCACTTCGGTTCCGGGTACGGCTATGTGCCGCTGGTGCTGCCCGCGGTGGGCCTGGTGTACCTCTTCAAGCGCCGCAAGGGCGCTTAAGCCCGGTCGATGAGGTCGAGGGCGGTGTCGATGCTGCTGAGGGCGCTGGCGTTGTCGACGCGGGTGAGCGCGTAGGCGGCCACGACGAGGGCCGTGCAGGTCTCGGTGAGCCGCTCGACCTGGTCGGCGGGCAGGTCGGCGAGGTGGCGGCGGAGTCCGCTGCCGATGGCGGCGCGCAGTTCCGCGCGGTAGGCGGCGACCGTTTCGCGCACGGTGGCGTCGTCGGCGATGGGCGCTCCGGCGGTGTTGATGAGCAGGCACCCGTTCGCGGAGGTGAAGGAGCCGGCGCGTTCGAGCCCGGTGCGCAGGCCGTGCAGGTAGTCGAGGATCGCGTTGGGTGCGGGGAGCTCGGCCTTGAGCGGCTCGAGCCGCGGGCGCACGATCTCGTCGAGGTATGAGGCGACGGCGGCGTCGAAGAGGCCGCGTTTGCTGCCGAAGGCGTTGTAGATGCTCGATCGGCGCAGTCCGGTGGCGGTTTCGAGCGCCGGGATGGAGGCGGCCTCGTAGCCGTGCTTCCAGAACACGCCTCGGGCGGCCCGGACCACTTCACCGGTGTCGAAGGTCTGCGTTCGCCCCATGACCGACCTCTCTTTGCGTAATGATCGTTCCAGTATATATTAGTAGAACGACCATTACAAAAACGAGGGGAACCGACATGTCAGAGGCCGTCAGCACCCAGATCCAGCTCGTCCGCCGCCCGCAGGGCTGGCCCGAGCCCGAGGACTTCCGCATCGAGAAGGTCGCCTACGGCGAGCTCGAACCCGGCCAGGTGCGGGTCGCGAACGCGTTCCTCTCGGTCGACCCGTACATGCGCGGGCGCATGAACGACGCCAAGAGCTACATCCCGCCGTTCGTCCTCGGCGAGACCATGACCGGCGGCGCGGTCGGCCGCGTCGTCGAGTCCGCCGCCGAGGCCCTCCCGGTCGGCTCGGTCGTCCTCCACCAGTACGGGTGGCGCGACCTCGTCCAGGAGGACGCCGCCGGGTTCACCCTCGTGCCCGAGATGCCGGGCGTGCCGCTCTCGCTGCGCCTGGGCATCCTCGGCATGACCGGGATGACCGGCTACGTCGGCCTCACCGCGATCGCGGACCTGCAGCCGGGCGACACCGTCTTCGTCTCCGGCGCGGCGGGCGCCGTCGGCACCGCGGTCGGCCAGATCGCCAAGCTCCTCGGCGCGGGCCGCGTCATCGGCTCCGCCGGCAGCCCCGAGAAGGTCCGCCTCCTCACCGAGAAGTACGGCTACGACGCCGCGTTCAACTACAAGGACGCGCCCGTCCGCGAGCAGCTCAAGGCCCTCGCGCCCGACGGCGTGGACGTCTTCTTCGACAACGTGGGCGGCGACCACCTCGAGGCCGCGCTCGACGTCATGAACCGCGAGGGGCGCATCGCCGCCTGCGGCGCGATCTCCCTGTACAACAGCACCGAGCGCAAGCCCGGCCCGGACAACCTCGCCAAGATCATCCAGCAGAGCCTCACCATCAAGGGCTTCACCCTCGGCGGCTACACGCACCTGCGCGAAGAGTTCGGCACGCGCATGGCCGAATGGTTCGGCCAGGGGAGGATCGCCTACGACGAGACCATTGTGGACGGCGTTGAGCACGCGGTGGACGCGCTGCTCGACATGATGCGCGGCAAGAACACCGGCAAGATGATCGTCCGAGTCTGAGCCGCCGCTACGAACGCTCGCAGGCGTCGGCGGCTGAGGTCAGGAACTCCAGCGCCGACGCCGCGTCGTTCGCGCCGCCGGTCCGCAGGCGGCCGCGATGCCAGCCGATCACCCAGTTCGCCCGCACCATCCACGAATGGTCGAGCGGCCCTTGACCACGCAACGCCGCGAGCACCGCACTCGCGGAACCCGGATCGGCCGCGGAGACCACTGATCCCTGAGGAGCCGGCACCGGCAGGCATGGGGCATCGGGCTTGAACCAGGCCGGAGTCTCGTTCGCGACCAGCAGATCCGGCACCGCCCGAACCAGTTTCACCGCCGTGAACCGGTGAGGGACGTTGCGGCGCTTGCGCTTGCTCCAGACCAGGTTCTCGAACCCGAGCACGTGCCGCCCCTGGTGCGAACCCGCGAACGTGTCGGCCACCGGCTGCACGAACGGCACGCCCAGCATCTCCAGCTCGTCGAACCATCCGGACGAGGCGTCGTCCCCAGGGCGGCCCTCCGCGTGGAACCGCAGCCCGAGCGAAGCGGCGAACGCCGACGCCCGGCGGCGCCGCGCGGCCCGCGAAGCCTCGCCGAACACGACCTCGGCGATCCCTTGGACGAACGACTCCATGCGCGGCTCCTAGGCCAGCTCGTTGTACTTCGCCTCGAACTCCGCCGCGGCGACCTCGTCAGAGGAGCAGTATGCCGCCTTGCAGTCCCGCAGCAGCTGCCCGTGCCCGTTGAGCGACTCCGAGAGCTGCCCGGTCGATGCGGCCGCCTCCTCGCACGAGCCTTGGTACGACGAGGCGAAGAAGAGTCCCGTGAGCCCCCAGGTCATCTCCTCCGAGGCGGCCCCGGACGCGACGGTGTTGATCGACCCGCCCCTGCCCGCCAGCCCCTCGAGCTGCCCTGCGAGGGCGTCCAACTCGTCCAGGTCGACGGTGAGGCCCTGCGCGCTCAGCGCCGAGAGCGAGACGGTCAGGCCGGACCCGCCCGACAGCTGCTGGTAGCCCGTGGTGGCCGCCCCGAGGCCGCCGGTGACGCCGATGCTGACCAGCCCCTTCATCAGCACGGCCTTCCACAGCGGCTTGCCCGCGGGCAGGAAGAACTTCTCCAGCAGGGGCGCGATCTTCGCGAAGATCTTGCCCGCCTTCGCGAACTTGTCGATCGCCCGCGAGATCGCGTTCATCGCCTTCACCATGCCGCTGAGCAGGAACTCCGCGAACGCCGCGCCGAACGTGAACGAGCTGGCCGCCAACGCGACCAGCCCCCGCATGATCAGCCACGACACCAGTTCGGCGAGGATCGACTTGATGACGTCGTAGATCGTCTGCGCGACCACCTCGGCCCAGGCCAGCAATTGCTTGATACCGGCCGCCTCGTGCCCCATCGCGCCGATCGCGGCCGACAATCCGTACAGCTGGTTGTAGGCCGCGTCGGCCGCCGAGCCCTGCCAGTTCGGGATGCACGTGTCGACGGCGGTGCCGACCTCTTCGCTCAGCGCGCCCAGCGCCTCCTCGACCTGCCCCCAGACCTCCTGCTGATGCTGCATCTGGCCCGGGTCGCCCGAGACCATCTCGAGCAGGTCGTTCAGCGGCGTCACCAGCTCCAGCAGGATCGTGAGCCCGGCGTTCGCGAGCGCGTAGACGGGGTCCTTGATGGCCATGAGCCCGCCCACGGCGAGCATCCCGAGGTCGGCGGCGATGCCGCCCGCGGCGTCGGCGACGGACGTGTCGCCGTTGACGGCGTCGTTGATCTCCTGGGCGATCCCGTACACCGGCTTGGCCAAGGGGATGTCGTTCGCGATCCGTTCGCCCGCGCCGGGGTCCTGGACCGGGGCGTACTGGGTGATGTTGGAGCCGTGCTCGCTGGAATCGGACATGGTGTCAGCCGTTCTGCTCGCGCACCGCAGGGCGAAATCCGGGGGTGGGAACGCCCCCGCGCGGTACTGCTCCTGCGACTATAAGCCGCGAATGCCACTAGCTGAAGAACCCCAGACAGGCCACGACCAGGGTCGATGCGCACACGACGAGGCCGAGGCGGTAGTTGCGCTCCAGGCGCTTCTCCTCGTCGCCGATCCGCGGGCGGGCGGCGACACCGATCGTCAACCAGCCCAAGCCGAACGCCCCGAGCGGCGCTCCGATGAGGACCGCTGCGAGCAGGACGATGCCGAACGTGTCCTCCGCCCGCAGGTTGCGCAGCACCAGCAGCTGCACCACCACGCACAGCAGCGCGAACAGCCCGTAGATCAGCCCGTTGCGCTCGTCCGCGCGCCAGCGCGGCAGCAGCGGCGCCCGGTGCGCGAGGTACCTTGCCTCCTCGAGTTCCGCGCCCGCCGTCCGCAGGTCGGCCTCGGCGGCGTCCAGGTCCGCGGTCGGATCGCCGTGCAGCGGCGGGGGGTTCGGGACGCGCTGCGGGGGCGCGATGCGGGCGGCGCGGGCGAGGTCGTCGACGGCGGTGCGCTGTGCGGCGGCCTGGTCGGCGAGGCGGGCCGTGCGCTGGCCGAGCGACTCGGCCGCCGAGGCCGTGCGGGCGGCGGCCTCGGCGGCGCTGCGGCGGGTCTCGTCGAGGCGGCGCAGCTGCGCGAGGTAGTCGTCGAAGGCGCTCACTGGCGGGTCCTCTCCATCGGGGCGCTGCCGCCGCTGCGCTGCGGTCCCGGCCCGTGGTCTTCATTGCGGGAGAAGGGGACCACGAGTTTGCCGCCGCCGGTGTCGGCGTGGCGGTCGATGAGCAGGGCCCGGCCCGCGCGCGGGCTCCAGTGCTGGAACTGCTGCCCGAAGTGGCTCATGATCTCGCCGCCGGGGAGGTTGAGGACGAGCGCGCACGCGACGTCCTCGCGGCCCGCGGAGCCGCCGATGTCGTCGGTGAAGCGGCGGAGGTTGCGCCACCAGCCGAGCAGGTGCACGTCCCGGGCGGGCCCGGTGCGCAGGAGCGCGCGCAGTGCCTGCTGCGCCTTCATGTCCAGGGCCGCGGCGTCGAGGCCCCACGCGGCGATCACGGTGCCGTCGGGGATGGCCGCGAGCGCCGCCGCGAAGGCCTCGGGTGCGATGCGGTCGGCGGCCGAGCGCAGGTCGGCGCTGCCGGTGAAGTCGACGGCGAGGATGCGGGAGCCGTTGCCCGCCAGGCATTCGACGGCCGCTTCGAGGGCTTCGCCGCCCACCGGGTCGGAGCCGAGCACGGCCAGGTGCCGGCCGGGGCGGCGGTCGAGGTCGACGCCGGCGGCGTCCAGGCGCAGCGAGACCTCGCGGCCGAGCAGGGCGCGTCCCGGCTTCCGTTCCCCCGGAAGGGTGTCGGTGAGGTGCACGGGCCGGTAGCCGTAGAACACGCGCGGCGCGCCGACGCCCGCGTGGGCCTCGCCGAGCTGCTCGCGCAGCCGGTGCATCACATGCGTGTCGGTGTCGGGGAAGCGCGCGATGCGGTCGGCCCCGGCCGTGCCGCCTTCGGTGTTGACGACGACCTGGCCGAGCGAGATCCGCGACGCCGCATCGTTGTTCGTCTCCAGCACGGTGCGGGCGCCGGGGAGGGCGATGCGCATCGGGAACTGCCCGAAGATCGAGTCCTTCTTCGCCCACAGCGCCTCGATGCCCGAGACGGTCTGCGAGGCGAGCACGAGGTGCACGCCGTACGAGCGGCCCTTGCGGGCCAGGTTCTCCAGCAGCGCAACGGCTTCGGAGGCGACCCGGTCGTTCCCGGCGAGGAGCACCTGGAACTCGTCGGCGACGCACACGATCCGCGGGTACGCCTCGTGCTCGCGCAGGCCCGCGAAGGACGCCACGCCGTACCGCTTCATCACCGTGGAGCGGCGCGTCATCTCCTCGTTCAGCGTCTTGAGCACGGCGAGCCCGTACTCGCGGTCGGACTCGACGCCGACGGCGCGCGCGTGCGGGATGAAGCTGGGGTCGCGCTCGGTCGGGATGAACTCGGTGAACGAGACGCCCTCCTTGAAGTCCAGCAAAAACAATGCCAGATCCGAAGGGGCGTAACGGGACGCGAGCCCGTACAGGACGTCGAGGAGGAACACGGTCTTGCCGCCGCCGGTGCGCCCGCCCACGAGCCAGTGCGGGGTCGCGTCGTCGAACCGCAGCCGCACCTCCCCGGCCGCGTCGCGTCCGATGAGGACTTCCAGGCCGCGCGACGGGTCGCCCGATTCGGGCCGGTCCGGGATGAGGTCGGCGAAGGTGAGGGTCGCGGCGGCCTTGGCGCGATCGGCGAGGCGCAGCGCCTCACCGGCCACGAAGGACGGATCGAGGGCCTCGGGCCAGTCCACGGGCGCGGCCAGCCGCTCCCCGCGCCCGAACGGCGCCGCGGGCGGGTTCGTGATCGCCACCGCGCCCGCCTCCGCGTGCATGACCGCGGCCTGCGGCAGGTCGGGCAGCCCGCAGCCGAGGACGGTGACGCCGTGCGCCAGGCCCGAGCGGGCCAGCGCGTAGACGCGTTCGACGAGCTGGCGCGGCGCTTCGCCGAGTGAGGCGACGACGAGCAGCATCCGGTCGGTGCGGCGTCCCGCGATGTGCTCGGCCACTTGGGATTCGGCCAGGGCGACGGCGTCGGCGGCGGCGCGCGCGTCGGTGGCGACCGCTTCGATCACGCCCGCGTCGGCGAGCGGGCGCAGCGGTGCGAACGACGCCCCGAGGGTCGCGGTGTCGATCCCGACCACCCGCAGCCCGCCCGGTTCGCGGGTGGCCACGGCGTGGAGGATCGCGGTCCGCACGAGGGTCGCGACGCCTTCGACGCGGGCGTCCACCGAGGTCGCGAGGTGCCCGCGCACGCCGAACGGCACGATGAGCGGCACGGTGCGTCCTTCGTGGAGCATCACGCGACCGGCGTGGAGCAGTTCGGGGTCGGTGCGCAGCTGCTGCGCGGAGGCGGCGGCCGCGTCGGCGATCTGCCGCTCGGCCGCGAGGAGCTCGGGGTCCACCGGGGTCTGGAAGGCGGCGTCGCCGAGGCGCTGCGCCACCTGGGCGAGGCGGGCGGCGGCGGCGTCGCAGCCTGCGGCCGCGTTCGCCAGTGCGGTCGGGAAACCGGGCACCGGACCTCCTTGCGCGATGTGAGTGACGGCCTGTCCGCCTTGCGGGCGGACGAGCTGTTCGACCGGTCACACCATATCGCGGAGAGGCTCCCCGGGCCTGCCCAGTGCCCGGGCCTGGACGCGAGCCCGGTGGCGCCCGCCCGCAGCGCCGGTCGGCGGGCCGGACCGTCCGCTTTGCGCAACCTTCCCCGGAGTGGGCGCGTGCATTACCCTAGAAGCAGGCTCGATCTCGCTGACCCGGAGAGACCGGCCGAACGCCTACAGCGCCGCAAGCGCCCGCATCCGCCGCCCGCGGGCCCTCGGCTTCGCCAAGAAGGACCCGTGCCCCATGAGTGAGTTCCTGGATATAGCCCTATCCTTCCCACCGGTCGTCTTCTCGTTCGGCCTCGTCGTCGTCGTCCTGTACTGGATCACCGTGATCATCGGCGCGCTCGACGTCGACATCGTCGACGTGGGGGACGCCGAGCTCGACGCCGGAGGCGGCTTCTGGTCGGCCTTCGGGTTCGGCGCGGTCCCGTTCACCGTCGTCCTCTCGCTGTGGATCACCTTGGGCTGGATCGTGACCGTGCTCGGCACCAGCTGGGTGCGCAGTGCCGACATGTTCATCCCGCCCGCCCTCACCGGCACCGCCGTGCTCGTCGCCGGGATCGGCGTCGGCATGCTCGGCGCCAAGCTCCTCACCCGGCCGCTCGGCCGGCTCTTCGAGGACGCGCCCGCCACCGCGCACGCCGACCTCGTCGGCAAGGTCTGCGTGGTGCGCACCGGGACCGTCACCCTCGACTCGGGCCAGGCCGAGATCACCGACGACGAGGGCAGCCTGCTCCTCATCAACGTGCGCCGCTCCCCGCACGAGCCCGAAGGCCTCGACGAGGAGCTGTTCGCGCGCCACTCGAAGGTCGTGGTCTTCGACTACGACGAGGTCGAGAAGGTGTTCCTGGTCGTGCCGGTGGCGCTGCCGCCGGGCCTGGTCATGGAGTCCTGACCTCCGCCGCACCGTGAGTTCACTCCCACCTCACAGTGGACCGTCATGTATTGCCACGGTGTGCCCGGTTTGCGCTCTCCCGGTTTCGTGCCTCGAGCACCCTCGCGTACCCACGACATGGCGCACCTTGGTTAGGGTGTGGTCACGCCCGCCGCGGCGGCGTTGACTCGCGCGTCGCCCTGCACGTCAAGTCCCCGTTCCCCCGAAGTCTCGTTAGGAACCATCGCATGGACGCCACCAACTCGGCGACGCTGATCACGTTCGTGGTCGTCGCGGTCGTCTTCATCGGCCTGCTGCTCATGATCATCCGGCTGTACCGCAAGGTCGCGCCCGGCCAGGCCCTCGTCGTGACGAAGCTGCGCACCCGCAAGGTCTCCTTCACCTCCGCGCTGGTGCTGCCCATCATCCACCGCGCCGAGTACATGGACATCTCGGTCAAGACCATCGAGATCAACCGCGCGGGCAAGGACGGCCTGATCTGCCAGGACAACATCCGCGCCGACATCTCCATCACGTTCTTCGTGCGCGTCAACGCCACGGTCGAGGACGTCATCAACGTCGCCGGCGCGATCGGCACCAAGCGCGCCTCGGACCAGAGCACGCTGCAGGAGCTGTTCAACGCCAAGTTCGCCGAGGCGCTCAAGACCGTCGGCAAGCAGCTGGACTTCACCGACCTGTACACCAACCGCGACGAGTTCCGCGACCGCATCCTCAACGTCATCGGCACCGACCTCAACGGGTACTCCCTCGAGGACGCGGCGATCGACTACCTCGAGCAGACCCCGATGGACCAGCTCGACCCCAAGAACATCCTCGACGCGCAGGGCATCCGCAAGATCACCCAGCTCACCGCGATCGAAGCGGTCACCACGAACGAGCACCGCCGCACCGAGGAGAAGGAGATCAAGCGCCAGGACGTCGAGGCCAAGGAGGCCGTGCTCGAACTCGAGCGCCGCCAGACCGAGGCCGAGATCCGCCAGCAGCGCGAGATCGAGACCCTGCGGGCCCGCGAGTCCGCCGAGGTGCAGAAGGTCCAGGCCGAGGAGCGCCTGAAGAGCGAGACCGCGCGCATCAAGACCGAAGAGGCCACGGGCATCCAGCACGAGAACCGCCTCCGCGAGATCGCCGTCGCCGAGAAGAACCGCGAGCGCGTCATCGCCGTCGAGACCGAGCGCATCGAGAAGGACCGCATCCTCGAGGTCGTCAGCCGCGAGCGCGAGGAAGAGCTCGCCCGCATCGCCGCCCAGAAGGAGCTCGAGGCGCAGAAGCGCGACATCGCCGACGTCATCCGCGAGCGCATCGCCGTCGAGAAGACCGTCGCCGAGCAGGAAGAGGGCATCAAGCGCCTGCGCGCGGTCGAAGAGGCCGAGCGCGAGCGCCAGCGCGTGATCATCCTCGCCGAGGCCGAGGCCCAGGAGAGCCTGGTCAAGGACATCAAGGCCGCCGAGGCCGGCGAAGCCGCCTCGAAGCACCTTGCGCGCCAGCGCCTCACCGAGGCCGAAGCCGCCCAGCAGGCCGCCGAGCTCGAGGCGCGCGCCAAGATCCGCCAGGCCGAAGGGGACCAGGCCATCGCGGCCGCCCCGGGTCTGGCCGCCGTCCAGGTCCGCGAGGCCGAGGCGGACGCGATCGAGAAGGGCGGGCTCGCCGAGGCGAAGGCCGCCGAGGCCAAGGGCCTGGCCGAAGCCGAGGCGCAGGCCGCCATCGGCAAGGCCGAGGCGACCGCCACCTCCGCGAAGGGCCTGGCCGAGGCCGAGGCCCAGGCCGCGAAGGGCACCGCCGAGGCGAACGCCCTGCGCGAGAAGCTCCTCGCCGAGTCCATCGGCCTCACCGAGAAGGCCGTCGCGATGGACGCGCTCTCGGACGCCAGCCGCGGGCACGAGGAGTACCGCCTGCGACTGGAGATGGAGAAGGAGCTGCGGGGCATGGAGATCGAGGCCCGCCGCTCGATCGCCGAGCAGCAGGCCGGGGTCATCTCCGCCGGGCTCAGCAACGCCGACATCTCCCTGGTCGGCGGCGACACCCAGTTCTTCGACCGGGTCGTCGGCGCGATCGGCTACGGCAAGGCCGTCGACGGCTTCGTCGCCCACTCCGAAGTGGCGCAGTCGGTCGCGGCCACGTGGGGCAACGGCTCCACGTCGTTCGCCGAGGACCTCAAGGGCGTCCTCAGCGGTGTCGGCAGCGAGGACGTCAAGAACCTGACGGTCTCGGCCGCGCTCGTCAAGCTCATGCAGGGCGGCGGCGACCACGACGTGCTCTCCGGTCTCCTCGGCAAGGCCAAGGAACTCGGCGTCGCCGAGAAGCCCGCGCTCGAGATCGCCAAGTAGGTCATCGCACGGGACCGCGGCCCGCAGGGTCGCGGTCCCTCAGTCCGACTCCCAACGCTCCCAGGGGAACCCATGGCCGAAGAGAAGTCCGCCACCGAAGCGCCCGCCGCTGCCGCCCTCGACGCCGGCACGTACGAGGTCCTCTCGTCCCGCCTCGCCGACTTCGCCGACGAGCTCGCCGGGCGCGCCGAGGCGCTCAACACCGCCCGCACCGACGCCTTCGGCTCCACCGGGCTCACCCTCCTCGGCACCACCCGCATCCGCACCGCGAACAACTGCGTGCCCCGCGACATCGCCCGCGTCGGCGACCGCCTCCTCTTCGGCTACAACGTCCACATGGGACTCAAGTCCCAATCCGAGGTCGGCGACGTCTTCGCGCTCCACGACTTCGAGCGCGAGGGCAGTGAGTTCGCGTTCACCGAGGTCACCGAGCCCGGGCACCTCCTCGACCAGCCGAAGTTCACCGCCGACTTCACCGAGATGTACCGGTACTACCGGTCCACCGAGCTCCTCCAGGTCCGCGAGGTCGACGGCCGCCTCCTCGCCGTCTTCAAGATCGGCGACAACCTCGCCGACCAGCGCGTTCTGCGCTGGGCGCTCGCCCCCGGCAAGGAACCGGCCTATATGGACGCCCGCGGCGACGCGGACGCCGTCTGGCCCGAACCTCACGACTTCGAGTGGACCCCCACCGGCCGCGAGCACCATGTCACCGGCCGCCACCCGCACGTCTCCATCGAGGACGAGATCTTCGTCGAGTGCCTCGGCGGCGACCTCACCGTCAAGATCGAGGACAACACCGAGACCGGCGAGGGCGTCTACTCCGAGCCCGTCGCCGAGCCCCTGCAGTCCCTCGCGGACGCCGACATCGCCTACGCCCGCATCGGCCCCCTCATCCTGCTGAAGATCCTCCCCTACAAGGAGACCGTCACCCGGTACCTGATCTTCAACTCCCGCACCGGCACCATCGTCCGCGCCGACGCCATCGGCCAGGCCTGCCGCCGCCTCCCCGAGGACCACGGCCTCATCTTCCCCGGCGGCTACTACCTCAACGAGGGCAAGCTCAAGACCTTCGACCACGACGTCACGGACCTCCGCTTCAAGCGCGTGATCCGCTCGCCCAACGGCGAAGACGTCCTCTTCGTCTTCTACCACGAGGTCGAGGGCCGCTCACTCCTCCTGCCGTACAACGTCATCCGCAAGGAAGTGGCCGCTCCGATGAGCGTCCACGGCTACGCGGTCTTCGACGACGGCACCCTCGCGGCCTTCCGCTTCACCGGCGAGCAGGCCACCCGCGTCCACCCGATGCAGATCTGGTCCACGCCCTTCGTCTCCGAAGCCCACGCCGCCGCAGCGGAAACCGGCGACACCCCGGTGCACCGCATCGGCAACGCCGAGGCCGTGCGCGCCGTCTCGGACGCGCTCTCCGTGGCCCGCATGGTCCGCGAGATGCAGCCCGCCCAAGCGGTCTTCGAAGCCCTCATCGCGGCCGCCACCCGCTGCCTCGACGACTACCCGTGGCTCGGCGACGACGGCCTCCACGGCCTGGACGAGAGCCTCGCCAAGGTCCGCGACACCGCCGAAGCCGTGCTCGACGAGTACGCCACCGTGGCCGAGCTGACCGCCGAGGCCAAGAAGTCCCTCGAACTCGCCCAGACCGACACCGTGAAGCTCCTGCGCCGCGCCCGCGGCGAGGCCCCCAAATCCGCCGAGCAGTGGGTCGAGCTCCTCGCCGAGCTCCGCGGCGCGGGCGGCCACCTGGTCACCCTCCGCGAGACCCGCTACATCGACCTCGCCGGGATCGACGCCCTCGCCGCCGAGGTCACCGAGACGCTCGACTCCACCGGACGCCGCGCCGTCGCGTTCCTGGAGCGCGAGGACGCGTTCGCCGCGTACTTCGAGCAGGTCGCCGACCTCGAGCACAAAGCCGAGGCGATCGGCTCCGTCGCCGAGTCCGACCCGCTCCTCAAGGACCTGGACGACCGCCAGCGGGGCCTGGAGACCCTCACCGAAGTCGTCGCGACCCTGGAGATCGGCGACGCCGTCGTGCGCACCGCGATCCTCGGGCGCGTCTCGGAGGTGCTCGCCGCCGTCAACCGCGCCCGCGCCACCCTCGCGGCGCGCCGCCGCGAACTCGCCGTGGGCGAAGGCAAGGCGGAGTTCGCGGCCGAGTTCGCGCTGCTCGGCCAGTCCGTGACCGCCGCGATCGCCGCCGCCGACACGCCGGCCGCGTGCGACGAGCAGCTGGGCCGCCTCCTGCTCACCGTCGAGAACCTCGAGACCCGCTTCGCGGACTTCGACGAGTTCCTGACCCGGTTGGCGGACAAGCGCACCGACGTCTACGAGGCGTTCTCCGGGCGCAAGCAGCACCTCCTGGACGAGGCCGCCCGCCGCGCCGAGCAGCTCGCGCAGTCGGCCGACCGCATCCTGGAGGCCGTGGCCCGCCGCACCGCCACACTGTCCTCACTGGACGAAGTGAACACGTACTTCGCCACCGACCCGATGGTGGAGCGCCTCCGCAAGGTCATCACCGAGCTGCGCGGCCTCGACGACACCGTGCGCGCCGAGGAGATCGAGGGCCGCATCAGCGCCGCCCGCGCCGAGGCCGGGCGGGCGCTCTCCGACCGCCTCGACCTCTTCGACGGCGACGCCGTCAAGTTCGGCGAGCACCGCATCCCCGTCAACACGCAGCCGCTCGACCTCACCCTCGTGCCCTCCGGGGACGCGCTCGCGTTCTCGCTCACCGGCACCGACTACCGGCACGTCGTCACCGACGCCGGCTTCAGCGACACGAAGCCGTACTGGCACCAGTTCCTCCCCTCGGAGAACAACGACGTCTACCGCGCCGAGCACCTCGCCGCCGCGCTCCTGGCCGAGCACGGCCCCGCGAAGCTCCTCGCCGAGGACCTCCCGGCGTTCACCTCCACGGCCGCCGCCGAACGCTACGACGAGGGGTACGAGCGCGGCGTCCACGACGCCGACGCCGCCGCGATCCTCGCCGAGGCCCTGCGTCTCTACGCCGCGTCCGGGCTCCTGCGCTACCGCTCGGCCGAGCGGGCCGCCGCCCAGCTCTACTGGGGGCACGGCATCCCGAAGGAGGAGCGGATCGCGATCCGCACCCAGGCCCGGTCGCTCGCGCGCGCCCGCGCCGTGTTCGGCCGCGCCGACGCCCTCGCCGACCTCGGCGCGGACCTCGGCGAAGCCGTCAACCACTACCTCAACAGCACGCTGCTGCCGCTCGAGGTCGACCCCGACCTCGCGGGGGAGTACCTGGTCGAGGAGCTCGCCGACCCCAGCGGCGGGTTCGCCGTCTCGCAGCGGGCGCGCTCGCTCCTGGCCGCGTTCGAACGCCAGATCGGCCCGGGTGCCAAGGCGGACTTCGAATCCGACCTGCGCGCCCTCGAAGGCGACATGACCTCCAAATGGGAGCTCGCCGCCGTCTGGCTCGAGTCGTTCCTGCGCCAGGCCGAACCCGATGGCTTCGACGAGGCGGACCTCCCCGAAGCGCTCGCGGTGATCCTCGCCGAGGTCGACACGTACGACGTCACCGCCGAACTCTCCAGCCAGGTCACCGGCCTGCTCGGCACGCACGCCCGCATCGAGGGCCGCGTGCTGCCGCTGCGCCTGGACGAGTTCCTGGCCCGCACCGGGCGGTTCCGCCGCACCGTGCTCCCCGGCTACCGGGCCTACCAGCGCCGCCGCGCCGAGATCATCGAGACCCACCGCCGGACGCTGCGCGTCGAGGAGTTCAAGCCCAAGACGATGGCCGGGTTCGTGCGCAACCAGCTCATCGACGACGTGTACCTGCCGCTCATCGGCTCGAACCTCGCCAAGCAGATCGGCGCCGGCTCGGGGGAGGGGCGCCGCACCGACCAGTCGGGCATGCTCATGCTCATCTCCCCGCCCGGCTACGGCAAGACCACGCTCATGGAGTACGTGGCCGACCGGCTCGGGATGCTCCTGGTCAAGGTCAACGGGCCCGCGCTCGGGCACGAGACCGTGTCGGTGGACCCTGACGACGCGCCGAACGCGACCGCCCGCGCCGAGGTCCAGAAGATCAACTTCGCGCTCGAATGCGGCAACAACGTGCTGCTCTACCTCGACGACATCCAGCACACCAACCCCGAGCTGCTGCAGAAGTTCATCTCGCTGTGCGACGCGCAGCGGAAGATGGAGGGCGTCTGGAACGGGCGCACCCGCACGTACGACCTGCGCGGCAAGCGGTTCGCGGTGTGCATGGCCGGCAACCCGTACACCGAGGCCGGCCAGAAGTTCCGCATCCCGGACATGCTCGCCAACCGCGCCGACGTGTGGAACCTCGGCGACGTCCTCTCCGGCCGCGACCAGGTGTTCGCGCAGTCCTACATCGAGAACGCGCTGACCTCGAACAAGGTCACCGCGCCGCTCGCCGGGCGCGAGCGCTCCGACACGTCGATCCTCATCCGGCTCGCGAGCGGCGACCCGACCGCCGCGCCCGAAGCGCTGCAGCACCCCTACAGCGCGGGCGAGCTCGACCAGCTTCTGTCGGTGCTGCGCAAGCTCGTGCGGATCCAGAAGACCGTGCTCGGCAACAACCTCGCGTACATCGCGTCCGCGGCGATGGACGACAGCGCCCGCACCGAGCCGCCGTTCCTCCTCCAGGGCTCCTACCGGAACATGAACCGGCTCGCCGAGCGGGTGGTGCCGGTGATGAACGACGACGAGCTCGAAGCGGTGATCGACGACCACTACGCGGGCGAGGCGCAGACGCTCGCGTCCGGCGCGGAGGCGAACCTGCTCAAACTCGCCGATCTCCGCGGCCGCCTCACTCCCGAGCGCGCTTCGCGTTGGGAGGCCGTGAAAGAGGCCTACCGCCGCGAGCAGACCCTCGGCGGCTCGAGCGACGATCCGATGTCGCGAGCGGTCGGCGCCATCACCTTGCTCTCCGACCGCGTCAAGGGCATCGAAACGGCTTTGCAGCAAAGGAGCGGCACCGAACTGGAGTAAGTCCTCTCCGCTGGCCCGGACCTCCCCTGGCACCCGGTACGCTCTTGACAAAAGCTTGGCGCGTAGCCCGTAGTGCCCCTGCAGCCGCTAACCATCGAATAAGGGAGGTCCCCCGTGCCGACGAAGACGGGAGATAAGGTCCGGATCATCGTCCTGGGCACCGGCCCCGACGCCGAAACTGCCCGCCTCATCGCCGAGTCCGACGCCGATGTCGCCCTCGCCAAACAGTTCACCAAGACCGTGACCCACCTGGTCATCGACGACACCGTGAAGGCCACCGAGGCCCGCTTGAAGAAGGCCGAGGAGGCCGGCGTGCCGGTCCTCTCCTTCGCCGAGTTCAAGGCGCTGCTGGTCGCCGGCGCGGAGGACGAGGTCGAAGAGGCAGAGGTCGTGGAGGCGGAGCTCGAAGAGACCCCCGCCGAGACCCCTGCGGCCGTGGTGGACGCCGAGCCCGAACCCGAACCCGAGCCCGAACCCGTCGACGAGCCCGGTCCCGTGGGGGTCGAACCCGAGGCCGAGCCGCTCGAGGAGCCCGAGCCGGTCGCCGACCCCGACCCCGCCATCGCCGACGAGCCCGGACCCGCCGCGGAGGCCGAGCCCGAGGCCGCCGCGTCCGAGAAGGACGCCGGCAAGGACGCCGTGGTGGAGCCGGTCGCCGAGGCGATCGACGAGCCCGAGGAAGTCCCGGCCGACCCCGAGAAGTCGGTCCCGCACCAGGCGGACGCCCCCGCCATCGAGACCGACGCGAAGGGCTCCAAGCCGTCCTTCATCGACAAGATCAAGTCGATCTTCGGCCTCAGCACCGCCAAGAAGTAGGTCCCGCAAGACCACGAGGGCCCCGAGCCGCACGGCTCGGGGCCCTCGGCGTCGGACCTGGCAATCGCGCGAGGTGGAATCCGGCCGTCGCCACGCTGACGCATACGCCCCGGACCGGCGGCCTCGAGGCTTTACGCTACGGGCGAAACGGATCGAACCCGTCCCGGGAAGTTGAGTCGGATACACTCAACTTCGGGCCGCTTCGGCAGCCGCGCCCCGGTGCGCCGGCCCTCGGAGCACGAGGCCCGCATTCCTTGGACACCATTCCTGTCGGACATCGCAGAGGAGCAGGGGAACCGTGGACGTCAACCGTCTGACCACCAAGAGCCGTGAAGTGATCTCCCAGGCCGCGCGCACCGCGGCCGCCGGCGGCAACCCCGCCGTCGAACCCTGGCACCTCCTCGACGCGCTCCTCACCGTTGACGGCTCCACCGCGCCCGGCCTGCTCCAGCTCGTCGGCGTCACCCCCGGCACCGTCTCCGCCGAGACCGAGCGGCGCATCGACGAGCTCCCCTCGGCCTCCGGGCCCTCCGTCTCCGAGCCGTCCATGGCCCGCGAATCCCTGCGCGCCATCAACGCCGCAGACAAGCTCGCCACCGACTACGGCGACGAGTACGTCTCCACCGAGCACCTCATCACCGGCCTCGCCCAGGCCGGCGGCGAGGTGGGCACGTTCCTCGCCGCCCAGGGCGCCACCGACAAGAAGCTCCTCAGCGCCTTCCCGACCCTCCGCGGCGGCGACCGCAAGATCTCCACCGCCGACCCCGAGCAGGGCTACAAGGCCCTCGAGAAGTACGCCGTGGACCTCACCGAGACCGCCCGCTCCGGCAAAGTGGACCCCGTCATCGGCCGCGACACCGAGATCCGCCGCGTCATCCAGGTCCTCTCCCGCCGCACCAAGAACAACCCGGTGCTCATCGGCGAGCCCGGCGTCGGCAAGACCGCGATCGTCGAAGGCCTCGCCCAGCGCATCGTCGCCGGTGACGTCCCCGAATCGCTGCGCAACCGGCGCGTCATGCTCCTCGACCTCGCCAGCATGATCGCCGGCGCCCAGTACCGCGGCCAGTTCGAAGAACGCTTCAAGTCCGTCATGGAGGAGATCAAATCCTCTGACGGCGAGATCATCCCGTTCATCGACGAGCTCCACACCATGGTCGGGGCCGGCAAGTCCGAAGGCTCCCTCGACGCCGGCAACATGCTCAAGCCCGCCCTCGCCCGCGGCGAACTCCACATGATCGGCGCGACCACCCTCAACGAGTACCGCGAGCACATCGAGAAGGACGCCGCCCTCGAACGCCGCTTCCAGCAGGTGTACGTCGGCGAACCCACCATCGAGGACACCGTCGCGATCCTCCGCGGCCTCAAGGAGCGCTACGAGGTCCACCACGGCGTGCGCATCACCGACTCCGCGCTCGTCGCCGCCGCGCAGCTCTCCGCCCGCTACCTCCCCGACCGCAGGCTGCCCGACAAGGCCATCGACCTCATCGACGAGGCCGCCAGCCGCCTGCGCATCGAGATCGACTCCCGCCCCGAGGAGATCGACACCATCGAGCGCGCCGTGCGCCGCCTCGAGATCGAGGAGACCGCCCTCCAGAACGAGAAGGACGACCCGGCCTCCGCCGAGCGCCTCGCGTCCCTCCAGCGCGAACTCGCCGACGAACGCGAGAAGCTCGCCGCCCTCTCCCGCCAGTGGGAGTCGGAGAAGCACCGCATCGGCAAGGTCTCCGAGCTGAAGGAGGAGCTCGACGACCTCCGCACGCAGGCCGAACGCGCCGAACGCGAATACGACCTCGAGAAGGCCGCGCAGCTGCGCTACGGCCGCATCCCCGAACTCGAGCAGCAGCTCGCCGGGGCCGAAGCCGAACTCGCCAGTGCGGACACCGACCCGAACACCCAGCCGATGCTCAAAGAGGAGATCGACGCCGACGAGATCGCCGACGTCGTCTCAGCGTGGACCGGCATCCCCGCCGGCCGCCTCCAGGAGAGCGAGACCCACAAGCTCCTCCACGCCGAGGAGGTCCTGGGCGAACGCGTCGTCGGCCAGCTCGAGGCGGTCACCGTCGTCTCCGACGCCCTCCGCCGCGCCCGCGCGGGACTGTCGGACCCGAACCGGCCCACCGGCTCGTTCATCTTCGCCGGGCCCACGGGCGTCGGCAAGACTGAACTCGCGAAAGCCTTGGCGCAGTTCATGTTCGACGACGACCGGGCGATGATCCGCATCGACATGGGCGAGTACACCGAGCAGCACTCCACGGCCCGCCTCATCGGCGCCCCGCCCGGATACGTCGGCTACGAGGAAGGCGGCCAGCTCACCGAGCCCGTGCGCCGCCGCCCGTACTCGGTGGTCCTCCTGGACGAGGTCGAAAAGGCCCATCCGCGGGTCTTCGACACGCTCCTCCAGGTCCTGGACGACGGCCGCCTGACGGACGGCCAGGGCCGCACCGTCGACTTCCGCAACGTCATCCTCATCATGACCTCGAACCTCGGCTCCTCGGCCCTGGTCGACCCGCTGCTGGAGGACACCGCGAAGCACGACCAGGTCATGGCCGCCATCCGGTCGCACTTCAAACCCGAGTTCCTCAACCGCCTGGACGACATCGTCATCTTCCACGCGCTCGCCCACGACCACCTGAAGTCGATCGTCGACGTCCAGCTGCGCCACCTCGAGCACCGCATGGAGACCCGCCGCCTCAAGCTCGCCGTCAGCGACGCCGCCAAGTCCTGGCTCGCCGACCGCGGCTTCGACCCGGTCTACGGCGCCCGGCCACTGCGCCGCCTCATCCAGTCCAGCATCGGCGACCCGCTCTCCCGCGAACTCCTCGAAGGCAAGATCATCGACGGCGACACGGTCCAGGTCGGCGTGAGCGAACAGGGCGACAAGCTCACCGTCGCCAAGAGCTGATCGAGGCGGGGCGGCGTCACGACGCCGCCCAGCCCCCCACA
>NZ_JAUEMJ010000004.1:0-460035 GCF_030403505.1 Glycomyces tritici | reverse complement strand
GGTCCCGGGTCGGCGGGTGCAACCCGGCCCACAAGCCCCCGGTCGCCAAGCGGGGGGGGGGGGGGGGGGGCGCCCCCCCCCCCCCCCGCCCCGCACTTCCGGTTGCATCACGACGCTTCAACGGCGAGCACTGATGCGCGTGACCTGACCCCTGGGGTCGTCACCGATGCCTCAGCCCGATGCCCACAGCGCAGCGAGCGGGAGGCCGGTGAGCCGGTCGCCGAAGGACACGGGGGTCGGATGCATGCTCAAGACGAAGCCGTGCACGAATCGAGTTCCGAGTTTGTCTCGAAGTGCCGCAAGGTGTTTGAAGTCTCTGGCCTGGGTGGTTGCAGCGGCCTTGACCTCGATGGCCACAATGCGGCCGTCGGGCTGCTCCAAGATCAGATCCACTTCTGCGCCGTGCTGGTCCCTGAAGTGGAACATCTTGGCGCGGGTGCCCGACCATGCGAGTTGCTTCTTGACCTCACCGATGACGAAGGTCTCGGTCAATGGACCGCGCCGTTGATCCTCGGGTACGGCGAGCCCGTCGACGTCGGCCCCTAGAAGGTGTGCAGCGAGACCGGAGTCGAGCACATAGGTCTTCGGCGTACGACGGGCCCGGTTGGTGAAGTTGGTGGACCAAGCCGGCACCTTGTGGACCATGTAGGTCATCTCAAGGAAGCCGATGTAGTCGGCCGTGGTGTCCCGTCCGAGCCCTGAATCGGCGTGGATCTGGGAGACCACCAGTTCACTCGCAGTTCGTGCCGCCAGCAAGCGCAGCAAGGCGGGGATTTCGTTCGAGCGTCGTGCATTGGTCAGTGCGGTGATGTCCCGCTGCGTGACGGTGAGGATCAGTCCGTCGAACCAGTCGCCCCTGTCCTCTGCCGGCAGCATGCATGCTTCAGGGAATCCGCCGCGCACGATGCGGTCCAGGTAGTCGGCGCGGGTGGCCTTCGAGGTCGGCAGCCCTCTCATCGAGTCGGGTTCGGTGAAGGCGCGCCTGACGAAGTCGTCCCGTGCGCCTTCGATCTCGCCCTGGCTGAACGGGAGGAGTTCGTAGAAGACGGCTCTCCCTGCCAGCGACTCGGACAAGCCCGGAACCGTGAGGAAATCGGCCGAGCCGTCGAGAAGGAACTGACCCTTCGTCGGATCGTCGTCGACCACCGTCTTGATGGCGCGAATGAGCGCATCGCCGCCGAGCTGGATCTCATCGATGGCTCGCGGGACCGCGCCGTAGCTGGCGAAGCCGATGGGGTCTGCCTGAGCTGCTTGAAGGGTGGCGTCGTCGTCTAGCCTCCGGAACGTTCCCGCGGGCGCGACCAGGCTGCGGACGAGGGTGGTCTTGCCGGATTGGCGGGGCCCGGTGACCACCACGACCCGGGCGAGGCCCAGCCCGCGCTCGACGCGATCCGAAAGCCAGCGTTTTCTCGGTCCCATGTTCCCACCCGTCAATCCGCACACTTCCTATCAGTAGATTTACTCGGAACGTACCAGTAAAATTGCTCAGAATCTATCAGTAAGTTTGCTCAGAAGACTGCGCCGACTCACCAGCTCCTCTCGTCTGCAGGTATCGCCCTTTGTTCTCGGCCGCAGACCTCTCACCGCTGTGTGATCTCGTCGCGCTTCGTAGCCGCCGCTCTCGGACCGTTCCTAGCATTGGCGCAGTGACCACGACCCCGGCAGGCCCACCAAGCCCCGAGACCCCGGCGGGCCCGGCCGCCCTGGACGTCCCGAAGAACCGCAAGCTCGACCCGCTCGACCTCGTCAGCCTCGGCATCCTCGCCGCCGGGCTGCTCTGCTGGGCCACGGGCGTCCTCCCCACAGCCGACGCGCTCGCCAACCTCACCCGGGTCGCACCGCTCGTGCTCTTCCTCGGCACCGTCATGGTCATGGTCGCGATCGTCCAGGCCTCGCAGCTGTTCGACCTCGCCGCCGCCGCACTCGCGCGACTCGGCCGCGGCAGCCACGCCGCCCTGTTCGCGTGCTGCTTCGCGCTCGCCACCGCGACCACCGTCTTCCTCAACCTCGACACGACGATCGTGCTGCTCACGCCCGTCATGCTCGCCCTCGCGGCGGCGACCCGCGCGCCCGCGCTCGCGCTGGCGATGACCACCGTGTGGCTGGCGAACACGGCGAGCCTGCTCCTGCCCGTGTCGAACCTGACGAACCTCCTCGCCGCCGACCGGATCGGCCTCGACCCGCTCGGGTTCGCGTCCCGCATGTGGGCGCCGCAGCTTGCGGTCCTCGCCGCCACGGCCCTGTGCCTGTGGTTCGGGTTCTGGCGGCGGCGCCACCGCGAACGCGACCGCTACCTCGTCCCCGCGAGACTCCCTCTCGTCGCCGACCGGCGACTGCTGTGGACGGCGGCGGTCGTCACCGCCGGGTTCGTCGTCGCGGTCGTCGCCGACGTCCCGATCCAGATCGTCTCGAGCTGCGCGGCCGGCCTTCTCCTCGTCCACTGCGTGCGCCGCCGCCGGGACCTCTTGACCTGGGAGCTCATCCCGTGGCGGCTGCTCGTGCTCACCGCCGGGCTGTTCCTCGTCATCCCGGCGGTCATGCGCCACGGCGGCGCCGACGCGGTCGCCGCGCTCATCGGCACCGGGGCGGGCGACGGCGCGGTGCTGCGGGCCGGGTTCACCGGCGCGGGCCTGGCGAACCTCGTCAACAACCTCCCCGCGTACACCGCGGTCGAAGCGGTCGTCCCGCCCGGCGACGCGACCACGCTGCTGGGCCTGCTCATCGGCACGAACGTCGGGCCGCTGATCCTCCCGTGGGGGTCGATGGCGACCCTCCTGTGGTTCGACCTGGTCTCGGACCGGCGCCCGGCGCCGCAGGCCGGTGCGGTAGCACCCGCAGGTCTCGAAGGCGACGCCGACGTTCCCGAAGACCTTGCGCAGCGCGGCCTCCGCGTCCCCATCGGACGCTTCATCACCGCCGGTGCGATCCTCGCCGCCACCGGGACATCCGTCGGCCTGGCCGCGCTGCTCTGGCTCTGATTCCCCTACTTCTCCAGAAGCGCAAGAGCACTATGGAATGAAAAACCGCGGTTCGCCGGAATAACCCGGCACGGTTGGTCATAGTGCACACATGGCCGTTCCCGAACCACTGGGCCTGAAACGCCGCACCGTCCTCACCGGTGCGGCCGCCCTCCTCGCCGCCGGAACCGCGGGTCTCACCACCGCGCGACCCGCACGCGCCGCGAACCTGCCGCAGATCCGCGCCGCCGCCGCGGGCTGGATCGGACGGGACGGCGAACTCCTCGTCCTCACCGCCGACCCCGCGACCGAAGCCGACTACGCGCTCCGCCTGCTCAAGGCGGCTGAGAACCCGGACAGCGGCGCCGAACTGGGCCCGCCGCTGCCGCTGCCGCTGCCCTCCGGGTTCCACCCGCATTCGATGGCCGCGCTCGGCAACGCCCTCTGGATCACCGGCGCGACCGAACTCGCGCCCGACCGGGCCCGGCCCGCACTCGTCCGCGTCTACGAGTCGATGGCCGCGTACGTCGCACTGCCGGTGCCGAAGACGGTCCGCTCCGGCATCGCGACCGCCATCGCGCCGGTCGGCGAGCGCGGGCTCGCCGTCGCCATCGAGGGCTGCCCCGACCGGCACCTGGCCGTCATCACCGAATCCCACCTCCTCCGCACTGCCGACGCGGGCCGCACTTGGACGCGGCGGCCGCTCGCCACCGGCCTCGGCGAGGGCTACGGCACCGTCCTCACCTCGCACGAGGGCGGCCTGTTCGTCGCGGTCGGCAGCGGCGAAGGCGCTCAGACCATCCACACCGCAGGCGCCCAGTCCGCCCTGACCCGGGCCGTGACGATCAGCGACGCCGGCCGGCCCATGGCCGCCGTCGCCGCAGCAGGCCACGTCAGCGTCTTCTCCGACCACCACGGCACCGTCACCGAAGCCCGCTTCACCGCCGCGGGCGCACCGCTCGAAGCCGCCCCCGCGTGCGCCTGCCAGGGCGAGATCCACGCCGTACCGGGCCGCCCCGGCACCTGGCTCGAGACCGACGGCCAGACCATCCACATCAGAGGCACGAGCTGACAGCAGGCACCGCACGGCGAAGGAGGACCCATGGCATTCCCCAGCAGCAGCACCGCATTCGCGCGATCGACCTGCGACTATCCCGACATCACGCGCGACTGGCTCCACCAGAGCGCGCTCAAGACCCGCTACCGCACCGCCTTCGACGAGGACGGCAACGGCGTCCACCCCTCCACCACCTCGTTCACCATGCACGAGGAGACCCACATCCAGGCCGGCCGCGTGATCCGCGACCTCCACAACCTCGGCGCGCAGTACGCCCGCAGCGAAGGCCCCTGGACCTACCGGTGGACCGGCCTCGCGGGCGCCAAGGTCTGCAAGCCGGGCTACCACCGCTACGGCGCCGCCATCGACTTCACCCGCTTCGACTGGGGCTCGGGGAACTACGTCGACACCGCCCTCCACGGCAAGGACGGCCGCCTCTACCTGCGCCGCCGCTACCTCGCCGTGATCGCGACCTGCCGCAAGCACTTCGGCACGGTCCTGCACTGCAACAACGACCCCGACGGCTCGCACTGGAACCACATCCACACCGACCGCGGCCGCCAGGCCGTCGCCGCCAACTGGGGCTACCAGACCGACACCACGATCATCCAATGGGCCGCAAGGGACCTCGCGGGCGTGAAGGACATGCCCATCGACGGCGACTTCGGCCCCAAGACCAAGCGCGGCTACGAGGTCCTGCGCGAGCAGTTCGGGACGGGCGGCATCGACCCCACCGCCTCGGGCGACAACTTCCGGGTCTGGCTCGACCTCATCGGCCGCCACGGCATCGCCGACAAGCCCGCGGGCACCTTCAGCGCCGCCGCCATGACCGCCGCCGCGAGCGACTGAAACCCGACCGGCCCGCACCAGTAAGGAGCAAGCCTTGGACGACCCGCACCGGAGCAGCAGCCGCAAGCACCTCACCATCGCCGCCGTGCTCGCCCTCGCGGGCGCTCTCGCCGCCTGCGACCTCGATGCCATGTCCGGCAACGGCGCTGACGGCGGCGTGTTCTACGCCCTCGGCGACGACCACCGGCTCTACCGCTGGGACCCGGGCGCCGACTCAGGCGACGGCGACGCCGCGGACGTCGAACCCGTGCTCGACCTCTCCGGGGTCTGGGACGCCGAAGGCGACGTCGGCACCGTCCTGCGCGCGTCCCTCAGCGTCGACCCGACCGGGCGGCACGCCGCCTGGGTCGCCGGGGCGAGCCCTCATGCGTCGCTCATGTTCGGCGACCTCGACACCGGCGAGGTCGCCACCGCGATCGAGTACCCGGTCGACCACGCCTGCATCGACCCGGTCTGGCTCCCCGACGGCTCCGCGGTCCTCGCCCACCGCGCCCCCGTCTGGGGCACCGCGACCGCTGCGGGCGACGAGATCCCGTTCCCCGTCACGACCTGGGGCGCCACCGAATGGCACTCGCCCGATGCCGGGCGGCTCCCCACCACCGTCGAACTCACGCCGCACGGCTGCCGGCTGCGCTGGTACACCGCCGAAGACGGCTCGGCCCAGGCGCTCTACCACGACCTCGAACTCTCCGAGCTGTACCGCATCGACACGAACGGCCACGTGCTGGAGACGATCCCGGTCTCGAACCTCGAAGGGGCCGAACCGCTCACCATCGGCCTCGTCAACGTCGACCCAGCCGGCCGCTACGCCTGCGTCGTCGAGGACTACGGTCCCGACGGCGCCGTCAAAGGCGGCTTCACCATCCGCGCCGAATCCGGCACCCGCGTGGTCGACCTCGCCTCCGGCGAGGCGGTCGGCCCCGACGAGTCCGGCTGCACCACCCTTCACGAGGACGGGTTCGTCTCCCGCACCGACGCCACGGTCGACTTCATCGGCTACGACGGCGAGCACCGCTGGACCATCGAGCTCCCGGGCCCGATCGCCGAGTCGCCGGTCCTGTACTTCGTCCCGGGCGGGTCCTGAACGGTCGGCATAGGATCGCAGGCGTGAACAGCGTCATCGGCATCCGCCGCCACCCGCTCAAATCAGCAGCCGCAGAGCACGTGACCGAGGCCTTTGTCGGCAAGCACGGCCTCGACGGCGACCGCACCTGGACCTGCCTCGACGCCGACGGCACCATCGGCAGCGCCAAGCAGCCGCGCCTGTGGGGAGCCCTCCTCGGCGTCGCCGCCACTTACCGACCGGCCCAGGGCGACACGCACAGCACCGTCCACATCGAGGCCCCCGGAACCGCCCCCGCGCAGGCAGGCACGCCGGAGGCCGACGCGGCCGTCTCGGCCTGGCTCGGCCGCCCGGTCCGCCTCACCCGCAGCGCACCCCAGCAGCTCAAACGCCACCACTGGTGGCCCGACGAGCCCGGCATGATCCCCGACTGGGTCGCCGACCCGACGCCCGGCGAGGACGACACCGTCGCCGCCCGCCACGACGCCGAAGGCGGCCGCTTCTTCGACTTCGGCCCCGTCCACCTCGTCACCACGGGCGCCCTGGAGCGGCTCAGCACCGAGCACGGCAGCGAGGTCGACCCGGCCCGCTTCCGCCCCAACCTGATCCTTGACCTCCCCACCGACCCCATGCCGGGCCAACGGATCGCGATCGGCCCCGACGCTGTCCTCGAAGTGGCGATCCCGACGCCGCGCTGCGTCATCCCGTCCCTCGCCCACGGCGCCGCCCCCGCCGACCGCGCACTCCTCAAGACCCTCGCTGCGCACCACCGCATCGACGTCGCCGACTACGGCCGCGCCACCTGCTTCGGCATCTACGCCAACGTCCTCGCCGTCGGCCCGGTCGCCACCGGCGACCGCGTCACGATCACGGGGTAGTGAACGGCCCGTCCAGCACTGTGTGCCGAACGGGCCGTTCACTACTGGTCGAGTTGCAATACCGCTTGGCTAGTTGAAACCGGTCGCGTAGTACCGCGCCTTGTAGAACTCCGCGCCGGAGCGCGTCCGGTCGGCCGACTGCGAGAACACCACGGTCGGGCTGCCCCAGTCGCGCGAGCCGGCGTTGTCGCCGCGTACGTAGAAGTGCTCACCCGAGCGCATCTTCACGTAAGCCTTGATGCGCGTGGTCGTGTGCAGCGTCGTCTTCGACAGCGTCGACTTGCTGATCGAGTAGACCCCGTACGAGTCCGAGACCAGGAGCCGGTCCGAGTTCGAGTAGTCCGGCTGCAGGTCGTGCCCGAGCCCGGAGAGCGCCACCTTCTTGCTGGACGCCTTGATCCGCACGTTCCGGTACGTGCCCGACACCGTGTACGCCTGCACGACCTTGTTCCCGCAGGCCCACAGCAGCTTGTTGTTCGGGTCCCACAGCACCCCGTGCGCACCAGCGAGCGTCACCCGCTGCACCTGCGCGAGCGTCGACGGCTTCGACACCGCCGTCGGCCCGTACACCGTGAGGTAGCCGTCGGACGACGCGGCGACGAACGCCCCGATGTCCGGGATGCGCTCCAGCGCATGCGGGTTCCCGCCCGGCGTCGCGCTCCACAGCACGTCGTTGAGCTCTTGATCCTTCTCGTCGGTGATGTTCCAGATCCCGACCCGCCCACCTGACGCCGCGGCCAGCCCGATCGCCCCGAACTGCGACGTATCCCGGATCCGGCAGTCCGACAGGTTCGCCCAACCACCCGTGCCCGGGCTGAACGACTTGTACCGGTTGGCATCGCTGAACGCCGCGTTCTTGTCGAACACCATCACCTTGTTGGAAACCTGCTCGGTCACCATGATCCTGAAGTTCGCCGTGTCCGCCGTAGCGACCCCGGCCCCGATCACCCCGGCCGCCGCCAATGGCGCCCCAACAGCCGCCGCCCGCAAAAAGTTCCGCCGTCTCATGCCGCTCCTCATGGGGGTAGGAAGCGTCCGCAACCAGCCCAGGCCACGAACCACCCAACAGTGTGCGACACGGGATCCAATAGCGGCAAGTCACGCATCAAGCACCCGATCGGACCGCCGCGCCGGCCGTCCCAATGACCCGGGAAACCAGAAAAGCCAGGTCCGGAGACCTGGCTTTCGTTGGTGCGCCGCGAGGGATTCGAACCCCCAACCTTCTGATCCGTAGTCAGATGCTCTATCCGTTGAGCTAGCGGCGCAGGTCGGCTTGATCGTTGCGATCAGGACCGGGCATAACCTTACCTGGGGCGAAAACGGATCTGCAACCGGGTATGCGGATGTGCCCTGGGTCATCCGGCACGGTGTGCGGCCTCTGCCAGCGGGGGATTCGAACCCCCAACCTTCTGATCCGTAGTCAGATGGGCGACCCCTCAGCAGTTGTCCAGGACCGTCCGGGCCAGGGCGCGCCAGGCGGCCGGGAGGGCTTCGGCCCGTTCGGGGAGAGGGGCGCTCGCCGCGGTCCAGACTGCGGCTTCGGCCTCGGGGACCTCGTCGCCGAGCAGGTAGCGCTCGACGAACGCGGCGCGGTTCTCGTGGCCGGGGAAGAAGTAGCCGCCAGCCGCGAAGAGCGCGACGTAGGCGTGGTGCAGGCCCTCGGTGAGGGTCTCGGCCAGCTCCCAGGGGTCGGACGCGTCGCCCAGGCGCTTCGCCAGGGTCTCGACCTCTCCGGCCACGGCTTCGCGGGAGGCGATGGCGAGTGCCTGCGGGAACTCGGTGACCTCGGCGCGGGCCTGCGAGCCCAGTTCGGAGTCGTCCGCGAGGAGCGTGCCCTCGGCGAAGCGGGCGATGACGTGCAGGGCCTCGTCGCCGGGGTGCCGCCAGCCCTCGCCGCGGTCGAGGGCCTCCATGTGGGCCTGGAAGCGCGCGACGGTGAGGTGCACGGCCTCGTCGCTGGCGTCGGCGGGGACGGTGTCGGTCTCCCACACGCAGACCAGTTCGGCCTCCTCCCCGAATCCGGACAGGGCGGGGCCGTGGGCGTAGGCGAACGCGAGGCGCTCGTCGTCGTTGATCTCGGCGAGGACGTCGGTGGAGAGCCTCAGGACCGCGTTGGGAAGGGACATGCCGCAATTGTGGCCGTTGTTCGCAACCGCGTCCACCCGCGCGTTCGTGCGCCCACGCGGTGATTCCGGCCATGCGGCCGGGCGCGGCGGGACACGCTGATCGGCGGAGGGCTCATGTCGCAAGGGACGGTTAGCATGTCCACATGGCATCACCCACCGCCCGTGTCGGCACGGATCTCGAGCCGGGCGCGGTCGCAGCCTGGCGGGCCCACTCTCAGCGCCTGTGGGGCGAGCCCTTCGCCACACCCTTGGACGCGTTCAAGCACCTGGGCGCGGTCCAGTCCCAGGAGTTCCAGCCCTCGAAGCTCACCCCCGCGATGCGCACTCGGCCCGACGCGGAAGGTCTCCCGTTCGCGGGCGTCGACGCGGTCGACGTCCTCATCGAGAAGGGCGCCGTGATCCGCACCCACGTGCTGCGCCCGACCTGGCACACCGTCCCAGTCGAGGACCTGCGGATGATGCTCGCGGCCACCGCCCACCGGGTCCTGCAAGTGGCCGGCACGCAGTTCCGCAGCCTCGGGCTCAGCGAGGCCGAGCTGCTGCTCGGGGACGACGTGCTCGCGGCGGCCACAGCCGGCGGGCGGCACCTGCTGCGCGAGGAGGCCTCCGAGGCGCTGGCGGCCGCCGGGATCGCCGACCCGACCGGGCTGCGCCTGATCCACCTGCTGTTCCACGCCGAGCTGGTGTCGGCGATCTGCTCGGGGACGCCGAAGGGCGGCAAGCAGACCTACGCGAACTTCGACGAGCGCGTCCCGGCCGGCGCCGTGGAGCAGGACGAGGCGGTCCGCGCGCTGGCGCTGCGGTTCTTCTCCTCGCGCGGGCCCGCGACCGTGAAGGACTTCACGCGCTGGGCGACGTTGAAGGTGGCCGACGCGAAGGCGGCGATCGACGGGCTCGGTCTGGAGTCGCTCAAGGTCGGCGAGCGGGTGCTCTACTACGTGCAGGAGCCGCCGGCGGAGCGCGATGCGGTTCCGGTGGTGGACTTCGTGCAGGGCTTCGACGAGATGATGTGCTCGTACACGGACACGAAGGAGTTCGTGACGCACCATTCGGTGCCGCCGACGCGGTTCCCGGGCCGGGCGCGGTTCACTTCGGTGATCCTGCTCGACGGCCAGGTTATCGGCAGTTGGAAGGCGACGCTGAAGCGCGAGAGCGTGCTGCTCGAGACGTGGCGGGTGCGGGGGTTCACGGCCGCCGAGATCGCGGCGCTGCGCCGCGGTGCGGACAAGCTGCGGACCTGGTACGGGAAGCCGGAGATGGAGCTCGTCCTCGAGCATGAGGACTGATAGCCGCGAAGGCGCGCTTGTGATGATCGCTCACGTGCCGCCGGTGTCACAGGTGTGAATTACTGTGGTTGAACGGGGGTGCTGCGTGAGGGGCAAATCCGGAATGACGGATATGTTCCGTACGTAGCACCCCCGTTCAACAACCTGTACCTCGGAGGTACGACAACCCGCGTGAACGCGAAACGGCCTCGCTCGCACTGCGAGCGAGGCCGTTCCTTCGGTGCTAGAGGCGGCCGAGGGCTTCGGCGAACGGGGCGAGGCCCATCGAGCCGAGGTTCAGCGCGTCCGAGTGGAACTGCTTGAGGCTGAACTCAGTGCCCTTGCGGGCCTTGTAGTCCTCGCGGGCCTGCATCCAGAGGCGCTCGCCGACCTTGTACGACGGGGCCTGGCCGGCCCAGCCGAGGTAGCGGTTGACCTCGAAGTGGAGCATGTCGTCCTCGATCGTGCGGGTGTGGGCCCGCATGAACTCGAACATCTTCTCGCCGTCCCAGGTCTCGCCGCCGCGCCAGCCGAACGGGTTGTCCTCGGGGATGGCGAACTCGCAGTGGAGGCCGATGTCGACGATGACGCGGGCGGCGCGGAAGGCCTGCGCGTCGAGCATGCCGAGGCGCCCGGCCGGGTCATCGTCGTAGTAGCCGAGCTCGTCCATGAGCCGCTCGGAGTAGAGCGCCCAGCCCTCGCCGTGGCCCGAGCACCACATCATCTGGCGCTGGAAGCGGTTGAGCAGCTCGATGCGGGCCATGGTCTGGCCGACCTGGAGGTGGTGGCCCGGCACGCCCTCGTGGTACACAGTGGACTTCTCACGCCACTTGCCGAACAGCTTCTGGCCCTCCGGCACCGACCACCACATGGCGCCGGGACGGGAGAAGTCCTCGCTCGGCCCGGTGTAGTAGATCGCCCCGTCCTCGGTCGGCGCGATCTTGCAGTCGATGGCGCGGATCTGCTCGGGGATGTCGAAGTGCTTGTCCGCGAGGTCGGCGATGGTGGAGTCGGCGAGGTCCTGCATCCAGTCGCGGAACACGTCCTTGTCGGTCATGTTCTCGTTGGGGTCCTGGTCCAGGAACGCCACGACCTCCTCGATCGACGCGCCCGGCTTGATGCGCTCGCAGGTCGCGCGCATGTCGTCCTCGATGCGGGCCAGCTCCTGCCAGCCCCACGCGTACGTCTCCTCGAGGTCGATCGCGGAGCCGATGAAGTAGCGGGAGGCGCGCGAGTACCGGTCGCGGCCGACCGCGTCGTTCTTCGGCGCCTGCGGGGCCAGCTCCTCGCGCAGGAACAGCGCGAACTTCGTGGCGGCGTACCGGGCGCGGGTGGCGCCGTCGCTCAGGGCGATGCGCAGCGGGCCGGTCTTGATCGGCTCGCCGTCGACGGTGACCCCGTTGACCAGGTTCGCCCAGAAGTCGGTCTCGATGCCCTTGGCGCCGTTCCAGTTGTCGCAGTGCGTGGCGACTTCGAGGACCTGCCGCTCGGCGGCGACGCGGCCCGCGGCGGCCTCGGCGCGCAGCGTCTCGGTGTACTGCTCGAACGCGTTCGGGACGGCCTCGAGGCGGGCCGCGATGTTCTCGGCGGCCTCCCGGCCGTCCTTGGGCATGAGGTCGAAGATCTGCCGCACGCTGTGCACGGGGGAGGCCAGGACGTTGAGGCTCAAGTAGGTGTCGCCCGCTTCGTGGCGCTCCATCTGGAGGTGCAGGCGCTCGAGGATGGCGTCCTTGGCGACGCGCTCGCGCTCGTCGACCGGTTCGGCGGCTTCCAGGTCGGCGATCGCCTTGCGGGTCAGGGCGGCCTCGGCCTCGAGCCCGGCGGGCGAGAGGTCGTCGATCTCGTGGTCGTGTCCGGGGACGCCCATGCTCGTGGCCGTGAGGGGGCTCAGGGCGATGACGTCCTCTACGTACTGGTCGGCGATGCGATCGATGCTTCTCATGGAGTGGACTTTACGCGAGGGCGCCGGGCGAGCGCGACCTCGCTTTCGACCGCTTCGAGCCAGCCGCCGGCCGCGCAAAGCTCCATGAGCGACGCTTTCGTGATCGGGATGCGTTGCGCTGCATCAGGTTCGACGGGCCAGTCGGCGCGGAGGGCGCGGGCCCGGTCGAACCATTCACTGATTGAGTTTGGCCGATCGGTGTAGGCGTCCAGGTCGGCCGCCGCGGCATCCAGCTCGGCGGCGAGGTCCTCCGCGGCCGCCATGAGCTGCTCCCGGTTGCCTTCGACCATGCCGGTGAAGAGGGCGGTCGGGCTGGCCGCGACACGGGTGCCGTCGCGGTACGAGCCGGCCGCGAGGGTGCGGGCCAGCGGCTCGTCGGCGACGTGCACGAGCGCGGCGGCGACCAGGTGCTCCAGGTGCGAGATGCGGGCGGCGGCCCGGTCGTGGTCGGCGGCGGTGGCGGGCACGACCTGCGCGCCGATCGACGTCCACAGCGCGGCGAGGGCAGTCCAGTCGGCGAGGTCGGTGCCCTCCTCGAGGCACAGCACCCACTTGCGGCCCTGGAACAGGCCCGACTCGGCGGCGGTGAAACCGTTGGTCTCCTTGCCCGCCATGGGATGCCCGCCCACGAACCGGTGGCGCGCGAACACCCGCGCGGGCTCGGCCTTCACCGAGGAGACGTCCGTGACCAGGCCCGTGTAGCCGTCCAGCATCTCGACCGCGACGGCGGCGAGGTGGCGGTACGGCGCGGCCACGACCGCGAGGTCGGTGCCCGAAAGATCGGCCGGGTCGGCGGTGACGGGGAAATGCGCGGCGGCGGCTTCGCGGGTGGCCGGGTCGGGGTCGAGGCCGAGCACGTCGTGCCCGGCTTCGGTGAGGGCGAGCGCGGCGGAGCCGCCGATGAGGCCGAGCCCGATGACCGCGACGCGCATCAGAGGTAGAGCCCCGTGCCGTCGTTGTCGACGCGCTTGGCGGCGACCGCGTGGATGTCGCGCTCGCGCAGGAGGAGGAAGGTGCGGCCCTGCATCTCGACCTCGGCCTTGTCCTCGGGGTCGAACAGGACGCGGTCGCCCTTGACGACCGAGCGCACGAGCGGCCCGACGCCGACGGCCTCGGCCCAGTGCAGGCGCCGGCCCATGGCGGCGGTGGCGGGGATGACGATCCCGGCGGCGGAGCGGCGCTCGGAGTCCGCATCCTCGCGCACGAGGAGGCGGTCGTGCAGGAGCCGGACCGGCAGGCCGGTCGTGGAGTCCAACGGTGTATCGGTCACAGCGCGCCAGCTTACCGGCAGCGGCGGCGCCGCATGAAATGCGAGCGGGGAGTCTCACGTCCGCACCCCGGGGTCGGGTGCGCCGGACCGACGCTCGGCCCGGCCGCCGCGCCGGCGACCCAAGCGTGTGGGGGAACATTGGGCGCCAACGAATCGCGCACCCGGCCCTCGCGGGGGACGCCGGAGCGCCAGGGGTCCGCCGCGGGTACGACACCTTCGGTCCGACCGGCCCCCGCGCTCGGGTGCGGCGAGACCGCGCGCCCCCCGAATACCAGGGTGCACCGCGGGTACGACAGTCGCCGCCGCCCGCCGCGGACCCGCCCTTCCACGGGGTGCCCACGGGCACTCGGTACAGGCTGCTGTATCGGAAGAGTCGCACCCGCCCGGTACGGTACGTGTTGACGTTGCACCCGCCTCCTTCCGGAGGAACCGTCCTTGGAGAGACCGTGAGCCGATTCCGCCGCACCACCGCCCGGGCACGTCAACTGTGGATCGGCATGCGCCTCAACCCGGTCGCCGAACGGGCCATGGCCCGGCGGGACGAACCGGTCGAAGACGAACCCGAGATCCCCGCGGGCATACCGCCGGAACTCGACGGGTCGGGCGACGGCGAACGCCCCGAGCGCGACTTCGTCCCGATCGGCCTCGCGGTCGGCGCGGCCTGGTCCTGGCGGCTCCTCATCGTCGGCGCGGCGGTCGCCATCTTCCTGTACCTCCTCAGCTACGTCACCACGGTCGTCATCCCCGTCGCGATCTCCT
Source organism: Glycomyces tritici (assembly GCF_030403505.1). Next base: position 445,869 of record NZ_JAUEMJ010000004.1, on the reverse strand, counting down.
TCCTCCTCGCCGCGATGCTGCAGCCGCCCGCGGCCTGGCTGATCCGCAAGGGCTGGAACAAGTCCCTCGCCTCGATCTTCATGCTCGTCGCCGGCCTCGCGGCCGTCAGCGCGATCCTCACGTTCGTCGTCCAGCAGTTCATCGCCGGCATCCCCGACTTCTACGACTCGATCGTCACCGGCCTCAAGGACGCCCAGGCCTGGCTCGAATCGGGCCCCTACGGCCTCAACGGCGCGCAGGTCGCCGAGATCGTCGCGAACATCCAGGACAACATCACCAACTGGTACGACGAGAACCAGCAGGCCATCGTCCAGACCGGCGTCGACGTCGCCACCTCGACCGCCTCCGGCCTCGGCAACTTCGCGACCGGCCTGTTCCTGGTCCTGTTCACGACCTACTTCTTCATCCGCGACGGCCGCAAGATCTGGACCTTCCTCACCGGGATGCTCCCGCGCACCGCCTCCGAGCCGCTGCGCTACGCCGGCGGCGCCGGCTGGTCGACTCTCGTGCAGTACATGCGCACCATCGTGGTCGTCGCCGCCGTGGACGCGATCTTCATCGGGCTCGGCCTGTACCTCCTCGAAGTCCCGCTGTGGCTGCCGCTGACCACGCTGATCTTCCTCGGCGCGTTCATCCCGATCATCGGTGCCACGATCTCGGGCATCGTCGCCGTCGTCGTGGCCCTCGTCGGCACCCCGAACGGCCTCGTCACCGCGCTCATCGTCCTCGGCATCGTCCTCGCCGTGCAGCAGCTCGAGTCGAACCTGCTGCAGCCCTTCCTCATGAGCCGCGCGGTCAAACTCCATCCGCTCGCGATCGTCCTCGCCGTCACCGCGGGCGGCTTCGTGTGGGGCATCATCGGCGCCCTCGTGGCCGTCCCCATCCTCGCGATCGTCAACGGCACCGTGCGCGCCCTCAACCGCTACCGCGAGGCCCGCCGCGAGGCCCAGGCCCGCGGCCTCGAAGGCGAGGACGCCACCGCCGAAGCGGTCAGAGTCAGCGCCGCCGCCGAACGCGCCCGCCGCGCCGCCGGAACCAAGAACGGCGCCAAGAACGGCAACGGCGCCAAAGACGGCACCGGATCCAAGGACAGCAGCCCACAAGACGGCACCGACTCCGGCGAGCAGGCGGCGCAGGAGGCATGAGCACCAACGTCACCGTCTCCGAAGCCCCCGCCGAGCCCGCCGCGAAAGCGGCCGTCAAAGGCGCCACCAAAGCCGAACGCGACGCCCTCGCCATCCTCGACGCCGCCGTAGCCGCCACCCCGCACGGCCAGGCACGCGAAGGCCAGCGCGAGATGTGCGCGGCCGTCGCCAACGCCGTCGACTCGGGCGAGCACCTGCTCGTCCAGGCCGGCACCGGCACCGGCAAGTCCCTCGCCTACCTGTGCGCCGCGCTCGCCGCGGGCAAGCCCGTGGTCGTCTCGACCGCCACGCTCGCCCTCCAGCACCAGCTCGTCGCCGTCGACCTGCCGCGCCTGGTCGAGGCGGTCGCGCCCGTCCTGGGCCGCAAGCCGACCTTCGCGCTCCTCAAGGGCCGCCACAACTACATCTGCAAGCGCAAGATCGCCGGCGAAGAGGACGAGGACGACGGCGCGATCGAGGGCACCGAGACCCTGAAATGGGCCGGCCAGCAGGCGTCCTTCGCCAAGCAGGTGCAGCGCCTCTTCGACTGGGCGGGCGACACCGACACCGGCGACCGCGACGACCTCGACCCGGGCGTCTCCGACCGCGCCTGGAAGCAGGCGTCCACGTCCTCGACCGAGTGCCCCGGCGCGAAGGACTGCGCGCAGGGGCCCGACTGCTTCGCCGAGTGGGCCCGCGCGAAGGCGCACGAGGCCGACATCGTGGTCACCAACCACGCCCTGCTCTCGATCGACATGATGAACGAGCGCAGCGTCCTGCCCGAGCACGCCGTGCTCATCGTGGACGAGGCGCACGAGCTGGTCGACCGCGTCACCTCGGCCGCCCGCGCCGAGCTGCACCCTGCCCGGCTGCGCTGGCTCGCGCAGCGCGGGCGCCGCCTCATCGACCCCGATGTGGCCGACCAGGTCCGGGAGGCCGCGGACGCGCTGGAGGGCGCGCTCACCGCGGCCGGCGAGCGCCGGTTCTCCGGTGAACTGCCCGCGCCGCTCGTCGAGGCGCTCAACCTGATCAACGGCGCGTGCGTCAAGGCCGCCACCCACCTGTCCACGCTCGATGCGGAGACGAAGAAGCAGCTGAGCGCCCAGCAGCTCAAGGCCGGGCTCGTGGAGACGATCGAGACGGCCGGGCGGTGCATCGGGCCGGCGGGGGACGACGTGATCTGGGCGGAGCCGAACGGCCCGCAGCTGGTGGCCGCGCCGCTCTCGGTGGGCGGCCTGCTCTCGGCGATGCTGTACGAGGACCGCACGGTGATCGCGGCGTCGGCGACGCTGACGCTCGGCGGCCGGTTCGACATCGTGGCGCGGAACCTCGGCCTGCCCGCGGACGGGCACGGCTGGACCTCGCTGGACGTCGGCTCCCCGTTCGACTACCGCAAGCAGGGCATCCTCTATGTGGCGGCGTCGCTGCCGCGTCCGACCGCGTCGGGCCTGTCGGACGAGTCCGGCAAGGAGCTGCTGCGCCTGGTCGAGGCGAGCCGCGGGGCGACCCTGGGCCTGTTCTCGTCGAAGAAGGCCGCCGAGGCGGCGGCCGAGCTCCTTCGCGCCCAGACCGACTACGACATCCTGCTGCAGGGCGAGGAGACGCTCGGGAGTCTGGTGAAGCGGTTCAAGGAGGAGGAGTCGACCTGCCTGCTGGGGGTCATGAGCCTCTGGCAGGGCGTTGACGTGCCGGGCATGACCTGCCGCCTCGTGGTGGTGGACCGGATCCCGTTCCCGCGCCCGACCGAGCCGCTGACGGCGGCGCGTTCGGAGGCGGCGGACGCGGCGGGCCGCTCGGGGTTCACCGAGGTGTCGGTCCCGGCGGCGGCGATCCGGCTCGCGCAGGGCGCGGGCAGGCTCATCCGCCGCACCACGGACCGCGGGGTGGTCGCGATCCTCGACTCGCGGCTGGAGACGAGCCGCTCGTACGGGAAGTTCCTGCGGGACTCGCTGCCGCCGTTCTGGTACACGACGAAGTCCGATTCGGTGGCGGGCGCGCTGAGCCGGCTCGCCGAGACCGCGAACGACTGATTAGGCGCGGCCCGATCGGGGAACCCGTCTTGTCGCCATGGCAAGCGGGTCACTTCGCGGTGCGCTCCAGGTGTTCCATAAGTCAAAGGTGAACGCAAGGTGAATTCAAGTGAAACCTTTGCATAACCCCAGCTTAGAGCGGTTTCGTGGATTCTCACACAGCAGACTTCACGAGCTTGTGTCGCGTTCACCTGGATGTTAACTTCGCGGTGACGATTTCCACCCGTCCACTGAGCCGATCGGTACAGTGAGGACAGTCAAAACGACCGAAAGCAGGGGTGCCCAGTGCGGTTCTCGCTGAAGCCTCAGGACGACACGTTCTACGCCTTCTTCAATGACGCGGCCGACAACATCCGCCGCGGCGTGGCGATCCTGGCCGAACTGGGGGACGAGTCGGCTGACTACCAGAAGATCTCCGAGCGTCTCGTCGACGTCGAGCACGACAACGACCAGCTGACCCACCGGCTGTTCAACAAGATCAACTCGACGTTCGTCACCCCGATGGACCGCACGGACATGTACCACCTGGCCGGCAAGCTCGACGACATCCTCGACCACATCGAGGCCGCCGCGAACCTGGTCTACCTCTACGGCCTCTCCGAGCTCCCCGACCTCCCGCGCGAGATGATCGAGCAGGTCACCGTCCTCGGCGCCCAGGCCGACCTCCTCGCCGAGTACATGCCGAAGCTCAAGGGCCTCAACTCGACCATGGCCGACTTCTGGGTCGAGTGCAACCGCCTCGAGAACGACGGCGACCGCGCCTACCGCATGCTGCTGGTCCGCCTGTACTCCGGCGAGTATCCGGCGCTCACCGTCATGAAGCTCAAAGAGGTCGCCGACGAGCTCGAAGCCGCCTGCGACTCGTTCGAGTCGGTCTCCAACGTCGTCGAGTCGGTCTACGTCAAGGAATCCTGAACGTGGACAGTGTGTTCATCGCGGTCGTCGTCTGTATCGGCGCGGCCCTCCTCTTCGGCTACACCAACGGGTTCCACGACTCCGCGAACGCCATCGCCACCTCGATCTCGACCCGGGCGCTCAAGCCCCGGGTCGCGCTCGGCATGGCGGCGATCGGCAACTTCGTCGGCGCGCACCTCGGCGGGAAGGTCGCGGCCACCGTGGCCAGCGGCCTCGTCGAGCTCCCCGACGGCATCGACGGCATCCTGATCGTCATCGCCGGCCTCCTCGGCGCGATCACCTGGAACTTCATCACCTGGTACTTCGGCCTGCCGACCTCGTCCTCCCACTCGCTGTTCGGCGGCATGGTCGGCGCGACCATGGCCGGCGGCGCGGTCGTGCTGTGGGGCGGCATCCTCGACAAGATCGTGCTCCCCACGATCGTCTCCCCGCTCGTCGGCTTCACCCTCGGCTTCCTCGTCATGATCGCCGTGTACTGGATCTTCCGGCGCGGTCGCCCCGACAAGCTCAACCGCGGCTTCCGCCACGCGCAGACCGCCTCCGCGGCCGCGATGGCCATCGGCCACGGCATGCAGGACGCCGCCAAGGTCATGGGCATCATCATCCTGGCCCTGTCGGTCGGCGGGTACTACACCGACGGCGCGCCCATCCCCGAATGGGTCTACCTCGCCAGCGCCGCCGTCATGGCCGCCGGCACCTACGCGGGCGGCTGGCGCATCATCAAGACCATGGGCCGCAAGATCATCGACCTCGGCCCGCCCCAGGGCTTCGCGGCCGAGACCGTCGCCAGCGCCGTGCTCTACGCGAACACGTTCCTGCTGGGCGCGCCCATCTCGACCACCCACACGATCACCTCGGCGATCATGGGCGTCGGCTCGACCGGCGGCAAGCGCGCCGTCCGGTGGGGCGTGGCCCGCTCGATCGTGATCGCGTGGATCATCACGTTCCCGATCGCGGCGCTCGTGGGCGCCCTGTTCTACCTGCCGATCCAGTTCATCGGCTAGGTCTTCGACCTCGACCGGCCCGGCTTCGGCCGGGCCGGCGTCGTTTCGGCCGTTGCGCGCTGGAATCGCACCGTCTTGGGTTAGCGTGAGGGCATGTCCATCCAGCGCTTCGGGAAATGGGACTTCAGAGCGGTCGACTCGGCGTCGGCCGCTCGCGCTCTCGCCCGCCTCCGCAAGCAGGGCGCCCCCGCCGAGCCCGAGCGCGCCGCCGCCGTCGTCCTCCTCCGCGAGGCCCCGCTGCGGGTGTTCCTGCTGCGGCACGCGGCGAAGGAGCCGTTCGGGCTCCCGACGATCGGCCCCGCCGAGACGCTCCAGGTGCGCGAGCGGTGGTCGCACCTCGACGTCGACCACTACGAGAACGCCATGAACGGGCCCCGAGGCGCCCAGTACGGCTTCCCGGGGGGCCGGCACAAGCCCGACGACCCTGACGTGGCCATGACGGGCCTGCGGTCCGTGGAGGAGGAGACCGGCGCGATGGTCGCCCTGCAGCGCGCCTGGGCGCGCTGGGTGACCCCTGAGTACGAGCCGGTGCGGTTCGACTCGTGGATATATGTGGCGACGCTCGCCGAGGGCTTCCAGCCGCGCATCCGGGTGCGCGAGCCGGAGTACGCGACGTGGATCGGGCCGGAGCAGGCGGTGTGCCAGTACGGTGGCCAGATGTCGATCCCGGAGGCGACCACGCTGGCCGAGCTCGCGCGGTACTCCACGGTGGGTGAGGTGTTCGCCGCCGCCGAGCAGCGCGACATGTCGCCGATCCTGCCGCGGGTCGCGGTCGACGGCGAGGACGCCCGCCTGGTGCTGCCGGGCGAAGAGGGCTACCCGGCGGACGCGCTCGCTTCGGCTTGACAAGGGCGCATGTCCGTCATTACGGAAATGTCCTTGTCGAAGGCCCCCTTGCAAACCAACGTACCCGCGCGGTCGGACACTGCGTAGTCGATCATTCACGCGAGCCTCGCTCGCTTCCGCTCAGCGCAGGCGCTTCGCCCACTGCACGTCGGTGCGCACGACGTCGAACCCCTGCGAGCGGTACAGCTTGACCGCCTTGGTGTTCGACTCGTCGGCGTAGAGTTCGACCTGCTTGATCCCATGCGCCGCAAGGTGGGCGAGCCCGGCGAGGGTGAGGGTCCGGCCAAGGCCGGTGCCCTGCGCGCGGGGGTCGACGCCGAGGACGTAGACCTCGCCGATGCCGTCCTCCACTTTGGTCCAGTGGAAGCCGAGCAGTCCCTGTTCATCCTCTGCCACCAGCAGACCGTCGGGGTCGAACCAGGTCTCCTGCTCGCGCGCGGCGAGATCCGCTGCGGTCCAGCGGCCCTGCTCGGGATGGGCGGCGAACGCCGCCGCGTTCACCCGCAGCCACTCGGCCTCGTCGCGGCCGACCCTGAAGGGCCGCAACCGCACCCCTTCAGGCAGGGTTGCGGCCGGGCCGTCGCCGACCGGCCAGTTCCGGCCGATGCCCTCCGGCCACGCCGCGGGCCAAGCGAAACCGTCGAGGTCGCGCGAGAACTGGAACAGCACGCGGTCCCGCGTGAAGCCGTGCTTCGCTGCGAACCGCTGCGAAACGGGCAGATCGCCGTGCGCCCACATTCGCAATACCGTGATGTCCGCCTCAATCCAATCCAGGACGTTGAGGAGCAACCGGTGCCCGACACCCTTGCCGCGATGCGACGGATCGACGGCCATCTCTGCCTCGGCGACGTCGCCGATCTTCTCCACCCCCGCGTAGGCGATGACCGTTTCGCCTAGGCGCACAACGAAATGCCGCCGATGGCGTTCGGGGTGGCGGGACAGTGCGAGCGTCGTCTGCTCGTTGAACGGGGCGATGCCGTCCGCCTCCTCGCTGCGGTGCGCCATCGTAACGATTCTGTGAATATCCCGACCCGGAAGTGAAGCATGTTGCGCCATGGGGTTACCCTAATCGTGGACTCAGCACCGTGCCGGGGTGCTGAGTCCTTTTTCATGCCCTGAGCACGACAAGACCCCCACGCGCACAGCAGTGGCCGGGGGTCTGTGCGATCGATTGCTGGCGCGAATGCACCGTTCGCCGGAATTGCCGCGAACGATCGGCGGCAGGTGGCGGAGAGGGACCTCGCAGGATTCCCATGCTTCGTCAGACGTTCCTCGGCCGGTTCGGTCTCGGTGTCGCCTACCGGAATCCGACCGGACGCCCGGCCTGACCGGTCGGTTCGGCCGGACCGCACCCATAGCACGCCAAACGGCCCTTGGCCGAGGAATTCCCTGGTCAAGAGCCGAACTCGCTGATGGTTGCGGAGAGGGTGGGATTCGAACCCACGGTGAGCTTTGACACCCACGGCGGTTTTCAAGACCGCTGCACTAGTCCACTATGCGACCCCTCCAGGGCCCTTTGGGGCAAGCGCCAATCTACCAAACGGCCGTCAGGGCCGCTCCTGGCGCACGCAGCAGGTCGAGCAGGTGCGGTTGCCGTCGATGGTGAGCGCGAGGCAGCAGGTGCGCCGCTGGTAGACCAGCCGGCCCACTTCGTCCGTGGTGATGTCGACCAGGTCGGCGACGTCCAGCGTCTCCAGCAGCGTCTTGGCGAGCACGTCGTCGGGGTCCGGCACGACCTGCGCGATCGACGCGACCGCGTAGGCGATCCCCGAAGCGACCGAGCCCATGAGGGTGCGGCGCCCGACCCGCGCCTTGGCGAGGAACGCTTCCAGCACCGGGCCCAGGTGGTCCTCGAACACGGTGGCGCGCAAGCGGTCCAGCAGGACCGCCTCGTTCGCGACCACTTCTGCCTCGGGGTGCGCCGCACTCGGGTCGTGCGGCAGGACCAGGAACCGCGGCTGCAGCTGGCGTACCGAGAACATCGGGGCGTCCTCGGCGACGCGGAAGACCGCGTTCGAGGCGTCCATGACCGGGACGCGTCGGGCGGCGACATAGCCGAGCACGACCGGCGCGAGCGTCCAGTAGCAGTAGGTCTTCCAGGCGAGGGCCGCGTTCGCGTGGGCGGAGCCGCCCCACAGTGCGCCCGCCGTGCCCATGAGCTCCTCGACTCGCTCGCCGGCGGCCAGCTCGGCGGCGGGGAACTCGATCCCGTCTCGGGGCGCCTCACCGTCGAGCCAGGCGCGTACGCCCGCGAGCGGGTGGACGCTGACGTCGCGGTCGACCCGGTCGGCGACGGTGCGGAGCGCTTCGATCGGGTGGGGAAGCGGAGCCGGGAGGCGGTTCGGGCGCTCCACCGGGAGGGGCGCCAGGGGGCGGCGTTCGAGTGCGGTGGTGCTCAGGACATGAGCCTCCGCAATCGCGAGCCGCATAGCGTACCCCTCTCAGGTAAGGACTGGCTAACCTTACCTGATTTGCAACGACGAATGTCAAGAAACCGACAGACACCGGGCCGCGACGGGGTGTAGGAAAGCGAGGTGCCGTGAATGGTGAGCGTCGCCGAGTGGGATGAGACTCACAGCACCTCGCCTCGTTCCATGATCATCTCGAACCCCCGGGTCGACGCGTCGCACACCAAGTGCGACGGCCGATAGTCGGCACAGCCCGGGCGTGTCGACCGGTCGGCACGCGTGTTCCGCCGTTCTGGCAGGCTGGAACGCATGTCGAACCGCCCCGAGACCGCGCTCGCCGAAGCACCGGCACTGCTCGCGCCCCGCGTCATCAGGCGCGAGATCTGGATCGTCCTCGCCCTGTCCCTGGGCGCGTCCGCGATCTGGTCGATCGTCGGCATCATCGGCACCCTCACCGAACCGGGCGGCCTCGCCGACAGCGTGCAGTCCATGAACTCGGCGAAGGCCGAGGCCGAACGCCCCTGGTACGACCTCTCGCGGCAGCTCGTCAGCCTCGTCCTCGCGATGGCGCCCGTCGCGCTCGCCCTGCACCTGCTGAGCCTCGACCGCGGGAACCCCTTCCGCGCCATCGGCCTCGACACCCGCCGCCCCGCCTTCGACCTCCTCAGCGGGGCCGGCCTGGCCGCGTGCATCGGCATCCCCGGCCTCGGCCTCTACCTCACCGCCCGCGCCCTCGGATTGAACGCCGAGATCGCCGCGGCGAACCTCAACGACGTGTGGTGGGCCGTCCCGATCCTCGTCCTGGCCGCGCTCAAGAACGCGGTCATCGAGGAGGTCGTCGGCCTCGGCTACCTCGTCACGCGCCTGCGCCAGCTCGCTTGGAGCCCGCTCGCGATCATCGTCACCCATGCCGTCCTCCGCGGCACCTACCACCTCTACCAGGGCTTCGGCGGGTTCGTCGGCAACATGGTCATGGGCGCCGTCTTCGCGGTGTTCTATCTCCGCTGGAAGCGCACCGGCCCTCTGATCTGGGCCCACACCCTCCTCGACATCGCCGCCTTCGTCGGATACCTCCTGGTCGCGCCCCACGTGAGCTGGCTCTGACCGACCCGAACCCGCTTGGGCGTTCCGGGACCGGACCGGTATGCTCTGTGCTTGGTACGTGCTCCGGCGCGTCCTGGAGGATTCGCATAGTGGCCTAGTGCGCCCGCCTGCTAAGCGGGTTTCGGGTGATACCCGATCATGGGTTCAAATCCCATATCCTCCGCCACATATGCAGGTTGACCTGCGAAAACAGTAGCCGACCGGTTCTTATGAGCCGGTCGGCTTCTTGCTGTGCCGGCCCGGTGGTGACCGCTGTCGTCCTTCGCTAAGGGTGCGCGAGAGTCACAGCCTACTTAGGACGAGCATGAGGCATTGACCGTGCGTCGACTCGTCCGTCTCGCCGGCGCCGCCCCAGCCCTCCCCGAACCTCGCCTTCAGGCCAGGTCGGATTGCCGTCGGCACCGCGTTTCAAGTGCGATCAAGCGCATATCCGCAGGTGAGTGGAGGTAGCGTAACCCTGGGGGTTGAAGCTCGTGGATAGGACGCATGAGGCGCAGAGCCGGTCGGCAACAACGGACCTGGATTACGCCGCGCTCTTCGAGGCGACACCGAGCCCGTGCGCGGTGCTCGGTCCCGATCTGGTGCTCGTCGAGGTCAACCGGGCCTATCTCAAAGCCGCCGGCCGCACGCGCGAGGACCTGCTCGGGCGATACCTCTTCGACTCATTCCCGGAGAACCGGGCCGATCCCAAGACGAACGGGATGGAGAACCTGAGAGCTTCACTTGACAAGGTCCTTCAGTCGCGGGAGCCGGACACGATGGCGCTGCAGCATTGTGAAATCCCAATGGGTCGGCCCGAAGTGGCCCAGAAGCGCTGGTGGTTGCCGGTCAACACGCCGATCCTGGGCCCGGACCGCGCAGTCAAGTGGATCGTCCTTCGGATGGACGACGTGACCCCGCTCATCAAGGCCATCGCCCCCGGTGACGAGCCGTCGATCGAGAGGGCGGCAGAGGAGACCGAGCTGTACGCGCGGGCTCTCGAGCTGAACCACCTCAACCAGGAACTGCGGCTGGCCCACATGCGCGAGCATGAAATGACGGTCACCCTGCAGCGGACCATGCTGATGACGCCGGACTTCGAGCACCACGACGACGTCGCGGTGCGTTACCTGCCCGCCGATGACTCGCTGGCCGTGTCGGGGGACTGGTACGACTTGATCGACCTGCAAGACGGCCGCTTTGCGCTGACGATAGGCGACGTCGTCGGGCACGGCCTGGAGGCCGCCGCGGTCATGGGCATGCTGCGAAGTGTGGTCAACGCCGCCGCCCGCACCTTGGAGCGGCCCGCTCAAGCCTTGGAGGTCCTGGGCCTGTTCGCCCGCTCGATTGAGGGGGCCATGAACACCACATCGATCAACGCGCTGGTGGACCCCGCCAGCCGGTTGATCACCTACACCAACGCGGGGCACCCGCCCCCTGTTCTGCTGCACTCGAACGGCGAGTGCGAGCTGCTGAACCAGGCCCTCGATCCGCCGCTGGGCGCTCGCCCCCAGCACGTGCCCTGCTCGCAGGCCGGGCGTTCCTACATCCCCGGCGATACCCTCGTGCTCTATACCGACGGGTTGATCGAGCGCCGCGGGGAGGACATCGACGTGGGGCTCGACCGCCTCATCACGACGTTGGGACGCCACAGCAACCACGATCCGGAAGTACTGGCCGACGCGCTGATGTCCGACCTCGGTGTGGGCAGCGGCCTCGCACGCGACGACATCGCCTTGATCGTCGTCGGGCTGTGACCGCCGATCGGCGCTGATGCTTGCCGAGCTCTTCCTTTGGACCGACTGGCTCAGGCGGAGCGTTTGTTCCGTCTGTCCGGATCGTCGGCAGCGACGGTGTGCACGGTCACATTATCTTTGCGGCGATCTGGCCCTGCCCGAAAAGACGAGGTGAAACCCGTACCTCCGTATGCCCACCGGAGGGGACAAATCAGGTAAGACACCGAGCAAGTAGATGGTGAGCGCTCTACCGCAACTTCCTGGCGAAGGCCGCAAGGCGATCGGTTCGTCTTGTAGTGCTCGCCGATCTGGAGTGGCTTGGAAATGGCCAACATCTCCGCTCGTACCTCCGATTCTACGTTTGGCCGGTGCAGAACCGGCAGATGAATGAAGGCGCACTCGGCCTCGCCCAGGGCGCCGTCCCCTCCATCCGAACGCGGGCCAGTTCGCGGGCCAGTGGGTCGCGTCGGCGGTCCAGCATCTGGTCTGCCCGGCTAGGAGCGGTCGTAGCAAGCGTCGCCTGGTTCCTCGGGGATGCCATGACTCCTGCGGCGACACTCGCTGGACGGCTCCGTGAGACCGCGGCACCCGCCATTGAGCGAGTCGAATGCTTGATCGCTTGGTCGTCCCGGCGACTCCAGCCCTGGACCGCCCGTTTGAAGTACGTCGCCGTCGTCGTCGCCGAGTCGGCGGGACCGGTGGTCGCAGAGGCCGCCGACCTGGGAAGGCGGCTGCTCGCCAAGGTTGTCGATCGATTCGGCATGCGGGTGACCGTCATGGGCGCGGCCACCGCGATATTCATCGGTTCCACCGGCAGCGCCGCGATGGCCATCAGCGGCCTGGGCACCCAACCTGCCGTGCAGCCGCATGTCGACGTCGTGGCCGCCGAGACCGCACTCTCCGAGGAGTCCGCAGCGGCGGCCGCCGAATCGATCGCGAACGACCAGCGTGCGGCGGCGGCCGCAGCTCAAGAAGCAGCCGAGCCCGAGCCTGTCGGTGGGCTCAGCGAGCTCCAGATGGCCAACGCCGTCGCCATCATCGAGGCCGGCAAGGACGAAGGACTCGACCAGAAAGCCTGGGCGATCGCGTTGGCGACCGCCATGCAGGAGTCCAAGTTCAAGAACTACGCGAATGTCAACGTCGCGGAGTCCTACAACTACGAGTACCAGGCCGAAGGCTCTGACCACGACTCGGTAGGACTCTTTCAGCAGCGGCCCTCTTCGGGCTGGGGCAGCGTCAAAGAGCTCATGGACCCGAAGACCTCGGCTTCCAAGTTCTACGACTCGCTCAAGCGGGTCGACGACTGGAGGGACATGCCCGTCACAACGGCGGCTCAGACCGTCCAGGTCTCGGCGTTCCCGGACGCCTATGCCCAGTGGGAAGACCTGGCCTGGGACATCATCGCCTCATACAACGCCAGCTGACGTCTCGCGCGCATTGCCGAGACTGATGCGAACCGAGGGCCCCTTCTTCTGCCGCCTGCACCTGGGTGCCCCTGCTTTCCCGGCCGTCTGTCGGCGACTCGCGAACAGGCTGATGCCTCGACCCGCCCCACGTTCGCTACGGCGTAGCGGGCGCGCGCTCCGCGTCAACGGCGTACCGGAAACGACCAGCGTTCGGGTCGGCAGGCCGATCCAATGCCACAGTTGCCGGCCCCGTCGAGTTGACGCAACTCAATGGTTGCGATAGCATCGCAACCCTGAGGTTGCGATCATTGGAGGCAGGCGATGGGATTTCCGGACAGCATCGAACGCACCGTGGAGCTCGCTCATCCGCCGGACCGGGTATGGGCCGCGCTGACGACCGCCGAGGGCCTGAGCGGCTGGTTCGGGTCCGAAGCGCGGATCGATCCGCGCCCGGGCGGGTCGGGGTGGATGCGTTGGCCCGGGGGCGAGACCGCCGACCTCCGCGTGGAGCGGGCAGAGAAGGCGAAGGTCTTCGGCTTCACCTGGCCGATCACCGGACTGCCCGAGGACGACCCGCGCCGCACCTATGTCGAGTTCACCCTCGAGCCGATCGCCGCGGGCACGCTGCTTCGCGTGGTCGAGACCGGATTCGCGCAGCTCCCCGAGAGTGCGCACCGCGAGGCGTTCGAAGGCAACGTCGAAGGATGGGCGATCGAGCTCGATGAACTCGTCGCATACCTCGATGCCTCCTGACGCCGAGGCGACCGCCGAGCAGGTCTTCATCGCGCTCGCCGACCCGACCCGGCGGGCCGTGCTGACCGAGCTGGCGTCCGGCGGTCCGGCCACCGTCACCGAACTCGCCGAGCGGTTGCCGATCACGCGCCAGGCGATCGCCAAGCACCTGGCACTGCTCGCCGAGACGGGTCTGGTGACGCCGGAACCGAGGGAGGGCCGCCGCGTGCGGTACCGGTTGCATTCCGCGCCGATGAAAGTCGCGCAGCAGTTCTTGGCCGCGATGGCCCGGGACTGGGACACGCGCCTGGACGCCCTGCAAGACCATCTGGACCGAACACCGGAGGACCCGTCATGAACCCTCAGTTCCGCGGAGGCCAGAACATCGCCATGAAGCTTCCGAAAGCGAAGTTCGAGGAGACCGTCGCCTTCTACCGGGACACACTGGGGATGGAGGTGGTCGACGAGAGCGCGGCCGGCATCGCATCCGGCGTGCAGCAGTGCGCGTCCGTCCAGTTCGGGCCGGTGAAACTCTGGCTCGACCGGGTCGACAACTACGCGAGCGCCGAACTCTGGCTGGAGCTGTTCACGGACGACGTGGAACAGGCCACCGGCCATCTGGCCGAGCACGGTGTGGAGCCTCAGGACGAGCTGGAGCCACTGCCGACCGGACTGAAGGCCCACTGGATCACCAACCCGGTCGGCATCCCGCACCTCGTACGGCGCGCCGACTGAAGGGACGCGACAGGGCCGCGCAGCGCACGCAGGCTGATGCGCCCGGGCGGCCTCGGTGTCGGTGAACCGGTGGCGCAGACACCGTCTTGACGATGCAGCAGGGGTGTGCCGACGCACGACGCGCAACGGCGACTGCTGCATCAGCTACCCCGACCCCGACCTGGCCGACCCCGGCCCCGAGCATTCGAGGACGCCGATGCCGGTCCGCGGGGTCAATGCGCGGGAACCGAGACGCAGACGAGCGTGGTGTCCTCAAGCGCCTCGACCTCGCCCGGTGTCCTCTCCGGGACATGGAGGAATTCGCCGGGGCCGACCCGCACCGCGGTCTCGCCGCTGCGAATCAGCAGCCGGCCGTGCACGACCACCCACATCTCCTCATAGGGGGCGGGGAGATCGGCGCGCTCGCCGCGGCCGAAGCGGGCCGAGTACGCGCTCAGCGGGCCTCCTTCGGCCTGCTCCACCGCAGGGGTGATGGAGATCCGGCGGTCGCCGAAGCGCAGTGTTCGGTCGTTCTCCTCCGTGTCGAAAATGCGAACGAGTCCATCGGCCATGGTCGATCACCTCTCAGATCGTGTCGGTCGGTTCAGGGTGCCTTGCGGGCCGGCTAGGTCGAGGAGGCGGGGCCAGGTCCGGCAGGGGTTTCGGCCTCCCGCCCAGCGGCCGGAACCTACTGTGCTGCAGGCAGCGTCTGGAAACCAGGGACCGGCAATCGGCCATGGCGGTCGCGAGCGGAACAGAAGATGATTGAACGGCGATATCAGGAGGACGGGAAGGGCGCAGCCATGGGGTTCGAGGCCGACGGACAGCGACCGTGGTGCCGGCACCACGCGATGTGGACCTGCGGGCCGCCGTCTGCATCGAGGTCACGACGGCTCTGGGAACATCCGTGACCGTGTTGCCGATCGCCGGCGTGCGGCGTTGCGGCGCAGTCGTTCGCATCATCGAGGAGGTCGGCAGGTGACGTACCTGGCCATCGTGCGGCACGGTCAGACCGAATGGAACCGCATCGGGGTCTTCACCGGTTGGGCCGATGAAGGGCTCACCGAGCAGGGGCACCGCGACAGCAGGGCCGCCGGGATCGCTCTGGCCGAGACCGGCGTCCAGTGGGACACCGTCTACGTTTCCACGCTGCGCCGGTCGGCGGAGACCGCGGCCGTGGCGGTGGCCCAGTTCGGGCACCGCCCGGCGACGCACTTCGTCGACTGGCGCATCAACGAACGGCATGTCGGCGACCTGGAGGGCGCGCGGCGTGTCGATCTGGCTGCAGTGCACGGCGCGGACCGGGTGGCGCAGTGGCGGTGGGGCTTCGACCACCGCCCGCCGCTCATGGACGTCGACGACCCGCGCCAGGCCGTGCACCGGTCGCGCCACCCCGAGCTCGGCATGTCGATTCCCCGCGGTGAGTCGCTCGCCGATGTCATGGCGCGGGTGCGGCCGTGGCTCGCCGAAGCACGGGAAGCCGTTGCGGCGTCGGCCAACGTCGTGGCCTTCACCCACGGCACGACGTTCCGTGCCATCCGGGCGCTGGTCGAGGGCGTTGCACCGAAGGACGTGCACCGGATGCAGCCGCCCAATGGCGGTATCGCGATGTACCAGATGTCCGAGCACCGGCTGCTGCCCGTGGCGGCAGCCCCGATTGATCCGGCGGAACGCTGACGTTCGACCGTGACGAGGGCGGAGCCGACGAGGAGCCGGCGGCTGCCCGGATCGCTATGAGAGCCAGACACAGTGCCGGCAGACGTGCGTTTCAGGGGCGGCCGCGACTGTGGGCCGCGGCCGCCCGGGCTTCATCTGAGGGTCCAGCGCTGGTTGGCGCCGCCGTTGCAGGTCCAGAGGACGAGCGGAGTGCCGTTGGCGGTGGCCGCGCCGCTGGCGTCCAAGCAGAGTCCGTTGTGGACGTTGGTGATGGTGCCGTTCGCGTTCACGTTCCAGCGCTGGTTGGCGCCGCCCGAGCAGTCCCAGACCACGGCCTTGGTGCCGTTGGTCGTGCCCCAGCCCGAGGCGTCGAGGCATTTGCCGCCGACCCTCAGTTCGCCTGCGGCGGTGCGGGTGAACGCCTGGTTGGCGCGCTGGTTGCAGTCCCACAGCTGCGCCTGGGTGCCGTTCGCGGTGGCGGCGCCGGGGAGGTCGGCGCAGCGGTTGGAGGCGGCGCCGACGATCGCGGTGGTGCCCGCCTGCTGACCGGTGAGGCCGAAGAAGCGGAGGGTCTCGGTGATCGGGTGGGGGATGTTGTGGGCCTGGTCGCCCATGCTGATCGCCTCGACGAGCGCCTGGCCGCCGGTGCCGCCGTAGCGCGTGCGGGTCCAGTTCGCCTGCGGGGCGTCGGTGTAGTCGGCGACCTGGTCGGTGCCGTTCACGTTGGTCCACTGGTCGATCTGCTCTTGGAAGTTCGGGTAGCGCAGCACGTCGTCGTTGACGCCGTGCCACAACTGCATCCGCGGCCACGGCCCGGTGTAACCGGGATTGGCGTTGCGGACCGCGTCGCCCCACTGCTGCGGCGTGCGGTTGATCCGGCCCTCCGAGCACTCGGAGTTCCATTCCGAGCCGTTGCCGGTCGCGAAGCAGGTGTAGGGCACCCCGGCGAACGCCGCGCCGGCCTTGAAGACCTCGGGGTAGACCCCGAGCAGGACGTTGGTCATCATCGCGCCGGAGGAGACGCCGGCGGCGAAGACGCGGTTCCGGTCGGCCCCGTAGTTGGCGATGACATGGTCGACCATCGACTTGATGCTGACGGAGTCGCCGCCGGTGCCCGAGAGCGAGGCCTGGGACGCGACGTCGAAGCACTTGCTGGCGCGGGTCACCGAGGGGTAGATGACGATGAAGCCGTACTGGTTCGCCTGCTCGTCGAATTGCGAGCCGTTGTAGAAGTCGGGGCCGGAGCCGCCGCACCAGTGGTTGCCGACCACGATCGCGGGGTTCGCGGTGACGTTGTCGGGCACGTACAGGTACATGCCGAGGTTGCCGGGGTTGCTGCCGAAGCCGCTGATCTGGGTCAGCTGCGCGGCGTAGGCGGGTCTGGGGCCGGACAGTGCGAGGAGCGCGGCCGTGATCGCGATGATCAGGGCCAGTGCCGTCGCCGTCGTGCGGCGCCATCGGAGGGCAGCTGCCATGAAGGCTTCCTTGTCTCGAGGTGGCGGTGCAGGCCGGGCGGCCTGCGCCGTGCGTGTCGGTGTCGGAAGTGGATGGCGCGAGTGCGCCGCCCGGCCGCGGGTTCGGCGGCCCGGCCGGTGCTCGGCGCCGCCGGTCAGACGCGGGTCCACTTCTGGTTGTCGCCGCCCCAGCAGCTGTAGAGCTGGACCGGGGCGCCGTCGGAGGAGCTGTAGACGTCCAGGCACGCGTTCGCGTACCCGGCGCTGCGGATCGTCCCGTCGGAGCCGAACGTCCACTTCTGGCCCGAAGTGTTGGCGCACGCGTTGATCTGCACCTGCGTGCCGTTGCTCCCCGAGGTCGTCTCGAGGCACTTGCCGAGGACCCGCAGTTCTTGCGCCGCAGTGTAGGTGAACTGCTGGTTCGAGCCTTCGTGGCAGGTGTAGAGCTGGACCTTCGCGCCGTTGGCGGCGTTGCCGCCGGGCACGTCGATGCACTTCCCGGCCGAGTTGCTGCGCAGCATGTCGGTCCAGGTGCCGTTGCCGGAGCCGTCGGGGGCGACGGCCTTGCCGGTGGCCGGGGAGATCATCCCCGTGCACAGCCCGCGTGCGCGCAGGTCGGCGGCGATCTGCGGGATCGCGTCGAGCGTGCTCTGGTACAGGTCGTGCATGAGGACGACGCCGCCGTTCTGGACGCTGCGGACGTTCTGCACGATCTGCGCGCTGGTGGTGGCGGAGTTCCAGTCGAACGAGTCGACGGTCCAGAGGATCTCGGTGAGCCCTTGCTGGTTCGCGATGGACTTGACCGTGGCGTTGGTGGCGCCGTACGGCGGCCGGAACAGGGTCGGGGTGATGCCGGTGGCCTGCCGTATCGCCTGCTGGGCGCTGGAGATCTCCTGGGCGATCTGGGTGGTGTTCAGCTTGGTGAGGTCGGTGTGGGTCTGCGTGTGGTTGGCGATCCACATGCCCGCGTTGACTTGTGCGCGGGCGAGCGCGGGGTTGGCGGCGACCTCGCGCCCGACGTTGAACATGGTCGCCCGGAGGCCGTTGGCCGTCAGGGTGTTGAGCAGCCTGGTGGTGGTGCTCGAGCGGGGTCCGTCGTCGAAGGTCAGCGCGACGTAGCCGTTGCAGGTCTGCGCCTGTGCCGGGGCGGCGGCGACGAGCATGACGGCGGCGGTGCCGATGGCGATGACGAGGGCGGACAGGGCGGCGATGAGCGTGCTCATGCGACTTCGCATGATCGGCCTCCTTGGGGTGTCGCCAGGAGGCGCCGGGCGGCGGGTGCCGGCGGCGTCCCGGGCCTGCAATTATCCGGTCCCGATCCGCTGGAGGACAAGGGTTCCAGCCGCCAAAACATCGATATACATAAATTCATATGCGGCCGGTCGGGGAACGGGCGGCGAGTGGGAGGCGAGCGGCGGCACGTCGATCGGAGGGACGGGCCGACCGCGGTCGCCCCCGCCTCGTCCTCTATAGCGAAGCCCCGCCGGTCTGCAGGACCGGCGGGGCCGTCGGCGTTCGGCGAATAGTGCTATCAGGACGGTGTTATCGCCTGGGTGAAGAGGTCGTTGCCGTCCAGGTCCTTCAGGGTCACCTCGCACACCTCGGTCTCGGCGTCGATGAACACCTCGCCGAAGAACTGGTACCCCACGGCCGGGTTGGTGTTGGCGGCCGGCGGCGGCTTCTGGAAGACCACCTGCGGACCGAAGGTCGCGTCGAGGCGGCCGGGCCCGAACGAGCCCGCGTTCAGCGGCCCGGAGACGAACTCCCAGAACGGGTCGAAGTCCTGGAACGCGGCGCGGTCGGGGCTGTAGTGGTGGGCGGCGGTGTAGTGGACGTCGGCGGTCAGCCACACCAGGTTGCGGATGCCGCCGCGGTGGCAGTGGGCGAGGACGTCGGCGATGTCGGTCTCGCGTCCGAGCGGGGCGCCGTTGTTCCGCTGGGCGATGCCCTCGTAGATGTTGGTGCCGTCGCCGATGATCAGGCCGATCGGCAGGTCGGCGGCGATGATCTTCCACGTGGCGGTCGAGGCGGCGAGTTCGGTCTTGAGCCATTCGCGCTGCTCGTCGCCGAGGAGCCGACCGCCCTCGGGGGCGTTGTTGGCGCCGTTGGCGTCCTTGTAGGTGCGCATGTCGAGCACGAACAGGTCCATCAGCGGCCCGTAGGCGATCTTGCGGTAGATCCGCCCGTCCGGGTTGAGCCCGACCGCGCCCGGCGTGTACTCGGCGAACGCCTGGCGCGCGCGGGAGGCCAGCACGTCGACCCGCTTCTCGGTGTACTCGGGCAGGTCCAGGATCTCGCCGGGGTACCAGTTGTTGACCACTTCGTGGTCGTCCCACTGGTTCACCATCGGGACCTTCGCGAGGTAGTCGCGGAGGTTCTCGTCGATGAGGTTGTACTGGAACTGGGCCCGGAACTCCTGGAGGGTCTCGGCCACTTTGGACTTGCCCTCGGTGGTGACGTTGCGCCAGACCGTGCCGTCCGGCTGCACGACCTCGGCCTTGATCGGGTTGTCCGCGTAGATGAAGTCGCCCGAGCACAGGAAGAAGTCGGGTTCGGACGCCGCCATGGTGTCGAAGATCCGGTAGCCGCCCAGATCGGGGTTGATGCCCCAGCCCTGGCCGGCGAGGTCGCCCGACCACTGGAAGCGGATGTCGGCCGGCTCGTCCGAGGCGGTCGTGAACGAGCCCTCGAGCGGCGCCGAGCAGTGGTCGGCCGCGGCGGTGATCCGGTAGTGGTAGGTGCGGCCCGGCTGCAGCCCGTTCAGGCGGAGCTTCCCGGTGAAGTCGGTCGCCTCCGTGAGGACCGGGCCGGTGATCGTCCTGGCGTGCTTGAAGTCCGGGCGCTTCGCGAGCTCGACCCGCATCTGCGAGCTCCGGTCCGCCCGCGTCCACACGACCGCGCCGCGGTCGCCGACGTCCCCGGACTGGACGCCGTGCGTCAACTGCGGCCGGGAGGCCGCGAACGAGATCCCTGGCGTACCGAGCGCGATCGCGCTCCCGGCCCCTGCGGCCAGCATTCGACGTCGGTTCAAACGCACAGCAGTGCCCCTTTCACGTGGAGTCCGCGCCGCGGCGGCGACGCATAGCAGTACAGACGCAACCGGTTCGGAGAAAGGTTGCACCGATCAGGTCCGATCGGACAGCGCGCCCGAACGCCGGCGGTCCCGGGCAGCGGCGGTCTCTTCGGCGCCGATCGGTCGATACGATCGGCCCCACCCCTGAACCGCATCGAGATCGGACCGACGATGGACCAAGAGGACCCGCCCGACGATCCGATCGAGGACGCGATGGCGCGGGGCCGGTTCGCGAACGTGCGCCGCGAGGGCGACACCGTGGTGCGGCACCCGACCGTGGGCAACTCGGGTTCCCTTGCGCTGCTGCGGCATTTCGAGGGCCAGGGCTGCGCACTCACCCCGAGGGTGCTCGAGGCGTCCGAGCGGCACGAGCGGCTCTCCTACATTCCGGGCAACACCGGCTATCCGCCGCTGACCGAGGCCCTGCGGTCCGAGGAGGCGCTCGTGTCGGTGGCGCAGGCCGTCCGCACGGTCCACGACCTCTCGGCGTCCTTTGCCGGGCGCGGGGACTTCGCATGGCATCCGCTCGAGACCTGCCGGCCCGTCCGGGACGCGTCGATCATCGGGCACGGCGACCTGGCCCCGTGGAACATCGTGTTCGAGGGCACCGAGGTCAAAGGCATCATCGACTGGGACGCGGCCGGGCCGATGACCCGGTCCTGGGACATGGCCTACCTCGCGCACCAGTTCGTGCCGTTCCACTCGGGCGGGGACATCTCGAACTGGGGATGGGACCGCCCGCCGGACCGGCGGGCCCGGCTCGCGCTCCTGTGCGAGGCCTACGGCGGGCTCGACCCGGAGGACGTCGTGGACGACGCGATCCTGCGGCTGCACTCGACCGGCGTGTTCCTGCGGCATCGCATCAAGGCCGGCGACCCGCACTTCGAGGCGCAGCGCCGCGAACGGCACGATCGGGGCTTCATAACGGCCGCCGCGAAACTGGCGGCGCACCGCGATGCCCTGCTGGGCTAGTGCACCCGGGGAACCGGCCCCGACTCACTCTGACGGGCGGGCCACCGTGATGAGGAAGACCGCGTCCTCGAGCACGTCCAGGTCGTACTCGTCGACGTCGGGGACGGGGATGAGGTCGAAGGGGACGCCCGTGGTGGACTCGCCGTTCGCGGTCAGGCGGACGCGACCGCGGATGACCAGGAAAGTGGTCTCGCCCGGGTTGGGGTTGTCGTCCAGGACCGCGCCGCGGTTGAGGGCGACGAGGGTCTGGCCCAGGAGCCGCCCGCTGCCGCCGTACACCGTCTTCCCCGCCCTGCCGGAGGGCGAGCCCGCGGCGGCCCGCACCAGTTCCTCTACAACGGTTCCTTCTGCGCTGATCTGCATAGGCCGATGCTAAGGCGCTAGCACAGTTCACGTTGCCGTACGCGCAAATCGTTGGAACCTCGGCATCGCCGCCGGCCCTCGACGGCTCGCATGCGCGTTCGTATCATTCTTCGCGGGCACCGGAAATCCCCTCCCGCGCAGGTGCAACACGAACTGAGGAGCAGCGATGAGCAGCGAAGCCACACCCCGACTGATCGAGCTGCGGTCCGGGCCGCAAGACCGGCGGTTCGACGGCATCGGGGCGGTCAACGGCGGCGGCGCGACCTCGGCGCTGTTCAAGGACTACCCGGAGCCGCAGCGCAGCCAGATCCTGGACCTGGTGTTCGCGCCGCGATTCGGCGCGTCGGTCAGCGCCATGCTCGTCGAGGTCCCCGGCGACGGCAACTCGACGCAGGGCTCCATGCCCAGCCACATGCACACGCCTGACGACCTCGGCACCCACCGCGGCTACACCTGGTGGGTGATGCGGGAGGCCAAGCGCCGCAACCTGAACCTCAGCCTGGACGCCGTCGCCTGGAGCGCGCCCGGCTGGATCGGCGACGGCGAGTACTGGTCGCAGGACATGGCCGACTACTACGTCTCCTGGGTGCAGATCCTGCGCGACGCGCACGGCCTCGAACTCGACGCCATCGGCTGCCGCAACGAGAAGGGCGTGAGCATCCCGTTCGCCAAGCAGCTCAAGGCCTCCCTCGACAAGGCCGGGTTCGGGTCGGTCGCGTTGCACGCCTTCGACAACTGGACGAGCGACAAGTTCGACTTCATCGAGGACCTGCAGCGCGACCCCGAAGCGGCCCGAGCGATCGACGTGCTCGGCGGCCACGTCATGTACGGCGGCGAGGGCTCCGGCTCGTCCCCCGAAGTGCGCGCGTGGTCCGAGGCCACCGGCAAGCCGATCTGGAACACCGAGGACCACGTCTACCGGCCCGGCTTCGACTGCCTCATCGGCATCGTCGAGTGCTTCAACGAGAACTACCTGCTCCACGGAGCCACGAAAGTGGTGCTCTGGTACGACATCGCGGGGGTCTACCCGGTCGAGCCCTACCCGGAGGAGCCGGCGATGGTCGTCGCCCGCGAACCGTGGAGCGGCCACTACACCGTGCGCGAAGCACTCTGGGGATACGCCCATTACGGACAGTTCACTGAGCTCGGCTGGACCTACCTGCACGACGCCTCGACACTCCTGGACGGCGGCGGCAGCGTCGTCGCCCTCCGCTCCGAGACGGGCGACTACAGCCTCATCGCCGAGACCAAGGACGCCGAGGGCCCGCAGCGGCTGCACCTGCGCATCGGCGACGGCCTCGCCGACACACCGGTCACCGTGTGGCGCAGCACCGCCGAGGAACAGTTCATCCACATCGGAGACATCACTCCCGTGGACGGCGCGTTCGACGTCGAACTGGCGCCCGACGCCGTCTACTCCCTGTCGACCACCACCGGCCAGCGCAAGGGCGGCTTCGAGGACGTGCCGGCGAGCCGGCCGTTCCCCTTCCCCTACCGGGACACCTTCGACGGCTACGCCGACCCCGCCGCGCGCGGGCTCCTGCCGCGCTACACCGCCGACATCGCAGGCGCCTTCGAACTCGCGCCCGACCCCGACGGCCGCGGCACGCTCGTGCGCCAGGCCGTACCGCACGCGCCGCACTCGTGGTCGCCGGACTGGCTGCCGTACACCATCATCGGCGACGAGCACTGGGACGACTACGAGGTCGGCGTCCGCGTGCGGCTCGAAGCGGGCGAGACCGCGGCCGTCATGGGCCGGGTCAACCACGTCGGCACCGGCTACGGGTTCGTTCCCAAGTGCTACCTGCTCGAGCTGTCCGCCGACGGGACCTGCCGGCTCGCGCTCGTGAACGGCAAGGAGGACAAGGCCGAGCTCGTCGGCGACGCCGAGCAGCAGGCCATCATCGCCGCCGCGAACGACCGCGACCCCGGCGGCGAACGCACCCTCGCCTCGGCCGCGCTCGACGCGCCCGGCCCGCGCTGGCACCGGTTGGCCCTGCGCTTCGAAGGCACCCGCATCACCGGCCTCGTGGACGGCGAACCGGTCCTGACCGCCGAGGACGCCACCCACGCGCACGGCATGGCGGGCCTGCTCGCGCGCGCCGGGTCCGCTTACAGCACCGCGAGTTTCGCGGACCTGGTCGTCAAGGACATCGGCGCGGACGACCCCGAGCCCTTCACCGACGCGGCGCAGCCCCTCTACTAGCGGCGTCCACGAGCCCGGTCGACTGCGCCGGCAACGACACCGGCGTGGAACGGTCCGGCAGCGGCACTCCACTCGCGAAGCGCGGCCCCGGCTCCCCAGGAGCCGGGGCCGCCGCGCGTCGGAGACGGGTTCATCACTGATGGAGAAAGTTTCTGCAATCGGTTGCACGGTAGGTCTTGACCCTGGGAAAGCCCTTTCCCTACACTCATTGACATCTATCGATCTATCCTTCGCGAAGGAGCAACCACCAGATGAGAAGAACCGTCACCCGAAGTATCGCCGCGGTGATCGCCACCGCGGCCGTGGTCGCCGCAGGCGTCGCCCTGTCGATCACCCACGCCTCGGCGGCAACCGGCGGCGTAACCGGCTACGCCACCCAGAACGGCGGCACCACCGGCGGCGCCGGCGGCGCCACGGTCAAGGCCACCACCGGCACGCAGATCAACCAGGCCCTGTGCAACCGGGCCAGCGCCAGCACCCCGATCACCATCCAGGTCGAGGGCACCATCAACCACGGCAACACCAGTGACGTCTCCGGCAGCAGCTGCGACGTCGGCGCCACCCTCATCGACCTCAAGGAGGTCAGCAACGTCACCATCGTCGGCGTCGGCTCCGGCGCCGTGTTCGACCAGATCGGCATCCACATCCGGTCATCCAGCAACATCATCCTGCAGAACCTGACGATCAAGAACGTCAAGAAGTCCGGCTCGCCCACCTCCAACGGCGGCGACGCCATCGGCATGGAGTCCGGCGTGCGCAACGTCTGGGCCGACCACCTCACCCTCGAGGCCTCAGGCGGTGAGGCCGAAGGCTACGACGGCCTCTTCGACATGAAGGACGACACCAAGTACGTCACGCTCTCCTACAGCATTCTGCGCAACTCCGAGCGCGGCGGCCTGATCGGCTCCAGCGAGACCGACACGTCGAACAGCTTCATCTCCTACCACCACAACCTCTACCAGAACCTCAACTCGCGCGTGCCCCTGCTGCGCGGCGGCACCGCCCACGTCTACAACAACCACTACGTCGGCATCGTCGAGTCGGGCATCAACTCCCGCGCCGGCGGCAAGGCCAAAGTGGACAACAACTACTTCGAGGACTCGAAGGACGTGCTCGGCACCTTCTACACCGACGAGCGCGGCACCTGGCAGACCAGCGGCAACATCCTCGACAACGTGACCTGGTCCAGCCAGGGCAGCGAGAACTACCCCGCCGGCCCCGCCATGGCCTCCACCACCACGGTGAGCATCCCCTACGGCTACGCGCTCGACAACGCCTCCTGCGTCCCGCAGATCGTGGCCAAGACCGCCGGCGCGAACAAGGGCAACCAGGTCTCCGACGGCAGCTGCAACGCGCAGACCCCGTCCCAGAACCCGACGACCCCCACCACCAGCCCGACCACCGGCCCGACCGACCCCGGCACGACCAACCCGCCCGGCGGCGCCAACCTCGCCATCGGCGCCGGCGCCGACGGCTCCAGCAAGGCCAGCGGCACGAGCTTCGGCAACGTCGTCGACGGCAGCATGAGCACCTACTGGTCGCCCTCCGGCACCACCGGCCGCGTCTCCGTCAAATGGGGCTCCGCGCAGACCATCGACACGGTCAACATCCGCGAAGCCGCAGGCAGCGAAGGCAACATCGACAACTGGCAGGTCGTGAACAACGCGACCGGCGCCGTCCTCGCCTCCGGCACCGGGGCGGGCGTGATCACCTTCACCGCCGTCTCCACGACCAAGATCAACTTCGTCATCACCAGTGCGAGCGGCACGCCCCGCGTCGCCGAATTCGAGGCCTACGCCTGACCCCCGGCACACCCCGCGCGGCTTCGCCCCGCGCGGGGTGTCTTCCCTGTCACGCCCGACCCGAACCGCAGTACTGGCCCCGTGACCTGCGACGTTGATACAGTCGCAGGAGTGTTCGCGGGGCTGCCGCGTCCGCGGGATCGGGGGAACGGTGCAACAGGACGAGCTCGACGGGCTGCCGCTCGAGGGACGCGCCCGCTATGCGGTGCTCGGCGTCCTCCAGCGGGCCCGGAGTCTGCGCCTCGACTGGGTCGACGCCGCCTCCGACCTGGAGGGCGGCTCGGATGCGGCGGGCTGGCCGGGGGCGCTCGCCGGGGTCTTCGACGAACTCGGCTCCGATGCGGCCCTGCGCGCGTGGGAGTGGGGCTGGATGCCGCGGGAGGCCTTGAGCGCCTTGCGGAAGTCCCTGAGTCCTGAGGCGGTGCAGGCGGGCGCGGTGATGATGCGCGGCCAGCTGGCGCGGTACCGGGACCTGCAGTTGAGCGACCGCTGGAACGTGCAGCGGGAGGAGCTCGCCGCGATCGCCCCGTTCGCGGGTGTCGCCAAGGCGAGTGCGGGCCTGGGCCGGTGGGACCGGATCGTCCTGTGGGGCGCGGTCCTGGAGGCGCTCGACTTCCTCAGTGGACTCCCGAAGATCCCGAAGGTCGAGCCGCTGCCGGGCGACCTGCTCATCACGCACGGCCTGGGCGTGGCGGAGTCCTCGCGCATCTACGAGAAGATCCGGGCGCTGCTGGCGAAGGCGGAGTCGACGGACTCCGACGCGGAGGCCGAGGCGTTCACGGCCAAGGCGCAGCAGCTCATCGCCCGCCACAGCATCAACGAGGCGCTCCTTGCCGAAGCGGGGCACGGGAAGCGGGACCCCGAGGCGCTGCGCGTGATCATCGAGCGCCCGTACGAGCAGCCCAAGTCGGAGCTGCTGGCGCAGATCGCCGACGCCAACCACTGCCGTTCGGTGTACTGGCCCGACGGGGGTTTCACCACGCTCATCGGCGACCGCGCGGACCTGCGCTCAGTCGAGCTGCTCTTCAACTCCCTGCTGGTGCAGGCGACTTCGGCGATGACCCGGGTCGGCTCCGTATCGGCCAAGCGCGGGAAGTCCCAGACCCGCTCGTTCCGCCAGTCGTTCCTGGCGTCCTTCGCCATGCGCATCGGCGAGCGCCTCCGCGAGTCGGCCGCCGACACCGAGCGCGAGTACGCGGAGGAGACCGGCACCGACCTCGTTCCCGTGATGCGCCAACGCGACCAGCGCGTGGACTCCCGCACGGAGGAGCTCTTCCCCCGCTTGAAGTTCGGGCGCTCCACCCGGATCACGAACTACGAGGGGCACCTCGCGGGCCTGGCCGCGGCCGACGCCGCCCGCCTGACCGCCCCGGAACCGATCACCCGCCGCTGAACGGACACCGCGACGAGGCCCCCGGCGCGCGGCGCCGGGGGCCTCGCCGCCGGTTCTCAGCGCTGGTGCGTGCGGCGGGGGCGGCCGTTGGCGTGGATGAGGTCGCAGTGGTCGAGCCGCCAGCCGTGCCGGGTCGCCCGGAAGGTGAGGGTCATGGCCTGGTGGGCGGGGCCGTTCTCGACCATGGCGACGATCTCGGCCGATTCCCGGGTGGGGAAGTCGGCGCGGACGACCCGGACCCGGCGGAACCTGGTGGGGACGCGGCGCCTGACTCTGGTGAAGGCCTGCCATCCGGCGTCGGTGGCGAAGAGGCGGGCTTCGGCGGCGGATTTGCGTCCGGTGAGGACGTTCAGGAAGAAGGTCGAGTACGAGACGGCCTGGCGGGGCGGGAATCGGTTCGGCAGGTCGCTGAAGTCATTGCGGCACTTCATGGTCTCTCCAGGAAATCGATGGCGGGTCTCGGTTTCGAAGGAGAATCTATTCATCACTTTGGGTGAAGTCAAGCGCACCTGCAGTGACCATCCGGCGTTGGGCGCGTGGCGGTTGTGGGATCTGCACGAGGTCACTTGGCCACGGCTGCTTCGTAAGCGACAGGAGCGCGACGTTGCAGCGGGCGGTCTGCGGAATCCTACAAAAACCAGACAGTCCGCCGTGGCGTGTCGCGTGAAGGGGCCGGGCCGGTCGCCGCGAATGCGGTGACCGGCCCGGTATTCAGTTGTGTCTTGACCCTCGGATTCAGCCTTTGATGGCGCCGGTGAGGACGCCGGAGGTGAAGTAGCGCTGGAGGAACGGGTAGACGATGAGGATCGGCACGGTGGCGAGGACGATGACGGCCATCTGGAGGGTGACGCCGGGCGGGGGCGGGGCGTCGGGGGTGACGGTCGCTCCGGGGATGGCGACGCCGGCGAGGACGTACTGCTGGAGCACGACCTGGATGGGCCACTTCTCGGAGTCGTTGATGTACAGCAGCGCGTTGAAGTAGGTGTTCCAGTAGCCGACGGCGTAGAACAGGCCCATCACGGCGAGCACGGGCTTCGACAGGGGCAGGACGATCTGGAGGAAGATCCGCCATTCGCCGGCGCCGTCGATGCGGGCCGCTTCGATGAGTTCCTCGGGGAGTCCTTGGAAGAAGTTCCTGATGACGATCATGTTGAAGGCCGAGATGAGGCCGGGGATGATCAGGGACCAGGTGGAGTCGAGGAGCCCGAGGTACTTGATGAGCATGAAGTTGGGGATGATGCCGGCGCTGAAGAACATGGTCGCGAGGATGCCGATGAGCACGGCTTTCGCGCCGGGCACTTGGCGGGTGCGGGCCAGGCCCCAGGCGAGCATCGAGGTCGCCGCGAGCGACAGGATCGTGCCGACCACGGTGATGAACAGCGAGTTGGACAGGCCCCGGGTGACGGTGCCGCCGTTGAAGATCGCCCGGTAGGCGTCGAGCGAGTACTCGGTCGGGAAGACCACGCCCGCCCGCGCCTGCTCGGGGGCGGCGAAGCTCATCGCGATGACGTAGAGCAGCGGGTAGATCATGGTGATGACGATGCAGACGATGACGATCGCCTTGATCGCCCTGACCCCCACCGAGGGCGGGTTCATCCATGGTGGACGGCTGGCGGTTGCGGTACCCATCAGAAGATCCCCTCTCCGCCCATCTTCTTGGCGAGCTTGTTGGCCGACAGGACCAGGACGGTGCCGATGATGCCCTTGAGCAGGCCCGCGGCGGTGGCGATGCCCCATTGGCCGCCGAGCACGCCCCGGAAGTAGACGAAGGTGTCGAGCACTTGCGCGGCTTCGGCGCCGACCATGGGCTGCTGGAGCAGGAGCTGCTCGAAGCCGACGGTGAGGATCGAGCCGATGTTGAGGATGAGCAGGAGGGTGGCGACCGGGACGAGCGCGGGCAGGGTGATGTGCCAGGTGCGCTGCCAGCCGGAGGCGCCGTCGATGGCCGCCGCCTCGTACCGCTCGGAGGGGATGCCGGCGATGGCGGCGAAGAAGATGATGGTGCCCCAGCCGGCGTCCTTCCAGATGTTCTGGGCGACGACGAGGAACTTGAAGTTGTCGGCGTCGGTCATCATGTCGAAGCCGGGCATGCCGAACCCGTCGAGGATGCCGGCGACGAGTCCGCCGCCGCCGACGACCTGCTGCCACACCGAGATGACGATGACCCAGGAGAGGAAGTTCGGCAGGTAGACGATGGTCTGCACCAGCCGTTTGACCTTCTCCGACAGGAGCGATTGCAGCAGGAGCGCGAGGGCGATCGGGGCCGGGAACGCGAAGGCCAGCTGCAGGAACGCGATGATGAGCGTGTTCTGCAGGGCGGTGAGGATCTCGGGGTCGGTCCAGATCGCGGTGAAGTTCGCGAGGCCGACCCAGGGCGAGCCCTCGATGCCGCGGAACGGCGAGTAGTCCTGGAACGCGACGACGTTGCCCGCCATGGGCACGTACATGAAGACCAGGAAGAACGCGGCGCCGGGGATGATGAACGTGTACGACCAGCGTTCACGCCAGATCCGCTGGCGCAGTGTGAGGGTGCGCGGTGCGGCGGCGGGCGCGGACGGCCCCGGGGCCCGCTCAGTGCGGGTCCCGGGGCCGGCGTCCGTGGTGTTCACGCTCACTTGCCCGCGTCCTTGAGCGCCTGGGTGTACTCGTCCTTGACCTGCGTGCCCCCTTGGGCCATGTAGTTGGAGACGAAGGACTCGAGGTCGTCGACGCTCTCGCGGCCGGTGATGACGCCGGTCTCGAAGTCGGTCCACAACTGCTTGAGCTGCGCGCCTTTGGTGACGAAGGTCTGCGAGGCGGATTCGAGCCCTTCGAGGGGGCGCGCGATCGAGTTCTGGGCCAGGGCCTCCATGACCGCGACGAACGAGTCGGCCCACGGGGCCGCCTTCGGGTGGAGGCGGTACGAGTTGTCGCCGGAGGTGAGGCCGACGTACTGCACGCCGAGCTCGGTGATGTTGTCCATGTTCGTGACGGGCATGCCGAACTCGTCGAACTCGTAGTGGCGCCCGGGCTGGCCGGAGGCGACGAACAGGGCCTCTTCGGAGCCGAACGGGGCCGAGAAGTAGTCGAGGACGTTGAGGATCTCGGTGAGCCGGTCCTCGTCCTCGGCGGCCTTGGCGGACACGCAGGTCGACTTGCCGTAGGGGATGTTGCGGACGACGAGCTGCGCGGAGCCGTCGAAGCCGGGCATGTCGAAGAAGTCGTACGTCGCGCCCGGGAGGTCGGCCTCCCACTGGGACAGGCCGGTCGCGCCGATGGCCCCGCCGACCGGGTCGTAGCGCAGGGCCGCGCCGGAGACGATGTCGGTCGGCGTGGGGGACATGGAGACCGGGTCGAAGATGCCCTCGGCCCAGGCGCGGGCGAGCCACTCGAGCATCATCTTGTAGTTCTCGGTCTGGACCATGTGGACCAGGTCGCCGTCGCCGTTCAGCTGCCATTCGGGGCCGGTCTTGAACAGGCGCTGGAACATCGAGACGGTCCCGGGGTGGGCGTCGAACTTGTTGAGCCCGTAGACCTTCTGGCCGCCGGGGCCCGATCCGAGCGCCGAGACCTCCTTGAGCATGGTGAACAGCTCGTCGGCGTCCTTGGGGGCGCGGCCGATCGAGGTCTGGTCGACCAGGTCGGTGCGCATCGTCGGGAGGTTCGTGAGGTTCCAGACGATCGAGGGGATCTGGTAGATGCGGCCGTCCTTCAGGCTGGCCTGCCAGATCTCCTCTTTGCGGGCGGCCAGGTTGGGCCACTTGAGGATGTTGTCGCCCGAGAGGGCCTCGGAGAGGTCGGCGAACGCGCCGTCGCGGATGCCCTGCAGGTTCACCGCGGACTGGTCGTTGACGAAGACCAGGTCGGGGACGTCGCCGGAGGCGAGCATGGTCGCGAACTTCTGGTCGAACACCGGCTGGGGGACGAACTGCGGCTCGAAGCTGACGCCGAGGCGCTCGTTGAGCTCCTGCCAGTACGGGTTCTCGTCCAGGGGCTTGGAGGGGTCGCCCCAGGTGAGCTGGAAGCTGGTGACCGTGCCGCCGGAGCCGGGTTCGCGCTCGACCGACTTGAAGTAGGTCTTCGGGTACTCGGTGTAGACGTTCTCCATGCCGGGCGTCTCGGTCGAGTAGTACGGCTGGACGTCCAGGTCCGGGGCCGGCTGGAACGTCGGCATGTCGTAGTCGCCGCCCGTGGCGCCGCCTCCGGCGCTGCCGGAGCAGGCGGCGGTCGAGCCGAGCGCGGTGGCTGCGGCGGCGGCGCCGGCCGCGCCGAGGAGCTTGCGGCGAGAGAGTTCGGCCATGAGGGGCCTCCTTAGATCAACGTTGATACAGGGGTGAGGGATGAGGCTGCCGTGAAGGTTAATTCGGCAGTCGGTGCGGGAGTCCTGCCGGGTGCCGCACCAGGTCGCCGGGGAGATAACGCTATCACCAGAGATGGAAATCAGTCAATGATTCGCGTTGCGGATTCTCGGCTCCCGGCGAGTGGTTTTCGATTGCGGCGCAACGTATTCCCAGCATGATGCCAATTCGTTGCCAAAGCCGCAGGCGCTTTCCTGTCGTCGGTTCGACCGGAAAACGATTAGATATCGGTTTCTATCTTCGCCGCATCACGCCTGCCTCCACAACGTCTCGGCATCCACGCGGTGCAGCAGCGGCTCGCCCGCCGCGTACCGCTCGGCGTCCTCGACCATGAACAGGCCCATGCGGGACAGCTCGTTGCCGTGCGAACCCGCCACATGCGGCGTCAGGAAGACGTTCGGAAGATCGTAGAGCGGCGAATGCGCCGGCAGCGGCTCCGGATGCGTCACGTCGATGACCGCCGAGAGCCGCCCGTTGAGCAGCTCCACGGTGAGCGCCTCCGTGTCGACCAGGCGCCCGCGCGACGTGTTGACCACCACCGTGCCCTCCCGCATGAGCGCCAACCGCTCCGCGTTGATGAGGTGCTCGGTCTCGGGCAGGTCGGGGGCGTGGACGCTGACCACGTCCGCCCGGGCCACCAGCTCATCGAGCCCGACCGACACCGCGCCCAGCTCCGCCGCCTCCGCCGCGTCCACGAACGGGTCGTACAGCAGCACCGTGAAATCGAAGGGCCGCAAGAGCTCCAGCACGCGCCGCCCGATCTTCGAAGCGCTCACGATGCCGATGGTGCGGCCGAAGTTGCCCACATCCGGGTGGATGTAGCCGAGCGTGAAGCTCCGCTCCTTGCGGAAGTCCTCGCGGAGCTGGAAGATGCCCTTGCCCGCCAGGAGGATCGACGCGAGCGTGTACTCCGCGACCGGCAGCGCGTTCGCCCCCGACGAACTCGAGACGACCACGCCCCGCGCCCAGCCGGCCTCGCCGAGAAGCCATTTCACCGTCCCGGCCGCGTGCAGCACGGCCTTGAGGTTCGGCGCCCCGGCCAGCACGTCGTCGTTCAGCCTCGGCACACCCCAACTGGAGACGACGACCTCCGCCTCCGCGAGCGCCGCCTTCGCGGCGGGCTCGGCGAAGTCCTGGACGACGAGACCGGGGTCGAAGTCGAGCACGGCGGCGAGACGCCGCATGAGCGGCTCGGGGAAGAGCTGATGGAGGAACTCAGGGCTCATGGCCAAGAGCGCTCTGGGTCGGTCTGCCACTCGGGGTCCTTCAGGGTCGCCGGATAGATATCGGTTTCTAAGTTAGATCTGAAACCCCGGCTTGTCGAGACCCGCAGATCGACCAATGTCACCGAACTTGTGCCAGATCACCCGTCGCACCAGTCGATCATGCAGCTAGACAACAAGATTCATAAAAGATAACGATTCGGTAACCGGCCTTCACGGCCTCAGAACACCACCTCACTGAGCAGAGAACGTTATCTGCTCAAGCCTTGATTCTCGCCACCGCAACCGCTATCGTCCGCATAGACGAATCCCGATATCCCCCCGCCAACGCACCCGACCGGGCCACGCCGGCACCCGCCGCCCGCAAACCCGAGGCACCACGCCTCCACCCCCTCATGCGAGGCCCACCCCCACGGGCCCCAACCCGAAAGGACGTGCAATGACGCAAGTCGACCGACGAAAGCGGCCGCGCCTCATCGCGCTCGCCGCCGCCCTCGCGGCGGGCATCGCGGTAGTCGCCGCACCGCCCCCCGCACACGCGCAGGAGCAGGACCCACCGCCCTACGCCGGACTCCTCACCGACCACGTCGTACAGGTCAACGAAACCGTGAGCGACGCCGGATTCGTCCACCCCGGCGTCGGCCTCTCCGCCGACGACCTGCGCAACGCCCAAGACATGGTCCGCACCGGCCAAGAACCCTGGGCCTCCTACTTCGACGCCATGACCAAGACCGGCGCCACCTCCAAGACCTACCGCGCGACCAACTCCAAATCCGCCGCCCAACCCGACGTCGCGCTCGACCCGAACTTCAACCACGGAGGCCTCCGCGGCCGCGAGACCGCCGACTCCTTCGGCGCCCTCAGCCAATCCCTCATGTGGGTCATGACCGGCAACGAGGTCTACCGCAAGAACGCCATCCAGGCCCTGCGCACCTGGGCCAGCATGAACCCCGACGGATTCAAGTACTTCCCCGACGCCCACATCCACACCGGCAAACCGCTCTCCCAGTTCCTCATGGCCGCCGAGATCATCCGCGCCACCGAACCGGTCGCCGACGACACCCCCGGCACCCACGACGGCTACAGCGTCGAATGGACCGCCGACGACGACGCGAACCTGCTCGGCAACTTCGCCCAGCCACTCGTCGAGACGTTCCTCTACTCGCCCGAGAAGTGGATGAACCAGCACAACTTCGGGCTCTACGGCCGCATCGCCACCGCGATCTACGCCGACGACACCGCCGCCTACGCCAAAGGCGTCGAGTGGTTCACCGTCAACTCCGAATTCGTGAACTACACCAGCGGCGGACTCGCGCAGCAGATCCCGCTCATCGAAGCCGACGACCCCGCCAACCCCTACGGCGAAGACTTCGTGCAACTCCGCGAAATGGGCCGCGACCAGGCCCACGCCGAGTGCAACATCGACAACTTCGCCGCACTGGCGCGCTTCCTCCACGTCCAGGGCACCGAAGTGGACCCCGAGGACGGGACCGTCTCCACCGCCGACGACGCCGTGAGCGCCTACGGCTTCCTCGGCAACCGGCTCCTCGCCGGCGCGAACGCCTTCGACGGCTACATGATGGGCCTGCCCACCAAGTACATCGACGACCGCGGCACCGGCGGGACCGTCTCACCGGCCTACCGCGGCCGGATGTTCAACGCGCTCAACGAGTTGTACTACCAGTACAAGTACGTCGAAGGCGTCGACGTCGAGACCGAGGCACCGAACGTCGCACTCCTCAACGAGCGCATGGACGGCCCCCTCTACAGCTACGGGACCGGCGTCAACAACTTCTGGAGCGCCGGCGACAAGAGCGTCGAGTACTGGGTGGCGTTCCCGCCCGAGATCGCCGGCACCGAGCCGGCCCCGGTCGAGGACACCGCCCTCACCTTCGGCAACTACGGCCTCCCGCTCGACGACGGCACCGAGATCGTCACCGAGGACGAGCTGACCTTCGCCCGCGCCACCGCTGACGCGGACGGCACCGTCAGCGTCGTCAGCCGCGTGATGTACCCCGGCTCCAGCAAGCTGGGCGTGCGCGTGCGCACCGACGGCCCCGCCGTCCTCGAAGTGCTCGACAAGGAGGAGCGCGACCCCCGCAACGAGGCCGAACCCGAGCCGGGCGTCATGGCCCGGATCGAACTGCCTGACACCCAAGGCGAATGGCGGTACATCACCTACCCCGCCGCCGGACCCCACACCCAGTACTACCGGATCACCGGCGACGGCACCACTGTGGACATGGACAGCCTCATGTTCAACGCCCAGACCCAACTCAGCCCACCCGTCTTCGAGCAGGCGCGCGGCAGGTACTACCTGTGGCCGGACGCGACCTCGACGTTCGAACTCGGCGCGACCGACACGGGCAGCGCTCCGGCGTACACCGCCGCCGGCCTGCCCGAAGGCGCCGGACTCGACGCCGAGACCGGCACGCTGACCTGGAAGCCGACCCCGCACGACCGCGGCACCCACAACGTCCAGATCATCGCCGACGATGGCGACGCCCTCTCCACGCGGACCTTCGAGATCGTCGTGGCCAAGAACCGGCCCAAGATGATCGACGCCGCCGTCGCCGACGGCACCGAAGAGGGCGCGGTCTACACCACGGTCTCCGACGAGCCCTACCGGGCCGCCCTCGCCGCCGCGCGCGACGCGTCCGAGAACGGCACCGACGAGGAGTTCCGCACCGCGTTCCAGGCCCTGCTCGACGCCATCGAGGGGCTCGAACTGCTCAACCCGCGCCTGGCGGACGGATCGCTGGACTACCGCAATGCGGTCACACCTGCCAACATGACCGCGGACCAGGCCCGCGCCCTCGCCGACGGCAACACCCACAGCCACTTCGGCGACCTGCGGGTCGGGTTCGTCACGTTCGACTACGGCACCCGGTACCGCGTCTCGGTCGAGGAGTTCGGCCTCCAGGCCCGCTTCTCGTTCCCGATGCGCTCGCAGGGCACCAACGTGTACGGCTCCAACGACGGCATCACCTGGGACCTCCTCACCGAGCGGCCCACCGGCGACACCAACGACATGGAGACCATCCCCGTCGTCGCCGAGCACCGCGGCAAGGAGTACCGCTACCTGAAGCTCCAGATCGACGATCCGGCCCCGCCGATCGACCCCGCCTACCCGGGCATCTGGTCCCTCGGCGAGTTCCACGTCTTCGGCGACCGCTCTGAAGTCACCGGCGACATCGCCGACGTCTCGGTGGCCTCACCGGGCGCCCTGGCGGGCAGGGTGACCGCCGGCGCCGACGTCAACGTGACCTTCACCAGCGCGAAGCCCGTCAGCGACGTCGCGGTCAGCGTCGGAGGGCAAGCACTCACGGCCACCAGCGAGGATTCGCTGTCGTGGACGGCCACGGGCACGCTCGGCGACCTCACCGGCGGCGGCCGCCTCGACCTCGTGGTCGACCACACCACAGAGGACGGTGAAACGGCAGCGACGATCCACGGCGCCACCGACGGCACCGCCCTGTACGGCTCGGACGAGAGCAACCTGATCGACCTCGCCGACGCCGAAGTGGTCAAGGCGGACGGTACGGCCGACCAGTCCAAGGCCGTCCACGCGGCGAACATGCTCGACGGCAAGGCGAACACGTTCAGCGACGTGCCCGCCGTCGACGGCCAGACCTACCTCGTCTGGGACTTCGGCGCGGGCACGCAGGTGAGCGTGGACCGCATCGACTACCTTGCGCGCCAGGACAGCGAAGGCGTGCGCCGCATGGACGACCAGGTGATCCAGGGCTCGAACGACCTCACGACCTGGACCACGGTCGCCGACGCGTCGTACAAGACCCTCACGTGGCAGAACCTCCCGGCGGAGCACACGGACGGCTACCGCTACCTGAGGGTCACGAACAGCGCGCCGATCTACATCGCGGAGCTGCGGCTCTTCGGCGAGCCCGTCTACGACATCGACCCGCTCCTGGAGCGCGCCGACGCCGTGGACCTGAGCGGCTACACCCGAGGCTCGCAGATCCTCTTCCCACGCGAGGTCGCTGCGGTCCGCGCGGCCCTGGCCGAACCGGACGCCGACGAGCAGGACCTCGCCCAGCGACTCGTGAACGCCTGGGACCTGTTGGACCCCGCGGCGGCCGAAGCGCCCGCCGGATTCGACCAGTCCTGGGTCGCGGCCAGCACCGCGACCGCCGACGGCGCGACCAGCGCGGCCGCCAACGGCTGGCGGATGTTCGACGGCAACACCGGCACGTGGACGGACACGACCACGAAGTCCTGCACCAACACCGTGCTCCCCGCCGACGGCACCGCATACACGATCGTCGGCGTGAAGTACTTCCCGCGGGACAACGCGCATCTGCGGGCGACCGGCCTGGAAATCCAGGGATCGAACGACGGCGGCGCGACCTGGACCAAGTTCGCGAGCACGGGGACCCCGGTCCGCGGCTGGAACACGGTCGCCCTCGCCGAGCCCGTCCACTACGGGGCCCTGCGCCTCAGCGGCGGCAACGGCTACTGCAACGTCGCTGAACTCCAGTTCATCGTCGAAGTCATCGACAAGTCCGGCCTCGCCGTCCACCTCGACGACGCGGCCGCACTCACCGAGACCGACTGGACCGCCGACACCTGGGCGGCCCTGGTCGCCGCCCGCGACGCGGCGACCACCGCCAACGACGACAAGGGCGCCACACAGGAAGAGGTGGACACCGCCACCGAAGCCCTTGCCGCAGCGATCGACGGTCTGACCAAGGCCTGACGCAGCTCGACGAAAAGGGCCCCAAGCGCGGAAGCGCTTGGGGCCCTTGCCTTTTCGCGTTCTAGAAGTGAGTGGCGATGCCGAACGCCTCGCGCAGGCGCGCCATGTCGTGAAGGTCCCGGTCCGCGGGCTCATAGCCCTGGTGGAAGTGCACCTGCTGCTCAGCCGAAAGGCACGGCACCGCGATGCCGTCGATGCCGCCCTCGGCGAAGGCCGAAGCCGGGTAGAGGAACGGCTTCCCGGGCTCGAGCGAGGCCTGCTCGGCCGACCCGTCCGCGGCGAACACCAGCGGGTGCAGGTCGATCTCCCGGCCGTCCGGGTGCGCCATCACGAACCGCACCGGCCGCCAGTCGACGGTCTCGGCGAACCCGAGCCCTGCGAGCAGTGCCATGAGCCGGGATTCCTCGCCGGCCACATGCAGGAGGTCGAGGTCGCGGTGCGGACGCGTCTGCTTCCCGAGCAACGCGTCGATCCCCCAGCCGCCGCCGACCCACACTGACAATCCTGCTCGCTCGATCTCGCCGAGCACCGCTATGGCCTGTTCCGACTGCATCATCGCGCCGATCGTAGTCGCGGGTTCCCGGCGAGCCGTACAAACCGGGCGTCCGTGGTTACGATCAGCCGATGAGCGTGTCGGGTGTGCGGGCGGCCGAGGTGGTGTCTCGGCCGCCCGCGTGTGCTCCCGCGGGAGCGAGGGGCGGTAGGGCATCTGGCGGGGACCGCGCGCGGCCGGATTGCCGCGCGCGACCTCGGTATGGCGACGTTCGCGAATCCCCTTCTGTCGCCGCCATCCCGCTGATGCCCGATGGCGTTTTTGCCATCTACTACAACACGATGGGTAGTGGAGTGGCAACAGAAGTTTTCCGCCTGTGGATAACTCACCGCAAAATCAGTGTTACTGCAGGTCAACTGCCTGTGGATAACTTCGGGGGTGTGGAGGCCTCCGGCGGCCGGGTTCGCTGGAAGTGCTCTCGCGGGGTCGGGGGCTCCGGTGCCGCTCGCGTCCGCTCGTCTGCGTTGCGGCCCTTCGGGAGGCGGTCGTGATCCTCGGCGGCGTGGAGTTCGGTGCGGGTGGCGTGGCCGCGGTGGTCCTGGGGCTGGCTACCCTCGTCGTCGTCTGGCGCCTCTATCTCGGCGCTCGCCCCGGCGATGACGAGCGCGCTGCCGCGCCTGAGGACTTTCGTCGCGCCTCCGCTTTCGCGCACGCCCTCATGGTCGGCGCTGCCGTCCTCATCGGCGTCGGCGCGCTGCTCGTACTCGCCGATCCCTGGGGCACCGCGGACACCACCGCGATCGCCACCGTCCTCGGTGGTCCCGCGGTCTACCTCGTCGGCGAACTCGTCCTCACCCGCGCAGACAGCGGCCGCATCGCCGCCTCGCGGATCGCCGCCCTCTGCTGCCTCGCCGTGCTCGCGCTCATCGCGTTCGCGCTGCCCGCCCTCGTCCTCGCGGCCCTCGCGCTCGCCGTCGTACTGCTGCTTTCGCTCGCGGCCTCCGGCTGGTTCCGCCTGCCGTCCATGGACGTCGACGAGTGAGGCGAGCGGTCGGCGGAGCCGGCCCAGGCGGGTGAGAGCGGAGCCGGCTCCTACGAGTGCGGCGGCCGTTCAGCGGTTGCGGTTCAGCCGCATCGCCGGCTCCTCGGAGACCGTGAACCCGAGTTCCCGGTACAGCCCTTCGCCCTCCTGCGAAGCGAGCAGCTCCATGACGTGCACGCTCTGGTCCTCGAACCAGTCGAGCAGCGCCTTCGTGCAGGCCCGGCTGTACCCGCGGCCCCGCCACTGCGGATCGGTGACCACGTTGAAGATCCAGCCGTACCGCCCCGAAGGGTTGAACGGGTTCGGCAGCCGCTCGCTGATCACCCCGGTCGCGCAGGACGCCAGCGCGCCCGAGCCGTCCGGGGCCTCGACGACGGTGACGGCCATCGTCGGTTTCGGCTCGTCGAGGCGGCGCTGGAGGATCGCGGCGGTCTCGGGCTTCCAGCCGGTGTCGCTCATGTCGAACCAGGGCGCGAGCATGACCTCGCGGAGCCGGATGATCTCGTCGATGTCGCCGAGTTCGGCGTGGCGTGCGTTCGTCATGCCGGGAGCTTACGGGCGGATCGGGCGTTCGCCTAGGCGGTTTCTCGGGTTCCCTTGGCGCGCAGAACGTGCCATGATGTGGTCTATGTCCCACCGCCCCAAGGACCTCAGTCCTGAGCAGCTCCGTTTCCGGCCGCAGGGGCCGGTGCGCTGGTTGTCGCCGCGCACGCTGCTCGATACGAGCATGCGGTTCGGGCTGGCGCGGGTCTTCGGCGGCTATGTGGACAAGCGCGAGATCATCGGGGGCCGCCCGCAGGGGGTGTTCAACCATGCGGAC
Source organism: Glycomyces tritici (assembly GCF_030403505.1). The sequence continues at coordinate 406,320 of NZ_JAUEMJ010000004.1, read as the reverse complement.
GCCGATGAGCTGTGGCTCGATTACGTGGCGGACGTGGGGGACGGTTTCAATGCGACGTACTCGGTCGCGTACCTGATGGCGCAGGAGCACCTCGAGGTGGCCGGGGAGCGGCTGCCGCGCGGGTCGGTGCTCATCATGGGCGGCGACGAGGTGTACCCGGCGGGGGACTGGCTCGAGTACGAGCAGCGGATGAAGGGCCCGTACGAGGCGGCGAACCCGGGCAGTCCGGTGTCGCTGTATGCGATCCCTGGGAACCACGACTGGTTCGACGGGTTGACGGCGTTCGCGCGGCAGTTCACCGAGGGCCGGAAGGTGGGCGGGTACCGGACGTATCAGAAGCGGTCGTATTTCGCGTTGGAGCTGCCGCACCGCTGGTGGTTGTTCGCGGTGGACGCCCAGTTCGACACGCATCTGGATCAGACGCAGATCGAGTACTTCCGGCATGCGGCGCAGCGGATGCGCCAGGGCGACCAGGTGATCCTGTGCGTGCCGCAGCCCTCCTGGCTGTGGACGGAGGACGATCCGCGCTCGTTCGACCGGATCGACCATTTCATCCGGGACGTGGTGGCGGCGCGCGGCGCGCGGGTGCCGCTCGTGGTCACCGGCGACCGCCACCATTACGCGCACTACGAGGAGATCGACGGCTCACGCCACCTGGTCACGGCCGGCGGCGGGGGCGCGTACCTGTCGCCGACGCACACACTGCCGGAGGAGTTGACGGCGCCGCGGAAGTCGGTGTCCGAACCCGATGCGCGCGAGCGGGACTACCGGTTGACGCAGGCGTATCCGTCGAAGGCGAAGTCGATGGGGTACGCGTTCGGGATCTTCGCGCGGCTGCCGTGGTTCAACAAGGGCTTCGTGGCGCTGATGGCGGTGGTGGGGCTCATCGCGACGGTGTCCATTCTGGAGGGCACGGGCACGTTCGTGGCGGTGACGGCGGTGCTCCTGGGGGCCGGGGTCGGTTTCGCGCACCCGGGTCAGGGCAGCCGCACGTCGCGCCATTACACGCTCGGGGGCCTGCACGGCCTGGCGCAGGTGGCCTTGTCGTGGGGCGGGGCCCAGGCGATCAAGATGTTCGACGACGTGAGCCTGTGGACGTACCTGGCGTACCTGCCGCTGGCGGGGCTGGCGGGCACGTGGGTCGTGGGCCTGTACCTGGTGGTGGCGAACCGGTTGGGCGTCAACGCGAACGAGCTGTTCGCGGGCATGTCGGTGATCGATCAGAAGTGCTTCCTGCGGATCAAGGTCGCGTCGGACGGGGTCACGGTGTACCCGATCGGGTTGGACCGCGTGTCGCGCCGCTGGGTCGCCGATCCCGACGGGGCGCCGACGGATTCGTTCATCAAGCCGGTCGATCCGCTCAAGCCGCGGCTCATCGAGCCGGGCTTCTCGGCCCTCCACCCGGGGCCGCGCAGTGCCGAGTTGCCCCCGCAGCATCCCGTGCGCCGCCTGATGGCCCAGGCCGGCGAGTGGTTCAAGTCGGGTTAGTCGACGCGGCCGTCCGAGCCCCTGCCGAACTCGGGTTCGGGCGGCGTCTCGAGCGTCGCGTTCGGCCCGTGCCCGCCGCGGCCCATGAGCCGGTGGATGGCGGGGCTGAAGATCGCGAGGACGACGGCGGTGAGGATCGCGATGCCGGCGAGGATGTAGAAGAACGCGGCCTCGCCGACCCTCGGCACGAGGAACGCGAACGCCTGCCCGCCGAGCGGTGTGCCCACCGCGGGGCCGAGGAACCACACGCCCATCATCTGCCCCTTGAGGTTCGGCGGGGCGAGCTGCGTGGTGACGCTCAGGCCGACGGGGGAGACGCACAGCTCGCCGAAGGTGAGCAGCAGGTACACCCAGGCCATCCAGGCGAGGCCGACGAGCACGCCGTCGTCGGCGCGGGTCTGGAGCCAGCCGAGGAACACGTACGCGAAGCCGACGAGGAACACGCCGACCGCGAACTTGTACGCGGTCCCGAAGCGGGTGCCGGCCTTCAGCCAGATGACGCCGAAGATCGGGGAGAAGATCAGGATGAAGATCGAGTTGAAGTTCTGGACCCCGCCGGCGGGCAGGTGGAAGCCCCACGAGTCGAGGTCGACGGAGTTCGCGGCGAACGCGGTGAGCACGGAGCCCATCTGGAGGTACAGCATCCAGAACACGACCGAGGCGATGAACAGGCCCACGTAGGCGCGCAGCCCGGCCTTCTCGGCGGGCGTGATGTCCTTGGCCTCGCCGAAGATGTAGACGAAGTACCAGACGGCGGCGGCGATCGAGAGGCCCGTGACGACCGTGGGCACGGTGGAGAGGGTGAGCGTCCCGGTCCAGGCCCAGATCGCGATCGCGACGGCCGCGATGGCCAGCGCGATGACGATGATCTTGGCGGACTGCTTCTTCTCGGCTTCGCTGAGCGGGCGGGCCGGGCCGATGCCGGCGTTCGACAGGCGCGGCCAGCCGCGCACGTACCAGAGGAGGCCGAGGGCCATGCCGACCGCGGCGGCGCCGAAGCCGAGGTGCCACCGGTCGTCCCCGGCGAGGTAGGGGGTGATGAGGATGCCGAGGAACGCGCCGAGGTTGATGCCCATGTAGAACACGGAGAACCCGGCGTCGCGGCGGGCGTCGGTGTCGCCGTCGTAGAGCTTGCCGACCATCACGGAGATGTTCGGCTTCAGCAGGCCCGAGCCGGCGACGACGAGGAAGAGGCCGAAGAAGACCATCGCCGGGTTGTCGAGGGGGATGGCCATGGAGATGTGGCCGGCCATGATGATGATGCCGCCGATGAGGACGGCGCGGCGGGGCCCGAGGATGCGGTCGGCCAGCCAGCCGCCGGGCAGCGCCGTCAGGTAGACGAGCCCGGAGTAGAGCGAGGCGATCGGGACGGCGACGGTGTCGGCGAGGCCGAGGCCGTTCTGCGCGGTGTCGGCGACGAGGAACGTGAGGAGGATGCCCTGCAGGCCGTAGAAGCTGAACCGCTCCCACATCTCGGTGCCGAAGAGGACGGCGAGGCCGCGGGGATGCCCGAAGAAGGTCTTCTCGCGGCCGACCGGTCGCGGTTCGCGGTGGGACATCGGCGCTCCCGGTGTGCTCGGCGGTCTCTTCTACCGGCGCGACGTGCACCGATACCTGCGTACGGTAGTGGCTCGGGGGCGGCCGGGCAGGGGAATGCGCGAACGTGTCATCCCCGAACGGATGCGTTGCAGCTGTTTGTCTGATATGCACCGTTCATTGCCTTAAGATCCCGCGTATGAGCGACGATCCATACTGGAACGCGGGGCAGGGCGGCGAGCCCTCGGGCCGCTTCTCCGGCGGCGACCCCCTGGTGACCGACACGTTCGAGGGCTGGTGGCACGCGTCGATGGACGTCGTGCAGCGCTCCTGGCGCACGGTCGGCCTCATCCTCCTCATCGGGGTCGTCCTGCCGCGCTGGGTCCTCGGCGCGTTCAACAACACCGTGCGCACCCCCCACATCGACGTGGACCAGACCGACTGGGGCACGATCGTCCGCGAGTACAGCCCCGGCGTCGCCGTGGGCGTCATCGGCGCGATCCTCTCCCTGGCCGTCCTCTACGTCTCCGGCTCGGCCGCGCTCGCCGCCGTGCGCACCGCCGCCGCCGAAGCGGCCGGCGGCTTCCTCGCCCTCGGCGAGGCCTTCTCCTTCGGCTTCAAGCGCGGCGGCCGGTTCTTCCTGTGGCTCCTGCTCGCCTGGGTCACCATCGCCGTCGGCCTCGTGCTCTGCGTCCTGCCCGGCCTGTGGGCGATCTTCGCGCTCAGCCTCATGGCGCCCGCCGCCGTCTTCGAGGCCCGCCGCAGTCCCTACGCCCGCTCCATCCAGCTGACGCACTCGGCGTTCTGGCCCGCCCTGGGCCGCATCGTCATCGTCGTCCTCGTCGCCATCGCCGCGAACCTCATCATCTCCCTCGTCGGCCTGCTCCTGGCCGGTGTCTGGCACGCGGTCTTCGCGTCCTGGCTCGCCACCGTGCTCACCGTCCTCACCGAGGCGGTCATGGCGCTGCTCCTGCTCGTGCCCATGATCTGGATCCTCGCCGCGTCCCTGTGCACGTACGCGTGGCTGCGCGGGCGCGCCGAATCCGTCTCGGCCACCTCGCTCTCCGCGGAGGCCGCGGGCGTCGCCGTCGACCCGGCCGAGCCCGGCGAACCGGGCCACCCGGCCCCGCCGCCGCCACCGAATCCGTAGACCGCACCAGCGAGGCCCGGGCGCCAGCCCGGGCCTCCTTGCTCGTTTACGGCCCGCAAGCGTCGCCGAGGCCGCTTTTTACCACTTGTTTCGCGCCCCGGATTGGCACTCTCAAGGCGAGAGTGCTATACCTGGAGCTGGCACTCGCAGCTGGCGAGTGCTAAGAACGCTAAGAACGCGATGAGGTGGTCGAGCCTGCACAGGCTCACCGTCGCGGGGATGCCGCCTCACCGTCGACCACGAACGTTATCCGAAAGGAAGCCATCGACCATGGCGAAGATGATCGCATTCGACGAGGAGGCTCGCCGCGGGCTCGAGCGGGGCATGAACACCCTCGCTGAAGCCGTCAAGGTGACCCTCGGCCCGAAGGGCCGCAACGTGGTGCTCGACAAGAAGTGGGGCGCCCCGACGATCACCAACGACGGTGTGTCCGTCGCCAAGGAGATCGAGCTCGAAGACCCGTACGAGCGCATCGGCGCCGAACTGGTCAAGGAAGTCGCCAAGAAGACCGACGACGTCGCGGGCGACGGCACCACCACCGCCACCGTGCTGGCCCAGGCCCTCGTCAAGGAAGGCCTCCGCGCGGTCGCCGCCGGCGCCAACCCGATCGCCATCAAGAAGGGCATCGAGAAGGCCGTCGCCGCCGTTGTGGAGCACCTCCAGTCCACCTCCACCGAGGTCGAGACCGAGGAGCAGATCGCTTCCACCGCTTCGATCTCTGCGGGCGACGTCACCGTCGGCGCCATCATCGCCGAGGCGATGGAGAAGGTCGGCAAGGAAGGCGTCATCACCGTCGAGGAGTCGAACACCTTCGGCCTCGACCTCGAGCTCACCGAGGGCATGCGCTTCGACAAGGGCTACCTGTCCGGTTACTTCGTGACCGACCAGGACCGCATGGAGGCCGTGCTCGAGGACCCGTACATCCTCGTCGCCAACCAGAAGATCTCCGCGGTCAAGGACCTGCTCCCGACCCTGGAGAAGGTCACCCAGACCGGCAAGCCGCTCCTGATCATCGCCGAGGACGTGGACGGCGAAGCCCTCCCGACCCTCGTCGTGAACAAGATCCGCGGCATCTTCAAGTCGGCCGCCGTCAAGGCCCCCGGCTTCGGCGACCGCCGCAAGGCCATGCTCGGCGACATCGCCATCCTCACCGGCGGCCAGGTCATCTCCGAGGAGATCGGCCTCAAGCTCGAGAACACCGACCTGTCCCTCCTGGGCCAGGCCCGCAAGGTCGTCATCACCAAGGACGACACCATCATCGTCGACGGCGGTGGCGAGGAAGAGGCGATCCAGGGCCGGATCAACCAGATCCGCGCCGAGATCGACAACTCCGACTCCGACTACGACCGCGAGAAGCTGCAGGAGCGCCTGGCGCGCCTCGCCGGCGGCGTGGCCGTCATCAAGGTCGGCGCGGCCACCGAGGTCGAGCTCAAGGAGCGCAAGCACCGCGTCGAAGACGCCGTGCGCAACGCCAAGGCTGCCGTCGAAGAGGGCATCCTCGCCGGCGGCGGCACCGCGCTGGCCCAGGCCGGCGCGATCGCCTTCGACAAGATCGAGGCCGACGGCGACGAGGCGACCGGTGTCGAGATCGTGCGCCGCTCGCTCGGTGCGCCGCTGCGCGCCATCGCCGAGAACGCCGGCCTCGAAGGCGGCGTCGTGGTGGAGAAGGTCCGCAACCTGCCCACCGGCCACGGCCTGAACGCCGCGACCGGCGAGTACGTGGACATGCTCGCCGCGGGCATCCCCGACCCGACCAAGGTCACCCGCTCGGCGCTGCAGAACGCCGCGTCGATCGCCGCGCTGTTCCTCACCACCGAGGCCGTCGTCGCCGACGCCCCGGAGAAGGAATCCGCCGGCGGCGCGCCCGACATGGGCGGCATGGGCGGCATGATGTAGCCAGTCCTTCGGGACCGGCTGCTCAGGCCGACTGAGTACTGCGGGGGAGAACCGCTCACTGTATTGTGAGTGGTTCTCCCTTTCTCTGTACTGGCTGCCAGTGCAGACGGCGTAGTCCGCTGCGCAAGCGCGGCATACCGCCCCCTCCAAGGACGGTATGCCGCGTTACCGCCGCCGCAGGCACTCTTTCGGGTGACAGATTTCCTTACGACGGTAAGAACGGCGGTTTTCTGTCGGACCCCGGCGGCACACTTGAACCGGGGTCGCCCCCCTGGGAGGGCGGGGGACTGCCCGGGGATCGCCGAGGGGACCGAACCGACTGCGCCCCATCGCATTCCGCCCCTTCACATCGAGTGCGCCTCGCGTTACCCTGAGCCCGTGCCCCCCGCGCCCCGCCCCCAGCACCGCCTCGCGATGGCCGTCTTCATCCTGATCGCCTTCGCGGCCATAGGGCTGAGCGGACTCCTCGCCGCCCAAGACCGCCCCGACGAGCCTCCCTACCCCGACATCCCCGTCTACGAGCGCACCATCGAACCGCCCGCGTACCGCGAGGACGGCTCCTACCTCCTCGTCTGCCCCGCCGACCCCGAGACGTTCGCGGCACGGAACGAGGGAGTGGAGTACCTGCGCCGCCTCGAGAACGAACGCCTCTACGAGGACTGCCAGGACACCGGCTTCGCTTCGCTCCCCGCCGCGCTCGCACAGTCCGAACCCGGGATGCGCGTGCTCATCCTGCCCGGCGACTACACGCTCGACGAACCCGCGCGCATCCCCGAAGACCTCCAGAACCTCCAGATCGAGGGCCGCGGCGACAGCCCCGAAGACGTCCTCCTCTCCGGCCGCTTCGCACTCGACACGGTCATGGAAGTCGACGGCGCACCCGGCCTGTACCTCAAGGGGTTCACCCTCGCACAGGCCCGCGAGCAAGCCCTGGACCTCCGCTCCCAGGGCGCGACCGTCGAAGCCGTCGCCGCGGTCCAGAGCGGCGGCGCCGGCATCCACGTCACCGGGTCGCGCGCGGTGGCGCTCACCGACTGCCGAGCCGAGTCCAACGACACCGCGGGCATCCTCATCGAGCAGTCCGACGCCGACGTCAACGGCTGCGAGGCCACCGGGAACACGGTCGGCGTCTGGTACCGGGGCATGGACGCGACCGGCAGCATCGCCGGAAACCGCCTGCACGGCAACACGACCGGCATCGCCGTCGACCACACCGGCGCACGACCCGACATCCCCGGAGTGGACGTCACCGACAACCTCCTGTACGGCAACAACACCGGCCACTACGACCAGCTCGGCACGGCCGCCTGCCGAGCACCCCTCGGCGAGCGCGCCTGGGACGACGTCCGCTGCCCCGACTTCGCCCTGCCCGCGGGCGTCGGCCTCCTCGTCGCCGAATCCGACAAGCTGACCGCGACCGGCAACCGCATCTGGGACCAGCAGACCGCCGCGATCGCCGCCTGGGGCGAGACCGGCACCGACTACCAGGCGGCGGGCGACCAGAACACCTTCTCCGGCAACACCTTCGGCATCCGCGAGGACGGCCAGCGCCAACGCAACCAGGTCGACCTGTGGTGGGACGGGACCGGAACCGGCCTCTGCTTCGACGAGCCCGGCGTCTTCCGGTCCTCCCCCGCAGTCCTCCCCGACTGCGATGCGAGCCTGCAGCCCTCGCGCATCGCCGGTGATCCGTTGAAGGCGCTCAAGACCGCGGTCTGCGGTGTCGCCGGGACCGAGGACCTCCCCGACGGCTGCGACTGGTTCGGCGCGCGCTTCACCGACCGCCTCGAGTTCCAGGCGGCCGTGGTCTTCGCCGCCTCGCTGCTGTTCCTCACCGGTGCCGGCTGGCTCGCCGCCGCCCGCACCGACGAGCCCCCGCGCGCGGGCCGCATGACGTTCTCCGCCATGGCGACCGGCGCGGGCGGCCTGCTCCTCGTCCTCGCGATCTGGTCGGGCCGGGCCGATTACGAGGCGCTGGCGATCGGCCTGTGGGGCGTCGGCTGGCTGCTCGCCGGGCGCTCCTGGCGGCAGTGCGGGATGACGTTCTTCGGGCTGTTCACCGGCCTCATCGGCGCGATCGCGGTGCTCGACGCGGTCGACCGCGCGGTCATGACCCTCCCGTACGTCCCGGTCGCCCCCGCCTGGCTCTGGGTCGCGCTCCTACCCTTGTGGACACTCGTCGCACTGGGCCTCGCGTTCGGCCCCCGCCGCCGCCGCGAGGAAGAACCGGAGCCGGTCGAGCGCACCCCGGTGACCGCCCCGGCCCACGACCGCTTCGACTGGTGAGCGCGGCCCCTGGGCGCTCGCACGCTGACCGGAAACCGTGCCGGCACCCGACGACCGCTCGACCGCAACCCCGCCGCCTGGCGCCTGATCCCCTGGTCGCTGGGCGGCGCGGCCGCGCTCGCCTACGGATCTGGATCACCGGAGGGGTCCTCGTCCTCGCCACCCTCACCCTCCAGCTCCGGAACAGGCGGTCCAGGAAACCCGCAAGGTGGCCGGCGACGAGCGCGTCGCTGCCGCGGGTGCGCCCATGCCCCTGCCGCACAAGGGCGATGCGGCGTGCGGAGGCCGACGCACTCGGCAGCCGCGACAGGGCCCGATCACGTACTGTGGTGCCATGACTTGGACCTGGAATCTCGAAGACGCCGACGGCAACGCGATCGAAACTCCGGACAGCGACCTGGGCAGCCAGGGCGACGCGGAGTCGTGGCTCGGCGAACGGTGGCGCGAGTTCGCCGACCAGGGCGCCGCCGCCGCGATCCTCCTCGAGGACGGCCGCCAGGTCTACCGCATGGAACTCTCCCCTGCCGAGGAGTAGCCGCCCGCGAAAGCCGCGCACCGCGCGCGAGTTGCCGGTGTGGCAAGACCGGCGCACTGTGAGCGTCGCCGACTGCGGCCGGGCCGTAATAGGCTGTGCGACGTGACCGACTCTGGTTCCCTCACTTTGACAGCGACCCGCGCCAAGGCCGGGCTCGACGCCCGCCGCGGCATCGTGCGCCTCCACCCCGAAGCCCTCACCGCCCTCGGCCTCCGCGCCGGCGACGCGGTCGAGCTCACGGGGCGGCGCACGACGGCCGCGATCGCGCTGGCCGCCGACCGGTACGCGTCCCGGCGCGCCCTCTACGCCGACGACCTGACCTTGGGGAACATCGGTGCGCGCGACGGCGACCCGGTGCGCCTCTCGCCCGTCGACCTCGCCGCCGCCGACCGCGTGGTCCTCTCCGGCCCGGCTTCGGCGGTGGCCGTGGTCGACCCCGACACGCTGCGCCTGGCGCTCCTGTCGAAGGTCGTGGGCGAGGGCGACGACGTGTCGCTCCTGCCGATCGAGCTGGGGGACGCGCAGCGCGACATCGTCGCCGCCACCCGCCGCACGCTCAACAACACCCTCGGCATCGGCTGGACCACCATGGTGCTCAACGTGGTCGAGGCCAGCCCCGCCAGCGGCGCCATGATCACCTCGGACACGCGCGTGGAGTGGGAGCACGACGCCCCGGCCTCCATCGACCTGCCGCTGGAGTCCGGCCGCGTCGCGAACCTCGGCCGCGCCCGCGCCGCGATGCCCGCCGCCTACTCCGGCGGCGAGGCCGCCGCGACCCGCCCGCGCACCGAGCCGCAGGGCCGCGTCGCCGCGACCCCTGAGGCCCAGCCGGGCATCGCGCCGATCCCCTACGAGGAGCTGGCCGGCGCCAAGATCCCCGCTGAGGAGCTGCGCGAACTGCTCGACCTCGGCTTCAACCACCGCGAGGTCCTGAAGGTGGTGGGGACGGACATGGCGCTCGGCGTGCTCGTCTCGGGGCCCTCGGGCGCCGGGAAGGCCACCGTGGCCCGCTCGGTCGCGGCCGCCGTCGGCGCCCGCGTCAGCGAGGTCTCCGGGCACGACCTGGCCGCGCTCGAGGCGAACGCGGCGGCCGACCGGCTCCGCGCCGCCGTCGCCGCGCTCACCGTCCCGGGCGTGCTCCTGGTGCGCGGGGTCGAGGCGATCGCCCCGGCCGGGAAGCGGACCCCGTTGGGCACCATGTTCACCCAGCTCTGCGACGAGGTCCTCGCCGAAGCCGGCGAGCACGCCGTGGTGTGCACGACCGCGCGCGTCGAGGACGTCGACGCCGCACTGCGCTCGCGCCTGGAGCACGAGGTCGTCGTCCCGATGCCGGACGCCGACGCCCGCCGCGACCTCCTCGTGTACTTCACGCGCGGCATGAAGGTGGCCGAGGACGTGAAGCTGGAGCACGTGGCGCACCGCGCCCCCGGCTACGTGGCCTCCGACCTCGCCGTCATGGTCCGCGAGGCGGGTGTGCGGGCCGCCATGCGCGCCAAGGCCGGCGGCGCGACCGCCCTGCAGGGCACCGACTTCGACGGCGCGCTCGAATCGGTGCGGCCCACGAGCATGTCCGGCGACTCGGTCGAGCTCGGCGGGCTCACCCTCGCCGACGTGGGCGGCATGGAGGGCCTCAAGCAGACCCTCACCGAGACCGTGCTCTGGCCGCTGACCTACCCGGACGCGTTCACGCGCCTGGGCATCGAGGCCCCCCGCGGCATCCTCCTCTATGGACCGCCGGGGTGCGGCAAGACCTACATCGTGCGCGCCGTCGCCGGTGAGGGCCACGCGAACGTGCTCAGCGTCAAGGGCTCCGAGCTGCTGAACAAGTGGGTGGGGGAGTCGGAGAAGAACGTGCGGGAGCTGTTCCGCCGCGCCCGCCAGGCCAGCCCGACCCTGATGTTCTTCGACGAGCTCGACGCCCTCGCGCCGGTCCGCGGCGGCGGGACCGACGGCGGCACCGCCGACCGCGTGGTCGCCGCGCTGCTCACCGAGCTCGACGGCGCCGAGTCCCTGCGGGACGTGGTGGTCGTGGGCGCGACGAACCGGCCGGACATGATCGACCCGGCGCTGCTGCGGCCCGGCCGCCTCGAACGCCTCGTGTACGTGCCCCCGCCGGACGCGGTCGGCCGCGCGGACATCCTGCGCGCCAACGCGAAGAACGTGCCGTTCGCCGATGACGTGAACCTCGACGAGGTCGCCGACGAGCTGTGGCTCTACTCGGCCGCGGACTGCGCCGCGCTCGTGCGCGAGGCCGCGCTCACCGCGATGCGCGAGTCCCTGGACGCCAGCATCGTCACCGCCTCCCATGTGGCCCAGGCGATGGAGCGCGTGCGCCCCAGTCTCGACCCCGAGCAGCTGGAGTACCTGGAGAACTACGCCCACAACCGGGAAGGCTGACCGCCCGCCGGAGGACCGCGCGCGCACGCTCCGCTGGATAACCTGGGGCGATGTCCGATTCCTCGACGCACCCCGCCGACCCCTCGCACTGGCCTCCCCAGTTGACCGCCTGGGAGCGCGCGACCAACCTGCCGCTGTTCGCCCTCGCCCTGCTGTTCCTGGCCGCCTACGCGGTCCCGATCCTCTACCCGGGGCTCCCGGCGTGGGTCGGCTCCGCCGCCACCGCGGTCTACGCCCTGGTGTGGGCGGTGTACGGGGTCGACTTCGCGGTCCGGTTCGCGATGGCGGGCCGCGGGAACCGGTGGCGATTCGTCTACTCGCATCCGCTCGACCTCGTCATGGTCCTGCTCCCCATGCTGCGCCCGCTGCGGGTGCTGCGGATCGTCGTGCTGCTGGCCGAGGTGTTCCGCCGCCACGCGCAGGCCTCGAAGCGCTTCCAGGCCGTCTTCTACGTGGTCACCGTGACCGGGATGATCCTGCTGATCTCCAGCCTGGCCATCCTCGACGCCGAACGGCACGCCCCCGACACCCAGGTCGCCGACTTCGGCGACGCCCTGTGGTGGTCGATCGTCACCGCCACCACGGTGGGTTACGGGGACATGGTGCCCCAGACCGTCGAGGGCAAGGCCATCGCGGCGTTCCTGATGTTCGCGGCCATCGGCCTGGTCGGCCTGGTGAGCGGCTCGCTCGCGTCCTGGTTCGTCGACCGCGTCTCGGCCGCCGAGGAGACCGCCGAGCGCGCCGAGTTCGTCGAGCTGCGCTCGCGGCTGCAGCGGCTGGAGCTGCAGCTCGCGGAGATCCACGCGGTGCTGGTGCCGGAGCCCGCGGGCGACGATCCCGCGGAAGTGCCTGCCCCGCGCGCCGATCCCTTGCCCGGCAACGCCTCCGCGAACTGAGCATACGACTCCACAGGGGATTGAGCGTTCCCGCGCCGTTGTCCCGGAGTTGGCCCGCCCTTCACCCTCGGGCACTAGCCTGCGCGGTGGCGCGCCGCCGCGGCCGCCGCCGCACCCTTCCGGGAGGGAACTCCATGCGACTGACGCGACTGCTGCCCGCGCGGCTGCGCCGCAGGCTGCGCACGATCCGCAACGCCGCACCGGCCAGTGCCGGACCGCTCCCGGCCTCCTCGGAACTCCTGCACGTCATCGCCACCCGCCACGGCATCGGCGTGTTCGACGAGCAGTGGTTCGCCTACCGCCAACTCCTCCTGGAGCACCTGACGCTCGCCTCGCTCGACGCGCAGACCCACCGCGACTTCGTGTGGTACATCGCGATCGACCGCGAGATGCCCCCGGTCGCCCGGCGGCGCCTCGAAGCGCTCGCCGCCGACAGGCCCTGGATCCACCTGGCCGAGACCGAGCTCAAGCGCGACTTCGTCCCCGACCTCGTGGCCTGGACCCGCGAGGAGGCTCGCACTCGCGGCAGGGGCTGGGCCCTCACCACGCGCCTGGACGACGACGACGCGGTCCACCGCGACCTCGTCGGCCGCCTCCACGAGACCGCCGCCGCGTACCTGGCCGAAGGCAGCGCCGCCCCCGCCATCCTCTCGCCCACGCTGGGCTGCAACTGGGTGCCGTCGGAGGCCGCCGGCCACCGCACCTACCACCACAGCCCCTCGATCGGCCTGAGCCTGCTGGAGCCGGCGTCGCGCGCCCTGAGCGTCTATCGCCGCAACCACTCCACGCTCGCGCAGAAGCTCGTCCCCGGCGGGGTGAGCGTCCGGCACATCGACGGCGAGACCATGTGGTGGCTCTACGCCCACACCGGCCTCTCCGACCAGCAGCGCGAAGGCTCCGAACGGATGTCCAAAGTGGCCGACCACCCGAACGCGGTCGTGTTCGACGCGGCCGCCCTCGCCCAGTTCGGCATCACCGCCGAGGGCCTGCGCCTGCTGCGGCGCACGCCCGAACCCGAACCGCACGAGACCCTGCACCTGCTCAACCGGCGCGGCCTCGACGTCGAGCAGGAGATCCACGACCTGCGGGAGGCCATGTCCCGCAGCGGCGACGGCGACGCGGCACTGCACGCGAAGATCGCGAGGCTCCACGCCGAGCGCCGCCGCATGCACGAGAAGCTCATCCGCTGACCTAGTGTTGAGCGGCCCCGCCGGCCGCTGTCCGGCCCATTCGCCGCGTTGCCGGGCCTTCGCATACCCCCCACGTCTTGCGAGCGAAGACTCGGATACCGACTCGCCGGGACCGCTCGAACACCCCTTAGCGCTTCTTCTGGTAGACGTTCTCGTGGTGGACCAGGCGGTAGCCGACCGCCTCGTTGATGGCGATCATGTGGCTGTTGCTGGTGGCGTTGCCGGTCCACACGTAGCGCATCTTCGGCCGCCACTGGCGGATCGCGCGCTGGTTCGCGATCTTGAGGATCGTGCCGAGCCGGTGGCCCCGGAAGCGCGGGTCGACGATCGTGTCGCCCTGGATGCAGTGCTCCTCGCCGCCGGCCTCCACGATGACCTCGGTGAGACCTGCGATCGCGCCGCTCTCCTTGTGCCGCACCACGGCCTGGAGGTGCAGCTCGCCTCGCAGGCGGCGCACCCGCGCCTCTTTGAGGATCCGCTCGCCGTCGACCGCGGCCTCCTGGAGGTCCCAGTCGCCGAGCGGCATGTCGGTGTACATGCGGGCGTGCAGGTGCGCGACCCCGTCGAGGAGCTCGGGGGGCGGTGCGCCGGTGAACGTGATCAGCTCGAACCCCTCGGCCCGCTCCCAGGCGGCGTCCCAGAGCCGTTCGAGCTCGGTGTCGTCGACCGCGTCGAGGTCGCAGACTCGGGTGGCGCCTTCGAGCGAGGTCCGGTAGCCGTGGTGGACCGCGAAGTGCGAGCCGTCGGGGCTGATCGGCGCGCCGCCCTCGATGGGCACGGGCACCCATGAGGAGACGCTGGTCCGCCCCTCCTCCGCGGCGCGCTGCTCCGCGTGCCGAAGCAGGGCCGAGCCGACCCCGCGGCGGCGCTCGTCGGGATGGACGCCCAGTTCGAGGTTCATCAGGTGGGTGTTGTCGAGGAACGGCAGCGAGAGGTCGAGGTGGCCGAGAACGCGCCCGTCGCGGACCGCCGCCCACCGCTCGCGGCGGACGTCGCTGCTGGCCAGAACTAGTGCGGCCCAGGTGTAGACGGGGTTCAAGGGCCTGGTCCCGGGCCAGTCGCGGGTGGCGACGGCCTCGCGGGCCGCGAACCAGGACTGCACCAGCGCATGGTCGTTCGGGTCGACCCGAACGATGTCGAAATAGGTCATGGGCCGATTGTGTCGGGAGGCACCGACACCGGCAAGCCCATTACCTGGCGGCAATGGGCTGGAAGAAGGTTTGGGAGCGTGAGGATGCGGGCAATCCACCGTTAAGGGATTGGTCGGGAGACCGCAGTTCCTGACACCGGCTGGCGCTGCTCGACACGTTCTAGCCCCAGGACTCGCAGTCAACCGGGTGAGTGGCGACAGGACGTCTGCGGCCTCCCGCAAGAAGAATTCTTGCTTATTCACTGAATAGGGTCAAGACCCGCCGAGCGATTGATTTCTGTCGGGTATCCGACACAACCATTCACATTGGTCACTCACAGTGATAAATTCGGGAGTTCGGAAAGCGTTTGACTGGAAATGCTTCCCAAACTCCCGCTCTACTCAGGACTCCAGAAGTCCCGCTTCCTTCGCCGCCTTCAAAGAAGGCTTCACCGTGTGCGTCGGTCCGACCAGCGAGGACACTGCATCGAGCGTCTTGAGGCCCTCGCCGGTGTTGTAGATGACGGTCTCGGCCTCCGGATCCAACTGACCCGACTCCAGGAGCTTACGGAGCGTAGCGACGACCACGCCGCCGGCCGTTTCCGCGAAGACACCGGTGGTCGCCGCGAGCAGCCGCACGCCCTCGCGGATCTCGTCGTCGTTCACCTTCGCCATGCCGCCGCCCGTGCTGCGGCACGCCTCGATCGCGTAGGGCCCGGCCGCCGGGTCGCCGATGTTGAGGCTCTTCGCGATGCCCGTCGGCTTCACCGGCGTGATCACGTCGGTGCCCTCGGCGTACGCGTCCGCGATCGGGCTGCACCCGGCCGACTGCGCGCCGAAGACCCGCACCTTGCCCGGCTCGACCAGCCCGATCTCGGCCGACTCCTCGAACGCCTTGTGGATCTTGGTCAGGAGCTCGCCCGAGGCCATCGGCACCACGACCTGCTCCGGCAGCCGCCACCCGAGCTGCTCGGCCACCTCGTACCCGAGCGTCTTGGAGCCCTCGGCGTAGTAGGGGCGGATGTTGACGTTCACGAACGCGGTCGTCTCGAAGTCGTCCGTCTCCGTCAGCTCCGAGCACAGCCGGTTCACATCGTCGTACGAGCCCTGCACCGCGACCAGCTTGCCGCCGTAGATCGCCGACTGGACGATCTTCCCCGGCTCCAGGTCGTGCGGGATGAACACGATCGACGGCACGCCCGCGCGGGCGGCGTGCGCGGCCACCGAGTTCGCCAGGTTGCCCGTCGAAGCGCACGCGAACCGGTCGAAACCGAGCTTGATCGCGGCCGAGACCGCGGTCGACACCACGCGGTCCTTGAACGAGTGGGTGGGGTTCGCCGAGTCGTCCTTCACCCAGAGCTTGCGCATGCCCAGGGCCTTCGCGAGGTTCTTCGCGTCGATGAGCGGGGTCAGGCCCGGGTTCAGGCTCACCCGGTCCTCGGGGTGGACGCCGACGGGCAGCAGCGGCGCGTACCGCCAGATGTTCTGCGGGCCGGCCTCGATCTGCTCCCGCGTGACCTTCGCCAGCTCCGCCTGGTCGTAATCGACTTCGAGCGGGCCGAAACACTGCCAACAGGCGTGCTGGGCCACGAGCTCATAGGTGGCGTTGCAGTTGCGGCAGACCAGGCCCTTGGCCGGGCTGTCTTCGAACAGGGTATTGGACATACGAGAAGGCTCCTCCCTCATCTTCCCCGCGCAGCGGGCCGGAATTGGCACCTGCCGCCTGCCCCTGAAAAAGCGGGTCGGTGGTTGCCGCAGCTTCGCAGGGCCGGACCCCTCAGCTGCTCTGGATGAAGTACGAGCCGAATGCTACGGGTGAGACGGGCGAAACCGCAACCGTTGTTCCAAGTTCCGAGATGGCCTCGCAATCCCACCGGTCCGATCGGTGAGCTGCACACGCCCAGGTCACAGCGCACGGCAGCGCAGCGCGCCGACGGCGCGCTGTCAGGGATCCGTCAGGGCCTACCGGGCCCGGCGCGTCGCCATCCACACGGCCCGCGCGTCCGCCGTCCCGGCCACGTCGTGCACCCGCACGCCCCACACGCCCGCCTCGAACGCCAGCAGCGAGGTCGCCAGCGTCGCCGCCTCCCGCTGCCCCACCGGGCGCGGCTTCCCGCTCTCGTCCTCCAGGAGCTTCCCCAGGTACGACTTGCGGGAGGAGCCGAACAGCACCGGGAACCCCAGCGCCGTGAACTCGTCGAGGTGCGCCGAGAGCCGCCAGTTGTGCTCGGCCGACTTCGCGAACCCCAGACCCGGGTCCAGGATCAGCCTCGAGCGGTCCACACCGGAGTCCAGGGCCGCCTCCACCCGGTCCTCCAGCTCGGCCTTCACATCGGCGACGACGTTCTCGTAGTGCTGGAGGCGCTGCATGTCCGCCGAATGGCCGCGC
Organism: Glycomyces tritici; assembly: GCF_030403505.1. Next base: position 389,428 of record NZ_JAUEMJ010000004.1, on the reverse strand, counting down.
CAGTGCATGAGCACCCACCGCACGCCCGTGTCCGCCACGACCCGCGCCATGTCCGGATCGGCCAAACCGCCCGACACGTCGTTCACCACGCTCGCACCGGCCCCGATCGCCGCCGCGGCCACCGCCGCCCGGGTCGTGTCGATCGAGACGGCAAGGCCCCGTTCGCACAAGGCCGCCACCACGTCCACCACGCGCGCGATCTCGGTCGCCGGGTCCACCCGGTCCGCACCCGGGCGCGTCGACTCGCCGCCCACGTCGATCAGGTCGGCGCCCTCGGCGCCCATCTGCTCGCCGTGCGCCACGGCGTCGCCGAAGTCGAGGTAGCGCCCACCGTCGGAGAACGAGTCGGGGGTGACATTGAGGACACCCATGATCTGGGGCCGGGCCGGGCCCGGCTCCTCCGGTGTGTGCAACGCTCCAGGTGTGGTCACGGCATCGACGTTACCCGGGCCGGGTCCGCGAACGCCTCGCATCAAGCGAGGTCCGTGAGGTCCAGCACGTGCCACTCCAGCAGCTCGCCCGTCCCGGTCGACCACCACAGGCACTGCGCGTCCGCGCCCGTCTCGCCCGCACGGGAGGCCACCAGGTACTCGGCGTCCGCCTCGAGGTCGAAGAGCGTCACCGTCGTCGCGTCCCCCGTGGCGGCCTTGGCCTCCGCGAGCGGCTCGAACCGGTCGATGAGCCCCACGTCCGGCGACACCGCCGACTTGAAGCCCTCCGCCACGGTGACCCGGTCGCTCCCGTCTGGACGGACGAGGTCCACCCGCGCCCCGTCGTCGGCGGTCACGATCAACCGGCACCACGTGGCCGAGCACAGCGTCAGCTCGTCCGACCCGGAGAACACCTTCACGCCCGCACCCGTGTCGGTGCGCACCAACTGCGCCCCGCCCAGCGAGTCGGACCCGGCGCTGGCGAGCCACGGCCAGGCGGCGGACTGCCACGCCCCGCGGTGGCCCACGACCGCCACCTCGCCGCCTGCGACGGGGATCGAGCGGTGCTCGGTGACGAGCGTGCCGCCGCGCGCGGTCGAGAGCCAGTGCAGCCCTTCGGCCGCGAACTGGAGGTCGTACGCGCTGCCGGCGGTGATCACGTCCCCGGTGTCGGCCGTCAGCAGGGCGGCCTCGCCGGGCCGGCCGTCCGCACCGCGCTCGGCGGTCCACAGTTCGGAGACGACCCGGCCCTGCGCGTCGGGCACCGTCTGGAGCCACGCGAGGCGCGCATCGGTGGCCGCCGCGGCCACCACGCCGGGCACGCCGCCGGGCTCGGCGACCACGCTCGAGGTCGCCGCTCCTTCGGCGGGCAGCTCCACATAGAGCAGCGACCCGGCCTCGTCGGTGCCGAGGAACGCGTCGACATCGGGGGCTGGGTCGTCGAGGACGGTGAGCGGGGTCCAGGCCCGACCGTCGATGACGCCGGGCAGGTCGGTGGGCTCGGCGTCCCAGGTCTCCCACACGGTCGGCACCGCATCGGGCACCGCGGCGGCCTCGGGACGGTCGGGGGAGGGCCAGGCGAGCCAGGCGAGGGCGAGCACGGCGGTCCCCGCGAGGGTGAGCCGCTGCGCCGCGTCGATGTGCCCTGCCATTCGCCTCTTCGTGTTCCGCCGGCCGCGGCCGGGTGCGCCTAGTCCCGCTCGCGGGACTTGTACAGGTACAGCAGGCCGGCGCCCACCCCGGCGGCGGCCGCGGTCGGCAGTGCGAGCTTCGCGGCGCGGCGCCCGCGCCGGAAGTCGAGGACGGGCCAGCCGTAGTGGCGGGCCTGGCGGGCGAGGCGCGTGTCCGGGTTGACGGCGATGGCGCGCCCCACCTTGCGCAGCATCGGCAGGTCGTTCGCCGAGTCCGAGTAGGCGGTGCACCGCTCGAGGTCGAAGCCGCGCTCGGCGGCGAGCTCGGCGATGCCGTCCGCCTTCGCGGGGCCGTGCATGAGGTCGCCGACGAGGCGGCCGGTGTAGCAGCCCTCCTCGACCTCGGCGATCGTGCCGAGCGCCCCGGTCAGGCCCAGCCGCGAGGCGAGGACCCCGGCGAGCTCGACCGGGCTGGCCGTCACGAGCCACACCTCCTGGTCGGCCTCGAGGTGGCGTTCGGCGATCCGCCGCACCGGAGCGAGGATGCGCGGGGAGATGTCGCGGTCGACGACCTCTTCGCAGACGGCCTTCATCTCCGAGACCGGGAACCCGGCGACGAGCTCGAGCGCGGAGGACTTGACGGAGGAGATGTGCCCGTGGTTCTCGGCGCCGAACTTGAAGCGGGCCTGCTTCCAGGCGAAGCTGAGGATGTCGCGGCCCGAGAGCACCCCGTGCTTGGAGAGGGCGCGCGCGAGCCAGTACGTGGAGGCTCCGTGCATGAGGGTGTTGTCGACGTCGAAGAAGGCGGCGGTGGGGCGGTGGGCGAGCTCGTCGTCGCCCGGTGCGGCGGGCTCGACGACGACGGAATGGGTCAGCGCGGAGCCGCCGGCCTGCGCGGTTCTCGGAAGGGGCGCGGCGGAGGCGGTGGAGGAAGCCTCGATCTCAGACACTCTAAAAGCCTACAAGCCTCAGGCAGACGCCCTGTAACGCCAGGACGCGAGCTCGATGAATTTCCAGTGTGGCCCTGGTTATACGGCCAACGCTGCGTGCGTTCCCTTTCGGGCGACATGTGCTCCGCGACCCCCTCGTCGTGTCGTACCCCCGCGCCGTCGTGGTGACGACGGTCCCCAGGGCGGGTGGGGGTCAGGGACGGTATACGGCCCGCAGCACACAAGGCGGCGGGCCGGGACGCCTCTCGACGTCCCGGCCCGTTACTCCACACCTTGCATCACTGCCGGGCCGACATCGGCCCGATACGGCGTACCCCGAAGGGCGCCAAGTTACTCGAACAAATCCGAGAGGATCCCGGTCAATTCGCCCAGGACGTCCTCGCCCTCGGGCTCGCTGCTCGGCTCACCGGTGGTCGCCGGGTCGCTCGCGCCGCCCGTGGTCGGGTCCGTCCGCGGCTCCTCGGCGCTCCCGGCGGGCTCCCCGCCCGCAGCGGGCTCCGACTCGCCGTCGGTCCCGCCGGTCGCCGCATCGCCCCCGTCGGTCTCGACCGCACCGCTCTCGGCGCCTTCGGCACCGCTCGGCTCGACCGGGGTCGTCGCGTCCATGGAGTCCTTCGCGCACGAGCCCGGGATCGGGCCCAGCGCGTCGGTCTCGCCGCCGGCCTCGGTGCAGTCGAGCGCGCCGCGCAGCTCCACCGAGCGGACCGCCGCGCCCTCGAGCACCGCGACCAGCTCCTCGCCGGCCGTCAGGGCCTCGCCGTCGAGCTCGGCCACCAGGTCCTCGAGCACCCAGCGGTGCTCGTTGGTGAACAGGTCGATGTAGTCGAGGGGTGCCGGATCGCCACTCTCCACTGCGATCGCGCCCAGCAGCGCGGTGCCGCTGCGCAGTTCGCCCGTGGCGTCGCTCAAAGCGGTGGCGACCGCCGCGTCGTCGCCGACGACCTCGGAGGCCTCCTGGATGCGCGTGCGCGCGAACTCCAGGTACAGCTGCGCCCGCCCGAGGTCGTTGCCCGCCAGTGCGAGCTGCGCCTTCTCGGTGGAGCGCTTGACGCCGTAGAGCGTCTCGCCCGGCAGCGCGTCCCCCGAGGCCGCTGAGACCCCGGAGACGGCCACGGTGCCGGTGAGCAGGGCCGCCACGATCGCGAGGCGGCGCCCGCCGCGGGGGCGGCGCGGGAACATGTCGTCCAGCACCGGGGCCCGTTTGGTGTCGGGCACGACGGCGCTGGCGCGGGCCCGGGCGGTGACGCCGATGCCCTCTTCCGCGGCGACGGCCATGAGCCGCCGCCTGGTGGCGTCCTGCCAGTGCTGCGACGGCCGGCTCGCGGCCATGAGCTGCTCGCCGAGACCGCCGAGCCGTTCGGTGACGCCGACGAGTTCGGCGAACGCTTCCGCGGTGTCGATGTGCACTGTCGCGGCCGATGTGTCAGCCCTGTGCTGGTGAGGGAGGGAGGGTTCCTCGGAGTCAAGCAGCCGTGCGAATTCCTCCGCGCGGCGGCGCTCCATAGGGTTCAAAGTCACCGGGCACACCCCCTCTCACTGCATGGATCCTGCTCCTGTACTGAGAACAACGCACGAGTAGCCCCTGAGGTTACGGTTCGCCGAGAACCTTGCGACGCGGACCACTTTGTCCGCCTCGCGGCTCGATTCCACGGCGGTAGAGGACCGGTGAACGGCCCTGACCTGGCAGTGTCGGTCCGGCCGGGTAGGGCCCGGCGGATCGCTGATGACGGGTTCGCGGGTCGGTGCCCGCGGAGACGGGTTTTTGTCGAGTTTCCGACAGCAGCCTGAGCCGTCGGAGAAGGAAGGAGAGGAGAAGGAAAAGGGATCGGAAACGCCTACCTCAACCTCGGAAGCCGTCCGGCAGCAGCCGGGCGAGGGTGCGCACGGCCCGGTACTGCAGGGCCTTGACCGCGCCTTCGTTCTTGCCCATGGTGCGGGCGGTCTCGGCGACGGTGAACCCCTGGAGGAACCGCAGGACGATGCACTCCTGCTGGTCGGGGTTGAGCTTCTTGACCGCGGTCAGGAGGGTGGCGTTGGTGAGCTTCTCCAGCGCGGCGGTCTCGGGGGAGGTGGTCGGGTCCGTCTCGGGGGAGTCGGTCCCCAGGACGTCGGGCTTGACGATCTCGAGCCGGTAGCGGCCCGACTTGAAGTGGTCGACGACCAGGTTCCGCGCGATCGTCACCAGCCAGGCCCCGAAGGCCCGGCCCTGCCAGCTGAAGCTGGAGATGCGGCGCAGCGCCCGCAGGAAGGTCTCGGAGGCGAGGTCCTCGGCCAGTTGGGCGTTGTTCACGCGGAAGTAGATGTAGCGGTAGACCGTCTCGCTGTAGCGGTCGTAGATCTCGCCGAAGGCGCCCGGGTCGCCGTCCTGGGCGCGCGCCACCAGGTCGGCCACTTCGTCGCCGTCGACCTGGTCGGTGCTCGGGTCGTGCTGGTCGGGGCCGGCGGCCTCGGTGGCCCCGCCCGCGGCGCCGGCGCCGGAGCGCACGTGGTGCTGCTCGGCGGTGCCGGTGTCGAGGCTCAGGACCGTCCAGACGGCCTGCCGGAGCCGCTCGAAGGTCGGGGCGGGCAGCCGGGTCAGGGCGTCGGCGATGGCGGTGGCGTTCAGGTAAGGGGCGAATTCTGCTGTGAGCGTTGCGGTGTGGCGGTTCGCGTAGTTCGTCACCATTGCTGGTGCAATACCGGGCACTAGTGGCCTCCTCGTGTGAGGGGTCGGGCCGAGTCATGCGATCGGGTCCCGCAGGGACTGACCCGCCTGAGTCTAGAAATCAGGAAGGCCGCCGACGCGGATTTGCGTTCGGCGTGTCGCGTTCGGTGACGGCTTGACTGCGGGTGATGTCGGCGCTCGCCCGGCGCACCGACGTACCCTTCTTCGCGGGGGCGGAATCCCACCATTACCTCCCCAAATGTTTGGAGGTCCGCGTTCGCGGACCGGTTCTGGCTCAATAGTGATCGAGGAATGACGGAGGGTGTCGCACAGATTGTGCGATCTTCTGATCCAGGGAGGGAGCAGGGTGAACAGGCTGACGCTGCTGACTACAAGGGATTGCCATCTGTGCGGGGCGGCGCGCGCCGATCTCGACCGGGTGGCGCGCGCGGCGGGCCTCGGCTTCACCGAGGTGGACGTCGCCGATGACGCTGCGTTGGCGCGCGAATACGGCGATCGGCTCCCCGTGGTGCTGCTCGACGGCCGCGAGCACAGCTACTGGGACGTCGACGTGCCGCGCCTCACGCGCGATCTCGAGGCTTCCTCGAATTCGTGATCCCGAGGACGACGCGCCGAAAAATATTGATTTACGGGCATCAGCGGTCTTTTAGGGCAAAATCAATCCAGACGGCGGCTCGCCGGGAACAACCGGCTATCGGTACAGCTGGGCTTCGCCCAGTGTTACGGGGGTGTACCGCACCGGTCCCGCGAGCCGCCGAGTCGCGTCCGGCGCAGGTTAGCGCCGCCTGTGCGAGCTCGCGCACGGTCCACCTCCTAAGCTGGGTTGCGCGCCGGTGAACGGCGGCGCGGGACTAGCGGACCTGGAGTTCCACCATTGACGACCACCGGCGAAGGCACTGACCACCGGGCCCCCAGCGGCCCTTCCGCAACGGCCGCCGACCTCCCGGCCGCGACGGTCAGGCGCCTGCCCGAGTACCTGCGGGCGCTGAGCTCGCTGGGCGAAGCCGGCGTCGAGACCGTCTCCTCCGAAACCCTCGCCGCCGCCACGGGCGTGAACTCGGCGATGCTCCGCAAGGACCTCTCCCAGCTCGGGGCCTCCGGGATGCGCGGCGTCGGCTACAACGTGGCCGCGCTCGCCGCCTACATCGCGGGTGTGCTCGGACTCACGAAAGACTCCCGCGTGGCCATCATCGGCCTGGGTCACTTGGGCCAAGCCCTGGCCAGGTACCCCGGATTCTCCGAACGAGGCTTCGACATCGTTGGCCTCTTCGACGCCGACCCGGGCATCATAGGGAAGGACCTGGACGGGATCCTGGTGCGCGATGTGGCGCTGCTGGCAGGCGCGATACGTGACGAAGGCATCAACATAGGGGTCATCGCCACACCCGGCGCGGCCGCCCAACACGTGGCCGACCTCCTCGTAGATGCTGGTGTCACAAGCATTCTCAACTTCGCGCCATGTGTTCTCGCCGTGCCGCAAGGTGTGGCGGTCCGCAAGGTCGACCTGGCCGTCGAGCTGCAGATCCTCTCCTTCCACGAACACCACAAGACCATCGGCCGGACGAACACAGACGTCAAGCAGCAGTCGCGTCGACCGCTCGCGGAGACGTAGATGAGGCACGTCGACCGCTTGCGGGGACGTGAAGAGCACGGCCGAGAGACGGGAACGGTGAAGTGAACCTCCTGGTAGTGGGCATCTCGCACCGCAGTGCCGCGGTGGAGACCCTGGAACGGCTCGCGGTGGGCCCCGAGGCCGCCGCCGACCTCGCGCGCTCGCTCCTGAGCGGCGGCGGCGAGGTCCGCGAAGCCGTCGTGCTCTCGACCTGCAACCGCGTCGAGGTGTATGCCACCGCCGCCACCTTCCACGGAGGCCTCTCCGCGATCGTCGACGAGCTCCACCGCGTGTGGGGCCTGAGCGACGCCGAAGCCGAGCTCGACTTCGCCTCCTGCGGGTACGTGCGCCACGGCGCCGACGCCGCCGCCCACGCCTTCCGGGTCGCCGCGGGCCTCGACTCCATGGTCGCGGGCGAGCCCCAGATCCTCGGCCAGCTGCGCGACGCCTACGAGACCGCGCGCGAGGCCGACCAGGTCGGGCGCCACCTCCACGAGCTGTTCCAGCAGGCCCTGCGCGTGGGCAAGCGGATCCACGCCGAGACCGACGTGGACGCCGCCGCGCCCTCCGTCGTCACCGCCGCCCTCGAACTCGCCGAGCGCGAACTGGCCCGCACCGGGTTCGCCAACGGCCTCTCCCAGGCCCGCGCCGCCGTCGTCGGCGCCGGCGCCATGGGCAGCCTCGCCACCGCGACCCTCGCGCGCTCGGGCGTCAAGTCCCTCAAGGTCGCCAACCGCGACCGCGAGAAGGCCGAGCGGCTCGCCGCCGTCTGGGACGCCGAGACCGCCGCCTACGACGACCTCACCTCCCTTGCCGCGCAAGTGGACCTGCTCGTGTGCGCGACCTCCTCGCCCGAGCCGGTCCTGCGCGCCGCCCACCTCGCCGGCCGCACCGCGCCGCTCGTCGTCTGCGACCTCGCCCTCCCCAAGGACGTCGCCGAGGAGGTGTCGCGCCTCGAGGGCGTGCACGTCATCGACATCGCCGAGATCCAGCGCGCCGACGCCGCCGGCGCCGCCGCCGACACCCTCGCCGAAGTCGAGGCGCTCCTCGCCGAGGAGATCGCGGCCTACAACGAGAGCCTGCGCGCCGACGCCGTCACCCCCACCGTGGCCGCCCTGCGCTCGGCCGCCGCCGACATCGTCGAGGCCGAGCTCTCCCGCGTCGCCCGCCGCGGCGACTTCACCGACGACCAGCGCGCCGAGGTCGCCCGCACCGTGCACCGCGTGGTGCAGCGGCTCCTCCACGAGCCCACCGTCCGCGTCCGCGAGCTCGCCGGCCAGCCCGGTGCGCCCGACTACGCGCGCGCCCTGCGCGACCTGTTCGCGCTCGACGCGGCCGCCGTCGCCGAACCGCAGAGCGGCGACCTCGCGGAAGCCCTCAAAGTCAATCCGGTCCTCGCGGCCGAAGCAGGCAAGACCCTCGGCACCGCCCCATAGCAGCCCGGAGCGCTTCGCGCCGCCGGCCTTAGGAAGGGAAACCACCTGTGATCCGAGTCGGGACCAGGGGATCGAAGCTCGCGCTCGCGCAGAGCGGCATGATCGCGGACGAGATCGCGCGCCTCACGGGGGAGCAGGTCGAGCTCGTCGAGATCAAGACCACAGGAGACGGCACCACGGTGCCCGTCGCCCAGCTCGGCGTCGGCGTCTTCGTCAACCAGCTGCGCGATGCGCTGGAGCGCGAGGAGATCGACATCGCCGTCCACTCGTACAAGGACCTGCCCACGGCCCAGCCCGAGCACCTCGTCATCAGTGTGCCCCCGCGCGCCGATCCGCGCGACGTGCTCATCGCCTCGGACGGCCGCACCCTCTCCGACCTGGGGCCGGGCGCGCGGATCGGGACCGGTTCGCCCCGGCGCATCGCGCAGCTGAACGCCCTGGGGCGCGGCTTCGAGTGCGTGCCGATCCGCGGCAATATCGACACGCGCATCGGCCGCGTCGGCGACGACCTCGATGGGGTGATCCTCGCGGCAGCCGGCCTCAAGCGCATCGAGCGGCAGGCGGAGATCACGGAGTACCTGGACCCGCTAGTGATGCTTCCCGCCCCAGCACAAGGGGCATTGGCGGTCGAATGCCGCAAAGCCGACATGACATCTGCGCGGATCTCAAGTAAGCTCAACGACCGGTACGCACAGGCCGTCGTCGCCGCCGAACGCGCCCTTCTGCAACGACTCGAAGCCGGATGCAGCGCTCCCGTCGCCGCACTCGCCGATGTCGCCGAAGGCGCTTCGCCAGACGAGGTCGACCTGTATCTGCGGGGGGCCGTCGGTGCCGAGGACGGTTCCGTCATCGAGCGGCTCTCGACCACCGCCGCTCTCCCTGACACAGGCGATGCGGGCGCCGACGAACTGGCCGCCCGTGCCGCCGCCGTGGGGCGAGCGCTGGCCGAGGACCTCCTCGAGGCCGGTGCCGAGCAACTATTGAAGTTAGACCCAAGCTTTAGACGACTGTTGATGGAGAGAACATGACCAGTGCCCGTAAGCCGGTGGGCCGCGTGCGTTTCGTCGGGACCGGCCCAGGCGACCCGGGACTGCTGACCAAGCGCGCCCTCGACGCGATTCGCGAGGCCGACCGGGTCTACTACGACCGGTCGCTCCCGCAGTCGCTCATCGAGACCGCCAAGGAGCTCAACGGCGACGACTCGAAGATCAAGCTCATCGAGTCCTCCCCGAGCGACCAGGGCAAGCTCATGGCCGCCGCGGCGCGCGAGGGCGAGAACATCGCCCGCCTCATCGTCGGCGACGCGTACCCGAACCGGCTCGCGAAGGCCGAGATCAGGGCCGCCAGCGCCGAGCAGGCCCGTTTCGAGGTCATCCCGGGCATGAGCCACGCGCAGGCCGTCGCCGTGTACGCGGGCATGCCTCCCGGGGAGATCCGCACGGTCATCGACATCGACGACATCGCCTCCATCGAGCCGCTCATGATCGCGGACGCGATCAAGCGCGGCAGCCTCACCGTCACCGCCGACGTCTCGGACCTGTCCTCCTTGCGCGACATCCTGCTCGCGGGCGGGGTCTCCGGCGAGACCGCGGTCGCCGTGACCGGTGACGCGACGGGCGAGACCGAGTACACCACGACCTCCTCTGTGGACACGTTCGTGGAGGCGGCGCTCGGCTACGCCGGGCAGGTCGTGCTCACCATCGGCCCCGGCGTGGACGACCGGCACGAACTCGCGTGGTGGGAGGGTCGCCCGCTCTACGGCTGGAAGGTCCTCATCCCCCGCACCAAGGAGCAGGCCGGCATCATGTCGGAGCGCCTGCGCGCCTACGGCGCCATCCCGTGCGAGGTCCCGACGATCGCCGTCGAGCCGCCGCGCACGCCCGCCCAGATGGAGCGGGCCATCAAGGGCCTGGTCGACGGCCGGTACGCGTGGATCGTGTTCACCAGCCAGAACTCGGTGAAGGCGATCTGGGAGAAGTTCAAGGAGCACGGCCTGGACGCGCGCGCGTTCGGCGGGCTGCGCATCGCCTGCATCGGCGAGGCGACCGCGAACGCCGTGCGGGAGTTCGGCATCGAGCCCGAGCTGATCCCGACCGGGCAGCAGTCCTCGGAGGGCCTGCTCGAGGTCTTCCCGCCGCACGACCCGATCCTCGACATGGTCGGCCGGGTGCTCCTGCCGCGCGCCGACATCGCGACCGAGACGCTGGTCTCGGGCCTGAGCGAGCGCGGCTGGGAGGTCGACGACGTCACCGCGTACCGCACGGTGCGCGCCTCGCCGCCGGCCGCTGACATCCGCGACGCCATCAAGTCCGGCGGGTTCGACGCGGTGCTCTTCACCTCGTCGTCCACTGTGCGCAACCTCGTGGGCATCGCGGGCAAGCCGCACCAGCGCACCGTGGTGGCGTGCATCGGCCCGGCGACCGCCGACACGGCGACCGAGTTCGGTCTGCGCGTGGACGCCAAGCCGGAGAACGCCTCCGTGCCGGACCTCATCGAGGCCCTCGCGGAGTACGCCATGGAGCTGAAGCAGCGCCTGGCCGAGGGCCCGATCAAGACCCGTCGGGGCCAGAAGATCCAGGGGCCGACGGCCCTGAGGTTCCGTTAGCAACGCAAAGGAAGTGGTCGCAGTGCCGAACAGTCCCGAGTTCCCGGTCATCCGCCCTCGGAGGCTGCGACGCACTGCGGCCCTTCGCCGTCTCGTGGCCGAGACGCGCGTGCATCCGTCGGACCTGGTGCTGCCGGTGTTCGTCAAGGAGGGCTTGAACGAGCCCGTCGAGATCGCGTCGATGCCCGGGGTGTTCCAGCATTCGGTGGACTCGGTGCGCAAGCTCGCGGTCGAGGCCGCTCGGGCCGGGCTCGGCGGGCTCATGCCCTTCGGCATCCCGGCGGTGCGTGACGCGATCGGTTCGGCCGCAACCGATCCGAACGGGATCCTGAACGTCGTGACGCGGGCGATCCGCGAGGAGGTCGGCGACGACCTCGTGGTCATCCCGGACCTGTGCCTGGACGAGTTCACCGACCACGGCCACTGCGGCGTGCTCCGCCCGGACGGCACTGTGGACAACGACGCTTCGCTGGTGCGGTACGCCGAGATGGGCGTGTCCCTGGCCGAAGCGGGCGCGGACCTGCTCGGCGCCTCGGGGATGATGGACGGCCAGATCGGCTACGTCCGTGCGGCCCTTGACGAAGCGGGCCACACCGACACGGGCTTGCTGGCCTACGCGGCGAAGTACGCGAGCGCGTTCTACGGCCCGTTCCGGGACGCGGTCGAGTCGCAGCTGCAGGGGGACCGCCGCACGTACCAGCAGGACAACGCGAACGTGACCGAGGCGCTGCACGAGATCGATCTCGACATCCAGCAGGGCGCGGACATCGTGATGGTCAAGCCGGCGCTGCCGTACCTCGACATCGTGAAGGCCGCGGCCGAGCGGAGCCCGGTTCCCGTTGCGGCCTACCACATCAGCGGTGAGTACGCCCAGATCGTGGCGGCGTCCGAGCGCGGCTGGATCGACCGCGACGCGGCGATCCTGGAGTCCTTGACGAGCATCAAGCGCGCGGGCGCCGGCGTCATCGCGACCTACGCGGCAATGGAAGCGGCGGCCTTGCTCCGTTAGGATGAAGTCATTTCGCATCCAGTGCAGCTATAATGCAAGCATGGCTAAAGCGGATGCGATCGAAACCAGCGTGACGATCCGGCATGTGCCGGTCGAATGGCGGGACGAACTGGCTGCTCGGGCGGCCCGCCAGCGGCAGTCGTTGCAGGAGTACATGCTCACCTTGATCGAGTCCACGGTGTCGCATCCGCCCCTTGATGTGGTTCTCGAACGTGCACGCGCGCGGGTACACGCTTCGGGTTCGACCGTCACCATCGAAGACATCCTCGAATCGCGGGACGCAGATCGCCGATGACCGATGGAGACGGGCTGGTCGTCGACGCGTCAGCGGTCGCCGCGGTGCTCATCGAGCCTGGGCCGATCAGTGAATGGGCGGTCGGCCACATGCGGGGCAAGCGGCTCTTCGCGCCGGAAATGCTGCACTACGAGACGGCGGACATCCTCCGGCGCGAAGCGCGCAAGGGAACCATCGATGAGACGGCGGCCGCTCTCGCCTACCGCGACCTGCAGGCCCTGCCGGTGCACTGCGAACCGTTCGCGGTTCTGGCGAGTCGAATCTGGGAACTGCGCGGCAGCGTGACCGCATACGACGCCTCTTATATCGCTGTCGCCGAATGGCGACGGGCTCCGCTGCTGACCACTGACCTCAAGTTGACACGCAGCAACGGACCCCGCTGCAAGTTCCTCACTCCTCCTTGTCCGTGACGCGGTACGGCTCGGCTTCGCGCGCCTCGACGGCCTCGTGAAGCGATCGGGTGATCGCGTCGGTCCGGGAGTCGACGTCCAGGACCTCCATCGCGTAGCGCAGTAGTCCGTCGTCGACCGACTTGTCGAGGTCGACCGCTCGGTCGAAATCGAACAGGCCTTCATCCGCCGTGCGGCGGAGGTTCGCCCGCGCGGCCCGCGCTCGTTCCTCCTCGGCCGGTGTGCGAGTCGTTCGTCGCGGGTAGGTCCCGATGCGGGATGACAGGTAATCGCGGAGTACGCCCTTGGTATCGGCGACGAGGGTGGGCAGGTCCTCCTCTGCCGCGCTCATGATGAGGGGGAGCAGACCTCTGAAGAGGTGGACCGCGACTTCCGCTGTGCGGGTTCGCTGCTCTGCCGGGAGGCCGGGGGCCCGCCGCTCCAGGATCTGGTCGAGGCGCTGGAACATGATCTTCTGGGCGGGCTTCTTCGCGCTCGCCAGTTCCGGGGAGAGGTGGGGGTCCGCCAGCAGGGCGTAGAAGCCCGGGTTGGCGCGGTCGAAGGCCACCACCGGGTCGATGATGCGGTCGAGCATCTCCGGCAGGGGCAGTTCGGCCACGGCCGGGTCGAAGGCCTCGCCGTGGGCCGCCCGCAGGCGCGCCACGTACCGCGCCATGAGGGCCTCGGCGATGGCCTCCTTGTTCTCGAAGAACTGGTACAGCGTGCCGGGGGAGGCGCCCGCGCGCCGGGCGATCTCGTTGGTGCCGGCCGCTTTGTAGCCGCGCTCGGCGAAGACCGCGGCGGCGGCGTCGAGCAGTTCCTCGATGCGCTTCTCGCCTCTGGCCTGGCGTTTCCGCTCCGGCTTGGCTGTGTCGTCGGGCACGCGTCCCCCTCGGGCTTGTAATTGCGAGCGATCGCTCGTATTTTTATTGCGAGCGCTCACTCGCATTCTCAAGTCTAGCCAGTCGGAGACCCCATGCACCGCCTTGGTCGATTCACCGTGCGCCGCAGACGCATCCTGCTCCTCGCCGCCCTCCTCGCCTTCCTCGCCAGCGCCTTCATCGGCTCCGGCACCATGAACGCGCTCGTCCTCTCCCGCTTCGAGGCGCCCGGCTCCGAATCGATCGTCACCGGCGACGAACTCGACCGTCGCTTCGGCATCGGCAGCGCCAACTTCCTGCTGCTCGTCACGGCCGCCGACGGCGACGTGGACTCCGCCGCAAGCAAAGCGGCGGGCACCGCGCTCGCCGCCGAGCTGGCCGCCGCCGAGGGCACCGGAGCCGTCGACTCCTACTGGGACGCCGGCTCACCCGCGCTCCGCTCCGAGGACGGCTCGCAGGCGCTCGTCACCGCCTACCTCCCCGGCGACGTCACCTTCGTGCGCGAGGAGCTGCTGCCGGACCTGAAGGCCGAGTTCGCCCGGGACGGCGGCGCGCTCACGGTGGCCGTCGGCGGCTCCGACGAGCTGTTCCGCGAGGCCGCGCAGCTGGCCCGCGAGGACTTCGTGCTCGCCGAGATGATCGTCCTCCCGGGGATGCTGGTGCTGCTCATCGTGCTCTACCGGCGTCCGGTCGCGGCCCTCCTCACCCTCGGGACCGGCGTCTTCGCGCTCGCACTCTCCTTGGCCGCCATGCGCGCCGTCGCGGCGATGACCGAGGTCTCGACGTTCGCCGCGAACCTCATCCTGGTCATGAGCCTGGGCCTGGCCGTGGACTACTGCCTGTTCATCGTCAACCGCTTCCGGGAGGAGTCGGCGCTCCACCACCGCGCGGAGGCCGTCGCCCGCACGGTCGCCACCGCCGGCCGCACCGTCGTGTTCAGCGCCGTCACCGTGGCCGCGAGCCTCTCCGTGCTGCTGCTCATGCCGTTCCCGTTCCTGCGGTCCTTCGGGTACGCGGGGATCATCGTGCCGCTCGCCGCGCTCGTCGGCGCCGTCGTCGTCCTCCCTGCGGCCCTGGCGGTCTGGGGCCCCCGGGTGACGCGCACGCGCCCGGTGCGGCCGGTCGAGGAGGGCCGGTGGTTCACGCTCGCGACGGCGGTCACGCGCCGCCCGTTCATCTGGGGCACTGCGGCACTGGTCCTCGTGCTGACGCTGGCGTCGCCGATCCTGGGGGTGCGCTTCGGCGTCCCCGACGAGCGGGCGCTCCCGGAGGACGCCGCGAGCCGCGTGGTCACCGACCAGATCACCGCAGGCTTCGCCGCCGAGGAGTCGGACGCGTTCCAGATCCTCATCGAAGGGGCCGAACCGGAAGCGCTCGGCGCCTACGCCGCCGAACTGTCGACAGTGGAGGGCATCGCCCAGGTCGACTCGAGCGCCGGACGGTACGTGGACGGCGTCGCGGTCGCCCCCGGCGACACCGAGCGGTTCGCGCACTCGGGCGGCGCCACATGGCTTTCGGCGGTCCCCGCGGCGGACGCGATGCGCGCCGACCCCTACGCCCTCGTCGGCGACGTCCGCGCCGTCGAGCCCGGGTTCACGGTTGCCGTGTCCGGCTACCCGGCCGACCTCGCGGACTTCCGCGACGCCCTGCTCGACCGGCTCCCGCTCGTGCTCGGCCTCATCGTCCTCATCACCGTCGTGATCCTGTTCCTCATGACCGGCAGCGTGATCGCCCCGCTCAAGGCCACACTCCTCAACGGACTCTCACTCGCGGTCATGTTCGGGGCCCTCGTGTGGGTCTTCCAGGACGGGCATCTCTCGGGCCTCATCGGTTTCACACCGCAGGGCTCGTTCGAGCCGAGCATCCCGATCCTCATGTTCTGCATCGCCTACGGACTCTCCATGGACTACGAGGTGTTCATGCTCGCGCGCATCAAAGAGGAGCACGACCGCACCGGGGACCGGACCGGCTCGATCGCCGCCGGCCTGCAGCGGTCCGCGCCGCTCGTCACCGCCGCCGCGGCCGTCCTGGCGTTCTCCTTCGCGGTCTACGCGACCGGCGACGTCGTCTTCCTGCAGATGCTCGGCCTCGGCATGGCCCTGGCGGTCATCGTGGACGCCACCGTGATCCGCGGCGTGCTCCTGCCCGCCCTCATGCGGCTCACCGGAAGATGGAACTGGTGGGCCCCGGCGCCGCTGCGCCGCCTCCACGACCGCATCGGACTGCGCGAGGGCTAAAGCACCATCACCGGCTCGGGGTGGAGGCGGACGCCGAAGTCCGCTTCCACCTTGTCCGCCACCTCGTCCGCGAGCGCGAGCAGCTCGGCCGCAGTGGCGCCGCCCCGGTTCGTCAACGCCAGCGTGTGCTTCGTCGAGAGGCTCACGTTCCCCCGCCGGTAGCCCTTCGCGAACCCCGCCGCCCCGATGAGCCACGCGGCCGAGACCTTCACGGCCCCTTCGCCCGCAGGCCAGTGCGGCGGCTCGCCCCCCGCCCGCTCGGCCACCTGGTGCAGGTCCGCCGCGCCGACGACCGGGTTCGTGAAGAACGAACCCGCACTCCACGTGTCATGATCGGCCTCGTCGAGGACCATGCCCTTGCCCCGGCGCAGCTCCAGGACCGCCTCCCGCACGGAATGCACCGGCGCCCGGTCGCCCACCTCGACCTCGAGCCGCTTCGCCAGCTCCGCGTACGCGACCGGCTCCGACTCGCCGCCCCCGGTGAGCTGGAAGTCCACACTCAGCACCAGGTACCGGTCCGAGTGCTTGAACACGCTGCGGCGGTACGCGAACCCGCACTCGGCCGGCGACCAGTCGCGGACCTCGTCCGCCTCCCGGTCCCACACCTTCACCGCCGCAATGGTCTGCGCGACCTCCTGGCCGTACGCGCCCACGTTCTGGATCGGCGTCGCCCCGGTCGAACCGGGGATGCCGCTCAGGCACTCGACACCGGAGGAGCCGTTGCGCACCGTCCAGGCGACGAACTCGTCCCACACATGACCGGCCTGGACCCGGAACCGCTCGGGCCCGACCTCCTCGATGCCCTCGCCGCGCAGCAGCACCACCGTCCCGTCGAACCCCCCGTCCCCGACGACGACGTTCGAGCCGCCCCCGAGCACCAGCGTCCGACCGGACGCCCCGCGGATCGCCGCGACCGCCTCCGACCAGTGGCGCGTCTCGATCACTTCGCGGGCCGGACCTCCTATCCTCAGCGTCGTGTACTCGCTGAGGGACCTGCCCGGGACCGGGCCGTTCGGAGCCTGCTCGCTCGACGTTGGGCTGGCGTGTGTCACACCGGAAAGCCTAAGCTTTACGCAGGCTACGAGGAACGGCGGTCACCATGGCTAAGCTGCGCATCACCGACTACCTCACCGAGTTGAAGACCGAGGCCGCAGGCCTGCGCTCGGCGTGCGGGCCCGAGGCCCTCGACCGCGTCGCCCCCTCCCGCCCCGACTCCACCGTCGCGGGCATCCTCCTCGAACTCGCCCGCGAGTACCGCTGGGCCGTCGAGGCCCTCTGCACCCGCCCCACGGCCGACCAGGACCTCCCGCAGCCCCCACCCGTGACCGCGCAGGGCACCGCCGTGCTCGACGTCTACGACCAGGCGCTGGCGGCCGTGCTCGACGCGATCGAGGCGCGCGGCGCCGACTCGCCGGCGTGGACGTGGGCGCCGGTGGAGTGGCGGGCCGAGTTCTGGCACCGGCGCGTCGCCGTCGCCACGGGCCTGGCCCGCTGGGACGTGCAGATGGCCGTGGGGGCGACCGCGCCCGTCCCGGTGGCGCTCGCGGCCGAGGCGATCAGCGAGGTGTTCGAAGCGTTTCTCCCGGTGGGCGCCCGCCGCGGGGCCCACCCCGAGGCCGCGGGCCTGGTGCAGCTGTTCGCGCAGGACGCGGACGCGACCTGGTTCGTGCGCCTGCGCGACGGCCGGGTCGCACTGCTCGAGCAGCCCGATTCGCGCACGGAACTGCAGGCCCGCGCGGCGGGCTCGGCCTCGGACATCGCCCTCGCGCTGTGGGGCCGGCTGCCGTTCGGGATCTGCGACGTGGCCGGTGACGAGCGGCTCCTGCAGGCCATGCGGGTGGAATAACGTTTCGGTAAACCTTCACGGTAAACCGGACAAACGTTCGGCACCGACTTGGCAAAGGCATTCCCCCGCGGCTAGGCTCAGCTCACGACCGCACGGTGCTGCGCATCACGCGGTCGTGATCGCAGCGCAGGGTCGCGCCGCTCCGGCGAGGTCCCGTCTGTGATGAAAAGCCGCCTTTTACTACGGATCGTCTGGCACGTGCCTGCCAGTGAAAGGGACCATAATCATGGCCACAGTGACGTACGCCGGTGCCACGCGCATCTACCCGGGCACCGAGAAGCCCGCCGTCGACAAGCTCGACATCGAGATCCAGGACGGCGAATTCCTCGTCCTCGTCGGCCCCTCCGGTTGTGGAAAGTCCACCTCCCTCCGGATGCTCGCCGGCCTCGAAGAGGTCGACGAAGGCTCGATCTTCATCAACGACACCGACGTGTCGAACCTCCCCCCGAAGTCCCGCGACATCGCGATGGTCTTCCAGAACTACGCGCTCTACCCGCACATGTCCGTCTTCGACAACATGGCGTTCGCCCTCAAGCTGCGCCGCATGCCGAAGGCCGAGATCAAGCAGCGCGTGGAGGACGCCGCCAAGCTCCTCGACCTCCAGGACTACCTCGGCCGCAAGCCGAAGGCCCTCTCCGGCGGCCAGCGCCAGCGCGTCGCCATGGGCCGCGCCATCGTGCGCGAGCCGCAGGTGTTCCTCATGGACGAGCCGCTGTCGAACCTCGACGCCAAGCTCCGCGTCCAGACCCGTTCGCAGATCGCCTCGCTCCAGAAGCGCCTGGGCATCACCACCGTCTACGTCACCCACGACCAGGTCGAGGCGCTGACGATGGGCCACCGCATCGCGGTCATGAAGGACGGCCTGCTGCAGCAGTGCGACACCCCGCGCACCCTGTACGACGCGCCGAAGAACACCTTCGTCGCCGGCTTCATCGGCTCCCCGGCCATGAACCTGAAGACCGTGAGCCTCACCGAGGCCGGCGGCCTGTTCGGCGACGTGACCCTCCCGCTCTCGCGCGAGGTCCGCGACGCCGCCACCCAGGACGGCGGCGACCAGCAGGTCACCATCGGCATCCGCCCCGAGCACTGCAAGCTCGGCACCGAGGGCTCCGGCGGCATCCCGATCGAGGTCGACCTCGTCGAGGAGCTGGGCTCGGAGGCCTACGTGTACGGCCACGCCGCGTACAGCAGCGAAGCCGAGCGCTTCGTCGTCCGGACCGAGTCGGCGAACGTGCCGCGCCTGGCCGAGACCGTGTACGTCGTGCCCGAGCCGGGCCACGAGCACGTCTTCCACGCCAAGACCGGCGAGCGCCTGAACTAGTACCTCCGGGCCGCGTGCGGCCCGAATGGTCGAGACCGGTAGGGGTCGCGCCGAGCATCCAGTGCTCGGGGCGGCCCCTTTCGCTTGCAAACCGCTCGCGTCCATGCCGAAACGCAACGGCAACGGAGCGGGCGCTACCGTAGTGAGTATGGCCACCCTCACTCCCCGTAGGCCACGGACCGAAGGGGCCGACGAGTTCACCGTCGGCACCGGTTTCCATCGCGTCCTGGACGACGGGCGCCTCGAGTGCACCGTCTGCCCCCGCGCCTGCCGCCTGCGCGAGGGCCAGCGCGGCCTGTGCTTCGTGCGGGCCCGCCGCGGCGACCAGATCGTGCTGACCTCGTACGGGCGCTCCTCCGGGTTCTGCATCGATCCGATCGAGAAGAAGCCCCTCAACCACTTCCTGCCCGGCACGCCCGTGCTCTCCTTCGGCACCGCCGGATGCAACCTGGCCTGCCGGTTCTGCCAGAACTGGGACATCTCCAAGTCCCGCGAGATCGACACGCTCACTTCGGAGGCCGAGCCCGAGACCCTCGCCACCACTGCGAAGCGCCTGGGCTGCAGGTCGATCGCGTTCACCTACAATGACCCTACGGTGTTCCTCGAATACGCTGCGGATTGCGCGGACGCGGCCCGCGAGGCCGGGCTCAAAGCGGTGGCGGTGTCGGCGGGGTACATCAGACCGGAAGCGCGGCGAGAGCTCTACGCGCACATGGACGCCGCGAACATCGACCTCAAGGCGTTCACCGAGGAGTTCTACCGCAAGATCGCATTCGCTTCACTGAGGACCGTCCTCGACACACTCGAATACCTGGTGCACGAGACCGACGTGTGGACCGAGATCACCACACTGCTCATTCCCGGGCACAACGACTCCGACGCGGAGATCGCCGCCGAATGCGCGTGGATCCACGACCACCTCGGACCTGATGTGCCGCTCCACTTCACCGCGTTCCACCCGGACTTCAAGATGCGGGACGTGCCGCCGACCCCGGTCGCGACACTCCGCCGGGCCAGGCGGATCGCCCGTGAAGCGGGCCTGCGGCACGTCTACACCGGCAACGTGCACGACCCCGAAGGCCAGACCACGAGCTGCTCCAGTTGTGGCCAAGCCCTCATCGTGCGTGATTGGTACCGAATTGACCGGTATGCAGTGTCGGATAGCGGACAGTGCGGCGGTTGCGGCGCGAACGTTCCCGGAGTTTTCGACGGACCGGCGGGAGACTGGGGTCCCAAGCGGCAACCGATCCGCATCGCCCCGCCGTCAACCAGGCGAGCACCGGCGCAAGACCACATTCCGGCTCACCGACCAGAGCCTTCACACCGACCATAGGAACCACCACCGGAAGACCTGCGATGCCTTCGATCAAATCAGACACCGTACGGCCCGCTGCCGTCGCCGGACGCTTCTACCCGGCCGACCCCGGGCTGCTCCGCGCCGACATCGAGCGGCTCATCGACGCCGCCGGACCGGTGAGCGAACCGCTCGCCGCCGCCTACATCGCCCCGCACGCCGGCCACCGCTACTCCGGGCCCGTCGCCGCCGAGGTCTACGCCCGACTCGCCGCCCACCGCGGCCGCGTCAAGCGCGTGGTCCTCGTCGGCCCCTCCCACCACTACCCGCTCCGCGGGCACGCCGCCGCGCCCTACGCGCGCTGGGAGACCCCGCTCGGGGAGGTCAACGTGGCCGCCACGGGCGTCGTCGGCTCCTCGCGCCTCCCGCACGAGGCCGAGCACTCGCTGGAGGTCCAGCTGCCGTTCCTGCAGGTGGCGTTGGGGCCCGACATCGAGATCACGCCCGTCGCCTTCGGCATGGGCCAGTCCCCGGACGGCGCGCGGCTCATCAGTGCGCTCCGCGAGGAGGCCGGGGAGGACTCGGTCATCATCTGCTCCACGGACCTGTCGCACTTCCACGACCAGGCGACCGCCGAGCGGATCGACGCCGCGACCGCCGAGGCCATCCGGAGCCTGCGCCCGCGCGAGATCGCCCCGCACCACGCGTGCGGCGTCTTCGCGCTGCGCGCCACGCTCGCGTGGGCCGACGCCACCGGCCGCCGCCCGCGCCAGCTCGCGCTCGCCACGTCGGCGGACACGGTGGGCCGGCCCGACCGCGTCGTCGGCTACCCGGCGTTCGCGATCGAACGGCCGATCCTGGCCGACTAGGCGACACGCCTGAGCGGCGCGTCATGGCCGATCTGGTGACACGGCTGAGCGGCGGGTCCCTGGCCGACTAGTCGGCACGCCTGAGCGCCGGGCCCTGGGCGACTGGGCGACTCACCCGAGCGGCCGGTCCCGGGCGGACCGCGCGACGGAGCGGCGATCGCGGCAGACCAGCGGGCGCCCACCGGTCGCGAAGGGGCGCGAACGAAGTTCGCGTTCGGGGGCATGTCGGACCCGTGTGGGAGAGTCGTCGCATTTCTTCGGTTGGTCGGAGGTGGATGCGGGTGGGAAGGGGCTTGCCCTATAGCCGCATCACCCCGTTCCGCCCCGCTCCGCGACGCGGAGGCGGTGTGACACGGCGCGACGGGGGGAAACTCGCATGCCGCCGCGCAGGAGCGGCATTTACCCTGTAAGACGTGACCGAGCACGAGCAGAACACCGACAGCGGCGACGACCTTCCCGAGCAGATGCAGATCCGGCGCGACAAGCGCGCCGCCCTCCTCGCGGAAGGCAAGGAGCCCTACGCGCTCGGCTACCCGCGCACCCACACGCTGGCCGAGCTGCGCGAGCAGTTCGCGGGCCTCGCCGACGGCGAGTCCTCGGGCGTCACCGTGGGCACCACCGGACGGGTGATCTTCGTCCGCACGGCCGGGAAGCTCTGCTTCGCGCGCCTGCGCGACGGCGACGGCACCGAGTTCCAGGTGATGCTCTCCCAGGGCAAGATCGGCGAGGAGCGCCTCGCCGACTGGAAGCGCCTGGCCGACATCGGCGACCACATCGGCGTCACCGGCGAGGTCGTCACCTCCAAGCGCGGCGAGCTGTCGGTCATGGCCGACTCCTTCGAGATCACCGGCAAGGCCCTGCGCCCGCTGCCGGTGGCCCACAAGCCGCTCGCCGAAGAGACCCGCGTGCGCCAGCGGTACGTCGACCTCATCGTCCGGCCCGAGGCCCGCGCGAACGCCCGCAACCGGGCGAAGGTCGTGCGCTCGCTGCGTTCGCAGCTCGACGACCGCGACTTCGTCGAGGTCGAGACGCCGATGATGCAGGTGCAGCCGGGCGGGGCGACCGCGCGGCCGTTCGTGACGCACATGAACGCGTACGACATGGACCTGTACATGCGCATCGCCCCCGAGCTCTATCTGAAAAGGTGCGTCGTCGGCGGTATCGACCGCGTATTCGAGATCAACCGGAACTTCCGCAACGAGGGCGCCGACTCGTCGCATTCGCCGGAGTTCGCGATGCTGGAGGCCTATCAGGCCTACGGCGACTACCGCACGATCGCCGGGCTCACCAAGTCGCTCATTCAAGGCGCGGCGCGCTCGGTGTTCGGCTCCGAGACGGTGGCTCTCGCGGACGGCTCCGAGTTCGATCTCGGCGGCGAGTGGGCCGAGATCACCCTCTTCGGGTCCCTTTCCGAAGCACTCGGAGAAACCGTGACCGTCGACACGCCGCTGGAGACGCTGCGCGTTTACGCGGAGAAAGTCGAACTCGCGGTCGACCCCAAGTGGGGAGCCGGGAAACTCGCGGAGGAATTGTTCGAGCTGCTGGTCTCCGACCACATCACGGCACCGACCTTCGTCTTCGACTACCCCGAGGAGACCTCGCCGCTCACGCGCGGTCACCGCACCACTCCCGGGCTCACCGAGAAATGGGACCTGTACGTCCGGGGCTTCGAACTCGCCACCGGCTATTCGGAGCTCATCGACCCGGTGATCCAGCGCGAGCGCCTGGAGGCGCAGGCCAGACTGGCCGCGAAGGGCGACGACGAGGCGATGGGCGTCGACGAGGACTTCCTGCGCGCGATGGAGTACGGCCTCCCGCCGCTGTGCGGGATGGGCATGGGAATCGACCGGTTGCTTATGGCGCTCACCGGACTCGGTATCCGAGAGACCATCCTCTTCCCGCTGGTGAAACCCGAATAGCAAAGCCAAAGGAACCGCGCCGGAAGGCCGCCTTATTCAAGGGGCGATCTTCGGGCGCGGTCCCTTTTCGCCCGGACCCGGGAGACTTGGACGCATTCAAGTCGCCTCGTGGCCTGGACGGTAGCGGCGCATTCACAAATAGATGCGGCCACCCTCTTTCCCTTCGCTAATGGACTCGTATATGCTCTGGCACTAGCAAGACGGTTGTCCCGGCAGCGGTAGTCGCTACAGTTCGAGAGGAATTTGCCATGGCGAAGAAGACACAGGTCATCCTGATCGACGATATCGACGGCAGCAAGGCTGAGGAGACCGTCAAATTCGCTATCGACGGGCAGGCCTACGAGATCGACCTCTCGGCGGGACATGCCAAGGAACTGCGCGATGCCTTGGAGAAGTTCCAGGAGGCCGGCACCCGACTCGGCCGTTACAGCCTGGGCGCCCCCCGCGGCCCGGTCCGCGGCGCCGTCGCCCCGCGTCGCCAGACTGTGGACCGCGAGCAGAACAAGGCCATCCGCGAGTGGGCCGAGCGCAGCGGCAAGCGCGTCTCTCCCCGCGGGCGCATCCCGCAGGCCATCGTCGAGGAATACAACGCCGCGCACAACTAGTCAGGCACCCGGCGAACCGACTTCCATGCCCGCTCTCTCCCGGGGAGCGGGTATTTTCGCGCGCAGCGAACAAAATGAGGATGCGGGCCGTCATCGCCATAGCGGGCACGCTGCGAACAGAGGCCGAGAACGGCCGTGCCGTTCCGTTCTTCGGGACGGCGGAGTCGGCCGGGCTGTCACACCCGTCGGGCACCATTGGATTGCCGCGACGCGGGACGGGTATTGCGCTCACAGCGAACCTGTTATCACCGGGAATGGTCGAAGAGGCACGCTTGTTGTCACCCACGTGGCACCCGTCGTCCGCGGACCCGGGAGATAAGGTGTACCCACAGGGTTTTGCAAGCCACGACCAGTAACGACGACAAGTAGCGGCGGACGCGAGGAGCAGAAGCGCATGTTTGAACGGTTTACGGACCGTGCCCGACGCGTGGTCGTCTTGGCTCAAGAAGAAGCCAGGATGCTCAACCACAACTACATCGGCACGGAACACATCCTGCTCGGCCTCATCCACGAGGGCGAGGGCGTGGCGGCGAAGGCCCTGGAGAGCCTGGGCATTTCCTTGGAAGGCGTCCGCCAGCAGGTCGAGGAGATCATCGGCCAGGGCCAGCAGGCCCCGTCCGGGCACATCCCCTTCACCCCGCGGGCGAAGAAGGTGCTCGAGCTGAGCCTGCGCGAAGCGCTGCAGCTGGGCCACAACTACATCGGGACCGAGCACATCCTGCTCGGCCTGATCCGCGAGGGCGAGGGCGTCGCCGCCCAGGTCCTCATCAAGCTCGGCGCGGACCTCAACCGCGTCCGCCAGCAGGTGCTCCAGCTCCTGTCCGGCTACCAGGGCAAGGAGCCCGCGGGCGCCACGGCCGGCGGCACCTCCCAGGAGGCGCAGCAGTCCGGTTCGCTCGTGCTCGACCAGTTCGGCCGCAACCTCACGCAGGCCGCCCGCGACGGCAAGCTCGACCCCGTGATCGGGCGCCAGCGCGAGATCGAGCGCGTCATGCAGGTCCTCTCCCGCCGCACCAAGAACAACCCGGTGCTCATCGGCGAGCCCGGCGTCGGCAAGACCGCCGCCGTCGAGGGCCTCGCGCAGGCGATCACCAAGGGCGAGGTCCCCGAGACCCTCAAGGACAAGCAGCTGTACACGCTCGACCTGGGCGCCCTGGTGGCCGGTTCGCGCTACCGCGGCGACTTCGAAGAGCGGCTGAAGAAGGTCCTCAAGGAGATCAAGACCCGCGGCGACATCATCCTGTTCATCGACGAGATCCACACGCTCGTCGGTGCGGGGGCCGCCGAGGGCGCGATCGACGCGGCCTCGATCCTCAAGCCCATGCTGGCCCGCGGCGAGCTGCAGACCATCGGCGCGACCACGCTCGACGAGTACCGCAAGTACCTCGAGAAGGACGCCGCCCTGGAACGACGCTTCCAGCCGATCCAGGTGGCCGAGCCGTCGTTGGCGCACACCATCGAGATCCTCAAGGGCCTGCGGGACCGCTACGAGGCCCACCACCGCGTGTCCATCACGGACGGCGCCCTGGTGCAGGCCGCGACGCTCGCGGACCGGTACATCTCGGACCGGTTCCTGCCCGACAAGGCCATCGACCTCATCGACGAGGCGGGCGCGAGAATGCGCATCCGCCGGATGACCGCACCGCCGGACCTCCGCGAGATCGACGAGGAGATCGCGGAGACGCGCCGCCAGAAGGAGTCGGCGATCGACGCCCAGGACTTCGAGGCCGCCGCGCGCCTGCGCGACACCGAGAAGCGCCTCCACGAGAAGCGCGCCAAGCGCGAGCAGGAGTGGAAGGCCGGCGACCTCGACCAGGTCACCGAGGTCGACGAGGAGATGATCTCCGAGGTCCTCGCGAACTGGACCGGCATCCCGGTCTACAAGCTCACCGAGGAGGAGACCTCCCGTCTGCTGAAGATGGAGGAGGAGATCCACAAGCGGATCATCGGCCAGGAGGACGCCGTCAAGGCCGTCTCGAAGGCGATCCGCCGTACCCGCGCCGGGCTCAAGGACCCCAAGCGCCCGTCCGGTTCGTTCATCTTCGCCGGCCCGTCCGGTGTGGGTAAGACCGAGCTGGCGAAGGCGCTCGCGGAGTTCCTGTTCGGCTCCGAGGACTCGCTGATCCAGCTCGACATGTCCGAGTTCCACGACCGGTACACGGTGTCGCGCCTGGTCGGTGCGCCTCCCGGGTACGTCGGGTACGACGAGGGCGGGCAGCTCACCGAGAAGGTGCGCCGCAAGCCGTTCTCGGTGGTCCTGTTCGACGAGATCGAGAAGGCCCACCCGGACGTGTTCAACACGCTCCTGCAGATCCTGGAGGACGGTCGCCTGACCGACGGCCAGGGCCGCATCGTGGACTTCAAGAACACGGTGATCATCCTGACCACCAACCTCGGCACGAAGGACGTCGGCAAGGCCGTCTCGCTGGGCTTCCAGTCGGACGCGTCCGAGGGCGGCGACTACGACCGGATGAAGGAGAAGGTCTCGGAGGAGCTGAAGAACCACTTCCGCCCCGAGTTCCTGAACCGCATCGACGACACGATCGTGTTCCCGAAGCACTCGCAGGACGCGATCGTCGCGATCGTCGACCTCATGGTCAAGCGCATCGAGGACCAGCTCGCGAACCGCGACATGGCCCTGGAGCTGACGGACGCCGCGAAGCTGTACCTGGGGCACAAGGGCTACGACCCGGTCATGGGTGCGCGGCCGCTGCGCCGCACGATCCAGCGCGAGATCGAGGACACGCTCTCGGAGAAGATCCTCTTCAACGAGTTCACCCCCGGTCAGATCGTGATCGTGGACGTCGACGGCGACCCGAAGGACGTCGAGAAGACGAACCTGACGTTCAGGGGCGCCGACAAGCCCGCGAGCGTCCCGGACACGCCTCCGGCCGAGCTGGCCGGCGAGCGGGCTCCCAAGAGCCCGGGAGCCGGTACCGGCACGATGCCGCCGAAGAGCCCGGGAGCCGGGCCGCGCGGCGGCCAGGTGGGCCAGGGCGGCGCCGCTTAACCGCGGAGGCCGATCGAGCGAACAGGGGCGGGACCGCGAGGTCCCGCCCCTTCGTCGTGCCGTGCCGCCGCGAGCCGGCGGCGGCCGGGCAGGCGTACTCGGCGCCGCGTCCGGGTCGAGCCGGTTCGGTGCCCGACGGCGTCCGGAGCACCCGTGGCCCGGGCGCGCGGAGGGCATGAAAAAAGCCGGAGCGGCTGCTCCGGCTTCTCTCTTCTCGCCACTGGCGGAGGATAGGGGATTCGAACCCCTGAGGGCGTTAACCCAACACGCTTTCCAAGCGTGCGCACTAGGCCACTATGCGAATCCTCCGCGGAAGACCTTACCGGATGCCTCCGGCGACTTCCAACCGGGTTGAACGAGGTGACCTGCGCTGCATCGGGCCCCGTCGGGGCGCTCCCGGTTCGGTGGCGGCGGAGGCGTGGGGTAGACTTTCGCCCGTCCCTCATGCGGCGTCATCTTGTGAACCTCCCCAGGGCCGGAAGGCAGCAAGGATAAGCGGGCTCTGTCGGGTGCGTGAGGGACCCCGCCGCCTTAGCTCAGTCGGTAGAGCGATTCACTCGTAATGAATAGGTCAACGGTTCGATTCCGTTAGGCGGCTCCAGCAGAAAGACCCCGGTTTCCCGGGGTCTTTTCTCGTTTCCCCGGTCAGTCGCCCGCGGCAGGCAGCCGCACCGTGACCGCCAAGCCCCCCTCGGCGCGGGCCGCCGCGGTGACCTCGCCGCCGTGGGCCTTCGCGACCGCCCTGACGATGGACAGGCCGAGCCCGGCCCCCTTGGAGGCCGTGGCGAGCCGCTCGGTGCCCAGGCGCCGGAACGGCTCGAACAGGCCCTCCACCTCGAACACGGGCACCACCGGGCCCGCGTTGACGACCTCCAGGACCGCGAAGGCGCCCTCGCGGCGGGTCGCCACGCGCATCCATCCGCCCTCCGGCGCGTTGTACCGGATCGCGTTCTCCACGAGGTTCTGCGCCAGGCGCTCCAGCAGCACCGGCTCGCCCATGGTCGGCGCCTCCTCGCAGCGGGTCGCCACCGCGACCCCGCCCGCCGGGGTCTGCGCCACCACGTACTCGGCCACGTCCGACAGGTCCACGTACGACCGCTCGGCCAGCTCGCGGTCCGAGCGCATGAGCAGCAGCAGGCCCTCGATGAGCCGCTCGTGCCGCGCGTTCACCTCCAGCAGGGTCTCGCCCAGCAGCCGCACCTCCGCGGACGCGTCCTGCCGGTGCACCGCCACCTCCAGCAGCGCCCGCGTCACCGTCAGCGGCGTCCGCAGCTCATGGGAGGCGTTGGAGATGAACGCACGCTGCCCGTCGAAGGACTGGTCGAGCCGCTCCAGCATCCGGTTGAACGTCTCCGAGAGCTCCCGCAGCTCATCGCGCGGACCGCTCACCTTGATCCGCTGGTGCAGGCCCCGGTCCGCAGCCGGGGCCTCCGCGATCTGCGCCGCCGTGTCGGTCACCCGCTGCAGGGGCCGCAGCATCCGCCCCGCCACGAGCCAGCCGATCGCGATCGTCCCGAGCCCTACCAGCAGCAGCGCCAGCGGCCCTTGGTTGC
Organism: Glycomyces tritici; assembly: GCF_030403505.1. The sequence goes on along the minus strand of NZ_JAUEMJ010000004.1, from coordinate 361,371 downwards.
GGATCGCGTCCAGCGCCTCGGCCCACACCTCGTTCGTGGCGATGAGCCGCAGGTGCTGGTCCTCCGTCAGCACCTCGGTCTCGGGCGGCGCGACCTCCTCCCCGGAGGAGTTGAAGCTGCGGATGATCGCCCCCTCATCGGGGATGCCCTGCTCGACGAGGCTGTAGGTGAGGACCAGGAGCAGCGCCCCGCCGGCGAGGAACAGCCCGCCGTAGACGAGGGTCAGGCGGGCCCGGAGCGTGAGTCGGATGCGGCGCTTCATTGCAGGTAGTACCCCACTCCGGGTTCGGTCAGGACCACCGGCGGGTCGCCGAGCTTGCGCCTGAGCTTGAGGATGGTCATCCGCACCGCCTGCGTGAACGGGTCGGTGTGCTCGTCCCAGGCCTTCTCGAGCAGCTGCTCGGCCGAGACGGGCGCGCCGCCCGCCCGCAGCAGCTCGGTGAGGACCGCGAACTCCTTGCGCGACAACGGCACGTACCGGCCGTCACGGAACACCTGGTGCAGATGCGTGTCGAGGGTGATCCCGGCCCGCTCGAGCACCGGCGGCGCCGCCGGCCGGGCCCGCCGCCCCAGCGCCGCCACACGCGCCGCCAGCTCCCGGAACGCGAACGGCTTCGGCAAGTAGTCGTCCGCGCCGAGCGAGAGCCCGGTGACCCGGTCGTCGATGTCGGACGCGGCCGTGAGCATCAGCACCCGCGTGTCCCCGTGCTCGGCGGCGATCGCCCGGCACACCTGGTCGCCGTGCACCCCCGGCAGGTCCCGGTCGAGGACGACCACGTCGTAGTCGTTGACGCCGAACCGCTCGAGCGCCGCCGCACCGTCGAACGCGATGTCCACCGCATGCGACTCTCCGCGCAGCCACTCGGCCACGGCATCGGCGAGCAGCGGCTCGTCCTCCACCACCAGGATTCTCATGCCCTCCATCATGGCCCGCCCCGCGTTGCCGCGGCATTGCCGTTTCGGCTTACGGCCGGGCAACGCCGCCGCGACTGTACTGGTGCTGCGCCGGGACCTCCCTGGCGGAGAAAGGACGAGCTTTCATGCGGCGATACACGATCGCACTCCTCTTGGGCCTGACGGCCCTGACGGTCGCGGCCTGCAGCGACGACGACGGCGACGGGGGCGTGGCCAGCGTCGACACCACCGCTTCCGAGTCCGCGAGCGAGGACGCCGGCGGCGGCGAGGAGCTGGACGGCTTCGAGCAGGCGCTGGCCTATTCGGAGTGCATGCGCGAGAACGGGATCACGGAGTTCCCGGACCCGGAGCGCAACGGCGAGAACGGCGTGGGCCTGTCCCTGCCCGAGGGCATGGACCCGCAGGACGAGGACTTCAAGGCCGCCGAGGAGGCCTGCGAGGACCTGATGCCCGGCCCGGGTGAGGGCGAGACGCTCGACCCGGAGATCTACGAGGCACTGCTGGACTACTCGGAGTGCATGCGTGAGAACGGCATCACCGAGTTCCCGGACCCGCAGCCGAACGGCGGCATCATGATGAACGGCGAACAGGGCTTCGACCCGCAGAGCGAGGAGTTCCAGGCGGCCGACGAGGCGTGCGCGGACCTGCGCCCCGAGCGTCCTAGCGAGGACGAGTGATGACCCGCGAGCGCCGCAGGGGCGCCGTCGGGAAGGCGGTCGCCGTGACCGCCGTGGCGGTGGCCGCCGCCGGGGCCGCCGCGGCCGCTCTCGGCTTCGATCCTCGGGTGTTCTTCGAGGAGGCCGAGGCCGGAGCGTCGCAGGAGACCCCGGCGACCGCCGAGGTCGTGCAGCAGACGCTCACCGAGACCGTGACGGCCTCCGGCGATCTCGGCTTCGGGGACGTGATCGGTCTCGACTGCCTGCGGGGCGGCACGTTCACGGCGCTGCCGAAGGCGGGCGACGTGATCGAGCGCGGCGGTGAGCTGTACGCGGTGGACGACCAGCCGGTGACCCTCCTGTACGGGTCGCTCCCGGCGTACCGGTCGCTGACGCCGGGCGCCGAGGGCGCCGACGTGCAGCAGTTCGAGGAGAACCTGTCGAAGCTCGGCTATGACGGGTTCACCGTGGACGACGAGTACACGGACGCGACCGCGGAGGCGGTGGAGGAGTGGCAGGATGACCTGGGCCTGCCGGAGACCGGTGTCGTCGATCTGGGTCAGATCGCTTACGCCCCTGGGGAGGTGCGGGTGGATACGGTCGGCGTCGAGCTGGGCGACCCGGCCCAGCCGGGCGCGCCGGTGCTCGACTACACGGGCCTCGACAAGGTCGTGACGGTGGAGGTCGACCTGGAGGACCAGGAGCTGGTCACGGTCGGCGAGGCCGTCGCGATCACCCTCCCTGACGGCACCGAGGCGACCGGGACGATCGCCGACTCCGAGTCGCTGGTGAGCGAGGAGGACACGCAGAGCGGCACCGAGAGCACCACGTACCTGGAGGTGACGGTGGCCGCGGACGACCCGGCGGTGTTCGACGGGCTCGACCAGGCCGCGGTCGACATCGGGTTCGCCGGGGACACGGCCGAGGACGTGCTCACCGTTCCGGTGGAGGCCCTGCTGGGCCTCGGCGCCGGCGGGTACGGCCTGGAGATCGCCCACGGCGACACCACTGAGGTGATCGCGGTCGACACGGGCCTGTTCGCCGACGGGTCGGTGGAAGTGAGCGGCGAGGGCCTCGAAGCGGGCATGGCCGTGGTGGTGCCCTCATGAGCACCCTCGCGCAGGCCCCTGCGGAGGCCGAGACGCCGGCGGGGCCGCGGCCGGTGGTGGAGCTCGACGGGGTCTCCAAGACGTATCCGGGCGGGGTGCGGGCGCTGCGCGGCGTCTCCCTGCGGATCGAGGCGGGGGAGATGTGCGCGATCGTCGGCCCCTCGGGTTCGGGCAAGTCGACGATGCTGCATCTCATCGGCACGCTCGACCGGCCCAGCGAGGGCACGGTCCGCATCGACGGGTTCGATGTGGCGCGGCTGCGCGACAAGCAGCTGTCCGCGCTGCGTGCCACCAGGATCGGGTTCGTGTTCCAGCAGTTCCACCTTGCGGTGGGCCAGCAGGTGCTCGACAACGTCGCGGACGGGCTGCTCTATTCGGGGCGGCGCGGTCCGGACCGGCGGGCGCGTGCCGCCGCGGCCTTGGAGAAGGTCGGGCTCGCGCACCGCTTGGACCACTTGCCGAACGAGCTGTCCGGTGGCGAGCGGCAGCGGGTGGCGGTGGCGCGGGCGATCGTCGGGGAGCCGGCGGTGCTGCTCGCGGACGAGCCGACGGGCAACCTCGACTCGGTGTCCGGGGCCGGGGTGATGGCGCTGCTGCACGAGCTGCACGCGGCCGGGACCACCGTCGTGGTCATCACGCACGACCAGGACATCGCGCGGTCGCTGCCGCGGCAGGTCGCGATGCGCGACGGAGAGGTGGTCTGAATGCCAACGCCCTCAACCGGTCCGGGCCGCGGCGAGGAGCCGCTCCCGGGCGGCTGGCCGCCGCCGATCCCCGCGCCGCCGACACCGAACGCCGACGGGGCCGATGCGGCGGGAGGCCGACTCGGACCGCGAACGCCTACCGGGCCTTCGGGGAACGAACCGCCGGCACCGAACGTCGACGGAACCAATGCGGCGGGAGGCCGACTCGGACCGCGAACGCCTACCGGGCCTTCGGGGAACGAACCGCCGGCACCGGACGCGGACGAGGCGGCCTCGTGGCGTTCGGCCAGCGGGTCCTCGCGTCCGCAGCCGAGCAGCGCGCCGCAAGGCGGTCCGCTCGAACCGGCGCCGGGCGTCGAGCAGGCATCGACGCCGACGCGACCGGCAAGTGCGCCTTCGCGACCGCAGCCGGGAACCGCGCAAGGAGGCCCGCTCGAACCCCCGCAGGCCGCCGCTTCGGCGTCGCCGCCCGGTTCGGGCACGGCCCCGGTGCCGGACGCCGGGCCGCCACCGCCGGGGAGGCGGCCGAAGGGCGCTCGCCGGATGCGGTCGCTGCGGTCGTCCGGTCCGGCGGAGCCTTCCGCGAAGTCGCTGCGGTCGGCTCGGATGCACCCGGGGGACGTGCTGCGGGTGGGGGCCACCGGCCTGCGCACGCGGCCGCTGCGGGCGTGGTTGTCCGCGTTGGGCATCGCGATCGGGATCGCGGCGATGATCGCGGTCGTCGGGATCTCGTCGTCGAGCCGGGCCGAGCTCGACCGGCAGCTCGCGGCGCTCGGCACGAACCTGCTCACGGTCTCGCCGGGCACGTCGATGATGAGCGGCGAGGTCGGGGTGCTGCCGTACGAGGCGGTGTCGATGATCGGCCGGATCACGCCGGTCACGCAGGTCGCGGCGACCGGGGTGGTGCCGGACGTGAACGTGTACCGGTCGGACCGGATTCCGGAGTCGCAGAGCGGCGGCATGACCGTGCAGGCGGCCGAGCTCAACCTGCTCGACACGGTGGGTGCGGCGCTCGCGGACGGCGTGTGGCTCAACGAGGCCACGGCGCAGTACCCGGCGGTGGTGCTCGGCTCGAGCGCCGCCGAGCAGCTGGGGGTCACCGGCGCCGGCGTGGACGTCTACATCGGCGGGCAGTGGTTCTCGGTGGTGGGCGTGCTGGAGCCGGTGGCGCTCGCGCCGGAGCTGAACCTGACGGCGCTCATCGGCTGGGAGTCCGCTGCGGCGTACCTCGCGTTCGACGGGCACGCGACCACGGTGTACACCCGCGCTGAGGACGCTTATGTGCTCGATGTGGCGAACGTGCTCGCGGCGACGGCCGATCCGTCGGCGCCCGATGAGATGTCGGTGTCGCGGCCCTCTGACGCGCTCGAGGCGCAGCAGGCGGTGGACTCGGCGTTCACCGGGATGCTGCTGGGGCTCGGCGCGGTGGCGCTGCTCGTCGGCGGGGTCGGGGTCGCGAACACGATGGTGATCTCGGTGCTGGAGCGGCGCAGTGAGATCGGGCTGCGCAGGTCGCTGGGGGCGACGCGCGGCCAGGTGCGGGTGCAGTTCCTCGCGGAGTCGCTGCTGCTCAGTGCCCTGGGCGGCCTGGGCGGGGTGCTCATCGGGACCGTGGTGACGGTCGGGTACGCGTCCTCGCAGGGCTGGCCTGCGGTGGTGCCGTACTGGGCGAGTGCGGGCGGTGTCGGCGCGACGCTCTTCATCGGCGCGGTCGCGGGGCTCTACCCGGCGATCCGGGCGTCCCGGCTCTCGCCGACGGAGGCCCTCTCGACCCAATAGGGAGAGGCGGTGCCCGTTCGGGCACCGCCTCTGGGTGCGGCGGCCGCCGATACCAGGGGCGGCCGCCGCGTTGCGCTTACAGGTACTGGCGCAGGATCGGCGTCAGCAGGCCGGCGATCTTCGCGTGGCCGGCGTCGTGCGGATGCACGTTGTCGCTGGTGTCGGTGGACGCATTCACCCAGCCGCGGGTGTCGACGTAGTGGACCTTCGAGTCACCGGCGTTGTTGCGGTTGGCGACGGCGTTCTGCACCTCCGTGAGCAGGCGTTCGCGGAAGACGCCCATCGCGAGGATCTCCGCGTTCGGGTACGACTGACGGACCCGCTGCAGCAGCAGGATGTAGTCGGCCTGGAACTGCGCCGCGGACACCTTGTTGTTGGTGCCCAGGTTGATGACGACCACGTCGGTCTCGTAGGTGTTGAACTCCCACATGTCGTTCGCGTCCTGGTTGGTGGTGCGCAGGAACCAGTCGACCATGCCGCGGCAGTCGGTGGTCGAGACGCACGCGCCGCCTTCGGCGACCTGCATGTGGGAGGCGCCGACCGCTTCGGCCGAGTTCCACGCGTAGGTCGAGAAGGGACGGTTCGCGTTCGGCGAGCCGACGGTGATGGAGTCGCCGATGAACTCGATGTGCTTGTCGGGCCGCACGGTCGCGCTGGTCGCGCCGCCCGAGCCGAGGATGAACCCGCCGAAGGACGGGTCGCCGGTGTAGGAGCCGGCCCGCTCGCGGAAGCCGATGCGGATCGTGTGGGTGCCGCTGAGGCCGCTCCTGACGGTCACGTTCCCGGAGACGTTCCGCATCCAGGTCTCGTTGCCGCCGTCGATCGAGTACCACATGTCGATGGTGTTGCGCAGCTTCACGCCGATCGAGGAGCCGGTGAAGGCGGTCTCGACGTACCCGCCGGCCCAGCCCATCTGGTACCAGGTGGCGTTGTCCTTGTCCCAGCGCCCGTAGAACTGGACGTTCGGGTCGGTGAGGGAGCCGTTCCCGGAGGTGCCGCCCGTCTCGACCGGCACGAGCTTCCAGTGCTGCGTCTCGAGGTTGTTGCGGGTGTACTGCGAGACGCGGCTGCCCGCGGTGGTCGCCCCCTCCCAGTTGTCGAGGGCCTTGCCCGAGTTGCGGTTCACGAGTTCGACGCTGCCGTCGGACTGGTTGTTGACCTGCCACTGCTGGTTGGTGCCGTTGTTGTCGGCCCACTGGACGATGTCGGCGCCGTTGGCGGTGGACTTGGCGTAGACGTCGAGTACCTGATTCGAGTGCCGGGCCTGGATCCGGTAGTAGCCGCTGCCGGAGTCGACGAAGCGGAACTGCTGGCTGGTCGCGTTCGACGTGGTGGCGAGGACGGCTTTCGCGCCCGCGGTGGTGGAGCCGCCTTCGATGCTGACGGCGAGGCCGGTCTGGTCGTTGACGATCCGGTACCAGACGTTGGTCTCGACGGCGGACGCCGGAGCGGCCGTGAGGGCGGTGAGGCCCGCGGCCGTGCAGACGGCGACGGTCACCGCGGCGAACCAGCGCGCCAGTCTGGCGCGGGATGGAGCGGGAGTGCGCAAGGGGGAACTCCTTACATTGAAACGTTTAAATGCGTCGGTATCGTTAGAGGATACCGCTTACACGTGAGCGAAGCCACCCCCGAGAACGCCCGAAAACAACGAGATACCGACACCACCCGACACGCCGCGGCCCCTGCTGTGCCGCCCGCACCAACTCCACCGGTCGCGCCGCCATATGTCAGAGCCAGGCCGTACCCTGGCAGGAACGGAAGAGCCCCGGCCAGCAGGAGGAAGACGTGGCACTCGCGCTGTACCGCAAATACCGGCCGCAGACCTTCGCAGAGGTCGTCGGCCAAGAGCACGTCACCGAACCGCTCATCAACGCCATCCGCGCCGGGCGCCTCAACCACGCCTACCTCTTCTCAGGCCCCCGCGGCTGCGGCAAGACCTCCTCCGCCCGCATCCTCGCCCGCTCCCTCAACTGCGCCCAGGGCCCCACCCCCGAACCCTGCGGCGAATGCCGCTCCTGCCGCGCCCTCGCCGCAGACGGCCACGGCTCCGTCGACGTCATCGAGATCGACGCCGCCAGCCACGGCGGCGTCGACGACGCCCGCGAACTGCGCGAACGCGCCGTCTTCGCCCCCGTCGACTCCCGCTTCAAGATCTACATCATCGACGAAGCCCACATGGTCACCGCCGCAGGCTTCAACGCCCTCCTCAAACTCGTCGAAGAACCCCCCGAATACGTCCTCTTCATCTTCGCCACCACCGAGCCGGACAAGGTCCTCCCCACCATCCGCTCCCGCACCCACCACTACCCCTTCCGCCTCATCGCCCCGCCCGCGATGCGCGAACTCTGCCGCAGGCTCTGCGACGAAGAAGGCGCCGTCGTCGCCGACGACGTCCTCCCCCTCGTCGTCCGCTCCGGCGGCGGCTCCGCCCGCGACACCCTCTCCGTCCTCGACCAGCTCATCGCCGGCGCCGGACCCGAAGGCGTCACCTACGAACGCGCCGCCGGACTCCTCGGCGTCACCGACGCCGGACTCCTCGACGAAATGTGCGAAGCCTTCGCCGCCGCCGACGGCCGCGCCGTCATGGAAGTCGTCGAACGCGTCGTCGAAGGCGGCCACGACCCCCGCCGCTTCGCCGGCGACCTCCTCGAACGCCTCCGCGACCTCATCGTCCTCCACCAGGTCCCCGACGCGGGCTCCTCCGGCCTCGTCGACGCCCCCGCCGACCAGCTCGCCAAGATGACCAGCCAGGCCACCCGCATGGGCACCTCCACCATCACCCGCATGGCCGAGGTCATCGCCGCCGGACTCGCCAGCATGCGCGGCGCCACCGCCCCCCGCCTCCTCCTCGAACTCGCCTGCGTCCGCGCCATCCTGCCCGGCTCCGACGAATCCATGGCCGGACTCACCCAGCGCCTCGAAACCCTCGAGCAGCGCGCCGCCGGAGCCGCCTTCGCGGCGCCGGCGCGCGAAATCCCGACCGGCGGCGCCGCCGCGGCACGCGCCGCGCTGGCGAAGACCGCCGAGCCCGCTGCTCCCGTCCCTGCCGCGACTCCGGCACCGGTCCCGCCGCCGCCCGCAGAGGAGACGGCCGCAGTGCCGGCCGCTCCGGTCGCCGTGCCGCCCTGGGAAGACGAAGCCCCGCAGGCGAGCCCGCCGGTGCCCGAGCCCGCGGCGCCCGCTGACGACTGGGCCGACGCCGAGCCCGTCCCGGCCGCCGAGCCGGCGGCTCCGGCGTACGCGCCGGTCGCCGAGTCCGGTGGGGCCTCAGCCGCTTCGATCCGGCGCCAGTGGGACCGGATCATGATGGCGGTCAAGGACAAGAAGCGCACCACTGCGGCGCTGCTGCAGGATGCGACGATCGCCGACGCCACGGACAACGAAGTGGTGCTCGCCTTCAAGCACTCCTTCCATGCGGAGAACCTGCAGAAGGAGCCCGCGTACGGGATCGTCGTGGGGGTTCTCAACGACGTCCTCGGCGGCAACTGGAAGATCCGGTGCGAAGTGGGGGAGGCCGGGAGCCTCCCAAAAGCGGGAACGGGACCGGCGCCTAGCCCGGCGCCGAGCCGCCCCGCGCCTGCGGGCTCGTCGAACGGCCAGGCGCAGAGCGCTCGGCAGCAGGGCGCCCCGTCCCGCCAGGCCCCGCCGCCGGCCGCGGAGTCCTTCGAGGAGCCTCCTGCGGACGACTTCGACGAGCCGAGCCCTGACGACCCCGTCGCCCCGGGCGGCTTCGGCACGAGCGAGGAGCAGGCCGTGAAGCTCCTGACGACCGCCTTCAGCGCCAAGCAGATCGCCTGAATTCCCCAAAGTTATCCACAGGCTTCCTACCTGCAATAACACTGATTTTGCGGTGGGTTATCCACAGGCGGAAAACTTCTGTTGCCACTCCGCTACCCATCGTGTTGTAGTAGATGGCAAAAACGCCATCGGGCATCAGCGGGATGGCGGCGACAGAAGGGGATTCGCGAACGTCGCCATACCGAGGTCGCGCGCGGCAATCCGGCCGCGCGCGGTCCCCGCCAGATGCCCTACCGCCCCTCGCTCCCGCGGGAGCACACGCGGGCGGCCGAGACACCACCTCGGCCGCCCGCCACAACACGGATGTCGCCCGAGACGGCTAGGCTGGCGGGACACCTAGGAGACCCGGAGCCGACGGCGAGGAGTGACATGGACATGTTCGCAGGAGGAGACCTGCAGAAGATGCTGCAGCAGGCGCAGCAGATGCAGGCCGACATGATGCAGGCTCAGGCCGAACTGGCCGAGTCCGAGGTCACCGCCTCCGCCGGCGGCGGGCTCGTGAGCGCCACGGTCACCGGCGACGGCGAGCTCAAGGGTGTCAAGATCGACCCGAAGGCGATCGACCCCGAAGACGTCGAGACCCTCGAAGACCTCATCCTCGCCGCGGTCCAGGCTGCCAACGCGGACGCCAAGCGCCTCGCCGCCGAGAAGATGGGCCCGCTCGGCGACGCCCTCGGCGGCATGACCGGCGGCCTCGGCATCCCCGGAATGTAGACCAGGAACCAGGAACGACCTCCTAGGGCCGCAAGGGCCCCGGCGCGTTTGCGCCGTTCACCAGCCGCCACCCCCACATTGACCGCGAACGAGCCGCAGGAAAAGAGAGATCCTTGTACGACGGGGCTTTGGGCGACCTCATCGAAGAGCTGGGCCAGCTCCCGGGCATCGGCCCGAAGAGCGCCCAGCGGCTCGCCTTCCATCTGCTGGCCTCTGAGAGCGTCGATGTCGAGCGCCTCACTTCCGCGCTCGAGCGGGTCAAGGCCCAGGTGCGCTTCTGCGAGACCTGCGGCAATGTGACCGAGGCCGAGCAGTGCGGCATCTGCCGGGACCCGCGCCGGTCGGAGGCGCTCATCTGCGTCGTCGAGGAACCCAAGGACGTGCTCGCGATCGAGCGCACCGGGGAGTTCCGCGGCCGGTACCACGTGCTGGGCGGTGCGATCAATCCGCTGGAGGGCATCGGCCCTGACGACCTGCGGATCCGCCAACTCTTGATCCGTCTCCAAAAGGGAGAGACGAAGGAGCTGATCCTGGCCACGGACCCGAATACCGAGGGCGAGGCGACCGCCACCTACCTGGCGATGCTCATCAAGCCCATGGGGTTCAAGGTGACCCGGCTCGCGAGCGGTCTGCCCGTGGGCGGGGACCTGGAGTACGCGGACGAGGTGACGCTCGGCCGGGCGTTCTCGGGCCGCCGGGACGTCGACTAGCAGCGCCTGGAGGGGCGTCGATTAGTGGCGTCCGGAGGGGCGTCGGTTAGCGGCGCCTGGAGGGACGTCGGTTAGCGGCGTCCGGAGGGGTGTCGACTGGCGGTGCTCGAGAGCGAGCAGTTGCGGGGGAGTCGAAGGCGCGAGCCTGAGTGGTCCGGGCCCCCCGGGGGCGGAGTCCTTGGGGTCGGCAGGGCTCGGCGTCGGGGTCGACGGGACCCGGTGTCTTGAAGGGGTCCCGGAGTCCGGGCGTCCGGGTTGTCGGCGTTCAGTGGCCCCAGGGACCTTTGTTCACCGATGAGCCCTGTTCGATCGGGCCGGTGCGTCCTGATCGATCGGGAGTTCGATGGGCCCGAAGTCGTTGGGGCGCCGCGCTCTGTAATTGGCAGGTTTGCTCTCCGTTAGGGCGCGTCAGGCGGGGCTGTTTTGAGTCCCCTTGTGGCGCAACGGGATTCACTTCGGTGCGATCCTTACGATTTGGGTAACAATATTCGCCGAAACGGTCACGATCACATAACGCTTAACAGTGGTGTAACTCACCTGCACTTAGGCTGTCTCTACCTCCGAATACCCAACGACGACGGGTGAGACAACCTATGCGCACGTCACTAACCCCAACGAAGCGCGCCCTCGCCGCAGCGGCGAGCGCCGCTCTGGCATTGGGCCTCTTCGCCGCCTGCGGCTCCGACGGCGACGGCGGCGGTGACGCCGACTCCGCCGAGGACTTCGACTTCTCGTGTCCTGAGCGCACCGACGGCACCCCCGAAGCCGACACCGCCAGGAACGATTCGCAGCCGTTCGTCTTCGGCACCCCTGGCGACCCGACCAGCCTCGACCCCATCCTCGCCTCCGACGGTGAGACCTTCCGCGTCAACCGCCAGGTCTTCGACACCCTCCTGGACGCCGACTGCACCGACACCGTTCCCGGTCTCGCCGAGTCCTACGAGCAGAACGAGGAAGGCACGGAGTGGACGTTCCACCTGCGTGAGGGCGTGACCTTCCACGACGGGCAGCCCCTCGACGGCGCCGCCGTCTGCAAGAACTTCGAACGCTGGGCGAACTTCAAGGCGGGCTACCAGTCCCCGAACTTCACCTACTACTACTCGTCGGTGTTCGGCGGCTTCGCCGAGAACGACCCGGCCATGGGCATCACCACCGAGTCGATCTACAAGGGCTGCGCCGCCGACGGCCTCGACGCGACCATCAGCCTGAGCAAGTACACCTCGAGCTTCCCGGGCGCGTTCACCCTCGAATCGCTCTCGATCATCAGCCCGGCCTCGATCGACGCCGTCGCCGACGCCGCGATCCCCGCGGCCGACTCGCCGCTGCCGGAGTACACCCAGACCGTCGGCACCCTCGCCGGCACCGGGCCTTACAAGCTCGAGAGCTGGGACCACAGCTCGCAGGAGGTCGTGCTCACCCGCAACGACGAGTACTTCGGCGAGCCCGCGAAGGTCAAGACGGTCATCTTCAAGACCATCTCGGACGAGACCGCCCGCCGCCAGGCCCTCGTGGCCGGCGACATCCACGGCTACGACCTCGCCGCCCCGGCCGACGCCCAGGCGCTCATCGAGGACGGCTACCAGGTGCCCGTCCGCGGCGTCTTCAACCTGCTGTACCTCGCGTACACGCAGAGCCACGCCCCGCTCGAGGACCACGCCGTCCGCGAGGCCCTCTCCTACGCCATCGACCGCGAGCGCATCGTCAACTCGGTGCTCCCGGCCGGCGGCATGGTCGCAACCCAGTTCATCCCGCCGAGCCTCGAGGGGTACTCGGAGGACGTCGCGACCTATGACTACGACGCCGAGAAGGCCAAGCAGATGCTCGCCGACGCGGGCGCGGAAGACCTCACCATCACCTTCTGCTACCCGACCGACGTGACCCGGCCGTACATGCCGGCGCCGAAGGACATCTTCGACATGATCTCCTCCGACCTGCAGGCCGCGGGGGTCACGGTGGAGGCCAAGCCGATCACGTGGGTCGACTACATCCCGACCACCCGTTCCGGCGACTGCCCGCTGTACCTGCTGGGCTGGACCGGCGACTTCGCCGACCCGTACAACTTCCTCGGCACCTGGTTCGCCACCGAGTCCACCGAATGGGGCTTCAACAACCCCGAGGTGTTCGACGCGATCGCCGCCGCCAACACCGAGCCCGACCAGGCCACCCGCGTGGACCTGTGGAAGACCGCGAACGAGGCCGTGATGGCGGAGCTGCCGGGCCTGCCGATCTCGTCCTCGCCGCCGTCGATCGCGTTCGCGCCGGACGTGTACCCGCCGGACGTCTCCCCGCTGACGCGGGAGGACTTCTCGCAGGTCTACTTCACCACCGGCTCCTGACGGAACGATTACAGCCGAATATGCTGCGCTACACCGTTAAGCGCCTCCTGCAGTTGTCCGTGGCGCTCTTGGGACTCTCGCTGCTGCTGTTCGCGTGGTTCAAAGCCCTTCCGGGCGGACCCGAGAACCGGTTGCTCCCCGAGAACGCCACGGACCAGCAGCGGGAGGCGCTGCGGGCCGCCCTGGGTCTGGACGAGCCGGTCTGGACCCAGTACGGCGAGTTCCTCTCCCGGATCGTCCGCCTCGACTTCGGCTCCTCGCTGTCGAGCGGACGTCCGATCGCGACGGAGCTCGCCGACCGCCTGCCCGCCACCGTCGAACTCTCCTTGGCCGCCATGCTCATCGCCGTCGGCCTGGGCATCCCGCTCGGGTACCTCGCGGCGAAGCGCCGCGGCACCTGGGTCGACTTCAGCACCGTCTCCGGCTCGCTCCTGGGCACGTGCATTCCGATCTTCTTCTTGGCCGCCATGCTGAAAGTGGTGTTCGCGCAGGAGCTCGGGTGGCTGCCGACGACGTTCCGCCTGACCGCCGGCGCCGACTTCACCGAAGTGACGGGCCTGCGCGTGCTCGACGGGCTCATCACCGGCGAGCTCGACATCGCCTGGGACGCGATCAAGCACCTGATCCTGCCCGCGATCGCGCTCGCCTCGATCCCGCTCGCGGTCATCGTCCGCATCACCCGCGCGAGCGTGCTCGACGTGGTCGGCGAGGACTACGTGCGCACCGCTGACGCGAAGGGCCTCAAGCCCTCCACGATCCGCGGCCGCCACGTGATGCGCAACGCGATGCTCCCGATCGCGACGATCATCGGCCTGCTGCTCGGCAGCCTCTTCGCGGGCGCGGTGCTCACCGAGAGCGTGTTCGCGTTCGGCGGCATCGGCTCGTTCGTCTACCAGGCGACGACCGAGCGGGACTACCCGGCGCTCATGGGCTTCATCCTCGTCATCGCCGTGTTCTACGTGGTCATCAACCTCCTCGTGGACCTGTCATACGGCCTGCTCGACCCGAGAGTGCGGGTGCGCAAATGACCATCGCGAAAATCGAGAAGCTCGACCGGCTCATCGAGGCCACGGCCACCGCCCGGGACGCCAAGAGCGGTTCCCTGTGGCGCCAGTCGATCCGCCGGATGCGCCGCTCGCCCATGGCGATCACCGGCGCGGTCATCGTGGGCCTGTTCGTCCTCGTGGCGATCGTCGGCCCGTGGGTCGCACCGTACGATCCGACCGCGCAGACCTGGGGACGCGAGGTCTTCCTGAACCGGAACATCTTCCCGGGCCCGCGCCCGGAGAACTGGTTCGGCCTGGACCACCTCGGCCGTGACATGTTCTCCCGCATGATCGTCGGAGCCCGCCAGACGCTGCTCGTCGGCGTCGTGGCCACGCTCATCGGCTTCGTCGCGGGCGCGTTCATCGGCGGTGTCGCCGCCGCGGCGGGCACGTTCGGCGGCCGCTGGGGCGAACGCCTCGAGGCCGTCATCATGCGCGCGGTCGACGTGGCGCTGGCGATCCCGATGCTGCTGCTGGCGTTGAGCGTCGCGGCGCTGCTGGGGCCGTCGCTGCGGACGGTGATGATCGCGGTCGGGGTCGCGCAGATCCCGATCTTCGCGCGGCTGCTGCGCGGTTCGATGCTGGCCCAGGCCCATTCGGACTACGTGCTCGCGGCCATCGCCATCGGCGTCCCCAAGGGACGGATCGTGGTCTCGCACATCCTGCCGAACTCGCTGGGCCCGGTGATCGTACAGGCGACGCTGGTGCTCGCGACGGCGATCATCGAGGCCGCCGCGCTCTCGTACCTGGGCCTCGGCAACCCCGACCCGGGCAGCGCCGAGTGGGGCACGATGCTCGCGGATGCGCAGCGGTTCCTTTCGGGCGCACCGCAACTGGCGATCTACCCGGCCGTCGGCATCATCGTCACGGCGCTCGGCTTCACCCTCCTGGGCGAGGCCATGCGCGAATCGCTCGACCCGAGACTGCGGAGGCAGGAATAGTGGCACTGCTCGAAGTCGAAGACCTGCGGGTCGCCTTCGGGGCGTCCACCGCCGTCGACGGCGTGTCGTTCTCGGTCCCCGAAGGCAAGGTGGTCGGGCTCGTGGGCGAGTCCGGCTGCGGCAAGTCGGTGACGAGCCTGGCGATCATGGGGCTCCTGCCGAAGCCCCGCGGCCGCAGGGCCCGCCAGCCCGTTCAGGCCGCCGCCGCGGAACCGGTCGACAGTGGACTGAAGGCGACCGCGGTCGCCCCGCAGACCATCGCGGCCACCGGCGGCCGAGGCCGCCGGGGCGGCGCGGAGGTCGAGGGGCGGGCCGTCTTCGACGGCACCGACCTCCTGTCGCTCGCGCCGGCCGCGATGCGCCGCCGCCGCGGCAAGGACCTCGCGATGGTCTTCCAGGACCCGCTGTCGAGCCTCAACCCGGTCGTCCCGATCGGCCGACAGATCACCGAGGTCCTCGAACGCCACCGCGGCCTCAAGGGCGACAAGGCCATCAAGGAGGCCTCGGACCTCCTCGACCGCGTCGGCATCCCCGACCCGGCCCGCCGCCTCAAGGAGTACCCGCACCAGCTCTCGGGCGGCATGCGCCAGCGCGTGCTCATCGCGATCGCGGTGGCGTGCGCGCCGAGGCTGTTGATCGCCGATGAGCCGACGACGGCGCTCGACGTGACGATTCAGGCGCAGATCCTCGAGCTCCTGAAGGACCTCGTGGAGGCGGAGGGCACGGCGCTGCTGATGATCACGCACGACCTCGGGGTGGTCGCGGGGATCTGCGATGAGGTGAACGTGCTGTATTCGGGGCGGGTGGTCGAGTCCGCGCCGGTGCGTGAGCTGTTCCGGCGGCCGACGCATCCTTACACGATCGGGCTGCTGGGTTCGATTCCGCGCCTTGATCTTCCGATTCACGAGCCGTTGATGCCGATCCGCGGTTCGATCGCGGATGTGATCCGCTGGCGGGACGGTTGCGCGTTCGCGCCGCGCTGCGACCGTGTCGCGGCGCCTTGCGTCGAGGGTGAGCCCGCGCTGGTCGGGGCTGTGCACGCCCACCGCTGCGTCATGGCCGAGGAGGTCGCATGAGCACTGAGCAGCACGCGGATCCGCATGTTCCCGCGCAGCGCACGGAGGAGCCGGACTTGTCCGCTGCCGCGACGTCTGACGTTTCGACGCCGTTGCTCGAGGTGGAGGATTTGAAGGTCCACTTCCCGATCCGGCGCGGCATCGTGGTGGAGCGCACGGTCGGCCATGTGCAGGCGGTCGACGGGGTCGGTCTCCAGATCGACGCGGGCGGCACGTACGGCCTGGTTGGTGAGTCGGGTTGCGGCAAGACGACGTTCGGGCGGGCGGTGCTGCGGTTGGAGGAGCCGACCGCGGGGCGGGTGCGGCTCGGCGGTGACGAGGTGACGGCCATGAAGGGTGAGCGTCTGCGCCGCTTCAGGTCGCGGATGCAGATGGTCTTCCAGGACCCGCTCGGTTCGCTGAATCCTCGGCACAATGTGGAAATGTTGTTGTCGGAGCCGTTGAAGGTGCACGGGGTCGGGTCGAAGGCGGAGCGGCGCAAGCTGGCGGTCGAGACGCTCGATGCGGTGGGTCTGCCGAAGTCGGTGCTGGAGCGGTTCCCGCACGAGTTCTCGGGCGGTCAGCGTCAGCGTCTGGGCATTGCGCGGGCGTTGATGCTGCGTCCGGATCTGATCGTGTGCGATGAGCCGGTGAGTGCGCTTGACGTGTCGATTCAGGCGCAGGTGATGAACCTGCTCGATGAGCTGCAGGACGAGTTCGGTCTGACGTATCTGGTGATCGCGCACGACCTCGCGGTGGTCCGTCACCTCTCCGACCGGGTCGGGGTCATGTACCTGGGCAAGCTGGTGGAGGAGGCGGATTCGGAGACGATCTACGAGCGTCCGCGGCATCCGTACACGAAGGCGCTGCTTTCGGCGGTGCCGCAGCCTGATCCGGAGATCGAGGCGAACCGTGAGCGGATCATCTTGAAGGGCGACCTGCCGTCGCCGGCGAATCCGCCGTCGGGTTGCCGCTTCCGCACCCGCTGCCCTTGGGCGGAGGACATCTGCGCGGAGGTGGAGCCGGAGTGGCGGGAGGCGGCGAGCGGTCATAAGGTCGCTTGTCACTTCGATCTGTGATCGAACAGAGGCGCAGTGATCTGTGATCGAACAGAGGCGCAGCGATCTTTGAACGATTAGAAGCGCAGCGATCTTTGAACGAAGAGAAGCGCAGCGATCTCTGATCGAGCAGAGCTCGCAGCGTTCGCTGTTTGAGCGAGGCGGGGGGGGGGGGGGGCCCCCCCCCCCCCCCCCCCGCCGCCGTCTTCGTGTTCAGCGCTGGAAGCCCGGGTAGGTCTCCTCGGGCATCAGACCGATGAATTTGATCGCGTAGTCGTCGAGTTCGTCGTCGTAGTCGGGTCGCAGGCGCATGCCGAGTTCGGGGACGGCGTACATGCCGGCGCTGTGGATCGGCGGGAGTCCGATGAGGGCGGTGAGTGCGGCGACGACCTGCTGTTCGGGCCGGTTCAGCAGCTGTACGCCCTCGTAGAGCACTTCGACGTCGTCGTTGACGACTTCGATGAAGTTGAGCCGATCGGTGTCGTCGTACGCGAGGGACACGAGCGAGGGCAGGTAGAGGTCGGTGTCGGCGGTCGCGGTCTGGTCCGGTCGCCAGGCCTCGTATTCGCCGAGTCGACTGCGGTGCGAGGCACGCGTCTCGCCGAACCGGGCGAAGTCGAATCCGGCCTTGGGGATGACGGTCATCGGGGTGGTGATCAATGCGGTTCCTTCTGGTGGTCAGGCGAGCCGCCATGTTCTGACGCTGCCGTCGTCGTATCCGATGAGGGCGGTGCGCTGGTCGGGGGCGATGAGGGAGGCCAGTGCGACCGGGCGCGGTTCGCCGGGTGCGGTGAGCTCCTGTCGGCTGCGCTCCTCGGTGCCGGCGAGGACGGGGAGGTCGTTCTCGATGGTGAGCATGGCGTCGCCGGTGTCGCCGGGCAGCAGCCAGGTGTCGTGCGGGGCGTCGATGGGGGCGAGCGGGAGGGGTTCGCCGATGGATTCGTAGGTCCAGAGGTCGACTTGGTAGTAGCGCTGGTCGGTCGCGTTGTAGACGAATCCGCGGGGGCTGCCGTCTTCGGCTTGGGCGACCCGGAGGCCGGCGGTGCGGTCGGTGTCGGGTCGCCAGTCGGCATGGGGCGGCACGCGTCCGCGGACGGAGCCGTCGGTGGGGTGGTGGAGGGTGACGGCGCCGTCGGGTTCGGCGTGGGCGACGGCGAGTTCGCCCCTGTTGGGGGCGAGGGCGGCGTGGTCGATGAACCCGGGCTGGAGGGTCATGCCTTGGCCGGGAGCGCCCGTGTCAAGGTCCACTGTGGCGCAGCCGGTCGGGGTCATGGCGGTGAGCACTGTGGAGTCGTTGCGGACGTGGGGGGCGTAGGTGGCCGCGGCGGCGTCGAAGGCGCCGGTGCCGATCTTCGTGAGCTCGGTGCTTCCGGCGTCGGCGACGTGCACGCCTGATGCGCTGTCGACGGCGATCACGCGTGCGCGGCCGCCCGGGACGGGTGCGATGAGCAGGGCGGTGACCGGGTGCTCGGTCTCGGTCGCCCCGAGTGCCGTGCCGATGTTGAGGTCCCAGAGCCGCAGTTCGGTTCCCGCCGCGGTGTAGAGCACCGGCCCGGCCGCGCCCGGTGCGGGGGTCATTGCCGCGATCGGGGCGTCGTGGGCGGTGATGAGGAGTCCGTCGTGGGGGACGACGGTGGTCGGGACGGCGGGCTCCTCGGTCGAGGTGTCGTCGTCGTGTCGTCGTGTGGTGTTGAGCCACAAGGTGCTTGCTGCTGCCGCGGCTGCGACCGGGGTGCCGATCGCGGCGGCGAGGAGGGTGCGGCGGCGGGTTCGGCGGGCGGCGCCGGGCGGCGGGAGGGGCAGTGTCGATGTCGGGTCGGGGCTGTCGCCGCGGCAGGCGTCGGCGAGGGCGGCCGCGTCGCGCCACCGCCGGGCCGGGTCCTTCTCCAGGGCCCGCATGATGACGGCGCGGGCGTCGGCGGGGACGGTCGCGGGGAGTTCGGGCGGTGGTTTGTGCAGGTGGCCGTGGACGACGGGGGAGAGGGTCGGTCCGGTGAACGGCGGTTCGCCGCTGAGGCATTCGTAGGTGACGACGCCGAGGGAGTACAGGTCGCTGGCGGGGGTGAGCGGTGCGCCGTCGATCTGCTCGGGGGAGGCGTAGGTGAGGGTGCCGAGCTGCACGCCCGGTCCGGTGAGGGCGGTCTCGTCGGCGAGGAGGGCGATGCCGAAGTCGACGAGCCGGGGATGCGAGTCGTCGCCGACGATGATGTTGGCGGGCTTGATGTCGCGGTGGATGACGCCGGAGGCGTGGGCGGTCGCGAGGGCGTCGGCGATCTCGGCGCACAGGCGCATCGCCTCGCCGGGCGGGAGGGGCCCGTCGGCGAGGACGGCGCTGAGCGGCCTGCCTTCGACGTACTCCATGACGAGGTAGGAGCGGGTGTCGTCGGGGCCGGTGTCCTCGCCGTAGTCGTGCAGGACCGCGATGCCGGGGTGGCGGAGGCGGGCCACGGCCTGGGCTTCGCGCACGAACCGGGCGCGGGCCGCGGCGGCGCCTTCGACGCCGCCGCGGTGCAGCAGTTTGATGGCGACGTCGCGTCGCAGCCCGGTGTCGAACGCGCGCCACACCTCGCCCATGCCGCCGGCGCCGATGAGCGCGTCGAGCCGGTACCGGTCGGCGATGAGCTGTCCTGCGGGCATCGGGTTCCTCACGGCTGGCTGGAAGGGTTGGAACCCAGCTTAAACGCCCCGTTCCGGGCGGGGCCGCGATCAGCGGGGGACCGTGAGGCGGTCCGCTTTCACCTTGCCGTCCTGCATGATCAGCCGCAGGTTCGCCTCGGGGTCGGTGAGCACGCGGAGGTCATCGAGGGGGTCGCCGTCGATGACGAGGAGGTCGGCGAGGGCGCCCGGGACGACCTGCCCGAGTCGGCCTTCCTCCTTGAGGAGCCTTGCGGCGGTGACCGTGGCCGAGCGGATGACGGCGGCCGCGGGGAGGACCGCGCCGCGGATCGCGAACTCCTCCAACTGGTGCCGGCGCATGCCGCCGAGGAGGTCGGAGCCGTAGCAGAGGTTCACGCCGGCGTCGTGGGCGAGTTCGAGGGCGCGCAGGCCCGCGTCGAGCACGATGGGGTTCTTCGCGATGCTGGCCGGCGGGAGCCCGTGCTCGGCGCCTTCGGCGGCCATGCGCTGGTAGGTGACCAAGGTGGGCACCAGGAACGCGTCGTGCTCCAAGAACAGCTCCACACTGGACTCGTCGAGGAGGTTGCCGTGCTCGATGGAGCGCACCCCCGCGGCGAGGCCCCGGTTGATGGCCCGCGCGGTGTAGGCGTGCCCGGCGACGTACCGGTTCGCGGCCTCGGCCTCTTCGACGATCGCGCGGATCTCCTCGACCGAGAACTGGGTCGAGTCGATCCGGTCGGTCGGCGAGGCCACCCCGCCCGACAGCATGATCTTGACGTGGAACGCGCCCGTGCGCAGCTGCTCCCGCGCGGCGCGGCGCACCTCGTCCACCCCGTCGCACACCATGCTCAAATCGGGGCAGCACTGGTGGTCCTCGCGCACGCTGCGCCCGCGCGGGCGCCCGTCGCCGTGCCCGCCGGTCTGCGAGAGCGCCTTGCCGCCGAAGTACAGCCGCGGGCCGTCCACGACCCCTTGCGCGACCGCTTCGTGCAGCCCGAAGTCCGCCCCGCCCGGGTCGCGCACGGTGGTGAAGCCGCGGTGCAGCATCTCCCGCATCTCCTTGGCGGCCTGCAAAGCGACGTACGCGGGCGACTCGTCGGCCAGCCCGGCGAGGTCCGCGCTGTGGGCGTTGACGTGCGCGTGGCAGTCGATGAGGCCGGGCATGAGCGTCCGCCCGGCCAGGTCGACCACCCGGGCGTCCCCGGGCGCCTCGACATCGGGCCCGACCTCGGCGATCTCGTTGCCGCGCACCAGCACGCGCTGGCCGCGGATCAGTTCGCCCGCGGCGGTGTCGAGCACGGCGGCCCGCTCGAACAGTACGGTCCCGGTCATCGGCTCTCCCAGTCTTCACGGCCGCAGCGCACTTGCCGCGCGGCTAGCTCCGTGGTCAAATATGCCTGACCGACCGGCACGGTCGGACACGGGCCCGGCTCCGGAGGCGAAGCCTCCCGGACTGCCGCGACACTGGCCGCACGGAAGAGAGGGCGAGAGCCATGACCTATCCCGAACCGAAGTACTTCGGCGACGACGGCGAGATGAGCGCCCACTTCCGGCCCGTGTCGGCCCCGCCGGACCTGACTTACCCGGACCGCGTCTCCGTCGACTACCTCGCCACCGGCGCGTCCACGAACGGCCAGTTCGGGCTCTACCAGTGGAACTCGACCGGGGCCCGCTCCGGCCCCGCGCCGCACTTCCACCGCACCATCTCGGAGTCCTTCTACATCCTCTCGGGGACCATCACGATCTACAACGGCGCCGAGTGGGTCGACCACGAGCCCGGCGACTTCGTGCACGTCCCCGAGGGCGGCATCCACGGCTTCCGCAACGAATCCGGCGAGCCCGCCTCGATGCTGCTGATGTTCCACCCCGGCGCGCCCCGCGAGTCGTACTTCGAGGGCCTGGCGACGGTGGGGGAGCTGTCCGAGGAGGAGCGCCGGGACTTCTTCGCGCGCCACGACAACTTCTGGGTCGAGGGGTGACCCCTACGGCATGAGCAGCGCGTACTCGCGCAGGTGACGCTCGAAGCCGGACGCGATCCCGACTTCGACGATCACCTCGTCGATGCTCTGGAACGGCCCGGACCGCTCCACGCGCTCGCGGACCTGCCGCGCGGTCGCCTCATTGAAGCCGGGGAGGTCCCGCAGGACCTCGACGGCGGCGTGGTTGAGGTCCACGAGCCCGCCGTCGTCGAACTGCCGCGGCAGGTCGGGGCGGCCGACGCCGCTGCGCTTCGCCAGCGCCGGGTCGCCTTCGGCCAGCCGCCGGGCGTCCTGGCGCATCCGCGCCGCACGGTCGAGCGCGGGCGCGACCCAGTCCTGGCCGGGCACGGCCGGCCTGGCCGGTTTGGGTGCGGCGGGGCGCGGTTCCACAGGGGCCCAGACGTATCGGCGGATCGTGAGGAGGTGCGCCGAGGCGACGACGGTGGACGTGAGGAGCGAGAGGAAGGCGAGCAGGCTGGCCCATCCCGGCGTCTCCCCGACCGGGAACGGCAGGAGGAACGCGAAGAACCCGATGAGCGCGGCCAGGTAGAGGATCAGGGGCCCGATGGTGGTCGCGGTGGGGCGGCGCCCGACGGCCATGGCGCAGGCGATCGGGGCGCCGAGGCCGGGGATCAAGGGCAGGAGCGCCCATCCGACGGTCGCCGCCCCGCGGGCCGCCGACGGGCGCGGGCGGTCGTCGGGGCCGTGGGGTGTGTCAGGCATGCGGTCATGCTATCGATGCGGCACCAGGTCGGGACGGTTCGTCACCGGTCCGTGCCGGCGGTGGTGCCTGATCGTTGCGAGAGCGAGGGGCGGCGCCCGTCCCCGGGTACGGCGAAGGGCCGGACGGTGCAACCGTCCGGCCCTCGTCTCGCCTTGTGCCCCTAGAGGTTCTCGATGACCTCGCGCATGAGGCGCGCGGTCTCGCTCGGGGTCTTGCCGACCTTGACGCCGGCGGCTTCGAGGGCCGCCTGCTTCGACTCGGCGGTGCCGGCCGAGCCGGAGATGATGGCGCCCGCGTGGCCCATCGTCTTGCCCTCGGGGGCGGTGAACCCGGCGATGTAGCCGACGACCGGCTTCGTCACGTGGTTCTTGATGTACTCGGCCGCGCGCTCTTCGGCGTCGCCGCCGATCTCGCCGATCATGACGATCGCCTTGGTCTCGGGGTCCTCTTCGAAGGCCTTGAGGCAGTCGATGTGGGTGGTCCCGATGACCGGGTCGCCGCCGATGCCGACGGAGGTCGAGAAGCCGAGGTCACGCAGCTCGTACATGAGCTGGTAGGTCAGCGTGCCCGACTTGGAGACGAGGCCGATCGGGCCCGTGCCGGTGATGTCGGCGGGGGTGATGCCCGCGTTCGACTTGCCGGGGGAGGCGATGCCGGGGCAGTTCGGTCCGACGATGCGGGTCTTGTTGCCCTTCTCCTCGGCGTAGTTCCAGAACTTCACCGAGTCGTGCACCGGGATGCCCTCGGTGATGACGATCGCCAGTTCGATCTCGGCGTCGATCGCCTCGATGACGGCGTCGCGGCAGAATGCCGGGGGCACGAACACGACGGAGGTGTTGGCGCCGGTCTCGGCCATGGCCTCGGCCACGGACGCGAACACCGGGAGGCTCACGCCGTCGACGTCGACCTTGGTGCCGGCCTTGCGCGGGTTCACGCCGCCGACGATCTCGGTGCCGGCCTTGAGCATGCGGCGGGTGTGCTTCATGCCCTCGGAGCCGGTCATGCCCTGGACGATGACCTTGGAGTTCTCGTTGAGGAAGATCGCCATTGGACTAGGCCCCCTTGTTCGCGAGCTCGGCGGCCTTGTCGGCCGCGGCGTCCATGGTCTCGACCACGGTGATGAGCGGGTGGTTCGCCTCGGCCAGGATCTGGCGGCCGGCCTCGGCGTTGTTGCCGTCGATGCGGGCGACGAGCGGCTTGGTGACGTCCTCGCCGCGGTCGGCGAGCGTCTGGAGCGCGCCGAGGATGCCGCGGGCGACCTCGTCGCAGGCGGTGATGCCGCCGAAGATGTTCACGAACACGCTCTTGACCTGCGGGTCCGAGAGGACCACTTCGAGGCCGTTCGCCATGACCGCGGCTGAGGCGCCGCCGCCGATGTCGAGGAAGTTCGCGGGCTTGACGCCGCCGTGGTTCTCCCCGGCGTACGACACGACGTCGAGGGTGGACATGACGAGGCCGGCGCCGTTGCCGATGATGCCGACGGAGCCGTCGAGCTTCACGTAGTTCAGGCCGGAGTCCTTGGCGCGCTGCTCGAGCGGGTCGACGGCCGACTTGTCCTCGAACTCGGCGTTCTCGGGGTGGCGGAAGTCCGCGTTCTCGTCCAGGGTGACCTTCGCGTCGAGCGCGAGGACCTTGCCCTCGGGCGTGCGCACGAGCGGGTTGACCTCGACGAGCGTCGCGTCCTCGGACACGAACGCGTGCCAGAGCTTGACGAACACGTCGACGAGCTGGGTGCGCAGGTCCTCGGGGAACCCGGCGCGGGTGACGATGTCGTTCGCGATGTCCGCGTCGACGCCGACGCCGGCGTCGATCGGGAGCTTCACGACCTTGTCGGGGTCGGTGTGGGCGACCTCTTCGATCTCCATGCCGCCCGCGGTCGAGGCGATGCACAGGAACGTGCGGTTCGCCCGGTCGAGGAGGTAGGAGAAGTAGTACTCCTCGTCGATGTCGGCGGTCACGGTGAGCATGACCTTCTCGACGGTGTGGCCCTTGATGTCCATGCCGAGGATGTTGGTGGCGTGGGTCTTGACCTCGTCGACGTTGTCGGCGAGTTTGACGCCGCCCGCCTTGCCTCGGCCGCCGACCTTCACCTGTGCTTTGACGACCACCCGGTCACCGAGGCGCTCAGCGAGCTCCACGGCCTCCTGCGTGGTGGTGGCGACGCCGCCGTCCAGTACCGGCACGTTGTGCCGGGCGAACAGTGCGCGGCCCTGGTATTCGTACAGATCCACTGTAGAGTCCGCTCCACTAGCTAGTCTTCTTTGACCGGACGGCCTGGCCGCCCCGCCGGTGGGCGGGGATCGGGTGCAGGTGCCCGTTCCCGCAGGGTAACCCTAAGCGAGTGGGGCGAAGCGTGCGGCGGGCGACCGGTGTGACGAGTCTGGCGGCGAACGGGCCGAAGCGGGGATTTCGCACAAACGCGGCGGTGGACCGTGAGGCGGGGCGGCCGTTCGCCGAGGTCGGGTGTCGGAACGCGGTCGCCCCCGATTCGATGATCGCCCAGGGGTACGACATGCCGCGGGGCCCGGAACGGGCGCGCACAGTACTCGGGCAGCGTGGATTCGCGGGCGTTCAGGGGGCATAGAGGCGGGGACCGGACGCACCCCTCAGGCGTCCGGTCCCCTTAGCGGAAATCAAGCCCACCCCTCAAAGGCTTGACTCCCTTAGGCACGATGCCCTATCGCCACCCCTCAATCGACAGGGCATCGGCAGTTTGTGGCACAGCTCTATGAGCCGTGCGATATTGCCGCGAACCCGCTCGGAAGTGAACTTCCGGTGCCGCGGCGGCCTTTCTCAATAGCGGCCTATCGAACCGCTGCCGATGCGTCTTCCGCTGTATTGCACTGCGTCCGACACTATTAAGAACGAGGGCGCTCGCGGCCGGTTACGGTCTTCTCAGAATATTTTTTGGCGTCGGCGTTTTCGCAGCTCAATACCGATCAGACGGCCGCAGGGCGGCCCTGATCGGGTGAGGCGACTCCAGGCGAGGGAACATGGCCGCGCACCCATTCGGCGATCACCTGCGTCGAGGCGCCGGGACCGAATATCGCGGCCACTCCCGCTTCGCGCAGTTGCGCCGCGTCCTCCTCGGGAATGATGCCGCCGCCGAAGACGACGATGTCGCGCGCATCCGCTTCGTCGAGTAGTCGCAGCACTCGCGGGAACAGCGTCATATGCGCTCCGGAGAGAATGCTCAAGCCGATCGCGTCGGCGTCCTCCGCGAGCGCGGTCGCCACGACCTGCTCGGGGGAGTTGTGCAGGCCGGTGTAGATGACCTCCAGCCCTGCGTCGCGCAGTGCCCGCGCCACGACCTTCGCGCCCCGGTCGTGCCCGTCGAGGCCGACCTTCGCGACGACGACCCGGATCGGTGTCCCGGTAGCGGACATAGATGTACCTCCTCGTACATGTGGCCGCGGCCCGCACGGCGCTCTTGGCGATCCGTGCGTGCCGCGGCCGTTGCTTACGAGTGAGCTTAGTCGCGTCCGGTGTGAGGCGGTAGGGCTAACCGCCGTAGGGGGCCTGCGGCGGCTGCTGCCCCTGCTGCGGGTAGCCCGGAGGCGGCGGCGGGTACGCGCCCGGCTGCTGCTGCTGCGGGCCGGGTTGGCCGTAGCCGGGAGGCGGCTGCTGGCCGTACTGCTGCTGGGGCTGCTGCGGGTACCCGGCGGGCGGGTAGCCGCCGGCGACGGCCGGGGCGCCCTTGATGTAGTCCTTGACCTCTTGCTTCGTGAGGTACAGGAAGCTGGCGTAGCCGTAGGCGCCGGCCGCGGCGAGGTTGAGGAGCAGGCTGAACACGCCGGCCCCGCCGGTGATCGCGAGCGAGCCGATGCCGCCGAGCGCGCCGAGGAGCGACAGGCCGGCGGCGACCATGACGATGATGATGCCGGTGAGGCGCAGGCCGCTGGACTCGATCTTGCCCTTCGGGAGCGCCCAGCCGTACCAGCCGAAGGCCGCTGCCAGCGCGATGCCGATCACGCCGAAGAACATGAGGCCGCCGCCGCCGAACACGAACTGCGAGGCGGCCACCATCGACATGATGCCGCTGAGGATGCCGATGCCGGCGCCGATGAGGACCATGAGGCCGATGTGCTTGATCCCTTGGGGCGCCTCGCCCTGCGGGACGCCGGGCTGGGCTTGCGGGAAGCCCGGCTGCTGCTGCGGCGGCGGGCCCGGGAAGGGCTGCGGCTGCTGGCCGTAGGGCTGCTGGGGCTGCGGGACGGGGCCGCTGCCGAGCGGGTTCTGCTGCTGGGGGGGCTGCCCGGCCGGCTGGAAGCCGGTCTGCGAGCCGCCCTGCTGGGGCATGACGGTGGTCTCGGCGAAGGAGGCGACGTTCGGCTCTGCCGGGCCGGTCGGGTTGCCGAGCGGTGAGGGCGGCGGGGGCGGGGTCGCGGCAGCGCCGGGTCCGCCTTGGCGCTGGATCTTCATCGTGCGGTCGAGACCGGACTCATCGCCTGCGGGGGTCGGGGCGGGCGCGGGTGCGCCGCCTGCGGCGCCGGGCTTCAGTTTGAAGGTGCCGCCGTCGTCGTCGGGTTGTTCGTTCTCTGGGGGAGTCATTGATTCCACGCTCCACGGGCCGGATCGGTTGTGACTGCTCTCGCCTTCACCATACCGACCGAGGCTGGGAGTCGGGGAAAGCCGTCCAGCCCGGTGCGGGAGTGCCAACGCCCCCAGGGGTGTCGGACTAGGCGCAGGCCTCCGCGCGGGCGGAGGCGGCCGGGTCGGTGAGGTGCTTGACGAGGACGGCCCGGTGGGTGGGCTTGGCGGCCTCGAACCGCTCGAGGCCCGCGGGGGTGAGCATGAGGAAGTTGGCGCGGCGGTCGAAGTCGCACGCGGCGCGGGTGACGAGTCCGGCCTTCTCGAGGCGGGTGACGGTGCGGGAGAGGGCGCTCTGGCTGAGGTACATCTCGGCTTCGATGTCCTTCATCCGGGCCTTGCCGCCGGCCTTGTCGCCGCAGGCGCGCCCGAGGATGAGGAGCACCTCGAACTCGCTGAGGCCCAGGTCGTGCCGGGCCTGCAGTTCGTTCTCGAGCTCGCAGGATGTGTTGTGGTACACGCGAAGTGTTTCAGACCACTTGGCGCATACGTCTACGTCGGTTCCAGCCTCCATGACCAGCACATTACCATGTCAAGACATTTAATGTCCACTCATTAGATGTGTTGACATCCAATGCGCGTGCATGTAAGTTTCTGGTCATGACGATCACCGAAACCAAGCCGCCCCACTCCAACGAACTCCCCGAGACCCCCGATCACGACGCACATGCCCCGAGCCGATGGGGGCCAAAGCTCTGGGGGGTCCTGTTCGTCGCCGGCCTGGCGATGTTCCTCGACGCCCTCGACGTCTCCATGGTCGGCGTCGCGCTCCCGTCCATCGGCGCCGAACTCGGCCTCGAGACCAGCTCGCTGCAGTGGATCGTCAACGGCTACATCCTCGGCTACGGCGGCCTGCTCCTCCTGGGCGGACGCATGGCCGACCTGCTCGGCCGCCGCCGCGTCTTCCTCGCCGCGCTCGTCGTCTTCGGCCTCGCCTCCCTCGTCGGCGGCCTCGTCGACAACGAGGGCCTCCTCATCGCCTCGCGCATCGTCAAGGGCGTCGCCGCCGCCTTCACCGCCCCGGCCGCGCTCTCGATCATCACCACCACCTTCAAAGAAGGCCACGACCGCAACAAGGCGCTCTCGATCTTCACCGTCTTCGGTGCGACCGGCTACGCCTCGGGCCTCATCGTCTCCGGCCTGCTCACCGGCATCGACTGGCGCCTGACGTTCTACGTGCCCACGGTCGTCGTCGCCGCCGTCATCATCGCCGCGTTCTTCGTCATCCCCAAGAGCGAAGGCGAGCACGGCCGCATCGACTTCGGCGGCGCCGTCCTCCTCACCGGAGGCATGCTCGCCGCGGTCTACACCATCGTCACCGTCCCCGAGCACGGCTTCACCGCGCTCACCGTGTTCACCACCATCGCCGCCGTCATCCTCATCGCCGCGTTCCTGGTGCTGGAGAACAAGATCAGCGAACCGCTGGTGCGCCTGGGCATCCTGAAGGTCAAGTCGATCGTCCGCGCCAACCTCGCCGCCATGGCGATCTTCGGCTCCTACATCAGCTTCCAGACCATCGTGTCGCTCTACCTGCAGAACACGCTCCAGTGGGGCCCGCTGCAGATGGCGCTCGCGCTCGCCCCGGCCGGCATCATCGTCGCGATCCTCTCGCCGCTCGCCGGCAAGTTCATCGACCGCTACGGCACCACCCCGATGATCATCGCCTCGATGGGCTCGTTCGTGCTCGGCTACGTGTGGTTCATCGTCCGCGCCGGCGACTCGACGCCCGCCTACTTCGTGGACTACCTGCCCTCGTTCCTGCTGCTCGGCCTCGGCTTCGCCATCGGCTTCTCGGCCACCATGGTCCAGGCCACCGAGGGCATCGACGACGACGAGCAGGGCCTGGCCTCCGGCCTCGTCCAGACCTCCGGCCAGATCGGCGGCGCGGTCGTCCTGGCCGTCGTCACCGGCCTGATCTCCGGCGGCGTCACCACCGGCATCGGCCAGTACACGCCCGGCCTCTACCTCGTCACGGTCGTGGCGATCGTCGGACTGCTCGCCAGCGCCACCGCGCTGCTGGGCCGCCGCGCCGCGGTCGAAGCCGCCTAACTCCACAGAACAACACCCGCGCACGTGGGGCCGCCTCTCCAGGCGGCCCCACGTGTGTTTCCCAGTGAATCCGGTCTATTCGGCCGCCGCCGCCAACGCGGTGAGCGGCGTCCTGAGCGCCTTGCGGGTGGGGATCGCGATGGCGGCGTTCGCGATCAGCGCGGTGAGCGCCGCGACCGCGGGGATCACCCACAGCGGGCCCTGCGGCCAGGGCTCGCCGAGGAAGACCAGGCTCAGCAGCGTCATCGGCAGCACCGAGACGGCCAGTCCGGCGCCGATCGCCAAGGCGCACAGGAACACGGTCTCGCGGCGCATCATGGCCCGCACCTGGCGCGGGGTCGCGCCGGCCGCGCGCAGGCCCGCGAACTCGCCCCTTCTGCGGGCGGTGGCCGCGACGAGGCTGTTGGCCGCGCCGAGCATCACGTAGCCGCAGAGCACGAGCGTGACCATGACGTTGAGCCACTGGTCGGGGGTCATCCCGGTCGCCGTGTAGGGGACCGTGGCGCCCGCTTCGACGGTGAGCCCGGGGATACCCGCGGCCCATGCCGATACGGCCGCCGCGTCACCGGTGGCGAGTGCCGCGTCGTAGAAGCGGGGCCCGGCATGGCCGGTGACGAGGTCGGCGGCGAGGATCACCGTGCCGAAGCCGAAGCCGCGCCCGTAGGTGGCGGCGACCTCGGCGTCCACGCGGGTGCCGTCGGCCAGGGCCAGGTCGATCCGGTCCCCGACGCCGGCGCCCCAGAGGCGGGCGGTCGCGGCGTCGAGGGCGACGGTGTCGCCGGTGAGGTTCGCGAGGTCGCCCGCTTCGAGGTCGAGGTCGGCGACCTGGTCGATGCCGGGGCTGAACGCGAGCGCGGGGAGCGGGTCGGCCGCTTCGTCGCCCGCCGTCTCGTAGAGGCGCAGCACGTCGGTGTGGATGACGCCGACGGCCGCGTCGACGCCGTCCTCATTCCCGAGTGCGGCGAGCTCTTCGGCGCTGATGCCGCCGGTGACGGTGGCGTCCGCCATCGCGCCTTCCGCGATCTCGGCGGCGGCGGTCTGCGTGAACGTGGACTGCGCGGAGACCTGCGTGACCGTGAGGCCCACGGCCAGGGCCAGGACCGCGACGGCTCCGGCGGTGCGCCGGGCGTAGGCGCGGCCGTTGTTCGCCGCCAGCCACGCCGGTGCGGCGGTGTTCGCGCCGGACTTGCGGGTGGTGAGCCGCACGGCGATCTTGACCAGGGCGGGCCCTGCCAGGGCCAGGCCGATCACGGCGGTCAGGGTGGCGGTCGCGGCGGAGGCGAACGCGGCCTCGCCGGGAACGACGAGCGGCATGAGCGCCTGCGTGATCGCCATGGCGATGACGAGCAGCCCGATGACGGTGCGCACGCGCCCGCTCTTGAGCGGTTCGACGCGGGATTCGGCGACGGCCGCGGTGGCCGGGAGCCGGGAGGTGCGCATGGCGGCGATGCGGGCCGCGAGCTGCACGGTGAGGAGGAGCAGTGCCGCGGCGATGAGGCCGCTGGCCGGGGTCAAGGCCACCGGCAGGCCTTCGGGCATCATCCCGGACCCGGCGAGGAACGCCGTGAACCGTTCGGCCAGCAGGTAGCCGAGACCGATCCCGGGGACCAGGCCCGCTGCGGCGACGATGGTGGCCTGCGATGCGACGAGCCGCCGCACCTGTCGGGGCGTGGCGCCGACCGCGCGCAGCAGTGCGAGGTCGCGGCGCTGGCCGGCGACCGCGACGCTGATCGCGCCGCCGGTGATGAAGCCGACGAGCAGCACGATCGTGGCGGCCAAGGCGATGGACAGTTCAATGAGTTCGCTGCGGGCGGTGCCGCCCGCGAGGATCTCGGCGTCGCCGCGGGCGTCGCCGGTGACGACCTCGAAACCGGTGCCCGACAGGGCGGACCGCACGTCCGCGGCGACCGTGTCGGCGTCCCCGTCGACATCGACGGCGATGAGGTCGGCCTGGCCCGCGCCGTGCCCGGCGAGGCCCAGAGCGGTCGCCGCGTCGGTGTAGAGGCCCTGGCCGGGCAGGTCGGCGACGGCGCTCACGGTGAACTCGGTGGTGCCGACCGCGGTGGTGAGGGCGATGGGGTCGCCGGGGTGGAGCCCGGCCGCGTCGGCGGTCTCGGCGTCGAGGACGACCTCACCGGCGCCGGGCGCGGGCGTGGGAGCGCCGAAGAGCGCGGCGGTGTCCCAGCTGTGGCCCTCGATCGCGGTGCCCGCGAGCCGCGCGGTGAACGTGAGGTCGGCGGCCGCACCCGCCACGCCCGGCACCGACGCGAGGTCGGCGGCCAGGTCGGCCGGGAGGGTCTGCCGTTCGGGGAACGGGATGTCGGGGTCCTCGGCCACCGGGTGGCGCTGCGGGGCCGCCACGAGGATCTCGGCGTCCGCGAGCCGGTCCGGCGCGAGGTGGGAGGTCACACCGGTCTCGCCGACCACGGCGGTGGCGGTGACCATGGCGGCCCCGCCGAAGACCGCGCAGGCCACGGCGATGAGGCTGGCGACCCGGTGGCGGGCCATGCTGAGCGAGGGCCCGGCCATGGTGAGCCGGCCGCCCGGGAGCGGGGAACGCAAGGTCAGCGCCTCCGCAGACCGGCGAAGATCGCGGCGAGCTGCGCCGCGCTCGCCCCGGGCACGTAATGCTCGATGCGGCCGTTCGCGACCACCGCCGTGGCGTGCGCGCGAGCGGCCGCGGCCGGGTCGTGCGTCACCATGACCACGGTCTGCCCCGAATCGTCCACCAGCTCCCGCAGCAGGTCCAGGACCTCAGTGGCCGTGTCCAGGTCGAGCGCCCCCGTCGGCTCGTCCGCGAACACCACCTCAGGGCGGGCCGCGAGCGAACGAGCGATCGCCGCCCGCTGCTGCTGGCCGCCCGAGAGCTCCGCGGGGCGCCGGTGCAGCAGGTCCGCGATGCCCACCCGTTCGACCAGGTCCCGCAGCCAGCGCTGGTCCGCCGGGGCCCCGGCGAGGCGCAGCGGCAGCGTCAGGTTCTCCTCGACGGTGAGCGACGGCAGCAGGTTGTACGACTGGAACACGAACCCGATCCGGCTGCGCCGCAACCGGGTCCGCTGGTTCTCGCTGAGCTTCCCGATCTCGGTCCCGCCGATCCGGACCTCGCCCGACGTGGGCGTGTCGAGCCCGGCCGCGCAGTGCAGGAGGGTCGACTTGCCCGACCCCGAAGGGCCCATGACCGCCAGGAACGAGCCGCGCCGCACCTCGAGCGAGACGCGGTCCAGCGCGGCGTGCGCTCCAGTCGAATTTACGGCTTGCAAGCGGGCGCCGCGGGTGTCATAGGTCTTCGTGACGTCGTTCAGCAGCAGCGCCGGAGGCCGGCCCGTCTCGGTCAGCGCGGAGGGGCGGGGAGCGGTGAGGGTGCTCAACGCTGCCCCCCGGCGACCCGGTGCTTGCGGTTCTTCACGGCGCGGACGATGAGCACGACACCGCAGGCCAGCGCCAGCGCCCCGAACGGGACGGCGAGCAGCGGCAGCCCGACGGCCTGCAGTCCGGTGTTCAGGACGACACCGGCGGCCAGGCCGGTCCACAGGGCGATGCCCATGATCGTGAAGTGCCCGGCCGCGGGCCGCGGCGGCGGTTCGGTGATGCGGTACTGGTCGTTCATGGCGCTCCCCCAACGGATCGGATCGGATGTCCAAACGCTATGGCGAATCGCGCTGCGGCCCAATGCGGCTGGCTTGCCGATTCACAGGGGGGCCTGGTGCAGGCCCGGTGGTATAGCCAGCTCTACCGACGATCCGGCCCGCGACAGGTAGCTTTCAGAGTCGACCTGAACCTGGAGAGGGGGCGTGGATGGTCCGCGAACCGATGCGGCGGGCGAAAGCCTGGATCGACGCGCAGCTGCGCCCCGAAGGGGAGGTCGCCGACCTGTGGGCGCTGCTCCTGGCGTCGCTGCGCGCCTCCGGCTACGGCATCGTCGGCGCCGGATTCGCGTTCCTCGCCCTCTACACGATCCCGCTGCTCCTGCTCACCTTCGTGCTCGCGGTCCTCGGCCCCGGCCGGCTCCTCATCCGGCCCATGACCCGCTGGGTCCGCACCATCGCGGGCCTGGAGCGCGGGCGGCTGCGCCGCCTCGGCTACGAGGTCAAGAACCCCTACCTCGGCCCCTACATCGACACGCCCCGGAAGTTCCGCGAGCTCAAGGCCGACCCGAGCGTCCGCCGCGACCTCACCTGGCTCCTCATCCACGGCACGTGGGGCCTCATCCTCGGCGCGCTCCTGATCCAGCTGCCGCTCACCGCCGTCCACGACGTCTCCTACCCGCTGTGGTGGATCTTCGCCCCCGAATCCGAGCAGAACCTGCTCAACGGCCTGCTCAAAGCCGACACCGCGAGCACCGCGCTGCTCGGCTGCGCCACCGGCGTCGCCGTCTTCGCACTGTGGATCCTCTTCGGCACCAGGATCCTCGACTTCCAGACCCGGCCCGGCCGGTCGTTCCTCGGCCCCGACCCGGGCATGGACCTCTCCGAGAAGGTCGCCCGACTCACCGCCACCCGCGCCGCCGCCCTCGACGCGCACGCGGTCGAACTGCGCCGCATCGAACGGGCCCTGCACGACGGCGCCCAGAACCGCATCGTCGCCGTCAACGTGCTCATCGGCGCCGCCCGCCGCGAGATCGACCGCGACCCCGCCCGCGCCGACCAGATCCTCGAACGCGCCCAGGACACCGTCGAAGGCGCGCTCGCCGAACTGCGGGCCGTGGTCCGCTCGATCCTCCCGCCCGTGCTCGAGGACCGCGGCCTGACCGGGGCGCTCAGCGCGCTGGCCTCCGACTGCGCCGTCCCGTGCACGCTCGAGGTGGACGTGGAGGGCCGCTGCCCGGCGAGCGTCGAGGCCACCGCCTACTTCGTGGTCGCCGAGTCCCTCACGAACGTGGCCAAGCACTCCCGCGCGTCCAGTGCCTCGGTCGAGGTGCGTCGCACGGGGAATACCCTCAACGTGCTCGTGACCGACGACGGCCGCGGCGGCGCCGACGCCGCCGGCGGCTCGGGGCTCGCGGGGATCGCGCGCCGCGTCGAGGCGCTCGACGGCACCGTGGCCGTCCACAGCCCTGTGGGCGGGCCGACCGAGATCAGAGTGGAGCTGCCATGCGGATCGTGATCGCCGAGGACGACTTCCTCCTGCGCGAGGGCCTCAACCTCGTCCTGCAAGGGGAGGGCTTCGACGTCGTGGCCTCAGTGGGCGGGCCCGAGGAGTTCCTGGCCGCCGTCGAGGAGCACCGGCCCGAGCTCGCGGTCGTGGACGTGCGGATGCCGCCGACCCACACCGACGAGGGCATCAAGGCCGCCGTGGCCGCGCGCCGCGCCCACCCGGGCCTCGCCGTGCTCGTCCTCTCCGCCTATGTGGAGCAGAGCTTCGCCACCGATCTGCTCGCGGACGGCGCGCGCAGTGTCGGCTACCTGCTGAAGGAGCGCGTGGGGCGCGTCGACGCGTTCGTGGAGGCCCTGCACCGGGTCGCCAAGGGCGGCACCGCGATCGACCCCGAAGTGGTGGCGCAGCTGTTCGCGCAGCGCCGGGCCGACGACCCCGTCGAGCGCCTGACGCCGCGCGAGAAGGAGGTCCTCTCGGTCATGGCCGAGGGGCTGGGCAACCAGGCGATCGCCCAGCGGCTCTTCATCACCGAGAACGCCGTCCACAAGCACATCCGCAACATCTTCCTCAAGCTCGACCTCACCCCGGACGACCAGACCGACCGCCGCGTCGCCGCCGTCCTGCACTACCTCGAACGCGCCTGAACGAGCCGCCCGCCCAGTCCGAAATGGTCGAAAGCGGCACGTGCGTTCGCAAATCCTGCGACCCTCGAACGCGAGGAGAGCGGGATTGAGGGGGACGTCATGCGCGAATTCTGGGCCGAGCTGCTGGGCACGTTCATCCTGGTGTTCTTCGCCGTCGGATCGGCGGTCTACGGCATCGAGACGATCGGGTTCGTCGGCGTCGCCCTCGCGTTCGGCCTGGTGCTGCTCGCGCTCGCGTACGCGGTCGGCCCGATCACCGGCTGCCATGTCAACCCCGCGGTCACCCTGGGCGCACTGCTCGCCAAGCGCGTCGACGCCGCGACCGCCGGCAAGTACTGGAGCGCCCAGTTCATCGGCGGCATCGCCGGTGCGGCGATGCTCAAGTTCATGACCACCGCGGGCGACGTCACCGACCAGACCGGGGTGCTCGGCGCGAACGACTACGGCGCCACGGTCAACCTCGGCGGCGCGATCGTCATCGAGATCCTGATGACGTTCCTGCTGGTCTTCACCGTCCTGGCCGTCACCAGCAAGCGGGGCCAGACGCCCCTCGCGGGCGCCGCCATCGGCCTGGTGCTGGCGATGGTCCACCTCGTGGGCATCCCGCTCACGGGCACGTCGGTCAACCCGGCCCGCTCGCTCGGCCCGGCTCTGTTCGCCGGCGGCGAGCCGCTCGCGCACGTGTGGGTGTTCATCCTCGCGCCGCTGGTCGGCGGCATCCTCGGTGCGGTGGTGCAGACGCTGATGTACGCGCACCAAAGCGAGGGCGAGGCCGTCGAGGCCCAGCTGCCGGCGAGCTCCGAAGACTAGAACGACGCCGACGGGCACTCCCTCCGCGAAGGGGTGCCCGTTTCGCGTGCGTCAGTCGTGGACCTTCGAGGCCCACATGCCGCGGCGCTCGGCCTTGGCCAGCTTTTCGGCCTTGCGCAGCGTGTCGCCGATCGTGAGCTCCTGCTGCCGCAGGATGTAGGTGTGCGCCATGCCCTCGGCGACTGCCAGAACGGCGTAATTCATGCCGTTCTCCATCACCACGTGCATGAGGAGGCGGTCGTACTGGTCGTAGGCCGGGTCGCCCGGGTCGGTGAAGAGGTGCACGGTGCGGCCCTCGAGCTTCTTGCGCGCGTACGCCTTCGCCTCGGCGCCCCAGTCCTCCTCCTCGCGGAAGCCGCCGGACTCGGGGGAGTTGATCCCCATGATGCGCACGCGGACCTTCTCGCCGTCGACGACCGCGCGGAACGTGTCCCCGTCGACCACGTCGACCACGTCGACCGTGGCGTAGAAATCGCCCGGACCTTCCATGTGCTGCCTCCTCCCGGCCGGCCCCAGTAGCCGGACGTTCGGCTGCCATCCTCGCATTCCGAAGCCGTGGACGGGAACCGTCCTCCGCGTGCCCGGCTGTGACAGACTGGTCGGCGTGGAGCGACGACCGAACCGACGCCCTGGCAGAGCAGGGTCCGCGCAGCGGGACACCGTACGCATCGACGCGCCGGGAAACGGTTCCGCGGTCGACGCTCCGCCGCGCGGCCGCACCGCCGACACCGAAGTCGTCGACACCGCCGCCTACGCCAAGCGCGCCAAGGCGAAACGCCCGCGAGCGCTCCTCGCGTCCGCGCTCGCCACGACCGTGTGGGCCGCGACCGTCATCTTCACGCCGATCCTCGTGGTCGTCATCCTCGGCTGGTGGCAGGCCGGCGCCCAAGGCGCCGTCTCCACCGTCGCCGCCGCCGCGGGCATCGCCTGGCTCTCCGGGCACGGCGTGCCCGTCGACATCGGACCGCTCCACCTCAGCGTCGCCCCACTCGCGCTCACCGTCCTCGTCTTCTGGCGCCTCGCCAAGGCCGCCGCCGGGACC
Source organism: Glycomyces tritici (assembly GCF_030403505.1). Next base: position 325,002 of record NZ_JAUEMJ010000004.1, on the reverse strand, counting down.
ACCCGCGCCATCGGCGGACGCGACGCCGCCGCCGTCCGCGCCGCCGCGGGCCTCGTCACGATCCTCTACACCGGACTCGTCGCCGGCGTCGCCGCCCTGAGCACCACCGGCCCGTTCGCGGTCGACCTGCTCCCGGCCCTGCTCCACGCCGTGCCGCTCATCGTCGCCGCCACCGCGTTCGGCGCCGCCCGCGAAGCCGGCGTCCTCCCCTGGGACACCGCCTCGGTGTGGATGCGGCGCGGCCTGCGCACCGGCATGACCACCGCCGGGGCCCTGCTCGCCGTCGGCGCCGCCGCCACCGGCGTCGCGTTCGCCGTGCGCGGCCCCGCCGTCGCGGACACCATGGGGCTCTACGGGAACGAATCCTGGATCGTCGCACTGCTCAGCCTGGTCTACCTGCCGAACTGCGCCGTCTGGGCCGCCGCGTACATCACCGGCCCCGGCTTCGCCGTCGGCGCGGGCACCGCCGTGCAGACCTCCATGATCGAACTCGGGCCGCTCCCGGCGTTCCCCGTCTTCGCGGCCGTCCCGGGCGCGCCCCTGCCCTCCTACGCCACCATCCTCATCGGACTCCCGCTGATGCTCGCGGCCGTCTTCGGCGTCATCCTCACCTACCGCTCCCCGGACCTGCGCGTCCCGCGCGTCACCACCGCCGCGACCGTGGCCGCCGCGACCGCCGCCGCCGTCCTCGGCCTGCTCTCCTACCTCTCGGGCGGCGCGGCCGGCAGCAACCTCATGGCCGACCTCGGGCCCGACCCGCTCGCCGTCGCCGGCATCGCCGCCGTCCAGTTCCTCATCGGCCTCCTCGGCGCCGCGCTCATCGCCCGCCTCTTCGCCGTCCACCGCCGCGCCGCCGAGGCCGAGCTGGTGCGGAGGGACACGGTGGTCATCCCCGAACCCGCGCCGAACCGCGACGACGCGTTACCGTACTGACGTGACCCAAGCATCGCCGCCCGTGCCAACCGAGGGCTCGCAAGCTTCGCCGACCATGCCGACTGACGGCTCGCAAGCTTCGCCGAAGCGGCTCGTCGTCCTCGTCTCCGGCTCCGGCTCCAACCTCCAGGCCCTCATGGACGCCTGCGCGGACCCCGCCTACGGGGCCGAGGTCGTCGCCGTCGGCGCCGACCGCGAGGGCACCTACGGCGCCGAACGCGCCGAGAAGGCCGGCATCCCCACCTTCGTCCACCGCGTCAAGGACTACCCCGACCGCGACGCCTGGGACCGGGCCCTCACCGAGGACGTCGCCTCCTACGAGCCCGACATCGTGGTCTCCGCCGGGTTCCTCAAGCTCTGCGGGCCCCGCTTCCTCGCGGCCTTCCCGGGGCGCTACATCAACACCCACAACTCGCTGCTCCCGGCGTTCCCCGGCATGAACGGCCCCGGCGAAGCCCTCGCCGCAGGCGTCAAACTCGCGGGCGCGACCCTCTTCATCTGCGACGCGGGCGTCGACACCGGCCCGATCATCGCCCAGTGCGCGGTCCCGGTGGAGGACGACGACACCGTCGACACCCTCACCGAGCGCATCAAGGAAGCCGAACGCGCCCAACTGGTCGCCTCCGTCGGCCGCATGGTCCAAGGCGGCTGGAAGGTCGAAGGCAACCGCGTCCGCCTCGGCTAGATCGCTCAACCCGAAACGGATCTCGCGCATCGGGGTATCGCTGCGCCCATTTCTGGTTTACGCTTGTAAACATCGAAGACGTGCAGGAACGATACCGATTCGACGAGGCTTCGTACGACGCCATCGCCTCGGCCGGACTCCACTGGACGGACGCGCAGGAGGTGCTGCACGGGAAACCGCTGGTACGCCACCACATCGGTGCAGTGCTGCGGGTCATGGGGCAGGACCGGCGGGATCGCTGGATTCTTGTGGCGTTGATCGAGGAGGCGATCGACAACGAGTTTCTCGTGGTCGCCGCCCGGTTCATGGACACCGCCGAAATCGCTGTCGTCGAACGGATCTTCAGGGAAGGAACCGAGTCATGACAAGCCGAGAAGAGGCGCTGCGGGCGCTCGAATCCCGAGACCTTACGGGGGCCTACATCGACGACGTCAAGCGACAGGTCTCGATCGTGCACTCGGTCCGCGTCGACCAGGAACTCTCCGAATGGATCGCGGCCGAGTCCGATCGGCGCGGCGTGAGCCCCAGCCTGATCATCCGCGATGCCCTGATGGAGGCCAAGGCCGCGCAGGCGAGCGACGAGACGGTCACGCTGAAACTGAGCGATCTGCACCGGGCCGTCAACCGCCTCGTGCAGCCGATCGGCTACCGCACGGCTTAGCCGAGCGAGTCATGCTCGGCTAGGGTTCCGAACATGAACGCTCCCCTTGCCATCAACGCGCTCGAGACCACCACGGTCTTCGTATCGATCGCCTTGGTGCCGTTGGGGTTGCTCACGGCGTGGGTCCTCGCCGCCGCAAGGATCCGGCGCGGCGTGCCGAACCGCACCGCCTGGCGGTTCTCCGTCGCCGAGGTCGGGGCCGTCTTCGGGACCCTGCCCTGGCTGTTCCTCGTGCTCACGCCCCGCGGCGGCGACGGCGGCCTGCAGCCGGTCCCGTTCGCCGACCTCATCGACCTCGCCTCCGCCGACCCGCGCACGATCATCGAGCAGCTGGTCGGCAACATGCTCCTGTTCTTCCTCGCCGGGCTGTTCGTGCCGCTCCGCTTCAAGGTCGGGCTGCTCGCGGTGTTCCTCGGCGGCGCCCTCGGTGCGGCACTGGTCGAGACCGCGCAGTACGCGTTCGGCACCGGCCGGGTCGCCTCGATCGACGACGTCCTGCTCAACGCCGTGGGCGCGCTGCTCGGCGCGCTCGCGTCCCGGCGCTGGTGGCGGGCCTCACGGAGGCGCGAAGCGGCCGGTGAGCCGGCCCCGGCGGCCGTGTTACGCTCGGCTGGTCGCGACTGGCGAGTGACGTCTTTCGAGGTTTCCCGTGGCACGGACCGGGCAGCTCGTTGTTGAGGGGGAGCCTTCTGAGACGTTCACGGGTGGAGTACCACCAGGGAGCGGCACTGCTGAACCTGTTACTGCGGTCGAACGCCTGGGCCGCAGTCATTAGACCATCAGGAGCAGTGCATTCATGTCCGAGCGCAAGCGCATTCAGCGAGCCCTCATCTCAGTCTTCGACAAGACCGGCGTAGTCGAACTCGCCGCAGACCTCCACAAAGCGGGCGTTCAGCTCGTCTCCACCGGCTCGACCGCCGCGCGCATCAGCGAGGCCGGCATCCCCGTCACCAAGGTCGAGGACCTGACCGGGTTCCCCGAGATCCTCGACGACCGCGTGAAGACCCTCCACCCGAAGGTCCACGCCGGGATGCTCGCGGACGTGCGCCGCGAATCCCACCGCCAGGAGCTCGAAGACCTCGGCATCGAGGCGTTCGACCTGTTCGTGGGCAACCTCTACCCGTTCCAGGACACCGTCGCCTCCGGCGCGGGCTTCGACGACATCGTCGAGAAGATCGACGTCGGCGGGCCCTCCATGACCCGCGGCGCCGCCAAGAACCACGCCAACGTCGCGGTCGTCGTCGACCCCGCCGACTACGACCTCGTGCGCACCGCCGCGGTCGAGGGCACCACCGCCGCCGAGCGGCTCCGCCTGGCCGCCAAGGCCTTCGCGCACCTCGCGACCTACGACGCGGCCGTCGCATCCTGGCTCTCGGAGCAGTCCACCGAGGCCGCACTCCCGGACTTCCAGGCCGTGCCGATGACCAAGCTCGCGGACCTGCGCTACGGCGAGAACCCGCACCAGGCCGCCGCCGTCTACGCGGCCCCCGGCGCGGCCGGGCTCGCACAGGCCGAGCAGCTGCACGGCAAGGCCATGAGCTTCAACAACTACACCGACGCGGACGCCGCCTGGCGCGCCGCGCACGACTTCTCCGAGCCGTGCGTCGCGATCATCAAGCACGCCAACCCGTGCGGCATCGCCGTGGGCGACTCGATCGCTTCGGCACACCGCGCCGCGCACGAGTGCGACCCGGTGAGCGCCTTCGGCGGGGTCATCGCCGCCAACGGCCAGATCGACGCCGAGGCCGCACGGCAGATCGCCGAGATCTTCACCGAGGTCGTCGTCGCGCCGTCGTTCACCGATGAGGCGCTGACGATCCTCTCCGCGAAGAAGAACATCCGCCTCCTGCGCGCCCCCGAATGGGTCCCGGCCGAGCTGGAACTCAAGCCGATCTCGGGCGGTGTGCTCGCGCAGCGCCCCGACCGCATCGACGCGGACGGCGACGACCCGGCGAACTGGACCCTCGCCACGGGCGACGCCGCCGACGATGCGACCCTCGCCGACCTCGCCTTCGCTTGGCGCGCAGTGCGTTCGGTGAAGTCGAACGCGATCCTGCTCGCCTCCGGCGGCGCTTCGGTCGGCGTCGGCATGGGCCAGGTCAACCGCGTCGACTCCGCGAAGCTCGCGGTCGAGCGCGCGGGTGAGCGGGCCAGCGGCTCGGTCGCCTCCTCGGACGCGTTCTTCCCGTTCGCCGACGGCCTCCAGATCCTCATCGACGGCGGCGTCAAGGCCGTCGTGCAGCCGGGCGGATCGGTCCGCGACGAAGAGGTCATCGCCGCGGCGAAGGAAGCCGGCATCACGATGTACCTGACCGGGACCCGGCACTTCACCCACTAGTGACCTGAGACTCGTTGGCGGGCAAGGAATTACCACGATTCCCTGCCCGCCTCGGGCATCTTTGCGGACGGTCGTCCACGTATGGAGAGCGAGAACCTTCGCACAACCGAAAGGTGTTCCCATGCGCAGAAGAGCATTCGGCACGGCTTCGGCCGCCGCCGTCGCAGGGGTCGTCGGCGGCATCGCCGTAGCGTCCTCGGCCTCCGCCGACAACGGCTTCCCGGCCGCACCTGCCGGCAGCGCCAACGTCCACGCCACGGAGACGCCGGTCGTCTCCGTCATGGGCCTCGGCGGGGCGACCTACCACCTTGTCGAGCCGGCGAGCTTCCGCATCTCCGAGTTCAGCTCGGTCGGGGACCTGGAGTGGTTCCAGTGGGGTCCCGACGTCGCTATCGCCACCGGCTACCTCCGCGGCCTGTGGATCGAGAACGAGGAGGGCCAGTACGACAACGTCACGGTCACCCTCTTCAACGTCCAGAACGGCTTCTTCACCGAGTTTTGGATCACCGGCCCGTTCGAGCAGCCCGAATACCCGAACGACTTCACTCACGGGTACTTCTCCACCCACCCCGAGGGCGGCTCTTGACTCACCGGGCCGGCCGTCGTTTCCGACGGCCGGCCCTCACACTCACGAAGCCCAGGTGACGCAGGCGCTCGGGACATAGCCCCACTCGTCGCCCGCGTAGTTGACGTACGCCCACTGGCTGGTGGTGGCGCCGCACGCGGTGTAGGACTGGCCGGGGACCAGGGCGCACTCGGCGTCGTAGGTGCGGCCGGCGGTCACCCAGCCGACGTCGCCTCCGGACGTGCCGGGCTCGGCCCAGACCGCGCGGTTCTCGTCCGCGACCGCCGCGCAGATCGCCGTGGCCTCCGCGTCCGCGGCCTGCGCCGCGGCCGCCGTTCCCGCGGTGAACGCCGTCGCCGCGGCACAGGCCAAGAGCGCCATCATCATTCGTTTCACGGTCCACTCCATTTCTGTCGACTTGCGGGGATTGCCCGCACCAAGACGACGCTGGCATGAACGCGCCCCGCTGTCGACGCCTGGACACCGTTCGTCGGATTTCTTACTCCAGGCGTTCCAGCTGAGAGAACTCACAGGTGGAGAGCCCGGTTGTGGTTGGGCATCCATGCGCGATCCACGATAGGTTGTTGTCATGATGCAGATGCTCTGTCCGAAATGTCAGAACCCCATGCACCAGTACGAGCGCAACGGCGTAGTCGTGGAGCAGTGCTCTGAGTGCAAGGGCATTTTCCTCGACCGCGGTGAACTCGAGCACCTGATGAAGTTCGAGCAGTCGTTCCACGCCGGCCCGCCGGTCGCCGCGGCGCCCCCGGTCTCCGCGGGCCCGCCGCCGCGCGACCCCCGCTACGACGACCGCCGTTATGACGACCGGCGCCGCGACGACGACCACCGTCGCGACCACTACGACGACCACCGCCGCAAGGACGACTACTACTACAAGAAGAAGAAAAAGAAGAGCGTCTTCGAAGACCTCTTCGACTTCTAGCACGAAGCGGCGACGCAAACGGACCGAGCGGCGTGGGCCCCTCGGTCCTCGTCGTCTGCCCGAGAACCGTGCTCGGGCCAGGCTCAGCCCAGTTCCTTCCAGACCCCGGGCCACCACTGCCCGTCTTGGAATGCGTAGGGGTCGATGCCGTTGAGTGTCGCCCTGAAACCGGGGTTGAGCACCTCGGCGAACCGCTGGGCGCCGGTCTGCTTCTTTCTCGCCTCGAACTGCCAGAGGAACTCGACGAACCAGCGGTACGAGGAGTTCACGCCGCGGACGCCGTTGGAGTTCCGGTCGAACTGCAGCACTTCGCCCGTCCCGGAGTCGAGGATGTACAGGATTTCGGGCGCTCGGGGGAGGATGCCGAGGACCACCAGCTTGGCATCGATCGTCGTCGCCCCGGCTCGCAGCTGAATCACTGAGAACGCACCGAGCGGCTCTGGGATCGCGTCGGCGTCATAGAAGCCTGCGAGCCGCCGCGGCACCCAGTCCTCGTCCGGCAGCTTGTCGGCGGGGACTCCGAGATCGAGCAGGCCTTGGCGCGGCAGCTCCATGAGGTCGTCGGGCCCCCACACGAATGCGGTCTTCGGGTCCAGCTCCATCACTCGAGCTCGCCTTTGAGCAGGAGCACGACCATGTTCCACCAGTTGTCGTGGCGCACGAAGGCGCTGGGGTCGATCGACTTCAGCTCCCGTTCGAGAATCTCGGCCCGGGCCGGGCGGGTCTCCTCGCCCTCGTCGGCCTCTACGAACTGCGCGAACCGGTAGAGGAACCGCGTGAAGGCGGCGAAGGTCGCGTTCACCGTCTCGAGCGTCATGTCCTCGGGGTCCATGAGGTGGATGACACCGGTGTCCGGGTCGAGCACGAAGAACGAGGTCGCCGTCTCGGGCATTTTGCCGAGGATGAGGAAGGTCTGGGTGTCGCCCTCCTCCTCGTAGCGGATCTCGAACTCGTCGAACAGGCTGAATTCGCCGTCGATGTACGACGTGAACGCCACCGACATGTCGATCGGGAGCAGGTCGACCTCCGGCCAGGTCGCGGCCGGTGCCGCGAACTTCGACCGCCATTCGGCCACGGGGACGGGGACGGTGTTCTCCTCGCCCCAGAGCTCCAGGTATTCCTCGCGGGTGGGCATGTGCCTCTCGATTCAACTCTCGTCGGGACCGCGACCTCGGATCACTCCTCGTCCTCGGCGGCTTCGAGACGGCGGAGGAGTTCCTGCCTTCTGTCACGCGGGACGGCGGCGTCGCCGAAGAGGTCCGCTCGCATTTCCCGCAGGAGATGGTACCAAGGGTCGGCTTCGATGCCCGGAAACTCGTCGTCCTCGAAGCCGAGGACCTCGGCCAGTTCCTCGAGGTTCTGGTAGTAGAGGAGCTCGTAGTCGAGACCGAGGGCGACCTCGTCGACGAAGGCGGCGAGGGACTCCTTGACGAACACGAAGTTGTCCCGCAGGTTCCAGTCCCAGGCGTCCGCGTCGTAGAACGCGACTTCGCCGGTCTGCGCGTGGAGGAGGATCGCCGTGGTCTCGGCCAGTGCGGACTCGCCGATGATGATCCAGTCGTGCTCGCCCGACCACTCGGTCTCGGACTCGTCGACGAGCCGTTTCCGCCGGCGGTCGGCCCCGTAGAACCACAACTGCCCCATGCGCAGGTCATCGCATACCGCGAGGAGCCGTTCCCGGGGGGTGAGGCGCTCGTCGGAGAGCGGCTCGCGCAGCCCCTCGGTCTTCCAGTCCCAGTACACGTTGGGAGGGAAGGCGATGTCGTCGCGGGAGAGTAGGTAGTCGATCTTCGCTTTGATCTGCTCGAAGTCGGTGCTCATCGTGCCCTTTCAGCAAACGGTCCGGTCCGCGAACGCCTATATGTTACGGCGGATCCCTGGGAGCTCCACGATCTCGATGAGGTCGCCGTCCTTCATGCCCATACCCGTCGCCTGGACGATCTGGCTGCGCAGTTGGGTGCCCATGCCGTTGTTGGTCTCGGCGTCGATCATGCGCAGGTTGTTGTGCAGTTGGTCCTTGCCGCCGATCTGCAGTTCCCTGATGTGGTCGGCCTCTTGCGTGTCGAGGACCCGCAGTCGCTTGTCGAGATATTTCTGAGCGCCTTCGACGTTGCCGCGATCCTCCATCTTGATCGCTCTGCGGATCGCCTTCTCCTCTTGGAGGTCGCGCTTCTTGGCTTGGGCGCCCTTGCGCTCCGGCTTGGTGTCGTCGACGTATCTGAGTTTGCCGTCCCTGCCGGCCTTGATCATCGCGTCGGTCTTCTTGCGGTAGTCCTTGGCGTTCCAGCCCTCGTGCCGCTGGACGTGCAGGGTCCATTTCTTGGTCACGGGGTTGTAGGTCGGCTTGTTCGGGACCGCGAGGTTGTTGTTGGAGCCCTTGTTGAATATCGGACGGTCGGCATGGCCCCGCGCCTTGTACTGGAGCTTGCGGCCCAGGAGGAGTTTCCGGATCGCGGGGGTGGCGATCTTTGATGCGGGAGTTCCGGGTGCGCGTTTCCAGGCCATCGCGTCCTAGGCTCCCATTGCCAGTCGCATGACGACCTCTTGCAGGATGCTCGAGATGATCTTGCGTCCGAGGGCGTAGATGGCCGGGAGCGCGGCGCCGGCGATGCCGAGGGTGGCGGCTGCGGCGGCGATGGCGGCGGCGATCTGGATGGCCAGGAGCACGAGTTGGACGATGACGGCGATCTTCAGGGCCAAGACGATGCCGGCGCAGATCATGAGGGCCGCGCCGCCGAGGTTCGCGCCGGTCACCGCGGTGCGGAGGGCTTCGGCGGGGGAGTCGTCGGCCTCCCACCACTCCTTGAAGGCGTCGATGCTCTGCCCGACGTTGTCGGCCCAGGCCCGCTGGGCGGTCTGGGCGGCTTCCTGGACCTTCGCGTCGATCTCGCCCGCGACCTCCATCCAGCCCTGGCCCATCTCGAAGAGCTGGTCTTCATTGGACATGGGCCAGTCGAAGCCGAGGATGTTGAGGATCTCTCCGAGCTGGGGAGGCAGATTGATGACCATGTGCTCAGGCCCCCAGCTCGCCGAGGAGTTCGTTGAAGATCCCCGCGACCTCGTCGTCGAGTTCGCGGGTGATCGTGCCGACCTCGCCGAGCATCGTTCCGACGACGTCGATGTCGGCGCCGGCGTCTTGGATGCACTGCTGGAAGGCGGTGAGCACCTCTTGGTGGATGCCGAGGATGAGGCCGCCGACCTCGTCGCCTCCGTAGGCTTCGGAGAGTGCCTCCATCTTCGCTACGAAGTCTTCGGCGAGGGTATTGAAGTCGCCGCCGATAGCGGTGAGCTGGGCCTGGATCTCGGCGAGGAGGTCCGGGTCCATGTCGATCGAGCCCGCCATGGGCTACTCCTTCGTCTTGTCCGGTCCGGTCTCGCCCGCGGCCTGGTGGGCGCGGAGGATGCCGTCCATGAAGTTGTTGAGCTGCGCGCTCGCCTGCTCCTGGAGCGCTTCGACCTGCTGGTTGATGGCGTCGAGGTCGAGGTTCTGGGCGGCGAGCCGCGCCTCGTTCAATGCGGCGAGCGATTCGTTGACGGCGCCGGAGAGCTCCTCCGCCAACTGTTCTGAGCCGATGCGCATGGCGAGGGGGTTCAGGGCGATGCGGATCTCGCCGTTGGCGCTCGCGGTCACCTTGATCAGTCCGTCGGCGCGCTCGACGACCTGCTCGCCTTCGGCGGGGTCGGCGTTCTGACTGGCCTGCACCTGTTTGGACAGCGCCAAGGTCTCCTTGAGGACGTCCGCGAACGGGCTCCCCGAAGATGCTTCCTGTGCCATGAACACTCCTCACTTCCGAACGTGAGGAATCCTAAGCGTTGCCGTCCAGTGCCACAAGACGGCAGGAAGCGATGAAGGGTCCGGTTCAGCCGGTGAGCTGGTAGACCGCCCGCGGTGTCCACGGGATCGGCGCCCCGGCCAGCGTCTCCGAGCTCCAGTCGCCCGGGCTCGGGTGCGTGTAGAGGGTGAACGAGTCCACCCGGAACCGCGCCTCGAACCCGGAGAGGGACTGGAACGCGCGGTCGAGCGCGGCGGTGCCCACGTTCTGCGCGATGGTCACGTGCGGGTGGTACGGGAAGGTCCGCTCGCGCCCGGCCGGGCCCTGGCGGATCGCCGACTCCAGCTGCTCGCACACCGCGATGCCGTCCACGACGGCCGCGAACACCACCTCGGTGACGGGCCGGAACGAGCCGGTCCCGCGCAGGTGCAGGTTGAACGCCGGGCAGGCCGCGGCCACGCCTTCGAGGTGCGCGCGGTAGCCCTCGAGGGTCCCGCCGGGGATCTCGGTGGGGCCCAGCAGGGTCAGGTGGGCGGGCACGATGCCGCCGAGGGGGTCGCCGGAGGCGATGCGGGCGTCGTCCAGGATCTCGCGCCACGGCGAGGGCACGGGGATCGCGACACCGACCGTGACGGCCCGGGCGGACCGCTCCACTAAAGCGCCACCGGCGGGTAGAAGCCGACCTTCTTGTACGCCTTGGCGAGTGTGCGCGCGGCGACGTGGCGGGCCTTCACCGCGCCCTCGGTGAGGATGCGGTCGAGCTCGGCCTTGTCGGCCAGGAACTCCTTGGTCTTCGCGCTGATCGGGCCGAGGTAGTCGGCCACGACCTCGGCGAGGTCGCCCTTGAAGTCGCCGTAGCCCTTCCCGGCGTACTCGGCCTCGATCTTCTCGTGCGTGGTGGCGCCCAGCGCGGCGTAGATGTTCATCAGATTCGACACGCCCGGCTTGTGCTCGGGGTCGTAGCGGACCTCGGCATCGGAGTCGGTGACGGCGCTCTTGATCTTCTTGCGCATCTGGTTCGGCTCGTCGAGGAGGTAGAGGCACCCGCGCGGCGACGGCGAGGACTTCGACATCTTCTTCTCGGGCTCGGCGAGGTCCTTGATCGTCGCGGTCTCCTTGACGATGTAGGCGTCCGGGACGGTGAAGGTCTGGCCGTACGTGGTGTTGAACCGGATCGCGAGGTCGCGGGTCAGCTCGAGGTGCTGGCGCTGGTCCTCGCCGACCGGGACCTGGTCGGTCTGGTACAGCAGGATGTCGGCGGCCTGGAGGATCGGGTAGGTGAACAGCCCGACCGTTGTGCGTTCTTGTTTGGCCGACTTGTCCTTGAACTGGGTCATGCGGGACGCTTCGCCGAAGCCGGTCTCGGTGCCGAGGATCCAGGCGAGCATCGCGTGCTCGGGGACCTGCGACTGGATGAACAGCGTGCACCGCTCGGGGTCGACGCCCAGCGCAAGGAGCTGAGCCGCGCTCACGCGTGAGCGCTGGTGCAATACCTTGGGGTCGTGATCGACGGTGATCGCGTGTTGGTCGACGACGAAGTAGAACGCGTCCGTGGAGTCCTGCATCGCCACCCACTGCCGGATCGCGCCCAGGTAGTTCCCGAGGTGGAACGAGTCCGAGGTCGGTTGGATCCCGGAGAGGACGCGGGGTTTGCGCTCGGCAGTGGTCATGGACCGATTCTGACATCCACGCTGAGAAGGCGGCCACCCGGTATTGCGGCGCCGGCGATCCTGATGTTTAATTGTGTTGGATCTTGAGCACTCTGCTCTCGAAACATGAGGAGGCGGCATGCTGGCGCAGCAGCGACAGAGCCGGATCGCCGAGCGCGTCCACCGAACCGGCGCGGTCAGGGTGGCGGAGCTGGTCGAAGAGTTCGGCGTGTCCGACATGACCATCCGCCGCGACCTCGAGACCCTCGCCGACCGCGGCCTCGTCGCCAAGGTCCACGGCGGCGCGACCGCCGTCGACTTCGGCTCCACCACCGAGCCCGGCTTCGCCGTCAAGCAGGTCCGCCAGGAAGACGAGAAGCAGGCCATCGCCGACGCCGCGGCCACCCTCGTCGGCCCCGGCCAGGCCATCGCCCTCTCCGCCGGCACGACCACGTGGACCCTCGCCCACCGCCTCACCGACGTCCCCGACCTCACCGTCGTCACCAACTCCGTACCCGTCGCCGACGTCTTCTACCGCGCCGGCCGCTCCGACCAGACCGTGATCCTCACCGGCGGCGTCCGCACCCCCTCCGACGCCCTCGTCGGCCCCTTCGCGGTCGCCTCGCTCGAACGCGTCAACGTCGACACCGTCTTCCTCGGCGTCCACGGCATGTCCCTGCGCGCCGGCTTCACCACCCCGAACCTCCTCGAAGCCGAGACCGTCGCGACCCTCGCCGCCAAGGGCCGCCGCCTCGTGGTCGTCGCCGACCACACCAAGTACGACGTCGTCGGCATCGCCACGATCGCGTCCCTCGACGACGCCGACGTCATCGTCACCGACTCCCTCCTCGACGAGGAGGCCCGGCGCCAGCTGCGCGAACACGTCGACCAGGTCGTGCTCGCTCCGGTCCCGGCCGCACCCGGCACCGCAAGACCACGCACTACACCCGAGAAGAGACGATGAGACCCGAGTTCCACATGGAGTCCGGCAGCCTCGCCGACGGCCGCCAGATCCTCTACTACTCGACCGAGTCGGCGAGCGGCCGCGCCGCCTACGCCGACAAGCGCGACCTCGGCGAGCGCGTCAGCGCCGGCGAGATCCGCTACGACCGGCTCCGCGACGAGTGGGTGGCCGTCTCCGCCGGCCGCTCCGGACGCCCGAACCTGCCGGTGGCCTGCCCGCTGTGCCCGTCCCACGGCGACGAGCTCACCGAGGTCCCCGCCCCCGACTACGAGGTCGCGGTCTTCGAGAACCGGTTCCCCAGCTTCGGCGGTTTCGCCGAACCGGGCCCCCTCGCCCCGACCGAGGTCGGGCCCGAGATGGAGGTCGCCGCCCCCGCGAGCGGCCGCTGCGAGGTCGTCGTCTTCTCCGACGACCACGACTCCTCGCTCGTGGCGCTCAGCCCCGAGCGCGTGGCCCTCATCGTCCGGGCCCAGGCGCAGCGCACCGCCGACCTGTACGCCCGCGGCGACGTCGCCCAGGTCTTCTGCTTCGAGAACCGCGGCGTCGAGGTCGGCGTGACCCTGCACCACCCGCACGGCCAGATCTACGGCTACCCGTACGTCACCCCGCAGACCCGCAAGTACCTCGACGCGGCCAAGCGCCACAAGGCGGCCACCGGCCGGGACCTCTTCGACGACATCATCGAATCGGAGTCCCGTTCGGACCGGGTCATCCTCGAGAACGAGCACTGGATCGCGTTCACGCCCTTCGCCGCGCGCTGGCCCTTCGAGGTCCAGATCTACCCGAAGGCCCGCTTCGCCGACCTCACCGAGCTGCCCGAGGAGTACATCGACTCGTTCGCGCCGCTCTACCTGGACCTGCTGCAGCGCTGCGACGCCGCCTACCCGGGCGAGCAGATGCCGTACATGTCCGGCTGGCACCAGGCCCCGACCGGCCCCGACCGCGAGTTCGGGCGCCTGCGCCTGGAGCTCGTCTCGATCCGCCGCGGCCCCGGCCGCGTGAAGTTCCTGGCCTCGTCGGAGTCCGTCATGGGCGGCTGGGTCCACGACATGGGCCCTGAGACCTCTGCGGCGCTGTTGAAAAATTCGAGTCCCAAGGGAGCACTGTGAAGTACCTCGTCACCGGCGGCGCCGGTTACATCGGTTCGATCGTCGCCACGATGCTGCTCGAAGCGGGCCACGAAGTGGTCGTGCTCGACAACTGCTCGACCGGCTCGGCCGAGCGCGTCCCGGCCGGGGCCACGCTGGTGCGCAAGGACGTGCGCGACGCCAACGAGGTCCTCGACGCCACCTTCGACGGGGTCCTGCACTTCGCGGGCCTCATCGCCGCCGGCGAGTCGATGAGCCGCCCGGAGATCTACTGGGAGGCCAACACCACGGGCACGTTCGCGCTGCTCGACGCCATGCGCGAGGCGAACGTGCGGACCCTCGTGTTCTCCTCCACCGCCGCGGTCTACGGCAACCCGACCGAGGTGCCCATCAAGGAGGACGCCGTCAAGGCCCCCACCTCCACCTACGGCGCGACGAAGCTCGCCGGGGACATGGCGATCGCCTCCGAGGTCACCGCGTACGGCCTCGCCGCGGTCTCCCTGCGCTACTTCAACGTCGTGGGCGCCTACCAGGACCAGGCCGGGGTCTGGCACGGCGAGAACCACGAGCCGGAGACGCACATCATCCCGATCGCGTTCGAGGCCGCCGCCGGGAAGCGCGAGTCCTTCGGGCTGTTCGGGGAGGACTACCCGACTCCGGACGGCACCTGCGTCCGCGACTACATCCACGTCGCCGACCTCGCCGAAGCGCACCTGCTCGCCCTCCAGGCCGCCGAGGCCGGAGAGCACAAGATCTACAACCTGGGCAACGGCAACGGCTTCTCCAACAAGGAGGTCGTGGCCACCGTCAAGGCCGTCACCGGAACGGACTTCCCCGTCCAGATCCATCCCCGCCGCCCCGGGGACCCGGCCGAACTCGTCGCCTCCTCGGAGCGCGCGAGGACCGAACTCGGCTGGAAGCCCAGCCGTGACACCCTCGACCGCATGGTCGACGACGCGTGGAAGTACTACCAGCATGCCCACTCCTGACCTGCACGCCATCGAGCTCGCCGAGACCGCCGCGGCGGCCTTCCGCGACACCTTCGGCGCCGAGCCCGAAGGCCTCTGGGCCGCGCCCGGCCGTGTGAACCTCATCGGCGAGCACACCGACTACAACGAGGGCTTCGTGATGCCCTTCGCGCTGCCGTTCTACGCCGCGGCGGCCGTCGCCAAGGCCGAGACCTGGGAGTTCCACTCCACCTACGGCGACGGCGACACGGTCCGCACCGACGCCCTCGAGGGTGTCGAGGGCTGGGCCGGGTACCTCGCCGGGGTCGCCTGGGCGCTGAACGCGTCGGGCTACCCGGTCGGGCCGGCGCGCATCGCCATCAACTCCGACGTGCCCCACGGCGCGGGCCTCTCGTCCTCCGCCGCGCTCGAATGCGCGGTCCTCATCGCGCTCGCGGACCTGTACGGCCACGAGATCGACCGGGCCGAGGCCGCGCGCATCGCGCAGAAGGCCGAGAACGAGTACGTCGGCGCGCCCACGGGCGTGCTCGACCAGTCGGCCTCGCTCCTGTGCACCGAAGGGAACGTCATGTTCCTGGACTGCCGGGACTTCTCGCGCGAGCAGGTGCCGTTCGACCTGGCCGCCGAGGGCCTGGTGATGCTCGTGATCGACACGCGGGCCCCGCACCGGCACGTGGACGGCGAGTACGGCGCCCGCCGCGCCGACTGCGAGGAGGCCGCCCGGCGGCTCGGCGTGCCGTTCCTGCGCGACGCACCGCGCGGCGCGACCCTTGAGGACGAGCGCCTGAACCGGCGGATGCGGCACATCCTCACCGAGAACGACCGCGTCCTCGAGACCGTCGCGATCCTCAAGAAGGGCAACGTCTCCGGGATCGGCGACCTGCTCACCGCCTCGCATGTGTCCCTGCGCGACGACTACGAGGTCTCCTCGGTCGAGCTCGACTCGGCCGTGGACGCCGCGCTCGGCGCGGGCGCCCTCGGTGCCCGCATGACCGGCGGCGGGTTCGGCGGCAGCGCCATCGCCCTCGTCGAGAAGGACGCGGCCCCGCAGGTGGAAGCGGCCGTCATCGAGGCCGCCGAGAAGCAGGGCCTCCCGACCCCGCGCGTCTTCGTCGCCCGCGCCGCAGCGGGGGCCCACCGCGTGGCGTAGACGGCCTCACGTGGCCTGAAGGCACTGCTGTGACAGCGAACAAGGGACCGGTCGCGCTCGCGCGAGGCCGGTCCCTTGCTCTGCAATACTCCTGAGCATGGAATTCGTCCACTTGCTGCTGCGCTACCTCCACCTGCTCGGGTTCGCGGCCGTCTTCGGCGGCTGGCTCGTCTCCCTCCTCTCCAAGAAGTTCAACTTCAACGCCGCGATGCTCTACGGCATCGCGACCCAGCTCGCCACCGGCATCGTCCTGTACGGGATCGCCGCGGCCGACGGCGACGCGAACCACGCCAAGCTCGGCGTGAAGTTCCTGCTCGCGCTCATGCTCGGCGTCATGATCGCGATTCCGGTGTGGAAGAAGCGTGAAACGGTCGCCGCCGGGCACTTCTACGCGACCGGCGCGCTCATCGCGGTGACCGCCGGCGTGGCCGTCTTCTGGACCTAGGGCCGGCCGCGGCGCGGACCCGGCCGTGACCCTTCGCAGGCGCTAGAGCTGCAATCGCGCCGTAGTACGAGTGAAACACCTGTTCATCACTGATCTCAGTCATAGGATGTTTCGGTAACGAAATCATCAAGGTCGGTGTCAAAGGCCATTGAGTGCGGCCATGATGGTGCGGGTATCGACTTACCCCTTGGATTGTCAAAGGAGACCGAGATGGCTGTCAAGCCGTTCAAGCTGGCCGTGGCGGGTCTTTCCGCCGTCGGCCTCGCCGCCCTTGCCGCTTGCGGCCAGGCCCCGTCCGAGAACGGCGGCGACGACAACGCCGACGCTTCGTTCCTCGCGTGCATGGTCACCGACTCCGGTGGCGTGGACGACAAGTCCTTCAACGAGTCCTCCTGGGCCGGCATGGAAGCCGCCGCCGAGGAGAACGACGACATCAAGGTCCAGGTCAAGGAGTCCAGCTCCGAGACCGACTACGACCCGAACCTGCAGGCCACGGTCGACGACGGCTGCAACTTCGTGGTCGGCGTCGGCGGTCTCATGACCGAGAACGTGAACACGGTCGCCACCGCGAACCCGGACATCCCGTTCGCCACGGTCGACGGCTTCTCCGAGGTCCCGAACGTCTACTCGATCCAGTTCGACACCGCCCAGTCCGCGTTCCTCGCCGGCTATGTCGCCGCGTCGCAGACCAAGACGGGCAAGGTCGCCACCTGGGGCGGCGTCAACATCCCGCCGGTGACCATCTTCATGGACGGCTTCGCCGAGGGCATCGCCAAGCACAATGAGGACAAGGGCACCAACGTCGAGCTCCTCGGCTGGGACGAGGCGGCCCAGGACGGCACCTTCATCAACACCTTCGAAGACGCCGCCGCCGGCAAGAGCACCTCGGACACCTTCATCACGCAGGGCGCCGACATCCTCTTCCCGGTCGCCGGCCCCGCCGGCATCGGCGCGCTGACCGCCGCCGCCGAGAACGACGCGGTCTCCGCGATCTGGGTCGACACCGACGGCTTCGAGTCCACCGAGTACGGCGCCGAGATCATCACCTCGGCCGAGAAGGGCCTCGCCACCGCGGTGAAGGACTCCGTGCTCGCCGCCTACGACGCCGCCAACGGAGGGGACGCCATCTCCGGCGCCTACGTGGGCACGCTCGCGAACGACGGCGTCTCCATCGCCCCGTTCCACGACTTCGACTCGGCCGTCTCGGACGAGACCAAGGCCGAGCTGGACGCGCTGACGCAGCAGATCATCGACGGCACGCTCGTCGTCGAGTCGCCGTCCAGCCCCAAAGCTCAGTAACCGAGCGGAACGAAGTCAAAGGACACGCACTTGCGACTCGAACTGAAGGGCCTGACGAAGAAGTTCGGCTCGTTCACCGCTGACGACGACATCGACCTCGTGGTCGAGCCCGGCCAGATCCACGCCATCCTCGGCGAGAACGGCGCGGGCAAGTCGACGCTCATGAACATGCTGTACGGGATCCTGACGCCCACCAGCGGCGAGATCCTGATCGACGAGGAGCCGGTCTCCTTCAACGGTCCGGGCGAGGCGATCGCCGCCGGGATCGGGATGGTGCACCAGCACTTCAAACTCGTCGGGCCTTTCAGCGTCGCTGACAACGTGCAGCTGGGCCGGGAGCACGCCACCGCAGGCGTGCTCTCGGCCAAGGCCGCGCGCAAGGCCGTGCTCGACGTGTCCGAGGAGTACGGCCTCAAACTCGACCCCGACGCGATCTGCGAGGACCTCCCCGTGGGCGTCCAGCAGCGCGTCGAGATCGTCAAGGCCCTCTCCGGGCCGAAGACGCAGCTGCTCATCCTCGACGAGCCGACCGCGGTGCTCACGCCCGCGGAGATCACCGAGCTCCTGCAGATCATGCGGAACCTCGCGGCCGCCGGCACGTCGATCCTGTTCATCTCCCACAAGCTCAAAGAGGTCCAGGCCGTCGCCGACACCATCACGGTGATCCGGCGCGGCAAGGTCGTCGCCGAGCTGGAGCCGACCGCATCGGAGGCCGAGATGGCCTCCGCGATGGTCGGCCGGGCCGTCACGCTCCAGGTCGACAAGTCCCCGGCCGTGCCGGGCGAGGCGCGCCTGGAGGTCCAGGACCTCACCGTCGTCTCCGACGCCGGCGTGAAGGTCCTCGACGGACTCGACCTCACCGTCCACTCCGGTGAGATCGTGGGCCTCGCGGGCGTCGAGGGCAACGGCCAGACCGAACTGGCCCGCTCGATCCTCGGCCTCATCAAGCCCGACTCGGGGACCATCGCGATCGACGGCAAGGACGTGCACGGCACGAGCCCGGCCGCCCGCATCCACGACGGCCTCGGCTACATCCCCGAGGACCGCGGCCGCGACGGCGTCATCAGCGAGTTCTCGGTCGCCGAGAACCTCGTGCTCAACCAGTACCGCAACGCCCCGTTCAGCAGGCGCGGCGCCGTCAACGCGGGCGCCGTGCGCAAGCAGGCCGTCGACTCGATCGCCGAGTTCGACATCCGCACCCAGTCCCCGGACGAGTCGGTCTCCTCGCTCTCCGGCGGCAACGCCCAGAAGGTCATCATCGCCCGCGAGTTCTCCCGGCCGCGCCGGTTCCTCGTCGCGGCGCAGCCGACCCGCGGCGTCGACGTCGGCGCGACCGAGTTCATCCACTCGCGCCTCGTCGCCGAGCGCGACACCGGCACCGGGGTCCTGCTCATCTCGTCCGAACTCGACGAGATCTACGCCCTGGCCGACCGCATCGCCGTGATCTACAACGGCCGCATCGTCGGCGAGGTCGCCCCTGACACGCCCCGCGAGGTGATCGGCCGCCTCATGGTCGGCGCCGACATCGCCGCGGCGGACGGGACCGCTCCGGCGGCCGACGCGGACGAGCGCGATGCGGGCGAGAGCAGCATCGATGCGCGCATTGAAGACGCGGACGACGAAGCCGCGAACGACGAGGAAGCCAACGGAGGTGACCGATGAGCACGGATACGCAAGCCCCGGCCGCAGACCAGCCTGACGCGGACGAGACCCCCGAGCCGAAGCCCAGTTTCATGCGGATCTTCGGCCGCTACCTGACCGAGGCCAACTCGGTCATGGTCACGATCTACTCGCTCCTCCTGGCGTTCTTCATCGGCGGCATCCTCCTCATCGTCTCCGACGAGTACGTGCGCTCCACCTACACGTACTTCTTCGCCCGCCCCCAGGACGCCCTCTCCGCCTCCTGGTACCTCGTCCGCGACTCCTACATCGCGCTGTTCGAGGGCGCGATCCTCAACCTCAACACCCTCGACCGGTTCGCGGCAGGCACCGCCGAGTTCGGCGACCTGCTCCGCCCCCTGTCCGAGACCCTCACCTACGCGACCCCGCTGATCTTCACCGGTCTCGCGGTGGGCCTGGCGTTCCGCGCCGGCCTGTTCAACATCGGCGCCCAGGGCCAGATGATCTTCGGCATGCTCGGCGCGCTCATCGTCGGCTTCGCCCTGGACCTCCCGCCCGTGCTCCACCTGCCGCTCGCGGTCATCGCGGGTGCGGTCGCGGGAGCCGCGTTCGGCGCCGTCCCCGGTGTCCTCAAGGCCACCACCGGCGCGCACGAGGTCATCTCCTCGATCATGCTGAACAACATCGCGGCGCTGTTCCTGGTGTGGGCCATCGGCACCGACTTCCTCCACTCGGAGACGAAGACCGACCTCATCACCAAGCCCGTGGACGAGTCGGCGGTCATGCCGAAGCTCCTCTCCGGGCTCGGCGAGAGCCTCCGCGTGAACTGGGCGCTCATCGTCGGCATCGCCGCCGCGGTCTTCACCTGGTGGCTGCTCTCGCGGTCCACGTTCGGGTTCCGCATCCGCGCCGTCGGCTTCAACGAGCACGCCTCCGCGACCGCGGGCATGCGCATCGGCTCGACGTACACGACCACGATGGCCGTCGCCGGCGGTCTCGCGGGCCTCGCGGGCGCGGCCCTGTCACTGGGCGTCGGCTCCTCGGGCATCACCACGAACACGGCCCTGGAGTACGGCTTCGACGGCATCACCGTCGCCCTCCTCGGCCGCGCCAACCCCGGCGGCATCGTCGCCGCGGCGCTGCTCTTCGGCGCTTTGAAGGCCGGGGCCCTGTCGGCCCAGCCCGATGTGCCCGTTGACATCTCGACGCTGCTGCAGGCGATCATCGTGCTCTTCATCGCCGCTCCCGCACTGGTCAAGGCGATCCTGCATCTGCGCACGCCGCGCGGCGGCCTGGTCACCCTCGAAGCGAAAGGCTGGTGAGCCCCATGGCAGTGGACACCATGACCGCCTCACCCGCGCTCGTCGACGAGACCGCACCGGTCAGGTACGCCAAGGCCGGCGGCGTCCTCGCCGCGCTCGGCCTGCTGCTCCTGGTCATCGCCTTCGCGGTGATCGGCGGCGGCGACACCACCACGATCAGCTTCGACCGCACCCTCACCGACGTCGAATGGCCCCTGCCCACCACGGCCTGCGTGGCGGTCTTCGGCGCGATCGCGGTCGCGGCGGGCGCGTGGATGCTCATCGGGCTCCCCAAGCGCCGCTTCAAGCTCGTCTCCGGGATCGCGGTGGCCGCGTTCGTGCTCGGGCTGCTGTTCTGGGCGTACTCGCAGCCGGGCACCGTGTTCCGCGCGGAGTCGATCCTCGCCGGGGCGCTGTTCCTCTCGCTCCCTTACCTGTTCGGTGCGCTCTCGGGCGTGATCTGCGAACGCTCGGGCGTCATCAACATCGGCATCGAGGGCCAGTTCCTCATGGGCGCCTTCACCGGCGTCCTGGTCGCGAACATCACCGGGAACGTCTACGCGGGCATGGCCGGCGCGATGATCGCCGGCCTCCTCTCGACCATGCTCCTGGCCCTGCTCGCCACGAAGTACCAGGTCAACCAGGTCGTCGTCGGCGTCATCCTCAACCTGCTGGCGCTGGGCTTCACCAGCTTCATGTACGACCAGCTGAAGAAGTCCGAGGGCCTCAACAGCGCCTTCACGGTGCCGACGCTCTCGTGGGGCCCGCTCGCGGACATCCCGGTGATCGGCCCGGTCCTGTTCCAGCAGAAGATCTTCGTCTACATCGGACTCGCCTTGGTGTTCGTGGTGTGGTTCCTGCTCTACCGCACCCGCTGGGGCCTGCGCACCCGCGCGGTCGGCGAGCACCCCGCCGCCGCGGACTCCATGGGCGTCAACGTGAACCGCCTGCGGTACTGGAACGTCACCCTCGCCGGCCTCATCTCCGGTTTCGGCGGCGCCTGGTTCACCATCGCGAACTCCCTGGCGTTCAGCAAGAACATGACGGCCGGGCTCGGCTTCGTGGCGCTCGCGGTCATGATCGTGGGCCGCTGGAACCCGCTCGGCGTGCTCGCCGGCGCGCTCATCTTCGGCTTCACCACCCAGGTCGCCCGCGACCTGGACGCCGCGGGCGGCGCCCTGGTGCCCGGCGAGTTCCTGCAGATGCTCCCGTACGCGGTCACGCTCGTGGTCGTCGCCGGGCTCATCGGCAAGGCCAAGGCCCCTGCTGCCGACGGTGTGCCGTACAACCCGGGGGACAAGTAGCCATGAAGACCGCTGAAACGCCGGACATCGACTGGAACGCCTTGCGCGACAAGGCCCGCGAGGCCATGAGCCACGCGTACGCGCCGTACTCGAAGTTCCCGGTCGGCGTCGCCGGCCTGGTCGACGACGGCCGGATCGTCTCCGGCTGCAACGTCGAGAACGCCTCGTACGGCCTGACCCTCTGCGCTGAATGCGGCATGGTCTCCGAGCTCGCCGCCACCGGCGGCGGGCGACTGGTCGCGATCGCCTGCGTCGACGGCGCGGGCGAACCCCTCACCCCCTGCGGCCGGTGCCGCCAGCTGCTCTACGAGCACGGCGGCGCCGAGTGCCTGGTGGACGCCGCACCGGAGCCGACCACCGTGGGGGCCCTGCTCCCGGGCGCGTTCGGCCCCGAATACCTGTAGGGCGGGGCCGGTCGCACATGGCGCTGTTCGCAGGCCATGCGCGACCGGCCCTCACGCTCTCGGTTCTCGAATTCCATTGTCTGTGAGGGAAACCAAATGATCACCGCTGTAGACGTCATCCGCACCAAGCGCGACGGCGGCGAACTCTCGACCGCCCAGATCGACTGGGTCATCGACGCCTACACCAAGGGCGCCGTCGCGGACGAGCAGATGTCCGCCCTCGCCATGGCGATCTTCCTCAATGGAGCGAAGCCGCGCGAGATCGCCGACTGGACGGCCGCGATGATCCGCTCCGGCATCACGCTCGACCTCTCGTCGGTGGGCAAGCCCTGCGTCGACAAGCACTCCACCGGCGGCGTGGGCGACAAGATCACCCTCCCGCTGGCGCCGCTCGTCGCGGTCTTCGACGTCGCCGTCCCGCAGCTCTCGGGCCGCGGCCTCGGCCACACCGGCGGCACGCTCGACAAGCTCGAGTCGATCCCCGGCTTCCAGGTCGACATGACCGAGGCCCAGGTCCTCGAGCAGCTCAAGGGCATCGGCGCGGTCATCTGCGCCGCCACGGGCGACCTCGCCCCGGCCGACAAGAAGCTCTACGCTCTGCGCGACATCACCTCCACTGTGGAGGCCATCCCGCTCATCGCGTCGTCGATCATGTGCAAGAAGATCGCCGAGGGCGCGGACGCGATCGTCCTCGACGTCAAGGTCGGCTCCGGCGCCTTCATGAAGGACTTTGCGCAGGCCCGCGAACTCGCCGAGACCATGGTCCGCCTCGGCAAGGACCACTCGGTCGACACCCGCGCGCTCCTCACGGACATGTCGATCCCGCTGGGCCGCACGGCCGGCAACGCGCTCGAAGTGCGCGAGTCGGTCGAGGTCCTCGCCGGCGGCGGCCCCGAGGACGTCGTCGAACTGACGGTCGCCCTTGCCAAGGAAATGCTCGCCGCCGCAGGCCGGCCCGACGCCGACCCGGCCGCCGCCCTCAACGACGGCCGCGCGATGGACAAGTGGCGCAAGATGATCGCCGCCCAAGGCGGCCAGGTCGACGCCCCGCTCCCGGTCGCGCGCGAGTTCGAGGAGATCAAGGCCGACGCTGACGGCTTCATCGCCGAGATGGACGCCTACGCGGTCGGCGTCGCAGCCTGGCGCCTCGGCGCGGGCCGCGAACGCCAGGGCCAGCCGGTCCAGTTCGGCGCGGGCATCGAGATCCTGAAGGCCGTGGGCGAGCCGGTTCAGAAGGGCGACACCGTATTCCGCCTTCACACCGACACCCCCGAACGCTTCACCGGCGCCAAGGAATCCCTCGAAGGCCAGTGGAAGGTCGGAGCGGAGCCCGCCAAGCGAGGCCCGATCATCCTCGACCGCGTCGTCTAGGAGTGGTTCCCGGCTGCACCGCCGGACAATAGTTCAATACTCAGGGCGGCAACGCGAAAGCGTTGCCGTCTTAGTGTTTTGCGCTTGTCCCGTCTGGGGAGTTCGGGCCGCCGAATGATCTCCGGTGTTGTCGTCGCTGAGTACGCTCAGCGGCATGGAGTACCCCCGGACCATCAGGTGCAAGGCTGCGTTCTGGGGTGCGAGCTTCACCTGCGGCGGTCGAAAACTCACCGCCCGCGTTGAGTTCCATCCGTCCGTAGCTTCCATCCTGCAGGCGAGCCGAATGGCCGAGGGAGCCGACTGGGCGATGCGCAGTCGCCGCTTCTCCTCGTCGTAGCAGGAATGCGGTTGCGGGCCGGAGCCGCTCCCGGCAGACTTCCGGGCATGGTCTCGGTTCTGCAGAATGTCGCTATCGACTGCGCGAACGCCTATGAGCTGGCGCGGTTCTGGAGTCAAGTGTTCGATCGTCCCCTGCATCCGGAGGACAAGCCCGGGGATGCGGAGACGGAAGTGATGCTGCCGGGAGGCCCGGCGATCTTCTTCAACCAGGTCCCGGAATCGAAGATCGTCAAGAACCGCCTGCACTTGTGCCTGCGGCCGAAGACCACGCGCGAGGAAGAGGTCGAACGGCTCTTGAGTCTCGGCGCCACGCTCGTCCACGACCGCAGGCGAGCGGACGGCACCGGCTGGGCCGTGCTGGCGGACCCTGAAGGCAACGAGTTCTGCGTCCTCAGCGGTGACGCCGACCGCGCGGCGGCGGCTTCTTGAGCCAAAGACCGCCTGAACGTGCCGTCGCAGCCGAGCACACCCCGAGTCATCGCGATCTCGGTAGAGTCCTGTTGTGGCAGAAGACGAACAACGCCCTCCGCGGACCGGTAAGGCAGCGTTCGGCGCTGCGCTCGGGATCTGGGTAGCACAGGCGCTGACCATCGCCTTGGTGTTCCTGCCCTTCTGGAACGCGTCTGGATCCTCTTCCAAGCCCGAGAGCATCTGGGAGGGCTACGAGCCCGCGCTCGTCGGATTGCTTGTAGCCCCTGTGGCTGCAATGATCATCGGCCCGGTGCTGGCTCGTGCCCTCCACCTGCGAACCGCCGCTCTGTACGCTCTGGCGCCGGTGGCTGCGCTCGGCTCACTGGGGCTCTGTGGTTTCGGGTACCTGGAAGGCGTCCCGCTGGTCGCCTTCCTCATAGGCATGACGTGGAACGTCTGCGCCGTCGTCCTGGCGGACAAGAATGCACGATCGCAAACCGACGCCTGAACCTGCCACCCAACCGCGCGCTCAGCAACTGGCTGATCCTTCACCTCCCATCCGGGACGGCCCTTGGTCCGGTCCCGGTGGTCGGAGGGCTTTGGAGGACTCCAGAAACGGCGACCGCTCGGTGCCTTCCTCCACCAGGACCGTCGGTGCAGCCTCGTTCGTACTGGGGCCCAGCCATTCCCGAGGAATCGCCGCAAACGACGGGCCGCGGGCTTTAGCCTGGAGACATGGGCATGCCACGACTTGCGTTCAACGCCATCACCATTGGCGCACCCGACCCGCTCGCGCTCGCCGACTTCTATGCTCGGCTCCTCGGCCGGACGGTGACCACGAAGTCCGGACCCGCACCGGGTGATCCGCCCGAGGCCGGATTCGCAAAGATCGCTTCGGATGGGACCGAACTCGAGCTGAACTTCGAATACGAGCGCCGCTGGAGAACACCCGTCTGGCCCGCCCAACCGGACCGGCCGTTCGCGACGCAGCACCTCGACATCCAGGTCGACGACCTGGACGCCGCAGTCGCGCACGCCATCGCCCAAGGCGCGGTCCTCGCCGAGACGCAACCCCAATCCGACGTCCGAGTCCTCTTCGATCCGGCCGGACACCCCTTCTGCCTGTACCTCTAGGCGGCTTGACACGTCCGAAGGCTCGTCGCCGACGCCACCGGCGGCCTGGACTTCTACGACGCAGTCGACGACTACGACGAGGTCGACCAGGACAACGCCGCACTGCTCGAAACCGTGGACACGATCCTGCTCGGCGCGGTACCTCGAGTACTCCGGATAAGAACTCCGCACCAGGCATGAGCCGTGTAACCCGATATCCGATTAGCTTCGTCAGAGCCGGTAATCGATCATTGGGTCAATCATGGATGGTGTTGTGACCGTGCCGGTCTCGCGCTGAAGCGCCGTATGGAGGTCGGCGACCTCGCGTCGCCACTGGGGGCTGTCAGGGGCGTATTTGGCGGTCTCCGTGGAGATCGCGACTTCGACGGTCGAGGACATGGCCACCTCGCAGACGAGTGTCGCTCAATGATATTTGCCGGGCGCTCAGCGTGTTGGCCCGCGTACCGGGTGCGAATGCCGAAGCGCCCGAGGGCGAGCAGGGTGTGTCAACCTGAGCGCCCGATGGCGGGGTTGCGCATTCGCCGGAGCGCCCCGTGATTGGCCGGGTGTGCGTTGAGTTGGGATGAAATCTTCCCGAGATGAAGTTTTGTTTCACTGGGGGACTTCTCAACGAAAGATTTCTTCGATATGGTTCCGTGACACGAATGATGTCGCGTCGATCACACCCCTCGGTGCGCTCCTGGAAGGGACCCAACAGATGACCTCCCAACCGTCCGAAACACCTGACACCCGATCCCGGCGCTGGCTGCTTCGCCGCGCCATCATGGCCGCCGGTGGTATCGGTGCCGCCACCGTTCCTGCCGTGCTCTACGGGAACGCCGCCCACGCCGCCACCGCCGTCGACATGGAACTGGTGCTCGTCGCCGCCATGGTCGACCCGCCGAAGTCCGGCACCGGCACCACCCTGACCGCCGGGCCGCACGTCAAAGTGGTGGAGCAGGCCCTCGACGCCAAGAACTTCCTCGCCGCGGGCTCAGTGGACGGCCACTACGGCACCACGACCATCAGCGCCTACTCGGCCTACCAGAAGTCCTTGGGCTACACCGGACTCGACGCCAACGGCATCCCCGGCCCGACCTCGCTCGCGAAGCTCGGCTCCGACACCGGCCTGTTCACCGTGACCCGCGCGATCAACGTCGGGTCGAGCACGGATTCCTACGGCGGCAAGCGGGTCAACACCCGCACCAGGAACATGCTCGCCGCCGCCGACGCGAAGGTCTCGTGGAGCATCACGCTCACCCAGGGCTCCTACAGCACCGGCAACCCGAGTTCGGCCGGGACGCACGACGGCGGCGGGGTCGTGGACGTCAATGTCGGATCGATGACGGCGACGCAGCGCTGGCAGACCGTGAAGGCCATGCGCGACGTGGGCTTCGCGGCCTGGCTGCGCACGCCTGAGCAGGGGTTCAGCTACCACATCCACGCGAATGCGGTGGGCGACACCGACATGTCGGGTCCCGCGCAGCGGCAGGTGCACGACTACTTCTACGGCAAGAACGGTCTGGCGAGCCACGCCGCTGACAACACGCCGTCGGCATATCGAGGTACCTTCACATGGTGGGAGAAGTACAACCGCGGTTAGTCCCGCCTGAAGCCGAGCCGGCCGGTCGCGCCCCCGTGGACCGGTCGGCTCTCCTCCCACCGTCGCGGCTCGGCGCCGCGACACCGGTTGCGGAGCGCCGCTTCGGCACTCGTCGTTCAGCAGAGGAAGGGCGCCGTCCATTGCGGACGGCGCCCTTCGTCGTGTCCGGGTCAGTTTGCGGCGGTGACCAGGTCGTCGATGAGTTTGCGGACCGCGAGCGGCGTGCCCGATCCGGGGTGCCAGGTGCAGGCGATGGTCATGGCGGCGACCCTGCCGGTGGCGAGGACGCGCAGGGCGGCGTCGCGGATCTGGTCGGGGCTCGGGCCGGGGGTGACCGGGTAGCGCAGGCCGGGGACGGTGTCGGCGTCGATGACGTCGAGGTCGATGTGCAGGTAGATCGGCCCTTCAGGAGCTGCGGCGTCCTCGACGGCCGAGTGGGTGATGGGGCTGCCGGCGAGGTATTCGGCCTCGGGGGCGTCGAGGTCGCGGGCGTCGACGAGGACGATGCATTCGGGCGGGACCGGGGTGAGGCCGGTGGTGGCGGCGATCGCGGGGTCGCCGTCGCCGAGGAGGGTACGCAGCACCATGCCGCCGGGGTAGCCGGAGGCGCTGCTGCGGGACGTGTGGAGGTCGCCGTGGGCGTCGAACCACATGATCGACGGTTCGATGCCCTGGCGCTGGAGTCCCGCGACGACGCCGATGGCGACGGTGCAGTCGGCGGTGACGACGGTGGGGCGCTTGGCGGTGGCGACGGCGTCGCCGACGAGGTCGTAGAGGTCGGCGATGCGGGACCAGAACGTTCCGTCGGGCAGGTCCTTGGTCACGACGCGGTCGGCGACGACCGGGAACTCGTCATCGGATAGGCGCTCGTCGAGGTGGTAGGGCACCAGGAGCACGGTCATCGTCAAGCCTCCAGATCTCGATCGCGATGGCGGGCGTGGCCTGAGCCATTATTACCGGAACGCGGCCGTCGGCAACAAGTCTCAGTGGACTGTTTCATGGCCGCGGGAGGGTGCGGTGCCCGAGTGGGCGTTTTGCCCTGGAAATGCGGGCGCGCCGAAAGGGCCGGAGCGTTGCCGCTCCGGCCCTCGATCGATGCGTTCCTGCGGTGTCAGCCCAGGAAGGCGGTGTTCAGCAGCAGGTTGGGGCTGCCGTTCGGTTCGGTGACGACGTCCGGGAGGGCGCCGCCGGTGAGGGCGGTGGCGACCTCGTCGGGCGTGGCGCCCGGGTTCGACTCGAGGAACAGGGCGGCGACGCCCGCGACGTGCGGGGTGGCCATCGAGGTGCCCGAGATGGTCTTCTCGGCGTCGGCGCCGTCGATCCAGGCGGAGGTGATGCCCACGCCCGGGGCGAGGATGTCGACGCATTCGCCGAAGTTCGAGAACGAGGCGGCGGCGTCGTCCTCATCGGTGGCGCCCACGGTGATCGCGCTCGGCTCGGAGCCGGGGGACACGCCGCACGCGTCCTGGCCCTCGTTGCCCGCGGCGATCGCGAAGGTCACGCCCGACTCGACCGCGGCCGCGATCGAGTCGTTGAGGGCCTGGCTGAAGGAGCCGCCGAGGCTCATGTTGGCGACGGCCGACTCGCCGGCGTTCGCGGCGACCCAGTCGATGCCGCCGATGATCGCGGCGTAGGAGCCGGAGCCCTGGCAGTCGAGGACGCGGACCGGGCGGATCGTGACGTCCTTGGCGAGGCCGTACGTGGAGCCGCCGATGGTGCCGGCGACGTGCGTGCCGTGGCCGTGGCAGTCGGCCGGGTCGGCGTCGTCGTCGATGAAGTCGTAGCCGTCGCCGATGCGGCCCTCGAACTCCTGGTGCTCGAGGTTCACGCCGGTGTCGAGCACGAACGCCTCGACGCCCGTCCCGGACTGGGTGTACTCATAGGACTGGTCGAGGGGGAGCGCGTCCTGGTCGACGCGGTCGAGTCCCCACGACGGCGGGTCGGCCTGCACCTCTGAGGCGTGGGCCCACTGGTTCTGCTCGACGTAGGCGACCGCGTCGTCGGCGGCGAGTTCGAGCGCTTCGGCCTCGCTCATCTGGGCGACGTAGCCGTCGACGATGCCGAGGGTGTCCTCGACGTCGACCGTGACGCCGAGGTCGTCGGCGAGCGCGTCCAGGCCGCCTGCGGCCTGGACGCCCTGGTCTTCCATGACGACGATGTACTCGCCGGCGATCGCGTCGGGGGAGTCGGCGCCGATGATGTCAGGCGCGCCGGATGCCGGGATCTCTGCTGCGCCCGCGAATGCGGAGGCCGCGATGAGCGAGCCTCCGGCCGCCGCGGCCGCGATGCCGATCGCGGCGGCGGCTCGGATGCGCCGTTTCGTTCCTGCCATAGGAACTCCTTCGGTTGTGCGGGGCGTCCGCCTGCTTGGGGGCGGCCGTCCCCGGGGGGAGGGTGGTGCGGGCCTTCGGGGCGCGGACCGGGCGGGGGGCCCGGTCCGCTTCACCCGTCCGGGCCCAGCGGCTCTGCGACGGGCCGTCAGGCCCTGGCTGTGAGCGTAATCTCTAGAACAAACTGTGTAAACCCCCCGAATCACATCAACAGATCAGTGAATGAGCAAATCCCGCCTTTGGTCTAAAAGGGATAAACAGAGCGAGGCCTTGCGCTCACAGAGCGCAAGGCCTCGCGGGTCTTTCAGCGGGTTACAGGGTGTACAGGAGGCGGTTCGGGCTGCCGGAGCCCGCGCCGGTCACGACGCCGGTGGTGGCGTTCGAGGTGATCCACGAACTCACCGCTGAGGTCGACGCGCCCGGGTTGGCCTGCAGATACAGCGCGACCGCACCCGCGACGTGCGGGGAGGCCATCGAGGTGCCCGAGATGGTGTTGGTGGACGAGTTGCTGGTGCGCCACGCCGACGTGATGCTCGAGCCCGGCGCGAACACGTCGAGGCAGGAGCCGTAGTTGGAGTAGCTGGCCCGCGCGTCCGTGGAGGTGGTCGCGCCGACGGTGATCGCCGCCGGGGCCGAGGCCGGCGAGACGTTGCAGGCGTTCTGGTTCTCGTTGCCCGCCGCGACCACGAAGGTCACGCCCGAGTTCACCGCGGCGGTGACGGCGTTGTTCAGCGCCGCCGAGTACCCGCCGCCGAGGCTCATGTTCGCCACGGCCGGCTTGATCGCGTTGGCCGCGACCCAGTTGATGCCGTTGACGACGCCGGCGGTGGTGCCGGAGCCGGAGTTGTTGAGCACGCGCACGCCGTGGAGCGTGACGTCCTTGGCCACGCCGTAGATCGTGCCGCCGATGGTGCCGGCGACGTGGGTGCCGTGCCCGTTGCCGTCCTGCGGGGTCGAGTCGTTGGAGACGAAGTCGTAGCCGTTGCCGATGCTCCCGGCGAACTCGGTGTGCGTCGCGTTGATGCCGGTGTCCACAATGTAGGCGTGGACGCCCCGGCCGGTGTAGTTGTAGTTGTAGGTGCCGTTCAGCGGCCGGTTGCGCTGGTCGATCCGGTCGAGGCCCCAGGTCGCGTTCGTCTGGGTCGCGCTGATCGAGACGACCGCGTTCTGCTCGACGAAGGCCACGCCGTCCTCGGCGGCGAGCTCCTTCGCCTCGGATTCACTGGCCTCCATGAGGAACGCGTCGACCTCGCTGAAGGTCTCGACGACCTCTTCGCCCTCGATGCTCTTGACGGCGGTCGAGACGGAGGTGCCGTCCTCCAGGACGACGAGGTACTCGCCCGCGATGGCGCCCGCGGCGTCCTCGCCGACGATCTGGCCCTGCGCGGGCCGGGCTTCGGCGGCGGTGGCCGTGAAGGAGAGTGCGGTGAAGGCGGCGACGCCGATGGCGGCCGCTGCGACGGATCTGTGCTTGCGTGACATGGACATTGGGTCCCTTCGGGTGGTCCGGGCCGGTCCAGGGCCGGGACGGGATGAGGGTGGCGGGTGTAGCTCGGCTGGCGCCGTTGAGGATCGGAGCTCGATGGGTGCGGGGCCGCGGTGCGGGCCCTGGCGCGGCCTCCCGGCGGGCGACGGCTCCAGGTCGCACTGCCGGGACGCGACGCGACGGGGAGGGCCCGCCCGCGGTCACCCGCTATTCAGTTGTGCGGGGGAGTCACAGCTCGAGGGTCCAGGAGTTGAGCGTCCCGGTGTCCCCGGCGTAGGCGTCCACGATGCGCAGTGTCCAAGTGCCCGTGGAGGCCTCGCTGGAGAGGTTCACCGGGTAGGTGGCGATGACGTTGTCGGCCGAGTCCCCGCTCGAGGAGGTCTTGAGCGTGTAGCTCGTGCCGTCGGGGGCGATCAGGTAGATCGCGAGGTCCCCGCGCCAGGTGTGGGTGATGTTCACGGCCACGGTGCTGTTGCTGCGGGCGTTGCCGTCGCAGGTGAGCGCCTGGGTCGAGTTGACGGTGGCGCGGTCGGCGATCGGCGTGGCCGTCGACTTGGTGGCCTTGCAGTCGCTCGGGTCGGGATCGGTGCCGCCGCCGGTCCCGGTGTACAGCAGCAGGTTCGGGCTGCCCTGGACGTCCGAGATCTTGTTCTCGCTGGCGTTGCCCGTCACCCAGGAGGCGACGGCGCTGGTGCTGGCGGAGGGGTTGAGCCCCAGGTAGACCGCGACGGCCCCGGCGACGTGCGGGGAGGCCATCGAGGTGCCGGAGATGGTGTTCGTGGCGCTGTTGGAGGTGTGCCACGCGGAGGTGATGTTCACGCCCGGCGCGAAGACGTCGACACAGGACCCGAAGTTGGAGAAGTAGGCGCGGACGTCCGCGTTGTCGCTGGCGGCCACGGTGATAGCCGCCGGAGCGGAGGCCGGGGAGACGTTGCAGGCGTCCTGGTCCTCGTTGCCGGCCGCGACCGCGAAGGTCACGCCGGAGTTCACGGCCGCGGTGACGGCGTTGTTGAGGGAGGCCGAATACCCGCCGCCGAGGCTCATGTTCGCCACAGCGGGTTTGATCGCGTTCGTGGCGACCCAGTTGATGCCGTTGACGACACCGGCGGTGGTGCCGGAGCCGGCGTTGTCGAGGACGCGCACGCCGTGCAGAGTCACGTTCTTCGCGACGCCGTAGGTCGTGCCGCCCACCGTACCCGCGACGTGGGTGCCGTGCCCGTTGCCGTCCTGCGGGGTGGCGTCGTTCTGGATGAAGTCGTAGCCGTTGCCCACGCGCCCGGTGAACTCGGTGTGCGAGGCGTTGATGCCGGTGTCCACGATGTACGCGTGCACGCCCGAGCCGGTGCCCAGGTACTCGTAGCTGTTGCTCAGCGGCAGGTTCACCTGGTCGATGCGGTCGATGCCCCAGGTGGCGGGCGACTGCACGGCGTCGATGGAGACGACCGCGTTCTGCTCGACGAAGGCCACGCCGTCGGCGGCGGCCAGTTCGAGCGCTTCGGATTCGGAGGCGTCGACGAGGACGGTCTCGACCTCGGCGAAGTCGTCGATGACCGAAGCGCCCGCCTCAGCGGCGATCTCGTCGGCCTCGCGGTAGGCGGAGGCGCCTTCCATGACCACGAGGTACTCGCCGTCGATGGCGGTGGGGGCGTCGGCGCCGACGATCTGGGCTACCGGTTCAGCTTGCGCGGCAAGGCCGCTGAAGGCGACCGTGCCGAGTGCCGCCACGCCCACGAGGGACGCGGCCGCAATGCGGCGAAGGGAAAGTTGCGAGACAGTCATGGGGGTGGAACTCCCTCTCGGTTCAGACGGCCGATGCGCAAGGGATCAATGGGGCGCACCGCCGCACAGGGCGCGGTTCGGTGGAACCGGTCCCTTTCGGGCTTTCAACCTGAGGTTAGGGAAATCACAATGAATTGTGAAGACCCTGGATGAGGCCCATAAATCACTGAATGAAGAGTCGGTTACCAACCGGTATGGGAGCGTTCGGACCCGATAGAATATTCGGCTCCGTCACCGAGTCGCGACGCACCGAAGCCGCTGGCGACTACGGCAGCACCGCACACGAACCCAAGCGGCGCAACACAAAACGACGACGATCCGAGCGCAGTTCCAGCCGCTGCAGCGCTGCTCGGCTCAGGCGCCGCGACCATGGACCGCATGTGCAACGGCGCCTATGGACTCAGTCCGCGAGCTCCATCCAGCGCTCCTCGATCGCTTCCCGCTCGGTCTCCAAAGCGGTCACCTGATCCTGCAGCTCCCCGAGCTTCGCCGGGTCCGTCGCGTGCTCGGCCATGTCCGCGTAGAGCGCCGCGATCTTCTCCTCGACCTTCGCCAGGCGCCGCTCGAGCTTCGACAGCTCCTTCTGCGTCGCCCGCTCGTCAGCGGCCGAGGACTGCGGCGCGTTGCCGGGGCCCTTGCTCTTCGCCTGCGGCGCAGCGGACTTGTCCGCGCGGCGCTCCAGGTACTCCTCGATCCCGCGCGGCAGGTGCCGCAGCTTGCGGTCGCCCAGCAGCGCCCAGGTCTCGTCCGCGACCCGCTCGGTGAAGTACCGGTCGTGGCTGACCACGACCATCGTCCCCGCCCAGTCGTCCAGCAGGTCCTCCAGCTGGGTGAGCGTCTCGATGTCCAGGTCGTTCGTCGGCTCGTCGAGGAACAGCACGTTCGGCTCGGCCATGAGCAGCCGCGCCAGCTGCAGGCGCCGCCGCTGCCCGCCCGAGAGGTCGCGCACGAACGTGCGCTGCTTCCCACCGAGGAACCCCAGGCGCTCCGCGAGCTGCCCGGCCGACATCTCCTTCTTGCCCAACTGGACCCGCTTCGCCACGTTCTCGATCGCCTCGAGCACGCGCCAGGAGCCGTCCAGGTCCTCCATGTGCTGCGTGAGCCACGCCAGCTTCACGGTGCGGCCGACCTTGACGCGGCCCGCCGCCGGCTGCTCGTCGTCGAGCGCGTTCGCGAGCGTGCGCAGCAGCGAGGTCTTGCCCGCGCCGTTCACGCCGAGGAGCCCGACCCGCTTGCCCGGCCCGAGGATCCAGTCCAAGTGCTCCAGCAGCGTCTGGTCGCCGGCCTTCACCGTGACGTTCTCCGCCTCGAACACCGTCTTGCCCAGGCGCCCGGTCGCGAAGCTCACCAGCTCGGCGGTGTCGCGCGGCGGCGGCTCGTTCGCGATCAGCTCGTTCGCCGCGTCGACGCGGTACTTCGCCTTCCCGGTGCGCGCCTTGGCGCCCCGGCGCAGCCACGCGAGCTCTTTGCGCATGAGGTTCTGGCGCTTCTCCTCGGCCACGCTCGCCTGGCGCTCGCGCTCGGCGCGGGCCAGGACGTACGCCGTGTAGCCGCCGTCGTACTCGAACACGTTGCCGCGCTGCACATCCCAGATGCGGTCGCAGATCTCGTCGAGGAACCACCGGTCGTGCGTGACGACGGTGATCGCCGCCCGCATGGCGTTCAGATACGAAGCGAGCCAGGCGATCCCCTCGATGTCGAGGTGGTTCGTGGGCTCGTCGAGCAGCAGCAGGTCCGCGTCCTCCGACAGGACCCGGGCGAGGTCGACGCGGCGGCGCTCGCCACCGGAGAGCACCCCGATCCGCGAGTCCAGCCCTTCGGGGAGCACGGGCGCGTCGAGGCCGCCGAACAGGCCGGTGAGGATCTCGCGGACGCGAGGGTCGCGGGCCCACTCGTGGGCGTCGGCGTCGCCGAAGAGCTGCGCGCGCACGGTGGCGTCGTCGCGGAGCCCGTCGGTCTGGCCGAGCACGGCGATGCGGGTGCCGCCGGTGTGCACGACGCGCCCCGAATCGGGATCGTCGGTGCGGGCGATGAGGCGCAGCAGCGTCGACTTCCCGTCGCCGTTGCGGCCGACGACGCCGACGCGCTGGCCTGCGGCGATGCCGAGGGAGACCGCGTCGAGGACCACCTGGTCGGGGTAGGCCTTGGACACGGTTTCGAGGTTGACGAGATTGGGCGCTGACACGAGGCACAACACTACCCGCGGTGCCGGACGGTCGAAGGAGAGCCGGGTCGCGGCAGTGACGGGCCGGATCGCTAGGCCCTGCCGGGGCATGGGGATCGGGGCTTGCGAGCGCTTCCAGGCTCCGCTATGGTGTCGTGGAACAGTCATCATGACGTCATGATCGGATTTGTATGACACCCCCGAATGCCAAACCGGTGCGCTTCGAGGCCGGCCGGGCCGTGCTCACGGTCGTCAGGCTCCTGCCGCAGATCAGCCGGCCCCGGACCGCCGTCTTCGCGGTCACCACGGTCCTGGTGGCGGCGCTCCCGCTCGCCATGACCGTCGCGACCGGCCTCCTCATCGGCGCCGTGCCCGACGCCGCCGACGCCGGGCCCGGCTCGCCCGCAGCCCGCCACGCCTACCTGCTCCTCGCGGCGGGCGTCACCGCGCTCCTGCTCGGGCGCCTCGCCGACAACGTCCACCGCGCCAACGCCTACAACCTCGGCCGCGAACTCGAGCTGCTCCTCCAGGACCGCCTCGTCGCCGCCGTCGCCCGGCCCACCGGGGTCGCGCACCTCGAGGACGACGACGTGCTCGCGCTCCTGCGCATCGCCCGCCAGCTCGGCAGCGACCACGTCCGGCCCGAGCGCGCGGTCCGCGGGCTCGCGGCGATCGCCCCCGAGTTCCTCGCCGCCGCCGGGGCCTCGATCGTGCTGTGCTTCTTCAACGTCTGGGTCGGCCTCGCCTGGCTCGTGGCCTGGCCCGCGATCTTCATCGCCATGCAGCACGAGTACACGCGGGTCGGCAAGACCGCCTACCTGCGCTCCACCGAGATGCGCGAGAGCGAGTACATGCGCGACCTCGCCGTGACCTCCGAGCCCGCCAAGGAGATCCGCGTCTGGGGCCTCATGGGCTGGCTCCTCGAGCGGTACGACCGCCAATGGGCCGATCGGATGGCGTACTCGGGCCGGTTCCTGCGCCTGCGCGCCCGCACCGCCGTCGGCGTCATCGGCGCCCTGCTCGTGCTCACCGCCGCCACCGCGCTGCTGCTCGTCCAGTCCGGCCTCGACGGTGCCGTCGGCTTCGCCGCGCTCTCGGTGTATCTGGTCGCGCTGACCACGATGTTCAACTTCACCGCCTTCGACGACGTGGCTGCGTTCCTCGCGCTCGGTTCGCTGCCCGTGCCGAAGGCCCTCGCCCTCGAATCGGAGCTGGTCGCCGACGAGCGCCCCGTCACCGCCGAGCTCCCCGCCGCCGCCCCCGAGCAGGCCGTGCGGTTCGAGCGCGTCGACTTCGCCTACCCGGGCTCCGAACGGCCCGTGATCGGCGGGCTCGACCTGGAGATCAAGGCCGGGACCTCCCTGGCCGTGGTGGGCCACAACGGCGCCGGCAAGACCAGCCTCGTGAAGCTCCTCGCCGGACTCTACGAGCCCACCGGCGGGAAGATCACTGTGGACGGTGTCGACCTCGCCGGAGTCGACCCGGCGGTCTGGCGCACCCGCCTCTCGGCCCTGTTCCAGGACTTCACCCGCTACCAGCTCACGGTGCGCGACAACATCACCCTCGGCGCCCCGCACCTGGCCGGGGACATCGAGCGGATCTGGAAGGCCTGCGAGCCCATGGGCATCCGCGCCCTCATCGACTCGCTCCCCAATGGACTCGACACCGTCCTGTCGAGCGAGTACCAGGGCGGCACCGACCTCTCCGGCGGCCAATGGCAGCGGATCGCCCTGGCCCGCGCCCTGTTCGCCGTCCAGGCCGGGGCGAAGATCCTCATCCTCGACGAGCCCGCCGCCGCGCTGGACGTGCGTGCCGAAGCCGAGCTCTACGAGCAGTTCCTCGACATCACCGCGGGCCTGACCACGATCGTCATCTCGCACCGCTTCTCCACGGTGCGCCGCGCCGACCGCATCGTCGTCCTCGACGGCGGCAAAGTCGTCGAAGACGGCGGTCACGACGAGCTGATGCGCCTCGGCGGACGCTATGCCGAAGCCTTCACCCTCCAAGCCAACCGCCTCGCCCGGTCACCCCTCGCCTAGGAGCCCCCATGATCGACACCATCGCGAAACGCCTGCGCGGCTTGAAAGACGGCCTCGCCGTCGGCTACCGCTCGCACCCGAAGGCCATCACCGCCCTGATCGTCCTGGGCATCGTCCAGGCGATCCTCATGCCCCTGCTCGTCTACTCGACGAAGGTCGTCATCGACGCCGTCCAGGCCGGGAACGACCGGGAGGCCCTCCTCGCCGCGGCCGGACTCGGCATCGGCGTCGCCTTGATCTGGACCGTCGTCTTCGTCTACGTCAAGTTCGTGTTCCTCGTCCTCGACCACACCGCCCGCGCCTCGGACCGCGAACTCATGGTGCTCATGGGCACACCGCCGGGACTCGACCACCACGAGCGGCCCGACTACCTCGACGAGGTCCAGTACATCCGCGAGAACCGCTGGCTCCTCGCCGGCGGCGTCAACCAGCTCGCCCAGTGGCTGCGCGCCATCGTCACCATCATCGTCGGCGGCGCGCTCCTCTTCCAGGTCCACCCGCTGCTGCTCGTGTTCCCGCTGCTCGCATTGGTGGCCATGGCGATCGCCCACCGGGCCGGCATGATCGAGGACGAGGTCTACGCGGCCACCAGCGAACCCGAACGCAAGCGCCGCCACCTCTTCGAGGTCGCCACGCTCGGCGAATCCGGCAAGGAACTGCGCATCTTCGGCTCCGCGGCGGCGGTCGCCGAGCGCCACCACGAGTCTGGAGCCGCCGTCGTCGCCGAACGCAACCGCGGCCAGTGGCGGGCCGCCCGGCTCGCCACCGGCGAAGGCCTGCTCTCCGCGCTCGGCATGGCCGCCGGGATCGGCATCGTCCTCTACCTCGCGATCCGCGGCCAGGCCACCGCCGGCGACGTCGTCCTCCTCGTCGGCCTCATCGGCATGGTCGCCGGGGCCGCCGCGAACGTCGCCTTCCAAGGCATGTTCATGGCCCGCCTCGCCAAGATGGGCGAGCGCATCGGCCGGCTGCGCGACTACGCCGCGCAGTCCAGCGGCCCGGCGGTGCCCTTCGACGTCCCCGAACGCCTCACGAACGGCATCACCCTCGAAGGCGTCTCCTTCTCCTACCCCGAATCCGAACGCCAGTCCCTCGACGACGTGGACCTGCACCTCCCCGCCGGGAAGGTCGTCGCGCTCGTCGGCGAGAACGGCGCGGGCAAGACCACCCTCGTCAAACTCCTGTCCGGTTTCTACCAGCCGACCGCAGGTCGCATCCGCGTCGACGACAACGCCCTGACCGATTTCGAAGTGGACGCCTGGCGCGAGCGCATCGGCGCGACCTTCCAGGACTTCACCCGCTTCGAGTTCACCGCCCGCGAGACGATCGGCATCGGCGACCTCAGAGGCGGCTTCGACGACGAGACCGTGCGCGCCGCAATGGTCCGCGCCGGAGCCGACGACGTCATCGACGACCTCCCCGCCGGACTCGACACCCGCCTCGGCACCCGCTGGGACGACGGCACCGACCTCTCCGGCGGCCAGTGGCAGAAACTCGCGATCGGCCGCGGCCGCATGCGAAGAGACCCGCTCCTCGTCCTCTTCGACGAGCCGACCGCCGCCCTCGACCCCCAGACCGAGCACGCCCTCTTCGAGCGCTTCGCCGAAGAGGTCCACGCGGGCCGCCAGCGCGGCACGGTCACCGTCCTCGTCTCCCACCGCTTCTCCACGGTGTCGATGGCCGACCTCATCATCGTCCTGGAGCAGGGCCGCGTCGCCGAATCGGGCACCCACGACGAACTCATGGCCCGCGGCGGCGCCTACGCGGAGCTGTACTCGCTCCAGAGCTCCGCCTACCGCTGACCGAGCCGAACACCCTACAATTCGCGAGGTCCCCGCCGAACACGGCCGGGACCTCGCCCTTTGCCCGATCGAAAGCCCCACAATGTCATACGAGACCCTTGAACCCCCGCGTTCCGACGGCCCCGCGGAAGCCCTCCTTCCCGGCGGCCCGCCCGAACCCCCGCTTCCCGATGGCCCGGTCGAACCCCCGCGAGCCGACCCGCAGATCTCCGTCGAGGCCGCGCCGGTCCCGAGCGCCGGCACTCCGGGATGGGCCGAGCCGGTCATGACCCGGACCGAGCGCCGCAAGTGCCCGCACTGGGTGCGGTTCGCCGATCTGAACACGAAGGGCCGCACGAGACGCGCGCTCGCCGTCCTGGCCATCTGGACGAGCTGGGCGGTCGTCGTGATCGGCCTGTTCGCAGGGCTCGCAGGCATGACCGCGGGGATCGAGAAGGGCGCCCAGCTGCCTGCCATCGGCGGGCTGGCGTTGGCCTGCGGTGCTGTGCTGCAAGCGGTCAGCGCTGTGGCGCTGGCGTCAGCGTGGAGACGGCTGCACCGCCCGAAGGACTTGGTGATCGGGCTCGCCGTGTCCGGATTCCTGGTGCATCTCCTGGGCTTGGCGCTGTTCCTGACGATCGTCGACTCGAAGCATCTGCTCCTCGCCGTCGCTGCGGTGCCGTACGCCTTGGTTCTGTGGCAGCTCATCGCATTCCGGAACTCGTTGTATGCCAGGGGCACCTGCCGGACCCACCCCGGTCTGCCGCCCGCGATCCGCGCCCTGCTGAAGGACGAGACGGCGCGGTTCCGCATTGCCGACTGCCCGCATCAGATCGCCTTCGGCGATCTCCGTGTCCGATACCGGGTCCTCTCCGTCGCGAACACCTTTCTGCTCATCGGATATATCGCCGCCGTGCTCCTCCTGTGGTCGGTGCCGGTCTCCCCGCCCTTCTCCTTCGAGGGGGACGAGTTCGTCCTCATCGCACTCGGAATACTGCTGCCGGTGGGAAACCTGTTCTCCCTCAGCGAGATCTGGACCCACTCGAAGCGCTACCACCGAGTTTCGCCGGGCATGTACGTCGGCGCTTTCACCGGTTACGCCATGACACTCCTCGCAGGACTGTGGGCCGGTCTCAGCATGCACCTGTCGCTCGCCGTCATCGTGCTGACGATCTATTGGGCTTCCAGCGCGGCATACGCGATGAAGCATCTCCCGCCCCGCTCCGAGTGCGCGTCCCTGCGTGAGCCGCCGCCCGTGGTCCAGAGGATGCTCAAGGCCTGATCGACCGATGGTGCGCTGCGTCGCGGGCCCGTGCGGGGTGTCGCTGTTCGTTAGGATGTTGAGACCCCCGGTCGCGAGGGGCCTCCTCCTTCGTTCTCGAAAGCGCCTGAATGGATCGCGAACCTGCTGAAGCGGCACTGCCCGGGCCGCTCATCACCGTTGAGCCGGCGCCGTTCGCGCCGGGCGCGGGTGAGGATCCGGGCTGGGCTCAGGGGCGCAGCGTCGCCTCGTTCAGGGGCGCTTCCCACCCGGCCGTCGCCCCGGGCGCGTGCCCGCACCGGGTCAGGGTGCGAGACCTCCAGGGCCCCAAGCAGATCGTGTGCTACCTGATCGCGGTGCCGGTGTACGGGTCGGCGCTCTTGTCACTCCTGAGCCTGCTGTTCGGGGGAGTGATGGTCGGCAAGGGGCTCGGCGACTCGGACACCGTGATGATCGTCTGCGGTGCCGTCATGGCGGTCCTCGCCGCGACCCTGGTGTTCGGATTCGTTGCGTGCGTTCGTGTCTGGCTCGGGCTGCACCGGCCCGGGCGCGCCGTCTGCGTGCTGAGCACGGTCGCGTCGCCGCTGATCCTGGCGTTCGTCGCGATGCTGGCGTTCGGGGGCGGGGGGCCGTGGCTGATGCTGCTCGTGGTGCCGCCGGTGGCGCCGATGCTCGTGCTCTGGTACTTCCGCGCGGTGCTGTACTCCCGGCGGACGTGCGGGAGCTACCCCTGGCTGCCGGCGAAGATCCTCGCGATGCGCAGGGTGTGAGGGCGCCGGACGCGTTGTCGGACCGCCGCCGTGGTCGGCGCGCTCAAGTCCCTGAAATGCTTGGCGCCCACCGCTCGGCCTCGTAGACTCCGGCCTGTCCGAGCCCCTTGCGGAAAGGCCATGGCTGTGCAGCGAACCGACAGTGAGCAGCGCGTTTCCGGGACTCCGCGGCGCCGCACCTATGCCTGGGCCGCGGTGGCGGGGTTCGTCGCCGCCGGACTGGCGGTCCTGTCCGATGCGGTTCGCTTGGACCATTGGACGCCGTTCGCCCAGGCCATCGCGTTCAGGCCCGTTCTCGTCGTCGTGCTGGCGATCGCGGGGGTGGGCCTGATGTTCGTCCGCCGCCCGGCCGTGCGCTGGGCTGCGGCCTCAGGTCTCCTGGCCTGCGTCCTCGCGGCCGGCTCCATGGCCCATCGGGCGGTCCCCGATCCGGGCCTGGAGGGCGCGACCGGGACGTTCACCGTGGCGACGATCAATGTCAAGGGCGGCAGTGCATCTGTCGAAGAGGTCGCCGCGGTGATCGTGAACAGCAGTGCGGACCTGGTGGCGCTTCCCGAAGCGGGCGAGGACTTCCGGCTCCTACTGGAGGCGGCTGTGGGGGACGGCTACACCGGCGTCAGCCTGCAGCTCTCGGATGAGGCGGTGGACGCGGTGTCGGTGCTGTACCGGACCGACCTGGGCGCGGTCTCGGCCGAGGCGTCGACCGCGGGCTCGTTCCCGATCTGGGAGCTCTCCGGCGGCGAGCTCGGCTCGCTGCGCTTCCTGGCCTTCCACGCCTACCCGCCGCTGCCGTTCGCCGCGGACAGCTGGCGCGGTGACCTGCAAGGGCTCCAAGGGTTCTGCGATCGCGACACGGCGATCATCGCCGGGGACTTCAACGCGACGCTCGACCACAGTGCGCTGAGAACCGCCATGGACGGCTGCACCGACGCCGCCGCATCGACCGGCGACGGCCTGCACGGCACGTGGCCCGCGAGCGCGCCCGGCCTGCTGCGCACCCAGATCGACCACGTCTTCACCACCAGCGGCCTGCAAGCCGACTCGGTGGAGTTCACGGAGATCGAAGGCACGGACCACCTCGCGGTCGTCGCCCAGATCGCGGTCGCGCCCTAGGGGACCGCTAGTCCATGTTGTGGCCGCCGTTGACCGTGATCCGCTGCCCGGTCACGAAGCTCGCGGCTTCTGACGCCAGGTACGAGACCGCGGCGGCGATGTCGTCGGGCTTGCCGATGCGGCCCATGGGCACCTCGGCCACGTACCCGGCGAGGTCGGCGTCCGTGAGTTCGCCGTGCCGCTCGACCGGCACCCAGCCCGGTGCGACCAGGTTGACGGTGATGCCGTCGGCCCCCAGTTCCCGCGCCCACGTGCGGGTGAGCCCCCACTGCGCGCCCTTCGCGGCGTTGTACGCGGAGAAGCCGGGCAGCGCGCGCTCGAACATGTCCGACCCGATCTGGACCACGCGCCCGCCGCCGGCCGCGCGCATGTCCGCCAGGACCGCGCGGAGCAGGAGCGTGGGGCTCTTGACGAAGAACGCCAACTGGTCCAGGTGGTCCTGCCACTCGAGCCGGTCGAGCGGCACTTCCGGCTGCGGGCCGGTCGCGTTGGCCACGAGCACCGTGACGGGCCCGAGTTCGGCGCGGACGCGCGCCGTCATGTCCTCCACCGCGGCCTCATCGGTCACGTCGCCGCCGAACGCCGCAGCGGTCCCGCCCGCCCCGCGGATGTCGGCGACGACCTTCTCGGCGCCTTCGCGGCCCTTCGCGTAGTTGACCGCGACGGCGAACCCGTCGGCGGCGAGCCGCCGCGCGATGACGGCGCCCAGGCCGCGCGAAGCACCGGAGACGAAAGCGACGGACATGAACTACCTCCAGCTGGATGCGTGTTCGGCGAGAATAGGTCATACCATTGCGGTGCCGGAGGGCGGCGCCGACGAATCCCGTCCTGCGGATCACGGCGCCTATGCTCAGGTCATGGAACTGGAGTTCAGCGGCGAGGTCTGGTACTGGCGCGGGCCCGCACCCTGGTACTTCGTGACCGTCCCCGAAGCGGGCTGCCGAGAGCTGGCGTCGGCGTCCGAAGTCGTCAGCTACGGCTGGGGCATGGTGCCCGTGACCGCCGGCATCGGCGCGACCTCTTGGACGACCTCCTTGTGGCCCAAGGACGGTGCGTATATCGTCCCCTTGAAGGCGGTGGTCAGGAAGGCGGAGGGAGTCGACGAAGGCGAGACGGTGACGATTCGTCTGACCCTCGATCTCTGACCCGCGGGGAACGCCTGCGACGGCGCCGGCGCAGGGCTCGGACCGCGGCAACGCCGCGGGGCGGACCGCTTTCGCAGTCCGCCCCGATGTCGTGCTTCGAAATCCGGTTACGCCCGGTTGTACGCGCTCGCGACCGCTCGCATCGTGGCCAGCACGATGTTCGGGTGGACGCCTGCGCCCCATACGGTGCGGCCGTCGATGGCGCACTCCACATAGGAGGCGGCCTGGGCGTGCTGGCCGGCGGACAGGGCGTGCTCGGCGTAGTCCAGGACCTCGACGTCGACGCCGACCGAGGACAGCGCGTCGGTGAACGCCGAGAGCGGGCCGTTGCCGGTGCCGGAGACCTTCTGCTCCACCCCGTTCAGCACGATGTGCGCGTCCAGGGTCAGCGTCTCTCCGGTGTAGACGGTGGTGTGGTCCTCGACGACCAGGCGCGGCGTGGGCTGGTACTCCGGGTGGTACTCGCGGCGGAAGATGTCGTGGATCTGCTGCGTCGAGACCTCCTTGCCGGAGGCGTCGGTGTGCCGCTGGATCGCGCCGCTGAACTCGATCTGCATGCGCCGCGGCAGGTCGAAGCCGTACTCGCTCTGCATGACGTACGCGACCCCGCCCTTGCCGGACTGCGAGTTGACGCGGATGACGGCCTCGTAGGTGCGGCCGACGTCCTTCGGGTCGATCGGCAGGTACGGTACGCCCCAAGTGAACTCGTCGACCGGGATGCCCGCCGCCTCGGCGTCGGCCTCCAGGTGCGCGAAGCCCTTCTTGATGGCGTCCTGGTGCGAACCGGAGAACGCCGTGTACACCAGGTCCCCGGCGTACGGGTGCCGCTCGGGCACCGGCAGCTGGTTGCAGTACTCGACGGCGCGCTTGATCTCGTCGATGTTGGAGAAGTCGATGGCCGGGTCCACACCCTGGCTGAACAGGTTCAGGCCCAGCGTGACCAGGCAGACGTTGCCGGTGCGCTCGCCGTTGCCGAACAGGCAGCCCTCGACGCGGTCGGCGCCGGCCTGCACGGCCAGCTCCGCGGCGGCCACGCCGGTGCCCCGGTCGTTGTGGGGGTGCACCGAGAGGATCAGGGATTCGCGGTTCGGCAGGTTGCGGTGCATCCACTCGATCGAGTCGGCGTACACGTTCGGGGTGGCCATCTCGACGGTGGCGGGCAGGTTCACGATCAGCGGCCACTCGGGGGTGGGCTGGATGACCTCGGCGACCTTGGCGCACACCTCGACCGCGTAGTCCAGCTCGGTGCCCGTGTACGACTCGGGCGAGTACTCGTAGCGG
Source organism: Glycomyces tritici (assembly GCF_030403505.1). The sequence goes on along the minus strand of NZ_JAUEMJ010000004.1, from coordinate 280,926 downwards.
ACGGCCGTGTCGGGGGTGTGCATCTCGGCGTACTTCAGGCACAGCCGCGCGCCCTGCGTCGCGATGTCGGTGATGCCGTCCTTGTCCAGGCCGAACACGACACGGCGCTGCAGCGTCGACGTCGAGTTGTAGAAGTGGACGATGGCCTGCTTGGCGCCGCGGATGCTCTCGAAGGTCCGCTCGATCAGGTGCTCGCGGCACTGGGTCAGGACCTGGATGGTGACGTCGTCAGGGATGAGGTCCTGCTCGATCAGCTGCCGCACGAAGTCGAAGTCGGTCTGCGAGGCGGAGGGGAAGCCGACCTCGATCTCCTTGTAGCCCATGCCGACCAGCAGCTGGAACATCTTCTTCTTGCGGTCGGGGGTCATGGGGTCGATCAGCGCCTGGTTGCCGTCGCGCAGGTCCACCGCGCACCAGATCGGCGCGGTCTCGATGATCTTGTCCGGCCAGGTGCGGTCGGGCAGCGCCACCTTGAACTGGGAGTGGTACGGCTGGTAGCGCTTGGCGCGGTCTGCGAAGGAAACGGCGCTCGTGGAAACGGCGCTGCTGGAAGACGTGGAAGTCACGGATGCTCCTGTGGAGGTCGCTGGTGGTCTGAGTCGCTTCTGACTGATCCAGCCGGCATGCGAAAACCCGCGACGAGGAGCCGACCTAGTTGGCCCCGCCGCGGCAGCTAAGGAGCATCGTGAACCGCATGACCCCGAGAGCTTACACCGCAGGTGTGACTCAGGTCGACTTCGACGCCCGAATGATGGGACGGCACCGCTTTGACACGGCGCCGGCCCACCGCCGCCTTACGGGTGGATGAGCAGGTCGTCGACAGCGAGCCGGGCGCGCGGGGCCCGGTCCGGGCCCGCCACCGCGTCGTCGAGGCCGGCCGGGTCGCCCGGCAGGCCGATCGCGACGACAACGGTCGGCACCAGCGACTCGGCCAGGTCGAACTCGGCGGCCAGCGCCGCGGCGTCGAAGCCGGCCATCTGGCGGACGGTGAGCCCTTCGGCGGCGGCCTGGAACGTCAGGTGCGCGATCGACTGGCCGAGGTCGTAGGCGGCGTGCGAGAGCGGGCCGCGGTCGTTGGCGTCGGTCCGGACGGCGACGAGCAGCGCGGAGGACTGACCGGCCCAGTCGCGGTTGCCGCGGTTGAGGGTCTCGACTACGCGCTTGAACTCGCCGGTGTCGCGCCGGGCGAGGAGGAACCGCCACGGCTGCGTGTTCCCAGCGCTCGGGGCCCAGCGGGCCGCTTCGAGAAGGGCCGCGACCTGCGCCTCGGTGAGGTCGACGCCGGGCGTGAAGGCGCGCGTGGAGTGGCGGGCGGCGAGCAGCGGGTGGATCGGTACCGCGGTCTGGGCGTGGCGGTCAATCGGTGCGGTCATGCGCGTTCCTTCGGATCTGGGTCTCGCACGGCGCGGCCGGCGCCGGGGACCCGGCGGGGCGCGTCTGCTGTCCGGTGGCGGCATCGCAGCGGTGCCGTCCTTGTAGCGGCGTCGTCGCTCGCCATCGTTCATGGTGCCACGAACAGGACGCGGGCCGCCTGCTCGTGTCGCCTTCCTTACTGTCGTTTCACTCTTCGGGCGACGGCGTCGGGGACGGCGAGGTCGCCGGCGAGGGCGTCCCGGTCGCGCCCGGCGCGGGCGTCGCCGACGGGTCCACGCTCGGGCTCGGCTCCACGGGCGCCTTGCGGCCCAAAGGCTCCGCGTCGCTGAGGTCCCCGGGAAGCTCGACCGTGGCGACCGCCTCGGTCGGCGCGCCCGCGAGCTCCAACGTCCCGAACGCACTGCTCTCGACCGACAGGACCGTCCCGTGCTCGTCCACGCACCACTCACCGGGCGGGATCGGCGGGTCGACCACCACGGTGTTCGGAGTGAGGGTGAAGCAGTCGCCGTCCTGCGCGATCGCGAACGGCAGGTGCCGGTCGAGCAGCTGCGGGAGCCATTCGACGAACGGGAGCTGCACCTTCGGGTCGTAGTCCTTCGGGATCTCACCGGTGATCCCCGCCAGCCGCACGCAGCGGCCCGCCGCGCACTGGAAGAACCCGCCGGTCGTCCACGCGACGCTGACGTCGACCGTGCCTCCGAGCGCCCAACTGGGCACGTCCACGCGCCAGGTGCCGTCAGCGGCGGCCCACACCGTGACCGTGCCGCCCTCTGACCACTCGTACTCCGCGGTGTACGTCTCGTCGAGGGCCTTGCTCACACGGCCGATGAGGGTCGCGCGGGCGCTGGCGCGCGGCGCCGCGTCCTCGGGCGTGTCGACGGCGGTCGCCGTACCGCAGCCCGCGAGCAGCACCACGAGCGTGAGCACCGCCACTGTCTTGCCGGTCCTAGTCCATGCCACCGCCCGATTCTCTGTCTCACCACCCAGAACGACCTGGCGACACACCGGTAAGCGCAGCTAAGGTGAGGTGGCCGCCCCCGCGAGGGCGGTTTCGAGTGACCTGAGACACGAGCGAGTGAGGTGAAATCCGTGGCGCTAGTCGTGCAGAAGTACGGCGGTTCATCGGTTGAGAATGCCGAACGCGTCAAGCGCGTCGCCGAACGAGTGGTCGCGACGCGAAAGCGCGGCGACGACGTGGTCGTCGTCGTCTCCGCCATGGGTGACACCACCGACGAGCTGCTGGACCTCGCGGCCCAGGTCTCGCCGGTACCCGAGCCCCGGGAACTCGACATGCTGCTGACCGCCGGCGAGCGCATCTCCATGGCGCTCCTGGCGATGGCCATCAACAACCTCGGCTTCCAGGCCCGGTCCTTCACCGGATCGCAGGCCGGGATGATCACGACCGCCGCGCACGGCGTCGCCCGCATCATCGACGTCACCCCCGGACGCATCCGCTCCTCGCTCGACGAGGGGTTCATCACGATCGTCGCCGGGTTCCAAGGCGTCAGCCAGGACACCAAGGACATCACCACGCTCGGCCGCGGCGGCTCGGACACGACCGCCGTCGCACTCGCCGCAGCACTGGAAGCGGACGTCTGCGAGATCTACTCCGACGTCGACGGCGTCTTCACCGCCGACCCGCGGATCGTGCCGAACGCGAAGAAACTCGACACGATCACCTTCGAGGAGATGCTGGAGATGGCCGCCTCAGGCGCCAAGATCCTGCACCTGCGCAGCGTGGAATACGCCCGGCGGTACGGGATGCCGCTGCACGTCCGTTCGTCGTACTCGACCAAGACCGGCACGATGGTGTCGGGTTACATGGAGGAGCTGCCCGTGGAGCAAGCACTCATCAGCGGCGTCGCGCACGACCGCTCCGAGGCCAAGATCACCGTCACCAGCGTCCCGGACAAGCCCGGCGCCGCCGCCTCGATCTTCCAGGTGATCGCCGACGCCGAGATCGACATCGACATGATCGTGCAGAACGTGTCGACCGCCGGGAACGGCCACACCGACATCTCCTTCACCCTCCCCAAAGAGGCCGGCCCCAAGGGGACCGAGGCGCTGAAGAAGCACCAGGCCGCGATCGGGTTCGCGAAGCTCATCTACGACGAGAACATCGGCAAGATCTCGCTCATCGGCGCCGGCATGCGCTCGCACCCGGGCGTGACCGCGAACTTCTGCCAGGCGCTGGCCGACGCGGGCGTCAACATCGAGATCATCTCGACCTCGGAGATCCGCATCTCCGTGGTCTGCCGCGACACCGACCTCGACGCGGCGGTGCGCGCGGTGCACGACAAATTCGAACTCGGCGGCAACGAAGAGGCCGTCGTCTACGCCGGATCGGGGCGATAGGCATGGCGCGCAAACTGAACGTGGCCATCGTCGGCGCCACCGGCGTCGTCGGATCGATCATGCGGCGGCTCCTCGCCGAGGAGCGCGTCAACTGGGGCGAGGTGCGCCTCATCGCGTCCGCGCGCTCGGCCGGCAAGGTCCTGCCGGTGGGCGACGAGAACATCGAAGTCCAGGCGATCAGCCCCGAGGCCTTCGACGGCATCGACATCGCGCACTTCGACCTGCCCGACGACGTGAGCGCCGAATGGGTGCCGGTCGCCGCCGCCAAGGGCGTCGTCGTCATCGACAAGTCCGCGCACTACCGGATGGACCCCGACGTGCCGCTGGTGTGCCGCGAAGCCAACCCGGAAGCCGCCGCCGTCCGCCCCAAGGGCATCATCGCGAACGCCAACTGCACCACCCTCGCGCTCATCCCGTCCCTGGCGGCGCTGAACGCCGAATTCGGGCTCGTGTCCATGAGCGTCGCCTCCTACCAGGCCGCGTCCGGCTCGGGCAAAGAAGGCCTCGAAGCCCTCTACGCCCAGTTCCAGAAGCTCGCAGGCGTAGACAAGGTCGGCACCGAACTCGGCGACGTGCGCGCCGTCCTCGGCGAGGACTTCAACGCGCCCTTCGGAGCGCCGCTGGCGCTCAACGTCGTGCCGAAGGTCGGCGGCTGGAAAGCGGACGGCTGGACCTCGGAGGAGCTGAAGGTCCGCAACGAGTCCCGCAAGATCCTCGGCCTCCCCGACCTCAAGGTCGCCTCGACCTGCGTCCGCGTACCCGTGGCCGTGGGCCACTCGCAAGTCGTGCACGCCACCTTCGAACGCGAAGTGACCGTCGCCGACGCCCACCGCGTCCTCGCCGCCGCCGACGGCGTCGACCTCGTCGACGACCCCGAGAACATGGTGTTCCCCATGCCGATCGACTCGGTCGGCAAGGGCGGCACCCAGGTCGGGCGCGTACGCCAGTCGATCGACTTCCCGAACTCACTCGAGTTCTTCGTCGTCGCCGACAACCTCATGAAGGGCGCGGCCCTCAACTCCATCGAGACCGCCGACCTCGTACGCCGCGAACTCGAAGCGAACGCCTAGCGACAACGGAACGGGCGGCCCGGGTTTCCACCCGGGCCGCCCGTTCTCCTTACAGGCCTCTACGCGTCGCGCTTCTTGAACAGGATCCACGCCGCCGCGATGATCAGCGCCGCGAAGACCGCGAACACGCCACCCGAACCCCAGCGACCGAAGAAGTCGAAGTCCGGCATCCCCTCACCCGACAACTCCGCCAGGTTCAGCGACATCAACCGCGCACCCGACGTGAACGGCAGGAACTTCACCACCGGCACCAGCCAGTCCGCCATCGGCAGGAACGACAGCCCGAAGATCAGGTTCTCGATGATCAGCGGCGCCAGGAAGATCACGACCAGCGCCGACGGCACACCCCGGAACAGCAGCCCCAGGCCCAGACCCGCCAGCGTGTAGATCAGCGTGTACAGCACGTACCCCAGCAGCGCCGACCGCAGCGGGTCCTCGAACAGCCCCGGCACCTCGCCCCAGAAGATCAGCATCGCCAGCGCGTTGAGCGCCATCGAGAACACCGTCACCGCGACCGTCACGACCGAGACCACCAGGATCTTCGACGCGATCAGCCGCGACCGCTGCGGCAGCGCCGTCAGCGTCGGCTGGATCGTCCCGTGCCGGTACTCGTGCCCGGTCGCGAAGATCCCGATGATCGCCATGAACACCGCCAGGAACGGAATCCCGAACGCCGCACCGCCGTTCAGGCCCGCCGCCACGGTCTCCGGAATCAGCGGGTCATCGCTCACCACGATCCCGGCGATCACCGGAATCGCCAGCGAGCAGAGCAGACCGATCCCGATGAGCCAGTAGGTCGAACGCAGCGTCGTCAACCGCGTCCACTCGAAACGAAGGGCGTCAAGCATTATCGGCACCACCGGTCTTGGTAGCAGGGGCCTGGGCGGGGGTCTTCGCAGAACCGGCGAGCGGCTCGGCCGCCACGAACTCCTCAGAGGACCCCGTTGCGGACATGAACGCCTCCTCGAGCGAGGCGCTGCGCGTGGACAGCTCCGACAGCTCCACGTTCTCGGTGAACGCCAAGTGCCCGACCGCGCCGATCTCCATGCCGGAGACCACCAGCTCGCCCTCCTTGCCCTTCGCGACCTCCGCACCCGCGCCCTCCAGCGCCGACACGAAACCGTCAGCCGAAGGACTGCGCACGATCACCGTCGACTGCGTGAAGTCACGCACGAACTGGTCCACATCGCCGTTGAAGATCATCGTGCCGCGCCCGATCACCACGAGCTCGTCCGCCATCAGCTGCATCTCCGACAGCAGGTGGCTCGAGACGAAGATCGTGCGGCCCTCGGCCGCGAGGTGCTTCAGCATGTCCCGCATCCAATGGATGCCGTGCGGGTCCAAGCCGTTCGTCGGCTCGTCCAGCAGCAGGATGCCCGGATCGCCCAAGAGCGCCTGCGCGAGGCCGAGCCGCTGCGCCATGCCCAGGGAGTACCCCTTCGGCTTCTTGCGCTTCACACTGCCGAGGCCCACGAGGTCCATGACCTCGTCGACCCGCTTGTCGCCCACGCCGTTGGCGCTGGCGAGCATCCGCAGGTGATTGCGGGCCGAGCGGGTCGGGTGGAACGGCTTCGCCTCGAGGAGGGTGCCGACCTTGTTCATGGGGCGGCGGATGTCGGTGAACGACTCGCCATCGAAGAGGGTCTGGCCCTCGCCGTGGTCGAGGCCGAGCATCAGCCGCATGGTGGTGGACTTCCCGGAGCCGTTGGGCCCCAGGAATCCGGTGACGACGCCGGGCCGGACGTCGAACGACAACTGGTTGACCGCGACGGTCTTCCGGTATCGCTTGTACAAGCCCTTCGCAGTGATCATCAGGCTCCAATCGGACTGAGGGGTAGGGCATCGTCGGCGGGACGGGTCCCTGCGACGCCGTCAGTCTATGAGGACGCGGGTCACTCCCGCACCGGCTCGCGGACCGATCTTCGCCTCATGCCGCAGGAGGAGCGGCAGGCGCGGCGCGGTACCGGGGTACTACCCGCCTGCGCGTACGGCCCTCCCGCCAGGCCCGGCCCGGTCGCCGATGCCGACAGGGCGCGCGGACACGCGGGCGGGGCGGGGCTCAGGCGTGGCCTGGTTGTTTAGACTTGTCGGGTGAGCCTGCGACTGTACGACACCGGCACCCGATCCGTCCTCGACTTCCAGCCCCGGAAGCCCGGCGAAGTCGGCGTGTACCTGTGCGGCCTCACCGTGCAAGGACCGCCCCACATCGGCCACCTCCGCTCGGGCGTCTCCTACGACGTGCTCATCCGCTGGCTGCGCCGCAGCGGCTACAACGTCACCTACGTGCGCAACATCACCGACATCGACGACAAGATCCTCGTGCGCGGCGAGGAGCAGGGCCGCCCCTGGTGGTCCATCGCCTACGCCAACGAATGCGTGCTCGCCGACGCCTACGCGGCCCTCGGGGCCGAGCCGCCCACGTACGAGCCCCGCGCGACCGGCCACATCACCCAGATGACCGACCTCATCTCGGAGCTCATCGAGCGCGGCCACGCCTACGTCACCGGCGCCGGCGACGTCTGGTTCGACGTCTCCTCCTGGCCGGACTACGGCGAGCTCTCCCACCGCCGCCCCGAGGACATGCTCTCCAGCGCCGAGCCCGGCGCCAAGCGCGACTCCCGCGACTTCGGCCTCTGGAAGGCCCACAAGCCCGGCGAGCCCGCCGACGCCGCCTGGACCTCCCCGTGGGGCCCCGGCCGCCCCGGCTGGCACATCGAGTGCTCCGCGATGGCCCGCCGCTACCTCGGCGACGCCTTCGACATCCACGGCGGCGGCACCGACATCATGTTCCCCCATCACGAGAACGAGCTCGCCCAGTCGAGCGCCGCCGGGCTGCCGTTCGCCAAGTACTGGGTGCACAACGGCATGCTCAACCTCGCCGGCACCAAGATGTCCAAGTCCCTCGGCAACACGCTCTCCATCGGGGCCCTCGGTGAGAAGGGCTTCGGCACCGCGGCCATCCGGTACTACCTCACCGGCGTCCACTACCGGTCCGCCGTCGACTTCTCCGAGGACGCCCTCGGCGAGGCCCGCTCGGCCTGGGAGCGCCTCTCGAACTTCGTGCACCGCGCCGCCGACGCGCTCGGCGCCGAGGCCACCATCGGCGGCTCCCTCGCGCCCGAGTTCACCGCCGCGATGGACGACGATCTCAACACGCCCGCCGCCGTCGCCGTGATCCACGACTCCGCGCGGGAGGGCAACGCCGCACTTGACGCGGGTGACGACGCCGCCGCGGCCCGCCACGCCGCCGCCGTCCGAGCTATGCTCGACCAGCTCGGCCTTGACCCGCTCGACCCGCACTGGGACGACCCGGGGGACGCGAAGCTGACCGGTGCCGTCGACGCGCTGGTGAAGCTCGCGCTCGAACAGCGCGCCGAGGCCAGGGCCCGCAAGGACTACGCGGCTGCCGACCGCATTCGCGATGAGCTCAGCGGAGCCGGCATCACCGTCAAGGACACCCCTCGCGGTCCCGTGTGGACAGTCAACTAGGCGAAGCCCGCCTTGACCTGTGCGCATGTGATGTTGAGTCGGGGCGAACTTGCGAACGTGTGTAAGTGACTCCAGGCGAAGCTTGCGAGCCTGTGTAAATGAGACCAGCGGCCACGCCCGCATGCCTGAGACCTCGGGCAGAGCGGCCGCCGGCGACGACCGAGACCTGGGGAACCGAGACCGATGAGCACCAAGGGTGGACACCCGAACCGCCGCAAGACCTCCAAAGCCGGACCGAAGATCGGCTCCGGCGGCGGCAAGAAGGGCCTGGCCGGCAAGGGGCGCACCCTCAAGGCCGAGGACCGCCCCTGGCACAAGGAGTACCAGGGCGACGACAAGCCCCGCAAGACCCAGTGGAAGCAGTCCAAGGAGCGCGCCAAGGCCGCCTCCGAAGGCCGCACCACCAACATCGGCAAGGCCCGGCCCACCGGCCCCGCGCGCCGCCGCCGCGACGACGAGCCCGAGCTCATCCTCGGCCGCAACCCCGTCCTCGAGGCCCTGCGCGCCAAGGTCCCCGCGACCGCGCTGTACGTGGCCTTCGGCACCGAGCTCGACGACCGCATCGCCGAGTCCGTGCGCCTCGCCGGCAACCGCGACCTCCCCATCAAGGAGCTCGCCCGCCGCGACCTCGACCGCCGCACGAACAACGCCCTCCACCAGGGCATCGGCCTCCAGATCGAGCCGTACGAGTACAGCGAGTTCGAGGACCTGCTGCACATCAGCAAGACCTCCGGCACCGCGCCGCTCCTGGTCGCCCTCGACGGCGTCACCGACCCGCGCAACCTCGGCGCGATCATCCGCTCCGCCGCCGCCTTCGGCGGCCACGGCCTGATCATCCCGTCCAAGCGCGCCGCCTCCGTGACGGCCGTCGCCTGGCGCACCAGCGCCGGCGCCGCCGCCCGCCTGCCCGTCGCCAAGGTCGTCAACCTCACCCGCACCATCCAGGCCTGCCAGCAGGCCGGGTTCATGACCGTCGCCCTCGACGCCGGCGGCGACATCGACGTGTTCGACATGCCGGTCGCGACCGACCCGCTCCTCATCGTCGTCGGCGACGAGGGCAAGGGCGTCTCCCGGCTCGTCGCCGAGACCTGCGACCACATCGCGAGCATCCCGATCGCCGGCGAGGTGGAGTCGCTCAACGCCTCCGTCGCGGCCTCGATCGCGCTCGCCGAAGTCCAGCGCCAGCGCCGCTAGCCGAGCCGGAGACGGCCGCCTGCCCAGCGCGCGCGGCCGTCCCGAACGGTCCGCGCACCGCCTGACACGGCCCGGGACCGCCTGGTGGCGCGGGCCCCGCATTCGACCACAACCGGTCATCCCGTGACCGCGCGATTCGCCGCACCGGACTAACCTGGAACGACCCTGCACGCCCTAGGGGGTGCCTCCGCATCCCCGAGGGCCGGTAGCCGGCCCATTCGCCCGAACGCAGCGTTGCCAGGGTCTTTGCATGCAACACCGGTATGCGAAGGCCCTTCCTCCTTGCGAGCGAACGAATGGACTCGGACACCGACTCGCCGGGAGTCCGGAAACACCCCCTAGCGCCCCCGGAGCTGCAACCACATGCCGGCTGAATACCTCCTGAGCGTCGACCTCGGCACCTCCCACACCGTGGCGGTGCTGGTGTGGCCCGACGGCCGCACCCGGCCGCTGCTCTTCGACGGCTCCCCGGTCATGCCCTCGGCCGTGTTCCTCGACCCCGGCGGCATCATCCACACCGGCCGCGACGCCGAGCGGCTGGCGCTCACCGCCCCCGAACGGTTCGAGCCGAACCCCAAGCAGCGCATCGCGGACGGCACGATCCTCCTCGGTGACCGCGAGATCCCCGTCGCCGCCGCGCTCGCCGCGATCCTCGGCCGGGTCGCCCGCACCGCCATCGAGTCCGTCGGGCACCTGCCGAACACGGTCCTCACGTGCCCGGCCGCCTGGAGCGAGCAGCGCCGCGGCACCCTGCACGACGCGGCCGCCAAGGCCGGGTACCGGCCGGTCAAGATCCTCACCGAACCAGTTGCGGCGGCGCACTACTACACGTCCCGCCTGTCCCACCCGATGCGCCCGGGGCAGGCGCTCGCGGTGTTCGACTTCGGCGGCGGCACCCTCGACATCGCCGTCCTCGAACGCCGCCAGGACGGCTCGTTCGGCGTCCTCGCCGACGGCGGCCTGCCCGACCTCGGCGGCCTCGACTTCGACGCCGTGCTCGTCGCGCACATCGGCGAGACGGTGAGGCAGCGCGACCCCGAGATCTGGAAGCGCCTGGAGAACCCCAGCGGCGCCTCCGAAATGCGCAACCGCCGCGAGCTGTGGGAAGAGGTGCGCGCGGCCAAGGAGATGCTCTCGCGCTCCTCGGTCGCGCCCGTCACGGTGCCCGACATGGCCCAGTCCCTGCACCTGACCCGGGGCGAGCTCGACCAGCTGTCGCGCCCGCTCCTGTCGCGCGCCGTGGGCGAGACCCAGCGCGTCCTCGGCCTCACCGGGCGCCGCCCCGAGCATCTCGCCGGCCTGTTCCTCGTGGGCGGCTCCAGCCGCATGCCCATGGTGTCCAAGGTGCTCCACGAAGGGCTGGGCATCGCGCCCACCGTCCTCGAGCAGCCCGAACTGCCCGTGAGCGAGGGTGCGGCCCTCGCCCTGGCCGGACCCGCGCCGGTGACGCCGCCCGCGCACGTGCCCTCGCCGCCGGTGCAGTCCCCGACGGCCCCGCACTCTTCGCCGCCGATGCGGTCGGGCAGCCTGCCGCCGGTCACGCCGGGCACTGACGAGACGGTCATGCTGCGCCGGGGCGAGCCCGAGAAGCCCAAGCGCCGCATCCGTCCGAAGTGGATCGCCATCGCGGCGGTCGTGGCGGTGCTCGCGATCGTGCTGCCCATCGGCTTCTTCTGGCTCACGAACCCGTACAAGCAGAAGCCGTTCGACGAGGAGCTGGCGCCGGTCGGCGCGGCCACCGCGTTCGGCGCCGAAGCGAACGACAACGTCTACCAGGTGCGGGTCTGGGACGACAGGGCCCTGTTCGCCTACACGACCGCCTCGACGGACGCCAGCGGCGAAGAGCTGCACCTGCGCGCCGTCGAGACCGGCACCGGCAAGCCCCTGTGGGAGAGCGACGTGGTCATCCCGGGCGCGGGCTGGGACGACAGCTTCTACGTCTCCGAGGACCTGGTGGCCTTCTCGCAGGAGGTCGACACTTCGAGCGAGACCCCGTACCGCTTCTACTTCCTCGACTGGAAGACGGGCGACACCCGCAACACGGTGGACAGCGCCGATCGCACGGCCGCCCGCTCGGGCGACCACCTCGTGCTCGGCCCCTTGGGCGGCAACACCTTCACGGTGTACGACGGCGACGGCGAGACCGTCTCGAGCTGGGAGCTCGGGAACGTCGAAGAGGGCGTCACCGTGTCCAACTGGGACCTTGTGGGCACGCCGGACGACCTCAAGGAGCCGTCCATGCGCGCCAACGGCAACGGCCGGGTCTGGGCCGTCACGAGCGACAACGTGGCGCACGTCTACGACCTCGAGTCCGGTGAGAAGGTGGCCTCGAAGGAGGTCGAGACGGTCGAGGACCTGTACTTCGGCTGGGACGACCTGCTGTACGTGGCCGTCGACAAGGAGACCGGCTACGACCTCAACGTCTACGACATCAACGACGGCCTGTCCCGTATGGACGAGGAGACCGTCGAATCGGACACTCCCGCACCGGATCAGGTGAAGGCCTGCGGCGAGAAGCTGATCTGCGTGCGCGAACCCGTCGCGGACGCCGTCGACGTCTACACCTGGCGGATCTACAACCCCGGCAAGAAGGAGATCGTGCACGTCTTCGACGAGGCCGAGTACCGGAACATCACCCCGCTGGGCGACCGCATGATGGTCGAGTTCTACGAGGGCGACGACGTGCGCACCCGGATCTACGACAAGGGCTTCGACGCGGTCGGCAACGACGTGGGCGAGAGCGACTTCGAGGCCATCGACGGCGGCAGCGCCCTCAACTGGCCCGCGTCCTCGGGCTTCAGCGTCAACACCGGCAATGTGATCGGCCTCGGCCGCGACGGCTCGCGCACCTCGCTGTACATCGACCTCGAGGTCTACGCCTGCGACGCGAGCGAGACCCGCCTGGCCTGCCTGACCGCCGAAGGCATGCAGGTCTACTCCTTCAGAGACGCATAGGAAACGGGGCCGCGCCGCCGCATTCAGGCGGCGCGGCCCCGTCTTCCGGTGGTCAGGTGGGGCTCCCAGGTTTCGGAGGGGTCAAAAAGGGGGGGCCGCGGGTTCGGCCCCCGGAGCATGGTCTGACGGCTCAGGCCGAGCGGACGCGGGACCTGCCGCGCAGCCACCACAGGACCTGCAGGAGCGCGCCGAGCGCGGGAAGGCCGAGGAACGCCCACGCGAACAGCTCGTCCTTGGTGATGAAGTCGATGCCCGGATAGTACGAGGTGCCGGAGTAGAGCACCCGCAACCCGATGCCGAGGATCACGCACGCCAGCGCGGCGGCCCCGTACGCGATCCGACGCCCCGGCAGCGGCACGGCAGCGGCGATGAACACCGCCGCCGCGGCGAAGAAGACGACCATGAGCTCGACCGGTGCCGGCCCCTCGTTGAACATCATGTAGGTGAGGGTGGCGAGGTACAGGGCGATGAACCCGGTCAGCAGCGCGCCGCCTTCGGCGAGGTACGTGTCGGCGCGAGGCCGCGGCATCCGCCAGGAGGCCCACAGCAGCCAGGGTGCGGGCAGGGCCAGCAGCACGACGAGCGTGATCGTCGAGACGGGCCCGTTGCTGATGAGGTAGAGCCAGCCGACCAGGAGCGCGGCCCAAATGAGGGGCGCCACAGCCCACATCACGATCGAAGAGCGAGCGCTGCGCTCGACGGTTTTCGTTGGAGTGTCCATGCGACCAGTGTCGCAACCTAAAGCAACTGATCCACTACCAGATTCGTGCCTTCGTTGTAGCTTTCCTACAATCACACCCCCTCGGGTGCCCGCTTCCGCCCACCTTTTTTCTAGGTTTCCACCAAACGGCATGATGAGCTGCAGAGCAGCCCAGTTTTGACGTCCTCTCCGATCAAGCCGGAGACTCCACGCGAGCACTGCTCGCACGGCCACTTACCTCACGGCAGCGGTGGTTACTGCTTCTGTCCGTTCGCCTCCCGGCGATCGGGGTTTCGTGCCGAGCTGGGAGATCCCAGTCTGACCAGCGCTCTGCAGTCGTTTCGACTCTCCGCCTAGCCCAACCGGAGCCGGGCCTTTCCGTCCTGCGGCGAGTACTTCACGCCCGTAGGCGCGAAGATTGCTTTCAGCATTCTCATCTCGATCATGGGTGACGCCGCAGTTCGGACCCGCGCATGTCCACTTGCGGATATTCAAGCCGGCCAACCCTTTTGGCCCGGTCAAGGCGCCGCAGGAAGAGCACAGCTGGGTCGAAGGAAAGTGCCGGTCGACCTTGACGAAGTCGCGCCCGTAGCGGGCCGCCTTGGACTCGATCATCCTCAGAAATTCGCCCAAGGCCTGGTCGGTAGCGAGGCGCCCAAACCGCTGGTGGATCGCCACCACATCCAAGTCCTCGACGTACACCGCTTGGTTCTCGCGGATGATCGCTGTGGACAGCTTGTGGAGGAAGTCCTTGCGCTGGTTCGCGGTGCGCTCGTAGAGCTTCGAAACTCGCAATCGTTGTTTGTCCCAGTTCTTCGAGCCCTTCTTCCTACGACTCAGCACCCGCTGGGCCTTCGCGATCCGTTTTGCCTGTTTCTGGAGGAATCCCGGAGACTCGATTCGCTTGCCGTCTCGTACCACCGCGAAGCAGGACAAGCCAACATCGATTCCGGTGTCCTGATCCGGGTCCCGCGAAGGCAGAGCCTCCCTCGGCACCTCCACTACGAATGAGACAAAGTACTTCCCTGTTGGGGTCTTGATCAAGGTGACGCTGGACGGCTCTGCAGGGAGTTCGCGCGACCAGATGATCCGAAGCTCACCGATGCCGGCCAGGTAGAGCCTGCCGGAGTCTCGCAACCGGAAGGCGTTGCGATTGAACCTCGCTGACTGGCGATGTGAGCGCCTCTTGAATCTCGGTCGTCCCGACTTCGGTCCCGTCCCTTTCCGCCATTTGAAGAACCGGTCGTAGGCCTGGTCGCAGTCGCGCACCGCTTGCTGCAAGGGAACCGGGCTGACCTCGGCGAGCCAGGCGCGGTCGGCTGTCCGTTTTGCCTCGGTGATCAGTTGCTTCTGCAACTTCGCTGAAGACGGGTAGGGAAGGCCTGCGGCAAACGCCGCCTTCCGGGCGGCCACGGCGTCGTTGTAGACCGTCCGCACGCACCCGAAGGTCCGGGCTGCGCGGGCGCGCTCGGAGCCTCCTGGGTGGGCGCGGAACTGGTATCGCAACTGCATGTTAGTAATGATATGCGACAATCGTGCTAAAAACAGTCACACGATCGAGTGATTGTTGGACCGAGCTCAGTCATTTCGGGGTGGCCATGCCGGTCGAGTAGAATCGTCCCGTCGCACCGCGAAAGCGGCGCTGACCAGCCGGTGTAGCTTTAATTGGTAGAGCGCCCGCCTTGTAAGCGGAAGGTTGCGGGTTCGAGTCCTGTCACCGGCTCCATCGCCCGGCCTTTGGCCGGGCTTTTTCCTTGTCCCAGTTCAGCTTTCGGGCGCAGTCCGACGGCACCAGGTCCGGGATTCCGTGCCTGCCATCGAGACGATGAGGGCGAGCGGGACCAGGCTGAGCAGGGCCGGTTTCAGGCCGGGGCCCGGGCCGTCTTCGGTGAGGTTCAGGATCGCCGTGATGATCAGCAGGGCCGTGTACGCCGCCGCGAGGATGAGGGTCGCCCAGCGGGCCCAATTGCGATGGAACGAGAAGCCGATGTTCAAGGCGCCCTGGACGAGTGCGAGCAGCATCGCCGCGCCCGCGGCCCAGGCCGCGCCTGCTTCCGCCATGTCGGCTTCGTCGCCCGCGAGCGTCAGGAGTGCCGTCGCGCCGATGTAGAACGCGATGGCGGTGGCCGTCCAGAGGATGAGGAGCGAGGCCACGACCTGGTGGGGCGGGTGTGCGGCGCTGTCGATCCCGGGGCTGTGGCGGGGCGCGTCGCAGTCGCACCAGTCGCGGGTGGGACGCAGGAGCAGCATGACGAGGAGCATGGCGAGCAGGAGGGTGCCGGCGATGCCGGTGCCCGGGTTCGTTCCGGCTCCGGTGAGGATCGCGGCGGCGAGGACGATCGCGGTCGTGATGGCCACGATGCGGCGGGCCCAGTCGCGGCCGCTGCGGAGTTTGAGCGCGAGGAGTCCGCAGAGGACGGCGACGGCCGTGATGAGGGCCGGTTCGACGAACGCGAGTGGGCTCCAGGCGCCGGCGTAGCGGACGCTCACCTCGAAGGAGGTGGCCACGGCGGACACGAGCGCGACCCAGGCGGCCAGGGCGGTGAGCAGCCAGAGGAGTGCGATCGCGACGAGGACCGTCGCGGGGGTGCGCGGCTTCGGCGGCGTCGCGGCCGGTGCCCCGGGCGGCGTGCCGGTGACCGGAGGCTCCGACGCGCGCGGTTCCGGGGGCGACGCCGCCGCTGGCGGCGCTTCGGACGCAGGCGGTTCTGGCGGCTCGGCTCGGTCCATGCCACGCCTTTCGATGGGCGACGGAACACTGCCGACGTTAAGCCATCCGGCCCTCCTCCACCACCTGCACGAGCATGCCGGCGCGGAGCATGTCTCGCGTTCGGGGGCATGTCGGACCCGTGTGGGAGAGTCGTCGCATTTCTTCGGTTGGTCGGAGGTGGATGCGGGTGGGAAGGGGCATGCCCTATAGCCGGTGCGGAGCTCCGCACACCACGCGGAGGAGCGCTGAACCCCAGGCCCTGCGCTAGTCCTCCACCGTCGCTGTCCCTGCGACCAGGCCCGCCGCGGCCTCGGCCGCGAGTGCTCCCGCCTCCGCCTCCGCCTGGGCGAGGGCGGCGCGCAGGTCTTCCAGCGCCGCATAGGCCGCCCCGCGCCGCTGCTGTTCGGCGAGGGTGAGCCGGGGGATCTTCACGGAGAGCAGGCGCCGCTTGGCGCCGGTCGCGGTGCGCTTGGTCGCGGTCGGGAGGCGGGCCGCGAGGGCGGCGGCGATCCAGCCGAGGTCGACCGTGGGCTCGCAGCTCACCGTCCATTGTGTCTCAATCGCTTCGCTGCGGAGGCCGAGGCGCACCTGCGGCTCGCCCACCGGGTCGACGATGATGCACCTGGCATCACCTTGCGGCCCAATGGGTTCACCACCCGGGACGATGGCCAGGTGGCCGTCGCGTTCGAGGTCGGCCAGGCTCGTCTCGGGGGCGCTCTCCTCGACGCCGGTGCCGAAGCGCGGCAGCTGATGCCGCGCGAGACCCTCCAAGCGCTCACCGAGGCCCGCCACCGATTCCGCCAGGCTCGCGGCGTCCCCGGCGGCGCTGGCGAGGTAGACCGCGGGGGAGATGTCCACGTCCTCGTCCCACAGCCGCATGAGCGGCACGGTGGTCGAGTCGGCGGTGGCGATCGGCGCGTCAGGTGCGGCGGTGAACTGCCGCCAGGCCTCGGCGAAGTCGCCGCCGCCGGAGACGAGCAGCTGGGTCGTCTCACCGCGCGGGGCGAGGATCCAGATGTGCGCCTTGGCCTCCGGGGAGTCGACGACGGCGCGCAGCGCGCCCCAGCGGAGCAGTTCGGAGCGGATGCGCCGCCCGGTGCGGCGGTGGGCCACTTGGGCGGGCATGCGTACGACGGCGTGGCCGCCGGGGGCGAGGAGCGCGACGCAGTGCAGGGCCCAGGCGAGTTCGGGTTCGGTGCGCGGCGGGGTGCCGTAGGCGAGGCGCGGGTCGTCGCCGACCGCGTACTGGTTCGCGCCGCCGTCCTTGACGTTGAAGGGCGGGTCGCAGACCACGAGGTCGTACCGTTCGCCCGGTACGGCCTGGAGGAGTGAATCGCCAACGCGCGCAACGACTTCGGCCGTATCGTCGAGGAGTCGCAGGCGCTGCTCGGCGATCGCGGTGCGCGGCGCGGAGAGGTCCTGCCCGCTGAGGACGCGGCAAGGCCCGGTGCGGCGGGCGACCTCGGCGAGGAGGTCGCCTTCGTCGCAGGCCGGGTCGTGGACCGCGGGTCGCGCGATGCCCTGGGTGACGGCGGCGGCGATGTCGGCCAGGGGCGCGATGCCCGGCGGCACGCCGGTGCCGGCGGCTTCGCGGGCGCGTTCGATGAAGAACTCGAACAGGGCCGAAGCGGGGGTCTCGCTTTGCAACGCCTTGAGCTGCTCGGCGATCGCGGGTTCGCCGCCGCCGAAGGCCGCTGCGACCGCGCCGAGTGCGGCTTCGGCGGTCGGGTGCGTCCCGGCGAGGGTGAACCAAAGCCGGTCGGCGCCGGTGACGTCGAGTGCCCGGCCGTGCCGTTCGGCCCACTGCTCCAGGTCGTGGAGGGCGAACCGGGGACGCCGGGACGATTCGTCCAGGGGCGCGGGGAAGTCGGTCTCGCGGCGGCGCCAGTTGCTGACGGCGTTGCGGCCGACGCCCGCGAGTCGGGCGAGGTCGGTCAGCGTGATGGTCTCGCCGGGACCGGCGTCACGGGTGGTCATGGGGCTCCCCTGTCTGGATTTATCGAATCGTAACCCACCCCGCGTTGCGGAGGCTCGACACAGTCCACTAATCTCGTGAAGTGAGTTCACAAGACTTGAACTACGAACACCACTCCACAGAAGGTAGACCATGAACCTCGAATTCCCCGAGATCTCGAAGCGCCTCCTCGCCGCCTCCGGCGCCGGCCTCATCGCCCTCGCCGCCCTCTCCGCGTGCGGCGCCGAGGACACCGGCTCGGGTGACACCACGAACGCCGCCGAAGAGGCGGGTGCCGAAGCCGAAGCCGAAGCCGAGGCCCCGGCCGGCGACGGCACCAGCCCTGAAGCCCCGCTCGCGGCGGGCGCCACCCTCGAGGTCGGCGACTGGAGCGTCACCGCCTCCGAGGCCACCCTCGACGCGACCGACGCGATCCTCGCGGCCGACGAGTTCAACGCCGCCCCGGCCGACGGCTTCCAGCAGAGCCTGATCACCCTCGAGGGCACCTACAACGGCGCCGAGACCGGCTCGCTGTGGCTCGACGTGACCTTCGGTGTCTGGGCCGACGGCACCTTCTACGACAGCATCGACTGCATGAACACCGTCGAGAACGAGATCACCCTCGTCCCCGACGTCTCCAGCGGCGGCACCTCCACGGGCTCGGCCTGCGTCGAGGTCCCCGCGGGCGCCGACCAGTACCTCCTCTACTTCGAGGACATCCTGAGCCTGGACGGCACCCAGTACTTCGTCGAGATCGGCTGAGTACCCGCAGGCCGGAGGACGCGGTGACCATTGGGCGGAACCCGCGTCCTCCTTTGCGCCCCAAGCCATTCCGGGAAACGGCCGAGCTTCCTGGCAGCTTGACCGAATTGCAACCGTTGTGATCCTCGCCATGAAGCCCGGTACACAGCCCCGTGGTGGACGCAAAACCCCAGGTCAGTGACGTGACGAGCGGCGAGGTGACGATCCCTGCCGCCTCGGTAGTTGAGGCCCTCCCATATCGTCGCGCTGAATTCCCTAGCGCCGCCCCACCCGATGGGCGGTGTCCCACAGAAAGCAGCACATGAACCTCAACTCCGAGACCTTCGGTCCCATCCGCCGAATCCTCGCCATCGGCGGCGTCGCCCTCGCGGGCAGCGTCGCCCTCACCGGCTGCGGCATCCTCGACGACGCCGCCTCCGACAGCACGACCGACAACGAGGTCAGCAACGAGCAGGTCGACGCCGTGGCGGACGCCAAGGTCGGCGACTGCCTGCCCCAGGAGATGATCAGCACGGGCGACACCTTCGCCGTCGAGTGCTCCGACCCGACCGCGTTCTGGACCATCACCGCGATCGAGGCCGACCCGGGCCTGACCGCCAACACCGAGGGCTCCAGCCTCACCGACCCGCAGCCGATCTTCGACATGTGCGGCGAGACCGTCGGCGCGCAGGTCCCCGGCGCGACCTGGACCGACTGGAGCATGATCTACGACCAGACCACGTTCGCGGTCGACTACATCTTCTGCGTCGAGTCCAACGGCGTCCCGAGCTCCCTGGGCACCAACCCGGTGGTCCCCTCCGCCGGCGAGTGCTTCAACTCCATGGCCGGCGAGTTCCAGTACGGCACCCTGCCGTGCGACTCGCCCGAGGTCGACTCCACCGTGGTCGACGTGGTCGAGGTCGACCCCGCCGAGTGGATGGGCGCCGACGCCAACGCTGAAGCCATCGCCGCGGACTGCTCCGGCGACTACACCGCGTACCTGCCCGCAGTCGACCAGTTCGGCCGCACCGCCGCCGTCTACTGCCTCGCCTAACGGCGACTGACGCGTTCGCGCGGCGAACGCCCGGCCCCGAGACCTCGTCTCGGGGCCTTTCGCTTGCCTACGGGCCCGCCGCCCTTACGGAATGAAGACGCAGTACTCGCGCAGATGGTGTTCGAAGCTCGGGCTGATCTCGATCACCAGCATGACCTCGCCGAGGCTGCCGAACGGCCCCGACTGCGCCACCCAGTCCTGGATCTGCCGCGCACTGCGCTCGGTGACCCCCGGCAGGGTCATGAGCGCCGGCAGCGGGGCGTGGTTGAGGTCGACGAGGCCGCCGTCGTCGAACTGGCGCGGCAGGTCCGGCCGCCCGATCCCGAGCCGCTTGGCCAGCATCGGATCCGCCTCGGCGGTGCGGCGGGCCTGCTCGCGCAGCTTCCGCGCCCGGTCCACGACCTCCATGCTGGACAGCCGTGCCACCGGAACCTGCAGCCGCGCGGGCGGCGCCCACACCGCCGCGCGGATCACCAGCAGGTGCGCGGTGGCACCCAACGCGCACAAGGCCATCGATACGGCGAAGAGCGTGAGGGCCCACGCCGGAGGCGGATCGTCGGAAGCGAAGACCGCGAAGCAGCTCGCGATGATCAGTGCCGAATAGGCGACCAGCGCCCACAGCGTCGGGTTGTCGCGGCGCCTGCCGAGCGCCAGCCCGAACATGATCGGGGCGGCGTATCCGCAGGTGAGCAGGGGTGCGAATGCCCAGAGGTAGGAGCCGATGAGGGCGAGGCGGCGCCGGTTGCGGGTCTTCACTTCGTCGACGGGCGGGGTGTAGGGACCGAGGGCGGTCATCGAGGGGGACTCCCAGGCGTGGCGGCGGGCGGCACCGGCCACGCGGGACCCATCGGGGACGGAACGGACCAGGTCCGCAGCAGCCGTTCGGCTTCGATGGTATCGGCATCGGCGGGGCCGAGTGCCGCGGCCATCTCGTGAACCACAGTGGTCAGCTCGCGGTGCGCCTCCGGGGCCCGGCCGAGGACGGCGAGCAGCTCGGCCGCGATGCGGCGCGACCGCAGCGTGGAGCGGGCCCGGTCGCCTTCGAGGCGGCGCTGCCGTTCGATGACCCTGGTGAGTCCGGTCAGGGCGCTGGCTGCGTTGCCAAGGGCGGCAAGGCATTGCGCGGCGCGCATCTGGCAGTGCAGGGCGAGTGCGGGGTCGGGGCTCTCGAAGTCCTTGGCGAGGGAGCGGAACGCGGAGAGCGCGCCGTTGTAGTCGCCCATGCCGAAGGCGCGGTCGGCTTCGGCGATGCGCTCGCGTCGGTCCGGTGGGGCGGTGACCGCGCTCTGCGAGGCGGCGAGGGCCGCGACCCGGGCGGGGGCGAGTGGGGCCCGGAACGGCCAGGTCGGGTCGCCGCAGTCGTGTGCGGGCACGGTTGAGGAGGGTGCTGTGGAGGCGGTGAGGAGCGCGGCGAGTCGCAAGTGGACTTGGGCGGCGTCGGAGCCGCGTTCGGCGGGCTCCTTGGAGAGCAGGCGCGAGACGAGGCCGTCGAGTTCGGCGGGCAGGTCGGGGCGGTGGCGGCGCACGGGGTCGGGCAGTTCCTTGAGGTGCGCGGTCTGGACTTCGTAGGCGGAGCCGCGGTCGGCGAAGAGCCGCTCGCCCGTGGCCATCTCGTAGAGGAGCGCGCCGAGGGCGTAGAGGTCGGCGGCGGGGCCGGCGGGTTGGGCGCGGATCTGCTCGGGGGCCATGTAGTTGAGGGTGCCGGGCTTGTCGCCGGTCATGGTGAGGCGGGAGACGTCGGGTTCGAGGACGGCGGCGATGCCGAAGTCGACGACGTGGACGAGGCCTTCGGGGCCGACGATGATGTTGGCGGGCTTGAGGTCGCGGTGGACGACCTGCTTGGCGTGGGCGGCGGCGAGGACGGAGGCGAGTTGCGCGCCGATGGCGAGGGTCCAGTCGCCGGGGAGGGCGCCGGTCTCGTCGAGGAGGTCGCGGAGGTTGAGGCCGGGGAGGTAGGCCATGACGAGGTAGAGCTCGCCGGAGTCCTCGTCGAGTCCGGCGTCGAAGATGGCGGGGACGCCGGGGTGCTGGATCTGGGCGGTGACGCGGGCTTCGCGGCGGAAGCGGGCGGCGGCCTCGTGCCGCTGGGGGCCTTCGAGGAGGTCGGGTTTGACGACTTTGACGGCGACTTCGCGTTCGAGGTGGAGGTCGAGGCCCTGCCAGACCCGGCCCATGCCGCCGGCGCCCACGGGCCGGACGAGCCGGTACCGGCCGCCGAAGACCTGGGGAGTGCTCACGGTACAAGCATGCCCGGCGGGTGTCCGGTCGCGAAGGCCGGACCCTCGGGGAGGCGAGGGTCCGGCCTTCGGGGGCCGCGGGGGCCCGCCTTCTAGACGCCGTCCGATGTGACCGGAGTTGCCCGTGCTTTCGCCGGATCGTGTCGAACCCGTCCGTTCATCGTCGAACGGGTGTCGAACGGGCTTGGTTACCGATGAGTTCACTTCGCCCCGGGGGACACTTGCGACTCACGCGCGGTAGGAGTGAAACACCTGCGTAACACGTAGATAGAACCTTAAAGATTTCGTCTGCCCACGTTGACTCCGGCATGTGGTGGACGCTACAGTTCTTCACAATCACCCTTCCTAGTGAACGCGCATTCACCCCCACCGGTGAACCCCAAAAGTGGTAGGGAGCCCTATGCCGACGGCGATCTCAGACCAGCGAAGCGTTCGACTGCGCACAGTGGACGGACTCGGCGCGCTCGGCATACCGGCGCCCCCCTCGCAGTTCCCCCTCCCGTTCCCCGCCGGCCAGCTCCCGCGCCTGCGCCCCCGCGGCCACGTCGAAGCCCGTGCCGCGATCCTCAACATCGTCCAGGCCCGCGTCTTCGACATGCCCGAGGAACTGGCGATGCGCTGGCTCCTCGACGCGCACGTCCTGGACCACCTCTCTCCGGACGAATGGGGCTTCATCGCCTGCGGCCGAGGCGAACGCGCCCGCTACGCCGACCAGCTCGAGAGCCTCTACACGATCTCGTGGCTGCTCGGCCTCGTCGACCACCTCGACCCGGCCGTGCCCTGCAGCGAGGAACTCCCCGAGCTGCTCCCTGACCTGCGCCGCCCGGAGACCTTCGGGGCCTGGCGCGACCGCCAGCTCACCCCCACGCGCGACCCGGCCGTGATCGCGGAGATGCTCGACCTCTACTACTGCCTCGACTGGGTCTGCGACCAGGCCCGCCGCGCCGGGCAGGCCCCGCCGCGCGGGGTGGACGACAACCTGGTGTGGCACCGCCGCTGGGCCCTCGAATGGGCCGTGGTCTTCGCCGACGAGCGGCCCGTCCACTGGGACGAAGTGCGGCTGTGAGACAGGCACGCGAAACCGGTTGACTATATTCATGGGATGAATTCGTCTGCACCGTTCAGCAACGCGCTCACCCACGAACAGCTCCGCGCCGCCCCGAAGGTCGTCCTCCACGAGCACCTCGACGGCGGCCTGCGCCCCGAGACCATCATCGAGATCGCCGACGAGATCGGCCACACCCTTCCCGCGCAGAACCCCGAAGAGCTCAGGGCCTGGTTCTTCGAAGCCGCCGACTCCGGCACCCTCGAGCGCTACCTCGAGACCTTCGCGCACACCGTCGCCGTCATGCAGCGCGCCGACGACTGCTTCCGCGTCGCCTCGGAAGCGGCCCAGGACCTCGCGAGCGACGGCGTGGTCTACGCCGAGCTCCGCTACGCCCCCGAGCAGCAGCAGCTCGCCGGCCTCAGCCTCGAAGCGGTCGTCGAGGCCACCCTCGCCGGATTCAAGGACGGCCAGCAGCGCGCCGCCGAGAACGGCAACCCCATCGAGATCCGCACCATCCTCTGCGGGATGCGCCATGCCAACCGCACCAAGGAGATCGCCGAACTCGCGGTCGCCTTCCGCTCCGACGGCGTCGTTGGCTTCGACATCGCCGGCGGCGAGATCGGCAACCCCGCCCAGCACCACCTCGAAGCCTTCGAGTACCTGCGCCGCGAGAACATGCCGTTCACGATCCACGCGGGCGAATCCTGCGGCCCCGAATCGATCTGGGGCGCGGTCTCCGTGTGCGGCGCCAACCGGATCGGCCACGGCGTGCAGCTCATCAAGGACATCGACCTCACCCGCGACGAGCCGCAGCTCTCGGATCTCGCCCACTACATCCGCGACCGCCGCATCGCCCTCGAGATCGCGCCGTCGTCCAACCTCCAGACCGGGGCCGCCGACTCCCTTGAGACGCACCCGATCAGCGTGCTGCACAGCCTCGGCTTCAACATCACCGTCAACAACGACAACCGGCTCATGAGCCGCACCGACACCTCCCGCGAGTTCCAACTCCTCTCGGAGACGTTCGGCTGGGGCTGGGCCGAGGTCGCGCGCTGCACCGAGAACGCCATGATGGCCTCCTTCCTGCCCTACCCCGATCGCCTCGTCATCCTCGACGAGGTCATCCGTCCCGCCTATGGCGCGCTGGGCTCCACCAACGCTGAGTAAGCTCGGTTCCATGCACGTTTACACCGCCCCTGTCGTCGTCCCCATCGCGGACGAGCCGATTCGCGAAGGCGCGGTCGGGGTCGACGACGGGCGGATCGCCTACGTCGGCCCCGCCGCCGACGCCCCCGAAGCCGAAGCGACGACCGCCTTCGACGGCGTGCTCACCCCCGGACTCGTCAACGCCCACACCCACTTGTGCTACTCCGCGTTCGCCGACATGTACGGCAACGAGAAGGAGTTCTTCGAGTGGATCCAGGACTTCGCGCGCCGCAACCCCACGACCGCCGACGACGCCTGGAAGGCCTCCGTGCAGCTCGGCATCGACGAGTCGATCGCACACGGTGTCACGGCGGTGGCCGACGTCGTCACGCCCGCAGCCGGTTTCGAGCCGCTCTTCGCCTCGGACCTGGCCGGGGTCGCGTACTGGGAGGCGTGCTTCATCGACGGCGCCCGCTGGGAGGGCAACCGGAGCGCGTGGCGCGAGATCGTCACCGACAGCCGCGCCGTCAACAACTCGGACGTCGCGGTGGGGATCAGCCCCCACACGCTGTACACGCTGGGCACCGAGGTCGGCAAGAGCCTCGCGGAGCTCGCGCGCACGCTCGACATCCGGCTCCACCCGCACCTGGCGGAGACCATGCACGAGGACATGTTCGTGCGCCGCGGCTCGGGCCCGTTCGCGTTCATGAACCGCCGCGCGGGCCTCTCGCTCGAGATCGCCGACGGCGGCACCGGGACCTCCCCGGCCGCCCACATGGAGAAGGTCGGCTGGCTCGGCGCCGACTCCCATGTCGCGCACGGCGTCCACCTCGACAAGGCCGACCGGGAGATCCTGCGCACCCGGGGCACCGCGGTCGCGCTGTGCGCCCGCTCGAACGCCCGCCTCGAAGCGGGCGAGCCGCCTGTCGCGGCCTACCGCGCCGAGGGCAACACCGTGGCGATCGGCACCGACTCGCGCGCGTCCTGCCCCGACCTGGACGTCGCCGCCGAATGGCCGCTGCTGCGCAAGCTCGCACTGGCGCAGGGCGACGGCGGCGAAGGCCTGAACGAGTGGCTGGTCCGGGCCGCCACCGAGGGCGGCGCGAAGGCCCTCGGCCGCGCCGACATAGGGGCGATCAAGGTGGGCAACCGCGCCGACCTCGCGGTCTTCGACGTGGACACCGAAGGCGACCCGTACGCGGCGCTCGTCAACGGCGCCGGCGGCCACTGCTCCGCGACGGTGCTCAAAGGCAGTCTCATCCAGCGGTAAGCCGTGAATAACGCTTCGATCTCGTCACTTGTCGATCGGGCCCGCAAGCGCGATGCTGAATAAGGCCTGAACGCAGGCTGGACGACTTCCTTCACCGGAGAGGCTCGCCTCTCTGTGTATCCCCTGGAGAAGGCGGGGCGCGCATGCGCGCCCCGCCGTTTTTTCGCATTCCGACCTTGCAAGCCGCCCCTTTGCAGGCCGCCCGCTCAAGCTGGACACCGACCCGCAAAACGGTGCAACCTGCGGTTATCCGACGAACGCATACGAGTGCATCGCTCTCTGTGAAAACCGGCACGCCATTGCTATCGGAAGGGTTACACGGGATAACGGTTCGGCTTCATAGATCGACATCACAGCTTCCATGCGTCAATGTGGTCGTGTAGCGCAGGCCGCACTCGGGGGATCTCTCAGCGTCATCCCAGCCGGGGTCGACACCGGTCCGCGCTCATGACGAACCGAACGCGACAAGGAGGCGCCATGGACCGCTCACTCGAGCGCACCGCATCGCCTTCCGGTGCGCCCCAGGCGTTCCCGTCGATCCATCGCGAGGTTCTCTCTCCAGCCTTCCTCCAGGGCGAGCGAGCGGCTCCCTGCTCCCTCAGGGCCGCCCGCGCCGCGTTACCCCGCGCGCGTCCGATATAACCCCTTGATCCGCCGGGGCCCACACCGACAGGGCTCCGGCGGATTTTATGTTTCCCGTGTGCAAGGCTGTGCGAGTGATCGAGGCGAACGAAGCGAATACCCCGCGTAAAGAACCCGGCCGCATCGCGGCGATGTTCGACCGGGTCGCGCCGGGCTACGACCGCACCAACACCGTGATGGTCGCCGGGCAGGACAAGCGGTGGCGCAAGGCGACCCGCGAGGCGCTGAGCCTCCAGCCGGGCGAGCGCTGCCTCGACCTCGGCGCGGGCACCGGCGTCTCCACCGCCGAGCTCGCGAAGTCGGGCGCCGACGTCGTGGGCGTCGACTTCTCCCTCGAGATGCTGAAGCACCACAAGGACCGCCAGGTGCCGCTGGTGAACGCCGACGCGCTGCGCCTGCCGTTCGCCGACGACGCGTTCAACGCCGTCACCGGCTCCTTCTTCATCCGCAACGTCGTGGACCTGGACGCCTGCCTCACTGAGATCCGCCGCGTCCTCGCGCCCGGCGGCCGGATGGTCCTGTGCGAGGTCTCCCAGCCGGTCTGGAAGCCCTACCGCAAGGCCCACGGCGTGTTCGTCAAGCACGTGCTGCCGAAGGTCGCCTCCCGCGTCGCCTCCGATCCGGAGGCGTACCAGTACCTCTCGGACACGACGATGGCCTGGCCCGACCAGGCCGAGTTCGCCGACCGCATCGTCAAGGCCGGCTTCCGGAAGGTCGCCTGGCGCAACCTCGCCGGCGGCGCCGTCGCGATGCACCGCGGCTTCAAGTAGCGGCACGGCAGGCAACGCGCAGCAGACAGAGGTGCGCCGTCCGGCCGCATGGTGGGTGCGGCGCGGACGGCGCGTGCGGGCCGGGATTTGACGATCACCTACCCGCGGTCTGAGGGCCTGCCCCGTGGCCGGGCCCCAGAAAAGTTCAGTTGAGCTGGAACGAGCGCTTCGAAAGGCCCAGCCAGTACCCGTCGATGACGGTGGTCGCGGCCTGCTCCTGCTCGCTCGCGGCACCGTAGGTCACGAACAGCGGCACGTAGTGGTCCACCGTCGGGTGCGCGTACGGCATCCCCGGCGCCTGCGAGCGGTACCGCGCCAGCTCCTCGATGTCACCGCGCGCCAAGGCGTCCGCGACCCAATCGTCGAAGTCCGCCGACCACCCGGGAATCTGGTCGGGGCGGTGGAAGTCGATGAACGGCAGGCCGTGGGTCATGAACCCCGACCCGACCACCAGGTAGCCCTCCTCGCGCAGCGGCCGCAGCCGCGCCCCGATCGCCATGAGGCGGTCCGGGTCGTGCGTGGGGATCGACATCTGCAGCACCGGCACGTCCGCATCCGGGTACATGACCTTGAGCGGCACCCACGCGCCGTGGTCGAGGCCGCGGCTCGCGTGCTGGTGCAGCGGTTCGGTGTCGGGCATCGCCGCGGCGACCCGGCGCGCCATCGCGGTCGCGTCCGGCGTCTCGTACCGCATCTTGAAGTACCGCTCGGGGAAGCCCCCGAAGTCGTACACGAGCGGGGTCCCGGCCGCGGGGCTGGAGATCATGAGCGGCGCGGCCTCCCAGTGGGCCGAGACGATGAGGATGCCCTTGGGTCGCGGCAGGCGCTGCGCCCAGGCGAAGAGCTCGCCCATCCACGCGGCTTCGTCGAACAGCGGCGGCGCGCCGTGGCTCAGGTACAGCGCTGGGAGGGCGCCGTCCTCGGGCGCCCAGTCGCGCCGCTCGGCCGCGGCGGGCGCGGCGTCCGCGAGGAAGGCGTCGAATGCGGCGCCGGGTCGACCGGACATCATCACTCCTGAATCGTTGAACCTTCAACGAACCTAGCGCGGGATTCTTGATGTATCAAGTAGTCCAGTTAAGCTTGTTGCATGAGTGATGAAGCGCCCTGGCTCGACGAAGCGGAGATGACGACCTGGCTGGCGCTCATCGGCGTGGTCATGCGACTGCCCGGAGCCCTGGAAGTGCAACTGCGCCGCGACGCCGACCTCAACCACTTCGAGTACTGCGTCCTCGTCGGCCTCGAACACGCCGAAGGCGGCACGATGCGCATGAGCGACCTCGCCTTCCTCTGCAACGGCTCGCTCTCCCGCCTCTCCCACGTCGCCCGCCGCCTCGAGAGCGAAGGCCTCATCGAGCGCTTCGCCTGCCCCGACGACGGCCGCTCCACCCTCGCCCGCCTCACCGACGCTGGCCGCGAACGCCTCGCCCAGGCCGCACCCGGCCACGTCAAGCTCGTCCGCAGCCTCGTCTTCGACGAGCTCGACGACGCCGAGATGCGCCAGATGGGCGAGCTCGCCAAGCGCGTCCTCGCCCGCATCCAGGCCTGACACGCAGACTCAAATCTGGCTGTAGTTGCCTCGGGTCGTTATAGTGAGCGAAAGATTCGTTCCTACCCCCGAGGACTCGAACCATGCCCCCTGCCCCCCTGGTGACCCCGCCCTACCCGAAGGCCGCCCATGGCGGGCGCTGACGTCTTCGCCATGGACCCCGACGAGGTCCGCAAATCCGTCGAGATCCTCTTCGAGATCGAAGCCGAAGCCGACGGCCAGGCCACCGCCATGGCCACCGCCAACACCGAAGCCGCAGGCCCCCTCAAAGACGCCGCCACCGCACTCGGCCCCGCCCTCGAAGCCGCCGGCGAATGGTGGCAGGTCCACCGCGCCGGCGGATTCTGCGGCCTCGTCGGCAACACCGGCGAATACCTCGCCGTCTGCGCCGAGGAAGCCGTCGAGGTCGACGACTACAACGCCGGCACCTTCGCGTCCGTCGCCGGCGACCTCTACCCCGAGCGTCCGGGCGCGAACACCTCCTCCCCGCCGGTGCGCCCATGAGCGAAATGACCTGGGAGCACCTCCGCGACCTCGACTGCGGCGCCGTCCGCGCCCTCGGCGAATCCTGGAAGACCTACGTCGACCAGCAGCTCGCCCACACCGAGCGCCTGCGCACCGACGTCATCGAAGGCCACCTCAGCACCGAGCACTACGAGTCCGACACCGCCACCCAGGTGCGCGACCACATCGGCATGACCGCCGACCGCTACGAGGACGACCTCTCCGACTACGCCAGCACCCGCATCGCCACCACCCTCCTCGAAGCCGCCGACGCGTTCGAGAAGGAGCAGAACGAGCTCAAAGAACTCATCCCGCTCATCGAGCAGCACGACTTCGACATCGAAGGCCCCCACCGCGAGTACGACGTCAACCTCTCCGGCGGCCTCCACCGGGCGATCCTCAGCCTCAACCCGCCGCAGTGGCTCTGCGACATGTGCGGCGTGAAGAAACCCGACGGCTTCTGGGACGTCGACACCCTCAAGATCCTCTTCGACAGCGTCGACCTCTACGGCACCGCCATCGGCCTCGCCGGCCAGTACCAGGACTGGCTCCGCGCCGTCATGTCCCGCGCCCACGACGCCGACGACGAAGCCGCCGCCGCCCTCTCCGAGATGCGCGAGAACCCCACCGAACTCCCGCCCCACCTCGGCGCGACCTACGACGACCTCGTCGACGACTACAAGGAAGGCGTCACCGAAGAGGTCGCCGACGAGGCGAAGGCCATCGCCGAAGGCACCTCCGGCATGTCGCCCGAACAGGTCAACCAGTGGTGGGAAGGGCTCAGCGAATCCGAACGCCAAGCCCTCATCGAGGAGCACCCCGAATGGGTCGGCCCCGTCGACGGCATCCCCACCGAATCCCGCGACACCGCCAACCGGACCGTCCTCGACAGGGACATCGAAGGACTCGACACCCGGATCGCAGCCAAAGAGCAGGCGCTGCAAGGCCTGGACCCGGAGTCCGAGGAGTACGAGCAGGCCAAGGAGGAGCTCGACGGCCTCAAAGGCGACCGCGACGACCTCGCCGCCCTCCAGGACCGCATCACCGACGACGACGGCACCCCCGCCCTCGCCGAAGGCCCCGAACCGCAGCAGCCGTACTACCTGCTCGGCTTCGGCACCCAGGACAGCGGCCGGGCGATCGTCTCGATCGGCAACCCCGACACCGCCGACAACGTCAACACCCTCGTCCCCGGCACCACTGCGAACCTGGCCGGAGCCGGCGGCCTCCTCAACCGCGCCGAGACCATGCAGAGCGACGCGCAACTCAACTCGCCCGGAACCGCGAACGCGACCATCGCATGGCTCGGCTACGACGCCCCCGACACGATCGTTCCCGAAGCCATGCAGGAGCGATGGGCCGACGGCGCGAGCGAAGACCTCGAGAACTTCACCCAGGGCCTCAGCGCCACCGGGCAGGAGCACACCAACCACACCCTCACCGGACACTCCTACGGCACCACCGTGATCGGCCACGCCGCCACCAAGGACGGCATCGACGCCGACAACCTCGTCTTCGTCGCCTCCCCGGGCGTCGGCACCGACACCGCCAGCGCCCTCGGCGTGGACGAGGACAACGTCTGGGCCACCAGGAACTCGCTCGACCCCATCCATCTCACCCCGGACTTCCTCCACGGGGCCGACCCCACCGGCGACGACTTCGGCGGCAACACCTACCACAGCGACACCGGCGCCTGGAACGCCAACAACCACAGCACCTACTGGGACGACACCAACATGGCCGGACGCGAGACCCTCGCCGACATCGCCACGGGCCAGCGATGACGCGCGCCCTGACCCGGCTCCCGGCGGCACCGCGCCCTCGCCGCCCTGCCGCCGGTCCGCAAGATCCTGGAGGACTCCATGGACCACCCGCCTGAACCGCAGTACACGCAGGCCGAGGCCTACGCGCCCATGGAGGCCGCGGCGGCGGACGCCGTCGCCGTGCTCCCCGACTTCCCGGGCTTCAAAGAGCGCATCTGGGGTGAGCTGCCCGCGACCCACAACGGGATCGACGTGCAGGGGTTCACGATCGTCGAGATCACCTACGTCTTCTCGCTCCCCGACTCCGCCACGCCGCTGGTCCGCGAGACCTACCTCGACGTGCTCCGCGAGCACTGGACCGCGCTGGGCTACACGATCACCCGCGACGCCGTGAAGGAGAAGCCCGACCGCGTCGACCGCAGCCTGGTCGCGATCCGGCCCGACGGCATCGCCCTCTGGTACTGGGCCGTGGGCTACACCGTGCTGCGAGTGCAGTCCGGCCCGGTGACGGCCAGCGATCACGACACGATCGAGTACGTCCCGCCCACCGGCGGCGTGAGGCCCGGCGGCCGGTACGACAAGGTCGGCAAGTACTTCCCCGAAGGCGTCCCGGTCGACCGCGACGCGGTGGACCCGTTCGACTCGCCCGATTCCTACGAGGACTCGTTGTGACCCGCAGTGCAGTCGGGCTCGGCGCAGCGGCCCTCGCGCTCGGAGCGACCGCCTGCACGGGACCGCAGGTGAACGAGGAGTTCAACGACACCGAGGCGCTGGCCGCGATGGAGGGATTCGTCGCGGAGTCGATCGCGGAGCTGGAGGACTTCCCCGGATTCGGGGCGCGGCTCGTCGACCTCGAGGAGTGTCTGCACGGCGTGGACCGCAACGAGGTGCTCGACGGACACGACACCGTCCACCTCTCGTACGTGTTCCCCGAATCGACCTGGGAGGACCCGCTCGTGCGGGAGACCTACCCGGAGGCGCTGGCCGAGTTCTGGAAGGCCGAGGGCCACGAGGTCGAGGTCGACCGCGACGATGCGGGCGCCGTCTCGCACGCCAGGGCCGTCCGCGAAGACGGCATCGGCCTCAACTACGTGGTCTGGGGCCAGGTCTCCATCGAGGTCTCGCTCGGCGGCGGGCCCGAATGCGTCGCGGTGGACGAGAACTTCACGGTCCCCCCGCCGCTCGGCGGCGTCCAGCCCGAACACGACAGCATCCCGGAAGGCGCGCGAGTCGATGGTGCATGAACGGGGCCCGGAGCGGCGGCCGGTGCCGCCATGGACTGCGATCGTCGCGGGCATCGGTCCTCCTCTCTACTGCTTCGTCATCGCCGGGCTGCTGATCTCGATGGGAGACGTGCAGGACTTCGGTGACATGGGAGCGGTCGGCAGGCCCCTGCTGGTGATCGGGGCCGTCGAGCTCGTGCTCTCTTTCGGGGTCTGGTTCGGGTCGCGGTTCCTGTGGTGGGCTGCGGTGATCGCGCATGGCGCGGTCATTCCACTGCTGCTCATCGCCCAGGTCTTCAACATCGGCGGCATGTGGGCCTACGCGGCCTGCATGGTGGTTCCAGCGGTGTTGACGATGCCGTTCCTCCTGCTGCCGCAGACCAGGCGCTGGTGCCAGGTCGGCGCACTCTGAATGCGGGCGGCGGTGAGCAGGTAGAGCCGGTTCGGTCGACTGCACCCGCTGTCTGACGGGGTCGCCATGGACGTGGTGTCGGTGCTGCCGGGTCGAGTCCTCAATTGCTCAACCTGGCGCATGCCGATCGCGCTGGCGGGTCTGGCTGGGGTTGAAGACGCCTCCGAGTGAGGTGCTTCCTTCTGGTGAGGGTGATCCGGACCAGGATCGTCCACCCAGTCACGGCCCATCGGGGGCGCGGACAGCTGCGGGCGATGGCACGGGGATGAGATCTGGAACCCCCGATGGGGGCTGAGTGCCTCGAAACAAGTCGGTTTGTCGGTTCGGCCAGAGGCTTGGCTTAGTCTGCTTACACCAGCCCCGACACCTGTACAAATTTCCTATCCCTGTACGTACCTCAAGTATCCCTCGAACAGCCCCCGACCGTCATCACCCACAGGCGTACAAGATCCTCACATTCCGCCCCGGTCCCACTGCGCCGCAAGCCAAGACGCCCGCGTTCGCGAGTCGCCACCCCGGCCCCACCGCGCCACCGCACCGCAAGCCAAGACGCCCCCGGGCGCGAGCGCCGCCCCGGCCTCACCGCACCGCAAGCCAAGACCCCGTTCGCGAGTCCCCGCCCCGGCCCCACCGCGCCGCAAGCCAAGACGCCCCCGTCCATGAGTCCCCGCCCACCCCGGAACGAACCTGCAACCCCGCCACCCGACCCCACCCCGCCACCCGACCCCACCCCGCCACCCACCCTTTCGTCGCTGCCCGGTTTGACCGCAAGCCAAGACGCCCCGTCCGCGAGTCCCCGCCCACCCCCGAACGAACCTGCAACCCCGCCACCGAACCGCACCCCGACCCCACCGCTTCGTCGCCGCCCGCTTGAAGCCCGCCCAGAATCCAACCGGCACGGCGAAGCGCCCGTCAGATCCTCCTGATGCCTAGGAGATTCCGAACGGGCGCTTCAGCGTTGCGAGTGTGCGCGTGTGCGCGTGTGCGCGTGTGCGTGGGTGTGTGTGTCTTAGGAGGCGAGGGCGGCGCGACCGGCCTTGAGGGCCGCGGCGGTCTCGACGACGCGCTCGGCCTGCGCAGCGGCGGCGGCGAGGGTGGTGTCGTCGATGTCCGCACCGTTGAAGTGCGAGACGCCGTAAGGCGAGGCGTTGGCGAAGAGGACCTCGTTCGAGTAGCCCGGGGCCACGACGATGCCGCCGAAGTGGTGGAACGAGTTGTACAGCGCGAGCAGCGTGGACTCGTTGCCGCCGTGCTTGCCGGAGGCCGCGGCGAAGCCGGAGTAGACCTTGCCGGCCAGCTTGCCCTGGAACCAGAGGCCGCCGAGGGTGTCGATGAACTGCTTCAGCTGCGACGCCACGTTGCCGAAGCGGGTGGGGGAGCCGAGGAAGACCGCGTCGGCCCAGTCGACGTCGTCCGGGGTGACCTCGGCGATGTCGGCGATGTTCTTGACGTTCTCGGCCCAGGCCGGGTTCGAGTCGATCGCGGCCTGCGGGGCCAGCTCGGCCACGCGGCGCAGGCGCACTTCGGCGCCGGCCTTCTCAGCGGCAGCGGCGATGGCGCGGGCCAGACCGGTGACGTTGCCGGTGGCGGAGTAGAAGGCCACGGTGACCTTGACAGGCTCGGACATATTCCTACCTCTTCCAGGAGAACGAACTAAGTAGTTCAGATTTGAATTACCCATCGACCATACGGCCCCTTCGGGGAAGTTTCAAATTTGAACGATGTGTCGCTGGCCACGTTGTCCCGGTCGTCGGATCCCCTTGCAGGGACGGCGCATTCGCGCGCCGCATCTGTTACGAGAGTGTTTCAAGGTGTTTCGAGTGGCTAGGGTGGCCGACTGTCGGCTTTATCACTGTCCGCGCAGGCGTCACGCCAGACGCTCGCCTCGCTCGCGCAACTCTGGTTCAGGCACGCCTGTATGCATCGTGACCTCGAATAATGACAACTTAGGCGGACCTAAGTGACAGGGCGTAGATAGCGGAGTTCTAGACTTGCGGCAAACGCTTGTGAAGATCTTCACAAGCTGCATGGTCGTTACAAGGATCACCGCCCCGTTCGCCTGAGAGGACGCCCGTGACCACTCACGCAACCCCCGAGGCCGACGTCATCGTCGTCGGCGCGGGACCTGGTGGTTCGGCCGCGGCCTACCACCTGGCCTCCCGGGGGCTCGACGTTCTGCTGCTGGAGAAGACCCGCTTCCCCCGCGAAAAGGTCTGCGGCGACGGCCTCACCCCCCGCGCCGTCGCGCAGCTGCTCAAGATGGGCGTCGACACCTCCGAGTCCGCAGGCTGGGTCCGCAATCGCGGCCTCCGCGTCGTCGCCGACGACATCGCCATCGAGCTCGACTGGCCCGCCCTCGAGCACTTCCCGGACTACGGCCTCACCCGCACCCGCCTCGACTTCGACCAGATCCTCGCCGACCGCGCCGTCGCCGCCGGGGCCGAGCTCCGGTGCGGCGTCAAGGTCACCGCGCCGGTCTTCGACCTCGCCGGGCGCGTCTGCGGGGTCACCGCGGTCAAGGACGGCGAGCAGGTCGCCTACCGCGCGCCGCTCGTCATCGCCGCCGACGGCGTCTCCGGCCGCCTCGCGCTCGCCTTGGGCCTCAAGCGGAACGAGAAGCGCCCCATGGGCGTCGCGGTCCGCCAGTACTACAAGTCCCCGGCCAAGCACGACGACGACTACCTCGAGTCCTGGCTCGCGCTGCGCACCGCCGCCGAACCGGACGTGCTGCAGCCCGGCTACGGCTGGATCTTCGGCCTCGGCGACGGCCGCGTCAACGTCGGCCTCGGGGTGCTGAACTCCTCCGAGGGCTACGGCAAGACCGACTACCGTGCGCTGCTTCGCGACTGGCTCGCCAACACCCCCGAGGAGTGGGGCCTGGCCGACGAGGCGAACGCGGACGGTCCCGTGCGCGGGGCCGCGCTTCCCATGGGGTTCAACCGGACCCCGCACTACAGCCGCGGCCTCATGCTCGTCGGCGACTCCGGCGGCATGGTCAACCCCTTCAACGGGGAGGGCATCGCCTACGCCGTCGAGGCCGGCGAAGTCGCCGCCTCAGTTGCGGCCCAGGCGTTCCAGGCCCGCTCGGTGCCGCGCCGCGAAGCGATCCTGCGGACCTACGCCGACAGGATGGACGACCTCTGGGGCTCGTACTACCGGATGGGCGGCATCTTCTCGACCCTCATCGGCAAGCCCGCCGTCATGAAGCTGTGCACCGAGCACGGCCTGAAGCGTCCCGCGCTCATGCGCGTCGTGTTGAAACTGCTGGCGAACCTCACCGACCGACCCGGGCGCGACACCGCCGACCGGATCGTCAACGGGATGCGCATCGTCACGCCCGGATTGGGCAGAACGCAAGTCCGGCTCGCAAGCTTCGCCGGAAGAAGGGTCTAATGGGGATGGAAGTCTACGTTCCGGTCGTCATCATGTTCGCGATCGGCGCCGGGTTCGGCATCGTCTCGGTGGTCGCCTCGCGCATCACCGGCCCGCACCGCAAGAACCGCGCCAAGTACGACCCTTACGAATGCGGCATCGAGCCGGCCCCCACGACCTCGGGGCCCACGAAGTTCCCGGTGAAGTTCTACCTCACCGCGATGCTGTTCATCGTCTTCGACATCGAGATCATCTTCCTCGTGCCGTGGGCGGTCCACCACGACGTCCTCGGGATCTTCGGGTTCTGGGCCGTCTTCATGTTCATCGCCGCACTGTTCGTCGCCTACGCCTATGAATGGCGCCGCGGCGGGCTGGACTGGGACTGAGGAACCGATATGGGTGTAGAAGAGAAACTCCCGCAGGGCATCATCCTCACTTCCGTTGAGGCCCTGGTGAACTGGACCCGCAAGGCCTCGATGTGGCCTGCCACGTTCGGTCTCGCCTGCTGCGCCATCGAGATGATGGCCACCGGCGCCGCCCGCTACGACACCGGCCGCTTCGGCATGGAGGTCTTCCGCGCCTCCCCGCGCCAGGCCGACCTGATGATCGTGGCCGGGCGCGTGAGCCAGAAGATGGCCCCCGTCCTGCGCCAGATCTACGACCAGATGCCCGAACCGAAGTGGGTCCTGTCGATGGGCGTGTGCGCCACCTCCGGCGGCATGTTCAACAACTACGCGATCGTGCAGGGCGTCGACCACGTCGTCCCGGTCGACATGTACCTCCCCGGCTGCCCGCCGCGCCCGGAGATGCTGCTCGACGCGATCCTCAAACTCCACGAGAAGGTCCAGCACGAGCCCCTCGGCGAGAAGCGCCGGCAGGCCCTCGCCGACCTCCCCGAGCCGGTCGTCAAGCCCGGCGCGATGCCCTCCTCCTACCGCTTCAACAAGCAGCGCAAGAAGGAGTGGACCGAGGCCGTGGAGGCCGGGACGGAAGAGCAGCTGCGCATCCGGAAGGCGGTGGCGAAGCGATGACCTCCGATCCCACGGGAACGGGCAGCGCGGCCCCGGACGACGTCCAGCCAGTCGGCATCCAGAAGCCGAAGGGCCTGTTCGGCGTCGCCGACACCGGCGACACCTCCGGCTTCGGCGGCCTCGTGCAGGCCACGCCGAGCGCGGGGGAGATCGTCTCCACGCCCGAACCGCTCGGCGGCTACTTCGACGAGATCGTCGGGGCCCTGCGCGAGGCGCACGGCGACGAGATCACCCGCGCGGTGATCGTCGACCGCGGCGAGCTCACGATCCACATCGCCCCCGACCGCGTCGCCGAGGTCTGCAAGACCATGCGCGACGACGAGAGCCTGCGCTTCGAGTTCTGCAACTCGGTGTCCGGCGTGGACTACCCGGACCAGCGCAACCGGCTCCACATCGCCTACCACCTGACCTCGATGACCTACCGGCGCCGCGTGCGCCTCGAAACCGCTGTGGGCCTCGACCACCCGAGAGTCGCCTCGGTGACCGCGGTGTACCCGACCGCCGACTGGCAGGAGCGGGAGGCGTACGACATGTTCGGCGTCGTCTTCGAGGGCCACCCGCACCTCACCCGCATCCTCATGCCCGACGACTGGGAGGGCTTCCCGCAGCGGAAGGACTACCCGCTCGGCGGCATCGCAGTCGAATACAAGGGCGCGCACATCCCGCCGCCCGACGAGAGGAGGGCCTACAAGTGACCGCCACAGAGAATGCCGCCGACGCGTATGCGGCCGAACGGGACACCACCGAAGGCCGCGTCTACACCGTCACCGGCGGGGACTGGGACGAGCTCGTCGCCTCGGTCGACCCGGTCAGCGAAGAGCGCCTCATCGTCAACCTCGGCCCGCAGCACCCGTCCACGCACGGCGTGCTCCGCCTGGTCTGCGAGCTCGAAGGCGAGACCGTCCGCTCGGTCCGCCCCATCGTCGGCTACCTCCACACCGGCATCGAGAAGAACCTCGAGTACCGCAACTGGACCCAGGGCACGACCTTCGTGACCCGCGCCGACTACCTCGCGCCGATCTTCAACGAGACCGCGTACTGCCTCGCGGTGGAGAAGCTGCTCGGCATCACCGTGCCGCGCCGCGCCGACGTGATCCGCGTGATCATGATGGAGCTCAACCGCATCAGCTCCCACCTCGTGGCCCTCGCGACCACCGGCATGGAGCTCGGCGCGCTCTCGATGATGATCTACGGCTTCCGCGACCGCGAGAAGATCCTCGACATCTTCGAGGCCGTCTGCGGCCTGCGCATGAACATGGCGTACGTGCGCCCCGGCGGCGTCGCCCAGGACCTCCCGCGCGACGGCGTCAAGATGATCCGCGACTTCGTGGACTACATGCCGCAGGGCCTCGACGACTACGAGGGCCTGCTCACCGGCAACGCCATCTGGCAGGAGCGCACCCAGGGCGTCGGCTACCTCGACGTCTCCGGCTGCCTCGCCCTCGGCGTCACCGGCCCCGTGCTCCGCTCCGCCGGCCTCCCGTGGGACCTGCGCAAGACCATGCCGTACTGCGGCTACGAGGAGTACGACTTCGAGGTGCCGACGCACAACGGCGCCGACGCCTGGGCCCGCTACGTGGTCCGCCTCGACGAGATCCGCGAGAGCCTCAAGATCATCAGCCAGGGCCTCGACAAGCTCGAGCCCGGCCCGGTCATGGTCGAGGACAAGAAGATCGCCTGGCCCGCCCAGCTCGCGCTCGGCGCGGACGGCTCGGGCAACAGCCTCAACCACATCCGGCACATCATGAGCCAGTCGATGGAGGCGCTGATCCACCACTTCAAGCTCGTCACCGAGGGCTTCCGGGTCCCGGCCGGGCAGGTGTACACCGCCATCGAGGCCCCACGCGGGGAGCTCGGCATCCACGCCGTCTCCGACGGCGGCACGAGGCCGTTCCGCGTCCACATGCGAGAGCCCTCCTTCATCAACCTGCAGTCGATCCCCGCGCTCGCCGAAGGCGGCCTGCTCGCGGACGTCATCGCGGGCGGGGCCTCGCTCGACCCGGTCATGGGAGGTTGCGACAGGTGAACTACCCGGAGAAGATCCGCGAGCAGGCCGAGGCCATCCTCGTCCGCTACCCCGAGGGCCGCGAGCGCTCGGCGCTCCTGCCGCTGCTGCACCTGGTGCAGTCGCACGACGGCTACGTCTCGGACGACGGCATCGCCTTCTGCGCCGAGATCCTGAACATCACCAAGGCCCAGGTGCAGGCGGTCTCGACCTTCTACACCATGTACAAGCGCGAACCGGCCGGCGACTGGCTGGTCTCGGTGTGCACCAACACCCTCTGCCAGTCCAAGGGCGGCCAGAAGGTCTTCGACGCGCTCAGCGACGAACTCGACGTCGGCCACGACGAGACCACCGCGGACGGCAAGATCACGCTCGAGCACGCCGAGTGCCTCGCCGCGTGCGACTACGCGCCCGTCGTCACCGTCAACTACGAGTTCTACGACGACATGGACACGGAGCGGTCCCTCGAGCTCGTGCGCGAGCTCAAGGAGGGCCGCCGCCCGATCCCCAGCCGCGGTGCTCCACTGTGCACGCTGCGGGAGATCTCGGTGCAGCTGGCCGGGTTCGACGAGGAGCGCACCGCCGGGCTCGAAGGCAACGCCCAGGGCGACGCCACGCTCGCCGGGGCCCGCCTCGCGGCCGAAGCGGGCATCACCGCGCCCGCGTTCGATCCCACTGCGCCGTTGCTGGCCAAAGAACCCGAGGAAGCGAAGTGAGCGTTACCGTGCCCGGTCCCCGGCGGCCCCGCGAGGACGCCCTCAACAAGCTCAAGCCCGTCGTCACCAAGCGCTGGATGTCTCCCGGCGCGTGGAAGCTCGACGTCTACGAGCAGCTCGACGGCTACAAGGCGCTTCGCAAGGCCCTCAAGTACTCCGAGGGCGACCTCATCAGTTTCATGAAGGACTCCGGCCACCGGGGACGCGGCGGCGCCGGGTTCCCCGTCGGCATGAAGTGGCAGTTCGTGCCCGACGACGGCCAGGAGCACTACCTGGTCGTCAACGCCGACGAAGGCGAGCCGGGCACCTGCAAGGACCTGCCGCTCATGATGAACGACCCGCACTCGCTCATCGAGGGCGTCATCATCGCCTCGTACGCGATCAAGGCGAGCCGCGCGTTCGTGTACGTGCGCGGCGAGGCCATCCACGCGGCCCGCCGCCTGCGCAACGCCGTGCGCGAGGCCAAGGAGGCCGGGTACCTCGGCAAGGACATCCTCGGCACCGGCTTCGACCTCGAGGTCGTCATCCACTCCGGCGCAGGCGCGTACATCTGCGGCGAGGAGACCGCCCTCCTGGACTCCCTGGAGGGCAAGCGCGGCCAGCCGCGGCTGCGCCCGCCGTTCCCCGCCACGCACGGGCTCTACAACAAGCCCACCTGCATCAACAACGTCGGCTCCATCGCCGCCGTCCCGCACATCGTGCTCGGCGGCGCGCAGTGGTGGAAGGACCTCGGCTCCGAGAACGCCGCGGGCACGATGATCTACTCGCTGTCGGGCCGCGTCAAGCGCCCCGGCCAGTACGAGTGCTCGCTGGGCACCACGCTCCGCGAGCTCATCGAACTCGCCGGCGGCATGGAAGAGGGCCACGAGCTGCGCTACTTCACCCCCGGCGGCTCCTCGACCCCGATGCTCTCGGCCGACTCGATCGACGTCCCGCTCGACTTCGACAACGTCGCCAAGGCCGGCTCGATCCTCGGCACCACCGCGGTCATGATCTTCTCCGACCAGGACTGCCCGGTGGTCGCCTGCTGGCGCTGGATCAAGTTCTACGCCCACGAGTCCTGCGGCAAGTGCACGCCCTGCCGCGAGGGCAACTACTGGATGGTGCGCGTCTACGAGCGCATCCTCTCCGGCCGCGGGCAGCTGAGCGACCTCAAGCTCCTCGAGAGCGCCTGCAAGAACCTCCTCGGCCGGTCCTTCTGCGGCCTCGGCGACGGCGCGACCTCGTGCGTCACCTCCTCGCTGAAGTTCTTCCGGCAGGACTACCTCGACTACATCGAGGGACACAAGCCCGCCCTCTTCGACGCTGAAAAGATCGGAGCGCACTGACATGACCGATCAAGTCACGTTCACCATTGACGGCGTCGAAGTCACGGTCCCCAAGGGCAC
Organism: Glycomyces tritici; assembly: GCF_030403505.1. The sequence goes on along the minus strand of NZ_JAUEMJ010000004.1, from coordinate 240,257 downwards.
CTTGATCATCCGGGCCGCCGAGCAGCTCGGCATCGAGATCCCCCGCTTCTGCGACCACCCGCTGCTCGAGCCGGCCGGCGCCTGCCGCCAGTGCCTCGTGGACGTACCGGACATGGGCAACGGGCGCGGCATGCCCAAGCCCGCCGCCTCCTGCACGACCACCGCCATGGAGGGCATGGTCGTAAAGACCCAGCACACCAGCGAGGTCGCCAAGGAGGCCCAGGAGGGGATCATGGAGTTCCTCCTGATCAACCACCCCCTGGACTGCCCGGTCTGCGACAAGGGCGGCGAGTGCCCCCTCCAGAACCAGGCCATGAGCACCGGGCGCACCGAGACCCGCATGGAGCCGGGGGACAAGCGCCACTACAAGAAGGCGCTGCCGATCTCCTCGCAGGTGCTGCTCGACCGCGAGCGCTGCGTGCTCTGCGCCCGCTGCACCCGCTTCTCCGACCAGGTCGCGGGCGACCCGTTCATCGAGCTGATGGAGCGCTCCGCCCTGGAGCAGGTGGGCGTCTACGAGGACGAGCCGTTCGAGTCCTACTTCTCGGGCAACACCGTCCAGATCTGCCCGGTCGGCGCGCTCACCGGCACGCAGTACCGGTTCCGCTCCCGGCCGTTCGACCTCGTCTCGACGCCCAGCGTGTGCGAGCACTGCTCGGCCGGGTGCGCGCAGCGCTCGGACCACCGCCGCGGCAAGGTCCTGCGCCGCCTCGCGGGTGAGGACCCGGCGGTGAACGAGGAGTGGAACTGCGACAAGGGCCGCTGGGGCTCCTCCTACATCGAGGCCGCCGACCGCATTACGAAGCCGCTCGTCCGCGCCGAGGACGGGTCCCTCCGGGAGGCGTCCTGGCCCGAGGCCCTGCGCCGCGCGGCCGCCGGACTCGCCGTGGCGGCCGACCGGGTGGGCGTCCTCCCCGGCGGACGCCTCACCGTCGAGGACTCCTACGCGTACTCCAAGTTCGCGCGGGTCGCCCTCGGCACCAACGACATCGACTTCCGCTCCCGCCCGCACTCCACTGAGGAGTCCGAGTTCCTGGCGCACGCCGTGGCCGGGGTCTACCCCTCCAGCGGCGCGGTCACCTACGAGGACCTGGAGAAGGCCCCCGTGGTCCTCACCGTGGGCCTCGAGGTCGAAGAGGAATGCCCGATCGCCTTCCTGCGCCTGCGCAAAGCGGTCCGCAGCCGCGGCCAGCGCGTGCACGTGGTCGCGCCGTTCGCGACGCGCGGCACGGCGAAGCTGAACGCGAACCTCATCGAGGCCCTGCCCGGTGAGGAGGCCGAGATGCTCGACGGCTGGAGCCGCGGCGGCTTCGTGCGCGACGCGCTCGGCGAGGACGGCGCGGTCATCCTGCTCGGCGAGCGCCTGGCCACTGTGGAGGGCGCGTTCTCGGCGGCGGTCCGGCTGGCCAAGGCCACCGGCGCGCGCATCGCCTGGATTCCGCGGCGCGCGGGCGACCGCGGCGCGGTCGAGGCGGGCTGCCTGCCGGGTCTGCTGCCGGGCGGCGGGCTCGCCTCCTATGCGGCCGACCGCGACCAGCTGGCGGAGTACTGGGGCGTGGAGTCCCTGCCCGGCGGCGACGGCCGCGGGGCCTGGGACATGCTGCAGGCCGCCGCCGACGGCGAGATCGACGCGCTGCTCATCGGCGGCGTCGACCCGTACGACTTCGCGGACGGGCCCGCCGTCGAGGCGGCGCTGTACGCGGCCCGGTTCGTGGTCTCCCTGGAGATCCGGCACTCGGCCGTGACCCGTGTGGCGGACGTGATCCTGCCGGTCGCTCCGGTGACCGGCAAGCCCGGCGCGTACTTCGACTGGGAGGGGCGCCTGCGGACCTTCGACACGGTGATCCCCTCGGATCTCATGTCGGACCACGCGGTGCTCGACACGCTGGCGGAGGCCATGGGCTTCAAGCTGGGGCTCGCCGAGACCCGCACGGTGCGCGGTGAACTGGCCGGGCTGCCGGACCCGATCACGCGCCAGCCCGCGCCGGACTGGGCGTCGGACCGCCCCGCACATGCGCATGAGGACGGCAAGGCGGTCCTCGCGACGTGGCGGCAGCTGCTCGACGGCGGCTCGCTGCAGGAGAACAACCCGCACCTCGCCGGCTGCGCCCCCGACCCGGTGGTGCGGTTGAGCGCCGCCACGGCGAAGTCGATCGGCGCGAGCGAGGGCGGCGGGGTGACCGTGGCGACTCCGATCGGCGGGATCACTCTGCCGCTCAGGGTCACCGACATGCCCGAGGGTGTGGTCTGGCTGCCGCAGAACGCGCCGGGTCGCGGGATCTACCGCCACCTCGGCGCCGGTTCGGGCGATGTCGTCACGATCCGCGCCTACCCGAACGTCCCTCGCCCGGCCGCCGCTGAGCCCATCGCCGGCTCGCAGGCGTCGTCGGGCGACGGAGAAGCCGTGGAGGCGGTCAAGTGATGAACGATCCGATCTGGCTCATGCTCGTCAAGGGCGTGCTCGTCTTCGTGGTGCTCGTGCTGCTGGTGCTCTTCACCATCTGGTACGAGCGGCGCGTGGTGGCGATCATGCAGGTGCGGCCGGGGCCGAACCGCAACGGGCCCTTCGGCCTGCTGCAGTCGCTCGCGGACGGCCTGAAGCTGGCGTTCAAAGAGGACGTGATGCCGCGGACGGCCGACAGGGTCGTGTTCATCGCGGCCCCGGTCATCGCGGTGGCCTGCGCGTTCACGGCGTTCGCGGTGATCCCGTTCGGGCCCGAGGTGAACGTCTTCGGGATGGAGACCGAGCTGCAGCTCACCGACTTCGAGGTGAGCGTGCTCCTGATCCTGGCGTGCTCGGCGGTCGGGGTCTACGGCATCGTGCTCGCGGGCTGGTCCTCCGGTTCCACGTACTCGCTGCTGGGCGCGCTCCGCGCTGCGGCGCAGGTGATCTCGTACGAGATCGCGCTGGGCCTGGCGGTCCTCACGGTGTTCTTCCAGTCGCAGCTGATGTCCACGGGCGCCATCGTCGAGGCGCAGGCGCAGGGTCTGCCGCTGAACTTCGGCGGCACGGAGATCACGCTGCCGGGCTGGTACTTCATCATCCTCGCGCCGAGCTTCGTGATCTTCGTGATCTCGATGGTCGGCGAGACGAACCGCGCCCCGTTCGACCTTCCGGAAGCGGAGTCGGAGCTGGTGGCGGGCTTCGCGACCGAGTACTCGAGCTTGAAGTACGCGTCGTTCTTCCTGGCCGAGTACGTCAACATGGTCACGATGTCGGCCCTGTGTGTGACGCTCTTCCTGGGCGGCTGGGCCGCGCCGTTCCCGAACTCGTGGTGGCCGGGCGCGAACGAGGGGTTCATGCCGCTCGTCTGGTTCTTCGGGAAGGTCCTGGCGTTCCTGTTCTTCTACGTGTGGCTGCGGGGCACGCTGCCGCGTCTGCGCTACGACCAGTTCATGCGCTTGGGCTGGAAGGTCCTCGTGCCGGTCTCGCTGGTGTGGCTCATGGTCCTGGCGGCCATGAACATCGGCCTCGACACCGACAACGAGCTGCCGACCCGGATCGCCTTCGCGGGCGGTGCGGCGATCGTCGTGATGGCCCTGATCTTCTTCTGGCCCAACCGGAAGCAGTACGAGCCGCCGGCCGAGCCGGACACCGGCATGGGCGGCTTCCCCGTCCCGCCGATGGACCTCGCGGTCCCGCCGAATCCGCGGGCCCTGCAGGAACTCGAACCCGCAACCACCCATGCCGTCAACGGCTCCCGCCCGACTGATAAGGGAGAGGAGGAGTAATGTCCGGTTTCGCAAAAGGCTTCGGCGTCACCTTCTCGCACATGTTCAAGCCGAAGGTCACCGTCGACTACCCGGAGGAGCCTTCGAAGCTCCAGCCGCGGTACCACGGCCGGCACGTGCTCAACCGTCACCCGGACGGTCTCGAGAAGTGCATCGGCTGCGAGCTGTGCGCGTGGGCCTGCCCGGCCGACGCGATCTACGTCGAAGGCGCGGAGAACACCGAGGCCGAGCGGTTCTCGCCCGGTGAGCGGTACGCCAAGACCTACCAGATCAACTACGCGCGCTGCATCTTCTGCGGCCTGTGCATCGAGGCCTGCCCGACCCGTTCGCTCACCATGAGCAACGAGTACGAGCTGGCGCGCGACGACCGCCGCGACCTCATCTTCACCAAGGAGGAGCTGCTGGCCCCGCTCTTGGAGGGCATGGAGCAGCCGCCGCACCCGATGCGCTTGGGCGACAGCGAGAAGGCCTACTACGAGTCGGGCCCCCGCAACCCCGGTGCGAGCGAGGGCGCGGAGTTCTCGCTCACGGAGATGCTGGCGCAGAAGAACGGAGGCGCGCAGTGATCGACCTGGCGCAGACCGTCGCGCAGAACGCCTCGATGGGCGAATCGGTCTTCTTCTGGATCCTCGCGCCGATCGCGCTCGGCGGGGCCATGGGCCTCGTGCTGGCGCGCTCGGCGATCCACGCGGCGCTGATGCTCGCGATCACCATGATGTGCCTGGCGGTCTTCTACATCATGCAGGCCGCCCCGTTCCTCGGGTTCGTGCAGATCATGGTGTACACCGGCGCGATCATGATGCTGTTCCTGTTCGTGCTCATGCTGTTCGGGCGCGACTCGAAGGACTCCATGTTCGAGACGCTGCGCGGGCAGCGCCTCTTCGCGGTGCTCCTCGGCATCGGCCTGGCGGCGCTGCTGTCCTCCGGGCTGGCCCGAGCGGTCTCCGGCATGACCATCGCGGACGATCCGCGCTGGGCCACCGGGGCGCAGTCGAACGTCGAGGCCATCGCCGAGGCGCTGTTCTCGACCTACCTGTTCCCGTTCGAGGTCGTCTCGGGCGTGCTCACCGTGGCCGCCGTCGGCGCCCTGATGTTCGCGCACGTCGCCAAGAAGGGCGGCCACCGCGGGCAGAAGGAGCACAGCCGCGAGCGGTTCGCGCCCGGCGTCTACCCGGGCCCGAAGCCCGGCCCGGGCGTGTTCGCGACCTCGGACTCGACGGCGACGCCCGCGCTGCGGCCGGACGGCTCGATCGAGCCGGCGTCGCTGTCGGCGTACGTCCCGCCGCGCCAGCTCACGGCCGCCGAAGCCGCGCCGAAGCACACGGAAGGACGGGACGCATGAGCCCCGAGTACTACCTGATCCTGGCCGCCGCGCTGTTCACGATCGGCGCGGTCGGCGTCCTGGTGCGGCGCAACTCGATCGTCGTGTTCATGTGCGTGGAGCTGATGCTCAACGCCGGGAACCTGACCCTGGTCACCTTCGCCCGCACCAGCGGCAACATCGACGGGCAGGTGATGGCGTTCTTCGTGATGGCTGTGGCCGCCGCCGAGGTCGTCGTCGGCCTGGCGATCATCATGGCGATCTACCGGTCCCGGCGCTCCGCCTCCGTCGACGACGCCAACCTGCTGAAGGCCTAGAGAGGACACAGTGGACGAAATCTCGTACGCCCCGGCCGAAGGGGTCCTCTCGCTGGCGTGGCTGCTCATCGCCTTGCCCGCGATCGGCGCCGCGGTCCTGCTGCTCGCCGGCCGCAGAGCCGACAAGTGGGGCCACTGGCTCGGCGTCGCCACGATCGGCGGCGCCTTCGCGCTCGCCCTCGCGATGTTCGCCTCCCTTGCGGGACTTGACAACAAGAGCGCGGGCCTCGACCTGTTCACGATCCTCTCCGTAGGGGACCTGCACATCGAGGCGAACCTCCTCTTCGACCCGCTGAGCGCGGTCTTCTGCCTGCTCATCACCGGGGTCGGCTTCCTCATCCACGTCTACGCGGTCGGCTACATGTCGCACGACCCCGGGCGCCGGAAGTTCTTCGCCTACTTCAACCTGTTCGTCACCGCGATGCTCGTCCTGGTGCTCGGCGGCAACTACTTCATGACCTTCATCGGCTGGGAGGGCGTGGGCCTCGCCTCGTACCTCCTCATCTCGTTCTGGCAGTTGAAGCCCGCCGCGGCGACCGCCGGCAAGAAGGCCTTCCTCACCAACCGCGTGGCCGACGTCGGGTTCCTCCTGGCGATGTTCACCATGATCGGCGCCCTGGGCACCGTGGACTTCGCCGGCGTCTTCAACGGCGCCGAGTCGCTTTCCACGGGCACGAGCCTGGCCATCGGGCTGCTGCTCCTGGTCGCCGCCTGCGGCAAGTCCGGCCAGTTCCCGTTCCAGACCTGGCTCCCGGACGCGATGGAGGGCCCGACCCCGGTGTCGGCGCTCATCCACGCGGCCACGATGGTGACCGCGGGCGTGTACCTCATCGCCCGCTCGCACGTCATCTTCAGCCTCAACGCGGACGTGCAGACCGCCGTCGTCATCGTCGGCGCCCTCACCCTCCTCTTCGGAGCGATCGTGGGCTGCGCCAAGGACGACATCAAGCGCGTCCTCGCCTGGTCCACGGTCTCCCAGATCGGCTACATGTTCCTCGCGGTCGGCCTCGGCGGCGGGGCGTTCGCGCTCGGCATCATCCACCTGTTGGCCCACGGCTTCTTCAAGGCCGGGCTGTTCCTCGGCTCCGGCTCGGTCATGCACGCCATGAACGACCAGACCGACATCCGCCGCTTCGGCGGCCTCTGGCGGGTCATGCCGTTCACGTACGCGACGTTCGCGGCCGGATGGCTCGCGATCATCGGCCTGTTCCCGTTCTCGGGCTTCTTCACCAAGGACCCGATCATCCACGACGCGTTCGCCCGCGAAGGCTGGCAGGGCTGGGTCGTCGGCGGTGCCGCGCTCCTCGGCGCGGCGCTCACGGCGTTCTACATGACCCGCCTGTTCGTGCTCACCTTCCACGGCCCCAAGCGCTGGACGGACGACGTGCACCCGCACGAGTCCCCGGCGATCATGACCGTGCCGCTGGTGCTGCTCGGCCTCGGCTCGCTCGCCGCCGGCGGCCTCATGGCCACCTCGGTCCCCGAGTGGCTCACCCCCGTCTTCGGCGAGCCCCACGAGGTCCACGGCCACCTGAGCCACATGCAGGTCACCGTCGCCACCACCATCGTGGTGGTCCTCGGCGCCGGCCTGGGCTGGTTCCTCTTCCGCGGCGGCACCGACGAGGTGCCGCGCGCCGCCGCCTGGCCGGTGCGCGCCGCCCGCGCCGACCTCGGCGGCGAGGCCGTCAACCGCGGCCTCTTCGAACGCCCGAGCCGCCTGGCCGCCAGCGCTTCGGTCGCCATGGACGGCCGGGTCGTCGACGGCGCCGTGAACGGCCTGTCCGCCCTGATCGGCGGCACCTCGCGCCGCCTGCTCGTGGTGCAGACCGGTTTCGTGCGCTCCTATGCCCTGTCGATTCTTTCCGGTGCGGTCATCGTGGTGGCCGCGCTCATGGTGGTGGTCGTCCAATGAACGAACTCCCGTTGCTGTCGGCGCTGGTCGCCGTGCCCCTGATCGGGGCCTTGGTCGTCGCGTCGATCCGCCGCGAGAACGCCGACGCGGCCCGCTGGACCGCGCTCGCGGCCGCCGGGCTGGTCGCCGTGATCGCCGCGCTCGTGGCGGTCGGCTTCGACTACTCCGAGGGCGCCCCGTGGCTCCAGTTCACGGAGTCGTACACGTGGGTCGAGGCCTGGGACCTGAACCTGTCGTGGGGAGTCGACGGCATCGCGCTGCTCATGCTCCTGCTCACGGTGGGGCTGACGCCGATCGCGATGCTCGCGGCCTGGCGCGACCTGGACGCGGTGAAGCGCTCGGTCCCGGCGTTCTTCGCGCTGATCCTGGCGCTGGAAGCGGCGATGATCGCGACCTTCCTGGCCTCGAACGTGCTGCTGTTCTACTTCTTCTTCGAAGCGATGCTCGTGCCGATGTACTTCCTCATCGGCTCCTACGGCACCGGCCCGAAGAAGCAGTACGCGGCGGTGAAGTTCTTCCTGTACTCGCTGCTGGGCGGCCTGCTCATGCTGGTGGCCGTCATCGCCCTGTGGGTGCACAACGGCGGCGTCTTCGACTGGCAGACCCTGGTGGACGCCGAGCCGATGGCTTCGGGCGCGCTGCAGAACTGGCTGTTCCTCGGCTTCTTCATCGCGTTCGCGATCAAGGCCCCGTTCTTCCCGTTCCACACCTGGCTGCCGGACGCGGGCGGCGCGGCTCCGGCCGCTGTCGCGGCGCTGCTGGTCGGCGTGATGGACAAGATCGGGACGTTCGCGATCCTGCGCTACTGCCTCCCGCTGTTCCCGGAGGCGACGCAGACGTTCGCGCCGTGGATCATCGGGATGAGCGTCATCGGCGTGGTCTACGCGGCGTTCGTCGCGATCGGGCAGACGGACCTGAAGCGGCTGGTCGCCTACACGTCGATCGCCCACTTCGGCTTCATCGGCCTCGGGATCTTCGCGTTCACGCAGGCGTCGGCGACGGGCGCCGTGCTCTACATGTTCAACCACGGCCTCGCCACGGGCCTGCTGTTCATCGTCGTCGGGTTCCTCGCGATCCGGCGCGGCTCGGCGCAGATCGCCGACTACGGCGGGGCCGCCAAGACCCTGCCGGTGCTCGCCGGGATCTTCCTGTTCGCCGGCCTCGCGTCGCTGTCCCTGCCCGGGACCGCGCCGTTCATCTCCGAGTTCCTGGTCCTGTTCGGCGCCTTCACCGGCAACGAGCCGGTCGCGGTCGTCGCGACCCTGGGCATCATCCTCGCCGCCGCGTACGTGATCTGGATGTACCAGCGCACCATGCAGGGCGAGCGGAACCCGGTGCTCGACGAGATGCCCGCGATGAAGCGCGACCTCACGATGCGCGAGAAGGCGCTCGTCGCGCCGCTGGTGATCGCGATCCTCGGCTTCGGGTTCTTCCCGCAGCCGCTGATCGACGCGGTCGAGCCGGCCGTGGACAACACGCTCCTCTTCATCTCAGGCTCCCCTGAAGACCTGCCCGCCGCCGAAGGAGTCACCAATGAATGAGGCCCAGCAAGCGGGGCTCCAGATCGACTGGGCCGGCCTGGCCCCCATGATCATCGTGTTCGTCGCGGCGTTCGGCGGGCTCCTGGTCGAGGCCACGGTCCCCAAGGGCCGCAGGCTGGTCGCCCAGGTGGGCCTCGCCGTCGCGGCACTGGCCGCGGCGTTCGTGGCCGTGGTCCTGAACCAGGGCAAGAACGGCACCGCGTTCGAGATCGAGGGCGCGGGGATAGGCTCGGTCGTCCTCGACGGCCCCGGCCTGTTCCTGCAGGGGACGCTCGCGATGCTCTCGATCGTCGCGGTCCTGCTCCTGGCCGAGCGCCGCACCACGCGCGGCGGCGACTTCGTCGCCGAGGCCGCCGTGGTCGCGGACTCGCCCGCGGACAAGGCCCAGCGGCGCGAGGACGGCGCGACGGAGATCTTCCCGCTGACGCTCTTCGCGGTCGGCGGCATGATGATGTTCGTGGTCGCGGGCGACCTGCTCACCATGTTCGTCGCCCTGGAGATGCTGAGCCTGCCCCTGTACCTGCTGTGCGGCCTCGCCAAGCGGCGCCGCCTCATCAGCCAGGAGGCCGCGCTCAAGTACTTCCTGCTGGGCGCCTTCGCGTCCGCGTTCTACGTGTACGGCATGGCGATGCTCTTCGGCTTCGCGGGCACTGTGGACCTCGCCGGGATCAACCAGGCGGGCGTCGACTCGGGCCAGCCGCGCATCTTCCTGTACATCGGGGTCGCGATGCTCGCCGTCGCGATGCTGTTCAAGGCGGCGGCGGTGCCGTTCCACATGTGGACGCCCGACGTCTACACGGGTGCGCCGACGCCGGTGACCGCGCTGATGGCGGCCTGCGTGAAGGTCGCCGCGTTCGGCGGCCTGCTGCGGGTCTTCAACGTGGGACTGGCGTCCTCGGCGTGGGACTGGCACCTCATCCTGACGGTGATCGCGGTGGCGACGATGCTGGGCGGCGCGATCTTCGCGGTGACCCAGCGCAACATCAAGCGGCTCCTGGCGTACAGCTCCATCGCCAACGCGGGGTACCTCCTCATCGGGGTGATCGCGCTCGGCGAGGCGGTCGGCCAGACCATGTTCTACCTGGCCGCCTACGGCTTCACCGTGATCGCCACGTTCGCGGTCGTCTCGCTCGTGCGCGACGGCGACGAAGAGGCGACCCACCTGGCCCGCTGGGCCGGGCTCGGCAAGAAGTCCCCGGGCACCGCCGTGGTGTTCACGATCCTGATGCTCGCCCTTGCGGGCCTGCCGTTCACGAGCGGGTTCAGCGCCAAGTTCAACCTGTTCGCGGCGGCACTGCAGGCGGACGAACTCGGGCTCGTGATCGTCGGCGTGGTCTCCTCGGCCATCCTGGCGTTCCCGTACCTGAAGGTGGTCGTCCTGCTCTGGCTCAACGAGCCCGCGCCGGACGCCCCCACCGTGAACCTGCCGAGCCCGATGGCCGGGACCGTGGTCGCGGCCGGCGTGGCCGCCACGATGATCCTCGGCCTCGCGCCGGGCTTCTTCCTCGAGATCGTGGACCAGGCCAGTACTTTCCTGAACACCTAGCGCGCCGAGCGAAAGCCGCGGGGAGCCACCGGTTCCCCGCGGCTTTCGCCGTGCCGGTGGGGCCTGCCTTACCGGGAACCTGCCCGCTGCCTTCATGGTGCGGTGCCCTCTGCGCCCCTACGGTGGGAACATGGACACCATCCAAAGGCCAAGAGGCGAAACCGAACAGCGAACGCACACTCCACTGAGGATGATCCTCGCCGCCGCTGCGGCGGCGGCGGTCGCCGCGGGTGCCCTGGCGTCCCCGGCCCGCGCCCAGGAGCCCGTCGACATCGAGGCGCTCATCACCGAGGCCATGGACGAGCACGCCATCCCCGGCGCCATCGTCGCCCTCACCTCGGCGGGCGCCACCTCCACGTACGGGTTCGGGTTCGCCGACCTCGACGCCGAGACCCCCGTGGACCCCGAGCGCACCCGCTTCCCGATCGACTCGGTCTCCAAGGCCTTCACCGCCACCGCGATCATGACCCTTGTGGACGACGGGATGCTGGACCTCGACACCGACGTCAACGAGTACCTCGACGAGGCCGAAGTCGCGGACACCTACCCGGGCGAGCCGATCACCCTGCGGCACCTGCTCACCCATACGGCCGGCTTCGAGGAGTCGGTCATCGGGCTCCTCGCCGGCACCGGCGCGGGCGACCGGCTCGAGGAGTCCATGCTCGAACTCCCCGAACGCGTCAGGCCGCCGGGCGAGGCCTACGCCTACTCCAACACCGGGCTCTCCTTGGCGGCCTTGGCCGCGGCCGACGTCCTCGGCACGGACTTCGGCCAGGTCCTCGCCGAACGCGTCTTCGAGCCGCTCGGCCTGGACCACACCGAGGTCAACACCGGCACCGCCGACCCCGACCGGCCCCTCGCGACCTCCTACGCCCTCAGCGGCGGAGAGCAGGTCGCCCAGGACCGCGGCGCCGAAGACGACTACCCCGCGGGCGGCATCATCGCGACCGCCGCGGACATGGGGGCCTTCATGGCCTACCACCTCGGTGACGGCGAGCCCCTGCTCTCGGCCGACGCGCTCGCCGAACTCCACGGCCCGCAGTTCCACGCGGACCCGCGCCTTCCCGGATCCGCCCTCGGGTTCCACGAGATGTACCACGGCTCGACCCGCCTGGTCGCCCACGGCGGCGACGGCCCCGGCTCGCACAGCCTCATGACCCTCGTCCCCGGCCACGACCTCGGGATCTACATCGCCTTCAACGCCGACGGCGCCGACGGCGGCGCGGCGAACGCCGCCGAGGAGGCCACCAGAACGATCCTCGACCAGATGCTCGGCGCCACCGCCGAAGCCGACGGCCCGGCCGGTGCGACCGCCCCGGACACGGCCGCCGAGGCCGCCGCCGGCACCTACCGCTCCACCCGCATGAACGAGAGCGACTACTCGAACCTGTTCCTCGCCATGGGTTCCGACGTCACCGTCGCCGTGGCGGACGACGGCACGGTCACCACCACCGGCCTCTCGTTCGACCCGGAAGTCGACGAGCAGCACTGGGAACCGCAGGGCGACGGACTCTACCGCGAGGCGGACGGCTCGCGCCTGATCGCCTTCGGCACCGACGACGCCGGGAACACCATGCTCTACAACGGCGACGGCGCCTACGAGCACCTCGCCTGGTACGAGCGGACCGACGTCCTCCTCGCCGCGGCGGCCGCGGGCCTGCTGCTCCTCGCGAGCCTCCTCGTCTGGCCGCTGGCCTCCTTCATCCGCCGCCGCAGCGGGCGCCCGGCCCCGCGCCCCGGCAGCCGCCTCGCCCTCGTCCTCGCCGCCTCGGCCGGCGTCCTGAGCGCCGCGTTCATCGCGATCATGGCCGCGTTCCTCGCCGACACCGACAAGTTCATCCTCGCGATCCTCGAAGGCGCCCCGATCGTGCCCTTGGCCGCGATCCCGCTCGCACTCGCCGCGGTCGCGACCGCCGCCGCACTGGTCACGGTCGTCCTCGCCTGGACCCGCCGCTGGTGGACCACCGGCCGCCGCGTCCACTACACCCTCGCGATCCTCGGCGCCGCGGTCTTCATCGCCGTCACCGAGTACTACCACTTCGCCACCGCGCCAATGCAACTCTTCTAGCGCACCGACGAAGTAGCCGCGGGGAGCGATCGCTCCCCGCGGCCTTTCGGCGTCTCAGGCGACCGTCAGCTCGATCGCCGACAGAGCGGACGCGTCGGCCACGGCGTGGATCTCGGCGATGCGGTCGCCCTCGAACCGGACGGTGAACAGCATGATGACCTTGCCGCGCGGGGCGAAGACGATCCCGGGTTCGCCGTCGATGAGCACCGGACGGGCCAGCGCGGCCTGGCCGTTGAAAGCCTCGGCCACGGCGGTCGCGCCGGTGAGCGCGGACCTGGCGCTCAGGAGCCGGGCCGCGTCGTCGAGGCGCATCGTCACATTCGGGTCCAGCAGCGACAGGAGCATGCCGAACTCGCCGTCCCGCGAAGCCTGGAGGAACGCGTCGACGGCCTGGAAGCGCCGCAACCGGTCACCGTCCACACTCGACTTCCCGTGCACCCGCCGGCGCGCTCGGCTGGCGAGGCGCTGCGTGGTCTCGGGGCTGCGCTCCACGATCGGGGCGATCTCCGCGAACGGCACCGCGAACATGTCGTGGAGGACGAACGCGAGCCGCTCGACCGGCGAGAGCGCGTCGAGGACCACGAGCATCGCCAGCCCCACCGAGTCCGCGAGCTGCGCCTCCGCCTCCGGGTCGACGCTGGGCCGCAGACGCACCTCGGTGCCTTGAGCGTCGAGGGCGTCCTCGCGGCGGGCCTTGCGGGACCGCAACAGGTCCAGGCACACCCGGCTGACCACGGTGGTGAGCCATCCGGCCGGGTTCTCGACCCCGGCGGTGTCCGCCCGCGAGACCTTGATCCAGGCCTCCTGGACGGCGTCCTCGGCTTCGCTCAGGGACCCGAGCATCCGGTAGGCGACCGCGCGGAGATGCGCCCGGTGGGCCTCGAAGGCCTCCGCCGTGAGATTTTCTTCAGTCATCCGTCTGGTTCTTCCGTCGCGGTCCGTCAAAGAGATGCACGACCAATTCCGACACGGAGCGAGAAGGAAAGCAACCATGGGAGCCAACATGACGCAGCAGTCACAGACCTCGGTCCTCATCACCGGCGCCAACAAGGGCCTCGGTCTCGAGGCCGCCCGCCGCCTCGGGGCGATGGGCTGGAAGGTCTTCCTCGGATCGCGCGACGAGGAGCGCGGGCGCGAAGCCGTCGCGAAGCTGCAGGCCGACGGCGCGGACGCGGTCCTCGTCCCGCTCGACGTGGACTCGGACGCCTCGGTGGCCGCGGCCCTCGCGATCGTCCGCGAGCACACCGCGACCCTCGACGTCCTCATCAACAACGCCGGCAACCCCGGGCACTTCGTCGCCCCTGAGCTGGCGACCGCCGATGAGCTCCACGGGGTCTACGAGACGAACGTGTACGGCCCGGTCCGGGTCACGCACGCGTTCCTGCCGCTGCTCCAGGCCGCCGAGCACCCGCGCGTGATCATGGTGTCGAGCGGCGGCGGCTCGTTCGCGGTCATCACCGACCCGACCCAGCCCGTCGCGAGCATGCACGAACTCGCTTACAGCTCTTCGAAAGCCGCGCTGAACATGATCACCGTCCGGTACGCGCAGGCGCTCCCGGGCATCAAGTTCAACGTCGTCACCCCCGGCGAGGTCGCCAACCGCAAGTTCGCGGCCACCGACATGAACGGCCACCGCGGCCAGCTCACCGTCACCGAAGGGACCGACCCGTTCATCGCCCTCGCCACCGCAGGCCCCGACGGCCCCACTGCGACGTTCACCGACCGCCTCGGCCCGGTCGCCTGGTTACCGCCGATCGGCAGCCGCGGGGAGCAGCCGCTCCCCGCGGCGCCGAGCGGTAAGAGGCCGGGTTCGCGCATGAGCCCCCCGGTCTCGGCGCGGCCGCGCACCAGGAACAGCGCGGCCACGGCCAGGAGCGCGTAGAGCACGACCGATGCGCCGGCGAGGGTGACGAGCGGGCTGGTCCCGCCCGCGGCGACCTCGTCGACGCCGCCGGTGGCGAGGAACGTCGAAGGGTCGGTGACCGCGTGGAGGAGCATCGGCCAGACCAGGAACCCCGTCACCCGCAGCGTGAGGTACATGGCGACGCCGAACACGAACGCGAACCCCATCGTCGCCAGCACCGTGCCGAGGGCTTGGCCCGAAACGATGTTGGTGGCGTGCATCAAAGCGAACAGCAGCGACGAGAGCAGCATGACCGCCGGTTCCGAGCGGCCGGCCCGGCGCAGCATGCCGATCACGATGCCGCGCGCCAGGATCTCCTCGGTGAAGCCGATGAGCAGACCTGTGGCGTACGTCAGCGCGATCACGCCGCCCGAGTACTGCTCGTAGTCCGTGCCCGCGGCGCGAGCCGCCGCGGCGAGCACGACGACGACCGGGGCGATCCACATCCAGGCCCGGCCCCGCACCGGCTGGCGTCCGAACAGCGGCCCGAACCAGCGCAGCGCGGCGACGGCCGCCAGGAGCAGCGCCGAACCGACCAGCAGCGGCAGGGCCATCGCCAGGAACAGCGTCGTGGCGTCCCCGAAGGGGTCGTCGCCGATCGCATCGCCGAACAGCGTCTCCACGAGCAGCCCCGCCCCGACGTACAGGGCCAGGTACACGGCGGTGAACAGGACCGCCCGCCACCAGCCGCCGCGTTCCATGAAGCGGCCGAACCGGTTCGAGGCCGTCTCCGGTGCGGACATGGGGCCCTCCTCGCGTGCGGGCGCTGACATCGCTGCACGGAACGTATCCCGAAGACCCCCGGGGCGGCCCGCGCATGGAAGAAGCCGCGGGGAGCGATCGCTCCCCGCGGCTTTTCGCTACGGCTGTCAGCCGACCTTGGCCGCTTCGAGCTCACCGGTCTCGGCGAGCTCGCGGTCGATCTCCTCGAAGAGCTCCTCGGCGGCGAACCAGGCCTTGGCGGCCTTGGAGCGCAGCAGCAGGAGCGCCGCGGTGGGGAAGGACCCGCACACGACGAGCATCGCGGCGGCGCTGACGAAGAACGGGGCCTCGTCGGGGAAGGTCGCGAAGTAGGCGCGGCCGAGGATCCAGAGGAACATCGCGCCGGGGACGATCGCGAGGGCCCACCAGGCGGCCTTGACCGCGTGGGCGCGGCGGCGGCCGAGGCGGACGGCGATGAACGGCATCGAGACGGTGACGGCGACGCTGAGGAGGATCGTGACCAGCCGCTCGAGGTCGATCGAACCGATGACGTCGAGCATCGTGTCGTGGCTGGAGGAGGACCTCGTCGCGTCGAAGAGGAACCGCACGCCGATCGAGTAGAGCAGCACGATCGCCGCGAACTGGAGCCAGATGACCCCTTGCGCGGCGAGAACGGTCTTCGGCTTGGCAGGGGGCCCGTGGTGTCCGAGTCGCACTGCGCTCCCTTCTCGGCCGCGAACGCGCGCCGAAGGACTCCCTGACGGGACTACGCAGTCGGCGCCAGGAGGGCTGAGCTGGAGGCACGGCTCGCGAGCTTCGCCGTGGCTGGGGGTGCCGCTTCCTGGGGACAGCGACCTTTGAACGATAGCGAACCCCGGCCACCCCCGGGGACCCGGTGGGAGCCGAAACACGTTCCGCGCTCGCATCGACACGCCTTGACATGCCTCATTTTGATAGCTACTGTCAAATGACAGTTACTTCCAGAATTGAGGACGCATGGCTCCCGTCTCCGCCCGCCGCCGCTGGTGGGCCCTCCTCTCGCTCCTGTTCGGCCTGCTCGTCGTCGGGCTCGACGTCACGATCCTCAACGTCGCCCTGCCGACCCTGGCCGTCGACCTCGACGCCTCCAACGCCGAACTCCAGTGGATCGTCGACGCCTTCATCGTCGCGCTGGCCGCGCTGCTCCTGCCCGCCGGACTGCTGGGGGACCGGCTCGGACGCAAGAAGGTCCTCCTCGCCGGCCTCGCGATCTTCGGCGCGTCCTGCGCCCTCGCCACCACCGCCGACTCGGTGGGCGTGCTCATCGCCGCCCGCGCACTGATGGGCGTCGGCGCCGCCGTGGTCATGCCCGTGTCGATGGCGGTGGTGCCCAGCATGTTCAGCGGCGCCGAGCGCACCCGCGCCGTCGCGCTCCTGACCGCCGGCATGGCCATCGGGCTCCCGCTCGGCCCGCTCCTGGGCGGCTGGCTCCTCGAGCACTACTGGTGGGGCTCGGTCTTCCTCATCAACCTGCCGCTCATCGTGCTCGGCTTCGTCGCGATCGCGTTCCTGCTCCCCGAGTCCACCGACCGCAGCGCCCCGCGCCTCCAGCCCCTCGCCGCCCTCGCATCGGTACTGGGCCTGGGCGCGCTGGTCTACGGCGTCATCGAGGCGCCCGTGGACGGCTGGCTCTCGCCGGCCACGCTCATCGGCGGCATCGGCGGGCTCGTCCTCATCGGCGCGTTCGCGGTCTCGCAGATCCGCTCCGCCGCGCCCATGGTCGACCTCGGGCTCTTCCGCGACCGGGCGTTCCTGTGGGGCTCGGCCATCGCCACGGCCTCGTCGATGCTCATGATGGGCGCGCTGTTCCTGGTGCCGCAGTTCCTGCAGATCGTGCAGGGGCACAGCGCCTTCGGGACGGGGCTGCGGCTGCTCCCGATGATCGGCGGGCTCATGGTCGGCGGCCTCGGGGCCGAGCGGCTGGCCGCCCGGTTCGGCTACCGCGCCACCGTGATCGCGGGCCTCGTGCTCTCGGCGGCCGGCTGCGCCGCCGCGACGGCCACCGACCCGGGCACCGGGTTCGGCTTCGTCGCGCTCTGGCTCGCGGTCCTCGGCGCGGGTTTCGGCATGTCCCTCGTCCCCGCCACGGACGCGGTCCTCGCCTCGCTCCCGCCCGACCGGGCCGCGATCGGCTCGGCCCTCATGCAGACGCTGCGCCAGACCGGCGGCGCGATCGGCGTCGCGGTCTTCGGGTCGATCGCCGCCAGCGTCTACCGTGCGGAGCTCGACCTGCCGCCGCTGCCGGCCGAGGCCGAACGCGCCGCCGAGGACTCCGTGGCCGGGGCCGCGGCGGTCGCCGAAGCGACCGGGTCGCCGGAGACCGCGCACCGCGCGTTCGCGGCGTTCACCGACGGCATGGGCGCGGTGTTCCTGGTCTGCGCGGGGCTGGCCGTCGTCGTCGCGTGCGCGGCGGGCCCGAGGTTCCCGAAGCACCCGGGGGCGGCCGAGGCACAATCGCAGCATGAACCGTCCCGGGCTGCGTGAGCGCAAGAAGATCGAGACCCTGCACCGCTTGCAGGAGGAGGCCCTGCGGCTCTTCGACGAGCACGGCTACGACGCGACCACGATCGAGCAGATCGCCGAGGCCGCGGGCGTCTCCCCCTCGACCTTCTACCGCTACTTCCCGGTGAAGGAGGACGTGGTCGTGCAGGACGAGTACGACCCGCTCATCGTCAACGTCTTCGAGAGCCAGCAGGAGGGGACCGCGCCGCTGGAGGCCCTGCGCGCGGTCCTCACCGCTTTGTTCAGGGAGTTCACCGACGAGGACATCGAGCGCGTGCGACGCCGGGTGCGGTTGATCTTCTCGGTCCCGGCCCTGCGCGCCCGCCAGGTCGGGCAGTCCGCGGCCACCGAGCGGCTCCTGGCCCGGATGGTCGCCGAACGCACCGGACGCGACGCCGGAGACCTGGAGGTCCGCCACTTCACCGCGCTCGTCGTCGCCTCGTGGACCGTGGCGATCAGCGCCTGGGCCGAGACCGACGGCGCCAAGGACGACCTCGCCGCCACCCTCGACACGTGCCTCGCCCACCTGGAGGCGGGCGCCCCGCTCTAAGCCCGATAGCATCCGCCGAGAACTCGACCGCGACCGCTTGAGCGACCGTGAAGACTTGGAGGACGCCGTCGCCGTCCTCCGCAACCGGCTCGCCCGTGCCGAGGGCGTGGCCGATCGAACACGAACGCGCGAAGCATGTCCTTTGCGAGGCGGCCTACTCTGACCGAGCTCCATCAAGGTGTCGCGACGGCTCGGACCGCGACCTCGCGCGCACTCCGGTTGGAGATGCTCAACTCCGCCGTTGACGAGTGCGAACCGCTGCCCTGCAGCGGCGAGGCCGCCAGCCGGTTCGGCACGCTCGCGACCTTGACGGTCGAGCGGGGGCGTTCACCGAAGCCTCGCCGGACGGACCTCATGATCGCGGCCGTCGCATCCGTGCACGGGCTGCCGCTCTACACGCGCAACCCGGATGATTCCAAGGGACTCGAGTCATTGGTGCGCGTCATCGCGGTTTAGGCGTCGCGTTCGATCATGTAGTCGCAGATGTCGACCAGGGCCTTCTGAGCCGGGCCGTCCGGGAGGGACTTCGCCAGTGACCGGGCCCGCTCCTGGTACTGCAGGAGGGTCGCCCGCGCCTGCCCCAGGGCCTTCGATCCGCGCAGGAGCGCCAGGGCCTCCGGCAGGTCCTCCTCCGGCACGGGTCCCGCGACGAGTTCGCGCAGGCGCGCCTCGGCCGGGTCGTCGTCGGCGAGCGCGTAGATCACCGGGAGGGTCGGCACCCCTTCGAGGAGGTCCGTGCCCGGGGTCTTGCCCGAAGAATCGGAGGCGATGTCGATGATGTCGTCCGCGATCTGGAACGCCACGCCGATGACCTCGCCGAACTCCTCGGCAGTCGCGATCGTCGCTTCCGCGGCGCCCGCGAACCAGGCGCCGAACTTCGCGCACGTGGCGATGAGCGAGCCGGTCTTCTCGGACAGGATCTCCAGGTGCCATTCGACCGGGTCGATGCCCTCGGGCTGCGGCATGGTCTCGTTGATCTGGCCGCGCACGAGCCGCGCGAACGTGGAGGCCTGGAGGCGCACGGCGTCGATGCCGAGGTCGGCCATCATCTGCGCGGCCTGGCTGAACAGGTAGTCGCCGGTGAGGATCGCGACCGAGTTGTCCCAGCGGGCGTTGGCGCTCGCGGCGCCGCGGCGCACGAGCGCCTCGTCCATGACGTCGTCGTGGTAGAGCGTCGCGAGGTGCGTGAGCTCGAGGGCGACGGCGGCGTCGAGGATGCCGGGCCGGGTCGGGTCGCCCAGGTGCGCGCACGCGAGGGTGAGCATCGGGCGGAAGCGCTTCCCGCCGGCGCGGATGAGGTGGGACCCGGACTGGCGCAGCAGCGGCTGGTCGGTGTCGACGGCTTTGAGCAGTCGTTCCTCGACGAGATCGAGCGAGGCTCGGATCTCTTCGGCGAAAGCCTCGTCGGAGAAGGTCAGCGCGGTCTGGGCGCGTCGGGTGGTCACCACAGCCACACCATATCGCGTAACCACCCTGGACTGCTCGGCACGGGAACCGGTAGTCGCGCGCGCCGCAACGAGGAACGTCAATGCGCGGGGCGTTTGCCGACCATGCTGCCCGCCACGATGAACAGGGCCGACGCCGCCATCGACGCGACCGCGGCCGTCCACCCCACGCCCCAGCCCGCGTGGTCGACGACGAGGCCGAAGCAGACCGGCCCCACCGCGCCTCCGAGGAAGATCCCCGTCTGCGTCACCGAAGTCGCCAGCGCCGGCGCGTCCGCGTACCGCTGGACCACGGCGTGGTTCATCAGCCCCGGCCAGGCCCAGCCGAGGCCGTACGCGGCGGCGGTGCCGATCGGCAGCAGCCACGGCAGCTCGAGCAGGTACGTGGCGACGCCCGCGGCCCCGGCGGCGAGCATGAGCGCGATGATGCGGAACTCGCCGCCCTTGCGCACGTCCGCGAGGGCGCCGAAACCGGTGCGGCCGATGACGCCCGCGATGCCGCCCGCCATGAGGACCATCCCGGCGTAGCTCTCGGACCCGCCGGTGTCGACGGTGAACGTGGTGATGAACGAGCCGATCGGGGTCGCGGCGAGCGAGCCGAGGAAGGTCGCGACCGCGAACAGCAGCAGCCGCAGGTCGAAGGAGCGCGCGCCTGTGTTCCTGGGCCGCACGGCGGGCCGTCCGAGCCCGGCGAGCGGAACGAGCGCGAGGAGCACCAGTCCGGCGCCGAAGACGAACGCCCACCGCCAGCCGAGCGTGAGCGCGACGAGCGGGACGCTGAGTCCGCCGAGCATGGTGCACAACGGCACGGAGGCCTGCTTGGCGCCGAAGAGGAGCCCGCGGCGGCCCTGCGGCGCCCATTCGCTGAGGACGGTGTTCGAGGCGAGCTGCCCGAGGCCGTTCGCGGGCGCGGAGAGCACCATGAACAGGGTGAGCACGACCGGGTCGCGGGCGACGAACGCGATGCCGAGGAGTCCGGCGGCGGACATCGCGATGGCGACGCGCGCGGTCACGAGTGCGCCGAAGCGGTCGACGAGCCGCCCGGAGGGCACGGTGGTGACCGCGGTGACGGTGAAGTAGATGCCGGAGATCCAGCCGATCGCGCTGAGGCCCATGCCGAGTTCGCCGGTGATCTGCACGGCGAGCCCGCCGAAGAGGAAGAGCGGGAGGACGGCGGCGACCTGGACGGTCATGGCGGCGGTGACGGTGGTGGCGGTCCGGGGCGGTGCGGTCCGGGGCCGGGGGCGGCGCCGGGAGGGTGCGGAGGTGGACACGACGGCAACCGTACTCCGCATATCAGATAACCCGTCGACCGCTCACAATGTCCGGTCGTGAGTGTGCGTCCCCCGTCTGCGTGACGTGTCCTGGCTTGTCTTGACTCCGGCACACAGCGTGTGCGACTGTTGCGTCTGTACGACAGCGTTGCCTAACGACAGCCGGCTTCGCCCCCGCAGGCGCACGTCACCTGCGGTTTTCCCGCCCGGAACCGCCGTATCGCTGCTCTCCCAAGAACATTGGGGCAAACGAAACGCGGCGGCCCTGGTGGGAGGGAGCCGCCGCGTTTCGGTTATTCGAATGTTCCGCGGCGGCGACGAGGAAGTTTGGTGGGGACTCGACGCCGCCGCCGCGGTTTGTCCGCGACCGGCGTGAGCCGGACCGCGAACGGTGCTGACACATAGATACTGCCCCGTATGCGACGGTGACGCAACCGGCTGTTGTTTATATAGTTAGATATGGCCGGTCCGGCCGGCGCCGTACCCGGCGCCGTCAGTCGGATCAACTGGTGCAAATTGGAGCGGCGGCATGGTGGAGCAGCGGCGACCAGGGGACGAACCGCAGCGCGGCGTCCCGAACTACTCGGGCGCGCCCCGGCAGCGGGCGGCCAGGAGCCGGCCCGCCACCCCGGACCGCAAGCCCGCCAAGGGCGCCTCGGCGGCCAGCGCCTTCCCGAGCGCGCAGAGCGAGCCGACCAAGATGATCCAGAGCGTCCAGCGTGCACTGCGCATCATGGAGCTCGTGGGCCGCCACGCCGACGGCGTCACCGCGCCCCGCATCGCCTTCGAGTGCGGCCTCAACCGCGCCACCGCCTACAACCTCCTGCGCACCCTCGTCTACGAGAACTACCTGCGCCGCCACGAGAACGGCCGCTACACGCTCGGCCTCGAGGTCTCCGACCGCTACTCCGAGCTCACCCGCGCCATCGCCGGGCCGAGCACCTGCGGCGAGTTCATGCGCCGCATGTCCGCCGAGACCGGCTACTCGACCTTCATCGCCCGCTTCGTGGAAGGCCGCCCGGCCGTCACCGACGTGATCGAGGGCCACCGCAGCCCGCACGTGGAGGAGCTCATCGTCGGCTTCGACGACGGCGCCCACGCCACCGCACTCGGCAAGGCCCTCCTCGCCACCCTCCAGCCGCACGACCGCGCCCGCTTCCTCAAGTCCGCCGGGATGCGCCCGTTCACCCGCCGCACCCTCGTCGAACCGGACGCCCTCGAATACGACCTCGCCGTCTACGGCGAATCCGGGGTGTACGCCGAGATGGGCCAGTTCCGCGAGGGCGTCGGCTGCGCCGGCGTCGTCGTGCGCGAAGGGGCGTCGCACGACGAGCGGATCGTCTTCGCCGTCGCGCTCCCGCTCCAGGAGATCCGCACTTCGTGGCCGGAGCTCACACAGCGCCTGCGCGACGCCGCCCTCGAACTCGAACCGCTCCTGTAGGGCAACCGAACCCGCCGGGCACGCGTACTCAGGGAGTCGAAGACTCTTCGGCTTCACTTGAGAGGAACGCGGATCGATGCTACGCACGACCCGGCTCGCGGGCGCCTTCGCCGCCGCGCTGGCCCTGGCGGCCGCCGCCGCCTGCACTGACGACGCGAAGGACGGCGACGTGCCCGAGGGCGCGGGCGAGTCGTTCGAGGCGCCGCGGCTCATCGACATGGTCAACGAGAGCAACCGGCTCCTGTACGAGTTGGAGGCCGCCGAGGGCCGGATCGTCCAGGCCTGCCTGGAGGACCAGGGCTTCACGGTCCACGACGAGCTGTACTTCGTCTCCGGGGCGTTCGAGCCGGCGGAGGAGCTGGTCCGCGCCGACGACTGGGGCAGCTGGCTGCCCTCGGTCGAGGAGGCGGCCGAATACGGCCTCGGCACGTGGCGGTTCGCCCCGGAGGCCGATCCGGACGAGGTCGAGGAGTACATGGCGTACAAGGGCTTCGAGGTCGACAGCGAAGCGATGGGGGGCGGACCGGAGAACGGCGGCAACCAGAGCGAGTTCGCCGCGCTCGACCCCCGGGACCAGTACGACTGGCATGTGGCCTACCAGGGCGAGGCCGCCGCGCTGGACGAGTACGGCTACCTCATCGGCGAGGAGAGCACGCAGCCCGAGGCCCGCGAGGGCGAGGTCTACACCGGTGACGAGTTCTCGTACATGCAGCCCGAACCGGGCGGCTGCCTGCGCGAGATGATCGACGCGCTCTACGACGACCTGCGGCTGGTCGAGGACCCCGAGGGCGGCGAGATCCGCGGCGCGTACTGGCACTACCGCCCGGAGAACCCCATGGACGACGCCGAGGCCATGGAGGACTCGAAGGTCATGTTCCACGAGGGGATCGCCGCGGTCCAGGGCGAACTGGTCGACTGCCTCGCCGAGCACGACCGGCACGGCTGGGAGTTCGACGAGGAGTCCTCCCTGCCGGTGACCGACTACTTCTTCGAGCTGTACGAGGGCGAGGGCTCGGTGGTGGGCGACTTCCCGGACCTGCCTGACGACGCCCCGGACGACTACGAGGGCAAGAAGGCCTTCGAGATCGCCTTCGCCGTCGATCTCGCCGAGTGCGGGGACGAGACCGGCTACCGCGAGACCGCCGAGGAGGCCTGGGTCGCCTCCCAAGAGTCGTTCTACGTCTCGATCGAGACCGCGTCGTACGCCTGGCAGGAGGAGGTCAAGTCGATCTTGACCAAGGCGCAGGAAACGCTCGAGAGCTGAGCAGTGCAGACGAAAGCGGGCCGGACCTCGAAAGGTCCGGCCCGCTTCGCGCTGCTTTTGGCGGCTAGAGCACGGTCCAGGTGTCGCCGGAGTGCAGGAGCCGGTCGAGGGCCTCCTTGCGGTCGACGCCCGTGGCGGCCTCGTCGACCTGGGTGCGCACCTGCGTGTCGTACGTGGGCCGCTTGACGTTGCGGAACACGCCGATCGGGGTGTGGTCGAGCGCGATGCCCGACAGCCGCGACAGCGCGAACGCGTACGCCGGGTCGTCCACATCGGCCTTGTGCACGACCACGTCGGCCTCGTCGACCTCCGCGGCGTCCTTGACCTGGAGCCCGTACCCGGACTGCACGACGACCTTGTCGCCGAACCGGATCGGCTCGCCGTCCTGGAGCCGGATGATCGACTCGTCGCGGGTCTCGGGGTTCTTCAACACCTCGAACGCGCCGTCGTTGAAGATCGGGCAGTTCTGGTAGATCTCGACGAAGGCGCTGCCCTCGTGCTCGGCCGCGGCCCGCAGCACTTCCTGCAGGTGGGCGCGGTCGGAGTCGAGGGTGCGGGCCACGAACGTGGCCTCGGAGCCCAGCGCCAGCGACAGCGGGTTGAACGGCGCGTCGACCGAGCCCATCGGGCTCGACTTGGTGAGCGTGCCCGGCCCGGAGGTGGGGGAGTACTGGCCCTTGGTGAGACCGTAGATCCGGTTGTTGAACAGCAGGATCTTCAGGTTCACGTTGCGGCGCAGCGCGTGGATGAGGTGGTTGCCGCCGATCGACAGCGCGTCGCCGTCGCCGGTGACGACCCACACCGACAGGTCCGGGCGGGAGACCGCCAGGCCCGTGGCGATGGCCGGGGCGCGTCCGTGGATCGAGTGCAGCCCGTACGTGTTGAGGTAGTACGGGAACCGCGAGGAGCAGCCGATGCCGGAGATGAACGCGATCTTCTCGCGTTCGAGGCCCAGCTCGGGCAGGAACGACTGGACGGCGGCCAGGATGGCGTAGTCGCCGCAGCCGGGGCACCAGCGCACCTCCTGGCTCGACTTGAAGTCCTTGGCCTTCAGCTTGGGGGCGTCGAGCTTGACGTCAGCCATTCTTGATGACCTCCTCGATGGCGTCCTGGAGTTCGTTGGAGGTGAACGGCAGGCCGCGCACCTTGTTGTAGCCGACCACGTTCGTGCCGGGGAAGTGGCCGCGCAGCAGGAGCGCGAGCTGCCCGAGGTTCATCTCCGGGACCACGACCCGGTCGTAGCGGGCGAGGATCTCGGCGGTGTTCTTCGGCATCGGGTTGAGGAAGCGCAGGTGCGCGCGGGCGACCGGGACTCCCTTGTCGCGCAGGCCGCGCACGGCCGCGCCGATCGGGCCCCACGTGGAGCCCCACCCGAGGACGAGCACCTCGGCGTCGCCGGCCGGGTCGTCCACTTCCAGGTCCGGCACGTCGATGCGGGCGATCTTCGCCGCGCGGGTGCGCACCATGTGGTCGTGGTTCTCGGGGTCGTAGGAGATGTCGCCGGTCTTGTCGGCCTTCTCGATGCCGCCGATGCGGTGCTGGAGGCCGGGCGTGCCCGGGACCGCCCACGGGCGCGCCAGGGTGTCGAAGTCGCGCAGGTACGGCAGGAACACCGGCTCGCCCTTGGCGTCCACACCGTTCATCTCGGTCGCGAACTCGACTGAGATGTCCGGGATGTCGGCGAGTTCGGGCAGGCGCCACGGCTCGGCGCCGTTGGCGATGTACCCGTCCGACAGGACCATGACGGGCGTCCGGTAGGTCAGCGCCATCCGCGCCGCCTCGAGCATGATGTCGAAGCAGTCCGAAGGGGACTGCGGGGCGAGGACCGCGATCGGGGCCTCGCCGTGGCGGCCGAACATGGCCATCATGAGGTCGGCCTGCTCGGTCTTGGTCGGCAGACCGGTCGAGGGGCCGGCGCGCTGCACGTCCACGACCAGGAGCGGCAGCTCCAGCGAGACGGCGAGCGAGATGGTCTCCGACTTGAGCGCGATGCCCGGGCCCGAGGAGGTGGTGACGCCGAGCGCCCCGCCCCACGAAGCGCCCAGGGCCGCACCGACGGCGGCGATCTCGTCCTCGGCCTGCACGGTGGTGACGCCGAAGCGCTTGTGCTTGGAGAGCTCGTGGAGGATGTCGCTGGCCGGGGTGATCGGGTAGGCGCCCAGGAACACCGGGAGCCCGCTCGCCACACCGGCGGCGGTGATGCCCCAGGCCAGGGCCTGGTTGCCGGTGATGTTCCGGTAGGTGCCGGAGTTGAGCTTCGCCGGCGGGATCTCGAAGCGCACGGCGAACGCCTCGGTGGTGTCGCCGTAGTTCCAGCCGGCCCGCAGCGCGGCGATGTTCGCCTCCGCGATCGCGGGCTTGGCCTTGAACTTGCCGCGCAGGAACTCCTCGGTCGCCTCGGTCGGGCGCGAGTACATCCACGAGACGAGCCCGAGCGCGAACATGTTCTTCGAGCGCTCGGCGTCCTTCTTCGAGACCTCGTGCTCGGCGAGCGCGCCGATCGTCAAGGTGGCGAGGGCGACGGCGTGCACCTGGTAGTCGTCGAGCGAGCCGTCTTCGAGCGGGTTCGCGTCGTAGCCGACCTTGGTGAGGTTGCGCTTGGTGAACTCGTCGGTGTTGACGACGATGGTGCCGCCGGCCTTGAGGTCGTTCAGGTTCGCCTTGAGCGCCGCCGGGTTCATCGCGATGAGCACCTCGGGCTGGTCGCCCGGGGTGAGGATGTCGGTGTCCGCGAAGTGGATCTGGAAGCTCGACACGCCGGGCAGGGTGCCTGCGGGGGCCCGGATCTCGGCGGGGTAGTTAGGGAGCGTCGACAGGTCGTTGCCGAGCTTGGCGGTCTCCGCAGTGAAGCGGTCACCAGTGAGCTGCATCCCGTCGCCGGAGTCCCCTGCGAAGCGGATGACGACCCGGTCGAGCTGCCGGACGGTATTCACCTAGTTCTCCTCATGCGGGTTCTGGGGCACGCAAGGACTGCGGCGTTCGGTTTCGGGGAGCGGGGCTCCGCCGAGTCTGCTACTTGCGATGCTACGCGGGCGTCACCTCGCGATGCCAACCCTGCGACGCGGGCGCGATGTAGGCGACACCACTTTCAGCGATCTGACTCACATGGTGAGACGACTGGAGGTCCGCAGTGACCTGGACCTCTTGTTTCGGCTTCCCTGGAGCGATGTTCGGGCCGCCGCCGCGTCCCGGATTCTGGACGCGAGCCGCGCTCGCAGACACGCCGGAGTCGTGTTTCCGACGGTGCGGCCGAGCCCGGCCCGCCTCCTATCAGGACCCGCTGGAGGCCGTCGCCGCGGCGCTCTCGTCGGCGGTCGGCGTCTCGTTCGGCGCCGGGCTCGAGGAGCTCTCGGACGGCACCGGCGACGTGGGCGCCTCGTGCTCGACGGGCGCGAAGGACCCGGTGTCGGCGTTCCACACGTACTGGAACGAACCGGTCTGGTCGGGGTGGCCCGGGTTCACGGCGTCGACGGTGACCACACCGTCCGTGATCGAGGAGATCGCGACGGTGGACGTGAGCGCCTTCGGCTCCCACACCCAGCCGAGCTGCTCGAGGGAGGTGCCGTCCTCGTTCCAGGAGAACGCGGCCACGCCGACGGTGAACACGTCGTCAGTGCCCTCGGGGCGGCATTCGAGCACGGCCGCGACGTCGTCGCCGCCGTCGCCGTCCACGTCGCCGAGCACCGGCCCGACGCCCGCGCCGGACGCGATCGCCCAGGGGGTCTCGTCGGTGAAGGTCCAGTCCTCGACGTTCAAGCCGAGGGACACGTCGGCGCAGGCGTCGCCGTACTCGCCGGGGTCGGTGATGACCAGGGTCGTCTCGGCCGGGATCTCGGTCTCCTCGGCAGGCTCCTCGCCGCCGGAGGCGTGCGGGCTCGCCGGGTCGCCGATGCTGAAGCTCGGCGTCTCGTCCGAGGTCGCGACCTCGACCGAAGCGCTCTCGTTGTCGGAGGGCTCGGGGCCGAACGCGATCGGGCCGATCGTCTGGGCCACGGCGAAGCCGCCCGCGGTGACCGCGGTGCAGGCGCCGGCGATCGCGGCCAGGGACACGAGCCGGCGGCGGCGCTTCGCGGCCGGGGCGCGGCCGAGCAGCTCGTTGACCGGCGGCGGCGGGAACTGCGCGGCGGCGTCCGCCCGCAAGCTCGCGAAGGCCGCGGTGACCTTGTCGTCATCGGGGTCGAAGGTCATGAGCGGTCCTCCTTCACGGAAGCTCGGCGGGTCGTGGAACGGGGCGTCCGCTGCGAGCCGGGGAGGGCGCGCTTGATGCGGATCGGCATGGTGTCGGGGTCGGCCTCGGGGGCCTTCGCCGCCTTGGCGGGCCTGGGGTCGGCGGCGGTGTCGGTGAGCAGCGCGGCGAGTTCCTTGCGGCCGCGGTGCAGCCAGGACTTCACGGTGCCCTCTTTCGCACCGGTCGCCGCGGCGATCGCGTTCACCGTCATGTCGGCCATGTAGTGCATGACGAGCGCCTGGCGGCGCTTGGCCGGGACCTGCTTCAGCGCGGCGACGAGCGCGACGTGGTCAGGGCTCGCGGCCGGGGCCATCTCCGGCGCGGAGGACTTCTGGAGGAACTTGCGCGCGACCTGGTTGCGGCGGTGCCGGCTCGTGGCGAGGTTCCAGGCGACGCGGCGGACCCACGCGACCGGCTCCTCGTACCCGCCGACCTTGTCCCAGCGCTGCCACGCCCGCAGGAACGCCTCTTGCACGAGGTCCTGGGCTTCGGTGGCGTCGCCGAGGTAGGCGCAGACCTGGGCCGCGAGCTCCGAGAAATGCTTCTCGTAGAGGTCGGTGAACTCCGCCTCCGTTCGCACATCCGCTCCAGCGCAGGTAGGTGGGACAAGGGAATCTTCCGGGTCATCGCGTTCGTGCCCGGCGGCAACCATTGTCGCGTTCGGGAAGGGGGAGACGCGAGGCGGGGTCGTTATGTCGACAATCCTCTCAGCGACGACCGGACCGGCCAACCCGTCGAAGTCGTCGCCGATGACCACGGGCCGGTCGAGCAGCATCGTGGCGGACTCGACGTCGACTCGGAGCAGCGTCGGTGCGCCGGCGGCGGTCATGTGCGGTGATCCCATTCCTGTTACCTGTGCGTTCGCGCGACCCATATCAGGGCTTTGCGGCGTTCGGGTGAATCCTCTTCGTACAACAACACGCCGGGGCGTGCCGGGCGGTTGCGCCCGGTGCGCCGAAGTTCCCCGGAGCCGGCCCCGAATCGCGCCGATTCGCCCGCGCGCACGGGTATCGCGAGGGCCTGTGCGCCGCTATGGTGTCGTTATGCACACGACCCGGTTGAGCGATTACGCCGTATTCGGGGTGCTCCTGCTCGCCGGGTTCGCGTTCGTCGCCGCCGCGATGACCGCCAACCGGCTCCTGAGGCCCAGTGCGCCTTCCAAGGAGAAGGGCCAGACCTACGAATGCGGCGTGGACCCCGTGGGGAAGGACTGGGCGCAGGTCCAGATCCGCTACTACGTCTACGCGTTCCTGTTCGTGCTCTTCGCGGTCGAAGCGGTGTTCCTGTTCCCGTGGGCCGCCGTGTTCCGGGCCTTCGGGCCGGCCGCGGCGGTCGAGATGGGGGTCTTCGTGGGCGTGCTCGCCCTCGGCCTCGCCTACGCCTGGAGGAAAGGGGTCCTGCGGTGGCGGTGAGACTCCCGTTCCCTTCCCGCCCGACGGAAACCAACATGCTCGGCGAGCCGATCCGCTTCGTCCTCAACTGGGGCCGGCGCTATTCCCTGTGGGTCTTCAACTTCGGGCTCGCCTGCTGCGCCATCGAGTTCATCGCCGCCTCGATGAGCCGCCACGACTTCATGCGACTCGGCGTCATCCCGTTCGCGCATTCGCCGCGCCAGGCAGACCTCATGGTCGTCTCCGGCACGGTGACGGACAAGATGGCGCCCGCGATCAAACGCCTCTACGAGCAGATGCCCGAGCCGAAGTACGTCATCTCCTTCGGCGCCTGCTCCAACTCCGGCGGGCCCTACTGGGACTCGTACTGCGTCACCAAAGGGGTCGACCAGATCATCCCCGTCGACGTCTACATCCCCGGCTGCCCGCCGCGCCCCGAAGCGCTCCTCTACGGCATCGGCGAGCTCCAGAAGCAGATCGCCGCCGAGCCGCTGCGCCGGACGCCGAGCACGCGCCCGCTCCTGAGGAGGCCCGAATGACGCACTCGCCGATCGGATCCGCGGGAGGCGGGCACCGTGCCTGACTTCTGGGAGGACCGCGTCCGCGCCGCCCTCGGCATCGACGAGCTCGGCGCCGACGGCCCGCGCGCCGTCGCCGACGTCGACCCCAAGGACTGGCACGCGGCCGTGCGCGCCTGCCGCGACGAGGTCGGCTGCGACTTCTTCGACTGGCTCTCCGCCGTCGACGAGGGCCCGGCCGAGCCCGCGGCCGAGGGCGGCCCGCCCGGCCCGATCCGCTTCCGCGTCATCGCCCACCTCTGGTCCGTGAGCGAGCGGCGCGGCGTGCTCCTGCGCGCCCTCCTCACCGAAGGCGCCATCGGCTCCGTCGTCGACCTCTACCCCGGCGCGGACTGGCACGAGCGCGAGACCCACGAGATGTTCGGCGTCGACTTCCCCGGCCACCCCGACCTCCAGCCGCTCCTCCTCGCCCCCGAGTTCGAGGGCCACCCGCTCCGCAAGGACTTCATCCTCGCCTCCCGCGTCGTCAAGCCCTGGCCGGGAGCCAAGGAACCGGGAGAGGGGCAGGGCCAAGTCACGGCTCCCAAGCATCGCCAAGAGGGGACGGTCCGCAAGCGCGCCCCCAAGCGCCCGCCCGGAGTCCCGGAGGACTGGATCGAACCGGCGGCGGATCCGGCCGCCGCACCCGACCCCCGCACCGGATCGGCCGCCGACCCGCAGGACCCGCCGGACGCGACCGCACCGGACCCCCGCCTGAGGCGTCCCGATGCTTCTTGAGATCGCGGTCAAGATCGCCGCCGTGCTCGCCGCGTTCCTCGTGCTGCCCTTGGTGGTCGGCCAGACCGAGCACAAGCTCATGGCCCACATGCAGGGCCGCCTCGGCCCGATGCACGCCGGCGGCTTCCACGGCTGGGCCCAGCTCATCGCCGACGGCGTCAAGTTCGCCCAGAAAGAGGACCTCGTCCCCGACGACGCCGACAAGCCCGTCTTCAAGCTCGCGCCCGCCGTCGCGCTCCTGCCCTACCTCCTGGTCATCCTCTTCATCCCGCTCGGCCCCGGCGACCTCGTCGGATCGAGCCTCGACATGGGCCTGTTCATCGTCGTCGCGCTCGTCGGCGTCGGCGTCCTCGCGGTCCTCATGGCCGGCTGGTCCTCCGCGAACAAGTACACGCTCATCGGCGCGCTCCGCGGCGCCGCGCAGCTCATGGCCTACGAACTGCCCCTCGTGCTCGCCGCCGCCTCCGTCGCCGTCGCGGCCGGGACCCTCAGCCTCCCCCAGATCGTGGAGGCCTGGAACCCCTGGTGGCTGCTGTGGCAGGCCCCCGCCGCGCTCGTGTTCTTCACCGCCGGGCTGGCCGAGATCCGCCGCCCGCCGTTCGACGCGCCCGTGGCCGACTCCGAACTCGTCTTCGGCTACCTCACCGAGTACGCCGGGCTGCGCTTCGCGCTCCTGCTCCTCGCCGAGTACGTGGGCATCGTCGTCATCTGTGCTCTGACCGCCGTGCTCTTCCTCGGCGGCTGGCAGGGACCCGGCCCCGCGTCCTTCAACGGCATATCGCTCGGCTGGCTCTGGACCCTCCTCAAGACCGGCGCGCTCGCGGCCGTCGTCATCTGGCTCCGCGTGGCCTGGCCGCGACTGCGCGTCGACCAGATCCAGGCCCTCTGCTGGAAGGTCCTGGTGCCCGTCGCGCTGGCGCAGCTCGTGCTGACCACATCCGTCGCACTGGCCCTCTGAGTCACTGCCGTCCCATTAGGAATAGTTCAAACCGTCGCAACCCTTTGGCGAGCTTCGCGCGTATTCCTCAACATGGAACCAGGTCGAGACGCCACCGAGACCGAAGATCCCGGCCGCACGATCAACTTGCGGCCCTTCATGAAACGGCCGAAAGCCGAGTCCGGGGCCCCCGCGGACCGGCCGCCGGGCGCCAAGCCGAAGCACCGCCGCAAGAAGCGCAAGATCGCCGCGCTCGGCCTCGCGGTCCTCATCCTCGCCACCACGGTCTCCGTGGTCGGATCGGTCTTCTACGCCACCGTCGACCTCCCCGAAGCGCTCGACGACGCCCTCAGCCAGGGCTCCACCGTCTACTACAGCGACGGCACCACCGTGATGGGCGAGCTCGCCGCCGAGCGGCGCACCTCCGTGGACCTCGACCAGATCGCCGACGACGTCGAGCACGCCGTGGTCGCCGCCGAGGACGCCAACTTCTACAAGCACCCCGGCGTCGACGCCAAAGGCGTGCTCCGCGCCCTCGTCAACAACGTCAAGGGCGGCGACAAGCAGGGCGCCTCCACCCTCACGCAGCAGTACGTGGGCCTGGTGGCCGACATCCGCGGCGACGGCTCCTACCTCCGCAAGGCCCGCGAAGCGGCCATGGCGATGAAGATGGAGGAGCAGTTCACCAAGGACGAGATCCTGAACCACTACCTCAACATCGTTTACTTCGGACGAGGCGCGTACGGGGTCGAAGCCGCCGCGCAGGCGTTCTTCGGCACTTCGGCGGCCGACCTCTCCACCTCGCAGTCCGCGCTCCTGGTCGCCCAGATCAAGTCCCCGGACGGCCCGTTCGACCCGCGCGACCCCTACGGCAAGGGCGGCGACACCGAGGCCGCGACCGAGCGCATGGCGTACGTGCTCGACCAGATGGTCGTCATCGGCGGGCTCGAGCAGGTCGAGCGCGACACCATCACCGCCCTCCCCGAGACGCTCGACCCGACGAACGACCCCGAAGGGCTCGGCCCGGAAGGCTTCATCACCAACGGCTTCGTGCTCCAGGAGCTGGCCCACGCCGGGATCGGCACCGACGAGGTGCTGCGCGGCGGCTTCGACATCATCACCACGATCGACGCCGAACTCCAGGAGCTGGCCGTCGAGCAGACCGGCATCCGCGAGGTCACGGCCGCCGACGAGAACATGGCCGCCGCGCTGACCGCGGTCGAACCGGGCACCGGCCGCGTCCTGGCCTACTACGGCGGCGAGAACGGCGCCGGCCTCGACCTCGCCGCCGACGTCGGCCACCGGCCCGGCACCGCCTTCAACACCCTCGTCTACGCCGCCGCCGTCGACGCGGGCCTCGACACCTGGTCCGACGAACTCGACGGGTCCTCGCCGCGCCAGTTCGACACGTACCTCGACGACGAGGGCGAGCCGATGGACCTGGTGAACATCGGCGGCGCCCAGGACCACGAGATCAGCCTGGCCGACGCCGTCTCCGAGAAGCTCGACACGCCCGTCTACGAGGTCGCGGAGTCCCTCGGCGGCGACGCCATCGCGCGGATCGCCGCCTCGCTCGGCATCGACCGTATGTGGGACCCGCACGACCTCGACGAGCACGGCGTGGCCGCCGAGATCGACCCGGCCGAGGCGACGGGCTTCCATCCGGACATCGGCATCGGCGCGTACCCGATCACCACTCTCGACGCCGCCGTGATGCACGCGGCGCTCTTCAGCAACGGCGAGGTCGCCGAGCCCTACTTCGTGGAGACCGTCAACGGTCCCGAAGGCGAGCGCTACGAGGCCGAAGCGCCCGCCGTCCACGCCGGGATCGACCCGGCGCTGGCCGCCGAGACCCAGGTCCCCCTGTACATGAACGGCTTCGCGTCCGGCGACGGCCGGCTCGCGGTGAACGCCTCCTCGACCTGGCACACCGGGTTCGCCCCGGGCCTGGCGCTCGCGGTCTGGGCGGGGGACGAGACGAAGGAGGGCGACGGCAGCTCGCACGAGGGCACGATCGCCGAGCGCATCTGGTGGCAGGTGATGGACGGCCGCTCCGACAAGTACCGCGGCGACGACGGGACTGCGAACGTCGCCGAGGAGGACGAGCGGGAAACGGTGCGGCCGAGCGACGTGGAGGCGGACCCGCCGGCCTACGAGGAGGAGCCCGAGTTCGAGGAGACCACGGACATCGCCGAAGAGGACGCCGCGCCGACGACCGAGACCGTCGAGGGGGAGCGGCGCTCAGCGACCCCGGGCGAGGAGGCGTCCGACTCCGGGTGGTTCGGGGACGGCGAGTAGCGCGCGAGAAACACCGGTGCCCGGTCGCGATCGCGACCGGGCACCGGTGGAAGTTGCAGCTGTGTGCCGCTCAGGCGGCTTTGGCGGCGCTCTTGGACTCCGACTTGGCGGTCGAAGCGGCGGCCTTGGTCTCGGACTTCTGCTCCGACTTGCCCTCGCTCGGCTTCGCGCCGCTCTTGGAGCCGTTCGAGCTCAGGGAGCTGGAGTCGGTCGACCTGGAGTCGGTCCGGTAGAACCCACTGCCTTTGAAGGTGACGCCGACATTGCCGAAGACCTTGCGCAGCGCACCCTTGGCTTCGCAGTTCGGGCAGTCGCTGAGGCGCGCTTCGGAGAACGACTGGTGTTTGTCGAACTCGTAACCGCACTCCTTGCAGCGGTATTCGTAGACAGGCACGTCCTAGACCTCCAGCACTCAACACAGATCTCGATCGACATTAGCAGTCAACGCCGAAGAGTGCTAATCCCATCCCGGGTCGCCGGACAGGTCACAGGACCCTTCGCGAGCGTGCGGGCGGTGACCGGCCCGGCCGGGACCCCGGATGTGGCCTATCTCAACGAGGTGAACCCCCTCGCCGGGGTGATCACGCCCGTCACCGGCCGGTCGTGCGGCTTGGCCGGGACCATGTAGCCGAACTCGCCGTCGCGCAGGAGCGCCACGACCGGGACGTCCGGACCGACCCGGGCGAGCGCCCGATCGTATGAACCTCCGCCCCGACCGAGTCGCATCCCATCATCTGAGACGGCGAGGCCGGGAACTATGACCGCCGCGGCCTGCTTGATCGCGTCCGGTTCCAGCACCGCCCCGCCCGGGTTCGGGCCGTCCCCGCCTTCGGAGTTCTGGTCCGGTTCCCCTTGCCCCCCAGGGCCTCCGACCTCGCGCCAGGCGAGGTCCTTGTCCGGCAGGAGCACCGGCTCGAGGACTTTGTAGACCACCGCGAGCCGTTCGGGCAGTTCGGGTTCCAGTGCGGCGCCCGGTTCCGAGCCGAACGGCCGGTACGCGGCCACGACGGCGCCTTCGTCCACGACTTCGATCAGGAAGTCCCGCAAGGCCTTCCATGTGGCCAGATCGGCGTATCCGCGCTGCTCACCGGGCATCGCGTTCCGCGCCTCGAGCAGCTGCCTGCGTGCTGCGGTCTTCGCCTCTTGCATGGCGTTTCCTTCCCTTTGTCGCCGGTACCTGGGAGGATTCCCCTGAACGGAGACCTCCACTCACCCTTTCGGTTAGTCCCGTTTACGTACCCTTGCCGCGTCGTGTCGAGTCGGTAGCTCTAGGTAGTCTTCTAAGTAGTGAACTTGAGGGGGATTCGGTGTCGCTGCGCTCACGGCTCACCACGGCGTTCCTCGTCGTCGTGCTCGGGCCGGTCCTGGTGGGGGCCGTCTTCGTCGCTGCCGTCATGTCCCATCTAGCGGACTCCCGCGGGGAGGCCCTGGCGAACTCGGCGGTGACGATGGTCGACTCGACCCTCGGCACCATCTGCGAACGCATCCAGGCTTCGGCTGCGGCGGTGGCATTGAACTACCGTAACGGCGATCAGGAGAACGCGGTCGAAATGGCGCAACTCCTCGTCGACCGGGCGGTGGTCGACGGCGTGGTCTTCTCGAGCCTCGCGTCGGTCGTCACCAGTCCGGGCACCGACATCGGGGCGGAGGCCCCGAAGGGCTCCTGGGTCGACTGCGGCGAGACCGTCGCCTACGCCGGGGCGGGCCCGATCGTGGCGCTCGGCGCCCAGGCCGAGGTCCAGAACACCGACGGCTCCACGTCGGTGTTCACCGCCTTCCGCGAGGTCGACCAGACGTTCCTGGCCCGCCTCGCCCGCGTCGCGGACGCCGACGTCATCCTCCAAGACTCCCGCACCACCCCGCTCTCGGTCGGCAGCGCCGACGCCGGGCGCTGGGACTTCACGGACTCGTTCCTGCCCTTGAGCATCGGCACCGTGGCCACCGACGTGACCCCGATGTACTGGACGCTCGCGGCGATGGTCACCGCCTCGGCGTTCTGCGCGGTCGGCCTCGCCGCCTGGCTCGCCCGCTCGACCACGCGGCCGCTCGCGGAGCTCTCGGCGGCCGCCGAGCGCGTCGCCGAAGGGGACCTCAACGTGCGGGTCCCGGTGCACGGGCGCGACGAGGTCGCGCAGCTCGCGTACGCGTTCAACCGCATGACCGCCCAGACCCAGTCGTACGTCAACGCCCTCACCGCCTCCCGCGACCAGATGCGCGGCCAGCTCGGCCGCCTCGGCCAGACCCTCACCGCGACGCTCGACCTCGACCGCATCCTGGAGGTCATCCTCGACACGGCGATGGTCACGGCCGGGGCCGAGGCCGGGGTCATCATGCTTGTCGACGTGGACGACGCCGACCAGCTCCGCGAGCGCGCCGGCGAAGGCGACCTCGGCATCACCGAGCCCGCGAGCATCCGCATCGGCGAGGGGATCATCGGCGCGATCGCCGCCGGCGGCGTCCCCGCCCACGGCAGGATCGTCGACGGCCGCTTCGAGGGCCGCCACCGCGCCCTGACCGAACCGGACGCCCACACGATCGTCGCGGTGCCTTTCAGCGGGCGTCAGCCCGTGGAATACGAGTGGAGCAGCGGGCGTCAGCCCGGCGAACATGAGTGGAGTGGCGGGCGTCAGCCCGTTGAATACGAGTGGCGTGGCGGCCGTCTGCCCGCCGACCACGAACGCGGCAGCGTCCACCCCGTCGACCAGGTGCGCAGCAGCGGCCAAGCGGCCGAGCACGACCGCCCCCGCCAAGGCGAAGGCGAGTACGGGGGCGCGCCGCGCACCGATGCGGGCGTCCTCGGCGTGCTCGTCCTCTACAACCGGATCGCCGGGGACGAGTTCGAACCGGGCGACGTCGACACCCTGCGGACCTTCGCCGGGCAGGCCGCGGTCGCGGTCGAGAACGTCCTCCTGCACCGCCACGCCGAGCGGCTGAGCCTCACCGACCCGCTCACCGGGCTGTGGAACTACCGGTTCATGCAGACCTCGCTGCGCCGCGAGGCCGAGCGGTCCCGCCGCTACCAGCGGCCCTCCGCGCTCCTGGCGATCGACCTCGACCGCTTCAAGGACGTCAACGACACCTACGGCCACCCCGTCGGCGACCAGGTCCTCGTCGAGCTCGCGCGCCGCATCACCGGCCAGATCCGCGAAGTCGACCTCGCGTTCCGCCACGGCGGCGAGGAGTTCATGGTCCTGCTCCCCGAGACCGACGCGGGCGGCGCCTCGGTCGTCGCCGAGCGCCTCGGCAAAGCCGTGAACGCCCGCAAGTTCAAGGTGAACGACGCCTCCGGCGGCCGCGAACTCAACGTCACCGTCTCCATCGGCATCGCCGTCCTCGGCGAGCACGCCGACACGGCCACGGGCGTCCTCGCGGCCGCCGACGAGGCCCTCTACGCCGCCAAGGCGGCCGGGCGCGACACCTGGAGGGTCGCGGCGGTCTGAACCCCGGACGACCCGACATGAACGTTCACCCTTTGTTCGGCAGGGTGGCTGACCGCCGACTCAGCGTGTGCACGCTACCCTCGCGGTATGTCAGCAACCTCGCCCCGCGCCACGAAAGCCGTTATTCCCGCAGCCGGCTTCGCCACCCGCTTCCTGCCGGTCACCAAGGCCATCCCCAAGGAACTCCTGCCGATCGTCGACAAGCCGGTCCTCCAGTACATCGTGGAGGAGGCCGCAGCCGCCGGCGCCGATGACGTCACCCTCGTCACCGCCCCCGGCAAGGACGCCATGATCGACTACTTCGACGCGCGCGCCGACCTCGACAACGCCCTCAAAGCCAAGGGCAAGGACGCCATGCTCGCCAAGGTGAAGGCCCCCGAGAGCATCGCCGAGATGACCGCCATCCGCCAGGGCGGCGCCAAGGGCCTCGGCCACGCCGTCGGCCGCGCCGCCTCGCACGTCGGCGACGAGCCCTTCGCGGTCCTCCTCGGCGACGAGTGGTGCCACCTCGACGACAAGCTCCTGCCGCGCATGATCGACCTCCAGTCCGAGACCGGCGGCATCGTCCTCGCCCTCATCGAGGTCCCCGAGGACCAGGTCTCCCGCTACGGCGTCGCCGCCGTCCGGGCCACCGACGCCGAGGACGTCGTCGAAGTGACCGGCCTCGTCGAGAAGCCCGCCGTCGAGGACGCGCCCTCGAACCTGATCCTCATCGGACGCTACGTCCTCCCCGGGGCGATCTTCCCCGTGCTCGAGCAGACCGAGCCCGGCAACGGCGGCGAGATCCAACTCACCGACGCCATGGAGACCATGCGCGCCAAGGGGACCCCGGTCCACGCGGTCGTCTTCCGCGGCCGCCGCTACGACACCGGCGAGCCCGTCGCGTACCTCCAGACCCTGGTCGAGCTCGCAACCCAGCGGGACGACTTGCCCGGCTTCAACGCCTGGCTGCGCGAATTCAGTGCGACACTTGACTGACCCGGCGACCGCGAGGCGGCGCTGAGAGGAACTTGACCGACGGGGGGATGGGGAGTGAAGGGGACCGGCGAAGCGACACCATTGGCCGACTTCCTGGCGAAGGCGCTGGCCCTGGTGCGTCCCCTGCCGCCGGTCGACATCGACATGACCCAGTCGACCGGCTCGGTCCTGGCCGAGAACGCCGTGAACCCCGGCCCGCTCCCCGCCTTCGACTACGCCGCGATCGACGGCTACGCGTGCAACGGCGACGACATCGCCGGTGCCAGCCCCGAGCGCGGCGTGGGCCTCAAGGTCCTCGGCGACCTCGCCGCCTCGTCCTGGCGCCCCGTGCGCCTGGTCTCCGGCACCTGCTTCTCCGTCGCCGCCGGCGCCGCCCTTCCGGTCGGCGCCGACATGGTCGTGCCCCTCGCCTGGACCGACGAGGGCATGGCCACCGTCGACGTCCGCCAGGTGCCGCGCCGCGGACACGGCGTGCGCCGCATGGGCTCCGAGCGCCCCTCGGGCGAGATCCTCGCCCACGAGGGGCGCCGCGTCACCCCCAACCTCATCGGGCTCCTCGCCGCCGCCGGCATCGCCGACGTCGTCGTCCGCCCCACCCCCCGCGTGGTCGTCATCGCCACCGGCGACGAACTCGTGGACACCGGCCGCCCCTCCCAGCCCGGCCAGCTCATCGACGTCAACTCCCACCTGGTCACCGCCGCGGCCTCCGAGGCGGGCGCGCACGCGTACCGCGTCGGCATCTGCGACGACGAGCCCGACGCGCTCCGGTCGGTCCTCGACGACCAGATCCTGCGCGCCGACCTCGTCATCACCACCGGCGGCACCGGCCTTGGCCCGGGGGACATGGT
The DNA here is from genome assembly GCF_030403505.1 of Glycomyces tritici. The sequence goes on along the minus strand of NZ_JAUEMJ010000004.1, from coordinate 201,285 downwards.
GCGCCGCACCTTCTCCCGCGACGGCGCCGTCGACTTCAACCCGGTCGCCGTCTACCTCTGCGAGACCATGGGGTTCGGCACGATCGGGCCCGAGGAGGTGCCCGTCGTGTGCCTGCCCGGCGACCCCGTCGCGGCCACGATCGCGTTCGAGGTCATCGCCCGGCCGCTCATCCAGCGCCTCGCCGGGGCCGAGCCCGTTTTCCGGCCCAGCGTGCGCGCCAACCTGACCGAGCCCGTATCCTCACCGAGCGGGCTGCGCGAATTCCGGCCCGTCCGCGTCGCCGAGAGGCGCGGCGGCGGCTACACCGTCGCCCCGCTGGGTGCCACGTCCTACACGCTCTCCGGACTCGCGGAGGCGACCGGCCTCATGACGATCGGCGAGAACGCGACCCGGGTGCCCGCCGGTTCGACCGTAGACGTGCTGCTCCTGGACCGGAACCGATGATCTTCACGAACGACCCGCAGCTGGAACACGAATGACCCTCTCCAACCCCGGTTGGCCCGTGCACCTGAACCACGGCGACGTCAGCGTCCGCCCCTTCCGACGCTCCGACGCCGCCCGCTGGTCCGAACTGCGCCGCGCCAACGAGGCCTGGCTCGCCCCTTGGGAGCCCGGCACCGGCACCACCTGGTACGAAGCCCACTCGCCCGCCGCGTTCCGCGCCATGCTGCGCGGCCTCAAGCGCTCCATCAAGGACGGCACGAGCTGGCCGCTCGCCGTCTGCTGGCAGGGGCAGCTCGCCGGAGGCCTCACCGTCGGCAACATCGTGCGCCGCGCCTTCGGCTCGGCCTACGCCGGCTACTGGATCGACCGCGGCCACGCCGGGAAGGGCATTACCGCCACGGCGCTGGCCATGGTCGTCGACCACGCCCTCACCGTCGGCCGCCTCCACCGCATCGAGGTGAACATCCGGCCCGAGAACGGCCCGTCGAACCGGGTCGCCGAGAAGCTCGGCCTGCGCCGCGAGGGCCTGCACAAGCGGTACCTCTACATCGACGGCGACTGGCGCGACCACTACGGGTACGCCGTCACCGCCGAGGAGATCGCCTCCGAGCGCATGATCGACCGCATGGCCCGCCTCGCGAGGACCGAAGCGGAGCATTGAAGCGCCACCTGACCCGGGGCGGTTCCGGCGCCGTGCGAGCACGGCGCTGCGGGCCGGTGGGACGCCGACCGACTCGAGACTCCTCAGGCGGCGCGACGGCTCCGGACAGCGCACCCGCCCGTCACCGCCTGGACCGGTTGCGGCCCAGGCCTGACGGCGAACCTCAGTCCCGCGCCGTGAGGATGATCGGCCCGTCCTCCGTGATCGCGACGGTGTGCTCCATGTGCGCGCCGCGCGAGCCGTCGGCGCTGCGCAGCGTCCACCCGTCCGGGTCGTAGACGATCTCGTCGGTGGTCTGCAGGAACCAGGGCTCGATCGCGATGACCAGGCCCGGCTTGAGCTTCATGCCCCGGCCGGGGCGGCCGTCGTTCGGGACGTGCGGGTCGCCGTGCATGGTCCGCCCCACGCCGTGCCCGCCGAACTGCGTGTTCACGCTGAGGCCGTCGCCGCGCGCCACGGTCGCGATCGCGTGCCCGACGTCCCCGAGCTTGTTCCCCACCTTCGCGGCACCGATGCCGGCCTCCAGTGCCCGCGCCGTCGTGTCGATCAGGTGCAGGTCGTGCTCGCTCGCGTTCCCGACCACGAGCGACAGCGCCGAGTCCGCGACCCAGCCGTCCACTTCGGCCGCGAAGTCGAAGCTCACCAGGTCGCCGTCCTGGAGCTTGTAGTCGAACGGGAGGCCGTGCAGCACCGCGTCGTTCACCGAGGTGCACAGCACCTTCCCGAACGGGCTCGCGCCGAACGACGGGTGGTAGTCCACGTAGCAGGAGACCGCCCCGGCCTCCTTGATGCGGCGCGCGACCAGGTCGTCGAGCTCGAGCAGGTTCATGCCGACCTCGGCGGTCCGCTCCAGCTCGGAGAGGATGCCGGCCACGAAGCGGCCGGCCGGGCGCATCGCCTCGATCTCGGCGGGAGAGTAGTACTCGATCATGGCGGCCCTTCGGAACTCGGTAAAGCGGTGTCCCCTCCATCATCACCGCTCGCGCCCGCCGCCGCCGAGAGGCCCCGCAAACTGCGACCGCCGAGACATCCCATCATCCTGTAAGGGCCCAGGTCACGCCGCGTCCCGAACGCCGAGACCGAGGTCGCGGCCCGGGTTAGGCTCTGGCCGTGGACGCCGCGACGCAACTTCCGACGGTGGGCATGATCGGCGCCGGTCAGCTCGCCCGCATGACCCACCAGGCCGCCATCGCCCTCGGGCAGAGCCTCAGAGTGCTCGCCGGGGACCCGGCCGAGAGCGCCGCGGTCGTCACCCCCGCGACCGTGTTCGGCGACTACCGCAACGTCGACGACCTCCGCGCCTTCGCCAAGGGCTGCACCGTGGTCACCTTCGACCACGAGCACGTCCCCCAGGACGCCCTGCGCACCCTCGTCGAAGAAGGCGTCGAAGTCCAGCCCCGCCCCGAAGCCCTGCTCTACGCCCAGGACAAGCAGGCCATGCGCACCCGCCTCGCCGCGCTCGGCCTGCCCCAGCCCCGCTGGGCCCCCGTCGACTCCATCTCCGACGTCGAGGCCTTCGGCCTCCCCTGCGTCCTCAAAGCCGCCACCGGCGGCTACGACGGCAAAGGCGTGTGGATGATCGACACCCCCGCCGACGCGCAGGCCGTCCTCGCCTCGGGCATCCGCCTCATCGCCGAGGACCGCATGGCCCTCCAGCGCGAGCTCGCCGTCCAGATCGCCCGCTCCCCGCGCGGCGAGACCGCCGTCTACCCCGTCGTCGAGACCGTCCAGACCGGCGGCATCTGCACCGAGGTCATCGCCCCGGCCCCGCACCTGAACGACGAGACCGCCGCCGAGGCCCGCCGCATCGCCGAGACGATCGCGAAAGACCTCGACGTCTGCGGCATGCTCGCCGTCGAGCTCTTCCAGACCTCCAAGGGCCTCTTCGTCAACGAACTGGCCATGCGCGCCCACAACTCCGGCCACTGGACCATCGAAGGCGCTCGCACCAGCCAGTTCGAGCAGCACCTCCGCGCCGTCCTGGACTACCCGCTCGGCGCCACCGAGACCGCCGCGCCGTACACCGTGATGGCCAACGTCCTCGGCGGCGCCGCCGGCGGCCCCCGCATCGACGAGCGCCTCCAGCACCTCCTCGCCGAGGACCCGGGCGCGCACGTCCACCTCTACGGCAAGGCCGTGCGCCCCGGCCGCAAGATCGGCCACGTCACCGTCTGCGGCGACGACCCCGACGTGCTGCGGCACCGCGCCCTGCGGGCCGCCAAATGGCTCCAGGAAGGCGCGTAATGGCAGAGCAGAACCCCCGGGTCGGCGTCATCATGGGCTCCGACTCCGACTGGCCCACCATGGCACCGGCGACCGAGGTCCTCACCGAGTTCGGCGTCCCCTTCGAGGTCCGCGTCGTCTCCGCCCACCGCACCCCCCACGGCATGCTGAACTACGCCGACTCCGCCGCCTCCCGCGGCCTCCAGGTGATCATCGCCGGCGCCGGCGGCGCCGCCCACCTCCCCGGCATGGTCGCCTCCGCGACGCCGCTGCCCGTGATCGGCGTCCCAGTCCCCCTCAAGTACCTCGACGGCATGGACTCCCTCATGTCGATCGTCCAGATGCCCGCCGGCATCCCCGTCGCCACCGTCTCCATCGCCGGCGCCAAGAACGCCGGCCTCCTCGCCCTGCGCATCCTCGGCTCCGCCGACGAAGCGATCCGCTCCAAGCTCTCGGACTACCAGGTCGACCTCGAGCGCATGGTCACCGAGAAGGACGCGAACCTCCGCTACCGCCTCGCCCACCCCGAGTAGCGCGAACCGAAAACCCGCTGCCCCGGCAACGGCGACGGCCATAGACTCGCGGTGTGTCTGACACCGAACTGCACCCCACCGGGGGATACGAGCATGTGACCGTGGTCGAGGCCGGGCGGCTCGCGATGCTCGCCGGCCAGTGCCCCGTCGACGCCGACCAGCAGGTGGTCGGCATCGGGGACCTCGACGCCCAGATCGACCAGACCGCCGCCAACTGCCTCGCCGCGCTGGCCTCGGTCGGCGCCGGAGCCGACGACGTCGTCCGCTCGGTGGTCTACGTCGTCAGCGCCGACAGCGCCGTCGTCGGCGCCGCCTGGCACCGCTTCGCCGAGCAGTCCGAACTCGCTCCGGCGTTCAAGGCCGCGAGCACCGTCGTCGGCGTGACCGCGCTCGGCTACCCGGGCCAGCTCGTCGAGGTCGACCTCACCGCGCGACTCCCGTAACACGGCGAAAGCCGGGCCCGCCGCCGGCGGCGGGCCCGGTCCTTCCTCTGCGCACCGGGTGCCCGCTCGTGGCGACACCGGCGCTGCACGTCAAGGTCCGCTCGCGGCAGGCCCTGCCTCGCTACGCACGCTCACTGTCAGGGCGGCGGCCGAAGATCTGCCGGTCCTCCTCCGCGATCCTCACGTCGTTGATGCTCGCCTCGCGGCGGGCCATCAAGCCTTCGGCCGTGAACTCCCACAGCTCGTTGCCGTAGCTGCGCCACCACTGGCCCTCGTCGTCGTGCCACTCGTACTGGAACTTCACGGCGATCCGGTCGTCGGTGAACGCCCACAGCTGCTTCCGCAGGGCGTACCCATGCTCCCGCGCCCACTTGGCGGTGAGGAACCGCTTGATCTCCTCCCGGCCCGTGAGGAAATCGGAACGGTTGCGCCACACCGAATCAGGCGTGTACGCGAGCGCCACGCGCTCAGGATCGCGGGTGTTCCAACCGTCCTCGGCAGCCTGCACTTTGGCGGCGGCGGACTCGGCGGTGAACGGCGGCAACGGGGGACGGGTCTCAGACATTGCGGTATTCCTTTCTGGACGTTGCGAGAACTGGCTGATCCGGGTCACCACCACTGCCTCGGATACCGGTGCGCGGGCAGCACTCTGCCCAGCGCCCAGCCGACGAGCACCGTGGCGGCGCTGGCGAGCAGGATCGGGTCGAGGAGGAACCACACTGACGGGCCGGTCGCGCCGATGAGTGCGGCTGTCGCGGTCGCTGGCGGGTGCGGGGCCTTCAGGAGCAGCATCGGCGCGGTCGTCAGTCCCGCCGCGATCGCGGCGGTCCAGATCGACGGGCCCATGACCGCGACGGCGGCCAGGCCCACGACTCCGGCGCTGAGCTGCCCGAGCAGCATGGCTCGCGGTTGCACGAACGGCGCTTGCGGTGCGATGGCGATGATGCCCATGGCCGCCACCCACGGCAGTGCGAACATCGCCGCGCCGGTGGCGGCCTGGAGTGCGGCGAGTGCGAGCAGTCCGGCCAGGCCGGCGACGGTCGGCACCGCGATCTTCGTCCAATCGGCCGTGGTGGTCTGGGTCTTCAGGGGCGAGTTCATAGGGGTCTCTCCGTGCTCTCGGCGGCGGTCGCCGCCGTCGGTCCTCAGTGGTCGTGCCGGACGACCGGCCAGTCGATGTCGGTGTCGGCGGTCTTGTTGAAGTAGTTGGTGAAGACCTGGAGTGCGACGGTGGCGACGACTTCGGCGATCTCCTCGTCGGTGAGCCCGGCTTCGCGCGCGGCCTTCAGATCGGCGTCGTCCACGCCGCCTCTGCTGCGCAGCACGGCTTTCGCGAATGCCAGGGCCGCAGCGGATTTCGGCGCTTCGGCCTCGCCGCGCCGTGCGGCCGCGATCTGGTCGGCGTCGAGCCGCCCGCGCTTCTCACCCAGGTACGTGTGGGCGGAGAGGCAGTAGTCGCAGCCGTTCTCTTGCGCCACAAGGAGTGACAGGCGCTCGCGCAGGTGCACGGGCAGCACGCCGGCGGCGAGGGCGCCGGAGAAGCCGAGGTATCCCTTGAGGACCGCAGGACTGTTGGCCATCGCCTTGGTCATGTTCGGGGTCCGGCCGAGGGCCTGCTGGACTCCGGCGAGGAGGCCGGCCGTTTCGCTGTCGGCGGTGTCGGGCTGGATCAGGGGGAGGCGTGGCATGGGGCGGCCTTTCGTTCCTAACCACCTAACTTCATTTAGGCGGTTTCATAAGGAGAAGGCTAGCGCCACACGACAACCGGCTACAAGAGTTTTACCGGTTATAATTGCGAGATGGCCATCACGCGACCGCTCACCGGAGAACCGCTGCCGCTCGATCTCCTCGACACCGTCTGGATGTCGAACGGCGCGCCCTTCGACATGTTCGAAGTCCCTGGCGCCCTAGTCGACTGGCTCAAAGGACACGGCCTCCCGGCCGACGCCCCCGAAGCCGACCTGCGCGAGCACCTCACCGAGGCCCGCGAGTCGATCCGCGCGGTCCTCCAGCAGGAGGAAGGCGCCGAAACCAGGCTCAACGCGGTTCTCGCCCACGGGGTGCGGCGCCCGCAGTTGATCGACGGCCGACCGAAGATGGTGGACTCGGTGGACGACCCCGCCCGCCTCCCGGCCTGGCGCTGCGCCGTCGAGTTCCTCGACCTCCTCGATCGCAAGCCGGACCGCATCCGCAAGTGCGCCAACCACGAATGCATCCTCTGGTACCTCGACACGACCCGAAACGGCAGCCGCCGCTGGCACTCCATGGAGACCTGCGGAAACAGGGCCAAGGCCAAACGCTTCCACGACCGCCACGCCTGAAGGGACGCCGAGAGCCGTGGACCGAACGATGCTGTAGCACCTGGGGAGATCCTTGCCGAGGAGTTCCTGGAGCCGCTCGGCGTCTCGCAGTACCGGCTTGCGATGACGATCGGGGTTCCGCCGCGGCGGGTCAACGAGACCGTGCACGGCAAGCGTCGCATCAGCGCCGATACCGCCCAGCGACTCGCGCGGTACTTACGCACCTCCGACCGGCTCTGGATGAACCTCAGAACTGCTACGACCTCGAGATCGAGCGCGATCGGCTCGGGAACGATCTTCGCCGGATCAAACCGTTCGCAGCCGCTCAAGCCTCTTGGCAGAGGATCGCCGCGTGGGCTTCGCCCAGGCGGGTCAGGACCAGCGTCGCCTCGTTGGTTCCCTTGAGCTTCAGCTGCTTACGAAGCGCCGCCGGGTCGATGCCCGTGCCCCGCTGCTTGATCGTCAGGCGGCCGATGCCGCGTTCCGCGAGCAGCGCCTTGAGCTTCTTCGGGTGCAGGGGCCAGACCTCCTCGACCTTCCATGACCTGGCGAACGGGGTCTTCCGCAGCTCGTCGCCGTACAGGTACGCGATGGTCTCGTTCGCCGTGTGGGCGTCCAACTGCTCCGCCAGTTCGGCCACCAGGCCGGCCCGGATGATCGCGCCGTCCGGTTCGTAGAGGTACGCCGCGACCTCGCCCACCGGCGCCTTCTCCGCGCCGCTGCCGCTCAGCTCGTGCCACTCGCCCGCCTTGCACAGGCTCGCCCGCCGTGGCACTTCCGCCGCTTCGCCCAGCCACAGGCACGCCTCCACGACGTCCCGGTCCACCGAGACCCATTCCGCTTCGGCCCCTTCGGGGATCCACTCGTGGCTGATGCCCGGCCCGAGCTTCAGCGCGGCGAACCTCGTCTTCGCCATGTGTGCCAGGAGGTCGTTCAGCGGCGGCGAGTACTCGGCCGGGTTGAAGTGCCGCCCGGCGCCCGACCGGCGCGCCGGGTCCGCGAACGCCGACTCGAGCAGCGGGGTGCGCAGCGCGTCGGCGACCTCGATGCCGACCGCCAGTCCCGCCGCTTCGGCGTTCGCCCTCGCGTACTCGGCCGTCGCCCCGTTCAGGTCCACGGCCTCGACCCGCATGCCCGCCTCCGCGAACGCCAGGGCCTCGGTGCCGAGCCCGCAGCACAGGTCCGTCACCGCCGCCGCGTGCCGCGCGAACCGCGCCGCCCGGCGCTCGGCCACGACCCACCGCGTGGCCTGCTCCAGGCCCGCCCGGGTGAGGTACAGCGACGCCGCGCGTTCGCCGAATTTTTCCCGGGCCTTCTCCCGCAGCTCAGCGAGCGTCAGGGCCGCCGCCGCGAGGTCCGGCTCCACGCCCGCCTTCCGCAGGGTCAGCGGCGCCCGGTCACCGTCGCTGCGCAGGGCTTCGGCGGCTTGCGTCTGGAGCTCGGGGCGGGCCTTGAGGGCGGCGAGCAGGCTGGTGTCCACGTGCCTCATGGTATGACGTTGGAGACCCGGTGTTGACGGTCCCCACCTGCGCGAACTAACTTACGCCTTAGCACTCGCAGACCGAGATTGCTAAGCGCTATGATCGGCTTGGCACTCTCGCCTCGAGAGTGCCAACAGCCACGGGCCGGTGCCTCGGCACCCGCGACGACGAGACCCGGGCCGTCGTGGCGTACATCCGTATTGAACACGCAGGTTTGGAGAAACCAAGTGAGCAAGGCTGCCATCAAGCCGCTGGGCGACCGCATCGTGGTCCAGGCGAACGAGGCCGAGACCACCACCGCCTCTGGTCTGGTCATCCCCGACACCGCCAAGGAGAAGCCCCAGGAGGGCACCGTTCTGGCCGTGGGCCCGGGCGCCTTCGACGACAAGGGCAACCGCCTCCCGATCGACGTGAAGGTCGGCGACGTGGTCATCTACTCCAAGTACGGCGGTACCGAGGTCAAGTACAACGGCGAGGAATACCTCGTCCTGTCCTCGCGCGACGTCCTCGCGGTCGTCGAGAACTAGCACGCCTGGGGCCCTCGTCTGAGGGCCCTTTCGTGTCTTAGGAAGGGACACCCATGCCGAAGATTCTCAACTTCGCCGAGGACGCGCGGCACAACCTGCTGAGCGGTATCGACCAGCTCGCCGACACCGTCAAGGTCACGCTCGGCCCGAAAGGCCGCAACGTCGTCCTCCAGCGCTCCTTCGGTGCGCCGCTGATCACCAACGACGGCGTGACCATCGCCAAGGAGATCGAGCTCGCCGACCCGTACGCCAACCTGGGCGCGCAGCTGGTGAAGGAGGTCGCGACCAAGACGAACGACGTCGCGGGCGACGGCACCACCACTGCGACCGTGCTGGCGCAGAAGATGTCCCGCGCGGGCATCAAGGCGGTCACGGCCGGGGCGAACCCGATCGCGATCCGCAAGGGCATCGAGGCCGCGGCGAACGCCGTGTCCGAGGAGCTGCTCCGCCAGGCCATCCAGATCTCCGACCACGAGCACATCGCGCAGGTCGCGGCGGTCTCGGCGCAGGACCCGGAGATCGGCGAGCTCATCGCGAAGGCGATGGACGCGGTCGGCGCCGAAGGCGTCATCTCCGTCGAGGACGGCTCCAGCCTGGAGACCGTGCTCGAGGTGACCGAGGGCATGCAGTTCGACAAGGGCTTCATCTCGCCGAACTTCATCACCGACCAGGACTCGCGCCAGACGGTCTTCGAGGACCCCTACATCCTCATCACCAACTCCAAGATCGGCTCCATCGAAGAGCTGCTGCCGGTGCTGGAGCGCGTCGTCGAGACCTCGAAGCCGCTCCTGATCATCGCCGAGGACGTCGAGGGCCAGGCCCTCGCGACCCTGACGGTGAACGCCCTGCGCGGCACGCTGCGCGTGTGCGCCGTCAAGGCCCCGGCCTTCGGCGACCGCCGCAAGGCGGTCCTGGGCGACATCGCGGCCCTCACGGGCGCCGAGGTCATCTCGTCCGAGGTGGGCCTCGAGCTCAAGGCGGCCGACCTGTCCCACCTGGGCCGGGCCCGCCGCGTCACCGTCTCCAAGGACGCCACCACGATCGTGGACGGCGCCGGGGAGCGGGAGGCCGTGGACGCGCGCATCGCGCAGATCAAGCAGCAGGCCTCCACGACCGAGTCGTCCTGGGACCGCGAGAAGCTCGAAGAGCGCCTTGCGAAGCTCTCGGGCGGCGTGGCCGTGATCCAGGTCGGCGCGGCCACCGAGGTCGAGCTGAAGGAGCGCAAGCACCGCATCGAGGACGCGGTCAACGCGACCAAGGCCGCGGTCGAAGAGGGCATCGTCGCCGGCGGCGGCGCGGCCCTCGTGCACGCGATCGCGATCCTCGAGAAGATCGAGCTGGACGACCCGGAGGCCCGCGTGGGCCTCAAGATCGTCGCCGAGTCGCTGTCGGAGCCCCTGCGCCGCATCGCGATCAACGCCGGCGAGTCCGGCGACGTGATCGTGAACGGCGTCGAGGGCAAGGGCTGGCGCGAAGGCTGGAACGCCGCCACCGGCGAGTACGAGGACCTGGTCGCGGCCGGCATCCTCGACCCGGTGAAGGTCACCCGCAACGCGCTGCTCAACGCCGGTTCGATCGTCGGCATGCTGCTGACGACCGAGGTGACGATCGTCGACAAGCCGGAAGAGGAAGAGGAGGCCGGTCACGGCCACTCGCACTCCCACGGCGGGCACAGCCACTCGCACTAGCGGGGGCTGACCTGAACGGTTCTGCACGACAGCAAGGCCGCCGACCTCGTCGGCGGCCTTGCTCCGTCTCTAGGTTCCCTGGTTTAGCCGCAGGTCGATCAGGAGATCGGAACCCCAAGTGTCAACATCCCGACAGTTAGTCGCACAACTGTCGGGAAACCGATAGAGTTCAAGTGCCTTCGCGGCCTTTGGGGATCGGAGCCGCGAAGGCACTTTTACGCCTGCAATCAGATGGTTCGACCCGGCCTCGCCCGAGGCCCGCCGAACACCGCGACGCTCATGCGCCGCAACCTCATTCGCCGCTCTGGCGCACCCGCAGCTCCCGCATCCGGTTGAGCGTCGCGGCCACCTCGTACCGCCGCGGCACCGCCAGGTCGATGTCGCGGATCCGCAGCAGCTCCGCCGCGCCGCCGGCGTCCAGCGCCTCGTCCATGCGGTCCAACGCATCGGCCACAGTGGACTCCCCGTCGATCCAGCCGTGCTGCACGGCCGCCTCGATCGCCAGGCCGATTCCCGTGGTCATCGCCGGGTCCGTGATCTGCTCCACCGAGCGAACATCCACATCGGACTCTCCGAACCGCAGCCCGTCCGTGCCCCCGGCCTTGATCTTCTGCTTCCCGCGCGACTCGGACGACACCGACCGCGGCTCGACCACCCGCGCCCGCGGCATCCGGAACCCCTCGGCCTCGACCCGCCGCCCCGTCGGCTTGGCCGCGAGGGCCTTCGCCCGCTCGGTCACGTCCTCCGGCCGGTACGCGTCCATCAGGATCACCCGATCGGCGACGTCCATGTAGTCGCCCGAGCCGCCCATGACGAGGATCGTCGCCACCCCGTGCTCGTCCGCCATCGACCGCACGAGGTCCACCAGCGGCGTCAGCGGCTCCCGGTCCTTCGCCACGAGCTCCTGCATCCGCGCGTCGCGGATCATCAGGTTCGTCGCGGCCGTGTCCTCGTCGATCAGGAGCGCCTTCGCCCCCGCCTCGAGCGCCTCCACCACGGCCGCCGCCTGCGAGGTCGACCCCGACGCGTTCTCGGTCGTGAAGTGCCGCGTGTCGTCCCCGCTCGGCAGGTGGTCCACGAACGCGTGCACGTCGACGCCCGTCACCGCGCGCCCGTCCTCGGCCCGGATCTTCACCGCCGACCGGTCCGCGACCACGAACTCCCGCCCGTCCCCGGGCATGTGGTCCCACACCCCGGACTCCAAGGCCCGCAGCAGGGTCGACTTGCCGTGGAACCCGCCGCCGACGATCAGGGTCACGCCCGGCCCGACCCCCATGCCGCGCACGGTCCCCGCATGCGGCAGCTCGAACTCGACCGCCATCGACTCCGGGCTCGCGAACGGCACGCCCTTCTCCAGCGGCCTGTCGTCCACGCCGGAGCGCCGGGCGAGCATCGCCCCGTCCGCCACGAACGCGACCAGTCCCGCGGCCGCCACGGCCTCCCTGAGGGCCTTCACGTCGTCGGCGTGGCGCGTCCACACCAGCACGTCCTCCTCGCTCACCGAGAGCGCCTCGTCGGCCGCGTCCGGCAGGACCTCGCACAGCAGCCGCGCGGCCTGCCGGCCCGCGATCCGCCGCCCGTGCCCGGGGAACTGCGCGCCGAGGCGGAACACCACCGACCCGTCCGCCCCCACCGTGCACGAGGCCCGCCGCAGGATCTCCTGCCCGCCCCCGTCGATCCGCAGGTCCCTTGTGGGACAAGCCCTCCGCAGCCGCTTGGCGAGCAGCACCGCCAGCGCCTCCCGCCGCTCCGGCGTCGCGTACCAGTCCGGGGCCAGGTCAGCGGCCTCGGCGTCGAACTCGAGCGCCACCCGGCTCGGCGGGGCGTACGGGTCCGACTGCACCCGTGAAATGTCCAGAATCGCCGGACCTGCCCACCATTTGCCACGCAAGGATTTATATCGGCCGTAACTCGTACCTTCCAGGGCCGTTAGTTCGTTAGACAAGTCATGGCGAGGTGGATGTGAACGATGGTCACCAAAATCGCGGGACTCGGCTCGGTACGGTCGTCCGCCTCTTCGCTGTGTCATGCCCCCAGTTTCCCATCCGGGTCGGGGAACTCGCCGCAAGCGAACCCGAACACCATGCGTCCACGCCTCGCCCTGGAATCCGCGAAAAGTCACTCGAAAAATCCGCGCGAACTCGCGTCATGGCGGCGGACCGCCTGCGTGCTGGTAACAGAGACACGCACGGCCTACCGCAGCGAAAGGTAGAACAAAGTGAGAACCGTACTGGTCTGTGTTAAGACTCCTCAAGCCGGACAGAAGATCTCGGCCTGCGCGACCCGCATGGGCTTGGCGCAGGCGGTCAAGTCGGTCGAGGGCTCTCCCGAGCTGTTCCTCGAACTCGGGCGCCGCCAAGTGGACGTGGTGCTGGTCGACGTGGCCTTGGCCGCGCCCGACCCGGTCAAGTTCGTCAAGACCGTCCGCGCCCGCTCGCCCCGGACAGGAGTCCTCCTGTCCGGCGCGGCCGATCCGCGCACGGCGGCCATGGTGGTCGCCGCCGGCGCCCGGGGTGTCATCCGCACCCCGTCCAACAACTCCGACGACCTGCTGGTCGCGCTGGCGCAGGCGATCATGTTCGCCTCGCCGACGCTGCAGCGCGTCACGGAAGCCGTGCCGCGGCAGCGCTCGACGCTGCAGGGCATGAAGCTCACCGAGCGCGAACTCCAGGTCCTGCGGGGTATGAGCGAAGGGAAGTCCAACGCCGAGATCGGGCGCGACCTGTTCGTCTCCGAGGACACCGTCAAGACCCACGCGCGGCGCATGTTCCGCAAGCTCGGCGCGCGCGACCGGGCCCACGCGGTGGCCGAGGCCTTCCGTTCGGGCCTCGTCTGCTGACCGAGCACCGTTGACGAACGCGCCCCGACTGGCAGGAACGGACGCGTCGTCCCCCGAACGAGACACGCGCAGCAGGCGCCGAGGTGACCGGCAGGGTCACGCACCTGATGCGGGCAACAGAGCAGCACGCGCTTTCTTAAGCGGCACAAGCAAACGGTGACGAGACGGACCGAGGGATCCGCGGGGCGAGGGGGCCCCGCGGCACGGCCCTCGGGTCGATCAGCCGACAACCGGTCCGCGCGACCCAGTGGTCTCAGGAGGCCGTCGCCACAGGGGAGCCGCCACTACCGTCGGCCGGATCGTCTTCGGACGTTCGCGGAACGGGATGCCCATCGTCCCGGGTACGAAAGCGCTGACGATCGCCTTGCGCGAGCACGCGTCCCGACCCTTCTCGAACAGGTCGGGGAGCTGCCGCGCGGCGGTCGTCGCGGCCGGTCACGGTCGAGCCGGTGCTGGCGCCGCGTTCAGTGCAGTCGGTGGCAGTCCCGAAAACATTGGCGCGCACGACCACCGGCCCGTCCCGAGCGGGACGGCGATCGGCGTGCGCAACAGTGCGGTCGGCCGCGAACGCCGGTGACCGGTGATCGTGCGGCGACCACCGGCCGGTGGCACTTCGGCTGCGAACGCGCCCGTCCGTTTCCGGCCGGCCGCTTGCGGTCAGGCCAGTTCCAGGAGCCGTTCGTCGCCGCCTGGGGCGGCCACGAGTTGGAGGCCGACCGGCAGGTCGTCGACGGTTCCGGCCGGGACGGCCAGTCCCGGTGCGCCCGAGAGTCCTGCGATGCAGGTCAACCGCACGATGGCCTCGCGGTCCGGCGAGCCGCCGATGGCGAACGCCGGTCCCGGCGCGGCCGGGATCGCCAGTGCGGTGCCCTGCGGCAGCCGGTCCCGGACCAGCGCCGTCACCCCGCTGCGAACGCGTTGCGCCGCGGCGATGTCCGCGCTGTCCAGCTTCGCCGCGTTCGCGAACCGCATCGCCACGCCCGGCCCGAACACCGGGTCGTTCGCCTCGATCCACTCGCCGTGCGTCTGCCACGCCTCCCATGCCTGCAAGGTCGCGTACGCGGCGCGTGCGGTCTCCAGCGGTGCCGCGTCATCGCTCTCGGCGAACAGCGGCGCGTGGTCGAGCGCGAGCCCGAGCTCCTCGACCTTCGGCATCACCGCTTCCCGCGTCGCCTCGGGGATCTCCGCCCAGATGTCCTGCGGCACGAGCAGCCTCGTGATCGGCCCGGCCTCCGCCGTCCCTTCCAGCAGGACGTCCATCGCGAGCCGCAGCGTCGCCGGGTCCCGCGTGAGCACGCCGGCCGTGTCGAACGACGGCGCCAGCGGCACCGCGCCTGCCAGGCTCACCCGCCCGTGCGTGGGCCGCAGTCCGTACAGGCCGCAGTAGGACGCCGGGACGCGGATCGACCCGCCGGTGTCCGTCCCCAGTCCGATGTCCGCGCGCCCCAGGGCGACCGCGGAGGCCGATCCCGACGACGAGCCGCCCGGCACCCGGCCCGGCGCGGCCGGGTTGTCCGGTGTCCCGTAGTGCGCGTTGGTGCCGTTGAGGCTCCACGCCAGCTCGTCGGTGATCGTCTTCCCGACGATCCTCGCGCCCGCTTCGCGCAGCAGCGCGACCGCCTTCGCGTCCGCGCACGGCACTTCGTGGGTCTCGAGCCAGCGCGGGTTGCCCGCGCCGGTCGGGACGCCTGCGAGGTCGAACAGGTCCTTGACCGCCAGGCGCAGGCCCGCGAGCGGCCCTTCGCGTCCGGCGTCCACGATGGCCCTGATGAACGGATCGGTCACGGTCCGGCTCCTTCGGCGGTGCGGGGCGTCGTCCGGGTCCTGGTCGGGCCCGGTCGCGCTCCAGTGTTCCGCAGGCTCGGCGAAGGGTCCGCCGAGGGCCGCGGTGTGTCGGCGCGGCGGCTACGGCTCCGAGCGGGCCATCTCGGGTCCGGTGTCCGATGCGGCCACGGGCTGATCCGTGTTCACGCCGGTGTTGCGGAGGCCGAAGGCGATGCCCGCGCCGACGATGGCGGCGCCCGCGATGTCGGGGACGGTCACCGGGGCGATGCCGAGCACCGCGGTGGTGAGGAGCGCGCCGACCGGTACGAGCCCGGCGAGCAGGCCGCTGCGGTCGGCGCCGATGCGGCGGAGCGCGTTGTACCACAAGAGGAACGCGACGGCCGTGACCAGGACGCCGAGGTAGGCGTAGGCCGCGCCTTCGGTGAGCGTCGGCATCCGCAGCGCGTGCGTGCCTTCGATGAGCAGTCCGGCGGCGAGGAGCATCGGCACGGCGAGTGTGGCGGCGTAGGCGGACACGCGGGTGGGCCCGAGTTTCGGGAGCAAGGGGATCGCGAGCAGGGAGAACAGCACTTCGCAGCCGAGTGCGCCGATCGCCAGGAGCAGGCCGGCGGCGCTGCCGGTGCCGAGCCCGGCGGCGACGGCCGTGCCGCCCGCGACCACGAGCGCCGCGATGACCGTTCTGCGTGAGGGACTGCGCCGCTGCAGGACCGGCCCGAGCAGTGCCAGTGCGACCGGGACGGCCCCGACCACGGAGCCGATCATGGCGGGACCGGCGTGCCGGGTCGCCTCGATGAGGAAGAGGTTGAAGCCGGCGAGGCCGGTCGCGGCCAGGGCGAGGAGCAGGAGGAGGTCGCGCGGGGTGAGCCGGACGCGGGGGAGTCGCTGCGCCCGTACGGCGGCCAGGAGGATCACGGCGGCGAGCGCGAAGCGGACCGATTGTCCGATGAGGACTGGATAGTCGGCGATGGTCGCCGCCACGGCGGTGGAGGTGCCGACGAGCAGCATCGCGGCACCACCGCCGATGACCGCGAACCGCTTCGCGCCGTCGAGCGCGCGGCTCACCGCGCGGCTCACCGCGCGGCCGCTGCGGCCCGGGCCTTCGGGGCGCCGCCGAGTACGGACCGGGTGACCCGTTCGCCGATGGCGGCGACGAGCGCGCGGGGGCGGCGCGGCATGAGGTGCGCGCTGACGGCGTTGCCGAATCCTGGGGTCACATAGGCGCGGTTGCGGTCGAGGGCGCGCAATGCGGTGCGCACCACGCGGTCCGCCGGCAGCAGTGAGCCGAACGACGCGCCCTTCTCGTTGCCGATCGCCTCGACGAACCCGGTCGGCACCGGCCCGGGGCAAACGGCGAGGACCTTCACGCCGCGCCCCCGGTACTCGTTGCGCAGCGCGAGGCTGAAGTTGAGCACGAAGGTCTTGGCGGCGCTGTAGACCGCGAAGTACGGCGAGGGCTGGAACCCGGCGGTCGAGGCGATGTTGACGACCGAGCCGCCGCCGTTCGCGAGCATGCCGGGCAGCAGTGCGTGGCTGAGGTCGACGAGGGCGACGACGTTGACCATCAGCTGGTCGTGGTCGCGGGCCCCGGCGATCTCCTCGAACCGGCCGCAGGTGCCGAACCCGGCGTTGTTGACGAGCAGGTCGACGCGGCGCCCGCGGGCGTCCAGTTCGGACTTGATGAGTTGCGCTGCATCGGGTTCGGTGAGGTCCTGCACGATGACCTCCGCGTTCACTCCGTGCTCGGACCGGATGCGGCGGGCCTCGGTCTCGAGGCGCTCGCGGCTGCGGGCCACCAGCACCACGTCGTGGCCGCGCGCGGCGAGCTGTGTCGCGAACTCCGCGCCGAGCCCGGAGGAGGCGCCGGTGATGAGGGCGGTGCTGGTCATGGTCGTGCTCCGTTCATCGGTATATGAGACAGAACTGTACACGAAAATCAGATAACTGCAACACCCGAGTTTCATTTATCAGGTTTACGCCGACGTCCGTGTATCGTTTGCGCAGCACGAGGGACGGGAGCGACCATGGAACCGACGACGAAGCGGCCGCTGCGGGCCGACGCCGAGCGCAGCGTGCGCTCGATCCTGGAAGCCGCCGAGCAGGTGCTCGCCGCCGATCCCGGAGCGTCGATGGAGCAGATCGCGACCGCCGCCGGCCTCGCCCGCACCACGGTCCACCGCCGCTTCGCCAACCGCCAGGCCGTCCTCGACGCCCTCGCGGTCTCGGCCGCCCGCCAGCTCATCGACGCCGTCGACGACGGCCGCCCGGACACCGCGCCGCCGCTCGTCGCGCTCCACCGGATCACCGCGAACGTGCTGCAGGTCAAGCACTCCTGGACCTACGCCCTCGGCCTCCCCCCTGCCCGCGGCAGCGAGGCGGCCCGCCTCCACGCCGAGGTCCAGGCCCGTTGCACGGCCGTCCTCGAACGCGCCCGGGACGACGGCCTCCTCAGCCCGGACGCCGACCTCGAGTGGGCCCGCCGC
The DNA here is from genome assembly GCF_030403505.1 of Glycomyces tritici. Next base: position 183,880 of record NZ_JAUEMJ010000004.1, on the reverse strand, counting down.
GTCTACTACGCCCTCGTCGGCGAATCACTCCACGAGAACGACGCGAACGCCGACCCGGACGCGGTCGCCGCCCGCCTCGTCGAGACCTTCCTCCACGGCTTCGCCGCCGCGAAGTGACCGAATCATCTTGGCCTGGAACGAGTTTCGCCGCCGCGCGATGAGGCGGGGCCTCGGTGCGCGGCGGCGTGGTCGTGCTTGCGGTTCGCTCAGGCGTCGAGCGCCTCGGTGATCTTCCGGGCCATCGCGGCCATGCTCGGGCCCGGCTCGCCCTTGTGCGCACGCGTGGCCGCTTCGACGGCGGTGACCACAGTGGTCCGGAAGTTCGCCGCCTCCTCCGCGTCCTGCTCCTGGAGCAGGTGCACGGAGGCGGTGAGCGCGGGAAGGACCTGGTCGGCCAGTGCCGCAGCGGACTTCGCGCTCAGCTTGAAGTCGTTCTTCTTCGACGCCAGCACGTGGCCGACGGCGCCGGTCGCGGCGGCGTAGGCCAGCGTCCCGTCGGTCGCGACCTTGTGGGCCGACCCGGCGATGCCGGCGAACGACATGAGCGTGACGGCGCCGAAAGCGGCGGTGCGGATGGTGGTGTGGTCCTGGGCGGTGAGGGTGACGTTCATGTCGTGCTCCGTTTTCGTCTCGGTCTTGCTTGCTGATGAGGCAACTATCGACCGCCCGCCTTGCACCGTGCTGACACCGACCTGACACCCCCGCTGACACCCGAACCGGGGGAGGATCAGAGGTGGGAGCCGCCGGTGGCGTCGACGATCTGGCCGGTGGTCCACCGGCCCGCCGCTGAGGCGAGGAACAGCACCGGACCGGTCACATCCTCGGGCTGGCCCACGCGGCCGAGGGCGGCGCGGGCCGCTGAAGCGGCATAGGCCTCGGGGTTGCCTCGCAGCCAGGAGGCGTTGACGTCGGTGTCGACGATGCCCGGCGCGACCGTGTTCACGGTGATGCCGCGGGGTCCGAGCTCGGCGGCGAGCGCGAGCGTGAAGGTGTCGACCGCGCCCTTGGCCATCGCGTAGGCGATGCCTTCGGGGAAGGCGATCCGCGTGACGCCCGATCCGATGTTGATGATGCGCCCGCCGTCGGGGATGAGCGCCAATGCCTTGCGGGTGATGAAGAACAGCGACTTGGTGTTGACGGCGAAGACGCGGTCGTAGTCGTCCTCGCTGACGGTCCCGATGCCGCCGTAGGCCCCGATGCCGGCGTTGTTGACGAGGATGTCGAGCGGAGCTCCGCGCAGCTCGGCGGCGAGGGCGTCGACGAGGGCGCCCGCCGCGTCGGGTTCGGCGAGGTCGGCCTGGACGGTGAAGGCGGTGCCGCCTCCGGCTTCGATCGCCGCAACGGTCTCCTTGGCGGCCTGGGCGTTCGCGCCGTAGTGGACGGCCACGCGGGCGCCGGCCTCGGCCAGCATGATGGCGATGGCGCGGCCGATGCCCCGGCTGGCGCCGGTGACGAGGGCGGTCTTCCCCGAGAGCGTGAACATGGCGACTCCTTTATTGATCGATCACTCAACAATCTGACGGGCGTGACGCTACCAGATTCTTGAACGATCGCTATACAATGGCCCGGTGACTAGAGGAAGGCCCAGGTCGTTCGACCGCGACGCCGCGCTCGAACAGGCCCTGCAGGTGTTCTGGCAGTACGGGTACGAGCCCGCGTCCATCAACGTGCTCACCGAAGCGATGGGCATCAGGCCGGCCAGCCTCTACGCCGCCTTCGGCGACAAGCGCCGCCTCTTCAGCGAAGCCGTCGCCCGCTACCAGGCCACCTACGGCGCGTTCACCGCCGCAGCACTCGCCGAAGAGCCCACTGCCCGCGGCGCGATCGAGCGGATGCTCCGCGAGATCGCCGCCAACTACACCGATCCGGCCCACCCGCCCGGATGCCTGGTCATCTCCGGCGCGGTCAACCACGGCCCCGACGCCGCCGAGGTCGAAGCGGAACTGCGGGAGATCCGGCTCCAAGGGCGGGCGGCCGTCGCCGAGCGACTCCGCGAGGGCATCGCCGACCGCGAACTCCCCGAAGACGCCGACACCGACGCACTCGCCGAGTTCATCGCCGCCGTCGTCCGGGGCATGTCCCGCTCCGCCCAGGACGGCGCGACCGCGGCAGAGCTCCTCGCCGTCGCCGACCTGGCCATGAAAGCCTGGCCGCAACCATAAAGGACCGACCGCAGGGAGCCGGCCGTGTCGATCAAGGGAACCGCGAGCTACGCGGGAGCCCAGGGCCTGCCCGGGATCGTCTCCGCTGCCGTCGAACTCGCCGAAGCGCTCGGGTTCACGTCCTCGTGCCGATTGGAGCAGGGCCGGCTGCTGCACGCGCTGGCGGGCGGTGCCGCCGGGAGCATCGGCGAGACCGGGACCGGTTGCGGCGTCGGGCTCGCCTGGTTGTGCGCCGGGCGGCGGCCTGGCGTGCGGGTCGTGAGTGTCGAGCGGGATGCGGAGCGGGCGGCGCGGGTTTCAGAGTTGTTCGCCGACGTGCCGGATGTGGAAGTGCTGCAAGGGGATTGGACCCTCATCAATGAGCACGGCCCGTTCGACCTGCTCGTGGTCGACGGGGGCGGGAACGGGAAGCGAGGCGCCGCCCCCGACCCGGAGCGGCTGCTGCATCCCGGTGGCAGTCTGGTCATCGACGACTTCACGCCGCTGACCGAGTGGCCGCCCATGCACGAGGGGGAGCCGGATGTCGCCCGGTTGAGCTGGCTCGAGCATCCGGCGCTCATGGCCGCCGAGGTGCGGTTGGCCCCTGACCTGTCGACGATCGTTGGCACGCGCCGCCCGTAGTCGCGTGAACGCCGAAGCGGCCCTTCCCATCGGGGGAGGGCCGCTTCGCGTCGGCTACTTCTTCCAGAACAGGTGGTGCGTCACGCCGCTCGGGCTCGGGACGACCTCGAGGTTGAAGCGGTCGGTCAGCTCTTCCGGCGACTTCCAGAGCCGCGCTCCGGAGCCGAGTTCGACCGGGGCGACGGCGACGTGCAGGGTGTCGACCAGGTCGGCCTCGAGGAACTCGCGGATGACGGTGGCCCCGCCGCCGAGGCGCACGTCCTTGCCCTGCGCCGCCTGCTTCGCCGCTTCGAGGACCGAGGCGGGGTCAGCGTCGGTGAAGTGGAACGTGGTGTCCGACAGGGTGAACGAAGGCCGCAGGTGGTGGGTCATGACGAACACCGGCGTGTGGAACGGCGGCTCCTCGCCCCACCAGCCCTGCCAGTCCAGGTCCTTCCAAGGGCCGCGGTGGGGGCTGAACTTGTGCGCGCCCATGATCTCCGCGCCGATGTTGTTGTGAAAGTCGCGCGTGAAGTAGTCGTCCAGGCCCCGGGTCCCGCCGCCGTCGGTGCGGTTCGGCCAGCTCGCCGTGGGGAAGGCCCAGGACACGAGTTCCGCAGGGTCGGCGTGGCCGAACGGCCGTTCGAGACTCTGGCCCTCGCCGGCGCCGAACCCGTCCAGCGAGACGGTGAAGTTCTGGACTCTGAGCAGCTGACTCATGTGCTTGCCTTCCCTGGTGGCTGCGGTGATGCCTATATGACGGCGCACGCCGCCCGGATTCATCGGCACGACGAGGATGAATGACGTGCGCCGTGTCACCCTAACCGCAGTTGACTCGAGTTTTGAACGAGTTCAACTGAAATGTATAAGCTGCAACGGAAAGTGACCTAGTGCGAAAGATGCGTCCTGCTCGGCATGGTCCGTTCGGATGGCGCCACGATGGAAACCCCCGGCTGCCGCACTGAAACTGTTGCGAAGGACGTCCGCCGACCTGGACCCTGTGCGAGAGCATCTAACTCGAGGACGGCGGGGGCGTCCGCCGGCCCAGGGATCTGACGCTGCAGTCGTTGTGCGCCCGACGCGGCGCCGGACACCGCCAGCGGGTCAGGTGGCCTTCGCCCGTCGGCGGCGCCGGGCCGTCAGGGCGGCTTTGACGGTGCCGTCGTCGATCAGATAAAGCCGGATCGCCGTGGCGGCTGCGGTGAACAGCAGGGTCAACGGCAGGAACACCAACCCTCCGGCCGGGCTCGGGTCACCGAAACTCGGGTTGACCCGGCCGAGCGGGTCGAAGACGATGATCCGGTGGTCGCCGATCTCGAGCGCTTCCTCACGGTCGGTCTTCAGCGTGGGCGGATCCCACCCGACGCACCTGAACTCGTGGTCCGACATGGGTTCGTCGCCGTCCTCATGATGAGCGATGTAGTCGTTCCGGTACGAGACCGCGCACTCGACATCGATGCCGTGATGTGCGAGCGCGAACTGGTTGAAGGCCGGAACCAGCGCACCGGATCCCGCCGCGATGAGCAGAGGGAACGCCAAGGTGGCCTTCCAGTTCCGGTGAGCCCGGCCGCGGAAGCTCAGGACGGCCGCGGCAACCACAGGCGCGGCGATGGCAGCGAAGCCGAGGGCCTTGGCCCATCCCCGCAGTGGATCGGAGAGGAACAGGTTCAGCCACAGAACGGTCGCCGTCAGCGCGACCGCTGTGAGCGGCAGCGCGATCGCGAGCGCGATCTCACGGCGTGCGTTGAGGGGAGGCCCGGGTGAACGACTCGGGCGACGGACGGGGTGAGAGCTGTGGGGCATGGGGTTCCGGTTTGAGATTGTGGGCATCGGTCGACCTAACGAGAATTACTATGGCCGAACCTCTGTCGCAACGCAAAGGAGCCCGCGCGGCTACGTGATCGTGGCGCTTGCAACGCTGGCCTTCTGCACTTCGGAGCAAACGCGTGGAGCTGTACCGGATCCAGGGCGTCCTGTGGTCGTACAGCGGCGAGATCGGCAGGAAGGATCTCTCGCTAGGGGCGCACTGTCTTCAATATGCGGCCGACAGGTGGAGGGCCTGGACACCCGCAGCCGCTGCGATGATGAGTGCGAGGGGCCGGCTCAGCCGGCGGCGGTTTCGAGCGCCGTCCATCCCGAGTTGAACTCCGACCACGCGGTCGAGCACGCCTCGCTGACGGCGGCGTCATCGGATTGCCCTCCGGCCGCCGACCATGCATCGCACTCTTCGGTCAAGCGAGAGCCCTCGCTCGGTCAGCGGCATCCTCGCATCGATCCACCGGGACCCGTCCCGACTCGCCCCCAGATCCCCGTGCTTGAGTGAGCCGATTCGAGCAAGATGCCGGCACCGCGCATGAGCGCGATCTGCTGGGGCAGAGGGTGCGACGCGGCAGGCGCATCGCCCATCACCGGCTGAACGGGGGATAGGTCTGGATCGACCTTTGTCGATATATTGAGGAGCATCGTCCTATGCGGGCCTTCGCTCGGCTCGCCTCGCCCATCGGGGAGATCGATGTTCGGCCTTCGTCTTTCGCGCCCTGCGCGGTTCCTCGGGGTGGCGCTCGCTGCTTGTCTGGCAGCGATCGGGCTTGGGATCCCTCACGCAGCCTCGGCGCACCAGGGGCCGCCTCCGGGATCCCCCACCGAGTTCTCCTGGCTGCCCGACCACCTGCGCCTCGACGGCGCCGGACTGGCATGGCGAGTCGAGTACACCTCGACCTCGTTCGACGGCACCCGCAACATCGTCGGCGGGACCCTCACCTTCCCGTCCGGGCGCCCTCCCGCCGGAGGATGGCCCATAGCGGCACTCCTGCCCGGCGCGAGCGGGACCGCCGAGCGGTGCGCCCCCTCGATCGTCGGCAACCCGCCTTTCGCCACGCCGCTGCTGGAGTCCTTGCTCGCCGCCGGCTGGGCTGTCGCCGAGACCGACTACGAGGGCGTCAGCACTCCCGGTCCCAATCCAGGCGTCCACGGTCCCTCTGAGGCCCACAGCGCCATCGACCTCGTCCGCGTCGCCCAGCACATCGGCATCGCCTCCGACACCTGGGCGGCCGTCGGCTACTCCCAAGGCGGTCACGGCGCGCTCCACACCAGCGCGCTCGCCGCCGACTACGCTCCCGAGCTCGACCACGTCGGCACGGTCGCCATCGCGCCGGTCACTCAGCTCCAGCTACTGCTCTCCCCGCCTGCCGACGACCCCCAGTTCCCGGTCAGCGTCTTCATGCCCTATTTCGGCGCCGCCCTCGCCGCAACGCACCCGGACCAGTACGAACCGGCCGACTGGTTCACTCCGGCCGGACTCGCGCTCGTCGCCGCCGCTGACGAACTCTGCACCGAGCAGATGGCGGCTCGGACAGCCGCACTCACCAACGCCGACGTCTTCACCGACGCGCCCTCTGCCATGGCCGAGATGCGCGAGCTGCTCGCCGCGCAGGAAATACCGACCGCCGGACACGCCCAGCCGATCCGGATCGTCCACGGCACCGCCGATGGATTGCCTTGGCAGTTCACCGAGTTGACCGCCGGCCAACTCACAGCGGGCGGCGCCGATGTCGAGTTCGTGCCGCTCACTGGAGAGGACCACTTCAGCGTGCTGGCCGCCGCCGAGCCGATGGTGCTCGACTGGCTCGCGGCGTTCCTCGAATAGCCACGGCTCGCGACAACGTGCGAGCAAGTTCGCCTCAACTGACCGCCCGTTGAGGGACTGCGCATTGTGGCCATTCGGGCTATCCTGAGGACAATCCGATTCCGCCGCTCCACCGCACCCCGAGCGAGGCCGAATTGTTCGATGCATACGCCCACGACGCCCCACGGTATTGGAACGACGACCACCCCGTTCTCGAACTGATCCGGGCGCGCCGAGACGACGGCACCACGCCCGGTTCGCACGTCGACGGCTTCAAGCTCGGCCTGGCCGTCGAGGGCGGCGGGATGCGCGGGGTCACCTCCGCCGCGATGCTCGTCGCCCTCGACGACCTGGGCCTGCGCGGGGTCTTCGACGCCGTGTACAGCACTTCGTCGGGTTCGATCAACGCCGCCTACTTCCTGGCCGGCGGCGACTGCTGGTACCCGCTGACGATCTACTTCGACGACCTCTGCACGCGCCGGTTCGTCGACATGCGCAACATGTTCGGCAACCGTCCCATGCTCAACCTCGACTACGCCTTCGACGAGGTCCTCGAGGTGATCAAGCCGCTCGACTTCGAGGAGATCCTCAAGAGCCCGACCGAGTTCCACGTGGCGATCAGCCTGGTGGACAGCCTGACCGCGATCGGCCCGCACGAGTTCGAGTCCAGAGAGGACCTGAGGTCGGCGCTCAAGGCGAGCTGCTGGATGCCCGTCGCCGTCCCCGGCACCGGCATGTTCCGGGGCGAACGCGCCCTCGACGGCGGCGTGCTCACCGCCCACCCCCACCTCCTAGCCCTGGAAGACGGTTGCACCCACGTGCTCTCCCTCAGCACCAAGCCGCTCAAGGCCCCGCCCACCCGCCTCTCACCCGGCCGCCGCTGGTCCGTCACCTACCTGGATCGCATCCGGAAGGGACTCGGCAAGGCCTACGCCGCCTCCCAGTTCCAGTACCGATCGCAGCGAAAGCAGTTGCAGCGCTGGATGACCGAACCGAGCCCCGGACCGCAGGTACTCGACCTCGCCCCGCTGCCGTGGATGAAAGAGGTCGGGAACCAGACCCGCGACCGCGACGCGCTCATCGCCGCCGCCCGCCACGCGCACGCCGTCATGGCCGCCGCGATCCAGGGAATACCCGTCGCGGAGCTGCGCGACGGGTCGTTCCGGTCCGTGCCCCGCATCGTCACCGTGAGGACCGCCGATGGCAAGCGCATCAGTTGACCTGCTGAGCGCCGCCTGCGCGCACCTCACCCGCAGCCCTGAAGCCCCCGAGGCCGACGACCGCGGCGCCGAAAGCCGCGATGCCGCGATCGAACTCGACACCTGGGACGCTGCCGACTGGCGGGCGGCCCTGCTCGACGTGCCGCTCGACGAGCGGGCCTACGCCGACAGGTTCGGCATCGAGCGGGCCAAGGAGATCGACAGGCTGTGGGGCTGGTGGTCCGACCCCGTAGCCGACGAGCGGGTGACGCACGCGACCACCGGCTACCTCGGGTTCTTCCTGCTCACGCTCATCTCGATGCACCGCTCCGACCGGATGCGCTACCACGGTGAGGCGTACGGGAGCAGCGAGATCGCCGGCCGCCCGGGGGACGAGCTGTGCGGCGAACTCGTCGCGCATCCGTATGTGCAGCATGCGATCGAGCACCTCTACGCGCCGTCCGAAGAGGACGACGAGGCGGCGGTATGGGACACGATCGACTTCGCCACCATGGCCTTCCACCGCCAGGGCACGACCTCGATCATCGTCAAGGTGGACTCGGTCGCCCCCAAAGCCGGCGACCCTGAGGAGTACGCCCTCAAGTGCCTCATCTACCCGTACCTGCGCATGCAGCCGATCGTCGAGGCGACCAGAGGCTACAAGCGTGAGTTCGGCGGCAAGCGTCCCAAGGACTCACCCCTGGTCACAGTGTGGGACAGCTACGACAGCTGGGTGCTCATGAGATTCGTCGAGGGGAAGACGCTCGCCGACCACCTCCGCGAGATCGCCGAGCAGCGCAGGCAGCCGAAGTCCGAGATCCTGCGGCCGGTCGACATCGAGCAGCTGCGGGCCCTCGGCATGCTCCTGCTCGACGCGATGGAAGTGCTCGCCGAGAAAGTGGGCCACCACAACGACCTCACGCCGTCGAACATCATCGTCCGGTTCAAGAACGACCTTCCCTTCGAGATCAAACTCATCGACCTGGGCGTGAACTTCCTCCACACCCGGACGCTCGTCGGCGCCGAGTCCCGTGAATCGGTGTACATCGCGCCCGAAGTCAAGGCCAAGGGGAAGGGCGGCCACCACGCCGACCTGTACTCGGTCGGCATGGTGCTCATCGCGATCGGCGGCATCCCCCACAGCGCGCCGGGCACCGTCCCCGACCAGTTCTACGTCGCGTCGGTCGGTCTCGCGCGCCTCTTGGAGGACCTGCTCGACGCCGATCCCGAACAGCGCCTCGCCGTCTCGGACATCGACGACGGCCCCGGCCGCTTCGCCGAGATCCGCGACCTCTTCGTGTGCGAGATCGAAGTGCTCGAAGCGGCCGAGAAGGAGCAGCCCAAGACCCGTTACGAGCGGCTGAAGAACCTCCTGCCCGGCTCGGGCGCGGTCAAGCGCCAGCGCGCGATCTGGAAGGTCCGCCGCAAGCAGGCCAAGGCGACGGACAAGGCGACGCATCCGATGCGGGCCCACCACCTGCGGCAGGCGAAGGGGCTCAAGCGCTGGGCCGTCGCGTGCGCGCTGCTGTCGTGGGCGACGCTGGCGCTGGTGGTGACCTGGTGGTCGCGGGATCTCGATCTGTGGTGGCAGGCGAAGCCCTTCGAGTACGTCAACTGGTTGCTCAACCGCTCCGGGGACCAGGGCATCCCGGTCCTCGACGACATCCGGGCGGCGGACTACCCGATCCCGTCCGCTTGGGACAACCTGCCGGTGCGGATCGTGGCCCTCGCCTACGCGATCCCCGGCCTGCGGCTCTACATGAACATCTTCGCCGACATGACGCCGCGCTCGGCGCGGCGCAGGCGCGGCTGGAGGGGCGTGCGCACGGCCGCGGCCTCGTTCATGATGCGGGCCTCGGCGGTCTACCCGACCGTGTACATCCTGCTGCCGACGCTGGTGCAGCGGCGGTGGTGGTTCCTGTTCGCCCCCTTGGGGATCATCACCGTGGCGACGATGATCACGGCGTGCCTGTGGTTCGCTCGCGACGCGAACGCCCGCGCCCGGGCCTGGAACGGCGGCAAGGGTCTCTCGACCGTCCCCAAGGGAGAGATCATGACGCTGCAGCGCATGGAGTCCTGGGCGCCCGCCGCGTGGCTCTACGCCCTGCCGGTGGTCATCATCGGGACCTTCCTCTACTTCGACCGGCTGCAGGACGAGCTGATGTACGCCATCGCGATCGCGCTGATCAACATCGGCATCTGGACGTTCAAGAACACCGGCTCCGACGCCCCGTACGTGCGGGCCGGGCTGACGCGGGCGATCCTCGCGGCCGAGCGGCTCGACGTGCTGGAGGCGAACCGCAAGGCGAAGGCCGAGGCCGCGAGGAAGCAGGCCCCTGAGCCCCGCGCGGACGAGCCCTTGCAGGAGGCGGTCGCCTAGACCGCCTGCTCGGAGACGCTGCCGAATCGGCCCGGTAGGGGCGCTAGGCGGCGTCCTCGCCGTGCGTCATGAGCCAGCAGTCCGAGAACCCGCGGGCGTAGTCCCAGGTCACGTAATGCGCCGGATCGGGGTCGAAGGCGGGTTCGTGGACCTGCGCGCAGTTGGCCTCCAGGAGGCCGCGCAGGTTCGCCATGAGCAGGCCCCAGGTGAAGTAGTGCGGCTCGTCGCAGTCGGCGCAGTCGACCACGACCCCCCGGTAGCCCTGCGGATGCAGGACCTTCTCGAACAACTCCAGTTCGTGGAGGTCTTCGAGGAGGTCCGCGCGGTCGTCGTCGTCCAGTTCGGGTTCGAACGGGGCGAGCGCCTCCGCGTGGTCGGGATCGTCGGCGAACGGGTCGCGTGGCTCCTCATACACGTCTACCAGCCTAACCCTTGGCAACGACCTTGCCAGGAGGCCGCGGTGCGCATGGTGTGACTCCCGGATGCGTGCCAGCCTCGGCTCCGTGTGCTGACATCGGGCCCCGGGCTCGTTAGCATGGGCCGCAAGTCAACCCGCTAACACTGAGGAGACGGCCATGGACGGCTTCGGCGAGAACGTAGAAGAGATCTTCGACGACGTGGTGGACGGCGTCGCCGACGCCGTGACCGACATCGACGCCACGGAGGTCTGGGAGGACGTCAGCGACGGCGCGGGCGACGCGTGGGAGGCCGTGTCGGAGTCCGACACGTTCGAAGCCGCCTCTGAGGAAGTCAGCGACCTCTTCTAGGACAAAACCGGTTAAAGCCGAAACGGGCCCGGTCAAGGGGGCGGGTGAGCGAGGCTTCGTCCCGCTCACAAATGCGCCGCTCTTCCCGGGCCCGTCCGGTCATCCCCTCAATCGGCGGTGTTTCCGCTGCGAATCACACCTCAAGGGGACGTGTGCGCTTCGGAGCGACGCAGGTTACGGCTCTACGATTGACCCATGGCGTTCTCAGGGGATTTCGGAATTCAGGGGCACGAGGGTGCCGCCGGTGAGCGGGTCGGGGGCACCACGGTGCCGATGGGCGCGGCCAGTGCCATTCCACTCGGCCTGACCTTCGACGACGTACTGCTCCTGCCCGGCGAATCCGACGTGATCCCGTCCGAGGTCGACACCTCCTCCCAGCTCACCCGCAACGTCCGCATCTCGGTGCCGCTGCTGACGGCCGCGATGGACACCGTCACCGAGGCCCGCATGGCCATCGCCATGGCCCGCCTCGGCGGCATGGGCATCCTGCACCGCAACATGTCCGCCGAAGAGCAGGCCCAGCAGGTCGACCTCGTCAAGCGCTCCGAGTCGGGCATGGTCGCCGACCCGGTCACGTGCTCGCCGCACGACACGCTCGAGCAGGTCGACAAGCTCTGCGGCCGCTACCGCATCTCCGGCCTCCCCGTCACCGACGAGGGCGGCAAGCTCATCGGCATCGTCACCAACCGCGACATGCGCTTCGAGAGCGACATGTCCGTCACGGTGGCCTCCGTCATGACCTCCCGCAACCTGGTGACCGCCCCCGAGGGCGTCTCCAGTGAAGAGGCCCTGGCGCTGCTCAAGGCCAACAAGATCGAGAAGCTCCCGATCGTCGACGCCGAGGGCCATCTGCGCGGCCTCATCACCGTCAAGGACTTCTCCAAGCGCGAGGAGTTCCCGAACGCCTCCAAGGACGACGTCGGGCGCCTGCGCGTCGGCGGCGCCATCGGCGTCGGCGACGACCAGTACGCGCGCGCCGGCCAGCTCGTCGAAGCCGGGATCGACGTGCTCTCCGTCGACTCCGCGCACGGCCACTCCCGCGGCGTGCTCGACATGATCTCGCGCGTCTCCAAGGACTTCGGCGACAAGGTCGACATCATCGGCGGCAACATCGTCACGGCCGAGGCCGCGACCGCCATGATCGACGCGGGCGCCGACGGCATCAAGATCGGCGTCGGCCCCGGCGCGATCTGCACCACCCGCGTGGTCGCGGGCGTGGGCGCGCCGCAGATCTCGGCGATCATGGACACCGTCCGCGTCGCCCGCCAGCGCGGCGTCCCGGTCATCGCCGACGGCGGCATCCAGTACTCCGGCGACATCGCCAAGGCCATCGTCGCCGGCGCGTCCTCGGTCATGATGGGGCAGCTGTTCGCCGGCTGCGCCGAGAGCCCCGGCGAGCTGATCTACATGAACGGCAAGCAGTTCAAGTCCTACCGCGGCATGGGCTCGCTGGGCGCGATGCAGTCGCGCGGCGAGGCCAGGTCGTACTCGAAGGACCGGTACTTCCAGGGCGGCGTCGACTCCAACGAGAAGCTCGTCCCCGAAGGCGTCGAGGGCCAGGTTCCCTATCGCGGGACCCTCGCACAGGTGGTCTACCAGCTGGTCGGCGGACTGCGCAGTGCCATGGGCTACACGGGGGCCGGTACGATCGAGGGGATGCATGAGCGTGGACGGCTGGTCCGGATCACCGCTGCGGGCCTCAAGGAGAGCCACCCGCACGACATCCAGATGACTGTTGAAGCACCCAACTACCACACGCGGTAGTCGGGCCCTGTAGGAGGAGTGACTGTGCGGGAATTGGTCGAGATCGGCCCCGGCAAGATCGTGGCGCGGGGCTGGCGGCTGTCCGAAGTGGCGCTCGTGCCGACCCGGCGTACCCGGGACATCGACGACGTCTCCACCGAATGGCAGCTCGACGCCTACCGGTTCGAGATCCCGGCCGTGGGGCACCCGTCCGACGCGACGATGAGCCCGACGTCCGTGATCGAGATGGGCCGCCTCGGCGGCCTCGGCGTGCTCAACGGCGAAGGGCTGTGGTGCCGCTACGTCGACCCCAACTCGCTGCTGAAGGAACTGGCGGACACGCCGGCCGAGAACGCCATCGAGCGGCTCCAGGAGATCTACGCCGAGCCGGTCAAGCCCGAGCTCATCGCCGAGCGCATCGGCGAACTGCGCGCGGGCGGCATCACCACCGCCATCCGCTTCAGCCCGCAGCACACCGCCGAACTCGCGCCGCTCGCGGTCGAGGCCGGGGTGGACCTGCTGGTCATCCAGGGCACCATCGTCTCCGCGGAGCACGTCTCCTCGGGCGGCGACGTCCTGAACCTGAAGCAGTTCATCGCGGACCTGGACGTCCCGGTCGTCGTGGGCGGGGCCACCAACTACAAGACGGCGATGCACCTGATGCGCACCGGCGCGGCCGGCGTCATCGTCGGCGTCGGCTCGGACGACTGGTCCACCACGGACACGGTCCTGGGCATCGACGTCCCGATGGCCTCGGCGATCGTGGAGGCCGCGGCGGCTCGCCGCGACTACCTCGACGAGACCGGCGGGCGCTACGTGCACCTGATCGCGGACGGCGAGATGACCAACTCGGGCGCCATCGCCAAGGCCATCGCGTGCGGTGCCGACTCGGTCATGCTCGGCTCGATCCTCGCGGACGCGGCCGAGTCCCCGGCCGCCGGCGCCTGGTGGCACTCCGCCGCCTCGCACCCGAAGCTCCCGCGCGGCCGCTTCCGCCCGGGCGACTCCGGCGACGTCGAGGTCCCCGACCTGGAGGCCATCCTCTACGGGCCCTCGAACTCCTCGGACGGCAGCCAGAACCTCTTCGGAGGCCTGCGCCGCGCCATGGCCAAGACCGGTTACACCACGGTCAAGGAGTTCCAGAAGGCCAGCCTGGTCACCGCGTAGCAGCACCAAGCCCATCGAGGCCCGGTCCGTGAAAGCGGACCGGGCCTCGGCGCGTTCAATGCGGACCGTTTCGGGTTTTCGGGGTTGGAGCCTTGAGGGGTTCGGCTCGTGTCAGAGAGTTTCATCGGAATGGGCGGGATCGGCGGGTTCTGCTGGGGCGTCCGGTTCGGGCCCGACGGGTTCAGCCTTTTGGCTGACCGGCCTGCCCGCTTCACGGACATTTGTGCTCCTGCACACAGGTATCTGTCAGGTAGGCCACGTATCCTTGCGAGCGTGAAGCGCAAGAACCACCCCATTCCCACAAGGAGTGGGGAACAACACACCCTGCCCACGGCGTTGGTGCTGCTGTGACCTGCCCATTCTGCTCCGTGCCCACCGTGCCCGGCGCGCGCTACTGCCACAACTGCGGTGCGCCCCTCTCCCCTGAGGCGACCGCTCCGCAGACAGAGCGCCGGTACGTCACGGTGCTGTTCGCCGACCTCTCCGACTTCACGACCTGGTCCGAGAGCCTCGACCCCGAACGGGTCTCGTCCGTCACCGACCGGCTGCTCGCGGAGTGCGTCTCCGCCGTCAACGAGTTCGGCGGGCATGTGGACAAGCTCATGGGCGACGGCCTCATGGCCGTCTTCGGCGCGCCGCTGTCGCACGAGGACGATGCCGAGCGTGCGGTTCGTGCCGCTCAGGCCATGCAGAAACGGGTGCGTCGTCTCCTCAAAGCCGAGTCCGGTGGTGGTCTTCCCATCGGACTTCGCATTGGGCTGCGCTCCGGTCTCGTCGTCGCCGGCATGCAGGCGAACCTCGAGTACACGGTCATCGGCGACACGGTGAACACCGCTTCCCGCATCTGCGCGATCGCCTCCGTCGGCACCATCTGGGCCGGCGAGGAGACGATGCGCTCCACCAAGCACGCCGCCGCCTGGCGCCGCCTCACCCCCGTGCGGCTCAAGGGCAAGCGCGAACCGGTGGACGTCTACCAGCTCCTGGGCCTCGAAGACGAGCCCGGGACGCGCGCCAGCCTCGGCGACACCGCGCCGTTCATCGGCCGCGACGCCGAGATCGGGCGCGTCAACGGCAGGCTCGAAGCGGTCATCGACCGCGGCGAGCCCCTGGTGCTCATCCACACCGCCGAAGCCGGCATGGGCAAGACCCGCTTCGCCCGCGAAGTGCGCACGGTCGCCACCGAGCGCGGCGCCCGCGTCCTGACCGTGCGGGTCGCCCCGTACGGCGAGGGCCGCCGCTTCGGACCCCTCGCCGACCTGGTCCGCAAGGCCGCCGGCATGCGGTTCGACGACGACCGCGCGACCGCCGAGGCGAAGCTCCGGCGCATCGCGGACGGGCACGCCGACCACGGCGAGTGCCGCCTCAACATCACGCTGCTGCTCGGCCTGCTCGGCCACGGCCGCCCCGGCGCGGCCGACCGCGTCGGCGGGTTCACCGGGCAGCAGTCCGACGCGTACACGATCCCCGAGGCCGTCGCCGAGCTCATCACGCACATGGCCACCCAGGGCCCGCTCGTCCTCAACATCGACGACCTGCACACCGCCTCGGCGGCCGGTATCGACGCCCTCGGCGTCGCGCTCGCGAAGATCCACGGGCCCGTGCTCGTGCTGCTCTACGGGCGCCCGGAACTGACCCGGTCTTCAGGTGTCCTCACCCGGATCTCCGAAGCCGAAGTGCACCCGCTGCCGCCGCTCGCCGGCGCCGACGCGGCCCGCCTGCTCCGGGAGTTCCTCGGCGGCGGGCGCATGCCCAAGCCCGACGAGGACCGCCTCCTGGGCTTCGCGCAAGGCAACCCGTACTACCTCGCCGAGCTGGTCACGCTCCTCACCGAGCAGGGCCTGCTGTCGGGCGACGGCGACCACTGGCGCCTCGCCGCCGGGTCGCTCACCGGCCGCGTGCTCTCCCGCGACCTCGCGCAGGTCCTCGGCGCCCGCATCGACGCGCTGACGCCTGCGGCCCGCGCGCTGCTGCGCGCCGCCTCGATCTTCGGCGACGCCGTGCCCCCCGAGGCCGCGCAGCTGCTGGAGAAGGAGGTCCCCGGCGAGTTCGAGGCCGCGCTCCAGGAGCTGCTCGACCGCCGCATGCTGCGCCGCCGCTCCTACGGCGGCTACCGCTTCGTCACCCCGCTGCTGCGCCAGGCCGCCTACGCGCCCATCGGCAAGGCCGACGCCGCGCACGCGCACGCCGAGATCGCCCGCTGGGCCGCCGACACCGAACTCGAGGGCCAGAGCGCCGACGACCTCGTGGTCTACCACGCCGAGCAGGCCGTGACCCTCGCCAAAGAGGTCGAGATCGAAGCGCTCGACGAGGTCTGGAACGTCCTCCCGCTCGCCGTCGAGGCCGTCCGCAAGCAGGCGGCCCGCGCCATGGACGCCTCCGAGCCCGAGCGCGCCGTCGCGCTCCTCAACGGCGTGGAGCGCCTCGCGCCCCTGTCCTTCGACGACCGCCTCCTGCGCGGCCGGGCCCTCACCCGCCTGGGCCGCAGCGAAGAGGCCGAGTCCGAGATCGAGGGCCTCGCCATCGACATCGGACTCATCGTCCCCGCCGACGAGCACGAGCAGGGCGACCACGAGGAGCACCCGTCCGTGCGGCTCTTCGGCGACGACTTCGCCGAGGACGAGGCCGAACTCGTGGCGCAGCTGCTGCTGCTCCGCGGCCGGCTGCACCGGTACAAGGGCGAACTCCAGGACGCCCGCACCGCTTGGACCGCGGCCCTTGCACTCTCACGCCGCGAAGGGCTCGCCGGGCCGCGCTGCGACGCGCAGTGCCGCATCGGCCTCCTCGACTTCCTCGCGGGACACCTGAACGAAGCCGAGGCCCGCTTCCTCGACGCCTACGACACCGCGTTCGGCGTCGGCGACGACAAGCGCCTGGCCTGGGCCCTGCAGCACCGCGCATGGGTCCTCGTGGCCCGCGGCGACTTCGACGGCGCCGACGACGTGCTCCGCGAAGCGGCGAAAGCCTTTGCGCGCCAGATGGACCTGGTCGGCCGGGCGTGGGTGCGCGGCGTGTCCGCGTTCGCGCTCCTCATGGCCGGGCGCTTCACCGAGGCGAAGCGACTGTCCGATGTGTTCATGCCGATCGGCGAGCGCTCGGGCGACGTGTTCGCCGTCGGGCTCCTGCGCGCCATCGGCGCCGCCGCCCAGGTCTCGCTCGGCCACCCCGAAGGCGCCGATGCGGCCGCCCGCAAGTCGTTCCGCGACTTCGAGCGCATCGACGACGACTGGGGCCGCGGCTTCGCCAAGTACGTGCGGGCCCTCGCGGCCCGCTCGATCGGCGCGCTCGACCACGCCCTCGACCTCGCCCAGGGCGCGGAGGAGTACGGCGCGAAGACCGGCCACCCGCTCCTGATCTCCTTGGCGCACAACCTCAGAGGCCAGTGCGCCCTCGAACTCGGGGACGCGGCGACCGCCGAGGCCGCCGCCGAGGAGGCGCTGGCGCTCGTCACCGACGACGTGCTCGAGCCCGGCCGCGCGGCCAACACCGCGCTCCTGGCCGACGTGCGCGCCGCCAAGGGCGACCGCGCCGGGGCCCTCGCCATGCTCGAACCCCTGGCGGCGCATCACGACGAGCCCGCACTGGGCCGGGCGCGCCGGGCGATCGTGGCCCGCTACGCCCGCCTCCTCGACGAGGACGGCCAGGTCGAGGCGGCCCGCGAGTGGGCGCAGACGACCTTGAAGTCCTTCGGCGAGGACCCGGCGTCGACCGCCTGGGCCGAGCAGTACCTCGAGGCCGCGAAGGTCTCCTGAACGCACGGGCCGCAACGGCTCTCAGGCGCTGTCGCCTGAGCGCCGCCGGCTCGCGTTTGCCGCCCGTCGAGGGCACCGCCACCTGAGGGCATCGTCTCCTGTAAGGACGCACACCCTGTACGCCGGAGGCGACGTGGGTGCTGCCATGCTTGACGCGGAGTGGGGGAGACGCAGCGGGTGGACGGGCGGCCCTTGCGGGCCGAGGCCTTGCGGCACGGGGCCCGTTCCAGTCGGACCGCCCGTCCTCCCGCGCGCTACACGGGGGATGCATTCACTATGAGTCACACGGCTCTTCCGCAGTGGAAGCGACATATCAACCGTTCGGCCAGTTATCGCTGGCTCTTCGTCCAGGGGTATACAGAATCGTGGGCGCGTTGCCGTAACGTTATGCGTCAAAGGTCCCATGACTCGGTTCCCCCAGGCCCGAGTGCCGCGACCTGAGGTCCGGAACAACCCCATGTGCCGATCATCTGATCGGCCCACCGACCTGCACCAGGCACGATGCCAGCACGGTTCGCACCCGTGTGCGTCGCCGAGAACGGAGGCTGTATCACAGTGGACACCATCTCGTCCTACGGTGCTCCAACCGATCCCCACCTCGCCCCGTCCACCCCCGTCTCACCCCCAGGTCAGCGCCCCGAAGCCGACCCGGAAGCCCTCTTCCAAGGCATCGAGCGCCTCACCGGCTTCCGCGAGATCGACCGCGGCGCCTTCTCGATCGTCTACAGCGCCACCCGGTACGACGACGGCTCCGAAGTCGCCGTCAAGGTCGAGGCCCGGCCGCTCACCGACGACGACGCCCGCGAGCGCTTCCGCCGCGAGGTCCAGACCGCCGGGCGCCTCTCCGACCACCCGTGCGTGGTCAAGATGCTCTCCGCCGGCCTCACCCACCAGGCGAACCCGTACGTCGTCATGGAGCGGTGCCGCGGCACCGTGGCCGACCTCCTCGACCGGCACACGACGATCCCGCCGCACCGGACCATCGAGATCGGCATCCGCATCGCGGACGCCCTCGCCGCCGCCCACGAGGCCGGCATCGTCCACCGCGACGTCAAGCCCGCGAACCTCCTCGTCGACCACCACGGCCACGCCGTGCTCGGCGACTTCGGCCTCTCGAGCCTCATCGCCGCGCCCCGCCCGGGCGAGCCCGTCTCGACCATGGCCACGCCCGCGTACGCGCCCCTGGAGGTCTTCCAGATGCGCGAGGTCGGCCCGAGTGCCGACGTCTACTCGCTCGCCGCGACCCTCTACACGATGCTCTCCGGCATGCCGCCGCGCTTCCCCGCCGACGGGGTGCTCGACATCAACGACGTGGCGGCCCTGTTCGATCAGCCGATCCCGGCGATCCCCGGTATATCGCCGCTGCTGCTCGAGATGCTGCGCACGGCCCTGATCAACAACCCCGGCGGGCGCCCGACCGCGGTCGAGTTCCGCGAGTTCCTCGCGAGCATCCCCGAGGCCTCCACCGGGGTGTTCTCCCGCGTCACCGACGACCCGCCGCCGAGCTCCCCCGCGCCCCAGGGCGTCGGTGTCTTCGGCGCGTACTCGTCCCCGCCGAGGGACGAGATCCGCTCGGCCTCGCCTCCCGGCTACGCCCAGCTCGACCCGAGCGCGTTCCCGGACGCGCCCACGACGCTGCGGCTCGCCCCGGGCAAGCGCCGCGGCCGGGTCCCCGAACCGCAGGCGGCGCGCGCGGCCGCGCCCGTCCTCGAGGAGCCGTTCACGTCCCCGGTCGTCCCGGACCTGAACACGCGCCCCGCGAGCCCGCCGGTCAACCCTCCCGCGGGCCCCATGGAGGACGACTTCGGCAACGAGACCACCGCGTGGAAGTCCTTCGCCTCCGGCGGAAGCCGCGACGACCACGACGCGCGCCTGCCGGTTCCCGTGCCGCGCAACGAGACCGGCCTCACCCGCCGCGAGCGCCGCCTCAAGGAGGGCGACAACGACTCCAGCGTCGGCCGCATCGTCGGCATGGGCGCGGGCGCCCTGGTCATCCTCGCGCTCCTCATCTTCGGCGGCATCAAGCTCTTCGGCGGGGAGGAGACCCCCGACCTCGCGGCGCAGTCCAACGCGGGCGACTACGTCAGCTCGTGCACGCTCGAGACCGAAGGGGTCGGCTGCGTCTCGGAGGCCGCGTGCTTCGACGAGGCGTTCGCCGCCACCGACTGCGACGCCGCCCACCGGTGGGAGGCGTACGCGACCGGGCAGCTCCCCGAGGGCGTCACCGACGCCGACGGGGCCCGCGCCGACGCCACCGTGGCCGCCGCCTGCGTCGACGCGCAGGCCGATGGCGGGCCGCTCTCGCAGCTCATCGGCGGCGACTCCCTCGACTGGACCACGGACGTCTACGTCTCCGGCGACGGCACGTTCCAGTGCGTCGCCCAGTTGAAGGACGGCGCCGAGGCCACGGGCACCACGTTCGTCCGCGACGCCGGCTAGCACCGGCCGCGAAAAAAAGGGCCCGGTACCGCGAGGTACCGGGCCCTTCGCCGCGCATGGGGACTGGACACATTCACGGCTCGCAAGCTTCGCCGTGTGCGCGGCTCCAGATCAGAACTCCTCGTCGAGGTCGACCTTGCCTTCCACGGCCACTTGGTAGGCGGTCGCTCGGCGTTCGAAGAAGTTCGTCAGCTCTTGCACGTCCTGGAGCGCCATGAACGGGAACGGGTTCTCCGAACCCCACCGCTTCGGCATGCCGAGGCGCACGAGGCGCTGGTCGGCGGCGTACTCCAGGTACGACTTCATGTCCTTGACGGTCATGCCGGGCATGCCGTCGCCGATGAGGTCCTCGGCGAACTGGAGCTCGGCCTCGACGGCCTCCTCCATCATCGCGACGACCTCGCGGTGCATCTGGTCGTCGAACAGCTCGGGCTCCTCCTGGCGGACCTGGTCGACCACGCTGAACGCGAAGTTCATGTGGCAGGACTCGTCGCGGAAGACCCAGTTCGTGCCGGTGGCGAGCCCGTCGAGCAGGCCGCGGCTGCGCAGCCAGTACACGTACGCGAAGGCGCCGTAGAAGAACAGGCCCTCGATGCACGCGGCGAAGCAGATGAGGTTGAGCAGGAACGTGCGGCGGTCCTCGGCGGTCTTGAGCTCCTGCATGTCGAAGGCCGAGTCGATCCACTTGAAGCAGAAGTCGGCCTTGCGCTTGATCGAGGGGATGTTGTTGACCGCGTCGAACGCCTTCGTGCGCTCCTCCGGGTCGGGCAGGTAGGTGTCGAGCAGCGTCAGGTAGAACTGGACGTGCACGGCCTCCTCGAAGAGCTGGCGCGACAGGTACAGGCGCCCCTCGGGGGAGTTGATGTGCTGGTAGAGGTTGAGCACCAGGTTGTTCGCGACGATCGTGTCGCCGGTGGCGAAGAACGCCACGAGGCGGTGGATGAGGTGCTGCTCCTGGGGCGTGAACGCGTTCAGGTCGGTGAGGTCGGACGCGAGGTCGACCTCCTCCACGTGCCAGGTGTTCTTGATGGCGTCCTTGTACTGCTCGTAGAAGTCCGGGTACTTCATCGGTCGCAGTGTCAGGTTCATGCCCGGGTCGAGCAGCATCGGCGGGTCCTCTCTCGTTTGCGGTGGGCGGGGGTGGTGGCGCGGGGGTGGTGCGGGCGGGACCCGAAGGCCCCGCCCGGACTGGTCGTGCGAGCCGGTCGGCCCTTTACTGGCAGGCCTCGCAGCTCTCCGGGTTCTCCAGGGAGCACGCGATGTCGGCCGGGATGACCTCGAGCTCGGTCGGCTTCTCGCTCTCGGCGGCGGGCGCGCTGACCGTGGTCTGGTTGATGCGCGTGGCCGGGCGGCTGCGCAGGTAGTACGTGGTCTTCAGGCCCGACTTCCAGGCGTACCGGTACATCGAGGAGAGCTTGCCGATGGTCGGCGCGGCCTGGAACAGGTTGAGCGACTGGGCCTGGTCGATGAACGGCGTGCGGGCCGCGGCCAGGTCGATGAGCGCGCGCTGCGGGAGCTCCCAGGCGGTGCGGTACCGCTCCTGGAGGTCCGCCGGGATCTCGGCGATGCCCTGCACGGAGCCTTCGGCGACGATGATCGCCTGGCGCACCTTCTCGCTCCAGATCCCGCGCTCCTTGAGCTCGGTGATCAGGTGGCGGTTGACCTGCAGGAACTCGCCCGAGAGGGTCTCGCGCTTGAAGACGTTCGAGACGACGGGCTCGATGCACTCGGCGCAGCCGGCGATCGAGGCGATCGTCGCGGTCGGCGCGATCGCGATCATCAGCGAGTTGCGCAGGCCGTGCTTGCCGATCTCGGCGCGCACGGCGTCCCAGCGCCCGCCCAGGGTCAGCCGGGCGTCCGCGTAGTGGTCGATGTGGAGCACGCCGTCGTGGGCGCGGGTCTCGTCGAAGTTCGGGTGCGCGCCGAGTTCGGCGGCGAGCTTCGCGGAGGTCTCGTACGCCACGATGGCGATGCGCTCGGCGATCGCGGTCGAGAGCGCCAGCGCCTCCTCGGAGTCGAACGCGAGCTTCAGCTTGAAGAACACGTCGGCCAGGCCCATGCAGCCCAGGCCGATCGGGCGCCACTTGCGGTTGGCCTTCTCGGCCTCCGCGGTCGGGTAGAAGCCGAGGTCGATGGTGCGGTCGAGGAACTTGACCGCGGTGCGCACGGTCTCCTCGAGCCGCTCGAAGTCGAAGCCCTCGGCGGTGGTGTGCTCGGAGAGGTTCACCGATCCGAGGTTGCACACGGCCGTCTCGGAGTCGTTGGTGACCTCGAGGATCTCGGTGCACAGGTTCGAGAGGTGGATGACGTTCTCTTTGCGCGCCGTCTGGTTCGAGGTGCGGTTCGCGGTGTCGGAGAAGGTCATCCAGCCGTTGCCGGTCTGCGCCAGCGTGCGCATCATGCGCCCGTACAGTTCGCGGGCCGAGACGGCCTTCTTGGCCTTGCCCGCGGCCTCGGCGGCCCGGTAGGCCTGGTCGAAGTCGTCGCCCCACAGGTCGACCAGTTCAGGGGTCTCCTTGGGGTCGAACAGGGACCACTGGCCGTCGTCCTCGACCCGGCGCATGAACTCGTCGGGGATCCAGTTGGCGAGGTTCAGGTTGTGGGTGCGGCGCTCGTTGTCGCCGGTGTTGTCGCGAAGCTCCAGGAACTCCTCGATGTCGGCGTGCCAGGAGGCGAGGTAGACGCAGGCGGCGCCCTTGCGGCGCCCGCCCTGGTTCACCGCGGCGACCGAGGAGTCGAGGGTGCGCAGCCACGGCACGATGCCGTTCGAGTGGCCGTTCGTGCCCCGGATCAGCGAGCCGCGCGAGCGCACGCGCGACCAGGCGATTCCGATGCCGCCGGCGTACTTGGAGAGCCGTGCGACCTGGCTGTACCGCTCGTAGATCGAGTCCAGCTCGTCCTTCGGGGAGTCCAGCAGGAAGCAGGAGGAGAGCTGCGCGCGGCGCGTGCCCGAGTTGAAGAGGGTCGGCGACGACGGCAGGTACGAGAGCGTCGACAGCAGGCGGTAGAGTTCGGCGGCCTCCTCGACCGACTGGCTCAGTCCGCATGCGACGCGGAGCATGAAGTACTGGGGGCGCTCGAGCACGGTGCGGTGCTCGGGGTGGCGCAGCAGGTAGCGGTCGTAGACCGTGCGCAGGCCGAAGTACTCGAACCGGTCGTCCGCGGTTTCGTCGATCACGGCGTCCAGGGCCGCGGCGTTCGCGTTCACGAACGCCACCAGGTCGTCCGCGAGCAGGCCGTTCGCGTTGGAGGCCGCGATGGAGGTCGTGAACGAGGTGACGCCCTCGCCCGCGGTCTCGTCCGCGATGTGCTCGGCGAGGAGCCGCGCCGCGAGCTTGGAGTAGGTGGGCTCGGAGGCGACGGTGGCCGAGGTGATCTCGATGGCGCGCTCGCGCAGGGCCGGCACGGTCGCGCCGGGCCACAGGCCCGCCTCGATCTGGGCGATGACCTTCTCGGCGTCCACATAGGGCAGTCCCGCGGCGTGCGCGCGGAGGCGCTCGGCGATGCGGGCGGCGGGACCCTGCTCGGGTTCCCGCTGCTGCGGTGCGGTCGTGGTGGCGGATGGCGTGGTGGCGAGCCCGGTCATCTCTGCATCCCCTCGGAGTCCTGGTGCGATCTGCTGCGGATCGCTCTGGCGGCGCGGCGGCGCCGCCCTCCCCACGCAGTGGGAACGGGAGATGACAGCACCGACCTGACAGAGCAGAATCATACATGTAGTGGTCGGTGCTCGGGGTCGACCCAAGATGTTGCGGTCATCCAGTGTTTTGAACACCGAACCCCCAGCGTGTCAGCTAGGCTCGGAGGTTTCCGCGGGGTCAGCCTAGACCCGCCGTCCGACATTCCTCCCGCGAAACGGCCGCACTCACCCGGGTGTGATCCTCACCGGCCAAACCGCCTGCGACCCCGCCCCCGCCGACTGGTAGCATCGTGGCGGCCTGTTCAGTCAGGCCATGCCTCCGTAGCTCAGTGGATAGAGCACTGGTTTCCGGGACCAGGTGTCGCAGGTTCGAATCCTGCCGGGGGCACAGAATTGCAAGCCAGGTCAGAGCCCGAATTCCTTCCGAACTGGGAGGGATGAATGGCTGGCCAAGGCGGCAATGGAGCCAAAAAGGGGGCCTACGCGAGTTCGCGTAGGCCCCCTTTGGCGTTCCCGTGGGCTGGCTCCTACTTCTTGTCCTTAGGAGGGTTCGGGTCGTTGCCGTAGGAGTTCTTCTGGCTGATCTTCCCGTCCTTGTTCTTGATCACGTGCTCCGCGCCGAGATCTTTCGCCTGCGCCTTGCCCTTGGATACGGCGTCTTTCTTCGTCGCTGCCGTGTTGCTTGCCTTGGTGTTGCCGGTGACCTTGTTCTTCCATTGCCCACCTTCGTGGTAGGTCTCGACGCTCTTTGGCTTCGGCATGGTTGAACTTCCAATCGCTCTGAACTGTTGGCGTGATCCTCGCAGGAGGGCACGACACAATCGATTACTGAGAGTAATACTCTCGTTGCGAGTCGCGGGGAAGTCGTCGAACGGTCAGTGTCTAAAACGGAGCGGATGGGGCCCGCTCGGCTTTTGTACGACCCCACCCAATCCGTTCAGACCTACTCGTCGCTGAAAGCCGCTTCGATCATCTCGGCTCCCTTTGTGATGACTGGCCGGAGCTGGTGGCGGTAAACCTGGCGCGTGGTACGGGTGTCCTTGTGCCCGACCAGGTCGGCGATCATTTCGAGGTCCGCGCCGAGGTCCGACATGATCGACACGAAGGTGTGCCGCGTCTCGCGCGGGCACCACTCGTCCGGGTTGAGCCCAGCGCTCGTAAGAACGGACCGGTAGAACCGCCGGACGTTGCGGGCGAGCTTCACCGTGTTGTTGCGGGTGCCGAACACGTAGCGCGGCTTGGTGCTGTAGCCGTGCTCTGCTCGCCAGGCGAGGTCGCTCTCGCGGTGCTCAAAGAGCGCCGCTACAACCATCTTCGGCAGGGCGATCGTGCGCCTGCTCTTCTGGGTCTTGGTGTCTCCATGCACGCGGACCGAGCGCCACACTTCGACGTGTGGTGGCAGCGTCTCAGTGTGCACCTGATCGCAGGTACACCGCTCGCCCTTGACTGGGTTGAGGTGCGTCCGCTTCCACTCCAGCGGCCGGACTTCTTCGGTGCGGATGCCAGTCATGTTCGACACCACCAGGTAGGCGTGAAACCAGGTTCCCTTGCTGGCCTTGAACACTGCCTTGACCTGCTCGGGGCTCATGGACTTGCTCGGCCGGCCGGGCTTGCCCTCCGGGATCTCCTCGATGAGCGCGGCGACGTTGCGCCCGACCTTGTCGCGGCGCTGCGCGTGCTTGATCGCTCGGTTCAGGACGCTGTGGATCTTCTTGAGCGTGCTGGTCGCATGCGTAGCTGAGTAGTGGATGAGCATGTCGTCAACGTCGTCGGCGGTCAGCTCTTTGAGCTTGACGCCGCCGATTGCCGGGATGATCTGTCCATCGATGACGTAGCGGTCGCGCTTCCGGGTCTCCTCTCCGGCCTTCTGGCCGCGCTTGTGCCAGTCGTTGACGGCGTCTGCGACCGTGTAGGTGGTCGAGGTGTCGAGTCCGGCGTTGAAGTCCTTCAGCTTGTCCCTGAGGGCCTTCTTCGCCTTAGCCTCGGTCTTGCCATATGCCTTGAGACGCTTCCGGCGGCCGGTCCGGGTGCGTCCAACGGACAGCTCGGCGCAGAACGTGTTCTTGGCGGCGTCCCAGTAGACGGTGCCCTCGCCCTTCTCGGCCCGCTTGCGGCCTTCCTGGTTTTCGTTCAATTCGGGCACGGTGCTGCCTCCAGGCCTTCGGCGATGAGCAGGTCGCGGTAGTCCTTCAGCCACTCGGCCGGGATGCGGGTCGCGCGCCCGACCTTGATGGCCTTGAGCCTGCCTTGGGCCATCTCCTCGTAGAGCTTGCTGCGGCCGATCCTGAGGATCTCGCCGCTCTCCCTAACGGTGTAGAACGGCTCCACGTCGAGGTCGGCCCGCCCGGTGTGTGCGTTGACGGCGGCGGTTGTGGGTGTCATGCTGGTGGTTCCTTCCTTCTTGGCGGACGGGAGGACTTGGGCCGGTGACTTGCTGCTAGGCGTGGTCACCGGCCACTCCCATGTCTGGGTGGAGGTCGTAGCGGGGCGAGGCGGGACGCCCGCCCTTGCGGGCGGCACGGGGCCGCTCGCGGAGGTATCCGTGGTCGACCAGGCGGGAGGCGGCGTCGCGGACGGCGGCGGCCGTGCCGAGGGAGCGGCGGCCTCGGACGCCTCGGTACATGTCTCGGACGCTGAGGCCGGGCTTGCCGTGGCGGGTCAGCCAGTCGAGCAGTTCGGCCGCGGGGCCGACTTCGGCGCCCACGCCCATGTAGGACCGGACGCCGAGTGCGTGGTCGGCGAAGTAGTAGCCCAGGATCGTGGCGGCGTCGATCGTGTCGGCTTCGACGGGCGCGGCATGGCCGCTGGTGGGGTAGCGGGCCATGTGGAGCAGGCCCGCGATGCGGACCACGGCACCGGTCCACTTGTTGGCCCAGTTCAGGATCGGCTCCCACTCGCCACCGGGGCCCAGGCGCGGTTCCCGTTCGGCCTCCAGGGCGACCACTCGCGCGCGCGCCTCGGCGGTCAGTTCCAGGACCGTTGCCTCAGAGCGGTGGTGCATGGTGTGGACGAGCCCGGCGACCTTGCGCCCGTAGGTGGCCTTCACCGCGCCCGGGACGGCGGCCGGTGACGGGTTGCGGAACCCCACCCGGGAAGTCGGGAGCGTGAACAGGAACCGCGCCATCAGCCCCCGGTCCTCGAACCCGGGCATCCGCGCGGCCTCGCGCAACACCTCGGGCTGCACGGCGAGGCCGAGCGTCAGCGCGGGAGCGGCCACGTACTCGGCCGGGGCCGACTTGCGGATCACGCGCAGCATGTCCCCGGCGTGGCCCTTGAGGAACACGTCCAAGTCCGGCACGCCGGAGTAGCGGCCCGCGATGGTCGCGAAGATCCCGCCCTCAGCGGACAGGATCGCCAGGCGCCCGTCCTGCTCGGCGAGCAGGGACTTGGCGGCCTCGGGCGTGATGTCGTCGGCGACCAGCTTCGGCTGCAACGGGATACGAACGGCGTCCGCTTCCATCGCGGCCGACTTCGCCCCGTTCGCCGCATCGGGGTCACCGGGGTTCTTGGACGCGACGGCCAGGGCTTGCTCGGCGGCGCGCTTGGCGATCTCGGCTTCGGTGATCGCTTCGATGATGCGGGGCCGGGCGGCCTCGGCTAGTTCGGCCTCGGCTTCCAGGATCGGGCGGACCATCGCCGCGAACACCGACGATTTCCGGTTGCCTGGGGGGAGTGCGCAGCAGGTGAACAGGTTGCACGGTTCGATCCAGTCGGGCCCGGCTTGGACGTGTACCCGGCCCTGCGCGGCCGTCGACAGCGCGGCGAGGGCGATCGAACCGGCGAGGTCGGTCGGTGTCTGGGTGGCCTCGGCCACGGCATCGACCATCGCGCCCAGCCAGTCGGGCAGGCACGCGGCCGGGAACACCGGGAGCGCGCGGGCCTCGGTCAGCGGCACCGGGGCGGGCCATTCTTCGCCCGCTCCTTCGATGCTGTCGAGGAAGGCGCGGGAGCGGGCGAGGACGGCGGCGACGGGTTCGCCGGTCTTGTCGCCGAGCTGGTTGATCTGCGCGGCGGCGACCTTGATGGCGCGGCGCTTGGCGGCGTCGGCGACTTTGCCGGCGTAGTACTCACCGGAGGCGGCGGCCGGGGCGGCGGCCACGAGGTCGTACAGGTAGGGGCCGCCGCCGATCTTCTTGAGATCGCCTTCGGCGTCGAGCCGGAGCGCGACGGCCGTGGCGGCGGTGGGCTCGCCTGTGACGTGTTGGGCGGCGATGGCGTCCCAGATGAGGCCGTGGCGGGGCTCGTCGAACGATCCGGCGTCGACCAGGGCGGCGAGGGCGGGCACGGTGGCGGCGTCGAGCATGGCCGCGCCGAGAACGGCTTGCTCTGCCTGGTGGTTCGGGTTCTTGGGCTTCATGACATTCGGTGTCCTTCCTAGGGGCCGGGGCCGCCGTGCGGCGGCCCCGGTGGTGCGGTGCTTAGAAGTCGCCGGGGGCGACTTGGAGGCAGGTGAGGCCGAGCGCGCGCCAAGCGGCCACGGTCTGGTTGCGGTCGTCGAAGACCCAACGGACGTTGAAGTGCGGTTCGATCCGCTCGCGGTAGATCTCGGTCTTGACCTCGGCATCGCGGCGCTTGTCGCCGATGGCGCGCATGTGGAGGGCGCTGAAGTAGAACGGGAATTGGCGGTGGAGCCAGGTCTCGGTGTCCTCGCGGCACGCCTCGGTGCGACCGGAGACGAACACGATGCGGTAGCCGTTCATCGCCAGGACGGTGACCAGGCGGACGACTTCGACGTTCGGCTGGTCGTCCAGGACGCGCGTCTCGTCGTAGGGATCGCGGTCGCCCATGAGGGCCACGGTCCCGTCGATGTCGGCGATGAGCGCGTTCGGCAGGTAGCCAGCGGGTTCGGTCAGGCTCATGGTGGTGTGCTCCTTCGGGTTGCGGTGGCGGACGGGTTAGCGGGTGCCGTTGCGGTATTCGCGGCGGATGCGGTCGTGGATGCGGCGGCCGAGGCGCACCCGGCGGCCGGAGCCGTCGCAGCGGCGGCAGTAGGTGCCGCCTCGGATGCCGTCGCCTCGGCACCAGATGCACCGGCCGTAGGGGAAGGCCCATAGGCGGAAGGCGTAGGCGGCGGCGAGGCCGAGGGCGATAGCGGCGAGCGGGAGGGTCACGGGAGCCCCTTTCAGCGTGTTTTTGGGTGAGGTCAGGGAGGGGCGCTAGCGGCTAACGCCCTGATCAGGTGATGTGTTGTCCGCTAGCGGGCCCGCTATCGTTAGCGCAGGGCCCGCTAGCGTTAGCGGCCCTTATCGGCCCCCGGATCGGCCCTCGCGGGCCGTGTCGAGGTCGGTTTTGGCGAGGCCGCGCCGGTTGACGACTTCGCCGCCGACACGGCGGCCCACGCCCTTGGTCGATAGGCCGTAGGGCTTGACGGCGGCGGTCAGCGCCTCGGTCTTGGCGGTGTCCTCCAGATCGGCCCACAGCCCGTAGACATCGGGCCGCAGCTCGGCGAGGCGGCCGACCAGGGTCGAGTTCCAGACGTTCGCCTCCCCTGCAGGCCAGACGGCGTGCAGGTCGTCCAAGACGTTGTGCGCGGGCTCCACGGCGACCGTGGTGGCCTGTCCGGCGGCGTGGCCGGTGAGCGTGCCACGTTCGATGCGGAGCGCGCGGGCCCTGGCGGCGATGGCGTCACTCTTGGGCCCGTCGACGAACGCGCCCTTGACGATCAGTGGCTCGTCGGCGGCGCCGACCAGGTAGAACACGCCCCGGTCGCGCTTGGTGAACATGGTGGCGCGGATGCCGTTCTTGTAGGCCGAGGTGCCGAGGATCATGTCGTTCTCGACCTGGCCCATGACCCGCAGGCACGCCCGCGTCCCCACGTTCGCCGAGACACCGGTCGGCAGGGAGTCCTTGTCGGGCCGTTGGGTAGCGAGGATGAGGATGACGCCGAGGGCGCGGCCGAGCTTGACGATCTTCTCGGCCAGCTCGGCGGCCTCCTTCCCGAACTCGGCGTGGCTGAACAGCTCCTGGCACTCATCGATCGCGACCACGAGGGGGTGCAGGCCGAGGACCTTGCGGGACGCCAGTTCGGGCGTGACCTTGTTCTCCGGGCAGATGTCGCGGGGCAGGTCCTTGATGATCCGGGCCCGCTTCTTGCACTCGTTCCGCAAGTCCCGCAACGCAATCAGCGCGGCCTCGATCTCGTCGTCGTCGGCGCCGGACGCGTAGCGGGTGGCGTACTGCTCGGCGAAGGCGAGGTCACCGGTGCCCTTGAGTTCGAAGACCTGGACCTCGGCGCGGGCGTCGAGCCCAGCGGCCAGGACCGGGAGCTTGACCAGGAACGTCTTGCCCATGCCCGGGATCGAACCGACCAGCCAGTTCGTGAACATCAGCTCACCCGTGACCGCCTGGCCGCGCGGGTCGACGCCGAGCGGGAACGGCTGGAACAGGTCGACGGTGCCCGACCGCGCGAGCGGCCAGGTGACGGCCTTGGCATCGGCCAGGTCGGTGTCCCCGACCCAGAGGACCAGGCGGCCCGGGTGCGCGTCGGACTGGCCTTCGGGCCACACGCAGCCCAGGGGCCGGGCGAGGGCGGCGGCGAGCTTGTCGCGCCGGTCGATCACCTCAACGGCAGTGGTCCCGGCGGGCAGGTCAAGGACGGCCCGCCAACCCGCCCCGTCGCGGATGATCGGGTCCACCCAGTGCACGCTCTCCCCGCCCTTGAACATGGCCGACAGGGCAGCGATGCCGATGCGGGACAAGGCTTTCTCGACCATGGGCGAGGTCAGCGGGCGCAGCTTTGCCTTGACCACGGCGCGGGTGACGAGCGGCTTGTCGGCGGGTTTCCCGGCCAGGCCGAGCCCGGCCACGGTCGTACCGAGCGCGCCCCAGGCGATCGGGTCGGGCGTGGCCAGGCCGAGGTACAGGCCCGCGCCGACGAGACCGGCCCCGGCGGTTGCGGTCACCATGCCGCGGAACCGCACCCGGCGGTCGCGGAGCTTGGCGAGCGACTGGTAGGCCTGCCAGTCGTGACCGGCCACCGCATCCGACCTGGCCGGTCGGCCTTCCTGGTCGGAGGCCCAGCGCCAGACCGTACCGATCGCACGGGCCGTACCGACCGGGGCCCAACCCGCAAGGCGCAGGCCGTAGAGCGGTACGCGCACACCGTGGTAGCCACACCGGTACGCCGTCAGGCGTGCCAACCGGGTCAGCTCGGCGGCCAGACCGGACCGCGACAGGACCCATGCCGGGAGGATCGGCGCGCGCCGGTCATCGGTCGGGGCATCCCAGGCCGCGTGCAAAGTCGGGTCGTCCACGAGGACCGTGCCGGCGTCGGCGCGGTCGCCCTCGTCAGGCTCGATCGTCTCGATCTCGAGTGCGGCCTTGTTTGCCTTGAGTTCGGCCTCGCGGGCCTGCCAGTCGAAGTTCTCAATAGTCATTGTCGTTGGCTCCCTTCCAGTTCGGAGCGGTAGCGGTGGGACCGAGCCGAGCAGCTGACCCGGCCCCACCAGAGGAGTTGGCTAGTTGTCTTCCTTGACCAGGTGCGCCAGGGCGGCGCCGAGGCCGAGGACGGCGACAGGGATGCAAGCGACGGCGGCGGTGATGATCGGGTGCGCCGCAGGGACGTTCGCGGCCGACATCAGGTGGTAGGCGATCTGTCCGGCCGCGCCGATGGACAGAGCCGTGAGTGCCGAGATGCGGGCGAACGCGATGGCCTTGGCCCCGGCCCGGCCGGACAGCCAGACGTAGAGGGCGTACGCGGAGTAGGTCTCCATGCCGATCGGGAGCGTGATCGACGTGTCGATCACGAACCCGTCCGCGATGCCCGGGAGCGGGTGCACGGGTCCGAACCCGGCGAGCTGACCCAGGCCCACCCAGCCCGACCAGATAGCGACCGTGGCCGGGAGCATGAGCAGCAGAACGGGCCAGGTCGCCAACCGCTTGCGCGGCTTCGCCTCCGGGACAGAACCGGTCTCGGTAACCGTGTCGGCGTCCGCCTCAGCGACGGGCGCAACCGGGTCTGCGAGGGTCGCGTCCTGCGGGTCCGCCACGACCTCGGCCGCGTCGGCCACGGGCGCGGCCTCGGGTACTTCGGTCTCGGCGGGTCCGGCGAGGACCGCGACGGCGGCGGGTTCGACCGGAACCGGTGCGGTGGTCTCGTCGGTCTCGGGCGGGTTCGGGACGTAGCCGTCCAGTTCGGCCAGGACCGCGTTCGCCTTGGGTGCGCCGATGCGCAGGCGGGCCTTGAGCTGGTTGCGTGAGGGCAGCGAACCCAGTTCGTCAGCCAGGGCCCGGGCCTGCGGCACCAAGTCCTGGACCGGGGCCGGGTAGGCGCTGCGCGTGGTAGTCATCGTCATCAGTGCTCACCCCTTACGAGAGAGAGAAGGTCGGGAAGCCGGGCGCGGTGGTGTCGCCGAGGGCGCGGTCAACGTCGAAGACGACGAACCGCTCCGGCGAGGGACCGGTGAGCGCGTGTTCCAGCTCGGCCAGGTCGCGCTCGATCCGGGGCCACTCGATCTCAATCGCGTCGAGGTCGGCGAACGTGGGCTCCTTGTCGAACCAGTCCGGTGTGGCAATTGCGGTGGTCATGGTGTGCCTCCCCAGGCGGTGTCTTGGCGGACGGGATTGGCTTGGCTCTTCAGCGGGGAGGGAGCCACCCTCACCCGGACAGCACGGGCCCCGCAGGGCCCGGCCGTTTCGCCGGTCAGTCCTCGCCGAACTGGCAGTTGCGCGCTCGCTCCAGCCGTTGCCGCTCGATCTCGCGCGTAGCGGCCTTGTTGGCCTCCTTGCGGTCGCTCGCGTACCGCTTCCACTCCCGGTCGGAGTTGTCGCGCGGCGGCTCGATGGCCTTGAAAAAACCCATGTCGGTGTCCTCTCCTCTGGCTGGCTCGTCAGCGGGCCGGGAGCCACCCGGGCCCGGACGCGGGCCCCGCTGCGCGGGGCCGCGTTTCGCCACTCAGGCGTGGGCAAGTTCCAGGAGGTCGTGGAGCATCTGGGCGTGGGCGGCGAAGACGCGTCCGCCTCGGGAGCGCACGGCGGCCTCCAGCTGGGCGTAGGAGCCTGCGGGCAGCCACAGGGCCCGGCGGGCGTCGTCGGTGCCGACGACGGCGGGCGGGGTGGCCATGTGGAGGTGGGCGATGCCGGGGATGGTGACCATCCAGGCGTGGCGGCCCGCGCGGGGGTCGGTGACGTACCGGGCGTGCTGCATCGCGAACGCCGAGGGGGAGAGCGCGAGGCCGGTTTCCTCGGTCAGCTCGCGGGAGACGGCGTCGAGCGGGGTCTCGTCGGCGTCGAGGCATCCGCCGGGGAGGGCGTAGCCGTGGTTGTCGTCGCGTTCGATCATCAGGAGTTCGCGGAATCCGGCGGCGTCGGTGTTGAACACGATCGCGTCGGCCGCGACTGCTTCGCCCCAGTGCCACAGCTCGCCCCGGCCCTCGGGGAGGTAGGGCTCCAGGGGGTTGAGGGGGAGGCCGGAGGCGTCGAGGTCGAAGCCGACCACGGCGCGGGACTGGCGCAGGGGCCAGTCGATCGAGCGCGGGTCGGTGGCGTCGGGACCATTTTGGACGGTGACGTTGAACATGAGAACTCCAGTGGTGCCTTGGCGGACGGAGGACATCAGGAGATGTCCTGTACAACCTGGCTAGCCAGGTTGGTTATCCATCACCATACGGAGCTTGGCTAGCCATGTCAACCACTTGGGTCAGAAATTTCCATCCTGGCTAGCCAGGTGTTAGCCTGGGGGCATGGATGACTACACAGACGAGTACGACTTCCTGGGGAAACTCGATCCAGACAGCTCCGACAGCTCGTCAATTCAGATCGCAAATCGGCTCAAGGCCGCAATCCTCACGGGCAAGTTCGCCCCCGGCGAGACACTGCCCTCCAACCAAAAGCTTCAGAACCGCTTCGGGGTCGCGCGCGAAACCGTCAAGAGCGCGTTCAAGATCCTCACCGACCGGGAAAAGCTCGTCGTCACCCAGCAGGGCAGGTTGCCGAGGGTGCGAGTCAAGACCCACCGAACCGTCGAGCTCAGGCCTCACGTCGAATCGCTCTTCAAGGACGATCACGTCGCGATCGACTTCGCGGGGTTCTCCGGTGAAACGCTCAAGGGCGTTGTGCTCGAACCGCTCGACCGCATCCGGATGGGGGAGCTGACGCCTCAGGACATCAAGCTCCGGATCATGGTGTCCGACATGCGAATGCCGATGTCGCTCCCGACTCCCGTCGACCCGTCTCAGGACGCAAAGAGCGTCACCGAGCGGATGGCTCGTATCACCGACCGCGCGCTCGAAACCATCGTGAACGACGTGCGCGAGCTGGAAGAACTCGGCCTGATCAAGACGGGATCGGTCGAAGTTCGGATGCACGGCATCTCGCCGGTCTTCAAGCTCTTCATCCTCAACGACGCCGAGGTGTTCTTCGGCTTCTACCCGATCGTCCAACACTCGGTGCCTATCAACGGCGATCGAGTCGAGATCTTCGACCCGATGGGCAAGGACGCCAGCCTGTTCCACTTCTCCAGCACCGGTGAGGACGCTGAACAGGGCGAGATGTTCGTGAGCGCCGCCCGGACCTGGTTCGATTCGCTGTGGGACACCGTCGCGACTACACGGGACATCGGATGAAGCTCGACTTCCAAGAAGCCCTCGCGGGCAAGTCGCTGCTACTGCTCGACTTCGACGGGCCCGTGTGCAGCGTCTTCGCCGGGTATCCCGCCTCGCAGATCGCTGCTGAACTCGTAGAGTCGCTTCGGGAGCTCGCCCCGCAGCTTGCCGACGAACTCAAGGACGAGCAAGACCCGATGGAGGTACTGCGCGGCGCCGCCGGTGCACTGCCTCGCGCTCAAGTCGACAGCATCGACGAGCAACTAAGCCTTGCGGAGCGCTCGGCCGTCGAGAGTGCGGAGCCGACTCCGGGCATGACTGACCTGATCGCCACGGCGGTCACGGCTGGCCTCGCGGTCGCGATCGTGAGCAACAACAGCGCGGAGGCAATCGCCAAATACCTCGAGCAACGCGGCCTCGATGAGGTCATCACGGTCGTCATCGGGAGACCGTTCGGGCTCCCCGAGCGGATGAAGCCGGACCCACACCTCCTGAGCGAAGCGCTGAAGGCGACGGGCACCGACGCGCGGCAGGCCTGCTTCATCGGCGATTCCGTGACTGATGTCGAGGCTGGGAAAAGCGCCGGCGTCATGACGGTCGGCTACGCAAACAAGAAGGGGAAGGCGCAGCGCCTCCAGGATGCGGGCGCTTCGCTCGTCGTCGAGTCATTCTGACCCCCTGGCCAAAATGGCCAATATGGCCAAAACTCCGGAATCACGCGTCTGACCAGGGAATTCATTTGAATCCTGGACATGGCCAAAACTCGGCCAAAACTCAAGAGCACATGGCCAAAAGTCCCGGCGCGAGACCGCGCCGGGACTTTTGGCCATGTCGGGAGGAGTATTGGCCGAGTTTTGGCCATGTCACGACACAGGGCGTTTCCGCAGGTCACTGTGCCTATCCGGGACTTTTGGCCATATTGGCCATTTTGGCCAGGGGTCCGCGCGCCTGGCTGCGGTTCAGTCGCCTGCGAGGAAGCGTTGCACCCGTTCGCGCTGTAGGTCGCGCCAGGCGCGGGAGCGGTCGGCGGCGGTGCCGCGCCAGACGATGCCCTTGAGCTGATCGCCGCTCCAGTAGAGCGTGCAGGCATTCTCCTCGGGAAGGGGGCGCCGGGCGGCCAGCACCAGGCACCCGTCCCGGCGGGAACGGTCGAGGTAAAGGCTCACGACCTCGGTGCGGTCGTCCCACGTGTGGAACCAGTTCATTCGCTCGGGCACGATGGCCGGTAGCGGCTCTGCACCGAGGTCTTCCGTTGCGCCATGGTTGGTAGATAGGCTGTCCATGTCTCTCCCCTTCGACGGGTGAGGCCACACCCTGGGGCCGGTGCAAGGCGGCCGCCAGGGTCTTCCTTTATCCAGGATAGGCCACCTGACTAGGCATGTCTACAGACGTCTAGGGATGTCGATCCTGGTAGATGGGGTTGCGTTCCGGTCTAGCGTCAGCGTATGGACGCAGACGCAGTGATCGACCATGAAGCGCCGACGCCCGTGTACGCGCAATTGGCCGCGATCCTGCGCGCCCGCATCGAGCGCGGCGACTGGCAGCCGGGCCGTCGCATAATGTCCGAGGCACAGTTGGTCCAGGCCTACGGACTCGCCCGCGAGACCACCCGGAAGGCCGTCCGCGTCCTGATTGAAGAGGGTGTTCTGTTCACAGTGCCGGGACGTGGCACCTTCGTTACGGATGACGGAGAGACGGCCGAGTAATTTCGGTCCTCAGGATGAGCGACGCTCAACAGTCACCACTACTCTGACCTTCGTGAGCAACGAAGCGTGGACCCCCGTAGTGCCCACTGGCCGCGAGGAGGCACTCACCGAAGAGTTCCCCAGCTACCTGCGGGAGGCAATCTTCCGGTGGTTCCAAAGTGTTCTCGGAGCGGAGAGCGGCTACGTCTACTCCCACAAGTTTGTGGACTTCCAGAACACAGCACGCACCGACATCGGCTTCCTTGCCGATACTCACCTCAGCTGGAGAAACACAGTACTGCCGCACCTCCGCAAGCTCGGCACCGCAGAATTCACAAACCTCACCGGCTATCTTGCCAGCATCTCGCACTTCAATACGTATTCAGCGCATCCTCTTGAAGGCATCCTCAACGATGGCGGCTCAGCCTGGACAGTGATCCGCTGGAACGACAACCGCGCGCGGCTCACCAAGCGCGTGCCGGATGGTGTCCTCAATGTGGTGCAGGGAGCACTCGACGCCACCGATGCGGCATCCCTGAAGCTCCAGGAGGCGTGGCTCGACGCGTACGGCACCAATCCCCGCGCATCAGTGGCCTACAGCCATGCAGTCGTGGCCGTGGAAACCGCTGCGCTGTCGGTGATCCAACCAAAGGCGGCCGAGCCCACCCTCGCCGACCTGTTCTCGATCTTGGAGGCCGAGACACCCAAGTGGAAGCTCCTCCTCAGGGACAGCACCAAGGCTCCTGGGGCTAAGAGCCTCGCGGTCATGCTCCGGACCCTCTGGAGAGGCCACGAAAGCAGGCACGGACGACCCGACTACGCAGACGCAAGCCTTGAAGAGGCACGGGCCGCAGTGATCCTCGCAGCCACACTCGTGCAGTGGTTCACCTCGGGTGTCGTCAAACCCGTAGAGAAGTGAGTTCCTGGAACGTCAGGTGTCGAGCAGAAGCCGAAATGCTCGAAAATCGACCCGCTGAGAGGCGCTGAGCCAAAACCGGTCTTACCCGAGGTAGGGACCTGTCTCTTACGGTCCGCAGGGACGCTCTCAGCCGGTCACGTTTCCGCAGGTAGCGGGCTGTTTTGCTTTAAATGTGCCGGACTCAGTCCGGAGCTGTTCGCCGGTGGATGAGATGCCCCCATTCCGGCGCGGTCAGGGTCGGTTCCAAGCCCCAGCCCCCGGGCAGCTGGTGCTTGAATTCAGTACGCAGGCGAACCTCTTGCGCTTGAAGCAGACCGACCATTCTCAAATTGGGCGCGTAGAGAATCCCCTGAATCTCCATTCCTCTGAACGCGGCGGGGCCGATGAAGGTCGCATTTGTGAATCGCGCGAGGCTGGAGAAGGTCGTGCCCTTGAACTGCGCGAGATCGTTGAAGGTCGCGCTCTGGAATCGCGCGGCGCTTTTGAAGGTCGCGCCCTGGAATCGCGCAGCGCTGTTGAAGGTCACGCCCTGAAACCACGTGGTGCCGGTGAAGGTCGCCTTTTCGAAATTCGCGGTGCCGTTGAACGTCGCCTTGGTGAGCCGCACAGTGCGGGTGAACGTTGCGTTGGCAAGCACCGCAATACTGGTGAAGGTCGCCTTATCGAACCACGCGGGGCTGTTGAAGGTCGCGCCCTTGAACTGAGCGGTGCCGTTGAAGGTCACGCTCGAGAACCGCACATTGCGGGTGAAGGTCGCGTCCAAGAATCCCGCAGTGCCGGTGAAGGTCGCGTTTGTGAATTGCGCAGGGCCGGTGAAGGTCGCCTTTTCGAACTTTGCGGCGCCGTTAAAGGTCGCATTGGTGAAGTCGGCTCGTGTCAGTTGGCAATCATCGAAGTGCAAGTCGTCAAGGTGGGCGTTGCGTAGGTTCAGCCGGGAGTGATCCCAGTAAAGGTCTTGACTGTCGGGTTTGAGATGGCGTTGTAGGACTTCCTGGGCGATGAGACGGACTTCGCGCTCGGTCTCATCGCTGTCGGGCTCGGCGGGTGCGGGTCCTATGGGATCAAACAGTGGCGACGGGAGCGGACGCTTATTCCTGGATGCCGGTGGCGTGTAGGGGAGACGGAGATAGGAACAGATCTCGTCAAGGACGACCTGACGGAGTTCGCCATGTAGCTGGCCGATGCGTTCGAGGTTGTGGAGGCCGCCGATGCGCACGGCGGGGTTGGTGGAGCCGAGCTGTTCGACCGCGCGGATGCGGGCGTCGGTAATCCGGCGTTGCTCAGCGTCTTCTTTCTCGTCGGCGGCTTTCTGCTCAAGATGCTCCTGTCGACGGAGGGCGTCTAGCTCGAGATGTTCTTGCCGGCGGCGGGCGTCGGCTTCGGCTGTGGCGGTGGTTTTCTCGTGGTGGTGCTGGCGGCGCAAGGCAAGGATGAGGGCGGCGATCGCAGCGGCTCCTGCGCCGGTGGCGAGGGTGTTGCGGCGGGCGTCGGCGCGCAGGCGCGCAAGCTCCAGTTCTGCGGATGCATTCTGGCTTGCGGCCTCAGCCGTGCTGAGACCTGAGTCGGTGGGCGGGTTATCGGGGATGGGGGCAGTGAAGAAGAAGTAGGAGCCGACGATCGCGGTGGCGATGAGGAGGCCAGCAATCAGGGCGGTCAAGGCCCATCCGCTGATCCGTCGTTTCGGCGCGGAGGTGTCGAACTGGGATGGCTGCGGGAGCATCAACCCAGGGTAGGAGTTCAGCGGTTCGCTGGAACCGGAAGGTGGACGATGGCAATGCGCGCGCCATCACTTGCATGCCGCCGAATGTAGGCTTGATCGGTCTACGACTTGTGGCTGCACTTTGGAGCCCTCGAGACTTGAGCTCGCACTCGGGGGCGTGGGAAGACGGCCGGGTGTTCATCAGGGTGTGGGTCGCCGCAGCGGGTCCGGTGTACCGCCCATGGAGCTGAGGGCGCCAGGGGGCCAAATGGGGGGCCTATCGACTCGGTCGGCGGCGGACAACCACGGATGCCCCAGACCTGGCCTGTCGCAGGTCAAGGGCGTGGCCGTCGTGACGACCAGGGTCGGAATATCCGCCGGAGTGCGTTCCGGGACCAGGTGTCGCAGGTTCGAATCCTGCCGGGGGCACAGCGAAGAACTGCGTAACTCATGTCGAGTTACGCAGTTCTTTTTTGCTTCCCGCCGGGTGAGGCCCGGCCGCTTCCGCGGCCGGGTGCTCGAATTGCCTTGTCGCGGTTCAGACCGCTTGGCGGGTGAAGCGCTGGTTGGTGCCGCCGTTGGGGGTGTACTGGGAGATGCGGGCGCCGTCGGCGGTGGAGCGTTCGTAGACGTCCATGGCGAGGCCTGATTGGCGGTTGATGATGCTGACGACGTTGTTGCCGTGGTCGGTCAGGCGCCATTG
The DNA here is from genome assembly GCF_030403505.1 of Glycomyces tritici. The sequence goes on along the minus strand of NZ_JAUEMJ010000004.1, from coordinate 144,865 downwards.
CTGGCTTGCGGCGCCGGTGTCGGCTTGCTGGGTGATGTCGGCGCCGTTCGAGTTGCTCGCGACCTGGAGGACGAGGCCGGAGTGGCCGGCCTTGATCTTGTAGTGGCCTTCGCCGACGTCGATGAACTGGAACTGCTGGTTGGTGCGGCCGGTGCCCGACCATTGGTGGAGCAGCGCTCCCGCACTGGTGGAGACGCCGTTGATGTCGGCGTATTTCCCGCTGTGCTGCGCGACGAGCCGGTAGGTGCCGGGTTCGGTGGGTGTGGTGTCGCCGAGCGCGGCCTCCCAGCGGGTGCCGGAGCCGGAGGCGTCGGCGGGCAGGCGGTCGCGGGCGGCGGTGTCGCCGTAGAGGCTCCAGCGCATCCAGTCGTGCCAGGTCCTCAGGGCGATGCCGCTGGTGGCGGTGTTCCAGCTGGTGCCGCTGTGGTCCGCGCCGAAGAAGGTGAGGAAGCCCTTGGGCGAAGGCAGTTCCGAGTAGGCCTGCCGCGCGGAGGAGTACGCGCAGACCTCGTCACGGTCGCCGTGGATGAACAGGACGTTGGCCTTGACCGTGCCGCCCGGGTTGCCCACGTCCACGCAGGAGATCGGGACCGCCGCCTTGATACGGGTGTCGGGCCAGGCGGTGAGCAGGCCGTGGGTGGTCATGCCGCCCATGGAGTAGCCGGACACGCCGACGCCGGCCGCGGTGTCGATGTGGCCCGCGAGCGGGTCGCTGCCGCTGTTCAGGGCCAGCGTCCGGGTGAGGACTTCCGAGACGTCGCGCGACAGGTTGCCGTTGTAGGCGTCGCCGACGCTGGAGCTGGTGAAGACGGGCGCCGGGACGATGAAGCCGGCCGCGGCCAGCGGGCGGATGTGGTTCAGGGCGCGCTGCGGGCTGGCGCCGGAGCCGTGCGTGTACTCGCAGATGGGGAAGACCCCGTTGGCGACGGGCGCGTTGGTGACCGGGTTGCCGCCGGGGCTGCCGGTCGCGGGGTAGTACACATAGGTCGAGATCTGGCGGGAACCGCGCGACCAGGTGTACTGCCGCACGCCTACCGCGAACGGCGTCGACGGTGCGGTGGCGGCGAGCGCGGACCCGGCGCCGAGGAGGGACGCGCCCACACCGACCGCTCCGGCCGCGCCCAGGCTCAGCAGGGATCGTCGATTCATTGACATGCGGATTCCTTCATGGAGGGTGGGGGCGGTGGCGAAGTGCCGCCCGGCCGAGTTCGGGGAGTGCGACCGCAGCTCTCGAACGGCTTGCGATCGAGTTGCTAAAAACGTTTCCAGCAACGTCGATTATATCGATACATTTCAATGACGTCAAGGGTGGTCGTGTTCGGGTCGGGGTCAGGCGGATTTGCGGACGACCCGTCCGGTGGGGAGCATGCCGGTCGTGGCCTCGGCGCCGTCGACGGCGATCGCGGCATCGTCGAAGCCCGCGAGGGCGATGGCGCCCGTCACCGACAGGCCGCGGGCGATGGCCGCTTCCACAGCGCCAGCGGCGAGCAGGTCCACGCCAGGGCACACCGCGACCGGTGTGCGCCGCCCCTCTTCGTCAGCGGACGGCGCCGCGCTCTCCTGGAGCACGGCCAGCGCCGCCGGGACGACCGCTTCGCATGAGCTCGGGAAGGGACCTAAGCCGGCTGGGCGGTGCGCTCGGCCGCCAGGAACTCGTCCTTCTTCCAGTGGTGGAAGACGAACGGCGCCAGCGGCACCACCGAGCAGACCAGGGCGATGAGGGTGGTGCCGAAGCCCCAGCCGAGGCGGCGGCGGATCAGGAGCGTCCCCAGGACCAGGAGCACGAACAGGGCGCCGTGCAGGGCCCCGAGCGGCATCACCAGGTCGATCTCCGAGATGCGGCTCAAGAGCGAGCCGAACACGAGGAGCAGCACGAACGACCACCCCTCTGCCAGCGTCAGCATGCGGTAGCGGAAGACGGGGTTCGCGAGCACGGCAGGGTGTCCTTTCGACGGCGTTCCACGGGGTGTCACATGGGGTTTCCTGCGGCCGACACTAACACCGGGATCCTCAACGGCCCCTGTGGTCTTCAACGCCCTTGCGGCAGGTCACGCCCGGGGGAGCGGGCAGCGCCCGGCCGCCGCGCGCACCGCGGCGCTCGAGGCCTCCGGCCGGTGTCGGCCACGGCATAGGATCGGCCCATGCGATCGATACCCCTCGTGGTCACCGTCGGACTCGCGCTCGTCGCGGCCGCCGCCTGCTCGGGCGGCGGGGACCTGCCGCCCGCCGACGAGATGCTCCCCGACGCCGCCACCGCCATGCGCGGCGTCGAGACCGTCCGCTTCGACCTCACCGTGGACGGCGACGTCCCCGGCCTCGACATCAAAGCCGCCGACGGCCAGATCACCGCCGACGGCTCCGCGCAGGGCACCGGCACCCTCACCGCCTTCGGCATGGACATCGAAGCCGAGTACGTGATCATCGGCGAAGACGCCTGGGTCAAGGGCCCCACCGGCGGCTTCCAGCAGATCCCCGTCGGCGACGACATGCTCCCCTACGACCCCACCCTCCTCCTCGACCCCGACTCCGGCGTCGCCGCCCTCCTCGAGACCGCCGAATCCGCCGAACCCGAAGACACCGAGGACATCGACGGCACCGACACCTACCGGTACGCCGTCGAGTTCGACCCCGCCGCCTTCGCCGCCCTCATCCCCGCCGAAGGGGACTGGAACACCGCCACCGTCTGGTTCGACCAGGAGACCTCCCGCATCGTCAAAGCCGAGTTCTCCCAAGGGGACGCGACGGTGACACTGCTCCTCTCCGACTACGACGAGCCGGTGACGATTGCGGCGCCCTGACGTGAAGCGCACCGAGTCCGGCCGCCGCCGGCTCGCCATCAGCGCCGCCGGAGCCGCCGTCCTCATCGGCTCGATCGACGCCTACGTCCTGGTCACCGTCCTGGTCGACATGATCGGCGAGTTCGACATCCCCGTCAACCACCTCGAACGCGCCACCCCGCTCGTGACCGGCTACCTCCTCGGCTACACCGCCGGCATGCCCCTCCTCGGCCGCCTCTCCGACCGGCTCGGACGCGCACCCGTCATCCACGCCTGCCTCGCCGCGTTCGCCATCGGCTCCGTCATCAGCGCGACCGCCACCGACCTCTGGCCCCTCGTCGCCGGACGCGCCCTCCAAGGACTCGCCGGCGGCGCCCTCCTGCCGGTCACCATGGCCCTCGCCGCCGACCTCTTCGCCGCCCGGCGGCGACCCGCCGTCCTCGGCTGGGTCGGCGCCGCACAGGAACTCGGCGCCGTCCTCGGCCCCCTCTTCGGCGCCGCCGTCGCCGCCCTCGTCGGATGGCGCGGCATCTTCTGGATCAACGTCCCCCTCGCCGTGCTCGCCGCGCTGGCGATCCACTACGCCCTGCCGAAGACCGAGCGGCGGCCCGGCGCCGGGCGCGTCGACTACCTCGGCGGGCTCCTGCTCGCCACCGCCTTGGGGCTCTTCACGGTCGGGCTCTACAACCCCGACCCCGAGCACGCCGTCCTGCCCTCCTGGGGGCCGCCCACCGTGCTCGCGGGCGTCGCCGTCCTCATCGCCTTCGGGCTCCAGCAGTGGCGCTCCTCCACCCGCCTCCTCGACCCGGCCGGGGTCTCCTGGCGGCCCTTCGCCGCCGGACTCGCCGCGAGCCTCGCCGCCGGGGCCGTCCTCATGGTCACCCTCGTCGACGTGCAGCTCCTCGCCCAGACCCTCCGCGGCCTCGACGCCACGGGCGGCGCGCTGCTCCTGCTCTGGTTCCTCATCGGCCTCCCCGCCGGCGCCCTCCTCGGCGGATTCCTCGCCTCCCGCCTCGGCGAACGCGTCCCCACGGTGACCGGCTTCGCCGCCGCGGCCGCCGCCTACTGGTGGATCGGCACCGCCGTCCCCGACATCGAACCGGGCCTCGCCCTCGCCGGGGCCGCCCTCGGCGTCACGATCGCCCCGCTCTCCTCCGCCGCCCTGCGCACCACCCCCGAGGACAGCCACGGCACGGCCTCCGCCGCGGTCGTCGTCGCCCGCATGATGGGCATGCTCATCGGCGTCGCCGCCCTCACCTCCTGGAGCCTCCACCGCTTCCAGCAGGCCACCGCCGACCTCGACACGCCCCTGCCCTTCGGCGTCCCCGAAGCCGAGTACCTTGCGGCCCAAGCGGAATACCTCAAAGCCTTCAACGCGGCCCTCGCCGCCCAGTACGCCGAGGTCTTCACCGCCGCCGCCGCCATCTGCGCCGCCGCCGCACTCGTCTCGCTGGCTATTCCCGGACGTGTGCGAGACCGCAACTCCTCGCTGACCGGGCCCTTCTCTGGATAGGGTTGGCCACATGGCGGATCTTTCTGTGGTCGAGAATGTCGACGAGCACCGGTACGAGCTGCGCGACGACGAAGGGGCCGTGCTCGGCTACCTCGAATACCTCCCCCGCGAGGACTTCTTCGTGCTGCCCCACACCGAAGTGGACCGCTCCCTGCGCGGCCAGGGCTGGGGCGACCGGCTCGTGCGCCACGCCCTCGACGACCTGCGGACCAAAGGCACCAAGGCCTACCCGACCTGCCCGTTCGTGGACCGCTGGATCCAGCGCCACGACGAGTACGAAGACCTCCGCTACCAGCCCTAGACACCTCTGCCGCGGACTGTTCACCTCCGCTTCAACTTCGGGTTCATCCACAGTTCACTTAGGGATGAAGCATCTTCAATATGCGTCTCCCGGTCGCCGAACCCCGGTCCTCGTCCCGCCTCCGCGCGAACGGGGGCCGCTGATGCTGTCCGCGCTCATCCTCCTGCGCCACGTCGCCCTCCCCGCAGCCGAACCCGCCCCCCTCACCGACGCGCAGTCGCGCCGCGCCTGGGCCCTCGCCGACTTCCTCCAGCTCTACAACCCCACCGCACTCCTCAGCGGCCCCGGCCGCGCCTGCGCCGACACCCTCGCGCCCCTCGCCAGCCGCCTCGACCTCCGCGTCACCGCCACCGACGACCTCAGCGCCGCCGCCCCCACACTCCCCGGCGCCCCCCACACCGCGGTCTGGCTGGCCGCCAAAGCACTCCGCACCCTCCCCGACCCCCGCCGCACCACCGTCGTCTGCGCCGAAGGCATCGTCCTCGCCGCACTCCTCGTCGCCGTCGCCGCCCGCGACGGCCACGACCTCGCCGGCCACGACCTCACCCTCCCGCTCGACGGCCCCGACACCGCCCCGCCCGGCACCGGATGGGTCCTCCACCGCGACGACGGCCGCCTCGTCGACGTCAAACCCCTCGCCGCCCGATAACGCCGTAAATCAATTGCTCCCGCAGGTCAGGAGACAGTAGGCTCGACCGTTCGTCTGCTTCAATCCTGTACAAATCCACCGGGAGACAAGCGTGTCTGCAAGCGAACTCCAAGCCGAACTCGACCACCACGAATACGCCCGCGCCCAGATGAGCGCCATGCGCGACCTCACCGAGGGCATCCACCGCATCTACTCCGGCGACTTCAACGAATCCACCAAGAACCTCGGCCTCGGCGACGTCCGCTCCGACCACCTCTTCGGCTGGGCCATGGCCAACTACACCGTCCCGCGCCTCGCCGACCTCACCGACCGCGACATCGCCCTCTTCTTCGGCCGCATCTGGATGGACGACGGCGAGGACTTCCACATCGGCCGCCGCCACATCCGCGACGAGCACGGCGACCCCGTCGTCCTCGACTGGCGCGCCCCGCTCTCCGAGCAGTACTACCGCGCCTCCGCCCACAACCGCCAAGACGTCGCCAAACGCCGCCGCTTCGGCTTCCAAGGCGCCCGCATCACCGGCTTCGAAGACGAGAACCTCCTCCTCGGCGAAGAAGTCGCCTCCGACATCCTCACCGAGGAGATCGAACGCCCCCGCACCGGCCCGATGCGCGACATCGTCGCCACCATCCAGCCCGAGCAGGACGAGCTCATCCGCCGCGAAGCCGCCGTCAACCTCTGCGTCCAAGGCGCCCCCGGCACCGGCAAGACCGCCGTCGGCCTCCACCGCGCCGCCTGGCTCCTCTACAACTACACCGAGAAGCTCGACAAGGCCGGCGTCCTCGTCGTCGGCCCCAACGAAGGCTTCCTCTCCTACATCTCCGGCGTCCTCCCCACCCTCGGCGAATCCTCCGTCTGGCAGGTCACCGTCCAGCAGCTCACCGGCGCCCACACCGCCCTCGCCGCCGACACCCACGAAGCCGCCCTCGTCAAGCACGACGCCCGCATGGCCCTCGTCTGCGAACGCGCCGTCTGGGGCCGCGTCGGCACCGCCGCAGACGGCGGCGTCACCCCCGACGACGGCCTCCTCATCGCCGACGGCGGCTGGCGCTGGCGCCTCGGCCAGCGCTACCTCGACGAGGCGATCGCCAACGCCCGCAAGCACACCCGCACCTACACCGCCGGGCGCGCGGCGGTGGAGGACGCGATCGTGCAGGGCGCGCGCCGCCAGGCCGAGATCCGCTCGGGCCACTCTCCGGACGGCAAATGGGCCACGAAGCTCAAGCGCACCGAGTCGGTGAAGGCGTTCATGGAGGCGGTGTGGCCGAAGCTCAACACCAAGACGGTGATGAAGCAGCTGTACGGCGACGCGGCCTTCCGCGCCGACGCCACGCGCGGCATCCTCACTGAGGAGGAGGCGGCCCACCTGGCGGGGAAGCCGACGAAGCCGACCCCGGGGGACCTGCTCATCTTCGACGAGATCGAGTCGCACCTGAAGCTCCGCGAGCCTTCGGAGTCCTTCGGCCACATCGTGATCGACGAGGCCCAGGACCTCTCGCCGATGCAGTGCCGGGTGATCGCCCGCCGCTCCGGCAAGGGCTCGGTCACGGTGCTCGGCGACCTCGCCCAGGGCACCACCCCGTGGGCCGCGTCGTCCTGGCAGGACCAGATGCGCCACCTCGGCAAGGAGCAGGTCGAGCACACCGAGCTGACCACCGGCTTCCGCGTCCCGGCGGTCATCATCGCCCTCGCCAACCGGGTCCTGCCGCACCTGGGGGTCGACGTCGCGCCCGCCCGCTCGATCCGCTCCGACGGCTCCCTCGACACGGTGGCGACCGCCGACCTCGAAGCGGGCGTCCGCGAGGCGGTCGACCGGGCGCTCGCGGAGGAGGGCCTCGTCGGCGTCATCGCCGCCGACGACCGGGCCGCCGCGCTGCGGCCCCTGCTGGAGGGCACCGAGCGGGTGGAGCTCGTGGCCGCGAGCCTCGCCAAGGGCCTCGAGTACGACCACGTGGTGGTCGTGGAGCCCGCCGAGATCGTCGCCGCCCCGCCCGTGCCGAACCACGGCCCGCAAGCGTCGCCGGGAGCGGAGGGCGCCGCGGTCGAGGGCATCGGCCTCCGCCACCTCTACGTCGCCCTGACGCGGGCGGTCTCGCGGCTCACCGTCGTCCACTCGCGGGCGCTGCCGCCCGAGATGGAGGCCTGAGACTCCGCCACTACCGGTTGTTTGTCCGAAACTTCCCGAAACCGGCCCTTCCAGGTGTAACGATGATCCAATTGCGGGCTTTGCGGCCCACAGTGGATCCACACACGGGGGAGTGGTCATATGCGACCAGCACAAGCGAGGGCCAGCGTCCTCGCCGGAACGGCGGTGCTCGCCGCCGCGGCGCTCGCCGCCTGCGGCGGCGGCAGCGATTCGGGCGGCGGCGACACCGACGTCACCTGGGCGGTCAGCTCGGGCTGGGAGTCGTGGAACGAGAACACGGCCGACGGCAACACCTCATACCTGCACCAGGCCCTGTCTCCGGGGACGACCGCGCTCGGCGACTTCGACCAGGACGCCGAGTGGGTCTTCAACGACGCGCTCCTCGCGAAGGCCCCGGAGTTGACCGGCGAGTCGCCGATGACCGTGGCGTACACGCTCAACGAGAACGCCCAGTGGTCCGACGGCGACCCGTTCGACGTGGACGACTTCACCTACATCTGGCACCAGATGTCAGGCAAGGCCGAGCACTGCGACCAGACCCAGTGCCTGCCCGCCTCCACCGACTGGGGTGCGAACGTCGCCTCGATCGAGCAGGAGGGCGACGTCGTCACCATGACCTATGTGGACGGCTACCTGGACCCCGAGTGGCAGTACTTCCAGACGCCGATGTACCCGGCCCACATCGCCGAGGCCAACGGCTTCCCGAACTGGGCCACCGACCCGGCCCAGATGGGCGGCAGCGCCACCTGGTTCACCCAGAACGCGCCCACCTGGTCCACCGGGCCGTACAAGCCGACCGACGCGTCCCCGGGCGAGTTCGTCGTCTTCGAGCCCAACGAGAACTACCAGGGCTCGACCAAGCCGGCCCTGGACAAGCTGACGATGAAGGTCGTCGAAGGCACCGAGGCGATCATCACCGAGCTGCGGCAGGGCTCCATCGACGGAGCCTGGCCCTCGGAGTTCAGCCAGGAGGAGCTCGACAAGGTCAAGGACGACTCGGCGGTGACCACCGAGGTCTACGAGGGCTCGATCTGGCTCCACATCGACACGAACATGAACAACACGTTCCTGGCCGACCAGGCGCTGCGCCAAGCGGTGTTCACGGCGATCGACAACGGGGACATCATCAAGAAGGCCTACCCGGACACCGAGGTCTCGGCGCGCCTGAACCACTTCTTCAACCAGCAGTCGGAGTTCTTCGTGGACGAGATCGGCTCGTCCGACCCGCCGCAGGGCACCGGCGACGAGGCCGCGGCCAACGCGGCGCTGGAGGCCGCGGGCTACACCACCGGCGAGACGCTGATGACGCCGGAGGGCGAGGCGGTCACGCTGAACTTCCGCTACGGCGAAGGGGACGCGACCCGCACGCTCGCCGGCGAACTCGTGCAGTCCTACCTGAGCGAGATCGGCATCGACGTGACCCTCGAGGCGATCCCCGACGGCCAGCTCGGCACGGTCCTCTCCGAAGGGGACTTCGACATGGTCATCTTCGGCTGGTCGGGCACGCCGGCGTTCACGACCGCGCCGCAGCAGTACTTCGGCTCGGACTCGTCGTCGAACTTCGGCCAGTTCCGGCTCGACGGCCTCGACGAGGCGATCGCGAAGGTGCGCTCGACGACCGACATCGCCGAGGCGGCGCAGTTCGCGAACGACGTGGAGGCGATGGTCGTGCCGCAGGCGTTCACGCTGCCGATCTTCGACGAGCCGCAGTCGGTCGTGTACCTGAACGGGAACCTCGCCGGGCTCGTCCCCAACGGCAACAGCCAGGCGGGCCCGATGTGGAACATCCAGGAGTGGAAGCCCGCGTAGGGCTCGGATTCCAGTGCGGGGGCGGCCTGAACGGGCCGCCCCCGCTGCGTATCGGTCAGGTAACAATGCTCAGGCAACTTCGTACCGATGCGTGGCCTTCGCCCGTGATACATGGCACTGTGGCACCCAGCACTGCCGAGCGGCCGCCTGGCCCCTCCGCGACCCCTGTGACGGCGACGAAGCCCCCAACGGCGCATCAGGCGAACCCCCTCGGCCGGACACCCTATGGAGGAGAACACACATGGCTCTGACTCGTAGAGCATTCGGCGGCCTCACGATCGGCGGTTCCTCCGCTCTCATGCTGGCCGCATGCGGTGGCAACGACGGTGACGGCGGCAGCGAAGGGGGCGGCGAACTCGTCTGGGCGGTCTCGTCGGGCTGGTCGGCCTGGAACCGGAACACCGGTACCGGCAACGCCTCTGCCACCAACATCGCCACGACCCCGATGAACCCGGTCGGCACTCTCGGGTACGACTTCGACCCCGAGGGCAACGTCTTCTACGACGAGGCGATCTTCGAAGGCGCGCCGGAACTCCTCAACGAGGCCCCGATGCAGGTCCAGCTCACCCTGAAAGAGGGGGCCCAGTGGTCGGACGGCAAGCCGGTCCGCCTGGAGGACTTCATCTTCCAGTGGTACTCGACCTCCGGCGACCCGCTGCACGCCAACCAGGAGAAGGCGCTGCCCGCCGGCACCGCCATGGCGAACATCGCGAGCATCGAAGAGCCCGAGCCGGGCAAGATCGTCCTCACCTTCAAGGAGGGCACCACCGACCCCGAGTGGATCTTCAACGGTGGCGTGTACCTGCCCAGCCACGTGGCCGAGGCCAACGGCTTCGAGGCATGGGCCACCGACCCTGAGGTCATGGGCGACGCGGTCAACTTCTTCAACGACGACCTGTGGGACGTCGTGATCGGCCCGTACAAGCCGGTCGAGTGGAAGGTCGGCGAGTACGTCATCTACGAGCCGAACGAGAACTACCAGGGCGAGCACAAGGCCTCGTACGACAAACTCACCATGAAGGCCATCGAGGGCATCGAGGCCCAGGTCACCGAGCTCCGCCAGGGCACCATCGCCGGCTGCTGGCCCAATGACTTCAGCCTCGAGATCATGCAGCCGCTCGAAGACCAGCCGGAGCTGGCGTACGAGACGTACGCGGGCGCGACCTGGTCGCACTTCGACATGAACGTCAACAACACGTTCCTCAAGGACGTGGCGCTGCGCCAGGCGGTGTTCACCGCCATCGACATCGAGGAGATCAAGTCCCGGGCCTTCCCCGGGACCGAGGCCCCGTGGCTCGGCAACCACTTCTTCACCGAGGAAAGCCCGTACTACGTGGACTACACGGGTCCGGCGAACTACGGCAAGGGCGACATCGAGGCGGCCAAGACGATTCTCACCGGCGCCGGCTACACCACCAACGGCGACGGGAAGCTCCTGGCTCCCGGCGGCGAGCAGGTGCTGTTCAACTTCCGCTTCGCCTCCTCGAACGAGATCCGCAAGCTCACCGGCGAGATCATCCAGGCGCAGCTGGTCGAGCTGGGCATCGACCTGGAACTCAAGGGCTTCGGCGACGACGAGCTCTCCACGACCCTCTCCGAGGGCGACTTCGACCTGGTCGTCTTCTCCTGGGTCGGCAATCCGGCGTTCACCACCTCGCCCGACCAGTTCTTCTCGCCGGATTCGGACTCGAACCACGGCAACTACGACGACCCGGTCATCAACGAGCTGCTGCCGCAGGTCCGCGCCACGCTCGAGCTCGACGCGGCGGCCGAGGTCGCGAACCAGATCAGCGCCCAAGCCGTGGCGCAGGCATACACCCTGCCGCTCTACAGCAGCCCCATGGCGGTCTTCTGGAACACCGAGATGGTCAGTGGCCTTGAAGTGAACCCGGCCAGCCAGGCCTCGGCACTGTGGAACGTCCGGGAGTGGAAGCGTCCCTAGTACCACATTCCGGGATGGACGGCCGCTCGAAGCCGTATTGGATTCGCCACCATCCGTCCTGTTAATTCAGTGAATTCCCCCGTGGGGCCGATGCCACATCGGCCCCACGGTCCATGTGTGGCACCGGCTTCGCGGCGCAAAGTCACGAATACATCACGAATAAACTCCAGTTGAGGCCGCGACCATGTCAATCCCCTCACGTCTGTGCAAGTGTTTGTCACAACACCGCCGAGGGCGCCACTGACGCCTTCCCCAACCCGATCCCTCGGGGCTCGGGTATCCGGACGCGAGGCATCGGCGCCTTCGCGAAGGCCCCTCGGCATCGATACCTGGAGGAGAACACTCATGGCTCTGACCCGTAGAGCTCTCGGCGGCCTGACCATCGGCGGTACGGCCGCCTTCACCCTGGCCGCCTGCGGCGGCAACGAAGGCAACGGCGGCTCCGGTGCCACCGAGCTCACCTGGGCGATCCCCTCGGCGTGGGAGTCCTGGAACGAGAACACTCAGTCCGGCAACAACTCGTACGGCCACCAGGCCATGTACCCCATGCGCTACGGACTCGACGGCAACACCACCGGCGACTGGGACGAGAACGGCGAGTTCCACCTCAACGACGCCGTCTTCGCCTCCTCGGAGATCATCTCCGAGGCCCCGCTCCAGGTCCAGTACACGCTGCAGGAGAACGCCCAGTGGTCGGACGGCAAGCCCGTCCGCGTCGAGGACTTCATCTTCCAGTGGTACAGCATCTCCGGTCTCGAGGAGCACGCCGACCAGACCAAGGCGCTCCCGGCCTCGACCAGCTACGGCCCCAACATCGCCTCCATCGAGTCCCCTGAAGAGGGCAAGATCGTGGTGACCTTCATCGACGGCTACCTCGACCCCGAGTGGCAGTTCAGCCCCACCGTCTACCTGCCCTCGCACGTCGCCGAGGCCGAGGGCTTCGCCGACTGGCAGACCGACCCGGCCGTCATGGGCGACGCCATCGCCTGGTTCGAGCAGAACCTTTCCGACGTCGTGACCGGCCCCTACAAGCCCGTCGACTTCAAGATGGGCGAGTACATCACATACGAGCTCAACGACAAGTGGAACGGCTCGGTCAAGCCCACCGTCAAGAAGCTCACCATGAAGGTCGTCGAGGGCACCGAGGCGGTCGTCACCGAGCTGCGCCAGAGCACCATCGCCGGCGCGTGGCCCAGCGAGTTCTCCCAGGAGGAGTTCGACAAGGCCGCCGAGGACGAGGCCCTCGGCCAGGAGATCTACGAGGGCGGCGTCTGGCTCCACATCGACACCAACCTGAACTCCGAACCGCTCAAGGACGTGGCCCTGCGCCAGGCGATCTTCACCGCCATCAACGTCGCCGACGCCATCGGCCGCGTTTACCCGTCGACCAAGGTCTCTCAGCGCCTCAACCACTTCTTCGGGCAGAAGAGCGAGTTCTTCCAGGACCTCATCACCCCGACCGGCCAGGGCTCGGGCGACCCCGTCAAGGCCGCCCAGATCCTCACCGAGGCCGGCTACACCGGCGCGGCCGAGGGCGAGAAGCTGACCAAGGACGGCACCGCGGTCCCCAACCTCGTCTTCCGCTTCGGCGAGGGCGACGCCACCCGCACCACGATCGCCGAACTGGCCCAGTCCCAGCTGGCGCTCATTGGCCTCACCGTCGACCTCAAGGCGATCCCCGACGGCGAGCTCGGCACCGTGCTCACCGAGAGCGACTTCGACCTGGTCATCTTCGGCTGGTCGGGCAGCCCCACGTTCGTGGCGGCCCCCAACCAGTACTTCAAGACCGGCGTCAACTACGGGAACTACTCCTTCCCCGAGCTCGACACGGCGATCGACGCGCTCAAGACCACGTCGGACCAGGCCGAGGCCGCGGCCCTCGCCAACGAGGTCGAGGCGATCGCCGTGCCGCTCGCCCTGACCCTCCCGCTGTTCGACGAGCCGCAGGGCATCCTGTGGAACAAGAACCTCATCGAGGGCGTCAAGGGCAACGGCAACAGCCAGGGCGGCCCGATCTTCAACTGCGCCGAGTGGAAGACCGTCTAAGAGCTCAGTGAGCTGAGCGGCGGGGCCTCCCTGGGCCCCGCCGCTTCAACGTTTCGAGAGCCGAGGTTTCGGCGGCGTCGCCGCGAGGTGAACGTTCGCCACTCCTCCGCCATCCCTCGCCCTACCTCTCTTCGCCTCGGCCGCACCGTCGCGGCCGACCCGGACCGACCGCGGCCCTCGTCTCCGCGACCGGACCGGCGCGCGCGGACGCCCTGCGGCGGTGACCGCCAGACGAGAGTTCTCGCTGGCAGACGGTGAATTTTCACTTATCGCCGCCATTCAGGGAATGAACGTCACGGGAACATAACGAACGAAGCTCATCTCGTGTTCGGTTGTCCGAAACCCGGGATTCCCGTGGAAGGCTGTACCTCGCGTCACTGACCGCCGCCGATCCGAACAGGAGCCCGGCGGCACGGCCCGGAGCCCCGAACCCACCTCGGTGCTCCCGCCGGTCGGTGGCGCAAACCTTCGAGAGGAACCATGAAGCGACACCACACGGCGGCCGTCGCCGCCCTCGCCTGCACCGCCCTGGTGCTGACGGGTTGCGGACAGGACGGCGAGTCCGCCACCTCCAGCCTCGATGCCTGCCTCACCGACCCCGCCGGCTGCAACTCCGGCGAGCGGGCCGACGGCGGCGAGATCACCTGGGCCCTCGACGGCTCGTGGGGCACCTGGAACCAGAACACCTCCGAAGGCAACAACGCGTACGTCAGCGCCGCGCTCGTCGGCATGTGGCCCTACACCGGCCAGTTCGACCCCAGCGGCGAGTACGTCTTCAACGAAGGCATCCTCGGCTCCGCCCCCGAACTCGTCAAAGAGGACCCGGTCACCGTCGAGTACACCCTCAAGGACGGCGCGAACTGGGGCGACGGCACCGACATCACCGTCGACGACTTCATCTACCACTGGTACGCCACCTCCGGGGACGAGTCGCTCTGCGACGGCTGCGACCCCGCCAACACCACCCGCGGCTCCCAGGTCGAGTCCATCACCGGCGACGGCGCCCACGTCACCGTGACCTACAAGGACTCCTACCACTCAGCCGAGTGGCAGTACGAGGAGATCCTCTCCTCGCCCGCCCACGTGGCCGAGGCGCAGGGCTTCGACTGGCAGAACGACCCCGCGGACATGAAGGCCGCCGAGGACTACTTCTCGGAGACCATCCCCACGTGGACCACCGGCCCCTTCACGATCGACGACGCCAAGGTCGGCGAGCACGTCATCTACGTGCCCAACGACGACTGGGCCGGTGAGACCGAGGTGACCCTCGACAAGGTCACCTTCCGCGTCATCGACGGCCTCGAGAACATCGTCACCGCCCTGCGCAACGGCGAGATCGACGGCGCCTCCCCGTTCTCGGTCACCGCCGAGACCATCACCCAGCTCCAAGGCGCCGACGGCCTCGAGTACGCGGTCGCGGGCGGGCCCTCCTTCGAGCACATCGACCTGAACACGAAGAACGAGTTCCTCGCCGACCCCGTGCTGCGCCAGGCGATCTTCACCGCCATAGACATCGAGAACATCATCTCGCGCACCTACGCGTACGTGCAGTCCGACATCGAGCGCAAGGGCAACCACCTCTTCCGCAACGGCTCGGACTACTACACGGACTACCTCTCGGCCACCGGCCAGGGCACCGGCGACATCGAACTCGCCTACGACCTCCTCGAAGAGGCCGGCTACGAACTCGACGGCGGCGTGCTGAAGGACCCCGACGGCAAGGCCGTCGAGCTCGACTTCCGCTACTCCGAGTCCAAGGAGAACCGCCGCATCACCGGCGAGCTCGTCCAGGCGAACCTCGCCGACCTCGGCATCCAGGTCGAGCTGCGCTCCATCCCCGACGCCGACCTCGGCACCGTCCTCGGCGAGGGCGAGTTCGACATGATCGACTTCGGCTGGAGCTCCGAGCCCGTGTTCGTCGCCGCCGCCTCCCAGTACTGGGAGACCGGCTCCGGATCCAACTTCGGCGCGCTCTCCGACCCCGACCTCGACGAGCTCATCGCCGAGATCAACGGCACCCTCGACATCGACGAGGCCGCCGTGCGCGCCAACGCCGCCGTCCAGCAGGTCGTCCAGGACGCCTACTCGCTCCCTATCGTGGACACACCGGTCGCGGTCATGGTCTCCGATAGGTTGGTCAACGTCCGCGACAATTGGGCGTCGCAGCAGCGAGCCGCGTACAACATTGCAGAGTGGGGCGTGGCCGCTGAGTGACCTCGAGCAGAACCCGAGCGGAGCCGCAGGCGCACCGCGAACCGGAAGAAGTTTGGAACAGTGCCAGGGGCTCACGGACCCGGCCGCAGAATGGGGAGTCAGTGAGCCGTAGGAGAGGCCGCGTCGCTGCGCGGCCGGGCCGGTCGGCAGGCGAACCGGTCCACACCAGAGAAACCGTTAACGAGGCATTATGGTTGTATTCATAATCCGGCGCATCCTACTGATGATCCCGGTGCTGCTGGGAGCCACTATCTTGTGCTTTGTCCTGGTCGACGCGGTGAACGACCCCGTCCAGGACATGGTCTTCGAGATCCAGCAGTCCACCGGCGAACCGGTGCCCCAGTCGACCGTCGACGCCCTCGAGGAGTCGCTGTACTACGACCGGTCCATCCCCGAGCGCTACTGGATCTGGCTCACCGGCATCGGTGACACCAACGGCGACATCGGCCTCCTCAAGGGCGAATGGGGCCCCTCCATCGAGGGCTCCGCCATGGACATCGGCTACGAGATCTCCACCCGCTTCTGGATCACCCTCCGGCTGGTCCTGTTCGCGACCCTCGCGTCCATCGGCCTCGCCATTCTCTCCGGTGTCGTCAGCGCGGTCAAGCAGTATTCTCGCACTGACTACACGCTGACCTTCCTGGGCTTCCTGTTCCTGGCCATGCCGGTGTTCTGGCTCGGCTCGCTGTTCAAGGAAGGCGCGGTGCAGCTGAACAAGATCCTCGGCTCCACGGTCTTCCAGACCTACGGCTCCGGCTCCACCGGCTTCCGAGGCAACGGCTGGGAGGTCTTCGCCGACTCCCTGCCCTACCTCATCGTGCCGACCCTGGTGCTCATGCTCGGCGGCTACGCCGCGATCTCGCGGTACCAGCGCGCCTCCATGCTCGAGGTCATGAACTCCGACTACGTGCGGCTCGCCCGCGCCAAAGGCGTTCGCAACCGCACCGTCATGCGCCGGCACGCCCTGCGGACCGCGCTCATCCCGGTCGCGACCTTCGCGCCCCTCGCCCTCTCCGGCGCGATGGGCGGCGCCATGGTCACCGAGAGCATCTTCGGCTGGCGCGGCCTGGGCGTCTACTCCCTGGACGCCATCCGCGCCGGCGACACGTTCGTCGTCATGGCCTACGTGCTCATCTCAGGTCTGGTCGTCCTCATCGGCGTCCTGATCTCCGACATCCTGTACGGCGTGCTCGACCCGAGGATCCGCTATGAGTAACACCGCATCGCCCCGCCTTGACGCGGAGGCCCTCACCAGCAAGGAACGCGGCCAGTGGGAGATGGTGGGCCGCCGCTTCTTCCGGCACCGCGCCGCCGTCGTCAGCCTCGTCATCTTCCTGCTGATCGTGCTGTTCGCCTACCTGGGCCCCTTCCTGTGGAAGTGGGACTACAAGATCCACTCGGAGATCCCCTCGTGGGCCGCCCCGAGCCTGGACCACCCGTTCGGCACCGACAAGGCCGGGCGCGACATGCTCGGCGCGATGATGCAGGCGACGAAGCAGTCGCTCAACGTCTCGCTCGTCGTGGCCATCGGCTCCACCGTCCTCGGCGCGCTCTACGGCGCCGTCGCCGGCTTCTACCGCGGCTGGGTCGACTCGATCATGATGCGCTTCCTCGACATCATGTTCGTGATCCCCTTCCTGGTCATCACCGGTGCGATCGCGGGCGCCATCGACTCCAGCGTCCGCTGGTACCACATGGCGTTCATCCTCGCGATCTTCGGCTGGACCTCGATCGCCCGCGCCGTGCGCGCCGAAGTGCTATCCCTGAGGGAGAAGGAGTTCATCGAAGCCGCCCGCTCGGCGGGGGGCTCGGACTGGCACATCATCGTGAAGCACCTGATCCCGAACACGATGAGCGTCATCATCGTCTCGGTGACGCTGCAGATCGCCTTCGCCATCCTGTCGGAGACGACCCTGTCCTTCCTCGGTCTGGGCATCCAGAGCCCCGACACGTCGCTGGGCCTCCTCATCGAGGCGGCGGGCGCGTCGGCGTTCAACGAGCACTGGTACCTGTTCTACATCCCGGGTCTCATGATCATTCTCATCGCGCTCACCATCAACTTCATCGGTGACGGCCTGCGCGACGCCATGGACCCGCGGCAGACGATGGTGAGGCGATAGCGATGTCGAACATCTCAGTGAGCACCAACGGCGCCAAGCGCTCCACCGGCACCAAGGGCGACATGGTCCTGGAGGTGAACGACCTCAACGTGTCGTTCCCGACCGACGACGGCCTCGTCCACGCCGTGCGCGGCGTGACCTACGAGCTGCGCCGCGGCCAGAGCCTCGGCATCGTCGGCGAGTCCGGCTCCGGCAAGTCGGTGACCTCCATGGCGATCATGGGCCTCCTGCCCAAGACCGCCCAGATCACCGGCTCCGCCCGGCTCGAGGGCGACGAGCTCCTCGGCCTCGGCGACGCCGAACTCTCCCGCATCCGCGGCAAGAAGATCTCCATGATCTTCCAGGACCCGCTGACCAGCCTCAACCCGGTCTACACGGTCGGCTTCCAGCTGTCCGAGGCCATCCGCGTCCACTACCCGGACGTCAACAAGGCCGAGGCCCGCAAGCGCTGCATCGACCTGCTCGACTCGGTCGGCATCCCGAACCCGCAGCAGCGTGTCGACGCCTACCCGCACGAGCTCTCCGGCGGCATGCGCCAGCGCGTGGTCATCGCCATCGCCATGGCGAACAACCCGGACGTCATCATCGCCGACGAACCCACCACGGCCCTCGACGTCACGGTCCAAGCCCAGGTCCTCGAGGCCCTGGAGAAGGCCCGCGAAGAGGTCAACGCCGCGCTGATCCTCATCACGCACGACCTCGGGGTCATCGCCGGGCACACCGACGACGTCCTCGTCATGTACGCGGGCAAACCGGTCGAGCAGGGCTCCGTCGACGAGATCTTCTACGAGCCGCGCATGCCCTACACGCTGGGCCTGATCGGATCGCTGCCGCGCATGGACGAGGACCGCAGCCAGCGGCTCACCCCCGTCCACGGCACGCCGCCGTCGATGCTCAACCTGCCGCCGGGCTGCCCGTTCCGCCCGCGGTGCCCCATGCACCAGGACATCTGCGCGGAGGTCGAGCCGGCCCTCATGCCGATCGGCCCCACCGGGCACGTCTCGGCCTGCCACTTCTCGGACCAGCTCGAGGGCAAGGCCCCCGACGACGTGTTCGCGGCCGTGGCCACCGACCTGTCGGTCGAAGCGGAGGTCGAAGCCGCCGAGGCCGAGGCCGCCGCCCTGCACGCTCAGGAGGAGGAGAAGTGAACGCCATGCTCGACACTCCGCAGACCGCGGCGAACCCCGTCATCGCCGGGAGGAACCTGGTCAAGGAGTTCCCCGTGCGCGCCAAGGGGATCCTCCGGCGCAAGGTCGGGGCGGTCCACGCCGTCTCGGGCGTGAGCCTGGAGATCGGCCAGACCGAGACGCTCGCGCTCGTCGGCGAGTCCGGCTGCGGCAAGTCCACGACCGCGCGGCTGATGATGAACCTCATCCCGCCGACGTCGGGCGAGATCCTCTACGAGGGCCGCGACCTGACGAAGCTCTCGCGCAACCAGATGCGGCCGATCCGCCGGGACCTCCAGCTGGTGTTCCAGGACCCGATGGCCTCGCTGGACCCGCGCATGACGGTCTTCGAGATCATCGCCGAGCCGCTGCGCGTGCACAACCTGTTCAAGAACGGCGGCCGCGACCGGGTCAACAGCCTGATCGAGATCGTCGGCCTGAACCCGGAGCACCGCAACCGGTACCCGCACGAGTTCTCCGGCGGCCAGCGCCAGCGCATCGGCATCGCCCGTGCGCTCGCGCTCCAGCCGAAGGTGCTCATGCTCGACGAGCCGGTGTCGGCCCTCGACGTGTCGATCCAGGCCGGCGTGATCAACCTACTGGAGGACCTGCAGGACGAACTGGGGCTGTCGTACCTGTTCGTCTCGCACGACCTCTCGGTGGTGCGGCACATCGCCGACAAGGTCGCGGTCATGTACCTCGGCAAGATCGTCGAGGAAGGGACCACGGACCAGCTCTTCGCCGGCCCGGCCCACCCGTACACGCAGGCCCTCATGTCGGCGATCCCGCTGCCGGACCCGCGCAAGGAGCGGACCCGCGAGCGCATCGTCCTCCAAGGCGACGTGCCGAGCCCGTCCAACCCGCCTTCGGGCTGCCGCTTCCGCACCCGCTGCCCGCTGTTCCAGGAACTCGGGGAATCGCAGCAGGCCAAGTGCATCGACGTCGAGCCGCTCCTGCGGTCCGACCACGCGGGCCTGACCCGCGCGGCCTGCCACTACGCGGAGCCGAAGCAGCTCGTCTAGCGAACGCTGCACGGGGCCGTTCCACCTTTCCGGTGGGGCGGCCCCGTCTCTTTCTCCCTCATCGGTTCGCGCGCCCGCGCCCTCCAGTGCGAGACTTCCGCCATGACCGCATCAGCCAAAGCCACCGTGACCGCCCTGCTCGCCGAACTCGGCGACCGGTGGGAGACCCGCGAGAAGATCGCCGCCGCCCGGGAGCGCCTCACCGCCGACCTCCCCGGCTGGAAGGTCCCGGCCGCCTACGGACTCGGGGTCTACGACGTCTCCGGCGAACTGGTCTTCGGCCACAAGAACACCGGCGACCACCCGCTCCCGGCCGCGGTCATGGCCACGATCCTCGGCCACGAGGGCGGCTCGGAGTCGTACGAGGTGGACGCGGCCACCCTGCAGCAGGCGATCCGCCTCCTCGAACCGGCCGGGGCGTGCCGGGACTACGACCACCCGAACCTGGCGGACTGGAAGCAGGTCCTCAAGCTCCTCAGGGGCGACCGGCAGCTCGAGGCGAGGATGGTGTTCGTCGCCGACTTCGACGACTGGCGCGACAACGACGACGTCGACGACCTCTGCGAGGCCGTCTACTACGCCGCCAAGGCCGCCGGGAAGGCGAAACCGGGCCGCGGCTGAGAGACCCGCGGTCCGGTCTGCAACGACTCGGTCAGTCGACGTGGTACGCCTGCATGCAGCCCACGTGCGCGAAGCCCCATGTGTCGTTCCAGTCCACGGCGACCCACACCTTCGACGAGGACCCGCAGGTCTTGTGCTGCCCGCCGTCGGTGAACGGCGAGCACCAGGACCCGTCGACCCAGGTCCCGGCCGGGATCTTCGGCCCGATCTGCTTCGCACTCGCGCTCGGGTACTCGCGCACCACGGTCGCGACGCTGAACGCCGCGCTGCAGTACACGCTCTCGGTGTCGTCGGCCGCCTGGACCGCCACCGGAACCTCGGACCCGACCGGCTCTGCCGCGGCGGGAGCGGCCCACACCGCCCCGATCGCCAGAGCAGCGGCCGCACTGGCCAGAACTCGTCGCATTTGACCACCTCGTTGTAGGACGACAATGCCGCCCCATGCTCGCAGCGGCAGGCGATCCCGGTGGCCTGAATCGCCGGCGCCCGATTGTCGGAAAGACGATAACGGGGGCCGACCCGACTCCCTCTCGGGACGGACTTGGCGCGGCTTCAAGCGGGCGCCGACGAAGGGGCAGAGTCAATGCGGGGTTGGGACGCGGGCCTCCGGCTTGGCTGGAGCCTGGTTCAAGCGGGCAGCGACGAAGGGGCAGGGCGAGGTCCGGATGCGGGTCCCGGGCCCGAATTCCCTCCGGTTCAACCGGCAGCGACGAAGCGGCAGGGGCAGGGCGAGGTCCGGATGCGGGCCTCCGGCTCGGCTAGGCCCAGGCTCAAGCGGGCACCGACGAAGCGGCAGGGGCAGGGCGAGGTCCGGATGCGGGACCCGGGCCCGATTTCCCTCCGGTTCAACCGGCAGCGACGAAGGGGTGGGGTAGCGGCCAGGCTGGGTTGCGGCCGACCGGCTTGACGGGGTGCGGGTGCAACCTGGCAGCGGCAAAGGGATGGCACCTTCCCCGGTTGCAGTCCGGCCCTTGGCCCTCACCTGGCCCGGGTTCAACCTGGCAGCGACAAGAGGTGCGCTCCCTCCCCGGTCGCACTGCGGCCTGCGGGTCGGATCTCCCCGCTGACTCCGCGAGGGCGCATCCCAGGTGCCCCTTTCGACCCTGGACATGCTGAGGGGCCCGGTCCCCCTTGGGAATCGGGCTGCGCTGGCCATGACCCGCGCTCCCCTCAGCAGTCGCCCGCTGAGGG
Organism: Glycomyces tritici; assembly: GCF_030403505.1. The sequence continues at coordinate 123,348 of NZ_JAUEMJ010000004.1, read as the reverse complement.
CAGGTTAAGAACGGTGGATCGCCCGGGTCCTCCCGCATCGCCACGGGTGCCGTCTCTTTGGCGGCCTCGGTCTTCCGGAACCGCTCCCGGGTCTTGACGATCACGGCTTCCATGCTCTTCTGGGCGTACCAGGCGGCATAGTCGGTCAGCTCGCGTCGATACGTGGGCGACCATTCCGTGGAGTCATGCCCGTTCGGCAAGTCCTTGAAAAGGTCCGCTTCCCACTCCTCGTCGGTGCAGCCGGTGCTCTTGTGCCGGATCGAGACGCGGCCCGGGCCGGTCTTCTCAATATCCCATTTGCCCGTATGTATCCGACCGTGATGGAACCTGCAGAGGAGGACCAGGTTCTCAGCGGCCGTCAAGCCCCCGTCTGCCCAATGCTCCAAGTGATGCGCCTCGGTCCAAGCGATCGGAGCCCGGCAACCGGACCAGGCGCACCCGGTTGGCTGCTCGAGTTCGAGTTTGTGGCGGAGGGCCGTGTTGGGGAGGCGCTTGGCTCGGCCCAGTTCGATGGCTTCGCCGGTGCTGTAGTCGAAGACCGAGGGGATGACCCCGGCTTCGCAGGCGAGGAGGCGGGCCTTGGCGACGGAGACCGGCTTGCCGTCGAGCATGGGGAGCCGACCGGTCTTCTCGCCGCGCAGGGTCGCGAGGTCGCAGGTGAGGTTCAGGGTGGCGGTGTGGCCGTGGCGCTTGGGAGCCGAGGGGTCGGTGCCGTAGGCCGCTGCCATCTGGTGCAGCGCTTCGGCATTCCGGCCGGAGACTCGGGGGAGTAGACCATCGGCGTCCTTGTCCTCTTGGCGAGGAGGGGGAACGGCGGTCTTCAGGGCGTTGCTGATGAGCTTCCCAGTGTCATCGGTGAGCAGGCCTTCGATGTCCCACATGCCATCAGGGCGCTGGTTGACCTCCAGCCAGGCCAGGGACTGCTGGCTCAGCTCGTCGAGGAGCGACTGCTGGTCGAAGAGCTCGGCGCAGATGCGGTCGAGGTGCTCGGCGAGTTCGGCGCGGGTGGAGTGGATGCAGTACTCCCGGATCAGCTCCTCGGGAGTTCGGCAGAGCACTGCGCCGTACGGGGATTCGACCGGGGCGGGGTAGGGGACCCGGGAGTAGACGGCCAGGCCCTCGCGCTCGATGCGGCGCATGGCGTAGGCGATGGCGTCGATGCGGGCGGCCCCTGCGAGGGCGGCCTCGGTGAGGTGCTTGAACTTCGGGGAAAGGCGGGCAATGGAGGCGATCTGGCCCGCGCAGGCCTCATTGAGACTGAAGGACTCCTTGATCCAGTCGCGGATGCCGGAGAAGCCGTCGCATTCCTTGTGGAGCCCTTGAGAGGTGTAGGCGATCACTGCTTGCAGGAGATTGGCCTCGACTGCGCAGAGCTGAGAGGTGAGGGAATCGATCCGGGGGCGCAGGACTGCCGCCTGAGAGTTTCGATCTGTGCCATTCATCCTGCTCACCCCCTTGGGAGTTATCCGATTAGTCTTGTGGCGGTTATAGATTAATGATGACAGGTAATGGTCTTGGTGGCATCACTCGAAGGGGTGAATATCAGGCCATTGTGGACCGAGATGGCTCGGAATGCGGGCCGCGGGCCGACATCCGACCTGGGCTTCGTACTGCCTCTTTGTCGCCGCCGCTTGAACTTTGTGTACAGCACGCCGAAAGTCGAAGTGGGACACTGGAGGCACACGCCGCTTGTCGCCGTTGCTTGTACCGCAAGGGAAGTGGACCGCCAACTGTCGGAATCACGACACTTCGGTGTTCCCTCAGGTGAGCGCGCCGGACGGGAAACTTGGGGGGTCCATCACGCTCGGATTCCCGCTAGCGTGGCAGCATACGGGCCCGAGTGGTGGAATCTGGTAGACACAGTCGGCTTAAAACCGGCCGTCGTGAGACTTGCGGGTTCAAATCCCGTCTCGGGCACGGAGGTGGGATGAACTTGTCGGCCAACGGGATCGGACGGAGTGGGGCCGTCCGACCCTCGGAGTGTCGTTCCTCGCATTCCCGGCATCGCCGTCCGAACGGGTGATGGTCGCCCAGCCCCCGGATAACGTCACGCTCTGTGTTCGCACCGTCGATGACCTGGTGGATCGGTTCTGTGAACCGGGAGTTTCAGGCTCGGTACGGACTGCATGGACAGGTTGACTGCGCAGGGACACCGTGCTATCCAGGGAGGCGAGCGCGATACCATTTTGTCGAAACGGCCGGTGGGGACATGGCTTTCCATTGTGCTGCAATGACTTTGTCACTTCCCCGGTATCGCGGAAGCCGTAGGCCAGTGTCGTGAGGATGGCGATGCCCGAAACACCTCTGTCCACAACTCAAACTTTCCAGCCCACCGGTCCGCCGCCGCCTCATCCCTACGGTTCCATTGCCGCAGAGGGACCCGGGGAGTCGGGGGATCTCAAGGCCCGTCTGCTGCGCATCGCACTCCTGCCGCTCGTATCCGCGGTGCTGGTCGGTGCCGGTGTCGTGGTCTTCTTCAATCTGGCTCCAACGGACGGTCCCTCATGGACCGCTCCGGCGGTGCTCGGCCTCGCCGCGGTGCTCATCGCGCTCGTGGCCTACCTGTCCGCCAGCGCCGCCTCCAAGGTCGACGCCGACCTGGGCCGTCAGGTGGTCGCGGTCCGTCGAGCCACTGTCGAGACGCATTTCAAGGTCTGGCAGGTCCTCGACGACCTGCAGCGGGAGCTGCCCGTCGACCAGCGATGGTCGGTTCCGCTCCCCAACGCCTCGGCCAGTGCGGCCACGACCGGCGAGGCGTTGCGGCTCCTGGCCGCGGAGGCCCGGCAACTCCGTGCGGCCGCCGAGGCGGTCACGGCGCGAAGCGGGCGTCCCGCCCCGCAAGCGCCGGCCCGCAGTCCGCAGCCTGCGACGACTTCGGGTCCGATCGATGCGGTGAGCGTGCATTCGCGCGTGGGCATCTTCGTGAATCTGGCCCGGCGCCTGCAGTCACTGGTGCACCGGGAGATCGAGCAGCTCGACGAGCTCGAGAACCAGGTGGAGGACCCTGATCTCCTCAAGGGCCTGTTCTCGGTCGACCACTTGGCGACGCGCATCCGCCGCCACGCGGAGAACCTGGCGGTCCTGGGCGGTGCGACCTCGCACCGGCAGTGGTCGCGTCCGGTCAACGTCTACGAAGCGCTCCGCAGCGCCGTCGCGGAGGTGGAGCAGTACGCGCGAGTGAAGCTGGTGCGCCCCATCGACGGCACGCTCAAGGGCCACGCGGTCGCGGACGTCATCCACCTGGTGGCGGAGCTGGTGGAGAACGCGACGACGTTCTCGGCGCCGAACACGCAGGTGCTCATCCGGGTCGCCCGGGTGCGCACGGGCCTGGCCGTCGAGGTCGAGGACCGCGGCCTGGGCATGGAGGCGCACGAGCGGGACCGGTTCAACACGATGCTGGCGACGCCGGACCAGGTGGATCTGGACGAGCTGCTCGCGGACGGCCGCATCGGCCTGTACGTGGTCTCGTCGCTGGCGCACCGCCATGAGCTGACGGTGCAGTTGCAGTCCAACATCTTCGGCGGCACGCAGGCGATCCTGGTGATTCCCGAGGTGCTGCTGGGCGACGACACGCCCAAGGCCCCCGCGCCGCGGGAGCTGCCTGCGCCGCCGGTGCAGGCGATGCCGGTGCGCCAGCCGGGGGCGGCGGCGCCGTCGCCGCACCTTCCCTCGGTGCAGCTGCGCCCCTTGCCTACCGCGGGTACCCGACACTACGGTGGTTCCGTGCCTCAAGCTCGCATGGACGGACCGGTCAACGGCCACAGCACTGCAGCCACGAGGGTCGACACCGGTGCCCTGCCGGTGACGGCCGAGATCCCCGAGGTGGATCCCGATCACCCGGGCGGGCACGGCTTCGGTTCGGGCACTCGTCCGGAGCTTCCGAAACGCGCGAAGCAGACGCACCTGGCGCCGCAGTTGCGCGATGCGCCGCAGCACGGGGCCCGAGGTTCGGAGGCCGGCCACGACCCGGGTCTGATGAAGGCGTTCCAGCAGGGCCGACAGCGCGCGGACTTCGATCCGCAGATCCCCGCATCCGATGGTTCCGTTTCTCCGTACAGGAATGAGGAGTTGTAATGGCAGGCGATGAGGCAGGCGCGCCTTCAGATCTCAGCTGGCTGTTGGCCGGGCTGGTGAGGAAGGTTCCGCACACGCGAAGCGCACTCCTGCTGTCCTCGGACGGTATCAAGAAGGCGTTCCACGGCATGGGCGTCGACCAGGCCGACCAGCTCTCGGCGATCGCGTCGGGCATGTTCTCGCTGGCGCGGAGCGCGGGCGTGCAGTTCGGTTCGTCGGCGGGCGTTCGCCAGGTGGTGGCGGAGCTCGACGACACGCTGCTGTTCGTGTCGACCGCGGGCCAGGGCGCCGTCCTGGCCGTGGCGGCGGGACGCGAGGCGGACGCGGGAGTCCTCGGCTACGAGATGTCCATTCTGGTCAAGAGTGTGCGCCCGTATCTGGAGACGCCCGTGCGCAGGGCCGCGGCCGCCAGCGGTGAAATGGTCGGCTGATGGCCGACTTCGAGCATCAGCCGCTGCTCGACGACGATGCGGGGCCGCTGGTGCGGCCCTACACCGTGTCGAACGGCCGCACCGTGCCGACGAAGAAGATGGACCTGCTGTCGCTGGTCCGGTCGACCGGGCAGATGCGGCCGGCGCAGTTGGAGGCCGAGCACGCCGAGACCCTGCTCCTGTGCCGGGAGCCGATCTCGGTCGCCGAGGTCTCGGCGCACATGCGCCTGCCGGCGATGGTCATCAAGGTGTTGCTCTCCGATCTCGTCGACTGCGGAGCGATCGTCACCCACGCTCCGGACCCGGCCGTCGACCCCACTGACCAAACCGTATTGGAGGCACTCCTCAATGGCCTACAACGGCGACTTTGACCGCTCGCCAGCACAACAACCAGCACTGCCCACTGCCATCAAGCTGCTCGTCGCCGGGGGGTTCGGCGTCGGCAAGACCACCTTCGTCGGGGCGGTCTCGGAGATCGAGCCGCTGAGCACCGAGGAGACCATCACGATGGCCTCGATCGGCACGGACGACCTCACCGGCGTCGGAGACAAGGTGACGACGACCGTGGCGTTGGACTTCGGCCGTATCACCCTCGACCGGCAGCACATCCTGTACCTGTTCGGCACGCCCGGTCAGGACCGGTTCTGGTTCATGTGGAATGAGCTTTCGGACGGGGCCTTCGGCGCGGTGGTGCTGGCGGACACGCGGCGCTTGGAGGACTGCTTCCCGGCGCTCGACTTCTTCGAGCGGCGGGGCACGTCGTTCATCGTGGCGGTCAACGAGTTCGAATCCGGCTTCCACTACGAGCCGGAAGAGGTCAGGGCCGCATTGGACCTCAAACCGAATATCCCGATCGTCTGCTGCGACGCACGCGATCCACGTTCCGCGACCTTGGTGCTGGTCACGTTGACCAAGCACCTGATGTCGGCCGCTGCTTCCAGCGTCCGGTGAAGGAGCCCAGCATGTCCATGCCCGAGAGCGAGTTCCGACTCACGATCACGCCCGATGACCCGGGAGCCACCGAGCGGGCCAAGCGCCTGCGCGACCTGGGGATCGGCAATCTGCCCGACCCCGAGTTCGATGAGCTCGCCCACGAGCTGACCGAGCTCACCGGTGCGCCTTACGCGATGGTGAACTTCATCGACGAGGAGCACCAGTACTTCGCGGGCCTCGCGGCCCCGACCCCGGATGCGGCCAGCCAGGCGATCGCGGGGGCCTCCGAGGCCCCCGAGGTCGGCCGCGAGATGGACCGCGACCACGGTTACTGCCCGCATGTGGTGGTGCGCGGCAAGGCCCTCGTCCTGGGGGACGTCTGCGACTACCCCCGGTTCGCGGGGAACCCGGTGGTCGACAAGATCGGCATCCGCTCCTATCTGGGGGCGCCGCTGATCGACGACGAGGGGAACACGCTGGGTACGGTGTGCGTGGTCGACACGGAGACCCACGACTGGGGCCGCCCGGGCCTGGAGATCATCAAGGGCATGGCCGCCAAGGTGATGGACCGGATCCGGGAGCGCAACGCCGGGATCCAGTCCGGCAATTCTCTGCAGGGGTGAACGAATGGGGAGGCGGCCGACGCCGCCTCCCCATTGCTGCATGCCCGAGCTTCCGGCCGATCCTCCGGATCTCGCGCTCTAGTGCACTGCGACCGCCTCGCCGTTGACGATGCGCTCGGACCACTGGCCCTTGGTCCGTCCCATCGCCGCCTCGGCGAGGCGCAGGCGCTGCACGTCGGAGGTGCCTGCGGGGGCGAAGATGTGGTACGCGTCCCGCAGGAACCGCTCGATCGGCCGCTCGGTGGTGAGGCCGATCGCGGCATGGATCTCCATCGCCTCGCGCGCCGAGTCCAGTGCGGACTCCACGTTGACGAGCTTGGCGTTCATCAGCTCGATGTCGCAGGGCATGCCCTGGTCGAGCAGGTGCACCGCGTGGTAGGCGGTGATCCTGGCCGTCATGAGCCGTGAGGTGATCTGTCCGATCTTCTGCTTGATGTTGTCGAGCTCGGCGAGGGGCTTCCCGTACAGCTCCCGTTGGGACGCGTAGGCGACGGTCTCGTCGAGGATCGCCTGGTGGATGCCGAGCGACACCGCCGTCAGGTTGGAGCGCCCGTACAGGATCGACGAGGAGTAGGCGACCGAGAGGCCTTGGCCCTCTTCGCCGAGCCGGTTCGTGGCGGGCACGCGGCAGTTCTCGAACAGGAGCTCCCCGAAGCTGAACCCGTGCAGGCCCATCGTGGACTGCTGCGGGGCCAGTGCGAACCCGGGCCGGTCGGACTCGACGAGGAACGCCGTGAGCCCCTTGGGGCCCAAGCCGGTGCGCACGACCACGCCGTGGAGGTCGCCGACATGGCTGTTGCCGACGAAGACCTTGTGGCCGTTGAGGATGTAGTCGTCGCCGTCGCGGACGGCCCTGGCGCGCATGCCGAGCACGTGGCCGCCGGAGGCGGATTCGGTGACGGCGATCGTGGGGAGGCAGTCGCCGTAGGCGACCTTGGGCAGCCAGGTCTTCTTCTGCTCGTCCGAGCCGTAATGGAGGATCTTGGCGACCCCGAGCTGGGAGGCCTGCACCATCGCGCCCATGGCACCGGAGACTCGGGCCAGTTCTTCGATGATGATGGTCTTCGCCAAGTGCCCCATGCCCATCCCGCCGTAGTCGACGGGGATGGTGACTCCGAGCCAGCCTTGGGCGGCGATGAGGCGGGAGAGCTCGTGGTGGACGGTCTTCTGGGTCTCCATCTCGGGGACGCGCGGGCGCACTTCGCGTTCGGCGAAGGCCCGGACCTCGGCTCTGAGGGCGTCGTGCTGTTCATTGGTGAAGTAGCCGGTCGTCAACGGGTAACCCCCTGTGGGCGTCTTGCTCGCCTATGACCGCTCCGCAGCAGTCCCCACCGGTGACGAGCTGTATATGCGAGTTGTATTCGCAGTGACTGTAGCAACCGGTTTCGCATGGGGCAAGGGTCGACAATGTGGACACGCAGTTGTGACGGGTCAGTAACAAGTCGCTGTGCTGCAAGGGATCACGTGCGCGAATACGAGTCTCGTATCGCGAGAGTGAGGGTGCGCTAACCGTCGCATTGTGCTACGGGATAGGCCGTCTTTACTGTTATCGGGGCGTTGTGAAGGCGTTATGCTGCGTTGACTCGGGTGCAATCGTCCCATGATTGGATCTGACTGGGGGCAGCCCCGGCCCGCCATCCCATCGACCTCCAACGGAGTGCCATGTTCACCATCAGAAGGAAGCGCCGCGCCGTGGCCGTCGTCGGCGCCGCGGCGCTCGCCGCGACCACGCTCGCCGTCGGCGCGTGGTCGGCCAACGCCGGCCAGCACCACCCCAACCGCGAGGTGGACCTGCAGCTGCTGGCCCTCAACGACTTCCACGGCTACATCGAGGCCAGCGCCTCCAACACGTGGCCGATCGACGGCGTGAACACGCCCGTGGGCGGCGCCGAGTACCTGGCGACCCACCTCGAAAAGGCCCGCGAAGGCGAGCGCTACTCCACGACCGTGGCCGCCGGCGACCTCATCGGCGCCAGCCCCTTCCTCTCCGCCGTGTACGACGACGAGCCGACGATCGAGTCCCTGAACGCCATGGGCGTCGAGGTCTCCTCGGTCGGCAACCACGAGTTCGACGCCGGGTTCGACGAGCTCAACCGCATCATCGAAGGCGACGGGGACTTCGAGGGCGCGGACTTCCCATACCTCGGCGCGAACGTCGTCGACGAGGCCACCGGCAAGCCCGTCCTGGACCCGTACTGGGTCAAGGACTTCGGCCGCGGCATCAAGGTCGGCTTCATCGGCATGACCCTGGAGGGCACGGGCGACATCGTCTCCCAGTCCGGCATCGCGGGCCTGGAGTTCACCGACGAGGTGGAGACGGCCAACAAGTACGCCAAGGAGCTCAAGCGCAAGGGCGTCAACGCGATCGTGGTGCTCATGCACGAGGGCGGCGTCCCGGTCGCCGAGGACACCGGCCACGAGTGCGAGTCGCTGGACGGCACGGCGGTCGGCATGTCCGGCCCGATCGTGGACATCGCCGAGAACATGACCCCGCTCGTTGACGTCCTGGTCACCGGCCACACCCACAACGAGTACGTGTGCTCGGTGCCCGACCCGGCCGGGAACCCGCGCATGGTCACCTCCGCGTCCTCGTACGGCCGCGTGTTCACGCAGATCGACGCGACGTATGACAAGCGCACCAAGGACATCGTGCGCTCGTCGGTGACCGGTTCGAACACGATCGTCACCCGCGACGTGGAGCCGAACGGCGAGCAGCAGGACATCATCGCCTCCTACACGGGCGAGGGCTACGACGAGGTCGCCAACCGCCTGGTCTGCCTCATCGCCGAGGACATCAAGCGCGCGCCGAACGGCAACCGCGCCGTCGAGTTCCCCCTCGGGAGCCTCATCGCCGACGCGCAGCTGTGGAACACCGCGAGCGCCGACACCGGCGGAGCCGAGCTGGCCCTCATGAACCCCGGCGGGGTGCGCCAGGACCTCGTGTACGGCGCCGGCACCCCCGGCGAGGTCACGTACAAGGAGGTCTTCGAGGTCCAGCCGTTCGCGAACTACGTGGTCACGCTCGACCTGACCGGCGCGCAGATCCTGGCCGGGCTCCAGCAGCAGCTGCCGAGCGCGGCCCGCTCGACGACCCTGCAGCTCCAGGTCTCCGAGGGCTTCACGTACACATGGGACAAGACCAAGACGGGCACGGACCAGATCGTGGCCGACTCGCTCATGCTCAACGGCGAGCCGATCGCCATGGACCAGACCTACCGGGTCACGATGAACTCGTTCCTCGCCGACGGCGGCGACTCGTTCACCGCGTTCAAGGACGGCACCAACCGCCTCTTCGGCGAACTCGATGTGGACGCGTTCGAGGACTACCTCGCGGAGTTCGGCACCGCCGCGGCGCCGCTCCAGGCGCCCGAGCTCGGACGGGTCACAGTGATCTCCTAGCTGTCTGAGTGGATTCACAGCGGCGGAGCAGGGAATGCTTCGCCGCTGTGTCGTGTTCAGGGCAGTGACCGGATAGGCTGATAATCACCCTTGAAATTCCAACGGAGGACCGCAGGTCATGGCAATGCAGAGCAGGAACTCATCCCTTCGAAATATGGTGAAGACCCAGTACAACGAGCAGCACATGGGTGCCGCGTACGGGCCTTACGGGCAGATGACCCAGGCTCCGCAGGCTGAGACCATGCGGATCGACGACGTCATCGTCCGTACTGTGGCGCTGGTCGGCGCGACCTTCGTCGCGGCGATCCTCACGTACTCGATGGTCGCCGACGGCATCGCGAACAACGACGCGGACGCCATCGGCACCGCCATGATGCTCGGGACGATCGGCATGGTCGTGGGCCTCGGCATCATGATCTTCTCGATGTTCAAGCCGGTCACGAACCCGTTCGTGGCCTTCGCGTACGCGATCGGCCAGGGCCTGCTCCTCGGCGGCGTCTCCGCCGTGTTCGAGCAGCAGTGGCCGGGCATCGTCGTGAACGCCCTCCTGGCGACCATCCTCGTGTTCGGCGCGATGCTCGCGCTGTACAAGTTCCGCATCCTGAAGAACTCGCCGATGTTCACCAAGGTCATCGTCGGCGCGGGCATCGGCATCTTCGCCCTCTCGATGGTCAACCTCATCGCGGGCGCGTTCGGCATGGACCTGGGCCTGTTCGCCGCTCCCGGCGAGTCGGCCTCGGCGCTCCAGTGGATCATCGCGATCGGCATCACGCTGTGGGCCGCGTTCTCGTTCATCCTCGACTTCGACATGATCGAGTACGCCGCGAACAACGGCGCCGCGAAGAAGTACGCCTGGGCGGGGGCCTTCGGCCTCACCGCGGGCCTCATCTTCCTGTACTGGAACCTGCTGCGCCTCCTGTCCTACTTCCAGGGCGACTAGCGGCTTTGAGCACCGAACTCGAGCGGGCGATCGGGCGTGTCGTCGAAGGCACGCGCCACTGGTCGCCCGCTCGCCTGTCCTCTCGGGCGACGGCGATGCACGCCCTCGTCCAGGCCCTGGCCGACCTCGCGGCCGACGCCGAGGGCCAGCCGCGGCGGATCGTGCCGCGCCTGCCGAACGACACGCACCTGCCCGACCAGCTGCAGGTGATCGGCCTCGACCTCCTCGAGTTCGAGTCGAAGCTCACCGAGGAGCAGCGGGCCGCCGCCGAAGCGGCGATCCAGCGGGCCCGGTCCGCGCTGTTCTAGGCGTTCCAGCCGGCCATGAGCAGGGCGGCGTCGTCCAGGGCCTCCACCACGTTGTCGGACTCCCAGCGCAGCACGCTGCGCCGCGTCCGCGTGTCCCGGTCCTCGATGGCCGCGAGGCGGAAGTCGAGGCGCTGCACGGCCTCGCTGAGGTCGATGCCGCGCGGCGGCGCGTCGCCCCGGGCCAGCGCCGCCAGCCGCAGGTAGGCCGTGTCGAGCGAGTCCGCGAACGCGTCGACCCCCGCGAGGCCCGTCGCCTGCTCGTCCCGGCCCAGCGTCGCATTCACCGCCACCAGGGCCCTTGCCGCCCTTGACAATGCCGCCTCCGCACCGAGTGCGTCCGCCGAGAGCGGGCCCGGCCCGGCGACCGGTTCGGCCTTCGCCTGGTCGGCGGCGGCGGTGAGGGCGGAGCGGCGGGCCCGGATCTGGTCGATCGCGGCGTGCATGACCTTGCGGTCGTAGTCGGCCGGGTGCGCCTGGCGGTCCAGGGAGAGCCGGGCGTAGTCGCGGTAGGCGTCCACGAGGTCCCCCAGGAGGTCGCCGAGGCGGCGGGTCTGCCAGGTGGGGGCGAGCGTGTAGAAGCCGATCGCGAGCGCCGCGCCCACGAGGGTGCAGGCGCCCCGGTCGAGTGCGGCGGCGATCGGGTTCTCACCCGAGAGGTCGATCTGGAACACGGTGAAACCGGAGACGGCCGCGGCGAACACGAGCATCGACACCGGCCGCGTCAGATAGGCGATGAGCGCGTACGCGAGCACGACCAGGCTCAGCCACAGCTGGTCCTGCGGCAGCAGCATCCCCAGGAGCGAGGCGAAGACGACGCCGCCGGTGGTGCCGACCGCGCGGGTGACGCCGCGGGTGAGGGTCCCGGCGAAATCGGCCTGCAGCACCAGCCAGGCGGTGAGCGGGATCCAGTAGCCGTGGCCGGTGGGCCAGGCGAGGCCGATGGTCATGGCGAGCGCGATGACGCCGGCGCGGCGCAGCGCGTGGTGGATCACCGGGTCGCGGCGGTGCAGGCGGGCCCGGAGCTGGCCCACGGCCTGGCGGGCGGTGCCGGCGGCGTGCGCGAGCGCGGGGTCGGCGACGACGTCGTCGCCGCCGGCGGTGAGGCGCTCGGCGAACCCGCCGGTCTCGTGGAGGGTGCGCAGGAGCCCGCCGATCTCGGTGGGCATGGTGCCGGTGGCGGTGGCCATCGGGTTCTGCGAGAGGCCGTCGAGGAGGGCGTCCCAGTCGAGTTCGGTGGGGGCGCGGGAGGTGATCTGCTCGGCGAAGTGGCCGAGGAGCCGGGCGGCGAGTTCCAAAGCCTCCGAATAGAACTCGACGGTGTCGCGGTCCTGCGCGTCGGCGCGGGCGCGCGCCGAGGCGACCCGGCCGATCGCGGTCGACACGGCGTAGATCTGGCGGCGCGCCTCCAGGACCGCCGCGGGCAGGGCCCGGCGGCGGTCGAGTTCCTGCGCGGCCTCGAAGAGCGGCTCGGTGCGGAACGGCGCGTTGGGGTCGGCGGCGAGCGCGTCCGCTTCGGCCGCGAGGGCCAGCCAGGCGTCGGCGAGGGTGCGCCGGTCCTCGGCCCACCGGTAGTACGGGGGCAGGAGCGCCGTCAGCGCCTGCACCGCGCCGCCCGCCGCGCACGCGACCGCCGCGAGGAGCACCCCGGCTTCGGCGGTGAGGTGATCGGCGAGGAAGAACATGATGCCGGAGACGGTGAACGTGACGCCCGCGATGTGCGTGACCGAGCCGATGAACGTGAGCGTGAACGCGTAGGCGGCCGCCGCGGCGATGAGCACGATCGGGTCGCCGATCGAGCCGAGCACGACCCCGAGCGCGCCGGCCGCGCCGACCAGCAGCGGCAGCGAGGGCCCGGTGCGGGTGCCGGGGGTCAGCATCGCGACGCCGCCGAGCCACGCGCCCATGACCGCGGCCTGCCCCCACGAGGGGTGGCCGGCGAACGCGACGGCGCTCATGGCGACCGCGATGCCGAACGCGGCGCGCACCGCGAGGACCGGCACGGCCTCGCCCGGCGTCCATGACCGCAGGTCCCGGCCGACCCGGCGGAACGATTCGCGGACCCCAGGGTTGAGCACGTCATCAGGGTAGCCGCGCCTTCCGGTGTGAGGCCCCTTACCGGTTACCCTGGTGGCATGCGACAAACGGTGCTGGTGGTCGACTTCGGTGCGCAGTACGCGCAGCTCATTGCGCGGCGCGTCCGCGAAGCGAACGTCTACTCGGAGATCGTGCCCTCCTCGATGCCCGCGAGCGAGATGCTCGCCAAGGAGCCGGCCGCGATCATCCTCTCGGGCGGTCCTTCGAGCGTGTACGCCGAAGGCGCCCCGCAGGTGGAGAAGGCCCTGTTCGAGGCCGGCGTGCCCGTGCTCGGCATCTGCTACGGCTTCCAGGCCATGGCCGCCTCGCTCGGCGGGACCGTGGCCAGGACCGGGCTCTCCGAGTACGGCGGCACCCAGCTCGACGTGCTCTGCCCCTCGAAGCTCCTCGACGGGCTCCCCGACCACCAGTCGGTGTGGATGAGCCACGGCGACTCCGTGACCGAGGCCCCCGCCGGGTTCGAGGTCGTGGCCCGCACCAACGGCGCCCCCGTCGCGGCGTTCGAGAACCTCGAGGCGCGCCTCGCGGGCGTCCAGTACCACCCCGAGGTCGCCCACACCCCGCACGGCCAGGCCGTCATCCGCCACTTCCTGCACGACATCGCCGGCATCAAGCCGAACTGGACGAACTCGGCGATCATCGACGAGCAGGTCGCCGCCATCCGCGAGCAGGTCGGCGACAAGCGCGTCCTCTGCGCCCTCTCCGGCGGCGTCGACTCCTCCGTGGCCGCCGCACTCGTGCACCGCGCCGTCGGCGACCAGCTGACCTGCGTCTTCGTCGACCACGGGCTGCTCCGCGCCGGCGAGGCCGAGCAGGTCGAGAAGGACTACGCGCAGCTCACCGGCATCGACGTGCGCGCCGTGGACGTCTCCGAGCAGTTCCTCACCGCCCTCAAGGGCGTCACGGACCCCGAGGAGAAGCGCAAGATCATCGGCCGCGAGTTCATCCGCACCTTCGAGGCCGCCGCCCGCGAGATCGCCGCCGAGAAGGACATCGAGTTCCTCGTCCAGGGCACCCTGTACCCCGACGTCGTCGAGTCCGGCGGCGGCACCGGCACCGCCAACATCAAGAGCCACCACAACGTGGGCGGCCTGCCCGACGACCTCCAGTTCGCGCTCATCGAACCGCTGCGCACCCTCTTCAAGGACGAGGTCCGCGCGATCGGTCTCGAACTGGGCCTGCCCGAGGCCATGATCTGGCGCCACCCGTTCCCCGGCCCCGGCCTGGGGATCCGCATCGTCGGCGAGATCACCCGCGAACGCCTCGACCTGCTCAAGGCCGCCGACGCGATCGCCCGCGCCGAACTCACCGCCGCCGGCCTCGACCGGTCCGTGTGGCAGTTCCCGGTCGTGCTCCTCGCCGACGTCCGCTCCGTGGGCGTCCAGGGCGACGGCCGCACCTACGGCCACCCGATCGTGCTCCGCCCGGTCTCCTCCGAGGACGCGATGACCGCCGACTGGTCCCGCCTGCCCTACGAGCTCCTCGCGAAGATCTCCACGCGCATCACCAACGAGGTCGCCGACGTCAACCGCGTCGTGCTCGACGTCACCTCCAAGCCCCCGGGCACCATCGAATGGGAATAGCCTCAGCGCACGGCCCGCAAGCGTCGCCTCTCGGCTCATACACGGCCCGCAAGCGTCGCCCCTCTGCTCACGCACGGCTCGCAAGCTTCACCGTGGCGCCGTGATCACGCCGTACAGTTGAGGGATGCAATTCCGGATAGCTGCGTACGGGGAGGTCCGTGACGAGAACGGCCGGGTCCTGCTGACGAGGCGGACCCGCGGGCGCGAAGCGGGCCCCTGGCACCTGCCGGGCGGCGTGCTCGACCACGGCGAGCCCCCGAAGCGGGCCGCCGGACGCCTGGTCGGCGAGCACACCGGCTACGAGGTCGCCGTCGGCGCGCCCCTCGAAGCGGTCGCCGTCGCCAGGCGGGGCGTCCACACCAACGCGATCATCTACACCGCGAAGGTCACCGGCGAACCCGGCGACGACTTCGAAGGCGACGCCGCCGAATGGGTCGAACCGGCCCGCGCGGCCGCCGAATCCCATTCGCCGTTCGTCTCCGCCTGCCTGCACCTCGCCGACGACCGGCTCGCCGGACGCGTCGACAAGGCCCCGCAGGAGACCCGGCCCGTCCCGCCCTCGAAAGCCAAGAAGGGCCGCCGCAGACGGGGCCAGCGCTTCGGCGCGTACGGGGTCGTCGCCGACGGCGACGGCCGCATCCTCCTCGCCCGCATCGCCGAGGGCTACCCCGGCGGCGGCACCTGGCACCTGCCCGGCGGCGGCGTCGACTTCGGGGAGTCCCCGCGCGCGGCCGTCTCCCGCGAGATCTACGAGGAGACCGGCCAGGCCGCCCAGGTCGGCGAACTCCTCAACGTCACGTCGTTCCGCCACCGCCGCGCGATCGGCCCCGAGGGGTACCCGCTCGACTGGCACGGCGTGCGCGCCATCTACTCGGCCACCGTCGAGGACCCCTCCGCCGCGCAGGTGATCGAGGCCGCGGGCGGCTCCACGAGCGAATCGCGCTGGTGGGACGCGGACGCGCTCGACGACCTGCCGCTGTCGGCGGCCGTCGAGGACGCCCTCCAAGTGGTCGACTTGAAGAATCTCGCAGCCCAGGCCTAACGCCAGCGCGCGAGCACCGTCTCTCCGGCGCGGATGGTCTCTCCCGGGACGACCGCGGCTTCGGCGGCGCCCGCGGGCAGGTACACGTCGGTGCGGGAGCCGAACCGGATGAGGCCGTACCGTTCGCCTTTCGCCACGGCCGCACCGGGTTTGGTGCGGTTGACGATGCGGCGCAGGAGCGCGCCGGTGCGCTGGGCGACGACGACGCGGCCGCGCGGGGTCGACAGGACCGTGTAGCAGGCGGCGTTGTGCTCGGCTTCGGGCGCGCTCACTTTGGCGTAGCCGCCGCGTTCGGTGAACACGTCCACGACTTCACCGGCGACGGGCGCGCGGTTGATGTGCACGTCGGTGACCGAGAGGTACGCGCTGATGCGCAGCCATTCGGCGCCGGCGGTGCCGGTGGCGGCGCCGAAGCGCTCGTCGACGACGGTCTCGACGGCCATGACGCGCCCGTCCGAGGCGGCGAGCACCGCTTCGGGCTCGTCGTCCTCGCCGCGCAGGTCCGCTTCGCGCTGCGGGTCGCGGAAGAACGCGGCGACCGGGACGGCGGCGAGCGCGGGCAGGACCCACGCCTTCGAGGAGGGCCTGATCTGCTTCGCGGCCCAAGCGGCCCCGAAGAGCAGCCCGGCGGCGATCACGCCGTTCGAGTCGAGGTGCATCGAGGGCGTGACGGCGACCGAGGAGGCGCGCCACGCGGGGGCGAGGTCTTCGGCGGGGGCGATCGCGTGCGGTTCGCCTTCGCGCTTGGCGGCGGAGCCGATGCGGAGCTTGTGGATGCGCACGGGCGGGAGCGACCGGACGATGAGGTCGGTGCCGATGCCGTACTCGGCGACGAGCTCGGCGATCTCCTCGCGGGCGGGCGCGGTGAGCGTGGCGGCGAAGGAGAGCACGCCGCCGGGCGCGACCTTCCCCCGCAGCAGCTCGATGTCGGCGATGAACGCCTCGGCCTCGACGGTGACGGGGGAGGCGAGCATGACCTCTTCGGCCGGTTCGGCGTCGGCGAGCGCGGCGACGGCGGTGACGTTCCCGGCGGTCCAGGAGCCCTCGGCCGCAAGAGAGGCCTTCAGGTCCTCAATGGAGACCGGGTCGGCGACGACGGTGAGCCGGTCGGCGGGCATCAGCGCCTCGAGCGCGGCGGTGAGGACCGGGTTCCCCCAGGCCGCGCCCACGACCAGGCCGGTCTTGGGGCCCCTCCGGCGAGCGAATTCGTCGGTGATGCCGCGAGCGGCGGCTTTCGAGATCGGCATGGCTTCGACTATAGAGCGCCTGTCTGACGGGTCCGGGTCGCGTTCGCGTGTTGCGCAAGGGTGAGACGCGACCATTGCCCTGGTTTGGGATCGTACTTTCGGCGGGTTCTGCACATCGTTCGGATGAGTGGCCGCGCCGTCACTCTGGGTCGTCTCGTTTCCCCTCTTGTCAGGCCGACCCGGCACTCCACTCACGACCTGCCGCCTCAAGTCCGCTCCCAGGAGGACCGAACCACGATGAGACTCAAGACGATCCGCACTCCGCTCGCGGGCACCGCCGCGCTCCTCGCCGCCGCTCTCATGAGCACGGCCGCGGGCGCCCCCGCCCGGGCCGAGGAGCCCGAGCCGGTCTCCGGCGACATCGTCACCGCCCCCGGCCTGGAGCTGCGCGGGCGGTTCGCGGAGGAGCGCTACGACGTGTGGGCGAACGTCCTCGGCCTCAAGCCGCACGGCGGCGAGGAGACGCTCGTCGTCTACTGCATCGACATCCACACCCCGCTCGACACCGAGAGCCCCTACACCGAGGGCGACTGGGAGGAGTCGGAGGTCGCGAACCTCGAAGAGGTCCGCTGGGTCCTGTTCAACGGCTTCCCGAACGTGGGCGCCGAGGAGCTCATCGAGACCTCCGGCGGCGAGGTGAACCCCGACTGGTCCGATGAGGAGGTCGCCGAGGTCGCCTACGCGGGCACGCAGGCCGCCGTCTGGCACTTCACGGACGCCTGGGACCTCTTGGCGGACAACCCGGTCAAGGGCGGCAACAGCGGCGAGGACGAGGCGGTCCTCGCGGTCTACGAGCACCTCACCGAGGACACCGGGCGCGTCCCGGACCCGTCCGAGTTCACCGTGGACCTCGAGGGCGAGGAGTCGGCGACCTTCGTCGACGGGCGCTTCGGCCCCTACACGATCCGCTCCAACGCCGGCCCCGTCGAGCTCACCGCCGAAGGCGGCCGCCTCGAGACCGAGGGCGGCGACGCGGTCGAGTCCCGCAAGGACGGCGAGGAGTTCTGGATCGTCCTCGACGAGGACACGAACGAGATCACCGTCAAGGGCACCGCCGCCTACGACCTGCCGGTGGGCCGGGTCTTCCTGGCCACCACCGACGAAGCGCTCTCGGACGACGCGGTCAACCCGATGACCGTGGGCGACTCGCAGAAGCTCATCCTGGCGCAGCCGCGCGAAGGCGAGGTCCCCGCCGAATGGCGCTTCGCCCTCGACGCGCCGCCGGAGGCCAGCGCCCCGCCGAAGCCGCAGCTGCCCGTCACCGGTTCGACCCTGAGCGTCGCCTTCGCGGCGGGCCTGGCGCTCCTGGTGGGCGGCATGACCGTGATCGCGCTGGGCAAGCGCCGCAAGGCTTCCGACCACTAAGACCTGAAGGATGCGGGCGCCCGCTTGCCGATGGCGAGCGCCCGCTGCCGCAGGAGCGTTCCGGACCACGTCGAACGGTCCGGACCCGGGCGCGCTCCGCGGTTCCAAGAAAGCCCGGTGCATGGTGCGGCCGGGGCCGGGGGAAGCGATCCCCCCTGGCCCCGGCCACTTCCGTCCCACCGGTACCCACTCGCCACCGTCCTTCGCCGACGGCCCGGCCTATACCGAATCGTTATAGTGGCGCGGCTCTCCGAGCTCGCGCCATTTCCCTTGCCGCGCAGTCGAAACCCAGCTCGGAGATTTCCTGCCGCCGAATGCAACCGGCAGCGTGCCGCTAACGTGTCGCATGAAGAGTCGGTACCGATTCAAGACTCGCAAGCACCCTCAGACCGCGTCAATCCCTCGGAAAAGCAAAGGGACTTCAACCAATGATGACCAAAGCCCTGAAAGGGACGATGGCCGCTGCTGCCGGCGTCGCACTCGGCCTCACCGGCGTCACCGCCGCTCAAGCCCAGGACGAGGAAGCGGGAATCCTCGCCGCCGGCAACGTCGTGATCGAGGACGACGGCATCGAGCTGTACGGCACCGCGGGCGGTGAGGAGAAGGAGCCGAACGCCTCGATGATCGCCCTCGACACCGGCGACGGCGAGTACCGCACCGTCTACTGCATCCAGCTCGAGGTCGACCTCGAAGAGCAGTACCTCCACGAAGAGCGCCCGTGGGACGACGTCCCCGTCGAAGACCTCCCGAAGGTCCTCGGCGTCCTCCTCGCCGGCTACGACGGCACCAACGCCGGCGAGCTCCTCGAAGAGGCGGGCCTGGCGAGCGACGACTACGGCGACGTCACCCAGGACCAGCTGGCCTACGCGGCCACCCAGTCCGCCATCTGGTCGCTGACCGACGGCTGGACCCTCGACGCCACCGACCCGACCGGTGACGACGTCGCCGACGAGATCGTCCCGGCGCTCCAGGCCTGGCTGCTCGAGAACTCCGCGCCCGTCGAGGAGCCCGAAGAGCCCTACTTCGACTACGACGCCACCGACGCCAAGGTCGAAGGCACCACCGTCGGCCCGTTCACCGTCGACACCAACATCGACTCGCTCAGCTTCGAGCAGCCCGAAGGCGCCACCGTCGTCGACGAGAACGGCGAGGAGCTCACCACCCTCACCGACGGCCAGGTCTTCTCCGTGAAGTTCGACAAGGCCGAGACCGCATCGGTCACGATCATCACCGACATCGTCGAATGGACCACCCCGGCCGGCCGCACCTTCGTCCCGGTCGACGCCGACGGCGCCGACGTCGAGGGCCAGCGCCTCATCCTCGCCGAGGAGTTCACCGAGGAGTTCTACTTCGAGATCCCCTTCGAGATCACCGTCGACGAGGTCCCGAGTGAGTCCCCGAAGCCGCAGCTGCCCGTCACCGGTTCCAGCCTGACCACCGTCGCCACCGTCGGCGGCGCGGTCCTGCTCGCCGGCGTCGCCGCGATGGTGCTCATGCGCCGCCGCGCCGCCCGCGCGGACTGGGGCTCGGACGCTTAACAGCGACTGAACACTGCGACAAACGCCACACGCCCGCTGGTCACACCGGCGGGCGTGTGGC
Organism: Glycomyces tritici; assembly: GCF_030403505.1. The sequence continues at coordinate 103,710 of NZ_JAUEMJ010000004.1, read as the reverse complement.
ATACTTGCCGCGTGACTCAGAGCGCGCGATTTTACTTTTACTACGGCCGGAACCGTCCGAGCCGTAGGTCGTCGCGCTGACACACCGACCTACCGGCCCCGGGCGAACAGCCCGGGGCTTTTTTCACGCCTGGGCAAATGTACGGCTCGCCAGCGCCGCCGCGAGGCGGCTACCGCCCGGAGTTCGATACACGCATCGCTCTAAGGAGAAGCCCTGATGACCGCATCCGCCGAAATCGCACCTGACGAACTCCAGGACCTGCGCACCGAGATCGACGCCCTGGACGCCGAGATCATCCGCCTGTGGCAGCGCCGCGCCGAAGTCTCCAAGCGCGTCGGCGAGATCCGCATGGCCAACGGCGGCACCCGCCTGGTCCTGGACCGCGAACGCGCCATCCTCGAGAAGTACCGCTCCGCCCTCGGCGACGACGGCATCCAGATCGCGATGCTCGTCCTGCGCTCCGGCCGCGGACCGCTCTAAGCCGCAGACCGCTCTCAAGAGTGACGCCGCGCCGTAGCCGGGCCTTGGAAGACCACCGTCGTGCCCGGCGCGGCAACTGCGCCTCCGTGATGCCTTGCAAGCTGCGGCATAATTGAACGCGATGAACGACCTTCTGACCGGCCTCAACGAACCGCAACGCCAAGCCGTCGAGCACGCCGGATCCCCGCTGCTCATCGTCGCGGGCGCGGGCTCGGGCAAGACCCGCGTCCTCACCCACCGCATCGGCCACCTCCTGGCCGAGCGCGGCGCCCACCCCGGCGAGATCCTCGCCATCACCTTCACCAACAAGGCCGCCGCCGAGATGCGCGAACGCGTCGACGCCCTGGTCGGCCCGCGCTCGCGCGCGATGTGGGTGCTCACCTTCCACTCCGCGTGCCTGCGCATCCTCCGCCGCGAGGCGCACCGGCTCGGCTGGAAGTCCAGCTTCACGATCTACGACACCGACGACGCCCGCCGGCTCCTCACCCAGATCGTCAAGGACCTCGGGCTCGACTCCAAGAAGCAGTCGCCGCGCTGGTTCGCCGCCGAGATCTCCCGGTTGAAGAACGAGCTCATCGGCCCCGAGGAGGCCGCCGCGAAGGCCGACGACGCCCGCGGGAAGCTCGTCGCCGACGTGTACGGGCAGTACACCGAGCGCCTGCGCCTCGCCCAGGCCGTCGACTTCGACGACATCATCGGGTCCACAGTGCACCTGTTCCAGGCGTTCCCGGAGGTCGCGAAGTCGTACCGGCTGCGGTTCCGGCACGTCATGGTCGACGAGTACCAGGACACCAACCACGCCCAGTACACGCTGGTGCGCGAACTCGTCGGCACCGGCGAGGACCGCGCCGAGCTGTGCGTCGTCGGCGACGCCGACCAGTCGATCTACGCCTTCCGCGGCGCCACCATCCGCAACATCATCGAGTTCGAGCGGGACTTCCCCGACGCCAAGACGATCCTGCTGGAGCAGAACTACCGCTCCACCCAGACGATCCTCGACGCCGCCAACGGGGTCATCCGCAACAACACCGAGCGCGGCCGCGAGAAGCGGCTGTGGAGCGACGAGGGCCCCGGCTCGGCGATCCTCGGCCACACCGGCGACAACGAGCACGACGAGGCGGCCTGGGTCGCCAACCGGATCGACGAGCTCGTCGACGCCGGCGAGACCAGCTTCGGCGACGCCGCGATCTTCTACCGCACCAACGCCCAGTCGCGCGCGTTCGAAGAAGTGTTCGTGCGCCGCGGCATCCCGTACAAGGTCGTCGGCGGCGTGCGCTTCTACGAGCGCAAAGAGGTCCGCGACATGCTCGCGTACCTGAAGCTCACCGCGAACCCCGACGACACGGTCTCGGCGATGCGCGTCGTCAACACGCCCAAGCGCGGCGTCGGCGACCGCGCCGTCGCCGAGATCGAAGCGCTCGCGGCCAGGCTGCGGCTCTCCTTCCCGGCCGCGCTGCACCGCGTCGACGAGGCCCCCGGGGTCTCCGGCCGCGCCCGCACCGGCATCAAGCGGTTCTGCGAGATCATCGACGCGGCAACGGAACTCGCGAAGACCGCCCCGCCCGAAGAGGTGCTCGACAAGCTCATCGGGGACACCGGCTACCTCGAGGGCCTGGAGCAGTCCAAGGACCCGCAGGACGAGGGCCGCATCGAGAACCTGCAGGAGCTCGTGGCCGTCGCCCACGAGTTCACCGAGTCGGTCGTGCGCGGCACCACCGAGGCCGACGAAGCCGACCTCACCGCCGACGTGCCGTCGTTCCTGGAGCACGTCGCGCTCGTCTCCGACGCCGACTCGATCCCCGACCCCGAGGCGGAGGAGGGCGGGGTCATCACGCTGATGACCCTCCACACCGCGAAGGGGCTGGAGTTCGACACGGTGTTCCTCACCGGCCTCGACGACGGCCTGTTCCCGCACGAGCGGTCGATGAACAAGCCCGGCGACATGGAGGAGGAGCGGCGCCTCGCGTACGTGGGGCTCACCCGCGCCAGGAAGCACTTGCATCTGACCCGCGCCGGGACCCGCAACATCTTCGGGCAGCCGCAGTACTATGCGGCCAGCCGCTTCCTCGCCGAGATCCCGGGCGACCTCATCGAATGGTCCGAGTCCGCGCCGCCGCCGCGCGTCGTGAAGCCGAAGTCGACCGCGAACTTCGGCTCGCCGATCGTCATGCGCAACGCCGCGGACATTCCGTCACTCGACGTGGGGGACAGGGTCACCCACGACAAGTGGGGCCTCGGCCGTGTCGTCGAGCTCAAAGGCTCGGGCCCCAGGGCCCAGGCGCGCATCGACTTCGGCGACGGCGAACCGAAATGGGTCATCCTCAGGCTCGCACCGGTCAGCAAATTGTGAGCGTCGCTCACTGTCGTACCCGTGTGGGATGGTGTCCTTTTCACTGGTAGTGGAGAAGGTGGGATAGGGAGGGTACCCGGGGCCGCCCGTACGCCCTCCTGCCCGCCGCCTCAGCGCAGGTCGAGCCCGACCTCCGCGAGGTAGCTCAGCGGCTCCACCGGCTCGCCGTTCACATGCACTTCGAAGTGCACATGCGAGCCGAACGAGCGGCCCGTGTTGCCCGCATTCGCGATCTGCCCGCCCGCGTCCACCCAGTCGCCCTCGCCCACGAGCACCTCGGAGTTGTGCGCGTAGTAGGTCTCGACGCCGTCGCCGTGGTCGATGATGACGAGGTTCCCGAACCCCGTCTCCCACCCGGCGTGCGTGATCGTGCCCGGATACGCGGCGTACACCGGGTCGCCGGTCGCGGCGTCGAAGTCGACCCCGTTGTGGTTGCGGCCCCAGCGCTGCCCGAACAAGGACGTGATCGTGATGTTGTCCAGCATCGGCTCCCACTTGATCTGCGCGTCCTGCCCCGTCACCGGCGACGTCCGCTCCGACATCACGACCTCCTCGGCCGTCGCCGCGCCCAGCGGCGCATCGGCAGGGGACCCGCCGTCCGACCCCGTCTCCGGGACGCTCGCCTCGGCGGCGAGCGCCGCGATGTCGGCGACCGCCTGCGACGTACCGGGTTCGCTCTCTTCGGAGGAGAACCCGGCCCCCGTCGCCATGGCGACGATCGACGCCCCGGCCACGGCCGAGCCGACGACGGCGGTGTAACGGCGTTGCGTCCCCGCCAGCAGCGGGGAGAGTTCTGCGGCCCACGAGGCGCGGTGCTGGCCCCTCGTGCGGTGCGGCCGGGCGGCGTGACGCCTGATCTGGTCGGCGGATACCGGTCCGGTGTCGGACATGCGTACTCACCCTTGATGAAGCTGGCGAGCCGTGAAGCGGCACGGCTCGTGGCGGTGCCCATCGGCGGCGGCGGAGGACTCGGAGTCCCGGGGGGCCGGCCGGCCGTGGGCTTGGCAACCGCCACACGGTAGCGCCGCGAGCGACGCTCGCGCGAGATTCGTCACCGCCCGGCGTGTCGCGACAATCAGGACATTCCCGGGCGGTAGTGGTCACGCGTTCACCGTGATGATTGATGACTCGCGAGACGTCAGGAAGTGCCGATTCATGACTCGCGCGCTTCGTCGAGAAGCGTGGCCTTCGACTCGGTGAACAGCCGCACGATCTCCGGCCGCACCTCGGCCCGCTCCGACAGCGGAGCGGCCCACTCGACCCGGACCGCCGCCTCGGCGCCGTCCACGACCACCGCGAAATCCGCGCCCTCGCCGTCGAAGCCGGTCATGCGGGCCGTCGCTGCATCGCGCCTGCCGCCCGCGCCCCGGCAGATCACGAGCGTGTCCGCCGCGTGGTCGGTGTTCATGTGGTGGCAGATCGCGGCGACCACCTTCGGCTCGAACGGGTTGCGGTCCAGGCCCTCGCCGAGTGCCGCGAGCACCGCCCCGTTGTGGTCGTAGGCCAGCAGGACCTCCTCGATGACGCGCGCCCGGTCGGCCTCGGCGAGGTCGACTCCGTCGAGCCGCGAGCGGTACTCCTCCTTGAACGCCTTGGGGCTCTTGATGTCTGCGAACTCGTAGAACGACGCGCCCGCGGCCTCGAAGCCGTAGTTGCGGCGGGCGGCCTTGCCGAAGGCCTGGCCGCCGGAGAGGTCGCCCAGGTAGCGGGTGTACGCGTGGGCGATGTAGCCGCCGGGCCAGTCGGCCGTCACCGCGTCGATCCGGTCCACGTAGGCCCTCGTCTCCGGGAGCGGTTCGATCCCTGAGCGCCACTTCGGTCCCATTAGGAACTGCAGGTCCGCCTCGATCGCGGGAACGCGCGCCAGCTCAGGGAACACGAACGGCCCCGCCACCGGGTCGTCGGCGAAGCGCGCGGCCGCGGCCTCGATCGCCTCGTACACGAAGTACTGCTGGGCGTGCCAGCGCGTGTAGTCGCCGACGCTCAGCGAGCCGTCGAAGAGCCGGTCGAACACGCCCGGGGCCTTGATCGCATCGGCGTCGGCCGAGGGGTCGAGGCCTTGATGGCGCGACCAGGAGGCTTCGCGGATCCGGGCCGAGAAGAGGGTCGTACCGGTGTCGGCCGGGCCGTTCGCAGCGGCGGTGTCTGCTGGCATGTGCGCATTCCTTTGTCGAACTACGATCATGTTCTTGAGTAAGGCGAGCCTAACCTATAGGGGTGCCTGCGGGTAGGCGCGCGAACACCCGACCCGTGAGCAAGGCTCGTGCGGGCATCGGAGAGAATGGTCATGAGCCGTGCTCACCCGTACGGTTGAACCAGAAAGAGCGCGAGAATCACGGTCCCAAGCCTTCCCCAGGGCCTGCGGACTGTGGCACCATGGGCTCTACTGGTCCCCTTGACAGCACATTCCCACACCTCACGGGAGGCCTCGTGAAACCGGTCAAACTTTTCAAGAAGCTCGGCGCTGCGCTTTCCGCGGGTCTCCTCGCGCTCGGCATCATCGCCGGGGCCGCCTCTTCGGCCTCCGCCGACGTGGTGGCGAACGGCGGGAACGCCGGCGAGCTCTCCAGCGCGCAGCCCGATGGCGCAACGGCGCTGGGGATCGCCAACGCCGGCGAACTGTCCTAGCGACGGTCCCGCGATCAGCGCCGTGCGCCGGGGCCGTCGATGATCCGCCAGCGCCATCCCCAGATCTTCAGGATCCTGCCCTGGCTGTTCACCGCGCTTCCGTTCGCGCTGATCGCGGGAACGCTCGTCCGCTTCGGGTTGCCCGACAGCAGCCCGCCGGTGCAGCTCGCGCTCTTCGCGGTCGGATTCGCCGCGGCGCACTCGCTGCTGATCATCCAGTACTTCCGGCACCACCGCATCGCCTACAGCCTCGCGGACATCCCCCTCGTCCTGGCACTGTTCTACCTCGACCCGTTCTGGGTCATCGCGACCCGGCTGGCCGCCTCGCTCTTCGTCTACGCGCGGCGTTACGTCGTCCAGGACATCGGCGCGCTCAAGCCGCTCTTCAACACCTCGCTCACCACGCTCGGCGCGGCGTCGGCGACCGTGTTCGTCGCCGCAGTCGGCCTGCGCGGCGCGGCCGACCCCTACACCTGGCTCGTCCTCATCGGCGCCACCATCATCGCGGGCGTCGTCACGACCGTCTTCATCTCGGTGATGCTGCTCATCATCGACGGCTGGAAGAGCCTCCTCAACGCCTGGTCGGGCTTCCTGCTGAACATGGTCGGCCCCGTCCTCGCCGCCTCGACCGGCGTCCTCGTGCTCATCCTCTTCGAAGCGACTTTGTGGACCGCGGTCCCCGTCGGGATCGTCACCGTCGCCATGCTCTACTTCGCACGGAACTACATCGCGCTCCGGCGGCAGCGCCAGGTGCTCACCCAGCTCAACGACTTCACCCAGCTCGTCTCGGACTCGGTGCGCTCCAACCGGCTCATCGATGCGATGCTCGGACGCCTCCGCGAGATCCTCGCCGCCGAGGCCGCCACCGTGTGGGTGCCCGCCGAAGGCCGCTACTCCGAGATCCGCCTCACGGCGGGAGCCGACGACGTCGGCCTCACCGACCTCGACCCCGTCCCGGTCGTCTTCCAGCGGGAGGTCATCGCCAGCGGTGAGTCCATGCTCCTGGGCATCAAGAACGCCACCGCCGAGCAGCGGGCCCTCCTTGAGGACGCCGACCTCCGCAACGTGATGCTGGTGCCGCTCCGCGCCGGCGACGACGTCTACGGCTGCCTCTCGGTCGCCGACCGCATGGGCGGCCAGGAGTCGAGCTTCCTCCCGGTCGACCTGCAGCTGCTGGAGACGGTCGCCGCCCATGTGAGTGTCGCCGTCGACAACTCCCGGCTCACCGACCAGCTCCGCTACGACGCCTACCACGACCCCCTCACCGGCATGGCCAGCCGCCGCCGTTCGCTCGAAGCCCTCCAAGAGGCGCTTTCCATCACCGTTCCCGGCGAGGTCGTCGCCGTGTTCATGTTCGATGTGGACTCGCTGCACGAGATCAACGACGCGCTCGGCCACGAGGCCGGCGACACTGCGCTGAAGGAGTTCGCGAAGCGCCTCAAGGACCACGCGCCCGCGGCGTCGTTCCTCGGCCGCATCGACTCCGACGAGTTCATCCTCCAGACCCGCCTCGCCTCGACCGACGAGGCGCTCGACACCGCGCGGCGGCTGCGCGCGGCCGTCCAGGGGCCGTTCGAGGTCGGCGGGGTCGCGGTGAGCCTCTCAGCGGCCGTCGGCGTGGTCACGCACCCGGACTTCGCCGCGGACGCCGACGAGCTCCTCAAGCGCGCCGACGGGGCCACCAGGCAGGCCAAGAACGCGGCGGACGGCGTGCAGCTCTACCACTCGGGCCTCGAATCGGAGAGCCTGCGCCGCATCGGTCTCGCCTCCGACCTGCGTCGGGCGCTGGACCGCGGCCAGCTCGAAGTGCACTTCCAGCCGAAGGTCCGGCTCGACCGGGCCCTCGGCGACTCCGGGGCGGTCATGGGCGCGGAGGCGCTCGTGCGGTGGCCGCACCCGACGTTCGGGCTCGTCGCGCCGGAGGAGTTCATTCCGATCGCCGGGTCGACCGGTCAGCTCGGGCAGCTCACGGAGACGGTGCTGGACGAGGCGCTGCGGCGTTCGGCCGAATGGGCCGGTGAGGACGGGGCGCTGCCGATGGCGGTGAACCTGTCGCCGCGCACGCTCGCCGACGCGGACTTCCCGGACAAGGTCGCGGCGCTCCTGGAGCGGCACGGGGTCCCTGCGGAGCGGTTGACGTTCGAGATCACCGAGGACGACGTGGTCTCGGGGGAGCCGCGGCTCACGCCGGCGCTCGACCGGCTGCACGAGATGGGCGTGCGCCTCTCGGTGGACGACTTCGGCACCGGGTACTCCTCGCTCGCGTACCTGCGGCGGCTGCCGGTCCAGGAGATCAAGATCGACCTGCGGTTCGTGCAGGGCATGGCGACCGACGCGGACGACCGCGCGATCGTGGAGGCGGTCCTGGGCCTGGCCCGGCACTTCGCGATCGACGTCGTCGCGGAGGGCATCGAGGCCCACCAGACCGTCGAGCAGCTGCGCGGGCTGCAGTGCGAGGCCGGTCAGGGCTACTACTTCTCGCGTCCGCTGCCGGCCGACCGCTTCGCGGCGTGGCTCGCCCAGCAGGACGGCGGACGTGGTCAGAGCCGCCTCCGGGTGGTCTAGGAGGGGCCCCGGCCGCACTACTGTGGCCCGCACCGCAAGGCGGGCCCCGCGTTCGTTCTGGGCGGCCCGTCATGTACTCTTGTCAAGGCCGCGAGGGAAGCCTCGCGATCGCCCCTATAGCTCAGTCGGTAGAGCGTCTCCATGGTAAGGAGAAGGTCTGCGGTTCGATTCCGCATGGGGGCTCGGAAGCACTTCAAGCCAGTTTTCAGCGAAGTGCCGTACTGCTCACACAGAGCCATCTGGTGGCAGTGAGCGCACGGCGGTGTAGCTCAGTGGTAGAGCAAACGACTCATAATCGTTGTGTCGGCAGTTCGATCCTGCCCATCGCTACTTTTGTAAAGCGTCGACCACCGAGATATGCTGGTCGACGCTTTGTTTTGTTCAAGAACGGTCCGCCGCCCGGCGGGTCGAGTTAGAGGAAGGCACTCATCGTGGCCAAGGCTACTGACGTCCGCCCCAAGATCACCATGGCGTGCGTGGAGTGCAAGGAGCGCAACTACGTCACGAAGAAGAACCGGCGGAACCACCCCGACCGGCTCGAGCTCAAGAAGTACTGCCCGCGCTGCAAGACCTCGCAGGTCCACAAAGAGACCCGCTAGTCTTCCCCGCTCCGGTACATGCTCAACACTTCGTACGCAGGCCGGTCCTTGCCGCCCACCGAACCGGTGGTCATCACCCCGGATTCGGTGACCCGTTTCGCCCAGGCCCTCGGCCTTGACGACGACGGGACGGTTCCGCCCACATTCTTGATATCGCTCACGCTGCCCGCGGCGGAGCGGCTCATTGACGACCCCGACTTCGGGCTCGACTGGAGCCGCGTCCTGCACCGAGAGCAGCGTTTCGCGTACCACCGTGAACTGCGGGCGGGCGCGGCCGTGTCGTGCGCTTCGACCATCGAGTCGATCAAGTCCGTCGCCGGGAACGACCTGCTCGCGCTGCGCACGGACGTCATGGACGGCGATGTGCTGGCCGCCGAGGTGTGGACGACCCTGTTCGTGGCTGGAGACCCCGCATGAGTCTGAGCGGACTGGCCGTCGGCGAGACCGTGTTCACCACGGCGTTCCCCGTGACGCGGGCCGACCTCGTCGCCTATGCGGACGCCTCCGGGGACCAGAACCCGATCCACCAGGACGAGGCCGCGGCGAAGGCCGCCGGGCTCCCCGATGTGATCGCCCACGGCATGTACACGATGGGCCTGGTCTCGCGCGCGGTGCGCGAATGGGCCGCCGGCGCCGGGATCGACGCGACACTCACGGACTTCTCCGCGCGTTTCGCGAAGCCCGTGGTGGTGCCCGCCGACGGCGGTGCCGAAGTGGTCGTGGAAGGCAAGGTCCGCAAGCTCGACGAGACCTCGGTCGAGCTGGCGATGACCGTGACGAGCGCCGGTGAGAAGGTGCTCGCCCCGGCGCGCGCGACCCTCGCCGCGAAGTAGCGAAGCGGTAGCGAACGGCGCTGCCCCCCTGGTCAGCGCCGTTCTCGTTTGTCCACAGGCCTGTGGACAACTCGCTTCGTTACGAGGGGTAGTCGAAGAAGCCCTTGCCGCTCTTGCGGCCGATCTCGCCGGCGGCGACGAGGCGGCGCAGGAGCGCGGGCGGGAAGAACTGCGGGTCGGCGGTGTCCTCGTAGATGTTCTCGGTCGCGTGCGTGATCACGTCGATGCCGGTGAGGTCGGCGGTGGCGAGCGGGCCCATCGGGTGCCCGAAGCCGAGCCGGCAGGCCGTGTCGAGGTCCTCGGCGGAGATCACGCCGTCTTCGACGAGCCGGGCCGCCTCGTTGACGAGGGCGCAGATGAGGCGCGTGGTCGCGAACCCGGCGACGTCCCGGTTGACGACGACGCAGGTCTTCCCGGCGGTCTCGGCGAACTTGCGGGCCGCCGCGAGCGTCTCGTCGGTGGTGTGGATGCCGCGCACGAGCTCGCACAGCTGCATCATGGGGACCGGTGAGAAGAAGTGGGTGCCGACGACCCGTTCGGGATGCGTTGCGGCGGCGGCGATCTCCGTGATCGGGATGGCCGAGGTGTTCGTCGCGAAGACGGTCTCGGGCGAGCAGATCGCCGAGAGCTTGCGGAACACCTCCTGCTTGACCGCGAGGCGCTCGAAGACGGCCTCTACGCAGATCTGGGAGCCCGCGGCGGCCTCGAGGTCGGTGGCGACGGAGATCCGGTCGACGGCCGCCTCGGCGTCCGCTGCGGTGACCTTCTCCTTCGCTACGAAGCGGTCGAGTGAACCGCGGATCGCCGCCTGCGCGCGGTCGAGTGCGCCCGCGTCAGTGTCGATCAGTGTGACGTCCAGGCCGCCCAGGCTCGTGACCTGCGCGATCCCGGAACCCATGAGTCCCGAACCGATTACCGTGACTTTTGCCATGGGGCGAGGCTATATGGTCGGTGCATGGCGGTCAATCTCACCAGGATTTATACGAAGACCGGCGACGACGGCACGACCGGTCTCGCCGACTTCTCCCGCGTCCCGAAGACGCATGTCCGGCTCGCGGCCTACGGGGACGTGGACGAGGCGAACGCGGTGATCGGCGCGGCGCTCGCCCTGCACCAGGGCGAGATCGGGGAGCGGGAGCGGGAGATCCTGCTCGCGGTCCAGAACGACATGTTCGATGTGGGCGCCGACCTCGCGACGCCGGTGTCGCCCGACCCGAAGTACCCGCCGCTGCGCATCGACGACTCGTACGTGACGCGCCTGGAGGGCTGGATCGACGAGTGCAACGCCGATCTGGAGGCGCTCCGGTCGTTCATCCTGCGCGGCGGGACGCCGGGCGCGGCGCTGCTGCACCAGGCGTGCACGGTGGTGCGGCGGGCCGAGCGGTCGGTGTGGGCGCTGCTCGACGCCGAGCCGGACACGACGCACCCGGTGCCGGTCACCTACCTCAACCGCCTGTCCGACCTGCTGTTCGTCCTGGCCCGCTGTGCGAATCGACGGCTCGCAAGCGGCGCCGAAGGTGCCAGCCCGGGCGGCGACGTGCTCTGGAAGCCCGGCGCGGGAAGCGGCGAGTTACCGCTTGCCGGGTTGATCGAGGGGGAAATGAGCAGGTTTCTTTCCGGCGTGTTGTGAAATCGTTACTGCTCTGCGCAGGGGTTCCAGCTTGACGAGAGCGATAACACGGGTCAGGATATGAGCGGTAACATGCGTTCACGCAAATATCGAAAACCCTCATATTCAACACGCTTGAAAGGCGACCCCCACGTGTTCAAAAAAGCTCTCGCCGGCATCGGCGCCGGTGCACTCCTCCTGACCATGGCCGCTTGCGGCAGCGACGACGGCGGCTCTGAAGGCGGCGGCGACGACGGCAGCCTCGTCATCGGCTTCGCCCAGGTCGGCGCCGAATCCGCTTGGCGCACCGCCAACTCGAAGTCCATCCAGGACGCGGCCGAGGCCGCGGGCCACGAGCTGAAGTTCAACGACGCCCAGCAGGACCAGGAGAAGCAGATCGAGGCCGTCCGCGGCTTCATCAACCAGCAGGTTGACGTCATCGTCCTGGCACCGGTGGTCGAGACCGGGTGGACCGACGTCCTCCAGGAGGCCGAGGACGCGGGCATCCCCGTCGTCCTGGCCGACCGCGGTGTCGAAGCCGCCGACGAGGACCTGTACGTGACGCGCCTCGGCTCCGACTTCGCCGAAGAGGGCCGCAAGGCCGGCGCATGGGCGGCCGAGACCTTCGCGGACGACGCCGACGGCACCAAGATCCTGGAGCTCCAGGGCACCACCGGCTCCGCTCCCGCGAACGACCGCAAGGCCGGGTTCTTCGAGGTCCTCGACGCCGAAGGCCTGAACTACGAGATCGTCGACTCCCAGTCGGGCAACTTCACCGCCGAAGAGGGCAAGGCGGTCATGGAAACCTTCATCACCACCCACGGCCTCGACGGCATCGACCTGCTGTACGCCCACAACGACGAGATGGGCCTCGGCGCGATCCAGGCCATCGAAGAGGCCGGCAAGGTCCCCGGCACCGACATCCAGATCATCATCGTCGACGGTTCGACCGCCGGCTTCCAGGCGGGCGTCGACGGCAAGCTCAACTACATCGTCGAGTGCAACCCCGCCTTCGGCCCGCAGCTGATGGAGGTCCTCGAGTCGGTCGTCGCCGGCGACGAGGTCGAGAAGTTCACCCCGGTCGAGGAGGGCGTCTTCGACGCCACCCAGTTCGAGGCCGAGCTCCCGAACCGCCAGTTCTAACGGCACTCCCCCTCCGTCCGGGCGGGCCCGCGAGGCCCGCCCGGACAATGCCGATCCCGCAGCGCACCGACCCCAGAGTGCTCCAATCCAAAGCGAAGGTCTCATCCCATGTCTGACGACCCGATCGTCCAGATGACCGGGATCAGAAAGGACTTCACCGGTGTCCGCGCCCTCGACGGCGTGGACTTCACCCTCAGGCCAGGAGAGATCCACGCCGTCATGGGGGAGAACGGTGCCGGGAAGTCCACACTGATCAAGGTGCTCACGGGCGTCCACAACCCGGATGCCGGCGACATCCTGCTCGACGGGAAGCCGGTCCGGTTCCACAGCCCGGGCGCGGCCCAGGCCGCCGGCATCTCCACGGTCTACCAGGAGGTCAACCTCACCGACAACCTGTCGGTGGCCGAGAACCTCTTCGCCGGGCGCGAACCGCGCGTCGGCCCGTTCATCAACTTCCGCGCCATGCGCCGCAAGGCGAAGGCGCTCCTGGACGACATCGGGATCGACCTCAACGTCGCCGCGCCCCTGTCCTCCTACTCGATCGCCATGCAGCAGCTCGTCGCGATCGCCCGGGCCGTCGACATCGAGTCGAAGGTCCTCATCCTCGACGAGCCGACCTCCTCGCTCGACCGCGACGAGGTGGCCGTCCTCCTCGGCGTCATGCGCCGCCTCGCCGCCAAGGGCACCGCGATGGTGTTCATCTCCCACTTCCTCGAGCAGGTCTACGACATCTCCGACCGGATGACGGTGCTGCGCAACGGGAAGCTCGTCGGCGAATGGGCGACCGCGGACCTGCCGGAGAACGACCTCATCGGGCACATGCTCGGCCGCGAGGCCGCCACGCTCGAGCAGATCGAGCGGGCCGCCGCCGCGCACCACGTCGCCGACGAGGAGCCGCTGGTCACCGCGACCGGCCTGGGCCGCAAGGGCTCCATCGCCCCGTACGACCTCACCGTGCGCCGCGGGGAGGTCGTGGGCCTGGCCGGGCTGCTCGGCTCCGGGCGCACCGAGACCATCCGGCTCATCGCCGGCGCCGACCGCGCCGACTCCGGGTCGCTGCACTTCGACGGCGAGAGCACCGCCTCCCGCATGGGCGGGCACAACCCGCGCACCGCCGCCGCGCGCGGCATCGCGTTCTGCCCTGAGAACCGCAAGACCGAAGGGCTCGTCGGCGACCTCACGGTGGCCGAGAACATGATCCTGGCGATGCAGGCCGCCCGCGGCTGGGCCCGGTCCATCCCGGTGGCCCGCCGCGACAAGCTCGTCGCCGAGTTCATCGAGAAGCTCGACATCCGCCCGGCGAACCCGGACATGCCCGTGAAGAACCTCTCGGGCGGCAACCAGCAGAAGGTGCTCCTGGCCCGCTGGATGCTCATCGAGCCCAAGCTCCTCATCCTCGACGAGCCCACGCGCGGCATCGACGTCGGCGCCAAGGCCGACATCCAGAAGCTCGTCGCCGAGCTCTCCGCGGACGGGATGGCGGTGCTGTTCGTCTCCGCCGAGCTCGACGAGGTCACGCGCCTCTCCGACCGGATCGCGGTCCTGCGCGACCGCGAACTCATCGCCGTGCTCGAATCCGAGGCCGACATGACCACCGAGAAGATCGTCGACACCATCGTGGCGAAGGGCGGGGACCGATGAACGCCTACGCGAAGCGCCTCATGTGGCCGGTGCTGATCCTGCTGGCGCTCATCGTCGTCAACATCGTCGCCACCGGCATCGACTTCATCGTCCCGAGCGTCAACGACGGCCGCCTCGGCGGCGCGTTCGTGAACATCCTGCGCCGCTCCGCGCCGCTGCTGCTCATCGCGCTCGGCATGACGCTCGTCATCGCCACCAAGGGCATCGACCTCTCCGTGGGCGCGGTCTACGCCATCGGCGCGGCCATCGCCTGCCAGATGATCATCGACGCCCCCGACCAGTCCGCCGCTGGCCTCATCTTCACCGCCGTGGCCGTCGCGCTCCTCGTCACCGCCGTGATCGGCGCGTGGAACGGGACCATGGTGGCGTACTTCGGCATCCAGCCGATCGTCGCCACCCTCATCCTCATGATCGCCGGGCGCGGCATCGCGCAGCTCATCACCGGCGGCCAGATCCCGAAGGTCGAGGACTCGAGCCCGTTCACGCAGCTCGGCCGCGGCGAGATCCTCACGATCCCGCTGCCCATCTGGATCGCCGCGCTCGTGTTCACCGCGATCGCCCTGCTCACCCGCAAGACCGCCCTGGGCATGCTGCTCGAGTCCGTCGGCGGCAACCCCGAGGCGAGCCGCCTCGCGGGCATCCGGTCCAAGGGCATCACCGTCCTCGTGTACCTGGTGTGCGGGCTGTGCGCGGGCCTGGCCGGGCTCATCGGCGCGGCCAACCTCGGCAGCGCCGACGCCAACAACGGCGGCCTGTGGATCGAGCTCGACGCGATCCTCGCCGTGGTCATCGGCGGCACCGCGCTGCTCGGCGGCCGGTTCTACCTGCTGGGCACCACCATCGGCGTCGTCATCATCGGCACGCTCGAGGACACCATCATCAACGTCGGCCTCTCCAGCCAGTGGCAGTTCACCGCGAAGGCCATCGTGGTCTTCGCCGTCGCGCTGCTGCAGAGCCCCGAGTTCCGGGGCTGGATCCTGAAGCCGTTCAAGCCGAAGCCGGAAGTCTCCGCGCCCGCGCCCGCCGAGGAGGTACCGGCCAAATGACCACCGAGACACTGACCGAGCGCCCCGCGCGCTCGACCCTGTTCGACGGGCTCACCAAGTACATCCCGATCGGTGCCACCGTGGTGCTGCTCGTCGTGATGTACCTCGGCGGCATCGCGAACTTCCGGAACTTCGACAGCCCGCAGGTCCTCGCCGGCCTCTTCATCGACTACGCGCCGCTGCTGGTCATCGCGATCGGCATGACCTTCGTGATCCTCTCCGGCGGCATCGACCTCTCCGTGGGCTCGGTGATGGCGTTCTCGACGATGGCGTGCGCCTGGCTCACCGTCGACGCGGGCGTCTCGGCGCCGCTGGCGATGGTGCTGGTGCTGGCCTTCGGCACGGTGTGGGGGCTGCTCATCGGGGCCGTCATCCACTACTTCAACGTGCAGCCGTTCATCGCGACCCTCGTGGGGCTCTTCCTGTTCCGCGGCCTGACGCTCCAGATCTCCGACACCGACGTGTCCATGCGCGAGGTCGACTTCTGGCAGTGGGGCATGACCCACGTCGAGTTCGGCGGGAAGGTCCGCGACGGCGGCTTCTGGCTTCCGTACCTGTCGTTCATCGCGTTCGCGGTCGTCATCATCGCCTTCGTGGTCCTCCACTACACCCGGTTCGGGCGCGGCGTCTACGCCGTGGGCGGCTCGGAGCAGTCCGCGCTGCTCATGGGCCTTCCGGTGGCGCGCACCAAGATCGGCGTGTACGCGATCAGCGGCTTCTGCGCCGCCCTCGCCGGGGTGCTGGCCGCGTTCGCGACCAAGAGCGCCAACCCGCTGGCCAACATCGGCGCCGAACTCGACGCGATCGCCGCCGTCGTCATCGGCGGGACGCTGCTCACCGGCGGCGCCGGGTTCGTGCTCGGCACCGTCGCGGGCGTCATGGTCTGGGGCCTGCTCAACACGCTCATCGCCTTCCACGGCGGACTCTCCTCGTGGTGGGCGCGGATCGTCATGGGCGTGCTCCTGCTGGCCTTCATCCTCCTGCAGCGCTTCCTGGCCCGCTCGGGCGAGAAGCGGCGCACTTAGGCTCCACTCTCCGCACCGCGAGGGCCGTCCATCTCCTGATGGGCGGCCCTCGTCGTTATTCGGTTCGACGGAGCTGTACGCCAAGATGTAGTATGTATGCTATCGATTAGCGAACTGATACTGCGGAGATGAACCATGGGACACCCCCCGGCTCACGACGGGCCCGCCATCGCCGTATCCGACCTCCGGATGCGTTACGGCGACAAGGACGTGCTCACCGGGCTCGACCTCGAGATCGAGCCCGGCGGGGTCACCGCCCTCCTCGGCCCCAACGGGGCGGGCAAGACCACCACCATCGAGATCCTCGAAGGCTTCCGCGCCCGCTCGGACGGGCGCGTCTCGGTCCTCGGCGTCGACCCCGCGAACGGCGGCGAGGCCTGGCGCGCCCAGCTCGGCGTCGTCCTCCAGGAATGGCGGGACAACGGCAAGTGGAAGGTGCGCGACATCGTCGCGCACTTCGCCGAGTACTACCGGCCGTACGCCGAGCCCTGGGGTGCCGACGAGCTGCTCGAGATGGTCGGCCTCGCCGCCCAGTCCGGGCAGCGCGTACGGACCCTCTCGGGCGGCCAGCGCCGCCGCCTCGACGTGGCCCTCGGCATCATCGGCCGCCCGTCCCTGCTGTTCCTCGACGAGCCCACGACCGGGTTCGACCCGCACGCCCGCCGGGAGTTCCACGAGCTCATCCACCGGCTCACCGACCTCGACGGCACCACGATCCTGCTCACCACCCACGACCTCGACGAGGCCGAGAAGCTGGCCGAGCGGATCCTCATCCTCGCGGGCGGGCGCATCATCGCCGACGGCTCGCCCGACCAGCTCGCCCGCGCCGCCGCGACCACCGCCGAGGTGAAGTGGGTCCAGGACGGGCAGCTCCAGATCCACGCCACCGAGGACGCCACCGACTTCGTGCGCAAGCTCCTCGCCACCGACGACGGCCGGGTCACCGACCTCGAGATCCGCCGCGCCAGCCTCGAGGACGCCTACCTGGAGCTGGTCGCCGAGTTCGAGGCCGGCGAGGCCGCGACCGCCGTCGACACCTTCAAGGAGGCCACTCGATGAGCACCAACACCCTCCACGAGTACCGCACCGGTTGGAAGCGGGGCTTGATCGAGACGAAGATCTCGCTCACCTCCCCGGGGGACCTGATGGGCTTCATCATGCCCACCGGGATCGCGATCGTCGTGCTCCTGTTCATGCAGCGCGCCGAATTCGAGGGCGCACCGGTCTCCTTGGGCTCCATGAACATGCCGAGCCTCATCGGCATGAACGTCGTCTTCGGCGGCATCACCGCGATGGTCGGCGCGCTCGCGATGGACCGCACCAACGGCACGCTCCTGCGCGCCAAGTCCATGCCCGGCGGCATGACCGGCTACCTCGTCGGGCACCTGGTCTCCACGGCGCTGTTCATCTGCGTCACGGTCGTGGTGCTCCTCGCCGTGGGCCTGCCGCTGTTCGACGGCCTCGAGTTCGGGACCCCCGACCGGTGGCTGATGTTCGTCGCCGTGCTGCTCATGGGGCTCATCGCGGCGCTGCCGATCGGCGCGGTCATCGGGGCGCTCCTCGACAACCCGCGGAACATGGGCCTCATCATGCTCCCCATCATGGGCCTGATCGCGATCTCCGGGATCTTCTACCCGATCACGGCCCTGCCGGGCTGGCTGCAGGGCGTCGGGCAGGTCTTCCCGATCTACTGGATGGGCCTGGGCATGCGGCACGCGCTGCTGCCGGACGCGATGGCGGCCGTGGAGATCGGCGGCGAATGGCGCACCGTTACCATGTTCGCCGTGCTCGCGTTGTGGGCGGTGGCCTCGATGGCGTTGGCGCCCAGGCTGCTGCGGCGGATGTCGCGGCGCGAATCGGGTTCGGCCGTGGCGGCGCGCCGCGCCGACATGCAGAGGGACTGGTGATCGAGGCGTGGCCGGGGACGAGGTCTACAACCGCATCGCGATGCTGCGCGCCGAACGGGGCGTCTCGCGGCGGCAGCTGGCCGACGCCCTCGGCGTCCACTACCAGACCGTCGGCTACCTCGAACGCGGCGAATACAGCCCGAGCCTCCACCTCGCCCTGAAGCTCGCCGAGTACTTCGAGGTGCCCGTGGAAGTCGTGTTCTCCACCAAGCCATTCCCGCGCCTCGGCGCGGGAACCTGAGTAGAGTCGCGCCTCGGCGCCTGAACGGACAAGGACCCCACTCCAGGAAGACGGGCCCCGCGCTCCGGCAACACCACGGCCCCCGGCCGGCCGGAGCGCGGGGCCCGTTTGTTCACGTCGCGGCCACCGGCGCGTCGACCTCGGCTGGGAGGGTGAGGGCTGTTCACCCCGATTCCCAAGCCATTGGAGACAACAGTGCAGATTGCTCGTCGGCGGCTGCTGGCCGCCGGAGCCGGCGGCGCGGTCCTGCTCGGGACCCCCGGGATCTCGTACGCGTCCTCGCGCCCCAAGCTCACCCACGGCGTCCAGTCCGGAGACGTGACCGCGCAAGGCGCGGTCCTGTGGACCCGCGCCGACCGCGGTTCGCGCATGCGCGTGGAGATCGCGACGCGCCCCGATTTCAAGCACGCCCGCCAGATCGGCGGCCCGTCGCTCACCGCCGACACCGACTTCACCGGGAAGGTGCGGCTCAAGGGCCTGCGCCCCGGGCAGCGGTACCACTACCGGATCCACGCCGAGGGCGAGCGGCGGTCCGAGGCGCTGGAGGGCTCGTTCACCACGGCCGCATGCGAACCGGCGGACATCAGGTTCCAGTGGTCGGGCGACCTCGCCGGGCAGGGCTGGGGGATCAACCCGGACTTCGGCGGGTACCGGATCTTCCAGGCCATGGCCGACGCCGAACCGGACTTCTTCCTGTGCTCGGGCGACTTCGTGTACAGCGACGGCCCGCTCGCGGAGTCGGTGGCGCTGCCGGACGGCACGACGTGGAAGAACACGCTCGTCGACGAGAAGCTGAAGGTCGCCGAGACGCTCGAGGAGTACCGGGGCCAGTTCAAGTACAACCTCTTGGACGAGAACCTGCGGGCGTACCTGGCGGCCGTGCCGATGGTGAACCAGTGGGACGACCACGAGGTCACCAACAACTGGTACCCCGGCGAGATCCTCGACCTGCCGCAGTACACCGAGAAGAACGTGGACGTGCTCGCCGCGCGGGCCCGGCAGGCCTTCGCGGAGTTCACGCCGGGCGGCTTCGACGCCGCGGGCCGGATCTACCGGAAGCTCGCGTACGGCCCGCTGCTGGACGTGTTCGTGCTGGACATGCGGACCTTCAAGAGCCCCAACCCGGACGCGGACGGCCCGACCGGGACCGTGCTGGGCGAGGTGCAGCTGGAGTGGCTCAAGCGGGAGCTGCGCCGCTCGAAGGCCACCTGGAAGGTGATCGCGGCGGACCTGCCGATCGGTCTGGTCGTGGGCGACGGCACCGGTGCGCAGGAAGGGGTCTCGAACGGCGCCGGGGGCGCGCCGGGCGGGCGCGAGGGCGAGATCGCGGGGCTGCTCTCGTTCGCGAAGCGCGAGGGCGTGAGGAACCTGGTGTGGCTGACCGCGGACGTGCACTACACCGCGGCGCACCACTACAGCCCGGACCGGGCGGTGTTCCAGGACTTCGACCCGTTCTGGGAGTTCGTGTCCGGGCCGTTGAACGCGGGCGCGTTCGGGCCCAACAAGCTCGATGCGACGTTCGGGCCCGAGGCGGTGTTCGTGCAGGCGCCTCCGGCGGCGAACACGTCGCCGGCGCAGGGCTTCCAGTTCTTCGGCGAGGTCGCGATCGACGCCGAGACGGAGGTGTTCACGGTGTCGCTCAAGGACCTCGACGGCGGGACGCTGTTCACGAAGGCGCTCGAGCCGGTCGCTTAGGCGTGCGAAGAGAGGCCCGCGGGCGGCGACTCCCGCGGGCCTCTCGCGTCGGGTCAGCCGAGGAGCAGCAGGTCTTCGACGGCCGGGATCAGCGGCGCGGCCTGGGCCCGCTGGTCCGCGCCGGCGGGCATGTCGCCGATGTCGGCGCCGCAGAGGCCGGCGATGAGCAGGGCGCTGAGGGCCCAGTTCAGTTCGGCCGGGTCGGCGGCGCCGTGCCGGTCGTCGATGTTCCAGGTGAACGTCGCCTGCCGTTCCCCGTCGGCGGAGTGGAACGAGTAGGTCTGGTGGCCGAGGCCGCCGCCGGTGTGGCCGAGGAAGACCTCCTGCTCGGACGCGCCGGGGCAGGTGAGCGGGAGCCCGATGAGGCCGAGGCCGTAGACGGTGCCGTCACCGGTCTCGACGTACTGGCTCATCTCGGCCAGTGCGGCGTCGTCCAGGAGGGTGCCGTCGGTGAGGGCGTCGTAGAAGTCGTTGACGTCCTCCATGGTGGACATGACGCCGCCCGCGGCCCAGAACTGGTTGTTGGAGAGCTTCGTGGTGTCGAAGTAGGGGTGTCGCGGGTCGCCGGTGGTCAGGTACGGGACCGGGTTCGCGCCGCGGATGCCGGAGGTGTCGTCCTTCGGGAGGTACGTGTCGTCCAGGTCGGCGGGGTCGAAGACCCGGTCGTCGAGGACCTCGTGGAGGTCGTCGCCGGTGAGCTCCTCGATGAGGAGGCCGAGCGCGATGTACCCGGTGTTGGAGTACGACCAGTTCGTGCCGGGTTCGAACAGCAGCGGGTCCTGGGTGCCGATCTCGACGAGTTCCTCTGGGCTGTAATGGGTCCGGTAGTTCGCGTAGAAGTCGGCGGGGTCGCCTTCCCACAGCGAGACGTACAGGTAGTAGAAGTACTCGAACATGCCGCTGGTGTGCTGCATGACCTGCCGGACCGTGGGCTCCTGCTCGTAGGGGAGGAGGCCGGGGAGGTAGTCGCTGAGGGGCCGGTCGAGGTCGACGTCGCCTTCGTCCTGGAGCTGGAGGAGCACGGTCGCGACCATGGACTTGGTGAGGCTGGCGATGCGGACGCGGTCGTCCTCGTCGACCTGCCCGCCGCCGCCGTCGATGCGGCGGGTGCCGGCGGTCTCGGCCCAGGTGTCGTCGCCGAGGCGGACTTCGGCGGTGACGGAGTGGTCGGCGACGTCGTGGAGCGCTTCGAGCTTCCGGTCGAGCAGGTCCTCATCGAGGCCGGTGGGTGCGGCGCCCGCGGCGCCGGGGGTGGCGATGATCGCGAGCGCGAGTGCGCCCGCCAGGGGGAGGTGAGTGCGCATGCCGCCACGGTATCGGCCCGAATCGGGCGGGTCCACCCCGAAACGGCTGAAGTTCGCATGGGCCGCAAGGAGGACGCGACGGCGAAGCGCCTCCTCCGTTGTGGGGAGGAGGCGCGGGTCAGTCGCGGCCCGAGTAGAACTCCGCCCCTGGTGGGGCGGCCTCGAGCCAGGAGAGGAAGCCGGTGACGGCCGAGGTGGTCATCGCGAGCTCCACTTCGCCTGTGGCGCTCTTGCATCGCAGGATCGCGACTTCGGGGGGGAAGATCTGGGCTTCGGGCCCGACCGGCTTGCGGCGCTCGGAGACCTGGACGTCGTGGCGCAGGAGCGAGTAGCGGGGGCCGAACGCGAGGGAGAACATCCGGTACCAGCGGAGCGTGCCGCTCTCGTAGACGGCGAAGCCGGGGGCCCAGCCGCGCCCCTCCATGTGCCGGGAGAGCCTGGCCGCCATGGCGACCGAGCCCGAGCGGGACAGGAAGGAGCGGCGGACGTAGGTCAGCACCAAGAACACCGCGACGGCCGCCGCCAGTGCGGCGACGACGAGCAGTGCCTTCAGCATGACTATGCCGAAGCGGGGGCGACCGCCTCGGCGGTCTCGGCGAGGATGGTGACCCCGTCGGTGGTCACCGACAGGAAGCCGCCCTCGATCTGCCAGGCCAGTTCGCCGCCGTCGACCGGCTGCACCCTCACGGTGCTGTCGACCCGCAGCTCGCCCAGCAGGGGTTGGTGGTTCGGGAGGATTCCCAGTTCGCCTTCAGTGGTGCGCGCGTACACGGCCTTGGCCGCTCCGGACCACACTTTCGAGTCGACTGCTACGACTTCGACGTTCAGTTGCCCTGCCACAACGCTCCTTCAGCAGACTCCGGGATGGTTACCGGAAGTCTAGACGGACGCGGGTGCGAACGTCGAATCGCCCAAGGGCGGGGGACGGGGTGATCACCGGCACTGACCGGGGAATGAAGAAGGCCCCCGGCGATGCCGGGGGCCTGCAAGTTCACACGTGAGCGTTACACGCGGGCGCGCCGAGCCAACCGCTCGGGGTCCATGATGATGACGCTCTTGCCGTCCAGGCGCAGCCAGCCGCGGCCGGCGAAGTCGGCGAGGGCCTTGTTCACGGTCTCGCGGGAGGCGCCGACCAGCTGGGCGAGCTCCTCCTGCGTCAGGTCGTGGGTGACGCGCAGGACGCCGCCGTCGCGGGTGCCGAAGCGGCTCGCCATGTGCAGGAGGGCCTTCGCGACACGACCGGGGACGTCGGTGAAGATGAGGTCCGCCATCGAGTCGTTCGTGCGACGCAGCCGGCGTGCTATCACGCGCAGCAGCTGCTCGGCGATCTCGGGCCGGTTGGCCAGCCAAGGGCGCAGCGCCGTCTTCGACAGGCGGGCCATGCGGGTGTCGGTCAGAGCGGTGGCGGTGGCGGTGCGGGGACCGGGGTCGAACAGCGCGAGCTCGCCGACCATGTCGGACGGGCCCATGACCGCGATCAGGTTCTGGCGGCCGTCGGCAGAGCGACGCCCCAGCTTCACCTTCCCGGACATGACGATGTAGAGACTGTCACCCGGCTCGTTCTCGGTGAAGACGGTCTGGCCCTTGTTGACGTCGACGTACTCCATCTCTTTGATGAGCGACTCGACAGCTTCGGGATCTACGCCCTTGAACAGGGCGGCCCTGGCCAATACATCTTCCATGTCCGTTCGCACCTTTCTTCAACGCACCGCTAGTGCAAGTACTGAGTCTATGCCTCTTGTCCGCATTGCGGGAGCGAGACCCCCGTAAATCCACATGCGCACGTAGACGCCGGAATCGACATTCGTATCCGAATGAATGCGTTCCGTCGGTTCCGAGCGTCACCGCGAGAGACTCACCACGCCGTCTCAGCAGGGTGTACGTTCCGGAAAACGGAAAGCGTCGACAGCGACCGGTACAGCCTACCTGCAATGTGACGCCACGCCCAGTATCAGGCAATGGCGTATTCCCACAGGAACCCACAGATCACGTACAAGATCCGGTGCCGACGGGGCCCGAAGCGGTGCGCCCCGCGTCCAGGACAGGCGCGGACTCGTCCATGGTGAGCGCGTATCCGGTCTCCGGGTCGTCGATGGCGGCGGCGAAGATGACTCCGATCACCTCGCCGTGCGGGTTGAGCAGGGGGCCGCCGGAATTGCCGCCGATGATCCGCGCGTAGAGCTGGTAGACCTCGCGGGTGACCGTGCCGTCGTCGTAGATGTCGGGGCCGGTGACGATGCGCGCCTCGCGGATGCGGGCGGCGGTCGCGGTGTAGGGGCCGCCGCCGGGGTAGCCGAGGACGATCGCGTCGTCGCCGGAGGCGGCGGTGTCGGACTGGAGCGGGAGCGGTGCGGCGTCGAGGTCGGGGACGCTGAGGATCGCGAGGTCCTTCTCGGGCTCGAACACGATGACCTCGGCGTCGTACAGGTCGCCGTCGGATTCGACCTGCACCTGCTCGGTGCCGGCGACGACGTGCGCGTTCGTGGCCACGAGGCCGTCGGCGTAGACGAAGCTGGAGCCCTCGATCTGGCGGTCGCAGGAGGGGGCCGAGCCGTGGACCTTGAGGACCGAGTCCTCGGCGTTGACGACCACGCTGGAGGCGGCGAGCTCGGGGTCGGGCGGGTCGACGTCGCGGGCCTCGGTCGGGTCGAGCCCGGAGAACACGTCCGGCATCCCGGAGGTGTTGAGCGATTCGCGCATCGACTCGTAGACGCCCTTGACCGCCTCGGGCATGTGCTCGTCGATGCCGGTGAGGAGGCTCGAGTTGCGGACGGCGGAGGCGACCGCGGGCATCGAGGAGTTCGCGAGCGGCGCGGCCGCGACCCAGGTGACCAGGAGCACCGCGGCGACGGAGACGAGCGGGCCCGCGAGGTGGTCGAGGCGCTTGGAGCCGTCCCGGCGCAGCCGCCGGCGGAGCTTGTACCCGATGGAGGTGGCGATGGCCATGCCGCCCAAGGCGAGTGCGAAGACGACCAGGAGCGAGGCGATGAGCTTCGCGAGCGCCTCGGTGTAGAAGTCGGCGGCGAACGGCGCGAGCTGCGTGCCGAGGATCGCTCCGCCGAGGAAGCCGAAGAACGTGGTCGCGGAGGCGATGAAGCCCTCGCGGTAGCCGTTGATGGCGAACAGGAGCGCCAGCAGCACGATCACGACGTCGACGAGGAGTCCGGCAGTGGTCGGCTCCATGCGCCCTCCGTTCAGTGCCGTTCGAGCTCCATCGTCCGTTCGGCGTCCCAGGGGCGGGCCCAGCCGCCCAGGTCCAGCAGCCACGACAGTACCCCGGCGGTGAAGCCCCAAATCAAGGGCACGCCTTCGATCTCGAAGCCGGGGCCGCTGCGGCCGGACGGGAATCTGACGGTGCCACGGGAGGCCGGGTCGGCCAGGAGCGGCAGCGGCACCTGGTGCGCGGCGGCCACTTCGGAGGCCGCCTGCGGCGCGACGAGGTGCGGGCGCTTCCACAGGGCCAGCACGGGCGTGACCGCGAAGCCGGACACCGGGATCCACAGTTTCGGGAGCGACCGGCCGACGGACACCGATGCCGGGTCGACCGCGAGCTCTTCGGCGGCCTCGCGCAGCGCGGTCGCCGCGGCGTCGGCGTCACCGGGTTCGGTGCCGCCGCCGGGGAACGCGACCTCGCCCGGGTGGTGGCGCAGGGTCGCGGCGCGCTGCTGCAGGAGCACCGAGGGGCCCTCGTCGCCGTCCTTGAGCAGCACCAGGACCGAAGCGGTCCGGGCGTCGGCCTCCTCGTACGGCTGCAGGTGATCGGCGATCACCCGCATGACCGAGGGCGGCTCGGCCTCGGCCGCGGCCTTCAGCAGCGGCGGCCACCAGTCGGGGCGGGGATCGCTCATGAAAGCTCCAGACCGAACGCCGACTCGGCGGTCTCGACCATCGACTCGGTGGTGACGCCCGGTTCGGCCACGAGCGCGGCCACGGTGCCGTCCGTGCGCACGTAGGCCATGCCCGGCAGGCCCGGCACACCGAGCCCGATCCGCACGGCCTCATCGGGATCGAACACCGAAGGGAAGGTCATCCCGAACCCCTCGGCGAACGAGCGCCCGACGTCCCGCGCATCGGCCGTGTCCACCCCCAGCACGTCGACCTGGTCGCCGTACGCCTGGTAGAACGCCTCGACCTCCGGCGCCTCCGCCTGGCACGGCCCGCACCAGCTCGCCCACAGGACCACGACCATCGGCTTCCCGCCGGGGCCGACCGACGTCGCCGCCTCGTCGCCGAGGCAGTCCAGCTCCAGGTCGCCGACCCCCTCGATCGGCGCCGAACCGGAGGCGCAGGCGACCGACCAGGTCGGCTCGCCCTCGTCGGGGACCGAGACGCCCGGCTCCGGGGACTCGCTCGTGCAGGCCGCCAAGAAGCAGAGTGCGGCGGCAGCCGTCAGGACCCGCTTCACGCGCTCACCGCGTTCTCGACGCCCGCGAGACGAATCAGCTCGTCGACGTTGTCGCCCTTGAGGAGTTTCGCCGCCTCGGCCGGGTCCGTGGGGCCCTCGCCGTACGACGGGCACTGCTTCGCGAGCGTGCACGCCCCGCACGCGGGCTTGCGCGCGATGCAGACGCGGCGGCCGTGGAAGATGATCCGGTGCGAGAACATCGTCCACTCTCGGTGGTCGATGAGCTTCTGCAACTCGAACTCGAGCTTCACCGGGTCCTTGCCCGCGACCAGTCCGAGCCGGTTCGTGATCCGGATCATGTGCGTGTCCACGGTGATCCCCGGAACGCCGAACGCGTTGCCGCGGATGACGTTCGCCGTCTTGCGGCCGATGCCCGGCAGCTTCACCAGGGACTCCATGTCCTCCGGGAGCCTCCCGCCGTGATGCTCGACCAGGGCCTTCCCCAGGCCCATGATCGACTTCGCCTTGTTGCGGTAGAAACCCGTGGGCCGGATGATCGCCTCGACCTCTTCGGGATTCGCCTCCGCGTAGTCCTCCGCGGAGCGGTACTTCTTGAACAGCGCCGGCGTCGTCAGGTTGACCCGCACGTCCGTGCACTGCGCCGACAGGATCGTCGCCACCGCCAGCTCCAGCGGATTCGTGTAGTCCAGCTCGCAATGCGCGTCCGGGTGGGCCGCAGCGAGGAGGCGGTCGATGACGCGGGCCCGGCGCTTCTTGGCCAGCTCGCTTTCAGTGCCCTTCCGGGCGTCGGCGGCGGTCACCCCGCCATCGTACGCGGGCGCCCGGGCAGCCGACCGCCTCGCCGCACGCCGCGCCCGCCCCGCAGCACCAGCGCGGACACCCCGATCAGGCCGCCCCCGGCCGCCGTCGCCGCCGCACTCCACACCGGTGAGATCCCGGCCTCGACCGGCGCCGCCGCCCGCGGCAGCACCTCCGCCGCCACCGCCGCGGCCACGTCCACGATCCCCTCGCCCAGGCCCGGCCCGCCCGCGGACGCCGTCTCCGTGAGCGCCCGCCGCACCTGGTCGGCGCTCCACTCCGGATGCGCCGAACGCACCACCGCCGCCGCCCCCGACACCACCGCCGAAGCGAACGAGGTCCCCGTCACCGTCTTGTACCCGCCGCCCGGTTTCGCCGCGTGCAGATCCACGCCCGGCGCCGCCAGGTCCGTCTCCCCGCCCGTGACCGCCGTCCGCCACCGGTCGCCGTGCTGGTCCGAGCCCGTCACCGCCAGCACGTCCGAGACCCGCGCCGGGAACCACACGTCCTCGTCCGGCGCGTCCTCGTGCTGGTTCCCCGTGCACGCCACGATCAGCACGTCATGCCGCTCCGCGTACGCGATCGCCTCCGCGAACGGCGGCGAGTCGTAATGGCCCCCCAGGGACAGGTTCACGATGTCCGCACCGTTGTCGACCGCCCACTCGACCGCCGCGCCCACCATCGCCGAATCGTGGTACCGGTTCTCGTCGTCCAGGACCCGCACCGGCAGGATCGCCGCGTCCGGGGCGATCCCCGGGTGCCGCGACTCCGCGCTCCCCGCGATCAGCCCCGCCACGGCCGTACCGTGCCCCACCGGGTCGGCCTGCCCGAACGCCCGCTCGTACACCGGCCCCGGATCCGACCCGAACGCCAGCAGCCGCGGCTCCGCACCCGGGTCGATGTCGACATAACTGCGGCCGGGGAGCACCGCCCCCTCCAGGGCCGGGTGATCCGCGTCCACACCCGAGTCGATCACCGCCACTGTGACCCCCTCGCCCGTCGCCACCGGCCAGGCCTCCGGGGCCCGCACCGCGGAGAGGTGCCAGGCGCCGGGCGCGGACGCCCGGCCCGTGTGCGCGGAGAGCAAGAGCGCCAACAGCGTCGAGCACAGACAGGCGAGAACGAAGCGTGCAGAGCGGTCTCCCATGAGAACCGGATCGTTACACAGCGACAGGCCCACAGCGTGGGAATGACACACGTTCTCCTTTATGAATTCGTTATTCTCGCCCTACTGACGGAAACTTGACAGCGCCCTCGCGTTACGGTGACGATCGCGAGGGGACGCCGCGTTCGCTCGACATGCACGGCGAAGCTTGCGAGCCGCAACCGTGCACCGCCCCATCCAAGACCGGTAGGGGGGAAGGGCTGAGTGGGATCGATGTGGGAACCCAGTAACGAGATCGAGCACCGCCTCCGCGAGGCGCTGCGGGCCGAGGACCAGGACGGATACTTCCGCATCCTGGCGCAGATCGAACTCGTCCTTCCATTGTCCTATGAGGACTCGAACGGGTCCGGCGCCGACACCTGGGCCACCTGGACCACCGACGACCGCACCCACATCCTCGCCTTCACCTCCGAAACCGCCCTCCAGACGTGCCTGCGCGACAACGCCGGCGCCTCCCGCCGCGTCTCCTTCGCCGCGCTGGCCGAGGCCTGGCCCGACGAGGAGTGGTGGCTCGCCGTCAACCCCGGCCTGCCGATCGAGGGCTACCTCCCGGCCTGGTTCGTCACCCAGGTCGCCCAGGGCATGACCACGGTCCCGGCCGAGTCCGCCCCTGAACCCGCCGCCGACCCGTACGGCGACACCTATTCCTCTGGCGCGCAAGCGTCGCCGTTCGCGGCCGCGCAGTCGGACCCGTTCGCGAACCCGATGGCGCCCGCCCCCGAGCCGCGCCGCGAGAGCTTCATGCCCCCGGCCCCGCCGGTGCCCGACGTGCCGCCCGCCCCGCGGCGCTCCTCGGACCTGAACGGCACCGCGCAGCAGCAGTCCACCGTCGGCGGCACCACCCCCGCGGGCCTGCCGCTGCGCCAGCCGCCGCGCGACGAGACCCCTGAACCCGACGGGTTCAACGGGCACGCCTTCGCGTCCCAGCCGCCGCCCGAGCCCGAGCAGTCCCAGCCCCGCTCGCAGGGGTTCGGCTCCCAGCCGCGCGGCACCGGATCGCAGCCGCGCGAGTTCGGCTCCCAGCCGCAGGGCTTCGGGTCGCAGCCCCAGGGCTTCGGCTCCCAGCCGCAGCACCACTCGCAGCCGCCGGCCGTGCCGACCCCGCAGGCGTTCCCCGGCGACTCGCAGTGGCCGAGCCAGCCGAACCCGCAGGACCAGTGGCCCGACGCGCCCGACTGGCTCCGCGATCAGCAGCCCGACCCGTCGACGCTGCCGACCCGCGCACCGGCCCCGCCGCACGCCGCGCCCACCCCGTACCCGGCCGGCGAGTCCTTCGGCGGCGCCGCCGCGTTCGGCGCCCCGACCCCGGCCGCGCCGCAACAGGCGTACCAGGGCGGCGGCGCCTTCGGCAACGACCCGTTCGACGCCGACGCGCGCTCCGCCGAATCGTTCGCGTCCATGTCGAGCGCGTTCGGCCGGCGCCCCGCCGACGAACCGCAGCCGAGCGTCCAGACGCAGGACCAGGGGCAGCCGACCGAGCTCACCGGCGACGAGGCCGAGCCGCTGCTCGCCGAGGCCGCCTCCTCCGGCGACACCGCAGCGTTCCTCCAGACCCTCCTGTGCGCCAGCGTGATCCTGCCGATCGGCGACCCCGAGGCCGCGCACCTGCGCGTCGGCGACCCGGCGTTCCGGTGGGCCAGCGACATCGTCGACGGCATCATCGGCATCACCGTCTACACCACGATCGAGCGCATGGCCGAGCGCGCCGGCGAGGACACCCCGCACACGGTCGTCCCGTTCGGCTGGCTCATCCAGCACTGGCCCGCGCAGGACTACGCGCTGTACGTCAACCCCGGGACCTCCGTGGGCGCCAACATGAGCGGCCCCGAGATCGAACCGCTCATCAAGTGGGCCGAGGCGAAGGACCTGCTCGCGTTCGCGACCGAGATGGAGAAGCGCCAGGCCGCGGCCGCGCGCGCCGAATCGCCGTCGCACAAGGTCCAGCCGATCCTGTGGCAGAAGACCATCCCGCACCAGCAGGTGCCGTTCTACCTCGACCGCGGCTACGACCGCGTCGGCGGCTTCGTGCACCCGGCCGAGGCCGTGGACCACCTGCGCACGCCCGCGCAGCTGTACCTGGCGCTGGGGCTCATCCGCCTGAACGAGGAGTTCAGCCCCGCCGACGACTCGGTGCACGTGCTCCGCTGGATCGGCTACCGCACGGACCTCTACCCGACCGCCTTGGGCGGCAACGACTACGCGACGGCCGAAGCGCGCGGCGGCACCGTCGTCGAGCCCGGCCCGTTCCGCGGCGACGGGTTCGCGCCCTCCGAGGGCGACGAGCGCATCCCCGAGCACAAGGTCGACTCGGTGCGCCTCCCGCACGGCGCGAAGATCCTCCGGATCGACTCCCGCGGCGAGGTCACCGAACTGGCGTTCTACGACGCCGACACCCGCGAGTGGACGCCGATCGACGGCGCCTACGCGAAGGGCCCCGCGGCCATCGAGGCCCCGCCGACGCCGGCGCTGCCCGCCGCGCCGGCCGTGCCCGCGCCGAGCGGCCCGATGGGCGAGGCGTACGGGTACGACTCCGCGTTGGGCGAGGCCTGGGGCGACGCCGACGGCCACTACGACCTCGTGCGGCCCAAGCCCGAGGAGCGGGCCGCGCACGTGCTCGACACCCGCGACCGCGAATGGAAGGACGCCTGATGCGCGACGGCTACATCGCCCGCTGGAAGGGCGCCGAATACGACTCGAGCCCCGACGGCGCCCACGTGCGGCTGTACTCGCCCACGGGCGGCGACGGGTTCGTCGAGGTCGCCGACGGCCGGTTCCGGCGCGGCGTGCCGATCGGCGAGCTCGAGGACTTCTTCTACGTGCGCACCGTCGCCACCTGGCGCGGCGAGCCGTTCCTGGTGCTCGGCGCGTCGGGGGAGTGGCTGCGGCTGGAGTACCGCGGCGGCCGCAGCGACGTGGCCCGCTCGCTCGGGCTCGAGCCGTACGACAACGGCGTGTACCAGATCTGGGCGCCCGCCGAGGAAGTCACCGACATCAGCGAGCAGTACCTCTAAGACCTACTGGCGAGCCCCGGCCGACCGGCCGGGGCTTTCCGCGTGCCCGGGCGAATCCGCTGGGCTCGACCGTGAGGCGAAAGTGTCAGGAGACCGCTTTCACATGGATGCCGTTTGATGTATAGTTCAGGAAAATAAGAAAGCGTTTGCCTCCGTCTTCGGCGGCGCGTGCGAGCCGTAGATCTCGCGCAGTCCGCGGCGAATCCGCGGCCGTGCCTCCGCGTCCGGCCGGCAAGCGCTTCCGCAGCCATGTTCGGCAAGGTCTGGAGCACATCCCTATGGCAGAGAGAATCACCGTCGGCATCGCCCTCAACGGGGTGACCGGGCGCATGGGCTACCGGCAGCACCTCGTGCGCTCACTCCTCGCCATCCGCGAGCAGGGCGGCGTGGAGCGCGCCGACGGCAGCGTGATCTGGCCCGAGCTCACCCTGGTCGGCCGCAGCGCCGACAAGCTCGCCGAGATCGCCGGCCGCCACGGCCTCGACAAGTACACGACCAGCCTGGACGAGGCCCTCGGCGACGACAAGATCGACGTCTACTTCGACGCCCTCACCACCCAGCACCGCCTCGCCGCCGTCAACTCGGCCATCAAGGCCGGCAAGCACGTGTACACCGAGAAGCCCATCGCCACGAACCTCGACGACGCCCTCTCCCTGGCCCGCGCCGCGCGCGACGCCGGCGTCAAGAACGGCGCGGTCGCCGACAAGCTGTACCTCCCCGGCCTGCGCAAGCTCAAGCGCCTGGTCGACTCCGGCTTCTTCGGCCGGGTCCTCTCCGTCCGCGGCGAGTTCGGCTACTGGGTCTTCGAAGGCGACTGGCAGGAGGCCCAGCGGCCCTCCTGGAACTACCGCGCCGAAGACGGCGGCGGCATGGTCCTCGACATGTTCCCCCACTGGTCCTACGTCTTCGAGGAGACGTTCGCCAAGGTCAAGTCCGTCTCCGCCCACGTCACCACCCACATCCCCGAGCGCTTCGACGAGCACGGCAAGGCCTACGCCGCCACCGCCGACGACGCGGCGTACGCGGTCTTCGAACTCCAGGACGGCACCGTCGTCCAGATGAACTCCTCCTGGGCCACCCGCGTCGACCGCGAGGAGCTCGTCGAGTTCCACGTCGACGGCACCGAGGGCTCCGCGATCGCCGGCCTGCGCAAGGCCCGCGCCCAGCACCGCGTCCACACCCCCAAGCCCGTCTGGAACCCCGACATCGACCAGCCGATCCCGTTCCGGCAGCAGTGGCACGAGGTCCCCGACAACGAGGTCTTCGACAACGGCTTCAAGATCCAGTGGGAGGAGTTCCTGCGGCACGTCGTGGACGACGAGCCGTGGCACCACGACTTCCTCGCCGCCGCCCGCGGCGTGCAGCTGGCCGAGGCCGGCTACCGGTCCGCCCGCGAAGGCCGCCGCATCGAGCTGGAGGACCTGGTCCTGTGACCCGCAAGTTCACCTCACGCGTCATCTACTCCGCGGCCCACGTGGTCGCGGACCCCTTGGCGGACAACGGCCCCGGCCGCCCCGCCCAGGTCGACTGGGACGCCACCATCGCCTACCGCCGGCACCTGTGGGACCTCGGCCTCGGCATCGCCGACGCCATGGACACCGCCCAGCGCGGCATGGGCCTGGACTGGGAGGCCACCAAGCAGCTCATCCGCCGCTCCGCCGAAGCGGCCGGCCCGGACGACCTCCTCGCCTGCGGCGTCGGCACCGACCAGCTCGGCGCCGCACCGACCACCATGGACGAGATCCGCGCGACCTACCTCGAGCAGCTCGGCGTGGTCGAGGACGCCGGCGCGGGCACGATCCTCATGTGCTCCAGGGCCCTCGCCGCGAGTGCGAAGAGCGCCGACGACTACAAGGCGCTCTACGCCGAGCTCCTCTCGGAGGTCAGCGGCAAGGCGATCCTGCACTGGCTCGGCCCGATGTTCGACCCGTCGCTCGAAGGCTACTGGGGCTCCTCGGACCTCGAGGCCGCCGCGGACACGTTCATCGAGATCATCACCGAGAACGCGGCGAAGATCGACGGCATCAAGATGAGCCTCCTCGACGCCGAAGCCGAGATCGCGGTGCGCCGCAGGCTCCCCGAAGGGGTCCGCTGCTACACCGGCGACGACTTCAACTACCCGCGCCTCATCGCCGGCGACGAGTTCGGGCACTCCGACGCGCTCTTGGGCATCTTCGACCCGCTCGCGCCGCTCGCGTCCAAGGCCGTGCAGCGCTTGGACGAAGGCGACATCGCCGGCTTCCACGCGATCCTGGACCCCACGGTCCCGCTGGCGCGCAAGGTCTTCGAGGTTCCCACGTTCAACTACAAGACCGGCGTCGTGTTCCTGGCCTGGCTCTCGGGCCACCAGGACCACTTCAGGATGGTCGGCGGACTGGAATCGGCCCGGTCGATCACGCACCTCGGTGAGATCGTCGACCTCGCCCTCGAAGTGCACCTCTTCCCCGACGAAGCGCTCGCCGTCGACCGCTTCAACGCCCTGCTCAAGGTCGCGGGCCAGCCGAAGCGGACGCTCGCATGAGCATCATGGAGCGGTTCTCCTTCAACCACGCCACCGCGAAGTTCTGGGACCAGCGCGAGGCCGTCGAGGCCTGCGCGCGCACCGGCTCCGGGATCGGCCTGTGGCGCGAACCGGTGCAGGAGATGGGCGTCGAGGCGAGCGCGAAGCTCGTCGAGGACTTCGGCGTCGCCGTCACGAGCCTGTGCCGGGCCGGGTTCTTCACCGACCCGACCGAGGCCGCCCTCGAGGACAACCGCAAGGCGATCGACGAGGCCGCCGCCATCGGCGCGCCGACGCTCGTGCTCGTCTCGGGCCCGATCCAGCCGGGCGGCACCATCGACAGCGCCCGCGAGGGCGTCAAGACCGCACTCGCCGAGCTCGCGCCGTACGCGCTCGAGCAGGGCGTGACGCTCGCGATCGAGCCGCTGCACCCCATGTTCGCCTCCGACCGGTGCGTGGTGACCACGCTCAAGGAGTCGCTCGACCTGGCCGCGCCGTTCGACCCGGCCGCCGTCGGCGTCGTGGTCGACACGTACCACCTCTGGTGGGACCCGGAGGTGTGGAACGGGATCGAGCGGGCCGGCGCCGAAGGGCGCATCGCCTCGTTCCAGCTCGCCGACTGGGTCACCCCGCTCCCGGCGGGGGTCCTCACCGGGCGCGGGCAGCTCGGGGACGGCTGCATCGAGATGCGCCGGTACCTGGACGCGGTGGACGCGACCGGGTTCGACGGCCCGATCGAGGTCGAGCTGTTCAACGACGCGCTCTGGGCCCGCCCGGGCGCGGAGGTCTTCGAAGAGACCAGGGCCGCTTTCGAGCGGGTCCTGACATAGGCGCCGCGGGCGCGGACCGGCCGGTTGGACTGGCCGGACCCCGCGCCCGCGGACGACCCCCCCGGAATGCCGCGGGGGCGGGACCGGTTGGGGTCAAGACCCCGGTCCCGCCCCCGCGGTCGGTTTTTCCAAGCCGTGCGGAGGTTCAGTCGTTGAAGTGGTCGCGGCCGTTGAGGAGGCGCTCGCGGTCCTTTTCGGTGGCGTCGCGGTGGCCGGTGTAGCTCGCGAAGACCACCAGGTTCTCGGTGTAGTCGCCGGTCTCGCGGTCGAAGGCGCCGCCGCAGGTGATCAGGCGCAGGGCCGGCTCGGGCTCGATGCCGAAGACCTCTTCGTACGGCAGGCGCCGCTTCGCGTAGGACTCGATCGCGGTCACCTTGAAGGCGACGACGATCCCGTCCTCCCGGGTGACCTCGATGCGGTCGCCCTTGTCGACTTCTCTGAGCGGGAAGAACACTGCGGGGCCGGAGCGCTCGGTGTCCACGTGCCCTATGAGGACCGTGGGCCCGAACTCGCCGGGCGTGGGACCGGCCTCGAACCAGCCCGCCTCGTGGGGGCGCCACATGCGGGGGACCTCGAAGTTCCCCTCGTAGTCGAGGCCGAGCGCGGTGAGCGGGGCGTGGACGCCGACCGCGTCGATGTCGACGCGGGTCGGCTCCGAGCGGTCGAGCCAGGTGCCGCCCGCGGGGTCGGCGACGGCGAACGGGTCGTCGTGGAACGGGCTCCCGAACTGCGGCATCCGCAGCGAGGGCACCGGGACGACGCTGCCGAGCATGAGCCCGAGGCCCCCGGCGAGCACGAACGAGAGGATGACAGCGGCCACCGGCCGGAACGCGGGTTCCGGCCGGTGGCAGGGTCTTGCGGTTTCAGGTCGTTCCTCGGGCGACGCGTCGCCCGCCGGTTCAGACGGCAGTGACATTGCTGCGGCGCTTGAGCACCCAGAGCCCCGCGGCGGCGATCAGCACCGCGGCGGCGCCCGTCCACAGGACCGCCGTGGCCGCATCGGAGGCCGTCGAGCCGCCGCCGGTGGCGGCGCCAGTCCCCGAAGTCACCGTGAACTTCGTCGAGGCGGTGTCGGAGCCGCAGGTCACCGTCACGGTGTACGTGCCGGGCTTCATCTTCTCCGTGACGGTGAAGCTGCCCTGCGCGTTGTTGTTGTTCTTCGGCAGTTTGAAGCTGGTGTCGGTGTTCTCGACATCGCCCGTCGCGTCCATGTCGCAGTTCGCGGCCAGCACGTCCACCCGGGTGCCGACGGCGCCCGCCGTCGGCGAGAGCGTGACGGTGATGGCCGCGTTCGCAGGAACGGCGCTGGTCAGCACGAGTGCGACGCTGAGGCTCAGCGCGGCGAGCATCCCTCGGATGGGCTGCGTCATTCGCATGGGCACGGTTCCTCCCGAACGGCGCCGGGTCGCGCCCGGCACGTGACGTGTCAATGGCTCACGGTAACGGCTCTTGTGGACGCAGCAGGCGGTTTCAAGGGAAAACCGGCACTACCGGACACGCCTGCGGAGTCGGGAATCGGACAAGCTGCTCCGCGAAGCGGACGGGCAACTCAGTCGCGAAGCGGACGAGCAACTCAGTCGCGAAGCGGACCGGCAACCCAGTCGCGAAGCGGAGGGACAACCCGGCTGCGAAGCGGACCGGCACCTCAGCGGAGCGGACCGGCAATGCCGCCGCGGAGAGGACCGGCGACCGAGCTGCGATGAAGACGGGCGGCCCAGCTGCGAAGCGGACGGGCAATTAAGCCGCGCTTCGCGGCTGCAGGTCTGGAATTAAGCGGCGGCGTCTGCCACGATGAGGGCATGAGGCTTCCCGGGAGCGGTCTGGTCAGCGGTCTCGCCGCGACCGCGCGCACCGCCGCGCGCCGCACGGTCACCAGCCAGTACCCCGAGAACGAACCGGTACTGCCCGAGCGCACCCGGGGCGTGATCGCCCTGCACGAACCGAACTGCACCTCCTGCATGCTGTGCGCCCGCGAATGCCCCGACTGGTGCATCTACATCGACTCGCACAAGGAGACCGTCGAGGTCGAAGGCGCCGCCCGGCCGCGGCAGGTGAACGTCCTCGACCGCTTCGACATCGACTTCTCGCTGTGCATGTACTGCGGGATCTGCGTCGACGTGTGCCCCTTCGACGCCCTCTTCTGGGCCCCCGACTTCGCCTACGCCGAAGGCGACATCCGCAACCTGCTCCACGACAAGGAGCACCTGGGGGAGTGGATGGGCACCGTCCCGGACGCCGCGAAGCCGGACGGTGTCGAGTGACGCTCGCCGACGTCCTGCTCCTGGCGTTCGGGCTCCTCGCGCTCGGTGCCGCGCTCGCCGTCGTGACCACGAAGCGGATCGTGCGGGCCGGACTGTGGCTCGCGGTCGCGTTCGCCGGGATCGCGGGGGCCGCGCTCGTGCTCACCGCCGAGTTCCTCGCGTGGGTGCTCGTCCTCGTCTACGTCGGCGCGATCGTGGTGCTGCTGCTCTTCGCGACCATGCTCACCAGGGCCCCGACCGATCCGGCCGACGACCTCGACCGGGCGAGGCTGCCCGGCGCGCTCATCGCCGGCGGGGTCGGGCTCGGCCTCGCGGCCGTCGTCACCGGCGCCTTCGGCTGGACCAGGGCCGGGACCGCCGACCGCGAGAGCGGCGGGGCCGCCGTCATGGGCGAAGCGGTCTTCGCCGACTGGGTGCTGCCGTTCGAAGTGCTGTCGCTCCTGCTGCTCGCGGCCCTGGTCGGAGCGGTCGTCGTCTCGACCCGGAGCAGCGGCGCCACCGAGCAACAATCACGTAACGAAGGTTTACTAGCCGCGCGGTAAGCTGGCGGCCATGACCTCACCGATATTCGCACTGGCCGACGAGTACATCACCGCGTTCGCCCGGCTGCACCCCATGTTCGCCGGGTCGGCCGGCATCAAGGGCGACTTCGGCGTCGCCACCGATTTCGGCCCCGAGGCCGTCGCCGAGCGGGCCGAGCTCGACCGCGACACGCTCGCGAAGCTCAACGCGCTCACCTCGACCGGCCCCGCCGACGACCTCGCCCGCCTCCACATGGCCGAGCGCCTCGACGTGAGCGTCGCCCAGCACGAGGCCGGCGAATGGCGCCGCGCCCTGCGCGTGCCCTACGGCATGCTCCAGAGCCTGGTGAGCTATGTGGACCTGACGCCGCGCCGCACCGAGAACGACTGGCGGCTCAACGCCTCGCGGATGCGCGCCATCCCCCAGATGCTCACGACCTGGCGTCAGACCCTCGAGGCCGGGATCGCGGCGGGCCAGACCGTCGCACTCCTCCAGGTCACCGAAGGCGCGAAGCAGGCCCGCCGCAACGCCGAGTCGCGCACCTTCGACAAGCACCTCGCCGCGTACGGCGACGGCCCCCAGGCCCGCGACCTGCGCGAGGCCGCCGAAGCCGCCTACCAGGCGTTCAACGGCATCGCCGACTTCCTGGAGCGCACCTACGCCCCGCACGCCGCCGCGAGCGACGGCGTGGGCGAGGAGCGGTACCTCCTCGCGGCCCGCTCCACCCTCGGCGCGGTCCTCGACCCCCGCGAGGCCTACGACTGGGCCTGGGACGAACTGCACCGCATCGAGGACGAGATGATCGCCGAGGCCGCGGGCATCGCCGCCGCGCACCGGCTCTCCGGCGCCGGGCTCGACGAGGTCATCGCCCACCTCGACGCCACCCAGGCCGTCGACACCCACGAGGCGTACCTGGCCTGGCTCACCGAGAAGCACCAGAGCGCCCTCGAAGCGCTCAACGGCGTCCACTTCGACATCGACCCGCGCCTGATGAACCTCGACGTTCAGATCGTGCACGGCTCCTCCGCCGGCTCGGCCTACTACACCGGCCCCAGCGAGGACCTCTCCCGGCCGGGCCGCACCTGGTGGCCCGTCGCCGAACGCGAGACGTTCCGCACCTGGGGCGAGCTGACCACGGTCTTCCACGAGGGCGTGCCCGGCCACCACCTCCAGATCGGCCAGACCAAGGTCACCGGCGACGGCCTCTCCCGCTTCGCGAAGGTCTTCGGCTCCGTCTCCGGCCACGCCGAGGGCTGGGCCCTGTACGCCGAGCGGCTCTCCGACGAGCTCGGCTGGTTCGCCGACACCGGCACCCGCCTCGGGATGCTCAAGGGCTCGGCCCTGCGGGCCGCCCGCGTCGTGATCGACATCGGCTGGCACCTCGACCTGCCGCTGCCCGCCGCCGAGGCCAAGCTCCACGGCGAGCGCTGGAACTTCGACGTCGCGCTCGACGTGCTCAAGACCCGCGGCCGCATCGCCGAGCACCGCGCCTACCCGGAGATCGTCCGCTACGCGGGCTGGCCCGGCCAGGCCATCTGCTACAAGCTCGGCGAACGCGCCTGGGTCGACGCCCGCGCCGAGGCCCAGGCCGCCGCCGGAGCGGCCTTCGACCTGAAGGCCTGGCACACCAGGGCCCTCAACCTCGGCCCGATCGGCCTCGACAACCTCGCCTCGGTGCTGCGCGGGTAGTCGGTATCCACGCATGAGCAACGGGCCCGAGGCGAAAGCCTCGGGCCCGTTCCGGTGCGCGACTTCGTCACGCTCACAAGACCACTGTTCTTTGCTCTAGGACCAGCGCTCGGCCATCTCCGATGCGGCCCGGTCGATCTCCTCGCCCAGCTGGCGCAGGTGCTCCTTCTCGAGCTCGGCGAGGCTCGCGGTGAGGCGGTCGGCCCGGTCCGCGCCCGGCAGCCGCAGCAGCCAGTTGCGGGCGATCACGGCCTGGCGGTACCGGTCGAGCAGGCGCTCGAGGTCCGCCATCGGCGCCACGACGTCCATGGCGACCTGCCCGAGCGCGGGCGCGGCGGCTTCGGCGAGGTAGTGCGCCTCCCGCGCCGCGATGCGCGTCTCGTCCCGCGCGAGCACGAGGTCGGTGGCGTGGCTGAGCCGCCCGTAGGTGTCGAGCAGGTGCGTCCTGGCCTGCGACAGGACGCCCATGAGCGAGGACGCGGGCTTGTCGCCGTCCCGGCTGAGCCGGGCGTGCTCGGTGAAGAGCCGCACCTGGCTGAGCAGGACCGCGACCCAGGTCTGGGAGGCGATCCCCTCGGTCTGGCGGTAGGACTCGCGCATCTCGTATTCAAGGGCCGCATACCATTTCGGGTGCTCAGAGGCCTCGAGCGCGAGCTGGTCGAAGCGGTCGGAGAAGTGGACGCGGAGCTTCTCGAGGTCCTCGGTGTGCTTGAGCGCTTCGAGCAGGTGGTCGAGTTCCTGGCTGCGCGGCGGCGTCTCGGTGAACAGGTGCGCGTACCCGCGGATCACGGTGCGCAGCTGGTGGATGGTGACGCGGACGGTCCCGGCGGAGCCGGGCGCCTGGCGCTCGAAGGCCGCGATGGCGCGGTTGAGCGCGTCGACGTGATCGGAGATGTAGGTCTGGACGACGACGCCGGCGCGTGTCGACGCCGTCATCGGCTGCGGGCCGGCTTTTGCCGGCGCTGCGGGTGCTGACATGGCTCCTCCCCCCGGAAGACCTGCTGGTTCAAGTATTCCAGGAGGCCTCCGGAGGGAGGAGTCGAAGCGGCGATTATGTCGACGAACGTTCAGGTTCCAGCCCTGCGCGCGTCGCCTTCACGAATCACCGCGTTGTCACGCGGGCATGCACTCCATGGCCGGCATCGTCGACAGGTTGCCGCTGACATTGAAGCCGAAGCTCGCCGTCCCGCCCGATGCGATGGTCGCGTTCCAGCCGGACGGTCCGGCCATCTGCATATCGCCCATCGTGGTGATCGTGGTGTTCCACGAGTCCCGGATGGTGACGCCGGAGTTCGGCGCCCACAGCCAGTGGATCATCCAGTCGCTCATGGTCGAGGCGCTGGTGTTCTTGACGGTGATGTTGACCGTCGCGCCGCCGCTCCACGAGTAGATGGAGGCGGTGGCGGTGCAGGCGCCCGTCGGGCCGCCGGTCGGTCCGCCCGTGGGGGTCTCGGTCTCGGTCGGCGGGTCGACGACGCCGCCGTCGTTGCCCGGCAGGTTCGCGCCCGGGCGGATGCCGGTGACCTCGCCGTTGCCGCCGTCGAAGACGACGTCGGAGCAGGCGTAGAAGTTCTCGGTCGAG
This sequence comes from Glycomyces tritici, assembly GCF_030403505.1. The sequence continues at coordinate 63,920 of NZ_JAUEMJ010000004.1, read as the reverse complement.
TCCGAGCGCACCCAGTGCGTGAAGACCACGTGGTAACCGGACTTCTGCGGCAGCTTCAGGTTCGCGTAGTAGTAGTGGTCGTCGCTCCCGGGCCCGCCGTTGGAGGCCGGGTTCGTGAAGGTCTGGAACTTCTCGAGGTCGTCCCAGGCGAGCGGCTGGTTCGGGTCCCACCCGTCCTTGGTGATGTAGAGGTCGAACTTGCCGGGGTGGTGGGCCCAGTTGTTGTAGCGCCACTCGACGTTCGCGCCGGCGGTCACGTGGGTCTTCGGCCAGTTGCCCGGCTCGTTGAACGCCGAGAAGTCGTACGGGCCGCGGCCCCCGCCGTCGCAGATCTGCCCGTCGGGGATGTAGCCGACGGTCTTGCCCGCGCCGTTGGAGTCGAGGTTCCCGAACCAGTTGTAGAACGGGGTGGACCCGCCCTGGTCGAGGGCGGCCTGGCAGGCTTCGTTGTAGGGGTCGAGCTGGCCGCCCCCGCTGAGGCCGTCGAAGTAGCAGAAGTACTGGCGCGAGCCCGGGAAGACCGTGGCGCCGTGGGCTTCGGCCTCGTCTCTGCTGAAGAGCCCCGTGATGGTCATGGCCGTTACTGCGGCCAGGACCATTGACATGACGGCGGCGATTCTGCGGCGTCTGCCGCCGAGCGCCGACGTGGCGGTGGTGGACATGGAATTACTCCTCTGCCGGACATGGAGCGCTCCCAACCTGGCCCTCGAAGAGCCAGCGCGATCTTGTGGACTGCTGCTGACGATATCGTGATATTCGAGTGTATCTATATCACTTGGTGGAACGCAACGGTATCCGGCCGCCCGGCAAGGAACGATTCGATTCGCGGACGCGCGGATACACTCGGCTCCATGGACACCGGAGACACCGCCCCCGCATTCACCCTCGACGACGAGACGGGGACGCCCCGCAGCCTCGACGAGCTCCTCGAGAACGGCCCCGTCGTGCTCTTCTTCTACCCGCAGGCGATGACACCGGGCTGCACCGCCGAGGCCTGCCACTTCCGCGACCTCGCCGCCGACTTCGAGGCTGCCGGCGCCACCCCGGTCGGCATCTCCAACGACACGGTCGACCGCCAGGCCGCGTTCGCCGCCAAGCACTCCTTCGGCTACCCGCTCCTGTCCGACCCGGAGGGGAAGATCGCCGAGGCCTTCGACGTGCGCCGCAAGCTCGGCATCATCGCCACCAAGCGCAAGACCTTCGTCATCGGCGAGGGCCGCGTCATCCTCGGTGCGTTCAAGAGCGAGCTGAACATGAACGCCCACGCGGACAAAGCCCTCGAGCTGCTGAAGAACCGGTAAGCGAAGAGGCGGCCCTAGGGCCGCCTCAATCGCAACGCTCAGGTGTTGCGGTGCTTCAGTTTTAGGTCGCAAGCTCCCAGCCGTGGCTCAGATGCCAGTCGCAGGCTCGCGAGCCTCAGATTCCGTTCACAAGTTCTCGGCAGAGCCTCAGACTCCGGTCGCAAGCTCCCGGCAGAGCCTCAGATTCCGCTCGCAAGCTCGCGGCAGAGCCTCAGATTCCGCTCGCAAGCTCCCGGAATGCCTTCCCCCGGTGGGAGATCGCGTTCTTCTCCGCCGCGGTGAGCTCGGCGCTGGTGCGGTCGAAGCCGTCGGGGGTGAAGAGCGGGTCGTAGCCGAAGCCGTTGGCGCCCTTCGGTTCACGTCCCACGGTCCCGTGCATTTCGCCGTGGACCACGAGCTCGCGCCCGTCGGGCCAGACGATCGCGGCGGCGCACACGAACTTCGCGCCGCGCAGGCCGTCAGGGACGTCCGCGAGCTGGTCGAGCAGCAGCGCGTTGTTCGCCGCGTCGTCCTTGGCGCTGCCGGCCCAGCGGGCCGAGAGCACGCCGGGCATCCCGTTGAGGGCGTCAACGGCGAGACCGGAGTCGTCGGCGATCGTCGCGAGCCCGGTGTGCTTGACACCGTCATGGGCCTTGAGCAGCGCGTTCCCTGCGAACGTCAGCTCGGTCTCGGGGGTCTCGGGGTAGTCGGCGACGGCGTTCAGGCCGACGAGCTCGATGTGCGGAGCGGCCTCGGCGAGGATCTCCCGCAGCTCGTCGATCTTCCCGGCGTTGCGGGTGGCGAGCAGGACCCTCATGGCGAGAGCAGGGTCCGGGCCTGGAGGCCGGCGAGTTCCTTGCAGCCCTTGAGGGCCAGGTCCAGCAGCGAGTCGAGCTCGGCGCGGTTGAACACCGCCTCCTCGCCCGTGCCCTGGACCTCGACGAAGTCGCCTTCGCCGGTGCAGACCACGTTCATGTCGACCGAAGCGGCGACGTCCTCCTCGTAAGGAAGGTCGAGCACCGGCACGCCGTTGACCACGCCGACGCTGATCGCCGCGACCGAGGTCGTCAGGATCTTGTCGGGCTTGCGGGCGATCTTCTGCTCCTTGAGCCAGTCCACGGCGTCGTGCAGGGCCACGTAGGCCCCGGTGATCGCGGCTGTGCGGGTCCCGCCGTCCGCCTGCAGCACATCGCAGTCGAGCGTGATCGTGTTCTCGCCGAGGGCTTTGAAGTCGATGCAGGCGCGCAGGGAACGGCCGATGAGACGCGAGATCTCATGGGTCCGGCCGCCGATCTTCCCGCGGATCGACTCGCGGTCGGAGCGCGAGTGCGTGGACCGCGGGAGCATCGAGTACTCGGCGGTCACCCAGCCCTCGCCGGACCCGCGGCGCCAGCGCGGGACGCCGGGCGTCACCGTCGCGGTGCAGAGCACCCGGGTGCGGCCGAATTCAACGAGCACCGAGCCCTCGGGGTGGTCGGTCCAGGAGCGGGTGAACTTCACGGGGCGCAGCTCATCGGCGGCGCGCTTGTCAGGTCGAGTCATCCCCACCAGACTACGGGACCCCTGACGCGTGTGAAACACTAGTTGCTGCCCATCGCCGGACCACCCGGCACGGCACCCGGCGCATCGGCGACGATGCCGCCGGCCACTGCTGGCGCGAGTGGCGACTGATCCTTCCGATCCGCCGCGCCGCGCTGCGCGCGAGTGGCGGAACTGGCAGACGCGCAGGATTTAGGTTCCTGTGTCCTAGGACGTGGGGGTTCGAGTCCCCCCTCGCGCACCAGAGTAATCATGTTTGAACCCAGCCGGACGTACGAAACGTCCGGCTGGTTCTTTTTTGTCCGTTTTTCGCATGTGAACATGTGTGAGAGCGAGGCCCGTGCCTCGTCCCCATGATCCGTAGCTGGCGGCAGCTCGGCTGTCGCCTCGCCGCGAATGGAAGTGGCCGGCTCAGCGCTCGCAAGGTCCTCCAACAGCTCCGGATCAAGGAGCGTAGCGAACGGCTCGGTCATCTCGAAGCGGTCCACGGCGCCGTCTTCGCCGATGTAGAGCTTTTTGAACAGCCCTTGATTAATCAATCTCCGGATGCGTGGGTTGGCTGCGAGGTACTGGTTGGCGCAGTCCTTCGCCATCTCCAGGGCGAGATCCAGCGTGTCCTCCAGGTTCGTGACGTTTCTCGTTGCGTCCGTGATCGCCTGCCGTGCCTCGTCAATGTCCCGCGTGAGCCGGGCCATCTCGCCCTTCATGAGGTCGAGCGGTACCGCACCGGCGTAGTGAGCCTGGATCAGCTTGGCGCGTTGTTCTTCGGCGTCCTTGAGCCGCTTCTCGGCTCGGCGCTTGTTCTGGGCAACCTCTTCGCGCTCGCTTTCGAGCTCCTTCATGACGCCTGCGCGGATCATCTCGGCCCGGTCGGCTGGCAGCCGCAACGAGCGGTAGAAGTCCTCGATGGCGGGCTCGATTTTGTCCAGTCGTACGTATTTGCGGGTGCAGGGCTGGCGCTTGGTCAGGTGCGACAGGCAGACGTAGTACACGTAGACGCCACCGGACTTGCCGGTGTTCTCGGAGTAGATGAGGCGTGCGCCGCACTCACCGCAGAAGATCGTGCCCTTGAGGTAGTGCGGGTGCTTGCGCTCCTTCTCCCCGGTGAGGCGATGGGCTGAAAGCACGTCTTGGACGCGCAGCCACGTCTCGCTGCTCACTAGTGGCTCGTGCTTGCCTTCGTGGTAGATACCTCGATAGGGGACGACCCCCATGTAGTAGGGGTTGCGCAGCATGTGGTGGACGCCGTTGATGGTGAGTGGCTTCGCGGTGCGCTTGCGGGTGGCGCGAGTCCGCAGCCCTTGGGCGTTGAGCGCGTCGACCAGTTGCCGGATGGCCCAGTCGCCAAGGGCATACTGCTCGAACGCCCAGCGCACCAGCGGCCCGCGCTCGGGGTCAACGATGATCGTGCGGATGTCCGCCCCGTCCCGAAACTCGCGGTGGTTGAGGTACCCGATCGGCGCTCGGTACGGCGTGCCTCCGGCTTTAGCCTTGCCGTCCATACCCTTGAGGACTTCCACGGCGAGGTTGTCCGAGTGGTACTGCGCCACGTCGGCCATCATGTTGTAAAGCAGTCGCCCTGCAGGCGTCTCGTCCACCGGCTCAGACACCGAGATGAGCTTGGCCCCCGCCCGAGCAATCGCGGCGTTTATCTCCACGTCGTCCGCTCGGTTGCGAGCGAGCTGGTCGATCTTGTGCACGACGACGTTCGATTCGGCGAGACTTCAACTCGCGCAACATCTTCTGGAGGAGCGGGCGGTTGGCGGACTTGGCTGACTCACCAGCGTCCACGTACTCCTCGACCAGGATGCCACCGAGCTGTCGCACCTTGAGCAGGCATGCCTCACGCTGCGCCGGGATCGAGTAGCCCTCCATCTCGCCCCCGACGCGGGCCTGTTCCTCGGTGCTCACCCGCAGGTAGATGACGATTCGGAGCACGTGGTCAAGCGACGGCGGCTCCTCACCTTGTAGCTCGCGAACCAGTGAACCGAGGCCGCCGGAGGGGTCGTTGAGCTGTTCGATAAGCAGCTCGCGCTTGCCCTGGTATCGAGCGGTTCTGGTGTTCCGAATGCGGGTGCTCTCCGCGATTCCGGTGAGATCAAGATCCATTCCTTGATCCGTGTACGACGATTCTTCTTTCATGCCGATTCTCCTTTCTCTCACGAGAACGCGTCTATCCGCGTCTCAGTCCAGGCAGGGTACACCTGGGAAAACGTCCCCGCCAGACACGATTTTGTTCATATAAATACATTCCCATGTATTTATTATTTCAGCCTTTTCGACTCTTGGGAGCTGTGGATTTGACAGCTTTCAATCGAGTCGTGGGCTATAGTTCCGCCATGAGCAACTCACCCATCATGTCGAACGTGACGTATCGGTCCCTAGTTCTAATTTCGGCACTAAATGACGTAGGTCACGAGCCCCATCCGCTCGCAATCGACGGCTACTCTTCCACTCCGATGCCATCAGACGAGAAATACGAGTCCTCAATCGAGAGAATGCAGAGACTCATGATGTACCGTCGTGAGCCGGAGCAAGTCGTCGACTTCTTCTTGAATTCTGGTTGGGTCGCGCATGGTGATAATGGATTGATAATTACTGATCTTGGTCGCCACGTTCTACAAGCCCATCGGATGCTCACTGGCATCTCGGATGAGGCCACGCAAGTTTGCGAAGTTCTCAACTCCTCAGAAGATGAGAGTGGCCTCCCTGTCACCCAGCTAACTCGATTCACAAGCGAAGCTGGAGCGGGCCTACTTGTCGACCCCTATTTTCTTCCAGACATGCTTCCGTGGCTTCTTCGGAGCACCAAAATTACAAGAGTCCTGGTCAAGGAACCGAAGCACCCGCCGAAGAAGAAGGCGGGACCGATCCAACTGCTTGCTTCCGCATTGCATGATCTTCAGGCTGAGGTGAAGGACCGATTGGAAGTGAGGTATTCCACGAGCACTAACCTGCATGACCGTTGCATAATCAGCGAGGATAAAACAGTCTCCCTTCTAGGGACTTCGCTTACGGGTATTCATAGTCATCTCACCGTGATCTACCCTCTACCTTCATCTTTGCAGCGGTCGTACGTCGCTACGATCGAGAAATTCTGGAAGGAAGCTACTTTGATCCAGCCTCAATCGCTTCGGAGCGAATCGAACACAGTCGAAGCGCCGTCCGGGAAATGAGGGTGAAGAGGGGCTAGCACGCCACTCTTCACCCCTGACCTGAGCAGAAAGTTCTAGCTCTGGTTGCTCTTGCGACGAGGCGTCGTCTTCGCCTCTGCGCTCGCCGGAGTCTCAGACCCGAACAGCGCCTGGATGGCGTCGCGCCGGGCCGCCGCCTCGCGCTCGATCTCCTCGAGCGCAGCAGCGGCACGAGCGGCGAAGTCGCCTTCGGCACGCTTGCGGGCTACGTACTCCTCGACCGCGCGCCGCAGGGCATCGGCGAGGGACAGCCCGTCCAGCTGGGCCACCAGCGTGAACTGCGCGTGCAGTTCATCCGGCAGCTTGATGCCTAGCGTCTTGATGCCCGAACTCTTGGGCTCCATAACGCTCCTCCTCGGTGTGGTGCGGCTGGCCATCTCCCTGTAGAGATGACGATTCTCAGCCGCAGGCCCCCGACGAGCCCCTGAACACCTCACGGGTCGCAGCCCTCCCGCTCGGTAGCTGAGCGATGCTCGGCCCGCCACTCCGCCAAGCGCTGTCGAGCCAGCGCGACGTACACCGGGTTAAGCTCACAGCCGATCCAGTCCCGCCCGTGCATCTCCGCAGCCAGCGCCACCGTCCCCGAGCCCATGAACGGATCGAGCACCACGCCCGGCACCGTCTCCGCATCGCACGTGCAACCTGGGCGAAGTTCGCCGAGCTGTGGCGGCTGCCGGTCGCGATCCACCTTGGCTCGCAGCCAGGGTGTGCCGCATTCCGCGCACACCTTCTCGGGGCACGTTGCGAGTAGCGGCGTCTCCACCAGTCCCAGCGGGAAGGTGGCGAAGTGCTCGCCTCGATAGGCCGCAGTGGACAGTTGCCAGACGTCGCCGGGGTTCTTGCCCAAGGGATGCGACACCTTGCCCGCGCCCTTCATGCGGTTGAGCCCGCGGTTGTCATCGACGCCGCCACCCTCCGGCAGCGCCTCCTCGGGCAAGTAGCGGTAACCCTCGACGTCGGTCCGGCGGCCGGCCCGAGAACGAGGTGGAACTCGAACAGCGTCGAGGTCGAAGAAGTAGTGCCGTGATCGCACCAGGAGGAACAGCACCTCGTATCCGCAGCTGAAGCGGTCAGCCACGCTCGATGGAATGGGGTTGGTCTTGGCCCAGATGATCTGGTTGCGCATGATCCAGCCGTCCTCGGCCAGCACCAGAGCCAAGCGCTGCGGCCCAAGCAGCAGGCCCTTCGGGGGTGCACCTTGCCGGACGTGGTTGCTGTAGCCGTCGCCGACGTTCAACCACAGGGCGCCGCCCGGTTTGAGAACGCGGGCGAGTCGGCGGCAGATATCCACGAGTGCGCGTACCCAGCCGTCCACGTCGCTCTCCAAGCCGATCTGCTCCGGGTGGCCGTAGTCGCGAAGAGCGAAGTAGGGCGGGCTGGTGATCGCGCAGTCCACACTGTTCGCGGGCAGATCGGCCAACCGTTCGCGTGCGTCACCGAGGAGGATGCGCCTCAGCGGGAGATGGTCGGGGCCGAGGTTCATTGTTCGCCTCCTTCGGCGCTAAGCAGATGGATGGTTTCGCTGAGCAGAGCGACGCGGAACAGCGCTTGGGTTTCATGCGGTAGTCGCCGGATTACCTCGGAGAGCTGGTCGGCGCGTCGTGTGGCCTCGGCCAGCCACAGCACCACTGGGAAGACATCGTGTGCCTGCTGCTCGATGCCGCTGCGCCAGTAAGCGATGTAGGACTGGCACTTCTTGGTGAGCGTCGGAGTGCTCTCGGTGCCCATGTCGACCTCGATGAAGACCGACAGTTCAACGGCTCGCACGCCAAGACGGAGCGCTGCATCAGGTTTGAGGGTCACGACGCCACCGGCAGCCCCCGGGAACCGACGCCAACATGTCGGTTCAGGCTGGAACTCCAGAAGGTCCACACGACCGTCTCGATCCGCCTCGACCAGCTGGACAAACAACTCCGAGACGGCCAGCACGTGCCGCTGGTGGGGCGGACTGGTCTCCCATACCCGTCGCCGCTTCTTGCCGGTCGGGCCATCAACCTCCAGCACAGCTTGCCCGTAGCCGGACAGCCCGTAGATGAACCCTGCCGATCCAGCTCGCACGCCGCCGACGCGTTGGCCAAGACGCACCACGACGTTGAGCTCGCTCAACCGCTGAAGCAAAGCCCGTGTCCGCCGCGCCTGCGTCGCCCTCGACCCGCCCGCTACGTGAAGTCGCGCGATCTGAGCACCAGTAAGGAGTCGCAACTTGTGAAGCGAACGCAGGACTGCGAAGTCTCGTTCGCTGAGTTTCTGTCGCAGCCGCTCCACCCGGCCGCGCGCGGGACGAGTCGTCGGAGAGTGCTCACCAGACGGCTCAAGAGTCGTTGTGTCCTGTGAGCTGATTTCGCACGTCGGGGCCACCCCTTGCTCAGCGCGATCGGCAGTCCGACCGGTAGCCCCAGTTTCACCCCTGTAGGTAGGCCAATCGGTCATGCCGACCTCCTTGGCTTCGTCCCGATGGGACCGACAGGCGGCAGGTCACCGCCTTCCCAACGTTCAAGTTGCGCGCGGTCCAGCTCGGCACCGTCGACACCGTAGCGCGACTCGCTCTCGTGCTGGACTTCATCCGGGTCGCTCACCCACGGGGGGAGCGGCTGGGTCTTCACCGAGAATGGCGCGGTGGGGTGACGATCAAGAAGAAGCTGTGCACACGCCTCGAAGGCACGCAGGCGCAAGAGGTCGTCGCCCGTGAGGTCACCACCGAGCGACGCGGCTAGCGCCTTGGCGTCCTCAGCTGCGGGTCGGAAGGTCACGCGTGATCGGGCGTTAGCGAGGACTGCGGCCCTCGGATTCAGACTGAGCTGGTTCAGATGCTGATGCGCCAGCGTCCATCCGACCCCCAGCCCTCGGGACTGCGCGAGCGCGTCCCCGAAGTCGAGGCCGCCAGAGAGTCGCAGGTAATCCTGGAACTCGTCAACGACCATCATCACCTCATGCCGCTTCTCCTGCGGTACAGCCGCGCGCCGCTGCGCCGCCGACCAAACTTGGCTCAGCAGCAGCGCACCCAGCAAGTTCGCCGCAGGCGATCCGAGGAGTCCACGGTTAAGGTTCACCAACACGATCCGACGCTTGGTGAACAACTCTTCCAGGTCGAACTTCGGTGCAGTCTGGCCGAGCATTCGGCGGGTGGTCTCGCGGCTCGTGAGTGCTCGCAACTTGTTCAGCAGCGGCGCGATCACCTGGGCGCGTTCACCTTCCGAGAGTCCGTCGAACCAGGCGAAGAACGGGCCGAGAGTGAGCGGGTCACCAACTTCTGCGAGTGCCCGTCGCCGGAACGCTGGGTTGGTCAGCAGCATGGGCACGTCGCAGATGGTGCCGTCTTTGAGTCGGCTCACCGCGACCAGCGCATGCAGCGCCACGTCGGTGGTGCGCGGCCCGAAGTTCGGCCCGTGCATCTCCGCAAGCAGATGGACGATCTGATCCGCCCGTCGCTCTGCACCTGAGTGATCCCCACCAAGCACGTTGATCCCCACGCTGCGCTCGCCCGCAGGGTCGATTACTACGACGTCTTTACGGCGATGCTCAGGAATCCGCGCGAGCAAGTCACGCACCAGATCGCCACGAGGCTCAACCACGAGCACCGAGCGCCCAGCTTCGATGTCGGCTAGAGAAAGCCCACACAGGAGTGTGGACTTGCCCGAACCTGTCGGCCCGATGACGTGCAGATGATGCAGGCTCGTCGCAGGCGGTACGACCACCAGCCGGCCCCGCTGCCCAGGGTGCAGACTCTCGCCGAGCGTCCGGTGGTGAGTGGCCTTCCGATCGTCTTCGTTTGTCAGGAGCTTGTTCGGCACCTCCGAGATGTGCCCGCCGATCACTGGCAGCGTCTCCGGCAGCCTGTCCTGAACCGGCCAGCCCAGAAGCGCCGCCAGCTCGGCAGCGTTGAGAACGCAGGACCAGCTGACCACCGGCGAGACCGCATGGTGCTGCCGCAGCGCCCTGGCCGCGGTCGGCCGGCTGAAAGTGAGCGCGGCATGTTGGCTGTTCGCCAGTTTGAGTGCACTACCGATACGCCCGATGATCGCTCGCGCTCGCTGAGGGTTTCGAGCCATCGCCCCGATCCGTCCTTGAGCAGCGAACAGGGCTTCCGAAGATTTCTGCTGCCACGAGCGTTGGGCTCGGGCGTCCGACGTCGAAGGAGCCCGCAGTCCCAACGACTCCGCCAGGTTCAGCGGCCCCGATGGTTGGGTGCGGCCCTGGGACGGACCGAGCACCCATTGCAGGCAGGCCGTCTCATCCCCGGTGAGTTGGGCGAGAACCTCGGTCAACTGCGCGCTGGTGCCTCCGGCCGTATCCAGTCGAAGCGGAGCGGCCAGACTTGAAAGCCGGACGTCCGCAGCAAGCGAGAGCGGCCGACGAATCTCCGGCGAAACCGGAGCCATGCCAAGACGTGGCAGGTGGGCATGGAAGGTTTCGGCTACATGCCCAAGTACACGGGCATCTACCCCAAGCCGCCAGCCGAGGCGTTCACCTTCGCCCCAGAGTTCCAGGACGACCGGCGGCGTTGTGTGAAGCCACCCGACGCGCGGCCGATGGGCGAGCGGACGAAGGAGGGTCGTCACGGTCTCGAGATCGAGATCCCGCGGCGGGGTGAGGTCGAACCAGCGCAGCTCACTCATTGCGCGGCTCCCGGGTCCTCGGGCTCGGAGCGCGGTCGAACGCTCTCCTCCCCGGGCGGCAGCTCCTGGTGATGCTGCGCTTGGATCTCGATGCGTGCCAGCTCCAAACAGGCGCGGGCCAGCTTCCTGATCTCTGGTCGTTCCCGTTCCTCCCCTGTGACGTGTACTGGTCCCGTTGATTCTTTGCTCATAGGCGACCTCCTCTCCTTGTGACGTTGTTGATGACGCTTCGGGAAAAGCCAGTCGCTCGAGAGTCTTTGGGGCACCACGAACACACCCCACATGAAGGCTCAGGGGTGCATCGGCGAGACCCGGGAACGACCAGCAGACGTGACGCGAGGGGCGATCTCTGCGCTGGTGATGCCGGACGAATTCCGTCCCGAGCGCCCAGGCCCTCGCTACATTTCTTATTGTGAGCCTTGACAACTCGGCGGTAAAGGGACTTGGCAGCTTTCACAACACCGATCGGCAGGCTCCTACCACAGTATTGTCCACAACGGAAACTCAGCTGAACCACCGCCGGAATATCAGCAGGTAGACGATGCCAACCGCCAGCAGCGCGATCAACACCGGCACCAGCGGGCGCAGGATCTCCCATACCATGCGGGCCGCGAACGCTACTGCAACCACCACGAGCACCCACCCAAGGACGCGGCCGGCGGGCGGCACCTTCGGCCTCTCGCTCATCCCGGCATCACCACGGGGCTGCACCTGATGCATTTCACCTCGTATACTTCCTTCCACGAGAAGTGGGCACGTACGCGGCGCGCACCTGCCCACTGGTTCCTAGTCCTTCTCTTCTGCGGCGGACGCCCGACGACGCCGCTTCGGCCCGCTGAAGGCCTCGTTCAACTCGTGGTCGCGGTGAAGCTCGCTCCCGAGCTCCTGCATCTGCGCTTCACGTTCGCTGCGCTCGTGGTCCTCGCGCTTGCCGACGATCTGCTTCCGAGTACGCCTCGGCACATGACTCCTCCTAAGTGAGTGTGGTTGAGCTTGGTGACCGGCCGCCCCAGATCGAGGCGGCCGGAGATGGAAGGACGAGTTACGTGATGTCCCCGAACTTGTCCCGCTGCGCCTTGATGGCCTCGTCCCGCATCAGGTTTCGCGCCCGCCAGAACGCGAGGTGAACCCGCTGCGATTGCTCTAGCGCCTGCCACCGTTCCTCGAGGACGGCTTCACGAGCACCAAGCTCGCGCTCCCTCTCCTCGTGCCAGTACTGGTGCAGGATCCATCCGTCTACGACACCGCCGAGAATGAGGATGAGGACCAGCACCACGATGAAGGTGGTCACGGGTGACCGACCTCGTTCGCGACGGCGATGGCGAAGGCATCGACGATGGCCTTGTACCGGGCTTCGCCCAGCGGCGCGGCCTGGATGTACAGGGCCTCTTCGTTGCTCAGCGCCGCCGTGCTGGCGAGCGCCACATGGGCGACGAGAGCGCGGCCATCGACGCGGGCAGCCCGCACGACGGCGGCGCCCTGCTCACGGTCTACTTCACGCGCGACCTCCCTCTTGAGGCGGGAGGTCTGCCCGTCTCCGCGTAGCGACGCAAGGGCGTCACCGAGGCGTGGACTCAGCTCTGACATTTCTTGCTCCTCTCGTTTGAGTGCGTGATTCCTTTATCCACGCCTCTTTAAGGAGCGTCAAAAATGTCCCTGGTATGTCCCTGTACCACCTGCAAAGACAGTCGTAGGACAGGTGGAGGACAGCAAATCGACGGTCCGAGGACAAGAGAAAGCCCGCTCGATGAGCGGGCAGGCTGGCCTGTGGCTTGTGAACTAGTGATTCGGTGCGGTCGTCTTGCTTTGTGAGTCGTACGTGATCCGCTCGAACCAATACGGCTCAAGGATTCGATGATCGAAACCATCCTCGCCGAAGACGGAATCCACGGTTCGGGGAATGATGCGGCCCTGTCCGGCGACGTAGTACAAGAGCTCGGGGTCCCCAGCCCACGCCTCGGTGATTGCGATGATGGTCTCCAGGAACATCTCCCGGCTGCCGCAGCAGATGCGCAGACCCTCGCCCTCAGTCAGCCATGCGGCGATGTAGTCGGCGAGACATAGGTCGCCGGTGATCCTGGCGTCGAGAGAGCCGTCCTCGTTGAGCCCAAGACCGTCGAATCCGACGACGAAGTCTTGAAACGACTGGGCTGCGGCTTCACCTAGATTTCTCACTGCGGCCTCCTTTGACGTAGAAGGCCAGCCTGTACTTACTTATGCCTGATTAGGGTATTTATGTCAAGGTGACCGTTATCTGAATTGGCACGAGGTTGCTCTAGCCAGGAGGACCGTCCGTGAGGTATTGATTACCTCAGGCACGTACTCAAAGGAGCTTCGGGGGATGTCTGTAGACGGACAAGCCGCAGACCGTGAACCAACCGCTGTCGACAACCTGCGCGGTCTCGCAGCTGTCGGCGTCACTCCAACTTCGCTACACGGGTGTCAGGCGCTCGCCAAGGTCATTCTGGATGAGCTTGGCGTGTCTGCGATCGTGGTACCGGAGCATGGCCTGACGGGTTGGCAGGCAACGCTTGTCAGGGAGGTGCTCACCCAGGTGATTGGTGAGCAACAAGAGACGGCGTTCAACCGGCGCGCCGACATACGTAAGTCGCGCCAGAGCTTGGACGACTGCTTCAAGGTTGCGGCAGCCGGTGAGCTACTGGGGATCTCAGACGAAGATCGCTTCATCCAATTGAGGACGCACCTTGAAATGCAGAACGCCACATGGCGATGGTCAGAGCTGATCGAGAAGGACGACAACCAGGGCGAACGCAACCATCGACGACTGCGAGCGTCACTGTGGCTGGCGGCAGCCTCGGCGAAAACTGGGGAGCGTCGCGAGGACGAGTGTGTCCTTGCGCTGTTGTCTGCGGTCAAGGTCTACGTGGCACGCCCTGAAGTCCGGGAGACGCTGAGCTCAAGGTATGCGCGCCACTGGGAAGCCCAACCTGCACCGGTCCAGCCGCCGCCTCCCGAAGTACCGACCCCGATGCCCCCGCCGGCTGCGTCACCTTCGAACTTGGCGCGGTCGTCTGGTTGGCCGAAAAATCGAGTCGTCATTACCGCCTTGATCTTGGCCCTCGCGGTGGGACTCTCCGCATTCGCGGGCAAGTTGCTGGCGGACAGCGCTAGCTCAGACACCGGTTCTGAGACTCCCGGCGAAGGGGATGACTCAGCGGTCGTGCCAGCTTCGACCCAGTACGAGGTCGCCTACACCTACGGCGTAGGAGCGATCACCAACGCCGGACCTTCACGGGATGCCGTGCCGGGTGAAGCGCTGCCGGAGGGTGAGGACCTCAACATCGTTTGCCAGGAGCGCAACGGAGAGGTCATGACCGCAGAGGAGTTCGCAGATGGTGAGGTGTCACCTCGGTACGACGAGGACTGGCCAGTCTGGAACAAGCTCGATAATGGCTACTGGATTCCAGACATCTTCGTGAACACCCCGAAGGTGCCGGGTGATGATCCGCCAGAAAGGATCGCACTCTGCGAGGATTAGCTTCGGCCTACTGTCGAACACCCCAGGGGTAATGAAATGAATCGCCCAATTTCTCGGAGCGTCATGGTAGTGGAATTGCCTTTACGAAGACGAGTAGGTGGAGATATCCAGGAGATTTTCACCTTGGCGTCAGGCCATTCGTCGGGATCCCAACTTATTGAAACTCGGACGCTTGCTCCGGGCTCGATCAGAGCAACAACAGGAATTTTTCCAGCACGAGCGAGAGGATGACCTTTTTGCTCTTCGGTTGCCTTCGCCTCGCAATTGATTCCTGTGAGTGAAACTTGAAACGCCCTCCCGTCGCCAACGTTGTTGAGTCTTCCGAGGATTGTCGGCTTCTCTCCGCGTCGGATACTTTCCTCGTCAGCCGAGACAGCCTCCCCATGGATGATCCAGTCGGGTTCGGGCCGCTCCCTCCTACGAAGCCAGAGCACCCATGACGTCGAGATCGCGGTGGCGATAGTGGCTGCAGCGGTCGTCGCAGTCCAAAAGAGCATCCAGAACTGAGTTGGGTCCTCCATGTGCTTGTCCTCCGTGGCTGCAGGTATGGGGTTTCTGACAAGTGCGTGCGTTCTAACGAACCGATCCGCTCAAGGGCTGCTTGCCATGGAAAGCTCGTGATCTGCTCTCCACCTTGCTTCGGCTCATGCGGCTCGATCCCAAGTACCGCAACACCTTCGTCGTTCAGCGCAGTCACGGCACGTTGATACGGCGCCCTCCCGGCGAGTGCCGAGTTCACGAACGGCACCACCACCATGGGCACACCGAGTCCAATGCACTCCGAAGCGATGTCCAGCGCGTAGGTGTCCGCAATCCCGGCCCCCAACTTGCAGATCGTGTTAGCCGACGCGGGAGCTATCACCACTGCATCAGCTGGAGGTCGCCCCCGGCGCGGCGTACCTGGCCGGCGGTGCTCCGAAATCACCAGGTTGCCTGAAGCCTCCTCGAGCGCCTGGACGTCCACGAACCCGCGCCCCGCGGGCGTCGTGATCACGTGGCAGTCCCAGCCCTTAGCCTTCGCGGCCGCGATGAACTCACCTGCGTGCGGCGCGGGACCAGCGCCGCAGACGATCAGGTAGACGACCCTGCTCATACGGTCGCCAACTTCTTGGCGAACTCACGGGCGTGAGAGCGAATCGAGGGAGGTGCCGCGCCCTCGATCGTTGTCAGCAATTCAGACACACCCTTTCGTACGCGGACCTCCTGCGGGGCAGTGGCTTCGGCGTAGTACAGCGTGTCCATGGCTCGCTCATACCGACCCCACAAGGCGAACGCTCGCGCTACGTCGATTGCCAGGCTCACTTGGCGCTCCACCAAGTTGATCGAGGTCATGTCGATGTCCCGAGCGATCTCGATTGCCCGGCCAGCGTCGCCAAGGGCAATGGCAATACGGACACGGTGCAGGGAGACGTTCACCCGGTTGAATCCCGTGCCGCGCAGGTTGTCCGCGTCATCAAGCTGCGCGCTCGCGACGTCGGCAGCGTCGAGCAGTTCCGAAGACTTCGCTCGCCTGCCGGCGTCCGCGGCGGCCACGGCTCCTCGTAGGAGCAGCGCGCCTTGGACAGAGAGGTTCACCGGAGTTCGAGCCTCGGATTCAAGCAGGCTCGCTTGCTTGGCCGCGAAGTCGGCCGCGACGTCGGCATATCCGGTGCGCAGCAATACGTGGGTGACCGCTCGGGCGCTCGAGGCCACCGCGATCGGGTCGCCCAAGAGGTTCGCCGATGTCATGGAGCGGTCGGCGGCCAGGGTCGCTAGGGTCTGCTCGGAGTGCTTCAACATGACGCCCGCGACGACTTGATACGCGTTGGCCCGCAGGGCCGCCAAGCGATCTGCGTCCGTCGTTTCGCCCTCCGCCAGGTGCAGTTGTTGCACGAGACCCGGCAGCCGTTCGAGCACCTCGCGGTACTTGCAGGCCTGATACTCCCGCTTGGCGAGAGCAAATCCGCCTTCGAGCGCATCCAGAGTTGCGAGGTCACCGGAGTAGGTCGGTGCCGTGTCGAGCACGACGGCGATCAAGTTTGCGAGACCCGGCATGCGGGTGGTCCCCGTGGCGAGCAGCGCAGCCCACGCGCCGGTACTCGCCAAGAACTCTCTGCGGTTCACCTCGGGCTCCTCGGTCATGGACTGGTCAGCTTGCCCCAGCATGCCTCGCAGCCCAGCATGTTTGCCAAGAAGCGGGCCCGCGTTTAGCGGGTTGTCCAGTTCGGCAGTGGCCTTGTCTCTTTGGCCTTCCACGAGCGGCATGGCTCGAACGAAGAAGCCGTCCGAGTGGAGCACCTCATCAAGCTTCTTGGCGATGTCCAACTGGAGCGAGCGCTGACCGAGTTCGAGCTTGCTGATGAGCGAGGTCGACACGGTCGCCCGAGCTGCTAGCTCAGGCTGATCCAACTCGGCCGCAGTCCGGCGGTGGCGGAGCTCGGCACCGACCCAATGGTCGACGCTCCTCCACGGCTCCAGGGTCTTGAGCGGCTTGGGCACGTCGCCTCCTCGACCGGTCGAATTGGACAAGCGGTCCGGACCGGTCTTGTCCCATTGAGATTCTTGATCGTGATCTTGCCGTGTCCCACACTACAGATACGGCCGCCGTCCCGAAAGCCCACTGACGTGGGAAAACGGGCCGATCCGGCCGTGTCTCGCCGCCCGCGCGGCGGGACGGTCGTCTGGACGTCTCAACTGATCCGGCCGTTGTTCGGTCCGATCGACCCAGCGAGTGGACCGGGTAGCGCCGAGACGCCTAGGGCGACTGTTCACAACTTCATACGGGCCGCTGCCCGGATGTGTGAGAGCGACTGGTCAGCGGCCCGCCATTGCAGCGACACCAGAAGGGCGAACCTCTGATGCCAAATACCAGCCTACGAGTAGTTCCACCAACCGAGCAAGATCAACGCGAGCTGCCCGAGGTCCTGGGCGAGTGGACCACCGAGGGCGGCACCACCTTGTCCCTCGTCGGCAAGGCCAGCGGACAGTACGCCTCCATCTGGATGCAGCGCGACGGTGGCATGCCGCGGAAGATCGGACGGGTCGAACATGCCGGAGGTGTCCTCCGCTCGACCCGATGGGAAGAGCTGTGGCGCCAGCAGACGGCCGGCTGGAAGGAAATCCAGCGCAGCAAGGCTGCGGCTATCCTCGCGGACTGGCATGCAGCACGGTCAGACGCATGACGGTCACCGTCGTCCAGTTCGAGATTCCCATCAGCCAGCAGCCTGAGCGGAAACTTCCGTTCTCGGTGGAGCTGGACGAGACAAACGCGGTGGTGCGCTACCGCGCGAAGCTGTGGGCGAGCGAAGCCGACACCGTGCTCTGGATGATCCACGAACGGGGGCGAATCCGAGAGGTTCGCTGGGTTGAGTACTGGCAACGGATGTGGGCTCCGAATATCCGCATCCAGCTGATCGGGAGGGTTCAGCAGCTGTTGATCAAGCAGCTACAAGAGCCGCACCCCGATCCCTGATCTTTCTTCGCGGGCGAACGCCGAGACTCCTCCGGCCGTCGCTCAACCTCTGAGGCGGAGTTCTGGCGCTGCGGTGGGGCAGCCCTCCGACCTTGGATAGTTCGCCGCGCCTCTGAGTGCTGGCGAGAATGCCCGGTCGCATGGGTGGATGCGGCCGGGCATCCGCCTGCTCTCGGCAGCTGTGTTAGAGACACAGAAACCGTGGAGTCTTCTTAATCCTCGACTAGAGGATGGATGTCTAGCCAAAAGTCGTTTAGTGACCTGTATCTCTTGACGGCCGATGCGTAGCGGAGATATGCCAGCTCATTGTGCTGCAAAAGTTCTTTGAGAGCCTCAGCGGCAATCTGGCCCGTGGTCACGAGTACTTGGTTCTTCAGCTCATCCTGTACCACAAACGCTACCCGGCTACCGAGGCTGCGTAGGTCGGCCTCGGTGCCACAACCCTCGGCCGCCCTGACAATGCTTCGAGCGAGCTTATCCGGTTCGAACTTCTCTCTCGTGTCACCCCGCTTTATCACGATCGCGGGTATGCGGTCCGGCTTCGAGACCGTCGGGTTGCCGCGCTCTTCTTGTAGCCAAGTCGCGAGGTCTCGCAGTCGTCTGAACAACTTGTGTTCACTGGAGGGCCCAAGCAGTGCCAGAGCGTAACGCATGCCCACAATGTCCGCGAGCTCACTTTGGTGAAGTTGCTGCAGCACCAGGTCCCCGATGCGGCTGCTTCGAACTGGTACGTTCGGTGCGTCAGGCTGGAGAAGCTCAACAACCCGATTCACATGCTCGTCGATCTCCCCCGAGGAGAGCAAACCTTCAGGATCAGCTCGAGCGATGGACTTGCGGAGTCTCTCCCGAGCAAACGGCTGCGTTGTGCCGTCGCGATAACGCACCTGAATATAGTCAGCAGTGATTCGCTCGGAAGTAGTGAACTTTTGCCCGCATTTGAGACAAATTCGGGCACGAATCACCTCAGCTTTACTCTTCCTTGTTTCCTTCACTCGCGTTTGCGGGCTTCCGCAGTGCGCACAGGTCATGCCACGATCCTAGGGTGCGCCCGAGACGGTGGGTGAGCGAGCGGCGGGGCTATATCAAGATCAACTTAAGCTTTCTCCTAATTAGCCCGCAGATATGGATTCCTGCGCGCCCTACAGACTATCAAGACGATCCGACGCTACATCTGGCCACAAGACACCTTGCGAGAGTGCGGAATTAGTCGGCATACTAACCTGCATTTCGCAAGCTTAGCCGGGAGCCAGATTTGCCCCTCGAAGAGAACTTCACAGACGGAGCCCGCTCGACCTACAGCCCCGTAACCGACCAAATGTTCGTATGGCACACAATCGACGTACGCCCACTCTTGCCCCCCGGATGGGATGCTGAGCTCGTGCAGATTGCCAGGCGTAGCGCGACTTTTAATGAGATCATCCCCGAGTCGGTAACTTCTCGCGAGGACGAACAAACTACGAATCTTGTGCTGGCGACTGTCGATGGCATAAAACTCCAGGAGGAAGCCCCCTGGCTTCTGGCGCTTTATGAATCAGCGTTTCGAGAGCTCGCATGCCGAGTCGCGGGGTCGAGGGTGCACACTGCCTCTGACACACGAATAAAGGTGAATCTGAATCTCCAGGTCGGCACGGAGATGCGATACGAGGCGCACGTAGATTCGAATCCTCTGCAAGGTCTTCTCTACGTCACTGACCACCCCCCGGGGGCGGGTGGCGAGCTTGTCGTAGCCCAGTGTTATGATGCCAGCGGAATCACCCAAATCGAGGAGAATTCGGCACAAATTTACCCGAAGGCTGGATACTTGGTGCTTTTTGATGCACGTAAGCACGCCCACTATGTGAGGTCTCTGCGGTCCTCTGATGCTGTGCGGGTAGTCGCCGCAATGAACTTTTATACACCAGACTCTCCTGAATCTTCTCGACCCACGGATCTTACAAAGCATCTTTTCGGGGACGATTGAATCACGCTCATAATTCCATTACACTGGTTTTATGAATAGGAAAGGAATATCATGAGGAATATCGTTGTATTCGGCGCAGGAAGGCCCGGCTATGGCCAGGCAACTGCTCTTCGGCTTCAGCAAGATGGATACTCGATACAGGGAACATTCGATAACGACTACGCCGACGAAGGGAACGAATTCGCCGCCCAGAATCCGTCGATGAACCTCATCGAGCTTGATCATTCAGACCTCGGTGCCGTCGAAGAATATCTTGCTTCAATCAAGGGACCTCTTGCGGGCCTTGTAGTCGCTGAGTTCTATTTTGCAATGGAGGACCCTAACAACTTCGATCTCGCCCAGTGGAACCGTAGCCTGGCAGTCAATCTCACTCTTCCGAAACTGGCTTTCCACGGCCTGATCGAAAAGTTTGATACCGCGTCATCCACTGTCTTCGTCACGAGCACCGAAGGCTTCATAGGATCGTTCGGCGCACATGCATACGCATCAACTAAGGCGGCAACGCACAACTTGGTCAAATCATTGGCTAACATCGCGGGTGCCAAGCAAGTCCGAGTTAACGCGGTTGCTGCTGGTTGGATCGGTGGAGTGATGGACACCGATGAAGTATTCAACATGTCACGCCGCATCACTCCTCTTGCAAGACTTGGAGAAGCAAAAGAAATTGCGGGGGTTGTTTCCTTCCTCCTCGGCGGCGACTCAAGTTTCGTTAACGGATCGACCGTGACTGCCGACGGCGGGTACTCCGGCGTAGATACGATCTCGAAGTATGAATTCGACCATGAATTCGAGCAGGACTAGCTTTTCCTCGTAGACCTATTGGCCCGTACCCCTCGCCGCTAGGAATGATATGGAAGGTTTCAGCCATCGCCAGTGGATTATCCTTGCGGCAGAAATAACTGCCACAGGGCTTCTAGGGCTGCTCCTGTTTCTCTTGGACGTAAAGGAGCTTGCTCAAATCACGTGGATAATTGGGTCTTTCCAGATCCTAGCGCGATACACACTCGCGCGTTCAGTCCGCGATGATTTGAAGGCTTTCTCCCAGAGAATCGACACGGAACTTGATACTATTCGTGGTCTTGCAAACGTTGTGGACACTACGGCCCATGCAAAGGCAGATTCATTGCGCCAGCTTTGCGACCTGTATTTCCGCACAATTGAACCAGAGTTTATGCGGGTCAAGGATAGGGTAGTTGAGGACGCCCGAATGGAGCTTGATCGGCTTGCTCATCAAAAGCGATCCGGAACGCTTTTCACAGGAGAATACTACAACTGGCTCCTGCCCATCCTACGCACTGCCACTCCGGATTCCGAAATTTGGGCCATATCAATGATGATGGACTGCGAATGGGACGACTCACCTGAAGAGCGTGAGTTCTTGAACCTAAACGTGGACGCAGTGGCTCGAGGCGTGCGGCTGTCGCGTATTTTTGTGTTCCCTCAAGCTGACTACGACAAGGTGCGAGTACTACCACCTGTCGTGCAGCAATGCGGAGCCGGCCCGTTGAGTAATATCCGATATGTGTTCAGGGAGCGTCTTCAACGCCTTGATCCGCAACTTCTGACCCGAGTTGGAGACGGCCTGATTGCAATCGGAAGTCGAGTTGCATTGATCGATGAACACTCTCACGATGGAACTGCTCGCGGATACGTAACGATGAATAATGCCGAGATTTCGCGATGCCGATCTGATTTCGACAATTTGCTGGCATACTCTGACAAGCTTGAACCTCTGCCCTAGGGAAAATATAGTAAAGCCGCAGATTAGCGAGTGCATTTCAGTTTGAAGTGCCGAATCTACCTAAGCGGCCAACGACTGTGCGGATCGGAAAGCGTGCGTCCGCCTGATTCAAGTCTGTTTCGAACGCCGTCGTATTGCCGACTCGATGGGTGGGGTCGTACACGTATATAAAAAGCCCCTTCGCCTCAGGGAACTTCTGGTACTGAACGATATCGACAAGAAGCTCATCGCGGAGCTTTTTAGCTGAGAGTCCTTGGCGAGTCATCTTGACTTCGATGGCGATCCGCTCTTTCTTGAGCCAAAAATCCATCCTATAGCCCGATCCCGCGAAGCTCGGGGCAGACTCTTCGTCGCGAACATCATCAAACTGCCCCTTCAGAATCAAGGACAGCACATCCTGAACGTCATATTCGTTCTTCATAACCCAGGCATCGTGGCGCCGGGTCTGCTCTCGAAGCTCTCTGAATACCTCGGGGAGTCGACGTCCCATCGCTTCAAGCTGACTCAAGGTCTTCTCGGGCCTGAGAACTTGGAAATCGTCGAGCTCCCGAAGTATGTCGCATTGCTCGCGAATCGGGTTAACGAAACGTGCTGGCAGCTGCTCATGCCAGCTTCCAGAAATGCTTTCAAGGCTCTTCTGGGTCCTGCTTACTCCCGGACGTTTATCGATGCCTTCGAGACACCGACGAATCTTTGGAAACATCATCGAACCCGTATATTCAGCGTCAAATCGTTTCCGCTGCTCGTCGCTGAGGTATCTGACCGCCGCAGCCTTCCACGGTGAGTAGAGCTCCCTCAACCGCTTCGAGTCTTCGTCGGGATCTCCGGGCGATTCGACCATCGCCTCGACCTGCACAACGATGCGTTCCGCCTCTTCAAGCAGTTCGGACACGTCCCATTCCATGCTCACGATTCGATAGTACCGAGCAGGGGTTGTCCGTCCGCTCAGAGCTTTGCCTGTTGGAGATCGCTGCCCCAGGGGCAACGGGGAGCAAGAAAGCCCCGGCTCGTCGGAGCCGGGGCTTTCACAGGAGAATCCTAAGCCTCTTTGAGCACCGTGAGTACCAACTGCGCAACCGCCTCATCCATCCGGTAGGAGCGTCCTACCTTCGTGAACGGCTTCTCCTTGACCCCGTGGGTGTTGCGCACTGCAAACCCAAAGGAGGACATGGACCCCGCGTACGTGTATCCCTCAAGGCCCGAGCGGCGCTGCACCACGTCAACGTCCACAGCCGGCGCATACTCGGCGATAATCCCCAGCACCTTCTTCGCGTTGGGCTGGAGGGCCTTGACATAGCGGTTCATCTTGGTCTTCGTCCAGCCGCCAGGGATCGGAGACGGAGTCGGTTCGTCGTCGATGACTGCTTCCTCGTCGTCGGGCTCGATGAACTCCTCGACGGAGCTCAGCCCGTATGCCCGAGCCACCGACAGTGCCACGTCGTAGGCGATGTCCTCTGTTGTGTCGAATTGGATCTGAATCTTCACTATGAACCTCTTAGTGACTATTCAGCGACCACTGTTAGTCGCTGTGATGACCAGTGTATCACTGAGAGGCACTGAGACTCACTATCGTGGACACGGGAAGGCGAAGGGTCCGTGCTCCACGGCACGGACCCTAGGGCCGTTATTGCTGGTCAAGGAGGCGTTGAGCGGTCGGGTCCGGCCTCGAAAGACCCCCGATAAGGTGCACCATCGAGAGGCCCTGAGCATTCGGGGCCTTTTTCGCTGTCCGCGTCAGTCCGGTTCGGCGCAGAGGACCGGGACGCGTTGGACGAGGTTGTTGGCGAAGCCGCCCCGGTTCCAGGGTTGCTCGAGGGGCTGGGTGCGGCCTTCGGCGTCGGTGGCCCGAGCGCACAGGACGTGGCTGCCGGGGGTGGCCGTCCAGGTGACATGCCAATGGCGCCAAGCCCAACGGTGGTCGGTGGGCGGTTCGAGGTTCGCGGGGCTCCAGGTCCGGCCCTCGTCGGTGCTGACGTCCACGGCGATGATGGGCGCCCGGCCGGACCAGGCGCGGCCTTCGAGCAGCACGTCGCCGGGGCTGACGACGCGGGAGCGGGACATGAAGTCGGGGAAGCCGGGCGGGATCATCAGCGCGCGCGGGGCGATCCGGGTGACCGGCGTGCCCTCCTCGTCCGGTTCCTGCCGGAGCCGGTAGGCCACGGTCTGCTGGAAGCCCGTGAACGGCTCCTCGGCGACGGTGATGTCGCGCAGCCATTTGACGTGCGCCATGCCGTACCAGCCGGGGACGACCAGCCGGAGCGGATGCCCGTGCTGCGGCGGCAGCGGCGCGCCGTTCATCGCGTAGGCGACGAGGACCTCGGGCGTGTGGCCAAGGGCCGTGTCCAGCGGGAGGGCGCGCTGGTAGTCCTGCTCGACGCCGCGCTCCACGCCGTGGTCGGCGCCGGTGAAGACCACGTCGACCGCGCCGTCCCGCACGCCGGCCTCACTGAGCAGTGCCCGCAGGGGCACGCCGGTCCAGTCCGCGGTGCCGACCGCTTCGAGCAGCCACGGCTGGCTCACCGGGCGGGGCGAGAGGAGCGCCCGCCCGTTCCCGGCGCACTCCATGGTGACGCGGGTGGTGACCGGATGGTGCGCCCGGAGCTCGGCCATGCCGAGGCACAGCGGGTGTTCCACGTGGCCGCCCACGGTCAGTTCCCAGGACGTGTCGTCGGGGACGTACGGGATGTCGTAGTGGGTGAGGACGTAGTGCATGCCTGGCGGGGTGAGGCTGTAGCGCAGGCCCTCGAGCGGCAGGCCGTGGTTGCGGGCGGCGAGCGAGAGCTCGTCCGGGCCGATGCCCTCGTCGGGCTCGGCCAGCCGTGCGGGTGAGCTGATGTCCTCGAAGCGGACCACGCCTCGATCGTACTGCTCAGGGGCCCGAAAAGGGCCGTGCTCAGCGCAAAGGCCAGGGCCCTCGCGCTGAGCACGCACGCGGTCAGAGCAGGTCGTTGGCGCAGCGGACGGCCGCCGCGAACGCGGCCGGGTCGGCGTCGCCGGTCGCGCTGACGCGGATCTCGGCGGTCTCTCCGGCGCGGAGGGTGACCATGCCGCGGTCGGGCTTCGCGCTCGGGTGGACGGTGTCGGCGAGGCAGTGCGCGTCGCGCACGAGGGAGGTCGCGGTCAGGCGCAGCAGGACCGTGTCGCCCTCGCCGACCGCTTCGACGCGCAGCGGCTTCGGGTCGAGTCGCTGGTCGACGACCTCGGCGGCGTAGCGGAACGCGGGGGCGAACCCGGAGCCGGGCTCGGCGACGGCGACGAGCGCTTCGGACGCCGGGTCGCCGAACGCGGCGACGTCCGCCGGCACCGCGAGCTGGGCGCTGCCGCGTGCGGGGACGCCGACCTGGAGCACGGCCTCGGCGAGCACGGTGCCGTCGAAGGTCTCGCGGGTCAGGGTGAACGCGCCCGCGTAGTCCTCGCCCGTGTCGTTGACGAGCACGAGGGCCAGGTGGTCGGGCGCGGGCTCGGTGCCCTCCCACGCGTTCGCCTGCGCCGCTTCGGAAGCGCGCGGCTGGAGCGTGGCCAGGCGCGGGGCGTAGGCGTCGCGCAGGGCGTGCCACATGGGCTTGCGGTGCTCGTTGAAGTCCACGGCCGCCCAGGAGACGACGGGCCAGTTGTCGTTGAGCTGCCACAGGATCGTGCCCGTGTTGTGCGGGGTGAGCGAGCGGCAGTGCTCGACGCCGAAGCGGATCGCGTGCGCCTGGTTGAGCTGCGTCGTCCAGTGCCAGTCCTGAATGGACTGCGGGTCGGGGAGGTGGCCCTGCCAGCCCCGTTCGAGCTTCGCGTTGCCCAGGTTCGCCTTCTGGTGCACGAGCATCTGCGGCCCGAACGGGTCGAGCGGCTCGTCGTGCACCACGGCGGTGAGGGTCGACCACGCGGGCGGGGCCTGGAACCCGAACTCAGAGAGGAAGCGCGGCTTGTACTCCGCGTACTTCGTGTAGTCCTCGCGGTTCCACACGTCCCAGATGTGCATGGTCCCGTAGCGCTCGTCGTTGGGGTGCCGGTAGTCCCCGAAGGAGTACGGGCTCGCGGGGGAGTACGGGCGGGTCGGGTCGAGCTCGGCCAGGAGGCCCGGCAGGACCTCGCTGTAGTAGGCGTCGCCCCAGCCGCGCTCGTCGACGCGGTGCGCCCACTCCCAGTCGACCGAGCCCCACGTGTTCTCGTTGTTGCCGTTCCAGAGCACGAGCGAGGGGTGGGGGCTGAGCCTCGTGACGTTCTCGCGGACCTCGGCCTCCACTTCGGACCTGGTCTGCGCGTCCTCGCTGTAGGCGGCGCAGGCGAACGGGAAGTCCTGCCAGACGAGCAGGCCGCGCTCGTCGGCGAGGTCGTAGAACGCATCGGCCTCGTAGATCCCGCCGCCCCACACCCGCAGCAGGTTCATGTTGGCGTCCAACGCGTCCGCGAAGCGGCGCGCGTACCGGTCGGCGTCGATCTCGGTGAGGAACGCGTGGTCAGGGATCCAGTTCGCGCCGCGCACGAGGACGCGTTCGCCGTTGACCCGCAGCAGGAACGGCGCGCCGCCCTCGTCGGGGGCGGTGTCGAGTCCGACGGTGCGGAAGCCGACCCGGCCGCGCCAGGCGGCATCGGCGGTGGCGGCTTCGACGCCGTACAGCGGCTGGTCGCCGTAGCCGACCGGCCACCAGCGGCGCACGTCCGGGACCCGCATCTCCACGATCGCCGAGGACGCGCCGGGCGCGACGGTGCCCGTGGCCCGGCGGGTTCCGCCGTCCGGGTCGGTCACCGTCACGGTGACCGGAACGGGCGCGTCGCCTTGGGCGCGTTCGATGTCGACATGCGCGGTGAGGACGCCGTCATGGCCGCCGCCGACGCGCTCGACCACGTCCACGAGGGGACGGACCGCGGCGACGCGGACGCCGGACCAGGATTCGAGGCCGATCGGCTTCCAGATCCCGGCTCCGGCGACGTCGATGCCCCAGTCCCACCCGAACGAGCAGGCCATCTTCCGGATCTGGTTGTACTCGTGGTGGTTCACGCGGGGCAGCGCGCCGTCGCGCTCGGCGCGGGCCTCGGTCTCGGGCACCGGCGCGGCGAACGCCACGGTGAGCGTGTTGGCGCCTTCGCGGAGCGCCTTGCGCACGTCCCAGCGGTAGCCGCGGTGCTGGTTCTCGGTGCGGCCGATCTCGATCCCGTTGAGCGACACGACGGCGACGGTGTCGAGTCCGTGCGCGACGAGGTCGTGGCGGGCCGAGCCGTCGTCGGTCCAGTCGAACGCCGTGGTGAATCGCCAGGCGGTGTCGCCGATCCACTGCTGCGCGGACTCGTTGTCCCCGTCGAACGGGTCGTCGATCAATCCGGCGCGGACCAGATCCAGGTGGGCCTCACCGGGAACGGCGGCCGGGATGCCGTCCGCGAGCGGCGCGGCGACCGCTTCGGGTGCGCCGGCGGCGAGGTCGGCGGCGGTGAGCGTCCAGCCCTCGTGGAGCGCGCGGAAGGTCGAAGGAAGGTCGGTCATCGCTGGTCCTCTTGGTGTTCGGGTGTCAGGTGGTGCCGGGTCGGCGGTGCGGCGACCGTGGCCAGGAAGACCTCGCCGCTGCCGGTGACCGTCACGGGCGACTCCTCCGGCGTGAGGTACCAGGCGGTACCGGGGGCGAAGTCGGTGCCGACGATCCGGCCGCGGCCGCTGGTCGCGAGTGCGATGGCCGGGCCGTCGAGGCGGATCGAGGCGGGCGCGGTGTCGAGGTCGAGCTGGTAGAGCGCGAAGTCGGGCACGTCCGGGCGGAACAGGCGCACTCCGGGCGCGGGGCGCTCGGGGTCGAGCCGCGGGACCGGCAGCGGGTCGCAGTCGAGCACGCGCAGCAGCTCCGGCACGTCGATGTGCTTGGCGGTGAGGCCGCCGCGCAGCACGTTGTCGGAGGCGGCCATGAGTTCGATGCCGACGCCGTCGAGGTAGGCGTGGATGTTCCCGGCCGGCAGGTACAGCGCCTCGCCGCGGTGCAGGCGCACCCGGTTGAGCAGGAGCGACACGGCCGCACCGGGATCGCCGGGGTAGGCGGCGGCGAGGTCGCGGACCGTGGCGAGCGGGGCGGGGCAGTCCGGGACGGTTGCTGCGAGGTGCACGATGCGGGCCACGGCCGGTCCGGCCTCGCCTCCGAGGAGCCACGCGACCGTGGAGCTGTAGCCGTCCTCGAGGTGTTTCGTGAACGCCCGCAGCGGTTCCGGCTCCGGATCGGCTGAGGCGGCGTCGAGTTCGACGATCGTGTCCAGGATCGAGCGGGCCTCGGCGACGGGCCGGAACCCGCACAGCGCGTCGAACGTCTCGCTCACGGCCACGATCAGCTCGGGCTTGTGGAACGGGTCCTTGTAGTTGCGGTCCGGGGCGTCGAGCGCGAGCCCGGCGGCGTTCTCGCGGGCGAAGCCCTCGGCCGCCTGCTCCGGGTTCGGATGGGCCTGGAGCGAGAGCGGGGAGCCGGCCGCGAGCACCTTGAGGAGGAACGGCAGGCGACCCCCGGCGGCGACGTGCGCTCCGAGAGCGCTCCCCGGATCCTGCGCGATCCACTCCCGGAGGTCGACGGCGCCGCCGGTCGCAGCCGGGTCGAGGACGCGCGCGGGCGAACCCGCATGGGCGCCCAGCCACAGCTCGGCTTCGGGGCCGCCCGCGGCCGGGCGGCCGAGCAGTGCCGAGATCCGGCCGACCGCGCCCCACGCGTACGGGCGGGGGCCGTTGTCGATGGGGATGAGCAAAGCCGTTGCCTCTCTTCAGGTTGTTGCGGAGTCGTCGTCAGGTCCGGTGATGCGGTGGCCGCGCTCGCGGTCCGGAGCGAGGGCGCCAGGCGTACCGGCTGCGCTGCGATGCCGGGCCGCGGGCACCAGCGCCGGCCGCACGGCTTTCGGCCGGAGGGGCCGGTATGCGGTGCTGCGGGCTGCGACCTGCAGCGTCGGCGTCAGGCGTACCGATCGCGCTGCGATGCCGGGCGTGCCGCCCGGTTCGCGCGGTGAACCGAGCGGTATGGCGGTCGGACCCCCGCCTCCCCGTTCCGGCTGCGCTGCAGAGCGAATGCGGCACTCAGGTCCGAGCCCCGCGCCGCCGAGGCCCCTTCGCTCCATCCCGTTCGGCATCGCCACCATGCTCCTCAGGCGTCGGCCTGCGGCACGCTCGCGGCGGCGATGCGTGCGGCGAGGGCGCTCGACTCGGCGACGTCCGGGAGCAGGCCCGCGCCGTCGAGCGGGTTCGATTCGCCCACGGCCACATCGGCTCCAGGGAGGCTCGCGCACACCTCGCGGGTGAACGCCTCGGCCAGCGCCGGGGCGGTGAAGACGCCGCCGATGCCCCGCACGCGCGGCCGTTCGGCGGCGTCTTCACCGGTGCGGCGCAGGCCCGCGAGGGCCGAGAGTGCGAGTTCGCGGCCCGCGGCGCCGAGGACGGCGGCGGCGACCGGATCGCCTTCGGCCGCAGCGGTGGTGACGGCGCGCGCGTACCCGGCGGTGCGGCGCACGCGGTCCGCGTCGGCCTGGAGTTCGAGGTACGCCCGCTCCAGGTCCGGGAAGTCGGCCCTGACCAGGTCGGTGAGTGCGGTGGCGTCGCCGCGGCCGTCGTGGGCGCGCATGACCGCGTCCAGGCCGGCCCGCCCGATCCAGTAGCCGCTGCCGGCGTCGCCGATGAGGTGGCCCCAGCCGTCGACGCGGGCGACCTCGGTGCGGCCCACCGCGAGTGTCACGACGCCGGTCCCGGCGGCGACCACGGCCCCGCGCCCGTCGCCGAGCGCGCCGAGGAACGCCGAGACCGAGTCGTGTGCGATGTGGACGGATCGCACGCCGCCGCGCCGGTACCGCTCGAGGAGCCCGGCCGCCTCGGCGTGCGCGGACTCCAGGCCCGAGACGCCGAGTGCGAGCCGCTCGAAGGCGTGGCCTTCGGCGACGGCCCGGTCGACCACGGCGGCGAGCTGCGGCAGGAGCGGGCCGTCGGTGCGGACGCCGGGGGCCGACCACTCGGTGGCGCGGTCCCCGTCCCGAAGGCGCACTTTGACACTGGTCTGCCCTGCGTCGATCGCCAGTGTCGCGGTCGCACCGTTCACCGGGCGGTCCTCTCGGTGTAGTGGCGGGCGATCACATCGGCCGCGGGCTTGGCGTAGGGGCAGTAGTCGTCGTTCGCGGCCGCTTCGTCCTCGGTGTAGAGACGCGGCGGCCAGTCCCAGAGCATGAACCCGCCGACCCACGGCCGGGCGTCGCACGCCGCGAACATGGCCTCGTAGTATCGCGCCTGCTCCTCGCCCGAAGGCGTCCCGGGCAGGGCCCAGTCGTTGGGCTTGTCGGGGGAGCCGGTGCGGGAGGGGCAGCCGGCCTCCATGAAGAAGAACGGCTTGCCCGCGGCGGCCACGGCCGGCTCGATGCGGTCGAGCTGGGCCTCCCAGCCGTCGATCGGGTAGTAGCCGGAGGAGGAGACCACATCGACGGCGTCCCACCAGGTGACGCGGTCCTCCTGGTACTTGTCGCAGTTGTAGGTGACGAGCCCGGAGTACACCTCGCGCACGTCGGCGATGAGCGCGCGCCACTCGGCCTCGCGGGCATCGGCGCGGACCATTTCGCATCCGACGCAGAGCATCTCGCAGGCCTCGGTTTCGGCGATGCGGGCCGCGTGCAGGATGAACTCCCGGTAGGACGCGAACCACTCGCCCCATGTCGGCTCGCCCGGCACGTCCTGGTCGAAGAAGCCGATGTGGGCGCGCCAGGTGCCGTCGCCGACGTTCACCACGGGCTTGAGGCAGACCTTGAGGCCGTGGGACTTCGCCTCGCGGATCGCCCACACCACCTCGTCGTCGCGGACCGTGGGCGCCTCGCGGAACGGCACCTCGGTCGATTGCGCGGTCTCCTGGACCGCGGCGTACGCGAGCGCGGTCCAGTTGGCGCCGATGCCGGTCATGGCGCGCATCGACTCGGCGGCCTCCGGGGCCGCCCAGGTCCCGCGCACGCCGGTCCAGCCCCAGGTCATACCCGCGACGTACGGGGCCAGAGGGTTCGCGGTCATTTCACGGCTCCCGAGGTGAGGCCCCTGTAGATCCACCGCTGGAGGAACAGGAACGCGATGAGGGTGGGGATGATGACGATGAGCGTCCCGGCCGAGATGACCTCCCACTGCGCGCCGAACGGCCCCTTGAAGCGGAACAGCGAGGTCGAGATCATGTCCTGCGAGGGCAGGTACAG
This sequence comes from Glycomyces tritici, assembly GCF_030403505.1. Next base: position 33,484 of record NZ_JAUEMJ010000004.1, on the reverse strand, counting down.
GAACGGCGTGTAGAACTCGTTGTAGATCGCGATGCCCTTGATGATCACGACCGTGGCGATCGCCGGCCGCAGCAGCGGGAGCACGATCTTCCAGTAGATCGTCCACCGGTTCGCGCCGTCGATCATCGCGGCCTCGTCCAGGGACGGCGGGATGGCCTGCATGAACTGGATGAACAGGTAGATCGCGATGATGTCGGTGCCCATGAACAGCAGGATCAGGGCGGCCTTCGTGTCGTACAGCCCCATGCCGTTGATGACCTGGAACGTGGCGACCTGGCTCGTCACGCCCGGGACGAGCGTGGCGATGAGGAACAGGGCGAACACGAGCTTCTTGCCGCGGAACTCGAACCGGTCGAGGCCGTAGGCGGCCATGGTGCCGATGAAGATCGTGCCGGCGAGCGAGACGACGAGGACGATCCCGGTGTTGAGGATGCCTTCGAGCATCTTGCCGCTGTCGAAGGCGGTCACGAAGTTCGACAGGTTGAACCAGTTCGACGGCGGCGTCAGCGCACCGGTCGAGCCGTACTCCTCCGAGGTCTTCAGGCTCGCGAACAGCACGGTGACGAGCGGCAGGAGCGTGCACGCCGCGGCGATGACCAGGCTGAGGTACTTCGCGGTGCCGACGGTGGCCTTCTGCGCCTTCACGCCCGGCCGCGGGACATTGTGGATGGTGGTCATGTCAGGTCCACCTTCTCGTCGGGGAAGAGCTTGCGCTGCACGAAGGTCACCACGAGGACGATCGCGAGCAGGACGACGGCCATCGCGGAGGCGGTGCCCACCTGGCGGTGGGTGAACGCGGTCTGGATGGTCTGGATGACGAACGTGGAGGTGCCGTTCGCGCCGCCGGTCATGATGAACGGGATCTCGAAGACGCTGAGCGAGCCCGCGATCGAGAGCACGAAGCACAGGCCGATGATCCGGCGGATGCCCGGCAGGATGATCGCCCAGAACTGCTGCCACTTGTTGGCGCCGTCGAGCTCGGCCGCCTCGTAGATGTCGCTCGGGATCGACTGGATCGCACCGAGGAACAGCACGAAGTTCATGCCCATGTACCGCCACACGCTGGTGCCGGCGAGGGACCAGTTCGCGATCTCGGGGTCGCCGATCCACTGCGGCGGGTCGGTGAGGCCGAACCACGACAGGACCGTGTCGAGCGTCCCGTCCGGCTGGAACAGGTACAGGAACACGAACCCGATGGCGACGCCGTTGATGAGGTAGGGGAAGAACAGCACGCCGCGGAAGAAGTTCCTGAACTTCGTGTTGAAGCTCAGGATCGTCGCGAAGTACAGGGCCAGCCCGATCTGGAGGAACGAGGCCCCGAAGTAGTAGAGGCTGACGTAGAAGACCTCGAAGATGCGCGGGTCGGTGAAGACCTGCACGTAGTTCTCGAAGCCCACGTAGTTCAGGTCCTGGTCGAGGCCGTCCCAGTCGGTGACGCTGAAGTACAGCAGGTTCGCCGCGGGCCAGTACGTGAGCAGGATCAGCAGCGCCACGGCCGCCGCGATGAACAGGTACGGGGTGAGCTGGCGCCGCGTCTGCCTCCAGGTCCGCCGCCGGGCGGCCCCGGAGGGCCGCGCGGGGCGGCCCTCCGGGTGGAGGCGGTCGGCGCTGGTTTCCGCCGAGGCGGCACCGGTTGCGTTGATCGCCATGGGGTTTCCTTAGCCCGCGACCCGTTCGACCGACTCGCCCCAGCGGGCGTTCAGGTCGGCGAAGACGCTCTCCTTGTCGCCGTCGGCGGCGCCGCGGGCGACGTCGACGAGCTCCTGGCGGTAGATGTTGCCGAACAGGTCGACCTGCGAGTCGCTGGAGACCTCGTTGAGCAGGCCCTCCTCACCGGCGGGGGCGGCGTTCATCTCCATGAGCTGGACGCCGTTCTCCTCGAGGCCGGCCAGGTTCTCGGGCAGCGGGTCGGCCTTCACGGTGGAGATCATGGCCTCGTTCTCGGCGAAGCCCGACTCCTCGATGAACCACTGGATCCAGGCCCAGGCCGCGGCCTTGGACTCGGAGTGGCGGCTGACGGCGAGGTTGTAGTCGCCGCCGATGACCGCGTGCTGGGTGCCGTCGACGTTCGAGGGGAACGCCATGTAGCCGATGTCGTCGGCGGAGGCGCCGTTGGCCTCGGCGGCGGCCTGCATCTGCGAGATCGCCCAGGAGCCGAGGGTCATCGTGCCGATCTTGCCGGTCGCGATGTCGATCTTGGACTGCTCCCAGTTCGTGGTCAGCGGGTCCTCTTCGGTCAGGCCCGCGGCGACGGCGTCGTAGAGCAGGCCGTCGATCGCGTACATGTCCTTGCCCTCGGTCCAGGGCGCGGTGTCCTTCGCCATCTCGCTGGAGGCGTCGGGGTTGGCGGTGACGCCGCCGAGGTTCCCGAAGGACTGGCCGAGGGGCCAGCCGTCCTTGTAGTTGGTGTACATCGGGATGGCGTCGGTGTTGTCCTTGACCTGCTGCAGCGCGGCGATGAACGCCTCAGGGGTGGTGGGCAGCTCGGTGATCCCGGCCTGCTCGAAGACGCGCTTGTTGTAGAGGACGCCGTTCGCGTTGCCGCCGATGGCGAGCCCGTACTGGGTCCCGTCGTAGGAGGCGCCGTTGAGGAACCGGTGGGTCTCCTCGAACTCGGCCTTCTCGCCGAGCGGCTCGAGGAACTGCTCGAACTGGTCGGGCTGGATCGCGGCCGGGATGCCGATGACGTCGCCGTAGTTGTCGCTGCTGAGGCGGGTGGTCATCTCGCCGGCGTAGTCGGTGATGCCTTCGACTTCGACCGAGACGTCCGGGTACTGCTCCTCGAACGCCGCGATGTACTCGTCGAACTTGCCGTTCTCGACGAGGTCGGTGCGCCAGGTGATGATCTTGAGGTCACCCTTCACCTCGCCGTCGATCGTGTTTGAGGGGTCGTTGTCGGCGGCGCCGCCGGTGCAACCGCTCAGAGCGATCGCGGCGGCGGCGAAGGTCGCGACACCGGCCAATGCCTTCTTTGTCATGAGGGACTCCTTGTCGGGTTCTTCATTGAACTGCTCCGCGCGGCCGTTCAAGCGGAGCTCCCGAAAGCCTAGGTTCTGAACCGGTTAATCGCAAGTTCATGTCAACGCTGTCTTGTTATCGATCGGTGACCTGGGTGACCTCTATCCCAGCGTTGAGCTGGTGATTCATTTCAGTCGGGCGGCAATGATTTCGTCGAAACTTGTTCGACTGTCCGACGATGGACATCGCTGAACTTGACCGGGTAAGCTCAACTTTCAGGGGAGGAGGCCGGTATGGCGGTGCAGCAGCGAGCGACGGTCGAGGACGTCGCGAGGCTCGCGGGGGTCAGCTCGAAGACCGTGTCGCGGGTGTTCGGGAACCGGGACCTCGTCGCCCCCGCGACGGTGGAGCGGGTCCTCGACGCCGCCAAGCGGCTGCGGTTCCGGCCGAACTCGCTGGCGCGGACCCTGCGCCGCGGCGGCGGCACCGACACCATCGGCTTCGTCATGGGCGAGCTCGGCAACCCGTTCTACTACGGGATCGCCTCCGGGATCGAGCAGGAGGCCTCGCGCAACGGGAACGCGCTCGTCGTCGCCACCACAGGGGACACCCCGGACGGCGAGGAGCGGGTGGTCGACGCCCTGCTCGCGCAGCGGGTCGGCGCGCTCCTGCTGGTGCCAGTCGCCGCCGACCAGTCCTACCTCGAAGGGGAGCGGCACCTGGGGACGCCGGTGATCGCCATCGACCGGCCCGCCCGCAACCTGGTGGCCGACGCGATCGTGCTCGCCAACCGCAGCGGGGTCTTCGACGCGGCCTCGCGGCTGCTCGCCCGGGGCCACCGCCGGATCGGCTACGTGTGCAACCCGGCCGCGGTCCGGGCTCAGGCCGAGCGGGTGCAGGGGTACCGGGAGGCCATGGCCGCGTACGGCATCGGCGGCACCGAGCGCTGGGAGCGGCTCGTGGACGACCCGCGCGCCGCACCGGAGCGGATCGTGGCGGACCTGCTCTGCGGCGAGGACCCGCCGACCGCGCTCATCACCGGGAACAACCGGATGACGATCGGCGCGCTGCGCGCCATGCGCGGCCTCGGTGAGGACGTGCCCGCCCTCATCGGCTTCGACGACTTCGACACCGCGGACGTGCTCGGGGTCAGCGTCGTCTCCCACGACCCGGTCGAACTCGGCCGCCGCGCGGCCCGGCTCGCGATCGAGCGCATCGGCGACCCGCTCGGGTTCACCAGGCGCATCGAACTGCCGACCCGCTTCATCGAGCGGGGTTCGGGGGAGCGCCCGCCGCGGGGCGCTTGAGCCCGGCACGAGCCGCCGGTCGTCCGGGCCCGCCTGACGTCCGCAAGACGGATCGTTCCGCTCGACGCCTTCGTCCGTCCGGGACGCGCTCCGACCGGCCCGGCCGCCCCGAACGCAGGCGGCCCCCGGCGGGTCGCCGGGGGCCGCTGCACGCGCTGCGCGTCAGCGCAGGTCGAAGCGGTCCAGGTCCATCACCTTCGCCCAGGCGGCGACGAAGTCGCGGACGAAGTGCTCCTCGGCGTCGTCGGCCGCGTACACCTCGGCGACGGCCCGGAGCTCCGCGTTGGAGCCGAACACGAGGTCCACGCGGGACCCGGTCCATCGCACCGCGCCGGTGGCGCGGTCGCGGCCCTCGTACGTCTGCGAGTCGTGCCCCGCAGGCTCCCAGTCGATGTCGAGCGAGAGCAGGTTCCGGTAGTAGTCGTTCTGGAGCGTCCCGGGCCGGTCGGTGAGGACGCCGACGGGCGAGTCCTCGACGTTCGCGCCCAGCACGCGCAGGCCGCCGATGAGGACGGTCATCTCAGGGACCGTGAGCCCCAGCAGGTTCGACCGGTCGACCAGCAGGTACTCGGCGGGGAGCGGGTGGTCCTTGCCGAGGTAGTTGCGGAAGCCGTCCGCGGTGGGCTCCAGCGGCGCGAACGAATCCACGTCGGTCTGCTCCTGCGACGCGTCGACCCGGCCGGGCGAGAACGGCACCTCGACCTGGTGCCCGGCGAGCTGCGCGGCGCGCTCGACCGCCGCCGAGCCGCCCAGGACGATCAGGTCCGCGAGCGAGACGCCCTTGCCGCCGCCACCGCCGTTGAACGCCTCCTGCACCCCTTGGAGCGCGCGGAGCACCGCGGCCAGCGACCCGGGTTCGTTGACCTCCCAGTCCTTCTGCGGCTCGAGCCGGATGCGGGCGCCGTTCGCGCCGCCGCGCTTGTCGCTGCCGCGGAACGTGGACGCCGACGCCCAGGCGGCGGCCACGAACTGCCGCAGGCTCGGGCCCGACCCGAGGATGCGCTCCTTGAGCTGCGCGATGTCGTCGGCGTCGATCGGCTCCCATGACGGAGCGGGCAGCGGGTCCTGCCACAGGAGCTGCTCGGCGGGGACCTCCGGGCCCCGGTAGCGAATGATCGGCCCCAGGTCGCGGTGGGTGAGTTTGAACCACGCGCGCGCGAACGCGTCCGCGAGCTCGTCCGGGTGCTCCAGGAAGCGCCGCGAGATCGCCTCGTACACCGGGTCGAACCGCAGCGAGAGGTCGGTGGTGAGCATCGTCGGCGCGTGGCGCTTGGCCGGGTCGTGCGCGTCCGGGACGGTGCCCTCGCCCGCGCCGTCCTTCGGCCGCCACTGGTGCGCGCCGGCAGGGCTCTGCACCAGCTCCCACTCGTAGCCGAACAGGATCTCCAGGAAGCTGTTGTCCCAGGTGATCGGGGTGTTGGTCCAGATCCCCTCGAGACCGCTGGTGATCGTGTCGTTGCCTTTGCCGGTGCCGTGCGAGTTGGCCCAGCCCAGGCCCTGCGCCTCGAGCGGCGCGGCCTCGGGCTCGGGGCCGAGGTGCTCTTCGGGAGCGGCGCCGTGGGTCTTGCCGAACGTGTGGCCGCCGACGATGAGCGCGACGGTCTCCTCGTCGTTCATCGCCATGCGCCGGAACGTCTCGCGGATGTCGCCGGCCGACTCGACCGGGTCGGGATTGCCGCCCGTGCCCTGCGGGTTCACGTAGATGAGGCCCATCTGGGCCGCGGCGAACGCGTCCTCGATCTGCCGGTCCTCGCCGCGGCGCTGGTCGTCGAGCCAGTCGGATTCGGGACCCCAGTAGATGTCCTCGTCGGCCTCCCACGCGTCGACCCGGCCGCCGCCGAACCCGAAGGTCCGCAGGCCCATCGACTCCAGGGCCACGTTCCCGGTGAGGATGAGCAGGTCGGCCCAGGAGAGGCTGCGGCCGTACTTCTGCTTGACCGGCCACAGGAGCCGCCTGGCCTTGTCGAGGCTGATGTTGTCCGGCCAGCTGTTGAGCGGCGCGAACCGCTGCTGGCTGGTACCGGCGCCACCGCGCCCGTCGCTGATGCGGTAGGTGCCGGCGCTGTGCCAGGCCATGCGGATGAACAGCGGGCCGTAGTGCCCGAAGTCCGCCGGCCACCAGTCCTTGGAGTCGGTCATGACCGCTTCGATGTCGCGCTTGACCGCGGGGAGGTCGAGGGACTCGAACGCCGCGCCGTAGTCGAAGTCGGTGCCGAACGGGTCGCGCACGGACGGGTTCTTCGCGAGGAGCTTGAGGTTGAGCCGGTCGGGCCACCAGCCCCGATTGCCGCCGCCTTGGACGGGGAGGAGGGCGCGGCTGTGCTGCACGGGACAGCCGCCGGTCTCCTGGTCGTTCGCTTCTTGCTTGGCAGACATGGGAATCCTTCCGCATGGACGCGTCGGGGAGCCCAGTGCTCGGTTGAGGGAGCCCCCCATGAGGTCATACCATCACAATGCCTACTTAAGCCTGAAATCGCCCCACGGATACCGGCCGATTCGAGCCCTGGAACCGGAGAACCCGTTCGGGGGCAAATCGGACATCGATCGTTGCAGTCGCGTCCGGTCCGGTTCACCTCCGGTTCGCCTCCAGGACGCCTGCGGCATGGACGGTCATGGCATGAACGCCGCTGACAACGCCGACCTCGCACGCGTCGCCGCCCTCGCCCTCGCGGTCCAGCGGGCGGGCCTGCTGCCGCAGGAGGAGCAGGCCGCGCTCCTCGACCGGTACCGGCGCCTGCGCGACCACGTGCTGCGCACCGGCACGGCCGAGACCGTCCAGCGGCTCCTGGAGTTCGACGAGGCCGCCGGGCCCCGACCGCCGGTGCTCACCCGGCTGCGCTCATGAAACCGCGCCCATGAAACCGCGCTCATAAGCGCCGATACGACGGCGCTCATAGATCCGCGCCCACGAGGGCGCGACTCTTACCGTTCTTTGAGCTGGCTCCCAGCGCCGCTGCGGTCCGCCTCGGTAGACATGGCCGGTACGCAGCGCCGAAGGAGTCCAGGTGACCGAAGCGACCGAGCCCAAAGACCGCGTCCTCGTCGTCGACGACGAGGAGAACATCGGCGCGCTCCTGTCCGCCACCCTCCGCCTCACCGGCTTCGAGGTCGACGTCGCCCGCGACGCCGCCGAGGCCCTCCGGGCCGCCGACCGGTTCGAGCCCGACCTCGTGATCCTCGACGTCATGCTCCCGGACATGGACGGCTTCGAGGTCGCCCGCCGCCTGCGCGCCGCCCGCGACCTGCCCGTCCTCTTCCTCACCGCCCGCGATGCGGTGCGCGACCGCGTCACCGGCCTCACCGTCGGCGGCGACGACTACGTGACCAAGCCCTTCGACCTCGAAGAGGTCGTCCTCCGGGTCCAGGCCGTCCTGCGCCGCGCCAAGGCCCCCGCCCCGCCCGATGACCACGTGCTCCGCTACGCCGACCTCGAACTCGACGAAGCAGTCCACGAGGTCCGCCGCGGCGGCCGGCCCGTCGAGCTCTCGCCCACCGAGTTCAAGCTCCTGCGCTACCTCATGCTCAACGCCGGCAAGGTCGTGAGCAAGTCCCAGATCCTCGACCGGGTCTGGAACTACGACTTCGGCGGCAACGGCCGCATCGTCGAGTCCTACGTCTACTACCTGCGCAAGAAGATCGACCAGGTCGAACCCGCGCTCATCCAGACCGTGCGCGGCTTCGGCTACGCCCTCAGGGAACCGCGGTCGAAGTGAAGCAGCCCCGGCGCTGGCGGCACTGGACCGTCCGCTCCCGCATGGCGTTCACCATCGTGACGCTGTGCGCGCTGGCGCTGGCCGCGGCGGTCCTGGCCGCCACGCTCCTGCTGCAGAACGTGCTCACCGACCGGATCGACTCGCAGCTGCGGACCGCCGCGACGGCGATGCGCGACGAGGCGCCGCCGACCGGGCAGGACGACGGGTTCGAGCCGCCGGGGCCGCAGCCGGGGATGCCGGACGCGCCGCGGGTCTACGTCTACGACGCGGACGGCTCGCTGGTCCACGCGTTCGGTGTCGACGACGCCGCCGCGCTCACCGGCCTGGGCGGCCTCGCCGCGAGCACCGGCGAGGCGACCACGGTCGAGGACGTGGACGGGAACTCCTGGCGCGTCCTCGTCGAAGAAGGCGACGCGGCGGGCACGTACGTGGTCTACGCCCTGTCCTCGGAGTACATCAGCGCGGCCACGGAGTCGCTGCTGCTCATCGGCGGCGGCGTGACGCTCGCGATCCTGCTGCTGCTCGCCGTGAGCGCGTTCTGGGTCGCGCGGCTGGGCCTGCGCCCGCTCGACCGGATGCAGGCGACCGCGGACGCGATCGCCGAAGGCCGCCTCGATGCGCGCGTCACCGACACCGACCCGCACACCGAGACCGGGCGGCTCGGCGCGGCGCTCAACACGATGCTCGCCCGCATCCAGGCGGCGCTCGACGCCAGCGCCGCCTCCGAGGCGCGCCTGCGGCAGTTCCTCGCGGACGCCTCGCATGAACTGCGGACCCCGCTGACCTCGATCAAGGGGTTCGCGCAGCTGTACCGGCGCGGCGGGGTGCCGCCGGGGCCGGTGCTGGACGAGACGATCGGGCGGATCGAGGCCGAGTCCAAGCGGATGGGGCTGCTGCTGGACGACCTGATGCTGCTCGCGTCCCTGGACCGGCGGCGGCCGCTGAGCCGCGGGCCGGTCGACCTGCTCGGCGTCGCCGCGGACGCGGTCGGGGACGCGCACCTGCGCGAACCGGGCCGGTTCATCGCGCTCGAATCCCTGCACGGCTCCGACGACGACCTGCTCGAAGCGGTCGACGTCATGGGGGACGAGCCGCGGCTGCGCCAGGTCCTGACGAACCTCGTGGCCAACGCGCTGCGGCACACCCCGTCCGACGCGCGGATCACCGTGCGCCTGGGCTGGAGCGCGGACCTCGAAGGGCCGCGGTGCCTCGCGCAGGTCGGCGAGGTCCCGGCGCTGCCGGCGGCCGTGGTCGAGGTGGCGGACACCGGGCCGGGGGTCGCGCCCGAGCACGCCGCAGGGGTGTTCGAGCGGCTGTACCGGGTCGACCAGGGCCGCACCCGCGGCGCCGAAGGCGGCTCAGGGCTGGGTCTGTCGATCGTCGCGGCCATCGTGGCCGGTCACGGCGGCTGCGTGCGCCTGTGCGAGACGCCCGGCGGCGGAGCGACGTTCCGAGTGGTCCTGCCGCGGAGCTGACCCGGGTCTACTCGGGGAGGCCGAGCTGCTTCTTCAGGCGCGCGACGTGGCCGGTGGCCTTCACGTTGTACTGCGCGAGCTCGATGTCGCCGTGCTCGTCGATGACGAACGTGGAGCGGACGACGCCGACGATCGTGCGGCCGTAGTTCTTCTTCTCGCCCCACGCGCCGTACTCCTCGAGCACCTTGTGCTCGGGGTCGGACAGGAGCGGGAAGGTCAGGCCGTCGCGCTCGACGAACTTGGCCAGGGCCTCCGGGGCGTCGGGGGAGATCCCGAGCACCGCGTAGCCGGCGTCCTGCAGACCGGTGAGGCTGTCGCGGAAGTCGCAGGCCTCCTTGGTGCAGCCGGGCGTCATGGCCTTCGGATATGCGAACAGGATCACCTTGCGGCCCTGGAGGCTCGACAAGGTCACAGGGTCGCCGGTGTCGGTGGTCAGCGTGAAGTCAGGCGCCGTCTCACCAGGCTGAAGTCGTACGTTCACAGGTCGCAACCCTACCGGTCGTCCCTGACAATCGCCTGGGAGCACGCTTGACGGTCCCTGTCCGGCGGCGGGCGGCTTCCCGACACTTCCCGGTCCGGGTTGACGACGAGAGAGCGGCTATTGCAAAATAATTGCAATAGCCTCACCGTGGGCTGTTGATTCCGCGCGTGGGCGCCTTGCATCCGGCAGGGCGGCCGCCACCACCGCCCCGGCCCGCCCCAGGCCCCCACAACCAGTCGAAAGGCGGCACTGCCCGTGTCAGACCTGGCGCTGCACATCCCGACGGACGTCGTCAACGGACCGACCTCCCTCGCCTTCGCCCTCCTCGCCGCCATCGCCGTCGGCCTCTGCGTCGTGATGGCCCGCAGGCACCTCGACGAGCGGCTCGTGCCGCTCGCGGGCCTCGCCACGGCGTTCATCTTCGCCGCGCAGATGCTCAACTTCCCCGTCGCCGCCGGCGTCTCCGGCCACCTCCTCGGCGGCGCGCTCGCCGCCGCGCTCCTCGGGCCCTGGCTCGGGGCGCTCTGCGTCACCGTCGTCATCGTCATCCAGGCGCTCCTGTTCGCCGACGGCGCCGTCACGGCCCTCGGCCTCAACGTCGTGAACATGGCCGTCATCGCCAGTTTCACCGGCTACGCCGTGATCGTCCTCGCGCTCAAGGTCCTCCCGCGCACCCGCTGGGGCCTGGGCGCCGCGGTCTTCGCCGCGGCCCTCGTCAGCGTCGTCGCCGCCTCGGCCGGGTTCGTGCTCCAGTTCTGGCTCGGCGGCGAGGAGGTCGGCCAGTCCTTCGGGGCCATGGCCGCCGCGATCCTCGGCACCCACGTCCTCGTCGGCATCGGCGAAGGCGTCATCACCGCCGGCGCCGTCACCGCGGTAGCCGCCGCCCGCCCCGACCTCGTCCACGCCCTGCGCGGCACCCGCCTCGCCCAGGCCCCCAAGGAGACGGTGTGAAGACCAAGCGCTTCTGGACCACCGGCGTCGTCGTCACGCTGGTCCTCGCCGGGTTCGTGTCCCTGTTCGCCTCCGCCTCGCCCGACGGACTCGAATCGGTGCTCCTCACCGGCTGCGACACCGCCGAAGGGGAGATCACCGGCGGCGCCTGCGTCCTCCAGGCCGCGGGCGACCACGAGATCGGCGGGGCCTTCGCCGACTACGGCATGTCCTTCCTCGGCAACGAGATCCTCGGCGCCTCGCTCGCCGGGATCCTCGGCGTCGTCCTCACCCTGGTCGTCGCCACCGGCCTCTTCTGGCTCCTCGCACGCGGCAAGCAGACCCAGGGCGAAGCGTGAGCCCGGTCGACGGGCTCTACCGGCCGGGGGACTCACCGGTCCACCGGCTCCGGCCGCAGGTGAAGATCGTCGCGCTCGCGGCCTTCACCTGCGCCATCGCCGCCACCCCGCGAGAGGCGGTGTGGGCCTTCGGGATCTACGCCGCGCTCCTGGCCGCCCTGTTCACGCTCGCCCGTGTGCCCCTGACCTGGCTGCTCTCCCGCAGCCTCATCGAATCACCGTTCCTGGTGCTGGCCTTGGCGTTCCCGTTCATGATCGACGGCCCCGCCGTCCAGCTCGGCTTCCTCCAGGTCTCCGAACCGGGCCTGTGGGCCGGATGGAACCTCCTCGCCAAAGCCACCCTCGGCGTCTGGGCCGCCCTCCTGCTCTCGGCCACCACGCCGATTGCCGGAGTCCTCGCCGGACTCTCCCGGCTGCGCTGCCCCGAGATCCTCCTCCAGATCACCGCGTTCGCCATCCGCTACGCCCACCTCACCGTCGCCGAGGTGACCCAGATGCGCCTGGCCCGCCTCGCCCGCTGCGACGACCCGCGCTTCCTCTGGCAGGCCGGCGCGCTCGCCCGCAGCCTCGGCGTGGTCTTCATCCGCTCCTTCGAACGCGGCGAACGCGTCTGGCAGGCCATGGCCGCCCGCGGCTACACCGGCCGCCTCCCGCTCGAAGTCGGCCCCGCCCCCGCCGGCGCCCTCCAATGGTCGGCCGCACTCGCCGTCCCCGCGCTCGCCGCCGCCGTCGCGACCTGGACGGCGGTCCTCGCATGAGCGCCGATACGACTCCAGCCCTGCGCATCCGGGCCCTCGAGCACGTCTACCCGGACGGCCACCGCGCCCTCGACGGCGTCTTCCTCGACGTGCGCACCGGCGAACGCGTCGCCATCCTCGGCCCCAACGGCGCCGGGAAGACCACGCTCATGCTCCACCTCGCCGGGCTCCTCACCGCCACCGCCGGGGACGTGTCGGTCGCGGGCGTCACCGTGGCGAGGAAGACCCTCACCGAGATCCGCCGCCGCGTCGGCATCGTCTTCCAGAGCCCGGACGACCAGCTGTTCATGCCCACCGTCGCCGACGACGTGGGCTTCGGCCCCGCCAACCTCGGCCTGCGCGGGCCCGAACTCGCCGCCCGCGTCGCCGCCGCCCTCGCCGAAGTGGGCCTGGCAGACCTCGCCGACCGCCCCCCGCACCACCTCTCGGTCGGCCAGCAGCGCCGCGCCGCACTCGCCGGGGTCCTCGCGATGCGCCCCGACATCGTGGTCTGCGACGAGCCGAGCGCCAACCTCGACCCGGCCGCCCGCCGCGACCTCGCCCGCATCCTCCAGTCCACCGCGCCCACACTGCTGCTGGTCACCCACGACCTGCCGTACGCCCTGCAGTTGTGCGAACGCTCGGTCATCCTCGACGCGGGCCGCGTCGCCGCCGACGGCCCCACCGCCGAGATCCTCGCCGACACCGCACTGCTGCAACGGCACCGGCTCGAACTCCCCTTCGGCTTCTCCCTGGAGACGGCACTGGCGGCGATGCGGGCGTAACGCCCGGGCACACGTCCCGCCGGCGCCGAACGAAAGGGGCGCGGCCGTGAGAACGGCCGCGCCCCTTGCAAAACGTGTCGGATCAGCTCGCGTCGATGGCGGCCTGGACCTCGTCGGCGAACGCCGAGTTCTCGACCAGTTCGCCGTTCACCTTCGCGGTCGGCGTACCGGAGACGCCCTGCTCGCCCGTCGCGCTGGCGTTGCCCTCCTTGACCCAGCCCCGGTACTTCTCGTCCTCCACACAGGACTTCCAGTCGGCGCCGAGGCCGACGTCGTCCGTGCCGATCGCGATGAGCTCCGCGTCGCTCAGGCCCGAGGTGTTCTCGGCGGGCTGGTTCGCGTACAGCGCCAGCGTGTAGTCGAGGAACTGCTGCTCGCCTACATCGGCGGCGCACACGGCGGCCGCGGCCGCGCGGCTGGAGTACTCGGTGCCCGCGCTCAGGCGGTCGAGGATCGCGAGCGGGTGGTAGTTCACGGTGACCGAGCCGTCGTCCACCCAGGACTGGATCTGCTCGGCGTACGCGGACTCGAACTGGTTGCAGGCCGGGCACATGTAGTCGATGTAGAGGTCGACCTGGACCGGCCCGTCGCCGATCTGCACGCCGAACGTGTCGGTGACCTGCGCGGCCGGATCCTGGACCTCGTACTCAGGCTCGCGGTTCATCCAGATGCCCCAGGCGAGGAGCCCTCCGATCAGCACGACGGCGGCGCCGATCGCCACTCCGAACACGATCTTCCGGCGCCGCGCCTCCGCGGCCTGCTGCCTGCGCAGCGCCTCGGCGGCCTGGCGGCGGTCGGTATTCCGGTTCGACTTCCCCATGTGCCTCGCTCAGCCTTTCTGCGGTCCAACTCTCGATTCACGAAGCGGATTCGAGTACGCTCAGCGGCGATGCGCTCCCGATCCAACGACCGCCGCACTGCCGCTCAAGCGACCCGCTTCGCCTGGTCGTCGCTTGCAGCGGCCCTGCTCGGCGTGTTCTTCGGCGCGCTCTGGGCCTCAGGGGCCTGGGCGCACGCCACGGCCACCAAGACCACGCCCGCCTCAGGGGCGCTCCTTGAGGCGCCGCCGAGCGAAGTCGTCGTCGAGTTCAACGAACCAGTCACCCCCGTAGACGCGGCCACCGGCGTGGTGGCTCCCGATGGTGACCGAGCCGACACCGGGGTCACGCAGAACGCCGAAGAGACCACCCTGACGATCGCGGTCGACGCCGACCAGGAGGGCACCTACCTCGTCGGCTACCGGGTCGTCTCCCACGACGGGCACCCCGTCTCCGGCACGTTCACCTACTCCGTGGGCGCCGAGAGCGAAGCGCCGAGCGCCGAAGCGCTCACGGCCGGAACCGATCCGTTCGTGCAGGCCCTGCTCTACGGCAACCGCTGGCTCGGGTACGCGGCGCTCGCGCTCGCCCTCGGCGCGGGGATCTTCCTGGCCATCGGGGCGCGGCCGCGCGAGGCCGCGGCCAAGATGGTCGCGACCGGCCTCGCCGTCGTCGCCATGACCGCCGTGCTCGGCCTGCCGCTGCAGGCCGCGTACGAGACCGGGACCAGCATCTCCGGCCTCGACGCGGTCGGGCTCCAGTCCGTCATGGAATCGAACATCGGCCTCGCCGGCCTGCTGCGGCTCCTGCTCGTCCTCCTCGCCCTGCCGCTCATGCGGACCGTGGTCACGAGCGAGGAGGAGCCGAAGCCGCTCCTGGTGGCCGGCCTCGCCGGCGTCGGGCTCGCACTCGCGGCGACCTGGCCGCTCGCCGGGCACCCCATGGCGACCGAACCGGTGGTGGTCGCGTTCGTCGCGGACCTGGTGCACCTGGCCGCCGCGATGGCCTGGGCGGGCGGCGTGATCGCGATCCTCGTCCTCGCGTTCCGCAAGGACGCCGAGATCCCCGACAAGACCGCCGAGACCTGGATCGCCCTGGTGCCGTGGCTGTGCGCGAACGTGCTCGTCGCCGGGCTCGCCTCCGGGCTGCTCCACATCGACTCGATCGAAGCGCTCACCGACACCAGGTACGGGCGCCTGGTGATCCTCAAGGCCGCGCTGTTCGTCCTCATCGTCGGCGCGGGCCTGTTCACGCGCCGGGCCCTGCTGCGCCGCACGCAGGCACGCGGGCGGCTGCGGGTCGCGGCCGGCGTCGAGGTCGTGTTCCTCGCGGTCGTGCTGGGCGCCGTCGCGGTGCTCGTGCAGGCCGTGCCCGCCAAGACCGCGCTGCTGGAGACCGAGACGGCCGAAGCCGAGTCCACCGAGACGGCCACGCTCGTGACCACCGAGGCGTTCTCGGCGCAGCTCGTGCTCGAACCGGGCCGGCCCGGGCCCAACAGCGTGCGCATCCTCGCCACCGACCTCGAAGGCGCGCCGTTCCCCGCCGAGGAGTGGACCGCCACATACGGGCTCGAAGGCAAAGCGCCCGAGGCGATGCCCCTCATCGAGCTGCGCACCGGCATCCTCGCGGGCGAGGTCAGCCTGCCCGACGAGGGCCGATGGATCTTCACCTTCACCTTGACCGACGCCGAAGGGAACACCGCGACCGCCGAAGCGGCCGTGGACGTCAGCTGATCACCACGGCCCGAACGCGGACGCTGTGTTCGCCCACAGCCGCTCGCACCACGCTTCAAGGTCGCGGCCGAGGTGCTCGGCGAGGAACCGGGCCGTGTAGTTCGTGAGCGCCGGGTGGTTCCGGTGGCCGCGCACGGGGATCGGCGCCATGAACGGCGCGTCCGTCTCGACCAGCACCAGCTCGGCGGGGGCCACCGAGGCGGCGTCGCGCAGGTTCTGGGCGTTCTTGAACGTCACGTTCCCCGCGAAGCTCATGAAGAACCCGCGCCGCGCGCACTCCTTCGCGAACGCGAAATCCCCTGAGAAGCAGTGCAGCACCACGCGCTCGGGGGCGCCGTCGGCGTCGAGGATCGACAGGACGTCCTCATGCGCGTCCCGGTCGTGGATGACGAGGGCCTTGCCCCGCTGCTTCGCGATCTCGATGTGCGCGCGGAACGACCGCTGCTGCGCGGCGCGGCCGGTCTCGTCGGTGCGGAAGTAGTCCAGGCCCGTCTCGCCCAGGGCCGCGACACGCGGGAGCGCGGCGATCGCGTCGATCTCGGCCAGCGCCGCGTCCAGGTCGGCCTGGCGCGGGGCGTCGTTCGGGTGCAGCGCAGCGGCGGCGAGCACGCGCGGGTCGGCGGCGGCGAGCGCGGCGGCCCACCGGGAGGACTCGACGTCGGTGCCGACCTGCACGACCCGCGCGACCCCGGCGGCCTCGGCCTCGTCCAGGCGGGCGCGCACGCCGGGCGCGTCGGGTGCCGGCGTCGGAAGCTCCTCCTCCGCGCCGAAGACGTCGACGAGGTCGAGGTGGGTGTGGCTGTCGGCCACGGGATGCGGCAGCGGTGCGGGCAGCGGCGCGGGTTCGGATCGGTACACGCCTCAACGATGCCACGAGCCGGTCCGGGCATCGGACCGCCTGTGCGTTTGCCGAGGCCGGAAGTGCGCGATGCTCTCTGCGTAACATCTTTTTCATATTCCGGACATCCGCGCCTGACACGCCGCGCTTACGTTGGCGGACAGTCGAAGTACCGGCTGTGGACAAGCCACTACCGTCCGGCGACAGGACCAGCCACGACAACGCCGTCGCATCCGCGCAAGACGAATCGAGACGCACATGACCCGCGACCTCGCGTCCCGCCGCAACCGCGCCGCAGCGCTCCAGCAACGCCGCCCCGCCGTCCCGGCCGAACCGACGCAGACCCAGACCCTCGTCACCGTCGAATGGCGCGGCGAGAAGTACCCCGGCACCCCCTACGCGGACGGCGCCGCCTGGGAGCTCTACTCCGCCCTCCCGCGCCCCGACTTCCTCCCCAACCCCCGGCCCGGCAGCGACTACCCGTACCGCCGCTTCGCGCACGCCGGCGAGGTCCTGCGCGATGGCGTGCCCGTCGCCGTCGCCGACGACCGCTCCCTCACCGTGCCCCTCGCGCCCGGCCTCGACCTCGAGTACGTCCGCCGCCTCACCCAGACCCCGCACCTCGACCCGGCCGCGCGCGTCCTCCTCGACCGCGTCCGCCGCTCCGCCGCGGTCGCCGCCGGCGAGGTCATGGAGCGACCCGTCACCGCTCCGATGATCAGCCGCCTCATGGAGACCGCCGCCGTCCCCGGCGGCTTCTGCTACCGCCGCTGGGACATCGCGCACCTGCGCACCCCCGCCGCCCGCTCCGTCCTCGGCGGCGAGACCGAGCCGGGCGACCCGTGGGTGTTCGCCCTGCGCTGGCACGCGGCCGACGCCTGGGACTACCAGGCGCCCGTCGCCCCCGAATACGAGGGTCTGACGGCGATGCCGTCCTCCGACCGGCGCGGCATGCCCGTGCTCGGCACCGGCTTCGCGATCTCGACCGCGCACCTCCTGCCCGAGCACGTCACCGCCGACCTCACCGACCTGCCGCTGCCGGAGGGCGCGCGGCTCCTGGCCTACACCGAGCAGGGCGCCGAACTCGAGCTGTTCGCGTACGCGGGCCAGCAGTGGTCGCCGCTCACCCTCGAACGCCGCGTCGACATCCCCGGCGTGGAGCAGGGCCGCGTCCACCAGGTGCGCCGCGTGCTGCGCGAGGCGAACCACGTCGTCTGGAAGGGCGTCCCGGGATCTCTTGTAGACGCCGACGACGACTGGGCCCGGTTCCGGCTCTCCCGCCCGAGCCCCGACGTCCTGTCCCGCACCGGGGCCGAACCGGTCCGCCGCGGCGTCTACGAGAAGTGGGTCGAGCGCGGCGACGTCGCACCCGCGATCTGAGGCACGAGAAAAGGGCCCGGCTCCCGCCGGGCCCTTCACGCTTGCGCCCCTAGGCGTTCAGCCGCTCGATCTCCTCGTCCACGATGGACGGCTCGAGCTTGGTGAACACCGGGACCGGCTTCTCCAGCACCGTGCCCGGCACCAGCGGCACCGACTCCCACTTCGGCACGTCCGAGTAGTCGCCGGTGAGGATCGGGTACGGGCCGTCGGTCGCGCCGCCCTCGTCCAGGTCCGCGACCTCCTCGATGTACGGCATCGGCGCGAACACGCCCTCGCCGCCGAGCAGCTCGTGCACCCGCTGCGACGAGTGCGGCAGGAACGGGCTCATGATCGTCTTCAGGTCCGAGACCGCCTGCAGCACCGTGTAGAGGACCGTGCCCTGGCGCTTGGGGTCCTCCTTCATCTTCCACGGCGCGGTGTCCGCCAGGTACTTGTTCGCCGCCGCCACGGTCTTCATGGCCTCGCCGATCCCCGCCCGGACCTTGTTCGCGCCGATCAGGTCCCCGATCGTGTCGAACGCCGCCTTCGTCGTCGCCAGCAGCTCCCGGTCGACGTCCTCGAGCTCGCCCGGCTCGGGAACGGCCCCGAAGTTCTTCGCGGCCATCGCGATCGAGCGGTTCACCAGGTTCCCCCAGCCCGCCACCAGCTCATCGTTGTTGCGCCGCAGGAACTCCGCCCACGTGAAGTCCGAGTCCTGGTTCTCCGGGCCCGCCGCGCAGATGTAGTACCGCAGCGCGTCGGGGGAGTACCGCTCCAGGAAGTCCCGCACGTAGATCACCACGCGCCGCGACGACGAGAACTGCTTGCCCTCCATCGTCAGGAACTCCGAGGACACGACCTCGGTCGGCAGGTTCAGCGTCCCGAGCGACCCCGGCTCGCCGCCCTTCGCGCCCTCGCCGTTGGCGCCCAGCAGCATCGCCGGCCAGATCTCGGAGTGGAAGACGATGTTGTCCTTGCCCATGAAGTAGTAGGACACCGCCTCCGGGTCCTGCCACCAGCGCTTCCACGCCTCCGGGTCCCCCGAGCGCCGCGCCCACTCGATCGTGGCGCTCAAGTAGCCGATCACCGCGTCGAACCACACGTACAGGCGCTTGTCCGGCCGGTCCGCCCACCCCTCGAGCGGGATCGGCACACCCCAGTCCAGGTCGCGCGAGATCGGGCGCGGATGCATCTCGTCGAGCAGGTTCTTCGTGAACCGCAGGACGTTCGTCCGCCAGCCCGTGCGCGTGTCCAGCCACGCGTTCAGCGCCTCCGCGAACGCCGGCAGGTCCAGGAAGAAGTGGTCCTCCTCCACGAACTTCGGCGTCTCGCCGTTGATCCGCGACTTCGGGTCGATCAGGTCCACCGGGTCGAGCTGGCGCCCGCAGTTGTCGCACTGGTCCCCGCGCGCCGAGTCGAACCCGCAATGCGGGCACGTGCCCTCGATGTACCGGTCCGGCAGCGTGCGCCCCGTCGACGGGCTGATCGCCCCCAGCGTGCGCTGCTGCAGGATGTACCCGTTCGCGTGCAGCGTCGTGAACAGCTCCTGCACGGTCTTGTAGTGGTTCCCCGTCGTCGTCCGCGTGAACAGGTCGTACGACAGGCCCAGCGCGTCCAGGTCCTCCACGATGATCCGGTTGTACTTCGCCGCGGCCTCCGCCGCCGTCAGGCCCTCCGCGTCGGCCTGCACCAGGATCGGCGTCCCGTGCTCGTCCGTCCCCGAGACCATGAGCACGTCGTGACCGCGCATGCGCATGTAGCGGGCGAAGACGTCGGCGGGGACCCCGAATCCTGCTACATGGCCGATGTGGCGCGGGCCGTTGGCGTAAGGCCAGGCCAGCGCGGTCAATACATGAGTCATGCGCCCCATGTTATCGGTCCAGATGTCAGGACCGCACAGTCCGCACACCTAAACGGCGCACGTCTCGCACCGGTCTCACACGCGCCTCGCACTCACCGCGACACACTACCGCCGCCCGATTCCGCCCATGCCAGCCGATTCGGTGATGCAATAACCGGTATGTCTGGAAGCAACCGCGCGGTCGACCCCCAGCACCAGCCCGTGCCCCCCGCCGCACCGGAGCCGAACGTGCCCGTCCCCGAGATGCCCGCCGCCTACGGGATCGTCCGGGACACCACCGGCGACCCCGACTGGGAACCCGCCGAACCCGCCCGCCCCGTCTCCCAGCGCGGCCCCCTCGGCTCCCAGACCGACGGCATGGCCGCCATCCGGGCCGTCTGGGAACGCGCCGCCGAGACCGACCGCCACCGCCCCGCCAGGCCGGGCATGCCCCAGCGCCGCCGCGAACCCAAGGCCTTCGCGCCCGCCCTCCTCGGCATCCTCGTCTGCGCCTGCCTCCTCATGTTCTTCGCCTGGACCGCCGCACCCGCCCTCTGGATCTCCGTGGGCCACTACGAGTACGGCACCGTCGAGGTCACCGCCTGCCAAGACGGCTTCGCGCCCTCCTGCACCGGCCGCTTCGAAGCCGACGGC
Organism: Glycomyces tritici; assembly: GCF_030403505.1. The sequence goes on along the minus strand of NZ_JAUEMJ010000004.1, from coordinate 13,497 downwards.
TGGTCCCGCGAACTCCACATCACCGGCGACGTCACCGTCGCCGACCTCGGCGCCCACCTCCCCGCCCGCTCCACCGGCCCCGACGCGCACAGCGCCTACGTCGGCGACACCGCCGGCCTCCTGCTGCGCTGGGCGCCCTCACTCGTGATGTTCATGGCCGTCGCGTTCGCCCTCGTCGCCCTCTCCGGCGCCACAAGGCTCTACGAAGGACGATCGGGCGCCATCGGACTCTGCTGGGCCGCCGCCGGAGCCGTCCTCGCCGCCGCCCTCGCCTTCGCCTGGTGACGGCGGCACACCGCCCCGGGACGGGCTGTAATGACGCCCACCCGGGTCGGAAGGCCCCTCAGGCCGCCGCGCGCGGCGTCGTAGAGTGAACCAGCCCCCGGAACTCCGCTCGACTCGGCGCTACGCCGCGCCCATTTGAATTGACCGTATCCTTCCCCGCTCGCGGGGCACTTCGGGAGACAGCGTGAGTGCATCTTCGAAACCGGTGGCGCAGACCTGGTTCGGCCCCATCACCGCCGTGCAGCGACGCGCCATGTTCGCGCTCGTGCCGGTGGCGGTCGCCTTCGGTCTCGTCGTCGGCCTCGCCTTCCTGCCGCTGACGAGCGCCTTCGGCGGCCTCGCCAAAGTCGGCTCCGAGACCGTCCTCGAACTCCCCGACGAACTCGTGCTGCCCCCCGCGCCCGAGTCCTCGACCCTCTACGCCTCCGACGGCACCACCGTCATCGCCACCTTCGGCGACCAGTACCGGGTCCAGCTCGAATACGACCAGATCCCCGAATCGGTGATCGACGCCCTCCTCGCCACCGAGGACTCGAACTTCTTCGAGCACAACGGCGTCGACCCCGAAGGCGTCATGCGCGCCCTCGTCACCAACGTCGCCAACGGCGGCACCTCCGAAGGCGCCTCCACGATCACCATGCAGTACGTGCGGCAGGTCCTCTCCTACACCGCGACCACCCCCGACGAGGTCGCCGCCGCCAGCGAGGTCACCATCGACCGCAAGGTCAAGGAGATGGGGTACGCGCTGGCGCTCGAAGAGGAGATGACCAAGCAGGAGATCCTCACCAACTACCTGAACACCGTGTACTTCGGCAACGGCGCGTACGGGATCGGCGCGGCGGCGCAGGTCTACTACGGCAAGGTCCCCGCGGACCTCACCGTCGCCGAGTCGGCGATGCTGGTGGGCCTGATCCAGTCGCCGTCGACCTACGACCCGATCAACGGCTCCTCCGAGGCCGCGCAGGTCCGCCGCGACCACGTGATCGACCGGATGGTCGACGTCGAGGCGCTGACCCCGGCCGAAGGCGACACGGCGCGCGCCGAGGGGTTGAACCTGAACCCGCAGGACGCCAACAACACCATGGGCGGGGCGATCGACTCCGACTACGGGTTCTTCGTCGACTACTTCGAGCAGTGGTGGAACCAGCAGGAGGACTTCGGCGACTCCGACGAGGTCCGCAAGGCCCGCCTCTACCGGGGCGGCTACGAGATCGTGTCGACCCTCGACGTGGGGCTGCAGGAGGCCGCGCAGGACGCGGTCGAGGAGCAGAAGCCGATGGGCTCGGAGTTCGCGCTCGGCTCGGTCGTGGTCGAACCGGGGACCGGCGGCATCCAGGTGATGGCCGTCAACCGCAACTACTCCAACGACACCTCCGAGAACGGCCCCAACACCTCCAACCCGGAGTACAAGGGCTCGTACCCGAACACCACGAACCCGCTGCTGAGCGGCAACTCGGCGGTGCCGGGCTACCAGGCGGGCTCGTCGTTCAAGATGTTCACGATGCTCGCGGCCCTCGAGGAGGGCTACCCGCTGGACACGACGATCTACTCGCCGTACCAGTACACGTCGAAGTACGTGGTGGGGGACGGCGCGGCCTCGTGCGGCAACAAGTGGTGCCCGAAGAACGCCTCGGAGTCGGAGGTCGGGAACTACAACATGTGGACCGGGTTCGGCGAGTCGGTGAACACGTACTTCGTGCAGCTCGCGGAGCGGGTCGGCGTCGAGAAGGCCATCGGCGTGGCCGAGCGCCTGGGCATCAAGTTCCGGTCCCAGGAGGACCTGAACTTCGTCACGAACTACCCGGAGACGTACGGGCCGTTCGTCCTCGGCGTCACGCAGACCACGCCGCTGGACATGGCCGCGGCGTACGCGGCGCTCCCGGCGGACGGCGTGTACTGCCCGCCGATCCCCGCGCAGAGCGCGACCACGCTGGCCGGCGAGACCATCCCGTTCGAGTCCGCGTGCGACCAGGCGCTGAGCGTCGAGGTCGCCCGCGCGGCCGTGGACGCGGCCCGCTGCCCGACCGAGTACGGTGCGGCCAAGGGCAACTGCACGTGGGGCACCGCGCCGCAGGTCGGCAACGCCGTGGACGGCCCGGTCGCGGGCAAGACCGGCACCACCGACGGGAACTCCACCAACTGGTTCGTGGGATTCACCCCGAACGCGGCCGCCGCGGCGTTCATCGCCGACCCGGACAGCCCCCAGAACCTCGTGGGCAAGGGCAACCTCGGCAAACCCGCGAACGCGGTCGCCGACATCCTGGCCGCGCAGTGGGAGATGAACGGCGAGGGCGACTTCACGCCCCCGAAGGAACTGGTGCACTGACCGTCGAGTGAAAGGGCCTGACCGCGACTCGCCATTGTCGGCGCTCGGGCCCTAGGGCCTCCTGCGGCACCCCCGCCGGGCGCTGTCCGGCCCATTCGCCCGCTCGCTTCGTTGTCGGCCTCCCAGATACAACACCGGTATCGGGAGGCCTTCCGCGGTCTCGGCGACGCTTGCGAGCCGTCAATCGGAGGAGCGAGCGAGCACATGGACTCGGATACCGCCTCGCCGGGCATGCCGCAGGAGGCCCTAGACTCACCACGGTGAGCGCCACCGCAGTCCGGCCCGAGCAGCCGCCCGCCGCCTGGCGGCCGACGCCGCTCCCCGGCCCCCTCCCCGCCGTCCGGGCCCGCCTCTCCAGCGCCGTCCCGGACGACCGCCGCCGCGCCCTCTGGGTGACCCTCGTGGTCACCGGGATCGCCGCCGTGCTGCGCCTGATCGGCCTGGACCACCCCAAGGGCCTGATCTTCGACGAGGTCTACTACGCGCAGGACGCGCACTCGATGCTGCGCCACGGCGTCGAATGGGACCCGGGCTCGGACGGCTCCGCGTACGTCGCGCACCCGCCGTTCGGCAAGTGGCTCATCGGCCTCGGTGAATGGGCGTTCGGCTACGACGAGATCGGGTGGCGCATCGCCGCCGCGTTCGCCGGGATCATCGGCGTCGCGATCCTCATCCGCCTCATGCGCCGCCTCACCGGCTCGACCCTCCTCGGCGGCACCGCGGGCCTGCTCCTCGCCGTCGAAGGCAGCCACCTCGTGCTCTCCCGCACGTCCCTGCTCGACATCTTCATCGCCACACTGCTGCTCGCCGCCATGTACTGCCTGGTGCGCGACCGCGACTGGCGCCGCGCGAAGTGGCTCGCCGCGATCGAGGACGGCCTCGACGTGCTCCGCCGCCGGCCCCGCCTCGGCCTGCCGTGGTGGCGGATCACGTGCGCGGTGCTCCTCGGACTCGCCATGGGCACCAAGTGGAGTGCGCTGTGGTACATCATCGCGGCCATCCTCCTGTTCATCGTGTGGGACTGGCGGCTGCGCGTGGACGTGGGCGCCCGCAAGCCCTTCCGCGACACGCTCATCTACGAGTTCGGGCAGAACCTGTGGTTCGGGCTCCTCGCGGTCGGCGTGTACACGGCCTCGTGGACCGGCTGGTTCCTCAATGACACCGGCTCGTACCGGCACTGGCTCGCCGACCAGGGCAAGAGCGAGCCGCCCGTCATCGGCGCGCTCGTCAACTGGATGCAGTACCACTTCAGCGTCCTGAACTTCCACGAGACGCTGGACTCCGAGCACGCCTACCAGTCGTGGCCGTGGCAGTGGCTGTTCGACCTGCGGCCGGTGGTCTTCTACTGGAGCTCCGACGTCGACTGCGGCACGAACGACTGCGCCGGCGAGGTGCTGCTGCTGGGCACCCCGCTGCTGTGGTGGACGTTCGTGCCGGCGACCCTCGCGCTCCTGGTGTGGGCGCTGCACCGGCGCGACTGGCGCGCCTGGTTCCTCCTCGCCGGCCTCGGCGCGGGCATCGCCCCGTGGTTCTTCTACCCCGAGCGGACGATGTTCTTCTTCTACTCGGCCCCGGCCGTCCCGTTCTTCATCGGCGCGGTCACCTGGTGCCTGGGGCTGATCATCGGACGCAGCGACCGCCGCCGGCGCGGCCTGGACGTCCCGTCCCTCGGCTCCCCGGAGCGGCGCCTCACGGGCGCGCTCATCGCCGGGGCGTTCGTGGCCGTCGTCGTCCTCTGCTTCGCCTATTTCTGGCCGATCTACGTCGGCGAGCCCATCCCCCGCGACGACTGGCACGCCCGCATGTGGCTCGACTCCTGGATCTGACCGCTTCCCGGGCGAGACCGGGCCCACACGCCGCCCTTGCGGGGCCCTGCCGCCGCTGTGCTAACCTTGTCGCCGCAAGGGGCTTTGGCGCAGTTGGTAGCGCGTTTCGTTCGCAATGAAAAGGTCAGGGGTTCGAATCCCCTAAGCTCCACCAGATCTAGCAGGCAAAAGAGGCCACAAGGTAATCCCTTGTGGCCTTTCTGCTACCCAATTTGCTACCGATTGGTCAGCGTATCCCCAGGTCAGGGCCCAGATTCTTGTTACCTAATGGCCGAGCGGCCCGAGGTCGAAAAGCTCATCCAGTACCTCGGCCCCCGTCGTGATGACCGGCCGGAGCTGGTGACGGTAGACCGTGCGAGTGGTCGAGGTCCGCTTGTGCCCGACCAGGTTGGCGATGAGCTCTTCCCTGACCCCGGCGTCGGACATGATCGAGACGAACGTGTGCCGGAACTCCCTCGGCGTCCACTCGCCTTCGATCCCGGCCGCCGTGACGACCTTGCGGAAGTCGCGGCGGACGTTGGCGGCGTCGCGCACCGTGCCAGCCTCGGAGGGGAAGACGTAGCTCTCGGACCTGAGTGTGTGTCCGGCGTCCTCGGCCTCGATCTCAGCGGCGGCCCGCACGGCGGTCAGGACCATGACGACCTGGCGCGGCAGGGCGATCGTGCGGCGGGACTTCGGCGTCTTGGTCTCGCCCTTGTTGCGGACCGAGCGCCACACCTCGACGTGCGGCGCGGCTGTTTCGCGGTGCCGCTCGCCGCACGTGCAGTCTTGGCCTGCAACGGGATTGAGGTGGGTGTGCTTCCACTTGAGCGGGCGCGCCTCCTCGGTTCGAACGCCGGTGAACACCGAGAGCGCGATGTAGCCGTGGATCCAATGGCCCCGGCTGGCCTCCAGCAAGGCCTGCGCCTGGCCGATGGTCATCGACTTGGACGGGCGGCCCGCGGTGCCCTCGGGAGCGTCGACCAGCTCGGCGACGTTGCGGAGCACCTTGCCGCGCGCCTCGGCGAACCGGATGATCCGGCGCAGCAGGCCGAGCAGCAGCGTGATGGTGGTGTTGGCGTGGTCCTTGGCGACCTGGGCGAGCCAGTGGTCCACGTCCTCGGCGCGGAGCTTCTTGAGCCGGGCGCGGCCGAGCAGCGGCACGATATTGGCGTTGACGAGTGAGCTGTAGCCGATCTTGGTCCGCTCGCTCTGGCGCTTGAGTCCGTACTTGAGCCAGTCCTCGCAGGCCTGGGCGACCGTGTAGGAGACGCCTCCCTCGACCCCGGCGGAGACCTCGGCCTTGAGCCCGTTGAGCCGGTCTTGCGCTTCAGAGGGCGTGTGCCCCTCCGCGACTCGGACATCGCGGGTGCCGTCCGGCCGGATGCCTGCCGAGACGCGGGCGACCCAGCGGCCACGCCGCTTGTCCCAGAAGACCGTGCCTTCGCCATAGCGGCCTTTGCTCTTTGGCTTGCTCACTTGGACACCACCGTTCCGATGGTTGCAGACGCTTGGGCGACGGCTCTGGCGCGGTTCGCTTGGTGCCGTTGGGCAATGGCGGCGGCGATGGTGTGCTCCTCGGCGGTGCGGTAGCCGAAGCCGATGACTTGCCATTCGGCGTCGATGACGACATCGGGCAGGCCGTTGTCGAGCAGGTTCTTGGCGAGCACCCAGGCGGCGCGGCGGGCCCGCAGCTCGGCGAAGGTGGTCGAGAACGCCCGTGACTTGGTCAGGAAGTGGCCCCGGTAGCCGAGCATGTGGGCCCAGCGGTCGAGCCGGAGGTCTGCGAGGTGCGGGACATCGGCGAGCTGGAGCGCGGTGCGCATCATGGTCTTGGCGTGCGCGGTGGCCTCCAAAGCGTCGATGTCCGCGAGGGTGACTTGCTGGTCGATGCCGTTCGTGGCCCCGGTGGACTTGGTCGCGTACTTGGCGATGTAGGCGGCGACCTTGCCCGCCGCGACCTGCGCGGGCCCGCTGGTCGAGGCATCCGCAGACCCGGTGTCGATGGCTTGGATGTCGAGCTGGGTTCCCCAGCGGAGCGCGAGCGGGCTCGCGTCGGCCCGCTCGGCGTCGACCTCGGTGGCGACGGCGGCAACGCGGACGGCGTCGGCGAGCACTTCGGCCGTGGCCCAAGCCGGAGGCTCGGCGCTGCACCCGCCGGGCCCGTCGAGCCGGACGGCGGCGTGGAAGTGGACCCGTCCGCGCCGCTGGTACTCGGCGACCTTGGCGTAGGAGAGGCAGACGACCTCGCTTGCCTCGCGGACGGTCAATCCGCCGGCATGGGCGAGGGCGCGGCGCAGCCTCCGGGTGAAGTCGGCCCACAACGCCGAAGCGTGGTTGTTCCAGAGGACGGCGGCCTCGTAGTCGTAGGTGGCCGGGTCGACCGGGGAACCGAGCCGGGTGTCAGCCTCCAGGTGCCAGGCACCGCAGACACAGGGCCGGTTGCCGGGCCGGTTGTGGACGGGCCCGAAGGACGGGGCGGTCAGCGTGACGAACGCCGTTGGCCGGGTCGCGACGGAGACCGGGACGCCCTTCTCTTCGTCGCCGGAGAGTCCGGCCCGCACGAGGTGGTAGGCGTCGGCCTCGTACCGGGCCGAGCAGGCCGGGCAGGCCGCCTCCCGGCGGGTCCCGCAGCGGACCCACACGGACCGGTCCTCACGGGACAGCACGAGGCCGGTCTTGGTGTCGACCTCGCGCAGCCGACCGAAGAGCTTGACTGGCCGGGCGCATCCGCCGACCGCTTCGACGCGGGCCTTCCAGTCGGGGAACGATGACGAGCTCACGAAGGACTTGAGCGAGGACTCCGTGAGCGGGGTTGCATAGGTCTGAGCTGCTACCATTTGCGGACATCACTTTCTGTTAGAGGGGCCGCGCAGTGCAGGGCGAGGCCCCTTTGTCGTGCTTGGAATCGGGCGGGCCGGTCGTGCAGGACCGGCCCGGCCGTGTCAGCGGCGGTTCTTGTGGGTGCGACCCGGCCAGCCCCGGCGGACGGCGTGGCGTTCGCACAGCTCGGCCGTGTCGGTCCCGGTGGTCATCTGGACGCGGGCGGCTTCGCGGCGGGCCGGGAGCTGTCCGGCGGCGTGGTCGGCGGCCTGTTGGTGCCAGCAGTCGACGCAGTCGGCGCGGCGGGAGATGAGCCGCCAAGCGGTCGTGCCGGGCATCGGCGGCTGTGCGACGGGCGTGTTGGCAGCGGCCTGGGGTTCGGCGAGGTCGAACAGGGCGGGTTGTTCAACGGCGATAGACATGGCACTGGGTCCTCTCTGGTGGCGGGTTACTTGGTGCCGTCGCGGTATTCGCGGCGGATGGCTTCGTAGAGGCGGCGGCCGAGGCGCTTGCGGCGACCGCTGCCGTTGCAGGCATTGCAGTAACCGGCGGCGTTGCGGCCGTCGGCCTTGCACCACCAGCAGCGGCCGAACGGGTGGGCCCAGCACACGAGGGCGTAGGCGATGAGCCATGAGAGGGCGGTAGCGGCGAGAGAGAGGGTCACGAGCGGTCCTTTCGAGCGGATTTTGGGTGAGGTCAGGGAGGGGTGCTATCTGCTAACACCCAGGTCAGTGATCGTTTTTGGTGCTAGCGGGCCCGCTATCGATAGCGCGGGGCCCGCTAGCGGTAGCGGCTCCTAGCGGCCCCCGGATCGGCCCTCGCGGGACGTGTCGAGGTCGGCCTTGGCGAGGCCGCGCCGGTTGGTCAGCTCGCCGTCCAGGCGGCGTGAGACGCCCTTGGTCGACAGGCCGTAGGGCTTCACGGCGGCGGTCAGCGCCTCGGTCTTGGCCGCGTCCGCCAGGTCGGCCCACTGGCCGTAGACACCGGGTCGGAGCTCGGCGAGGCGATCGGCGAGCACCAGGTTCCACACGTTGGCCTCACCGGCGGGCCACACCGCGTTGAGGTCGTCAAGGAGGTTGAAGGCGGGGGCGGCGGTGGCGGCGACTTCCCCGGCGGCGTGGCCGGTGAGCGTGCCGCGCTCGATTCGCAGCGCGCGGGCGCGAGCGGCGATCGCTTCGCCCTTGGGGCCGTCCACGAACGCGCCCTTGACGATCAGCGGCTCGTCGGCGGCACCGACCAGGTAGAACACGCCCCGGTCGCGCTTGGTGAACATGGTGGCGCGGATGCCGTTCTTGTAGGCGCTCGTGCCGAGGATCATGTCGTTCTCGACCTGTCCCATGACCCGCAGGCACGCCCTCGTGCCCACGTTCGCCGACACGCCGGTCGGGAGCGAGTCCTTGTCGGGCCGCTGGGTGGCGAGGATGAGGATGACGCCGAGGGCGCGGCCGAGCTTGACGATCTTCTCGGCCAGGACGGCGGCCTCCTTCCCGAACTCGGGGTGCGAGAACAGCTCCTGGCACTCATCGATGGCGACCACGAGCGGGTGGAGGCCGAGCCCCTTGCGGGACGCGAGTTCGGGCGTGACCTTGTTCTCCGGGCACAGGTCCTTGGGCAGGTCTTTGATGATCCGGGCGCGCTTCTTGCATTCGTTCCGCAAGTCGCGCAAGGCGATGAGGGCGGCCTCGATCTCGTCGTCGTCAGCGCCGGAGGCGTAGCGGGTGGCGTACTGCTCGGCGAAAGCGAGGTCACCGGTGCCCTTGAGCTCGAAGACCTGGACCTCGGCGCGAGCGTCAAGCCCGGCGGCGAGCACGGGCAGCTTGACCAGGAATGTCTTGCCCATGCCCGGGATGGAACCGACCAGCCAGTTCGTGAACATCAGCTCACCGGTGACGGCCTGGCCGCGCGGGTCAACGCCGAGCGGGAAGGGCGCGAACAGGTCGACGGTGCCGGAGCGCGCGAGCGGCCAGGTGACGGCCTTGGCCTCGGCCAGGTCGGTGTCTCCAACCCAGAGCGCGAGGCGACCCGGGTGCACTTCGGACTGGCCTTCGGGCCACACGCAGCCGAGCGGGCGAGCGAGGGCGGCGGCGAGCTTGTCCCGCTTGTCGATGACTTCGACCGCAGTCGTCCCGGCGGGCAGGTCGATCACGGCCCGCCAGCCCGCCCCGTCGCGGGTGATCGGGTCGGGAAAGTGCACGCCTTCCCCGCCCTTGGACATGGCCGACAGAGCGGCGATGCCGATGCGGGACAAGGCTTTCTCGACCATGGGCGCGGTCAGCGGGCGCAGCTTCGCCTTGACCACGGCGCGGGTGACGAGCGGCTTGTCGGCGGGCTTCCCGGCCAGGCCGAGGGCGGCGACGGTCGACCCCAGGGCGGTCCACGCGACGGGGTCGGGCGTGCCGAGGCCGACATACAGGCCCGCACCGGTCAGGCCGAGGGCGGCCGTGGCGGTGAGTGCGCCACGGAACCGGACGTGGCGGTCCCGCAGGCGAACCAATCCCTGATACGCGGCGTAGTCGTGCGCGGTGACCGCGTCGGAGCGGATAGGGCGTCCCTCGGCGTCCGAGGCCCACCGCCAGACCGCGCCGACCACGCGGGCCGTACCGACCGGGGACCAGGCAGCCAGGCGCAGGCCGTAAACCGGGAGGCGCACGGCGTGGTAGCTGCACCGGTACGCCATGAGCTTCCCGAAGCGGGTCAGCTCGGCGGCCAGACCGCTACGGGACAGGACCCAACCCGGAAGGATCGGGGCCCGCCGGTCGGCCTCGGGTGCGTTCCATGCCCGGATTGCCTCGGCGCTATCCACGGGGACCGTGGCAGCGTCGGTGTAGTCGTCGGCCGGTTCGATGGTCTCGATCTCGGGCGCGGCCTTGGCGGCGTTGAGCTCGGCCTCGCGAGCCTGCCAGTCGAAGTTCTCGATAGTCATTGTCGTTGGCTCCCTTCAGGTTCGGAGAGGTGTGGGGCGGTACGGCGAGCAGCAGAGCCGCACCGCCCCGGTGGACAGGTCAGTCGGTGGCCGGGATCTCGGCCGGGAGGGTGTAAGCCGCGTCGGCGGCGAGGCCGACCAGGCGGGTGGCGCGGGGCGTACCGATGCGGAACTCGGTACGGGCCCGGTTGATCGAGACGGCCGTACCGGTCTCGGCGGCGAGCGCGCGGAGGCGGGCGACCAAGGCCGCGTCGTCAGCGGTGTTGGTGCGCTTGGCTTTGGCCGTACTGGTACGGGCCCGGCGCGGCTTCGGGGCAGGAGCCGGAGCGGCCGTCTCGGCGGTCGGAGTGGTGCGGGCCGGAGCGGTGCGTTCGGCGTTGAGGTCGGCGGCGATGTCGGCGACGGCGGCCCCGTGGTCGGCCTGCTCGCACAGCTCGGCGGCGATCCGGTCCAGGTCGTACTGAGCGACGTAGAGGGAAGCGCGGAGCTTGTCACCGTTGAAGTCGGCCAGGGCCTTGCGGCGCAGCAGTCCGGCGATCTCGGCCCGGCGAGCCTCAGCGGCGATGGCGGTCTCGGCGGCGGCGAGGGAGCCGTACAGGCCCAAGGTCGGGTCGGCGGCGGCAAGGGCCTTGGCGCGCTTGGTAACCGCCCGCTGCGTCACCCAGCGGGTAAGCCCGTAGGCGGGGGTGGGGTGGGCGGCCTTCCCGGCGGCGCGGTCGGCCTGGCGGCGGCGGAACTCGGCGCGGATCGTGAAGGCGATGAACGCGAGAGCGGAGAAGAGGCCGAACACGGCCGCGCCGAACGCGTCCCCCATGACCAGGTGTCCGAAGATGTTGACCCCGACCGCGATCGCGGCGAGCACGTAGGAGAGTGCCTGGGGGACGATGGCGTGTTCCCCGGCGGCGCGGGCTACGGCTGCGTCGTAGGCGAACTTGACCCCGGCCAGCTCCAGAGCGCAGGCGAGGGTGAGAGCGAACCAGAGCGCGAGGCCGAGGACGGCGGTCCCGACGAGGGACTGTCCGAAGACGGCGGCGATGAGGCACACCGCGTAGAAGACGCCGGTGATCGCCGCGTGTCCGGGCGTCTCGCCCAGGACCAGCCACCAGGCCGCCTCGGCGGAGGGGCGGGCGGTCATGCGGTCGGTGTTCGGAGCGGCGGGCGCGGGCACTGCGGCGGCGAAGGCCGGGGCCTCGACGCGGGTCTCGATGAAGGTCGTCACGGTGTGCCCCTAGGAGAGTGAGAAGGTCGGGAAGCCGGGCGCGGTGGTGTCGCCGAGGACTCGGTCAATGTCGAAGGCCACGAAGCGCTCCGGGGCGGGGTCCGTGAGGTCGCGCTCAAGCTCGGCGAGGTCGGCCTCAATCCGGGGCCATTCGATCTCGATGACGTCGAGGTCAGCGAACGTCGGCTCAGCGTCGAACCAGTCCGGCCGGTCCGGCGTTGCGATTGAGGTCTTCATGCGGTTCTCCCTGGCGTCGTGGTGGGAAGCGGCCTAGATGCGATCCAGTAGACCATACGTCTAGACCACTAGTCAAGCACTCCTGCTCATCTAGGCTGTGAGACCTCTAGTGAGCTAGACTTCCGGCATGAGCGACGGCAACGACAGCAGGAACCCGACCTACTTGCGCATCGCGAATGAGCTGCGCAAACGCATTTTGAGCGGCAAGTACCCCGTGGGTAGCTACCTGCCGTCTCAGACGGTCCTCGCGGACCAGGACTTCAACGCCGCGCGGATGACCGTGCGAGCAGCCATCGAGGTGTTGGAGAGTGAGGATCTCGTGAAGGCCATTCAGGGACGCGGGACGCTCGTCCTCGAACGCGACGGCGTCCCGACGACCACACCGGCCGAGGTCGACGCGGGCGAAGCCATCCTTACCCAGCTCGAAGAGCTTCAAGCCGAGATCACCGGCCTGTCGGACCGGGTTGCGCGGCTTGAGAACCAGCGGACTCAAGGGCCGTGACCCGCTTCTTGATCCCGCGTACCTGAACGCGCATTGCCTCGATCCGCTCAATGATCTCCGCTGCTTGGGTGCTTGAAATCTGTGCCATCATGGGACCAAGGTCCCAGGTGCGACAGAAGTTGCCCAGACGTTCTAAGTTGCCTCGTTGACGTTGGCAACTAGGCAACCCCACGATGGAGGGATGAGGTCATTGTTTGCCGAGACGCTGCGCCGCCTCCTCCTCGAACGGGGCTGGTCACAGAACCGGCTTGCCGCCGCGATCCCGTGCAACAAGGGCCACCTGTCGAAGCTCATCAACGGCCGACAGAAGCCATCCGAGGGCGTCGCGCAACGTTGTGACGAGCTACTGAACGCCCGGGGCGACCTCATCGGAGCGGCGCATCTGGACATCGCTGCCGCGCGGGACCTTCGGCCCAACGAGACGGTGGAACTCCTGCAACGCATCCGTGCGACCGACACCAGCAGCACCACGATTGAAGCCCTCCGGTCCACGGTCGAAGACCTGTGTTGCCAGTACGCCACCACTGACCCGACCCAGCTTCGCGCCGAAGGGCACAGGTGGCTTCGCGAGGTTGCTCGTATGATCAAGCAACCCGTTGGGCTGCAAGCTCACAGGGAACTGCTCGTCAACGCCGGGTGGCTCGCCCTACTCATCGGCTGCGTTGAGTACGACCTCGGTATGCGGGCATCCGCCGAGGCGACCCGCATTATGGCGTCGAACCTGGGCGTGGAGGCCGGAGCGCCTGAGATTCACGGTTGGGCTCTCGAGATGAAGGCGTGGATTGCCCTAACCCAGGGGCGCTATCCGGACGTCCTCAGCGCAGTTGCCGAGGGCCGCCACCTTGCGGCAGGGCACAACGTCGCCGTCCAACTCATTGGCCAGGAGGCCAAGGCGCTCGGCCGACTCGGGGACGTCCAGGGCGTGCGCAGGGCACTGGACGAAGGAGCAGAGATCCTTGAGCGCTTCGAGGCTCCCTCGCGATCGGACAACCACTTCGCGATCGACCTTCCGAAGTGGCAGTTCTACGCCATGGACGCGTACTCGCAGGCCCAGGACTACGACCTCGCGACCCAGTACGCAGGCGAAGTGATCAAGTTCGGGACCACTCCCAACGGCATCGAGATCTCGCCGATGAGGAACCAAGAGGCCCGCTTGGTACTCGCGATCACGGCCGCCCGGAAGGGCGAGCTTGACCAGGCGATCGAGCAGGCTGATCAGGTCTTCACTTCCGAGCGGAAGTCTCTGCCGTCGCTGCTCATGGTGGCAGGCGAGCTGTCCGGCGAGCTTCAGCAACGCTTCCCGGAGGAGAGCGCCACCAAGGACTTCCAGGAACGCCTGCGGGCTCTCGCTGGGTAGAGCCGGAGCCTCGGCTTGTG
>NZ_JAUEMJ010000003.1:797699-809300 GCF_030403505.1 Glycomyces tritici | reverse complement strand
ATCAGATGGACGAGTTCATCACCGACGACGACTTCTGATTGAACGTCGTCTGGATACCCCGTGGATACGTTCCACGGGGTATTCCTGTATAACCAGGTAGTTGCCTCAATGTGCATCCATGAGGGGTGGGCAATCGCTGGCACCCGGCCTTTCTTTGCGCCCTCCAATCCCCAGCCCCCCTTGCGGCCGTCCTTTCGCGAGGCCCGCTTCCGCCCCGCCCACTCGCGCCCGCTCAGTAACCCTGTCGAGTGACTGCGAGCGCCGCTGCGGTACCGTGTGACGCGTCTGGCGTGCCCCCAAGACGCCAGGCCGGAAGCAGCATTGAGGAGCAGCCGTGACCTCCGAGCAAGGCAACCCGCCTGAAAAGGGCGAGGGCAGCGAAGACCAGAACGCCGCCGGACCGGTCCCCGAGACCGACGCCGCCGCGACCCCCGGGCCGGTGACTCCCGGCGACACCGCGGGCACCGCGCCCGAGAGCCCCGCTGCCGACGAGCGCGCGGCCGAGACCGCGCCCCAGGCCGAGGAGACCACCGCTCCCGCCGAGACTCCGGCGGCCCCCGCCGCCGAACCCGAAGTGCCGCAGGCCGAGCCCGCCGCTCCCGAAGCTCCCGCCGCACCGGAGGCCCCCGCCGCACCGTCGGTCGACGACGGCGCCACCGAGGCCATGCCGTCGTCCGCGCTGGCGGACGCCGAGATCCCGGCCGCCCCCGCCGCCGACGTCCCGGCTCCCGCCGAGACCCCCGCTCCGGCCGCCGAAGTCCCGGCCCCGGTCGAAGCTCCCGCTCCGGAACCCGAGGCGCCGCAGGCGGCTCCTGCAGCCCCGTCCGTCGACGACGGCGCCACCCAGGCCATCCCGACCTCGAGCTCGATCAGCATCGACATCCCGGCCGCTCCCGCCGCGGACAACCGGCCCGAGCAGGTCGCCCCCTCCACCCCGGAACCGCCTGCGGCGCAGGCGGCCCCGTCGGCACCGCAGTTCGACGACGACGGCACGCAGATCCTGCGCCTGGGCCCGTCGCAGCCGTCCTCCCCTGCGGCCCCGCCCGCTCCGGCCGCGGACCCGTACGAGGAGCGCACGCAGGTGCTGCCGCCCCAGGGCGCCTCGGGCTTCAACGCCCCCGCGCCGTACGGCGAGCAGGCCGCGCAGTCGCAGTCGCCCTCCTCGGCGTGGCCGTCGCCGCCGCCGAACCCGCTGACCGACCCGAACAACGCGCAGGCCCCCGCGCCGAACCCGTACCAGCAGCAGCCCGGCGCGGTGCCGCCCCCGCCGCCGCCTCCTCCGGCCAACCCGTACGCGCAGCCGCAGTCGGCCTACCAGGCCCCGCCGCCGGCCGCTCCGCAGCCGCCGACGCAGTCGGACGACACGCAGAAGCTCATCATCGGCGCGCACAACCCATACAGCGAGCCGCCGCCCGCGATGGGCGGGGGCTACGACCCGAACCAGCAGTCGCAGCCGGGCGGCCAGTACTCGCAACCGGGCATGCCGCCGGGTTCGGTGCCGCCGGGGTACGGCCAGCAGCCGCCCCCGTCTGAGCCGGGCAAGAAGAAGCGCTGGTTGGCCCCGGTGCTGGCGATCGTCGCCGTGCTGGTTCTGGCCGGTGCCGCCGCGGCCGTGTACTTCCTGGTGCTCGCTCCGCCGAAGTTCGAGGAGGGCGGCTGCGTCCGCCACACGAGCGGCGACCAGGCCGAGCCGATCGAATGCGCCGACGCCGTGGAAGGCGAGGACTACGAGATCGTGCAGAAGGTCAGCGACGGCCAGGAATGCGCCGACGCGGGCCGCGAGACCCTCACCGTCGACAAGGACGTCTACTGCCTCAGCCTCCTCGGCGCCCCCGCCGAAGGCGAGGGCGGCGGCGAGCCGACCGACGAAGCGTCCTAACAGTTAGAACTGCACCAAGGGGGCGGCGCAAACGCGTCGCCCCCTTGCTTTGCGTTCAAGTTGCTCGTACTCAACACTATTGAGTGATGCTCAGGTGAAGGATGCTGGCTAGCGTTGAAGGATGACAGCGCGCAATGTAGCCGATCTGTACCTCCGGGTCTCGTCTGATCGAGAAGGACACTCGGGTATCGAGCATCAGGAGGCAGATTGCCGAGAATGGGCTGCTCAGAACGGCTTTGCTGTACGAAAGGTGCACGTAGATCGCGGACGCTCCGCTTTCAAGCCGGTGCGTCGCAGCGGATTTTCGGACGCGGTCACAGCTGTCACTGCGGGTGTAGTCGATGCTCTCGTCGTCTGGAAGCTCGACAGGTTGTCCCGGCGTGGAATCGCTGAGGTCTCCATGCACCTGACTGAGTTCCAGAAGGCGGGTGCACGTTTCATTTCGGTGATGGACCACCTTGACACAGCAGAGAAATCGGCAAGGGACGCAATGGCGCTGCTGGCGGATCTCGCACGTGCGGAGTCCGAGAACACGAGCATGCGTGTCGAAAGCGCCAAACGGCATCTCCGGGGGGCGGGAAAATGGATCGGAGGCCGACCTCCGTACGGGCTCAAGGTAGACCCGGAGACGAGAAGGCTTGTGCCCGATGCAGAGACCGCTGTCTACGCCCGCCTGATAGCCGACGAGGCACTGGCCGGATCGACCTTGGTTGAGATCGCACGGCTGCTCAATACGCATGGCGTCGAATCGCCGAGGGGTGGGGAGTGGAACTCCTCGACGATCCTCCAACTGCTGAGGTCGCCCGCGTTCGCAGGAATCATGCCGCAGACCGAGATGGCTGTATCGGCAGACGGAACCCGGAAGTACGGACATCGTGTCCATCCCTACATCGACCCGGTGACCTTGATGCCTGTGCACATCGGCGAGGGCGTCATCGGGGTCGAGGAGCGTGAGCTCATTCTTCAGAAGATCGAGAGCCGGACTCTTTCGTTCGCAGGCAGCCGGAAGGTGGAGAACCGTAGTCCCGCTCTGTTGACAGGCCTTGCCCGGTGCGGCCGGTGCGGGTCTCGGATGAGCAAAGCCGGTACTTCGTATCAATGCTCCCGGCATCGAATGGGCCGTGACTGCGGTGGCGTCTCCGTGCAGGTCAAGAGCTTCGACCACTACGTCGAGGCCACGGTCAGGCACCGTGTGGCCGAACTCCGGCCCGGAGACCCGTTGATGGAAATCGTTCTCGAGCGGATGGCCAGACGAAGCCACCCTGAGCTCTTTAAGAAGCGCGACGTGATTGCAGAAGAGATTTCGGCACTCGAGAATCGAAGATCCGACCTTGAAGAGGCCAGATACCTACGGGGTGAGTTCGAAGGCGAAGACGGTCTCGACCGCTACACGCAGATTGCCCGCAGGCAGGGCGAGCGGCTCGATCAGCTCCGAGAGGCGGCGGAGCGTGCTTCTCTGCCGCCGATGTGTCGACCGCTACGCCCGAAAGAGACGCTGTTGCAGATGGCCGAGGGTGCCAAGGCGATGGAGGAACGCAGAGACCTGCTCAAGCTGCTCGTCGATCAAGTGGAGGTGCAACCAGGGCGAGTCGGAGTCAGGTTCGATGGTGATTCGAGAGTGTCGATTGCATGGGCGGCGGCAGGCGCCGCGGCTGCGCCTTTGACGTGATGGAGTTCTCGATCTACTGGGCCGCCCGCCTCGGCAGTGGCAGCCTTGAAGTCATGACGAAGCCTGCTCGAGTCCGCGCCGCCGAGTTGCGAGGTCGCTCTTGGTTGAACACTGGTGGCCGGAACCTCTCCCTGGCTGACCTCCGAGGCCGTGTCACCATCGTTGATTTCTGGACCTTTTGCTGCATCAACTGCCTCCACGTCCTCGACGAACTCCGCCCGCTCGAGGAGAAGTACGGCGACGCGCTGGTCATCATCGGCGTCCACTCCCCGAAGTTCGAGCACGAGCGCGACCCGCAGGCCCTCGCTGCGGCCGTCGAGCGCTACGGCGTCGAGCACCCCGTCCTCGACGATCCGAACCTGACCACATGGGATGCGTTCGCTGCACGAGCGTGGCCGACGCTGGTGGTGATCGATCCAGCTGGGTACGTGGTCGCAACGATGGCCGGCGAGGGACATTTCGAAGCGCTTGATGCGATCGTGGGCGACCTGGTGGCCGAGCACATTGCCGATGGATCACTCGACACCACCGAATCGCTGTACGTCGCCGCCCCGCCCGCCGAGACCACACTCCGCTTCCCCGGCAAGGCGATCGAGCTGCCCGGCGGCGACGTCCTCGTCAGCGACTCCGCCCGCCACCGCCTCGTCCGCCTCGCGCCGGACCTCAAGACCGTCGTCGGCGTGATCGGCACCGGCACCCGCGGCAGCGCCGACGGCCTCGAACCGCAGTTCAACGAACCGCAGGGCCTCGCGCTCCTGCCCGCCGCGGTCGCGGCCGAGGTCGGCTACGACCTCGTCGTCGCCGACACCGTGAACCACCTCCTGCGCGGCGTCCGCCTCGCCGACGGCGCGGTCGCCACCGTCGCCGGGACCGGGAAGCAGTGGCGCATGGACAACGGCACCACGGCCGCCCTCGACGTCGACCTCTCCTCCCCCTGGGACCTCGCCTGGTTCGAGGACAAGCTGGTCGTCGCCATGGCAGGCATCCACCAGCTCTGGTACTTCGACCCGCTCGCCCGCACCGCGGGCGTCTACGCCGGCACCACCGTCGAGAGCCTCAAGGACGGCCCGCTGGACCAGGTCTGGATGGCCCAGCCCTCCGGCCTCGCCGCCACCGACGACCGGCTCTGGCTCGTCGACTCCGAGACCTCCGCGCTCCGCTACGTCGAGCACGGCGTCATGCACACCGCGGTCGGCCAGGGGCTCTTCGACTTCGGGCACGTCGACGGCCCCGCCGCGGACGCCCTCATGCAGCACCCGCTCGGCCTCGCCGTGCTCCCGGACGGGCGCATCGCCGTCGCCGACACCTACAACGGCGCGCTCCGCGCCTTCGACCCGCAGACCACGACCGTCTCCACCCTCGCCGCCGACCTCGCCGAGCCCAGCGACGTGATCGTCCTGGACGGCAAGGTGGTCGTGGTCGAGTCGGCCGCGCACCGCCTCACCGTCCCCGACCTCGGCGAAGCGGCCGTCTCGGGGCGGCACCACCGGGTCACGCGCAAGCGCACCAAGGTCGCGCCCGGCGCGCTGCGCCTCGAAGTGCTCTTCGAGCCGGCCGCGGGCCAGAAGCTCGACTACACCTACGGCTCCCCGATCCAGGTCACCGTCTCGGCCGACCCGCCCCAGCTCCTCGCCTCGGGCGCGGGCAAGGGCGAGGAGCTGGGCCGCGACCTCGTGCTCGCGGACGGCATCGGGCAGGGCGTCCTGCAGGTCGTCGCCCAGGCCGCGACCTGCGACGCCGAGGCCGAGCACCCGGCGTGCCACCTCACCCGCCAGGACTGGGGCGTCCCCGTATCGATCGCCGAGGACGGCGTCAGGGCACTGCGCCTGGTGCTCCGCGCCTAGTCTCGAACGGGTGTGATCTGCTGCGGCAGCAGGTATTTCGCCTGCCGGTCGCGTGTCATGAATCCGTGCTTCGCTCAGTGCGGATTACGTTGTTCGGATCGCACTCGATGCACGTCCTATCAGGGAGGAACCGCTGTGACCTTGGCGCCGGTGGAAGAACGCTACTACGAGTACGAGCACTGGCTGGTGCTCAACGCCGCCGATCAGATCGTCACCGTGGGCAAGCTGCTGGAGCAGCAGGTCCGCACCCTCGAGTACCTCACCCCCGAGTACGCCGGCAGCCTCGCCGACTTCGAGCCGGACCTCACCCGCCTCAACGGCTAGCGAGGGCCGTCCCGGCGCCGTCGCACTCCCGCGGGAGCGTCGCAATCGGGCACGCAACGGGCACTGAGCGACTCCTGGAATCACCGCGTCGGGACGGCCCCTCCGCGCCAGTACGCTGAAAGCGAAGTCGCGCCCCAGCGGCGCGGCCGCGTCGCACCTCGCTGATACCGTCGATGGGTGGAATCTTTCGACAGGCCCTTCGGCGACGAGACCGGCCCCGTCCAAGCACCGATGCACCCCGCGTGGATCCGCATCATGCCGTGCAGCATCGAGTTGTTCCGCACTGTCCCCTCCGTGAACCCGTTCCCGGCGAGCTGGTGGGCCGACGCCTTCCCCGAGGACGACATCTGGAACGAACCCGTCTGGTGCGACCCGGGCGACGTCGACGACTGGATCGCCGAGGCCTCCGAGCACCACCTGGGCGCGTCCCAGGAGGTCATCGAGAAGGAGGCCCGCGAGGAGTACGACCGGGCCACCGCCGAGCGCAGCGAGCGCATCGATACCTTCACCACCCACTGCCGCCGGGCCGGCCTGCCCGTGCCGCACACCGTGCGCGACCTCCTGGAGTTCCTGCTCGCCCTGGGCCTGTACCGCTCCGAGATGCGCGAAGGGAAGCTGTACGTCGCGCCGCTGCTGTACATCAACCCGTTCGACGTGCTCGCGTTCGACAAGGTCGAGGCCATCGAGGAGGCTGCCGACCAGCGCGGGGATCTTGAGGAACTCACCGCGATCGCGATCCGCCGGGTGGGCGGGATCGACTACGAGTTCGACGATGAGGGGCGCTTCACGCTGCCCGGCGGCGCGAAGTCGGCCACCGTGCAGGTGAGCCTGGCGGCGCTCGCCGAGGACGCGGGCGTCCCGGCCCCGGTGGTCCGCGGGATGCTCATGGAGCTGGCCGAGGACGGGGACGTGGCCGGTTCGGTCGACATCGGCCAGGTCGGGGTCGCGGAGGAGTTCACGCTCACCGCCTCAGACGACCTGCTGGGCGGGTACCCGAACGACGAGCTGCTGCCGCCCGAGCACGCCTGATCCGGACGAACAGGGCGTTCGGGCGCCCCGTTTGAACGGCGTCTGGACGGTTGCGACCGGGACCGCACTGCATTCACTCCCAGTTCACCTTCACGTTCACCGTTGTGCACCTCCATGGCGTTCCATGAGGGCAGGACACGTTAACGGCGGTTGACATTCGGTGATTGGAGTTCGCGTGAGCGTGAACGAAACTGGTACCCGCGCCAAGGCCCCCCTCGCGGGCCTTGCCCCGCAGGGCCGCATTGGCACCCCCACGCAGACCGAGACGGTCATCGACATCAAGGGCGTCGACATCCACTACGGGAAGGCGCACGCCGTCCGCGGTGTCTCGCTGCCCGTCGCGCGCAACCAGATCACCGCGATGATCGGCCCGTCGGGCTGCGGCAAGTCCACGGTGCTGCGCTCGATCAACCGCATGAACGACCTCATCCCGGGAGCGAAGGTCTCCGGGAGCATCTCCTTCCACGGCCAGGACATCTACGCCTCGGGCGTGGACCCGATCGCGGTGCGCCGCCACATCGGCATGGTGTTCCAGAAGGCCAACCCGTTCCCGAAGTCGATCTTCGACAACGTGGCGTATGGCCTGCGGATCAACGGCATGAAGGACAACCTGGCCGACCGCGTCGAGCAGGCGCTCCGCGGCGCGGCGCTGTGGGACGAGGTCAAGGACAATCTCAAGAAGAGCGCCCTGGCGCTCTCGGGCGGGCAGCAGCAGCGCCTGTGCATCGCCCGCGCGATCGCCGTGCAGCCGGAGGTCCTGCTCATGGACGAGCCGTGCTCGGCGCTCGACCCGATCGCGACCGCGCGCATCGAGGAGCTCATGAGCGAGCTGGTG
Organism: Glycomyces tritici; assembly: GCF_030403505.1. The sequence continues at coordinate 801,720 of NZ_JAUEMJ010000003.1, read as the reverse complement.
CGCGACTACACGATCGTGATCGTCACCCACAACATGCAGCAGGCTGCGCGTGTCTCCGACTCGACGGCGTTCTTCTCGGCCGATGTCGACGACGCGGGCGAGCGCTACGGCTTCCTCGTGGAGTTCGACGACACGCAGCGCCTGTTCTCGAACCCGTCCGACTCGCGCACCGAGGACTACATCACCGGCCGCTTCGGCTGAGCGGGGAGTGCCTGCGGCGGCGCGATCGAGGGGTTCGCGCCGCCGTTCCCGTGTCCGAAGGCCATGGGGTCGAAGGCATCCAGGTCAGCAGGCGATGAGGAGCGGGGGCGGCCGATCGGCCGCCCCGGGGGGGGCGCGGGGGGGGGCCCCCCCCCCCCCCGCCCGGGGGGGGGGGGGGGGGGGGGGCGCCCCCCCCCCCCCCCCCGCTCCTCATCGCCGTTGCTAGACGTCGTTGCCGCAGAGGATGCCGTAGGTCCGGCCCTCGCCGTCGATCATCTCCCAGTACCAGTCGGTGCCGCAGTTGGTGCCCTGCGCTTCGGCGTCCTCGTCGCTCATGTCGGCGACGGGCTCGAACATGATCGTGTCGACGACCGTGTAGAGCGCGAGGCCGGAGCCGCAGTCGACGGACCACCAGCTGGAGCTGTCGTCGAAGCAGTCGCCCACGTCGGGCATGACCGGCAAGTGCTCGGGCTCTTCAGGGTCGGGGTTGCCGACGGCCTCGAGGCAGTAGAGGGAGTCGAGGGAGCCGGGGGAGTAGACGTAGTCGAACTTCGTCCAGGCCTGGCCGAGGACGTTGGTGCCCCAGCCGTCCCCGCACAGCTCGTAGACCGGCGCGGTGTCGGTGATGGTGCCTTCGTCGTCCACGGCGATGTCGGCGACGTCGTAGGACTGGGCGGTGATCTCCCAGAACGCCGTGGTGTCGGAGCAGGCGACGAGCGGTCCGAGGCCGCTGCCGTCGACTTCCGACTCGTAGGGGAGGCACTGGCCGACTTCGGAGTCGGTCTCCTCGGCGGGCGTGGTCGCGTCCGCGTCGGGCGTGTTGTCGTTCTCGGTGGCGGACGCGGAGGTGTCCTCGCCGCCTTCGGCGATGTCGTCGTCCTTCTTGTCGCCCTGGAGGTTCACGGTGACGAGGAGGACGGCGCCGAGCACGAGGACGGTGACGCCGACGATGATGCCGCCGATGAGCCCGAGGTTCCGCTGCGGCGGCTCGGGCGGGAGGGCCGGCCCGCCGTAGGGGGAGCCCGGCTCCTGGCCGTACGGAGGCTGCCCGCCGCCGTAGGGCGGCTGCTGTCCGCCGGAGCCGTAGGACGGCTGGTGCGGCTGGCTGCCGTACGGGTTCTGGCCGCCGCTGTAAGGCGACTGGTATCCGTAGCCGGGGGTCTGCGGCTGCTCCGGGGGAGGGCCGTAGTTCGGAGGGACAGTCATGTTGCCACGCTATAGGGGCTTGTCAACCGTCTGACGATTCGGGGTCGGCGGCGGGTAAGGAATGTCGCAGCTCAGCGGGGAGGCCTGGGGCCGATCGGACCTGGGCGTCACCGGTGCGAGGTGACGCACCGCGCGGCGGTTTCTGGCCCGGCGGTGGCCGCCGGTGCCCGGCCGCCCGATTCAGCGGCTCAAAGAGTGTCCGGAAGGACGAGCACGCGTTCGACCGTGTAGTCCTCCATCGCCGACCGAACGCCCTCGCGGCCCACACCGGAGGCCTTGACCCCGCCGTACGGCATCTGGTCGGCCCGGAACGAGGGCACGTCGCCGATGACGACGCCGCCCATGTCGAGGGTGCGGTGGGCGAGCATCGCCTGCGGCAGGCTCTCGGTGAAGACGCCGGCCTGCAGGCCGTAGCGCGAGTCGTTGACGGCGTTGAGGCCGGCTTCGAAGTCGTCGACGCTGGCGAGCACGAGCACGGGCCCGAACACCTCCTCGCGCAGGACCTTGGCGTCGGCGCGCACGTTCGCGAGCACGGTGGGCTCCAGGAGCGAGCCTTCGCGCGGGGTGCCGCCGCACAGGACCTTCGCGCCTTCGTCGACGGCCTCCGCGATCCACGCCTGGACCCGCTCGGCCGCTTCGGCGTTGATGAGCGGCCCGACCTTGCAGGAGGGGTCGTTCGGGTCGCCCGAGGGCAGGGCCTTGACCTGCTCGGTGATGCGGGCGGCCATGTCGGCGTAGGCGGGCGCTTCGATGAAGACGCGCTGCACGGCGATGCACGACTGCCCGGCCTGGTAGTTCCCGAACATCGCGATGCGCTCGGCCGCCCAGTCCCGCTTCGGGTAGTCGGCGCATACGAGGACGGCGGCGTTGCCGCCGAGTTCGAGCGTGACGTGCTTGTCGGGGATGCGGCGCAGGATCTGCTTGCCGACGGGCCCGGAGCCGGTGAACGAGACGACCGGCAGGCGCGGGTCGTCCACGAGCTGGTCGGCCCGGTGGTTGGGGACCGGCAGGACCGAGAGCATCGCGGGCGGCAGGTCGGTCTCGGAGAACAGGGCGCCGAGGTGGAGTGCGGAGAGGGGGGTGGCGGGGGCGGGTTTGAGGACGATCGGGCAGCCGGCGGCGATGGCCGGGGCGACCTTGTGCGCGACGAGGTTCAGCGGGAAGTTGAACGGGGAGATGCCGAGCACGGGCCCGCGCGGGAAGCGCCGCACGAGCGCCATGCGGCCGTCGGAGGCGGCGTCGGTGTCGAGCCGCTGCACGTCGCCGACGAACCGCCGGGCCTCTTCGGCGGCCCACCGGAAGGTGGAGACCGCGCGTTTGACCTCGACGCGCGCCCATGCGATCGGCTTGCCCGATTCGGCGGTGATGAGCTCGGCGCAGGTCTCGGCCTCCTCGTCGAGGCGGCGGCGCACGTGTTCGAGGGCCTCGGCCCGCACGTGCGCGGGCAGGGACGCGCATTCGCGCGCGGCTCCGGAGGCGGCGGCCACGGCGGCCTCCACCTGCCCGGCGGTCGCCCACGAGGTGGCGCCCACAGGGGACTCGTCGTAGGGGTGGGTGACGAAGAACTCCTCCTCGCCGTGCTGCGGACGGCCTGCCACCCAGATAGGCGAAACGGGACGGAGACGTTGCGACATGCGTACAGCCTACGGGTTCGAGCGTGTGCGGCGCTGCCGTTGGGACCCGCGAATCCGGATCGCACCGCCGCGGGCCGCGAGAGGGAAAGGGCGCGAACCGGGTCGGACCCCGCGGCGACCGGCACCGCCGCGCCGTGCGACCGCCCGCAACCCGGGTGCGTCCATTTGCCCGCTCAAGGCATGATGAGGACATGAGTGAACAGCAACAAGGTGCGGGGTATCCGCAGCAGCCGACCTCTGGCCAGCCCCAACAGCAGGCGTACCCCCAGGCGCCCTACGCCTCGCCGCAAGCGCAGTACCAGCAGCAGCAGCAGTACGCGGCCTACGCTCCCCCGGCACCGTCGCTGTTCGACAAGCTCGGCGTGCCGTCCATGCCCGCGATCCTCGGCCTCTCGGGCCTGGGTGCGCTGGTCCTGGCCGGGCTCATCGCCGGTACGAGCTCGGGCGGTTCGGACGAGTTCGGCGACGGCACGGTGCTGTCCGGCTTCGTGCGCGACGAGCTCGGCGGCGGGGTCCTCTCGATCCTCGTGGCCGTCATCGTCACGTTCGCTTTGACGCTGTTCACCGGTGAGAAGCTGCGGATGCTGTGGAAGACGCTCACCGTGGCCGGTGCGTCGATCTTCCTGGCGAAGCTCCTGTTCACGGTCTTGGCGCTCGGGGACGGCGACTCCGCCTCCGACCCTTCGGCCTGGATCGGCACGTTCTTCCTCGTCGGCGCTTACGCCCTGTTCGCCGCCGGTGCCGTCATGACCCCCGGTTCGGCCGCCGCCGCGCAGCCCGCCGCCCCGCAGAGCTACCCGACCGGGCAGCAGCCCGCGGTGCAGCCGCAGGCCCCCCAGCCCGCGCCGGGGACCCAGCAGAACCCGTGGCCGCAGGCCCCGCAGCAGTAACCGCCCGCAAGCAGCCGAAGAGGCGGGGGGGCCCCCCGGGGGGGCCGCCCGGGTGTGACGTGGGTTTTGGGGGGGGGCCGCCGCGGGTAC
>NZ_JAUEMJ010000003.1:0-797689 GCF_030403505.1 Glycomyces tritici | reverse complement strand
AGACCCGGGGCCCGCAGCCCCCGCCGCCGTACCCGCCCGCACGCCGCCTATGCGGGGGCGCGACCACTGGTCGCGCCGCCTCTTCTTCACTTGCTTTTGGCTGTGCATCCCGAAGCTGTACAGAGCTGTACACCCCAAATGCGCGGTCCGGTATCCGAAGTCTTTGCTCCAGCACCTGGGGACCGGCTCGTGGGGGAGCGGACCTTCGGGTCGGGCGCAGGGGTCGCTGAGAACACCTGTGCCCACTGGATATGGAGATTGCGGTAACGGTCGGGAGGGCCCGCCTGGTCGGCTCGCCGGAGCCGTCCGGCTAACTGCTTCTTAGGCGGGAGCCAGTCATCTTCACGGAGTTCTTCTTCGTCTCCGTCGTACCGATCGTCGGCGTAAGCGGCGTAAGGGTCCGGTTCCTTTTCAGGAGGCTCAATGTCCACCTCGTCCTGACGACCGCCCCCGAGTTCGCGCTCCAGCGCTCGGATGTCGGTGTTAGGCGTGTGGTACTTGAGCTTGCGGGCCACTTTGGTCTGCTTCGCCTTAGCTCGGCCTCGCCCCATGTTGGCTCGACCCCCTCGCACAGAAATCATCGGGGCAGCCAATAAGGTGCCCCGGAATGCTTGCAATCTCTTCGTGGCTCCTACGGTACAACCTTGGAGCGCAGGACTGCATCCCGGCCCATGAGTTGGGTGCCACAGATTACCGGCGATGACCACCAGACCGGGACGAACAACCGCCCGAATCGTGAGACTCGTTTTCGCTTTGCGAAGGCGTTCGGCGACACCCCGTGACTGCTGATCCCCCGGTGCGCACTGCCGCGCACCGGGGAATCACCGGCTCGTCGGGACCGGCCCGGCGAGGAGGCTCCCGCTAGCGGAAGAGCCGCACGCGCTGGAGGCGGCCGACGGCGGCCATGCGCTCCTCTGCGAGGGCGTCCGCGGCGGCGACCGGGGTGGTGCCCTCGCCCTTGGCCCGCTCCAGGATGCGCGAGGTGGTCCCGAAGATCCCGGCGGTGCGCCGCTCGGCCCGCTTGAAGTCGAACGCGCCGTCGTACTCGTCGGCGACCTGGATGACCCCGCCGGAGTTGACCACGTAGTCGGGGCAGTAGAGGATGCCGGCCTGGTCGAGCTCGGCCGCGATGCCGGCCTCGGCCAGCTGGTTGTTCGCCGCGCCGCACACGATCTCGGCGTCCAGGGTCTTCAGCGACTGCTCGTTGAGGACCCCGCCGAGGGCGCACGGGGCGTACACGTGGATGCCGGAGGCGATCAGCTCGTCGGCGTCCGCGACGATCCGCACCTGCGGGTGGTGGCTCTTCGTCCAGTCGATCGCGGCCTGGTTCACGTCGCAGGCGACGACCTCGGCCCCGGCCTCGAGCAGGTGCGGGATGAGGTGGCGCCCGACCTTGCCGAGCCCGGCCACGCCCACGGTGCGACCGGCCAGGTCCACCGCGCCCCACCGGTGCTGGGCCGCGGCCCGCATCCCCTGGAACACGCCGAACGCGGTGAGGATCGAGGAGTCCCCGGCCCCGCCGGCCTCCGGGCTGCGCCCGCTCACGTGGCGCGTCTCGCGGGCGATGTGGTCCATGTCCTCAACGTAGGTGCCGACGTCGCAGGCGGTCACGTAGCGGCCGTGCAGCGACTCCACGAAGCGGCCGTAGGCGCGCAGCAGCGCCTCGCTCTTGTCGGCGACCGGGTCGCCCCAGATGACGGCCTTGCCGCCGCCGTGGTCGAGCCCCGCGATCGCGTTCTTGTAGGCCATGCCCTCTGAGAGGTGCAGCACGTCCTGGAGGGCCTCCTCCTCGGAGGCGTAGGGGTAGAAGCGGGTGCCGCCGAGGGCCGGGCCGAGGGCGGTGGAGTAGATCGCGATGATCGCGCGCAGACCCGAATCGGGGTCGTGGCAGAACACGACCTGCTCGTGGCCGCTGCCGTCGAAGATGCTCATGGCTTGCTCTCCAGTTCGTTCTCGCGGGGGTGTCCCTGCGCCGCCGTCGCTGCGGGCACCACCCAGGGGGGCGGCCGGGTCTCGGCCGACACTCTTGTCGTAGCGCGGGTATGCCTACGCCCCCAGCATATGACTATGGAAGTATTCGCTTCGTGTACGCACCGAACGCGTCCTATCTGCGCGTCTATGAGCCGGCGGGGGCGTTCGTCGACGCCGACTACTGGCGTGCGTACGCCGCGTCCGGGCGCGCGGTCGACCCCCTCGAGGGGCCGCGGCTGCGCCGCGAGGCGCTGTACGAGCGCATCGGGTGGCCCTGGCGCGGCGTGCCCTCGTTCCCGCGCGACGCGTACGTCATCGACCGCGGCCGCGACGGCGATCCCCTCATCTGCCCCTGGAACCTCCGCTACCGGATCGCCGCCTCCGCCCTGGAGGTGCGGCGGCTGACCCCCGAGGCCGTCGCCGACGCCCTGTTCCCGCCCGAGTTCCTCTCCTCCGCGGCCGAAGTCGTGGAACTGGACGACGGCGCCGACCGCCACGACGCGCCCGCGGACTCACACGAGCACGTCGCGTCCTGGTCCGTGCCGCTGCGCTGGTTCGCGGCCGTGCGGGCCGAGGACCGCGAGCTGGTGATCCAGCGCGGCGTCGCCCAACTGCGCTACCGCACCCCGATCGCCAAGGCCCGCACGGGGCTCGTGGTCGCCCGAAACCTGGTGCGGGCCGAGTTCGGCGAAGGCGCCGAACTGGCCGAGGCCCTCGCCGAGACCGGCGACTGGCTCGACGGCTTCCACCGCGACTCGGTCGTGGAGCTCGACTACGGCGGGCTCGCCGCCCGCATGGACCCCGAGGAGCTGCGGGCCGAGGACTCGGTGGACCTCACCTGGCAGGCCCTGGACCATCTCGGTGCTTCTGAGCCGGAAGAGGCGCAGGACTGCTATGCCCGCCTTGTTGACCGATGGCGTGATCGTCGTCTCGCGGAGCGTTTGAACTTACCTCGGACACTGCGGCACGGCGAGCCCGCTGCCAGGGCATTCGCATGTGGAGTGATCACTCGGATGAGGGCACCGAGCGGAAAGTCCAAGCAAAATCGGCCGTTCGGCCTATGTCGGACATCTACGACAGGCCGGACGATTGCAGAAGGAACGAATCAAGGCTCGGCGCCGGTGATTCGCAGCCCGTCTGTGGAGGAGAAGAACGATGACGACAGAGCTGAACCTTCCGGTGGAATCCGAGGCCCTGCTTACCCCGTCCGAAGTCGCCGCGATGTTCCGCGTCGACCCCAAGACGGTCACCCGTTGGGCGAAGGCCGGCAAGATCTCGGCGATCCGGACCCTCGGTGGCCACCGCCGCTACCGCGAGTCCGAGATCCGCGCCCTGATCAACGGTGACATCCCCACTCAGCGCGTCGCCGCTGAGTAAAAGAGCAGCGGAGGTGCCACCGACCAGGCACCACCACTGGCAAGCAGCAAGTAGCGCCGTGACCACACGGCGAAGGAACCAAGGCCGGACCACCCTTCCGGCCACCCACGGCGAAGCCGGTGAGCCGCCCCTGCGGCGCAGCATGCGAACCGTGAACGCAATGCCCCATCGAAGCCGCGGACGTCGGCGCCGCGGATTCTGACGATCGAGGTCGCGGGCCCTCCCTCAGGGCCCGCCTCCTCACCGCGAACCGGCCGCGCCTGCGCGCACGGATCGCCCCGCAGCCGTAAAGCACTGCGCCCCAAGCGACCAGCCTTGCTGCGCACACGCACCGAAACCCCGCCCCGCGCAGCCGGACCCGGCCCCGCCCTCGCGCCCCGGTGGCCGCAAACCCCCCGATCCCCTCCCGCACGCGGGCATTCCCGATGCGCCGCCGGAGAGCACGTGCCACGCTTGAAGCGTGACTCGCACGAAGAGCCTCGCCATCGCCACCGCCGTCGCCGCGGTGGTCCTCACGTTCGCGCTCGGGGTGCCCCTTTTGAACAAGGCCGTCTCCCCCACGGTCGACGTGGGCGGCGAGACGTTCACCCTCGCCGGCGTCACCCTCACCGCCCCCGACGAGGTCCGGATGCGCCCCGGCTACTACCAGCCCGGCTCCGGCCGCGTCGAATTCCTTGTGGGCGAAGCGGAAGTGGACATCGCCGTCGCCGGACCCTACGACTTCGACGCCGAGTACCTGGCCGACGAGATGACGCGCCTCCTCGAGGTCCAGCCCGGCGTCCAGCTCACCGAACCGCGCGACTGCGCCGCCGACGGCGTCGAGGGCGCCGGGCGCAGCTTCGTGACCGAGACCGGCGCGGGCTTCGCGTGCGCCTTCGTCCACGACACGATCCGCGCTGAGGTCACGGCCACGGGGTCCTCGCTAGACTCAGCCACTGTGGACAGAATCGACGCGCTCATCGGCCAGCTGTCCTTCGGGACCGCCTGACATGCGGATCGACCCCGCCTCCCCCGTGCAGTGGACGGCCCTGCTGCTCATCGGCGCCTCGGGCATCCTGCTCCTGTACAACACCCTCCCGGTCGCCCTCGCCTACCCGCGCGCCGGCACGACCGCCCTGGTCCTGTTCTCGCTCTTCGCGATCCCGTTCTGGTGGCTGCGCGGACGCGTCGCCGACCGGCTCGCCCTCCCGGCCGCCGCGCTCGCGATCGGCCTCGTCTGGGGCGCGACCGTGGCGGTCATGACGTCCCTGTTCGGCTCGCGCGCGCTGCACGGGCTCCTCGCCACCGCGAACGGCCCGGCGTGGGCCGAGCGGTGGTCGCCGGTGCTGGCCGCGCCGGTGGTGGAGGAGGTCGTGAAGGCCGCGGGCGTGGTCCTGGTGGTCGCGATCGCGTGGGGGCGGGTGCACGGCGTGCTCGACGGGATCGTGCTGGGCGCGTTCTGCGGGGTGGGGTTCCAGATCGTGGAGGGGTACGCGTTCGCGATGTCGAGCACGGTCCTGAACCGGGCCGGGGACGTGGTCGAGCCGGTGGTCGCGGTGTTCATCGTGCGCGGGGTGCTCGCGGGGCTGTGGAGCCATGCGGTGTTCACGGCGATCGTGGGCGCGGGGGTGGCGTATGCGGCGACGCGGCGGACGATGCGGTCGGTATGGGTGGCGGCAGGGGCGCTGGCGGGGGTGATCGTGCTGCACGCGCTGTGGAACTCGCCGCTGCTGCGGGACGGGCTCGGGCTGGGCGCGCTCGGCGTGCTGGCCGGGGTGATGCTCAAGGGCCTGCCGGCGGTGCTCATCGTGTGGTGGCTGGTCCGCTGGGCGAAGCGCGCGGAGGCGCCGGTGGCGAGGGAGCCGGAGGCGGCTTGAGGTGTTTGCGCAGGTCGTAGCGGTCATACGGGTGGCCCCGGGTACCCGCCCAGTCCCACCTTCACCACTACCAGTGAAAAGGACACCCTCCCATAGGGGTCCGACATTTTTTGAGATGCGAGGAAGTCTCGGGGTTCTGGAGGTAACGATGCCGCCCCGGTCTGAGCGCGCGGTACCGGAACGGCATTGCCGGTCTCGGCGAAGCTTGCGAGCCGTCAATGTGCTCGGCAACGTAACAATGCCGCCCCGGTCTGAGCGCGCGGTACCGGAACGGCGTTGCCGGTCTCGGCGAAGCTTGCGAGCCGTCAATGTACTCGGCAACGTAACAATGCCGCCCCGGTCTGAGCGCGCGGTACCGGAACGGCATTGCCGTTGCTCGGTCGCGTCCGTCGCTCAAGGCGTCCGCTCCCACATGGCCCGCATTTCGTGCGTCCGGTCCGCGGTCGACGCGACGGTTCTTGGCGCGAGCCGCGTCGTCGTGTTCCTGGCCGGCCGCTCGGGGACGGGCCTACGGTAGGCGATTCGGCCCTGGCACCGGCGGTGAGTGGACCTGGTGGTCCTTCCGGCGCCTCACTTGGTGACGAGTGAGGTTCGACCCAGGGCCGCCGATATGAGAATCGGCGCCGACCGAGCATCGTGAAGTTCTCTCAGTTCCGACGCTACCAGTACCCGGGGCCTTTGTCACCGACTCGGGAGTTCGAATCGTCCCGATTCGTCGGTGCCGATCAGGCCCTCGGTGATGAGCTGCGCGACGGCCTCGTCGAGCATCCTCCGATCCGGCCACACGGCGTCGATCCGCGCCCGCTCCACCGGCCCCTCGGCCTCCCTGAGCAGGGCCATCACCTCACCGCGCACATGCCGGTTGGTGCCCTTGTACTTCTGGCGCTTGCGGCTCGGCCCCGCCGGGACCTCCTGGCCGGAGAACCCGCACACGTCGCTCACCGGGCACGCGCCGCACTCGGGCGCGCGCGCCTTGCACACCAGCGCGCCCAGCTCCATGAGCGCCACCGAGACCCGGGCCGCGGTCGGCGCGTCATCGGGCAGCAGCGCCTCGGCGGCCGTCAGGTCCGCGCGGGTGGTGGCGGTGCCGGCGTCGCTCTGCCCGCCGAGGCGGGCGACGACGCGGCGCACGTTGGTGTCCACGACCGCGTGCCGGCGGCCGTAGTGGAAGACCGCGACCGCGGCGGCGGTGTAGACGCCGATGCCGGGCAGCTTCACGAGCTCGACCGGGTCGGCGGGCACGACGCCGCCGTGCTCGGTGGCGACGATCCGCGCGCACTCCTGCAGGCGCAGGGCCCGGCGCGGGTAGCCCATGCGGCCCCATTCGCGCAGGACGTCCGCAGTCGGGGCGGCGGCGAGGTCGGCCGGAGTCGGCCAGCGGGCCATCCAGGACTCCCACACGGGGGCGGCGCGGGCGACCTGCGTCTGCTGGCTCATGACCTCGGAGACGAGCACGCCCCACGCGGTGGTCCCCGGTCGGCGCCAGGGCAGTTCGGTGCGGTTGTGGGCGTCGAACCAGGGGAGGAGCCGGCCGCTCACGGTGTCGGGGGCGGGCAGGGTCGGCAGGGTGTCGGCGGCTCGCATGCCTCCCATTGTGGGCGCGGGGTCCGACATGCGCTCGGGAGGGTCGTCCGCAGCGGGGCCGCGGCGTTTCGGCTCGGCCGGACTCGCGTGTATTTCCGCTCGCATGCCGCTTCGCTGCGTTAGCGTCCCGGCGTGCAGGGTTTCAAGGGCAAGTTCGTGAAGGGCTCGCAGCCGGAGTCGGTCTACTGGAAGCGGCGGGCGATCGTGGCCGGGGCGGTGCTCGCGCTGGTGGTCCTGGTCGTGCTCGGGCTCAGTGCGCTCGGCGGCGGTGAAGAGGGGCCTGAGGCGAAGGGCGACTCGGCCCAGAACGAGTGGCAGCCGCCGTCCGTTTCGTCGACCGTGAACCGGCCGTACGTGCGGGAGACGCCGACCGCGGCCGAGCCGAGCGACTCGCCGTCCCCGACCGAGCCGGCGGTGGTGGCGTGCTCGCCCGACGACCTCATGCTGCAGGTGGTGGCCGCGTTCGACGAGGTGCGGTCGGGTTCGGAGGTGCCGGTGAGCGTCCTGGTCGCCAGCGGCGCGGACACGGCGTGCACGGCGAACCTGCGGGAGGTCGCCGTCGAGTTGACCGCCGGTGCGGACATCGTCTATTCGACCGCGCACTGTGAGACCCCGCAGGGCGAGGAGGTCCAGTTGAGCGACGGCGCGGGCCAGACCGTGGAGTTCACGGTGGACGGTCTGGCGTCGGAGGAGGCGTGCTCGGGCGCCCGCCGGGAGCTGCCCGCGGGCGAGTACGAGCTGCGGGCGCGGCTGGGCGAGGCGGTCTCGGCGCCGACGAACCTGCGCCTGACCTAGCGGCCGGCCCGCTGCGCCGGGCGGTCCTAGAGGTACCGGTCGAGGATCGAGACCTCGGCGAGGCGGGTCAGCGACTCGCGGATGCTCTGCGCCCGTCCGGGGCCGATGCCGTCGACGTCCTGCAGTTCCTCGACGGTGACGCCCAGGAGTTCGGGGAGCGCCCCGAAGTGGCCGACGACCCGTTCGATCACGGCTTCGGGCAGGCGCGGGACCTTGGCGAGCATGCGGTAGCCGCGGGGGCTCACGCGCCGGTCGAGCACGTCGGGCGAGTTCGGGTAGCCGAGTGAGCGGGCGACCGCGATGAGGTCGAGCAGTTCGGGGGAGCCCATGCGGTCGACGTTGCGCAGGGCCTTGCGGTGGTCGGCGCCGTCGGGGAGGTAGTCGCGGACGATGAGTTCGCGGTCGGTGTCGACGCCGGCCATGAGCTCGTCGAGCTGGAGGGCGAGGAGCCGCCCGTCGGTGCCGAGTTCGATGACGTGGCCTTCGACCTCGTCGGCGATGTGGCGGGCCATTTCGAGGCGCTGGAGGACGGTGACGGCGTCGCGCACCGTCACGAGGTCTTCGATCTCGAGGCTGGAGAGGCTGCCGGCGACCTCGTCGAGGCGCAGCTTGTACCGCTCGAGGGTGGCGAGGGCCTGGTTGGCGCGGGAGAGGATCTGCGTGGACGGTTCGAGCAGGTGGTGGATCGCGCCCATGTACAGGCCGATGGTGTGCATCGACTGGCTGACGGAGATGACGGGGAAGCCGGTCTGGATGGCGACGCGTTCGGCGGTGCGGTGCCGGGTGCCCGACTCGTTCGAGTGGATCGAGGGGTCGGGCATGAGGTGGACGCCGGCGCGCACGATGCGCGAGCCGTCGGTGGTGATGACGATCGCGCCGTCCATCTTGCACAGTTCGCGCAGGCGGGTGGCGGAGAACTCGATGTCGAGCTCGAAGCCGCCGGTGCAGATCTCCTCGACCTGGCTGTCGCAGCCGACGACGATGAGGGCGCCGGTGCGGCCCCTCAGGATGCGCTCCAGGCCGTCGCGCAGCGCGGTGCCGGGCGCCATGGTGGCCAGGGTCGCGCGCAGGCCCTCGTCCGGGATCGACGCCACGGGTACCCCCAAATGCTGGACGGTCCGCCGGCGAGAGTGGCCGGGCGGTTGAGGCGACCTTCGGTCCAGGGGCGTGGGACGTCAGGTCGCCTCCAGTGTACGGATCACCAGCACGGGTCAGGGAGCGGCATTTGGGGCGAGCCGCGCATCCCGGGCCCGGCCCCCGGATGGCCAGGGCCGCGACGTGCGGGCGCGCAGCATTTCGCTCAGGGCGAACAAACCGGCGCGTCGCGCCTCAGAGCCGGTCGACGACCTGCACGTGCCCCGGCGCGAACGAGGCCAGCCGCGCCAGCAGCTGCTGCGGTTCGAGGGCGAAGTCCTTGCAGCGCACCGCGAGATCGAACCCCGCGACCAGTCCCTCGGTGGCCCGGTTCGCCTCGCGCAGCACTGAGCGCCCGAGGAACCCGGGCCGGTCGGAGCCGCCGCGCCCGAGGTAGTTGTCGGCCGCGAACAAGAGGTACGAGGTGCCGCGCCGCTTCGACCCGACGTGGATCGCGGCCAGCTCCTCGATGTTGCTCCACGGGATGAGCAGGCTCTTGCCGAACCCGGCCCGCACCCGCAGCCCGAAGTGGTTGACCATGAGTTTCGGCGGCCGCACCAGCGGCACGAGGAAGCTGGTCGCCCCGAGCACGGCCATCACGGTGAAGAACCCGGGCAGTCCCGCCACCGGGTTCGGCTCACCGGAGTCGAGCGTGGCCGGCTCGGTGCGCACGAGCAGGTACAGGCCGGTGATGAACGCGGCGCACGCGAGCGAGTAGAGCACCAGCGTGGAGATCCGGCGGGTCGGCGAACTGCGCTCGATGGCCACCCATTCCGAGCTCCTGCGCACGGCTCACCTCCTCGGCGGCAACTCTAGCGAGACGAGGCGACACACGCCACGGACGTGAGACCGTCCACCGCGGTGGACGACGGCTCCTAGGCTGGCCCACCATGTACCCCGCACCGGCTTCGACGCCGTCACCGGACGCGACGCCCGTCCCCATCGGCCGCCGCATCGCCTGCAGATGGGCGTGCTTCGGCGCCGCCTCCGCCGCGCTCGCCGTGCTCGGCGCGGTCCTCACGGTGCTCGCGGCCGTGGACATGGCCCGGCCGGGCAGGGGCCCGTTCATGTCGTTCGGGAGGAGCGCCTTCCTGCTGCTCTTCTGCGGCACGCTCGCCTTCGTCTGCCTGCGCATGGCCGAACGCCACCGCCACCTCGCGATCAGCACGGACTTCGCGGGCCTGTGGATCACCGAACGCGACGCCGGCGCCGTCATCGCCTGGAACGACGTGGCCGCGATCGGCCTCCACGAGTACGCCCTCACCGGCTCCTCGTCGCGCTTCTTCAAGTCGTGGTCCATCGAACTGCGACTCCACGAACCGCTCGAGCCGGGCGACCCGCTCCTCGACAGCTTCGTCCTGCCCGCCGACCCTCCGCGGTACATGATCCGGCTCCCGCACGGCACCCGCATCGACGCGATGGCCGCCGTCCGGGCGCGCGTGCCCGAACTCTGGCAGGAAGCGCCCGACGCCGACTGAACGTGCTCAGCCGGCGCGCAGCCACACCGCCGCGTCGGCCGGGAGCCGCTTTCCTTGCGTCCCTTCGAGTGGCGCGCTGGCGAGGAGCGGTTCGCCCGCCGGGACGTCGATCTCGTGGTCCGTCAGGTTCACCACGCACGTGAAGCCGGGGTCGCGCTCGAACGCGAGTACGCCCGGTTCGCTCTCCAGCCAGCGCATCTCGCCGTCGCCCAGCGCCGGGTCGCTGCTGCGAAGGCGCAGCGCGAGGCGGTAGAGCGACAGCATCGAGTCGGGGTCGCCGAGCTGCCGGGCGGCCGTCATGTCGCGCCACTCCAGCGGCTGCGGGAGCCATGCGCCGCCCGTGCCGAACTCGAACGGCGGGGTGTCCCCGCCCCAGGGCAGTGGCACGCGGCAGCCGTCGCGGCCGAGGTCGCGTCCGCCGGTGCGGGCGAACACGGGGTCTTCGCGCAGTTCGTCGGGGATGTCGAACACTTCGGGCAGGCCGAGTTCGTCGCCTTGGTAGACGTAGACGCCGCCGGGCAGTGCCATGGTCAGCAGTGCCGCGGCCCGGGCCCGGCGGGTGCCTGCGGCGAGGTCGGTGGGGACGCCGTGCTCGCGTTTGAGGAACATGCTCTTGGTGCGGCCGTAGCGGGTGACGTGCCGGGTGACGTCGTGGTTCGCGAGCACCCAGGTGGGCGGGGCGCCGACAGTGGCGTGGGTCGCGATGGTCTGGTCGATGACCGCTCGCAGGGCCCCGGCGTCCCACGCGCACTTGAGGAACTCGAAGTTGAAGGCGGTGTGCAGTTCGTCGGGGCGGAGGTATTGCGCGAACCGTTCGGGGTCGCGGACCCAGATCTCGCCCACGAAGACCCGGTCGGGCCCGTACTCGCCGAGCACGCGCCGCCAGTCCCGGTAGATGTCGTGCACTTCCGGCCGGTCCTTGTCGGGTTCCTCGTATGGGCCGCTGACCCCTGCGCCGCCCATCCCTGCACCACCGGCACCGGTGTCGGTGGACGTCGGCGCGCTTTCGAGTCGGCCGCGCTTGTCCGGCAGTCCGGCCTGCTTGACGAGCCGCGCGGCGACGTCGATGCGGAAGCCGTCCACGCCCCGGTCGAGCCAGAACCGCAGGATCGACGGGAACTCGGCCCGCACTTCGGGGTGCTCCCAGTTGAGGTCGGGCTGGGACGAGTCGAAGAGGTGGAGGTACCACTGGCCGTCCTCCACTTGCGACCATGCGGGGCCGCCGAAGCGGGACTGCCAGTTGTTCGTCTCGTCGCGGAAGTGGAACCGCTCGCGCGCAGGCGAACCGGGGCCGTCGCGCAGCGCCTGCCGAAACCAGGGGTGGAGGTCGGAGGTGTGGTTCGGGACGATGTCGACGATGATCCGCAGCCCGAACCGGTGCGCCGCTTCGATGAGCCGCTCGGCGTCCGCGAGGGTGCCGAAGGACGGGTCGATGTCCCGGTAGTCGGCCACGTCGTAGCCGCCGTCGTTCATCGGGGAGACGTACCACGGGTTGATCCACAGTGCGTCCACGCCGAGCTCGCTCAGGTATCCGAGCCGCGATTCGAGGCCGGCGATGTCGCCGATCCCGTCCCCGTCGCCGTCCGCGAAACTGCGCAGGTACACCTGGTAGATCGCCGCGCCCCGCCACCAGCTCATGTTGCCTCCCAATGGATCGTACGCCGTTCGAGCCGTCTTTTCCCCGCGCCGGAGGTGCGTCCTGGCGGGCAGCCGCTGCGCCGGGAAGCATCCGGCGGCGACGGACACGGTGCCGGCGATCGACCCGGCCATGAGCACGGTGCCGGGCGCGTCTTGCGAGGGCGCCGCAGTGTCGCAGGCGGGTCCTAGGCTGTCGCAGTGATCGTCTGGCTCGCCTCGTTCCCCCGCTCCGGCAACACCTTCTTCCGCATCGCGCTCCACCGCCTCTACCGCGTACCGACCTATGTGGTCTACGACGTCGACGGCGTCGCCGCCCGGATCGGCCCCGAGCTGATGGACGCCCGCGCCCGGCCCAGCACCTTCGACGAGATGCGGGCCTCCGACGACGTGCACTTCGTCAAGACCCACCGCCGCCGCGACGACCCGGTGATCGCCGCCGAGGACCGGGCCGTCCACCTGGTGCGGGACGGCCGCGACGCCGTGGTCTCCTGGGCCCGCCTGAACACCGCCCACCTCGCGGGCGCAACGGATCACAAGGAGCGGTTCGCCGCGGAAGCCCGCTCGATCATCACCCGCCGGACCGGCGGCACGGGCGGTTGGGGCCAGAACGTGCTGTCCTGGCACCGCTCGGCGAGCCCGGACCCGATCCGGGTCCGCTTCGAGGACCTCATCGCCGACCCGCGAGCCGCGGTCGTGGCCGCCGTCGCCCAGGCCGCCCCGGGCCTGGCGCCCGACGAGCACGCCTCGATCCCCACCTTCGGCGAACTCCACGACAGCGAGCCCGGCTTCTTCCGCTCCGGCACGACCGGAACCCACCGGAGCGAGCTGCCGCCAGACCTGCACGACCTGTTCTGGGAGACACCGGACAACGCGACCGCCATGCGGCTCACCGGCTACCGGTGAGGGCCGGCGTTCACCACCCTGCGGCTTCGCGGGCGGTCGTCTCGAGCCGCCCGCGGTACGCGGCCCACCAGGCCTCGCCCTCCTCGGGCACGAACTTGAAGTCGTGGCGCAGCCCGGTCGACCCGTCGATGAGCTCGCGCACGATGTCGGCGTGGCCGGCGTGGCGGTTGGTCTCGCCGATCATGAGCACGATCATCTGATGGAGGGTGACCTCGGCCTGCTCGGCGGGCCACCACGGGACGCGGCCCGGGGCCTCGAGCCCGAGCGCGTCGATCGTCGCGTCCGAATGCGCCCAGACGCGCCGGTAGAACGCGGTGATCTCCTCACTGGTCTCTTCGGCGCGCGCCCACAGGTCGCCGTTCGGTTCGTCCACGTCGTGCTCGAACCACCACGGGGGATCGTCCACCGGCCGGCCGAAGGCCTCGCCGAGGTAGCCCGATTCGATGCCCGCGACATGCTTGACCAGGCCGAGCAGGTTGGTGCCGGTCGGAGTCATCGGGCGGCGCAGCTGGTACTCCCCCAGGCCCTCGAGCTTCCAGAGCAGGCCCTCGCGGCAGTCCCGGAGGGCGCGGTGCAGTCGTGCTTTCGCGTCGGTCATGCCCCCGATCGTGGCACGCGGGTGCGACGCCGCCCTTGCGAACGGGACCGCGCGTCCTAAGCTCGGCCCATGTTCAACACCGCTGACCGAGAACGACTCCGCGACACCCTCATCGCCGCCGCCGAGCACGACGGCGGGGTCGTCGGCGCCGCGCTCGTCGGCTCCGCCGCCACCGGCCGCGAGGACGCCTGGTCCGACATCGACCTCATGCTCCAGATCGAAGGCGACCCCGACGCGGTCGCCGAACGCTGGACCGCCCGGTTCTACGCGGAGCACGGGGCGGTGCACCACCTCGACGTCATCGCCGACGGCGTCCTCTACCGGGTGTTCCTGCTCGACTCCTCGCTGCAGGTCGACGTCTCCTTCTGGCCCCGCGACCGCTTCCGCGCCACCGAGCCGGGCTTCAAGCTCCTGTTCGGCACCCCCAACCCGCCCACGGAGCCCAGGGCGCCCGACCGGACGCACATGACCGGCATGGGCTGGCTCTACGCCCTGCACGCCCGCTCGGCGATCAAGCGCGACCGCCACTGGCAGGCCGCCATGATGCTTGACCACCTGCGCGACACCGTCCTCGCCCTCGCCTGCGCGCGCTTCGGCCTCAACCCCCACCACGGGCGCGAAGCCCACAAGCTCCCGCCCGAGATCCTCGCCGCCCTCGCCGCGGCCCGGGCCGCCTCCGTGGACCGCGAGGAGCTCACGCGGTCGAACACGGCCCTGCTGGAGTGCTTCGCCGCCGAGGTCGCCGCACACGACCCGGCACTGGCCCGAAGGCTCCAGCCCGCCCTCGGCAACCTCAGGCTCTGACCCGCGGCGGCGGTGTCAGCGGCGGTGTCAGGCCGGTGTCAGCGGCGTGCAAGACCGGACGCCCATAGTTGGCGCATCAACGAGGAACACCTCACCGAAGCGCTTGAAGGAGCACCGAAATGACCACCAGCCTCTCCACCCAGGACCAGGTCACCATCCGCACCGCCGCCTACGGCACCGTCTCCCTGCTGTCGGCCGCCGGCATCGCCGGGTCCGCGCACAAGATCGGCACCGACGCCTCCCTGGCCCTGGTCGCCGCCACCGGCACCGTCGGCCACATCGTCGCGGACGCCAAGGGCGTCAAGCTCAAGGGCAAGTCCACCGCCGACCTGGCCGACCAGGTGTTCCCTGCGATCACCGAGTCGGTGCGGGTCCTGGAAGCCCACGACCCGGCCGAGGCCGAGAACTTCCGGACCACCATCGCGATCGTCATCGACGCCGCCAACCGCGCCCACAAGGGCGAGCCGAGCCCCGTCATGGCCGGGATGGTCCGCAAGATCGAGCAGGCCCTCAACGCCTAGCCCCGCCCGACGCCGCCGCGCCACCAGATCCGCCCGGACCTGGTGGCGCGGCGGCGTTCCCGGCCAAGGGGCACGGCGAAGGGCGCCGGCCAGAGGCCGACGCCCTTCGCTTCGCTTGCGCGCCTTAGATCATCGGGTGGCGGATGATGTTCTCTTCGCGGCCCGGCCCGACGCCGACGACGCTCACCTGGGCGCCGCACAGCTCTTCGAGCCGCTCGATGTAGCTCTGGGCGTTCGCCGGGAGCTCGTCGAACTTGCGGCAGTGGGAGATGTCCTCGAACCAGCCGTCGTGGTACTCGTAGATCGGCTTCGCGTGGTGCACATCGGTCTGCGTCATCGGCATCTCCTCGACGCGCTCGCCGTCCACCTCGTACGCGACGCAGATCGGGACGCGCTGCAGTTCCGAGAGCACGTCGAGCTTCGTCACGAACAGGTCCGTGATGCCGTTGACCCGCACCGCGTACCGGCCGAGGACCGCGTCGAACCAGCCGCAGCGGCGGCGGCGGCCCGTGGTGACGCCGTACTCGCCGCCCTTCTTGAGCAGGAACTCGCCGAACTCGTCGAACAGCTCCGTCGGGAACGGGCCCGAGCCCACGCGGGTCGTGTACGCCTTGATGATGCCGATCGCGGTCGTGATCTTGTTCGGCGCGATGCCGGTGCCGACGCAGGCGCCGCCGGTCGTCGGGTTCGAGGAGGTCACGAACGGGTAGGTGCCGTGGTCCACGTCGAGCATGGTCGCCTGCGCGCCTTCGAGGAGCACGTTCTTGCCCGCGTCCAGGGCCTGGTTGAGCAGCAGGCGCGTGTCCGCGATGTACGGCTTGAGCCGCTCGGCGTAGCCGAGGTACTCCTCGACCACGGCCTGCGGGTCGATCGCCTTGCGGTTGTAGACCTTCACGAGGATCTGGTTCTTCTCGCGGAGGATCTGCTCGAGCTTGATCGAGAGGATCTTCGGGTCGAGGAGGTCCTGCACGCGGATGCCCTGGCGCGCGACCTTGTCGGCGTACGCCGGGCCGATGCCGCGGCCGGTGGTGCCGATGCGCGCCCCGCCGAGGTACCGCTCGACCACGCGGTCGAGGGCCCGGTGGTGCGGCATGATGAGGTGCGCGTCCGATGAGAGCTTCAGGTTGGAGACGTCGACGCCGCCCCCGATGAGCTCGTCGAGCTCGGAGATGAGGAACTTCGGGTCGACCACCACGCCGTTGCCGATGACCGGGACGACGCCCGGGGTCAGGATGCCCACGGGCACCAGGTGGATGGCGTACTTCGTGCCGTCAGGGGTCACGACGGTGTGCCCGGCGTTGTTGCCGCCCTGGTAGCGCACGACGTAGTCCATCTCGGCGCCGAGCAGGTCGGTGACCTTGCCCTTGCCCTCGTCGCCCCACTGCGTTCCGACGACCGCGATCGCTGGCATCTGCCCATCCTCCCGGGAAGTTGATCACCCGATTACTTGGTAAGCCTACTTGCATGCATTTATGCGGGGTCTCACCAGGCCTAAGCACTATGAATCGGGTCCCCGTCACACCGTAAGGTGGCGGTTGTGAACGTCGTCGTGTTGACACTCGTGGAAGCCAATTGCGCGAACCCCGGACCGCGCACTCAGGCGCTGCATCTGGTGGACGAGCTCAAGGCGCGGGGCGCCGTCGTGCGCACCGCCGAGGCCGCCAAACCCGAGGAAGTCGACGTCGCATTCGCCGACCCGGACGAGCGGTTCGTGCTCGCCGCGGAGACGGACGAGCAGGTCAACGCGGTCATGGCGCGCCTTGTGCGCCAAGCCGTCCCGGCCCCGAGCCGGCGTCCCGAGGGGCTGCCGGACGGCCGCACGATCCCCGACCTCCCCGCGATCGCGATCCTTCCGCTGGCGACGGCGCCCGGGATCGTGGCGCGGCTCGGCCTGCCCGCGACGCCCGCGGACGTCGCCGCGGCGGTCGCCGAGGGAGTGGTGAAACGCACTGATCTGCTTCGCCACGACGGCGGCGGCGTCGCCGTCGACGGCGTGCGGCTGGGCGGCGGGGACCGGCCCTGGCGCGGGGTCGTGAACCTGGACGACGTGGTGCTGGCCGACGGCTCCGAGCAGATCCTGGCGTGCGTGGTCGCGAACGCGGACGGGTACGCGGCGACCGACGACATGGTGCTGGCCGAACCGGACCCGGCCGACGGGAAGATCGACGTCGCGGTCGCGGTGCCCGTGACGGTGGGGCGGTTCCGCAAGCGCCTGCGCATCGAGGTGCGCCGGGCGCGGGGGCGGGCTGTGGCGGTGCACCCGGAGGACTCCGTGACGTTCATTCAGGACGGCCTCGTGGGCGAGCTCGGCCGCAAGCGCACGTGGTGGATCGAGCCGGGCGCGGCGGGCTGGTACGCCGCGGAGGCGTAAGGGGTCCGAGGCGCCGGCGGTCTCGGGCACTGGCGGATTGAAACGTTTCGAGACCTTTGCCACCGCCCTGTCCCACTTAGTAAAACGGGGCGAAAAAGCTGGTCAGTGGGGTTGATGCGTCCTGCGGCTTCCCGTAGCCTGGAGTGCGCACCCGTACCTCCCCCAGTGAAGGAGCACCCCTGCATGGCGATCGTCTACGGCGGTGACTACAACCCCGAACAGTGGCCCCGCGAGACCTGGGCCGAGGACATGCGCCTCATGCGCGAGGCGGGCGTCAACCGCGTCAGTGTCGGCATCTTCTCCTGGGCCCTCTTCGAACCCGAAGAAGGCCGCTACGAGTTCGCGTGGTTCGACGAGGTGCTCGACCTCCTCGCCGCCAACGGCATCGAAGCCTGCCTCGCCACCCCCACCGCGTCCCCGCCGCCGTGGTTCGCCGCGACCTACCCCGAGGCGGTCATGGTCGACGCGGAGGGCCGCCAGCTCACGCACGGCTCCCGCCAGGGCTTCGACCCGTCCTCTGACGTCTACCTCGCCAAGGCCCTCGCCATCACCGAGAAGATCGCCGAGCGGTACGCGAACCACCCCGCGCTCGCCCTGTGGCATGTCCACAACGAGTACGGCTGCCACAACGCCCGCTCGTACACGAAGGCCGCGACCGCGAAGTTCCGCGTGTGGCTGCGCGAGCGCTACGGCGACCTCGACGGCCTGAACGCCGCGTGGGGCACCGCGTTCTGGTCGCAGGCCTACTCGTCTTGGGACCAGGTCTACGCGCCGCTCCCGACGCCGACGATCGCGAACCCGGGCCAGGTGCTGGACTGGAAGCGCTACTCGTCCTGGCGGCTCAAGCAGAACTACCTCGCCGAGGCCGCGGTCATCGGCAAGTACTCCGACAAGCCGATGACCACGAACTTCATGGCCGGCGGGCACCCCGACATCGACCTGTGGGAGTTCAGCGACGTCGTCGACGTCGTCACCACCGACCACTACCTCGTCGGCGAGAACGCCCACGTCAAGCTCGGCTTCGGCGCCGACTACGCGCGCTCGCTCGGCAACGGCAGGCCGTGGATCCTCATGGAGCACTCGACCTCCGCCGTCAACTGGCAGGGCCGCAACCGCGCCAAGGCGCCCCGCGAGATGCTCCGCAACTCCTTCCAGCACTTCGCGCGCGGCGCGGACGGCATCATGTTCTTCCAGTGGCGCGCCTCCAAGCAGGGCGCCGAGAAGTGGCACTCGGGCATGGTCCCGCACGCGGGCACCGACTCCAAGATCTGGCGCGAGGTCTGCGAACTGGGCGCGCGCCTGGGCGACCTCGCCGAGGTCGAGGGCTCGACCGTGAGCGCGGACACCGCGATCCTGTGGGACTTCCCGAACTCGTGGGCGCAGGAGCACGAGGCGCGCCCGACGAACGAGCTGACCGCCCAGGGCGTCTTCGACGTCTACTACGCGGCCCTGTGGCGGGCGGGCATCACCGCCGACGTCGCCGAGCCCGAAGGGGACCTGTCGAAGTACCGGTTCGTGGTCGTCCCCGCGGTCTACCTGCTCTCGCGCAAGGGCGCGGAGAACCTGCGGCAGTTCGTGAACGGCGGCGGCACCGTGCTCGTGACCCCGTACTCGGGGATCGCGGACGAGACCGACACGGTCTACCTCGGCGGCTACCCGGGCGCGATCCGCGACGTGCTCGGCGTGCGCAGCGAGGAGTTCTACCCGCTGATCGGCGGGAAGGTCGAGCTCGCCTCGGGCGGGCACGGCACGATCTGGAGCGAGGCGGCGGCATCGACGGGGGCCGAGGTCCGCGACACGTACGCGGACGGGTCCCCGGCGTGGCTGGTCAACCGCTTCGGCGAGGGCACCGCGCACTACCTGACGACGTTCCCGGACGACGCCACGCTCGACCGCATCGTCGCCGCCGCGGCCCAGGACGCGGGCGTGGAGCCGCCGGCCGAGGCCCCGGTCGGCGTCGAGGTCGTGCGCCGCGCCCACGACGACGGCCGCAGCTGGCTCTTCTGCATCAACCACACGGACGCCGACGCGCAGGTCAAGGCGGCCGACGCGGTGGTCGACGTCCCCGCGGGCGAGGTCGTGGTGCACCGAGAGCACGCGTGACTTCGGCGCACGCGAGCGCGCCCGGCCTGACCGGGCGAAACGCCGCGGCGGGAAGCCCTCGGCCGGTCTCGGTGCCGGAGGCTTCCCGCCGCTTTCGTTGTCACGGGCGACCCCGCGAAGCCGCGCAGCCGGCTCTGGTCGGCCGGGCATGTCGGACCTGTTGCGTAGTGTTGAAACGGGGGGTCCCAGGGTGTCCGATTCGCCCGGACCCTCCGTTCACATTCGTTCGCGAGACCCCAAGGGGCCGAACGGCACTCGCCCCCGAACGGCGCCGCCCCCGCCCTCCTCGTAGACGGCTGTGGCCGTGCTCGCCACCTGATCGAAATCCGATCGTTATCTAGGTGAGGCATGCTGGTCAGCGCCCGCGCCGTCACCGCGGCTGGGCGGTGTTCAGCGGAACGGCTCAGACGGAGGTGGGGTGCAATGGCAGCGGAGTACTCGAGTTTCGTGGCCATCGGCGACAGTTTCACCGAAGGCGTCGGCGACCCCGATCCGAACGGCGGCGACCGCGACCGCGGCTGGGCCGACCTGTTCGCCCACCGCGCCGCCGAGCAGTGGCCCGGCCTCGCCTACGCCAACCTCGCGATCCGCGGGCGGCTCTTCGACCGCATCGTCGACGAGCAGGTCGTCCCCGCGATCAAGCAGAGCCCCGACCTCGTCTCGTTCGCCGCCGGCGGCAACGACGCCCTCCGCCCCGGCTTCAACCCCGTGCAGCTCTCCACCCGCGCGCACGAAGTGGTCCGCCTCCTCAAGGCCTCCGGCGCCGAGGTCGTGCTCTTCACCTGCGCCGACATCACCCCGCACATCCCCGGCATCGCGGTCCTGCGCAAGCGCTTCGTCGCCACCAACGACGCCTACAAGCGCGTCGCCAAGCGCCACAACGCGGTGCTCGTCGACCTCTGGAACGACAAGGCGTTCGAGGACCCGCGCCTGTGGGCGGCGGACCGGCTCCACCTCAACACGTACGGGCACCAGCGCGTCGCCTACGACGTGTGCGAGGCCCTCGGCGTCGACCCCGACCCGTCATGGTCCGAGCCGCTCCCGCACCTGCCCCGGCCGCGCCGGGAGATGAACGGCGTCCAGTGGGCGGGCAAGCACTTCGCCCCCTGGGTGAAGCGCCGGCTCACCGGCAAGTCGAGCGGCGACGCCGTCGACCCCAAGCGCCCTGAACTCACCAAGGTGAAATGATGCGACGCCCGAACCGAACCGAGGAACGCTGATGGGCCTGCTCTTCAAACTCCTGGCGGTCATGGTCATCATCATGACCTGCGCCTTCTTCTTCGGGATCCTGTTCCGGAAGGGCCGCGGCAAGTAGCCGTCCCCGATCGTTCCTCGCGTTCTTCCTCGGCCGCTTCGGGGGTGGGCGTGGCGCTCCGGTCCGCGACAGGGCATCATGGAGAACTGTGGGACTCCTCCAGCGTCTGTTGGGGCGCCGGGACACACCAGATTCAGTGCCAGATCCCGCCGCCCAACCTGAACCTGCCTCCGAGCCCGAGGCCGCGCCCGAACCGGTCGCCTCCTCTGGCGCGCTAGACGATGCCGCCCCCGAGAGCAGCCCGGACCCTTTGCCGGACGCTGCGGAGGAGGACAGCATTCCTACCCAGGCGCCGGTCACCGGCCTGCGGCTCGTACCCGCGCTCGAGCCCGAGTACGAGCCCGAACCCGAGCCCGCGGGCCCGGTCCTCACGGCCGTGCCGGACCTCGAGCCCGACGAGGAACTGAAGCTCGTCCAGGACTTCGAACCTGATGAGGAACCCGAGCCCGTCGAGGAGTTCGAGCCGGACACCGCGCCGGAGCTCGAACCGGACGAGGCACCCGCGGACGCCACAGCGTCCGAACCGGAACCAGAGGCGGCGATCTTCGTGCCCGAGCGGCCCCGCCGCGAACTGCTCACATTGGACAAGCCGGTCCCGCCGCGCGGGCCGACCACCGGCCGCGACGAGATGATGCCGCGCATCGAGGACGACGAGTCCCTCGACATCGTCGGCTCCCCCCGCGGGGAGCTGCGCGCCGCCGGGCTCGCCGTGCCGAAGATGCACCAGCTGGTGCGGCGCGGCGACACGGCCATGTGGGCCTTCGTCGTCCGGCCCTCCGAAGCCCTGGGCTGGTGGCTCGACATCCGCCAGTCCGCCGAGCAGACGGGCTGGATGCCGGTCCTCCTCGGCGCGGCCGAGGAGTGGCGCGACAACGGCGAGGCGATCATCCACGAGGGCGACGACGAACTCACCCGCGCCGACGAGATCGACCCCGCCGAACTCCTGCACGACAAGGCCGCCGAGGCCGGCGAGCCCGCCCGCGGCGTCCCGATCCTGCCGCGCCGCGGCGACACCGACTTCGCCACTCCGCATGAGGCCCATGGTCTTCTCGGCCTGGTCAGGACCGACGCGGGCTGGAAGATCCCGGCGATGTTCCCGTGGAAGGGCTCCACGAACTGGGAGCTGTACGGCGCCGAGCACGCCGCGGTGCTGCACAGCTGGCACCGCCGCTTCGAGGCGGAGCTGGTCGCCATGACCTACGACGTGATCGAGTTGTACGTGCCGCATCCGCCGCGTGCCGAAGAGGCCCTTGCGGTCGCGGGCGAGGTCTACGCGTACTGCCCCGACCTGCTCGACAGCGGCGTGCCGACCCTCGAAGACCTCGCCGAGCACATGATCAGGTCGAAGGCCTGGTACTTCCACTGGTCGTAGCCGAGGTGGCGCACACGCGGGTGTGCGCCGCCTCAGCGCCGTGAGCTTTCCCGGTCGCCGCCCAGCGATGCGGACTTGCCGGGCCGGAGCGGCAGCGTGACCTCCAAGACCCACCGGTCCTCGGCATCCCGGCCCGCTTCGACCGTGCCGCCGAGGAGGCGCACGCGCTCGGCCATGCCTTCGAGCCCGCGGCCGTAGCCGGATCCGCCGCCGCCCGTCACCGGATTGGCGACGCGCAGGCCCAGCCGGTCCTCGCCGACGTCCACCGCCACCTCGACGGCGGCACCCGGTGCGTGCCGGAGGGCGTTCGTGATGCCTTCCTGCGCAATGCGGTACGCCTCGCGCGAGACCGCCGGGGCGACCGACTCGGGCTCGCCATCGACCTGCACCGCGATCGCCGCACCCGCCGCCGCGGCCCGTTCGCACAGCGGCGCCAGGTCGGCGAGTGTGGGCGCGGCGGTCACCGGCGCGGGCTCCTCCCGGAGCGCGCCGAGCGCGCGGTCGAGGTCGTCCAGGGCGGACCGCGACGACTCCTCGATCGCGGTGAGCGCGAGCCGGGCCGATGCGGGGTCGGATTCGAGCACCTGCCGGGCGACGGCCGCCTGGATGGTCGAGGTAGTGAGGGTGTGCCCGATGGCGTCGTGCAGCTCCCGCGCGAGCCGGTTGCGCGACGCGACCCGGCGGGCCTCCTCCTC
Source organism: Glycomyces tritici (assembly GCF_030403505.1). The sequence goes on along the minus strand of NZ_JAUEMJ010000003.1, from coordinate 775,174 downwards.
GGCCGCGGCGAGGCGTTCGGCGAGTCCGGGCCCCAGGAGGCGCGCGGCGAGTCGGCGCATGAACGCCGCATACGCTGCGGCGCAATAGATCAGCGCGATGAGCAGCCCGGCCGCGACCGCAGCGGTCCAGGCCCCGGCCGCACCGGGACGGACTTCGACGGGGACCAGGATGGTGACCGTCTCGCCGCCGTCGAGCCAGACCGCCGGGAGGGCCATACCGACGAAGGCGATGGCGGTGGCGAGCATGAGGACCGCGCCCGAGAAGGCCCACAACAGGAACCAGGCGGCGGTCGACAACCGCCGCGGAGCAAGGGGTTCGGGCAGGCCGGCGCGCAGCAGGCGGTTCGCGGTGCGCACCGCGGCGCGACGCGAGGCCTTGGGCAGTCCGGCGGCTGCGACGGCGGCGCACCCGACCACTGCGAGCACCGGACCGGGGACCGGGCCGGGCCACGCCAACGCGAGCACGGCCGCAACAGGGACGCCGACGAGGGACGCCGCCGCCGCGGCGAGGAACGCGTGCGTCCACCCCAGCGGGGCGGCCGGGCCGCGGAAAGGGCGCAAGAGCTGTCGCATGCAGCGAGTCTGGCATTCGACGCGCGCAGGTGACTCCCTCCAGTGGGGGAGACGGGGCCGCGCCGCACGGGTGGCGTGGTCCAGGGTCGGCTCGGGAGGCGCGGGGCGCGGGCGGCTTCTCTTGAGATGGCTCGGTTTTCGGAGGGCGTGGGGTGCGGGCGGCGAGCTCCGCGGCCTGCGGCTACGACCCCATCGGCGCGCGGGCTCGTCGGTGCCGGCGGCGTCGAGCGACGGGGTGAGGTTGGCGGACACCGATTCCACATCGGAGGACTCGCCGATCATCTCTGGGGATGGCCCGGTTTTCGGAGGGTGCGGGGCGCGGCCGGCTCCGCTCGGGATCGCCCGGCTTTCGGAGACGCGGGCGGCCCTTCCCGGGGCCCCGGTCCTCGGAGGCGCGCCCCACCCCGGCTCCGAAGTCGCGTCGCACCACGGCTCCCTCCTACGAGGGAGACCGGATTCCCCACTGCTCGGGAGGCAACGCCGCACCCCGGCGGCGAGCGTTGGGGGACATCGTTTCGAGAGAGGACCTCCCCGTGGAGTCGAGAACCAAGGGCGTCATCGCCTTCATCGCCCTATCGTTCGGCCTTGCCTGGGCCGGCATGTTCGCCGCGGTGCTGCTGTTCGACCTGTCGCTGGTCAACCCGCTCGTGCAGCTCGCAGGCATCGCGTTCACTCCGGCGATCGCCGCGTTCATCTGCCGCAAATGGGTCACCCGAGAGGGCTTCGCCGACGCAGGGATGCGGCCGCGCCTGCGCGAGCAGTGGCGGCTGTATCTGGCCGCCTGGCTCGGCCCACTCGGTTTCGCCGCCGCCGCACTGGCCGTCGCGGTCGCACTGGGCCTGTGGGACTTCGACCCTGCCGCGTTCGAGCTGCTGCCCGGCCTGCCCGCGTGGGCGTCGATCGCGATCCTCCTGGTCGTCGTCATCGTGCTGACGCCGATCTACTGGGGCGAGGAGTTCGGCTGGACGAGCTACCTGCGGCTGCGGCTCGTCCCCGAACGACCGCTCCTGTCCACGCTGCTCACCGGCCTGATCTGGGCCGTCTGGCACTACCCGCTCGCGTTCCTCGGCTACATCGAGTTCGAGAACGTGACACTCGGCCTCGCGATCTGGACCGTCTCGTTCCTCTTCCAGGAGGTCATCCTCAGCTGGCTGCGCATCGCCAGCGGCTCGGTCTGGACCGCCAGCCTCGCCCACGCGGGCAACAACATGGTGCTCGCCCTGCTCGTCGGCATCGCGGTCGGCGAGGACCGGGTGAACACCGGCGCGCTCCTCGGCCTCGTGCCGATGGTCGCGGTCGCCGCCTGGCTCCTGCTCAGCGGGCGCCTCACCGCGGACCGGCCCGCCGACGTCCCGCTGGAGCGCGAACCGGTCGCCGCCGTGCGCTGATCTCGCTCTCGCGAGGGAGGCGGGCCCGGGGGCGGGGTGGCATCATCGACCGGTGACCACCCCGCCCGTGACCGTGCTCATCGCCGACGACGACCCTCTCGTCCGCACCGGCCTCCGCACCCTCCTCGCCGCCCAGCCCGGCATCGAGCCGGTCGCCGAGGCCTCCGGCGGCGCCCAAGTGCTCCCGCTGGTGCGGCAGTTCCGGCCCGACGTGGTGCTCATGGACGTGCGCATGCCCGACCTCGACGGGATCGCCGCGACCAGGCTCTTGCGCGAATCGCTCGCCGACCCGCCGCACGTCCTGGTCATCACCACCTTCGAGAACGACGACTACGTCTACGAGGCATTGCGAAGCGGGGCAGGCGGTTTCGTGCTCAAGCGGGCGGACATCGGCCAGATCGCGCTGGCGGTCCGGGTGGTCGCGAGCGGCGCGCTCCTGTTCCCGGAGGCGATCCGGGCGCTGGCGGCCGCGCACGCCCCGCCGCCGGGGAACGCGCACGGCCCGGTCGCGCTGACCCCGCGCGAGGCGGAGGTGCTGCGGCTGGTCGCCGAGGGACTGTCGAACCAGGCGATCGCCTCGCGCCTGTTCCTGGGCCTGGAGACGGTGAAGACCCATGTGGGTAGCGTGCTCACGAAGCTGGGGGCGCGCAACCGCACTGAGGCGGTCATCATGGCGTACGAGTCGGGTTTCGTGCGCCCCGGCGAACGACGGTTACCCGGGCGAACGACGGTTACCGTTCGATCCGCGTTGTCACAGTGGCACAACAGAACACGCTGCTCCGTTCTTGCCCCCACTGTCTACTCTCCTTACAGCTTCACGTTCCGTGGGGCTATGCCTACCCTTCGCAAGACAGGAAAACAGAATGGTGAAGAGAATTCTGGCGCTGCTCGCCACCGGAATGGCGGCGGCGACGCTCGTGCTGGTCACTGCCGCCCCGGCCCAGGCAGAGGACTTCAGCGAGTACAACCTCGCGGTCGCCGCGAGGCCGGGCACGGCCACGCGGGTGTGCGACGACTTCGGCGGCCAGGTCATCGGCTGCATGCAGCACTACGGTGACGTCATCTGGGTGGCCGACACCGCGGCGGACGGCCATTCGGTCGGCGTCGTCTGGCACGACCTCGACAGCGGCCGGTCCGGGATCTGCATGGACCGGCGCGGCAAGGCCGCCGGCTGGACTAAGTGCGACAAGGACTTCGTCGAGGGCCACGAGGTCCGCTGGGGAGTCTTCTCGGAGCAGTACCTCACCCAGGAGGTGCTCTACGAGGTGGTCAACAGCAACTACACGGTGATGTAGTTCTGCGGGCCCGCGCCGTCGGTCGACGGCGGTGCGGGTCCGCCGTTCTCCGGCCCCTGGCGGCGGGGTCTACTCCTCCTTGAGGCTCGCCTCCATGCGCGGCGCGAGGCCGTCGAGGAAGCGGTCGACGCCGTACCGCATCGCGTCGTGGCCGGTGAGGTCCCAGGCCTGGTCGTCGGTGAACCGCAGGATGTGCTTGTACCGCCCTGAGGTGATCGCGCGCTCGAGATAAGTGGCCTGGTGGGCCCACCATTCGGCTTCGCCGGTCTCGGGTCCTTCGTCGTCGCTGTCGCGGAGCAGGTACTGGCGCGCCGTGCCCGTCACGATGTTCATCAGGGCCGTGATGATCAGGTTGATCTCGCGGTCGGGCAGGTCGTGCCCTTCGAAGGCGCCGAGCACGAAGTCGTAGCCGTGGAGCGAGTCCGGGCCGAGCACCGGCCGCTTCTGGTTGATCTCCAGCAGCCACGGGTGCTGGACGTAGACCTGCCATGTGCCTTCGGCGAAGAGGTTCAGGGCCTCGCGCCAGTGGATCTGGGCGAGTTCGGGCGCGTCGTCGCCGATCCTCGAGAGCCGGTCGACCATGAGGTCGATGAGTTCGCGCTTGCCGGGGACGTACCGGTAGATCGTCATGGCGCCCACGTCGAGCTCCGCGGCGACGCTGCGCATCCCGAAGCAGCTGCCTTCGCGGTCGGCGACCGCGATGGCGGCCTCGATGATCCGGTCGACGGTGAGCTTCGGCTTCGGCCCGGGCTTGCTGTGCTGCGGGCCGAATTCGCGCCAGAGCAGCTCCAGGCTTCGTTGGGGGTCGCCCGCCCCCGTCTGTGGTGTCGCCATAGGGGCCTCATGATATCGCGCTTGCTAATCGGGTACGTTGTATGCTATTACTGGGTACAGCGTACCCGATTGAAGGGGAACTATCAATGCCTACCACCACCGTCGAGGCGACCAACCTCGGCAAACGATTCAAGGACACCGCCGCGCTCGAAGGCTTCGACCTCACCGCCGAAGCCGGAACCGTCCTGGGTCTGCTCGGCCCCAATGGCGCGGGCAAGACCACCACCGTCCGCATCCTCAGCACCCTGCTGCGCTTCGACACCGGCAGCGCCACCGTCGCCGGCTTCGACGTCTCGCGCGAGGCCCGCCAGGTGCGCCGCCGCATCGGCCTCACCGGCCAGCAGACCGCCGTCGACGAACTCCTCACCGCCCGCCAGAACCTCGTCCTCTTCGGCAAGCTCTTCCGGCTCAACAAGACCCGCGCCGGCGAGCGCGCCGACCAGCTCCTCGCCCAGTTCGGCCTCGCCGACGCCGCGGACCGCCAGGCCAAGGGCTTCTCCGGCGGCATGAAGCGCCGCCTCGACCTCGCCGCGAGCATGATCCTCGCCCCGCAGGTGCTCTTCCTCGACGAGCCCACCACGGGCCTGGACCCGGCCGGGCGCCGCGAGGTCTGGGACGCCGTCGAGGGCCTGGCCGCGGACGGCACCACCGTCGTCCTCACCACCCACTACCTCGACGAGGCCGACCGCCTCTGCGACCGCATCGCCGTCATCGACCACGGCCGCAACCTCATCGACGACACCCCCGCCGGGCTCAAGCGCCGCATGGGCGCCGACCGGCTCGAGATCATCGCCGCCGACCCGGCCGACCTCCCCGCGCTCCGGGAGATCATCGCCTCGGTCGCGGACGGCGAGACCGTCGTCGACGAGGGCGCCTCCAGCGTCGCCGCGCCCGTCAAGGACCCCGTCCCCGCCCTTACCGCCGCCGCCACGGCGGTGCAGGACAAGCGCCTCACCGTCGCCGACATCGGTCTGCGCCGCCCCACCCTCGACGAGGCCTTCCTCGAACTGATCGCCAAGGAGGACCAGTGACCACACTCGCCCCGCTCCCCGACGAGACCCTCGCCGGGCGGCTCAAATGGACGCTCCACGACTACCGCGCCATCGTCGGCCAGGAGTTCACGCACCTGGTGCGCCAGCCGGTGAACTTCGCCTGGCAGCTCGGCTTCCCGATCGTGATGGTGCTGCTGTTCGTCTACGTCTTCGGCTCCGCCATGGACGTCACGGGTGAGGGCGCCGGCGTCGACTACGTCGCGTACGCCATGCCCGGCATGTTCGCCATGACCATGGCCTTCGGCTTCACCAACACGGCCTGGGCCGTGGCCGAGGCCAAGCAGAAGGGGTTCATCGACCGGGTGCGCTCGATGCCGATGGCCTCCTCCGCGGTGGTCGTCGGGCGCAACATCGCGGACACGATCCACGCCGCCGTCGACCTCCTCGTGCTCTTCATAATCGCCCTGGTCATCGGCTGGCGCTCGAACGGCACCTTCTGGGAGACCGTGGGCGCCTTCGCGATCCTGCTCTGGCTGCGCTTCGCCCTCATCTGGGTCGGCGTTTGGCTCGGGCTCCTGGTCAAGAGCGTCGAGCAGGCCGGGAACCTCTTCGCGATCGCGTTCCCGTTCGGCATGATCTCCTCGGTGTTCACCCCGCCCGAGCTCATGCCCGGCTGGCTGGGCGCCATCGCCGCGTGGAACCCGGTGTCCGCCACGGCGACCGCGATCCGCGAGCTCTTCGGCAACCCGAGCGCGGTCGGCGACTCCTGGCCCGAGCAGCACGCGCTGACGGCCGCGATCATCTGGCCGGTGATCATCACGGCGATCTTCCTGCCGCTCGCGGTCCGGAAGTTCCAGAACCTCGGCCGCTAGGCCGGATCGAGGCCGCAGACCTGAGGGAAACAGGAAGGGGCCCGCGCCGCACCCGGCGTGGGCCCCGCTCCCATTCTCAGGCTTCGGCGCGGGCGACCTCTCATTCGGACGGTCCGGTGCATTCTCCGCGAAACAGCGAACATCGATAGTGTCCCCTGTCTCAATTTCATATCGAAGTGGCGTGACGTGGGGGAGCGATTCCACCGCTCTGCCCATTATCTGCCTTTTGCTTGGGCGCCTTGTTCGGTCATGCCGGATTTCGGTGTTCTGTATCCCCTGGCTACCTGCGATAGCTTGAAAGCAGCGCAAGGCCGCGCCCCCGGTGCGGCGACCCCGCACGTGCTCGCGACCTCGCGCACCGGCATCCGGAGCGTTCTCGCTGGGAAGGCTCCTCACGGTCTGTGGTCGGAACCCGACACACGCGGATCGGTCCAGAAATGACCGCGCATCCTTGGCGTCGCTGATCGGACGCGAATGCCGTCCCTCCCGGTGTTCAATACCCGCTCCAGTCTTCGACGAGGCGCGTCATCCCTCGAATCGAAAGCAGCACAGAAAAATGACCAAGAGGCGACACCTACCCGCACTCTTCGCCACGGCAGCCCTGGCCACCGCCGCGGGCTGCACCGACGACGAGAGCCCGGCGGACGACGGGGACGGCGAGTTCCCGCGCAGCAAGACCCTCTACTCGACCGGCACGGCCTGGGGCCCACCCGGCGACTTCAACCCCATCTCGGCCGGCGGCGTCACCGGCCTCAACGGCCTCGGCTACGAGTACCTCTTCGTGTTCGACACCGTCGAGCAGCGGCTCAGCCCCTGGCTCGCCGAATCCGGCGAATGGACCTCCGAGCGCGAGTTCGAGCTGCGCCTGCGCAGCGGTGTCAAATGGAGCGACGGCAAGCCGCTCACGGCCGACGACGTGGCGTTCACCTTCGAGCTCGGCAAGATCGAGGGCGTGCCGTACGGCGGCGTCTGGGACTGGCTGGACGAGGCCCAGGTCGTCGACGAGCACACCGTGAAGTTCCGCTTCTCCGATGCGCGCCAGCAGGAGTGGGACAACTTCCTGTACACCCACGTGATCGTCCCCAAGCACGTCTTCGAGGCGTACACCGCCGAGGAACTGCTGACCGGCCCGCTCGACCCGAACCCGGTGGTCACCGGGCCGTACGGGGTGCACAGCTTCGACGACACGCGGATCGTCTGGGTCAAGCGCGAGAGCTGGTGGGCCGCCGAGGCGCTCGGCCTCGAAGTCAAGCCGCAGTACATTGTGGATCTTGTGACGCTCGGCAACGAGGACATCCTCAACATGCTCATCGAAGGCCGCCTCGACCTCGCCAACAACTTCATGGCGGGCATCGCGGACTTTCTCCAGGGCGATCCCGAGCTCACCACCTACTACGACAAGCCGCCGTTCATGTCGCCGGTCAACACCGCCATGCTCGTGCCGAACACCACCCGCAAGCCGCTGGACGACCCGAAGTTCCGCCGGGCCATGGCCCACGCGATCAGTCCGGGCGAGATCGTGGACGCCGTCTACGGCGGCATGGTGAGCGAAGCGCACCCCACTGGGCTCCTCCCGATCTGGGAGCGCTACTACGATCAGGCGGCGGTGAGCGAGCACGGTTTCGTGTTCGAGCCCTCCAGCGCGGTTGAGATGCTGGAGGCGGCCGGGTACAAGGACGAGGACGGCGACGGCTTCGTGGAGACCCTCGACGGCGAGAAGATCGAGCTGCAGCTGGTCGTCCCGGCAGGCTGGACCGACTGGGAGGACGCGGCCGTCTCCCTCGCTCGCGACCTCAGCGATGTGGGCATCAGGGTTCAGGCCGTCTTCATCGACGCCGCCGAGGTCGACGCCACCCGCGAAAGCGGTGACTTCGACCTGCAGATCAACAACCGCAGCGGGCTCACCAACTCGCCGTGGAGCCACTTCCGGCACCTGTTCGAGCTGCCGATCCGCGACACCCAAGCCCTCTCGAACTTCTCTCGCTGGGAGGACGAGACCGCTTGGGAGCTCACGCAGGAGCTCGCGACCCTCGCCGCCGACGATCCGCACTACGCCGAGTTGATCGCCGAACTCCAGGCGATCGTGATGCGTGATCTTCCGGCGATTCCGATCTGGTACAACGGCGCCTGGTCGCAGGCGTGCAACGCGGTATGGACGGGCTGGCCGACGGGGAACGAGGGCGAGGCCGGGGTCTACGCGAGCTTCTGGAACGAGATGTGGGGCCTCGGCGGGGTTCGCATGCTCACCGAGATCCGGAGAGTGGAGTAGCGGCTGGAGGTCGAAGGGCGCGGCGACGCGGCGACGACACTGCGGCGGGGCGCGGCCATCGGCTGCGGCCCGCCGACCCCCGCCGCGCGCCGCGGCCCGGGTTCAGGGTGCGGCGGACGCGTAGCGCGGATCCCACGGTCAGCGGGCCGTCACGACGAGGGTGCGGCGGACGCCGGGTCCGAACGCATGGGCCAGCGGGCCGTCACGACGTCCGAGCCGCTGCGTGCCGTCGCTGCTGTCGATGAAAGGGCTCAGGTGTCCGCTGCTCAGTTGGATTCGTCCGGGTTGATGACACCGATGCCGAGGGCGAACCAAGGGTCCTCGCCGTCGTCTTCATCGTCGTCCTCGTACAGGTCGTCGGGCTCGGGCGAGTCGAGACCTGCGGACCAGGCGAGTAGCGGCGGACCCTCATCCCCTGGCGGGATGACGAATGCGGCACGACCAGGTGTCCCCCGCCTCACTGCGGGCCCAGGGCTACATTCCGCGGCGGTACAGGAACATCCGCGACAAGTGACGGATCACCGGCGGCGGGGCTCCGGCTCCGCTGCCGGTCACGTGCCGCAGGCGCGGCGGGTGCCGGGCCCGTACGCCGACCGCACACGGGCGAAGGGGCCCGCACCGCTACCCGAATGAGCGGTGCGGGCCCTGTTTTCCTCCCGGCTCCGGAGGAAAGCCTTGCTACCAGCCGACCCAGGCGGTGCGCTCGTAGGCGCCGCCGAGCTGGTTGGCCTGGAGGCCGGCGTTGGAGAGGGTCCAGAGCTGATCGCCGATCACGATGGTGCGCATGATCTGCGTGTTGTACGGGTCGACATCGCCCTCGCTGTGGTCGATCCAGGTCTCCTCGGTGAGGGAATCCGCGCCGATCCCGAGCACCAGCACCCCGGCTTGGTACTCCATGTCCCAGTCCTGCACCGGAATCACCGCGATCGAGGCCTCCTCCCAGTACAGGAATGCGTGGGGGTCGTACAGCACGGTCGAGTCCGCGCCCTCGCGGAGGTACTGGTCCAGCACGGCGGCTTCGTCTGCGGCCGTGTCGAACAGGCTCACCTGGAGGCCCATGGTCTGGCCCTCGGGCGTGGCCTCCTGGCCGACGCCGAGCAGGCGGTCCGGGCCGACCGGGTGCAGGTAGCCGGAGTAACCGGTGATCTTGAGTTCGCCGGTGACGACCGGGTTCGACGGGTCGGAGAGGTCGAGCGTGTACAGCGGGTCGGTCTGGCGGAAGGTCACCACGTAACCGGTGTCGCCGAGGAAGCGGACCGCGTAGATCTGCTCGTCCACACCGAGATCGGTCACCGAACCGGTCTCCTCGAGCGCGTCGTCGCCGACCGCGAAGACCGTCACCGTCGACTTCGACGTCTCGCCCTCCTCGGCTTCGGCCTGGCCGCCCCAGACGCAGTCCATCCACGGGCCGCAGCCGCTGCCGGTCGGCATCTCGGTCGTCGCCACCCGCAGGTGGCCGTCGTACTCGCTCAGCGAGTACTGGTTGAGCAGCGTTCCCGGCACGGCCGCCTCGCCGGCCAGGCGGGCCTGGCCGTCCGCGAACGTGAACCGGTAGATCTCGCTCTCGGCCTTCGCCTCCTCATCGCCCCACGCATAGTCGTAGTGGGCCAGGTAGAGGCTTTCGTCGGTGCCGTGCACCATCGAGCCGTCGACCATCACCGTGTGGGGCGCGGCCTCGGTCCAGGCGCCGTCGGCGGGCAGCGCGAGCACGCTCACCGAGGAGCCGGTGAACCGGTCGGGGTGCGCGATCTCCGCGCAGTCGACCTCGTGCGCCGTGCCGTTGACCTCATAGGACGGCAGCCAGTCCGTGAGCTCGGTGTCGCGCACGGCTTCGGCGACGGCCTCGTCCGAGGAGTCGGAGCCGTACAGCTCCTCCCATACGGGCTGGATCTGCGGTTCGGTGCCGATCGCCAGGCGCACTTCGCCGTCCACCAGGCGGGCGTCCACCATGGAGCCTTCCATGGTGAAGGTGTCGAGTACGTCCAGCGAGGTCGGGTCCAGACGCTCCAGCCGGAACTCGCTCAAGTACGCGCCGTCCACCTCGGTGCTCAACGCGGACATCAGGAGCAGCTCGTCGTCGCCGAGGAACAGCTGGTGGCCCCAGGCTTCGCTCTCGGTCGGGCGCTCGGCCACGACCTCGCCCGAGCGGGTGTCGGTCACGCGCACTGCGTCGTAGTCGGTGACGGAGTAGATGAACGTGCCGTCGGTCTTCACGATGTCCGGTTCGTCAACGCCCGCAACGGCATTGTTGGTGCCGGAGTGGGAGTCGTCCCTCGCGCCCTGGGTGGGCGACTCGGCGGTCGTGCCCGCCGCGGAGTCGCCGGCGGCGAACTCCTCTTCGAGGGGGATCGACTCGTTGAAATCGAAGTTCTCGAACGCGGTGATCGCCGCGTCCTGGATGCCTTCGAGCGCGTCGTCGCACGAGTCGAACGCAGTGAGCTGGGCGGAGACGGGAACCCAAGGGATCGATTCGACCGAGAGCTCGCCGTCGGGGGACTGAGAGGTGCACGCGCTCGCGGCGGCGACGACCGCCGCCGAGGCGCATGCGATGAGGAGTCTGGGCTTCATGCTCTTCGGACGCCGCGCCCCGCGAAACGGTTCCCGCCGGAAACGACGAGGGCCCGCAGGGGACTCGAACACCTCGAGCTCACCAGAACGACCACGGGTCCGCAGGGGTCTCGAACACCCCGGGCCCACCAGAACGGCCACGGGTCCGCAGGGTCTCGAACACGCCGGGCCCACCGGAAACGACGACGGGCCCGCGGGTGCTCTGCGCACCCCGGGCCCGTCCGGAACCGATCAGGTCACCCCTTGGTGCCGCCCGCGGTCAGACCGCTGATCAGATGCCGCTCGGCGAACGCGTAGAAGATCAGCGCCGGCAGCATCGCCAGCATGACGAACGCCAGCACCTTCGCAGTGTCCGAAGCGAACTGCCCGCTGAACTGGGTCACACCCAGCGGCAGCGTCCACCACGTCGACTTCTGGAGCACCACCAGCGGCAGCAGGAACGAGTTCCAGGAACCGACCAGCGCGAGCACCGACACCGTCGCCAGCACCGGCCGCGACATCGGCAGCAGAATCCGGGTGAAGAACAGCCAAGGACCCGCGCCGTCGATCGTCGCCGCCTCCTCGACCTCGGCCGGAATCTGCCGGAAGAACGTGCGCAGAATGATGATCGTCAGCGGCAGACCGAACGCCGCCTGCGGCAGGATCACTCCGAACGGGCTGTTGAGCAGCTCGAACGTCCGCAAGATGATGAACAGCGGCAGCACCGCCACCGCGAACGGGAACATCATGCCCGCCGCGAACAGCGTGAACAGGCCCTCCCGGCCCCGGAACGCGAAGCGCGCGAACACGAACGCGATCATCGCCGAGCAGATGACCACGATGAACGTCGTCACCAGCGCGATGAACACCGAGCTGAAGAGCTGCTGCCAGAACGTGCCCGAAGCGAGCACGTCCGTGTAGTTCGCGGTGTTCCACGGAGCCGGCAGGCCCAGCGCGTTCTCGCGCAGCTGCTGGTTGTCCTTGAAACCGCCCAAGAGCGCGAACAGGATCGGCGTCGCCACGAACGCCGTCGTCACGAACGCCGCGATGTAGAAACCGGTGTGGCGCAGGATCCGCGCGCTGCGCATGGTGACCGTCATGAGCGTGTCCCCCCGGAGGTGGTGATCGACCCCTGGAGGTCGCGGTTCAGGACGAAACGCTGGTACAGCAGCGCGAACACGAGGCTGATCAGGAACATCGCGATCGACAGCGCCGAGGCGTACCCGATCTGGTTGCGCTGGAAGCCCTGCTCGTACATGGTGATCGCGAGCGTCTCGGAGGCGTGGAACGGCCCGCCGCCCGTGAGCACGTACACCAGGTCGAACAACTGCACCGCGCCGATGACGGAGAGGAACACGATCATCCGCGCGGTCGGGCCCATGAGCGGCAGCGTGATGTTCCGGAACGCCTGGCCCCTGGTGGCGCCGTCGATGGCCGCGGCCTCGTACAGCTCGTCAGGGATGTTCTGGCGCCCGGCCAGGAACAGGATCATGTGGAAGCCGAAGAACTTCCAGGTGAGGATGCCGAACACCACGAACATGATGATGTCGCGGTCCGACAGCCAGCCGATCTGGGCGTCGATGCCGAGGCTCCCCAGCAGCGAGTCCGCGAAACCGCGCCGCGGCGAGAACACCAGCCGGAACAGCACGGCCGTGACCGCCTCGGTGAGGACGTACGGCACGAAGAACAGCAGCCGGAACGCCGTGCGCCCTGGGAACCGCTGGTGCAGCAGCATCGCCAGGCCGAACGAGATCGGAAGCTGGACCACCAGGGACAGCACCACGATCAGGCCCAGGCGCCACAGGTCGCCCAGGAAGACCTCGTCCTTGAGCAGGGCCTGGAAGTTCTCCAGCCCCACGAACTCGGTCGGGACGCCGCCGAGGCCGTTCCAGCGGAAGAACGAGACGTACGCGGCGAACAGCACCGGCAGGATCACGAACAGCAGGAACAGCATCAGGCCGGGCACGATGAACGACGAGAGCGTCCCCGCTACCGGGGAGTCCCGAAGGGGCTCCTTGAGTGTCACCCCTCGGCCGCCCAGGCCTCGTTGACCATCGCCACGAAGTCCTCGGGCGTCAGCTGGCCCAGGAGCAGGCCCTCAGTGGCGTCGTTGATGACGCCGCCGATGGCCGGCGGGTACGCCTGGTCGAGGTACAGCTGCGTGCCGGTGGCGCTGGCGAGCGCGTCCACGACCTTCTGGGTGTCCTCGTTCATCTCCGGTGCGACCGACGCGGGGTCGGCGGCGACCGGGGTCAGGTTGCCCTCGGTGATGGCGCGGGAGTAGTTCTCGGGCTCCATGAAGTTGCACAGGAAGTCCAGGGCCGCGTCGGGCGCGTCAGCGGCGACCGCGTAGCCGTTGCCGCCGCCGAGGAACTCGGTGGCGGTGCCGACGCCGCCCTCGACCGTCGGGAACGGGAAGAACCCGAGGTTCTCGGGGCCTTCGGTGCCGGAGTTGTCGCGCTGGGCCTGCGGGGCCCACTGGCCCATGAGCTCCATGGCGGCGAGGCCCTCGCCCATGATGGCGGACTGGCCGTCGGCCTCGCCGTAGACGGCGGATTCGAAGCCGGGCTGGAAGGGCTCGAGGGCGGCGAGGTCGGCGACCATCTGGCCGGCCTGGACGAAGCCCTCGTCGGAGAAGTCCCCGGCTTCGGCTGCGGCGGCGAGGCCGTCGAGGCCGACGTTGCGCATCGCCAGGTAGGTCCAGTAGTAGTGGCCGGGCCACTTGTCGGCGCCGGCGAGGGCGATCGGCGTGATGTCGGCGGCCTTCAGGGCCTCGACGGCGGCCAGGAACTCGTCCCACGTGGCCGGGGGCGCACTGATGCCGGCCTGCTCGAAGAGGTCCATGTTGTACCAGAATCCGACGACCCCGGCGTCGAACGGCATGCCGTAGAGCTTGCCGTCGATCGTGTAGGGCTCCAAGGCGATCGGGTTGATCTGGTCGATGCAGTCGAGCTTGCCGGTGAGGTCCTGCACGAGGCCGGCCTCGACCTGTTCGGCGAGGACGCCGCCGCCCCAGGTGTGGAAGATGTCCGGCACGTCGCCGGACTGCGCGGCAGTGCCCATGCGGTCTTTGAACGCCTGGTTCTCGATGGGCTGGACGTCGATGGTGAGGTCGTTCGCGGCCTCGAAGTCGTCGGCGAACTCCTGCCAGGTCGACATGAGCGGGTCCTGGTTCTGGATGTGCCACCAGGTGAGATCGGCGTCGCTCTCGCCGCTGTCGCCGCACGCGGCGGCACTCAGCGCGAGCACTGCGGCCGTACCGGCCGCCATCAGCGCTCGTGGCCTGAGTAGGGGATTTCGCATCGTTGCTCGTCCTCTCGATGGAACTGAAGGGTGCCCGAAACTTTCGGAGAAAGTATCGGAAATTATCGATGCGGCCATACTACCCGCGAGCATTGCGAATGTGAAGAGGGTCTCTGTTATCGTGCGCCGTGCTGCATCAGACAGCATCGATGCAGGTCAATGGGAGGTTTTGTCGGGAAGGAAGGCGAAACGCCGAACGGCCGCCCCGGTGAACCGGGACGGCCGTCGAAAATCGGAGCGGGTGACGAGAATCGAACTCGCCTCTCAACCTTGGGAAGGTCGCATTCTACCAATGAACTACACCCGCGAACTCTGGCGAACAGAGCCGATCGAAGTATACAAGGCCGCCGCAGAAGGGCCCGAAGACCCCGCGGCGGCGCCGCCCGCGCGGCGCGGAGGCCGAGGTGGCGGGGCGGCGAAGCGAAGGGCCGGGCGGCCGCGACTCGCGTGGGCCGCCCGGCCCCTGTTGCGTGATCGGACCGCCTGCCGTGCGGCCCGAAGGTGATCAGGCCGCCTGCCGTGCGGCCCTAAGGTGATCGGGCCGCCTGCCATGCGGCCCTGAGGGTGTGCGGCGGGTGCTACTCCCAGCCCGCCAGGACCGCTTCGATGGTCTCGTCGAACTCCGCGACCTCGCCGTACACGCCCGGGTTGCCCGCCTCGGCGCAGCCGTAGCCCCAGCTGACGATGCCCACGAGGACCTGGTCCTCACCGGCCGGGCTCATGATCGGACCGCCCGAGTCGCCCTGGCACGAGTCCACGCCGCCGTTCTCGAGGTCGCCGGCGCACAGCATCGAGGCCGCGTCGACCTCGTCCGGGTAGGCCGCCTCGCAGTCGGCGTCGCTCACGAACGGCACCTCGACCCACTGCGCGGTGGTCGGGAAGCCCTCGCCGGTGTCGCCCCAGCCCGCGGTCTCGAGGGCGTCGAACTCCTCGACCTCGGTGCCCAGCGCGATCGGCTCGACGTCGACCGGCTCGGCGAGCTTGAGCAGCGCCCAGTCGTTCGCCATCGCGATGGGGTCGTTGTAGTCCTCGGCGACGTGAAGGTCCGCGACCGCGGTCTCCACGACGTCCTCGGACTCGAGGTCGATCGCGCCGGAGAAGACGACGAGGTCCGCGGCGGCGGACTCCTCGACGCAGTGCGCGGCGGTGAGGACCACGTCTTCGGCGATCACCGTGCCGCCGCAGAACTGGCGCTCGTAGGCCGTGCCCTCGCCGGGGGAGCCGAGGCCGACCAGCCAGGGGTACTGGCCCTCGGCGACGTCGCCGCCGCCGATGATCTGGGCTTCGAAGTCGCCCTTGGTGTCGACGGGCTCCGCGTTGGCCGCGATGCCCGTCCACGCGATGGCGGCGGCGCCGAGACCTGCGGCGACGCCCGCGCCGAGACGGATCAGATGCTTCCTCTTTCTGTCCACTGTGAATCCTTTCGGGGTGGATGTGAGGGTTGGGCCGTTTGGCCGTCCTAGACCGAAAGACGCAGTGAGAGAGTTTCACGGTTGCTTGCGGCTTAAAGAAGTTATTTCAGTGAATAGTGGCATTCGTTCACGGCAACGGAAACGGCCGGACAGGCGAACGCCTGTCCGGCCGTGAGCCGAGGAACCGGTCTACTCCCGCTCGGAGCGGAGCTCCTTGCCGAGGTGGATCGAGCCGTCCGTGCACGCGTAGAACCCGAACGGGGTCACCGGCGCGTACCCGAGCACGCCGTACATCGCGACGGCCTCGGGCTGGCGCGGCCCGGTCTCGAGGATGACCCGCTTGCGGCCCGCCGCCGCGGCGGACGCCTCGACCGCGGCCACGATGAGGCTCGCGAGCCCCTGGCGCCGGGCGCTCTCGCGCACGTAGACCCGCTTCATCTCCGCATCCTCCTCATGGGAGCGCCAGCCGCCGCAGCCGGCGGGCTCGCCGGACTCGTCGAAGGCCACGATGAAGTCGCCGTTCGGCGGATGGAAGTCGTCCTCGCCCAGCTGCGTCTCGTCGCCGCCGCCGTAGCGGCGCACGTACTCCTGCTGGATCTCGGCGCACAGCAACTGCGCCACCGGGCTGTCGAACCGGGTCCTCGAAAGCGTGAATTGCACGCGTTCAACTTTGACATGGCGCACTTGCCGGTGCCAGAGCCGTGCATCACGCGAAGTCCCGCCCAAAGCGGGCGGAAACCGGCCGATCGGCCGAGGTGCGAACCGGCCGTTCGGCGGCTGCGGCCGACCGAACGCACAGACTTCGCGCTCACCGCTCCGGCAGCGTCCTCCAAGGCCGGTATCGCGCTCGCGACCATTACGATCTTCACATCGGCGATGTGAAAATCGGGTCCGGCGTCCCGGGCGCCCCGTCGCCTTCGAACGCACGCGTGCGCGCGATCCCTCCGGCCCCGGCCGGGCGCGCCCGGGGTTCGGGCCCGCCCGCGCCCGCATCAGTGCGGGAGCTTCTGCGAACGCGCGGGCGACCCGGCCGCGATCCGGTAGGAAGGAGGCATTCACCCATATGCGCACTATGCAGCGACGGAGGCCCCAGATGGCCCGCGCTGACCGCTGGAACGGCTGGTCGGCGCCCTCGGTGCGAACGGCGTTCACCGCCGCGTTCGCGGTCGTGGTGGTCCTGGTCGGGCTGCGCCTGACCGTGCGCGACGAGTCCCACGCGGTCTCGTGGCTGGCACTGCCTCCGCTGGCGGCCTCGGCGTTCCTGCCGTGGCGCTGGGTGGCCGGGGTCGGGCTCGCGAGCATGGCGGCGGCCTTCGCCTACCTCTGGATCCTGTACGACTTCGCGATGGACGGCGTGGCCTCGCACGGCGTGGACTTCCTGGTCGTGGCCGTGGCCGTGGTGATCTCGGCGGCGGTCGCGATCGTGCGCGAACGCGACGACGAGCGGATGAAGCGGCTGACGCAGCTCGCCTCGGTCGTGCAGCAGGCGATCCTGCGGCCGATCGGGGAGCGCTTGGGGCCCTTCGACATCGCGGCCCGGTACGTCTCGGCGCGCTCGGGCGCGGAGATCGGCGGGGACCTCTACGAGGCCCTGAACACCGACTACGGGGTGCGGATCATCATCGGGGACGTGCGCGGGAAGGGCCTGGACGCGGTGCGGCTCTCCTCCACGGTGCTCGGCTCGTACCGGCACGTGGCGTTCGAACGCTCCGACCAGCGGTGCATGGTCAACGACCTGGACCACGCGGTGGCGCGCAACGCCGGCGACGAGGACTTCGTGACCGCGATCCTGCTGCAGGAGCGCGGCGGGACCCTGGAGATCATGAACTGCGGGCACCCGCCGCCGATGCTGGTGCGCGACGGGGTGGCCACCTACCTGGAGCCCGAATCGATGGCGCCGCCGCTGGGATTGAGCCCTTCGGCGCGGGAGCTGACGGTGCGGCTGCAGCCGGGGGACCGGATCTTCCTGTACACGGACGGCCTGGCGGAGGCGCGCAAGGACGGGGAGTTCTTCCCGATCAAGGAGCGGGCCTGGAGCCTCATCGGGCACGGCAACGTGGGCGACGGCCTGGCGTCCCTGGAGTCGGCGCTGCGCCGCTGGGTGGGCGGCCCGCTGACCGACGACATCGCGCTGCTGCTGCTGGACTACCGGCCCGACACGGGCTGAGCGCGCCCTAGTCGGGCTTGGCGAGGCGGCACCGGCGCAGGTGCCGCATCCGCGAGATCGCCTTGCGGCGCTTGGTGAACCGGACCGGGAGGCGGGGATGGGAGTTCACTGCGCCCCTTCCTCGGCCATCGCGGGGACGGGCACGGCGACGCGGAAGACCCGGTGCAGGACGGGGCGGACGCGGCGGTGGCGTCCGATATAGGAGGGTCGCGCGCGGGTGGCGATGCGATCGGCGACGGCTCGGATCATGGGGTGCTCCCGGTGGTTCGCACAGGCGGTCGGTCATACGGTTCAACGAGGCACGGGTGCGCAGGTTACGGCAGCGGACCCCAAGTCTCGGAACGCTCACCCGATCGATGGAGTCAGCGGTGTCGGAGCAGTCGGAAATCGGACTCGATTTTTCCTGGAAAGACACTTTCCCCGGACATCGCGGCGCGGCATACTTGAGCTTGCTACTGACGGGTAATATGATGAGGGTTACCACCGAGTAATGGAGGACCCGCAATGACGCACTTCCGCCACAACCTTCGAGACCTGGAGTTCAACCTCTTCGAGGTCTTCGGAGCGGACAAGATTCTCGACGACCCCGCCTTCGCCGACCTCGACGTGGCGACCGCCCGCGAGATCCTGACCGAACTGGCGCGCCTGTCCCAGGACGAGCTCGCCGGCGGCTGGGTAGAGGGCGACCGCAACCCGCCCGTGTTCGACCCCTCGAACCACTCGGTGACGCTCCCCGAGTCGTTCAAGAAGTCCTACAAGGCGTTCATCGACGCCGAGTACTGGCGCCTCGACCTCCCCGAGGTCCTCGGCGGCACCATGGCCCCCCGCACGCTCTGGTGGTCGCTGGCCGAACTCGTGCTCGGCGCCAACCCGGCGCTGTGGATGTACGCCGCGGGCTCCTCCTTCGCGCACACCGCGTACATCGAGGGCACCCCCGAGCAGCAGGAATGGGCCAAGTTCTTCGTCGAGAAGGGCTGGGGCGCCACGATGGTCCTCACCGAGCCCGACGCGGGCTCCGACGTGGGCGCCGGTACCACCAAGGCCTACAAGCAGCCCGACGGCTCCTGGCACATCGAGGGCGTCAAGCGCTTCATCACCTCGGGCGACCAGGACATGACCGAGAACATCATCCACTACGTCCTCGCCCGCCCCGTGGGCGAAGAGGGCGTCGGCGGACCCGGCACCAAGGGCCTCAGCCTGTTCATGGTGCCCAAGTACCTGTTCGACTCGGCCACCGGCGAGCTCGGCGAGCGCAACGGCGTCAACGTCACCAACCTCGAGCACAAGATGGGCCTCAAGGTCTCGGCCACCGCCGAACTCACCTTCGGCGAGAAGGCCCCCGCGAAGGGCTGGCTCCTCGGCGAGAAGCACGAGGGCATCCGCCAGATGTTCCTCATCATCGAGTACGCGCGGATGATGGTGGGCACCAAGGCTATCGCCACGCTCTCCACCGGCTACCTCAACGCGCTCGACTACGCGAAGAGCCGCATCCAGGGCCCGGACATGCTCAAGATGTCGGACAAGGCCTCGCCCCGCGTGCCGATCATCAAGCACCCGGACGTGCGCCGCTCGCTGCTCATGCAGAAGAGCTACGCCGAGGGCCTGCGCGCGCTCGTCGCGTACACCGCCTCCTGGCAGGACAAGTCCCGCCTGGCCGAGCTCGGCGGCGACGAGGAGGCGGCCGAGACCGCGAAGAAGGTCAACGACCTCCTCCTCCCGGTCGTCAAGGGCTGCGGCTCCGAGCGGGCGTACCAGCTGCTCAGTGACGAAGCGCTGCAGACGTTCGGCGGCTCCGGCTACCTCCAGGACTACCCGCTCGAGCAGTACGTGCGCGACGCCAAGATCGACACGCTGTACGAGGGCACCACCGCGATCCAGAGCCTCGACTTCCTGTTCCGCAAGATCATCAAGGACAACGGCGAGTCGCTCATGGTCGTCGCGGGCGAGATCATGGAATCCACGCAGGACGGCCACGCGGAGCTCGAGGACGTGCGCGGCCGGGTGCTGCGCGCGCTCGGCGACGTGCAGGGCATCCTCGAGGCGCTCCAGCCGGCGCTGATGGCCGCGATGGGCGACGAGCCCCGCGAGCTGTACAAGACCGGGCTGCACTCGCGCCGCCTGCTCCTGGCCGTGGGCGACCTCCTGGTCGGCTGGCTCCTGCTGCGGCAGGCCGAGATCGCCCAGAACAAGCTGGACGAGGGCGCCGACGACGACTTCTACCGCGGCAAGGTCGCGGCGGCCAAGTTCTTCTCCAAGGAGGTCCTCCCGCGCCTCACCGCCGACCGCAAGGTCGTCGAGGCCGCGGACCTGACCCCCATGGACCTGCCGGACGAGGCCTTCTAGACGGGCCCCGCTCAACGGTCACAGCTCGACGTCCGCCCGCGCTTTTCGGCGCGGGCGGACGTCGTTCCGAGCCGGCTCTCTCGTACCGCTCGGACGCCGGTGGGCGACCCGCGCCGCACGCACACCGCCGGCGCTCGGCCGGTGCCGCACCCGCAATGCCGCCACTTTCGGGTGACATTCCGGCTCGGAGGCCCGATCGCGCGGATGTTCTGTCAGACCCGGATGCGACGCTGGCCGCAGTCCCCTCTTGGGTGGGCGGGGGATAGGGACGGTCCGTAACGGTCCGGGCCACAAGCTGGCGCACACCACCCCTCACCAGGCAAGACGCGTCTACATCGTCGGGTCGAAGGTCCCGATGTCGAAGAAGACCGCCGCCTCGTCGTCGCCGCTCGTCATCTCCGCGAGCGCCGCGTCCAGGCCGTACAGGGTCCCGCGCAGGTACTGCAGGTTCCGCCACATCGCCGCGTGGAACTCCAGGTACTGCCCGGTCGCGTTCGCCGCCGCGCCCGGCGCGGTGCCGAACGCCGGCGCCCGGCTCAGCGTCCCGGTCGCCATCACCGGCAGCAGCTCGCTCTCCAGCTCGTCGATCAGCTCCACCAGGAACTGCCGGTACTCGCCGATCGCCTCAGGGTCGAACACCCGATCCGCCATGGCCCTGCCTCCGCTCGCCTAGTTGTAGGGGTCTTCTCGCGGCGGGACCCAGCCCCACGCGTTGTCGGTCTCGCGCCGCGCCAGGTGCTGCGGCGTCTCCTTCTCGTCGTCGGTCTTCTTGTCCCCGTCCGAACGCTCCGAAGGCTTCCCGCCCTTGCCCGGCGCGCCGCCCGTGTGCTGCGTCTGGAACAGGCCGGGGCCTCTTCCGCCGCCCGACGAACTCGTCGTCGTGGCGGCGGTCGTCGGCTGGGCCAGCGCCGGGCCGAACAGGCCCTGCGGCACACCGCCCGTCGCGCCCGGCAGCACGGCACCGCCCACGCGGCCGCCGCTGCCGAACGAGCCGCCGCCGGTGCCCCCGGGCCCGCCTCCGAAACCGCTGCCGCCGCTCGCGAGGCCGCCGGAGACCTCCTCGTCCTCGTCCGCGTCCGCTTCCTCGGTCTCCCAAGGCGTCTCCTCCGCCTTCACCGACCCGTCCCCGCCCGGGGGGACCGGGCTCGGGTCCTGCGTCGCCTGCGGCGGGACCGGCGCGGCGGGCTGCTCCGCCTCCGGCACCGCCAGATCCATATAGGACTCCTCGGCGCTGACCGGGTACGGGCGGTCCGCTCCGGTGGTCCGCACCGCCTCCAGCTCCGCGCTCTGCCCGTCACGCTTCTGCGCGATCGCCTCGTCGATCGCCGCCTGCCGCTCCACGTACGCCGCCAGCTCGGCCGCCACCCGCTCCGAGAAGACCTCCTTCGCCTCCTCGCCCACGACCGCCCGCACATCGGCCACCAGCGCCCCCAGGCCCGAGAGCTGCTGCCCCACACGCTCTTCGATGAACTCCCGCACCTCGGTCGCCAGCCCCGGGTCGGCCCCCGCCAGCTCCAGGGCCTTCTCGGCCTCCTCGCAGGTCATGGTGATGCAGTCCCCGTGCCAGAAGGCCGGGCGCACATGCAGCGCCACCAGGGCCGACCACTCGCCCTCGGTCCCGACCATCGGTGCGGGATAAGGGATCTCGCCCGAGTCGCCGCCCTGCAGCGTGTACATCGCCGCCTCCCGGGAGGCCAGCTCGGTGACGGTGGCCTCGATGTCGTCGAGCGCGCCCTCCACCAGGGTCCGCGCCTCGCCGGCCTGCGCCGCGAACGCATCGAAGTCCTCCCCTGCCCAGCCCTCGGCGAGCACTGCGAGCTTCGACTTGAACCGCTCCGGCCACGTCCCCAGCCGCGACCCGATCTCATCCGTCCACCCGGTCCGCAAGCGCTGCAACGAGAACGCGTCCGCGTCCTCCGGCCGCACCGCCGTCACCGCCGCCCGGAAGTCCTCCTCCGTCGGGTACGCCATGCCCTCGCACCGCGGCTTGAACCGGTCCCGCTGCCCCTCCACCGGCACCGCCGACACCAACTGCACCCACGCCTCCTCGGCCGGGTGCGCCCCAGGGTGCGGGCACTGCGCCGCGGAGCAGCCGGCGCGGTCCCCCGAAGCGAGCGCCGAAGCATCGCCGAAGCTGAGCGTGAACTCGAACGTCGGCAGTTCCGGCGAACCGGCGGCAGCGGCCCAGTCCCCACCGTCGTCGAAAAGCGCATCGGTCATCGGCGGCGCACCTCCTCACGTGACGGCCCGGAACCCGGGCCTCGTTTGCGTGTGCGGCCAATGGAAAGCGCCGCCGTCACGAAACCGTCATGGGTTGATCAAGTGCGCGCCGGGACCGACCCGTGACAGGGCGCGCGACAGTACTTCGGACGCCGCCGGGCGTCCGCCCGCGAGGGCGTCGACACCTCGGAGAAGGAGGAGCCCATGACCGTGCACATGGACGTTGACGATGTGCGAACGGGCGGCACCGGCCTGCGCGACCTGGCCCCCGACAGCCAGGCCGCGTCCAGGCGGGTGGAGCGCCCGGCGGCGACCGCGGCCGAGGGCAACGCCGGCTTCGCCACCGGCGAGGCGGGCCGCCGCTGGCAGACCGCGCTCGCCGCCGTCTCCACCGGCATCGAGCGCCGCCTCGCCTGGCAGGGCGACCAGGTCGTTGGCAGCGCCGACGACCTCGACGCCGCCGACAAGGAGATGAGCTCCCGGTTCGGCGGCATCCAGAGCCAGATCACGACCACGCCGAAGCCTTAGGAGGACCCCATGCCCAGTTACCAGGACGCGCTCTCGGCCCAGCCCTCGGAGTTCCTCGCCTACGCCTCCGAGATGACGGCGGCCGCAACGGACCTCGCGACCCAGCAGACCGACTACGGCACCAAGGTCGCCGAGATCAACAGCCACTGGAGGGACACCGCGAACGACGCCTTCAACGGCGAGGTCGGGGCCGTCAACGCCCACATCACGCAGGTCATCGGCGAGGTCGCCGCCACTGCGGGCGGCCTCGCGGGGACGGCCGCGCAGATGCTCGTCGAGTGCACCGGCCTCAAGGCCGCCGACGCCGCGCTCAAGGCGATCGGCTTCGACATCCAGCCCGCCCCGATGGTGACGCTCGGCCCGGCGCAGCGCACCGCGATCGCCATGGCCGGCCCGTTCGGCGGCATCCTCGAGGCGGCCCTCCAGGCGCAGGCGATGGCCGGGACGCTCGGCCTCCAGACCCTCACCTCGCTCATCAACGCCGCGGACGCTGCCGCCGGCGCGGCCCTCACGCAGGCGGCCGAGCTCCTGAAGCCGTTGGAGGACAAGTCGAACCCGGCCAAGGACATGGAGTCCCACCAGGCCGCGGAGGACCACTCGGGCGCCGGCGCTGAGGAATCGAGCGAGGAGGAGTCCGAAGAGGAGGAGAAGAAGGAGGAAGAGGAGCAGCAGGAAGAGGAGGCGGAGCAGGAGGAGCAGCAAGCGGAACAGCAGCAGAACCAGACGCCGCAGGACGCCCAGCAGTCCACCATGCCCGAGACTCCTTCCGGCATGGAGGATCTGGCCCAGCCTGAGATGCCCGACCTCGACAATCCTTGGGACGCTGCCGAACTCGATGAGCCCGAGCTCCCCTCGGGCGGTCTCGCCTCAGGTGGCGGCGGCCTCGGCGGCGGCATGGGCGGCGGGGCCGGCGGCCTGGGTTCGGGCGGACTCAGCGGTGCCGCGACCCCTGCCGGTGGCGGTATGGGCGCCGGGGCGATGGTCGGCGCTTCGGCCGGAGGCGCCCCGACCGGTGCCGGTGCCAAGCCCGGTGCGGGCGGCATGATGGGCGGCGGCGGACGCGGCGGCGGGGCGAACCAGGACAACGAGGTCGAGCGCGAATCGCTCCTGACCGAGGACCCGGAAGAGGACGTCTGGGGCATCGGCAGTGAGGACGACCAGTACGCCTAGGCAGGCGAGTGTCAACCGTAGTTGACGATTCGGAGATCGTCAACTACGGTTGACGTATGGCAGACGACAAGTTCACCGCACTCGCGGAAGGCGAACCCGACCCGCTGCGGGGCCTGCAGGCCGTGCGGCTCATGCGCACCGAGGCCGAGCGCCTCGAATCGGTCATGGTCCGCCGCGCCCGCCACAACGGCGCGAGCTGGGCCCAGATCGCCACCGTCCTCGGCGTCTCGAAGCAGGCGGTCCACAAGAAGCACGGCGGCAAGGGCCGCTGACCGGCCCGCCCGCACTGGCGGCCGTGGCCGCCAGTGCGGGCGCGGCCACGGCCTCAGCGCTCGCTCACTCCACGCCGGGGCAGCTCAGGCCGTCCTCCGGGACCTTCAGGTCGATGAAGTAGGCGTCGATCGCCTCGTCCAGGCACGGCGTCTTCAGCCCGTACGCGGTGTGGCCGTAGCCCTCGTACGTCACCAGGGCGCTGCCGGTCTGCTCGGCGACGCTCTCCGACCACGGGTAGACGGTCGCATAGTCGTGCACCGTGCCCACCAGCACGATTGTCGGTGCGCCCTCGATGTCAAGCGGCCCTTGGGGGTTGGTCGGCTCGATGCCCGAGCCGGAGCAGAACAGCGGCAGGCCCGCGTACGGGCTCCACTCGGTGACCGGGTACTCCTCGGCGAGGCGGCTCATCATCGCGTCCCACTCGGCGAACTCGTCGATGCGGAAGTCCCAGTCCTGGCAGAACATCGGCATCTCCGGGAACTGCCGCACGGCCTCAGCTGCCGCCTCCTCGGCCGGAGCGACGAGCGCTGCGGGTGCGGCGGTCTCGTCGCGCATCGCGCGCAGCCCCTCGGCCAGCGCGGGCCAGGCCTCGGGCTGGTTGGCGGCGAACGCGAAACGGGTCAGGCCGAAGAAGTCGAGCGGCGCGCCGGTGCCCGGGTCGGTCAGCTCGCCCGCCCGCGCCCGGTCCTGCAGCTCCTCGTAGACCCCGACCGTGCCCGCGCCGTGCAGTGTGCAGTCCACTGTGGTGTCGCACCACTGCGCGAACTCGCCGAAGTTCTGCTCGAACGCGGCGGTGCCGGCGCTGATGAACTCCCACATCGAGCGCTGCGAGTGGTCCTGGTTCCCGTCCAGCACCATCGTGCGGATGCGCCCGGGGTACCGCTCGGCGTACTGCTGGCCCATCAAGGTGCCGTACGAGAACCCGAGGTAGTTCAGGTCGCCTTCGCCGATCGCGCGCCTGATCCGCTCGATGTCCTCGACGACGTGCAGGTTGTCGGCGTGGTCGAAGAGGGGGCCGGTGAGTTCCCGGCAGGAGTCGGCGGTCGCCCCGCTGAGCTCCAGCTGTGCCGCGAACGCGGCCTCGGTGGTGGGGATCGGGTTGGACTGGAGCGCGTCGGCGAGGCCGGCGTCGCAGTTGATCGGGGTGCTGCCTCCGACGCCGCGGGGGTCGAACCCGATGAGGTCGAACCGCTCGGCCGCGTCCGCGGCGAGCGCGTACTCGCCGTTGATCACGTCCTGGACGCCGGAGCCGCCCGGCCCGCCGGGGTCCATGAGGATCGACCCGATGCGCTCGTCGGGGTTCGAGGCGGGGCGGCGCGCGAGCGCGATCTCGATCCGCTTCCCGCGCGGCTTCGCGTAGTCGAGCGGCACTTCGATGGTGGCGCAGTCGAACTCGGGGGCCTCGGCGCACGGCCGCCAATCGATGCCCCGATGGTCGGCGCCGTCGGTCCCGGCGATCGCCGCACCGGGCACGAGCGCGAGGACCGAGGCCGCCGCGACGCCCGCGGCTATGAGGTGTCTGCTGGTGGTTCGCATGACTCGGACGCTATGCCGGATCAGTGCCCGCGGCATTGCAGCCAGCCTTACCAAACCTCCTGGGGCACACGGTAAAAGCCCAGTACAGTCCAGGGGGGCTCAGGAAGGCGGCCCAGACTGTCCTGCGGCCTCGGCGCGCAGCCGCAGGCCGGGCCGGTGGCTCGACCGCTCAGTCGGCGCATCCGCGCCGTCCATGCACCAAGGCCGATGCCGCCGTAGCATCCCCATGGTGGACATCGAATTCCGTGCCGCCCGCGCCGACGAGGCGCCGCTGATCACCGGCCTGGCGCTGCGGTCGAAGGCGCACTGGGGGTACGACCGGCACTTCATGGACGCGATCCGCGACGAGTTGACGTACTCGCCTGAGGTGTGCGCCTCCGGCACGCTCGTCGTCGCCGAGCGGGCGGGTCGGCTCCTCGGCTTCTACCGCCTGATCGAAGGCGTCCCGGAGAGCCGCCTCGAGTCCCTGTTCGTGGACCCGCTCGCGATCGGCACCGGCGTGGGCCGGGCCCTGCTCGACCGCGCGCTGCTCGCGGCCGAGGCGCTGGGCGCCCGGTCGGTCGCCCTTGACGCGGACCCGTACGCCGAGCCGTTCTACGCCAGGTTCGGCGCGATCCGCATCGGCCAGATCCCCAGCGAGTCCATCCCCGGAAGAATGCTGCCGCACATGCGGTTCGACCTCCCCGGCCGCTAAGCGCGCCAACCGGTCCGGGTCGCGAGCAGCGGCCCGGCGACCCGGAGGGTCTCGGTCCCCATGATGTGGATCCGGGCCTTCGCCGCGATGGGCCCGCCCGCCGCGACGGCCGCCCCGGCGGCGGTCAGGTCCGCGAACACCGTGCCCTCCGTTATCAGCGCCAAGGCGTCGAGCGGCAACCAGACCAGGGCCGCGATGTCCGGGTCGTCGGGTTCGAACGCGACCGGCTCCTCGGCGAACTCCGCGAGGAACATGCAGAAGTAGGTGAACGGCCCCGCCGGGAGGTCCGGCCGGTACGGCGCGAACGGGTAGTCGTTCTTGTAGCGCTGCACGATGAACGGGGCCGGCGCGTCGTCGGTGCGCGACTCGCGCAGCTCGTCGCTTTCGAGGTCGTGCAGGTAGGTCAGGTCCGAGGGCAGCAGCCGCACCGGCACGCCGAGTTCTTCCCCGGCCTCGCGGAGCGCGCAGCCCCAGACGTCCTCGCCGGGCTCCATGCCGCCGCCGACACCGCCGACGAACCAGTCGGCGCCGCTCGCGTCCGCCGCGTCGATCCCGTTGGCGTTCAAGGTCACGAGCACCTTGCCGTCCCGCACCAGGAATACTCCGGCGCAGAACGGCCGCCCGGCGGTGAGCCGCCGAACCGCTGCGGCCGACGCGTCGGCCTCCCGCCAGAGCCGGGCCTCGGCCGAATCGGTGTACTCGCGCGTCATCGCATTGCCTCCCTTGCCGAACCCCGACCGTACTCGACCCCGGCGGGTCAGGCCCGCCCCGCGGCGGCGGCGCCGATCGAGCGCGTCCAGTCGAGGATGCGCGCCGCCACCGCCTTCGGGTCCGCGTCGTCGGTGCGCACGACCGTGTCGAACAGCGGCCGGTAGGCGCGGGCGTCGCGCAGGGCCGACTCGACCTGCGCCGCATGCCATCCCCTGGCGCGCAGGCGGTCCGCGCGGATCTCGTCGTCGCAGTCGAGCAGCAGGTAGCCCGTGGCGCTGCGCAGCTCGCTCGGGATGCTGGGGCTGAGGAAGACCACCGGGTGGCCCGACCGCCGCGTCATGTCGATGATCCGCCGCCACATCCGCCCGTACGCGGGCCAGACCGGCGCGGCCTCCGGGACCGCGATCGGCACGCCGAGCAGCGCGCTGTCCTCGAGGAGCTCGTCGATGTCCATGACCACCAGGCCGTTCCCGGCCGCGAGCAACCCTGCCTGCACGCTGGTCTTCCCGGCCCCGGGAGCGCCGCTGACGGCGTAGAGCGGTGCGAGTTCGGTGTCCATCGGCCCAGTCTCGCGGCCCCGCCGCGCGATCGCACCTGGTTTGCGTCGCTGTGCGATCAGTCGGCGAGGCGCGCCATCCACGGGCGCTCGCCGTAGGCGAGCGCCATCGCCTCGCGGAGCCATCGGCGCTGCGGCGCCTCCAGTTTCGGCAGCATCGCGGCGAAGTCCAGCTCGTCCTTGGGCCGTGCGCCATTGGCCTTGTACATCAGCTGGATCTCGGGGGCCAGGTACGGGATGCCGTCAGCGTTGACGAAGCCGATGTCCTTGAGGGGCCGCCTGATCCGGGGGTGATGGCGTGACACCCAGTCCTCGCCGTCGGACTCGTCGAGCATGAACTGGAGGCGCCAGGGCGCGTCCGCGCTCGGACGGCACCAGACGTCGTGGACACGGGCCGGCAGGATCTCGCCGACCGCCCAGGGCCGCAGCACACCCGGAGGATCGGCGGCCCACCACTCCCAGCCGGGGAGCGCCTGCTGCGCCGCGAGCTGGTCGCGGCGCAGGAGCAGGATGTCGATGTCGGCGTGCTCGCGGAACGGCTCGCCGACCGCGAACTCGATCGCGTACCCGCCCGCGATCCACCACGGCGCATCGACCGCCGCCATCAGTTCGCGGACCTCGTTCGGGGAAGCGGGCTCCCAGCGGCCCAGATCTTGCGCAGTCATCCGCGCATTCTCCAGCCCGGAGGCCGTGGGCGCGACCGGATTGCGAAGCGGCTCAGCCGGTGGCGGGCCGGGCGATGCCCTCCGGGAAACCGGCCGCGCCGAGGGGGAGTAGACCCGCTCGGAGCCGCGGGCGAAGAGCTGCCCGGGGCGTGGCCGAGACCGCGCCGGGTCCCCGAAGGGGGCGGCCGACCTCCGGGGATCATGGACGCCATGACCGAAGCGCCGATCGAACTCTGCTGCCTCCTCCGGGCCCTCCCCGGCGCCGAGGAGGCCATGACCGCCTACGAGGACAAGGTGACCGCGCTCGTCCCCGAGCACGGAGGCGAGCTCGTGTCGCGCGCGCTCGGCGACGGCGCGGACGGCAACCCCCACGAGGTCCACGTCTACCGCTTCCCGAACCAGGCCGCCCTCGACGCCTACATGGCCGACCCGCGCCGCCTCGCCCTCGCCGAGGAGCGCTCCGCCACGGTCGCGAGCACGGTCCTGTTCCCCGTCCGCATCGCCTGAGGCGCCCTACGCGAGGAGCTCTCCCAGGCGCTCCACCGCCTTCGCCTGCGCCGCTTGGACGGTGGCCGTCGCCTGGACCGACAGCTCCTCGCACTCGGTGTCGAGCGTGGCGTTGGGCACCAGGAACTTGAACCCCGTCAACCGCCCCTCCACGTTGACCTCCGCCGAGCAGAGGTCGTCGTCCGTGGTGTGGGAGAAGCGCTCATGCGCGCTGCGGGCGATGCGGTCGCGCAGCTCGTCGCCGGCCCGGTCGGGCACGCGGGCCGCGACGAGGTCGGCATGGGCCCGCTCGAGGAGCAGCACGTACTCCGAGCGGGCCGCCTCCGCAGCCGTCCACGCCGCCTGGATCGCGTCGGCCACCGCCGGATTGCTCAACCGGTCGATCGTCGGACTCAACGCCAGCGACTGCAAGCGCCCCAGGTAGTCCAGGCGCAGCCACGCCACCCGGTCGGCGTCGGTGCCGTCGAAGCCGCGCCGCATCAGCTCCTCGGTGAGCGACTCGGCCCGCTCGGCGAGGTCCGCCGCCTGCTCGTACCGGTCCCGGCTCGGAGCCGCGTCCAAGGCGCGGTCGACGCCCTCGCGCACCGCCCCGGCGGGGAGCCGGGCGGCGGCGTGGCGTCCGGCGGCGAGACGGTCCTCGTAGTCCTCGGGGATCTCGATCCGGTTCATCGGTTTTCCTCCTCAAGCGCTGGTCAACGGCATCGTCCCCACGGCGCTCACGGATCGGTCACCGATCGGTCATGCCCCCGCCGCCGGGACTTCGAGGAATGCGTCACTTATGCCGTTGTGGGACACTGGGGGACCCTGTCCCGGTCTGAGTGAAGGCGGAACCACATGCCCCACCTCGACGTGCGCCTGCTCGGGCCCCTTGAAATCCGAGTGGACGGCACGCCCGTCGCGATCCCCCGCGGCAACACCGCGACGGTGTTCGCGATCCTCCTCGACGAGGCGAACAGCGTGGTCCCGCTCGAGAACATCGTGCGCGCGGTCTACGGCGTCGACATCCCGCAGGACCCCGAGACGCAGGTGCAGAACACCATCGGCGTGCTGCGCCGCAAGCTCGGGGCCGCCCGCGACCGCGTCGAGACCGTCGGCCGCGCCTACCGGCTCACCATCGGCGCCGACGAACTGGACGCATTGCGCTGCAAGGGCAACGAGGACCGCGCCCGCGCCCTGCGCATGGAAGGCCGACTCGATGACGCCGTCGCCGCGCTCCGCGAAGCGCTCGGCGAATGGCGCGGCCCCGCCCTCGCCAACCTCTCCGGGGTCACCGTCGACGCGATGCGCCGCCGCTACGACGAGCACCGCCTGGCCCTCCTCGACCGCCGCGTCGACCTCGACCTCGAGCTCGGCCGCGCCGCCGAGGTCGTCGACGAACTACGCCAGATCGTCGCCGTCCACGGCACCCGACAGCGCTTCACCGCACTCCTCATGCGCGCCCTCCACCTCTCCGGACGCACCGCCGAAGCACTCGAAGCGTATGCGGCGCTGAAGGAACGCCTCGCCGACGAGCTCGGCGCCGACCCCGACCCCGCGCTGCGCGACCTCAACGCCGCGATCCTCCGCGAAGGTCCGCCCGCCACCGGCCTGGGCGCGCCGCTGCTCGCCCCCGAACCGCCGTTCCCGCGCCGCATCCCCGCGATGCTCCCGCGCGCCAACACCCGCTTCACCGGCCGCACCGACCAGATGCGGGTCCTCGACGGACTGCTCGACGCCGCAGCGGGCACGGCCGGACTCGCCGTCGTCGCCGGCATGGGCGGCGTCGGCAAGACCGCCCTCGCCGTCTCCTGGGCGCACCGGGTCGCCCACCGATTCCCGGACGGGCAGCTGTACTTCAACCTGCGCGGCTTCGACCCGCTCGCGCCCGGGGCCGACCCGAGCACCGTCCTCGGCGAGGCGCTCGTCGCACTCGGCGTCGACGCCCACCAGCTCCCGGCCGGGATCGACGAGCGCATCGGCCTGTACCGCACGGTGCTCGCCGGGCGCAGCGTCCTCGTCGTACTCGACAACGCCAGAGACGCCGCCCAAGTGCGCCCGCTCCTACCGGTCGCGCCCGGCTCGTTCACCCTCGTCACCAGCCGCGACCGCCTCACCGGGCTCGACGCCACCGAAGGCGCCGACATCGTGCCGCTCGAACTGCTCTCCGACGCCGAAGGCTGGGCACTCCTGGTGCGCCGCATCGGCATGGACCGCGCCCTGGAGGAGGAGCGCGCGGTGCTGCGCATCGCCGCGTCATGCGGCCGCCTGCCCCTGGCGCTCACCTTGATCGGCGCGTGGGCCGCCGCCCACCCGCAGTTCTCCCTGGCATCGCTCGCGGACCGGCTCGAGACGACCACGAACGTGTTCAGGGTCCTCGCCTCCTCCGACCCCGCCTCCGACCCGCGATCGGTCTTCGCCTGCTCGTACCAGGCGCTCGGCTCCCGCGCGGCGCGCGCCTTCCGCCTCTTCGGCCTCCATCCCGGCCCGGACCTGACCGTCCCGGCGATGGCCAGCATGATGCAGGTCCCGGTGGGCGACGCGGAGGAGGCGCTCGCCGAACTCGTCGACGTGCACCTCGCCGACCAGCCCGGCGTGGGGCGGTACACCATGCACGACCTCCTGCGTTCCTATGCGGCCGAACGCTTCCGCGACGAGGTCGCCGAACCCGACCGCCGTGCGGCCGAAGCGCGCCTGGTCGACTACTTCGTGCACTCCGCGAACGCGGCCGACCGGCTCATCGGAGTGCGCGGCGCGGGCGTCGACATCGGCGAGCCCGGCGACGGCCTGGTGCCCGAGCCCATCGCCACGGCGCAGGAGGCCCTGGCCTGGTTCTCGAGCGAATACGAGGTCATGTGCGGCCTGTTCCGTCGCGATCCCGCACCCGGCGGCGACACCAGCCTCTGGCGTCTGTCCTGGTGCATGGCCTCGTACATGATCGAGGTCAGCCACGGCGACGACCTGTACGAGACCCAGACGGTCGCGCTCGCGGCGGCCGAGCGCTGCGGCGACGGCTTCGGCCAAGTGGTCTCCCTCGGGTACCTCGCCGCCGCCCGGATGCTGCAGGGCGACCGGGAGGCGGCCGAGGAGCTGCTCGAACGGGCCATGGCCATGGCGGACCGGCTGCAGCAGCCGTGGGCGAAGGGCTTCATCTGCTACGCGTGGTGCTTGCAGGCCAACCGCATCGGCGACGACGCCGATGCGGTGGCGTTCGGCCGAAAGGCGCTCGCCCATTTCGAGGCGGCCGGCGACCTGCACTGGACGTTCGTCGCGACCTGGATCGTCGCCTGGCACAGCGTGCCGCTGGGCGAGATCGAGGAGGCCCGCGTGCTCTTCCAAGACCTGCTCGCCGCCGCCGAGGCGCACGGCGTGCCCTTGGGCATGGCGGCCGCCCGCCTAGGTTTCGGTCGCATCGCTCATTGTGAAGGCCGTTTCGAGGAGGCGTTCAGTGAGTACGCGCTCGCTGAGAAGTTCTATGTCGAGCTGGCGATTCCGCAGAGTGCGGCCTTTGCGCGGGAGTTCACCGGCGACGTGCACGACACCCGCGGCGACACCGCCGCGGCCCTCGCCGAATGGCGCGAGGCCGAACGCGTCTACGCCGAGTACCGCACGAGCTTCGAACTCGGCCGGGTCCGGGCGAAGATCGCCGGAAGGGCCGCCTGAGGCCGAAGCGCCGCGAACCTCAGGACGACCCAGGCCGCACCGGCGGGCGAGGCATGGAAGAGGAAGCGCCGCAACCGAGGCACGGCCTGGACGAAGGGCCGCAACCGAGGCACGGCCTGGACGAAGGGCCGCAACCGAAGCACGGCCTGGACGAAGGGCCGCAACCGAAAACACGCCTCGGACCAGGTTCCGGACCGCAGGTAAGACCGGACGACGAAGGGCCGCACCCGTAGGCGCGGCCCTCGAAGAATTCACCGCTCAGGCGGTGTCGGCGTCGAAGTCGGTCGCCAGGAGCGCCTCGACCGCCGGGCCGTACAGGGACTCGGCCGACTCCGAGACGCTGGCGAGGCCGATGAAGCCGTTCACGCCGTCCACGTCTACGACCACGATCGCGGTGTCCTCGAACAGGTCCTCGGTGTCAGGCGACTCGGTCCAGGAGTTGCGCCATTCGGCGAGCACGCCCGGGCGACCGTCCACTTCGACCTCGGTGTACACGATCTCGCTCATCTGGTAGCCCGTGACGGTGTCGAATCCGTCCGCCAGCCACGTCTCCGCGGCGGCGGCCGCGCTCGCGTTCAGGTCGGTCGCGTCGTACGGGGCCACGGCGCCGTTGTACACGCCGACCCCGAAGAAGGAGATCCACTCGTTGCCGTGAGGCAGGAAGTAGCCCTCGGCATCGTCCAGCAGGCCGTACGCCTCACCGGGCCCGAAGTACGGGCCCCAGCCCTCGCCGGGGATCGGCGTGACCGAGCCGAGCGCGGGCACTTCCAGGTGCGTCCCCGAGGGTCCGGCCGGAGCCTCCGGCTCCTCGCCGCCCTCGCCCTCGCCCTCGCTCTCGCTCTCGATCTCGCCATCGCCGCCGCCGGGCGTGTTGTCGGCGGTCGCGGAGTCGTCCCCGGCGGTGATGCTGCCTTCGTCGTCGTCGTTACCGAGGAGGAAGTACCCGCCGAGCGCACCGAGCGCCATGAGCAGGACGACGCCGATGACGAGAAACGCGGTGCTCGCACCGCTCTTGGTGTTCGGCTGCACCGGCGGCGCGCCGTACTGCTGGTACGGGAGCTGCTGGCCGGCGGCCGGGTCGTACTGCGGGTACTGGGCATGGGGGTCGGGCTGGCCCGGGTACTGGGGCTGCGCGGAGTACTGCGAGGTCGCGTAGGCGTCGCCGCCGACCTGCCCGGGGGCGTAGCCTCCCGCGGGCGGCTGGGCGCCGGGCTGGGAAGGCCCGTACTGGCCGCCGGGCTGCCCGGCGGGGTCTTGCGGGGGGTACGTCATGGATCGATCGTATCCGGCACCCGCCGCGCCTGTCGCCCTCAGGTTTTGCCCCCGAGGGGCCCACGGAAGGTGCCAGCGGCCTGCGCCGCATCGCGTGAATAGGCGGACCGGACATTAAACCGGGACGGGTGCCGTACCCGCCCCGGTTTCAGGGATCCGAAACTAATCCCTAGTATTCCCGCCCTGTCAAGAGCGGTTTCGTTAGCGAACCATTACCGTTCTTCAATCCCGTAGGCGAGCACGGCTTGGCAATCGGTGCGACAGGCCGCACTAGTGGCGTTCGTCCTCCAGGACGCGCGTGGCGACCGGACCGGAGTGCTCGTAGTAGACGGTGCGGGCGGGCAGCGGGAACGCCGACGTGCCGAACGGCGAGGAGGCGCCGATGTGGCCGGACGTGAACTCACCGACCTCCAGGTGTCCGGGCTTGACGGCGCGGCTGCGGGTCTTCTCCGCGTCGCGGCCCGCGTTGTCGGACCGGCGGCTGGCGATGTTCGAGTCACTCATGCGCTGGATTTTATCGGGCCCCTCAGCGGACGGGCACCCGATCAAGGGTGCCGGGCGTCACGCCCGGCCGGCAGCGCAGTACCCGCCCGAGCGCGAGCCGCCCGCCGACCCACAGGCCGTACCGGGAGACGGCCCGGTAGCCGTAGCCCGAACAGGTCGGCACGAACCGGCACTCTACCTGCACGCGCGGCGAGAGCCGCCGCCGGTAGCCCGCGATCAGCCGCAGCCCGAACCGCCGGGGACCGGGCCGATGCCGCTCCCGCGCGGTGGCCAGACGCTCGGGCGTGAGCCGACCGAAACCGAAGAGCGCCAACGCGAACGAATGGAACGGCCCGGGATCGGTCGCCCCGCCGCACGCCGCCGCGCACGCATTGCAGGGACCGCCGGGACCGCAGGCCGCGCCCAGCGGCTCGCCGCAGCCGGCCGAGCACCCCGGCTGGTAGGCGCTGGCGCAGCCCGAAACCTCCACAGGACCGTTCTACACGTCGACCGGGCTCGGCAGCGACCGACCGAGGGGAAGGAGTGGCCAAAGTGGCGGGAGTGTACGAGGGGGAGACCGATGGAGTTGCCGAAGCGGCGTAGATGAGCGAGGGAGACCGATCGAGTGGCCGAAGCGTCGGGAATGCGAGCGAGGAGGACCGATCGAGTGTCGATTAGGGATGGTTAGGCGGGCTCCGGCATAGATGCAGATACACCGCCCGTTATGAGGTGAACACCCCTATATCAGGGAATTGCCAGGGACGGTTCAGGGCGCGCTCAGCCTCATGTCCCACGGTGGGGGGCCTCGGGGAATGAGGGGTTCCCGAGGGGTTATGGACCCGGTGAGGCGGATCTTCGGACTCATCCTCCACTGACGATCGCCGCTGGCCCGTCTCACCGGGTACTTCTCCGCCGCAGAAGCGCCCCGAATCCAGCGGCACTCACTCGCGGCCGGTAGTCGCATCACCCACCCGCGGCTTCGCATCCAATGGCCTCGCACCGCACTTGCGTCCAGTGGTCGCGCCACCCACTCGCGGCCATGCGCCCACTGCACCGCGTTCGCGGCCGGTAGTCGCGCCACCCACTTGCGGCCCCGCGCCTCACGGCCTCGCGCCGCACTGGCGGCCGGTAGTCGCGCCACCCACTTGCGGCCCCGCGCCTCACGGCCCCGCGCCTCACGGCCTCGCGCCGCACTCGCGGCCAGTAGCTGCATCGCTCACTCGCGGCTCTGCACCCCACCGCGCCGCGGTAGCAATACCGAGCGTTACTCTTGTCTCACTTGCTGTCACACTCTGATGTCAGGGTTATAGACCGGGGGCCCATCGTGCGGAACATATCCGGAATATCCCGATAATCCTCGCGGCAAACCTGAACAGTCCTCCCGGACTCGCGGCTCAGCGGTAGCGCTCGGGATCCGGCAGCAGTTCGTTCATCGCACCGGACCGGAACCCCTGCTCGTCCAGGCGCACCTCGGCGAAGCCCTCGACAGCCGCGAGCACCTCCGGCCGCCCGGCCACCGCCGCCACCAGTTCGGCGTCGATCTCGACCTTCGCCGTGTCCCCGCCCAAGTCGCGCACCCGCAGGTTACGCACCGGAATAGCGGCCTCGGTGAGCGCACGCCGCAGCGCGTACTCCGCGTCGGCGACGCGCTCGAGCCCGCCCGCCGTCACCTCCACTCCGTACGCGATGCGGCTCGCGAGGCAGGCCGCCGCCGGCTTGTCCCAAGTGGGCAGACCCCACGACAGCGAAGCGGCGCGGATCTCGGTCTTGCTGAGCCCGGCGTCGGCCAGCGGCGTGAGCGCCCCGGCGTTCGCGGCGGCGCGGATGCCCGGGCGGAACCCGGCGCGCACGTCGTCGGCGTTCGTGCCCGTGGCGACCGCGGCGATGCCGCGCTCGGCGGCCAACGGCGCGACGACGCTCATCAGCTCGGTCTTGCAGAAGAAGCAGCGGTCTCCGGCGTTGGCGCGGTAGCCCTCGCGCGAGAGCTCGTCGGTGGCCGGGGCGTGGTGCGCGATCCCGAGCCCGGCCGCGAACTCGCGGGCGCGCTCGAGTTCGATGCGCGGCAGCGAGGGCGAGACGGCGGTCGCAGCCTCGACCCGCTCGGGCCCGAGCGCCCGCACGGCCGCCGCGAGCAGGAACGCCGAGTCGGCGCCGCCCGAGAACGCCACCATCAGGGACGGCAGCGAAGCGAGGCGGCCGAGGAGGGCGTCGACCTGCTCGGCGGGCGGGCCGTCGAGGTCGCGGGAGGCGCCGGCACCGGCGGTGTCGGTCGTCGGGGGAGTCGCCTGAGCCTGGGAGGTCACCTCACAGAGACTATCCCGACGCGCGCACTGGCCCGTTTTCAACGGGCATTCCGGATATGTTCCGAACAATGGGCCCCCGGTCTATAACCCTGACATCAGGGTGTGACATCAAGTGAGACAAGAGCAACGCTCGGTATCGGAATGCGGAATGCGGAATGCGGAATGCGCGGGGCGGGTCCTGCGCCGGTGCTACTCGAGGGCGCAAGGCGACGTTCGGCGTGGGGCGCGGGCGTGCGCGAGGGCGCTGCCGGCGCTACTCGAGGTCGCCTGCGACCGCGCGGAGCAGTTCGGCGATCTTCGCGCCGGTCTTGCGGTCCGGGCGCCGGCCGCGCGCGAGCGGCGGCATGACCTGCTGCTCGAGCACGCCGATGAGGTCCTGCAGGAGGCTGTTCAGCTCCTCGGGCGAGCGCTTCGGCGTCTCCGCCGCGGCGGCCGCACCGGCCTGCGGGGCGGCCACGACGTGTACGCCCATCGCCTGGACCCCGCGGCGGGTGTCGATGATGCTGTACTCGACCTTGGTGCCCTTGGCGAGTTCCTCGACGCCTTCGGGCAGCGCGTCGCGGTGCACGAACACGTCCTTGCCGCCGTCATCGCGGGAGACGAATCCGAATCCCTTCTCGGCGTCGAACCATTTCACTCGACCACTGGGCACCGCTGAACCTCGAACTTCTCGTCTGCAGGGAACTGATGAGTCCGTCAAGCCTAGCGTGACACGAGATGAACCGAATCGAACGCTCGGGTGACCGGGCGGCTACGCGACCGCCCCTACGGGATCGCGATCGTCAGCTTCGGGACCAGCCCGAGCTCGGCCGCGCCGCCCAGCAGCCGCTCGACCGCCGAGCGGCCCTCGGCCCCGAGGTCCCGCGAGAACTCGTTCACATACAGGTCGATGTGCATGCGG
Organism: Glycomyces tritici; assembly: GCF_030403505.1. Next base: position 737,721 of record NZ_JAUEMJ010000003.1, on the reverse strand, counting down.
CACACCTCGTCCGACATCTCCTGCGCGTGCTCGGCCACATAGGCGCGGCTCGCCTCCGGGCGCTCCCACGCGTAGTCGAGCGAGGCCCGGATCGCGGCGGTGACCGCATCGGTGTCCAGATGGGACTTCGCGACGATCGCGCCGAGCGGGATCGGGCAGCCGGTGCTCCCCTCCCACCACTCGCCGAGGTCCACCAGGGACCGCAGTCCGTACTCGCCGTAGGTGAAGCGCGCCTCGTGGATCACCAGGCCGGCGTCGAAGCGGCCGTCCCGCACCGCGGGCATGATCTGGTCGAACGGCACGACCTCCCACGCCACCTCCGGCGAACCCAGATCGCGCAGCCACAGGTTGAACAGCATGAACGCGGTGCTGCGGTCCGAAGGCACGGCCACGCGCTTCCCGGCCAGGTCGGCGACCGAGGTCCCGGCGACGGTGAGCACGAGCGGCCCGCACCCGCGGCCGAGAGCGCCGCCCGCCGGCAGCAGCCGCCACTCGTCGCCGAGGTACGGCAGGGCCGCGTACGAGACCTTCGCGACGTCGAACTCGCCGCGCGCGCAAGCGGTGTTGGTGACGTCGATGTCCGCGAACGTCAGCCGCGTCGCCGGGGCGCCGTCAATGAGGCCCGAGGTCCACGCGTGGTAGATGAAGGTGTCATTGGGGCAGGGCGAGTGCGCCAGGTGCAGCGGGGCGCCGGTGCTCGATGCGTCCACGCGCTACAGCTCCCTGATCGCGGTGGTGAGCGACTTCAGGGCCGCGCCCCAGTCCCACTTCTCGACCTCGCGGTCGCCGACGAAGTTCGAGACCCCGCGGATCTCCGCGAACGGCAGCCCGGCCTGCTGCGCGGCCGTCGCCACACCGAAGCCCTCCATGGCCTCCCCGATCGCGTCGGGGTAGCGGTTGACGAGATTCGCGGCGAGTTCGTCAGAGCCGGTGATCGACGCCAAGGTGAGGATCTCGCCGCGTACGCCCTCGACCGCGACGGTGAGGACGGTGTTGCAGCCGATCCGGTTGGTGCCGAAACCGAGCTCGTCGATCGGCTGGAAGCCCGAGGGGAGGGCGACGCCGAGCTCGGCGGCCACCGAGTCGGTCGCGATGAGGAGGTCGCCGATCCGGGCCCTGCCGCGGAACGCGCCGCAGATGCCGGCGTTCACGACCACGTCGTACGCGCGGCCCATCTGGCTGTTCTCGGCGATGGTCCGGGCCGTGGCGGCCGCGGCGGCGGCCGGACCGACACCGCAGACGAGGACGTCCAGCTCATGGCGGAGTGAGCGCCCGGCCTCGACGGCCTGGGCTTCCTCGGGGACCGCGCACACGACGAGAATTCGCATGACCACAACGCTACCGGGCGACCGGAGGCCGCGGCGGTGCCGGAGCCGTGGCGAACGCCTCCTGCAGACGCGTCCCCGCCCCTGGGAACACCCGGCCCTGCGGACGGGTCCCGGCGGCCCCCGCGGCCGCCTTCCGGCCCCGCGCCGATGACCTCGTGGGCCTTCCAGCGGCGAGGCGAAGTCGAAGGTCGACTCTGTCCTCGTGCCGATGGGCCCGCGGCCCGCGGCGGAATGTGGCGCATGCCGCTCCCCGCCGGGCGCACCGTCCGCCGGGTCCGGACGCGAACTGACCTATGCTTGCAAGCGTGCCTGACACCTCTACCGCCGCCGCAAAGGCCCGCAGCCGCAAACCGCGCCTGGACCGGGTCCTCGCCGACGCCCTCGACCTGGCCCGCGAGGCCGCCGAAGAGGCCGGCGAGGGAGTCGGTGAGTACCTGGGGGTCGAAGCCGAGACCGAACGGGTCGTCACCCACTACTTCGACTGCACCCTCTCGGGCTACCGCGGCTGGCGCTGGGCCGTCGTGCTCACCCGCGCGCCGCGCGCCCGCGTCGCCACCGTCTCCGAGTCCGCGCTCCTGCCCGGCCCCGAAGCGCTCCGCTCCCCCGCGTGGGTGCCCTGGGCCGACCGGCTCCAGGGCGGCGAGGTCGGCACCGGCGAAGTCCTCCCGACCGAGGACGACGACGACCGCCTCATGCCCGCCTACCAGCTCTCCGACGACGACGCCGTCGAGGACATCACCTTCGAGCTCGGCCTCGGCCGCGAACGCGTGATGAACCGCGAAGGCCGCGCAGAGACCGCGCAGCGCTGGTACGACGGCGACCGCGGCCCGACCGCGCCGATCGCCGAGGCCGCACCGGCCGCCGCGCGCTGCGGCACCTGCGGGTTCTTCCTGCCGCTGGCCGGCTCGATGCGCCTGGCCTTCGGGGCCTGCGCGAACCTGTACTCCTCCGAGGACGCCCGCGTGGTCTCCGCCGACCACGGCTGCGGCGCCCACTCTCAGATCAGCGAGTTCGTCGACACGACCCCGCAGGGCGTGGAGAAGTCCGAGGTCATCTACGACGACGAGGGCTCCGAGCTCCTCTGAGCCGGCGCGATCCAGCCTCCTTCGGCGGCTTCCTCCGCGGAGCGGCCGGATGGTGTCGCGCCGCATGATCGCCCGGATGGTGCCACACCGCATCATCGTGGTCGCGTTGCGGCGATGCGGTGCTTCGGTCTCGCCGTACCGTTCCGCCCGCGCGTCGGTTCGGCTCCGCTCCTCGTGCGCCGCAGACTCGCTCTAGCGTCTGGCTCCGCCGCACGGACGCCGCCACGTTGTTCTAGCTTCGGTGCTTCCGATCGGCCACGGCCATGCCGGCGGTGCCGAGGAGGCCGATGATCACGCCGGCGAGGGCGCAGGCGGCCCACCATTCGCGGCCCGAATCAGCCAGGTCCTCGCGGAAGATCTGCGTCAGCACCAGCGCGACCGCCCACAGTAGAGTTCCGATCGCGGCGATCGGCATCATGCGCAGTTTCACCGCTTCGGGAGCGGGCAGTTCCGGGGTCCGCTTGACGCGCTGGTAGGCCTCGCGAGGGGACGCCGACGAGCCGGACGAGGCCGGTGGCTGGGAAGTTCCGTCGGTGGACACGCTGCCAATGTACGCTGCGTCAGTGCCTGCGACAATCGGTCACGCTGACATGAAACGACGTCGTGTCGACGCGAGCGGGCCGGGGCGCCGCCGGATTCCTTGGAGCAAAGGCGATCCGTTATCGGCACCCCGCCGGTTGTGGTCCGCCGGTAGGGTTGGGCGTACGCTCGGATGAGCTGGCGATGCGGCGCTGACAGACGACACGCGAGGGGTGGAAAGGCATGAGGCCGGTACGGTTCGTAGCCCTCTCAGAGGATGGTCATGCGCTGGTGCTCGCCGACGAACTCGGGAGGCTGCTCGCGCTGCCGATCGACGAGCGTGTCGCCGCGGTGGTCGACGTCCCCGAGGGCGGCAACGCACTCCGGGCCAAAGTAGAGGGTGCGCCGAGCCGGCCCGAGACCTCTCGTCGCCCGGTGCCGCAGCGCCCCGCCGCCGTCAGCCTCTCTCCCCGCGACATCCAGACCCGCATCCGCTCCGGTGAGAGCGCCGAGGACATTGCCGCGTCCGCGCAGGTCGCGGTCGACCGGGTCCTGCGCTACGCCGGGCCGGTGCTCCAGGAGCGCGCGATGCTCGCCCAGGCCGCCCGCCGCTCGCGGCTGGCGACCTCGGAGCGCGGCGAGCGCATGTCCAATGTGGTCGATGTGAAGCTCGGGACGCACGGGGTCGACCCCGAGGCGGTCTCGTGGGACGCCTGGCGCACCGAGGACGGCTCGTGGCTCGTGCAGGCCTCGTGGTCGTCGGGCAAGACGACCGCGCGTGCGCGCTGGAAGCTCGACCGCGCCCGCCAGACGGTGACGCCGGACGACGAGATGGCGCAGTTCCTCTCGACGCCGCTGCCGCAGCAGATGCCCGGACACCAGGAGCCGATGTCGGAGCTCGGGGTGCGCCCGGGCGATCCGGTGCGGCCTTCGCGCGACCCGATGCACGGGATGCGCGACGACGACGTCTCCTCGCACCCGGACCCGCTGCGGCGCGACCGCCTGCGCGAGGTGCTGGAGCGCCCGCTCGACGACATGGCGGGCCGCGGCAAGCGGACCTCGCAGCTGGGCCTGCCGGGCACGTCCGCGCCGGAGCAGCGCGAGACGCCGGAGGTGCCCTCGCTCGCGGTGCTGCGCCCGGGCAAGCGCTCGGCGGCCGAGGACGACATGAACACGCCGCCGCTCGCGGCGGCCGGATCGAAGCCGCGCAACCAGCTCCCGGGCTGGGACGACGTGCTGTTCGGCTCCGCCGACAAGAAATAGAGCGGCTCCGCCAGCAAGAAGTAACCCGGCGTTGCCGGCAAGCAGTAGTCCGGCTCCGCCCACAGCAGCAGCCCGGCTCCGCCGCCAAGCGCCGGATGGCCGGGAGGTCGGCAAAATGCGAAGAAGGCCCGCGATCTGTTCGATCGCGGGCCTTTGTCGTACCCGTATGAGACGGTGTCCTTTTCATTGGTAGTGGTGAAGGTGGGACTGGGCGGGTACCCGGGGCCACCCGTATGCCACCCGCATGACGTGCCACGGGACGGGCCATCAGGGCCGTCCCGTTTTCGCTGCCCCCGGCCCCGCCCCACCGGATTGCGAGAACTCGATCACGGTTACTGGCTAGCCGACCGGTAAGTAGATATCCTTGCATGCAATGTCCCCGGTCATCATCAGTCAGCTGCAGCGCACCTTCCGCGCGCTCGCCTACCCCGGCTTCCGCATCTACGCCGCCGGGCAGCTGCTCGGCACCCTCGGGTTCTGGCTCCAGACCACCGCCATCAGCTGGCTCGTGCTCGAACTCTCCGGCAACTCCGGCACCGCCCTCGGCTGGACCCTCGCCCTCCAGTTCGGCCCCTTCCTCCTCTTCGGACTCCAAGGCGGCAAGATCGCCGACGGCTTCGACAAGCGCCGCATCCTCCTCCTCTGCTCCCTCGCCTCGGCCACCGTCACCGCCGGCCTCGCCGCGGTCGTGCTCACCGGGCACATCGAGCTGTGGATGGTCTACGTCGGCATGTTCGCCTTCGGCTCCGTCTCCGTCATCGAAGGCCCCGCCCGCCAGGCGTTCTACTCCGAACTCGTCGACGTCGAAGCCCTCCCCAACGCCGTCGGCCTCGGCAGCGCCATCTTCAACATGAGCCGCATCGCCGGGCCCGCGCTCGCCGGCCTGCTCATCGCGCTCACCTCCACCGGCACCGTCATCGTCGTGTGCGCGCTCATCTTCCTCGGCCCCGCCCTCGCCTGCGCGGTCCTGCTGCGCCGCAGCCTCTCCAACCCGGTGCGCCGCAACGCCGCCTCCGGCGGCATCCGCGACGCCCTGCGCTACACCGCCGCGCGCCCCGACATCATCGCCGTCCTCATCGTCTCGCTCCTCGTCTCGGGCTTCACCTTCAACTTCGCGCTCACCCTCTCGATGCTCGCCCGCACCGAGTTCGAGACCGGCGCCGACTCCTACGGCCTGCTGCTCACCGCCCTCGCGGTCGGCGCGCTCGCCGGGTCGCTCGCCTCCGGGCGCCGCTCGACCCGCCCCAGCCTCAACACGATGCTCGCCTCCGCCGGCCTGCTCGGTGTCGGCACGCTCTTCGTGGGCTTCGCCCCCACCATCTGGTCCGCGATGGCGCTCCTCGCGCCCACCGGCTTCGCGATGGTCTACTACGCGCAGGCCGCGAACCAGCGCGTCCAGATGGGCGTGCGCGCCGACTTCCGCGGACGCGTGCTGAGCCTCTATATGCTGGTCTTCCTCGGCTCCACCGCCGTGTTCGCGCCCATCGTCGGCGTGTTCATGGAGGTCTACGGCGCCCGCTCGGGCCTGTGGCTCGGCGGCATCGTCGGCATCGCGACGCCGGCCGCGCTGGCCCTGGCCAAGCGCGCGCAGGTCAAGCGCCGCGCGGCGGCGGGGGCCGTCGGGGCGAACGCGCGGCTCGCGAGCGTCCCCGAAGCGGCCGGCTGACGGGGGCACGCGCAACCGGCGGTTCGCGCCAGAGTGCGAGGCCGAGTGTTCATTCACTCTTATCAGGCGATTCCCACTTCATGAAAAGAAGCGGACCCCCTCGCCGCGCAGAGTTGTCCGAGTGCTCCCTCCATACCCGTAACCTCCTGCGCCTCCGCCGTCTCAGGCGTCAACAGGAGTGTTACTTCGACGAAATTACTGTCTCGTCCCGTGGGATTTCACTGAATTAACCGCTCGGCTTGCTGCGAGGATAGGTCACATCGTGACAGCCCCGACCGCGCCGCGCGACACACCTCTCGCCGCAGCGCGTGTCACTGACCCCGAGTAGAGCCCCTGGAGGGAATCCAGTGAGTGCCTCCGCCACCGCGGTCCCGCAGGCCGCGACCCAAGTGCGCACCGAGCGCCTCTTCGCCGCGCTCCCGCTGCCGGACAACGCCGTCGCCGACCTCGCCGAAGTCGTCGCGGACCTCAACATCGCCCGCCGCGGCGCCCCCAGCCGCCCCGGCGCGATCGGCCGCCGCACCCCCTCGACGCGGCTCGTCCGCTCCGAGAACTGGCACCTGACCCTCTCCTTCCTCGGCGAGGTCCCCGCCGACCGCTGCGCCGAGACCGCCGAGGTCATCGCCGCCGCCGCACGCGCATCCGAGCCGATGCGCCTCTGCGTCTCCGGCGGCGGCAGGTTCGGCCGCGGCCGGTACTCCGTCGTCTACGCCGGGCTCGACGGCGACGTCGCCGCGCTCGTGGACCTCGTGCACCGCATCCGCGCCGGGCTCATCGCCGGCGGCCTGCCCGTCGACCAGAAGCAGTACCGCCCGCACGTGACCCTCGCCCGCCCCGGCGACCGCGTCACCAACCAGCAGGCCGCCCAGGACCTGCTCACCCTGCGCCGCTACTACGGTCCGAGCTGGACGGCCGGCGAGGTCGTGCTCTACCGCTCCGACTTCGGCAAGGGCCCCGTGGGCGTGCAGCCGCTCTACACTCCGGTCGCCGTCGCGCCCCTCGGCTGAGACCCGAACGGGCACCGGGCGGGCGGACCACCGCCGCCGCCCGGTGACGCCCCGGACCCGCCGCCCGCGCCCGGGGAGAAACCGCCTCGCGATCTGCTCGAAAGCACCGCTCCGGGCAACCGTGACCGGTAGAAAGAGGGCATGTCCCACAGCGCCAGCGGCACCGGCCGCTCCAGTACCGTCGCGTCCCCGGCGGGCCAGAGCGGCGGCACCTCCCGGTCCGGGCGCCCGCTCGCCCGGGTCTTCCTGCGCGCCTCAGGGATCACCGCCCTCGTCTGCTGGGCGCTGCTCCTGGTCTGGGCCTCCTTCGGCACCGGCCCGAGCTCCGGCTCCTCCGGCGTCTACATGATCATCGGCACCGTGGGCTCGGTCCTGCTCGTCGCCGTCGTCATCGCCACCGCCGCCACGCACGCGGGACTGCGGACGATCATCGCTGCGCTCTTCGCCGCCGTGGTCGCCGCCGTCCTCGGATGGTCGGTGTACTCGTCGATGCCCGAGGCCGGGCCGGGCCAGTTCATCACCCACCGCGCGGGCGTCGCCGCCCTCGCGTACGTCTTCGGCGTCGTCGGCGGCGGCCTCCTCGCCCTCTCCGAGTTCGTCGTCGAGGGCTACTCGGGCGGCCGCGCCCCCGCGCCGAAGCAGTTGCGCCGCAAGGTCGGCGTGCTCGCGTCCGCGATCGTCGTCATGCTTGCCGCCGCCCTCGCCCCCGCGATGCAGCTCTGGGCCGAACTCGCCAACCAGGACGTCCTCGTCGGCGACGCCGCCGCCACCGGCAGCGCCACCGACCCCGGCCTCGACAGCCTCGCCGACCTCGCCGGGGTCGGGCGCTTCACCGACACCCCGTACGGGCTCCTGCGCACCGACCACCCCGCCGAGCCGACCCCGCAGGCCGTCACCATGCTCGACCCGGCCACCGGCGCCGCCGTCTGGTACCACCGCCGCTGGAACTGGCTCTCCTCCCAGCCGCCGGTCCTCTCCCAAGCCCAGGACCTCGTGGCGCTCACCGGCCCCCGCGCCGACAACAACGGCGACTTCCAGACCCGCGTCCTCGGCGCCCGCGACGGCGACGAGGTCGCCACCGCCGACTTCGACGGCTCGCCCGGCGTCCTCCTCGGCCTCGCCCCCGACCGCCTGCTCTACACGAAGGACAAGAGCGAGACGTTCAGCGTCTACGACTTCGGCGGCGGCCTGGAGTGGGAGGCCGCGATGCCCGACGGCTGCGAGGGCACCGCCGCGCAGCTCGCCGGGGGCCGCGCGCTCGTGCTCGCCGACTGCGTGCCCGCGCCCGACCGGTCCGTCGCCCGCGACATCGTGCTCGCCTTCGACCTCGACGACGGCGCCCCCGCCTGGCAGCGGGAGATCGAGCGGGGCGCGGTGGTCGTGCCCGAGTCGTTCCTCGTCACCGAGGACTCGATCGTCCTCGACAGCCGCATCGAGCACCGCGTGACCGACGGCCCGTTCTCCGCGCGCCGCTTCGAGCACCAGCTCATCGCGTACGCGATCGCGGACGGCGCCGAGCGGTGGCGGGTGGAGGACCAGACGTTCGGGTCCACGAACTCCTCGGCGTGCGGCGGGACGCTGCACCTGTCGCAGCCGACGTCGACCGCCGCTTCGGGCGTGACCGCGGGCGGGGAGGCGAAGGCGCAGGTCCCGGCGTCCGAGCGACGCACGGTGCAGATCATCGAGTGCTTCACCGCTAAGGACCGCGAGGGCTCGTGGCTCGGGGTCATGGCCTACGACGCGGACACCGGCGAGCGGCTGTACCGCAGGGCGGTGCGGCTGGGCTTCACGCCGCTGGACCCGGAGGTCGCGCGCGGTTGGGCGGCGGTGCTCCCCGACAACCGGGCGATGCTCGCGGCCGACCTCTCGCTCGACCCGACCCGCCCGGAATGCCGCCTGTACGAGGTCACGGAGGGCCGGGCCAGCGAGGTCCCGTTCGCGGCCGAGAGCGCCGACGGCACGCCGATCCCGGCGAACTGGTGCCACGACGCGCAGCTCAGCCCGCTCGGCACCGGCGCCGCCGTGAGCTTTGTGGACGAGGACGGGACGCGCGGCATCGTCGTGGTGGAGTGAGCGCGGTCGCTCGTGAGCGCAGTCGTGGAGCGGGTGCGGTCCTCGTGCTCGCACTGCGAGGGTCGCGAGCGTGATTCGTGACGGGCGCACTGCGGGCATCGCGAGGGGCGCTCGCGAAGGCCGGGCCGGAGCGCTCGGAAAACGTGCAGTGTCCCGGCGGTGAACGGGCCGCGAACGGCCTGAATGATCAAACAGTGTGATCAGTTCTAGGTCATCCGAGCATGAGTGATGCGCAAAACTGTTGTAGGGTTCTTCGCATGTGTGGAATCGTTGGATACGTCGGGGCGCGCAGCGTCGTCGACGTCGTGATCGACGGCCTTCGCCGTCTCGAATACCGCGGCTACGACTCGGCGGGCGTCGCGCTCGTCTACAACCCCGACGGGGCCGACTCCTACCTGGCGTTCGACAAGAAGGCCGGGAAGCTCGCCAATCTCGAGGCGGTCCTCGCCGAGCAGGACCGCGCGCTCGAGGCCGCCTGCGGCATCGGGCACACCCGCTGGGCCACCCACGGCGTCCCCTCCGACCGCAACGCCCACCCCCACCTCTCCGCGGACGGGCGCATCGCGCTCATCCACAACGGCATCATCGAGAACTTCGGCCAGCTGCGCGCCGAGCTCGAATCGGCCGGCATCGAGTTCCTCTCCGACACCGACACCGAGGTCGCCGCCCACCTCCTCGGCCGCGAGTACGCCGTCGACGGGGACCTCACCGAGGCCATGACCCGCGTCTGCGCGCGCCTGGAAGGCGCCTTCACGCTCCTGGCCGTGGCCGCCGACGACCCCGACACCGTGGTCGGCGCCCGCCGCAACTCCCCGCTCGTGGTCGGCCTCGGCGACGGCGAGTACTTCCTGGCCTCGGACGTGGCGGCGTTCATCGCGTACACGACCGACGCGGTCGAACTCGGCCAGGACCAGATCGTCACGATCAACCGCGAGTCCGGCATCACCGTGCGCGGCTTCGACGGCTCGCCCTCCGAGGGCAAGCCGTTCTCCGTCGACTGGGACATCGCCGCCGCCGAGAAGGGCGGCTTCGAGACCTTCATGCGCAAGGAGATCAACGAGCAGCCAGGCGCCGTCGCCGACACCCTGCGCGGGCGCATCGACGAGACCGGGCAGATCGTCCTCGACGAGGTCCGCATGTCCGACCAGGACTTCCGCGACATCGACAAGGTCTTCATCATCGCCTGCGGCACCTCGTACCACGCCGGGCTCGTCACCAAGTACGCCATCGAGCACTGGACCCGCATCCCCTGCGAGGTCGAGCTCGCGAGCGAGTTCCGCTACCGCGACCCGGTGCTCGACCGCTCCACACTGGTCGTCGCCATCTCCCAGTCCGGCGAGACCATGGACACGCTCATGGCCGTGCGCCACGCCAAGGACCAGAAGGCGCGCGTCCTCTCCATCTCCAACACCGTCGGGTCCACGATCCCGCGCGAGTCCGACGCCGTGCTCTACACGCGCGCCGGGATCGAGGTCGCGGTCGCGTCCACGAAGGCGTTCCTCACCCAGCTCGCCGCCTGCTACCTGGTCGGCCTGCACCTCGCGCAGGTGCGCGGCATCAAGTACGCCGACGAGGTCTCGGCGGTGCTCGACGAGCTCGTGGCCGCGCCCGGCAAGATCGCGAAGGTCATCGAGAACCTCGAGCCGGTCCGCGAGATGGCGCGCCAGTGCGCGGCGCTCGGCACCGACCGGGTCCTGTTCATCGGCCGCCACGTCGGCTACCCGGTCGCGCTCGAAGGCGCGCTGAAGCTCAAGGAGCTCGCGTACCTGCACGCCGAAGGCTTCGCCGCCGGCGAGCTCAAGCACGGCCCGATCTCGCTCATCGAGGACGGCACGCCCGTCATCGCGATCGTGCCGAGCCCGCGCGGCCGCTCGCTCCTGCACGACAAGATCATCTCCAACATCCAGGAGGTCAAGGCGCGCGGCGCGAAGGTGATCGCCATCTGCGAGGAGGGCGACCGCATCACCGCCGCCCACGCGGACTTCGTGTTCGAGACCCCCGCCTCGCCGACGCTCCTGTCGCCCCTGCTCACGGCCGTGCCGCTGCAGGAGTTCGCGGCCGAGCTCGCCACGGCCCTGGGCCGCGACATCGACCAGCCGCGCAACCTCGCCAAGTCGGTGACCGTGGAGTAGCCCCGATTCCTCGACGACGGTGATCTGACCGAACGGCCGATACGGGCGGCCCCGCGTGCAGGCGTCAGCCGCACGCGGACGCCCGGTCGGCCGTTTTTCGTTGCGCCTGAAAACGGTCATTCCGCACACGTTGTGCGAACGCCTGCCATGACCGGCTGAAAGCCTCGTTCTACGCTCTCGCGCATGAAGACTCGTACCCTCATCTCGAGCGCCGTGGCGGTCACCGCCGCGGGCGCCATCACCATCGCGGCCACCGCCGTCGCGCAGGCCCAGGAGACGGGCGGCGAAGCGCTGACCGCCGCGATCGACGCGATCCTCGCCGACCCCGCCCTCACCGACTCCCAGGCCGGCGTCCTCGTCAGGGACGCCGACACCGGCGAGGTCCTATACGACCGCAACGGGAACCAGCGCGGGCTGCCCGGCTCCAACCAGAAGCTCACCACCATGGCCGGCGCGCTCGCCACCCTCGGCGAGGACTTCCGGTACACCACCGAGATCCTCGGCGACCGGCCCGTCGACGGCGTCGTCGCAGGAGACCTCTACCTGCGCGGCTCGGGCGACACGACCATGCTCGAAGCGGACTACGACCGCCTCGCCGCCGACCTCGCGGCGGCCGGAGTGTCCACCGTCGACGGCGATCTCGTTCTCGACGACACCGCCTTCGACGACGTCCGCCATGCCGAGGAGGTCGCTTGGGGCGACCTCCAGTACAGCCCCGGCGCGGAGGTCTCCGCGCTCACCATCGGCTCCGGCGACGACCACTGGGCGGGGACCGCGCGCCTGTTCATGACCGGCGGCGCCGCCGAGGGCGACCCGGTCGAGATCCGCATGGTCCCCGAGAACGGCTACGTGACCGTGGTCAACGAGGCGACCACCGGCGCCGAGACCGACCTGACCGTCAACCGCGACGAGCACGCCAACACGATCCGCGTCACCGGCACCGTCGAAGCCGGGGTCACCCCCGACTACTACAGCCGCTCGGTGATCGACCCGACCGCGCTGGTCGCCGACGTCTTCGCGGACTCCCTGGCCGACAACGGCATCGACGTCACCGGCGGCGTCCGCCTCCACGAGGCCGCCCCGCAGGAGGCCGGCGGCACGCTCGCCCTCCACGAGTCGAAGACGCTCCTCGAGCTCACGCCCGACCTGCTGAAGCCGTCGAACAACTCGCTCGCCGAATCGCTCATGAAGTCCGTCGCCCTCCACAACACCGGGCTCGGCACCTTCGCGGACGGCGAAGACGGCATCCACGCCGCGATCGCCGGGTACGGGGTGGACACCGCCACGCTCCGGCAGGCCGACGGCTCGGGCATGTCCCGCTTCGACCAGGCCACGCCGGAGGCCGTCACCGACCTGCTCATCGGCGTCAGGCAGGAGCCCTGGTACGACACCTGGTTCAACGGGCTCCCCGTCGCCTGCACCGACGGCACCCTCGCGAGCCGCATGTGCGGGACCCCCGCCGCGGGCAACGTGCACGCCAAGACCGGCACCCAGACCTCGGTCTCGGCCCTCTCCGGGTACGTCACCGACGCCGACGGCCGCGAGCTCGTCTTCAGCATCATCCTCAACGACCACCTCGTCGACTCGGTGAAGTACATCGAGAACCAGATCGCCGTCGCGATCGCGAGCCACAGCGCGGATGCCACCGAGGCCGAGATCTCCCGGTCCGCGGAGACGGCGGCGGCGGACGAGCCCGACGCGGCGGTCCCGGGCGGCTTCGAGTGCTCCTGGTACGAACCGGCGGTCTGCTAGAGCGAGGACGCGTCGCCGCCGAGTCGGCGACCGTGGAACCATTGAATCCTCTGCGGCGCGCACGGACTCCGTGCGCGCCGTACATGTGCCGGCGCCACTTCGGTTGTCCTGCGCCCCTGCAAGATGCAGCACTTCGCTCTCGTACCGGGAGTATGCTCCCGACCCACTTGCATAAGCTCGCGCCATGAGAAAACGCACCCTGATATCCAGTGCCATCGCGGTCACCGCCGCCGGTGCGATCACCATCGCCGGCACGGTGGTCGCCCAAGCCCAGGAGACCGGCGACGAGGCGCTCGCCGCCGCGATCGATGCGATCCTCACCGACAAGCGCCTCACCGACTCGCAGGTCGGCGTCACCGTCGCCGACGCGAACACCGGTGAGGTGCTGTACGAGCGGAACGGCGCCAAGCGCGCCATCCCCGGCTCCAACGACAAGCTCACCACCACCGCCGCGGCCCTCGAGCAGCTCGGCGGCGACTTCAAGTACACGACCGAGGTCCTGGGCGACCGCCCGACCGACGGCGTCGTCGCCGGGGACCTGTACCTGCGGGGCAGCGGCGACCCGACGCTCCTGGAAGCCGACTACGACCGGATGGCCGAGGACCTCGCCGACCGCGGCATCTCCACGATCGACGGCGACCTCGTCGCCGACGACACCGCGTTCGACTCGGTCCGCTCCGGCACCGAATGGGGCTGGTCCGACCTCCAGTTCACGTACGCCGCCGAGGTCTCCGCGCTCACCGTCGCCTCCGGCGACGACTACAACGCCGGCTCCGTGCGCGTCTTCATCAAGCCCGGTGCCGCCGAGGGCGACCCCGCGCAGCTGAGCATGGCCCCCGCGAACGACTACGTGGAGATCGTCAACTCCGCCACGACCGGCACCACCACCAGCGTCTCGGTCAACCGCGACCCGCACGACAACGTGATCCGCGTCAGCGGGACCGTGAAGCTCGGGACCAACGGCACCTACGCCACCCGCTCGGTGATCGAGCCGACGCAGCTCGCCGCCGACGTCTTCGCCGACTCCCTCGCGGACGCCGGCATCACCGTCAACGGCGACCTCCGCTTCGGCGAGACCACCCCCCAGGGCCCCGAGACCCTCGCCTCCCACCAGTCGAGGACGCTCACCGATCTGACGGCCGTGATCCTCAAGCCCTCCAACGCCTCCGTCGCCGAGGCCCTGTTCAAGACCCTCGGCTACGAGGCCACCGGCACGGGCACCTTCGCGAGCGGCAAGGCCGCCACGTACGCCGGGATCGAGCCGTACGGCGTCGACACCGGCCCCATCCGCCAGGTCGACGGCTCCGGCATCTCGCGTCACAACATGATGACCTCGAACATGCTCGCCGACCTCCTCGTGGGCGCCAAGAAGGCCGACTGGTTCGGCACCTGGTACGACTCCCTGCCGATCGCCTGCAAGGACGGGACCCTCGCGAGCCGGATGTGCGGCACCCCCGCCGCCGAGAACGTGCGCGCCAAGACCGGGTCGATGACCAGCGTCTCGGCCCTCTCCGGGTACGTCACCGACGCCGACGGGCGCGAGCTCGTCTTCAGCGTCATCGTCAACGACTTCCTGTACTCCACGGTGAAGGACATCGAGGACAAGATCGCCGCCGCGATCGCCGCGCACACCACCGCGGCCACCGAGGCCGAGACGCTCCGCTCCGCGAACGTCGACGACATCGAGATGCCCGCCGAGGACCCGAACCACAGCCTCGAGTGCACCTGGGTCGAACCCGCCGTCTGCTAAGGACACCGCGACACCAGCAGGGCCCGACCGACATCGGTCGGGCCCTTCGTGTTCGGGCGCGACGCGCCCACTAGACGATCCTGCACGAAAATCTTGTCAGCGTTGCAGCGGCGGTCTACATTGCCTATACGCGCCATGGAGGCGCCGGAAAGTGCAAGGGAGATCTCATGTGGATCGCTGATCGGCGCCGGATCCTGTACACCCTGCTGGCCTCGGGAGCCGCCGCGGTCTCGGGGTACGGCACGGCCGCCGCCGCACCGCCGCAGATCACGTCGCTCCAGCCCGGGGCCCCGTCGGACCTCGTGACGCTGGAGAGGGCCGTCTCCGCCGCCCTGGTCACCCGCTCGGCCAACGGCACCGGGATCGCCCTGACCTTCGACGACGGGCCCGGACCCGAGACCGACGACATCCTCGACATCCTGCACGACACCGGCGTCAGGGCCGTCTTCTGCGTCATCGGCCGGCGCGCCCAGGAGTACCCGCGACTGGTGCGCCGGATCGTCAACGAAGGACACCTCCTCGGCAACCACTCCTGGGACCACGACCACGCCAAGTGGAAGCAGGGGACCACCGCCGCCGAGTACGAGCGGGACCTCCTGCGCGCCACTGCGGCGATCCGCCGAGCCGCTCCCGGCGCCCGCATCCCGTTCTTCCGCGCCCCCTTCGGGGCCTGGGGGCCCGATCGCATCGCGGCCCGCGTCGGCGCGGGCATGGGCATGACGCCGCTCTCCTGGTCCCGCTCGGTGGCCGACTGGAGCCCCACCGTCAGCAGGGAGACGATCCTCCAGCGGGTCAGCGCCGCCGGACCCGGGGAGGTCGTCCTGCTGCACGACGCCGACGACCGGGGCATCCAGGACCGGAAGCGGACGGTCTGGGCCACGCGCCGGGCGATCCCGAACATGCGGCAGGCGGGACGCAAGTTCGACGTGCCCATGCGCAACCCCAGGGTCTAGGCGGCCCGGCACGGCGGCCCCACCTGACGCACGGCGACCGATCCCCCATGCGGGGAACCGAAGCCGCGCAAGGCGGGTGCGAACGCGGACCCGCTCAGGTCAGGCCGTGCGCGCGGAAGATCCGCTCGTATATCTCCTGGATCACCGGCTCTTTGCGCCGGTTGTACTCCGTGACGATCTCACCGGCCCCGTTCGCCTCGGCCGCCGCCGCGGTCTTCGCCTCCTGATACCGGCGCAGGTCCTCGGGATGGTCGATGAGCCACCGCCGGAACATGCGCTGGCGTTCGACTTCGGGGCAGCCCGGCCCCCACACGTGCAGGTTCGTGTTCGGTCGCGCGAGTTTCAGGGCCCGGTGCTCGTGCCAGCCCGGTTCGCGGATGACGAGCGCGAACCCCAAGCCCTCGAGTTCGGGCAGGTACGACGGCTCGTCGGCCGGATCGGCCACGGTCAACGCGATGTCGACGACCGGCTTCGCCGCCAGCCCCGGCACCGAGGTCGATCCCACGTGCTCGACGCCCAGGGCCTTGGGGCCGAGCGCCGCACCGATCCGCGCGGCCAGCGCCTCGTACCGCGCGGGCCAGCCGGGGTCGTAGGCGGCGATGGTGATTGCGACCGGCTCGGGCCGCGCGTCGACCCAGATGCTGTCGTCGCCCGGTGTCTCGTGGTGCCGGGTGATGTCACTGCTCATGGCGGTGCCTCCCTTGACCGCCGAATCATCGCATCTCGGGCCGGCTTTGAGCGAGTGGCTCGGTGCCCCTCGTCGGGAGGCCGGCGTGCGCCCGGCTCGGGGGTGCCGGGCACGGCCGCGTCGTCAAGGCGGGTGCGTCGCGTGGCGGTCGTTCACTGCCGGCCGTAGGTGAGCCGGCGCAGCAGGACCTCGAACGGGCCGCGCAGGCCCGCCTTCGACATCCACGCCGCCAGGGCCACGGTCGCGGCCCAGACGAGCACGGCGATGCCGGAGGCCGCCGCGTCTCCCAGGCTCGCGCCGAGGTCGCCGAAGAACGGTGTGAACAGGGCGGTGAACGCGACCGACTGGAGCAGGTAGCAGGTGAGCGAGCGCTGGCCGCATGCGGCGAGGGCGTTCGCGACCGGTCCGGGCGGGCGGCCCGGGAGGGCCGCGCAGAGCACGGCGATGAGGGCCGCGTAGCCGAGCCCGGAGGCGAGGCCGGTGATGCTGTGCAACGCGTAGACGGCAACGGCCGCAGGCGCGTCCGGGTGCCACAGCTGCGTGTCGACGAGCATCAGCGGGAGGCCTCCGGCCACGCCGATCGCGATGCCGCCCAGGGCGACCCGGCGCAGCAGCGGGAGGTGCCGGGAGGGCTCGTCGAGGAGGCGGCGGCGGGCGGCCCAGATGCCGATGGCGAAGGCGGGCACGATGTCGACGACGTAGAACGTCGGGGTGAGGGCCGACCACACGGCGAGTCGCATCCCCGCCGCTTCGAGCGGGTCGGCGATGAGGGTCGGGGCGCTGTTCGCGTGGCCTGCGGCCTCCGCGGAGACGCCCGCGGCGGCGACCACGGCGAGGTGGAGGACGGCGACGATCACGGCGGTGCGCACGAGGGTGCGGTCGCGGGCGGCGAGGAGGCCGGTGAACACGAGGCCGATGAGGCCGTAGGCGGCGAGGATGTCGCCGAAGAACAGGAGCAGCGCGTGGGCGAAGCCGAAGGCCAGGAGCCAGGCGCTGCGGCGGCGCACGAGTCGGCGCGCTACGGGCCAGTCGGCGCCGCCGTCCATGCGCCGCTGGACGAGGCGCGCGAGGCCGTAGCCGAAGAGCGCGGCGAACATCGGCAGCGCCCGGCCGTCGACGAAGAGGACCTGGAGTCCGGCGACGACGCGGTCCGGGACCGTGCCGTCGACGGCGTAGCCGCGCCATCCGGTCGTCTCGTGGGCGAGGAACATGTGGGCGTGCGCGAGGGCGATGAGCAGGAGCATGAGGCCCCTGGCCAGATCGGGTGCGAGCGAGCGCTCCCGGAGCGGGGTGCTCATAATGGCGGGCGGGGAGAGGGTCATCTCGCCTCCAAAACTTTAGGTACACGGCTGTATCTAAAGATGTAAGATACATGACTGTAGCTAACGAGTGGGGGCGGCCCGTGGCCGAAGGACAGACGCGCAGGCGCGGCAAAGCACTCCTCGACGCCATCTACACCGCCGCCGTCGAAGAAGCCGCCGCCACCGGATCCGGCCGACTCACCATGGACGCCATAGCCAAACGCGCCGCCACCCCCCGCTCCACCCTCTACCGCCGCTGGTCCGACCCCACCGACCTCCTCCTCGACGCCCTCGCCGCGCGACACCCCGTCGAGCAGCCCGCACCCAGCGCCGACGACCTCCGCGGCGACCTCATCGCCTCCCTGCGCCTCATGTGCGACTGGGCGTTCAGCCCCGCCGGCCGCGCCGTCATGGGCCTCCTCGCCGACCCCGCCCGCGACCCCGCCGTCGTCGAAGCCCTCTGGGAACGCGTCTTCGACCGCCGCGGCGGCACCTTCACCCAGACCGTCCTGCGCCACTACGCCGAACACGGCCGGATCGACCCCGCCCGCCTCACCCCCGTCGTCCTCGACATCGGCGAAGCCATGGTCGCCAAGCGCATGATGGACACCGGCGCCGACATCGACCACGACTACCTCGAGGCCATCGTGGACCAGGCGATCCTCCCCGCCGTCGGCCACGGCCCCGCGAACACCTGAGCCGATCCGCGGCCCCCTGTGCGAACCGCAACCCCCAAGCGGCGACGGCAAAAGCGTCACCCGTGGCGGTGAACCTCCCGATGAGAGGGCGCCGCGCCCGATCCCGTGGCACTCTTGGGGGGTGATCGTCGCCGTGGGCATAGACGTAGTGGCAGTGGACCGGTTCGAGCGAGTGCTCGAACGGACCCCCCACGTCGCCGAGAAGCTCTTCACCGAAGCCGAGCGCCGCACCCCCGACGGGCGCGCCCGCCGCACCGAATCCCTCGCCGCCCGCTTCGCCGCCAAAGAAGCCGTGGCCAAAGCACTCGGCGCCCCCGGCGGCATGCACTGGGCCGACTGCCAAGTGCTCTCCCTCCCCGACGGCCGCCCCACATTGACCATCACCGGAACGGTGGCCGCAGCGGCCGAACAGCGTGGCGTCTCACGCTGGCACGTGTCGCTGTCGCATGATGGCGGTATCGCTACAGCGGTGGTGATCGCCGAAACGGCATGACGGCCGAGCAGGCCTGAGAGGGAACACCATGGACGGTGCCTGGTCAGCAGCGGCAGTACGCCGCGCCGAATCGCAGCTGATGGCCCAGCTCCCGCCGGGCACCCTCATGCAGCGCGCCGCAGCGGGACTCGCCACCGAATGCGCCCGAATCCTTGGGCGCCAACGCCGCAAGCGCGGCACCGCAGGCGTCTACGGCGCCACCGTGATCGTCCTCGCCGGACCCGGTGACAACGGCGGCGACGCCCTCTTCGCCGCGGCCCGCCTCGCCCGCCGCGGCGCCCGCGTCTTCGCCGTCCCCGTCATGGGCGAACGCGTCCACCCCGTCGCCGCAGCCGCACTCACCAGAGCCGGAGGGCGACTCGTCGCCACCCCGCCCCGCCACTGCGACCTCCTGCTCGACGGCGTCCTCGGCATCGGCGGCCGACCCGGCCTCCCCGGACGCGCCATCGACCAGCTCGCCGCCATCGACGCCGACACCATCGTCGCCGTCGACGTCCCCTCGGGCGTGGACGTCGACACCGGCGCCGTCCCCGCCAGCGCCGTGACCGCCGACGTCACCGTCGCCTTCGGCTCGCGCAAACCGTGCCACGTGCTCGGCCGCGCCGCCCTCCTCGTCGGCCGACTCGTCCTGGTGGACATCGGACTCGGCCCCTACCTCGACCCGCACCCGGCCGTGCGCGTCGCCGACGACGGCGACCTCGCCGCCTGGTGGCACGAACCCGGCCCCGACGACGACAAGTACACGCGCGGCGTCGTCGGCATCGCCGCCGGCTCCGAGCGGTACCCGGGCGCGGCCGTGCTCTCGACCTCGGGCGCGCTGGCCGGGCCCTCGGGGTACGTGCGGTACGCGGGCACCGCGGCCGAGCATGTGCGCCGCCGCCACCCGGAGGTGGTGTGCACGCAGGAGGTGAAGGAGGCCGGTCGCGTCCAGGCCTGGCTCGCCGGGCCGGGGTTCGGGACGGACGAGGCGGCGCTCGCGGAGCTGCGGCACGTGCTCGAGTCGCCCGCGCCGGTGGTGCTGGACGCGGACGCGCTGACGCTCATCGGGGAGTACCCGTCGGTGCTCTCGCAGCGTGAGGCGCCGGTGGTGCTCACGCCGCACGACCGCGAGTACGAGCGGCTGTACGGCTCACCGCCCGCGGAGGACCGGGGCGCTGCGGCGGCCGTGCTGGCGAAGCGGTTGAACTGCACGGTGCTCCTGAAGGGGCATCACACGGTGGTCGCCTCGAGCGACGGCGAAGTGTGGGCGAACCCGACCGGGCGCCCGCAGCTGGCGACGGCCGGTTCGGGGGATGTGCTCGCGGGCTTCATGGCCTCGCTGCTCGCCTCGGGCATGCCGGGCGCGAAGGCGGCGGTGGCGGCGGCGTACCTGCACGGCCTCGCGGGCGGCATCGCCGCCACGGGCCACCGCACGGTGACCGCGTCGGACGTGGCGAGGGCCCTGCCGCTCGCGGTCGGCGCCGCCTTGACGGCGGCCGAAACGCCCGGGAAGCGCGCCTGATCAGGGGCGATGTCGTACCCAGGCGTCAGGGTATAGACCGGGGGCCCATCAATGTCCGATTTGCGCAGACGCTCCGTTCACGTTCGGCGCGTTACCAGTCCTCGCCCGCGCGCAGGATCTTCGACGGGGCCAGGCCGGTCTCGTCGAGCAGGTAGGTGCGCATCGCCTCGAGTCCGGGCGAGTACACGTGGAGGCTCACCGCCGGGGCGTCCGAGAGGTTCCGCATGCCGTGGACCGTGCGGTCGTCGACCACCGAGACGCCGCCCGCCGCGAGGCACTTGCGTTGCAGGCCCGGGAAATCGCCCGGTTGCACGGTGAACTCGGTCAGTTCGCCGGAGACCACCGCGACCGCCGCGGCGGAGGGGCGGCCCGCGCCGCCGTGGTCGTGCAGGTCGGTGCCCTGCCCGGGCAGCCAGGCGAGGAGCCAGGCCTCGTGGCCCGGGCCGGCGAGGACGCGGCGGGCCCAGCGGCTGGCCTTCGTGAAGCGCGGGTTCAGGGTGAGGTTCGCGGCGTAGAACGCGGCGAGCGCCTCGAGGCGCTCAGTGGTGAGGGAAGCGGGCGGCAGCAGCAGGCTGTGGCTCATTGTGGTGATTCGGCCTTCGATGTGTCGGAACGGTTGTCGGCGGAGAAGCGCCGAGCGGCACAGAGCGCTCAGCGCTGGTGACAGCGGCGACAGCGACACATCGAGAAGGTCATGCGGGCAATCGTACCAATTCCCAGTCAACTCACAGGAGCGACACACCATCGGTGGAATGCTCGTTACGCTGCGAATTTGTCACTCCCGGGGTCTACCCGCCCCGAAACGCGCGCGCTAGGCTCATGTTCGGCCTCCCGGCAGCGTCCCAGCGCATCCCTCGGGCGGCCCCGTGCGTGTCTTGAGTGCACCCCGTCTCCCCATCCGAAGGAGCAACCTCCTCGTGAAGCAGTCGCCTGTTCGACGCAAGTGGATGTCAGCCGCCGTGGTCGGCGGCCTCCTGGTCACCGTCGGCTCCGGCCCGGCCTGGGCGCAGGACTCGCCCGACGACATCAACGAGGAGATCGACGCGCTCGACGGCGATCTAGCGGCCGCGGTCGAGGCGTACAACCAGCTCGCCTCCCAGGTGGACGACAACCGCGAGCTCATCGAGGAGACCGAGGTCAACCTCCAGGCCGCCGAGGCCGACCTCGACGTGCTGCGCGACCAGCTCGCCGACTTCATCGGCGAGGCCTATGTGGACCAGGGCATCGGGGACGCGGCGCTGCTGCTCGAATCGGGCACCCCGGACGCGTTCGTCGAGCGCCTGGACCGGTTGAACTCGGCGAACCTGTACAACTTCGACCTCATGGACGACCTGCGGGCCGCCTCCGAGGAGTACTCGGCCCAGTCCGAGCTCCTCATCGACCTCCAGGCCGACCTCGAGAACGAGCAGGCGGACCTGCAGAAGGCCGCCGACGAGCTCACCGCGCAGATGAGCGACCTCGAAGAGGAGTGGAAGACCGCCGCGGGCGAGGAGATCAGCGGCTTCAGCGAGATGGACCTGCCCCACATGGAGGGCGACCAGTACGACGTCGTCAAGTTCGCGCTCGCGCAGCGCGACGAGCCGTACGTGTGGGGCTCCGCCGGTCCGGACTCGTGGGACTGCTCGGGCCTCATGCTCGGCGCCTACGCCGAGATCGGGATCAGCCTGCCGCACAACGCCGCCGCCCAGTGGGGCATGGTCGCGCACATCAGCGAGGACGAACTGCAGCCGGGCGACTTCGTGTTCTACAACGGGCTCGCGCACGTGGGCATGTACATCGGCAACGGCCTGGTCGTGCACGCCCCGAACTCGACCACCGTCGTGAAGGTCGTCGAACTCCACCACGGCAACAGCTACTACGGTGCGGGCACGCTCCTGCACTAAGGCGAGACGGTGAAGGCCCCGCGAGCTCGCTCGCGGGGCCTTTTCCTTCGGCTGCTTCGGTTTTCGTGACGGTCGCCAGCTGCGAATCCGGCCGCTCAGACTCGTGCGGGCCCTCAGGGAGCACTCCGGCGACGCTCGCGAGCCCCTGAACCGGGCCTCCCGGCGCCGCTCGCGGGCCGTGGATTCGGGCTCTCGGCGAAGCCTGCGAGCCGTTAGTTGGGATCGCAGCGGACCACGAGGATCGCGATGTCGTCGCGCGGCGACTCGGGGGAGAACGCCTCGACGGACTCGAGCAGGGCGGTCGCGATCTGCCTGGCGCCCTTGCCCGCCGCGTCCCGCACGGCCCGTTCGATGCGCTCGTGGCCGTACATGGCCGCGCCGTCGCGGCGCTCGGTGACGCCGTCGGTGAAGAACACCAGGGCGTCGCCGTGCTCGAGGCGGACGTCCACGGGGTTGACCTTGACATCCGGGAAGAGCCCGACGGCGGTGCCTTCGCGGCCCACCCAGGAGGTCTCGCCGTCGGCGCGGAGCAGCAGCGGCTTCTCGTGCCCCGAGAGGCAGAGCGTCGCGTTGAGCGAGCCGTCCGGGTCGCGTTCGAGGAGCGCGGAGGCGATGGTCGCGTAGCGCATGTCGCCGGGCTGCTCGAGGAGCGTGGCGTTGAGCAGTTCGAGGGCGCGCGGGAGCGGGCGGCCGTCGCGGGCCATGACCCGCAGGACGTCGCGCACGACGCCGGTGACGGCCGCGGCCTGCGCGCCCTTGCCGCACACGTCGCCGATCGCCACCCACAGGCGGTGGTCGGCGAGCTCGGTCGCGTCGTAGAAGTCGCCGCCGACCTCGGTGCCCGATGCCGGGCCGGGGCCCGACCCGGGCAGGCGGCGGGCCGTGGCGGGCAGGTACTCGGCGGCGAACGAGACGCCGGCGACGTCCGGCAGCGAGCCCGGCATGAGCGCCGCCTGCAGCTCGTTGGCGACGGCCTGGCGCTCGGCGTGGATGCGGGCGTTGTCGAGGGCGAGCGCGCTGCGCTTGGCGAGGTCGGCGACGACCGCGCGCTCCTCGGACGAGTGCTGGCGCTCGACGTGCTTGCCGACGGTGAGGACCCCGATGGTGGCGCCGCGCGCCGAGAGCGGCACGGCGATGCCGTCGAGGCCGCGCGGCACCGGCAGCTCCATGCCGGTCCAGCCGTCGGTGGCCAACGCGGCGGCCAAGGCGGGGGCGGCGCCGTCGAGCTTGCGGCGCAGGTGCTCGAGTTCGGCCTCCTCCGCGTGCGTCAGGGAGGCGAGGCGCAGGTCGCCGCCGTCGCCGGTGAGGTGGACGGCGGCCCAGCGGCCGAGCTGGGGGACGACGAGCTGCGGGATGAGCGCCACGGTCAAGTGCTCCTCGAGCGAGTGCGCGAGGAGCTCACCGGCTTCGGCGAGGTAGGTGAGCCAGCCGGAGCGGCGCTGCTCGTCGGTGCGCATCCGGTCGATCTGGACGGCGAGCGCGATGCGCTCGGCGACGAGTTCGGCCAGGGGCCGCCAGCTCGGCTCGGCGTCGCCGGCGAGCATGAGCTTGCCGCAGGCGGGGGCGGTGAGCGGGAGCGGGACGGCGACCGAGACGCTGCCGACGTCGCCGAACTTGGCGAGGATCTGCGCGCCGGCGCCGTCGCCCGCGTCGTACTCGATCGCGCCGCCCGCGGCGGCCGTCGCGTCGTGGCAGCGGGCCAGGAGTTCGGTGACGAGCTGGTCGACCGGCAGCCGCGACTGGATCGCGGGCGCGACGGTGAGGAGCGCGGCGAGCTGGGCCAGGTCGGGCAGGTGCGCCTCGACGGCGGCGTCCGGGTCGGGCCGGGTGGCCGGCCGGGCGTCGGGGTCGCGGTCGATGCGGAACCAGATCGACTTGCCGGTCGCGTCGTGCGTGGTGCCCCACGAGGACGCGAAGCGGTCGACCAGGAGCAGGCCGCGGCCGCCCTCGGCGGTGACCTCGGGCATGGCCGTGTCGAGGGGGTCGATGCCGCCGGAGCGGTAGTCGGTGACGGTGACGCGCACGCCGATCGGGTCGGCCGCGACCGTGAGGTTGATGTCGGTGCCGGCGTGGACGACGCCGTTGGTCGCCAGTTCGGTCGTGAGCAGCAGGGTCTCGTCGAGCAGCTCGGTGAGTCCTGCCTCGGTGAGCACGGCGCGCACAGCGGCGCGGGCGGCTGCGGGGGAGCGGTCGTCGGCCGGGAGCCGGAGGCGCCGGGCGAACCTCTCGGGGTACGTCACGGGCCCCAGTCTATGCCGGTCGGCCCCCGTGCCGCGGTACCGCGTCGCCGTGCCGCGGGCCGCTTGCGACCGTCGCTTGAACGGCGGGCAGTGCCGTTGCACAGCAGGGGAAACGCGAAGCGGCGGCCGCCCGGAAGGGCGACCGCCGCTCAGGAGTCGATCCGTGCGCTCTCGTACGTCACGGGATCGGTGTCTGTTTACTCCCGGTTCGTCGCGGCCCTGCGGCGGCGCGGCATGAAGAACACGACGGCACCGGCGAGGAGCGCGGCTGCGTCCGAGCTGATCAGGATGATCGAGGAGTCGCCGGTCGAGGGCGGCCGCCCGCCGCCGCGAGCGTGAGGGCCGCCGCGGCCGCTCCGGCACCCGCTGCGCGGGCGCCGGACCTGATGAAGGGGGACATACGTCTCCTATGGGGATCTTCGAGTCGGGGGGTGCGGCGCTCTCGCGGTCTCCACACGATCGTCGAACTCGCCCGCGGGAGCGCTGCAACAATGCACACGCACCACAGGAGACACCGGTTGCGAACATCTGTCAGTTTTCTTTCGATAACAGGAAGTGACGGAACGCATTGCCCTCAGTAACCTGCCTTCACGTTTGCCCGGTTCGTGTGACAACCTGGTACCCAAGCCTGTCTCCGCAGCTGAGGAACCACGCCATGACGGACACCGTTTCCCGTACAGCGAGCCCGACCGACGAGTCGGACCTGCTCCGAAGCCTGGCCGACGCGCTGGGCGCCGTCGAGCGGGGCGACTTCTCGGTGCGGCTCCCGCGCGGCGAGGGACTCGCCGGGGAGGTCGTCGACCGGTTCAACGCCGTAGTCGAGCAGGCCGACCGGCAGACCCGCGACCTCGCGCTCATCGCCCGCGCCGTCGGCCAGGAGGGCTCCTGGAACCACCGGCTCGTCATCGAGCACCTCGACGGCGGCTGGTCCGAGGGCGCGGCCAGCGTCAACCGCCTGGTAGAAGAGCTCGTGCGGCCCACGATCGAGCTCGGCCGCGTGCTCGAGGCCGTCGCCGCCGGCGACCTCACGCAGGAGGCCGTCCTCGAGATCGAGGGCAAGCAGCTCCGCGGCGAGTTCCGCCGCCTCGGCGAGACCGTGAACCAGATGGTCGGGCTCCTGCGCTCCTTCGCAGGCGAGGTCACGCGCGTCGCCCGGGAAGTGGGCACGGAAGGCCAGCTCGGCGGGCAGGCCGACGTCCAGGGCGTCTCCGGCACCTGGCGCTCGCTCACCGACGCCGTGAACACCATGGCCTCGAACCTCACCGAGCAGGTCCGCTCCATCTCCACGGTGACCCGCGCCATCGCCGCCGGCGACCTCGGCCAGACCATCACCGTCAAGGCCTCCGGCGAGGTCGCCGAACTCGCCGACACCATCAACTCCCTCACCGCGACCCTCCAGGTCTTCGCCGGCGAGGTCACGCGCGTCGCCCGCGAGGTCGGCACGGAAGGCCGCCTCGGCGGCCAGGCCTCGGTGCCCGGCGTCTCCGGCACCTGGAAGGACCTCACCGACTCGGTGAACGACATGGCCGCGAGCCTCACCGACCAGGTGCGCGACATCGCGAAGGTCACCAGCGCGGTGGCGCGCGGCGACCTGACGCAGAAGATCGCCGTGCCCGCGCAGGGCGAGATCCTCGAGGTCAAGACCACCGTCAACACGATGGTGGACCAGCTCTCCAGCTTCGCCGACGAGGTCACGCGCGTCGCCCGCGAGGTCGGCACCGAGGGCCGCCTGGGCGGCCAGGCGCAGGTGTTCGGCGTCTCCGGCACCTGGCGCGACCTGACGCAGAACGTGAACCAGCTCGCCTCGAACCTCACCGAGCAGGTCCGCTCGATCTCCACGGTGACCGCCGCGGTCGCCCGCGGCGACCTCACGCAGAAGATCGCCGTCGACGCCCAAGGCGAGATCCTCGAGGTCAAGACCACCGTCAACATCATGGTGGACCAGCTCTCCAGCTTCGCCGACGAAGTGACCCGCGTGGCCCGCGAGGTCGGCAGCGAAGGCCGCCTCGGCGGGCAGGCGAACGTCCAGGGCGTCTCGGGCACCTGGAAGGACCTCACTGAGAACGTGAACCTGATGGCGTCGAACCTGACCGCCCAGGTCCGCAACATCTCCTCCGTGGCCACGGCCGTCGCCACCGGCGACCTCTCCCGCCAGATCACCGTCGACGCGCGCGGCGAGATGCTCGAGCTGAAGTCGACGATGAACTCGATGGTCGCGCAGCTCTCCCAGTTCGCGGACGAGGTCACGCGTGTGGCCCGCGAAGTGGGCACCGACGGCCGCCTCGGCGGCCAGGCCAACGTCCAGGGCGTCTCCGGCATCTGGGAGGCGCTCACCGACAACGTGAACTCCATGGCCTCCAACCTGACCGCCCAGGTCCGCAACATCTCCTCCGTCGCCACCGCGGTCGCGCGAGGCGACCTCAACCGGCAGATCACCGTGGACGCGCAAGGCGAGATGCTCGAGCTCAAGACCACCATGAACACGATGGTCGCCCAGCTCTCCCAGTTCGCCGACGAAGTGACGCGCGTGGCCCGCGAAGTGGGCACCGACGGCGTCCTCGGCGGCCAGGCCAACGTCCAGGGCGTGTCGGGCACCTGGAAGGACCTCACCGAGAACGTCAACTCGATGGCCTCCAGCCTCACCAGCCAGGTCCGCGACATCGCCTCGGTCACCACGGCCGTCGCCCGCGGCGACCTGACGCAGAAGGTCACCGTCGACGTCCAAGGCGAGATGCTCGAGCTCAAGACCACCGTGAACACCATGGTCGAGCAGCTCTCCAGCTTCGCCACCGAGGTCACCCGCGTCGCCCGCGAGGTCGGCGTCGAAGGCAACCTCGGCGGTCAAGCCGAAGTCGCCGGGGTCTCCGGCACCTGGCTCGCCCTCACCCGCAACGTGAACTCGCTCGCCGCCACCCTGACGCTCCAGCTGCGCGCCATCGCGAACGTCGCCCACGCCGTGGCCCGAGGCGACCTCACCCAGTCCGTCGACTTCGAGGCCGCCGGCGAGATCGCCGACCTCACCGAGTCGATCAACCAGATGATCACCGCGCTGCGCGACAAGACCCGCCAGAACACCGACGCGGACTGGCTCAACTCGAACCTCGCCCGCATCTCCTCGCTCCTCCAGGGCCGCAGGGGCGTCGAAGAGGTCACCCGCATGGTCCTCGACGAGGTCACGCCGCTCATCGACGCGCAGACCTCCACGTTCTACGTCCGCCACGAGGACGTCTCCGGGCACGTCACCTACCGGCTCAACGCCGTCTACGGCCACCCGAACCCGGGCGAGAAGAAGCTCATCGAGGACAACGAGGGCATGGTCGGCCAGGCCGCCGCGTCCAAGCGCACCATCCACCTGCACGACATCCCCGAGGGCTACCTGGAGATCTCCTCGGGGCTCGGCCAGGCCACCCCGACCGACCTCATCATCCTGCCCGTCCAGTTCGGCGACAAGGTCCGCGGCGTCATCGAGTTCGCCTCCTTCAACACCTACTCCGGCCTTCACAAGCGGTTCCTGGACGCGCTCGCTCCGAACGTCGGCGTCACCCTCGCCACCATCGAGGGCAACGCCCGCACCGAGGTGCTGCTGCGCGAGTCCCAGCGCATGGCCCAGGAGCTGCGCGCCCAGTCGAACCGGCTGCAGGAGACCAACGTCGAGCTCGAGGAGAAGGCGCAGCTGCTCTCCGCCCAGAACAAGGCGATCGAGCTGAAGAACGAAGAGGTCGAGACCGCCCGCAAGGACATCGAGGAGAAGGCCGAGCAGCTCGCGCAGGCCTCCAAGTACAAGTCGGAGTTCCTCGCGAACGTCTCGCACGAGCTGCGAACGCCCCTGAACTCGCTCCTGCTGCTCGCGCGGCTCCTCTCCGAGAACACGGACGGGAACCTCACCGAGCGCCAGATCGAGTTCGCGCGCACCATCTACAACGCCGGCACCGACCTGCTCACCCTCATCGACGACATCCTCGACCTCTCGAAGATCGAGGCCGGCCGCATGGACGTCTCCGTGCACCCGGTCGACCTCGCCGAGATCCTCGGCGACATCGAGTCCGCGTTCCGGCCCCAGGCCGAGGACAAGGGCCTGGAGTTCGCGGTCGACGTCGGCGCCGGCGTGCCGCAGCTCATGCAGACCGACGGCCAGAAGTTCCAGCAGGTCCTGCGCAACCTCCTGTCGAACGCGGTCAAGTTCACGCGCATCGGCTCGGTGACCCTCGCCGTGCGGCGCGTCCCCGCCGACCTGCGCTTCGACGCCCCGCACCTGAACGCCGCCGGCGAGCGGCTCGCGTTCAGCGTCATCGACACCGGCATCGGCGTCGCCGAAGGCAAGAAGGGCATCATCTTCGAGCCGTTCCAGCAGGCCGACGGCACCACGCGGCGCACGTTCGGCGGCACGGGCCTCGGCCTCTCCATCTCGAAGTCCCTGTCGCTCATGCTCGGCGGCGACGTGTTCATCGAGCACACCGGCGACGCCGGCTCGAAGTTCACGTTCGTCGTCCCCGTCGAGATCGACACCGAAGGCGACTACACGCCGGTCCGCTCCGAGATCCCGCCCGTGCGCGAGCCCTCCCCGGGCATCCTCACCGGCGCGCCGGAGACGCCCTCGTCCTCGGCCGCGGCCCAGCACCTCGAAGGCGCCACGGTCCTCATCGTCGACGACGACATCCGCAACGTCTTCGCGCTCACCGCCGCGCTCGAACTGCACGGCATCGACGTGCACTACGCCGAGAACGGCGCGGACGGGATCGACGCGCTCCAGCACCACCCGGGCATCGACATCGTCCTCATGGACTCGATGATGCCCGGCATGGACGGCAACGAGACCACGCGCGTCATCCGCCGCATGCCGCAGTTCGCGGACCTGCCGATCGTGTTCCTCACCGCGCAGGCCCTCGCCGAGCAGCGCGAGAAGTCCGTGGAGGCCGGCGCGAGCTCGTACCTGACCAAGCCCGTGGACCTCGACCTGCTGCTCGACACCATGTCGCAGTGGATCGTCACCGGGCCGGGCGCGAACGGACGCCACGCTGCGCGAGGCGGCGCACACGAAACGGCCCCCGGGCGGGACGGTGCCGCGTCCGAACGCGACAATGGCGGACCGACCGTTGGAGGCACCGCATGAGCACCGCCCGCGTCCTGCTCGTTGACGACCGTTCCGAGAACCTCCTCGCACTGGAAGCCATTCTCCAAGGGCTGCCGGTGAACACGATCGCGGTCACCTCCGGCGAGGAGGCGCTCAAGCGGCTCCTCTCGGAGGACTACGCGGCGATCCTCCTGGACGCGCAGATGCCCGGCATGGACGGGTTCGAGACGGCGCGGCACATCAAGCAGCGCGAGAAGACCCGGCACACGCCGATCATCTTCCTCACCGCCGCCGACCGCGACGCGCACCTGGCGATGCGCGGGTACTCGGTGGGCGCGGTCGACTACATCACGAAGCCGTTCGACCCGTGGATGCTGCGCACCAAGGTGAAGGTCTTCATCGACCTGTGGGCGCAGGGCCAGGCGCTGCGCCAGACCTCGGAGCGGACCAGGGACCTGCGCGAGCGCGAAGGGCTCCTCACCCGCCGCCTCGACCAGGCGCGGGACGCCCTCGCCGCCTGGCAGGACGGCCGCGACGCGGACCCGGAGATCGACCGGATCCTGGGGCTGCTGGAGCCCGGCCAGGCCTAGGTTCCCGGCGGCGGCATGCAGAGGTTCGACCGCCGATAGGGCCCGGCCTCGGCGAAGCCTGCGAGCCGCCAATCGGCACTGTTCGACCCTGGCCGACGGGTGTGCCATTGCGGCAGCGCGCGGTGTTCGCTACTCGTTCGCATGCTGAAGAGGTTCGACCGCGGCATGGGCCCCCGGTCTCAACCCTGACACGGGGGTGTGACGGCGTCGCGCCGCAGCGTGTTCGAACAGCAAGGGTGACAACGTTTCGCGTTCTATCCGCCGCCAGGTCTCCTGCTTTCGGGGGAAACCGGTTAGGGTTGTCCCGTGACGCACCAGAAGCTCGACATCTCGGTATACCGCGAGGCGAACGAGACGATCGTGGTGCTGACCGGCGAAATCGACCTGCACACCGCGCCCCGGCTCTCCGCCGCAGTGGACGCCGCCCTCGTGGACGACCCCGTGCGGGTCGTCCTCGACATGCAGGGCGTGACCTTCTGCGACTCCCGCGGACTCGGCACGCTCGTCGTCCTCGCCCGCGCCGCGGCCCGCGCCCGGGCCGTGCTCGTCCTCTCCAACCTCGGCGACTTCCTCAAACGCCTCCTCGCCGTCTCCGGCATCGGCGAGCACTTCGTCATCCGCGAACCCGCCCCTGACACCGCAGACGGCCCCGAACTGGGCCTGAGCGACATCGAGGAGACCGGCACCGACAGCGGCCAGAGCTTCGGCAGGCCGGAGTCCGGCCAGGAGCCCCGGCGATGAACCTCACCACCACGGCGCTGGCGATCCTCGGCGCCGCCGCCGTCCTCGCGCTCGGAGGTATAGCGCTCGCCTGGATCGGCCTGGCCCGCAAGACCACCGGCGTCCTCGTCGCCGGCACCTCACTGCTCTTCGCGGGCGGCGCCACCGTCCTCGCCTGGGCCATCGTCGAAGGCGCGGGCGCGCAGGCGTTCGCCGTCGGCCTCGCCGCCGCGATCGTGCCCGCCCCCGTCCTCGTCGGCACGTTCCTGTGGCTCGGCCGCTACCGGCGCCGCCCCTGGCTCGTGCTCGCGTTCTGCTTCGGCTGGGGCGCGTGCGTCGCGACCGCGATCTCCCTGATCGTCAACACGAGCGCCTCGATCCTCCTGGACAAGAACGACCTCGACCCGAACCTCGCGGCCGTCTTCTCCGCCCCCGTGATCGAGGAGATCACGAAGCTCCTCGGCCCCCTGCTGGTCTACTGGACCGCCCGCCGCCACCTCACCGGCACCCTCGACGCCCTCGTCTACTGCGGTCTCGCCGGGGCCGGCTTCGCCGTCGCCGAGAACGTCCTCTACGCCTCCGGCGCGTACGTGAACGGCGCCGAGAACCTCGACGCCGCCGCCGGGATCGCGCAGGTCACCCTCCTCGTCGCCGTGCGCGGCCTCGCCACCATGTTCGCCCACCCCCTCATGACCGGGCTCTCCGCGATCGGCCTCGGCAGGGCCGCCCGCAAGCCCGGCCGCAAGGGCCTCCAGGCCACCTGGATCATCGGCATGCTGCTGTGCGGCATGGGACTCCACGCCCTGTGGAACGGCTCCTCCGTGCTCGGCGTGGAGCTCGACATGCCCGCGCTGTGGTTCGCGCTCTACCCCGCGTTCCTCGCGCCCCTGTTCTTCACCATGGTCGGCGCGGCCCTGTGGCTGCGCGCCGCCGACGCCCGCCGCACCCAGACCGCGCTCGCCCCCATGGTGGCCGCCGGCCAGATCTCGCCGCCCGAGCTGGCGTCCCTCGCGTCGTTCTCGCGCCGCTCCGCCGCCCGCGCCTGGGCCTACCGCCACGCCGGGGAGCCCGGTGAGGACGCCATGAAGCAGTTCCAAAGGGCCGCCTCCGATCTCGCCGAGCAGTACGACCTGGCGTCCATCGGGCGGCCCTGGGACGACCGGCGCATCGAGCACGCCGTCCACCGCATGCACGCCGCCCGAGCCGTCTACGCCGGCGCCGACCCGTACATGCCCCGCGCCCTCTGGGACGGCCGCCAGTACCACGTGACGTTCCCCGACGGCCAGATGCGGCCCCTCGAAGCGCCTGCGCAGCCGGTGATGCCACTACCGATGCCGCCCCCGCCTGCGTACCCTGTCACGTATGCATGAGGGACCCATCGGGCCCACCTCCTGGGCCGGCCCCGCTGAACCGTCCACGACCGTGCCCCCGCCGCGCTCCGGCAGGCCCCGCTGGAGGGAGCCCCATCCCGTCCGTGTCGGCCCTGTAGCGGCCGGCTCGGCCCTCTCCGGCCTGTGGGTGCTCCTGTGGCTCTTGGCGTACGCCAGAAGCACTGGGGAGTCCCTGCCCACCGGGGCGGGCTTCGCCTGGGTGACTTTGGCCGCGAGTACGATCGGGGCGGTCGCCGCTGCGCTGCTGGCGCGCTACGGTGACCGCGGAGCTGCGGTCGGCGTAGCGGCGGTCGCAGGGACGGCCGCTGGCGTCACGGGGCTCTCATGCGAGCTGTATCTTTTGCTGACCGGCGACTGGATCCTGTGGTTACATCAACCGCAGGTCGCCACATCCTTCAGTAGGTCGTATCGAACGGCTGCCCAATCGGGCCGCAGGTTCCATTGAATGAGAAGACGGGGACGGATCGTGTCGTATTTCGCTGTGGCTGTGGGCCGCGAGGGCGACGAGTGGGAGGCCTCCGAGGTCGACCTCGACGCTGTTGCCGACGTCGAAGACGCGGCTGAGGCCATGCGTGAGGCTTTTCCTGACGCCGACCTGACGCTGCTGTTCGTCGATGCCGACGACGAGTACCTGACGGTGATGCGCCTCGACAACGGGGACGACCTGCGCACCTTCGGCTCTGACGCCGAATACGCGTCGCAGTCGCGCCTGGGCGAGGCTCTTCTGGGCGACCTCGAGCCCGAGGGCACCGAGGAGATCGACACCGAGGACGAGGAGTCGATCTCAGCCCGCCCGACCGAGCTCGACGCCGAGCCCGTCGGCGAGGCGGACGTGCTTAGCGACCTGGGCGTGCCCGGTTCGACCCTGCTCGCCCTGTGCGCCAAGGAGGGCATGCTGCCCACCGACGTGGTCGCCGAGGTCGCCAAGACCATCGGCTTCACCGAGGCCCTGGAAGACGCCATCGGCTCCTAGCCCCGATCCCTATGCAGACCCGCCGCGAGGTCCACGAGCACTGGATGCGCCGCGCCCTCGAGATCGCGCGCACCGGAGGCCTCCCGGCGGACCTCGAGCCCCGGCCGGGCGTCCCGGCACACCCGGCCGACACTCCGCTCGCGGAGCACCCCGACGCCCCGGCGGCACCCCGCCAGGACCTGCCCGTGGGGGCCGTCGTCATCGGCCCCGACGGGAGCGAACTCGCCGCAGCCGCCAATGCCCGTGAGGCGCTGGGCGACCCGACCGCGCACGCCGAGGTGCTCGCGCTGCGCGCGGCGGCGATCGCCCACGGGGACGGGTGGCGGCTCGAGGATTGCACCCTCGTGGTCACCTTGGAGCCGTGCACGATGTGCGCGGGCGCGGCGGTGCTCGCCCGAGTGGGTGAAATCGTGTTCGGCGCTTGGGAACCGAAGACGGGCGCAGTCGGCTCCCTCTGGGACGTCGTGCGCGACCCCCGCCTCAACCACAACCCCGACGTCTACGGCGGCATCCTCGAAGCCGAATCCGCAGCGCTCCTCAGGGAGCACTTCGGGCGAAGCCCGAACAAATAGGAGAGCGGGCGGAGCCCGAACAAGTAGCGGAGCGGGCGGAGCCCGAACAAGTAGCGGAGCGGGCGAAGCCCGAACGACTAGCGGAGCAGGCGAAGCCCGAACAAGTAGGGGAGCGGGCGGCGCCCGAACAAGTAGCGGAGCGAAGCCCGAGCGGCTACCGGGTCGGGCGGAGCCCGAACCGCCGGCGGCGTGGGCGGGAATCGGTCCGCCCGCGCGACGGTAGCCGCGCAATTCCGGCGCTAGCCTTCAAATCAGGCACCCCGGGACCCCCCGATTCCATTCTCGCGCGGGGGTGCGACATCACCCGAAGCCTGGGCGTTTCCAGGCGCCGGCCTTCAAAACGGACAAGCGAAGGACCCCCGGCCTCGGTGACGCTTGCGAGCCGTAGATTCGCAAGGCCAAGGGCGGCACGGGGGTCCGAGACTGCTCCGGCGGCTTGAGCGCTAGTCCGCCGCCACCGCCTTCTCCTGGCGCTTCTCCTGGGTCCTCGCGAGCAGCTGGGCGATGTCGATGACCTCGACGTCCTCCCGGCCCGCGTCGTTGACGCCGTCGCGCAGCATCGTGGAGCAGAACGGGCAGCCCACGGCCACGGTCTTGGCGCCGGTCGCGACCGCCTCGTCGGCGCGCTCACGGTTGACGCGCTTGCCGAGCGGCTCCTCGAGCCACATCCGGGCCCCGCCCGCGCCGCAGCAGAACGAGCGCTCCTCGGTGCGCGGCATCTCGGTGATCTCCGCGAACGACCCGAGCAGTTCCCTTGGCGGCGTGAAGATCCGGTTGTGCCGTCCGAGGTAGCAGGGGTCGTGGTAGGTCAGCTTGCCCTCGTGCTCCTCGACCGGCGTGATCTTCCCGGCGTTCACGAGGTCGTTGAGCAGCTCGGTGTGGTGCACGACCTCGTACTTGCCGCCGATGTCCTCGTACTCGTTGCCGATGGTGTTGAGGCAGTGCGGGCAGGTCGCGACGATCTTGACCGCGCCGACCTCGTTCAGCGTCTCGACGTTCTGCTCGGCGAGCATCTGGTACATGAACTCGTGTCCGATGCGCCGCGCCGAGTCGCCCGTACAGGTCTCGGCCTCGCCGAGGACCGCGAACTTCACGCCCGCGTCGTGCAGCAGCGTCGCCACCGCACGGGAGGTCTTCTGCGCCTTGGGGTCGTACGCGCCGGCGCAGCCGACCCAGTACAGGTACTCGAAGTCGCCGCCGGCCTCGGCGATCGGCACCTCGAAGTCGAGCGGCTCGGCCCACTTGAGGCGGTGGGCCGGGTTCTCGCCCCACGGGTTGCCCTTGTTCTCGAGGTTGCGCAGCATGGTCTGCGCCTCCTCGGGGAAGTCCGACTCCATCATGACCATGTTGCGGCGCAGGTCGAGGATGTGGTCGACGTGCTCGATGTCGACCGGGCACTGCTCGACGCACGCGCCGCAGGTGGTGCAGGACCACAGCACGTCAGGGTCGATCACGTTGCCGATGATGTTGATCTTCTCGTGCGGGTCGGCCTCGCCGCCGCCGCGCTCCTTCGCGATCGCCGCGGCCTTGAGGTACGGCGCCTGCTCGTACAGGTGGTCGCGCAGGTCGGTGATGAGCTTCTTCGGCGAGAGCGGCTTCCCGGTGTTCCATGCGGGGCACTGCGACTGGCAGCGCCCGCATTCGGTGCACGTGGAGAAGTCGAGCATGCCCTTCCAGGAGAAGTCGCCGATGGTGGCGACGCCGAACGGCTGCGTCTCGGGGTCGGCGGTCTCGAAGTCGGCGGGCTCGCCGTCGATGAGCATGGGCTTGGCCGCGCCGAGCGAGACCGCGCCGTCCGCGTTGCGCTTGAAGTAGATGTTGAAGAACGCCGTGATCCGGTGCCAGCCGATGCCCATCGAGGGGATGAGCGCGAGCATGAGGAAGAACGTCCAGGAGACGAGGATGTCCAGGCCCGCGGTGAGGGTGATGGCGTTGAGCAGTGCGTCGTGGGACGCGCCGCCCAGGCCGCCCGCGAACAGCGCCGAGACCGGCGAGGACCACTCGGGGACCTCGTCGAGCGCGACCTTGAAGACGCGGACCGCCATGTGCGAGAGGACGATCGTGAAGATCGTCGCCTCGATGTAGAAGGCCATCCACTGCCGGGAGCCCTCGAACCTGGAGGAGGAGCGCCGCTGGCCGGCGTCCGAGGCGGTGCCCTGCGGCGGCACCGGGTTCGCCCGGGGCTGCCTGACCATGCGGACGACGAAGAGCGCGAAGATGGCGAGCCCGGTGAGCACGGTGAGGATCTCCGAGGCCAGGAGCCACGGCCCCCAGTGCCCGACGATCGGCAGGCCCCACTCGGGGTTGAGGACTTCGAAGTACGACTGCGCGAGGGCCGGGGCCAGCAGGAAGAACCCGAAGAACACCGCCCAGTGGGCGAGGCCGACGCCCGTCCACTTGAGCATCCTGGTGTGCGCCAGGGTCTCCCGCAGCATGGTCTTGACCCGCGTCTGGCGCGGGCCCTTGCGGGTCTTGTCGGGCGTGCCGAGCCTGATGAGCTCGAGCATCCCCAGTCCGGCTCGGACGAACAGCCCGATGGCGACCGCGGTGTACGCGAACGCGATCGTGGCCGTGACGATTTGGACGACTCCCATGGCGACCTCTCGACGTGCTGTCTTCACGACAGTGCGGTGTTCCCGATCACGATACATGTTACTGCTCAGTAGCCACCTTGTCGCGGCGGGCTCGGTTGCGCCGACCCCTCTCGCGGTGGCCCCTGTCGTGGCGGGTCCCGTCCCGAGCGATGCTTGTCGCGGTGGCCCCACCCGGCGACGCCGCCGCGCCGACCCGGCCGAAAGTGGAGCGGTCCGGCCGCGCCGCGGGTGACTTCCAGATGAACTGCGTGCAACCGGTCTCCACCGACGCGCGTGTAATCAGCACTGGATCTTTCCGGTTCCCATAACCCCAGCTCAATGGCTAACTGAACAAGGAGCCCCTTTGTCCCCTGATTCTCCCAGGGCCCGCCGGGCAGGCTTGCGCCTGCTCGCTGCAGCGGCGGCGGGATGCACCGCGGCGGCCGCGTTCGCGGTCCCCGCGTCAGCCGCCGACATCCCCGGCATCGAAGGCGACCCGGTCGCCGCCCTGCAGCTCACGCCCGATCTCGACAACCCCGAGATGGCCCCGAGCTCAATGACCGTGGACTACACCCCGGCCACTCCCGGCGACACCGCGACGCACGCGGTGGTCACGGAACTCGTGTTCGACGACCCCTACGGCGTCCTCGACATCACCACCGCCGACCCGGCCTGCGACGTCTCCGCCCCCGCGACGATCGTCTGCGCCTCCGACGCCGGGCCGCACACGGAGTTCCTCTTCGAGGTCCTCCCCGCCTCCAGTGCGGAGGACGACACCATCGACTACACCTTCAAAGCCACGGTCGACGGCACCGACGTCGCGGGCAGCTCCGGCGCCTTCGGCGTCGTGTCCGACTACGACGTCCACAACCCGTACGCCCACGGCGACTTCGCGGTGACCGAGGTCGGCAGTGGCGACTCCGTCAAGGTCAAACCGGTCTTCTACCAGGACTTCGACCTGGCCCCCACGGCGGCCGCCGTGGTCATCTCCTTCACCAACCCGCTCCCCGGCGGTGACTTGAACACGTCGGGCCTCGCCAAACCGGTCGACTCGTACAACAACTGCCGAACCGTCTACGACGGCGCCACCGCCACCGGTGTCGAGTGCGTCATTACCGACTTCACCGACGCGAAGGGCCAGTTCCTGACCCTTGCGACGGGGATGCTCTACGACATCAGCTCCGGCATGGTCGGTCCGCTGGACGTGTGCGACTGCCGCTACAGCGTCTCGACGATCAACGCCGACGCCCTGGCCGAGTACGACGACCTGTCCTGGACGGGAACCACACTCGAGCTCACCACTGCGCCTGCGGGCTGGGACGGCGCCGAGGAGTCCATCGCCTACTACTGGGGCGGCGTCACCCTCACGACGAAGGACAGGACCTACGACCTGGAGGTCTCGGAGACCTTCATCGAGGGCATGGTCGGCAATACCGTCACGGTCACCACAAAGATCGAGAACAACGGTCCGGCCGGGGGCCCCGACTTGAACCCGGAGAGCGACTCGTACCTTGTGCGGGCGCAGCTGCCCGAAGGCACCGAGCTGGTGCGGGTGGACAGCGACAGCGGGAACGCATGGGACTGCTACGGCCCCGACGAGCTCGACGAGGTCTACGCGGCGACCACCACTGCCCTCGAGCGGTTCGACTTCGCCTGCGCGCTCGACAAGTTCGGGTTCGGGGCGCGGCCGGACATCACCTACACCGTGAAGATAACCGACACCACCGCCTTCCAGGGCGCGGTCGAGATCGGCGCGGTCTATGAGGGGGATTTCGAAGGCAACCCCGAAAGCGACTTCGCGCTTATCTACAGCGACGCCTATGAGGCCCGTTACGACTACAACCAGGACGACCACGAGGACCTCCTCGTGATCCGCAAGTCCGACGGGGCGCTCCGCCTCTACCCGGGCACCAGCGCCGGGACCTACGGTTCCGCGCTCACCGTCGCCACCGGCTGGGCCAAGATGGACATCGTCATGGCCGGCGACCTCACCGGCGACGACCTGCCGGATCTCGTCGCCCGCGACAACACGACCGGGACCCTCTACACGTACCCGGGCAACGGCACGGGCGGTCTCCGCGCCCGCATCACCGTCGGTACGGGCTGGGGCAAGGTCGGCCAGATCTCGGTCGGCTACTACGACGGCGACGGCATCCCCGACCTCTACGCGACCTCATACGCGGACGGGAACCTGTACTACTACCCGGGCCTCGGCAACGGCAAGTTCGGCGCCCGCGAGTTCCTCAGCGAGCAGTGGGACGGCATGGACGTCATCACCTCGATCGGCGATGTCGACAACGACGGCTACGACGAGTTCCTGAGCCGCTGGAACTTCGACGGGCACTACTACATCTTCTCCTCTCAGGGCGAGGTCTACGAGCTGAATCAGGCCTTGCACACCTACGGCAACCGTTTCGAGCAGACCGTGGGCGTGGGCGACCTGGATCGAGACGGTTCGCCCGACTTCGCCGCGGCCGATCTCCAGACCGGAGAGCTCCTCGTGCGCTCCTTCGATCCGAACGCTTCCAGCGAGATGCGGAGCACGGTCGTCGGAAAGAACGGCTGGAACACCGTCCGCCTCCCCGTCACTGTGCTCGACCGCAACTACGACATCGACTACGACGGTTACAGCGACTTCTTCGCGCAGCGCAAGTCCGACGGCGACCTCTTCCTTTACTGGGGGACCGGCAAGGGGCACGGCGAGCGCGTGAACATCTGCGACAACTGCAACGGCATCACCATGACGATCCCCGGCGGCGACTACACCTCCGACGGGCGCACCGACATGCTGATCCGCACCTATGCTGGCGAATTGCGCACGATCGCCGGGAGCGACGCGAGTGAACCGGGCTTTCAGTGGGACCCGTACATCGCCGTGGGCCCGGGCTGGAACGCAATGGGCACCATTACCGGCGGGCACGACTACAACAGCGATGGCAAGGACGACCTCATCGCCGTCCACTCCTCGACCGGAAACCTGTACCTGTACCCGGGGCGGGGCGACGGGACGTTCGGCTCGCGTGCTCTGATCGGCAACGGCTGGAGCGCGATGCGCGAAGTCACCGCTGTCGGCGATCTCGACCACAACGGCCACGCCGACATGCTCGCGATCAGCAAGTCGGACAGCTGCCTGTACTTCTACAACGGCACCGGCAGCGGCAAGTTCAAGTCCCGCGTGAAGGTCGGCTGCGGCTGGAAGACCTACGAGGCCATCACGGCCGTCGGCGACTTCAACCGCGACGGGCACGCGGACTTCTTCAGCCGCCGGACCGACGGGATCCTGTTCCTCTACCCGGGCAACGGGACCGGCGGCCACGGCTCGCGCGTCACCATCGGCAACGGTTGGAACGCGATGAACATCGCCTAGCGGCGGTCGCGGTCAGACGCACTGAATGAACAAAGGGGAGCCCCGCTTCGGCGGGGCTCCCCTTCACATTTCCGGTCAACGAGCCGCAACCGCTTCCATATGAGTCGCGTGTAACCGAAGCCGGTACCCGGCTCCACACCCCGCTTGAACCCCAGGACATCTGAATGAACGAAGCTCCCCCCGAGAAGCCCCGCCGCCGCAGGCCCGCCCGGATCGCGGCCGCCACCGCGGCCGCGCTCGGCGCGACGCTACTCGCGTATCCCGGCGGCACCGCCACGGCCCAGACCGACATCAACTGCGACGCACTCGGCGACAACCCCGTGGAGCCCCACGCTCGCGACGCTGTCGAAACCGCGATCGCGTGCGGTGTCGACGTCCGGATCTCCAGCCGCAATGATCCGCACACGACGATCGCCGCCACGCCTGACGGCGAATTCCATCTCGTCGCCACCGTCGAACCGTCGCAACAGGTTCCGGTCGACACCACGCTCGAAGTCGCCGGCGACTCGCTGGTGTCGGCCGAGCCGATCTGGGGCGCCCGACTTCCGCACGCGGCGGACGCGAACTTCCTGCTGTGGACCGGTCTCTCGAAACTCACCTGGGCCGGCGGCGTCCCGACTCCTGAGTACTCCGGCTCCACCGCGGTCTACGACGAACTCGCGACCGGTCTGGACCTCACTGCGGAACTCGGTGCGAACTCGGCCGAGTTCCGGTTCACGGTCGACGATGAGGCGGCCTGGAACGCCCTCTCCACCGGTCTGGGCACCGGCCTCGGCATGGACTCCGGCGACGAGCAGTACGCAGTCGTCGATGGCACGCTGCGTCTGGAACCGTCCTCCTCCACCTACTCCGAATACGGCTCGGAGTGGTCCACGCCGTTCACGATTCGGGATGCCGAAGGAACCGTCGCCACTGCGGGGCTCGCCCTGGAAGCCGACGGCTCGCTGCGGCTCTCGTCGCCCGATGCCGAACCGGCGTACCCGCTGACGCTGTCGACGCAATGGGCAGAGCGAGCCTTCTGGTTGAACGAATGGGGATCGGTCACCTCCGCGGCCCCGGACACCGCCGTCTACCGAGGACGAGCGGGCCTGGACGACGCCTACTTCGCGTCCGCCGGCGCCGATTCCCTGGTCGGCGCCTACTGCGACACCGTGGCCGACCCGTCCTGCACCACTCAATTTGAGGCTGAGGCGTATTGGGGCTTCCAGTGGCCGATGCTCGAGCACGTCTTCAACGACCACTGGGAAGAGCTCTCCTTCCCGGTCTCCTCCGCCTCGTTCACCGTCGACGCCGCTGAAGGTGCCACTTGCACGGCCCCGGAACTGCAGCTCACCGGCGAGTACACCCCCGCTGCGACCTGGAACGCGCGACCCGAGGCGATCGGCGCCGCCGGCGTCGGCGCCTGCCGGGACGGCACCGCCGAGTACGACGTCACCGCAGCGCTCCACGACACCTGGGGCGACTCATACGGCGGGACCGACGCGACCTTCGCCATGACGGACAGTTCGCCCGCGGCCCTGTTCGACGGCGGATCAGCCCGGCTCGACGTCTACTTCGCCGCCGTCGTCTTCCGCTACGACCCACCGACTTCCACATGCTCGACCACGCAGGCGTCGCCAGTGCAGCAAGGGTCCTCGACTCCCCGCTACGGCGGGTTCTACACCCAGGTGATGCACCAGGAGGTCTTCGTCCCTGACCTCACCTGGACCGCGACCTTCGCCGACAGCGAGACCGGTGCGACCATCCTGACGACCGCTCCCGCCGCGCTGGGACCCGAGTTCCGGCCCACCTGGAGACTCGGCGCCGCTGACGCGCTCGCGGACGGGAACTACGAAGTGACCTACGAGTTCACTTCGGTGGAAGGGGAGTTCGCCTACACCTCCGAAACCTGCTATTTCGCAGTTGACACCGCCGCGCCGGACCTGGTGTCGATCGAGGTCGAGAGCGGACTGCACCAAGTCGGCGATGAAGTCGAAGTCACGGTCGAAGTAGCCGACGCCGGCTATCCCGGCAGCGGAAAGTCCCTGCTGGTCCAATGCTGGTCCTCCGGCTGCGAGGTACCGGGCACCACCGATACCGATTCGGTCAGGCTGACCACCGGAACCACCGCCTCGTTCTCAGTGACCCTGCACTCGAGCGCTGCGGAAGTGCCCATCGCAGTGCTGGACGAGGCGAACAACCAGACCGTTGAGTCGGTCTGGATTCACGGCACCGGCAACCACCACGACTTCAACGGCGACGGTTCGCAGGACCTCATGGCCGTCCGCGCGTCCGATGGCGCGCTGGTGTTCCACGCAGGCGGGGGAGACGGGACCTTCGCCCCCGGAGTCTCGAAGGGCACCGGGTGGGGCGGGTTCGACGTCACCATGGCAGGCGACCTGACCGGCGACGGCAAACCCGACCTGCTCGCCCGCGACGCGAAGACCGGCACGCTCTACACCTACCCGGGCGACGGCTCGGGAGGCGTCGGCCCCCGCATCACCGTGGGCACCGGCTGGAACGCCTTGGGCGCGTTCACCTCCGCCGGGGACTTCAACTCCGACGGCAAGCTCGACCTGTACGCCGTGGGCCGATCGGACGGGAGGCTGCACTTCTACCCGGGCCAGGGTGGCGGCACGTTCGGCACCCGGGTCCTGCTCGGTACCGGCTGGGGCGTCATGGACGCCCTCACCGCAGCCGGGGACCTCAATGAGGACGGGAAGGCCGACCTCCTCGCGCACGACTCGCGGACCGGCCAGTACTACCTGTACCAGGGCGACGGCGCCGGGAGGCTCAGCGGCCGCATCGCCGTCGCGGCTTCCCTGGACGGCTCAGGAACCGACCGGTACAGCCAGGTCACGGGCGTCGGTGACCAGGACGGCGACGGCAGGGAGGACCTCCTGGCCGTCGACTCCCGCACCGGCGAGCTGGAGCTCCACTCGCTCAACGGGAACGGCACCGCCGTACATGCCGGCAAGGTCGTCGCAACCGGCTGGGGAGGCAACCGCCTCGCGGTCGTTGACGAGGAACGCACCTACGACTACAACGGCGACGGCGCCACCGACTTCGTAGCCCGTGTCGGTGTGGACGGCACGACCTACCTCTACCCGGGCACGGGCACCGGCACCCATGGCACCCGCGTCTCCTGGGGGACCGCGCTGCAGGGCATGACCCTCATCGCGACCGCCGGGGACCTGAACGGCGACGGCTTCGCCGACGTCCTGGCCCGGACTTCGGGCGGTACCTTGTACCTCTACCCGGGCACCGGTTCGGGCGCGCTCGACACCGCGGGCCGGATCACCGTCGGCACGGGCTGGAACGCGATGGGCGCCATCACCGGCGGGCACGATTACAACGCCGACGGGAAGACGGACGTCATCGCGGTCGCCTCGGACGGCGCCCTCTGGCTCTACCCGGGCACCGGCAACGGCACGTTCGGCGCGCGCAAGGCGATCGGCTCGGGCTGGACCTCGATGAAGGAAATCACCGCCACCGGCGACCTCGACCACGACGGCCACGCGGACGCCCTGGCGGTCAGGTCCTCGGACGGCTGCCTGTTCTTCTACGGCGGCACCGGCACAGGCCTGTTCAAGACGGCTGTGAAAGTCGGATGCGGTTGGAACGCGATGGATGCCGTCACCGGCATCGGCGACTTCGACCGCGACGGCCACGTCGACTGGATGGCCCGCCGCAAATCGGACGGGTCCCTGTTTCTCTACCCCGGCGACGGGGCCGGGAACCACAGCGCCGCCAAATTGGTCGGCACCGGCTGGAACGCGATGACCATCGCCTGACACCACTGAGCTGAGGCCGCGACCGCAGGTGCCGGTCGCGGCCTTCGCCGTCTCCGGACAGGCGCCTGCAACCGGTGAGGCACCGGGTGCGTGTAGTCGATGCCGCGATGCGGCCGACCCCGCCCTATCTCCCTCGAAGCCCCCCAGGACATCTGAATGAACCGAATCCCCTCCCGGGACCGCATGCTGAAGCGGCTCGCGGCAACGACCGCTGCCGCAGTCGGCGCCGCACTCCTCGCCGCGCCCGGCACCGCAGCCGCCCAGCAGGACATTGGGGCCGCCGTCGACTGTGCCTCCCTCGGCGGCAACCCGATCGCCGCCGGGCTCGAACGCGCCCTCGAAGCGGCGGTCGCCTGCGGTGTGGAAGTCCGCATCAACGCCCGCGCCACACCCCATGCCACCGTGTACGCCACCCCGGACAAGCGGCTCCACTACGTCGGCACCGCCGCCCCTGTACAGGACTACCTCGACCGAGGGCCGGCTGATTCGTCGCTCGTCGCCTCCGGCGGCACCCTGGCACAGGCCAACGCCGCCTGGCCGCTCACCCTGAGCCACAGCGACACCACTGCCCCGCTCCTGGCGACCGACGGTGTCAAGTTCGACTGGAACGGGCCCCAACCGGTGCCGACACACAGTGGATCCACGGCCTTCTACGACGAACTCGCACCCGGGCTCGACCTCTCCGTCGACACCGCGGTGTCCTGGGCGGACCTGACGTTCACCATCGCGGACGCGGCCGCGTGGGACGCGCTCGACACGGGCTTGACGGTGACCGCCGGCGGCACGA
This sequence comes from Glycomyces tritici, assembly GCF_030403505.1. The sequence goes on along the minus strand of NZ_JAUEMJ010000003.1, from coordinate 693,572 downwards.
TAACCGTTGCGGAAGACACACTCGTGGCGCCTAAGAACGTCTCCGGCCTCGGCAGGATCGACGTCACCTCACCGTTCCTGGTCCGCGACGCAGCGGGTGGCTCGTACCGCGCCGAACTCACCCGCGCCACGGACGGGAAGCTCACCGTGGCATTGCCGCCGGACATCGGGGCGCGGTACCCGCTGACGCTCACCACCTCCTGGTCGGAGATCGGGGGCGCTTCGGCCTGGTGGGGTGCGTCCACCTCGGCGCAGCCCGACCTCTCGCTGTACCGCGGTGAAGCCGGACTCGACCAGCCCTACTTCGAAGCCGCAGGAGCCTCCGCTCCCACAGTGGTCGGAGCGTACTGCGACGCGCTCGCCGACCCCGACTGCGCGAGCCCGGCACAGGCCGCGGCGAACTGGGGCTTCTTTTCGCCGACGGTGACCTCGCTGGTTCCACCAGGCCTTACGAGCCCGAGCTTCACCTTGATCGAGAGCACCTTCCGAGTCGACGCGGTGGGCGGCGAATGCACGGCGCCTGACCTGAACCGCACCGGCACTTACATTCCCGGGCACAACTGGGACTACCGGCCGAGTGTCGCAGGAGGCGCCATCACCGGCTCCTGCCAGGACGGCGCCGCCGTGTACGACCTCGCCCCCTGGCTGACGCCGAACGTGCTGCCTACGAACCTCGCGATGCTCGCCAGCGCCGAAACCGCGCGCTTCGACGGCGACTCGGCCCGCATGGACGCCTACTACGCGATCAACCACTTCTCGGCGCCCACGTTCCCCTGCCACACCGACCCCGACTCCCGGAACATCAGCGACTCGGCGGACCTCTCCTACGGCAACATGAACGCGAAGCTCTGGCGCCCCGACCTGTTCGGTACCGATATGACCTGGGCTGCAACGGTTAGAAACCGCGACACCGGCGAGGTCCTCGCCGCGACCGAGCCGGTCGCGGTCGTGTCCGGTTGGAGCACCGGAGTCATGCTCAGAGGTCTGCCTGACGGTCGCTATGAGACCCGCTACGAATTCACCGCGAGCGATCCCGCTCTCAGCTTCACCAGGTCCTGCTATGTCGAGACCGACACCTCGGCCCCCGATCTCGAGTTCGCGGTGCTGCCCGGCCCGCGGAACGTCGGGGGCGAGGTCGAGCTGGCGATCACCGTGTCCGACAACGGGTTCCCGAACGGGATCGACTTCCAGGAGATCTCCTACAGCATCGGCGACGCCGACCATGAGACCCACGGCGACTACCGCACGCAGAAGGCCACGAGCACGGTGACGGTACCGCTCTGGAGCGTCGAGTCGAAGGTGTGGGTCCGCGCCATGGACCGGGTGGGCAACTACGCCGAGGACGGCATCAGCGTCTACGCGCATGAGTCCCGCTACGACTTCAACGGTGACGGCTCCCAAGACCTGATGGCCGTCGGCAACGGGAACCTGTACTTCTACCCGGGCAAGGGCGATGGGACCTTCGGCTCCCGAGTCTCGCTCGGCGGCGGCTGGGGGGCGATGGATGTCGTGATGGCCGGCGACCTCACCGGAGACGGCAAGGCCGACCTCCTCGCCCGCGACCCCAAGACCGGGACGCTCTACACCTACCCGGGCGACGGCAAGGGCGGCATCGCACCCCGGATCGCAGTCGGACCGGGCTGGAACGCCATGGGCGCCTTCGCGAGCGCGGGGGACTTCAACGGCGACGGCAAGGTCGACCTCCTCGCGGTCAGGAAGTCGGACACGAAGCTGTACCTCTACCCCGGCACCGGCAACGGCCGATTCGGGACCTCGAAGGCGATCGGTTCGGGGTGGAACGTCTTCGACACCCTCGCGTCGCCGGGGGACATCGACAACGACGGCGATGACGACCTGCTCGCCCGCGACGTCCAGACCGGCGGCTACTACTTGTATCCGGGGAACGGGTCCGGCTCTTTCGGCACCCGCGTCGCGGTGCCCGCCAACCTCGACGGGACCGGGAACGACCGCTTCCGCCAGGTCGCCGGCGTCGGCGACCTCGACGGTGACGGATTCCAGGACCTGCTCGCGATCGACTCGCGCACCGGTGAGCGCGAGCTGCACTCCCTGACGGGCGGCGGCGCGGCGCGGCACGAAGGGATCGTGGGCGCGAGCGGTTGGGCCGGGATCCGCCTTCCGGCTCCTGTTCGCGACAGCGCGTTCGACTACAACGGAGACGGCATCACGGATGCGATCGTCGTCGACAAGGACTCGGCTCTCGGCCCGGGAATGGTCAACGGCGACGGCAGCGGCAACATCAACTCGACCCTGAGCTTCGCAGCTTCCTTCGGAAACTGGAATGACTTGGAGTCGGCGGGCGACATGACCGGCGACGGCCGGGCCGACCTGCTCGTCAGAGGCGCCGATGGCGACCTTCACCTCCACCCCGGCACCGGCCGTGGCGGGTTCACCTCGCCGTCCATCAAGATCGGCGCGGGGTGGAACGCCTTCAGCCTGATCTCCGGAGGGGCCGACTACAACGGTGACGGCAAAGCCGACATCATCGCCCGCGAGACGGCGACAGGGTCGCTGTGGCTCTACCCGGGCAAGGGCGACGGCACGCTCGGCACGCGCGTCCTGGTCGGGAACGGCTGGAATGCGATGCGCGAGGTCGAGGCCACCGGCGATCTCGACCATGACGGGCACGCGGACATGCTCGCGATCCGGATCTCCGACGGCTGCCTCTACTTCTACGGCGGCAAGGGCAACGGGACCTTCAAGCCGATGGCCAAGATCGGCTGCGGCTGGGGTGCGATGAACGCGATCACCGGCGTCGGCGACTTCAACCGCGACGGCCACGTGGACTGGTTCGCCCGCCGCAAGTCCGACGGCGCTCTGTTCTTCTACCCCGGCAACGGGGCCGGGAACCACGGCGCCGCCAAAGTGGTCGCCACCGGCTGGAATGCGATGACCATCGCCTAGCGGCCGCCTTCGATCGCGGGGACACCAATAGGACTGAAAGGGCCCGGCTCCACTGGAGCCGGGCCCTTCTCGTTGTCACTTAAGCGGATTCGCGGACGACGATTCTCGTGCCGAGGATCGTCACCAGCGGTCCGGCCTCCTCGCCGCGGATGCGGCCGCACAGGAGGCGGGCCATCTCGCGGCCCATCGTCTCGGTCGGTTGGTGCACGGTGGTGAGCGGCGGTTCGGCCACCTCGGAGAGCGGCGAGTCGTCGAAGCCGACGAGCGCCAGGTCCTCGGGGACGCGGATGCCGCGCTCGCGGGCGACGCGGAGCGTCGCGATCGCGAGCGGGTCGGAGTGCGCGAAGACCGCGTCGAGGTCGCCGGCGGTGTCGAAGAGGTGCCGGGCGGCCTTGATGCCGCTGGCCTCGTCGAATCCTTCGGCGACCGAGACGAGCGACTCCTCGACGGGCAGCCGGTGGCCGCGGAGGCCGTCCCGGTAGCCCGAGAGGCGGTCGACGCCCACGGCCATGTCCTGCGGGCCGGCGATGAGGCCGATCCGCTTGTGGCCCTTCTCGGCCAGGTACTCCACGGCCTGCCGGGCGCCCGAGCGGTTGTCGCAGTCGACGTACGCGATCGGGCGGAATCCGGCGGGCGTGCCGCACAGGACGATGGGGATGCCGGCGTCTTCGAGCCGCTCCGGCAGCGGGTCGCCGGAGTGGCTCGAGACCATCATGACGCCGTCGACGTGCTGCCCGAGGAGGTACGCCTCGAGGTCGGCCCGGCTGCCGTCGCGCGGGGCGAAGGTCAGCATGAGCCGCATGTTCTCCTCGGCCAGCTGCTCGGTGATACCGCGCAGCACGCCGGCGAAGAACGGCTCCGACCACAGCCACTCCTGCGACTCCGTCACGACCAGTGCCACGGTGTCCGTGCGCTGGGTGACGAGGGTCCGGGCCGCCTGGTTGGGGACGTACCCCAGCTCCTTTATCGCGGCCAGGACCGCCGCCCTCGTGTCCTCGGCGACCTTGGGGGAGCCGTTGATGACGCGCGAGACCGTACCCCGGCCCACGCCGGCGTGGCGGGCGACGGTGTCGAGGGTCGGCCGGCCGCCGGAGCGGCGGCGGCGTTCGCTCTTCAAGGGCTCGCCGGGCGCCTCAAGCTGGGTCTCGGTCATCGTGCATCACCTCGGGCAACGGTTTGTGTGGGTCTATTCTGCCTCACGGTTCGCACGGGCCCGCCGCACCAGGTCGCCGTACCAGCGCCCGGAGTCCTTGACCGAGCGCTCGCCGGTCTCGAAGTCGACGTACACCAGTCCGAACCGCTTCGTGTATCCCCAGGCCCACTCGAAGTTGTCGGCCAGGGACCAGGCGAAATAGCCCACCAGGGGGACACCCGCGTCGACGGCGTCGGCGCAGGCCGCCAGGTGGGCGCGAGCGTACTCGAGCCGTTCGGGGTCGTGGATCTCGCCGTCCTCGATCTTGTCGGGGAACGCCGAGCCGTTCTCGGTCACCGCGAGCCGCACCTGCGGGTGGGCCGCGTGCAGCCGGGTGAGGGTCTCGGTCAACCCGCCGGGGTCGATCTCCCAGCCCATGTCGGTCACCGGGAGCCCGGAGGAGACGAACCCGATGTGCTCGTTGGCCGGCCACGCCGATCCGGCGCCCGTGGGAGCGGCGGAAGCCGAGGTCGCGCCCCCGTTACCGGTAACGGTGAAACGGCTGTAGTAGTTCACCGAGAGCACGTCCACGGGAGCGTTGATCGTCTCCATGTCGCCGTCCTCGATGAACGAGAAGTCCGAGATCGCCTTGAAGTCCTCGACGATGTCCTCGGGGTAGGCCCCGCGCAGCGCCGCCTCGGTGAACCAGCGGTTCTGCACGCCGTCGATGCGGCGCGCGGCGTCGAGGTCGACGGGGGTCTCGGTGGCGGCGTGGATCGGGTAGAAGTTCAACCCGACGCTCACGACCGCCTCCGGGTCCGCGGCCTTGATGGCGCGGGCGGCGAGGCCGTGGCCGAGCATGAGGTGGTGCGCGGCGGCGATGGACGCGGCCGGCTCGCGGCGCCCGGGGGCGTGCTCGCCGGAGGCGTAGCCGAGGAACGCGGCGCACCAGGGCTCGTTCACGGTGATCCAGTGCTTGACGCGGTCGCCGAGGGCCGCGTGGGCGATGGACGCGAACCGGCCGAAGCGCTCGGCGGTGGCCCGCTCGGGCCACCCGCCGGCGTCTTCGAGGGCCTGCGGGAGGTCCCAGTGGTAGAGGGTGATCCACGGGGTGATGCCCTCCGCGAGGAGGGCGTCCACGAGGTTGGAGTAGTACGCGAGGCCCGCCTCGTTGACGCGCTCGTCACCGTCGGGGCAGATCCGGGGCCACGACAGCGAGAAGCGGTACGCGCCCAGCCCGAGGGCCTTGATGGTGGCGACGTCCTCGGGGATGCTGCGGTAGGAGTCGATCGCGGTGTCGCCGTTGGAGCCGTCGACGACCCGGCCCGGCTCGTTCACGAACGCGTCCCAGATGGACGGGCCGCGGCCGTCGGCGCCGGTCGACCCTTCGACTTGGTATGAGGAGGTCGCCGCGCCCCAGGTGAACCCGGTTGGGAACCGCGACGCGAGCGTGGCGGTTTCGTTTTCGTTGGTCATTACTTGCCTGAACCTTCCATGATGCCGTGCACGATCTGCCGTCCGAACACTACGAACAGGATCGCGACTGGGATGATCGAGATCAGAGTGCAGGTGAAGACCAGCGACATGTCCGCGGCGAACATGGCGGTCGAGGCCTGCCGGATCGCGAGCTGCACCGTGGGGTTCTCGTCGCTGAGGACCATGAACGGCCAGATGAACTCGTTCCAGTTCAGCATGAAGGTCAGCAGGCCGAGGACGACCATCGCCGGGCGCAGGGCCGGGAGCACGATCCGCCACCAGATCCCGAAGGTCGTGGCGCCGTCGATGCGGGCGGCCTCGATGATCTCGTCGGGCACGGCCTGCTCGCAGTACTGGCGCATGAGGAACATGCCGAAGCCGTTGACCAGGAACGGCAGGATCACGGCCTGCAGCGTGTCGAGCCATTCCAGCTCGACCATGATCATGAACAGCGGCACCATGCCCAGCTGCTGCAGCGGCACCATCATGGAGAACAGCACCGTTCCCATGAGGATCTTCGAGCCGCGGAACTTCAGCTTGGCGAACGCGAACCCGCCGAGCGTCGAGATGAGCACCACGGAGAGCGTGACGGTCCCGGTGACGATGAACGAGTTCCGCAGCCCCAGCAGCAGGTCGGCCTCAGGGTGGGAGAACACCGTCCGGACGTGCTCGCCGAGGTTGCCGCCGGGCAGGAGCGCGGGCGGGAAGCCCGCGGCGTCCGAGGTGCTCCGGGTGGCGATGACGAACATCCAGTACAGCGGGAAGACCGAGAGGATCGCGACGCCGATGAGCCCGATGCGGGTCATCATGGTGGGCGCGAAGACGCCCTCGGATTCGATGCCCTCTTTGCGCTTCTTCTTGCGCGGCGGCTTCGCGGGGCGCTTCGGCGCGCTGGCGGGGACGGTGCTGCGCGGGGCGGTTGCGGTGCTCATTTGTTCCCCTGGATGCGGTTGACGACGAGGAAGTTGAGGGCCGCGACGACCCCGATGACGAGGAACAGCAGCCAGCCGGCGGCCGACGAGATGCCGTAGTTGCCGTGGGTGCGCAGGATGTCGACGATGACCATCGTGGTGGTCTGGAACTGGCCGGTGGAGCCGCCGCCCAGCTGGCCGACGCCGGGCGCGAACATCAGCGGCTCGGCGAAGAGCGTCATGCCGCCGACGGAGGAGACGAAGACGGTGAAGATGAGGATCGGCTTGAGCTGCGGGATCGTGATCTTCCAGAACTGCTGGCGCGGGGAGGCGCCGTCGACCGTGGCGGCCTCGTACAGGTTCTTCGGGATGGTCTGCATGGCGGCCAGGAAGATCAGCGCGTTGTAGCCCATCCAGCGCCAGTCGACCATGGAGGAGATGGCGAACCAGGAGGAGAGCCGGCCGCCCTGCCAGTTGACCCCTTCGAGGCCGATGAGCTCCAGGGCCCCGTTGACCATGCCGTACTCGTTGCCCCAGATGCGGGCGAAGATGACGCCGACGGCGATCACGGAGGTGACGATCGGGGCGAGGATGAGCATGCGCCAGAGCAGGGGCCGGCGCAGGCGCTTGTTCAGCGCGTTGGCGACCATCATGGCGCACACGATCTGCGGCACCGTGGCGATGACGAACATGCCCAGGGTGTTGACGATCGACCAGTTGAACCGGTCGTACGTGGTGAGCAGGAACGTGTAGTTGTCGAGCCCGACGAACGTGCGGGTGGGGTTGCCCATCTTCCACTCGTGCAAGGACGCGTACAGCGTGTAGCCCATGGGGAAGACGCCGAAGAGCGCGAAGAGGATGAAGTAGGGGGAGACCAGCGCGTACGGCATCGCTTTGACGTCGAGGCGGGTCAACCGCTCGCGCAAGGTCAGGCGCGGTGCGGTGTTCTGGGTGGTCATGAAGGCCTTCCTTGCCGAGTTGCGGCTCGCGAGCGCCGCCGGGGGGACGGTCGCGGCGACGCCTGCCGAGCTGGTCGCGGTCCCGGCGGTGGTCTCCTGCGTGTGCCGGTCGCAGAGGCGGGGACGGTGCGTTTCGGGGAGCCGGCCCGCCGCGGGTTGGGGCGCGGCGGGCCGACATGGTGCCGCCTGGAGGGACCGGGTCCTGGGGGGTTGCGCCGAACGGATGCTGGGAGGCGTTCGGCGCCGGTCCCTCACTGGCGGCACTGGATCCGGGGCGTTTGCGGGCCGCGGCTCGAGAGCCGCGACCCGGGACGGGTCCGGACCTTTGGTCCGGCCCGGCGGAGGCAGGTTCCACCGGGCCGGACCGCCGGGGTTACAGGCCGGCGCCGGCCAGTTCGACGGCGTCTTCAGCGGCGGTCTTGATCGCGTCGCGGGCGTCGGCGAGCGGGATGGACCCGTCGACGATGCCGTTGATGGTCGTCTCGACCGCGCCCTTCACCGGCGGGTGGAAGAACGAGTACTCGAGGGCCGGGAACGACTGGATCGAAGCGGAGAGGATCGCGCCGACCGGGGCCTCGTTGAAGTACGCGCTGGTCTTGTCGGCCACTCGCGGGTCCGCCTGGGCGGCGGGCGAGGACGGGAAGTTGCCGACGGCTTCGTAGACGAGGATCTGCTGCTCGGGCTGGGTCAGCCAGTCAGCGAGGGCGGCGGCCTCCTCGGGGTGCGGGCCCGCGGCGGGAACGGCCAGGAACGAGCCGCCCCAGTTGCCGGCCACGCCGGGCGCGGCGGCCATGTCCCACTTGCCGGCGTTGTCCGGGCCGGAGGTGGGCTCGATGACGGCGGTCGCCATCCAACCCGGGCACGGCATGACGGCGAAACCGCCGCTGGCCATGGCCGCGTTCCACTCCTCGCCCCATGACGGGAAGTTGCCGACGGCGCCCATCTCGGTGAGCTCGAGGATGATGTCGAGCGATTCGGTCGCGGCGGCGGAGTCGAGGGTGAGGTTGCCGTCGTTGTCGACGTACATCTCGCCGTCGCCGGTGCCGGCGAACTGGCTCAGCATGGCGTTCTGCAGCTGGGTGCCGTTGTCGACGAAGGCGGTGCCGGTCTCGGCGTCGACGTACTGCTGGGCGAGGGCCTTGAAGCCGTCCCAGTCGGACCAGGCCGCGGCGACTTCCTCGCGGTCGGTCGGGAGGCCGGCCGCCGCGAACAGGTCGGAGCGGTAGCACATGGCCATGCCGCCGATGTCGGTGCCGAGGCCCACGAGCTTGTCCTCGGGGGTGTGCCCGAGGTTCCAGGTGTTCTCGGTGTAGTCGGCCGAGCGGCTCTCGTACGCGCTCAGGTCGTACCAGAGGTCGCCGTTCTGGAAGAGCTGCGGCGTGGCCTGCTCGTCCATGGCGACGACGTCGCCGAAGCCGGAGCCGGCGTCGAGCGCGGTCTCGAGGGCGGGACGGTACTCGGCGTCGAAGCCGACACCGTCGCCTTCGAAGACGACGTCGATGTTCGGGTTGGCCTCTTCGTACATGGCCTCGAAGCCGGCTTGGACGTAGCCGAAGGTGTTGAAGGTGGAGACGGTCAGCTTGATCTTGCCGTCTTCGCCGGTCGAGTCGTCGCCGCCGTCACCGTCGCCGCTGCACGCGGATGTGACCGCGAGTGCGCCTGCGGCGAAGGCCGCGAGGGCGATCCTGCCGTTCTTGCGATTGAGGAAATGCATCTTTGCTGGTTCCTTCCGGGCGCCTCGGCGGCGCTTTGTGTTTCCAGAGGGGTTTTGAGGGACTGGACTTGCCTTGGCGCCCGCGGCGGCGGGGGGTGCGGGCCGCCGTGGGTGCACGGCGGCCCGCGGCTGAACCGCCGAGGCGATCGCCCTTGGGAGCGATACCAGGATCGTACGGGAGCGTGTTCCACAGCGCAAGTCCGGGTGTGAGGGTCGTTACTCGGTTGTTACAGCGCCGCCCACGGCTCGGAAATCGAAGGTCGCAGATCTATAACTGTGCAGTCGACAAAACGGGCCTCTGAACTGGAAAAATGTTTGCCAACGGGCGACGTATGCGCCGGTCGGGGTAGAAATTTAGAGATGTCAATGTATTGACATTTAGGCCTGCTGGTTGGCAGCATGACTTGGGAGCGCTTCCGCAAATCGGTCCGATTCGTTCCACTCGTGCGGTTCGAAGGGGGCCATCCCGGCATGAGCGCTCCCACGAAAACGGACACACCACCCACAGGAGTAGCCAAAATGGATCTCGACAACCTGGCCCCGCCGCGGCGCGCCAAGCGCCGATGGCGCCGCGCGGCTGCGGTGACGCTGCCGGTCGCCCTCGTGGGCGCCCTCGCGGTAGTGGCCGCCCCTCAGGCCTTCGCCAACCCCACCTGCGGTGGTTTCGAATACAAAGTCGTCTCCACCTGGGGCGGCGGCTTCCAGGCCAACGTGAGCCTGACCGGCGGCACCGCCGGGCTCAACGGCTGGGACCTCGAATGGCAGTTCCCCGCCGGGACCTCGGTCGCCAACGCGTGGAACGTCGACTGGAGCCAGAGCGGCTCCACCTTCAGGGGCGGCGACGTGGGCTGGAACGGCACCGTCGCGTCCGGTCAGAAGCGGGAGGTGTTCGGCTTCATCGGCTCCGGTGCGGCCACCGCCCCCACCGGCGTCAAGGTCAACGGTGAGACCTGCGGCAGCGTCACCCCGGTCGAACCCGAGCTCGAGGTCTCCCGCACCAACGTCGTGATCGACGCCGGCGCCACCGCCTCGATCGACGTCGGCTTCTCCGCCGCCACCACCTCGGCCGCGACCGTGACCACCGCGCGCACCTCCGGCTCGACCGCCATCTCGGTCGCCTCCGGCGGCACGCTCAGCTTCGCGTCCGGCGCGACGGCGACCAAGCCGGTCACCTTCAGCGCCACCGCGAACGCGGCCCCGGGCGACTCGGCGACCTTCACGGTCTCCGCCCCCGGCTTCGACCCGATCCAGGTGGTCGTCACGATCGCCGACCTCGGCGAGGTCACGGAGAACGAAGAGCGCTTCCTCGCGATGTACGACCAGCTCGCGGGCGCGGACTCCCCGTACCTGCACGAGACGGGCGTCCCCTACCACTCGGTGGAGGAGCTCATCGTCGAAGCGCCCGACTACGGGCACGAGACCACCTCGGAGGCCCTGAGCTACCAGATGTGGCTCGAGGCGGCCTACGGCCAGGTCACGGGCGACTGGTCCGGTTACAACCAGGCCTGGGAGACCACCGAGGCCTACGCGATCCCGGACCTCAACCCGACCAACTACAACCCGAGCTCGCCGGCCTCGTACGCGCCGGAGTCGGACGACATCACCGACTACCCGACGCAGCTGAACTTCAACGCGCCCGTGGGCGACGACCCGCTCGGCGCCGAGCTGCGGAACACGTACGGCAACAACCAGGTGTACGGGATGCACTGGATCCTGGACGTCGACAACGCCTACGGGTTCGGCGAGTGCGGCGACGGGACCACCGAGCCCGCGTACATGAACACCTTCCAGCGCGGCTCTTCGGAGTCGACGTGGGAGACCATCGCTCACCCGTCGTGCGAGACCTTCGACTTCGGCGGTGAGAACGGCTTCCTCGACCTGTTCGTGGGCGACTCGGCCTACTCCCAGCAGGAGCGCTACACCGCGGCCCCCGACGCCGACGCGCGCGCCGTCCAGGTCGCGTGGATGGCCCAGCAGTGGGCCACCGAGCAGGGTGCCCAGTCCCAGATCTCCGGATCGCTGGACAACGCCTCGAAGATGGGCGACTTCCTGCGGTACGCGATGGCGGACAAGTACTTCAAGCAGATCGCGGGCGACTGCATCGGGATCAGCACCTGCCCCGACGGCAGCGGCAAGAGCTCGTTCCACTACCTGATGAGCTGGTACTACTCATGGGGCGCCGGCATGAACGGCGACTGGTCGTTCCGCATCGGCGGCTCGGGTGTCCACCAGGGCTACCAGAACCTCATGGCCGCTTACGCCCTCTCCGAGGGCGGCCTGGCCCCCGACTCGCCCACTGCGGACGACGACTGGGCCAAGAGCCTCGACGCTCAGCTGGACTTCCTGGAGTGGCTCCAGGTCCCGGCCGGGTCCGAGGGCGCCGGCGCCATCGCGGGCGGCGGTACGAACAACTGGGGCGGCAACTACGGCAACCCGACGACCAACGCCGAGCACGCCGGCCTGTACTACGACGAGCAGCCCGTGTGGCACGACCCGCCGTCGAACCGCTGGTTCGGCTTCCAGGTCTGGGGCATGGACCGCGTGGCGCAGTACTGCCACGAGACCGGTGACGCCCGTGCCTGCGACATGCTCGACGAGTGGGTCGCCTGGGCGCTCTCGGTGTCCGACATCAGCGCCACCGACTACAGCCTGCCGGGCGACCTCGAGTGGAACGGCGAGCCCGGGGCGGGCCTGTCCGCTTCGGTGATCAACATGTCGAAGGACCCGGGTGTGGCCGGCGCGTTCGCGAAGATCCTGTCGTACCACGCCGCCGCCAGCGGCGACACGGCCTCGCAGACCGCGGCGTCGAACCTGCTCGACAGCCTCTGGGCGATCAACGACGGCATCGGCGTCACGCAGACCGAGGGCCGGGCGGACTACTGCCGCTTCGGCGACGAGGTCTACATCCCCGAGGGCTGGACGGGCACCATGCCGAACGGCGACGTGCTGGAGAACGGGGTCACGTTCATCGAGACCCGCTCCTTCATGAAGGAGTTCGACGGCTGGGACCAGGTCCAGGCGTACATCGACGGTGGTTGCACCGGCCCCGCGCCGGAGTTCGACTACCACCGCTACTGGCACCAGGTCGAGGTGGCGACGGCGTTCCAGACCTACGCCGCGCTCTTCGAGTAGCAAGGAAGTGCGGCCTCGGCCGCACGAGTCCATGGCTCGCAAGCTCCGCCGAGGCGGCTCGTGAGCCGTAGTGAGCGGCGCCCGGTGACCAAACCGGGCGCCGCAACCACCAATACGCAGTGAACGGCGCGATCGGTTGCATGGCATCCGATCGCGCCGTCGTGTTCGTCTCGTCTGCGCCGCTTCGTCTTCGGTGCGGTCCGCTGCTGAGCACACAGGTCGGGTCCGCCGGACGGGGATCGCTGGGCCCACCGGGCCCGACCTCTATGCTCAGCGCTTGCTGGCCCCCACCGCCAGAGCGCTGAATGGAGTTGTGGCAGTCCGAATCCAGGGCATTCAACCGACGTCGATGTCGAGGTCCTGCGCGGCGTCCCAGAAGCTCTCGGAGACGGGACGGGTGCTGGCGATGCCGGCCATGACGGGGACGCCGCCGGGGAGGTAGGTGGAGGCGATGGTGGTGTAGTCGACGCCGTCGTCGGCGTGGGCCACGGTGATGGTGCCGCCGGCGCGGATGAGCCGCAGCCAGATCTCGTCCGATTCGGTGTCTACAGGAGACAGCGACCAGTTGGTGTGCTCGCGGGTGGTCACCGTCGAGACGAGGTGTTGGCCCCCAAGGTATTCGGCTCCGGTCTTGATCCAGTTGGACTCGTCGACGCGGATGGTGAGGGAGGCTTCGGCGTGCTGGTGGCGGTGCTCGGGGCGGAAGCGCATGGCGATCTCGCCGTCGCCTTCGAGCTCGAGTCCGTAGATGTAGACGTGCTCGCGCAGGAGCTCGGCGCCCGCGCTTCGGGTGAAGGTGGTCTTGATCTCGAAGTAGGGAGTGATCAATCCACCGTCAACCGTCCATTGTACTTCTTCTGAAGGAGACTGCATAATCCTATGATGCCACACGTGATCGGGGCGTTTTCGGGCAAAACGGACGTGGTAACCCAAAGTTAATCCAGTCTTCGAGTCCGTCACATTCTTGAAATCCCAGCTCAACCAGGATATGCAGCCCAGAGTGCGGCTTCCGTTACGCTCCTTGGAGAGCGCCGGTCCGCCGCACCGGCCTTGCGCCGGAACGCTTGTCGCCCAACCGGGAGCGTCTTCGCGAGTCTTGCACCGGCTCTGCGCGCGCTTTTCGGGCGATGCGCCCCAGGGTACCTCCAAGGCGCGAGAATGCAAATGCGAAAACGGAAGGGGCATTCGTGTTGCATGTGATCCGGAATGGCTCGCGAGTTCGCACCCGTTCGCATCCGCGCCAGGCGGACTAGAGTGCCGAGTGCTCATACCCGTGTCCTCGCGGCCCGCTCGACCGTTAACCCGTTAGAGAGGCGTACGAAGTGCACGGAAGCGAAGGCGAATGAGGAGATAGCGTGAGCATGCAGCATTCAGCGAGGCAGGCGCCGCACGACACCGACGCGCCGGAGCCGGGCCGCGGCCTCCCGCGCCAGGAGCGCAACGCACCGCCCCGCCGCTCGCGCCACACCGCCGAGGCCGCCCCGGCCGCGACCGACCCGGCCTCGATGGTGGTGCCGATCCCCGCCCGCTCGCGCCGCTCCCGGCGCGAGGAGCCCTCGAAGCTCTTCTCGCTGGAGGAGCCGCCGCCGCTGGACGCGCCCCAGGGGATCACCGAGATCATGGGCTGGTCGCTCGCCGCCGCCATGTGGCGCGACCACCTGCCCGAGCAGCTGCTCGGCATCGACTGCGCCTCCTGCAACCAGGCCTGGCCGTGCGACACGTGGAGGATCGCGGACGACCTCCTCACCGAGTGCTGCGAAGCCGCCGGCGCGGCCGCCAAGGCCCGCTAGGACCCGCTCGACCCCACACCTCCGAAAGTTGAGTCGACCCGACTCAACTTTCGTGCGTTTCATCACAATTCCCGTGATCCACTTGACAGTGGATGCCTGCCGTTCGAACATTGAGTCTATCCGGCTCAACTTGGTTCGGGGTTCCCGCCCGGCCGCTTGAGACAGAGACTCGTCTCCGATCCCGGAGACATCTGTTCGGCTACGTCAGGAGATCAACATGGCACGTGCGGTCGGTATCGACCTCGGCACGACGAACTCCGTGGTCAGCGTCCTCGAAGGCGGGGAAGCCACGGTCATCACCAATGCTGAGGGGGCCAGGACCACCCCGTCCATCGTCGCGTTCGCGAAGAACGGCGAAGTGCTCGTGGGCGAGGTCGCCAAGCGCCAGGCGGTCACGAACCCGGACCGCACCATCCGCTCGGTCAAGCGCTACATGGGCACCGACTGGACCGTCGACATCGACGGCAAGTCGTACACCGCGCAGGAGATCAGCGCGCGCATCCTCATGAAGCTCAAGCGCGACGCCGAGGCCTACCTGGGCGAGAACGTGACCGACGCGGTCGTCACCGTGCCGGCCTACTTCTCGGACGCCCAGCGCACCGCCACCAAGGAGGCGGGCGAGATCGCGGGCCTCAACGTCCTGCGCGTCATCAACGAGCCCACCTCCGCGGCCCTCTCTTACGGCCTGGACAAGGGCGAGGAAGAGCAGACGATCCTCGTCTTCGACCTCGGCGGCGGCACCTTCGACGTGTCCCTGCTCGAGATCGCCGACGGCGTCATCCAGGTCAAGGCCACCTCCGGTGACAACCACCTCGGCGGCGACGACTGGGACGACCGGGTCATCCAGCACCTGGTCAAGACCTTCAACGGCCAGTACGGCGTGGACCTGTCCAAGGACAAGATGGCCATGCAGCGCCTCAAGGAGGCCGCCGAGAAGGCCAAGATCGAGCTCTCCAGCGCCACCAACACCTCGATCAACCTGCCGTACATCACCGCGGGCCCCGACGGGCCGCTGCACCTGGACGTCTCGCTCTCGCGCGCCGAGTTCGAGCAGATGACCTCCGACCTCCTCGACCGCTGCAAGAAGCCGTTCGAGCAGGCCGTCAAGGACGCCGGGATCAACGTCTCCGAGATCGACCACGTCCTCCTCGTGGGCGGTTCGACCCGCATGCCGGCCGTCTCCGACCTGGTCAAGCGCCTCATCGGCCGCGACGCGCACAAGGGCGTCAACCCTGACGAGGTCGTCGCCATCGGCGCGACCCTCCAGGCCGGCGTCCTCAAGGGCGAGGTCAAGGACGTGCTGCTCCTCGACGTCACGCCGCTGAGCCTCGGCATCGAGACCAAGGGCGGGATCTTCACCAAGCTCATCGAGCGCAACACCACGATCCCGACCAAGCGCTCGGAGGTCTTCACGACCGCCGACGACAACCAGCCCTCGGTGCTCATCCAGGTGTTCCAGGGCGAGCGCGAGATCGCGGCCTACAACAAGAAGCTCGGCACCTTCGAGCTCACCGGCCTGCCGCCGGCGCCGCGCGGCGTCCCGCAGGTCGAGGTCACCTTCGACATCGACGCGAACGGCATCGTGAACGTCTCCGCGAAGGACTCCGCGACCGGCAAGGCCCAGTCGATGACCATCTCGGGCGGTTCCAGCCTGGCCCAGGACGACATCCAGCGGATGATGGCCGAGGCCCAGGAGCACGCCGAGGAGGACCGGCAGCGCAAGGAGGAGGCCGAGGCCCGCAACATGGGCGAGTCGCTGGTCTACCAGACCGAGAAGCTGCTGGCCGAGAACGGGGACAAGATCCCCGAGGACCTCAAGGGCCGCATCAACGAGGCCACCGGCTCCCTCAAGGGCGTCTTGGGCGGCAGCGACATCGAGGCGATCAAGACCGCCACCGAGGAGCTCTCCAAGGTCAGCCAGGAGGCCGGGCAGGCCATGTACGCGGCCGCTCAGGCCGAGCAGGGCACCCAGCCCTCCGCCGCGCCGAACGCGGACGCCCCTGACTCCGAGACGATCGTCGACGCCGAGATCGTCGACGACGACAAGGACCAGAAGTGACGGACGAGGGCAACAAGGACGCCGACGACGAGCGCCCGGACGGCTCCGGCGCGGAGCCCGAGGACGCCGAGTCCGAGCTGACCGTCGACGACATCCTGGCGGCGGCTTCGGACGACGGCCAGGCCGCAGACGACGCGGTGGCCGTCCTCCAGTCCACGGTCGAGGAGCGCACGCGGGACCTGCAGCGGGTCACCGCCGAGTTCCAGAACTACCGCAAGCGCGTCGAGCGGGACAAGGCCCGCTCCGGCGAGCTGGCGACGGCCGCGGTGCTGCAGAGCCTGCTGCCGGTGCTCGACGACATGGACCGGGCGCGGGACCACGGGGACCTCAACGGCCCCTTCGGTTCCGTGGCCGATCAGCTGGTCAACGCGCTCGCCAAGCACGGCCTGGAGTCCTTCGGGACCAAGGGCGACGCGTTCGACCCGCAGATCCACGAGGCCGTGGCGCACATGCAGATGCCGGGGGTCGACGGACCGACCTGCATCGACGTGATGCGCTCGGGCTACCGCCTCGGCGACAAGCTCCTGCGCCCCGCCCTGGTGGCGGTCGCGGAGCCGAGCGACGACGCCGAACCCGCAGCGGCCGAAGCGGAGCCGGAGACCATCGAGGCCGAGGCCGACGTGGTGGAGGCGGAAGCGGACGAAACCGCGGGCGACGAGCCCGAGGCGTCCGCCGATGAGGCCGCGGAGACCGCCGCGGCCGAGCCGTCCGGCGGCGACGAGGCCGCGGGCAAGACCAAGAAGAAGAAAGACAAGGGCGACAAGGACTCCTGAAGTCCCGGCCCGATCGATAAGCAAGTAGAGGAGGCGTCCGGTGGCATCGCAGGAATGGCTTGAGAAGGACTTCTACGCCATACTCGGCGTGCCGCAGGACGCCTCCAAAAAGGACATCGAGCGGGCGTACCGCAAGCTCGCGCGCGAGCTGCACCCCGACCACAACCCCGACCCGTCCGCCGAGGAGCGCTTCAAGGGCATCTCGGAGGCCTACTCGGTGCTCCACGACGACAAGGCGCGCAAGGAGTACGACCAGATCCAGTTGATGAAGTCCGGCAGAGGCGGCTTCGGCGGCATGCCGGGCGGCGCCGGGGGCGTCAACCTGGAGGACCTGTTCGGCAACACGGGCGGCTCGGGCGGGTTTACGGACCTGTTCGGGGACCTGTTCCGCGGCGGCGGCAGCGGCGGCGCGCACCGGCGCCGCAGCGGCGCCCAGCGCGGCAACGACCTGCGCACCCACATCACCCTCGACTTCGCCGACGCGGTGAAGGGCACCACGACCGAGCTGCGGATGCGCGCGCCGGGCGAGTGCGACACCTGCCACGGCTCGGGCGCGAGGCCCGGTTCGGCCCCGAGCACCTGCTCCCGCTGCAACGGCAGGGGCCTGATCACGGAGAACCAGGGCGCGTTCAGCTTCGCGCAGCCCTGCCCCGACTGCGAGGGCACGGGCACCGTGGTCACCGACCCGTGCGCCGACTGCGGCGGCACGGGCGCCACGACGCAGGACCGCATCATCACCGTGCGCGTCCCGGTGGGCATCGGCGACGGCCAGTCGATCCGGCTGGCGGGCCGCGGCGCCCCCGGCGAACGCGGCGGGCCCGCGGGCGACCTGCTCGTGAAGGTGGCCGTGCGGACGCACCCGCTGTTCGCGCGCGACGGCGACAACGTGACCGTGCGACTGCCGGTCTCCTTCCCCGAAGCCGCGATGGGCGCGAAGGTGAAGGTGCCGACCCTGGACGGTCCGGTGACGCTGAGGATTCCGGAGGGCACGCCGACCGGTCGGGTGCTGCGCGTCAAGGGCCGCGGCGTGCCGGGCAAGGGCGACCTGCTGGTCACCGTGGACGTCGAAGTGCCGCATGCGCTTTCGCCCGAGGCCCGCGAAGCCCTGGAGAAGTACGCGGCCGCCGCCCCGCCGGCCGACCGCTCGAAGCTGGAAGAGCTGACGGGCCAGTGATCATCCTGCCGCGGAAGGCGAACCGGGACCCGGCGCGAGAGCGCCGGGAGTCTCGGGATGCCGTTCGCGCGGCGCACCCCGGGACGGTCGCCCCTGCGCGGGAAGTGCACCAGCGCCGCGAGGCGGATGCCGACGAAGCGACGACGGCAGCGCCGACAGCGAACCGCGACACGGCACGCGCGAGCGGCGTGCTCCGCGCCGCCGCCTGGGCCGTGCGCCTCTCGGCGGTCGCTCCTGCGCCGAAGGCGGGCGACCGCGCGACGCAACATGCGAACCGCGACGCCGCGCCGCGGCGCCACGCGCTTCGAGGCGCCGCTCGGGGGGTACGCCCCCCAGTGGGTGTTCCTACGCCGGCGGCGGGCGACCACACGGCACCGTCTGCAGCCGAAGAGCCGTCGGCCCGGAACGCGAACCGCGACCCGGCGCGAGAGCGCCGCGTCGCCACACGGCTCGGCCGCCCGGCGGCGGTCCTTCCCGGCTCGCCGCCGAACGGCCCGATGCGGGAAGCGAGGGCGCGACGATGAAGGTGCCAGGAGTCCAGCGAGTGCGGGATCGTTTCGCCCGCGCACCGCACGAGGAAGTCGAGAGCCGGGAGCCCGTGCGCTTCCGCGTCGCGCGGGCGGTCGGCACGGCCGCGAGTGCGATCCCCGAGTCCCGCGCCGTCAAGATGGGGGCCGCCGTGGCCACCATCGTCGCGGCGCACCCCAACATCGTGCGCGCCGGGCTCACCGCCGCCAGCGCCGTCCCGGTGCTGCGCCCGTACCTGAAGGTCGCGGTCGCCGCGACGAGCGCCATCGCGGTGGCGCGGCGCCTCGCGGAGGCGAGGTCCGCGGCGACGGACGTCGTCTCGACGCTGCGCGGCCGCCCCGGTGCGACCACGATCAACTACGCGGGCAACGAGTTCGGCCTCGGCACAGCGGCAGAGCGCATCGTCGAAGACGACGGCGGCGCCGCACCGGCGGCGAGCCCGGCCGCGCTTGCCGTCCCGGCGGCCGTCACCGCCGTCCCGGCGGCACCGGCGCCCGCTCCGGCGCAGGAAGCGAATCCGGCGGCCGAGACCGGCAGGTACGCGAACCCGGCCGCGTACCGCACCCGGTCCGCGAATCCGGCGGCCGACGCCGGTCGCTACGCCAACCCGGCCGCCGTCCGCGCCCGCTCCGCGAGCCCGGCGTCCGTTCCCGCCCAGGCGGCGAGCGGTACCGGCGCCCCTGCGACCGACCCGTCCGCGAGCCCGGCGTCCGTTCCCGTGCAGAGCGGCAGCGCCGAATCCGATCGGGCGGAAGAAGTCGACCGCCCGTCGTTGTTGCAACGGATGCACCGGCGTGCGCCGCGTGCGTCCCGCGGCGCCGACACGGCGACCAATGAGCGAGGGAGGGAACCGTGACCGCCTCGAACCGCACCGGCGGCCCTGACGATCGCACTGCCGGCCGTCCCGCCGACATGAGCGCCCGCCACCAGGTGCGCATCGAGATCGCCTACCACCAGCGCCTCCCCGGGGGCGGCGCCGACGAGATCGACTACGACGCCAAGATCCTCGCGATCTCGGCCGCCGCGGAGATGGCCGGGATGCACCCGCAGACCCTCCGCCAGTACGACCGCCTCGGACTCGTCGAGCCCGCCCGCACGCCCGGCGGCGGCCGCCGGTACTCCGTGCGCGACGTGACGCGCCTGCGGGAGATCCAGCGCCTGTCCCAGGACGACGGCGTGAACCTCGCCGGCATCAAGCGGATCATGGACCTCGAGCGCGAGGTCCAGGCCGTGCGCGCCGAGGCCGGCGCCGCCCTCGAGGAGCTCGCGCGCGAACTCCAGCGCACCCGCGCGCAGCTGGCGGACCTGCAGGCGATGGCCGGGCCGTTCGGCCGCTCCACTGACATCGTCTTGTGGCGGGGCGAACAACGGTGACCGCCTGCCTTCCGTCCCGTTAAGATCGGCCCCATGCGACGAAGAAGACGACGCTCGGTCGTGGCCCGCAAGCCGCGCCGCAGCCGACATCGAAGTCCCCGGCCCGGCGCGGGCGATCCGCTCCGGGCTGCGGCACCGCACCTGAGGTGTGATCGATGCTCATAGTCATCGGACTGGTCATCATCCTGGCCGTCACCGCGGCCACGGGCTTCTTCGTGGCGCTCGAATTCGCGTACACGGCCGTCGACCGGTCCCGCCTCGAAGACATCGCGAACGACGGCGACGCCCGCCGCGCCGCCCGGGCCCGCCGGGCGCTCAAGATCTGCTCGTCCCTGTCGTTCGCCCTGTCGGGCGCGCAGCTGGGCATCACCGTCACCGCGCTGTTCGTGGGCTTCTTCGCCGAGCCGTACCTGGGCCAGGGCCTGGCCGACCTCCTCGGGGTCGCCGGCGTCCCGGCGGGCGTCTCGGTCACCATCGGCGTCACCTTCGCGTTCCTGTTCGCGAACGTCGTCCAGATGATCCTCGGCGAGCTCGGCCCCAAGAACCTCGCGATCGCCCGCACCGAAGCGCTCGCGCTCGCCCTCGCGGCGCCCACCCACGCCTACCTCACGATCTGCGGGCCCATCATCCGCTTCTTCGACGCCGCCTCCACGAAACTGCTGGGGCTCTTCGGCATCCAGCCCGTGGAGGAGCTGGAGCACAACGCCACCCCCGAAGACCTGCACCGCATCATCGACGTCTCCCGCGACGAAGGCGCCCTCGACCGGGGCCTCTCCGAACTCCTCGACCGCGGCCTCGACTTCTCCGCCACCGTCGCCGACCAGGCCATGACCCCCCGCGTCAACGTCCAGACCCTCGCGGCCGAGGCCACTGTGGCCGAAGCCGTCGAGGCGCTCGCCGGAGGCCACTCGCGCTTCCCGGTGGTGGGCGACGACGTGGACGACCTGCGCGGCGTGATCGGCCTCAACCAGATCATCGGCGTCCCGCGCGAGCACCGCGGCGCGGTCCGCGTCGGCGAGATCGCCGACCCGGCCCTGCTCGTGCCCGCCTCGCTGCCGCTGCCGACCCTGCTGGAGCGCATGCGCAGCCAGCACCGCCAGCTCGCGTGCGTCGTGGACGAGTTCGGCGGCTTCGCGGGGATCGTCACCCTCGAAGACCTCGCCGAGGAGCTGGTGGGCGAGATCCGCGACGAGCAGGACCGCTTCGAGGCCGTCCCGGTCTCGCTCGCGGGCGGCGCCTGGCTCATCCCCGGGCGCTGGCGCATCGACGAGGTCGCCGACGCCACGGGCCTCCAGCTCCCCGAAGGCGAGCACTACGAGACGATCGCCGGGCTCGTCATGGCCCAGCTCGGCCGCATCGCCCACCCGGGCGACACGGTCGACGTGGACACCGTGCCCCGGGTCGGCGACGACCCGGGGGCCGACGAGAACGCGCCCCGCCGGGTGCGGATGGTCGTCGTCTCCTGCTCCCGCCATGTGCCGCAAGCGGTCGAGCTGCGGCCCCGACCGGTGGAGGTGGACGCGTGAGCACCGGTCCCGCCCTTCTCATCTCCGCACTCCTGCTGGCCGCCAACGCCTTCTTCGTCGCCGCGGAGTTCGCGCTCGTGGCCTCCCGGCAGCACCGGCTCGAGCAGGACGGCTCCCGGGCCGCCCGGGCCGCCCTGCGCGGCACCAGGAACCTCTCGCTCATGCTCGCGGGCGCCCAGCTGGGCATCACCGCGTGCACCGTGGGCCTCGGCGCGCTCGCCGAGCCGGCGCTGGCGCACGCGATCGAGGTGCCGCTGGAGGCCCTCGGCCTCGAAGGGGCGGCGCATCCGATCGCGTTCACGATCGCGCTGCTCATCGTGGTGTTCCTGCACATGGTCGTGGGCGAGATGATGCCCAAGTCGTGGGCGATCACCCATCCCGAGGCTTCGGCGATGGCGCTGATCTGGCCGTTCACCGGGTACGTGTGGGCGACGAAGCCGATCCTCTTGGGGCTCAACCACGGTGCGAACGCGATCCTGAGGGCGCTCAAGGTCGAACCGGCCGACGAGAAGGCCCAGGCGCACTCGCCCGAGGAGCTGCGGTACCTGCTGCGGTCTTCGGCGGAGGCGGGGATGCTCGGCGAACCGGAGCACCAGATGCTCACGCACGCCATCGAAGTGCAGCGCCGCCCGGTGGGCGAGCTGTCGATCCCGTGGCGGGAGGTCGTGACGATCGCGGCCGGTTCGACTGCGGTGCAGGCGGAGGAGCGCAGCCGCGCCACGGGCCGCTCGCGCCTGGTCGTGGTGGACGCGGACGAGCGCCCGGTGGGCCTCGTCCACGTGCGCGAGGCCGTGCAGGCCGAGCCGGGGGCCGCGGTCGCGGACATGGCCGCCGCGCCGCTCCTGGTGGACGCCGAGACCACGGTGGCCGCGGCGGTGACGCTCATGCGCCGCCAGCGCGCGCAACTGGCGCTCGTCACGGGCCCGGACCGCGAGGTCACCGGCCTGGTCGCCATGGAGGACCTCCTCGAGGAGATCATGGGCGACTTCGAGGACGAGACCGACCGGGCCCGCTAACGGTTCGAACACTGTAGAGGGCCTCGCCGGAATCCCCGTTCCGGTTGAGGCCCTTTCGTATTTGCCGCTCTAGACGTTTTCGGCGCGACACGCGGCGAGGGCGTGTTCATCTCCGGTTTCGGGCCCTTCAGGCGTGATGATGACTCATCAACCGTTTCCTGTGACTCTGGAAGACCATGTCGAAATTCTTCGAGGAATCCGGGCCCGAATTCGCTGTCGCCATGCGCGGCTACGACCGCAATCAGGTCGAAGAGTTCACTTCCCGGCTGTACCAGAACATCAAAGCCCACGAGCAGCACCGCGACGAGGCGTCGCGGGCATTGGAGGCCGCGGAACAGCAGCTGCGCCGCGCCGAGGAGCGCATTTCCGCTCTGGAGCGCCGCGTCACCGACCGTGCGACGCAGATAGCCGAGGCCGAGGCGCCCACCCTGGCGGGGCTCGGCGCGCGCGTCGAGAAGATCCTGCGCGCGGCCGAGCAGGACGCGGGCGTCCAGAAGGCCGACGCGAAGCGCCAGGCCGCGTCGATGCTGAACGAGGCGCGGGCCGAGGCCGAGACGATGATGCGCACGGCCCACTCCGAGGCCGCCGAGATCACCGCGACCACCGACCAGGACGTCACCGAGATCCGCGCCCGCGCGGTGAACGAGACGACCGAGCTGCGCGAGAACGCGCGCCGCAACCACGATCTGGCCCTTGCCGACGCGCATCGTGAAGCGCAGACCGCCCAGGGCCAGTCGCGGTCCGAGGCCGAGAAGCTGCGGTCGCAGGCCGAGCGTGAGATCGCGGTCCAGCGGGCCACGGCCGAGCGCGAGGTCACCGAGCTCAAGGCGCATGCCTCCCGCGAGTCGGACGAGCAGCGCAGCGCCGCCCAGCGCCTGCTCGCCGAGGCGGCCGAGCACCGCAAGAAGAAGACGCAGGAGCTCATCCTCGCCGAGGCCGACCGGCGCGAGCGCGCCCAGAAGGAGGAGGCCGACCGGCACCAGCACGCCATCGCGACCGCGCAGCGGATCGTGTCGGAGGCGGAGGACCGGCTGGCGCTCGCCGAGGAGCGGGCCCGCAGTGCGGAGAACCGCTCGGTGGAGCGCCGCGAGGAGGCCGAGCAGCAGGCGAAGGACGCGCTGCACCGCGCGGTCGAGCAGGCGAAGATCGTGAAGGCCGATGCGGCGAAGGAGGCGGAGCGCCTGCGCCGCACCGCGGAGGAGCGCGCCGCCGAGCGCGTGCAGCCGCTCGCCGAGGAGGTCGAGGCGTTGTCGCGCCAGCGTGACAGCGCGGGCTCGAACCTGACGGACCTGCGCCGCCAGCTCGGCCTGGTCTCGGGGGAGGAGGAGCCGACGCTCGCGTCGTCCTCGTCCTCGTCCTCGTCTTCATCGTCGTCGCTGAGCTCGTCGGGCTTCGACCTGCCTTCGGCGGGCACCGGGTACGAGTCCCCGTCGTCGCTGGGGGTCTTCGAGTCCGAGTCGGCGCCGCTGCCGATCAACAAGCAGCGGGACGGTTCGGACATGGACCGCACGCAGCAGCTGCCGGTGATCCGCTAGGCCGGAGCGTCAGCACCGCATAGGCGAGGCCGCGCGCCGCGGTCGGCCGGGAAGGGAGCGAAAACGCTCTC
Organism: Glycomyces tritici; assembly: GCF_030403505.1. Next base: position 669,481 of record NZ_JAUEMJ010000003.1, on the reverse strand, counting down.
CGCACTGGCCGACCGCGGCGCGGCCCTATATTATAAATAAACTGAACTAATTCGGTGGGGACGTGAACACCGCCCCCGCGCACCCCCCCGCGGCCCGCGAAGCCACGCGAGCCGGACAGCACCACGACCACCACAGGAGCCCCCGCACATGCAGCGCCGCATCTCGCTGATCCCGCAGCCGCAGCAGCTCACCGCCGCAGACGGCGACCTCGACCTGAGCCTCCTCAGCGCCATCGCCGCAGCGCCCGAGCTGCAACCCTTGGCCTGGCTCCTGTCGGACCTCCTGGGCCGCGGCACCGGCCTGCGCCTCCCCGTCGTCCAGAGCACCGCGAGCGACCCCGTCGACGGCCGCGTCCTGCGCCTCGCCCTCGCCGGCGACCGCCCCGAGGACTTCACGACCGCCGCCGAGGCCTACCGCCTCGACATCACCCCCGACGGCGTCGAACTCACCGCCGCCCACCCCGCCGGCATCGCCCGCGGCATCAGTACCCTCCGCCAGCTCCTCCCCGCCGACGCCCTCCGCGAAGCCCCCGCCGCCGACCCGGTCGTGCCGCTGGTGCGCATCGCCGACGAGCCGCGCCTGCGCTGGCGCGGGGTCATGCTCGACGTCGTGCGGCACTTCCAGCCCAAGGACTTCGTGCTCAAGATGATCGACCGGGCCTGGCTCCACCGGCTCAACGTCGTCCACCTGCACCTCACCGACGACCAGGGCTGGCGCTTCGAGGTGCCCACGCGACCCAAGCTCACCGAGACCGGCTCCTGGCGCGCCGAGACGAAGGTCGGCCACGCCCGCGACGAGGCCGCCGGCTACGAGCCCACCCCGCACGGCGGCTTCTTCTCCGTCTCGGACCTGCGCGAGATCGCCTCGTACGCGCGCGAGCGCCACATCATGATCGTCCCCGAGGTGAACCTGCCCGGGCACGCCCGCGCGGTGCTCGCCGCCTACCCCGAACTCGGTGCGGGGCAGAACAAACCGGTCTGCCCGACGTTCGGCGTGTTCGAAGAGGTCCTGGAGCCGACGCAGGCCGCCCTCGACTTCGCGCTCGAGGCGTACACGGCGATCGCCGAGGTCTTCGACGGCCCCTTCATCCACATCGGCGGCGACGAGGTCCCGATGACCCAGTGGGAGTCCTCCCCGGTCGCCCGCGAGCTCATGGAGCGCGAGGGCATGGAGGACGTGCGCGGCGTCCAGGCCTGGTTCACCCGCGCGTTCTGCGACCACCTCGCGAAGATGGGCAAGCGGGTCATCGGCTGGGACGAGATCCTCGACGGCGGCGCGCCCGCCGAAGCCGCCGTCCAGGTCTGGCGCACCCAGGACTACGTCGCGAAGGCCCTGGAGGCCGGGCACGAGGTCCTGGTCAGCCCGCAGTCGCACGTCTACTTCGACCACTACGAGAGCGACGACCCGAACGAGCCGCTGCGCATCCACGGCCTCACCCCGATCGAGAAGGTCGCCTCGTGGGACCCGGCGCCAGCCGGGATCGACGAGACCCGCATCCTCGGCGTGCAGTGCCAGCTGTGGTCGGAGTACCTGCCGAACCCGCGCGACGTCGAGTACGCCGCGTTCCCCCGCCTGTCCGTCTTCGCCGAGGTCGCGTGGACCAATCCCGATGTGCGCGAAGCGGAACCGGTCCTCGACCGGCTCCCGGTGCACCTGGAGCGCCTGCACGCCATGGGCATCGGCTACCGCCCGCTGGAGGGCGCGAAGCCGTGGCAGCAGGGCGGCACCGGCCGCTACCGCCGCTTCGACTGGGACTTCGTCGAGCCTGAGGCCGAGTAGGGCGCGAACCTCCTTGGAGTGAAACGAAACCCGTGCGGGCCTTCGCGAAGGCCCGCACGGGTTTTCTCTGCCATGCGTCTCAGTCCCCGGCGGCGGCGCCGGCGTATTGCGGGTCAGCAGCAGGGTCAGCAATCGGGATCGCCGGTGCCGCCGCCGGGGAGTATGCGTCCCGGGCCCCCACCGGCCCGGGCGGTACTCGCGTCAGGGACGGCCGTAGCCGTCGATGCCCATGATGTCGATGTCCGCGATCTTCACCACGGTGGTCGAGTTCGGGGCGTGGATGATCTGGCCGTCGCCGATGTAGATGGCGACGTGGCTCAGGCCGTTGTAGAAGACCAGGTCGCCTTCCTGCAGTTCGTCGCGGGAGATCCGCGCCGTCTCGTTCCACTGCATCTCGGTGTTGTGCGAGAGCGAGGTGCCCACCGAGCCCCACGCGCCCTGGGTCAGGCCCGAGCAGTCCCACTCGTCGGGGCCGTCGGCGCCGTACACGTACTGGTCGCCGAGCTGGTCGTACGCGAACTGCACGACGCCGGAGGAGCCGGAGTAGTCGCCCCAGTCCCGCGATTCCTCGGGGTTCTCCTCGGCGTAGGCGTCGTCGTACTCGTCTTCGAGGGCGTCGATCTCGTCCTCGATCGCCTTCTGCTGCTCCTCGATCTCGCCGAGGATGTCGTCGGCGCTCGCCTTGAGCGTCTCGAGCTCCGTCTTGCGGGTCTCGAGTTCCTCGACCTGCGCCAGGTTGGACGCGAGCGCGGCGTTCTCGGCGGCCGTGAGGCTCTCGAGGTACATGAGGCGGTCGGCGAAGTCCCCCGGGTCGCCGCCGAGCACGGAGTTGACCATGGCGAAGTCGCCGCCGGCGTAGGCCGAGGCGGCGTAGTCGGCCAGGGCCTCGTTCGCCGCGACGGACGCGGCCTCGAGCTCGGGCAGCTGCGCTTCGATCTCCTCGATGAGCTTGTTGGCGTCCTCGAGTTCTTCGCGCTTGGCGTTGTAGTCCTCGATGACCTTCTCGAGCTCGCTGTGCCGCTCGTCGATCTCGGCCTGGATCTCCTCGCTCGACTGCGCGTTCGCAGAGGACGAGGTGAACAGGGCGGCGGTCAGCGGGAGCAGGGCTGCGGCAGCTAGGGCGGCAGTGATTCGCCGGGTACGCACCAGGGAGGCGCTCCTTCCTTTGGCCGCCTACCGGGTTAGCTGTCGGGTTCGGGCGGAAGGAAGGGTCGCCCTACGCGTCCGTTCGACGCGATTCACCCCGTCGGCTCTGCGATGAACGCCGACTGCTGGTTCCCCGGTTCAGTGGAGCTGGGGGCTCCTCCGACTCGGCGGTGCCGCGCGGCGGGTGCGGGGTGCCCCCGAGTTTCCGACGCGACGGGTTCACGTTAGAGGCCCTTGTGGCCCTTGACAAGGGCGGGGGGAGAATTTTTCACACAATGGCACGGAATACTACGGGCCGCTTCACCTGGCTAACGAGCAGTTGCCGAGATACCCCAGAGGGGTATACACTGGCGACTGGAGGACCGAGCACACGAAAGGTGTGACATGAGCGAGCAGACCGACCGCACCGGAGTCGCCGGCGACACGCCCCCGGCACCGGAAGCGCACGGCCACGACGGACACTACTGGTACCACGGCGACAAGGCCGCGCTCACGCGCCGCCTCAAGCGCATCGAGGGCCAGATCCGGGGCATCGAGCGGATGGTCGAAGGCGATGAGTACTGCATCGACATCCTGACCCAGATCTCGGCGTCCACCAAGGGGCTCCAGGCCGTCGCGCTCAACCTTCTCGAAGGCCACCTGGCCCACTGCGTCGCGGAGGCGCAGACCTCGGGTGACCCGACCGCCGCCCAAGCCAAGGTCAAAGAGGCCTCGGACGCGGTGGCCCGACTGCTCAGAACCTGAACACCCGCCACCCACAGAGCCGCCGGCAGGCTCGCAAGCTCGCCTTAGGAGTAGCCATGGAAACCGTGTACGAAGTCAAGGGCATGACCTGCGGCCACTGCGTCGGCAGCGTCACCCAGGAACTCTCCGCCCTCCCCGGCGTCGAGTCCGTCGACGTCGTCCTGGAGACCGGCAAGGTCACCGTCAAGAGCGAGGCCGCCCTCACCGAGGACGCGGTCCGCGAGGCCGTGGACGAGGCCGGCTACGAGCTCGTCGGCGTCGCGAACTAACGGTTCGCAAGATCGCCGCCGGCTCCTGAAAGAGCCGAATACAGCAGAGTGCTATGGCCCTGAACACCCGTTCACCGGGTGTTCAGGGCCTCGTCATTGCCGCCGGGGCGACTCGCTGCGTTAAAGTCGAGGGCATGGCAGTCTCCGACGACGAACGCCCCGTCTCCGACGACCTCCGCGCCGTCGAGCTCGACGAGGACTTCTCGGTGCTCCCGGACCAGACCTCCGACGACACCGACCGCGGCTGGGGCGAAGCCCCCGTCCGCCGCCCCCGCAAGGCCGAGTTCTCGGCCCGGGACCTCGACCTCCTGGCCGAGCGCCCCCCGCACTGGTAGCGGCTACCAGGACCGCAGCCGCTTCAAACGCCCGCTTGCCGGGTTCACTGCCGCCCTCACAACGCCCTCCGACCGCCCTTCGACCCGCTTGGGTCGCTCTCCGAGTTCACCGGGGCGTCAAGAACCTCTGGGCCCGCCCTCCGGGTTCACCGCCGTGAACGTGCTGCCGACCGCGATGTTGTCGTGGAACACCGCGCGCGTGGACACATTGGACGGGGCCGTCCGCCACGCCGGCTTGTAGATGCCCCACTTCAGGTACCCGATCGTCGTGGGCACATCGTTGTAGGTGTTCGCCCCCTGCCTATCGGCGACCTTCACCCAGCCCAGGGCCTTCGACGTCTGGTGCCAGACCTGGATCCGGCCGTCCGCGCCCTCGCTCCAGTCGAACTTGAACACGAAGTCGTTCCACTGGCCGGGCTTCACCGCTCCAAGGTCCTGGGCCTGCTTCACCACTGAGGTCTCCGTCGAGCACGCCGCCGAGTCCGAGTTGTACCGCAGTCGCCACTGGCCGTTGGTGTGCACGGACAGGAACGCGCTCGGTCCCCTGTCCTTGAAGTCGCACGAGTCCTTGTAGTTGTGCCACTGGAAGACGATGTCCTCACTGGTCTCGTCGAACACCCATGTGCTGGGGATGTAGACGCTGAACCCGTAGTACACCGAGTCGCCGGAGTCGAAGTGCGTCGCCTCGATCGTCTCGGTGTGGCTCTCGGCGCGCGGCCCGTCCGCTGCCGAGTCGCCATAGCGCACTTCGTGCTTGACCGCGCCGATGCCGTTGCGCGACAGTGTGGTCGTATCGATCGAGTACCCGCAGCACTCGTTCACGCCGAGGCCGGCAACGCCTGAGTCGACCGTTCCGGACTCGTACTCGACGCGCAGCACGGGAGTGTTCTCGTCGGCCACTGCGACCAGCGAAGGGGATACGGCGAGTGCGACGGCCGCGAAACCGGCCGCGCCCAGCAGCGCAAAACGCCGCGAACGGGGTGAGAGGGTCATGCCGCGATCCTAGCGACCCCATGCCGCATGAAACGTGGCTGACAGCCGACGCACCAGCCCTTACCCTGGACGTCCGCCGACCAGAAGGACGGACACCATGCCTTTCACCACGATGGACGACGGCGCCCCCGATGGCCTTGCGACAGAGGATTTCATCCTCCGGCCGATCAGGGCCGCCGATGCCGAGCTGGACTACGCCGCGGTGATGGAGAGCAGGGAGTACCTGCGCGGATGGGAACAGACGGGGTGGCCTGAAGAGGACTTCACCGTCGAGGCCAATCGCGAGGACTTGGAGAAGATGGAGCGATGGCACGCCAACGGTGACGGTTTCTCGTACACGGTGATGAACCCGGCCGAAACAGAGTGTCTTGGCTGTGTCTACCTCAGGTCGACGAACGCACCCGCGTACGCGGGCGCGCGTATCACTCCAGTCGGCGATACTCGGTGGGAAGCCTACGAAGCCACGGTCTCCTACTGGGTTCGCAGGTCGCGACTCGAAACGGCGACCGATCGCGCCTTGCTCGACGCGCTTCGGGCATGGCTGGCGAAGGACTGGAGCCTTCAGGGCCATCTCTTCGTCACCAGCGAACTGTTCACGCAGCAGGTCGACATGATCGACCGCACCGATCTCCAACTTCGTTTCACGGTCGAGAAGCCGAACAAACCCGGCCGATATCTCGCCTACGAATAGACGAACCGGTAAGGCCGAATCCTTCCACGCGTCTCGCGCCCGCAAGGACCGCGGCGGCCACCGCGTCTAGCACCGGCATCCCTGCAGCAGTTCACGACCCGATCTCCCAATGGAGTACTAGGTCAGCCCGGTGCTGGGCCCAGTCTGCGGTCCGCAGCACCCGGGCCGCGATCCAACCGGATCGCGGCCCGAGCGACTTTCAGCGTGAACTGTGTACGTGGGTGTTTGTGGGTTGCGGAGCGGTCAGCCGTTGCATTCGTGGGTGATGGTGGCCCAGACGCGTTGTGCGTGGGCGATGATCGGTTCGTGGTGGTCGGTGGCCCATTCGACGTGGAGTGGTGCCGAGACTCGGAGGCCCGCTTCGGTGGTGTCGAGTCGGATGACCGATCCGAGTGGCTCGGGTTCGGGTCCGGTGATGATCACGCGCAGGCGCGGCTGCTTCAGGACCGGTTCGAAGCGGAGCAGGCGACCGTCGACCCAGGCGGTGGCGATGAACTGCAACCGGTTCACGGCACGGCCACCTCTCCGAACGCGCGGTGCGCGTCGAACATCTGCTCCCACCGGGTGATGTAGGGCAGGGGCGAAGGTCGGGATCGTTCCTGGCGGGGCCGATCGCGCCAGTGCTCAGCACCTTGAGCCTCCCGGTCCGACTGCGCCGCGCTGCCGCTGGACGTTCCGGTCGGCTGTGTGGTGCCGCGATCCGGTTGGGGCGCTTTAGCTTCGCGATGAGTCTCCGCCTGGTGCACCGCCGACTCGGTCGGCCCGGGTTGGGGTTCCCGCGTGTCGCGGGCGGTTGCGGACAGCCGGATTCTCGCGGCTTGCACGCTCCGGGCCGCCTGCGCCATTTGCGCTCCTGGCATCGGCCGCGCCTGCGGCAGCACGATCGGGACGGGCTCCGGTGCCCAATCCGCTTGCGGTCCAGCCTGTCGAGGCAACCTCACCGGCGACTGCGACTGCGACTGCGACTGCGACTGCGACTGCGACCGCTGCGCGCTCGGGGCCGGCGCGATGGCCATACGTTCGTTACGGGTCTTGAAAGGCGCGATGATCCACCGGATCATCCGCAGGACGGCCGCGACCGGTCGCCGGTGCTGGGAGTCCAACGCCTGCCGGTCGACCCAGTGAGCAGCGGCGAGCTCGGAGGACTTGATGACGAACCGGTCCCACGCGTCTTCACGCAACTTCTCGAACCGCCACGGCTCCTCCTGCGCCGCTTCGCCTCCCGCCCGATCCTCGTGTTCCTCCTGCCAGAACCGAGGCCGGCGGCGCGGAGTGGACCGGCCTGAGGAGGCCGGGTACTGCGGCACCTCGCTCGAGTTTCCAGATCCGTGCTTCGGTCGCCGTTCGGGCTCCGTCTCGGCCTGGTCGGCTTCGGCGGCTTCCTCGGTGCCTTGTGCTGCCTCCCATGGCGGGACGGGGTCGGGGAGTTCGTTGCGGCGGTGGCGGCCGGTGCGCCGGTCGGGCCGCCAACCCGGCGAGCCGAACACGCCCGGGTCGTCGGGGTCGTGCGGCCGGTCGCGGTCGATGATCCAGGTGTCGCCGGGCCGGTGGCGCAGGTGCGGGGGCTCGTAGCGGGGGCTCCAGGGGTCGGAGTCGGGGGCGTCGAGGTCGGTGAGGTCGGGCCGGGTCTGGTACCGGTAGGCGCCGGGGGTCATCGGATCGGGTGAGCCGTCGGCCAGGAACAGGCGACGCCCGGCCCAGTCGTACCAGCCGTCGACGTGCTCGAACAGGCCCGGGTTGGCCGGGTGCGGGTAGGCGCGGTTGTGTCGGGGGTCGTCCGATTGCGCGTTTCGGCCTACCGGCTCGCGCCGGTTTCGGCGTACGCTGACAGAGACCATGGAGGGCTTCCTTCCTTGGTTTAGGGAGGGCGAGCCGCGCAAGTTTTAGCGGACGTGAGCGGCTCGCCCATCTGATTCAGTTGTGTCGAAATCCGCCCACTGGGCGGTTCTTTCACATTGACACACACATGCGACTGATTCCAGTCAGCGACACACCCCCGTGCAAAAGCGTCTAGATGGCCGGTGAGCCCTACCTGCTAGGGGCTGAACAAGCTTGAAGGGGACGCGGCCCACGGGCCGCGTCCCCTTTGTAGTCGGCAGGTCTTCCCGCGACCTCCGTTAACGCCGCCTGGAAGTCCGGGTTGTACTTGGTGTAGCAGGTGTGGGCCGTCCCGGCTTCGGTTTCGGCGTACGACCATTGGCCTGCTTCGGCGACGCCTCGCATGGAGCCGCCGCCCATGATCGCGGTCGAGCTGTGGCGGTTGGTCGGGTGGTAGTAGTTCGAAATGCACTTGGTCGACCACCAGTTCGACCCCGATGCGGTGCCTTGGCACCAGGTGCCGCCGTCGACGTCCTTGCAGACCACGCTCTCTTGAACGAACCGGGGCGCCGCGGCGTGGGCGGTCGTGGCGGTTCCGGTGAGGAGCATGGTCGCGGCCGCGAGGACCACTAGGACGCTGCGTGTCGTGCGCTGCATTGCGCGTTCTCCTTTTGATGTCGTTCGCCCCTGTGGCGCAAGCGAATCGAAGCTATCACTTGTGGTGATGCGACATTCACGTTCGGTGAAATTCCGGCTTGACGGTCCGAATTCCGACACTTTCGCAAAGAGCCGAAAAGGGCCGACGCATCGCGTCGGCCCTTTTCGGCAGTTTCCCCTGTGTCTATTTGGCTTCGACCAGTGCCACCTCCTCCTTCTCGGTCTCCTCGGCCGGGGCCGCGTCGGTCGGAGCCACGTGCCTCAGGGTCTTCAGCGTGAGGATGATGGCGACGACCGCGAGTCCGGCGGCGACGAGGCCGACGGTGTTGAGGCCGCTGGTGAAGGCGCTCTTCGCGGTCTCGACGAGCGGTCCGGCGGTGTCGGCGGGCAGTTCGGCGGCGACCTTGAGGGCCCCCGGGAGGGTCTCGGCGGCCTGTTCGGCCTGGTCGGCGGTGAGGCCGTCGACCGCGCCGTCAGCCTTGAGCCCGTAGACGACCGAGCCGATGCTGCCGAGGACGGCGACGCCCAGGGCGGTTCCGAGGTCGCTCGCGGTGGAGTTCACGGCCGAGGCCGCGCCGGCCTTCTCGGGCGGGGCCGAGCCGATGACCAGGCCCGGCGCCAGTGCCATGGCCGGGGCGATGCCCGGGTAGAGGACGTAGAACCCGGCGATGAGCAGCGGCAGGCCGCCCGTGCTGTCCACCAGGGCGATCAGGACGTAACCGACGGCGGAGAGGACGAGTCCGGCGCTGATGACGTACGCCGGGCGCACCTTGCGGGCGATGATCGGCGTGAGCGTCGAGACCGCCACCAGGGCGATCGCGGCGGGCAGGATCCACAGGCCCGCTTCGAGCGGCGACTGGTCGGCGACCAGCTGCAGGTACTGCGTGAACAGCAGGTACACGCCGCCGAGGGCGACCGCGGAGAGCAGGAACATGCCGAGCGCGCCGGAGAAGGTGCGGTTGCTGAACAGGCGCACGTCGAGCAGCGGCTCCTCCAGGCGCAGCTGGCGCCGGGCGAACGCGATGCCGAAGCCGATGCCGGCGAGCAGGGTCACGACCGAGGTGGCGTCGATGCCGGTCTCGGCGAGGTGCTTGACGCCGTAGATGAACGGCAGCAGGGTGGCCAGGGAGAAGACGACGCTGAGCAGGTCGACGCGTCCGGCGTTCGGGTCGCGGTACTCGGGCACCAGGAACGGCACGGTCACCAGGACCAGGGCCATGACCGGGACGCCGATGAGCAGCGCCGCGCCCCACCACAGGGTCTCCAGGAGCAGGCCGCCGACGAGCGGGCCGAGGGCGACGCCGGCGGAGATCGCCGAGGCCCACAGTCCGATCGCGACGCCCTTCTGGCGTGCGTCGGCGAACATGTTGGTGATCAAGGAGAGCGTGGCGGGCATGATCGCCGCCGCGCCGAGGCCCATCAAGGCCCGGCCCGCGATGAGCAGCTCCGGATTGGGTGCATAAGCCGAGAGTGCGGAGGCCGCGCCGAAGAGGGCGGCACCGGCCAGCAGGAGCTTGCGGCGTCCCAGGCGGTCGCCGAGGGTGCCGAAGGTGACCAGGAAGCCGGCCATGATGAACCCGTAGATGTCGTTGATCCACAACACCTGTGCGCCGCTGGGGCGCAGGTCGGCGGCGATGTACGGGGTGGCGAGGAACAGGACGGTCATCGCCAGGAACAAGAGGGTCGTGGGCAGCAGGAGCACTGACAGGCCCAGCCATTCGCGTGTCCCCGCGCGCGGGGCGGTCGTGGTCGTCATGGGAGTTGCCTTTCGATAAATGGTGGTCGGTTTCAGCGGGGCCCTCGCGGGGAGTTATGACGATCACGGCGAGGACCCCGGGCTTGGGGGCGGCTAGTTCGGGACGGCGATGCCTTGGGCGAAGCCGCCGTCTACGGGCAGTTCGGCCGCGGTGGTGTAGGTGGCGTCGAAGGCGAGGAACAGGGCCGCCTTGGCGACTTCTTCGACCGTGCCGTGGCGTTTGAACGGCGTGGTCTCGTTGCCCTCCTGCTCGAACGCGGCGCGTTCGGCGTCGGTGAGCCCGGCGACGCCCATGGTCGGCGTCTTGATGTAGCCGGGCGCGACGGCGTTGACGCGGATGCGGCGGGGCAGGAACTCGGCGGCGAGGACCTTCGCGATCGCCTGCAGCGCTTCCTTGGAGCCGGAGTAGTTCGCGATGCCCGGGTAGACGTGGTCGTTGGCGACGGTGGTGAGGACGAACGCGCCCTCGTCGCGGACCAGCGGGGCGAGCGCCTTGACGGTGAACAGCGCGCCCTTGGTGTTGATGTCGAAGTGGCGGTCGAAGGACGCTTCGGTGATCTGGTCGAGGGTCTCGATCTCGGCGATGCCGTGGTTGAGGAACACCGCGTCGAGCGTCCCGAGCCGCTCGGCGGCGAGCTCGCCGAGCGCGGCGATGTCGGCCAGGCTGGCCGCGTCGGAGCGGACCACGTGGACCGCCCGTCCGGCGAGGCGCGTGCGGGCCGCTTCGAGCTTCTGCTCGTTGCGTCCGGTGGTGATCACCTCGGCGCCGCCGTCCAGCAGCGACTCCACGATCGCCAGCCCCATACCGTGGGTGCCGCCGGTGACGACTGCCTTCCTACCTGCCAGATCGCTCATGGTGCTCCTCCTCTGTGGATCGGGAGTTTCGCTCTCCCGCTTGCCTGAGGACAACCATGGGCCCGCCCGCTTGCGGTCCGCTGGAGCTCTGCTGGAGGCCCGCTTGCGGCCGCCCGGATACGCTTGCCGCATGCGATTCGGAGTGCTCGGCCCGCTGCTCGTGGAGGCCGCGGGCGGCGACCCCGTCACCGTCCCCGAAGCCAAGGTCAGGGCCCTCCTCGCAGCCCTGCTGACCGACCCCGGGCGCACGGTCTCCGTGGACCGGCTCGTCGACCTCCTGTGGTCCGGCGAGCCCCCGGCCGACCCGAGCGGGGCGATCCAGACCCGCGTCTCGCGCCTGCGCAAGGCACTCGCCGCCGCCGGCGGCACCGGCCTCGTCGTCTTCCGCGCCGGTGGGTACGCCCTGGAGGCCGGGCCCGACGCGGTCGACGCGTCCCGGTTCACCGCGCTCACCGCCGAGGCCCGCCGCGCCACCGACGCCCGCGCCCGCCGTGCGCACCTCGCCGCCGCTCTCGACCTGTGGCGCGGCGACCCCTTTGCGGAGTTCGCCGACGACCTGTTCTTCCAGCCCGCCGCCGTCCGCCTCGCCGAACAGCGCCTGACCGCCCTCGAAGACCTCGCGCAGACGCGCCTGGACCTGGGGGAGCACGCCGCGCTGGCCGCCGAACTCGGCGAGCTCGTCGCCGAGCACCCGCGGCGCGAACGGCTCCGGTCAGTCCACATGCGAGCGCTGTATCTCGCTGGGCGCCAGAGCGAAGCGCTCGACTCCTACCATGCGCTGCGCCGCCACCTCGGCGACGAACTCGGCCTCGACCCGGCCCCCGAGCTGGTCGAGCTGTACGGCGAGATCCTGCGGCAGACGCCCGCGACCCGCTTCACCGACAGCCCGGACACCGTGGACGAGGAGCGCCGGGGCAACGTGCCGCGCGCCCTCGTCGACCTGATCGGGCGCGACGAATGCCTTGGCGACGTGCGGGATTCGATGCGCGCCCATCGGCTCACGACCCTCACCGGCACCGGCGGCGTGGGCAAGACCAGCCTCGCGCTCGCTGCCGTGGGGGAGCCGAGCGCCGACCACCCTGACGGCACCTGGCTCGTCGAGCTCGCCGGACAGGCCGAGACTGCCACGCCCGCTCAGATCGCGGATGCGGTGGCGCGGGTGCTGCGCCTGCGCGACGAGCAGGCCGCACCGGTCGGCGACGAGGTCGCTTGGCTGGCGGAGGCCATGCGGCCCAAGCGCATTCGACTCGTCATCGACAACTGCGAGCACGTCGCCGCAGCCGCCGCCGCGGTGGTGGACGCACTGCTTCGTGGCGTACCCGGCCTCACGGTGCTCGCCACCAGCCAAGAGCCCCTCGGCGTTCCGGGCGAGCGGTTGATCGCCGTCCCGCCGCTCGACGACGCGGGCGCGGCGGCCCTGTTCAGGGCCCGCGCCGAGAACGCCGCCCCCGGCCTGACGCTCACTGCGGAGGACGCCGCGGTGATCGCGGAGATCTGCCGCCACCTCGACGGCATCCCGCTCGCGCTCGAACTCGCGGCCAACCGCATCCGCGTGCTCGGCCTGCGTGAACTGGCGCAGCGTCTTGACGACCGCTTCGGCCTGCTCACCGGCGGCCGCCGCGAGGCCCCGGCGCGGCAGCAGACGCTCCGCGCGATGCTCGACTGGTCGTGGGACCTGCTCACCGCCTCAGAGCGGATCGTATTGCGCTGCTTGGCCGTCCATGCCGACGGCTGCACGCTACCGGCGGCCGAGGCCACGTGCGCGGCGCCGGGCGTGGAGCCGCGCGCGGTCCTGGACCTGCTCGCCCGACTGGTCGACCGGTCGCTCGTCACGGTCGTGTACGGGGACCAGGGGCCGCGCTACCGGCTGCTCGAGTCGGTGAGCGTCTACTGCGCCGAGCGCCGCCGGGAACTCGGTGATGATGTTGCGGCGAAGGCCGCGCACGCCGCCTATTACGTCGCGCTGGCCGAGGAGGCCGATGCCGCGCTGCGCGGGCCCGACCAGTTGCGGTGGCGGTGCGTCTTGGACGCCGAGGACGCGAACCTGCGCGCGGCGCTCGACTTCGCGGCGAGCGGTCCTGTAGCCCGAGGCGATGTCGGCAGCGGCGGTGCCCCTGCTGCGAACGGTGCCAATGCACCGCGTGTCTCGGCAGGTCAAGCGGCGGCGAGCGAGGCTGCGGCGGATCCCTTCGCCAGTACTGCTGCCGGTGGTGTGACTGCCGACGGGGTCGTCTTGGGCGGGCTCATGCCGAACCGCATCCCCGTTGTCGCGAGTCCACTCGGCGGCCAGGCGACTGCGAGCGGGGGCGACCCGAACCGCACCGCCGCTGAAGCACTCGCCGCCGCGCCTGGGCCCGAGCTCGAACTCCGCCTGGTCAACGCGTTGAGCTGGCACTGGTACTTGCGCGGGCGGCTCACCGAGCCCAAGCGGCGCATCGCGGGCGCCCTCCGGCGCGTCGCCGAGTCAGAGCCGACCGTGCTCTGCGCGGAAGCGGCCGTCACCGGGACCGCGCTGCGGCTCCTCTCCGGCGACACCGCGGTCCTCACCGAGTCCGTTCGCGCCGAACTCGAAACGCATCTCGAGGCGATCGCGGACCCCTCGCGGCGCGTGCGCAGCCGCTGGTTCCTCGCCCTCACCTTCACCACCTACGGCGATCCGGCGACGGCCGAGCATTTCGCCGCCGCCGTCGATGCGGCCCTTGACGACACCGACGACTGGGGCCGCGCCGCCGCCGACTTCACCGGCGCGTACCTGCGGTTCAACCGCGGCGACCTCACCGCCGCCCGCGACCGTGCCGAACAGTCGCTCGACCGGTTCCGCGAGGTCGGCGACCACTGGGGCCAGGCCCAGGCCGAAGCGCTCCTCGGCCGCCTCGCCGAGGCCCGCGGCGACTACCCCGCGGCCGCCGCGCACCACCGGCGCGGCCTCGATGCCGCCGAGGCGTTCGACTTGCAGGCCATGGCGACCGCCGCACTCAGCGAACTCGGCCGCATCGCCCTCCTCGAAGGCGACTTCGACCGCGCCGACGAGCACCACGGCCGCGCCCAGCGCCGCGCGATCGAGCACGCCGACGTGCCCGCCCAGGAGTTCGCCGAGGTCGGACTCGCTTTGAGCGCCCGCCGCCGCGGGGACCTCGACCTTGCCGAAGCCCTCCTGCGCCGCTGGTACGACTGGAACTCCCGTCTCGACACCGAACTCGGGCTCACCTTCATCGCCGCCGAACTCGGGTTCACCGCCGAGCTACGCGGCGACGCGGACGCGGCCGTGAAGCGCCACACCGAAAGCCTCGAGTCCGGGCAGCGCACGGGCAATCCGCGCGCCGTCGCCCTCGCTCTCGAAGGCCTTGCCGGAGCGCACGCCCTCGCCGGCCGCCACGAGCACGCCGCGCGCCTCCTCGGCCAGGCCACCGCGGCCCGGGCCGCCCTCGGCGCGCCCCTGCCCGCGGCCGAACGCGGCGACGTCGACCGCATCGAGCAGCGCCTGCGCACCGCCCTGGGCGACGAGGAGTTCGCCCGAGTTTCCACAGTGGAGGAACCGGACTTGTTCGCCGCGGACCTCACCGAACCGCGTTAGCGCGCAGAGACCCGGCACTCGCGCGGTGCCCGCGTCCCCGCGGCGAGGACGGCTCGGCCGGACGAGCACCCGGCCGTTCCGTATGGCTTGGCCGCACCGGCAGCCGTGCCGGTCCGGACGAGGACCCGACCTCCGCCCGCATCCCCGTGTCCTGCCGTCCACTGAACGGGCAAGAGGCCCGGACCGCGGAGAGGGAGGCTCTCCTTGGTCCGGGCCCTTTCGTTGCCCGCCTTGACGGCGGACACCAGTGTGTCGAGCAGTGGTCTCTCGTAACCCCTAGCCCTTCACGGCTCCGCCCGTGAGGCCGGAGACGATGTAGCGCTGCAGGCTCATGAACACCGCCACGGTGAGCACCGAGGTCAGCAGCGTGCCCGCCGCGAAGATCCCGAAGTAGCTCGCCGGCGAGTTGTCCGCCGTCAGCGTCTTCAACCCGACCGCGAGCGTCATCTCCGGCCGGTCGGTCAGGAACAGGCTCGCCAGCACGAAGTCGTTCATCGTGCCCACGAACGCGAGGATCCCCGAGATCGCGATGATCGGGGCCGCGAGCGGCAGGATCATGCCGAAGAAGATCTGCGCGTGCGTCGCGCCGTCGATCGTGGCCGCCTCGTCGAGCTCCTTCGGGATCGTGTCGAAGAAGCCCTTCATGAGCCACGTCGAGACGCCGAGCGCCCCGCCCATGTACACGAGCATCAGGCCGAGCCGGGTGTTCAACCCGACGACCGGGTAGTACTCGCCGAGGTTGCCGAAGATCAGGTACAGCGCCACGACGGCCAGGAACGCCGGGAACATCTGGATCAGCAGGAGGAACAGGAGCATCGGGCGCCGGCCCTTGAACCTGAACCGGCTGAACGCGTACGCCGCCAGCGAGGAGATGAAGATCGAGATGAACGCCGCCGGGATGGCGATCATCAGCGAGTTCATGAACCAGGCCCCGAACGGCACGTTGTCGTCGGTGAACAGCTTCTGGAAGTTGTTCAGGCTGAACTCGCGCGGCAGCAGGTTGGTGGAGGACATGGTGCCGTTGGGGTTGAACGCCGCCGAGACCACGTAGATGATCGGGACGAGCCCGAAGACCAGGACCGCGATCGCGACCACGTGCCGCCAGCCGGTGTCCATCGCCCACTTCACGAAGGGCGGCTTGCGCTTGCGTGCCGCGGGCCGCCCCGGGGCGGCGGGTTCGAGTGGCCGCGTCATGAGTACACGTCCTCCTGGTTGCGGGTGAAGCGGAACATGAACGCCGAGATGGTGGCGACGATGAGGAAGATGAACACGCTGATGGCGCTGGCGAAGCCGTAGTCGGCGCTGGAGGAGCCGAAGGCCTGGCGGAACGCGTAGGTGATGAGGATGTCGGTGCCGCCGACCGCGTCGCCGGCCATGAACGGGTTGCCGCCGCTGAGCAGTTCGATCGCGTTGAAGTTGTTGAAGTTGAACGCGAACGAGGAGATGAGCAGCGGGGTGAGGGCGATGAGCAGGAGCGGCAGGGTGATCTTGCGGAACGCGGTCATGCCGGTCGCGCCGTCGATCTTGGCCGCTTCGAGCGAGTCGGCCGGGAGGGCCTGGAGGGCGCCGAGGCAGATGAGGAACATGTAGGGCCAGCCGAGCCAGGTGTTGGCGATGAGGACCATGGCGCGGGCCGACCAGGTGCCGCCGTACCAGTTCACGTCGAGGTTGAACAGGTCGTTGACGAGTCCGAAGTCGCGGTTGAACATCTGCGCCCAGACCAGGAGCATGGCGAAGGACGGCATGGCGTACGGCAGGATCATGAAGGTCCGGTAGAGCTTGGTGCCGCGCATGGACTCCTTGTTGAGGGCCATGGCGGTGCCGAGGCCGATCGCGAAGGTGAAGAGGACCGATCCGGCCGCGAACATGACGTTCCAGGTGAAGACGCCGAGGAAGGGGCCGCGGATGTCGGGGTCGGTGAGGACCGCGAGGTAGTTGTCGGCGCCGATGTTGACGCGCCAGCCGACGAGGGCGGCCTGGCCGTCCTCGGTCTGGAAGGTGCCGGTCTCGTTGTCGGCGGTCCAGACGGTGCCGGTGGCCGAGTCGGTGATGCAGTCGCAGGCTTCGCTGTAGGAGCGGGTGGACTGGCCTTCGAACGCGGAGAGCCCTTGGAGTTTGATGCCGGTCTCGGGTCCGGTGGGGACGGCGAGGTCCGTCAGTTCGGCCTGGCGTTCGCCCAGTTCGGCGAGGTCCCAGACGGTGTAGCCGGGTGCGGCGGTGACGCGGCCGGTGTCGTCCTGGGTGGCGCCGTCGAGTTCGGTGAGGCCCGCTTCCGTTCCGGCCCAGGTGGAGCCGTCCTCCTGGTCGGTGAGGAGGAGGGTGAGTTCACCGGAGGTGGACTCGCCGATCGCCACGAGGTAGGTGGTGCCGCCGGGGGTCTGCTGGACGCCGGCGGCGATGATCGCCTCGGTGGCCTGCTCCTTGTCGACCCGGTGCCCGTCGCCGTAGTTGGTGAAGGAGGTGCCGACGGTCATGACCACCGGCAGGATCTGGAAGGCCAGCAGCAGCATCGTGCCGGGGATCAGGTATTTGAGCTGGATCGCCCGGCGCTGGAGGTAGACGTAGAAGACGACGGCGACGACGGCCGCCTCCAGGGCCAGGCCCCACCAGGCCTCGGCTCGCAGGAGCGGCAACGCCGCCCAGACGGCCAGCGCCGCGACCACCGCGAGCACTGCGATCTTGATGATCAGACCCGCGGCGGTGGCAGAACCGGCCGTCCGGGAACGTTGGTCGAGCACGTGTGCGTTCCTTCGCTCGTCGAGGCTTACCGGTCGGTGCTAGGAGGAGGCGACGGCGTCGCGGATCGCCTGGGCGGCGGTCTTGGCGGCCTCTTCACCGGTGGCGGCCTGGTCGATCGCGTCGGCCTGCGCGCGGCCGAAGGGCTCCCAGACGGCGTTCATGGCGGGGATGTTCGGCATCGGGACGCCGTTCTCGCCGGCGAGGGCGAAGCCCTGGACGTCGGCGTTGTCGGCGGCGTAGGTCTCGGCGGCGGCGGTGAGCGCCGGGAGGCGGCCTCCGGCTTCGGCGAGCTTGAGCTGCAGGTCCTCGGTGAGGACGTAGTTGGTGACGAACTCCTGGGCGAAGACGGCGTTCGCGGCGGTCGCGGAGACGTAGAAGCCCTGGACGCCGAGGAACGGCGAGCAGGGGCCCTGGCCTTCGAAGCCGGGGATGGCGGTGACCTCGTAGTTGAGGCCGGCGGTCTGGACGTCGGTGAGCGCCCAGGGGCCGGAGATCATGATCGCGGTCTTGCCTTCGACGAAGAAGGGGATGGTGTTGGTGGCGTCGATGGTGGTCTTGAGGACGCCGTCCTTGCCGAGTTCGGCGAACTTCTCGAACGCGGCGATGCCGCCTTCGGAGTCGACGCCGACGTCGGTCGGGTCGAGGGTGCCGGTGCCGTCGTCCTTGAACAGGTAGCCGCCGAAGGAGGAGAACAGCGGGTAGGCGTTGTAGGCGTTGCCGTCGACGCCGGTCTCGACGGTGAGGACCTCCTGGGTGCCCGCGGCCTTGCCGGCCTCGACGAGCTCCTCGAAGGTGGCGGGGGCGTCGGGGACCAGGTCGGTGTTGCGGATGAGGCCGATGTTCTCCATCGCGTAGGCCACGCCGTAGACGTTGCCGTCGACGGTGAAGGCCTTGACGGCGGTCTCGTTGAGGGAGGCCTTCTGGGCGTCGCTGAGGGTGACGGGGGCGATGACGCCGTCGGCGGCGAGCTGGCCGGACCAGTCGTGGGCGCCCACGAGGACGTCGGGGCCCTGGCCCTGCTCGGCGGCGGCGAGGAAGTCTTCGCGGAGGGTCTCGACGTGCTCTTCGACGGTGACCTTGACGCCGACCTGGGCTTCGAAGTCCGCGACGAACTCCTTGAGCACGGGGGTGCGGGTCTCGTCGGCCCAGATGACCAGTTCGCCGGAGAACGCGGGGGCGGTCGCGTCCTCGCTGCCGGATCCGCTGTCGTCGCCGCAGGCGGCGGCCGCGCCGAGGGCGGCGGCAGAGACGGCGGTGATACCCAGGGTCCTTCTACGCATGGCTGTTCTCTCCTCATTGAGGGGCCCCGGGGCGGGGGCCGTGACCGGGGGCTCGCGCCCCGAACTCCCTCGAAGGTTAGCAAGATGTTTCAGAAACAGGAAACCCTTGCAACCAAACTGTTGCCAAATTTCAGATAGGCTACGCTGTCATCATGCGGCTTCGACTCTCTGACATCGCCCGGCAGGCCGGGGTCAGTGAGGCCACGGTGTCCCGGGTCCTCAACGACAAACCCGGCGTCGGTCAGCAGACCCGACAGTCCGTCCTCACTGCCCTCGACGTGCTCGGATACGAACGGCCCCAGGCACTGCGCAAGCACGCCATCGGCCTCATCGGCCTCGTCGTGCCCGAACTGGAGAACCCGATCTTCCCGCTCTACGCGCAGACGATCTCCAATGTGCTGGCCGGCTCCGGCTACACCCCCGTCCTCTGCACCCAGACCCCCGGCGGCGTCTCCGAGGACGAGTTCGTCGAAATGCTCCGCGAAAGGGCCGTCGCCGGCATCATCTTCGTCTCCGGCCTCCACGCCGACACCACCGCGAGCACCGAGCGCTACCAGGAACTCAAGGACAAGCGACTCCCCGTCGCCTTCGTCACCGGCCACCCCGAAGGCGTCGAAGCGGCCTCCTTCTCCTGCGACGACGCCGTCGCCGCCCGCATCGCCGTCGACCACCTCGCCGGCCTCGGCCACAAGAGGATCGGCCTCGTCTCCGGCCCCGACCGGTACTGGCCCGTCCGCCGCAAGATCTCCGGCTACCGCGCCGCCATGCACGGCGTCGGCCCCGAGCTCATCGAACTCACCCTCTTCGGCGAGCAGGGCGGCCACGCCGCCGCGTCCCGCCTCATCGACCGCGGCGCCACCGCCGTCGTCTGCGGCTCCGACATGATGGCCCTCGGCGCCATCCGCGCCGCCGAAGAACGCGGCCTGGACGTCCCGCAAGACTTTTCAGTCGTGGGCTACGACGACTCCCCCCTCATCGCCCACACCAACCCCCCGCTCACGACCGTGCGGCAACCGGTGCGCGACATCGCCACCGCCGCCGCCCGGGCACTGCTCGACGAGATCGCCGGGCAACCCACCCCGAACTCGGAGTACCTCTTCCGACCCGAACTCGTCGTACGCGGTTCCACCGGTGCGGCACCCAGAGACTGAAAGGTTTTGCACCGATGAGTGAAGCAGCGCAGCGCGAGCGTTGGTGGCGCGACGCGGTCATCTACCAGGTGTACCCGCGCTCGTTCGCCGACGCGAACGGCGACGGCATGGGCGACCTCGAGGGCATCCGCTCCCGCATCCCCTACCTCGCCCGCCTCGGCGTCGACGCCATCTGGCTCTCGCCGTTCTTCGCCTCACCGCAGAACGACGCCGGCTACGACGTCTCCGACTACCGGGCCATCGAACCGCGCTTCGGCGACCTCGACGACTTCGACCGGATGCTCGAGACCGCCCACGCCCACGGCATCCGCCTCATCGCCGACATCGTCCCCAACCACACCTCGTCCGAGCACGAGTGGTTCAAGGCCGCCCTCGCCGCCGGCCCGGGCTCGCCCGAGCGCGCCCGCTACTGGTTCCGGGACGTCGACCCGGCCCGCCCGGACACGCCGCCGAACAACTGGCAGTCGATCTTCGGCGGCCCCGCGTGGACCAAGACCGACGACGGCCGGCAGTGGTACCTGCACCTGTTCGACGCGACCCAGCCGGACCTGAACTGGGAGAACCCCGAGGTCCACGAGGAGTTCAAGTCGATCCTGCGGTTCTGGCTCGACCGGGGCGTCGACGGCTTCCGCATCGACGTCGCGCACGGCATGGTCAAGGCCGAGGGCCTGCCCGACACCGGCGGCGACGGCACGATCGAGATGATCGGCACCACCTTGGCGCCGTTCTTCGACCAGGACGGCGTGCACGACATCTACCGCACGTGGCGGCCCATCATCGAGGAGTACGAGGGCGACCGGATCTTCGTCGCCGAGGCCTGGACGGACTCGGCCGAGCGCCGCGCCCTCTACCTGCGCCCCGACGAGCTCCACCAGGCCTTCAACTTCGACCTGGTGCTCGCCCCGTTCAAGGCCGCGGACTTCCGCAAGGCGATCGACGCGGAGATCGCGAACAACGCCGGCGTGGGCGCGCCCTGCACCTGGGTGCTCTCCAACCACGACGTGCAGCGGCACGTGACCCGCTACGGCGGCGGCGACATCGGCCTGGCCCGCGCCAAGGCCGCGACGCAGCTGCTGCTCTCCCTGCCGGGCGTCGTGTACGTCTACCAGGGCGAGGAGCTGGGCCTGAACGAGGTCCTCGACCTCCCGGCCGAGGTCCGCGAGGACCCGACGTTCTTCCGCACCAACGGTGAGCAGATCGGCCGCGACGGCTGCCGCGTCCCGCTCCCGTGGACCCGCGACGGCGCCTCGCTCGGCTTCGGCACGGGCGGCTCCTGGCTCCCGCAGCCGACCGACTGGTCCGAGCGCTCCGTCGAGGCCGAGGACGGCGTCGAGGGCTCCACCCTGGAGTTCTACCGCGCCGCGATCAACCTCCGCAAGACCTTGCGCGGGAGCGTCACCGGCCTGACCTGGCTCGCCGACCCCGGCGACGAGGCCTTCGCGTTCGACAACGGCGCGCTGGTGTGCGTGGTCAACTTCAGCGACGAGCCCGTGCCCGTCGCCGGCTACGGCACCGAGGTCCTGCTCGCCAGCACCCCGCTGGAGAACGGCACCCTCCCCGCCGGGTCCGCCGTCTGGTTCGCCAAGTAGCGCAACGCCATCGAAGGGGCGGCGGGCTGCGGGCCCGCCGCCCTTACGCGTGCCAGTAGCCGGTGACGTTCGGCGGCCACCGCTTGTGGATCGCGGTGGAGAACTCCTGCCAGTCCCGGCCCCGCAGGAGGCTCCGGTAGACGGGCACTTCGGTCCATCCCACGTTCGCGCGCCACACGAACAGCTTGTCGTCGTAGAACGCCAACTGGTCTGCGGGCCCGAGCGCGAAGCCGTGGAAGCCCGAGTTGGTGCGGCTGACGAGGTGGTCGGGGGTGACCTTGACCAGCGGGAAGTTACGGAAGGCCACCGCGAGCGCGGCGCAGAGGACACCGATGATCCCGCTGACCGCGTCGGGGCGGTCCCCGCCGGTGATCCCGGTGATGATCTCGAAGACCGCGAACGTCCCGGTGATGCCCGCGAGGAGCAGCGGGAACCACAGGGCCACACGCACGTTGAAGGTCATGATCAACATCTACCAGTCCGCGGCGCGTTCCGCTGTCCCCGAATCCGCCCGTACGCGAAAGGGCCCGGCCGCGATGCGTCCGGGCCCCTTCGCGTGCGCAGAGCCGACACGCCGCGCGAGCGCGGTTCGGGTTCTTCCGGCCGATGCTTTCATATCCTGCCCACATGATCGAGAGTTACGCTCAGACCATGGACATCGTCAAGGGACTGCCGCCCGAGACCCGCGAGTACTGGGAGCGGCGCGCCGCGATCGCCGGCGTCTCCCTTGAGGAGTACCTCCTCCAGAAGCTCATCCGCGAGGCCCGCCTCCCCAGCGCCAAAGAGGTGTTCGACCGCGTCGACCGAGAAGCGACCGGCCACCTGTCGAGCGCCGACGCCGTAGCGATCCTCCGCGACGAGCGGGAGTCCCGTTGATCGTCGTCGACTCCTCCGTGCTCGCCCCGGCCCTGATCGACGCCGACCTCGACGGTGCTGGCCTCCGCGCCCAGCTCACCGGGCACGAACTCGTCGCCCCGCAGATCCTCGACCTCGAAGTCATGTCGGTCTACCGCCGCCACTGCCGCTCGGGGAAGATCACCGCCGCCGAAGCGGATCTCGCCGTGCACCGGCTCGCCGAACTACCGATGGAACGCTTCCCGCACACGCACCTGACCGGGCGGGTCTGGGAACTTCGGCACAACGTCACTGCATACGATGCCGCTTATATCGCGCTGGCGGAAGCGCTGAACGTGCCGCTCTGGACGCGTGACCTGCGCCTGGCGAACGCGCCTGGCATCAAGTGCCGGACGGTCGTCCCGGCAGGGGAATGAATGTGAAAGGGCCCGGCCGCATCGCGGCCGGGCCCTTTCACGTTCGCCTTGCGGCGTGGCTTACTTGATCTTGTTGCCGGCGGAGCGGAGCTGCTGGCAGGCTTCGACGATGCGGGCGGCCATGCCGGCCTCGGCGAGCTTGCCGTAGGCGCGCGGGTCGTAGGCCTTCTTGTTGCCGACCTCGCCCTCGACCTTGAGCACGCCGTCGTAGTTGCGGAAGATGTGGTCGACGACGGGGCGCGTGAACGCGTACTGGGCGTCGGTGTCGATGTTCATCTTGATGACGCCGTGGTCCACCGCGTCGCTGATCTCCTGCGCGGTCGAGCCGGAGCCGCCGTGGAAGACCAGGTCGAAGGGCTTGTCCTTGCCGACCTTGGCGCCGACCGCGTCCTGGATCTCCTTGAGGATCTCGGGGCGCAGGTGCACGTTGCCGGGCTTGTAGACGCCGTGCACGTTGCCGAAGGTCAGGGCCGTCATGTAGCGGCCCTTCTCGCCGGCGCCGAGCGCTTCGACGGTGGCGAGGCCGTCTTCGACGGTGGTGTAGAGCTTCTCGTTGATCTCGGCTTCGACGCCGTCCTCTTCGCCGCCGACGACGCCGATCTCGATCTCGAGGATGATGTTGGCCTTGGCGGTGCGGGCGAGGAGCTCCTGGGCGATCTCCAGGTTCTCCTGCATCGGCACGGCCGAGCCGTCCCACATGTGGGACTGGAAGAGCGGGAGTTCGCCGCGGGCCACGCGCTCCTCGCTGATGGCGAGGAGGGGCCGCACGAACGAGTCGAGGTTGTTCTTCGGGCAGTGGTCGGTGTGGAGGGCGACCTTGACCGGGTAGTTCTTGGCGATCTCGTGGGCGGCGGCCGCGAGGGCGACCGAGCCGGTCACCTTGTCCTTGATCGTCGGGCCGGACAGGTACTCCGCGCCGCCGGTGGAGACCTGGACGATGCCGTCCGACTCGGCCTCGGCGAACGCGGCCAGTGCGGCGTTGAGCGTCTGGGTCGAGGTCACGTTGATTGCCGGGTAGGCGAAGGAGCCGGCCTTCGCCCGGTCGAGCATCTCGTTGTATTCCTCGGGTGTTGCGATAGGCATGCTGCCAGCTCCTTAGACAAGTCGTTGATTGCTCCCCGACCGGGGGCGGGACTCAGACGCCGCTGTCTGATGGCCTCGAAACTATTGCGTCGAGATGAAGTATTGCCCACAGCCGTGTGAAGGCATAACTCAGGCTACCTGGTGGTTCACTGGCCGGACGGCCTTGGGCGCGTCTACGGTGGGTTATATGAACTATCACCAGGAATGGGCGGACGAGTCCGGCGAGTTGTCCGAGTTCGACCTGGCGAATTCGGCGGACCCGCCGGCCGAGGCGGACCCGGAGGAGGCCGTCGAGCCGCCGGAGGGGGCCGTCCCCGACGAGGTCGACCCGGCCGACGCGGCCGAGCAGCGCCGCGAGGTGCCCGACGACGAGGACGAGCGCCCGGAGTAGCCGGGCGGACGTGCCGGAGGCCCGGTCCCGCGGTGATCGCGGGGCCGGGCCTCCGTTCGCATTGCTACGCGATGCCGAACGTGTCGAGCAGCCACGCCAGGTTGAAGGCCTCTTCCTCCCAGGCGCCGTACCGGCCGGAGCGGCCGCCGTGGCCGGCCTCCATCTCGGTCTTGAGCAGCACGTCGGACTCCGGGCTCTCGTGGCGCAGCTTCGCGACCCACTTCGCGGGCTCGTGGAAGCCCACGCGGATGTCGTTCAGGCTGGTCACGGCCAGGATCGACGGGTAGCGAACGTTGGTGACGTTCTCGTAGGGCGAGTACGACTTCATGTACTCGTAGACCTCGGCCGACTCGAGCGGGTTGCCCCACTCCTCCCACTCGCCGGCGGTGAGCGGCATGGTCGGGTCGAGGATCGTGCTGAGCGCGTCCACGAACGGCACTTCGGCGAGGATGCCCGCGAACCGCTCCGGGGCGAGGTTGGCGACGGCGCCCATGAGGAGGCCGCCTGCCGAGCCGCCGCGCGCGATGATCTTGTCAGGGGCGGCCCAGCCGGCTTCGGCGAGGCGGTCGGCGCTCGCGGTGAAGTCGGTGAACGTGTTCTTCTTGTGCAGGAGCTTGCCCTGCTCGTACCACTGGCGGCCCATCTCGCCGCCGCCGCGGACGTGGGCGATCGCGAAGACCACGCCGCGGTCGAGCAGGCTCAGGCGCGGGATGGAGAAGTACGGGTCGATCGAGGCCTCGTAGGAGCCGTACCCGTACAGCAGGCACGGGGCGGTGCCGTCGGGTTCGACGCCGGCCTTGGCGACGATCGAGATCGGCACCTTCGTGCCGTCCGCGGCGACGGCCCATTCGCGGTACTGCCGGTAGTGCGAGGGGTCGAAGTCGCCGAGCACGGCGGTGCGCTTGCGCAGCAGCAGTGCCGCGTTGTCGATGTCGTAGTCGTAGACCGACGCGGGGGTGATCAGCGAACCGTAGGAGAGGCGCAGGTGGCGCGACTCGTAGTCGGGGTTCGCGCCGGTCCCGACGGTGTAGAGCGGCTCGTCGAAGGCGATCTCGTTGAGCACGCCTTCGCGGTCGAGGATCGCGACCTGGGAGAGCCCGGCGCGGCGCAGGGACACGACGACGTGCTCGGCGAAGGCCTCGGCGGATTCGAGCCGGACCTCCGGGTGGTGCGGGATGACCTCGTTGAACTGGGTCGTGTCGTCGACCGGGGTCCAGCCGAGCGTGAAGTTCTCGGCGTTCTTGTTGTGGAGCACCCAGAAGCGGTCGCCCTGGTGGTCGATCTCGACCTCGACGCCCTGCTCGCGGCCGTTGTTGAACAGCGTGAACTCGCCGGTCGGGTCGGTGGCGTCGAGGTACCGGTACTCGGTGGTGGTGGTGGAGCCCGAGTAGATGAACAGGTACCGCTCGGAGCGGGTGAGGCCGATGCCGACGCGGAACCGCACGTCGTCCTCCTGGTAGACGAGCGTGTCCTCGTCCGGCTTGCCCAGGAGGTGCCGCCAGATCTGGAACGGGCGCCAGGCGTCGTCGATCTTCGTGTAGAAGAACGCCGCGCCGTCGGCCGACCACGCGCCGCCGTAGAGGACGCCTTCGATCGCGTACGGGAAGTCCTCGCCGGTGCGCAGGTCCTTGAACTTGAGCGTGAACGTCTCGTTGCCGGTGTAGTTGACGCCGTAGGCGAGGAGGTTCCCGTCGGGGGAGATGTCGTAGACGCCGAGGAGGAAGAAGTCGTGCCCGGCCGCCAGCTCGTTGTCGTCGATGACGACGGTCTCGCCCTGGACGGGGACGCCGGGCTCGACCGTGGGCGGCGTGTCGCCGGTGGCGGCGACGCGGCAGCGGATCGGGTAGTCCTTGCCCTCCTCGGTGCGGCTGTAGTACCACCAGGCGTCCTTGCGGTAGGGGACCGAGAGGTCGGTCTCCTGGGTGCGGTCCTTGATCTCGGCGTAGATCCTCTTGCGCAGCTCGGCCAGGTGGCCGGTGCGCGATTCGGTGTACTCGTTCTCCGCGTTGAGGTATTCGAGGACCTCGGGGGCCTTCTCCTCGTTGCGGTCGTTGAGCCAGGCGTACGGGTCGTTCACGGTGTCGCCGTGGTGTGTGCGCGGGTGGTCGCGCCGGGGGGCCTCTGGTTTCGCTGCTTGCGTTTCCGACATGCCTCAACTGTAAGGGCCGCGGGCGGGACGCGCCGGTCACAGCACGGCCGCCTGACTCCGCACATAAGTTACCCGTGAGTAACATTCTTCTGGTCATCAACCCGTGCAATCGCCCGAAACCGGGCGCACCGGCCTGTGAGGATAGTGACCATGAGCGACAGGAGCGACGAAACGGGGCCCGCGCCCGAAACGCCCGGCGGCGAATACAATGCCGCCCACGGCGAAACGGACCCGGGGCCCGCCCGCCACGAGAGCCCGCCCCCCGGCCCCCCGAGCGCCCCCGACGCGGCCCACGACACCGGCGGCCCGCACCCCGACGACACCATCGCCCTCCCCGCCGACGCCGTCACCGTGCGCCCGACCGACGAGACCACCACCCCGCCGAACGACGCCGCGACCGACCAGGCCGCCGCAACCCGGATCCAACCCGCCGTCCCCGCAACCGAACTCGAACTCCAGGGCGCCACCGCAGCCGACCAAGACGACCAGGCCGGGGCCGACCAGGCCGCCGACCGGATCCCCGACCGCGCTGCCGACGGGCCCGAGCCCGCCACCGCCCCGCCCCAACACACCGCCGTCTTCGACCGGCCCAGCGGCACACCCTTCCTCACCGCCACCGGACTCACCGCCCACGGCCGCCAAGGTCCCATCTTCACCGACATCACCGTCACCGCCGGCCTCGGCCAACTCGTCGCAATCTGCGGCGACGGCGGCGAAGGCCGCACCTCACTCCTCCTCGCACTCACCGGCCGCTTCCCGCTCCGCAACGGCGCACTCGAAGTCGACGGCCAGACCAAACCCGGCCAGATCCGCCGCCGCTTCACCATCGCCCAAGCCGGACCCCCCATCCGCTTCGAGCCCTACGCCACCATCGGCGCCTGCATCAAAGAGACCACCACCGTCTCCAACGGCGCCGCCACCCGCACCAACATCAACGCCTGGCTCGACCGCCTCGCCCTCACCGTCGACACCGGCGACACCTTCGGCTTCCTCCCGCGCATCGACCAGATCCGCTTCGCCATCGCATGCGCCGCCGCGAGCCGCACCCCCGCCATCGCCGTCGACGACGCCGACACCGGCCTCGACCGATGCGGCTCCGAACGCGTCTTCGAAGCCCTCCGCACCGTCGCCGACGCCGGCCAACTCGTCCTCACCGCCTGCACCCGCTCCGACCCGCCCGCCGACACCGTCGTCGACCTCCGCGCCCAACCCGCACCCGACGCCAGCGCGCTCCACCAGAGCGACCGAAACGGAGGCCACCGATGATGAGCCCCTTCAAACTCGCCGCAGCCGAACTGCGCCGCTTCCGCGGCCACCCCATCCGCGCCGCCGCGCTCGTCGCCATCGTCCTCATCCCACTCGTCTACGGCGGCCTCTACCTCTGGTTCGCCTGGGACCCCTACGGCAAGCTCGACCAAATGCCCGTCGCCGTCGTCAACCAGGACACCGGCGCCAGCGTCGAGACCGACGGCGAGACCACCGCCATCAACGGCGGCGACCAGCTCATCCAGCAACTCAAAGAAGACCGCATCTTCGACTGGCGGTTCGTCGACGCCGACGAAGCGGCCCGCGGCCTCCAAGACGGCGACTACTACATGGTCATCACCGTCCCCGAGGACTTCTCCACACGCCTCGCCAGCCTCTCCGGCACCGACCCCGAACAGGCCACAGTCGAATTCGACCTCAACGACGCCAACGGATACGTCGCCGGAATCATGGCCTCCACCGTGGAATCCGAACTGCGCAACCAGATCAACACCGCCGTCTACGTCACCTTCGCCACCACCATCTTCGGCGACCTCACCGAACTCAACCAAGGCCTCACCGAAGCCGCCGACGGCGCCGACCAACTCGCCGACGGCATCGGCACCGCCCAAGACGGCGCCGAAACCCTCGAAAACGGCCTCGGCGACCTCAACACCGGCGCCCAACAGGTCGCCGACGGCGCCGACCAAGTGAGCACCGGCGTCGACCAAGCCGTCGGCGTCGCCCAACCCGTCATCGAGACCCTCGCCGACAACTGGAGCCAGATCCAGACCGGCGCCTCCTCAGCCGCCGACCTCTCCGACCGCGCCAACAGCGACCTCAACACCGTCTACACCACCCTCTGCACCACCGACACCGCCGACGCCGACGCCTGCGCCCAACTCCAGACCTACATCGACGACGCCAACGGCGTCAACGACGACATCCAATCCGCCAACACCACCGTCCAGAGCACCTCCACCGACACCCTCGACCAGGCCTCCAACGACCTCACCGCACTCCAGACCGGCGCCGCCGACGTCGCCACCGGCGCACAACAGGTCGCCGACGGCGCCGCCTCCGCACAAACCGGCGCCGGCGACCTCGCCAACGGCCTCACCGAACTCCAAGACGGCGCGACCACCCTCGCGACCTCCCTTACGACAGCGGCCGAAAGCGTCCCGAGCACCAACCCGGCCGACGACGCCGACAACGCCGAGGCCTACGGCAGCCCCGTCACCGTCGACGAGGAGAACCTCAACGCCGCCGGCACCTACGGACGCGGCCTCGCACCGTTCTTCATCGCCATCGCACTGTGGGTCTTCGGCCTCATGGGCTACCTCGTACTGCGTACGGTGAACAGTCGGGCGCTGGCGGGGCCGCTGCGCTCGGTCCCGATCGCCATCGGCGGTTGGCTCCCGGGCGCGTTCCTCGGCATCCTCTCGGCGCTCGTCCTCTACCTGGCGGTGGAGCTGGGCCTCGGACTCGACCCGCGGGACGCCCTCGACACGGTCGGCCTGTCGATCCTGGTGATCCTGACCTTCACCGCCATGGCGCACCTGCTGAAGCTCGCGTTCGGCACGGCCGGAAGTCTGCTGCTGGTCGTGCTCCTGATGCTGCAGCTGACGAGTGCGGGCGGCCTGTACCCGGTGGAGACGACGCCGAAGTTCTTCCAGGTGCTGCATCCGCTGCTGCCGATGAGCTATGTGGTCGACGCCCTGCGCGTGACCATCAGCGGCGGTGAGTCCTCGCATGTGGTCAAGGCGCTGCTGGTCCTGGCGGCCTACCTGGTGGGCTCATTGGCGCTCTCGTCGCTGGTCGTGGCCGCGCGCCGCCGCTGGAAGCCGGACAGCCTCAACGTGCCGCTCCAGGTCTGAGCGACGGTCGGGCCGGTCAGCGGCACCGGGCGACGGCTTCGCGGAAGGGCGACCATCTGGCGCTCGCTTTCGCCCCCGAGCCGGCTCCCGGAGGGGGCGACCGGCCCGAATACCAGGACGGCCGTGCCAGGAGGGGCGCTAGTAAGCGCAGTCCCAGTCGTGGTCGACGGCGACCGCGGACGGGCATCGCCGGCGTCTTCGGCGCCCGACCTACGCCATCCTCCAGTGAGGCAGGCCAATGTGCCCGCGAATCGCGACATCGCCCTTTCCGAGGCCACGCCCGTCCAAGACCGCACCCTCGCCCTCGCGATCGCCTGGTCGATCGGCATGACCGTCATGGGCTTGGCGCTCACGGCCCGACAGTCCTTCTTCCGGACTGTCGGGCCGGTCGAGTTTCATGGTCGTGTCAACCGCCAAGGGACGCATAGCGGCCGGGCATGGGCCCGTACGGTCCGGTCGCGGACCGGGCGAGGTGCTACCGCTCGATGAGCGCGGCGAGGCCGTCGAGGGTGCGCGCCAGGCCGAACTCGAACGCGTGCTCGGCGTTGTATGCCGCGTCGTGCGCCTCGCCGGCGGCCTGGCCGACGCGGACGGCGGTCGGGAAGCGCTCGGTGTCGAGGACCTTTGCGAGCAGGGGCCCGTTGGCCTCCCACCACTCCTGGTCGTCCATGCCGCTGGCCGCGCGCTCGGCCTCCGATTGGGCCGCGTCCTGCGCGGCGGTGCGCACGAAGGCGAGCAGGTATGCGAGGGCGTCGTCCATCTCGACATCACTGAGCCCCGAGCCTTCCAGGGCCTGGAGCTCGTGCTCGTACTTGGCGCACTGGCCGGGTCCGAGCGGCGGGCGGCTCGGGGAGGCGGCCGCCGCCCACGGATGCGCGCGGTAGAGCCCGTAGTTGTCCCGCGCGACGGCGGCGAGCCGCTCGCGCCAGGCGCCCGCGGCCGGGGTCCGCTCCATGCCGTCGAAGAGCGCGTCGAGCATGAGGGCGACGAGTTCGGTCTTCCCCGGTACATAGGTGTAGAGGGTCATCGGGGCCTTCCCGAGTTCCTGGGCGAGGCGGCGGACCGTGACCGCTTCCAGCCCTTCGGCATCGGCGAGCGTGATCGCGGCGGTGACGACCTCGTCCACGGTCAGCCCTTTGCGCGGCCCGCGCCCGCTCTCGGGCGCGGCCCTCCAGAGGAGTTCGAGCAGATTCGGTTTCGGTGTTTCAGTGGTGGCACTCACAGGAGAATCCTAACGTGCGAACTTGTACGCCGTACGACGTACGTTGTACAATATACAACGTACGAAGAAAAGGAGCCGCACATGCGCATCACCTCATCCGCCGTCTCGCTCAACGTCACCGACCCGACCGCCTCGGCCGAGTTCCTCAAGCGCCACTACGGCTTCACCGAGGACATGGCCGCCGAAGGCTTCGTCTCGCTCTCGCGCCCGGACACCGCCGGCTTCAACGTCATCTTCCTGAAGACGGGCCTGTCCACCTTCAAGCCCGAGAGCGCCAAGGGCCACGCCGACGGCCTCCTCCTGGTCTTCGTCGTCGAGGACATCGACGCCGAGTACGCCCGCGTCCAGGCCGAAGGGGTCGCCATCACCACGCCGATCGAGACCGAGGAATGGGGCGAGCGGTACTTCCAGACCGCCGACCCCAACGGCGTGATCATCCAGCTCGTCCAGTGGATGTCGGACCCGACCGCCGCAGCCTGACCCGCGGCCCTTCCGTGGCCTGACGCGCCACGGCAGCCGCCATCAATCCGCCCCGATCCCACGCCCAACCCTGAGGGGAAACGCATGCGCAAACTCGCCTACGACGCCACCACCACGCTCAGCGAATTCATCACGGGCCCCGGCAACACCGGCCGCCTGTCCGTGACGCCCGACGTCGCCGCGTTCCTCACTGAGCACTTCCCCGAAGCGCTGTCGGGCCCGGCCCGCAAGGCACTGGGCGTCGGTGACCCGGTCCGACGCTTCGACACCGCGCTCAATCGGCGCGCTACGTACGAGCCGCGACCGGGCCGCGGGCACCACCGACGACTCCCGCACCTGCGTCGCCACTGCGATTCGTAGTTATCCACAAGAAGGAAACTCACGGTTGTCGACCGAATGCAACCTGTGACACCGTTGCTGCATGCGCCAAATGAACCGCACCACCAGCGCCGCCGCCTTGATCCACAAGGCTGCGACCAGTGTGGAGTTCGCTGCGGCGGAAGTTATCCACAGGCAGAAACTTTCTGTTGTCGACCAACTACGGCATGTGTCAGCCTTGATACAAAAACGCCACGTGGCCTTGCGGGATGGTGGCGATATAGAGGGAATCGCGAACGCCACCATACCGAGACTGCGCGCGGCAATCCGGCCGCGCGCAGTCCCCGCACGGGCCACACCCCCTCCACGGAGGAACACCAGCGGGCGGCCGGGCAGACCAGCCCGACCGCCCGCAACACGACTATTCACCGGCTCCAGGCCGGCCTAATGAACGATGACCGCTCAGCGCAAGCGGAACAGCGCCGCGCTGTGCGGCTGGAGCTTTGCCCGCAGGTGGTCCCCGGGCACGATGTCCGAGCGGTGCCAGCAGTCGCGCATCCGCTCAGGGCGGTCCAGCCCGAGGTCGGCCCACGGCAGGTGCAGCTCGGCCGCTTCCGAACTCCGGTTGAAGACCGCCGCGAACGCGCCGTCTGCCGAAGCCCAGGCCACGTGCCGGCCCTCGCGCCAGACCTCCTTGGCCCCCGCGCTGTGCCGCTGGGCCGCCAGAACCTCCGGGTTCGTCAGCAGTTCGATCGTTTCAGCGCTCGAGCCGGGCAGGTCCGCGCCGACCATGAGCGGTGACCGGGCGATGCACCACAGGGTGAGCATCGTCCGCTGCTCGTCGGGGGTCAGCAGGCTCTGCCGGGGCTCGCCGACCTCCGCGCGGAGGCCCATGCGGCCCACCGGGAGCATGTCCGCGTCCGGCCAATGGCCCGGGCCCGCGAACGGGGCCCAGTCGCGCAGCAGGTCGAACTGGGTGTCGATGTCGCGCCAGCGGTCCCACAGGTCCGCCGAGATCCGCCACAGGTGCGAGTGCTCCTGCAGGTGCTGCGCGTGCTCGGTGGAAAGGCTCATCCCAGGGGAGAGGCTGAGCACGATGTCCCGGTCGGCGCGGTCGACCGCGTGCCAGAACGCCTCCACCTCGTCCTCCCAGTAAGGCGCGATCATGTCGTCGGCCTTGATGTAGTCGACGCCCCACGCCGCGAACTGGCGCACCAGCGCGTCGTAGTACGCCTGCCCGCCCGGGTGGGAGTGGTCGATGCCCCAGTTGTCGTCGATCCACGAGGAGACCCGCTCGCGGTCGGGGATCTGCGCCGCCGAGTACTCGCTGCCCCTGATCGGGGTGTCCGCCGCGACCGCCTGCCGGGGCACGCCACGCAGGATGTGGACGCCGAACTTCAGGCCCAGGGAGTGCACGTAGTCGGCCAGCGGCTTGAACCCGGCCCCGCCGGCGGACGAGGGGAAGCGGTTCGGGGCCGGCTGGGGGAGGCCGTACTCGTCGAGGGTGAGGCGGGTTCCGAGGTTGTAGCCGCCGGCGCGGGCCGCGGGGTCGTACCACTGGATGTCGACGACCACGTACTCCCAGCCGTGCCCGGCCATGTGCTCGGCGATGAAGGCGGCGTTGGCGCGGATCTCGGCTTCGGTCACCGAAGTTCCGTACACGTCCCATGAATTCCAGCCCATGGGTGGCGTGGCAGCGAGTCGGGTCACAGAAACCTCCTCGGGGGTAGGGTCCCATTACGCTACTCGCGTAGGGCGACGCACGTGATCACGCCTCGGAAAGGGGTTGCAGCCCTTGGCCTCGGCCCCTGCGAGCAGGCGAAAGGGCCGCCGCCGGGCGGCCCGGAGGGGCCGACTCGCCCCGCCGCGGGCCCGGCAATACCGCTTGGAGCAGGTGGCCGGGGGTGCTGTACAGTGTTCACGGCGGTGCGCGCGAACGCACTTCCTGGCCAGGTAGCTCAGTTGGTACGAGCGACCGCCTGAAAAGCGGTAGGTCGCCGGTTCGATCCCGGCCCTGGCCACCACCGAGAATCCCCGGACGCCGCGAGGCGGACGGGGATTTTTCATGCGCCTGTGACTGCGGACATGCCGCCGTCGCGGGAGATGAGCGCCCGCGATGCCTACACTGGTCGCGAATGTCCCCGACACGCGGCGGGCGTCCGCCGAACACCGAGGGAACCGGCATGGCAACACGCAAGACCCTGCTCTCCATGGCGGCCGACTCCTGGCCCGTCGCCAAGGACGAGCTGCTCCGCCACGTCGAGGACGCCGTCGAGGTCCGCCGCGTCGGCGAGGAGTCCTTCGTCCTCGAAGCCGCGCACACGACCGCCGCGGACATCGCGGCCCTCGCCCGCCAGGTCCCGCTCGTCTTCCCCCGGCACCTCACCAACGTCGTCGCCGAGTACGACCACGCCGCCGCCGGGCTCGACACGGTCGTCGACTTCCTCGACACCGCCATCCGCGAGTACAACGCCGGCCCCGAGGTCTCCCTCCAGATCTGGCTCAGCGGCAAGACCGCCTACAAGTTCAGCCGCCACGACGCCTGGGAGAAGGCCGCGCAGGTCCTCACCGACCGCGGCTACCAGGTGACCCGCACCGGCAGCCCCATCGCCGTCTCCATCTGCTTCACGCCCAAGACCGCGATCGCGGGCGTCAACCGCGTCGCCGACAGCCTCTCCTCCTGGCCCGGCGGCGAAGTGCGCCTCTCCAAGACCCCCGAGCAGATCTCCCGCGCCGAGTTCAAGCTCGAGGAGCTGTTCAAGGCCCACCCGATCGACGAGGGCGTCGAACCCAAGGGCACCGCCCTCGACTACGGCGCGGCCCCCGGCGGCTGGACGCGCCTCCTCGCCGAGCGCGGCTACCGCACCACCGCCGTCGACCCCGGCGACCTCGACCCGCGGGTCCTGAAGCTGCCGGGCGTCGTGCACGAGCGGACGACCGCCGGGAACTTCCTGCGCGACACCAGGAGCCGGTTCGATCTTCTCGTGAACGACATGAAGATGAGCCCCGATCGCTCCAGCCGCCTCATGGTCGACTCCGCCCGGCTCCTCAACCCGTACGGCGTCGCCGTCACCACCCTCAAGACCGGCAGCCACCGCGTCCTGGAGCAGATCGACGAGTCCTTCGCGATCCTCGGCACCGCCTACGACATCGAGTTCGCGCGCCAGTTGCGGCACAACCGCAACGAAATCACGGTCGTCCTGCGCCGGTTCGACTGAGCGCACCGGCCCGGACGCGTCGGTACGGGCGCATCGGCCCGGGCACTTCGACCGCAGCGCATCGGCTGGAGCCCGGCCGCCCCTGCAACCTGGCCTGAATTGGGGATATAGACGTCCCGCCGTCATGACAGAGTTGTGACGGGGGGTTCTAGCGTTGCGAATCATTGGGAACCGCCGAATTCAGGAGCCGTCGCATGAAGCCACTCCGCGATGACGAACCGCGGGAGATCGGGCCCTACCGGGTCCTCGCCGAACTCGGCGAGGGAGGCATGGGCCGTGTCCTCCTCGCCGCCGCCGGCGACGGACAGCTGGTGGCGCTCAAGGTCATGCGCCCGCATCTCCTCCACGACCCGCAGTTCCGGTACCGCTTCCGCCGCGAGGTCATCACCTCCCGCGAAGTCGCCGCCAGCCGCTGGACCGCCGCCGTCCTCGCGTCGGACGAGCACGCCCCCGAACCCTGGCTCGCCTCCGAGTTCTTCCACGGCCCCACCCTCGCCGAGGCCCTGAACGCCAACGGCCCCTTGGACGAGGCGTCCGCGCGCCGCCTCATGCACGGCCTCGCCGCCGCGCTCGCCGAGATCCACTCGTACGGCGTGGTGCACCGGGACCTCAAGCCCTCCAACGTGATCCTCACCGAGGACGGCGTGCGCCTCATCGACTTCGGCATCGCCCGCATCACCGAGGAGGCCGGCGGGGACGCCTCGATCACCCAGACCGGCGCGGTCATCGGCGCCCCCGCGTTCATGTCGCCCGAGCAGGTGACCCGCCAGCCCGTCGGCGCCGCGTCCGACCTGTTCTCCCTGGGCACCACCGTCATCACTGCGAGCACCGGCGTGAACCCCTTCGACGCCGAGGCGCTCTACGAGGTCATGAACCGCGTCGTCAACGGCGACCCCGGCCTCGAACGCCTCCCCGAGGCCCTGCGGTACCTCGTCGAGCCGTGCGTGCGCAAGCAGGCCGACCAGCGCGTCAGCGCCGCCGAGCTCGTGCTGCGGATCGGCGAGCCGCTCGCCGCGCCGTGGCCGCCGGCCGTCGCCGCGATCGAGCAGCGGCAGCGCGCCGAGGTCGCCGACCTCGCCCGCCGCAACGGCTGGGACACCATGGTGCGGCCCAACCGGACGGTGGTGATGTTCGGCCCCGGCATCGTGCCCGCCGCGTCGCAGCCGGGCCTGTCGGAGCCGTCGACGATCAACTACACGCCCGAGCCGCCCGCGTCCTACAACATGTCGGCGCCGCAAGGGTATTCGCCCGTTCCGGCCGCGCAGCCCGGCTACGCGCCGTCCGCCCCGGGGTACGCCCCGAGCCCGGGGTACGCGCCCGTGGGCGGGCCGACCCAGCCGGGCGGGCCGGTGCTGCCGCCGGGCGGGCCGTACTACCCGCCGCAGGGCCGGAAGCCTGACCGCACGGTGATGTACGCGGTGCTCGCGGTGCTGGCCGTGGTCGTCATCGCGCTGGTCGTGATCCTCCCCAACCTCGGTGACGGCGACGGCAAGGATCCGGACTACACCGCGGGCGAGGGGACGGCGGACGAGGCCGATACCGGTGACGACAGCGGCCTGGGCGGTGAGGAGACCACCGAGCCGGTCGACACCGAGACGGACCCGATCGCGAATGCGGCGGTCGGCGACTGCTTCTGGGACTACGGCGACGAGGACACCGCCGACCTCGAGACCTCCGCTTGCGAGGACGGGAGCTTCGAGGTGGTCGAGATCGTCTACGACACCACGGATCTGGCCTCGTGCGACGGGGTCGACAATCTGACCACGAGCGTCTCGTCCTCGGACGCGAACCTGGTGCTGTGCCTGAGCTTCCTGCACGCCAACGGGGAGGCGTACCACGCCGAGGTCGGCGAGTGCGTGTTCGGTCCGAACGACAGCGTCTCCGAGTGGTACCCGATCGACTGCCAGGAGGGCGCGTTCGAGGTGCTGGAGCGGCTGGAGGGCGTGAGTGACCCGGCTTCGTGCACGGAGTCGGCGTACTACAACCAGAACTACACGTTCACCACCGGTCAGGCCTATCTGGACGTGGTGCTGTGCCTGAGCATGATCTACCCCGACGACATGGGGTACGCGTCGCAGGATGACTGCATGTCGATGAGCGGCGACCCGGACGCCGGGACGGCGCTGTTCCACTTCGCCGACTGCGACGACGCGAACACCTATGTGACGGGCCGGATCGACGAGTACGAGAACTTGGACTGGTGCGGTGACGACGGGTGGAGCACGTGGGAGAGCTACGACTTCCCCGACCACGCCTACACCGTCTGCTGGCGGTACCTGTAGGTCCGAAATGGACTCAGTGGGTCCGGTGATCGCTACAAAACCCTTGGGAGCGTGGGTGATCCGCGTCCACCTGCCCGCCTATAGCGCGCGCAAGTGGGTTGGTATGATCATGCCAGACTTGTCTTCGAGGGGTATGGGCCCTGGTCGGCGTCACCGCCGGCCAGGGCTCGTTTTCGTTCCCGGGGCGAACGCGCATCGTTAGTCCTGCTAACGCCGTTGCGGTAGGCTGGGCGCATGGAAACCGACGCTGAACTGCGGTTCGACCGGGGCGATGCGACGCCCGAGCGCTTCAAGCGTCAGATCCAGCGCCTCATGGGCATGACCGGCGCGCAGATGGGCAAGGTCTCCGGCGCGGCCCTCGGCGCGATCGGGGCCCGCCGCGACCACTTCCTGGTGCTCGCCGCGCTCGCCGAGTTCGGGCCCGCCAGCCAGTCGCAGCTCGCCGACCGCACCCGCGTCTACCGCAGCGATCTGGTGGCCGTCCTCAACGAGCTCGAAGAGACCGGCCTGATCCGGCGCGCGCCCGACCCGGCCGACAAGCGCCGCAACGTCATCACCCTCACCGACGCCGGGGGCGGGCGCCTCGCCGAGCTCGACGAGGTCCTCGAAGGGGTCAACGAGCGCATCATGGCCCCGCTCAGCCAGGCCGAGCGCCGGGAGCTGTTCCGGCTGCTCGGCCTCATCAACGCCCACCTCGCGGGCGACGCCTAGGCGCCCTCTAGCGCAGGCGCCGCAGCACCTGCTCCTTGATCTGGGTGAACGGCGGGTACACGACTCGCATCGTGTCGGGCGCCAACGGCTTGTCCAGCACCGACTTCGCGTGGCTGAACGTCTCGATCGAGGCCTTCCCGTGGTAGGCGCCGAGCCCGGAGTGCCCGACCCCGCCGAACGGCAGGCCCGGCACGTCGATGTGCGCCATCGGCACGTTGAAGCCGACCGCCCCGGACGCGGTGCGGGTCAGGAGCTTGCGCCGCGTCAGGTCCGAGTTCGTGAAGGCGTACAGCGCGAGCGGCTTCTCGCCCTGGTTGACGAAGGCGATCGCCTCGTCCAGGGTGTCCACGGTGAGGATCGGCAGGATCGGCCCGAAGACCTCCTCGCCCATGACCGCGTCGCCGGGCGTGATGTCGGCCAGCACGGTGGGGGCGATGTACCTCTGGTCGCGGTTGTGCCCGCCGCCGCACACGAGCCGCCCCTCCTCGAGGAACCGCGCGAGCCGGTCGAAGGCGCGCTCTGAGATGATGCGCCCGAAGTCGGGGCTGTCGGCCGGGGCGTGCCCGTACATCTCCCGCACCGCCTCGGCGAGGTGCCTCTCCAGTTCGGGGCCGACGCCGTCGACGGCGAGCACGTAGTCGGGGGCGATGCAGGTCTGGCCGGCGTTCATGAACTTGCCCCAGGCGATGCGCCGCGCGGCCGTCGCCAGGTCCGCGCCCGGCTCGACGATCGCCGGGCTCTTCCCGCCCAGTTCGAGCGTGACGGGCGTGAGGTGCTCGGCGGCGGCCTTCGCGACGACCTTGCCCACGCGGGCCGATCCGGTGAAGAAGATGTGGTCGACCCGCTCCGAAAGGAGGGCCTCGGTCGACTTGGGCCCGCCCTGGATCACCGCGACCGCGTCCGGGTCGAGGTACTCGCCGATGAGCCGCTCGAGGACGGCCGCGGTCGTGTTCGCGGCCTCGCTCGGCTTCACGACCACCGCGTTGCCGCAGGCCAATGCGCCCGCGAGCGGGGCGAGGAGGAGCTGCACGGGGTAGTTGAACGGCCCGATGACGGTGACGACGCCGAGGGGTTCGCGCAGCACGTAGGCCTTCGCGGGCTGGAGGTGCGGCGGCGTGTAGACCCGCTTGGGGCGGAACCAGGTGCGCAGGTGCTTGCGCAGGGCGCGCACTTCGGCGGCCACGAAGTCGATCTCGGCGAGGAACGACTCGGGCGCCGCTTTGCCGAGGTCGGCCCGCAGCGCGTCGGCCAGTTCGTCTCCGGCCTCGCGCACCATCCGGTCCAGGCCCTTGAGCTGCTCGAGCCGCCACGGCAGCGGTTTGGTGCGGCCCGTGGCGAAGTGCGAGCGCAGGCGCTCGACCGTGGAGTGAATCTCGTTGCCGGTCATGCCATGAGCGTAGCCGGATTCCGCTCGGGACGGGAGGACCGCATTCGTCCCGTGACCCTCCCATGCTGCCAGGGACAATGGGGACGATCAACGGTTTGTGGGCGGTTCCATCCGATCCGTGAACTGCACCGACCTGGGGCCCGGGTTGTGAAACCATGCGCCCATGGCCGCCGTCAAGAGCAACCCGCTCCTCTCCTGGACCGTGATCGCGCCGATCCTGGGGATGGCGGTGCTGGCCGGGGTCTGGGGCCGCGAGCTCGGCGCCCCGCTCGTCATCCTCGCCGCGGTCGCCTTGGTCGCGACGGTCCTCGCCGCGGTCCACCACGCCGAGGTCGTCGCCCACCGGGTCGGCGAGCCGTTCGGCTCGCTCGTCCTGGCGGTCGCCGTCACGGTCATCGAGGTCGCGCTCATCGTCACCGTCATGGCCGGCGGCGGTTCCGATGCGGAGACGCTCGCCCGCGACACGGTGTTCGCGGCGGTCATGATCACGACCAACGGCATCGTCGGCATCGCCCTCCTCGTCGGCGCCCTCAAGTTCGGCACGACGCTGTTCAACCCCGAGGGTAGCGGCGCGGCCCTCGCCACCGTGGCCACGCTCGCGACGCTGGGCCTGGTCCTGCCGACCTTCACCACGAGCGAGGCCGGCCCCGAGTACTCGGCGTCGCAGCTGGTCTTCGCCGCGCTCGCCTCGATCACGCTCTGGGGACTGTTCGTGTTCACGCAGACGGTGCGCCACCGCGACTTCTTCCTGCCCGTGACCGAGGACGGGATCGTCAGGGAGGAGGACCACGCGGACCCGCCGAGCGGGAAGACGGCGCTGCTGAGCCTGGCGATGCTCATGGTCGCGCTCGTCGGCGTCGTGGGCCTGGCGAAGGCGGAGTCGCCGGCGATCAAGGCCGGGGTGCTCGCGGCCGGGTTCCCGGCGTCCTCGGTGGGTGTGGCGATCGCGCTGCTGGTGCTGCTGCCGGAGTCGATCGCGGCGATCCGCGCGGCGTCGCGCAACCGCATCCAGACCAGTATCAACCTGGGCTACGGCTCGGCGATCGCGTCGATCGGCCTGACCATCCCGGTGATCGCGGTGGCCTCCTTCTTCATGGACGGCCCGCTGCTGCTGGGCCTGGGCTCGACCGAGATCGTGCTGCTGGGCCTCACCGTCGTCGTCAGCGTCCTGACGATCGTGCCCGGCCGCGCCACGCGCCTGCAGGGCGGCGTGCACCTGGTGCTGCTGGCGGCCTACCTGTTCCTGGCGATCAATCCTTAGCGGACCCAGACGTCCCAGCTCAGGCGGGCCAGGAGCGCGAGGACCACGACCACGAGGACGACGCGCACGAACTTGCTGCCCTTGGACATCGCGGTGTGCGCGCCGAACCAGGCGCCGAGCATCGCGCCCAGGCCCATGACGGCGCCCAGCAGCCACCACACGTTGTCCTGGGCCGCGAAGACGACGAGCGCGCCGAGGTTGGTGGTCACGTTGACCACCTTCGTGTGCGCGGCCGCGGCCAGGAAGTCCATGCCGAGGATGGTCGTGAACGCCACGGCGAGGAAGATGCCGGTGCCGGGGCCGATGAGCCCGTCGTAGAAGGCGATCGCCAGGCCGCACACGACCATGACGGCGGCGCCGCGCCACCGGGTGTGCAGCTCCGGTTTCGGCTCCAGGCCCAGCTGCGGCTTCGCGACGACGAGCACGAGCACGGCCAGCAGGACGGCGATGATGATGGGCTTCAACGCGTCCGAGGAGACCGAGAGCGCGGCGAGCGCCCCCGCGCCGGAGCCGAGGAGCGCGAGCCCGACGGTGGGCCACAGGAGCCGGTGCTCGAGGGTGATCTTGCGGGCGTAGGCGATCGCCGAGGTGGTGGTGCCGAAGACCGACGCCATCTTGTTCGTGCCCAGCATGAGGGCGGTGGGCGCTGTGGGAAACGCCACGAGGAGCACCGGGAGCTGGATGAGGCCGCCGCCGCCGACGACCGCGTCGACCCATCCGGCGAAGATCGCCGCGGCGATGAGCAGGGCGAACAGACCGGGATCGAGGTCGAAGGGCACCACGCCAAGTTACTTGCCGCGCGGCTGGCAGACACGCCGATGAGGTGAGGAACACGTGTCGGAGGGTAATCGTCTGATATCAACAGGTCATGGACATGACGAAGCCTATGACCCACTTGGTGAAACGCGGCTACGAGTATACGTTCGACCCCGATGAGCAGCAGCGGCGGAATCTGGAGGAGACCCTCGAAGCGGTTCGGGCCGTGTACAACTGGTCGCTGGCGGTGTTCCAGCGGGAGTGGCGCGCCAGGGGGGAGAAGATCTCGTACGCCGAGATCTCGGCCCGTCTCACCAAATGGAAGAACCAGCCCGCGAACCGGTGGGTCAAGGTCTATTCGTCGGTGCCGCTCCAGCAGATCGCCCGGCAGCTCCACACCGAGTACCACTCGTTCCTCAACGGCCGCAGCCGCGAGCCGGTGCCGAAGGAGCACGGCGAGCAGACGCAGCTCGTGTACTCCCGCGCCGGCTACTACCTCAAGGGCCGGGAGGTGAAGCTCGCGAAGCACAAGGCGCCGCTGGACATCTCGTGGGGCCTGGAGCGGCCGAGCCGCGACGACATCACCTCGATCACCGTCAACCGCGAATCGGACGGCCGCTGGAAGCTGTGGATCGTGGCCGAGGAGTTCATCGAGGTGCCTCGCCAGAAACCGCCGGAATGCGGCGAGTGCGGGCGCGTCCTGGAGGACTAGCCCCGCGAAGCGGACGGGCCCGGCGTGCTGCACGCCGGGCCGCTTCGCGTTCAGGTCACCTGCGCGCGGGCGCGGAGGAGGAGGACGCCGACCGCCATGGCGGCGGCGAAGCACGAACGGCCGGGCCGAGCCGGTCACCGCGAGCGCCGGCGTGCCGCCGCTGTCGCCGCCCGGGTCCGCGGCGGGTGAGCGTGTTGCGGAAGGCGCATGCGACGAGGTCTTCGGGGACGTCGCCGGGGTGTTGCCCCGGGGACGCGAAACGCCCGGCCGGGGTGCCCTTCCCAAGGCCCCGGCCGGGCGTTTCGCGTCCGGTGCGTCCGCAAGGGACGCCGGACCGGGTCGCTGTCGAAAAGCCGCGGGCCTGGCGGCTACTCCCCGCCCGCGGCTCTCAACGCGTCTGGCGGCTGCGCGCTGCAATCGGCGCAGCGCCGCTCGCTCCTACTTGCGCAGCTCGGCGACGGCGACGGCGAGGCGCTTGCCGTAGTTCTCGTCGGCCTTCGCGAAGTTCGCGATGGCGCGCTGGACGATGTCCTCGCGGGTGACCTTGGCGAGGAACCCGGAGAGGTTCGCGATGAGGCGGTCCTGCTCGTCCTCGCTCATGAGGCGGTAGAGCTTGCCGGCCTGCACGAAGTCGTCGTCCTCGCTGTGGGCCGGGGTCTCCCACTCGCCGGTCGGGCCGTTGACGTGGACGGGCGCCCACAGGGGCTGGCCGGTCTCGTGCGGGCCGCCGAAGGAGTTGGGCTCGTAGTTCTTCTGGCGGCCGTGGCGGCCGTCGTAGCCCAGGCCGTCGCGGTTGCCGTTGCGCGCCTCGGTGGCGTGCGGGCGGTTCACCGGCAGGTGGTCGGCGTTGATGCCGACGCGGTAGCGGTGGGCGTCGCCGTAGGCGAACAGGCGGCCCTGCAGCATCTTGTCCGGCGACGGGCCGATGCCCGGCACGAAGTGCGCGGGGGAGAAGATCGACTGCTCGACCTCGGCGAAGATGTTGTCCGGGTTGCGGTTGAGCTCGAGCTTGCCGATGGTGATGCGCGGGTAGTCCTCGTTCAGCCACACCTTGGTGAGGTCGAACGGGTTGTACCGGTAGCTCGGGGCCTCGGCGGCGGGCATGATCTGCACCTGCACGGTCCAGGACGGGAACTCGCCGCGCTCGATGGACTCGCGCAGGTCGCGCTGGTGGGAGTCGGGGTCCTCGCCGGCCAGCTTGTTGGCCTCGTCCTGGGTGAGGTTCTTG
The DNA here is from genome assembly GCF_030403505.1 of Glycomyces tritici. Next base: position 626,513 of record NZ_JAUEMJ010000003.1, on the reverse strand, counting down.
ATGCCCTGGTCGGTCTTGAAGTGGTACTTGACCCAGAACTGCTCGCCGGCCTCGTTGACCCACTGGTAGGTGTGGGAGCCGAAGCCGTCCATGTGGCGGTAGGACGCGGGGATGCCGCGGTCGCCGAAGAGCCAGGTGACCTGGTGGACCGACTCGGGGGAGAGGCTCCAGAAGTCCCAGACGTTGTCCGCCTCCTGCGAGCCGGTGTACGGGTCGCGCTTCTGGGTGTGGATGAAGTCGGGGAACTTGATGGCGTCGCGGATGAAGAACACGGGGGTGTTGTTGCCGACGAGGTCGTAGTTGCCCTCTTCGGTGTAGAACTTCAGGGCCCAGCCGCGGGGGTCGCGGCGGGCGTCGGCGCCGCCGAGGGAGTCGGCCACGGTGGAGAAGCGCAGGAAGGTCTCGGTCTCCTTGCCCACCTGGGACAGGAAGTGGGCCTTCGTGTACTTGGTGACGTCGGCGGTCACGGTGAAGGTGCCGTAGGCGCCGGCGCCGCGGGCGTGGACGACGCGCTCGGGGATGCGCTCGCGGTTGAAGTGCGCGAGCTTCTCGAGCAGGACCTGGTCCTGGATGAGCAGGGGCCCGCCGACGCCGGCGGCCTCGCTCTGGTTGTTGTTGGAGATCGGCGCGCCGGACTCGGTGGTCAGCGGCCCGGCAGTGTTGTCGAACTGCTCGCTCATGGGGAGGCCTTCCTAGCTGTTCACGACTCAGTTTGTTTAAGACTAGATCCTAGCTTAGACTATGTCTAAACAAAGAACCAGTCCCAGGTAAGTAGTGCCACAGTGTTTCGCCTGCTAGAGTGGGATTCAATGCCCCGACCGCGTGAGAGAACAGCATGAGCGACCTCGTTACCCGACTCCGGCGCCACAACTGGCGCATCACTCCTCAGCGGCGTGTCATCGCTGAGACGCTCGAGGGCTCCCACGTGCACTTCACCGCCGAGGAGATCCTGGAGCGCGCCGTCGAGCGCATGCCCGAGCTCTCGCGCGCCACGGTCTACAACACCCTCAACGAGATGGTCGCCCTCGGCGAGGTGCTCGAGCTGACCCTGGACGGGCGCTCCAAGCGGTACGACCCCAACGCCGACCACGAGCACCACCACCTCATCTGCGAGGGCTGCGGTCGCATGAAGGACGTGCACGTCATGAGCGATCCGGTGGACTGGCTCCCCGGCGACGAGCGCCACGGCTTCAGCGTCACCCGCGCCTCCATCGCCTACCGCGGCCTGTGCCCCGAGTGCCAGGCGGCCGCCTCCTAAGGGCCGCAACCCGACAGGCGGCATGCGAGCGGCGCGGGCGCGGCCCGACTGTCGCGCTCCAGTCGCGCTTCGGTGACGAAACGGTCTCGCTCATCGTTTTGGCTTGCCTTGTCCCGTTCTGCTCCGATACGGTCGCGGGGCCGCCTCGCCCCGGATTCCCAGCGAGACCCCCGGCGGAACGCTAGGTTCAGGCCACGAGCCTGATCGTCCGTATGCAGGCCACAGGCTTGCGCGCGCCCGACCGAAGGAGTCCGAAGTGGACCAGCTGCTGTCCTGGAACGACCAGTACTGGGCCTGGGTGGTCATCCCGCTCATCGTCCTCACCAGCCTCCTCTACCTGGTCCTCACCAAGGGCGTGCAGTTCCGGCTCTTCGCGCAGATGATCAAGGGCCTGCGCGAGGACCCGGGCGAGGGCACCGAGGGGCACCGCAAGGTCTCGGCGTTCCAGGCGTTCGCGATCTCCTCGGCCGCGCGCGTGGGCACCGGCAACATCGTGGGCGTCTCCACCGCGATCGCGATCGGCGGGCCCGGCGCGGTGTTCTGGATGTGGATCATGGCGATCACGGTGGCCGCCACCGCGTTCGCCGAGTCGACGCTCGCGCAGGTCTACAAGGAGCGCACCCCCGAGGGGTTCAAGGGCGGGCCCTCCTACTACATGAAGCACGGCCTCAAGGCGCCCTGGCTCGGCGCGGTCTTCGCCGTCATCCTCATCTTCACGTACCCGTTCAGCTTCAACATGGTGCAGGCCAACACGTTCACCGGCGCCGTCAACGACTCCCTCGACGGGCTCGGCGTGGCCACCGGCGACACCACGACCTGGATCATCGCCGTGGTCCTCGCGGTGATCACCGCGTTCGTGGTCTTCGGCGGGCTCCAGCGCATCGCGCACTTCGCGCAGCTCGCCGTCCCGGCCATGGCCCTGGTCTACCTCGGCCTGGGCACCGCGATCGTGGTCATCAACGCCGACGAGCTGCCCGGCGCGATCGCGAACATCTTCAACTCGGCCTTCGGCTTCGAGCAGTTCGCGGGCGCCGCGCTCGGCACGGTCATCATCCAGGGCGTGCGCCGCGGCATGTTCTCCAACGAGGGCGGCATGGGCTCGGCCCCGAACGCCGGCGCCACCGCCACCGTCAGCCACCCGGTCAAGCAGGGCCTCACGCAGGCGTTCGGCGTCTACTTCGACACGATCTTCATCTGCTCGATCTCGGCGTTCATCGTCCTCACCACGAACCCGGTGTACGGGGACGCGAACGTCAACCTCGTCACGCGCGGCGTGGACGCCACCCTCGGCGGCTGGGCCCTCCAGGTCATGGCGCTCATCCTGGTGCTCTTCACCTTCACCTCGGTGGTCGGCAACTACTTCTACGGCGAGACCAGCGTCCGGTACCTGCGCGACAGCCGCTGGACCGTCGGCGCGCTGCGCGTCATCGTCGTCGGCCTCGTCCTCCTCGGCTCCGTCGCCTCGCTCGAGACGGTGTGGAGCATCGCGGACGTGACGATGGGCCTCATGGCCACGGTGAACCTCGTCGCGGTCCTCGGCCTCACCGGCGTCACCGTGAAGGTGCTACGCGACTACGACCGGCAGCGCAAGGCCGGCCTCGACCCGGTCTTCACCCGCGAATCCGTGCCCGGCCTCAGTGGACTCCAGGTGTGGGAGCCCGAGACCGCGCCCGCCGTGCCCGCCGCGGAAAAGTGACGACTCGCCGGCCCGGAGCGGGCGCCTCGATAGGCTCGCCGGTATGACGCAGTCGAAGGAACCCTGGAAGTCACCCATCTGGCGCTCCGAGCCGGCGTTCCTCTACTCGCGGCGCCCGCTCGCCCGCTACGTCGGCCGCCCCGCCGCCGAGTTCCTCACGATCGAACCGGCGGCGGGCGTCGTCCTCGTCGTCTGCGCCGTCGTCGCTATGCTCTGGGCCAACTCGCCGTGGGCCGCCTCCTACGAGGCCGTGTGGGGCCTGGACATCACGTTCGCGTTCGGCGACTTCGCACTCCACCACACGCTCCAGGACTGGATCAACGACGGCCTCATGGCCATCTTCTTCTTCGTCGTGGGCGTGGAGATCAAGAGCGAGATCGTCTCCGGCGAACTCTCCAACCCCCGCAACGCCGTCCCGCCCATCGCCGCCGCCGTCGGCGGCATGGCCGCCCCCGCGCTCATCTACGTCGCCCTGAACGCCGGGACGCCGGGCGAGGGCGGCTGGGGCATCCCCATGGCCACCGACATCGCGTTCGCCGTCGGGATCCTCGCCCTCTTCGGCTCCCGCATCCCTTCGGCCGCAAGGATCTTCCTCCTCACGCTCGCGATCGTGGACGACCTGGGCGCGATCGCCGTCATCGCGATCTTCTACACCGACGACGTCTCCATGGCCTGGCTCGGCGCCGCGGGCGCGCTCATCGCGCTCGCCATCCTCCTGCGCGTCCTCAACGTCTGGTCCGGCCCCGTCTACCTGGTGATCGGCGTGCTCCTGTGGGTCGCCATGCTCGAATCGGGCGTGCACGCCACGATCGCCGGCGTCGTCATGGGCCTCATCATCTCCGCCAGGCCGCTTTTGGACCCGCAGATCGCCCACGCCCGCGCGCAGGAGATGGCCAAGGACGGCCTCACCGCCGAGGAGACCGAGCAGCTCGTCAAGTTCGCCCGCGACGCCGTGCCCCCCACCGAACGCGTCCAGGCCCGCAACCACCGGTTCTCCTCGTTCGTGGTCCTGCCGCTGTTCGCCCTCGCCAACGCCGGCGTCGCGCTCTCCAGCGACCTGTTCGCCACGGCGATGACCTCCACCGTGACGCTCGGGATCATCCTCGGCCTCGTCGTCGGCAAGCTCGTCGGCATCACCGCGGTCACCTGGATCGTCGTGAAGCTCGGCTGGGGCCGCATGCCCACCGGCACCACCTGGCCGCTCCTGGCCGCGATCGCGATGGTCGCCGGCATCGGCTTCACCGTCGCCCTGTTCATCACCGAGCTGGCCTTCCGCGGCGGCGACGCCGCGCTCCTCACCGACGAAGGCAAGATCGGCGTCCTCTGCGCGTCCTTCCTGGCCGCCCTCATCGGCGCCCTCGCCGTCCACCTCACCGCCCCGAAGACCCCGCGGACCGAGGACGCCGACGAGGACGAGCGGGCTGTGGAGGACGCCGCGAACGCGGGGTTAGGCTTGGCCCACTGCTGTTCACAGCGACTCGAACCTAGAGTGAGACCCGACCTTTGGAGGGACGCCGTCTTGGCTCCGCAGAATCTCATGTCCCAGCCTCCGGCGACGAAGATGCCCGAGGACACCGAGGCCAGGAAGTTCCTCGACGAGCACACGCCCGAGGACACCGTGCGCCGCTACCCGTGGTTCTGCGCCGCCTGGGCCCGCCTGGCGAAGAACGCCCTGGAGTCGGGCGACGACGTCGCCGCCTACGCCTACGCGCGCACCGGCTACCACCGCGGCCTCGACCAGCTGCGCCGCAGCGGCTGGAAGGGCCACGGCCCGATCCCGTGGGACCACAAGCCCAACCGCGGGTTCCTCAAGTCCCTGCACCAGCTCTCGCGCGCCGCGGCGGCCATCGGCGAATCCGACGAGGCCGCCCGCTGCGCCCAGTTCCTGCGCGACTCGGACCCGGCCGCGGCCGACGCCCTGACGTAGCCGGCAATGCGACAGCGGCCGGGAAGCGCAAGCTTCCCGGCCGCTTCGCGTGGTGCGCCTAGGCGAGTGAGATCTGGCCGTCCTCGACGGTGATCTCCACCGGAGGCAGGTCGACCTCGGCCGGGCCCTCCTCGAGCGCGCCCTCGATCGTCCACGTCGACTGGTGCCGCGGGCAGACGATGTTGCCGTCCGCGTCAGGGGCGGCGACGATCTCGCCCTGGTGCGGGCAGACCGCCGAGAACGCCAGGAACTCGTCCGCCGCCGGCTGCACGATCACGGTCTCGTCCACGACGATCCCGCCGCCCACCGGCACGTCCGAGGTCGCCGCGATCCCGGCGTTCCCGCCGCTCGCACCGGTCGTGCCGCCTTCGGTGGCGGCCTCGCCCGACGTCGCGGCATCGGAGCCGTTCGGGGACTCGGCCGTGCCGCAGGCCGCGAGCGCGCCCGCCGCCCCCAGCCCGGCCAGCCCGCACATCATCCCGCGCCGGGTCGCCGCTGGGCGGCCCGCCGCTCGCTCCGCCGTGTCGGACCCGGTCCTGGTGTCGGTCATCGTTGAGCTCCTTGTGCGCTTCAGCTGCGGCGCCGTGGCCGGCTCCCGCATGGCGAGCCGAGGCCTGCCGTCCCGACCCCTGCGGTCGCAACGCTAACGCCCGGATCCCGAGCTTGGCACGCGATACCGCCCCAGATCAAGCATTTTAGTTGAAGCTTCATCAAGTTCTCAGGAAGCTCACAGCGCCACTACACCCCCAAAGACCTCGCGATCAGCATCCGCTGCACCTCATTGGTCCCCTCACCGATCTCCAGCACCTTGCAGTCACGCCACGCCCGCGCCACCGGCGTCTCGTTCATGAACCCGTACCCGCCGAAGATCTGCGTCGCCTCCCGCGCGTTCTCCACCGCCGCCTGCGACGCGTGCAGCTTCGCCAGCGCCGCATCCGTGCTGAACGGCTCGCCCGCATCCGCCTTCAACGCCGCGTCCTGCCACGCCAGCCGCGACGTGTGCGCCCGCAGCCGCATGTCCGCCAGCATGAACGCGATCGACTGGTTCGACGCGATCGGCCGCCCGAACGCCTCCCGCTCCTTCGCGTGCGCCACCGACTCGTCCAGGCACCCCTGCGCCGAGCCCGTCGCCAGGGCCGCGATCGCCACCCGCCCGCTGTCGAGCAGCTCCAGGAACTGCACGAACCCGCGGCCGCGCTGGCCGAGGAGGTTGGCCTCGGGGACGCGGCAGCCGTCGAAGTAGACGGGCCGGGTGTCGGAGGCGCGCCAGCCGACCTTGGAGTACTCGGGGCCGATCTGGAGTCCGGGGGTGCCGGGTTCGACGGCGATGCAGGAGACTTCGCCGGGGCCGGTCTGGGCGGTGGTGACGATGAGGTCGGTCATCTCGGTGCCGGCGTTGGTGATGAAGCACTTGGCGCCGTCGATGACCCATTCGCCGTTCTCGAGGCGGGCCTTGGTGTCGGTGTGGCCGGCGTCGGTGCCGCCGCCGGGTTCGGTGAGGGCGAAGGCGACGAGGCCCTGGCCGGCGGCGAGGCGCGGGAGCCACTTGTCCTTCTGCGCGGGGGTGCCGTAGCGGGCGATGCCTTCGGCGCCGAGGGTCACGGAGGCTTCGACGGTGACGGCGACGGAGGCGTCGACGCGGGCGATCTCCTCGAGGGCGAGGCCGAGCATGAAGAGGCCGGCGCCGGCGCCGCCGTACTCCTCGGGGAGGGTGACGCCGAGGACGCCGAGCTTGCCCAGCTCGCGGATGAGGTCGGCGGGGAACTCGCCGCGCTCGTAGAAGTCGCCGATGACCGGTTTGATCTGGTCTTGGGCGAAGGCGCGCACGGCGGCGGCGAATTCGGTCTGCTCGATGTCGAGTCGCATGGCTGGCTCCCTGTTGCTGTGTCGGATCGCAGGCGTCGCGGTGGCGGCTACACCGGTGTGATCGGGTGTCTGCGGTCGGAGAACCGGCGGTCCTTGTGGGTCAGCCGGCGGTATCGGGCGATGAGGTCATCGCGGAGGCGGGCGGGTTCGATGATGTCGTCGACGACGAGTTCGCCGGCGAGGCGGCGCAGGTCGACGTCGGCTTCGTATTCGGCGCGTTTGTCGGCGACGTACTGCTCCCGTTGGGCGGGGTCGTCGATGGCGGCGATCTTGTTGGCGTACACGGCGTTGACGGCGGCTTCGGCGCCCATGACGGCGATGCGGGCGGTCGGCAGGGCGAGGCAGGCGTCGGAGCCGAAGGCGGGTCCGGCCATGGCGTAGAGGCCGGCGCCGTAGGCCTTGCGGACGACGACGCAGAGTTTGGGGACGGTGGCTTCGGCTACGGCGGCGATCATCTTGGCGCCGTGGCGGATGATGCCGCCGTGTTCGACGGCGGAGCCGACCATGAAGCCGGGGACGTCGGCGAGGAACAGCAGGGGCACGTTGAAGGCGTCGCAGGTGCTGACGAAGCGGGCGGCCTTGTCGGCGGAGTCGGAGAAGAGGACGCCGCCGCGCACGGCGGAGTTGTTGGCGACGATGCCGACGGGCCTGCCGTCGAGTCGGGCGAACGCGGTGATGAGTTCGCCGGCCCAGCGGGCCTGGACTTCGAGGACCGAGTCGCGGTCGACGAGTCCGTCGAGGAGTGCGTGCATGTCGAACGGCGCGGATTCGCTGGCGGGGATCTGGGCGGCGAGGTCGACCGGGAGCGGAGGGCGGGCGGCGCGCACGGGTGCGGGCTGGGTCCAGTTGGAGGGCAGGTAGGAGAGCCAGCGCCTGACGGAGGCGATGGCTTCGTCCTCGTTGCGGCACAGGAAGTGCCCGACGCCGGACTGCTCGCAGTGGACGCGGGCGCCGCCCATGTCCTCAAGGGTGGTCTTCTCGCCGGTGACCATTTCGACCATGCGGGGGCTGCCGAGGTACATGGAGGCGTTGCCGTCGACCATGGCGACGATGTCGCAGAACGCGGGGATGTAGGCGCCGCCGGCGGCGCTGGGGCCGAAGAGGGCGCAGGCCTGGGGGATCTTCCCGGAGGCGCGGACCTGCTCGTGGAAGATGCGGCCGGCGCCGCGGCGGCCGGGGAAGAGCTGGACCTGGTCGGTGATGCGGGCTCCGGCGGAGTCGACCAGGTAGACGATGGGGTGCTGCTCGAGCTGGGCGGCTTCGACGGTGCGGATGATCTTCTCGACGGTGCGCGCGCCCCAGGACCCGGCTTTGACGGTGGAGTCGTTGGCGATGAGCCGGATGGGGCGGCCCTGCACGGTGGCGGTGCCGACGACGACGCCGTCGGCGGGGAGGGTCGGGTCCGGGTTGGCCCAGAGGGCGTCTTCGCGGAACGAGTCGGGGTCGCAGAGGCGGCGGATGCGCTCGCGCGCGTGGTACTTGCCCGCTGCGGCCGCGGCCTGGTGGTACTTCGCGGCGCCGCCGCGCTCGATGCGCTCGCGTTCGGCCGGGTAGTCCCCGAATTCCACGTTACGGCCTCCTTGCCGAAACAGCATCCCTTAACGATCGTTAAGGCAAGCCTATTGTGTCCCGCCGATCCTTCGCGTGTCAACGCATTCGCCGGACGCGTCATTCAGTTGTTCACCGGCGGGCGCGCACCAGGTACCGGGCGCCGTCCGCGGGCGGTTGGAACCCGGCTCGCTACGGCGCCCACCTGCGGCTTCACTCCGGCCTCGGGAGCCATTCGGCCCGGCGCCGCGACCCCCCGGCCCCGCACCGGTGTCGCACCCGCGGGGGACCATGGATTCGGGGGCGCCTCCGGATGCCCAATTCGCGCCATCCGCCGCGAACCGCCGCACTCGCATCGCCTCCCGCTCGCGTACCGCCGCAACCGCCCCGTTCCCTCCCGCGACCCGCCGCGGCTACCCTCGGGGAGACCACCGGACCGCCACCGCACCGCGCCCCGCCACGTGCCCCCGCACGCCGCCTCCCCCGGAGTTCGATGAGCCACCCCGCGAGCACCAGCGACGCCACGACCGCGCCCCCCGCGACCGCCCGGCCGGCGGCCCGGCCGCCGCGCCTGCGCGAGATCGACGGCCTCCGCGGCCTCGCCATCGTCGTCATCGCCGTCTACCACATCTGGTTCGACCGCGTCTCCGGCGGTGTCGACGTGTTCCTCCTGCTCTCGGGCTTCTTCATCACCGCGAGCCTCCTCCGCTCGGTCGACCGCACCGGCTCGGTCGCCCCCCTTGCCTTCGCCTCCCGCATCGTGCGCCGCATCTTCCCGCCCGCCCTCGTGGTCGTCGCCGCGAGCGTCGTCATGGCGGTCCTCTGGCTCCCGCGCGCCACCTGGCTCCAGCAGGTCGGCGACCTCCTCGCCGCGGCCCTCTACTACGCCAACTGGCACCTCGCCCTCAACTCCGTCGACTACCTCTCCTCCAACAACGGCGCGAGCATCGTCCAGCACTACTGGTCCATGGGCGTCCAAGCCCAGTTCTACGTGCTGTGGCCGATCCTCATCGCCGCCGCGGTCGCGGTCGCCGCCCGCACCGGGCGCAGCCCCCGCCGCACCCTCGCCGCCGCCCTCGCGCTCGTCTTCGCCGCCTCGTTCGCCTTCGCGCTCTGGGAGACCGCCGAGAACCAGGCCTTCGCCTACTTCGACCTCCGCGCCCGCCTCTGGCAGTTCGCCGCGGGCGGCCTCCTCGCCCTCGCCCTCCCGCGCCTGCGCACCGCCTTCACCGACCCCGCTGCGCCGCAAGCGAAATGGACGGCGGCCCTGCTCGGCTGGGCGGGCGTCGCCGTGCTCCTCGGCGCCGGATTCTTCCTCGAGAGCACCCAGTTCCCCGGGCTCGCCGCGCTCTGGCCCGTCGGCGGCGCCTGCGCGGTCGTCACCGCCGCGTCCCTCAGCCCCGGCGCCGGCGCCGGGCGCCTGCTCAACACCGGGTTCGTCCAGTGGCTCGGCGACCTCTCCTACACGCTCTACCTCTGGCACTGGCCGATCCTCATCTGCTACCTCACCGCGACCGGGCGCGACACCGCGACCCTCCCCGGCGGCCTCGGCATCCTCGCCGCCGCGACCGCGCTCGCCGCCGCCACCCACTGGGCCCTGGAGCGGCGCCTCACCCTCGGGCAGCGCACCAAGCGCGGCGCGTTCGCCCTCGGCGCGGCGTCCATGGCGTTCGCGCTCGCCGCCTGCGCCGCCATGGCCGGGTACATCGCGTTCGAGCGCGAACGGCTCGCCGAGGCCGCGCACGACCCGGCCCGCCACCCCGGCGCGGCCGCCCTCGCCGAGGGCCTGGAGGTGGCCGAAGCCGACTTCACGCCGTCGACGCTCGACGCCGCCCTGGACTACGACCCGGCGCTGTCGGGCCGCTGCAACCAGACCATGACCGGCTACGAGCCGGTCCGGTGCGACTTCAGCCCCGGCGACGACCCCGGTGAGGAGTCGGACGGCGACGGGGAGGAGGACGAGGACGGGGCCGCCGACGGCGCGGGGACCGCCGCCACCGTCGTCATGTACGGCGGGTCGAAGATCTGGCAGTGGCTCCCGGCGGTGCTGGACGCCGCCGAGGACCGGGACTGGCACGTCATCGCGTTCACCAAGAACGCGTGCATCATCGAGACCGGCCAGGAAGCGCTCGGCGAGGAGCGGTACCGCTCGTGCGCGGCCTGGAACGACGCGGTCGTCGCCGAGATCGCCGCCATCGGGCCCGACCTGGTGCTCACCTACGGTTCCCGGGTCGGCTACGAGGCGTACGAGACGTTCCCCGAGTACACCGACCGCTACGAGCAGCTCCTCGCCACCGGCACCCCCGTGGTCGCCCTGCGCGACACCCCGAGCCCCCGCTTCGACATCCCGCTGTGCGTGGACCTCAACGGCCCCGACGCGAACGAGTGCACCGTCGACCGCGCCTCGTACTACGACGAGGGCGCGTTCGAGGCCCTGGAGGTCCCCGCGGGCGTCCACAAGGTCGACCTCACCGGCCTCATCTGCGACGGCGACGCCTGCCCGCCGGTGGTCGGCAACGTCCTCGTCTACCGCGACGACGCGCACCTCACCAACACCTACGCCGCGACCCTCGGCCCCTACCTCGGGGACGAGCTCGCCGCGGTGCTCGCGAACCCCGCTGCGGGGTAGGCGAAAGGCCCGGCTCAGCGAGCCGGGCCTGAGCGGGCGCGTTACGCGGTGACGGCGTCCAGCGCGATCTCGACCATTTCGGAGAAGGACTCCTGGCGGTCGGCCGCGGGCAGCTCGGTGCCCTTGAGGATGTGGTCGGAGATGGTGCACAGCGCCAGCGCGCGGGCCTTGAACTTCGCGGCGAGCGTGTAGATCGCCGCGGCCTCCATCTCGATGGCGAGGATGCCGTAGTCGGCGAGCTTCGCCTCGACGTCGGGCGCGTCGGTGTAGAACGTGTCCGAGGAGTACAACTGGCCCACGTGCAGGTTGATCCCGCGCGCGGTCGCGGCGTCCACGGAGGCGCGCAGCAGCCCGAAGTCGGCCACCGGCGCGTAGTCGACGACGCCGTTGAAGCGGATGCGGTTCATCGAGGAGTTCGTGGAGGCGCCGATGCCGGCCACCACGTCCCGCAGCTCGATGTCATTGTGGATCGCGCCGGCCGAGCCCACGCGCACCACGGTCGTCACGCCGTAGACGTCGAGCAGCTCGTGCGTGTAGATCGACGCGGAGGGCTGGCCCATCCCGGTGCCCTGCACGGACACGCGCTTGCCCTTGTACGTGCCGGTGAACCCGAACATGTTCCTGACCTCGGTGTAGCAGGTCGCGTCCGTGAGGAAGTTCTCGGCGATCCACTTCGCGCGCAGCGGGTCCCCGGGCAGGAGGACGCTCTCGGCGATGTCGCCCGGCTTGGCGGAGATGTGTGCAGTCATGACGCCAGCTTCTCATAAACATCCCATGAATTTGCGAGGACCGGCTGTGAGCTGGATCGCCGGGCCCGGTCGGTCGCGCGCATACGCAGTCCGGTAGTGTTCTCGGCGGTGGCGTGTCCGAGCGGCCGAAGGAGCTCGCCTCGAAAGCGAGTGTTGGGTAACCCTCAACCGTGGGTTCAAATCCCACCGCCACCGCCAACGTTCCGGATGCCGGGCCTGTGACCACAGGCCCGGCATTCGCCGTTTCTCGCCAAGGGCGGCTAACCTGTCGGGACCGCGCCGCCACCCGGCGGCGCCGACGGCGCGGCAGCGCCGCTCACACGGAGAAAGGCGGCAGCGGGTGAGCCGATCATCGACGGGCGGGAAGATCTTCAGCGGGGCGCTCATCGTCCTCTCACTGCTCCTCGCCGCGATACTGCTCCTCCACCGGTTCATCCCCAACCGCTGGTTCAACCTCGGCAGCCTCATCGAGACGTTCCTGCCCTGGTTCGGCCTCGCCGTCCCCGTCCTCCTCATCCTCGCCGCCATCCGCCGCCGGCCCCTCGCCATCGTCTGCGCGCTCCTCCCCGGCCTCGTCTGGTTCCAGATGTACGCCGGCCTCATCCCCGACAAGCACACCGGCGACGGCGACTTCCGCGTCGTCGCCCACAACGTCAACGCCAACAACACCGACACCGCCGGCACGGCCGCGACCCTCCTCGCCGCCGAACCCGACGTCATCATCCTCGTCGAACTCACCGAGGACCAGCGCTACGCCTGGAGCGACCTCCTCGACGACCAGTACGAGCACTCGGTCTCCTACGGCACCGTCGCCCTCTGGTCCACCCACCCCGTCATCGACTCCAACGAAGTCGACCTCAACCTCGGCTGGGCCCGCGCCTTCCGCGCCGCCGTCGAGATCGACGGCGAACCCGTCGCCTTCTACGTCGCCCACCTGCTCTCCGTGCGCGTCAACACCGAAGGCTTCACCTCCGCCCAGCGCAACGAGACCGCGCTCCTCCTCGGCGAAGCCCTCGCCGACGAGGAACTCGAACGCGTCGTCCTCGCCGGCGACCTGAACGGCACCTCCCAGGACCGCGCCCTCGCCCCCATCACCTACCAGCTGCACTCGGCGCAGGCCGACGCCGGCAAGGGCTTCGGCTTCACCTGGCCCGCCGACACGCCCATGGCGCGGATCGACCAGGTCCTCTACCGCGGCATGGAGGCCACCGGCTCGGACGTCCTGGACGCGACCGCTTCCGACCACCGCCCGATCATGGCCGACTTCTCCTTCTCCTGAACCGCCGACGGCACCCCGGCCGAGCACCCCGGCCCGGCCGAAGCCCCCGGACCCCGGACCCGCCGGCGCCGCCGGAACGCAAAGTCGCGGCGGCGTGCAACCACTCGCGACGGTCCGGGCGTCTTGGAGACGTGACCGAAGACGACGCGACCATGATCCTGCCGACCGTCAGCGGCGGCGCCGCCAACGGCGCTGCCGACGACACCGCGGTGTTCGCGCGCGTCGCAGGCGAAGGGCCCGCCGCGAGCGGCCGCGCGCTCATCGAGCTCGACGGCGTCGGCATGACCTACCCCGGCCCCCCGCCCGTCGAAGCCCTCAAACCGGTCCAACTGCGCATCGACGACGGCGAGTACGTCGCCATCGTCGGCCCCTCCGGCTCCGGCAAGTCCACCCTCCTCAACCTCCTCGGACTCCTCGACGCCCCCACCACCGGCACCTACCGGCTCGACGGCCACGACACCTCCACGATGAAGGAAGCGCACCGCACCCAGCTGCGCGCCGACAAGATCGGCTTCATCTTCCAGGCGTTCCACCTCATGGCCCACCGCACCGCGACCGAGAACGTCGCCATGTCCCTGGTCTACCAAGGCGTCCCCAAACGCAAGCGGCGCCAGATCGCCCGCGAGAAACTCGAACTCGTGGGCCTCTCCCACCGCCTCGACGCCCTCCCCACCACCCTCTCCGGCGGTGAGCGCCAGCGCGTCGCGATCGCCCGCGCCCTCGCGGCCGGCCCCAGCCTGCTGCTGTGCGACGAACCCACCGGCAACCTGGACTCCAAGACCGCCGACTCCATCATGGCCACACTGGACGAACTCCACGCCGAGGGCCTCACCATCCTCATCATCACCCACGACCACGAAGTGGCCGAGCGCGCCCAGCGCGCCGTCACCATCCGCGACGGCCAACTCCGCGAAGGCAACCACCTCCACGACGACGGCCACACCACCCCCACCGACCGGGTCGCACCCGGCACCCTGGTGATGCCCAAGGCCACCTGACGAACTTCCTTCCTCCCAAAAGGACTGCGGGCCCGCGCCGAAAGGCGCGGGCCCGCAGTTCGCTTGCGCCCAGAAATACTGTGGGATAACCCCGGTCAGATGATGCGTCCTACTTCAAGGGTGGGGTGCTTGTTCGATCTAGCAATTGCCAGAGTTCCTGGAGTGAAGGTATTGCATGGTTCCTGGCTACTAAAGGAGAATGCCATTCCCTGTATTGCCAAATCAGCTGTAATTCAGAAACCGGAACATATAGACAACGAACGATCTAATCACGTTTAAGTGATTGGAAATAGATTCCTCGTGTACGTGAACAACGCTAAAAAGACATCGCTTTCCAGCGGTTGCCGTCACATCGGTCTTTGAAATACCAGGCGCCGCTTGATTGCACTCGATAAAAATAGGTGCTTGAACCCCCATAAACAGGATAGAGACTTGGCAAGGCATACCCAATCGTAGATGGAGTGTCATTTGCGCTGTGTCGAACTAGTCGGCTATAGACCTCACTCCACGTACCTGATCCTACCCAGCCGTCGGAGGTGACACCGATATTGCCTTGATATGCCTTCGTGCCGGCTGTTGAGTTCGAACCGAAAGAGCCATCCACGAACCAGCAGCCGTAAGTGGCATAGCATCCGAGATTACCGCAGTCGTCATAGACGTTGTTGATGACGATCGTCTGCCATGCTCGAACGAGGTTGCCGCTCTTGGTGCAGGCGCTGCTGGGTGCGCATAGTGTCGGATTGTCCGACCATGCATTCGTTACAGTGCCTGCGAAAACGGGGGATTCTGCAGCAATGACAATGGAGATTGTCAAACCCAGTGTCAGAAGAATTCTCTTTAGAAACTGTACGGGCATCGACAACTTATCGTTCAATGGAAAGATTCCTATTACTGGTTTACTTGACATTCCAGATTTCCTAGTCGGTGAGGTTAATGGGCCGGATGGATCCGGATTGGGCGAATATCTTCTTTCGGGCAAGAGTCCTCGCCTTAGAAGCCACTGGCATTGAATAGGCTGTGCGGTACTGTGATGGTTCAGTCGCAACGCAGCGCTATTCGAATACAACCCAAGGTCTCTTACTGAAGGTTAGGAAAGAGCCCAGGATATCTGAGCGCGGCTGAATGAAAGTCGTTGTAGTGTCCGTCCGGATCACGGCCATATGTCCGAAAAATTTTAATTGAGGATCGGGGTTGAATAGTCTAGTTTGCGGCGCGCCGATGATGATACCGGCATCCGCTTACCAGCGCAAGCCCCCAGTTTGAATGTTTTCGGATGGCCTTAGGGGCGCTACCTTGTTTGGTACGCAGGCCGATTCACGGTCTGGGCGGAGCTATGGCCTCACTATCGGCGGCTGCCCGGATGTGCAAGGACAGTGAGTCGGACGCACGCGTCAACGCCGCCTTGGTCGCTTGGGGCGGTGAAGTTGTCGCAAGTCCCAGGCTCCGAAGGTTGTGCGCTTGGCTGAAAGGATCACCGCAGCTCGCGGATTTGGCTGCGGTGATCAGGGTTCAGGCAGTGGAGGGATGGACCCCTGGCAGGACTTTGACCGGATCGATGGCACCCTGCAGGGATGCCAACATAATGAGCTGCAGGTTGTTGTCTACCTCGAAGCGCTCCCGAAGGAGCTTGAGCAGTCGGCGCAGATGCGTTGCGGAGCATCCGAGCCATTCTGCGGCAACTTGATGAGATGGCGCCGCCACGACGCAGTTCAGGATCGCGGCGTCTGCTTCGGAGAATGATGGGGGGATTCTGCGGGGTATGGAGTTCACGTTTGCTCTTCTCGGCTGAGGTGTTGAAAGGGTCGGGAAACGCAGCCTTTGTGATGTATGTCTACAGTACCAAGTCAAGCGCTCAAGCGCTTGCCTGAATCGAGATGATCGTCCCGACTGCCGCGGTTCGCGCATGCCCCAAAGGCCGACCCGTCCCCGGACCAGGCCGGCCCACAGTCGTGTTCGTTTTCGAACATGAATCTTGACGGTCGGTGATGGGCTGCGTAATCTCATGACCGCGGTGTTGAACCCACGTCGCCGAATCCACAGCGGCGCGGGTGCCAGCCTGCACGACCCTTCGCCCCATCTATCCCACGGCGCTACTTCGAAATTTGACGGATCCAACCGCCTTTCAGCGGCTGCCCTTCGATCTGGCGTCTACCAGCTTTTGGCTAAAAATCACGCGATCTGCGATCGCGTCGCGAAGCATGCGATCAAGAGGACAAATGCGCTCTAAGATACTTCTATCCCTGTGTCTGCTGCTGGTCCCAGCGCTGTTTGACGGAGTTGTGGGGACTGCCGCTCACGCGCTGTCCGCTGTCGATGCGACACCAGCAGCCAACCCTCAAGCGGGCGGATCTTCGACAGACATCAGTGTTACGGGTGATGGTGATGCCGCTGGCTTCCATCTACTGGTCGCGAATGCGTCGAATCCGTCAGAGTGGACAGAAGTCGCGACTCTTGTCGAGCCGGGGTTCGAAACTGACCGGTGGCTCGGGCAGTACTGCGTCACCGCCGATGGGCAGCACGCAATGGTCGTTTATGCGCCGCGCGAGTACACGAACTCCCCGGCGGGTATGTACGGCGGCGCATTCGCCGCGGTCGTTCACCTGGAGTCTGGCGAGGTTTCGAAACTCGACGAGCGCACGAGCCTCGCGTACTACAACCCCTCCTGTGGGGCCGAGGGCGTTGTGCTTTCCGCGTTGGTCGGTGACGATGACGTAGCGCAGACACGTCTGCAGCGCGTGGATATTGCGACTGCGACTATCGATGCGATTGAAGTGGAAGGACAGCTGTCTTCCCCTGTTGCATACGGTGACGGCTTTGCTGCAGCAGCCGGCGGACAGATCGTCGTCGTCGAGGACGATGGCACGATCGAGCCCCTGCTGCGCACCGAGGCCATTGCGTTCGATCTTGCTGTCGATGCCGACGGAGGACTGGGTTTCCAGGTGCTCGACGGGGAGGAGACGGTGGCAGTCCGCTTCGCCGATGGCGAGGCCACCGAAATGGCCCGAGCCGACGCCGGGCGGCTCGATCTGCATCGGAACACCGACGGCGAGGTGATCGTCAAGGGCCTCGAAGCGGCGATAGACCTCGGTGACTTGCCCGAGTCGTGGGAGGTCGCCGATGTGCCCGCGAGTGTGGAGCTCTCAACCGAAGGCGGCATGGCAGTCGTCACCTCGAACCTGACTCTCGATGGGGCTGATGTCGAACAGGGAGTGAGCACTTCCGCTGATACAGCCGACGTTCTCATCTACGCCACCGACGACGGCACAGCCGTCGAGGCGACCGTTCCGCTCGGGGCGAACACAGGCGCGGACGAGATCTCGCCGGTCCTCGCCGAGACGCTCACCGAGCAGGAGACGTTCGGTGCGCTCGGCGCAGAGGACCCTGCGGCGGTGCCGTGGGACCCCGACCGGGCTTGTGCGATACCCCGCAACGACCCGAACCTGATGTCCTACCAACCGAATGCGGCCCAAGTCGAGTGGGCAGTAGATCTTGCCGTCCGCGGCGCGCTGACGCAGAGCCGGCCGGCCGATTGGAACAATCTGGGTCTGCCCGCCTTCAGTCCGCAAGTCCAGTTCCCGCCGATCACGCTCGACGGCGGCGGCACCGTGCCCGCGCAGCTCATGCTCGGCATCATCGCCCAGGAATCGAACGGGTGGCACGCTTCAAGCCACGCCGCTGACGGATACTCGGGGAATATTCACCAGGGCGGCTTCTACGGCAACCGAACCGCAGGCGGCGACACCCTCTGGGAGGTGCACTGGGACGACGTCGACTGCGGATATGGGATCGCCCAGGTCACCACGGGCATGCACCGCGACGACACGGTGTACACCGAGTTCCAGCAGCAGCTGATCACTGTGGACTACGCCTCGAACATCGCCGCGGGCCTGCAAATCCTCCAGGAAAAATGGAACCAGACCCGTGAAGCCGGCCTCATCCTCGACGATGGGGACCCTGCCTATCTCCAGAGCTGGTGGTTTGCCCTATGGGCGTATAACACCGGGTTCTATCCCGAGGCGGACAAGGACCAACACCACGGCCAGTGGGGCGTCGGCTGGGCGAACAACCCGGCCAACCCCGTCTACATGCCGGGTCGGGACATGTTCCTGTTCACGCACGACTTCCCCGCCGACTGGGAGGGTCTGCCGGACGACTGGAACGAGTCCCTCGGCTACGGGAACTCCAAACACCCCAACTTGTGGTCCTACCCCGAGCGAGTCATTGGCTTCGCATTCGATCCGCTGCGACGCTACGACTACGGCACCGGTGAGTACCCCGGCGCTTACAATGCGGCGTACGGCACAACCGGTCTAGCAGCGCTGCCCGAGTTCGGGGACTTTTGCACTACATCGGGAAACAACTGCGATGTCGCGGGCGATTGGAACGCGGGGATCTGCGAAGTCGAGACCGACGAGTGCCTGAAGTCTGAGCCCGGCCCGTGCGCCTTGAGCAACTTGCACTGTTGGTGGCATGAACCGGTCGACGCCGGTCTCTGCCCCGTGCGATGCGGCACGGAGGTCCTGGTATACACGGCGGGCGATCCAGAACCGGCAAGGCCCACATACGCTGCGTTCCAGCCAAACTGCGCCTCTCCGAATGTGCCGAGCAACGGGTACATCCGAGTGATCGACAGCGTCGCCGAGACCCAAGGCGGCCCCAGCTCCTGTCCCGGAGTCCCGGTCTCGCAATCCGGTTCGTTCTCGTTCGATTTCCCGACCGCGAACACCAGCCCTGCGACCTACCCCTCCAAAATCGACCTCCACCAGGTCGGCGGAGGATTCCGAGGCCACTTCTGGTTCACCCACGCCCGCAACGACACCCAGCCCGAGATGGAAGTGACCGGCACCTGGGAGCTCGACGAGGCCGACCGCATTAACGGCTGGGCCAAGGTCTACGTCCACGTCCCCTCTCGCCACGCCGCCACCCAGCAGGCCCCTTACGAGGTTCATGGCACGACCCTCGGGACTCGCGACCGGTATCTCAACACCGTGTACCGGGCGAACACCTGGGTCGAGATTGGCGCCTACCAGTTCGACCCGACTCAACCGCAAAAGGTTTCCCTCTCCAATATCACCGCTGACGGGGTCGGGCTTGACGGCATCACCTATGACGCCGTCGCGTTCGCGCCGCTCCCGGCCAAACCGAAGCACATGGTCGTGGCGATGGGCGACTCGTTCATCTCCGGCGAGGGCGTGGGCAACTACTACACCGAGACCGACCGCAACGCCGGGCTGCGCACCTGGAACGCATGCCGCCGCAGCAAGAACGCATGGACCCGCCAGATCGTGCCTCCCGGCTGGACCTACTCCTTCGGCGCCAATGCCGACGCTAACAATAACGGCATCGACTTTCAGAACGTGTCGTGCTCAGGCGCCACGACCAACAACTTCACCCGTCTTCAGCAGCCACTGGACGATCCGGACGGTGGTCAGTTCGGCGAATACCCGCAACTGCACTCCGGCGTCCTCAGCGCCGACACCACACTGGTGTTGCTGTCCATCGGCGGCAACGACGCGAACTTCTCGACGCATGTGGACACCTGTCTCGACTTCCGCAATGGGAACTGCGCCACGGCCGAGAACGAGGCGGCCATGCAAGCAGACGTGGACTCGGCGTTGGCCGAGGTGAGCGACCTCCTGCCACAGATCAGGTCACTTGCCCCGAATGCTGAGATCCTCCTGGTTGGCTACCCCAGCCTCTTCTCAGACGATCCATGGGAACAGTGCTTCTATTCCGGTGGACTGCTCACGGTCGACGACGCTGAATCGGTGATGCTCTACGACATGGCGCAGCGGTTGAGGAGCGGTATGGCTGAGATCGTTGCCGGCCTTGATGCCAATGTGACCTATGTGTCGACCACAGAAACGTTTGCCGGCCATGAGCTCTGCAATGGCGAGGATAACGCCTTCTACTTCAACACTGGCATTTTCGAGAAGACCGGACCGGGAGACACCGGCAGTGTCACGGTTCCCAGCAGGGAGTCGATGCATCCGAACGCACTCGGACTGCAGTACGGATACAAACCTGCAGTCCAGAGTGCGATGGTGGCTGCCGGTGTCTAAGAATCGCCGCCGAGAATTCGACTTCAGCACCTGCGGAATGATCGGATTGATCTTCTCAGCCGCCGTATTCGTGGCCACTCTGGTTCTCGTCATATGGTTCTGGATCTACCTCGATTTTTCAAATTGACGGTACTTCGCTGACTCCTATCGACTGAGTGCCGGAAAATTCTGAGAACGAAGAAGAAAGGATCGCTCTCTTAGCTATGGACATCAAGGTGCAAGAAGCCCAGATTTGGGTAAATGAAACCTTTGCTGACGTTCCGGGGTACATTCGCTGTGAAACGGATGGGGAAGTCGGGCAGGGAACCATGCGGTCTCTCATCATGGGTCTCCAGCACGTGCTTTTCACTTCAGCCGAAAACCCGGCCCAGGTCTCGGGCGTCTTCGGGCCCACCACCCTGTCGCTTCTCGCAGGCTGGGGCGAGATCGGCAAGTCCACCACGAGTGAGCTGCTCTGCAATATCGCGCGGCACGGCCTATGGTGCCACGGCTACACTGGAGGCTGGGTCGACGGCGAGATCGACGATGCCGCCGTGGAGGGCATCCGCGCTATCCGAGAAGACATGGGCATGCTCATCGCGGACTATATTTCACCGAAGATCTTCAAGGGCATTCTCACCACTGATCCCTACAAGTTCAATGAAGAACGCGGCAACGAGAATGTTCGGGCGGCTCAACGATTTCTCAACTATTACTACTCAGATATTCCCGCCTACAGCATGAGCCCGACAGACGGATTGCTTTCCAGGGGCTACCAGCAGGCGCTGATGATGGGAGTCCAGAAGGAAATCGGCATAGCGTCGGCCCAGATCACTGGAATTTTCGGACCCGGGACTCAAGCCGGTCTGAAGACCTCGAAGTTCAAGCTCTCTCAGAACGCTGTGGAATCACAGGTTGCAGCGCTCTATGTGGCTGCCTGTCTCATGAACGAGGGCGAATTCGATGGAACGCGCTACTCTGTTCAGTGGCGCCGCAACTACTCCAGCGAGGTAGTGGAGTTCACGGCTGCGTTTCAAAAATTCTCAGCGCTACAGAATACCACCGGTAACACGGACTTCGACACTTGGGCGCAACTCCTCGTATCATCCGGAAACCCTGACCGTACATACCGACGAATCGCATGCGACTGCATCTCGGAAATCACGCCCTCGCGCGCGGCCGCGCTGTCCTCGGCTGGTTACCGAACCGTCGGTCGCTACCTCGACGAGGACCTGGAACGGATCCCAGAGGACCAATGGAGGTACAAGTGGATCCAGGATGGTGAACTGGAGTCGATTTTCGCCGCAGGATTGAACTGCTTTCCGATTTCGCAGTACTGGGGTGGAGAGCTTGGGGAATTCACGTACGCAAACGGAGTGCACGAGGCTGGAAAAGCTCACGACCGAGCAGTGGAATACGGGTTCGAGGCGGGCACGTGCATCTATTTCGCAGTGGACTATGACGCGCTGGACTCTGAGATGTCGTACATCATCGATTACTTCCGGGGGGTCCGAGACGCCCTGCAGAGCAAGGGTGGCCGGTATATCGCCGGCGTCTACGGTTCGCGCAATGTCTGTATTCGAGTCTCTGCGGCAGGCCTCGCCAAATGGTCGTTCGTTTCAGGCATGTCCTGGGGATTCTCCGGTAACCAGGGTTTCCCTCTACCCCCCAACTGGTCGTTCAACCAGATCAAAGAAGCCAATTTCGTCGTCAATTCGTCGGACTCCTTCGGACTGGACAGCAACATCAGCCGCATAGGAGCTGACTTCGGAGTCGACCACGTCCAGAATCACACCAGCCGGGAAGCGTTTCTTGACCGGTTGGACACGATCTACGACGCCATCTACCGTGGCGGGTGGGTTGCCGACTTTGACCCGGATTCCACGGGGAATGGCGGACAGGCGTGGAACGCCGATCAGTTGGCACACTTCTTCCTGAAGCACCCACAGTTCACCGACGCGCTCTCAGGTGACCCGTGGGCGACCGACGTGAGGAACGCATATCCTAATCTGGATGTTGCAGGATGGATGGAGCACGCGCTGAGCTATCTCGGCAGCGGTAGGTACATGTCGGTGACCGTGTTCGAAGACCTGGATATCAGCACGGCCAAGATGTTCTCAGTCACTAGTCGATTGACGGTGATGCGAACTACTCCGATCACTGGCTGGAATGAGCCGATGATCTCGCCGCGAAGGGGAGCTCTGGGCGATCTCGCGCGTCTCTACAACCAGTGGCGCAACAATCGGAGCGCGTATCCCTCAGGAGCCGATTTCTGCGAAGCCTACATGGGCCGACTCGGGGTTCCATCCTTTCTCACCGTTGAGAATTTCATGGAGACCGCCTACGGAGAACTCATGTCGCACTTCAGCATGCCGACGATGGAAAAGCGGGTCACACATAATGATGCGCTCCGAGCCGCGTGGGAGTACTCGCTCACAGATGCGATCGACCTCTGCAATGGAGAGGTGACCTCGACGGAGGCCTGGGAGAACAACGTCCTCGCCGCGTTGAAAGAGCTTAGCCAGATCGACGACGATGCCACCAACGTGCATGACCTCTGGCGGAAAGAGCTGCTTCTCGAGGTCGGCAGCGCTCCCGGTCAGATTGATATGCTCCCGCATCAACTCCCCTCGGGCGAGTTGTTCGAATTCGTCAGCGGCTACGTCAATCGGCGCATCTACATGGCGAACGGAGAGTTCTAATCCGACGATTCATGCCGACGCATTAGGACGATGAGGAGCATCAGATGAACTTGCATACGAACCAGACTGTTACCCGTCGTGGTCTGCTATATGGCGGCATTGCCGGAGGCGCAGCCGCTCTAACGGGAGTGACCCCAGCGGTCGCCGAACCTGCTTCGAGGTTCGACCTCGAAACCGGTAAGTGGATCGGATTGACCACAGCCAATGGCTGGCCGATCCTGTCCACTGCGCCGCTTCTTCCAGTGGAGGGAATCGAAGGCGCAGAGGTCGCGCTTGCTGAAGGCTGGCCGCAACTTGTTTTGACTCACTTCATCCGCCGGTACGCGTACGAACTCGGAGGGCGTTTCGAAACCGGGGATGTCATGGGTCATCGGAAGTCTCGGCAAATCAAGGCCACCTTCGAATCGAACTACCTGTCCGGGACTGCAGTTGAGATCCGCCCGGCTTGTTACCCGATCGGAGCGGGGGATGGGCTATTTCCCGCCGAGATTACGGTGATCGAAGGCATCCTCGCTGATTTTGAAGGAGTCATCGCCTGGGGCCATCATATGGACCCTGTGAAGGATGCCCACTTCGAGATCGCGGTGGGCCCCGAATATCAGCAGTTCCCCGAGACTTCAGAGGACGCCACCGCCCCCGACCCAGGAGAAGCAAGGTCGTTTGGCTTGAGCATGTCCCGCCGTGATGAGACGATCACCGCGTCAAGCTGATGCCATGTGGGACGTTGAGCGGGGTGGGACCGATATCGGTCCCACCCCGCCCAATGTCTCCGTATTTCCTGTGGGCGACAGTTCGCCTATATGCCGCCAGGCGTTGCGTACGGGAGTGCGTCAGTCCCGGTCGGGTGGGGTGGACGTGCTTTGCGACTCCCCGTCCTCGGGCTTCTCGGACTCTTCCTTGTAGTCTTTTCCGTTCGAGATGAGGATGTAAACGGGCGCGCCGCTGGGTGCCGATCCGGTCGGCGTGGTCGTGAACGCCTGCCCTTCCTTGCAATCGGAGTCGTACTGGCCGCTTGCGATCTCGGCTTCGAACCCGGCGCTGGAGACGCGGGAGCGGGCCTCGTCGGCGTCCATGCAATCAATCGACGGGATCGAGACAAGGTTCTTGCCGTTGATCATGTCGCTGGTGGGCTTGGGCCAGTTCTCCTCTTCGAGGTCGTGGACAGCGTCCTTGAGGATCGCGACGCCGGCGGCCTTCACCGAGTCCTTCAGGGCTGAGGTGGCGACGTTGTCACGGTGGGTCGCATCGGGGTCGCCGACGAATGTGGCGGTGGCGGCGTTCGGAGTTGCGCCGATGAACCAGTACGACCGGTTCGAGTCGGCGGTCCCGGTCTTACCGAACAGCGGCCGCCCGAAGTCCCCGGTGTAGCTCGCGGCGGTGCCGGTGCCGGAGCATTGGGATCCCTCGGGGCTCTGGCCGACCACACACCGCCCAGCGCTGACAGCCGCGTACGCGACGTCCTCGGAGAATGCCTGGTCGCACTGCGGTGCAGCGGCATCGGTCCACTCCTTGCCGTCAGAACCGATCACCTTCATGACCGGAAGCGGCTCGCAGTGGACCCCGCCTGCGGCGACCGTGGCATATGACTCCGCCATCTCCAGCGGTGTGGTCGAGTGGAGGCCGAGTGTGAAGGTGCCCTGGGACTCGTCGATGGTGCCGTCCTCATACGCCTCATTCAGCGGGGAGTTGTAGAAGTCGACACCAGACGCGACGGCCGCCTCGTAGGCCGCGCTGACGCCGACCATCTCCTGTAGCCGCACGAACGCGGTGTTCGAGGAGCGGCCGAACATGCCCCACATATTCAGCGGCGACGAGGACCAGTTGTTGTCGTTCGTCGGACACCAGTGCGCATATTGCACGTCGCCTCGTTGGAACGGTTGGCAGTCGGATTCGGATTCGGCAAGCGAGCCACCGCTCATGAGGTACTGGGAGGTGTACCTGCCAGGCGAGGGGATGCGTGTCTCCAAGGGCCAGCCTTTGTCAAGGGCTGCGAGCATAGTGAACATCTTGAACGTCGAACCGCCTGGGTAGCCGGAGACCTCGTCGTTGCCGCTGAGGAGCGGGATCGTCGTGTTCGGGTAGTTCGACGGCTTGGAGTCGTCGCCGTCGGTCCGCGGTTTGTTCTCGGTCTGGTCGAGACTGTAGTTGCGGTTCACCGCCATCGCGCGCACGTGCCCGGTGCCGGGGGTGATGGTGACCGACCCGAGTGCGGCGGGGTTGTTGACGCTCACCTCTTCGGTGAGGCGCTCGGTGGCCTGGTCCTGGAGCTCCGCGTCGAGGCTGGTGACGATCCTGAAGCCGCCGCGCTTGAGCAGGCTCATGCGCTCGCGCTCGTCGGCGCCGAAGGCCTCCTGACTGGTCCACCACTCCTTGAAGTAGTCGCAGAAGAAGCCCCAGTTGGGGGTCGCGACGTCGACGCACTCGCTGCGGACGGGGCGCGGGTTCAGGCCGAGCGGCAGTTCCTTGGCCTCGTCGGCTTCGGCTTGCTCGATGGTGCCGAGACCGACCATGCGGTCGAGGATCCAGTTGCGGCGGTCGATGATCTCCTGGTCGTCGCCTTCGCCGTCGAGCAGGCCGTCGGCGAGCGAGGGGAACTTCGGCAGCGAGGCGAGGGTCGCGGCCTCGGCGGCGGTGAGCTCGCTCGGCGGCTTGTTGAAGTACGTGTACGCCCCGGCGTGGACCCCGTAGGCCTGGTTGCCGAGGTAGATCACGTTCAGATAGCCCTCGAGGATTTCCTCTTTGGACATCGTCTCTTCGATGCCCATGGCGTACCGGGCTTCTCGGAGCTTGCGCTCGTACGTGTCCTCGGATGCGGCGATCACTTCGTCGATGGTTGAAGCGGAGTAGATCAGGGTATTGCGTACGAACTGCATGGTGAGCGTCGACGCCCCCTGGGAGTCGCCGCCCTGGTTCGCCACGGCGGCCCGGATGATTCCGGCCCAGTCGACGCCGTTGTGCTCGTAGAACTTTGAGTCCTCGGCCGCCAGCAGCGCGTCGATCATGACAGGAGAGACCTCGTCGAGGGCGACCTCGCGGCGGTTCTCCTCGTAGAAGGAGGTGATGAGCGTCTCGCCATCGGAGGCGTACACATAGGTCGTCTGCGGCAAGGTGGGTTTGGTGAGTTCTGTCGGCAGCGACTCGAATGAGTTGACGCTGTTCTCGGCAACGAGGCCGCCGAGTCCGACGAGGGGGAAGGCGGCCGCAGCCGCGAGCACCCCGGCGAGCACGCCGCAGATCAGCAGCGCGATGCCGTCCCTCAGGGGACTCCGGTCGCGTTTCAAGGTCTCCACCGCCTCAGATTAGAACGAATGTCGGGAAGTACGAAGCGGCAGCTTCCGCGAACCGGAAGGCGACTCGCATGCAAGGCGACATGTATGCCCGCAATTGATACGCCCCAGTCCGGAAGAGGAGATGCGCTCGTATCGGAATCGTTATTATCGCGAGCTGCCATCGCGTAGTGAACCGTAGGGGTGAAGCCGTCCCACGGAGTCCGATTTTCGTCTCGGAGAGTAGTCAAACCCTTACGAGAGGTGTAAGGTCCGTTCTGACGGCCACTTTGAGTGATCGAGAGGTCACTCGAATTCGGTCGTCGGGGGGTATGAAGGGGAAAGATCTCACGGGGAGGTCATGCGGATGGGACTGCTGATCGACTGGACGACCAAGGCGCTATGTCAGGAAGGTGATCCTGACGCCCTGTTCGTGCAAGGAGCAGAGCAGAACAACGCCAAGAAAGTGTGCCGCGGCTGTCCGGTACGGCTGGAATGTCTTGCTGACGCGCTCGATAATCGCATCGAGTTCGGCGTCTGGGGCGGCATGACCGAGCGGGAGCGGAGGGCACTGCTGCGAAGGCACGCAGACGTCCGCTCCTGGAGAGCGGTCTTCGAGGTGGCGCTTGAGGAGGAGCAGCGAAGCGCCCGCAAGGGCAACCGGCGCCGGATACCGGTAGACGTGAACTTCTTACCGGCGAGCCTCTCGATGAAAGGCATGAGCACCGCGCCTGGACGGCATCCCCGTCCGGGCGCGTTTTTTCTTGCCCTAGGCGGCCACGGATCCTGTGGATAACTCTACGCCTCACGAGCAGGCGAAATAAGCAATTCTCGCAAAGTTATCCACAGGTGGAAAACAGTGCTTGGCGTTCGGTACCGGACATGTGATTGTTGATTGAAAAAACGGCTGCTTCGCCGGTGGAGGCGGAAGTGCGGAGTGGCGGTCCGGTCCTGGCAGGACTGGCGGCGAATGTGGGAACCCCGGGGGCCGCCCCCGAAGACCGCGCGGGAGTGCACTCCCGCGCGGCTCCTGCCAGGAGACCTCGCGAGGGTACGAACGCGGGCGCACCGGCAACGACGCCGGTGCGCCCGCACCAAAACCTCACCGACCAGCGCACCAACTCGGCCACGGCCGGCAGCAAGACCACGGCCGAGCCGACACCGCATCGGGCACCCGCCCGAAACGGCCGCCACCATGCAGCCGTGGCCGCAACGCCGAAATGCCGGCCGCCCGGCCTATGAAACAGCCGCCGCATCAGCGGCCACAGCGCCGAAACACTGGACGCCCCCTGGACGCCCGCGTTCGCAAAACGGCCGCTACACGCCCGCGGCCACCGCGCCGAAGGCACGCAGGTCATCCAGATCCACGACCTCGACACCGAGCGTCGGCAGCCGCCGCTGCGGGACCTCCGGGCACGCCGCGGCATACCGCGCCGCGACCCGCTCCTCGGCGGCCCGCCGCCGGGCCAGGTCCGCGTGGGTCCGCAGGACCGCCGCGACCGGGTCGTCCGCGTCGGCCTCCTCGAGCGCCGCGGCCGCACCGAGGGCCCGCTCCGCCGTCAGGTCGGCCGCGACCGGGGTCAGGCGGTTGAGGATCATCCCGTCGAGCGGCATCCGCTCCTCGGTGAGCCGCCGCGTGAAGTACACGGCCTCGCCCACCGCCGCCGGCTCCGGGGCCGCGATCACCAGGAACGAGGTCTGGTCGTCCTGCAGGGTCCGGAAGGTCGCCTCCGCGCGCTTGCGGAAACCACCGAAGGTGTCCTCCAGGCTCGCGGTGAACTCCGCGACGTCAGTGAGCAGATGCCCGCCGAGGACCTTGTTGAACACCCGCGTGAACACCGCCGCGCTCGCACCCATGAGCGACAGCATCGACCGCCGCGCGCCGGGCGTCGAGGCCGACAGCAGCCGGATGACCCGGCCGTCCAGCAGCCGCGCGAGCCGGGCGGGGGCGTCGAGGAAGTCCAGGGCCGACCGCGAAGGCGGCGTGTCGAGCACGATGAGGTCCCACTGCCCGGTCGCGCGGAGCTGGCCGAGCTTCTCCATCGCCATGTACTCCTGCGTGCCCGAGAACGTCGACGACACCGCCTGGTAGAACGGGTTCGCGAAGATCTCCGCCGCCCGCTCCGGGGTCGTATGCGAGGCGACGACCTCGTCGAACGTGCGCTTCATGTCGAGCATCATCGCGTACAGGGAACCGCCGCGCACCGCCTCGACCGCCTTCGGGACATTGCCGAGGGCCTCCATGCCCAGCGACTGCGCCAGCCGCCGGGCCGGGTCGATCGTCAGCACCACCGTGCGCCGCCCGTGGACCTCCGCCGCGCGCAGCGCGAGCGCCGCCGCGGTCGTCGTCTTCCCGACGCCTCCCGAGCCGCAGCAGGCGATCACATGCTTGCCCTCGTCGCCCAGCAGGGCGTCGATGTCGAGCTCAGGGACCTCAGCCATGGTGCCGTCCTCCGATGATGCCGGGCCGCAGGACGCGGGCGAGCTGGTAGAGACCCGAGAGGTCCACCCCTTCGGGAAGCAGCGGCAGCTCGGCGACAGGGCGGCCGAGCCGCTCCAGGCGGTCCCGGTACGCGTCCACCGACTCGATCTCCGCCCGCGCGGCCGTGTACTCCTCGACCAGGCCCGACACCAGGGCCTCGTCCGGGTGCAACCCCGCCCGCTCCAAGCCCGCCTTGATCTGCGCCGCATCGACCTCCACGGCCTTCGCACCGGCGACCTTGTTCAGCACCAGATGCCCCACCGGCAGATCGGCGGCCATCAGCTCCTTGTACGCGTCCACGGTCTCCTGCACCGGCATCGCCGCCGGCGTCGTCACCACATGCACCGCCGTCAGCGACGAATGCAGCATCCTCGCCACCGACCGCGAGTGCTTCCCGATCGGGCCCGTCTTCGCCAGCCGCCCGCTCTCCACCGTCACGTTCAGGAACTTCACCACCCGGCCGGTCGGCGGCGCATCGAGCACCACCGCGTCGTAGGCCATCCGCCCCGACTCGGTGCGCGACGCCGCCTCCTTGAGCTTCCCGGTGAGCAGGATGTCCCGCAGACCCGGCGCGATCGTCGTCGCGAAGTCGATCGCCCCGAACTTCTGCAGCGCCTTCCCGGCCGACCCGAGCCGGTAGAACATCGTCAGGTAGTCCAGCAGCGCCTCATCGGCGTCCA
The DNA here is from genome assembly GCF_030403505.1 of Glycomyces tritici. Next base: position 597,392 of record NZ_JAUEMJ010000003.1, on the reverse strand, counting down.
CCGACTGCCCGAAGACCTCCCCGCCGTCGAGCCCCGCGGCCAGGTGCCGCTCCTCGTAACCCAGCGACGGCGCCTCGAACAGCGGCGCGATGCCTTGGCGCCCTTCGACCTCCACCAGCAGCACCCGCCTGCCCGCGCCGGCCAGCGCCAACGCGAGCGCGGCCGCCACCGAGGTCTTGCCCGTGCCGCCCTTCCCGGTGACGATGTGCAGGCGCGGCACCGGGAACGCTGAGGCAGTCATTCATCGAAGTCTAGTCATTCCGCGGTGATCCCGCAGATGAGCCATTGCGGCTCGCCTTCCTCGGCCACGAGCGAGAACGCCCACGTGGCCGGGTCGGAGTAGGCGCCGTCGTGGCCGCCGCCGATGCGGATCTCGGCCGTGACCGTGGCCGCCCCGACCGAGCGGCCGGTCTCTTCGACCGCGCCCCATTCGAAGTCGCCGGGGCCGTCGGTGAACGACAGGGCCGCGACGGCCTCGCTGAGGTCGCGGTCGGCCTTGTCCGCGCAGAGCCAGGTGGCGGCGGCTTCGGCGTCGCGCTGGTCGAGCAGCGCCTCGAGGAACGCGTCGACGGTGCGTTCGGGTGTGTCGGTGACGTCGCCGACGTCCACGAAGAGGCGCATCGCGCCGAGGACGAGCGCGACGCAGAACGCGGCGACGGCGGCTGCGATGATCCACGTCCACAAGCGGTTCGACCGGTCGCGCGGCGGTTCGTGCCGGCCGGGCGCCGCGGTGGCCGGGGCGCGCTGCTCGGCGGTCTCGGGCGGCTGGGCGCCCGCCCCGGTGGACGGTTCGTCATGGGGCGCGGATGCCGAGAACGGCGCAGTCGAAGATGGCGCGGTCGAGGACGACGCACTGGTGTCTGACGACACGGGGACTCCCTGGTTCGACTGGTGCGGTCCGGGACGCGCACCGTAAGGACTTCGGGGGAGGCGACGCACTCTTGAGCGTAGCGGTGCGACGCCGTCTGATCAAGACGCCGTACTGTGGGCGCATGGAGAAATGGGAGTACCTCACCGCGCCGCTGCTGATCCACAACACCAAGATGATCCTCGACAATTTCGGGGACGAAGGCTGGGAACTGGTGACCGTCCTGTCCGGCCAGAACTCGGAGCAGCTCGTGGCGTACTTCAAGCGCAAGAAGGAGCAGTAGCGGTGACCGATGTGGACAAGGCGCTGGCGCGCCTGGGACTCTCGCTGCCGGAGGTCGTGAAGCCGCTGGCCGCGTACCAGCCGGCGGTCCGCTCCGGGGATTACGTGTACACCTCGGGGCAGCTGCCGATGGTCGACGGCTCGCTCGTGGCTGCCGGCAAGGTCGGCGCCGAGGTCGACCCTGAGCAGGGCTACGAGCTGGCGCGGATCTGCGCGTTGAACGCGCTGGCCGCGGTGGCTTCGATCGCGCCGCTCGACCAGGTCGTGCGGATCGTGAAGGTCGTGGGCTTCGTGGCTTCGGCGCCCGGGTTCACCGGTCAGCCGAAGGTGCTCAACGGCGCTTCGGAGCTGCTCGGGGAGGTCTTCGGCGAGGCCGGGACGCATGCGCGCAGCGCGGTCGGCGTGGCCGAGCTGCCGCTGGGCGCCCCGGTCGAGGTCGAGCTGATCGCCGAGCTCGCTCCGAGCGGGAAGACCGTCCTGGTCTGATCACTCGTTGCCCGGCCGGTACCGCATCAGCGGTACCGGCCGGTTTCGCGTTCCGGGCGTCCGGGACGCGTCGCCCGTGGCCGCCGTCGGTCAGCTGATGGACGGCAGGACGCGGGTCGCGACCTCGCCGAGGGCGATGGTGGTGCCGCGCGGGCCCGGGGCGGTGGCGGTGACCCTCACCGTGTCGCCGTTCTCGAGGTTGAACTGGCCGGTGACGGCCTCGCCGGAGCCGTACAGCAGGCCGGGGCGCAGGAGGGCGCCGCCGGAGGTGAGCTGGGCGAGCTGCTGCGCGGGGGTCCAGTAGGACTCCGCGAAGTCGGCCCCGGCGACGGCGACGCCGTTGACCTCGATGCTCAGGTGCAGGTCGAACCCGTACCGGTCGGATTCCTTCAGGTAGGGCGCCATGTCCGCGTTGGGTTGCGGCGCGGTGGTGCGGGCGGCGTTGAGCGCTTCGATGGGGGTCACCCACGCGCTCATGGAGGTCGCGAAGGACTTGGACGCGAACGGGCCGAGGCCGTCGGTCTCGAGTTCGGCGAAGTCGCGGGCGGTCCAGTCGTTGAGGAGGACCGCGCCGAAGACGTGGTCTTCGAACGCGTCGGGGGACACGGGGTGCCCGAGCTCCGATTCGCCGCCGATGATGAAGCCGACTTCGGCTTCGATGTCGAGGGCGCGGGTGGGCCCGAAGACGGCGTGGCCGTCGTCGCCGCGGCGGTGCCCGGCGGGGCGCACGAGGTCCATCCCGGAGGGGATGATCGTGGAGGCGCGGCCGTTGGACGCGCGCGGGTGGACGCGGGCGGCGTGGGGTGTGCGCATGGTGAAGTCGACGTAGTCGGTCACCAGGAGCGGGGCGTGCATGATGGCGTCGCTGAGCGGCGTGAGCCAGTTCGTCGCGGTGTCCTGGATGCTCGATTCGGTGAGGGCCTCTTGGGCCTGGGCCCGGATCTGCTTCCACGCCGGCCTGCCGAGCAGCAGGAGCCGGTTGAGGGCGGGGTCGCGCAGGGCGGTGCAGGCGGCGCAGGTCTGGCAGTCGCCCGAGAGGACCGCTTTGTGCATGTCGAGGATCTGGTCGCCGATGCGGACGCCGATGCGAGGCAGCGTCTCGTCGGCGGTCGAGAAGACCCCGAACGGGAGATTGTGGATGTTGTAGGGACTCTCGTCGGCCCCGGGAACCCAGCAGGTCGTCACTAGCTCGTCCTCCAAAGATCGTGGTGAAGGAGTAACGAGCGCCGCGCGGGAAAGGTCACTCGGGGTTGCGGTGCCTGCGCAGAACTGTGAACCATCCCACCCATGCGGCGACGGCGACGATGGCGAGGAACAGCCGCGGCCCGGTGTCGATCTCGCTGCCGAGCAGGGCCGGGACGGCGAAGACGACGGCGATGCCGAGGAGGACGGAGCGTCCGAGCGCGCCGCGGAAGAGGCCGCCTCCGTAGATCTTGTCGCGCCAGTGCGGGTCGTTCGGGTCGGCGTCGACGAACCGGCGCGGTACGCGGCGGGCCTCGGGCGGGAGGCGGTCGCCGGGGGCGAAGCCCGGGAGGACGTCGTCGGTGCCGGCGACGCGGTCGGGTTCGAGGTCCTCGGCGGCTTGCCGCGAGCGTTTCGCGAGGTCGTCCATGTCGAGGCTCTCGGCGATCGCGGCCAGCGCCAGGTGGGTGCGGGGCTGGTCGGGCGCGAGGTTCACGGCGTTCCAGGCGGCGTCGAGGGCGGGTTGGGCGGCGCCGGCGCGGCGGGTGATGAGCGCGTAGTGGACGTGGTGCTGCCAGGAGCGGCGGTCGAGTTCGAGCATGCTGGCGGCGGCTTGGAGGGCTTCGTCGCGTCTGCCGGTGTCGGCGAGGGCGTAGCCGCGGGTGATCATGGCCCGGGGGTGCTCGGGCTGGTGGGCGAGGGCGGCTCCGGCGTAGGTGAGCGCCTCGTCGGGGTCGTGGTCGGCGAGCGCGCAGGCGGCGGCCATGGCGTTCGCGTCGGGGTCGAGGGGGTCGACGCGCAGGGCGGCGTCGACTTCCGCGCGGGCGTCGGCGACCTGGCCGAGGTCGTACAGCAGGTCGGCGCGTTGGAGGTGCTCCGCGACGGTGCGGCGGGTGGGGTCTGCGTCCATGGGATAACTTCCGAATGGCGGTCAGTGCTGGTACAGCAACGCTACCGCGGTCGCGGCGAGACCTTCGCCTCGTCCGGTGAAGCCCAGGCCGTCGGTGGTGGTCGCGGAGAGGCGCACGGGGGCGCCGACGGCGTCGGCCATGGCGGTCTCGGCTTCGGTGCGGCGGGGGCCGATCTTGGGGCGGTTGCCGATGACCTGCACGGACACGTTGCCGATGGACCAGCCCGCGGCGCGGACGCGGCGGGCTGATTCGTGGAGGAGGGCGGCACCGGAGGCTCCGGCCCATTCGGGCCGGGCGGTGCCGAAGTTGGAGCCCAGGTCGCCGAGGCCGGCGGCGGAGAGCAGGGCGTCGCAGGCCGCGTGGGCGGCCACGTCGCCGTCGGAGTGTCCTGCCAAACCGGCCTCGCCCGGCCATTGCAGGCAGGCGAGGCGGCATGGTTGGCCCTCGTCGAAGCGGTGCACGTCGCTGCCGTGCCCGATGACGAAGGGCGTATGGGGACTCGCGTTCGCGCTGTCGCGCTCGTGGGAGTCCGCGGTGTGATCGAAGCTCACGCTGATGCGGCTCTTGGGGGACCGGCTACTTGACCGGGGCCTCCGAGAGCAGGACCTTGTCGAGGATGTTGTCGGCCTCGGTCTTGATGCAGTCCTCGGCGAGGGCGATCTCGCCGGTGAGGATCTCGCGGGCCTTGGAGAGCATGCGCTTCTCCCCGGCGGAGAGTCCGCGTTCGCGGTCGCGCCGCCACAGGTCGCGAACGACCTCTGCTATTTTCAGCGGGGAACCGGAGGCGAGCTTCTCGACATTGGCCTTGTAACGCCGCGACCAGTTCGTGGGCTCCTCGGTGTGAGGGGCGCGCAGCACTTCGAAGACCTCTTCGAGGCCTTCGGCGCCGACGACTTCCCGGACGCCGACGAGCTCGACGTTCTTTGCTGGAACCTTGACCGTGAGGTCACCCTGTTCGACGCGCAGCACGAGGTATTCCTGTTCGATACCGCCGATGGTGCGAGTCTCTACAGCTTCAACGAGTGCGGCCCCGTGGTGGGGGTAGACAACGGTCTCGCCGACACTAAAACCCATAGGATCGAAACCCCTTTCGCTGTGTCCAGCTTAACACGGGATCGGGGGTTTCCCCGACAGCGGATCGCCGCGAATTCCCTGGTCAATTGGTATGTGACTGATTACTCTACGGCACCTTGGGCTTCCACGCGGCGGGCAGAGGAGACAAATGAGGCCTGCGTCCCTCTTTCGTGTCCGACCCGTCCGATCGGGCCGCCGGGCCGCTCCTCAGTGGCGCCCGCTCGCGGAGCGCCGGCCGGACGGCGGGTGCGGCGACCTGCCGTGATGGTCGATTCGGCGGCTGTTTTCGTTGCGCTGCAACGGAATCGCCTTCGCGCGGGGCCGGGGTGAGATCCAGGGCTCGCCTCGCGCCCGGCCAAGGGAAGCGAGGAGTGCTCGTCGTCTAGGCTGTCGGCAGCATGCCTGTCGGAACTCAGGGAGGACCAGCAGTGGTCAGGGGAATCAGCACGGCGATCACGGTGCGTCGCGCGGCCGCTATCGCGATCGCGGGGACCGCTGCGACCGCTCTGTCCGCATGCGGCGCGAGTCTGGGCTCCCAGACCGAGGTCAAAGACAGCGCGATCGCCGGCGTCAACATCGACCAGGGCACGATCGCGCTGCGCGACCTCCAGGTCGAGTTCAGCTCCGCCGAGGGCTACGCCGCCGGTGACGACGCGGCCCTGCGGCTGTGGATCGGCAACGAGGGCGACGAGGAGATCAGCCTCGCGAGCATCACGTCCACGGCCGGCACGGTGACGTACGTCGACCCCGCCGCCCAGGCCGCCGAGGCCATGGAGGAAGCCCGCGAGGGCGCGGACGAGAGCCCCGCCGGCGAGGAGACCACCGGCGACGGGTCCTCCGAGGAGCCCAGCGCCGACGCGACCAGCGAGGCCCCCGCGGCCGAGGAGTTCGACGGCGAGGAGGCCTACGAGCCCATCGTCATCGCCCCGGCCGGCTACGTGCGCCTCGACCAGGCTTCCGAGGCCGGCGCCTACTTCCTGATCGAGGACCTCCAGGAGGAGCTCGTCTCCGGCGAGACCGTCACGGTGACCTTCACGTTCTCGGACGGCACCGAGTTCGACGCGGAGCTTCCCGTCGGCCAGTCGCTCGACGCTGAAGAGCGCGAGTACTACGAGCCCGAAGCACCGGCCGAAGGCCACTAGAACGCGAACCGCACTTGCGCTGAGGGCCCCGATCGAGTGAATCGGGGCCCTCAGGCGCTTGTTCGACCGGTTTCCTGTCGGACCCGGCTGCCACGATCGGCGCAGTGCTTTCCCCTCTAGTGGTGGGTGGGGGTTTGTGGACGGTAGAACCGGCCGCCGACCGAACCGACCTGAGCCGAGTCGGGGTTCAGCGGCACAGCGGCCAGCGGCGGTCCACCGCCTCCTCGCGGCCCTTGCGGCGGAAGTACGCCTCCAGGCTCGCGGCGTCCTCGGCGAACCACCGCACCTGCGACGCGTGCAGCTCCTGCGCCGTGATGCCCCCGACCTCCGGGTACATCGCGCCGATCGCGCGCGCCAGCGCCACCGTGGCGGCCGCGTCGCCCGCCGCCGAGTGGGCCTCCGCAAGCGGCACACCGTAATGCGCGGCCGTGACGCCCAGGGTGCGCTTGCCCTTGCGGTAGCGGTCCACGCGCTTGTCCAGGACCGAGGGGTCCACGATCGCCATCCGGGCCCAGTCGGGCTGCTCGATGCCGTGCCGCTCCAACTCGTAGGACAGGAGCGTGCAGTCGAAGCCGGCCCGGAACGCGACCACCGGCACGCCGGCGTCGACGGCGCCGCGCAGGGCGGCCGCGATCTCCGCGAGGGCTTCGGCGGGGGCGCGCCCGTCGGCCTGCACCCGCTCGTCGGTGATCCCGTGGACCCGCGTGGCGCCCGGCGGGATCGGCACGCCGGGGTCGATCAGCCAGGTGCGGGGCGTCTCGACGCCCGGGTGCGGGCCGCTCACCAATGCCGCCTGGACGATCCGGTCCCGGTCTGTCGCAACACCGGTCGTCTCGGTGTCGAAGCCCAGGAGGGGTCCCTCAAACCATCGTTCGCTCATGGCCACACCGTACCGGGAGGGGCCGACAATCCCCTATATGCTCTGCGGGCGCGGGATCAGAACGACTTTTCTGTGCTTACCGCCCTTGAAAGGAGCATGTGGACTTCATGGACTTCCTCGACCCCGTAACGGATGCCGTCCAGTCGTGGGCGGACGGCCTGAACGAGGAGTACGGGTCGGCGATCGCGACCGTGGGCGGCGTCGTGTGGGGGCCGATGCTCATCTTCACCCTGTTCGGGGTGGGCCTGATCTTCACGATCCAGCTCAAGGGCATCCAGTTCCGCCGCCTCGGGTACGCGCTCTGGCTGGCCCTGTTCAAACGCAACGAGAACAGCGACTCGAAAGGGGACCTCAGCCATTACCAGGCCCTCTCGGTGGCGCTCGCGGCGACGGTGGGCGTGGGCAACATCGGCGGTGTGGGGGCGGCGATCGCGATCGGCGGCCCCGGCGCGCTGTTCTGGATGTGGGTGACCGGCTTCCTCGGCATGGCCACCAAGTACTCCGAGGCGCTGCTGGGCGTCAAGTTCCGGGTCACGAACCAGCACGGCGACCAGTCGGGCGGCCCGCAGCGGTACCTTTCGGACGGCATCCCGGGCCCGATCGGCAAGCTGCTCGCGTTCCTGTTCGCGGTGTTCGGCGTCATCGCGTCCTTCGGCATCGGCAACGCGGTCCAGTCCGGGAACGTCACGAGCGCGATCGACGCGCAGCTGCCCGCCGACTCCTGGTGGACCCCGCAGCTCACGGGCCTGGTCATCTTCGTGCTCACCGGGGTGACGATCCTCGGCGGCATCAAGTGGATCGGGCACGTCTCGGCGGCCCTGGTGCCGTTCATGATCGTGTTCTACGTGGCCGGTGCGCTCGCGGTGCTGGCGTTCAACTGGGACGAGCTCGTGCCGGCCCTGGCCATGATCTTCGAGCAGGCGTTCACAGGCGGCGCGGCCGTGGGCGGGTTCACCGGTTCGGCGATCATGCTGACGATCCAGATCGGCTTCGCGCGGGGCATCTTCTCGAACGAGTCGGGTCTGGGCACCGGCGGCTTCGCGGCGGCCGCCGCGAGGACGGACCAGCCGGTGCGCCAGGCGATGGTGTCCATGACGCAGACGTTCATCGACACCATCATCGTGGTCACCATGACGGGCCTGGTCATCGTCGTCACCGGCGTGCTCGGCACCGTGGACGAGAACGGCGACCTCGTCACCTCCTCGGCGCTGACGCGGCTCGCGTTCGAGGAAGGGCTGGGCGGTCCCGGCACGACGGGCGGCGCGATCGGCGGCTTCATCGTCGCGGTCGGCCTCGCCACGTTCGCGTTCTCGACGATCATCGGCTGGTCCTACTACGGTGAGAAGTGCCTGGAGCGGTACACGGGCCGGGCGCTGATCCTGCCCTACCGGATCGTGTACGTGCTCGTGTCGTACCTCGGCGCCGTCACGAGCCTCGACCTGCTGTGGGGGCTCTCGGACATCGCGAACGGCCTCATGGCCCTCCCGAACCTCATCGGCCTGATGATGCTGACCCCGCTGGTGTACCGGGAGACGGTGGAGTTCTTCGCACGCCCGGACTGGCGCCTGCTGCCCGCGAACGCGGTGGAGGGCGCCACTGACGACCCGCCCGCGGCCACGCACCGCCTCGTGCTCGACAGGGACTGACGCGGCGGGGAGTGACACACCCGCCGTCTACCGTGGTCCCATGGCGGAACCCCGAAGCGGTGGGACGGAACTGGAGGCGGTCCTCGAGCGCGTGACCTACGCGAACGAGGAGACCGGGTACACCATCGCCCGTGTCAGCCCGGCGCGCGGCGGCGGCGACCTCGTCACGATCGTCGGCCCGCTCCTGGGCGCCCAGGTCGGCGAGTCGCTGTCGCTCACGGGACGCTGGTCGAGCCACCCGAAGTACGGCCGCCAGTTCGAGGTCTGGTCCTACCGGACCGTGCTTCCGGCGACCGTCCAGGGCATCGAGCGGTATCTGGGGTCCGGCCTCATCAAAGGGGTCGGGCCCAAGACCGCCGCGAAGATCACGGCCCACTTCGGCGTCCGGACCCTCGAGGTCATCGACGCGGACGCCGCCCGCCTCGTCGAGGTCCCCGGCCTCGGCCCCAAGCGCACCAAGCTCATCGCAGCCGCCTGGGAGGAGCAGCGGGCGATCAAGGAGGTCATGGTCTTCCTCCAGTCCGTGGAGGTCTCCACCTCGCTCGCCGTGCGCGTCTACAAGCAGTACGGGGACGCCGCCATCGGGGTCGTCAAGAACGAGCCGTACCGCCTCGCGAACGAGGTGTGGGGCATCGGGTTCCGCACCGCCGACTCGATCGCCCGCGCGGTCGGCATCCCCCACGACGCCCCCGAGCGCGTCAAAGCGGCCCTCCAGTACACGCTCTCGCAGGCGTCGGACGCCGGGCACTGCTTCCTGCCCGCCCCGAACCTCGTCGCCGACACGGTGGAGCTCCTCGGCCTCGAACCCGGGCCGGTCGCCAGGGCGCTGGAAGAGCTTGCCGCCCAAGGCGAGCACGTGATCGCCGACGACGTGCCCGCGAAGGACTCCACGGTCCCCGCCCGCTACCTGGCGCCGTTCTTCCACGCCGAACGCGGCCTCGCCGCCGGGCTCACCGCGCTCCTGCGCGCCGACGAGGACCGCCTCCCGGCCTTCGCGCACGTCGACTGGGACAAGGCCTTCGCGTGGCTGGGCCGCCGCTCCGACGCCGAACTCGCGCCCGAGCAGGCCGAGGCCGTGCGCCTCGCGCTCACCGAGAAAGTGGCGGTCCTGACCGGCGGACCCGGCTGCGGCAAGAGCTTCACCGTCGCCTCGATCGTGGCCCTCGCGAAGGCCAAGGGCGCCAAAGTCATGCTCGCCGCCCCCACCGGCCGCGCCGCGAAGCGCCTCGCCGAGCTCACCGGCTTCGAGGCCCGCACCCTCCACCGGATGCTCGAACTGCGGCCCGGCGGCGACGCCGCCTACGACCGCGAGCACCCCCTCGACGTCGACCTCCTCGTCGTCGACGAGTCGTCCATGCTCGACACGATCCTCGCGAACAAGCTCGTGAAGGCCGTCCCGCCCGGCGCGCACCTCCTGCTCGTCGGGGACGTCGACCAGCTCCCCAGCGTCGGCGCCGGCGAAGTCCTCCGCGACCTCCTCGCCGCGCCCGCGATCCCGCGCGTGCGCCTCACCCGGATCTTCCGGCAGGCCGCCGAGTCAGGCGTGGTCGCCAACGCCCACAAGGTGAACCACGGGGTACTGCCGGAGCTCGAGGGGTACCCCGACTTCTTCTGGTTCGCGTGCGACGACAACGAGCAGGTCGCCGACCGCGTGGTCGAGATCGTCGCCCACCGCATCCCGAAGCGGTTCGGCATCCACCCGGTGCGCGACGTGCAGGTCCTCACCCCCATGCACCGCGGCGGCCCCGGCGCCGGGAACCTCAACGCCCGCCTCCAGGAACACCTCGCGCCCGCGAAGGAGGGGCTCCCCGAGCGCCGCCACGGCGGCCGCGTGTTCCGCCTGGGCGACAAGGTGATCCAGATCCGCAACAACTACACGAAGGGCAAGGCGGGGGTCTTCAACGGCACCGTGGGGCTCGTCCAGGCCATCGACGCGGTCGCCCAGACCATGACCGTGCGCACCGACGAGGACGAGGACGTCGACTACGAGTTCGCCGAACTCGACGAGCTCGTGCACGCCTACGCCATCACCGTCCACCGCTCGCAGGGCTCCGAATACCCCGCCGTCGTCATCCCGGTGACCACGAGCGCGTGGACCATGCTGCAGCGCAACCTGCTCTACACGGCGATCACGCGAGCGAAGCGCCTCGTCGTGCTCGTCGGCTCGAAGCAGGCCCTCGCAGTCGCCGTGCGCACCAAAGGGACCGGCAAGCGCCACACGGGCCTCACACACCGCCTCGGCGGTCAGGGCCCTCCGGGCGCACCGGTCCGGCCCTAACGCTCCGGCGCCGGCTCGATCGGCTTCTCGCCCTTCGCGGTCGGGTAGACCACCCAGAACTCGGACTTCTCGTCCTGCTTGTAGCTGCGCTGCGTGATCGTGACCATGAGCGCGACGAGGCCCCCGCCCACCACGAAGAGGGCGAGGACCAGGACGTTCATGAACGACATGCCGAACACGGCGTTCGCCTCCTAGCGGTAGTTCGTGAACTGGAGCGCGACCTCGAGGTCCTTGCCCTTGAGGAGGCTGATGACCTCCTGCAGGTCGTCGCGCTTCTTCCCGGTGACGCGGAGCTTGTCGCCCTGGACCTGGGGCTTGACGCCCTTGGGGCCCTCGTCGCGGATGATCTTGCCGATCTTCTTCGCGTCCTCGGTCGAGATGCCCTGCTTGAAGGTCACGTCGATCTTGGTCTCCTTGCCCGACTGGCGCGGCTCGCCCGCGTCCAGGGCCTTCAGGGAGATCCCGCGCTTGATCAGCTTCTCCTTGAGCACTTCGAGGGCCGCCTTCACGCGGTCCTCGGTCTCGGCCGTGATCAGCGCCGCCTCGTCGCCGGAGCGCTCGACGCTCGCGCCGGTGCCGCGGAAGTCGAACCGGGTGGCCAGCTCGCGCTGGGTCTGGTTGATCGCGTTGTCGAGTTCGGCCAGGTCGATTTCGGAGACGATGTCGAACGAGGCGTCAGCCATGGCAGTCCGGTCCTTCCTTGCGGTTTCAAGGCTCAGCGTGGGGGTGGTGCGAGGGGCGCGACCGCCAAGCTTAGTCCTGTCCCACCGGCCCGGGCGGGCGCATTGCGGCCCGGCCGCAGTGAACGCCGTCTCAACTGGGGATAACCCGCTTGCGCGGGCCCGTGGAGGAGAGGTTATTCTTGCTCTCGCTACAAGCCACGGCAGGTTACCCAAGTGGCCAAAGGGAGCTGACTGTAAATCAGCCGTCATCGACTTCGCAGGTTCGAATCCTGCACCTGCCACCAGTAGCGGCGAGGCCCGCGACCACCAGGTCGCGGGCCTTCCTGCTGCGTCCGGATCCCGCACCGAACTTCCTACCGGACCGCTAGTGCTGCGGCTGGGCCTCGGCCGCCGCCCGCGGGAGCCAGGCGGCCGTCTCCCACCCGCCCTCCGGCCTCGGCTGGGCCCTGAGCTGGCCCCCGACCGCCTCGACGCGCTCGCCCAGGCCGAGCAGGCCCAGGCCGCCCCCCGAGTCCGCGAGCCTGCCGCGCGCGGCCCGGCCGTCGTCGCGCACCGACACTTCGAGGCCGTTCCCGCTCGCCGCCGCGACCACGACGCGCACGCGGGTCGCCCCGCGGGCGTGCTTGCGCACGTTCGTCAGCGCCTCCCGCACGATCCGGTGCGCCGTCGCCGCGATCTCCGGCGCGACCGTGCTCCCCGCCAGCTCCGGCGAGATGAAGCAGGTCGTGTCGGTGCCTTCGCGGTTGAACCGCTCCACGAGGTCCTCGATCTGCGCGAGGTCCCCGAGCGGGTTGGTGCCCGCGCCCGCGTCGTCGTTGCGGAGCATCTTCACCATGCGCCGCATCGAGGTCAGGGCCGCGAGCCCGGCCTCCTCGATGTCCGCGAACGCCTGCTTCGGGTCCGTGTTCGTCACCTGCGCGGCCTGCGCGAGCACCACCATGCCCGTGACGTGGTGCGCGACGAAGTCGTGCATCTCGCGGGCCAATTCGAGCCGCTCGGCCTGCCGCACCTCCTCCTGCGTCTCGCGCCGCAGCTTGTCCATGCTGCGCAGGTACGAGCCGAAACCGATCACCGTGGTCAACGCCATGCCGGTCAGCAGCGTGCCGCCGATCGCGGCATCCTGGAGCTCGTTGCCGTACAGGCGCGCCACGCCGATCAGCATCGCCGCGGCGCCGGTGGCGTAGGCGACCCACCGCCCGGGCGGGGCGTCCCAGTGGCGGACGGCGAAGAGCATGAGCAGGCCCAGTGCCAGCAGCTCGGCCGTACCGACCCCGCGAATGCCCTGGTCGTAGAAGAGATCGAGCACGGTGGCCACGAGCGACGCGATCGAGGCGGCCGCGATCCAGCGCTTGCGGCCCGGCTGGTACCAGAAGTACACGAAGATGACGAACAGCGAGACCGCCACTTCCACCCAGGCCACCCACGAGAAGATCGGCGGCTTCCTCTCCGGGGCGTGCGAGACCATCTCCATGGCCAGGACCAGCAGCAGCAGACCGATGATGCCGATCTTGAGCAGGCGCATGGTGAACCGGTTGAAGCGGCTGCCCCAAGCGGGCCGGGTGGACGTCGAGGTCATGCCCCGACGGTAACCGTCTTTCCAGGACCCTCGGTCGAACGGCCGACCCGTGCCGCCCGAAACCGGCCCGCGAGCCGAGGCGGCGGGCTCCCGGTCCGGGCGAAGCTGGCTCCATGAACGAATTCCTTGAGATCAGCATGGTCGTGAGCCTGGTGCTCACCCTCGCGTTCCTCATCGCGGGCACGGCCCTCCCCTTCGTCTCCCACGAAGAAAAGGCCCGCCGATGAGGCCGCCGATGCTCACCGCCCGCGCCCTCACCAAGCGCTTCGGCACCGCCCCCGCGCTCGACGGCGTGGACTTCACCATCGGCCCCGGCGAGTCCGTGGCCGTGACCGGGCCCAGCGGCTCCGGCAAGTCGACGCTCCTGCACTGCCTGGCCGGGATCATGCGGCCCGACTCGGGCGAGGTGCGCCTGTTCGACGAGCGCATCGACACCCTCTCCGAGCGCCAGCGCAGCCACCTGCGGCGCACCCGGTTCGCGTTCCTGTTCCAGTTCGGGCAGCTCCTGCCGGAGTTGCCGGCGGACGAGAACGTGGCGCTGCCGCTCATGCTCGGCGGTACGCCGCGCAAGACCGCCCTGGAGCCGGCCCGCGCGGAGCTGCGGCGGCTCGGCCTGGAAGGCAAGGAGGACCGGCGTCCCGGCGAGCTGTCGGGCGGCGAGGCCCAGCGGGTCGCGCTCGCCAGGGCGCTCGTGGTGCGCCCGGCGGTGGTGTTCGCGGACGAGCCGACCGGTGCGCTCGACCGCGCCACCGGCGACCAGGTGATGGGGATCCTGCTCGACACGGTCCGGGAACTGGACGCGGCGCTGGTCGTGGTCACGCACGACCCGCGGATCGCGGCGCGCTGCACCCGGACCATCGAGATCCGCGACGGCCGCCTCAGCGGCACGCCGCGGACCGGGGACGGCGAAGCGGTGCACGAGCCGGCCGGCGCGGGCCTGCGGGCCGGTTCGGCCCCGCAGGGTGCGAGCGCGCTCCCGGTGCGCGGCGGCGAGGCCGCGGCCGGCTCGCTTGGGGCGCAAGACGGTTCGGTGGCGGGCCCGGTCGCGTTCGCGGCGGGGTCGGTCCCGGTCGGCGGCGTCTCGGATGCTGACCGTACGCAGGCCCGCATCATCGGCCGGGGCGGTGACGCGTTCGCGTCCGGCGTTCCCGCCCGTGCCGCGGGCCCCGACTTCGGTCCCGAATCCGTCGTCGAGGTGTGGCGATGACCGAGCTGGCCTGGCGGCTCACCCGCCTCGGGGGCCGCAGCGCCCTCCTGAGCACGGGCCTGACCGCGCTTGCCGTCGCCGTCGCGACGCTGCTGCTCCAGTTCGCCGTGGCCGGGAACTTCGCGTTCGACGAGCGCGCCGACCGCACCGCCTGGCGTGATCCGGCCGCCGCGTCCGGCAGCGGCGACGCGGTGATCGCCACGGCCGCCGACCACTTCGGCGGCGACTCGGTCAGCCGCGTGGACCTCGCCGCCTTGAGCGCCGACGCGCCGGTCCCGCCGGGCATGGAGGCGTTCCCGGCACCCGGCGAGGTCTGGCTCTCGCCGGCGGCGGCCGACCTGCTCGAAGGCGTTCCGGACGCCGACTTCCTCGCCCGCTACGGCGACGCGCACCTCGCCGGTGAACTCGGCCCCGAGGCGCTCGCCCACCCGAACGAGCTGGTGGCCGTGGTCGGCCGCGACGCCGCCGACCCGGCGATGACCGCCGAGCGGACCAGCGCGGACGGCGTGTCGCCCAGGGAGATCGACTCGTTCGCCGTCGGGAGCGCCGACACGGTGTACGGCTTCTACATGATCCTCATGGTGCTGGCCGCGATCCTCATGGCTGTGCCCGCCGCGGTCTTCGGCGCGGCTGCCGCGCGGCTCACCGTGGCCCGTCGCGACGAGCGGCTCGCCACGCTGCGGCTCATCGGGGCGACCCCGGGCCAGGTCATGCGCCTGACGTTGATCGAGACGACGCTGGCGGCCGCCGCGGGTGCGATCGCGGGCACGCTCGCGTGGATGGCGGTGACGCCGCTGGTGGCGCTCATCCCGATCGACGGCGGGCGCTGGTACGTGAGCGACCTGTGGGCGGGCGCGCCGTGGATGCTCGCGGTGGCGGCCGCGGTGCCGGTCCTGGTGGCGGTCTCGGCGCTCATCGGCCTGCGCGGTGTCGTGATCAGCCCGCTCGGGGTGGCGCGGCGCGTGAAGACCAAGGGGCTCAAGGCGATCCGCCTGGTGGTGTTCGCGGTGCTCGCGGCGGCGTTCATGGTCGGCACGAACCTGGTGGGCGGCGACATGATCGCCGTGGTGGTCCTCATCGGCCTGTTCGCCGGGACGCTCGCGGCGGTGAACCTCGTGGGGCCGTGGATCGTGCAGAAGCTCGGCCGGATCCTGGCCCGCACGGCGCGGGGCCCGTCCCGGCTGCTGGCGGCCCGGCGGCTCGCCGACGATCCGAAGTCCGCGTGGCGCGCGGTGGCCGGGGTCGCGATCGCGGGGTTCGTGGCCGGTTCGGTCGCGATGTTCCCGATGCTGCAGGTGGACACGAGCGCGCAGGAGACGGAGTCGGTGGCCGTCCTGGTCCCCGAAGCCGAGGCGGAGGCCCTGGCGGCCGACCTCTCCGGCAGGCTCGGTGACGCGGCCGAGGTCGCGGTGGTCGAGTCCAGCGGGTACCTCACCGGTGGCGAGGGCCGGGCGGTGCTCGAGGCGACCACGTCGGGCGCGCAGCTGGAGGCGGTGCGCAGCACCATGACCGCGGCCCTGCCCGGCGACCCGCCCGAGCGGGAGGTCGATTCGAGCATCATGTCGAACCGGCTCGTCGGGTCCGTCCGCACCGGCGTCACCGTGGTGCTCGCGGTCGTGTTCCTGACGGCGGCCGTCTCGGCGGCGATCAGTGCGATCGGCTCGGTCCTCGACCGCCGCCAGACCTACCGGCTGCTGCACCTGGCCGGGACCGAGCAGCGGGTCCTCGACCGGGCCCGCCGCCAGGAGACCCTGCTGCCGCTCGGGATCATCGGCGGCGCGTCGATCCTGACCGGGATGGTCCTGACCTCGCCGGTCATCGGCGGGATGGGCTTCGACGCGAGCGGCGCGCTCATCCTCGGCGCCACCGTGGGCGCGGGCGTCGCCGCGGTGATCGCGGCCGGGGCCCTGTCGCGGCCGCTGCTGCGCTCGGTCATGCAGGACGTGAGCCCTCGACCGGATTGATCCGGATGCTCCGGGGCCGCCACGCCGGGGGTGTGGCGGCCCCGGCCCGTGTCCCCCCTCACTGGCGGCGGCTGGTTTCCGGATGTGATAGTTAGGGAAACCTAAGTTGCTCGCGTTGAGGTCTCCGGACGGCCCGCAGGCGCCGACCGTTCGAGGGCGCGAGCCGAGTACCGGAGGAGCGGACATGGCTGAAGCCCGAGGACGCCGGACCCCCAGGGTCACGACCGCCGAAGTGCTGCGCACCGAGCGGATCACCCCGCACATGATCCGCGTGGTGCTGGGCGGCGAGGGCCTCGCGGAGTTCGACTGCGCTTCCACGGACAGCGGCGAATGCACCGACAGTTACCTGAAGCTCCAGTTCCCCGCCCCTGGCGTGACCTACCCCGAGCCGTTCGACCTGGCCCGCATCCGCGAGGAGTACCCGCGCGAGCAGTGGCCGGTCACCCGCACCTACACGGTCCGCAAATGGGACAAGGCCGCCCGCGAGCTCTCGATCGACTTCGTCTACCACGGCGACGAGGGCGTCGCCGGCCCCTGGGCCGCGAACGTCCAGCCCGGCGAGCCGGTGCGCTTCGCCGGACCCGGCGGCGCGTACGCGCCGGCCCACGACGCCGACTGGCACCTCCTCGCCGGTGACGAGAGCGCCCTCCCGGCGATCTCGTCCGCCGTCGAGCGCCTCGCCCCCGGCGCCCGCGCCCACGTCTTCCTCGAAGTCGCAGGGCCCGACGAGGAGCTGCAGTTCAAGTCGGCCGCCGACCTCACCGTGACCTGGGTCCACCGCGGCGGCGCCCGCGTCGGCGAGCGCCTCGTGGAGGCCGTGCGGGCCTTCGACTTCCCCGCCGGCGACGTGCACGCCTTCGTCCACGGCGAGGCCGGATTCGTCCGCGACCTGCGCCGCCTGCTGCGCTTCGAACACGAGGTCCCGAAGGAGCGCATGTCGGTCTCCGGCTACTGGCGCCTGGGGCACGACGAGGACGGCTGGCAGTCCAGCAAGATGGAGTGGCGCAAGGTCGACGACGAGGACGAGGCGAAAGCCGCAGCGCGGTAAGCGAACACGGAAACGGGGGCCGCGCGCGAGCGCGGCCCCCGTTCCTGTGGCCTGTTAGTCGACGGTTGCGCTCGCGTCCGCCGTCGGCGTCTTCCCAGGGGTCTTGACCCACTCGGGGTACTGCGTCATCCACTGGTCGAGCGTGTCGTCCTGCAGCGCGGCCCACAGGGCGTCGGCGGCCTCCTGCTCGGCGCCTTCGTGGGTCATTACGATCGAGACCGCTTCACCGCCGAGGAAGGTCTGGTCGGCCGTGGACGGCACCTGGACGCTGGTGATGCTCTCGGGGTCGATGTCGCGCAGGTTCACCGCGAGGTCGGTGATGGTCCACTCCTCGGGCTTGTCGATCGTGAGCGAGTCCCCGAAGCCCTCCAGGATCTCGGTCAGCTTGCCCGGGTCCGTGAGGTACCCCTCCTGCTTGAACGCCTTGAGGAGGGCCTTGATGGCCTGCTGCTGCATGGCCTGGCGCCCGTAGTCGCCGCCGCGCCCCTCTTCCCAGTCCGAGTCCCAGTCCCAGCCGTACCGCTGGCGGATGAGGTCGAGCGACTCGTCCTTGTCGTACATCGCGCAGCCCTCGGGGAAGACCCGCTTCTCGCCGTGGATCGACTGGATCTCGTGCCAGGGGCAGAGTTCGATCTCGCCGACCATGTCGACCAGGCCGAGGAAGCCCTCGAAGTCGACGGTGGCGCCCATGTGGAACTGGACGCCGGTCAGGTCGTAGATCGTCTGCACCACGTTCGGGCGCGTCACCTCCCAGTCGCCGCTGATCGACGCCGAGTGGTTGATCTTGTTCTCGCACGGGTTGTTGCTGTACCCGGGCCCGCAGTCGGGGATCTCGACCCACAGGTCGCGGGGGAGCGACACCATGGTGGTCTCGGTCAGGTCCTCGTTGATGTGGACCAGGATCATCGTGTCCGAGCGGGTCGAGTCGCCCTGCTTGTCCACGCCGAGCACCAGGATGTTCAGCGGGCCCTTGATCTCCTCGACCTCGGCCTGCGCGTCCCCGAGGATGTTCTCGGTGGGGACGGCGTTCTCGGCCGCGCTGGAGGCGAACTGGGCCACGCCTGCAGTCCCGCCCGCGATGACCATGGTGAGGCCGCCCGCGTACATCATCAGGTGCGCCCACCAAGGCGCTCCGCTCTTGCCGGCCACGTGTTTCATGGGGTCTGGACTCCTGGGGTCAGATACGCATTGCCGTAGGAGTCACGTTCGAACGGGTGCCCGCGGTTGCATCCGGGCCCTGTGGTCTTGTCAGTCGGTGGTGGCGGTCTCGCCGGCCGGCTCGGCGGCGGTCTCGGTCGCGGCGTTCCCGGTCTGCTTGACCCATTCGGGGTACTGGGCGATCCACTGGTCCATGGTGTCGTCCTGGAGGGCGCTCCAGAGGGCGTCGGCCGCGATCTGCTGCTCGCCCTCGGCGATCACCTCCGAATCGCCGACCTCGGTCTTCAGCGAGGTCGCCGGCACCCGGATCGAGGTGATGTCCTCGGGGTTGAGGTCGCGGAGGTTCATCGCCAGGTCGACGGCGGTCAGGCCGTCGGGGAGGTCGAGCGTGAGCTTGCCGTCCAGGCCCTCGAACAGGTCGGTGAGCTTCCCGACGTCCTTGTGGTAGCCGTCGGCCTTGAGTTCCTTGATGAGCGCCTTGATCGCCTGCTGCTGCATCGCCTGGCGCCCGTAGTCGCCGCCGAGGCCGTTCTCCCAGTCGGTCCAGCCGTACCGCTGCCGGATGAGGTCGAGCGACTCTTCCTTGTTGTAGTAGTTGCAGCCCTCGGGGAAGAAGCGCTTCTCGCCGTGGATCGAGGTGATGTCCTCCCACGGGCACAGCTCGATCTCGTCGACGAGGTCCACCAGGTCCATGAAGCCGTTGAAGTCGACGGTGGCGCCCATGTGGAACTCGACGCCGGTGAGGTTGTAGATCGTGTCGACCACGTTCGCTCGGGTCGTCTCCCAGTCGTCGCTGATCGACGCCGCGTGGTTGAGCTTCTGCATGCAGGTGTCGTTGCCCCAGTCGGGGCCGCAGTCGGGGATCTCGACGTACAGGTCCCGCGGCAGCGACACCATCGACACGTCGGTCAGGTCCTCGTTGACGTGCACCATGATCATGGTGTCCGAGCGGGTGGAGCCGCCCTGCTTGTCCACGCCGAGCACCAGGATGTTCAAGGGGCCGGAGATGTTCTCGACGTCCATGTCGGCCTGCGCGTCGCCGAGGATGTCCTCGTTCTCCAGCGCGTTGTTGGCGGTGCTCACACCGATCTGCGTGACCGCCGCCGCACCGCCGGCGATGACCATGGTCACCCCGCCCGCGTACAGCATTACGTGTGCCCACCAGGGGGCGCCGCTCTTGCCAGCCATGCTCCTCCAAGCGTCAGGTCAGCATTATTCACTATGCATAACGCTTTGATAAACGCGAGGGGTTGCGCCGATCGGGTTTCGCGAAGGCACCTCAGTTCGCCGTGGGTGCGTCGCCCGCCGGCTCCTCGCCGGCGGCCTGCCCCCCGTCGGCCGGGACGGCCGCGCAGTCCGGCTCCGAGTCGCCGCTGAGCCACTGCCCGTTCCCGCACGCCCACTCGTTGATGGCGTCGTCCGCGATCGCCTCCCACAGCGAGGCGGCCGCGGTCTCCTCGTCGGTGCCCTCGTGGATCAGCACGTACGAGGTGCCGTTCAGGTCGCCCACCGAGGAGGGCGTGCCGATCGAGATGATCTCGTTCGGGTCCACGTCGCGCATCTGCGTGATCAGGTCGATGAGGTTGTAGCCGCCCACGTCCAGGGTCAAGGCGTCCCCGAAGCTGCCCAGCAGCTCCACGGCCTTCGTCGGGTCGGTCGCGTAGCCCTTCTCCTTGGCCCGCTCCAGGATCTTCTTGATCGCCTGCTGCTGCATCTTCTGGCGGCCGAAGTCGCCCCAGACGCCGTTGGCGTAGTCCTCGTCCGTGTCCCACCCGTACCGCTGGCGCACCAGGTCCAGGGCGTCCGCCTTGTTGTACTCGGCGCAGCCCTCCGGGTAGGTCTTCTTGTCGCCGTGGATCGAGGTGATCTCGTGCCAGGGGCACAGCTCGATCGTGCCGAGCTCGTCGACCATGTCGAGGAATCCCTCGAAGTTCGCGATCGCGCCGCCGTCGAACTGGATCCCGGTCAGGTGCGTGATCGTCTCGGCGGTGTTCTGGAACGACTCGCCCCAGTCCTCGGAGTACGCGAACGCCTCGGTCAGCTTCGTCTCCGACGCCGGGACGCCCGAGGGGATCTCCACGTACAGGTCGCGCGGCAGCGAGATCATGCTGACCTGCGTGAGGTCCTCGTTGACGTGCACGATGATGTCGGCGTCCGTGCGGGCCTCGCCCCCGGCGCCCACGCGCTCGTCCGTGCCGAGCACCAGGAAGTTCAGCGGGCCCGTGATCTTCGCGCCCTCGTCGCTCTCGATCCGCTGGTCCCCGAGGAGGTCGGCCTGGTTCACCGAGTCCTCGACGACGTTCACGCTCACCTGGGCGGCGATCGCCCCGCCGCCGGAGACGACCATGACCATGGAGCCGGTGACGACCATGGCCTTCGCCCACCAGGGCGACGACGCCTTGGCGACGGCGTGCTTCATCGGGCTGCGCATTGCCTCTCCCGGAACGGTCTGCGGGGTGTCGAGGCGCCCGCGGGGGAGGCCGGCGCGCTCGGGGGACGCACGCGCAGGTCAGTCGGCGCGTGGCGTTCCAGGAACCATAGAGCATGAGCATCGCGTACATGCTTCCTCTACGGTCCGGCAGCCTTGCGGGACAGGATGAAAGGGATAAACGGCAGAAATAGAGTATGGCTCCCGCCACAACCAGCGTGAGGGCCGTTGCAATTGCCAGTTTCGCCGCGCTCAGTGGCCGCTCGCCCACCACCCGGCCGCTCTCGCCGTGCACCGCGACCATCCGCCGCCGCCCCCGGTGCGCGTGCGACACCAGCCACACCGGCAGCAGCACCAGCCGGTACCCCAGCCCGGAGTACGACGTCTCGATCGTCGGCACGTGCTGCTCGTCCCCGCCCACCCGCGCCCGCACCTCGCGCTCCACCTCGGCCGCCATCCGCGCCTTCGCCAGCTCCAGGCCCACCTCCGGCTCCAGCTCGTAGCCCTGCGTCCAGTACCCGTCGAGCATCCCCGGCTCGAACCACACCGCCGCGTCGAGCGACCAGTCCCGCAGCAGGTCGGCCAGGGCCGTCCCCTCCAGCCGCACCGTCGCCGCCACCGGCACCGCCGCGAAGTCCCGGTCCACCAGGCCCGCCGCCGGCGACCACCGGATCCCGCGTACCCGGCCGCTGCCGCCCTTCGCCCACTGGTAGTCGCCCCGCGCCGCCCGGTACCGCGACCGCGTGCGCGCCCCCCACACCCAGAACGGCAGGTACGCGCCCCGGAACGACTCCGACTCGTCGATCCGCCGGAACGCCCGCGGCGAGAACCAGGACCGCCGCGCCCAATCCCTCAGGATCAGCCGCGCCGCGGCCCGCTCCACCCGGAACGGCACGATCGCCTCCGGCGCGATCAGCGCCTCCGGGGTGTCGTCGGCGTACCGCAGCCGCGGCTTGGGCGCCAGCGCGGCCCAGTCCGGGTCCACGAGCCGCCGCGAGGCCGGGCGCCCGTGCAGCTCCGTGCCGCACGCGTCGCAGGCGAGGACCGTCGCGCCGGGGGCCGCCTGGAGCGGCTCACCGCAGGCGCTGCATGGGAGCACACTGTGCGGACTTCGAGGGAGCAAAGCCCACCATCCTTCCATTTCGGGCACTGCCTGTACTTTATGCGGCGCGGCCTGGGCTCGGAGGAAAACGGTTCGGGCGCTTGACTCTTCGAGAGCACAAGGCGAATGCGGTCACGGCGTGCGCCACTGGATATATCGGCTCCGCGGTGGCAGGATAGAGCGCGTGACGCCACGGAGGGGGATCACGTCTGCGCGTGATTATGCCGATCAGTACCGGCGTCTGCGCGCCCTGATGCGGTCGGGGCAGGTCGCCGAGGCCGTCGCCGAGGCCACCTGGATCGTCTACAACTCCGACACCGTGCACCAGCGGGCCCAGGCGTGGCTCTTCATCCTCCAGGGCCAGATCTCGCAGCGCGCGACCGACAAGATCCCCGGCACCATCGACCAGGCCGGGGCCGCGGTCTCCCGCTGCCAGGACCCCCGCCTCACCGGCAAGTACCACGCGCTGGCCGCCTGGTACTACCACCACTACATCAAGGCCCTCGGCCTCACCGCCGAGCAGCTGGTCCTCTCGCGCCGGGCCCTCCAGGCGATGACCGAGGAGAGCCAGGCCGCCGTCGACGCCTGGTACGACCTCGCGGTGATCCTCTCCAACTGCGGCTACCAGCAGCAGGCCTCGCACGCGCTGGACGAGTGCCACACCCTGGCCGAGCGCACCGGTGTGGGCCGCTCCTCGGTCGAGGGGGTCGAGGTCCGCGTCCGGGACGCCCTGCTGCGCTACTACACCGGTGACGCGCGGGCCTGCAACTACCTGCTGCTCAAGGAGTTGCGCCGGGTCAAGCCGAGCCTGCACGAGCTGGATGCGCGCGAGATCGAGTGGATCCACTACGCGCTGGCCCGGGTGAGCCTGCTCGGGGTGGGCGAGAACTGGACGGTCGACCACCTGCTGCCGGACGAGACCTCGTCGGTGGAGGCGATGGACCTGCGCACGCTCGCGCAGGCGTCCCGGCTCATCGCGCAGGCGCGGGGACTGGAGGCCCTCGAGGTGCTGGAGGCGCGCGACATCGGGGACGAGACCCTGGGCGTGATGGAGCCGCAGCACTTGAAGTCGCTGGCGCTGGTCGCGAAGGGCGACCATGCGGCGTCGATCCTGGCGGCGCACGCGACGACGTACGCGTTGTACAAGCAGATCAACGAATTCCATTCGATCTACCTGGACTCGGCCGGGGCGCTGGTGGACCGGGACCAGTTGCGGCGGGCGGTCGCGGGCTGGGCGGACCGGGCGAACACCGATGAGCTGACGGGTCTGCCGAACCGGCGCCGCCTCGACGAGTTCCTGTCCGGTGTGGACAGTGACGGGATGATCGCGGTGCTGGACCTGGACGGGTTCAAGGCGGTCAACGACACGCACGGGCACCAGGCGGGCGACACGATCCTGCAGCGGGTCGCCGCGCTCCTGTCGAGCGTGGTCCGCACGGGGGACCTGCTGGCGCGCACCGGCGGTGACGAGTTCATCCTGGTGCTGCCGGGCGCGACGGAGTACGACGCGGACGCGGTGTCGCAGCGCATCCGGGTGGCGGTGTCGAGCGAGAACTGGGAGTACTCGGTGCCGGGCACGCCCGTGGACGTGTCGATCGGGTGGGCGCGGCTGGCGGCCGGGGGCAACCCCACGCAGACGCTGTGGGCCGCCGACCAGGCGATGTACCAGATGAAGCGGTCGCGCAAGAGCTTCTGGGAGGGGAGCGGCTTAATGGCTCCCCGGCAGGGCCTCGGTCAGGGGCACGGCGCGTAGACCGCGTCGAGGTCGACGCCCGCGACGGCCCCCGCGAAGCCCTCCTCCGCGTAGTGCGCGCAGGCGGCGGCGACGTTGCCCGGATCGGCGGCGTAGTCGACGGCGAGGACGAGCTTCCCGGCGTCGTGGATCGCGCGCGTGTCGTCCAGGTTCTCGGCGCACCACTCCTCGGTGCAGGGCTCGTCGGCGTTGAGGAAGAACAGCTCCTCGATGCCGATGCCGTCGATCGCGTCGAGGTAGCCGGGGTACTCGCGCAGCTCGGGGGAGTTCTGCGGCAGGACGGCCAGGTGCTCGCCCGCGTAGGCGTCGACGGCGATGATCAGGTCGACCATCTTCTGCGCCAGCGACTCCCGGGTCTCGCCGGGGACGAGCGCGAGGTCGATCTCCTCGTAGGCGTTCGGCACGTCGAGGTACACGCCGTCGAATCCGGCGGCCATGGCCTGGTCGAGCCGCGGGCGCATGACGAGGTCCCACCAGCGCTGGTCCCAGTACTGGACGAAGTACTCGTCGGGCCAGTCGCCCCACTGGTTGAGGACCATGTCGGTGGCGGCGACGGCGTCGTGCTCGGGCCGGTAGGTCTCGATGGAGCCCATGGTGAAGTACGCGTAGACGCGCTTGCCGGAGTCCTTGAGGGCGGTGATCTCCTCGGCGGTGAAGTAGCCTTCGCCGCCGTCGCGGGCGAGGTCGATGACGGCCGCGTCGTGCGGGGCCGCGATGAGCGCGCCGAGCCCGTCGTCCTCGTAGCCGGAGAGCTGGTAGATCCAGGTCGCGGGCGCGTCGGCGGTGGGGGGCCCGACCGAGCCCGCGTCGGTCGGCGTCCCGGTCACCGACTCGATTCCCACGCCGCCGCCGGAGCAGGCGGCGAGCAGCAACGGCAGTGCGAGCAGCGCGGCACGGAGTCGTCTCATGCTGCGCAGGATAGTCAGTACGCGCTGATGGCCTCGGCGACCGCTTCGACGGCGAGGGCCCGCACCACGTCGACCGAGGCCTCCAGGTCGCCCGTGGAGGCCGCGACGAACGCGTCGCCGTCCATGCGCGTGTGCACCGGGCTGATCGCCTTCGCGAGGCCGTCGTGCGCGCCCTGCGCGACCAGGGCGCATTCGACCTTGTCGAGCCGGGCGTTGGTGACGACGACCCCGATGGTCGTGTTCCGCCCGAACGCGCCGGTCGCGAACCCCTCGGGCCGCAGCAGCTCCCGGTCGAGCGGCCCCGGTTCGCCGAACGCGTTCACCGCGGCGAGCGCGCACACCGCGACGGGCCCGGCCGACACGGTGGCCGTGCGCAGGCCTGACGGCAGTGTCACGCCTCTCCACTGGCCGACCGTCGCTCCCCGGCCCGCGCCGATCGGCCCGTCCAGGGCCGGTTCGAACGGCGCCATCGCGGCGTCGCACGCCTCGTAGCCTTGGGCCGCACCGGGAACGTTGCCCGAGCCGTCGAGGTCGAAGAGTCCGAGGGTCGGCACGATCGGCACCGGCCCGCCGGTGGTGAGGACGCCGCGGTCGTGCTCGGCCAGCCACTGCATGACGCCGTCGGCGGCGGCCAGCCCGAAGGCGGAACCGCCGGTGAGGAGCACCGCGTCGATGCCGGTGTTCGCGCGCAGGGGGTCGAGCAGCTCGATCTCGCGGCTGGCCGGGGCCCCGCCCCGCACTTCGCCCGAAGCGGTGGTGGCCTCATCGAACAGCAGCACCGTGCAGCCGGTGTGCTCGCCGGTCCAGTGACCGACGCGAACTCCCAAGTCCCGCATCCGGAAAGAGTACCGCCACGTCGCCGCGAACCGCCCCTCGAATTCAATAACCAAACGGTAACTAAGCTCTTTGTGGACAGTGTTGCGGGACACCTGTGACCCACGCAAAATACCTGGATTTACCGGACGCGCACGCCTTAGCATTGAATACGAAGCCGAGGGAAGCAGGAACGGGGCGGTGAACCCGCAAACGTTCTCTGAGCCCCGGCCCCGGAGGCGGTCCACCGCGATCGCACCGGATCCCGCCGTCGACAATGGCGTCATCGACGAGCGGTTCCCCAAGAAATACCAAAACCGGCTCACCCTGCCGGGAAGGAATCATCATGAACGAGCTCGTAGGTGCATACCTCGCAGTCGACGCCGCCAACACCGTTGCCACCTCGGCCCTGCCGAACGCCCCGGTCGTTGACGACGGGCGTGCCGACAAGCCTTACGCTTTCGGCGTCACCCGCCCGGAGAAGGTCCGCCTCTCGACCGCCGGCGTGCTCCGCCGGGCGGCCGACCGCCTCGAGGGCCGCGCCCTCGCCGGTCTGGCCCGCTAAGGAACCGAGGCGAGCGCGCCCACAAGGCGCCGGCCGAAGACTGAACTCGAAACCCACTAGAACGCGACGCGCTGCGGCTCCCCGAGAGTCGGGCGCGTTTCGCTTTCACCAGGCGGGCCCTGCCGCGAGGCGGGGCCCGCCTGCGGTGTTCCCGCACGCGAACGGGCCCCGGCCGCCCGGCCGGGGCCCGTTCACGTCAGGCCTACTCCTCGGCGCCGGCCTTGCGCTTGCGGGCCGTGAGGACCATGAGCACGATGCCGACGACGAGCACCAGCGCCGCGGCGCCGATGATCAGCCCGAGCGAGGCGCCGGTGTTCGGCAGGTTCCCCGAGCCGGAGCCCTTGGCGTTGAAGGTGAGCTTCGCCGTGTTGTTCGTCAGGTCGGCGTCGGTGAAGACGCTCTCCTGCACGGCCACGACGATCGTCCCGTCAGTGGCCTTTGCGTTGCCGGTGATCTTGACTTCCAGCGGGAACGTCACCGTCTCGCCCTGCTCGAGGTCGCCGAGGTGGCAGACGACGTCGGCGTCGTCGATCACGGCCTGGTCGACCTGGGGGAGGAAGTGATCCCAGTTCACCTCGTCGTAGCAGCCCCAGACCTGCTCGGCGCCGGGGACGAGCTCGACGCCCGTGGGCAGCGACACCAGGACGGCGCCGTGGCCCGGCCCGTCGGAGTGCGCGATGAGGTCGGCGGGCCCGTCGTTGTGGAACTCGACGTTCAGCGTGGTCGTGGTGCCCTTGGCGCCCTTGAGGTTCGTGTCCTCGACGAAGAGGTCCACCGGGTTCGCGCTGGTCTCGATCGTGATCGGGCCCCAGCTGTCGCTGCCGAACTCGGACTCGGGCTCGGTGACCTCGCGCAGTCCGAGGACGTCGTCCGAGTCGTCGAGGCCGCCGAAGCGGTCCTCGTACTCGGCCGCGTCGATCGGGTAGGCGTAGTAGGAGCAGTTGCAGACCTCGAACGGGCCGGGGGCGTCCTCGTCGACCTCGTAGAGGGCCGGGAGGGTCGGCGTGAAGACCGTGCCGGGCTCGTCCGGGGGATCGGTGACCGCGCAGGAGACGACCCATCCCGTGTCGATGCAGTTGGCGTAGTCGGCGACGACTTCGGCGCTCTGGTTGAACTCGGAGTCGGAGAACTCGATGACCACGGCCTCGGTGTAGTCCGGAAGCGGGTCCTCCTGGAGGATCTCGGGCCAGACCTCGACGGTCGTCCCGGGTGCGACGCCGGTGTACTCGACGGCGCCGTGGTCGTAGGGCAGGTCGGGGTCGCTGCCGTCCAACGCGAGGATCCGGACGTTCTTCGACTCGCTGGCGACCACTTCGCCGTCGACCGCGAGCTCGGCCGTGTACGGGTACGAGCCGGCGTTGGACGCGTCCGGCACCTCGACCTGGAACTCCCACTCGACGACGTCGGGGGCCTCGGTCTGGATGCAGTCGACCTCGGTGTGGGTCGAGTTCACGGCGCACAGCTCCCCGAGGTCGCCGCCGGTGAACCGGAAGGCGTCGTCGGGGGTGCCGATCGACAGCGACATGGTGACGGTGTGGTCGCCGGGGACGAAGTCGTCGCCGAAGACGGCGTTGAACTCCCGCAGGACCGGGCCCTCTTCGGACGGGAACGGGCCTTCGAAGTCGAGGTAGACCGAGGTGGGCGCGGGTACCTGGGCGGCGGCGGGCGCCGCGAGTCCCAGGGCGCCGAGGCCCGCGGCGACGGTGGCGGCGGTCAGGCGCGCGGCGACGCGTCCGGCCCGGGTGCTGCTTGGTTTCATGGGATCGTCCTTGCTGTGGTTCGGGGCGGTCCTCACGGGGCCGTGCGTCCGAAGTGGTGTCAATCACTTCACGCGCCCGTTTGGGGGCGCTTTGCAACCCGCACCCGGAAACTTCACGACCCGTTCACCTCGGCACACGGCAGGGGCGCCCGTCCGGCCGGACGGGCGCCCCTGACTCGCTTCGGTGCTACTCCTCGATCGCCCCAGCGGCGCCGGCCTTGCGGCGGCGGGCCGTGAGGGCCGTGAGCACGATGCCCGCGACCAGGACGAGCGCGGCGACGCCGACGATCATCCCCATCGAGGTGCCGGTCTTCGGGAGCTTCCCGGAGCCGCCCCCGTTGCCGTTCCCGTTCCCGTTACCGCTTCCGGTGCCGTTGACGGTGATGTCGGCGGTGTCGTTCTTCGCGTCGGCGTCGGCGATGCCGGGGTAGCCCTCGTCGTCGATCGCGGCGACCGTGAGCGTGCCCTTCGCCTTCGAGGCCGCGTCGGTGATCTTCACCGTGAACTCGAAGTCGAACGACTCACCGGCGCCGACGCTCCAGAAGAAGCAGACGAAGTCGGTCTTCGCCGGGTCGACCTGCGGGAAGGAGTGCTCGACCATCGGGTCGTCGGGCTCGAAGCAGGAGAGGTCGTCGCCGTCGCCGCCGGCCTCGACGAGTTCGAGGCCCTTCGGCAGCGAGCCGATGATCCCGTAGGAGCCGGGCCCGTCGAAGAACGAGGCGGCGTCGGCCGGGCCGAGGTTCTTCACCGGGACGGTGAGGGTGACCTCGTCGCCCTTCTTGCCCTTGGCGTTCGCGTCGGCGACGGACAGGTCGAACGGGTTCTCGGTGGTGCGGACGTCGATGTAGCCGGCCCAGCCGAAGTCGTCCGGGTCGTCCCCTTCGGACACGGTCTCGAAGCCGAGCTGGTCGCCCGTCTCGGTGTCGACGTCGCCGTACTCGTCCTCGAGCTCTGCGGCGGTCAGCGGGCGGACCTCGAAGCCGCACCCGCAGACGTCGAACGGCCCGGGGACCGTCTCGCCGACGCTGAACGAGATCGGGGAGTCGGGGGCGAAGGTCGTGCCCGGCTTGTCCTCGAAGTCGGTGACGATGCAGGTGACCCCGCCGTCGCCGTTCCAGTAGCCGTCGACGCAGTTCTCGTACGGGGCGCTCGCCTCGGCCAGGCCGGACATGATGTAGCCCGGCTCGGACACGCCGTAGGCCAG
Organism: Glycomyces tritici; assembly: GCF_030403505.1. Next base: position 568,475 of record NZ_JAUEMJ010000003.1, on the reverse strand, counting down.
GGCCGCGGTGCCCGCGGGCAGGGCGTCGGTCTGGATGAAGGAGGGCGCCGTGTCGGCGGTGCCGCCGGGCTCGACCTCGACCTGGCCGTGGCCGTAGCGGAACGACTCGACCGAGTGCGCGCTGACCTCGATCACGTCGTCGGCCGTGGCGACGGTCGTGCCGTCCACCTTGAACTCGACGGTGTACTCGTAGTCGCCCGGTTCGGCTTCGAGGACGGCCGCGTAGTTGTAGTCGAAGGAGACGCTCTCGGCCGCGTCCGCGGTGCATTCGACGACCGTGCCCGCCGCGTTCGGCGCGCAGTCGTCGTCGTCATCGTTCTCGATGGCGAAGGTGCCGTCAGGCGCGTCGATCGTGATGAGCGCGGTGAGCGTGTGCCCGGCCGGGAACGCCTCGGTGAAGATGATCTGCGCGATGGCGAGCGTCGGCTCGTCGCCGACGGTGACCGGCGAGTAGTCCTCGACGATCGTCGATTCGACCTCGGGGGTCTGGGCGGCGGCGGGGGAGGCGAACGCGGCGACGGCGAGGCCGGCCGCCCCGGCAACGGTGAGCAACCGTTTTCCGGCTTGCTGAGGGTATGGCGAATGCATGGGTGCTTTCCTTTTTGGAGAGACCGCAGCGCCGTGGTCAGGGGCGATACCGGTCGAGGGTCCTATGAAAACAAGACGCAGCCCGTGACTCACCGGTTGCAAACCGCTCCGCGAATTTTTGCCGACGTGTGCAGGGCCACGCGAAAGGGCGCCCGACCCGCAGGCCGGACGCCCTCATTCGCTGATGCCGCAAGGCCTTCCGGCCAGGCTGCGTCCTACTTGTTCCACCCCGGGATCGGGAACGCCCGCGTGTGCTCGCGGATCTCGCCCGCGACCACGTCCAGCTCGGAGTCCTTGCCGTCCTTCGCCGCCGCGACGGCCCGGTCGATCCAGCCCGCGATGAGGTCCATGTCGCCCTCGGTCATGCCGCGGGTCGTCACCGAAGCGGTGCCGATGCGCAGGCCCGACGGGTCGAACGGCTTGCGCTGGTCGAACGGCACCGAGTTGAAGTTCAGCTCGATACCGGCCGCGTCCAGGGCCTTCGCCGCCGGCTTGCCGGGAATGTCCTTGCTGGTGAGGTCGACCAGGATCAGGTGGTTGTCGGTGCCGCCCGAGACCAGGTCGAACCCGCGCGAAGTCAGGCCCGCCGCGAGCGCCTTCGCGTTCTTGACGATCTGCGCCGCGTACTCCTTGAAGGAGTCCTTCGCGGCCTCCTTCAGCGCCACCGCGATCGCCGCGGTGGTGTGGTTGTGCGGGCCGCCCTGGAGGCCCGGGAAGACCGCCTTGTCGATGGCCTTCGCGTGCTCCTCCTTGGTGAGGATCATCGCGCCGCGCGGACCGCGCAGGGTCTTGTGCGTGGTGGTGGTGACGACGTCCGCGAGCCCGACCGGGGTCGGGTGCGCCCCGCCGGCCACGAGGCCGGCGATGTGCGCGATGTCGGCCATGAGGACCGCGCCGACCTCGTCCGCGATGGCCTTGAAGCCCGCGAAGTCGACGGTGCGGGGGATCGCGGTGCCGCCGCAGATGATCATCTTCGGGCGCTCGGCCCGGGCGATCTCGGCGACCTCGTCCAGGTCGATGCGGCCGGTGTCGCGGCGGACCCCGTAGTGCACGGCGTCGAACCACTTGCCCGTGGCCGAGACCTTCGCCCCGTGGGTCAGGTGCCCGCCCGCGGGCAGGCCCATGCCGAGGACCTTGTCGCCCGGGTTCAGGAACGCCATGTAGACGGCCAGGTTCGCCGGCGAGCCGGAGTACGGCTGGACGTTCGCGTGGTCGGCCCCGAAGAGGGCCTTCGCCCGGTCGATGGCCAGCTGCTCGACGACGTCGATGAACTGCTGGCCCTCGTAGTAGCGCTTCCCGGCGTACCCCTCGGAGTACTTGTTGGTCAGGATCGACCCCGTCGCCTCCATGACCGCCTGGGACACGTAGTTCTCGGACGCGATGAGACGGATCTTCTCCGACTCGCGTCGCCCCTCGTTCTCGATGGCCTGTTCGATCTCGGGGTCGATGGCCGCGAGCGAAGCGGTGAGGGCCTCGTAGGCGTCGGACATGCAATGCTCCTCGCTGATCGGCATGATCTCGCACGGCGACCGGGCAGGTGGCCTTGATGATGCGAGCATAGCCGGGCCTTCTGAGCTGGGCACCCCGCATTTCCTCACCTGTGAGACGGCCCGGCTTCGGGGCGGCGCCGGCCGGCGGCCCGCAGGCGGCCCCGGGGGCGTCGGCGGGCCGCGCAGGGACACCGCAGAGGCATGCCCGCAGGCCGCGCAGGGACATCGTCGGGCCCGCCGGCGCGCACCTCGCGCGACCTCACCCGATCGCCCGTCCGAGACTCCATTGCGTACACGCAGTACGGTGCGACGTATGTCACCTAGATACGCCGCGAAGACCGTCGGCGCCGGGTTCGCGGTCGCGGCGCTCGCCGCGCTCGCGCAGCTCGGGCTGGCCTACGGCTTCGGGCTCCTCTCCTGGGCTGACGCCGCCCCCGGCGCCGCCGACCCCGTCCTCGAGTTCCGCTGGAACGCCAACCTCGCATGGGTGGCCTGGTTCTCGGCCGCCTCGTGCCTGATCGGAGGCCTCGCCTCGGGCGCGATCGGCTCCCGAGCCGCGCGGCTCGGGACCGCAACGCGAGTCGGCGCCGTCTTGGCGGGCGCTGCGGGGGCCTTTCTCGTCGGGCCGCTCGTGTCGCTCTCAGCCGAGCAGGGCGCCGGGTTCGAGGCCTTCCCGACCGACCCGCTCATCGCCGCCGGGCTCGGCTCCCTGGTCGGCTTCGCCCTGGCGCTCATCGGACTGAGCTCGCGCTCGGTCGCGGTGAACGTCGGCGCCTCGGTCGCTCTGGTGTGGCTGCTGGCGATCCTGTCCGTGTTCATCGACGTCGGCGACCGCGTCTCCCCCGTCCACGAACTCGCCGTCTGGGGATCCTGGGCGGGCCCGGACACCATCCTGGGGCGGCGCGGCCTCACGATCGCGGTCCCGTTCATCATCGGCTCGGCCGTCATCGGCGTGGTCGTCGCCTTCCTCGCCCGGCGCGGGCCGATCACCAGCTCCGGCTACCGCATCGCCGCGGCCTCCGGGATCGCCGGGCCGCTCATCGTCACCGCCGCGCACATGGTCGCCGGGCTCACCCCGGTCGACGACGCCCAGTCGATGTCCGTCCTCCTGGTCGGCCCTTACGCGGCCATCGCCGGGCTCCTCGGGTCGCTGGTCGTGTGCGCCCTGCCGAAGGCCGGCGGGCAGATCGACGACCGTCCCGAGGATCGCGAGCCGGTGCCGCCCGGGCTGGTCGAGTCGGTGCCCGGCTGGACGGTGCCCGAACCGGCTTCGGCCTACGACGACGCGCAGTTCGGCGACACGAAGGATCTGCCGGCGAAGTTCCCGCCCGAGCAGCCCAAGCGCCCTTCGCGGCGCGAGGCCCGGGCCGCCAAGCAGGCCGCGAAGCACGACGAGCAGAAGCGCGCCGACTGGGAGCCGCAGGAGGGCGACGACGAGCCGAACGCGGACGTCGACTGGGTCCAGGAACTCAAGGCCGTCGACATGAGCGACACCGAGCCCGAGCCGGAGAAGCCCAAGCCGGCGCGGCGCGCCAAGAAGGCCGTCGGCCGCACCCGCCGCAAGATCGACTCCGGTGAGGCGACCGATCCGGACGAATCCTGACCACCACCCCCGGAAACGGGAGCGGCCGGGCCCTGTCGGGCCCGGCCGCTCTCATCTGCTCATACCTCCCAGTCGTGCACCGGCCTGCCGTCGGCGGATCGGGCCGCGTAGTCGAGCACCATGGCCCGCAGCGCGTCCCGCCGCTCCAGCCGCTGCCGGTGCTCGGCCACCTGCACGCGCGCGACCTGCCAGGTCGAGCCGTTCACGCCCCGGCGGCACCGCGCCTCGATGACCCCGAGGTAGCGCCCGATGTCCCGGCTCACCACGCCCATCGCGGCGAGCCCTTCGGCCGCGGCGGGCAGCAGCTCCTCCAGGACCAGCGCCCGCACCGGGACGAGCCCGCGCCCGGGCCACCACTGGTCGGCCTGGATGCCGTGCCGCGCCGCCGAGCGGAAGTTCGCCGCCGCCCGGTCGAAGTCCATCCGCTCGCTGAGCGGGACCGGCGCGTTCGCGTAGTGCACCACCAGGCCGTAGAACAGCGCCATGTTCGCGCAGATGTCCACGGCTGTCGGCCCCGCCGCGACCACCCGGTTCTCCACCCGCACATGCGGGCGGCCCGAGCAGACGTCGTAGACCGGGCGGTTCCACCGGTACACCGTCCCGTTGTGGTACCGCAGTTCGCGAAGCGACGGCACCCCGCCGGCCGCGGTCACCGCGAGCGGGTCCTCCTCGTCGCAAAGCGGTAAAAGCGGCGCGAAATGCCGGTAGTTCTCGTCGAACAGCTCCAGCACCCCGTCGATCCACCGCTCCCCGAACCACGCCCGCGGTTTCGCGCCCGCCTTGCGCTGGTTCGCCCGCCGCGTGTCGGTGCCCTGCTCGAACAGGATCACCCGCGTCTCGGCCCACAGCTGCCGCCCGAACAGGTACGGCGAGTTCGCACCCGTCGCCACCTGGACGCCCGCGATCGCCTGCGCCGCGTTCCAGTACCGCGCGAAGTCCTCAGGGGACACCTGCAGGTGGAACTGCACCGACGTGTTCGCCGCCTCCGGCGCGATCGTCGACGACGTGTAGTCGACGGACTCGGCCCCGCGGATGTCGATCCGCAGGTCCTCCCCGCGCTGCGACATGATCTCGTCGTTGAGGATGCGGTACCGCTTGGTGCGCGAGAGCGCGTCGACGCCCATGTGGTCGGTGTACAGGGTGGGCATCGTCCCGATGGGGCAGACCTGCACTCCGGCCTTGTCGCCGGCCTCCCGCACCTCCGACAGCACGGCCGCCAGATCGCTCTCGTACCAGGAGATCCCGGCCCCGTCGAGGAGCCGCGGCGGCAGGTTCAGCTCGATGTTGAAGGCGCCCAGTTCATGTTGAGCGCCGTAGAGCGCGTCCTCCTCGCCCGAGGTGTGCAGGTGCTCCAGCACCGAATCGTTCGCGAACGCCGGGTCCCCGTTCGGCTCTACCAGGTCGAGCTCGAGCTCGAGTCCCGTCATGGGCCGGTCCCGGTCGAGACGCCGGTCGGTCAGCAGCTGCGCGAGGGCCGTCCGACCTGCCTGGAGTCTCGCCGTGTACGCGGGATGATCCCAGTGCCGCAGGGCAGAACCGGTCACCTCGTCCCCCATATTTTCCTCCCCAGGAATGAAAGGTCCATCAACCTTAAGACTTTCGGTCATGTGCTGGCTACCAAGGGAGAAGCACTTTCGTCCCAAATGGTGTGGATCGCGCTCATATTAGGGACCGGGGTTCGGTTGTAGTGTCGGGATCTTGACACAACAGGGTTTCGGAAGTTCACTATCTGTATCAAGGCAGCTCACGCCTTGCGTCATCCAGAACACGTTCCGCGGCCGGACGGAGACGCTTCGTGCGCCCTATAGGATGCCCGCGTGACCGACCAGCGCCCGCCCCACCGGCCCGCCGACTTCCTCGCCGCCCACCGCGGCGGAGGCCTCGCCACCCTCCTCGACCAGCGCGGCGCCGCTTACTTCGCTTACGCCGCTTGGCGAATGGGTCTCAAGCCCACGCACCTCTCGTTCGCGAACCTGCTGCTCGGCGTGGGCATCAGCGTCGGCGTCATCGCCTACATCCCGGCCGCGCAGGACGGCGCGCCGTGGTGGCCGGTGGCCGTCGCCGCGCTGGTGGTCTGGCAGGTCGCCTACATGCTCGACTGCGCCGACGGCCAGCTCGCGCGCGTCACCGGCACCGGCTCCGAGGCGGGCGCGCGCGTCGACATCCTGTGCGACATCGCGATCCAGGCGTCGGTGGTCTCCGTGGTGGTGGCCGTGACCAGTGCCTACACGCCCGAGCTGCCGGCATGGTGCGGCGCGGCCTTCGCGGCCCTGTGGATGACGAACCTCGTCACCGCGGTGATGGCCAAAGAGGACGACGGCGTCTCGATGGTGAAGAGCACCAGCATCATCGTGCGGCTGATCAAGCTGGTGCGCGACTACGGCTTCATCATCGTGGTGATCGCCCTGGCCCTGATCTGGCCCGAGCTCATGGCGGTCGTGCTGCTCGGCTTCGGCGCGGTGAACGCGCTGTTCCTGCTGGCGAGCATCGCGAGCAACGCCCGCGCGTCCCTGCGCTAGATCCCGTCCCGCGCTCGGGGGTTCGCCGCCTCGCGGCAGCGCCTGCGCGTCCCTGCGCTGAGCAGGGTGCGGAATCGGCCTCAGTCCGCGGCGATCAGTTCCTCGTAGATCTCGACGAGCCGCCGCAGCGTCACCTCGGGCGCGAACACCGCTTCGTAACGCGCCCTTGCATTCGCGGCGTACGCAGGGTCATTCGCGACCGCTTCGAGTCCGTGCGCGAGCGCTGCCGCGTCGGGTGCGACCGCGACGCCGGCAGGCGCGTCGGTGTCGGCTCCGGCGATGAACGGCGCGCCGCCCATCCTGGTCGCCACGATCGCGCGGCCCGCCGCGAGCGCTTCGATGCCGGTGGTCGGCAGGATGTCCTGCCAGATCGAGGGCACCACGACCGCCGCCGAGGCGGCCAGGGCCGCGTCCCGCTCGGCGGGTTCGAGCTGCCCGAGGTACTCGATGTCGTCGCGTTCGGCCGCGGCCGATTCCACGAGGGGCCGCAGTGGCCCGTCGCCGGCGATCCGCAGCACCCGGCCCGGCAGGTCCGCGCGCGACCAGGCGTCGAGCAGCAGCGCGACGCCCTTCTCCGGCACCAGCCGCGCCCCGAACAGGAAGCCCTCCCCGAGCGGCACCGCGCCGGGGTCGGCGACCGCGTTCGGCTTCACCCGGATCTGCTCGTCGCGGATGCCGATGCTCCGCAGGTACTCGGCCATCGCGTCGGTGAGCGCGATGAAGCGGTCCACGCCGCGCCACGTCCCCTGGTGCACCCCGAGTGCGACCGCCATCACGGCGCTCTGCGCGCGCGACCCCCGGTAGCAGGCGTGCTGCACGCCCGGCCCGTTCCAGCGCTTGCCGTGGCAGTCGCGGCAGTCGTGGCCGTCCCTGAAGTAGAGCCCGTTCATGCAGTCGTGCCGGTAGTTGTGAATGGTCTGCACCACTTTCACCCCGTGCTTGTGGGCGGTGCCCACGACCGAAGGGGACAGCAGCGGGTACGGGTTGTGCAGGTGCAGCAGGTCGGGGCGCTCGCGCTCCAGGAGCGCGGCGAGTTCGCGCTGCGTCCCGGCCGCGTGGATCGGGGACGCGGCGAGCGCTGCTTTCTTATGCGCGGGAAGCGAAGCGATCTCGTCTGAGGAGCGCAGGAACGGCACGACCTCGACACCGGCCTCGCGCAGCGCCCCGATCTCGTAGTCCACGATCGTGTTCTCGCCCGAAGGCTGCGCGGAGGAGTACCTGTTGTGGGCGATGACGATCTTCACTGGGCGCGGTCCTTAAGCGGTGCGGTCTCGTGCGGTGCTCTCCGGGGGTGGCGCGGGCTGCTTTCCGCTCGGGCGAACATACCGCAGGAGCGGAATAGGTGTAGGTTGTCGGGTACCGTGTCGGCGGGCCGCCCAGCTCGAGAAAAGGCGCAGTCGGAGACGCAGCGCTGATCTCCGCCCGCGGACACTCACCTCCACCGTAAGCTGACGACCGCAGGGATGTGCAGTGGCTACGAGCCTGGAACGCCCAGCAAAGGATCTCCACGGAAGTGGGGGTGCTCCGTACGGACGGACGGGGACGCCGGTGGCCAGAACTCGCGAATCCGGTGACCCGCAGCTCGTCACCAACGGAGTCACCCGCTCCACCTGGCGCCGCCTCGTCCGCGCCTCCAACTGGCACCGGTACTACCAGGCCGCGCTGGTGGGCGCCGACCTCCTCGCCGTCGTGCTCGCCACCGTCATCACGGTGAACTTCACCGCCTCCCCGAGCGCCGGCTTCGACACGAACAACCAGCAGCACTTCTTCTACCTCACGGTGTGGCTGCTCCTGCCGCTCGCGTGGCTGCTCGCCCTGTGGGGCACCGGCTCCTACGACCGCCGCTACTTCGGCATGGGCAACGAGGAGTTCAAGCGGGTCATCCGCGCCTCCATGTTCATGCTGGCCCTCGTCTCCTTCGCCGCGCTCACCTTCAAAGCGGACGTCTCGCGTGTCGCGGTCGCGGTGATCCTGCTGGCCGCGGCAGTGCTCGTCACCACGTTCCGCTACGGCGCCCGCTACGGCCTGCACCGGATGCGCGCGAACGGGCGCGGCGTGCAGCGCGTCCTGCTCATCGGCTCCTACCCCGAGGCCCTCGAGGTCTACCGGACGGTGCGCCGCGCTTCCGCGGCCGGCCTCGTCCCCGTGGGCATATACGTGACCGAGGGCGCCTCCTCGGTCCGCAACCTCGACACCCCGGTCCCGGTCTTCGCCGGGACCGACGTCGTCACCTGCGCCGAGCAGCTGGAGGCGGACACGCTCGCGGTGTGCGGTTCGGCCTCGGCCGACGCCTCCGACCTGCGCCGCCTGGCCTGGCAGCTCGAGGGCACCGGCCGCGACCTGGTGGTCGCCCCGCAGCTGACGGACATCGCGGGCCCGCGCGTGCACATCCGCCCCGTGGAGGGCCTGCCGCTCCTGCACGTGGAGGAGCCGAAGATCTCCGGCATCGGCTGGCTGATCAAGAACGTCCTCGACATCTCCTCCTCGGTGCTCGGCCTCGTGCTGCTCTCGCCGCTGTTCCTGGGCGTGGCGATCGCCATCAAGATGGACAGCCCCGGGCCGGTCTTCTTCCGCCAGAACCGGGTCGGCCGCGACGGCGAGACCTTCTCCTGCTGGAAGTTCCGCACCATGTACATCGACGCGGAGGAGCGCCAGGCCGCGCTCATGATGCACAACGAGACCGACGGCCTGCTGTTCAAGATGAAGGACGACCCGCGCATCACCAACGTCGGCAAGTGGCTCCGCCGCACCTCCATCGACGAGTTCCCGCAGCTCATCAACGTGGTCCGCGGCGAGATGAGCCTGGTCGGCCCCCGCCCGCTCCCGGCCGAGAACGGCGACTTCCTCGGCGACGTGCGCCGCCGCCTGCTCGTGCGGCCCGGCATCACCGGCCTGTGGCAGGTCTCGGGCCGCTCGGACCTGTCGTGGGACGACGCGGTCCGACTCGACCTCTACTACGTCGACAACTGGTCGCTCACGACCGACCTTCAGATCCTGTTCCGCACTGTCGCTGTAGTGTTGCGCCGAAAGGGCGCGTACTGACCGGGCACAGCGGCGTGCGTTGAGGGAACACTCAGCTTGCGCCCAGGTGAACACCGGGCCAACCCTGATATTCTTGGATCTTGATGACTACTTACGGAACCGGCAGCCGCATCCTCGTCACGGGCGGCGCGGGCCTGGTGGGCAGCCACCTGGTCGACGCGCTCCTGGCGAAGGGCTGCGAAGTGACCGCTGTCGACAACTTCGTCACCGGGTCCCGCGAGAACCTCGCCGAGCACCCGCGACTCACCGTGGTCGAGGCCGACGTCACCGAGGGCCTGCCCGTCGGCGACGCGCCCTTCGACGCGGTCCTGCACTTCGCGTGCCCGGCCAGCCCGGTCGACTTCGCCACGCTCCCCGTCGAGATCCTCCGCGTCGACTCGATCGGCACGTTCCACGCGCTCGACCGCGCCCTGGCCGACGGCGCCCGCTTCCTCATGGCCTCGACCTCCGAGGTCTACGGCGACCCGCTGGTCCACCCGCAGCCGGAGTCCTACTGGGGCAACGTGAACCCGATCGGGATCCGCTCCTGCTACGACGAGGCGAAGCGCTTCAGCGAGGCCGCCGTCGCGGCCTACCACCGCCACAAGGGCCTCGACGCGGCGATCGTGCGGATCTTCAACACGTACGGCCCGCGCATGCGCCCCGACGACGGCCGGGTCATCCCCAGCTTCGTCTCGCAGGCCCTCGCGGGCGACCCGCTCACCGTCGCCGGCGACGGCTCGCAGACCCGCTCGCTGTGCTACGTCGACGACCTGGTGAGCGGCCTGATCCTGCTCCTGGAGTCCGGCGAGTACGGCCCGGTCAACCTCGGCACCGAGTACGAGCTCTCCGTCCTGGAGATGGCCGAGATCATCCTGCGGCTGACCGGCTCGTCCTCGAAGATCGAGTACATCGACCGCCCGGCGGACGACCCCGAGCGACGCCGCCCCGACCTCACCACCGCCCGCGAGCTGCTCGGCTACGAGCCGCAGGTGCACTACGAGGCCGGCCTCAAGGCGACCATCGACTACTTCGCGACGAAGTCGCGTTCCGAGTAGAACACCACGACGTCGCGAACCTGAGCGGAGTGCGGCGAAGTCGCGTTCCAGAGCGCCACGGAGCCGCGAACCTCAGTAGAGCGCGGCGAAGCCTGCGGGTTCGTAGGGTGCGCGGACTCACCGTCACCTCAGAGGATTCCGAGACACGTGCCGGGCTTCCACGCCTGAGGGCGCTAGCGGCCACCACGTAAGCTGGGGCCATGACGCAATATGGCTCCAATTACCGCGGCAGCGCCTCGGTGCCGCCCGGAGGCGGCAGCGGTGGCGGAGCCGGGGTCGCACAGGCGGCCGCCGGCGGCCCCACCCGCCGGGGCCTCATCGGCTCCGGGATCGGCCTGGTGGCCTCGATCGCCGCGGCCGGCGGCGGGTTCGCCGTCTGGTCGACCGCGAACAGCACCAACGAAGACCTCGACCGCGCGTTCGACCTCGACGCCATCCCCGAAGAGGACCGTCCCGAGCGCACCAACCAGGCGCTGAACCTCCTCGTGATCGGCTCGGACCACCGCGAGGGCAACGACGAGTCGGACGCCCGCTCGGACACCACGATCCTCATGCACGTCAACGAGGACGGCAATGCCGCGTACGGCATCTCGATCCCGCGCGACCTCTACGTGTACATCCCCGAGGACCCCGACGCGGAGGTCTCCGACACCTTCGACAAGTTCAACGCGGCCTACGCGTGGGGCGGCGTGAACCTCACCGTGCGCACGATCGAGAACCTCACCGGCGTGCGCATCGACCACATCATCGAGATCGACTTCAACGGCCTCGTCGCGGTCGTGGACGCCCTCGGCGGCGTCACGCTGGACGTCCAGGCCGCCGACGCGGACGGCTACATCACCGACCCGCCCGGCGTCGAGTCGATCCACGGCGAGCACACGTTCTTCGAGGCCGGGCCGAACCAGATGGACGGCGAACAGGCCCTGGACTACGTGCGCCAGCGCTACCAGTACAACGAGGGCGACTTCGCCCGCATGCGCCACCAGCAGGACCTCATCAAGGCGATCATGGACTCCGCGCTCAGCGCGGGCGTGCTCACCAACGAGGACAAGCTGACCTCCTTCATCTCGTCCACTTCGGATGCGGTGAAGGTGGACACGAACTTCAACGCGGTGTCCACCGCGATCAACCTGATGGACATGCGCAGCGACGACCTGGTCTTCATGACCACGCCGCACCTGGGCACCGGCGAGCAGGGCGGCCAGTCGGTCGTCGTGTACGCCGAGGACCCCGAGAACCCGGAGGGGAGCAACCCCGAGGCCGTGAGCCTCTGGGAGGCCGTGCGGGACGACAAGGTCGCCGACTGGATCGAGGCGAACCCCAAGGACGAAGAGGAGTAGACCTCCTCGTCGAAAGGGCCCGGGCGTTGCGCTCGGGCCCTTTGACGTTCCCTCGCATTCGAGCGACCGCAGTGGACCGTTGTCGTCTGAAGTGGTTGGTGCGCCTGATGATTCGATTGAATCAAATGTGAGCACTGTGGCCCGATGGGGTGATCCCGAAGTTCGGCAGTGTGATCAAGGTCGTAGGATATTTTCACCGTTCCTTCGACGAAGAGGCTGAGCCGATGGCTGAGAACGCAGAAGACTACGTGCCCGACTTCGACATCTCCAGGCCCTCCATTGCCCGCGTCTACGACGCGACCCTCGGCGGCAAGGACAACTTCGCGGTCGACCGCGAAGGCGCCGCCATGATCGCGAAGCACGTCCCGAAGATCCGCGAGGCCAGCCAGGACAACCGCCTGGGCCTCAGCAAGGGCGTGGCGTTCGTGGCGAAGCAGGGGATCGACCAGTTCCTGGACATCGGGGCGGGTCTGCCGACGATGGAGAACACCCACCAGGTGGCGCAGCGGATCAACCCGAACGCCAAGGTCTGCTATGTGGACAACGACCCGATCGTGCTGGCGCACGGCCGGGCCCTGCTGGCCACCAACGAATCGACCACGATCGTCACGGCGGACCTGCGCGACCCGCAGAGCATCCTGGAGCACCCCGAGGTCAACAAGTTCATCGACTTCACCCGCCCCGTCGGGCTGATGGTCGTGGGCCTGATGATGCACTTCCACCCCGACGAGGACCCGGGCAGCTGGATCAAGACGCTGCTCGACGCCTGCCCGAGCGGGTCGTACCTGCACATCACCGACTTCGCCGACACCGGCTACCCGGAGCAGAAGGCGATGGAGAAGTCCTGCATCCAGGCCCTCGGCAACGGCTGGATCCGCACCCCGGAGCAGATCGAGGCGCACTTCCAGGGCCTGCCGCTCGTCCCGCCGGGCCTGGACTACCCGACCCGCTGGTTCCCCGAGGAGCCGGACCGGGAGGTCCCGGCCGCAGATGACCTCGAAGAGCACGAGCGGATCATCATGGTCGGCGTCGGCTACAAGGCGTAACGCCCCCAACGACTTCGCTGGCGCGGCGGGCAGGTTCGCGCCCGCCGCCCGCGTCGCTTCGATGGAGCGGAAGATCGACTTCGACCGTCCGATCGGCCTCATCGTGGTGGGCCTGTTCATGCACTTCCACGACGAGGAGCACCCCGGCGACGGTCAAGACGCTGCTCGACGCCTGCCGAGCGGGTCTGCTCATGTCCGACTTCACCGACACCGGTGGGCCGCAGCAGAAGGCGATCGAGAACGCCGGCCTGGAATCCCTCGGCGACGGGTGCGTCCGCAGGCCCGAGAAGAACCTCGAGCACTTCCACGGGCTGCCGCTCGTCGAGCCGGAAGCGGGTCCAGCGCTGGTTCCCCGGTGAGCCCGGCCGCGAGCTCCCGGCGGCCGAGGACCTCGAGCCGCACCACCGGGTCATGATGGCGGGCCTGGGCTACAAGGAGTGGTCCGCGAGAACAGTGAAGGCGCGCGGTGGGTAAGTCGCGCGCCTTCGTCGTGCCCGGGAGCCTCACTCGATCGAGTGAATTTTCGTTCTCGGTGCCGTGGCGTCTAGAGACGCCGATCGTCACTAGCTGTAATGATCCTTGAGGACCTTGTGCAGGAAGTCCTGGGTCTTGCCCGGTTGCGTGGCCTGGACGCAGAGGTGCTCCATGGCCGCCTGGTAGGCGTCGATCTCGTTGTCGCGCTCCAGGTACAGGCCGCCGGTGAGGTGCTCGAGGTAGATGACGTCGCTCAGCTCCTCGTAGGCGAACCGCAGCCAGGTGAAGGGCGCGCCGGCGCCGGAGTGGGCGCCGGAGATGAACGGCACGACCTGGATGCGCACGTTCGGCTTGTCGCACATGTCGATGAGGGCCTTGATCTGGCCGTGCATGACGTTCGCGCCGCCGAAGGGGCGGTGCAGTGCGGCCTCGTCGATCACGGCCCACAACTGGGGCGCCTGCTCCTCGCGGTCGAGGATCTCCTGGCGCTTGAGGCGCACCTCGATGCGCTTGTCGATCTCCGTCAACGGCGTGTGGCCGTAGCCGAGCATCATCACCGCGCGGGCGTACGCCTCGTGCTGCAGCAGACCGGGGATGACCTGCACCTCGTAGGTGCGGATCATGGAGGCGGCGCCCTCCATCTCCAGGTAGTTGCTGAACCAGTCGGGCAGGAAGTCGTTGTACCGCTTCCACTTGCTCGGCCGGTTGGCCTCGCGGGCCATCTCGACCACGCGCTCGATCTCGTCGTCGTCCGTGACGCCGTACATGACCATGAGGTCGCGGACGTCGCGCAGCCGGAAGGAGACGCGCCCGAGTTCGAGGCGGCTGATCTTGGAGGCGTCGGCGCGGATCTCGTAGGCCGCGTCCTCGCGGGAGATGCCGGCGTCCTGGCGCAACTGCCGGAGTTTGCCGCCGATCATGACGCGCAGGGTCGTCGTTCCGCTCGGCAGGTCTTCGGGGTTCATCTTCGCCATTGCTCACCTCCCTCCGGATCAGTCGCTGTGGACGAAAAACTCACCCTGACAGGGTAGCCGCTCGGCCTGTCCCGCCAGGGTGAGTGTGCTGCCCAAGGGCTCTCGCCCGAAAGCCGTTAAGCGATCATGTCGTCGAACTCGCCGTCCTTGGCGCCTTCGACGAGCGCCTTGATCTCGGCGATCGTGTAGATGAGGGCCGGGCCCTCGGGGAAGCGCGAGTTCCGCACTGCGATCTCCTCGCCGCCGGGAAGCGTGGCCAGCTCGACGCAGTTGCCGCCGTTCGGGCCGCTGCGGGTGCTCTTGCGCCACACCAACGCCGAGGGGAGTTCCCCTGCCGGGATGCCGTTGCGTGCCTTGTCCATTCGAGATCCTTCCACCAGTGGCCGGCGTGTCCGACCGGATCTTTCGGAAATACGACCGGGTTCCGGGGGGTCGGGTGATTCCGGGCACGGCCCTACCAGAGCGGCCGCGCAGAGGAGTTTTGCGACATCCCCATCGCTGGTCGGACCAAGTGTCCCACATTACACAGAGTGAGTGCACATGAGGATGCTCGCGCGGATGCACGTGCATCTGCCCGGTGTTGATGCATGTTAAGATTCATGTGAGAATGCACATAGACACGGACGCCGAAAGTGTGCGACCGTGGTCACGGACTCGAAAAGCCGTCAAACCGGCGCTCGTGTGCGCGACGGCGCAGGGTCGACCAAGGGACGCAAATCCCTCGGATCGGCAATCGTCTTCGCCGCGCGGCGACCTGCATCGCACAACCGGAAACGCCAGTGGTTTTGCAGAGCCTGACCGGGCCAGTTCCGGTGAGGACCGATCGTCGCCGGAGAGGGGTTGGGTGCCATGGAACGTCTTGAGGCCAAGACGTTGCTGGGGGCAGCCGCGGCAGGCAAGCTGCGGAGCTCGATGTGCCAGCAGGTTATGGCGATCGAATACGACCGCAGCGGTCATGTGCTCTACCGCTGCGCCCGCTCATGCGGGAAGCACATCGCGGATGCGGCCCAGGTCCAGGCAGGACTCCTGTGGCACTTCCGCGGCCGGAGCCTCGGCGAGCACTACGGGCTGCCGGATGAAGAGATCGTCGACGACATGTTCGCGTCGCTCCAGCTCGCCTGGATCCGCGACGGGGACATCTACACAGCACGGTTTCGCTGAGGCGAAACACAAGGCGCGGCGACCTGGCAGGGACCGTCGCGCTCCCGGGACTTTGTTCTGTTTGGTGGGATAGAGCCTCGGGGAGGCCGGTGGGGGCCTCCCCGAGCTCTGCAAATGAATCTTGGAAGTTCGCGAACAGTGCTGACACACTGAGATACAGCGGGCGGGACCTCGGGCCCCGCCCGCTTCCGCGTTGCTGGGCCTGGTGGCGCTGCTCGCTCAGCGCCGCCCTTGCTGCGGTGAGAACGGCGCGGCGGGGGGGGCCCCCGGGGGGGGGGGGGCCCCCCCCGGGGGGGGGGGGGGCCCCCGGGGGGGGGGGGGGCGGGGGGGGGCGGGGGGCCCCGGGGCGGGCCGACCCGGTCCTCGGGTCGGCCCGCCGCGGGCGTCGGATCAGCGGACGGTGATGTTGGAGCTGCCGGTGGACTGGTAGC
The DNA here is from genome assembly GCF_030403505.1 of Glycomyces tritici. The sequence continues at coordinate 552,770 of NZ_JAUEMJ010000003.1, read as the reverse complement.
CCTCGGTTGCCATGATCATGTAGTAGCGGAAAGCGCCGAGGTTCATGCCGGCGCGGGCCCACGCGTCGAAGTGGGCGCCGGTGTCGATGGTGCCGGAGCTGCGGAGGTTGTGGCGGACGCTCCAGTACTGCGCGAACGTCTTGGTGCCCTCCACCGACGGGGCGTTGTAGCGCATCGAGTGGCCGAGGCTGTAGTTGCTGCCGTTGATGTAGGCCGTCCCTCGGCCGGAAGCGCCGCTGCTGGGGTTGTACGGGCCGTGGGATTCGACGATGTAGTACTCCACCAGCGGGTTCGAGGTCCAGCCGTAGAGCGCCAGGTAGCCGTTGCTGCCGTGGTTGACCCAGCCGTTGTAGTTGACGGTGCGGCGCCCGCCGTTGGCCCAGCCCTTGCCGCCGACCCAGTTGTTCGCGCCGTTCCACTGCGAGCTGTAGTTCCCGCCCGAACCCAGGGTCATCGAGGCCCGGCCCTGGGAGTCGGTCCAGAACGAGTAGTAGTACCCGTTGTGGGTGCCCGTCGCGTTCTGCGTCAGGGTCTGCGCGTTCGCGACACCGGGCACCGCGAGCGCCGAGGCCGCACCGAGCGCGAGCGCCCCGCCGCCGAGCAGGAGTCCCCGGCGGCTGAACGGGTTCGCCTTGGGCGCTTCGATGGGGGAGTGTTCTTCTGACATGCGTCCTCCAGATCGCATAGAAGGATATCGATGTCAGAAGTATGCGTATTGCATCGAGGCGCGTCAATGAGTTTCGGAGAACTTTCGATACTTTATCCGGAAGTTTCGGGATTTGGCCGGCATGTATCCCTGTCGAAGTATGAGGAGATGCCGCCGAGGACGATGGTGCCCCTGTTGAGGAGGTCCGCCGTCTGATGAAAACTCATGTTTCACCTGTGCCCCGGCGGCCCCGCTGGCATCCTGGGTTCATGCGGTCGATGCTGAACACCACGATCGAAATGGGCCTCGTCCGGATACCGGTCAAGGTCTACGCGGCCACGGGCTCACATGACCGCACCATGCGCCAGTTCCACGCCGACGACGGCGGCCGCATCCGGTACGAGAAAGTCTGCGAACTCGACGACGAACCGGTTGACGCCGATGACATCCGCAAGGGCATCGAGGACCGGGACGGAAACGTGGTCCTTCTCGATGACGACGACCTCGCCAAGCTCCCGGTGCGGTCCTCGAAGCACGTCGACGTGCTCGCGTTCATCCCCGAGGGTCAGGTCGACCCGATCTTCTACGACAAGGCGTACTACCTCGGCCCCGGCGCCGAGGGCAGCGCCCCCTACCTCGTCCTGCGGGACGCGATGGCCGAAAAGGGCCTCGTTGCGCTCGTGACGATCACGCTGCGCCAACGAGAATCGCTCGCAGTAATCCGCCCTGCCGGCAAAGTCTTGGTCCTGGACCGGTTGCTGTGGGCTGATGAGGTTCGCATCCCCGAGGTCACCGGTGCCGACGCGAAGGTCGACAAGGCCGAACTGGACATGGCCCACCTGCTCATCGACACCCGCACAGGCGACTGGGACCCCGAGCAGTACACCGACGAATACCAGGAAGCCCTGGACGAGCTCATCGAAGCGAAAGCCGAGGGCCGCCCCGCGCCCAAGGGCAAGGCCGAACGCCCGGCGAAGGTCACGAACATCCTTGAGGCGCTGCAGAAGTCGGTCGAGGCCGCCGACCCCGGCCGCAAACCGCCGGCGACCGCGCGGAAGCGGACGGCCAAGAAGGCGGCGAGGAAGGCCACGAGGAAGACGCCTGCGAAGAAGACCGCAAAGGCCGCTGCCCGCAAGCGAACCAGCTCCTAGTCCTACCGGCAGCGACTTGAACCTGCGACACCTGTCACGGCGACCGCGTCCTTCGAGCCGGAATCGGCCGTCCCGGGCCGGAATCAGCCGGACCACAACCCTAGACACGACAACGGCCCTTGACCGGGAAAAGCCTGGCCAGGGACCGTTTTGCTGGTGATCGCGAGTGAGGAAAGTGCCCCCGGCAGGATTCGAACCTGCGACGCACGGTTTAGGAAACCGACGCTCTATCCCCTGAGCTACGGGGGCGGCAGTGCACGATTCTAGCCGACCCGCCCGGCGGCGGCGCCCGGCCGGTCCTGTGGCCGGCCGAGGCGGTCTTCCCTCTCGCGCACGGACCTCGTAAATTGGAAGTGTGAGCCCACACCCCCCGAAACGGCCCGACAAGCTCACCGTCTTCGCCCGGTTCGCCCAGTACAAACTGCGCATACCGGTGATCGTCGCGGTGTGCGCCTCAGTCCCCGCCGTCTTCCTCACCGTCTGGACCGACGGGAACCTCGCGCTGACGGGCAAGGTCATCGGCTGGGCCGCCGGAGCCGTGCTGTGGTTCGAGTCGGTCATCCTCCTGCTCGCCGCCGAGCACAAGCGCGAATGGCTGTGGCGGCACAAGTGGATGCTGGTCGTCTGTGCGCTCACCCTCGTCAGCCTCGTCGCCGCCGCCGGCGGCGCGCAGGTCCTGCGCCTGGCCTACCTCGTCGGCACCATCCGGGCCCTGCGCGCCAAGCGCATCATCGACGCCGCCGGCGTCCTCGTGCGCCGCTTCAGCCTCGGCATCTGGTGGAAGTCGGGGCTGTTCACGGGCGCGGGCGTCGTCGCCGCCGCGGTCGCCGCGGTCCTCCTGCTCGACCCCGACGCCGAATACCGCGAGCTCCTCCACTGGCTCGACGCGAACCTGCGGCTCCTGCCGATCCTCCTCGCGGGCGCGATCCTCGCCGCCGCCACCTGGTTCGTCGTGCGCTCGCGCGCGACCGCCCGGAACACGTTGGGCCGCACGGTATTGCCTGAGCAGCGCCAGGCCGCCGAGGCCGCGCCGCTCGCCGAAGCGGCGCGACTGCTCGACCCGGCGGAGCCGGCCGAAACCTCCTGAACGCCCGGCCTCCCGATCGTCCTTCCTCGACCCACCCGTCCGTTCGAGTAGGCTCGGCGCGTGGACACCGACCTGATCACCTTGACCGGCCTGCGGGTGCACGGGCGCCACGGCGTGTTCGACCACGAGCGGGAAGCGGGGCAGGACTTCATCATCGACGTCTCCCTGCGCACCTCGACCGCCGAAGCGGCCGCCAGCGACGACCTCGCCCACACCGTCGATTACGGCACCCTCGCCGACACCCTCGCCGACATCGTCGCGGGCGAACCCGTCAACCTCATCGAGACCCTCGCCGAACGCCTCGCCGACGCCTGCCTCGCCATCGACCGCGTCCGATCGGCCGTCGTCACCGTCCACAAGCCGCAGGCCCCCATCGCCCAGCACTTCGCCGACGTCTCCGTCACCATCGAAAGGCCCGCCAAGTGACCACTCGCAGCCAGCCGCGCAGGCCTCGTCGAGAAGGAGGCGGCAGATGACCCGCGTCGTCTTCAGCATGGGATCCAACCTCGGCGACCGCCAGGCCGCCCTCACCGCCGCCATCGAAGCCGTGAACCCCGACGCCGTCTCCGAGGTCTACGAGACCCCGCCCTGGGGCGGCGACGACGACCAGCCCACCTACTACAACATCGCCGTCATCGCCTCCGACCCCGAACGCAGCGCCGAGGACTGGCTCGCCCTCGGCCAGCGCCTCGAGGCCGAGGCCGGGCGCGTCCGCGACCCCGAGCGCCCCTACGGTCCGCGCACGCTCGATGTGGACCTCATCGCCGTCACCGGGGACGACGGCGCGCCCGTCCTCTCCGACGAGCCCCGCCTCACCCTGCCCCACCCGCTCGCCCACCAGCGGGCGTTCGTGCTGGTCCCGTGGTTCGCGATCGACCGCGAAGCGGAGCTGCCCGGACGCGGCCGGGTGAGGGAGCTGCTACGCGACGAGTCCGTGGCGGCGGACGCGCGTGCACTCCGCAGGCTCCACCCGATATGGTCGAAGCCATTATGAGAAGTGACGACGAGCACGGTCCCCGACCGAGTCTGAAGCCGACCGCGCCGTCCACCCTCGCGGTGGTCGGACTGGTCGGGGCGGCACTGACACTGCTGCTCGTCGCCCGCTACTACCAGCAGGCCCCCGACCTCGCCTGGTACAACTCCCTGGTCCTGTTCGCGCTGGCGGCTCTGCTGGCGTGGATGGCCTGGACCACGCGGCAGACCCTGCGCCCCAGCCGAAAGCGGGCGCAGGCGGTGAGTGCGGACGGCCTGCCGTCCCGCGCGCCCGGCAGGCTGGAGGGTCCGGAGCACGCGCTCCAGATCGCCCGCTTCGCGGTGCTGGCCAAGGCCGCCGCGATCGCCGGTGCCGCCTTCTTCGGCGCCTACCTGGGATTCACCGTGTGGCTCGCGGTCCAGTCCGGGCGCCTGACCGCCGCTGCCGAAGACCTGCCCTCAGGGGTCCTCGGCACTGTCGCGTGCGCTGCGCTCACTGCGGCCGCGCTCTGGCTCGAGCACTCCTGCCGCATCCCCCCGCAGGACGACGAGCAGCCCGGCGACGGCTCCCGCGAGCCGACCCGTCCCTGACCGACCCCGACAGCTCGACCCATCCCCCCATATCCCCCCATATGTACGCGCGTTTAGAGGTGCGCCCCATGAAGTTTGACTCCCGCAGTGAAAGCACGGGTCGAAACGACGACTCGACCACGCTGATCAGAACTGACGCAGGGAAGTCGGCGCCGTCGGGCGACGACGAGACTCCCTCCGACCGCATGGCCGTCCACCTGGTCTGGGAGATCGGCCTCCTGCTCCTGGCGGGCGGCGTCGTGTTCGCCCTCACCCAGTCCGGCGGCGGCCCCTTCGCCGAAGGCTCCTGGACCGGCTTCTTCGCGGCCCTGGCACCCCTGACCATGCTGGCCACCGCGATGGCCGTCTCCCTGCGCATCGGCGCGGTCAACCTGGCAGTGGGCCCCATCGCCCTCATCGCCGCGTGGATGTTCGTCGACGCCTCCGGTTCCGGTTCGGCCATGGCGCTGGGCGTCGGCCTCGGCGTCGCGGCGTTCATCGGCATCGTCCTCGCGACCCTCACGGCCTGGCTCCGCGTTCCCGGCTGGGCCGCGAGCGGCGCGGTCGGCGGCGCGATCGGCCTCTGGGCCGGCTCCGCCGGCGACCCTTCGGCGTTCATGCTCGCCGAACTCCCGTCCACGGGCGTGCTCGCCGCGCTCGGCGCCGCGATCGGCGTCTCCCTGTTCCTCGGTCTCGTCGGCGCGTTCGGCGGTGTCCGCGCCCGCCTCGCGCCCATCCGCGAGACCCCGGCGGGGGAGCGGCACGGCAGAGGCGGACTCGTCTTCTTCGGCGTCCTCCTCTCCTCGACCCTCGCCGGCGCCGCCGGTGTGGTCGCGGCCTGGACCGCCGTCCCCGACGGCGGCGCGGCCGCGCTGCCGGACCCGATCCTGCTCACCGTGGTCGCCCTCGGTGCGGCGCTGGTCGGCGGCACCAGCCTCATGGGCCGCCGCGGCGGCGTGTGCGGCACCGCGTTCGCCGCCGCGCTCGTGCTCGGCCTGATGTGGCTGGCCGAGGGGCGCGGCTGGTCGTTCGACCCGAGTTGGATCGCGTTGGGCGCCATCGTCGCCGGGTTCCTGGTGACCCGTCTGGTCGAGGTCATGAACGCCGCGGACGAGGCGGAGGCGGCCTCCACGCGCCGCGCCGGGTCCATCGAGGACCTCCGCGAGGACGACCCGCCCGCCGAGCGCGAGCGCACCGACGCCTTCGACCAGTACGACGAGGACTTCGCGGGACTCGGGTCCGGCGGCGACCCGTGGACGAACACCGGCGGCATCCGCACCACCGGGGGCATCCCCAAGCAGGGCGCGACCGCCGACCCCTTCGGCGCCTCCGGCGTCTTCGACGACCTGCGCGACACCCCCCGCGACGGCTTCGGCACGCCGCGCCACGGCCGCTGACCTCCCACAAAGGATGCACGCATGACCTACATCCCCCCAGAACGCGACGACGCCCTCGACCAGACCCGCCAGCTCGAGTTCACGCCGCCGCCGATGCCGACCACCGGCGACGGCGGTCCGGTCGACCCGTTCGCCGGCCAGGGGCCCGAAGCCGCGGCGCCCGCCGAGCCGGCGGCGACCCGCGACCGGGTCCTCTTCCAGTTCATCTGGGAAGCGATCCTGCTGCTCCTGACCTTGAACGCGCTGTTCATGGTCTACCGGGACGAGGACGCCCTCTTCGGCGACGAGTTCGGGACCCTGGTGGACGCCCTTGACCCGCACGCCCTCTACCTGACCCCGGTCCTGTTGGCGGCCTTGGCGATCGGGCTCTCGCTGCGGCTCGGCGCGGTGAACCTCGCGGTTCCGGCGGTCGCGATCACGGTCGGATGGATCGCCGGGCCGGTCGACGCGAACCTGTGGGTCCACGCCGGATTCGTCGCGGCGGCGGCCGTCGTGGCCGCACTGGTCTACGTGCTGCTCGTGGCGGTCTTCCGCGTCCCCCCGTGGTTCGCCGGTCTCGCATTGGCGGCCGCGTTCATGGCCTCGGCGCAGGCGCTCGAGCGGCTGTCGGAGTCGCGCGTGGCGGACTCGGTCGCGATGTGGGACCCGCCGAACGGGGTGTACGTGTTCGCCGGTGCGGCCGTGCTCGCGGTGGCGGGCGGGCTCATCGGCCTCGTTCCCGGTGTGCGCGACGGCTTCAGTGCGGTGAAGCGGATGGCCGACGGCGGCGAGCGCGGCGCGGGCGCAGTGTTCCTGCTCCTGGGCGGCACGGTCCTGTCGATGCTGCTCGCGGCGGGCGCGGGCTTCCTGATGTTCGCCTACACGCTTGCGCCGACCACGGAGCCGACCTCGCTGGGATTCGGCCCGTACGGGTTCGGCTCGGCCGGCGTCGACCTGCAGCTCCTCGCGTTCGTCGCGGCGCTGCTGGGCGGCACGAGCCTGTGGGGCCGCCGCGGCGGCGTGCTCGGCACGGTGCTCGCGGTCCTCGCGGTGTGGGCCGGGATGGTCCTCTGGAACCACGACATGACCGCGGCCGGAGAGGCTTCCTGGCAGGATGACTACGCGCCGCTGATCGACGTCGGCATCCTGTTCGTCGCCGTCTTCGTGTCGTTCGCGCTCGACCGCCTCGGCCAGCCGAAGGACGCGGTCGACCCGGACGAGGGCGTCTACACGCAGGAGATGCGCCCCTTCGAGCCCACGTCGAACGGCCCGGAGGGCACCGGCCTGTTCGAGCCGACCCTCCCGGATGCGAACGCCCACCAGCGCTGATCGAACGAGGCGAGCGGCCGGCCACCCGGGAGGGCGGCCGGCCGCTGCTCTCGCCCCGGGGCCGGAACCGGCGAAGGGCGCCGCGGCGGTGCTTCATAGGGTTGCGGCATGGACATGGACGAGTACCAGCAGGCGGCGCTGCGGACCGCCGCGCCGCGAGACAAGTTGAACGAGCTGTTCCACCTCCTGCTCGGGCTCGTGGGCGAGACGGGGGAGATCGCCGAGAAGGCGAAGAAGATCGTCCGCGACAAGGGCAGCGACTTCTCGCAGTGGGACACCGAGGACGTCAAGAAGGAACTGGGCGACACGCTCTGGTACCTGGCCGTCATCGCCGACCACTTCGACCTGTCGCTCGACGATGTCGCCAAGCACAACATCGCCAAGCTCGCCGACCGTCAGCGGCGGGGCGTGCTCGGCGGCAGCGGCGACGACCGCTGACCGCGACGTCAGGTCGGACGACCCGGGTCGGCCGGCGAGGGCGCTACTGCTGCGGCGCCGCTACTACCAGCGCCGCCAGAGGAAGCGGCGTTCGTAGCGGATCCTGACCCGGGCGTAGTGGATGCGGCCGGTGAGGCGGACGGTCGGGCCGTCGCCCTTCGCCAGGCTCCGGTTGACCACGCGGCCCCCGTGCAGTTGGACGTTGTCGTCGATCGCGGTGGCGCCCTTGGGAAGGATGATCTCCAGTCCCGAGTACTGGAGGTCGAGGGCGATCTCGGTCTCGCGGCCCGTGAACCGGGCGTGCCGGAAGTCGAGCACGGTCCGGCCGTACTCGGGCCTGACGGTGATGCGCGCGGGGACCTTCCAGGCGCCCTCTTTCCGCACCCTCGTGTAGGCGTGGGTGAGCTCGAGGTCCGGGACCGCGGGGTCTGCCGCGCGGGCGATGGGGACGGCGAGCGCGCCGCCGGTCTTGGGGAGGTCGGCGAGGAGGTGCTCGACCTCGGCGAAGGTCCTGGCCTCGTAGACCTTGCGGGAGCGCTCGGCGAACTCGTCGAGTTCGAGGCGGCCCTCTTCGGTAGCGGCGTGCAGGAGGCCGATGACGGCCTCGCGCTCGGCGTGGGAGATGCGGACGTTCGGATCAGGGGTCGCCATCGCTCGTAACCTTCGCTTGCGCCGGTGGGCCCGTCAAGCCTAGCGGCTAGACGACGATGACGCGGATGCCCGCTTCTTCGAAGCCGCGCAGCTGCTCGGGCGGGGCGTTGCCGTCGGTGACGAGCGTGTGGACGCGGTCGGTCGGGCAGATGCGCGCGAAGGCGTGGCCGCCGATCTTGGAGCCGTCGGCGATGACCACCACTTTGCGCGCGCGGGCGGCCATGAGGGCGTTGATCGCCGCTTCGCCTTCGTGGTGGCTGGTGGCGCCGAGCTTCATGTCGATGGCGTCGACGCCGAGGAACGCGATGTCGAGGGTGATCTCGCGCAGGATCGGGGCGGCGAGCGGGCCGATGAGCTCGTAGGACTGGGGCCGGACCACGCCGCCGACGACGACCACTTTGAGATGGGGCCGGACGATGAGCTCGTTCGCGATGTTGAGGGCGTTGGTGACGATCGTCAGGCCCGTGGAGCCGGGGGTCGCGACCAGGTCGGTGCGGGTCGCCAGGGCCCGCGCGACCTCGGTGATGGTGGTGCCGCCGTTCAGGGCGATCACCTGGCCGGGGCTGACCAGGCCCGCCGCGGCGGTGCCGATGCGGTGCTTCTCCTCGACGTGGCGGGCGGTCTTGTAGCGCAGCGGGAGGTCGTAGGAGATGCCGCCCGCGACGGCGCCGCCGCGGGTGCGGGTGATCATCTGCTGCTGGGAGAGCTGGTCGAAGTCGCGCCGGATGGTGGCCTGGGAGACGCCGAGCCGTTCGGCCGCTTCCTCCACTGTGATGCGTCCGGTCTCTGCGAGGATCTCCAGCAGGGTGTTCCACCGGGCATAGCGGTCCACGTCGCTCCTCGGGTCGGGATCGCGGCGGGCGGGCCGCGGTCTGCGCGATAGTGTTCGTTGTACGTCTTTCGGCGCTCGAGCGATGCTCAAGTCATGCTCGTGCGCTCACGATCATTGTGCCGCACCGGGGTGGGCCCATACACGCCGGATCGATTGGAAGGAGCGCCGTGGACGGCGTCTTGCTGCCGGCCGTGGGCCGAATCGTCACTCCCGACGGCATCGTCAACGGGACCCTGATCGTCGACGGCGACCGGTTCGAAGGGGTCCTTGAGCGGGAGGGCGAGCCCACGGGCTGGGTCCTGCCGGGGTTCGTGGACGTCCACTGCCACGGCGGCGGGGGCTTCTCGCTGGCGAACGGGGACCCGGAGTCGGCCCGGGGGGCCGCGGCGTTCCACGCCTCGCGGGGGACGACCACGCTGGTCGCCTCGCTGGTGTCGTCCACGCACGGGTTCCTGCTCGACGCGACGAGGGCGCTCAAGCCGCTGGTCGCGGAGGGCGTGCTCGCCGGGGTCCACTTCGAGGGGCCCTACATCTCGGCCGCGAAGTGCGGCGCGCACCGCGTCGAGGTGCTGCGCGACCCGGACCTCTCGGAGCTGACGGAGCTGATCGAGGCCGGGCGGCTGGACGGCAAGACCGGCGCGGTCAAGATGGTGACGATCGCCCCCGAGCTCGAGGGCGCGCTGGAGGCCATCGAGTTCCTGGACCAGCGCGGGGTCGTGCCCGCGATCGGGCACACGAACGCGAGCTGGGAGCAGACCGTCGCCGGGATCGACGCGGGCGCGCAGGCGGCCACGCACCTGTTCAACGCCATGCGCGCGTTCAACCACCGCGAGCCGGGCCCGATCCCGGCGCTGTTGGACGACGAGCGGATCTTCTCCGAGATCGTCGCCGACCCGGTGCACCTGCACCCGGGCACGATGCGCTTCGCGTTCGACACGTCGCTGCCGGCGTGGACGCTGCTGGTCTCGGACGCCATGGACGCGGCGGGCCTGGACGACGGCCGCTACATGCTGGGGCGCCACGAGGTCGAGGTGGCCGGGGGCGTCGCCACCGTGGCGGGGACCGACATCATCGCGGGTTCGACGATCACGCTGCTGGACGCGTTCCGCAACGCGGTCCGCCTGGCCGGGCAGTCGGTCGAGGCCGCTTCGCAGATGGCCTCGGCGACGCCCGCGGAGCTGCTGGGGCTGGGTGACGTCGGCGCGATCGAGACCGGGAAGCTCGCCGACGCCGTGGTCCTCGACGAGTACTACAAGCTGTTGTGGGTGTGGGGGCGGGGGGCGGGGCTGCTGGTCTGACACACGGAACACGGCGGGCCGGGCGCGAATGCGCCCGGCCCGCGTCTTGCCGAGGCCTCTAGAGCATCGGGGCCGCGTCGTACTGCATCCCGCCGCCCGCGCCGATGAGGACGTAGATGAGGCAGAACGTGAAGAACGAGGCGATCCCCAGCACCAGGCCGGTGATGGCGAACGGCTTGTTCGTGGCGATGCCCTTGTTCGCGCGGCTCCAGCCGACTGCGCCGAAGACGATCGCGAGGACGCCGAGCGGCCACGTGAAGGTGTTGAGCACGGGGATGAACGACAGGATGATCGCGATGATGCCGCAGATCAGGGCCGCCGTCCCGAGTCCGTTGCGCGGCTCCTGGCCCCGCAGCGGCCCTTCGGCGTTGTAGGCCGGCGGCGGCGGTGGCGGCGGCGGGACCGCGCCGCCGGAGTACGGGCTGTACCCGCCGCCGGGCGGCGACGTGCCGGGCCGGTCGGGCGGCGTGGCTCCGGGCCCGCCTGGCGGCGATGCGCCGGGTTCGGCGCCGGGCGGCGGGGGAGCGGGCGGGATGCCGCCGAACGGCCGGTCGGAGGGCGGCCCGGGTGTGTCACCCGGGGTCGATCCGGACGGCCTCTCCGGCGTCTCCCACTGCGATCGGTCGGGCCTCGTCTCATCCGGGGCCCTGTCGGGCTCCGTTTCGTGCGTCGGGTGCGGGACCCCTTCGGGGTCGGCCCCGGGCGGGTGCCAGCCCGGATCGGGTCCCGTCGGCTCGGGGCCCGGCTGGTTCCCCGAGAACGGGGTCGCGCCGTCCTCGGTCTCGCCGCCCCGTTCCGGTTCGGGCGGTTCGGGTTCGGATGGCCCCGGGGTCGGCGGGTACGTCGTCATGGCGGCCTCCTCGGCTGGTGGGGGCGCTCGGCCCCGATGTCCCGCAAGGTAGACCACATCCCACGTGTCCCGTGGGGATTCAGGGGAACCGGTGGTCCCGCAGGCCTCGCCGGTCGCGGACGGATCGGGCATTCGAGAACTCTGCTCGGATTTTTTGGGGTTAGGGGTTTACTACCCGTCAGTAGACGAGTAGAAATGAGTTACGGATCCGGAAGGACTTCCCGGGGACAAGCTCTCCGCAGATCGGAAGGATTCGTGCACCGCCGCCGAGCACCCACGTGCGACCTGAGCCGTCGGGAGGCACAGCGGGACCAGCCACCATGGGGCCAGTCACCGCTATAAAGACACCACGCTTGGTAACTCGGTCGGAAGTGCAGTACGTTGCGAGCGGCCCAGTCGAGGCAGTAACCGACTGGGCCGTGTCGTTGCCCGCAGCCCGGTCCCGGCCCACCGCGATGCCGCTGTGGGCGAACTGACTGGGAATGTCGAGGCGAGGCTGCAAGAATGGCCTCGATGACCACGATCGAACCCGGCTGGTACCCGGACCCCGCCGACCCGGCCACGCAACGCTACTGGGACGGCGGCGCCTGGGTCGGCAAACCCGTCCCCGCCGACGCCGAGCCCCCCGCCGAACCCGAACCGGTCGACCCCGAACCGGAACCCCTCCCCACCTCCATTAAGGACGCGGCAACGCCGGACCCCCCGGTGCAGACGCTCCCCGTCGACGGCCGCTACGGCTCCGGCCCCCCGCCGCGCATCATCCAGCGCGTCCCCGGCGGGGTGCAGCCGCCCGACACCGTCCCGATCCGCTCCCTCGGCGTCACCGTCGGCTGGATCACCCGCCACGACATCCACCGCATCCTCAGCGGCCGCGTCCTGGCCCACCCCGGCCAGCGCTTCGTCGCCCGGATCGTCGACGTCCTCTGCATGCTGGTGCTCAACGCCGTGGTGAACGGCTACTTCATCTACCAGATGTGGCAGACCTTCTGGCCCTACTTCCTGGACGTCGCCGCGTCCGCGGAGCCCGGGGACGTCCCCGTCCCCTCGCGCCTCTCCGACCAGCTGTGGGTCGTGCTGCTCATCGCCCTGGGCCTGTGGTTCGCCTACGAGGTCCCCGCGACGCTCAACACCGGGCAGACGATCGGCAAGCGGCTCATGGGGATCAAGGTCGTCTCGCTCGCGCCCGTGGACCTCGGCTGGGGCCGGCTGCTGCTGCGGTGGTCGTACTTCGCGCTGCCGCTGATCTGCTTCCCGTTCGGCGCGGTGCTGTGGATCCTCGACGGGATATGGTGCATCCGAGACCAACCCTTCCGCCAATGCCTGCACGACAAATCCCCTGGCACCGCCGTCGTCGAGGTGGGCGGCGAGAAGGCCGACACTGAGAAGGAGCCCTCACGATGAGCGACCCTCTGCGTGAAGACCTCGCGTCCATCCCCCGCTACGTTCCCGGCAAGGCGATCCCTGACGCCGTGAAACTCTCCAGCAACGAAGTGCCGTACGGCCCGCTCCCCGGCGTGGTGGAGGCGATCACCGACGCCGCCGAGAACGTGCACCGCTACCCCGACCTCGGCGTCGTGCGGTTGCGCGGCGTGCTCGCGGAGCGGCTCGGACTGCCCGTCGAGCGCATCGTGACCGGCACCGGCTCGGTCGCCCTCATCGGGCACCTCATGCAGGCGATCGCCAAGCCCGGCAGTGAGGTCGTCTACTCGTGGCGCTCCTTCGAGGCCTACCCGATCGCGGCCACCGTCGCCGGGCTCAAGAGCGTCCAGGTGCCGAACACCCCCGACCACCGCCACGACATCGACGCGATGCTCGCCGCGGTCGGACCCGACACGCGGGCCGTCGTGATCTGCAGCCCCAACAACCCCACGGGCCCCGCCGTCACGGCCGACGAGCTCGACCGGGTCTTCGCCTCGGTCCCGGAGGACGTGCTCGTCGTGGTCGACGAAGCCTACCGCGAGTTCGTGACCGACCCGGCCTGCCCGGACGCGATCGAGCGCTACGCGGATCGGCCGAACGCGGTCGTCTTCCGCACCTTCTCGAAAGCCTGGGGCCTGGCCGGCCTGCGCGTGGGCTACATGGTGGCCCGGCCCGAGGTGGCCGACGCCGTGAGCCGGTGCGTGATCCCCTTCGCGGTCAACGCGGCCGCGCAGCGGGCGGCGCTCGCGGCGCTCGAAGCCGAGGGCGAGATGCGCCGCCGGGTCGCACTGGTGACCTCGGAGCGCAAGCGCATGGCCATGGCCGCAAGGGAACTGGTGCCGGACGTGCCGGACACGCAGGCGAACTTCTTCTGGCTGCCCCTGGGTGAGCGCGCGGTCGCGTTCGCCGCGCACTGCGAGCAGCGCTCGATCCTGGTGCGGCCCTTCGCGGGCGACGGCGTCCGGGTCACAGTCGGTCTCCCCGAGGAGAACGACGCACTGCTCGAGGCGCTGCGCGCGTTCGTCGAGGCGTAAGCGGAGAACCGTTGCACGGCAAGGAGAATGCGGCACCGTTAGCGGTGCCGCATACGACGGTTCCGGAAGAGACCGGGCGCCCCACCGGCGCCCGGCTCCGTCTACTTCGCCGAGCGCTCGTTCTCGCTGCAGAACGCCTCGTACATCTCGGCGAGCGTCTGCTTCTGCTTCGAGGTGAGCTCGCGGTCGGTGGCGATGGCCAGCGGCATCGCGGAGCCGTTCTCGGGCGTGAAGTTGGCCCTCAGGTACATGATCGGGGTGGTCATCCGCAGCGCCAGTGCCAGCTGCCGCAGGACCGCGCCGCTGGGGCGGCGCACGCCGCGCTCGCCCTGGAGGTAGGGGTTCGAGACCCCGGCGGAGTCGGAGAGCTCCCGCGTCGCGACGTGGGCGCGTTTGCGCACGTCCCGGACGAATGAGCTGAAGTCGCGATCTGTCACCCGCGTCACCCTACGCGCCTTCACCCCGGACCGCCACCCGACCCTGCCTGGCCTTACCGGCATTCGGTACTACCGGCTGACAGGGCACTCACCCGATCAGACGATATGAACCGGACTCGGGGAAGGGTTGCGTCTCAACCGCTCGCCGTCGCTGGAACCCAGCCGATACCATCGGGAGACGACGCGGCTATTCAAGGGAGCGTCACGGTCCGGATGGCGTCTGACGAGGAGGAGAACCGGTGAGCGTTCTGCAACGCTTGGAGAAACAACTGGAGGGCCTGTTCGAGGGCACCTTCAACAAGATGTTCAAGGGCGTTGTGCACCCGGTCGAGATCGCCAGCGCCATGCAGCGCGAGGCGGAGACCCACAAGGCGGTCCTCGCCGGCGGGCGCGTACTGGTGCCGAACCGCTACGTCATCGACCTCTCCCCGCCCGACCACGACCGCCTCGCCCCGTACGCGGCGGCGCTGGCGCAGGAGCTGGCCCAGTCCCAGGCCGAGTTCATCGGCGAGAACGGCTGGACCGTCTACGGCGACGTGATCGTCGAGATCGAGCGCGGCGAAGGCCTCGACACCGGCATGTTCCGCGTGACCGCCGAGGTCGCGGCCCTCAACGAGGGCGTGGACCAGCCGGTCTCCGGCGGCGGCTACGGCCCCGCCCAGCAGCAGGCCCCCACCGGTCCGGTCCTGGTGACGGCCGACGGCCGCCAGTTCACCGTGGCCCACGGCGCTACGACGATCGGCCGCGGCGAGCAGGCCCAGATCCGCCTCCCCGACGTCGGGATCTCGCGCCGCCACGTGCGCGTCGACTTCGACGGCCGCCAGGTCTCGGTCACCGACCTCGGCTCCACGAACGGCACCCTGGTCAACGGCCAGCGGATCGCCACCGTGAGCATGCAGCCGGGCGACGTGATCCAGATCGGCACTACTTCTCTTACGCTCCAGGCCGGTTAGCGCCTGCGACCACGTGAAGCCCCGGTCCGGGCGGCCGGGGCTGCGTGCTGCCCAGGCCGCTGCGGCCCGGGCCCGCAACCGTTGCGGGCCCTCTTGAAAGCTCTGGGCCCCTTGCCCGTAGCGGGTGGGACGACCGGCTCGGCCCGGCGGCTCGCCTCTGCATCCGTGCCACGGTGGGCTACCGTGTCTGGGACCGATCGTTCATTCGCTGGGAGCGCCGATGCCTGAGATAGTCCAGACCGTCGCCCGGTTCGGGTTCCTCGTGCTGCTGTGGCTGTTCGTGTTCGCCGCCGCCCGGACGATCACTCGGGACCTCCTCGCCCAGCGCCGTCCCGCGACCGCCGGGCCCGGCGCCGCCGGCCCGGTCTCGGCCCCGCCCGCCTCCGGCGGCCGCGGTGCGAGGCCGCAGGCCGCGCATGCGGCGCAGTGGCTGGTCGTGACCACCGGTGAACTCCAGGGCCGCCGGTTCGTGCTCTCCGGCCAGCCCATCTCGATCGGTCGCGCCGCCGACTCCACGATCGTCATCCGCGACGACTTCGCCTCCAACCGGCACGCCCGCGTGCGCCCGCAGGACGGGCAGTGGGTGGTCGAGGACATGGGCTCCACGAACGGCACCTACCTGGGTCGCGCTAGAGTCACTGCACCCACGCCGGTCCCGCTCGGGGTGCCCATCCGGATCGGGCGTTCCTCCTTCGAGCTGCGTCCCTAGCAGCGCGAGGAACGAGAGACGGCGATGTCGACATCGAACAGCGGGCGTGCCCGCGCTACGGCGGTTGATTCATGAGTTTGCACCTGCGATACGCGGCCATCTCCGACCGCGGGGTGGTGAGGCAAGGCAACCAGGACTCGGTGTTCGCCGGGGCCCATTTCATCGCCGTGGCCGACGGCATGGGCGGCATGGCCGCCGGTGACCTCGCCTCGGCCATCGTCATCAACACCGTCGCCCGGCTGGACGTGCCCCCGCCCGCCGACTCGGTCGTGGACGAACTCGCCGACGCCGTCGCCGACGCCAACCGCGCCATCCGCCGCTGCGTCGCCGACGACCCGCAGAAGGAGGGCATGGGCACCACGCTCACCGCCCTCTGGTTCGACGGCGAGTGGTTCAACCTGGTGCACATCGGCGACTCCCGCGCCTACCGCCTCCGCGAGGGCGGATTCGAGCAGATCACCGTCGACGACACGTACGTCCAGATGCTCGTCGACGAGGGCCGCATCACCGCCGAGGAGGCCGAGCGGCACCCGCAGCGCTCCCTGCTGCTGCGCGCGCTCGGCGCGGCCGAGGTCGAGCCCGCGTTCCAGACCATCAAGGGCGTCCCGGGCGACCGCCTCGTCCTGTGCTCCGACGGCCTCTCCGGGCCCGTCTCGGACGCCGACATCGCCCGCACGCTGCAGAACGCCGAGACGCCGCAGGAGGCCGCCGAGACCCTGGTGCAGCAGGCGCTCGACGCCGGCGCCCCGGACAACGTCACGGTCCTCGTCGCCGACGTCGTCACCGAGCACCCCGGGGAGCAGCGCCAGATCATCGGCGGCGCCGCCGCCGACGCGCGCCTGGCCGAATCCGACACGGCCGTGCTCCGCGCCGTCAGGGACGCCGAGGACACCGAGGACCCGGACGGCGAAGCCGAGTCGGACGAGGCCCAGCCGAAGGCCCGCAAGAAGGGCCGGGTGTGGCGCACGATCCTGGTCACGTTCATCGTGCTCGCCCTCGTCGCCGGCGGCGGCGTGTGGTGGGCCCGCACGCAGTACTTCATCGGAGTCTCGGAGGCGGGCACCATCAGCCTCTACCGGGGCCTCCCTTTTGAGGTGGCGGGTTACCGGATCGCGTGGCTCGACACGGACTCCGGCCGGCCCGCCGAGGACGCCGTGGACGCTGTGGAGTCCGACCTCGAGAACGGCAGGACCGTCGACGGCGGCGCGAACGCCGCGGAGGACGCGCTGAGCGCCCTGGTCGACCCCGCCGCCGGCAACGAGAACCTCGACCCGCTGTGCGCTGCAGCGGAAGGCGAGACCGAGGCCGTTCCGGCGGCCGCAAAGGACTGTCGCGACGACTGAGCGCGGCCGATATAGGCTCGCAACGCACTCTGGACCGAGACGCAAGGGGAACTGATGGCCCAGCCGATGTCGGCGACCGCCCGGCCGGCGGGACCGTCCGAGCCGCCGCTCACTCCGCTGACGGGCATGCCCAAGCGCGTCTTCCGCGAGATCGTCATGCTCCTCATGGGCGGCGTCGCGGTGTTCCTGCTGCAGCTCACCATCGACGTGGCGCTCACCGACACCACCACTTCGGTGACGTACACGCTGCCGCTGCTCATCTTCATCGTCTCCATGTGCGCGTGGACCTCGGTGAAGATCCTCGCCCCGTACGCGGACCCGCTGTTCGTGCCCATCGCCGCGTTCCTCACCGGCATCGGCATCGTCTACATCCGGCGCATCGACCGCACCGCCCGGACCGACGACCCGCTGCCCGCCGACGCGGGGATCTTCGCGGGCCAGGGCGGGCGCCAGCTCATGTACTACATGGCCGGCGTGGTCCTGCTGACCGTGCTGCTGATCGTGGTGCGCAACCACCGGGTGCTGCGCGGGTACGCCTACATCCTGCTGTTCGCGGGCATCTTCCTCGCGGCGATCCCGGGCTTCCTGCCCGCGTCGATCTCGTCCTCGGGCGGCTCCAAGAACTGGATCCGCTTCGGCAGCTTCTCGGTGCAGCCCAGCGAGTTCGCGAAGCTGATGCTGCTGATCTTCTTCGCGGTGTACCTGGTGCGCAAGCGGGACATGCTCTCGGTGGCGGGCAAGAAGATCCTGGGCCTGCAGCTGCCGCGCATGAAGGACCTCGGCCCGATCGTCATCGTCTGGGCCGCCAGCCTCGTCATCCTCGTCATGGAGCGCGACCTCGGCACCTCGCTGCTGCTGTTCTCGATCTTCCTCTCGATGCTGTACATGGCGACGCGTCGCGCCTCGTGGATCGTCATCGGCCTCACCATGTTCGTGGGCGGCTGCATCGCGATCTACCCGTTCTTCGGCCACCTCCAAGTGCGCGTGGCGATCTGGCTCGACCCGTGGAAGTACGAGTACGTCTACAGCGACGGGACGACGCCGTCGTCGTGGCAGCTCGTGCAGGGCCTGGTCGCGATGAACTCGGGCGGGCTCATCGGCAACGGGCCGGGCTCGGGCAACCCGAACATGATCCCGGCGTCCGAATCGGACTTCATCCTCGCCGCGATCGGCGAGGAGGTCGGGCTCATCGGCCTCATCGGCATCCTGATGCTGTACGCGATCCTCGTGCAGCGCGGCTTCAAGACCGGCATCATGTCGCGCGACCTGTTCGGCTCGCTCATGGCCGGCGGCCTGGCGTTCCTGGTGGCGTTCCAGCTGTTCGTGGTGCTCGGCGGCGTCACCGGGCTCATCCCGATGACCGGCCAGACCACGGCGTTCCTCGCCGCGGGCGGCTCCTCGCTCGTCGGCTCCTGGCTGCTGATCGGGCTGCTCGTGCGCGTCTCCGACGACGCCCGCAAGCCCTGGCAGGCCTCGTTCGGCCTGATGAAGACCGAGGCCCCGCCGGAGTTCCTCGCCGAGCAGGCCGCCAAGCGCGCCGCCGAGCAGGCCGAGCTCGCGGGGGTCATGGACTCCGGTCCGATCCCCGGCGGCGACCAGCCGACCGAGCTCATCATCCCCGCGAACCTCCAGGGCGGCGGCGCGACCGGGGGGACGACCATGGAGGAGGACGTGCTCAGCCCGCCTCCGGGCGGCCCGGTCTCCGGCCCGCCGATGTCCTCGCCCCCGCAGGGAGGCGGCTACCAGAGCCAGCCCGGCGGCCCCACCGGTTACCAGGGCCCGCCCGGAGGCCCGACCGGTCACCAGGCCCGGCCCGGAGGCCCGACCGGCCACCCGAACCCGCCCCCCGGCCCGCAGTACCCGCCGCAGTCGCCCCCGCCGCCGCCCGGTTCGGCGTACGGCAGCCCGCCCCCCGGCGGCAACACGACCCGACCCGCCCCGCAGACGCCGCCACCGCCGCCGAGCTCTGCGTTCGACTACCGGCCCGAACCCCCGAACGGCTACGACGACAAGAGGAAAGAGGGCGGCGAATGAACCCGGCCCTGCGCCGCATGGGCGTCATCGCGCTGGTCCTGCTGGCCGCCCTCATGGTCCAGTCGACCTGGGTGGCGTTCTTCCACCACGAGGACTACGAGGGACTGGCCAACGCCCGCACCCTCATCGCCGAGTACGAGGTGCCGCGCGGCCAGATCCTCGCCGGCGACACGGTGATCGCCGAGTCGATCCCGACCGACGGCGGCACCTACGGCTACAAGCGGAACTACCCCGAAGGCGACTACTTCGGGAACATCACCGGCTTCAAGTCGATCAACTACGGTGCCTCCAACCTGGAGGCGTACGAGAACTCGCTGCTCAACGGCACCAGCTCGCTCCTGGCCTTCGACGACTTCTGGGCCACGGTCCTCAAGGAGAACAAGACCGGCGGCAACGTCGTCACCACCGTCGACCCGGACCTCCAGAAGGCCGCCTACGACGCCATCGCGGACGCCGACGTCAAGGGCGGCGCGGTCGTGATCGACCCCCGGACCGGCCGCATCCTCGCCCAGGCCTCCTACCCGGGCTGGAACCCGACCGAGGTCTCCTCGAACAACGGCGACACCGCCAAGGCGGCCAAAGAGGCCCTCGACGCGTCCGGCGACATGCTCGACCTCACCCGCCAGGAGTTCTTCCCGCCGGGCTCGACGTTCAAGACGATCGTGTCCGCCGCGTACATCGAGAACGGCGGCAAGGCCGACGACATGGTCCCGGCCGGGAACGGCTACACCGCCCCCGACACGAACCACGAGATCACCAACTCCTCCGACCAGTGCCCCAACGCGGAGTACACCCTCGAAGAGGCCTTCGCGAAGTCCTGCAACACCACCTTCGCGAAGCTGTGCGTCGAAGAGCTGACCACCGAGCAGATCACCGACATGACCGAGGCGTTCGGCTTCGGCGAGGAGTACGAGACCCCGCTGGCCACCGTCGCGTCGAAGACCGGCGACCTCTCGGAGGAGGCGTTCCGCGCGCAGGCCTGCATCGGCCAGCAGGAGGTCCGCGAGACCGTCCTGCAGAACGCGATCATCGCCGCGACCATCGCCAACGGCGGGGACCGGATGGCCCCGCAGATCGTCGCCGAGCTCACCGACTCCGAGGGCAACACCGTCCAGAACTTCGCCGAGGACAACCTGGGCCGGGCGATCGACCTCGACACCGCCCAGGAGCTGCAGATCCTCATGGAGGCGGTCGTGGACTACGGGTCCGGCAAGACCGCGCAGATCGACGGCTACACCGTCGGCGGCAAGACCGGCACCGCCGAGCACTCCGAGGACGGCGAGAACCCCGACCCGGACCACGGCTGGTTCCACGGCTGGGCGATGGACAAGGACGGCGAACCCGCCGTCGCCGTCTGCGTGTTCCTCGACTCATACGGCGAAGGGGCCTCCGCCAAGGCCGCCGAGATCTCCGGCGACCTCATGGAGCAGGTCCTCGACGGCGGTGAGGAATGACCGGGTGCCTGCGGCCGTGTCGCCTTCCTCCGGGTTGCAGCCGGGAATGATTGCGGCAAAGACACAGTTTCCTCACGATCCCCTGACGTAGCAACCGAACGGCGCGCCCGAACGTGGATCTTCAGAGAGGTCGGACCGAGGTGTCGCGCGGCAGTGCCGCCGCACGACGAACCAGGTGCTGAGCGGCCTGCCAGTAGACTGAAGCGTCGATCCCCCCGGAGCTGATCCCTCCCCAAGCGATGAGGAGACGCCGTGTTGAGCCCCGAAATGCTGCTCGGGCAACGCTATCGCCTGCGCGAACGCATTGCCGTGGGCGGCATGGGCGAGGTCTGGCGGGCCGAGGACACCGTGCTCGAACGCACCGTGGCCGTCAAGGCGATGCTCCCTGCGCTGCTGAGCGAGCCCGGCTTCGCCAAGCGCTTCGCCGCCGAGGCGAAGATGGTCGCCGGCCTCACCCACCCGCACATCGTCAACGTCCACGACTTCGGCAACGCCGACCTGCCCAGCGGCGAGACCACCGCCTACCTGGTGATGGAGTTCATCGAGGGCAAGTCCCTCGCCGACCTCATCGCCGAACGCGGCCGGATCGACGCCCGCGAGCTCATGCCCATCATCGCGGCCACCGCCGAGGCCCTCCAGCAGGCGCACGAGCGCGGCATCATCCACCGCGACATCAAGCCCGGCAACATCCTGGTGCGCGACAGGGACGGCCAGGCCGTCCTCACCGACTTCGGCATCGCCCGCTCCGGCGCCTCCGGGGACCTCACCGCCACCGGCTCCGTCATGGGCACGGCCTCCTACATCGCCCCTGAGCAGGCCGAAGGCACCGGGGTGCTGCCCGCCTCGGACATGTACTCGCTCGGCGTCGTGGCCTTCCACGGCCTCACCGGGCACCGGCCGTTCCAGGCCGAGAACCCCATCGAGCTCGCCCTCCACCACGTGCGCACCCCGGCCCCGCCGCTCCCGCAGGACATCCCGCCGGGCGTGCGGGCCTTCGTCGAGCGCTCCCTGGTCAAGAACCCGCACCAGCGGTTCGCCAGCGCCACCGAGATGGCCGCGCTCGCGCGCATCGCCGTCGACGCCAACCCGAACTCGACCTCGGTCATGCCGCCGGTCGGCCAGCTCCCGCGCCGCGCGGGCGTGGTCAGCATGGGCGGGCCGCCCGCGGGCGTCGCCGACCCGGCGACCGCTTCCCCGCAGATGCCCATGGGAGGCCAGGTCCCGCCCGGTTCCACTCCTCCGGGCATTCAGCTGGGAGCAGTGCAGCCGCCTTCGGGGTCCAAGCCGGGCATGAACCGGAACCTGGTCAAGGTGCTCGCAGGCGTCGTCGCGCTCGTCGTGGTCGGCGGTATGGTGTTGCTGCTCCTCAACATCGTGAACGGCGGAGGCACGCCGTCGGACGACGGTGGCCAGAGCGGCCAGATCGAGCAGAGCGCCGACGAGGAAACGCAGTCCGACGAGTCCGACGAGTCCTCCGAACCTGAGGAAGAGCCCACGTCGAACGGCCTGGAAATGCCCACGATGAGCGATCGGACCTGCAACCAGCAAGCGCAGGGCTGTGACCGATAGCGGGCTTTCGGGCCTGCCGCTGCCATTAGAATCAAGCCGCGATGAACGGAACACGAGGACGTAAAACGCGATGACGACAGAGCCCCGCCTGCTAGGCGGCAGATACGAGATCGGCGAGGTCGTCGGCTACGGGGGGATGGCTGAAGTCCACCGTGGCCGTGACCTGCGACTCGGCCGCGATGTGGCGGTGAAGCTGCTGCGGGCCGACCTCTCTCGCGACGAGTCCTTCCTCATCCGGTTCCAGCGCGAGGCCCAGAACTCGGCGTCGCTCAACCACCCGAACATCGTCGCGGTCTTCGACACCGGCGAAGACGGCGGCATCCCGTACATGGTGATGGAGTTCGTCAACGGCCGGACCCTCAAAGAGGTCCTGATCGCCGAGGGCCGCTTCGACGCGGCGACGGCCTGCGAGGTCGTGGCCGACATGTGCTCGGCCCTGGACTTCAGCCACAAGCACCACATCATCCACCGGGACGTCAAGCCCGGCAACGTGATGCTCTCGGACACCAACCAGGTCAAGGTCATGGACTTCGGCATCGCCCGGGCCCTGGCCTCGAACCAGGCGACGATGACGCAGACCAGCGCGGTCATCGGCACCGCGCAGTACCTCTCCCCGGAGCAGGCGCGCGGCGAGACCGTGGACGCCCGCTCGGACGTGTACGCGGTCGGCTGCGTCCTCTACGAACTGCTCGTGGGGCACCCGCCGTTCACCGGCGACAACCCCGTCTCCGTGGCCTACCAGCACGTGCGCGAGGAGGCCCGGCCGCCTTCGGAGCTCAACCCGAACGTGCCGGACTCCGTCGACGCCGTGATCATGAAGGCGCTCGCGAAGAACCCCGAGAACCGGTACCACTCGGCCGGGGCGATGCGCGAGGACCTGATCCGCGCCGCCCGCGGGCAGGCCGTGATGGCCCCCGCCGTGATGAGCGCGGGCGACCGGACCCAGCTCCTCGCCGGCGGCGCCGACTCGACGGCCCCGATCACGCCGATCGCGACCTCCTCGAGCAAGCGCCGCCCGTGGCTGATCGCCCTGGGGGTGATCCTCGCGCTCGTCGCGGTCACCGCGGCCTCGTGGGGGATCATGAAGATGCTCGAGGAATCGGCGACGGTGACCGTGCCGAACGTGGTCGGCCAGGAGCGGTCGGTGGCGGAGCAGACGCTCACCGATGAGGGTTTCACGGTCGACTTCAAGGAGGAGATCGCGAAGGACCCGAACGATACGGACATCGGTCATGTCACCGCGCAGACCCCTGAAGCGAAGGCGGAGGCCCCCGAGAACTCCGAAGTGACGCTCACCGTGATGATCGCCCCGGAGGACGTCAAGGTCCAGGACGTCGTCGGCGACAATGTCGAAGAGGCCACTGAGAAGCTCGAAGCCCAGAATCTCAAGGTCAAGATCGTCCAGGAGGAGAGCACCGAGCCGGACGGCGAGGTGCTGTCGCAGAGCCCCGAGGGCGGGGAGTCGGTGCCGCCGACCACGGAGATCACGCTGACCGTCTCCGAGGGCGGCCGGGCCACCGTGCCGGACGTGTTCGGCATGACCGTCGACCGGGCCACCACCACGCTCGACGATGCCGGGTTCCAGGTGCTGGTCGAGTACGGCAACGGAGGCGAGCAGGAAGGCGTCGTCTACGCGCAGGATCCGGGCCAGGGGTCGAACGAATCGCAAGGCACCACCGTGACCATCACCGCCCGGGGCGTGGTGATCACCTGGGACGCCTCCACCACCCCGGCCGATCTGCAGGCGACGCTCCAGGGGATGGGGCTCACCGCCACCATCGACGGTGACGCGACCGCGACGACCATCGAGGCCGTCACCAACGAGGACGGGCCGATCACCAGCGGCTCGGCCGTCGCCCCAGGCACCACGGTGACCATCACCGCCGCCGAGGAAGACGGCGGCGGAGGCGGCGACGAGACCTCCACACCGCCGGACGACACCTGCAGTCCGCTGGACCCGACCTGCGACAACGAGGGTTAGCGCACAGCGAGCAGTGGGGGCCCGGACGCGGTAGCGTCCGGGCCCCCACTGCTCGCTGCCTCTTGCCCGCCGATGACCTGGAAAGCGTCATAGACAGCGGTCCTCCCCATTGGAATACCGGCCACGCGCCCCACCGAATCCCATGCGCGGGAACGGAACCCGCGTGCCGTGTTACCCGAGACCGCCGTTGCTCTGGAGCAGTTGGGCGTTGATCCACCCGCCCTCGGCCGAGCACAGGAATGTCACCAGGTTCGCGCAGTCCTGCGGCATACCAAGGCGCCCGAGCGGTGTGAAGCGGGAGAAGTCGGCCTTCTGCTCCTCGGTCATCCATCCGGTGTCGGTCGGCCCGGGGTTTATCGCGTTGGCGGTCACGCCCCGGTCGGCGAGCTCGCCGGCGGCGGCCAGGACGATTCGGTCCATGGCGCCCTTGCTCGCGCCGTAAGGGAGGTTCCCGACGGTGTGGTCGCTGGTCAGGCTGATGATCCGGCCGCTGCCGTGGGGTCCGCGGAAGCGCAGCCCGAACTCCCGGATCAGCAGCCACGTTGCTCGCGCGTTGACCGCGAAGTGCCGGTCGAAGCTCTCCACAGTGGTGTCCAGCAGGCCGGAGTCGACCGACTCGCAATGGCACAGCACCAGCGCGGTGACGCCTCCAAGCTCGCGCTCGACGCGGTCGAAGAGCTGGGCCGGCGTCGTCTGGTCGTGCAAGTCCGCCTCGACCGCAACTGTTCTCGCCCCGAGAGCAGCCACCTGCCGGCGCAGTGCTGCGGATGCCTCCGGCTCAGCGCCCCAGGCCATCCGCGTGTCATACGGGGTCCAGTAGGTGAAGGCGACGTCCCAACCGGACCGGGCCAGGTTCAGCACGACGGATGCGGCGATCCCCGCCGAACGGCCCGCCCCGGTGACCAGGGCCAGCGGACGCCGCGCCGTGCCCTCGTCCTGCGGTCCTTCCATGCCCATCTGTTCGCTCATGGGCCTCATCCTGACGGGCCGTCCCTCGATGGGCAACCGATTTCATCGGTGCGCTCCCTGATCCGACCTGCTGTCCGCCGGTGTTCTCGCCGGTGCCGGCCTGGCGGGCGAGCCGGATCGAACCTGCTGTCGCATTGCGCAGCACCTGGACTGGTGCGTCTGCGCGCGCAGCGGGGCCCCGACCGAAATGGCCGGGGCCCCGCTTCTCTTGATCGCCGCGCGTCGACCCGCCTCGGTCCTGCGCGGCTCCGGGCCGGGGTTGCAGACCCGGTCCGAGCTTTGTATGCAGTTGGGAGCCAAGGAGAAAGGTGCTCCCCGGGCGCGAGCAGGTCGCCCGGGGAGCCGGACCGGCCGGGGAGCCGGGCCGCGGGACCGTTCCGGGCCGGTACGCGGTCGACCGTCCGTCCCGAAGTCGGCACGGTGTCGACCGTCCGGAGGCAGGTCCGGGGTGAACCGGCCCGGGTGCGGTCCCAGGTGGGTGTTACTTGGGCTCGATGCCGCCTTCGAGGAGGCGGACCATGATCGGGTTGTCGAAGTAGACGTCGTTGAGCGCGTACGCACCCGGGTCGATCGCCTTCACGCGGGCGCCCTCGACGCCGTAGCTCACACGCTGGTTCAGGAACAGCGGCAGGCGCGGCAGGGTCTCGTTGAACACGATGCCGAGCGTCTTGTTCGCCTCGGCCTGCTCCTCCTCGGTGCCCTGCTGGGCTTTCATGTACACGTCGTTGACGTTCACCTTGCCGAGCGTGGGCGAGTCGACCTCGTCGGTCGGGATGCCCATGCCCGCGGCGTCGGCGGTGCCGGCGTTGTCGGTGAACCACGCCATCTGCCACGAGCCGTAGGCGTAAGGCACGAACGGGTTCGCCCACTGGCGCACCGCGATGTCGTAGTCGCCCGCGCCCCAGATGCCCCACGGGTTGTCCTCGGGGACGCTCTTGTAGGCGACCTCGATGCCGAACTCGGTGAGCTGGGCCGCGGCCTGCTCGCCCGAGAGCACGAAGTCGGTCCAGCCCTCGACGCCGGTGATGGCGTACTTGGCCTTGTCGCCGGCCGGGGTGTGCCAGCCGTCGGACTCCTTCTTCCAGCCCGCTTCGGTCAGCAGCGTCTCCGCCTTGGCGTGGTCGGGCGTGTAGTACTCCAGCTCGACGCCCTCGAACAGGCCCTCCGCGTGCGGGTCCGGCAGGCCCGAGTAGGTCGCCGGGATGTAGTAGCCGCCGTTGCCCTTGGCGATCTCGCCGATGGACTCGCCGTCGAGGATGTACATGAACGCCTTGCGCACGCGCGCGTCGGCGAACTCGGGGAACCGGCCCTGGTTGAGCATCAGGCCGATGCCGTCGAAGCCCGGCGTCGAGAGCTCCTTGAGCCCCTCCACCCCGGCGATGGTCTGGCGGTCGGTCGCGCCCAGCACCTGCGTGCAGTAGTCGATCTCCCGCGAGAGCAGCATCTGCACGGCAGCGGCGTTGTCGCCCGCCTGGACCTCGACCTTCGCGAACTTCACCTTGTCGGCGAACAGCCCGTCCGGGTGGACCTTGAAGCTGATGACCGTCTCGCCGATCTGGTCGAACTGGTACGCGCCGCTGGTGATCGGGTCCTCGTCCTTGAAGTCGACGGCCGCGATCTTCTCCGCCAGCGCCGACTGCTCCGGGCTGCCCTGGATCACGCCGGCCTCGACCAGGCCCTGGGCCTCGTCCATCCACTCGCCGTAGCGGGCGTGCGGGAGGATCTGCGCCTTCAGCGCGCCGTGCTCGACGCCGGGGAACGCCGCCGAGTACGTGACGGTGACGGTGGTGTCGTCATCGGCCGTCGCCGTGAGCAGCTGGTCCCAGCCGACGGTGCCCTGCGCGGCGTTGAGCTTCTGCAGGTAGATGGTGCCCACGACGTCCTTCGCGGTGACGGCGTTGCCGTCGGTCCACTTGACACCCGAGCGCAGCTTGATCGTCAGGGTCTTGTCGACCAGCTCGACCGACTCGGCCAGCTGCGGGATCCACTCCAGGGTCTCCCAGTCGAGGATCGCCGGGCGGGGGAGGAACAGCTCCGCGACGGGCGCGGGGACCAGCAGGGCAGCGTTGTTGATCGCCGCGTTGTGGTGCTGGGTGGTGATGTCGAACGGGTAGACGTAGATGAAGGTGCCGCTGGCGCCTTCGCCTTCCGAGCCTTCGGCCTGGCAGGCGCCGAGGACGCCTGCGGTCGCAACGGCGCCGGCGCCGAGGCCGACCGCCTGCATGAGGTTGCGTCGGCTGAGCTCGAATCGCTGAGAGGTCATCGCCGTTTCCTTTCAATCAATGTAAGAGGGCAGTGATGTGTGAGTGGTGGTGCAGGGGTACCGAGGTCAGATGGCTGATTCGGGTTCGGGCCGCCTTGAGGCGGGGACGGCGTCGAAGGTGAGCGTCCGGTCGTCGGCCCGCACGCGGTCGCGGGCGACCACGTGGCAGGCCACGTTCCTTCGCGACGCGAGCTGCAGCAGGGGCCGCTCGCCGTCGCACAGGCCCGGCTCGAAAGCCGGGCACCGCGGGTGGAAGGCGCACCCGGCGGGCAGGTCGTGGAGGCTCGGGATCTCCGCCGAGCGGAGCTGCTCGGTGGAGCGGTTGGCCTTCGCCAGGTCCGGGTCCGGCTCGCACACCGCGCCGATGAGGGCCTTGGTGTACGGGTGCTGGGGGTTCCCGATGACCTCCGGGGTGGGGCCGTGCTCGACGACCTTCCCCAGGTACATGACCGCGATCTCGCCGTCCCACGCGAAGTACTTCGCGACGGCCAGGTCGTGGGTGATGAACAGGAAGCCGACGTCGAGCTCGTCGCGCAGCCGCCCGAGGGTGTTGAGCAGGCTCACCCGGATCGAGACGTCCAGCATGGACGTCGACTCGTCGCAGATGAGCAGCTTCGGGTCCATCGCCAGCGACCTGGCGACGTTCACGCGCTGGCGCTGGCCGCCCGACAGCTGGTGCGGGTAGGCGTCCAGGTAGGACTCCGGCGGCGTGAGGTCCACGAGCCGCAGCAGGTCGGCGGCCTTCGCGCGCGCCTCGGCCCGGCCCTTGACCAGGCCGTGCCGCTTGAGGCCGGCGGTGAGCGTCGAGTAGACGGTGCGGGTCGGGTTGAGCGCGGCGTACGGGTCCTGGTGGATGTACTGCACCGAGCGCCGGTACTCGGTGCGCTCGGCCGCGTTCATCTCGGTCAGGGACTTGCCGCGGAACTCGACGGCGCCGCTCGTGGGCCGGGTGATCCCGGCCGCCGCGCGGGCGGTCGTGGTCTTGCCGCAGCCGGACTCGCCGACCAGGCACAGGACCTTGCCGGCCTTGACCTCGAGGTCGACGCCGCCGACGGCGGCGACCGGGCCCTTGCGGGTGTCGAAGACCTGCTCCAGGCCCGACAGCTTCAGCAGCGGTGTCTCAGACATCGGCGGTCTCGCTTTCGACGGTGCTTCGGGCGTCGCCTGCGACAGTGCTTCGGGCGTCACTTTCGACGGTGCCCGCGGGTCGGTCGTCGCACTTGCGCTCGAAGCGGACCTGGTCGTGGTGGAGGCACGCGGCCGTGTGGCTCATGCCGAGCGGGCGCTCGGCGAGCAGGTCGAGGTCGATCCGCTCGCGCTTGCACTCGTCCGTGGCGAACGCGCACCGCGGGTGGAACGCGCAGCCGCTCGGCATCGCCTTGAGGCTCGGCGGGTAGCCGGGGATCGACTCCAGCCGGGGCCGGAGGCCCTTGACGGGCATGACCGCGTTGATGAGCCCGGCCGTGTACGGGTGCTTGGGCTCGTAGAAGATGTCGCGGGCCGAACCGGTCTCGATGATCCGCCCGGCGTACATGGTGGCCACCCGGTCGGCGAGCTCGGCGGCGAGGCCCAGGTCGTGGGTGATGAACACCATCGTGAACCCGAACTTCTTGCGCAGCTCGTGGAGCTGCTGCACGATCGAGCGCTGCGTCAGGAGGTCCAGTGCCGTGGTCGGCTCGTCCAGGACGAGCACCTGCGGGTCCAGGGCGATCGCGAGCGCGATGAGCGCGCGCTGCTTCATGCCGCCCGACAGCTCGTGCGGGTAGGACTGGAGCACCCGGTCGGGGTCGAGCCGCACGGTCTCCAGGAGCTCCCCGGCGCGGGCGTCGACGGCGGCCTTCGTCCACTTCTTCTTGCCGTCCGAGTGGTCCTTGAGGGTGTCGGCGAAGTGGTCGCGGATCTTGATCACCGGGTTGAAGGCGTTCATGGCGCCCTGGAAGACCATCGCGGCCTCGGCCCAGCGGAAGCGGCGCAGCTGCTCCGGCTTCATCTTCAGGAGGTCCGCTGTGGAGCCGTCCTTCAACCGGTAGGTGAGCGAGCCGGAGGTGATCTCGCCCAGGCCCGGCAGGAGCCGCAGCAGGCCCAGCCCGAGGGTGGTCTTGCCGCAGCCGGACTCGCCGACGAGCGCGAGGGACTGTCCTTCGTAGAGGTCCAGGTCGATGCCGCTGACGGCGGTCACCGACTCCTTGCGGCCGGTGCGGTACGCGATGGAGAGGTCGCGGACGCTGAGAATCGGGTCGGTCATCGTTCTCACCTTTCCCTCAGGCGCGGGTTGAGGGCCTGGTCGAGGCCGCGTCCCATGGTGACGAGGCCGATCGTGAAGAGCACGATCATGAGCAGCGGCGCGAGCACGAACGGCATCGCGACCGGGAGGAGGAAGAAGTTGTTCTGCCACGAGAGGTGGATCATCAGGCCCCAGTTCGGCGTGCCCGAGGGCATGAGGCCCAGGATGTAGAGGCCGACGATGGCGTAGATCGCCTGGTTCACGGCGATCACGAAGTTCACGAAGATGAACCCGGCCATGTTCGGCAGGATCTCCCGGAACACGATCCGCATCGGACCGAGGTGCTGGAGCTTCGCGGCCTCGACGAACTCGCGCTCCTTGAGGGACATGACCTGCGCCCGGATGGACCGGAACAGGAACGCCCACATGGTGGAGCCGACCACGATCGCCACGCCCCACGGCGGGATGTCCTCGAAGAACGCGACGACCGCGATCATCAGGAGGAACTGCGGGATCGTCACCGTGACGTCCGTGAGCTGCAGGAGGATCGCGTCGATCCGGCCGCGGAAGTAGCCCGCGATCGAACCGAGGACGACGGCCACGAACACGGCCATGACGGCCGCCATGCCGCCGACCCAGATCGGCTCCGCCCCGGAGTTCACCAGGATCGTGAAGGTGTCCTTGCCTTCGTACTGGGTGCCGAGCCAGTGCTCGCCTGAAGGCGCGGTCCAGATCTTGGTGGTGTCGGTCGGGTTGTCCTGGTCGACCACGAGCGGGCCCACAAAGGAGAACAGCACGATCCCGAGGACCAGCACGGTGCCGGCGAACCCGGCGGGGGAGCGGGTGAGACCGGTCCAGATCTGCCCGAACGTGCTCTCCCGGAACGTGCGGCGCGGCTTCGCGGCCGGCGCTTCGACGGCGCTCGTGTCGACGGCGGTCATGCTCACGCCTCCTGGCTCTCGGACTTGATGCGCGGGTCGATCTTCACCAGCAGGAGGTCCACGATGAGGCTCGTGATGACTACCGAGGTGGCGAGGATGATGACGGCGGCCTGCACCACCGGGTAGTCGCGGTTGCCGATGGCCTGCATCAGCATCTGCCCGACCCCGGGGTAGTTGAGGATCTGCTCGATGACGATCGAGCCGCCCACGAGCATCCCCAGCTGGAGCGCGATCTGCGGGACCACCGGCAGGAGGGCGTTGCGGCCCACGTAGTTGCGGCTGATGCGGCCCGGCTTCAGGCCGCGGGCGCGCGCCACCGTCACGTAGTCCTCGGTGAGCACCTCGGTGGTGGCGGCCTTCATGTTGAGCATGAACGCGCCGGTGGAGGTGAACGCGAAGGCGATGATCGGCAGGATCGCGTGGAACAGCGCGTCCCCGAAGAACACCGGGTCCAGGCCCGGCTCGATGCCCGCGGTCACGCGGCCCCGCATGTCGAGGAACGGCAGGATGCCCAGCACGGTGTAGCCGAGGACGACCACCGCGGCGATGAGGATGTAGTTCGGGACGCCCGTCAGGAACGAGCCCACCGAGGTCATGGTGTGGTCCAGGACCGAGCCGCGCCGGTAGGCCGTGGCCATGCCGACCGAGAGCCCGATGACCGCCGCCAGGACGATGCCGGCGCCGACGGCGAACAGCGTCCAGGGCAGGTACTCCATGACGTGCTCGAACACCGAGGTGCTGGGGCTGGTGAGCGAGTTGCCCAGGTCCAGGGTGACCAGGCCCTTGAGGAACTCGAGGTACTGCGACCAGGCGCTGGCGTTGGGGTCGTAGGCCACGATGTTCGCGGCGGTGGCCATGGCCTGGTCGTGCGACATGCCCGAGCTGTTGAGGCGCCCGGCCATGATCTCGATCGGGTCGCCCGGCATGAGCTGCATGAGCATGAAGGTGATGGTCGCGACCAGCCAGATCACGAAGACCGACTGGAGGATGCGGCGGAAGACGTAGGAGGTCCAGACGCGCCGCACCACGCGGGCGGCGGTTCGGGGCGGCGCGTCGCCCGGCGGGGGCGCGGCAGGTGCGGTCACCTCGGTGCACTCCTTCGTGCGCTAGTCGGGCACCGGTTCTCGGAAGAAGCGGTGGGCCTCGAATGACGGGGGGCGAAACAAATTGGAAAGATTGTTTCTAGTTAAAGAAGCTACCTGCCGTGACCCGGCGCACGCCAGCCTTGAGACGGAATCGTTATCGGTGCGTCCGTGCTGTGACCATTGACTCCCGGGGCCGGGCGCGGGCTTCCACGGTAAAGCCAGTACGCTCGTACTGTTAGGGGCGGAAGCCTCGGCGCCCTCAGCGGCGCAGTCACACCAGGCGCAGGTGAGCGCAGGAGAGGTAGCGAGACTATGGCGAAGATCAAAGTTGCGAACCCGGTCGTCGAGCTCGACGGCGACGAGATGACCCGCATCATCTGGAGCAAGATCAAGGACGAGCTGATCCACCCCTACCTGGACGTGGACCTCAAGTACTTCGACCTCTCCATCGAGCACCGCGACGCGACCGATGACCAGGTCACCGTGGACGCCGCCAACGCGATCAACCAGTACAACGTCGGCGTCAAGTGCGCCACCATCACCCCCGACGAGGCCCGCGTCGAGGAGTTCGGCCTCAAGAAGATGTGGCGCTCCCCGAACGGCACCATCCGCAACATCCTCGGCGGCGTGGTCTTCCGCGAGCCGATCATCATGAGCAACGTGCCGCGCCTCGTCCCGGGCTGGACCAAGCCGATCATCATCGGCCGCCACGCCCACGGCGACCAGTACAAGGCCACCGACTTCAAGGTCGACCGCCCCGGCACCCTCACCGTCACCTTCACTCCGGCCGACGGCTCCGAGCCGATCGAGATCCAGGCCGCCGAGTACCCGGAGGGCGGCGGCGTCGCCATGGCGATGTACAACTACAAGAAGTCCATCGAGGACTTCGCGCGCGCCTCGTTCCGCTACGGCCTGGCCCGCAACTACCCGGTCTACCTCTCGACCAAGAACACCATCCTGAAGGCCTACGACGGCATGTTCAAGGACGTGTTCCAGGAGATCTTCGACAACGAGTTCAAGACCGAGTTCGACGCGGCGGGCCTGACCTACGAGCACCGCCTCATCGACGACATGGTCGCCGCCGCCATGAAGTGGGAGGGCGGCTACGTCTGGGCCTGCAAGAACTACGACGGCGACGTCCAGTCCGACACCGTCGCGCAGGGCTTCGGCTCGCTCGGCCTCATGACCTCCGTGCTCATGACCCCCGACGGCAAGACCGTCGAGGCCGAGGCGGCCCACGGCACCGTGACCCGCCACTACCGCGCCCACCAGCGCGGCGAGAAGACCTCGACCAACCCGATCGCCTCGATCTTCGCGTGGACCCGCGGCCTGGCCCACCGCGGCAAGCTCGACGGCACCGCCGAGGTCACCGGCTTCGCGAACGAGCTCGAGAAGGTCGTCATCGACACCGTCGAGAGCGGCAGCATGACCAAGGACCTCGCCGCGCTCGTCGGCAAGGAGCAGGCGTGGCAGACCACGGACGAGTTCCTCGACACCCTGTCGGAGAACCTCGCCAAGTCGGTCGCCAAGTAGCGCTGCCAAGTGACGGCTCGGAAGCTTCACCAAGGGCGCAAATTATGCGAACTGGGGCGTAACCGGGCCGATCGAGGCTCGTTGTAGAAGGCAGCGGCGCCCGTTTCGGCGACCGAGCGTCATGAACCGCTCGCGAGCTTCGCGGATGCCGCCCCTTCCCAGTTGGAGGCCCCGGCCCACGTGTGCAGGCGCACACTCGGCAGGGGCCTCCCCCCTTTCGGGACTTGTAAACTAGGCGGGTTACAGCCGTCGATCGGAAGGCCGCAATCTCGTGAGAGGCGTCATCCTCGCCGCCGGACAGGGGCAGCGCCTGCGCCCTGACACCGACGCGCTCCCCAAGACCCTCCTACCGGTCACCGCGACGGAGACGATCCTCGACACGATCGTGCGCGGCCTGGCCGAGGTCGGCGTCCTCGACCTCGCGATCACCGTCGGCCACGCCGCCGAGAAGATCCGCGAGCACGCCCCGGTCCTCCAGGAGCGGTACGGCGTCACCGTCGCCATCGTCGACAACGACAAGCCGCACTGGAACAACGCCTACTCGCTGTGGACCGCCCGCGAGCACTACGCGCAGGGCGCGGTGCTCGTCAACGGCGACACCGTGCACCCCACGAGCATCGAGCGGAACCTCCTCGCCGCCTCCGCGACCGATCCCCGGCTCCTGATCGCCCTCGACGACCACAAGGAGCTCACCGACGAGGCCATGAAGGTCCGCGTGGGCGAGGGCGGCGTCGAGCTGATCCACAAGCAGCAGCCGATCGCGACCGCCGCGGGCGAGTACATCGGCGTCGGCCTCATCCCCGCGGGCGTCGCCGACGACCTCACCAAGGCCCTCGAGGCCACGTACACGCGCGACACGACCCTCTACTACGAGGACGCCTTCCAGCTCCTGGCCGAGGCCGGCCAGATCGGCACCGTCTCCACCGGGCCCGTGGCCTGGACCGAAGTAGACGACCACGCCGACTGGGCGCTCGCCAAGACCATCGCCGAGGGCCTGTAGGTTGCCGACCTTCGCGCGCACCGTCCTGGCGCCGATCACCGTCGAGGTCTCGGCCGGGGCGCTCAAGCGCCTCCCCGAACTGCTCGCCGACTCCCGGATCTCCTCGGGCGGGCGCGTCGCCGTCGCGCTCGGACCCGGCCTCGGCGAGAGCATCGCGGCCGAGCTCGACCACCTGCCGGACGCCACCGTCCACACCGTCGCGCCCGGCAGCCTCCACAGCGCCAAGGAGCTCACCAAGAGCCTGCGCGCCGACCACCGGGTCGACGCCCTGGTGGGCATCGGCGGCGGCAAGCTCCTCGACACCGCGAAATGGGCCGCGTCCGACCTCGGCCTGCCCATGGTCTCGGTCGCGACGAGCCTCGCCCACGACGGCCTCGCGTCGCCGACCGCCTCGCTCGAACGCGACGGCGTCTCGGTCTCCTACGGTGTCCATCCGCCGCTCGCGGTCCTCGCCGACCTCGACTTCATCCGCCAGGCGCCCGCGCACCAGCTGCAGTCCGGCATCGGCGACGCGCTCACGAACCTCTCGGCCGTCGCCGACTGGCACCTCTCGCACGAGGTGAACGGCGAACCCGTGGACGGCCTCGCCGCCGCCATCGCCCGCACCGGGGCCGAGGCCGTGCTGCGCCACCCCGGGACCATCAGCGACGAGTCGTTCCTGGCGACGCTCGCGGACGCGCTGATCCAAGGCGGCCTCGCGTCCAGCATGGCCGGATCGTCCCGGCCCTGCTCGGGCGGCTGCCACGAGATCGCGCACGCGCTCGAAGCGCTCCACCCCGGACTGGCCACCCACGGCGCGCAAGGCGCGCTGGGTGCGCTCGTCTGCACGTGGCTGCGGGGCGACACGCCCCTGTTCAAGGAATTGTCGGCCGCCATGAAGCGGCACGGCCTGCCGCGCACGGCGAACGAACTCGGACTGGAGACCGCGGAGCTCGCCACAGCGGTGGCCTACGCTCCGAGGACCCGGCCAGGCCGTTATACGATTCTCGAACATCGTGAACTGGACTCGGTGGCGCTGGAGCGACACCTGACGGAGATGATGCATGAGCTCGATTAGCCCGCACCCCGACGGAGTCCCCGGCCCAGCCGGGAACAACGACGGGAGCCCGGACAACTCCGATGCGACCGCCCCCCAAGGCGGTTTCGGTCCCGGGCCTTCGGCCAACCCCGCGGGATACCCGCCGGGGTCCATGAGCTCCGGTTCGGCGGCTTTCGCGAGCCCGCCTCCGTCAGCCGCGCCCGGCATCACCCCCGGACACCAGGGCCCCGCCGCGGCCTCGCCGCCGCGCGCCCACGCTCCGCAGCCCCAGCAGGGCTACGGGCCCTCCTCCTACGGCGCGCCCGCAGGGCAGCAGCCGCAGGCCTACGGCGCCCCGGCGCACCACCAGCCTCCGCCGAACCCCGGTTACGGTGCGCCGCAAGGGCAGCAGCCCTACGGCTCGCCGCCCCCGCCGCACGGTCCCGGACAAGGCCAGGGTCAGGGTCAGGGTGCGCCCTACGGCGCCCCGCAGCCCCACGGCCCCGGCCAGCCGAACCCGTACGGCCAGCCGCAGGGTCAGCCCCAGGGGCAGCCGCAGAGCCAGCCGAACCACGGCGGCGGCGGCAGCGGCCACTACCAGCCGCAGCAGCCCCCGCCGCCCCCGGCGACGGCACCGGCCCCCCACGGCCACACCTCGCCTCCGCGCGCGACGGCTCCGGCCCCGCACACCCAGACCCCGCCGCCTCCGGCCTCGGCGCCCCCGGCGCCGGCCTCCCAGAACCAGCAGCAGCAGTCCGGCCAGGTCCCGCAGGCGCCCTACGCGACCCGCAACGAGCCGAGCCGCGACATGCCGGTGGCCGGGGCCTCCCCGATCCGCCGCAACCTCGACGACACCGCCGAGCTCCCGGCCTTCCTCGACTCGGCCCGCAGCGACGAGACCGGGCCCATCTCGCGGCCCGTCGAAGTCAAGCCGCTCAAGCGGAAGTTCCCGCTGACCACCGGCTTCACCGCGCTGGTGCGCCACCGCAACGCGCTGTCGGTCCTGGTGCGCCGCGACCTGGCCGTCAAGTACCAGTCGACCGCGATGGGCTACCTCTGGTCGCTCATCGAGCCGCTGGGTCTGACGCTCATCTACTGGTTCGTGTTCGACCTGGTCTTCGGCGGCGGCAAGTCCATCCCGAACTCCGACCCGGACAGCCCCCAGGCCGGCTACCTGCTCTTCATCGTCTCGGGCATCTTCGCCTACCAGTGGTTCTCCATGGCGGTCAACCAGGGCGCCGGCTCGCTCGGCGGGCAGGCGGCGCTCATCACCGTCATGAAGGTCCCCCGCGAGGTCTTCCCGATCTCGAAGGTGTTCGCGCGCTTCGCCGAATACCTGGTCGGCTTCCCGATCATCCTCATCGTCGCCATCATCGGCGGCGGCACCTGGGGACTCAACCTGCTGTGGCTGATCCCGGCCATCCTGGTCCAGACGATGCTCCTGGCGGGCATGACCTTCATCCTCGCCGCCGCCAACGTCCTCTACAAGGACGTCGAACGCTTCCTCGGCCTGTTCATGCGCGTGCTCTTCTACGCCTCGGCGATCATCTTCCCGATCACCAAGGTCGCCGAAGCGCAGACGATGAAGGACAACCCCTGGCTGTACGACATGTACTCCTCGAACCCGCTCATCGGCATCTTCCTGATGCACCGCGCGGCCTTCATCCCCGAGCTCGCGCCGAACACGTTCCAGCTGTGCACCGCAGTGGGCATCTCGGCGTTCCTCATGTTCTTCGGCCGCTGGATCTTCTACCGGATGGAACCGCAAGTCCTCAAGGCGCTCTAGCAGTATGAGACGGCCCCGACCTGTGAGCAGGTCGGGGCCGTCGCATTGCTCGGTACGACCGCGCGACCGTTCCCTCGGTACGATGGGCACGAGTGGACTCGCGGTTCCCCTTCCCAAGTGCCCGAACCGACCGGCCCATCACACCGGACCGCAGGGCGGGGACGGGACGCCTAGTATGGGGCGACTCGAAGCGCCCGGCACCCCTAGACGGAGAATCCAGCACCATGACCTCGCCCCAGCCCCCCGGGCCCCCGCCCCGAGCCGAAGCCGGGAACGGTGTCAACGAGGAGACCCTCCACCTGCCGTCCGTCGCGACAGCCGCCGCGCGGCCGTCCCCCGCTGCCGCGCCGCAGCGCACCGCTCCGAGTCCCTACCCCGTGCGGCCGCCCTTCCGCGCTCCCTCGCCCCCCGCACTGCACCCGGGTCCGCCGCCGGCGACCACCGGCGGCCACCCGCGCCCCGCCCAGGCGCCCCCGAACCACGTCCCCATCGCGTGGGAGGGCGTCGGGTTCCGACCCGATATCCAGGGCCTGCGAGCCGTGGCAGTGCTCCTGGTGCTGCTCTCGCACGCCGGCTTCGGTTTCGCCGCAGGCGGTTACATCGGCGTCGACGTCTTCTTCGTCCTGTCCGGCTTCCTCATCACCTCACTGCTGGTGAAGGAGGTCTTCGACACCGGCAAGATCTCCCTGGCCGGGTTCTACGCCCGCCGGGCCCGCCGCATCCTGCCCGCCGCCAGCCTCGTCACCGTCGCGACGGTCGTCGGCGCCTGGCTGTGGTTCCCCGTCACCCGCCTCGAAGCGGTCATGCAGGATGCCTTCACCGTCATCGTCTACGTCGTGAACTACCGGTTCGTGACCGAGCAGACCGAGTACCTGAACGCCGACCAGATGCCGTCCCCCTTCCAGCAGTTCTGGTCGCTGGCGGTCGAGGAGCAGTTCTACCTCCTCTGGCCGCTGCTCCTCATCGGACTGATGTTCCTGGCCGGGCGGTCGCCGCGCAAGTTCGTCAGCGCGGGCGTCGCCGCCTGCGCCGTGGTCATCGGCATCTCGCTGGTGCTCTCGGTCCTGGTCACCGAGCAGTCGCAGCCGACCGCCTACTACGCCGCCCACACCCGGGCCTGGGAACTCGCGGCGGGCGCTCTGCTCGCACTCGCGCTGCCCGCCTGGAGGAAGACCCCGAAGGCGGCCGCCTGGGGCCTCGGCATCATCGGCCTCGCCATGGTGCTCACCGCCGGGTTCATGTTCGGCGAGGCGACCCCGTTCCCCGGCTACTCGGCCATGCTGCCGGTCACGGGCACCATGCTCCTCATCATCGCCGGCACGAGTGCCGCGGGCCATCCTGTCGGGCGGCTCCTGAGCACCGGGCCGTTTCAGTTCTTCGGGAAGATCTCCTACAGCCTCTACCTGTGGCACTGGCCGATCCTCATCCTGATCCCGCTGGCCGTCGGCGCCGAACCCTCGATTCTCCTCAACGTCGTGCTCCTCATCGGCGCGGTAGCCGTGGCGCAAGTCTCGTACCAGTACATCGAGGAGCCGGTCCGCAACGCGCGCTTCATCAAGGCGAACAAAGTGTGGGGCCTGCTCACCGGCCTCGCCTGCTCACTCGTGGGGATCGCGGTGGTCATCGCCTTCACGGTCGTCTTCGTTCGGGCTCCGAGCGGTGATCCCGTTCCCGCAGCGGAGGTCGAGCAGTCCGAAACCGTCGCGCAACTCCAAGAGCAGCTGGCCGCAGCCCTCGAAGTGAACACAGTGCCGGAGAACCTGACGCCCTCGCTTCTGGAAGTCGAGAACGACCAGCCGGCCATCTACGACAACGACTGCCATCTGCGAAAGGTCGAGACCGTCCAGCCGGACAACTGCACCTACGGCGTCATCGACGGCGACAAGACCGCAGTGCTGTTCGGCGACTCCCATGCCGCTCAGTGGTTCCCGGCCCTGGAGCCGATCATGGAGCGCAACGGCTGGCGCCTGATCATCCGGACCAAGAGCGCTTGCACGCCGGTGTCGGTCTCGGTCGAGGACGAGGAGATCGACGATTACTACGCGCAATGCGACGAATGGCGCGGCAACGTGTTCGAGGAGCTCGACTCCATCGCCCCCGACCTCGTGATCCTCAGCTCGTCTGAGGGCCCGGTGCTCCATGGCGTCGACGACGCCGACAGCGCCTGGCTCGACGGCTGGCAGGAGACCCTCGATCGCATCCAGGGAGCGGGCGCGCAGGTCGTCACCATCGCCGATACGCCGCGTTCGACCGAGTCGATACCTGAATGCGTCTCCTTGCACATGGACTCGCTGCAGGATTGCAGCATCCCCCAGGCCGAAGGCATCAGGCTCCCCGAGCGCCGGGCGGACACGATGGCCTTGCAGGAAGCGGCCGGCGCGGTCGTCATCGACCCCGTCGACTGGTTCTGCACGCAAGGTACCTGTCCCGTGATCGCGGGGGATATCCTGATGTACAGGGACGCCCACCATATGACCACGCACTACGCGGCCTCGCTGGAAGGGCTTCTTGAAGACGCGCTCCCCGAGCTCTGAACCCCGCCGCCGGCCCCACGCGAGCCGGTGGTCTCCCCGAAGTCTTGAAAGGAACACGATGAGGACAGTAGTACCACTGATCGGTGCAGCGGTCCTGCTGCTGCTGGCCGGGTGCACCGGTGAAAGCGGCGAGCCCGACGGCTCGGCCGAGTCCGAAGGGCCCCAGGGGTGGGACCAGCCGGCCGAGGTGCAGATCGCCGCTCCCGCGGGTTTCGTCCCGGTCGCTGACGAGGAGCGCACCGATCTGATGGCGCCGACGGAGGTCACCCAGATCTTCGGCCTCGACGGCGACGAGTTCGCCAACGACCGTCTCATCGTGACCAGTTACCTGCTCGACGAGGGCGTCGACACGTCGACGTACGAGTCGCAGCTCGAACTGGTCCTCGCCTACGACGAGGCCCGCGGCGTCGGCAGCGACCTGGAGGGCTACTACCCGACCCTGGTGCACCGCGCCGACGGCATTCACCGGTACGTCGAGTTCCCGGTCGACGACGGGGACACCGAGCGCCCGGTCGTCAAGCAGAGCAACTACTACCTGTTCTCCGGCAATCGGGCCATCCAGATCACCTGCCAGTGGCGCTACCACTTCGAGGACGTCAGCACCGCGTGCAGCGACCTGACGCAGAACTTCACCCACGCCGAGGACTGGTAGGAGCGTACGGAGCCGACGGCTGATCGCCGTCGGCTGCTCAGGCCGCGTTCAGCGCCGCCGCAACCGGTCCTTGACGCGGCGCAGGAACGGTCGTTGCGGTTTCTGCCGCGGCGCCGGCTCCTGTTGCCATGCTTCCGCGGCGCGCTGCCAGTGTCGGGTGGCCAGCTCCCATTTCTTGGCCTCATCGCGCGCGGCGTTCCCCGCGCGGTTCCACCTGGTGACCCGCTTGCGCAGCTCTGCTTCTTTCACTTCGAGCCGCTTGACCGCAGCGGTCAGCGAAGCGGTGCGCTGCAACAGGTGCATCGGAGTCACGCCGAGGTCCTCGTCCTCCCAGTGGGCGAACCACTCGCCGCCGTCGGCCCAGCGCAGGCCCCAGGCCTCCTCCACCGCCTGGTCGAGATCCTCGTCAGGGCGCAGGGTGGCCAGGGCGCGGGAGACCGCGGCCGTGCGGTCGAGCACCGCACGGGGCGTGCCGCCGTGTGCGTTGGTCAGGAATTTGATCCGGCCTGCGCGCTGTTTGTCCGCAGCGGCCAGGACGTCCCTGAGACCGTCCGGGCGGAGCACGGTGCCGGGAACGAGTTCGAGCCTGAACGGTGCGGGAGCCGCCGTCTCCGGCCACTCCTCTACATAAGACACGCGATGGTCGGCCGAGAACACTTCTCGCAGGAGCCGCAGTTCCAGCTGCGGGTCGTCCAGCGGGCGGACCCGGTCGCCGGACAGCTGCGACCAGGGGCCCTTCAGCAGGACCCGGAAGTCCTGCAGACTGCCGGACAGGGCGGAGGCGACGCTCGCGGTGGCCTGCTCGAACGTCGCCTCTGCGACGTCGACGGTCACCTCGACCAGCGGCACTCTCCAAGTGATCCCCGGCTGTGTGCGCAGGTGGCGCAGCGTTGGGACCCGGTTGGCGACGAACGGCTGGCGGTACCGTTTGCCGGCTTCGTTGCGAGACTGCAGTTGCGACTCGCCCAGATGCCAGGCGCGGGCCTGGGCTTCCGGAACGAACACGGCCCCCGCCTGCGCCTGCCGATACCCCAGCTCGGTGTCGCTGCCGAGCTTGAGGTCCTTGTCGATGCCGCCACAGCGGCTGTAGAAGGCCTTGGTGAACGAGATGGTGGCGCCGTTGGTCACCGAGTAGGCGCGAAGTTCATCTTCCAGAAGCCGCTCAGTGCGCTCCAGCAGCGAGATCTCCCAGCTCTGCCCGATTTCGAGGGTGCCGAAGAGCGTTTCGGCGGCGTCGGACGCCACCGCCGCGTGGACCTTCTCCAGATCCAGTTCCTCGGCCTCGATCTCCACGAACCCGAGGTTGCCGATGACCACGCAGTAGTCGATCTTCTGGTGCCAGCGCGCATGGGCCTCGACGTGCGTGCGGTCGGGGAGCACGTCGGAGTCGAGCCG
This sequence comes from Glycomyces tritici, assembly GCF_030403505.1. The sequence continues at coordinate 511,237 of NZ_JAUEMJ010000003.1, read as the reverse complement.
GACGATGACGTCGCCTTCGGCCGTGTCGATGCCGAAGTCGACGGCGGCTGCTACGCCCCATTGCCCTTCGGGGGCGCGGACGATGCGGGTGCGCTCGGGCTTCAGTTCGGGCAGCCGCAAAGGCGGTTCGGAGCCGTCGTCGACGACCACGACGTCCAGGAGCGCGGCCGGGTAGCTCTGCGCGGCCAGGGCGGCCAGGGTGACGTCGAGCTCCTCCTGCGCGCCGTATGCGGGGATGACGACGGACACGACTGCGTCGGGTTCCCATGCTCCGAGCCGCGGTGCATCGATCGCGTCGTAGCGGTTCCGCTTGACGCGTAGCGGGGATGCGGTGTCGGGGACCGGTTGGTTCATCGCGGTGCGACCGTGCCTTTCTGGGCTTTCAGGTGGTCTTCAAGTGTGTCTGCGGCGATGGCGGGGCCGAGGTCGACTCCGTGCCACTGACGGACGTTGTTGCGGAGGAAGGCGGCGGCCGGGGCGTTCCAGGTGTGGCCCGTCGATCGGCGCGAGATCAGGAAATTGAGACCGTGCGTGCAGTACACCTTGCCGCCGCGGCGCTGCGCGTCCTGCAGCAGCGCACGGTCCTCACTGGTTCGCAGCGGTCGGTAGCCCCCGAGTTCGCGCAGGTCCTCCCGGCGGATGAGCATGGTCGCCCCGGAGACGTGGACGCTGAAGCGCTCGCTCGGACCGGGGCGCTTGTGGATCGTCAGGTCGGGAGATTCCAGGTGGACGAATTCGGGCTGGGTGCCGATGAGGTCGCCGCCGGAGTAGCGGGCCGCGAGCAGGAGGTCGGAGAGGTGGTGAGGACCGTACCAGTCGTCGTCGTCGAACTTCGTGATGAACTTGCCGGAGGCGGATGCGACGCCGGCGTTGAGCGCGTCCCCGAACGCCTCCGAGGCCGCCACCTCCACGATCCGCAACGGCAGATGAACCGCCGCGACCGCCTCACGCACCTGCGGGTGCTCGCTTGAGATGCCGTGCAGCACGAGGACAAGTTCCACCCGGTCGTGGCGCTGCGCCGCGATCTGCGCGAATGCCGAGTTCAGGAACGTCGGCCTCCGGGTGCACAGGATGACCGATACGGAATCGTCGACGCCGAGGGCGCTCGGAACGCCGTGGGCCGGGCCGCGCGAGGCCGAACCGTGCAAGGCGAGGGCCGATCGCCGCAGCCGCACGCTGTGCAGTTCACGCAGGAGCGGGTCGTCCATGTCGCTCGGCTCGTATCGGCCGACGAGGCCGTTCAGTTCCTCGCCGAGCGCGAGGGCCCAGCGCGGCATCGGCCCGTGCGCCACCAGGGGTACACCGGCGGCAGCGAGGGCTACGACGGCGGCCGCGCCGGCGGCGTCGCCCGGATGCGAATCCCAGTCGACGGCGACCGAGCGAAACGGGCGGCACCGTTCGATCTCGGTGTCGGTCACCATCCCGGAGGCGGGCAGCGCGAAAGCGGGGGAGGTCAGCGGGTGCAGACTCCATCCGCGGCCGTCGAACGACATGATCGGGCGCTCAGCGGTCGTCTCCCACCGGAACCCGATGGGGTTGACCAGGTACTCGTTGACTGGTGGCAGGTCCTGCGGTCGCGGTCGCTCATGCAGTGGCTGCCGGTGGTCGGGGAAGATCGAATTGGGCCGTGACGTCCCGGCGTTCCGCCGTTCGATCAGGCGCGGATGGCCGCCCCATGCAGGGACCTCCGCGACGGGCACTGAATGGAGCACCAGGTCGGCGGCCGGGTAGGTGGCACTTCCCGGTGCGGCGGATTCGACTCCGAGCGGAGCGAGCGCGTACCCGGATGTTCCCGCCGCCCACTGCGTGGCGGCGCCGACGACGCCGACGCGAGGGACCAGCGGCCTCGCTCGGGGGGCGCGGTGCCCGGTGCAGGCGCGGACGAGGGAGGCGAGGTCGGCCGGCTGGTCCAGGATCGTCTCGATGGACCAGTGACCGGTGCGACCGCGGCGGATTCGCTGCTCGATCATGGTGCGCCACGGTTTCGTCGGCGGCAGGTCGATCGAGGTCGGGCGGCTCGGCTCGGCCATCTGGGCCACTTCGACATAGAGGTGCCGGGCGCTCGGCAGGAATTGGCTGTACAGCGAGGCCTGCGCCAGATCGGTGAGCGTCCGCGCGACCAGTACGACCGTTCCCTGGTGCGGGGGCTCGGCCTTGAACGGAGCCTCGGGCAGCAGGTGCAGGTCGTGGACCGGCGCTTCTTCGGATGTCAGGGACGCGAGTACTGCCGGACCCTCGTCGAAGCCGATGACGCCGACGAATGCGCATGTTTCCCGAAGGAGTGCGCGCAAGCGGGTACTGAACGCAGGGTCGCTGATCACAAGGTCACTTTCGGATGGTCGATGGCCTCCGGAACGGTCAGGGAACCCCGCCCGGGTGCCGGGCCGTGTCGCAGGCGGTTGGACCTGCTGTATCGGCACAGCGCTGGTGGCAGTGGCGTCGTCTCGTCCGGGACGGAGCGGCACGGCCGTAACCTGAGTACATGTTATCGGTTCACGCAACCCCGCGAGTGCCGGTGACCGCCCCTTCACAGTGACAGTGATCGCCTTGCCAGTGCCTGAGGTGCAGTTGCTCCAGCTGAGAACGGGTACCGGGTGAAAGGAAAGCCGCCCTGTGCAGAGGGCCACGGCGTTCGCCGAGTTCGCTAGTGTGGCAGGTGCCGTGCGGGGCTCAGGGAAGGCCCCCGACGCACGTGCCGCCCTCAACCCCCCAGGGCGCGACACTCCGAACATCGTTGCGCCACAAGCGATCGACCCACTCACCCTTCAGTCCGACATGAGAAGAGCGAACATGGCTTTTCGCGACCGCGTCGCCCGCCGCCTGGGCATGCCCCGCGGCAAGCGCCACCTCCTGCACGTCGTGGGCACCAGGCTCGAGATCGGGGTGTTCAACGTGCAGTGGCTCGAGTACCGCTGGCAGCTGTTCGAGACGCTCGCCCTGTCCTCGATCGACGCCCAATCGGAGAAGGACTTCACATGGGTGCTCGGGATCGACCGCGACATGCCTCAGTCTTTCCGCGAGCGGCTCGACGAGCTCGCCGCCGCCCGCCCCTGGATCCGACTGCTCGAACTCGAGTTGCTCGACGACTTCGAGTCGGAGTTCAAGCAGTGGTGCCTCAAGGAAGCCGAGGCCAAGGGCCGCCCGCCCGTGCTGACCACCAGGATCGACAACGACGACGCCGTGCACCGCGAGCTGTTCGGGGAGATCCGCCGAGCCGCATGCGAGCTGCTCGCGAACGGGAGCGCACTGCCGGCGGCCATCACCGCCGTCTCCGGGTACCAGTGGGTTCCCGCGACCGGGCACGGCTACCGCGCCTACCACCACAGCCACTCCATCGGCACGTCCCTGCTGGAGTCGTTCGACGCGTTCACCTCGGTCTACGGCAAGAACCACCGGCGCATCCCCGACTGGGTGGTGGAGCGAGACGGCTCAGTGCGGCATCTCGGCGGCGACACCCGCTGGTGGCTGTACGCGACCACGGCCACTTCCCTCGTGCTGCTGCGCACCGGTAAAGGCCTCCGGGACGGCACCGTCGCCAATCCCGGCGCCCACGAGCTCGCCGCCAAGACCCTGCGCGCATTCGGTGTCGACGCGGCCGGGGGGCTGCGCGATATCGATGAGCCGGTGCTGGCGGAGCGGCACGTCGACCTCGTGGACCAGGGCAAGGCCGTCGACCGCGACATCAAGCGCGTGCGTGCGCAGATACGGCAGCTGCGAAAAGCAGGCGAGCGCGCCGATACCGAACTCCTGGCCAAGCGCCAGGAGCTGCACGACCGGCGCAAGGAGCTCGCCAGGGCCTGGGTCGCCTAGGGCCCAACTATTCGGCGGCTCTAGAACAGCCGGCGAAGCCGACCCAGCGCTCGGCGCGGCAGGGATCTCCGCACAGGCGCAGTGCTTTCGAGCAGCGCCAAGGCGGCCCTGAGCTCGGCGATCTGCCGGCGGTGCGCCTCGGCCTTCGACTCCTCGGAGAGGAACCAGGGACCGGGTTCGGCCCGGCCGATGCCCCAGACGGCTTGCAGGACCGCGTCGAGGTCCTCACCGGGTTCGCGAAGGCGTTCGGCGCGGGCCAGCGCGGCGGTGCGGTCCAGGCGCACTCGCAGCGGTCCCACACGGCTGGGCACAGCGGTCTCGACCCGGCCGAGGCGCTGTTCGTCGGCGTACGCGACCAGGCGCTCCAGGCCGTCGCGGCGCGGCACTGCGCCAGGAGCCAAGGTCAGTTGGAACGGCACCGGCGCGACCGCTTCGGGCGCCTTCTCCATGAACCGGACTCGGGCGTCCCCGCGGAAGGTCTCGCGGATGAGCCGCAGGTCCAGCAGCGGGTCCTCCAGGGGAGCGACCCGGTCCTCGGAGAGCGATGCCCAGGGGCCGAGGAGGACCGCCTCGATGTCGGCGAGGGTGCCGGCCAGCACCGCGTTCACCGTGGCCCGCACGGGTTCCAGCCGCGAACCGGTGGCGTCGACCACGACTCTGACGTAGGGCACCTCCCAGGCCCGGCCCGCCTCGGAGCGCAGGTGCCGCAGCGACGGGATGCGGTTGGCGGCGAACGGGCGCCGGTACCGCTTGCCGTCCTGGCGGCGCGACTTCAGCTGCGACAGCCCCAAGTGCCAGGCAGCGGCCTCGGCGTCGGCCGCGAACAGGGCGCCGCGCTGGGCCATGCGGTAGCCCAAGTCGGTGTCGCTGCCCAGGGGCATCGTCGCGTCGGTGCCGCCGCAGTCCTCATACATGGCGCGCGTGAAGGAGATGGTCGCCCCGTTGGCGATCCTGAACGCCTGCACCGGGTCCTCGACGACGCCCCCGGACTCCTTGACGAGCGCCACCTCCCACTCGTCACCGACCTGACGGTCCGCGAACAGCGCCGCGGCCTCGCCTGCGGCGACCGCGTCGCGCACCCGCCCGGGATCGAGCGAATCGGTCGCGAGGTCGATGTCGACGAACGCGAGCTTCCCGATCACCGCGAAGTAGTCGCCGGCCTCGTGCCAGCGTGCATGCGCCTCCACATGGCGCCCGTCCACGACGACGTCCGAGTCCAGCCGCACGATGACCTCGCCGGTCGCGGCGCCGATCCCCGCGTCCACGGCGGCGGCGATGCCCCACCGGCCGGGCCGGTTCGGCACGATCCGGGTGGCGGAGGGCCGCACTTCGGGCAGCCGCAGCGGCGGTTCGCTGCCGTCGTCGACGACGACCGCTTCGAGCAGATCCGCGGGGTACGTCTGGGCTGCGAGCGACGCGAGGACGAGGTCGAGCTTGTCCTGGCCTCCGAAGGCGGGTACGACGACCGACACCCGCTTCGTCGGGGTCCAGTCGCCGAGGCGGGCGGGGGCGAGCGAGCCGCTGTCGTTTCGGGGGACGCGCAGCGGGGGGATCGGGTTCTCCATGATGCGGCGAGTTTACTGCCCGCCGGTACTGCTCACCCGTGCCCGGACCTGTGCGCGGGGGTACGCGCGCGCGAACCCGCGACCGGCGTTTGCCGACCTCGGCTATGGTCTTCTGCGGAGGCGGCGCGGGGTACCTCGGTGCCACCGCGAGAGCCTACGGCGCGTGTATACGTTTGCGACAATGAAGTGGTCGCCGACGATTCGCCGACCGGGTCGAATACCCGCCTCCGCGTCCCTCAACGCCACTGCCGAACCGCCACACAACCCAACGGTGGGTCCGTACCCGCTGCATAGGAACGATGACCACGAACTCCCGCACCCGGCCCCCCGTCCAGCCGCCCGCGCACCTCTTCGGTCCGGCGCTGGCAGACGCGGCGCTGCCCGCGATCGCCGGCAGCGCCATCCGAGGCGGATCGCGCCTGGGCCGGGCGCTCCTCGCCTCCCGGGCGGGTGCGGCCGATCCGGCCGCGGCGCTCACCGGCACGCACCCGGACGCCCTCCGCGAACTCGCCCGCACCCTCGTGCAGCGGCCCGTCGCCGACGGCGACGCCGATCTGGCCCTCGCCCTCTACGACCGGGCACGTGATCTCGATCCCACCGGCGGCCCCGAAAACCACCGGGCCCTCCACTTCCGCCTCGCCGTCTGGCAGGGGGAGGCGGGCCGCATCGAACGGCTCCTCGCGTCGGCCCCCGCCGACCACGCCGCCGCCTACGCCGCCGAGGCCGCCCATCCCGTACACGGCGGCGACGAGCAGGCCTGGTTCGCGGCGTTCCGCGGCTTTGCGGGCTGGGACGACGTCGCGCTCACGGCTGACGAACCGACGCTCCCGCTGCTCGACCGGCTCCGCGCGGCCCCCGGCGTCCCAGGCACCGTGGAAGGTCCGCTCATCTCGGTCATCATGACCGCGCACCGGCCCGGCCCCGAACTCATCGCCGCAGTCCGCTCCCTGGTCGACCAGTCCTGGCGCAACTGGGAACTGCTCCTGGTGGACGACGCCTCCGGACCCGACCACGACGAGGTCCTGCGCGAGGCCGTCGCCCTGGACGAGCGCGTCACCCTCTTCACCCAGAGCGCCAACGGCGGCACCTACCGCGCCCGCAACAGCGCCCTCGCCAAGGCCAAGGGCGAGTTCACCGCCGGCCTCGACTCCGACGACTGGGCCCACCCGCGCTGGCTCGAAGCGCTCGCCGCGCCGCTGGTCGCGGACGCCGCCGCCGTCATGTCCGCGAGCCAGGGCATCCGCGCCACCGCCGACCTCCACCTCTTCACGGGCCCGGCCCAGAGCCTCGCCAAGCTCTTCTCCACCCCGATCCTCTTCCGCACCCGGCCCGTGCGCGAGAAGCTCGGCTACTACGACGTGACCCGCAAGGGCGCCGACACCGAGTTCCGCCTGCGCCTCCAGAAGACCTTCGGCTCGCGCCGCTGGATTCGCTTGGACGCCAAGCACACCGTGATCCGCCAGAGCCCGACCTCCCTGTCCGGCGGCGAGGTCGGCGAAGGCTGGATGCACCCGCTGCGCTTCGCCTACGAGGCCGGCTTCCACCACTGGCACCGCGACATCCAGGCCAAACGCGCCAAGCCCTTCCTGCCCGACGCCACGACGCAGCGGCCCTTCCCCGCACCGGCTCCGCTCCTGGGCGCCAAGCGCATCACCGCAGTCGACCGCGTCTACATCGGCGACTGGCGCGAGGCCGGGCCGCAGCAGCGGGCGATGCTCGACGAGCTCGAACGCGACGCCGCCGCCGGTACCCGGGTCGCCATCGCCCACTACGAGAGCTGGGCCGCCGTCGCGGACCGGTACATCCCGGTCGGCCGCGAAGCGGTCCGCCGGGCCCACCTCGCGGGAGCCGAATGGGTCGACTTGCGCGAGATCCGCGCCGAAGGGGCGCTGGCCGCGGACGAGCTGATCGCCGCGGCCGTCGCCTTCGACTTCCCGGACGCGCGGATCGGGCCGGTCGCGGTCATGCCGCCCGTCCCCGAGGAGCCGGAGCCCGCGGTCGTCCCGCCGACCGCGGTGAGCCGCGCGACGGGGCGCGCCCGGTCGCTGGCCGGGCGCTTGAAACGCCTGCCGCGCAAGCTCCTTCGCGGCAAGAAGGCCGTGCTGCGGCGGGGTCTGGGCCGGGCCGCCGGAAAGCTGCGCGTCCTGCGCGCCCGGCTTCACCCGACCGAGCAGGACCTGCTCGGCGTGCCCACCGCGGAGCAGCGGCGGTCGCTGGAGCTGTGGACCGACCGTCTCAACGTCGGCTGGTCGGTCGAGGCCCGCGCGCACCTGGGCGGCATCGCCCGCTCGGAGGCCGAGATCCCGACGCTGCGGATCGCGGCGATGGAGGCCCTGACCGCCTGGCATGAGGCCGAGGACCGCGCCGAGCGGCGCCACCTCGAACTCGACGTCGTGATCGTCTCCAACTTCCACCTGCCCGGCGGCTCCTCCTCGTCGAACGCGGAGGAGATCCAGGCGCTGCGCCGCGCCGGCCTGAAAGTGGGCCTGCTGCACTACCCGGTGTACGACTGGCCGCTGGTGCGCCCCGTGAACGACAAGATCCAGCGGCTCCTGGAGGACGACGGCGTCGAGTGGATCACCGCCCGCGACCGCGTCGACTGCGACCTGGCGATCGTGCGGTTCCCGCGGATCATGATGCGTCCCATGGACGACCTGCCGGACCTGCGGCCGCGCCGCACGGTCCTGGTGGTCAACCAGACCCCCTGGCACTACTACGGCCCCAAACTGGGCCGGCGTCTCACCTGGGACGTGCGCACCGTCCACCGCAACCTCACCGACTGGCTCGGTGAGCACACCTGGTACCCCCAGGGCCCCGTGGTCCGCGACGCCCTCGTGAACGCGCACGCCGACGAGATCGAGGGGATCGAGATCTCGCCCGACCACTGGTACGCGGTGCTCGACGCCGAGCAGTGGCGCCGCGAGGGCCGCCGCCCCGGCGCGGGCCCGATCCGCATCGGCCGCCACACCCGCGACCACGCCCACAAGTGGCCCGAGACCCCTGAGCAGATCCTGGCCTGCTACCCGGCCTCGGACGACTTCGAGATCCACGTTCTCGGCGGTGCGAAGGCCGCCAAGGTGCTCCTGCGCAAGCTCCCCGAGAACTGGACCGTGCTGCCGTTCGGCGCCGAACGCCCCCGCGAGTTCCTGCACCGCATGGACGTCCTGGTGTTCTTCATCGCCGACTCCAGCGAGGAGGCCTTCGGCCGTACCCCGCTGGAGGCCATGGCCGTGGGCCTGCCGTGCGTGCTGCCGCGCAGCTTCGAGCCGCTGTTCGGCGACGGCGCGGTCTACTGCGAACCCGCCGAAGTGGAGGCCCGCGTGCGGGAGCTCATGGACGACCCGGAGCTGTACGCCGCCCAGGCGGCGCGCGCCATCGACCGCGTCGAGCGGCACTACTCGTACGACGCGCTCCTGGAGCGGGTCGCCTCGCTCGGGGTGCGCCTCCCGGCCCCGGTGGACGCCCGGTGACTGACATGGAGCAACGCGTCCCGCTCGGCTCGATCCCCGGCAGCCGCCGCCGCGCCCTGATGAAGCTCACCGGCCGCCTTGAGCACGGCTTCTCGACCGAGGCGGTGCCGGAGCTGCGCCGCCTGCTCGGCTCTGCCGAGGAGACCGCCGCGACCCGCCTGGCGGCCGGCGCGGTCCTGCTCGACTGGCAGGAGCGCCGCCGTGCCGGCCGCGCCGCCGCGGTCCGCATCGACGTCGACATCGTCATCGTCTCCCACTTCGCGCTGCCCGGCGGCAACTCGACGGCGAACGCCGAGGAGATCAAGGCCTACCGGGACGCGGGGCTCACAGTGGGCCTGCTGCACCATCCGGTGTTCCACTGGGACGTCTCGCGGCCGCTGAACGACAAGATCAGTGCGCTCATCGACGGCGAGTCGGTGCGGCTGCTGAACGCCTGGGACCCGGTCGCGTGCGCGCTCCTGATCGTCCGCCTGCCCACAGTGGCGCTGCGCCTGCGCGACGACCTCCCCGAGATCGAGGCGGGCCGCACGGTCCTCATCGTGAACCAGACCCCGTTCAAGTTCTACGGCCCCGAAGGCGGCGTGGAGGAGGCCTGGGACGCCGAACGGGTCCTGTCGAACCTGGACGCCTGGGTCGGCCCGCACACCTGGTTCCCGGTGGGCCCCATGGTCCGCCGCGCCCTCATGGACCACCATGCCGAGGTCGTCGCCCGGACCGACCTCGCCGCCGAGGACTGGACCGAGTGCCTCGACCCGGACCTGTGGCGGCGCGAGTCCCCGCGCCCTGCAGACGGGCGCATCCGCATCGGCCGCCATTCCCGCGACCACCCGCTCAAATGGCCCGAATCCCCTGAGCGCCTGCGCGAATGCCATCCGGAGGACGCGGACTTCGAGGTCCACGTGCTCGGCGGCGCGGCCACGGTCGCCGAACGGCTCGGCCGCATCCCCGAGAACTGGACCGTGCATGAGTTCGGCTCGATGGACGCCCGCGCGTTCCTGCACGGCCTCGACGTCTTCGTCTACTTCATCGCCGAAGAGGGCCGCGAGGCCTTCGGTCTGGCCCCCTTGGAGGCCATGGCCGCGGGCGTCCCGGTGGTCATGGACCCCCGCTTCCAACCCCTGTTCGGCGCGGCGGCCGTGTACTGCGAGCCCGCCGAAGTCGCCGCCGTCGTGCGGTCCCTCGTGAACGACCCCGAAGCCTACGCGGCCCAAACGGAACGGGCGCGCCTCATCGTCGAGGAGCGGTTCTCGCACCAGGCCCTGCTGCGACGGGTGGAAGCACTCGGCGTCGTGACCACTGGCTGAGGCCGATACGTACGAGAAGGGGCGCCGCGCGGGAAGCGCGGCGCCCCTTCCGGTTCGCCATGGGACCTTGCTATGGCGCCTCGTGGTTAGACGAGGCCCTTCTTCTCCAGGGCGGAGCAGACGGTGTCGACGATCTTGCCGGTCACCAGGTAGGGGTCCATGTTCGCGTTGGGGCGACGGTCCTCCAGGTAGCCCTTCTTGTCCTTCTCGACCTGCCACGGGATGCGGATCGAGGCGCCGCGGTTGGAGACGCCGTAGGAGAACTGGGTGAAGTGGGCGGTCTCGTGGGCGCCGGTGAGGCGGTCCGCGATGCCGTCGCCGTAGACGGCGATGTGCTCGGCGGGCTTGTCGTCCTGGCCCAGCGCCTCGCACGCGGCGATGATGGGCTCGTAGTCCTCGCGCATGGCCTTGGTGGAGAAGTTGGTGTGGCAGCCGGCGCCGTTCCAGTCGCCCTTGGCGGGCTTCGGGTCGATGGTCGCGGAGACGTTCCACTCTTCGGCGGTGCGGTAGAGCAGCCAGCGGGCCAGCCACAGCGAGTCGGAGACCTCGAGCGCGGAGGCCGGGCCGACCTGGAACTCCCACTGGCCGGGCATGACCTCGGCGTTGATGCCGGAGATCGGCAGGCCTGCGGCGAGGCAGTTGTCGAGGTGCTTCTCGACGATCTCGCGGCCGAAGATCTCGTCGGCGCCGACGCCGCAGTAGTAGCCGCCCTGGGGGGCCGGGAAGCCGTTCTCGGGGAAGCCGAGCGGGCGCGAGCCCACCATGAAGGTGTACTCCTGCTCGATGCCGAACCAGGACTCCTGGCCCGCGTACTGCTCGGCGAGCTCGGCGGTCTTGGCGCGGGTGTTGGTCGGGTGGGGCGTGAAGTCGGTGTCGAGGACCTCGCACAGCACCAGGATCGAGTCGCCGCCGCGGATCGGGTCCGGGGTGACCTTGACGGGGCGCAGCACGCAGTCGGAGGAGTGGCCCTCGGCCTGGTTGGTGCTGGAGCCGTCGAAGCCCCAGATCGGGGGCTCCTGGCCCTCGTCGAGGATCTTGGTCTTGGAACGCAGCTTGGCCGTCGGCTCGGTGCCGTCGATCCAGATGTACTCGGCCTTGATAGCCATGAGGTAGGAGCCCTTCAAAACGGTGACGCGGTCCAGCTTCGCCCGAACCGCGCCGTGAAAGCAGAGCCCCGAGCCGTGAAGCTGTGCTGCCACGCTCCCAAGAAGCAATTTCTCGTTCGTTGAAGTCTTGTAAACAGTCTGTTAACCGCTGCTGTGCGTGAGCAGGGACGCGCTGTGCGTCCGTCTCGCCCCGCTTTCGGCCGTAAAGGAGAGCGGATGCTGTGAGTCCGACTCACCCTATTTCCGGCGATAAAATCTGGTTCACCCCGTATCCCCTATCAGTCCCGTTTCGTTCTAACAGTTGCGAGCGGCGAGAACGCTCGCGCTCAGGTACAGGACGACGGGGGAGACGATGGGACGCATCGCCGGAGGCAGCGAGGTCACTCGCCGCGTCAGCGTGCTCCGATTCCTCCTCGGCGCCGCGCTCACCGCATTCGGGTCCCTGCTCTTGGGGGCCTTCGCGTTGGCCGCATCCGCTTGGGCATCAGACGATTCCGCAGCATCGCATGGCCTTGCCGCGATGACCGACCCCCTCTCCGCAGAGGTGTCCGACATGTCGCGCCTGGCCGCGCGACTGATCCCGCAGAACCAGCTGGGACATCGGGCAACGGCGGGGCAGGGGGAGGTCTCGGGGCTGGTGTCGGGCTTTGGCGAGCCGGTGGTATCCCTGGTGGACGAGACGGACGGGGCCGTGCGCACTGCGTTGCAGAGCGATGCCGTGCCTGGCCTACTCGACTTGGATGACGAGTCCGTCGGAGACCGCACCGCCGAAGTAGTGGCACCGCTGGTGGGAAACCTGGTGAAGGGAACGGCCTCCATTGCGGACGGCCCGGCCTCCGCGGTGCCCGGTGTCTACGAGACTGTCGCGCCCTCGACCGAACCGGTCGATGCACTGGCGCGACTGGTGACCGATGGCCTGCGCCTCGACGACGGGACGACGCCCGGGAGCGTCCCCGTCGGTGCCGCAGGACAACCGAGCTTCACCATGCTTTCGGCGAATCAGGCCTCCAACGAGGTGGCGGCGTCGCTCCACGGAGCGAACAGCGGCCGGCCGGCCGCCGCCGCCGAGTGCTCCGCCGAACACGAGCGGGGGACGGAACGATCCACTGTCGAGGACGTGCGCGGCGTGCCGCGCATCTCGGCCAGGCCGTGGCCGTACGACGGCCCCGGACTGCCTGACCTGAAGGTCATCCCCGGTGGAGCCAAAGGCTCGACCGCAGGTGTCGGCGTCGACAGCGGCCACACCGCTGTCTGCGCCTCCCCGTCAGCCGCGGGGGAAGAGGTGTCACTCTCCCGCACGGTGATCGGGGAATTGGGGCGGCCGCTGGACCGCGCCGCCGAGCTGTCCGTCGCCCCAGACTAGGGCCTCCGCGCGTCGGTGCGCGGGGAACTTGAAGTCCGCCTTCAAAATCTCCCTCCGGTTGCAGTGCATGGGGTCTCGCATCCCACGCCCTCCGGCGCTCCGACGCGCGGAAGTCAGTTGCACCACCGTCCCGAACGGGGCGGAACGCCGAATCCAAAGTCGCCCGGGATTTCCGGGCGCACAACCCAGAAGGAAAACGCAACTCATGCGCAAGGTTCTCACTGTTGCCGCCGTCGCCGCCGGCGCCGCCGCTCTCTCCGCCGCTCCCGCCATGGCCGGTGGCAACAACTCCGGGGTCACCGCCGGGGACGTCTCCCTGGTGAACCTGGACGCCTCGAGCCTGGCCCACTGGCAGATCTGCGGCCAGAACGTCCTGACCCAGTCGTTCGGCCAGGTCTGCGACAACCGCGACCACATCGGCGATGGCCCGCAGTCCGGCGTCACCGCCGGCGACACCTCGCTCATCAACGGCGACGTCTCGAGCGCGCTGCACTGGCAGATCTGCGGCCAGAACATCGCCGTCTCGCCGTCGCTCGACCAGCAGTGCCTCAACTACGACCACGTGTCGGACCACGCCCAGTAGAGGCACGGTCGAGTCGGCTCTGTCGAGCCAAACCCGTCGGTGCGGGCCTGGTCCCGCACCGACGGATTCGAAATCCAACGAACTCGGGGGAACTCATATGCGCAAGTCCACTTACGTCCTCGCCGCCGCTGCGGGCGTCGCCGCCATCGGCGCCGTCGCCACCCCGGCGATGGCCGAGAACTCCGGTGTCACCGCCGGCGACACCAGCCTGCTGAACGTCGACGCGTCGAGCGCGCTGCACTGGCAGATCTGCGGCCAGAACGTCCTGGCCCAGTCGTTCGGCCAGGTCTGCGACAACCGCGACCACATCGGCGAGGGCCCGCAGTCCGGCGTCTGGGCCGGCGACACGTCCCTGGCCAACCTGGACATCTCGGATGCCGCCCACTGGCAGATCTGCGGCCAGAACATCGGCGTTTCGCCGTCGCTCGCCCAGCAGTGCCTCAACTACGACCACATGCCCAACACGGCGCAGTAGGTCGAACCCGGGGCGGGTCCGACAGGTCCGCCCTTCAGCACTCGAAAGGAACACACGCAATGCGCAAGCTCACCGCAACCGCCGCCTTCGCGGCGGCTGGTGTCGCCGTCCTCGGTGCCGCCGCCTCGCCCGCGATGGCCCAGAACTCGGGCGTCGCCGCCGGGGATGTCAGCCTCGTCAACCTCGATGCCTCGAGCCTGGCCCACTGGCAGATCTGCGGCCAGAACATCCTGGCCCAGTCCTACGGCCAGGTGTGCGACAACCGCGACCACATCGGCGAGGGCCCGCAGTCCGGCGTCTGGGCCGGCGACGTCTCCGGCGTCAACGCCGACCTGTCGAGCGCCCTGCACTGGCAGATCTGCGGCCAGAACGTGCTCACCCAGTCCTTCGGCCAGGTCTGCGACAACGCCGACCACATCTCCGAGGACGAGCACGACTACGACAAGGGCCACGACCAGGGCGACTACTAGGCCGCGCCGCACTCGGGCCAGATCGGGAAAAGGTAGAGAACAATGGGCAACACCACCATGGCCGCGGTCTCGGCCGCCGCTGCCGCCGCGGCGGCCCTCTCGGGAGACGTGGCTTCGGCCTCCACTCCCGACTGGCTGACGATCGCCACGGTGGAGACCGAACACGATTCGATGCTGCCCGTGCTGTGCGAGACCGGCGAGACCGGTCCGCTCGTGGACACGGCCTGCGCGACGATGCTCGGCGCCGGTACCACGCACGACGCGGAAGACTACGGGTACGCGCTGCCGGAGGCCCCCGGGGACTTCGGAGGCATGCCGACCGTGGTCAACGCGGATCTGCGGAACTTCGCCAAGTGGCAGGTCTGCGGCAACGCGGTGGCGGCCTCGGCCGAGGCCGTCGAGTGCGACAACTCGATCCAGGGCCCGAGTGAACCGGTGGGTCCCAGCGGGATCGCACTGGTCAACGCGGACGCCACAGGTGCGTTCCACTGGTCGGTGTGCGGCCTCGCCGTCGGACAGACCATGGAGACGTTCGACTGCTGATCGGCAGTCCGCTTTCATACCCAAGCGGCCGGAGCCTCATGGCTCCGGCCGCTCCCTTGCGTCCCTTAGTACTTCACGGTCCAGGTCTGGCCGCGGTTCAGGCGGACCGCCTCGCCGCGGACCTTCACGAGGGTGTCGCAAGTGGACTTCAGTGCCACCTCGGTGACCTCGCCGCCGCTCCAGGCGAGCCGCTCCACGGTGACGCCGCCGCGGGCCCGCAGGCCGCGGACCTCGCCTTCGGGCCAGGCGCTCGGGAGCGCGGGCAGCAGCTCGATCACCGGGGCGCCGTCCTCGGTGCGGTGCGACTGGACGAGCATCTCGGCGATCGCGGCGGTCGTGCCGAAGTTCCCGTCGATCTGGAACGGCGGGTGCGCGCACAGCAGCGAGGCGTAGACCCCGCCGTCGGCGTACTCGACGCCGTCGCCGCGGAAGCCCACGGGCGTCAGGAACTCGCCGAGCAGGCGGTGGGCGCGGTCGCCGTCGCGCAGGCGGGCCCACAGGGCGGTCTTCCACGCGAGGGACCAGCCGGTGCCCGCGTCGCCGCGCGCTTCGAGGCTCTTCCTGGCGGCGTCGAGCAGTTCGGGCGAGTCCGCGAAGGAGTCGCCGGGGAAGACCCCGTAGAGGTGCGAGACGTGCCGGTGGTTCGGCTCGGACTCCTCGCGCTCCTCGGCCCACTCGAGGAGGCGCCCGTCGGCGCCGATCTTGGGTCCGGCCAGGCGCGGCACGGCGGCCTTGATGCCTTCCACGAGCTGGAGGTCGTCGCCGTGAAGGGTCTCGGCGACCACGTCGGCCGCTTCGAGGATGAACGCGAAGAGCTCGCGCACCAGCGTCGCGTCCATCCCGGTGGACTCGTCGACCGCCGAGTTCCCGTCCGGGGTCACGAACTCGTTCTCGGGGCTGGTGGCCGGGTTCGTGACGAGCGTGCCCTCCTTGCCCTCGGAGAGGCGGTCGAGCGCGAACCGGGCCGCGCCCAGGGCGATCGGCAGGTGCTCGGCCAGGAACTCCTCGTCGCGGCCGAAGCGCCAGCGCTCGGCGAGGTGCATCGAGAGCCACAGGCCCGCCATGGGCCAGTTCTGCCAGCACGCGCGTCCCTGCACCGGGACGGTGGTGCGCCAGTAGTCGGTGTTGTGGTGGCAGCACCAGCCGTCCGCGTCGTAGAGGCGGCGCGCGGTCTCGACGCCGGTGCGGGCGAGGTCGCCGACGAGGCCGAACAGGGGCTCGTGGAACTCGGGCAGGCCGCAGGTCTCGGCGGGCCAGTAGTTCATCTCCACGTTGATGTTCGTGGTGTAGTCGCAGTTCCACGGCGGGGTGACCTCGTGGTTCCAGATGCCCTGCAGGGTCGCGGCCTGGGTGCCGGGGCGCGAGGAGCCGATCAGGAGGTAGCGGCCGAACTGGAATGCGAGCACGGCGAGGTCCTCGTCGCCGCCGCCCGCGGCGCGGCGCTGCAGGCGCTCGTCGGTCGTCGCGTCGTTCGCTGGGGCGTTGTCCACAGGCGCCTGTGGAGAGAGGTCGAGGCTGACGCGGTCCATGAGCTCGCGGTGGGCGGCGACGTGGGTGTCCAGGACGGCGGACCAGCCGTCGGCGGCGGCGCGGAGGGCCTCGTCGCGGGCGGTGGCGAGTGCGGCCCGCTCGTCGAAGTCGGAGCGCAGCGCGACGTAGACCTCGATGCTGCGGGCACCGCTGATGCGGTGGCCGCCTTCGATTTCGGCGACCTCGCCGTCGCTCTGCACCTGGGCGCTGAGGCCGAGGCGGCGCACGCCTTCGGTCGTGGAGTAGTCGGGCTTGCCGCCGAAGACGCTGACGGGGGCGCAGCCGGTGAACTCGAACGCGGTCGCGCTGGAGGAGGCGGTCCCGCCCGCATGGGGCCACTCGAAGCGCAGTTCGAGGTCGAAGGCCGCATCGGCGGTCCACCGCAGGGCGATGACCTGGTAGGCGGCGGAGGCGAAGGCCTGGTGGGCGACGCGCCCGCGGGTCACGGTGGCGACGCCGTCGCGCAGGTCGAGTTCGCGCCGCTCTGCCGATCGACGGCCCGCAGGAGCCGCCGGGTCCGGCTCGGTGTCGCCGGAGTGGGTCGCGACGAAGGCGCCGGCGGGCTGGTAGGCGTCGGGCTCCTTGCCGGTCATGCCGGACGCGAGCCGGTCGGCGGCGGCGTAGTCGCCGCGGCGCACCGCTTCGGCGGCTTGGGCCGCCAGGCCTTCGGCGCCCTCGGGGACGCTCCAGGAACCGTCGCCCGCCCAGAAGGCGTCTTCGTTGAGTTCGATGCGGGGACCCCACAGCATCGCGCCGATGCGGCCCTCCCCGATGGGGAGGCCTTCGTGCCAGGCGTCGGGGGCGCTGTCGTAGGTGAGCTTCAGTGCTGCCATGCCGAGATCCTATAGGATTCGCGATCGAGGGTCCATGGACGTGCCGGGGGCCGCCCGCGACTCCAATTGCGACGATGCCTCGTCATTGAGCCGAGCGGCGGAATTATCCACAGTGAATCCATTTCATCCGGCTCCGAATCGCCGACGCAGCAATTATGGTCACCGATATGACGTGGATCAAAGGTAGAAAGTCAGCAACAGGACTCGCGCTCGCCGCCACTGCGGCGCTTATCGGATCGATGATGATCGGCTCACCCGCACTGGCCGCGGAAGTCACGATCCCGATCAACGACGGCAACGTGCCGACGACCGCGGGGAATGCCGGCACCATCTCCTGCGACAACATCCCGCCCGGCGACATCGGCGACGACCAGGACGGCTGGGTGTTCGTGCTGCCCGAGTCCGCCGGCGCCGAAGGCAACTTCATCTCCGTGACCGCGACCTTCGAGGACGAGAACGGCGACGAGCAGGTCTACACCACCGGCGCGAACGGCGGCATCGTCTCCGGATCGGGCGACAACAAGGCCTACATCATCACCCCGGCTGGCTGGACCCTCGTCAACGCCGAGGCCCAGGTCACGGACCCCGACGAGGGCGCCTTCTTCAACCTCACGCACGCCTGCCCCGGCAAGCCGGGAGACTCGCCCACCACGCCGGGCGGCGGGACCACCCCGCCCGGGAACGGGACCACCCAGCCCGGGAACGGGACCACCGCACCGGGAGGCTCCACGATGCCGGGCGATCAGTCCGCCTCCGCGAACGGCCTGCCGACCACCGGCGGCTCGACCGGCCTGATGCTCGGACTCGGACTGTTCCTCGCCGCGGGCGGCGTCGTACTGGTCATGTTCCTGCGGCGCCGGGCCCAGGCCGACTCCTAGTACGCGACACCCGCAGCATCGCCCCCGCGGTCCGACCGCGGGGGCGACGCCGTGCCCTCGGCCGGAGCGGAAAACGCTCCGTTACGGGAATGCGCTGCAACCCCGCCCCGCCCACGCGCGTGAAGGCAGTGCCCATCACGAATCCGGCACATTCGTTTCCTTTGGCAGACGGAAAACGGAGCCTTTCCCAGTGGAACTCAAGCAACCCATCAAGACCTTCGGCGTCGCCGTCGGCGCGAGCCTCGTCGGAGCCCTGGCGCTGGCGTCGCCCGCGCAGGCGACGGAGCCCATCGACATCAATCCCGACCACGTCGGCAAGCCCGCCACGTACTTCGAGGAAGGCTGCGGCACCGACAGCCAGCTCCCCGAAGACCTCGGCGCGGACGAGGACGGCTGGGTGTTCGTGCTGCCCGGCGGCAACGACGACTTCGTCTCGGTCACGGTGACCTACGAGGACGAGGACGGCGACGAGCACGTCCTCGACGCCACGATCGTGTCGAACGGCAACAGCGGCAGCGCCAAGCACGCCTACATCATCACGCCCGCAGGCTGGACCATCGTCGAGGCCTCGGCCGTCATCGAAGGCGACAGCAAGTTCTTCAACGTGACGCACACCTGCCCGGGCGAGCCGTCCGGGAACGAGCCCAGCAGCCCCGCCGAGGAGCCGTCCTCGCCCGGCGAGCAGTCCAGCAGCCCCGCCGGCGAGGAGTCGAGCCCAGTCTGCGAGGAGCCCAGCAGCCCTGAGGCGTCCCCGAGCGCCCCGGCCGGGTCCGAGACCCCGTGCGAGGAGGCCACTTCCCCCGCCGGGAACGGGAACCTGCCGACCACCGGCACCCCGCTGACGATCGCACTGGTCTCGGCCGCCGCGCTCGCCGCCGGCGGTGCCGCGGTGTTCATGATCATGCGCCGCCGCCGCGAAGCCCAGGACTGGTAGTCCGACCGGCGGTCAGACCGGCCGCGCGCCGACCGTTCGAGGACCGACGGCCGGTGCACGACCGGTAAGCCCGCCAACGGGTCACGACGGGCCGGGTCCCCACAACCCGGCCCGGGACAGCCCAAGACGGCGCCCCCGCGACCATGGTCGCGGGGGCGCCGTCATGCCCGCTCGTCCGAGTTCGCCATGTTTGCGCAGGTCAACCGTTCGGACGATGTCACGATCATCCGAATGCGACGCAACGCCGACCCTCTCGCGAACGTGAATAGTCTGCCCATCGCCAGGTCCAGCGGCTCCCAGAGTCGGCCCGTCCGGACCGGCGAACGACGAACAACAGGCGTTATCGAAACCGGCACGTTCGATTCCTCCGGCCACCCATCACGGAGAGCAATCCCATGACACTCACACGCCGTCAAAAGCGCCTCGGCATCCTCGGCGCCGCAGGCCTCGCTGGAGCGACTGCGCTCGCGCTCGGCATCCCCGCCTTCGCCGGCGACCATGGCGGCGGCGGCAAAGACGCCGACACCGACAGCACCGTCACCCTCGACCTCAAAGACGCCCACAAGGGTTCGGAGGCCGACGACTTCGAGACCGGGTGCGGCGAGGACGACCAGATCCCCGGCGACAAGCCCGCTGACTACGACGGCTGGGTCTTCGTGCTTCCCAGCAACGCCGGCGACAAGTTCCTCTCGGTCACGGCCGTGTTCGAGGACGAGGACGGCGACGAGCACACCGAGCAGGCCACCGTCGTCACCTCCGGGAACAGCGGCAGCGCCAAGCGCGCCTACGTCGGCGTGCCGACCGGATGGATCCTCGTCGACGCCTGGGCTGAGGTGGTGAACGGGGACGAGGAGAAGCACTTCAACGTCACGCACACGTGCCCGGGCGAGCCGGGGGAGGAGCCCACGACGGACGCGCCGACCTCGGACGCGCCCACCAGCGATGCTCCCACTTCGGACGCGCCGACCAGCGATGCGCCGACCTCCGACGCGCCCACCTCCGACGCGCCCACCTCGGACGCGCCGACCAGCGATGCCCCGACGTCCGATGCGCCGACCTCTGACACCCCGACTTCGGACGCGCCGACTTCTGACGTCCCGACCAGCGACGCGCCGACCTCGGACACGCCCACATCCGACGCACCCACCTCGGAGCCCGAGGCCAGCACCTCCCCGGCCGAGTCCAGCCCCGCCGAGTCGAGCCCGGCCGCTTCCAGCCCCGCCGAGTCCAGCTCCGCGGCGCCGTCCTCCGAGGCCCCGTCCTCGGGCTCCACGCCCGGCCAGGCCTCGACCACCCCGGCCGGGAGCTCGCTGCCCAGCACCGGCGCGTCCCTGACCTACGCCCTCGGCGCGGGGGTGCTCCTCGCGGCGGGTATCGCCCTGCTCGTGGCGCAGCGCCGCCGCTCTGAGAACGCCGAAGGCGCCTGACCTGGTATCGGTGCGGGTCCCGCGGGTTCCCGCACCGAAATCCGGCCCGTTACCGAAACGTTATGCAACCGGCCGTGTCGCCATCGCGTTTAGCAGTTGTCTCAAGTCAGGACGCCCGATTCGTCGGGAAGGAGACACGCGACTACCGCCCGCTGCTTGACGGTGCGGTCCTTGTCGGGCCCCTGGAATCCTGCCACCGGGGGCCCGACCCTAAGTCGACGCCCCGGAGCCGTCCCCCCCTTGGCTCCGGGGCGTCGCTTGTTTTCCAGCTCATATCGCGCGCGTAAAACTCACATTCGCGGGACCCGATCCCTGTCGCCGCCGTGGCGGACCCGGTACATTACCCGCAGGTTCAGACCTGCCCCGTTACCCTGTTTCCCGAGGTGCCAGCTGCCCGGCATCGCACCACGCCCGCACAGGAGTGCCCGCCACATGGCCACCGAAGCCACTGCAGAGAAGAAGGACGCGCCGCAGCCCGGCCGCGTCGACGAGTTCTTCGGCATGACCGAGAACAAGACGAACTGGAAGCGCGAGGTCCTCGCCGGGACCACCACCTTCCTCGCGATGGCGTACATCCTCGCCGTCAACCCCGGCATCCTCAGCTTCGCGCTCACCGAAGCCGGGGTCGACGCCCCCAACCCGGGCGCGGTCTTCACCGCGACCGCGCTGGCCTCCGCGCTCGGCTGCCTCGTCATGGGCCTGTGGGCCCGCTACCCGATCGCCACCGCTCCCGGCATGGGCCTGAACGCGTTCTTCGCGTTCACCGTGGTCCTCACCCTCGGCATCCCGTGGCAGACGGCGCTCACCGGCACGCTCGTGTCCGGCGTGCTCTTCTTCATCCTCGCCGTCACCGGCGCGCGCGAGGCGATCGTGAACGCGATCCCGACGCAGCTGAAGCTCGCCGTCGGCGCGGGCATCGGCCTGTTCATCGCGTTCATCGGCCTCAAGGGCGGCGGCATCGTCGTCGCCGACCCCGCGACCCTGGTGTCGCTGGGCTCCTTCCAGGGCGAGGGCTCCGGCACCGTCCTGCTCACCGTCTTCGGCCTCCTCGTCACCGCCGTGTTCATGGTGCTGGGCTGGAAGGGCGGCGTCTTCTACGGCATGCTCGCGACGCTGGTCGCCGGCGTCCTGACCGGCGTCATCGACCTGGAGCTCGCCGAGGGCTTCACGCCGAACCTCGACTCGTTCGGCGCGGCCTTCACCGGTTTCGAGGACGCGTTCACCGTCCACATGATCGCGGTCATCCTGACCATGCTGTTCGTGGACTTCTTCGACACCGCCGGCACCCTCTTCGCCGTGGCCGGCCAGGCCGGCCTCATCAAGGAGGACGGCAAGCTGCCGCGCGCGGGCCGCGCCCTCGCCACCGACTCGATCGCGACCTCGGCGGGCGCGGTGCTCGGCACCTCGACCACCACCGCGTACATCGAGTCCACCGCGGGCGTCTCGGTCGGGGGCCGCACCGGCCTCACGGCCGTGACGACCGGCTTCTGGTTCCTCGTGTCGCTCGTGGCGTTCCCGGTGTTCGGCCTGTTCGCGAACAACCCGGCGGTCACCGCGCCGGCGCTCATCGTCGTGGGCGTGCTCATGGCGAAGGCGCTCGGTCAGATCGAATGGGCCAAGCTGGAGTACGCGATCCCGGCGTTCCTCATCGTCGCCGTGATGCCGCTGACCTACTCGATCTCGAACGGCATCGCGCTGGGCCTGGTGTTCTTCCCGATCATGATGGCCGCCCGGGGCCGCTGGCGCGAGGTGCACCCGATCGCATGGGTGCTCATGCTCGCCTCGATCGGCTACTTCTTCTTCCTCACCGAGTAAGCGGGACGAGCGGAAAGGGGCCCGGGAGCGAATCCCGGGCCCCTTCTGCCGTCTTACGCCGCGCGGCGCAGCGCCTCGGTCAGCTTGAGGCGCGAGCCGGTGTACAGGACGCTGCGCTTGTACAGCTGTGCGCCGAGGGCGAGCGCTCCGGCCGCCGCGAGCACGAGGAGACCGATCGAGAGGGCGATCTCCCAGGCCGGGACCGTGGTGATCGCCATGCGGGTGGGCATGGTGATCGCGGAGAACGGCGGCACGATCGAGAGGACCTGCGCGAAGGTGCTCGTGGGCGCGTTCAGCGTGAAGATCGCGCCGACGTAGCTCAGGGTGAGCGACATGATGAGCGGGGTCAGGACCGACCCGGACTCCTCCTGGCGGGAGACGAGCGAGCCGACGCCGCCCGCGAGCGTCCCGAAGAGGACGAGCGCGATGAGCCACCAGCCGATGGTGGAGACCGCCGCGGAGGCGGTGCCCGGCGGCAGGTCGGCGAGCACGCCGGTCGCGGCGGAGACGCCGAGGCCGGCCGCGATCATGGCGACGAGGTTGACCAGGGAGATCACGCCGAGGCCGATGACCTTGCCGCCCAAGAGCTGCCAGGGCTTGAGGCTGGTGAGGAGGATTTCGACGATCCGGCTGGACTTCTCCTCGACGACGCCCATGGCGATGTACTGCACGGGGGTCATGAGCATCATGAACATGATGATGGAGATGACGAGGCCGGTGAAGTAGCTGGTCACCGGGTCGGTCTCGCCTTCGGCGAGGGTGACGGTCTCCAGCGGGCGCGGGGTGAGCGCGGTGGCGATCTCGGCGTCGCTGAGCCCGGCGTCGGCGAGGTTGGTCTGGACCGTGGCGGCCTGCCAGGCCGAGTCGAGCTGGGCCTGGAGTCCCTGGCCGGGGTTCTCCTCGCTGTAGAGCTTGCCGTCGGCGACGGCGGTCTCGACGGTGCCGTCCTCGACCGCCTGCTCGGCCTCAGCCGCCGAGTCGTACATGGTGATGTCGAAGCCGCCCATGGCGTTGAGCTGGCTCTCCATCGCGGCCGCGTTGGTCCCGGCGAGGCCGATCTTCTCGGCCTCGTCGTCCCCGCCGCCGAGGATCGTGGGCAGTGCGGCGAGCACGCCGACGATGACGACGGTGACGATGAGGCTGATCAGGTTGGCCTTGGAGAGGCCGCGGACGCGGATCTCGCGTCCGGCCACGAGCATCAGGCCGCGCATCCGCGAGGCCTCGGGAGTCGGGGAGCTCATCGGGTCACGGCCTCTCGGAAGATCTCGGCGATGGTGGGCTGGTCGTAGGCGAAGTGGGTGACGCGCCCGGCGGCGGCGGCGATGCGCAGCACCTCCTGGTCGTCGTCGGCGTCCTCCACGAGGTAGTCGTCGCCGTCGCGGGTGACGGTGCCGGGGAGCGAGGCGGTGAGGTCCTGGGCGGTCTGGACGCTCACGCGCAACTGCTTGACCTCCTTGGCCTTCAGCTCCTCGACGGAGCCGGCGGCGATGATCTTCCCGTTGCCGATGATGACCACGGAGTCGCAGAGCCGCTCGATGAGGTCGAGCTGGTGGCTGGAGAAGATCACGGGCGCGCCTGCGGCGGCGCGGTCCTTGAGGGCGGTGCCCATGACGTCGACGGCGAGGGGGTCGAGGCCGGAGAACGGCTCGTCGAGGATGAGCGCCTCGGGGTCGTGGACGAGCGAGACCGCGAGCTGGACGCGCTGCTGGTTGCCGAGGGAGAGGTCCTGCACGAAGTCGCCGGAGCGGTCGGTGAGGTTCAGCTGCTCCAGGAGCGCGGCGGCGGAGCGCTTGGCCTCGGCGCGGCTCATGCCGTGCAGCTCACCGAAGTAGGCGATCTGCTCGGCGGTCTTCATCTTGGGGTACAGCCCGCGTTCGGAGGGCATGTAGCCGAAGCGGCGGCGCGCCTCGACGTCGAGCGGGGCGCCGTTGTAGACGATCCGGCCGGAGTCGGCGGCGAGCACGCCCATGGCGATGCGCATGGTCGTGGTCTTGCCGGCGCCGTTCGCGCCGACGAATCCGACCACCTCGCCGGGGGCTGCGGTGAGCGACACGCCGTCGAGGGCAACGGTGTCGCCGAACCGCTTGTGGAGGTCCTTGATTTCGAGCATGGATTCACCCTAGGCCGCGCAGCGCGGCGGATCCTCCGCCTTGAGAGGGATACCGGCCCGGCCGCGTTCATTCGCGAGGAGTAATCGCGACCGGTGGCGGAGGTCAGCCCGGCTCGGGGACGTTCCGGAACGCCTTGAGCGCGAACAGCCCGACCAGGAGCGCCGTGACCGCGAGCAGCAGCAGGCCGATCGTGTAGTCGCCGTTCGCCTGGTAGTTCGCGCCCATGATGAGCGGCGGGAAGTACCCGCCGAGGCCGCCCGCGGCGCCCACGATCCCGGTGACGCCGCCGACGCGCGCCGGGTCGACGAGCTCGGCCACGAGTGCGAACACGCCGCCGGTGCCCAGGCCCAGGAACAGGGCCATGAGGACGAACTCGGTCCCGGCCGGGACCTCCAGGGGCGGTTCGAGGGAGAGGAGGACGGCCATGACGGCGGCCCCGAAGAACGAGGTGAGGCAGACCTTGAGGGGCCCCACCTTGTCCGAGAGGATGCCGCCCGCCGGGCGCGCGATGACGGCGGCGAGGCTGAACCCGGCCGTGCGCAGGCCCGCTTCGGTCTGCGCGAGGCCGTACTCGGCCACGAGCATCGTCGGCAGGTAGGTCGAGAACGCGACGAAGCCGCCGAACGCGATGGCGTACAGCAGCGACATCTGCCATGTGACCTTGAGCTTCATGACGGCCTTGAGCCGCGGCAGCGCCGGTTCGGTCGAGGCCCGCCACTGCGGGGCGTTGCGCGTGAACGCCCAGACCACCACGCCCATCACGGCGAGCGCGGCGCACATGAGGAGGTGGGTCGGCAGGAGCCCGAGCCACGCGACCAGGCGCGGGGTGAAGAACGCCGAGAGCGCGGTGCCGCCCATGCCAGCGCCGAAGACCCCGGTCGCGAAGCCGCGCTTCGCGGGCGGGTACCAGGAGTTGACGAACGGGATGCCGACCGCGAACGACGTGCCCGCGATGCCGAGAAGGAACCCCGAGACCAGCAGGGCCGCATAGGAACCGCCGGACAGGCCGACGAGGAGCACCGGTACGACGGCGACGAAGCACGAGGCGGTGAGCATGATCCGGCCGCCGAACCTGTCGGTGAGGATCCCGGCCGGGATGCGCCCGACCGCGCCCACGAGCACAGGGAACGCGACGAGGATCGAGACCTGCGTCGGGTCGAGGTCGAGCCGGTCGCCGTAGGTCTTCGAGAGCGGGCCGATGAGGTTCCACGCCCAGAACGTCAGCGCGAACGCGGCGGTCGCGAGCGCCAGGTTCGAGCCCGCCCCGCGCCGCACGGCGGCCTGCGGTGCGGCCGCGTCGGCAGTGGTCATCGCTGCTCCCTTCCCCGGAGGGCCGAGCGGCGGCCCCGGGGACAGTATGCCGATTCGTCCTCTTCGGAGGCGTGAAAGCGCCTAATCTGGGCCCGGACCGCACCCGGACCCGGATGGAGCGAGCAGTCATGGCACAGCACCGAGCGGCGGCTTCCGAGCGCAGCGCGGGGGACCTGCTGCTCGCCACGGGCCTCTTCCTCACCCGCTCGGAATCCACAGAGGATAAGCGAGTGGTCTTCAAGGAGGGCGGGCGCGAAGGGGACGTGTTCTACCGCGACCGCTGGAGCCACGACAAGGTCGTGCGCTCCACGCACGGCGTGAACTGCACCGGTTCGTGCTCGTGGAACGTGTACGTCAAGGACGGCATCATCACCTGGGAGACCCAGGCGACCGACTACCCCTCGGTCGGCCCCGACCGCCCCGAGTACGAGCCGCGCGGCTGCCCGAGGGGCGCGGCCTTCTCCTGGTACACGTACTCGCCCACGCGCGTGCGCTACCCGTACGGGCGCGGCGTGCTCGTCGAGATGTACCGCGAGGCCAAAGCGCGCCTGGGCGATCCGGTCGCCGCGTGGGCCGAGGTCACCACGGACCCGCAGAAGCGCCGCCGCTACCAGTCCGCGCGCGGCAAGGGCGGACTGGTGCGCATCGGCTGGGACGAGGCGGTCGAGATCGCCGCTGCCGCGCACGTCCACACGATCGGCGCGTACGGGCCCGACCGCATCGCCGGTTTCAGCCCGATCCCGGCGATGTCGCAGGTCTCCCACGGCGTGGGCGCGCGGTTCGTGAACCTCCTCGGCGGCTCGATGCTCTCGTTCTACGACTGGTACGCGGACCTGCCCGTCGCGTCCCCGCAGGTCTTCGGCGACCAGACCGACGTGCCCGAGTCGGGCGACTGGTGGGACGCCGCGTACCTCGTGCTGTGGGGCTCGAACGTGCCCGTCACGCGGACCCCGGACGCGCACTGGATGGCCGAGGCCCGCTACCGGGGCCAGAAGGTCGTCACCGTCGCCCCCGACTACAACGACGCCGCGAAGTTCGCCGACGAATGGCTCGCCCCGCACCCCGGCACGGACGGCGCGCTGGCCATGGCGATGGGGCACGTGATCCTCAAGGAGCACTTCGTGGACGAGCGCACGGAGGCCTTCGACGCCTACGTGCGCAAGTACACCGACCTGCCGTTCCTCGTCGAGCTGGTCGAGCGGGACGGGGACCTGGTGCCGGGCAAGTTCCTGCGCCGCGACGCCCTCCCGGGCGAGGAGCCGCACGCCGAGTGGAAGCCGGTCTTCATCGACGCGCGCACCGGCGAGGCCCGCGCCCCGCACGGGACCCTCGGCCACCGCTGGGACGAGGAGCGGCCGGGCAACTGGAACCTCGACCTGGAAGGCGCGGAGCCGCTGCTCACCTGCTACGAGGCAGGCGGCGAGACCCGCGCGATCGCGCTGCCGCGCTTCGACGGTGACCACGAGGGCAGCGCTTACGGCGGCGCCGCCGACGACAGTGCCGCCGACGTCCCTGAAGTCGGCCGCTCGCTGCGCGGCGTCCCGGTCCGCACGGTCGGAGGCCGCCTGGTGACCACGGTCTTCGACCTGCTGCTGGCGCAGTACGGCGTGGCCAGGCCCGGGCTGCCGGGCCGGTGGCCGAGCGGATACGACGACGCCTCCGAGCCGTGCACGCCCGCCTGGTCCGAGTCGATCACCTCGGTCAAGGCGGACCGGACGATCCGCATCGCCCGCGAATTCGCCGCCACCGCAAGGGATTCGGGCGGCCGGGCGATGATCGTCCTCGGCGCGGGCACGAACCAGTGGTTCCACGGCGACACCATGTACCGGGCGTTCCTCACCCTCCTGCTGCTCACCGGCTGCCAGGGCAGGAACGGCGGCGGCTGGGCCCACTACGTCGGCCAGGAGAAGTGCCGCACCCAGACCGGCTGGGCCGCTTACGCATCGGCGATGGACTGGACGCGGCCCGCGCGGTTCATGGCCGCGACCCCGTACTGGTACCTGCACACCGACCAGTGGCGGTACGACACCTACAAAGCAGATGCCCTGACCTCGGCCACCGGCCCCGGACGTCTGGCAGGCGCCCACACGGCCGACCTGGTCGCGGCCTCGGCCCGGATGGGCTGGATGCCGTCGTACCCCACCTTCAACCGCAACCCGCTGCTCATCGCGCAGGAGGCCCGCGAAGCCGGGCTCCCGCCGGCCGACTACGTCGCCCGCGAACTCGCCTCCGGCGACCTGCGCTTCGCCTGCGAGGACCCGGACGCGCCCGAGAACTGGCCGCGCGTGCTCACCGTCTGGCGCGCGAACCTGTTCGGCTCCAGCGCGAAAGGCGACGAGTACTTCCTCAAGCACCTGCTCGGCACCCAGAACTCGGTGCAGGGCGAGGAAGCGGGTCCAGGGGACCGCCCGACCGGGGTCGTCTGGCATGGCCAAGCGCCGCAAGGAAAGCTCGACCTGCTCCTCTCGCTCGACTTCCGGATGACCAGCACCACCCTGCTCTCGGACATCGTGCTCCCGGCCGCCACCTGGTACGAGAAGCACGACCTGTCCACAACGGACATGCACCCGTTCGTGCACGCGTTCTCCCCCGCGATCGACCCGCCCTGGCAGGCCCGCACCGACTTCGAGGCCTTCCAGGCCCTCGCCCGCCGCTTCTCCGAACTCGCCGAAGACCACCTCGGCACCGCCACCGACCTCGTCGCCGCGCCCCACCAGCACGACACGCCGGGGGAACTCGCCCAGCCCGGCGGCACCGCCCCCGACTGGAAGGCCGCAGGCGTCCCGCCCGTCCCGGGCAGGACCGCGCCCGCGATCCTCAGTGTCGAACGCGACTACCCGGCCGTCGCCGCCAAGATGAACGCCCTCGGCCCGCTCGCCGAGACCAAGGGCCTGCCCGTCAAAGGCGTCTCGTTCACACCCGACGCCGAGATCGGCTGGCTCGCCCAGCGCAACGGCACCTCCACCGAAGCCCCGGCCCGCGGCCGCCCGCTCATCGACACCGACGTCAAAGCCTGCGAGATGATCCTCGCCCTCTCCGGCACCAGCAACGGACGCCTGGCCTCACAAGGCTTCGAACGCCTCGCCGTCCGCGTCGGCACCGACTTCGACGAACTCATCCACGGCTCGGCCGAACGCCGCGTCGTCTTCGCCGACACCCAGCACGGCCCCACCCCCGTCGGCGCCAGCCCCGAATGGTCGGGCAAGGAGGCCCACGACCGCCGGTACTCGCCGTTCACCATCAACCTCGAACACGACAAGCCCTGGCACACCCTCACCGGCCGGATGCACTTCTACATGGACCACGACTGGATGCACGAGTTCGGCGAGGCCCTCCCCGTCTACCGGCCCCCGCTCAACATGCACCGCTTGTTCGGCGAACCCGAGATCGGACCGACGGGCGAGAAGGCCGTCGCCGTCCGCTACCTCACCCCGCACTCCAAGTGGTCCATCCACTCCGAGTACCAGGACAACCTGCTCATGCTCACGCTCTCGCGCGGCGGACCGAACATCTGGATGAGCCCGCACGACGCCGAAGCCATCGGCGCCGAGGACAACGACTGGGTCGAAGCGGTCAACCGCAACGGCGTCGTCGCCGCCCGACTCGTCGTCTCCCACCGCATGCCGCGCGGCACCGTGTACATGTACCACGCCCAGGAGCGCATGGTCGACGTCCCGAAGACCGAGACCACCGGCAAGCGCGGCGGCATCCACAACTCCCTCACCCGCCTCCTCGTCAAACCCACCCACCTCATCGGCGGGTACGCCCAGTTCTCCTACGCGTTCAACTACATCGGCCCCACCGGCAACCAGCGCGACGAGGTCACCGTCGTCCGCAAGCGCACCACGGAGGTCCAGTACTGATGGGCGAGCGCATCGGCAAGGTCATGGCGCAGGTCGCCATGGTCATGAACCTCGACAAGTGCATCGGCTGCCACACCTGCTCGGTCACCTGCAAGCAGGCGTGGACCAACCGGCCCGGCGTCGAGTACGTGTGGTTCAACAACGTCGAGACCCGCCCCGGCCAGGGCTACCCGCGCCGCCACGAGGACCAGGAGCGCTGGCAGGGCGGCTGGAAGCGCACGGCCGCAGGCAGGTTGAAGCCCCGCGCGGGCGGACGCCTCAAGAAGCTCGCCACGATCTTCGCCAACCCCAAGATGCCGTCCATCCAGGACTACTACGAGCCCTGGACGTACGACTACGAGCACCTGGTCTCGGCCCCGCTCGGCGACGACATCCCCGGCGCGCGCCCCCGCTCCCTCATCTCCGGCGACCCCATGCAGATCACGTGGAGCGCCAACTGGGACGACGACCTCGCCGGCGGCGAGGAGCTCGGCTCGCAGGACCCGATCGTGCAGAAGATCGGCGACAAGGTGAAGTTCCAGTACGAGCAGAGCTTCATGTTCTACCTGCCGCGCATCTGCGAGCACTGCCTCAACCCCAGCTGCGTCGCCTCGTGCCCCTCGGGCGCCATGTACAAGCGCGCCGAGGACGGCATCGTCCTCGTCGACCAGGACAAGTGCCGCGGCTGGCGCATGTGCGTCACCGGCTGCCCCTACAAGAAGGTGTACTTCAACCACAAGACCGGCAAGGCCGAGAAGTGCACGCTCTGCTACCCGCGCATCGAGGTGGGCATGCCCACGGTCTGCTCCGAGACCTGCGTCGGGCGGCTGCGCTACCTCGGGGTCGTCCTCTACGACGTCGAGCGCGTCGGGAAGGCCGCGGCGGTGAAGGAGGAGCAGGACCTCTACGAGGCGCAGCTGGACGTCTTCCTCGACCCCGACGACCCCGACGTCCAGGCCGCCGCCCGCCGCGACGGCATCCCCGAACGCTGGCTCGAATCCGCCCAGCGCTCACCGATCCTCATGCTCGCCAAGCGGTTCCGCCTCGCGCTGCCGCTGCACCCGGAGTACCGGACGATGCCGATGGTCTGGTACATCCCGCCGCTGTCGCCGGTGGTCGACGCCCTGAGCGAGACCGGCCACGACGGCGAGGACGCCGGCAACCTCTTCGCGGCGGTCGACACGCTGCGCATCCCGATCGAGTACCTCGCGGAGCTGTTCACCGCGGGCGACCCCGAGCCGGTGAAGGCCGTGCTCAACCGGCTCGCCGCGATGCGCGCGTACATGCGCCGCATCAACCTCGGCGAGCCCGCCGACGAGTCGATCGCAGAAGCGGTCGGCCTCGCGGGCACCGACATCGAGCAGATGTACCGCCTGCTCGCCCTCGCCAAGTACGACGACCGGTACGTCATCCCGACCGCCTACGGCGTCGACGAGGCCGACCGCGGCGTCATCGAGGAGATCGGCTGCTCCCTCGACTTCGAGGACGGCCCCGGCATGGGCGGCTCCGGCCCGTTCGGCGAGGCCTCCGGAACGCCCGCGCCCGCCAGCGTCGAGACGTTCCACGCCCTGCGCGACCGCCAGACCAGCGACGACCCGGCCGGCGCGACCCGCCGCTTCAACCTCCTGAACTGGGACGGCAACGGCCGCCCTCCGGGATTGTTCCCGGCACGGGACCAGCAGCACCGCGCGGAACGGGAGCCGAAATGAACGCCGTCGTCCGCCAAGCCGCGGCCGTCCTCCTCTGCTACCCGGACCGCGACTTCTACGAGCGCCTCCCGCTCGTGCGCGCCGCCGTCGCCGAGACCCCGCCGGGCGAGGCCCGCGAAGCCCTCACCGCGTTCTGCGCGTACGCCGCCGGCACCACCGGGCTCGAACTCGGCGCGGCCTACGTCCGGACCTTCGACCTGAAGCGCCGCAGGGCACTCCACCTCACCTACTACACCGACGGCGACACACGACGACGCGGCCACGCGCTGGCCCGGATCAAGGAGATCTATGCGGCCTGCGGATGGCGCCTCGAGCCCGGCGAACTGCCCGACCACCTGGCGGTGGTCCTTGAATTCGCGGCCAGAGGCGATGCCGTCCAAGGCCGGCGCCTCCTCGAGGCCTTCCAGCCGGCGATCGAGCTGCTGCGCGCCGCCCTCCACGAGTGCCGCAGTCCCCACGCCGCTGTCCTCGACGCCGTGGCCGCAACCCTCCCGCCCGCCGACGAAGCCCGCCGCGAAGCCACCCGAATGGCCGCCGCCGGCCCCCCGGCCGAGGACGTAGGGCTCGACCCGTTCGGCGGCAAGGTGCCGCTCGGCATGCCGGTGGCGATGGGAGGCAGGCCATGAGCCCGACGGCCCTCGACTACCTGCTGTGGGGCGCGCTCCCGTACGTCGTGCTCGCGATCCTCATCGGCGGCACCGTCTGGCGCTACCGGTACGACCGCTTCGGGTGGACCACCCGCTCATCGCAGCTCTACGAGTCGCGACTGCTGCGCATCGCCAGCCCGGTGTTCCACTTCGGACTGCTCGTCGTGATCATCGGCCACGTCGTCGGCCTCCTCATCCCCGAGACCTGGACCGCCGCGGTCGGCATCACCGACGAGATGTACCACGTGACCGCCCTGTCCCTGGGCGCCATCGCGGGCGTGACGACCCTCGGCGGCATCGCCCTCCTCATCTGGCGCCGCCGCACCAACGGACCGGTCTTCAGCGCCACCACCGTGAACGACAAGGTCATGTACCTCGTCCTCGTCGCCGCGATCCTCGCCGGCCTGGCCACGACCCTGCTCTCGGCCGTCGCCGGTCTGACGGGCGGCCACGAGGTCGACTACCGCGAGACCGTCTCGCCCTGGTTCCGCAGCATCTGGATCCTCCAGCCGGACGTCGCCGCCATGGCCGCCGCCTCCGGCGCGTTCAAGCTCCACGCGCTCATCGGCCTGGCCCTCTTCGCACTCTTCCCCTTCACCCGGCTCGTCCACGCCTTCAGCGCCCCGGTCTGGTACCTCTTCCGCCCCTACGTCGTCTACCGGACCCGAGACCGGGAGCCCACTCCGTCCTCCCGCCAGGCGCCTCGCGGCTGGAGCTGATCAACGCCGCCAGCGCCGCCCGGCCCTGAACTCGGCGTGGCCGCCGGAGCCGGTGACGGGATTCGCGGCGCATCTCAGTTCCGGTCGCGCTTGCGTTTGCGCTTTCGTCGGTCCTTGCGGCGCTTCGCTTCGCGCTCAGCACCGGTCGCACGGGGCGAGCCGTTCCCGTGCAAGGCCCGCGAACGCCGCTTCCACCGCTCGACATCCGGAGACTCCGTTCCCTTGTGCATTGCGGCCACATCGAAGAACGCGCCGAGCATTGCGGCGGCAGTGATGAGCAAGACGCCGACCCAGATCGACGGTGCCCCGTTGAGCAGCGTGTAGTGGGCCGTCGTGAAAGGCCCGTCGGAGGAGGTGATGTGGTGCAGCCACGCGAGCAGCACTGCGATCAGCGCCGCGCAGCCCGCGATGGTGCCCCACAACTTCCCCGGCAGGGCGCCGATCGGCGGTACCCGGCGCTCGGAGAACCTGCGCTCGCGCGTGCGGAAGTGCTGGATCGCGCCGATGACCGCCATCAGCACCAGACCGAAAGGCAGGAACGGAACGATCGGGCCGTCCAGCAGCGACTCGGCCTCGGACCGGTCGTCGACGACGACCAGCCCGGCTTCCCCGTCGCCCGGTGAGAACACGGCCCACGCGTCGATCTCGCTCGCCGAACGGTCCCGCGGGTCTTCGTCGAACTGGACGCGTTGGTCCTGAAAGTCCATCCTGGTCCCGCCGAGCTCGGCGAACCCGTCGAGGTGGGCCTGCCACGGCGACCTGCCGGGCTTCCGGATGCCGTCGATCGTGACGACTTGTGCCGCGACGATCTGCGGGTCCGAGTCGGTGAACCGGTGCCAGGGACGGTCGTTGCCCGCGACCCCCGAAGCCAGCGACAGGATCGCGCAGACGATCGCGTACGAAATCCCGAGGACCATCCGGCGATGCCGCACTTGCGCCTTGGGGCTCACCGGCACTGCGGCGTCCTCCCCGCCGATCGCCGCGGCGCGCACGCACCACCAGACGAGCAGCGCCGTGGACCCGCCGAGCAGCGCATATCCCGGGGCAGTCGGGAATCGGTAGTCGACAAGGGAGACGAGGTACAGCATCGTAAGGGTGTGGAACGCGGCGGCACAGAGCCAACCGTGCACGAGGAGTCGAGGGGTTCCCAAGGCAGGCACTTTCCAGTTTTTAATGCAGGGCCACTGAGCGTACCTGCGGCGACGCTGAACCGGGGTTCGCGAACAGCGCCCCGGCCCGCACGGCAGCGGGCCTTGGGAACATGGAACGGGGTTCAAGCAGACGGATCGGGATGGAGTCGAGATGGCGGACGACTCGGCGCTGCGGAAGCGGCTGCGTCACGTGTACTGGATCGGAGGCGGCAGCGGAGCGGGAAAGTCCACCGTCGCAGCCGCCCTGGCAGACCGGCATGGGCTGCGGCTCTTCGGCACTGACGAGGCGATGCCGGACCACGCGCGGCGGACCACCGCCCAAGACGCGCCCCGCCTCCACGAGTTCATCGCGATGAGCATGGACGAACGCTGGCTGGACCGATCGCCCGAGGTCATGTTCGAGACCTTCCACTGGTTCCGCGGCGAGGGGTTCCACCTGATCGTCGAGGACCTCCTGGCGATGCCCGCGGACCAGGGGATCGTGGTCGAGGGCTTCCGGCTGCTGCCCGCGCTCGTCGCGCCGCTCCTCGCCGACCGCCGCCGGGCCGTGTGGCTGCTGCCGAGCCCGGACTTCCGCGCGCACGCGGTCCTCAAGCGGGCGAAGGCGACGCGCAGCCCCGGATTCCTCGCCCAGACCAGCGACCCCGAACGGGCCGGGCGCAACCTGGCCGCGCGTGAGCGGTACTTCGTCGAGCGGCTCCGCGAAGAGACTCGCGACCTGGGGCTCGAGGCGCTTACAGTTGATGCGGCGGTGAGCGAGACCGAATCGGTCCGGCGAGTGGGCGAACACTTCGGCCTCTCCTGAAGCCCCCGGAACCCCCTTGGAAGGAACCCCATGACGCAGGTCGTGATCGTCGACATCGACGGGACCGTCGCGCTTCGACTCGGTGAGAAGCCCCGGTCGCCGTTTCATTTCCACCGGGTCGGCGAGGACGCCCCGAACCCGGCCGTGATCTCGGTGGTGCAGGCGCTGGCCCAGGCCGGGCACAAGATCGTGTTCATGTCCGGCCGGGACGAGGTGTGCCGCACCGAGACGCTGACCTGGCTCAAACGGCATGTCGGCCTGGCGGACGCCGAGCTGCACATGCGCAAGTCCGGCGACAGCCGCCGCGACTCCACAGTGAAGCGCGAACTGTACGAGCGGCACCTGGCGCACCGCGAGGTCCTCTGCGTGATCGACGACCGGGACCAGGTCGTGCGCATGTGGCGCGAGGAGCTCGGTCTGACCTGCCTGCAGGTCGCCTACGGCGACTTCTGACGGCTCGGTCCCGGGCCCCGAGAAGCGGGGCCCGGAACTAGAAGCCGTGGTTCGCGTGCCAGTGGCGGCGATGGGCGTCGATCGACCAGGCCGAGACGCGGTCGGTGTCGGGCGCGGCGGGCAGCGCCGTCGCGCCCGATTCCAGGAGCGCGACGATGCGGGCCCGGATCGCGGCGATCTCGGCGAGCACCGTGTCAAGTTCGGCGACGCCGCCGGACTTCACATGCAGGACCCGCTCGCGGTCGGCGTCGGGCATCGGCAGGGTGAGCCGGGCGTGCTCGGCGATCTCGAGGCCCTGCAGGCCGAGGCGGAGCGCGTGCGAGGCGTACTTGACGTCGTAGCCGTACCGCTCGACCAGCTCGGGACGGTTCGGCAGCGAACCCTGGCGGCCCCGCCCGAGCAGGAGGTCGGTCTGGCCGTCGAGGTAGCCGACGAACCGCTCGACCGCGTGCTGCGAGAGGAACGCGGGCGCGAGGTCGCGCAGTTCCGCGCCGAATTCGGTGGCCACGTAGACCGATGCCTCGGGGGCGAAGAGCGGCAGCAGGATCGTGGGGTTCCCCGCGATGGCGAGTTTGAGGAACTTCCGCAGCGAGTACATGACCAGGTCGGTGTCGCCGTGCGAGGAGCGGTGCCCTTCGGGCTGGGTCCGCCACACGTAGTGGTCCATCGGGCCGCGCAGGCCGACGGCGCATTCGGGCGGTTCGATGAAGACGCCCATCTCGTCGTGGTCGTCGGTCCCGGCGATCGCGATGCCGTGCAGGCCCGAGCCGACCTCGGTGCGCAGGATCTCGCCGCTGCGGGCGATCGCGGCGTCGCCGTGCTCGGTGTGGTCGGGGTTCTCGGTCATCGGGCCAGCTTGCCAAGAAGCGGCGCCTGAAGCGAGCGAGATTCGCTCCTGCGGGGGATTGCGGGCGGTGGCGGCGGGAATCCGCTGAACGGGCCCTGCTGCGCCTGAACGCGGGAGAATGGGGCCGAACCGCCGCCTATCGTGCCGGAGGAAGATCGTGAGCAACTCGCCGTACGTCATCGTCGGGGGTGGCCTGGCCGCCTCGAAGGCCGCGCAGACCTTGCGCGACGAGGGGTTCGAGGGCGATCTCGTGGTGGTCACGGGGGAGGCCCACCGCCCGTACGAGCGGCCGCCGCTTTCGAAGGACTACCTGCGCGGGGAGGCCGACCGCTCGTCGGTGTTCACCGTCGACGAGGACTGGTACGCCCAGAACGCCGAGCTGCGCACCGGCGAGCCCGCCACCGGCCTCGACCCGGCCGGGCGGCGGCTGACCCTGGCCGACGGGTCCGTGCTCGACTACAAGAAGCTGCTCATCGCCACCGGCTCGAGCCCCCGCCCGCTGCCGATCCCCGGCGCGGACCTCCAGGGCGTGCACCTGCTGCGCACCGTCGAGCAGTCGGATCTGCTGCACGCGGCGATCAAGGACGCCGAGCGCGTCGCGATCGTCGGCGACGGCTGGATCGGCATGGAGGTCGCCGCTTCGGCGCGGCAGCTCGGCCGCGAGGTCACCGTGTTCGGGCTCGGGGCGCAGCCGCTCGAACGCGTGCTCGGCCCGGAGATGGGGCTCGTGTTCGCGCGCCTGCACACCGACCACGGTGTGGAGTTGCTGCGGCGCACGCAGGTCGCGAAGATCCTCGGCCAGGACGGGCGCGCGGTCGGCGTCGAGACCGACGACGGGCGCAGGGTCGCGGCCGACGCGGTGCTCCTGGCGGTCGGGGCCACGCCCAACATCGGCCTGGCCGTCGAGGCCGGGATCAACCTGCGCGCCAAGGATCTCGGCGGGGGGATCGCCGTGGACGGGACGCTGCGCACCAGCGGCCCGGACGTGTGGGCCGCCGGCGATGTGGCGAGCATCCCGTCCGTCCACTACGGACGGCCGGTCCGGGTGGAGCACTGGCAGACCGCGCTCGACTCCGGCCCGCACGCCGCGAAGGCGATGCTCGGGGACGAGTCGCCGTACGACAAGCTGCCGTACTTCTTCACCGACCAGTACGACCTCGGCATGGAGTACCTCGGGTTCGTGTCCGGCCCGGACGACTACGACGAGGTCGTCGTCTCCGGATCGATCGAGTCCCTCGAGTTCGTGGCGTTCTGGACCAGGGCCGGGCGCGTGCTCGCGGGCATGGCCGTGAACACCTGGGACCGCATGGCCGAGGTCGAGGCGCTCATCCGCGCCCCCGAACCGCCGTCCCAGGCCGACCTGCAGTCATTCCGCTGAGTCCCTGACCGAGTCCCTGATGAGGAAGGGCCGCAGCAGGTCCGGCACGGTGCCGTCGGCGAAGTCGAGGATCTCGTGCTCGTCGGCGTCGATGACCGCGTAGTGGCCCTTGCCCGCGGCGGTGGTCGCGTCCAGGGTCATGAGGCCCATGCGCCGCTGGAACACCGACTGCTGGAGGCGCCAGCCGATGATCCCGGAGCGGTCGAGGTGGACGGTGGCGCGGCGGGTGCTGCCGCGCCGTGAGACCAGGTAGCGCGGCCCGGCCGCGTGGCCGAGGGACGCGTACGAGTCGAAGGCCGTCCACACGGCGAACGCCGAGGTCGAGACGGCGGCCAGGACGACGGCGGCACTGAGCAGCGCGGGCATCGCCCACAGCAGATGGGCCGCGGTCGCCAGTACCGCCACGACCACGACGGTCGCCGCCGCCCAGCGCAGCCGGCGGTGCAGCGCGGTCCTCGGGTGCGGGGTGAGGCCGGTCGCGAGCGGGCCGACCACCGCTTCGGCGGCGGCGAGCGTCTTGGCAAGGGGCGCAGCGGGAACCAGGGTGCTGAGGTCGCTGCCCTCCTGGTCGGTCTTGAGGCCGATCGCGACCACGTCGAGGCGTCCGGCGCCCGCGGTGCGCACGCCGAGCGGTTCGACGATCTCGATGCCGCGGATGCGCTCCTCTTCGAGGCTGAGCGAGCGCGCGATCATGAGGCCGCGGCGCACTCGCAGCGTGCCGCCGGGTTCGCGGTCGAGGCGGTGGTTCCACCACGCCTCGCCTTGCAGTACGAGGCTTGCGATCGCGCCGAGGACCAGGAGCGCGGCGAGGCCGCCGCCGAGCACGGTCCACGCGCCGTACGCCTCGACCAGGTCGGCGGTGACCTCGACGGGCAGGCCGCCCCGGCCGAACCAGTCGGAGACCTGGAAGACGGCGCCGACGGTGACGCCCGCGAGCATCGGGGTGAGGAACGACAGGGGCGCGTACTTGAGCCAGCCGGGTTCCCAGGTGGCAAGGCGCCCTTCGGTGTCGAGCTCGGAGGCGGCGGCGCCGCGGCGCAGCAGCTCCTGCCGGAGCCGGTCGGCCTCGGTGCGGTGGACGGAGTCGAGCGTGAGCGTCTGCTCGGTGGTGGAGCCCGATCCGCTGCCGGTCTCGCCGGTGCCGACCTTGACCTTGGTGAGTCCGAAGACCCGCTCGAGCGGGTTGGCGGCGAGGTCGACGGAGCGGATGCGTTCGCGCGCAAGGGAGCGGCGGCGTTTGAAGAGGAGCCCGGTGTGCATCTCGACGCGGGTGGCGGTGACGCGGTACCGGGTGGTGCGCAGGCGCACGGCCTCGAACGCGACGACCGCGCCGATGATGAGCGCGGCGCCGGGCACGACCCAGGCGAGGGCGATCGGCCAGGAGGTGCCCGAGGCGATGGCGATCGCGGCGGGCGTGCCGGCGCCGACCATGACGCCGGCCATGGAGAGGGCGGTGGATTTGAGGCCGTCGCGGTGGAGGCGCAGCCAGGGGGTGTCGGTTTCGGCGGCGGTGCGGTCGTCGGTGCCGGCGGGGAGGTCGCTCATGTCGCGTCCCCGGGGGTGGCGTCGGTGAGCTCGGTGAGGCGTTCGGCGAGTGCGGCGGCCTGGTCCTGTTCGAGCCCTTCGAGTTTGATCTCCCCGGCGGAGGACGCGGTGGTCACGACCAGGGTGGAGAGCCCGAACGAGCGCTGGAGCGGTCCCTGCGTGGTGTCGACGGTCTGGATGCGGGACATCGGGGCGATGCGCCAGGTGCGCCAGAAATAGCCGGTGAGGGTGTAGACGGCGGTGTCGGTGACCTCCCAGCGGTGGACGCGGTGCCACCAGACCGGCAGGGTCGCAAGGGAGGCGAGGCCGATCACGGCGATGGCGGCGGCCGGGCCGAGGAGCCAGATGCGGGCGGGGGCGATGAGGATGCCGAGCACGGCGAGCGGGAGGGCGAGCACGGCGGTGGCGATGGCGATCTGGGTGCGCCACCAGGGTTTCACGCGGGGGTCGAACTGGTGCTGGGGCGGACGCAACGTTGTCCTTGACGTGGTCATGCCCCGAATCGTAGTTTCCCGTGACGGATCGGACTTCCGACTCGGGGCGGATATTCCGTGACGCGGTGTCATACCCAGGTACTGTCGGCGGCGCTCCGCGGGCTCCTCCAGTCGCCGGTGGCGAACGGGGCGGGCGGGCACGCGCCCCTTCGGCAAAGGCCCAGGTCAACCGCCCGCCTCCTGCCGTTCCCCGCGCGATCGTCGCCGCCTCCGGCGGGGGGTTTCCGGGCGCCGGCAGAGGGAATCCCGGAACGGGCGTCTGTCGTCCGAGGCATGCGCCACGAGAGGACAGGAGACCGTCATGACTCAGCTGCCGGCGCGGAGGAACGCGATGGGGGCCGACGCGATCAACCTCATCGATGATTTCACCGCTTACATGAACCGAATGATGGGCCCGTACTACTCGCCGCTCGAGGCGGGCGGGGAGGCCTGGACGCCTATGGCCGACGTGACCGAGAACGACCAGGAGTACCACGTCGACATCGACCTTCCCGGGGTCGAGAAAGAGGACGTCATGGTCGACATCGAGGGCCAGGAGCTCACGGTGAGCGGCGAGTGCAAGAAGTTGGAGCACGTTGAAGGGGTCGCGCGCCGGGTGTCGAGGCACTCCGGAGCGTTCGAGCTCATCCTGCGCCTGCCGCACGCGATCGACGCGGGCGGGTGCACCGCCGAACTCACCAACGGCGTCTTGTGCCTGACCGTCCCGAAGACCGCGGCCGCGGGCCACAAGAAGATCGAGGTCACATAGTGAGAGACCCGCGGGATTCGATCCCGCGGGCCTGACGCTGCCTGGAGGCGGTGCTAGCCGATCGCGTGCTCGTCGATCGCGGCGAGCTCCTCGTCGCTGAAGTCGAGGTTCCCGAGGGCGCCGATGTTGTCCTCGAGCTGCTTGACGCTGCTCGCGCCGATGATGACGCTGGTCATGCGCTCGTCGCGCAGCGCCCAGGCGAGGGCGGTCTGCGCGAGGGTCTGGCCGCGTCCGGCGGCGATGTCGTTGAGGGCGCGCACACGCGCCATCGTGGTGTCCTCGAGCGCGTCCTCGTTGAGGAAGACGCTGGTGCGCACGCGCGAGTCCTCGGGGATGCCCTTGAGGTACCGGTCGGTGAGGAGGCCCTGGGCCAAGGGGCTGAAGACGATGCAGCCGGCGCCGACCTCTTCGAGGGCGTCGAGGAGGCCGTCCCGCTCGGTCCAGCGGTTGAACATGGAGTACGACGGCTGGTCGATGAGCAGCGGGGTGCCGAGGTCCTTGAGGATCGCGGCGGCCTTGCGCACCTGCTCGGCGTTGTAGTTGGAGACGCCGACGTAGAGGGCCTTGCCGGAGCGCACAATCGCGTCGAGCGCGCCCATGGTCTCCTCGAGCGGGGTCTCGGGGTCGGGCCGGTGGTGGTAGAAGATGTCCACATAGTCCAGTCCCATGCGGGTGAGGGACTGGTCGAGCGAGGAGATCAGGTACTTGCGCGAACCGTGGTCGCCGTAGGGGCCGTTCCACATGTGGTAGCCAGCCTTGGAGGAGACGACGAGCTCGTCGCGGTAGGGGTGCAGGTCCTCGGCGAGGACGCGGCCGAAGTTCTCCTCGGCGCTGCCGGCGGGCGGGCCGTAGTTGTTGGCGAGGTCGAAGTGGGTGACCCCGAGGTCGAACGCGCGGCGGATGATCGCCCGCTGCGTCTCCAGGGGCCGGGTGTGGCCGAAGTTCTGCCACAGGCCGAGGGAGATCGCGGGGAGTTTCAGGCCGCTGCGCCCGGAGCGGCGGTACTGCATGGTCTTCTCGTAGCGGTCGTCCGCGGGAAGGTAAGTCACGAGTGCAGCCTATCCACCGGAGCCGCTGAACCGACTCGGCAATCGTATTCCTTGGGGTCTGCGCCATACATCCTATAGGATCCGGAAGGGTGAACGGCGGGTGAATCCGCCTCGGCGCCCTACGCGTGCGGGTCGAACTTGTAACCGAGGCCGCGGACCGTAACTAGGTGGCGGGGCTTGCCCGGCTCGGGCTCGATCTTGGAGCGCAGGCGCTTGACGTGCACGTCGAGGGTCTTGGTGTCGCCCACGTAGTTCGCGCCCCAGACGCGGTCGATGAGCTGGCCGCGGGTGAGCACGCGCCCGGCGTTGCGCAGCAGCATCTCCAGGAGCTCGAACTCCTTGAGCGGCAGCTGCACGTCACTGCTGTTCACGGTGACGGTGTGGCGGTCGACGTCCATGCGCACGGGTCCGGCCTCGAGCACGGTGACGATCGGGTCGTCCGGCTCGGCCGAGCGGCGCAGCACCGCGCGGATGCGGGCCACGAGCTCGCGGGAGGAGTAGGGCTTGGTGATGTAGTCGTCCGCGCCCAGCTCCAGGCCCACCACCTTGTCGACCTCGGAGTCGCGGGCGGTGACCATGATGATCGGCACGTTCGAGTGGGCCCGCAGCTCGCGGCACACCTCGGTGCCCGACTTCTCGGGCAGCATCAGGTCGAGCAGGACCACGTCCGCCCCGGCGCGCTCGTACTCCTTGATGGCGGCGTCGCCATCGGCGGCGACGGCCACCTCGAAGCCCTCCTTGCGGAGCATGTAGGAGAGGGCATCGGAGAACGATTCCTCGTCTTCAACTACGAGAACGCGGGTCATAAGTGAATCTTTCTACAGGCCGGCTTGCTGGGATGTTCCGATTGCATCCGATTCCGGTGCCGTGGCGTCGGACGGAAGGGAACGAGCAGGCAACATCAAGGTAAACACTGATCCGGCTTCGGGCATACTGGACACTTCGACCCTACCCCCGTGATTGACCGCCACATGCTTGACGATCGCCAGGCCGAGGCCGGTGCCGCCCGTGGAACGCGAGCGGGCCGCATCGACGCGGTAGAAGCGTTCGAAGATGCGGTCCAGCTCCTCGGCGGGAATGCCGATCCCCTGGTCGCGTACGGCGATGCACACCATCTTGACCCCCGCCAGATGCCCCGTGGGGGAGGCGATGGAGGAGGCGACCTCGACGGTCGTGTTCTCAGGTGAATAGGAGATGGCGTTGCCCACGAGGTTCTTCACCGCGGTCACCAACTGGGACTCCGAACCGAGCACTTCCGCGCCGCGCACGCCCGAGTAGGAGAGCTCGATGCCCTTCTCCTCCGCCGCGATGCGGGTCTGGTCGAAGGCCTCGGCGATGATCCGGTCGACCTCCACGGGCTCGGGGTCGGGCAGCTTCTCCGCGCCC
This sequence comes from Glycomyces tritici, assembly GCF_030403505.1. The sequence continues at coordinate 468,936 of NZ_JAUEMJ010000003.1, read as the reverse complement.
TGCAGCCGCGACAGCTCCAGGAGGTCGGAGACCAGGTGGTTCATGCGCTTGGACTCGGACTGGATGCGGGCGGCGAACCGCGCCGACGCGTCAGGGTCCTCCGCGGCGTCCTTCAAGGCCTCGGCGAGGATCTGCATGGCCCCGACCGGGGTCTTCAGCTCGTGGCTGATGTTGGCGACGAAGTCGCGTCGCACCCGCTCGACGCGGTGCAGCTCGGAGATGTCCTGGAACTCGGCCACGGACACGCCGTCGGGCAGCGGCGTGATGCGCACGCTCACCGCGCTCGGCTCGCCCATGACCTGCTTGGGGACCTCGATCTCGGCGTCCCGGTAGCGGCCGGAGCGGCGGGCCTGGGCCAGTAGCGCGCGCAAGGTCAGCGAGACGATCTCATGGTCGTCCACCAGGCCCAGGTCGCGGGCGGCCCGGTTGGTGTAGAGGACGCGGTTGTGGTCGTCGACCAGGCACACGCCGGTGCGCAGCAGGTCGGTCGCGGCCTCCCAGGGGCGGGAGTCGGCGACGGGGGCGGTGCGGACTTCAGGGCGGGGGGCGCCGCGCTGCCGGGTGCGCATCAGTGCGGAGGCGGCGGCGCCGAAAGCGGCTCCCGCGGCCAGACCGGTGAGGACGCGACCTGCGCTTCTGCGCAGGGACGCGAGCGGCTGCGACGAATCATTGTGGGCCACGACCCCAGCCTAGGACCGAAACGGCCCGGCGTCGAACGCCGGGCCGTAACCGATGTCACCCTGCGTTAACGCAGAGTGCACATTCAGGCTTATTTCTTCCCCTGCGCGGCCACCTTGGCCGCGGCTTCGGCGGCCGCCTCCGGGTCGAGGTACTCGCCGCCGGCAACGAGCGGCGCCAGCGTGGTCTCGTCCAGCTCGTACCGCAGCGGCATCCCGGTGGGGATGTTCAGCTTGACGACGGCCTCGTCGGTCATGCCGTCGAGGTGCTTCACGAGCGCCCGCAGCGAGTTGCCGTGGGCCGCGACCAGCACGGTCTTCCCGGCCCGCAGGTCCGGGACGATCCCGTCGTACCAGTAGGGGAGCATCCGCTCGAGGACGTCCTTGAGGCACTCGGTGGCCGGGAGGATCTCGGGGGCGAGGTCGGCGTAGCGGGCGTCGCCGTCCTGGGAGAACTCGGAGCCGGCCGCGATCGCGGGCGGCGGCACGTCGTACGAGCGGCGCCAGGTCATGAACTGCTCCTCGCCGTACTCGGCGAGCGTCGCGGCCTTGTCCTTGCCCTGCAGCGCACCGTAGTGGCGCTCGTTGAGGCGCCAGGAGCGCTTCACGGGGATCCAGGAGCGGCCGGCCTCGGCCAGCGCCAGCTCGGAGGTGTTGATGGCGCGGCGCAGGAGGGAGGTGTGCACGACGTCGGGGAGCAGGTCGGCCTCGGCGAGCAGCCGCCCGCCGCGGCGGGCCTCGTCCTCGCCCGATGCCGACAGCCGCACGTCGACCCAGCCGGTGAAGAGGTTCTTGGCGTTCCATTCGCTTTCGCCGTGGCGAAGCAGCACGAGAGTAGCGGTCATGCCCCTATCCTGCCGTGCCTCGCCCCGCCCTGCCGCCCGGTCGGCGGACGGGTGTGGCGGGCGTCGCCTCTGCGTCACCGGTCGCTCCGCTCGCCGGAGCGGCAGCCGTACGGCAGCACCCGGTCCAGGTCGATGGAGCGGCTGGCGGCGGCGAGGACGATGAGCTGCGCGTTGGTCTCGACCCGGAACCGGTCCCGCGTCTGCTTGAGGCGGCGGCGCAGGTGGGTGGGGGAGCAGCCGAGCCACGCGGCGGCGTTCTCGTGGTTGGGCGCGGCGATGACGCAGGAGAGCAGTTCGATCTCGTCGGCGCTGAACCGGGAGGTGGTGGTCAGGGGGTGCACACCGGTGTCCTTTCTCGGGGGTCCTCGGCGGGGGCTCAACGCCGTGCGGCGCCGCCGTCGCCGACGGGGGCGGGGGACTGCGGGGCCGCCGCCTCGTCTGCGGCGGGGGCGGGGAGGAACCTGGCGAAGAGCCGGCGGTGGGAGCCGGTGGCGATGAGGACGCCGGACATCACGACCAGTCCCGCGCCGACCTGGAACCAGGTGACCTCCTGCCCGAGGAGGAAGGAGCCCAGGACGGTGAACACGGGGACGAGGTGGAAGAAGATCGCGGTGTCGGCGACGCCGATGACGCGGATGCCGCGGTTCCAGAAGACGAACGCGAGGACCGATCCGAGGGCGCCCATGAACAGCAGTGCGGCGTACACCTGCCAGGGCAGGCCCGCCAGGACGTCGGGCGTGGGGCGGGGCGCGACCGAGGCCGCGACGATCCACAGCGGGACGAAGCCGATGACGGTGGTGACGCCGGTGGTGATGATCGGGGTGCTGTCCTTGACGTAGCGCTTCTGCAGCACCGCGTAGAACGCGAAGCAGATGTTGGCGATGAGGAAGCAGATGTCGCCGAGGTTGGGGGCCGCGAGGCCCTGCGCGGAGCCGAGCAGGACCAGTGCGGCGACGCCGATGAAGCTGATGCCGGTGCCCAGCTTGTGGTTGCCGCTGATCTTCTCTTTGAAGAGGACGGCGGCGACGAGGGCGGTCACCAGCGGGTTGGTCGCCTGGATGAGCGCGCCGTTGGTGGGGGAGGTGAACTGCACGCCGAGGAAGAAGAAGGTGTTGAACCCGAACACGCCGAACATGCTGATGAGCGCGAAGATGCCGAGGTTGCGCTTGGCGACCGCGAGGACCTTCCGCAGCTGCGGGGCGAGGATGAGGCTGATCAGCGCCGCCGCCAGGGTGAAGCGCAGTGCGGCGCTGGCGGGCGGGGTCAGGTGGCCGACGGTGTAGTCGGCGAAGTTGAACGTCAGGCCCCAGAAGCAGGCGGAGAGGGTGAGGAGCGGGTAGACGCTGCGGCTGTCGCGAGTCACGGCGGACTCCTTCGCGATGGTTCCGGTGAGATCGAGCTAGTTCGAATAAAGTCGAACATATCGTAATGTACGATTGAACTCGTACTTCCATTTAGTGATCTGAGTCACAAGGATGAAATATGCAGGAATCACCCGTCGCCGACGCGGAGACGGGCCGTCTCCCCGAGCCGGCCAGGGCGGAACTCCGCCTCGAGAAGGTGCTCGCCGCGCTCAGTGACCCGCTGCGGCTGGACATCGTCCGCGCCTACCTGCGCGACGCCGGCGGCGTCGAGCGCCCGTGCGGCTGGTTCAAGATCGACCGTCCGAAGTCCACCGGCACCCACCACTGGAAGGTGCTGCGGGAGTCGGGGATCATGCGGCAGCGCATGGTCGGGGTCGAGAAGCGCAACACCGTGCGCGAGGACGATCTGGAAGCGCGCTTCCCCGGCCTGCTGGACCTGGTGCGCGCCTGGGAGCCCGCCGACGGGTAAGCGCTGCCGGGCAGCGCCCGCCGGGCAGTGCGGCAGCCGGGCGGCGGGCCCCGCGGCCCGCCGCCCGCCGCGCCCGGCTCAGGCCCAGAGCCAGGCGTCGAGTTCGATCGTGGACGGATGGGCCCGGTTCGAGCTGCTCAGCACCGCCATGGCGGCGTCGGCCACGTCCTCGGCGCTGAGCATCCGCGCCCGCTGCTCCGGCCCGTACTCGACATGGGGGCGCATGTTGTCCCGAAACCCTGTGTCCACTTTGTCGAGGACGATGCTGGAGACCTTCACGCCCCACGCGCGCGCCTCCTCGATCAGGCCCTTGGTCAGCCCTTCGACGCCGAACTTCGAGACGGAGTAGGCGAGCATCGCGCCGGGCGGCGCGCCGCGCTTCCCCCAGGTGGAGGACATGTTGACGATGGTCCCGGTGCCCGCGTCCTTCATGTGCGGCAGCACCGCCCGGGACATCAGGAAGTAGCCGGTCAGGTTGGTGCGCAGGGTCTGCTCCCAGACCTCCAGGTCGGTGTCCAGCACCCCGCCGCGGTAGGCGACGCCGGCCACGTTGAGCAGGTTGTCGACTCTGCCGAAGCGGTCGACGGCCGCCGCGACCGCGGCCTCCACGGCGTCGGCGTCGGCCACGTCGTGCGCGGCGGTCAGCACCCGCCGCTCGGACCACCCCGCCTCGGCGACGGACCGCTCGAGCCCGGGGCCGTCGTTCGAGTGGAGGACGAGTGCGTGGCCCGCGCCGGCCAGGCGGCGCGCGAGGGCGAGCCCGATGCCGCGGTCGGCGCCGGTGATCAGTGAGACCGGCTGGTGGTCGGTGTCCATGTGCTGCTCCTTCGTTCCCGGTTCCGGCCGGACGGCATGGCCGTGAGCGCTGCGGCCTGCGTCGGCGAGCGCTGTGCTCCGGTCGGTGCCCGGTGTCGTGTGGTGGAGGTCCGGCATGCCGCAGGGGTCGCGGACTGCCGTGCGCGTCGAAGCGCCTCGGTCGAGGGAGGGTCTTCCGCGCGGCGGCCAGGGTGGCCGCTGTGGCGGCGGTGGCGCAGCGGCGGGATCCGAGGGTCCGCGCGGACTCAGGGGTACGGCGTCGGTCTGATTGGCGCACAGCCGAACCGGTGGGGAACGCCGACAGTGCGCTCGTGCTCACTCCACGCTACGGGGACGTCCCGGTGGTTGACAAGCGCCATGTTCGGGTCCGAACCACCACTTTTGCGGCCGAGTCGCCCCGGGTAGGCGGGAGGCCGCTGTCGCCCCATGCCGGTTCGTGTCGAATGGTCCACGTTGTGGGACGGTGTGCCATATCGACTTCCGGGCCTTGTGGACTGTTGCGGGTGCCGATAGCGTCTGGTCAGCGCGCGGTCACAGGCGCCAACCGAGATGACCGCGCGCCGTGAATCACCCTGCACTGGAAGGAGTCCGAATGAACAGGGGACCTCGGTCCACTCTAACGCCCGTGCTGCGCCGGATCGGAGCGGCGGCCGCCATGGCCGTGCTCGTGGCCGCCGGCGCGCTCGCGCTGCCCTCGCCCGCGACCGCGGGCGGCGTCAACTACACGATGAGCTGCGACGACTGGTGGTCGGGCGTGTCCACCACCAACGGCGACGACTACGGCGAGACGATGCGGTGGCGCTCCCGCTTCACGTCCTGCGGCGAGCACTACGCCTGGGTCAACGTCTACTACTCCAACTCCACCGGCGCCGGGAGCACCGGGAAGAAGCGGTCCGGCAGCGCGGCGACCGTGGGCAACCCGGTGACGGTGCGGTTCTACCGCAACGGCGTCGACAAGTCCTGGCACTCGGGCTGCAGCTCAGGCTGCCACACCGAGTGGACCTATGCCTGACCTGCTGAAAGGCCGGGTCGCTCGCGGCGCCCCGGCCTTCCTCGCCGCGGCGCTCCTGGCCGGCTGCGCCGAACCCCCCGAACCGATCGACCGCGCGACCGCCGAAGCCGTGCTCGCCGACAACATGGCCTCGGCCGACGGCGTCGAGCAGGCCCTCGAGCGGGTCGCGAAGCTGTGCGTCGAGACCCTCGGCTTCACCGTCCATCCCCCCGCGGCCGAGTACGAGGAGGCCGCCGACATCCGCGACCTCCTCGGCGAGTGGGTCTACTCCGAGCCCGACCCCTCCCTGCCGCCCGCGGAGATCTACGGCATCCGGGTCGACGACCCCGCCATCACCCTCATGTACGAAGGGGCGAACGGCGAGGGCGTCCACACCGAACCCGACCCGTTCACCGAACTGCCGCAAGCGGACCAGGACGCCTACTTCGACGCGTACTACGGTTCGCCCGGCATGGAGGCCGAGACGGTGCTGCTGCCCGACGTCGGCGAGTCCGAGCGCGCCGGGGGCGGGTGCATGCGCGAAGCGGAGGACGCGCTGGCCGACGGCGCCTACCCGGACTACCTCAACCACGCCGGCCTCGCGGGCGCGCGCGGCGGCACCGACTGGGCGACGGACGAGCGGGTCGCCGAGGCGCTGCACGCCTGGGCCGACTGCATGGACGCCCGCGGCCACGACTACGGGGAGCCGATCCACCTGCGCAGCGCCCTGTTCAGCCGGGCCGGGGACCTCAAGGCGGCGTGGCAGATCGAGGGGACGATGACCCTCGCGGAGGCCGAGGCGGCGCTGGCCGAGGAGGTCGTGGCGACCGCCGAGGACGACGCGGCGTGCCATGCCGAGTCCAGGCTGGAGGAGGTGCAGGTCGAGGTGTTCTGGGAGTACCTGGTCGCCTTTGTGAGCGCGCACGAGGAGGCGTTCTACTCGTTCCACAAGCGCGCCCAGGACATGCAGGTGCGGGCGCAGGAGATCCTGGCCGCCGGGCGCCTGTAAGGCCTGGCCTGCGAACCGCCGGGTTCGCAGGCCGGGCCCTAGTCGCGCGGTTTGAGGTGCTCGAAGGCCGCGAGGTTCTTCGTGGACTCGCCGCGGGCGAGCCGCCAGCGCCACTCCTCCTCTATGGAGGTGCGGAAGCCGAGTTCGAGGATGACGTTGAACGCGGTGTCGGCGGCTTCGAGGACCTGGCCGAGGACGCGGTCGAGCTCGGCGGCGGTGATCGCGGTGAACGGGAGGCGGCCGACGAGGTGGATGTCCTCGGACTCGTCGGTCGCGAACGCCACGGCGTACAGCTTCCCGTTGCGGCGCAGGAGTTCCGCCCAGACCTGCTCGTGGTGCTCCTCGGGCCTGCGGGCGACGAAGGCCTCGACGCGCAGGGCGTGGTCTTCGAGCACGAGCCCGCAGGTGATGGTGAGCTTGCGCTGCCCGGGGAGGCTGACGACGACCGAGCGGGGCGTGTCGGCGCGGTAGTCGGCGCCGATCTCCTCGAGGGCGGCCTGGAGCTGTTCGATCACCGGTTCAGGGTAATCGCCTGGGAGCGGGCGAGGAGCGCGCGCCGGTAGGCGCCGCTGAGGCCTTCGGCGGTGGTCTGCCAGGAGAAGAGCGCGGCGTGGGTGCGGGCGCCGGCGGCGAGGCGTTCGCGCAGGGCCCGGTCGCCCATGAGGCGGCCGAGGGCGGCGGCCCAGTCGTCGGCGGAGTGGGAGTCGACCAGGAGCCCGGAGGCGCCGTCGCTGACGGCGGTGGTGAGGCCGCCCACTTTCGCTGCGATGACGGGCGTGCCGGCGGCCTGGGCCTCGAGGGCGACGAGGCCGAACGACTCGTTGTAGCTGGGGACGGCGACGGCGTCGGCGGCCCGGTAGACCTGGGCGAGCGCTTCGCCCGAGCGCGGGGTGCGCCATTGGACGCGGTCGCCGAGGCCGAGTTCTCCGGCGAGTTTGGGGAGCCAGTACAGGTCGGTGTTGGAGGGCCCGCCGACGAAGACGGGGACGATGCGCTCGGCCAGCTGCGGGTCGGTCTCGCGCAGGCGGGCGAGGCCGCGCAGGAGCACGTCCGGTGCCTTGGCGGGCTGGATGCGGCCGACGAACGCGACGACGAGCGCGTTCTGAGGCAGGCCGAGGGCCTGGCGGGCGGCGTACTGGTCGCCGGGGCGGAAGACGCCGAGGTCGACGCCGGGGTGGATGACTTCGACGCGGCGCTCGTCGGCGCCGTAGTAGCGGTGCAGCTCCTCGGCTTCGGCGGCGGTGTTGGCGATGAGGAGGTCGGCCTCGGTGGTGATCTGCTCCTCGCCGACGACGCGGCCGATGGGCTCGGGGGAGTCGCCTTCGGCGAGCTGGGCGTTCTTCACCTTGGCGAGGGTGTGGAAGGTCTGGACGAGCGGCACGCCCCACCGGTCGGCGGCGACCCACGCGGCCTGGCCGGAGAGCCAGTAGTGGGCGTGGATGAGGTCGTAGTGGCCGGGCCGGTTGCGGGCCTCGGCGCGCAGGAGCCCGCCGGTGAACGCGCACAGCTGCGTCGGGAGGTCGTTCTTCGACAGGCCCTCGAAGGGCCCGGCGGGCAGGTGGTGGACGAGGACGCCGGGCGCCGCCTCCACCGTGGGGGGCTCCTCGGAGCTGGTGGCCCGGGTGAAGACCTCGACTTCGACGCCGGAGCGGGCGAGTTCGCGGGCGGTGTTGAGGACGTACACGTTCATGCCGCCGGCGTCGCCCGTGCCGGGCTGCGCCAGCGGGGAGGTGTGCACCGAGACCATCGCTACGCGACGGACGTTCTGCTTTCGGCATCGTGCCCTGAAGGTCGGCGTGCGCCTCTGCTGCATGTGTCGTCCTCTCCCGCGGGGCCCTCTCGGCGACGCTTGCGAGCCGTGAATCGGCTCTCGCGAAGCCCGCGAGCCCTCAGTTGCCGCTGCGTGTCCCCTGAAGCAACGCGCAAAACCCTCGCAATCCTTCCGTGTCCGGGTGTTCACGCACAACCGCCGCAACCGTGAGAGTGATGAACTCCGCATCGCGTCAAGTCGTTTCGCGACATGACGGTCGAGACCGCCTGATCGCGCCTCCCGGGGTGAAGTTGGAATTTCCCTCGCGACACGACCCGGAATGAGCCTCAAATCCGGGCAAGTCGTCCATGATGGGGATACTTGTCATCACAGGGGGGAGACAACACCATGAGCACTGCTACCGTGCCGGCCGCAAGGCAGCCCACGATGTCACCGGTGTCGAAGTTCGGTGCCACGCATTCGCTGCGGCGCCTGCCCGTCCAGGAGCGTTCGGCCGCGCGCGTGCGCCGGATGCTCGACGCCGCCGCGGACCTGATCGAAGAGGTCGGCTACGACCGGCTCTCGACCACCGCCATCGCCCAGCGCGCCGACGTCGCCATCGGCTCGGTCTACCAGTTCTTCGGGGACAAGCGCTCGCTCGCCGAAGCCCTGAGCCAGCGCTACATCGACCTGTACTTCGAGCGCCTCGCCGCACGCTTCGACGCCGAACCGCCCGCCGACTGGCGCGGCGGGGTCGAGGCCGCCATCGACGAGTACGTCCAGATGTACCGGACCGCGCCCGGCTTCCGCGTGCTCCACCTGGCCGACGCCATCGACCCGGGCCGGGCCGACGCCGTCACCACCGGCGGCGACGTGATCGCCGACCAGATCCTCGCCGGGCTCGGCCAGCGCTTCGGCATCGGCGGCGACGACGAGCTCAACAAGACCGTCACCGTGGCCGTCGAGACCGGGCAGGCCCTGGTCCGCCTGGCCTTCCGCCGCGACCCCGAAGGCTGCTCCGCGTCGATCGCCGAGGCCGCCGACGTCGTCTGCGACTACCTCGGCCGCCGCCTTCCTTAAGAGGGGTCCCAGGCCACTCAAACCACCGCGCCGGGGCATGTGACCGCACTGGGCCGACTAGTCTCGTAGTCGACCCGGTGCGGTCTCTGACTTTCGAGGAGCAGCATGGCGAACACCCTTGGCGACATCCAGACGGTGCTGCGGATCCGCCCGTTCAGACGCCTTTGGACCGTCCTCGGACTGGCCTCCTTCGGCGACTGGCTGGCCATCTTCGCCACCGCCGGATTCGCCCAGTCCCTGTTCGACGACCCTGCGGCCAAGGGCGCGGCGTTCTCGGCCACCATCGTCCTGCGGCTCCTGCCCTCCCTGGTGCTCGGCCCCGTCGCCGGCGTCTTCGCCGACCGGTTCGACCGCCGCAAGACCATGGCCGCCTGCGACACCGCCCGCTTCCTCCTCATCGCCTCCGTCCCGACGGTCTACCTCATCACCGACAACACCGCCGTCACCGTCGCCTGGCTCGCCATCGCCCAGCTGTGCATCGAGGGCGCGGTCCTCATCTGGTCGCCCGCGAAGGAAGCGGCCGTCCCGAACCTCCTCCCGCCGGAGAAGTACGAGGCCGCCAACCAGCTCAGCCTCGCCACCACGTACGGCATCGCCCCGCCGCTGGCCTTCGCCGTCCTCGCGATCCTCGAACGCGGCTCCGCGGTCTGGTCGAACCTCGGCACCTGGGCCGAGCCGATGGTCATCGCGCTCTACCTCACGGCCGCGATGTTCGGGATCCTCGCCGTCACCGTCTACTTCTTCATCCCGCAGATCTCCGGCCGCATCGGCAAGACCGGCGACAAGACCTCCAGCGTCTGGCACGACTTCGTCGAAGGCTGGTCCTACCTGCGCACCTCCGAGCGCGTCCGGGGCCTCATCACCGGCATGCTCGGCGCGTTCAGCGGCGCGGGCATCCTCATCGGCGTCGGCACCGTCTACGCCACCACGCTCGGCGCCGGCGAGGCCGCGTTCTACACCCTCGCGGTATTCCTCTTCCTCGGCCTGGGCTGCGGCATCGCCTTCGGGCCCAAGCTCATCGGCGAGCTCTCGCGGCTGCGCTGGTTCGGCATGAGCATCGTCCTCGCCGGCAGCGGCCTCGCGATCGACGCCGTCGCCCCGCACATGGTGTTCTCCGTCATCGGCTCGCTCGTCATCGGCCTCGGCGCGGGCATGGCCTTCCTCGCCGGGATCACGCTCCTGCAGCGCGAGACCGAGGACGAGATCCGCGGCCGCATGTTCGCGTTCATCGCCGTCTCCGCCCGCGTCATCCTCATGCTCTCCATGACGATCGCCGCGCCGCTCGCCGGCTGGCAGGCCGCCCGCCGGCTCGACCTCGGCTTCGCCGAAGTGCCCCTCTCGATGAGCCGCATCCTCCTGTTCATCGCCGCCGCCCTCGTCGTCTGGCTCGGCGTCACCGCGTTCAAGTCCATGGACGACAAGCCCGGCGTGCCCGTCCTCGCCGACCTCTGGTCCTCCCTGCGCGGCCGCCCGCTCACGGCCGCCGAACCGGTCGCCGGCACCGGCTTCTTCGTCGTCTTCGAAGGCGGCGAAGGCGCTGGCAAGTCCACGCAGTCCGTCAAGCTCGCCGCCTGGCTCAAACTCCGCGGCTACGAGGCCGTCCTCACCCGCGAGCCCGGCGCCACCGACATCGGCATGCGCATCCGCTCCCTCGTCCTGGACTCCGGCGGCGACTCCGCGCCCGCACCCCGCGCCGAAGCCCTCCTGTTCGCCGCCGACCGCGCCCAGCACGTCGACAAGGTCATCCGCCCCGCCCTCGAACGCGGCGCCGTCGTCGTCTCCGACCGCTACATCGACTCCTCCATCGCCTACCAGGGCTCCGGCCGCTCCCTCGGCAAGGACGAGATCGCCTGGGTCTCCACCTGGGCCACCGGCGGCCTCAAGCCCGACCTCACCGTCCTCCTCGACGTCGACCCCGCCAGCGGCCTCCACCGCGCCAAGGCCGGCGGCGAGGGCGACCGGCTCGAGCAGGAGCAGCTCGAGTACCACGAGAAGGTCCGCGAGACGTTCCTCCAGCTCGCCGCCGCCGACGCCGGCCGGTACCTCGTCATCGAGGCCGGCGGCACGCCCGACGAGATCGCCGCCCGCGTGCGCGAAGCCGTCGCCGAACGCCTCGACATCCGCACCCGGACCACCCGCACCGAGACCGGCTGGCCCGGCCTCGACGCCACACGCAAGGGCACCGCCCGAAACGAGTCGGCACCGAACGACACCGGACGCAACGAATCCGGGCGCAACGACACCGCGCACCAGGTCACCGCAGCGAACGGCACCGGCAAACCCGCGGCCCCGCCCACCATCGAGTCCACCAAGGACTACGGCTGGGACACCGTCACCGAAGAGGCCGGACGCCCGTGAGCGCCAGCGTCGCCGGAGTGTTCCGAGAACTCGTAGGGCAGGACGACGCCCAGCGGATCCTCGCCGAAGCCGCCCGCGGCACCGGCATGACCCACGCCTGGCTCTTCACCGGCCCGCCCGGCTCCGGCCGCTCCACCGCGGCCGTCGCGTTCGCCGCCGCACTCCAATGCCCCCAAGGCGGCTGCGGCGACTGCCACACCTGCCACACGGTGCTCGGCGGCACGCACGCCGACGTCACCCGGGTCATCCCGGAAGGCCTGACCCTCGGCGTCGACCAGGTGCGCCGCCTCATCCTCGAAGCCAGCCGCGCCCCCACCCAGGGCCGCTGGCAGGTCCTCATCGTCGAAGACGCCGACCGCCTGACCGAGGCGGCCGCGAACGCGCTGCTGAAAGCGGTCGAGGAGCCGCCGGAGCGGACCGTGTTCCTGCTGTGCGCGCCTTCGACGAACCCGGCCGAGATCTCGGTGACCATCCGCTCCCGCTGCCGCGTCCTGGGGCTGCGGCAGCCGCCCGCCGGGGCGATCGCCGACCTGCTGGTGCAGCGCGACGGCCTCGACCGGCGCGAGGCGGAGCTGTACGCCGCTGCGGCGCAAGGGCATGTGGGCCGCGCGCGGCGGCTCGCCACTGACGCGGAGGCGCGGGCGAAACGCCACGACGTGCTCCAGATCCCGCGCCGCCTGACCGGGCTCGGGGCGTGCTTCACGGCCGCGGTCGAGCTGATCGAGGCCGCCGAGGCCGAGGCCTCGGGCGTGTACACCGACCAGTCGGCGGCCGAGAAGGAAGCGCTGGAGACTGCGCTCGGCAAGGGCGGCACCGGGAAGGGCGCGTCGAAGGCCGCGCGCGGTTCGGCGGCGGCCCTGAAGGAGCTGGAGAAGCGCCAGAAGACCCGCGACACGCGGGCGCAGCGCGACTCGCTCGACCGGGCCCTGGTCGACCTCGCGGCGTTCTACCGGGACGCGCTCGCGGCCGGCTTCGGCGCCCGCGTCGACCCGATCCACATCGACATGGCGGACACGACCAGGGCGGCGGCCGCCAAGCTCAGCGCCGAGTCCCTGCTCCGCCGCATCGACGCGATCCTGGAGTGCCGCAAGGCGATCGAAGCGAACGTCCGCCCCCGCATCGCGGTCGAGGCGATGATGACGAGGCTCTGGCAGAGCTAGCGCCGGCTGCGCACCCCGGGTCAGGATCCGCACGGTCCATGTACGGTGCGCAGGCTTCGCCGAGGCGGGCCCAACGTTGTCCGTTTTGAAGGCTAGCGCCGGCCTTGCGCACGTTCACGTTCCAGCGCTGTCGCCCCCGTATGCGACCCTTGATGCCGGGGGCCCGGCGGTGCCCGTTGTGAAGGCCGGGGCCCGAAACGTCACTGCGTCCACAGGTGCTGGATGAACGCGTCCTGCGCCTTCGGGATCGTCCCCGTGCGCTGCCAGCGGTACCAGGCGCGCTCCTCGACGACCCGCACGCAGAAGTCCCCGTCGAGTTCGAATGCCTCTGAGACGCAGCGGAAGTCGTCCCTGAACCCTTCGTCCGTCCAGTACCAGACGCGCTGCCCGATGAGGCCGGGCACGTCCGAGGCGGGGTAGGGGCGGCGGATCGGCGGCGAGTCGGGGTCGGTGAGGCGCTCGATCAGGTAGCCCGGTCGCGGCGCGCCGGTGCCGGGTTCGGGCTTCTGCACGTACACGTCGGCTGCGGGCACGAGGCTCGCGTAGGCGTCGCCGTCGCCGTCGACCGCGCGGTAGTAGTCGGCCTCGGAGATCAAGGGCACCAGCAGCATGCCGTCCCGTGTCACCGGGTCGTCGGCCCGGAGGTCGAACTGCCAGCCGCAGCCCGCCGCGCCCGCGATCACCCGGGAGGAATGGAGGTCGAACGCCCGCGTCGCGGGCACCGGGACCAGGGCCGGAGGCGGCTCGGGAACGTCGAAGGCATTGCCGGACAAGCCCAATGGGAGCTCCAGACATGGTGTGACGGGCGGGTGCCAGGGTGACCGGAAGAAAGCATAGGGGGTTGGCACACTCTGGGGATTCACGGCCCTCGAGAGGATCGTAGAGTTCTCTTCACAAGCACGGAACACCTCAAGATCTAAGGATGGAAGAGCGATGAGCGAGTACGACGAAGCCGCGGTCGAAGAAGACGTCACCGCCGAGGACTACACGGCCGAGGAAGAGACCTACACCGACGAGGCCACCACCGACTACACCGCCGAGGAAGACCTCTACGCCGAGGACGACACCTCCGTCTCCACGGTCACCGAGACCTTCGACGTCGACGGCGACGGCTACCAGGACGAGACCATCTCCAGCGATGGCGTGACCCTGATCGACTCCGACGGTGACGGCGACGCCGAGGCCATGGCCGTGGACTACGACGGCGACGGCATCTCCGACGAGCTGTCGGTGGACGCCGACGGCGACGGCATCATCGAGTCCTTCGCTTCGGACACCAACGACGACGGCATGCTCGACACCTACGAGTCGGACACCGACGGCGACGGCGTCACCGACCAGGTCTCGGTCGACTCCAACTCGGACGGCTACATCGACTCGGTCGCGACCGACTCGAACAACGACGGCTACGCCGACGTCGTGGCCACCGACTACAACGCCGACGGCCTCGTGGACGAGATCTCGGTCGACTCGGACGCGGACGGCATCGCCGACACCGTGCTCAGCGACACCAACGAGGACGGCTTCCTCGACACCACCTACACCGAGGCCGTGCCGGAGGGCGACTCCTTCCAGTCGCAGACCGGTCAGGTCATCTAACAACCGAGCGTTCCGATGCCTGGACACCCCTAGGCTCGCTCGCCCTCATAGCGAAGGCCGGATGCAGCGCATCCGGCCTCTTCGCATTTCCGGGTCCGGGCGCCCGCGCACGCAGGGGCGGCGCCTTCGGTCAGTGGGTGCCGCGCAGGAGCGACATCGCCTCGGCGCGGGTGCGCGCGTCGGACTGCATGAGGCCGCGCACCGCGGACGTGATGGTCGTGGAGCCCTGCTTCCTGATGCCGCGCATGGACATGCAGGTGTGCTCGCATTCGACGACGATGATGACGCCGCTCGCTTCGAGCGAGGAGTAGAGCTGGTCGGCGATCTGGCTGGTGAACCGCTCCTGCACCTGCGGGCGGCGGGCGTACACCTCGACGAGGCGGGCGAGCTTGGAGAGGCCGACGATCTTCCCGGCCGGGCCGGGGATGTAGCCGACGTGGGCGACGCCGGTGAACGGCAGCAGGTGGTGCTCGCAGAAGGACTGGACGTCGATGTCGCGCACGAGCACCAGTTCGTTGTGGTTCTCGTCGAAGGAGGTCTTGAGGACCTCGGCGGGGTCGACGCGCAGCCCGGCGAAGAGTTCGGCGTACGCGCGGGCGACGCGTCGGGGGGTCTCCTGGAGGCCGGGGCGGTCGGGGTCCTCGCCGATGGCCGTCAGGATCTCCCTGACGGCGGCTTCGATCCGGCCCAGGTCCACCGCGTCTTCGACGGGGCTGCCGTTGATGCGGCCGTCGATGAGTCGGGCGGCCAGGTTGTCGAGTTCAGCCATCGCACAAGCTTACGGGTTCCCCCCGACACGCCCAGTGTGCTTCACCACCAGGTGACCCCTTCCTCAGACGCGGAACGGGCCTTCCTACCAGGTAGGAAGGCCCGTGAAATGGTTCACTCCGCTTTACGGCTGCGGGGACTGCCCCTCGGTGGCGGGGCCGACCTCGATGCCCTCTTCGGGTCCCTCGGCGGGCTTGGAGCCGTTCGGGGTCGAGACGGGCGGTTCGCCGAGCTGGCGGGAGGCGGTGCCGTTGAACGGGGCCATCGGCGGGCGCTTGACCACGCGGGTCGCGATCCGGGCGAGGTCCTCCTGGTTCAGGGTCTCCTTCTCCAGCAGCTCGGTGACCATCTGGTCGAGCACGTCGCGGTACTCGGTGACGATCGCGTACGCCTCGTCGTGGGCGATCTCGATGAGCGCCCGGATCTCGGCGTCGACCAGCGCGGCGACCTCGTCGGAGTAGTCCTTCTGGTGGCCGTACTCGCGGCCGAGGAACGGCTCGGAGCCGCCGGAGCCGTACTTGATGGCGCCGAGCTTGGCGGACATGCCGTACTCGGTGACCATCGCGCGGGCGACCTTGGTGGCCTTCTCGATGTCGTTCGAGGCGCCGGTGGTCGGGTCGTGGTAGACCAGCTCCTCGGCGGCGCGGCCGCCGAGCGCGTACGCGAGCGTGTCGATCATCTCCGAGCGCGTCTGCGTGTACTTGTCCTCGGTGGGCAGCACGAGCGTGTGGCCGAGCGAGCGGCCGCGCGGGAGGATCGTGAGCTTGTGGACGGGCGCGGCGTGCGGCAGCGCGTGGGCGACGAGCGCGTGGCCGGCCTCGTGGTAGGCGGTCATCTTCTTCTCGGCGTCGCCCATGACGCGGCCCTTGCGCTCGGGTCCGGCGATGACGCGGTCGATGGCCTCTTCGAGGGCGTCGGCCGAGATCGCCTTCTCGTTGTGGCGGGCGGTCAGGAGCGCGGCCTCGTTGATGACGTTCTCGAGGTCGGCGCCGGAGAAGCCCGGGGTGCGGCGCGCGATGGTCTCGAACTCGACGTTCGGGACGAACGGCTTGCCCTTCGCGTGGACCGAGAGGATCGCCTGGCGCCCTTCCTTGTCGGGGGCGTCGACGGGGATCTGGCGGTCGAAGCGGCCGGGCCGCAGCAGGGCCGGGTCGAGGATGTCGGGGCGGTTCGTCGCGGCGATGAGGATGACGCCGCCGCGGGTGTCGAAGCCGTCCATCTCGACGAGCAGCTGGTTGAGGGTCTGCTCGCGCTCGTCGTGGCCGCCGCCCATGCCGGCGCCGCGGTGGCGGCCGACGGCGTCGATCTCGTCGACGAACACGATGGCGGGGGCGTTCTCCTTGGCCTGGGTGAACAGGTCGCGGACGCGGCTGGCGCCGACGCCGACGAACATCTCCACGAAGTCCGAGCCGGAGATCGAGTAGAACGGGACCCCGGCCTCGCCGGCGACGGCGCGCGCGAGGAGGGTCTTGCCGGTGCCGGGGGGGCCGAACAGGAGGACGCCCTTGGGGATCTTCGCGCCCAGCTCCTGGTACTTCTTCGGGTCCTCGAGGAAGTCCTTGATCTCGCGGAGCTCCTCGACGGCCTCGTCCGCGCCGGCCACGTCGTCGAACGTGGTCTTCGGGGTGTCCTTGGACACCATCTTGGCCTTGGACTTGCCGAAGTTGAGGACGCGCGAGCCGCCGCCCTGCATCTGCGACATGAAGAACAGCAGCAGGAGGACGATGAGCACGATCGGGAGCAGGCTCAGCAGGAACGAGACGAACACGGAGGTCTCGTTGACCTCGGTGTCGAACTCGACGCCGGCGGTCTCGAGCTCGGTCGCGAGCGGCTCCATCATCCCGGTCGGGACGTAGGCCTGGACCTGCTCGCCGCCCTTCTTGGTGATCTGGACCTGCTGCTCCTTGTCGAGCAGGATCGCCGATTCGACGTTGCCGTCGTTGATGTCCTTGAGGACTTCGGAGGTCTTCGCGTCCTCGTAGTCGGAGCCGCCGGACCAGAAGCTGCCGATCAGGACCGCAATGAGGGCGATGAGCACGATCCAGACGAGCGGCCTGCGGAAGAACCGCTTCCGCTCAGGTGTGGGTCTCCCGGCGTCGACCACTCGTTTCCTCCTGCGTAATTCGCGTTTCGAGAGCGATGCTGTCCTTGTCGCGGCGGTGTATCCACCGCGGCCCCACAGGGTTTCCTTGGCTGCAGGGCGAAGACAACTCGAACGTACACGGTGCGGAGGTTCGACGATCCGCAGCGTCAGCACCCCTGGCCCTACGCGACGGATACCGCCCTTACCCCGCCCGCTGATAGACCGTAATTAGTACCACGGGCGGGTTGAGTTCGCCCACCCAAGCCAGCGCCGCGGGCGATCGGGTGGCACCCTTGTTACATGACGTCGGAGCTAGCCAGCCCACCTTCCGTCCCGTCCGCTGCAGCGCGGGACGCGGTGTTCGATCCTGATTCGTGGTACGCCGAGGAGATCGAGCGCACCATCATCACCGAAGACGAGATCCGAGCGAAGGTCGCCGAGCTCGGCGCGCGCGTCTCGGCCGACTACGCCGACGGTGTGCTCGAGAACGGCGACGAGCTGCTGCTCGTGGGCGTGTTCAAGGGGGCGGTCATGTTCATGGCCGACTTCGCGAGGGCGCTGAGCGTGCCGGTGAAGATGGAGTTCATGGCGCTGTCCTCGTACGGGAGCTCCACGACCTCCTCGGGGACCGTGCGCATCCTCAAGGACATCGACTCCGATGTCGCCGGGAAGCACATCCTGGTGGTGGAGGACATCATCGACTCCGGTCTCACCCTGGACTGGCTGCTGAAGTACCTGGAGGGCCTCCACCCGGCCTCGGTCGCGGTGGTCTCGATGCTCCGCAAGCCGGGCGTGCAGCGGGTGGACATCCCCGTGAACTACCTGGGCTTCGACATCCCGAACGAGTTCGTGGTCGGCTACGGCCTCGACTATGCCGAGCGCTACCGGGAGCTGCCGTTCATCGGCGTGCTCAACCCGGCCGTCTACCAGAAGTAACGTCAGGGGCACCCTCGCCCCGACCCTCCGTCCCCGACGGCCCGCGCGATCGCGCGGGCCGTCCTTGCTTGTCCGACCCGCCTTGTTCCGGGCCGCTCCGGCGGGGCGCACCAGTTGCAGCGCACCAGCCGCGGCGCACCCTGCCCGGGCCCCGTTTCCCGGCAAGGTGCGCCTAGTCGCAGGCCAAGTTTTCCGACGCAACGCACCTCGTCCAAGCCCGTTTCCCGTGCACGAGGCGCCTGGCCGAAGGCCGTGTTCTGCGACGCAGCGCTCCTGGCTCAAGCCTCGCTCCTCGGCACAGTGCGCCTAGTCGCAGGCCGTGTTTTCCGGCGCAAACCTCCTGTCTCAAGCTCAGTTTCCGCTGCACGAGGCGCCTAGTTGCAGGCCGAGTTTCCGACGCAACGCAACTCTCGTCCGGGCCGCGTTTTCAAGCGCGGTCCGCCTGCCCCGGCCCGGGTTTCCGGCACGATGCGCGCCGCTCCACTCCGCGATTGGTGCGCATCGCACCTTATTTATTTCGCTACAAGCGGAACGAGTTCGCCTGAGGCCCTGGATTGTCGGACCCATCGGTCAGGGTTTGACCCGGGGGCGCCGAGAACGCGGGCGCCTGAAGCTCAGTGATGCCCGCGATCCGTTTCGCCGGTTCCGAATCGCTCCGCAGCCCGCACCGAAGCACCGATGCAATGAGCGGCCCGCACGCCCGCGCCGCCGACCGCGGCAGACGGACGGGCGCGACGATCACTCTGCCGGACCCGTTCCGCAATGAGATCTGCCCGGCCGGGCGGTCGTTCGACGCTGCTTCGATCGCCGGGGAGTCGCTCGGACCGTCAGGCCTGCGGCGCTCGCGCCCCGCCGGACCCGGCCGAGCCGTCACCGGGCTGTGCCGTGAGGCGCCCGCCGCTCCGCCGCACTTCGATCCCGCCGGGCAGGAATGTCGGCCCTTGGCCGTGCCAGTGGGCGACGAGCGCGTCCACGGCGTCGAGGTGCCGGTGGTTCAGCTCCGCGCCTTCGACCCCGGCCTCGAGCACCCACGCGCGCAGCACCCGCTGCCGCACCGGCCCGGCCAGCGCCGCCACCCGCTTCGCGTCCAGTGCACCGGCGCTGAGCGCCTTGCCGCCGTCCGCGGTCGCTCGGCCTTCCGTGACCGCGGCGTCAACCATCGTTCTGATGCCGGCTGCGCCGCCGCTCAGGGCATCAGCCGGGCTGCCGCGGCGCTCACGGCCGCCCGCGTCGTCGACTTCGCCGTCGACCTTGCTGTCGACCGCGGCATCGGCCGCCGCGCCCTCCTCGGCCCGGCACGCCTCCAGCGCCCCGCCCGCGACATCGTCCAGGTAATCCGTGTCGGCCCCGACGAGTGCCGCCGTCTGCGCGAGGTTCGCCACCACGTCCTCGCCGAGGGTCGCGACCAGCACGTCCATTGCCGGGCGCAGTGCCGAGCGCAGGAACCGGGGGTCCGAGTTGTGCGGGTCGGTCCAGGGCTTGAGCCCGCGCTCGTCGCAGGCCGCATGCGTGTCGGCCCGGGCGATGCCGAGCAGCGGGCGCCGGTAGACCCCGCGCGTGGCCCGCATTCCGGCGACGCCGCGCGGCCCGCCGCCGCGCGCGAGTGCGAGCAGGACCGTCTCGGCCTGGTCGTCCCTGGTGTGCCCCAACAGGATCGCGCTGGCACCGTGGTGCTGCGCGGCCTCGTCGAGGGCCGCGTACCGGGCCGTCCGGGCCGCCGCTTCGGGGCCGCCGGCCGCGCCGACCTCGACCGCGATCGACAGCGCGGGTTCGAGTCCTGCGCTCCTCGCCCATGCCACGACCTCGGCCGCGCGTTCGTGCGAGCCGTCCTGCAGCCCGTGATCGACCGTGACGAGCCCGCCGCGCAGGCCCATGCGCGGGGCGCAGAACGCGAGCGTGTCGGCCAGTGCGAGCGAGTCGGGCCCGCCGGAGCAGGCGGCGAGGGCGAGCGAGCCGGCGGGGAGGTCGGCGAGGGCGTCGCGGACAGCGATGCGCAGGCGCGCCACCGACGGCGGCAGCTTCGCCATGTCGGTCAGCCGCGTCCGGCGCCGAGCCGCTGCGGCGCGAGGCCCTGGCCTCGCAGCACGCGGGCGATCCACTGCTCCGGGTAGTCGATCTCGGCTTCGGTGGGAAGGTGCTCGGGGCGTTCCCAGACGCGGTTGAAGCCGGTGACGCCGTGCTCGGCGACGACCTGGTCGACGAAGCGGCGGCCGGCGGCGTACTGGCGCATCTTCGCGTCGAGGCCGAGGAGCTGGCGCAGGAACCGCTGCAGTGTGGTCGGGTTGGCGCGGCGGCGGTCGAAGCGGCGGCGCAGGAGCGCGACGTGGTTGATGGCGGTGCGGCCGACGCCGTCCATGACGGATTCGGCGTGGCCTTCCAGGAGGGTCATGAGCGCTTGGATCTGCGAGATTGCTTCGCGCTGTTCGGGACTGGTGACCGCGGTCATGACGTCGGTGCCGGGGATCTCCTCGCCGGGGCCGCCGTTCTGCTCTTCTTCGCGGGCGGTGGCGAGGGCGCGGCGCACGGCGCGGGCGAGGCCGGACGCGGAGGACCGGTCGGGTTCGGCGGCGTCGAAGAACGCGTGGATGAGGTGGTGGAAGTGCTCGCGCATCCAGGGGACGGCGGTGAACTGGGTGAGGTGGGCGGCTTCGTGGACGGCGATCCAGAGCCGGAACTCGCGCGAGGGCAGGCGCAGGCGGCGTTCGACTTCGACGATGTTGGGGGCGACGAAGAGGAGGCGGCCGGTGTCGGTGGAGAAGGTCTCGAACTGGCCGAGGACGCGGGAGGAGAGGAACGCGAGGACCGCGCCGGTCTGGACGCCGGTGAGTTTGGCGGTGGCGGAGACGGGGGCGGTCGGTGCCGGGTCTTCGGCGCCGAGCTCGATGAGGAGGCGGCGGAAGCCGGCGATGTTGATGCGGCTCCAGCGGATGCGGTCGACCACGTCGACGGAGACGGCCGTGGCGGGCACGAGTCCGGTGTAGTCGGTGACCAGGTCGATCGCGGTGCGGGCGTGGCGGTGGAGGTCGGCGACGACGTCGAGGGCGCCTTCGGGGCTCATGCGGGGGCCGCCGCGGCTGAATGCCCGGGAGCAGGAGGCGGCGGTCTGCCAGTCGACTGACGGCAGCATCGGGTTTCCTGCGGGCGGCGCCATCGGCCAAGCCTATCCATAGCGCAACGACGGCGCCACTGTCCCGCGCAAGTGGGCGCGAACCGCCGCGTACCGGACCTGGGGTTTTCGCGGGGCGCCTCCGTTTGCCGCGTTGCCGGGCGCTGCGCGGGCGTTGATGTTCACCGGATCGGTTTGCGATGGTTCGCCCGCAATGCAGTGCACGCTGCGTGACCGTATGAATTCAAATATCGAACATCTTGAAATTATCGGACCGCCGATGCTACGTTCTTCTCGAGTCCGCAACATCTTGCAGCATTTGCGGGCAGAAATTGCAAAGGGAGCAACGATGCCTCACCACCTCCGCCGCCGCGCACTGCCCGCCATCGGCGCCACCGCCCTCGCGGCCCTCATCGCAGCCGCCGCCGTCCCCACCGCCCAAGCCGACGACCAGCCCGCACCCCTCGACGCCGCACCCGCCGCCGCCCTCACCGGCGGCGACTCCATCCTCAACATGTTCGAATGGAACTGGAACTCCATCGCCGCCGAATGCGAAGGCCCCCTCGCCGACTCCGGCTACACCTACGTCCAGACCTCCCCGCCCAACGAGCACATCCGCGGCGACGACGCCACCCCCGGCGAAGAGAACGCCTGGTACATCCACTACCAGCCCGTCAGCTACAAGATCGAGTCCCGCCTCGGCACCCGCGCCGAATACCAGAACATGGTCGCCACCTGCCAGGCCAACGGCATCGGCGTCATCGCCGACGTCGTCATCAACCACATGGCCGCCGGCTCCCCCACCGAAGAACGCACCGGCTGGGCCGGCAGCAAATACCGCCAGTTCCACTACCCCGACGCCGGATTCGACGCCTCCGACTTCCACAACACCGGCAGCGCCTACTGCGAGATCGACAACTACCAGGACCGGGCCGAAGTCCAGAACTGCCACCTCGTCGGCCTCAACGACCTCGACACCTCCCAGACCGACGTCCGCGAGACCATCGCCGCCTACCTCGACGACCTCCAGAGCCTCGGCGTCGCCGGCTTCCGCGTCGACGCCGCCAAGCACATCGCCGCCGCCGACCTCGCCGCCATCATGAACCTCGTCGACGGCGACCCCTACATCGTCCAAGAAGTCATCGGCGCCCCCGGCGAACCCATCACCGAAGCCGAATACACCGGCATCGGCGACGTCCAGGAATTCAGCTACGCCTACGACCTCAAGAACCACATCAACGGCGGCTCCGAAGCCCGCCACCTCACCGCCATCGGCACCGGCTGGGGCTACACCGCACCCGCAGGCGTCTTCGTCGCCAACCACGACACCGAACGCGGCTCCCAGACCATGAACTACCAGTACGGCCAGGACTACCTCCTCGCCGAAGCGTTCATGCTCGCCCACCCCTTCGGCACCCCCGCCTCCTACACCGGCTACGAGTTCACCACCAACCACGCCGCCCCGCCCCTCAACGCCGACGGCTCCGTCGCCGACGCCGTCTGCGGCTCCGGCGCCTTCACCTGCCTCCACCGCTCCCCGTACATGAGCGGCATGGCCGGCTTCCGCGCCGCCACCGCCGGCGAAGCCGTCGGCAACACCTGGGGCTCGGGCGACGCCCTCGCCTTCGGCCGCGGCGACACCGGCCACGCCGTCATCAACGCCGGCACCACCGCCATCACCCGCACCTTCACCACCGCACTGCCGAACGGCTCCTACACGGACGTCATCTCCGGTGGCACCGTCACCGTCTCCGGCGGCGCCTTCACCGCGACCGTGCCCGCGAAGACCGCGCTGGCGATCTACGTCGGCAACGGCTCGGGCGGCGGCGAGACGAAGGACTGCGTCACCGTGAACGCCGCGGTGAGCGGCACGAACGTGGGCGACGAGGTGTACGTCGTCGGCTCGATCCCGCAGCTGGGCAACTGGACCGCGATCAGCTCGGCGCACCTGTCGGGCGCGTCCTACCCGGTGTGGAAGGGCACGATCAGCGTCCCGGCGGGCACGACCTTCCAGTACAAGTACGTGATCGTGCGGTCCTCCGGCGCCTACACGTGGGAGACGATCGGGAACCGGACGGCCACGGTGCCCGCCACCGGCTGCCTGAACCTCAACCAGACCTGGAACACCGCCTGATCCCAAGCGGCGCAAGGGCCCCGGGCATTCGCCCGGGGCCCGTTGCGTTCCCAGCGGAGTTTCCTGAAGCCGCCTTCAGCCGTCTTCAGCGTGGCTTCAGGTTCGCTCCGCCATCATTGCCACCAGCGCGAATCCCCACGAGGACCGAGCGGAACCGAGCAGAGAGGAGCCGACCAGGACACGACCCCGAACAGGCCGAAGCCCGGCCGACCAGCGACCGAATCCGGCACGTCAGCCACCGCGGTGCAACCGATCAGGGTGGGCGGGGGGAGGGGAGGGGGAGGGGCCCCTAGCAGCCGCACATGGCGACGGCCGTCGCGATCTCGTCCATCGCCGATTCCACCGCGGTCCCACCCGTGGTGTCGCCGTTGGAGATCAGCGAGAACACCACCTGGCGCCCGTCGATCGTGGTCAGCGTCCCGGTGAGCGAGGAGACCCCGCTCAGCGTCCCGGTCTTGGCCCGCACCACGCCTTTGCCGTCCGGCGCGGTCCCGAACCGGTCGTCGAGCGTCCCCGAGTACCCGGCGACCGGCAGCGACTCGAAGACCGTCGCCGACCCCGAGGACGCGGCGCCCAGCAGCAGCTGCGTGAACGCGGTCGCGGTCATGCGGTTCGACGGCGAGAGACCCGCTCCGTCATAGAACACCAGGCCAGTCGTGTCGGCGCCGAGGTTCTCCAGGGTTGCCAGGTGGACCGTCGACACCGCCGCCCACGTCATCGCGTTCTCGACCGCGCTCGCGGTCTGGAGCGCGATCGCGTCGGCCAGCAGGTTGTCCGAGGTCAGGATGAACGAGTCGACCAGGGCCGCCATCGGCGCGGAGTAGACGACGCCGAGTTCGGCCGCGTCAGCCTCGGCGGTACCCGCGGTGACGCCGCCGGTGGCGCCGAGGAGGTCGGCGAACGTCTTGGCCGCCTCCAACGCCGGGTCGGTGTAGTGCTCTGCGTACTTGCTCGTGTTGTCCTTGCGGCCGCCGTCGACCATGATCGGCGCCATAGGCGCGGTCATGTAGACCAGGTCCTCGGCCGGGACCCCCTCGGCCTTCGGGTTGTCGGTGAACACGCTCGTGTCGAGGTAGACGGTGGTCGGGACGGTGCCGCCGCGCGCCTCCAGGACGAGTTCGGCGAGCTCGGTGAGGCTCGCGCCCGCGGCGTACTCGGTGTAGTAGCCCTCGCCGTCGACGGTGAGCGTCACATCGCCGCCGGCCACGAGGACCACGCTGTCCTCGGTCGGGCCCTCGACCACGGTGGTCGGGATGCGGTACTCGGCGCCCAGGTGCTCCAGCGCTGCCACGGCAGTGACCACTTTCATGGACGAGGCCGGTGTGAGCGGGGCGGTGGACTCCTGCTCGAAGAGGATCTCCCCGGTCAGGGCGTCGGCGAAGGACGCCGAGAGGCTCCCGTTGAGCCGCGAGTCGGTGAGCGCGCCCGGCAGGACCGAGGCGAGGTCGGGGAGGGGCGCGCTGGCGTCGGACCCGGCCAGCACGGGCGCGGGCTCGGCCGGGGGGTAGGCCTCGGGGGCGGTGATCGTCCCGGTCCGAGGGCTGGTGACGGCCATGATCTGCCACACCAGGCCGCCCGCTGCGGCTACGGTGACCACGATGGCGAGGGTTGCGATGACCCATGTGAGCGCCCGGCGACGGCGCACGCGGGCCTGCTGGGGGGCGGGTGCGGCATGTGGCGTACTACTCGCGACCTTGGGGTCGGCGTTGTCGCTGAGGGACATGCACAGAGACTAAGCCATTAAGAGCACTGCATTTGAGCCTGGAGGAGGTCGGCCGATGGAGTTCGACGTGACCGTGGAGATCCCGAAAGGGAGCGCCAACAAGTACGAGATCGACCACGAGACCGGACGTATCCGTCTGGACCGGACGCTGTTCACCGCTACGGTGTACCCGGCCGACTATGGCTTCATCGACGACACGCTCGGCCAGGACGGCGACCCGCTGGACGCTCTGGTCCTGGTGGAGCCGACGTTCCCCGGTTGCGTGATCCGTGCGCGTGCCATCGGCATGTTCCGGATGCGCGATGAGAAGGGTGTGGACGACAAGGTGCTGTGCGTCCCGGCCGAGGACCCCCGCAAGGACCGGTTCAAGGACATCGGCGACGTGCCCGAGTTCGACCGCCTGGAGATTCAGCACTTCTTCACGGTCTACAAGGACCTGGAGCCCGGCAAGAGCGTCGAAGGCGCGACTTGGACCGGACGGGCGGAAGCCGAGGAAGAGGTGCGCCGCTCGTTCGAGCGCGCCAAGGCCAACGGCTACCACTCGAACCACTAGCGATACGAAGGAAGGGCCCGGACGCGAAGCGTCCGGGCCCTTCCTGTTGCTTTGCCGCCAGCCGCCAGCCGCCAGCCGCCAGCCGCCAGCCGCCAGCCGCCAGCCGCTTCAGGTTGCCTTCAGGTTCGGCGGGGCAGGGTTGTTGTCAGGGGCGCTCGGAACGAAACGCGCGGGTAGCTTCCAAACGCCTTCAGCTCCCCTTCAGGTGTCACCGGGCAGGGTTGTTGCCGGGGGCGTTCGCTACTACACGCGAGGGTAACTCCGCTCAGGTGCTCACGATGTCGAGCTGCCACGGCTTCGACCGGGTGGCCGGCTCGCTGAGCTCGACCTTCCAGCCCTGGCCGGCGAGGAAGTCGGCCAGGTCGGCCGCGGACTCGGGCCGGGCGCCGCCGGCGAGGAGCGCGCGGGCGACCTCGCCCCGGGTCGCCTTGGCCATGTGGGTGATGACGGTGCGCCCGCCGTCGGCGTCCTCTTTGAACACGCGCACGGTGACGCCGCGGTCCTTCGGCCCCCACACCTGGGCGTACGTGCCCGAGCGCAGGTCAACGATGAGTTCGTCGCGGGCGCCGAGCACCTCGGTGACGGCCGGGCGCCACAGCTTCGCCAGCGTGTCGAGGCCGGGGAAGCGGGTGCTCATCGGCATCCGGTACGGCGGCACGCGATCCGAGGGCCGCAGGAGTCCCCACAGCGGCGACGCGATGAAGACCTGCTCGCCGTCGGGGAGGTCCCCGAGCCCGAGCCGGTCGTAGAGGACGCCGTTGTACAGCTCCCAGGCCGCGAGGGTCGGGGCGGTGCGGAGCGCGCGGCCGGCCTGGACGTAATGGCGTGCGCTCGCGGGGAGCTTCAGTGCCTTCACGGCGGCTTCCTCATCGGCGCACAGCTCGACCAGGCGGTCGACGAGTAGCTCGCGGACGGGGTTCAGCGCGGGAGAGGAGAGTCGGCCGAGGTCCAAGGGAGGACCGTCACCTTGACCGGCCTTTCCTTCTGACGGCGGCAGCAGTATGAGCACAGCAGGCGAGTCTACCTGCCCGTCCGCCTGGTGCCGCCGGGGCCGTGCCGGGCGGCGAGCGCGTTCCTCAGATCCGTTGGGAATTCACCCGACCGGGGGTGTGCGGGCTCGACGCGATGGTTTATAGTACATATGTTCGATCAAGCGGGAGCGGGTCCGACCCCACCGAGGACTGCGTGTGACGCGGATCGAATAGGCGCGGCGGCGGTGCTCCGCGACTGCCGCCGCGCCGTCCACCCGCGGCGGTGCGAACCCACACCGCCCGCCGCAGGCTCCACCGCCACCGGCCCGGCGGTGGAGTCCGGCCTGAAACAGCCTTCGCACCAGCGCCGCATCGTCCTTGCCCGCCGTCCACAGGCTGTGGATGAGCGCGCCTCCCATTGACTATCGCACCCGCCACCGACAATCCGAGTGCCGCAGGCCATCCGGGCCCCGCCACCCGCACCCGTCGCCGCTCCGATGCGGTAATCTCCCCGTTGGGTCTATAGCTCAATTGGCAGAGCTGCGGACTTTTAATCCGTAGGTTGTGGGTTCGAGTCCCACTGGACCCACCACAAGCCCCAGCTCAGAGGGCAAAGGAGAACCGGGCAAGTCCCAAGGGACCCACCCGGTACAGCAGCAAAGTACAGCAGCTAGCCCAACTCCTCCCCGAGCCGCCGCAGCGCCTCACGCGTTGCTTCATCGGAGACCTTTGTATAGACCTCCATGGTGATGTCGAACTTCGAGTGCCGCAGGATGCGCATGGCGACCCGAGGGTGCACGTCGAGGTCGGCGAGCAGCGAGCTACAGGTGCGGCGGGCATCGCGCCGCGTAATACGAGGCACGCCCGCAAGGTCGCACCGTCGATCCCACATCCGGGCGAACGAGCGCGGTTCCAAGGGCGTACCGATTCGAGTCGTCAGCAGCAAGTGCGAACCCTGCCACGCCTCACCTGCTGCAACGCGATCTCGTTCCTTCTGCCGGAGTCGTAGGCGAGCAGCCGCCACATAGATGTTCGGCAGCGGCAAGTAGTCCTCAGCTTCATCGGTCTTCAACTCATTCAGCGCCAGCTCTTTGCCAAGGCGTTGGAGCTGCCAGGCCAAGTTGAGCTGCGCCGCGTCGAGATCCAATTCGTCCTCACCAACACCCAGGGCTTCGCCGGCGCGGAGCCCAAGCACGAGCACGCCGACGTAGGCGACGTAAGCGGGATCGTCATCCTCACGAGCCGACTCAAGGAACCGCCGAGCCTCCTCGGAACTCCAACGCCGACGCTGCGTCTTGTGCTTGCGTACCGGCTTGACCTTGACCGGAGCAGCGACGTTTCTGTCAATCTCCTCCTCGGCGACGGCGCAGCCGAGCATGGCCCGCAACGTGCGGCGGAGGCCCCGAAGCGACTCCTTGGAGTACAAGTTGTTGCAGCACTTGCCGATCGCACAGCATCGCTGCTTGTCGACTCGCCGATTCGCGTCTTTGCCCTGGTAGCAGCATTGGCAGGTTGCGGCCACCTTGTTCAGCCAGATCTGCACGTCGCGAACCCGCAACGTCGTGTACTTCTTGTTGCCCAAGCCTGGCTCGATCTGCGTCCGGAACCAGCCGCTGTAGTTGATGTAGGTCCCGAGCGAGAGGTTCGGTTTGACGATCTCCTCAAGCCAGTACTTGCCGTAGTCCGAAATCGTGCCCGTGCTAGTAGAGATGACCTTCGTCAGCGCTGTGGCCTGCAATTTGATCCACTTGTCGTGGCAGTCGCCGCGATCCTTGGCGGTAACGTACTTCCGCTTTAGGGCGCCCGAAGGCGTCGTCACCCAGACGTAGGCAGCCCAGCCACCCTTGTACGGGTAGATCGAGCCTTCCCGATTGCCGCGCTTCCTGCCGCTCATGCCACCAGCTCCAAGTTCTCGGACTCAGCGGCCTTGCGCTCGACGTACTCATCCACCCAGATAGGGAGGATGCGACGGCTGCCACCATCCTTGAGCGAACGAAGCTCGCCGGAGTAGACCAACGTCTTGACCTTCGCCACGCTGTATCCCAGCAGCTCAGCGACCTGCGCCATCGTGTACCAACGCGGCGTCAGAATAACCTTTCCATTCATCGCAATCATCCCAATCGATCCATAGTGTTCATTTCATCCAAAGCTTCACGGGCGAGCTGCCGCTGCTCCCGGGCGCGAGCGGCAGCGGAGGACGCCATCAGGGCGTCAGCCTCGGTGTGCCAGCCGGTGCCGTCGTAGCGGAGGTAGTTGACGAGCACGATGGATTCAGCAGGTTCGGTGTCAATCTCGTGTTGACAGCGAATCCATTGCGCGCGTGCGTCTCTGAGGGCACCGAAGGTGGTCGACCAGGCGCGCGCCTTGGTCATGTAGTGGCCGCCGAAGCCGAGCATGTGCGCCCACTTGCGCAGCCTGATCCATTCCCCGCCTTCCGATCCGAGATCCCAGCAAGCTGCGATGAGCCTGGCGATGTGATCGCCTTCAGGGTCGGCGTAGACGGCGACGGTGGCCTCGGTGAGGCGGCCGGACAGGTGGCCGGTGTCCTCGGTGGCTTTGGTGGCGTACTTGGCGAGATACCCGGCCGCGTGATTCTCGGTCATCTCGCCGTCGCCGAGTTCGACCTGGCGGACATCGACTTGCGCACCCCAGCGGATGAGCCAGCCTTCGGGGCGCTCATCGTGCTCTTCGGTGCGGAAGCTGGTCGAGGCGGCGGCATCGGCAACGAGTGCAGCAATGGCCTCGGCGTCGAGGGCGGCAGGCGGCGGCAGGATCGCGTCAGTACCGGGCATGCGGCCGTCGAGGCGGATGAGCGCGTGGAAGTGGACAGCGCCGCGCCGCTGGAACTCCGCGACCTTGACGTAGCGCAGGCGCACCGAAGCCGGGTCGATGCCGTGGGCCTTGGCAAGGCGCGACAATCCGCGGTCGATGTTGATTTTGGTGCGCCGCCACAGTTCGCCGGAGGCGACGTTCCAGACGACTTGGGCGTCATGGTCGTAGCAGTCCAGGCACAGCGGCTGGCCGATCTGGCCGGCGCTTTCGTCGTGGCGGGTGTGGCAGGCCAGGCGGACGCCATGGGGGCAGGTTTCGGCGTCGCGGCGAGCACGGCAGGGCCGGACCTTGCCCGAAGCGGTGAGCGTTCGGGTGTGGACGGGACCGAAGGCGGGGGCGGTGAGGGTGACGAACAAGGCCGGGTGAGCGGTGACAGAGGTGGGGACTCCCTTGCCGCCGGTCATGCCGGAGCGCACGAGGTGGAACGCGTCGTGTTGGTAGGTCTTGGCGCAGGTGGGGCAGAGGGAGGCGCGGCGAGTGCCGCAGGCCTTGTAGATGATGCCGTCGGGCATGGAGGCGGTGGACCTGGCGGAGAGGACTTGCCCGGTGGTCTCATTAACGGCGTTAATTTCACCGCGAAGGCGCACCGGGTTGGAGCATCCGGCGGCACCGGCGACGTGCGAGAGCCACGGTTCCCAACCGGTCGACTCGGATCGGGCGATGATGTCGGCGGCGAAGCCGGGCGTGATCGTGTTGCGTTCCATGCGGTTGCCTCCCTTCAGATGCGCGTGGGGTCATGGCCCCGCCGGGCTGCTCGACATTGGTTTCGTGGTCGAGGTCCGGGCGGGGCCGGTGCTAGGTGTTGGTTTCGGTGTCCCGTTGCTGCGGGATGGCCTTGCCCCAGCGCTGCTGGGCGGCCTGCCTGGACATGCCGATACGTTCGGCGATCTCGGCCCAGGAGTAGCCAAAGGCACGGAGGCCCTTGACGGCGTTGGTGATGGCCTCATCGAGTGAGGCGGAGAGCTCAAGGAGCTCGGGGAGTGCGTCCACGTCACCCTCAGCGACCCGGCGCCCATAGGCGCGGATGATCCGCTTGGCGAAGGCGTTGAACTCGCGGTTCTCGACCATCGCGGTTACCTGCCTTCACCAAAGGAGGCGAGCGCCGCGAAGGCGTCATCCACCGAAGCGGGTTCGGCAGCGACAGCGTGCGGTTCGACCACGGTCGAGGCCACATCGATCGGTGCCGACTCAGGCTGAGAAGCCGGTGCAGATCGAATAGGTTCGTCCTGCACAGGTCCGCCGGCGCTTTTGGCTTCAGCGGGTCGCGAGAGCACGACCTTGACCAAGGTCAGGAACCCCAGTGCCGATGCCGAAGCGCCGAGCCAACCGACGATGGTCGGTTCAGCGTCGAGGACTTGAGCGCCCATGGACAGGAAGATGAAGAACATCATCATGGCCATGACCGACTTGACCTTGTGACCGCCGGAGCGGCGGCGGCGTCGCACCTCGAGACCGAGGGCGATCACCATCAGTTCGATGGTCACCGCGTTGACCCAGCCAACCCAGGAGGGCTGGCCCGCCAACACGGTGGCGTCGTGGACGTGGGTGAACGAGACCGCGCCAGCGGCCACACCCATGAACAACATGATGACCGTCTGAATACGGTCTTCCCATTTCATCCTTTGACCTCCATAGGTTTCCACCACTGCAAGCCGTTGCAGTAGTCGCATTTGTTGGCGTGTTCGACCGTTGGCACGGTCACCTCGTCGCAGACGACGCACGGCACCCAGTCCCAGCCGGGAGTCGGCGCGAACACGAGGACGTGCAATTCGTCGTCAGCGAGTTCGGTTCCGGTGAAGTGCTTGCGGCACATGCGGCATAGGAACCGCATCCGGGAAAGATCGGTCTGCCACGGAGGACAGGCGTCGATCTGGGCCACTTTGTGCAGCGGCGGAGCCGCAGCGGCTTGGAACGCTTCGAACACGGTTACGCCCCTGCCTGCTCGAAGCAGTCGAGGCATTCGCCGTAGCGCTTGGGGATGTAGTAGCCGTATTCCGTCTTGCAGGACGGGCAGGTCGACAGGGCGACCCACGCTTTTGTCAGGGCCCGCAGTTGGGCGTCGGTGGCCGGGCGCTTCGGTACGGCCAGGTCGCGGCGGTACAGATAGGCGAATCGCTTGCCGCGTCGCCACTTGATCTGTGCCGCTATCGGCTGCCGCCCAGGGGTAAGCCCTTCAGCGGCGAGTTGTCGGCGGGTGCACAAGCCGTCCGGCGCAAAGCGGTAATTGAAGGTCAGCAGACCGCCATGGCGGACGCCTTCCGGGTCATCAAATTCGGTACGGAACATTGCACACTCCTCCTCTCTGTGTCATTCGTGGTTGCTATTACCGCGTGAGCGTCGGGGCCTCGAACCCCGAAGATTGCCGATCGCTCTACCAGTAAGCCGCTATGGCTTACCTGTTCTTGATCTCGATTTCCACAATCCGGCACACCCGGATGATCGTGATCGAGTCCTTGACTGTTTCGTTGCCTCGGAAGGCGTGGTTCTCGATGACGATCATGTCGCCTTCCTTGAAATCCGCCATAACGACAGCGGCGTTTTCGTCCGTGGTGACATAGTGATTGACGATCGTGTCCTCACCATCGAGCGTCACTTTGAGGTGCTTCATTTCTTGCCCTCTTTCCTTTGTTCTCTCAATGCCTCATCAGCAGGACGCAGTACTAGCCCGTGTGCGATTAGTGCTGGGATTCCTTGCGTCGTGGACGCCGGGGAATCGAACCCCGGGTGAACCGTTCGCCCGGAGTGCCGCCGACCTGTCAAGGACGGGTTGACGGCACTCGGTCAGACAGCCGTCTTGCGGCCTCGGAGCTGAGCGGCGAAAGCCGCGACCTGAGCGACCTCCGCATCAGACATCCACGCCACGCGCATCCGGCGCGGCACGCCACCCTCGGCGAGCAAAAACGAGTCACCGGGCTTGGCCGGGTCAAGGTTCATGGCGTTGTAGCCCTGATCGACCCAACCGGCACCGAGCGCGACATCCGACGATCCCGGCGTGGAGCAGCGACCCACCCACCGGTACGCGAACAGGTCGCGCAGTGCGGTCGGGACGATGTCCCACGAAGCCCGCTGCGTCATGGCGAGGACGATGATTCCGGCGGCACGGCCACGGGCCACGATGTCGCGCAGCAGCGCCGAGAACAGTTCCTGTTCCACCTTGTTGCCCGCCACCGAAGTGAAATAGGCCAGCTCATCAACCGAGATCACCCAGAACGGGTCAGCCGCAGTCGCCACGTGCTTCCGCAGCTTGAGCGCCGACATTTTGGCGTAGCGCGCATCCATGAGCCGCTGCACCCACAGCAGCGTGGCAAGGGCCTTGCGCATGTCCGGGCCTACGAACACGTCGAAGACGTCGGCCCACTGCATGAGTTCGACCAGCTTGCCGTCGAAGCCGATCAGCTTCGTGTCGACGCACAGCGCCGCCTGCGCCAGGATGGTTTGCTCCAGACCGGACTTGCCCGAACCAGGCTCCCCACCGGCCAGCAGGTTCTTGTAGGCGAAGCACAGCCTCACGGCCTCACCGGTGGCGTACTTGCCAAGATAGAAGTCGTCCATGATGGACATGTTTGGACCGACAGCAGTGTTCATTACGGTTACCTCCCAAAGGAATCAAGGTGATTGGTGGAGGGACGGAACGGTTGTCCGTCCCTCCATTTCGAGCAGCCCAGCAGGGCTAGCAACACGGGCCTAGATGAACGCGGGGATGAAACCCTCGTCCTCGTCCGGACCCTCTTGCCGCACGACGGCGGCATCCTCGGCCTTGTCGGCCTTTGCCTGGCGCGGCTTGCGCTCACGCCTGGACTTGCCAGTCAGCTCATCAAGCTGCGCCTGGATCACCGGATCGTCCGTGACGTCCACGCCTTCGTCGTCTTCATCGACATCGGCCATGTCCCGGTACGAGTCCGGGTCGATCCCATCGAGCATCGACTCGACGGGCACCGCAACGCCCTCAGCGAGGACATCGCGACGATGGATGTCCACCACCGCATAAGCGGCCTTCTGACCTGCCGGGCGCGCATCGGCCGAATTGGCCCAACACACGCTCGCCAGGGCGTCAAGCCGCTCCTGGACCTGGTCGAGGGTGAGATCCCC
Source organism: Glycomyces tritici (assembly GCF_030403505.1). Next base: position 435,623 of record NZ_JAUEMJ010000003.1, on the reverse strand, counting down.
CCGCATCCAGAGCCACACCCGCTCACCCGACTGCGTCGGACGAGCAAGGAGGATCAGCGGCATGACACTTGAGCGGACGCCCTTGCCTTCAATGAAGGAGTCACAGGCGACGCGGACGCGGTGACGGGTGACCATGCACCAGCCCCAGTGGTTCAGCCACCGGTTGGCCGGCGGGATGAACCACGGCACGCCAACGAGCAGCGCAACCAGGGCGAGCGCCCCATAGGGACCGACCCATGCCGCGAGAACGGCATACAAGGTGATGAGGACGCCCAGAAGGACGAGCTCACCAGCCCAATGCCACGCGACGCGCAGCACCGGCCACACCACGGTGAGAACCGCAGCGACCACGCCAGCAGCGGCGCCGATAGCGACCGCGATGAACAGGGCCGTGGCCCACTCCGTGACGAGCACGGCGATGGGGAAGGCGACCAGAGCGACCGCGAAAGCGGCCAGGCCACCAGTGATCTTGGCGCGGCGCTTGGCCGAACCGACCTCGAACTGATCGATGAGTGTCTGCGCCGCGCGAGCCCCTGAGCTCACCTTGCGACCACCAGACCGGCTACCATTTGAAGGCATGGCAGACCATCCTTTCCGCCCCGAAGGGCAAAGGGTTTTGGTTCATGCGAGGCGGGGAACCGGCCAGCTTTGGACGGTCGACCGGTTCCCCATTTGCCGCTTTAGGCGGCTGTCTTCATCTCTTCCTTCGTCGCCGGTTCGGTGACGAACTTGGTCCGACGACGCGGAGCGTTGTCAAGCGCCCGTTGACGCTTGGCCCCCCGTTCAACGTCATCAGCCAGACGGAGCAGAGCTTCGGCAACCTGCCGGAACTCAACGGCTGAGCCGTGCAGGACCAAGCCCGCACCGCCGATACCGCGTTCAGTGCGCAGCGCACCTCGCTGGTTCTCGTAGACGTACGACGCGAACGTCATGCCGTCCTTGAGAAACATCGAGAAGTCTCCAGACATCCCGTCTTGCATGGCAGAGATCCTTTCGAGAGGTCAGGCCCGGTAACGGAACCCGAACGTTCGGCTACTTCGCAGGCTTGGGCTTGATGGCGGCCGCGCGATAGGCAACACCGCTCTTGCTGTTCTGGCTCCAGGGGATGGCTTCCAGGTCGACCGGGATGACGGGCTGGAGCTGGGCCAGCTTCGGCATCTCTCCAGCGGTCACCACCCGGATGATCTCGCCCTGACCGTTCTCACCCTGTTCCAGCGCCAGGAGCTGGGTGACCCACTTGAGCGCGCCCGTGTCCTTGTCCGTCTGCTGCTTGCCGTCGTACTCCTTGGCTTCCGGAGCACCGGTGACCATGAACGCCACGTTCGTGACATCGATCTTCAGCTTCATCAGCTTTGCCTCTCATCCTTGTGATGCCTACCCCGAAGGGCTTCAACGTCCCCTTGTGGGACGTTCTTGTCCTATACTAGGGGGCATGAATGACCTTGTCAAGGACAAAAATGTCCTCTCAGAAAAAGGCTGTAAACTCCCTGCTTGGGGACTGATTCGTCCCCAGGATTGGAGGAGGCGCGACGTGGAGATGCAGGACATCATCAAGCAGCGCCGGGCCGATTTGGGCCTTTCGCAAGCCGAGCTGGCTCGCATGTCCGGGGTCGATACCCGGCAGATCCGTCGGTATGAAGCCGGGGAGACGCACCCGAACCTCCCCGTGGCGGTCAAGATTGCCAAGGCGTTGGGCATCACTATCGATGAACTCGCGGGAGAAGACACCTACCGCATCAACGTCACGGGGGACTGGTGGGCGTCCTGGCAGACGTCCAAGGATTCCCAGGAGGTCGTTACGGCACAAGAGGTCCGGATGGAGCAGCGGGGCGATCTCGTCAAGGTTTCGAGCACCACGCGGGGCATCGAGGTCGAAGACGGCGGCTACATGTGGAACGGCGAACTCCGCTTGTGGGACAACGAAATCCTCATGGGGTGGTACGCCGCGGACGAGGGTGCCGTGCGTTCGAAGGGCACCATGTACATGGTGGTGCACCCCCACGGCGTCAACATGAAAGGCCGGTGGGTGGGCCTGAGCTATGACGGCAAGATCGTCACGGGCTGGGGAGCCATGGGTAAGAGCGAGGAGGAGGCTCGCGGGCTCATCGAGGAGCTGAAAGCCGAAGAGGCACGGCATGGATGAAATCTGCGAAGTCGTAGTCACCGGACCGAGCGCCGACGAACTTGCAACATTGACGCGACGGCTAGTCGATGATCGCCTGTGCGCCTGCGGGCACCAGGTTGCTGAGATCCGTTCCATCTACCGATGGAAGGGTGAGGTGCATACTGAGCCTGAATCTCGCGCCATGTTGCACACCCGGCGCAGCCTGGTTCCCGCCATCATCGAGGCAGTGAAAGCTTCACATCCTTACGAAGTTCCCTGCGTGATTGCCTTGCCGGTGGCCGAGGCAAACCCCGATTACCATCGCTGGGTCATCGCCGAGACACGCGCCCCGTAAGGGCTCTGTGAGAACTTTCTATACATCTTCAAGGCGGCCTTGCGGCCGCGCCATCGTGGCAGGCCTGCGGTCCGGTCCTCGCTTCGCTGCGGGCGGTCCTCGGCCGGCCATGGGCCAAGCAGAGGACGCCTTGAGGATGGAATGAAAGGTTCCGGCCGGAACCCTTGGCCGGGGACCCCTGCGGGCGCGCGCCCAGGCCGGATTGCGGGCGATCCCTGCGGGCCCGCCCTGTCGCTTGGGCGAGCGTATCGCGCGCCCGCCCCCGGCCAATGAACCCGGCCTCAATACATAAAATCAGGTTCCGGTGTATCGGGAGATCCTGAGTTGGCCCAAATTGTTTTGGTGTCGATAAGCGAACTTTCACATCGAACCTTTGCGGGTCCGCTAACTAGGGCACTGAACGACCATTGTGCACCTCTGCTGAGAAGTCCCGGGAAAATCTGTACGTAACCCCCACCTTGAGATTCTTCGGCACTCGAGGAAGCGAACTCTGTACTTCCTGCAGTGCTGGTGAGGCCATAAAATGGCTGATCGAACCAAAAGAATAGGGATTTGTCGGCGTCGAACATCGCCGAACTGACATCCCTTGGACCTTTATTGTCAATAATCACGGTGATTAGATATGGATTTTCCACCAAATGGTCTTCATAAGTCACTTTCAAGGGTACAGAATCAATTTCAATAGGAATGATAGAAGTCGCATCGAGGGTGATCTGGACTTTTGCCCGTCGAGTTCCCCAAGTCCTAGTAGCTAGGATCGTGATTGGAATTCCGGTGATTGTGACAACAACCGCGATAAATGAAAGCCAGTCCATTTAGAAATCCGCCCGATCGGAGGCTGCACTCCGCGCTTGGGCAGGCCCAGGAGGCAGGAGGGGGGTGTTCATCGGATCATTCTAGGCTCAGCGCAGCTCCTGCGCTTTCAGGTGATCCGCAGGTACAGCATGAAAGTACAGCAACCACAGCGGCCAGCAGGCACCCGAATGAACCTCGCTTGGCGATCTACCAGCGGGTTTAGCCGTCAATAGCCGGTTGACAGGAAATCCGTAGGTTGTGGGTTCGAGTCCCACTGGACCCACCACAAGCCCCAGTTCAGGGGCGACGGCGCATCGGGCGAGTCCCGAAGCGGCCATCGGCGCTACGTCGGCCTCTCTCTTCTCAATGCGCTCGGCGCCTTCGGTGTGTTGCTGCACTCGCGGCATATGCGCGGGCCTCCCTCGTGATCGCGAACTGCGAGTGCCGCATTGGTGCGCGGACTGGCGCAGTGCATTCCACGCGTACGGCGGGGCGGTGCAGTCAGGCCGGGGTCTTCTGGCTGAAGGCGCATCTCCAGGTGTCGCCGTTGCGGACCCAGAGGTCGGTGATCCACTCGTCGGCCGCGTACGGTTCGCCCTCCCAGGTGCCGGTGCTGGTGCGCCGACAGGTCACCAGGAGTGCGTCTCGGGTGGCGACGGTGCGCTCGGGCCCGGCCGCGTCCATCGTGAGGTGCGCGAGGCGGCCGGAGGCGATCCACTCGATCAGATCGGCCTTGGCGACCATGCCGTCCGGGCCGACGTACACCCATGCGTCGGTGAGATGGTCGGCGATCCGGGGTGCGTCATTGGCGAGCAGCGCGAGGCTGAAGGCCTCCGCGACCGCTTGGACCTCGGTTTCGATGGACATGCCGCCTCCAGCGGGTCGGGGGACCACCCGAGTCTGGCATCCCCGTGCGGCACTCGCGCCGCGGTGAGGGGCCGTGCTTCGTTGGCGGATCCGTCTTCTCGCAGGTACCGTGGCCGCGACAAAGCAACTGCAGCAGATGAAAGCGCGTCAGAGGAAAACCAGGCGCAAGGGAGCCGGCTCGTTCGATCCGGTTCACCGTCACGGCTTCTCCAACTCGCTTCGCCCTCGCTACCGACCTGTCGCCGCACTCGCGGCGCCGGCCGAGAGCACCGGCGGAGCAGGGGAGAACACCGCTGGCGGTGCGGATGAGGATCCCAGCATGGCTGAGCCCGACGGTCGAGACCGCGATCGTGCCCTTGACGAGTTCGAGCGGCTGCTCCCGCTCTTCGGCGAACTCGCCCGACTCGACGAGCACGATGCCGAGCGGCACCGCTGCCGTGAGCGCCTGATCATCGGCCACCTGCCGATCGTCGAGGATGTTGTGCAGCGGTACGCCGACAGGGGCGTGTCCCGCAGCGAGTTGATGGGGGTCGGGGTCGCCGCCCTCGTCCACGCGATCGATCGTTTCGACCCTGACTCCGGCGATGACTTCCCGGGCTTCGCCGTGCCCGCCGTCATGGGTGAGGTCAGCCGCTTCTTCCGCGATTGCTTGTGGCCCAAGCGCACTTCCCCCAGCTTCCGGGAGCGGCTTGCAGCCGAGACCGGGGTCGGCGATGCGGCGGCCCGTCCACCGATCGCGGCCGATGTCGCCTCGCGCCTGGGGGTCAGTGGGACCTACGTTGCCGAACTGCTCGCGACCTGGGAGCCGGTCGGCTCCCTTGAACCGGAGCCCGACCCGAACGGGTAAAAGGCGTGCGGCGGCCGACAGGGCCGCCGCACCGTTTCTCAACGGGTGCGACGGCCCTGCCGATCGCTGGAAGCTCCGCGGGGCTATGCCCGGCGGCGCTCGTCGCCCGCGTGCTCGGTTTCGGCGCGTTCGTACTCCGGGCGGTCGTCGTTCAGGAGTTCCCTTTCGGCGCCTACCGTGTTCCGGTCGGTGTCGCGGACGGGCGTCTCACTGCGGCGAGGAGTCGCAGGACCGCCGCGGCCGGGGGCGCCGTCCGCGTCCAGGAGCCGTCCGGCGTCGGTGGCGGTGGCGGCGTCGACAAGGAGGTCGTAGCTGTCGGCGCGGAGTTCGCCCACGGACGAGAAGTCCCTGCGGCCGCCGGTCAGCGCATGGGCGACCAGGCCCACGATCGCACCCGCGACCGCGCCGAACAGCGCGCCGTAGAAGGCGAGCAGCAGCCCGGCGATGAGCGGGGCGATCCAGTTGAACAGGCCGAAGAACCACCCGAGCAGCGCGCCCAGGATGGCGCCGGAAAGCGCGACCTGGCCGGCGGCCCTCCACATCGTCATCCGGCCGGTGACCCGTTCGACGGTCGAGAGCCCGCGGCCCACGATCGCCGTGCGCTCCACCGGGAACCCGGCGTCGGAGAGGTGATCGACCGCGCGCTCGGCCGCGGCGTAATCGGTGTAGGAGCCCACCAGCACCTGACCGGCGCCTGTGAACCCTTCGGCGTTGGCATCGTTGGATCGACTCATTGCGCACCATCCTTCGTCGCTTGTGGTCGCTGTTCCCTTGGGCTTCCCCGCCACCGCAACGGGAAACCCCCTGCCGCGACAACACGCGAGCGCCCGGAGCGCACCGGGAACGTCGGCCGCGCGGCGCCCGACCCCGGTAAGCGGATCTCCAAGCGGCCGCGGCGATCTCGCAGCGGAGCGATCAGGCCACGCGGTCAGGCGACGTCGAGGGCCGTTTTCAGCCGGCCGTCCTCGCGATGGTCGAACGTCTCGTACGCCTCGATGGCGTCGACGGGCGGCTCGCCGGGTGATGAACTCGGTGGGATTGACCGTGTCCTCGTCGACCCGGCCACCGGGGCCGAAACCGTGCACGGCGGCCTGGTCTCCTCGAGCACCCGGCGTGCCGCGGGCCGACACGTCGCGCCGCAGCACACCGGCCCGGTCCGCTTAAGGCGCGCCGTTCTGGGCATCCTTCCGCCGCCAGGCGAGCCCGTGCGGGGCGTCCCGCCTGGGAACGGGAAGGAGAGGTGACATGGACACGCTGCTGACCGCGAACGAGGCGGCTGCATTCATCGGCCGGTGGGGTTTCACCACGGGCCCCTCCCGGCGCGTGGGCGTCGAGCTCGAATGGCTCGTCGACCCCCGCGGCGACCTGGAGACCGGCTGGGACTTGCCCAACGGCGGCACTGTCAGCCGCGAGGCCGGCGGGCAGGTGGAGATGAGCTCCGCCCCGGCCGACGACCTCGCCGCGTGCATCGCCTCCGCGGAGACCGACCAGGCCGCGCTCGAGGCGGCGCTCGCCACCCGCGGGCAGACCGTCCGCGGCGGCGGTTTCGACGGCGTCCGCGACCCCGTCCGCCACCTCGACGACGCGCGGTACCGGGCCATGGAGGCCTACTACGACCGCTCGGGGCCCTGGGGCCGCATGGTCATGTGCGGCACCGCATCCGTGCAGGTCAACCTTGACGCGGGCGACGACGACGCCGACCTGCGCCGCCGCTGGGACCTCGCGCACCGGCTCGGGCCGGTCCTGATCGCCGCGTTCGCGAACTCGCCTGAACTCGACGGGCACCCCAGCGGCTGGAAGTCCACCCGCCAGGCGCTCTGGCACAAACTGCCCGGATGGGGCCGCCCGGTCTCCGAAGAGGGCGACCTGCGGCGCGACTTCGCGCAGTGGGTGCTCGACGCCGAGGTGGTGTGCCACCGCTGCGACCCGCCCGGCGAATGGGACGTGCCGCCGGGCATGACCCTGCGCGACTGGATCCAGAGCGGCCACGACGGCCGGCAGCCCACGCGCGATGACATCGAGTACCACATGGGCACGCTCTTCCCGCCCGTGCGACCGCGCGGCTGGCTCGAGCTGCGCATGATCGACCAGCAGAACGGCGACGGCTGGATCGTTCCCGCGATCGTCGCCGCCACCCTCATCGACGACCCGAAGGCCACGTACGCCGCGTACGAGGCGACCGAGGCGCTGTGCGCCGGCCGGCCGCAGCCGCCCGCATCGGTGTGGGAGCACGCCGCGCGCATCGGCCTGGACGACCGGCGGCTCCACGAGGCGGCGCTCGCGTGCTTCGCGGCCTCGGCGGAGGCGCTGGCGCGCATGGGCGCCCCGCAGCGGCTGCGCTCGCGCCTCGCCCAGTTCCGGAGCCGCTACACCGACCTGGGCCGGTGCCCGGCCGACGACCGCATCGACGCCCATCTCGCGAGCGCGCCCGAGCCTCAGGTGGCGGCGCCGACGCTGTAGCGGGGCAACCATCGACTGAGCGGAGGGTCCGGGCGGAACGCTTGGGGCCCTCCGCTTCGGCGTCGGCGCATCAGCACGCGGCGAAGTCCCGTGCCCGTCCGCGCACGGCGATGATCACGAGAATTTCCTTCATATAAGGTATGCCTAAGCTAACTTGGCCGGAAGGAAATCCCCATGCGTCGCCCCCTGTTCGCCGCGACAGCCGCAGCGGCACTGCTGCTCTCCGGCTGCTCAGCCTCCGACTCCGGAGCCGACGGCGACGCAGTCGCCTGGTCCTACACCTCCGGCGACGGCGAGACCTACACCGCCTCCGAGGTCCCCACCCGCATCATCGCCGAAGCCTCCTCCGCGAAAGCCCTCATGGAGTTCGGGATCAAGCCCGTGGGCATCTGGGCCAGCAACCCGGTCGACGAGGACGTCGCCCTCCGCGGCGTCGACTTCTCGGGCATCGAGATCCTCGGCGAGGAATGGGGCAAGATCGACGTCGCCGCCGCGGCCGAACTGCAGCCCGACCTCATCGTCGGCGACTGGTGGCCCGTCGAAGGCGCCTACAGCGGCCTCGAAGACGGGGTCGAAGAGGAGAGCAAGAAGCTCGCCGAACTCGCCCCCGTCGTCGGCCCCGCCCAGAGCGACTCCGTCGTGGACCTGATCGAGGGGTACGCCGAACTCGCCGAGACCCTCGGCGCCGACCCCGGCCAGATCGCCGAATCCCGCACCGCATTCGAAGCCGCCCTGGCCGACTTCCAGGCCGCCACCGCCGAGAAGCCCGGCCTCACCGCGCTGGCCGTCAGCCCCTACGACACCAGCTACGCGATCGCCGTGCCCGAGCACGCCCCCGAACTGCTCGACTTCCAGCAGTGGGGCCTCAACGTCATCAACCCCGACACCCCCGACCCCGACTTCCCGTACTGGGAGACCCTCAGCATGGAGAACGCCGACAAGTACCAGCCCGACCTGCTCCTGTTCGACGACCGCTGGCACCCCGGCAACGAGGAGACCCTCGCCGCCGCGCCCATCTCGTCCAGCATCACCGCCTACGCCGCCGGCCAGACCACGACATGGCCCGGGTACTGGCTCCACACCTACAGCGACTACGCCGCCGAGCTCACCCGCCTCGCCGAGGTGATCCGCAGCGCCGACGAGAACCTCGTCCAAGAGTGACCGCGGCAGCGACGGCCCCGCCCGCATCGATGGCGCGCTCATCGGTGCGGGCGGTCGTCCTGCTCGCCGCGACCGGCGGGCTCGTCCTCCTCGCCCTCCTGAGCCTCACCCTCGGCTCGCGCGACATCGCGCCGTTCGAAGTCCTGCAGGTCATCACCGATCCGACCCCGAGCGCCGACGCCACGGTCATCCGCGAGATGCGCCTGCCCCGGACCCTCATCGCGATCGGGGTCGGCGCGGCCCTCGCGGTCAGCGGCGCGATCCTCCAGAGCCTGGCCCGCAACCCGCTCGCCGACGCCGGCGTCCTCGGCATCAACGCCGGCGCGGCCGTCGCCGTCGTGACCTCCGCGTTCGTCTTCGGCTCCATGCCGGTGAGCGGCTCGGTCTGGTTCGCGTTCCTCGGCGCGGGCGCCACCACCGTCGCCGTGTACGCGATCGCCGCGGTCGGCCGAGAAGGCGCGACACCGGTCAAGCTCGCGCTGGCCGGCGTCTGCATCACCGCGCTGTGCGGCTCGGTCACCTCAGCGCTCGTCCTCGCCGATCCGGACGCGCTCGAAGAGCTGCGGATGTGGCAGGTCGGCGCGCTCGGCGGCCGGTACTTCCCGGTGCTGGAGCAGGTCGCGCCGTTCCTCGTCGTCGGCCTCATCGTCGCCCTGTGCACCGGGCGGGTCCTGAACCTGCTCTCCCTGGGCGAGGACCTCGCCCGCGGGCTCGGCCTGCGCACCGGAGCGGCCCGGGCCGGCCTGTTCGCCGTGGTCGCGGTCCTGTGCGGCGCGGCGACCGCCGCCTGCGGGCCGATCGTGTTCGTGGGACTGATGGTCCCGCACGCGGCGCGGCTGATCACCGGACCGGACTACCGGTGGATCCTCGCGTACTCGGCGGTGCTCGGTCCGGCGCTCCTCCTGGGCGCCGACATCGTCGGCCGCCTCATGCTCCCCGGCGGCGAGATCCCGGTCGGCGTCGTCATCGGCGTGCTCGGCGCCCCCGCCTTCGTCCTGCTCGTCCGCTACCGCAACCTGGTGGAACTCTGAGATGGCCGCCGTCCTCACCGTGAGCGGGCAGCGCGTGTCCGCCCGCCGCCGCATCCGGCTGGTCGTGGCGGGACTCGCCCTCGCCGCCATCGGCCTGTTCTGGCTCGCCATCGCGATCGGCGCCGACCTGCTCCCGCCCGGGGAGGTCCTCATGGGACTCGCCGGCACCGGGGAGCCGTCGACGGTGTTCATCGTCCGCGAACTGCGCCTGCCGCGGGCCGGTGCGGCACTCCTCATCGGACTCGCACTGGGCGGGGCGGGCACGCTCTTCCAACGCGTACTGGGCAATCCGCTCGCATCGCCGGACTTCCTAGGCGTCGCCGCGGGCGCGGGCACGGCCACCGTGGCCGCCATCGTCTTCGGCGCCTCGAGCGCCCTGCTGCTGCCGACCGCCGCCCTCGCCGGCGGCGCGCTGACCGCCGCGCTCATCTATCTGTTCGCTTGGCGCAGAGGCGTGTCCGCCTACCGGTTCATCCTCGTCGGCGTCGGCGTGGCCACCTTCGCGCAGTCGATCACGTCCTACCTGGTCGCCCGGGCCGAGATGCGCGACGCGCGCGAGGCGCTCACGTGGCTCATCGGTTCGGTCGGCATGGCGTCGCCGGCGGCGCTCATCCTGCTCGCGGTCACCATGGCGCTGTTCGTTCCCGCGGGCGTCTACGCCTCCCGGGTGCTGCGGGCGCTGGAACTGGGCGACGCGACGGCGCGGGTGCTCGGCTCCCGCACGCAACGCGACCGCGTCGCGGTGCTGGGCATCGGCGTGGTCCTCGTGGCCGTCGCCACCGCGGCGGCGGGCCCGATCGCCTTCATCGCCATGCTCGCGGGCCCCTTGGCCCGCCTCCTCCTGCGCCGGGCCGGGCAGAGCATCGCGGCATCCGCGCTCATGGGCGCGGTGCTCCTGCAGACCGCCGACCTGCTCGCCCAGCACGCCCTCCCCTGGCCGGTCTCCACCGGTGTGGTCACCGGCGTCTTCGGCGCCCCCTACATCGCCTGGGTGCTCATCTCGGCCGCACGGCGTTCAGACCTGCGCTGACCTTCGATCCGCGCGGACCGGCGCTCTCTGGGCGTCGGACTCCGGGCAGACGAGAACCGGGCGGGTCCCGAAGGACCCGCCCGGTGCGACGGCGGCGTACTGCAGCCGCCTATGCGTCCTGATCCCCGCAGCGCTCGGGCCGCGGTCCGGCGCTAGTGCGCGGGGTGGTGGCGGCGGTTCTGGGCGATGCCCTCGGCGATGCCGATGAGCAGGATCGAGGCGATCACGGCCATCACGAAGCCGAGGACGTTCAGCTCCCAGATGTCTCCGGTGCCGAGCAGGTTCGCGATGGTGCCGCCGATGACCGAGCCGACCAGGCCCAGGATGAGCGTTGCGAGCAGGCCGAGTCGCTGCTTGCCCGGCTTGATGAGGCGGGCGAGCGCGCCGATGATGAGCCCTGCGACGATGAATCCGATCATGAGGTCCTCCTGTGTCGTTCGAATCCGGCCGGGGGGATGTCCCGGCCGATGGAGCTCTGGTGCTACTGCGGGTCCTAGTGCGCCGTAGCGGAACGCGAGCGGCCGCTGCGACGGCGCATGACCTCTCGTACCGCGTATTGCAGCACCGCCATGGTCGCTGCCAGGGCCACGTTTCTTACGAGCCAGCGCATACCGGTCTCCTTTCCGGTGGACGGTCCGACGTTGCCTCGGGCTTCGCCGGCGGCGCCTCCTGTCTGGACTACGGGTACCCATATCGGCGCCAATTGATGTATGTCCTGACGATCACTTATGGGCTTCGCTGTTCGTCGAGGTCCGCGAGGGACCCGGCTCGGCCGCGAAGGGAGGCTCCTGCTCGCCGTGCCGCCGTGCCGCCGTGCCGCCGTGCCGCCGTGCCGCCGTGCCGCCGTGCCGCCGGACCCCGCGGCCGGCGGCTGTGAACAGAGCGATCCCGCAGTCCGAATCCTCGGAGCTGCGGACGCTGCCCGCGGTCAGCCGTTGAGCCGCTGCTCCAGCAGGGCCTTGCCTTCCTCGGCACCCTTGCGGCTCGCGCCTTGCGCGCGCTTGAAGAACTCCGCCAGCTCGGTGTCGTTGGCGCGTTCGGCGTCGGCGATGTAGGTCTCCAGCCGCAGTGCGTCGCTCAGGCACGCCTCGACGAACCAGATGATGTTGTAGTCCTTGTCGGGCGTGCCGGTCACGTGACCGGTCTCTTCGGTGGCCATGCGCGTGCTCCCTTCGATCGCCGTGCGTTGCTCGTTCGGCGGTTACCCGGCATCGCGGCGCTGACACGTCGGCGCCGTCCTGCCGGGGGCGCCGATCACCACGTCGGGGGCGTTGGAGTCCTCCACGAGAGCGGCGGTCGGCGATCGCGCTGAAGTGGACGACGTGGCCGCCGCTGGCGTGCAACGGGTGTGACCTGAGGCATGATCGGCACCCTGCTGTTCACCGGACTTGTCCGAGGGTTTCCTGAGGCGTAATGAGCCGGTGACAAGGGCCGGTCAGAGTAGTGGCCGAGGCCCCGGAACCGCCCGCGGCGCCGGGAATCCACCCCGGTCGCACCCATACGCGGGGCGGGCCTCACCGCCGCACCGGCGCGGCACGCTTCTCGCATCACCGCCCGGAAGGAACACCCAAATGGACGCTTACGCAATCCTCGCAATTCAGCTGGTCGGCTCCGAGGCTCGCTCGGCACTGCCCGACGCGCCCGTCGTCCCCGACGACCGCCCCACGCTGTTCAGTCGGATCACCGGCGGCTTCACCGCTGCACGGCGCGGCCTCATCGCCCGCGACCTGCGGGCGGCCTCCGAGCCGGCGCTCCCGACCCGGGCCGAGGTCCGGCGGGCAGCCTGATCGACGCACGGCACAGGGCCGGGAGGCGAGCCGCGAAGCGCGCCTCCCGGCCCTGAGTCGCGTCCGAGTCGTCCGGCCCTGAGTCGCGTCCGAGTCGTCCGGCCCTGAGTCGCGTCCGAGTCGTCCGGCCCTGAGTCGCGTCCGAGTCGTCCGGCCCTGAGTCGCGTCCGAGTCGTCCGGCCCTGAGTCGCGTCCGAGTCGTCCGGGGCGTCCGGGGCGGCGGACCAGCCTCCGCAGCGCCGCCGCTCCGGACCTCCACAGCACCGCTGCCTCGGGCCCGAGTCTCGATCGGCTCGTGGTGTCGTACTCCTATGTCACCCTTGATGTCGGGGGCCTATCGGTGCCCGTTTTGAAGGCTGGCGCCCGGAATGCGAGTGCTACGCGACCTGCTCGCCGTCGATGTAGGCCCGCTCCACCTTCGAGTAGATGTCGAGCGGGTCGCCCGACCAGATGCAGAAGTCGGCGTCCTTGCCCGCCTCAAGGGAGCCCAGGCGGTCGTCGACGCCCATGATCTTCGCCGGGTTGATCGTCACCGACCGCAGCGCCGTATCGCGGTCGAGTCCGGCCTTGACCGCCAGCATCACCTGAATGACCAAGTGCTCGATCGGGACCACCGGATGGTCGGTGGTGATCGCGAGCTCGACGCCCGCCGCCGCGAGCTTCGCGGCGTTCTCGGGCCACCGGTTCACCGTCTCCACCTTCGAGCGCGAGCACAGCAGCGGCCCGAAGATCACCGGAATCCCCCGCTCCGCGATCACGTCCGCGAGCAGATGCGCTTCGGTCCCGTGGTCAAGCACCAGGTCGTACCCGAACTCCTCGGCCACCCGCAGCGCGGTGGCGATGTCGTCGGCGCGATGGCAGTGCTGGCGCCACGGGATCTCGCGTTCGAGGACTTTCACGAGCACCTCGAGCGTGAGGTCGCGGGCGGGGTCGTCCGCGGCGCGGTAGTTCTCGGCCTCCACGAACGCCTTCCGCAGCACGCCGGCCGTGCCGAGCCGCGTCGACGGCGTCTTCTTCTGCTCACCGTAAACCCGCTTCGGGTTCTCGCCGAGCGCCGACTTCACGCCCGAGGGCGACCGCAGCACCATCTCGTCCACAAAGCGGCCCACGGTCTTGATCGCGACGGTCTCGCCGCCGATCACGTTGCCCGAACCCGGGTTCACGTTCACCGCCAGCACGCCGCCCTGCAACGCCTCGGCGAAACCCGGCTCGGTGGGGTTGATGCCGTCCAACGCCCGCACGTACGCGGTGTTCGGATCGGTCATCTCGTTGGTGTCGTTCCCCGCCCAGCCTTCGGCGACTTCGTGGACGCCCAGGTGCGTGTGCGCGTCGATCAGGCCTGGCACGATCCACTTGCCCGTCGCGTCCTCGACGGGGACGCCTTCGGGCACAGGGAGGTCCGCGCCGCCGACGGCGCTGATGCGGCCGTTCTCGATGAGGATGACGCCGTGCTCGATGTGCGCTGCGGTGATGGGGACGATCGTCGCGCCTCGCAGCGCGAATGTGGCCTCGGACATTGACCCGCCTTCCAGGTGGCTCGTCGGTTGGTCGATGGGGCGACGGCCCCGCCCCATCCTGCCCGATGCGCTAGCCGCGCGGCTAGCGTGTTGGCGGTTTCGTGGAGGGCTCCTCGGTGAGCACCCGGTCGTCGAGCTCGGAGTAGGGCCCATGATGAGCGAGATCTGCGGGACGATTGCCGTACCGCGTACATAATGCGCTGTACGTTGTACGCCGCACTTTGTATGCCGCATGTTGTACGGCGTACGGAGGTTCATTGCCGCGCAATGGTGAACGGCGCTCGCTGCACTTCGTACGTCGCCGGGCAATGACGTACGGCGTACGGCGTACTGCGTACGAAGCCGCCTCGGCGCCACTACTGGCGTGCGGCGTACGACGTACTAGGTACGGAATACGGTGTACGGTGTACGGCGCACGTTGCACTTCGTACGTTGCGGCGCAACGATGTACGAGGTACGACGTACTGCGTACGAAGCCGCCTCGTTGTCAGTGCCGGCGTGCGGCGTACGACGTACTAAGTACGGAATACGGTGTATGGCGACGGGGTCAGCTCGCCCAGCGGATGATCTCTTTCGTGATCGTCTCCGGGGCCTCTTGCTGCGGGAAGTGGCCGATGCCGTCGAGGAGCTTCCACTCGTAGCGTCCGTGCACGTACCGGCCCGAACCCTGAGCTGTGCGCGGCAGGACGCAGGAGTCGAGCGCGCCGTGCAGTTGGAGCGTGGGAACTGGCGTCGGACGCTGGAGGAGCTTCACGAACCGCCGCCCGGCCAGGCCGATCGCGGTGCGGAACGGCCACCGGAAGGCCTCCAGCGCACAGAACGCCGCCTGCGGGATCTGGATGACGTCGCGGCAGGCCCGCACGTACTCCTGGAAATCGCGGCTGCCGCGCCAGCCCGGACCGGACCACGCGTACATGAGGTCGGCGACCTTCCTTGCGTCCCAATCGGTCAGCTTGTGCTCGTAGCGGGGCATCTGGAAGGCGAACAGGTGCCGGGAGGCCGCCATCTGCCCCTTCGGGTCGACCGCCAGCGCGGCGCGCTGGCGCAGGGGGTGGGCTGCGCCGATGACGACCAGGGACTTGAACTGGCGGGGGTGGAACGCGGCGGCGGCGAAGCCGAGGATGCCGCCGAGGTCGTGGCCGACGACGGTGGCCTCGCGTTCGCCGAGGGCGCGCACGAGCCCTACGACGTCGGCGGCCATCGTGTAGGCGTCGTAGCCGCGCGGGGGCTTGTCCGAGGCGCCGTAGCCGCGCAGGTCGATGGCCACGACGCGGAAGCCGGCGTCGGCGAGGGCGGGGATCTGGTGGCGCCAGGCCCACCAGAACTCGGGGAAGCCGTGGAGCAGCAGGATGAGCGGGCCCTCGCCGGCTTCAACGACGTGGAAGCGCGAGCCGTTGGCGTCGATGTGCCGGTGGGTCCAGGGGCCTTGCTTGATGGCGGCGCTGTCGGCGAAGGTCTTGCGGGTCACGCGCTCAGCGTACGAGGTCATCGCCCGCCGGGCGAGCCCCGGAGGCGGTGAGGAGGCGCGCGGTCACGTGAGGTGGGCGGTCACGTGAGGTGGGCGGTCACGTGAGGTGGGGGAGTGCGGCACGCGGGACGGCGGCATCATCCGGCGGGTTGCGAAGCGGTTCCGGGGGAGGCGGGGTGCGAAGCGGCCCGAAGTGAGCGGGCACGGCGGGCTGTGATCGTTGCGATGCGGGATCTGACTCGCGGAATGTGAAGTGCCGAGGGCAGAGCGGGCGCGGCGGGCTGTGTACGGCGGGCTGTGGTCGCGCTGATGCGGGATCTGATTCGGGGAACGCGAAGTGCCGAGGGCAGAGCGGCCACGGCGGGCTGTGGTCGCGGCGATGCGGGACCTGACTCTAGAAACGCGAATTGCCGAGGCGGTCGACCGCCTCGGCAATTCGCTTCGCTCGTCGTTCTAGTCTTCCTTGCCGCTCTGCAGGCCGACCTTGATGCGGCTCATCACCGCGCTGTCGGCGAGCGTGGTCACGTCGCCGATCTCGCGGTCCTCGGCGATGTCGCGCAGCAGCCGCCGCATGATCTTGCCCGAGCGCGTCTTCGGCAGCTCGGCGACCACGATCACCTGCCGCGGCTTGGCGATCGGCCCCAGCGTGTTCGCGACGTGCTTACGCAGCTCCGCGAGGTGCTCAGGGCTCGAGTCCTGCCCGCCGCGCAGGATCACGAACGCGACGATGCCCTGGCCCGTCACCGGGTCCGAAGCCCCGACGACCGCGGCCTCGGCCACGGTCTCGTGGCTCACCAGCGCGCTCTCGACCTCCGTCGTGGAGATGTTGTGCCCGCTCACGAGCATGATGTCGTCCACGCGGCCGAGCAGCCACAGGTCGCCGTCGTCGTCCTTCTTCGCGCCGTCGCCGGCGAAGTACAGCCCGCCCAGGCGCGACCAGTACGTGTCGATGAACCGCTGGTCGTCGCCCCAGATCGTGCGCAGCATCGACGGCCACGGCTCGCGGATCGCGAGGTAGCCGCCCCCGCCGTTCGGCACCGACTCGGCCTGCTCGTCCACGACGTCCACGTTGATCCCCGGCAGCGACCGCTGGGCCGAGCCGGGCTTGGTCGAGGTGACGCCCGGCAGCGGCGAGACCATGATCGCGCCGGTCTCGGTCTGCCACCACGTGTCCACGACCGGGCACGTGCCGCCGCCGATGTGCTCGCGGTACCACATCCACGCCTCGGGGTTGATCGGCTCGCCGACCGACCCGAGCAGCTTGAGGCTCGACAGGTCGTACTTGGCCGGTACGTCGTCGCCCCACTTCATGAACGTGCGGATCGCGGTCGGCGCCGTGTAGAGGGTCGTGACCTTGTACTTCTCCACGATCTCCCAGAGCCGCCCGGTGTGCGGCGTGTCCGGGGTGCCCTCGTACATGACCTGCGTGGCGCCGTTCGACATGGGCCCGTAGACGATGTACGAGTGCCCGGTGACCCAGCCGATGTCGGCGGTGCACCAGTACACGTCGGTCTCCGGCTTGAGGTCGAACACCGCGTGGTGCGTGTACGACGCCTGCGTCAGGTACCCGCCCGAGGTGTGCAGGATGCCCTTCGGCTTGCCCGTGGTCCCTGACGTGTAGAGGATGAACAGCGGGTGCTCGGCGTCGAACGCCTGCGCCTCGTGCTCGTTGGAGGCCGTCCCGACGGTCTCCTCCCAGCGGACGTCCTTGTCGGTCCACTCGACGTCCTGGCCGGTGCGGGTGACCACCAGGACCTTCTCCACCGACGGGCACCGCTCCAGGGAAGCGTCCACGGTCGGCTTGAGCGCCAGCGGCTTGCCCTTGCGGAAGCCGCCGTCGGCGCAGATCACGAGCTTCGCGCCCGCGTCGTCGATGCGGCTGGACAGCGCGTCGACGCTGAAGCCGCCGAACACGACCGAGTGCGGGGCGCCGATGCGCGCGCACGCCAGCATCGCCACGGCGGCCTCGGGGATCATCGGCATGTAGATGACGACCCGGTCGCCCGGGCCCACACCGAGGCCGGTGAGGGTGTTCGCGGCGCGTTTGACCTCGTCGAGCAGCTCCGCGTACGTGACGGCGCGGCTGTCGCCGGGCTCGCCCTCGAAGTGGATCGCGACCCGGTCGCCGAGCCCGGCGTCCACGTGCCGGTCGAGGCAGTTCGCCGCGACGTTCAGCTCGCCCCCGGTGAACCACTTCGCGAACGGGGGGGTGTCCCAGTCCAGGACCCGGTCCCAGTCCTTCGACCAGTCGAGCCGGCGCGCCTGCTGCTCCCAGAACGCCAGGCGGTCGGCCGCGGCCTCTTCGTAAGCGGCCGCGGTGACGTTCGCCTGTGCGGCGAACTCGGGGGACGGCGGGAACGTCCGGTCCTCCGAGAGCAGATTGGCAAGCGTCTCTTGCGGGGTTGATGCCACGGGTATTTCGCTCCTTACAGACATACGCGCCACTGCGCGACTGTGAGGCGGGTCTATGTCCGGCAACACTAGCGCGACGAACCCGACACGAATACGGGCGGCCGCTGCGGCACCGGCATCTGGGACCACCCCTCGCCGAACGGCCCGCGGGCGGTCGGCGGGCGGTCCGCGAAGGGTCCCAGGGCCCTCCACCCGCTCCCATCGGGGGCCTTGCGGCGCCGATTCGGGAGGTATCGTCGGACCGGTGCACGATCCTGGACGCGACACCGTCCTGTGACTGCCCTCTAGCCCGCCCAGTGCGCCGTTTGCGCGCTCCGCCCAAAAGGTAAGGTTCCGCCCGTGGATCCTCTCGCGCCTCTCCTCGAACTCTCCGAGGTCGCCGACGCCCTTGAGAACGCCAGAGCCAACGTGGACCGGATGCTGTGGCACGAGGCCCTCCGCGGCGGCGACGAGCTCGTAGCGGCGGAAGTGGCCCTGCATTCCGCGTCCGCGACGCTGGCCCTCGACGGGTACGACTGCGACGTGGAGCGCCTGCGCGACCGGGACTTCGACGACCCCGCCGTCAGCGGCGTCCTGCGCGTCGTGGAGGCCCTGCCCGGCCTCGCCCCGATGTGGCCGGTCTCGCCCCGCTACGTGCTCGCGAAGCTGCACACCCTCGCGACCAAGGAGTTCCCCGACGCCGGCGTCGACTTCGAGCCCGGCCGCATCGAGGTGGACGACTCGGGGATGAACCGCATCAACGCCTTGTGCGCGCTGATCACCAACCCCACCAAGGAGATCCCGGCCGCGATGGCCGCCGCCGTCGTGCACGGCGAGCTGCTCGCGGTGCGCCCCTTCCCGGTGGCCAACAACGTGGTCGCCCGCGCCGCCGCGCGGCTCGCGCTGGCCAGCAAGGGGCTCGACCCGAACCTGCTCATCACGGTGGACGCCGGGCACCTGGAGCGCGCGCCCGAGTACGTGGGCGCGCAGCGCGCCTGGTCCACGGGCACGCCGGACGGCGTCCGGTCATGGCTGAAGCACTACGGCAAGGCCCTCACCGCGGGCGCGGGGGAGACCCTGCAGATCTGCACGGAGCTGATGAAGGACGCCGGCTAGGGCCTTGCGGGCTGACGGGCCGGTCGACGACCGGCCCGATCACCGGCAGGTGTTACGCGTCGTCGCCTGCGAGTTCGGCGCGCAGGCGCTGCTTCTCCTCCTGGCGGCGCTTCGCGCCCGCGTCGATGTGGTCGATCATGGCCAGCTGCTGGCGCCGCAGCAGCGTGAACCCGACGGCCATCGACACGAGCAGGCCGATCGCGAGCGCGTTCAGCACGTTGAGGAAGAACATCAGCGGGACGGCGACGGCCGCGAGGATGGCCGCGCGGCTCAGGAAGTACTTGGCGATCGGGTTCATGCGACCCGCTCCTCTCCGAACGTCTTGATGCCCGCGAACCACAGCGGGCCGTACACGAGTGCGGCGGCGAGGCCGCCCAGGCCGCCGGTGAGCATCGGCGGCCATGCGACCGGCGCGATGATCGCGACCGCGAACCCGGCGGCGAGGCCCAGCAGGACGCCGACGAGCATGAGGCCCCAGCGGGCCGCGCCCGCGTAGCGCCGGAACTGCTCGGTGTACACCCACACCGTGGGCAGGGCCGCGATCCAGCCGGAGGTCTGGCCGAAGCCGCGCCCGGTCGGCAGGACGAACACCAGGTCGATGACGACCAGGACGACCGCGCCCATCACGAAGTACGCCAGGGCCGTGCCCAGGAGCTGCCCGAGGGTCTCCACCTTCGGGCGCTCCCGCTCCGGCTGCTTGCCTTGCGCCACTAGAACTTCACCGACTGCGGCTCGGCCCGCCGCTCGCCGATCGTCTGCGGCCCTTCGTACTCGCGCACGACCTCGTAGCGGGTGTTGCGCTCGACGGGCTGGAACCCGGCGTCGCGGATGAGCTCGAGGAGGTCCTCGCGGCCCATCTTGTCGGGCGTGCCGTACTCGTCGGCGTCGTGCGTGATCTTGTACTCCACGACCGAGCCGTCGAGGTCGTCGGCGCCGAAGGACAGCGAGAGCTGCGCGACGTCGAGGCCGTGCATGACCCAGAAGCACTTCACGTGGTCGAAGTTGTCGAGCAGCAGCCGCGAGACCGCGAAGACCTTCAGCGACTCGGCGGGGCTCGCCATCGTGGTGCGCGCCTGCAGCTTGTTGCGGATCTTCCCGTCCTTGGAGTCGTGGAAGTCGTGCTGGTAGCGCAGCGGGATGAACACGGCGAAGCCGCCGGTCTCGTCCTGCAGCTCGCGCAGGCGCAGCACGTGGTCGACGCGGTGGCGGGGCTCCTCGATGTGGCCGTACAGCATCGTGGCCGGGGTGCGCAGGCCCTTCTGGTGGGCGAGGCGGTGGATGCGCGACCAGTCCTCCCAGTGGCAGGCGTGGTCGACGATGTGCTGGCGGATCTCCCAGTCGAAGATCTCCGCGCCGCCGCCGGTGAGCGACTCCAGGCCCGCTTCGATGAGCTCGTCGAGGATCTCGCTCGCGCCCAGGCCCGAGATCTTCTCGAACCACTGCACCTCGGTCGCGGTGAACGCCTTCAGGTTCACCTCCGGCAGGGTCTCCTTGAGCGCCTTGAGGACCCGCGGGTAGTACCGCCACGGGAGCGTCGGGTGGAGGCCGTTGACGATGTGCAGCTCGGTGGGCGCGTCGCCCTTCATCTGCTCGGCGAGGGCCACGGCCTGCTCGACGCGCATCGTGTACGCGTCGGTCTCGCCGGGCTTGCGCTGGAACGAGCAGTACGCGCAGGACGCGGAGCACACGTTGGTGAGGTTGAGGTGCCGGTTGACGTTGAACATGGTCCGGTCGCCGTTCTTGGCGGTGCGGACCCCGTGCGCGAGCCGCCCGAGCCAGGCGAGGTCGTCGGTCTCGTAGAGGCCCACGCCGTCCTCGAAGGTCAGCCGCTCGCCGGCCGCGAGCTTCTCCTCGATGCCGGCCTTGAACTCGGCGTTGTCGTCCATGGCGCTCCCAACGTTGTGGCGTTTCCGCCAGGGTATCCCCGCCGGGACGCGCTGCAGGGAGCGCACGTTGCGGGATGTGAGGCCGTGAACGCGCCCGCGGCGAGGCCCGGAGGACGCGCCGCCCGGCGCGATGTGTTCACCGACACGACACCCGTGTGGCGGGCAACCGTAGATGCGAGGCTTGCGTGTCTTCGGTACAGTATTCGTGGCCTCCCCCACAGAAGGACACCTCACATGCGCGTTACACGGTTCGGTGCCCGAGTGATCGCCGCCGCCGGTGCGGCCGCCGTCGTCCTCGGCGGAGCCCTGCCCGGATTCGCCGAGCCCGGCGTCACCGTCCCCGACGACGGCAACCGGCCCGCCGGCAGCGCGACGGACGACGCCCCGGTCACCAACCCCGCCAACGCGAACGGCCCCCTCGCCACCCAGATCGCCACCGCCCAAGCCGATGTCGCGCACCTGGCCGAGGAGACCACCGCGGCCCAGGAGGAATGGCTCGAACGCGAGACCCGCCTGGCCGACGCGCAGGCCGACTGGGCCTCCACCATCGCCGAACTCGAGACCGCCCAGGCCGCTCTGGACTACGCCGCCGGCGAGGCCTACGCCGACACCGCCGGCCGGCCCGACACCGAGCTCCCCGACCTCACCGGCCTCACCCCCCTCGGCGGCGAATGGGACCTCCCCAGCCTCAACGCCGACTTCGAGGACGCCGCCACCGCCGAGTCCGTCGCCCGCGCGTCTCTGGACGCCGCGACCCTCTCCGCCGACCGCTCCGAGGACCGCTACATCGTCCTCGACGCCGAGTTCGACCGCGCCCAGGCCGCCCTCGACGACCTCATCGCCGACAACCGCGAGGAACTCGAAGAGATCGAGGACGCCCGCGACGCCGCCGCCGCCCAGCACTCCCACGACTTCTCGTCCGAAGTCGACGGCTGGGACGCCGCCCCCGCGGCGAAGAAGGCCGTCGAGTACGCGCTGGCCCAGCTCGGCGACCCGTACGTGTGGGGCGCCGAGGGCCCGGACTCGTTCGACTGCTCCGGCCTCGTCCAGTCCGCGTACGCCTACGCCGGCGTCTCGCTGCCGCGCGTGGCCGCCGACCAGTACAACGCGACCCGCGACAAGCCCGTCGACACCGAGAAGCTCCTCCCCGGCGACCTCCTCTACTGGTGGGACGACCCGGGCAACTGGCGGTCGGTCTACCACACCGGCATGTACCTGGGCGACGGCAAGATGGTCGTCGCCCCCCGCACGGGCGACGTCGTCAAGATCAGCTCCATCTGGTTCGAGAACTTCGCGGGCGCGCACCGCGTGGTCGACGCCGTCCAGACCGACCCGGACGCCGAGAACCCCACGCAGAAGCCGACCGACAAGCCGTCGTCGCCGAGCCCGCGTCCGCCGACGACCTCCCCTGACGACGAGACCGAGTCGCCGAGCGAGGACCCGAGCGAGAGCGAGTCGCCTTCGGAGTCGCCCTCCCCGAGCGAGTCGCCGAGCGAGTCCCCCAGCGAGGAGACGCCCTCCGGCGACGGCCAGGAGACCCCCGATCCGGCCGGGTCCGGGTCCGACTCCGCCGTCATGACGCGCGATCCCGACGCGTAGGGGCATTGCACGGTAGTGGGAAGGCGCGCACGGGACGCCACCGGTTGATGGCACGATGGTTGTTGAGTTGCCCGAACGACGCTCCAGCCCCGAGGAGGCTCCGTGGACGGAAACAGCTGTAGCTCCTGCGGCCAGCGCTTGACGTCCGGGCAGCGCCGCTGCCCGCAATGCGGGGCGCCGCTGCCGCCGCCGCTCGGCGGCTTCCCGGCCGAATCCGGACCCTACGGCGCTTCCGGCTCCTACGGTGCCGCTCCCGCCTACGGCGCGGCGGCAGTGCCGCAGTACCCGCCGCCGGCCGAACCGACCTATGCGCCCCCGGGCGCACCGCAGGGCTATGCGCCGCCGTCCAACCAGGCCTACGGCTCCGCGGCCGTCCCCGAACCGCAGTACGCGCCGCCCGGCGCCTACCAGCCCACCGCGGACCCCTACGCGAACCAGGGCTACGCGGCCCCGCAGTACGGCCAGCCGGGCGCGAACCCGCCGCCCGCCCAGAACTACGGCGCCCCCGGCGGCTGGGCCCCGCAGGCCGCGCCCCCCGGGATGCCGCCGCAGCACGCCGCGCCGGCGCACGGCTCGGCCGCCGTGCCGCAGTACGGCGCGCCCGCGCCCGGCTACCAGACGCCGCATTCGGGCTCGGCCCAGGTGCCCGCCTACCCGCCGCCCGGCCCGGCCTCCGGTTCGGCCGCAGTGCCGCCGTACCCGCAGCAGCAGTACCCGGCGCACCCGTCCGCCCCGCAGCCGTACCAGCCGGGCCCGTCCGCGCCGCCGTTCCAGTCGGCGCAGTCGCTGCCGCCGGTAGCGGCCGTCCCGCCGACCTCGGCGCCGTTCTCGCCGCCGGTTCCGGAGGCCTACGCGGCCCCGCCGGTTCCCGAACCGCAGTTCACGGCCCCGCCCGAACCGGCCGCCTCGTTCGCCGAGCCGCCCGCGTCCTCGCCTGTCACCGGAGCGCCGTTCGCGGTCCCGACCGCGAACAGCGCGTTCAGCCTGCCGTCGGCCGAGTCCGGCGCGTTCGGCGCCTCCGGCAGCGACCAGCCCGGCCTGCCCGAGCCCATGCCCGACGGCACGCAGATCCTGCGCATCAGGCCCAACGCGGCGGCCCCGGCCCCGTTCGCGGATCCGGAACCGCCCGCGCCGCTCGCCGCCCC
Source organism: Glycomyces tritici (assembly GCF_030403505.1). The sequence continues at coordinate 412,064 of NZ_JAUEMJ010000003.1, read as the reverse complement.
GCCGGAAGCGGACCCGCCCGCGGTGGCCGCCGGCTTCAGCGTCCCTTCCGCCGAGAATGTGCCCGGCGCGGCCTACTCGGCACCGGTCCCCGCCCCTGCGGCGGCGATCCCGAGCCCGGCGGCGCCCGCCGAGGCGCTCTTCGACGAGGACCAGCCGCTCGAGGAGGCGCGCGCCGACGAGGCGCCTGCGGCTCCGGCCATGTCCTTCAGCGTCTCCGAGCCCGAAGCGCCCGCCGCTCCGGCCGGGGGACCGACGGTGGTCGAGGCCGTCGAAGAGGACGAGGACGGCGCCTGGGAGGACCTGCCCGACCCCGATGACGACGACGAGGACGTCGAGCTCTCCGACGAGGCGGAAGCCTCGCTGGCGGGCCTGGGCGACGAGGTGCCCGGCGAATCGCTGCCGCCCGCGCCGGCCGACGCCCCCGGTCTCGGGTCCGATGAGGACGATGCGCCGATCGCGCCCGCGCTCGACGCGGTGCTCGCGGAGGCGGCGGCCGTCGAGGCGCCGAGTCCCGGCGCGGATCTGGCCGAGGCGCCTGAGAGCGCCCCCGATGCGGCCCGAGCGGTCGGCATCGAGGTGCCCGAACCCGAAGCGGTCACGCCCGAGCCTGAGTCTGCAGTGGTCACGTTCGAGCCCGGGGTGGTCAAGCCCGAGCCGCAACCCGAAGCGGTCACGTTCGAGCCTGAATCGCCCGAGCCGGTCGCCGAGACGATCACGCCTCCGTCCCCGCCGGTTGCGGCACCCGACGCGTTCGCCGCGCCGGCCGGGCCCACGGTGGTCGAGGCCATCGACGAAGACGATGACGGCGCGCTGGACGACCTGCCCGACCCCGAACCGGGGGACGAGGACGTCGAGCTCTCCGCCGCGGAAGAGGCTTCGCTGGCGGGCCTGGGCGACGAGGTCCCCGGCGAGTCCCTGCCGCCCGCACCGGCCGACGCCCCCGGTCTCGGGTCCGATGAGGATGATGCGCCGATCGCGCCCGCGCTCGACGCCGTGCTCGCCGAGGCGGCGGTCATCGAGGCGCCGAGTCCCGGCGCGGACCTGGCCGAGGCGCCCGAGAGCGCCCCCGATGCGGCCCGAGCGGTCGGCATCGACGTGGAGTCGGGGGCGACAGTGCACGAAGCGTCCTCCTTCGAGGCCGCCGAGCCGCCGATCCTGACCGATTCGCAGCCGACGCCGCCCGGACCGCTGCCGGACCCGCTGCCAGGTCCGGCCCCGACGCCGCCCCAGCCGGAGCCCCCGCGCCCCGAGCCGGTGCCGCATCCCGAGCCCACACCGCCTGCGCCGCAGCCGGAACCGGTGCCGAGCCCGGAGCCGACGCCGCCGCGTCCCGAGCCGACCCCGCCGCAGCCTGAACCGCTGCCGCCCAACCCGGAGCCCGGCCCGCCGATGCCGCGTCCCGGTCCTTCGCCGCTGCCGACGCCCGAGCCGCTGCCGCCGAACCCGGAACCGGGCCCGCCGATGCCGCCGGTTCCGCCGATTCCCCGCGTCAACGACAGCCCGTTCTCGGACGCGGCGCCGATCGACTACGAGCCGGAGCCGGTCGCGCCCGAGCCCGAACCTGAGCCCGAGCCCGAGGAGGGCCCGAAGGCGGAGGTCGAGGCCGCGCGCAAGAAGATCGTGAACGCGCCGGACATCAGCCTGTTCGAGGAGCCTTCGACGAAGACCGGGGCGCACCAGCTGCCCACGGCGAAGCCCGTCGTGGAGGCGGACGGGTTCCGGCCGGGCCGCGCCCGGGTCGCGAACCTGCTCGACCGCTCCGAGCTGCCCGACCACATCCCGCTCCCGCGTCCCACGGTCTACGGCGCCAAGCCTGAGGAGCACGAGGACTAGCGGGGGCTCAGGTCTGCGGGGCACGCCGGCAACCGTCCCGCCCCGCCGTGGGGCGGGCTGTCACCGTCCCGCGTTGACTCGTTCGGGTGACGAGCGGGCCGCGGGGGCCGGTTCTTGTCGGACCCGGCCGGGACGATGGGCGCTACTCTCTTCCCCTCTTGTGGCGGGTGGGGGTTGGTGGACGGGGAACACCGAGTGCCCCGCTTCCCGCGGCATTCGCCGAAAACGCGTCCGCCGTCCCCGGCCGCAGTTCATCCTGGTGCTGACGGGCCGCTCGACGCGGCCCTCAGACTTCGCGGGCAGGGCCGTCGCCGGCCCGCCCGCGTCATCGGGGAGGGTGAGCAACATGGCGGAACGCCGTGTCAAAGTGACCACGGAGGTCGGCATCCAAGCGCGGCCCGCGACGGTCTTCGTCGGGACCGCCGCCGAGTCCCGCGCCGACGTCGCGATCGCGAAGCCGGGCGGGGAGCCCCACGACGCCAAGTCGATCCTGCAAGTGCTGACGCTGGACGTGCGGTCCGGGGACGAGATCGTCATCTCCGGTGAGGAGGAGCAGGTCCTCGACCGGCTCGTCGCCCTCGTCAGCGGGGCCGCTGACACGGGTGCCGCGGACATCGGCGACATCGACGAGAACTGAGCACCGAGCGGCCGGACCGGGCGGTCCCGCCATCCGGTCCGGTCCGCCGCTCTCGGTGATGTCGGCGACGCCGCCACCGCTCACGTACCTCCTAGCCGCGCGACCGGCTACGGTCGAAGCTGTGAACATCGCACGGCGCCCCCGGGTCGGCCATATCGCGTTCCTCAACTGCCTCCCCATCTACTGGGGACTGGCGCGGACGGGCGCGCTCCTCGACGTCGAGCTCCACCGCGCCGCACCGGACGAGCTCAGCCGCCGCCTCGTCGCCGGCGACCTCGACATCGGCCCGATCACCCTGGTCGAATACCTGCGCCACGCCGACGACCTCCTGCTGATCCCCGACCCGGCCGTGGCCGCGGACGGCCCGGTCCTGAGCGTCAACCTCGTGACCCGCACCCCCCTCGCCGACCTCCCGGCCGCGCCGCGCGTCTCGCTCGCCTCCACCTCCCGCACCGGCGTCCTCCTCGGACGGATGCTCCTGGAGGACCGGTACGGCCGCGCACCCGAGTACACCGTGACCGCGCCCGACATCGGGTCCGCCCTCAACGGCGCGGACGCCGCCGTCCTCATCGGGGACGAGGCCCTCCGCGTCCACCACGACCCGGACGGGCTGCACGTGCTCGACCTGGCCGCCGAGTGGAAGGACTGGACGGGCCTGCCGATGGTCTTCGCCGTCTGGGCCGTGCGCCGCGAGTACGCCGAGGCCCACCCGGGCCTCGTCAAGGACGTCCACCTGGCCTTCCGCGACTCCGTGCAGCGCAGCCGCGAGGAGATCGACGAGGTCGTGGCCTCCGCCGCCCGCTGGGAGCCGTTCCCGCCCGCCGCGCTCGCGGAGTACTTCGAGCGCCTCCAGTTCGGCCTCGGTGAGCGCCACCTCGCCGGGTTGCGGGAATTCGCGTCCCGCGCGTCCCGTTATGCCGATATGGCCCCCTCGGCGGCGCAGCTCACCGGCCGCGAACTCGCACTGCGCGCTGACGGACCCGAGTTCTTCGTGCCGCTCGGCGAAGCCCGCGAACCGTAGACCCGCCGAGCACCGGCGAACCGGTGCCGATTGCACGAGACGGACGACGAAGGGACCCTGCTGTGGCCGTCGAGCTGAAGAAGCCCCGCAAGAACCGCCCCGCCTGGCACAAGCTCACGGTGAGCCGCGTGCGGCCGCTCACCGAGGACGCCGTCGAGGTCACCCTCACCGTGCCCGAGGGGCTCCGCGCGGCCTTCGACTTCAAGCCCGGCCAGCACCTCACCTTCCAGCGCGTCGAGGCCGACGGCGCCGAGGTGCGCCGCTCCTACTCGCTCGCCTCCACCCCGCGCGAGCTCGCCGAGCACGGCACCCTGCGCCTGGGCATCCGCTCGATCCCCAAAGGCAACTTCTCCGGGTACGCGAACCGGCAGCTCCTGCCCGGCGACGTCCTCGAAGTCCTCCCGCCGCTCGGCCACTTCTGGACCGAGATCCGCCCCGACCGCCACTACGGCTCGGTCGTCGCGGGCTCGGGGATCACGCCGATCCTCAGTATCGCGACCGCCGCGCTGGACGCCGGCGCCACCGTGACCCTCCTGTACTCCAACCGCACCGAGGAGTCCACGATGTTCGCCGCCGAGCTGCGCGAGCTCCAGCGCGAGCACGGCCCGCGGCTTCGCCTCCACCTCGTGCGCACCCGCGCCGAGGGCGCCACCCCGCTGCTCACCGGGCGGCTCACGCCCGAGCGGCTCGGCGAGGTCATCGACACCGGGCTGGTGGACCCGCACGAGGTCGACGAGTGGTTCCTCTGCGGGCCCTACGAGATGGTGCTGGGCGTCAAGGACGTCCTCGAAGAGGCCGGGGCGCAGCGGATCCACACCGAGCTGTACACGGTCTGAGGCGAGACGCACGAGTCACTGCGCGCGGGCGCACTGTCCCGGGCGCCGCCGCGGCGATACGCTTCGTGCATGGCCGAGATTGACGATGTCCTCGCCCGCGCCGCCGACGGCGGCGCCATCAGCGCCGAGGAAGCCCTGCTGCTCTACACCGAAGCGCCCTTCCACTCCCTCGCCGAGGCCGCGGACGCGGCCCGCCGGCGCGTCATCGGCGACAACATCGTCACCTATCTCATCGACCGCAACATCAACTACACGAACGTGTGCGTCACCGCGTGCAAGTTCTGCGCCTTCTACCGCGCCCCCAAGCACGACGAGGGCTGGGCGCACCCGATGGAGGAGGTCCTGCGCCGCTGCGGCGAGGCCGTGGGCCTGGGCGCGACGCAGGTGATGCTGCAGGGCGGGCACCACCCCGACTTCGGGGTCGAGTACTACGAGGAGCTGTTCTCCTCGGTCAAGCGCGATTACCCCGAGCTGGTGATCCATTCGATCGGGCCGTCGGAGATCGCGCACATGTCGAAGGTCTCCGGTGTGGCGATCGACGAGGCGATCCGCCGCATCAAGGCCGCCGGGCTCGACTCGATCGCGGGGGCCGGGGCCGAGATGCTGCCCGCGCGCCCGCGCACGGCGCTCGCGCCGCTGAAGGAGTCGGGGGAGCGGTGGCTGGAGATCATGGAGGCCGCGCACCGGCAGGGCCTGGAGTCGACGGCGACCATGATGATGGGCACCGGTGAGACCGCGGCCGAGCGGATCGAGCACCTGCGGATGATCCGCGACGTGCAGGACCGCACGGGCGGCTTCCGCTCGTTCATCCCGTGGACGTACCAGCCGGAGAACAACCACCTGAAGGGCCGGACGCAGGCGACGACCCTCGAGTACCTGCGGCTCCTGGCGACCGCGCGGCTGTTCTTCCACAATGTCAAGCACCTCCAGTCGTCGTGGCTGACGACGGGCAAGGCCTCGGGGCAGCTGAGCATGCACCTCGGTGTGGACGACCTCGGCTCGATCATGCTGGAGGAGAACGTGATCTCCTCGGCCGGTGCGCGGCACCGGTCGCGGCTCTCGGAGCTCATCGGGCTGATTCGCACGGCGGACCGCATTCCGGCGCAGCGCAACACGCTCTATGAGCGCATGTCGATCCACTGGACCCCTGAGGACGACCCCCACGACGACCGCATCCGGTCGCACTTCTCCACGATCGTGACCGAGCTGCAGATCCAGGCCAAGTAAAGGTGAACGGAGGGTCTGGGCAAATCGGACACTCTGGGACCCCCCAATTCCAATCTACCTGCAGCCTGTGACATGGCGATGGGGGCGAAGCGCCGAACGGCGCTTCGCCCCCATTCACGTTCTCGGCCGCTAGATCAGGTGCCCGATCTCTTCATTGATGAGTCGGGCGTTCACGCCGGAGTTGGGGCAGCCGCCGAAGTGGTGGAGGGCGATGACCTCGTGCGTGTCGCGGGAGAGGACCGGGGATCCGGAGGAGCCGAACTCGGTGTCGCAGTAGTAGGAGATGTCGCTGTCGGCGACGTAGCCGTCGTAGACCTCGTGCTTGACCACGCAATTGCCGCCGTCCACTGAGGACTCGATGGCGATCTCGGTGGGCCGTCCGGCCGGGTGCTGGGGGATGTAGATCGCCTCGCCGCTGCGCGCCGGGCGGTCAGAGAGCTCCAGGAAGCCGAAGTGCTCGATCCGCTCGAAGTCCTCCACGGTGAACAGCGTGTAGTCCAAGGCCTTCGAGGTCGCCAGCACCTCCGCGCCGCGCACCTTCACGGGCGCGTTCGTGATGTCGGTGCCGCACGCGACGCAGTCGTACCCGAACCACACCTCGGTGTTCTGGGCCTCCTGCGTCTCGGTGAAGCAGTGGTGGTTGGTCAGCAGCCGGTTCTCCTCGCCCACCCGGAACGCCGTGCACAGCACGGTCCCGTCGATGAGCAGGCGCGCCACCGGTTCCGCATGGTCCACGATGGTCGGATACGAGGTGCGGTAGCAGACCGAGGAGCGCTTCTCGTCGCCCTCGCAGATGCTCTCTTCGGGCCGGGCCTCGTCGGCGCGGTCCTCGGCGATGGCGTCCACCTCGTCCGCGGTGAACCCGTACGCGGCCTTGTCGATCAGCACGCCGAGCGCCGAGGAGCCGCCGCCGGACTCGCGGTGCAGTTCGACCACCGCGGTGTCGCCGGTGATCGAGGTCGCCCATTGGTCGACCAGCGACTCCTCGTACCGGTACGACTCGGCGCCGTCAGGGCTGGAGACGGTCACGAAGTCGCCGGTGTTCAGCAACAGCCGTTCAAAGTGGACCTTGACGTAGCCGGCGTCGGGGCCCGAGACCCGCAGCACGTCCGCGTCGTCCGCATAGGTCAGCGACTCGGCCAGCTCGGTGACCTCGCCGACGTCGACCAGGCCGAGCAGTTCGTCGTCCACCGGCAGTATCTCGGTGGTGCCGTCCAGGAGCGAGGCCGCCGGGTCGTCCTCGGCGAACGCGCTCGGCACCACGACCGCGGCCCCGCCCAGCGCGATCGTTCCGGCCGTCGCCGCCAGGACGAGCTTGCGGCGCTTGCGTTCGGCCCCGCTGTGCCCGGTTCGTGGATTCCGCTCGCTTGCCGCCACGGTCGGCCCCTTTCGTGAGAGATGTGTCGACCGTTCAACGAGCGAAGCGGGTGGAAGTTGCGCCACCGGAGGGTGGGAAGGCGTGGGTCACAGGCGATCGCGACGCCCGACGCCGCACCGGACGCCGCTGTCCCGATCGGACACGGGGGACGGCGGTGCCCCACCGGCCCCGCAGCCGACCGTTCGCCGCCCCAGCCGCCCCGCAGCGCCCCCGGGACCGCCCCGGGGTCTACCAGTCCGCCCCTCCCGGGCGGCAGCGCTCCAGGATGTCGTTGAGGCCCTTGCGCGTCGCCACCACCAGAAGCGTGTCGCCGCTGCCCACCCGGAACGCCGCGTCCGGGTTCCAGCTGATCGTCCCGCCCGCGCGCTTGACCGCGAGCAGCCGGTGCGAGCCCACCTTCGTGGCCAGTCGCGCCGCCGCGTCGTCCATCGCCGAGCCCTCGCCGACCTCGAACGCCTCGATGTACGCGATGTGCCCGCGCACCGGGATCGTGACGAGGACCTTGTCGTCGGTCAGCGCCTGCGCGAAACTCGCCGACGCCACCTCCGGCGCACTGTAGGACGCGTGCGGCGGCGCCTCCCGCATCGGCGTCGCCCGGTTCAGGTTCTGCCGGATCAGCGCCGCGAACTCCGGGTTGTAGATCCGCATCACCGTGCGCAGCTCCGGGTTGCACTCCAGGCCCGACAGCGCCGCCTCCAGGTTCGACTCGTCCTGCTTGGCCATCGCCACCAGCGACCGGCAGTGCCGGACGTTCGCCTCCTCCAGGATCTCCTGGCTCGAGCCGTCGCCGAGCAGCACCTGCGCGCCCTTGGCCCGCGCGGCCCGCACCCCCATCGCGTCGCGGCGCTTCTCGATCGCGATCACCGGGATCTTGCTCTCGCGCAGCCGCTCCACCACGCGGGTGCCCATGTTGCCCAGGCCGACCACGATCACGTGCTCGCGCACCTGCCGGGTCCGGCGGCCCTCCGAGAGCGCGTACCGCCGGTCGACCACGGCCTGCACGATCGCACCGGTCGCGAACGGGATCAGGAGCGAACCGGTCAGCACGACCACGGCCTGCGTCACCTTGAGCAGGCGCGACGCGCCCATGTCCGGGTCGATGCCGCCGCCGGCCATCAGCGCGAGCAGGTAGAACACCTCCCCGGTGCCGTCGGCCGCGTTCGCGCCGCTGGGCCGGAATTGCAGCACCAGGAACCCGAACGTGAAGACCGCGAACAGCACCAGCGCGAGCACCACGAGGCTCTTGGTGAGCATGCCCCGCACCGCGCTCAGCGCCTCCTTGACCGCGAGCGTCGCGTTGTTCAGCTTCGGGCGGATCTGCCCGGGCCTCCTGTCGGGCGAGAGCCACAGGTACCGCAGCGCCTCGTTCTCGTCCTCGGGGATGAGCTCGATCCCGGCCTGGTTGCCACCCGCGACCACCCACTGCGCCTCGGCGCGCTCCTCGCGCCGCCGCGACAGGTACAGCCGGCGCCCCCACACCTTGATCTCGCCCGGCGGCAGCTGCTGGAGCGCCGCGAGCGCGTACGTGTCCGCGACCATGTCGGCGTCCGACTTGACGTAGACGCCGTCCTCGTTGTCGCCCAGGAGCTTCTGGATGTTCGCCCGCAGCCCGCTGTTGTACATGCGGATGACCAGCCGCGGGAGCGTCTCGTCGCCCAGGTAGTTCGACATCTCGCGGATCTTCAGCGCCAGGTGCAGGTTGCCCACGTCGTTCTGGTCCATGAGCGCCACCGCGTACGCCTCGGTGAGCCCCGCCTCGCGCACGGTCTCGGCCGTGACCTGCGGTTTGGTGAAGACGACGAGGTTGCGGTTGGTCTCGGCCTCGCGGCGGATCTCGTCGCGCTGGCCGCCGGGGCCGTCGGGGAAGACGGCGATGACGCGGAACGAGTAGCGCTCGATGAGGTGCTTGATGAAGCGGAGGGTCAGGCCGTTGTCGCCCACCACGATGACGCGGCGGTCGGTGGGGCCGTCGTCGTACCGCGCATGCCGGGGGTGCATGGGTGAATTCTACGGACTGTTCGCAAACGATTGCGGCCCAAGAATTCTGGGAAGGGCTCAGGCCTTGCGGGAGAGGCGGGCGAGGAGTTTGTCCACGTCGGCCACGTAGTCGTACCAGTCGACGTCGTGCACGAAGCCGAGTTCGGCGTTGATCCAGCGCACGTCGTCGGCGGTCTCGAGGGTCCAGGTCTGGACGTCGACGAGCTGCGGTTCGGCGCGGCGCAGCTCGGTGAGGAGCCGGGCCTTCATGGTCATCGCGAGCCCGTAGGAGCGGTGCTGGGGGGCGACGACGGTGTCGTACTGGTCGGCGCGGGTGGGGCGCTGCGCGGAGACGACGAGCTCGGTGAGGCCCACGACGTGCCCGAACGGCTCGGCGAGGGCGACGGCGATGTGCGAGCGCATCCCGCGCCGGGCGAGGGTCTGGAAGGAGTCGCGCAGGGCCGGCGCGTAGGCCGAGCCGCGCCACTCGGGCACGAACGCGACGTTCCCGGGGCTGGACCGCAGGTTCGCCTTGACGTCCGCGTAGGAGTCCATGAGGCGGTCGGGGACGCCCCCGGCGTGGTACTCGAGGCGGTACCCGGCGGCGAGGCGCCCGGCGGCGTGCTCGATCTTCTCCCAGTCGATGTCGGCCCAGCGCAGCAGGTGGCGCTGCTCGACGACGTTCCGGGAGAAGCCGTGCCGGTCGTAGAAGCCGACCGCGGGCGTGGTCGCGATGACCTCGACGGCGAGGGTCCGGCAGCCGTTCGCCTTCGCGCACTCGGCGACGGCCCGCAGCAGGCGCGAGCCGACCCCTTTGCCGCGCGCGGACGGCCGGGTGGACATCTCCACGACCCCGGTCCCGCCCTGCTCGCCCCCGCCGCTGCCGAACAGGATGAGGCTCGCGTGGCCCACGAGGTCGCCGTCCGCGTCCCGGTCCATGAACAGGAACCGCCGGTCGTCCGGGAGCGAGCCGGTGAGGTAGTCGCTGAGGCGGTCGGTGCGCCAGCGCGGCTCGCCCGGCATGTCGGCGGCGGTCATGTCGTTGAGCACCGAGCACCAGTCGCGGAGGTCGTCGGCGGTCATCTCGCCGGGAGCGAGCTGCTTCAGGGGCATCTCTTATCCTTACCCGAAATAGTCACCGAACGGAACCCCCTCCTCACAGCATGCAGCGAAAAGGGGTCCTGTCAGGCGGTGCTCTTCCTGCCGTACTCGTCGGCGCGGTCGAAGACCTTCTGCACGTAGTCGTCGCGCGGGTTGTAGCTGTAGAGGGCGTCGTACCAGCCTTGAGGCCGGCTCATGTCGCGGCCGCCGTGGCAGAGGTAGTTGGCGGCGGCGGTGACGGCGTCGTCGATGTCGTGCGCGTTGAACTGGCCGTCGCCGTCCCCGTCGGCCTTCCAGTGCTCCCATGTGCTGGGGAGGAACTGCATGGGCCCCCACTCGCCGTGGATGGGGCCGATGATCTGGGTGAGGGTGGTGCCGTCGGCCTGGATCTGGTTGCCGTCCATGGTGCCGTGGACGGTCTCGGTGGCGCCGATGCCCGCGAGGGTGGTCCAGGAGAGGTTGCAGCCGGGGTTCTGGGCGGCCGAGACGAGCTCGCCGCGGCCGTACGCGACGAGGGCCCGCTGGGGGATGCCGAGCGAGCTGAGGTTCGACGCCCACGTGTCGAGGCCGGCGGGACCGGCCGGGGTGGTGGCCGAGCTGGTCGGGGCCGCGGTGGTGGCGTTCTCGGTGGGGGCCAGGATGTCGCCGACGGGCGTGGACTCGGCGGGGAGCCCCGCCGCGGGGGCCTCGTCGATGGCGCCTTCGGGGGAGAGCGCGAGCGGCGTCTCCTCCGCTTCGGGGGTGGGCTCGCTGCCGAAGGACCAGGCGGGGCCGGCCCCGGGGACGACGAACCAGCCGGCGGCGAGCGCGCCCGCCAGTGCGAGCGCGGTGACGACGACCTGGATGCTGAGTCGCCCGGCCGGGGCGCGCAGCCCCCGGTAGGCGGCGCGCAGGCCCCTGCCGGCGGCCTTGATCCCGCGCCAGACGCCCACGACGGCGAGCCACAGCGCCCGCGGGGTGGCCTTGACGGCGCGCCACAGCAGTCGCGGGGTGGCCTTGACGCCGCGCCACAGCAGCCGCGGGCTCCGGCGCAGTGCGCGGAGGGCGAGCCGGGGGAGGGCGGCGATGCGGCGGAGGAGGGTCGCGAACCACACGGGAGGGGGTCGTCCTTTCAGTTCGTCGAGGCGTTGCTGCGGGGCGTTGCCCGGGTGTTCGTGGTCGGGCGCTGCCGGTCGGGGCGTCTGCCGGGACGCCGCCGCGGGGCGGGTCGCCCGGCGGCGCCGACGAGGCGGCCCGGCGCCGGTGCCGCGGTGCCGTAAGGGCGCCCGGACCCCGGCGGGCCGCCGCGGGGCGGCGCTGCGGGGCGCGTTCGCGAGGGACCGGACTGAAAGCGAGTATTCCCTAGTTTCGTCCCCGCGGGCAACGCCTGAGCGTCAATAATTCCGAAATCGGCCGCGACCGAGTGGCGCTCGACTCGTTCTCCAAACGGACACGGCGGTTGCCACGAGCAAACCTGCGGCGAGAGCGTCTCATGTTCGCGTCTGCGCTGGAAGCGGCGTTCAGACCGAGTGCCAGTTCCCATCACGGCAGGTAACCGACTGAGATGGGGGTGACACTGTGAGGCCGCTGGGCATTGTGCCCGCGCACCAGCGCGCCACAGCCCGGCATACGGGGGCTGAACGAAAGTTGATCGACACGTGGATACGACAACGGCATCGCACACCGCACTGACAGCCATTGCCCCTCCCCTCGGGGACAACCGATCGGAGTATCGGAACGCGTCCAATGCAAATGGCCGCTGCAATGGCGCGCCCAATGCCGAAAGCGACACTGTGGACCGCGGCAGCGCCGCCCGGCCCGCCCCGCTGCCCTCCGGCGACGTCACGTTCATGTTCACCGACATCGAAGGCTCGACCCGCCTCGCCTCCGGCCTCGGCGCCGAGCGCTACCGGGTCGTCCTCCACCGCCACCGCGCGCTCGTCAGAGAAGTCCTGCGCGCCACCGGCGGCACCGAGATCGACACCGAAGGCGACTCGTTCTTCGTCGCCTTCCACAGTGCCGCCGACGCCTGCGCCGCCGCCATCGGCGTACAGCGCGCACTGCGCGGCGCCGACTGGCCCGAACACGACGGCCACCGCCTCCGCCCCAAAGTCCGCATAGGACTCCACACCGGCGAGGCCTGGCCCTCCGCGGGCGGCTACGCCACACCCGAAGTCCACCGCACCGCCCGCATCTGCTCCGCCGCACACGGCGACCAGATCCTCGCCTCCGCCGACTGCGCCGCCGCCGCCGGACTCCCGCCCGCCGCAGTCCACCGCCTCGGCGACTTCGAACTGCGCGGCCTGCCCGGCGCCACCGAACTCGTCCAACTCGCCGCACCCGGACTCCCCACCGCCTTCCCGCCGCCGCCCGTGCGGCCCCTCACCCACCACCTGCCCGCCGACCTCAAGGCACCCGTCCCGAGACCGAGCGAGTACCGCGCCCTCGACCGCGCCTTCACCACCCACCGCCTCGTCAGCCTCACCGGCCTCGGCGGCTGCGGCAAGACCACCGTCGCCAAGGCCTGGGCCCGGCGCCGCCTCGCCTTCCACGAGCACGGCGTCTGGTACTGCCGCGCCGGCGACGACCTCGGCACCGCCCTCCTGCACACCCTCGGCCGCCGGCCCGAACTCTTCCGACCCGCCCTCGACACCGCCGCCGACCGCCTCCGGGAGGCCGACGCGCTCCTCGTCCTCGACGACGTCGACCGCACCCACGCCGCCGACATCGAACGCCTGCTCCACGACTGCCCCCGCGTCAACGTCCTCGCCGTCGGCGCCCGCCCCCTCGAACTCCCCGGCGAAGCCAAACGCGCCCTCGGGCTCGCACCCGACGACGTGAGCGCCGCGATCCTCGCCGGCTACTGCGAAGAACGCGGCGCCCCCTGGACCGCCGCCGACTGCCGACCCCTCGCCGCCGCCGTCGAGGGCTTCCTCCCCGCACTCACCGCACTCGCCGAAGTGACCGCCCTCGGCTCACCCGGCGTCGCCCTCCGCTACCTCAGCGACGACCCCGCCGCCGCACTCGACGGCGGCGGCAGGTTCCGGGCCGCCGTCGACGAAGCGGTCGCGGCCATCTCCGGCCCGGCCCGCGCCGTCCTGCTCGAACTCGCCGCGCGGTCCGGCGGCGCCACCGTCGACGCCGTCCTCGACCTGTGCCGCCAGCGCGACGGCAGCCTCGAAGCGCTCGTCGAACTCGTGGACGTCGCCCTCGTCGTCATCGAACGGCCCGCCATGGACCAGGCCGTCTACCGCGTCCCCGCACCCCTGCGCTGGCTCCTCGCCGGCACGGCCCCGGCGCTGGCCGACCCGCCCGCGCTCACCGAGCGGGCGCGGCCGGCGCTGGCGACGAGCCTCGCGGACCGGCTCGTGCACCCGGTGAACCTCGAGGGCGCGCGCGTGCGGGCGGTCGCCTAGCGCGCACCAGGGCCGGCGGGCGATGCGCCCGCCGGCCGGGTTCCCCGGGCGCGCACATGGTCCGCGCGATAGCAGTACGGGCCGATTCCGGCCCGCCCGCGCGCCGTGTGCGATGCTGAGCCGGTGACTGACAGGCAACCGCAGGCCGCTCGAACCCGTACCGCCTCCGCCGCCGCCATCGCGCGCGCCGCCCAGGTCATCCCAGGCGGCGTCAACTCGCCCGTCCGCGCCTTCCGGGGCGTCGGCGGTGACCCCGTCTTCATCCGCGAGGCCGCCGGCGCCCGCATGACGGACGTCGACGGCAACGTCTACATCGACCTCGTCGGCTCCTGGGGCCCGCTCATCCTCGGCCACGCCCACCCCGACGTCGTCGCGGCGCTCACCGAGGCCGCGGCCCGCGGCACCTCCTACGGCGCGCCGACCGTGGGCGAGATCGAGCTCGCCGAGCTCATCGTCGCGCGCACCCCCTGCGAGATGGTCCGCCTGGTCTCCTCCGGCACCGAGGCCACCATGAGCGCCGTGCGCCTGGCCCGCGCCGCCACCGGCCGCGACAAGATCATCAAGTTCGCCGGCTGCTACCACGGCCACGCCGACTACTTCCTGGCCGAAGCGGGCTCGGGCGTCGCCACCCTCGGCCACCCCGACTCGCCGGGCGTCCCGGCCTCCGCGGCCGCCGACACGATCGTCGTCCCCTACAACGACATCAACGCCGTCGAAGCGGCCTTCGCCAAGCACCCGGGCCAGATCGCCGCGGTCATCACCGAGGCCGTCCCCGGCAACATGGGCGCGATCGAGCCGCTCGACGGCTTCAACGAGAAGCTGTACGCCGCCGCCCACGCGCGCGGCGCGCTCCTCATCTCGGACGAGGTCATGACCGGTTTCCGCGTCGCCCCCGGCGGCCTCGCGGCCCCCGCGGACCTCTACACGTACGGCAAGGTCATGGGCGGGGGCCTGCCCGCCGCCGCGTTCGGCGGCCGCGCCGACCTCATGTCGCGGATCAGCCCCTCCGGGCCGGTCTACCAGGCCGGGACCCTCTCGGGGAACCCGCTCGCCGTCGCCGCCGGCCTCGCGACGCTGCGCGCCTGCGACGACGCCGTGTACCGCACGCTCGACGCCACCGCCGCCGAACTGCAGCGGATGGCGACCGAAGCGCTCACCAAAGCCGGCGTCCCGCACTACGTCTCGGCCCCTTCGAACCTGTTCAGCGTCTTCTTCGCAGAGGGCCCGGTGCGGCACTTCGACGAGGCCAAGGCCCAGGACACCGAGGCGTACGGCGCGTTCTTCCACGCGATGCTCGAGAACGGCGTCTACCTGCCGCCGAGCGCCTTCGAATGCTGGTTCACCTCGGCCGCCGTGGACGAGGAAGCCCTGTCACACATCGAACAGGCCATGCACGCAGCGGCCGAAGCCGCGGCTAAGGTGCGCTCATGAGCGGCTCCACTACCATCGTCCACCTGCTGCGCCACGGCGAGGTCCACAATCCGGACGGCATCCTCTACGGGCGCATCCCCGGTTTCGGCCTGTCCGAGCTGGGGCGCGAGATGGCCGTGGCCGCCGCCGAGCGCCTTGCCGGACGCGACGTCGTCCACGTCGGCGCCTCGCCGCTCCAGCGCGCGCAGGAGACCGCCGAGCCGGTGGCCGCCTCGTACCGCATGGACATCACCACCTACGACGGCCTCATCGAGGCCGGGAACTCCTTCGAGGGCCTGCGGGTCGGCGTCGGCGACGGCGCCCTGCGCCAGCCGCGCTACTGGTGGCGCCTGCGCGACCCCTTCCGCCCCTCCTGGGGGGAGGCCTACCTCGACATCGCGCGCCGCATGATGGACGCCGTCGAGCAGGCCCGCGTCGCCGCCGAAGGGTCCGAGGCCGTCCTCGTCAGCCACCAGCTGCCGATCTGGACCGCCCGCCGCTTCGCCGAGCGCAAGCACCTGTGGCACGACCCCCGCAAGCGCGAATGCGCCCTCGCCTCGATCACGAGCTTCGTCTACGAAGGCGCCTCGCTCGCTCGCATCGAGTACTCCGAGCCCGCCGGCCACCTGGTCCTCAAGTCCGAGTCCGCTCGGAAGGCCAAGGGCGCCTAGCGATGGGCGTGCGGCGGAGGACGATGCTGGCGGCCGTGCCGCTGCTGGCCCTCGCCGCCTGCGCTGAGACGGGCGGCGAGAACGCGGACCGCGTCAACGAGATCAACCGCGACCGGTTCGTCTCGGGCGACGGCCGGAACTACCGCTGGGAGGACGCCGACGAGCGCTTCGCCGCGCCGCGCCTCACCGGTGACGACCTCGACGGGAACCCGATCGACACCGACGAGTGGGCCGGATCGGTCCTCGTCGTCAACTTCTGGGGCTCCTGGTGCGCGCCCTGCGTCGCCGAGGCCCCCTACCTGGTGGAGGCCGCGGCGGAGCTCGAAGGCCAAGGCGTGCAGTTCCTCGGCGTGAACATCCGCGACACCGAGGACGCCGCGAAGGCCTTCGAACGCCGCTGGGCCGTCGCCTACCCCTCGCTCAGCGACGAGGCCGGCCGCGTCGCCGACCAGTTCGTCGAGTACGGGCTCTCCCCGAACGACATCCCCGCCACCATCGTGATCGACGCCGAGCACCGGGTCTTCTCCATCTGGCGCGGCGAGATCGACGATGCCGAGACCTTGATCGCCGACGTCCGCAAAGCCCTGGAGCCGTCATGAGCACGCCGCCAGCCCCGAAATCCGCTTTCCGCAAGGCCGCCAAGGGCGCCGTGATGGCCGGGACGGCCGCACTCGCCGCCGTCGCGGTCGGCACTCTCGTCAAGCGCCGCCTCGACGGCACCGAGCCGCCCGGCCGCGCCGTCCCCGAGCCTTTGCCGCGCAAGGAGTCCGAGTGACCCCCGCGGCGGGGACGGAGGCCGCGTGAACCCCGCCGAGACCGCCGCCTCCGGGCCGCTGCTGCTCGCCTTCGGCGTCGCCGCGCTCGCCGGGCTCGTCTCCTTCGCCTCCCCGTGCACCCTCCCCCTCATGCCCGGTTACGTGTCCTATGTGACCGGTATGAGCGGCCAGGAGCTCGCCAAGGACCGCCGCAACGGGCGCGTCCTCATCGGCGCGCTCCTCTTCGTCGCCGGGTTCACCGCCGTCTACACCACCGTCGTCTTCGCCCTCCAGAGCGCCGGACGCGCCCTCCTCACCAACTCCTCCACATTGGAGACCGTGGCCGGGGTCGTCATGATCGCCATGGGGCTCATGTTCATCGGCCTCATCCCCACCCGCGGCGGCTTCGCCCCCAAGTGGCGCCCCGCCGTCGGCCTCGCCGGCGCCCCGCTCTTCGGCGCGGTCTTCGCGCTCTCCTGGATCCCCTGCACCTCACCGGTGCTCGCCGCCATCACCAGCCTCGCGGTGATCCAGGACGGCACCGCCCGCGGCATCGGCCTCATGATCGCCTACTGCGCCGGACTCGGCCTGCCCTTCGTGCTCTTCGCCGTCGGCATGCACCGCCTCGCCGGCGCCCTCGACTTCCTCAAACGCCACGGCCGCGCGATCTCCGTCGCCGGCGGCGTCATGCTCTGCCTCGTCGGCATCGCCCTCGTCACCGGCGCCTGGACCGAGTTCACCAACTGGCTGCGCGCCACCGTGGGAGCCGGGGTGAGCCTGCTGTGACCGCGACCCTCACACCCCCGCCCCGCTCCAAACCCAAGGCCGCCAAACGCTTCCGCGCCTTCGCACGCCGCTGGTGGCACCAGCTCACCGCCATGCGCACCGCGCTCCTGCTCCTCCTCGCGCTCGCCCTCGCCGCGATCCCCGGCTCGACGTTCCCCCAGCGCTCCATCAGCGCCGTCGACGTCTCCGCCTACTACGACCAGCACCCCGACCTCGCGCCCTGGCTCGACCGGGTGTGGGCCTTCGACGTGTACACCTCGCCGTGGTTCTCCGCGATCTACCTGCTGCTCATGGTCAGCCTCGTCGGCTGCATCCTGCCGCGCCTCGGCGTCCACTGGAAGGCCCTGCGCGCCAAGGTCCCCGACGCGCCGCGGCGCATGTCGATCCTCCCGTACCACCGCACGCTCGACGTCGAGGCCAACCAGTCGCTCGCCCGCGCCGTCCTCAAGCAGCGCCGCTGGCGCACCACCGTGCGCGAGGCCGAGGACGGCACCGTCACGATCAGCGCCGAGAAGGGCCAGCTGCGCGAGACCGGGAACCTCCTGTTCCACAGCAGCGTCATCTTCATGCTCGTCGGCGTCGCCCTCGGCAGCCTCATGAGCTGGTACGGCAACCGCATCCTCTCCGAGGACAAGTCCTACTGCAACAACCTGCAGCAGTACGACGAGTACGGCCTCGGCGCGTGGGTCGACGAGACGGCCCTCCCGCAGTTCTGCCTGACCCTCGACGACTTCGACGCCCAGTTCCACAACGGCGGCCCCACCGCCTACGACGCCGCCGTCTCCTACGAGGCGGCGGGGGAGGAGGGCGACTACGCCCTCGAGGTCAACCACCCCTTGAACATCGACGGCACCAACGTCTTCCTCATCGGCCACGGCTACACGCCCGTCGTCACCTACACCGACCGCTACGGCCAGACCCAGACCCTCCACCAGGAGTTCCTGGCGATGGACGCCGCGATGAACTCCGAGGGCGCGTTCAAGTTCCCCGACGCCAACGTCGACCCCGAGACGGGCGTCGTGGACGAGGACGCCGAAGTCGGCTTCGACGCGATCTTCGTGCCCACCTTCGACGACTCGACCGCGATGCTCCTGGGCACGAACCCCGAGCTCGACAACCCGGTCCTCGCCCTCACCGCCTACACCGGCGACCTCGGCCTCGCCGACGGCCAGCCCGAATCGGTGTACGCCGTCAACGAGGCCCAGATCGCCTCCGGGAACCTCGAGCAGGTCAACGACGAGGTCGAGGTCATCGGCGTCGGCGACTCCATGACGCTGCCGGACGGCTCCAGCCTCGCCTTCGACGGCGTCGAGCAGTACGCGGTCCTGCAGGTGCGCCACGACCCGGGCGGCCCCGTCGTCCTCGCCGGCGCGATCCTGCTCCTCGGCGGCCTGCTGCCCGCGCTCGCGGTGCGCCGCAGGCGCTTCTGGATCCGGTGGAACCCCGACGGCACCGTCGAGACCGCCGGACTCAACCGCAACGACTACGACGGCCTCGAAGAGGAGTGCGACGAGCTCACCGCTCTGATCGCGCCCGGCCACGAGCCGTCGCAAGCATCCTCATCAGACGAATCGATAGGGGGCCGGCAATGACCGGGGCCGAAGTCGCGAACGCACTGTTCGTCGCCACCATCCTCATCTACGCGGGGGCCATGTTCGCCTACGCCGTGGAGTACGCCTTCGACAAGCGCGCCCCCAAGCGCGCCAAGCGGCTCGCGGCCGTCGGCGCCGAGAGCGCCGACGCAACGGACGACCCGGTCGCCGCGAACGAGGCCCCGATCAGCCCCGCCGCCGCGCGCGGCGCGGGCCGCCTCGGCCTCATCCTCACGTTCCTCGGCACCGCCGCACTCGCGGCGAGCATCGTCACCCGTGTCGTCCACACTGGACGGTGGCCGTGGGGCAACATGTTCGAGTACACGGTCGGCGTCGCCCTCGCGGGCATGGTGACCTGGCTGGTCCTGGTCTCCCGCGGCAGCGTGCCGCGCCGCCTGGGCCTCTTCGCGACCTTCGCGGTGACGATGGTGCTCGGCACCTCCGTGCGCGTCTACACCGAGGCGGGGCCGCTGGTCCCGGCCCTGGACTCCTACTGGATCGTCATCCACGTGACGGCCGCGATCACCGCCTCGGGCATCCTGCTCATCGGCTGCGTCTTCGCGATCCTGCACCTGCTCAAGCGCCGCTACGACCGCCAGGTCTCCGACGGCAAGCCGGTCCGGTTCCCGCTCAACGTCGCCGAGCGCCTGCCGGACGCGACCGCGCTGGAGCGCATGACGTTCAAGATCCACGTCTTCGCGTTCCCGCTGCTCACCTTCGGCATCATCGCCGGTTCGGTGTGGGCGCACCTCGCGTGGGGCCGCTACTGGGCCTGGGACCCGAAGGAAGTGTGGGCGTTCATCGCCTGGGTCGTGTACGCCGCCTACCTGCACGCGCGCGTGTCGGGCAGGAGCGCGAAGGCGAACGCGCCGTGGATCGCGATCCTCGGCTACGCCGTGATGCTCTTCAACCTCACCGCCGTGAACCTGGTCTTCGACGGACTCCACTCCTACGCGGGAGTCTGAGGCGGCGGACCGCGGCCGGAAGCGGCCCTGGCCGCATCTGCGGCGCATGCTCGCGACCCGGGTTCCGGCCCGGATCGCGTCTGCGGCGGCCGCTCGCGATCGGGTTACGGCCCGAACGTGAACGGAGCGCCCGGGGCAAATCGGACTTTGATGGGCCCCCGGTATCTACCCTGACCTACTGGTGCGACACCCCGAGTCGACCTACCTCTCGAACGGACCCCTGCATGACCCCTGAACACGTCCGTGACGCCGCCGGTCTGGCGGCCGTCTTCGGGTTCTTCGCGATGGCCTGGTTCGGCTGGGCCCAGGAGGGCCCGCCGCGACCGTGGGTCAAGTTCCTTGCGGCGGGCTCGATCCTGAGCATCCTGGTCGCCGCCGCCGGCGGGTTCCTGCTGTGGCGGCACTGGTCCGACGGCACCGTCTTCGGCGACGCCACCGGCCGGAGCTTCGGGATCATCGTCGGCATCGAATTCGCCGCCGCCGGGCTCGGGGCGGCGCTCCTCGCATGGCGCGGGCGCGCCGATGCGATCTCGGCGTGGATCGCGTTCGTCGTAGGCGTGCACCTCTTCCCGGTCGCGGTGGTCCTGGAGATCCCCGCCGTGCACATCCCGGCGGCGCTCATCACCGTGGCCGCGATCGGCGCGGTCCCACTGGCGAACGCCAAGGGGCTCAAGACCAGTGCGGTCATCGGCCCGCTGGCGGGCACGGTCCTCCTCGCCACCGCCGCAATGTCTCTTGTGGATGCACTGACGCGCTGAGGCACTGACGTGCGGGGCCACTTACCTGCTGCGGCACTGACAGGCTGGGGCATCGAGGTGCTGTCGCGCTGTGAAGCACCCTCGCGCTGCGACGGCGCTCAGCGGCACTGCCGCACTGTGAAGCACTCCCGCGCTGCGACGGCGCTCAGCGGCACTGCCGCGCCGAGAAGCACCCTCGGGCTGCGACGGCGCTCAGGGTCACTGCCACGCTGAGAAGGGCTCCCACGCTGCGATGGCGCTCAGCGGCACTGCCGCACTGTGAAGTACTCCCGCGCTGCGACGGCGCTCAGCGGCACTCCCGCGCTGCGGCGGCACGCAGCGGGCCGCCGCGCGGCGCGGCACCGCCCCACCCCGCCCCGCCCCGCCCCGCCCCGCCCCGCTGCGATGCACCCGTGCATCCCCAGATGCCTTGCCGCGGTTCAGACGCCCGCGCGGAGCTGGGGGAGAACCTTCTCCCCGATGGCGTCGATGAACCGCTCCTGGTCGGGCCCCACCTGGTGAAGATAGAGCCGGGAGAAGCCGAGCTCGGCGTACGAGGCCAGGACGGCGGCGTGCCGGTCGAGGTCGGCGCCGATGTGGACGCCGGGTTCGAGGGCGTCGGCCGGGACGTGGGCGCACGCGGCGTCGAACTGCTCGGGCAGCTCCAGCTCCTGGTTGAGCTCCGCCGGCAGGGCCACGAACCGCCACTGCCGCAGCGCCTGCTCGCGGGCGGTGTCCTCGTCCGTGTCCCAGGACAAGTGGACCTGGAGGTGGAGCGGCTTGCCTTCGCCGCCGCCCTCCCGGAACGCGTCGATGATCGCGCGCAGCCGGTCCGCGGGGGCGTTCACCGTGATGAGCCCGTCGGCCCAGGCCGCGACCTCGCGCGCGGTCGCGGGCGAAAGCGCGGCGGCGAACAGCGGCGGCGGGTTCTTCGGCCGCGTGTAGAGCCGGGCGGCGCGGACCGTGACCGGGTCGTCGCGGTCGACCGTCTCGCCGTCGAGGAGCCGCCGGACGACGTCGGCGCAGGCGTGCAAGCGGGCGTTGCGCTCGGGCTTGCGCGGCCACACGGTGCCCGTGACGTGCTCGTTGAGGGCCTGCCCACTGCCCAGCGCGGGCGTGAACCGTCCGGGGAACAGCTCTTCCACCGTCGCGATGGCCTGCGCGGTGATCGCGGGGTGGTAGCGGTCGCCGGGTGCGGTGACGACTCCGAACGGCAGCCGCGTCCGCGCCATCGCGGCGCCGAGCCACGTCCAGGCGTAACCGGACTCGTCCTGATCAGTGCTCCAGGGCGCGAAGTGGTCTGAGGAGAGCACCGCGTCGAACCCGGCCGCTTCGGCGGCGACGGCGGCGGCGGCGAGACGCGAGGGCGGGAACTGCTCGTGCGAGGCGTGGTATCCGATTTCCACTATGGTCTCCGGTTCGATTGAACGGTTCACTTGAAGACGTGCCGGCGCGGGCGCAGCCAGCGGTAGCCGTGCCCGGCGAGCCGCAGCACCGCCGGGTCGTCCTGCTCGGTCGGGTACTCGCGGTCGGTGAGGACGTCGACCAGGTCGTCCCTGTCCTCTTCGGGCAGGCGCACCTCGACCTCGTCGGCGGCGAGGTTCACGAGGGTGACGACCCTGCCGTCGCGCTCGTCCTCGTGGAGCAGGGCCACCACGGACGGGCACCCGGTGTCGAGGACCCGGTGCGAGCCGAAGCCGATCTCGGTGAGGCCGAGTCGGGTTCTGACCATGTCGCCGACCTTCGCGAGCAGGCTCTCGGGGCGGCGCTGCTGGTCGTACACGTTGACCTTCGGGTATCCGAACGGCCCTTCCCCGACCGGCTTCGCGACGAGGTCCTCGGCGTCGGCCGAGGAGAACCCGCCGTGCTCGTCGGCCGTCCACTGCATGGGGATGCGGACGCTGAGGCGCTCGCGCCGCGACAGGTCGTCGCCCATGCCGATCTCATCGCCATACTGCAGCACCGGCGTGCCCGGCAGCGAGAGCAGGAGGGCGTGGGCCGCCGCGATGCGGCGGTGGTCGCCGCCGAGCATGGGGGCGATGCGGCGGCGGATGCCGCGGCCGTACGCCCGCATGTCCTCGTCCGGCGCGAACAGGGCCATGACCTCGTCGCGTTCGGCCTCGGTGAGCCGCTCCAGGTCGAGTTCGTCGTGGTTGCGCAGCCAGTTCGCGAACTGGCTCCGGCGCGGCGGGATCGGCTGCTTGCCCAGGGCCTCGTGCACGGGCGCGGCCTCGCCGCGCGCCAAGGCGAGGAACATGTGGTTGTTGAGCCAGAAGTTCAGGAGCATCGTGAGGCCGTCGCCGTCGAGGAAGTACTCGTCGTACTCCTCAGGGCCGACGTCGACCTCGCCGATGAGCACGGCCTCGGGGTGGCGCAGGGCCACGAACTCGCGCATTTCGCGCAGGAAGTCGGCGCCGCTCTTGTACTCCTCGACCTCCTCGGCGAGCTGCACCATGTACGGCACGGCGTCGATGCGGAACCCGGAGACGCCCAGGCGGAGCCAGAACGCCATGATGCGGCGGATCTCGGCGCGCACCTCGGGGTTCGCGAGGTTGAGGTCGGGCTGGTGGGAGTAGAACATGTGCCGGTAGTACTGCCCGGCCTCCTCGTCCCAGGTCCAGACGCCGTCCTCGACGGTGGGGAAAACCGGTTCGAGCCCGTCGTCGACCGGCTCGTCGGACCACAGGAAGTAGTCGCGGTAAGGGGAGTCGGGGTCGCTGCGGGCCGCCTGGAACCACGGGTGCTGGTCGGAGGTGTGCTGGACGACGAGGTCGAAGATGACGCGGATGCCCGCCTCCTCGGCCTCCTCGAGGAACTCCACGACATCGGGGATCGTCCCCAGCCGAGGGTCGACGGACAGGTGGTCGGTGATGTCGTAGCCGCCGTCCTTGAACGGCGAAGGGTAGAACGGCAGCAGCCAGACGCAGGTCGCGCCGAGGCCGCGCAGGTGCTCGAGCCGGTTCGTCAGGCCGCGCAGGTCGCCCCACCCGTCGCCGTCGGAGTCGCGGAACATCGCAGGGTCCACCGCGTAGATCACGGCGTTCCGGTACCACAATGGCAGCATCGCGTCCCTTTCCACTTTGTCTTCCAGGGCACGACGAATGCCCGCGCCGGGCCCCGGCGAAACCCTGGGCCCCCGCCGCGCCGCCGCGGAGGGGTGCGGGGCGCGGGGGATTTGGATAGGCTTGGAGTCCACCGGGGACCGCCCGGCCGGGACCGCGCCCGCGCGGCCGAACCGCTTGCGGCGCTTGATGGAACCCCGATTCCTGGACAGGAAGGCTGTGCCCCCATGGCGAGCATCGACGAGGCGCTCAACCTGATCAACGCGAACATCGAGGCGGTGAACGAGCTCCAGGGGCAGGTCGAGGCCACCAAGGCCCAGACCGAGGAGCTGCTGGGCCAGGTGCAGGCCCTCGGCATCGAGGCCGCCTCCAACGCGCTGAACGTCGGCAAGGAGCAGCTCGAGGAGGGCAGCGCGATGGCCGCCGCGCTCCGCAGCAAGCTCGAAGAGGCCCGCAGCTCCGTCGAGGTCGCCAAGCACTCCTAACCGTGCGCGGCTTCGCCAAGCGCGCCTAGGGGACTCGCCGGACCGCGCCGGGACTGCGGTGCGTGACGGGCCCTATATATAAGGCATAGAACGGGAACGGGCGACCTCCGATCGGAGGTCGCCCGTTCCCGCTGCTTGCGGGTGCGAGGGTCTCAGCGCCGCGGCGTCTGCCGCGGCTGAATGTCGAAGTGCTCGGCCGTCCGCTCCAGATCCGCCTGCTGGAACGAGCGCTGCCCGCGGGAGATGGGCCGGTCGGGGACGATGAGCGGGCCGTCGTGGCTGCCCACGGGCGCCTGGATCGGCGCCGTCCGCTGGTCGGGGACCGGGTGGCCCTGGCGCTGGCTCTTGTTGCGCACCCGCCCGGTCCGGGCCGGGCCCTGCCGGTTCGCACCCGGCTGCGGGCCGCGGAGCTTGTCGACCGGGATCGCGCCGGTGGACACGGGGGGCGCCTCCTCGTCGGCGACCTCGATGCCGAGCTGGTCGCGCTTGGTGACCATCTTCGGCTGGGTCCCCATGAGCGCGAACAGGAGCACGATGATGCCGATGGTCGCGACGCCGAGGATCGGCAGGATGAGCATGATCGGGTCGATGCCCGCGACCGAGTCGCGCCCGCCGTCAGTCAGGCGTACCCGCACGCCGGCCATGCCGGTGAAGTGCATCGAGCAGATCGCGATGGCCATGATGACCGCCGCGCCGGACTGCCAGCGCCAGCCGTCGAGGTACATGCCGCAGAACAGGGCCGCGGTGGCGGCCACGACCGCGATCGCCACGGAGGCGATGAAGTAGCTGCGTTCGTGGGTGATGTGGCCCGAGACGTTGATGGCCGCCATGCCCGAGTAGTGCATGATGACGACGCCGATGCCGGTGATCGGCCCGGCCATGAGGATCTTCGCGACCGTGTTGCGCCGGCCCGTGCCGGCCACCAGCAGGCCGAAGAAGACGGCGCCGATGGAGGCGACGAGGCTGAGGAAGGTCTTCAGCGGGTCGTAGCCGATGTCGGAGTCGATGACCTTGAAACCGATCATGGCGGTGAAGTGCATCATCCAGATCGCGGTGCCGCCCAAGGCGAACGCGGCCAATGCGATCCACCGGATCCGCTTGCGGGCGGCCTTCACCGTGCCGTCCTGGCGGCGGGCCTGCGTCATGCACATGAGCGCCAGGATCGAACCCGCGAACGCGAATCCGAAGGCCATGATGGGGTTGATCCAGCCGTAAGTGAAGTGACTGACGTGTTCCATCCGTGGTCTTCCTCCCCGGGCTCGGCCCGTATCCGGAATGTCGCGCTTAAGGTGCGGCGCGATGTGAAACTTATACGACTACTGTCCGGCGGCGTCCGCAAGACGGACAGTTGCACTAGGACGGTCATTTCGGTCGCGAGTGGCGTCTGGTGCGATCGCATCGAGCGCGGGCGAGGCCAGCACCCCGAACACCATGCCGACGATCGCGATCATCGCGAGGATGAGGATCGGCAGGAGCAGGACGAGCGGGCTGATGCCCGAGACGTCCGCGCGCGGCGGCCCCTGGACCTCGACCGCGGCCATCCCGGTGTAGTGCATGCCGACCACCGCGACGCTCATGACCGCTGAGGCCAGGGCCATGGTGCCGCGCCGCGAGACGACGGCGGTGAAGCGCAGGGCCACCGTCGAGGCGACCACGGCGACCGCGACCGAGGCCGCGACCAGGAGCGGGTCGTAGGCGACCCGCCCGCCGGTCGCGACCGCGGCCATGCCCGTGTAGTGCATCCCGACCACGCCCGCGCCGCACACCAGACCGCCGAGGATCAAGCGCGGCCAGCCAGCGCGCTTGCCGCCGGACACGAACAGCCCGATGCCGACCGCTGCGACCGCGAGTGCGAACGAGGCGGCGGTGAGCCGGGGGTCGTAGGCGATGTCGGCGCCGGTGACGGTGAAGCCGACCATCGCGATGAAGTGCATCATCCAGATGCCGACCCCGCCGATGGCCAAGGCGGCCAGCAGGGTCCAGCGGAGGCGTCCACCGGGGGAGGTGGCGGCGCGGGCGTAGCGGGAGGCGGAGAGGCCGAGGAAGGATCCGGCCGCGGCGAAGGCGAGGCCCATCACGGGGTTGAGCCAGCCGTAAGTGAAGTGGTGGTGCTCGAGCGTCGATGCGAGCACGTCGTTCAAGGGCACTGCCATGGGGTTGCCTCCTGGAAGGTCGTGGGTCAACCGTGCCTAATGGAGGGCGAAGTGTGTCGCACAGCGTGTGCGAGTCGTACGCGGACCTGCGGGCGCTATGTCAGATCTGTCCCCCGTTCGTGTCCGGGGGACCGCGCTCAGTGAATGGACTAAGGTGGCGAAACGGTCATCACGAACCGTGCTCGCTCGGATGCGATCCGTATCCGACCCGCCGGTAAGGTCCATTGGACGGGACTCGTTCGACCGGGGCCCGGGTTGTCGTCCGAACAGGCGATCTTCTCGGCCGAATGACCGAATACCGCATAGGCATGTGTCCAAAAGATCAGTGTATCTTGGGATTCGCCCCGCAACACGCTGCGATACGAAGGGCTCTTCAGTACTCCAGTACGCCCCTGGATTTCGCCGCCCTCATTCGTCATGATGGAATCTGCTGGGCTTCACATGCCGCCCCCGCCTCCCCGGCGGGCCGGCGGCAGCCGACTCGACATGTCGGCCCGAGACCGATCCCGCCCGGCCCGGGCCCTTCGGTCTGACACAGAGGACCACCCCAGGAGGCTAGACAAGGTGAGCAAGCGCAGCTCGAACCGTGCGGGTTCAGCGGCTCGACGAGGACCGCTCGGCCTGCCCCGCATCGCCGACATGCGAATCCGGTCCAAGCTGGGAATGATCCTCCTGGTGCCGCTCGTAGTCCTGGTCGCCGTCGCCGGCCTCCGCCTCTACGACCTCTCCGACCGGGTGTTCGAGTCGAACGACATGGTGGACCTCGTCGAGTTCAACACCTACGTCGCCGACCTCCGGTACCAGCTCCAGAAGGAGCGGTCCCTCCTCGTCACCCACCTCCGCCTCGACGGCGAGCACGTCGCCGACATCGACAAGTCGCTCTACGACGAGTCGAACGTCGCCGCCCAGCAGGGCGAGACCGACAGCGCGTACGACCAGTTCAACGAGAAGGCCGGCGAACTCCCCGACCTCTCCCAGGACATCACCAACCGCATCAACGCGGTCCAGACGCAGTACGAGAGCCTCCTGCAGATCCGCGAGCAGGCCGTCAACGACGCCCAGCAGGCCTCGATCGACGCCACCTCCCGCGTCTACCAGCGCCTCGTCGCCGAACTGGTGACCATCACCGACATCTCCTCGCGCATCGTCAACGACCCCGACATCGCCCGGAACCTCCAGGCCATCGCCGCCGCCACCACCATCCTCGAGACCCTCGAGGAGGAGCGCGCGATCGCCATCAACGTCGGCAACGGCCGCAAGTTCATCAACGCCACCCGCTGGCAGAACTTCATCTCCTACGCCTCGCTGCGCGAGACCGCCGAGGCCGAGTTCAAGACCGTCGCCAACCGCGAGGAGCAGCTGGCGTTCTTCTTCAGCACGGGCGGTTTGAACACCAAGGAGGCCCAGGCGGCCCTGGAGTTCGAGAACGACGCGGTCACCGCGAGCACCGACCGGAACCTGGAAGTAAACGCCGAGGTCATCGCCTCCTACGACGCGATCCTCGACAACGGCCTGGCGTACATCAACAACGAGTCGGACGAGGTCCTCGAGGACGCCAGCTCCGACCGCGACGCCCAGATCTTCCAGCTGCTGCTCGAAGCCGTGCTCATCCTCGCGGCCTTCGTCGTCGCGACCGTGATCGCCCTGCTCATCGCCCGCAACATGGCGACCGGCCTGCGCCGGCTCCGCGAGGGCGCGCTCGACGTCGCCCACGTCAGCCTCCCGCAGGCGGTGGCGCAGATGCGCGACGCCGAGACCATCGGCAACCGGACCCCGGACGAAGTGGCCGCCGAGACCGGCGCGGTGATCGACATCGACCAGCGCGACGAGATCGGCAACGTGGCGCACTCGTTCAACATCGTCCACACCGAGGCGATCCGCATCGCGGCCGAGCAGGCCGCCCTGCGCGCCAACGTCTCCCAGATGTTCATCAACCTCGCCCGCCGCTCCCAGAACCTCGTCGACCGGCTCATCGGCCACCTCGACCACCTGGAGCGCGGCGAGGAGAACCCGGACCGCCTGGCCGAGCTGTTCCAGCTCGACCACCTCGCGACCCGCATGCGCCGCAACGACGAGAACCTCCTGGTGCTCGCCGGTGCGGACTCCACCCGCCAGGAGCGCTACCCCGCGCCGGTCGGCGACATCCTGCAGGCCGCGCAGTCCGAGGTCGAGCAGTACACCCGCATCGAGTTCGGGAACCTCGAGGCCGAGCGGGAGATCCGCCCGGCCGCGGTCAACGACCTCGTGCACCTCATCGCCGAGCTCATGGACAACGCGACCGCGTTCTCCCCGCCGGAGTCCCCGGTGCTCGTCGAGGCCGAGCAGATGCGCACCGCCGAGAGCCCGCAGGGCGCGATCCGCGTGCGCATCAACGACATCGGCATTGGCATGCCGCCCGGCCAGATCGAGGACATCAACCGCCAGCTCTCCGAGTCGGGCGAAGCGATCGACCTCGCGTCCTCGCGCATGATGGGCCTGGTCGTGGTCGCCCGCCTCGCCAAGCGGCACGACGTCCGCGTCGAGCTGCGCCCCGGCGAGCAGCGCGGCACCGTCGCCGAGGTCATCCTGGGCGAAGCGGTCCTCACCGACCCGAAGCTGCCCGAGCGCGGCCTGCGCAGCGGCGTCCCGCTCGAGGGCACCGGGTTCGACGGCGCCGGCTTCGACAGCGGCGACAACACGTTCGGCCTGCAGGGCCGCGACGACGGCCCGCGCGGTGCGCTCGGCATGAACTCCGGCGCGCTCCCGCAGGTCCCCGAGAGCCCCGCGGGCCTGTTCGACACCGTCGCCCAGCCCAGCCCGCAGTCGGCGCCCCCGCCGCAGCCGCCCCAGCCGATGTGGCAGCCCAGCGCGCCGCAGCAGCCGTCGCGCCCGCCGGTCCCGCCGCAGCCCGCCGAGCCGCTCACCGGCGAGCACTCGCTGCACCGGGGCCAGGGCCGACCGAATCAGCCGTTCCCGCCCGCGGCCGAGGAGGAGCCGGGCTTCATGTTCCGGCCGGGCGGCCTCGCCGAGGACCGCCGCCCCGGCGGCAAGGTCATGGAAGTGACCGGCGAGATCGTCTCCTCCGAGCACGTGGCGCTGCCGAAGATCCAGCTCGAGGCGTTCACGCCCGAGCCGGAGCCGGTCCCGCCGTCGTGGCCCGACGCCGCCGCCGCGCCCTCGGGCACGGAGGCCCCGCGCGCGGCCAAGAAGGACCGCGTGTCCGCTCTGGACGCCACGACCGAGCTCCCGATCTTCCGCGAGGTCGAGTCCGCCTGGTTCAAGGCCGTCACGCCCGCTCCGAAGAAGGTCGAGGACGACGCGCCGGCGCTCGGCTCCCCCGCCGAGGCCCCCGTCCCGGAGGGTGACGAGTCGTCCTTCCGTACGACGGAGGCGCCGCGCGCGGATGTGGCGCAGGCTTCCCCGCCGCGCTACGCTGACCAGTCAGAAGCGGCCGAGTCCCCTGCCCCGGCTTGGGAGGCGGCACCGCCCGCCCCTCCGCAGCCCACGGAAGGCTCGACGCCCATGCAGAGCAAGCCCGCCGACGAGCACTCGTCCGCCCCGGGCCTGGAACGACGCCGCCTCACCTCCCCCGAAGCCGAGTCGGGCTCCTACGCCTGGCGCACGGCCGCCGACGACGGCTGGTCGCGGGTGGACAACGCCTTCGCCGAGACCGTCTCCGCCGAGACGACCTCGGTGGGACTTCCCAAGCGACGCCCCATGGAACGCCTGGTTCCCGGGGCCGTGGAGGAATCACAGGAGACCGTCAGCGCGCAGAAGCGCAACCCGGAGGGCATTCGGGGCCTGCTGTCGGCCTATCACCGTGGGGTGCAGCGAGGACGTGGCAATGACGGTAACTGAGTCGCTGAACCGCAA
Organism: Glycomyces tritici; assembly: GCF_030403505.1. The sequence continues at coordinate 382,190 of NZ_JAUEMJ010000003.1, read as the reverse complement.
CACGGAAGACGCTACTAAGGAGCGCAAACGATGAGCACTGGTGGAACCTCGGTCCAGGACCTGGGCTGGCTGCTGGCCGGCTTCGCCGAACGCGTGCCGGGCGTGGCCCACGCCGTCGCGGTCAGCGCCGACGGTCTGCTGCTGGCCTCCTCGCGGGACCTACCGCGCGACCGCGCCGACCAGCTGTCGGCCGTGACCTCGGGTCTGGTGAGCCTCACCCAGGGCGCCTCCCGCTGCTTCGAAGGCGGCGCCGTCCTCCAGACGGTGGTCGAGATGGACCGCGGCTTCCTGTTCCTCATGTCCATCAGCGACGGCTCCTCGTTCGCGGTCCTGGCCTCGAAGAACTGTGACGTCGGCCAGGTCGGCTACGAGATGGCCCTGCTGGTCGACCGGGTCGGCCAGGCCCTGACGCCGTCGGCCCGCAGCTGACCGGCATGCCCGTTCAGGCGCGATTGGCGGATGCACGTGCGGCACGGTAGGCTCCTCTCGAGCGGAAGCCGCGCTGATCGCTTGCGGAGCCGTACATGTGCGCCAGCACGAGTGGGACGAACTGAACAATCGAACCCCTCCGTCGCATCCCCAGGCGACGGGCCGGTGCCTCCCCTGGCACGCGGTACACGGATAACTGACATGACTGCGGTACAAGGATTGTGGGATCCGCGCGCTGCGGTTGGAGGTAGTAATGGTCCTCGGTGGTGATGAGCCGACCGGCTCACTCGTCAGACCGTACGCGGTCACTCGTGGCCGCACGCGGCCCCAATTGGAGATCGCCCTGGAAGCGCTGGTGGAGACCACCGCGCGCGGCCGGTCCGGGCAGTTCCTCGGCGGCCGGGAGCAGAAGGTGATCGTCGACCTGTGCGGCGGGCGCCTCCAGTCCCTCGCCGAAATCGCCGCGCGCATGGAGGTGCCCCTGGGCGTCGCCCGCGTGCTGGTCGCCGACATGGCGGCCGATGGATTGCTGGCAGTGCACGAACCCACCGGATTCGACGCGGACGGCGGCGACGGATCGGTTGGAACCGAGCTCCTTGAGCGTGTCCTCAGTGGACTCAGGAGGCTATAGACCCACATGAACTCATCCGCAGACACCTCTCGTGTGACCTCTGCCAAGATCGTCATCGCCGGCGGCTTCGGCGTCGGCAAGACGACCTTGGTCGGATCGGTCTCCGAGATCACTCCGTTGACGACCGAGGCGATCATGACCTCCGCCTCGGAGGGCGTCGACGACAACAACCTGGTGCCCGACAAGCAGACCACCACGGTGGCGATGGACTTCGGCCGTATCACCATCGACCAGGACCTCATCCTGTACCTGTTCGGCACGCCGGGCCAGACCCGATTCTGGTTCATGTGGGACGAACTCGTGCGCGGCGCCATCGGCGCCATCGTGCTGGTCGACACCCGCCGCCTGGCCGACTGCTTCTCGGTGATCGACTTCTTCGAGCACCGCAAGCTGCCCTACCTGGTCGCGGTGAACTGCTTCGACGGGAAGCAGCTCCACGACCTCAACGACATCCGCGACGCCCTGCAGATCTCGCACGACGTCCCCGTGATGTACACGGACGCCCGCAACCGGGAGTCCACCAAGCAGGTGCTCATCAAGCTCGTTGAATACGTGCTCTCGATGCGCCGCACCCGCACCGTCGGCGTCCACTAGCCGCCCACAGGCGGACGCGCGACGACCACAGCGAAGCTTGCTAGCCGTGCGTGAACACAGCGGCGAAGCTTGCGAGCCGTGCATGAACACAGCGGCGAAGCTTGCGAGCCGTGATTGAGAACTGTCGTCTAGGCTGACCCATCTCCCTGGACCATGCTTCGAAGGGGCCCAAGGCTTAACCGCCTTGGGCCCCTTCGTTTTGCCTTGAGTAAAGGGTTGGTCGGCTGAAAATGGAGCACGGCAAGACCGATCGGAAAGTATTGCGCCCCAAACTTTCCACCCTTTACCCACTTCCCAAGGCTAGTGCGATCAGGGGTACCGTTTCGTTACCGAGAGTGCCCACCACCAGCTCCTGGAGGCATTGATGCCGATCGCGCGTATCGCAGAATGGTTTGTCCCAGTCGAACTCAATGCTCTCAAGCGAGAGTCGAAGCTGACGTGCCAGCAGATCGGCGCGAAGCTCGGCGTGAGCGTGCGGACGGTGACCAACTATCTCAGCGGCGAGACGCGGCCGAAGGCAGGCATGGCAGCCCAGTACGCGCGGATCTGCGGGGCGAGTGAGAAGCGGATCGACTTCCTGTCGCATGTGATCACCCAGTTGGACAACGGCGTGATCGTCTCGGAGCTCAGCGACCGCAACATCTTCATCGTCGAACTGGCCGAGGCCACCTCGGGAGAGATCTGGAAGTGGGAGCCGCTGTACATCCCGGGGCCGCTCCAGATCGAGCAGTATCACTCGGGAATCCTCCCTGAACGGGAGCCCGACGTACATGTGCACTTCCAACGCAAGCTGCGGCGCTACCTGACCCTCATCGGGCGAAGGCCAGCACCGAAGATGCATTTCCTGCTCAGCGGCAACGCCCTCCGTTACCTCGACGGCTGGGAGTGGGCCGACAAGCAACTCGCGAAGTTGATCGAAGCGGATGATCACCCCGATTGCGAAGTGCGTGTGCTCGAAGGCTTGCATCGGGGCATGGATCACTCGTATGAGATCTACCTGCCGGATGGGCGGCCGGGCGCGGCCCCACCGTTCGTATTCGTTGAGGCGCTAGACCAGAGCCGACACGTCGAGGAAGCTTTCAAGGTGGAGTTGTACCATGACCGCATCAAGCACATGTGGTCTTCGGGGACTCGTATCGGAAGGTGGCTCGATGACAGAAGTCAGTAGCTGGCGCAAGAGCACCCGCAGCAACGGCGGCGCCGACAGCAGTTGTGTCGAATGCCGAGTGACTTGGAGAAAAAGCACCCGCAGCAACGGCGGCGCCGACAGCAACTGCGTCGAGGCCCGCCAGCGCGCCGAGGGCTTCCAGGTCCGCGACTCCAAGCTCGGTCACGACTCGCCGGTCTTCGCGCTGCAGTCGGCCGATTTCGTCGGTCTGCTCGAAGCGGCGGCCCGCGCCTAACGCACACCCACACGCAAACTTCCGAGGTCGGGCGCGCATCTGCGCACCCGGCCTTTTCCCGTGTCTCTCAATGGCTCGGGTGTTCTGACGCGCTCGCCTCAAAGCAATCGGCGACAACGAGGCAGGGGGGAGGGCGGGTCGTGATTGCGGCACTCGGGCCCGGATCGGCCCAGGTCAAGGCGGGCGGCGACAACGAGGTAGGAAGGGCCGGGGCTGGGCGCTTCGGCCTCCCGGTTGCGATGGCCTGCGGTTCGATCGGGCAGCGACAAGAAGGTGGGGGAGGGATTCGGGTCTCTCTCCGGCACTCGGTCCGGTCGAATCCCGGTTCGATCGGGCGGCGACAAGAGGTGGGAGAGGGGGCCGGGGTCCCTCTCCGGCCTTCGGTCCGCCCGGATCCCGGTTCAACCGGGCAGCGACAAGGGTGGGGGAGGGGTTCGAGTCTCTCTCCGGCCTTCGGTCCGCCCGGATCCCGGTTCAACCGGGCAGCGACAGGGGTGGGGAAGGGGCTCGGGTCCGTCTCCGGATTCCCGGCCGGATCGGGTTCAGGCTCAGGCGGGCAGCGACAACAAGGTTTGGGCGGAGCTTCGGTCCGTCGCCGACCTTCCGGAGGCTTTGGTGTGCGGGGCATGGGCTTTCCAGGTGGATTGCCGGCCCCGGGCATGCCGAGGGGCCCGATCCCTCTCGGGATCAGGCTGCGCTGCTTGGTGTTGCGGCGCTTCCCCCAGCAGTCGCTCGCTGGGGCAGCTTAAGACCGGCACTGGTGTCGGTGCCTTGAACTTCTCTCGGCATTTGGCCTTGGATGCCTTGATCGCTTCCAGGCATCGGTCTCTTTCGATGGTTTCCGCGAGGGCATCGAGGTCGGGCTTCATCGCCTCGGACCATTCGGAGCGGTAGAGCCCGGTCGGGAACACGTCCCAGTCCGAGCCTTCGTTCTCGGCGTCCATGTCCTGGTCGGTGCGCCAGTCCGAGCACCCGCACCCGTCACCCTCGCTGCCGCCCCGGCCTGTACCGGCCTGGGCCTCGTGGCCCTCGTGGTGGGTGATGACCGCCTGACCCGGACCGGTCTTCTCCACTGACCAGCCAGCGGTATGTATGCGCCCGTGATGAAAGCGGCAAAGGAGGATGAGGTTCTCAGCGGCCGTTGCGCCACCATCTGCCCAATGCTGGATGTGGTGCGCTTCGGTCCAAGCGACCGGCCGGTCACAGCCCTGCCAGGCGCAGCCTTCCGGTTGCTCGAGCTCGAGTTTGCGACGGAGTGCGGTGTTGGGGAGCCGGAGGGCTCGACCCAGTTCGACCGCTTCGCCTGTGGCGTAGTCGAAGACTGAAGGGATGACACCCGCTTCGCAGGCGAGGAGCCGGGCGCGGGCGACGCTGATCGGCTGGCCTTCCAGGAGTGGCAGGCGGCCCGTGTCCTTGCCTTGCAGGGTCTCGATGTCCACGGTCAGGTCCAGGGTGGCGGTGTGGCCGTGGCGGGTGGCGGCTTGGGGGGAGGAGCCGTAGCCCGCGAGGAGCTGGTGCAGGGCCTCGGCGTGGCGGTTGGCCTGCGGGGGCAGGAGGCCGCCCTCATCCTCGGTGCCCTGGTCTTCTTGGCGAGGGGGCGGGCAGGCGGTCTTCAGGTACTTGTCGAGAAGGCGGCCAGTGGCCTCGGAGAGCTGGCCCTCCAAGGACCACATGCCGTTGCCCTGCGGGATCAGTTCCAGGCGCTGCATCGACTGCTCGCCCAGTTCATCGAAGAGTTCAGACTCTTCGGCGATCGAGGCCCAGAGCTCGTCGAGGTGACGACGGAGGTCTTTGAAGGAGGCGTGTGCGCAGTACTCGGACACCATGGCTTCGGGAGTGGCGCACTGGACCGAAGGATCGAAGGGGGAGGCCACCGGGGTCCTGAAGGGGGTGCGGGCGAACAGGCGCATTGCGGTGGTCTGGTCGAGCTGGCGGACGGCGTAGGCGACCTGGTCGATCCTTGCTCGCCCTGTCGTTGCCGCCTGTGCCAGGAGACGGAACTTCCCTGAGAGCCTGGCGATGGCCGCGATGGAGCCTGCCGTATTGAAGGTGAAGTCGAACTGGGAGACCAGGAGATCCCGCAAGGCGGAGAACCCGAACTCGGAGCGGTGGAGGTTCTGCTCCTTCATCTCGATCACTGAGGAGAGGACCGCCGCGTGCTGGGTGTTGATGAGGGAGGCGGCTGCATCGAGGGTGGAGCGGATGGCCGCAGCCTGGGCGGGGCGGTCGGAGACCAAGGGAGGGAAGGAGTTCGGGGTGGTGGTGCAGTGGCTCATGGGTCCTTCGCCTCCCTTCCTTGTTCTCGAATGATCTGGCTGTTTTCGCTAACTTGTTCGTAGTTCAATTGTGACAGGTGGGGGGAGGGGTGTCATCACTCAAAGGGGTGAATGATCCATGAGGGACATTCATGGAGTTGTCGGACCGCCTGGGGCGCAGGGCGAACCGTGCAATCCATCAGCCCGCCGCAGGCCGCGCGCTGCCCGCCGGCCGCACGGCACACCGCAAAGGAATACGAACCCTTTGTCGCTGCCGGCTTTGACCCGCGCCCACTCCGCGCGAAGGCCGAACGGGGACCCTTCGTTAGCAGGCCCCCCTTTGTCGCTGCCCGCTTTAGCCCGCGCCCACTCCGGTCCGAAAGCCGAGCACCGACCCCCAATGAGCAGGACCCCGTCGTCGCTGCCCGCTCTAACCTCAACCCCGTGCGGCAGCAAGGGTCCAGACGATCACCCCCGGCCCCGCGCGCGAATCGGCGCAAGCCGCTGACCGGTATGCGAAAAACGGGCCCCGCGCGATCAGCCGACCTACTGACGAAAACGGGCCCTGAGGCATCGCCTCGGGGCCCGTTCCGCTTGCCTTACACGACTTTCGGGATGGAGCCCGTGTTCGTCAGGGCCTCGTTCAGCAGGGGCCCGACCTGCATCGTGAACTGCCCGAGCTCGTAACCGAGCTGCTCGCGGTCGCACTGCGAGACCGCCAGCAGGGTCAGGCAGATCTGCGGGCCGACCGGGGCGGCGAGGAGCACGCCCTCGGCCATCTCGACGATGACCTGCTGAGTCGGGCCGTGGTCCATCGACCGGCCGGCGCCCTCGCCCATGGAGAGCAGGCCCGATCCGATGCCCGCCAGCTGGTCGGCGCGCTCCTTGGGGAGCCCGGCCGAGACCGCGAGCGGCAGGCCGTCGACGCTCACCAGGACGGCGTGCGAGAGCCCGGGGGTGCGGGCCACGAGCGAACCGAGCAGCATGCTCAGGGAGCGCTCGTAGACGCCGAGATTGGCGCTCATCGGGTCGCCATCCTCTCCGTCCTGGCGCCTGCGCCGGGGCGGCCGCCCCGGGCCCGGCCCCAGCCTTTGAAGTAGCCGGCGGTGTTCTGCGCCAGCAGTTCGGGGTCGCGGTCGATCGGCTCGTCGAAGCGCGGGTTCTCGTCGGCGACGACCGCGCCGGGGACCAGGTTCGCCTGCGGCTTGCGTCGCGGCAGCCCGGCGGGCGTGGTCGGCTCCTCGGTCTCGGGGGCCTCGGTGACGTGGCGGGCGGTGCGCCAGCCGTCGTCGCCGGGGAGGTTCCACGACTCCGGTTCGGGCTCTTCGCTTTCGGGCCGCTTGAACCAGGCGCTGCGGGCCTGGCCGAGGATCATGAGGCCGTCGTCGTCGGCCATGAGGCTGGCGACGTCGACGATGTGGACGTCGTCCTTGGGCTGCCACGGGTGGCGGCGCGGCTCAGGGTCGGGCTGGCGCATGCTCTCGGACTGGAACGCGTCCGACAGCGCGGGGCGGGGGACCGTCCGCTCGGTCGGCGCGGGCAGGTCCGACTGCGGCAGCTCGGCGGGCTGGGCCCGGCGGCGCCTGCGGATCGAGCGGGTGTGGCTCTCGCCGTCCACGGGCATCTGCGACTCGGGGATCACCTGCGTCGCTTCGAGGTCGACGAGCGAGTGCAGCTGCGAGGCCGGGTCGAGCGCGCGGAGGCTCTGGCGGTCGGGCAGGTCCCCGGGGAGGCGGACGGTGGTGTGCGTGTCGTGGCCGTGGCGGCGCGAGGGCCGGTCCTCGTCGTCGTAGGCGTGGACCGGAACCGGGGCGGCCGGCGGCGCGGCGTCGAGGCGCGGGCGCTTGGCCTGGAGGAGCCCGATGAGGCCCTCGAGCGAGCGGTCCCAGGCGGAGACCGCGTCGGCGGTCGCGGAGACGCTGGGCGCGACGGACGGGTCGTCCCCGCCGCCGATCTCGCGGATGGCCTCGGTCAGGGCGCCGGCCATCGCCGCGACCTGGCCGGGGTCGGCCACGGTGGCGAGGTCCGCGGCGAGCTCTTCGGTCGAGATCGACTGGAGCGCACCGGGCTGGGGGAGCCGGGTGAGGATGGCGACGGCGTTGGCCTCGCTCGGGTCGTCCCAGGCGGCGAGCGCCGCCGGGAAGACCGCGCGCAGCAGGCACGTGAGCGCCTCTGCCGCGTCGTGGCGGGCCCTGGCGGCCGAGGCCACGGTGTCCAGGATCGGGCGCAGAGCGTTGATCTCAGGGCGCGCCGCGAAGGGCTGGCCGCCCACTTCGCCGGTGGCCAGGCCGCGGGCCATGGCGATGGCGTCGTCGAGGGCGTCCTTGGAGCGCGAGGCCGGGCTGTTGGCGCGGATGACGAGCTGCCCGGCGGCTGCGGCGAACTCGGCCAGCTGGACCACCTCGCCGTCGACGGCCACCGAGACTGACTGCCCGGGCGCCGAACGCGCGAGGAGGCTGTTGAGGCGGACCCACCCGCGGGGGTCGTCGCCGAAGGTGTCGGTGGCGATGAGGCTGCCGCCGGCCGCGACGAGCGCGACGGCGCAGGCGGTGTCGCCTTGTCCGGCTCCTGCTACCTGCTGGTCGATGGTGATGCCGCAGAACACTTGCACCCGCGGGGCTCCTCTCGTAGGGCGCACCCGGACGGGCGCCGGCCCCTGTCGGCGGGCCAAAGCCCTGCCTGTATTTACCAGTCCGTTATCAGTTTTCCGCAGAATACTCGGTTCTGCAAGCGGACGGACAGTGCGGGTTCATGAAGGGATGGAAGGTCATAGCACACATTTCCGTCAATTTCCTGACGCTGCCCACCAGGGGTTTCCCTTATGGAATAACGATGTGCGACACGGCGGCGCCGCCGCGTGTGCTCGCGGCGGCGCCGGGATTCGGACTCCGAGTATGAGTCCGCATGGGCTGTTCGGCCGATGCCGGAACGCCGCTAGCCGCGCCATTCCACGTGGTCGTTGATCTTGGCGATGACGCCGCGCCAGGCGATGGCCGCCTGCTGCGAGTCGTTCTTCTTCAAGCGGCGCTTGGCGAGTTTGCCGCGCAGGCCGCCGTCGACGACGATCCGGAAGGTCTCGTCGAGGTCGTCCAGCGGCGAGCCGGGGGCGAGCGAGTTGACGATGGAGTCGTTCTTCAGCGCGTACCCGAGGTCGCGCCCGACCTCGGCCGCCTTGATGAGCAGCTCGGGCTCCCAGGACTCCTGGCCGCCGCGGAGGTTGGCGACCACCAGGTCCAGCTCGTAGGTGTCGTCTTCGTCACACACGATGTCGTCGGTGCTGAGGCGCTGCTGCAGCTCGGCGTACTCCTCGATCACGGCGAGGTCGTGGTCGTCGTTGGCCTTGACGTACGCGACGAGCGCGTCGGCCTCGCGGAAGACCAGCAGCTTCCCCTTGCGGGTCAAGAAGACCGGGACTTCTTCGGGGGTGGCGTCGAGGGCGTCCTCGTCCTCTTCGGCGGTGTCGTCCTCGTCGTCGGCGAAGTCGGCGGCGTCGGGCTCGGGGGCGTCCTCGTCTTCAGGGGCCGCATCGGCGTCGGCGGCGTGCTTGCCGCGGGGCTGCTCGTCGTCGTCGGCGTCGTCGTCCTCGGCGGGCTCAGGCGCCGCCGCGGCCTTCCCGCCGGGGAGGGTGTCCGACATCCGGTACGCGCGCAGGGTGAAACCGGAGTCCTTGCCCAGGTGGAGCTCCACCGGGTCGACGCTCATCTCGTTCCAGAGCTTGTCCGTCTCGGCGCTGCGCACCGGCTCGTCCGAATCGGCCGCCATGTCGCGTCCCTCCCGTAGTGATCTAGCTGGGGAACAGCGTACGACGACGCGACACTCCCGGTCGTACCCGGTAGGTCCGTTCGGAGGGGAATGGGCGAATGGGGCCCTGAGCAACGAATCTCAAGGCCCCATCGGGTGTCGCTAGTAGCCGCCTCCGGCGGTCGCGGCCATCCCGGCCGGGTGCCACACGGTCTTGTACTCGGTCCACTGCCGCAGCAGGTCGAGGGAGGTGCCCGGGCGCCCGGGGCGGCGGACCACCTTCAGGGTCTCGGCGGCGGCGGCCTCCAGGCTCGCGGCGAGTTCGGCGTCGGCGACACCGCCCAGGTCGAGCCCGTTGACGTCGGCGTGCGCGGCGAGGTGCGGCGCGACCTCGGCGGCCTTGCCGCTGAGGACGTTCACGACCCCGCCGGGCAGGTCGGAGGTGGCGAGCACTTCACCGAAGCTCAACGCGGGCAGCGGCTTCGACTCGCTCGCGAGCACGACCACGGTGTTCCCGGTGGCGATCGCCGGGGCGACGGCCTCGACGAACCCGAGGAGCGGGTCGTCCTGCGGGGCCACCACCGCGATGACGCCGAGCGGTTCAGGGGTCGTGTGGTTGAAGTAGGGGCCCGCGACGGGGTTGGCCCCGCCGAGCACGGACGTGTACTTGTCCGTCCAGCCCGCGTAGTGCACGAGCCGGTCGATCGCGGCCTCCACGGTCCCCAGGGCCGCTTGGGCCTCGGCGCCCGTGGCGTCGGAGAGTTCTTCGGCGAACTGGCCGGCGCGCCCTTCGAGCATCTCGGCGGCGCGGTAGAGGATCTGCCCGCGCAGGTACGCGGTCTGGCCCGCCCAGGGCCGCTGGGCCTTGCGGGCGGCGGCCACGGCGTCGCGGCCGTCCTTGCGGCTGGCGAGCGCGGCGTTGGCCAGCTCGGTCCCGTCCGGGCTGCTCACGGGGTAGCTCCTTCCGGACTCCGAGCGGGGGAACTTCCCGCCCACGTACAGCTTGTAGGTCTTCTTGACCCGCAGGCGATCAGACATCGAGGTAGGCCTCCAGCCCCTGGCGGCCGCCTTCGCGGCCGTAACCGGACTCCTTCAGGCCGCCGAACGGGCTGGCGGCGTCGAACTGGTTGAACGTGTTGGCCCACACCACGCCCGCGCGCAGCCGCTCGGCCGCCCACAGGATCTTGGAGCCCTTCTCGGTCCACACCCCGGCCGAGAGGCCGTAGGGGGTGTTGTTGGCCTTGGCGATCGCCTCGTCCGGGGTGCGGAACGTGAGGACGCTGAGCACCGGGCCGAAGATCTCCTCCTTGGCGATCCGCATGGACTGCTGGACGCCGGTGAACACGGTGGGGCGGAACCAGAACCCGCGCTCGGGCAGGTCGCAGGCGGGCTGCCAGACCTCGGCGCCCTCGTCGCCGCCGGTGGCGGCGAGCGCCTGGATGCGGGAGAGCTGCTCGGCGGAGTTGATGGCGCCGATGTCGGTGTTCTTGTCGAGCGGGTCGCCCACGCGCAGCGTCTCGACGCGGGCCTTGAGCCGCTCGAGCACGTCGTCGGCCACCGACTCCTGCACGAGGAGGCGCGAGCCGGCGCAGCAGACGTGCCCCTGGTTGAAGAAGATGCCGTTGACGATGCCTTCGACGGCCTGGTCGACGGGGGCGTCGTCGAACACGATGTTGGCGGCCTTGCCGCCGAGTTCGAGGGTGAGCTTCTTCTTGGAGCCGGCGATGGATTTCGCGATGGCCCGGCCGACCGCGGTCGAGCCGGTGAACGCGACCTTGTCCACCGCACTGTCCACAAGGGCTGATCCGGTGGCGCCGGCGCCGGGGAGGATGTTGACGACGCCGGGCGGCAGGTCGGCCTCCTGGCACAGCTCGGCGAACATGAGCGCGGTCAGCGGCGTGGTCTCGGCGGGCTTGAGCACCACCGTGTTCCCGCACGCGAGCGCCGGGGCGATCTTCCACGAGAGCATGAGCAGCGGGAAGTTCCAGGGGATGACCTGGCCGATGACGCCGAGCGGCTTCGGGTCGGCTCCGAGGCCCGCGTAGGCGAGCTTGTCGGCCCATCCGGCGTGGTAGAAGAAGTGCTGGGCCGCGGTCGGCACGTCGAAGTCGCGGGTCTCCTTGATGGGCTTGCCGTTGTCCATCGATTCGGCGACGGCGAACTCGCGGGCCCGCTCCTGCAGGAGCCGGGCGATGCGGAACAGGTACTTGCCGCGCTCGGTGCCGCTCATGGGGCCCCACACGGTCTCCTGGGCGCGGCGGGCGGCGGCGACGGCGCGCTGGACGTCGGCCTCGCCGGCCTCGGCCACGGTGAACAGGGCCTCCTCGGTGGAGGGGTTCAGGGATTTGAAGACGGCGCCGTCGGCGGCGTCGGCGAACTCCCCGTCGATGAACAGCCCGTAGTGCTCTTTGATCTGGGGCCGCACCGATTCGGGTGCGGGCGCGTACTCGAACATCGCTTAGTCCACCGTCACGTAGTCGGGGCCGGAGTAGTGGCCGGTCTTGAGCTTCTGGCGCTGCATGAGCAGGTCGTTGAGGAGGCTGGAGGCGCCGAAGCGGAACCACTCGTTGGAGAGCCATGGGTCGCCGAGGACCTCGTTGACGCACACCAGGTACTTGATGGCGTCCTTGGTGTTGCGGATGCCGCCGGCGGGTTTGACGCCGACCTGGACGCCCGTGGCGGCGCGGTAGTCGCGCACGGCCTGCATCATCAGGAGGGTCACCGGGAGGGTGGCGTTGACGCCCACTTTGCCGGTGGAGGTCTTGATGAAGTCGGCCCCGGCGTACATGGCGAGCCAGGAGGCGCGGCGCACGTCGTCGTAGGTGACGAGTTCGCCGGTCTCGAGGATGACCTTGAGGCGGGCTTCGCCGCTGGCGGCCTTGACGGCCTTGATCTCGTGGAAGACCCGTTCCAAATCGCCCGCGAGGAACGCGCCGCGGCTGATGACCATGTCGATCTCGTCGGCTCCGGCGCGCACGGCGGCCTCGGTGTCGGCCAGGCGCACGTCGAGCGGCACCTGTCCGGCGGGGAAGCCGGTGGCGACGGAGGCGACCTTCACCGAGGAGCCTTTGACGGCTTCGGCGGCGACGGCGACCATGGACGGGTAGACGCAGACCGCGGCGGTGGCGGGGGCGTCGCCGTCGGGGCGCACGGCCTTGGAGGCGAGCGACCGGACCTTGCCGGGCGTGTCGGCGCCTTCGAGGGTGGTGAGGTCGATCATGCTGATGGCGAGGTCGATGGCCTTGGCCTTCGCGTCCGCTTTGACGGAGCGGGTGGCGAGCCCCGCCGCGCGCGCTTCGAGGCCTACCGCGTCGACGCCGGGGAGGGCGCGGACGAGGGCGGCGGCCTCAGCGCCGCTCAAAATTGATCCCATGACTGGATGATATCCGTATCCCGGAGACGTTGGACTCAGACTGTGGTGACCAGCTCACATTAGCGCGGCGAGCTGGGCGTTAAGGTTGGGAACCGTGGATGTCAAGATCGTCGAACACCCGCTCGCCGCAGAACGGCTTACCGCCATGCGGGACGAGCGCTCGGACTCGCCAAGGTTCCGGGCTGCCCTGCACGAGCTCACAACAATGCTCGTCTACGAGGCCACGCGCGACGTGGCCGTGACCGAATACGAGATCAGGACGCCCGTGGCCCCGGCCAAGGGCTACCGGCTCGGGAACCCGCCGCTGCTCGTCCCGGTGCTGCGCGCCGGGCTGGGCATGGCGGACGCCGCCCAGGCGATGATCCCGGACGCCTCGATGGGGTTCGTGGGCCTGGCCCGCGACGAGGAGACCCATGAGCCGTACGCGTACATGGAGTCCCTGCCCGACGACCTGGCCGGACGCCATGTCATCGTGCTGGACCCGATGGTCGCCACCGGCGGCTCGCTGCTGCGCTGCTGCGAGATGATCGCCGCGCGCGGCTGCACCGACATCGACCTGATCTCGGTCCTGTGCGCGCCCGACGGGATCGCGAAGCTCGACGCCTCCGGGCTCAGCCTCCGCATGACCACCGCCGCGGTCGACCCGGAGCTCAACGACGCCGCGTACATCATTCCCGGCCTCGGCGACGCCGGCGACCGCCAATTCGGCGCCTACCGCCGCTTCTAGCAGGAACGACATGAGGGGCCGGGCGCGCCGCGCCCCGCCCCCCGTAGTGCTCGGTATAGCTAGTGCGGCACGCCCCCGCCCGCGGCGATCACCGGCCGCGGCCCCCCCCAAGGGCGCCGCCCCCCGCGGATGGTGGCCGCGGCGGGGGGGGGGGGGGGGCGCCCCCCCCCCGGCCCCTCTTCGTGCTCGTTATCGCTAGTGCGGCACGCCCAGGACCGCGGCGATCTCGGCCTTCAGGGCCTCGACGCTCGCGCGGGCCCGTTCGCGGGCGCCCGCGAGGTCGCCGCCGACGTCCTCGCGGACCTCGAGGTACGCCTTGAGCTTCGGCTCGGTGCCGCTGGGGCGGCACACGACCCGGGCGTTCGCCGTCGTGACGGTGACGACGTCGGCGTCGGGCAGCCGGTCGAGGTAGTCGGTGACCGGCTCGTCCAGGAGCGAGGTGGGCGGGTGGGCGCGCAGGCGCTTCATGCACGCGCCGATCTCGCTGAGGTCCTCGACGCGGACGGAGAGCTGCCCGGTCTCGTACACGCCGAACTCCTCGGCGAGCTCGTCGAGGCGGTCCTGCAGGGTCGCCATGCGGGCGGCCTGGCCGGCCGCGATCTCGCTGACGATCAGGGACGCGGAGATGCCGTCCTTGTCGCGCAGGAACTCCGGTGCGACGCAGTAGCCGAGGGCCTCCTCGAACGCGAACGCCAGGTCGGCGCTGGTGCGGGCCAGCCACTTGAAACCGGTGAGGGTCTCCATGTAGCCGAAGCCGCGCTTCTCGCACATCGCCTTCAGCTGCGTGGTGGACACGATCGTGGTCGCGTAGGTGCCCTTGCGACCCTTGCGCATCCAGTGGTCGGCCAGGAGCACGCCCACCTCGTTGCCGCTGAGCTGGCGCCAGGTGCCGTCCCCGACCGGGACGGCGACCGAGCAGCGGTCGGCGTCCGGGTCGAGGGCGAGCGCCACGTCGGCGCCCTCTTCGATCGCGAGGGCCTTGAGCAGGTCGATCGCGCCGGGCTCCTCGGGGTTGGGGAAGGCCACGGTGGGGAAGTCGGCGTCGGGGTCGGCCTGGCGGGCCACCAAGGTGGGGGCCGGGAATCCGGCGCGCTCCATGGCGCGGACCAGGGTCGCGCCGCCGACGCCGTGCATCGGGGTGGCGACGGACGCGAGGCGCTTGGGGTCGTCGGGGTCGACGACGGAGGCGACGGCGTTCAGGTAGTCGTCGACGACCTTGTCGTCGAGGATCTCGCCCTCGTCGCCCAGGGGGATCTCCGAGAGCGGGCCGAGCGCTTCGATCGCGGCCTCGATCTCGGTGTCGGCGGGCGGGACGATCTGGGCGCCCGCGCCGAGGTCGCCGCCGAGCTCGCGGCCCAGGTACACCTTGTAGCCGTTGTCCTGCGGCGGGTTGTGGCTGGCGGTGACCTGCACGGCCGCGGCCGCACCGAGTTTCGTGACGGCGTAGGCGGTCACGGGCGTGGGGAGCGGCCCGGGCATGACGAGGGCGCGGCGGCCCGAACCGGTGACGACGCGCGCGGTCTCGGCGGCGAACGCGCGGCTGCCGTGGCGGGCGTCGTAGCCGATGACGACGGGCCCTTCGGCGCCTTTCGCGTCGAGCCAGTTCGCGAGGCCGGCGGCGGCGGCGCGCACGACGGCGAGGTTCATGCCGTTCGGTCCGGCGCGCAGCGGGCCGCGCAGGCCCGCAGTGCCGAACTTGAGCCGCCCGGCGAAGCGGTCGGTGAGGTCGGGGCCCGCCGCGGGGAGGCCGTCGAGCAGCCGGTACAGCTCGTCCCGGGAGGTCTTGTCAGGGTCGTCGGTGATCCACTGCAGCACGTCGGCGCGCAGCGCATCCAGGTTGGTCGTCTCCTCCGTCATGCAGAAATCGTCGCATATCCGCAAGACGGGAGGCCGCTGTTGTGGACCGTGTGGCCTCAGCCGGTCTTGAACGACGCCACAGCCTCGTCGTACACCTGCTGTGATAGGTCCCATGCCCCGGCGTCGCCGGAGATGAACACGCCGTAGGCGGTGCCGTCGCCGTCGTCGGCGAGCGCCCAGATCGAGTGCCGCTCGGCGCCGTCGTCGAGGTTCGTGCCGGTGTACTCCAGGACCGTGCCGTCCATGCCGCCGAACGAGGTCGCGGCGAGCTGCGCCTGGTCGAGGTCCTCCATGCTCTCGGGCAGCCCGTCCCAGTAGTCGGTGAGGTACGCCTCGGCGCTGTCGGCCTCGTGGTCGAAACCGGAGTAGAACCGCACCCACTGGGTCTCGTCGTCGGGGTTGTAGTACACCGCGTAGTGCTCGCCCCCTTCGCCTTCGACCCAGGTCGCCGGGTAGTTCGCGGTGAACCCGTCGCCCTCGTGCGTCTTGGTCTCGAACGCCGGGCCCTCGCCGCCCTCGGATTCTCCGCCCTCACCGGTAGGGTCCTCCCCGGCGCTGTCGGACGCGCCCGGGTCCCCGCCGCCGTCGGTGTCGCCGAGGAGCACCTTGTAGGCGCCCCAGACGAGGACGAGCGCCAGGAGCACGCACACGACGATGACCGACGTGGACTTCCACACGTTCCCGCCCGGCTCCGGCTCAGGGTCACGGTCGCGAATACTCGGGCGCGCGCCCGTGCGCGGCGGCGAGACGTCCTGGTAGGCGCCCTGCTGCTGGAGCGGCGGCGACTGCTGCGGGATCCCGCCGGTGCCCAGCGGCCCGGCGAGCAGCGCCTGGAGCTCCTGGCGGACCTGCGGCAGGGGCGCGCGCTGCTGCGGGTCCTTCGCGAGCATCCCGCCGATGAGCGGCGTGAGCGGCCCGGCGTGCCGCGGGCTCTCCGGCGGCTCCTGGACGACCGCGCGCATGGTCGAGACGGCGTCCCCGCGGTCGAACGGCGGCCGCCCCTCGACGGCCGCGTACAAGGTCACGCCGAGACTGAACACGTCGCTCGCCGGCTCGGCCGGGTGGCCGACGGCCCGCTCGGGCGCGATGTAATGCGCCGACCCCAGCACCTTCCCCGGCGTCGTACCCCCGGAGACCTGATGCTGCTGCGCCGCACCGAAATCCGAGAGCACGCACCGGCCATCGGTGGAGATGAGGACGTTCCCGGGCTTGATGTCCCGGTGGATGATCCCCGCGTCGTGCGCCGCCTGGAGCGCGCCGACGAGCGCGAGCCCGATCTTCGCGGCGACGCGCGGCGCGAGCGGCCCGTCCTGCGTCAGGATCTCCGCGAGGCTCCGGGCCTGCAGGAGCTCCATGACGATCCAAGGCAGCCCGGCGTGCTCGACCACGTCGAAGATCCGGATGATCGACGGGTGCGACAGCGCCGCGGCGATCTGCGCCTCGCGGCGCGACCGGTCGATGAGCTGGACGCGCTCGGGCGCGGGCAGGTCCGGCGGCAGGAACACCTCTTTCAAGGCCACCTCGCGGCGCAGCACCATGTCCTGGGCGCGCCACACGGACCCGTTGCCGCCCTTGCCGACCAGGTCGACGAGCTGGTAACGGTCGGCCACGAGGTCCCCGGGCCCGGCCCGGTTGCCGGTGCCGGTGGGGGCGACGCGCGGGCGCTGGCCCTGGCCGCCGACGGCGAAGCTCTGGCCGAGGTTCCCGTAGTTGCCGTAGGAGGAGCTGTTCCGGGAGGAGGAGTCGCCGTACGAGTCGCCGCCGTACGCGTCCCGGTTGAACCCGGGGTTCGACTGGCCGTAGCCCGGCTCGGACTGCCCGAAGGACGGGTTCGACTGCCCGTACGCGGGGGCGTACGGGTCGGGCCGGGAGCCCTGGGAGGGGCGGTACGGGTCGGCTCCGCCGCGCGGTCCGGCCGCGCCGAAGGAGGGATGCGGATCACCCCCGCCGCGCCCGGATCCGTAGGATGCACCGGAGAACCCGGGCGGCTCTTGGGGTTCGGGGGAGTACCGAGGGGACGGTACCGCGCCGGGGCGGGGGTCCTCATATGCGCCGGGACCACCGCGACCGTAGTCAGATGAGTACGTCATTCGGCTACTCCTCGCGAGGGATCCACACTAGTTTGCCGTGTCGGGGCCGACTGGTCGGTACCGGGCCCATTTACGACTCGCAAGCGTCACCGCGGCTGCTTCCGTAACCGGTCGTGCGCGTGCCGTAAAAGGCGGGTGGCCTCGGGCGCGGCGCCGCGAATCTACGGCTCGCAAACCTCGCCGAGGCCGTGCCCCCGGGACCGGGGCGGAGCTTCCCGGAGACGCAGTTCAACCCCTAGGATGGCAGCCATGCAGTCGTCACCGCAAGGCCGCGACGGGATCGAGATCCGACCCGTCTACGGACCCGACGACGCCGCGAAGGACCTCCCGGAGCGACTCGGCGAACCCGGGTCCTTCCCCTACACGCGCGGCGTCCACCCGTCCATGTACACCTCCAAGCCCTGGACCATGCGCCAGTACGCGGGGTTCGCCACCGCCGCGGAGTCCAACCGCCGCTACCGCGACCTCCTCGAAGCCGGCACCACCGGCCTCTCCGTCGCCTTCGACCTGCCCACCCAGATGGGCTACGACTCCGACGCGCCCGAAGCCGCAGGCGAGGTCGGCAAGGTCGGCGTCGCCGTGGACTCCCTCGCCGACATGCGCGTCCTCTTCGGCGGCATCCCCCTCGACGAGGTCTCCACCTCGATGACCATCAACGCCCCCGCCGCGGTCCTCCTCCTGCTCTACCAGCTCGTCGCCGAAGAGCAGGGCGCCGACCCCGCGAAACTGCGCGGCACCATCCAGAACGACATCCTCAAGGAGTACATCGCGCGCGGCACCTACATCTTCCCGCCCGCGCCCTCGCTCCGACTCGTCGCCGACACCTTCGCGTACTGCGCCGCCGAACTCCCGGCCTGGAACACCATCTCCATCTCCGGCTACCACATGGCCGAAGCCGGGGCGACCCCCGCGCAGGAACTCGCGTTCACCCTCGCCGACGGCATCGAGTACGTCAACTGCGCCATCGCCGCCGGCCTCGACGTCGACGCCGTCGCCCCCCGCCTCTCCTTCTTCTTCGTCGCCCGCTCCACCCTCCTCACCGAGGTCGCCAAGTTCCGCGCCGCCCGCCGCATGTGGGCCCACATCATGCGCGACCGCTTCGGCGCCAAAGACCCCCGCTCCATGAAGCTCCGCTTCCACACCCAGACCGCCGGCGTCGAACTCACCGCCCAGCAGCCCGAGGTGAACCTCGCCCGCGTCACCGTGCAGGCCCTCGCCGCCGTCCTCGGCGGCACCCAGTCCCTCCACACCAACGCCTACGACGAGGCCATCGCCCTCCCCACCGACGCCTCCGCCCGCCTGGCCCTGCGCACCCAGCAGGTCATCGCCGGTGAGACCGACCTCACCGCCACCGTCGACCCCTTCGCCGGCTCCTACGCCGTCGAAGCCCTCACCGACGCGGTCGAAGCCGAGGCCCTGCGCCTCATTGACGCCGTCTTCGCCCACGGCTCCGCCGTCGAGGCCATCGAAGCGGGCTTCCAGAAGAGCGAGATCGAACGCAGCGCCTACGAGACCGCCAAGCGCATCGACTCCGGCGAGCAGACCGTCGTCGGCGTCAACGCCTACACCCTCACCGGCGCCGAAGCCCCCTACCAGCCGCTCAAAGTGGACCCCGCGATCGAGGCCGCGCAGGTCGCCCGCCTCGCCGCCCACCGCGACTCCCGCGACGCCGCCGCACTGCGCACCGCACTCGCCGCCGTCACCGACGCCGCCGCCGGCACCGCCAACGTCCTCTACCCCCTCAAGACCGCACTCGCCGCCGGCGCCACCGTCGGCGAGGTCTGCACCGCCCTCGCCGCCGAATGGGGACGGTACGTACCGACCGACAATTGGTGAGCGCATCATCACTGAGAGGCGAAGCGCACAATGCGTCTGTCGCCGAAAACGCGACAACGGGAAACACTGGCCCGCGGACGCGACATACCGGCCTTGCGCGTCCCTGTTCCGAATGAAAACCGGATCCCGGCCGTAACTTATCGGCCCGGCAAGCGTTATGCCTCATGACAGCGGGTACAGCTCTGGGGCCGTGACCGTTCGTCGCGCGACCGTCACCACTGGCGCGGGGACCAGCAGGACGGGCAGCCGGACGTCGCAAATCACGGCGCTGGCCGCAACGGAGCGCGATCGGATTAAGCTTGCCGGATCGCACCTCCATTGGCTTGATCCTCGAACGCGAATTGCGAGGCGCGAAGGAATGTTTACGCTCACTGCGGAGAAAGTCGTCGAGATGGGTATCGCCACAAAGTCCAATGAGCCGCTGCCGGGTGCCATCGCACCCGAATCGTGTCTCGTGGTGCCCGGCGCCCTCCCCCCGTTCGACAATTCCGGCAACGCCGCTGAGGAGCAGGCCATGTCCATGTCGCTGCCCGAGTTCCTGGACGGCTGGCTGGCCGCCCACGCGGGCGAGGTCATCGCGGCCCGCCGCCACATCCACGCGAATCCGCGCCTCTCCCGCCAGGAGCACGACACCGCGAACTACGTGGCCGCCGCCCTCGCCGACGCCGGCCTCGACCCGCAGATCATCCCCGACGGCACCGGCCTCACCTGCGACATCGGCACCGGCGACCGCGTGATCGCCATCCGCGCCGACATGGACGCCCTGCCGATCCACGACCCCAAGCAGGTCCCGTACCGCTCCACCGTCCCCGGCGTCTGCCACGCGTGCGGCCACGACGCCCACACCGCGATGCTCATGGGCCTCGGCCGCGTCCTCGCCGAGATCGATCGCCTCGAAGGCCTCCCCGGCCGGTTCCGGCTCGTGTTCCAGCCGTCCGAGGAGCAGTTCCCGTCCGGCGCGCCCACCATGATCAAGTACGGGGCGCTGCAGGACGTCGCCGCGATCTTCGCGTTCCACTGCGACCCGCAGTTCCAGTCCGGGAAGATCGCCGTCCGCAACGGCCCCCTGACCGCCGCGTGCGACGTCATGGAGGTCCGCATGTCCGGCCGCGGCGGCCACACCTCCCGCCCGCACCTCACCTCCGACCTCGTCAACGCCATCGGGCGTGTCGTCGTCGACGTGCCCGCGCTCGTGAACCGCCGCCTCGACCCGCGCCAGTCCGTCGCGATCGTCTTCGGCGCGGTCCAGGCCGGCGAGGCCGCGAACGCGATCCCGCAGGAGGCCCTGGCGCGCGCCACCGTCCGCGTGCACGGCCGCGAGACCTGGGACATGATCCCCGACCTCGTGCAGGAGGTGACCCGCTCGGTCGCCCGCGCCTCCGGCGTCGAATGCGAGATCGACTACCGCCGCGGCGTCCCGCCGGTCGTCAACGACCGCATCGCCTCCGCGATGTTCGCCGGCGCCACCGCCGCCGCGCTCGGCGACGACGCCGTCGCCGAAGCCCCCATGTCCATGGGCGGCGAGGACTTCGCGTACTACCTCGAGCAGGTGCCCGGCGCGATGGCCCGCCTCGGCGTCGGCCGCCCCGGCGAGCGCCTCGACATCCACCAGGGCAACTTCGACATCGACGAGACCGCGCTCGCCCACGGCGTGCGCGTCATGACCCACACGGTCCTCGCCGCCGCCGCGAGCCCGGCTTTCTGAAGAGGCACGAGCTAAAGCAGCGCACGACGATCGGGGAGTCGCTTCGCGACTCCCCGATCGTCGTCTAAGAACATGAACGGAGCGTCCAGGCAAATCGGACACTCCTGGGAACCCCCGAGATCAACGCTACGCGCGAGGTCCGACAAGCAACCCGGCCCGCGAAACATGAACGGAGCGTCCCGGCAAAACGGACATCCGCAGCGCCCCCGAAACCCGAGCGTACGCACCGGGTCCGACACACCCGCCGACCAGCGGCGCTGTATCCGAACCGAACAGCGAGCCGAACCGGCCCAACCTGCCCCGGTCAGCTATCGGCGGAAGACCGCCTACTCGGCCGTCGGCCGCTTCCGCAGCGTCTCGACGTAGTCCTGCGGCGCACCCGCGGCCTCCGCCGCCTGCATGATCTCGTCGAGGTACCACTGGCTCGGCAGCCCGCCCTCGAACCCCTCGAACACGTACAGCCACACGGGCCGGTTCGCCTCCAGCGTCGCCGCCTGGGTGTGCATCTTCCGATACAACCCCGAGTTCAGCCCCTCGAGCTCGTCGAGGACCTGCCGGTCGGCCGGGTCGAGGTCGTAGAGCGCCACGAACACCCGCTCACCCGGGGACTCCACCACCGTCGCCACGGCGGTCTCCGAGCCCAGATCGGCGTTGCCGAACGTCAGGCGCCAGCCTTCCAGCCAGCCGGTACCCACCAGCGGCGACCGCGGGCACGTGGCGCGCATTCGGGCAGGGTCGAGATTCGAGCCATACGCGGCATAGAGATGCACGACTCGAAGATACCCTTAAACCAGCCCGCACTGAAGCATCCCGAACACCGAAAGGCGCACCGTGGCACGAGTAGCGATCATCGGAGGAGGCCCCGCCGGGTATGAAGCGGCCCTCGTGGCGGCCCAACTCGGCGCCGACGTCACCCTCATCGAGGCCACCGGACCGGGCGGCGCGTGCGTCCTCTCCGACTGCGTCCCCTCCAAGACCTTCATCGCCGCCTCCTCCGTCCTCACCGAGATCCACGAATCCAGCGAACTCGGCGTCGCCACCCTCGAAGCCACCGCCGACCCCGCCGCCGTCAACGGCCGCGTCCGCCGCCTCGCCGCCCAGCAGTCCGCCGACATCGCCCAGAAACTCCTCAACGCCGGCGTCGACATCGTCCAGGGGCGCGGCGCCCTCCGCGTCGACAAGGGCTACAAC
Source organism: Glycomyces tritici (assembly GCF_030403505.1). The sequence goes on along the minus strand of NZ_JAUEMJ010000003.1, from coordinate 360,358 downwards.
TACCTCCACGAACTCCACATCGTCCCCCTCGAAGGCGAACCGTACGACGCCGACGCCGACGTCGTCCTCATCGCCACCGGCGCCACCCCCCGCACCCTCACCTCCGCCCCCGTCGACGGCGAACGCATCCTCACCTGGCGCCAGCTCTACGACCTCAAAGAACTCCCCGAGCACCTCATCGTCGTCGGCTCCGGCGTCACCGGCGCCGAATTCGCCTCCGCGTACCTCGCCATGGGCTCCCACGTCACCCTCATCTCCTCCCGCGACCGCGTCATGCCCCACGAAGACGCCGAAGCCGCCGAAACCGTCGGGCGCGTCTTCGTCCGCCGCGGCATGGACGTGCGCAACCACTCCCGCGCCGCCGCCGCCCGCCGCACCGACGACGGCGTCGAAGTCGAACTCGACGACGGCACCGTCATCCAAGGCACCCACGCCCTCATCTGCGTCGGCTCCATCCCCAACTCCGACAACCTCGGCCTCCACGCCTACGGCATCACCGTCGACGAGCGCGGATTCATCCCCGTCGACAAGGTCTCCCGCACCAACGTCCCCGGCGTCTACGCCGCCGGCGACGTCACCGGCGTCCACGCCCTCGCCTCCGTCGCCGCCATGCAGGGCCGCATCGCCATCTGGCACGCCCTCGGCGAAGCCGTGCGCCCCATCAAACTCGCCCACGTCGCCGCCAACGTCTTCACCGACCCCGAACTCGCCTCCGTCGGCGTCACCCAAGCCGACGTCGACTCCGGCAAAGTGGACTGCCGCGGCGTCCTCCTCCCCTTCGCCTCCAACCCCCGCGCCAAGATGGTCGACCGCACCGAAGGCTTCGTGAAGCTCTTCGCCTGGAACTCCTCCGGGATCGTCGCCGGCGGCGTCGTCGTCGGCTCCCGCGCCTCCGAACTCATCACCCCGATCGCACTGGCCGTGGAGCAGCGGCTCACGGTCGAGCAGGTTGCGCGGACGTTCACGATCTACCCGTCGCTGTCCGGCTCGGTCGCCGAGGCCGCCCGCCAGCTCATGGAGTTCTAGACGCACGCGAAGAGGGCCCGCGGCGCGATGCCGCGGGCCCTCTCCGTATCTCGTCGTACCGTGTGCTACTTGAACGCCTCGACCCGCAGGTGGCGGATCAGGTGCACGTCGGTCGAGCCGCCTGTGGAGGAGGAGAGCCCGAACTTGAACGTCTCCGGCAGGGCGTCGGGGACCTCGGCCTCCAGGACGCGGGTCCAGCCGTCGCCGTTCTGGAAGTCGATGTCGACGGTGATCGCCGCCTGGTCGCCGTCGGGCACGACCTTGAGCTTCACCGTGCGCTTGGCGTCGGCGAGCGTCTCGGCGCGCAGGCTCGCGGGGAAGTCGGTGCCGTAGATGTCCCCGTTCGGGTAGGTGCCGATCTTCTCGTCAGTGGCCGTCGTGGCGAGCAGGCAGTAGCCCTCATGGCCCTGGCCCGGCCCGCGGAGCGCGACGTTGTCAGGGGCCCGGTTGGTCTCGATCCGCAGATGCGCGGGCGCCTGCTCGTCCTGCCCGCAGCCGTCGCCGCGGCCCTCGGTGTCGCCCGAGAAGTTGCCCCAGGCGTCCAGGCCCAGACCCAGGTAGCCGCCGTCGACACCGTCGTTGACATGCCCGTTCGCCTCGAACTGGGCGTACCCGAGACTGCCGCCGAACGCACCCGTCTCGGTCAGGTCAGTGTCGCCGTCGACGAGGAAGAACGCGATGCCGTCCGCGGCCGAGCCGCCGTACTGGTACTGCGAGAACGTCACCTCGATGCCGTGCTTGGACGGCAGCGCCTTGTTGTAGACGACGCCGCCGGTGTCGTACCTGGCGGCATCGGTCAGCTGCAGGTACCCGGGCTGCTTCCCCGAAGCCGGGACCGGCCCGGTGGCCTGGTCGGAGCAGGAGTCGAACGCGTCCGCCCCGACGAGCTCGGTCGCCGCCGTCAAGCAGGCGTTGAGCGAGGCGAAGTTGTCGTCCCCCACCTCAGTGCCGGTGAACTCCTCGCTCACCAGCAGGACCTTCGCCTCCGGGTCCTGGGAGTGCGCGACGCCGGGGACCGCGGCGAGCGTCGCGGCGATCATCATCGAACCCGCCCCGAACATGGCAGTACGTTTCACAGGTGCTCCTTCGATCCTGATGCGAAGCGCCGACCCGCTGGCCGCGCCCACGCGGTCCGCGGCCTGAAGAACCGCGACCGGCTACAGAGCGAAGCTATATGAGAACCATCACCATCGAGGCCGGTTCCCATAACTGTGGACGGTCTACAAGGGCCGAAAACAGGGAGGGCGGCCGGTACCCCGGCCGCCCCCTGCCCTCCCCTCGTTCCCTTCCCGGCTCCCTCGTTCGGCTCCCGCTCAGGCGTCCCTGCGGCGCATCACCAGCCACCCCCCGACCAGCGCCGCCACCGTCCACAGCACCAGCAGCAGGATCCCCTCCCAAGGCCCGTAGTCCCGCCCGAACTGCGGATCACCCGGCCGCGTCAAATGCATGATCACCAGACCCACCTGATCGGGAAGGTACTGCGCCACCGGCTTGATCGCCTCGATGTTCCCCAGCCCCTGACCCGACAGGAACAGCACCGGCAGCAGCACCGACAACGTGACCACCGTGCTGCGCAGCATCACCGCGATCGCCGCCGTGAACACACTCAGCAGCGTCAGATGAATCCACCCGCCCAGCAGCGACTGGACCGTCCACCACGCCGTCAACGGCGCCGCCGCATCGCCGATCACCAACCGCACCAGCCCGAACACCGCCAACTCCACCACCAGCGCCGCAGCCGCCACCGTGAGCCCCACCGACGTCATCTTCGCCGCGAACAGCCTGCCCCGCGACGGCACCGCCGCCAGCGACGCCCGGATCGTCCCCGTCGAGAACTCCGCACCCACCGTCGCCACCGCGAACGTCACCAGCACCAACTGGGCCGTCAGCAACCCGAAGAACACCGGCAGCAGCGCATCGGTCTTCGGACCGCCCGCCGAGAACCCGTTCGCGACCACCCAGCCCAACCCGAGCGCGACGAACGCGAACAGGCTCAACGCCACCACCGTCGACCGCACCGACCGGATCTTCACCCACTCGGCCGACGCCGCCCGCACGAACCCGCTCACAGCGCACCCCCGGGCATGCCCGAACCGCTCCGAAAATCGACCGACGCACCCGTCAACCGCATGAACGCCTCCTCCAGGCTCGACCCGCCGCCGTCCGCCGCATGCGCGGCGATGAAATCCTCCGTGGACGTGTCCGCCAGCAGCCGGCCCCGCCCGATCACCACCAGATGCTCCGCCGTCAACGCCATCTCCGACATGAGATGACTCGACACCAGCACCGTCCGGCCCTCAGCCGCCAGACCCTTCATCAGATGCCGGATCCACACCACCCCCTCCGGGTCGAGACCGTTCACCGGCTCGTCGAGAATGAGCACCCCCGGGTCGCCCAGCAGCGCCGCCGCCACACCGAGCCGCTGCTTCATCCCCAGCGACAACGCCTTCGCGCGCTTCCGCGCCACCCCCGCCATCCCGGTGGCCTCCAAGACCTCCCCGATCCGCCGCTCCCCGATCCCGTTCGTGCGCGCCAGCCACCGCAGATGCTCACGCACACTCCGCGTCGGATGCAGATCCCCGGCCTCCATCAACGCCCCGACCTCAGTCAACGGCCGGTCAAGGGACGCATACGGCCGCCCGTTCACCATCGCCCGCCCACTCGTGGGCCGGTCCAGGCCGAGGATCAGCCGGATCGTCGTGGACTTCCCCGCGCCGTTCGGCCCCAGGAAACCGGTGACACGCCCCGGCTCCACCGTGAACGACAGGTCGTCGACGGCCGTGCCGCCCCTATACCGCTTCGTCAGATTTCGTACTTCGATCACACAGCCACCGTAGAAAACCAAGCACCGCAACGACAGTCCCCGAAGGTCGCTCCCGCCCGCGACGAAAGTGAACCGCCACCGCGCCGACCCGATGCGTACCCTGGCCCTATGAAAGGTCTGCTCGCGACCATCGCCATCGTCCTCGCCGAGTTCACCCTGCTCGCCGCCCTGCCCGCCGGACCCATCCCCGCCGGCATCCTCGCCCTCCTCGCCGCCGCCGTCGTCGTCGCCCTCTGGCAGCGCTACCGCCGCTCCATGCGCGAACAGGAAGTCGCCGTCGAACGCGAACGCCTGCGCCTCGCCCGCGACATGCACGACCGCATCGGCCGCCGCCTCGGCCTCGCCGCCGTCCAAGTCGCCGCCCTCGAAGTCCGCGAAACCGACACCGAACGCCGCGCCGAAGCCCGCCAGGTCGGCGACACCGTCCGCGCCGCCGTCGAAGACCTCCACGGCCTCGTGTCACTCCTGCGCACCGGCGCCGAGACCGAGACCCGCTTCGACCCCGCCGAAGCCGCCACCCTCGCCGCCGCCTTCATGGAAGCGGGCGTCCCCGTCGAACTCCGCCACGAAGGCACACCCGGCCCCCTCCCCGCCGTCGCCGCCCGAGCCGCCTACGCCGTCCTCGAAGAAGGCCTCGCGAACGCCGCGAAACACGCCCCCGGCGCACCCGTCCGCGCCACCGTCACCTGGGAGGCCGACGCCCTGCTCATCGCCGTCGAAAACCCGATCCCCGCAACGAAGACCCCCGGCCTGCCCGGCGGACACGGACTCCCCGGCCTCCACGAACGCGTCGCCGCAGCAGGCGGCCTCCTCGACCACCGCACCGACGCCGGCCGCTTCCGACTGAGCGCCATGCTGCCCCTCCCCACCAGCCGCCCGCAACTCCCGCGAACCGCCCGCGCCGCCGCCGTCGCCACCGTCGTCCTCCTCCTCGTCCTCCTCCCGCTGACCTCGATCGCCGGGGTGCAGGGCGGATGACGCGCGTCGTGATCGCCGACGACGAGCCGCTCGTCGTCGAAGGGGTGCGCACGGTCCTGGAAGCAGCGGGCATCGACATCGCCGGCACCGCCCACAACGGACGCGACGCGCTGGCGGCGATCGAACGTTGCCGCCCGGAGGTCGCGCTGGTGGACCTGCACATGCCGGGCCTGGGCGGTCTCGCGGTGGTCGAGCGGCTCGACGCGGTGTCGCCGGGGACGCGGGCGCTGGTGCTGACCTCCTTCGGCGACCAGGAGAACGTGCTGTCGGCAGTGGAGAAGGGGGCCGCGGGGTTCGTTCTGAAGACCTGCGCGCCAGAGGAACTGGTGACGGCGGTCCGCGCGGTCGCGGCGGGGGAGGCGTACCTGTCGCCGGTGGTGACGCGGATGGTGCTGGGCCTGGTGGCCCCGGAGTCGGCGCCCCGGCGGCGCGATGCGGTGGAGCGCGTCGCGCGACTGGCCGCGCGCGAACGCGAGGTCCTGGAGGCGGTGGCCGAAGGCCTCTCGAACGCGGAGATCGCGGGCCGGGTCCACATGAGTGAAGCAAGCGTCAAGACCTATGTGAGCCGAGTGCTCGCCAAGCTCGGCTGCACCAACCGGGTTCAGGCGGCGATGCTGGCGAGGGACGCGAGAACCTGACCCCAGCGCAAGCCCGCATCGACCCGAAGTTATCCACAGCCCGCGAACAGCAGTTTCATTGCGATTACCGCGAGTTATCCACAGGCGGGAAATAGTTCTGGGCAACCCTTGCCCGACATGTGATTGTTGATTGAAAAAACGGCTGCTTCGCCGGTGGAGGCGGAAGTGCGGAGTGGCGGTCCGGTCCTGGCAGGACTGGCGGCGAATGTGGGAACCCCGGGGGGCCGCCCCCGAAGACCGCGCGGGAGTGCACTCCCGCGCGGCTCCTGCCAGGAGACCTCGCGAGGGGTACGAACGCGGGCGCACCGGCAACGACGCCGGTGCGCCCGCACCAGAATTCTCGACACATGCGAACACCCAGGCCCACTCGGCACACGCGCAGCTCGACACAGCACCGAAAACACCGAGGACGCCCGCCTCCCGGCGGACGCCCACGGCCTTGCTTACCGGACTGCCAGCGCGCCTCTAGGCTTCGCTCGCAGTGCTCACCAGCTGCTCGGGACCGGCGCGCCTTCCGTGTAGCCCGCGGCGGACTGCACGCCCACGGCCGCGCGCTCGTGGAACTCGGCCAGGTTGGTCGCGCCGGCGTAGGTCGCGGCGGACCGCACGCCCGCCACGATCGAGTCGAGGAGGTCCTCCACGCCGGGGCGCTTCTGGTCCAGGTACATCCGGCCGGTGGAGATGCCCTCTTCGAACAGGGCCTTGCGCGCCTGGTCGAAGGAGGAGTCGCTGGCGCTGCGGGCCTTGACGGCCCGCGCCGAGGCCATGCCGAAGGACTCCTTGAAGGCCCGGCCGTCGGCGTCGTAGTGCATGTCGCCGGGGGACTCGTGGGTTCCGGCGAACCAGGAGCCGATCATGACGTTCGAGGCGCCTGCGGCGAGTGCGAGGGCGACGTCGCGCGGGTGGCGGACGCCGCCGTCGGCCCACACGTGTTTGCCGTAGCGGTGCGCGGTGGCGGAGCATTCGAGGACCGCGGAGAACTGGGGCCGGCCGACGCCGGTCATCATGCGGGTGGTGCACATCGCGCCGGGGCCGACGCCGACCTTCACGATGTCGGCGCCCGCGTTGATGAGGTCGGTCGCGCCTTCGGCGGTGACGACGTTGCCGGCGGCGATCGGCAGGTGCGGGGCGGCGTCGCGCACGAGTTTGAGCGCGTCGAGCATCTTCTCCTGGTGGCCGTGGGCGGTGTCGACGACGATCACGTCGGCTCCGGCCTCGACGAGCGCGGTGGCCTTGCCGGTGACGTCGCCGTTGATGCCGATGGCGACGGCGACGCGGAGGCTCCCGTTAGCGTCGGTGTTGGGCCGGTAGATGGTGTTGCGCAGGGCGCCGGCGCGGGTGAGGACGCCGTGGAGGCGGCCTTCGCCGTCGAGCACGGGCGCGAGTTTGATGTTGGCGTCTTCGAGGATCTTGAACGCCTCGGCGTCGGAGATGCCCATGGGCAGGGTGACGAGGCGGTCGGAGGCGACCTGCTCGAGCTGCGTGAAGCGGTCGACGCCGCGGCAGTCGGCTTCGGTGACGACGCCGAGCGGGCGGCGCTCGGAGTCGGTGACGATGACCGCGCCGTGCGCGCGCTTGGGGAAGAGGGCGATCGCCTCGGCCACGGTGGCGGTGGGCGGGAGGGTCAGGGCCGCGTCGCAGTCGAGCGGGCGGGACTTGACGCGGGCGATGACGTCGGCGACGACGTCGACGGGGATGTCCTGCGGGATCACCGCGAGGGCGCCGCGGCGGGCGAGGGTCTCGGCCATGCGCCGGCCCGAGACGGCGGTCATGTTGGCCGCGATGATGGGGATGGAGTTCCCGGTGCCGTCGGCGGTCGACAGGTCGACGTCGAGGCGCGAGGCCACGCTCGACCGGTTCGGGACCATGAACACGTCCGCGTAGGTGAGGTCGTGGCCGGGTTGTCCGTCGATGAAGCGCATGGCTGTCCCCCTGTAGGGAGTGGTCGGGTTCCGGGCGGAGGATTTCCGCCGCCGGGAACCGTAACCCGGTTTCGGTCGATGAGTTCAGTGCTTGTGGTGTTACGCACAGCACTGACTATTGTCCCTCCGCGAACGGCCCGTTGTAAGTCTGCGATCTGACAGATCGGTTACGCGGCTCAATCGGAGATCTGGCAGATCGGGGCCCCGGCGGCCACGACGTCGCCGATGCCCACTTCGAGCCCTGAGACGGTGCCGGACTTGTGTGCCTCGATGGGCTGCTCCATCTTCATGGCCTCGAGGACCACGATGGTGTCGCCCTTGACGACGGACTGACCGTCGGTCACGGCGACCTTGACGATGGTGCCCTGCATCGGGGACGGCAGGCCGTCGCCGCCGATGGCGGGGCCGGCGTCGGCCTTCTTCTTGGGGCCGCGCTTCTTCGGCTTGTTGGAGGCGACGGGGTTGAGGAGCCCGGCGGGGATCGACACTTCGAGGCGCTTGCCGCCGACTTCGACGACGAGGCTGGTGCGCTCCTCGCTGTCGCCGCCGCCCGCGGGGGCCGCTGCGTACGGTTCGAGCGTGTTGTCCCACTCGGTCTCGATCCAGCGGGTGTGGACGGTGAAGTCCTCGGCGAACGCCGGATCCTCGATCACGGCCCGGTGGAACGGCAGCACGGTGGCGAGGCCTTCGACCTCCATCTCCGCGAGGGCCCGGCGGGAGCGGCGGAGCGCTTCTTCGCGGGTCGAGGCGGTGACGATGACCTTGGCGAGCAGCGAGTCGAAGTTCCCGTCGATGACGGAGCCCTCTTCGATGCCGGTGTCGACGCGCACGCCCGGCCCGGCGGGGAGCCGGAGCTTGGTGACGGCGCCGGGGGCGGGGAGGAATCCGCGGCCGGGGTCTTCGCCGTTGATGCGGAACTCGATGGAGTGGCCGCGCGGCTCGGGGTCCTCGGTGAGCGGGACGGCTTCGCCGGAGGCGATGCGGAACTGCTCGCGCACGAGGTCGAGGCCGCTGGTCTCTTCGGAGACGGGGTGCTCGACCTGGAGGCGCGTGTTCACTTCGAGGAAGGAGATGGTGCCGTCGACGGCGACGAGGAATTCGACGGTGCCGGCGCCGTGGTAGTCGGCTTCCTTGCAGATGGCCTTGGCGGCGTTGTGGATGGTGGCGCGCTGCTCGTCGGTGAGGAAGGGCGCGGGGGCCTCTTCGACGAGTTTCTGGTGGCGGCGCTGGAGGGAGCAGTCGCGGGTGCCGACGACGATGACGTTGCCGTGGGTGTCGGCGAGGACCTGCGCTTCGACGTGGCGGGGCCGGTCGAGGTAGCGCTCGACGAAGCATTCGCCGCGTCCGAATGCGGCTTCGGCTTCGCGCACGGCGGATTCGAAGAGGTCGGGGATCTCGTCGCGGTCGCGGGCGACTTTGAGGCCGCGCCCGCCGCCGCCGAAGGCGGCTTTGATCGCGACGGGGAGGCCGTGCTCGTCGGCGAACGCGAGGATCTCGCTCGCGTCCTTCACGGGGTCCTTGGTGCCGGGCACCAGCGGCACGTTCGCCTTCATGGCGAGGTGGCGGGCGGTGACCTTGTCGCCGAGGTCGCGAATGGACTGCGGCGTGGGGCCGATCCAGGTGAGTCCGGCGTCGATCACGGCCTGCGCGAACTCGGCGTTCTCGGAGAGGAACCCGTACCCGGGGTGGACGGCGTCCGCTTCGGACCGCTCGGCGATCCGCAGCAGCTTGTCGATCCGCAGGTAGGTGTCGGCGGCCGTGAGGCCGTCGAGGGCGAAGGCCTCGTCGGCCAGGAGTGTGTGGGGTGCATCGCGATCGCCGTCTGCGTAGACGGCGACGGATTCGTACCCGGCGTCCCGGCAGGCCCGGATGACTCTCACTGCGATCTCGCCGCGGTTGGCGATCAAAACCTTGCGCACGTTCCGCAGTGTAATGGCCGCATATCGGAGACCGAGGCGACGCCGTCGCCAGGATGGCGGACGAAACGATATAAAGCGCTCAAAGTTTGGAGGGTCTCCATAAGGAGGGTTGTCGATTTTTTCGCATGATCTCCTAAACGGCCGTTCAGGTCGTCGTCGGCGAGGTCTTCCGCGGCGGGTTCGCCGATGAGGGCTTGGCGGTCCCTGGCGTTGTCGAGGAACCGGTCGCCCTTGATCGCCTCGCGCCAGTAGGCGGCGTGCTCGGGGTCGAGGTCCGGTCCGAGCGCGATGTCACCGGACTCGATGCGGTTCGCCGTGTCCTCGCACCATTCGGCGTCGGTGATCCACAGGTCGATCTGGCGCTTCATCATGGCGCGGGCGTGGGCCGGGACGAACGCCCCTTCGTCGCCGGGGGTGAACTCCGGGGTGGTCGCCGCCAGCAGTGCCGTCACCTGCTCGATGCGGGCGAACAGGACTTCGGCCCGCTGGTGCAGCAGTGCGATGTTCTCGGCCGGGGTGAGCACCAGCGCGAAGGACCAGGCGGTGCTGAACGGGTCCTCGGCGTCCTGGACGTCCCACAGCTTCTCCCGCAGGGTCCGCTGGAACTCGGCCTCGCCCCTGGCGGTGATCCGGTAGGTGGTGCGCGCCGGGCGCGCGTCCACCGATTCGGTCGCGACGACCTCGAGCTGGCCGTCGGCCGTGAGCTTCTTGAGCGCGTGGTAGATCGAGCCGGCGCCGATCTCGGCCTTGCCGGGCATCCGCCACGTGTCCAGCTCCCTGCGCACCAGGTAGCCGTGGACGGGACCGAGCCATCGGACGAGGCCGAGGACGAGAAGACGCGTACTCCACATGCCTGAATATTATACCTTTGACTAATCTCACGATTTCCCTTATACCTGGTTGTGCCCTTCGCAACGTCATGGTTATAGTCAAGTTTGAACAAGGAAATAGGAACATCGTTCAACCCACCCGTGAGGTACCCATGCTCATCGAGACCAAGGGGCTGAAGAAGACCTTCAAGTCCCGCGGCAAGGAGGTCGAGGCCGTCCGCGGCGTCGACCTCGCCGTCAAGGAGGGCGAGGTCTTCGGACTCCTCGGCCCCAACGGCGCCGGCAAGACCACCACGATGCGGATGCTCAGCACCCTCATCGAGCCCACCGAGGGCCACGCCGTGGTCTGCGGCCACGACCTCGCCAAGCAGTCAGCGGCAGTGCGCCGCGACATCGGCTACGTCGGCCAGGAGGGCGGCACCTGGGGCGAGGTCACCGCCCGCGAGGAGCTGGTCATGCAGGGCCGCCTCTACGGCATGTCGAAGAAGACCGCGCAGGCCCGCGCCGTCGAGGTCCTGGAGGCGTTCCAGCTCGGCGAGTACGCCGACCGCAACGTCAAGACCTACTCCGGCGGCCAGAAGCGCCGCCTCGACATCGCGCTGGGCATCATGCACCAGCCGAAGCTGCTCTTCCTCGACGAGCCCACCACCGGCCTCGACCCCCAGTCGCGCGCCCACATGTGGGACGAGGTGCGGGGCCTGCGCGAGCGCGGCACCGCGATCTTCCTGACCACGCACTACCTCGACGAGGCCGACGCCCTCTGCGACCGGCTCGCGATCATCGACCACGGCGAGATCGTCGCCGAGGGCACGCCACTGGAGCTGAAGAAGGAGGTCGCCGGCGACGTCGTCCTCATCGGCGTGGCCGACCAGGCCGCCGAGGCCCGGACCCTCCTGGGCGACAAGCCTTTCGTCCGCGAAGCCGAGGCGGGCGAGCCCGACCCGGCCACGGGCGTCGCGCTCCTGCGCCTCTACGTGGACGACGGCGCCGCGGCGCTCCCCGAGCTCCTGCGCGCCCTCGACACCGCGTCGATCGCCCCCGCGTCGATCGAGCTGCACCGGCCCAGCCTCGACGACGTGTTCCTGAAGCAGACCGGCCGCTCGCTGCGGGAGGAGAACTGACATGAAGACACTGCTCGACACCTGGCTCGTCTACTCGCGGGCCATGAAGCTCAACCTGAAGCAGCCGGTGTGGCTGGTGGTCATGCTGATCCAGCCGCTGTACTTCCTGATCTTCTTCGCGCCGCTGCTCAACGGCCTCGACGGCGCCCCGGGCTTCGAGGCCGGCGCCATGGAGACCTTCGTGCCCGGCCTGATCATCATGATGGCCCTGTTCGGCTCCACGTTCGTCGGCTTCAGCCTCATCGCGGAGCTGCGCGCGGGCGTCATCGAGCGCATGCGGGTGACCCCGGTCAGCCGCGCGGCGCTCCTCATCGGGCGGACCTTGGCCACCGTGACGACCACGCTCTTCCAGGCGCTGCTCCTGGTGGTGCTGGCAGCGCCGATCGGCGGCCTGACCATCTACTGGCCGGGCGTCTTCCTCATGCTGGGGATCATCGTCCTGACCTCGTTCATGCTCGGCGCGCTCTCGTACGGGGTGGCGATCGTCCTGAAGAGCGAGGACACGCTCGCGCCGGTGCTCAACACGTTCGTGCAGCCGATCATGCTGCTCTCGGGCATCATGCTGCCGATGGCGCTGGCTCCGGCCTGGCTCCAGAACGTGGCCGACTTCAACCCGTTCTACTACGCGGTCGAGGCCTCCCGCTCGCTCTTCGAGGGCGACCTGGGCGCGAACGCGATCTGGCAGGCCGCCGCTTACATCGGCGCGCTCGCGATCGTGCTGGTGTGGTGGGCGACGCGGAAGTTCGCCCGCGCGGTCGCCTAGGCCCTGAAGGAAACCAGGGAAACCGGAACCGCCGCGGACCGTGAGGCCCGCGGCGGTTCTCGCACTCTTTCGAGTGACAATTTTCCTTACGACGGTAAGACGGGGCGGTTCTTGTCGGACCCGCGCGAGAAGATTGAGCCGGGGTCGCCCCCCTGGGAGGGCGGGGGACTGCCCAGGGGCCTCAGAGGGTCTCGACGCCCTCGACACCCCGCAGCGCGCCCCGCGTGTCCAGCACCGGCACCCCGGCCGGCAGCGCGCCGGCCTTGTACTCGGCGTGGTTGGTGAGCAGCACGATCAGGTCGGCCTTGGCCGTCTCCAGCTCGGTCACCCGCTCGATCTGCTCGGCGCCCACGCTCCACACCGGCACGTGCGGGTCGTGGTAGGCCAGCTCCGCGCCCGCCGCGAGGAGCTTGCGCGCCACCGGCGTCGACGGCGATTCGCGCTGGTCGGCGATGTCCGGCTTGTACGTCACCCCGAGCAGCAGCACCCGGGCGCGCGAGAGCGCGAGCCCGTCGGCGTTCAGCTTCGCCATGGCCCGCGTGACCACGTACTCGGGCATGCGGTTGTTGATCTCCTGCGCCAGCTCCACGAACCGGAACGGGTATCCGAGGGTGCGCACCTTGTACGACAGGTAGTTCGGGTCGATCGGGATGCAGTGCCCGCCGACGCCCGGCCCCGGGTAGAACGCCTGGTACCCGAACGGCTTGGTCTTGGCGAGGTTGATCGCGTCCCACAGGTCCACGCCCAGCTCCTGGCAGAACACCGCCATCTCGTTGACGAGCGCGATGTTCACGTGCCGGTACGTGTTCTCCAGCAGTTTCGCCATCTCCGCCTCGCGCGGCCCCTTGGCCTCCACGATCTGGTCGATGAACTGCGAGTACAGCCCGGTAGCGGCGGCGGTGCACGCGGGCGTGAGGCCGCCGACGACCTTGGGGGTGTTGACGATCCCGTACACCGGGTTGCCCGGGTCGACCCGCTCGGGCGAGAACGCCAGGTGGAAGTCGACGCCCGGCTCGAGGCCGGACTCCTCGCGCAGGATCGGCGCGACGACCTCCTCGGTGGTGCCCGGGTAGGTCGTGGACTCCAGGACGACGAGCGCGCCGCGCTGCAGGTGCCGGCCGGCCGCGTGCGAGGCGCCGATGACGGCGGCGAGGTCGGGCCCGCCCGCTTCGCCGAGCGGGGTCGGCACGCAGATGACGATCGCCTTGGCCCGCGCCTGCACCGAGGGGTCGGTGGAGGCGGTGTAGCCGCCGCGGAGCATCAGGCCGAGCTCGGCGTCGGAGACGTCGTCGATGTGGCTGGAGCCGGCGTTGAGCGCGTCGACCACCGGCTGGGAGCGGTCGAGGCCGACCACGCTGAGGCCCTTGGCGATCGCAGCCTGGGCGAGCGGCAGTCCCACATACCCTTGGCCGACGACGACCAGGTCGATCGGGCGCGCAGCGTCAACAGTTGCCACAGTGGAGTCCTTTGCGATTCAGAGGCGTCTCGGGGGTGCTGCGATCAACATTAGCAATGGCGAACACCACTCCCCTGACCAGGGGAGACGCAGGTCCTTGTAGGTCACTCGTTCATTTCGGCGACACCTGTGGTCAAGTCTTTCGTCGCATTGCCGGGTTGTTCACCTCGTGCTCGGAAAGAGTTCACCATTCTTTGTGCGGCGGCGCGGAGTGCGGAATGGTTTCGCAATGGCAGCAGAAATCCGCCGTTTACATGCGCTGACGTCCTTTCTGCGGCGTGATCGGGGTCCTATTCGCCGCCCAATCCGTGTGTGCCGCTGGGGCTACTATCGATCCATGCCCGCTCTGAGCATTGTCATCCCCGTATTCGAGGCCGAGGAGTACCTCCCCGGGTGCCTCGACACCGTCGTCGACGGCGGCGGGGACGAGCTCGAGGTCGTCGTCGTCGACGACTGCTCGCCCGACGGGTCCCGCGCCGTCGCCGAGCGCTACGCCGCCCGCGACGGGCGCATCACGGTCGTCACCACCCCCGTGAACGCCGGCTCGGGCCCGGCCCGCAACTTCGGTCTGGCCCAGGCGAAGGGCGACTACGTGTGGTTCGTCGACGCCGACGACGAGCTCAAGCCCGGCGCGGTCGAGCGCGTCCTGGCCGCGGTGAGGGGCCCGCGCCCGCCGGACGTCGTGCTCGTCCAGCACGAGAAGCGCCGCGACACCGGGGTCATCGAGACCGGCGAGCTCCCCGAGCTGGCCGCGCACTGCCCCGCGGACCCGAGCGGCTTCACGCTCGCCGAATGGCCGCGCATCGTCGACTACACGCACACCCCGTGGACGAAGGTCTCGCGCCGCGAGTTCCTCACCGGCATCGACCTCGGCTTCCCCACCGGCTGGTACACCGACATCCCCTGGACCTACGCGCTGCTGCGCCGCGCCGAGCGCATCGCGGTCGTCGTGGAATGCTGCTACCAGTGGCGCCAGCGCGCCGGGTCCTCGATCACGCGCACCCGCGACGACCGCCATTTCGACGTGTTCACCCAGTGGCAGCGCACCTGGGACGATTTCGAGGGCGTGGACGACGCCGGGGTCCGTGTGGCCCTGTTCAACCACATGGTGTGGCATCTGCTGCTGGTCATCGGCAATACGGAGCGGGTGGAGCCGAAGAAGCGCCGCGAGTTCTTCCGCCGCACGTCGGAGCTGTACCGCCGCTATCACCCCGGTCCGGACGCGTGGCAGCCCGCCGCGGGTGTCACGGGTCTGAAGCAGCGGCTGCTGGCGGCCCGCGCGTACGTGGGGTATGAGGCGTTCCGGCAGGTGTACCGGCTTGCGAAGCGGGTCAATCGGAACGGTCCGCAGCGGGGTCCGGGGCCGGTGCCGGTGCCGGAGGCGACGGCTTCGGAGGTCGAGGCGTCGTCGGCGAACAGTTCGGTGGGCGCTTCAGCGGTCCAGCATGCGGCGGACGAGGTTTCGGGTCTTCCCGCGCAGCCCACGCTGCCCGCTCCGCGCGTCTCCGGTTCCTGACGGGGCGAGGACGTCGCTGAGCGGTCCGGCGAGTCGGGCGCTGCCCCATACGGCGTCGATGTCCACGCCGAGGTGTGCGGCTCGTGCGGCGGCGGCGGTGCGTTCCAGGCGGACGGCGCCTTCGGGGGCGGCGACTTCGACGAGGCCGAGGCGGTGGCGGTTCGCGTAGGCGACGAGTGCGGCGACGGTGTCGGGTCCTGGCCGCACGGTCGGGGGCATGTGGATCACGTACGGCACGTTGGGGTCGGGTGTGTGGGCGGGGGCGAAGTGCACGCGGTGTTCGCCGCGGAACGATTCGAGGAGGAGTCGTGCGTCGAGGTCGGGGTCGTCGAGCATGGGGTGGCGGCCGGTGTGGGGTTCGGGCCAGTCGCCGGTGAGGGTGATGCGGATGTCGGGGGCGGTGCCGCACAGGAGGGTGTCCACTGTCGACTCAAGGTCGGCGGGGGCGTCGGCGGTGTCGACGACCACGTCGGCCAGGGGCGTCTGCCAGCCGCGGGCGGCCCTGGGGCGCTTCAGGTCCAGTTCCGGCACGCGGTTGGCGATGCGGGGCCGCCGGTAGGCCTTGGCGAGTGCGCCGCGGGCGGCGATCTGCCGCGGGCCGAGGTGCCATGCGGAGGACCGGTCGTCGGGTACGAACACGGCCCCGGCCTGGTGCAGGCGGTAGCCGAAGATCGTGTCGGAGCCGAGCAGGACGTCGGCGTCCATGCCGCCGGCGGCGGTGAAGAGGTTGCGGTGCACTGAGAACGATGCGCCGACGAGGATGCGGAACGCCCGGTGGTCGGCTTGGCGCAGGCCGGCCGTCGCGTCGATGATCTGCTCGATCCATTGCGGCTGGGAGCGCTCGAAGTCGAACAGCTCTCCGGCCTTGCCGTCCCGGACCGCGTCGAACACGGCCGCGGGGTCGAGGTCGCCCGCCTGGTAGTCGACGAATCGCTTGTGGCCCAGGACCGCGAGGTAGTCGGCGGTGTGGTGCCAGCGCAGTTGCGACTCGACGTGGTCGGGGTAGGCGAGCATGTCCGCGTCCAGGCGCAGGATGACGTCGCCGTCGCTTTGGGCGGCACCGGAGTTCGTGGCGTGCGCGGAGGCCCATCCGCCGGGCAGGGGTGCGACGATCCGCGTGGATTCGGGTCGCAGTTGCGGGAGCCGCAGTGGCGGGTCGGAGCCGTCGTCGACGACGACGACCTCGAGCAGCCGGGCCGGGTAGGTCTGGGCGGCGAGGGAGGCGAGGGTGACGTCGAGCTTGTCCTGCTGGCCGTGGGCGGGGATGACGATGCTGACGCTGAGTGCGGGCTCCCATGCGTCGGCGGGGCGGGCCAGCGGCCCGTAGTCGTTGCCGCGCAGCACGGGTGGCATGGCGGTCACCGTCGCAGGAGTGCGCGCAGGCGCGCGCGCTGGCGGGCGTCGAAGAGGCGGCGGGCGAGGCGGCGGGCGGCGTCGGGCGGGCCGGGTTCGTAGACCGTGGGCTCGGCTTCGCGGGCGGCGAGGCCGTCGTATCGGGCGGCGCCCCAGATGCCGGCGACGACCTGGTCGAGTCCGCTGTCGCCGGTGATGTGGCGGGCGCGGGCGAAGGCCGCGGTGCGTTCGAGTCGTGCGGGGGGCGCGTCGGGGAGTGCGGCGAGGACGAGGCCGGCGTCGGCGCGTTCCATGGCGGCCAGGAGCTTGCCGATGCTGTTGGCGCGCAGTGGGACCGGCCGGGGGAGGAGGAGCCGGTAGGGGACGGCCGGGTCGGGGGCGGGTGCTTCGGCGGCGACGCGGACGCGCGCTTCGGCGTCGTAGGCCTCTTCGATGAGGCGCTGCTGGGCGCCTTCGCCGGCGAGGATGGACGCGCGGTCCTGCGGGGCCGGGCCCTGGCCGGTGACGAGGGTGATCCGCACGTCGCCGTCCGGTCCGGCGAGGACCGGTGCGACGCAGGCGTCGACGTCGGCGGCGGCGGCGTCGCCGACCTCGACGACCATGTCCAGGAGGGGGACCCGCCAGGCGCGTGCGGGGGCGGTGCGGCGCATCCCGTGCAGCGGTACGCGCTGGGCGATGTAGGGCACGCGCTGGTGGCGGCCCTCGTCCCATTTCTGGACCATCTGCGGCATGCCGAGGTGCCAGGCGGAGGAGGTGGTCTCGGGGACGAACACGGCTCCGGCCTGCGCGAGGCGGTACGCGAACTCGGTGTCGGAGCCGAGCCGCAGGTCGGTGTCGAGTCCGCCGACGGTCTTGAAGAAGTCGCGGTGCACGGAGTTGGTGGCGCCCACGAACACCCGGAAGATCCCGGGGTGGTGCTGGACGAGTCCGGCGGTGTCGGCGATGACGTTCTCGACCCAGTGCGGTTTCGCGTCCTCGACCGCGAACAGTGCGGCGGCTTCGCCGGCGAGCACCTTCTCGTGCACCTGCTCGGGGGTGAACCGTCCCGGTTCCCATTCGACGAACCGCTTGTGGCCCAGGACCGCCAGGTAGTCGGCGGCGTGGTGCCAGCGCATCTGGGCTTCGACGTGGTCGCGGTAGGCCACCATGTCCGCGTCGAGGCGGAGGACGACCTGTCCGTCGGCGTGGTTGACGCCGGTGTTCACCGCGTGCGCGGAGCCCCAGGACTCGCCGGTGGTGACGACCAGTCGCGTGTGCTCGGGGCGAAGCTCCGGCAGGCGCAGCGGGGGCGTGGAATTGTCGTCGACGACGACCACTTCCATGAGTTCGGACGGATAGGACTGGGCCGCGAGGGCCGCCAATACGAGGTCCAGTTCGCCTTGGCCGCCATAGGCCGGGACGACGACGCTCACCGCGAGACTCGGGCTCCAATCACCCGAGGTGGGCGGGTGCAGAGCCCTATAGTCGTTGCGGACGATGCGCGGGCGTTTCGGTGAGTCGCTCATTTCGCGCCCACGATATCCCGGACGCATTCATGAGGATTGACCGGCTTCCCAGTTCAGCATCTGTTTACGCGACTGAGGACAATTGTTCGCGCTCAATTCAGCATTATTGCCATTGGACACGCGAAGATCTGGGCGGAATGCAACCTGGAGATGAACGGACGAGATGCACAGAGCTGACGAGAGCGCGCGCTATCCGGGCCGACTCACCGACGACCTCCTGGTCCGGGCGGGGGAGCGGGCGCCCGGGACGCTGAGTGCGACCGCGCTGCGGACCCGTTCGCCCGGGGCCCGCCACCTGCTCGCCCGTGCCGCGACCCGCCGCCTCGACCTTCCGGGGCTCCTCGGTGTCGCCCGCCGTCGCGACGCGGCGGCCGCGAGGGAGTTCGCGGTGGACGCGGCGGCGCTGGCGTCGCTCGCGCGGGTCGTGGGCCTCCAGACGGGGACGGCCGAGGACCGGCGGGATGCGTTGGCGCTGTTCGATCTCGCGCTCGACATCGGCGGGGTGCGGCGGGTGAGCCCCCGTGAGGCCGCCGTCCACACGCAGCTCGCGTACGTCCTGGGCGACTTGGCGAAGACCCGGAGTCTGCTGCGCCGCTACGGCCGGCACCTGCCGGCGCTGGAGCGGGGCGCGCTGGTCGCGGATCTCGCGCATCCGGACGCGGGCGGGGACGAGCCGGCGTGGGTCAAGCGGCTCGGTGCGCTGACCGGCCGCCGCGAGCTGCGGCTGGGCCCGCCTTCGGTGGACGGGGAGGTGCTGGCGTGGTTCGACCGGTTGCGCGCCGCGCCGACGGCGAAGGTCGCGTCCGGTCCGCGGATCTCGGTGGTGATGACGGCGTACCGACCCGGCCGGGCCCTGCTCACCGCGGTCCGCTCACTGCTCGAGGGCGCGTGGACGAACCTGGAGGTGCTGGTCGTCGACGACGCCTCGGGCCCGGAGTTCGACGCGGTCCTGGACGCGGTCGCGGCCCTGGACGAGCGGGTGCGGGTGATCCGCCGGGAAACGAACGGCGGCACGTTCGCGGCGCGCAACACCGCGTTCGACGCCCTCACCGGCGATTACGTGACCGGATTGGACTCGGACGACTGGGCCGCGCCCGGGCGGCTCGCGCGGTCGGTGGCGCCGCTGCTGGCCGACCCGGCGCTGCAGTTGACGTACGGGGAGGCGTTCCTGTGCAACGAGGACCTCACCGTGACCCGCCCCGGGCGGGTCCTCACGACGGTCTCGACCGCGTCGATGATGTTCCGCCGCAGCGTGCTCGACCGCGTCGGCTACTACGACGAGGTCCGCAAGGGCGCCGACACGGAGTTCCTGCACCGGGTCGCGGCCGCGTTCGGCGACGGCGCGGTGCGCCGCCTGCACGGCGTGCACGACACGGTCATGCGCCAGGCGCCCGGGTCGCTCTCGCGCGAGGAGTTCGGGCCCGGCTGGAAGCACCCGGCGCGCCGCGCCTACCAGTCCGCGTACCCGCTGTGGCACGACCAGATCCGGGCCGGCGCCGACCCGTACCTGCCGCGGGCCCCGGCCCGGCGCCCGTTCTGGGCGCCCTACCACGCGGCGGTGGCCCGCCCCGAGCAGCGCCGGCGCCGCTTCGACGTCGTGTTCTGCCTCGACTGGCGGCCGTTCGGCGGCCCGCAGAAGTCGATGATCGAGGAGGTCAAGGCGCTCAAGGCCGCGGGGCTGAGCGTCGCCCTCATGCACCTGGAGTCGTGGCGGCACATGACCGTTGAGGACCGGCCGATGTGCGCGCCGTTCCAGCGGCTCGTCAACGACGGATTCGCTGAGCAGGTGCTGGTCACCGACGACGTCGTGTGCGACCTGCTGGTGCTGCGGTACCCGCCGATCCTGCAGTTCCGCTCCGGGGAGCGCTCGAACGTGCGCCCGAAGCGGATGGTGGTGCTCGCCAACCAGGCCCCGCACGAGCGCGACGGCTCCGACACCCGGTACGTGCCGGACGCCTGCCACGCCAACGCGACCGACATGTTCGGCGTCGAGCCGCTCTGGGTGCCGCAGGGCCCGCAGGTGCGCGAGGCGCTCACGCCCGCGGGGCCGGCGCAGGAGGGCCTCACCGCGGCCGCGCTGGCGGACTTCGACATGCCGGGCATCCTCGACACGGCGGCCATCGCCCCGGCCCGCACCGGCTTCCGGTCGGTGCTGCCGGTGGTCGGGCGGCACTCGCGCGACGACCGCACGAAGTGGCCGACCGCCGCCGACCTGCCCCGGATCTACCCCGGGGACGGGCGCTGGGACGTGCGGATCATGGGCGGGGCCGGGTCGGTCGCGGCGATCACCGGCGAGGACCCGCCCGCGGCGTGGACCTGCTACGGCTTCGACGAGACCGACGTCGAATCGTTCCTGTACCAACTGGACTTCTGGATCTACTTCCCGCACCCGAAGCAGTACGAGGCGTTCGGCCGGGCCGTCCTCGAAGCGCTCGCGGCCGGGTGCGTCGCGATCCTGCCGCCCCGCTTCGAGCCGACGTTCGGCGACGCCGCCCTCTACTGCGAACCGTCCGAAGTGGTGGATTTGGTGAACGGGCTGTACGCCGACCCGGAGCGGTTCCTCGCCCGCAGCGCCCTCGCCCAGCAGCGGGTCCGCGAACGGTTCAGCCACGACGCCTACCGCCGGCTCGTCGCCGGCCTCCTCGACGACACGCCCGCGGACGGCACGGCGGGCGACGCCTCCCCGAACGGCACGTCCGCAGACAGCAATGCCGAGAGCGCCGCCGCCCCCGGCGCCTCGCCGAGCGGGGCCCTCCCGCACCCCGCCGCGCCCGGCACCGCCGCCCCAGACCGGCCCGAGTCCCCGGCCGTCCCCAGTCCCGCCGCCAGATGAGAGTGCCTCCGATGAAGCAGAAGCTCAAAGCCGTCTACATCAGGATCGGCAGGCCCTCGCCCCTGCGGGTCGCCGCCGCCGCCGGCGGCCTCGCGGCCCTCGGACTGCTCGCCGTCGCCTTCCTCGGCGAGCAGCGCCTGGTGTGGGTCGTCTCATCGCTGATGAGCCTGGTCACCCTGGGAGCACTGGGGTTGGTGTGGAACGAGAGCCGCCAGACCCGCCTGGAGGCCCGCGCGTCCGCCGAGCGCGCCGAGGTCACGCTGCGCCGCATCCTCGCCGCGTTCGAGGTCGAACGCCTGGCAGCGGAACGTCGCCGCGCCGCCGAAAGCGACCGCGCGGCCTGACAAGGCCCCCCGAACCGGGCATGAGGAAGCTCTCGGATCTGCCGCGAGCTGCCGAAAACCACCGGGCGGTACTATTGGCGCGCTGTGTCAACCACCTGTCCGGGAGGGCCGCCCCCATGGAAGAGCCGATCATTCAGGCTCGTGACCTCGGGATCTGCTTCGCGAAAGGCAAGCAGAAGAAAGGCCGGGTCAAAGACCTGTTCGTCAGGCGCTCGGCCAACCAGAAGGGCGCCGCGGCGCAGGACTTCTGGCCCCTGCGCCACGTCAACTTCGACATCTTCCCCGGCGACGCCGTCGGCATCATCGGCCGCAACGGCACCGGCAAGTCCACGCTGCTGCGCCTGATCACCGGCGTCCTCATCCCCGACGAGGGGTACGTGCGCCGCGAAGGCCGCGTCGCCCCCCTCATCGCGCTCTCCGCCGGCTTCTCGGGCGACCTCACCGGCCGCGAGAACGTCAACCTCGTGGGCGCGCTGCACGGCATGAGCAACAAGGAGATCAAGGCCAAGTACGACGAGATCGTCGACTTCTCCGAGCTCGAGGACTTCATGGACACGCCCCTGAAGCACTACTCCTCGGGCATGAAGGTCCGCCTCGGCTTCGGCGTCATCACCCAGCTCCCGCACCCGATCCTCCTGGTCGACGAGGCGCTCGCCGTCGGCGACGCCGCGTTCAAGCGCAAGTGCCAGGCCGTCATCGCCGGGCTCCTGGAACAGGGCCGCACCCTCGTGTTCGTCTCCCACTCCGAGGGCGACCTGAAGAAGTACTGCAAGCGCGGCATCTTCCTCGACGCCGGCACCCTCGAGACCGACGGCACCGTCGAAGAGGCCCTCGAGGCCTACAAGACCGCCGAGAAGCGCGACGCCGACGCCAAGGCCGCGAAGAAGAAGCGCGAGCAGGCGGCGAAGGCCGCCGCGGAGCAGGCCGCCGCTCCGGCCCCCGTCCCGGGAGCGGTCGAGGCGGCCACGTGAGCCGAGCCGTCATCCTGCCGGCTCCGGGCGGCCACGCCGAGATAACCGAAGACACCACCGTCCTGGACCGGCTCATCGCGCAGATCCGCGAAGCCGGCTGCGACGACATCACCGTGCTCACCCGGCCCGGGGCGGACCGGCCCGTCAAGGCCGCCCAGATCGAATCGGCCGACGCGAACACGGACCTGCGCCACCTCGGCGAACTCGCGTTCGCCGCCGAGAACGGCGGCGCGCTCTACGTCGCCTGCGCCGACCTCGTGGCCTCCCAGACCACCGTCGCCGCGGTCCTGTCCGACTCCTCGCGCCGCTCCGGCGTGCTCGTCGGCGGCGACGACCCCACCGCCGCACCCGTCAACTGCGAACGCGGCCTGGTCACCGGCCCCGGGCCCGGCCCCGACCGGCTCGGCGGCCTCGCGAAGGTCTCCGCCGCCCACCTGGCCCGCCTCAAACGGCACTGGCCGCGCCGCGCCGAAGGCGACGCGTTCGCGTCCGTCCTCGCGGCCCTCCACGCCCGCGCCGTGCCCGTCAACGCCTACCGCACCGGCGGCCTCGAGCACCGCCAGGTCGGCAACGCCGACGAAGCCCTCGCGACCATCGCCGCGTTCGAAGCGGTCGACATGGACGCCTGGCGGCTCAAGAACGCCATCAAGCACGACGACGACTTCTTCGCCACCTACGCCGTCTCCACCTGGACGCCCCGCCTCGTCAAGCTCGCCGCCCGCCTCGGCTGGACCCCCACCCCCATCACCTGGGTGTCCATCGCCCTCGCCGTCGGCGCCGCCGCGATCTTCGCCACCGGCTGGACCCAGGCCGGCGCCTCCCCCGGTGCCGGCGAGCGGCTGTGGTACCTCGCCGCCGCCGCCCTCATGTACGCCAGCTTCGTCTTCGACTGCGTCGACGGCCAGCTCGCCCGCTACACCCAGAACTTCTCCTCCTTCGGCGGCTGGCTCGACATGATGGCCGACCGCTCCAAGGAGTTCCTCATCTACGCCGGCTTCGCCGCCGGCGCCGCCGCGAGCGGCGTCGCCGCACCCACCGCATGGGGCCTGGCGATCGCCGCCATGGCCACGCAGACCATCCGGCACACCGCCGACACCTGGTACGCCGTCCTCCTCGACACCGCCGTCGTCCGCCAGGCCCGCAAGCGCGAATCCGCGCCGCCCGTCGGCCGCGCCGCCCACCTCGGCCAGCGCCTCGGCACCGCATCCGAGCAGGTCATGGGCGCCCACCGCACCCCCCTGTACTGGATCAAGCGGACCATCGTCGCCCCCGTCGGCGAACGCTGGCTCCTCCTCGCCGTCGCGGCCGTCGCCTTCGGGCCGCAGGCCGCGCTCGCCGCGCTCCTCGTCTGGCAGCTCCTCGCCCTCGGCTACACGACCGCCGGCCGCACCCTCCGCTCCCTCGCCGCCCGCACCGCCGCCCTGCGCCGCCCCGACCGGTCCGCGCACCGCGACGACGGGCCCCTCGGCAAGCTCGTGCCCCGCAGCCCGGTCGGGGGCGACATGACGCCGTTCGCGGCGACCGCCGCCGCCGTCGCCGCGGCAGCCGCCGCGGTGCTCGCCGCCGCGTTCGGCACGCCGCCGTGGGCGCCGTTCGGCCTCGCCGCGCTGGCGCTCGTCCTGGCCGCCTCGGTGGCCCGCACGGACCATGAGGGCCTGCTCGACTGGTTCATTCCGGCGGGGCTGCGCGCGGTCGAGCTCGGCGCGATCTGCGCGGCCGGGATCGCGGCGGGCGTGTCCTGGCCGGTCCTGTACACGCTGCTGACGGTGATCGCGCTGTACTTCTACGATCTCGCCGCGGGACTGGACAAGGCCGCCTCGCCGGTGGCCCGCCGGGACCTCGGCCTCGGCTGGCCCGCACGCAGCCTCATCGCGATCACGGCCGCCGCCATTGCAGTGGCGACCGTTCCGGTAGTGGCCACTGTGGTCTATGGGGCGCTCGCGGTCTATGTCGCGGCGGTCTTCGTCGGCGCGGTGGTCGCGGGCACGGTCCGCGCCTCGCGCGCGGCCGCCGCCTTACCTCCGGACCTGCGCCGCCGCAGCGCGATCGGGCCCGAACGGGCCGTCATGCTTGACCGCCAAGCGAACTCGTTCGAGTTACATGCGCAGACAGGCGCGCATCGCTGGTCTCCCACGACTAAGGTGTACTTGTGCGCAAGTTCCGGCTCTCGCGTCTGGTGCTCGCCGCGACCGTGATCGGGGTGGTGGGTCTCTTCTCCCTGCCCGCGATTCTCGGGAGCCTGACCGCGAACGGCGCCCCCTCTGAAAGTCAATCCACTATTTCCCATGTGGACTGGACGAACGTCGACGAGTCGTACCCGATCCCGCCCGGCTCGCCCACCCCGAGCCCCAGCTACGACGGCGACGGCACCTCCGACACCGACGGCGGGGACAGCGACGGCGACGGCACCCCGGACCCGTCCACCGACGGCGCGTCCCCCGAGTCGCGGCCGATCGACGGCGGCGGCTCCGGCAACGGCGGCGGCGGGCTGCTCGGGCTCGAGTTCCCCGTCCAGGCCGCCCTGAGCGTCGGCCTGCTCGCCCTCGCGTTCCTCGCGCTCCTGCCGGGCCGCAAGATGCCCGCCGACCTGCGCTGACTTTCGCTTTGCATGTGGCCGTGGCGTTCCGGGCTGCCCTGAACGGAGCCCTGGACGCCGGACGGTGCGCGCGAGGCGACCGTCCACGGGCATGAGCCGCCGAGGTGCACCGGGTGAGCCGGTCGCCGAGGCTGCGCAGTCGTCGCAGTCGCAGCCGCAGCCGGCGCGAGGTGCGGGCGCCTGACTGCGGTTCGGCGTTTCGCTTCGGGGCTTACAGCGGGGTGTACACGTAGCCGCGGCGCGAGAACTCCGTGAAGATCGAGGTGAGCGCCCCGCACATGTCCGCCTGGTTCGAGGCCCCGTCGTGCAGCAGCACGATCGCGCCCGGCGCGCTGCGGTCGAGCACGTGCTCGCGGATCTGCTTCTCCGTCACCGCGTTGTCCCAGTCCGAGGGGTCCACGGTCCAGTGCAGCGACTCCATGCCCAGGTCCGCCGCCACCGCGATCGCCCGGTCCGTCCACTGCCCGCCCGCGTGCCGGAAGTACCGCACCTCGGCGCCCGGCGCGGCCTTCAGGATCGCGTCGTTCGTGCGCTGCAGGTTCGCCCGGATCTCCTCCTCACTCCACTTGCCCAGGTCGAACTCGTGGAACCACGAGTGGTTGCACAGGGTGTGGCCCTCCCGGGCGATGTCCGCCACCAGCTCCGGGTACGCCTCCGCGTACGCCCCGATCAGGCAGAACGTCGCCTTGACCCCGCGCTCGCGCAGCATGTCCAGCACCTTCGGCGTCCACTCCGGGGACGGCCCGTCGTCGAACGTCAGCGCCACCCGGTGGTCCCCGGTGTGGTTGCGCGTGCCCAGCGGCCCGTCGTACGTGTTCGCGGCCGGTTCGGCCACCGGCGGCGTCGGCGCGGCGGGCGTGGGGGAGGCCGCGGGCTCGGTCCCCGGCTCGGGCGCCGCATCGCTCGGCTCTTCCTCCGGCCCGGCCGACGAGGCCGGGGCCTCGCTCGAGCCGGTGTCCTCGGCCTCGCTCTCGCCCTCGCTCGCAGGCGAAGTCGAGGCCGACGCAGTAGGCTCGGTCGCGGTCGCTCTCGCAGGCGGTTCGTCGCCCTCAGGCCAGACCCAGGCGAGCGCGAGCAGCAGCGCGGCCGCGGCCGCAATGCCCAGTTTGTGACGAACCATGTCGTGATTGTAAGTGTGTTGGCCCACATTTCGAGGAAACCTGGAGGGGACATGCGACTCGTCGTCGGCATCACCGGAGCGACCGGCGCGATCTTCGGCGTCCGGCTCCTCGAGGCGCTGCGCGACATCGACGGCGTCGAGACCCACCTCGTCATGAGCCGCTGGGCCCGCACCACCCTCCGCCTCGAGACCCCCTACACGCCCGCCGAGGTCGTCGCGCTCGCCGACCACGCCTGGGGGCCGGGGGAGCAGGCCGCGCCGATCTCCTCGGGGTCGTTCCGCACCGACGGGATGGTCATCGCGCCGTGCTCGATGAAGACGGTCGCCGCGGTCCGCACCGGCTACACCGAGGGGCTGATCGGGCGGGCCGCGGACGTGACGCTCAAGGAGCGGCGCCGGCTCGTGCTGCTGGCCCGCGAGAGCCCGCTCTCGGAGATCCACCTGGAGAACCTGCTGGTGCTCTCGCGCATGGGCGCGGTCGTGCTGCCGCCGGTGCCCGCGTTCTACAACAAGCCTGAGACGATCGACGACATCGTGGACCACGTGGTGGCGCGGACGCTCGACCAGTTCGGACTCGACCACCCCCGTGCGCGACGATGGGACGGTCTGAACGGCACCGAGGCAGTGGAGGAGTAGCGGTGGACACGCTGATGTGGGAGGCCAAGGCCGCCGAGGGGCGCGGGGCCGAGCTGCTCCGCTGGGTGCTCGACGAGGGCGTGCACGCCGTCGCCGACCCCGAGGTGCGCACCGAGGTGTTCATTGCCGGGGACCGGGTCGTCGTGATCGCCGTCGGACCCCGCCCGCCCCGCCGCCTCCCCGACCCGCCCGAAGCCCTCGTCGACCGCGCCCCGCACGCCTGGCCGTTCACGCGAGTGAACCTCGCACCCTGACCCTGACGCGTCTCACGAGGCGCTGACCGGGGGCGATGTCGTACCCCTGCGGCAGGGTTGTTGCCGGGGGTTCTCCGGATGTCCGTTTTGAAGGCTAGCGCCGCGAAACGCCCGAACACCCCGGGCCATGTCGGACCCTGCTGGGAGCATGGAATACGGGGGGTCCCCAGGGTGTCCGTTTTGAAGGCTGACGCCTGGAAACGCCGCATACGAACGAACCGCCCGGCGCGTCGTGCGCGCCGGGCGGTTCGGGGAATTCGCGTCTTCGAGTCTAGCGGCCGATGCCCTGGTACGACCAGCCGTGCTTGCGCCACTGCACCGGGTCGAACGCGTTCATGCCGTCGAGGATGCGCCGCTCGGCCACCTGCTGGCCCAGCGCCTCCGGGTCGAGCGTGCGGAACTCCTCCCACGGCACCATCGCGCACACCACGTCGGCGCCCGCGACCGCCTCGGCGAGGGTCTTCACGAAGCTCAGCTCCGGCGCGAACCCCTGCGCGTTCTCCAGCCCCTCCGGGTCGTACACGACCACGTCGGCGCGCGCCGACCGCAGCCGCCGCGCGATGTCCAGCGCGGGCGAGTCGCGGATGTCGTCGGTGTCGGGCTTGAACGTCGCGCCCAGGTAGGCGATGCGCACCCCCGACAGGTCCGGCCCGTTCGGCCCCGAGGACCGCCCGGCCAGCTCCGCGACCGCGCGCACGGTGTGCGAGCGGCGGCGCGTGTTCACGGCGTCGACCTCGTCGAGGAACCGGAACGACTCGCCCACGCCGAGCTCGCCGGCGCGCGCCGAGAGCGCCCGGATGTCCTTGGGCAGGCAGCCGCCGCCGAAGCCGATGCCGGCGCGCAGGAACTTGTTGCCGATGCGCTGGTCGTAGCCGATGGCGCGGGCCAGGTCGACCACGTCGGCGCCGGCTGCCTCGCTCAGGTCGGCCATGGCGTTGATGAAGGAGATCTTGGTGGCCAGGAACGCGTTCGCGGCGACCTTCACCAGCTCGGCCGTCGCCAGGTCGGTCTCGACGACGGGGACCTCGCGGTCTTCGACCGCGGCCAGTTCGAGGATGCCGCGGTGCACGTCCTTGAGCAGCTGGGAGGCCCATTCGGACTGGGCGGCGTACACGATCCGGTTGGGGCGCAGGACGTCGTGCATCGCGTTCGACTCCTGGAGGAACTCCGGGCTCCAGCCGACCTCGACGCCGAGGCCCTCGGGGGCGTGGCGGTCGACGAGCTCCTGGACCCAGGTGGCGGTGCCGACGGGCACCGTGGACTTGCCGACGATGAGGACCTTGCGGCTCAGGTGCTGGGAGAGGTCGACGACGGCGGTCTCGATGTAGGAGAGGTCCGCGCGGTGCTCGCCCTTGCGCTGGGGGGTGCCGACGCAGATGAAGTGGACGTCGGCGAAGTCGGCGACGGACTGGACGTCGGTGGTGAACCGCAGGCGGCCCGTCTCGAGGTTCTTCTTCAGCAGCTCGGGCAGGCCCGGCTCGTGGATGGGGAGCACCCCGGTGTTGAGGGATTCGATCTTGGCGGCGTCGACGTCGTACCCGATCACCTCGTAGCCCAGCTCCGCGAAGCAGACCGCGTAGGTCGTCCCGAGGTATCCGCATCCGAGGAAGGAGATGCGGGGCCGGGTCGTGGTGTTCTGCGAAGGTGACTGGCTCGCGTTCGCCATCTGGTGCCCTGTCTGTTCGTTCGGCGGGCCCGCCCGGTGGGGGCGGCGCCCGTGCGTACGTGCGTTGGATTCGTGCGCGGCGACCTCGAATTGTACGTGAATGCGACTATGGCCTGCGCAGTCGTATATTCAGCTTCACGCATGAACTTCGTCCTAAGTTGCGGAGAAGCAGTAGAAAACTCGCGGTGGCGGGCATCACCGGTCGCGGCCGCAGTGGGCTACACTCGGCCCATCGTACTGACGAGTAACAAACGCGGGAGCCACTGATGTCCACCGGGTTCACCCCCTACCAGCTGCCAGAAGAGTATGACGACATCCGGGCGGCGACCCGCGGCGTCTGCGACACCGGGGTCGCGCCCCACGCCGCCGAGGCCGACGCGACCGCGACCTTCCCGGAGCGCTCCTACGAGGCGCTCAAGTCCGCCGACCTCCACGCCCCGCACATCCCCGCCGAATACGGCGGCGCGGGCATCGACGCGCTCGGCACCGCCATCGTCATCGAAGAGGTCGCGCGCGCCTGCGCCTCCTCCTCGCTCATCCCCGCCGTCAACAAGCTCGGCTCGCTGCCGCTCCTCCTCGACGCCTCCGAGGAGCTGAAGCGCCGCTACCTGCCGCCCGTGGCCGCAGGCGACGCGATGTTCTCGTACTGCCTCTCCGAACCCGAGGCCGGCTCGGACGCGGCGTCCATGACCACCCGCGCCGTCCGCGACGGCGACGACTGGGTCCTCGACGGCGTCAAGCGCTGGATCACCAACGCGGGCGTGAGCGAGTTCTACACCGTCTTCGCCGTCACCGAACCCGGCGCGGGCGCCAAGGGCATCTCCGCGTTCGTCGTCGAGAAGGGCGACGCGGGCGTCTCCTTCGGCAAGCCCGAGAAGAAGCTCGGCATCAAGGGCTCCCCGACCGCCGAGGTCTACCTCGACTCGGTGCGACTCCCCGCCGGCCGACTCATCGGCGAAGTCGGCCAAGGGTTCTCGCTCGCCATGCGCACCCTCGACCACACCCGCGTCACCATCGCCGCGCAGGCCCTCGGCATCGCCCAGGGCGCGCTCGACGCCGCGACCGCCTACGCGGCCGAACGGGAGCAGTTCGGCAAGCCGATCGCCGCGTTCCAGGGCGTCCAGTTCCTGCTCGCGGACGCGGCCATGAAGATCAGCGCTGCCCGCGAACTCACCTACGCGGCCGCCGCCCGCTCCGAGCGCGGCGACGCCGACCTCACCTACTTCGGCGCCGCCGCCAAGTGCTTCGCCTCCGACGCGGCCATGCAGATCACCACCGACATGGTCCAGATCCTCGGCGGCTACGGCTACACCCAGGACTTCCCCCTCGAGCGCATGATGCGCGACGCCAAGATCACCCAGATCTACGAGGGCACCAACCAGGTGCAGCGCATCGTCATCGCCCGGGAGCTCCAGCGCGGCAAGGCGTTCTAGACGAAGTCGGTGCCGGGCCCGGACCGGTGGACGGTCCGGGCCTTTTCTGTCGCCTTGCGGCAGTTACGAACACGACCTCCGGTCGCATAGAATCCGGTCATGAGTGAACCGCTGCACCACGCCCCCCGGAAGCGCGCGCTGGCCGCCGGGTCATCGGCCCTCCTGGCCCTCGCCGCCATCATGGCGTTCGCGCCCGGCACCGCCCAGGCCGCGCCCGCCGCCGACCACTGCGTCGTCAACCTCAGCACCCACGAGACGACCTGCGCCGCCACCCAGGACGCCGCCTTCGCCGCCGACGCGGCCGCCGCCGAGGAGGTCGGCATCCAGTCGGTCACCCTCATCACGCTCTACGACCGCACGAACTACGACCCCGCCGGCGGCACCCGCTCCTTCGTGGGCGACGGCAGCTACACCTGCTCCGCCGCGTACTCGCCCGTCGAGTTCAGCGTCGACTACCTCGACGCGGCCGGCTGGAACAACCGCGCCAGCTCGGTCCACACGTACCGCTCGTGCGACATCAAGCTCTGGGACACCGTGACCCTCTCCGGGGCCTCCTCCACCTGGATCGACAACCTCGCGAACCTCGGCACCATCGGCTGGAGCAACCGCGCCGGCTCCTACCAGATCAGTTAGGACGCGGCAGGGCCCGGACCGCGCCGGTCCGGGCCCTGCGAATGTCGTTGCCGCAGAGGCTACGCCTCGGCCTCCAGCGGGGCCGGCTCCGCCGCCGCCTCCCGGGTCTCGCGGCGCTTCGGCGCCACCAGCACCAGCGCCCAGACCGCCGCGAGGGCCAGGTACAGGCCCGTCACGACCGGCCACGGGACCGCGAACGTCGCCAAGAGGGTCCGCAGGTTCAGCGCCACCACGAGCATGCCGATCGTCGAACCCAGTTTCGCCGTAGGGATCTTGCGGGTCAGCCACGCCGCCAGCGGCGCCGCGGCCATGCCGCCGATCGCCATGCCGACCACGACCGGCCACAGCACCGTCAGCGTGTCCGGCACCGCCATCCAGAAGCCGAGCACCGCCGCCGCCGAAGCGAACACCTGCGCCGTCGACACCGAGCCGACCACCCGGTGCGGCTCCAGCCGCGAGGTCGTCAACGTGATCGGCATCGTCACCGGCCCCCAGCCGCCCCCGCCGACCGCGGCGAGGAAACCGCCCACCAGGCCCGTGGGGATCGCGAACCCCGACCGGATCGGGCCGTGGCCCGCGCCGCGGCCTTGCACGAAGCGCCACACGATCACCACGCCCAGCGCGATGAGGATCGCGCTCGTCACCGGTGTGGCCGCGTCGAGCCGCGTCAGCGACGCCAGCGCCCAGGCTCCGGCGAAACCGCCGACCGCGCCGGGGATGCCCAGTTTCAGGGTCGTCGGCCAGTGGACGTTCTGCAGTCTGTGGTGCGAGGCGGCGCTCACCGCGCCCGTGGCGATCGTCGCCACGTTCACCGATGCGGACGCCACGGCCGGGGCGATGCCCAGGCCGAGCAGGAACGTCATGGTGATGGTGCCGAAGCCCATGCCGAGGCTGCCGTCGACGAGCTGGGCGACGAAGCCCGCGGCGACGGAGGAGAGGATGGTGGTCGCGATCAGCACGCGCGGCTCCCTCGGGTACGAATGGCTTCTGAATAGTCCACTAGATCAGTAGGACAAGTCAACGAGTGCCCACGCTTCGGGACGTCGAAGCGGGACGGATTCGCGACACCCCGCCGACGCACTCCGTCCCCACATCATCCCCCGCGCCGGCCACCGCGAAACCCGCCGCCGGGCGGGAGCGGCCCCGGACCGGTCCGCCGGCCCCGGTGCTCACACCGGCGCCGATCGCATTTGGAGGCCTCCGCCACCCGGTCAGGGGCCGGATGCGCCCCCCGAGACGAGCGTCATAGCGTGGACGAACAGACCTGGTTACGCTCGCGTAGCCAAACCCGCGGCTCGCGGACTCGCCGAGCCGAGCACCATTGCGGCCAGCACGCCCGCCGAGGGCGGCCCGCCATTCACCTGGCGCGCCACGGCGACGCGCGCCGCCGCACAACCCGAGGGCCTGCGAACCGCACAGGCAGTCTTGATGCAGAGGAGCATTCGATGGGTAAGAAAGTCACGGTCGTCGGCGCCGGATTCTACGGCTCCACCACCGCCCAGCGCCTGGCCGAGTACGACGTCTTCGACGAAGTCGTCCTCACCGACATCGTCGAGGGCAAGCCCGAGGGCATCGCCCTCGACATGAACCAGTCCCGCACCATCGAGGGCTTCGAGACCAAGGTCGTCGGCGCCACCACCGACAACGACGGCAACGGGTACGAGAAGACCGCCGGCTCCGACGTCATCGTCATCACCGCGGGCCTGCCGCGCAAGCCCGGCATGAGCCGCATGGACCTCCTCGAGGTCAACGCCAAGATCGTCCGCGGCGTCACCGAGAACCTCGTCAAGCACTCCCCGAACGCCGTGATCATCGTCGTCTCCAACCCCCTGGACGAGATGACCGCGCTCGCCCAGCTCGCTTCGGGCTTCCCGAAGCACCGGGTCCTCGGCCAGGCGGGCATGCTCGACACCGCCCGCTTCACCAACTTCGTGGCCGAAGAGCTCCAGGTGCCGGTCAAGTCGGTCACCACCCTGACGCTCGGCTCGCACGGCGACACCATGGTGCCGGTCCCCAGCCAGTCCTCCGTGGACGGCAAGCCGCTCACGGACCTCCTCCCCGCGGAGAAGGTCGAAGAGCTGGTCACCAAGACCCGCAACGGCGGCGCCGAGATCGTGGCCCTGCTCAAGACCGGCTCGGCGTACTACGCGCCGTCGGCCGCCGCCGCCCGCATGGCCAAGGCCGTCGCGGAGGACTCCGGCGCCGTCATGCCCGTCTGCGCCTGGGTCGACGGCGAGTACGGCATCTCCGGGGTCTACCTCGGCGTCAACGCCCAGATCGGCGCCGAAGGCGTCAAGAAGGTCGTCGAGACCGACCTCACCGCGGACGAGCTCGCCAACCTCAAGGAGGCCGCCGAGGCCGTCCGCAGCAAGCAGGCCGACGTCGCCGGCCTGTAATCCGCACTGACGACACCGTTCAGGGGCGCCCGCCCGCGGGCGCCCCTGACGGTTTCCACCCGCACCCCCGTATCGGATTCGCCGACCCCGCCCTTGTCGCTAGGCTTACGCCCGTGACCGCCGCAGACCAGCGCCGCACCAAGGCCGACACCCAGGCCTGGCGGCCCTTCGTCCTGACACGGCCGCGCTCATGGCTGCCGGAGATCGCCATGGCCGTCGCCTTCGTGGCCCTCACCGTTCCCCTCGTCTGGCCGAGCCCGCTGGTCCACCTCGACATCTGGATCCGCGACCTCTCCGATGCGAACCGGCCCGAGTGGGCGAACTTCATCGCGATCCAGACCAACCGGCTCGGGCAGGGCGGCCTCCTCGGCGGCATCGCCCTCGGCATCGCCGCGATCATCGCCTGGCGCGGGCGCAACGTCCGCCCGCTCATCGCCTTCTTGGCCGCGTACGGGATGGCGGGCGCGGTCCTGGTCCTCAAGTTCGCCCTGCCGCGGGTCTACCCGCACTGGCCGGAGGCCGCCCGGCCGCCGTACGCCGATGCGGCGCAGGCGGTCCTGTTCTCCGGGCTCGAGCCCTCCGGCGCGTACCCGTCGGGGCACGTGCTGAACACGATCATCTGGTACGGGTTCATCGTGCTCCTCGTCGGCGCGGGATGGCCTCCGCTCCTGCGGCGGCTGTTCCTGGTGCTGCCGCCGATCATCGTCATCTGCTCCACGACCTACCTCGGCTGGCACTGGTTCACCGACACGCCCGCGGGGCTGCTCATCGGCTTCGCGATCCTCCGCACCGTGCAGCGCATCCCGTGGGACACCGTCGCACTGCCGCTCTGGCTCGAGCCCGACCGGCGATATCGCTAGCCGGGTCGCGAACGCCCGCACGGTATCTTCGACACATGCCCACACCGCCGCGCGAGCGGCCGTCCCTCGAGCGCCGCCTGGGGCTCCCTTCAGCCATCGCGATCGGGCTCGCGTCCATGCTCGGCGCCGGCGTCTTCGCCGTCTGGGCCCCTGCGGCCCTCGCCGCCGGATCCGGCCCCGGTCTCCTTGCGGCCCTGGTCATCGCCGGGTTCATCGCGTACTGCAACGCCCGTTCCAGTGCCCGCCTGGCCGCGCTCCATCCGCAGGCGGGCGGCGCGTACGTCTACGGGACGCGGCGGCTCCACCCGGCCGCGGGCTTCACGGCGGGCTGGGCGTTCCTGGTCGGCAAGACCGCCTCAGCGGCCGCGATGGCCCTCACCCTCGGCGCCTACCTTCTGCCGGACCACCCGCGCGCCCTCGCCGCCGCGGCGGTCGTCGCCTTCTGCGCCATCAACCTCCTGGGCGTCAAGCGCACCGCGCTCGCCTCCGCCGTGTTCGCCGCGACGACGCTGGCCGTGCTCGCCGCGGTCGTCATCGCCGGCTCGACCGGACCCGTTGCGGCCCAACCGCTCGAGGGGACGCACCCGTGGGGCGTGTTCACCGCCGCCGGGTTCCTCTTCTTCGCCTTCGCCGGCTACGCCCGGATCGCCACGCTCGGCGAGGAGGTCAAGGACCCGGAGCGGACGATCCCCCGCGCCATCCCGATCGCCCTCGGCATCACGTTCGCGGTGTACCTGCTGGTCGCGCTCACCGTCCTCAATGTGCTGGGTGCGGGCACGCTCGCCGCCTCGACCGCGCCGCTCGCGGACCTCGCCGGTGCGAGTGCGCCCGCGCTCAAGCCCGTGGTCGCGATCGGTGCGGGGATCGCCGTCGCCGGGGTCCTGCTCAGCCTGCTCGCCGGGATCGGCCGGACCGCGCTCGCGATGGCGCGCGACCGCAGCCTCCCGGGGGGACTGGCGGCGGTCTCGGAGCGGTTCGGGGTGCCTTGGGCGGCGGAGCTGGCCGCGAGCGGCCTCGTCCTCATCCTCGTGTCCACACTGGACCTGGCGGGCGCGATCGGGTTCTCCAGCTTCTGCGTGCTGGTCTACTACGGGGTCGCGAACGCCGCCGCGGTCACCCTCGACCGGCGCGCCCTGCTCCCGTGGCTGGGACTCGCCGGATGCCTGATCGTGGCCGCGAGCCTGCCGCTCTCGGCGGTGCTCGGCGGCCTCGTCGTCTTCGCGGCGGGCGCGGGCTGGTACGCCCTCACCGAACGCCGGGCCCGCGCCGCCTGAGCGCGCGGGCCGGCCTGGGCTGCAAATCCATCGCGCCGCGTGCCCATGGGCATCGGGCCGGTGCGCAGCGATCAGGTGCGGCGGATCCGACCCCGCCGCCCACGGCCTCGCTCGCAGTCGCGCGGGCACTCCGGGCTCGCGGGCCCGTCAGCGCTCCGCGCGGCGCTGGTCCCGGGCGGCCCTGAGCCGCCGCACGACCGCGGGCTGCTCGGCGGCCGCCTCCGGGTGGTCGATGAGCCGCGCCAGATGCTGGTAGTACCGCTCCGGGGTGAGCTCCAGCTCATCACTGATGGCCTGCGTCTTCGCACCCGAGGCCCGCCACCAGCGCGCCTCGAACGCCAGGAGCCGCGACTCCGTCGAACTCAGCTTCGACTCCGCCTGCGACTGCGCCCTCGATTCCGGGCCGTGCGGCTCCCGCTGCGGCGCAGGCTGCTTCGGCGGCGCCTCCCGTGCCGGACGGGAGGCCTCCTGCGGTCCGCGAGCGGACCGCGGCGCGGGGACGAACTCCTCTTCACCTCCCGGGCGCGCACGCGAGACGGGCTTGGCGGGGCGTTGGCCGGGAGGCATGGGGCGGCTCCTCGTAGGTGTACGGCTTCGCGAGCGTCGCCGTGGTTTCCGAACGTACGGCGCCGCTTGCGGAGCCGTGGTTACTCGATCCAGTCGATGAGGTCCGCCACCGAGTCCTTGACGTGGTTCGGCCGGAAGGGGTAGCGCTCGACTTCTTCCATAGTGTCAGTGACCCCTGACAAAACGAGGACCGTCTCGAGCCCGGCCTCGAGGCCCGACAGCACGTCGGTGTCCATGCGGTCCCCGATCATCACCGTCGTCTCCGAGTGGGCCCCGATGCGGCGCAACGCGTTCCGCATCATCAGGGGGTTCGGCTTCCCCGGGAAGTACGCCTCCGAGCCGGTCGCCGCAGTGATCATCGCCGCAACCGCGCCCACACCGAGCATGAGCCCTTCCGGGCTCGGGCCGGTCGTGTCCGGGTTGGTGCAGATCAACCGCGAACCGGACTTGACCAGCCGCACCGCCGTGGTGAGCGCCCCGAAGTCGTACCGCCGGGTCTCACCGAGTACCACGTAGTCCGGGCGGTAATCGGTGAGGACGTACCCGA
The DNA here is from genome assembly GCF_030403505.1 of Glycomyces tritici. The sequence goes on along the minus strand of NZ_JAUEMJ010000003.1, from coordinate 324,377 downwards.
TCTCGTGCAGCGCCGTCGTCAGGCCCGCCTCGCCGATCACGTACGCCGAGCCCTTGGGCCGCTGCGACTGCAGGAAGTCCGCGGTCGCCATCGCCGAGGTGTAGATCGACTCGACCGGCACCTGCAGCCCGGAGTTCTTCAGCCGCACATGCAGGTCGCGCGGGGTGTAGATCGAGTTGTTCGTCAGGACGAGGAACCGCTTCCCCGCCGTCTGCAACTTCTCGATGAGCTTGTTGGCGCCGGGAACCGGCACGCCCTCGTGGACGAGCACGCCGTCCATGTCCGAGAGCCAGCTGTCGAAGGGTCCAGGTGTAGTCATGCTCAACATCTTGCCATCGCATCGAGAGAACGACGAGGACCGGACGTAAAGTGATGCCCGTGGAGACGGCATTGACCGCCGTGCTCGTCATCGCCGCAGGCGCCATGGCGGGCGCAATCGGCTACTGGACCATTCGAACCGCGAGGAACAAATGAGCGAGCGCGAAGTACCCGAAGAGTTCGCCTCGACCTTCAAGCAGGTCGAGCCCTACCCGTTCGAGGAGACCGACGACCTCCGTCGCGGGCCCAACCTGCACGACGACCTGCTGCCGCTGCTGCCCCTCGTGGGCCGCTGGCGCGGGCGCGGCCAGGGCGGCTACCCCGGCACCGAGGACTTCCTCTACGCCCAGGAGATCAGCTTCCTGCACGACGGCCGGCCGTTCCTGCGCTACCACGCCCGGTCCTGGATCATCGACGTCGACGGCAAGCCCGTGCGGCCGGCAGCCCAGGAGACCGGCTGGTGGCGCGTGGTGCAGGGCAACGACCCCAAGCGCCCCGAGATCGAAGTGCTCCTCTCGCACCCCACCGGCATCCTCGACCTGTACTACGGGCACGTGGACGGCACCAAGATCGAGATCGCGACCGACGCGGTCGTGCGCAGCCCGCAGGCCAAGGAGGTCACCGCGGGCAAGCGCCTGTACGGCCTCGTCGAAGGCGCCCTCATGTACGCCCAGGAACTGGCCGCCGAAGGCAAGCCCCTGAGCCCGCACCTGAGCGCCAGCCTCAACCGCGTCGCCGGCTGACACCCTTACGGGACCCGAACCGCCGGTCAGAAGTCGCCGGGCCAGAGGTCGTCCTCCGGGCCCGCGGCCGCCTGCTGCGCGTGGACCGTGGACCTGACCGGGCCCTCGCCCGCCTTGAGCAGCAGCTCCAGGACCGCGATCGAGCCCTGCTTGTGCAGCGGCTCGTTGCCGTTGCCGCACTTGGGGCTCTGGATGCAGCTCGGGCACCCGTAGCGGCACTCGCAGCTCGCGATCGCCCCCTTCGTGGCGCCCAGCCAGTCCGTCCACTTCCGGAACGCCTGCTCCGCGAAGCCCGCACCGCCCGGGTGGCCGTCGTAGACGAACACCGTCGGCAGCTCCGTGTCCATGTGCGCCGGCGTCGACAGCCCGCCGATGTCCCACCGGTCGCACGTGGCGATCAGCGGGAGCAGGCCGATCGAGGCGTGCTCGGCCGCGTGCAGCGACCCCGCCAGGTCCGGGATGCCCTCCAGCGCTTCGGGCTCCACCGTCCACCACACCGCCACGGTGCGCAGCGTCTGCGGCGGCAGGTCGAGCGGCTGCGTGTCGATCACCTCGCCCGAGGGGAGCCTGCGGCGCTGGTAGGAGATCACGTTCGACGTCACCTCCACCTCCCCGAGGCAGAGGGTGACGTCGCCCATCTCCAGCCGCTCGCGCTCCGACAGGACCTCCAGGTGCGTGATCTCCTGCGCGGTCGTCATCCACGGCGGCTTCGCGGCGTGGACCAGGGCCAGGCCGTCCTCCAGATTCAGATCGTCCACAATGAACGACTCGCCCTGGTGCAGGTACAGCGCCCCGTTGTGCACCAGGCGGTGCGAGGCCGCCGCGTCGATCGTGCCGATCAGCCTGCCCGTGCTCGTCTCCGCGATGTCCACGCCCATCGGGCCCGAACCGCGCAGCGTCACCTCCGGCCGCTCCGAGCCGATCCAGTAGTACCGGCCGCCCGGGCGGCGGCGCAGCAGCTTCTGCTCGCACAACTGCTCGGCCACCTCGCGGCTGCCCGGAATCGCGTCCAGGTCCGCGTCCTTCAGCGGCAGTTCCTCAGCGGCCAGGCACAGGTGCCCCGCCAGGACGTACGGGTTGGACGGGTCGCAGACGCTCGCCTCCACCGGCCGGTCGAAGATCGCCTCCGGGTGGTGCACCAGGAACGTGTCCAGCGGATCGTCCTTCGCGAGCATCACCGCGAGCGCCTCCGTGTCGCCCCGGCCCGCCCTGCCGATCTGCTGCCAGAAGCTCGCCAGCCGCCCGGGATACCCGCACAGCAGCACCGCGTCCAGGCCCGTCACGTCGATGCCCAGCTCCAGCGCGTTCGTCGTCGCCACGCCCAGCAGCCTCCCGTCCCGCAGGTCGGATTCGAGCTCCCGGCGGTGCTCCCGCAGGTAGCCGGCCCGGTACGCGGCGATGCGGTCCGCCGCCGGGTCCGCCCCCAGTCGCGACTTCGCCTCAGCCGCAACGATCTCCGCACCGCGGCGCGACGGCACGAACGCCAGCGTGCGCACCCCCCGGCGCGTCAGCAGCGCCAGCATCCGCGCCGTCTCGCTCAGCGTCGACGCCTGCTGCGGCTCGCCGTCGAACTCGTACGTCACCGGCTCCCACAGCGCCACCGTCGCCCCCGGGTGCGGCGAGAAGTCCTGCGTCACCGCCACCGCCGGGCGCCCGGTGAGGACCGAGAGGGACGCGGCCGGGTCCGCCGCGGTCGCGCTGGCCGCGATCACCGTCGGGCTCGCCCCGTAGTGCTCGGCGAGGCGCAGGAGCCGGCGCAGTGTGAGCGCCACATGCGCGCCGAAGACGCCCCGGTAGACGTGGCATTCGTCGACCACGACGTACTTGAGGTTCTTGAGCAGCGAGCGCCACATGCGGTGGCGGGGGAGCAGCGAGTGGTGGAGCAGGTCCGGGTTCGAGAGGATCAGGTTCGCGAACCGCTGCGCCCACTGGCGGTGCTCGAACGGCGTGTCCCCGTCGACGATCGCCGGGATGAGGCCGGGGAGCTCGAACTCGCCCACGGCCCGCGCCTGGTCGGCGGCCAGGGCCTTCGTCGGGGCGAGGTAGAGCGTGCGGCCCTCGCCTTCCGATGCCGCCTCGGTCAGGAGGGGGAGCAGGTACGCGAGGCTCTTGCCCGAGGCGGTGCCGGTCGAGACGACGACGTCCCGGCCCTCGAAGGCGTGCGTGGCGGCCTCGGCCTGATGCGGCCACGGGCGCGTGATCCCCGTGGCGCCCAAGGCGTCCCGGACCGCGTCAGGCACCCACTCCGGCCACTCGGTGCGCACCGACGCGCGCGGCGGCAGGCGGCGCAGGTGGCGCAGGCCGCCGCCCGGCGGGGCCTGCGGGCCGGGCACGCGCGCGAACTCCGGATCGAGGGCGGCGATGAGCTGGTCGACGGACACCGTCCAATGATGCCGCAGCCCACCGACACCACCCAGCGGCACCGATCGGCGGCGCCTGCGGGCCGCCGATCGCCACCGCCGACTCGGGTGAAGGAGCGCGCCCGCATTTCGGTCATACGCTCCCGGCTCCACTCCACTGGGAACGCAGTACGCTTATGGGCCAAGACACAGTGCTCACCGGGCACGGCTGCACCCGTGCGGACCCGTCCGCGCGTCGCATGCCGTGCCCGCGGCGCAGGTCGGCGGCCCGCACCGGTCCGACGAGGCCTGCGAGCGGTCGTCCGGCGGTCTCGGGCGGTTCGGCGGGGCATCCGGTCGGCCGACAGCACGAACGAGGGGAGAGACGGCGTGAGGGGAACATCAGGCGACGGCGCGGCCGAGCCCGAACTGGGGCTCAGCCTCTCCGAGGTCGGCGACTACGCGGTCATCAGCGTGACCGGCGAGATCGACATGTACACCGCGCCGCAACTGCGCGAGGCCGTCCGCCAACTCTCCTCCGAGGGCCGCATGCGCGTCGCGATCGACCTGACGCCCACCGAGTTCTGCGACTCGACCGGACTGGGCGTGCTCATCGGCGCCCGCCGCCGCCTCTCCGACTCCGGCGGCAGCCTCGTCGTCGTGTGCGCCAACCCGCGCATCCGGAAGCTCCTGGACCTCACCGGCCTCGACAAGGTGCTCGATGTCCGGGAAGCGGTGCCCGGCGAGTGAACGGCTCCAAGCACGACCGCACCGGGGGACGCGCCGAGCCGGTGACCGTCCGGTTCGCGTTCACCCCCGCCGCCGCCTACGTCCGCGCCGCCCGGCTCGTGGCCGCCGACGTGGCCGCGCACGCGGGCGTCGCCACCGGCCTCCTCGACGAGGTGCGCCAAGCGGTCGGCGAGGCGTGCACGCGCGCGGTCCTGCGCCACCGCGACCGCGGCATGGACGACCTCGTGCGCGTGGAATTTTCGATCGGTGATCGTTTTGTTGCGAAAATCACCGACAATGCGCAAGATCTGCGCGCACGCTCAAGCGGCCGGATCGGCGCCGGCATCGGCGGCGGCGAACCCCGCGTGGGCGACAGCGACACCATGGAAGAGGACACCCTCTCCGAGGAGATCACCCTCATCGTCCTCAGCGGACTGGTCGAAGACCTGGTCGTGACCGGTCCCGACGCGAACGGCGGGACCACCGTCAGCATGTCCTGGCCCCTCCCCGGATCCGGTTCCGCGACCGATCACTGAGGCATTGGCCACCCCGTCAGGACAGCGTGACCATCCCCACTCGCAAAGCCCTCACATCGTTACACTCCGCACGTTAAGTCTGGCCGGGCCGCAGGCCCGGCCACGGCCGCGCCGTCCAACCCGTCACGCGGCCCCCGACGTGATCGCGATACCGGTCCGCGGTGCCCCGCGGACCGCATGGCGAAGCTTGCGAGCCATGGATCCGCACAGCATATGGAGGAACTACATGCATACGTTGCTCGCCAACGGCGACGAGGGCGTAGGTCAGCTCACGGGCTCGAACCTGAGCCTCGTCGTGGTCGCCGCCGCGCTCGCGCTGGTGGCCCTCGGCGGTGCCGCCGCGCTCGTCAAGAGCATCCTCGCGGCAGGCACCGGCACTGACAAGATGCGCGAGATCTCCGGGGCCGTCCAAGAGGGCGCCTCGGCCTACCTGCGCCGCCAGTTCCGCGCGCTCGGGATCTTCGTCGTCATCGCCGTGGTCCTGCTGTTCCTGCTCCCCGCCGAAGGAGGCACGGACGTCCGCGTCGGACGCAGCGTGTTCTTCATCGTCGGCGCGCTGTTCAGCTCGTTCATCGGCTGGGCCGGCATGAACATGGCCACCCGCGCGAACGTGCGCGTGGCCGCGGCCGCCCGCGACGGCGAGCCCACCACCGCGATGCACCTGGCCTTCCGCACCGGCGGCGTGGTCGGGTTCCTCACCGTGGGCCTCGGCCTCCTCGGCGCCTCGGTCGTCGTCTTCGTCTACAACGGCGACGCGCCCGTGGTCCTGGAGGGCTTCGGCTTCGGCGCCGCGCTCCTGGCCATGTTCATGCGCGTCGGCGGCGGCATCTTCACCAAGGCCGCCGACGTCGGCGCCGACCTCGTCGGCAAGGTCGAGCAGGGCATCCCCGAAGACGACCCCCGCAACCCGGCGACCATCGCCGACAACGTGGGCGACAACGTCGGCGACTGCGCCGGCATGGCCGCCGACCTCTTCGAGTCCTACGCCGTCGTCCTCGTCGCGAGCCTCATCCTCGGCCGCGCCGCCTTCGGCGAGACCGGCCTGATCCTGCCGCTGCTCGTCGCCTCGGTCGGCATCCTCTGCGCCATCATCGGCGTCGTCATCACCCGCATGCGGGCCTCCGACGCCTCCGGCCTCACCGCCATCAACCGGGCGTTCTACCTTTCGGCGATCATCTCCGCGCTGCTCACCGTCGGCGCGGTGCTCTGGTACGTGCCCGCCGACTGGGCCGACCTGAACACCACGGTGGACTTCATCGACGTGCCGGTGAACCCGCAGGTCTTCGCCATCGTCGCGGTCGTCATCGGCATCGCGCTGGCCGCCGTCATCATGGCGCTCACCGGCTACTACACCGACACCCGCTACAAGCCCACCAGGGCCGTCTCGGCCTCGACGCGCACCGGCGCGGCCACCAACATCCTGTCGGGCTTCTCGCTCGGCCTGGAGTCGGCCGTCTACACCGCGCTGTGCATCGCGGCCGCCGTCCTCGGCGCGTACCTGCTCGGCGGCGGCGAGATCCTCGTCAGCCTCTTCGCGGTCGCGCTCGCCGGCTGCGGCCTGCTCACCACCGTCGGCGTCATCGTCGCCATGGACACCTTCGGGCCCATCAGCGACAACGCCCAGGGCATCGCCGAGATGTCCGGCGACGTCGAAGGGGACGCCGCCCGCACCCTGACCGATCTCGACGCGGTCGGCAACACCACCAAGGCCATCACCAAGGGCATCGCGATCGCGACCGCCGTCCTGGCCGCGACCGCCCTGTTCGGCTCCTACACCGACGCGGTGGCCTCCGAAGGCCTCATGGGCGAGGCCCTCCTGGGCGCGCTCAACATCGCCGACCCGGCGAACATCGTGGGCTTCATCGTCGGCGCCTCCGTCGTGTTCCTCTTCTCCGGCCTCGCCATCAACGCCGTCGCCCGCTCCGCCGGGTCCGTCGTCAACGAGGTCCGCGACCAGTTCGCGCGCTTCCCCGGGATCATGGAGGGCACGCAGCGGCCCGAGTACGGCCGCGTCGTCGACATCTGCACCCGCGACGCCCAGCGCGAGCTGGTCACCCCGGGCCTCCTGGCCATCACCGCGCCCATCGCCGTCGGCTTCGGCCTCGGCGTCGGCCCGCTCGCCGCGTACCTCGCGGGCGCGATCGCCACGGGCGTCCTCATGGCCGTCATGCTCGCGAACTCGGGCGGCGCGTGGGACAACGCGAAGAAGGACGTCGAGGACGGCGCGCACGGCGGCAAGGGCTCCGAGGCCCACGCCGCGGCGGTCATCGGCGACACGGTCGGCGACCCGTTCAAGGACACCGCCGGCCCGGCCATCAACCCGCTCCTCAAGGTCATGAACCTGGTGAGCCTCATCATCGCCCCGGTCGTGGTGGTCTACACGGTCGACGGCGTCGGGGAGCACGCCGACGGGCCCGTCCGCTGGATCATCACCGGCATCGCCGTCGCGGTCCTGGTCGGCGCGATCCTCATCTCCAAGCGCCGTTCCGCGGTGGTGGAGGCGGGGGAAGCCCACGCCCCGGAGCAGCGTGAGTCGGTCAAAGTCGGCTAACTGCTGAGCTCATTGTCAGCTCGCAAGCAGCCTCGGCGAAGCTCGCGAGCCGTAAATGAGCGGCCTCGGCGAAGCTCGCGAGCCGTAGATGAGCATCGCTAATCTGGGAATTCTCAGCGTGTGCCCCGGTCGATGAGATCGGGGCACACCCATACTCAGGGGACGCAATACGGAAGCGTGAGCTACCGTAGCGAATCGAGTGCATTTTCCGAGTGAACGGTGGGAGCAGTGGCGGACATCAAGCGCCTTGTCATCGTGGAGTCCCCGGCGAAGGCCAAGACGATCGCCTCCTATCTCGGCCCCGGCTACATCGTCGACTCCTCGCTCGGGCACATCCGGGACCTTCCGCGCAGCGCGAAGGAGATCCCGGCGAAATACAAGGACAAGGCCTGGTCGCGGTTGGGTGTGGACGTCGACAACGACTTCGCGCCGCTGTACATCGTGAACCCGGACCGGTCCGCGCACGTGAAGAAGCTGAAGGCGTATCTCGCGGAGGTCGACGAACTCTTCCTCGCCACCGATGAGGACCGCGAGGGGGAGGCCATCGCCTGGCACCTGCTCGAGACCCTGAAGCCGAAGGTCCCGGTCAAGCGGATGGTCTTCCACGAGATCACGCCGCAGGCCATCGCCGAGGCCGCCGCGAACCCGCGCGAGCTCAACCAGGACCTCGTCGACGCCCAGGAGGGGCGGCGCATCCTCGACCGGCTCTACGGCTACGAGGTCAGCCCGGTCCTGTGGAAGAAGGTCATGCCGCGCCTGTCCGCCGGGCGCGTCCAGTCCGTCGCGACGCGGCTGGTCGTCGAGCGCGAGCGGGCCCGCATGGCGTTCCGCACCGCCGACTACTGGGACGTCTCGGCCAACCTGGCCACCGACGACGACGAGCGCTTCAAGGCCACGCTGATCGCCCTCGAAGGCGACCGGGTCGCCACCGGCAAGGACTTCGACCCGGCCACCGGGCGCGTCAAGGGCAACGTCGTCCACCTCGACGAGGCCGGCGCCCGCGGGCTCGCCAGCAGGCTCGAGGGCCGCGACTTCACCGTCCTGAAAGTGGAGAAGAAGCCGTACCGGCGCAAGCCGTACGCGCCGTTCATCACCTCGACGCTGCAGCAGGAGGCCGGGCGCAAGCTCCGCCTCTCGAGCGCGCAGGTCATGCGGGTCGCCCAGCGGCTCTACGAGAACGGCCACATCACCTATATGCGGACCGACTCGACGAACCTGTCGAACACCGCGATCAACGCCGCGCGCGCCCAGGCCGCCGAGCTCTACGGCGCCCAGTACGTGCCGTCCGAGCCGCGCCGGTACGCCCGGAAGGTGAAGAACGCGCAGGAGGCGCACGAGGCCATCAGGCCCTCGGGCGACCGCTTCAAGACCCCGAACCAGCTCAAGGGACAGCTCTCGGCCGAGGAGTACCGGCTGTACGAGCTGATCTGGCGGCGCACGCTCGCGTCCCAGATGGTCGACGCCACCGGGAACTCCACTTCGGTGCGCACCCGCGCCACCACGGCCGACGGCGAAGAGGCCGATTTCGGGGCCTCGGGCAAGACCATCACGAACCCGGGCTTCCTGCTCGCCTACGTCGAGTCCATCGAGGACGGCGACGCGGACGACGCCGAGAAGCGCCTGCCCGAGCTGACCGAGCGCCAGCACCTCTCCGAGCGCGGCCTCGAGGCCGCCGGGCACACCACGCAGCCGCCGGCGCGCTACACCGAGGCGAGCCTGGTGAAGGCCCTGGAGGAGCGGGGGATCGGGCGGCCTTCGACGTACGCGTCGATCATGCAGACCATCCAGGACCGCGAGTACGTGTTCAAGAAGGGCCAGGCGCTCGTGCCGGCCTTCCGCGCGTTCGCCGTCATCGGCCTCATGGAGCGGCACTTCCCGCGCCTGGTCGACTACGACTTCACCGCGGGCATGGAGAACGAGCTCGACGAGGTCGCCGCCGGGCACGAGTCGCGCGAGGAGTTCCTCCGCAAGTTCTACTTCGGCGGCAAGGACAAAGAGGGCACCGTCGCCGCCTCGGGCGGCCTGCGGCACATGATCGAGGAGGAGCTCGCGAAGATCGACGCCCGCGAGGTCAACTCGATCCCCCTGTACACCGACGACCAGGGGCGCAAGGTCGTCGCCCGCGTCGGCCGGTACGGGCCCTACCTCGAGCGCACGAGCACCGCGCCGGACGAAGGGGCCGAGCCGGGCAAGCGCCCCTCGATCCCGGAGTCGATGGCGCCCGACGAGCTGACCCCTGAGAAGGGCCAGGAGCTGTTCGAGCTGGCCGAGAACGAGGGCGAGCTGGGCACGCACCCCGAGACCGGGGAGCCGGTGCTCGCCAAGACCGGCCGGTACGGTCCGTACGTGACCAGCGGTGAGAAGTCCTCGTCGCTGCTCACCGGGCAGAAGCTCTCGGAGATCACCCTCGACGAGGCGGTGAAGCTCCTGACGCTGCCGCGCCTGGTCGGCAAGGACGCCGAGGGCGAGGAGATCCGCACCGGCCTGGGCCCGCACGGCCCCTACGTGAAGAAGAACCGCGACTTCCGCTCGCTCGAGAACGAGGAGCAGCTGTTCACGCTCACGCTGGACGAGGCGGAGAAGCTGCTCGCGCAGCCCAAGACCCGCGGGCGCCAGCAGCGCGCCCAGACCCTCCTCAAGGAGCTCGGCCCCGACCCCGTGACGGGCAAGGAGGTCACGCTCAAGGACGGCCGGTTCGGCCCGTACGTGACCGACGGCGAGACGAACGCGTCGATCCGCAAGACCGACTCGATCGAGGACCTCACCATCGACCGCGCCGCCGAGCTGCTCGCCGAGCGCCGCGAGAAGGTGTCCTCGGGCGCCGTGCCCGCCAAGAAGACGGCGAAGAAGGCCGCCAAGAAGACCACGGCGAAGAAAGCGGTGAAGAAGACCGCCGCGAAGTCCGCGGCCAAGAAGACCGCCGCCAAGAAGACGACCGCGAAGAAGACCGCGGTGAAGGCAGCGGCGAAGAAGGCCGCGAAGCCGTCCACTGAGGAGTCCTGAGGGGCTCGCGCCCGGTCGGCCCCGCTCGGCGCGGTGGTCGAACGTCACGAGGCGGAGCCGCACGGGTCGGCCCTGGAACGGCGGGCCCGTACAGTGGGCCGAGCGGACCGCCCCTGATAGCGTGACGGCGTTTCGTGAACTTTGAGGCCAATGTGACTGCAACGGATGAGGACGCCGTGTCGACGAACATCGTGATCCTGGCGGCCGGCGTCGGCTCCCGCCTGGGGAAGCCGCACCCGAAGCCGCTGACGCCCCTGGCCTCCGGGGAGACCATCCTCGGCCGGTCGCTGCGGCTGCTCACCTCCCGCTTCAGCCGCCACTCGATCCACCTCGTGGTCGGCTTCAAGAAAGAGGTCATCATGGAGGAGGTGCCCGACGTCGGCTTCATCTACAACCAGGCCTACGGCGACACCAACACCTCCAAGAGCCTCCTCAAGGCCCTCACGATCCTCGGCCCCGGCGGGGTCCTCTGGCTCAACGGCGACGTCGTGTTCGACCCGCGGGTCCTCGACGCACTGCTGCCCCACATCGCGATGGACCGCTCCTTCATCTCCGTGAACACCGCCTCCGTCGCCGAAGAGGAGATCAAGTACACCCTCGGCCCCGACGGCTACATCCGCCGCCTGTCCAAAGAGGTCAGCGACGGCGCGCTCGGCGAGGCCGTCGGCGTCAACTACGTCTCCTCCGGCGACCGGGCGATCCTCGCCAAGCGCCTCGCCGAGGTCGGCGACCAGGACTACTTCGAGCGCGGCATCGAGCTGGCCATCGAGAAGGACGGCGTCCACTTCGAGGCCATCGACATCTCCGCGCACGACGTCATCGAGATCGACTTCGCCGAGGACCTCACCGAGGCCAACCGCCGCTTCCGCTAGGGAATCTCCCGATGACGCGCCGGTCGGGCAACCCGCCGCGGGCCCCCTCGCGTCTACCCTCTGTCGGGCAGCGGGCAGGCACCGGCTCCCGAGGGCGGCGGCGCCGCCCACCATCGCCTTCAGCACCTGAGTGAGGAACCAGCCAGATGACGGTCAAGGTCAGCGTCGTGGTCCCGGTGTACAACACCGGAGAGAACCTGCGGGAGAACGTCGACGCGCTGCTGCGCCAGAGCCTCCCGTCCGCCGAGTTCGAGGCGATCTTCGTCGACGACGGCTCCACCGACGACACCGGTGCCCTCCTCGACGGCCTCGCCGCGCGCCACGACCACATCCGAGTGATCCACCAGGAGAACTCCGGCTGGCCCGGCAAGCCCCGCAACACCGGGATCGACGCCGCCCGCGGCGAGTTCATCATGTTCGTGGACGACGACGACTACCTCGGCGACGAGGCCCTCGAGCGGATGTACGACTACGGAGTCGCCAACGGCGCCGACGTGGTCATCGGCAAGATGGCGGGCCGGGGACGGGCCGTCCCCAAGGAGCTGTTCCGCGTCAACCGGCCCAAGTGCGACGTCGACAACGCCCCGCTGATGGACAGCCTCACCTGCCACAAGATGGTCCGCCGCTCCCTCCTGGTCGACAACGGCATCCGCTTCCCCGAAGGCCGGCACCGCCTCGAGGACCACCTGTTCGTCACCGAGGTCTACCTGCGCGCCTCCAGCGTCGCCGTCCTCAGCGACTACATCTGCTACAACCACGTGCGCCGCGAAGGCGCCGGCAACATCTCCCAGCAGCACATCGACCCCGACGACTACTTCGGCAAGCTCGCCAAGTCCCTCGACGTGGTCGACCGGTACACCGAGCCCGGGCGCCTGCGCAACAAGCTCTACCGCCGCTGGTTGCGGGTCGAGATGATCGAGCCCCTGCGCAAGCGCCGGTACCTCAACCTGCCCGACGACCTGCGCGGCGCCTACCTCGAGGCGATCCGCCGCTGCTCCGCCCGCTTCGGACCCGGCGTGGCCGCCGGCCTCAAACCGATCCAGCAGGTCGTCGCCGGACTCATCCGCGTCGGCGACCAGCGGGACCTCGAGGCCCTGGCGCAGTGGGAGGCCAACATGCGCGCCACGGCCACGCTCGACGCCCTGGAGTGGACCGACGGGCGGCTCGCGGTCGAGTACAGCGCCGAGTTCGCGGTCAAGTCGACGCCGATGGCGTTCACGCCCGGCGCCAAGGGGCCGCGCCCGGTCCTGCCGATCGCACCGGCGACCGACGAAGCCCTCCTCGCCAACGGCGCGGACCTCGAAGTCCGCTTGAAGGACGTCAAGGCCGACCTCGTGCTGCGCGACCCCGAGAGCGGCGCCGACTTTTTCCAGGAGTACGAGCCCAGCCCCGAGGAGATCCCCACCGGCGAGGACCGGTGCCGGATCCGCGCGCGCGGCCGCGCCGTGCTCGACCCCGCCGCGGCCGTGGGCGGAACCGCGCTCGCCGAAGGCCGCTGGGAGCTCATCGTGCGGTTGAGCATGGGCGGTTGGACGATGGACGCCAGGCCCGCGACCGACGACGCCGAGAAGATCGCGACCCTCGCAGGGCTGGGCGTGGCAGTGCAGCGCCCCAAGGCCGCCAATAGGAAGCGCCCCCTGCACCGGCGCGTGCTCGGCCGCGCCAAGCGGACCCTGAAGCGGATGCTCGACCGGTAGTGCGCTGACACGGAAGCCGGGGTGCCCTGAGGCACCCCGGCTTCCGTGTCGCTACTTCTTGCCGCGCTGGCGCTTGAGGTGGCGCTTGGCGCGACGCACCTCCTCGCGCACCGCCCGCAGCGTCAGGGGCCGGCGCACGCTCACGGCGAGCTGGCCGCTGCCGAGGACGCGGTGGGGGCGGATCATGATCGGCGCGCGGCGCTGCCGCGGCGCCCGGACGACCCAGGTGAACGGGTTGCCGCGCATGGGCTTGCCGAGCGAGGCGCCGAACGGCGCGCGCCGCTCGAACGCCCCGATCGAGGCGACGAGGTCGATGTCCCAGACGCCGAGGGCCTGCTCCAGCGGGCCGAGGTCGCGCCGCAGGTCGATCTCGGTCGTGAACCGGCCGTTGACGTGGTCGAGGTCCACGGGCCGCACGACCCCCTGCTCGCGGTGGCGCAGTTCGAGCCGCAGTTCGACGCGGTCGGCCGGGAGGGGCCGGGGCCAGCCGGTGCCGCGCAGGCGGAGCGTCTTGCCGTCGGTCTCGACGCCGTCGAGCCAGTGGCTCAGCCCGACCTCGCCGCCGATCTCGACCCAGGGGCCGTCGCCGATCCCGGCTTCGGCCTCGTGCCCGGGGAGCACCGCGTACAGCCGCCCGTCGCGTCCCACCAGGGGCACGTCGTCCTCGCCGAGGTCGAGGGCGGCGAGCACCTCGTCCAGGTCGCCGCGGCGCGCGAGGTGGAAGCAGAGCCGGATGTGGGCGTGCAGCCCCTTCCCCGCCTCCTCGGTGTAGTAGCGCTCGAGCAGCCCCTGGAAGATCTTCAGCCGCACCTCCCGCTCCTCGCGCGACCGCAGCCCGCGGAGGATGACCAGCTCCCGCTCGCCCTCGACCTCCCAGTGCCGGGACATCAGGTAGTCCTGCTTCGGGCCGGGCTCGACGGTCTCGCACACCAAGGGGGCCATCATCTCCAGCGGGCTCTCGCCGTTGAACTTCTGGCCTTCGGGAATGCGCATTCCGCCGGTGGTGAGATTCCCGCCGTCGTCGCGCTGCACCATGTAGTAGCAGTCGTAGTCGCCGATGACGGAGATGTTGCGGGCGTGGTAGTAGGCGAGGAACACGAAGGGCCGGTCCTCGCCGGTGCGCCGGTCGGTGCGGAACCGCAGGCGGTGCTTCTCCAGCAGGTCGCGCCGGTAGAGCTTCCAGGCGCCGAGCGACCAGTAGACGCGGGAGGAGTACAGGTCGGCGCGCGGCTGGTCGTAGTGGAACATCGAGCCCGCGACGGTGCGCCCGCCGACGCTCACGATCTTCTGGAGGACGACGTCGGAGTCGTTCGCCTCGGCCATGGCCACTGAGCGCTTGAGCGTCTCGGGCCCCAGGTAGTCGTCGGCGTCGAGCACCTGCACGTACCGGCCGCGGGCCATGTCGAACGCCAGGTTGCGCGGGGCGCTCGGCGTCCCCGACGCCTCCTGGTGGACGATCCGCGCCAGGCCAGGGTGCGCGGCGGCGAACTCGTCGAGTGCTTCGCCGCTGCCGTCGGTCGAGCCGTCGTCGACCGCGATCACCTCCAGCTTGGCGGTGCCGATGGTCTGGTCGACCACCGACTGCAGGCACTGCAGCAGGTAGGGCATGGCGTTGTGGACTGGGATGATCACTGATACCAGTGGTGATTCCATTTGATTTCCCGGCGATAGTCGAGTGATCCGCGCAAAGCGAATCTCCAGAATAGACGCGAGCGGGACGCCAGGAGTTGCTCGAAACTCAGAGATCGATCAGGTTCGATGCTGCCTGCGTGAGCCCTGTCAACTGCCTGACGTGCAATTTCGGGTGGCCGAAAGGCGAACTGTTAGGGTGTGTCACATGAAGGCACTCGTACTCTCCGGTGGGGCCGGCACGCGCCTGCGGCCGATCACCCACACCTCCGCCAAGCAACTGGTCCCGGTCGCCAACAAGCCGGTCCTGTTCTACGGCCTCGAGGCCATCGCGGAGGCCGGGATCACCGAGGTGGGCATCATCGTCGGCGACACCGCCGCGGAGATCCGCGAGGCCGTCGGCGACGGCTCTGAGCTGGGCATCAAGGTGACCTACATCCCGCAGGACGCCCCGCTCGGCCTGGCCCACGCCGTCCTCATCGCCAAGGACTTCCTCGGCGACGACGACTTCGTCATGTACCTGGGCGACAACTTCATCGTCGGCGGCATCTCGGGCCTGGTCGACCAGTTCCGCGCCGAGAAGCCCGACGCGCAGATCCTCCTCACGCAGGTCTCCGACCCGCGCTCGTTCGGCGTGGCCGAGCTCGACGCCGCCGGCCAGGTCGTCGGCCTGGAGGAGAAGCCGAAGGAGCCCAAGAGCGACCTCGCCCTCGTCGGCGTGTACCTCTTCACCCCGCTGATCCACGAGGCCGTCCGCTCCATCGAGCCCTCCTGGCGCGGGGAGCTCGAGATCACCCACGCCATCCAGTGGCTCATCGAGCAGAAGCGCGACGTCCGCTCCACCACGATCCACGGCTACTGGAAGGACACCGGCAACGTCACCGACATGCTGGAGGTCAACCGGACCGTGCTCGAGACCCTCGAGCCCTCGCTCGACGGTGAGATCGACGAGACCAGCGAGATCATCGGCCGCGTCCAGATCCACAAGACCGCGAAGGTCACCGGCAGCCGCATCGTCGGCCCGGCGATCATCGGCGCCGGCTCGGTCGTCACCGACGCCTATGTCGGCCCCTTCACGTCCATCTCGGACGACTGCCGGATCGAGGACGCCGAAGTGGAGTACTCGATCCTGCTCAAGGAGTCCTCGATCGTCGGCGTCCGCCGCATCGAGGCCTCGCTCATCGGACGGAACGCCGAGATCACGCCGGCGCCGCGCGTGCCCGCGGCCCACCGGCTCGTCATCGGCGACTACAGCAAGGTGCAGATTTCCTCATGACCACGAAGATCCTCGTGACCGGCGGGGCCGGGTTCATCGGCTCGCACTACGTCCGCACGCTCCTCGGCCCCGAGGGCCCCGGGGACGTCGCGGTCACGGTGCTCGACCTGCTGACCTACGCCGGCAACCCGGCCAACCTCGACGAGGTCCGGGAGCACCCCGGATTCGCCTTCGTCCAGGGCGACATCTGCGACGCCGAGCTGGTCGCCAAGCTCATGGCCGACCACGACCAGGTCGTCCACTTCGCCGCCGAGTCCCATGTGGACCGTTCGATCGACGGGGGCGCCGAGTTCGTGCGCACCAACGTGGTCGGCACCCACACGCTCATCGACGCCGCCCACCGCGCCGGCGTCAAGGTGTTCGTGCACATCTCCACCGACGAGGTCTACGGCTCGATCGACGAGGGCTCCTGGCCCGAGACCGACCCGCTCGCCCCGAACTCGCCGTACTCGGCCGCGAAGGCCTCCTCGGACCTCATCGCGCTGTCCTACCAGCGCACCCACGGGCTCGACGTGCGCGTCACCCGCTGCTCGAACAACTACGGGCACCACCACTTCCCCGAGAAGGTCATCCCGCTGTTCGTCACGAACCTGCTGGACGGCAAGAAGGTCCCGCTGTACGGCGACGGCGCCAACGTCCGCGACTGGCTCCACATCGACGACCACGTCCAGGGCATCGAACTGGTCCGCACCAAGGGCCGCTCCGGCGAGGTCTACAACATCGGCGGCGGCACCGAGCTCTCCAACAAGGAGCTCACGGAGCTCCTGCTCGACGCCTGCGGCGCCGACTGGGACACCTCGGTCGAGTACGTCGAGGACCGCAAGGGCCACGACCGCCGCTACTCGGTGGACTGCACCAAGATCAGCACCGAGCTGGGCTACCGGCCGAAGAAGGACTTCAAGACCGGCCTGGCCGAGACCGTGCAGTGGTACCGCGACAACCGCGACTGGTGGGAACCGCTGAAGGAGCGCGCGGCCCTGTGAGCACCTGGCTGATCACCGGCGGCGCGGGCATGCTCGCCCAAGACGTCCTCGCCCGGCTCGCGGCCGAGCAGGACGACGCGGTCGTCCTGGCCCGCAAGGAACTCGACGTCACCGACCCCGCGTCGGTCCGCGCCGCCCTCGCCGAGCACGCCCCCGCCGTCGTGGTCAACTGCGCGGCCTGGACCGCCGTCGACGACGCCGAGACGCAGGAGGCCGCCGCGCTCGCCGTCAACGGCACTGGTCCGCGCGTCCTCGCCGAGGCCTGCCGCGAGACCGGCGCCGTGCTGCTCCAGGTCTCCACCGACTACGTCTTCGCCGGGGACGCGACCGCGCCCTACGCCGAGGACGCCCCGACCGCGCCGCGAAGCGCCTACGGCCGCACCAAGCTCGCCGGTGAGGAAGCCGTCCTGGAGCTGCTGCCCGACACCGGGTACGTCGTCCGCACCGCGTGGCTCTACGGCGCCGGCGGCGGCAACTTCGTGCGCACCATGATCAAGCTCGAAGGCGTCAAGGACACGCTCGACGTCGTCGACGACCAGCGCGGCCAGCCAACCTGGACCAGGGACCTCGCCGACCGCCTCGTGCGGCTCGGGCAGGGCGCCCTCGCCGGGACGGCCCCCGCCGGGGTCTACCACGGCACCAGCGCGGGCGAGACCACCTGGTTCGGGCTGACCCGGCGGATCTTCGAGCTGCTCGGCGCGGACCCGGAGCGGGTGCGGCCCACCACGAGCGCGGCGTTCACGCGCCCGGCGCCGCGGCCCTCTTACAGTGTGCTCGGGCACGACCGCTGGAAAGACGCGGGCATCGAGCCGATCCGCGGCTGGGACGAGGCGCTGACCGAGGCCTTCCCGGCCCTCCTGGCCGCCGAGCGGCCCGAGGGCTGAGCCGACCGGGCGCGCCCGCGCCCGGTCACCGCCACGGGGCCGTTCCGTCTGCGGCGCGGGCCTTTTCGGGGCCCTCGCGGGGGTTGCACGCCGGCGTCCGCGGGGCCTCCCTGCCGCCCGCCCCAGGACCCGAATCGAGGAGAACAGTGGGTCAGATCAAAGTCAGCGTCATCGTGCCGGTCTACAACGCCGGTCCGATGGTCGAGGAGTTCGCGCCCTCGCTGCTCGCGCAGACCATCGACGGCTACGAGATCCTCTACGTCGACGACGGGTCCACCGACGACAGCTGGGAGCGGCTGCAGCGCCTCGCCGCCGCCCACGACCACGTGCGCGTCCACACCCAGGAGAACTCCGGATGGCCGGGGCGCCCGCGCAACGTCGCGGTCCGGATGGCCCGCGGCGAGTACGTCCACTTCGTCGACCAGGACGACCTGCTGGCCCCCGACGCCCTCGAGCGGCTCTACGAGTTCGCCGTGGCGAGCGACGCGGACGTCGTGATCGGCAAGGAGTCGGGCTCGATGGTGCCCGCGGGCGCCAATCCCGGCGGGCTCTTCCGCGAGACGCGCGCCCGCTGCGGCCGCTCAGAGGTGTTCGAGTACAGCCTGAACCCGCACAAGCTGTACTCGCGCCGCCTGCTGCTCAACAACGACCTGCGGTTCCCCGAGGGGCCGTGGATCCTCGAGGACCAGCTGTTCAACGCGCGCGTCTGCGCCGCCACGGACAAGATCGCGGTCCTCGCCGACCAGGTGTACTACCGGTGGCAGCGCCGCGGCGACAGCGGCAACAACAGCCGTGCGGGCGCGCAGCTGGAGACGTACCTGCCGAACCTGCGCACGGTGCTGGAGGCGGTGGCGGCGGTCGGCGACCCGATGCTGTTCGTGCGCTTCTACCGCACCGAGATCCTGCAGTTCGTGAGCGGGGCCAACATTCTCGAGGTGCCTTGGGAGACGGTCCAGGAGCGGTTCGCGGAGGTCCGCAAGATCGCCGCCGACTGCCTGCCGCCGGGACTGCGGGCCCACCTCGCGCCGCTGGACGCGCTGAAGGCCCGGCTGTTCGAGGAGGAGCGCCTGGACGATCTCGCCGCGCTCGCGCGCTGGGCTCCCGGTGTCTCCATGACCGCTGAGGTGGACGCGCCGCGTTGGGAGGACGGTGTGCTCACCGCCCGCGCGGCGGTCGCGCTCGTCCGCCCCGAGGGCGGTCCGCTGCGGCCGGAGCGCCGCGGCGGCGTCTGGGTGGTGCCCGATGTGCCCGGTGTCGGCGACTGGGAGATCGATGACCCTGGCCAGGGGTTCCGGGGCGACCTGCTCGCCAAGGACCGGGACCGGGACGACTGGTGGTTCCTGCCCGAGCGGCTGGCGGTCGAGCCGGACGGCGGCGCGGCCGCGGGTGCGGTCCGCTTCGACCCGCGCAGTGTGATCGGCGGCGGCCCGGCCGAGCGCGGGGTCTACGACGTGTGGGCCCGTGTCGACCTGCTGGGCCTGGGGCGGCGCGTGCGGCTCACCGGGGGCGCCGAGCCTTCGGGCGCCGCTGCCGAGCCGGCTCTGGTCGGTGCGGATTCGGTTGCGGTGCAGCCGTTCTGGACCAGCGGCCGCCAGCTCGCCGTGGACGTGGGCGAGCGTCAGCGTTCGCTCAGCGCGGCCGTCGCGGCCCGTCCGATGGCGGTGCCCGCGGCGACCTAGTCCCGCTCTACGATCGACGTCGGACTGGGTTTTCCCGCCCAGGCCGGTGGCGGCCTCGACGTGAAGGTCGCCGTCGGCGGGCGGTGGCGGGCCGCGCGCATCGCCGAATCGGACGGGCGGGCGGTCCTTTCGATCCCGGGCCGCGGTCTGGGGCGCCGGTTCGGTCGGCGCCGGGTCGAGCTCGCCACCGCGCGCGGGAAGGCCGTCATCGGCCGCGCGACCGTGCTGGGGGGCCGTGTCCTCCGTTTCGTCCAGTCGTCCACCGCCGTATCGGACCTGGGATCAGGCCGGCCCCGGCGGATCGACTCCTCTGCGAAGAAGGAAGCCTCATCATGACGCTCAAGGTCAGTGTCGTCGTCCCGGTGTACAACCCGGGCCCCTATATCGAGGACTGCATCGAGTCCCTGGTGAACCAGAGCCTGCCCGCGGACGAGTTCGAGGTGGTCTTCGTCGACGACGGGTCCTCGGACGAGACCCCGGCCCGCCTGGACGCCCTCGCCGCCGAGCACGCGAACGTCCAGGTGATCCACCAGGAGCCCTCCGGGTGGTCGGGCAAGCCCCGGAACGTCGGCATCGAGGCGTCCAAGGGCGAGTACGTCATGTTCGTCGACAACGACGACTACCTCGGCACCGAGGCGCTGGAGCGGATGTACGACTACGGCACCGCGAACGGGGCCGACGTGATCATCGGCAAGATGGCGGGCAAGGGCCGCCCGGTGCCGCTGGAGCTGTTCCGCAAGAACATCCCCGTCGCCTCGGTCGACACCGCGCCGCTCATGGACAGCCTGACGCCGCACAAGATGGTGCGCCGGGAGTTCATGGACCGCATCGGCCTGCGCTTCCCGGAGGGCCGCCGCCGCCTCGAGGACCACGTGTTCGTCACCGAGGCCTACCTGGCCGCCGCGAACGTCTCGGTCATCGGCGACTACCTGTGCTACTACCACGTCAAGCGCGACGACGCCTCGAACGCGGGGTTCCGGCCGATCGACCCGGTCGGGTACTTCGACAACCTGCGCGAGGCCCTCGACGTCGTCGAGCGGTACACCGAGCCGGGCCGGCTCCGCGACAAGCTCTACCGCCGCTGGCTGCGCAACGAGATGGTCGAGCGGATGCGCGGGCGCCGGCTGCTCAACATGGACCCGGAGTACCGCAAGGAGATGTACGACGCGATCCGCGGCGTGGTCATGGAGCGCTTCGGGCCGGGTGTGGACGCCGGCATGGCGCCGACCCAGCAGGTCGCCGCGGCGCTCATCCGGGCCGACCGGTTCGCCGACCTCGAGGCGCTCGCCGAATGGGAGTCCTCGATCAAGCCGCACGGCACCTTGGACGAGCTGTCCTGGGAGGACGGCCTGCTGCGCTTGGCCTTCACGGCCGAGTACCAGGCGGACGAGGAGCCGCTGCGCTTCACCGAAGCGGACGGCGAGGTCCGTCTGGCCCCGCCGCTGGCCGAGGACACGCTGGAGGCGATCCGGGAGTTCGGGCCGGACACCTCGGCCTGGTTCCCGAAGGGCAAGGTCGACTTCGTGGTCCGCGAGCGCGACACCGCCGCGGAGTTCTACCAGCCCGTCGAGTTGGAGCGGGAGACCGTCGCGGACGGTGAGGGCGTGCGGATCCTGCTGCACGGCAAGTCGAGTGTGGACCCGGCGTCCGCTGCGGGCGGCGCGCCGCTGCGCCCGGGCATCTGGGACGTGTTCGTCCGGATCAGCTTGAGCGGCTGGACGAAGGAGACGCGGCTCGGTTCGGTGCGCGCTCCCGGCGTCGAGGCCGGGGCGGTGCTGGGCCTGGCGGGCGGGCGGCCGGTCCTGCCGTACTGGACGGAACCGCACGGCAACCTGTCCCTGGGCGTCGAGGCGATGCTGCCGCGCGCCGAGTCGGGGTTCGCGGGCGTCACCGCCGCCGACGCCGTGGTCGACGGGGGCCGCTTGGCCCTGCCGCTGCCCGTGTACGCCGACGCTCCGACCCCGGCCGTGCTGCGGCTCACGGGTGTCGGCGAGCCGGTCGAACTCGCGGCCGAGGTCGTGCCCGCCGCTTCTGGCGCGGTCCTGGAAGCGGCCCTGGACGGGCTGGCCGCCGGGAACCACAAGGTCGCGGTCGTGTTCGGCTCGGGGGCCGAGAAGCCGCGGAAGGTCGCGCTGCCGCTGGTGCTGACCGCCGACGGGCAGGGTTCGGTCGTCGTGCGGGACAAGGCCGAGGTCGACGGCGAGTCCAAGCGCGCGTCCGGCAAGCCCAAGGCGAGCCTGCCGCGCCGCGCCGTGCGCAAGCTGCGGCGGATCCTGCGCGGCTGACGCCGCCGTTCCATCACCGACGAGAAGGACCGAGATCCGATGAGAGAACTGGACATCAAGGGCGCCTGGGTGTTCGAGCCCAAGGTCTTCGGGGACTCCCGGGGGAGTTTCCACGAGTGGTTCAAGGCCCCGGCGTTCGCCGAGGCCGTCGGGCACGAGCTGCGGCTGGCGCAGGCCAACTGCTCGGTCTCGGCGCGCGGCACCGTGCGCGGCATCCACTTCGCGGACGTCCCGCCCAGCCAGGCCAAGTACGTCAAGTGCGTGCGCGGGGCGATCCTCGACCTGATCGTGGACATCCGGGTCGGCTCGCCGACGTTCGGGCAGTGGGAGCTGGTGCGCCTGGACGACCAGACGCACCACTCGGTGTACCTCTCCGAGGGCCTGGGCCACGGCTTCGTGGCCCTCACCGACGACGCCACCGTGGTCTACCTGTGCTCCGAAGGCTATGCGCCCGAGCGCGAGCACGGCATCCACCCGCTCGACCCCGCCATCGGGATCGAGTGGCCGGAGGACGTCGAGCCGCTGCTGTCCGACAAGGACGCGGCCGCCCCCACCCTGGCCGAGGCCGCCGAGCAGGGCCTGCTCCCGAAGTGGGAGGACTGCCAGGCGTTCGCCGAAGCGCTGCGCCGGTAACGAGCAAGAGGCCGGGCCGCTGCGAGCGATCGCGACGGCCCGGCCTCGTCACGTCCGGGCGGCGCTCGCGCGCCGGTGGCGCACACGCCGGAGCACGGTCGCCGCAGTGGCCCTCGGGCCCCGGTCGTGGACCCGCAATGCCAAGGGCCCGTTCCGTTTCACGGGGCCGAACGACGCCATGGCCCGGCCGTACCGGTCGCGCCACACCGGCGACGGCACCGGGCCGCCGAGCAGCGGCCCGCCGAGCCTGGTGCCGAAGGGCGTCCGGAACTCGGTGCCGCCGAGCGCCGCGCAGATGCCGACCTCCCAGTGGCCGACGGCTTTGCGCAGGGGCCCGAGGACTTCCGGAAGTCTGATGCGGACCGTGAAGATCCCGTCCCGGTGGTCGACCGGGACCCGCTTCACCGCGCCGGTCTCGCGGCAGGTGAACTCGAGGTGCAGCACGAGCCGCTCGTGCGGGACCCGGCGGAGGCGGCCGGTGCCGCGGATCAGCAGGTCCTCGCCCGCCGTGCCGACCTCGTCGAGCCAGTGGGCGAGCGTGACGCCGTCGGTCATGTCGACCCACGGGCCCTCCCCGACCCCGGCCTCGTCCTCGCGGCCGGGCAGTGTCGCCCACACCCGGCCGCCGCGGCCGACGCGGCTGATCTCGTGCTTGTGGCGGCGGGCCGCGAGGACGCCGTCGAGGTCGCCGGCCTGGACGAGGTGGTAGGCCAGCCGCAGGTCCGGGCGCAGTCGCCGCGCCGCCCCCGGCCGGTACCGGTCGGCGAGGAGCCGGCGCAGGGCCGCCAGGCGGACCCGCTGCTCCTCGACCGGCAGGGCCGCCAGATCGGTGAACTCGAGGTCGCCTTCGCACTCCCAGTGGCGGTGCATCAGGAAGTCCTGCTTCGGTCCGGGCGGGACGGTGTCGCACATGAGCGCCGCCATCACCTCCAGGGCGCTCTCGCGCCGGAAGCCGCGGCCCGCCGGCACGGCCATGCCGCCGGAGGTCAGGTTGCCGCCGTCGTCGCGGTTGACGGTGTAGACGCAGTCGTACTCGGCCACAACGGAGATGGCGCGCGCGTAGTAGAGGGCTCGGGCCACGAAGGGCCGGTCCTCGCCGAACCGGATGTCGGTCGGGAACCGCAGCCGGTGCCGCTCGATCAGGTCGCGCCGGTAGAGCTTGAGCGGCCCCAGCGACCAGTAGACGCGCGACCGGTACAGGTCGGCCTTGGGCTGGTCGCGTTGGAACATCGACATGGCGACGAGGCGGCCGTTGACGCCCACGAGCTTGCCGAGCACGACGTCGGAGTCGTTCTCCTCGGCCATGGCGACCATGCGCTCCAGGGCCTCGTCGCCCAGGTAGTCGTCGGCGTCGAGCAGGAACACGTACTTCCCGCGGGCCAGGTCGAGCGCGCGGTTGCGGGGAGCGCTCGGGGTGCCGGAGGGCTCCTGGTGGAGGACCCGGAACAGCGCCGGATGCCGCTCGGCCGCCTCGTCGAGGACCTCGCCGCTGCCGTCGGTCGAGCCGTCGTCGACCGCGAGGACCTCCATGCGCGCGGTGCCGATCGACTGGCGGAGTATCGAATCGATCCCTTTGCGCAGGTACGGCATCGCGTTGTGGACGGGGATGACGACGGAAACGAGCGGCGTCTCCATGGGACTCCAATGGATCGGAACGGCTCGCAGCGCGAGCGGACCCATGGAGAATAAGTGCTGATTACCGACGAATGACGGATATGTCTGCTATGGGGGGCGTGGCGACGCCCGACGGACTACCGGCGCAGGCGCCGCACGAGCTTCGCGGCGGTCGCCTTGAGGCTGCGGTCCAGGACGCGCAGCGACAGCACGCCCTGCTTCCCGGCCCCCAGCGCCGCGAAGGCGCGGCGCGGGTAGCGCGCGTCCCGCCACAGCAGCTTCGGGATGGGCTTGCGGACGAGCGGCCCGCCGTGCCTGGTGCCGTAGGGCGCCCGGTACTCCTTCTCGTCGATCGCGACGCAGATGGTGAAGTCCCAGTCGCCGACGGCCCGGCGCATGCGCCCGAGCAGGCGGTCGAGGTCGAGGTCGACGGTGAAGATGCCGTTCTCGTGCTCGATCGCGACGCGGCGGCGCTCGTCGGTCCCGCGCCGGTGCAGCTCCAGGTGGAGCGTCAGGCGGTCGTGGGGGACCCACTTGAGGCGGCCGGTGCCGCGGACCTGCAGGCTGCGGCCGGCGGCCTGGACCTCGTCGAGCCAGTGGTTGATGGCGACGGCGTCGGTGATGTCGACCCAGGGGCCCTCGCCGTTCCCGGCCTCGGCCTCGTGCCCGGGCAGGACCGCCCAGACCTTGTCACCGCGGCCGACGAAGGACACGGTGCCGGGGACGCCGTTCTGGTGCCTGTGCGTGAGGAGCGAGAGCAGCCCGTCGAGGTCGCCCATTTCGATGAGGCGGTACGAGAGCCGCAGGTCGGGGCGCAGGTGGTGGGCCGATCCGGGGCGGTACCACTTCGCGACGAGCTCCTGGAGGGACTCCAGGTGGGCCTGCTGGTCCTCCCGCGTCGCCTCCCTCAGGAGGTGGTGCAGGTCGACGTCGCCTTCGACCTCCCAGTGGCGGTACATCAGGAAGTCCTGCTTCGGGCCTTCGGGAACCAGGTCGCCGATCACTTCGATCATGTACCGCAGCTGCGAGTCCCGGTTGAACGTGCGGTCCTTCGGCAGCCGCATGCCGCCCTGGGAGAGGTTGCCGCCGTCCTCGCGGATCACGGTGTAGACGCAGTCGTAGCCGGCCACGACCGAGATGGTGCGGGCGTGGTAGAAGGTGAGCGCCACGAAGTGGCGGTCCTCGCCGGTGCGGCGGTTGATCGGGAAGCGGATGGCGTGCTGCTCCAAGAGCTCGCGCCGGTAGAGCTTGAGCGGTCCGAGGGCCCAGTAGACGCGCGACTCGTAGAGGTCGGCCTTGGGCTGGTCGCGTTGGAACATCGACATGGCGACCGGGCGGCCGTTGACGCCCACGAGCTTGCCGAGCACGACGTCGGAGTCGTTCTCCTCGGCCATGGCCACCATGCGCTCCAGGGCCTCGTCACCGAGGTAGTCGTCGGCGTCGAGGAGGAACACGTACTTCCCGCGGGCGATGTCGAGGGCGCGGTTGCGCGGGATGCTGGGCGTCCCGGACGCCTCCTGGTGGAAGACGCGGAACACGGTGGGGTAGCGCTTCGCGAAGTCGTCGAGGACGTCGCCGCCGCCGTCGGTGGAGCCGTCGTCGACCGCGATCACTTCGAGCCGCTCGATGCCGATGGTCTGGTCCACTACCGACTGCAGACTCTTGAGCAGGTACGGCATCGCATTGTGGACGGGGATGACGACCGAGACGAGCGGCGATTCCATGGGACTCCGGATCGGGGACGGGCGGCCGCGGTGCACCGGCGGCCTTACGAACAGTTCTCGCAACTTTCGACAGCTTGGGGAAAGCGCTCAGCCATTCTAGCTGGTGGCGCCGCCTGCGGCAGGTCGGGATCGCGCCTGGAACCGCCTCCCGGCGCACCGCGGCGGGCGCGCGTTTGCCATCCGAACGGCATCCGCGCTAGGCCCGGTACGCCTCCTTGGCGGCCGTGGTGAACACCTCGACCGCGGCGTCGCCCGCGGTCTCGCCGAGGAAGTACTCGCGGGTCTCTTTGCGCTGTGCCGCTTTGGAATCGGTGACGAGGAGCTCGTCGAAGACGGCTGCGACGTTGGCGGCGTCGCGGTCGAGGCGGTAGGCGCCCTTGGCGATCCACGCCTCCTCGGTGAAGCGCTCGCCGAGCCCGGCCATGTCCGTCACGGCGAAGGGCCGGTCGGAGGCGATCCAGTCGGTGGCGACGCCGCTGACGTCGCACACGGCGATGTCGGCGGCGTTGATGCAGTCGACGAGCCCCACGGACCCGGCGGCCTGCGAGCCCCACAGGTGGGCGCGGCCGGACCGCTCGGCGTCCTCGGCGAGGAGGCGCTCGATCTCGTCGAGGCGGCGCGCGGCGGCGAGGTTGAACCGCGTGTACGGGTGGGCGCGCATGATGACGGCCAGGTCGCGGCGCAGCGCCTCTTCGACGATCCGCTTGCCGATGGCGAGCGACGAGTAGTCGAACTCGCTGGTGAGCCCGGTCCACGTGGGGGCGTAGAGGAGCACGGGCCGGGGCCCGGAGGCGGTGCGGGGCCCGGTGGCGACGGCGGCGAGCTGGGGGCGGCCGACCTTGCGGAAGTCGAGGTCGAGGCCGTGCGCGCGGTACCGGTCGACGGCGGCCTGCCCGGCCACGAACACGGTGTCGTAGATCGCGGTGACCTTGTTGAAGCTGGAGGCCTTGTCGGACTCGCCGTGGAACAGCTGGAGGTGCTTGAGGTGCCCGAATCGCACCAGGTGCGTGTTGAGCGCGGAACCGTTGACGTAGAACGCGGCCTTGACGCTGGGCACGAGGAGCCGTTCGAGCTCGGACATCGAGGGGGCGACGACGACCGGCGCGCCGGTCGCGGCCCGCACCGCGTCCAGGTGGGTCTTCTCGCGGGTGACGACCGCGTAGGGGTCCCCGAGCCGGTCGAGGTACGGCAGCCACATCTCGAGCTGGTACGCCGACCCGGGCGGGCCGGAGAAGTGGACGATGAACTGCGGCTCGAGCGCTTCGAGCGCGCTGATCACGGCCTGGTCGCCGGCGTGCGCAGAGCGGCGCCGCTGGAGCAGCGCCCCGGCCGCGCCCGCGCCCGCGGCTCCCACGGTGGCGAGCGCGGCGACGGCCGCGATCCACAATGGCCCGCCCGTGCCGGTCGCCAGCGATCCGCCGGCGCCGAGCGCGAAGATGAACCCGCTGGCGCTGATGGTCTCGCCGACGGCGCGCGGCGTGAACCACGTGCGGTCGCGCTGGACTTCGAGGTTCGCGCTGGTCATGTGGCCGGTCGCGACCGCGACCGCCAGCAGCGGCTCGAAACCGACGACGGCGATGAGCGCGCCCGCGGCGATCGCGGCGGGCAGCGCGCCGTGCTGGGCCGCGACGGCGCCGATGGCGGCGAGGGCGACCCCGCGCGCGAACCGGTCCCGGTCGGGCCCCAGCTCGGGGTGCTCCCGCCACGCGAGCACGAGCGTCCCGGCCGCGAGTGCCCATGCCGCCCAAGGGGTCCAGTCCCACGGCAGGAGCGCGGCGGCGAGCGCGAGGGCGGCGAGGCCGGTCGTCGCGGTGCGGGAGAGGAGCTTGCGGAGCAGGTTCACGGCCGTCCTCAGTCGATGCTGGTCTCGGCGGGAGCCGGGTCGGGGGCGATGATCTCGTCGGCCGCCGCGGTGGCGGTCTCGGCGTCGTGGCTGGCCGCGCCCTCTTCGATCTCGGCGGCCGCGTCCTCCCCGGCGGCGACCTCGGTGCCGAGCTGGGCGCGGTTGCGCTGCTCGGCGCGGCGGGCCAGGTCGCGGGCGGCCTCGTTGAACCGCTCCTGCGAGGAGGGCTCGTCGGGGCCGAGCAGGTAGGTCTTGAGCTCGGTGCGGGCGGCTTCGAGCGGGTCGGACGCCGGGTCGCGGACGGCGGCCAGCAGCGCGTCGAGCCCCTGCGCGGCCGGGTCGACGATGAACGCGGCGCGGACGGCGGTGTTGGCGGCCTTGAAGGCCTGCTCGCCGACCCCGGCGGAGTCGACCACGGCGTACGGCTTGCCGCTGGCGATGAAGTCGGAGACGACGCTGGAGATGTCAGAGACGAGCGCGTCGGACTCGTTGAAGCAGTCGTACACGTTCGGCTGCGAGCCGGTGACCACGAGGTGGCGGTGCGGCGGCTGCGCGGCCCAGAAGGCCGTGTTCCACTCGCGGGCCGCCTCGCGCTCGGCGGCCACGACCTCAGGGGCGGTGACGGCGTCCCGGGACGCCGCCGCGTCAGTCCACTTGAGACCGGCGGCGTCGGTGTCGACCTGGCCCGGCGGCGCGGGCACCTCGGCGAGGGGGACCGCGCCCGACGCCTGGTTCGCGGCGTCGATGAGCGCCCGGATGCGCAGGTCGGCGGCGCGGGCCTTGCCCGAGCGGGTGCCGGTGAACGGGTGCGGCTTGTACACCACGCGGACCGGCGGCTCGGCCTCCAGCAGCGCCTTGACGATGATCTCGCCCTGCACCGTGACCGAGGTCGTGCCCGGCTCGTCCGTCCAGTTCTCCCAGGTCGGCGCGTACAGCACCGTCGGGACCTCCCGGCCGGTCGGCCCGGTCGCGATCGCGTCGAGCTGCGGGCGCCCGACCTCCGCGATGTCCTCGTCGCGCACGCCCACGTCGGCGAGCGCCCACCGGTCGCGCCCGGCCTTCCCGGCGGTCCACAGCTCGTCGTAGGCCTTGCCGAACGGGTTGATGCTCGCGACCTTGTCGCTGTCGCCGTGCCCGATGAAGGCGTGCTTCATCGTCGGCACCCGCAGCAGGTGCAGGTTCTTGCCCACGTGCGCGGGGTAGAGCGCCACCCGCACGGTGGAGAAGTCCATGTTCATGAGGTCGACCGCGCTGGGCACCACGAGCACGGGCACCGAGGTGCGGGCCAGGTCGGGCATGGAGTGCATCTCGCGCAGGATCACCAGGGGCCGCTCGCCCTCCATCCGCTCGAGGGTCTCCAGCCACATGTTGACCTGGTAGGTCGCGTCCTTCGTGCCGGAGAACGAGAGCGCCACGGTGGGCTGGTAGCCCTCGCTCAGCCAGCGGTTGAGCCACGCCATGGCCCGGCCCGGGCTGGGCACCTGGTGGAACGGGCCCGCCCAGACGCTGAGCACGGCCAGGTAGCCGAGCGCGAGTGCGAAGGTGACCGCGGCGCCGATGTAGCCGGGCGTGTTGGTGAGGGTGAACGAGGAGACGACCAGGCCGGCCACGAGCGGCACGTCCGTGTGGAGGACCTTCTCGCCGGCGCGGTTCTCCAGCCACGGCGGCGGCGCGTCCGAGATCTTCAGCGTCGACATGTCGATGTTGCGCGCGGCGAACGGCAGCGACCGGCTCTTGCGGACCATCGCGGTGAGGCCGCCGTGCAGGACCTGGACGGCCACGAGCGCCACGAACGCGAGCGTGGCCAGGAGGACCGACCGGTAGCTCAGGCCGTGGGAGCCCGCGAGGCGGCTGACCAGCAGGATCACCATGAGCTGGCGGACCAGGAAGCGGTTGGAGATGCCGAAGCGCAGCTGCCGGAGCCGGACGATGAGCTCCTGGTACTTCCCGTGCAGCACGATGTCGGTGGCGTAGCTGACGACGAGCGCGGCGGCGAACCCGGTGGCGGAGGGCACGAGCGCCGCGATGAGCATCGCCGGGTACGTCAGGAGCATGAGGACGGTGAGTCCGAGCCCGGTTCGCCCGGCCCCTTGGACCGCGGTGCTGTTCCACAGTGCGCGCATGGACATGAGTCGCTTGGTTTCCTGTCTGGCTGGTGCTTGCGGTCGCCGCCGCCCCGCGCCGCTCGACGGGCGCGGGCGGCGGCGATCGGACTATTCGATGCCGGTGTCGAGGACCCTGGCGATGGCCTGCTCGAAGCCGCCGGTGGTCGGGTCGTCGCGGCGCACGTCGATCACCGCGCCGTTGAGCGCGGAGAGCAGCACGTCCAGGGAGGCGCGGGCCACGGTCTCGGAGGCGAGGAGGGTCTCGGGGTTCTCGGCGCCGAACGCCTTGGTGCGCATGGGGGTCGCGGTGCGCTCGGGGTTGACGCAGTTGACCTGCACGCCCTCGTCGCTCCACTCCTCGGCGAGCGCCTGGGTGAGGTTCACCATGGCGGCCTTGGTGGAGGAGTAGAGGCTGTAGTCGCGCCGGCCGCGCGTGTAGCTGGAGGAGGTGTAGAGCAGCAGCTGGCCCTGGGTCGCGGCCAGGTACGGGTACGCGGCGCGGGCGATCTGCACGGGCGCGAGGTAGTTGACCTTGAACGTCTGGTCGATGTCCTCCTGCGAGGTCTCGTTCAGGCGTCCGATCTGGAGGATCCCGGCGGTGTTGACGACGTAGTCGACGCGGCCGGTCTCGCTGTGGGCGGTCTTGAGGGCGGCCTCGACCTCTTCGGGGTCCTCGACGTGCGTGCCGGTGGTGGAGCGGCCGAAGCGGAAGACGTCCGCGCCGTAGGACTCGGCGAGGTCGGCGAGGTCGGCGCCGATGCCGTAGGAGCCGCCGAAGACGACGAGGGTCTTGCCGGTGAGGCGCTCGCGGTAGGAGGCCTCGTCGGGGGAGGGCACGTCGGTGGAGGCGAGCTGGAACAGCTTGTCGGCGATGTAGAGGTCGACCGGCTGCGTGACCTTCATGTTCCACTCGTCGCCGGCGACGACGTGGATCGGGACGCTCGGCAGGTACTTGAGGACGACGGAGCAGTCGTCGGTGGCCTCGAACTGCGGGTCGCGGTCGGCGGCCTGGTAGGCGGCGCGGATCGTCGCGAGGGTGAACGCCTGGGGGGTCTGGCCGCGTCGCAGGCGGGCGCGCTCGGGGACGTCGGTGATGAACTCGCCGTCGTCGCCGTGGGTGCGGGTGACGATGACGGTGTCGGAGGAGGGGATCGCCACGTCGACGGCGTCGTAGCGGTCGAGCGCGGCGACGGTCTCGGCGATGACGCGGCGCGAGATGAGGGGGCGCACGGCGTCGTGGAAGACGAGGCGGTGGCGCTCGGAGGCCTCGGGGCGGGCCTCGACGTGCGCGATGGCGGCCTTGGTCGAGTCGGAGCGGGTGGAGCCGCCGGGGATGACGTCGGCGACCTTCTGGAGCCCGGCCTTGGCGATCATGGCCTTGACCTCGTCGATGTACCCCTCGGCCATGAGGACGAGGATGTCGTCGATCTCGTCGGCCGCTTCGAACGCCTCGAGGGTGTGCAGGATCACGGGCTTGCCGGCGATCTTGATGAGCTGCTTGGGGATGCTCAGCCCGACCCGCTGGCCGGTGCCGCCCGCCAGGATCACCGCGGTGGTCTCCGGACGCCGGCTTTCTCCGTGACTCGACAAGTCAAGTCCTCCTCTGCTGTGCGGCCCGGCCGGTCTTGAGCGGCCGGAGGCCGACGTGAACGGTTCGTCGTGCTGGTGGACGGCCATGCTGGTGCGACCGCCTCGGACGGCCCTAGGGTGCGGTCGGGCCGGTGCGTCGCGAGAGCGGGGCGCCCTGGTGGTGCCGGGAACGGCGACCCCGGGTCGCGGTGGATTTTAGCATCGGGACGATGTCCGTTTTCCCGGATGTTGCCGTGAATTTACTCGGTCGCACGGTTGTCCGACACGGCCCGGCTTCTCGGCCGAGAACAGGCTCACAGAGGGCGGGCGCCGCAGGTGCGCCCGGGGGTCAGAGGCGGACGGGCAGGCCCAGGGCGATGGTGGCCTTCACCGTCGCCGGGTGCGGGGCGACCAGGCCCAGTTTCGCGCGGGCGTCGCACAGGTCGGCGAGCTTCTCGTAGGCGGCGGGGCCGAGGAGTTCGGTCAGCTCGACCGCATACGAGAGGTACACCGGCTCGGACGCGGTGTGCGCGGTCGGCGAGGCGGTGCACCACCAGTCGAAGTCGTGGCCGCCGGGGCCCCACGAGGCCCGGTCGAACTCGGTGATGAGGGTGACCGACACCTCGGTGCCGTCGGCGCGGTGCTCGGTCTTGAAGTCGCGCTTCACCGGCAGCTGCCAGCACACCTCGGGCTTGTACTCCATGGGGTGGACGCCGTCGCGCATCGCCTGCTGGTGCAGGGCGCAGCCGGCCCCGGTGGGGAAGCCCTCGCGGTTGTGGAAGACGCACGCGCCGTCGACGACCGCGGTCTTCTTCGCGGGCTCCTCCTCGCCGTCCTCGTTCTCGAGGGTGTCGTCGACGATGGTGTCCTTCCAGCGCCGGTGCAGCTGCCACGTCTCCGGAGTGAGCAGCTTGGCGATCTGCCTGGTGCGCTTGATGTCGGCCTCGTCGGTGTAGAACGCGCCGTGCAGGCAGCAGCCGTCCGCCGGCTGGTCCGCCTCGATGCCGGGGCACCCGCCCTCGTCGGGGTGCTTGCCGAAGACGCAGCCCCAGCGGGAGAGCAGCCAGGTGAGATCGGCCCGGACCATGGTCTCGGGGTCGTCGGGATCGAGGAACTCGACCCATTCGCGGTCGAAGTCCTGCGCCACCTCGTCGGTCATCCCACCAAGGTACCCGGCGGGGCGGAAGTTGCACGGGATGCGCGGCCGGTCGGCGCAGCCGCGAGCGGTCCGTCTCCCGCCGCAGCTCGCGAGCCGTGAACGCGAAACCCTCGGCGGAGCCTGCGAGCCGTGGATCGGCCCTCAGGGCGAAGCTTGCGAGCCGTGATTCGGCACGGCGTACTCTGGGAGGCGTGACCCAGTCCGTCCCGGTTCTGCTGTCGACCACCTCCGTCTACCCGGAGCCCACCGCCGTGGGCTTCGAGCTCGCCGCTGAACTCGGCTACGACGGGGTGGAGCTGATGGTCTTCACCGACCGGGTCTCCCAGGACCCGTCGGCCGCCGCGAGCCTCGCCAAGCACTACGGCGTGAAGATCGGCGCGGTCCACGCCCCGTGCCTCCTGGTGACGCAGCGCGTGTGGAGCGCCGACCCGTGGACCCGCCTGCGCCGCTCGGTGCAGGCCGCCGAGTACCTCGAGTCGCCCACGGTGGTCATCCACCCGCCCTTCTCCTGGCAGAAGGAGTACGCCTCGAAGTTCTCCACCGTCCTCGACGGACTCCGCGCGCGCTACCCGCACGTGACCATCGCGGTCGAGAACATGTTCCCGCTCAAGCTCGGCAAGCGCAAGCTCGTGCCCTACCGCCCCCACTGGGACCCGACCCGGCACGGGTACGACGCCTACACGCTCGACCTCTCCCACTGCGCCGCCGCCGGCGCCGACGCGATCGCCATGGCCGAGCGGATGGGCAAGGGACTGCGGCACATCCACTTGTGCGACGGCACCGACCCGGGCGCCGACCAGCACCTCGTCCCCGGGCGCGGGACGCAGCCGTGCGCCGAGCTGCTCGGCTCGCTGGGCGCCTCCGACTGGGACGGCTCGATCACCGTCGAGGTGAACACCCGCAAGAGCGGCAACCGGACCCGCCGCGCCGAGGACCTGTACGAGTCGGTGAAGTTCGCGCGCGACGCGCTCGGCTCGCAGAAGCGTCCCTAAAGCCGCCGCCCCCGCGGTCCACCGGCCTTGCAACCCGTGCCCTGACCCTCTGCTGTGGAGTGTCGGCACCGCGCCGACATCGACGTGCCACTGGTATTTCCGTCCGCGTTCCCCCCGATGTAACCCTGACCTGGCAAAGATAACGGAGCGAAAGACGCCGTCGTCGACAGGAAGCAGGCGCGATCGGATGCGAAGTGAACTCGGGGTCATCCCCCCGGCCAAGCCGCACATCGGCGAGGCGGAGATCGAAGCGGCCGTCGCGGTGCTCCGCTCCGGCATGGTCGTGCAGGGGCCGGAGGTGGCCGCGTTCGAAGCGGGCTTCACCGCGGTCGCCGGCACCGGCCACTGCGTGGCCGTCAACTCCGGCACCTCGGCGCTGCAACTCGCGCTGCTGGCCATGGGGATCGGCCCCGGCGACGAGGTCATCGTCCCCTCCTTCTCCTTCGCCGCCAGCGCCAACGCGGTCCGCCTCGTGGGCGCCGACCCCGTGTTCGCCGACATCGACCCCGCGAGCTTCGGCCTCGACCCCGCCGCCGTCGAAGCCCTGATCGGCCCCCGGACCGCCGCGATCATGCCGGTGCACCTGTACGGCAACCCCGCCGACATGGCGAGCCTGGTGGCCCTTGCCGAACGGCACGGGCTCGCGATCCTCGAGGACGCGTGCCAGGCGCACGGCGCCGCCGTCGACGGCAAGCCGGTCGGCTCCTTCGGCAAGGCCGGGACCTTCAGCTTCTACCCGACGAAGAACATGCACTCCCTCGAAGGCGGCATGGTCTCCACGGACGCCCCCGAACTCGCCCGCACCCTGCGGCTGCTGCGCAACCAGGGCATGGAGACGCGGTACCAGAACGAGATCGTCGGCGCGAACATGCGCATGACCGACGTCGCGGCCGCGATCGGCCGGGTCCAGCTCGGGCGGCTCGAGGAGTGGACCGAGGCGCGGCGCGCCAACGCGGCCCGCCTCGACGCGGCCCTCAAGGGCCTCACCGCGGTCGTCGCGCCGCCGGTCGCCGCGGGCGCCCGGCACGTGTACCACCAGTACACGGTGCGCGTTCCCGCCGGTCGCGACCGCGCCCAGGAGCTGCTGACCGAGGCGGGGATCGGTTCCGCGGTGTACTACCCGACGCCGATCCACCGGCTCGCCCCGTACGCGCATCTCGCGGCGGACCTGCCCGAGACGGACCGGGCCGCGGCCGAGGTGCTCTCGGTGCCGATCCACCCCTCGCTCACCGACCTCGACCTCGAGCGCATCGCCGAGGCGTTGACCGGTCTGGAGGGTCGCCTGTGAGCACGCTCAGAGCGGGCCTGATCGGCCTGGGGGCCATGGGCCGCAACCACGCCCGGGTCCTCGGCACCCTCGACGGCGTCGAGCTCGTCGGCATCGCAGACCCGGTCGCGGACGGTTCCGCGGTCCCCTCCGGGGCGCGGATAGTCGCCTCGGTCGACGACCTCGTCAAGCTGGGCCTGGACTACGCGGTCGTCGCGTGCCCCACGGCCTACCACGAGCAGGTGGGCCTCGCGCTCGCCGAAGCGGGCGTGCACGCGCTCATCGAGAAGCCCCTGGCGCACACCACGGAGGCGGCCCGCCGCCTGGCCGAGGCGTTCGAGTCGCGCGGGCTCGTCGCCGGCGTCGGCCACATCGAGCGGTGCAACCCGGCGATCATGTCGCTGCGCGAGCGGCTGGAATCCGGTGAGCTGGGGGAGATCCTGCAGGTCGTCACCCGCCGCCAGGGCCCGTTCCCGCACCGCATCGCGGATGTGGGCGTGGTGAAGGACCTCGCGACCCACGACATCGACCTCACCTCGTGGGTGACCGGCCAGTCGTACCGGTCGATCTCGGCCAGTACCGTGTCGCGCTCGGGCCGCGAGCACGAGGACCTGGTCTCGGCGATCGGGCGCCTCTCCGGCGGCGCGATCGCGAACCACTCGGTGAACTGGTTGAGCCCCTTCAAGGAGCGCACCGCCGTCGTCACCGGGGACCGGGGCTGCTTCATCGCGGACACGCTCACCGCCGACCTGACGTTCTACGCGAACGGCGTCGTCGACACCGAGTGGGAGGCCCTCAGGGCGTTCCGCGGCGTGTCCGAAGGGGACATGATCCGGTACGCGATCCGCAAGCGCGAGCCGCTGCTGGTCGAGCACGAGCACTTCCGGGACGCGGTGCTCGGCGGCGACACCGACATCGTCGGGCTGCGCCAGGGCCTGGCGACCGTGGAGGTCTCCGAGCAGATGCTCCTGTCGGCCGAGACCGGTGCCACCGTGGCCCTGGCCGACGCCGCGCCCGCCGGCATCTGAGACACCGAATCCGAACCGAGAGAATGGGTCACATGAACATCTGCGTGGTCGCCCTGGGCAAGATCGGGCTGCCGCTGGCGGTCCAGTTCGCCTCGAAGGGCCACAACGTCATCGGCGCCGACGTCAACCCGAAGGTGGTCGACGCGGTCAACGCCGGGCGCGAGCCGTTCCCGGGCGAGCACCGCCTGGGCGAGCTCATGGGCGCGGCCGTCGCGGCCGGGACCCTGCGGGCCACCACGGACACCGCTGCGGCCGTGGCCGAGTCGGAGGCGGTCGTCATCGTCGTGCCGCTCTTCGTGGACGCCGACGGCACCCCCGACTTCGGGTGGATGGACGCGGCGACGAACGCGGTCGCGGCGGGCCTGCGCCCCGGGACGCTCGTGTCCTACGAGACCACCTTGCCGGTGGGCACCACGCGCGACCGCTGGGCCCCGATGCTCGAGGCCGGTTCGGGCCTGCGCGCGGGTACGGACTTCCACCTGGTGTTCAGCCCCGAGCGGGTCCTGACGGGCCGCGTGTTCGCGGACCTGCGCCGCTACCCGAAGCTCGTGGGCGGCGTCGACGAGGCCTCGGCGAAGGCCGGCGTCCTGTTCTACGAGTCCGTGCTCGACTTCGACGAGCGCGAGGACCTGCCGCGCCCCAACGGCGTGTGGGACCTGGGTTCGGCGGAGGCCTCGGAGATGGCGAAGCTCGCCGAGACGACCTACCGGGACGTGAACATCGGCCTCGCCAACCAGTTCGCGCGCTTCGCGGACCGGCAGGGCCTGGACGTCATGAAGGTCATCGAGGCCTGCAACTCCCAGCCGTACAGCCACATCCACCGCCCGGGCATCGCCGTCGGCGGCCACTGCATTCCGATCTATCCGCAGATGTACCTGTGGAACGACCCGGAGGCGACGGTGGTGCGCGCCGCTCGGGAGGCGAACGCGGCCATGCCCTCCTACGCGGTCGACGTGCTCGCCGCCGCCTACGGCGACCTCGCGGGCGCCAACGTGCTCGTGCTGGGCGCGGCCTACCGCGGCGCGGTGAAGGAGACCGCGTTCTCGGGCGTGTTCCCCCTCGTGGAGTCGTTGCGCGCCAAGGGCGCCGTGCCGTTCGTGTCCGACCCGATGTACACCGTCGAGGAGCTGGAGCACGAGGGCCTGCCCGCGCACCGCGGCGAGCCGGTGACGGCCGTCGTCGTCCAGGCCGACCACGCCGAGTACCGCGAACTCGCGCCCGAGGACTTCCCTGGCGTGCGCGTCCTCCTGGACGGCCGCCGCATCACCGACCCCGCGCGCTGGCAGGGTGTTCGCCACCTGGTGCTCGGCGCATGAGCGGCGAGGCCTCGGAGCGCAAACCCGGGCCGCTCGGCCCCCGGCCGGAGGGCGCGCCCGGGCGGGTCGTGATGGTCGTGGCCAACCGGATCGACGGTGACTCCCGCGTGCAGAAGTCGGCGCAGTCCATGGCGGAGGAGGGCTGGGAGGTCCACCTCGTGGGCCTCTCCGACACCGGCAAGCCGAGCCACTACCGCCACGGCGACGTCGAGTACCACAAGATCCCGGTGCCGAAGATGAACGCGCCGAAGAGCCTGCGTAACCGCCTCTCCCGCCTGCGGTACCCGCTCGCGTACCCGAGTTCGCTGCGCGCCAACCACCGCCAGACGCGCATCAAGATCGAGCGGATCGAGCTGGAGGCGAGCCGGGACGAGGCGGGCCGCGGCGACGACGGGCTCCTGCGCGTCCCGCGTCCGGCCAGGCGGCTCGGCCGCAAGGTCCAGCGGTTCTGGATCGGCCGCCGCATCGACCAGACCCGCGCCCGCGCACGGTATCTGGAGGCCGACGACCGGTTCCTGGAGCGGGCCGTCCGCCGCTGGTGGGTCCTGCTGCTGGGCGACCGCGTCTGGCGGCGCCTCGACTACGACGCGATCCGGATCGAGGCGGCGCTGCGCCCCGAGATCCTGCGGCTCGAACCGGATCTGGTGCACGCGCACGACATGTACCCGATCGGCCTCTGCGCCCGTGCGGTACTGGCGCTGCAGCGCAAGGGGAAGCGGGTGAAGCTCCTCTACGACGCGCACGAGTTCGTGCCCGGCTGCGACTCGCTCCCGGCCGACCGCCTCGAGTCGCTGACGCGGTACGAGCGCCGGTACCTGCCGTACGCCGACGCGGTCGTCACCGTGTCCGGGCCGCTCGCGGAGCTGCTCAAGGAGACGCACGGCCTCGCCCGGCTGCCCGCGGTGGTCCTCAACGCGCCGCTCGCCGCCGACGCCTCCCGGCCCGACCCCGGGAACGTTCGGGCCTCGTGCGGCCTCGGCCCGGAGACCCCGCTCGCGGTCTACTCCGGTTGGGCCGCACCGGAACGCAAGATCGAGCTGATCATCGAGGCCGCCCGGCTGGTGCCGGAGCTGCACGTGGCGCTGCTGACGAACCGACCCAACAACCCCTACCTAAAGTCCCTCGTGGCGCTCGGGGAGGAGTACGGGATCGGGGACCGCCTGCACTTCCTGGACTATGTGGACTACGCGGACCTGCCGCGGTACCTGTCGACCGCCGACATGGGCATCCACCCGATGCAGTCGGGCCCGGTCAACCACGAGATCGCGCTGCCGAACAAGTTCTTCGAGTACAGCCACGCGAAGCTGCCGCTGGTGGTCTCCGACGTGAAGACCCTGTCCGCCGAGGTGCGCCGCCTCGGCAACGGCGAGGTCTTCACCTCCGGGGACCTCGGCAGCCTGGTCGCGGCCATCGAGAAGATCCTGGTCGACCCGGACGCGTACCGGGTCGCCTACCAGGACGAGGCGCTCATGGCCGAGTACACCTGGGAGCGCCAGGTGCACCGGTACGTGGGCCTCTACGAGGAGCTCATCGGCCCCGCCGCCGACCCGCTGCCGCGAGCGACCGCATAGCACGGAAGAGCGAGGCCCCGCCGTCAACGGCGGGGCCTCGCTCCTTTTCGCCGCGTCTCAGCGCAGGTGCTGCTCCAGGGTCGCCACGACCGCGGCGCCCGCGTGCCCGTCGCCGTACGGCTGCCCTTGCGGCGCAGTCGGAGCCGGACGCACCGCCAGCGCGTGCCAGTCGGCGGCGGCCAGCCGGTCGGGCCGGGCGACGAGCGCGTTCCAGCCGTCCTCCAGGGTCTCGACCCATTCGGTCTCGGTGCGCAGCGTCGTGCACGGGCGGCCCAGCAGGTAGGCCTCCTTCTGGAGCCCGCCCGAGTCGGTCACCACGCCCTGGGAGGCGAGGACGGCCGCGACCAGCTCGCGGTACGGGAGCGGCTTGGCCGCGGTCACCGCGCCCTGGGTGAGCTTGAGCCCGTACTGGTCCGCCTTCGCCTGCAGCCGAGGGTGGGCCAGGAGCGCCACCGGCACGGGCAGGTTCGCCATCGACTCGATGAGGGCGGCGAGCAGTTCGGGGTCGTCGGTGTTCTCGGCCCGGTGCAGGGTCGCCACCAGGAACGGCGCGTCGGTGTCGATGCCGAGTTCGGGCCGCTGCCCGGCGGCGAGCACGGCGTCGCGGGTGCGGTGGCAGACGTCGACCATGACGTCGCCGACGTTCACGGCCCGGTCGCCGAGGCCTTCGGCCGCGAGGTGGTGCACCGCCGCTTCGGTGGGGGCCAGCAGGAGGTCGGCGCAGTGGTCGGTGAGGACCCGGTTGTGCTCCTCGGGCATGCGCCGGTTGAACGAGCGCAGCCCGGCCTCCAGGTGCGCGACCGGCAGGTGCTGCTTCACGGCGGAGAGCGCGCCGGCGATCGTGGAGTTGGTGTCGCCGTAGACGAGCACCCAGTCGGGCTGCTCCTGCTCGAGGATCGGGTCGATCGCGGCGAGCATCGCACCCGTCTGGGCCCCGTGGCCTCCCGAGCCGATGCCGAGGTGGAAGTCGGGTGCGGGGATGCCGAACTCGGTGAAGAACACGTCCGAGAGCTCGGGGTCGTAGTGCTGCCCGGTGTGGACCACGACGTGGCGGTGCGCGGTGCCCGCGAAGGCCTGCGCGACCGCCCCGAGCTTCACGAGCTGGGGCCGGGCCCCGACGATGCTGACGACCTTCATGCTGACTCCTCATTGGCTTTCGAAGGCGTGCTCTCGGACAGTTCGCCGTCCGCTTCCAGGTACTGCGCGCCGGTCTCGGGGCAGCGCCAGCGCCCGTCGCCGTCCTGCTCGAGCCTGGCGCCGGTGCGGCCGACCCACCCGGCCTGGCGGGCCGGGACGCCCATGACGAGGGCGAAGTCGGGCACGTCCTTGGTGACGACGGCTCCGGCGGCGACCATGGCCCACCTGCCGATGCGCACCGGTGCGACGCAGACGGCGCGGGCGCCGATCGAGGCGCCTTCGGCGGCGTCGACGCCCACGGGCTCCCAGTCGGCGGCGCGCTTGATCGTGCCGTCGGGGGCGACCGCGCGCGGCTGGCGGTCGTTCGTGAAGACGGCGGCGGGGCCGACGAACACGCCGTCGGCGAGGGTCGCGGGCTCGTAGACCAGGGCGAGGTTCTGGATCTTGACGTTGTCGCCGATGCGCACGCCGGTGCCGATGTAGGCGCCGCGGCCGACGACGCAGCCGCTGCCGAGGCTCGCGTGCTCGCGGATCTGCGCGAGCTCCCAGACCGCGGTGCCGTCGCCGATGCTCGCGGTCGGGTCCACTTGCGCGGATTCCTGAATCCTGTAAGACATTTGCTGCTTTCGATAGAGCAATGGCGCTCCGAAGGCGGGCGCCCGCTGGGCGAATTATACGGATCAGCGATTCGGAACCGACCCAATCGAATGCGGGAGAACGCCATTCGGACGCGACTTGCATAGGCGGCTAACTGCGGGAAAACGAAAGGTGAATCAAATCGTTTCGTATCATCTGTTCGTGAACGGCGGCCGGATCGAATTCCGGCCGGAATCTTCGGAGGACATATGTCTCAGCGCGCCGGCCGCATCGTGATGCTGGTCCAGAACGGCGTCGTCGGCGATTCCCGCGTGCAGAAGGAGGCCGCTTCGGCCGCCGCCGCGGGATGGGAGGTGTTCCTCTTGGGCCGCAGTGAGAAGCGCGCCGAAACCTGGGACCTCGGCGGGGCGGCGGTGCGGCTGGTGCCGACCGGGCGGGACTTCGACCGGCGACGCCACGAGGTGCGCCGCCCGTGGCTGCGCAGCCCGTTCGCGTACCCGCCCGGCCCGCTCGAGTCGTACCGGCGCAAGCAGGTGCAGGCGTGGAACGCCGACCTCGCGTACGAGAGGGCCCGCCTCGCGGCCGAACCGAATGCGGTCGCGTCGCTCGGGCTCGGCTGCCGGACCGCGGCGGTGCGGGCCGCGAGCCTGTGGATCCGCGCCCGCACCCGCCTCAGCCGCCGGGTGCGCGAGCGCCGCGAACGCGCGAGCGGTGCGGTCGACCGGGCCGCGTTCCGATTCTGGAAGGGCGTGCTCGGCGACCGAGCCTGGCGCCGGCTCGACCCGGCCCTGTGGGACCTGGAGCTCGCGTTCGGCCCCGTGATCGACGAACTGGCCCCGGACCTGATCCACGCCAACGACTTCCAGATGCTCGGCGTCGGCGCCCGCGCGAAGCTGCGGGCCGCCGCGAAGGGCCGCGACGTGAAACTGGTGTGGGACGCGCACGAGTTCCTGCCGGGCATGAAGCCGTGGAAGGACCACCCGTGGTGGCACGCGGCGCAGGTCGGGCACGAACGCGAATACGCGCCCTACGCCGACGCCGTGGTGACCGTCGCCGAACCGCTCGCCGAACTCCTCGTCGCCGAGCACGGCCTCACCGAGCCGCCGGCGATCGTCATGAACACCCCCGACTTCGACGGCGCCGCCGACCCCGGTGACGGCGAGCCGGTCCCCGACCTGCGGGAGCTGTGCGGCATCGAGAAGGACACGCCGCTCATGATCTACAGCGGCGTTCCGCTCGTCCAGCGCGGCATCCACATCATGGTCGAGGCCCTGCCCTCGCTCCCGGACGTCCATGCGGCACTGGTGCTCTCGAAGCACCACTGGGCGTACGTGCGCTCCATCATGGCCCGCGCCGACGAGCTCGGCGTCGCCGACCGCGTCCACCTCCTCCCGCACGTCCCGCACCACCAGGTCGTGCCCTTCGTCGCGGGCGCCGACATCGGGGTCAGCCCCAACCACCACCACCAGAACCACGAGATCTCCTTGAACACCAAGTTCTTCGACTACTCCCACGCCCGGCTGCCGATGGTCGTCTCGGACGTGAAGACCATCGCCGCGACCGTGCGCGCCACCGGCCAGGGCGAGGTCTTCCGGGCCGAGGACACCGAGGACTTCATCCGCGCCGTCAAGCAGGTCCTCGCCGACCCCGACGGCTACCGGCGCGCCTACGACGAACGCGTCCCCCTCCGGACGTGGACCTGGAAGGAGCAGGCGCGCGTGCTCACCGGCGTGTACGAACGCCTCATCGGCAGCCCCGCGCCCCGGGGCGACCGCAACGAGACCGAGGAGCGCCGTCAGTGAGCGAACGCCGACACGTCACCGTGGTGACCCCCTGGTACCCCGACGCCCAGCGCCCCTACCGGGGCTCGTTCGTGCAGGCCATGGTCGAGGCCGTCGCCCCCGGCCTCGACAGCGTGGACGTCTACCACCTCGACGGCTGGGCCGTCACCCCCGAACCCGGGAAGCTCGCCCGCGTCCGCGACCTCCAGCACCGGCTCCTGCCGCGCGCCCTCGCGCCCGCGCCCGCCGTCGCTGGAGCGACCCTCTACCGCCTCCCCGTGGTGATCGAACGCAGCCGCGACCACGCCCTCCACGCTCGCCGCCACGCCGAATGGCTCCGCGTCGCATTGGACGGCGAGCCGATCGAGTCCGACCTCATCCACGCCCACGTGCCCATGTACGGCGGGTACGCGGCGCTGGAGAACGCCCGGCCCGGCGCGCGCGTCTACCTCACCGAGCACTCCTCGTTCCTCGCCGACGTGCTCGCCCAACAGGACGCCCGCGCCCTCTACGACGAGATCCTCGACCGCTGCGCCGGGATCTTCGTCGTCGGCGAACCCCTGCACCGGCTCATCGGGGAGGTCTTCCCCCACCACACCGGGAAGCTCGCCTACATCGCCAACCCGATCGAC
Organism: Glycomyces tritici; assembly: GCF_030403505.1. The sequence goes on along the minus strand of NZ_JAUEMJ010000003.1, from coordinate 281,885 downwards.
TTCACCGCCCAGCGGCCCGGACCGCCGACCGCGCTGCGGCGCTGGCTCTCGGTGGCAGGGCTCATCGAGCGTAAGCGCATCGACCACCTCCTGCGCGCGTTCGCCGACTGCCAGGCCGAGGACCCGGACCTGACGCTGACGCTCGCCGGAGAGGGCGAGCTGCGCCGGGGGCTCCTCGCCCTGAGCGCCGAACTGGGCCTGGAGGACGCGGTGGAGTTCATCGGCGCGGTCGAGCCGGGGGACGTCCCCGGACTCATGGCCGACCACGACCTGCTCGTGCACACCAGCCGCCACGAGACCTTCGGCGTGGTCGTCGTGGAGGCGCTCGCCGCCGGGACGCCGGTCCTCGTGACGCGCTCGGGCGGCTCCGACCAGGTCCTGGAGGGCATCGAGGACGATGCCGGGCAGCTCGTCGACGTGGTCGACGACCCGCGGGCCTTTGCCGACGCCTACCGCTCACTGCGCGACCGCTACCCCGAGAAGGTCGACCTCCCGCGGGCGCGGGCGCACCTGCGCGCCAAGTACGCCTACGACGCCGTGGGCGCCCACCACCACCGGATCTGGTTCGGAGCCGCATCGTGAACCTGCTCTTCCTCGCGCCGCAGGCCAGCCGCAAGCGCGCGGTCGCGGTCGAGACCCGCCGCGCCCTCGCCGACGGCCATCATGTGGTCCTCATCGCCGAAGCCGGCATCGGTCGCGAAGGCTGGGACCTCGACCCCCGCGTCGACGTCGAATGGCTGGAGGCGAACACCATCGACGCCGCCGAGTCCCGCTCGACGGCGTTCTTCGCCCGCAAGGTCCCGCTCGGCCTCCTGCGCCGCCTCGGCCGCGGCCCGCTCCGCGGCCCCGCGGAGAAGGCCGCCCGCCGCTGGCGGCGCCGCGTCGTGCAGCCCCTGGACGTCGGCCGCAAGCGCGAGACCGAGGCCATGCGCGAACGCCACCGCCTGGACCGCGTCCACGCCCGCCTGCGGGCGGTGCGACCGGACTGGCTGGTCCTGTGCGAATCGGCTGCCGTCGAACTGGCCGCCGAGTTCGTCCCCGACCTGCTCGACGCCCATCCCCAGACCCGCACGACCTTCTCGTACGAGCCCCGCCCAGGAGACGACCGTGACCGCTGAACCGCGACCCCTGCGGCTGCTGTACCTGGCCTTCTACTTCCCGCCCTCGCGCGCCAGCGGCGTCTACCGGGCGCGCGCCACCGCGAACTACTTCGCCGAGTCCGGCTGGGACGTCACCGTCGCCCGCGTCCCGCAGTGGTTCCTCACCGACGTCGTCGGCTCCACCGACGACGGCCTCCTGGCCACGGTGGACCCGCGCATCACCACCGTCAGCCCCCCGATCGACGACTTCCAGTGGGAGACCGACATCCGCAAGTTCGGGTCCTTCCGCGGGAACTTCCCGTTCCTGGCCTCCCGCTGGCACCAGTGGCGCCAGCGGTTCGCGTTCCCCGACAAGTACGCGTCCTGGGGCGAGTCCGCGGTCGAGGAGGGCCTGCGGCTGCACGCCGAACACCCCTTCGACCTCGTGATCGCCACCGGCAACCCCTTCGCGGCCTTCGGCGCCGCCTACGAGCTCGGCAAGCGCACCGGCCTGCCGTACGTGGTGGACTACCGCGACTCCTGGACCCTCGACCTCTTCAAGAACCAGGACGCGTTCCCCAAGGGCGACAAGGCATGGCGCTGGGAGAAGCGAATCCTCGAGAACGCCGCCGAGGCGCTGTTCGTGAACGAGGCCCTGCGCACCTGGCACGCCGAGCGCTACCCGCAGGCGGCCGACCGGATGCACGTGGTGCTCAACGGCTGGGACCCCGACGTCCTCCCCGAGATGCCCGAGTCCGCGGCGGACGAGAGCCGCCCGCTCTCGTTCGCCTACATCGGCACGCTGACCGCCTACCAGCCCGTCGACGCGCTCTTCGGCGGCTTCCGCGCCATGACCGAGCAGGGCTCCCACCCCGGCAGCACGCTCGACCTGTACGGCCACATCGGGTTCTTCGCCAAGTACGAGTCGCAGATGCGCAAGCGGCTGGGGCTCGACGGCGATCTCGAGGGCGTGCAGCTCCGCGGCCCGGTCTCCAAGGCCGAGATCGGCGCCGCCTACGGCGCGAGCGACGTGCTCGTGTTCCTCGTCGGCGGCTCCAAGTACGTGACCTCCGGAAAGATCTTCGAGTACATGGCCACCGGGAAGCCGATCGTCTCCGTCCACGAACCCGGCTCGGCCGCAGAGGAACTGCTCCGCGACTACCCGCTCTGGTTCAACCCAGGGAGCCTGGATCCGGACGCGGTCGCCGCCGCGATGGCCGAGGCGGGGGACGCCGCCCGCAAGTCCGATCCTGAACTGGCCGAACGCGCCCGCGCCTACGGTGCGGGCTTCACCCGGTACCGCGCGCTCGAGGCATTCGAGCGGCGCGCCCGCGACATCGCAGTGAAGAGGAGCCAGCGGTGACCACCACCCGGGAAGACACTGCCGTGAACGCCCTACCCGAGCGGGTGGTCGTGCTGCTCTTCGGCAACGGGGCCGTCAAGCGCACCAACGACTACGCCTGGCAGATGGCCCGCCGCGGCGTGCGCGTCCAAGCGGTCGTCGCTGACGGCCAGGGTTGGCGCCGCGCGCCCTCCCTCCACCCCAGCGTCGAGGTGTACTCGCTGGCGAAGCCCGAGAACCGCCAGCCGCTCCTGTGGTTGTACGAGGCGCTCGTCGAGCGCGCCCCCGCGGCCGTGCTGCGCCGGCTGGACGGAAAGCTGCCGGGCGCGGGCTTCGCCCGCCGCGCCCACCGCAAGGTTGCGGGCTTCTGCCGCCGCAATGTCTTCTGGAAGGTCTACCGCCCCTTCCGCCACCAGGCGCTCCGCGCGATCGCCCTCCGCCGCCTCGGGAGTCTTGACATCGGCGCTGCCGACCACGTGGTCTGCCCCGACCCGGCGGCCGTCCCGCTGGCCTGGTCGATCGCCAAGCGGCACCCCCGCCCCGTCGTCACCCGCGCGCTCCACTATGGCCCGTACAAGCCCTACCCGGTCGTGAACCCGATCGAGCCCTGGGACCCCGACGATCCCGCAGCGGCCCGCCGCGAGCCCTACACGCAGCTGTAAGACCGAACTCACGACCCAAACAGCGCTAACCAGCCTGAACTGGTCGAAACCGGTCACAAGCGAGTCGCGAACAGAGGCTGCAGCGTGCCCTCGCCTTCGAATGAGACGATCATTCTCATCTCGAGGCGCTGTTTCCAATGTTGCGGCGCACGTGTTATGCCACCGTGACCTGCGGCCGGGACGCGGGAAGCTACGCTGCAGGCATGTTGCGTTCTGTCATTCTCGCCGCCGCGAGGTCATCGAAGATCGAGCGGCTCGTCGGGACCGCGCCGGTTTCGCGATCGCTCGTCCGCCGCTACGTCGCGGGCGAGACCACGGCCCACGCCGTCGCCACCACCAGGACCCTCGCGGCCGACGGACTGCTCGCCACACTCGACTACCTCGGCGAGGACACGGTCGTCGTCGAGCAGGCCGACGCCACCCGCGACGAGTACCTCGGCCTCCTCGCCGCCCTCAAGGGCGAGGGCCTCGCCGGCTCCGCCGAGGTCAGCGTCAAGCTCTCCGCCCTCGGCCAGCGCATCGACCCCGAGCTCGCCTACGACCGGGCCCGCGAGATCTGCGCCGCCGCCGAGGACGCCGGGACCACGGTCACCGTCGACATGGAGGACCACACCGTCACCGACTCCACCCTGGAGATCGTGCAGCGCCTCCGCGAGGACCACCCCCGCACCGGCGCCGTGCTCCAGGCCTATCTGCGGCGCACCGAGGACGACTGCAAGACCCAGGCCGCCCCCGACTCCCGCATCCGGCTCTGCAAGGGCGCCTACAAGGAGCCCGAGTCGGTCGCCTACCAGCGCAGCCTCGACGTCGACCGGTCCTATGTGCGCTGCATCAACGCGCTCATGGCCGGCGAGGGCTACCCCATGCTCGCGACGCACGACCCGCGGCTCATCGAGATCGGCATCGACCGGGCCCGCTGGTACGACCGCGGCAAGGAGTCCTTCGAGTTCCAGATGCTGTACGGCATCCGCCCCACCGAGCAGCTGCGGCTCGCCGCCGAGGGCTACCGGATGCGCGTCTACGTGCCGTACGGGGACCAGTGGTACGGGTACCTGATGCGCCGCATGGCCGAGCGCCCCGCGAACCTCGCCGTCTTCGCGCGGTCACTGTGGACGAAGTCTTAGAGAGTTCTGAGGAACCGGGCCGGGCCGAGCACTGCTCCGCCCGGCCCGGTCCTGCTCACGGCCTTGGACGCCCAGCGCACACCACACTTCGCGGGCTCGCGCGGGTAGCGGTCGGCGACTACAGTTGCGAACGTGACTCAAGCCCCCGAGGACTTCACCCCGGACACCCCCGAGCGCGACCGCCCCGGCGAACCCCGCCCCGGGCAGGCCGCCTCGTCGCCGCTCGTGCCCGGCCAGCGGTCCGGCAGTGCCGCGCAGGGTGAAGCGCCGCGCAGCACCTCGCCCGGACCGGTGCTGCCGCAAGCGGGCACAGGCGATGCGGCGATCCCGCAGGCCGCGCCCATGCCGCCGATGCCGGAGCCGACGGCCCCGCCGTCGACGCTGCCGATCGACATGCTCCCGCCGGGGGCGATGCCGCAGGGGCACATGCAGGGCCAGCAGGGCCACTACGCGAACGCCCAGTACCCGCACGCCGCTTACCAGGGCGCGCCGCCCCAGATCCCGCCCGGGCCGATCCCGGTCACCGCGATGCCGCCGTGGCCCGGCGGCCCCGTCTACTACCAGCCGCGCCCCGACCGGAAGCGATCCCGGTTCGGGACGATCCTCGTCGTCCTCCTCCTCGTCACGGGCTCCGTCTTCGGCGGGGCCCTCGTCAACGGCTGGCGCCCGGGCATGCCCGCCGCCGAGACCGGCACGATCGAGGGGCTCGCGGTCCAGCCCGGCGAGGGCACCGTCCCCAGCCCGGGCCCGGACGCGTCCGAGGCCGAGATCCTCGCCTACCTCAAGGAGCAGGCGCAGCTCGTCCTCGACGCCCAGAGCGAGTCGCTCATCAACAACAGCCTCGAGGGCTGGCTGGCCGCGTACGACCCGGCGCTGCACCCCAAGATGACCGGCCGGTTCGAATCGCTCACGTCGATGCAGGTCTCCCGCTTCGACTACCGGATCGCCTCGGGTCCCATCGAGGACTCGGCCGGCGCGGTTCCGCTCTACGACATCTCGGTCGCGCTCTCGTACTGCTTCGTCGACCCGGCCGACACGTGCAAGGCCGCCGACATCGTCTTCGACTCGCGTTGGCGCGCTGGCGAGGACGGCCTGGTCATGGTCGAGGTCTCGGACTCGGAGTTCGGGGAGGGCCCGCACCCGTGGGAGGTCACCGACCTCGTTGCGGCCGTAGGCGAGCGCACCGTCACGGCGGTGCCGCTGGAGATGGCCGACCGCCTGGACGACGCACTTGAGATCGCCGAGGCCGCGGCGGTGAACGCGGACCAGTGGGCGTACTGGGAGAAGCCCGACCGGTACGTCGTCTACATCGCCAACGACGAGGAGTTCGAGGTCTGGTTCGGGGGCTTCTGGGACACCGAGGGCGTGGTCGGGTTCGCGCTGCCGCTCTCGGGCACGGTCGAAGGCGAGCGCCAGCCGTCCACGTACGCCACCGTCATGAACGTCGACGTCTCCGGCTGGGGCAACGATCTCACCTCGGTGATCCGGCACGAGCTCGGCCACGCCGTGACCCTGTGGGCCGCGCCCTCGGAGCGGTACGCGGACGACACGTGGTGGATGGTCGAGGGCATCGCCGAGTACATCGACGAGGGCGACAGCCCCTACGACCAGTACACCCGCCGGAACGACGTGCGCGAGTACGTCGGGCAGGGCGGCTGCGAGACCGACATCCTCCCGCCGGACGGGGACGACGACACGCTCGCCGGCTCCGGCAAGTACGGGTGCGGGTTCCTCGGCGTCACCTACATGATCGACGAGTACGGGGTCGACAAGTTCATCGAGCTCTTCGACGCGACGGCCCGTCAGGGCGAGCCCGCAGTGGACGCGGCGCAGGAGATCTACGGGAAGAGCTATGCAGAGCTGATGCAGGAGATTACGGCCTTCATTGCCCAGACCGTGTGAGATCGGGTGTTGCCGGGTGGCGCGGACTGCCGTAACATGAGCCTCATCCCAATCGAAAGACATCAACGTCACAGTCTGTGACGACCGACTTGTTTCGGTTCATATGGGCATTCGCGTCCGCCGCACCTCAACACACATCACACACCCCACGTCCTTGCATTAGTGCTCGCAACAGCCCTCGACAGAACGGTGAGACACATGAGCGAACCCGGGGACCTCCTCGACGAGGTCAAGTTCTTGACGGTGACGGAGGTGGCCGAGCTGATGCGCGTCTCGAAGATGACGGTGTACAGGCTCGTCCACAACGGCGAGATCGCGGCGGTGCGGGTCGGGCGCTCCTTCCGCGTTCCCGAAAGCGCTGTCAAGACCTACCTCTCCGAAGCGCTCCAGACCGACGACTGATCCCCTCGGCCCGGCAGGTCCCGCCACGCGCGAGCTGTGACGGGGCCTGCGGTTCCGCTCGCCCGGCGCGGGGGCCGCCGGGCACGCGCGTTAGGCTGGTCGGGCTCGAAAAATTGTCTAGTGAACATCTGTGAGGAAGCTCTATGGGCTCGGTCATCAAGAAGCGGCGCAAGCGCATGGCGAAGAAGAAGCACCGCAAGCTGCTCCGGAAGACCCGCGTGCAGCGTCGCAAGCTCGGCAAGTAGCCGAGCCGACCGGCTCCCGAGTTCCTGCGGGTAGGCTGGGCGCATGCCAGAGTTCGCAGCAGTGTTCGCCTTCGACGTGCGCTATTACGTCTATCTGCTCATTACGCTCGGAGCTGCCCTGCTCTCGGTCATCGCTCTCACCCACTGCGCGGTGCAGAAGCCCGATGCGTTCAACGCCGTCGGCACCCTTTCCAAGGGTGCGTGGCTCGGCATCCTGGCCGTCAGCCTGGCTTTGACGCTGCTGTTCATGCAGAGTCCCGGGTCGGGGCTCATCTTCACCCTGGTGACGATAGCCGCGGCGCTGGTGTACCTCCTGGACGTGCGGGCCGGGTTCAAAGACCTTCGTGGCGGCGGTTCGTCGTACTGAGCGGCTCCGCTCGAACACGTGAGAAAGCCGCGTCGACCTGTGTCGACGCGGCTTTCGCCATGCCCTGAGGCGGTCTCAGGGGTGTTCGAGCATCGACTCGCGGGACGCTCGACCATCCCTAGCGGACGACGCCGCGGGCCATCTCCCGCAGGCGCTGCACCCGCTCCGCCGTCGGCGGGTGGGTCGAGAACAGGCTCGCGAGCCCGCCGCCGCGCAGCGGCGACTCGATCATCAGGTGCGACTGCTCCGCGATGCGGCTGTCGGACCGCGCCGGCATCCGGTCGACCCCGGCCGAGATCTTCTCCAGCGCGCTCGCGAGCGCGAGCGGGTCGCCGGTGAGGCGGGCGCCGTCGGCGTCGGCCTCGAATTCGCGCGAGCGCGACACGGCCATCTGGATGAGCCCGGCGGCCAGCGGGCCGAGGATCATCGTCAGGAGCAGGACCAGCGGGTTCGGCCGGTCTTCGTCGTCGGAGGCGAAGAACGGCAGGAACATCGCCAGGTTCGCGAGCATCGTGATGATGCTGGCCAGCGCCCCGGCGACCGAGGAGATGAGGATGTCCCGGTTGTAGACGTGCGACAACTCGTGCCCGATCACCGCCCGCAGTTCGGCGGGCGTGAGCAGCTGCAGGATGCCCTCGGTGACCGCGACCGCCGCGTTCTCGGGATTGCGGCCGGTGGCGAACGCGTTCGGCTGCATCGTGGGTGAGACGTACAGGCGGGGCATCGGCTGGTTCGCGCGGTGCGCGAGCTCGCGGACCATCGCGTACAGCTGCGGGGCCTGCGCCTCCGAGACGGGCTGCGCCCGCATGGAGCGCAGGGCGATCTTGTCGGAGTTGAAGTAGGCGTAGGCGTTCATGCCCACGGCGATGACCGCTGCGATGAGGATGCCGGTCGACCCGCCGAGCACGTAGCCGATGGCGATCACGAGCGCCGACATCGCGCCGAGCAGCACCGCTGTCTTGAGGCCGTTGTGGTGCTTCATGGTGGTTGGATTCCCTCCTGGTGCCCTCGGCGAACCGTGCGAGCCGTAAATTTGTACAGCTGCAACGTCCTGGTTACGGCCAGTATTTCTCTGTGAGCTGGGAATTTACCGAGAAACGGCGGTGAAGTCCAACACGAGCTGCGGCGCGAGCGTGACGGCGAGCAGCGCGAGGCCGATCGCGGCCAGTGCGATCGCGAAGCGCCCCTTGCCGGCCGCGCGGCCGGCGGGCGCGGGGCCGAGGAGCACGGTGCGGGCGAGCGGCAGGTAGTAGGCGAGCCCGAGCACGGCCCCTGCGGCGACGATCACGGCGAGCCACACGGCCGAGGACGCGAGCACTTCGAGCACGGCCACTTTCGCGAAGGTCCCGGCGAGCGCGGGCGGCAGACCGGCGAGGCCGATCACGGAGAAGAGGAAGAGCGAGGCGGGCAGGGGAGCGGCTCGCCAGAGTCCGGCGAGTTCGGCGATCGAGCCGCCCTCACCGCCGGAAATGTGAACGCCCGCAGCTCCGGCACTTGCCTTGACATCGGACCCTCCGCCGATTGACGGCTCGCCGGCTTCGCCGAGACCGGGATCCTCCGATTGCAATGCTCCAGGAAGGGGACGACGTTCCATGTCCGCGAGCGGTGCTCGGGTTTCCGGCCCGGTCGCAGCGAGCGCGGCCCCGGACCGGACGGCGGTGAGCGCCGCGAAGGCCCCCGCCTCCAGCAGTACGAAGAACACCGCGTACGCCAGGGCCGCCGATGCGGCCGCCGCCGCGTCGGCCTGCCCGGCGGCCGTCGCGATCACCGCGAGGGGTGCGAGCGTGTAACCCGCATGGGCGATCCCGGACCAGGCCAGCAGCGGCACCGTCCGGCGCTGCACCAGCGCCCCGAGGTTTCCGATCACGATCGAGGCGACGCTGAGCGCCGCCACCACGATCCCGGTGCTCGTCCCGGCGATCGCGCCGAGCCCGAAGTGCACCACCCAGACGATCGCGACCGCACCGCCGAGCTTCGAGGCGCTCGCGAGGTACGTCGCGATCGGCAGCGGGGCCCGTTCGAGCACGAGCGGCGCCCAGGCGTGGAGCGGCGCGGCCGCGAGCTTGAACGCGAGCCCGCCGAGCAGCAGTGCGACCCCGGCCGCCACGAGCCCCGGTTCGGCTCCGTCGAGGCCGGCCGCGAGCCCTTCGAGGTGCACGGTGCCCGCCGCCGAGTACAGGAGCGCCGCGCCCATCAGCGCGGTCGCCGAGGACGTGATCGAGGCGATCAGGAACGTGACGCCCGCTTCGGCCCCGTCGCGGCCGGGCTCCTTCGGCGAAGCTTGCGAGCTTGGCCATGTGACCAGCGCGTACAGCGGCACCGTCAACGTTTCGAGCGCCACGATCAGCGTGATCAGGTCGCGCGCGCCCGCGAGCGTGATGCCGCCCGCCGCCGAGACCGCCAGCAGGAACCAGTACTCGCCGGTCTGCCGGCCGCTCAATGCGGCTACGAGGACGCTCAACCCGGCGAACACGACCGCCGCGCCCATCGCCGCGTCGTCGGCCGCGAACGAGTGCCAGTCGCCGACCGCGAACGTCGCGCGGTCCTCGCCGCCGCCCACCCACGCCGCCGCGATCGCCGCCGTGCTGAGCCCGATCATCATGCAGGCCTTCGCGAACCGACCCCCGAACAGCGCGAGCACCGCCGCTCCCGCCGCAAGGTAGAGCGGCAGCAGCGCCACGTGGTCGATCGCCTGCACCCGCATCTACAGCAGCCCCTCACCGAACAGGTCCAGCAGCGGGCCCGGGACCAGGCCGAGCAGCAGCGTCCCCGCCACCAGCGGCGCCCAGACCACGAGCTCCGCAGTGGAGGCGTCGCCGATGCCCGAGGCCGCGGGCGCCACGGGGCCGTGGCTGACCCGCCGCAGCATCCGCAGCAGGTACGCCGCGGCCAGGAACGCCCCGAACGCCGCCGCCGCGGCCAGTGCCAGCCAGGCGCCGCCGCGTTCGGCCGCCGCGAACACCGTGAAGGCCTCGCCCCAGAACCCGGCCAGGCCCGGCAGGCCGAGCGACGCGAACGCGGCGAAGCCGAGCAGCCCGGCGAGCGTCGGCGCGGCGAGCCGGAGTCCGCCGAGCGAGCCGAGGAGGCCGGTGTGCGTGCGGGCCTTGAGCGCTCCGGCTAGGAAGAACAGCAGGGGGGTGATGAGGCCGTGCGCGAGGTTCCCGAAGAGCGCGGCGTTGACGCCCGCCTCGGTGCCGGTGGCGAAGGCGAGGACCACGAAGCCCATGTGGCCCACGGAGGAGTACGCGATGAGGCGCTTGAGTTCGGGCAGGCTCAGGCACACCAGGCCCGCGACGAGGATGCCGAGCGCGGCGAGCACCGCGAGGACCGGTGCGGCGTCGGCCGCGCCTTGCGGGGCGATGCCGCCGGCGACGCGGATGAGGCCGTACGTGCCGAGTTTGAGGAGCACGCCCGCGAGGAGGACCGAGCCGACGGTGGGTGCTGCGGTGTGCGCGTCGGGCAGCCACGAGTGGAGCGGCCACAGCGGGGCCTTGACCGCGAACCCGATGGCCAGCAGCGCGAACACGAGGAGCGAGAGCTCGGGGCTGACGCCGCCGAGGACGATGAGCGCCCCGAGGTCGGCGGTCCCGGTGTCGGCGACCGCGACGAACAGGCCCGTGGCCATGAGCAGCGACCCGGCGACGGTGAACAGCGCGAACTTCGCGGCGGCATGGCGGCGCGCGGCCGGGTCGCCGTAGCGGTGGATGATCGCCCACATCGGGAGCAGTACCGCTTCGAAGGCGATGAAGAAGAGGACCAGGTTGTCCGCGAAGAACACAAGGGTCGAAGCGAACTGCACCGCCAGGAGCAGCGCGGTGAGCGTCGGCGACGGCCGCGCCGCCCCCAGTGCATTGTGGAGGCAGCACAGCAGTCCCAGCAGTGCCGTCAGCGTCGCGAGCGGCCACGAGATCCCGTCGACCGCGAGTGAGAGGTCCAGGTGGATCGAAGGCGCCCATGCGAACTCGACCTCGTGCCACCAGCCGCCGGTCATGCTCCCGCCCATGGTGGACCAGTTGCCGCTGCCGCGCCCGACCGGCAGCAGTGCGACCACCAGGAGCGCCAGCGCCGCCGCGCCCACTCCGATCCAGTGCGCGAACGCCCGGTCGCGCCAAGCCCACACCAGCACCGCCCCGAAGAACGGCACCGCGACCGCGGGCACCAGCATCAGCTCCACATGCCCACCCCGATCGCCACCGCCGCGACCAGCAGCGTCCCCGCCGCACTCAACCGCAGGTACCGCACCAGCCCGCCCCGGTGCCCGGCCGCGGTCTCCTCGGCCGCCGCGAGCGTCGCCCGCGCCGAGCCCTCCACGGCCGTCCGGTCGACCAACTGCTCGTCGAGGACCCGGGCCGCCGCGCTGGCGGCCCGTGCGATCGCGCGGGTCGCCTTGCCCGCCAGCCGTTCCGCGTAGAACCCTGCGGCCATCGCGGGCCGGGCCCGGCCGAGGACGACCGCCGGGTCGCGCTCGCCGTCCATTGCGGGCACCCCTCTGCGGTGTCCGCGCCACCAGGCGTCGGCGATCACGGCGAACCCGCCGAGGGTCGCGAGCAGCAGCAGCGCCATCAAGTCGAGGTGCAGTTCGGGGAGGTGGAACGGCCCGGCGAAGTACAGCCCGCCGAAGGCGACGACGACGACCACCAGCGCCCACAGGCTGAACGCCTCGGCGCCCGGCACGACCGCCCGTTCGTCCCGCGCGGGTGCGCCGCGCCAGAACAGCAGCAGCCACAGCCGGGCCGCGTACGCCGCGGTCAGGAGACTCGCGCCGATCCCGGCCCAGAACACGACCACCCCGGCCGGGGTCCCGGCCTCGTAGGCCGCGCCAAGGACCGCCTCTTTGCTGTAGAAGCCGCCCAGCGGCGGCAGGCCCGCCATCGAGGCGAGCCCGATCGTCATGGCCCAGAACGCCAGCGGCGAGTCGCCCGGCCGCAGCCTCGTCGTGCGCAGGGAGCCGTTCGTGCCCGCGATCGCGATCACCACGCCCGCGGTGAGGAACAGCAGCGCCTTGAAGCCCGCGTGCGAGACGAGGTGGAACAGGGCCGCGTCGCCCGCGGCGACCGCGACGGCCGCGAACATGAAGCCGACCTGGCTGACCGTGGACCACGCGAGCACGCCTTTGAGGTCCCTCGCCGCGAGCGCGCACAGGCCCGCGCCGACCATGGTCACCGCCGCCGTGATCGCGACGACCAGGAGCAGGTGCGCCGGCCAGACGGGGATGAGCCGCGTCAGCACGTACGCGCCGGCGGCGACCATCGTGGCCGCGTGGATGAGCGCGCTCACCGGGGTCGGGCCGGCCATCGCCGGGGGGAGCCAGATCTGGAGCGGGAACTGCGCGGACTTGCCGATGCAGCCGAAGAGGATCAGCAGCATGCCGGCCGCGGCGGGCCCGTCCGGGACGCCCGCGAGCTCGCCGATGCGGAAGCTTCCGGCGGCCGCGCCGAGGACCATGACGCCGAGGACGAACGCGACGTCGCCGAAGCGCGTCACCAGGAACGCCTTGGCCGCCGCGCCGGGCGCTTCGGGCAGTTTCGCGTAGTGGGCGATGAGGAGGTACGAGCAGGCGCCCATGACCTCCCAGCCGATGAGGAGGAACACGAGGTCGTCGGCGGCCACGACGAGGAGCATTGCGGCGCAGAACAGGTTGACCTGCGCGGCGTACGCCGGATAGTGCGGGTCGTCGCGCAGGTAGGCGACCGAGTACGCCTGCACGAGGAGGGTCACGAACGCGGTCGCGATCGCCACGGCCACCGCGGTGCCCGAGAGTTCGAGGGCGAGGTCGACCCGGATCGGGCCGAAGTCCGCGAGGGTCAGCGCGAACTCCGGGTTCGTGACGGCGCACATGGCCGCCATCCACAGCGTGAAGGCGGGCGCGGCGAGGGCGAAGCACCTGGCGAGGCCCCGGTGCCGGAACAGCAACCCGGCCAGGCCCGCCGCCGCGGGGAAGCCGATGAGGAGCAGCCCGGCGGTCATCGGCCGCTCCGGCTGTCGGGCTGCTCTTCAGGCAGGTCGTCGGTGTCGATGGTGGCCCGCTCGCGCCACAGGTTGAGGATGAGAGCGAGGCCCACCCCGACCTCGGCGGCGGCGATGACCACGATGAACAGTGCGAAGCTCTGCCCGGTGTAGGCATTGTGGACGAGGTCGGCGGTGACGAGCACCAGGTGCACGCCGCCGAGCATGAGCTCCGCGGCGGCCAGCTGGAGCACGGCGTTGCGGCGCGTGAGGACCCCGTAGAGGCCGATCGCGAACAGCCCCACGGCGATCAGGAACCCGATCAGCGGGTGCACGGCACCCTCCCCGGAGGGGTGAGATGGGTCGATCGGGGCCACATTGCCTCATCTTGGACTACCGGGCACCCGGAAGTCCAGCGTCGAGACCGTGTTGATACTCGTCGATCCGATTCGCCGCCAGGCGTCCGGCCGGGCGGTCGCGATACCCTGTTCGACCCGGGACGGCCCCGCTCGGCGGCCGCCGCCCGGAACACGGCGACCGAGACGCGGCGGCCGGCGCGCCGGCGCCGGAGAGGAGTCCACATGCGGCAGGAGCGGGACCTTCGGATGAACGAGCCGGAGCTGGCCCGGCTCGCGCTCTTCATGGAAGGGGTCGTGCCCGGCTACGAGCGGACCGAGACCGGCATGCGGCAGTTGGCCGCCGAGCTCGGATTCGCACCCGACTCGACGGTGCCGTGGCCGCGCCGGGCCGACGGCATGCTCCAGGGAGTCGTCTGCACCGCCCTTGTGGACGGCGAGGCGCGGCCCTGGACCGTGCACCAGGACCACCGCGGTGTCGTGGTCCCCCTCAGCCGCATCACCGCGGACGCGCCGGGCCACGCCGCGGAGTACTGCCGCACCGCCGTCGCCCTACAGCGGGTTCTGGGCTCGCCCGATTACTTCGGCACCTACGCGAACGACGACGCCGGTCGGTCCTGGGGCACGCCGCACATGCGCTGGAGAGAGAAGTACGCCACGGTCGAGCTGCGCGCGGGCGCATCGGGTCCGGAGCTGGTCTCCGACTTCACCGACCTGTGGGAGGAGGACTATCGGGAGGCCATGCAGCGCAATCCGACCGGCTTCATCGGCGCGAACGGGGGCGATGCGCTGCTGCACGTCCCGGCCGCGACGGCGCGCGATCTGGGCGAGTTCACCGAGTCCTTGGCGGCACTGCTCTCCTGCCTGCCCGCCGAGACGACTGCTCTCGGGGTCACGCTGGGCCTCGGCCTGTTCGGCAGGGTGCGGCAGGGGTTCAGTCCGCTCCTGTTCGACATCCGGTCCGGCGGGCACCTGCACGTGGGCTACTTCGCGCCCGACGGCGTGGCCGCGGCGGCGAGTGGCGAGGCGGCGGCGCAGCTGGGGTGGCGTCCCACTCGCCCCGCGGCGTTCCGTGACAGCGCCCGTCCGGCGCACTTCGATGCGCCCTGGCATTTCGACGGGGGCGCGCCGGGAGCGACGCGTGCGCGCGAGGCCGCCGACCTCATCGTCCGCACCGCCGTCGCCGCCGGTGTCGAATCCGTGGAGGACCTCGCTTTGGGCGGCGAAGCGGAGCAGCAGGGCCACCACTACTTCCGATACCCGGGCTTGCGCCTCAAGACCGTCTAAGCCACGGGTGGTGTAGCCCGAGACCGCCTGAGGTCGCGCCTCAAGACTGCCTGAGGGCCGACCCCTGTGCCTCAAGAGCGACCCCGGGTCGTACCGCAAGACCTCTTGAGGGCCGCCCGCCGCCCGCCGCCTGTTCAGCGCCAGGCGTCGCGCCGCAGTTCGAGCCCGTCGAGGATGAGGTCGAGGCCGATCCAGAACTCGTCGGCGTAGGCGTACCCCGGTTTCATGGCGTGCTCGACCGCCATCTCGGTCAGGTGCGGGAACTTCTCGGGCGGGGCCAGTGCCAGGACCGACTCCGCGGACTCCTGAATCTCCTCGGGAGAGTCGAGCGGCAGCGCCAGCTCCTGGACCACGAAGCCGTAGACGTAGCTGTCGAGCAGTGAGAACGCATGCGCCGCACCGGCAATGGTGAATTCGCCGGCGCGGAGGCAGCCGATGACCGCGTCGTGGTGGCGGAGGGTGGCCGGGCCGGGGTTCGCGCGGGAGTCCATGATCGCGATCGCCCAGGGGTGGCGGATGAGCGCTTCGCGCATCGAGGCGGCGCGCCGCCGCATGGCGGGCTTCCAGTCGTCGCCTTCGGCGGGGAGCTCGACTTCGGCGAAGACGAAGTCGACCATGCCGTCGAGCAGCGCGTCCTTGTTGCGGAAGTGGTGGTAGAGCGCCATGGCCTGCACGCCGAGCCGCTCGGCGAGCTTGCGCGTGCTCGGGACCTTACCGTCGGAGGCGTCCGCCATCGCCACGGCGGCGGTCACGACCTTCGCTCTGCTGAGCGTGTTGCGCCGCGCCGCAGGCGGTCCGCCCGTCTCGGTGCTCACCGGTCGCCTCCCGTCCGTGGGCCGTTTCCCGCAGGGACTTTACACTGTACGGTTTTACTGTACAGTGTAAAGGTAGAAGCACCCTTCGAGCGAGGAGCAAGTCATGGAACCGTCGAACCCGATCGTCCCGCAGACCGGCGTGGGCAAGCGGATCTGCATCGTCGGCGCGTCAGGGAAGCTGGGCCAGTACATGGTGCGGCACGCGCTGGCCCGGGGCTACGAGGTCGTGGGCGTCTGCCGGGAGAAGAGCGTCCCGAAGCTCGCCGAGGTCGCCGACCGGATCACCGTCTTCGGCGGCGACACGAACGACCGCGAGGTCATCGCGAAAGCGGTCGAAGGCTGCGACGCGGTCCTCACGGTGCTGGTGCCCTGGGGCGTGGACGACTACGCCTCGGGCACCGCGCGGGCCGTCATCGACCACGCGAAACCCGGTGCGCGCCTGGTCTTCTCGTGCGGCTGGCACATCTCCCGCGACGGCAAGGACGTCTACTCCTGGAAGATCAAGGCCGCGGTCGCCTTCGCCAGGTTCCTGCGCTTCACCCGCCTCCTCGACCTCGACGACCAGTACCGCGCCGCCGATCTGATCTTCAAGAGCGACACCCGCTGGACGCTCGTGCGCGGCTCGGACCTCGAGGAGGGCCCGAGCGAGGGCCTGCCGGTGTGGGCCCGCCGCGTCGGTGACCCGATCCTGGAGAGCAACATGACCCGCCGCATCGACTACGCGCTCTTCATGGTCGAAGCCGTCACCGACGACACCCTGGTCCAAGAGGCCCCGGCCATCGTCGGCTGCCGCACCCCCTCAGCCCTCGCCCACAAGCAGAACGCCGCCTGATCTCAACCGGACTCGGCCCGGTTCACCCGCGCTCTGATCCCGGCAACCGCCTGGTCAAAACAGGACTGCTGGAAATCGGCCCGGAAGAACACCTCACGGGCGAGGCTCAGGGCATCGGCGCGCAACTCCGCTGGGCACCCCTCCACAAGCTCGGCGGTCGGCGCTTCGCGAAGCGAGCGAACGACGCCTACGGGCGCGGTCGCTGCGCTGAACAGCAGCATGATGCGGACCTCTCCGGTAGTGAGGTCGGGTACGAAGCGGAAGCATTGACCCCCACGGCGAATCACCACTGAGCGGTCGGTCGCGGAAGGCTCGGCCATGGTCACCCCACCTGCCCGAGGGAGACGACCGGATAGGGCCGGGGCCTGCGCCGATGACGGGCGGGGGAGCGGCGGCGGAGGTTGAGGTCGTCGGGAGTGAGGTCGCCCGAGTCGATCGCGGCTGTTTTTTGGGCGGCGCTGGCGGTGTAGACGAACAGCTTCGCGGCAGATTTGCGTGTGAGGCAGCCATGACGACCCCAAGCCTCGCCGCACCATTCACAGCGCAAGCGGCCGAGGCCGAACCAGGTGCGGTAGGCCCGGTGCAGTTGCAGGTCGATCTTCGCCCAGGCCGGGACAGGGTCGACGGGTACGCTGATAAGACCCATGAGAAGGTTCGCTTTCTCTAGGTTGCGCGGCCCGCCGGTGAACTCGCCAAAGTTTCTGTTCCGGCGGGCCGCTGTCTATGTGCGGCCTTGTGCTGTTGGATTGGTGCAGTTGTAGATGCCCGCCCGACCTGGCCGCTTCGATGATCATCACCGGGCCGGGCGGGCCACGGTTCGGAAGGGCGGCGGCGGTCTTGCCCCACCAGCAGGACCCCCGCCCTGCAAGTCAGCCTTCCGAACCTAGGGATTCAAGCTTCGTGACCGACAGCCATCGAATGTCCTGCGGCATTGCGGTTCGTCACATATCGATGGTGGCATGCCGGTTGTCCGAAAGTCAAGAGACACGCCACTGAATATATTCAAATCGGGGGCGTACGATCATGCCCAAGAGGTCGCACCGAAGGTGCCGTACGATGTTGGGCACCTTGAAACACCAGGAAAGGCAGCGGCGAACCATGGCACAGCGGAAACCTTCCTGGCGGGCCAGGAAGTTCGGGGACCAGCTTCGCGATTTGCGAAAAGACTGCGACATGACGACCACCGAGGTTGGGGAGATCCTCGGGCGCGGTCAGGCTTATGTGGTCCGCTTCGAAAACGGTCGATACCCGGTCGGAGACAAGGAACTGGTTCAGCTGATGGACCTGTACCACATCTCCGACATGGGCCATCGCGAACGGCTGCTTCGAGACTCGGTCGAGGTTGCCAAGCGCGGATGGTGGGAGGGCTATGTGACCGACAGCGGCTTCGCGGACTTCCTCTGGGCCGAAAACCGCGCCAGCGCCATCAAGGTCTTCCAACTCGACACCGTGCCTGGCTTGCTCCAAACGCGCGCGTTCGCCGAATCCCTGATCAAGGTCGGCCCGCATGGCGATGACGAGCTTCAGGTTCGCCGTGACCTCGAACAGCGGCAGATGCGAAGCCGACTCCTCAAACGCGTCAACGCCCCCGAGGTTCGGTTCCTTCTTCACGAGGCGATTCTCTGGCAGCGAGGGGCAAGCACGGCGGTCCTTACCGAGCAGTTTCAGCACCTCCTTGATGCGGCCGAGTTGCCGAATGTCGAGTTGAGAGTCCTGCCGTTGGAATCCAGGGACCACATCGACGCTGGTGTCGCAACAGGCTTCCGCATCCTTGAAATGCCTGATGAGTGGCCAACCCTGGTCCAGATCGAGGCGGGTCCTGCGGGCTCAATCGTGCTGGAGGAGCCTGACATAGACTCGTTCCAAACGGCGTTCGCCAGGCTTTGGAACGAGTCCGTGCTGTCGGCGGGCGACTCCGTTGCGAAGATCAAGACGATCGCCAAGGAACTGAAATGAGTGATATGTCCGACCGCGAGCTGAACCCGTGGACCCGCGAGCGTTTCCGCAAGAGCTCGCGTAGCGACAGCGGAAGTAATGGTCAGTGCGTGGCGGTCGCTGTCCAGGGTGGCGAAGTCGCTGTGGGGGACACCAAGTCTCCCGTCGCCGACACTTACGCTCACCTCCGCGTGAGCGCCGCTGACCTCGGCGGCCTGCTCACCGGGATCAAGTCCGGCGACATCAGCTAACCCGCCCGGCCCGCAAGACACGGCGCGCTTCCCACTGCAAGGGGAAGCGCGCCTTCGACATCCAAGCCCTCCTCGTACCGCCCCAGCGGCGTCCTACGACCATCGACATCGCAGCGTTGAAGGGGCGCCCGGCAAGGCCCAGGCGACCACCCCGCAAAATTGGTAATGCGCACCTTTGAGCCGATCGTTCGTTCCTTTCCTGCCCGCCTCTCTGCCTGGCGGGAGGGGCAGTCGATCCAGGATGCAGACACTGGCAAGCGGGCCCGCATGGTTGAAGTGACAGTCGGCGAGACAGCCGCGAGCGAGAGTGTCGCCTCTGCATTCGGTCTGACCCCTGGCGATCTGGTTCTGCGCCGCTCACGGCGGTTCGCGGTCGAGGACCGACCAGTGCAGCTCGCCGATTCCTACTACCTGCTCGAACTGGTCCGGTCCACCGCGATCGTCTACACCGACACGGGGCTGGGCGGCGCTTACGCGCGCCTGGCCGAGATCGGCCACGCACCGGTGCACTTCACCGAGCGCTTGCGCGCCCGAATGCCGCTGCCCGTCGAATCCGCCGCCCTCGACCTGCCAGGCGGCACACCGGTCATCGCGATCACCCGCACGGCCTTCGACGCCGAAGACCGCTGCGTCGAAGTCACCGAGATGATCCTCGACAGCAGCGCCTACGAACTCGAGTACAACGCCTAGCTCGGCAGCTGACATGCCCTCGTACTTGACCGGGTCCGATCGGGGTCGTTATGCTGGGCGCGGCCGATGCGGCCGGCCGTCTGCGCCCTTCGGGGCATGGTGAACGCATCAGCATTCGCGCCGGTTCGGACCCTTCTCAGCGGCGAACCTGTCAGCAACGCAGGCACTGATCATGGCTTTCGCCCCACGAAGGACGACATCATGCGCGATTTCCGCGACGCCAAGACCATGGCCAAGGCCCTGCGCGCCGAGCTGACCCGGCAAGGTCTGGCCGAGATGACCCACAGCCAGTCTCTTGAGATCGTGGCGAGGCAGTTCGGGTTCGACGACTGGAACATCCTGGCCGCCAAACTCAATGCGGCCGAGACCTCCCGCGCCGAGGGCATCGCCCTGGATCCCGCCACGCCGATCCTGCGGATCTTCTCGGTCGAGAAGGCCAAGGAGTTCTACCTCGACTACCTCGGCTTCGACCTGGCCTGGGAGCATCGCTTCGAACCCGGTATGCCGCTGTACATGCAGGTCGAACGCGGTCGCACGCTCCTGCACCTGTCCGAGCATCACGGTGACGGCAGCCCCGGCGCAGCCGTCTTCGTTCCGATGACCGGCCTCGACGCCTTCCACCGAGAGCTCGGCGCCAAGGACTACCCCTACATGAACCCGGGCATCGAAGCGGTGCCGTGGGGCGCCCGGTCGGTGACCGTCACCGATCCGTTCGGCAACACGCTGCGGTTCAACGAATACCAGTAGCACCGCGGACGAGGTCGGGGCGCCCGGCATCCGGGTTCCCCGCTTCCCCGTTGTCGCGGCGGCTTTGGGTTGGGGAGGTCGCCGCTCCCTGTGTACCGGACGGTTCCGTGAAGTGTCAGCGCAGGAGCAGGTCGGCCAGGGCGAAGGCGAAGAGGGCGACCGCTACGAAGCCGTTGGCGGTGAAGAACGCCCGGTTGACCTTGGAGAGGTCGTCCGGCCGCACGACCCAGTGCTCGTAGGCGAGCGCGACGGCGACGACCGCGAGGCCGGTCCAGTAGAGCCAGCCGAAGCCGGTCAGCACGCCGAACCAGGCGAAGGCCGCCCACGCGAGCACGTGGGTGACCGTGGAAGCGTGCAGTGCCGCCTTCACGCCCCACCGCGCCGGGGTGGAGTGGACGCCGATCTCGCGGTCGATCGCGGTGTCCTGGCAGGCGTAGATGAGGTCGAAGCCGCCGATCCACAGGCCCACGGCCGCACCGAGGACGATGGCCGGGCCCGAGCCTTCGAAGGTGCCCGTGACTGCGAGCCACGCGCCCACGGGCGCGACCATCTGGGCGAGGCCGAGGATCGCGTGCGGGTAGTTCGTGAAGCGCTTCGCGTACGGGTAGACGACGAGCGGGGCCACGGCCAGGGGGCTGAGCCACAGGCACAGCGGGTTGAGCAGCCCGGCCGAGACCAGGAGCGCGGCCAGGCTCACCGCGCAGCCGACGTAGGCGGTCGTGAGCGAGACGCGGCCCGTCACGAGTTCGCGCTTGGCGGTGCGCGGGTTGAGGGCGTCGATCTTGCGGTCGATGATCCGGTTCGCGGCCATCGCCAGGGTGCGGGCGCCGACCATCGCGACGGTCACGAGGACCAGGACCCACCATGAGAACGCGTCCTCGAGCACCATCACCGTGAGGGTGGAGAGGTACGCGAAGGGCAGCGCGAACACCGAGTGCTCGAACGCGACGAGTTTCAGGAAGTCCTTGACGTGGTTCGGTTTCGGGGTGTCAACGAGCACAGCGGTCACTCCAGTTCGGGGGAGGCGGGCGCAGCGGGCCGGAGGGCGGGCCTAGTCAAGTCCGTACTCCTTCCATCGGCGGTCGACCATGGCCTCCACCGCGGAGCTCATGCGCATCGCCTCGGGCCAGCCGCGCGTGTAGCCCTCCTCGGGCCACTTCGCGGTGGCGTCGATGCCGGCCTTCCCGCCCCAGAACTGGTGGTAGGAGGCGTGGTCGAGGTGGTCGACGGGGCCCTCGGTGAGGAGCAGGTCCCGCGAGTAGTCCACATTGCCCAGTGCGCGCCAGGCGACCTCGCGGTAGTCGTGCACGTCGCAGTCGGCGTCGACCACGACGATGAGCTTGGTGTGGCTCATCTGCTGGAGGCCCCAGATCGCGCTCATGACCTTCTGCGCCTGCTTCGGGTACTTCTTGTCGATCGAGACGATCACGCAGTTGTGGAAGACCCCGGCGGCCGGCATGTCGTAGTCGATGATCTCGGGGACCATGATCCGGATGAGCGGCAGGAAGATCCGCTCGGTCGCCTTGCCGAGCCCGTGGTCCTCCTGGGGCGGGGCCGAGGTGACGATGGTGTGGTAGATCGGCTTCTGCCGCATGGTCATCGCCTCGATGTGCATGACCGGGAACGGCTCCACCGGCGTGTAGAAGCCGGTGTGGTCGCCGAAGGGCCCCTCCGGCATCCGCTCGCCGGGCTCGGCCCAGCCTTCGAGGACGATCTGCGAGTTCGCCGGGACCTGGAGCGGGACGGTGAGGCAGTCGACCATCTCGACGCGCTCGCCGCGCAGGAACCCCGCGAACAGGTATTCGTCGATGTCCGGCGGGAGCGGGGCGGTGGCGGCGTAGGCCATCACGGGGTCGGGGCCGATCGCGATCGCGACGGGCAGGCGCTCGCCGCGCTTCTCGGCCTCGGCGTAGTGGGAGGTCGAGTTCTTGTGGATCTGCCAGTGGAGGCCGATCGAGCGCTCGGTGTGCTGCTGGAGGCGGTAGAGCCCGACGTTGCGCTTGCCGGTCTCGGGGTGCTTGGTGTGGGTGAGCCCGAAGTTGTGGAAGACACCGCCGTCGCCGGGCCAGACCTGGAGGCCCGGGAGCATGTTCAGGTCCACGTCGTCGCCGGTGAAGACCACTTCCTGGCACGGGGCCTTGCGGACCTTCTTGGGCGGCACGGACTTGAGTTGCATGAGCTTGCCGAGGCCGTCGCGGATGCCGGACCAGCCCACGGGCAGCTCGGGCTTGGCGAGGGCGCCGATGCGGTCGCCGATCTCGTTGAGCGAGTCCACGCCGAGGGCTTTCGCCATGCGCGCCTCGGTGCCGAAGAGGTTGATCGCCACGGGCATGGTGCTGCCGGAGGGGTTCTCGAAGAGCAGCGCGGGCCCGTCCTCGCGGATCACCCGCTGGGTGACCTCGGAGATCTCCAGGTGCGGGTCGACTTCGGCGGTGATGCGCCTGAGGTCGCCGTCCGCCTCGAGGGCGGCCAGGAACGCCTGCAGGTCTTCGTACGGGAACTTGGGTGCCACGGAGTTCATTCAACCACCCGGCCGCGGTCACATTCCCGGGCTCTACTTCGTCGTAGCACCGGTAGGGCTTGCGCCTGTGAAGTGGATTACGATACGCTACCGTATCGTTTCGTATAGGCGTAGGCTCGAGTCGACACCACGATACGACCGGGGTACGACAACCCCGGGCTTCGAACACCAGCGCGCCCCGGGCCGGAACCAGCCCGCCGCGCGCACGAGCCGCGGTCGGCGCCGCGGCGGCAACTTCACTCAGATGCACGCACTCGCGGCACTGCACAGAAACGGAAACCCTGTGAGCGACACCCGTTCCGAACCGACCCCTGCGGAGGTCGAGGACCAAGGCCACCCGCGCCGGTGGGCCATCCTCGGCGTCCTGGTCATCAGCCTCATCGTCGTCGTCCTCGACAACACCGTCCTGAACGTCGCCATGAAGACCCTGGCCGCGCCCGAGCCCGAAGGCGTCGGCGCCAGCCAGAGCGACCTGGCCTGGATGATCAACTCCTACACGCTGGTCTTCGCGGGCCTCCTGTTCGCCTCCGGCATCATCGGCGACCGCCTTGGCCGCAAGCGGATGCTCCTGGCGGGCCTCGTCGTCTTCGGCGTCGCCTCGCTGCTCTCGGCCTACTCGACCACGCCCGACCAGCTCATCTGGTACCGCGCCCTCATGGGCGCCGGCGCGGCGATCATGATGCCCTCGACGCTCTCGCTGCTGCGCAACGTGTTCTCCGCCAAGGAGTTCCCGAAGGCCCTCGGCATCTGGACCGGCGCCGTCGGCATCGGCGGGGCCATCGGCCCCATCGTCGGCGGCTCCCTGCTCGAGCACTTCTGGTGGGGCTCGGTCTTCCTCATCAACGTGCCGATCGTCATCTTCGGCATCATCGCGGTCGCCGTCCTCGCCCCCGAGTCCAAGGGCAGCCAGGCCAAGGCCGACTTCGTCGGCATGGCCCTGTCCATGATCGGCCTCGTCAGCCTCACCTACGGCATCATCGAAGCCGGCGACGCCGGCTCGTGGTCCGGCATCGAGGTCTGGGGCACCATCGCACTCGGCGTCCTCGTGCTCGTCGCGTTCGTCCTGTGGGAGAAGCGCATCCCGCACGCCTCCCTGGACATGAAGCTGTTCAAGAACACCCGCTTCTCGGCGTCCTCGGCCATCATCACCCTGACGTTCTTCGGGATGATGGGCCTGATGTTCTTCATGACCTTCTACCTGCAGCTCCTCAAGGGCTACACGCCGCTGGAGACCGGCCTGCTCTTCCTGCCGTTCGGCGCCTCGATGCTGGTCTTCGCGCCGCTGTCGAACACGCTCGTCCAGAAGTTCGGCGCCAAGGCCGTGGGCATCGTCGCCATGCTCCTGGTGATCACCAACTTCACGGTCACCGCCGTGGTCTTCGAGGCCGACACCTCCGTCTGGGTCGTCATCGTCCTGTTCCTCATCACCGGCGCCGGCATGGCCAACCTCATGCCGCCCGCGATGAACACGCTGATGTCCTCGGTCCCCAGGGAGAAGGCCGGCGTCGGATCGGCCCTGGCCAACACCCTGCGCCAGGTCGGCGGCGCGCTCGGCGTCGCCGTGCTCGGCACCGTCATGGCCCAGTCGTACCAGTCCCTGATGGGCGACGCCGCCCCGCAGCTCGACGCGGACGCCCGGGAGTCCTACGCGGCGACGTACGGCGTGCTCGAGAGCGGCGCCCTCCCGCCCGAGGCGGCCGGCGCCGTCCAGAGCGCCGCGGACGCTTCGTTCATCGACGCCCTGCACACCACCGCGTTCGCGGCGATCGCCGTGGCCGTCGTCGGACTCATCATCATCGCGCTGTTCTTCCCCGGCAGGCAGCGCCGCGAGACCGAGACCCCTGAGCAGGCCGCCGAGCCCGCCCTCGTCGAGGCCTAGGGGAGAATCGCACCATGCCTCCCGAGCTCAGCGAGACGCCGACCGTCCCGGACCATGCCGCCCCCGACCGCACCGTGACCGACGGTGCCGCCGAAGACGGCGCGACCCCCGACGGCGCCGCGGCCCCGGCCCCCAAGGGCCGGCCCCGCAGCGAGGCGGTCAGCCAGGCGATCCTGGAAGCCGCCCTCGACCTCATCGCCGAGCACGAGAACACCACCGATGTCAGCGTGGAGGCCATCGCGGAGCGCTCCGGCGTCTCCAAGGCCTCCATCTACCGGCGCTGGTCCTCCAAGGAGGAGATCATCGCCGCGGCGATGGAGTGCATCAAGGCCCCCCTCCCGGCCGAGATGCCGCGCACCTCGCTGCGCGACGACCTCGTCCACCTGGGGCACAGCATGGTCCGCACCTACGGGGAGCGGGACACGAAGGTCCTCAGATGCATGATGGTCGCCATGAAGGACCCGGAGTACAAGCGCCACCACGACCGGCTGGTCGAACGGCGGCGCAGGTTCGTGCGCGACACGCTCGCGTACTGGGCCGAGCGCGGCCAGGTGCGCCCTGACCTGGACCTGCACCTGGCGGTGGCGATGATCGTCAGCCCGATGCTGACGATCTACGTCTACGGCCACTACGCGGAGCTCCAGGCGCCCGACACCGTCGAGCAGATCGTCGACGCCCTCGTCGGCGGCATCGGCACTGCGCTCGCGTCCGGATAGCCGGAGCACCTCGCGGCAGGGCACCCGGTGCGAAAACGCCTCGCGGCCTTCACGATCCGCCGATCGTGAAGGCCGCGTCCGTTCCCCCCGGACCGGATATGACCGGGCCCCGCCGTCCCGCGGGGCCCGGTCACCGGAAGGAACCGAGGATCTGGTCTAGGGGCCCGGCTCACCGCCTCCCGGTGAGCCGGGCCAGTACTGCGTTACCGTCTGGCTTCGGCGCCAGGAGCTCCGCGCTGTGCTTCTCGGTTCGCGGAGCTCCAAGGCCGATTAGTTGACCGGCGGGTACGCGTTCTCGAGGAGCTCCGCGAACTGCTCGGAGGACCAGTGGCCCGAGAGCGGCATGTTGTCGCGGGCACCCGAGGGGTTGTTGCCGTTGCGGATGTTCCCGTCGTAGTCGGGGTCGCACATCTCGTCGAAGCCCTTGCCCTCGTTGTTCGGGATCTCCTCAGAGGCGCCGTCGGACTCGCCCGGGGGCTTGATCCAGACGTAGGCGTCGATCCAGGGCTCGGGGTCGGCCTGCGGCCGCTCGCCGAGACCGGCACCGGCCTGGTTGCACCAGTTGCCCTTCTGGTAGCGCTGGTCGATGCGGGACTCGTCGACGAAGGTCACCGGGTTGGTCGAGGTGGAGGTACCGGTGGGCCGGTAGTCGCCGCCCCAGCCGTTGCGGCTGGTGTCGATCAGCATGCCGATGTCCTCGTTGAAGCCGTTGTCGATCAGCTCCTCACGCATGGCCTCGGTGAAGTCCTTCTCGTTGTTGAAGTCGTTCCAGTCGACCCAAGGCAGGTTCGGGTTCTGGTTGAGCGCCTGGCCGCCGACGTTCTGGTTCACGGCCCAGTAGGGCTCCTCCAGCGCCGAGTAGTTGGCGGTGTTGGAGATGAAGCCGTGCACGTCGTCAGCGGTCATCCCGTTCTCGCCGATGAGCGAGCCGAAGAGCTCGGCCGCGGCGAAGAAGTTGTCGTACTGCGGGTTCGTGTCGCCCCAGCCGATCCAGCCGTGGTGGCCGGCGTCGATGTAGTTGTACGTGTTCGGCAGGGCGCCGAGCTCGGACGCGGCGTAGGAGACGCCGTCGACGTAGTTGCCGTTGTTCTTCATGACGTCGCAGTTGGGGACCGCGGTCGCCCTCGGCGTCACGTTGGTGACCAGGTTCGGCAGCGAGTCGATCTCGATGACGTTGACGATCCGCAGGTCGGCGTACTTGGCCTGGCCCTGGATCTCGACGATCGGGTCGATGTACTCGCTCTTGTACTCGGCGATCTCGGTCTGGCCCAGCTCGCCGTTGGAGGCGAGCGCGGCGCAGTCGCGGCCGGGCAGGTTGTAGATGACGATCTGGACGACGTCAGCGCCCTGCTCGAGGGCCTCGTCGAGGTGGTCCTCCAGGCCCATCGAGCCCGTGGTGGGGGAGCTGTTGCCGTAGATCGCGCTGGTGCGGTCGAGCCACACGCCCGTGGGCTCGTCGGCGACCGCGTCGCCGCCCGGCTCGGCCGCGGCCCGCGCGGACCACTGCGGGTTCACGTAGACCTGGGCGTCCCGGTACGGGTTGTCGACCTTGTCGCCGCCGCCGCCCGGGTCACCGGTGGTGGGGCCGTCGGTGGGCGTCGTCGAGGTGGGGGGCTCGGTCGGTCCGTTGCAGACGTCGCCATTCACCGTGAACCGGCCCGGAGTCGCAGAGGACCCGCTCCCGATGAATCCGAAGACCTCGCGGCTCTGGCCGGAGCCGATGCTGGCGTTCCAGCCGACGTCCTTGCCGGTGAAGCCGGTGCCGCTCTGGGTCCATCCGACGTTCCACGCGTTGGAGACCTTGGTGCCGGACGGGAAGTCCCACTTCACCTCCCAGCCGTTGATCGCTTCGTCGGCGGTGATGACGACGTTGGCCTGGAAGCCTCCGCCCCACGTGCTGACGACGTTGTAGTCGACTTCGCAGCCTTCTTCGGCGAGTGCCTGGTTCGCCGACGCAAAGGTCAGACCGGTGGCCGCGAGCGCACCGACGGCTACGCTCGTCAGCGCGAGTCTTCTTCTCCTTCGAGATACTTGCATGTGTCGATGTCCTTCGGGGTTGATTGGCCACGTCAAGCGGCCCGGAACGGGTGACCATCCAGGGAAGCGCTCCCAAGATGTGCATTGATAATCTCCGATATATTGATGGACTGTCAAGAGGTCCACCAGGAAAATTCGCACATCCGGCCCGATTGGCCAACGCTTTCGAAGGCGTTCGCCAGAACGGCAAGCGCTTGACTCAGTGAAAACGCTCCCGCGCGGAACCGTACGGGACCCTTAGAAAAACTTCCCGCCGCGGCCGCCTGTCGCACCCTGCCCCCATCATTGATTCGGGAGCGTCGCGCATGTCCGTTTTGCGGGCGCTCGCCCAGGCCCGGCCCGTTTCACGTACGCCGACGGCGGGGCCGCGCCATGTGCAGGCCCGCACCAGGTCCGGCCCGTTCGCCTACGCCAACGGCGGGACCGCGCCAAGTGCAGGCCCGCACCAGGTCCGGCCCGCTTCCCTTACGCCAACAGCGCCGCCGCGCCAGGCACAAGCCCCGCCGCCCGACACGCCTCACCTACGCCGACGGCGGGGCCGCGCGATGCGCGGCCCCGCCGTCTTCATGCGGGCGAAGTGCCGGTTCGCCCTCTACCTGCCCGAATCAGATTCGGCGGCGGCCCGGCACCATGCCTCGGGGAGTGCCGAGCCGCCCCAGTCCGTCAGCCGACCGGCGGGTAGGCGTTCGCGAGCAGCTCCGCGAACTGCTCACTCGACCAGTGGCCGGAGAGCGGCATCTCGCCGCGCGCCCCGCTCAGGTTGAACCCGTTGCGGATGTTGCCCTCGTAGGCCGGGTCGCACATCTCGTCGAAGCCCTTGCCCTCGTCGTTGTCGATCGGCTCCGAAGCGCCGTCCGACTCCCCGGGGGGCTTGATCCACACGTAGGCGTCGATGCCCGCCTCGGGCGCGACGGTCGGGCGCTCGCCGAGGCCCGCGCCGGCCTGGTTGCACCAGTTGCCCTTGTTGTGGCGCTGGTCGATCCGCGATTCGTCCACGAACGTCACCGGGTCGGTCGAAGAGGACGGGCCGGCGGGCCGGTCGGGCCCGCCCCAGCCGTTGCGGCTGGTGTCGATCAGCATGCCGATGTCCTCGTTGAAGCCGTTCATGACCAGCTCGTCGCGCAGCGCCGTCGAGAAGTCGATCTCACCGTTGTAGGCGTTCCAGTCGACCCACTTGACGTCGCCGTTCTGGTTGAGCGGCTTGCCGCCCACCGACTGGTCGACCGTCCAGTGCGGCTCTTCCAGCGCCGAGAAGTTCGCGGTGTTGGTGATGAAGCCGTGCACGTGGTCGGCGGTCATCCCGTTCACGCCGATGAGCTCGCCGTACTGCGCCGCGGAGGCGTGGAAGTTGTCGTACTGCGGGTCGTCGTTCGTCCACCCGATCCACCCGTGGTGGCCCACGTCCAGGTAGTTGTAGGTGTTGGGCAGCGCGCCGAGCTCGGCCGCCGCGTACGAGACGCCGTCGACGTAGTTGCCGTTGGCCTTCATCGTGTCGCAGTTCGGGGTCGCGGTCGCCCGCGGCGAGACGTTGGTGACCAGGTTCGGCAGCGAGTCGACCTCGATCACGTTGACGATCCGCAGGCCGGCGTAGGCCGGGTCGCCCTGGATCGCGACGATCGGGTCGATGTACTCGTTCTTGTACCGGTCGATCTCATCGGCCTTCAACTCGCCGTTGGAGGCGAGCGCCGCGCAGTCGCGGCCCGGCAGGTTGTAGATCACGAACTGGATGACGTCCGCGCCCTGCGCCACCGCCTCGTCCAGATGGTCCTTCACGCCCATCGAGCCGGTGGTGGGGGAGCCGTTGCCCTCGATGGCGCTGATCCGGTCGATCCACACGCCGGTGGCCTGGTCGGCGATGGCCTCGCCGCCCGGCTCGGCCGCGGCGTTCGCGGCCCAGATCGGGTTGACGTAGACCTGCGCGCCCTCGTACGGGTTGTCGACCTTCGCCTGGGCGGCGTCCTGCTCCTGCGCGCCGGCGCTGGTCAGCGCCGCGGTGCTCACGGTGGCTGCGGCGAGCGCCGCCGCGGCCAGGGCGCCGAGGCGCTGCTTCCTTCGACTGAGTGTCATGTGCCTTCCCTCGATTGATAGTCGGGCTTGACGGCGGCGGGTGAGCACGGCTTCGCGCTCGCAGACCGGCCGCTCGGTCGGGAGCGGCTCCGCGGGTACCGGGTGGACACGGAAGCGCTCCCAAACTTCACATCGAAGTTTGCCTATGTCTCACTGTGATGTCAAGAGTCTCGATACCGGAGAATCCAGAATTTTCCCATTGGCGGCATGTATGGCGACTCAGTGTATTCGTCCGACTTCAAAAAGTGAACAAATGCCCTTAATGGAACAAATAGGCTCCACTTTGGATTCACGAGCCTCCGGGCAGCGAAAAACCCGCACCGCCGCTTGCTGCTGCAAGCGGCGGTGCGGGCTTCGGTGCTCCGTAGCGCTTCGGGCCCGAACATGCGAAAAGCCGGTACCGGGCGCGTCCTTCCTCGGCCGTGTGCGGACGTGGGGCGCTGCGCGGGACCGGCTTGTGCCGGACGGTCGTTCAGTTCACGGATTCGCGGCCGCTGTGGCGCCCGCGGGTGCGGCTGGGCCTGCGGTTACTGGGCGTTCCCGGACTCGAAAGTGGTCTGAGCTCCGGCGTCGCCCTCGAGCAGCGCCCGCACTTCCGACTCGCGGAACCGACGGTGCCCGCCCGGTGTGCGTATGCTCCCGATCCGGCCTGCGGCGGCCCAGCGCGTCACGGTCTTGGGATCGACCCGGAACAGCGTGGCCACTTCGCCAGGTGTGAGTAGGCGGTCCTCGGTCTCCATGATTTCTTCCTCCCCGTGATGAAGACTCACTTCGTGCGTTAAACCCATTACACCACTATTCAGTCAAACCTGCCATGAGTTCTTGGACATACTTTCGGCTGGTAGGTATTGCCTGAAAGTACCACGCGTATGTCAACGGCGCTCTGAGCTGAATCTGACGCTCTAGGAGTTCGCGGGTATGAGGTAGGCAGAGGGCGCAAGTGGCAACTCTGGTTATCCTCGACAAGTGGACGAGATCGACCAGACCATCGTGAACCTCTTGCGCTCCGACGGGCGCACCTCCTACGCCGAACTGGCGCGGCGGGTCGGTCTCACCGCGCCCTCCGTTCAGGACCGCGTGACCAAACTCGAGAAGAGCGGCGTCATCACCGGCTACAAGGCCGTGATCGACTCCGAGGCCATCGGGCTCGGGATCACCGCGCTCATCGGCATCATCCCCGACAACGCGGCCGATCACCGCGACATCTGCGAACGGCTGCGCGCCATTCCGCAGATCGAATCGTGTTATTTCCTCGCCGGCGTCGAGTGCTATCAACTCAAGGTGCGGGTGCCCAAGATGGGCGATCTGGAACGGCTGATCCATCGCGTGGGCGCGATTCCCGGTGTGGCGCAGACGCGCACCACCATCACGCTCTCGACCAAGTGGGAGGACCGGCCGCAGCCCGTCCCCTTCGAGCAGGCCGACTGAAATGCGCATCGTCGACCGGGCGCGGGATCGGCGCTGGACCGACTGGGCCATCACCACAGTGGAGGCTGACGCGAACCGCTCGGCCGACACCCACCTGCTGCCGTTCCCGCTGCCGGGGGACTGGGGCGTCGACCTGTACCTCAAGGACGAGTCGACCCACCCGACCGGCTCGCTCAAGCACCGGCTCGCGCGCTCGCTGTTCCTGTACGCGATCTGCAACGGCTGGATCGACGAGGGCACGCCCGTGATCGAGGCCTCGAGCGGTTCGACCGCGGTCAGCGAGGCGTACTTCGCGCGGATGCTCGGGCTGCCGTTCACCGCCGTGATGCCGCATTCGACGAGCGCCTCCAAGATCGCGCTCATCGAGTCCTACGGCGGGAAGGCGCACCTGGTGCGCGAGGCCGGCGAGGTGTGCGCCGAGGCCGAGCGGCTCGCCGCCGAGACCGGCGGGCACTTCATGGACCAGTTCACGTACGCCGAGCGGGCCACGGACTGGCGCGGCAACAACAACATCGCCGAGAGCATCTTCGAGCAGATGCGCCTGGAGCGGCACCCGGTGCCGGCCTGGGTCGTGGTCGGCGCGGGCACGGGCGGGACCTCGGCGACCATCGGGCGGTACGTGCGGTTCCGCAAGCACGCCACGAACCTGTGCGTGGTCGACCCCGAGCACTCGGCGTTCTTCGACGGGTGGCGCGAGGGCGACCCGGAGGCGACCTCCGAGCGCGGTTCCCGGATCGAGGGGATCGGGCGGCCGAAGGTGGAGCCCTCGTTCGTCCCCGAGCTCGTCGACCGCATGGTGAAAGTGGACGACGCCGAGTCGATCGCCTGCGTGCGCTGGGCCTCCGAACGGCTGGGGCGCCGCCTCGGCGGCTCGACCGGCACGAACCTCGTCGCGGCGCTGTCGATCATCGCGGAGATGCGCGAGGCCGGGCGCGGCGGCAGCATCGTGACGCTGCTGTGCGACTCGGGCCTGCGGTACGGCGGCACCTACTTCGACGACGAGTGGGTCGCGGCCCAGGGCATGGACCTCGACGTCGCGGCGGCGAGGCTCGCCCCGCTGCTGCCCGCCTGACGGCCGGATTCGAAGCTCGCGCCCGACCCGACCGCCCGCCTGCCCGCCTGACGGCCGGCTCCGAAACTCCCGCCCGACCCGACCGCCCGCCTGCCCGGACGCTCCCCTCGGCCTGACGATCGGCTCCGGCGCTTGGGGTGCCCGATCGTCCAGCGGCGGGGCGAAGCGTCCCCGCCCGACCGCTCGCCCGGCGGATCCGACCGCTCGCCGGGCCAGGCCTACCGCTCGTCCGACCGCAGTCCCCGTGCCACTTGTGGCGAAAACCCGCCCAGGGTTACGATTCCCGCCAAGCAAATCGAGGATTGCGAGTATATGGATTCCCTCGCGCGCCCGGCACCGCCGGGGGAGCCGCATCCGACCGATCCGCCGCAGCATTGAATCGTTTCAGCAAAGAACCTTGCGCGAAGCCTCCTGCACGAAGCGCCCCGCGCCCTCCGACAGGTCCCTCCTCACCGGGCCGCGGCACGGCCCGACCTCCCACTACTGGAGCGCACACATGACAAACGCACACTCGAACCCGTTCAGCGCCAAGCTCTCCCGGCGCAACCTCGGTCTCCTCGCAGGGATCGGCGCCGGCGCCGCCGCGGGCGGATTCCTCGGTGCGGGCGCCGCGAACGCGGCCTTCACCCCTGGGACCTGGTACCTCCTGCAGTCCCGCCTCTCCGGCCACGTCCTGGACCTCGGCGCCTCGACCGCCGACGGCGCCAAGCTCCTCCAGCAGACCCGGACGGACGCCGCCCAGCAGCAGTTCCGCTTCGTCGACGCCGGCGGCGGCTACTACAAGATCCAGGCCCGCCACTCCAGCAAGGTCCTCGACGTCTACGCCAAGTCCACCGCCAACGGCGCCGACATCGTCCAGTGGACCGACAACGGCGGCACCAACCAGCAGTGGCAGATCCTCGACGACGGGACCTACCTGCGCTTCGTCAACCGCCACTCCGGCAAGGCCCTCGACGTCTTCGAGCGGTCGACCGCCGCGGGCGCCCGCATCGCCCAGTACGACTCGAACGGCGGCACGAACCAGCAGTTCCGGGCCCTCCCGGTCGGCACCGCGCCGGAGGGCAACCCGACGATCTACATCGCCTCGGACTCCACCGCCCAGACCTACAACTCCTCGTCCTACCCGATGAGCGGCTGGGGCCAGAAGCTCGGGGCGTACTTCGACGCGAACACGACGATCGCCAACCACGCGATCGGCGGGCGCTCCTCGCGCTCGTTCATCGAGCAGGGCCGCCTCACCACGATCCTCAACGCGATCAAGCCGGGCGACTACCTCTTCGTCCAGTTCGGGCACAACGACGCCAGCACCGGCAACCCCGAGCGGTACACCTCGCCCGCGGACTACAAGCGGTACCTGCGCGACAACTACATGGCCGGAGCGACGGCCAGGGGCGCGACCCCGGTGCTGCTCACGCCGGTCAACCGCCTCGACTACAACTCGTCCACCGGCCGGTTCAACGAGTCGTTCGGGACCTACGCCGCCAAGGTCCACGAGCTGGTGGCCGAGACCGGCGTCGCCATGATCGACCTGGGGGCGCGCTCGCGCACCTACCTGAACTCGATCGGCTACGACCGGGCCCGCTGGGAGGTCTTCATGCACCTGCGGTCCGGGCAGTACCCGAACTACCCGAACGGGCTCGCCGACTCGACCCACTTCCAGGACAACGGCGCGAACCAGATGGCGCGCCTGGTCTCCGAAGGCGCCAAGGCGCTCCCGCTGCCGATCGCGGGACACGTCCGCTGATTGACTCGTGGCACATGCCCGACAAGTCGGGCATGTGCCACGAGTCCCGGGACCCTCCGCGATCCTGCCGTGTCTCATTACGTATCGACATGTATTGACTTTTCTGCATCCGCTCGGTACCGTCCCCTTCTAGAAATCGCTTGCCAGGCAACCGTCCTCGGAATTGAAACGATTCATATCCGTATGCCCGGTGAGCCCCCTCCTCCTCATCACTACGGAAGTGAACATGACTCCTCCTCCCTCCCGATGGCGGCGCGCCCTCGCGGTCGCCGCCGCCGGGGCCACCGCGGTCGCGGGCGTCCTCGCCGCGGGCGCGCCCGCGCAGGCCCAGGACGACGGCATCACCGTCTACCTCGCCTCCGACTCCACCGTCCAGACCTACGACCCTTACTGGGAGCCGCAGGCCGGCTGGGGCCAGGTCATCGACCGGTACTTCGACGAGAACGTCGAGATCGCGAACCACGCGATCGGCGGGCGCTCCTCGCGGTCCTTCATCGAGCAGGGCCGCCTCGACGCGATCCTGAACGAGATCCAGCCGGGCGACTACCTCTTCGTCCAGTTCGGGCACAACGACGCGACCGCCTCGGTCCCCGAGCGGTACACCTCGCCCGACGACTACAAGATGTACCTGCGCGACCACTACATCGCGGGCGCGATCGCGAAGGGCGCCGTCCCGGTGCTCGTCACCCCCGTCTCGCGCCGCAGCTTCAACGCCGAGACCGGCGAGTTCAACGTGTCCTTCGGCGACTACGTGAACAAGGTCCACGAGCTCCACGAGGAGACCGGCGTCGCCGTGGTCGACCTCTCGGCCTCCTCGCGCGCCTACCTCAACGAGATCGGCCCCGAGGAAGCGAAGTCGGTGTTCCTGCACGTCCCGGCCGGGGTCTACCCGAACCGGCCGAACGGCACCGCCGACGACACGCACTTCCAGGAGTACGGCGCCATCCAGATGGCCCGCCTGGTCGCCGAGGAGACCGCCACCCTGGGACTCCCGCTCTCCGAGCACGTCGTCGACATCGCGCCCCCGGCGAACACGCCCGCCGCACCGACCGGCCTCAAGGCCGCCACTGTGGCGAACGCGAGCGTGACCCTCAACTGGGACACCGCCGACGACGCCGACATCTACCGCGTGTTCGTGCGCGAGCCCGGCGCCGAATGGCGTCTCGGCTCCACGGCCACCGTGGGCGTCGGCCGCGTCTCCGGCCTCAAGGAGGACACGGCCTACGAGTTCGCCGTCGCGGGCGTCAACGGCAAGGGCGAGGGCGCGAAGTCCTCCGCGCTCACGGTCACGACCGCCACCGCCGGGTTCAAGTACGACTTCGGCCCCGCCTCGCAGACCGTCGCGCCCGGGTACACCGAGGTCAACCGCGGCACCGCTTACACCGCGGAGCTCGGCTACGGCTTCACCACCGACATGACGACCGCGATCGACCGCGACCGCGGCGTCGCCGCCGACCCGCTCGGCTCCGACTTCGTGGCCTGGTTCGGCGGCTCCTACGACTTCGCCGTCGACGTCGCCGACGGCCTCTACACCGCCCGCGTCATCACCGGCGACTACGTGGGCTCGGCCCGCGCGAACGTGAAGTTCGAAGGCGTCGACTTCGGCGCGGCCAACGCCGCCTCGAGGGCGATCCTCACCAAGGACTTCGAGGGCATCACCGTCGAGGACGGCCAGCTCAACCTCACCATCTCCGGCCAGACCGGCCACCTCAACGGCCTCGAGCTGACCCGCATCGGGGACGTGCCCGGCGGCGGCGGGGAAGGCCCTGCAGAGCCGTGCACCGAGTGCGCCGAGCAGATCGAGAGCCTCGACCGCGCCCCGGTCGCCGTCGGCGTCGAAGGCGGGAACTTCCTGAGCTGGCGCAGCCTCGCGCTGGACCCGGAGGGCCTCGCGTTCAACGTCTACCGCGACGGCCGGCTCATCACGCCCGAGCCGACGCAGCTGACCAACCTCACCGACCAGGGCGGCACCCCGAACGCGACCTACTGGATCGCCACGGTGTCCGAAGGCGTCGAGACCGGGTACACCAAGGCCTTCGAGGTCTGGGACGACCAGTACATCGACATCGACATGGAGCGCCCCGAAGGCGGCACCACCCCGGACGGCGTCGCCTACACGTACGCCCCGAACGACGCCACGGTCGCCGATGTGGACGGCGACGGCGTCTACGAGATCATCCAGAAGTGGGACCCCTCCAACGCGAAGGACAACTCCCGGAGCGGCTACACCGGGAACGTCTACGTCGACGCGTACACCCTCAGCGGTGAGCGCCTGTGGCGCATCGACCTCGGGCGCAACATCCGCGCCGGGGCGCACTACACGCAGCTCGTCGCCTACGACCTCGACTCCGACGGCAAGGCCGAAGTGGCCCTCAAGACCGCCGACGGCACCGTGGACGGCGAAGGGACCGTGATCGGCGACGCCGCCGCGGACTACCGCGGCACCGACGGCCGCATCCTGCAGGGCCCGGAGTTCCTCACGGTCTTCAACGGCCAGACCGGCGCCGCGATGGAGACCGCCGACTGGGCGCCCGCGCGCGGCGACATCTGCTCTTGGGGCGACTGCTACGGCAACCGCGGCGACCGCCTCATGCTCGCCGTGGCCTACCTCGACGGCGTGCACCCGTCGCTGATCACCAACCGCGGCATCTACGCCAAGAGCGAGGTCACCGCCTGGAACTGGGACGGCGACAACCTGCCGCAGCTGTGGACCTTCAGCTCCGACCGCTGGGGCGGCAAGTACGCGGGCCAGGGCAACCACCAGATGTCCATCGCCGATGTGGACGCGGACGGGCGCGACGAGATCGTGTTCGGCGCCATGACCATCGACGATGACGGGACGCCGCTGTACTCGACGGGCCTGGGCCACGGCGACGCGCTGCACGTCTCGGACTTCGACCCGTCCAACGAGGGCCTGGAGATCTTCAGCCCCTTCGAGTGCATGAGCTGTTCGGGCAACAAGGCCGGCGCGTTCCGCGACGCCGACACCGCCGAAGTGCTCTGGTCGATCCCGGGCACCCGGGACACCGGCCGCGGCACCTGCGGCGACATCGACCCGAACTACGCGGGCGCCGAATGCTGGGCCGCGAGCACCACGGGCGCCTGGAACTCGCGCGAAGGCGAGCTCCACGCGGCCGACGGCACCCTGATCGGGAACGCCATCCCGTCCGCGAACTCGATGGTCTGGTGGGACGGCGACCTCGGCCGCGAGATCTTCGACCACGAGTTCAACGAGCCCGACTACGTCCCGGTCTACCCGTTCATCGCCGAATGGGACTACGAGACCGGCACCCAGGAGGAGATCTTCACTCCTGAAGGGGTGGACACGAACAACGGCACCAAGGGCAACGCGGTCCTCACCGGCGACCTGCTCGGGGACTGGCGCGAGGAGGTGGTCCTGCGCAAGGAGTCGAACGACGGCGTGCGCCTGTTCACCACCACGATCGCCTCGGACCACGCGCTGCCGACGCTGATGAACGACCCGCAGTACCGCCTCGCCGTGTCGTGGCAGAACGTCTCGTACAACCAGCCGCCGTGGCCGAGCTTCTTCCTCGGCTTCGACATGGCCGCCCCCGAATGGGAGACGGTCACCTCGGGCCCGGTCCGCGACAGCGCCGCGGCGCCGTACGCGGCCGCGAACTGCCGGGTCGAGTACCGCGTGGCGGCCGACTGGGGCGACGGCTTCGTCGTCCAGGTCAAGGTCACCAACACCGGTGAGGCCCCGATCGAGGAGTTCGACCTCGCCTGGAAGTCCGGCGGCGTCACCTCGGTCGAGCACGACTGGGGCGGCACCATTGCGCTCGACGGGGACGCGATGGCGGCCGACCCGGCCTTCTGGAACTTCCCCCTGAGGCCGGGCCAGACCAAGCAGATCGGCTACCAGGGCACCGGCGACCCGCACGACCCGGGCATGTTCCTCATGAACGGCCAGGTCTGCGCCACCGCTTAACTGCAAGGGATCGACGGCCCGGGCGCATCGCGCCCGGGCCGTCACCGCTCTGTCTCGGGTTTGTGCAGGCGGCCGGTCTCGTAGGGGATGGCGGCGCGCTCGTACAGGTCGATGGCCTTGCCGCGCAGGGAGGTCGCCGTCCAGGAGGCGGCCAGGAGCATCATGACGTTGAAGATGTAGAGGAACACGAGGAGACCGACCGCGGTGGTCACGGCCTGGTAGGCGGGGCGGTCGGAGACGTGCAGGACGTAGATGCGGCCGGCGGTCTTCAGCAGCTCCGTGCCGATCGAGACCGCAACCGAGGCCCACACGACCCGCCGCAGCGGCATGACCACGCGCGGGAGGGCCTGGAGCAGGACCATCGCGAGCAGGGCGTTCGCGATGAGGCCCACGAGGACCGAGATGCCGCGGACGACGAGTGCGAGGTTCCCGGTGGCCTCGTCGAGCTCGAGCCAGGCGAGCACCCATTCCGCGCCGGCCGTCGCGCCGATCGTGATGAGCAGCAGGGTCGAGATCCCGATGAGGATCAGGAAGTCGATCGCCCACCGCAGGAACGGGTTCCCCGGCTGCGCGTCGAGGCCCCAGATCAGCCGGATGGCGGCCCGCACCGACTGCACCCAGGCGACTCCGGCGACGATGAGCGCGGCCGAGGCGAAGATCGTGACCGACTGGCGGGAGTCCTCCAGGACGCCGATGTCGATCACCGGCAGGTTGGTCGAGAGCCACTCCTCGACGGACAGGTAGATCTCGGGGGAGCTGAGCAGGTACCCGAAGATCGCCAGCGCCAGCAGCGACATCGAGAACGCCGCGAAGAAGGCGTAGTAGGAGATCGCGGCGGCCAGCTGGCCGCCGTGGACCTCGCCGTACCGCTCGCCTGCGCGCCAGGAGTGGTCGACCAGGTTGGACCGTTGCCGAGCCCCGAGGAGGACGCGGTCCCACCAGGCCCCCAAGTCAGGGAATTTCACGTGCCGATTCTGTCAAAGCCCGCGCATGGACGGAGGACCGAACGCGTGTTTCGTACTCTTCCTGCGAACTTCGAGCCGATCGGTCGTGAGGAAAACGAAGGATCATCGATGAGGCCTATGAGCGGCGAGCCGACCGCAGGTGATCATCGTCGCCGATACCTCCGCGTTGATCGCTGTGTTCAGCGTCCGCGACCCGCGTCATTCGCGCTGCGCCGACCTTTTCGAGTCGACCGGGGGTTTCGTGTACTCGCCGCTGGTGTCTACCGAGCTCGACCACCTGCTGCGCATCGAGTTCACTACGCGGTGGCCAAGCAGGCCTATGAGGCGCTACTCGATCGAGTCGAGGGTCCCGGGGCCACTTCGGAGACTGTCACCGCTGCCGGGCGGCGACAGCAGTTTCGACCGCTTCAGCATTCTCCCGACGGACCTCTGAGATCCGCGTCAGTCGCGGATGACCCAGGCGTCGGGGTCCTCGAGGAGCTTGGTGACGGAAGTGGGGAGGTCGTCGTTCGCGACGGCGGCGAGGGAGACCGATTCGAGGATGTTGCGCTCGGAGACGCGCAGGGCGATCCACACGTTCGTCATGGCGGTGGCGGTGCCGGAGTAAGGGACCGCCTCGGGGCGTTCGCCGCGGACGCCGACGAGCGGGCCGTCGACGGCGCGGATGACGTCGGCGAGGCTGATGTCGGTGCCGGGGCGCGCCAGCTGGTGGCCGCCTTCGGAGCCGCGCTTGGAGGTGGCGATGCCGCCGCGGCGCAGCTGGAGCAGGATCGACTCGAGGAACTTGCGGGGGATGCCCTGGTCCTCGGCGATCTGCTCGGCGGAGACCCAGCGTTCGCCGTACCCGGCCAGGGCCACGGCGGCCCGCAGTGCGTAGTCGACGCGGGCGGACAGGCGCATGGGGACTCCTTCGTACTCAGAGGCGAACAGTTCCGACTCTATCCCCCGGAGGCGGTGCCTCCGGTGGCCGACGCTGGGTCTGTGAGGCGTCCGGTGCCGGTGCGGTCAGTCAATCGTCGATGAGCAGCCGCAGGTACGCGGCGGTTTCGGCGGCGGCGAGGTCGGCGTCGCCGGCGATGATGGCCTCGATGGCGCGCGAGTGGTCTATGTGCGGCTCTTCGGCGAGGTTGGGGCCGAGTCCGGCGCGCACGGTCTCGCGCAGGGATTCGGCGAGTTCGGAGTACAGCTCGGCGAGGAGCTTGTTGTGGCTGGCTTCGGCGACGGCCTGGTGGAGGGCGATGTCGGCGGCCACGAAGGACTCGGTGTCGTTGACCTCGTGGGTGGCTTCGCGTTCGGAGAGGAGGATGCGCAGCCGGGTGATGTCGGCTTCGTCGCGGCGGTGGGCGGCGAGGCGGGCGGCTTCGACCTCGAGGCCGCGGCGGACCTCCATGGCGTCGGAGGCGGGGCTGGCGGCGATGCGGCGGCGCACGGCGGCGGTGACCTCGCTGCGGCCGACGACGAAGGTGCCGGCGCCTTGGCGGATCTCGAGGAGGCCGGCGTGGGCGAGGGCCCGGACGCCTTCGCGGATGGTGTTGCGGCCGACGCCGAGGAGCTCTGCGAGTTCGCTCTCGGTGGGGATGCGCGAGCCGAGTCCCCATTCGCCGTCGCTGATCTGCTGGCGCAGCTGTTCGATCACCTGATCGACGAGGGCGGACTTGCGTGTCGACTGCAATGCCACTGACGGACCTGACCTCTCCGGAGCGTCCACGGCCGACGGGGGCCCGCCGTGGGAGGGTGCGTGTTTCCCAACACTAGAAGGATTAAAGCAGACAGCCCTCGCGATACCGTTGACAGGCCGTCAATTCATCCTACGAATTGACCCCATCATATCTCGGCTGCTCAGGGCGCACCATCTTGTGTGCGATGACAGTTGGATAGCGGTTACCACCCCACCGGACCACCGCCCGCCTCCCGTCCCCGGAAGGAGCCGTCCGCGTGACGACGACCGACGCGCCCGCGACCGATGCCGCGCACCCCGCCCCCACCCCGCACGCCGAGATCGGCGACCCGCCGATCCCGCCGAAGCAGGCCGCGGCAGCGGCGAGCTGGCTCCTGGTCGCCGGGGTCGTCCTCGCCGCGTTCAACTTCCGCACCGCCGTCACCAGCGTCGGCGCCATCCTCGCCGAACTGCGCACCGGCCTCGGCATGTCCGAGACCGTGGCCGGGCTCCTCACCACCCTCCCGGTCCTCGCCTTCGCCGGCCTCGGCGCCCTCGCCCCGCGCCTCGCCCGCCGCTACGGCCCCCGCGCCCTGCTCACGGGCGCACTGCTGTGCATGAGCATCGGCATGATCGCCCGCGCCTGGGCCCCCAACGCCGCGCTCTTCCTCCTCTTCAGCCTCCTGGCGCTCGCCGCCGGCGCCGTCGGCAACGTCGCGGTGCCCGTGATCGTCAAGCGCTACTTCCCGAACCGCATCGGGCTCATGACCACCGCCTACTCCACGACGCTCGCGGTCGGCACCGCCGTCGCCGCCGCCGCCACGGCCCCGATCGACCACCTCGCGGGCGACTGGCGCATCGCGCTGGCGGTCTGGTCGCTGCCGGCGCTCATCGCGATCGTCCCGTGGCTGCTGTGGCGTCCCGTGCCCGCCGCGGCCGGGGTCGCGCCGATGGGCCGCCTCCACGGCGTACGGCGATCGCGCCTGGCCTGGACGATGCTGCTGCTCTTCGGCTGCCAGTCGGCCATCGCCTACATCCTCATGGGGTGGACGACCACGATCCTGGTGGCCGACGGCATGTCCGCCGCCGCCGCCGGGTCGATGCTGGGCCTGCTCACGATCGTGCAGATCCCCGTCTCGGTGGTCGTCCCGATCCTCACCGTCCGCTGGGGCCCGCGCCCGGTCTTCTTCATCCTCATGAGCTGCTACCCGCCCGCGGTCGCGGGCCTGTGGATCGACGGCGGCGGCGCGCTCACCTGGCTGTGGATGGCGCTGTTCGGCATCGGCACCTCGGTGTTCCCGCTGGTCCTGACCCTCTTCGGGCTCCGGGCCCGGACGCCGGCCGGGACGAGCGCGCTGTCTTCGTTCGCGCAGTCGGGCGGCTACCTCATCGCCGGGGTCGGGCCGCTGGCCGTGGGCTGGGTCTACGGCCTCACCGGCTCATGGTCGGTCCCGTTCGGCTTCATCGCGGCGCTCACCGTGGTCCTCTTCTGCGCCGGGCTCTACGTGATCCGCGAGCGCTACATCGAGGACGAACTCGCGCCCGCCCGGGACTTGTCGCGACATGTCCGCTTATGGCGGCGCGGTCGATCAGGTTATTCACTGAATAGGGGACGAAACCGCCGAAACGGACGGCCCCGCAGGCGGCCCGAAGCTTCCTCGTGACACGATAGTGCCGTGGACCACACTGTTGTGGAATCGGGGAGGCGAACGTGACCAACGAGGTGCTGTGGCTGCCGCGGCCTGACGCGGTGGAGACGACGAACATCGGGCGGTTCGGCCAGTGGCTGTCCCGCCGGGAGGAACGCGACCTCACCGGCTATCCGGCCCTGTGGCAGTACTCCGTCGAGCACCTGCGCCCGTTCTGGGGCGCGGTCTGGGAGTACTTCGGCCTCGGCAAGACCGTCCCGGAGCACCGGGTCCTCGCCGACGAGACCATGCCGGACACCGTCTGGTTCCCGGACGAGACCTTCAACTACGCCCGCGCGGTGCTCACCGCGCCCGGGGTGGACGAGGAGGACGTGCTCGTGCGCGCGTACTCCGACACCCGCGACCCCGTCGAGTGGACCCTCGGGGACCTGCGCGAGGCCGTGGCCCGCGCCCGCGCGGGGCTCGTGGCCCACGGCGTGCACCGCGGCGACCGCGTCGCGGCCTGGATGCCGAACATCCCCGAGACCTACGCGCTCATGCTCGCCACCGCGAGCCTCGGCGCGGTCTTCTCCAGCTGCGCCCCCGAGTTCGGGGCCAAGGCCGTGCTCGACCGCTTCGCGCAGATCGAGCCGAAGGTCCTCGTCGCCGTGGACGGCTACAAGTACGGGCCCAAGACCGTGGACCGCACCGCCGACCTGCGCCGCGTCGTACGGGGCCTCGAAGGGCTCGGCTCGGTCGTCACCCTCCCGTACATCGGCGCGGGGGAGGTCGAGGGCGAGACCTGGGACCGCTTCTGCGCGTACGACGAAGGGGTCGAGTTCGAGCCGCTGACCTTCGACCACCCGCTGTACATCCTGTACTCCTCGGGCACCACGGGCCTGCCGAAGGCGATCGTGCACTCCCACGGCGGCATGGCGATCGAGCACGCCAAGATGCACTCGCTGCACCACGACCTGGGCGTGGGCGACCGGTTCTTCTGGTACTCCACCACCGGGTGGATGATGTGGAACTACCTGATGTCCGCGCCGATCGTGGGCGCGGGGATCGTCATGTTCGACGGGGCGCCGGACCCGGCCGGGATGTGGCGCCTCGCCGCGGAGTCCGGCACCACCTACTTCGGCACGAGCGCGCCGTTCCTCATGGCCTGCCGCTCGCGGGGCATCAAGCCCATGGACGAGGCCGACCTGTCGCTGATCCGCGGCATCGGCTCGACCGGCGCGCCGCTCCCGGCGGTGGGCTTCGACTACGTGTACGAATCCATCAGCGAGACCGCGCAGCTGCAGTCCCTCTCGGGCGGCACCGACCTGTGCACGGGGTTCATCGGCGGCGCGCCCACCGTCCCGGTCTGGCGC
Organism: Glycomyces tritici; assembly: GCF_030403505.1. Next base: position 238,867 of record NZ_JAUEMJ010000003.1, on the reverse strand, counting down.
GGCGAGCTCTCCTGCCGGTGCCTCGGCGCGGACGTGCAGTCCTTCGACCCCGAGGGGCACCCCGGGATCGGCCGCGAAGGCGAGCTCGTGATCGCCTCCCCGATGCCCTCCATGCCGGTGGGCCTGTGGGGCGACCCGCTCAAGCACCGCTACCGCGACACCTACCTCACCGACTTCCCCGGGATCTGGCGCCACGGCGACTGGATCACCATCACCGACCGCGGTTCGGCGGTGATCTCGGGACGCAGCGACGCCACGCTCAACCGCGGCGGGGTGCGCATGGGCACCTCCGAGTTCTACGCGGTCGTCGAGGCGATCGAGGGCGTGGCCGACTCCCTGGTCGTGCACCTGGACGACCCGGGCCAGGACCGGCTCCTGCTCTACATCGCCTGCAACGAGGGCACCGAGCTCGACGACGACCTGCGGCGGCGCATCGCGGCCGCCCTGCGCGAGCAGCTCTCGCCCCGCCACCTGCCGGACGAGGTGCGCCAGGTCCCCGCGATCCCGCGCACGCTCAGCGGCAAGAAGGTGGAGGTCCCGGTGAAGAAGATCCTCAAAGGCGTGCCGCCCGAAGAGGCGATCGCACGCGACGCCCTCGCGAACCCCGACGCACTCAAGGCCTTCATGCGGACCTAGGGCCTGGCCGAGACCTGAGTGACAAGGGACGTTCAATAACCCGATTTCCTTACGCGGCAAGGGAATTCAGTGAGGTGTGTGCCCGATCGCAGGCGTCCGGCCGCTACTATGCAACGCGTCGCCCCGGTAGGTTTCCCCCGTAGCCGCCGGGGCGGCGCTATGCCTTCCGCCGGAGCCCGCCTCGGCCACCGCGGCGCCCTCCTGTGCTCCAATAGGCGGCGTGACTGACCCGACCGGCCCCGCCGAGCCCGAACCCCAGCAGGACGCCGCCGACCAGGCCGCCGAAGACCAGGCCCCGGACGCGGTCGGCGTCGGCCCCTGGGAGGGCCCGCTCCCCGCCGGCGACCGGTACGACCCGGACCTGCTGCGCCTGGGCGACCGCCGCAACGTGGTCGACGAGTACCGGTACTGGAAGCGCGAGGCGATCGTGGCCGACCTGGACGAGCGCCGCCACGACTTCCACGTCGCCATCGAGAACTGGCAGCACGACTTCAACATCGGCACCGTCGTGCGCAACGCCAACGCGTTCCTCGCCAAGGCCGTCCACATCGTCGGCAAGCGCCGCTGGAACCGGCGCGGCGCGATGGTCACCGACCGCTACCAGCACGTCGAGCACCACGCCACCGTCGAGGAGTTCGTCGCCTGGGCCGCGTCCGAAGGCCTGGCGGTCGTGGGCATCGACAACCTGCCCGGCTCCGTCCCCATCGAGACCACCGCACTGCCCCGTAACGCCGTCCTGGTCTTCGGCCAGGAGGGCCCCGGCCTGTCGGCACCGGTGCGCGAGGCCTGCACGATGGTCTGCTCCATCACCCAGTTCGGATCGACCCGCTCCATCAATGCCGGGGTCGCCAGCGGCATCGCCATGCACGCCTGGGTCAGGGAACACGTGTTCGAGCAGACCCCGGCCGGGAAACATTCCAGTTCCTGAGAGGCGATCGTCAGGAATCCGACCGCTACGGGGTCACCGGATGTCGCCTCCAGGTGGCACTCTGGAATGGAGCACCTCCGTGCTCGGAGCTCCGATGGCGACGACGCCCCGGGACTCCACGTGACCGTGTCACTCCCCCTTGGGGGCGTAGGCGAACGGCTCGTGTCGGATACCTGACGCTTCTATGGGGCGGAGGGGGCGATGCGCCTACATTGAGCCAATGGCAGGTTACTTGGGGTAAGCTCCCGGTGGTACAAGCGAATAGGTTGAATCCGCTGGTAGATGGGCGGAGTCGGGCGAAAGTGGAACCATCGCGTTACGCTGATCCCGGCACCGGGCCTCACGGTTCACACCGTTGCGGCCCAGAACAAAACTGAAAGCCGAGTCATGCTCGTACGGTAGACTCGTGCCAGCCTGCGCCAGACGAACGATCGGCCAGGACCCTTGACGGGAGGGGTGAGGAAGTTGAAGAAGTTTCTGACTTGGGGCGGACTTGCGTTCCTGGTGTTCTTTGTGGCCTTCAGGCCGGGCGAAGCCAGTGACGTGGTCGGGAACCTCGCAGGCGGAATCCTCGATGCCGCAAACGGTTTCGCGGCGTTCTTCACGAGCCTCGTGACCTGATAGCGACGGCACTATGACCGAATCCGGTGCAGGCGGCTCGGGGGACAACAAGGACACCGAGCCGCTGGAACCTCCCAGCCCCCGCGCCCCCTCAGACAGTCCCGCCCCGGGCGCGGACACCCCCACGCGCGAATTCGGCTTCCCTCCGGGAACGGCCGGATCCGCGCCGGCGACCGCCGCGAGCGACATCGACGGCGTCCGCTTCGACGACGGCCTCAACAGCGGCCTGAGCGGCGGCCTCCTCGGCGGCGTGCGCGCCCCGTCGGTGCCCGACGTCCCCTCCCCGATCTCCGCCCGCTACCTCTTCCCGACCGAGAAGTACCGCGGCGAGTGGCGCCGGCACTGGGTGCACCTCATGCCCTGGTACGTCGTGGGCACGCTCGCGACCTTCATCATGGGCCTCATCTCCGGGATGCTGACCAAGTCGGGCGTCGACAACACCGCGCTCACCGTCACCGTCCTCGTCTGGCTGCTCATCCTCGGCTTCGTGGGCTGGAAGATCCTCGACTGGTACATGGACCGCTTCATCCTGACCAACAAGCGGATCATGCTCATCCAAGGGGTCATCACCCGCTCGGTGGCCATGATGCCGCTCGGCCGCGTCACGGACATGAAGTACTCCCAGACGCCGATGGGCCGCATGCTCAACTACGGCGAGTTCATCATCGAGTCCGCCGGCCAGGACCAGGCGCTGCGGAACGTCCCGCACCTGCCGAACCCCAACGAGCTCTACCTCCAGATGTGCGAGGAGATGTACGAGCCCGAGGCCGTCGACGAGCGCGAGGCCGAACCCGAGGAAGACCTCATCCCCGAAGGGGAGCCCGCACCGAAACCCGCGGACGCCTAACCGCGATTCCGTTCACCGTCCGCACACCCGTCGACACTGTCGGCGGGTGTGTTTCGTCCTGGTCTCAGCCCACATCACGGCATCCGATGCCGGGCCCCAGGGGGTTGCACCTACTTCGTATACTCAGTTTGTATCCGACCCTCGGTTGCCAGGAACACCCATCTCTTGGCAGAATTCCGGCCTACGGGGCAACCGTCCGCCGAGGGTAAGTCGTCTGTTCTTCGACCCCCCCAGGGAGACTCGTGAGCGAGACCAAATCGTCCCAGGACGAGGAGTTCCGCGAGTACGTGGCGGCTCGCTCCGCCGCGCTGCACCGTGCGGCGTATCTCCTTACGGGGAACTGGGCAACAGCGGAGGACCTGGTGCAGACGACCTTGACGAAGACCTACCTGGCGTGGAGCCGGATCAGGACTACTGATTCGGTCGACGCCTACGCCCGCCGCATCCTCTACAACACCAACGCCTCCTGGTGGCGCAAGCGGTCCAACCGCGAGAAGCCCACCGAGGTGTTCGAGGACAAGGTCGACCACTCCCGCGACTTCACCGAGCACTCGGCGGTGCGCGACGCCATGTGGCGCCACATCGCCGTCCTCCCCAAGCGCCAGCGTGCGGTCCTCGTCCTCCGCTACTACGAGAACCGCACCGACCAGCAGATCGCCGACATCCTCGGCATCTCCGTCGGCACCGTCAAGAGCCAGGCCTCGCGCGCGCTCGCGGGCATGCGCAAACGACTCGGTACGCCCTCGGCCGCACTCGGCCTGGCGATGGAACCGAGGAAAGCGGCATGAGCGGGGACATAGAGGCCCTCCTGCGCAGCGGGCTGGCCGAACGGGCCGACGCCGCGCCGGTCTTCGACGACCCCGGTCTGGCCGACCTGGCCATCGCCGGCGCCGGGCGCATCCGCCGCCGCAGGCGCGCGGCCGCCGCCGCGAGCGGCGCGGGCCTGCTCGTGCTCGGCGCCGCGGTCGTCTGGAACCCGCTGGTCGGACTCCACGGCGACGACGGCGACGGCACGATCGCCGCCGACACCAGCACCATCGAAGTGCAGAACGAACTCGGTATGGAGTTCCTGGTCCAGGACGAGGACGGCCGCTACAGCGTGCTCAACGAGGACGGCGAATCGCTGGCCTTCGACGCCGCCGAGCCGACCGGCTACGTCTACCGGCTCACCACCCAGTACATGCTGGAGTCCGAGTCCGACGTGTGGACGCTCGACCTCGACGGCGACCGGCTCGCCTCCGAGGAGAAGCCCTCACTCGAGACCACCACCAAGGTCAACAGCACCGGCGACCGCTACGCGATGGTCACCCCGAACGCCGAGTACACCGAGGAGGAGTACTCGCTGGTCGACGTCTCACTCCACGAGGAGACCGAGACGGTCGCGTTCACGACCAGCTTCGCCCTCACCCTCGAGGACTGGAACGAGACCACGGCGGTCTTCATGACCGACCTGCACTCGGCCACCGCCGGCGAAGCACAGGCCATGTGGTTCAACGACGAGCGCAACTTCGGCCTGGAGACGGTGAGCGACGCCGGCCTGCAGGCCGCGGTCCTCGTCGACCAGACCGACCCGAGCTACGTCTGCGTCTCGGACCTCGACGGCGCCGGCGCCGCCAGCGGCCAGGAGCAGTGCGGACCGCTGGACAGCGACGTGATCCAGGAGTCGCTGGCCGCCGCTGCCGGCGAGGAGGCCGCCGAGGACTCGGCCGCCATCACCGAACGCGTCGTCGCGATGTACCAGGTCGACGCCATGGCCGAGGCCGAGATCGAAGTGGACATGGGCGAGTACCAGGACCTGTTCGAGGACGCGACGGAGAACTGGACCGATCCGGCCGGGCTCTGGGAGGTCTGGGCCAACCGCGGCGACGAGACCTGGCTGCTCATCGACAAGTCCGGGGACGAGCCGGTGGTGTCCGAACTCGAACCGCCCGACGGCGCAGTGATGCCCATCGTGAGCTACACCTAACACGCCTGGTCGAATCCGGGGCTGTGACCTGGCGGACTTGACATACTCGCAGCGTGGAATATTTGCTGACGGTCATGGTGACGCTCTTCGTCATCATGGACCCTCCGGGGATCGTGCCGATCTACCTGGCCCTGACCGGGACCATGGATCAGCGCGAGCGCAACCGGGCCGCGCTTCAGGCGACACTCCTGTCCCTGGGCGTCATCTCGCTGTTCGCGCTGCTCGGCCAGCAGATCATCAGCTACCTCCACATCGACCTGGAGGCGCTGCAGGGCGCGGGCGGGCTGCTGCTGCTCCTGGTCGCGCTGCAACTGCTGACCGGCCAGGCCGATGAGCCCACGAACACCGCCACGTCGAACATTGCGCTCGTGCCGCTGGGCACGCCGCTGCTGGCCGGGCCCGGCGCGATCGTCGCGGTGATCCTGTTCGTGCAGCAGGCGCCGTCCCGAACGGACTACCTGTGGATCGCGCTGGCGATCGTCGTCATCCACATCTCGATCTACCTGGTCATGCGGTTCTCGGGCTTCCTGGTGAAGATCCTGCGGCGCGGCGGCATCGAGGTGCTGACGCGGATCGCGGGCGTGCTGCTGGCCGCGATCGCGGTGCAGCTCATCGCGGATGCCGTGATGGGCTACGTCGAACTCTTCGAAAGTTCTGCTGGGGCTTCCGGTTGGTGATCACTTTAGGGTTCAATAAACCCTATGACGACGATTCTCGATCTCCCGCTGCACCCGCTGGTGGTGCACGCGCCGATCATCCTCGTAGGGCTGCTCGTACTGGGCGGCCTCTGCTACCTCCTGATTCCGCCGCTGCGCCAACGCATCGGCTGGGCCGTGGCGGCCCTGGTGCTGATCGCGCCCCTGTCGGTCTTCGGCGGGATCTTCACCGGGCGCCAGCTCGCGGACTACAACGAACCGGACGGCTGGGACCAGGCGGTCTCGCAGCACCACGATTACGCGTTCTGGCTCTTGTGGACGCTCGTGGCGCTGGTCCCGGTGTGGTTCCTCTTCGCCGGCCTCGACCGCGGCCGCCGCGCGGCCCGTGCCCGCGACGGCGCGGCGCCCGCTCCCGCTGCGGACGGCGACGCGGCCCCGGCGGGGTCGTCCGATCCCGCGGCGACCGGACGCAGGATCGTCATGTTCATCTTCGGCGTGGTGGCTTTGGCCCTGCTGCTGCTGGCGGCCTGGTGGCTGTTCAAGACCGGGCACGCCGGCGCGGAGATGACCTGGGGCGGCCTGGTCCGATAGGCCGAGGCGCGGGGATCGAACGACGGCCCCGGTCGGGCATCGCCCGGCCGGGGCCGCTTTGCGCGGTCAGCCGTTGAGGAGGCCGATGATGAGCACGGTGAACATGAGGGTGACGCTGACGAGGGTGATCCAGTGGGTCACGAGCCGGGCGCGCTGCTCGGCCGCGTCGATGGCGGCGTAGTCCTGGCGCGGCAGCGGCCGGGGATCGCTCGGCAGCGCCACGGACTCGACCCGCCAGCCCAGCGGCGGCGGCACGTTGACGGGCGGGCCGTCGTACTCGTTGCGGTCGCTCATGCGGGAAGCCTAACGCCGAAGCGCCGAACCGGTCCCAGGGTCGCCGGGAGCGAGCGCGGCCCGGCCCGCGCAGTCGAGCGCGACTGATCGAAGCGTGACGCGGAAACGGCTCGGCCCGCCGGATCCCAGAGGATCCAACGGGCCGAGCCGTATCGCCTTGCCTTATTCGGCGCTCGCCTGGCGGTCGCTGTCGCCCGTGGGGCGGCGACGGCGGCGGCGCCTGCGCGCCGGGGCGTCGCCCTCAGCGGCGGCTTCGGCGCGCGGGGCGCTGTCGCCGTCGGCCTTGGCCTGGCGCGGGGCCTTCGCCGCCGCGCCGGACTGGGCGCTGTCGCCTTCGGTGCGGATGCGGCGGCGCTGGCGGCTGCGCGGGGCCGGAGCCTCGCCGCCGTCGGCGCTGCCGTTCACGACCGAGCCGTTGTCGTCCACGGTGATGCGCTCGCTCGAAGCGGGGCGCTCACTGCGCTCGCTCGAACCGGCGGGACGCTCGCTGCGCCCGCCCGAGCGTCCGCCGCCGCGGCGGTCGCTGCCGCCTCGGCCGCGCTCGCGGTCACCGCGCCCCCGGCCTCGGCCGGACTTGCGGCTGTCGCCCTCGACGTTCTCCTCGCGCTCGGCGCTGAGGCCGTCGCGCTTGCGCTGGTCGCTCGGGAGCGACGACGGCGCGCCTTCGGGGATGTCCAGGTCCGTGTACAGGTGGTCGGACGTGTGGTACGTCTCGACCGGCTCGCCGATGTCGAGGTTGTTGGCCTTGACGATGATCTTCCAGCGAGGCAGGTCCTCCCACGTGAGGAAGGTGACCGCGATGCCCGTGGCGCCCGCGCGGCCGGTGCGGCCGATGCGGTGCACGTACGTGTCGGCCTCTTCGGGCGCGTCGTAGTTGATCACGTGCGTGATGTCGGGGACGTCGATGCCGCGGGCGGCCACGTCGGTCGCCACCAGCACGTCGATCTTCCCGGCGCGGAAGGCCCGCAGGGCCCGCTCGCGCGCGTTCTGCCCCAGGTCGCCGTGGACCGAGCCGACCGCGAAGCCGCGGAAGTCCAGTTCGTCGGCGACCTTCTGCGCGGCGCGCTTGGTGCGGCAGAACAGGATCGTCAGGCCGCGCTCGCGGGCCTGGAGGATCCGGGCCGTGACCTCGACCTTGTTCAGCGAGTGGGTCATGTAGACCAGCTGGCGGGTGCGCTTGGCCGCCTCCTGGTCGGGGCCGGTCACGTCGGCGGCGACGGTCATCGGGCGGTGCATGTGGCGGCGCGAGAGCGACATGATCGTGTCGGGCATCGTGGCCGAGAACAGCATCGTCTGGCGCTCGGTCGGCAGGAGCTTGAGGATCTTCTCCACGTCCTCGGAGAAACCGAGGTCGAGCATCCTGTCGGCCTCGTCGAGCACGCAGTGCTTGATGGCGTCGAGCTTGATGTGCTTGGACTTGTGCAGGTCCAGGAGTCGCCCGGGGGTGCCGACGATGATGTCGACGCCGGCCTTGAGCGCCTCGACCTGGGGCTCGTAGGCCCGGCCGCCGTAGATCGGCAGGACCCGGATGCCGCGGGTCTTGCCCGCGTCCTCGAGGTCCCTGGAGACCTGGAGGCCCAGTTCGCGTGTCGGGACCAGGATCAGCGCCTGCGGCTTGCCGCTGGCGCCCTCCTCGGCGGAGGAGATCCGGTCGATGATCGGCAGGCCGAACCCGAAGGTCTTGCCGGTGCCGGTGGGGGCGCGGCCGATGATGTCCGAGCCGCGGAGCGCGATGGGAATCGCGTACTCCTGGATGGCGAAGGCCCGTTCGATACCAAGCGCTGCAAGGGCTTCGACGGTCTCTTCCCTCACGCCCAGCTGGGCGAAGGTCGGCCCCTCGTTCTTGAGCCGGTCGTTGTTCACTTCGTTCACTCTGTTCACCTCGTGGCGGAGGACGTCACCAGATCCGGGGAACTCGGCGCCACATTCAGTCTCGTCATACAGCGGCGACGACCGCCGGATTCGGGAAGTCGCCGCTTCGCAGGAGCGGTTCGGCGCCTGGCGCCGGTACCGCGTTCGAGGACCGCTCTCGCATCGCCGAACTCGTATGGTCGAACCAGTGATTCGCGAGCTTCGTCGAGGGGACTGCCACCAGATGGCCGCGGTCGCTCCCGTCCATCGTACGCCCCGAGCGCACGGCCGTCTCGGTGCGACGCTGCGATCAGGCCCGCAACGTGGGCGGACTCACCCGTTCGGGGCCGTGCCGACCTGCGAAGACGCGTGCATCGGTCCGCTTTCGGACAACCTGCGAAGGCGAAGGCCGCTCTGGGCCAGTGGTAACCTGCCCCCGTGTCCGAGACAACTGATGCCGCCGCGCAAAACGACGACCCGGCCCCCGCCGCCTCGGCCCCCGGCCGCGAAGCCGTCATCGATCTCCTTGGGCTGCTTGCCCTCGGCGAACTGCTCGCATTCGAACGGATGGTCTACGACGCGCGGCTCGCCCCCGACCTCGGACGCCGGGCCGCCCTCTCCGAAGCCGCGGTGGGTGAGATTCGCAACTACCGGCTCCTCGCCGACCGCCTGCAGGAGCTCGGGGCCGACCCGGGCGAGGCCATGGCCCCGTTCAAGGAGGCCTTCCGCTCCTTCGACGCCTCCACCTCGCCCCGCGACTGGCTCGAGGCGCTCGTGAAGGTCTACCTCGGCGACGCGGTCGCCGACGACTTCTTCCGCGTCGTCTCCGCCGGGCTCGAGGAGCAGGACCGCACCCTCATCGAGACCGTCCTGGCCGAGACCGGCGCCTCCGACCTGGCCGCCGAGGAGATCCGCGCCGCCGTCGAGGCCGACGCCGCCGTCACCGGCCGCCTCTCGCTGTGGGCCCGCCGCCTCGTCGGCGAGGGCATCAACCGCGCCCAGGGCGTGGCCGCCGCCAACGAGCGCCTCACCGCGATCATCGTGGGCGACGGGGGGACCCTCGACGCCCTGCTGCGCAGGCTCACCCGCGCGCACCAGGACCGCATGAAATCCGTCGGACTGAACAACTGAGCCTCTGATCGTTCACGGCTCGAAAGCACCACCGAGGCGACCGCGCAAGGGGCGTTACCGAATCGAGATGATTCGGCCGCAACTGGACCCTTCCTTCCACGCGTCTTGGCGGTGGAGGAGGACACAAACATGCGGCTCAAGAAAAGCCATGTCGTCAGCGGGGTGCTCGCCCTGGCCCTGCTCGGCGCCACCGGCACCGCCTGGTACTTCGCGCTGCAGGCGCGGACCCCGGCGCAGCGCGCCGAGGAGACGGCCGAACCCGATGACAGTGTGATCACTGTCCGGGTCGACCAGGACCAGCTGATCGACACGCTCGATTTCGACGCGGAACTCAACCGCACCGGGGACTTCGAAGTCCCGGCCCCGACCGACGCGCCCCCAGGGGTCGAGACCGCCCTGGCCTCGAAGATCCCGCTGGAGGTCGGCGACGAGGTGAAGGCCGGCACCGTCCTCTTGGAGGTCTCCGGCCGCCCGATGATCGCCCTGAAAGGGGCTGTGCCCGCCTACCGGGACCTTCAGGAGGGCGACACCGGGCCGGACGTGGAGCAGCTGCAGCTGGCGCTCCAGCAGATCTACGGCACCCCCAAGACCGGCAAGTTCGACGCGCGCACCGTCTCGGACGTGAAGAAGCTCTACGACAACATCGGCTACGACCACCCGACCACCTCCGAAGAGGTCGTCGACGAGACCCCCGAGGGTGAGGGCGAGGCGCCCCCCGAAGGCGAAGGCGACGAGAACGCCGAGAACACCGGCGACGGCCAGACCTCCACAGTGGAGCGCGTGATCGTGCCCGCCGCGGAGGTCGTGTTCCTGCCCGAGCTGCCCATGCAGGTCGGCAAGATCAACGCCAAGCAGTCCGCGCCCGTCACCGGCACCGAAGGACCCCTCATGGTCCTCGCCTCGGGCGACTGGAAGCTCGAGGCCAAACTCGACGAGGAGACCGCCTCCGCGCTCATGGACGCCGGCGGCGACGCCGAACTCGAGTTCGGCGACGGCCCCATGGAGGGCCAGGAGGTCGGCGCGTTCGAACTCGAAGAACGCGAAGAGGCCGCCGAAGGCGACGAAGGCATGTACCCGGGCGAAGAGGGGGAGGGGGAGCAGACCGTCGACGTCATCTACGCCGTCTTCGAGTTCGACGCCTCCACCGTCGAGGGCATCGACGACCTCGCCCCCGGCGAGGAGCAGGAGGTCACGCTCATCCGCGCCCGCTCGGCCGAGGACGCCCTCATCATCCCGCTCTCGGCCCTGTGGACCGACAGCGAGGACCGCACCATGCTCACCGTCGTCGAAGGCGAGGACGGCAAAGAGCGCCACGTCGAGGTCGAAGTGACCCTGCGCCACGAGGGCCGCGGGGTGGTCGAGGTCGTCGACGGCGAGCTCGCCAAGGACGACGAGGTCGTGATCGCCTGGCGCGACCGGGAAAACGCCTGATGGCCAGGGGGCGCCGCAAGCCCGAGACCGACACCGAGCTCCTGGAGTTCGTCTCCGCCGGAGACGAGGAGCCGGTCGAGGCCCAGCCCCGCGGGCGCAAAGCACGCCGGGCCGCCAAGAAGGAGGCCAAGGCGGAGCGCAGAGCCGCCGAAGCCGAAGTACCGCAACGCCAGGGCGCCTTCGGCGTCCGCAGCATGGGCATCGCCTACGAGGCGCTCCAGTCCCTGCGCGGCCGCTCCATGCGCACCTGGATGACCGCGATCGGCATCGCACTGGGCATCGCCGCCACCGTCGCCACCGTGGGCCTCTCGTCCACGTCTGCCAACGCCATCGCCGAGCGCTTCAACGCCACCGAGGCCACCCAGGTCACCGTCTCGTTCTCCAACAACATGCGCGACGCCGGCTTCGCGCCCTCACTGGACGCCAGCGAGCGGGTGCGCGCCATCATCGGCGTGGAGAACGCCGGGATCCTCTGCACCTCCAGCGAGGAGCGCAAGGCCTCCCGCACCGAAGGCCAGGACTACACGCGGGACGTTCCCGTCCTCGGCATGGAACCGGGCGCGATGGAGGCCTACGGCTTCACCTTCGTGCAGGGCGCCGCCTTCGACATGGGGCACGTCGAGCGCGACGACAAGGTCGCCGTCATCGACGAGTCCGCCGCCCGCGACCTGGGCTACGCCTCGCTCGCAGGCGGCCCGATGATCTACCTCAACGGCGAGGAGTACGCCCTCGTCGGCGTCTACACCGCGCCCGAGGGCGAAGCCAAGCTCACCGGCGCCGTGATCATCCCGCCCACCCCGTGCACCACCGGCGACCCCGAGTTCGGGGCCGCGGAAGTGTTCATCCGCACCGACCTCGGCGCCGCCGACAAGGTCGCCCAGACCGCGCCGACCGCCGTCTTCCCCGAAGGCGCCGAGAACCTCAACACCACCAAGCCCTCGGACCTGCGGAACTTCCGCAAGGGCGTGGAGAACGAGATGCAGGCGCTGCTGCTCGGCCTCGCCGGCGTCTCGCTCGTCATCGGCGCCGTCTCGGTCTCCAACACCGCGCTCGTCTCGGTCATGGAGCGCCGCAGCGAGATCGGCCTGCGCCGCGCCGTCGGCGCCGCCCGGCGGGCCGTCGCCATGCAGTTCGTGTGGGAATCCACCCTCATCGGACTCATCGGCGGTCTCTTCGGCACCGTGCTCGGCGTCAACGTCACCGCGATCGTCTCGCTCTACCGCGACTGGCAGATCGTGTTCGACCCGATGCTGTTCGCCGCCGGGCCGGTCATCGGCGCGGTCGTGGGCGTCGTCGCCGGCGTCTACCCGGCGTGGCGCGCCAGCCGCATCCCGCCCGCGGTGACCCTCCGCGCCTGACACTCGTTAGTCCCCGGTGAGACTCACCGAGGACGCACGGGACCTGTTCCTGCCCGCCGCCTGCGCCTCCTGCCGGAGCGCGCCGGCGGCGGGCAGCGGTCTGTGCGCCGACTGCGCCGCCGACCTGCTCGCCCTCCGCCCGGTCCTGGCGGCCCCGGCCCGGCGCACCGCCCCGCCCGTGGTCGCGGGCGGGCCCTACGCCGGGGCGCTCGCCGAGGCCCTCAACGAGTACAAGGAGCGCGCCCGCCGCGAACTCGCCCCCGCGCTCGGGGCCCTCCTGGGCCGCGCGCTGGCGGTCGTGGCCGCCGAGGTCCCGGACGCCGTGCTCGTCCCGGTCCCGCCGACCCGGGCCGCGCGCCGCTCCCGCGGCTTCGACCATGTCGCCCACGCCTGTGCGGGACTGGGGGAGCTGCATCCGGTGCTGCGGGCCGGGCCCCGGCCCGACTCGGTGGGCCTGACGCCGCAAGGGCGCGCCGCCGCGGCGCGCGCGAGCCTGCGCGCCGCCCCGCGCCGCCTCGCCGCCCTCGCGGCCTCGGGGCGCCCTGCGATCCTCGTGGACGACATCGTGACCACCGGCGCGACGCTCGACGCCGCTGCCGCGGTGCTCCGTCGGGCGGGCGTCGCGGTGCCGGCCGCGGTCGTCATCGCCGCCGCTTTAGTGGGGCGGCAGGGGTTCATGTGGCGGTACCGGCGGGTACCCCTCTGGGTGTCGGCAACTCGACAAGGTCCGAAACGCCACTTCGGCCGCTAATGCGAAGAGTTATCTCCAGTCCGCCGAAATTCGCGCGGACGCACCCATTGGCATTGGAGAATTCCGGTAGCCGAAGGGTCGACTTTCGGTGACCGAGGGGATAGTCTCGAAATCTCGGATCGGTAACGAGACGACAGAGGCCAGATGGCCCAAAGGTGAACGCCCCCAATCCAGAGGCGCGGAAACCCCGGTCGTTCTACCCGTGAGAGGAGGTCGCTCCTTACGCCGTACCGGACCATCGGCTCCGGACCCAGCACGCACAACATCGTCAGCATCGCCGCCAGGCAGAGCGGGATGCACCTGGGAGGTTCAGAGGTGGACATCGTCGTCAAGGGTCGCAACGTGGAGGTTCCCGACCACTACCGCGAGCTCGTCGAAGAGAAGATCGAGTCCAAGATCGCCAAATACCTCGCCCGTTACGACGGGGAGGCGATCGATATCGACGTCGAGCTCTATCACGAGCCCAATCCCCGCCAAGCCGACCACGCCCAGCGAGTCGAGATCACCTGCCGTCCTAAGGGGACGGTCATGCGCGCCGAGGCCTGCGCCGAGGACTTCCGGTCCGCGTTCGAACTCGCCGTGACCAAGCTCGGGCACCAGCTCCGCAAGAACACCGACCGCAAGCGCATCCACCGGGGCGGGACCAAGGCCCCGATGTCGGTCGCGCAGGCGACCTCCAACGGCAACGGCGGGTTGAACGGCACCCTGCTCGCCGAACCCGAAGTGAAGGACGCCGCCGCGGCGCACTTCATCTCCGAGGACATCGACCATTTCGAAGGCCTCGTCGAAGACCACCTGCCCGGCCGGATCGTCCGCGAGAAGATCCACCCCGGTGAGCCGATGACCGTCGACGACGCGCTGCAGAACATGGAGCTCGTCGGCCACGACTTCTACCTGTTCCACGACAAGGAGAGCGGCCGCCCGACGGTCGTCTACCGCCGCCGGGCCTTCGACTACGGCCTGCTGCGGCTCGACATCTAGCCACCCGGGGCGCCGCGCGCCGGCGCCGGTGAAGAGGGGGACTTTCCTCTTGGGTTCGGATGTTGTTGAGGGGTGGCATCCGGACCGGACGAGGCCCCGGGCGCAAGCCCGGGGCCTCGATCCATGCTCAGTTCGCTTTTCGGTGGGGGAGAAGCACACCGGACCCTAGAGGGCCGAGCCTTCCTTCCACTCGTCGAAGGACAGGATCCAGTAGCCCCAGCCGTTGTCCCACGGCATCGCGCGCGGGGACGACTCGCCGACGACCTCGACCGGGTCGCCGCGCTGGGCGATGTTGAAGAACCACTCGGCGTCGGCCTCGCTGGCGTTCAGGCAGCCGTGCGAGAGGTTCGCCGATCCCAGGCTGCCGTTCCACGGGGCGCCGTGGACGAATTCGCCGGTGGCGTTGATGCGGGTGGCCCAGTTGACCGGGGTCGAGTAGTAGCCCTCGTCGCCCTCTTCCTTGCCGGGGGAGACCATCGTCTTCTCGGCCATCTTCTCCATCACCAGGTGGGTGCCGGTCGCGGTGTAGTACTCGTACTCCTCGCCCGAGCCGCCGCTGATCGGGATCTCTTTGGCGACCTCGCCGTCGATCTCGACGGTCATGGTGTGGGTGTCCAGGTCGGCGACGGAGATGTTCGCCTCGCCGATGACCATCTGGGCGGTGTAGTCCTCGCCGCCCCAGGTGTCCTCGCCGAGGAACTCGCCCGCGAAGTTCGCGGTGAACGTGACGGTCTGGTGGCCTTCCCAGTAGTCCTTGGTCCGGTAGATCACGGTGTCGTCGTCGATCCACCGCCAGGCGCCCTCGTGGCCTTTCTCGGACTCCACGACCAGGAGCCGTTCCACGGCGGCGCGGTCGGGGGCGTCTTCGGTGAAGGTCACGATGAGCGGTGCGCCCACGCCGACCTCCTCGCCTTCGGCGACCGGGGTGACGTCGGCGACCTCGAAGCCCGAGCTCTCGCGCGCTTCAGTCGTGAACTGCTGCTCGAACTCGGTGACGGTGCCGTCCGAGCTGACGGCCTTGGCGACCACGGTGTGGGTGGATCCGGCGTCGAGGATGCCTTCGGAGGTCCAGGTGGTGAGGTCTTCGGAGAAGGAGCCCTCGATGGTCTCGGAGCGGTCGGAGGTGACGTTGACCTCTTCGAGGATGCCGTCCACCACGGACAGGGTGAACGGCGCGGTCGGGTCTTGTGCTTCGACGGCGTCCATCGACACCGCCGGGACGATCGGCGCGGGCGTGAACGTCCCCGTCTGGGGTGCGGCGCAGGCGCTCATGACGAGCGCCAGGGACAGCACCGCCAGGGCGCGCGCGGGCATGGGCTTCAAAGGGGGTTCCTCCACAAAGCGAAGTGACTGGATCACTATATCCACGACGCTCGGCGCCACCTGTTGGGTTGCACGTCAATCGCTACTTAGCGAAGCCCACAGCAACGTGTCCCGCCGCCGCCCCGCGATCGTCGGCAGACCGCCCCGCTCGACGCCCTCGAGCCGGAAGCCGGCGCGCCGCAGGACCGCCTGCGACGCGGTGTTGTGGATGTCGGTCCCGGCCCACACGCGGTCGAGCCCGACCTCCTTGAACGCCCACGTGCGCACCATCCGCACCGCACGCGTCGCGTACCCCCGGCCGCGCGTCTCGGGCCGCAGGTCGTAGCCGATCATGCCGGTGCCCGCGACGCGCGCCACGTCGTAGAGCCCGATCGTGCCCTGGTATCCGGCGCCGTCGTCGATCACCATGAGGGCGTTGCGACCGCGCAGCCACTCCAGTGCCGCCCGCCACTCGCAGACCTCGCGGGCCTCCACCCGGCTCGGCGGCAGCGGCAGGACCGCGCCCGAGTAGACCTCCGGCCGCGACCGGTGCCGCAGATGCGCCTCGTAGTCCTCGGGCATCAAGGGCCGCAGGGCGATCACACCGTCCCTGAGGGCCCCGCCCGGCAGGTCGGGCAGCACCCGCGGGAACGGCCCCGGCCCGTCCTGGGGCAGCAGCCCGAGCGTCAGGGCCTCGGTGCCGTCCCAGGCCGCGCCGCGCGCCACACCGCTGTCGGGCCGGAACCCGGCCCGCATCGCGGACCGGATCGCGGCCTGGTCGCGCACCGGCGGCCGCACCTCCAGGCGCCACGCCCCGCGCTCGAACACGCCGGGGACCGCGGCCCGCAGCATCGCCGCCGCCAGGTGCTTGCCGCGCCGCTCGGGCGCGACCCAGAACCGCGCGGTCACGATGCGGTCGACGGCGGTGAAGCCCAGCGCGCCCCAGACGGACTCGCCTTCGGGGCCGTACGCGAGGGCGTCGGGACTGAACCCGCAGTCGACCTTCACGTCCTCGGGCGCCGGGCGCAGCGAGAACGTCGCCGATTCGACGGGCTCGAAGTCATACACGCCCTCAGCCAAGCAGGGGCGGGACCGTTCCGTCAACCATTCCCGGAACGGAATTCGCGTTCTTCGCGAATCAGGCGACGTCCTCGGGGAGCAGGCTCCCGACCCAGGAGTCGACGCGGCCGTCGCCGCCGTGCCGCGTGCGCCTGCGCGTGCCCTCGACGGTGAACCCGGCCTTCTCGGCGACGCGCCGCGAGGCCTCGTTCCCGACCACCGCGCGCCAGTTGACGCGCTCCAGCCCCAGCTCCTCGAAGCCGAGCCGGCACAGCCGCCGCACCGCCGCCGTCATCCAGCCCCGCCCGCGCGCCCACGGCGAGCAGAAGTAGCCGATCCCGGCCTCGCCCCCCGCCTCGAGCACCAGCTCCACCGAACCGCAGTAGCGGTCGTCGGCGTCCGCGAGGACGAAGAGCACGCTCCGGCCCCGGTCCCACCGCTCGGCGCACTCGGCGAACCAGTCGTCGGCCATGGCCCGGGTGTAGTCCCCCGGGAGGGTCGTCCAGCGCTGCACCGCCTCGTCGGCGCAGCTCACCGCCAGGTCGTCCAGGTCCGCCTCCCGCAGCGGCCGCAGCCGCAGGCCCGCCACCTCGGTCTCCAGCTCCTCGCGCTCGGCCAGGAAGAACCCGGCCTGCCGCTTCAGGATCCCGTAGTCGGACGGGGGGTCGTCCGGCCCGCGCACCTCGCCCGGCAGGATGCCCCCCACCCAGCAGTCCTTCGAGAGCCCGCGCTGGTACACCCCGTTGCGGGCGATGCCCTCCACAGTGAAGCCGGTGCGGATCGCCGCGAGGCGCGAGGCGTGGTTCCCCACGATCGCGTCCCACGCGATGCGCTTGGCCCCCAGGTGCTCGAACCCGAACTGCACGGCCGCGCGGATCGCCCGCTGCGCCACCCCGCGGCCCCGGGCCCACGGCGCGGTCACGTACGTGATCGTCAACTCGTACGGGAACGACTTCGTCAGCGCCATCGAGCCGACCAGCGCGCCGACCTCGTCGACCACCGCCCAGCGCGGGTTCCCGCTCTGCCAGTGCCGCTCCTGCAGCCACACGAAACGCTCGCGCGCGGTGCCGGCCCAGGGGAGCGGCATGACCAGGAACCGCTCGATGAGCGGGTCGGCGTAGATCTTCGCGAGATCGCTCATGTGCCGCTGCTCCCACGTGACGAGTCGCAGGCCGTCGGCGGTGAGGGTGACGGGTTCCATAGGCAACGATTGTGCCCCACCGGCGGCCGTCGGGACCAGCCGCCGACTGGGCGTACTATTGACCGGGAAATCCACCCGATTTGGCCGAGACGTTGCTGTGGGAGCTGATCTTCCGTGTCGTTGTTCGAGAAGGTACTGCGAGCCGGCGAGGGCCGTGCGCTCAAGCGACTCAACGCGATCGCCGATGCGATCGACTCCTTGGAGGACGAGTACGAGTCGATGACCGACGCGGAGCTCCGCGCGCTCACCGACGAGTACAAGGAGCGCCTGAAAGACGGCGAGACCACTGACGACCTGCTGCCGGAGGCGTTCGCCACGGTGCGCGAGGCCGCCAAGCGGGTCCGCGGGATGCGGCACTACCACGTGCAGCTCATGGGCGGCGCCGCGCTGCACCAGGGCAACATCGCCGAGATGAAGACCGGTGAGGGCAAGACCCTCGTGTCCACGCTCCCGGTCTACCTCAACGGCCTCACCGGCAAGGGCGTGCACCAGGTCACGGTCAACGACTACCTGGTCCGACGCGACGCCGAGTGGATGGGCGAGATCCACCGCTTCCTCGGCCTCACCGTGGGCGTCGTGCTCCCGGGCGAGGGCGCGGAGAAGCACCGCGAGGCCTACAACTGCGACATCACGTACTCGACGAACAACGAGCTGGCGTTCGACTACCTGCGCGACAACATGACCAGCTCGGCGGACACCCTCGTGCAGCGCGGCCACCACTTCGCGCTCGTCGACGAAGTCGACTCGATCCTGGTCGACGAGGCCCGCACCCCGATCATCATCTCCGGCCCCGCGGACCACACGCCGCGCTGGTACAAGGAGTTCGCGGAGATCGTGCGCTCCATGAAGCGCGACGAGCACTACGAGGTCGACGAGGGCAAGCGCACGATCGCGATCACCGAGTCGGGCGTGGCCCGGGTCGAGGACCGCCTGGGCATCGAGAACCTCTACGACTCGGTGAACACCCCGCTGGTCGGCTACCTCAACAACGCGATCAAGGCCCACGAGCTGTTCGAGCGCAACCGCGAGTACATCGTCTCCGAGGACAAGGAAGTCCTCATCGTCGACGAGTTCACCGGCCGCGTGCTGCCGGGCCGGCGCTTCAACGAGGGCATCCACCAGGCCATCGAGGCCAAGGAGAAGGTGGACATCAAGCAGGAGAACCAGACGTTCGCCACCACCACCCTCCAGAACTACTTCCGCATGTACGACAAGATCGGCGGCATCACCGGTACCGCGCAGACCGAGGCCGCCGAGTTCAACAACGTCTACGGCATGGGCGTCATCCCGATCCCCACGAACAAGCCGATGATCCGCAACGACCAGTCCGACGTCATCTACAAGACCGAGGAAGCCAAGTTCCAGGCGGTCGTGGACGACATCGCCGAGCGCCACGAGACCGGCCAGCCGATCCTCGTGGGCACCACCTCGGTCGAGAAGTCGGAGATGCTCGGGCTCCTCCTGAAGAAGCGCGGCATCCCGCACCACGTGCTGAACGCGAAGAACCACGCCAAGGAAGCGGACATCATCGCCCAGGCGGGTCAGCGCGGCGCGGTCACCGTGGCCACGAACATGGCCGGCCGCGGTACGGACATCATGCTCGGCGGCAACCCCGAGTACCTGGCCGCCGCCGACCTGCGCGCGCGCGGCATCGACGAGGCCGACGAGGAGACCTACGCGGCGGCTTGGGAGGAGGCCCTCGAGAAGTTCGAGGAGACCACCAAGGCCGAGGCCGAGGAAGTGAAGGACGCGGGCGGCCTGTACGTGCTGGGCACCGAGCGCCACGAGTCGCGGCGAATCGACAACCAGCTGCGCGGTCGCGCCGGGCGCCAGGGCGACCCGGGCGAGTCGCGGTTCTACCTCTCGCTCTCCGACGACCTGATGAAGCGGTTCAACGCGGATGCGGTGCGCGCCATGATGAACCGGCTGCGCGTCCCCGACGACGTGCCGATCATCTCCAAGATGGTGTCGCGCCAGATCGAGTCGGCGCAGTCGCAGATCGAGGGCCACAACGGCGAGATCCGCAAGAACGTCCTCAAGTACGACGAGGTCATGAACCGCCAGCGCACGGTCATCTACGACGAGCGTCGCAAGGTGCTCAACGGCGAGGACGTGTCGGAGCAGATCGGGCACTTCATCGACGACACGCTCGAGGCGTACGTCGCGGGGGCGACGAGCGACGGGTACGCGGAGGACTGGGACCTGGACGAGCTGTGGAGCGCGTTCAAGCAGCTCTACCCGATCCAGATCGCGCACAAGGACCTGGTGAAGAAGGCCGGCGGGCTCTCCGAGCTCGACGCCGAGACGCTGCTGGCCGCCGTGAAGGAGGACGCGCACGAGGTGTACGCCTCGCGCGAGGAGGAGTTCGGCGAGGAGATCCTGCGCAAGCTGGAGCGCCGGGTCCTGCTGCAGACGATCGACCGGAAGTGGCGCGAGCACCTGTACGAGGTGGACTACCTCAAGCAGGGCATCAGCCTGCGGGCGTACGCGCAGCGCGACCCGGTGATCGAGTACCAGCGCGAGGCCTTCGACATGTTCCAGACGATGCTCGACGGCATCAAGGAGGAGTCGGTCCGGTTCCTCATGAACGCCGAGCTGAAGCAGAAGACCGAGGGGTCCTCCGCTGAGCCCGAGGCGCAGATCAGGGGCCTGGAGCCGCTGAAGAAGCCGGAGATGCTGACGCAGTCGGCGCCGTCGATGGACACCGCGAGCGGTGTCGAGCAGCAGACCACGACCGAGGACGGCGCGGTGTTCAAGCGCCCGCCGAAGCCGGTCCCGGGCCAGAAGCGGGCCGTGAAGCGCACGCCTGGGGCGGGTTCGAAGGGCGCGGCGAAGGTCGCGCCGAAGTCGGCCCGTTCGGCCGGTCCGCGCAAGGCGTCGACCGCGCCTCCGGCGAAGCAGGCGAACCCGCAGCAGCGCCAGTCCGAGAAGGTCGGGCCGAACGAGCCGTGCCCGTGCGGTTCGGGCAAGAAGTACAAGCGCTGCCACGGCGCCCCTGGCGGGGCTGCAAACTAGGGGCATGCAGAAGAACTCAGGTCACGGTTCGAAGGGCGCGCCGAGGCGCGTCTACGTGCCCGCGAACGTGGAGATGCTGGCGCACCTCGCCGCTCACGGCGAGGTGAAGCCGGTGCTCGATGTGCACACGGTGACGGCGTGGCTCAGGCGCGAGGCGCCGGACGCCGACGTCGAGGACCTGGAGTACACGGCGTTCGCCGATGCGGCGCTGTCGTCGGTGGCGCTCCTGGTCGACCAGGCGCCGCGGCGGGTGGTGATCTCCGCTGACGTCCCGGCCGATCTGGTCGAGGACAAGTCGGGGGGCACCGCCGCTCGGCTCGATGGCGGCGTGAAGTTCGAGAAGGTGGCGGCGATCCACATCGACGACGCGGTCGCGGCGGTGCAGATCGCGGCGGAGCTCGTCTCGGGTGAGCCGGACCTGGAGCTGATCGAGTCGAACGTGCTCGACTGGTACGCCCCGGAGGAGCTTCAGGACCTCTTGGCGGGCTTGGCCTTAGGGCGCTTCGGCAGTAGCAGGCCGAAGGCGAGCACGGCGCAGAACGCTCCGGCGAACATCGCGGTCATCGACCCGTTGTACTGGGACTGGAAGCTCAGTGCGAGGTTGGCGCTGTCGAGCGGGTGCACTTCGTCCGCGCCGACGGCCAGGACCGATTCGACGCCGAACTGGGCGATGATGGTCGAGAGCATCCAGATCGCGCCGGGGATGGCGCCGGCGAACAGGTGGCCGATGAGCTTCACGTTCGCTTTGCGCCCGCGCAGGTACAGGAACGCGCAGATGCCGCAGGCGAGGCCGACCAGGAACGGGGCGGCGGTGCTGAAGGCGTTGTACTCGTCGATCGGGTCCGAGAAGAGGCTCCGGGACGAGGCGGCCTCGAAGATGCCGCGCGCGTACATGAACCCCAGCAGCACGAGGGTCGCGATGAGTCCGGCGGCGATGGCGGTGGCGTGCTTCGACAGGGCGATGAGTCCGCCGACGAGTCCGGAGGCGACCAGGGTCAGGCCGATCGCCAGGGCGATCGAGGCGTCGACGCTGAACAGCGCGTAGGCCGCTGCGCCTGCGACGAGTCCGGCCACGAGGGCTCCGATGAGCGCGGTGAGCTTCTGCGGGCCTTTGACCAGGCGCGGGGCGATGAGTGCGGCGACCGCTCCGGCGAACACGGTGACGATGATGGGGCTGAACAGGCTGAGGGCCAGAAGGATGACGCCGGTCTGGTCAAGGCCGTCGGCCATGCCGGTGACCCGGTAGAGGGAGAAGAGCACGCCGGCCACGGAGAGCAGTGCGGCGGCGCCGAGCACCCAGAGCGCGACGCGCCCGGGCCGGACCGCGGGCGGGGCCTCCGCTCGCTGCTCGGTCTCCTGCTCCTGCGCCTGTGCTTCCTGCGTTTCAGTCACCAGCCCAGAGTACGGACCGGGCTCTCGGGGCATCCGTGCGGAGCCGCGAGTGTGGGCTGAGCGGACACCTGCGCGTTTGTTCGCATCGCAGCAGGTCGCGGGCCTCGAACTGTGCGAGGATGGCGACAGGGCGCAGAGTCTTGTAGCCTGGTTATCAAAGACTTCTCACCGCAGTAGCCATCGATTCGACGGGAGAGCGCGATGGACGCCTTGTTTACGGTTCCCACTCCGGAGAATGAACCGGTCAATTCGTACGCACCGGGCACTCCTGAGCGCGAAAGCCTCCAGAAGGCGCTCGCCGAACTCGCCGGCACCGAACTCGACCTCGACCTCAACATCTCCGGCGAATGGCGCCGCGGTACCGGCGCCGAGATCAAGGTCGTCCAGCCCCACAACCGCGCCCACGTCCTCGGCACCACCCGCGAGGCCACCGCCGCCGAATGGGGCGCGGCGGTCGCCGCCGCCAAGGCCGCCCGCCACGACTGGATCCGCACCGACTTCGCCGACCGCGCCGCGATCTTCCTGCGCGCCGCCGAACTCATCGCCGGCCCGTACCGCGACGTCCTCAACGGCGCCACCATGCTCGGCCAGTCCAAGACCGCCGTGCAGGCCGAGATCGACGCCGCGTGCGAGCTCATCGACTTCCTGCGCTTCAACGTCAGCTTCGCCGAAGGCATCTACCGGCAGCAGCCGAACTCCTCCAAGGGCCTGTGGAACCGCACCGACCACCGGCCGCTCGACGGGTTCGTCCTCGCCATCACCCCGTTCAACTTCACCGCCATCGCCGGCAACCTGCCCACCGCCCCGGCCCTCATGGGCAACACCGTGGTGTGGAAGCCCTCGCCGACCCAGCAGTTCGCGGCGCACTTCGTCATGAAGGTGCTCCTGGAGGCGGGCCTGCCGCCGGGCGTGATCAACATGGTCACCGGCGTCGGCACGAGCAGCGAGACCGCGCTCCTGGACCCCGACCTCGGCGGCATCCACTTCACCGGCTCCACCAAGACCTTCCAGCACCTGTGGAAGACGGTGGGGCAGAACATCGCCGGGTACCGCACCTACCCGCGGCTCGTCGGCGAGACCGGCGGCAAGGACTTCATCGTCGCCCACCCGAGCGCCGACCTCCAGTCCCTCGCCGTCGCGATGGTCCGCGGCGCCTACGAGTACCAGGGCCAGAAGTGCTCGGCGCTCTCGCGCACCTACGTGCCGGCGTCCCTGTGGAAGCACGGCCTGCGCGACGCGGTCGTGGGCATGACCGAGGACATCACCTACGGCGACGTCACCGACTTCGCGAACTTCGGCGGCGCCGTCATCGACGACCGCGCCTTCGCCAAGCACACCGCGCTCTTCGAACGCCTGCAAGGCGATGCGAAGGCCACCGTGGTCACCGGCGGCTCCGCCGACGACTCGCAGGGCTACTTCGTGCAGCCCACGCTCATCGAGTCCACCGACCCGACCCACGAGCTGTTCTCCGACGAGTACTTCGGGCCGATCAACGGCGTCTACGTCTACGACGACGCAGACTTCGACACCGTCGTCCGCCAGGCCGCCGACATCGCCCCGTACGCGCTCACCGGCGCGGTCTTCGCCAACGACCGGGCCGCGATCGCCCGCGCCAGTGAAGAACTGCGCTTCGCCGCCGGCAACTACTACATCAACGACAAGCCCACCGGCGCAGTCGTCGGCCAGCAGCCCTTCGGCGGCGCCCGCGGCTCGGGCACCAACGACAAGGCCGGCTCCTGGCAGAACCTCGTCCGCTGGGTCAGCCCGCGTTCGATCAAGGAGAACTTCCTGCCGCCCACGGAGTACCGCTACCCGCACCAGGGCTGACGCCCGAGCGGGCTGTGGACACAGCCGCTGCCGCCTGATCCGCGGCGGTACCGCCCGACCTGAGGGGGCCCGGACCGTGAGGTCCGGGCCCCCGTGTGCTCCGCTGCTGTGACTCGCGGGGGCCGTGCGAGCGCGCACGACCGCCTTTTATGCTGGGGCCATGACGAAGCGTGAGCATCCCCTCAAGGGTGAGTTCGACACTGCCACCGCCCGTTGGGAACGCACCACCCACGAGGACGGCACGCCCGCCGCGCTCGAGATCGGCTACGCCGACAACGGACTGGTCGCCCTCCGCATGGCGGAGGATCCCGAAGGCGACGTGCTCATCTACACTCCGGCCGAGTGGGAGGCCTTCGTCGAGGGCGTCCGCGACGGCGAGTTCGACATCGAGACCTGGGACGACGAGCCCATCGTCGAGATCATCGAAGACGACGAGGATGAGGCCGGAGCCGGAGCTGGAGCCGATCGCTCAGCGGCGAACGACCGCACCGGCGGCGACGCGAATGCGAACGCAGACGCGGGCGAAGCGAAGTCCGCCTCTTAGCAAGCCCCGCAAGGACTCACGGCCGCGCCGACGGGAAACCGCCGACGCGGCCGTCCGCGTACCCGGACCTGTTGCCGCATCGCCGGAACGTGCCAACCTGAATTTCTCGGGAAGCTCTTGTATCCGAACGGACTCGAAGGTCTCTTCCCTGGTGAATGACGTGATACCCGCCCAGCCAGTGGTGTTCGCGGCATTCCGGGCGTGACTGCCTCCCTACCTATCGGCGCCATGCGTGAACCCTGCGCGTGGCGATGGGCGAGGAGAATGGATCACGAAGAGATCCCCCTCCTCACCGGACAACCGCATAGACCCCCGAGAAAAGCAGAGGAGCTCCCATGCGATTGGTGTTCGCCGATCACGAACCCCATCTGAAGCCCAACCCCCGCCGCGACCACATGAGCGGCGTGCCCGAGCTTTCGTACTCCACTCTGGACCGACACGGCGGCCGCGTCCTGGCCCCTGGTCAAGTGATGCGCACGGCTGGGCAGTCGGCCCCGGTCGGCACGATCTACCGGTACGACCGGTTGCTGGTCGACGAGTCGGTCATTCACGACTCCGAGACCCGCGAGCAGCTGGAGAAGGCGATCCGCCCGACCGGAATGCTCATGGAAAGCCAGGCTGCGCGTTCGATCGTCCCGGGACAGGGTTCGTACCGCGTTCCCGTGCTGAGCAACCACGGCGACCAGGCTGCGGTTGACGCTTGGTCGCTGCTGCAGCGACTGCGCACCATGAACGACGAGACCAGTCTGTCCGGCGAGATCCTTGACAAGGTTCGCCTGGAGCACCTGATGATTTGCTCCAAAGGCAACCCGGGCGTGAGCGGCGGTGAGCCGCCCGTCGCCGATTCCCGAGCGTTCGGGCTCGGTCGCATTCCGGTTGACATGGTCAACCCGATGCCCAGCCGCAAACAGCTCGACCGCCGTTTGCGAGTTGCCGTACTCGACACCGGTGTCCCGAACCGGCACCCCGCTTTCGACGTGTCCGACCGAACCGAGGACGAGGACACCTTCGTGGTGGTCGACCACGCCTTCCAGGCGAAGCTCGGCGAACACTCCGATTCTCCCGCTGCCCCGCTCGACGACCCGTGGGAAGGTCCGGTCCACGAACCGACCCTGATCGGTGAGGTCGCCAGTCACTACGGGCACGGCACGTTCATGGCGGGCCTGCTCCGCCAGATTTCGCCGGATGTCCAGCTCTACTCGCTCCGAGTGGTCCATAACGATGGACTCGCCTATGAACACGAGGTCATCGCGGCGCTGCACCATGTCGCCGACCAGGTGGAGGCGGTCCGCCGAGGTGACTCCGAGGCGTTCGGAGTCGACATGGTGGTGCTCGCCATGGGGTACGTCGACGAGAGTCCGGACGACCAACCCGGGGGGTGGATCGGCGAGGCGGTGCACCGTCTGGCCGGACTGGGCATTCCGGTGGTCGCCGCTGCGGGGAACCAGTCGTCGGACCGACCGTTCTACCCTGCTGCCTTCGCCGCGCATTCACAGGTCGAAAACGCCGCGCCGGTCCTGAGCGTCGGGGCGCTGAACCCCAACCGCCACATCGCCATGTTCTCGAACGAAGGCCCTTGGGTCTCGTGCTACGCCACCGGGGCCGGGCTGGTGAGCACGTACCCGTGCGAGGCGAAGGGTTCGCGAATGCCCGACCGCCGGGCGAAGTCCTCGATCTTGAACCGTCATCGCGAAAGCCACGACCCCGACGACTTCTCGTCTGGTTTCGCGGTCTGGAGCGGCACTTCATTCGCCGCGCCGCTAGCCGCGGCGTTCCTGCTGAACGCGATCACTGATCTGGGCGTGACCGAGGTGGACGATGCCATTCAGGCGTCAGCGCGTGCACACGAAGCGTTGAAGCGTCTGAAGAGCCGCTAGCCTGAAGTCATGAACGCGACTTCGGCTCACTCGATGGCGGCCGTGGATTACGACCGGCGCGCGCAGCTCTACCTGGCTGCGCGCGCCGGCGACCGCACCTCGCAGCATGCGCTCGTCGAAGAGCTCAACGAGCTCCTCTGGAGAGCGGCCCGGCGCACGGGCCTCGATCGGGAGAGCGCCTCGGACGTCGTACAGACGGCCTGGCTTCGACTATGGCACATCGAGAAAGAGCTGGAACAACCTCGCGCGCTGACCAAGTGGCTGCTCACCACGGTCAGCCGCGAGGCTTGGAAGCAGATCGGTCACATGCGGCGCGAAGTGGTCGCCGACCCGATCGACATCCGCGAAGAAGCGGCCATCGACGGCGTCGAGGACGTGCTCGTCCGAGCTGTCGAACGAGAGGCCGTGCGCCGTGCCTTCCTCGCCCAACCTGAGCGGTGCCGGCGACTGCTCGCCTTCGTGGCGACGGTTTCACGGCCCGACTACGACGTCATCGCCGAGGCACTGGGGATGAAAAGGGGGAGCATCGGACCCACCAGGGGTCGGTGCTTGGACAAACTGAGAAGGACGCTCCTAGAGGATCCGTCCTGGAGTGGAAGTGAGGGGCGGGATGAACATGGGGCCTGAATCTGAAAGTCAAGGTGAATTCGAGTCACTGGACTCCTGCGACGAGCGGATTCTCTCGGTGATCAACGAGCTGCATCATCGTGACGATCCGATTCCCAGCGATCTCAATGCCCGGGTTCAGTTCGTACTCGAACTCGAAGCCGAACTCGACGCCCGTGTCGCACGGGTATCGCGCTCGAGCGAGCTGGTACTGACGCGGGGCGATGCGGAGTTGGCCGTCGGCCAAGGAGATCCGGCGACGGTCACCTTCGACTGCGAGTCGGTCACGGTGATGGTCACGCCACGGCCTTCGGCGTTGAAGGAACGGCGGCTCGACGGGTGGATAGGTCCGGAAGGGATCTATGAGGTCGAGCTCAGGAGTACCGATGGATCGAAACGGGCTTCCACGGATGAATCAGGTCGGTTCGTTCTCGAAGGTCTCCCCGAAGGACAGTTGTTCCAACTTGTGATCAGGCCGCATGAAGCACTGCAACGAGAAGGCCTGCCTGCGGTGGTCGTGACACCCGCCGTTCAGCTGTAGCATGTGAAGAATGCTTCAACACGCTTGGCGGGCGTTCTCGCGTGGTCAACGCCTGCATCGGCGCGGCCGCATCAGCGAGGCCGGAGAGATGCTTGATGAAGCCCTTTCGCTGCTCGGGTGGAATCCCGAGCGACCCCCTGCCGCCGGAACGGCACGCGCCCGGCTGATAACCAAGACGCTGCTGATCCGATCAGCGAATACGGCCACCCAGGGGAACACCGCCGAAGGGTTGCGACTGCTCGACTACGCGGACGAGTTCGTGACCGCCGAAGACCTGGGGATGCTGATGCACCAGCGGGCCTTCATCCTATGGGCGAGTGGTCGGCTCGGAGACGCCATGCGATGGTTCGATGAGGCCGAACCGTATCTGGCGGAACACGGGCCCGAGAACATCTACGCGGCGCTCTTCATCAACCGCGCGTCATTGTGCCGTGATCGCGGAGAACTCCGGAGAGGCCTGGAGAACATCCAACGGGCGGTGCAGCTCTACCGCGATATCGACGTCCCGGTGAACCGGGCCAAGGCGATCCACATGGAAGCGCTTCTGCGGCTCGATCTCGGCGAGGTCGCGAAAGCACTGCTCAGCCTTGACGATGTTCGGGAGCTGTACCGCAAGCACGCCCCCGAACTCGAAACGCTGATCGACTTCTCCTACGCCGAGGCGATGTTGTCGGTCGGCATGTATCAGCAGGCGATAGACCGGTGGACCGAATCGATCGAATCGCACCGTTCTGCCGGTGAGCACCGAACCGCCGCGATCGGAGAATTCTGGCGGGCGGTCGCCGCATACGAGGACAATCAGTTCGGGCTGGCCGAGCGATGGGCCCATCAGGCGATGGAGTCCCTGTACGAGCAGGGCAACGAACCGATGGCCTTTCTGGCCCGACTGCTCATCCTCCAAGGTCGGTTCGACTCAGGCCAAGTGGGTTCGGACTTTGCCGACAAGGTGTCGCGCTTGTGCGATGCGTTGGAGCAGAGGGGATGGGCACTTCGCCTCAGCCAAGCCAGAATCCTGGCTGCGCGTGCCAGAATCCGGGCCGGTGAACTGGAAGGCATCGAATCGGCACTGCAAGAGGGGCGAGACGGTCCGGGCTACGATGCGTTGGCCGAAAGCCTCGCACGGCACCTCGCAAAGGCCGAACTTGCCATCGCACGCAACCTCGATCCCATGCCCGAATTGCGAAGAGGGCTCGACCTTCTCGATGAGTACCGCATGGCATTCGGCTCGGTCGAGTTTCAGGCGGGCGTCTCCGCGCTCGGAATAGCGCTGGCCAGTAAGGGCTTGATCTATACCACCGAAACCAGTGAGCCCGCAGAGATGTTCTGGTGGGCAGAACGCTGCCGCGCCCAGGCGCTGCGCATACCTCCGGTGAAGGCTTCCTCGAATCCTGAATCTCGTGAGGTGCTCGGGCGTCTTCGCCAAGCGCGACAGGACCTCTGGAATGTCCAGGTGGAGGGCGAGGACGCTGCAGAGGCGGCGGCCCGGGTGAGTCGGCTCGAAGAGACCATTCGGCAGTTCGACTTCACCAAGCCCGGCCCGAGACGGCAGGCCGCGCGCGTTGCGACCGAGGACATTCAGGAGTTGGCCGAGGCTCGCGACACCGTCGTGGTCAGCCTCTACGAGGTCGGAGGGGACGTACGAGCGATTCTTGCGGGCGGCAATGGACTCCGGCACGTTCGCCTCATGCCGCTCGAGGAGGCCGCTGAGCTCGAACGGCGTCTCGGCGCAGACCTCGATGCCCTGGGCAAG
Source organism: Glycomyces tritici (assembly GCF_030403505.1). Next base: position 209,711 of record NZ_JAUEMJ010000003.1, on the reverse strand, counting down.
CCTTTCCGGCTCCCTCCCCGTTTGCAGGCGAGCGTCGAGGGGTCGCTGCGCCGCAACGCTGAGGCCCTTGCCAAGGGCATCTGGGAGCCGATCGCCGATTACGTGGGAGACCGTCAAGTAGTCATCGTTCCGCACAGCCGACTCGCATGGGTGCCCTGGCCCCTGCTGCCGCAGCTGCGCGGTCGTCCGGTGACCGTCTCGCCGTCGGCCGAGGCCTGGTGGCGGGCGGTGCACCGAACCAGCGCCACCGGCCCGGCCCTGGTAGCGGCCGGCCCGGCGCTGTCCCAGGCCAGTGGTGAGATTGAAACGATCGCAGGGCTATACCCGGGCGCGAACCTGATCACCGCCGATCAGTCGGACCCTGAGATGGTTTTGAAGGCGCTCGACGGCGCCTCCGTGGCTCACATTGCGGCGCACGGGCATCACGAGCCTGACAACGTCCTGTTCTCCCGCCTGGACTTCGGTCTCGGGCCGCTCAACGCCTATGAGCTCCTCGGCCTCGACCAGCCGCCCAGCCACGTGGTCCTCTCCTCCTGCGACCTCGGCCGCTCCACCGTCGCGGTCGGGAACGAGACACTGGGCTTCACTGCGGCGCTCCTGCACGCCGGCACCTCCACGGTGGTGTCCAGCCTGGGCCGCGTCCCGGACGACATGGCCGCCGAGATGATGATCGAGTACCACCAGCACTGCGCCGCGGGCGCGACCCCGGCCGAAGCCCTTGCGGCCGTGGGGGAGCACCGCCCCTGGCATCCCTTCGTCGCGTTCGGCGCCTAGCCCTCACCTCACCCGCCCGCCACCTTCCCCGCCACCTCTCGAGAAGGTCCACCCCGATGACCGAAGCCCCGTCCAAGCCCGTTTCGATGTTCCGCAAACCCGACTACCGACGAATCTTCACTTCGGTCGGGGCCAGCCAGATCGGCCTGCAGGTCGCGTACTTCTCGATCTCGATCATCGCGGTCGTCGTGCTGGACCTCAGCGAGTCGCAGATCGGTGTCCTGTACGCGATGGACCAGATCGCACTGGTCATGTTCGGCTTGCTCGTCGGCGTCTGGGTGGACCGGTTGCGGGACAAGCCGATCATCGTCGTGAGCGAGATCCTCCGCGGCGTGGTGATGCTGAGCGTCCCCGTCGCGTGGGCGCTCGACGCGCTGACCGTGTGGCATATGTTCGCGGCGATGTTCCTGCTCGGCCTGACCTCGGTGTTCTTCGATATCGGGCAGGCGAGCTACGTGCCGAGGCTGATCGACAACAAGAGCCTCGCCAGCGGCAACTCGCGTATTCAAGGGATCAGGTCGGCCTCCGACACCGGCGGACCACTGGCCGCCGGGCCGCTGGTCTCGCTGCTCACCGCTCCGGTCGCGGTCATCGTGGCGGTGGCGTCGTTCGCGGTGTCGGCGTTCTCCGTGGCCCGCATCAAGTACCGCGAAGAGGAACCGGAGAAACCCGAGAAGCCGCACCTCGGCGTCGAGATCGTCCAAGGCGTCAAGTTCATCTTCGGTGACAAGACCTTGCGGGGCATCGTGCTCGTGAGCGCCTGGTGCAACCTGTCGGTCGGGGCGTTCCAGGCCATGCTCATGGTGTTCCTCATCCGCGAGGCGGGCCAGTCGAGCGAGGTCGCCGGGTTCGTCCTCGCCGGCTCCGGTGTCGGCGGCGTGCTCGGGGCGATGCTGGTCGGCCGGATCTCGAAGAAGGCCGGCGTCGGCCCTACTGCGATTGCGGCGCTGGCGCTTTCGGGCCCTGGAATGGCGATCGTGGCCGCTTCCGGTCCGGGTTGGGGTGCGGCGGTGGCGTTCGTCGGGCAGGTGGTGTTCGTAGCGGCGATCGTCGTGTTCAACGTGAACGTCATCAGCTACCGGCAGGCGGTCACCCCGGACGACATGCAGGGCCGCGTCGGCGCGACGCAGCGCGTGATCTGCTGGTCGGGTCTCGCGGTCGGTTCGATCGTCGGCGGCTTCACCGGCGACCTGTTCAGCGCCCGGACCGCACTCCTGATCGCGGCCGCGATGCTCTTCGCCGGATTCCTGCCGCTGCTGCGCACGCCGCTGCGGACGCTCCGCGAGATCCCTGAGGAAGACGCGCTGGCGTCCTGAGCGATGCCGCCGCAAACTCCTCGTGCAATTGGCCAGCGGTGGCGGTGCTGTGCGTACGTCCACGCCGAGGGGAAACTGCTCCGAGATCGCGGTCTGCGCCTATGCGACGGCCGCTCTCGACGGTGTAGTCCCGGCGGCTCCTGGTCGCCCAGACTCCACGTCGTGAACCCATACGCGTGCCCCCCATTTCGGTCGATGCCCGAGTCGTTGGCACGCAGTAGATTCCGGTGCATGAAGGAAACCTGGGACCCCGCCGCCCCCGGCGTCATGCGCCTGCCGTCCGGCCGACTCGTCCGCGGCCGCGGACTCGCCAAGCCACTGCCGGACGGCCCGACGCCGGACTTCGCGCTCTACCTCCTCGGCAAGGAACCGCCGGCCGTCGCCTGGGAGTCCGAGTGGATCCGCTGGCCCGACTTCCGCCTCCCCAGCGACAAGGCGGCCTTCGCCACCGCCCTCCACGCCGCCTGGGCCCGCGCCGAGACCGAACGCGTCGAATTCGCCTGCCACGGCGGCCACGGCCGCACCGGCACCGCCCTCGCCTGCCTAGCCGTCCTCGACGGCGTCCCCGCCGCCGAAGCGGTCGCCTACGTGCGCGCCGAATACGCCCCGAAGGCCGTCGAAACCCCCTGGCAGCGCCGCTTCGTCGTCCGCTTCCGTTAGCGGCGGCCGCTACGGAGCTCCCAATCGCCTGTCCGTGTGAGCACCTCCATGACGGCGGACGCCTGGTATTGGTGGCGATACTTGCCGGTCAGTTTCTCGAGCAGTCCTATTTCGACGAGCTGATTGACCGCATTGGCAACGCCCTGCGGGGTTGCCTTGTTGAGTCGCTTTGACAGCGAGGGGACCGTGAAACACGGATACCCGATCAAGCTTCCGGCGATGTCACGAGCCAGTCCGCTTCGTGGGAGCTGCGTTTGGACCTGATCCAGAAAGGCCCCCTGAAGTTCGAGGAGATCCTCCACGCGGAAGCGCGTGTCCTCGGCCGCGGCTTCCAGCCCGGAACTGAAGAATCGGATCCATTGATCCCATTCGCCTTTCGCGGAAACGTTGTAGAGGCCTTCCAGGTATTCATCGCGATTGGCTTCGAACCAGGGCGAGACGCTGAGCAGCGGTTGCTGCAGCGCACGATCGGTGATGAGCTGCAGGACGATGAGCATGCGGCCGATGCGCCCGTTGCCGTCCGAGAAGGGGTGCAGCGTCTCGAATTGATAGTGGGCCATGGCAGCCGAGATCACAGGGTCGCGCTCAGTGCCGTCCTGGACCCAGTCCATCAGGTCCTGGACAGCAGCGCGCAGTTCGATGCCTGGCGGCATCGGGATGAACCGGGCTGATTCGATGGAAGCGTCGCCGTTGGCGATGGCGACCTGGACAGTTCGAAGACGCCCTGGATCTCTCCGCTCGGATGCCGTTCCGAGCACCAGCAACCGCTGCGCTTCCTCCAGCAAGCTGACGGTGATCGCGTGCCCGTCCTCGATCTGCTCGAAGGCGTGCTCCGCGGCGTAGACGTAGTTGAGAACTTCCACCAGCGCCGTTCCCATGGGCCCCGTTTCATCGGCTTCGTCGACCTCGGAGAGGACTCGTTCCAGCGGGGCGAAGGTGCCCTCGAGCGCTGAGGTGCTCTGTGCTTCTCGTCGAAGGGTGGGCCTGCGCAAGAGGGCCGGGTTGGGGACTTGCAACGAGGCCTGGTCGAGGCGGCCGAGTGCCAGATTCGCTCGCGCCACCGCTTGCCAGGTGGCTTGCTGCAGGTTGACCGCTGAGTCGAGCGGTCGGGGGATGTATGCCATGTGCCGGAAGGGGCGGCCGGTTCGCCTGTCCGTGCCTGCGATCGGTGTCAGATGCCCGGTCGGACTTTGCGAGAAGACGTCCAGTTCCACATCTCAAATCTTAGGCCTGAGAGTTGAGATGTTGCGGAACATCTCAACTCGGATTGGCGAGCCCTCGGATATCTCAACTCTCAGCCTTGGGAGTTGAGGTGCTGCGGAGGATCTCCACCAGAGTCGAGAAGCCGGTGGGATATGGGTGGTAGGCGGTTGCAGCATGGTTGGCATAGGGTGGTCCGCGTAACTCCGGAAGACGAGCACCCCTTGAGGTCCCGTATGGCGCAACCCCAAACGCAGCGGCGAACCGCGCTCAGGCGCTGGCTGCCCGTGCTCGTGGTGGTCGCCGCCCTCCTGGTCGTCGGGCTCGCCGCGCAGGGGGCCGGGCTGCAATGGGACGAGGCCGAGATCCCGTCCGCGACCGGCGGGCAGGACGCGCCCCCGCCGGACCGACTGCAGACGCAAGAGCTGCCCACCGCGATGGAGGAGGGCGAGCCCCGCGAATCGTATGCGCTGCCGCCCTGGGTCTCCTGGGTCGTCCTCGCCATCCTCGTCGGCATCCCGCTCTTCTTCGTGCTGCTGTTCCTGACGCGCAAGCTCATCGACTGGCTCACCGACGCACCGCCCAGCAGCGGCATCGCCGACCCTGAACCCGAGTACCTGCACCGGGACTTCGACCTCGTCGAGGAAGCCGTCAACGCCGCCCTCGCCGAAATGGACCTCGGCGACGACCCCCGCGCCGCCATCATGGCCTGCTGGCTGCACTTCGAGCGGGCCTCCGAAGCCGTCGGGATCGAACGCGAACCCTCCGACACCCCCTCCGACCTCGTCCGCAAGCTCCTGGTCCGCCACGAACTCGACGGCGCCGCGCTTCGCCGCCTCTCCGAGGCCTACCTCCGCGCCCGCTACTCGCCGCACCAGGTCGTCGAAGCCGACCGCGACCAGGCCCGCGACGCGCTCATCGCGCTCCAGGCCCAGCTCGGCCTCCGGGTGAGCCGATGAAGGAGTTCCTCGCCCCCTTCGGGCGCCTCAGACTGTGGCCCGCCGTCGGCGCCGTCGCGCTGGCCGTCGTCTTCTGGGGCGCCGCGCGCGTCAGCGGCGTCGACTTCGCGATCTGGCAGCTCGTGCTGCTCTCCCTCGCCGCACTGCTCGCCAACTCCGTCGTGAACGGCATGCGCGCCGACAACCAGCCCGCCCCGCCGCTCGCCACCACGAGCGTGAACGAACCCAGCTGGCGCCCCTTCACCGAGGTCAACCGCTGGGAGGACCGGCTCATCTTCGCCGAGGCCAAACCGGGCCGCTTCGAAGGCACGAACGCGAAGCAGCAGCTCGTCGAGGTCGCCTCCGAACGCCTCCGGCTCCGCCGCGGCCTCTCGCTCACCGAACGGCCCGACGAGTGCCGGGAACTGCTCGGCGAGCGCACCTTCCTGTTCCTGACCCGACCCGCGCCCGACTGCCCGACCCCTCGGCAGCTCGGCGAACACCTGCAAGCCATCGAGGAGATCTAATGGCAGACACCCCGAACATCAGCCTCGACCAGGTCGCCGACCATGCGAGCGCGGTCCTCAAGTCCGTCCAGTCGGTCATCGTCGGCAAGGAGGAGCCGCTGAAACTGGTCCTCGCCGGCATCCTCGCCGGAGGCCACATCCTCCTCGAAGACCTTCCCGGCCTCGGCAAGACGCTCACCGCGCGCTGCTTCGCCCAGAGCCTCGGGCTCGACTTCCGGCGGCTCCAGTTCACCCCCGACCTGCTGCCCGCCGACGTCACCGGCTCCCTCCTCTACAACCAGAAGAGCGGCGAGTTCGTCTACCGCAAGGGACCGGTCCACACCAACCTCCTGCTCGCCGACGAGATCAACCGGACGCCCCCGAAGACCCAGTCCGCGCTGCTCGAAGCGATGCAGGAGCGCCAGGTCTCGGTCGAGGGCGAGACGCACCTGCTGCCCGAGCCGTTCACCGTGCTCGCCACCTCCAACCCGGTCGAGTTCGAGGGCACCTACCAGCTCCCCGAAGCGCAGCTCGACCGCTTCCTGCTGCGCGTCTCCTTCGGCTACCCCACGCCCGACGAGGAGTGGGAGGTCCTGCAGCGCCGCATCTCCCGTCGCGTGGAGGCCGTCGACCTCGCACCCGTCATCGACGCCCCGACCCTCGTGGGCATGCAGCGGGCCCTCGAGCACGTCACCGTCGAGGACTCCGTGGGCCGCTACATGGTCGCCATCACCACCGCCACCCGCGGCCACGCCCAGGTCCAGGTCGGCGCCTCGCCCCGCGGGTCGCTCGCGCTGCTGCTGGCCTCCCGCGCGCTGGCGGTCCTGGCCGGGCGCGACTTCGTGACCCCTGACGACGTCAAGGGCGTCGCGGGCGCGGCCCTCGCCCACCGCATCACCCTCAAGCCCGAGCTCTGGATGCGCCGCATCGACCCGGCGTCCGTGGTCGCCGACATCTGCCTCGGCGTCGAGGCGCCCCAGACCGCCCAGGCCCCCACCTATTCAGCCCAGCAATGACGGCGATAGGCGATCCCGTCCTCGGCCTGCGCACTGACGGCGCGCGGCCTGTCAGCCGGGCGCAGTCCGAGCCGCCGGTCACGTGGCGCCGCACGCCTGCCTTGACGCGCGCGGTCGCGCTCGTCGCGGTCTGCCTGCTCGTCTCGGTGGCGTTCGGCCGGGTCGACCTGGTGCTCATCGGCGCGCCCTTCGCCATCGGCACCGCGATGCTGCTCCAGCACCGGCCCACCCGCGCGCCCGAGGCCCGGCTGATGCCCCTGGACGACGCGACCACCGCTGAAGGCGCGACCGCAGCCGCGAGCCTCACCGTGGTCAACCCCGAGCCGGTCCCGATCACGACGCTGGTCACCGCGGCCGCCGATCCCTGGATCGACCTGCACACCGGCAAGGGCGACTTCGCCGAGCGCCTCGCTCCCGCCGCCGGCCGCGAGATGGTCGTGGCCGGGCGGGCCCGCCGCTGGGGCGGCCACCACCTCGGGCCGATCCACGTGCGCTCGATCGCGTGCGGCGGCCTGCTCGAGACCACGGTGCAGCGCCTGCACGGCGCGACCGTGTGGGTCCTGCCGGTCCCGGACTGGTTCGACTCGGCCGAGTCCCTGCCGTTCGCGGACGGCGTGACGGGCGTGCACCGCTCCCGGCGCGGCGGCGACTCCGGCGAGCTCGCCGAGGTCCGCCTCTACCAGCCGGGCGACCGCCTGCGCCGCATCGACTGGCGCACCTCGATGCGCACCCAGGACCTGTACGTCAACGCCACACTGTCCGAACGCGACACCGACGTGACCCTCATCCTCGACCTCCAGGTCGAGGCCGGGATCTCCGGCGGTCTCGACGGCGCGGCCTCGATCGCGGACCTCACCGTGCGCGCCGCGGGTGCCGTGGCCTCCCACTACGCGCTCCAGGGCGACCGGGTGGCCTGCGTCGAGTTCGGCGCGCGCGGGCGCCGGATGCGGGCCGGAGCCGGGCGCCGCCATGCGGCCGCGACGCTCCGCTGGCTCGCCTCGGTCGACATGCCGGCCGATCCGCTGCCGCCCTCGCCCGAGATGCTGCGCCGCCAGCTCGCCGGGCAGCGCAGTCTGAACGTGGTGTTCACGCCGCTGCTCACGGACCGCTCGCTGGCCCTGATCGCCGCGATCGCCCGCGCCGGGCGGCCCGTGCTCTGCGTCGACACGCTCCCGCCGCACGTCTCCCCGCCCGACCGGACACATTGGACGCCGTACGCGGAGCGGCTGTGGCGGCTCTCGCGGGCCAACACCGTGATGGAGCTGCGCGACCTCGGCGTCGCCGTCGAGCCCTGGCAGGGTTCGGCGTCGCTGGACAACGTGCTCGCCGAACTGAACCGGAGGCGCTACCGATGAGCCCCCTCTTGACGAAGCCTGCGAGCCACCGATGAGCGACACCCGCCGCAGCCTGGCCAAGGCCCTCGCCGAAGGCGCCCGCGAGCGATACAAGGCCGGCCGGGCCGGCAGCGTCTCCTGGGCCCGCCGGGTCGCGCCCGCCGGGGTCCTGCTGCGGTTCGCCATCGCGCTGCCGCTGTTCATCGCCGCTGAGGTCGCCGTCCCGCTCGAGTGGGCCGCCACGCCCTTCTATGTGGGCGCCGCCGCGCTCTTCGCCCTGGTCGCGGCCTTGATGCCGGGCGGCATCGCGCCGACCCTCGCCATCTTGTTCGTGCTCGCCTCATGGCTCATCAGCGGCGCCCTGAACGACGACCACACTTCATTGTGGACGGCCACCGCCCTCGCCTGCCTGCTGTATACGGCCCACGCCACTGCCGCCGTCACCCAGCGCTTCCGAACAACTACCGCAATGGACGGTGAGATCATCCTCACCTGGGCCCGCCACCTGGGACTCGTCCTGGCGTCGACAGTGGCCGTGGCCGGTACCCTGGCCCTGTTCACCGCGTATTTCACCGGTCTCGCCGCCGGTCTCGTCATTGCGGCCGGGATCGTGGCAGCGGTAACAGTGATCTACGTCCTCGCGCGTTCGCTACACAAGAACCCCTGAGCAAGGACAGAATTGAACCCGTGAAACGTATTGTCGTGATAGGTGCCGGTCACGTCGGTTTTTACGTTGCCGAACGCTTGAGCAAGCTCTTGAAGAGCGACATCAAGCGCGGTCAAGTGGAACTGATGGTCATCGACCCCAACCAGCACATGACCTACCAGCCGTTCCTGCCCGAGGCGGCCGCTGGCTCCATCTCCCCGCGTCACGGTGTTGTGCCGCTCCGACAGGCCCTCAAGCTCTGCACCATCCTCACCGGTGCGGTCACCGAGATCAACCACGCCGAGCGCAAGCTCGTCGTGCAGCCGTTCGTCGGACCCACCCGCGAGGTCGAGTACGACGAGGTCATCGTCGCCCCCGGCTCCGTCACCCGCCCGCTTCCCATTCCGGGCCTGGCCGACGTCGCCATCGGCATCAAGTCGATGGGCGAGGCCATCTGGCTGCGCAACCACGTGCTCCAGCGCTTCGACATCGCCGCCACCACCGAGGACCCGGACGTGCGCCGCAAGGCCCTCACGTTCGTGACCGTCGGCGGCGGCTTCGCCGGCGCGGAGACCCTCGGCGAGCTCGAGGACCTCACGGCGAACATCGTGAAGAACTACCCGATGCTCGACGCCGACGAGATCAAGTGGTACCTCGTCGAGTACGCGAACAAGATCCTCCCCGAGGTCGGCCCTGAGATGGGCGCCTACGCGGCCCGCGAGCTCACCAAGCGCGGCGTCGACATCCGGCTCGGCACGACCCTCAAGTCGTGCATCGACGGCCACGTCATCCTCACCGACGGCGAGGAGTTCGACACCGACACCATCATCTGGACCGCCGGCGTCATGCCGCACCCGATGTTGAAGAAGTCGGACCTGCCGATCGGCCCGCGCGGCCACCTCGAGTGCAACACGCGGCTCCAGGTCGCCACCGGCGTCGAGGCCGGCCAGCACACCATCGGCGAGGTCGTCGACGGCGCCTGGGGCGCCGGCGACTCCACGCAGGTGCCCGACACCTCGGACTTCCCGATGGACTGGTGCACGCCTTCGGCGCAGCACGCCGTCCGCCAGGCCCGCATCCTCGCCGACAACGTGTACTTCAAGCACGTCGGCCGCGAACTCAAGCCGTACGAGCACAAGTACATCGGCTCGGTCGCCGGCCTCGGCCTGTACAAGGGCGTCGCCAACACCTACGGCTTCAAGGCCAAGGGCCTGCTCGCCTGGCTCATGCACCGCGGCTACCACCTGTCGCGCGTGCCCGGGACCGGCCGCAAGGGCCGCGTCCTCGCGGACTGGATCGTCGGCTTCTTCACGAAGCGCGAAATGGTCCAACTCGGTGAAATCCAGGCCGGCCGCGAGCCGTTCGAGGCCATCGCCGCAGGCACCGACCCCGCACGGGCCGCCAAGTCCGTCGGTTAGTCGTTACAGTTGGAGCACCACGGGTAAACAGACCCGTGGTGCTTCAGCCTTTAGCGAGGTGGAAAACTGGTGTCCATGAGAGCACGTGTACTCGTCGTCGACGACGATCCGGCCCTGGCGGAGATGCTCGGCATCATCCTCCGGACCGAAGGCTTCACCCCCACGTTCGTCACCGACGGCGAGAAGGCCCTCGCCGCGTTCAAGGAGCACCGCCCCGACATCGTCCTGCTCGACCTCATGCTCCCGGGCATGAGCGGCATCGACGTCGCGAAGGCGATCCGCGGCGAGTCGGGCGTGCCGATCGTGATGCTGACCGCGAAGTCGGACACCGTGGACATCGTCCTCGGTCTCGAATCGGGCGCCGACGACTACATAGTGAAGCCCTTCAAGCCCAAGGAGCTGGTGGCCCGCATAAGGGCCCGCCTGCGCCGCGGCGACGACGTCACCCCTGAGCGCCTCGAGATCGGCAAGCCCGGCCTCCAGGTCCAGATCGACGTGCCCGCCCACCAGGTCACCCTCAACGGCGCCGAGGTCAAGCTGACGCCGCTCGAGTTCGACCTGCTCGTGGCGCTCGCCCGCAAGCCCCGCCAGGTCTTCACCCGCCAGGTCCTCCTGGAGCAGGTCTGGGGCTACCGGCATTCGGCCGACACCCGCCTGGTGAACGTCCACGTGCAGCGCCTGCGCGCGAAGATCGAACCCGACCCCGAGCGCCCCCAGCTCATCCAGACCGTGCGCGGCGTCGGGTACAAAGCCGGATTGGGTTAATGACGCGCGATCAGGGCCGGACTCGCGAGAGTCCGGCATGGCTGCGGCGCCTCGCCCAAGGGGCCGCCCGCTACGCGGGCCGCGTCTCGCGGCCGCTGGTCGACCGCTTCCGCGCCTCGCTCCAGCTGCGCGTGGTCTCGTCCACCCTGATCGCCTCCACGATCCTCGTCCTCATCTTCAGCTTCGTCGTGGCCGGATCGGTGACCTCGGGGCTCCTCGACGAACGCCAGGACACGGCCGTCGAGGAGACCGAGAACGCCGCCGAGCGCGCCGCCGAGCAGCTGGGCACCTTCTCCACCGCGTCCGACACGGCGCTGCCGGCGACCATGCAGCGGATCGTGAACGAACTCGCCGAGGACCCGGTCTACGCGCCGTACATCATGCTGCGCACCGCCGACGGCGAAGTCGCCAAGACCCACCCGGTCTCGGGCAGCGCCGAGCCGAGCGCCGAACTCATGGAGACCGTCGCCGGCGGCAAGGTCGCGACCCAGTACACCGAGTTCGACATCGAGGGCGACGGGCCGCAGCCCTACCTCGTCGTCGGCTCGTTCATCGACCTGAACATCGAGTACGAGATCTACGCGTTCTACCCGCTCGAGTCCCAGCAGGACGCCATCGGCCTGCTGCGCACCAACCTGGCCCTCGCCGGGGTCGCGCTGGTCCTGCTCCTCGGCGTGATCGCCGCGCTCGTCACCCGCCTCGTCGTCACCCCGGTGCGCGAGGCCGCCCGCACTTCGCAGCGGCTCGCCGCCGGGCTCCTGCACGAGCGCATGGAGGTGCGCGGCTCCGACGACCTGGCGCGCCTGGCAGGGTCCTTCAACCTCATGGCCGAGAACCTGCAGAACCAGATCCGCAGGCTCGAGGAGATGTCGATGATGCAGCGGCGCTTCACCTCCGACGTCTCGCACGAGCTGCGCACCCCGCTCGCGACCATCCGCATGGCCGCCGACCTGCTGTACGACAACCGCGACGAGTTCGACCCGCTCACCAAGCGCTCCACCGAACTCCTCCAGCACGAGATCGACCGCTTCGAGGACCTCCTCCAGGAGCTGCTGGAGATCTCCCGCTTCGACTCCGGGTTCGCCTCGCTCGAAGTGGAGGCCGTGGACGTCGGCCGCATCGCCGAGGACGTCGTCGAGGGCCTGTCGCGGCTCGCGGACGAGTGCGGTGTGGCGATCACGATCGACAAGCCCTCGCGCCGTGTCATCGCCGAGGTCGACCAGCGCCGCGTGCACCGCATCCTGCGCAACCTCGTCTCGAACGCGATCGAGCACGCCGAGGGCCGGCCCGTCGAGATCACCATCGCCGAGAGCGAGACAGCCGTGGCCGTGGCCGTGCGCGACCACGGCGTGGGCCTCAAGCCCGGCCACGCCGACCGCGTCTTCGACCGGTTCTGGCGCGCCGACCCCTCCCGCAACCGCAAGACCGGCGGGACCGGACTGGGCCTGGCCATCAGCCTGGAGGACGCGAAGCTGCACTCCGGCACGCTCCAGGCCGCCGGCGCTCCCGGGGAGGGCACGCTGTTCGTGCTCACCCTCCCGCTGCAGTCGGGGAACCGGGTCATCAACTCGCCGATCCCGCTGCGGTTCGAGCAGAAGAAGGAGGCCCCGCATGCGACGCAGGACTAGCCTCGCCGCCGCGGCCGCCCTCGGCGCCGCCTGGGCGCTGACCGCTTGCGGCATCCCGACGGACAAGGCGCCCGAGGTCGTGAGCGACGCCCCCACCGACTTCGACTCGTCCGCGGGCGCCAACCCGACGGTCTACAAGCCGACCACGGTCGCTGAAGAGACGGTCGAGAACTTCCTGAAGGCCGCCTCGGGCGATCCCGACAGCCGCAACGACCAGCTCAACAGCTTCACGGTGAGCGGCGACTCGCAGTTCTCCGAGCCTTCCGAGGGCATCCGGCTCGTCGCCGGTATCGATGTGACCGTGAGCGACACGAGCGACATCCACGCGGTGATGGTGCAGGTGACCGGCTCGGTCGTCGGCAACTACCTCGAGGACGGCTCGGTCCGCATGAACTCGAGTCCGGGCGAGTACGACGAGACCTTCACCCTCCAGCGCGAGGACGTCTCCGATGTCTGGAAGATGAACACGCTGCCGGTGCAGGTCGCCCTCGACTACGACCACTTCACGAGTGCGTACGAGCAGGCGCCCATGTACTTCCAGGCCGGGCCCGCCGACCTGCTCGTCCCCGACCTGCGCTGGATCTACCGGGAGCTCGACGCCGAGACCCGCCAGCGGCTGCTCTTCGCGTGGCTCTTCCAGCGCCCCGGCGACTTCGCGAGCGTGTCGGCGCGCAACGCGATCCCGACCGACACCGTCGGCAAGATCAGCCCGGACGGCGCCGAGGTCGACCTCTCGCCGAGCGAGACCATCGACGACGAGACCGCCGAGGCCATTGCCGCGCAGATCGTGTGGACCCTCGGCCTCAGCGGCGAGTTCACCCTGACGACGGACGGCGACGTGCGCGTCGAGGGCGATGCCGCCAAGTGGCGGAACTGGAACGCCATCCCGCAGGACCTCCCTGAGACCGCGTACTTCATCGCCGACGGCACGGTGTGGGAGTACTCGGCCGATCGGCGGGTCACGCAGCACTCCAACGAGCACCCGTGGGTCGGCTACCAGGCCGAAGGCCTCCGGCAGGTCGCGGTGGGCCCCACGGGGAGCGTCGCGGCGATCGTGGCCGGCTCGGGCGGCGACGTCCTGCAGACCGGCGCGAACACGTCGACGGTCCGCGAGGTCGCCGGTCTCACCGGGAGCCTCGCCGACCCGCAGTGGCTCGAGGAGGGCACCCTGCTCGTGATCGACGACGGCGTGCCGACCCTGGTCACCCCGTCCACCGGCGCCACGCAGCCGCTGGGCGTGGGGGAGGACGTGACCGCGATGGCGCTCGCGGCGGACGGGCGGCGCCTGGCCTACGTCGAGGGCGGTTTCGCCTGGGTGGCCCCGCTGGGCCTGGACGCGGACCAGAACCTGACCGTGGGCACGCCGCGCCGGATCGGCCCGGACATCGAGAACGTGGCCGACGTGGCCTGGAGCTCCGAGAACTACCTGTGGGTGGCGGGCGAGCGCGAGGACGAGCAGCTGTTCCGGGTCGCGATCGACAACTCGCGGACCGTGCCGCAGGAGGGGACGGGCACGTTCCTGCCGATCACGCAGATCGCGGCGAACCCGGCCGAACCGACGCGGGAGAACTCCGACCGCGGCGAGCCGGTGATCATCGTGGCGAACTCGACCCTGTGGCGCGTCTACACGAGCGGCCCGGACGAGATCAGGAACGGCGACCAGCCGGTCGGCGGCACCGCCCCGTTCACGGTGCTGTCGATCCTGTAGCGACGCGAAAGGCCCGGAGCGGATGCTCCGGGCCCTTGCAGCTCAATCCGACTACTTGTCGACGGCGAAGCCGACCGACCGCAAGTTGGTCGCAGCGACCTCGACGTAAGCGATCTTCTCTGCGGGGATGTACACCTGCCGGCCCTTTTCGTCTTCGAGACGGAGGACGCCGCCGTTCGTCACGGCCTGCTCGATCGTCTCGGACAGGTCCTTCGGCGACAGCTTGCTCTCCAACACCAGTTCGCGTGGGGCGTATTGGACACCGATCTTGACCTCCACGGGCCCTCCTCAATCGAAATACTGTGACGTCTCTACGGTTGCAAGACTACTAGCGAGCCCCGCCCGTGACGGCCGCGGCGCAGTGCGCCGAGAGCGAACGAAACCGCGCGGGGGACGTGGCCAGGTTCACGAAAAACGTTCCGATTCACTGGAAAACGGCTCCGCCGACTCGCGGATTGCGCTGTTTCCACCCTTGCTCGGCTTCGCCTTCGCGCGGACTGTGCCTCTTCTTACCCTTACTCGGCTTCGCCTTCGCGCGGACCGTGCCTCTTCTTACCCTTGCTCGGCTTCGCCTTCGCGCGGGAAGTGGGAGATCCCGCGCCAGGCCAGCGTGCTCATGAGCTGCACGGCATCGTCCTTGGGGATGGCGCGGCCGGAGGCGATCCACTTCCGGGCCGAGATCTCGGCGATGCCGAGCAGGCCGGTCGCGAGGAGTTCGGCGCGGGCCTTGTCGACATGCGTGTCGCCCATGATGGTCTCGGCCATGGCGGCCACGCAGTCGGCCTCCATCTTCAGCACCCGCTCGGAGACCTCGGGGTCGTTGCGCTGGTCGGACTCGAAGACGAGCCGGAACGCCTCGCCCTGCGCGTCCACGAACTCGAAATAGGCCCGCATCGCGCGGTTGACCCGCTCCTTGTTGTCCTCAGTGGAGTCGAGGGCGTGGCGGACCTGGCCGACGAGTTCGGCCGCGCGCCCGTCCAGCAGCGCCAGGTAGAGCTCGAGTTTCGAGGTGAAGTGCTGGTACAGCACGGGTTTGGAGACCCCGGCGTTCTCGGCGATGTCGTCCATGGAGGTGCTGTGGTACCCCTTGGACACGAAGACGTCCTGGGCGGCTCGCAGCAGCTGCGCCCGGCGTTCGCTTCTGGGCAGTCGGACCCGGCCCTCACCAGCGCTGTTCACCAGGGCACCTCTCCTCGGCACATGTCGGTCATCCGTCAGTGGCCCGCTCTTGCGACCTGAATGAAGTTTACGGAAACCTGAATACAGTCTCCCAGCGTACGGGGGCGACAAACGCGGGTTCGAGTCACTGGGCACGCCACGGTACCTTGAGGGCGGGAATATGAAGGAGTTGTCTAGTGGTGCATGACCAGAACCGACCGGATGAGCCGCAGCGTCCGAGCGGGGAGGAACGACCCGCCCGCAGGCGCATCGGCAGGTCTTGGGGACCGCCCGCCGAGGAGGCTCCCGAGCCCGCCGAGGAGGCGCGGCAGGGGATGGGCCAGTCGCCTGAGCAGTACCGGTTCGATCCGGACCGCGGGCGCCGCCACCGCTACAGCGAGGACCCCACCGGGCAGTCGCCGAACGTGCCGGTGGAGATCGCCGAGACCGGCCCGATGGTCCCGGCCACCCGCCGTCCTTCACCCGGCGAGCAGTTCGAGCCGATCCCGCCCGCCCCGCAGCATTCCCAAGCCCCCCAGCACTTCCCAGGCGAGCAGCAGCAGTTCGCTCCGCCCGGCGCGGGCCAAGAGTTCAGCGCTCCGCAAGGTGCGAACCAGGAGTACAACCCCCAGCAGGGCGCGAACCAAGGGCACAACGCGCAGCCCGGTCCCGACCAGGACTTCAACGGGCCTCCCGGTGCCGGTCAGGAGTACGGCGCGCAGCCCGGTTTCAACCAGGAATACGGTGCGCCGGGCCAGAACCAGGAGTACAGCCCGCCCCCGCAGGAGCAGGGCGCGCCGCAGCAGCACCCCGGTTACAGCGCCCCGCCCATGTCCGGCGACTACGCGGCCCCGCAGCATCACCAGAACCCGGGCCCGCCGCAGCCGAACCAGGAGTTCGCCCCGCCCAGCGCGAACGGCTCCGCACCCGCGAACCACCAGCAGGAGTACGGCGTGCAGGACCAGAACGCCCACGCGCAGCAGTTCTACAGCGCCCCGCGCCAGGCCATGCCGAGCGCGCCGCCCGCGAATCCCCAGTTCGGCCCGCCCGCGAACCAGGAGTTCAGCGCGCAGCAGCAGCACAACCAGGAGTACAGCGGCCCGCAGCACCAGGACTTCGCCGCCCCTCCGGGCGTGAACCAGGAGTTCGCGCCCGGCGCGAACCGCGAGTACGGTGCGCCGAGCGCCAACGGTTCGGCCCCGGCCCAGGAGTACAGCCCGCAGCCGGCCACCCCGCAGCACCCCGAGGCGATCGAGGCGCCGCAGGACCAGACCGCGCCCCCGCCGCTCCAGCCCCCCGGGCCGCAGCAGCACACCGGCCCTATCGAGGTGCCGCAGCAGGCCGGACCGCAGACGCCGAGCGCGCCGGGCCCGCTGCCGCGCTCGCTCTCCAACGCGGAGCAGCAGACCGAGCAGTTCCCGATCGTGCAGCCCCAGCCGCCGGTCACCGAGGTCTCGCCCGCGGCGGTCCCGAGCCCGCCGGTCACCGAGCAGGCCCCGCTGCGCACGCTGCCGTCGAACCGCCCGCCGTTCGCCGAGCCCACTCCTCCCGCGACCGTGGAGAAAGACGTGAACGACCCCGAGTCCGCGCGCTTGGTCGACGCGGTGCGCCAGGTCCCCGGCGTCCGCGACGCGTTCCACGTGACCGCCCCCGACGGCAACTCCAGCCTGCGCCTCGAGCTCGAGGACGGCGTCGACCCCGATGAGGTCCACGCGGTCGTCTCGGCCGTCGTCGCCGAGCAGCGCGCCGTCGAGCCCGGCCCGCAGACGGCCGACGAGCCGGAGGTCCACGACCAGGTCGAGTCCCCGTCCGCCGAGATCGAGGTCGCGAAGGTCGGACCGGTCGAGCTGCGCCGCGTCGAGATCGAGTCCGCCGGGCTCGAAGCCGAGGTCAGCGTGACGCTCGCGCTGGGCGACGCCGAGTCCACCGGCAAGGTCGCGGTGCCGCCGATCGACTGGCACATCCAGCACGCGGCGGCGGCGGCCACGGTCGAGGCCCTGCGTCCGCGCCTGGGCGCGAACGACGTGCGGGTCGAGGTCGAGCACGCCTCGATCGTCCCCACCGGGCCGGTGAAGACCGCCGTCGTGGTCATCCTCTGGCTCGACGGCCGCTCCGTCCGCCGCCTCTCGGGCGCCTCGGTGGTCACC
This sequence comes from Glycomyces tritici, assembly GCF_030403505.1. The sequence continues at coordinate 192,497 of NZ_JAUEMJ010000003.1, read as the reverse complement.
GCCGAACGCTCCCGCGCGGTCGTTTCGGCTACTTTGGGCGCGCTGGCTGGTGAAGTGACACACTAGGTCACATGAAACGGGCACGGCTGGCCGAGGCGGGCGGGGTTCGCAATCCGACCCGCCCCCACCCGCCGTTTCCCGGGGTCGAGCACCAGCTCAGCCGCCGTCGCCTCTTCATCAGGCACACGCCGCCGACGGCGCCGAACGCCGAGCCCGCCGTGTTCGTGCACGGGCTCGGCGGGTCCGCCCAGAACTGGACGGACCTCGCGGACGCGCTCTCGGACCACCTCGCGGTCGATGCGATCGACCTGCCCGGTTTCGGGCACTCGGCCCCGGCCCCGCGCGTCACCGTGCCGCTGCTGGCGCAGGACGTGGCGGCGTGGATCGTCGAGTCCGGCCGCGCCCCGGTACACCTGGCGGGCCATTCGCTCGGCGGGGCCGTCTCGGTCTACCTGGCGGCGACCCGCCCGAACCTCGTGCGGACGCTGACGCTGATCTCGCCCGCGATGCCGTTCGCGAACCCGCGCCGCTCGCACCAGTCGCGCTACGTGCCGATGCTCGTCCTTCCGCGCATGGCCTGGTTCGCCGACCGCGCGATGAAGGCGCGCACGCCCGAGCAGGTCGTGGACGACATCTTCCTCGGCACCTGGGCCGACCCTTCCTCGGTCCATCCGCAGCGCCGCCGCGAGGCCCTCGCCGAGGCCCGCCGCCGCCTCGCGACCCCGTGGAACTCGCGCGCGTACATCCAGACGTACCGGGGCCTCATGGCCTCGTTCTTCCAGGCGTTCGTGCCCGGCACGCACTCGCTGTGGCGGCTCGCCCGGACGATCGAGTGCCCGGCCCTGGTGGTGTGGGGCAAGCAGGACCGGGTGATCGACGTGCGCCAGGCGCCGCCGGCCGCCCTCGCGATCCCGGACTCGCGGCTGCTCATCCTCGACCGGACCGGGCACGTGGCGATGATGGAGCGCCCGCAGGCCGTGGCCCGCGCGATGGCCGCGATGTTCGATGAGGCCCGACAAGCTTTGGACCCGACCGACAATGCTTTGTCCGTATTGTGAACAGGAACCGGGCCACAGGAACCTCAGGTGTCGGCCCCGCGCGGCTCCGTCTGTCTTAGACTCGGCAGGTGACTGAGGGACGGCTGGCACGGCTCAAACGCATCCGCAGGCTCCGCCGGCGGCGCCGTTTCGTATTCCTCGCCATCCTCGTCCTCACGGCCGGCGCCGGCCTGTACTTCGCGCTCGGCGCCACCGACTCCGAGAAGCCCCAGGCGCTCGACGAGGAGGAGCGGATCGCGCCGACCACGGTCGCCGACCCCGTCCCGTCCGCATCGGCCTCGCCCTCGCCGGAAGCGGAAGTCGCCTTCACGCCGCCGCTGTACTTCTCCGGCACCGGAACCTGGACCTACGCCGCGCCCGTGAGCGACGCGGTCGTCGGCGACGCCGGCACCCTCCTCCAGTACGACGTGGCGGTGGAGGACGGCCTCGAGCTCGACGCGGCCGAGTTCGGCGCGTTCGTCAACGCGACCCTCGCCGACTCCCGCTCCTGGACCGCCGGCGGCGCCTGGCGCTTCCAGCAGGTCGCCGAGGGCGCCGGGGCCGACTTCACGGTCTACCTCGCCAGCCCCGAGCAGCGCGCGTACCTGTGCGGCTCCCAGAACACGACGGTGTCGTGCCGCAACGGCGACAACGTCGTCATCAACTCGGCCCGGTGGATCACCGGCGTCGAGCACTGGGACGGCACCCTGGACACCTACCGCCAGTACGCCGTGAACCACGAGGTGGGCCACCGGCTCGGCCACGGCCACGAGGTCTGCCCCGCCGACGGCGAGACCTCCCCGGTGATGGCCCAGCAGACCTACCAGCTCGCGGGCTGCGTCGGCAACGCCTGGCCCTTCCCCGACGGCACGACCTACGTCTCCGGTCCCGTGGGCGACTACAACGGGCCGGACCTCCCGCCGGACGACTTCGTCGACCAGTAGCGCAGGCAGAGGCGTTCCAAGATGCGGGACATCGCGTCCCATGCGCGTGAAGAACCGCACACCGGGCTTCCCGGTGGAATATCCAGCCCTTGGACATGCATTATTGACCATATGAGTTTGCCGCCGCTGGTCGAACCAGCCTCAGAGCTGTCGGTCGACGAGGTGCGCCGCTATTCGCGCCACCTCATCATCCCCGACGTCGCCATGGACGGTCAGAAACGACTCAAGAACGCCAAGGTGCTCTGTGTGGGCGCGGGCGGCCTCGGGTCCCCCGCCCTGATGTACCTGGCCGCAGCCGGAGTCGGCACGATCGGCATCGCCGAGTTCGACACCGTCGACGAGTCGAACCTGCAGCGCCAGATCATCCACGGCCAGTCCGACATCGGCCGCCCCAAGTCCGAGTCCGCCGCCGCCTCGATCCGCGAGATCAACCCGTACGTCGACGTCGTCATCCACAACACGGTGCTCGACAACGACAACGTGTTCGAGATCTTCGGGCAGTACGACCTCATCATCGACGGCACGGACAACTTCGCCACCCGCTACATGGTCAACGACGCGGCCGTGCTGCTCGGCAAGCCGTACGTGTGGGGCTCGATCTACCGCTTCGACGGCCAGGCCTCGGTCTTCTGGGCCGACCAGGGCCCGTGCTACCGCTGCCTCTACCCCGAGCCCCCGCCGCCCGGCATGGTCCCGAGCTGCGCCGAGGGCGGCGTGCTCGGCGTCCTCTGCGCCTCGATCGGCTCGATCCAGGTCACCGAGGCCATCAAGCTCCTCACCGGCATCGGCGACCCGCTCGTCGGCTCGCTCATGGTCTACGACGCGCTCGAGATGACCTACCGCAAGATCAAGGTCCGCAAGGACCCGAACTGCGCGGTCTGCGGCCCCAACGCCACGGTCACCGAGCTCATCGACTACGAGGATTTCTGCGGTTCAGTGACCGACGAAGCAGCGGAGGCCGTCATCGGATCCACCATCACCGCCCGTGAACTCGAGGCGTGGATCAAGGAGGGCCGCGACATCGACCTCATCGACGTGCGCGAGCCCGCCGAGTACGAGATCGTGCGCATCCCCGGCTCCCGGCTGATCCCCAAGGGCGACATCGTCTCCGGTGCCGCGCTCGCCGATCTGCCGACCGAGCGGCAGGCCGTGTTCTACTGCAAGGCGGGCGTCCGCTCGGCCGAGGCGCTGGCCGCGGCCAAGGCCGCCGGCCTGAAGAACGCCGTGCACGTCCAGGGCGGCGTGCTCAGCTGGATCAACCAGGTCGACCCGAGCCTGCCCACCTACTAAGGGGCGCAAGCAAGACGACAGGATCGAAGGGCGTGCGGCCAACGGCCGTACGCCCTTTCCCGTGTCCGCGAACGCACCGTTCGGTTGCCTCGGCCGGATATGAGATATCGAACCCCTGTCGCGCAACGAATACCGATGAGAGGCATTGACTCTCGCTTGACCGGTTCCGTACCCTCGCAAGGATGATCCGCAAAAGCGAACCATTCTCTCGACGCCTCACCCCCACCCGCCGCAACCTGCTGCGGATCGGCGTGCCCGCCGCGGCCGTCCTCGTGGGCGGCGGCGCCGTAGCCACGGTCGCCGCGAACGCAGCGGAAGACGGGACCGGGATCTTCGGCCCGTCCCGCGAGGACCTCGAAGCCGACCTCAAGACCCGGATCGACGAGTACCTGGCGGGCACCGGCACCGCCGTCGAGGCCTCCGTCGCCGTCGAACGCGGCGAACTGCGCCTCGAATACAACGCCGAGCAGACCCACATCACCGCCTCCATCGTCAAAGTGGAGATCCTCGCGATGGTCCAGCAGTACTGGGGCTCGGTCGACGCCATCCCCGCCGACCAGCTCGAAGCACTGCAGCTCATGATCACCGAGTCCGACAACGACGCGGCGACCACCCTCTACAACTACCTCGGCGGCGCCCCGGCCCTCGCGGCCGCCCACGAGCGCTTCGGCCTCACGAACACCACAGTGGACTCGCAAGGGCGCTGGGGCGTCGGCTGGTCCAGCGCACCCGACCAGCTCAGGATCACCGACATCAACCTCTTCGCCGCCTCCGGCGTCCTCAACGAGGAGCAGGTCGACCTCGGCCGCGAGCTCATGGGCGCCGTGATCGAGGAGCAGGCCTGGGGCATCTCGGCCGCCGCCAGGGAAGGCGAGACGGTCTGGCTCAAGAACGGCTGGGACGTCGAATCGCAGCTCGACGGCCTCTGGGTCGTCAACTCCATCGGCGTCCTCGACGGCGAGGGCGACGCCCCGGTCAAGCTCGCCGTCCTCACCAGCGGCGCCGTCGACGACGTCGAGGGCATCCCGATCGTGGAGGAGATCGCCAAGATCGCCCGCGACGTCATCGAGATCGACTAGCCGTCACTCTGCGGCGCAAGCGAAGTCGACGGGCGCCCGGCCCCGGCCGGGCGCCCGTCGCGGTTCCCGGCCGCCGCGGACGCGGTGGGGGCCACCGGCCTCCACGGGTAGTGAGGCGGTTTCATACTCTTGCGCTATGACCCTTCACACCCCTGAACGACCGGCCTTCAAGCCCTCCCGCCGGCTCCTCCTCCGCGCCGGCATCCCGGCCGCCGTAGCCCTCGCGGGCGGCACCGCCCTGTACGGCGCGACCATCGCCGCCGCGCAGACCGGCCCCACCGACGCCGAACTCTCGGCCGAACTCGCCACCAAGGTCAAGGCCTACCTGGGCACCACGGGGACGGCGACCTACGCCTCCGTCGCGGTCTCGCGGGGCAACCGCCGTGCCGTCTACAACAAGAGCCGGGTCCACGACACCGCCTCCGTCGTCAAGATGGAGATCCTGCTGATGCTGCTGGAGAAGTACGGCACCGTCAGCGCGATTCCCGCCGAGAAGAAGGACTGGGCGCGGCTGATGATCACCCAGTCGCACAACGACTCCACCACGAAGCTGTACAACTTCCTGGGCGGCTGCGACGCGCTCGCCGCGGCCCACGTGCGCTACGGCCTCACGAGCACCAGAGCCTCCTCGGACTGCCGCTGGGGGCTGACCACCACCACCGTCACCGACCAGCTCAAGGTCGTGGACAACCTGCTCTACACCGGACGGCTCACCGCCGAGAAGGCGGACTACGCGCGGAGCCTCATGGGGAGTGTCATCGACTCCCAGGACTGGGGCGTCTCGGGCGCCGCGAACTCGAGCGACACGGTGTGGCTCAAGAACGGCTGGGACACCCGCACCTCGCTCGGCGGACTGTGGGTCGTGCACTCGGTCGGCGTCATCAACATCCCGAACAAGCGCCCCGTCAAGATGTCCATCATGACCAGCAAGGCCCCCAGCCAGAGCAAAGGCGTCGCGATCGTCGAGCAGATCGCCAAGATCGCCCGCCCGGTGATCATGAAGGCCGTGATCTGAGGCCTGGATCCGAGGCCGCGCGAAACGGCCCGGGCCGAAGGGCCCGGGCCGGAATCGTCGATCCTGTCGGCTAGTACCGGTAGTGGTCGGGCTTGTACGGGCCTTCGACCGGGACGCCGATGTAGTCGGCCTGCTTCTTCGAGAGGGTCGTCAGCTTGACGCCGAGCGCGTCGAGGTGCAGGCGCGCGACCTCCTCGTCGAGCTTCTTCGGCAGCGTGTAGACGCCGACCGGGTACTCGGCGAGGCGCGTGTGCAGCTCGATCTGGGCGAGCACCTGGTTCGTGAAGCTGTTGCTCATCACGAAGCTCGGGTGGCCGGTCGCGTTGCCCAGGTTGAGGAGGCGGCCCTCGCTGAGCACGATGATCGAGTGCCCGTCCGCGAACTGCCACTCGTGCACCTGCGGCTTGACCTCGAGCTTCTTGATCCCCGGCTCGGCGGCGAGGCCGGCCATGTCGATCTCGTTGTCGAAGTGGCCGATGTTGCCGACGATCGCCTGGTGCTTCATGCGGCGCATGTGGTCGATCGTGATGATGTCGCGGTTGCCGGTGGTGGTGACGAAGATGTCGGCGTACCCGACCGCGTCCTCGATCGTCAGCACCTCGTAGCCGTCCATCGCCGCCTGCAGCGCGCAGATCGGGTCGACCTCGGTGACGATGACGCGCGCGCCCTGCCCGCGCAGCGACTCCGCCGAGCCCTTGCCGACGTCGCCGTAGCCGCAGACCAGGGCGACCTTGCCGCCGATGAGCACGTCGGTGGCGCGGTTGATGCCGTCGACCAGCGAGTGGCGCACGCCGTACTTGTTGTCGAACTTCGACTTGGTCACCGAGTCGTTGACGTTGATCGCCGGGAACGGCAGGCGGCCTTCGCGCTCGAGCTCGTAGAGGCGGTGCACGCCCGTCGTGGTCTCCTCGGTGACGCCCTTGACCGCGGCGGACTTGCGGGAGTAGCGCTGGGGGTCCTCCTTGATGGAGCGGGCGAGCAGCGCCAGCACGACGCCCTCTTCCTCGCTCTCGGCGGTGGACAGGTCGGGCACGACCCCCTCGGCCTCGTACCGGGCGCCGTTGACCACGAGCATCGTGGCGTCGCCGCCGTCGTCGAGGATCAGGTTCGGCTCCTCGCCGCCCCAGTCGAGGGCGCGCTCGGTGCACCACCAGTACTCCTCGAGGGTCTCGCCCTTCCAGGCGAACACCGGGACGCCCTGCGGCGCTTCCACGGTGCCCGCGGGGCCGACCGCGATCGCGGCGGCGGCGTGGTCCTGAGTGGAGAAGATGTTGCACGAGGCCCAGCGGACCTCGGCGCCGAGCGCCGTGAGCGTCTCGATGAGGACGGCGGTCTGGATCGTCATGTGTAGGGACCCGGTGATGCGGGCACCCTCCAGCGGGCGGGACGCGCCGTAACGCTCGCGCAGGGCCATGAGGCCGGGCATCTCGTGTTCGGCCAGGCGGATCTCATGGCGGCCGAAGTCGGCCAGCTTGAGGTCGGCAACCTTGTAGTCGTCGGCACGCAGCGTGTTCGTCATGGCGGAAATGCTACGCGCCGCGCCTGGAAGACCTGAAGAACGCCACTGCGGCGGCTGCCTGGAGCACTGTCGGCCGGGCGCCGCGGAAAAAAAGTTTCCAGCAACGCGTGTTTCTGCTTGACACTGCGGAGGCTGTGGGTAATATTGCAGATACACAGCGTCACGGAGATGCGGGAGGGCCCACAGGGTCCGGAACCTTCACTGAGACGCCGGGGAATACCAAACCGGGGGGAGTGCCGGGCGGTCTGGGGTGGCCGCCCGGCACATTTTTCACCCAATTGGCAAGCGATATCATGAAATTCGTTTGCGAGCCGTCCCGATCTGCGGGAAGGTCAGTGCGTGAGCAACCCTGACCTTCGCATCGTCCCGATCGACCCGTTGAACCGCGACCTGGTCAACGGCTGGATCCGCGCCCAGCGCGCCGCCGTCGAACACGACCAGCCCGGCGAGCCCCTGCCGAGCCCCGCCTTCCAGCGCCTGCGGCTCCTGCTGTGGCCCGACTCGCTGAACGTCGAACGGTACGTGGCCGTCCAGGACGGCGAAGTCCTCGGCTCCCTCCAGTACTCGATGCCGAACCAGGACAACCAGCACCTCCTGGAGCTGGAACTCGACGTCCGCCCCGACCGCCGCCGCGAAGGCATCGGCACCGCGCTCCTGGAGTTCACCGAGCAGCGGGCCGCCGAGCTCGGCCGGGACACGATCCTCGCCTTCGCCGTCGACTCCCTCGACGACGGCCCGCGGTTCGACCACTCCGGCCAGCACTTCGCGAAGGCCCGCGGCTACAAGACCGTCGACCAGGAGATCCACCGCCGCAACGACCTCACCCTCGTCGGCGACGACGAACTCGGGAAGCTCTACGCCGACGCCTGGCAGAAGGCCGCCGGATACGAGCTGGTGCAGTGGACCGACCGCTGCCCCGACGAGGTCATCGACGACTACGCGGCGCTCAACGAGCGCATGTACACCGACCCGCCCATGGGCGAAGAGCTCGACATCCGGCCCGCGGTGTACGACGCCGCGCGCATCCGCAACCTCGAGTGGACGACCGCCGAACGCGGCCAGGCCCGGTTCATCACCGCCGTGGTCCACGTCGAATCCGGCGAGGTCGCCGGCATGTCGGGCCTCGGCACCGTCCCCGGCGAGGAGCTGCACGCCTGGCAGGAGGACACGATCGTCGAGGAGAAGCACCGCGGCCACCGCCTCGGCGTGATCCTCAAGATCGCCAACCAGCGGCTGCTGCGCAGGTACCGCCCGCAGATCCGCTACATCCACACGTGGAACGCCGAGGTCAACGACCACATGATCGCGATCAACGAGGCCATGGGCTACCGGGCCCTGTGCCGCGACCTGGACGTGCAGAAGAAGCTCTAGTACGCGAGATGCCCGCGTCATTCCGCGGCGCAGTGCGATGGGAACCGGCCCCGGCGGAGCACGCCGGGGCCGGTCTTTCGCTTCGGGGGTTACGCGCTGGCGATGAACAGCTCGCCGTTCCCGCTCGCGGTGACCGGTCCGGCCGTGCCCGGCGAGAACGCCGCGCGGCCGGGGGAGAGGGCCACCTCGCCCTGGTCGTCCGCGACCGTGACGCTGCCGCCCGTGCTCAGGCAGATCCGCGGGCCGTCGACCTCGATCCGGACCGGGTCGCCCGTGAGTTCGACGCGCCGCAGCGCGAAGTCCTCGATCGGGACCGGCCACGAGCGCACCGGACCGGCGTCCTCGGCGATCGCCCGGGGCTCGTCGATCGCGTTGAAGTCCAGCACCCGCAGCAGCTCGGGCACGTCCACGCGCTTGTTCGTGAGGCCGCCGCGCAGCACGTTGTCGCTCGCGGCCATGATCTCCACGCCGAACCCCTTGAGGTAGGCGTGCAGGTTCCCCGCGGGCATGTACACGGCCTCGCCCGGCTGGAGCGTGATGTGGTTGAGCAGCAGGCTGACCAGGACGCCGGGGTCGTCGGGGTAGGAGCGGGCCAGGTTCACAAGGTCGGCTGCGTCTGCGGTCGCCAGCTCGGCGGCGGCCTTCGCGGCGGCGTCGATGATGCCCCGGCACTCCTCGCGCCCGAGCCCCAGCAGGTCCGGGACGGCCCGGCGCAGGCCGGCCTTCGGGTCGCGCAGGGTCGCGCACAGCGCCGCGAGCTCGGGGACGCCGAGCGCCTCGATGTCCGCGGCGGCCGCGAGCGGGTCGCGGAAGCCGCACATCGCGCGGAACTCGGTGAGCGCCACCAGGAGTTCGGGCTTGTGGTTGTCGTCCACGTAGTTGCGGTAGGCCATGTCGATGCCGATGCGCATCTCGCGCTGGTGGCCCGAGTTGGCCTGGCGCAGGTTCGGGTGCGCCTGGAGCGACAGGGGCTTCCCGGCCGCGAGCAGCTTCAGCAGGAACGGCAGCTTCGGGCCGAAGCGGTCGAGCGCGCGCCGGCCGAGCATCTCGGCGGGCGCGGAGGCGATGGCGTCGTCCAGGGGGCGGCCGTCGTGGAGGGTCGAGGGGGCGCTGTGGTGGGCGCCGAGCCATTCCTCGGCTTCGGGGAGGTCGGCGGGCACCTCCCGGCCTTGCAACTGGGCGATGTCGACTTGCGATCCCCACGCGTAGTTGCGGATGACACCGTAGAGCCCCTGCACCGCCGCTCCTCACTGTTCGGGTTGAAGGCCTCAACTCTAACGGTTCGGCCCGCGCGGCCCGCCACCCCGGCCCGTCCGGGCACGGGACGCGGAAGGCCGCGGACGACGATGCCGTCCGCGGCCTTGCAAGCGTTGCAGCCCTTGCTGAACCGCTAATCCGATCCGAGGGTGGCGTCCTTCATCTCGGAGACGGCCGGGACGCGCATCGGGTCGAGGCCGTGGGCGAGCGCCAGGTACACCGACGCGAAGTCGGGGACGGCGATGAGGGAGGCGAGCCGCTCGAGCGAGCAGCCGCCCTCGGCGGGGAGCACGTCGCAGCGGACGCCGCGGCGGGAGGCCAGGTCGGCGACGGCTTCGGCCCGGCGCACGTCCGGCATGGGGCCGGTGTCGTCGCCGTCGAGGCCGTCGTCGCGCATGAGCACGATCCGCAGGCGGGTGAGCTCGGAGTCCTCGGGGTCGGCGAAGATGTCCGTCTGACCCTCGGCGAGCGAGCCGAACACGCCGTCGAGGAGGCCCACGCGACCGCGGCCGACCTCGCCGAGCTCACCGGAGACCACCGGGTAGCGGGAGTTCGCGGCGAGCATGTCGCCGAAGCGGCGGGCCGCGACGCCCGCGAGCGGGCTCGAACCCCACACCACGGGGATCGACCCGGCCAGGTTCATCGCCAGTTCCTTCGCCGGGTTCACGTACGCGTCGGCGTCGGGGCGGCAGCGCTCGGCGTCCTCGTCGAGGCGCCGCGCCGTCTCGGCGATGTCGGCCTCCACGAGGTTCACGAGCCCGAGTTCCCTGGCGGCCATGAGGACCGGGACGGTGAGCGCCCACAGGCTCAGGCGCGCGGGGGCGCGGCGCGGCACGGCCACGAACGAGGCGCGGGCGCGCTCGGCGAGGGCCTGCAGCTCCGAGTCGGGGGCGCCGATGGCGACCAGGCGCGCGCCGCGGCGGGCGGCGGCCTCGGCGGCGGCGAGCGCCTCCGGGCTGCGCCCTGAAGCCGAGACGGCGATGACCACGTCGGCCGCGCCGACCCAGCCGGGGACGCCGGCGGACCGGTGCCCCAGGATCGGCACGGGGCAGCGGGGGCCGGCCACGGTGGCGAGGATGTCGCCGGTGCGCGCGGCGGTGCCGACGCCCGCGACGACGACCGCCCGGGGGCGGCCCTCCTCGGCGAGCGCGGTGAGGCCGGCGTCGGCGGCGAGCGCGGCCGATTCGCGCAGCTGCGGCCCGGCCGAGGCGAGCGCCCACAGGGCGCCGCCGGGCCGGATCGACTCGCTCAGGTCGCCTTCGATACGTCGCTCGTCGGGGAGCCGGTCGCCGGTGATCCCGGCGAGGCCGTCGTCCTCAAGACCCATGCTGTACTCCTCCTTGGCCTGCGGCCCTGGGCGGTTCGCTTCGTTGCCGGACGGTACTCGGGTGCGGCGCGCACGTCTCGCCGCGGTACTCACGTGCGGTCTGCAGGCGCCGCCGCGGTGCTCGGGTGCGGCTCGCCGGCGTCGCCGCGGTGCTTCCGCACTGCCCCGGAAGGCGGGTGCGGGCTACTCCGGGCCGTCGAGGAGCATCACGGGGATGCCGTCCTCGACGCGGAAGACCTTGGCGCACTCCGAGCAGGTGAGCGCGTTCGCCTCGCGGTCGTACGAGAGCGGGGCGTGGTGGGGCTCAGGGCAGCGCAGCAGTTCGAGGAGCACTGGCTTGGGCGCGGTGGCGGGCATGGGCTAGTTCCTTACGGTGCGGAGGATGTCGTCCCGCAGCCGCTCCATGGACGCCTGGTCGGGGCCCTCGGCGTTGAGGCGCAGCAGCGGTTCGGTGTTGGACGGGCGCAGGTTGGCCCACGAGCCGTCTTCGAGCATGATCGTGAGGCCGTCCAGGCGGTCCGTCGTGACGCCTTCTCGCGCAGCGTACTGCGCGGCGACCTCTTCGATCTTCGCGTGCGGGTCGGCGACCTTCGAGTTGATCTCGCCGGAGGGCGTGTAGCGCACGAACTCGTTCGCGAGATCCGAGGCGCTGCGGTCGCCTTCGCCGACGGCGGCCAGGACGTGCAGCGCGGCGAGCATGCCCGTGTCGGCGAACCAGAAGTCCCGAAAGTAGTAGTGCCCGGAGTGCTCCCCGCCGAAGACCGCGTCCTCATCGGCCATGACGGCCTTGATGTAGGAGTGGCCGACGCGGGTGCGCAGCGGCCGGCCGCCGTGCTCGGCGATGATCTCGGGGACGGCCTTCGAGGTAATGAGGTTGTGGCAGACAGCGCTGCCGGGGTGCTTGGCCAGCTCGCGGGTGGCGATGAGCGCGGTGATCGCCGAGGGGGTGACGGGCTCGCCGTCAGCGTCCACGACGAAGCAACGGTCGGCGTCGCCGTCGAAGGCCAGGCCGAGGTCGGCGCCCACTTCCCGGACGCGGGCCTGGAGGTCGACGATGTTCGCCGGCTCCAGCGGGTTCGCCTCGTGGTTGGGGAAGGTGCCGTCGAGCTCGAAGTACAGCTCGTCGATCTCCAGCGGCAGCGCGGCGAGGAGCTGGTCGCCCAGGACGGCGGGGACGGTGTGGCCGCCCATGCCGTTGCCCGCGTCGACCACGATCTTGAGCGGGCGGATGCCCGAGAGGTCCACGAGCTCGCGCATGTACGCGGCGTAGGACGCGAGGAAGTCCTCGCGCGTGACCGTTCCGGGTGCGTCCGCCTCAGGTGCGGGCTCGCCGTCGAGGATCGCCTGGGCCTTGTCGCGGATGTCCGCCAGACCGGTGTCGAGGCCGATCGGGCGGGCCCCGGGGAGGCACATCTTCAGGCCGTTGTATTCGGCCGGGTTGTGGCTGGCGGTGAACATCGCGCCGGCGACATCGCGCTGGCCGGCGATGAAGTAGACCATGTCGGTCGAGCAGAGCCCGGCCTCGATGACGTCCGCGCCGGCCTTGGTCGCGCCGCGCGCGAAGGCTTCGGCGAAGCCGGGGCCGGAGTCGCGCATGTCGTGCCCGACAGCCCAGGTCCGCTCCCCGGTGACGGCCACTGCGGCCGCACCGATGGCTTCCATGACCTCGGGTGTGAGCTGCGAACCGACAAGTCCGCGCACGTCGTAGGCCTTTACGAAATCGCTGAGTCTGGGTGCCACTCAGTTGCCGCCTTTCCGGTGTTGCGGGTCCGGTGGGGAGACGCCCGGCGCTCGGCGAAGCTTGCGAGCCGAGATCGTGCACTGCGCAGAGGCCGCCCCGTGACGAGACTAGCGCTGTAGGTCCTCGTCTCCGGACACCACCCGGAGGTGACGCCTGGCACCGATCTGGGGCGCGGCGGGGCGGAGCCCTTGGCGCGGAGACGCATCCGTGTCGTCGTACCGGCTCCCGGACATCGGGGCCGGTTCGGCGCCCGGCGGCTCCAGCTCGTGCCTGTCGCCCACGGCGGCTTCCCGCACGGCGTTGGCCAGGGCGACCAGGTCGTCGTCGGTGGGCATGGGCACCGTGTAATCGCCTTGATGGCGGACCAGTTCCCAACCATGGGGCACGGTGAGGCGCCGGGCGTGCGCATCACACAGGTCATAGCTGTGGGGTTCCCGCGTCGTGGAGAGCGGGCCGACCACAGCCGTCGAATCCGAGTAGATATATGTCAAAGTGGCCACCGCAGGCTGGCGGCAGCCGTTCCGGGAGCAACGCCGATCCGACCTCACCCCACGAAACTACCACTCGCGGTGGCGAAGTCAGCGGCGCTGAACTGTGGTCCGATGCGGAATTGTCCGGATCGCGATCGCGGGGACCGAATTCGTCGGGCGCGAACGCTATGGTTTCCCCATGCGCAGAGATCGACACGGACGGGGGATGCGGGGGCCGCTGGCGCCCCGCGCCCTGCCGCTGCGTCGCACGCACGTCGAGCAGTTCGACGCGCTGGTGATGGATTCGGTGGTCGAGATCGAGCGCCGTCTGGCGGAGTCGCTGGGTTCGAAGTTCACGGATCTGCGGCACATCGAGTTCGCCGTCGACGAGGTGCCGCCGGAGTCGCAGCACTACGACGCGGACATCGTGGAGGACCGCGGGGTGCCGCTCTCGAAGCTGTACCCGGCGCAGCCGGGCACCGTGGCGGCCTCGCCGCGGATCGTGCTGTACCGCAGGCCGATCGAGCTGCGGGCCGAGGGCAAGGCGGAGATGGAGGGGCTGGTGCGGTCGGTGCTGGCCGAGCAGCTGGCGTCCCTGCTGAACCTGCCGCCCGAGGACCTGGAGTTCTGAGGCCGGCTCGCTTCTTGTTCGAAACGGTTCGTGTCGCACCCGGGACATAGAGTTAAACCAGGGGGCCCCTAAGGGACAAATCGGGAATATCCCGTTTCATGTTTCGCGGGGCACGGAGTGGGGACCGGTCTTGCAGCGGCGCAGGGGCGGGACATCGATGTCCCGCCCCCGCCGCTCGCTCGTAGGGATGTGCTTATGCGGCGACCGGAATGCGCTCCTGCACGACCGGTTCCTCCGCGAGTTCGCCGACCGGAGCGGGCATGCGGGCGCCGACCAGCTCCTCCAGCAGTCCCACCTGGGCGCCGATGCCGCCGCCGACCAGGACGGGCTCGGCGTGGCGCTGCTCTGCCGCGAAGACGACCTCTGACGCCAGCGCGGGGTTGATCATCGGGCTCGGGAAACACACCACCACCGGCAGGCGCTCGGTGCGCCGCCTTGCCGCTTCGCGCGCCTGGCGTTTGATCTTGCGGCGCTCCCGTTCGGAGAGCCCGCCCCAGATGCCGAAGCGCTCATCGTGGTCGAGTGCGTACTGCAGACAGTTCTCTTTGACCTCGCACCGCGCGCAGATGCGTTTCGCATCCCGCGTGGAGCCCCCTTTTTCGGGGAAGAACGCCTCCGGATCGGTCTGCGCGCACAATGCGCGAGCCTGCCACTCCGGAACGTTACCCAACAGGTCGGCCAAGTAGTCACGGCCGTCCATATGCGTCCGCCTCCTCGTTCGCGCACCGGCAGTGCCGGTGCTCCCCCCTTGCAATCACTTGCGCTGCACCGGGATGCGGATGGCGGGCTGGACGCGTCCCCTCCCCTGAAACGCGTACGGCCCTGCTGCGGACGAGCCGGTCGTCCGCTGGTGCCTGTCCTGCATGGTTGTGCTTCTTGGTGAAGCCCGGTGCCCGCGGGCGGCCTGTAGATGGGGCCGCACCGCCATTACTCGTCGCTATGGACGATGAGTGCTCATCGCTTTTCGGTCACGGTTCGATATCAGACGATAGCGCACAGTGAACTGAATGATGGAAGGACCCCTCAGACTCACGCTTGTGGGGGACTTAACTTGACAGGTTTCGGAGTGGAGGATCGCTCGCGAGTCCCGTTCCATCGCACCGCGACGAGGCCGATTCCGGCCAGCGTCAGCCACACCGCGTCGAGCAGCAGTCGCTCCACGGCGGCGCGGGTGTCGATGAAGACCTGTCCTTCCTCAACCAGTTGCCTGGCATCGTCGAATCCGTACCGGGCTGCCGACAGTGCCAGCAGTACACCGATAACGAGGTAGGCGACATAAACGAGACGGGTAAGGCGGACTGTCACCCGTCCGGGTCGCGTGTCGGGGGCGAGGAACGCCGCGAGCGCGGGCAGTGCGACCGGGAGGATCGAGAAGAGCGTGCCGCGGGCCTCGTCGTTGTAGCCGATCCCGGCGGCGCGGCGGAGGGTGTCGTCGCGGGGGTCGAGCCCGACCCCGAACAGCCATTGCGACAAGGCGACGGCGATGACGATGACCGCGAGGGCGAGGAGCAGGCCGGCGAGCACCGACCGTTGGCGTGACCCGAGCTTCATGGGCGCCATTAGACCAGATCGGTTCGGTTGGCCTGCTTGAGTTCCTCGACCAGGCCCTTGACCTCCTGAGCCCTGTCCCTGGGGCACACCAGGAGTGCGTCCGGCGTGTCGACGATGATGAGGTCGTCCACCCCGACGGTGGCGATGAGCCGCCCGGCGGCCGGCACGACCACGTTCCGCTTCGACTCGGTCAGGAAGGTCTGGGCGGAGCCGCGCGGCTCGACGACGACGTTGCCGACCTTGTCGTTGGCCTTGAGGACCTGGCCGAGGGTGTTGTAGTCGCCCACGTCGTGCCACTCGAAGTCGCCGGGGACGACGCCGACCTTGCCCGCGGCGGCCGCGGGCTCCATGACGGCGTAGTCGATCGAGATCTTCTCGAGGGTCGGCCACAGCCGCGCGAACAGGGCCTCGCGGTGGTTGGAGTCCCAGGCGGCGGCGAGGGTGCGCACCGCGTCGTGCAGCGCGGGCCGGTGGCGCTGGAGCTCGGCGAGGTAGGCGTCGACGCGCCACACGAACATGCCGGCGTTCCACAGGTAGTTCCCGGCCGAGACGTACTCGACCGCCGAGACCTGGTCGGGCTTCTCGACGAACGCGCCGAGCTGGTAGCCGGGGCCGACCGGGGGGCCGAGCCGCAGGTACCCGAAGCCGGTGTCGGGTCCCGTGGGGGTGATGCCGATGGTCATGAGCAGGCCCGTGGAGGCCAGTTCCATGGCCTTGGCGACGGTCTTGGCGAAGGCCTCGCCGTCGAGCACGAGGTGGTCGGCGGCGAAGGCGCCCATGATCGCGGCCGGGTCGCGCTCGGCGATGACGGCGGCGGCGAGGCTGATCGCTGCGGCAGAGTCGCGCGGCGAGGGCTCCACGAGGATGTTGTCGCCGGGGACCTCGGGCAGCTGGCGGGCCACGTCGACGGCGTGGGCCGCGCCCGTCACGACGTAGACGTGGTCGGGGTCGGAGAGCAGTCTCGCCCGTTCGACGGTCGATTGCAGCAACGACGAGTCCGTGCCCGTGAGAGGGAGCAGGAACTTGGGTCGTTGCGCGCGAGACAGGGGCCAGAGCCGAGTTCCGGAACCGCCTGCGGGGACCACCGCGTGAAGCATGCCAATAGTCTTGCATGCCGCTCCCACGTGCCCGTTCACCACCTGCGGCGGGCCCCTCGGAGTGACACGGCGGTTGCGGGGGCGTGAAGATCGGGGCAACTCGGGCCCGTCTTAAGGAATGAAACCGGTTTCTATACGGGGCGGTTCCCGGTGCAGACTGGAGCCGATCTCGATCTTGAGGAGCCTGCAAATGCCCATCCGCTTCGATGAAGCCGCCCTCACCTGGCACCTCGCCGGGCCCGGCCTCTCCTACGTCGTCGGCCTCCAAGGCGGCCTGCCCCGCCAGCTCCACTGGGGCCCCGCGATCCCGGACGAGGCCGTGGCCTCGCTCGCGGTCGAGTGGCGCGAGGCGTACTCGTGGGACGACCGGCTCCACACCGGCGCCGAACTCCTCGGCGAACTCGGACCGCAGTTCGCGACCCCGTCCCTGCAGCTGCGGCACCCCGACGGCGCCAAGGGCTTCGCCTGGAACTACGCCGACCACTCGATCGAGGGCGACCACCTGGCGATCCACTTCACCGACCGGACTCTGGCCCTCACCCTGCACTACCGGCTGTGGGACACCGGCGTGCTGGACCGCTGGGCCTCCCTCGAAGCCGCAGCCCCGGTCGAGCCCGACGCTGCTGCCTCGGTCGAATCGACCCGCTTCGACGGCGCTCCTTCGGTCGCGACCCGCTTGGACGCTGCTCCTTTGGTCGAATTGACCCGCTTCGACTCTGCTGCCTGGACCCTCCCGCACTGGGACGACTACCGGCTCTCCCACCTGAGCGGCGAATGGGCCGCAGAGTGGCAGCTGCGGCGCGTCCCCCTCCCCGTGGGCGAGACCGCGATCGGCTCGCGGCGCGGCGGCACCAGCCACCAGGCCAACCCCTGGGTCGCCCTCGACGACGGCACCGCCACCGAGACCGCCGGGACCGTCTACTCCACGAACCTCGCCTGGTCCGGCTCGTGGCGGGTCCTCCTGCGCCGCTCCGCCCAAGGGCGCGTGTCCATCACCGGCGGCGCCGGCCACGAGGGCCTGCGCTGGACCCTGCGGGACGGCGAGACCTGGACGACCCCCGTCGCCTCCGGCCTCTTCACCCCCGGCGGCTTCGGCGGCGCCTCGCGCGCCTGGCACGAGCACCTGCGACGCCACGTCATGCCCACCCCCGAAGAGGACGCGCCGGTCCTGTTCAACTCCTGGGAGGCCGTGTTCTTCGACGTGGCCGAGGAGAAGCAGCTGCCGCTCGTATCCCTGGCCGCGCGCATCGGCTGCGAGCAGTTCGTCGTCGACGACGGCTGGTTCGGCGCCCGCGTCACCGACCACGCCGGCCTCGGCGACTGGAGCCCCAACCCCGACCGGTTCCCCAAGGGCCTGGGGCCCCTCATCGACGCCGTGCACGCGACCGGCATGAAGTTCGGGATCTGGGTCGAACCGGAGATGTGCAATCCCGACTCCGACCTTTACCGCGCCCACCCCGACTGGGTCCTGCATCAGGCCGGGCGCGACCGCACCGAACTGCGCCAGCAGCTCGTCCTCGACTATGGCCGCCCCGAAGTCGCCGCCTGGGCCTTCGCCTGGCTCGACGAACTGCTGAGCGGCAACGACATCGACTACCTCAAGTGGGACCACAACCGGCCCTGGACCGAGGTCGGCCGTCCCGGCCACGCCGACCCCGACCGGGCCTGGTTCGAGCACGTCGAAGCCGTCTACGCACTCAAGGAGCGGCTGCGCGCCGAGCACCCGAACGTGCGCATCGAAGGCTGCGCGGGCGGCGGCGGCCGCGTCGACCCCGGCATGCTCCGCCACGTCGACCAGGTGTGGACCTCGGACAACACGGACGCCGGCGACCGCGTCGCCATCCAGTACGGCTTCAGCCAGGCCTACCCGACCCGCGCCATGGACACCTGGATCACCGACGAGCCCAGCGGCTTCAACCGGCGCACCACCTCGCTGCGGTTCCGCTTCCAGGTCGCCAGCGCGGGCGTGCTCGCCGTGGGCGGCAACCTGACCGAGTGGACGGAGGCCGAACTGGAGGAGGCCGCCGAGCATGTGGCGCACTACAAGCGGCTGCGGCCGGTCGTGCAGCATGGCGTGCAGCACCGGCTGGGCGACCCGGAGGCCTCTCCGGTCACCGGCGTACAGTACGTGCGCGGCGATCAGATCGCGGTGCTGGCGTTCAAGACCCCGTGGCATTGCAACCGGCCGCTGGCGCCGCTGCGGCCCGAGGGGATCGCGTCCGACTCGCGCTGGCTGGACGAGGACACGGGCGACCTCCACTGGGGAGCAACGCTGAACGTGCTCGGCCTGCCGCTGCGATGGGCCGGCGCCGATTGGGACTCGGCGATCCTGCGGTTGCGCAGGGTGGAATAGCGAACTCGCTCGGTGATGAACACTGTGGGTGGTTACCCTGGTCCTAATGGTGAAAGTACGGACTATTCCGGCTATTTACCCGATGGCCAGCGTTTTGCGCTTTGCGCCGCTGCCCTAGACTCCACGCTGTTCCGCCCGAACCTCCCAATCGATCGACCTCAATAGGAGAAATCTCGTGGCCTACCCGCCCGCCCCTGCCCCCATGCAGCAGCCCGCCCCCATCAAGCAGGGCAACGGCTTCGGCGTGACCGCCCTCGTGCTCGGCATCATCGGCCTCGTCCTGGGCCTGATCCCCGTCGTCAACGTCTTCACCGGCATCCCGCTCGGCGTGCTCGCCATCATCTTCGGCATCATCGCCCTCGCCAAGGCCGGCTCGCGCGGCGGCAAGGGCAAGGGCACCGGCGGCACCGGCCTGGTGCTCGGCATCCTCGCCATCGGCGCCGCCATCGTCATCAACTACGTCTTCGTCCAGGCGGCCGACGAGTACATCGACGAGGAGTGGAAGCAGGCCTGCGAGGACGCCGGTCTGACCGAGGAAGAGTGCGGCGACTACGAGGACTGGGAGTCCCAGCTCGAAAACCTCGAGACCCCCTAGTTCCGGCTGAATGTCGAAGGGCCGCAGCGATACCGCTGCGGCCCTTCGCCGTTCGTCTAGAACAGCCTCGGCTGGCTCTCGTCGACCGCCCCGCGCAGGTCGTCGTAGTCCAGGACCACGCAGCGGATGCCGCGGTCCTCGGCGAGGACCCGGGCCTGGGGTTTGATGGACTGGGCGGCGAAGACGCCGTCGACCGGGGCCAGGAGCGGGTCGCGGTTGAGCAGTTCGAGGTAGCGGGTCAGCTGCTCGACGCCGTCGATGCCCCCTTGCCGCTTGATCTCGACGGCGACGTGCTTCCCGTCGGAGTCGCGGCACATGAGGTCCACGGGCCCGATCGCGGTCGGGTACTCGCGGCGCACCAGCGACCAGCCCTTCCCGAGCGGCCCGGTGTCGGCGGCGAGCAGCTCCTGGAGGTGCGCCTCGACGCCGTCCTTCTGCAGCCCGGGGTCGACGCCGAGCTCGTGGCTCGAGTCGTGGAAGACCTCTTCGATGGTGATCTTCAGCTGGTCGCCGGTCTTCTTCGAGGTCACGGTCCACTCGGTGGCGCCTTCGACGACCGTGCACGGCGGCGTCATCCAGTTGAGGGGCTTGTACGACCCTCCGTCGGCGTGCACCAGCACGCTCCCGTCCGCCTTCCAAATGAGCAGACGAGTCGCCATGGGCAAATGGGCTGAAAGCCGCCCCGTGTAATCAACCTGGCACCGTGCCACCAACAAACGCATGCCGAAGACCCTACCTGTGCGGCCAGATGCGACTGGGCGTGCCGTGGCTAGCCTGAGACCTGTGCATGACGATTTCGAGGCGGTTTGGACACGGCGTTGGCCGATGATGCTACTCGGGCCAGAGTTCGGGAACACCTACGCGCACCTCTTCTTGAAACGATGTGAGTGGCGGAGGGGCTTGATCGACGAGGCGCTGCGCCGAGTCGCCAACTATCAGGATGTTGGGGGCGGTCACCGATTTGGAAGCGCGCTGGCTGTTCCACCCCTACGACGGCGGCATGGACGTCATCGCCCCGACAGCCGCGTGCCGGGGCACTCGCTCTGCCAAGATTCTCGCACCTCCTACCCGTGGCGCGTTAGCCCCATCCAAGGCGGGCTGCTTGGTGATCGGACCTTCGGGCCGCGGTCGGAGCGGCCCGAAGATGTTGGGTTCCAGGTCAGCGAGGCGGTGGCCACGGATATCCCAGCGCTTCCGCGTGCGCCTGAGAACCGCCGCAGACCTGCCCGGCCAATTTCGGGTCTGTGGTGCGGAGCCGCTCGAGGATCTCCTCGACTCGTGCCGCGATGGCGCCGTTATCGACAGTAATGGAGTCGAGGACCTTGACCGGGTACTTGAACTGAAGCCAGGGGCGGTCGGGATTGGGCGGTTCCGGGTGCCATAGATGCAACTGCAGGAGCGATCGGTCGGAGTTCCATGAGCCCACCCCACCGTTGCGGCAGTCCCAGCGGTCCAGGAGTGCGGGTTCGTCGCGCAGTCGCTGGTTGAGCAGCCGAGCTGCCTGCAGTGCAGGCCATTCCCACGAGCGGTCTTCTTCAGCGCGGGCCACCTCGGCGTCGTACTCGTCCGCGTTGAAGGTGAACGGCGTAGGTTCGGAGCGGCTGCGGGTCGCCTTCACCTCCCAGAGCACCTGGCCCGAGGCCTCGTCTCTGCGGATCTGCGCAGCCAAGACGCCGCAGCAGCCTTCCGTGCAGTCGGCTTCGGCGAGCCAGACCTCGTGTACTTCGGCCCGTGCCCGCAGGCCCTGCTTCCGATGAAGCAGACGCGACGGGCTGTCCGGCACGCCGAGGTCGAACAGGTTCGTGACCAGGGGGACGCCGTCCACGACAAGGTGCGTCCGTGGTGGCTGTCCCGTGGCGGGAGCTGGGACGGCGATGCGGATAGCCAGGCCAGGAGGGAAGTCGCCGTCCCCGTCGTCGGCCCGCTCGATGTATTGATGCAGCCAGATCGCTTCGCTGTCATGGGGATCGAGTGCCAGAGCCGCCGACACGAGTGCGCGACGCTCGGGGGCTTGCAGCGCGGCGAGGAGGTCGCGCGCGATGCTGGCGCGCAAACCTTGCTCGATCTCGAGGAAGGCGCTGTGCCCGTAGAGGAGGTCGTCGCGGACCTGCACGATTCCCGTGAGCCCGGACAGGCCCGGGCCGAACAGTTCCGGCCGCTTCGCGGCAAGGGCTAGAGGAACGGCGAACTGCTTGCCACCCTGCATCCATGTGGGGGTATGGCTTCGGTGGCTCATCATCCGGATGAGTTCGACTCGATCCGCGGCATTCAGCTCCGCAAGCAGCGGCTCGATGTCCTCGGCGGAGAGTGCTGCGAGTGCGTCGGTGTACGTGGTTTGGTCCGGAATCGAGGAACGTACGGCCAGCCAATGCAGGGAATGCCCCGGATTCGAGCAGGTCCTGAGCATTTTCGTTGCGGCATAGCCGTAATCGCCTTGAAGCAGGGCGATTTCGCGGATGAGCTCGATGTCCTCGTCCGAGACGACGGTGGTCAGCAGCTCGAGTCCGGTCATGATCTCGAGGATGGTGACACCCTGTCGCAGCAGGTGGAGCGCGATAATGCGGATCGTCTCCGGATCAAGCCCGAGATCGCCGTCGGCGTGCTCGAACCGCAGGCCCCAGTGGTACTGGATTCCGCGCATCTCTTCACAGAGCCGATCGAGATCCTCCGCGAATCCCGGCGCCGCAGCCTGGAGGATGCCTCGCACTACTGCGCGCCCTGCGCGGCGATCGCTGCGGCCGGCTATGAGAGCGTCCTTGCCGCGTACCAAGCGATCGGGTATGAGCTGGCGACTGCCGGGCCTCGGTCGCGCCGCATCGCTGCGGAGCGCCTTGATCGCACCGTCCGGGATGGGACTGTCGGGATGACGAAGCAGTAGTGCGCGAATGCACTGATGAAGGGGTACGAGCACTGGGTCGAGCGCACTGCGCTCGCCGGGCCCCGTCATGAACCTGAAGTGCTCGTTTCGTTGAACATCATGTCGACAATCTAGCCGTCCCCATCCGGATCACGCAACTAGGCATCGACGAACGCGAGATGAGATTCCGAGCGCCGCTGCCATGACACGGCCGTACTTGGTGGCGGGTAACGGCGTCCAGATCGCCTGCTGCTCAGGTGAAATCGAGCGATTCGATGCCCCAGAGGGATCCTTCCCCGTGGTGGCAGGGATTCTTCGAATAGCCGAGTTACGAGTGTCAGTACGTGGCGCTACGATCCTCGCGCCCCTACACCCCATAAAAGAAGACCCAGCTCATGACTCTCACAACCCCACCTCGCCCCTACGAGATCCTCACGCCGTTCCCGGAACTCGCTGCGTACGCCAAGTCCGCAGTGCGGCTCCATCCCCGGCCCGGAACTCCCTCCATCGACGAGAGCTCGGTCGGTGGTCCGCTGCTGTGGCCCGTCGACGAGCCGTGGCCGACATGCGAGCTCGAGCATGAGGACTGGGGCGACGAGCCCTTCGACTACGTACGCGCTGAGCGGGCGTTTCTGAGTGACCGTGACCGTCGCGAGGAGCTCGGGGAGAAGCTCGACTGGGCTGTCGAGCGCGAGCGCTTGCACCAACTGCGCCTGGAACATTCCAGTGACAACCATCCCGACTACGACGAAGGCGCGCCGCAGCCGCTTATCCCGGTCGCGCAGCTGTACATGACGTGCCCGGCCTGCCCTGGTCCGACCGGTACGACCTCCTGCAGGTCCTCTGGTGTCCACGCGACCACCCTGACGTGGACGTGCCATGCAACCCGGTCTTCCAGCTTCGCTGGCGCCGAACCGAGGAGGTTGCCGTGAGGCTAGCTGATCCGCCTCTCCCGGTGATCTGCAAAGGGGACTATGTGCCGAACATGTGCGCCGTCCACCCTGAGACGGTGACCGAGTATCCGAACACGGAGAACCTGCCCGGGCCGCTTGCCAAGCGCATTCTCGATTGGGCGAATAGGCAGGACCTGTCGTCGGCCTACAACTGGAACGTCGCGTTCGCTCCCGGTTGGAAGGTCATGGGGCACGGGGGGATCTGGGGCATCATCGACCCGCACCCGATCATGTGCGGCTGCGGTGCCGAACAGCTGCCGCTGTTCACGGCCTCCAGTGGGGAGTTCGATGGGGGCACAGGGAGTTGGCAGCCCGTTGAAGAAGCCGGAACCGAATACCGCCACTCGGACCCGGTGGAGGTGACGATCGGACGCGGGTACACGCTCCAGCTGTACTACTGCCCCGAGTCCGAGCGCCACACCAGCTGCACCGAAATGTTCTAGACCCCGAACGCCTCGACGAGGTGGGCATGAGGTTTGTATTCTTCCGTCCGCTTTCCTTGATCTTCGCCGACCCGCCCGGGCTCGGGAACACGCACGCACATCTCTTCCTGGGTCCGAAGCGAGTGGCGACGCGGTCTCAGACGAGGTGTTGCGCAGGGCCGCCGGCTATCAGGATGCCAGCGGGGTCGTCACCGGCGCAGAGGGCGAGTGGCAGCCTTGGGCGGGGGCGGGGCGGTATCGAAGAGTGCAGATTGGTCTATTGACTATGGTCGGTCGGCGAACCTAGGCTGGGATCGCACAAGGAGACGACCCCCCTCCGGCGGCGGAAGTCGCGCCCTCACGGAAATCACTTTCCCTCAAGGAGATCCGTGAAGACATCAGATGCTGTCCATAGAAGACGACTGCGCCTCGGCGCGATCGCCGCAGTCGCGGTCACCGCTTTGACCGCGGGGCTGATCGGCGCCTCCGGCGCTCAGGCGGCCCAGGGCTGCGAGGTCGATTACCAGGTCACCGGCCAGTGGTCGGGCGGCTTCAACGCCAACGTCGAGGTCACCAACCTCGGCGACCCGGTCAACCACTGGGACCTCGAGTGGACCTGGGCCGACGGCCAGCGCATCACCCACATGTGGAACGCGAAGGACAAGAGCAAGGCCGCCTCTGCCAAGGCTTCCAGCCTCGGACACAACGCCTCGCTGGCGACCGGCGGCTCGACGTCGTTCGGGTTCTCCGGTTCGTGGTCGGGTGCGAACACCGACCCGACCGAGTTCCGCCTCAACGGCCGTCTCTGCGACGGCTCGGTGAGCGAGCCGCTCACCGCGATGCAGCAGGTCGCGGCCATGCAGCCGGGCTGGAACATCGGCAACACCCTGGACGCGCTGGGCGGTGAGACCGGCTGGGGCAACCCGCTGATCACCGAGGAGCTCATCCAGACCGTCAAGGCCGAGGGCTACAAGTCGATCCGCCTGCCCGTCACCTGGGACGAGAACCTCGGCCCCGCACCGGACTACACGATCGACCCGGTCTGGCTCGACCGCGTCGCGGAGGTCGCCGACATGGCCCTCGCGAACGACATGCAGGTCCTGCTCAACATCCACCACGACTCGTGGATGTGGATGAGCGCCATGCCCACCGACCACGACGGCGTGCTCGCCAAGTACGAGGCGATCTGGACGCAGATCGCCGAGCGGTTCAAGGACTACCCGTCCGAGCTGTCCTTCGAGAGCGTCAACGAGCCGCAGTTCACCGGCACCGACGCACCGGCCGGGGATGTGCTGGTCGACGAGCTCAACGTCGCCTTCCACGAGATCGTCCGCGGCTCCGGCGGGAACAACGGCGACCGGCTCCTGGTGATGCCCACGCTGGTCACCAGTGCGGACCAGCCGCAGCTGGACGCGCTCAAGGCCACCATCGACTCCCTCGACGACCCGATGATCGCCGCGACCGTCCACATGTACGGGCCCTGGCCGTTCAGCGTCAACATCGCCGGGGGCACCACCTACAGCGAGCAGGTCGAGCAGGAGATCACGACGACCTTCGAGCGGGTGCACGACACCTTCGTGGCGGACGGCATCCCGGTCATCATCGGGGAGTGGGGCGTCCTCGGGTACGACTGGACCCGGCCCATCGTCCCCTCCCAGCAGTACGGTGAGCTGCTGAAGTTCTTCGAGGGCATGATGTTCCAGGCCCGGGACAAGCAGATGACCCTGATGCTGTGGGACGCCGGCTCGTACCTCAACCGCGAGACCCTGGAGTGGCGCGACCCGTACGTGCACTCGTACCTGGACTCGGGCCTGACGACGCGTTCGGGCACGGCCTCGTTCGACTCGATCTACGTCGAGAAGGCCGGGGCCATCGCGGACGAGTCGCTCACGCTCAACCGCAACGGCCTCGAGTTCGAGGGCCTGTGGCACGGCGACACCGAGCTGGCAGAGGGCGCCGACTACACCGTCACCGGCGACACGCTGACCTTCACCGCCGCCGCGCTGACCCGTCTCGCGGGCGACCGCGCGTACGGCGTCAACGCGACGGTCGAGGCGCGCTTCTCGGACGGTCTGCCCTGGCGGATCCACGTCATCAGCTACGACACGCCGGAGCTCTCGGACGCGTCCGGGGCCGTGAACGCGTTCGCGATCCCGACCGAGTTCAACGGCGACCGGATCGCCACGATGGAGGCGAAGTACGCCGACGGCACCTACGCCGGGCCCCACGACTGGACCTCCTACAAGGAGTTCTGGGCGACCTACCGGCCCGACTACGGGGGCGGCACGATCACGCTCACCGCTGACTTCTTCAACGCGGTCAGGGACGGCGAGCCCGTCACCCTCACGTTCCACTTCTGGGGCGGCGGGACCGTGGAGTACACGGTCGCCAAGTCCGGCACGACCGTGACCGGCACTGCCTCCTAGACGACGGCCCGGAGAGCGGCGCGGGCACCTGAGTGCCCGCGACGCTTCAGCGCTGGTCGGCGAGGTGGAGGCCGAAGCCGCTGGTGCCGGGGGTTTCGAGGCCGGGGGCGAGTTCTGAGGCGTCGGGGCGGGTGAGGGGGGTGTAGTCGCCGCCGGCTTCGGGTCGGTAGGGGAGGGGTTCGGTGGTGAAGGCGGTGGTGAGGCGCCGTTGGAAGCCCTCCTTGATGTCGTCGTAGCCCTCCTGGGTGAGGTGGACGGCGCTGTGCGCGACGAAGGGCGGGAGGACGTCGAAGCCGGTGAAGTAGAGGAGGCCGTGGTTGAGGGGGAAGAGGAGGTCTTCGATGGGGCCGTTGACGCCTCGGGGGGTGTAGTGGCCGGCGCGGCCGCCGGTGAGGGTGGCGAGCATGGCGCGCTTGCCCGCCAGGGGCCCGTCGCCGTAGCGGGGGATCGAGGCGCCGTAGGCGAAGTTGTAGGTGAAGACCCGGTCGATCCATCCTTTGAGGATCGCCGGGACGGTGAACCACCAGAGCGGGAAGAGCAGGACGACGAGGTCGGCGTCGAGCAGCTTCTGCTGCTCCGCCTGGATGTCGGGGGCGAGCCGGCCGGTCTCGTAGGCGGTGCCGGAGGCGTGCATGAAGTCGGGGCCGGTGATCCCGTCGAAGTCGGTGAAGTCGGCCGCCGACTGCCACTTCATCGCGTACAGGTCGGAGACCGCGACCTCGTGGCCGTTCGCCTCCAGCGTGCTCACGGCGAGGTCTTTCAATGCGGCGGTCAGGGAGTTCGCATCGGGGTGCGCGGAGACGATCAGTGCTTTCATGCCGGTAAGCCTCGCCCGGATCGCGGGGGCGCACCAGAGTCCGCTTTTCCTGGGTCTCCCAGGGCCACCTTGGGCGGACCGCTGCGGGAGCGAGGCGCTGCGGCGCATGGGGGACGAGATCCGGGGATTGAGGAAACCACAGGGACGCAAGAGGATACGAAGCTGTGACCGACCCCACCCGTTGAGTGGGTTCGATTCCACCCAATAGACTCACTCGCATGCAACCCTCACCCCGAGCAGTCGCCGTGGGGGTCGACCTCGGATCCTCGACCACGACCGTGTCGACCCGCCGCACCGATCATGGGGCCGAGTCCGAGGAGCCCGAAGCGGGCACGGCCCGCTTCGGGAGCGTGCGGGCCGACGGCGCGCCGCTGCCCGGTCTTCCCGGCGACGAATCCGCACTCGTCGTGCTCGCCGTCCCCGCCACCTGGACCGCGACCCGCCGCCGGGCGCACGCCGAGGCGGCCGCGAACGCCGGCTTCGAACCGTCCTTCCTCGTCTCCGAGCCCGAGGCCGCCGCCCGGCAGTACGCCGAAGACCAAGGGGGCGAAGCGAAGTCGCAGCCGCCGCTGGTGGTCTGCAACATCGGCGCGGGCTCGTGCCACATCGGCGTCGTGAGCCGCGAGAGCGACCACTACACGGTCGAGGCGGCCAAGAGCGCCGACGACATCGGCGGGCGCGAGTTCGACCGGCTCCTGCTCGAGCACCTGGCGGGCCGCCACCGCCAGGCCGACCCCGAGTTCTGGGCCCGCGTGGGCGACCCGGCCGAGACCGCGCTGCGCGCCGAGGCGCTCGACGAGGTCAGGCGCGCCCGCGAGTACTTGACCGACCATCCGTCCGTGGCGGTCTCCCTGCCGGACCTCGGCCGCGACCTGCGCCTGACCCGCGAGGACGCCGACCAGTGCCTCACTCCTGCGATCCTGCGGACCGTGGGACTCGTCGAGGAGGCGATGCGGGACGCAGGCATCGAGGCCGAGCAGGTCGCGGGCGTGCTGCTGGTCGGCGGGGTGAGCCGGATGCCGCTGGTCGCCATGGTCCTCGGGCACCATCTCGGCGTCGAGCCGGTGCGGCCCGACCTGCCGGACCTGGTGATCGCCGAGGGCGCGGCGCTGGCCGGACTCGCCCGGATACGCAGCGAGAGCGGGGAACCGGTCGATGCGCCCGCAGGGCTGGCCCGGCTGCGCGCGAGCCCTGACGTGCTGGTGACCGTGATGGTCGTCGTCATCGCGGTCGCCTCGTTCGCCGGCGTCGCGCTCCTCAACCGCGGCGGGATCGACGACCGCGAGATCGACGGCGACCTCGGCCTCGCGCCCACGGAAGGGGTGGTCGTCGACGAGACCGCGGTCGGCGAGGCCGAGCCCGCCCCGTCTGACGCCGAGGACTCCGCCGAGCCGGTCGCGACCGCACCGGCCGACTCCACAGAGGATGGCAGTTCGCCGGTGAGCGCGACCTCGCCGACGCCTGCGGCTCCCGCGGCGGCGTCGAGCGCGACCCCGTTCGCCCCGTCCGCCTCGGACCAGGCCGACACCTCCGAAGTGCCCGATGTGGTCGGTTCGACCGTGGCCGAGGCGAAGCGGATGCTCGCCGAGGCGGGGTTCACCGATGTCGCGGCCCAAGGCGAAAAGCGCGGATCACAGGGGCCCGGTTACGACCACTGCGAGGTCACGGCCCAGTCGCCGAACGGCGGCTCGCAGGCCGAGGGCGATACGGCGGTCACCTTGCAGTACGTGTACGTGGGCAACGACTCCTGCTGAACGACGCGGCGGCCCCCTCCCGACCGGGAGGGGGCCGCCGCGTTCGGTCTAGGAGCGGACGAACTTCAGCAGCGCCTCGTTCACCTCTTCGGCGTGCGTCCACAGCAGACCGTGGGGCGCGCCCGCGACCTCGACGTACTCGGCTTCGGGGAACGCGGCGTGGAAGCGGCGGGCCGTGGCGTCGATCGGCAGGATGTTGTCCTTGTCCCCGTGGAGGATCAGCGAGGGCTTGCCGGCGGCGCGGACGGCGGCCACGTCCTCGCGGAAGTCCTCGATCCAGGCGGAGACCACGGCGTAGGCGGCGACGGGCGCCGAGGTCGTGGCGGTGTTCCAGTTGGCGGTGACGACCTCTTGGCTGATGCGGCTGCCGAGGTTCTCGTCCAGGTTGTAGAAGTCCTGGTAGAACTGGGTGAACCAGGCGTAGCGGTCTTCGCGGGCGGCCTTGGCGATGCCGTCGAAGACGTCCTGCGGGACGCCTTCGGGGTTGTCGTCGCGCTGGACCAGGAACGGTTCGAGCGAGGCGAGGAAGGCGAGCTTGGCGACCCGCTCGTGGCCGTGGTTCTTGACGTACCGGGCGAGTTCGCCGGTGCCCATGGAGAAGCCGACGAGGATGACGTCGCGCAGGTCGAGGGTCTCCAGGACCTGGTTCAGGTCCGCGGCGAAGGTGTCGTAGTCGTATCCGGCGCCGACCTTGCTCGACTGGCCGAAGCCGCGGCGGTCGTAGGTGATGACGCGGTACCCGGCGGCGAGGAGCTCGCGGGTCTGGCGCTCCCAGCTGTGGCCGTTGAGCGGGTAGCCGTGGATGAGGACGACCGGCTGGCCGGAGCCCTGGTCCTCGTAGTAGAGCTCGACGGGGGTGCTGTTCTCGGTGCCGACGGTGATGGTGCCCATGACGACGATCCTTTCATATTGGAGAACGATCGTTCTCCGCTGTTGTAGACTACGATAGAGAACGATCGTTCTCATGGCAAGGAGAGTTTCTATGATCGACGACACAGCGGCTCGGGCGCAGGTGGTGGAAGCCGCCGACCAGCTGTTCTACGCGCAAGGCGTCCAAGCGGTCGGCATGGACGCGGTCCGTGCGGCCGCCGGCGTCTCCCTCAAGCGCATCTACGCCCTCTTCCCGTCGAAGGACGCGCTCGTCGCGGCGGTGCTCGAGCACCGCCGCGCCCAGTGGAACGCCGGGATCGCCGCCGGCGCGGCGAGGGCCGACACCGCGCGCGGCAAGATCCTCGCCGTCTTCGACTTCCTCGACGCCTGGTTCCGCGAACCCGACTTCAACGGCTGCGCCTTCATCAACGCCTACGGCGAACTGCACGGCGGCAGCCCCGCCGTGAGCCGCACCGTGCGCGAGCAGAAGGACGCCTTCCAGCGGTACATCGCCGGCCTCGTGCGCGAGGCGGGCGGGAATGCGACGCTCGCCGCGCAGATCGCGATCCTCGCCGAAGGCGCGCAGACGACCGCCGCGATCGCGGGCACCCCCGAAGCCGCCGCGCAGGCCCGCGCCGCCGTTGAAGTGCTCCTGGACGCCGCCCTCGCCTGAGCGGGGAGCCGTTGTCGTACCGGTTTCCTATGCTCTTCAGCGTGACTGAAACTGATCCCTCAATCCCGGCGCCCCTCGACGAGGACCGCGTGGACTTCCCCGACGAGTGGCACGAGTTCACCTTGGACTGGCGCGGGCGCGGCACACCCCGCCCCGTCACCGTCGACCCCGATGCCGCACAACGGGTGAAGGCGATCTTCGCCGAGAACGCCGAACGCCTCGAGCACCTCATCGACGCCCTCGACGTCCCCGCCTACGCGCCGACGATCCGGGCCGGGATCGCCGGCGAGGCCGACCCGCTCGGCGCCGCGCTCGCCCTCGCGATGCTCGCCCAGGTCGCCCCTGGTTCCCACCGGGACATCGAGCACCTCGGCAGGGACGCCTGGATCGGCACGCACGGCCTCGCCTTCGCGTGCCGGGCCGTCGTCGAACTGCTCGGATACGAGGTGTACTACTGGAACCGCAGCGGCGGTGTGTACGGGCGCGTCAGCATCCAGGAGCCCAACGCGCACCGGATCTCGCTCATCAACCAGCACCTGCACCGGATTCCCCAGCTGCGGTCCCTCCTCGCCGCCCTTCCCGACGACGAGTACGCGGCCGTGTGCGACGAAGTCGCGGCGCACCGCACCTCCGACGCGAAGAAGTTCGGCGCGGCGATGCTCATGCCCGACCGGGAGGACTGGGTGCGCGAAGCCCTCGATCTCCACAGCGGTTCACGACGGCGGCGGTACGGCGGCCACGACCTGGTCTGGGCCATCGCCTCGACACTCGAGCACGCCGAGCTGGCGGGCGCCACCTCGCTCGGCGTCTACGGCGACGTACCCGAGCGGATCGCCCTGGTCCTCGACGCGCTCGGGGCCGACGCGCTCCCCCTGCTCGTGAACACCATCGAAGGCGAAGACCGGCCGAGCGTCGAAGTGCGCGAACTCCTCTACGACGCCATCGGCCGCCTGCCCTCCACCGCGGCGCTCACGTACCTGCTCACCGACCTCACGAACCCGCACGCGGTCGCCGCCGCCAAGCAGGCGGCGGCCCGATTCCCGGTCCGCGCCCTGCGGACGGTCCTCGCGATCGCGCCGAGCGCCCACGCCGCCACCAAGATCCGCCTCGCCGGGTTCGCCCGCGCGAACGGCCTGCTCGACGCCGCCGCGGCCCTCGGCGACGCCGAACGGGACCGCCTCGCGGAGCTGGTGAGCCGGCGCCACCCCGTCGCCGAGACCGTTCCGGACGTGTTCACCACGCCCCCGTGGACCCCGTACGCGAAGCCCGCCTCCAAGCGGGCCGCCCTTGCGCTCACGCCCCCTGACGTGGACGAACTCCGCTGGGCCCCAGGCCAGCAGGAGGAGTGGCGCAAGATCTCCGGCTACGCGGCCCAGTACTGGGCCGACCCCGCCCGCTGGGACCGGAGGGACGCCGCGGACCCCGACAACTGGGCGTTCAACCACCTCATCGCCTACGCCCCCGACGAGCGCACCCAGCCCCTGCTCCCGAAATGGGACGGCACTTCGGCGTCCCTCACCATCGAGACGCTCAGGCCGATCCTCGCCCGCTACGGCGACGAGGTCAAAGCGCACATCATGGCGCAGCTCAAGCGCAAGACCTCCTTCCGAGAGGGCTTGGCGCCCTTCGTGAGCCTCGACGCCGCACGCCTGGCCGCCGGCTGGCTCTCCCGCTCCCGCAACGAGCGCGCCGCCGCCCGCTCCTGGTTCGACGCGTACCCGGGCGACGCCGCCGCGTTCCTCATCCCGGACGCCGTGGGCAAGGACGCCAAGCTCCGCAAGGCCGCCATGGACGCACTCCGGTACCTCGATCGGTCTGTTGTGGACGAACGTGCGGCGACGTACGGCGAGGAGGCCGCAGCGGCCGTCGCGGCGCTGCTCGACGCCGACCCGTTCGACCCCCAGCTGCCGCGCATCCCCAAGCCCGGCAAGTGGGCCGACCCCGGAGCCCTCCCGCAGGTGCTGCTCGCGGACCGCGCAGAGGCCCTGCCGGACGCGGCCGTCCGCACGCTGATGACCGCCCTGGCGATGGACGAGTCCGAGCGCCCGTACCCGGGCGTCGACTCGCTGGCCGCCGAGTGCGACCCGGAGTCGCTCGCGGCGTTCTCGTGGGGCCTGTTCGAGCTGTGGCTCTCGGCGGGGTCGCCGTCGAAGGACGCGTGGGCGATGGACCAGCTGCAGCGGTTCGCCGACGACTACGCGGTGCGGCACCTGACCGAGCGCATCCGCGAGTGGCCGGGTCAGAGCCAGAACCGCAAGGCCGTGCGCGGCCTCGAGGTGCTGGGCGGGGTCGGGTCGGAGTCGGCCCTGCGCGCCGTGCACGGCATCGCGCAGAAGGCGAAGTTCAAGGCGCTCAAGAAGACCGCGACCGAGCAGATCCAGGTGATCGCCGAGCGGCTGGAGCTCACCCTCGACCAGCTCGGGGACCGGCTCGTGCCGGACTTCGGGCTGGGCGACGACTCCCTGGTGCTGGACTACGGGCCCCGCTCCTTCACGATCAAGTTCGACGAGGCGCTGAAGCCGTACGTGCTGGACGACCAGGGCAAGCGCAAGGCGAGCGCGCCGAAGCCGAACGCGAAGGACGACCCGGAGCTCGCGCAGCCGGCGTACGAGCGGTTCGCGGCGCTGCGCCGCGACCTCAAGGCCACGGCCGCCGAGCAGGTGAAGCGCCTCGAAGCCGCCATGGGCAGCCGCACGTGGTCGCGGGCGGAGTTCCAGGAGTTCCTGGTCGACCACCCGCTCATGTGGCACCTCTCGAGCCGCCTGGTGTGGCAGGCCGGGGACACGGCGTTCAGGCTCGCCGAGGACCGGACCCTCGCCGACGTCGAGGACGAGCCGTTCGAGCTGCCCGACGACGCGGTGGTGCGCTTGGCGCACCCGCTCACCCTCGGCGACGAGGTCGAGGCGTGGGCCTCGGTGTTCGCCGACTACGAGATCCTGCAGCCGTTCGACCAGTTGGCGCGGCCCGTGTTCGAACTGGCCGAGGAGGACCGCGCGAGCGGGCACGTGGCGCGGTTCGAGGGCGCGACGACCGGCGGCGGGCCGCTCATCGGCCTGCTCAACCGGGGCTGGAAGTTCGGCGGGCCGGCGGCCCGCGGCGGCGGCTACGGCCTGTTCCGCGAGTTCGCCGCGGGCGGTTACGTGTTCCTCGATTCGACGCCGGGCGTGCACCCCGGCTACGGGTTCGACAACAGCACCGAGCAGACCCTCACGAACGTCGAACTGGTGCTGCCCGAGGGGGACGCGGTCAGTCCGGTGGCGATCTCGGAGATCCTGCTCGTGATCGCGCGACTGAGCCGCTCCGCCTAGCGGGCGGTGCGAACGGGCCCGGATCGTACCTCCTAAAGGTACGGTCTGGGCCCTTCGCCCGCCTGGTCCCGGAGCCGCATCGGCTCAGATGCGGGCCTGCGGCGCGAGCGCTTCCAGTTCCTCCCACAGGGATTCGGGGATCTCGACGTCGAGCAGCGCAATGGTCTCGGCGGCGCGCTCGGGCCGCGAGACGCCGACCACTGTGGAGTCGACCAGCGGCGAGCGGGTCGAGAACTGGAGGGCCGCCGCGATGAGCGGCACCCCGGCCCGCTCGCACGCCTCGGCCATCGCGAACGCGGCCGCGCCGATCGCCTCGTCGCGCTCGCCGTAGCAGTACTTCGGCTGCTGCGCAGGGCCCTTGGCGAGCATCCCGCCGCCGTACGGGGCGGCGTTGAGGACGCCGAGGCCCCCGGCGCGGGCCTTCGTGAACAGCTCCTCGGCCTCGCGGTTGAGCAGCGTGTACCGGTTGTGGTTGAGCACGATGTCGAACTCGCCGGTGTCGAGGTACCGCTGGCTCAGCTGCACGTCGCCCGAGGCCACCGCGAGGTGGTCGGCCACGCCGGACTCGCGGATCTCGACGAGCGCCTCGAGCGCGCCGCCGGGGGCGAAGCCGTCCTGCTTCATGAACTCGGGGTCGTGGAGGGCGAGGATCGGCAGGTGGTCGACGCCGAGTCGTTCCAGGCTCTCCTCGAGCGAGCGCCGCACCCGGTCGGCGGAGTAGTCGCCCGTCTCCGGGTCCGCGTCCACTTTGGTCTGCAAGACGAAGCCTTCGGGCAGACCGCCGCGGCGGCGGATGGCCTCGCCGATGCGCCGCTCGGACAGGCCGTCCTTGCCGTAGTTGTTGCCGGTGTCGAGGTAGTTGACCTCGCTGTCGAAGACCGCGAGGATCGTCTGGACCGCCCGCTCGTCGTCCACTTCGTACCCGTACACCGAGTCGAACCCGGCGAGCGTGCTGGTGCCGATGCACAGCGGGGTGACTTCGAGTCCGGTCTGGCCGAGAGTGTTGCGCTGCATGATCATCCGTTCGTCTTGATTTCTGTGATGGCGTCGAGTCGGGCGGGGTCGAGCGCGTGCTCGATCACCATGACCCCCGCGCCGATCGCGCCGCTGCTCTCGCCGGTGCGGGCGGCCGCGATGCGCAGGTGCCTGGTGGCCAGGGGGAGTGAGCGCTGGTAGATGACCTCGCGGACGCCCGCGATGAGGTGGTCGCCTGCCAGCGCGAGGGAGCCGCCGATGACGATGATCGACGGGTTGAAGAAGTTGACGGCCCCGGCGAGGACCTCGCCGATGTCCCGGCCGGCCTGGCGGACGAGGCGCAGGGCCGGGACGGAGCCGGCGCGGGCGAGCTCGACGACGTCGAGCGAGCCGCCCGCCTCGATGCCCTGCGCGGTGAGGTTCCGGGCGATGGCGGCGCCGCTGGCGACGGCTTCGAGGCAGCCGGTGTTGCCGCAGCGGCAGTGCACGTCGTCGGCGCCGGCGACGCGGATGTGCCCCATGTCGCCGGCGGCTCCCTGCGCGCCCCGGTAGACCTGGCCGGCGGCGATGATGCCGCAGCCGATGCCGGTGGCGGCCTTGATGAAGAGCAGGTGCTCGTACTCGGGCCAGGCGGTGAAGTGCTCGCCGAGGGCCATGATGTTCACGTCGTTGTCGACCATGACGGGCACGGGGATGCGCTCGCTCACGTACGCGGGGACGTCGAAGCCGTCCCAGCCGGGCATGATCGGCGGGTTGACGGCGCGGCCGGTGTCGTGCTCGACGGGGCCGGGGAGGCCGATCCCGATGCCGAGGAGGTCCGATGCGGGGCGCTCGACCTCGGCGAGGAGCGCGAGGCCGTGTTCGACGGTCCAGTCGAGCACCGCCTTGGGGCCCAAGGCGATGTCGAGGTCGGCGGTGGTGGCGGCGAGGACGTTCCCGGCGAGGTCGGTGACGGCGAGGCGGGCGTGGGTGGCGCCGAGGTCGGCGCCGAGGACGATGCGCGCGGCGGGGTTGAACGCGAAGGTGGCGGGGGGCCGGCCGCCGGTGGAGGCGGTCTCGCCGGTGGGGGCGATGAGCCCGGCGGCGAGGAGGGCGTCGACGCGGCCGGTGACCGTGGAGCGGGCGAGGCCGGTGAGCGCGGAGAGCTCCGAACGGGTTCGCGGGGTGCCGTCGCGCAGCAGCTGGAGCAGCGCTCCGGCGCCGGCTGCGGCGCTGGGAGCCGGGCGGCGGGGCACG
Source organism: Glycomyces tritici (assembly GCF_030403505.1). The sequence continues at coordinate 156,929 of NZ_JAUEMJ010000003.1, read as the reverse complement.
GGTGAACCATCTGTCACTCGACTAGTGAACCACACGGGTTTGTACGGAGACATGACGTAACTGTTTCATAACACCGACAACTTTTGCTTGTGCTCTGTCATAAGTCCGTCCTACGGTCGTCATATGGCTCACGTCACGATCACCCGGCAGGACTACCGCGCGGCCGTCATCGGCACCGGCTTCATGGGGCGCGTCCACGCCCGCGCCATCGCCGTGGCCGGTGGCTCGCTCGCCGGGATCGCCGGGTCCACGCCGGAGCGGGCCCGCGAGGCCGCCGCGGACCTGCGCGCCGAGACCGTGTTCGACGACCTCGACGCGGCGCTCGACGCCGCGAACGTCGTGCACGTCTGCGTCCCCAACCACCTCCACGCCCCGATCGCCTTGGCCGCCATCGCGGCCGGCAAGCACGTCGTCTGCGAGAAGCCCCTCGCCACCGACGCCGAGACCGCCCGCGCGATGACCGAGGCCGCGCAGGCCGCGGGCGTGGTCGCCACCGTGCCGTTCGTCTACCGCTTCCACCCGATGGTCCGCGAGGCCCGCGCCCGCGTCGCGAGTGGACGGATCGGGCGCCTCACCCTCGCGCACGGCTCCTACCTCCAGGACTGGCTCCTGCGCCCCGGCGACGACAACTGGCGGGTGGACGCCGAGAAGGGCGGCGCGCTGCGGGCCTTCGGCGACATCGGCTCCCACTGGTGCGACCTCCTCGAGTTCGTCTCGGGCGACCGCATCGCCGCCGTCAACGCCCAGCTCGCCACCGCCAACCGCCGGCGCTCGGGCCGGGACGTCGCCACTGAGGACATCGTGACGCTCCAGTTCGCGACCGCCGGCGGCATGGTCGGCTCGACCGTGATCAGCCAGGTCTCGGCCGGCCGCAAGAACCGGCTCCTGCTGGAGATCTCCGGCACCGAGGCCACGATCGCCTTCGACCAGGAGCAGCCCGAGACGCTCTGGCTCGGCGGGCGCGACCAGAACGCGATCCTCATGCGCGACCCCGAGCACCTGCACCCCGACGCCGCCCGCCTGGCCCGCGTCCCGGCCGGTCACGCCCAGGGCTACCAGGACTGCTTCGACGCCTTCGTGGCCGACACCCGCGCCGCGATCGACGGCCAGGCCCCCGACGGCCTGCCGACGTTCGCCGACGGCCTGCGCGCCGCGCGCATCGCCGAGGCCGTCTTCGCCTCGGGCCGCACCCGCGACTGGGCGGAGGTGCCGGAATGACCGCACTCCTGGCCATGCGCGGCATCGGCAAAGCGTTCCTCGGCGTCCAAGTGCTCTCCGCAGTGGACCTCACCGTGAGCCGGGGCGAGGTCCACGCCCTGGTGGGGGAGAACGGCGCCGGCAAGTCCACCCTGATGAAGATCCTCGCGGGCGTCCACACCGCCGACGCCGGCACCATCGAGCTGGACGGCCGCGCCGTCTCCTTCACCCACCCGGCCGCCGCCCAGAAGGCCGGGGTCGCCTCGGTCTTCCAGGAGTTCAACCTCCTGCCCGAGCTCACCGTCGCCGAGAACGTCCACCTCGGACACGAACCGCGACGCCGCGGCGGCATCGACCGCAAGGCCATGAACGAGGCCACCGCAGCGGCCCTCGCCGACCTCGGCGTGGAGGACCTCGCCCCGACCGCCAAGGTCGGCACCCTCTCGGTCGCCCACCAGCAGATCACCGAGATCGCGAAGGCCCTCTCCCAGGGCGCGGACCTCATCTGCATGGACGAGCCGACCGCCGCCCTGGCCGACGCGGAGGTCGCGCTGCTGTACCGGCTCGTGGCCCGCCTGCGCGAGCGCGGGGTCGCGGTTCTCTACGTCTCCCACCGGCTCCGCGAGATCTTCGACCTGTGCGACCGGATCACCATCCTCAAGGACGGCCGCCTCGTCGACAGCGTCGCGACCGCCGACATCACCCCCGACGAACTCGTGACCCGCATGGTCGGCCGCCGCATCGAGGCCCAGTTCCCGCCGCGGCTGCCCGGCACTGAGACAGGCGAGGTCCGGCTGCGGATCGACGGCGGCGGCAACGACTATGTGGACGGCATCGACCTCGAAGTGCGCGCGGGCGAGATCGTGGGCCTGGCCGGTCTCCAGGGCTCGGGCCGCACCGAGATCGCCGAGGCGGTCTTCGGCATCACCCCGTTCACCCGTGGTTCGGTCGCAGTCGACGGCCGACCGGTGCGGATCTCCCGCCCCCGCAAGGCCATCGCCGCCGGGATCGCGCTCGTCACCGAGGACCGCAAGGCCCAGGGACTCGCACTGCACCAGTCGGTGAAGGCCAACGCGCGCATGGTGCTCGACGCGAACGCCCGGGTCCACTCCCGGCAGCGCCTGGCCCGCATCGAAGGAATCCTCTCCAGCCTCGACCTCGTCGCCCGCGGCGACGACCAGGAGGTCCAGTTCCTCTCGGGCGGCAACCAGCAGAAAGTGGTGGTCGCCAAGTGGCTCGCGGCCGAGCCGGGCGTGATCGTGCTCGACGAGCCGACGCGCGGGATCGACGTGGGCGCCAAGCACAAGCTGTACTCCGTGATCCGCTCCCTCGCGGCCGAAGGCCTCGCGGTGCTGCTCATCGCCTCCGAACTCATCGAGGTCATCGGCCTCGCCGACCGGATCGCGGTCCTCCACGACGGCCGCATCGCCGGGGAGCTGCCCGGCGGCGCGACCGAGCAGGAGGTCATGGCGTACGCGACCGGCCGCCGCGGCCGGCCCGGTCTTGAAGGGAGCGAACCGGAATGACCGCCCTGACCCCTCGCCGCCTCGGCACCACCGCCCTGATCTACCTCGCGCTCGCGGGCGTCCTCGTGCTCGGCGCCGTCGCCGTCGCGATGGACGGCGGGAACCTCTTCGGGACCGCGAACCTCGTCGACATGCTCACCCGCACCAGCCTCACCGGGTTCCTCGCCATTGGGATGACCCTGGTGATCCTGTGCCGGTCCCTGGACCTCTCGGTCGGGTACGTCGCGGCGCTCTCGAGCCTCGTCGCCGCGACCACGATGGACGGACAAGCCGCGAACATCCCGCTGGCGGTCGCCCTGGTACTGCTGGTCTCGGGCCTCATCGGGGCCGCGAACGGCGCGATCGTGGCCTTCCTCAAGGTGAACCCGTTCATCGCCACCCTCGGCACGGGCCTGATCCTCAAGGGCTACCTGGACACCCAGTACAAGGGCCCGGCCGGGGACGTGCCGGCGGTGTTCCAGCAGTTCGGGTACACGCGGATCGCGTTCATCCCGGTCTCGGCGCTGGTGATGCTCGCGGTGGCCGCCGCGGCGGTCTGGTACCTCCGGTCCACCCGCACCGGCCACCACATGTATGCCGTGGGCGGGGACGTCGAAGTCGCCCGCATGTCGGGCATCCGCACCACCCGCGTGCTGCTCACCGCCCACGTCCTGTGCGCCATGTGCGCGGGGCTCGCCGGGCTGCTGCTCGCGGCCCGGTTCGGCACCGGCTCGGCCGAGGCCTACACGAACCTGTACGAGCTGGACGCGATCGCCGCTGTCGTACTCGGCGGCACGCTCCTCCTCGGCGGCAAGGGCGGCGTGGCGGGAACCGTTGCGGGCGTGGCGATCCTGGCCGTGCTCGACACCGTGTTCAACGTGATGCAGATCGACCCGTTCGCGAAGGACGTGCTGCGCGGCGCCGTGATCATCGCCGCCGTCGCCCTGTACGCCCGACGCCAGCTCGACCGCACCGCCCGCAGACCCCGCTTCGCCCAAGCCCAAGGGAGGCAGTCATGACCCGCGCCCGCAGGCTCGGCGCCGCCCTCATAGGCGGCGGCACCGGCACGGTGTTCCTCCTGCTCGTGCTGATCTTCGCCTGGATCCTCGCACTGAACCCGGGGTTCTTCGAGGGCCCCTCGCTCATGGCGTTCCTGAAGCAGGCCGCGCCGCTGGTGATCCTCGCGGCCGGGCAGTACTTCGTGATCGTCTCGGGGAACTTCGACCTCTCCGTGGGCGCCCTGGTGGGCGCGCAGGTGGTGATCGCCGCGCGGCTCATCGACGGCGAGGAGTCCCGCACGGTCCCCGTCATGCTCGTGATGCTGGCCTTCGGCATCGGTGTGGGCCTGGTGAACGGGCTCATCACCACCGTCCTCAAAGTCCAGTCGTTCATCACGACGCTCGGGATGCTCCTGGTCCTGTACGGCGCGATCCGGCTCTGGACCGGCGGCGCCCCCACCGGCAGCCTCTCGGAGGCGTTCCGCACGCCCGGGCGGCTCGGCATCACCGATGTGCCGCTGGTGGGCCAGATCCCGTGGGCGCTGCTCATCATGCTCGCCCTCGGCGCGGGCGCGATCCTGCTGATGCGCACCAGGTTCGGCCGCATCCTCATGGCCTCGGGCGACAACGAGCTCGCCGCGAACCTCTCCGGCGCCCGCGTCGACGCCGCCCGCACCGCCGCATTCGTCCTCTCCGGCGTCTCGGCGACCGTCGCCGGCATCCTCATCGGAGGGTTCGCCGGGGTGAGCGCCCAGGTCGGCGAGGGCCTGGAGTTCACCGTGATCACCGCCGTGGTCCTCGGCGGCGTCGCGCTCGGCGGCGGCCGCGGCACGGCGCTCGCCGCCATGGCCGGGGCGCTCGCGATCGAAGCCCTGTTCACGCTCTTCAACCAGATGGCGCTGCCCGCGACGCTCCGGCCCGCCGTGCAGGGCGTCATCATCATCGCCGCCGTGGCCTACGCCGCCCTCCGGCGGACCCGACCCGCCTTGCAAACCACTACCGCCAGTCCCTCATGAAAAGAAGGTCCGCATCATGCAGACGACACGCCTAGCCTTCGCCGCAGCGGCCGCCCTCGGGCTGCTCCTCGCGACCGGCTGCACCACCGACACACCGGCCGACGACGCCGCCACCGACGAGTCGGCCCCCGCGGCCGACTCCGGCGAGTGGTTCGTCCAGGCCGAGTACGACGAGCAGCTCGCCCAGCGCGACATCGCGCCCGAAGGCGACCCGAACACGCCTTGGCTGCAGGCGATCGAGCCCGAATGGGTCGACACGACCGAGTTCAAGCGCGAAGGCGGGGACGCCACCGTGTGCTTCTCGAACGCCTCGGTCTCCAACCCGTGGCGTGTGACCGGCTGGATCACCATGCAGGAGCAGGTGAAGGTCCTCCAGGAGGCGGGCGCGATCGGCGAGTTCCGCACCTCGGACGCAGGTGACGACGACGACCAGCAGATCTCCGACATCCAGGCGTTCGTCGACTCCGGCGAGTGCGACGCGCTCATCGTCTCGCCCTCGACGACCGCGACCCTGACGCCCGCCGTCGAGACCGCTTGCGCCTCGGGCATTCCGGTGATCGTGTTCGACCGCGGCGTGAACACCGACTGCGCGACCACGTTCATCCACCCGATCGGCGGCTACGCCTACGGCGCGGACGCCGCCGAGTTCCTGGTCGAGAACCTCGAGCCGGGCTCGACGGTGCTGGCGCTGCGCATTCTCCCGGGTGTGGACGTGCTCGAGCACCGCTGGGCGGCGGCGCAGCAGATCTTCGGCGACTCCGAGCTGGAGGTGCTCGGCAACGAGTTCACCGGCGGCGACGCGGCCGAGATCAAGAACATCGTCAGCCAGTACCTGCAGCGCGGCGACGTGGACGGCATCTGGATGGACGCCGGCGACGGCGCGGTGGCCGCGATCGAGGCGTTCGAGGACGCCGGGAAGCCGTACCCGGTCATGGCCGGCGAGGACGAGCTCTCGTTCATGCGCAAGTGGGAGGAGACCGGGATGACCGCGATCGCCCCGGTGTACTCGAACTTCCAGTGGCGCACCCCGGTGCTCGCTGCGACAATGATCTTGAATGGCGAGCAGGTGCCGGCCGAGTGGGTGCTCCCGCAGGAGCCGATCACCGAAGCCGACCGCGACGAGTACCTGGAACGGAACGCCGACATGCCTTCACTGCACTACGCGAAGTTCGGCGGCGAGGACCTGCCGGGCTTCCCCGACGCCTGGCGCGACCGTTGACCCGAAGGATCGGCGTCAACACCTGGGTCTGGGCCTCGCCGCTCGATGACGAGGCCCTGGCCCGGCTCGCCGTGCGCGTGCGCGACTGGGGGTTCGACGTGATCGAGCTCCCGGTCGAGTCGCCCGGCGACTGGGACCCGCAGCGGGCCGACGCACTCCTCAAAGGACTCGGGCTCGACGCGACGGTGGTCCTCGTGATGGGCCCGGGCCGCGAGCTCGTGGACGCCCCGCGGGCCGTCGTCGCCGAGACCCAGGAGTATCTGCGCCGCGTGGTCGACGCCGCGGTCGCGGTGGGCTCCAAGGTGATCGCGGGCCCCGCGTACGCCTCGGTCGGGCGCACCTGGCGCCTCGCGGACCGGCCCGCCGCCTACCGCGAACTGCGCGAACATCTCAAGCCGGTCGCCGACTACGCGGCCGAGCGCGGGGTCACCGTGGCGGTGGAGCCGCTGAACCGCTACGAGACCAGTCTGGTCAACACCGTCGACCAGGCACTGGAGGCATTGGACGGACTGCCCGGCACCGCACTGGCCCTTGACGTCTACCACATGAACATCGAGGAGACCGACATCCCGGCGGCGATCGTGCGTGCCGGGGACCGCATCGGGCACGTCCAGGTGAGCGGTAACGACCGCGGCTCGCCGGGCAGCGACCACCTCCCATGGGCTGAGATCCTGCACGCGCTCGACCTGGCCGGGTATGCCGGACCACTTGTCATCGAGTCGTTCACCGCGCACAATGCCACTATCGCGACGGCCGCTTCCATTTGGCGGCCGCTCGCGCCGACCCAAGACGCCCTCGCCGTCGACGGACTGAACTATCTGAGGAGTCTCACCGATGCCTAGACCGATCACGCTGTTCACCGGCCAGTGGGCCGACCTGCCCTTCGAGGAGGTGTGCCGCCTCGCCGCGGGCTGGGGCTACGACGGGCTCGAAGTGGCCTGCTGGGGCGACCACCTCGACGTGGTGCGGGCCGCCGAGGACGACGACTACGTGGCCGAGCGCAAGGCCATCCTCGAATCCCACGGCCTGGGGCTGTGGACGATCTCCAACCACCTGGTGGGCCAGGCGGTCTGCGACGACCCGATCGACGAGCGGCACAAGGCGATCCTCCCCTCCCGCGTGTGGGGCGACGGCGAGCCCGAAGGGGTCCGCAAGCGCGCGGCCGAGGAGATGAAGGCGACCGCGAGGGCCGCCGCGAAGCTCGGCGTCGACACGGTCGTGGGCTTCACCGGCTCCGCGATCTGGAAGTACGTGGCGATGTTCCCGCCCGTCTCGGATGCGGTGATCGAGGCCGGCTACGACGACTTCGCGGACCGCTGGAACCCGATCCTGGACGTGTTCGACGAGGCGGGCGTCCGCTTCGCACACGAGGTGCACCCCTCCGAGATCGCCTACGACTACTGGTCGACCCACCGCGCGCTCGAGGCGGTCGGGCACCGGACCGCGTTCGGGCTCAACTGGGACCCGAGCCACATGGTGTGGCAGGACATAGACCCGGCCGCATTCCTGTGGGACTTCCGCGAGCGGATCTACCACGTGGACTGCAAGGACACCAGGAAGCGCCTCGACGGCCGCAACGGCCGCCTCGGCTCGCACCTGGCCTGGGGCGACCCGCGGCGCGGCTGGGACTTCGTGTCCACCGGCCACGGCGACGTGCCCTGGGAGGACTGCTTCCGCGTGCTCAACAGCATCGGCTACGCGGGCCCGATCTCGATCGAGTGGGAGGACGCGGGCATGGACCGCCTCCGCGGCGCCCCCGAAGCCCTCGAGTACGTGCGGAACCTGAACTTCGACAAGCCCGCGGCCTCCTTCGACGCGGCGTTCAGCTCCGAATAGGGCGTTGATGCGGGACGAGGGGGCGCCGGTCCACGGTGACTCGTAGACGATCCTCCAGACCGTCCTCCTCGTCCCACTGCCCGCCGATTCGAGGAACCCATACTGCGAGACCGGCGGTGTGAAAGCTCGTTGCCGGGGCTGACGGTCGCTCCCACTTCCCGACCATCGTGACTGAACTGCAGATCCAAGCGAATAGGCATGACCGGACGGGGTGATTGCTCGGGCTCGTTTTGGCTTGGGCTCCAAGCGATCAGCGACGAGGAGGCAGGTGCTGTCCCGGGGCGCGCTGCCGAAGCGGGGCCGGTGTTCGGCCCGGGTTCAGGCTTGCGGCGACGGGAGCGGCTGGACGGTATCTGCGGTTCCGTTCCCGGGTTAGCGCGGGTGATCCGGTCCAGGTTCGCGCGGGTGACTCGGTCCGGGTTCGTGCGGGTGATCCGGTCCGGGTTCGGGTCGGCGGCGATGAGGTGGTGGGTGGGCTCCCGGGGTCGGGTAGACCGTCCCTATCGTCCGGACGCGCTGAGTACGGCCGGATGCTGTTGCGGTGGTCGGGTGGCGTCGTCGTCGCGGGGCATCGCGATGGCTGCCTGGTGCTGTGGCGAGGTGTGGCGATGACCGGTGGGGTGTGGCTGGCGGTCCTGGAGGCCGGTTCGCTGTCGTAGTCGCGGTGGCGGTCGTTGCGCCGGTTCATGGGCAGGATCGTGTTCGTCATGTCGTGTCACCTCCTCTCGTGCTGCTGCTGTGGTCGATCGGTGTCGGTCGCGTCGCTTCGCTTCGCTTCGACACGAGGGCCTTGACCTGGTCGCGCCGTTCCCACCGGGGAGGGTGCTGTTGCCTTCCTCGACTGTGGGAATGGTCGGGCCGTCCTGCCCTGGTAGAGCCCTGGTGGAGCCCTGGTGGGCGGCGGGTGGTGGTGTCGCCTCCTGGTGTGTGCCTCTTGCCCGGGACCTTGGTCCTGGCGGCCGGGCGTTGCCCGCGCGCTATCGCGCCCGGACAGGATCCGGCTCGCCCGCGCACGGTGGCGCGTTCGGGCGGTGGTGGTGCTCGTCCGCGCACTAGGGCGCGTTCGGGCGAGGGTGGTGCTTTGGTGGTGCTGGTCGCCATGGACGTGGTGCCGGTACTGTGCCGGGTCCGAGTCCTCATTGCTCGGCCTGGAGTGCCGGTCACGCTGGCGGGTCTGGCTGGGGTTGAAGACGCCTCCGTGTGAGGTGTTTCCTTCTGGTGAGGGTGATCCGGACCAGGATCGTCCACCCAGTCACGGCCCTTCGGGGGCGCGGACAGCTGCGGGCGATGGCACGGGGATGAGATCGGTCGCCTCCAGTAGCGGAGGGCCACCCCTGGCTTGCGGGGTCGTCGCCTCGAAACAAGTCGGTTTGTCGGTTCGGCCAGAGGCTTGGCTTAGTCTGCTTACACCAGCCCCGACACCTGTACAAATTTCCTGTCCCTGTACGTACCTCAAGTATCCCTCGAACAGCCCCCGACCGTCATCACCCACACGCGTACAACACCCTCACATTCCGCCTCGGAACCGCAGCGCCGCAAGCGAAGACGCCCGCGTTCGCGAGTCCCCGCCCCGGCCCCACCGCACCGCAAGGAAAGACGCCCCCGTTCGCGAGTCGCCACCCCGGCCCCACCGCGCCGCAAGCCAAGACGCCCCCGTTCGCGAGTGCCGCCCCAGACTCACTGCGCCGCCGCGCCACCGCGCCAAGACGCCCGCGATCAGGAACGCCGCCGCCCCGGCCCCACCACGCCACCGCGCCGCAAGCCAACAGGCCCCCGTTCGCGAGTCGCCGCCCGCCCCGGAACGAACCTGCAACCCCGCCACCCGACCCCACCCCACCACCCACCCTTTCGTCGCTGCCCGGTTTGACCGCAACCCACCCCGACCCGAGCTCCGACACCCACCTGATGCGCCGGTCCAGCTGCATCCGAACCCATCCGAGCCGACGACGCTCGCGCAGCAGCCCGGGGGCTCGCGCTACGCGAAGGCGAAGACCGGCGGGAAGACCAGCACCACGATCCACGCCCAGGCGGCGTACACCGGCACGTAGTCGGTCTGCCAGCGCTCCAGCAGCGCGAACCGCTTGCGGCCCTTCACGATTCCCCAGTACAGCCAGGCCGTCCAGGCAAGGTTCACGAAGAGGATCAGGTTCTCGCCGAGCGCCGCCGTCTTGTTCGGGGTGAACCCGAACTCGGTGATCCGGCCCAGGATCGCGATGAGCACGAGCACGTCGATGAGCAGGGCGCTCACCACGAGCGCGAGCTGCATCCAGTCGAAGATCCTCGGCGGGGCGCCCGGGTCGCGCGCCGAGATCGAGTACAGGACCAGGGCGAGCACGACCACCAGCAGCAGGTCGAACAGGATGAGCATGTCCCGCTCGACGTCGATCGCGTTGGTGGTCACTGCGATCGCGACGAGCACGGCCACGAGCGTCACCGCGAACAGCGGTGTGAACACGCGGGTGAGCACCGGCGCCATGTTCTCGATGACGCTCTGCTTCGCCTCTACGAGCCAGGCGGCGACGATCACGGCGGCGGCGACGCCGCAGGGGATGAGCCATTCGCTGATGAAGGTCTCGGCGTCGATCCCGATGGCGCTGAACGTGCCGATGGTGATGCCGGTGAGCACGCCGCCGCCGAGGGCGATGAGCACCATGTAGATGAACCACTCGCCGCTGAAGCGGATGAAGTCCATGCGCCGCCGGCTCGAGCGCCAGTCGCCTTCGGCGTAGGCGACGCCGACGACGAGCCACAGCGCCAGCGGCAGGTGGATCGCGGAGAGCACTATGGACTGCGAGTCGTCGTCGAGCCGGTACGCGTTGGCGCCGACGGCCCCGAGTGCGAAGAGGCCCAGGAGCGCGATCGCGGTGCCTCGGCCGACCTTGCGGCGCCACGCGAAGTAGACGGTGAGCGGCGCGAGGATGAGCAGGCCGATGTTGCGCCCGTAGAACTCCGCGCTCTCGTCGAACCCGAAGCCGAACAGCGCCGGGAGCTTCACGGCCAGCACGCCGAGGGCCGCGCACACGACCATGACGAGCAGGCCTCGTCGCCGCTCGGCCTCGGCGGGCGCGTCCTCGTCGGTGAGCACGAGCTGCTTCCACAGCCGGTCGGAGTGCTCGCGGGCGAACTCGCGGGAGAGTTCGTCCATGCGGCCCATGCGTTTGACGGCGATGAGGAAGGCCTCGTCGGGGTGCAGGCCCGTCTCGGTGAGGTCGGCGACGCGCTCGCGGAGGTGGTCCTCCAGTTCGTCCACGTCGGCGCTGGCGACGGCGCGGCGGCGCAGCATGTAGGAGCGCCATTCGGCGATCTGCGTTTCGAGTTCAGTCTCGTTCTCTGTCATGTCACCCCTCCAGTACGGGGCCAGGGGCCGGGACGATCGACCGCGTGGCCTTCCAGATGTCTTGCAGCGCTTCGGTGACGGCGTCCCACTGTTTGCGCTGCTCGGCCAGTTCCTTCAGGCCCGAGGGGGTGATGGCGTAGTACTTGCGGCGCCGGCCGCCTTCGGGGGTGCGCCAGTGGGCTTCGACGTGGCCGAGCCGTTCGAGGCGGTGGAGGAGTGGGTAGAGCAGGCCTTCGGTCCATTCGAGGCGGCCGCCGGAGCGTTCGCTGATCGCTTTGAGGATCGCGTAGCCGTAGCTCTCCTCTTCGGCGAGGATGCCGAGGACCAGGGGTGTCGCCGAGGCGGCGACGAGGTCTTTGGCGATGTGCATGAGGGGGTGCCTCCTAACCCTAGTAGTTCTATGCCTTGAGGTTCTATGCATCGTAGCGCTAGGGTTCGGATTCGGCAAGGCCCCAGGTCAGCACGCAACAGCGGGGCCGAGCAGGCGCACCCGCTCGGCCCCGCCGCCGCGAACCCGGTCAGCCGTTCGGCACGATCACCGCGAACCCGGTCAGCCGTTCGGCACGATCACCGCGCGCCCGTCGATCGTCCCCGCGTGCAGCCGCTCGTACGCCTCCGGCGCCTCATCGAGCGAGAACCGCTCCACGTGCACGTCCACCAGACCCGCGCTTGCGAGGTCGAACACCTCGACCAGCTCATCGCGCGAACCCCAGTACGGGGCCTTCACCGACACCTCGAACGGCAGCGCCCCGAACCCCACCGGCAGCGTCCCGCCGCCGATGCCCACGATCACCACGTCGGCCTCCACCGCCGCGCACTCGCCCGCCGTCGCGACGGTCGGCGCCGCGCCCACGAAGTCGAACACCGCCTGCGCCCCGATCCCGCCGGTCAGCTCCTTCACCTTCCCGGCCGCCGCCGCATCCGAGAGCACCGTCTCGTGCGCCCCCACCCGGCGCGCGAGCGCGAGCTTCTCCTCGGAGACGTCGAGCGCGACCACCCGCGCGGTCGTGAGCGCCCGCAGCAGCTGCACCGCCACGTGCCCGAGCCCGCCGGTGCCGATCACCACGGCCGTCGATCCGGGCACCAGCTTCGGCAGCGAACCCTTGATCGCGTGGTACGGCGTGAGCCCGGCGTCGGTGAGCGGCACGGTCTGCACCGGGTCCAGGTCCCCGAGCGGCACGAGGTGCCGCGCGTCGTCCACGATCAGGTACTCGGCGATCGCGCCGGGCGCGCCGAGACCGGGCGGGTTGATCCCCAGCTCGGCGGCGCGCTGACAGTAGTTCTCCTTGCCGGCGGCGCATTTGGCGCAGCGCCCGCAGCCCCACGGGCCGTAGACGGCGACGGACTCGCCGATCTCGATCCCGTGCACGCCGTCGCCGAGGGCGGCCACGGTCCCGGCGCCTTCGTGGCCGAGCGTCAGCGGCAGCGCGTACGGGAACGCGTCGGCGGGCCAGGACATGACGGCGATGTCGGAGTGGCACACCCCGGCGGCCGTGACCTTGAGGAGCACCTCGCCGGGTCTCGGCTCGGGCGTGGGGACCTCGACGACTTCCGGGGCCGCGCCGATCTCGCGGTACTGCAGGGCTCTCATGGACTCCTCCGGTTCTCGGGCGAAACGGCCGAACCACCGGCGAAATCGCTGATGGCGGGCCCTGTCGACCCGGTCACCGTAACCCGGGGCGGGACGCCGGAGGCGCGATTCCGGACCGCCGGGGGCCCGCGCACGCGGGCGGTCGGCTAGGTTCGGGCGCGTGGACATCGCAGACGACCCCCAGGCGCTGTTGGACCGCGCGAAGGCCCTCACCGCGCCGGGCCGCGTGCTCATCGGCATCGCCGGCTGCCCCGGCGCGGGCAAATCGACCGCCGCCGCGTGGCTCGCGCACGCGCTCGACCGGGAGGGCCGCCGGGCCGTGCAGGTCCCGATGGACGGCTTCCATCTGGCGAACGCCGAACTCGTGCGCCTCGGCCGCCGGGGCCGCAAGGGCGCGATCGACACGTTCGACGGCCACGGCTACCGGGCTCTGCTGGAACGCGTTGCGGCCGAACGGGAAGCGACCGTGTACGCGCCCGAGTTCGACCGCCGCGTCGGCGAGCCCGTCGCCGGTTCGATCGCGGTCCCGCCCGAGGCCGAGATCGTGGTCACCGAGGGGAACTACCTGCTCGACGAGGACGGCCCCTGGCCCGCCGTGCGGGCCGCGCTGACCGAGGTCTGGTACTGCGAGACGCCCGAACCGCTGCGCCTGGCCCGGCTCGTGGCCCGGCACGAGCGCTTCGGCAAGTCGCCCGAACACGCCCGCTCCTGGGTCGCCGACGTCGACGAACGAAACGCCGAACGAATCCGCGCCGCCAGGCACCGCGCCGACCTCGTGATCGACTTCGAGGCGCTGGGCATCGGCAGGCCGGACGCGTAAGGCGCCGCCTGAGCTCAGGCCGAGGCGGGCGGCAGGGCGACGAACGGTTCGGTCAGGTGCGAGGACGCCACGTGCAGTGTGCCCGCCCGTCCCGCCAGCAGCCGTTCCCTTGAGCGCCTTGCCTCCTCGGGGTCGATCTCGTACACGTAGGCGAGTTCCGGGTAGAGCGCCTGGATCGCGTGGACGAGGAGGTCGCCGGTGATGAGCACCGATTCGCGGCCGTCGGCGACGACCACGCTCTGGTGCCCGGGGGTGTGCCCCGGGGTCGCCACCACGCGGCCCGCGTCGCGGAGCGGCGCGTCGCCGTCGAGCAGCCGGAGCTGGTCGGACGCCCGGAGCGGGTCGATCAGGGTCTCGCGCAACTGCGGGTTGAGGGTGTCGACGGCGTCGAACTCGGCGCGCTGGATCAGGTACGCGGCGTTGGGGAAGAAGGAGCTGAGGCCGGTGCTCGGACCGTCCCCGCTCGTGGTGACGGCCTCCTCGGCCACGACGGCCCAGCCGATGTGGTCGGTGTGGAGGTGCGTGAGCACCACCGTGTCCACTTCAGACGGGTCGATGCCGGCCGCCGCCAGGGACTCCGGAAGCTTCCCGGGCAGCGGCGCCCAGGTCGCGGGGGCGTCGGCCGGGCCGATGCCGGCGTCCACCACGGTGATGCCCTCGGGGCCGCGGATCGCGAACGCCCGGAAGTTGAGGGACCACCGCCCTTCCGCGTCGACCGCGCCGGGGTCGAACCGGTCGACCGCCGCCCACTGCTCGGCGGTGGCGTCCGGGAAGGCGCCCTCCCGCGACGTGAACGGGAAGGGGCCCACGCCGTCGGCGAGGGCGATGATCTCGGTGGCACCGATGCGAATCGAGGGGGTCACGGCCGCGATTCTGCCACGATCGAGTGACACCGCCGCCGCAGCCGGGCGTTTCTGTCGCACCCCCCTGCCATCGTGGTGACAACGGTCCCCGGGGTGGGTGGGGGTTTGGGATGGTACCCCTGCTTTAGCCCCCCGATGAGCAGGCTGTTTGGGTTGGAGTGCACTCCAGGTCGTAGGCTGCGAGCGGTTGTACTGATCGATACATGGGGGAAGAGCATGGCACGCGTGGCGGTGACCGGCGGCAGCGGCAAACTCGGACGAGCCTGCGTCCGCGACCTGGTGGAGCACGGGTACGAGGTGGTCAACCTCGACCGCGTGCCCTCGCCTGACGGCCTCGCGCCGTTCCTGCAGATCGACCTCGCCGATCACGGGCAGGTCGTCTCGGCCCTCACCGGCGTGGACGACCGCTACGACCGCCTCGACGCCGTCGTGCACCTCGCCGCGATCCCGGCCCCTGGCCTGCGGCCGAACTCGGCGATCTTCCAGAACAACATGCTGAGCACCTACAACGTGTTCGCCGCCGCCAAGACCGCCGGCATCGACAACATCGTCTGGGCCTCGAGCGAGACCGTGCTCGGCCTCCCCTTCGAGACCCCGCCGCCCTACCTCCCGGTCGACGAGGAGTACGAGCCCCGCCCCGAGTCCACGTACTCGCTCGTCAAGACCCTCGAAGAGGCCATGGTCGGCCAGCTCTGCCGCTGGAACCCCGCCCTCAAGGCCACCGGCCTGCGCTTCTCGAACGTCATGTACGTCGAGGACTACGCGGCCTTCCCCGCCTTCGAAGCGGACCCGAAGCTCCGCGACTGGAACCTCTGGTCCTACATCGACGCCCGCGACGGCGCGCTCGCGATCCGCCTCGGCCTCGAACGCGAGGGCACCGGCAAGGAGGTCTTCGTGATCGCCTCCCCCGACACGGTGATGAGCACGACGACGCCGGATCTCGTGGCCGCCCACTACCCCGACCTCGAGCTCAAGCGGCCCGTCGCGGGGCACGAGACGCTCCTGTCGATCGACAAGGCCCGCAGGCTCCTCGGCTTCGACCCGAAGCACACCTGGCGCGACCACGTCTGAGACGCAGTGAAGGGCGGGACCGAGGTCCCGCCCTTCACCTTGTCCCGCATGGGCGCTCAGCCTGCGATCAGCTCCTGCGCCTTCACCGTGTACCCGCGGATCTGCTCCTGCCACGCGTACGTGTCCACCTCGATCGCCGCGTACTGCTCGTTGACCGCGGCGTCGAACGTGGCGAGCGCGGTCTCCCGGTAGCCGGTCGCGTCGCCGCACTCGGCGAACGCCACCGCCATGTCGACCTCGTACGCGCGCTTGCCGTCGAAGTCGTCCGGCACGTCCTCAGGGAGGTCCGGGACGGGCGGGCTCGTGTCGACCGGCGCCTCCTCGCCCGGGATCGTGCCCGGGTCGTACGGCTCCCCGGTGTACAGCATCGCGGAGTAGTCCTGCATGTCGAGCCTCCCGAGGTCGTCGATCTCCCAGCCCGGGTACCCGGCCTCGTCGATGCAGCCCAGGAATCCGGCGTGCTCGTCGGCCATCTGCTCCGCGTACCCGGCCTCCATCGCGTCGTAGTCGGCTTCGGGCTGCACCGGACGCCACTGCCAGACGAGGTAGCCGCCGTCGAAGTCGAGTTCCACCTGCTGCGGCTCGCCGTAGAGCGCCTCGATCATCTCCAGTTGGCAGCCGCCCGGTTTCGGCTCGCCTTGGACCTCGCCGTCGCCGAACTCGAGCGAACCGTCCTCAGAGGACCCATCGGGGACCGGCTCGCCGGTGCCCTCCAGCGCCGCCGTGGCCTCCTCGCCCTGGTACGCGACCCTCCAGGCGCGGCGCTCGTCGTCGGGCAGCGACTCGAACTTGGAGTTGTCGAACACCGGTTCATCAGCGAACGGATCGGGGAACGTCGCCTCGTAGTAGTCCTGCGTCTCTTGGGAGTCGAACATCTCCTCGGTCTGGGACCACCAGCCGAAACCCCACTCCGCGGCGATGTTCGCCTCTGGCAGGAAGCCGTCGGTCGGGTAGTAGTCCACAAGGGACTGCATCTCGTACGGCTCGTGCTGCCCCAGTTCCCGCAGATCGTGCACCTCGAAGCCCTGCGCCTCCAGGCAATCGGCGATCACCCGGTCCTCGGCCGCGTCCAGCTCCTTCGAGAGCCGCACGTTCTCGTTGGCCATCTCGAGCAGTCCGGCCGCGTCCACGGCCTCGCCGTCCGCGCCCGTCTCGGCCGCGTCCGTGGGATCGCCGCCCGACGCCGTGCAGGCCGCGGTCGCGGCCAGCGCGACCGCACCGAGCACTCCCGCCGCCCGCCGCCACCGGAACACCGAGCCCTGCCGTTCGCCCACTTCATGCATAAGGCTGATACGCCGCGATGCGCCGCGCCGGTTGCAAGTTCCGCCGCGCAACGGCGCCGCTACCGCCGGTGCGCTACTCCAGGCGCTTGCGCCATTCCAGGTCGGTGATCCTGATCCGGGTGCGTTCCGAACCGTCCCAAGCGGTCTGGAGCCCGTGCGCCTGCAGGGTCTTGACCACGTCGTGCCCCACGGCGACGGTGTCCTCGACCGCGTCCGACCGGGACCCGTAGGCGAGGTAGAGGACGCCGTCGTGGGCGGACTCGGTGTCCTGCATGTGGAAGAACACGTACCCGCGGTGCTCGGGGCCGGCCTCGTCCCAGATCTCGGTGGTGCCGCAGCGCTGGCAGCACGCGAAGTGCTCGCGCGCGACGATCCCGCTCCGGTCGAGCTCCGCGAACGCCTCGGTCAGCCGGTCGCAGTCCGTGACGCCCCATCCGGCCTGCTCGGCGACCTTCTCGCGCCACATGGGGGCGAGGATCTCGCGGGCCTGGGCCTGCGTGATCGGCGGGTCGGTTTCGGACATCTCCTCGAGGTCCTGCACCATCCGGTCGAACGACAGGTACCCCATCTGGAGGTATTTGGCGGCCAGGACGGTGGTCTCGGCGGCGGCTTCGGGGGAGGGCGCGGGCGCCGGCTCCGCGTTCCACCACTCGGCCGGCTCCCACGGGTGCCCGCCCTCCCAGCCGGGTTCATTGCGCGCCCAGGCCGTGAACACCGCGGACGCCGCCTCGACGGTCAGCGACGCCTCCACCCAGGGCTCGTCGCCGACCCGGTACGACACGTCGACGTGCCCGGAACCGGGCTCGCCCGCGGCCTGGATGGTGTCGTGCGGCAGGTCCGGGACCCGCTGGACGACGATCCACTCTGAGGTCCCGTCGTCGAGCCGGTGCACGCGTTCGCCGAGTTCGCCGGCGGTGAGGTGCGCGAACGTCCGGTTCCGGTCGTCGTAGCCGCGGATCGCCAGCGGCTCGTCAGGGGTCTGGCTCATCCGGCCACCCTACGACGCCGCCTCCAGCGGTCAGACCTCGTACCAGATGTGGAAGTCGTCGTACTTGTGGACGCCCGGCGCGCCGCCGATCTCCCGCACGGCCTCCTGCAGCGCCCGGAGCTGGTCTACCCGCATGGGCAGCGCGGCCTCGTCCGGCTGGTAGGTCGATCCGCGCGGGTAGTCGAGGCCCGGTGCGATCGACATCTCGACGTGGCAGCCCAGCACGTGCGACACGGGGTGCTCCTCGCACCACGCCACAAGTCGGTCCACAGTGGCCTCGAAAGCGTTCCAGTCCTGCACGTACAACCGGCCCGGGTAGAACGTGTCCCCGGTGAGGAGCAGGCCGCTCCACCGGTCGTAGAACACCGTCGCCGACGCGTGGTGCCCCGGCCCCGGCACGACGTCGACCACCCGGCCGCCCAGGTCCAGCTCGCGCGGCGTCAGCGGCCAGTCGTCGAAACCGTAGAACGCCCGCACCGCATCGAGGCCGGGACTGACCACAATGGTGTCCGGCCGGTCCGCGAACTGCGCGTCGGCGGCCTTGTGGTCGCCGTGGCCGTGCGTGTGCGCGACGATCAGCCGGTACTCCTCGCGCCGGTGGCGGCCCAGCCAGTCCTCGATGTGCGCGTCCACGACCTCCCGCAGCGGGAAGTACTCCGGCTCGGGCGTCGCGCCGGTGTCGATGAGCAGCGCCGCGTCGTTGCCGAACAGCAGGAACATGAACGGCGCCTCGTAGTTCACCGACTTGTTCTGCCGCATGATGACCGTGTGCTCGTCGGCGGGGTGCGACTGGATCTCCGGGGCCGGGTCGTGCTTCGCGGACGGCCAGCCCGCGTGCCAGTCCACCTCCAGGTCGGGCGTGCACCCGCCGGGACGGAACCGCACCGGGCGGCCCGACCTCCCCGACTCCTCGGCACCGGCCGGTCGCTGTTCGAAAGCCATGGCACCCACGGTAAGGGTGCCCAGTGCACCGGCGGCCAACAGGCTGCGGCGGCGTGTCGAGGTCATGCGGACTCCTTGCGGTCGAAGGGATTGACACCACCAGTCTCACCACCCCCGGCGGTATGCGCCTCGTGTCCGCGGATGAACTGCGCCCCAAGCACTCCCGACCAAAGATGCAACCGCACGCCCTCCTTCGGTCGTACACCTCTCGAACGATTCGCTACAGTGGCGCGGCAGCCCCGCCGCAGCCTGAAACCCCGGAAGGCGGTCGCCGAAATGCGCCGTGCCGCAATCACCCTGTTCGCCGGAGCCTTCGTGCTCACCGGATGCTCGGAACCGGAAACCGAGGTCACCGCCGAGGACATCACCGCCATCGAGGCGAGCATCGTGAACGGCTCCGCGCTGGCCTGGGAGCTCACGCAGGCCGAGACGCGGGTCGCGAGCATGTGCATGCAGGACGAGGGCTTCACCGTCCACGACACGGTCCGCCTCCACGGCAGCATGACCCCGAACCGCTTCGAGGGCTTCAACGCCCCGTACGCGCGCCTCCCCACGGTCGAGCAGGCCGGGAAGTTCGGTTTCGGCTCCTGGGTCTGGGCGTCCGAATCCGAAGAGGCCCTTGCCATGCGCGAGGATCTGGACTTCCTCGCCTTCACCGCCGTGGACCAGGGTTGGCACGATCCGGCCGAGGACGACGCGTACGCGGAGTGGGACGCGATGGACGAGGAGTACAAGGAGTCGTGGACTGTGGCGTTCGTGGGCGCGGAGCGGGCCGCATATGACAAGGCCATGTCGGACGCCTTCGAAGGGGCCGACACCCCCGAGGAGGTCGAAGCGGTCGACACCGAGGCGCTCGGCCCGCAGCCGCCCTTCGGCGGCTGCGAACTGAAGACCATCGAGATCGTCTACGGGGAGCCGTTCCACCGGGAGGTCGACGGCGAGGACTACTGGAGCCGGCCCGACATGGAGAGCCCGCTCACCTGGATCGGCGACGGCGAGCTGTACGCCGAACTCTCGAACGAGTACGCCGACCAGGAAGAGGACTTCCTGATCTGTGTGAGCGAACGCGGCTACGGCGAATGGGAGTTCGACGACTTCGGCGCATTGCCCGTCGCCTGGTACCTCGAGCAGCTTTACGGCGGCGGCGCCTCCTACGAGGGGATGGAGGAGGAGGTCCCGCCGCTCACTGAAGCAGCCGAGGACGCCGCCGACCCTGTGGCGTACGAGTTCGCGATGGCCCTCGACTTCGCCGAGTGCGCCGAGAGCAGCGGCCTGCGCGAGGGGTCGGACGAGGCCTGGGCCCGAATGAGCGTCCAGAGGGTCATCGACCGCGAGTCCGAGGTCTACGCCTGGGAGCAGCAGATCCAGGAGTACCTGAACAACGCGCAGGACTACATCGCGGGAACGTGACCGGGCGGGAACGGGCGACCCGAGGCGCCGGGGCCTCCGGCCCGCGCGGCGGCCCCGGATAGGGGACTGGCACCCCGATCCGCTTGCCGCACTTAAGAAGGAGACGGGATCACCCGTTCGGTACAGTGACCGAAGACAGCCGCACCCCCGTCTCACGGAAGGCGGTCGTCCCATGCGCCGCATCGCGACCGCACTGTTCGCCGGCACGCTGGTCCTCACCGGATGCTCGGAACCGGAAGCCGAGGTCACCGCGGAGGACATCGCGAGCCTGGAGCAGACCCTCGTCCACGGCTCGGCACTGAGCTGGGAACTCACCCAGGTGGAGACCAGGGTCGCGAGCATGTGCATGGCCGACCTGGGCTTCGACGTGCACGACGCGAACACCCTCCACGGCAAGGTCACCCCCGGCCGGTTCGAAGGGTTCGCCTCGCCGTACGCCGAGATCCCCACGGTCGAGCAGGCCGAGAAGTTCGCCTTCGGCGCCTGGGTCGATTTCGTCGGCTCCGACGAGGCCGAAGCGATGCAGGCGGACCCCGACTTCCTCGCCTTCAACGCGGCCGAGGAGGGCTGGTGGGACACGGCCTGGGACGAGGCCCGCGAGGAGTGGGAGGCCACCGACGAGGAGTACCAGCAGGCTTGGAACGAAGCCTTCGTCGGATCGGAACGGGCCGCCTACGACGCGGCGCGGACCGCCGCGTCCGAGGAGGCCGAGGAGGACGAGGAGATCGACCTCGGCACCGAGCCTCCGTTCGGCGGCTGCGAGTTGGAGACGATCGAGATCGTCTACGGCGGACCGGCGAAGACGGAGGACGTCGACGGCGTCTACTGGAGCAGACCCGACACCGAGAACCCCCTCGCCCAGTTCGGCGACACCGGGTATGAGGAGCTCTCAGCCGCCTATGCGGACGAGGAGCAGGCGTTCCTCGACTGCATCGAGGACCGCGGACACGGCGAGTGGGAGTTCGACGAATTCGGCGGCCTGCCCATGTTCGAGTACGTCCGCCGCGCCTACCCGGCGGAGATGACGTTGTACATTCCCGTCGAGGACACGGTGCCCGAGCTGACCGACGAGCACGAGGATCTGGTCGAAGCCGAAGGCCCCCAGGCGTTCGAGTTCAAGGCGGCCACGGATTTCGCGGGTTGCGCGGAGGATGCGGGCCTGCGTGATGGGGCCGAGGACGCCTGGGCCCGCATCAAAGTCGGGCAGATCATCGACCATGAGGTCGAGGTCTACGCCTGGGAGCAGGAGATCGAGGAATACCTGGGCAACGCCCAGGACTACCTCGCCGGCAATTAGCGGTCGTCCTCGAACCGGGCACCCGGGTCCGCTTGCTTGCCGCGCCCGTTCGCCGCACCGGTCGGTGAGGTGTTCCGAGGGCCACCGAATCCGACGTGCTGAGCGGACGCTGCTGACCGAACGGCTCACGCGGACGATCGCCGAACTGCAAGGTGGAGCAGTTCGGTGATCGTCCGCGCTCCCCGAATCAGGCGGTCCTGACCGAGACTCCGAGTGCGTTGGGGAAGTACGCGACCGGTGTGAAGACACTGTCTCCGGCACAGCGCCCCACATGGCCTCCGTACGCCCGGTTGCCGTGGGACCAGCCGCCACCGGAGTCGCCGCCGGTGGTGACGTGCTTGTTCATCTGGACCAGGCGATCGGTGCTGGTGCCGTTGATCGTGCAGGTGAGGCTGGGCCGCAACAACAGCGCCGAGCAGTCACGCTCATTGGTCGACCGGCCGTAGACGCAGATCGATTCGCCGGTGGTGAGTCCGGCGGCCGGTTCGATGGAGGTCGTGGTGCGACGCGTGCTCGCATTGGCGTAGAACCGGGCTGGAGTGGATTGGCCGGGCACGCTGTGCCATTCGACGTCGCCCCACCGGCCGCGATGCTGCGCCCTGTAGTCCATCGCGTGCCAGCCGCTGCCGTTTTCGAGGATGCGGGTCATGCCGTCGCAGTGGCCGGCGGTGGTCACGCCTTGGGCGCCCCTGGGGGTGATGACGGTCCAACCGCTGGTGCACGATGCTCCGCCGCCGTTGACCCTGGCGCCTCCGAAGGCGTACTCGAGCCCGGCTTCCAGCGAGTCGACGAAGTGCAGTTCGACGCCCTCTTCGAACTCCTCGGACAGAGCGGCTCGAACGGTCGTCCTGCTGGACGAGAACTCCTCGGTGGTCTCGATGGCGGCTTCGACGGTGCCGCTGGTGATGTCGACGGCCGTCATGAGGGTGTCGTATCCCATGCCGATGAGCTCGGCGTGCAGCTTGTCGTTGCGCTCTTGCAGCTCGGCGAACGAATAGGGCTGACCGTCGGCGATGTCGACGGCGACCTCGGCCGAGGCGGCGAGTGCGTTGATCGCAGGGGCGGCGGTGCCTTTGATGTAGAGCGTGGGAGTGCCGCCGGGCGTTGTGGACAATGCGGATCCGACGAAGGCGTCAGGGTATGCCTCCGCGACCTGGACTGCCAGGTCCCCGATCGCTTCGGTCGCCTTGTGCTGGGCGAGCGCTTCGGCGTAGGTCCAACCCTGGGCCGCGGCGATGAGGGTGAGGTCTTGGGCGAGGGCTTCGTCGGCGGTCTGGAGGTAGGGATCTGCTTCGAGTTCTTCGGCATTCGCGGCCGCCGCGGGGGCGAGCAGGAGTGCGGATGATGCGAGCGCGATGAGCGCACGGTTCTTCATCATGTTCCGTCCAGTCTCTCGGAGGGGAGTCGTCTCGGCGGCGACCTGTCCGATGGACGAAGGCCGGAAGCCGTGACTGAGACCGTGGCCGCCGAGTCGGGAACCCGAACGCGACCAGGCCTTGACGCCATTCTTTCGGTGGAGGGAGGGGAAAGCGAGGCGGAACACCGGCGGATGACCGGCAGCTGTCGGACACACCGCGGCGGGTTGAGCCTCCGCGGTCGACGGATGCTCAGTGCGCCTCTGGGAGCTGCGGCAGTTCCGGCGCGCCGCTGATGGGCTCGACCGTGCCGATGACCGTGATCGCGCCGTCGTCGAGCCGGTCGTCGTCGAGCACGACCTTGCCGTGGCTGCCGTCGGCGGCGACGAGGGTCCAGCGGTAGTCCTCCGCGGTCTCCGGTCCGAAGACCGCCCGGTGCTTGAGCCTCGTGGCGAGTTCCACGGCCACATCGAGGAGTTCAGGGTCGCCCGCATGCGAGGCGAACGCGTCGAAGCCGACGAACTCGGCATACGCACCCGGCCCCGAACCGGCGGCGACCTGGGCGATGATCGGCTCGACCACGGGAGCGGCGAACGCGCTGCCGTCCCAGACCTCGATCTGCTCGCGGGGGATCGCGAAGGCCGCGGCGGCTTCGGCTGCAAGCACACCGAGGTCCACCGGCTCTATGAACACGATCGTGTAGTCGCGCATCAGGCCCGCTCCTGTCCCTGATTGAACACATTTCGCGCAGTTTCCCACGTTTTATCCGTCATATGACGGCTGAACCGGGCGATTTGCGGATCGCGTTCGGCCGCAGCCCGGTCCCCCTTGTAGACCTTCAGGCCCTTCAACGCGGTGTACTCGAGCTTGTCCAGCTCCACGAAACCCTTGCCTCGCACGGGATACACGGTCCCCGTGGGCTTGACGCCGTAGGTCCGGTCGTTGACCTTGTAGAGGTTGTCGCGCACGTACTCGGCCCGGCCGCCCCGGATCGAGGCGATGTCGGCATCGGTGTCGACCCCGGGCAGCACGACCGTGTTCCGCTCTTTCGCCTGGCTCTTCATCTGGAGCTTCCCGAGGAAGTGCCGCTTGCTGATGCCTTTCGGGGAGACCGAAGCGGCCGGTCCTTTGAGCGGCCGCGACTCTTGCCCGGCGGCGCTTCCCGCCGCGGAAACCGAGCGCGAAGCGCGGCCCCGCATCGGATTCCCCGCGCCGCTCCGGATGGCGCTTGCAAGTAAACCTTTGAGCGCATCGACTTGCTGCCGAAGGGAATCGAGGGCATCGGCCAATGCATTGGCATGGCCGGCGAGTTCTTCGGCCCGGCTCCCGGCGACTTGGGTCTGTCGTGCCGTGGTCTCCACGCCGATGGCGTCGAGTCGCGCCGCCAATCGGTCCAGGAGGTCTTTCGAGGACGTGATGCTTCCGGCGAGTTCCCGCGCGCTATCGGCGTTCGTGGCGACTGAGCCAGAAGCTTCTTCGATACTCGACACCGGAGCTCCTTCCGGGAGGGGGGTCTCATCAGTATGGAGGCGTGAGAGGGTGATCACAACTACGCGAGTCGTTGCGCGGCATGCCAAGTTTCGAAAATGGGGCCGGCCGACCCCCACCAGGTCAGCCGGCCCCCGCCGGGAGAGTCAAGTCTCTAAAATGCTCGCACTTCGCCTACGCGGGAAGGGCGTTCATCCATCGCAGTACCGGCTGTCCCACGGGCGCGTGGTGACCTTGTAGAAGACCTTGAACGCCGTGTCCTCCAGCCAGACCTTCCACTCGGGGGAGTAGGAGCGCCAGACTTCACCCCAGGTCGCGTGCAGGTGTCCCGTGTTGATCCCCGAGACGATCATGACGATGTCCACGCGTTCGCCGGGGACATAGACCTGGAACGAGTCGGGTGCGTCGACACTCGATGCGCGGACGCAGAACTCATTGCGGCCGTCCGTGAATCGTCCGCGCAGCAGCGGATCGGAAGGTTCAGCGATCTTCATTGCACTCACTCCACTTCGGATGTTGTCGGATATCCGACAGATCCCTGGCGTACTGCCGAGCCGGGACCTCTTCAACCTACGGAGCGCGCAAGCCGCTGAACAGGAGATTCCAATCGTGAGTCGAGGGTGCCTTGCTAAGTACCCCTACAAAACAGGCCTTGTTTTGTAGGGATGGATTGGTAAGGCGTGCTTTCGGAGTGCTGATTGTGACAGGTGTCCACCTTGTCGCAACGCAATGTCATCATTGGAGACCAGCATGAATTCCGCTGAGGCAGGAGGCAACCCACCGTGCCATCATCGAAGCTCGCAAAGTGGCTCCCGGGCAGGGAAATCCGAATCCGAGGCGATCAGACCGTCTCCAAGTGGGAGCACTTCGTGAAGTGCCCTGAGGCGACTCAGATGTACGTGCTCGCCGCCAAGCTCGGCATGGACGACGAGTTGCGCGACTACATGGTCCAGATCGCAGAGAACGAGCACGAGCAGAATCTCCGCTCTGACCGCCGCTTCAACGCGCTGTGCTTGAGCATGGCCGAGCGGTCGAACGGCCAGATCCACAAGTGGGAGCCGATCTTCGTGCCGGGCATCGCCCAAACGCGCGACTACCACTTCAATCTGCTGCCGCGTTCGCAGCCGTACACCGCCGAACAACTCAACCGAGGTTGGTCGTTCAAGAAGTCACGCCAAGCAGCCCTGATCAGCCGCACGGACAACCCGACCATGCGCCTGGTCATCGGTGCGCAGGCCCTTCGAGACCTCGGACTCCTCACGGAGGAGGCGCGAGAGGAGCAGGTCGACCGCCTGCGGGAACTCGACGCTCTCCCGAACTGGGAAATCCGCATCGTCAGAGGGCCGCATCCGGAAGGAGCGAGCGCCTTCGACATCTACAAGCCCGCCGGTGCCGAGTTCGGAAGCCCGCCATTCGTCTATACGGAGCTCTTCGACGAGAGCTGGTGCATCGAGGAGACCGAAAGGATCGCGCGTTACGATGGACTGTGGCAGCTCCTCTGGGGCAAATCAATACCATTGAGGGAGTTTCTGAATGACTGACGTGACTGCCTGGCGCAAGAGCAGCCGCAGCGGCGTTGACAACAACTCTGATTGCGTCGAACTGGCCGCCTGCCCTGAGCGCGACGGCTTCCACGTCCGCGACTCCAAGCTCGGCAACGCTTCCCCGGTCTTCGACCTGTCGGCCGGCGACCTGACGAGCCTCCTGAGCCACACCCGCTAAAAGCGTGCGCCGCCGGAGACGGAGGCGCTAGAGGACCCGCTCGGTGGCGCCCACGGCAACCGTGCCCGGTTGGCCGGCGAATCCGGAACTGGAGCCGGAGGTGGTCCCGATGGGCAGCCACGAACCGTCGGTCCGGCGGACGGAATACCTGATGACCTGGTTGTTACTGGCAGTGGTGTCGATGATCCCGACATGGATTTCGCCGCCGACGTTGGCGGCGCAGAACCTGGAGGGCCTCTTGTCGGTGAAGACGCTCAGTGTCGTGAACTGCCGCCAGGAGCCGTCCGCCCGCCGAATGGCATGGAAGATCCCGCCGCGAGTTTGGCTCAGCGCGAAGACATGAAGCTGCCCGCCGACTCCTGCCAGGGCCACATTGTAGAAGCCCCCGATCTCACCTGCGGCGTTCCCGACGTTGCCCCAGCCGCCCCACGTCCCGTCCGAGGCTTGAAAGGAGAGGTGAAGCTTGTCTTCATCGGTCGTGACGGCGGTGGCGATCGCCGAGTCGACTCGGGTGGTGGCCAGATTCGTGACGCCGGTGAAGGATTTCACGGCTGACCAGCGGGGGGACCAGTTCCCGTCCTTGTCGCGGGTGGTGGAGTACAGGGTGGCTGTTCCGTAAGTAGCAGCGAAGACATGAAGCGTGTTGGAGCGTGCGGTCACCGCGATGTTCGGAGTGCCAGCGGGTGCCGATGTCGACGGGATCGGCGTGAAGTCCGACCAGGTGCCATCGGCCGCCCGGATGACGTGGCTCGGAGCCTCATTGATGTTCGCCGCGACGACGTTGAGGCCGTTGAACATTCCGACGCAGGAGACGTTGTAGGCGTGAGCACCGTCGACCGGATTCCAGCTCGGGGTCCACTTGCCGTCTGCTCCGCTTCGTGTGCGGTGCTGCAGCGGCTGCCCGCCGGCACCTGCCACATATTGCGCATCCCAGTCCGCGGGGGCGGCCGAGGCCGCGGCGGGTGCGAGCGCGCCGAGACTCGCGCCGGCCAGGGCGGCGGCGGGGACGGCGAGGAGCGACCGGGTGAACGTCCGACGGTCGAGTGAGGCCATGTCCGACTCCTAGATAGTCAAATGAAGTTGCGAGTCGACGCGTTCTGGTGCGTTTCGATGCGTTTCGCAGTCCTGAAGCGAACTGGGCGCAGGAGGCCGCGTCGATCAGCCCCAGTCTGATGACGGGCGAGGTCGTTTACAAGGCGGGACACCGGCGGGATAGAGGCGGGAATCGGAGTCGCGAGGCGCGGAGGAACCGTCGCAGCGATCAGCAGGTGGGCAACACCCGGAGCTCTGCTTCGCTTGCCCGCCAGGGCAGGCGGTACAGGAGAGGGCCCGGCCGCGGCATGCCGCGGCCGGGCTGTGGCTTTCTTAGAAGCCGTAGTTCGGGGTGTAGATATCGGGTCGGTGTGCCGCGTTCGCGTAGACCTGCATCGACGCGTAGGGCGTCCCGGTGTCGGGGGTCTTCTCGCGGTAGGTGTAGCGCTGCCAGGAGCTGCTCATGGTGCTGAACACGACCTCGTTGAAGTCGCCCTCCTTGTATCGCACCTTCGCGGAGTAGCCGTCAGCGGGGCGCAGGTCGCGAAGCTCGCCGGTGTAGACCCCGTTGCCGTCGCAGGTGCCGGACACCCGGCGCTCCTGCGCGACGGCGACGCCGTTCTCGTAGTGAGTGATCGTGTGCGCGTTGTCGCCCTGGCACGCGGCCTCGGCGGGGGCGGCGGAGATGAGCATGGTGCCGACGACGGCGACAGCCGAAGCGGAGGCCGTGGCGATCACACGTTTGACGTTGGCGCTCTTGAGTAGTCGCATTGCGATCCCCTCGCGGTTCATCCGTGGGAACGGACCCCACGGCTGCCTCCATCCTGTAGCGATTGAGGAGGGTTTGCGAGGCGGTAGACCGGCGGGACACCGGCGGGACCGGCATCGCGGTAGCGCAATCGAGCGGTTCGTCCTCGCCTCAGGCGGAGAGGAGGTCACCGCAGAAGGAAGCGATCGCGCGGTTGACGATCTCGGGCCGTTCCCATGGCATGAAGTGTCCGGCGCCCTTGACCCAGAAGGGCCCGACCGCGGCGGGGAAGGCGATGGCGCACTGCTCCTCGATGTGCTCGCCGAGGGTCACCTGGTCGGCGCCGACGAGGACCAGGGTCCGGTGCGGGACGGGGCGGTCGGTCATCTCGGGAGCGGAGAGCTTCCTGGCGCCCATGACGACCTCGTAGTCGGCGAAGGACGCGCGCAGCCTGGCCGCGTCGCCGTAGGGCTCGGTCAGGAAGGCCAGGTCATCGGCGTCGAACGCGTCGGGCGGGCACCACATCCGGTGGCCGAAGAACTCGCCGATGTACCGGCGGCGGCGCTCGGGCGTGTCCAGTTCGGCGACCAGTTCCTCGGCGTGGAGCCCTTGGCGGCGTTGGTAGTCGTAGACGGCGGGCTTGGGACGTCCGGCCGGGATGCCTGCGGCGGCGAACGCCTCGTCGAGTTCGGGCATGGAGTCGTCCAGGATGACCAGGCGTTCGACCCGGTCGGGGTGGCGGGTCGCCATGTCGATGGCGATCATCGCGCCGAGGTCGTGCCCGGCGACGACGGCCTTGTCCCACCCGAGGGCGTCGAGCAGCCCGGTCAGGTCGGTGTTGAACGCGTTGAAGTCGTAGTACTCGTCGGGCGCGAAGTCGGAGTCGCCGTAGCCGCGCAGGTCCGCCGCGACCACGTCGAATCCCGCTTCGGCCAAGGGGATCAGATTGTGCGACCAGATCCTGCTGGTGCACGGGAACCCGTGGACGAGCAGCAGCGGCACACCGCCGTCCCCGCGGCGGCGCACCGCCAGACGATGCCCCCGGCCCACTTCGACCATCACGGGCGCGACCACTTCAGCAGGAAGAACCATGCCCAAGGTCTACACCACTCCCGCACCAGGCGACACCACCTCCCTGAACCCTGCGATGATCGCCGGAGGATGCGAGGAGAGCGGTGATCGTGAGCGACCGAAGTCCGAGTCTGGTGCTCATGTGCGGCCTGCCCGGGGCCGGGAAGACCACGCTGGCCAGGCGCTTGGAACGCGAGCTGCCCGCGGTGCGCCTGTGCCCCGATGAGCAGCTTGCGGCGGAGGGCGCCGACCTGTTCGATGAGGCGGCGCGCGCGGATCTTGAACAGCGCCAATGGAACCAAGCTCAGAGGCTGCTGGCCGTCGGGACCAGCGTGATCCTGGAGAACGGCTTCTGGGGGCGTTCGGAGCGGGACGAGAAGCGGCTTCGGGCCCGTGAACTGGGCGCGCGCGTCGAACTGCGCTACCTCGCGGTGCCGATGACCGAACTGGAGCGGCGCATCGCCGTCCGGAACCGGGAACCGGGTGCGCCGGTGCTGACCGCCGCGATGCTCCGGGAGTGGCTGCGCCTGTTCGAGGCCCCGGCACCGGCCGAACTCGACCTGTTCGACCGGCCGTCGTCCTAGGCCGGAGGCGTCCTCACCCGCCGGTGTAGACCGGCCACTTGCCCGGGTTGCGCTGGTAGGTCACGAGGGCGTTCGCGTGGCCGTGCCCCATGCCGTGCTCGGTCTTGAGCCATTCGACGAGCGGCTTGTGGCCGTCGAGATCGCTCGCGGCGATGTCGGCGAGCCAGTCGGCGATCGGGCGGCCGTACTTCTTCTCGATCGAGGGGAAGTACGAGTGCGGGCCATTGGGCTGCGGCGCGGTCATGCGGGTCCTCCAAGTGCGGTTGCTACACCCGTGAAGACGAGGGTCCCGGCGCGGATTCATCGCGACGGGGGGACTCCGTGTCGGCCGTCACGCGGCATTGCGGGCGCGCCTCATCGCCGGGGTGCACGGGCATGGCGACAGCCCGGCCCCGCGAGGTGCGGGGCCGGGCTCGGGTGTTGGAGTCGGCTTGCGGCGCTTAGCGCTTGTTGAACTTCTTCTTCGCGATCACGTAGCCCAGCAGAGCGAACGCCAGCGACCAGGCGATCGTCAGGACCAGGTCCTTGCCGTCCACCGCGTTGGCGAACAGGAGGCTGCGGACGACCTCGATGAACGGGGTGAAGGGCTGGTACTCGGCGAAGTACTGGACCACGGTGGGCATCGAGTCGGTGGGCACGAAGGCCGACCCGAGGAAGGGCAGGAGCATCAGCGGCATCGGCGAGTTCGAGGCTTCTTCGACGCTCTTGGCGGCCATGCCCAGACCCACCGTGAGCCAGGTGAGGCCGAAGGAGATCAGGGCCAGGACTCCGGCGAGCCCGAGGTAGCCGAGGGCGTCCGCCTCGGGGCGGAAGCCGATCGCGATGGCGACGCCCAGCGTCACGGCCATGCACAGGAAGGACTGGATCATCGAGCCGATGACATGTCCGGTGAGGACGGAGACCCGGGCGATCGACATGGTGCGGAAGCGGTCGATGATGCCTTCGGTCATGTCCATCGCGACGCTGATCGCGGTGCCCTGCACGGCGGCGACGATCGCCATCAGCAGCATGCCCGGCGTCAGGTAGGTCAGGTACGCCTCGCGGCCGCCGGTCGGGCCGCCGAGTCCGTCGCCGATCGTCCCGCCGAAGACGTAGACGAACAGGAGGAGGAAGACCACCGGCATGCCGACGAGCATGATCGTCAGGGACGGGTAGCGGAGCATGTGCTTGAGCTGGCGGCGCAGCATCGTGGAGGTGTCGGAAACGGTGTAGGCGAGGGTGCTCATCGGAGTTCTCCTTGTGGGCGTAGCGGAAAGGTTCAGGGGGGCGGGTTACGCGGAGGCCGCGGCTTCGAGGTTCGTGGTGTGGCCGGTGAGGGTCAGGAAGACGTCGTCGAGGTCCGGCGTGTGCACCGTGAGCTCGTCGACCTCGATGCCCTCGCGGTCGATCGTGTCGAGGATCTTGCGCAGCGAGTCGACCGAGCCGTCAGAGGCGACCTGGACGCCGAGCGAGTCGGTGTCCGAGACGGTGGCGGAGAGGATCTGCACGGCCTTCGCGACCTGCTCGCCGCGGTGGAGGCGGAGCTTGACGTGGCCGCCGGGGACGAGCCGCTTGAGCTCCTCGGGCGTGCCCTCGGCGACGATCTTGCCGCCGTCGAGGACCGCGATCCTGTCGGCCAGCTCGTCGGCCTCCTCCAGGTATTGCGTGGTCAGGAAGATCGTGGTGCCGCCCTTGACGAGATCGCGGATGATCGACCAGACGACGCGGCGCCCGGCCGGGTCGAGGCCGGTGGTCGGCTCGTCCAGGAAGATCACCTTCGGGTCGCCCATGAGGCACATCGCGATGTCGAGGCGGCGCTTCATGCCGCCCGAGTAGGTGGCCGGGGCGCGCTTCGCCGCCTCGACGAGGTCGAACCGCTCCAGCAGGTCCTCGGTGCGGCGCTTGGTCTCCGCCTTGCCCAGGTGGTGCAGGCGCCCCATGAGGTGGAGGTTCTCGCGGCCGGTGAGCAGGCCGTCGACGGCCGCGAACTGGCCGGTGACGCCGATGCTGCCGCGCACCGCGTCGGCGTCGCCCACGACGTGGTTGCCGTGGATGAACGCGTCGCCGCCGCTGGCGGGGATCAGGGTCGTGAGGATGTTGACCGTCGTCGTCTTGCCGGCGCCGTTGGGGCCGAGCAGGGAGAAGATGGTGCCTTCGGGGACGGAGATGTCGACGCCGCCGAGGACGGACTTCTCGCCGTAGGACTTGGTGAGGTTGCGGGCTTCGATCGCGATCGGCTTGGTGGTCATGATTCCTGCTTTCGGGGGTCTTCGTGGTCTGCGTCGTTGGGAGGATCGGCCGGTTCGGTTTCCCTCGCCGGGCATGTGAGTACTTTGGCCGGGGCTGCTGACACGGCGCTGACATCGACCTGACATGGCGACAGGTCCGGCGACAGGGGGCGCGGCGGCGGGAAGAGCGTGAGCACCATTCCAAGGTCGAACACGGTTTCACCTCGATGTTCAGGCACGACGACCGTGCAATGTGGACTGTCGGTGGACAGGGCTCCGCCCCGGGTCGGTCAGCGGTCTGCGGGTGCGGGCGGCCACCGGGATGCGCCCGGGGCCGCGGATGTCAGTGGGCTCGGCTCGCTGGAGCGGGTCGGCGCGTTCGGGACGTCCGGTCAACTCGACTTGCTTGGGCGCGAGGCGCTCTAGCGGTCGAGGCGGCTCAGATGTCGAGGTCCTGCACCGGCGGGGCCTCGGCCGTCGCGGCGACCATCTGGTACAGCTCGGCCGGGATCTTCGCCTTGAGGTCCTCGAGGGTCTCGACCACTTCGAGGGTGGCGTCCCCGTAGTTCATGGCGAAGCTCTGCTCGCCGAAGCCGAGGAGCTTGCGCCAGCCCGTCTCGCTCGTCTCGTGCACGAAGTCGGGCGTCTTCTCGGTGTGGATCACGAACTTGCCCGAGCGCGAGCGGTAGACCCGGTAGATCTCGGCCTTGTTGCTGTCCGAGCGGACCCACTCGCCGAGCTTGACGCCGGTGAACCGCTGGCGCTGGCGCTTGCGGCCGGTGCCCGGGCCGACGGGGACGGTGATCTCCTCGTAGCCCTCGAGGCGGCCCTCCTCGGCGTCGACGTAGCGCTTGAGCGCCGTCGAGATCGCCTTGGAGAGGTTGCCTCCCGCGAGTTCCTGCGCTCGGGTGTAGAGCGGCAGGTCCTTGTCGGCGACGTAGATCGTCTTGTTGGGCATGACGGCATCTTAACCTCCTTCCAGGGGCTGTCCTTCGTATACGTAGATACTATACGTATACGTAGAACATGCGCAAGTCCGCTCCCTAAGTTTTCCGCCGGCACGCGAGAAGGCGGCCCCGCGATTGCTCGCGGGACCGCCCCTTGGCTCTTCTAGCTGCGCTTATGCGCCCTTCTGGGCCAGCAGCTGCGTCAGCTGCGCCTTCACGGTCTCCGTCACATCGCCCGGCTCGGCCGTCGGCAGCGAGAACCGGATCGTCGAGTTCAGGTCCGGAGCCAGCAGCTCCGCCGAGTTGTCCGCAGCGAACACCACATCGGTGTTCGCCTCGCCGGCCACGAACACGACCTCCAGCTCGCGCACCCGGCCGTGGAACTCGCCCTCGGTCGCCCAGAACTCGACCTCCTGGTAGAACGGCACCGTCGCGCCCTGGATCGTGCCCAGCTCGAGGTCCGTCTCCTGGAACGCGAAGCCCAAGGCCTCCAGCGCCTCCCAGACCGCCCGGTGCACCGGCAGCGCCTCCACCGTCAGCCAGTCCAGGTCGCCCTTGTCCAGGGCCTGGTCCAGCGACAGGTGCGTCGACACGCCCAGCTTCATGCCGCCCACGAGCGGGCGCTCGGCGACATTGTTGAACGGCGTCTCCCAAGGCACCTGCACCTCGAACGCGATCGGGTGGGCAGTGCCTTTCGCGAGGTCGAACTTGCCCGAGATCTCCGCCCGGAAGTAGTCGTGCACGACGCCGGCCGCGTCCTCGCCCTTGCTGTCGTCCTCGACCAGAGCGGTGAACTCGATCTCGACGCTCTCCACCGCGGCGTCCACCTCGGCACCGGAGATCCGCACCTCGCCCTTGATCACGCCGCCGGGGACGACGTGCTTCTCGTGCAGGAGCGTGTCGACTTGGATGCCACTACCGAGAATGGCCTTGAGCTTGCTGAACACCATTGGGGCGGTTCCTTTCGGGGAGGATCGCAGGTACTACGAAGGCACAGGGGGTGGGAACGCGGACAGGGGCGCGTCGATCGTATCCCGAAAGCGCCGCCGCTATTCGCCCCCATGCAGCTGGACCACCGGAATCGCCGGATCGCCGGGGGAGAGTTTCAGCCCCTCCCAAGGGATCGAGATGAGCCGCTGGCGCAGCAGTTCGCGCGACTCCTCAAGCGACGACTGCTGCACGAGTTCGCCTTGGCGGAACAGCGGCGTCTGCAGCAGCTTGTCGCCCGGCATCGACTCCGGCACTCCCTGGGAGACGATCACTTCCTCCGTCGCCGTGCCCGTCGGCTTGTGCCGGCGCACCGCGACTTTGCGACCTCCATTGGTGCCCTTGTGCTCCGAGCGCTTCGCAACCGGGCGACCCTCCACTTCGACCAGTTTGTAGACCAGCTGTGCCGTGGGCGCGCCCGACCCGACCACGACCGCCGTGCCCGCCCCGTAGATGTCCACAGGGGCCGCCGCCAGCGCCGCGATCGAGAACTCGTCCAAGTCACCGGAGACCACGATCTTCGTGTCATGCGCTCCCAGTTCGTCCAGGAGCTCCCTTGCGCCGGTGGCCATCACATCGAGGTCGCCCGAGTCGATGCGGATCGCGCGCAGGCGCGGCCCCGCCACCGCGATCGCGTTGCGGATGCCCTGCGTGATGTCGTACGTGTCCACCAGCAGCGTCGTGTCAGTGCCGAACGCGTCGATCTGCGCCTGGAACGCCTCGACCTCGGACTTGTGCAGCAGCGTGAACGCGTGCGCGCTGGTACCCGAGGTCGGCACGTCGTACCGCCGCCCGGCCTCCAGGTTCGACGTCGCCACGAACCCGGCCAGGTACGCCGCGCGCGACGCCGCGATCGCCGCCGCCTCATGCGTGCGCCGCGAACCCATCTCCAGGATCGGCCGGCCGCGCGCGGCCGTGACCATGCGGGCGGCGGCGCTGGCGATCGCGCTGTCGTGGTTGAGGATCGAGAGGGTCAGCGTCTCCAGGAGCACGCACTCGGCGAACGTCCCGGTGAGGGTGACGATGGGGGAGCCGGGGAAGTACAGCTCGCCCTCGGCGTAGATGTCGATGTCGCCCTTGAAGCGGTAGTCGGCGAGCCACTCGGCCGTGGACTGCTTGACGACCCCGCGCGAAGTGAGGTCCTCGAGGTCGCTGTCCTCGAAGCGGAAGCGCTCGATGGCCTCGGAGAGGCGGCCGATGCCGGCGACGACGCCGTAGCGGCGGCCGGTGGGCAGGCGGCGGCCGAAGACCTCGAAGACGCACGGCGTCTCGGCGGTGCCGTCGCGGAGGGCCGCTTCGAGCATCGTGTACTCGTAGTGGTCGGTGTACAGGGGCGTGCGCGGCAGCGTGACGGACATAGTGGTGAGCGTAATGCACCTGTGGAACGCGCGGGCCCCGTGAGCGAGCGGTGTTCACACCCGTCCGTTTATTCCCTCCCATTGCAGGTGGAGGGCCTTGTCTCACGCTCTGAGCGAGGGCTTCTGGCCCCGTCGCGCCGCGTGTACGCTTGCTTGCGTGTTGCGGATCGCGCATGAACTGGTCGAGGCGATGGTCGCGCACGCCCGGGCTGACCACCCCGACGAGGCGTGCGGTCTCATCGCGGGCCCCGAGGGCACGGGAGCGCCGAAGAGGCACATCCCGATGATCAACGCTGCCCGCTCCGCCACCTTCTACGAGTTCGACTCGGAAGAGTGGAAGCAGGTCTACGACCAGATGTGGGACAACGACGAGGAAGTCGTCGTGGCCTACCACTCCCACACCCACACCGAGGCCTACCCTTCGCGCTCAGACGCGGGGATCGCCTCGCAGCTGGGCCTGCCGGGCGCGCACTACGTGCTGGTGACGACGAAGGACCCGGACATCGCCGAGGTCCGCTCGTTCCGCATCGCCGACGAGGTGATCACCGAGGAGCCCATCGAGGTCACCGGTGCGCCCGAGGCGGTGCAGAGCTACAAGTTCGCCCACACCCCCGACTCGACGGTCTACGACTGTTCCTGAGTTCCCGCCGGGCTCGACCGGCGTTCGTCATGCAGTACCCGCTGCGCGTCAGACACATCGACGGCCCCTGCCGGGCTGTTCAGAGAATCGAAGGAAAATCCATCATGTCCGTTGAAGTCCGCGTTCCCACCATCCTCCGCACCCACACCGGCGGCCAGAAGCTCGTCTCCGGCGAAGGCGACACCCTGGCGAAGCTGTTCGACAGCCTCGACTCCCAGCACGCCGGCCTCAAGGGCCGCATCGTGACCGACGAGGGCACCCTGCACCGCTTCGTGAACGTCTACATCAACGACGAGGACGTGCGGTTCATCGGCGGCCTCGACGCCCCGCTCGCCGACGGCGACCAGGTCACCATCCTCCCCGCCGTCGCGGGCGGCATGTAGTTCGGGAAAGGAATGGCCGTGGCACGCTTCACGGACATCACCGCGACGGTCGGCGACACGCCGCTCGTCGGACTCCCGCGGCTCTCGCCCTCGCCGGACATCCGGCTGTGGGTGAAGCTCGAGGGCGCGAACCCGACCGGCTCGGTCAAGGACCGGGTGGCCGCCAAGATGATCGAGGCGGCCGAAGACGACGGGCTCTTGCAACCCGGTGCGACGATCCTCGAACCGACCTCGGGGAACACCGGCATCGCCGTGGCGATGCTGGCGCGGCGCAAGGGCTACAAGCTGATCGCCGTCATGCCCGAGAACACCTCGCTGGAGCGGCGGCAGCTGCTGACCGCGTTCGGCGCGGAGATCGTGTTCTCGCCGGCTGCGGGCGGCTCGAACGCGGCCGTCGCGAAAGCCCGTCTCATGGCCGCCGAACGTCCTGACCTGGTGATGCTCAACCAGTACGCGAACCCGGCGAACGCCGCCGCGCACTACGAGGGCACCGGGCCCGAACTGCTGCGCGACCTGCCCGAGATCACGCACTTCGTGGCCGGGCTCGGCACCACGGCCACGCTCATGGGCGTGGGCCGGTACCTGCGCGAGCAGGCGCCGGGCGTGCAGATCGTGGCGGCCGAGCCGCGGTACGGCGAGCTCGTGTACGGGCTGCGGAACCTCGACGAGGGGTTCGTGCCCGAGCTGTACGACGAGAAGGTGCTCGACCGGCGGCTCTCGGTGGGCACCGAGGACGCGCTGCGCCGCACTCGCGAGATCCTGAGCGAGGAGGGCCTGTTCGTGGGGCTCTCCACGGGCGCGGTGCTGCACGCGGGGCTCGCGCTGGCGCGCGAGGCCGCGAAGGCGGGCCGGGCCGCGGACATCGCGCTGCTCGTCGCCGACGGCGGTTGGAAGTACCTCTCGACCGGCGCGTACTCGGACGGGATGGACGACGCGGCGAACGCCCTCGACGGTCAAGTCTGGGCCTAGCGAGGCAGAGTGCTGGAGGGCCGGGCCCGCGCGGATGCGCGGCCCGGCTTTCGTTTGCGCTGGTCCGGACCCCGGGGTCGGGTGTGTCGGGCGCGAACGCCCCGAGTACAAGGGTCCCGCGGGGGTACGACATCGCGCGGGCCCGGCCCGCTTGCCCGGCCTTTCGTTCCGCGAGGTCTGCGCCGCACCGCTGCGGTGCGATCCTGAGTCGTCCTCAGTGGCTTTGCTAGCCTGGGCCGTATGAGTCCCGCCGGCAAGCTCAAGCTGCGTTCCGTCTCGCTCCGCAAGCCGAGCGGTCCGCCAAAGCAGGGCACGGCCCCCGAAGGCGCGGCCGCGGAGAACGCCTGGGGGAGCAGCCCGGTGCCGAAAGTGGAGAAATCCGCGCTCGGCAGCATCCAGGGCGGCATCACGGCTGCGAAGGACCCCGCGCCGCTGCGCCCCGAGAAGCCCGCGGTGCGCCTGCGCCGGCTCGCCGGCGTCGCCAGCTGGGCGCTCGTGCTCGTGCTCGCCGGGGTCGCGACCGCGGTCGTGGGCCTCTTCCGCGTCTTCGGTGAAAGCCCCGCCTGGTTCACGCCCGCGTTCATCACCTGCGGCGTGATCGGCATGCTCCTGACGATGATGGCCTTCGCGACACTGCGCTTCAAAGGCGTGCCGTGGATGTTCATGGCCGCCGCCACGATCACCCTCTTCGCCGCGTTCGTGATGCTGCGCGCCTAGCACGCCGGGCCCCGCCGCTCGTTCGAACACCGATCTTGTGGCGATCGCCACCCTGTCATTTTGGCGACATTCCCGTGACGAGCAGGGGCGCTTCAGGCCCGTTTGGACGTACGCTCGTAGCCCATGAACGACGCGCCCATCGGGATCTTCGACTCCGGTGTCGGAGGCCTGACCGTCGCCCGATCGATCAGCGAACTGCTGCCCGCCGAGCAACTGGTCTACGTCGGCGACACCGCCCACGTCCCGTACGGTCCCAGGCCCATCGCCGAGGTCCGCAAGCTTTCACTCGACGTCTGCGACCACCTGGTCGAACAGGAGGTCAAGGCGCTCGTGATCGCCTGCAACTCCGCTTCGGCCGCGAGCCTGGCCGACATCCGAGACCGCTACGACATTCCCGTCGTCGAGGTCATCCGGCCCGCCGTCCGCCGCGCCGTCGCCACGACGCGCACCGGCCGGGTCGGGGTCATCGGGACGGTTTCGACGATCTCCTCGGGTGCGTACCTGGACGCGTTCAACGCCGTCCCGGACGTCAAGGCGACCGCAGTGGCCTGCCCGGCGTTCGTGGATTTCGTGGAACGCGGTGTGACAACCGGCCGACAGCTCCTGGGCCTCGCCCAGGGGTACCTTGAGCCGCTACAGCAGTCGGACGTCGACACTGTCGTGTTGGGCTGCACCCACTATCCGCTGCTGTCGGGACTCATAGGACTGGTGATGGGAGAGGACGTGACACTGGTGAACTCCGCGAGCGAGAGCGCGCGCGAACTCTACCGCGTGCTCACCGACCACGACCTCCTGGCCGCCCGCACCGACACCCCCGAGCACCGGTTCCTCGCGACCGGCGACCCGGAGGCCTTCACCAGGACCGCGCGGCGGTTCCTGGGGAACCTGTTCCCGAACGCGGCGGCGGCCGTACTGGACAAGGTGTGATCTGCCATGAAACTGACGGTTATCGGCTGCGCCGGCTCGTTCCCGGCACCCGACACCCCCTGCTCGGCCTACCTGGTCGAAGCGGGCGGCTACCGACTGCTCATCGACTTCGGCACCGGATCCCTCGGTGAGCTGCAGAAGCACCTCGACCCGCACCTGATCGACGCGGTCATCGTCACCCACCTGCACGCCGACCACTTCTTCGACGCCTGCGCGTACGCCGTCATGCGCCGCTACGCCTCCGACGCGCCGAAGCACCCGCTGCCGCTCTACGGCCCCACCGGCGTCGCCGACCGCATCGTCGCCGCCTACGGCGGCCAGGGCGAGCTGTGCAGCCCGAACATGCGCGACGTCTACGACTTCCGCGAGCTCCAGTCCGGCACGTTCGACCTCGGCCCGCTCACCGTCACCGTCGACCGCGTCGCGCACCCCGTGGAGACCTACGGCCTCCGCGTCGAGCACGCCGGGTCCTCCCTGGCGTACACCTCCGACTCCGGTCCGTGCCAGGCGCTCGAAGCGCTCGCCACCCATTGCGACGTGCTCCTCGCCGAAGCCTCCTACCTGGAGGGCCGCGAGAACCCGAAGGACGTGCACCTCACCGGGAAGGAAGCGGGGGAGTACGCCACGAAGTCCGGGGCCGCCCGCCTGCTCCTCACCCACCTCGTCGAGCCCTGGAACTCCAAGGACCAGACCCTCGCCGAGGCCCGCGCCGCCTACACCGGACCGGTCGAGGTCGTGCGCCCCGGCCAGGTCTACGAGTTCTGACCGCCCACCGAGCCGCATTTGGCACGTTCCCGGGATTCGGTTGTTGCACAAGGGCCGTAGCGTCGAAGGATGTCGAGCGATGCCAGCCCCCAGCCGTACCCCGGCGACCCCAACCAGCCGCCTCCGGGCGCTTACGGGCCGCCGCCGGGCGCGTACCAGCCCCCGCCCGGGGCCTACCAGCCGCAGCAGCCCCAGCCCTATGTGGAGCAGGGCGTGCCGCAGCAGCCGCCCGGGGCCTACGTCCCGCCCGGCGCGTACGCACCGGTCCCGGTGCAGGGCGGGAACCCGCGCGGGCGCGGCCCCAAGGTCGCCGTCGCCGCGATCCTCTCCGTCGTGCTCCTCGCCGCCGTCGGCGCGGTCGTCCTCTTCAAGTTCGTCCTGAACCAGGGCCCCGACCCGGCCGAGAGCTTCCCCGCCACCGCGACCATGTACGTCGAGCTCAACCTCGACCCCTCCTTCGACCAGACCCCGAAGCTCCTCGAGCACCTCCAGAAGTTCGAGGACCTCGAGGAGTACGACGACACGAACGAGCTCATCGACGGCTTCATCGACGAGTCCGGCATCGAAGGCGTCGACGCCGACGAGGACATCAACTCCTGGCTCGGGCGCCGCCACGGCCTCGCCACCTGGGAGCACGACGACCAGACCTTCGCCGTCCTGAGCCTCGCCAGCACCGACGCCGAGGCCGCCGAAGACGGCATGGCCCAGATCCGCACCGCCGCCGGCACCACCGAGGAGCAGTTCGCCTACACCGTCGAGGACGACCACGTCCTCGTCGTCATCGGCGAGACCGGCGCCGCCGACGCGCTCGCCGCCGCCGAGACCGAGGCCTCCGACCAGCCGCTCGCCGAGTCCGACCAGTACAGCGAGGCCCGCGCCTGGCTCGACGAGGACCAGCTCCTCGTCCACTGGGTCGACATGGAGGCCGTCGGCGACCTCGCCGAGATGACCTACGGCACCGAGAGCGAGGCCGTCAAGGACCTCTACTCCGGGCACCTCATCTACGGCTTCTCCGCCTTCGACCAGGGCTTCCAGCTCACCTACCGGATGTTCGGCGACGCCGACCACCTGTGGACCGGCACCGACGGGCTCGTCGAGTCCACGGGCGACCTGCCCGCCTCCGACATCGCCGTCTCCGCCTACGTCCCCGAGAACATCGACGAGGTCACCAAGACCTGGCTCGGCTTCTTCGAGGACTTCTACGGCGTCGACGCCGCCGCGTCGGAACCGGTCGAAGCCCCGCTCACCGCCGAGGAGTACGCCGAGTACCTGGAGCTCGACGCCCAGTTCTGGGCCGACACGCTCGCCCCCGAGGACGAGGCGCGCTACGCCGAGCTCGAGTCCCGCTTCTGGGCCGCCGGCACCGAGGACGACCCCTACGTCGAGGAGTCCTACGGCCCCGACTTCGGCGAGGTCGAATCCACCGTGAACGACCTCACCGGCCTCCTGGCCGGCGCCACCCTCAGCGGCGGCGGGAACTTCAGCAACGACGACGACATCGACCCCGACTCGCTCCACTTCGCCGCCCACCTCGCCGAGGAGC
The DNA here is from genome assembly GCF_030403505.1 of Glycomyces tritici. Next base: position 116,113 of record NZ_JAUEMJ010000003.1, on the reverse strand, counting down.
GCGCCCAGGAACTCCAGGAACTCATCACGACCTGGAGCGAGGGCGAGCCCCTCCCCGAAGGCATCGAAGTGGACGGCTCGGAACTGAGCTACGCCGGTCCGGCCACCGCCGAAGGCACGCTCGCCGAAGACGACCGCTTCAGCGACTTCGCCGCGAACACCCCCGGCAAGTGCTCCGTCGTCGCCTGGGTCGACCTCGGCCGCGCCGCCGAGGAGTACCCCGACGACTTCGCCGGCCTCGAACCGCTCTCGGCCTTCGCGTGGGCCCACGGCGCCGAGGACGGCGACGGCACCGGCGTCATGCGCCTCTACCTGAAGGATTAACGACTGTCGAACGGGATCGGCCGCGCTACGCTCGATGGCGTGACCGATCCCGTTCTCCGTACCCACCAGGCGCGCCGGCCCGCCGAGGAGCGGCTGGTCGCAGAGCCCGACTCGGTCCGCACCCCGTTCCAGCGCGACCGCGCCCGCATCCTCCACTCGGCCGGGTTCCGGCGCCTCGCCGACAAGACCCAGGTCCACACGGCCGGCACCGACGACTTCCTGCGCACCCGCCTCACCCACTCCCTCGAAGTCGCCCAGATCTCCCGCGAGATGGGCCAGGACCTCGGCTGCGACTCCGACGTCGTCGACGTCGCCGGGCTCGCCCACGACCTCGGCCACCCGCCCTTCGGGCACAACGGCGAAGACGCCCTCCACGAGGTCGCCGGTCCCTGCGGCGGCTTCGAGGGCAACGCCCAGACCCTCCGCGTCCTCGCCCGCCTGGAGGCGAAGGTGCTCGACGGCGAGGGCCGCTCCGTGGGCCTGAACCTCACGCGCGCTTCGCTCGACGCGACCTGCAAGTACCCGTGGACCGCCCGCGAGGGCGTGCGGAAGTTCGGCGTCTACGAGGACGACCGGCACGTCTTCGAATGGCTCCGCGACGGCGCCCCCGAAGGCGTCAAATGCCTTGAGGCCCAGGTCATGGACTGGTCCGACGACGTCGCCTACTCCGTGCACGACGTCGAGGACGGCCTCCACGGCGGCTACATCAACCTCGCGAAGCTCATGCGCGACACCGACGAGCAGGCCCGGGTCTGCGACGCCGTCGCGGGCCGCTACTCCGACGAGTCGCCCGCGGCCCTCGGCGAAGCGCTCCGCGACCTGCTGGCGGACCCCGTCCTGGCCGGCATCCACGACTACGACGGCTCGTTCGGCGCCATGGTCGCGGTCAAGAACTTCACCTCGACCATGGTGGGCCGCTTCGTGAACGCCGCCGCCAAGGCCACCAGGGAGCGGTTCGGCGACGGCCGGTTCCGCCGCTACGACGCCGACCTCGTCGTCCCCGAACGCGAACGCGTCCAATGCGCCCTGCTCAAAGGCATCGCCTGGTGCTACGTGATGCAGCCCCGCAGCGACGAGACCTGGTACACCCGCCAGCGCGAGATCCTCCAGGACCTCGTCGCCCTGCTCTGCGACCGCGGCGCGGACGCCATGGAACCGATGTTCGCCGAACTCTGGAACCGGGCCTCGGACGACACCGCACGACTCCGCGTCGCCATCGACCAGGTCGCCTCCCTCACCGATGCCTCAGCAGCGGCCTGGCACCAGCGCCTCACGGCCTGAGGCTCAGCCGAGCAAGCGAGCATCCCGTTCGCGCAGCACTGGCATCACCGATGCCGCGGCGCGGAAGTCCTCGCCGACGCGGAGCACCGTGAGGTCATGGCGGACCGCGGTCACGCAGACGAGGTACCCCTCTCAGCGCTTGGTGAAGATCAGGTCGAAGATCTCGCGGTCGGCCTTCACACCGCGGCGCTCGAACTTCGTGACCGGGCGGTGATCGGGGCGCGGGGCGTAGCCCTCGGCGGTGTTCGCGAAGGCCTCGTCCGCCGTGAGGACCTCGAGCATCTGCTCCGCGTAGTCCGCGATGTCCGTCGCGCAGTGGAGGACCCCGCCGGGGCGCAGGAGCCCTGCCATCGTCTTCACGTGCTCGGCCTGGATGATGCGGCGCTTGTGGTGGCGCTTCTTCGGCCACGGGTCGGGGAAGTACACCCGGATCTCGTCGAGCGACCCGGGCGCGATGCCCTTCCACAGCAGCGGCAGGGCGTCGCCCTGGTAGATCCGCAGGTTCGTGAGGCCGCGCGCTTCGGCGCGGTCCATGAGGTCGGCGATGCCCTGCGGGTAGACCTCGACGGCGAGGAGGTCGCGGTCCCGGTCGGCGTCGCCCATCGCGGCGGCGGCCTCGCCGTTGCCCGAGCCGATCTCGAGGATCACGGGCGCGGTGCGGCCGAACAGCTTCGCGAAGTCGATGCGGCCCTCGTCCGGCTCCCAGTCCAGGCCATAGCGCGGCCACAGGCGCGCGAAGGCCTCGTCGTGGCGGGGCTTGTTGCGTCCTTGACGGAAGTTGAACGTCAGGATGTGGCGGTGCTGCGATTCCTCATCAGGCATAACCGGGCAAGTTTAGCGGCAGGCCCGGTGTGCGCTGCTTCATGAGCGGCGCGGCGTCAGCGCTCGAGCTTCGCCGGCGCCTCGTAGGAGCGCCCGCGCACGCCCGCGGGGCCGTCGGGACGGCGCGGGTCGGGGCGCGGCGGCGGCGGGGCCTCCTCGTCGAGCGAGCCGTTCTCGAACAGGAACGACTCGCGGGGGCCGAGCTCCTCGTCGTCGTCCTCGTCCCCGTCGGGCTGCTCGGGCACGTAGGTGGGCGGGCCGACCTCGTCGTGCTCGGGCTCGGCCGTGATCATGGCCTTGGGCCGGCGGCCCGCCCGGCGCCGGCGCTTGGCGCGCTCGCGCAGGAAGTAGACGTAGCCGCCGAGGGCGACCGTGGAGAGGCCCGCGCCGACCCAGAAGCCGGGGCCGGCGATGGCGACGCCGGCGAGTTCGAGCACGGTCAGTGCGATGAGCACGTAGAGAATGCGGCGGTGGCGCCGCCGCCACCATTCGGCGCGCATCCGCCGGAGCCTGGCCTGCTCGTGCATCTCGGGGTCCTCGCCGGTGTACGACTCGTCGGCCTTCAACCGTACCGAGTCGCCGCGGCGCGTGCCGCGCCGCTCCCACCCGCGTGAGTTCGATTGCGCCGGAAGGTCTTGGCCGTCGAGGAGTTCGTCGAGGGAGTCGTCCTGCCCGGACGGGCTCCCGGCGTGCTGGAGTTCGAGCTCGGCGGTGTCGTGGGAGGCGGGCCGGGTGGGGCGGTGGCCTTCGCGGTCGAGGACGCGGGCGTCGGACGAGGCCCGGTCGGCGATCATGCGCTCATCAGGGTCGTAGCGGCGCACCAGGGCCGGGGTGAGGGCCAGCAGGGCGGTGGCGGCGAGGAGTGCGAGTAGGACGGACGCGGGCATCGTTCACCTCCCTTGCGTCGAAGTCGGCCGGGAATGCGTTAGCAAACTGTACGCAATGGCCTGACGTAATTCCGACAGTTGCCTGGAACCAGGACGGGAAGTCCCAATACGATCACACCTGGTCACAATCACATCACAATCCATGGTTATGACGGGTTTTTGCCCTAAACTCACTGCAATGTCCAGTTCGCCGGAAGCCTGCCCGAACGGCTGAACGGGCGCAACTCGAGACGTACTCGATCGTTAAGTCAAGGAAGGCTCGCAAAGGGGGACGGCGAGTACACCTCCCACTCGGCAGTGAAGTCCCCGCCCGCGAGCAGACACCCGAGCCCCCCGATCGTACGAGCTCGGCGCAACCTGGAAGGAGCACCGGCGAACGATGCCCGAGACCGTCCCCGCCGGCGATCCCCGCCACCTGGACCCGGACCCCGGCGACAACCCCGAGACCCGCTCCGATCCCGAACTCATCGCCGCCACCCGCGGCGGCGACACCACGGCCTACGCCGTGCTCTACGAACGCCACGTCCACTCCGCGCGCCGCCTCGCCCGCGTCCTCTCCCGCGACCCCGCCGGCGCCGACGACCTCGTCTCCGAGGCCTTCGCCAAACTCCTCCACACCTTCCGCGAAGGCGGCGGCCCCGACCTCGCCTTCCGGCCCTACATGCTCCAGACCCTCCGCAACACCTTCTACGACCGGGTGCGCCGCGACAAGAAGGTCGAGTTCACCGACGACCTCACCGCGCACGACTCCGGCGAGATCTACGTCGACCCCGCCGTCGAGGGCCAGGAGCGCCGCTACGCCGCGCTCGCCTTCGGGAAGCTCCCCGAGCGCTGGCGGATGGTGCTGTGGCACACCGAGGTCGAGGAGGACTCCCCGGCCAAGATCGCCACCATGCTCGGCATGACCCCGAACGGGGTCTCCGCGCTCGCCTACCGCGCGCGCGAGAAGCTGCGCCAGAACTACCTGAGCGAGCACGCGGCCGACTCCCCGCGCGAGGAGTGCCGCTGGACCGTCGACCGGATCGGCGCGCGCGTGCGCGGCAAGCTCGGCGAGCGCGACGCCACCAAAGTGGACGACCACCTCGACTCGTGCGTCACCTGCAACCTGCTGTTCGCCGAACTCACCGAGTTGAACTCGGGCCTGCGCGGCGTCATCGCCGTGATCTTCCTGGGCGGCGCGGCCTCGCCGTACCTGGCGGCGGGCGCGGTCTCGGCCGCGGGGATCGCGTTCGGCGGCGTGCTCGCGTACCTGTTCACGCCGTTCAAGGCCGTCGCGAACTGGATCCGCCGGATCGTGCAGCAGCTCGGCACCAAGGGCACCGTCGCCACCAGCACCGCCGCGGCGGTGGTCGCCGTCGTCGCGATCGTCGCGCTCAGCGGCGAGGAGGAGCAGCCGCCGCAGGCCGCCCCCGAGGAGCCGGTGGTCCAAGCGGACGACCCGGAGGCCGAGCCCACGGCGCCCGGGCCCCCGCCGCCCGACGACGTGCCCGAGCCCGACCCGGAGGACCCGGCCGATCCGCAGCCCGAACCCGAGGACGAGTCCGAGGCGCCCGCCGAGCCGGCCGCGTACGCGATCGAGCACGGCCTGGGCTCGAGCGGCCTCGTGGCCGGCGGCGAGGCGATCCTCCCGATCCGCCTCGCACCGCCCGGCGGCACCGGCGGCGGCTACGCGCCGGTGACCGAGCGGGCCGAGAGCGAAGACGGTGCGGGCGACGCCGATGCGAATGAACGACCGGCCGAATCGTCTGGGGCGCAAGCGGATACAGAAGCTGCAGAACGACGCGGCGGCGGCTACGCGGCCCCCGTCGGGCGAAACGACGGCGAAGCGGCCCCGTCCCCGCCCAGCGGTGACGGTCAGGCGGCGCTGCTCGAACGCAGTGGTACCGGCGAAGCGGCCCCGGTCGAACGGCACGGGCAGGCCGCCGCTGATCGCGTCACGCTCGACATCACGATGCCCGCGGGCATCACGCTCGCTTCGGAGACCGCCGATCCCGGCTGGACGTGCGACGAGGACGGCGCGGTCGTCCGCTGCACGATCCCGGCGATGCCCGACCCGGCGGAGGCCAACGTGCGCATCCTCATCGGGGAGGAAGTGAGCGGCTACCAGACGTTCGAGGTCGCGGTGGAGGGCCCGGGCATCAGCGGCACCACGTCGCTGCAGGTGCCGATCGCGCCCGCCGGCAGCGAGGTCGGGTACGCGAGCGTGGACGCCACGGGCGTCACCGCGGCCGGGAACACCTGGCTGACCTGCTCCGTCCCCGGCTGCAGGGAAGTGGTGCGCATCGGCGGCGGCGAGCAGTGGCCGATGAAGGCGTACAAGGCCGCGACCGCGCCCGCGGGGCGCGAAGGCGAGGCCGTCTCGGGGGCGGTGCTCGAGGTGCCGGAGGGGGCCGAGATCCAATGGGCGGGCCTGTACTGGGCCGGTGTCGAGGACGGCCTGCCGACGGCGGTCTCGCTCGCGGGGCCGGGCGGGTCCTGGACCGCGCTCAGCGCCGAGGCGATGCGGGACACGAGCCCCGGGAAGCAGGCGTTCGTCGAGGTCACCGACCTCGTGTCGGACGGCGGCGCGTACTGGGTCGCGACCGACAACCACCAGCTGCCGACCAGCGAATGCGACCACTGGCCGATCGACCTCGGCGCCGAGTGCGCCGAGCGGCGCTGGGCGGGCTGGTCGCTCACGGTGGTGTACGCGGAGCCGGGGGCGCCGGCCACGGAGGTCGCGGTCTACGACGGTCCGCGCGCGGCTGACACCGAGATCGAGGTCGAGGACGGCGGCGAGGTCCAGGTCGCGGCGACGCTCTGGGGCGGCTCGGGGTACCGCCGCGGGGACAGCCTGAGCGCGGGCGGGCAGGGGCTCGGCGAGCCGGCGACCTGCCGCGCGCACGGGGCCGTGGAGAACCCGGACTGGTACGCCTTCGGCGTCGACGTGAACGTGTACCGGGTGGCCACGGGCGAGGACGCGGTGATCCGCTTCGAACGCGGCGACGACCCGTTCACCGTGGGCGTGGTGGCGGTGGCGGCCCCGGTCGGCGACGACACCACGAAGTAGGCCCGGCCGCGCATCTCGGCGGTATCGCTCCCGCGCTGCTCCGGGTAGGCTGTGGCTTGATGTCGACCTCCATTGAGACTCCGTCGCCCCCGGCCCGCCGCGGCCTCACGGGTCTGTTCGTGCGCGCCATTGACCTGCTGAAACGCCACGCGGCCGAGCTGATCCGCTTCGCCGGGGTCGGCGGTGTGGCCTACGTGGTCGACATCGGGCTGTTCAACCTGATGTTTCTCGGCCTCGACTGGTCCGAGTGGTACGCCAAGATCATCTCCGCCGTCATCGCGATGACCGTCGCGTTCTTCGGGAACCGCCACTGGACCTGGCGCGAGCGCCGCGGCAGCGCCGCCGCCCACCGCCAGTACGCCCTCTACTTCTTCTTCAACGGCATCGGCCTGCTCATCGCCCTCGCCTGCCTCTGGGCCAACTCCGGTCTCGCCGCGGTCTGGCCGCAGTACTTCGACAACGACCTCGCGGTGAACATCGCAGGCAACATCGTCGGCGTCGGCCTCGGCTCGGTCTTCCGATTCTTCGCCTACCGCACCTGGGTCTTCCGGCACGACCCCGAACTGGCCCGGTCCTCGGTCGGCTGACGCAGCCCCGGTCGACGCAGAAGGCCCGCGCCGCAACGGCACGGGCCTCTCGTCACGCCTCGGGCGGTCAGGTGCCGTCGGCCGCGCCGGCACGACGCGAGCGGTCGTCCTCGGCCAGCTGGTACAGCAGCGCCTTGGTCTTGTCGACCTTCGGGACGTCGATCAGGTTGATCTCGCCGTCGTCAGAGGCCGAGTCGATGTTCATGTCGCCGAACCCGAAGATCCGCTCCCAGACGTTCTGGGTGTACGACACGGTGTTCACGCGCGCCAGCGGGATGTGGCGGCTCTCGCGGGTCACGAGGCCTTCGCGCCACATGATGCGCTGGTCGGTGATCACGTAGTGGGTGGAGCGCCAGCGGATCCACGGCAGCACCGAGAGCCAGATGAGCAGGGCCAGGAAGAGCACGACTTCGGCGAGGATCAGCCACAGGGACCAGCTCTCGTCGATCCGCGCGGTGAACGTGATCGCGATGGCGCCGATGGCGAGGAAGACGACGAACCACAGGACGGGGCCGACACCTTCCTTCCAGTGCGGGCGGGTGTGCAGCTTGACCACTTCACCGCGGGCGAGTTGATCGTCGGGATATCCCACTGCGGACCTCCAGGAGTGAGAACGGGCGGGGGCAGGACGCATTCACGGCCCGCAGGCTTCACCGAGGCTGCCAGTCCGCGGTTCGCAAGTCGTGCCATGGGTACAAATACCAAAAGCACAGTACAACACCCAGGCATCGCGGTTCGTCCCCCGATTCGGGCGAAATCCCTGAACCCGTCGGCCGCTCGCTTTTGCTATGGCACCCAACCGTTCTTCGCGGCGTGCCAGCCCAGCTGGATGCGGGTGTCCACGTCGGCCAGATCCATGAGCTCGCGCACGCGGCGCTGCACGGTCCGCAGGCCGATGCCGAGCTTCGACGCGATCGACTGGTCCGTGAGCCCGGCGATCAAGAGCCCCAGCAGGACCGCGTCGTCCTCGTCGATCCGCTGGGCGCTGCTGGACGCGGTCGTCGCGGGGATGCCCGCCGACCACAACTGGTCGAACAGCGCGCCCGCGAGCTCCACGATGGAGCGGTTGCTGGTGACGATCGCCTTCGGGCGTCCGCCGCCCTCCTCCATGAGCGCGGTCTTGTCGTCCACGATGAGGAGCTTGAGCGGCAGCCGCTTCGCGAACCGCACCTCGTCGCCCGAGGCGAGCGCGTGGCGCAGGTAGTCCGAGTACGGGTCGATGTCGAGCACGCTGCGGTCGAAGAGGATGCGGTGGCAGACCCCGCGGGCCTGCAGGCCCTCGTGCAGTGCGGTTTCGGGGACGGGCAGGACCATGGGCGGGCGCACGAACGTGCGCAGCCGCTTCTCGGCGCTGGCCTTGAGCTGCCGCAGGCGCGAGCGGATCGCGACGGGGCCGGAGACGACCTCCCAGCTGCCCTGCTCGCGGCCGCCCGGGCCGGGGCCGGCGCGGTGGATCTCGAGGAGTTCGCGCAGGGCCTCGTACTCGCCGAGGACGTCGCCGAGCTGAGAGGCGATGCGCCCGCCGAGGACGGTGTCGGGTCCGACGGCGCGGAAGCTGGAGTCGGCGACCATCGTGGCGAAGCCGTCGTCCACCAGGCGCATGAGGACGTCCCTGGTGCGGCCGGGCGGGAGTCCCGAGTCGGCCGCGAGCTGCGAGACGGAACCGTCCGACTTGGACAGCAGGAGCCGGTAGAGCCCTTCGGCCTCGGGGTCGAGGCCGGTCGGCCCCGGAGGCTGCCGGGCCTCGAAGGGTTCGTCGCCGTGCGCCTGGTCGGCCAATGCGCTGCTCCTTCGCTGCTGTGCTTCACGGCGCCGCGCCGCGCGGGATGTCGGGGCGCTAGCCCTGGGGCCGCAGGTGGACGATGTCGCCGGCGGCGACGGTCTCCACGGTGCCGTCAGGGGCGGCGATCCGCAGGCAGCCGTTCTCGTCGATGCCCGCGGCGCGGCCGGTGAGGTTGCGGCCGTTGGGGAACGATACCGCGACGTGGCGTCCCAGAGTCGCCGAATTGCGGCGCCACCGCTCGATCACGGAGCCCGGTCCGCGCTCGTTCCAGGTCTCGTAGACGGCCGCGACGTGGGCGAGGAAACCGGCGGCGATCTCGGTGCGGTCCAGTGTCGAGGCCCCGGCGATCTGCAGCGAGGTGGCCTCGGGGACCGGCAGCTCCTCCTCGGTGAGCGAGACGTTCAGCCCGGCGCCGACGATCACCGCGTTCCCCTCGACCTGGGCGAGGATGCCGCAGACCTTCCGGCCGTCGATGAGGACGTCGTTGGGCCACTTGAGCTTCGCACTGACGCCGCACACGGCCTTGAGCGACTCCTCGAGGGCGACGGCGGTGAGGAGGCTCAGCGTGCCCCACTGCTCGCGCGGCACGGTGGGCCGCAGGAGGAACGACATGGTGAGTCCGGCGCGGGGCGGGCTCACCCACTGGCGGTCGAGGCGGCCGCGGCCGTGCGACTGCTCCTCGGCGATGAGGACCTTCCCCTGGGGAGCGCCGTGCTTGGCGGCCTCGGCCAGGTCCGCGTTCGTCGAACCGGTGACTTGCACCACATCGAGCTCGGTCCAGAAGCCGGACTTCTCCGACAACAGCGACCAGAGCTCGTGCCGGTCCAGTGGCTTTCTCATCGGTGTGCTCACGCACATAGCGTAGCCACAGGGAAGGCCGATACGATCCGAGTCGTGACCGACATCGACTTCCACACGACCGCCGGGCGGCTCACCGACCTGGCCGAGCGCCTCTCCGAATCGGCCACCGGGAACCCCCGGGCGATCGAGAAGCAGCACGAGAAGGGCAAGCGCACCGCCCGCGAACGCCTCGAGCAGCTGCTCGACGAGGGGTCGTTCGTCGAACTGGACGCCTTGCGCAAGCACCACTCGACCAGCTTCGGCATGGAGGCCAACCGGCCGTACGGCGACGGCGTCGTCACCGGCTACGGCACCATCGAAGGCCGCGAGGTCTGCGTGTTCGCGCAGGACTTCACCGTCCTCGGCGGCTCGCTCGGGCAGGTCTCGGGCGAGAAGATCACCAAGATCCAGGACCTCGCGCTGCGCACCGGCCGCCCGATCATCGGCATCTCCGACTCCGGCGGCGCCCGCATCCAGGAAGGCGTGGCCTCCCTCGGCGGCTACTCCGAGATCTTCTTCCGGAACGTGCGCGCCTCCGGCGTCATCCCGCAGATCTCGCTCATCATGGGCCCCTGCGCCGGCGGCGCCGTCTACTCGCCGGCGATCACCGACTTCACCGTGATGGTCGACCAGACCAGCCACATGTTCATCACCGGACCCGACGTCGTCCGCGCCGTCACCGGCGAGGACGTCGGCATGGAGGAGCTCGGCGGCGCCCGCACCCACAACGCGGTCGCGGGCAACGCCCACTACCTGGCCTCGGACGAGACCGACGCGCTCGAGTACGTCAAGCACCTCCTCTCGTACCTGCCGTCGAACAACCTCGACGAGCCGCCCGCCTACGAGTCCAAGGACGTCGAACTCGACCTCACCGCCACGGACCTCGAACTCGACACCGTCATCCCCGACTCGGCGAACCAGCCGTACGACATGCACAAGGTCCTCGAATCGGTGCTCGACGACGGCGAGTTCCTGGAGACCCAGGCGCTGTTCGCGAAGAACATCATCACCGGGTTCGGCCGCCTCGACGGCAAGCCCGTCGGCGTCGTCGCCAACCAGCCCATGCACTTCGCCGGCTGCCTCGACATCGACGCCTCGGAGAAGGCCGCGCGGTTCATCCGCTTCTGCGACGCCTTCAACATCCCGATCATCTCCTTCGTGGACGTCCCGGGCTTCCTGCCGGGCACCTCGCAGGAGCACGACGGCATCATCCGCCGCGGCGCGAAGCTCATCTACGCGTACGCCGAGGCCACCGTCCCCAAGCTCACCGTCGTCACCCGCAAGGACTACGGCGGCGCGTACTGCGTCATGGGCTCCAAGGGCGTCGGCGCCGACCTTAACCTGGCGTGGCCGACCGCGGAGATCGCGGTCATGGGCTCCCAGGGCGCGGTCAACATCCTCTACCGGCGCGAACTCGCCAAGGCCGACGACGAGCAGGCCAAGCGCGCCGAGCTCATGGCCGAGTACGAGGAGAAGCTGAACAACCCGTACGTCGCGGCCGAGCTCGGCTACATCGACGCGGTCATCCAGCCGCGCGAGACCCGGGCGATGCTCGTGCGCGGCCTGCGCATGAACGCCTCCAAGCGCGACGAGCTGCCCGCCAAGAAGCACGGCAACATCCCGCTGTAGCGGGCACCGAGAGGGCGGCGGGGGCCGTCGCGCAAGCACGGTTCGCACGCTTCACCGCGGCCGGCCCCGCCGCCCTTTGCCGTTTCCTCTCACCCGATCCGGTGAGACCCCCACGCGTCCGCCACGCCGCCCGCGCCCGCTACCGGGCGAAACCGCTTTGCCACCCAAAGCGTCGCGCACCACTCCCATCCCTGGAGCCCGATCCGGGTACCGTCTTATACAGCTGGGGGAAGCGGGACAATTCGTCCCGCCCGACGATTGGGAGTGGGCCATGACACCTTTCGGAGGGATGCTGCCAGGATCGCCGTCCCGGCGGTACGCCATATTGATCGACGTCGGCTACCTCTACGCGGCGGCGGCGGAGCTCCTGCTCGACGCCACCTCCCGCCGCGACTACCGCGTCGACGCCGAGAAGCTCATCAAATCCCTCATCGAACGCGCCGCCCACCACCTCTCCGACGGCGAACTGCTCCGCCTGTACTGGTTCGACGCCGCCCGCGACCGCGTGCCCACCGTCGACCAGCGCGTCATCGCCAACATGGAATTCGTCAAAGTCCGCCTCGGAAACCTCAACTCGCGCGGCCAGCAGAAAGGCGTCGACGCCCAGATCCGCTCCGACCTCGAACTGCTCGCCCGCCACCACGCCGTCCACGAGGCCATCCTCCTCGCCGGCGACGAGGACATGGTCCCCGCCGTCGAGGTCGCCCAGGCCTACGGCGTGCGCGTCCACCTCTGGGGCGTCGAGCCGCCCTACGGCACCAACCAGGCCGAGCGCCTGGTGTGGGAGTCCGACACCGTCGCCACCATCGAAGCCGAAGACCTCCGGGCGTACTTCACCAAGAGCGGCACCGCCGCCGCGGCCACGTACAGCATGGTCGGCGCGCCCATGACGCAGCCCGAACCGCGTGTGCCCAGCCCGGCCGCGGTCTTCGGCCAGCGCCAGTCCGTGGCCGTCACCATGAACGCCGCCGAGGCGCTGGCCCAAGCCGAGTCCGCTCGGCCGAAATTCGTCCGCACCACGCAGACCGGTGAGAAGCTCGACCCCGAGACCGTGCGCCAGATCGGGGAGTACGTGGGCCACAAATGGCTCCTGACCAGGGGCGCGGACAACATAGCGGATCTGCTCCCCGGCCCCCAGCTGCCCACGGTCATCGACAAGGAGCTGCTGGTGGAAGCCGAGAAGGAACTCGGATACTCTCTACGCGACCACCCGGAAGCGCGGATCTGGGTCCGCGACGGCTTCTGGGAGCGGGTGCACCGCGAATTCGATATCGACGAGGAGTAGTTCTCGATGAGTCTGGAACTCAAGGTCGTCCGTGGCAACCCCACAGATGAGGAGCTCGCCGCGCTGGTCGGGCTGATCACGGCCCTGCCGCGCCCGGTCGAGGAGTCCGAGGCGCCGAGCCGCCGGGCCGCCTGGTCGAACCCGGGGCTGCAGCTGCGGGTGCGCCGGTCCTGGCGCGACACCGCGGTCCCGGCCCGCAGGGGCATGGACCGTTGAGCCGACCGTTCGTCCTCGCTTCGCAGTCGCCTGCGCGCCGCGAGCTGCTGAAGGCGGCCGGGATCGAGCCGCAGGTGATCGTCTCCGGCGTCGACGAGAGCCAGGTGATGGGCCACGACCCGGCCGAGCTGGCGGCGACGCTCGCGGAGATGAAGGCGAACGCGGTCCTGAACCTGGTGGGCCCTGATTCGCTGGTGCTGGGGTGCGACTCGGTGCTGCACTTCGGGCACGAGATCCTCGGCAAGCCCGGCGGGCCCGAAGAGGCGACGTCGCGGTGGAAGCGGATGCGCGGGAACTCAGGGACGCTCTACACCGGGCACTGCCTGATCGACGTGGCCGCCGACCGGCAGATCGTGCGCTCGGCGGGGACGGTCGTGCACTTCGCGGAGGTCTCCGACGAGGAGATCGCCGCGTACGTGGCGACGGGGGAGCCGCTGCACGTGGCCGGCTCGTTCACGCTCGACGGCTACGGCTCGGCGTTCATCGACCGCATCGACGGCGACCCGGGCACGGTCATCGGCCTCTCGATGCCGCTGCTGCGCAACATGCTCGGTGAGCTGGAGATCGCGCTGCACAGTCTCTGGCGTTACGCGTTACGCGTTACGCGTTACGCGTTACGCGCCGGGGCGACGGCCGCGGCGCGTAGGGCATGCCCCTTCCCACCCGCATCCGCCTCCGACCAACCGAAAAGGACCACACTCCCACAAGGGTCCGACATTCCGCGTATCCGCAGGTCAAGACGCCTGCGGCTTCGCCGTGCGCGCCGGTCGGCGGCGGGTCTTCGTGGCCTCGTTGGGGTCCACCGCTTCGAGCCGCCAGCGGCGCGTCGCCGCCAGGGTCGGGCCGCGCCCGTCCTCGATGTGCGCCAGGGCGATCGCGGCGGCCCGGTCGGGGTCGGCCGCTTCGAGCGCTTCGAGGAGTTCGGCGTGCTCGAGGCGCTGGCGGTCGGGGTCGCGTTCGGCGGACAGGTGGAAGAGCCAGCGCATGCGCGCTTCGAGGGGCTCCATGATCTGGGCGAGGAGCGGGTTGCCCGCGGCGGCCGTGACCTCGCGGTGGAAGGCCGCGTTGGCCTCGGTGAGCGCTTCAGGGTCGGCCTGGGGGCGGACGCAGTCGCGCAGGCGGGCCAGGGCCTCGGGCCCGGCTCCGGTGGCGGCGAGGCGGGCGGCGAGCGGTTCGAGTCCGGCTCGCACGTCGAGGAGGTCTTCGATGTCCTTCGGGGTGGGCACGGTGACGATGCTGCCCTGGCCGGGGACCGTGGTGACGAGGCCGTCGGCCGCCAGGCGCTGCAGCGCCTCCCGCAGGGGGATGCGGGAGACCTCGAACTCGGCGGCGAGGTCGCGTTCGATGAGCCGCGCGCCGGGCGTGAGGGCGACGGTGACGATGCGCTCGCGCAGGGCCTGGTAGACCTGTTCGGCTCGGGTCATGGCGCTTCTCTCTCCGCGGGCCCGGCCGGTGGCCGGGGGTCGGTGCAACGGTATACCGTCTCCATTAGTGGTATACCGCTATGGGCGGGAACTGAGGCGAGAGGATCTGCACATGACCGACCTGCTGCTGCGCGACGCCCGGCTCTGGGGCCGTGAGGGACGCACCGACCTCCTGGTCCGCGACGGCACCATCCACGCCGTCGCGGACTCGCTCGAGAGCGACGGCGCGATCGTCGAAGACCTCGCCGGCGCCGTCGTCATCCCCGGGCTCGTGGACGCCCACGCCCACGTCGACAAGACCCTGTGGGGCGGCCCCTGGGTGCCCCGCACCGCCGGGCCCGGCCTCGCCGCGGCCATCGCGTACGGCGCCGAGCGCCGCGCCGAGTTCGGCGTCCCCAACCCCGACTTCATCACCGCGCTCCTCACCAACATGGTCGTCTCCGGCACCACCCACGCCCGCTCCCACGTGGACATCGACCCCGGCATCGGCATCGGCGCCGTCCACGCCGTGCGCGAGGCCGCCGAACGCCTCGCCGGGCGCATCGACGTCGAACTCGTCGCCTTCCCGCAGACCGGCATCCTCGCCAGTCCCGGCACCGCCGCCCTCCTGGACGAGGCGCTGCAGGTCGGCGTCAAGTCGATCGGCGGCATCGACCCCGAGGGCTTCGACGGCGACGCCGAACGCCACCTCGACCTCGTCTTCGCCCTCGCCGAGAAGCACGGCGCCGAGATCGACATCCACCTCCACGACGGCGGCGACCTCGGCATCCGCGAGTTCGACATGATCATCGAGCGCACCCGCGCCCTCGGCTACACCGGCAAGGTCGTCATCAGCCACGCCTTCGCGCTCTGCGACGCCGACGACGCCACCCGCGCCCGCCTCATCGCCGACCTCGCCGAACTCAAGATCGGCCTGACCTCCGTGGCGCCCAAGAAGATCCTGCCGCTGCGCGAACTCGACGAAGCCGGCGTCGCCATGGGCATCGGCAACGACGGCGTGCGCGACCTCTGGAGCCCCTACGGCACCGGCGACAACCTGCAGCGCACCCAGTGGTTCGCCCGCAACGCCGGCTACAGCAAGGACGCCGACATCGAACTGGCCCTGGAGGCCGCGACCTTCGGCGGCGCCCGCCTGCTCAAGCTCGACGGCTACGGCCTCGCCGTCGGCGACAACGCCGACCTCGTCGCCGTCGCCGGACGCAACCCGTCCGAAGCCGTGCTCGAGCACCACCGGCGCAAGCTCGTCGTCAAGAACGGCACCGTGGTCGCCCGCGACGGCGCACTCGTCTGAACCGCGGGGCGAACGACGCTCGGGCCGCAGAGCGAACGACGCTCGGACCGCCGGACGGCCGACTCGTCCCAGCCGCCGGGCGGCCACTTCGTAGGGGCCGCCGACGACCACGCCGTCCGGGCCGCCGGGCGGCTACACCTGCTGAACGGCTACGACCGCCACTTGATGCCGCACCCCGTCGACGGGTAGTGCGGCTCGGGCACCGGCTCGCCCCGGCGGACCAGCTCGATCGCGCCGGCCAGGTACTCCCCGGTGACGGGCACGCCGTTGCCGGGGGTCGAGCCGTCGAACGCGCCCCGGTAGGCGAGCGTGCGGTCGGGCCCGTACAGGAAGAAGTCCGGGGTGCAGGCCGCGCTGTAGGCGCGGGCGACCTCCTGCGACTCGTCGACCAGGTACGGGAACGTCCAGTTCGCGCGCGCCACCTGGTCGGCCAGGCCCGCGGGCGCGTCGTCGGGGTAGTTCACGGCGTCGTTGGAGCACACCGCGACCACGTCCAGGTCCACCTGGCCGGCGGCGAAGGACCCGAAGGCCTGCTCGATGTGCCGCACGTAGGGGCAGTGGTTGCACACGAACGCGAGCAGCAGCATCGGCGCGTCGAAGCCCGCGAGCGACCGCACCTCGCCCTCGAGGTCCGGCAGCGAGAAATCGGGGGCGGGCGTGCCGAGCGGCACCATGCTCGAGTTGAGGGCCAAGGGAATCGCACTCCTCACTAGTCGGACCGTCCACCCATCGTAGGCGGCCGCGCAGAAAAAGGCTGCGTCCGTTCCCCTGCTGCCCTAAGCTCTTCCGGTGCTTCCCCACAGATACGTCTCAGACATGGAAGACAGCCACCGCTGGCTCGGCTTCCCCGCCCGCGACGGCGACATCGTCATCAGCACCCGCTCCAAACACGGCACCACCTGGACGCAGATGATCTGCGCCCTCCTGGCCTTCCAGACCCCCGAACTCCCCGCGCCCCTGTCGGAACTCTCGCCCTGGCTCGACTGGACCATCGCGCCCGCGGACGAGGTCTTCGCCCGGCTCGAAGCCCAGCGCCACCGCCGCATCATCAAGACCCACACCCCGCTCGACGGCATCCCGATCCGACCCGAGACCCGCTACATCGTCGTCGCCCGCCACCCCCTCGACGCCGCCGTCTCCCTCTACCACCAGGGCGACAACATCATCCGCGAACGCGTCGCCGAACTCACCGGCGAGCCCGTGCCCGAAGCGAGAAGCGGACCCCGCCCCGAACTCCGCGACTGGCTGGCCGGCTGGACCCGGTCCCACCACGACCCGCGCGAAGCCCCCGACATGCTCCCCGGCGTCATGGCCCACCTCGCCGACGCCTGGGCCCGCCGCGATGCGCCGAACCTCCTCCTCGTCCACTACGCCGACCTCGCCGCCGACCTCGACGGCGAGATGCGCCGCATCGCCGCCTGGCTCGACATCGAAGTGGACGAATCGCGCTGGCCCGAACTCGTCAAAGCCGCGACCTTCGGCGAGATGAAGGCGAAGGCCGCGCACACGGCCCCGGACCCGGCGGGCCTCTTCCGCAGCCGCGACGCCTTCTTCCGGAACGGCACGTCGGGTTCGGGGGCGGCGCTCCTGGGCGACGAGGCGCTGGCGGCCTACACGGCACGGGTCGCGCAGATGGCCCCGAAAGAACTGCTGGACTGGCTCCACCGGCCGTGAGCCGGGAGCCGTGAGAAGTGCGGCGGGGCTCCAGGCCAGGTAGATGGAGCCCCGCCGCCGGCCGTCTCGACTACCCCACTTCGTCGGACGGCCTCCTGGTGATGGCGGCAAAGTCTCTCGTCGAGCAGGCTTGGCCTCTGCCGCCGCGCCATCAGGTGCGTGGAATCAGCGTAGAACCGCCCATTCGACTTGCACAGTCGAAAACCCGACAAGTGCAGACATTGCCATTTTCGCATGGACGGGCTCCGCGACGGGCGCGGACGGTCCGGCATCAGCATCCCTTGTGGATAAGGAACATTCAGGATCGGCCCGATCGTGATCGGGCCCTTTGATGTCGCGGCCGGAGATCTCGACCTGGGCGATGCGCCGGAGGGTCGTCAAGAGCGCGTCGCCGAGCACGGTCCCCACGATCATCGTCTCGAGAATTTCGTCGCGCTCCTCGCGCTGCATGAGGAGGTGGATGTCGGCCTCGGCCACCTGCTCGGCCGCGAGCGCGTACCGGTCCTCGTGTTCGACCATGTCGGCGAGGCCGAGGAGGCGCAGGCGCCCGATGACGTCGGCGAGCGTCCGCAGATGCGGGTGGTCGAGCGGAATCCGGTCCCAGCCGCGCCGCCGCACGATCGCCCGCGCCGTCTCGAGGTCGGCCTCCTCGGGCTCCTCGATCGGCGCGCGGTGGCTGGCGAGGGCCCGGCTGGCGACGCCGAGGGCGCTGTCGAGGTCCCGGCCCGGCTCCTCGACCTCGGCGATGACCTCGCGGACCTTGGCGATCGGGAGCGCGCCGGTCTCGACCATGGCGCGGACCAGCCGCAGCCGCCGCACGTGCTCCTCGCCGTAGCGGACCTGGTTGTGGCCGGTCCGCTCGCCGCCCGAGACGAGGCCTTCGCGCACGTAGTACTTGATCGTGGCCACGGGGACCCCGGTCCTGGCGCTGAGCTCTCCGATTCGCATGCGTCCTTCATACCCGAGCGGCGGTTGTGACCTGTCCGATTTAGTGATAGCTTGACTATCGATAGTTTAGCTCACGACACTAGGAGCACCCCCTCATGAGCGCCACCCTCACCGCCCCGAAGCGGGCCGGCTCGAGACGCGGCCGCATCGCGGTCGTCGTGGTCGCGGTCGCCGGCGTCGCGATCGTCCTCAGCGCCGTACCGCCCTACCTCGCGGGGGTGGAACCGCGCGTGGACCTCCGCGAGAACGTCCCGTTCCACCTCCCGGTCCTCGTCGCCCACGCCGCCGCCGGGGGCATCGCGCTCCTGGTGGGGCCGTTCCAGTTCTTCGGCTCGATCCGCCGCAGGCACCCGAAGGCCCACCGCGTCCTCGGCCGCGTCTACCTGCTCGGCGGGATCCTCCCGGGCGCGCTCACCGGCATCGTCGTCGCCGTGCTGACCACGGCCGGGCCGATCGCGCTCGTGACGTTCGTGTTCCTCGACGTGTTCTGGCTCTACTCGGCCTGGCGCGCCTACCGGGCGGTGCGGGCGCGCGACTTCGCCGCGCACGAGCGGTGGATGCTGCGCTCCATGGCCGCGACCTTCGCCGCCGTGATGCTCAGGGTCTACCTGGGCCTGTTCATCGTCGTGCAGCTGCCGCTGCTCGACGGGTTCTACGGCGGCGACTTCGACGCGCTCTTCAGCGTCGCCTACACGGCCTCGATCGTCGGCTCGGTGGTGCTCAACCTGCTGTTCATCGAGGTCTACCTGCGCCGCAAGGAGAGCCGCCGGATTTCCGTTGGCGCGGCCTGAGCGGCGGGCATAGGTTGGAGCGATGAGCGACGCGTACACGATCTCCTCCGACCCCGACCGGCTCGACCGCGAGTGGATCCACAAGGTCATCTCGACCGACACGTACTGGGCGATGGGCCGCACCCGCGAACGCAGCGACCTCGCCATCGACCACTCGCTCCCATTCGGGCTCTACGACGGCGACGGCCGCCAGCTCGCGTTCGCGCGGCTGGTCACCGACCACGCGTACTTCGCGTGGCTCAGCGACGTGTACGTCGACCGGGAGGCGCGCGGCAAAGGGCTGAGCAAGCGGCTCATCGCGCACATCCTGGAAGAGGCCGAGCGGATGGGCCTTAAACGGGTCCTCCTGGCGACCGGTGACGCGCAGGGCCTCTACCGCCAGTTCGGGTTCGAGGAGATCGACGACGACTACTCCTGGATGTACCGGGTGCGGCCCGCGCAGCCCTGAGGAGGGCGGCGGCGGGTCCCCAGGGTGCGCAAGCACTCCCTCGTCCATGATCGCCGGACGGGTGTCGTCGCGACGCGCTAGGCTGGTGCGTTCCCGAATTCGAGCGAGGAGCGCAGTGTCCCAGGAACCAGGCCCCGCCGACGCCCAGCACGACCAGGACGTCGACACGACGCACGCCGTCCCCGTCCCCGATCCGGCCAGCACCCCCGAGCAGGAGATCGCGATCGAGCAGCGCTTCGTCGACCGCGTGTACGCGCGCGTCGACGTGCTCCGCGGTGAAGCCGAGGGCAACCGCGACTCCGGCTACGCCCATCTCGCCGCCACCGTCCCCGGCGCGCGGTACGAACGCGACGTGTTCGTGTTCCAAGCCGCCCGCCGCATCGCCGACCTCGACTCCCAGCACGAGGGGCTCGTCTTCGGGCGCCTCGACTTCGACGACGGCAAGGTCCGCCACGTCGGCCGCCTCGGCGTGCGCGACGAGGAGTACCGCACCCTCCTGGTCGACTGGCGCGCGCCCGCCGCCGCCCCGTTCTACCGCGCCACCGCCCTCGACCGCCAGGAGGTCTCGCGGCGCCGCGTCATCCGCTCCTTCGGCCGCACGGTCGAAGAGATCAGCGACGACCTGCTCAATGAGGACGCCGGCGAACGCCTCCCCGTGATCGGCGACGGCGCGCTCATGGCCGCCTTGGGCCGCAAGCGGACCGGGCGGATGCGCGACATCGTCGCCACGATCCAGGCCGAGCAGGACGCCGCCATCCGCGCGCCCGGGCGCGGCGCCACCATCATCACCGGCGGGCCCGGCACCGGCAAGACCGTCGTGGCCCTGCACCGCGCCGCGTTCCTGCTCTACCAGGACCGCAGCCGGTACGAGGCCGCCGGCATCCTCGTCGTCGGCCCCTCGGCCGTGTTCATGAAGTACATCGGGCGGGTCCTCCCCAGCCTCGGCGAGGAGACCGCCGCCCTGTACTCGCTCGGCGAGCTGTACGCCGGCGTCGAGGCCACCCGCCAGGACCGGCCCGAGGTCGCGGCCGTCAAGGGCGGCACCGTGATGCTCCCGATCCTGCGCCGCCTCGTGCGCCAGACGCCCCCGGGCGCCCCGAGCGAACTGCGGATCGTCTACCGCGGCGACGTGTTCAAACTCGACGCCGCCGAGCTCGCGGCCGCCCGCGCCCGCGTCTTCGAGAAGGAGCCGCGCCCCAACCTCGCCAAGACCGAGGCCGGACGCGCACTGCTGGTCGCCTTGTGGCGCAAGATCAAACCGGTCATCGAAGAGGCCGAGCCGGCGAAGTTCTCCCGCGACGTGGGCTCGCGCGGGGAGTTCCTCACCTTCCTCGACCACTGGTGGCCCGACCTCGACCCGGCCGACGTGCTCGGCTGGGGCGGCGACGTCCGCCGCCTCGCCTCCGCCGCCGAAGGGCACATGAAGAAGGAGGCGATCGAAGGCGTCGCCGCCTCGCTGCGCGAGACCGACTTCTCGATCCCCGACGTGGCCCTCCTCGACGAGCTGCGCATCCTCCTCGGCGTGAAGCCCCAGCCCCGCGGCCGCGACCGCATCCGCTCGTGGGACGGCATCCAGGAGGTCTCCACGGTCCAGGACCGCTACTACGACCGGCCCGAACGGCAGGCGCGCGACGCGTTCTACGAGGACTACGCGCACGTCATCGTCGACGAGGCCCAGGACCTCTCGCCCATGCAGTGGCGCATGCTCGGACGCCGCGGACGCGGCGCCGGGTGGACCATCGTCGGCGACGAGGCCCAGTCGAGCTGGCCGCGGCCGAGGGAGAGCGCCGACGCCCGCCGCCGCGCCGTCCCCAGCGGGCGCCTCCACGAGTTCCACCTCACCAAGAACTACCGGAACTCCAAAGAGGTCTTCGAATACGCCGCCGACTGGGCGAAACCGCGCCTGCGCAACATCGACCTCCCCGAGGCCGTGCGCGAGACCGGTGTCGCCGTCGTCGAGAAGACCGTCGCCGCCGACGCCCTCCTCCCGGAGGTCGCGGGCGCGGTCGTCCAGGCCCTCGCCGCCGTCGAAGGCACCGTCGGCATCATCGCCCCCTACGGGCGCCACGCCGAACTGGCCGACATCGTCCACGACGGCCGCGTGACCCTCGTGGGCCCCTTGGAGTCCAAGGGCCTCGAATGGGACGCGGTCATCGCCGTGGACCTCGAAGCCGTCGCCAAGGCGCACGGCGCGGGCGTCGCCTATGTGGTCCTCACCCGGGCCACGCAGCGCCTCACCAGGATCGACCTCGCCTAGCCGTCAGCCCTCGGGAGTGTCCTGGCCGCGACGCCGCTCGGACCTCCTGAGGGCGTAGAAGAACAGGACGGCCACCAGGATCCCCGGCCCCATGTGGACCAAGAGGACGCCGATGAGGCTCGGGCCGCCCCAGTCGTTCTCATAGCTCGACGGGTCGCCGAAGTCGATCACGAACGGCTCGATCAGGGCCCGGACGATGAAGAAGCCGCCGATCACGAAGGCCAGCAGCCACAAGACGCGTTTCATGACCCGACTCTAGTGCCGCCCGCCACCCGGCGCTGGTACCGCTTGAGCAGCGCCGCGGACAGCGCGGTCGCAGCGACGAGCGTCGCCGTAGGCAGCCACACCAGGTTCGGGCGGTCCTCAGCGGACACCGGCTGCCAGTGGGAGCCACCGGAGCCGAGGAACGCGAAATCGGTCCATCCGGAGGACGAGTAGCGGGCGACCCGGTCCCCGGGCTCGACGGCATCGCCCGTGACGACCTCGATCGCCTCCGACCACGGCGCGGGGCCCTGTCCCCATGCGGTGTAGCGGTACTCCGTCACCTCGCACGAGCGGACGACACCGAAACCGAGCGGGCCGCGCTCGCACCCGCCGACCCCGACCACCTCCACAGTGGGATAGGCGCGCTCCGAACGGGGCGCCGTACGCGAACCGGACTTCGACCGCCAGCTGTACCAGGGCGATGACGGCCAGCACGCCGACGAGGTCGACGAGCATCCTGCGCCGACTGCGCGACCACTTGGGCCGTTCGGACCGGTGAGGCTCAGCGGGGATCAGGAAGCGCAGCGCCAACGTCACGCCGCCGAAGACCAGGAACGCGAACACGAGGATCGCGGCGATGTCGACCAGCGAGCTCATGCGGCGGCCTCGCGGGGAAGCGCCCTGATGGTGCCGAGGACCAGGAGCAGTTGCGCCGCAGCATACGTCGCCATCACCGCCTGCGACTGCAGCGGGAAGTCCACACCGGCCACGCCCAGACCGAGGACCAGGTCCGAGACCACGAACAGCACCCCGCCGAGCGCGGCCTCGCGGTTGAGCCCGGCCGCTGCCGCCGCCATCGCCACCAGCAGCAGGCTGTACACCGCCACCGGAACCGCGAGGTCCCCGAGTCGCGGCCACAGGACAAGGTTGGCGCCCAACCAGACCGCCAGATAGCAGGCGGGCGCCAGGAAGCGCCGCCGCAGCGGCAGCGCCCCCAAGCGGGCGAAGACCGTGAAGTACGTGATCTGCATGAGGCCGAACAGGCCCATGCCGACCAGGAACGCCGTCTCGCCCTCCACCAGCAGCGCGATGTCCGCTGCGCAGGCCAGCAGCAGGCCGAGCCCGAACAGGCGGGCCGGGCGCATGCCCGGCTGCGTCGAGACGATCAGATGGGCGAGCAGCAGGAGCGCCAGCGCGGGCTTGGACGCCCAGCGGAGCGCACCGAGATCGAGGCTGATCGCGGCGAGGTCCACCGCGATGGCGATCGCGAACGCCCACAGCCAGAAACGCGCAGGGAAGCGCACCAGCAGCGAGCGGGCCACCAGGAGGGGAGGGTTCATGGGTGCCGGAGCCTATCAGAGCCCGCGCCCGCCGCCGACCGGTCGCGGGCCGGTCGTCGGCACGCGTCGGCGCTCGGCGCATCGATCGCGGATCGCCTGGAAGCGCCGGCGCGGTGCTCGCGGAGCCTCGCCTGCCGCGGACCACGCGGATCGCCGGAAAAGCGCTGGCACTCTGCGGGCCGATCGGCGATGCTGCGTCGATGAGCAACGGGAGCCGCTCCGATGACCGCTGACGCCGCCGCATGGGAGTGGGACGAGACCCTCTTCGCCGGCAGCGCCGCCCACTACAGCGTCGGCCGGGTGCCCTACCCGACCGGCCTCGCCGACGCCGTGCGCGTCGCGCTCGGACTCGACGGCACCGGCCGACTCCTCGACGTCGGCTGCGGCCCAGGCTCGCTGACACTGCCGCTCGCCCCGCACTTCGCGTCCACTGTGGGCGTCGACCCGGACGCGGGCATGCTCGCCGAGGCCGCCCGGCGCGCCGAGGAGGCCGGACTCACCGGCATCGAATGGCGGCAACTGCGCGCCGAAGCGCTCCCCGACGACCTGGGCGTCTTCAAGGTCGCGGCGTTCGCGCAATCCTTCCACTGGATGGACCGCCCGCTCGTGGCCCGCCGCGTTCGCGCCATGCTCGAACCCGGCGGGTTCTGGATCCACGTGGGCGCCACCACGCACCGCGGTGCCGAGGTCGGTGCACTGCCCCATCCGGCGCCGCCATGGGACCGCATCGGCGAACTCGTCGCGGGCTACCTCGGGCCGGTCCGCCGCGCCGGGCAGGGCTTCCTGCCGGGCGGCACCGCGGGCGGCGAAGAGGACATCATGCGCGAAGCCGGGTACACCAAGGTCGCCCGCCTCCAGGTCGACGACGGCAGGGTCTTCGAACGCGACGTCGACTCCGTCGTCTCGGCGGTGTTCTCGCTGTCGAGCTCGGCGCCGCACCTGTTCGCGGAACGCCTGCCCGCCTTCGAGACCGAGCTGCGGGCGCTCTTGGCCGACGCGGCGCCGGACGGCCGGTTCTCCGAGCGCGAGGTGTCCACCGGCGTCGTCATCTGGCGGCCTTGACCGACCGTGGGGGAGAAGCGGTTCGAGCGTCCAGCGTCACCCGGGCGGTGTCACCGCTCGCCGGTCGCGGCCGCCGCCGTGAGGTTCCACAGCGTGATCGCGTGGTGCCCGTGCTCGTAGCCGAGGGCGGCGATCGAGGCGGTGTCGATCTTGAACTCGCGGCCGTCGCGGGCCGGCCGGCCGAGCCAGCGGGCCGCCGCGACGCGGAGGCTGTGGCCGTGGGCGATGAACGCGACGTCGCCGCGTTCGAGGAGCGGTTCGGCCTCGGCGAGGGCGCGGTCGAGGCGGGCGGCGACCTCCTCGGCCGTCTCACCGCCGGGGCCCTTGCCGCCGTCGGTCCAGAGCGACCAGTCGGGGTTCTCGGCCTCGATCTCCTCGCTGGTGCGCCCTTCGTAGTCGCCGTAGCCCCATTCGGCCAGGTCGGGGACGACGGCGCTGATCGCGAGGCCGGCCAGGTCGGCGGTGATGAGCGCCCGTTTGCGCGGGCTCGACCAGACCGCGGCGAACTCGCGTCCGGCGAGCAGCGGCGCGAGCGCTTTCGCCTGGGCCACACCGTTCTCGGTGAGCTCGAGGTCGGTGACGGACGTATGCCGGCCCGACGCGGACCAGGTGGTCTCGCCGTGGCGGATGAGCACGATCTCTCCCATGCCGACCACCTTAGTGCGGCCCGGCCCGGAAGGCCCCTAGATCGCGCGGGCGAGGAACACGCCCATGTACCCGTGCTCGTCGGTCCAGCAGCGGGTGGTCTCGAATCCGCTGGCCTGGAGCTGGTTCTGGAGTTCGCCTCGGTGGAACTTGGTGGAGATGCCGGTGTGGATCTCCTCGCCGATGCGGAAGGCGATGTCGATCGCGAGCGCCGCGATGTCCACCTTCATCGGCTTCATGGCGCGCAGGCGCATGTCGATGGTGGCGGTGTCGTTGTCCCACAACGCGATGTGCTCGAAGTTGTCGGGTTCGAAATCGGCGTCGAGGCGGTGGTTGAGGACGTACAGGACGTGCCGGTTGAACTCGGCGGTCACCCCGGCGGCGTCGTTGTAGGCCGCGAGGATCACGTCCGGGTCCTTCACGAGGTCGGCGCCGAGGAGGAACCAGTCGCCGGGGCGCAGGGACTCGCGCAGGTCGCTCAGGAACTGGCTGCGCTCCATGCCGGTGAAGTTCCCGAAGGTGCCGCCGAGGAACGCGACGAGCCGCATGTCGTGGTGGTCGGGCAGGTGCGCGAGGTGGCGGGTGAAGTCGCCGATGATGCCGCCGAGGCGGGCGTCGGGGTAGGCCGTGGCCAGTTCGAGGAGCACGTCCCGGACTTCGCCCTCGGCCACGTCGAAGGGCCAGAACGCGTCGAGCCTCCCGGCCGCCGCGAGGGCGCTGAGGAGCGGCCGGATCTTCTCGGCCCTGCCCGCGCCGAGCTCGATCACGGAGACCGGTTCGGTGCCGAGCGCTTCCGCGATCTCGGCGGCCCGGTCGTGGAGGACCGCCCGCTCGCTGCGCGTCTGGTAGTACTCGGGCTGGCGGGTGAGCTCGGCGAAGAGCGTCGAACCGCGGCCGTCGTAGTGCAGGCGCATGGGCAGGTGCTTGGGGTGCGCGGTCAGGCCCCGCCGGACGTCGCTCTGCAGCGACGCGTCGAGGTCGGACACGTCGAGGCAGATACGCAGTTCAGGAGCAGGCACACCACGATCTTATGTCGACTCGGGGCGTGTTTCGCCTCAGTGGGCGCCTGGTGTCACGGCGCGCCGGGGACGGTGCAGGCCTGGGCGGCGACCTGGGCCGCGTAGCGCAGGGCCGCGGTGACCACGGCCTGGTTGCCCCAGGCGGGGAGCCGGTCGAGGCGCATCCAGCCCGCCGAGGTGAGCCAGCCGATGAGGCCCGAGGTGAACGCGTCGCCCGCGCCGATGGAGTCCACGAGGTCGACCGGCGGGGCCGTCATCTCGGTGGTGTGGTTGCGGTGGAACGCCACCGAGCCGGCGTTGCCGAGGGTGACGACCACGAGTTCGGGGCCCGTTTCGAGCCATCTGCGGGCGATCTGGTCGACGGCGGTGCCCGGGTAGAGCTGGGCGAGGTCGCGTTCGGAGACGCGCACGAGGGTGGCGAGGCCGACCAGGCGCTCGGTGCGTTCGAGGACTTCGGCGTGGTCGCCCATGGCGCTGAGGCGGATGTTCGGGTCGAAGGAGACGGGGACGGCGCGGCGGGCGCGGTTCACCCAGTGCTCGATGGTGCGGGCGGTGGGCTCGAGGTAGGCGGCGAGGGAGCCGAAGTGGATGAGGTCGACCTGGGCGGGGTCGGCTTTGGGGAGGGGGCGGGTGTCCGAGGTGAAGTCGGCGGTGCCGGTCGTCCAGTAGTCGTAGTCGGCGGTGCCGTCCTCGTGCACGATCGCGAGGCCGAGGGTGGAGGGGAGGTCGGTGCGCAGCAGCCAGTTGCGGTGGACGCCCGCGGCGATGTGGCGGCGCCAGACCTGGCGGCCGAAGTGGTCGCCGCCCACGGCGCCGACGAGTGCGGTCGGGATGCCGCGCCGGGCGAGTGCGACGGCGGTGTTCGCGGGCCCGCCGCCGCAGGTGGGGCGCAGTCGGCCGCCGGGGGCCGGTACGAGGTCGATGATGTTCTCGCCTGCCACGAGGATCAAAGGGGGCTCCTTCCGTCGGTTGCGGGTGCCGCTGCGGAGAGGGTATTGCAGGTGCCGGACGGCCCGGAAGTCGGATTCGCGTCACGATGGGCGGGCGCGTCCCGGTTGCAGCGGCTGGAGGGCGTTCGGCCGGTCTCGTGCGCCGGGTTTCGGGTGCGGGCTTCGTGCGCCACGCCGGGGCGGGCCGGTGCGGCGGGCGGCGGGGCGGTCGTTCAGGATGGAGGCATGTCCACCGAAGAGGTCAAGGTCGAAGCCGAGGTCGCTGGAGGCGCGGTCCAAGGCGGCACCGGTGCTGCCGAAGAGAGCGCTGGCGGAGGCGGCGCCGTCGACGGCGCGGCTCCGGGTGGTGCGGAGCGCGGCGCGGCCGCCGATGAGGCCGTCGCGAACGCCGACGCGGCCAAGTCGGCGCGCCCGAAGCAGCGGCGGATGCGCGACATGGCGATGTCGATGGCGGTGCTGCTGGTGCCGATCGGCCTGTTCTACGTCGGCTGGCAGTGGCTGGCCGAGGACCGGCAGGTCAGCGTGGTCGACACGAGCGCGAACTACTCCACCGCGGCGAGCCTGGGCCTGGCGGTGATCGAACCGGAGCTCAGCGGCGAGTGGAAGGCGATCTCGAGCGACCTCGCGGTCGAGGGCGAGACCGTCACGCTCCGGACCGGCTACTACTCGCCGGAGGGCAACGGCCTCCAGCTCTCGGAGACCAACGGCACGGCCGCCGACGTGAACGAGGACCTCCAGGGCGCCGGCACCCCGGTCGAAGCGGCCGGGATCGCATGGGCCTCCTACACGTCGGACATCGGCGAGACCTGGGTGGCCGAGATCGGCGGCGAGACCATCGTGCTGAGCGCCGAAACCGACGGTGCCGGCGACCTCCCTGAACTCGCGGCAGGCGTGGCCGAAGCCGCGGGCGCTTAGCGAAGCGTTACGCCCGCGGCCGAGCCACACCCCCATGCCGGCATGGAACCGGGGAACCCAAGGGGTGGCCCGATGTGCAGGCTGATGCCGAAAACGCGGCGTTAGTCCTCGTCGTTTGCTTCCGGTTCCGTGCGGGCCTTCAGGCGCTCCCTCGCGCCCTCCAGGTGCGACTGGCACAGGTCGGCCAGCTTCTCGCCCCGCTCCCACAGCGCCAGCGACTCCTCCAGCGTGGCACCGCCCGCCTCCAGCCGCTCGACCGTGGCCACCAGCTCCGCCCGGGCCTCTTCGTAACTCAACACCGTCTTCGACTGCTCAGTGCTCACTGCTCGTCCTCCCTCGTGTGCACGACTGCGGCCCGCAGCGATCCCGCCGCCAGCCGCACTTCGATCGCTTCGCCCGCATCGGCCGCCTCCCGCAGCACCGCACCGGTCTCGGTGTCCGTGACGATCGCGTAGCCCCGGTCGAGCGTCGACTGCGGCGACAGCGACCGCAGCCGCGCCCGCAGGTGCTCCAACTCGTCCGTCGACCGCTCGAGCCGCGAGTCCACGCGGGCGCGCATGCGGTGCTGGAGATTCGCGACCACCTCGCCGCGCGCTTCCAGCATCGTCTCGGGCCGCGCCAGGACCGGGCGGGCGCGCATCGCCGCGAGGCCGTCCGCCTCGCGGGTCAGCATCGCGCCCAGCGCCTGGCGCAGCCGGGTGCGGCTGATGTTCAGGCCGCGCTGCTCCTCCGCGAGGTCAGGGACCACTTTCTTCCCGGCCTCGGTGGGGGTCGAGGCCCGCCAGTCGGCCACGTAGTCGAGGATCGGCGTGTCCGGTTCGTGCCCGATCGCCGAGACCACGGGCGTCACCGCTTCGGCGACCGCGCGGCACAGCGTCTCGTCGGAGAACGGCAGCAGATCCTCCATCGAGCCGCCGCCGCGGGCGATCACGATGACCTCCACGTCAGGGTCCCGGTCGAGTTCGGCCAGCGCCGCGCACACCTCCGTGACCGCGCGAGGCCCCTGGACGGCGACCTCGCGGACCTCGAAATCGGCGGACGGCAGGCGGGCCTTGGCGTTCTTCAGCACGTCGCGCATCGCGTCCGACGCGCGGCCGGTGATGAGGCCGATCCGATACGGCAGGAAGGGAAGCGGCTTCTTGCGCTCGGCCGCGAACAGGCCCTCGGCGGCGAGCAGCTTCTTGAGGCGTTCGAGGCGGGCGAGGAGCTCGCCGAGGCCGACCTGGCGGATCTCGCGCACATGCAGCGAGAGCGAGCCGTTCTTGTCCCACCACTGGGCCTGGGCGCGGATGACGACCTGCGCGCCGTCCCGCAGCGGCGGCTCGCAGGCGGCGACGGCGCCGGTGAAGTCGACGACCCGCATCGAGACCTCGGCGGAGGGGTCGCGCAAGGTCAGGTAGACGGTGCGGCCCCGGTGGCTGATCTCGGTGATCTGGCCCTCGGTCCACACCTCGCCGAGGCGGGCGAGCCAGTCGCCGATCTTCTTCGAGACGACCCGCAGCGGCCACGGGTTCTCAGCGCTCATCGGCACGCCCGGGCCCGTCGCGGCCGGTTTCGCCGCGCCCGGACCGGCGGACCTGGCCGCGGCTCCCGGCTGCTCCGGGGTGCCGGGTCGTTCCGAGGTGCTGTCGGTGGCGCTGCTCGCTGCGTCGGTCACGTGGCCAGACTAACTGCAGGGTGTGACGAAACCGGGCGGCCGGATACCATCGAGGCGTGGCAGACCCGAAGCGAGTGTTGTTGGCCAAGCCGCGCGGGTACTGCGCGGGCGTGGACCGGGCCGTGGTGACCGTCGAGAAGGCGCTGGAGCTCTACGGCGCTCCCGTCTACGTGCGCAAGGAGATCGTGCACAACCGGCATGTGGTGGAGACCCTCGCCGGCAAGGGCGCGGTGTTCGTGGAGGAGAACGAGGAGGTGCCGCCGGGCTCGGTGGTGGTCTTCTCGGCGCACGGCGTGGCGCCCGAGGTCCACGACCAGGCGGCCGAGCGCGGCCTGAAGGCGATCGACGCGACCTGCCCGCTGGTGACGAAGGTGCACAAGGAGGCCGTGCGGTACGCCGAGGAGGACTTCGACATCCTGCTCATCGGCCACGAGGGCCATGAAGAGGTCATCGGGACCTCCGGCGAGGCGCCCGACCACATCCAGCTCGTGGACGGCCCCGACTCGGTCGACCAGGTCACCGTGCGCGACCCCGCGAAGGTCGTGTGGCTCTCGCAGACGACGCTCTCGGTCGACGAGACCATGGAGACGGTCGACCGCCTCAAGAAGCGCCTGCCGATGCTCCAGAGCCCGCCGAGCGACGACATCTGCTACGCGACCCAGAACCGCCAGCAGGTCGTCAAGGACATCGCGGACGAATGCGACGTGATGCTCGTGGTCGGCTCGAAGAACTCCTCGAACTCGGTGCGGCTGGTCGAGGTCGCGGTGCAGCACGGCGCGACGACCGGGCACCTGATCGACTTCGCGCACGAGATCGACGAGGCCTGGCTCGAAGGAGCGTCCACTGTGGGCCTCTCCTCGGGGGCCTCGGTGCCGGACAACCTGGTGCAGGACGTACTCGCGCACCTGGCCGAACGCGGCTTCACGAATGTGGAGGAGTTCGAGCCGGTGACCGAGAAGATCGCCTTCTCCCTCCCGCGCGAACTCGCCAAGGACCTCAAGGCCGCCGGCCGCCTCTGAACGCCGACGACCCCTTTCGGGTGACACATTCGTTAACGACGGTAAGAACGGCGGGTTCTTGTCGGACCCGCGCGGCAGACTTGAACCGGGGTCGCCCCCCTGGGAGGGCGGGGGACTGCCCGCCTCCGTGAACGGCACTAAGGGCGCACGTCCTCAGCCGCATCCCAAGTCGGCTTGCGCGTCGGCGTGATCACCGGCGCCGGCGACTCCGGCGCCTCGCCCGCGACCTCCAGCTCGGTGAACCGCCGCGCCGTCACCAGCAGCCGCGACTCCACACTCGCCACCGCCGCGTTGTACGACCCCACCGCCGCCTCCAGCGACGACCCCAGCCGCGAGAAATGCCCCGCCACCGCACCGAGCCGCTCATGCAACTCCCGCCCCAGCTTGTGCACCTCCTTGGCGTGCAACGCCAGCGCCTCCTGCCGCCACGTGTGCGCCACCGTCCGCAGCAGCGCCATCAGCGTCGTCGGCGACGCGATCACCACACCCCGCGCGAACGAGTCCTCCAGCAGCGCCGGATCGCCCCGCAGCGCCGCGTCCAAGAACGCATCCGCCGGCACGAACAGCACCACCATCTCCGGCGTGTCCTCGAACGCCCGCCAGTACTCCTTGCCCGCCAACGACTCCACATGCCGCCGCAGATGCTTCGCGTGCATCCGCAGCAACTGGTCCCGCCCCGCCTCGTCCTCCGACTCCAGCGCCTGCAGATACGACTGGAGCGGCGCCTTCGCATCCACCACCAGGGTCCGCCCGCCCGACAACCGCACCACCAGGTCAGGCCGCACCCCGCGCCCGTCCACCACACCCGAAAGCTGCTCGGAGAAGTCGCAGTGCTCGACCATCCCCGCCGCCTCCACGATCCGCCGCAATTGCACTTCGCCCCACTGGCCGCGCACCTGCGGCGACCGCAGCGCCCCCAGCAGCCGCCCCGTCTGCTCCCGCAGATCCTCCGAGGTCTCCGCGACCCCCGAGAGCTGAATCCGCAACTGCGCGTACGCGTCCACCCGAGCCCGCTCCACATCGCCGAGCCGCGTCTCGTACCGCGCCAACGTCTCCGCGATCGGCGCCAGCACCTGCCCCACCGCCTGCCGCGAGTGGTCCGTCGCCTCGTACGCGACCGCCTTCAACGTCGACTCGAGCCGCTGCTCGTTGTCCGCCGCCGCCTCCAGCCGCGCCGTCGCCGCCGCCAACTCCGCGCTCTGGCGCGACCGCCCCGCGAACCAGCCGCCGAAACCGCCCGCCGCCAGGCACACCACCGCCAATAGGACCCACGTCATACGGGCCAGTCTAGGGTGGTGACCACGGGTACAGTCGGTACATGGAGCTGTGGTTGACCCTGCTGGTAGTTGCGGTACTCGTCATCTTCTTCGTGGTGCAATCCAACAAGAAGCGAGCGCAAGCCGAACTCGCGGACGCCGAGGCCGAGGCCCGGCGCCTCTACGAGCGCCTCGGCGGCCAGACCATGAACCTCGTCGCCCCAGGCGACAACCTCCCCGCGGGCCAGGCCCTCGCCGACGCCGGCGAGCGCTACACCGCCGCGGGCTCCCAGCTCGAATCGGCGCGCACCATCAACCAGTACCGGCTCGTCGCCGAGACCTCAATCGAAGGCCTGCTCTACGTGCGGGCCGCCCGCACCGCGATGGACATGGACCCCGGCCCCGAAGTCCCCACCCTCGTCGGCAAACGCCGCACCGGCGCACTCACCGAACCGGTCAGCGCCGAGGTCGAGGGCCGCACCTACTCCGGCTCGCCCGACCCCAGCGACGAGAACCGCCACTACTACCCGGGCGGCCGCGTCGAAGGCCGCCCCGTGCCCGCGGGCTGGTACAACACCCCGTGGTGGCAGCCGGCGCTGGCGGGCGCGGCGGGCGTGTTCGTCGGCATGATGGTCTTCGACGCGATGATCGCCCCCGCTTACGCGATGGGCGCGGTCGAAGGCGCCGACAGCGGCGATTCGGGTGGCGACGGCGGTGACGCCGGTTCTGACGGCGGGGACGCGGGCGGCGATGCCGGTGGCGACGCCGGCGGCGGTGGCGACTTCGGTGGCGGTGACTTCGGCGGCGGAGGCGACTTCGGCGGGTTCTAGTACGCGCTGACCTGGCTTCACCGGCCCCGGACCGCACGATGGTCCGGGGCTTTTCCTTGCCCTGAAACCAGAGTCGCCAAGAATTTCCAGTGCCTAAAACGTGACGCATGCAACCGTCCCGGTCCTTCAGGGCGTACCGAATTTGGGGTCGCCAATGTGGAGCTACCCCAGCGAACCTGTCCATAGTCACCAAATTCCTGCCTCTCGGAGACCACCCCCGGTCTCGCGGCCGGCACCGCGAGGCCACCCCCAGCAAGGAGAGTTCGTGACAGTTGCACAGCGGCGTTCACGCCGCATTCTCGCCGCCGCCTTCGCCGGCGCGCTCGTCCCGGCCGCGGTCGCCACCGGCGCCGCCGCCCAGGAATCGGAGACCGAGATCCTCATCGAGGAGAAGGTCGCCCCCGAACTGCTCGAGGAGATCGACGACCAGGGCGACGCGGAGCTGTGGCTCCTCTTCGCCGGATCGCCCGACTACAGCACCGCGCTCGCCGCGGACACCAAGGAGGCCAAGGGCGCCGCGGCGGTCGAGGCCGCCAAGGAGTACGCCGAGACTTCGCAGGCGGGCGTGATCGCCGCGCTCGACGAGGCCGGCGCCGACTACGAATCCTA
Source organism: Glycomyces tritici (assembly GCF_030403505.1). The sequence continues at coordinate 83,072 of NZ_JAUEMJ010000003.1, read as the reverse complement.
TTGGGGCGCTTCCACGGTGAAGGTCGTCGGCGACGCCGGCCTGCTCGCCGACCTGGTCGCGTTCGACGAGGTCGAGGCGGTCGTGGCCGCGCCCGACTACTCGATGATCGAGCCGATCGCCCCCGACGACAAGCCCGAGAACGACTTCCAGACCTGGGACGCGGTCAAGGAGGCCGCCGTCGAATGGGGCGTCGAGGACGTGGGCGCGCCCGACGTGTGGGAGCAGGGCTTCACCGGCGAGGGCATCGTCGTGGCCAGCATCGACTCCGGCGTCCAGTACGACCACCCGGCGCTCGTGGACCAGTACCGCGGCAACAACGGCGACGGGACTTTCACGCACGACTACAACTTCTACGACATCCAGGACGTCTGCGAGGGCGACGCGCCCTGCGACGACGACGGCCACGGCACCCACACGATGGGCACCATGGTCGGGTCCGAGGGCATCGGCGTCGCCCCCGGTGCGGAGTGGATCGCCGTCAACGGCTGCTGCCCCGACATCGAGACGCTGATCCTGGCCGGGCAGTGGCTCGCCGCGCCCACCGACTCGGAGGGCCGCAACCCCGACCCGCTGAAGGCCCCGCACGTGGTCAACAACTCGTGGGGCTCGACCATCCCGGGCTACGACCCGATCTACGCCGAGGTCGTGGACCTGTGGCACGCCTCGGGCATCATCCCGGTGTTCGCGGCGGGCAACAACGGCCCGGCGTGCCTGACGATGAGCACCCCCGGCGTGTACGAGAACGTGATCGCCGTGGGCGCTTACGACGAGAACCACGAGATCGCCGAGTTCTCCTCGCGCGGCCACGGGTTGAACGGCGTGCTGAAGCCCGACCTCTCGGCCCCGGGCGTGGGCATCCGCTCCTCGCTCCCGGGCGACGAGTACGGGCTCGGCGACGGGACCTCGATGGCCACACCGCATGTGGTGGGCACGATCGCGCTGCTCATGTCGGCCTCGCCGTCGCTGGAAGGCGATTACGAGGCGGTCTACGAGACGCTCACGGGCACCGCCGTCGACACCGCGGACGACCAGTGCACGGGCGACAAGGAGGCCAACAACGTCTACGGGCACGGCCGTGTGAACGTCGAGGACGCCGTGGACGAGGCCCCCGCGGGCAAGTTCGGGTCGCTCTCGGGCCAGGTCACCGACCAGGACGGCGAGCCCGTCGCGGGCGTCCGCCTCGTGTTCGAGGGCGCGGTGGTCCGCGAGGCCGCCACGAACGCCGACGGCGTCTACGACTTCGCGCGCATCCCGGCCGGGCGCTACCACGTGACGGTCTCGAAGTTCCTGTACGGCACCGTCACCGGCTCCGTGCGCATCAAGAACAACGGCGAGGCCGTCTTCGACGCCGAACTGCAGAAGGAGGCGACGCAGGTCGTCGAGGGCACCGTGGTCGACGGCGGCGGGCACGGGTGGGCGCTCGACGCCACCGTGTCGACCGCGGGCGACGAGGTGGTCGCCCAGACCGACCCGTTCACCGGCGCGTTCAGCATGGAGGTCCCGGCCGAGGGCGACTGGCCGCTCACCGTCGAGACCGCCTACCCCGGTTACGAAGTGGTCCAAGTGGATCCGGCGGACGCGGGCCTGGTCGAGGTGCCGGTCCTGCCCGGGTGCCTCGCCCCCGGCTACGGGTCCGACGTGCTCGACGAGGGCTTCGAGTCGCGGGCGCTGCCTGCGGGCTGGGAGGTCGTGGACCGCGGCGAGACCGCCGGCTGGGTCTTCGACGACCCGTTCGGGTACGGCAACCGGACGCCGGGCTCGGGCGGCTTCGCGGAGGCGAACTCCGATGCGGCCGACCCGGACCACCAGGTCGACACCGACCTCATCACCCCGGCGTTCGACCTGAGCGCCGCCGAGGACCCGACCCTGTCGTTCGCGAGCTTCTTCGTGGACGGCCTGATCGGCTCCGAAGCGGAAGTGCTGCTCTCCGTGGACGGCGGCGCGACCTGGGAGCAGATCTGGTACTCCAATGAGGACCTGGAGGCCACGGTCGAGTCCGTCGACCTCGCCGCCTGGGCCGACCAGACCGCCGTGCAGCTGAAGTTCCACTTCAACGACAACGACACGTGGGCCTACTGGTGGATGGTCGACAACGTCCGCATCGGCTGCGGCGAACTCGAAGGCGGCCTCGTGCGCGGCACCGTCACCGACGCGGCCACGGGCGACCCGATCGAGGGCGCGGTCGTCACCGACCCCGCCACCGGCCGGGCCGCCACCACCGAAGCGGACGGCTCCTACGTCCTCTTCACCGACGCCGGCCCGGCGAGTCTCGAAGCGGGCCTTGAAGGCTGGACCACCGGCACCGCCGAGGCCGAAGTGGAGGCCGACGCCGTAGTCGCCGCCGACTTCGCACTGGAGGCCGACGCCTGACCTGGCTGAAAGCCGAGGGGCTCGCGCCGCACGGCGGCGCGAGCCCCTTCGTGTGCGGTGGGGTGCCTGCCCTCGACGATGCACGCCGCGGTCCCGGCGAGCGCCGCACCGTTTCGACTGGCCGGATCCGGCTATCGTGGGCCGCGCGAAACCCCTTGCCCCCGAGCGCAAGGGACGGCCGAGCCAGTGAGGAGCCCAGATGCGGTACCGGGATTTCATCGTCGGACGGGACCTGGTCCCCCTGCTCACCGCGACGTACGACGGCGAGCGGTTCGTCGTCTACGGCGCGGCGGACCAGCCTCGCAGCGCCGCCTTCGCGGTGCCCGGCCGCCCCGGCGTGCCGAAGCGGACGGGGGAGGAGGGCGGCAAGCCGCGGGTCGGCATGGTCGTCGCCAGCGCCGACCCGGCCGGCACGGCGGTCCGGATCGCCGACTTCCTGGCCGGTGAGGCCGGCGGGTACCTCCTCACCGACCGCCGCTTCACCGCTTTCCGGCTCGTCCCGGCGGATCCGAGCCTGAAGAAGCCCACGTTCGGGGACGGCCTGGTCGATCTGGGCCGCTTCCTGACGAAGAAGGAGGAGCTGCCGGTCTACCCGATGGCCTGCGAGCCGGTCGTGGAGTTCCCCGCGCAGCACGCCTCCTATCAAGGCGTGCAACGGGAGCAGCCGCACAACTGCCGCAAGGCCGACTACCACCGGATCGCCTTCGCCGACGGTTCGGTGCTCGGCCTGCTGGCGAGCTGACCGGTACCGCTCAGCCGATCACCACTCTGCGAAGGAGCCGTCCTTCAGGCGCCAGATCTCGTTGCGCCAGCGGTGGGGGTCCTCGGCGGCCTTGCGGACCGCCGCCTCGTCGACGTCGATGCCCAGGCCGGGGCCGGTCGGGCGCGCGACGTGCCCGTCGGTGAACGCGAAGACCGCCGGGTCGACCAGGTAGTCGAGCAGGTCGTTGCCCGCGTTGTAGTGGATGCCGAGGCTCTGCTCCTGGATCAGGAAGTTCGGGGACGCGAAGTCGACCTGGAGGCTCGCGGCGAGCGCGATCGGCCCCAGCGGGCAGTGCGGGGCCAAGGCCACGTCGTACGCCTCGGCCATGGCGGCGATGCGGCGCACCTCGGAGATGCCGCCCGCGTGCGAGAGGTCCGGCTGCGCGACCGCGATGCCCGTGCTGAGCACGTCGCGGTAGTCCCAGCGCGAGTACAGGCGCTCGCCGGTGGCGATCGGGATCGAGGTGCTCGCGGTGATCCGGGCGAGGTCGCGCGAGAACTCCGGCAGCACCGTCTCCTCGACGAACAGCGGGAACAGCGGTTCGAGGAGGGGCAGGACGCGGCGGGCCATCGCGGTGGAGAAGCGGCCGTGGAAGTCGATCGCGAAGTCCATCTCGTCGCCGACGGCGGCGCGCAGCTCGGTGAACTGGTCGACGATCCGGTGGACCTGCGCGGCGGTCTCGATGCGGCCGAGCTGGGCCGCGGCGTTGCACTTGACGGCGTCGAAGCCGTTCGCCTTGGCGCGCAGGGCGTCGTCGGCGAGGGCTTCGGCGGAGTCGCCGCCGATCCACGTGTAGACGCGGGCCTTGTCGCGCACCGCGCCGCCGAGCAGCTCGTACACCGGGACGCCCAGGGACTTGCCCTTGAGGTCCCACAGGGCCTGGTCGATCCCGGCGACGGCGCTGGAGAGCACGGGCCCGCCCCGGTAGAAGCCGCCCTTGGTCATGACCTGCCAGTGGTCCTCGATGCGGGAGGCGTCGGCGCCGATCAGCCGGTCGGCGAGCGCTTCGACGACGCTCGCGACCGCTTCGGCGCGGCCCTCGACGATCGGCTCGCCCCAGCCGACCAGGCCGTCGTCGGTCTCGACGCGCACGAAGAGCCACCGGGGCCGGACGAAGAAGGTCTCGATTCTGGCGATGTTCAAGGGAGCCTCTATCTCTTGTGGAGGTGGGTCAGCGGTGCCGGATGAGCCAGCCGCCGTCGACGGGCAGTTCGGCGCCGGTGATGAAGCCGGCCTCGTCGGAGGCGAGGAAGGCGATGGCGGCGGCGACTTCTTCGGCGCCGCCCATGCGCCCCAGGAGGGTCCGTCCGGTCTCGTCGGCGATGCCTTCGGCCGGGACGGGGTCCCACTGGGGCGTGAGGATGGGGCCGGGCACGACGGTGTTGACGCGCACGGCGGGGGCGTACTCGATGGCGAGCTGCCGCGCGAGCGCGCTGACGCCGCCTTTCGCGGCGGCGTAGGCGGCGAATCCGGGGAAGGACGCGTGGGCGTGCACGGAGGAGACGGCGACGACCGCGCCGCCGGCCTCGGGCAGGAGCGGTGCGAGGGCTTTGACGCCGAGGTACAGGGCTTTGAGGGTCACGTCGAGGACCCGGTCCCAGTCGTCCTCGCCGAGTTCGTGCGCCGCACCGAAGCGGATCGCGTACGCGTTGGAGACGAGCACGTCGACGTTCCCCTGGGCGCCTTCGATCTGGGCGGCGAGCGCCGCCCAGTCGGCGGCCCGCGCCACGTCGCATTGGACGAAGTGGACGTTCGGGCCGAGGTCGGCGGCGGTCTGCTCGCCCTGCTCGCGGTCGATGTCGGCGAGGTACACGACCGCGCCCTCGCTCGCGAGGCGCTGCGCGGTGGCCGCCCCGATGCCTTTGGCGCCGCCGGTGACGACGGCGGTCTTGCCCTCGAATCGATGCATGCGGCCGACCCTATCGCCCGCCGGCGGTCGTATCGCCCGGCTGCGCGCCGGGTTCGGTGAGGTCGACCAGGGCCGAGGCGAGGCCGGGGCGCTCGCGGAGGATGAGGGCCGCGCCGCCGACGGCGCCGGCGCGGGCGCCGAGGTCGAGGGCGGCGGGGACGACGTCGACGTCGCGCACGAGGGTGAGCGCGTACCTGCGGATCGCGGTGCGCAGGGGGTCGAGGAGCACTTCGCCGGCGCGGGCGAGCTCGCCGCCGACGACGATGCGCTCGGGGTTGAGCAGGTTGCAGAGGCTGGCCAGGACGCGGCCGGTCATCTGTCCGACGTCGGCGAGCACGCCTTCGCACGCGCGGTCGCCCGCCGCCGCGGCGGCGAGCACGTCCTCCACGGTCGCCTTGGCGCCCAAGTGGGGCCGCAGCGCGGTGAGGACGGCGGGGATGCCGGCGTGGAGGACGAGGCAGCCGCGGTTGCCGCACGGGCACGCCGGTCCGTCCACATTGATCGAGGTGTGGCCGAGTTCCCCGGCGGCGCCGACCGCGCCGCGGAAGACCCGGCCGTCGAGGATGAGCCCGGCCGCGATGCCGCTGGACAGGCCCACGTACATGAGGTCGCGCACGCCCCGGCCCGCGCCGCTGTAGGCCTCGGCCACGGCCTCGAGCCGGGTGTTGTTCTCGATGGCCACGGGCAGGCGGAGGCGTCGCTTGAACTCGTCCGCGGCGTGCACATGGGACCACGGCTGGTCGGGCAGCGAGGTGGAGACGATGCCGGTGGCCTGCTCGATGGGGCCGGGCAGGCCGACGCCCGCACCCACGATCCGGCCCCGGTCGAGCGCGTGCTCGCCGATGAGCCGGTCGAGGAGGTCGGCGGCGACGTCGATGCGCTCGGCCCAGCCCAGGTCGGGGTCCACGGCCCGCCCGGCGCCCGCGATCTCGTTGTGCGCCAGGTCGGAGAGGTGCACCCAGACGTGGTCGAAGGTGAAGTCGAGGCCGAGCGCGACGGCCGCGCCGGGATTGACCGCGAGGGTCTCCTTGGCGCGGCCGTCCCCGTGGGGGTCGCCGTCCCGTTCGATTACGAGACCGCGCGCCATCAGGTCGGTGACGATCGTCGACACGGTCGTGCGCGAGAGGTCGGCGCGGCGGGCCAGCTCGGCGCGGTGCGTGGGTCCCTTGCGCAGCAAGAGGGTCAGCAGCCGTTCCTGGTTCGCGCGGCGCAGTGACTGGAGTGATCCGCTCTTCGTCCGGGGCATGAGCCGATCATACAGGCGGTCCAACAATCTGTGTCAAGACTATTGACGTACTTATGTGACGAGGGCTAGCCTTCGTCCACAGACTTTCGTACCCCTTCCCTGAAAGGCGAAAACCCATGCGTGGATCCCTCGGGACGCCGGTGTCCCAGGCACCCTTGACCCGCCGCAACCTCATGCGCGGCACGGCCCTCGGCGCGGCGGCCGCCGCCGGAGCCGGAACCCTCACCGCCTGCGCCCCCTCCGCAGGCGGCGGCGCCGGCGGCAAGACGACGCTGACGATCATGGCGCCGGAGAACGAGTTCAGCCCCGAATTCCTCAAGACCGCGGAAGCGCAGCTCGACCTCACGATCAAGCGCGTCGAAGTCGACAACACCAAACTCACCGCCATGCTCGCCAGCGGCACCGCGCCCGACCTGGTCCGCGGCCTCGGCGCCGTCGAGACCCCCTACTTCGTCGCCCGCGACCTCGCCCTCGACCTCGACGACTACTTCGCCTCCAGCGAACTGCTCAAAGCGGACGACCTCGACCCGGTCAACGACGTCTGGCGCTACGACGGCACCGTCCAAGGCCAAGGCCCCCGCTACGGCATGGCCAAGGACTACTCCCAGGACGCCATGTTCTGGTACAACACCGCCCTCTTCGACGCCGCCGGCCTCGCCTACCCCTCCGAGACCGAACCCGTCACCTACGACGCATGGCTCGACATGGGCAGAGAACTCACCCAGAAGGACGGCGGCACCACCACCGTCTACGGCCTCTCCGCCGGCGGCCTCGGCCTGTTCATCAGCCTCGCCAACATGACCGCCTCCGCCGGCGGCAGCCTCCTCTCCGAAGACCTCGGCACCGTCGACTTCTCCTCGCCCGAAGCGCAGCAGACGCTCACCTGGTACCTCGAATACGCCCGCGCCAAAGTCGGATTCTCACCCGTGGAACCCAACCCCGACGGCTGGGACTGGCCCCCCTACCAGACCGGACGCCTCGCCCAGACCTGGTCCGGCTACTGGTTCGGCGGCGCGATCGCCGCCGAACCCGAACTCGCCGCGACGTCCCGCCTCGCCCCCGCCCCCACCATGGGCGGCGAGCGCATCAGCCCCTGCTTCGGCGCCACCGGCTACTGGATCCCCAAGGCCTCCAAGCACCACGACGACGCCTGGCGGCTCTTCGAATGGTTCATGGGCGGCGACCCGGCCAAAGAACGCGCCGCCGGAGGATGGGGCCTGCCGAGCCTCCTCTCCCTCCGCGCCGACCTCCCCACCGGCACCCCCGCCCAGGAGCAGGCCCTCGCCGCCGCCGAAGCCGAAGCCGACTACTTCAAGGTCCTGTCCTTCTCCCCGTACGTCAAGGTCGAGGCGCTCGACGCGGTCCTCAACCAGTACCTGCCCGACGCGATCAACGAAGGAGTCTCGGCCGGCGCGCTGGCCGACACGCTCAACACCGACATGCAGGCGCTCCTGGACGAAGGCAAGGAGCTGGTGAAGTGACCGCGACGCTGCCGGCGTCGCGAGCGACGCCCCCCGCGGCACCGGCCCGGCCCCGCCGCACCCGGGGCCGGGCCGGGCAGCGGACGCGGACGTTCTACCTGTTCGTCGGCCCATGGATCGCCGGGTTCGTGCTCCTGACGCTGTTCCCGCTGGGCTACGCGTTCTGGATGAGCCTCACCAACACCGACGGGCTCTCACCGAACTGGTCCTATGTGGGACTCGACAACTACGTGCGGGTCTTCCAGGACCAGCAGACCCTCGCGTCCCTCGGGCGCACCGGGATCTTCATGCTCGCCACCGTGCCCACCGGCGTCGCCGCCGGCCTGGTCATGGCGGTCATGCTCAACCGCGACTTCAAGGGCCGGACGCTCTTCCGCGCCCTGTTCTACCTGCCGGCCGTGGTGCCCGGCGTGGCCGCCGCACTGACCTTCAAGATCATCTTCGACAAGAACGCCGGTGCGGCCAACGCCGTCGTCGGCGCCGCCGGCGGCGAACCGGTCTCGTGGCTGGCCGACCCGTACACCCGCTTCGTGCTCATCCTGATGATCCTGTGGGGCGTCGGCGGCTCGATGATCATCTCCCTCGCCGCCCTGCAGGACGTGCCGAGGGAACTCCTCGAAGCAGCCAAAGTAGACGGCGCGAGTCCGGCCTACTCGTTCTTCAAGATCACCCTGCCCCTGCTCAGCCCCATCATCTTCTTCCAGGTCGTCACCGGCGTCATCGGATCGCTCCAGGTCTTCGTGCCCTCGCTGCTGCTCGCACCGGTCAACGGCCCCGCCGCGGTCACGGCCGTGCCGGAGGGCAACTACCTGTTCATGGTGCACGTCTACGCCGAGTACTTCGCCAAGAGCCACTTCGGGTACGCCTCGGCCCTGCTGTGGGTGCTGTTCCTGTTCGTCCTGCTCATCACCGGCATCGTGTTCAAGATCGGGAACCGCGCCGTCTTCTACGGCGGCGTCGACCCCACCGAGCGGAAGGAGGGCTGATGAACGTCGACATCGCGCGCCGAGCCCGCCTCACGGCCCTGTACCTCACGCTGATCACGCTCGCCGTGATCTTCTCCGGGCCACTCGGCTGGCTCGTCCTCACCTCGCTGAAGGCCCCGGACGAGCTCTCGGTCTTCCCGATCCAGCTGTTCCCCGCGACCCCGCAGTGGCACAACTACATCGACGCCCTGACCTTCATCGACTACCTCGGCTACGCCCGCAACTCGCTGATCCTCGCCACGATCACGTCGGTGCTGACCACCGTCTCGTCGGCGTGGATGGCGTACGGGTTCGCGCGGCTCTCGGCCCCCGGCAAGAAGTTCTGGTTCGGCCTCTTGATCTCCACGATGATGATGCCCGGCATCATCACGCTCATCCCCACCTACCTGATGTTCGCCAAGGCCGGGCTGGTCGACACCTACGTGCCGTGGATCCTGTGGGGCCTGTGCGGCGCCGCGTTCATGGTCTTCCTGTTCCGCCAGTTCTTCGCGGGCATCCCGAAGGAGCTGGAAGAGGCGGCGATCCTCGACGGGTGCGGCCATGTGCGGATCTTCTGGCAGGTCTTCATCCCGCAGTCCGGACCGATCCTGGCCGCCTGCATGGTCCTGACCTTCACCGCCAGCTGGGGCGACTTCATCGCCCCGAGCCTGCTGCTCAGCGATGAGACCACGACCCTGGCGGTGAAGATGACCGCCGGATACGTCAACGAGAAGGGCTTCCCGATCCAGAACCTGCTCGCGGCCGGCAGCACCATGTTCATCCTGCCCGTACTGCTGATGTTCCTGTTCTTCCAGCGGTTCTTCGTGCAGGGCTTCTCGACCTCCGGCCTGAAGTAGGCGGCTCGACGCGATCGGCTTGCAGTGAAAGGCGTCCGGCGCGCCGCTCGCCGAAGCCCGCTTCGCGAGCATCGGCGCAGTCGTCTCGGCGGGGCGCCGGTGCCGTGCCGAAGTGGCGGGGCGCCGGTGCGAGACCGGGGCGGCGGAACGGAAGAGGGGGCAAGCCTCCGTTCCGCCGCCCCTCAGCCTGCCGGGGGCCAGCGGCGCGACCCGGCTGCCGCCCTCGGAAAGACGACGCTCCCGCCGAGTCCGGGGAGCGGCACCGCACTCGAACGAGCCGCCGTTCAGATGCCACCCCTCCCGGGGCGGCCGCACCTCGTCGCGACGCCGTCGAACGGTGTGTGTCGTGCTTCATAGCGGCCTTCTGTCAGGGATTCGGCGCCCGTCCGGTTCAAGTACCGAACGCACGTCATCCACTGATGCAGAAGGAGACACCACCATGAGCAAGGTCTGGTTCGTCACCGGTTCGTCCCGCGGCCTCGGCCGCCAGTTCGTCGAAGCCGCCCTCTCGCGCGGCGACAAGGTCGCCGCCACCGCCCGGGGCGTCGAGGGCTTCGGCGGCCTCGTCGAGACGTACGGCGACGCGGTCCTGCCCCTCGCGATGGACGTCACCGACCGGGCCGCGGTCTTCTCGGCCGTCGAGCGCGCCGTCGGGCACTTCGGGCGCATCGACGTGGTCGTGAACAACGCCGGGTACGCGCAGATCGGCGCCGTCGAAGAGCTCTCCGAGGCCGAGCTGCGGGACCAGATGGAGACCAACGTGTTCGGCGCCGCCTGGGTCGTCCAGGCCGTGCTGCCGCACCTGCGCGAGCAGGGCAGCGGGCGGATCTTCCAGCTCTCCTCGGCCGCGGGCCTCATCACCGTCCCGCTCGGCGCGGCCTACAGCGCCTCCAAGTGGGCCCTCGAAGGCTTCAACGAGGCGCTCGCCAAGGAGGTAGCCGAGTTCGGCATCAAGGTGACCATCATCGAGCCCGGCGGGTTCGCCACCCGGCAGGGTGAGAACCCCGACCCGATGAACAACGGCCACATGGCCGAGAAGCTCCCCGCGTACGACGCCCTGCGCGAACGCCTCGCCGGGTTCGCGGGCAAGCAGCCCGCGGGCGACCCGGCCGCCGCCGCGCAGGCGCTCCTCACCCTCGCCGACCACGACGACCCGCCCGTGCGGATCCTGTTCGGCACCGGCTTCTACCCGATGGTCCAGCAGGCCTACGCCGACCGGCTCAAGACCTGGGCCGACTGGGAGGACCTCGCCGTCGCGGCGCAGGGGTGACCCGGCCTCCTCAGCGAGTGAGCGAGGGGCGGCGGATCGAACGGCCCGACAGGGCGTCGGTCCGCCGCCCGTCCTCGATCGCCAAGGCGCCGTTGACGAACACGTAGGGGATGCCGGCGGCCTGCTGCCTGGGTTCGGCGAACGTAGCGCGGGCGTCCACGGTCTGCGGGTCGAACAGGACCAGGTCCGCCGCGAAGCCCTCCCTCACGAGGCCCCGGTCGTTCAGCCCGAGTACCGCTGCGGGCCTTCCGGTCAGGTGGGCCACGCACTCCTCGATCCCCATGAGGCCGAGTTCGCGGGTGTAGTGGCCGAGGTAGCGGGCGAACGAGCCCCAGGCGCGCGGGTGGATCTTGTCGCCCGCGAGCACGCCGTCGGTCGATCCGGTGTGGACGCCGTGGCGCATGATCGCGCGGACGTTCTCCTCATTGCCCACGTGCATGAGGCAGGCGGTCCCGAACTCGTCGCGCTCGACGAGGTCGAGGAAGAACGCCGAAGCGGGCCGCTCCCCGGCGGCCTCGCTCACGCGGAGGCCGACCAGGTCGCGCAGCTCCGGTTTCGCGACCCCGGCGATCTCGATCTTCGACCAGTCGACCGGGACGCCGTTCGCGCCGTCGGTGCCCTCGACGTCGAGTTCGCGGATGATCCGCGCCCGCAGCTCGGTGCTGCGGAGCCGCTCGGTCAGGGCCCCGTAGCCTCCGGCGACCGACCAGCTCGGCAGCAGCGCCGCGAGCATCGTCATGCCCGGCAGGTACGGGTACGTGTCGAGGCTGATCGGCAGCCCTTCGTCGAGCCCTTCGTCGACGAGCTTGAGGAGTTCGGCGGCGCGGCCCTCGTTGACGCCGTAGTTCAGGGTGGCGTGGGCGAGGTGCAGGGCGCAGCTCGCCCCGCGGCCGATTTCGATCATCTCCGCGTAGCCCTCCATCGCGCCCGCGCCGTAACTGCGCTGGTGGGGGCCGAAGTAGCCGCCGTAGCTCGCGACCACCTTGCACAATTCGACCAGCTCGCCGGTCTTGCCGTACATGCCCGGCGCGTAGCTCAGCCCGGCCGAGAGGCCGAACGCGCCGTCTTCCATGCCTTGGGCGACCTGGGCTTTCATGGCCTCGAGTTCGGCGGGGGTCGGTTCGCGGTCGTCCCAGCCCATGGCGAGCATCCGCACCGTCCCGTGGGGGACGAGGTAGGCGGCGTTGGTGGGGATGCCGCGGTTGTCGATGCCTCGGTCGAGGCGGTCGAGGTACTCGCCGACGGTGCGCCAGTCGTAGTCGACGTCGAGGCGGCCGTTCCATGCGGCGATGGCCTCCCACATCTGCGGGGCGGTGGTCTCGTCGACCGGCGCGTAGGAGAGGCCGTCCTGGCCGAGCACTTCGAGGGTGCAGCCCTGGCCGAGCTTCGCGAGGTGGTCGTGGTCGGCGAGGACGGCGAGCTCGGAGTGGGCGTGCATGTCGATGAACCCGGGGGCGAGGACGAGTCCTTCGGCGTCGATGACGCGGGCGCCGTCGAGCTGGGCGCTGTCGTGTTGGGCACGGTCGAGCCGAGCACTGTCGTGACGGTCGGCGCGGATGGCCGCGATGCGGCCGTCCTTGACGCCGACGTCGGCGCGGAACCGGGGCGAGCCGGTGCCGTCGGCGACCTCGGCTCCCCGGATCACGATGTCCATTGCGGCCACTCGGCGCCCTCCCTCGTTCGGCACGGAGCGTCAGTCTATGCAGGCCAGGGCGTCGATCTCCACCAGCATCTCGGCCCTCGGGAGGGTGCAGATCACGGTGGTGCGGGTCGGGAACGGCACGCCCGCGGGGGTCTTCTCGGTCAGGAACGCCTCGTAGACCTCGTTCATCGCGGCGAAGTCGGCGCGGTCGGCGAGGTACACCCGGAGGGTCATCACGTCGCCGATGCCGGCGCCGCCGGCTTCGAGGATCGCGGCGACGTTCTCCAGGGTGCGGCGGGTCTGGGCCCGCACGTCACCGGGGTGGAGGTACGCGCCGGTGGCCGGATCGACGGGTCCCTGGCCGGAGACGGCGAGCAGCGGTCCCTTGCGGACGCCCTGGGGGAAGGCGTGGGCGGGGGCCGGGGCGGCCGTGGTGTGGATCGCGATCTTCTCGGTCATATAGTAAAGATACATTCCAATTAAGGAGGTGGGCCATGGACGAGACCCGGCTGCGCGCCCTCCACGACGAGGTCCTCGACTGGCGCCACAAGGGCGTTCCGGCCTCGGCTCACGGCCTGACGATCGCCGAGTGGATCGCTTCGGGGCCCCCCACCCCCACCCTCCCCACCCCCGTCGTGACGCTCTCGGCGCAGGCCCTTGAGCACAACCTCCTTTCCATGGCCTCCTGGTGCGCCGAGCGGCGCCTTTCGCTCGCCCCTCACGGCAAGGCCACGATGGCCCCCCAGCTCTGGCGGCGCCAGCTCGATGCCGGCGCCGCCGCGATCACCGTCGCCAACCTCTTCCAAGCCGGTGTGGCCCACCGGTTCGGCGTGCCCCGGATCCTCATCGCCAACGAGATCGCCGACCCTGCCGCGGCCGTCCGACTAAGCCTATGGGCCGGTGAAGGGGCCCGCATGTGTCTTTTTTCCGATTCCGAGGTGCCGAAAGTCAGGGTTTCGGAGGCGGCGGCTACGTCGATCGACGTACTCGTCGAGCTCGGCGCGACGGGCGGCCGGGCCGGGGCGCGGGGGATCGAGGCCGCGCTCAAGGTCGCCGCCGGTGTCGAAGCCGCCCCGAACCTGCGGCTCGCGGGCGTCGCTGGATACGAGGGCGCGGTGGCCTCCGGGACCGGCGCGGCCGACCTGGCGGCCGTCGACGACTACCTCGGCGACCTCGCGACCCTGTTCGCGGCCTTGGACTTCGAGACCGACAGGCCGGTCGTCAGCGCCGGCGGCAGCGCCTACTTCGACCGGGTCGCCGCCGTGCTCGGCCCGCTCGCCCCCCGCGCCGAAGTGCTCCTGCGCTCGGGCTCCTACCTCGTCCACGACCACGGCTGCTACGCCCGCACCACCCCCGTGGCCCGCGGCGGCGACGGACCGGTCCTGCTGCCCGCACTGCGCGCGCGGGCGACCGTCCTCTCCCGACCGGAGCCCGGCCTGGCGATCCTCGACGCCGGCCGCCGCGACCTCCCGTTCGACCAGGACCTTCCGATCCCGCTGCGACATAACGGAAGCGGGGCATGGGACGCGACCGCCGCGCGGTGCCCGCAGATCAGCGACCAGCACCTGCACCTCACCGGCGCCGAAGGACTGGCCGTCGGCGACGTGGTCGAACTCGGCCTCTCCCACCCCTGCACCGCCTTCGACAAGTGGCGCCTCATCCCCGTCGTCGACGACGAGACCGGCCTGGTGGTCGACGCGGTGCACACCTTCTTCTAGGGGCGGCTTCTAGAGGCGGTTCAGGAGAGCAGCTCCCGGAGCGTGTCGACGGCCGGGCGGTTGCCCGGGAGCCACGGCACGGAGTCGAGTTCGCCGGGGGCGAGCCACCGCAGCTCCGCGTGCTCCTTGGCGTGCGGTTCGCCCTCGGTGAGGTCCGCGAAGTAGACCCGCAGCAGGTACCTCCCGTTGCCGGTCGCGAGATCGCCGCCCACGCGCTCGCCGACCGCGATCTCGACGCCGAGCTCTTCGCGGCACTCGCGCGCCAGCGCCTCGGCCTCGGTCTCGTCCGGCTCGACCTTGCCGCCGGGGAACTCCCAGAGCCCGGCGAGTTCGGGCGGGTAGGCGCGGGCGGCGGCGAGGATGCGGTGCCCGGCGCGGATCGCGGCGCCGACGACGACCCTCGGCGGCTCAGGACGCGGTTCGTTCACCGCAAGAGCTTATCGGCGCCGCGGTGTCGTCCAGGCTTCGCGGCCGTTGCCGGTTTGAGGGCGTTTCGTTATCTTTCGCGCGTCAGATTACGAACAGTGATCACTAGTGAGCAACGTGTTGTTCATACGTTCGGATGATGTTGCGTCGCCCCTACGGTCAGGAATCGTGTCCACCAGCACAAAACCAGACAAGAACTGTCCCGCGGAAGCCGGTATTACCGATTAATCCCATTTGCCGGTCTGGACAGAAACTGGGAGACGCGCAAGACTCGGTTCAGAAACGATAAAGATCCGGCGACAATTCAGACACGAAGCCCCCGTGTCCGTCGGAGCCGAATCAGACCACCTTACTGATCGGCCGCCGCCCTGCCTAGGCAGGGCACCGCTTTGCCGGTCGCGGCCAGGACGAAATGGCGACGGTGCCATATGGGGAGAACGGAGCAAGACGACAACGTGCTGCTGGATGCACTGAGGGAGCTCAATGGTTGGGTAGCGGATGATGCCGGCCGCCTGTCGCGGTCGCTGCCGCTCGACGATTCCCAGCACGCGGAGCTCGCCGAACACATCAAGATCTTCGCCGACACGCTCGGCGTCAGGCCGGACGTCTCGCGCACCGATGAAGCCACGCTCATCGTGCTCGCCAGCGAAGGCGGGTTCAGTCTCACCGACGTGACCTTCGCGGGCCGCGTCGAGACCGCCTACATCACCATCGCAGGAGAGCTCGCGGCACAGCAGGACCCGAGCTCCAAGGGCCGCTTCCGCTGGCTCAGACGGGGCGAATGACCCGAACCGCACGGCGGATCGCCGGGGACCCCACCTCCCCGCCGGTCCGCCTTCTTCATGCCCGGGCACGCCTGCACTGACGCGAATGGCGCGGCACGCTCACGGCATGGCCGCGCCCTCTCAGGAGGGCACCACGGCCTCCGGGTCGTGGCCCTGCGCCGAGCGGGCGCCGTCGACCGGCAGCACGGCGCCGCTGATGAACGACGACTGCTCCGAGAGCAGGAACGCCACCGTGTCGGCCACCTCGCCCGCCTCGCCCGCCCTGCCGAGCGGATGCAGCTCCTGCATGGCCGCCTCGACCTGCGCGTACACGGCCGTACCGGAGTCCTCCAGCGCCCGCAGCCGCTCGGTCGCCACCGACCCGAGCGCGAGCGCGTTCACCCGCACGTTCCAAGGGCCGTAATCGACCGCCAGCGCCCGCGTGAGGCCCTCGATCGCGGCCTTGGCGGTCGCGTAGGGCAGCGCTCCGCGCACGGCCCGCTGCGCCTGATGGGACGAGATGTTGACGATGCTCCCGGGGACACCCTGGACGCGGAACGCGGCCACTGCGGCGGCCGACCCGGCCAGGCACGGCTGGAGGTTGCGCCGGACCAGCTCCGCGACGGCCGCACCGCCCGCCTCGTGGAGCCAGGCGTCGCGGAACACCGCGGCGTTGTTGACCCAGCCGGTGAGCGCGCCGAGGGATTCGGCGGCGGCGACGGCCCGCGCGGCGACGGCGTCGTCGCCCGCGTCGCCCACGACCACCCAGGCCCGGCTCTCGCTGATGGCCTCGTCGAGCCATTCGAGCTGCTCGTCGTGCAGCTCGATGACGACGACCGCGCGGTCGTCGCCGAGGAGCCGTTCGGTGATCGCCCTGCCGATGCCCTGCCCGCCGCCGGTCACGACCGCGACTTCCCGCTGTCTCGGCTCACGCTGCATGGCCCACCTCCGAATCGAAGACGCCGCGACCGAACGTCGCGGCGTCAGATTCCTTAGTGCTCAAGGAAAGGCGTGTTTAAACCTGGGCACGGCGGGATTGCCGTGCCTCGGAGCCCGAAGGCGCTGCCGCGCACGGGGTCTGCGTTCCCGGAAGTGGCGAGGTCTACACGTTGAAGCGGAACTCGACCACGTCGCCGTCGGCCATGACGTAGTCCTTGCCCTCCATGCGGACCTTGCCGGCGGCTTTGGCGGCCTGCATGGTGCCGGCCTCCATGAGGTCGTCGTAGGAGACGATCTCGGCCTTGATGAAGCCGCGCTGGAAGTCGGTGTGGATCTCGCCGGCGGCCTCGGGGGCGGTCGCGCCGCGCGGGATGGTCCACGCCCGGGTCTCCTTCGGGCCCGCGGTCAGGTAGGTCTGGAGGCCCAGCGTGTGGAAGCCGACGCTCGCGAGGCGGTCCAGGCCCGGCTCGCTCTGGCCGGTGGACTCCAGCATCTCGCGGGCCTCGTCGGGTTCCAGGTCGACCAGTTCGGACTCGAACTTGGCGTCCAGGAGCACCGCGTCGGCGGGCGCGACGAGGGCGCGCAGCTTGGCGGCCAGCGCTTCGTCGCCGACCTGGTCCTCGTCGACGTTGAACACGTAGATGAACGGCTTGGCCGTCAAGAGGTGCAGGTCGTAGAGGTGCTCGGTGTCGAGGCCGGCGGCGAACACGGTCTTGCCGCCGTCGAGGACCTCCTGGGCCTGCTTGACCGCGGCCACCTTCGGGGCCTTGGTCTTGTCCATGCGCGCTTCCTTCTCGAGGCGCGGCAGGACGTTCTCGATGGTCTGGAGGTCCGCGAGGATCAGCTCGGTGTTGATGGTCTCGATGTCGTCGATCGGGGAGACGCGGCCGTCGACGTGGGTGACGTTGCCGTCCTCGAAGACCCGCACGACCTGTGCGATGGCGGAGCATTCGCGGATGTTGGACAGGAACTTGTTGCCCTTGCCCGCGCCTTCGGAGGCGCCCTTGACCAGGCCCGCGATGTCGACGAAGGTCACGGTCGCGGGGAGGATCTTCTCCGAGTCGTAGACCTCGGCCAGCTTCGGGAGCCGGGCGTCCGGGACGGCGACGACGCCGACGTTCGGCTCGATGGTCGCGAACGGGTAGTTCGCCGCGAGGATCTCCGAGCGGGTCAGCGCGTTGAACAGCGTGCTCTTGCCGACGTTGGGCAGGCCGACGATACCGATGCTGAGTTTCACGAGGGTCAAGTCTAGGCGGGCCCGTGGCGCCGTTGCACGGCGCGCGCGAGGATGGAGTGGGGGCCCACGCCCCGGCGGGGGCCGGGCGGCTGGTTCGGCGTGGCCGGGGCGCGGGACCCGGCTCTGTCAGGCGAGCAGCAGGCCGATGCCGAGGGTCACGACGCCGAGGGCGAGGCTCGCGGCGCCGACGAGGACGATCGCGATGAACCTGTTCGGCGCGGTGCGGCCCGCACCCGCCATGGCGGCGAAGAACCCGCCGGACATGAGGACGGCGGCGGTGGGGATCGCGATGCGGGCGGTCCAGCCCCAGAAGCCGTCGAGGCCGGTCGCGTCGGCGAGGATCAGGCTGACGAGGCTGAGGATGACGAGGACGCCGGCGTGGGCGTGCCCGGCGCGGGAGAAGGACTTCTGGAAGTCGGTGAGCGGGACCTTGCCTGCGGCGATCCTGAGCAGGAACATGCCGCCGAACTCGATGGTGACGATGGTGAGCAGGCCGATCCCGGCGATGATGCGGGAGGCGTCGCTCAGGGCGAGAGTGGACTCGAACATCAGGGGCTTCCAATCGTGTGTGGTGTGGAACCCAACGTACGCCCCGGTCTTGACAGTGTCAAGTTAGTTGCCTCGGTGGCCGCAGTGGTGTTTGACACTGTCAAGATCCGCGCTACAGTGGCTCTCGTGACCGATCGCTACCACCACGGCGACCTGCGCCGGGCCCTCATCGACGCCGCCGTGGCGTCCATCGCCGAGACCGGGCCGAGCGCGCTGAGCCTGCGCGCCGTCGCCAAGCTGGCGGGCGTCTCGCACGCCGCGCCGGCCCACCACTTCGGCGACAAGGCCGGGCTCCTGACCGCCGTCGCCGCCGAGGGCTACGACCGCTTCGCCGACGCGCTCGACACCGCCTGGGCGGCCACGGGCGACTTCGTCGAGGTCGGGATCGCCTACGTGCGCTTCGCCATCGACAACAAGGCGTATTTCGAGACGATGTTCCGACCTGAACTGCTCCATGAGGACGATCCCGACCTCGCCCGCGCCGAGGCCCGCTCGCGCGCCGCGCTCGTGCGCGGCGCGGGGGATGCGAAGCCCGGGCCGGACGGGGCGCCGCCGGACTTCAACGCGAGCGCGCTGGGCGCGTGGTCGCTCGTCCACGGCTTCGCCGGACTGCTCATGACCGGCAACTTCCCGCCCGCGGTGGTCGCCGATCCCGAAGGCGCCCTGCGGGAGATCGGGCGGCACGTCCGCTTCGGCCCGATTGACTAGTGGCTCACAACTAGATTGCGCACAACTTAGTTGTGCGCTATGTTCGTGTGCATGGACAAGACACCCCGGCTCCGGGAGCAGGCCTGCTTCGCGCTGTACACCGCCTCCCGCGCGGTCATCGGCCTGTACCGGCCGATGCTCGACCAGCTCGGGCTGACCTACCCGCAGTTCCTGGTCCTCATGGCGCTGTGGGAGACCGACGGCCTCACCGTGACCGCCCTCGGCGACGCGCTCCAGCTCGACTCCGGCACCGTCTCCCCGCTGCTCAAGCGGCTCGAGGCCGCCGGGTTCGTCGAGCGCCGCCGCGGTGCGGACGCCGGCGACGAGCGCCGCGTGACCGTGCACCTCACCGAGGCCGGGGCCGCGCTCGAGAGCCGCGGCTGCGAGGTCACGCAAGTGGTCGGCGGCGCCTCCGGGATGTCCTATGAGGAGCTGGTCGCCTTGCGCGACAAGCTCAACGAGTTCACCGAGTCCATCCGCACCCGCGAGACCACCGAGTGAGAAGGAGACACCATGAAGGCGCTTTACACTGCCCATGCCGTTTCGACCGGCGAAGGCCGCAACGGCCACGTCACCGGCGGCGACGGCCTCATCGACTTCGACGTCCGCATGCCGCCCGAGCTCGGCGGCCCCGGCGGCGCCCCCAACCCCGAGCTGCTGTTCGCCGCCGGCTACGCGGCCTGCTTCCACAGCGCGCTCCAGAGCATCGCCCGCTCGGCGAAGGTCGACCTCGGCGCCTCCGAGGTCCAGGCCAGCGTCGGCATCGGCAAACTGGACGGCGGCGACGGCTTCGGCCTGAACGCCATCCTCGAGGTCTCCATCCCCGGCCAGCCCCGCAGCATCGCCGAAGGCCTCGTCGCGCAGTGCCGGTCAGCCCGGCTGCCCGCTCTTCCCCTTGCGGAAGATCTTGCGGCCCAGCCACACCAGCGGGTCGTAGCGGTCCCCGGCGACGCGCTCCTTCATCGGGATGATCGCGTTGTCGGTGATCCTGATGTGCTCGGGGCACACCTCGGTGCAGCACTTCGTGATGTTGCACAGGCCCAGGCCCTGGTCGTCCTGCGCCTGCTCGCGGCGGTCACCGCGCGCGTCCAGCGGGTGCATGTCGAGCTCGGCGGCCCGGATGAACAGGCGCGGGCCCGAGAACGGCGGCTTGTTCTCCTCGTGGTCGCGCACCACGTGGCAGGTGTTCTGGCACAGGAAGCACTCGATGCACTTGCGGAACTCCTGGCTGCGCTCCACATCGACCTGCTGCATCCGGTACTCGCCCGGCTCCAGGCCCTCCGGCGGCGCGAACGCCGGCATCTGCCGGGCCTTCTCGTAGTTGAACGACACGTCCGTGACGAGGTCGCGCACCACCGGGAACGTCCGCAGGGGAGTGATGGTCACGGCCTCGCCCTCCTCGAAGAGGTTCATGCGGGTCATGCACATTAGCCGCGGCATCCCGTTCACCTCCGCCGAGCACGAGCCGCACTTGCCGGCCTTGCAGTTCCACCGCACCGCGAGGTCGGGCGCCTGCTCGGCCTGGATGCGGTGCACCACGTCGAGGATCACCTCGCCCTCGTTGACCTCGACGTCGAACTCGGCGAAGCCGCCGCCCTCGGCGTCGCCCCGCCACACCCGGAAGGTCCTCTCGCTCATCGGCTCTCCTCCTCTGTCGACGAGGACTGGTACTCCTCGGGGGTCATGTACTTCGCGAGCTCCGTCTGCTCGAACAGGCCGAGCAGCTCCGGCGTCATCGCCGGCACCGCCTGGCGCTCCAGCCGCACCCGGCCGTCCTCGAGCGAGGCCACCAGGTTCACCTTGCGCCACTGCGGGTCCATGCCCGGCGCGTCCTCGCGGGTGTGCCCGCCGCGCGACTCGTCCCGCTCCAGCGCGGCCATCGCGGTCGCGACCGAGCAGACGTACATGTTCCGCAGGTCCAGCGCCAGGTGCCAGCCGGGGTTGTAGGCCCGGCCGCCGATCGCGGTGACGTTCGCGATGCGCTCCTCCAGCGCCGCCAGTTCGGTCAGCGCCTCCTCGAGCTCGCCCGCGCGGCGGATGATCCCCACGAGGCGGCCGTTGATCTGCTGCATCGCGTCCTGCAGCGCGTACGGGTTCTCGCCGTCGTTCCCGAAGGGCCGCAAAGCGTCCTCCACGGCCGCCGCGATCGCCGCCTCAGCGAGCTCTGGAGGTTCCGTCGCCGAGGCGTGCGCGGCGGCGTACTCGCCCGCGCGCTTGCCGAACACCAGCAGGTCCGAGAGCGAGTTCCCGCCGAGCCGGTTCGAGCCGTGCATGCCGCCCGAGACCTCCCCGGCCGCGAACAGGCCCGACACCGCCGACGCGGTCGTGTCGGCGTCGACCTCGATGCCGCCCATGATGTAGTGGCAGGTCGGGCCCACCTCCATCGGCGCCGCCGTGATGTCCACATCGGCCAGCTCCTTGAACTGGTGGAACATCGACGGCAGGCGCTCGCGGATGTACTCGGCACTGCGCCGGGACGCGATGTCGAGGTACACGCCGCCGTGCTCGGTCCCCCTGCCCGCCTTCACCTCCGAGTTGATCGCCCGCGCGACCTCGTCGCGCGGCAGCAGCTCGGGGGGCCTGCGGTTGTGGTCGGGGTCGGTGTACCAGCGGTCGGCCTCCTCGGGGTTGTCGGCGTACTGCGCCTTGAACACCTCGGGGATGTAGTCGAACATGAACCGCACGCCGTCGGCGTTCTTCAGCACCCCGCCGTCGCCGCGCACCGACTCGGTGACGAGGATGCCGCGAACCGAAGGGGGCCAGACCATCCCGGTCGGGTGGAACTGGATGAACTCCATGTTGACCAGCTTCGCCCCGGCTCGCAGGGCCAGCGCGTGGCCGTCCCCGGTGTACTCCCACGAGTTCGACGTGACCTTGAAGGACCGCCCGATCCCGCCCGTGGCGAGCACGATCGCGGGGGCCGCGATCGCGATGAACCGGCCCGTGCCGCGCCGGTACCCGAAGGCGCCCTTGACCGCGCCGCCCTCGGTGAACAGCTCGGTGATCGTCGTCTCGTCGATGACCTGGAGCCGGTCGGGGCTCTCGCCCACCGCCTCGTCGTCCTGCTGGAGCGAGACGAGCTTCTGCTGGAGCGTGCGGATCAGCTCGAGCCCGGTGCGGTCGCCCACGTGCGCCAGGCGCGGGTACTCGTGGCCGCCGAAGTTGCGCTGGCTGATCTTGCCGTCGGCGGTCCGGTCGAACAGGGCCCCGTACGTCTCGAGCTCCCAGATCCGGTCCGGCGCCTCCTTGGCGTGCAGCTCGGCCATCCGGTAATTGTTGAGGAACTTGCCCCCGCGCATGGTGTCGCGGAAGTGGACCTGCCAGTTGTCGTTCGCGTTGACGTTCCCCATGGCGGCTGCGGCGCCGCCTTCGGCCATGACGGTGTGCGCCTTGCCGAACAGGGACTTGGAGATCACGATGACGCTCTTGCCCGCCAGCCGCGCCTCGACCGCGGCCCGCAGGCCCGCCCCGCCCGCGCCGATCACGAGGACGTCGCAGGCCAGGTGCTCGACCTCGGTGATGTCGTTGTCGCTCATGCCCATGCCCCTTTAACCGATGAACCGGAGGTCGGTGATCCAGCCGGCGGCGACGGCCATGACGTAGCAGTCCGTGAGCGCCAGCGACGCCAGGGTGATCCAGGCCCACATCATGTGGCGGCTGTTGAGAGCGCTGGAGAACGTCCACAGCCGGTACCGGACCGGGTGCTTCGAGAAGTGCTTGAGCCGCCCGCCCATCACGTGGCGGCAGGAGTGGCAGCCGAGGGTGTAGCACCACAGCAGCACCACGTTGGCCCACAGGATGACGTTCCCCAGGCCCAGGCCGAAGCCGTCGGGGGAGTGGAACGCCAGCACCGCGTCCCAGGTGTTCACCAGGGAGATTGCGACGGCCAGGTAGAAGAAGTAGCGGTGGAAGTTCTGCAGCAGCAGCGGGAACCGGGTCTCGCCGGTGTAGCGCGGGTGCCCGTCGGGGACGGCGCACGCGGGCGGGGAGAGCCAGAACGACCGGTAGTAGGCCTTGCGGTAGTAGTAGCAGGTGAGCCGGAACGCCAGCAGGAACGGCAGGCTCAGCGCCGCGTAGGGGATCAGCGGGTGGTCGGGGAGGAACCGTCCGAAGTGGGCGGATTCGGGGACGCAGCCCTCGGAGACGCAGGGGGAGTAGAACGGCGTCAGGTAGTGGTAGTCCGCGACCCAGTAGTCGCCTTGGTAGAAGACCCGGAACGTCGCGTACGCGACCCAGGCGGTAATGCCGAGCACCGTCAGGATCGGGCCCCGCCGCCAGTTGTCGGTCCGGAGGTTCCGCGCGGCTATGGCGGCCCGGGGCGACGAGACGGCACTGTCTTCGGTCGTGGTCATCAGCGCAGGATATCCCTGAACCTGTGACGTAAGTCCATGGGGTACATCACAATCGCGAGCATTATTCCGACTGGGGCTGTAGATTGCAAAGTTTCATTTGAAGCCTTGTCATGTCTCCTGCGGCGCAAGTGAACCGGGACGGCCCCGCGCTGGCTAGGCTTGCACCCATGAGCGCACGCGGCATCCGCCCACCCGTCACCCCCCACCGCCCTGACCGGAGCAGGCGCTCGATCCTTTTCGTCCACGCCCACCCCGACGACGAGACCGTCGGCACCGGCGCGACCGTCGCCCACTACGCCGCCCGCCCCGACGCGCACGTCACCATCGTCACCTGCACCCTCGGCGAAGAGGGCGAAGTCCGCGTCCCCCACCTCGCCGGCCTCGCCGCAGACCAAGCCGACCAGCTCGGCGGCTACCGCTACTGGGAGTACCGGCAGGCCACCGCCGCACTCGGCGTCCAGGACACCCACTTCCTCGGCGGCGTCGCCCGCTACCGCGACTCCGGCATGATGGGCCTGCCCTCCAACCGGCACCCGCGCGCGTTCTGGGGCGCCGACGTCGACGAGGCCGCCGCCGACCTCGTGGCGCTCATCCGCGACCGCACCCCCGAAGTCCTCGTCACCTACGACCCCGACGGCTTCTACGGCCACCCCGACCACATCCAGGCCCACCGCGTCGCCATGCGCGCCGCCGAACTCGCCGCCGACCCCGCCTGGCGCCCCGCGCTCGGCGCACCCCACGACATCCGCAAGATCTACTGGACCACCATGCCCCGCAGCATCATCGAAGCCCAGTTCGAGGCCTTCGCCAGCGCCACCGACAACCCCTTCGCCGACGCCGCCTCCGTCGACGACCTCCCCTTCGGCGTCCCCGACGACCAGATCCACGCCTGCGTCACCGGCGACCCCGCCCGCAAACGCGAGGCCATGGCCGCCTACGCCACCCAGATCGCCCCCGGCGACTGGCTCGACGTCCTCGGCGACAAACTCGGCGACGACGCGCTCGCCGCCGAGCACTACCGCCTCGTCAAAGGCGAGCCGGGCCCCGGTGACGGCGAACACGGCTGGGAGACCGACCTTCTGGCCTGACCTGGGATTCCGCGAGGCCCGAAAGGGGTACCCCGGGGAGTTATGGACCCTTGGACTTATCTCGGCCCCCTCGGACTCGCACTGCTGCTCGGCCTCGTCGTCGGCGCCGAACGCGAATGGCAGGGCAAGCCCGCCGGCATGCGCACGCACGCCCTCATCGCCGTCGGCACCTGCCTGTTCGTCCTCGCCGGCCGCTTCGGCTTCCCCGAGACCGTGCCCGGCACCGCCGGCGTCGACCCCGCCCGCATCGCCGCGCAGGTCGTCACCGGCATCGGCTTCCTCGGCGCGGGCGTCATCTTCTTCAACAAGAACATCGTCCACGGCATGACCACCGCCGCCTCCATCTGGTCCACCACCGCCATCGCCCTCGCCTGCGGCGCCGGCCTCTACTGGGCGGCCGTCGCCGTCGCCGTCGCGCAGCTCGCCATCGTCGCCGGACTCGCCCCCGTCGAGAACGCCCTCGCCCACCACGCGAGGCACGCCGGACGCCTCCAGGTCCGCTACACCAGCTCCGGCGCGCTGGCCGCGGTGATCGCCAAATGCACCGAAGAGGGGTACAAGGTCACCGAGATGCAGGGCGAGGACGGCGACGGCTACGAGCGGACCACCGACTTCGTCCTCTCCGGCCGCGGCCAGGTCGGCGAACTCACGGTGAAGCTCAGGACCATCGACGGCATCGAAAGCGTCAAGTACCACGAAGAGCAGTCGGACATCGTCTGAGGCGGGCACGGCCCGGCTAACGTCCAGCGATGAGCCCCGCGACCGCACGGGAACGGGGCCACCTCGGCTGGACATCGGACAAGGGGCACGACGTTGCGACCACACCACCTCGCCGCACCCGCCCTGGCGGCGATCGCGGCCGCCCTGCTCGCGGCATGCGGTGACGAACCCGCGCCCGCGATGACGACCACTGGCGAGCAGGTCGCCGAGAGCGTCGTCCGAACGCTGGAGGTGCAGACCGGCGTGGTGTTCGAGGCCGACTGCGGCGACGAGGAGGGCCTCGTCGTCGCCGACGACCTGGAAGTTCCCTGCACCGTGGTCGATCCCGCCACCGGCGTCGAGCAGGACGCCACCGCCGTCTTGGAGATCATCGGCCGCAACGAGGGATGGCGGACCAGGGTCGAGATTGCGGAAGGGCCGAGCGCCGCCAGTCCGACCGGCCCCGAGGGCGGATCCGACTAGGCGGCGTTCGAAGTCTGCTACGGGCGTTGCCACGAAGGCCCCAGAGGCGGGGATTGAGGCGGTGCAGGCTTGGTCGATAGGAGCGCTACCTGCGAGTCTGGCGCGCCCGGCAGGATTCGAACCTGCGACCATTGGATTAGAAGTCCAGTGCTCTATCCAGCTGAGCTACGGGCGCCGGGCGGGGCCGCACAGGGCGCCGCGCCAGCGCAAGAATACCTGGGCACCGGCCCGTGAGGGTACCGGGGAGTCCAGAAGAGGGCATGGATACGGGGCGTCGCAAGAACACCCCAAACGATTCTCCACGACGCCCCGGAATTGCTGACCCACATCAATGAGTAGTCCTTGCGAGCCTGAGTGTCAAGCGCCGCAGGGCGTGTTGACGCCGATTCGTTATCTCGCCCCCTTGTGGGCGGCAATGCCCGCTATGCGTCCGGACCGCTTGGGGCCCTTGCGGACTTCCAGGGTGAAATCCGGCACCGGCCTGCCGCCGCGGCGCGGATCGGCCTGGGGCCGTGCCGTTCGCGCGCAGCCGCCGCCGCTGGCGCGGCCGTGCCACACTTGCACCAGAGCCAACCGTGAGGAGCGGGCATGAGCGAGGACCAGTCACCGGGCGAACGCGGTCCGGTCGAGGCCAGGGACCAGGCTCGCGGGCCGGTCATCCTGCGCGGCATATCGACTCGGGCCTGGGAGCACCCCGCCGACCGGGGCGCGCTCGTCGCACTGCGGGAGCTGCGCGGCTTCGACATCGTCCTGCGCAAGGTCTCCGGGATGGTCTCCGAGCGGGCCCTGCGCCTGAGCCTCATGGGCTCCTCGATCCGCGTCGACCGCCACCAGTACTCCCGCGTCTACGAGGCCTACCAGCAGGTGGGCGCCGTGCTCGACGCCTCGGAGCTGCCGGAGCTGTACATCACGCGCGACCCCGACCTGGGCGGGATGTGCATCGGCATCGACAAGCCGGTGATCGTGATCAACTCCGGTTCGATCGAGCTGCTGGACGACGCCGAACTGAAGTTCCTGCTCGCGCACGAGCTGGGCCACGCCCTCTCCGGGCACGGGCTCTACCGCACGCTGCTGATGGTGCTGGTGCGGCTCACCACCTCGGTCGCCTGGATCCCGGTCGGCGTGGTCGGCCTGCGGGTCATCACCGCCGCGCTCTACGAGTGGAGCCGCAAGTCCGAGCTCTCGGCAGACCGGGCCGGCGTATTGGCGGTGCAGGACCCGGCCGCGGCCATCCGCGTGATGGCGAAGCTCGCCGGCGGGGGCGATCTGCACGATGTGGACACTGCGGCGTTCCTGGAGCAGGCCAAGGAGTTCGAGACCGGCGGGGACCTTCGCGACAGCTTCCTCAAGCTCATGCTGCTGGAGCAGCGCAGCCACGACTTCGCCGTCGCCCGCGCGGCCGCGGTCAAGTCGTGGATCGACGACGGCGAGTACCGCGAGTACCTCGCCGGCGACTATCCGAAGCGCGAGGACGACAAGGACGCGTCGATCGCGGCCGAGGCCAAGGCCGCCGCGAACTCGTACCGCCACGTCTTCCAGACCTCGGGCGACCCGCTCGCCAAGGTGCTGCGGAAGGTCCGCGAAGGCTTCTAGACGCACGGCAACGGGCCCGGTCCAATGAGGACCGGGCCCGTTCGCGTCCGCTAGCGCTTGAGCTTCTCCAGCAGGAGGGCCTCGGCCACGCAGACCCGCTCGAACATCGCGATGTCGAGCGACTCGTTGGGGCCGTGCGGGTTCGAGTACTGGTCCTCCACGCCCGTCACCAGGATCGCGGCCTCGGGGAACAGCTCCTGGAACGTGGCGATCATCGGGATCGAGCCGCCGACGCCGATCTCCACCGGCTCGGTGCCGTCCCAGGCCTCCGCGAACGCCGCGCGCGCGGCGTCGTAGGACGGGCCGGTCGCGTCGATCGAGCACGGGTCGCCAAGGCCGCCTTCGGGAGTCACCGTGACCTCGGCGCCCCACGGGGCGTTCGCCAGGAGGTGCTCCTCGACGGCCTTGAGCGCGTTCGCGGCCGAGTCGCCCGCCGCGAGCCGGAACGAGACCTTCGCGCGCGCCCGCGGCTGCAGCGCGTTCGCCGACTCCGCGGCGCCCGGCGCGTCGATGCCCAGCACGGTGGCGGTCGGCTTCGACCACAGGCGCTCGGTCAGCCGCCCGGTGCCGATGAACTCGGCGCCCGGCAGCATCCCCGCCTCATGGCGCAGCGCCGCCTCGTCGTAGTCGAGGTCCGAGCTGCGGCCGGTGACCAGGCCCGCGACGGCCACATCGCCGGCGTCGTCGTGCAGGGTCGCCACGAGCCGCGCCAGCGCGGTCAGCGCGTCCGGCACCGGCCCGCCGAAGAGCCCGGAGTGCACCGCGCCCTTGAGGACCGCGACCTCCACGTACACGTTGATGACGCCGCGCAGCGTCGTGGTGAGGGCCGGGACCTCGGTGCGCCAGTTCTGCGAGTCGGCGATGACCACCACGTCGGCGGCCAGGAGTTCCCGGTGCTCGCGCAGCAGCGCCTCGAGCGTGGGGGAGCCGAACTCCTCCTCGCCCTCGATGAGGAGCTTCACGCCCACGGGCGGCTTCCCGCCGTAGGCGCGCAGCGCGGCGACGTGCGCCATCACGCCGGCCTTGTCGTCGGCGACGCCGCGGCCGTACAGCCGCCCGTCCTTCTCGACCACGGTGAACGGGTCGGGCTGCTCCCACTTCGCGAGGTCGCCGACCGGCTGCACGTCCTGGTGGGCGTACAGCAGGACCGTCGGCTGGCCCGCGGGGGCGGGGAAGTGCGCGTACACGCTCGGCTGCCCGCCGCCGTGGGAGAGCTGGCGGGTCTCGGCCGCGCCGGCCTCCTCGAGGAGGCGCTGGACGGCGTTCGCGCCCTGGCGGACCGGCTCGTGGTCGAGTCCTTCGAAGGCGATCGCCGGGATCTTGACGAGGGCCTCCAGATCGGCGCGCACCGCGGGCATGGCGGCGCGCACCGCATTCACTACATCGCTCATGAGGCGCAAGTGTAGAGCGGGTCTAGACTCGGCGGCGTGATGCAGCGGTACCGATTCGTCCTCGCACCTCGCTGGCTCCTGCTGACGCTGGCGGGCCTGGTCGTGATGGTCGTGTGCGTGCTGCTCTCCCAGTGGCAGTGGGGCCGCGCGGTCGAGCGGGCGGCCGCGAACGACGTCATCGAGCACAGCCGCGAGGCCGCACCGCTCGACGCGACCCTGCCCCCCGGGGAGGGCCTGGACGACGACGTGCGCTGGACCCTCGTGGAGGCCACCGGCGTGTACGACGCCGAGAACGAGATCGTGCTGCGCGCCCAGACGAACAACAGCCTCAACGGCTTCGAGATCGTCACGCCGCTCGTCCTGGAGGACGGCACCGCGATCCTCGTCGACCGCGGCTTCGTGCCCTCCGAGAACACCGGCAGCGTCCCCGACTACCCCGAGGCGCCGAGCGGCGAGGTCACCGTCACCGGCCGCGTCTACGAGTACGAGGAGTCCAGCGGCGGCGTCAGCGAGACCGGCGGGCACCTCGAATCGCGCCGCCTGAGCATCGACATGCTCGGCCCGCACCTGGACTACGAGCTGCGCTCGGCGTGGATCGCCGACATCGAGCCGGCCGAGGGCTTCACCGCCCTGGAGACGCCCTCGTTCAAGGACTGGCAGAACTACTCGTACGCGGTCCAGTGGGCGCTGTTCGCGGCCATGGTCCCCCTCGGGTGGGTCGTCCTCGCGCGCCGCGAGCGCCGCGACATGGACACCGAGGACGCCGAAGCAACGGCAACGGCCCCCGGCGGTGAGCCGGAGGCCGCTGCGTCGTCCGAGGCGGTCAATCCCCGTACATGATGTCGTGTGACGGGGGTTTGAACTTGACCTCCTCCACGCCCTTCAAGGCGTCCCTGAAGATCTTCCCCGCCGTCTCCTTCGACTTGGTCGTGTTCGACTTGCCCACCGGGTTGAAGATGTAGTCCGGGTCGGCCATGAACGCCCCCACCGTCAACTGCGGCGTGTAGCCCAGGAACCACGAGGCCCGGTCGCCGTCCGTCGTACCGGACTTGCCCGCCACGGGCCTCCCGGCCAGTTCGCCCACGACCCGCGAGGTGCCCCAGGGCCCGCACTGCGCGCCCTTGCGCTCGGTCTCGGTGACGCACCGGCCGGCGTCGGTCGCGGCCCGCGCCACGTCCGCGTCCAGCTCCTGGTGGCAGCGCGGCGTGGCCGCGTCGAGTTCCTTGCCGTGGGGGTCGATGATGCGCATCGCCGGTATCGGCTCGCAGTAGAGCCCCTCGGCGGCGAGCGTGTTGAAGACGTTCGTCATCTCGATCGGCTGCACGTCCGAGACGCCCAGGGTGAACGGCCCCCAGCCCGAGCGCCGCTCCTCCGAGGCGTAGTACGCGTCGCCCTCGGAACGCCACTGCAGGCCCATCCGCTCGGCCATCTCCACGGCCTTGTCCGCTCCCACCCGGTCGATGAGCTGCGCGAAGTACGTGTTCACCGACATCCCGAACCCGGACCACATGTCGCGGGTGCCCGCCATCGCGGCCGAGCCGTTCTTCGGGCACCACCTGCCGCCGCACGCCGTGGTCGCCGAGACGAAGCTCGTCGCCACCCGGTTGGGGGAGTTGATGTTGTAGTCCAGCGGGTAGCCCGCGTCGAGCGCCGCGAGCATCGTGAAGACCTTGAACGTCGAACCGGCCTGGTAGCCGCCCTCCGCGCCGCCGCCGAGCACCGGGTTCACGGTGTTCGGGTAGTTGCCCTTGCGGTCGAAGGACGGGTTCGAGTGCGGGCCGTTGTGCTTCTGGTCGTACGAGAAGGTCCGGTTCAGGCCCATCGCCTTGATCCGGCCCGTGCCCGGCTCCATCACCACCGCGCCGTGCGCGAGCCTCGACTCCTGGCCCTTGGCGCTGTTGACGTGCTTGTTCGCCGTCTTCTGCAGCTCGGGGTCGAGCGTGGTGATGATCGTGTACCCGCCCTGGCGCAGCTCGCGCTCGCGCTCGGCCGGGGTCGCCCCGAAGGCGTCCTGCTCCCGCCACCAGCGGCGGAAGTAGTCGCAGAAGAACCCGAACTCGGTCGGCGTGCCCTGGATGCCGATGCACGAGTTCGGCGGGTCCGAGACCGCCAGCTCGATCGGCAGGCCGCGCACCTCTGAGGCGTCGCCCCGCGAGAGGTAGTCGATGTCGACCATCCGGTCGAGCACCCAGTTGCGGCGCTCCAGCGCCCTCGACTGGTCGGAGGTGATCGGGTCGTACGCCGAGGGGGCCTGCACGAGCCCGGCGAGCGTCGCCGACTCCTGGAGGTTCAGTTCGGACGGGTGCTTGGAGAAGTAGACCTGGGCGGCGGCGAAGATCCCGTACGCGTTGTGCCCGAAGTACGCCTGGTTGAGGTAGCGCTCGAGGATCTCGTCCTTGGTGAGCTGCTCCTCGACGGCCATCGCGAGGCGGGCCTCACGGAGCTTGCGGGTGGCGGTCTGCTCGGTGGCCTCGATGACCTCGTCGATGGACTCGGCGTTGAGCTGGAGCGCGCCGCGCACGTACTGCATGGTGATCGTGGAGGCGCCCTGCTCGACCCCGCCGGAGGAGTTGTTGGCGACCATGGCGCGCACGATGCCCCGGTAGTCGACGCCGTTGTGCGTGTAGAACCGGGCGTCCTCGGCGGAGACCATGGCCTGCTGCATGACGGGCGCGACCTCGTCGAGCGGGACGTGGCGGCGGAACTCGTCGTAGAAGAGGCTCACGAGCGTCTCGCCGTCGGCCGCGTACACGTACGAGGTCAGCGGCGGGTCGGTCTCGGTGACCTCCACGGAGAGCGTGTCGATCGAGTCGAAGCCGGCTTTCGCGCTCAAGCCGGCCATCGCGGCGAGCGGGAACACCAGGGCCGCGATCGCGAGCCCAGCGAGCAGGCTCGTGCGCAGCAGCGCGTACACGCCTTCGGCGGATGGTCCGGGTTCGTCGCTCCCATGTGCGGACAGTCCGGGCACACGGTGCTGGCGGGGTCGATCACGCATATATCCAGCCTAGGGCACATGGAGGGCCCCAAGGTGAAAAAACTCACGAGGGCCGGCACCGCTTTCCCGAACGCCTCGAACGCAATGCGAGCTCGCATAACTCTGGCCGAATCGCGCATCGCGGGTTTCGCGTAACAGGCTCGCAATCCGCCGGTTAGATGCTCGCGACGAAACGCGCATACGCTTGTCGAGTCTTAACGGGGGAGTGCTGGAGGAGGCACACGTGTCGGTCTACGAGATCGGGCTGCGGCTGCAGGGCAAGTCGGTGCTCGTCGTCGGCGGCGGTTCCATTGCCGGCCGCCGGGTGCCGCGCCTGCTGGCCGCCGGCGCCCGCGTCCTACTGGTCGCCCCTGAGGCCACCACCACGCTCTCCGACTACGCCGCCGCCGGCGAGATCCAGTGGGAGCGGCGCGAGTGGCGCTCGGGCGACGGGGACGACGCCTGGTTCGTGCTCGCCGCGACCGACGCCCCTGACGTGAACGCGGCCGTCGCCGCCGAGGCCGAGGCCCGCCGCACCTGGTGCGTGCGCGCCGACGACGCCGCGGCCTCCGACGCCTGGACGCTCGCGCACACCGAGTTCGACGGCGTCGCCGTGGCGGTCTCCGCCTCCGGCGACCCGCGCCGCGCCGCCTCGATCCGTGACTCGATCGCCGCGGGCCTGCGCACCGGCGACATCGACGCCCCCCGCAGCCGCACCGCCCGCCCCGCGGGCGTGGCCCTCGTCGGCGCGGGCCCGGGCGACGCCGACCTCATCACCCTCCGCGGCCTCGAGCTGCTCCGCCAGGCCGAAGTGGTCGTCTCGGACCGGCTCGCCCCGCAGGAGCTGCTCGACATGCTCGGCGAGGACGTCGAGATCGTCGACGCCGCGAAGCTCCCGTACGGGCGCCACACCACGCAGGAGCAGATCAACGCCGTCATGGTCGAGCGCGCCCTCGAAGGCAAGTTCGTGGTGCGCCTCAAAGGCGGCGACGGGTTCGTCTTCGGCCGCGGCGCCGAAGAGCTCGACGCGTGCCTCGAAGCCGGGGTGCCCGTCGAGGTCGTCCCGGGCCTCTCCTCCTCCATCGCGGGACCGGCCGCCGCCGGCATCCCCGTGACCGAGCGCGGCGTCGTGCACGACTTCACCGTCGCCACCGGCCACGTCCCGCCCGGCCCGCAGAGCAAGGTCAACTGGGCCGCGCTCGGCGCCGGGAACGGCACGATCGTGTTGCTCATGGCCGTCAAGAACCGCGCCGCGATCGCCGCCGCGCTGATCGAGGGCGGGCGGGCGCCGCAGACGCCCGTGCGCATCGTGGAGAACGCGACCACGAAGAACCAGACCGTCCGCAATTGCGTGCTCGCCGACCTCGGTGTCACCGAAGCGCACCACCCGTCCGTCATCGTCATCGGGGACGTCGCCGGGAGGGCCCGCGAACTGTGAGTTCTCGCAGGTAGACCCTGAAATTGCGGCGGCGCCGGAGGTTCACTCCGGCGCCGCCGCAGTTTTACCTGATCCACTCTTTACAAGCCCGACCACAGGCCGTAATATTCGTCCATCAACAGCGCAGCGATCGTTGCGCTAAACCACCGTGGTCACGTTCTGCACCACCGGTGTACTTCCATTCAAGCGGGTGCTCCCGCTGACCCTTTCTGTCCTTTTTGGAGTGTGCATGCGCATTCGTGAGTTCTCCGCTGAGCTCGCTTCGCGGCTCAAAGTCGCCTACGCGGTCCGGAATGTCGACCTGACATCACCCGGGCTGACCCTGGTCGACGGATGCGCGCCCCGACCCGGCCACATCCTGGCCGCACGGGTCGACGCGATCGGCCACCACAACTGGCTCGAGCTCGGCAACGGCCGCAAGGCCGCCATCTACCCCGGGGACGAGATCCTCCTGGCCTTCGGCGAGCGCTACGCGCCCGACCAGTACGAGTCCCGCGTGCCCGAGGTCCTCGGCAGCTCCGTGGACCTCGTCGCCGCCGGCGGCGTCGCGGGCGAGGTCCTCTCGCGCCACGGCGACATGCGCCCGCCCACCCGTCTGGAGCCGCTCGGCATCCTCGCCGACCGCGAAGGCGTGCCGATCGACCTGCGGCGCTACAACGTCCTCGCCCCGTTCGGCCTCGGCGACCACCCGCCCGTGGTGTGCGTCGTCGGCACCTCCATGAACGCCGGGAAGTCCACCACCGCCGCCAGCGTGATCCGCGGCCTGTCGCGCGGCGGCCGCCGCGTCGCCGGCATCAAGATCACCGGCACCGGCGCCGGAGGCGACCCCTGGATGTTCCGCGACTCCGGCGCGGTCGTCGCCGCCGACTTCACCGACGGCGGCTACCCGACCACCGCGGGCATCCCGGTGCCCGAACTCGCCGAACTCGCCCAGACGCTCTACCACCACGCCGCCGCGCACGACGTCGACGCCGTGGTCATGGAGATCGCCGACGGCATCCTCCAGTCCGAAACCTCCGCGCTCCTCGAGCACCCGCTCGTGCGCGAACTCGTCGACGGCGTGGTCCTCGCCGCGGCCGACGCCGCCGGAGCCCGCTACGGCGCGATGCACCTGCGGAGCCTGGGCCTCCCGGTGATCGCCGCCTCCGGCAAGCTCACCCAGTCCCAGCTCGCGATCCGCGAGGCCATGGCGGGCATGGACGCCCCGGTCTACACCCCCGGCGACCTCGCCGAGGCGCACGTGGCCCAGGAGATCCTGGCGCTCGCCGGCGTCGCCCGCGCCCGCCGCGCCGGCGTCCTCGAGCTCGGCGAGGCCGCCTAGCGAAGACCCATGCGAAGACGGCAATCGGCGGCGTCCAGAACGTCGCCGAACGAGAACAGGCAGGCAGACGACCAAGGCGGTGCGTACAACGCACCGCCGCTTTGTGTTCTCAGGACACCATTTGCACTGGCCGTACGCATCGGTAACGTGACCCGCTCAGGCCACTTTGGCCCACCCCGGACCGATACCGTCTTGTGACAATGGCAGCCTAGTCCTAGTTGCGCTGACGAATTAGGCTCGGATTCGTGTGCCGCCCCCGAGGCACCACCAGGGGCCCTTCTGGCGCTCGCGCCCCGAACAACCGGCATAGCTGACCCCGCAGAGGATTTCCCCCTTATGACCATTCGCAACGTCGATGCCCGACGCCTCAATGTCAAGGGCCTGCTCATCGCGATAGGCCTGCCGGTGGTGCTGGTGGGCGCGCTGGTCGCGACCCTGCTCGGCACGGGTGCGTTCAGCCGCGACAGCGAGTTGGAGGATGAGAGCCTGTGGCTGTGGACGACCCCGGCCGGCGAGATCGCCCGGGTCAACGGCCTCACCGCCGCCACCGACGTCCGCTTCCCCCTCACCGACGCGGCCGGCAACGAAGTGCAGATCGTCCAGACCGACTCACACCTCCTCCTGCGGGAGATCGCGTCCGGCAAGGTCTCCGCGATCGACCTCTCCACCCTCGAACTGACCGGCTCGGCCGAGACGGCCCCCGGCGAGGGCGTGCGCCTGGCGCTGGCCGATGAGGGTGCGTTCATCATCGACCAGACGCAGGGCCTGGTGAACCAGGTGGATCCGAGCAGCCTTACGGCGATCGGTGATCCGCTGCAGTTCCCGGCCGGGCTCACCGGCGGTGCGTTCGACAAGTCGGGGAAGTTGTGGGTCGGCGTGCCGCGCGAGGGCACGATCGTGCAGATCGAGCCGAAGGACCAGGGCGCGAAGACGGTGGCGACCGAGGTCGTGGCCGAGCCGCGTCAGGAGCTGGCGCTCACCGTGCTCGGTGACGGTGTGGCGGTGTTGAACTCGACGGCGAAGCAGATGACGACGCTGCGCTCGGATGGGCGCAAGTCGGTGACCGATGTCGAACTGGTCGGACCGGCCGAGACGGCGGACACCAGCCCGGGCACGATCGCCTCGGTCACGGTCACGGACCCGCCGTCGGTGATCACGGTGAACGATGAGGAGTCGAAGCACTTCTCGATCGCGGCGGCCCCGTCGAACCTGCTGGGCGCTTCGGTGGAGTTCCATCAGCGGATCTATGTGCCGGACGGGTCCTCGGGCCTCGTGTGGGTGTACGACCTGGACGGCAAGGAGCTGGACCGGATCGAGATCGACGCGGGCGGCGGCCCGGTGGAGATGTACCACACCGGTGACACGCTGTTCGCGAACGCGGTGAACACGAACGCGGCCGTGGTCGTGTCCTCGGACGGGAACGCCCGGCAGGCCGAGAAGGACCGCGACGACATCCTCGGCGGCAACGCCCCGCCCGAGGACGAGGAAGCGACGGGCGACGAAGGCGACGAGGAGGGCGACGAGGAGTCCGCTCCCCAGATCGGCCCGCCCGGCGCGGTCACCAACCTCCGCGGCACGGTCGGCGACGGCCTCATCAACCTCTCTTGGGACGCCGCGCCGAACAACGGCTCCGCGCTCACCAAGTACACGATCGAAGGCGCTGGCGAGACCTGGGAGATCGCCCCGGACCAGCGGGTCCTGGAGATCGGCGACCTCACCAACGGCACGCCCTACACCTTCACCGTGACCGCCCACAACGCCGAGGGCCAGGGCGACAGCGCCACTTCGCCGACGATCACGCCCTCGGCCGACGTGCCCGACCCGGTCGGCAGTGTCGAGGCAACCGCCAACAAGGACGGCACCGTCACCGTGAAATGGGACGAGGCCAACGGCCAGGGCAACGACGTCAGCGGCTACCAGGTCGAGGCCATCGCCTCCGGGACGCAGGTCGTGGTCGGCCAGTCCGACTCGACCTCCTTCACCGTTCCCGAAGGGGGTGGGCTCGACTACGGCACCCAGTACGTGTTCCAGGTGACGACCCTCGCCGGAGCCGCGGCCTCGTCGCCTTCGGCGCCGTCGAACTCGGTGACGCCGTTCAACGTGCCCGACGCGCCGAGCAGCCTCCTCGCAGAGACCGCGAGCGATGCGGCCGGATCGATCGACGTGACCTGGCAGCAGCCGTCCAACAACGGCCGCGACATCACCGAGTACATCGTCAGGGCCGGCGCCCAGACCGTCTCGGTCGCCGGGAACACTACGACTGCCCGGGTTTCGGGCATCGAGAACGGCGCCACGGTGCCGGTCTCGGTCGTCGCGGTGAACGAGGCCGGCGAGTCCGCGCCCGCCGAGACCACCTCGAACACGATGAGCGAGCCGACCGTTCAGATCAGCGGCCACTCGGCGACCGCGGACTCGATCACCCTGAACCTGACCTCCGATGACGGCGGCGGCGAAGCGACCTGCCAGCTGCTCCGCGACGGCCAGACGCCCGTCACGGAAGGTTCGTGCGACAGCCTCACCCAGAACGGACTGAAGGCCTCGACCGAGCACACCTACACGGTGAAGATCACCAACCCGGCTGGTAGCGCCACCACCGGCAACTACACCGCGAGCACCTCAGTCGTCAACGGCCAGATCTACTTCGGCTGCGACGAGGGCATGGACACGAGGTACTGCAGGTCCGCCGACGGCATCGCCGTCTACTCCGCCGCGACCAACAACGGGGACTCGATCGGGAAGACGCACTCCGGCGACCGGCACAAGGCCTACTGCTGGACCACCGGCAAGTTCGTCGCGAGAGGCGGCCAGGAGAGCGACGGGAACAACGACTACCACCCCGGCAAGAACGACTCCGACAAGTGGATCAAGATCGACTACGCTGCCAATGCGTACGTTCCTTTCGTCTGGATCAACATCGACGGCGTGGACAAGAACTCCACCGGCGACCTCCCGGCCTGTTAGCGAGCGAGAGAGATGACAACCCATGCACGACACCGAGCACACCCATCCGCTGCGAGTGCCTAAGCGCATGCAGCAGCCGGTGACGCTGGGCGCCGCGCATGCCGAGCAGTTCGCGGCGACCTTCGAGGCGCTCGCCGCGGCCGTCGACACCGTCCTGCTCGGCAAGCAGGAGGTCGTGCGGCTGGCGCTGACGGCGATGTTCTCCCAGGGCCACATCCTGCTCGAGGACGTGCCCGGGACCGGCAAGACCACGCTCGCCAGGACGATCGCCGCCGCGGTCTCCGGGCAGTGGCGGCGCATCCAGTTCACGCCGGACCTCCTGCCCTCTGACGTGTCGGGCGTGACGATCTTCAACCAGTCCAGCGGCGCCTTCGAGTTCCACCCCGGCCCGGTCTTCGCGAACATCGTGATCGCCGACGAGATCAACCGGGCCAGCCCGAAGACCCAGTCCGCGCTCCTGGAGGTCATGGAGGAGGGCCGCGTGACCGTGGACGGCAACCCGCACCAGGTGCCGCAGCCGTTCCTCGTCGTGGCCACCCAGAACCCGGTCGAGATGGACGGCACCTACCGCCTCCCCGAGGCCCAGCTCGACCGCTTCCTCGTGAAGCTCTCCGTCGGCTACCCCGTGGAGGCCGCGGAGATCGAGGTCCTGCGCGGCACGCACCAGCGCAGCCCCGAGCACCTGGCCCCGATCGTCGACACCGAGACGGTGGCGCAGATGGCGGAGATGGCGAAGAACGTCTACATCGCCGAGCCGCTGTACGCGTACCTCGTGCAGCTCGCGAACGCGACCCGGAACCACCCGCAGGTGGCCGTGGGCGTCAGCCCGCGCGGCCTCATCGCGCTCACCCGGGCCGCGAGCGTCTTCGCGCTCTCGCAGGGCCGCACGTACATCATCCCGGAGGATGTGAAGGCCCTCGCCGGACCGGTGTTCTCGCACCGCATCCAGACGGCCCCCGACGCGGCCATGCGCGGCATCACCGGTGCCCAGATCGTCGCGGACGCCTTCGACCAGGTGCCCGTGCCGCTGCCGGCCTCGGCGGCATGAGCGAGACCGGTCAGGCCACCGGAGCCGGACCGGGCGAGGTCGATAAGTCCATTTTGTCCCGTCGGAGGCGCGGGCGCCGCAGCGCCGCAGCCGGTTCGAGGTCCGCGTCGCGCGTGCAGAACCTCGCCCTCGCCGTCCCGGTCACCGGACGCGGGGTCGCCCTCGCCCTCGCCGCGGTCGGACTGCTGCTCGCCGGCTGGGTCTGGGGCTACCCGGAGTTCGCGACCCTCGGCGCCGCCGCCGCGCTCGCCTGCGTCGCCGCCGGCTCGGTGATCGCCGCGAGGCCGCGCCTCGAAGTCGAACGCTCCGTCACCCCCGACCGGATCTCCGTGGGCCACACCGCCACGATCCACCTCAACGTGCGCAACGCCGGCCGCTGGCGCGCCGTGAACGCCCGCGCCGTCGACGCCTACGGCGGGAGCGGCCTCGAGACGCGCCGCGTCGCCGTCCCCCTCGCACGCCTGCGCCCGGGCCGGAGCGCCGGGGCGAGCTACGAGATCCGGGCCGAGCGCCGCGGCGTGGTCGACGCCGGGCCGCTCGGCATCGGCAAGCGCGACCTCCTCGGTCTCGCCGCGACCGCAGGGAACTTCGGCCCCACTGCGCGCCTGTGGATCCACCCGCGCCTCCACCAGCTCGCCCGCACCCCGGACGGCCTCGCCCGCTCCCTCGAAGGCACCGCGGACAAGGTCGAGCAGGGCTCGCTCACCTTCCACGCCTTGCGCGAGTACGTGATCGGCGACGAGCTGCGGCACGTCCACTGGCGCACCTCCGCGCGCATCGGCAAGCTCATGGTGAAAGAGCACCTCGACACCTCGCTGCCGACCGTCGCCATTGCCATCGACGACCGCGCCGAGGCCTGGGCCGCCGAAGGCGCGCCGGCCGGGCAGCCCTGGGCCGCGCCGTTCGAGGCCGCCTGCGAGGCCGCCTACTCGGTCCTCACCGCCTGCTTCCGCGCCGAGTACCACGCCGCGCTCGTGCCCGCCTCCGGCGCGGTCGTCTCCGGGGCCGGCCGCGACTCCTACGGCGACCTCCTCGCCGAGCTGAACCCGGACGCGAAGGACTCGCTGAGCACCTACGTCTCCCGCCTCACCGCCGCCCGCTACGGCGACACGCTCGTGTGGATCACCGGCACCGAGCCGCCCACGGACCGCCTCGCGACCCTCAAGCGCGCCTACCCCACGGTGATCGCCGTGCACCTGGCGACCGGGCTCCCGACCTCGGCCTCGCTCGCCGGGGGCGTGCCCACGATCCGCGCCGCCGACGGCGAGCAGTTCGCCGCGGCCTGGAACAACGGCGGGACCCGGCTGTGAGCACGGCGAACACGAACCAGAGGCGGCAGCGCCGCGCCCGCTACCGCCTGCGCGTCGCCGCCGTCGCCGCCTCGCTCACGCTCATGTGCCTGGTCGCCGGCACCGTGGCGGCGCGCGTCTACCACGGCCGGATGCTCCTGCTCCTGGTCGCCGGGGCCGCGTTCGCGGCGTTCGCGATCGGCTTCGCGCTGCGCAACCGGCCCGCGTTCCTCGCCCCCGGCGTCTCGGCCGCGGGCCTGGCCGCCTACCTGCTCGGGGCCATCGCCCTCACGAGCGACGGCACCGACCCGCTCGGCGTGACCGCGGTCGACGCGCTGGTCAACGCCGTGCCGCGGACCTTGACCGCGCTCATCCCCGTCGAGCCCGTGCCCGACACCGTGGTCGTGCCCGTCTTCCTGACCTGGCTCGCGGCGACGCTCTCGTGCGAGTTCGCGATCCGCTACGGCCGCACGCTCCTGGGCTGCCTGCCGCCGACGCTCCTGTACGGCGCGGGCCTGTACCTCGTCGGTCCGAACGCCGACGCGGGCCCGCTCTACGCGATCGCCTACTGCGTGCTCGCCGCCGTCGCCCTGGCGGTGACCGCTGCGCCGCCCGAGCGGCGGCCCGACCGCGACGCCACGGTTGAGGGCCAGGCGCCGTCGCGCACACCCGCCCTCGTGGGCGCGGTCGTCACCACCACCGTGCTGGTCGCGGCGGTCGCGGTCCTCGGCCCGGCCGCGGCCCGGCTGGTCACGACCAGCCCCGGGGACCCGCGCGAGTACGTGGAGCCGCCGCAGCTCACCGACATCGACCTCAACCCGCTCGTGCGCATCGCCGAGTGGGCGCAGTCCCCCGACAAGGAGCTGTTCAAGGCGGACACGAGCGCGGACGCGTGGATGCGCCTCGCCGTGCTCACCGAGTACGACGGCACCACCTGGCAGTCCACCGGCGACTTCCGGACCGCGGGCACCGTGGTGCCGGGCGCGGGCGAGGCCACCTACTCGGCCGACGTCGAGATCATCGGGCTCGGCGGCAAGCTCGTGCCGGCCCCCGCCGATCCCGCGGGCGTCACCGATCTGCCGATCGCCGTGAACCTCGAGACGAAATGCCTGCTCACCCCGGACGGCCTCGCCACGGGCACGAGGTTCCACATCGACGCCGCGCTCGTGGGCAACGATCCGGCCGGCGCCGAGTCGGCCCGGCCCGA
The DNA here is from genome assembly GCF_030403505.1 of Glycomyces tritici. The sequence goes on along the minus strand of NZ_JAUEMJ010000003.1, from coordinate 42,383 downwards.
CCTCTCGGACGCGACCACGGTCGCGGTCCCGCCCGGGACCCCGGAGATCATGGTCCAGATCGCCGAGTACATCAACGCCACCTACGACACGCCTTTCGAACGGGCCCAAGGGCTCGCGGACTTCCTCTCCCAGCACTACGCCTTCGACGCCGACGCGCCTTCAGGCCACGACATGCCCGCCCTCGGGTTCTTCCTCGGCAGCCCGGTGACGGCGGGCGGCCAGCGCGGCACCTCGGAGCATTTCGCCTCCGCGTACGCGGTGATCGCCCGCATGGCGGGCCTGCCGAGCCGGGTGGTGGTCGGTTTCGACGTGCCCTCGGGCGCCAGTACGGTGACGGCCGCGCAGGGCCAGGCCTGGCCGGAGGTCGCGTTCGACGGGCCGGGGTGGGTCCGGTTCGATCCGATGCCTGCTGCGGGGGTCGCTCCGATTCCGCCGGAGGACACGTTGGAGAAGATGGAGGAGGAGACGCCGAGCCCTGAGGAGGCCGAGGGCGGCGGCGGTGAGGCCGAGGACTTCAACGACGAGGCGCTGGAGCAGGACGGCGACTTCAACGAGGAGGCCGGGCAGGAGGACGCGGGCATCCCGCGCTGGGTCTGGTACGCGGCGGCGGCGCTGCTGCTGGCCTGCGTCCCGTTGGCGCTCAAGGCGAGGCGGGCCCTGCGGCGGCGGCGCCGGCTCCGGAAGGGGACGCCGGCCGAGCGGGTCGCGGGGGCCTGGGCCGAGGTGCTGGCGGAGGCCGGCCGGGCGGGTGTGCGGGTGCCCGCGCATGCGAACGCGGAGGAGGCCGCGGTGCGGCTGGCCGCGCTCGAGGCGGATGTCGGGGCGCTGCCGCGGCTGGTGAACGCCGCGGCGTTCGCGCCGGGGGCGGTCTCGGACGCCGACGCGGATGCGGCCGCGGCTCTGGTCGCCCCGTTCTCACGGACAATTCGGCATCAAGTGAATTGGGTGAGGCGTTTCCTCACTTAACTTGTGGCCGTTACGAGTTGTTTCGACCGTCGAAAATTGATCTAGGGCGGGCCGATCCCACTCCGTGGTGTTGACCTGGCAGACTGTGACGTATGGAGAACCCCTTCTTCTCTGTCCGTTTCCGCGGATACGACCGTGCCCAAGTCGACCGTGCGGTGGCCCGCATCAGGCAGGCCACCGATGCCGGCGCGCCTCCGCACCCCGACTCCCTCAAGAACCTCGGCTTCCAGTTGACGTTGCGCGGCTACGACACCAGGGAGGTCGACGAGTACTTCACCGAGGTCGCGAGAACCCTTCGAGGCGGCTAGTCTGGGGGCGTGACCGCGCAGGACCCGTACCAACCTCACATGCAGCAGCCGCCTCAGGCGCCGCCCGTTCCGCCGGTCCACGGCTACCCGCAGCCGCAGCCGCAGCCGCAGTACCAGCACCTTTATCCCATGCAGCCGATGCAGCCCGTCTGGCAGCCGATGGCAGTCCCCGCACCTGTCCTCGTCGACGGCTTTCCCCTCATGTTCCCGCGGCTCAAGCCGATCCCTTCAGGTCCGGCCATCGGTTCGCTGGTGGCCGGGATCGCGGGGATCGGCGGTGCCGTGCCCGGGCTGATCGGCGCGATCTTCAGCCCGTGGGCGGGCCTCACGTTCTTCATGTCCGCGGCGCTCTTCGGCATCGGCTCGGTCTCCCTGGCCGTGTACGCGAAGCGCCAGATCCGGTACGCGCAGGGCGGCGTCTCGGGCAAGGGCATCGCGACGACCGGCCTGATCCTGGGGCTCGTGGCCTGCGGGCTCGCGCTCCTGGTCGGTTTGATCTCCCTGGTCAACGCTTAGGCGACACGGAACGGCGGCCCGCTCGCGTTGAGCGGGCCGCCGTTCCGCGCGTCTAGCAGTAGGTGTTGAAGTGCGACTGGATCGCGCTCTTCTCGGCGGCGTTCACCGTGAGGTCGTACAGGTACTTCACGTGCGTCCAGGCCTTGACGTAGTCGCAGCGCACGGAGGTGTTCGGCGGCATCCACTCGGCGGGGTCCTTGTCGCCCTTGGCGGAGTTGATGGAGGTCGTGGCGATCCACAGCTGCGGCGAGCTGATGTCGTTGGCGAAGGCCTGGCGCTCGGAGGTGCTCCACTGGCTCGCGCCCGAGGCCCAGGCCTCGGAGAGGGCCACGACGTGGTCGACGGTGGCGTTGGAGACCGTGGAGGTCCAGACGTTGTCGAAATCGGACTGCCAGGAGCCGGAGTCGGGCTGGCAGTCGGAGCCGGTCTGGACGTTCGAGCCGTCGCGCTTGAGCACGTACTGGCGGGCGGTGCAGCCGCCGCCGACCGAGGACCAGTGCGGGAAGAGGTCGCGGTCGTAGGAGTCGCCGTTCGACTCGTTCGCGACGGTGAGCTGGTTGAGTTCGGACTGCGCGGTGGAGAGCGAGGGGATGCCCGGGGGCCGCACGGCCTCGGCGGGGGCGGCGTCGAGCACGATCACGGAGAGGACGGCGAGCGAGGCGGCCGCCGCGAGGGCGAGGGCGCGCTTCGAGACGCGTTTGACTGCAAGCATGGAGGCTCCTGTGGGGGAGTGACCGGCGGTTTCAGGGGGACGGGCGGGAACGGCGCACGCGAATGCGATGTTCACTCGTGAATCATCGAATCATGGGATGTCAACGCCGCGCAAGGGGCGAAGTCAATCTTTTACCCACAGGACATTGCATACTTACGAAATCATCCCGATGTGGACATCCAGGCGCGCGCGACCCGCGACGCGCAAGTCCGGTTTCGCGCGTGGACGAATGGGTACGATCGCGGCATGACGATCAGCGGCACCGAATCGCGCCTCGACGGCCTCGCCCTCACCTACCTGCCCGAAGACCTCGGCACCCCCTCGGATTTCGTGACCGAATGGGAGGGCGTCGACTGCACCCAGCGCGTATGGGAGACCGAGATCGAGCCCGGCACGTGGCGCGTCGACCTCCAAGTGCAGGTCATGCGCGCGCCGCGCCTCAAGGACGGCCAGGCCCTCAAGGGGTTCCTCGCCGAGTACCACGAGCGCGGCGACGACTGGAGCCCGAGCGCCTTCGGCGACGACGGCTTCGCGAGCGAGCGCGAGATCGCCCGCCTCATCGAGCCGGGCCTCGCCGTCGAGGTGCGCGACCCGTTCGAGCGCAAGGGGTTCGAAGCGGTCAAGGCCGTGGCCGAGGGCATCCGCTACCCCGAATGACCTGCGCCTTCGAGAGTGCAGATCACATTCCGCATTCGGCGCTTTCCCATTAGGTTAGGCTCGCCTATGCTCTAGGGCGTGCCCGTCGCCCGACTCCGACCCGCCCGGACCGCGCGCGGGGCCCGCAACCGGGCCCTGCCCGTCGGGGCCTCCGCGATCGCCTTGGGGCTCATCGTGATCGCCTCGCTCGCGATCGGCGCCCGCGACCTCACCCCCGTCGAGGTCTGGCACGGCCTCACCCGCACCGACGCCATCGCGGCGGCCGTCGTCTGGGAGCAGCGCGTCCCCCGCACCGCCGTCGGCCTCCTCGCCGGGGCCGGCCTCGCCGTCGCCGGGGTCCTCATGCAGACCCTCACCCGCAACCCCCTCGCCGACCCGCGCATCTTCGGCGTCGCCGCCGGCGCCAGCCTCGGCGTGGTCATCGGCCTCAGCGTCCTGGGCCTCACCGGCATCGGCCAGTACGTGTGGCTCGGCATCGCGGGCGCCCTCGCCGCCGGACTCATCGGCTACGCCGTCTCCACGGTCGCCGCCCGGAACACCGGCGGCGGCACCGTCACCTACGCCCTGTGCGGGGCCGCCCTGGACGCCAGCCTCTCCGCGATGGTCTACGCCGTGCTCGCCACCGACGTGCACTCCTTCGACCAGTACCGGTTCTGGGCCGTCGGCTCCCTCGCCGGACGCGACGCCGAAGTCGCCTGGGGCATGGCCCCGTTCCTGCTGGGCGGCCTCGTCCTCGCACTCCTGGCGGCCCGCGGCATGGACGGCCTGCAGCTCGGCGCCGAAGCCGCCGCCGGCCTCGGCCACCGCGTCGGCCTCACCCGCGCCACCGCCGCCGTCACCGTGGCGCTCCTGACGGGCGCGGCCGTCGCGGCGGCCGGCCCGATCGGCTTCATCGGCCTCGCCATCCCGCACCTCGCCCGATGGGCGGTGGGCGCGAGCCACCGCGCGCAGATCGCCCTGAGCCTCATGCTCGGTCCCTGCATGCTGCTGACCGCCGACGTCATCGGACGAGTGATCGTCCCCGGCGAAGCCCCCGCGGGCATCATCTGCGCCGTCATCGGCGCACCGCTGCTCATCGTGCTGGTCAGGCGCGCTCGCCAGATTTACGGCTCGCAAGCTTCGAGGGGACGGTGACGGCATGAGGCGCCTTGCGAACACCCCCGCCCGAAGCGAAACGGCCGCGCCGCTCCCCGGCCGCACCGTCCTGCGCTCCGGCCCGCTCTCCCTCACCTGGCACCGCCGCAGCGCCGCCGTCTGCGTGCTCCTCCTCATCGCCCTGCTCGCGGCCGTCACCGCCGCACTCTGCCTGGGCGACACCTACATCACCTTCGCGGACACGATCGCCACCCTCACCGGCACCACCGGCTACGACCGCACCGTCGAGGTCCTGCGACTGCCCCGCACCGTCCTCGCCGTCGCCGCCGGGGCCGCCCTCGGCATCGCCGGCGCGCTCATCCAGTCCGTCGCCCGCAACCCCCTCGCCAGCCCCGACATCATCGGCGTCACCGCCGGAGCCGGGCTCGCCGCGACCTTCGCGCTCACCGCCGGGCTCGCCTACGCCCTCCTCGCCCCGGCCGCCCTCGCCGGCGGCCTCGCCGCCGCAGCGCTCGTCCTCCTCACCGCCTCCCGCGGCTCGCTCTCCGCGCCCCGCTTCGTGCTCGCCGGCGTCGCCGTCGCCGTCCTCCTCAAGTCCGGCACGCAGATCCTCCTGCTCTCCGCCGACGCCATCGACGCCCAGCGCGCCCAGATCTGGCTCATCGGCACCCTCGCCGGGCGCGGCTGGACCGAGACGGCCTTCCTCGGCGCCTTCCTCCTCCTCGCCCTCCCCGCACTCGTCTGGGCGCAGCGCGCCCTCGACACCACCGACCTCGACGACCCCACCGCAATCGGCATCGGCGTCCGCGTCACCGGCCGCCGCATCGGCCTCGCCGTCCTCGGCATCGTCCTCGCCTCCGCGGCCGTCTCCCAGGTCGGCGCCGTCGAGTTCGTCGCCCTCGCCGCGCCCCAGGTCGCCCGCCGCCTCGCCCGCACCTCCCGCCCGCCCCTGCTCGCCTCCGCCCTCACCGGCGCCGTACTGCTCGTCCTCGCGGACTGGCTGGGCCGCACCGCATTCGGCGACTACCAGATGCCCGCCGGCGTCCTCACCGCCGCGCTCGGCGGCGTCTACCTCATCTACCTGCTGCTGACGAAGGGAACCCGAAATGAGAAGAAGACTGCTGGCCTTCGGCGCCGCCTCGGCCTGCGCGCTCGCGCTGGCCGCATGCGGGACGTCTGACCCGGCCGCCGAACGCAACGAGGCCGAAGGCGAGACCCGCACCATCGAGCACGCCATGGGCAGCTCCGAGATCCCCGCCGAACCCCAGCGGGTCGTCGTCCTCGACACCGACAAGATCGACACCGCGCTCTCGCTCGGCGTCACCCCGGTCGGCGCGGCCCGCGCCGGAGAGACCGAACTGCCCACCTACCTCGGCGACCTCTCCGGGGTCACCGTCGTCGGCACCACGTCCGAGCCCGACCTGGAGGCGATCGAGGCCCTCGAACCCGACCTCATCCTCGGCTCGAAGTTCCGCCAAGAGGCGTTCTACGACGAGCTGAACGCGATCGCCCCGACCGTGTTCACCGAGCAGGTCGGCGTCACCTGGAAGGAGAACTTCCTCCTCGACGGCGACGCGCTCGGCAAGGGCGAGGAGGCGAAGCAGCTGCTCGACGATTACGAGGCCCGCGCCGCCGAGTTCGGCGCCTCCCTCGGGGACGCGATCAGCACCGAGGTGAGCCTGGTGCGGTTCATGCCCGACCAGATCCGGGTCTACGGCCCGGACTCGTTCTCCGGCATCGTGGTCGGCGACGTCGGCCTGGCCCGGCCCGAGCTGCAGCAGCTGGCCGACGCCGACGACAAGCGCTTCGCCGAGGTCTCTGCCGAGGAGCTCGACACGGTCGGCGGCGACGTGGTCTTCTACTGCGCCTATGGCGCCGACGGCGCGTCGATGCTCGCCGACTACACCGGCGGTGAGCTGTGGCAGTCGATCGCGGCCGTGCAGGGCGGCAAGGCCTACGAGGTCGACGACGAGGTCTGGATGACCGGCATCGGGGTCACCGCCGCCGGCATGATCCTGGACGACCTGGAGCAGTACCTCCAGGCCTGAGCGAACGACCAGGGCGCGTCCCCCTGCGGGGCGCGCCCTTCGCGCTGCCCGATGGGGGCCCATTGCGGCCCAACATCTTTCTGCACGCCTGCGGAGCACCGCGATCAGCGCGGGTGTGCGCGTGTCCGAGCCGAACGCCCGCATCCGGCCTCGCGCACCTGCGCATTCCGGCCCGGGACACCATGCTTGAGCGGCCGCGACGCGGCGCCGAGGTGACGTCCGCCGACCGCCTGGTCCCTTATGCTTACCGGACTGATCGGACAAAAGCGACTTTCGATGCGCGCTCGAATCGGTATCTCCAGTTTCTCCAGCGATCACGCAGGGACATGCACACAGTGAAGACTTTTGCCAGACTGGCGACGGCCGCCGCCGTCGTCGCGGCCGGTGCCCTCGTCGGCGCCCCGGCTGCGGCGCAGACCACCGGATGCGGCTACGGGACGGACGGCGAGTTCGCCAACACGATCTGCTGGATCGACATGAGCGGCTTCGACCAGGCCCAGGCGATGGAGGCGGCCGGGCAGCCGATGTCCATCGAGCTGACCCCCGACTACACGATGACCTTCACCTTCAAGGTCGCCCCCGGTGCCGACGGCTACCGCGTGCTCAAGCCGACGGCGTTCCCCACCTACGGCAAGGCCCCGATCGGCAACACCGTCTACCGGGACACCCCGGGCAAGCCCGCGCTCTACCAGCAGGTGAACGCCGGGACCGGCGCCGCAGGCGACCTCGGCACCCTCACGATCGACGACCTGGTGGTCACCGGCCCTGACGGCGCCGCCGTCGACGGCTACGGCATCGTCATGGCCGACGCCGAGACCACCAACCGCCAAGAGGGCCTGACCTTCTCGTCCGACAAGCCCATCGAGGAGCTGACCCGCGCGACCATGCCCGACGCCCAGCCCGCGTGCGGGCAGGAGCTCTCGGGGATCGGCACCACCTCGGTGACCTGCAAGGGCAACACCGCGGGCGGCCTCCCGGTCGACGAGATCATCCTCTACTCGGTCGCTCCCACCACCGCGACCATCGGCTTCCTCGACCGCACCGCGAACGCCGTGCAGGGCGTCGCGTTCGGCATCCTCACCGCGAAGGTCGGGATGGACAAGACCGTGGTCGACAAGACGGCCGAGTCCGACTCGTTCGCCTTGACCATCGAGGACGAGCACGGCGACCTCATCGGCGAGGGCTCCACCGACGGCGGCGACTCCGGGACCATCGAGTCCCAGACGGTCCTCGCGTCCGTCGGCGGCCGCGACTACACGCTCGCGGAGACCGCCGAAGGGGACACCGACCTCGCCACGTACACGCAGGACTGGACGTGCACCAACAACGGCGCCGACGACCCGTCGCTGCCCTCGGGCGACGGCACGTCGCAGGTCGTGAAGGTGAAGGTGGGCGACGACATCCGCTGCACCGTCACCAACACCGGCACGCCCCCGGGCCCGTCGCCGAGTCCCAGTCCCGGCCCGAGTCAGAGCGGCTCCGACGGCCCGACCGATCCCGGCACCTCTGACGACTCCGGCGACGGGGCGCTCCCGGTGACCGGCGCTTCCGCGATGCTCTACGGCACACTGGCCGCGCTCGCCCTCGCCGCGGCCGTGGTCGGCTGGCTCATGATCCGCCGCGCCCGCCGCGCCGACGACGAGTGGCCGAGCATCTGATCCCTTGAGCGGTAAGGAAAGGGGAGGCCGGGCCTCAAGGCCCGGCCTCCCTCTTCGCTCATGGCTCGGCGCAGCGACCCGGTCTCCCGATTCGCATGCGGATCAGACGGTCGCTCGATCTCCCGTGGCGCTCAAGACTCAGGCCAGCGGCTCGGCATCCTCGCGGCTCCTGGCGCGCACCGCCGCGATCATCACCGCGCCGGCCCCGAGGAGGAACACGGCCGCCGCCACGACCACGATGTACAGGCTCTCGCCGGTGAGCGGCAGGTCGTCGTCATGCGCGGCACCCATCGGAGCGTCGCCGGCCGGGCTCTCGCCGGGACCATCGCCCGGCCCGCTCCCCGCGTCACCGGTCCCGGGACCACCAGGTCCGGGCCCCGGACCCGTCGTCGGCCCGTCCGGCTCGGAAGCGACCAGTGCGAAGTCGGCGACCGCGTCGCCGCAGGTGCCGGTGTTGGCGACGGTCTGCTCCTCCTCGCCGTCCACCTCGTACCCGGCCGGAGCGGTGATCGCCACCGTGTGGCTGCCGGCCTTCAGGTCGCCGACGCTGTACATGCCGTCGTCCCCTGTGGCCGCCTGCTTCGGCGCCTCGCCTTCGGGCGTCACGACGAGGCCGACACCGGCCAGCGGCTCGCCGCCGGGACCGGTCACGGTCCCCACGACCGCGGCGGGCTTGGCGTACGTGAAGTCGATGCCGTCCACATCGGTGCCCGCCAGTTCCACGTTCCGCGTCGTCGCGCCTGCGGCGGAATGCCCCTCGGGCACGTCGACCTCGACCGTGTAATCGCCGGCTGCGAGGCCCGCGAACGCATAGGCGCCCGCCGCGTCGGTCACGGTCGACTCGGTCGATCCGCCGGGCCGGGTGAGCGTCACCGTCACCCCGGGAACGGGTCCGCCGCACGCGACGGCCTCGCCCGCCAGCTTCGGCAGCGCCGAGAGCACGAAGTCCTGGCCGGTGATGGGCGTGGTCTGCCCGGGCGACACGGTGATGTCGCGCCGGCCCGCGCCCTCGTACTCGTACTGCTCGGGCTTGTCGATGGTGATGCTGTGGTCGCCCGCGGCGACCTCGTCGAACAGGTAGTCGCCCTTCGAGTCGGTGACGGTGGTCCTGGTGGTGCCGTCCTCGAGGGCGACCGTCACCGTGACGCCGCCGAGGTGCTCGCCGTCGGTGGTGGAGACGTTGCCGCTGACCGAGGTCGGCACGATGTCCCGCAGCCGGAAGTCGGCCGGGGCCGCGGGGCAGCTGCCGAGGTCCACCTCCTGGCGGCCGGGGCCGTCCGTGATCTTCCCGGGGGGCGCGATGACCTCGACGGTGTAGGTGCCGCCGACCATGTAGTCCGGGAACGAGTAAGAGCCGTCGTCGCCGGTGGAAGTCGCGGCGACCACGTTCCCGGCGCGGTCGACGGCGTTGACCGTCACCCCGGCGGCCGGGGCTCCGGAGTCGGTGACCGACCCGGTGATGTCGCAGCCCAGCGAGGCGAACCAGGTCTGGTAGACCGGGAACCCGGCGCGGCGGGTGAACACGAAGGTGAGCGAGGCGACCGGTGCGGTCGGTTCGAACCAGCCGCTCGCGCCGTCCGTGTCCACCGCCGCGGCGTTGCCGGTCAGCGTCTCGGTCGCGGCGTCCCAGGTCGGCACGTCGGTGCCGTCCCGCGTGCAGGAGGGGCCTCCGGGGGAGGAGGCGCTGCAGTAGTTGAAGGCGCCTTGGAACCCGAGCTCGGCGGCCGTCAGGGCCGACCCGTCCGGGCCTTTGGCGATCACCTTGACCTGGTCGGCGTCGATGTCGCCCAGCGCGAAGGCCCAGCCGCCGGGCGGCACGGGCTCGTTGAAGGCGTACGTCGTGTAGGAGGGCGAGTCGGGCCGGTCGGCCTGGGGCCGCAGGTTGACATAGGGCTGGTGCTTCGAGGTCCCGTACTTCGCGCCGATGTCGGTCCCCGCCGACAGCCAGTTGGACTCGCCGGACATGACCCCGACCCCGCCGCCGCGCGAGTTCGACTCCATCCCGGCGGTGATCGCCGGGCTGGTCGCGAACGTCATGTCGGCGTGGAAGTCCCCGGACTCGCCCGCGAACGGCCCCCACTCGCCCCACGCCCCGCTCGCCTGCGCCCGCGCCGGCCGCTCGAACACCAGCCCGCTCGAGACCAGCGCCAGCAGCACTGCGAGCAACGCAACCGAAACCCTTATGGACACTCGACTCGCGTACATGCAGGCAGCCTAAGGCAAAAACCGCACCATACTGCGTCAACGTTCCATAGTGCCCGAAAAACCGAAACCTGCCCGAACCCGTCCGGCCCGCCGGAAGCGACTGCCTGGCGGCTGCGAGGCGGTCACGGCCGTCGCGGGGGAGTGGCCGGCGCCGGTGCCGTCAAAGGTGCGATGGCGCTCATGGCCTGGTCGAGCAGGTCGCCGAGCGACTGTTCGTTGTCGTCGCCCACCCATCGGGTCATGGCGGCGTCGAGTGCGGCCAGGGCGGCGCCGACGAGGGAGGCCGCGGCGAACTGCCCGAGCTCGCCGCCGTCCTCGGACGGGCGGTGCTGCAGCACGTCGGCGAGGGCGACCCGCCAGAGGGCGTGCTTCTGCAGGTGAGTGGCGTGCAGTGCAGGGGTCTGCAGGATCATGCGGGTGATCAGGAGCGACTGGGGCTGCTCGCTCAGGCCCTGCACGACGCCGTCGAAGGACCGGCGCAGGGCGGGCCAGGGGCGCTCCTCGTCGGGGCGTGCGGCGAGGGCCGCGGCGAGCTGCCGGCCCGTCTCCACGAACCACTGCCCGAACACGTCCTCCTTGCTGGAGAAGTAGCGGTGGAAGCTGCGGCGGGACAGGCCGGTCGCCGCCGCGATCTGCTCCACTGTGGTCGCCTCGAACCCCTGCTCCACGAACAGCTCGAGTGCTGCCTGCGCCAGCTCCGCGCGCACCATGTTGCGCGTGCGCTCGCGCAGTCCCGCTTTCGGCTCCTCCATGACCCCAGGCTACACCGATCGACACGAAGAGTCGCCTCGAGCACACCGGGCCGGACTTGACACAGTGAGACATGTTTGGCGTATAGTGAAGTCACGGCGGCGACGCGGCACCAGGCCCGACGCCGATTCCTCCCGGCCCCCGCCGGGACATCGAAGGGATTTCCAATGACGAAGACATGGCTCATCACGGGCGCTTCCCGAGGCTTCGGCCGCGCCTGGACCACCGCCGCACTCGAGCGCGGCGACCGGGTCGCCGCCACCGCCCGCGACACCGACACCCTCGACGAACTGCGCGACCGCTTCGGCGACGCCCTGCTCCCGATGCGGCTCGACGTCAACGACCGCAGCGCGGACATCGCCGCCGTCCAGGCGGCGCACCGGCACTTCGGCCGCCTCGACGTGGTGGTCAACAACGCGGGCTACGGCCACTTCGGCACCACCGAGGAGGTGACCGAGGACGAGGTCCGCGCGCAGATGGAGACCAACTTCTTCGGTGCACTGTGGATCACCCAGGCCGCGATCCCGCTGCTGCGCGAGCAGGGCGGCGGCCACATCGTCCAGGTCTCCAGCATCGGCGGCGTGACCGCGTTCCCCGGCCTGGGCGTCTACAACGCCTCGAAGTGGGCGCTCGAAGGATTCACCGAGGCGCTGGCCGGGGAGGTGGCCGGGTTCGGCATCAAGACCACCCTGATCGAGCCGTCCGGCTTCGCGACCGACTGGGCCGGCGCGTCCGCGAACCGCTCGGAGCCGAACCCGCTGTACCAGCCGCTGCGGGACGCGATGGCGAGCTGGGGCGACGGCCCGACGCCCACGGCGAAGGACAGTGTCGCGGCGGTGTTCGAGGCCGTCGACGCGGCCGAGCCGCCCACCCGCCTCATCCTGGCGTCCCAGGGCTACGACCTGGTCCTCGCCGTCCACGAGCAGCGGATGGCCACCTGGCGCGACTGGGAGAAGACCGCCCGCTCGGCCGACCCCGAGTGAAACGGCCGAGGTCGCGGACGCACCGCGGGCTCGTGCGAAACCCAGGCCTGGAGCGCGAGGCCGCCTGTCTCTCAGCGCCCCATAGGGCCTGAAAGCACCGAAGCCCCGGCAGAGCCGGGGCTTCGGTGCTGTGTATCTACGTATCTACTTGTACTCCCGAGCGGATTCGAACCGCCGTTTCCGCCTTGAGAGGGCAGCGTCCTAGGCCCCTAGACGACGGGAGCTTGGCCTGTGTTTTCGCGGCTTGCCGCGGCAACGACGACAACTATACATGGATTACCCGGGGGGTCCGCAACCGGGATGCCGCTTGTGATGCGGCCTACCCTTCGGGCCCTTCGCGAGCGAGTGCGGGCCGGGCCGGTGCCGACACCTTTTCAGGTGAACCCCCGTTGCACCGGGCTCCGGCCCGCCGAGCGACTGTAACGCGATCCGCCGCCGGGCGGCGGCCGATCCTACTGGTTGGCGCTCTCGGCCTGACCCGTGATCTCGTCGAGCCAGGCGGCGTCGACGCCGTCGTGGTAGTTCACGAGCTTCGCGGTGTAAGCGGTGTCGCCGACCTTCGCGGAGACACTGGCGATGACGCCCACGGTGGTCACGCAGATCTCGTACGCGCCCACGGGCGAATCCGCCGCGCCCCGCACGTCGACGCAGTCGGCCAGTTCGCCGGCGAGCGTCGTGTCGGAGAACTCGGCCGAGGCCGAGGGGTCGGCGGCGGTCTCGGAGAGCCAGGCGGCCACGGTCTCCTCGGGGGGCAGGATGCCCTCGAGCTCCTGGCTCAGCCACACGCTGAGCTCGGCCGCGTCCTCGCCGGCCCAAAGGCGGGGCCGGTCCTCGACGACGACGGCCGCGGTCCCGGCCTCCGGGTCCACCGCGACCAGCACCGACTCCTCCGAGCCCTCGATGAGGTACTCGGCGGTGTAGGCGGGCTGGTCGCCTTCGACGAGGCGGCCGCCCAGCTCGGTGAGCGCGGCCTGGTCCTCCGACGCCGACTCACCGCCGTTCGCCTGGTCCGAGCAGCCGGCGAGGGCCAGGAGCGCCGCCGCGCTCAATACAGCGCAGCGCCGCAGGGGCTTCTGCAGGATCATGGGGCTCCACTTCCATTGCGCGAGGCGAGGGGGATTGCCGTAGCGCAGCCGGCATCCGGGGGGCGCGCCTAGCACAGGTGTCTGATCTGAGATAGGACTCCACCATATAGCGGTCCGTCCACGCCCCATGTAACACGAGCGCCCGCGTCGCGGGCAACACTAATTCCCGACGCGCGGAACCCGCAGGACGCGCCCTTTTAGCGGCTCGGAGGCATCGCCGACCCGCCTAGGGCGTATCCTCGGGAGCTGTGGCCGACGCAGTGTCGGGTCGGCCGAAATCCTTCGGACACGGCCCGGTAATGGGGCCGGTCGTCAGATTCGGCTATTTCAGGAGTGACAGTGGCTGCAATTGAAGACATCCGGGCACGGGAGATCCTCGACTCCCGCGGCAACCCCACCGTCGAAGTGGAGATCCTGCTCGACGACGACACGCTGCAGCGGGCGGCCGTCCCGTCCGGCGCCTCCACCGGCGCCTTCGAAGCCATCGAGCTGCGCGACGGCGACAAGAACCGCTACCTCGGCAAGGGCGTCGAGAAGGCCGTCGACAACGTCAACGGTCCGATCCGCGAGGCCCTGATCGACATCGAGGCCTCCGAGCAGCGCCTGGTCGACCAGGCCCTCCTCGACGCCGACGGCACCCCCGACAAGTCCAACCTCGGCGCGAACGCCATCCTCGGCGCCTCGCTCGCCGCGGCCAAGGCCGCCGCCGACTCCGCCGAGCTCCCGCTCTACCGCTACCTGGGCGGCCCCAACGCGCACCTGCTCCCGGTGCCGATGATGAACATCCTCAACGGCGGATCCCACGCGGACTCCAACGTCGACGTGCAGGAGTTCATGATCGCCCCGATCGGCGCCCCCACCTTCAAGGAGGCCCTGCGCTGGGGCGCGGAGACCTACCACGCGCTCAAGTCGGTCCTCAAGGAGCGCGGCCTCTCCACCGGCCTGGGCGACGAGGGCGGCTTCGCCCCCAACCTGGAGTCGAACCGCGCCGCGCTCGACCTGATCGCGGTCGCCGTCGAGAAGGCCGGCTACAAGCTCGGCACCGACATCGCCTTCGCGATGGACGTGGCCGCCACCGAGTTCTACACCGACGGCGCCTACCTCTTCGAGGGCCAGAAGAAGACCGGCGAGGAGATGAGCGCCTACTACGAGGAGCTCATCGCCGCCTACCCGTTCGTGTCCATCGAGGACCCGCTCTCCGAGGACGACTGGGCCGGCTGGTCCGCGCTCACCGCCAAGGTCGGCGACCGCCTGCAGATCGTCGGCGACGACCTGTTCGTGACCAACCCCGAGCGCATCCGCCGCGGCATCGACGAGAAGGCCGCAAACGGCCTCCTCGTCAAGGTCAACCAGATCGGCACGCTCACCGAGACCACCGACGCCGTCGAGATGGCCCACCGCGCGGGCTTCGGCTGCATGATGAGCCACCGCTCCGGTGAGACCGAGGACACCACGATCGCCGACCTGGCCGTCGCGATGTCCTGCGGCCAGATCAAGACCGGCGCCCCGGCCCGCTCGGACCGCGTCGCCAAGTACAACCAGCTGCTGCGCATCGAGGAAGACCTCGGCGACGCCGCCCGCTACGCCGGCGCTTCGGCATTCCCGAAGTTCGGAAAGTAAGCGGCACCGCAGTAAGACGACAGGCCCTCGCGCTTCAGCGCGGGGGCCTTCGGCCTTCCCCGATCGACTAGGCTGGGCCCGTGAACGCGAGCCGCCGACCCAGCCATCCGGGAGGACGATCCACCGGACCCGGCCGCACCCGTGCCGCCCGCCGACCCGCCCCCGGGACCGGCCGCGCCGAGGTCAAGCGTGTCCGCTACCGGCCCGGCCGCAAGGTCTCCCGCCGCGCCGCGATCGTCGCCCTCGTCCTCTCCGCACTGGCCCTGGCCTACGCCTACCCGCTCCGCACCTACGTCGAGCAGCGCATCGAGATCAACCGGCTCGAAGCCGAGCAGTCGGCCCAGTCCGAGCACATCGAGGAGCTCGCCGCCGAACGCGTCAAGTGGGACGACCCCGAGTACGTCAAGGCCCAGATCCGCTCCAGCCTCCTCCTCGTCCCGCCCGGTGAGGACCTCGTCATCGTCATCGACGAGGACGACCCCAAGCACACCGGTGGCGCAGACGACGAAGCGACCGAGGACCAGGCCTGGTACGACGAGCTGGCCGATACCTTTGCAGACGCCGACCGAGTCGAACCAGACGAAACAGAGGAACCAGCAGAGTGAAGGCTGTGCAACCGCAGGACGCGCCACTGCAGACGGCACCGAACGGCGGAACGCCGTGAAGCCCGCCGACTGGCCCCAGCAGCCCGAACCCGTCTCCGAGGCCGACGCCGCGGCCGTCCGCAAGCAGCTCGGGCGCCCCATCCGCGGCGCCCACGCCGTCGCGTGGCGCTGCCCCTGCGGCCAGCCCGCCGTGGTCGAGACCGAACCGCGCCTGCCCGACGGCACGCCCTTCCCGACCACGTACTACCTGACCTGCCCGAAGGCCGCCTCGGCCATCGGCCGGCTCGAAGGCGGCGGGGTCATGAAGGACATGAACGCCGCCCTCGGCGACGACCCCGAACTCGCCGCGCAGCACCGCCGCGCGCACGAGGACTACCTGGCCCGCCGCGCCCGGCTCGGCGACGTGCCCGAGATCGCCGGCATCTCCGCCGGGGGACTGCCCGACCGCGTCAAGTGCCTGCACGCCCTCGTCGGCCACGCGCTCGCCGCCGGACCCGGCGTCAGCCCCATGGGCGACCAGGCCATCGAGATGCTCCCCGAATGGTGGCAGCGCAGCAGCTGCGCCACGGGAACCGAGGAGGACGAATGACCCGTCGCGTGGCCGGCATCGACTGCGGCACCAACTCCATCCGCCTCCTCATCGCCGACATCGACGATGCGGGGCGCCTCCACGACGTGGTCCGCCGCATGGAGGTCGTGCGCCTCGGCGAAGGCGTCGACCGCACCGGCCGCCTCTCCGACGCCGCGCTCGAGCGCACCCGCGTCGCGCTGGCCGACTACACCGCCCAGATCCGCGAGCACGGCGTCGAGGCGGTGCGCATGGTCGCGACCTCCGCGAGCCGCGACGCCGCGAACGCCGCCGACTTCAAGGCCATGGTCTCGGCCGAGCTCGGCCAGGACCCCGAGGTCATCACCGGCGACGAGGAGGCCCGCCTCTCCTTCACCGGCGCGGTCGCGACCCTGCCGGTCCATGAAGGACAGCGCCTTCTCATCGACATCGGCGGCGGCTCGACCGAGTTCGTGCGCGGCACCGGATCCGTGGTGGCCGCCGCGATCTCGGTGAACGTCGGCTGTGTGCGGATGACCGAGCGGCACTTGCGGTCCGACCCGCCCCGCGCGGACGAGATCGCCGGAGCCGTCGCCGACATCACCGGCATCGCCGACGGCGCGCTGGCGGTCGCCGACGCGGGCCGCGAGGCGACCGAGCTCGTCGCGGTGGCGGGGACGGCGACCACGATCGCCGCTATCGCCCTGGGGCTCAAGGCCTACGATGCGGACGCGATCGACGGGACGCGGCTCTCGTACGAGCAGGTCGCCCAGGTGACCGCCGATCTGGCCGCCGCGGACCACGAAGCGCGCCTGGCGATCCCGGTGATGCACCCGGGGCGCGCCGACGTCATCGTCGGCGGCGCGCTCGTGCTGCGAACGATCATGGAGCGCAGCGGCATCGACTCGGTGCTCATCAGCGAGCACGACATCCTCGACGGCATCGCCCTGTCGGCGTAGACGAAGCGAGACGACACGGAGGCGGGGGCCGCCCCCGCGGGGGGGGGCCCGCCTCCGTGTTCGTGATGAGCGCTCGCCTTCGGCTGTTGTCGGACCCTAGGGGGAGCATGACATCGGGGGTCCCGGTTCCGGCGAAGCTTGCGAGCCGTCGATTGGCACGTCGTCCGATGTGAAGGCTAGTGCCGGAAACATCCGTCAGGCTCGGCGGTCAGGCCTCCTGGAGTTCCCGCTCCTGCGCCTTCGCCGGGGCCCGCCACAGCTCGGCCGCGAGCCACAGGGAGGCCACCGTCACGAGTGCGCCCCAAGCGATCCGGCCGCTGTGCGGCAGGAAGAACTGCGGGAGCATCGTCACCAGCAGCACCGCGAGCGGCACCGCGCTCCACTTGTTCAGCGTGCCCGAGCGCCACACCGCGACCGCCGCGAGCACCGCGGCGACCGCGATCAGGACGAGGCCGATCAGGAAGACGCCCATGGCGGTCGGGTCGTACCGGAACGCCTCGCCGACCTCGGCCATCGTCGCGTCGCCGTCCTCGACGGCCCGCTGGCCGATCGCCTTGAGGCCGTAGACCTCGGCGCCGTAGTACGAGATCGTCAGGGCCGACCCGATGTACCCGATCGTCGCGGCCGCGAAGGCCGTCTTCTCGTTCCGGGTGCCCTCGAGGTGGCCGCGCAGCGCGCCGTAGCCGAGCGGGAAGAGGATGAGGCCCACGATCGCGGCGATGTGGGCGATCGACCAGCTGGCGCTCGTCCAGGACTCGGCCCCTTCGAGCGTGGTCTGGTCGAGCCGCGGCGCGGCGGCCTCGTAGACGACGAAGAGGACGCCGGCGAGGGCGAACGCCAAGGCGCCCATGCGGGCTCGGGGGTCGGTGGAGGGCTTGGACATGACTGCTCCTTGGGGGTTCAGTGCTCAAAGTTGAGAGCACTGCTCTCTGTTGAGAGCAATGATTGCACACGCGCCGCGACAATGCAAGAGCGGTGCTCTTGTGTCGGTACAATGGGTCGATGAACGCGCCGAGAACCGCCAGAGAGCGCGCACGCGCCGAACTCACTGCCGAGATCCTCGCCGCGGCAAGGCGTCAGCTCGCCGAGGGCGGCGCCGCGATGCTCTCCCTGCGCTCCATCGCGCGCGAGCTCGGCATGGCCTCCTCGGCCGTGTACCGCTACTTCTCCAGCCGCGATGAGCTGCTCACCGCCCTGATAGTGCAGTCCTACAACGAGATCGGCGAAGCCGCTGAGAACGCGGACCTTCCCGGCGCCGCACCGCAGGAGCGCTGGCTCGCCGTCTGGCGCGCGGTGCGGGAGTGGTCCCTGGCCCACCGCCACGAGTACGCGCTCATCTTCGGCACGCCCGTGCCCGGCTACGTCGCACCGCACGTCACCATCGAGGTCGCCGGCCGCATGCCGCTCACCCTCGCGCGGATCGTCGCCGACGCCAGACGGGACGGGAACCTCACGCCCGCAACGGGGCCGGTCTGCCCGGCCGAGGCCATCACCCCGGACATGCTCATGCTCCTGGAGGGCGAGTCGTTCAGCCCCGACGAGGTCGCCCGGCTCATCTTCTGCTGGAACCGGCTCGTCGGCATCATCGGCTACGAACTCCACGGCCACCTCGCCAACGTCACCGCGGACGACGCCCTGTTCTTCGACCACACCGCCCGCACCGAGGGCGCGTACATCGGCCTGCCGTTCCGCTGACGCGGCGCAGGGGCCGAAGGCCGGCGGGTCGGGCCTCAGTTCTTGAGGACCAGCGCCACCACGATCGCCGCGATGACCAGCACAACCCCGAGGGCGGCGACCGCCCACGGCCAGCGCCGCGGCGGCTTGTGCTCGGCGACGTCGCCGACGACGACAGTGACGTTGTCCGGTCCGCCGCCTTCGAGGGCGAGCCGCACGAGTTCGTCCGCGGCCGCCTGGGGGTCGGCGAAGTCGCGGAGGACGTTCTCGATCACGGCGTCGCCGACGACGTCGCTGAGGCCGTCGGAGCACAGCATGTACCGGTCGCCGATCAGTGCCGGGCGGGTCTCGAAGTGCGCGGGGGCGGGATTGGCCTGCAGCACGCGGGTGACGACCGACTTGTACGGGTGGTCCTGGGCTTCGGCGGGGGTGATCGCGCCTTCGTCGACGAGGTGCTGGACGTACGAGTCGTCCACGGTCACCTGCACGAAGTCCTCGCCGCGCACCTGGTACGCCCGCGAGTCTCCGATGTGGACGATGTCGACCGCGCTGTCGCCCAGCCACAGCCCGGTGAGGGTCGTTGCCATGCCCTCGGACTCGGGGTTCTCGGCGACGGCCGCGCGGATGCGGTCGCGGGCGGCCTCGACGACCGCGCCCAGCTCGGCGGTGGCCTCGACGGGGGAGCGGCGGGCGAGCCGTGTCACCTCGGCGATGGTCACGCCGCTGGCGACCTCGCCGGCGGCCGCGCCGCCCACGCCGTCGGCCACCGCGAGGAGCCGGCGCGACGCGAGGTGGGAGTCCTCGTTCAGGTCGCGGACTTTGCCCACGTCGGTCGCGGCGCCGTAGCGCCAACGCAATTCAGTCACAGGCGATCACCACTGATTCCGCACCGGGATTCGGCTGTCTGTTCAAAGCTTGGCCGTTCGAGGGACATGGGCGCAAGTGTAGTGTCCCGCCACTCACAGCACGCGACCGTTGATCCCGGTGCGCCCGCACTCGTCCGTGCTGCGGTGTATCCCCCGTTCGTGCCACCCTGCGACTCCGGTGCTGAGCTGCGACGACACCACCTTTACAGTGGATTCAGCCCGCCTTGCCAGCCCTCGAGGAGCACCCATGCAGACGGTTCTGGCCGACCGGTACGTCCTGGAGCGCGAGATCGCGCGCGGTTCGGTCGGCGTCGTGTGGCGCGGCCTCGACCAGGTCACCGGCGACCTCGTCGCGGTGAAGATCCTCCGTCCGGAGCTGCGCGGCGAGGAGGAGATCTTCGAGAGCTTCCGGGCCGAGGCCGGCATCCTGCGCACCCTCGACCACCCGGGCGTGGTCTCCGTGAAGGACTTCATCGTCACCGACGCGGTGTGCGCGGTCGTGCTCGAGTTCATCGAAGGGCTCGACCTGCGCGAGCACCTGCGCCTCCACGGGCCGCTCTCGGCCGCTGAGGCCGCGCGCCGCTGCGCCGGCGCCGCCGAGACCCTCGCGGCGATCCACCGGGCCGGGTACCGGCACGGGGACGTCAAGCCCGGGAACCTGATGCTGGCCGGGACCGAGAGCCTGAAGTTCATCGACTTCGGGATCGCGCGCGCCGCCGCGTCCAAGACCGCGCCCTCTCACGGCACCCCCGAGTACATCGCTCCCGAGGTCGCCTCGGGCGACTCCGCCAGTCCCGGCGTGGACAACTACGCGCTCGGCCTGGTCCTCTACGAGGCGCTCACCGCCCACAGCGCCTACCGCGGCGGCTCGATCACCGAGGTGGTCGAGCGACACCTGACGCGGATCCCGGTGAAGCCCGCCGCCGTGGACGCCGAGCTGTGGCGGATCGTCGAGATGCTCCTGGCGCTCGACCCGCGCGCCCGCGGCGACCTCGACGCGGTCGCCGCCGACCTGCGCCGCCTCGCCCCGCGCCTGTCGAACCAGCCGACCGCGCCGATCGCGCCGAAGCTCAAGGAGCGGGACGCGACCGCGACCTTCAAGTACGACCCGGTGACGCCTCACGCGCCCGAGATCGAGGCGGGTGCGCTGGGCGCGATGCTCACCGCGACCGAGGGGGGCCCGTCGGACGGGGACGACCGCGGGGGCGCGGTGTACGGCGAGGAATCCGAGAAGCTCGGCCGCGGCTGGCTCATCGGCCTCGCGGCGGCGGGATGCTTCGTCGTGATCGCCGTGATCTGGGCCTTTCTGGTGGTTACCCGCCCTGATCTGCCGGATGAGGACGATGTGGCCGATCCGTCCCAGAGTGCGAGCGAGACCGCGCCCGTCGAGGACGAGTCCTCCGCCGCGTCAACGGAACCGAGCCCGGAGGCGAGCGCCACGCCCAGTGAAGCGCCGACCACTCCTCAAGGGCCGGACGTGGAGAGCGAGTCCCCTGGCCAGAATTCGGATGAAATGTCCGAATCGGAAGACGACGGCGGTGATTCCACTGAGGGCGGTTCCGACGACGACTCGCCCGGATCGGATCTCATCGGATCACCGATGCCCCGCAACTGAAAGCGATCGCGACAGTCGATAATGATCCGTGACCGCCGGGCGACGCCGAGTCATCGCAACCCATGGGGGCGATCGGGATCACATGATTGGAATTCTCGAAACAGGCGTTGCAATCCAGCGAACGACTCCAACCGTTTCACAAGGCTTGCAGCGTAATCCGTGAGCCCATCCAATCAAGTATCGGTAACGGTCTATCGACACATTGGAGCTGTCCACTTGTCATGGCGGCATCCACATGGCATCCTGTCGGGCATGGCAGGAAAAGAACTCAACGCAACCTCAGCAGCATTGCTGGGCTTGCTTCACGAAGGACCGATGACCGGCGGACAACTCATGGCGGAGGCGACCCGTCGCCTCGGTCCGTACTGGACCATGACGCGTTCGCAGGTCTACCGCGAACTCCCGGCGCTGGCCGAAGGCGGACTCGTCCGCGTCGGGAAGCCGGGGCCCCGAGCCTCGGTGCCCTACACGATCAGCGCCAACGGCAAGCGGGCGTTCACCCGCTGGCTCAACGAGCCGGCCCGAATCGGCCAGCTGCGCGACCCCGTCGCGCTGCGCACGGCCTTCCTCGACTACCTCTCCAAGGACACCGCCGAGGAGATGTTCGCCGACGCGACCGAGCAGCACCAGGAGGCCTTGGCAGAGGCCCGCGCCGCTGCGAAGGACTACTCGGACGAGGACCCGAACGCGGCGATCGCGATGGAGTTCGCGATCGGCTACCACCGCTCGGCCCTCAGCTGGCTGAAGAAGCGATAGCGATAGGCACCACACCCGGGTAGCGACCCGGGGTACGACGATCAAGCACGAACGGGACGCGGCCCCAGCGGGGGCTCGCGTCCCGTTTCGTATGAGCCCGAATACAGGCGTAGTCTGATCTGTTGTGACCAGTGTCGATGTTTCCGCCGATCTCCGTGAACTGAAGGCGACGCTCAGCAGCGTCGAGGCCGTCCTCGACCTTCCCGCGCTCCGGCGCGAGCTGGCCGAACTCGAGGCCGCGGCCGCCGACCCAGGGCTGTGGGACGACACCACACAGGCCCAGAAGATCACTTCACGCCTCTCCTACGTGCAGGCCGAGCTCAAGAAGCTCGCGTCCCTGCACGAGCGCATGGACGATGTCGCCATCATGTTCGAGCTGGCCGACGACGAGTCCGACCCGGGCGCCGCCGCCGAGGCGGCCACCGAGCTCGACTCGATCCGCAAGGCCGTCGACGAGCTCGAGGTGCGCACCCTCCTCTCCGGGGAGTACGACGAGCGCGACTGCGTCCTGACCGTGCGCTCCGGTGCCGGGGGCGCCGACGCCTGCGACTTCGCCGAGCAGCTCATGCGCATGTACCTGCGGTGGTCCGAGGCCCACAACTTCGGCACGGAGGTCTACGACATCTCCTACGCCGAAGAGGCGGGCATCCGCTCGGCCACGTTCGCCGTGAACGGCCCGTACGCGTACGGGCACCTCTCGGTCGAGCAGGGCACGCACCGCGTGGTGCGCATCAGCAAATACGACAACCAGGGGCGCCGCCAGACCGGCTTCGCGGCCGTCGAGGTCGTGCCGGCCCTGGAGCAGACCGACGAGATCGAGGACATCCCCGAGGACGAGATCCGCGTGGACGTCTACCGCTCCTCGGGCCCCGGCGGGCAGGGCGTCAACACCACCGACTCGGCGGTGCGCCTGACCCACCTCCCGACGGGCATCGTCGTCTCCTGCCAGAACGAGCGCTCGCAGCTGCAGAACAAGGCCACCGCCATGGGCGTCCTCAAGGCCAAGCTCCTCCAGCGCAAGCGCGACGAGGAGCGGGCGAAGGTCGACGAGCTGCGCGGCTCGGCGACGGCCTCGTGGGGCGACCAGATGCGCTCCTACGTGGAGCACCCGTACCAGATGGTCAAGGACCTGCGCACCAGCTTCGAGACGGCCGACGTCAAGGGCGTCTACGACGGCAACATCGACGGCTTCCTCGAGGCCGGCATCCGCTGGCGCAAGAGCGGCGAGAAGACCGCCGAGTAGCGCCGCAGGGGACCGTAGATCCTATACGAAACCGGATCTACGGTCCGTTCCCGTGGCCGCCCGGTGACGCTCCGACGAGCGTTCATGGGCCGCCTGACCATGCGGGCTTCCCCCGTTCGGCTGAAATCGCGTCGTTACCCTTGCACGGCCGTGACATATGGGGCTGAAACTGCGGAATATGCCACGCTTGTACTGGAGCCGCCCGACCGGCCCGGCGGTTCGGCGGTTAGACTCCGCCTCGTGATTCAGCTTGAGGGTGTAACCAAGCACTACCCCCGGTCGAACCGCCCGTCGGTGGAGGACGTGAACGTCTTCATCGACAAGGGAGAGTTCGTCTTCTTCATCGGTCCGACCGGTGCGGGTAAGTCCACGATGATCAAGCTCCTGCTGCGCGAAGAAGTTCCGGACAAGGGCAGGATCTCCGTCGGGGACACCGACGTGACGAAGCTGCGCCGGTGGAAGGTCCCCGCCTACCGGCGCAGCATCGGCTGCGTGTTCCAGGACTTCCGGCTGCTGCCCAACCGCACGGCCGCCGAGAACGTGGCGTTCGCGCTCGAGGTCATCGGCAAGCCGCGGTCGGTCGCCCGCCGGGTCGTCCCCGAGGTGCTCGAACTGGTCGGCCTCGGCGGCAAGGAGCACCGCTACCCGCACGAGCTGTCCGGCGGCGAGCAGCAGCGCGTCGCGGTCGCCCGCGCGTTCGTCAACCGGCCGCTCCTGCTGCTGGCCGACGAGCCCACCGGTAACCTCGACCCGGACACCTCGATCGAGATCATGCGGCTCCTCGACCGGATCAGCCGCACCGGCACCACCATCCTGATGGTCACCCACGACTCCAACATCGTGAACCAGATGCGCCGTCGCGTCATCGAGATCGAGAACGGCCAGATCGTCCGCGACCAGGCTCGCGGCGTCTACGGCTAAGCGGAAGGCAGATTCAGAGCACATGCGCGCGAAGTACGTGATGTCCGAGGTCTTCCTCGGACTGTGGCGCAACATCTCCATGACCGTCGCCATGATCATCACCATGGCCGTCTCGTTGTCGATGCTCGGCGCGGGCCTGCTGCTGTACAACCAGGTCGACGTGATCGAGGAGCACTACCAGACGAACCTCGAGGTGGTCGTCTACCTCGAGCGCGACATCGATCAGGAGACGACCGACCAGATCAACGCCGAGCTCAAGGACAACGACCTCGTCGCCGAGGTCGTGTACGAGTCCAAGGAGAAGGCGCTCGAGCGCTTCCAGGAGACCTTCGAGGACTCCCCGGACCTCGTGAAGTCGGTCGACGCCGACGTCCTGCCCTCGGCGTTCCGCGTCAAGATGAAGGACATCGCCGACGCCCCCGAGCTCATCAAGCAGTTCGAGAGCCGCGAAGGGGTCTACCAGGTCACCAACCAGCGCGAGATCCTCCAGCAGGTGTTCGACATCCTCGGCGGGGCCCAGCGCCTCACCCTGGTCATCGCGCTCGTGCAGGGTGTGGCCGCGCTCATGCTGGTGGCCAACACGATCCAGGTCGCCGCGTACTCGCGTCGCCGCGAGGTCGCGATCATGAAGCTCGTGGGCGCGCCGAACTGGTTCGTCCAGGCGCCGTTCGTCCTCGAGGCGGTCTTCGCCGCCGTGATCGGCTCGATCTTCGCCTTCGGGACGCTCATCGCCGCGAAGTACCTGGTGATCGACGGGCAGTTCGAGGAACTCTTCCAGCTGATGCCCGAGATCAAGATGCAGGCGATCCTCGTCCTGCTGCCGATCCTGGTGGGCGTCTCGGCGGTGATCAGCGCGATCACGGCGTGGATCACCTTGCGCTTCAACATCAAGGTCTGACCCCGGGCACGTACCACTACAGAGGGTAGTGTTCCGAATACCCTGAACGTCCGTCGCAGATGGACTAAATTCAGGCCTTATGAGACGAATCGGTGGGCTGCTCGCGGTCCTGCTCCTGGCAGGGTCCGCGAGCAGTCCCGCGTTCGGGGTCTCGCAGTCAGAGCTCGACCAGGTCGAGCGCGAGAAGGCCGAGATGGCCGCGCAGCTCGAGAACGCCTCGGACGAGGTGCGGCAGGCGGGCCAGGTCCTCGCCGAGACCGAGGCCGAGCTGCCCGGCGCCGAGCACGCCGTCGCCGTCGCGCAGGGTCGCGTCGCCGCCGCCGAAACCGAAGCGGCCCAAGCTGAGCGCGAGGCCGATGCCGCGCGCGAGGCGCTCCAGGCGGCCGAGGCCGAGTACCAGGCCGCGCGCGAGGCCGTCGAGGCCGCCCGCGAAGCCCGCGCCTCCCTGCTTGCCGCCACGGCCCGCGGCTCCGAACTGCTCACCGTGGACGCCGTCCTCGCCTCCGGCGACCCCCAGACCGCCGTCGACGGCCTCACCTACCTCGAGTTCATGATGGACGGCAAGAACCGCGCGGTTGAAGAGGTCACCCTCGCCCGCCGCGAGGCCGCCAACGCCGAGAACGCCGCGTCCCTCGCCGAGACCGAGGCCGAGGCCGCCGAAGCGGCCGCCGCCGAGGCGCTCGCGGCCGCCGAGACCCGCTACACCGAGGCCCAGGCCGCGCAGGCCGCCGTGCAGGAGCTCGTCGGCCGGCACGAGGCGGCGCTCGCGGTCGCCGAAGGCGCCCGGGACAACGCCCAGTCCGAGTACGACCAGCTCGAGGCCGAGTCCGAGCGCCTCGCCGACCAGCTGCGCCAGGCCCAGGCCGACGAGGACGACGACGATTCGAACGGCTCCGGCGGGGGCTCCTCCGGTGGCGGCGGCGGCGGCTTCGTCGTGCCGGTCGACGGCTGGAAGTCCTCCGACTACGGCTGGCGGCGCCATCCGATCTACGGCACCACCCGCCTGCACGGCGGCACCGACTTCGCCGCCGGCACGGGCGCGGAGATCCACGCCGCCGACTCCGGGAAGGTGGTGTACGCGGGCTGGAGCTCCGGCTACGGCCAGCTGACGTGCATCAGCCACGGCGGGGGCGTGTCGACCTGCTACGCGCACCAGTCCGAGATCTGGGTGAACGACGGCGAGTACGTCGACCGCGACGAGGGGATCGGAGCGGTCGGCAGCACCGGCGACAGCACCGGCCCGCACCTGCACTTCGAGGTCCGCGTGCACGGCGACCGGGTCAACCCGGTGGGGTACCTGCCCAGCTGTCTGTGCCGGTAGCGAATCGCTCCCCGCTCTCCGAAATCACGGCTCGCAAGCTTTGCCGAGCGGGGGCGCTCGCGAAGCCGCAAATCAGAGTCGCCAGACACATGTTCGATCGTTAAGCTTGCTGCGTGTCCAAGAAGCAAACGCAGGAGAAGGTCAAGCACTCGGGTCCCGAGCGCTCGGTCGTGACGACCAACCGCAAGGCCCGGCACGACTACGAGATCCTGGACACCTACGAGGCCGGCATGGTCCTCTCGGGGACCGAGGTCAAGGCCTTGCGCCAGGGCAAGGGGAACATCGTCGACGCGTACGCCGAGATCTACAACGGCGAGGCGCGGGTCCACAACCTGCACATCCCGGAGTACGACTTCGGGACGTGGACGAACCACCCGCCCCGGCGCATCCGCAAGCTGCTGCTCCACCGCGGCGAGATCGCCAAGCTGGCGCACAAGCTCGACGAGCCGGGCCTGACGCTCGTGCCGCTCTCGGTGTACTTCCTCAACGGCTACGCCAAAATGGAGCTCGGGCTCGCCCGCGGCCGGAAGAACTACGACAAGCGCCAGGCCATCGCCAAGCGCGAGTCCGACCGCGAGATCGAGAAGGCCATGGGCCGCGCCGCCAAGCGCGGCGGGAAGTGACCGGGGGAATATCGGTTCGACGCCCGCCGTTGGACTGGGTTAGAATTCCACAGCACGACTGCAGTACCTACAACTGAACAGGGTGAAACACTCACTCACCAAGTCTCGGGGCTGATCGGTTTCGACTCCGTATGTTGAGGTGAGGGAAGCGGGTCGAGGAAGCCAACGCTGTCTCGTAAACCAACGTTGGAAACCAATAAGTGCCAACGCAAAACGCACTGACTTCGCTCTCGCTGCTTAAGCGACTGTGAAGTTGCCGCTCCAGGGGCGCATCCGCTCTGGGTTCGCGGCATCATTTAAGGATGCTGGGCCGACGTCTTGATCGCTGGGACGGAAGGCCGAGATTATCGGCGATTAGAGCCCGCCACACCGTCTCGTCCGCGTGATCGGTGGGGCTCGATAAAAGGCACAGCGGACTGCACCCGGAGAAGTCTCACAGATGCAGCGGAGGACCAGGGTTCGATTCCCTGCAGCTCCACGGCCATACGGGCCGGGCCCGGACGCGAAGGCGTCCGGGCCCGGCCTTTTTCATGCCCGGTTCCGGGCCCGGACGCCGCGTGCCATCGGGTTCACCGGGCGCGGTGGGTGTTTTGTCCGTAAGATCACAATATGCACACTCTGTTGTCGGTCCTGCACGTGCTGCTGGCCGTCGCGTTCGTCGGCCCGGCCATGCTGACGCCGTGGCTGGGGGAGCGGGCGCTGCGGGAGCGGGACGGCGACCGCGTGCACCGCGCCGGGCGGCGCTGCATGGCCTTCAACGCGCTCACACTGGTGGCCGCGCTCCTGGGGGTCCTGACGATGATGACGAGCGAGCGGTACTCGTTCGCCGACCCGTGGGTCATCATCGCCTCGACGCTCTATGCGGTGGCGGTGGTCAACGGCGCGGCCGTGATCCCCGGCGTGCTCGCGCGCATCGGCAAGGAGCTCCAGGACGCGCACGGCACCATGGACGGCGAACTGCTGGAACAGCATCGGGGGCGGCTGCTGGCGCTCTCGGGGCTGAACATCGTCTTCTACGCGGTGGTCGTGATACTCATGGCCTGGCGGCCCGGTGCTTGATCTACGGCTCCGCAAGCGTTCGCCGTGAGTGCGGCCCGGTGCTTGATCTACGGCTCCGCAAGCGTTCGCCGTGAGTGCGGCCCGGAGCTTGATCCGCAGGCGACCGCCGCGAGTGCGGCCCCATGCGTGAGCCACATGCAGCGGCCGGGGTCCTCAGTTCATGACGGGGTCGGCGGGGAACTGCGCCACCGCGGAGAGCATGCCGCCCTGGCGCTTCCACACCATGGCCCACAGCTCCTCGGGGTTGGCCGAGAACGGATCGGCGGGCAGGGCGTCGAAGACCATCCAGGCCCCCGCGTCGATCTCGTCCTCCAGCTGCCCCGGCGCCCAGCCGGCGTAGCCGGTGAAGACCCGCATCCCCTCCAGGAGCGGCGCGACCTCGTCGGGGTCCCGGGCCAGGTCGAGCGTGCCGAGGCGCCCGAGCACGGGCCGGAACGCGTCGTTGAAGGGCGCGTCCGCCTTCCGCCAGCCCAGTCCGATCGCCGCGTCGGGCTGCACCGGTCCGCCCTCGAAGAGGACGGCGGGGTGTCCCGCCAGATCGGCCCACTGGTCGAGGTAGTGGACGACCTTCCGCTCGGTGGCCCGGTTGAGGACCACGCCCAGCACCCCGTCGGACTCGTGCCCGACGCCGATGACGACCGTGCGGTCGAAGTTGGGGTCCTGCAGCGTGGGTGTGGCGACGAGGAGACTGCCGACGAACGACTTGGTGCGCGCCGGTGTTGTTTCGCGACTGACCATGGGGCCACCTCCGTTCTGCGCCCGCCTCCGCGAATACGTCCCTGACTCGGGTTCGCCCCGGTTCTCCCGGCACGGTAACCCGCGGGGGCGCGCTTGCAGCAAGGTTCCCGCACTTTCCGAGGAAATACACCGTGGTGTCGGGAGCCCGACAGTTGTTTCCTCACTGAGGGTGCACGAGGCCCGACGATCCGGTGTCCAGGTCGTAACGCACGGTTCCGCAGTCGTCGCAAGTGGAGAAAACGGCCCCAGGAGTTCCCTGGGGCCGTTGTGAAGCAGTGGTGCCGGAGCGGTGCTACCGGAGGCCGGCGAAGAGGTCGTCCTCGGGCAGGCGCGACTCGATGCGCGTCTCCACGAGCTCGTAGTCCTCGGTGGGCCAGGCCTTCTGCTGGAGCTCGCGCGGCACCGCGAACCAGAACCCGTCAGGGTCGACCTGGGTCGCGTGGGCCTTCAGCGCCTCGTCGCGGATGTCGAAGTACTCGGCGCACTCGACCCGCGTGGTGACCCGCTCGCTCTTGTCGCGGGTCCAGTCGCCCGCGTCCATCCAGTCCTTGTACGGCGACTCGAGCCCGGCGTCGAGCATCGCGTAGTGCAGGGCCTCGATGCGCGCCTTGCCGAACGAGTGGTTGTAGTAGAGCTTCAGAGGCTGCCACGGCTCGCCCAGGCCCGGGTACCGCTCCGGGTCGCCCGCGGCGGCGAAGGCCGCGACGGAGATCTCGTGGGTCTTCACGTGGTCGGGGTGCGGGTAACCGCCCTCTTCGTCGTAGGTGGTGACCACATGCGGTTTGAACGAGCGCATGATCTCCACGAGCGGGGCGGCGGCCTCCTCGGTGGGCACGAGGTAGAACGCGTCCTCGGGCAGCTCGGTGCCGGAGTCGGGGAGCCAGCCGTCCGGGAGCCCGGAGTCGATGAAACCCAGCCAGTGCTGCTCGACGCCCAGGATCTCGCGGGCCCGGGCCATCTCCTCGTTGCGAATGCGCGGCAGGTTCTCCTGCACCTCGGGGCGGTCCATCTTCGGGTTGAGCACGTCGCCGCGCTCACCGCCGGTGCACGTCACCACGAGCACCTCGATGCCCTCGCGCACGTAGCGCGCCATCATGCCCGCGCCCTTGCTCGACTCGTCGTCGGGATGGGCGTGCACGCACATGAGGCGCAGCTTGCTCTGGTTCGTCACGTCGGTCAACCTCACTGGCGGGTGCTTCTAGTGGTAAGGCTCGGCGCACGGAACCGACTCGCGCACTGCGGTGGTTGTCGGCTCTGGCATTCTGTGCAACGATACTCGATAATCATTACTTCCCGGTTCTGCCAGGAACCGCGGCTCCGGCGGTGAAACCGCTGATCGCGAAGGAAAGCGACGCAATGACTGAGATGCAGACCACGGATGGGCGCGTGCCGGCTGTGTCTTTCACAGACCCGGCCGACGTGACCTTTCCTGACGGTCGCTACGGTCGCCGCCGCGAACCCAGGCGCCGCCGCCCCGCGGTGACCGCGGTCCTCACGATCGGCGTCGTCCTGGCCGGCCTCGTCGCCGCCTACCGCCTCTCGGAACTGTACGGCCAGAACGAGGTCTCCGAACGCCTGCGCGGCTTCGACGACTCCGTCCCGGGCCAGGTCACCGTCGAGTTCGAGGTCTACAAGCCGGCCGGCGAGGGCGCCACCTGCGCCGTCAGGTCCCGCGACCTCGCGGGCGCCGAGATCGGGTACGCCGAGGTCGAGATCCCGGCGGACGATGCCACCCATGTGGTGATGTCGTACCCCCTCGCAGTCGAGGGCGTGCCCAACACCGGCGAAGTCCTGAGGTGTTGGCAGACGGACTGACTATTGACTTTCGGCCCGTCGCACCGCGTTTCGGTCGGCGGGCCTTTCGCTATCCGGGGTGAACCCCGGGTCGCGAGGACGTTCACGCAGAGGCAGGACCTCGCAGTACGGATCGCACTATTCGGAGGATATGGATCACATGGCTACCGACGCTAACCAGGGCACTTGGCTCACACAAGAGGCCTTCGACCGCCTTCAGGGCGAACTGGACGAACTCATCGCGAACCGTCCCGCCATGGCAGCCGAGATCAACGCCCGCCGTGAAGAAGGCGACCTCAAGGAGAACGGCGGCTACCACGCGGCCCGCGACGAGCAGGGCAAGCAGGAGGCCCGCATTCGCCAGCTCCAGGACCTGCTGCGCAATGCGAAGGTGGGAGAGGCGAACGACAGCGACGAGATCCAGATCGGCACCGTCGTGACCATCGCCTTCGACGGCGACCCCGACGACACCGAGAAGTTCCTCCTGGGCTCCCGCGAGATCTCGGCGACCACCGACCTCACGGTGTACAGCCCCGACTCCGCACTGGGCGCGGCCATCCTCGGCCACAAGGTCGGCGACACCGTCTCCTACAAGACCCCCAGGGACACCGAGATCTCGGTGAAGATCATCGACGCCGAGAAGTTCTTGGGCTGAGAGCACTGACGCGAACGCCGCGGGACCCGAACGGGGCCCGCGGCGTTGTGCTTTCTGGATCCGTTGCGCGCCTAAGCGCGCGCCGACCAGCCGACGTCGATCCGCTTGCCGTACTTGTCGAAGTAGTGCAGCGCATCCATGTGCACGGCCACCGTGATCGGCTGCCCGGCCGAGACCGGGATGTGCGGAGGCAGGCGGAACACCAGGTCCGCGGGCTTGCGGATCGGGCCCGTGTCGGCCTCGCGGCGCTCGACCGGGGCCTGCCCGAACCCGGAGAACAGGCCGCTGAGGCGGCGGCGCGGCTTCGAGCCGCCCCGCGCCAGGTCCGGCTTGTCGCCGATGCCGTCCGGCACCACCGCCGTGGCGCCGATGTCGAGGAACACGAGCGTCTCGTGGCCGTGGTGCTCGTAGAAGCGCACGCGGCCCGCGATCGACTGGCCCGGGTGGCCGTCGGCCACCGGCGCCAGCGCCTCGGCCCGCATCCCGACCACGATGTTCTCGCCGTGGTAGCGGGCCACGGCCCGCCCGCGCAGGTCGTGCCACGGCAGCCGCAGCTCCTGCTCGCCGAAGTCAAGGGCCACATAGCGATCGAGGTACACGTTGACGCGCGCTTCGAGGAGGTTCATGCGCGGGGTGCCGAGGAACGCGGCCACGTACATCGTCGCCGGGCGCTCGTAGACCTCGTCCGGGGTGCCCACGTCCTGCAGGACCCCCTTGCGCATCACCGCGACCCGGTCGGCCATCGTGAGCGCCTCGGTCTGGTCGTGCGTGACGTAGAGCGTCGTCGCGTCGTGGCGGCGCACCAGGGAGGAGATCTCGGTGCGCAGCTCGGCGCGCAGGCCCACGTCGAGGTTCGAGAGCGGCTCGTCCATGAGGAAGAGCTTGGGGCGGCGCACGAGCGCGCGGCCCATGGCGACGCGCTGCTGCTGGCCGCCGGAGAGCTGGTTCGGCTTGCGGTCCTTGAGGTCCGAGATGCCGAGGGCGCTGGCCATGTCGCCCACGGCGTCGGGCACGGACTGGGCGCCGTTCTGCTTGCCGAGCTTGAGGGGGAAGCCGATGTTGTCGGCGACGGACATGTGCGGATAGAGCGCGAAAGTCTGGAAGATCATGGCCGCGTTGCGGTCTCGCGGCGGCAGTTCGTTGGCGTACTCGCCGTCGAGGAGGATCTCGCCGTCGGAGGGGGTCTCGAGGCCGGCGACCATGCGGAGCACTGTGGACTTGCCGCAGCCGGACGGGCCGAGCAGGACGAGGAATTCGCCGTGGTTGACTTCCATGCTCAAGGAGTCCACGGCCAGGGTGTCTCCGGGGAACACCTTCGAGACGTTCTTCAGCGTGACAGCAGTCACCGTTGACTCCAGGGGTGCTAAGGGGATGGATTTGTCGTCAATCCCGGCGAGGCCCCGCGAGGCCTGCGGGCCGTGAGGCCGCCTGGTGAGTCGGCAGGTCGGACGGGCGGTCGGTGCGGATGACTCGTAGGCTTCTTCCCGGTTAAGGATTGACGCTTAGTAGCTTAAGCCTTCCTTATCCGATGCGTAACGGCGGTCACCCGCGATCGCAGGAGGTGAACGCCGGTTCACACTAGGTACGACCTGCGGTTTCAATGGCGCGACGCAGCGCCCAAGCGGGCCGAAGGTCGGCATATCGGCATACAGTAACCGCTTTCTCGCCTGGGGCCGCCCTGCCGGGAACCGCTGTCCGGCGGGTTCGCGGGGACTGCCGGGGCCGCGCACTACGATCGAGGCGTGACGCAACTCGTGACACTCAACGACGTCCGCGCCGCGGCGGCCGAACTCGCCGGGATCGTGCGACGCACCCCCCTCGAACCCTCCCGCGACCCCGTCCTCGACGGTGTCCACCTCAAATGCGAGAACCTGCAGCGCGCCGGGTCCTTCAAGATCCGCGGCGCCTACATGCGCGTCTCGCACCTCACCCCGGCCGAACGCGCCCTCGGCGTCGTCGCCGCCTCCGCGGGCAACCACGCCCAAGGGGTCGCCCTCGCCGCGTCCACCCTCGGCATCCGCTCCACCGTCTTCATGCCCGAGCCCGCACCGCTCCCGAAGGTGGCCGCCACCAAGGGGTACGGGGCCGACGTGATCCTCGGCGGCCTCACCGTCGACGACGCCCTCGAATCGGCCCACAAGTTCGCCGCCGAGACCGGGGCCACCCTCATCCACCCCTTCGACCACCACGACATCGTCGCCGGACAGGGCACCATCGCCCTCGAGATCCTCGAGCAGCTGCCCGAGACCGGCACCATCGTCACCTCGGTCGGCGGCGGCGGGCTCATCGCCGGCATCGCGGCCGCCGCGAAGCAGCTCAAGCCCGGCATCCGCATCATCGGCGTCCAGGCCGAAGGCGCCGCCGCCTACCCGAACTCCCTCGCGGCCGGGCGACCCGTGCGACTCGAGAAGATGCACACCATCGCGGACGGCATCAAGGTCGGCCGCCCCGGCGACGTCCCCTTCGCACACGTTGCCTCCCTTGTGGACGAAATAGTCACCGTCACCGAGGAGGACATCAGCCGCGCCCTCCTCTCACTCCTGGAACGCAACAAGCTCGTCGTCGAACCCGCCGGGGCCACCGCATACGCCGCGCTCCTCAACTACTCGGTCGACTACGACACCCCCACCGTCGCCGTCATCTCCGGCGGCAACATCGACCCGCTGCTGCTCATGCGGCTCATCGAACACGGCCTCGGCGCCTCCGGCCGCTTCATGCGCGCCAACCTGCGCTGCCCCGACCGGCCCGGTGCGCTCGCCTCGATCCTGCAGCTCGTAGGCGCCTACGGCGGCAACATCGTCGACGTCTACCACCAGCGCAGCGACCCGCGACTTTCCGTCGGCGAAGTCGCCGTGGACCTCTCGATCGAGACCCGCGGTTCCGAACACGCGACCGAAATCGTTGCGGCCCTGCGCGACGCGGGGTATTTCGTGTCGGTGGAGGGTCCTAGCATCTGAGTCATGAACAAACCGCTTGAAGAACTGATGGAGCCCGGCTGGGCCAAGGCCCTCGCCCCCGTCGCCGACGACGTCGCCAAGATGGGCGAGTTCCTCCGCGCCGAAGTCGCCGCCGGACGCCGCTACCTGCCCGCCGCCGAGCACATCCTGCGCGCCTTCCAGCAGCCGTTCGACGACGTCAAGGTGATCATCGTCGGCCAGGACCCCTACCCCACCCCCGGCCACGCCATCGGCCTCTCGTTCGCCGTCGCCCCCGACGTGCGCCCCATCCCCAAGAGCCTGGTCAACATCTTCAACGAGTACCGCGACGACCTCGGCTTCCCGCTCCCGGCCAACGGCGACCTCACCCCCTGGGCCGAGCAGGGCGTCCTCCTGCTCAACCGCTCGCTGAGCGTCGCCCCCGGCACGCCCGCCTCGCACCGCGGCAAAGGCTGGGAAGCGGTCACCGAGCAGGCCATCCGCGCCCTCGCCGAGCGCGGCGGCGCGTCGGTCGCCATCCTCTGGGGCAACGACGCGCGCAAGCTCAAGGACCTCCTCGGCGCGGTCCCGGCCATCGAATCGGCCCACCCGTCGCCGCTGAGCGCCCGCCGCGGCTTCTTCGGCTCCAAGCCCTTCAGCCGCGCCAACGCCCTCCTCGTCGAGCAGGGCGGTGAGCCGGTCGACTGGCGGCTTCCGGCGCTGCAGGAGTCCTAGGGCCCGCGGGATACGGTTGACCCGTGATCGAGATCCTGGCGCAGCAAGAGTTCGGGCCGGAGCGCGACCAGGCGATGGCCGGGCCGCTCGGGCTGTTCGTGACCGTGTTCCTCGTCGTCGTGACGATCTTCCTCATCAGGGGGATGAACAAGCACGTCCGCCGGTTGAACGAGCGGGTCGAGCGCGAAGCGGCCGAGGCGGAGGCCGCCGCGGCGACCGACGCCGGGCGAGACGACCCCGCTCACGCTTAAGGGCGCACCATGCCGCGCAAGAACCGCCGCCAGAGCGAAGCCCGGCGGCCGACATCGGGCGCTCAGGACCCGAGCCTGATCGACGGCCCGGACGGACCCGTCCGGGTCCGCCGCATCCCCGGCGCCGGGGCCGAGAAGACCTACCGGTGCCCCGGCTGCGACCTGGAGATCCAGCCGGGCACGCCCCACGTCGTCGCCTGGGCCGACGACGGCGACGGCGGCGACCGCCGCCACTGGCACACCGGCTGCTGGAACGCCAGGAGCCGTCGTCAGCCCGGACGCTGGCGCTGAACCACAACCGAACGATCTGAGGGGCGGGGCCGCGAGGCCCCGCCCCTCGGCACGCCGCCCCTCGGCACGCCGCCCCTCGGCACGCCGCCCCTCGGCACGCCGCCCCTCGGCACGCCGCCCCTCGGCACGCCGCCCTTCGGCACGCCGCCCTTCGGCACGCCCCCCAGCACGAGGCCAGGTTCGCGTGCCAGGTGTGCCACACGCGGTGGTGCCGATCGCCTTCCAGCGGGGATAATTCCGGCGTGGCTGTCATCAGATCCGCGAGCATGCTCCCTGCCGAACGCAAGGCGCTCACGCTCGAAACCGCCGACGGGCTCGAACTCGTCGGCGAACTCGCCCTGCCCGCCGACCGCGCGCCCGAGGCGACCATCATCTGCGTCCACCCGCTGCCCACCCATGGCGGCATGATGGATTCGCACATCTTCCGCAAGGCCGCCTGGCGGCTCCCCGCGCTGGCGAACATGGCGGTGCTGCGGTTCAACACCCGCGGCACCGAGTCCCAGCAGGGCACGAGCCAGGGCGCGTTCGACAACGGCGTGGGCGAGCGCTTCGACGTCGCCGCGGCGGTCGAGTACGCGGAGTTCGCGGACCTGCCGCGGGTGTGGCTCGTGGGCTGGTCCTTCGGCACCGACCTCACCCTCAAGTACGGCCTGGAGCCGGGAGTCGAAGGAGCCGTGCTCCTCTCGCCGCCGCTGCGGTACTCCAAAGAGGACGACCTGGAGCGGTGGGCCGAGGACGGCCGCCCGCTGCTGGCGCTCATTCCCGAGCAGGACGACTACCTCCAGTACCCGGAGGCGAAGCAGCGCTTCGCGGCCGTGCCGCAGGCGGAGGTCGTGGAGATCGCCAACGGCAGCCACCTGTGGGTCGGCAAGGCCGAAGAGGCCCTGGACCGGATCGTGGGCCGCATCCTCCCCGAGCACGCGCCGGTGCCGACCACATGGCACGGCCCGATGGAGCGCGGCGACACCTCCGCCTACGCCAACAAGACCGTCGCCGCCTTCGGCGGATTCCTGCCGAAGCCCGAACGCGACTGAGCTTCGGGCAGGACCCGCTCCGAGTCGGGCTCGCAGCCGCTTGAATCCGGCTTCCTGAAGCCGCCTTCAGGCGGCTTCAGCGTGGCTTCAGGTTCGGCCTCCCATCATGGAGCCACGCCGGAAGGACCGGCGTAGCAGACCGGCTCAGACGAGGAGGCCGAGATGACGGCCAAGCAGGCGGCGCGAACCATGAGCGGGCGGGTCCTGAGGACCGCAACGGCAACAGGGCCCGGTCACCAACGGCCCGGCGGTATCGCACCGGCCGCGGTCTCCGGGGTGCCGTGCGTTCAGGCGCACTCGAGGAAGTCGGCGATGGCGGTGGGCAGCGCCGCGTCGGTGCAGTCGGTGACGGCCAC
Source organism: Glycomyces tritici (assembly GCF_030403505.1). The sequence goes on along the minus strand of NZ_JAUEMJ010000003.1, from coordinate 5,923 downwards.
GAGGTCTTCACCCTCGATGCGCCACACCCTGCGCTCGGTGGCGCCCTCGCCGTCGCCCCCGGAGCCGCCCGGATAGTCCACAGTGGCGGCCACGTAGTCGCCCTCCTCGGCGCACCAGCTGTCGACGATCCGGCCGTCTTCCAGCTGCTCGTCGATGCGCCCGCCCAGCAGGGCCGGGTCGGAGCAGAACGTCTCGGTGCTCTCGGGGTTGGTGGCCGCATAGGTCGCCAGTGCGGCGCCACCGAGGAGCGCTCCCGTGAGGGCGACCCCGGCGGTGGCCGTGGCGATGGAGCGCAGCCGCGGGCGCAGGCCGACGCGTTCGCGGCCGGGCCGGTAGGGCGCGAGTTCGGTCGAGACCGCGACCGTCACAGGGCGAAGGCCGCGCCGGGGGAGGAGGCCGTTGGCGACGGTGTCGGGCCGGGGGCCCTGGGCCTTGGGGCCGGAGAGCTGGAGGCGGGTGAGCTGCTCGCGGAAGGCGTCGGCGGTCGGCCGGCGGCGCGGGTCGGGGCTGAGGGCCGCGCCGATCATGTCGGTGAGCTCGGCGTCCACGCCGGGGATGTGCGGCACGGGGGCGGCGCGCAGCAGGGGGTCGGCGGCGTCCTCGCGGGCGTGCCGGACCCACGGAAGCCGACCGCCGAGAGCGGCGTAGAGGGCCGTGGCGAGGGCGTAGACGTCTCCGGAGGGGCTCGCGGCCACCTCTCCCGCGACGGCGGCGTCGAGGTGCTCAGGGGCGGTGTAGGGGCTCGGGGGGAGGGGCGCGGCCAGGACGGGGGCGGTCACGTCGTAGGCGGTGAGCTGGAGGTGGCGGGCGGTCCCGACGAGGATGTGGGACGGCTGGATGGCACCGTGGATCAACCCGGCGCGGTGGTAGACGGCGACGGCGTCGCTCAAGGCCACGCCGAGGGCGCGCACCTGCCCGGGAGGCATCGGCCCCTGCTCGGCGAGGAGGTCGGCCAGGCTGCGCCGGGCCGTGCCGACCGCCAGGTAGGGGCGGCCGTTCTCGGTGAGCCCGACGGCGGTGCAGGGGGACAGGTGGGGGTGGGCGGGGAGGCCGGTGAGCTTCGCGGCCCATTCGAGGAACACCTCGCGTCGGGAGCCGTCGACGCGCTCATGGGCGACGGTGACGCACAGCAGATCGGTGGGGCCCGTCGCGACGGTGCCGCTGAAGACGCTGCACACCGCGTCCCGGTGCAGTAAACGGTGTACGGCGGCGGGTCCGATGGTCTGGGTGGTCGACATCCTCACCTCCTCCGGGGGGTCAGCTGTTCGGTGTCGTGATTTGGCACTAAATGTGAGGCTAACCCATCCGATCGGTCAAGCGGTAGTCGGCCGTAGGGATGTGGGACGATCAGGTGAGGAAGTAAATACGCACAGTTATTTTCATTGAGGTGTCACGGGTTCGATGTGCCGCGAGGGAGTCGAGTGTCGGAATTCGTCGTTGTTGGAAAGCAACGATTCGGACACGAGACGCATCCGCTGTTGACGGTTGTGGAAAAACGTTGAACTATCGAATCCGTCTTGACCCCAGGGCGTCGTCGGTCGTGCACCGGCACCGCCCGGTACGAAGGAGTACTAAGCAGATGAACGTCAACCGACGACACCTGATGACCGGAACCATCGGCGCGGCCGCAGTCGCCATGGTCGCTTCCGCCTGCGCCTCTGAAGAAGGCGGCGGCGACGGCTCGGGCGGCAAGAAGGTCGGCATCGCGATGCCGACCAAGACCTCCGAGCGCTGGATCCTTGACGGCGACAACCTGAAGGCCGCGTTCGAGGAAGAGGGCTACGAAGTCACCCTCCAGTACTCGAACGACGTCGCCGCCGACCAGGTCAGCGCCATCGAGACCATGGTCGGCCAGAACGTGGACGTCCTCGTCATCGCCGCGATCGACAACAAGTCCCTCAGCGGCGTCCTCGCCCAGGCCAAGGGTCAGGACATCACGGTCATCGCCTACGACCGCCTCATCCTGGACACGCCGGACGTCGACTACTACGCGTCGTTCGACAACACCAAGGTCGGCACCCTGCAGGGCACCTACATCGTCGAGGCCCTCGACCTCGCCAACCAGGCCGGCCCGTTCAACATCGAGCTCTTCGCCGGGGCGTTGACCGATAACAACACCCAGTACTTCTTCAACGGCGCCTGGGAGGTCCTCGAGCCCTACGTCACCGGCGGCCAGCTCGTGGTGAAGTCCGGCCAGACCACGCTCGAGCAGATCGCCACCGAGAACTGGGACGGCGCCGTCGCGCAGGAGCGCATGGACAACATCCTGTCCAACTTCTACAACGACGGCTCCCAGGTCGACGCGATCCTCGCGCCGTACGACGGCATCAGCCGCGGCATCATCGCCTCGCTCCAGGGCAGCGGCTACACCGAGATGCCCGTCGTGACCGGCCAGGACGCCGAGGTCGAGTCCGTGAAGTACATCATCGACGGACTGCAGTCGATGACCGTCTACAAGGACACCCGCGAACTCGCGGCCACCACGGTCGACATGGTCGTCGCGGTCCTCGACGGCAAGGAGCCCGAGGTCAACAACACCGAGACCTACGACAACGGCAACAAGGTCGTCCCGGCCTACCTGCTCGAGCCGGTCAGCGTGGACGTGAACAACTACCAGGAGATCGTCGTCGACTCCGGTTACATCGACGCCGAAGAACTGGCCTAACGGTCACCGCCAGACCTTTCTCTCAGGGACGCCCTGCCCGCCATGGGCGTCCCTGAACCTCTCTCCCCAGAGCAGTCCAATCTTTCAAAATGGGACGAAGCAATGTCTGAAGACATCCTCCGAATGCGGGGGATCACCAAGCGGTTCCCGGGCGTGCTCGCACTGTCCGGGGTCGCGTTGGGGGTCAAGCGGGCCACGATCCACGCACTCGTCGGCGAGAACGGCGCCGGCAAGTCGACGCTGATGAAGATCCTGTCGGGCGTCTACGCCTACGGGGACTTCGACGGCGAGATCGAGTTCGACGGTGAGCCCGCCCAGTTCAAGAACATCCGCGACTCCGAAGCCGCCGGCGTCGTCATCATCCACCAGGAGCTCGCCCTCGTCGGGGAGCTCTCCATCGCCGAGAACATCTTCCTCGGCAACGAGCGCAAGCGCGGCGGTGTCATCTCCTGGGACCGCACCAACACCGAGGCCGCCCGCCTCATGCAGAAGGTCGGCCTCCACGACAACCCGGCCACGCTGGTCGAGAAGATCGGCGTGGGCAAGCAGCAGCTCGTCGAGATCGCCAAGGCCCTGTCCAAGGACGTCAAGCTCCTGATCCTGGACGAGCCGACCGCCGCCCTCAACGACTCCGACTCCGAGAACCTCCTGGAGCTGCTCCGCCAGCTCCGCGAGGAGGGCGTCACCAGCATCATCATCTCCCACAAGCTGGGCGAGGTCCTGTCGGTCGCCGACCGGATCACCGTGCTGCGCGACGGCCAGTCGATCGAGACGATGGAGACCGAGGCCGGCGCCGTCACCGAGGACCGGCTCATCAAGTCCATGGTCGGCCGCGACCTCGAGCACCTGTACCCGCCGCACGACCCGAAGATCGGCAAGGTCTTCTTCGAGGTCAACGACTGGACGGTCTACCACCCTGAGCAGCGCGACCGGGTGATCGTCAACAAGGCCTCGCTCAACGTCGCCCGCGGCGAGATCGTCGGCCTGGCCGGGCTCATGGGCGCCGGGCGCACCGAGTTCGCGATGAGCGTCTTCGGCCGCAGCTGGGGCTCGAACATCTCGGGCGAGGCCACGATGGACGGCAAGCGACTGCACGTGCGCGACGTCCCCGAGGCCATCGAGGCCGGCCTGGCCTACGCCACCGAGGACCGCAAGCACTACGGCCTGCACCTCGACTACGACCTGCGGGAGAACTTCACCCTCCCCGGGCTCGACCGGCTCTCCTCGCGCGGCGTCGTCGACCAGGACAAGGTCAACGCGGTCTCCGAGCGTCTGCGCGTCGAGTTCGGCGTCAAGGCGCCGTCGGTCTACTCGCTCGCCGGCAACCTGTCCGGCGGCAACCAGCAGAAGGTCGTGCTCGGGAAGTGGGTCTTCACCGAACCCGAGCTGCTCATCCTCGACGAGCCGACGCGAGGCATCGACGTCGGCGCCAAGTACGAGATCTACGAGCTGATCCACAAGCTGGTCGACCAGGGCAAGGGGGTTCTCATGATCTCCTCCGAACTGCCAGAGCTGCTCGGCATGTGCGACCGCATCTATGCGATGAGCGCCGGCCACATCACCGGTCAGGTCGACCGGGCCAACGCCACACAGGAAGAGCTGATGCGTCTCATGACCCTTGAGACCGCCAGCGGGGGAGAAGAGCAACGCCAATGACCACCGTCCCGACCAAGACCCGGCCGAGCTTCCTCTCGGCAGTGCGCAACATCAACCTGCGCGCCTACGGCATGATCATCGCCCTGGTGCTGATCATGATCCTGTTCCAGGTCCTCAACGTGACCCTGCAGAACGAAAACTTCATCACGCCGCTGAACATCACGAACGTGATCCTGCAGAACTCGTACATCCTGATCCTCGCGATCGGGATGATGCTGGTCATCGTCAACGGCCACATCGACCTGTCGGTCGGCTCCGTGCTGGCGTTCTGCGGCGCCATGTCGGCGATCGCCCTCTCGGACTGGGGCTGGCCCTGGTACGTCGCGGTGCTCTTCGCCGTGGCCCTGGGCGCCGCGATCGGCGTCTGGCAGGCGTTCTGGATCGCGTACGTGCGCATCCCGGCGTTCATCGTGACCCTCGCGGGCATGCTCATCTTCCGCGGCCTGACCCTCAAGGTCCTGGACGCGGAGACGAAGGGCACCACCGGCACCTTCAACGAGCTCGCCTCCGGCTACCAGTTCATGGGCGTCGACCTGCGGGTGCCGACCCTCGTGGTGGGCATCCTGGGCGCGGCCCTGTTCGTGTACTTCTCGGTGCGCAGCCGCAGCCGCCAGGTGAAGGCCGGCATCGCCGCGTCCTCCCAGACGACCTGGCTGATCAAGACCGCGGCGATCGCCGCGGTCATGCTCGCCGCCGCGTACACGTTCTACTCGTACAAGGGCCTGCCGATCATCGGCTGGATCCTGCTGGGTCTGGTCCTGCTGTTCACGTTCATCGCGAACCGCACCGTGTTCGGCCGCCACGTCTACGCGGGTGGCGGGAACGAGAAGGCCGCGATGCTCTCGGGCGTCAAGACCAAGCAGACCACGTTCTTCGTCTTCGTGATCATGGGTGCGCTGGCCGGTCTCGCCGGCGTCATCGTGACCGCCCGCCTGCACGCGGCGACCCCGGGCGCGGGCAACGCGTTCGAGCTCGACGCCATCGCGGCCTCGTTCATCGGCGGCGCCTCGGTCACCGGCGGCGTCGGCACGATCATCGGTGCGGTCATCGGTGGTCTCGTGATGGGCGTCCTGCGCCAGGGCATGCAGGTCCTGGGCATCGCGACCGACACGGTCCAGATCATCCTGGGCCTGGTCGTGCTCGCCGCGGTGCTGTTCGACGTGTGGAACAAGAAGCGCGCCACCGGCGGCGGCCTGATGCCGCCGATCGTCGGCACCACCCCCGGCGGTGCGGGCGACGCCAAGCGCAAGGCCAAGGAGGGCACTGACGAGGAGCCCACCAAGGCCGGGACGCTCGACGCGACCACGGATGACAAGCCCATCTCGTAGTCGCTCACGTTGGATCTGAGGGCCCGCAGCGCATATGCGCTGCGGGCCCTTTCGCGTGCGGCCGTCCACGAACCCCCACCCTCCCGAGAGGGGAAGGAACCCTAGCGCCCAGCTTTGCTCGGGGGACCGACGAAAACGGGGGTCGGCGGCGGCCGTGTCACCCGAAAGAGTCGGGCGAGCATCGTCGGGTGCGGGGTGCGGGGTGCGGGGTGCGGGGTGCGGGGTGCGGGGTGCGGGGTGCGGGGTGCGGGGTGCGGGGTGCGGGGTGCGGGG
>NZ_JAUEMJ010000002.1:650785-1118553 GCF_030403505.1 Glycomyces tritici | reverse complement strand
GTTTGGTGGTGAGAGCGGAAGTGACACACCCGGTCCCATTCCGAACCCGGTCGTTACGGCTTCCAGCGCCGATGGTACTGCACTCGAGAGGGTGTGGGAGAGCAGGACACCGCCAAACATCTACTTAATAGAGGAGGCCCGACGCATAAGCGTCGGGCCTCTCTTTTTGCCATTTTTCAGGGCTTCACCTTTCCGGTGGAGCCCTTTTTGCGTGCCCTTGATTCCAGTGGCCGCGATAGGATTCGGCTGTGGTTGACCTGCCAGTTCGTCGCGTCGGAGTTTTCGGGGGAACATTTGATCCCCCGCACATGGGGCACCTTGTGGCCGCGAGTGAAGCGGCGTTCCGATGCTCGCTCGATGAGGTGGTCTTCGTCCCTACCGGCGACCCGTGGCAGAAGCACCACCTGAAGGTCACCGATGCGGCTGCGCGGCTTGCGATGACGCGGTCGGCGGTTGCGTCCGATCCGCTGTTCCGGGTCAGTACCTGCGACATCGAGCGGGAGGGTGCCACGTACGCGGTGGACACCGTCGCCGACGTGCGGGGGGAGTACGACGAGGAAGTAGAGCTGTACTTCGTGATCGGCGCCGACTCGTTGGAGAACCTCCACACTTGGCACCGAGTCGAGGAGCTGTGCCGGGCGGTGAGGTTCATCGCGTTGAACCGTCCTGGCCATTCGCGGCGCGAGGTCGACACGTCGTTCGGGGCGCAGGTCGAGTTCATCGACATGCCGGCGGTGGACCTCTCCTCGACGGAATGCCGGCAGCGGGTGCGCGACGGGCAGCCGATTCGGTACCTGGTGGCCGATCGGGTCGAGGCGTACGTGCGGGAGCACGGTCTCTACCGCGGCTGACCTTTGGGACGCTTCGCACAGCGACTGGCGTGAATCAGGGAAGTCGTCGTCGCACCCCACGTGTAAGACTAGAGCTGCGCCGGTGATGTGCCGGTGAGATTCCCGTTGTCAGGAGCGTTCGTGACCGCAAGTGAAACCGCCATGACCCTGGCCTTCGCGGCAGCCCAAGCGGCAGCCGACAAGAAGGCCTTTGCCATCAACCTTCGGGACGTCACTGAGAAGATCGCCCTCACCGACGTCTTCGTGATCGTCTCGGCCTCGAACGAGCGGCAGGTCCACGCGGTCGTCGACGCGGTCGAGGAGAAGCTCATCAAGGAGCACGACACTCGCCCGCTGCGCCGCGAGGGCAAGGGCGGCGAGCAGTGGGTGCTGCTGGACTACAACGACATCGTGGTGCACGTCTTCCACAAGGAGGCTCGCGACTACTACGGTCTCGACGGCCTCTGGAAGGACTGCCCCGAGATCGAGTTCGTCGATGAGACCGACGCTGAGCGGGCCCGCCGTGCCGAGTCCGTCGAGGGTGACGGCGAGGGCGGCGAGTGAACAGGCTGCTGGTCGTTCGCCACGGGCAGACGCAGTGGAACATCGAGGGGCGCATCCAGGGCTCGACCGACATCGACCTGGATGCGACCGGGGTGGACCAGGCGGCCGAGGCCGCTCCGGAACTGGCCGCCTATGAGCCGGCCCGGATCATCTCCTCGGACCTGCGGCGGGCGGTCGACACCGCTCGGCCCATCGCGGAACTGACCGGGATCGAGATCGAGCTGGACAAGCGCCTGCGCGAGCGCGCGTACGGCCCCTGGGAGGGCCTGACGCAGCGCGAGATCGCCGAGCAGTTCCCGGAGGAGCACCGGCGTTGGCGCGCGCAGGAGCCGCTGCAGCACCCTGAAATCGAGACGTGGGGCGACCTGCACCGCCGGACCGGCGAGGCCGTGCGCGACATGGTCGAGTCGGACGTCGAGGGGACCGCGATCGTGGTCTGCCATGGCGGTTCGGCGCGGCAGATCGTCGGCAGCGTCCTCGGGTTCGACGAGGCCTCGGCGAGCAGCCTCTCAGGCATGGACAACGCGCACTGGGCCGAGCTGCGGCGGATGCGCTCGGGCAAGTGGCGCCTGTTCGGGTACAACCTGGGTGTTCCGGCTCCGCACACGATCGGGCAGAGCCTGCTTGCGAAAGGCCAGCAAGCGGCCCGTTAACGACGGTTCCGGGCCCCCTGGAAACCTGGACTGTGCTCGCTTTGGCGTCGTAGGCTTCGGCCGAGGTGCAACCGCACCGGGCTCGGAGGCGTCAAACCGGCATGAATACGCAGACTTCGCGCGTTCGACGGATCGCGGGCCTGACCGGCCCGCTCGTCGGCGTGCTCATGGTGGCCGTGCTCGCCGCGTGCGGTTCGGGCGGCGGCGGTTCCGACGGCGAGACGTCCACGCCCGTGATCTCGGCCGAACCGACCAGTGCGCCCGAACCCACCGAGGAGAGCCCCGTGCCCGAGGAGACCACCCCCTACCTGGACCCGTCGCTCGGCGACTCGTCCAAGCCCGGTTCGTCGATGACCATCAGCGGCACGATCGAGGCCGGGGTCGAATCCGGCTGCCTCGTGCTCGAGCACGAAGGGACCGTGTACGGGATCTTCGGGAACTTCGACTCGTCGGTCGTGTACGCGGGCGCCACGGTCACGCTGCAGGGCAAGGTCGACGACGGCATGATGTCGACGTGTCAGCAGGGGACCCCTTTCGTGGTGGAGGATGCCCAACCTTCGGATTAGGTACTGTGGCGGCGTGACCGTCGTCGTCGTTACCGATTCCACTTCGGCTTTGCCTGAGCCGCTGCGCACTGCGCGCGGCGGCTTGACGGTGCTCGGTATCCCGGTGCTGATCGACGGCGTCGAGTACCGCGAGGGCGAGGACATCGGCGGCGAGGTGATCGTGCGGGCGATCCGGGAGGGGCACGAGGTGACCACCTCGGGCCTGCCGCCGGAGGAGTTGCGGGCGACGTACACGCGGCTGCTGGACGAGGGCGCGAGCGGAATCGTCTCGGTGCACCTGTCCGGGAGGCTTTCGGGGACGGTGGCCGCTGCGGAGGCTGCGGCGGCCGGGTTCGGCGGCCGGGTCGCGGTGGTCGATTCGCTCGGCGCGGGTATGGGGGTCGGGTATCCGGCGCTCGCCGCTCTTGAGGCGGCCGAGGACGGGGCCGCGCTGCTGGTGGCCGCTGCGGCTGCGCAGTCGACGATCGGGCGGACCTCGACCTACTTTTATCTGGACACATTGGAGTACCTGCGGCGTGGCGGCCGGATCAGTGCGGCGCGGGCGATCGTGGGGACGGCGCTGTCGGTGAAGCCGATCCTGGGCGTTGAGGACGGTCGCATCGACGTGGTGGAGAAGGTGCGCACGCCCACGCGCGGACTGCAGCGGCTGGCGGCGCTCGCGGTGGCCGACGCGGGTGAGGCCGAGGTCGAGATGACGGTGCACCACTTGGGTGCGGAACGTCGGGCCGAGGCGTTGGCGGGCTGGCTCGCCGAGCGGTTCGAGGGCCGGTTGCGGCGCATGGACGTGACGGAGGTCGGTGCGGCGGTGGGCGCACACTGCGGGCCGGGACTGGTCGGCGTGATCACGAGGCGCATCCCCTGACGACGGACTCGATTGGCGAATCAGCTGACTCTTAATCAGCGGGTTCGGGAGTTGAGCGGTTGGTGTGGCGCTTCGGGCCCGGGTTTGGGGCGGGGCGGAAGGCTTGGCACCGAGTCGGGGTTTCGGGCTGGGGTCGGGTTCGAGTGGCCGGTTCGCGCGCGTCGCTCGCGTTGCGCGTGGGCGCGATTGCGCTATAGGGCATGCCCCTTCCCACCCGCATCCACCTCCGACCAACCGAAGAATGAGACGACTCTCCCACACGGGTCCGACAATTTGTTGGCGCGTTGGGGCCGGCATTATGGCTGGTGGTTTGGGCTCCGTCCACACTTGTTGGGGTTATCCACAGGGACAGTTCGGGTTATCCACAGGCCGAAAAGTTGGGAGTCACGGCCGTATCCTTCGCTCGTTGAGCCGGGTATGGAACGCGAACTGCCACCCGATTCCGCCGCTCTCGCCGCGAGGCTCCGGATGCGGCTCAATGACTCCGTCGATGAACCCGGAGTCTGCAAGGAGACCCTTGACGCCGATTCCGGCGAAGCCGAACCGGAACCGGTCGTTAAACCGCCGCCGGCCCGTCGCTTCGACCAGCGGCTCGAGCGGCTCCAGAACCGCCTCGGCCTCTCCCACCTGAACCGCTGGGTCCTGGTGACCGTTGCGCTGCTGGTCGCAGCCGTCGGCTTGTCCGTGACCCTCTTGTCCTGGCCCGATGCCGAACCCGCCGCGACGGCGCCCGCGGTGCCCGTCGAAGCGAGTGCGGCCGCACCGGAGACGATCATCGTCTCGGTCGCCGGGGCCGTCAACGAACCGGGGATCGTGGAGCTGGAGGCCGGGGCGCGGGTCGCCGACGCCATCGAGGCGGCGGGCGGTCTGACCGAAGACGCGGACCCCGGATTCCTCAACCTCGCCAGAGTCGTCGCCGACGGCGATCTCGTCGCGGTTCCCGACGCCGCCGCGTCGGGCGCGCCGGTACCTGGAGACGGCACGGGCGGCCCGAGCGCCGGCGGTCTCGTCAACATCAATGTCGCGGGCGCTGCGGAACTGGACGCGCTCAACGGCATCGGTCCCGTCCTTGCTGAGCGGATCATCGAGTACCGCGAGGCCAATGGCAGCTTCCAGTCGCTCGACGAGTTGTCCGAGGTCTCCGGGATCGGCGCTGCACTGCTGGAGCAGTTGCGGGATCAGGTGACGCTGTGAATCGGTCATCCGGATTCGAGGGTCGTCGGGGTGAGCGCGCGGTGGTGACGATGCGACGGCGTGATGGGTCGGCTCGTGGGGGAGGGCAGCGCCTTGAGCTATGAGTTCGCGCTGCGTCCCGCGGCTTCCGAGGTGGTGCGGCGTGACTGGCGGCTGCCGCTCGTCGCGGCGGGCGTGTGGGCGGCGGCGCTGGTCGGCTTGTACGGCAACGTGGTCAGCGGGATGCTCACCGCGGCCGGGTGCGTGGCCCTGGTGATATGGGGGCGCAGATGGAAGCGCGGGTTCGCGGCGGCAGTTGCGACGGTCGCCTTCGGCGGGCTGCTCAGCGCGAGTGTCACGACTGTGCATGTGGCAGTGCGGGACCACGCCGGGCTGGCGGCGCTGACCGGGTCTGAATCGCACGGTGAGGCTGAACTGGTGCTGCACACCGCGCCGAAGCCGTCGACTCGTCGCCCGGAGCTGGTCACGGCGACTGCGCGGCTGCGCTCGTTCGACGCGGAGGGTGTTGCGCTTGAAGGCCATTGGCAGGTGCTGCTCGTCGCCAGCGGTGAGGAGTGGCTGGAGGTGAACGCGGGGCAGCGGCTGACCGTGCCCGCAGTGCTCCGTGAAGCCGATGCGGGTCGGTTGACGGCTGCGATCGTCAGCGCTCGCGGGCCTCCTGAAACCGTTGGGGCGCTGTCGCTTCCGTACCGGCTCGCCGCGCATGTGCGGGATCGGACGGCGGCCGCCGTCGAAGCGGTGCCGCAGCCGGAAGCGGGCCTGATCCCCGCGCTCGCGGTCGGCGACACCTCCATGATGGACCCCGAATTGGCCGCCGACTTTCGGGCGACCGGGCTGGTGCACCTGGTGGTGGTCTCGGGGTACCACCTGAGTCTGGTGGTCGGGGCGGTCTTGGCGGTCGCGTTGGCGTGCAGGGCCGGTCCGCGCGGGCGGGTGGCGGCCGGGGCGGTCGCGATCGCGGCGATCGTGGTGGTGGCCGGTCCGCAGCCGAGCGTCCTGCGGGCGGCGGTGATGGCGGGCATGACACTCCTGGCACTGGCCGCCGGCAGGCCCCGAGCGGCGATGCCCGGGTTGGCCACGGCGGTGCTCGTGGTGGTCCTGGCCGACCCGGACATGGCGGCGCAGGCGGGGTTCGCGCTGTCGGTCGCGGCGTGCGTGGGGTTGCTGTTCCTGGCGTTTCGCTGGGCTCGCCCGCTCGAGCACCGCGGTTGGCCGCAGCCGGTGGCACTTGCGGTCACGATTCCGCTGGCGACACAGGTCGCGGTGATGCCGCTGCTGGTCGGACTCGGGAGCGGGGTGAGCCTGGTGTCGGTCCCGGTGAACGTGCTGGCGGCCTTGGTGGCCGCGCCGGTGGTGGTGCTTTCGGTGGGCGCCGCCGCGGTGGCGGCCGTGTGGCTTCCGGCGGGCGCGTTTGCGGCGCAGCTGGCGGCCATTCCGGCCCGCTGGCTGGTCTGGCTGGCGCGCAACGGGGCGGAGATACCCGGCTCGCTGGTGCCGGTTCCGGGAGGCGTGTGGTGGGGCCTGGGGTCGGCTGCGGCGCTGGCGGCGTTGGTGGTGCTGCTGCAGATGCGGCGGTTGCGGGTGCCGGTGCTGGCGGTGCTCGTGGCCGCGGGTCTGGGGACGGTCCCGGCCTGTCTGATGACCGGGGGCCCGCCTTCGGGTTGGGTGGTGACCATGTGCGATGTGGGCCAAGGTGATGCGCTCGTGCTGCCGGCCGGAGACGCGGTGGTGGTGGTCGATGTGGGGCCGGAGCCCGCGGCGGTGGACGCGTGCCTGGACGAGCTGCAGGTGGACAGGATCGCGCTGCTCGTGTTGTCGCACTTCCACATCGACCACACGGCCGGGATCGCCGGCGCGATGGAGGGCCGTCAGGTCGACGCGATCCTCGCGCCGCCGCCCGGGGAGGCGCAGTACGGGTACGAGCTGGTGGAGGAGCGGGCCGGAGCGGTGCCGGTGCTGGAGGCGGTGCCCGGGCAGGTGTTCGCGTTCGGGGCGACGCGGTTGGAGGTGCTGGGGCCGCCGGCGGAGTTGCTGAGCGGCACGCGATCGGACCCGAACAACAACTCGGTGGCGGTGCGGGCGGAGGTGGCCGGGACGAGCGTGCTGCTGACCGGGGACGTGGAGCTGGAGGGTCAGCGCGCGCTGCTCGCGAGCGGGGCGGCGCTGGGGGTCGATGTGTTGAAGGTGCCGCATCACGGGTCGTCGTTCCAGGCGCGGGAGTTCCTGGAGGCGGCCGATCCGGCGGTGGCGCTGGTCGGGGTCGGGACGGGCAACGAGTACGGCCACCCGGACCCCGGGCCGCTGGGGGTGCTCGAGGAGGGCGGCGCGCTGGTGTTCCGCACGGATGAGTCGGGTCGGATAACGGTGGTGCGCAATGGGAATGTGTTCGAGGTGGTGACGGCGAACTGAGGCCGTGATGGGCCGGGCGTGCGCAGGTTCGGGGCGCGGTTCATCTGGGGCGGTTGCGAAAGGTCGCCTTTCGGGTGAATGGGGCGGCGGATGCCGCGGGGCGGGGCGGCATGGTCGGGCAGCACACAGGGGTTACGCGGTAGACGATGGTCCGGTCGAAACCCCGGGGTTCCCGGGCGGCATGGGAGGATGGTGCCGTGGCTGCACTCGAACCCATCCGCCTGATCCAAGGCGACGACGAATTCCTCGCCGAGCGGGCCGCCGCCGACTTCGTGAAGGCGGTGCGCGCCGAGCTCCCCGAAGGGGAGACCGCGCCCGCCGTCAACCGCATCAGCGGCGGCGACCTCACTGCGGGCGCCTTCGCGGAGCTGACCAGTCCGACCCTGTTCGGCGGCGCGGTCGTCGGCATCATCGAGTCCGGCCAGGACGTCGACAAGGACCTCGCCGCCGCGGTGCTCGCGTTCGCCAAGCAGCCGGCCCCGGACATCTACCTCGCGGTGTGCCACAACGGCGGCAACAAGGGCAAGGGCCTCGCCGAAGGCCTCAAGAAGCTCAACGTCGAGGTCGTGCGCGTCTCCAAGATCAAGCGCCTGCCCGACCGGGTGGCCTTCGTGCGCGGCGAACTGCGCGACGCGGGGGCCTCACCGCGGTCGGCTTCGGCGGAGATCGCCGACACCATCATCCAGGCCGTCGGCTCCGACCTGCGCGAGCTCGCCTCGGCGTGCGCGCAGCTCGTCGCCGACACCGACGGCAAGATCACACAGGAGAGCGTGGCCCAGTACTACTCCGGGCGCGCCGAGGTCTCGGGGTTCACCGTCGCCGACGCGACGATCGCCGGGGACGCCGCCGAGGCGCTCGGGGCACTGCGCTGGGCCATGCAGGTCGGCGTCGACGCGGTGCCGATCGCCGACGCGCTGGCGATGGCCGTGCGCAACCTCTCGCGGGTGGCCGCCGAGCGCGGCGGGGCGGCGCAGCTGGCCGGCCAGCTCGGCATGGCGCCGTGGCAGATCGAGAAGGCGCGCAAGCAGGCCCGGAATTGGACGGCGGACGCCCTCGCAGAGGCGATGCGGGTGTGCGCGCGCTTGAACGGCGAGGTCAAAGGCGGGGCCGACGACCGGGGGTGGGCGCTTGAGCACGCGATCCTGGAGATCACCCGTCTGAGCGCAGCAGGGAAGGCCAGTCGTGTCTGAGTACCGTCACGGACGAGTGTCCCGGCCGCGCCGGCCCTGGTATGCGCGGGTGCTGCACCTGAAGCACCTGTACCTGTCGAACGTCTGGTGCGTGGTGCTCTTCGAGGGCTCCATCGCGCTGGCGGTGCTGATGGCGCTGACCGAGCTGGTGACGTGGTGGGTCGTGCCGCTGCTGCCGCTGGCGGTGGCGAGCATGGTGAAGCTCAACGATCTCATCGCGGGGACGCTCGAGCGCCACGGCTGAGGCGGAGGTCGGACGGGCGCGCTGAGCGGCGGGCATGCCGATCGTCTGCGGGGCCTGGTGGGTTGGGCCCCCGGTTTTCAATGGTGCCCGGAGGGTGCGACATGACGCGGGGTGCGCGGTGTTCGAGACGTGACCCCGCGCGGGAACGGCGAAGGCCTGGAGGAACGCCGAAGGCCCAGAGGTGTGCACCCCTGGGCCTTCTGAAGCTTTGTCGCTGCTCGTTCGCTCGCTTAAGCGGCGGCGGAGAGCTTGTTGAACGACGCGGCCAGCTTGGACTTGCGCTGGGCGGCCTGGTTCTTGTGGATGACACCCTTGGTGGCAGCCTTGTCCAGCTCGCGGCTGGCGGCGCGCAGGTGGGTCTCAGCGGCGGCGACGTCGCCGGTGGCAGACGCCTCACGGAACTTCCGGACGGACGTCTTCAGCGACGACTTCACTGCCTTGTTGCGCATCCGGCGCTTCTCGTTCGTCAGAATGCGCTTTTCTTTGGACTTGATGTTCGCCACGCGTGAAGCCTCAGTTTCGTGATTGCTTGGTTCCTTAATTGATCGCGTCAGAGGCAGAGGGCACTCCGAGCGCCTGTCAACGTTACCAGGAGCCGAGCATCGCACACGCCCTGGGAGCATGACCGCGGACCAGATTACACGAGGTCGAAGGTGTCGCCCGTATCCCGGTGCCCGGCTGTTACCCGCGATACCCGAAGGCGGAGGGCAGGGCCCGCCGGAAGCGCGGATGCGGTGTGCCGGGCGGTGCTCAGACCGTGGCGCCGCGGGCCCTGAGCGCGGGGAGGACGACTTGGTCCAGGATCTGCTCGAGGGTGTCGGTGTCGACCTCGCCGTAGAGGATGAACTCGTTGCGCAGCAAGTCGATCGGGAGCCGTCGCAGGCGTTCGGTGAGGTGCTCGGGGGCGAGCTCGCCGCGTGCGATCGCCCGCGCGTAGACGGTCTCGCTGAGCGATTTGGCGATCTCGTTGACGAGTCCGATGATGAGGACGTTGCGGGCTTCGGGGTCGGCGCTCACTTCGGCGAGCATGCCGAGCATGGCCGTCTGCCCGACCATGCGCATGCGCTCGGCGGCCAACGTGAGCAACGCAACGGTGTCGCCGCGGAGGGTGCCGGTCTCGGGGACCATGCTCGCCTTCGGCACCCGGTTCGCCGCGCAGGCGATCATCATCTCGACCCGGCTCGACCAGCGCCGATACAGCACGGGCTTGCTCGTGCCGGCCCGTTTCGCGACGCCTTCCATGGTGAGTTTCGCGTAGCCGACCTCGCGGAACTCGTCCCAGACCGCGTCGAGGATGGCTTGCTCGAGCTCCTCGCCGCGACGTCGGGATGCCACTTTGCGTTCCAATCGATCCCCCTCTAGATACTGACCGTTTCTTATGTTAGCTTGGGTTCATCAAGATACGGACCGTATCTTGCGGATGATTGGAAACCATCATGGAAGCCACCCCCAAGCCCACGCCGATCGGCCGGGTGATCGCGATCAGCGCCGGCCTCGCACTCATCGTCGGCGTCCTCACCTTGGCATTCGCCTGGCCCTCGGCCGGCATGGGCCCCCGCGAGGTCCCCATCGCCGTCATCGGCCCAGAAGAGGCCGCCGACCAGGTCCAGTCCCAGCTCGACGAGGCCCAGCCCGACGGCTTCGACGTCACCGCCGTCGCCGACCCGTCCGAAGCCGAGGTCCTCATCAAGGACCGCGAGGTCTACGCGGCCCTGGCGATCACCCCCGAATCGGTGGACGTCTACACCGCCTCGGCCGCCTCTCCTACGGTGACCCGGCTCATCACCGGTATCGCCGAGCAGATGGCCGCGCACATGGGCGAGGCCGCCGGTCAGCCGGTCGAGGTCACCACCCATGACCTCGTGCCACTGCCCGCCGACGACCCGAACGGCGCCGGGCTCGCCGCTTCGGCCTTCCCGATGGCCATGGGCGGCATCGTGATCGCCGCGCTCATCTCGTTCAACGTGCGCGGCTCGGGCCGCCAGGCCGCAGCCGCGGTGCTCGCGCCGCTCGCCGTTGGCGCGGGCGTCGCCTCGATCCTGATGTACGTGCTCGAATCGATCGACGGCGACTACCTGGCCATCGCGGGGGCGCTGGCGCTCACGATGGCGGCGACCGCATGGGGCCTCCTCGGCCTCGCGAAGCTCCTGGGCCGCGCCGGATTCGTGCTGGGCGCGGTCGTCGTGATGCTCGTGGGCAACCCCCTGTCGGGCATGACCGGCGCCCCGGAGCTGCTGCCCGCGCCGTGGGGCGCGTTCGGCCAGTTCCTGTCGCCGGGCGCCGGCGGCACGCTGGTGCGCTCGACGGCTTACTTCGACGGCAACGGCGGCGAGGCCGCGGTCTGGACGCTCGCCGCCTGGGTCGCGATCGGTGTGCTGCTCTTCACCATCGGCACGGTCCGCGCCAAGGTCAATGGCGTGAACGAGGAAGTGCAGGAGCCGGTTCCGGCCGCCGCGTAGCGGTTCGGATGTTCGAGGCCGTCTCCGCGCATGGCGCGGAGGCGGCCTTTGCGGTGCTCGGGGGGCGGCGAGGGTGGCGTGCGGGTTCGCGGCGACCGTTCCCCACGGTGACTGTTTCCCACGGTGACCGTTCACCGAGGTCGGGTGTGTCGGGGCGGTGCGCCGCCGAATCAATGATCGCTCACGGGTCCGACATGCCGGGCGGACGCTCACTCGGCGTGGGGCGTGGGGCGTGGGGCGTGGGGCGTGGGGCGTGGGGCGTGGGGCGTGGGGCGTGGGGCGTGGGGCGTGGGGCGTGGGGCGTGGGGCGTGGGGCGTCTGGGCGGTTCGACGGGCGGTCAGGCGGTCCGTCAGGGCGGTGTGGTGAGCGGGAGCCTTTTCTCGCTGGGTGGGCGGGGGTTCCCGGGAGGGTAAGGCAGAATTGGCTAGCCACCCCGCTCGAGCCGAGCCAAGACACGGCTCGCCAGCGTCGCCGATAAGGAAGGCCACCGTGACCAACGCGCCAGGCTCGACCGCTCCGGAGTCGATCCGGAACTTCTGCATCATCGCGCACATCGACCACGGCAAGTCCACGCTGGCCGACCGCATGCTGCAGATCACCGAGGTCGTCGACGCCCGCCAGATGCGCGCGCAGTACCTCGACCGGATGGACATCGAGCGGGAACGCGGCATCACCGTGAAGTCCCAGGCCGTCCGCATGCCCTGGACCGCCCGCTCGGGCGCGGCCGAGGGCCAGGGCTTCGTGCTCAACATGATCGACACCCCCGGGCACGTCGACTTCACCTACGAGGTCTCCCGCTCCCTCGCGGCCTGCGAAGGCGCGATCCTCCTCGTGGACGCCGCGCAGGGCATCGAGGCGCAGACCCTCGCGAACCTCTACCTCGCGATGAGCAACGACCTCACGATCATCCCGGTGCTCAACAAGATCGACCTCCCTTCGGCCGACCCCGACCGGTACGCCGAGGAGCTCGCCCACCTCATCGGCTGCGAGCCCGAGGACGTCTTCCGCGTCTCCGGCAAGACCGGCGCCGGCGTGGCCGAGCTGCTGGACGAGGTCGTGAAGCAGATCCCGGCCCCCACCGGCGACGCGGACGCGCCGCCCCGCGCGATGATCTTCGACTCCGTCTACGACGTCTACCGTGGCGTGATCACCTACATCCGCGTCATCGACGGCAAGCTCAGCGCCCGCGACAAGATCCGCATGATGTCGACCCGCGCCGACCACGAGCTCCTCGAGATCGGCGTCATCAGCCCCGAACCGGTGGTCTCCAAGGCCCTCGGCGTCGGCGAGGTCGGCTACCTCATCACCGGTGTGAAGGACGTGCGCCAGTCGAAGGTCGGCGACACCGTCACGCTCGACAAGCGGCCGGCCACGCAGGCCCTGCCCGGCTACACCGAGGCCAAGCCGATGGTCTACTCGGGGCTCTACCCGATCGACGGCTCCGACTACGGCAACCTCCGCGAGGCCCTCGACAAGCTGCAGCTCAACGACGCCGCGCTCCAGTACGAGCCCGAGACCTCCGCGGCGCTCGGCTTCGGGTTCCGCGTCGGCTTCCTCGGCCTGCTGCACCTGGAGATCATCCAGGAGCGCCTTGAGCGCGAGTTCAACCTCGACCTGATCTCGACCGCCCCGAACGTGGTCTACCAGGTCGTGAAGGAGGACGGCGAGCAGATCGAGGTCACCAACCCCTCGGAGTTCCCCGAGGGCAAGATCCACTCGATCACCGAGCCGATCGCCAAGGCCACCATCCTGGCCCCGAAGGAGTACATCGGGACCGTCATGGAGCTGTGCCAGACCAAGCGCGGCGTCCAGACCGGCATGGACTACCTCTCGACCGACCGCGTCGAGATCCGGTACACCCTGCCCCTGGCGGAGATCGTCTTCGACTTCTTCGACCAGCTCAAGTCGCGCACCAAGGGCTACGCCTCCCTCGACTACGACATCGAGGGCTCCCAGGAGTCCGACCTCGTGAAGGTCGACATCCTGCTCCAGGGGGAGCGGGTGGACGCCTTCGCGGCGATCGTCCACAAGGACCAGGCCTACGCGTACGGCGTGCGCCTCTCCGAGCGGCTCAAGAAGCTCATCCCGCGCCAGCAGTTCGAGGTGCCCATCCAGGCCGCGATCGGCTCGCGCATCATCGCCCGCGAGACCATCCGCGCCCTGCGCAAGGACGTGCTCGCCAAGTGCTACGGCGGCGACATCTCCCGCAAGCGCAAGCTCCTCGAGAAGCAGAAGGAGGGCAAGAAGCGGATGAAGAACATCGGCCGCGTCGAGGTCCCCCAGGAGGCGTTCATCGCCGCACTGCGGACCGACGAGGACTAGACGGCAGCGAAGGGGCGGAGCCATGACGGCTCCGCCCCTTTCTCATTGTGCTGCTTTACATCTCCGGCGGGTAGCCGTTCGGGTGCGTCTGTGTCTGCGACGGCGGCGGCGGGGGCTGCGGGTAGCCGTGCGGCGGGCCCTGGTGCGGCGGCTTCGGCGCGTTGCCCGGCCGCGACTTCAGGTACTGCTCGACTTCAGGCTGCATGACCAGGTAGAACGCCGCGCCGACTGCGGCGAGCTTCGCCAGCGCCAGGAGCGCGCCGAGCGCGGCGTACCAGCCCAGGCTCCAGCCGCCGAAGAAGCCGCCGAGCGAGAAGAACCCCAGGATGCCCAGCCCGATGTACAGCGGCGTGCGCGGGTCGGCCGCGCCGAACGCGCCGAGCTTGTCCCTGGTGATGAAGTAGGCGATCACGACGGCCAGCGCGCCGATGATCATGCCGAAGACGGCGCCGCCGACGAGGAACCCGGTGCCGTACCACCACGGCGCGGTGGCCGAGGCGATGAGGGAGAACAGGAACACGAGCACCGTGGCCGCGGCGTAGACCCACAGCAATTGGGTCAGCTGATTGACCTTCTTAGGGCGCGAAGGGTTTTCCTTGATGCCCCATTCGGAGGCGAAGTCGCCCTGCCCCTGGGGTGCGCCGCCGTGGGGCGGCGGGGGGCCGGCGGGGCCGCCACCTGGGGCGGCGCCGTACGGATTCGATTCGGGCGGTTGCGGCGGATAGGTCATGGTCGCTGCTCCGGGCAAAGAGAAGGGCGTGCTTTCACTGCTCACTGTAGCCTTTCCCCGCCAGTCCCGGGGGACGGAGATTCGGTGCGATTCAGTGGGGGATATGGCAATTCCGTGCAATTTCGAACGCCATTCGAAAGAACCCGAATCGATCACGGTGGCGCGAAAGGGCGGCCCCGGGGTCGCCGGGGCCGCCCTACTCGGGACAGTGCTAGTTCAGGGAGTCGTCGGCGTTCTCGTCCGAGCCGGCGAACGGGCTGCTGTTCGTGGTCATGTTCGCGGTGTCCACCGGGCGGTCGTAGGTCTGGTGGAGGGCCCGTTCGCGGTCGGCGATCGTGTACGAGCGGCGCGTGTACACGGGCGCGTCCTGCACTGTGACCTGCGGGACCACCTTGAAGTCCACGTCCATCTGGTCGGGGGTGATCACGGTTTCGACGTAGCCGCGCTGGGCGTTGCGGAACTTGATGTGCGGGTTGATCTTGAGGGCCGCGTTGTCCTCCGGCACCGAGTCGACGCCGTTGCCGCCCGAGGTGATGGAGGTGGCCACGAGTTCCACGCCCACCGATTCGCCGTCGATGTCGGGGAAGCCGGTCTTGATCTCGCCGGCCCAGTGCGTGTGGACGTCGCCGGTGAGCACGACCGGGTTGCGGACTCCGGCCTCGGTCCAGCCGTCGATGAGGCGCTGGCGCGAGGCCGCGTACCCGTCCCAGCCGTCCATGCTGGTGCGCAGGACGTCTGCGGCGGCGGTGTTGTCGCGCTGCGTGAAGAACACCTGCTGGCCGAGGATGTCCCAGCGGGCCCGCGAGGCGTGGAAGCCGTCGATGAGCCACTCTTCCTGCGCTTCACCGGTGATGGTGCGCGACTCGTCCCACGCGTCGGCGCAGTTGCTCTGGGTGCCGTCGCCGCAGGCCTGGTCGTCGCGGTACTGGCGGGTGTCCATCATGTGGAAGTTCGCGAGGCGGCCCCAGCGGACGCGCCGGTACAGCTGCATGTCGATGCCATCGGGGACCGAGGATCGGCGCAGCGGCATGTTCTCCCAGTACGCCTGGAAGGCGGCGGCGCGCCGGGCGAGGAAGTCCGCCGCGTTCGGGGTGTCCGAGCCGGCCTCGGGGAACTCGTCGGCCCAGTTGTTCTCGGTCTCGTGGTCGTCCCAGACGACCAGCCACGGCGCGGCGGCGTGGGCGAGCTGCAGGTCGGGGTCGGCCTTGTACTGGGCGTGGCGCTGGCGGTAGGTCGCGAGCGAGACGGTCTCGGGCCCTTCGTGGTCGCGCACGTTCCCGTCGGGGGAGTTGTAGACCTTCGCCTTGTACTCGTACTGGTAGTCGCCCAGGTGGAGGATGAGGTCGGGGCGGGATTCGGCCATGTGGCGGTAGGCGGTGAAGTACCCGTGCTCGTACTGGGAGCAGGAGGCGAAGGCCATCCGCAGCTCCTCGGGCATGGAGTTGCGGGGCGGGGCGGTGACGGTGCGGCCGACCGGGGAGGTCCACTTGCCGGTCTTGAACCGGTAGTAGTACTCGTGGCCGGCGCGCAGGCCCTCGACCTCGATGTGGACGCTGTGGCCGATCTCGGCGGCGGTCTGGACCTCGCCGCGGGCGACGCGGTGGCGGAAGCGCTCGTCGCGGGCGACCTCCCATTCGACGTCGAAGGCGGCGTTCGGCATGCCGCCCATGCCGTCTTCGGCGAGGGGGTTCACGGCCAGGCGGGTCCAGAGGACCACGCCGTCGGGCTCGGGGTCGCCGGAGGCGACGCCGAGGGTGAACGGGTCGGTGTCGAGCGTGGGGTGCGTGTTCGATTGTGCCCAGCCGGTGGCCGGGACCGCTGCGGCGGCACCGGCGGCGGAGGAGGCGAGCAGGATTCGGCGCGACAGGCGCATATGGACCTCGCTTCGGGGGAGTTGCGCGGGTTTGTGACCCGTACAGCCCAACAAGTGCGCGTGGATGCGCCGAGACGTCTGATGGTCGCGCCGATGAACCGGCGCCGAACACTGGCGCGCCGGGGGTTCGCCTACTCGGGGGCGGCGAACGTGATGATCACGGCTGTGGAGTCGGCGACTTCGACGACCTGCGCCTGGCCGTCGACCTCGGCGTCCGGCTCGGCCCACTCCTCTTCGCCTGCGGTCCAGACCATCCCGTTGAAGGAGACGGAGGCGACCTGGTGGTCGTAGGCCCGCGCGACCGCCCATGCGGCCCGGTTCCAGCCCTCGGCGGCGCCGTCGGTCTCGATCACCAGCCGCGTGTCCTCCACATCGGACACTTCGGTGCCCCACTGGTACTCGTACGCGTCGGCGAGCGCGGCCGGGTCCGCGGCCGGCTCGTCGGCGCTCCCCGAGACGCACGCCAGCCCGGCCTCCTCGCCTCCGGCGAACGCGTCGGCGATCACCTCGGCGTCGCTCTCCCACTGCTCGTACAGCTCGGGGTAGGCGCTGATCTGCACGGCCTGGGCCGCCTCGGCCAGCCGCATGTCCTGCCAGCCGTCGGTGCGCTGGAGCTTCTCGTAGAACTTGAACGAGGCGTAGACGGGGTCCATGAGCTCCTCCTCGGAGCCCCAGCCCATGCTCGGGCGCTGCTGGAACAGGCCCAGGGAGTCGTCGTGCCCGTAATTGACGTTGATCAGCTCGGACTCCTGCATGGCCGTGGTGATCGCCACGGCCACGGCGTGCTCGTCCATGCCGTCGCGCATCCCCACCGCGGCGATCGTGGCCGCGTTCGAGGCCTGCTCAGCGCTCAGATGCACTTCGCCGCCACTGCCGATGTAGCAGCCGGTCTTGCTGGGGCGCAAGGCGTCCCGGGCGTCCTCGGTGCAGGCGGTGAGAGCCGCGAGGAGGAACAGGGAGGTCAGAGCAGGGATCGCACGCAACGAATGACTCCGATCAGGTCGGTCGGCGGCTGATCAGCCTACCCAAGAAGAGGGACGCTTCTCAATGAACGAACGGATGCCTTCTCGGCCCTCTTCGGAGAAGAAGTAATCAGCCGTCACGGCAGCCGCCCTGCGCAGTTCCCCGCGCAGATCCGGTGTGGCAGTGAGCACTTTGATCCCCGCCTGTGCGGAGGGGCCGCCGAGCTTGAGCCGCCTCACGAGGTCGGCGGCGACCGCGTCGAGATGCTCCTCATAGAGCGCGGCCGAGACCAGGCCCCACATCTCGGCGTCCTCGGCGGTGAAGACGTCCGCGCCTTCGACGACGAGCCCGCCGCCGACGAGGAACAGCTCCCGCATCCGCGCCGGAGTGATCCGGCGCGCCACCACGGGCCCGATCACGGCCGGGACGACACCCAGCCTGACCTCGCTGAACGCCATCTCGGCGTCGAAGCGCGCCACGGTGAAGTCGGCGGCGGCGATGAGACCGAGCCCGCCGCCGCGCGCGGCCCCGCGCACGACCGCGACCACCGGCTTGGGGGCCTCCGCGATGTCCGCCAGCGCCTCGGCCAGGTGCGCGGCCGGGAGGGCCGCGAGGCTCGCGGCCGCGGCGGACTCCTTGAGGTCGGCGCCGGCGCAGAACACCGGCCCGGCGTGGTCGATCACGACCACCCGCACGTCGCGGTCGGCGACGGCCCGGGCGAGGGCGCTGCGCAGCTCGGCGATGAGCTGGATCGAGAGGGCGTTGCGCCGTTCGGGCGCGTTGAGGGTAATGGTCGCCACTGCCTCTTGGGCGCGGTAGGCGATCGGTGCGTCATTGCGTTCCACGCCAGTACCGTAGTGGGCGTGCCGACCGTCTCGCCAGTAGCCGACCCGAATTCGCCCGCCGCGTCCATTGCGGCGGCCGCCGCCGACCCCGCGGCCGGTGAGGCCGGGTTCGGGTTCTACGTGCATGTGCCGTTCTGCGTCTCCCGCTGCGGCTACTGCGACTTCAACACCTACACGGCCTCTGAGCTGGGCGCCGGGGTCTCGCGGGACACGTACGCCCAGATCGTCCGCGCCGAGATCCGCGACGCCGCGGCCCGGTTCGCGGAGCGCAGCGGAGCGAACGAGGGGCACAGCGGCCGGAGGCCGAAGGTGGACACCGTGTTCTTCGGCGGCGGCACGCCCACGCTGCTCTCGGCCGCCGACCTCGCCTCGATCCTCGCCGAGATCGACGACTCGTTCGGCCTCGCGGCGGGCTACGAGGCCACGACCGAGGCCAACCCCGAGTCCGTGGACGCCGACTACCTCGCCGAGCTCCACGACGGCGGCTTCACCCGCCTCTCGGTCGGCATGCAGTCCACGGCCTCCCACGTGCTCAAGATCCTCGACCGCGAGCACTCGCCCCAGAAGGCCCTCGACGCCGTCGCGTACGCCCACAAGGCCGGGTTCGAGCACGTGAGCCTCGACCTGATCTACGGCACGCCCGGTGAGACCGCCGGCGATTTCGCGGCGAGCCTGCACGCGGCCGTGGACGCGGGGGTCGACCACGTCTCGGCGTACGCGCTCATCGTCGAGGACGGGACCGCGCTGGCCCGGCGCATCCGCTCCGGCCAGGTGCCGCAGCCCTCCGACGACGTGGCCGCCGACCGGTACCTCGCCGCCGAGGCGGTCCTCTCCGAGGCGGGCTTCCACTGGTACGAGGTCTCCAACTGGGCCCGATCCGAAGCGGCGCAATGCCGCCACAATCTCCTGTACTGGGAGGGCGGCCACTGGTGGGGCGCCGGGCCGGGCGCGCATTCGCACCTGCCGGGCGTGCGCTGGTGGAACCACAAGCACCCCTCGACGTACGGTGCGGCGCTTGCCGAGGGCCTGCCCGCGGCCGGGCACGAAATCCTCACTGACGACGACCAGTACCTCGAGCGGATCCTGCTGCGCACGCGCCTGGCGAGCGGTCTGCCGCTCGCGCTGCTGCGCCCCTCCGGCCGGGCCGCGGCCGAGCGCGCCGCGGGCGACGGGCTCGCCGTCATAGAGGACGACCGCCTCGAACTCACCCTCCGCGGTCGACTCCTCGCGGACGCGGTCGTGAGAGACCTCACCTCCTGACGGCGTTCGGGCCGGTCAACGTTAGATTCGTGAAGGCGAACCACATTCGCCTACCGTGCCGCCCCGCGCGCCCTCCCCCTAGAGGCCGCGGCGCCCCCCAGGCGACGTCCGCGCACGGACCCCCATACGAAACCACCCGGAGTCCGCCACCAATGCGCACTGCAACGCCCACCCTTGCCTCAGGGCGACGCTTGTCGAGCCCTAAATTCGCGCGGCGAGGCCTTCTCGTCGCCTCCGCCGCGGGCCTGGCGCTCGCCGCCGCCTGCAGCGAGGAGGAGCCGCCTCCGGTCGAGGACGAAGGCGGCCAGGCCGCCCAGGAGGAGCCCACCTCCGAGTCCCCCTCGCCCGAGCCCCGCGAGATCACCATCACGCACGTCGGCGACACCATGCCCGGCTCGTACCCGAACCAGATGGCCTCCGACGAGGGCGCGAGCTTCTTCGAAGGCGTCAAGTCCGCGCTCACCGGCGACGTCGTCATCGCCAACCTCGAAGGCGCCCTCGCCACCTACGAGTTCGACAAGTGCGGCGGCGGCGAGTGCACCTACTTCCGCCTCCCCGGCGAGTACGCCCAGGTCTTCGCCGACGCCGGCTTCCACGTCCTCAACCAGGCCAACAACCACGGCTGGGACGCCGGGCCCGACGGCGCCGCCGACACCCAGGAGGCCATCCGCGAGGCCGGCATGCACGTCTGCGGCATCAAGGACGAGGTGTGCCTGGTCGAGACCGAGAACGGCCTCACCGTCGGCCTCGTCGGCTTCGCGCCCTACACGTTCTACACCGACAACCGCGACCTCGACGCCGTCGCCGCGCTCGTCGCCTCCGCCAAGGAGCAGGCCGACATCGTCATCGCCACCGCCCACCTCGGCGCCGAAGGCACCGACCACCGGCACGTGCCCGAAGGCGTGGAGACCTACCTCGGCGAAGACCGCGGCGACACCCGCGGGTTCGCCCACACCTGCATCGACAACGGCGCCGACCTCGTCGTCGGACACGGCCCCCACGTCCTGCGCGGCATGGAGGTCTACAACGGCAAGCTCATCTGCTACTCGCTGGGGAACTTCGGCGGCGGACAGAACCTCTTCTCCACCGACGGCCCGCTCGGCCGCTCCGCGGTGCTCTCCGTCACCATGCGCGAGGACGGCACGATCGTCGCCGCCAAGATGACCGCGACCCGCATGGACGACGACGGCTACCCCCAGCTGGACGAGGACAACGGCGCGTTCGAGGACCTCAACGAACTCGCCGAGGACTTCGGGGACGACGCGGCCACCGTCGCCGACGACGGCGCGCTCGTCCTCCCCTCCGCCTGACCGCACACGTAGACTGGCACTCCCGGGCCGGGAGTGCCAGACTTGAGTCCGGCAGACTGAACCCCGGTTCGGTCTGGAGACGTGCACGGCCGCGAACCGGCCGGCCGCACCACAGCGTTGTTGCAAGACCACAGAGCGGTTTCAAGGCAGAGGGGACGTGGCGGCGATGGACGATCGCAAACTCGAAGTGCTGCGCGCCATCGTCGAGGACTACGTGGCCACCCAGGAACCCGTCGGCTCCAAGGCGGTCTCCCAGCGCCACGCCCTCGGCGTCTCGGCGGCGACCGTGCGCAACGACATGGCCTACCTCGAGGACGCCGGGTACATCCAGCAGCCCCACACCTCCGCCGGGCGCATCCCGACCGCCAAGGGCTACCGCCTCTTCGTCGACCGCCTCGGCAAGATCAAGCCGCTCTCGGCCGCCGAGCGCCGCGCCGTGCACCGCTTCCTCTCCGAGGCCATCGACCTCGACGATGTCGTGACCCGCACCGTGCGCCTGCTCGCCCAGCTCACCCACCAGGTCGCGGTCGTCCAGTACCCGAGCCTCAACCGCTCCTCGGTGCGCCACCTCGAACTCGTCTCGCTCACCCCGAACCGGCTCATGGTCGTCATGATCACCGACACCGGCCGCGTCGAGCAGCGCTACGTCGAGGCCCCCGCCGAACTCGGCGAGGCGCACGTCCTCGAACTGCGCCGCCTCGCCAACGAGCAGCTGCAGGGCAAGGCCCTGGCCGACGTCCCGAGCCTCACCGCGGACCTCGCCGCCCTGGTCCGCCCCGAACTGCGCGACACCGCCGCCGAACTGGCGCGGGTCCTCAAAGAGACCGTGGTCGCGCGCACCGAGGAACGCGTCGCCGTCGCCGGCGCGGCGAACCTCACCCGCGGCAACTTCTTCGCCGGGTCGATGCGCCCCATCCTCGAAGCGCTCGAGGAGGAGGTCGTGCTCATGCAGCTGCTGGGCCGCGCCGACTCCAACGCGCTCCTCACCGTGCGCATCGGCGACGAGAACGAGATCGACGACTTCCGCGAGACCACCGTGGTCACCGCCGGATACGGGCCCGGATCGGTGGTCGGCCACATGGGCGTCCTCGGTCCCACCCGCATGGACTACCCGGGCACGATCGCGGCCGTCCGCGCCGTCGCCCGGTACGTGTCCGAGATTTTGGAACAGAACCGCTGACAGGACAGAGCGCACGTGGCTAAGGACTACTACGGCATTCTCGGCGTCGACCGGAACGCCACCGACGACGAACTCAAGAAGGCGTACCGGAAGCTGGCGCGCAAGTACCACCCCGACGTCAGCGACGAACCGGACGCGCAAGAGCGCCTCCAGGAGATCAACGCCGCCTTCGAGGTCCTCATGGACCCGCAGAAGCGCGCGATCGTCGACGCCGGCGGAGACCCGTTCTCCCGCACCGCGGGCGGCGGCTCCGGCGCCCCGTTCATGGGCTTCGAGGACATCATGGACGCCTTCTTCGGCGGCTCCATGGGCGGCTTCGGCCGCCGCGGCCCGCGCTCGCGCACCCGGCCCGGCAACGACGCGCTGCTGCGCCTGGACCTCGACCTCGAAGAGGTCGCGTTCGGCACCGAGTCGACCCTCACCGTGGACACCGCGATCCTCTGCGACGCCTGCAACGGCTCCTGCACCGAAGGCGACGCCGAACCGCAGACCTGCTCGACCTGCAGCGGCTCCGGCGAGGTCCAGGTCGTGCAGCGCACGATCCTCGGCCAGGTCCGCACCGCGCGCCCCTGCTCGGCCTGCTCCGGCTACGGCACGATCATCACCGACCCGTGCCGCAAGTGCGGCGGCGAAGGCCGCGTCCGCTCGCGCCGACGCATCACCGTCAAGGTCCCCGCGGGCGTCGAGGACGGCATGCGCATCCGCCTCTCCGGCGAAGGCGAAGTCGGCCCCGGCGGCGGCCCCGCCGGCGACCTCTACGTGGAGGTCCACGAGAAGCCCCACGAGGTCTTCACCCGGGAAGGCTCGGACCTGCGCTGCCGCGTCCGCGTCCCCATGACCCAGGCCGCCCTGGGCACCAAGCTCAACATCCACACCCTCGACGACCAGGTCGAGGTCGAGGTCGTCCCCGGCACGCAGCCCGGCACGATCAAGAAGGTCCGCGGCCACGGCGTCCCCCGCCTGCGCGGCGGCGGCACCCGCGGCGACCTCTACGTCGAACTGGACGTCCGCACCCCCACCAAGATCGACGCCGAGCAGGAAGAACTCCTCAAGAAGCTCGCCAGCCTCCGCGACGAGGAGATCAAAGAGGTCAAAGGCGGCAGCGGGTTTTTTAGCCGTATGCGTGACGCGTTCAACGGTCACGCGTAGCGGGAGCCGTTGAACTTGAAGCGCTGTAACGGTCACGCGTAGCGGGAGCCGTTGAACCGGATGCGCTGTAACGGTCACGCGTAGCCGGAGCCGTTGCGCCGGTGGCGCCACAACGGTCACGCGTAGCAGGAGCCGTTGAACCTGAAGCGCAGCAACGACGCGCGCAACGGTTCGGAACCCGCGGTGACGCCCCACGTAGCCGGACCTGCCGAACCTGAAGCGCGGCAACGCCACGCATAGCGGCACCGCCGAGCGAGCAGCGCCGCATACGCAACGCCTGCCGGGCCCGTCTCCCCACCGCGCTCCATGCGGCCGGGAGGCGGGCCCGCTACACTCCGCCCCGTGATCAGCCTCAACCCTGGCGCACTCCTGGCCATCGCCCTCATACTCGCCGCCGCGGGTCTCCTCGCCCTCGTCATCACCCTCCGGCTGCGCTCCCGGCGCCGGCCGCGCCGACCCCGCCTCAACGCGACCGCACCCGCCGGCGGCCCGCAGATCGGCGAGCGCTGGATGGCCGACGTGCCCTTCGAGGACGAACCCCACCGGTCCAAGCAGCGCCCCTGCCTCGTCATCGGCTACTCCGGCCGCGGCTACTGGGTCCTCAAATGCACCACCCAGCCGCCCCGCGAAGCCGAATGGCGCGTCCACGTGCCCGCCGACCGCTGGAACCCGGACGCCGACCGGGACGGCTACGTCGACCTCGTCCCGTACCACCTCCCCAAGGCCCGCCTCGAGCACTCGTTCGGCCGCATCGCCGACCGGGCCCTCTACGGCGACATCACCGGCAGCCTCCGGTGGGAACGCGCCGTCGACTTCATCGGCTGACCCCGGACTAAGCTGACCCGGTCACCGATCCGCGACCGAACAGGAACCACGTGAGCGACCCGGTCTTCCTCGTCGACGCCCTCCCCGCCGCCGCCGACTTCGTACTCGACGGCCCCGAAGGGCACCACGCCGCCGACGTGCAGCGCCTCCAGCCCGGCGAGACGCTGCTGCTCACCGACGGCCAGGGCGGACTCGCCGCAGCGCGCGTCACCCACGCCGAGCGAGGGTCCCTCCGCCTCGACATCCTCGAACGCCGCACCGTCCCCGCCCCCGACCCGAAGCTCACCGTCGTCCAGGCCCTCCCCAAGGGCGACCGCGGCGAGCGCGCCGTCCAGATGCTCACCGAGATCGGCGTCGACGAGGTCATCCCCTGGGCCGCATCGCGCTCCATCGTCCAGTGGAAGGGCCCGCGCGGCGACAAGGCCCGCGCGAAATGGACCGCGACCGCCCGCGAGGCCTCCAAGCAGGCCCGCCGCCCCCGCCTCGCGCACGTCGCCGAACTCCACACCACCAAGCAGCTCGTCGCGCGCCTGCGCAACGCCAGTCAGGTCCTCGTCCTCCACGAGGAGGCCGACCTGCCGCTCTCGCAGGCCCCGCTCCCCGAGACCGGGGAGATCGCGGTCGTCATCGGCCCCGAAGGCTCCATCAGCCCCGAGGAACTGGCCGCCCTCAAGGAGTTCGGCGAGCCGATCCGCCTCGGCGACACCGTCCTGCGCACCTCCACCGCCGGCCCCGCCGCGCTGGCGGTCCTCCAGGCCCGCCTCGGCCGCTGGTGACCGGAACGCCCTAGGATTCCCACCATGACCGACGCCGACTGCATCTTCTGCAAGATCGTGGCCGGGGACATCCCGTCCACGAAAGTCCTCGAGACCGAGCGCGTGCTCGCCTTCCGGGACCTCTACCCGAAGGCCCCCACGCACGTCCTCGTCATCCCGAAGGACCACTACGCGAACGTCGCCGAGCTCGCGGCGGCCGACCCGGCGCTCGCCGGCGAGTTGCTGCAGGCGTCCGCCGAGGTCGCCGCCGCGGAGGGCGTGGCCGAGTCGGGCTGGCGCCTGTTCGCCAACACCGGGTCGGACGGCGGCCAGGACGTCTTCCACGTCCACTTCCACGTCGCGGGGGGAAAACCGCTCGGACGGATGCTTTCGGCCTGAAATCACACCGCCTCTGCGATTACTCGTTGTCGCCCGTCGCACGCGCCAACTACCATTGAGGCATGTAGAACAGCGGCCCGGAGGCCGCTGAAAGTCTCACTTGGGAAGCAGGTGGCGAACAGCCCTCAGCGGGCGAAGCCTATGACCGACAGCTCTGAGAACGGCAAGCACACCTCGACGATCACGTCCACGATCACCGTCGGCGACCAGAGCTCGCTCATGGCATTGCTGGGCCGCGCCGACGAGAACCTCCGCTACATCGAACGCCGCAACCCCGGCGTCGATCTTCACGTGCGCGGAGACACCATCACCCTCACCGGACTCAACGGCGCCCTGCACGCCGCCGAACGACTCGTGAAGGAGCTGCTCGCCTTGGTCGAGAACGGTGAGAGCGTCGACCCGGACATGATCCGGCGCACCGAGAACATGCTCAAGTCCGCTCCCGGCGAGCGGCCCGTCGATGTCCTCTCGCAGAACATCGTCTCCAAGCGCGGCAAGGCGATCCGCCCCAAGACGCTCGGCCAGAAGCAGTACGTGGAGGCGATCGACCACAACACGATCGTCTTCGGCATCGGCCCCGCCGGCACCGGCAAGACCTACCTCGCCATGGCCAAGGCCGTGCAGGCGCTGCAGGCCAAGGAGATCACCCGGATCATCCTGACTCGCCCCGCCGTCGAGGCCGGGGAGAAGCTCGGCTTCCTGCCGGGCACGCTGTTCGAGAAGATCGACCCCTACCTGCGCCCGCTCTACGACGCGCTCCACGACATGATCGACCCCACGTCGATCCCGAAGCTCATGGAAGCGGGCACGATCGAGGTCGCGCCCCTTGCGTTCATGCGCGGTCGCACCTTGAACGACTCGTTCATCATCCTCGACGAGGCGCAGAACACCACGCCCGAGCAGATGAAGATGTTCCTGACGCGGCTCGGCTTCGGGTCGAAGATCGTCGTCACCGGCGACATCACCCAGGTCGACCTGCCGAACAACGCCACCTCCGGGCTGCGCGTCGTCCGCGACATCCTCGAAGGCGTCGAGGACGTGCACTTCGCCACCCTCCGGGCCGAAGATGTCGTCAGGCACCAGCTGGTCAGCGATATCGTGAACGCCTACGAGAAGTGGGACGCCCGCATGGGCGACCCGAAGAAGGGGCAACGAGGAAACCGTGGGCATCGAGATCATCAATGAGTCCGGGCGAGCCGTCGACGAGTCGGGCATCCGTGCCGTCTCCGACTTCGCCCTCCACGAGATGGGCGTGAACCCGCTCGCCGAACTCTCGATCCTCGTCGTCGACATCGAGCACATGACCGAGCTCAACAAGCGCTGGATGGGCGGCACGGGCCCCACCGACGTCCTCTCGTTCCCGATGGACGACGCGATGCCCGGCCGCCCCGACTCCTCCGAGCCGGGCACGCCGATCCTCGGCGACCTCGTGCTCTCACCCGAGGTGGCCGAGGCCCAGGCCAAGGACGCCGGGCACTCCACCGCCGACGAGATGCACATGCTCACCGTCCACGGCGTGCTCCACATCCTCGGCTACGACCACGCCGAACCCGAGCAGGCCAAGGAGATGTTCGGCCTGCAGAACCGGCTGCTCGACGCATGGCGGGCGAAACGCGACGCCGCAGCGGAGAGTTAGGCCCGCATGATCCCGTATTCGCTCCTGGCAGCGGCGGTCGCACTGACCGTCGTCGCCGGGGCCGCGGCCATGGTCGACTCGGCCCTCACGGCCGTCTCGCCCGCGCGCGCCGCGGAGCTCGCCGAGCAGCGTCAGCGCGGCGCCGAGTCCCTCGTGAAGGTCATCGGGGAGCTGCCCCGCCACCTGAACCTGCTCATCCTGCTGCGCCTGGCCTGCGAGGCCGCCGCGATCGCGATAGTCGCCGTCGTGGCCTTCGACTCCTGGCACGACTCGTGGCTCGCCGTCGGCATCTCGGCCGTGATCATGACCGTGGTGTCGTTCGTCGCCATCGGGGTCGGCCCGCGCACGCTGGGGCGCCAGCACGCCTACCCGATCGCGCTCGCCGTGGCCGGGCCGGTGGGCCTGCTCGGGACCGCGCTCGGCCCGTTCGCGAAGCTCCTCATCCTCCTGGGCAACGCGGTGACGCCCGGCAAGGGCTTCCGCGAGGGCCCGTTCGCGACCTCGGAGATCGAGATCCGCGAGATGGTCGACGCCGCCGAGGCCCAGGGCACCGTCGACCACGAGGAGCGCGACATGATCGCCTCCGTGTTCGCCCTGGGCGACACCGTGGCCCGCGAGGTCATGGTCCCGCGCACCGCCATGGTGTGGGTGCCCGCCGACATGCACGCGGACGAGGCCGAGCAGGTCGCGCTCCGCTCCGGCTTCTCGCGCATCCCGGTCGTGGGGGAGGACCTCGACGACGTGCGCGGCGTGGTCTACCTCAAGGACCTCGTGCGCCTGGACGACCGCGTGAACCCGCACGTCTCAGAGGTGATGCGCGCGGTCTCGTTCGTCCCCGACTCGAAGCCCGTGGACGACCTGCTGCGGGAGATGCAGACCGCCCGCATCCACATCGCCGCGGTCGTGGACGAGTACGGCGGGACCGCCGGTCTCATCACGATCGAGGACATCCTCGAGGAGATCGTCGGCGAGATCACCGACGAGTACGACAACGAGCTGCCGCCGGTCGCGTGGATCGACGAGCGGACCGCCCGCGTCACCGCCCGGCTCTCCGTGCAGGACCTGGAGGAGCTGTTCGGCGTGGACCTGCCCGATCTCGACGTGGACACCGTCGCCGGGCTGCTCGCCGCCGAGCTCGGAAAGGTCCCGCTCGCGGGCGACCGGGCCCGGCTGGGCGGGCTCGAACTGACCGCTGAGGGTACCGTTGGCCGCCGCAACCGCATCGAGACGGTGCGCGTCGCGCGCCTGCCCGAGAACGGCGACGCCCCTGCGTCCGCCGCGAACGATGAGAGGCACAAGATCAATGTCTGACCTGCACGTCGACGCCCTCGACGCCGAGGACGCGAAACTGGCCACGCTGGCCCGCGGAGCCGCGGGCCGGGTCCAGCAGACCACCGGCGCGGCCGTGCGCGACGGCATCGGCCGCACCTACGCCTCGGCGGCCGTCGACCTCCCCTCGCTCCAGCTCACGGCCCTCCAGGCGGCCGTGGCCCAGGCCTTCGCGGCCGGGGCCGACAAGCTTGAGGCCGCGGTGCTCTTCGGCACCGCGTCCGACGACGACGGCCTCCAGGCCGCCCGGGAGATCAGTGCCGACCTCACCGTATGGTCGGTCATTCGCAAAGAGGTGACCCGTCTTGCCTAGCAATGACTTCCGTGCAGGCTTCGCCTGCTTCGTGGGCCGTCCGAACGCGGGCAAGTCCACCCTGACGAACGCGATCATGGGCCAGAAGATCGCGATCACCTCGAAGCGGCCGCAGACCACCCGCCACGTGGTCCGCGCGATCCTGCACCGCCCGGACTCGCAGCTCATCCTGGTCGACACGCCCGGTCTGCACCGCCCGCGCACGCTCCTGGGCGAGCGGCTGAACGACCTCGTCCGCCAGACCTGGTCCGAAGTGGACGTCATCGGGCTGTGCCTGCCGGCGAACGAGAAGCCCGGCCCCGGCGACAAGTTCATCGCCGGCGAGATCGCCAACCTCAGCGCCAAGGTCGTCGCGGTCGTCACCAAGATCGACCTCGTCTCCAAGGACGCCCTCGTGCGGCACCTGACGAACGTGGCCGCGCTGGCGGACTTCGCGGACATCGTGCCGGTCTCGGCGAAGACGGGCGAGAACCTCGACGAGCTCGTCAAGGTCCTTTCGGACAAACTGCCCGCATCGCCGCAGCTGTACCCGGACGGGATGATCACCGAGGAGCCGGAGCGGGTCATGATGGCCGAGCTCATCCGCGAGGCCGCCCTCGAAGGCGTCCGGGACGAGCTCCCGCACTCCCTCGCCGTCGTCATCGAGGACGTCGAGGACGAGGACTCCGACGGCGGCCCGCGCAAGAAGATCTGGGCGGAGATCTACGTCGAGCGCGACAGCCAGAAGGGCATCATCATCGGCAAGGGCGGCGAGCGCCTCAAGCGGGTCGGCACCAAGGCCCGCAAGGGCATCGCCCAGCTCATCGACAGCCGCGTCTACCTGGACCTCCACGTGCGCGTGGCCAAGGACTGGCAGCGCGACCCGAAGATGCTCGAGCGCCTCGGTTTCTGATCCATCGCGCGTGCGGCCCGGCCTCTGCAATTGCGGGAGGCCGGGCCGTTCGCTTTCCGCATTCCAGTGAAACGCCAGGTGAATGCGTGGTGACTGCGCTCACGGACCCCGCTGTGGCAGAGGCTGAATGGAGTCATGTACTCTTTAACTACCGACGCGGGATAGAGCAGCTCGGTAGCTCGCCAGGCTCATAACCTGGAGGTCGGTGGTTCAAATCCGCCTCCCGCTACTGGATGAAAAACCCGGTTTCCTCGAAAGAGGGAGCCGGGTTTTTCTGTATCTCCAGTTCGGATGGGCCATGATTCCCCCCGGCACTCCGATTGACAGGGGCTGAACCCGCGCATGCGGGGCGGCACGATCTCCTCGGGCGTGATGCCGAAGATCGTGACGCTGATGATGGAGGGGCGCTCCTCGACCGGGACGCGGCCCCGCGGCCTTGCGGCGCGCCGTCAGGTGTCGGCGGGCAGGGCCTTGGGATCTATGAGTCCTTTTTGGGTGGCCAGAACGATCATCTGGTACGTGGTCTCCGCGCCGAGCCGGCGCATGATGGCGTCGATTCTCCGGCGGAGATGCCGGTCGGTGATGCCGAGCCAGGCCGCCGCGGTCTGCTGGTCGGGGGCGGCGACGAGGTTCGCGAGGATCTGGCGGTCGCGGTCGGAGAATTGATCTGCGCTGGGGTGGGTGTAGTTCACTGCACGCGTTCTCTCTCAGTGCCGGTTCTCTAGCGTTGCGTACCCCCGTTGAGTGAAGACGGTATCACGAAGCGTCGCCTCGGGCAGTTCACTTTCCGTGCCCGCCAACGGAAACCCCCGCAAAACCACCGCTGTCGAACGATGGTCGATAGTG
The DNA here is from genome assembly GCF_030403505.1 of Glycomyces tritici. Next base: position 1,088,954 of record NZ_JAUEMJ010000002.1, on the reverse strand, counting down.
TTGCGCCGCAACGGTTCTCGAATCGAAGCATCTGCCCTCCTCGATCGCTACGGGCAAAGCGGGGCAAGGCCTCCTTATGTCCTGATCCGGACTTCGCACTCGACTTCGCGGCAATCGCGGTCATAGCATGGAGTCGCGTCCACCACAGCAAGTGCGCTCGGGACTACAGGGCTCATGCCCGCCGCGCACTGCTCGAATCGACTGCCGTCGTGCCGGAGCAAGGGCGCTCCGGTCGTCCGATGGCGACTTCCCTCACGACCGTGCAAGCCGACCTGGCAGCGCTTTGGCGTGCCCAGATACGGAAGGGCCGCAGCGGATGGATGAACACCTGGATCGTCTCATGCAAGTCGGGTTTCGGGACTCCTGCCTTTCCGGGGCACCGGACTCCGCCCGTTCATGGATGAATGAACTGGACACAGTGGTCGATGCATCCGTGGCTCCGGCCGCCGACGCGGTCGACCGGGAGTCCCTGCATCCGGCCGCGCCGATCAAGGCGCTCTGCGACATCGGCGCGTTCGGGGTGCAGATCCCGGTCGAGTTCGGAGGGCTCGGATTCGACAACGGCACGGCGGCGGCGATGGTCGAGCGCGTCGCCCGCGGCTGCGCCAGCACCGCCGCGATCCTCATGTTCCACTGCCAGGTCGTTGCCCGGACGCTCGCGTTCGCCGACGACGAGCGCCGCGCGGACGATCTCGTCGCGATGGCCCGCGGCGACATGATCGCCGCCAGCGCCTGGACCGAGCCCTTCGGTGCGGCCCGGAAGACCGATCTGCAGACCGTCATGCGCCCCAAGGGCGACCGGTTCGCGATCGACGGCGTCAAGAGCTTCTGCACGGGCCTGACCTCCGCCTCGGTCGTCGACGTGCTCCTGCGCGCCGAGGACGTGCCCGGGGCCGGCCCCACGTTCGTGCGGGTCGACATGCACGGGAACGGGGTGAAGGTCGCGAACGTCTACCGCATGATGGGCCTGCGCGGCACCAGCACCGGGACGATCGTCCTCGAAGGCGCGCCCGTCGCGGAGCACGACGTCCTGTCCGGGTTCGGCACGGCTCCGGCGCTCATGCGCGCCAACCACCAGACGCCGCTGAACCCGGGGCTGATCGCCCTCGGCGCCGCCGCGGCATCGCTCGACTTCGCGCGGCGCGCGTACGGCGGCCGTGTCGACGGCGTCCCGCCGCGTGCGAAGGACCCGCACTCGCGGCGCGTGCTGGCGGAGGCCGCGACGAAGGTCGAGGCCATGTACGCGTACGCCGCGGCGCTCGTGCGGGCGACCGCCGTGCGGCCGGAGTCCGCCTACGGCGCCGCCAGCCGGTTGAAAGCGCACCTGACCGACGCGTCGGTCGCCGTCACCCGCGATCTGCTGGGGGGCATGGGGTCGCTCGGTTTCATGACCGACCTGCCGCTCGAACGGCATCTGCGCGACGCCCAGGCCACCGCCCTCATGGGACCCGTCAACGGCATGTGCCGAGATCGAATCGCCGATGAGCTGCTCATCGACGCAGAGGAGGATGCACGCAATTGAACAAGCAGGCCAAACCACCGGTCATCGGTGCCGGATATCTGTACCACTGCGTTCCCGCGTTCGCCGCACTCCATGCGCGGGTGGAGGAGCTCGGGGGGCACGCCGACATCATGGAGTACCTCGGCGCGCACTACGCGTCCGATCCGGAGTACCTCGCCGACGTGTCGGCGTCGATGGGCTCGCTGCCCTCGACCCTGCACAGCTTCGAGCTCATGATCGGCTCGGTCGACCGTCCCAAGCAGGCGGTCACCGACCGCCTCGCGCGGATGGTCGAGCTGAGCGACTGCCGCTACATCGGCGAGCACATCGGGATCATGGGGACCACCGAGCAGTACACCGGCACCTTCATCCAGCCGTTCGGCACCGATGAGCAGACGCAGTGCTTCATCGACAACCTCACCGGGCTCGACGAGGTCGTCGGCTGCCCGATCACCATCGAGAACCAGGCGCAGTGGTTCGACCAGGTCGGGCCGCGCTCGGTCTGCGAGCAGGTCCGCGACATCGCCGAAGGCGCCGATGTGGGCATCCTGCTGAGCCTCTCGAACTTCATCACCGCCGAGAAGCACCACCCGATGGACCGGGAGAAGGAGCTCGCCGTCCTGCCGCTCGACCGCGTCTGGCAGGTGCACCTGCCGCTGGGGAACGCGCAGGAGCTCCAGAGCCCCGACATGGCCCGGTACCGGCGCGAACAGGAGTGGGCCGACCGGACCCTGGAGGAGCTGTTCGCCGAACCCGACTTCCGGCCGATCTCGGTGATCTTCGAGGTCGAGGACGCCCTGACCGCCGCGAACGCCAGCGCCGAACAGCTCAAGGACGCCCTCGACCGGGGCCGCGAACTGCTCGGCGTCGCCGGGAACGGAGGCCGGCCGTGACCCTCAGAGCCACACAGGTCTTCATGACCCGCTTCCTGCGCGAGCCGGAGTTCCGCGAGCAGTGCCGCGCCGAGGGCGTGGCCAGGTTCCAGCAGGAGCTCGGGCTCGACGATGCCGAGGTCGCCATGATCGCGGCGGTCGACCTGGACCAGTACGAGCACGCGGCGACCAGCGTCCGCGACCAGCGGGCGGGGCGCACGTACACCGTGTTCGGGGCCCTCATCGACGAGCTCCGCCTGTACGTCGACTACGACCGGCTCTACCTCGAGTACGACCGCGTCTACAGTGCCGGGTGGTGGCAGCGGTTCGCCGAGACCCGCCGGTTCGAGACGTTCGCGACGGACTTCATCGTCCGCAACGGCCTGCCCGAGTACCTGATCGATCTCGCGCGGCTGTGCGCGAGCATCACCAAGGTGGCCGACACGCCGAAGGCGCTCCCGGAGGGCTCCACTACGGACCCCGCCGGATTGAAAGCGGTCGCCCCCACGTTCAGGGCCTCCTTGCGCCGGCCCTTCGAAGTGCGCGTCTACCGGCACGACGTGCTCCGGCTCCTCGACGACCCGCGGTACCGCGAAGGGCTGGCGCCCAAGCGGACCCGGGTGCTGATCCAGCGCGACTGGCGCCAGCACAAGCGGTCGCGGCTGTTCCCGCTCGACGAGGAGCCGCTGGTGGCCGCTCTCGCCGAGGGGCCCGCCAGCGCGCTCGAACTGGGGGAGCGCCTTCCCGAATGGTCCTACGCCCAGATCCTGGCGGGACTCTCCGACCTCTACGCCGACAAGGTCGTGCACCTCGAGGTGCCGGCCGAGTCCGTAGCGGAATACACCCGTTAGCAACGAACACAGGAAAGGAAGTGAACGCGATGAGCAACGCCAAGTCGTACGGTCCGGGGACGATCGTCATGAAGGACGCGTCGTCTGCCGGTAAGGACCGGTCGTTCGGTCCGGGGACGATCGTCATGAAGGACGCGTCGTCCGCCGGTAAGGACCGGACGTTCGGGCCCGGCACGATCGTCATGAAGGACGCGTCGTCTGCCGGTAAGGACCGGTCGTTCGGTCCGGGGACGATCGTCATGAAGGACGCGTCGTCCGCCGGTAAGGACCGGACCTTTGGTCCCGGCACGATCGTCATGAAGGACGCTTCGTCCGCCGGTAAGGAAGCCGAGCTGGTCGCCGCCTAGCGGCCCCGGACGGCTCCCTACCGCCAAGTCCGCCTCGCCGGCCCGCACGGGCCGGCGAGGCGCAAACCCATGAGAGAGCGCCGGTGCCTGCGGTTACTCCCGATCCGAGCCTGTTCCGAAACCTCGACGCCAGGAGGCTGTGGTACGCGAGCGCGTGCTTCTCCGCGGCGTTCTGGATGCTGCACATCACCGTCGCGCTGCACGTGCTGTCCGTCGCCGACACGGCGGCGCTGGCGGCGGTGCAGTTGACCGGTGCGCTCCCGGCGCTGCTGCTGATGCCCATCGCCGGTCTGGCCGCCGACAAGCTCTCCGTCAGGAAGCTGGCGCTGACCGGCGCGGCGGTGCAGATCGCCGCCGTGGTCGGCGCCGCCGCCAGCGCCCAGCGCGGCGGCCTCGTCGCGCTCGCGCTCTGCTTCGCCTTGCAGGGCACGGCGACGGCCCTGTGGCCGCCCGCGCGTCAGCAGTGGCTCTACGGTGTCGTCGGCGAGGATCTGCGGCAGAAGGCGAACGCGGCGATCGGCTCGCTCAACGGCATCATGACCATCGTCGGCGCGGTCGGCGCCGGAGTCGTCTCGATCTGGTCGCCCGCCGTCGCGATGCTGGCGGTCGCGGGCCTGCTCGCCCTCGGCCTGGTCCAGCTGCTCCGCGTGCGGGCCCCCGAGCCGGTCGCGGCGGGGCGGCCGAAGCCGGAGCGGCTCGGCGCGCACCTGCGGGGCTTCGCCGCGGACCTGCGGGCGGGGTTCGGGGCGACGCGGCGGTACCCGCTGGCGCAGTCGGTGATCTGGATCGGGATCGCGTGGGGCTTCATCGGCGGTGGCTACACGGTGATGATCAACGGCCACATCGTGGAAGACCTCGGCGGGAACTCGGTTGCCGTCGCGGTCGTCTTCTGCTGCGACGGCCTCGCCGTGCTGGGCGCGACCGTGCTCGCGGGGCGGCTGCGCCGCTCGGCGCACCTTTCGGCCTGGGGCCTGTGCTATGTGGTGCAGGGCCTGGGGTGGGCCGCGTTCTTCCTCGCCCCCAACCTGATCGGGGCCGTCGCCTGCCTCATGGTGATGCGGGTGGCCAGCGGCTACATCATCGCCCTGGACACCACGATCCTGCTGGAGACCGTGCCGAAGGAGTTCCGGGGCCGCGTCACCTCCGTCCACATCACCACCTACAACGCGATGGCGAGGATCTCGCTGGCGGCCCTGGGCGCGGCCCTGGCCGCGGTGAGCCTCGTCGGGCTCGGCGTCGCCGCGGGCCTGATCTCGGCTGCGATCGGCGTGGCCTGGTGGCTCACGGCCGGGCGCAGCGCTGGCACCGCCTACATGGACGCACAGCGAGCGGAGCCGGTCACCCGCTAGTGAGGAGGTCGGCCGTGTGCCGAGTCTTTGGATACTTCGAAGCCGACATCGACCCTGCGACCCTGCCGGAACTGGCCGGCGCGCTGCGGCACGGCGGCCCCGACGGCGCCGGGTGGCGCCATGGCCCGGACTGGGGCCTGGGCGCGACCCGCCTCGCGGTCATGGACCCCGCCGGAGGCGCGCAGCCGTACGAACTGGACGGCATCACCGCCGTCTTCAACGGCGAGATCTACAACCACGACCTGCTGCGCGAGGAGCTGCGCGGCTTCGGGTACCGGTTTGCCGACCGCTGCGACGGCTCGATCATCCCCGCCCTGTACCACCGGTACGGGCCGGGCTTCGCCGAACGCCTCGACGGCATGTTCGCGATCGCCGTCGTCGACGCGCGCGAGCGCCCGACGCTGGTCCTGTGCACCGATGACGCCGGCATGAAACCCCTCTACACCTGGGGTCCCGCCTCGGGCGGCGTCTGCTTCGCCTCCGAGCTCCCGGCGATGCGGGCCTTCCCCGGGTTCGCGGCGGTCCCGACCCCCGGGGGGCTGGACGCGTACCTGACCACCAAGGCCCCCTTCGGTGAAGACACGGTCCTCGCCGGCGTCAAGGCGATCGCCCCCGGGTCCACAGTGGTGTACGGCGGCGGTGCGCCGCGCCGGATCGACCGGTCCGGGCCCGCACCGCTGGCCGGTGCCGAGGACCCGGCCGCGTACGCCGCCCTGCTCCGCGACGCGCTCGAACGGGAAGTGGGCAGGCTGGCCAGGGCCGACGTCCCGGTCTCCGTGATCTGCTCCGGCGGACTCGATTCGAGCCTGGTCACCGCGCTGATGGCCGCGGGCCGCGACGGGGTCGACGCCTTCCACATCCGCTACGACGGCGACTGGCCCTTCGACGAGCACCGGTACGCGGCCGAGGTCGCCGCCCGCAGCGGCGCCCGCCTGCACGACGTGCTCCTCGACCCGGCCGACATCGGCGCCCGCCTGCCGCAGGTCGTCGCCCGACTGGGGCAGCCGAACGCCGACCCGATCACCGTCAGCTCCCTGGTCCTGTTCGAGGCGATCCGCGACGCCGGGTACAAGGTCACCGTCAGCGGCGACGGCGCCGACGAGGCGTTCGGCGGTTACGACCGCATCCGGGCCGCCCTCGCCGCCCCGGACTGGATACCCGGGTACGTCGACGCGCTCGCCGCGGTGCCCCCGGCACTGCGCCACACGCTCTACAGCGGCGACTACCGGGCGTTCCTCTCCCGCAACGGCACCGAACGCGACCGCCTCATCGACCGGCTCGCCGCGGCCGGAGGCTCCCGGTGGGAGCGGGTGCGCGGCCTCGAAGTGGGCACCCGGCTGGACGCCTACCACCTGCGCCGCGTCGACCACCTCAGCATGGCCGCGGCCGTCGAAGTCCGCGTCCCCTTCTGCCAGAAGTCGATCCGCGCGCTCGCCGCGAACCTCCCCGGCCCCCTCCAGCCGACCGGCGCCGCCGCGAAACCCGCCCTCTACGCCGCCGCGGCACCGTTCCTGCCGCACAGCGTCCTGGGCCGCCCCAAGCAGCCGTTCACGCTCCCGATCGCGGCGATGACCGGACGCGGCACCGCCCTCGGGAAGCACCTGCGCGAAGTCCTGCTCTCGGGGGACGCGACCGCCGGAGGCCTCCTCGACGCCACCGCCGTCCGCCGCCTCGTCGACTCGGTCGAGGACCGGGCCGCGCCCGACACCGCACTCGCCCTGTGGGCGCTGGCCGTGTACCGGCTCTGGCTCGACTCGCTCGCCGAAGGGGGCCCGCGATGATCCGCGCCGCCATCGTCCAGGCCGAGGGAAGCCCCTGCCCGACCGCGGTCCTGCCCCTGGCCGCCGCCCCGCCAGAGGCCGGCGGGCTCCTTTCGTGGCTCGCGGAGGTCCGCCGGTGGATGCGCGGTGCGGGACTCGGCCCCGTGCTCAAACTCGCGCTCGCCGAACCCAAGGGACGCAACGAACTCGACTACCGCTTCGTCCAGGTGGTGCCCGGCGCGCGCGACGCCTTCGAACTCCGGGGCACCTGCGGCCACTCGATCCTCGCGGCGGTCCTGGGAGCCGAGGCGCTCGGCTGGACCGACGCCGGTGCGGCGGTCCGGGTCGCGGTGCGCGGCAACGGCGACATCGTGCACTGCGAGCCCTCCGGCCGCGGCGCCGGCGCGGCGACCTACGCCGTCCGCTTCACCGCCGCCGCCCCGAAGCCGCTCCGGGCGCTCACGCTCTTCGATGAGCCGTCCACCATGCTCGACGTCCCCGGCGGCCGGGCCGAGGTCTCGGGGGTGGACGCGGGCAACCCCTACGTCTTCGTCGACGCCGCCCGCCTCGGCGCCGACTCCGCGGCGGCGCTCTTCACCGCGGGCGACGACCTGTACCGCCGCATGGCCGCGATCAGGGACGCCGCCGAGCGGCGCCTCGGATGGCGCCCGGGGACGTTCCCCAAGATCGCCGCCGTCGCCCCGGGACCGGACGGCGCGGTGGCCGCCCGCGCGATCTCGGTCCCCTCCTGGCACCCGACCCTCGCCCTCACCGGCGCCATCAGCCTCGCCGCCGCGTGCGCGATCCCCGGCACGGTCCCCTCCCGCCGACTGCGCGGCGGCCCCCGGGACGGCGAGCTGACGATCCTCACCCCCGGCGGCGCGACGAGCGCGACCGCGGTCGTCGCGCACGGCCGCCTGCTCGGTGTGGGCATCGGGAACAAGGCCGTGCGCCTCATCGACCTCGTGGACATTCCCATCCACAGTGGACCCGACCGGCCGCTGGCGGCCCTGACCGTCTCGGAGCGCACCCCTTGAGCGAATACGACCTGGTCCTGCACGGGGGCACCGTCATCGGCGCGGGCGGCGCACGCCGCTGCGACGTGGCGGTCGCCGAAGGCCGCATCGCCGCGCTCCTGGACCCCGGGCGGCGCGCGACCGGCGCCCGCACGGTGGACGTCGCGGGCGGGTTCGTCCTGCCCGGACTGATCGACTCCCACGTCCACTTCCGCCAGCCGGGCCTGGACTGGAAGGAGGACTGGAGCCACGGCTCCCGCGCCGCCGTCGCCGGCGGCGTGACGACGGTCCTCGACATGCCCAACACCCGCCCGCCGCTGCGCACGCCCGCCGACGCCGACGCCAAGCAGCGCCTGATCGACGGCCGCAGCCTCGTCGACTACGCCTTCCACACCGGGGTCGGCCCGGGGGAGTCGCACCGGCTCAGGGCCCTCCCCGCGGGGGCCTCGGTGAAGGTCTTCCTCAGCGGCCACCACACCGCGCCCGACGTGGTCCGGCGGGACGAGGATCTCGCCGACCTGTTCGCGGTCGCGAAGGAACGCGACCTGACGCTCATGTTCCACGCCGAGGACGAGGACGTGTTCGACCTCCTGGACACCTGGCGGCCGGACCCGGTGAGCGCCGCCGACTACGAACCGCACCGCCCCCGCACGGGCGCGATCGTCGCGGTCTGGCGGCTGATCCGCCTGTGCGAGCGGTTCGGCACCCGCACCCACATCCTGCACGCCTCCACCAAGGAGGAGGCGGATCTGCTCGCGGCGGCCGGGCAGCGGATGCCGATCAGCTTCGAGGTCACCGGCCATCACCTGACCTTCACCGACGCCGACACCGCCAAGGCCGGCACCCGGCTGCGGCTGCGCCCGGCCATCAGGGACGCGGCCGACCGCGAGCGGCTGCGCGCCGCGGTCCTGACCGGCCAGGCCGCCACCGTCGGCAGCGACCACGCCCCGCACACGGCCGAGGAGAAGGACCGCCCGATCCCGGACGCCCCGCCGGGACTGCCCGGCACCCAGGAGCTGCTGGCCGCCACGGTCGCCGCCGTCCAGGCCGCCGCCCCCGACCTGGGCGACGCCGCCGTGCTGGCGTGCGCGGTCCGGGTCCTCGCCGAGACGCCGGCGCGGCTGTTCCGCCTCAGCACCAAGGGCGCGGTCGAGCCCGGCCGCGACGCCGACCTGGTCGTCTTCGACCCCGAGCGCGAATGGACCGTCGACGCCGACTCGGTCGGCGCCAAGTGCGGCTGGTCGGCCTACGAGGGCCGGCGCTTCCGCGGCGCCGTGGAGCACACCTTCAGAGCCGGGAACCTCGTCTACAGCCGCGAAGGCGCACGGTTCGGAACCCCGGACGGGCGCCGCCTGCGATGAGCAATGCAAGGGAGACAACGAATGCCGATGCGTGAGCCGACCCTGGGCGGCGTGCCCGCCGTCCCCGCCCGTGCCGGAGCCCTCGCCCGCGGACGGGACGTCGTCACCGACTACCTGTACGACGCGGCGCGGTTCCTGCGCCATTCGGGCGCGCTGCGGGCCCGCAGCGCCCGCACCCTCGAATCGCTCGTGGTCATCGACACCCACCGGATCGAGAAAGGGCTGGCCAGCGCCCGGCCCCGGCCGTGGTTCGGCGAGGCCGTGCTGCCCCGCCTGCTCGCGAACACCCGCCTGCTCCTTGATGAACGCCCCGACTCGTTCGCCGCGTCGGCGGCCTGCGAAGCGCTGCGGACCTACTTCGCCTGGCACGACGCGCAGACCGCGGGCGCCCCCGCCTGGGCGGTGGACCTCGAGCGCGAGTCCGCGGCGCTCCAGACCCGGCTCCGTGCCGCCCTCGGCGACGGCGCCACGGTCACCTACACCCGCGACGAGCTGCTGAAGGCGGCGCCCGCCGACCCGCTCGCGTTCTTCGCCTCCCGGCACAGCATCCGCTGGTTCGACGAGCGACCGGTCGCCGCCGAGGACATCGCCGCCGCGGTGGAGGCCGCGCAGCACTCGCCTTCGGGCTGGAACCGGCAGGCGTGGAGGGTGCACGTCTTCCCCCGCGGCGCCGCGGCCGACAAGGTGCTGGCCTGCCAGGGCGGCAACACCGGTTTCGGCCACACGGCCTCGCACGTGCTGGTCGTCGCCACCGATCTGCGCGCGTTCGTGTTCGAGCACGAACGCAACCAGGTCTGGGTGGACGGCGGCATGTTCGCGATGTCGCTCGTGCACGCCTTCCACGCCCTGGGTCTGGGGAGCTGCTGCCTCAACTGGTCCGTGGGACGGCGCCCCGACCGGCGGCTGCGAACGGTGATCGACCTGCCGAGCCACGAGAGCGTGGTCATGCTGCTCGTCGTGGGGCACCTGCCGGAGACGGTCGCCACCACGTGTTCGCGCCGCGAGCCGACGCTCCCGATCGTGCACCACACCGGGTGACGCGGGAGGTCAGGGCCGGTCGCCCCCGGCGGTCGCGAGGGCCCAGATGACGACGGCGTCGAGGCCGATGACCGCGATCGACCAGCCGGGCTCTATCGGCAGCCACAGGAAGTTGGCGATGAGCGACGCCGACGCCAGGATGAGGGCGAGCAGGCGGGCGGCGGGGCGGCCGCTGAAGAGGGCGATGCCGACGGCGATCGCGAAGACGCCGACGATGAGGTGCACCCAGCCCCACGCGGCGATGTTGAACTCGAACGCGTAGCCGGCCGGTGCGGTGAAGTACCCGCCGTGCGCGATCGCCGCGATCCCGGTGAACGCCTGCCAGCCGCCGCCCACGACCAGCATGAGCGCCGGAAAGATGAGGCGTCTCGCGTTGACTGCTGTGGCTGTCATGGCTCCCCCGATCGCGTGTCCCGTACCGATCATGGACCCGCGCGGCACCGGGCGCGCCCGACTCGCCGAATGTCCCGCTCGGACGGCTGCCCCGTTCGCTTGAATCGGGCACCGCGGTGCGGTGCGGGCGGTAGCGTCCCGTTGGGGGAGCGGCGCAGGCTCCGCAATGGGAGGCAGGCATGGCAGGCAAGGCACCCGTCGACCTGGTGCTGGTCGAGTTCTCGGGCAACCGGTTCGACGGCCGGGTCCTCACCGAGCTCGAACGGCTCTCGGCCGACGGCACCATCGAGGTCTTGGACGCGCTGCTGGTCAGCCGCCGCGCGGACAGCTCCATCGAGTGGCTCGAGGCCGCCACGGTCGACAAGCGGCTCGCCGCGCTCGTGGGCGAACCCGCCGGGTTGCTGAGCGCCGAGGACGCCGAGGCCGTCGCCGAAGAGCTGCAGCCGGACACCGCGATCGGCATGCTCGTGTTCCAGCACTCCTGGGCCGCGACCCTCGCCGAGGCCATGCGCGGCGTGGGCGGTCGCCTGCTCGACTGGGAACGCATTCCCGCCGCCGCCGTCGCCGAACTCGCCGAGAACTAGGGGGCACCGCCATGATCCGACGTGCTGGACGGCCGGGCCTGCTCGGCACCATGGCCCGCACCGCCGTCATCGCCGGCACCGCTGGCGCGGTCAACCGCTCCATGAACCGCGCCGCCCAGGGCCGCGAGCAGACCCAGGCCGACGCGGAGGCCTACCGACAGCAGCAGGCCGCTCCCGCGGCGCCTGCCGCTGCCGGCGGCGACGACGTGATCGCCAAGCTGAGCCAGCTCGGGCAGCTGCACGCCTCAGGCGTGCTCACCGACGACGAGTTCGCCGCCGCCAAAGCGAAGCTGCTCGCCTGAGCCCTCGACGAGACGCGCGGTCGGCATGTCCGAGGCGCGCCGCTCGGCAGCGTCATCGCCTGGCCGATCAGTCCTGGGCTCAGCGGGGCGGGGCCGTCGTCGCGCGGACGACGAGCTGGGCGTCGCACACGGTCTCCCGGCCCGGCAGGGACCCGTTCTCCAAGCGCTCCACCGCATTGCGCACGGCGTGCTCGGCGATGCCGGTGGCGTCCTGACGGACCGTGGTGAGGTTGATGTGGGACAGGTGCGAGAGGTTGCCGTCGTCGTAGCCGACGATCGAGACGTCGCCAGGGACGTCCACGCCGCCGCTGCGCAGGGCGTGCATGAGGCCGATCGCGCAGCGGTCGTTCGCAGCCAGGACCGCCGTGGGGAGGGTGTCCTCGCCGAGGAGGAGCGTGCCGGCCGCGATGCCGGCGTCCTCGTCCTGCGCGCCGGGGATCACGCGGATCTCGTCGGCGAGGCGGTGGCGGCGCATGGCGGCGCGGTAGGCGGTGCGGCGGTCGGCCGAGCCGGGGCCTTTGCCGCCGTCGATGTGCACGATGCGGCGGTGGCCGAGGTCGACGAGGTGGTCGACGGCCTGGCGGACGCCTTTGGCTTCGGCGGTGTGGACGCTGTCGACGCCGGGCGTGGTGGCCTGGCGGCCGACGACGACGGTGGGGACGCTGCCGCCGAGCCGTTCGGTGGCGTGCGATTCGGGGTCGGAGACGAGGAGTACGAGGGCTTCGCAGCGGTGGCCGAGGAGCGCTCCCGTGGCCATGTGCTCGTCGCGGCCGGGCGCGACGGCCGAGAGGAGCACGTCGTAGCCGAGCTTCCCGGCGGCCGGGTAGATGGCCTTGACGACCTCGGCGTGGAAGGGCTGCTCGAGGTTCATGAGGACTCCGAGGGTGCGGCTGCGGCCGCGGGCGAGCATCTGGGCGGCGCTGTCGGGCCGGTAGCCGAGCTCGTCGGCGGCCTTGAGGACCCGCTCTCGGGTCGCGGCGCCCGCGCCGGGGCGGTCGCGCAGGACGAGGGAGACGAGCGTGCGGGAGACGCCGGCCCGCTTGGCGACGTCGGCCATGGTGGCGCGCTGCGGGGCGCCCTTGCGGGCCGCCTCCTGCTGGGGGTCGAGCGTTTCGTCCAACGCCTCATCCTCTCCTGGCCTCGGGGGCGCACGGCCGGTGACCCGAGTTTATTTCCGTCCTGCCGGGCGGCTTGACGCGCGGGCCCGGAAGTGAGTATATTCCAAATCACTGTCGCGCGACAGTAACGCGCGACAGTGGAGCGCTCCAGATTCCAGAGGGAGGTGAGCCCGTGGCCGCGACGCATGACGTCGTCACGATGGGCCGGGTAGGGGTCGACATCTACCCGCAGCAGATCGGCGTCGGCCTCGAGGACGTCGAGTCCTTCGGCAAGTTCCTGGGCGGCAGCCCCACGAACGTCGCCGTGGCGGCCGCACGGTACGGGCGCACCGCCGCCGTGATCACCAAGACCGGCGCCGACCCCTTCGGGACGTTCGTGCGCAAGGCGCTCCGAGGGTACGGAGTGGACGACTCCCTCGTCGGGACCTCCGCGGGCCTGCCCACGCCCGTCACGTTCTGCGAGATCTTCCCCCCTGACGACTTCCCGCTCTACTTCTACCGCTTCCCGACCGCCCCTGACCTCGACATCCGCCCCGAGGAACTCGACCTCGAGGCCATCCGGAACGCCTCGGTCTTCTGGGTCACGGTCACCGGCCTCTGCCAGGAGCCCTCGCGCTCGGCGACACTCGCCGCCCTCGAAGCGAGGAGCGATCACCTGCGCCGGGAGGGCAAGCGCGGCATCACCGTGCTCGACCTGGACTACCGGCCGATGTTCTGGGACTCGCCCCAGGCCGCCCGCGACTGGGTGAAACTGGCCTTGCCGCACGTCACCGTCGCGGTCGGCAACCGCGAGGAGTGCGAAGTGGCCGTAGGCGCCCATGACGCTCCCGCCGAAGCCGCCCAGGCGCTCCGCGCGGCCGGCGTCTCGCTCGCCGTCGTCAAGCAGGGTCCGAAAGGCGTCCTCGCCCTCGACGACAGCGGGCAGGTGGAAGTGCCGCCCGCACCCGTGACCGTGGTCAACGGCCTCGGCGCGGGCGACGCCTTCGGCGGCGCACTCGTCCACGGCCTGCTCGCCGGCTGGGGCACCGAGCGCATCATGCGCTTCGCCAACGCGGCGGGCGCGCTCGTCGCGGGCGCACTCGCCTGCTCCGACGCCATGCCGACCGAAGCCGAAGTGGAGCAGAAACTGCAGGAGGCAAGCGATGCGGCCTGACCAGCTCGCCGAACTGGCGCGGACCCGGCTCACCGACCCGGGCGCGATCCGCAAGGCCGCCGACTCCCGTCCCCGCGCCACCGCGCCCGTCGGACCCTCCGGCAAGTGCTTCGTCATCGCCGCCGACCACCCCGCCCGCGGCGCCCTCGCCACCGGCGGCGACCCGCTGGCCATGGCCGACCGCGGCGACCTCCTCGACCGCCTCACCACCGCACTGGAGAACCCCGGCTGCAACGGGGTGCTCGCCACCGCCGACATCCTCGAAGACCTGCTCCTCCTCGGCGCCCTCGACGGCAAGACCGTCTTCGGTTCCATGAACCGCGGCGGCCTCGCCGGGGCCGCGTTCGAGATCGACGACCGGTTCACCGGCATGCACGCGGACGCCATCGCCCGCATGGGCTTCGACGGCGGCAAGATGCTCACCCGCATCGACTACGGCGACGACCGCACCGCGCCCACCCTCGAAGCCACCGCACGCGCGATCGACGCGCTGGCCGCGCAGGAGCTCATCGCGATGGTCGAGCCCTTCATCTCCCGCCGCGAAGGCGGCACGATCGTGAACGACCTGTCGACCGAAGCGGTCGTCACCTCGGTCGCGATCGCCTCCGGCCTCGGCTCCACCTCGGCGCACACCTGGCTGAAGCTGCCCACCGCACCGGACATGGCGCGCGTCGCCGCCGCCTCCACACTGCCGATGGTCGTGCTCGGCGGCGAGGTCGCCGACCTCGCCGCGCAGCGCGAGAGCTGGGGCCGGTCCCTGGCACTGCCCAATGTGGTCGGCCTGACCGTGGGCCGCTCGCTCCTCTACCCGCCCGACGGCGACGTCGCCGGGGCCGTCGAAGCGGTGGTGAGCCTCCTGTGAGCACCTACTACCTGCCCGCCGGGTCCACAGCGGACGGCGACTACGACACGGTCGTCACGCCGGAGACCGCCGGCTGGACGTACTCGGGCCTCAAAGTGCTGGCGCTCAGCCCTGGCGGCACCGCGACCTTCGCCACGGGCGACGCCGAAACGCTCGTCCTGCCGCTCTCAGGGAGCTGCACGGTTTCCTGCGACGGCGAGGTCTTCGAGGTCCGGGGCCGCCGGAACGTCTTCAGCCGCGTCACCGACTTCGTCTATGTCCCCAGGGACGCCGAGGCCACGGTCACCAGCGCGAGCGGCGGCCGGTTCGCCCTGCCCTCCGCGAAGTGCGAGCGCCGCCTGCCCGCCCGCTACGGCCCCGCCGAGGACGTCCCGGTCGAGCTGCGCGGCTCCGGCCAGGCCTCGCGCCAGGTCAACAACTTCTGCACGCCCGAGACCTTCGACGCCGACAAGCTCATCGCCTGCGAGGTCCTCACCCCCGGCGGCAACTGGTCCTCCTACCCGCCCCACAAGCACGACGAGGCGAAGGACGGGGAAGCCGAGCTCGAGGAGATCTACTACTTCGAACTCTCAGGGCGGGATGGCCTTGCCTGGCAGCGCGTCTACGGCACCCCCGAGCGGCCCATCGAGGTGAGCGAGTCGGTCCGCAGCGGCGACGTGGTCGTGATCCCGCACGGCTGGCACGGCCCCAGCGCCGCCGCCCCCGGCTACGACCTCTACTACCTCAACGTGATGGCCGGACCCGGTGGGGACCGCGCCTGGCTCATCGCCGACGACCCCGCCCACGCCTGGGTCCGGTCCACTTGGACCCCTGAGGATCTCGATCCTCGCCTGCCGCTGTCCTCTGCCGTGGAGAAGGAGGGCGACGATGCCCGCTGAGACGATTCGCCTGACCACCGCCCAGGCCCTGGTCCGGTTCCTCGCCGCCCAGTACTCCGAGCGCGACGGCGACGAGCAGCGCCTCATCCCCGGCGTGTGGGGGATCTTCGGCCACGGCAACGTGGCCGGGCTCGGGCAGGCGCTCCTCCAAGCCGCCCGCACCCGCGAGGCCGACCTGCCGTACTACCTGGCCCGCAACGAGCAGGCCATGGTCCACGCCGCCGCGGCCTACGCCAAGATGAAGAACCGGCTCCAGGCCTTCGCGTGCACGGCCTCGACCGGCCCCGGCTCCACGAACATGATCACCGGCGCGGCGCTGGCCACCACCAACCGGCTCCCGGTACTGCTCCTGCCCTCCGACATGTTCGCCTCCCGCGTGCCCGACCCCGTGCTCCAGCAGCTCGAGGACACCCGCGCCGGGGACGTCTCCGTGAACGACGCGTTCCGGCCCGTCTCCAAATACTTCGACCGCATCAGCAGGCCCGCGCAGCTGATCCCGGCCGCGCTGGCGGCGATGCGGGTGCTCACCGACCCGGTCGAGACCGGCGCCGTGACCTTGTGCCTCCCGCAGGACGTGCAGGCCGAGGCGTTCGACTGGCCGGTCGACTTCTTCCGCAGGCGGGTGTGGCGCGTCGGCCGGGTCGCGCCCGAACCGTCTGCTGTGGAGCGGGTCTCGGCACTGCTGCGCAGTGCCGAGAAACCGCTCATCGTCGCGGGCGGCGGCGTCGTCTACAGCGAGGCGGAGGCCGAGCTGCGGGCGTTCGCCGAAGCGACCGGGATTCCCGTCGCGGACACGCACGCCGGCAAGGGCGCGGTCCCCTGGGACCACCCGCAGGCCGTGGGCGGCCTCGGCTCCACCGGCACCTCCGCCGCGAACGCCCTTGCGGCCCAAGCGGACGTGGTGCTCGGCATCGGCACCCGCTACTCGGACTTCACGACCGCCTCCCACACCGTGTTCGGCGACCCCGACGTCACGTTCGCGAACCTGAACGTGGCCCGCCTCGACGCCGCGAAGCACTCGGCGGAGATGCTGCTCGCCGACGCCAAGACCGGCCTGGCCGCGCTCACGAAGGCCCTCGACGGGTGGAGCGTCGCCGACGAGTACCGCGCCGAGACCCGCCGGCTCGCCGAGGAGTGGAACGCCAAGGCCGACGCGTGCTTCAACCTGGGCCACGGCCCGCTGCCCGCCCAGACCGAGATCCTCGGGGCCCTCAACGAGGCCCTGGACGACTCGGACGTGGTGATCAACGCCGCCGGGTCGATGCCCGGCGACCTCCAGATGCTCTGGCGCGCCAGGGACCCGAAGGCCTACAACGTCGAGTACGCGTTCTCGTGCATGGGCTACGAGATCGCCGCCGGAGTCGGCACGAAGATGGCCGCGCCCGATCGCGAAGTGGTCGTCCTCGTCGGCGACGGCTCCTACCTGATGCTCGCCGCCGAGATCGCCACCATGGTCTCCGAAGGCCTCAAGGTCATCATCGTCATCGTCCAGAACCACGGCTTCGCCTCGATCGGAGCGCTCTCCGAATCTCTGGGCTCCCAGCGGTTCGGCACCAAGTACCGCTACCGGGACGAGGACTCGGGCCTGCTCGACGGCGACGTGCTCCCGGTCGACCTGGCCGCGAACGCCGCCAGCTTCGGCGCCGAGGTCATCAAGGCCGACAGCGTGGCCTCCTTCCGCGAGGCCATCGCCCAGGCGAAGGCCGGCGACCGCACCACGGTCGTCCATGTCGAGACCGACCTCCACGGCCCCAACCCGCCCGGTTCGGCCTGGTGGGAAGTCCCCGTCAGCGAAGTCTCCGAACTCGACTCCACCCGCGCGGCCTTCGCCGCCTACTCCGACCACAAGCGCGACCAGCGCCACTACCTCTAAGGAACCAGCGCAATGCAGATCATCGAGCACTGGATCGGCGGCAAGCCGACCGCCGGAGCGTCGGACCGCCTCGCGCCCGTGTGGAACCCCGCCACGGGTGAGGAGCAGGCACGGGTGCGCCTCGCCACGGTGTCCGATGTGGATGCGGCGGTGCAGGCCGCCAAGACCGCGTTCGCGTCCTGGGGCCGCCAGTCGCTGTCCAACCGCTCCCGCGTGATGTTCCGCCTGCGCGACCTCGTCGAGCGCCACGAACTCGAACTCGCGAAGCTCATCGCCGCCGAGCACGGCAAGGTCGTGGACGACGCGCGCGGCGAGATCGTGCGCGGCCGCGAGGTCATCGAGTTCGCGTGCGGCATCACCTCCGCCCTCAAGGGCGGCTTCTCGAACGACATCTCGCGCGGCGTCGACTCCTACGACTTCCGCCAGCCGCTCGGCGTCTGCGCCGGGATCACCCCGTTCAACTTCCCGGTCATGGTCCCGATGTGGATGCACCCCATCGCGATCGCCACCGGCAACACGTTCGTCCTCAAGCCCAGCGAGCGCGACCCCTCCGCGAGCCTGCTCATCGCGCAGCTCTACGCCGACGCCGGGCTCCCCGACGGCGTCTTCAACGTCGTCAACGGCGACAAGACCGCCGTCGACGCGCTCCTGGACCACGAGGACGTCGCCGCCGTCTCGTTCGTCGGCTCCACCCCCATCGCCAAGTACATCCACGAACGCGCCCAGCAGAACGGGAAGCGCGTGCAGGCCCTCGGGGGCGCGAAGAACCACGCCGTCGTCATGCCCGACGCCAACCTGGACTGGGCCGCCTCGCAGCTCACCGCCGCCGCGTTCGGCTCGGCCGGGCAGCGCTGCATGGCCATCTCGGTCGCGGTCGCCGTGGGCGACGCCGCCGACGAACTCGTGAAGCGCCTGAAAGCGCAGGCCGAAGCCATCGTCGTCGGCGCCGGGGACGACCCCGAAGCCGAGATGGGCCCGGTCGTCACCCAGGCCTCGTGCGAGCGCGTGCGCGGCTACATCGAATCCGGTGTCGCCCAAGGCGCCGAGCCCGTGGTGGACGGGCGCGGCCTGCAGGTCGAAGGGCACCTCGGCGGGTTCTTCGTCGGACCCAGCGTCCTCGACCGCGTCACCCCCGACATGGACGTCTACCGCGAAGAGGTCTTCGGACCGCTCCTGGCCGTCGTCCGCGTCGACACCCTCGAAGCCGCCATCGACCTCATCAACGCCAACCCGTACGGCAACGGCACCGCGATCTTCACCTTCGACGGCGGCGCGGTGCGCACCTTCGAGCGGGACGTCAACGTCGGCATGATCGGCGTGAACGTCCCGATCCCGGTCCCGACCGCCCACTACTCGTTCGGCGGCTGGAAGGACTCCCTGTTCGGCTCCAGCCACATCCACGGCCACGAGGGCGTGCGCTTCTACACCCGCGCCAAGGTCGTGACCTCGCGCTGGCCCAAGCACACCGAATCGCAGGCCGCGCAGCTCAACTTCCCCACCTCCAGCTAAGGAGACCGTCAATGACGACGCCAACGCACGGCTCGCAGGCTTCGCCGAGAGCGCAAGCGCCGAACCTCCGGCTCGGCTCGGCCCCGGACTCGTGGGGCGTGTGGTTCCCCGAGGACGAGCGGCAGCTGCCGTACGAGCGGTTCCTGGACGAGCTGGCCGGCGCCGGCTACGAATGGCTCGAGCTCGGCCCGTACGGGTACCTGCCGACCGACCCGGCGGTGCTGACCGACGAGCTCGGCGAGCGCGGCCTCAAGGTCTCCGGAGGCACCGTGTTCGGGAACCTCCACCGGCCCGAGCTGTTCGACCAGACGCTCGACATCGTCGGGAAGGTCGCGAAGCTGACCGCCTCGCAGGGCGCGACGCACGTGGTGCTCATCCCGCCGCTGTTCCGCGACGAGAAGACCGACGCGGTCAACGACGTGACCGAATGGGACGCCGCGCAGTGGGCCACGGTGCACGCCGCCGCCAACCGCCTCGGGAAGCAGATGTTCGAGGAGCACGGCGTCCGCATCGACCTGCACCCGCACGCGGACTGCCAGATCATGACGCAGCCGCAGATCGAGACGTTCCTGGACGGCACCGACTCGGACTTCGTGTCGCTGTGCCTGGACACCGGTCACGTCGCGTACGGCGGCGGCGACAATGTGGACCTGATCCGCCGCTACGGCGAGCGGATCGGCTACGTGCACATCAAGCAGATGGACCCCGAGATCCTGCGGCAGGTGCGCGACGAGGGCCTGGGCTTCGGCGAGGCCGTCAAGCGCGGCGTGTGCGTGGAGCCGCCCGCGGGCGTGCCGTACCCGGCCGACATCGTCGCCGAGCTCGCCACGCTCGACGCGGAGCTGTTCGTGATCGTCGAGCAGGACCTGTACCCGTGCGAGCCCGACGTCCCCTACCCGATCGCGGTGCGCACCCGCGAGTACCTGGGCGGCTGCGGCCTCGGCGCCGGCCGTCAGCAGTCCTGAGCAGTTCGAATGAGTGAGGACGGAACACCATGAGCATCGGCATCGGCCTGATCGGCACCGGCTGGATCGGCGAGCAGCACGTGCACCGGCTGACGGACGTCGTGGCCGGGGCGCGGGTCGTCGCGGTCTCGGACATCGACCCCGAATCGGCGGGGAAGGTCGCGGCCTCGGTGGGCGCGCGCGTGATCGACACCGCCGACCGGCTGATCGCCGACCCCGAGGTCGAGGCGGTGGTCGTGACCTCCTGGGGCCCGGCCCACGCCGAGCAGGTGCTCGCCTGCATCGCCGCCGGGAAGCCGGTGTTCTGCGAGAAGCCGCTCATCACCGAGACCGCCGACGGGGTGCGGATCCTCAAGGCCGAGCAGGCCGCCGGGCGCCGCCTCGTGCAGGTCGGGTTCATGCGCCGCTACGACGCCGGGTACCGGCAGATGAAGCGCGTCCTCGACGCGGGCGAGATCGGCGAGCCGCTGATGGCGCACTGCGTGCACCGCAACCCGAACGTGCGCGAGGCCTACACGACCGAGATGGCCGCCAAGGACACCGCCGTCCACGAGGTCGACGCGATGCGCTGGCTCCTCGGCGAGGAGTTCACCACCGTGCAGACCATCCTGCCGCGCAAGACCTCGAAGCGGTTCCCGCACCTGCAGGACCCGCAGATCTTCCTGTTCGAGACCGCCTCGGGGGCGCGTGTCGACGTCGAGGCGTTCGTGAACTGCCAGTACGGCTACGACATCCAGTGCGAGATCGTGGGCGAGGACGGCGCGGTGCGCCTGCCCGACCCGGCCGCGCCCGTGGTCCGCAAGGGCGCCAAGGCGAGCGCTGAGGTGCTGCAGGAGTTCGGCGACCGCTTCGCCGACGCCTTCGACGTCGAGCTCCAGGACTGGGTCGACCGTCTGCTCGGGGGCCAGGAGCCGACCGGACCATCCTCATGGGACGGTTTCGCGGCCACGGTGGTCGTGGACGCGGCCGTGCGCTCGCTGCACTCGGGCGAGATCGTCCCGATCGAGCTGCCCGAACGCCCGGACTTCTACGCGTAGACCGGCGCCGGGGGGCGGTGGCAGGGCCTGCGCAGTCCGAGCGGGCGCCGCCCCCGGATCCTCGGCCTCGCTGCGCCGCCCGGCGGCGTTTGCTAAGGTCACGCTAGTCAAGGCCCCGGCCGGCAGGCCGGGGCCTTTCACGTGTCCGATGGTCCTTGAAGGTTTGCAAGTCGATGCAGCAGTACGCGATGTTGATATCGCCCTCCGCCAACCGCGTGTACGCGCGCACCGCCGCCCGCATGGCGGCGAACGAGATCCGGGTCTTCAGCGCCCACGCGCTCGACGGCGCGATCGCGGACGTCGAGGAGGCCGCCTTCGGCGGCGTCCCGTACCTCACGTTCCGCTCCGATTCGCTGAGCGCCCGCGACCTGAAGCTGCTCGCGAACCTCTCCTCCCTGTACGCGCTGTTCGCGGTGCGCGGCGAGATGCTGGAGCCGATCGCGGTCGAGCGGCTCGACCGGTACGACGACGACCTCGTCACCATCCTCAAATACGTGGGCAAGACCAACGAGCAGTTCACAAAGCTGCTGCTCAACGTCACCGCCGCGGTGGCCCTCGACCCGGACCGGCTCCTTGCCGGCGACGTCACGGTGCTCGACCCGATGTGCGGGCGCGGCACGACCTTGAACCAGGCCGCGATGTACGGCTGGGACGCGTTCGGCGTGGAGGTCGACAAGCGCGACTTCGAGACGTACAGCGCGTTCGTGCAGCGCTGGCTGAAGGACAAGCGGCTCAAGCACCACGCGGTCCAGAGCCGGGTGAAGCGCGAGGGCCGCGGGGTCGGGCAGCGCACCCGGGTCGAGTTCGCGGCGACGAAGGAGCGCCACCGCGCGGGGGACCTGCAGGTGGTGGAGATCGTCAACGCGGACACGCTGCGCAGCGGCGAGGTCTTCCGCAAGGGCGCCTTCGATCTCATCGTGACCGACGCGCCGTACGGCGTGCAGCACGCGGCGGTGAAGGACACGCGGGCGCTGACGCGCAAGCCGACCGAGGTCCTGGAGGCGGCGGTCCCGGTCTGGGCGGACCTGCTGCGCCGGGGCGGGGCGATCGGGCTCTCGTGGAACCTCTACACGACCGGCCGCGCCGATCTCGTTGCGATCCTTGAGGAAGCGGGCCTCGAAGTCATGGACGCGGCGCCGTTCCTCGACTTCGAGCACCGCGTCGACCAGGCCATCAACCGCGACCTGGTCGTGGCCCGCAAGCCGAAGTAGGGCGGTCTCGGCCTCGGCGGGACTTGGCAGGGACGCGAAGGTCCGTCACGATGGGTCGATGTCGTTCTTGTGGAGGATGCGGCCGGGCCGCGAGCGGACCCCGTTCACCTTGGGCCGCTTGATAGGGCAATTGTGGCGATTCGGACTGCTGGAGGCGCGCGCCTGCGTGTTCGCGGTCGCGATCTTCCTCGGCCTGGCGGCCTCGGCGGTGATGCCGCTGCCGCTGGAGCGCGGCGACGCGCTGTTCGTCTACGGGATGGGCATGACCCTGTTCTTCCTGCTGTTCAGCTCCGACACGTGGAAGGAGCTGCTGCTCGTCACGGGCTTCCACGCCCTCGGCCTCGGGTTCGAGCTGGTGAAGGTGGCGATCGGCTCGTGGACGTACCCGGACCTCGGGGTGCTCGCCGTCGGCGGCGTGCCGCTGTACAGCGGGTTCATGTACGCGGCCGTGGGCAGTTTCGTGTGCCGGTCGTGGCGCCTGCTGCGGCTGCGGATCGAGGGCTACCGGCTGTGGGCGACCACCGCGGTGAGCCTGCTGATCTACCTGAACTTCCTGTCCAGCGGCTGGCTGTTCGACATCCGGCTGGCGCTCACGGTGCTGCTGGTCTTCATCACACTGGGCACGTGGGTGCATTTCACCGTGGGCGACGCGGAGTACCGGATGCCCCTGGCCCTGTCGTTCACGCTCATCG
This sequence comes from Glycomyces tritici, assembly GCF_030403505.1. Next base: position 1,066,282 of record NZ_JAUEMJ010000002.1, on the reverse strand, counting down.
CCGTGTTCCTGTGGATCGCGGAGAACATCGGGACCTACTTCGGCGCGTGGGTGTACCCGCATCAGGCCGACGGCTGGGAGCCGGTCCACCTCTCGAAGCTCTGGGCCTGGGCGCTGCTGGTGACGGTCTGCTTCACGCCGGTGGCGGCGTGGAAGGTCCGCACGGAGACGAAGCTGCTGCCGAGCGCCGCGGAATGAGCGCCGCCGGGTCCTGGGGGCCCCAGCGGCGCGCTGCGGGGTGCGGTCAGCGGCGTCCGCGGGCCTGGGCGAGGCCGAGGCCGCTGTCCTCGGCCACGTCCTCCCACTCCAGGAACTTGAAGTTCGTGCTCGACTCGTCGCTGCCCTCAGGCGTGTTGTCGCCGTCCTGGACGACCAGGAGGCCCCCGTCGAAGCCGGGGAGGCTCACGTTCACGACGTCCGCGCCGTCGCTGTGCTGGGTCGAGTCGACGTCGCCGTCACCGATCGCGAAGGAGCCGATGTACCGGTTGCCGTTCGTGAGGGAGTAGACGGCGAACGTGTCGTCGCCCTGGCTGGAGGCGAGCAGGTAGCCCTTGCCGCGGCCCGTGGAGTAGATGGTGAGGCCCTCGATGTCGGTGCGCAGCACGTCGCCGCCGAAGCCGGGGTTCTCGCCGTACTCGCACTCGTCGGTCTCGGCGTTGTAGGCGCCGGGCAGGCCGAACTCGACGGCGGTGTCCACGAGCTCGGGCTCACCGGTGAGGTCGGCGCTGACCTTCCAGATGCCGACGAGCTCCTGGCCGAGGTAGGCGGTGCCGCTGGCCTTGTCGACGACCATGCCTTCGACCTGCGCGTACTGGCCGGGGTCGTCGCAGGTGGTCCAGGTCGAGCCGTCGGGCATCGTGAACTCGGCGGGGAGGGCGAGGGTGCGGATCTTCTCCCAGCCCACGGTGTCGCCGTTCGCGACCAGCTTCAAAAGGGCCACTTCGGTCTCGGAGTTGCGGCTGACGAGGACGTATGCGCCGGTCTCGTCCTGCCAGGTGGTGAGGCCGTACGCGGTGTGCTCGCCGTTGACCTCGTCCTGCGACTCGCTGAAGATCCAGCCGGTGTCGGGGTCGGTCACCTCTTCCAGCTCTCCGTCATCGATCGCGAAGATGCCCAGGTCGTCCATGCCGCGGTCGGAGGCCACCGCGAGGTCGACCTCCTCGCCGCCGAGTTCGAAGCCGCGCACCAGGTCCACGTTGTTGTAGCGGCCGGGCGCGTCGTCCTCGCCGGGGGCGGGATCGGGCGCGACGTGCTGGACCTCCTCGCCGTCGAGGCCGTAGACGTAGAGGCCGGCCTCTTTGGCGGTGGTGATGACGAGGCTGTCCTCGCGGTCGTCCGGGTCGACCCAGATCGCGGGGTCGTCGGCGTCGGCGTCGTCGTCCGCCCAGAGCGCGGGGGTCTCGAGCTCGGCGGTCACTTCGTCGTCGCCGCGGGGATGGGCCTGCGCCGAGGCGGCGCACACCAGCACCGCGGCCGTGCCGCAGGCGGTGAGGGTCAGAAGGCGGGAAAGCAAGGAGGCTCCTCGAATCGGGGGTCGCGCTGTCGACTCGATGCTCGGTCCTCCCCGTGAACCCCGGGTGAACGCCGCTCGACCCGCCGGGCGAATTCCCCGCTCCGGCGGCCCGCTACCGTGGGGCGATGGAGACCTCGCACGAGCCGCCCGGATACCACTGCCCGTTCTGCAATCTCCTTGCGGGACACAGCGACGGGGTCACCAATGTCGAGGACGTCGTGCGCCGCGACGAGCACGCCGCGGCGTTCGTCTCGCCGCGCTGGTGGCCGAACAACCGCGGCCACGTGCTCGTAGTGCCGACCGGGCACCACGAGAACCTGTACTCGGTACCGGCCGACGCCTATGCGGCCGTGGGGGACCTGGTGCGGGAGGTCGCCGTCGCGCCGCGAGACCTACGGCTGCGACGGCGTCTCCACGCGCCAGCACAACGAGCCCGCCGGGAACCAGGACGTCTGGCACCTGCACGTCCACGTCTTCCCGCGCTACGAGGGCGACCGGCTGTACGCGACGAAGGCGCTCCCCGGCTGGGCCGCGCCGGAGGAGCGCCAGGTGTACGCCGAGCGGCTGCGCGCCTCCTTCACGTCCGGGTCCGGGTCCTCCACAGGAGCCAGATGAAGTAGGGGGTCCCTATGAGGGCGCAGACCAGGCCCGCGGGGATCTGGGCGGGGGCGATCACGGTGCGGCCCAGGGTGTCCGAGAGGCTCACCAGGAGCACGCCGATGAGGATCGACACCGGCAGCACCCGGGTGTGCCTGCTGCCGACCAGGGCCCGCGCCAGGTGCGGTGCGACCAGGCCCACGAAGCCGATCACGCCGACCACCGCCACGGCGGCGGCGGTGAGGAGCGCGGCGGCGCCGAGCAGGAGCAGGCGGGTCCGCTCCAGGCGCACGCCGAGCACGCGCGGCGTGTCGTCGTCGAGCGCGAGGAGGTCGATCTCCTTGCGGTGCGCCAGGATCAGCGGCAGCACCACCACGAGGGCGGCGGCGAGCGGGATCAGCCGGTCGGCCGTGCGCCCGTACGTGGTCCCCGAGAGCCAGGTCATCGCCTTCGGGATGTTCCACGGGTCCGAGGCCAGGATGATGAGCGTGATCGCGGCCATCCCGAACGACCACACGCCGATGCCGATGAGCACCAGCCGCGACGTGTCGAGCCCGCCCCGCCACGCGAGGGCGTAGACCAGCGCGAAAGCGCCGAGACCGCCTACGGCCGCAACGCCGGTGACGGTCCAGGCCCCGGCCGTGGGCACCCACGTGATGAGGGCGACCGCGCCGACGCCCGCCCCGGCGGTGACGCCGAGGAGCCCGGGTTCGGCGAGCGGGTTGCGCAGGATCCCCTGCGTGACCGCCCCGGCGCACGCGAGCGCGGCGCCGGCGAGGATCGCGGCGATGACGCGCGGGTAGCGCTGGTCGATGATCCACGTGTACGAGTCGCCCGTGGTCCCGGCCACCCAGTTGACGAGGTCGCCGCCCAGGAGCATCGTGTCCCCGGCGAGCATCCCGCCGATGAGGGCGGCCGCCGCGGCGGCGGCCAGCCCGATCCAGATGAGGGTGAAAGCGAGGCGGCTGCGATTCGCGGCGCCGTGCAGGATCGCGGGCCGGTCCTCGCCGCCGCCGCTGGCGACCGAGCGGGCCAGCCACACCATGACGCCCGCGCCGAGGAGCGTGGTCGCCACGCCCACGGGCACTTCGATGCTCTTCTCGGCGCCCAGGACCGCCCGGACGGCGAGGTCGGCGGCGACGATGACGAGCGCCCCGCACAAGGCGCTGAACGGGATCAGGACGCGGTGTGCGAGCAGCACCGGCACCCGCACGGCGATCTGCCGCGCGATGACGGGGGCCGCGAGGCCGACGAAGCCGATCGGGCCCGCCACCGTGACCGCGCACGCGGCGAGCAGCAGCGAGCAGACGACGGCGACGAGGCGGGTGCGGCGCACGTGGACGCCGAGGCTGGAGGCGGTGTCGTCGCCCAGGCGCAGCAGGTCCAGGCGCGGCGCACTGAGGACCGCCACGGCGACCGCGATGAGCACGAGCGGCGCGGCCTGCACGATGGTGCCGAACCCGGCCAGGTTGAGATTGCCCGAGCCCCAGGCGTACAGGCCCGTCGTCTCCTCCTGGAACAGGAGCACCAGGAGGGTCACCAGGGAGTTCGCGGCCATCGCGGTCGCGGACCCGGCGAGGATCAGGCGGGTCGTGGCGGACTCGCCGCCGCCCGCCGAGAGCGCGAGCACGAGCCCCGCCGTCAGCAGCGCACCGGTGAACGCCACACCGATCCCCGAGAGCAGCGGGAGCGTGAGCCCGAACGCCGCCACGGCCGTGACGGCCAGGTGCGCGCCCGCGTTCACCGCGAGCGTGTCCGGGCTCGCGAGGGGGTTGCGCGCCACCGACTGCAGCAGCACGCCGGAGGCGCCGAGCGCGATCCCGGTGAGCACCGCGCCCGTCAGCCGGGGCAGCCGCGCGCCTTCGAGGACGTTCCACACGGCCGGGTCGGCGCTGCCCGTGAGCAGCCGCAGCAGGTCCCCGCCGTCCACAGCGGACGTCCCCTGGGTGAGGTGGAGGGCCGCCAGCGCGACGAGCGCCCCGACCGCGGCGGTGAAGACCGCCGCGGTCGGGAGGAGGCGCGGGCCCGCAGGGCCCGTCACCGCAGGCCGCGCCGGCGGGCGGACGGTGCTCAACTGGCGTAGACCTCGGCGAAGTAGTCGAGGACGGCGCCTGAGGAGCGCGGGCCGCCGAAGGTCCAGACGCTGTGCGGCAGTTCGTACATGCTGCCGTCCTTGACGAACTTCAGGCCGTCCCAGATCGGGTTGCCGACGAGCTTCTCGTTGAAGATGTCGTCGTTGTACGAGTTGTTGTAGATGAACTTCAGCTCGGTGTCGGTGTACTGGGCCATGCCCTCGACGTCGGTGCCGCCCAGGCCCCACGCCGCGTCGGTCTCACCGGTCCAGGCGTTCTCCAGGCCCAGGGCGGTGCCGAGGGCGCCGACGAGCGAGCCGGAGCCGAAGGGGCGGATGGAGATCGCGTCGCCCTCGACCCAGCCGTCGGCGTACAGGTAGGGGACGCTGCCGGTGCCGGCGGCCTCAATGGCGGTCCTGGTGGCGTCGATCTTCGACTGGAGCTCCGCCCACAGCGCGTCCGCCTCGGCGGTCGTGCCGGTGAGTTCGGCGATCATGTCGACGTCGCGCTGCATCCGCGCGAGGTTGTCGGCGGCGTTGGAGCCCTCGACGACCAGGACGGGGGCGAACGCCTCGATCTGCTCGATGAGGGCCTCGTCGTCGGGCTCCATGATGATCAGGTCCGGGCTGAGCCCGGCGATCGCGTCCACCGAGGGCTCCTGGCGGGTGCCGACGTCGACGACCGATTCGTCCATGGGCTCCGAGGCGCCCACCCAGGTGTTGTACCCCTCGAGGTCGGCCGCGCCGACGGGCATGACGCCGAGGCTCGCGGCGATCTCGGTCTCGGCCCATTCGAGGGTCACGACCTTCGCGGCGGGCGCGTCGAGTTCGACGGTGCGGCCGAGGAAGTCGGTGACCGACACGGGGCCGGACTCGGCCTCCGTCGCCTCGTCGCCGGCGCCTTCCTCGGTGGTGCCGCACGCGGAGGCGGCGAGGAGCGCGGCGGCGGCCAGTGCCGCGGGCACGGCGGAGCGCTTGAGGTGGGGGATTCGCATCGGGTTCCTTCTATTCGGTGGCGGTGCTCGCGAACCTGCTGCTGTGCCGGCCGATGGGCCGGGCAGTGAGCAGGCCGGTCGCGGGGTCGGTGTCGACGCGGATGTCGATGCCGTATGCGGCGGTGAGGTTCTCGGCGGTGAGGACCTCTGACGGGGTGCCGGTGGCCTTGACGCGGCCGTCGTGGAGGAGGACCACATGGTCGGCGACCGCGGCGGCCTGGTCGAGGTCGTGCAGGACGATGCCGACGGCCGTGCCGTGCTCGTCGGCGAGGTCGCGCACGAGGTCGAGGATCTCGACCTGGTAGCGCAGGTCGAGGTGGTTGGTGGGCTCGTCGAGGAGGAGCACGGCGGTGTCCTGGGCGAGGCAGGAGGCGAACCAGACCCGTTGGCGCTCGCCGCCGGAGAGCGCTTCGACGCCTTTCTCGGCCATGGCGGCGACGCCGCAGATCTCCATGGCGCGCTGGATCATCGCGGGGCCGGCTTCGTCGCCTTGGCGCCAGCGGCCGCGGTGGGGGTGGCGGCCGTAGCCGACGACGTCGACGACGCGGATGCCGCCGGGGACGGGCCGGGACTGGGCGAGGAGGGAGACGCGCCGGGCGAAGTCCTTGGGGCTCAGGGTGGCCGCGTCGATGCCGTCGGTGAATTCGACGGTGCCGTGGTCGGCCTTGTGGAGGCGGGCGAGGGAGCGCAGGAGGGTGGATTTGCCGGACCCGTTGGGGCCCAGGAGGGCCGTGACCTGGCCGCCGCGCAGGGTGATGTCGGCGTCGTGGACGACGGTCTCGCCGTCGTAGGCGAGGCGGAGGGCGCGCCCGTTCAAGCCGGGGTCAGTGGGGCCGTCTGGCATGTAGGCAAGGCTAACCTATCCCGTGCTACGGCGCATCTCGGCAGCTCAGCGATGTGACGAGGGCTCGGAACGGGCTCGTTATGCGCGATGAGTCCCATTCGCGCCCAAACGATCCTCATCAAGTGAGGAATCGGATACCACGCGTAAGAGTGAATTCCGGCGCGGCACTCTGGACTTGGCAGTGCCGGGTGGGGTCGACTGGTCCTAGGCGTCACCCGGCCGATGCACCCCGTGTCGGCTCGGCTCGCCAGAGAGGACCAACATGACACCGAATGCGAAGGTGGGGCCTTCGAGTGTCGTCATCGACGAGATCTGGACCGTCGAGCGAGTCAAGTCGCTCGGCGTGATGACGAATGTCGAGACGGCCGCGCAGATCCTCGGGATCGGCAGGACGGTCGCGTACCGGCTGGCGAAGGACGGACAGTTCCCCGTCCAGGTCCTTCGGATCGGCCACAGCTACCGGGTCCCGGTCCTGCGGCTGCTCGAGCTGCTCGGCGCGCCCGACCCGATGCTGGAGAGGGAACGAGTCGAGCGCGACCGGATCCTGATCGACTAGCGAACGCGCGACGGCGGCGCCGCCCCAGGGGAGGAGGCGGCGCCGCCGTCGGACATCACTACCGCTTCTTGCGCCTGTCCTTGTCCTTGTGCTGGAAGTGCACGAACAGCCGACCGAAGTTCTTCGAGTCCTTGTCCACCCGGTGGTACAGGGCCTTGATCTCCTTCTGGTCGAGGAACCTGAGCACCTTCTTCTTCAGCTGCCCCGAGCCCTTGCCGGGGATGATCTCCACGAGGTCGATCTTCTTCGCGACCGCCTCGTCGATCACCTCCCGCAGCGCCTTCTCGATCTGGTCGCCCTTGTTGAAGATGTCGTGCAGGTCCAGCACCAGTTTGGCCATGAGAGCACCTTAAGCGTCGGTGCGCGGGATGTCGGGCTCGATGTAGATGATCTTGGCCTTCGGCACGGCCGCGCGGATGCGCGCCTCGGCCGCGTCGATCTGCGCGGCGACCTGCTCGCCCGTGGCGGAGACGCCGATGCCGACCTTCGCGGCCACCAGCAGCTCGTCCGGGCCCACGTGCAGGGTCTTGAGGTGGATGAGGGTGTCGCCCTCGCCGTCGTTGATGGCGGTCTTGATCGCGTCGATGTCCTCCAGTGTCGCGGACTCGCCGATGAGCATCGAGCGGATCTCGATGGCGAGGACGATCGCGATGAGGACGAGCAGCACGCCGATGCTGAAGGTGCCCAGCGCGTCGAAGAGGATGTCGCCGGTGATCCACGAGAGGCTCACGCCGATCAGGGCGAGGATGAGGCCGACGAGCGCGCCGATGTCCTCCAGGAGGATCACGGGCAGCTCGGGCGAGCGGGAGCCCTTGATGAACTGCGTCCAGGTCTGGTTCCCGCGGACGTGGTTCGACTCCTTCACGGCGGTGCGCAGCGAGAACGACTCCAGGACGATCGCCACGAGCAGCACGCCGACCGCGACCTGCGGCCACTCCAGCTCGCCGCCGTGGCCGCGCTCGTGCCACTTGTGGTAGCCCTCGTACAGCGCGTACACGCCGCCGATGGAGAACAGGACGATCGAGACGATGAACGCGTAGATGTAGCGCTCGCGCCCGTACCCGAACGGGTGGGCCGGGCTCGCGGCCTTGCGCGAGGCCTTGCCGCCGATGAGCAGCAGGACCTGGTTGGACGCGTCGGCCACCGAGTGGACGCCCTCGGCCAGCATCGACGCCGAACCGGTGATCCCCGCCGCAATGAACTTGCTGATCGCGATCCCGGTGTTCGCCAATAGCGCCGCGACGATCGCCTTGGTGCCGCCTTCTGCTGACATCTGCTCGTCTTTCCTTCCGTAGGGGTGCGTGATACGCAGCATGGAGTCTGTCATGGCCCCGCCACACCTGACGCGACGAGGCCACGGCTTCCCGCCAGGCGTGCGAGTCGCGATGCGATGAAGTTCACCATTCCGAATCGCGCCGGACGGCGCTACCCTTGGGGACAGGCGACGCCCCAGCAGTACATCGTGCAGCTGGTCAGGGCAAACGCTCGTACACCGCCAAGGGCGGGCTCGCTATGGAGCCTCGCCCGGCCGAACGCCTCTCGCGAGGCCCGCAGCCCCTGTACGAGCCGAGCCCGTGTCACCGAGCGCGGACCGAGTGGTGGACCGGTTCCGGCGAATGAGTCCCAGGACTCTGACCCGAACCGAACCGCGAAAGGCCCGCCGCCGTGACCACTCTTGACGATCGCCCTACTTCCGCTCTGCCGACGACCGCCGTCGCCGCGCCCGAGCGCGCCACGCTCAAGCAGTGGCTCGCCGTCGCGGCCGTCGCCCTCGGCGTCTTCGTCGTCATGACCTCCGAGGTCCTTCCGGTCGGCCTGCTCACCCCGATCGGCTCCGAACTCGGCGTCTCCGCCGGCACGGCCGGCCTCATGGTCACCGTTCCCGGCCTCGTCGCCGCCATCGCCGCGCCCTTGAGCATCGTCTTCACCCGCCGGCTCGACCGCCGCCTCGTGCTCATCGGCCTGGCCGTGCTCGTCGCCGCCGCGAACGTCGGCGCCGCCCTGGCCTCCGGCTTCGAACTGCTCCTGGCGGCCCGCGTCCTCGTGGGCCTCTCCATCGGCGCGTTCTGGGCCGTCGCGGGCGGCATCGCCCTGCGCCTGGTCCCCAAACGCGACGTGCCCCGCGCGACCGCCGCCGTCTACGGCGGCATCGGCGCGGCCACCGTGCTCGGCGTTCCGGCCGGCACCCTCATCGGCGACCACTTCGGCTGGCGCGCCGCCATGTGGGCCCTCGCCGCGCTCGCGATCGTCGCCATGACCGCGATCGCGCTGCTCGTGCCGAAGCTCCCGTCGAACACCACGGTCTCGTTCGCGTCGCTCCCGAAGCTGGTGCGCGCCAACAAGGGCGTGCGCATCGGCCTGGCCCTGACCTTCTTCATCGTCACGGGCCACTTCATCGCCTACACCTTCATCAGCCCGATCCTCCAGGCCAACGGCATCGCCGCGGGCCACGTCAGCGCCCTGCTCCTCGCCTTCGGCGCGGCGGCCCTCATCGCCACCGTCGCCTCCGGCTCGCTCATCGGCACCCGCCTGCGCGGCACCCTCGCCGCGCTCGGCGTCGCGATGGCGCTCGGCATGGCGCTCATGGCGTTCGCGGTCGGCGACCTCTTCTCCGCCACGGCCGTCCTCGTGCTCTGGGGCGTCGGCTACGGCCTGGTCTCGCCGGTCCTGCAGACCTGGTACATGAACGCGGTCGAGCCCGGCGAAGTCGAGATCGCGACCTCCCTGAACACGGTCATGTTCAACCTGTCGATCGCGGTGGGCTCCTTCGCGGGCGGCTACGTCGTGGACGCGACCGCGCCCGGCGGCGTCCTCTGGATCGGCGCGCTCCTGCTCATCCCGGTCGTCGTGATCGCCGTCAAGGCCGCCCGCAAGCGCGCCTAAGCGCTGGAGCCTGCGGTCCGCCCAGGCGGCCACGAGCGCGAGTGCGAACGCCACGGCCAGGACGACCAGGATGTTGCCCAGCGACCTGAGGTAGCCGAGCTCGGCCACGTCGAGGAACGGGTACGGGTACCAGCCGGTGAGCGCGCCGTGCACGAGCGTGTAGGCGATCCAGGCGACGGGCCAGAGGAACGCGTACGCGATGACCCGCCGCTCGACCCAGCCGCGCGGGCCGACGAGGACCCAGCCGAGCACGGCCGCGATCGGCGAGACGACGTGCAGGCCCGCGTTCACCGCGGCGGCCATCCCTTGCGGGTCGGTCAGCGGCGCGAGCACGATCGCGAACACGAGCCCGGTGACCGCGATGCCCAGCAGCGCATCGAGGTGCAGCACCCGCATCAGCGGGCCGTCGCGGCCGGGCCGGAGCATCAGCAGGAGCGCGACCGCCAGCACGGCCACGTTGCTCTGGATCGTGAAGTAGCTGGCCAGGCGCACCAGCCGCACCGCCAGGCCGGCGGGGGCCGCCGCCTCGCTCGCGTTCACGTCGGTCCCGCCCTGCACGACCAGCACGGTCTGGACCACCAGGGACGCCAGCACGACCGCGAACAGCGCCGCGTACCAGACCCGGCGCGCCAGCAGCCGCTGCGCGCTCTCGCGGACCCCCATTTCGATGGCCATGCCGCCTCCTCGAATCGCCTGTCGGTCGACGGTACGTCCCGGGAGGCGCGCGTCCGGGGAGGCGGGCGGATCGGGCGGGCACGGGCTTGCGGTGGAGCGCCGGAGGGCGGTCCGCGGGGAGCGGTCGGCGGCCGCGGATCAGGCCGGGACGGTCTCGCGGTCGAACGCGGGCACCGCGGGCTCGCATGAGGGGGCCTGCTTCCGGAAGCGGCCCGGGGCTTGGCCGAAGTCGCGTTTGAACGCGGCCGCGAACGCGAACTCGGAGGCGTACCCGACCTGCCGGGCCACGGTCGCCAAGGGCGCGTCCGTGTCCGAGAGCAGCCGCGCGGCCAGCGTCAGCCGCCAGAACGTCAAGTACCCCAGCGGCGGCTGGCCCACCAGCTCGGTGAACCGCCGCGAGAACGCCGACCGCGAGAGCCCGGCGACCTCCCCGAGCGAGCTCACCGACCACTGCCGGGACGGTTCGGCGTGGATGGCCTGCAGCGCCGCCCCGACCGACCGGTCCGCGAGGGCCGCCGCCCAGCCGTCGAACCCGCAATGGCGCGCGTTGCCCTCCAGCAGCGCCCGCAGCAGGTACATCAGGACCGCGTCGAGCAGCGCCGACACGAGCGTGTCGCCGCCGCCGCGCTCGGCGCGCAGCTCGTGCTCGAGCATGCCGATCGCGCCCGCGAGTTCGGGCCGCGCCACCGGATCGGCGGGGATGCGGGTGAAGTCGGGTAGCGCGGCGAGCAGCGGATGGGTGCGCCCGGGCGCCATCGCGTACGCGAGGCAGACCATGACGTGCGTGGCCTCGGGGTCGTCCGCGGTGCGGAGGATGAGCCCCGCAGGGCCGGAGCCGTCGCACTCGGGCCCGGTCGGGGTGCTGAGCGAATCGGAGACGATCGTGTGGGAGCTGCCGCGGGGCACCACGAGCACGTCGCCCTCACCGACCTCGACGACCCGGCCCTCGGCGGTGGTCACGAACGCGTTGCCGCGCACCATGATCTGGACGCCGAACCCGTTCGCGTGGCTCCGGCGCTGATCGGAGAAGGGCGCCGAGAGCGAGAACCGGGCGGCGAAGGGCCGGCCGGTCCGCAGCACGGCCAAAACGTCGCTGAGCACATCCATGCGGCAACCCTAGCCAGCGCGGGCGCTGCACGGCAGGTCCGAGGACGATCGCGTATGAACCGAGGACGCTCGCAGATGGGCGCTCCGGGCTCCCGGCCATACCTTCGAAGGCGTTCCCCCGAACTCGAATCCCAAGGCACTGGAGTCAACGAATGTCCAAAACAGACGAACAAGTCGCGGTCGAGACCTCGGCCCCGGTCTGGCGCGCCCGACTGCTCGCCCTCGGCGCCACCATGGTCGCCGCCCTGATCGCCTGGGGCATAGCGAGTCTCGCCGGAGTCGAGCTGACCGCGAGCCAGCCCGGCCAGGACCCGGTGCCGATCGCGTGGTGGAACGTCGCCATGTCGGTCGTGCTCTTCGGCGGCGCCGGGTGGCTCGCCCGCGCGATCCTCGACCGCTTCGCCAGGAAGCGCGCGGTGCTCATCTGGCGCATCGGCGCCGGCGTCGTCTTCGCCCTCGAGGTCTTCCCGGTGGTCTTCACCGAAGCGAGCATCGGCACCAAGGTCTTCCTCGCGATCCTCCACGTGATCGTGGCCGCGATCCTCATCCCGGTCCTCGGGCGCCGCCTTCCCACGTCCTGATTCGGTACGACCTGGTGCCGCACAAGGCGAACGCCTCCCGCAGACACTCGCGGGAGGCGTTCGCGCCGATGCTCAGGTGATCGGGTGCAGATCGAGGTCAGGGTCCCGGCGGGTGATGCAGTACTCGAGGCCGCCGGGGTCGCGCATCACCTGCCACCAGTGGTGGCGCCGCACCTCCTCGGCCCCGAGCCCCACGTGCCGCTCGGTCTCGGCGTCGATGTCCGAGCAGGCCAGGTCCATGTGCGCGGTCGCGCTCTGCCCCTTCTCGGCGAGGTCCAAGCGCTGCAACAGGAATTGGAGCGGGAGCTCCGGCGGCGGCAGGAGCCGCCGGAACTCCCGAGTATCGGTCACGGTCTGCCGCCAGCCCGTGAAGGTCTGCCAGAACGCCATCTCGTGGTCGAACGCCTGCGGCGGAATGTCGATGCACAGCTGGTCCACCCGACTGCGCTGCCCGCCGGGCCAATCGAGCGGGGGCGGCACGGCCGCCTCCCCGTGGTGCTCGACGAGGCAGAACGCGAAGCCGCCGGGGGAGTGCAGGACCACCAAGCCGGGCTCCTCGTGGACCACGGTCGCGCCGAGCCCGATCGCCCGCTCCGCTTCGACTTCGACATCGTCCACGTGCAGGTCGAGGTGGCTGCCGCCTTCGCCCTCCCCGATGCGCTGCACTCGCAGGCACGGGTCGCCCTCCTTCGGCAGCAGGGTCGCGAACTCCCCGCCCGGGCCTCGCCGCTCCGAGAGGGTCGAGTCGGTCACCTTGAGCCAGAACGCAATGCCGTCCTCGAAGGCCTCGGCCGGATAGTCCCAGAACGCGGTCGTCCATCGAATCGCCATCCCCGCAGTCTAGAGAGGGCGAGCGCCGCTCACGCCCGTTTTCGGTGATCCGAGGACCGGTCCCGCAAGGGGAACCGACCCCGAAACCGCTGCCCGCCTGGCAGATCGCCCCGACTGCCGCGTGCCAGCCGATGCCGCTGTGGCGCATACTACGGCGATGGCCGTTGCTCTGCACCACATCGTCATCGACGCCCACGATCTGCCCGGTCTCGCCCGGTTCTGGGCCGCGGTCCTGCGCTGGGAGGTCGTCTCCGAGAAGGAGCGCGAAGTCATCATCGGCGCGGACCGGAACGCCGCGTGGGGGATCTGCTTCATGCCGGTCACCGAATCCAAGCGCGGGAAGAACCGCCTGCACTTCGACCTCAACGCCGAGAGCGCGGACGACCGCCTCGCCGAGATCGACCGTATCCTCGCCCTCGGCGCGACCCGGGTCGACATCGGCCAGACCGGTGACGAGTCCTGGACGGTCCTCGCCGACCCGGAAGGCAACGAGTTCTGCGTGGTCCGACCCAAACGGGACCTCATCGGCTGACCGTCGTGTCGTCTGGATACTCGCTTTCCCTGCGCCTCAGCGGCTGCTAGACATCGGCGATGACCGAAACGCAGCCGCTCACCTATGACGACGCCGTCCGCGCCGCCGAAGCCGACCCGGCCGTGGTCGGGCTGTTCCTCATCGGCTCGAATGCCATGGAAGGCTTGACGACAGAGCACTCCGACCACGACCTGTTCGTCATCACCGCCGAAGACGCCACGACCACTCTCGAACGCCACCACGGCATGCGCTCGACCGCGCTCGACCTCAACGTCATGCCCGTCAACGAGCTGCTGGGGGATGCCCTGCCCGAGTTCACGCGGTACGCCCTCGCCCGCAGCCGCGTCGTCCTCGACCGCACCAAAGGCCGCCTCACCGCGTACCTGTCAGGCAAGGCCCGCCTCGACCCGCAGACGGCCTTCGAGCGCGCCGCAGGGGTACTCGACGCCTACGCGAATTCCCTGTACCGATCGGTGAAGAACCAGCGCGACGGCCTTGCGCTGGCGGGCCGGCTCGACGCGGCCGACAGCATCGGCTACCTCCTCGACCTGCTGTTCACTCTGGACTGTCGGCCACGCCCCTACAACAAGTGCCTGGAGTGGGAACTGGAGCACTACCCGCTGCGCGGCTGGGACACCTCCGCGCTGCTCGACACCATCGGCCGCATCATCACGACCGCCGACACCGGCATCCAGCGGGGGCTCTTCGCTGAAGTGGAACGCAAGGCTCGCAATGCAGGGCACCACAAGATCCTCGACGATTGGGGCGACGACCTCCGCCTCATGCGCCCGGCTTGACGGCCTGCCTCGGTCAAGTCCCGCAGTGATGAGAGTGGTGGCGGTCGTCGCCGGGTGTCGGGCAGTCGATGGTGGCGGTCAAGGCCGGCGGCGACAAGAGGTTGAGGGTCGGTGCGGTCCGATCCTGGCCCTCGGGCAGTCGATGGTGGCGGTCAAAGCCGGCGGCGACAAGAGGTTGAGGGTCGGTGCGGTCCGCGCTCGGCCCTCGGGTGGGGCGAGCTCACCGTCGCCGACGCGTGCTTTTCATTGCGGCGCATGCAAAGTCAGCGGCAATATGAATAGTCCACACAGTAGTTTCACCCTTCCGGGTGATGTCGATCCAACTTCACCCTGTCATCATTGAATTACGACAAGCAAGCGAAAATTGCCAGCTTATTCGAGAAGACATCGAGGAGGTGAGGACCAATGGCCCCGACCATCCCCTCCCGAGCCTCCCTGGTCTGCGGTACCGGCCATGCCGAACGTGAAGCGCAGGCGGCCGTCATGCGCGCCGAGCTCGATGTCCTCGCCGCTCAATCTCGTGTCCGCGACGCAGCCGCTCTGCGAACGGTGCTGGCCTACACTTCGGCGGGCATGCACAAGGATCTCGACGGCCATTCCGGCATCCTCGAGTGGCTACGCGAATGCTTTGACTTCACCTACACCACCGCCTCTCAGATCGCCCGCATCGTGCGCCTGGCACCGAAGTTCCGGGTGCTGGCCGAGAGCGCACGCACGGGCGCGGCCAAGATCGACGCAGTCGCGTACGCGATGCTCGCTTTGGACCGCAAGGGCCTGAGGGTGCACGCCCGCATCCCCTATCACGACGGGCCGCAGCCCTCCCCCTACGACGCATCGGTGCAGTGCGAGACGCCTGAGGCCTTGATCAGGGAGTACTGCGTCCACGCCTCGCACGCGGAGCTGCGCGAGGCGATCGACCTTATCGCGGCGGCCCTGTTCGACCGGGTCGCAATGATGGACGAGGCCTCCCAGCAGGCGCTGGCGCATCTGGAGGTGACCGAGCGTCCCGATGGGATGTGGGATCTCGACGGGACCCTCACCGCCGACACCGGTCGCCTGCTCGACAAGTACTTGAAGACCGCGATCGCACCGCCGCGCCAGGACGAGGTCGACGCCGACGGTGTCATTCCTTCGCAGGCGAACCGGGCCGCGGAGGCCTTCCACCAACTGGTCGCCGCCGCCGGAACCGCCAAGGGGGCGCCGACTCGCCACGGCCACACCGCGACGCTCTCGCTGATCGCTGATGTCGAGGTGCTCAAGGGCGAGGTCTCCCTCGCCGACCACCCGGAGCGGACGCCTCGTCTGGAAGGCCGTCCGGTCGGGATCACCCGCGCGCGCCACCTGGCGTGTGAGGCCGGAGTGGTGCCGATGGTCTTCGACTACACCGAGGGCGAAGTGGTCGAACTGGGCCGCCACGAGCGGCTCCCCACAGCCCCGCTGCGCCGCAAGCTCGAGGCCGAGCAGGCTTCAGGGTGCGCTTGGCGGGGGTGCGGACGGCCGGTGTCCTGGCTCGAAGCGCACCACCTGGTGCACTGGCTCGATGGCGGGCCCACGGATGCCGAGAACCTGATCCTGCTGTGCCGCTTCCATCATGGGCGCCTCCATGCGGACGGGTGGCGGATCGAGAAGACCGGACCGGGCAAGGCGTTGATCACTCGTGCAGGCTGCACACCCGACACTCCCTGTGAGCGCTGCCCTGCGTGCGCTGAGGCGGGCCGAGTCACGAAGCCCTTGGTGGACACTGACGACCTGTCCGCGGTGTTCGACATCGATCTCGAACGCGAGGAATGGTCCCCGGTCCACCGGGCCGAACTTGACGCTCTCGCCCAGTACGGGACGGACAAGGCTATCGAAGCCGCCATGGCCGCCCGGTCCCGCGCGCGGGAGACCTACCGGACCCTGACCGCCGAGGCTGCGAGCGAAGCCGACACGGCTGCTCCGTCCGCGGGCCCAGTCGGGGAGCGGGATCGGAACGGGGAGAGAAAGGCCAACCGGCCGCCCGGGACACCGAGCGGAGCCACTCGACCCGCCGCTGTCCCACCGGATCTGACCGGTGAACGGTGGTCGGCTCTCGATCCGATCCCGTTCTTACATCGCCCTCGGCAGGCGGCACCTGTCGAGGGGAGACGCCGCAACGCCAACGCAGGCTGCATCCCGTAGGGGTTCGGCCCCATCGGCATGCCTGGACCTGGGTTGCAAGTGTGAGCGGCCAGATGTTCAGGGATGCGCAGCGGGCGTGATGGCACAGAATGACACGGGGCAACCCGGCCGGAGCGCGATCGCCGGGCCGGTCTCGGTCGCCGCTCCAGGCCCGCGCCCGACCAGGCCGGGTGGCCGCAGGACGTCCCCGAACATCCGCCGCCTTGTCGTCGCTGATCGCCCTGACCGCAACCATCCTCGTACCCGCAGCCCTTCCACGAGTATCGGCACGGGCAAATGCTCAGCTGATCTCAGATGCTTACTCCGCGGCCGCGAGGAGCGCCTTGAAGTCGGGTGCGCCGAGGTCGAAGATCGGCGAATCGTGGCCGAGTTTCGAGTCCCGGACCTGGAAGCCGCCGGATTCGGGTCGGGCTTCGATGCAGTTGCTGTCGCTTGCGCCGGAGCTATGGGTGCTCTTTCGCCAGGTCACGCGGCACTCGACGCAACTGCTGTCCGACGCCCCTGAGCTGCGGGAGCTTTTCCGCCAGCTAGTGAACCCAGTCATCCAGGCGCCCTCCGAATCGTGTTCCAAAAGACCACATCTTGTTGACTCGGCCATGGTACATGTCGATCTTGATGGACTCCTCGATGTGTCGGCTCTGGTCAAGGGCTTCAACATAGACAAATGCAGGTCCGGCCTTCGCCATTTCGGCAGGTGCATAGATTTCGAAGGAGTGCTCCACTCCTCGGTGCAGGCCTTCGAGAACCCGGATCTCACAGTTGGGCATCCGATCGAATTCAAGGAGCTTCTTGAACTGATCTTCGCCCCACTCCCATTGCGCGAGCGGCTGGAGGGCGTTGAGACCGACCAGGAACCTCATGGTGGGTGCCGGGTTGCGGCGGAGGATCATGATCTGGCGGCGAAGCTTTCGTGGCCACTGCTGCATGGGTCGCTCGTCTTGACCCGCCAGCGCTTCCATGTGGTACCGCTCGATTTGCAGGGGCCCGGGGATATACCAGGGTTCCCACTTCCAGAATTCTCCATAGGTCGCTTCGGCTCGCTCGATGATGAAGATGTTGCGTTCCTCGAGATCAGACACGATCCGGCCGTGGTCCATCTGGCTGATGACGTGGATCAGGAATTCGGTCCGCTTCTCGGTCGCTCCGCAGACCTCCGCGAACTTCGCGGCCATTGCGAGCTTCGGCCGGGTCTCTCCGGTCAGGTAGTTACCGATGGTCCGCACACTCACGCCGAGTTTGGCGCCGATCTGTCCGTAGGTGAGTCCGGACTCGGTATACAACGCTTGGAGTTCCGCAGGGACGTACCAGTCGGCAAGGTGTGAGAGCGGCATTCAAGCCTCCCGGAGAGTTCGTCGGTGGAAACGCACTGTGATCAGACGGTACCCTCGCGCAAGTGTTCGATGCAATGCGGAGTCCGATAAGGAAAGGATTGGGGTGCAGAACTTTCCGGTCGATTCTTACCAAGTGCTCCTGCGGGGCAGCTAGTGCAACCTCGTCATTCTTTCGGAACCCCATCGCCGTTGCCTACATTCGATACATCGAGAAGTCCATCGCAGCTCCTGAATCTGTCGGGAATGCGACAACTCGAAGTGGAGGTAAGGCATTGGGCGGTCAGCAGCAGGGCAATGCGGTGCAGGGTAAGGGCCTGGAGCGGGGAGAGTTCCGGGACAGCTTGCGGATCTATCGGGTTCGCGTGTCCAGTAATGAAGCGCCGGACTCGTTCCAGGTGTACTCCGGCTCGCGCGAAGACATCGTGCTCATCGTCTCGGGGATGAACTCCGGCGACCTCAAGGCGACCTGGGGCCCGGGTTGGTCCGGGGCGGAGGAGGACTGGAAGGTGTGGGTGGAGGAGTGCGCCTTCAGCCTCGTGATCGTGGGCGCGCACGTCGGCGACCGGCTGCGGGAGCGGCCGCGTCCTGGGCGGCCCTCGCCGATGGGACAGCACATGATCGAGCGCGCCCCGGCGTCGGTGAGGTTCTGCGATGGCTGAGACGGCGGCGGCAGCGGGGGAGTCGCGTGCCCGCGTCGGTCGTCGTTCGGACGGCGGGTCGTCGACGCTCGGTCTCCTGGGCGACTTCGCGAGAGGCCATGCGCTGTTCTCGCTCTACCGGCTCGGTCCGGATCTCCCGGACGGCGCTTGCGGGTATCTGATCGACTGCGACGACGGCGTGGGCCCGCATGAGGTCTGCCGCTTCATCGACGAGCCCGCCGAACCGGTCGACCGCAATACCGAAGGCTTCCAAGTGGTCTGGCGAGGCGCTTGGAAAAACGACCAGTGGTGCCCGTGGATCCTGAAACGCGCCCGATCACTCATCGCCGCTTCCGGCGACGACTGAAGACTTGATGCTCCCGGCAGGGCCGGTCGACCTAGGTGGGGGTCGACCGGCCCACATCGACAGGTGTCGGTGACTACTCCAGGGCGCGTTCGAGGGAGGCGGCCTGGTGGCGGTGGCCGACCGTCTCGTACCCGACGATGACGACCAGCGGCGAGCAGGCCGCGATCACGATGCCGACGCCCACCGTGGCGCCCGCCGCGACGGCGACGACCGAGGCGGCGAGCGCGAGGATCGAGCCCACGAACAGGAGCACGTGGAACGGGTCGAACTCGCGCAGGAGGTACGAGTAGAGCGAGAAGAGCGCGGTCGTGAAGATCGCGACGGGGATGACCAGCGTGAGGATCGCGGCGGTCGCGCTGATGTGGGCGATGTGCTCGATGACCGTGGCGGCCACGTGCAGGCCCGCGCCGGTCGCGGCGAGCGAGCCGAAGATGAGCAGATGCCCGTAGCCCCAGACGAATCCGCGCTCGCGGTGCCGGGCGAGCACCTCGCCCGAGGGCATCATGAAGTACACCCACCACAGCCCGAACGCGAGCGCGGTGCCGCCGAACGCGACGAGCACGGCCTCCACCGACCAGCCCTGCGCCTCGATCACGGCTGAGACGGCGAGGATCGTACCGAGCACGATCTCGCCGAGCGTGATGATCACCAAGAGCCCGTAGCGTTCGGCGATGTGGTGCGGGTGCCACGGGCTGCGGCCGCCCCGCAGCTCGGCGACGACCGGGATCACCATCTCGAAGAGCACGAGGACGAGCACGACCACGGCGGTGACCGCCAGCGGCGGGTCGGTGAAGATCTGGATGATCCAGCCGACCTGGGCGATCGCCATGAGGACGGCGTACGTGAGGGCGTTGCGGCGCTGCTCGGGGTCGTGGCGGGCGACGCGCAGCCACAGCGCGATCGCGGCCACGCGCATGACCACGTACCCGGCGACGACCACGCTGTTGTCGACGTGCGCGCCCTCGTCGATCGAGTGGAACATCTGCGGCAGCCCGAGGGCGAGGATGAGCACGCCGAGCATCTGGACCATGGTGGCGACGCGGAAGAACACGTCGTCGTTGTCGAACGCGGACGCCTGCCAGGAGTAGTTGATCCACGCCCAGCAGATCGCGAACACCGAGAAGGAGAACGCGCCGATCGCGGGCGCGTAGTGCCCGAGCTCGAGGAGGTGCGCCGTCTGCGCGCCCGCCTGGCTGAACGCCACGACCAGGGTCAGATCGAAGAGCAGTTCGAGCGGCGTCGCGGTGCGGTGCGACTCCTCGGGGTCGCGGCCCGTCATGCGGCGGAAACGGTGGTCCCTCGAACCCTGCGCCAGTGTCGACATGCGCAACATCCTCCCACCGGTCGGCCGCCGCGACCAGGCTGACGCCGAGATGGTGCCCGCGGACGCACCGCGGACCGGGGATCGGAATGCTCACAGAAACCCCTGTCTGAGAGTCTTCCCAGGTTAGAGCGGCCGAATTCTGGCTACGTTGGATCACATGAACGACATAGGGGCCGCGGGGAACGCGGTGCACGGCAGGCGCCGCATCCGGGTGCCGCTGGCCGTGGTGGGCGTGCTGATCGTGCTGCTCGCCGCCGAGGCCGTCTTCGCGAAGTCGCAGCCCGACGGGACGGCGGTCGTGC
Source organism: Glycomyces tritici (assembly GCF_030403505.1). The sequence continues at coordinate 1,046,179 of NZ_JAUEMJ010000002.1, read as the reverse complement.
CCGACACGGTGATCGGCTTCGGGTTCGACCAGCGGGCGACCGTGCAGGTCGGCGAGGACTGGGTCCTCGACAGCGCGTCGAGCGACATCGACTCGCGTCTCGTGCTCGTGCACGGGGATGTGGTGGTGCAGCTGTCCAGCGTGACCGTCCCGGCCGCGACCTCGCCGGAGGAGCTGTGGCAGGGCCTGGACCGGCTCCTGGACATCCAACGCCGCCAAGGCGTCGACGTGCGACTCGATGCTCCGACCGGGTACGAGAACGCCGCGGGCACCGCCGGGCTGCAAGGGGACCTGCAGCTCGGCGACCGGTCAGGGCAGGCGTACGTGCTGCCCGACGCGGACCGCACGACCGCGGTGGAGGCGCAGGTCCTCGCCCCGGCCGGCACCGGCGACAGCGAGATGGCAGCGGCCGCCGACCTCATCGACTCGATCGCGTTCGAGGAGGCGTCATGACCGTCTACACGCACACCGCGGTGCCGCGCCCGGTCAACGTGAACGTCCGGACCGTGGGGTTCTGGGTCATGATCGCGGTGTCCGCCTTCGGGGTCTGGACGATCCAGAGCGACTTCCTGCCGGTCGTGCTGGCGTTCCCCGACAGCACGGTGCTCAACCTGCTCGTGCTCGGCATGGGACTGGCGGTCGCCTTGTGGCTGGCGCGCCGGATCCTGCGGCCCGTGCAGGCCCCGCCGTGGGCGGGCACCTGGCTGGCGCTCATGTGGGGCGCGTTCGGCGCGTGCGGGCTCGCGCTGGTGATGAACGGCGTGCTGCTCTCGGCCTGGTCGAAGGCCCTGGGCCTGGAGGCCTCGGCCGAATGGTCGGCGGCGCTCACCGCGCCGCTCAACGAGGAGGCAGTGAAGACCGCGGGCGTGGTGCTGCTGGCGTGCGTCTCGACCCGCCTGGTGCGCAGCGCCGCCGACGGCTTCGTGTACGGCGCGCTCGTCGGGTTCGGCTTCCAGCTGATGGAGAACTTCACCTACGGCCTCAACGCGATCGGCATGGCCGGCGGCGTGGACCCGGTCGGGGCCACCGGCCAGGTGCTGTGGGTGCGCATCCTGGTCACCGGCATCGGATCGCATTGGACGATGAGCGCGGTCGCGGGGGCCGGGATCGGGTACCTCGTGAGCGCGTCGCGCCGGCCCGCGGCCCTGCGGGCCTGGGTCGCGGCCGGGTGCCTGGCGCTCGCGATGGGCATGCACTGGCTGTTCAACAGCCCGCTGCTCGGCGGCGGGGTCGCCGGTGCGCTGGCCAGGCCGCTGGTGAACTTCGCGGTCCTCGTGGTCGTGTGCATAGTGGTGCGTCGCGGGTTCCGGGCCCGCTGGGCCGCGGTCACCGCCGAGGAGGTGCGGCTGGGGAGCCTCGCGCCCGTCGAGGCCGCGAGCCTCTCGCGGCGGCGCGCGCGGCGGCGGTACCTGCGGAGCTTCGGTGCCGTGCGGGTCGCGCAGGAACGCCTGCAGCAGTTGGAGTTGGACCTGATCGAGGAGCGCGTGCCCGAGCAGCGCGACCCCGCCGCGGCCCAGCCCTGGCGGGACGCGGTCGCGGCGGCGCGGGAGGGCACGCTCGTGCAACGGCCGCTGCCGGTGCCTTGAGCGGAGGTCCGACGCTTTCGCTTGCGGGCGTTGGCTACTGGTGGAAGACGACCTCGGCCGAGTCGAGGTTCACCGCATCCGGGCACAGGAACGAACCGCCGACCTTGCCCGCGCGGATCGGGCCGCCGCTGTAGCCGCGGCCGGTGCCTTCCCGCTTGAGCGTCACCCGGGACGCCTTGTACGTGCAGGTCACGCCGAACTTGGTGGCGGCGATGCGGACCTCAGCGGCGGTCGCCGTGCCCTTCGCGTCGTCGAAGGCGAACAGGGCGTCGCTCTTGAACGCGAACCAGGTGCTGCCGCTGCAGTCGAAGTCGACCCGTCCGTCATCGATCGAGACCCGGGCGGGCGGGGCGGCGTCGACCTCGACGCGCTCGGCCGCGCAGCGGCTGCCGCCTTCGGTCAACACGATGTCCACAAAGTTCTTGGTCTCCGCGGTGGACGTGGCGGCGGAAGCGGTGCAGAACAGGAGCGCCGCCGCGGCGGCGAGCGTTGCAGAACGGCGGTGCGGCATGGCTCCGGGCCTTTCTCGCGTGCGGCGCAAGTCCATGGCCGCGTTCCGGATCGAACAAACCGGACGCTAGCCGAGCCTGATCCCGTTTGCGGCGCTTTCACCCGTTTGGAGGGCTCAAGGGGTGTCGGGTCCCCGATACTTTCGTATCGCCCGCGCCCCGGCCCCGGCGTCTTCGGTATCGGACACCGCCGTACCGCTCATCCCTTGGGCTCGATCTCGGCGCAATGTTTGCGCAGCTCAGAAGGGTCCCAATACAGTGAAGTCGTTCGCATCCGACCGAAAGGCGACCGCATGTCCACCGATCACGCCCGCATCGGCGAGACCACCACCGTGGCCGACCCCGCCTGGGTCGGCCCGGCCTTCCTCATCGGCCTCCCCCTCGCCGGCGCCGCACTCGGATGGGGGCTCACCTTCATCGTCGAATGGATCGTCGGCCTCCGCTGGTTCCCCTTCCAGGGCCTGTTCGAACTGCTCACCGAACTGTCCGAGACGCTCCGCCTCGTCGTCGCCCTCGCCGCCGGGCTCCTCCTCGGCGTCGTGCTCGCCCTCTTCGCCCTCCACGAGATGCTGAAGATCACCGTCGGCCGCGACCGGATCGGCCTCAGGCGCGGCGACTACGACCGCGAGCTGGACCGCGCCGACGTCAGCGGCGTCTTCGTGCAGGACAAGCGCATCGTCGTGCTCGGCCACCGCCGCCAGGAACTCGCCAACGTCGAATTCGACCTCGACTCCGACCAGCTCGCCGCCGCCCTCCGTAAGCACGGCTACGGCTGGCTCCCCGGCGGCGACCCGTACACCGCCGAGTTCAAACGCTGGGTCCCCGGCGCCGACGGCCTCCCGCAAGGCGCGAACGCCGTCCTCAAGGCCCGCCAGCACGCCCTCGAGAAGTCCAACGGCGGCGACCTCGCCGAACTCCTCGCCGAACTCGCCGCCCTCAACGTCGTCGTGCACGACAAGGACAAGAAGCAGTACTGGCGCCTCGCCGACCCCGCCTAGCCGCCGGACGACGCGAGAACCCGGTCGCCGAACCCCGTCACCGTGCGGATGCGCCCCCGCCCCCGAACCCGGAGGATGGGCCCGAACGCACCTAGGGGGAGACCATGACCGCGCCACTGCTCTTCGGCCTGGCGATCCTGCTCGCCGCCATCGTCCCCGGACCCGACTTCGCGATGGTCGTGCGCAACACCGTGCTCTCGGGGCGGGCGAGCGGGATGTGGACCGCCGTCGGGATCGGCCTCGGCATCAGCGTGTGGGTCGTCGCCACCTCCATCGGGCTCGCGGCGCTCCTCGCCGCCTCGGCGCTGGCGTTCACCGCCGTCAAGCTCGCGGGCGCCGCCTACCTTGTCTACCTGGGGATCCGGTCGATCCGCGCCGCGATCAAGGAGCGGCGCCGGCCCGCCGCGGCGATCGAACTCGACCGGCCCATGAGCCACTGGGCCGCGTTCCGCTCGGGCCTGATGTGCAACCTGCTCAACCCGAAAGCGGTCGTCCTGTTCACGGCGCTCATGCCGCAGTTCCTCATCGGCGGGGGCTCGCAGGCGGTGCTCATCGGTGAGCTCGCGGCCGTCGGGATGGCCGTCTGCGGTCTCTTCTACATCGGACTCGCGAACCTGATCGGCCTGCTCCGCACCGTTCTTGAGCGCCCGCGCGTGCGCGCTTGGCTCAACGGCGTGACCGGCGCGGTGATGGTGGCTCTGGGCCTGCGCGTCGCCGCCAACTGAAACCGGCCGGGGCACGGTTCGTCCCGAGTCGAGCGGGCGGCCCCGCGCGGCGGGGTGCGCGGGCGATGAGGTGAGATAGCAGCGCGGCGGCCAGCCGACCGATCCTTCGCGCTTGCGGGAGTGCGAGGGGACGGCTGACCGGCCGCCGTTTCCACGCCCCGCTTACTCGATAGCGGTTTCTGTGGCGTTCTTGGAGAATTCTCGCCATGAGCACCTGGGAACTGGAGACCGAGATCGAGTCGTACTACGAGCGCGGCGGCGAGCGCGAGCGCCTGACGCGCAACGCGCGCGGACGCCTGGAGTTCGCCCGCATGCAGGACCTGTTGCGCCGCAAGCTCCCTGGTGCCGGACTCGAGGTGCTTGACGTGGGCGGCGCGACCGGCGTGCACGCGAAGTGGCTCGCCGAGGACGGCCACCGCGTCACCCTCATCGACCCCGTCGCCAGCCAGGTCGAGGTCGCGGCCCAGCTGCCCGGCGTCACCGCCGTCGTCGGCGACGCCCGCGAACTGCCTTGGGACGACGCGAGTTTCGACGCGGTGCTGCTCATGGGCCCCCTCTACCACTTGACCGACCGCGCGCACCGCGTGCAGGCCGTGGCGGAGGCCGCGCGATGCGCGCGGCCCGGCGGCACTGTGGCGGCCGTGACGATCAACCGCACGGCGGGCTGGAACGACTTCCTGCTGTTCCGAGGGGGCGGTGCCGACAAGGGCCTGAGTGCCGAGGCCAGCCTTCGCATCATGCGCGAAGGCACGCTGCGGTACTACGACCAGGACATCTTCACCACCGCCTACCTCGCCCACCCCGGCGAGGTCGCGTCCGAGTTCGCGGACGCGGGCCTGGACGGCGCGGCGCAGTACGCGGTGCAGGGATTCCCCGGGTACATCCCCGAACTCGAGCGCCTCATCGACGAACCCGACACCCGCGAGCACCTCATGGACGGCCTGCGGCTCATCGAGGCCGAGCCCTCGCTGCTGGGCGCGAGCAACCACCTGCTGACGATCGCGACGGTGCCCGCTTCCTGACGTTCGTCGCCTGAACCCGCTGCGCGGGGCCCGACCGATCCCGGCGGCCCCGCGCAGCGGTCCTCTGTGGTCCCGCGCTGCGAGCCCGTACTTGGGCGTCCGGCGGCCCCGCGCAGCGGGCCTTCGGGGCGGCGCTGCGAGTCGGCTCCGCGCAGCGTTCGTCGCCCGCGAGCCGACTCCGCGAAGCGGGCGTGCCGCGTACCGCCTCCGCGGGGCGGCGCTGCGAGCTGACTCCGGGGGCGCAGCGTTCGCCGCCCGCGCGCCGGCCCCGCGACGGGACCCCGTTCGCCTCCGCAGCGCGCCGCCACTACGCTCCCGAACTATGTGGAACCGCAGCTATCTCATCCTCCACGGCGTGGAGAACCGCAGGCCCGAAGGCCACTGGCAGCACGAGCTGGCCATGGACCTGCGCGAGCACGGCGAGCAGGTCTTCTACCCCCAGCTGCCCGACACCGACCGGCCGCGGCTCGTGGACTGGACCGACGCGTTCCGGTCCGAACTGGCGCTCATGCGCGGCGAGAAGATCGTCGTCTGCCACAGCCTCGCCAGCGTCGCGTGGCTCCACCTCGCGGCGGCCGACGCCGCCTCGGCGAACCCCCTCTCGGCCGACCGGGTCCTGCTCGTGAGCCCGCCCGGGCCGCAGGCGTTCGATTGGGACGTCATCGCCGGCTTCACCACGGTCGGCCTCGACCTTGCCGGCCTGCGGCTCGCCGAGCGGTCGGTGCGGCTGGTCTGCTCCGACGACGACCCGTACTGCACCGAAGGCGCGGCCGAGCACTATGGGCGGCCCCTCGGCTGCGAGGTCGACGTGATCCCCGGCGGCGGTCACCTCGCCCTCGGCGACGGCTACGGGCGCTGGCCTTCGGCGCTCGCGTGGTGCCTCGACGCATCGGAGCGCCTGACGCCCAACCGGTGACGACCCGCGGGGATCGACAGGCCTCCCGGCCCCCGCGTCGACCGCCAGTCCCCGCACCCCTCCACCGAACCGCAGCCGCCCGGGTGCTTCACATCGGGCGCGCGCAGTGCCAGACTGGACTCGACCGGGCCCGTCCCTCCCCGCAATCCCCTGCGGGCCTTCGGATCGGCTCGCCGGGAGGCCGCATGCGCTGGGTTCGGATCGCGATCGTCGGCGTCTTCGTGCTGGCCGCCGTCTCGGCGGCGCTCGCCGGGAGCCTCGCCGGCCCTCGCGGCGATACCGCCGCGACCGCCCCTTCCGACCCGCCCGAGCTGACCGCCACCGCCGAGATCCGCCGCATGTTCATGAAGCCGGGCCAGGTCGCCATCGCGGTCACCAACCACGGCGACGCACCCGTGCGCGTGCGCGGCGTCGAACTCCTCACGGACTCGTTCGCGCCCTTGGGCGTCCAGGAACTCGACACCGAGGTCCCGCCCAGCAAGAACGCGCGCGACATGCTCATCCAGTACGGCGCCGCGTCCTGCCCCGAGGGCGTCGACTCCAAGGCCGAACCGGCCTCCGTGGTCCTCCTCGTCGCCACCGAGGACGGGGCCGAGCACACGCTCACCCTGGAATTGTCGTACCCGAACGGCACACTTGACCGGTTGGTCCGGGAAGCGTGCGCAGCGCAGGCAATTGCCGCGAACGCCCGCATCGAGCTGGGGGAGCTGACCGCCGCCGCGGACGGCACCCTCGAAGGGAGGTTGAGTGTGACGCCGCTGGGAGAGGCGGCGCTGGACGTGACCGAGGTGCGCGGGAGCGTCCTGTTCGAGATCCACGCCGGCGCGTCGGCGCCCGAGGCGGGCGGCGTGACGGTGCCGCTGGTCTTCGACGCGCACCGCTGCGACGGCCACGTGGTGGGCGACGCGAAGCACCCGTTCGGGTTCAGTGCGTGGATCGCGATCGGCGGCGGCGAGCCCGTCGCGACCCCGATCGACGTGCCGGAGGACCGGCGCGAGGCGCTCTGGGCGATGCTCGACGCGCGCTGCGCTGAGCGGGAATGAACGGTTGAACCGTTCCAACCGATGGAACTGGAGGAGGCGAACGTGGCACATCGGACGTACGCTGGAAGACGTGGGTGATCGCACCGATACTTCGGGTAACGAGGCGCAGCAGTTGCGCACGCGCCTCGTGGGGAGCCTGCGGTCGCGCGGCGTGATCCGGAGCGAGGCGGTGGAGACGGCGATGCTCGCCGTGCCGCGCCACCGCTTCGTGCCCGAGGCGACGCTGCGCATCGCGTACGCCGACGACGTGTACGTGACCAAGCGCAACAGCGACGGCGAGGCCGTGAGCTCCGCTTCGCAGCCCGCGATCGTCGCCGAGATGCTGGAGCAGCTCGACGTGCGGCCCGGCCAGCGCGTGCTCGAGATCGGCGCGGGCACCGGATACAACGCCGCGCTGCTCGACGCGCTCGTCGGACCGGAAGGCGCGGTGACCACTGTCGACATCGACTCGGACACCGTAGGCCGGGCCAGAAAGGCGCTCGCCGAGGTCGGTGCTGAACGCGTGCGCGTCGTCCAAGGCGACGGGGAGCTCGGCTTCATCGACGGCGCGCCCTACGACCGCATCATCGCCACCGTGGGCACCTGGGACCTGCCGCCGGCCTGGTGGGACCAGCTCGCCGAAGGCGGCCGGCTGGTCGCTCCGCTGAGCATCCGCGGCTGCGAGCACTCGGTGGCCTTCGACTACGAGGACGGCGTCATGCGCAGCCGCTCGATCGTGAGCTGCGGGTTCATGCCCATGCGCGGTCTCGGCAGCCAGGAGGGCCAGACGGTCGAACTCTCCGAGGGCCGCATCATGACCTTCCACGTCGAGCACGAAGTCGAGGCCGACGGCGTGCGCGGGGTCCTCGACGGGCGCGGCTCGACCGTGTGGACCCCCGTGCAGCTCAAGGTGAACGATGACGCCACCCAGCTCTCGCTGTGGCTGGCCTGCGCGTTCGCCGGGTACGGGCGTATGAGCGCCCCGTTCGGCGACCACGGCCTGCAGCGGCTGCTGCTGCGCTGGGCCAACCCGGCCGTCGTCGAAGGCGAGGACTTCGCGTACCTGGTGTGTCGCAAGACCGGCGGCGGCAACGAGATCGGCGTGCGCGGCCACGGCCCGAACGGCCCGAACCTCGCCGCCCGCGTCGCCGACGAGGTCCGCGTCTGGGACCGCGAGTGCCGCGACGGCGTCAGCCTCCAGATCACCGCCCACCGCAAGGGGACCGGACCCGAGTCCGAACCGCGCTTCACCGTCCCCAAGCGACACACCCGCCTCGCGATCGAAGTGGTGCCCGACGAGGACGGCCTCCGGTAACCGCCGGACCGCGCCACCGGCCCCCGCCGGTGCACCGAACGGGACGGGACCCGAGCGCTGCGATCGGCGAACACGCCGACCGCCCCCGGAGCGGCAACCTGCGCGGCGACCGGCCCGCACCCCGCTTGCGCTACCGCCGGACGGAAGCCGAGCGCCGGGGCGCCCCGCGAACTGGAACGTGATTCTCGCGCGGCGACCGGCCCGCACCCGGCTGCGCCACCGCCGGAACAGAAGCCGCGCGCCGGGCCGCAAACTGGAAGGCGAACCCCGCACGGGATCCCGCCGCGCGTCAGCACAGCGCGCGGAAACCCGCGGGGAACCTTCTGCGCCGCTGCCGGAACGGAAGCCGAGCGCAGGGGCACCCCGCGAACTGGGACGCGGACCTCGCGCGGCGACCGGCCCTCACCCGCTGCGCCAGAGCCGAAATGGAAGCCTCGTGCCGGCCGCCCCGCGAACTGGAACGTGAACCCGCGCGGCGACCGGCCCGCACCCCGCTGCGCCACCGCCCGACAGAAGCCGCGCGCCGGGCCGCAAACTGAAAGGTGAACCCCGCGCGGCGGTCCGCCACGCGTCACCGCAGCGCGCGGAAACCCGTGGGGAACCTTTCGCCCGCAACGCTCCTCTTCTCCTGTGAACCGTTCCGCTCGGAAGGAGAAGACCTTGACCGCCCGCACCCGCCGCACCGCCTACGCCGTCGAAGCCGTGCTCATCGTGGACGCCGCGTTCCACCTGCTCTGGGCCACCGGGAGCACCTGGCCCGCCGGCAGCGTCCGAACGCTCTCCTACGGCCTGCTCGGCGCCGAGGTCTCGTTCGCGCCCCGGCTCCTGCTCGCCCTCACCGCCCTCGCCCTGACCACTCTCACCGTCATCCACTGCCGCGCCCGCGTCGCACGCGGCCACCGCCTCTACCCGCTGCTCCAGGCCGGCACCCTCGCGTTCCTCGCGTTCGTCAGCCTTCGCGCACTCGCCGGCATCGCTTGGGGCCTCGGCCTCGGCGCGCCCGCCGACCACCCCGACTTCTACCGGCTCAACCTGCTCCTCTACACGCCGCTGTGCATCGCCCTGGCCGCCGCCGTCCTCCACATCGCCCGCAGCGGCACCGCACGCCGCCCCGCACTCGCCGCGACCGGGGCCGCGCCCGAGTCGCCCTGATGCCAGGATGCCTCCCATGAACCCCGACGAGCTCGCCCCGCTGGTCCGCCAGGCCCAGCGGGGCGACACCCTCGCCATGAACGACCTGCTCGACGCCCTCGCGCCCTACGTCGGGCGCATCTGCGCGCCCATCGCCCTCGGCCACGGCCCCGATGCCGCCCAGGAAGCCCTCATCGCGATCTTCAAGTCCCTCAAGACCCTCCGCGCCCCCGAAGCCCTCTTCTCCTGGGCGCGAACGATAGCGGTCCGCGAGGCCGTCCGCATCGCCCGCGACCGCCGCACCGTCCCCGCCGAACTCGACGACCTCCCCCAGCCCGGCGACCCCCAGCTCGAGACCGACATCGAGGACGTCCTGCGCCGGCTCTCGCCCGAGCACCGCGCCATCCTCGTCCTCCGCGACCAGGAGGGCTACAGCGAGACCGAGGCCGCCGCACTCCTCCTGATCGGGACCGGCACCGTCAAGTCCAGGCTCCACCGGGCCCGGCGAACCTTCCGAAAGGCGTGGTCCGAGTGACACAGCACTGGCCCGTGGCCGAACCCGACGCGATCGCCCGCCTGCACGCGCTGGCCGCCGGGATCAGGGGCGCGAGCGTCACCGAGGGCGTCGTCGCGGCGCCTTTCGAACGGGTCTGGGCGCACATCGCGGACCTGGAGCGCGGCTTCGGCGATTTCGAGCCGGACATGAAGCGGCTCACCGTCATCCGCGCGGAGGAGGGCCGCGTGGAGGCGCTCGCGGTGAGCAGGTACGGGATGCGGGCGCACTTGCGCGGGAGCCTGCGGCCGGGCTGGTGCTGGCTGCAGAGCCGGTTCCTCCTCATCGGTGTGGCGGCCGTGCCGGACGGGCCGGAGCGGACCCGGGTCGCGCTCACCGGCGGTGTGCGCGTGCCGGGCCGGGCGGCCCTGGTGCCGTTGGGCGTGAAGCGGTCCGGCCGCAGGTCGCTGCGGCTGCTGCAGCGCCGCATGGGGTGAGGGCGCGGTCCGGCGTCGCCCTCCGGTCACCCTCGCCTCTTCCGGCTTTACGTTTCGAACTAGGGTGGGAGGCGTCGTCGCCCGCCGGTCTCCGCGCCCGCCCCTGGCGCCCCTCGGATCCGGGTGACCCCGTGTAGCGATGCCATTGCGACTGGTCGCAGTGGACGCAATGCAGTAGAAGTGGCTGACGCCCCTGAACAGTCCCGGCCCCACTCGCCTCCGCCCCGAGTCGGCCGGTCGAAAGCCGTTCCCAGAAAGGACGCCCCCCGATGTCCGATCCGACGTTCAAACAGCGGGCACGCTATTGGTTCGACAACACCATGTCGAAGGGCACGAAAGCGCTGATCGGTTGGTTGACCGTAATCACGTTGGCGCTCACCGCAATTGGTGCCCTCTTCCTCGCCGTCGTGCAAGACGCCGACGGATTCGGCGGTACATTGTGGAAGTCGTTCATCCACATCCTCGACGCCGGCACCATCACCGGCGACGATGCCGGCGGCCCCTCGATGGTCGTCATGTTCATCACCACCATCGGCGGTCTGGTGATCCTGTCGTCACTCGTCGGTGTGCTGACGACCGGTCTCGACGCGAAACTCGAAGAGCTCCGGAAAGGCCGCTCGCTCGTCGTTGAGAAAGATCACACGGTCGTGCTCGGATGGTCCGACCAGGTCTTCATCGTCATCTCGGAATTGGTGGAGGCCAACGAGAGCGAGAAGCGCGCCGTCATCGCGATCCTCGCCGACCGCGACAAGGTCGAAATGGAGGACGAGATCCGCACGAAGATCGCGGACCTCAAGTCCACGCGCGTCGTGTGCCGCACCGGCGACCCGGCCGACCCCGACAGCATCGGCCTCGTCAACCCCTCGCAGGCCAAGAGCGTCATCATCCTGACCTCCGCCGAGGAGGACCCCGACGCGCAGCTCGTGCGCTCGCTCCTCGCGGTCACCCAGGGCGGCAACGGCATCAAGTGCCATGTCGTCGGCGCGGTGGCCGAGGGCCGGAACCTCCCCGCGGCCCGCCTCGCCGGTGGCCGCGCGGCGCACATCGTGGACGCGAACGACCTCATGGCCCGCCTCATGGTGCAGACCTGCCGCCAGTCCGGCCTCTCCGTCGTCTACACCGACCTGCTCGACTTCGGCGGGGACGAGATCTACATGGTCGAGGAGCCGGGCCTGTTCAGCCGCCCGCTCAGCCAGGCCCTGCACTCCTACCGCACGTCCTCGTTCCTGGGCGTGCTCACCAAGGAGGGCCGGTGCATCATCAACCCGCCCACCTCGGCGTCGCTGCAGCCGGGCGACAAGCTCATCCTCCTCGCCGCGGACGACTCCGCGATCGTGCTCGACGGCTCCCGGCCCGTGATCGACGAGAGCGTCATCGTGGCGCGCGCGGACGCCGGGAACCGGCCCGAGCGCACGCTCATCCTCGGCTGGAACGCCATGTCGCGCACGATCCTGGAGCAGCTCGACCAGTACGTCGCCCCCGGTTCGGTCACCGACGTCGTCACCGACCACCCGGACGCGCCCGAGGCCATCCGCAAGATCGGACCGACCATGCGCGTCCAGGGCCTGAACTTCAAGGAGGACGACACCACCGACCGGGTGCTCCTCGAATCGCTCAACCCCGGCTCGTACAACCACATCATCGCCCTGTGCTCGGACGACGTGGCCCCGCAGCTCGCCGACTCGAAGACCCTCGTGACCCTGCTGCACCTGCGCGACATGGCGCAGCGCAGCAACAGCCGCTTCAAGGTCGTCTCGGAGATGGCCGACGACCGCAACCGCACGCTCGCCCAGGTCACGCAGGCCGACGACTTCATCGTCAGCGACAAGCTCATCAGCCTCCTGCTCACTCAGACCGCCGAGAACCCGCACCTCTCGCAGGTCTTCGGGCAGCTGTTCAGCCCCGAGGGCTCCGAGATCTACCTCAAGCCCGCCGAGCACTACGTGCGCCCGGGCGTCCCGGTCAACTTCTACACGGTCGCCGAGTCGGCGCGGCGGCGCGGCGAGACCGCGTTCGGCTACCGCGTGGCCGCCCTCGCCAAGCAGGCCCCCAACTACGGCGTGCACCTGAACCCGGACAAGGGCCTGCAGTTCATGCTCCAACCGGGGGACAAGATCATCGTCCTCGCCGAGGACTGACACCGGCGCACGCCGTGAGGGGCCGACGCGAATCGCCGCGGCCCCTCACGGCGTACGACTTTGGTCGTAGGACGGTCACGACCATCGGCCGATGGCAGTGTCGGCCCCCGCAGGTAGCTTCGATGGGGACCGCAGCACCCAGCGGAGGAAACAGGAACCATGACCGACGACCTCAACGCCGAGGACACGCCCGCCACTGCGGCCGGCACCCCTCGCGCCCCCATCACCCGATTGTGGGCTTACGCCCGCCAGCACCTGCGCCTGCTCCTCATCGGCGGCGTGCTCTCCTTCGCCGGAGGCCTCGTCGGCCTCGTCCAGCCGCTCATCGCCATGGACGTGATCGACACCCTCTCCTCGAACGAGTCCCTCACCCGGCCGCTGCTCTACCTCGGCGCGGTCGTCATCGTCGGCGGCGCGCTCGGCGCCCTCGGCCCCTACCTCATGCAGATCGCCGGGCAGGACGTCGTCCTCACCGTCCGCAAGCAGCTCATCGACCGGCTCGTGCGCCTCGAAGTCGCCGAAGTCGACCGCATCAAACCCGGCGACCTCGTCTCGCGGCTCTCCTCCGACACGAACCTCCTGCGCACCGTCGCCAGCACCACCGTCATCGGCGGCGTGACGGACGGCTTCATGATCCTCGGCGGCATCGCCCTCATGGCCTGGCTCGACCTCGCCCTGTTCGGCACCACCATGGCCATGGTCGCGTTCGTCACCGTCACGATGCTGTTCATCATGCCGCGCATCCAGAACGCCACCATCGCCTCGCAGAAGGCCTTGGGCGACATGGGATCGCTCCTGGAACGCATCTTCAGCGCCTTCCGCACCGTCAAGGCCTCCAGCGCCGAGGACCACGAGATCGGCCGCCTCAACACGGCGGCCACCGCCGCCCGCGACACCGGCGTCAAGGCCTCCTTCTGGGAGGCGCTCGCCGGCGTCGTCGCGTTCCTGCCGGTGAACATCGCGTTCCTCCTCGTCCTCGGCGTCGGCGGCGCGCGCGTCGCCTCCGGGGCCATGGAGGTCGGCACCCTCATCGGCTTCCTGCTGCTGCTGTTCTACCTGATGGGCCCGATCAACGGCCTCGTCGCGTCGCTCTCGCAGCTCCAGACCGGCCTGGCCGCGATCCACCGCATCGAAGAGGTCGAGGTGCTCGCCGCCGAGGACTCCGCGTCCGAGGGCAACCTGCCCGAGGCCGTGCGCATCCCGGTCGGCACCGGCCCCGCGCAGGTCGTCTTCGAGGACGTCACCTTCCGCTACGCCGAAGACCTCCCGTACGTCCACCACGGCGTCTCGTTCGAGTCGAGCGGGCGCGGTCTGACCGCGCTGGTCGGCCCTTCGGGCGCCGGCAAGACGACGGTGTTCTCGCTCATCGAGCGGTTCTACCCGGCCACCACCGGATCAGTCAAAGTGGACGGTGTGGACGTCGCGGACTGGCCGCTCGGAGAGTTGCGCGGCCTGATCGGCTACGTCGAGCAGGACGCGCCGGTCCTGGACGGCACGCTCCGCGAGAACCTGGTCATGGCCTCGCCCAACGCGACCGAGGCCGACCTGGACGAGGTCGTGCGGGTCGCGCGGCTCACCGAACTGGTCGGCAAGCTGCCCGAGGGGCTCGACTCGCGGATCGGCTACCGGGGCACGACCCTCTCCGGCGGCGAGCGCCAGCGCGTGGCGATCGCGCGGGCGCTGCTGCGCAAGCCGCGCCTGCTGCTGCTCGACGAGGCCACCTCGCAGCTCGACGCCGCGAACGAGGCCGCGCTCAAGCAGGTGATGCTGGATGCGGCCGAGCGCACGAACGTCCTCGTTGTGGCCCACCGGCTCTCGACGGTGACCAGGGCCGATCAGATCGTGGTCTTCGACGCCGGTCTCGTGCGGGCCGTGGGCACCCACGCGGAACTGGTGGAGCACGACGACCTGTACCGCGACCTGGCCGCTTCGCAGCTGCTGACGGCCGCGTAGGGGAGGGGGGAGCGCGCAGGACCGCCCTTCACGGATCTGCGCGTGAACGACGCGAGGGTCCGCCGCGATGCTGCGGGTCTGCGCGTGAACGGCGAGGGTCCGCTGCGGCTGCGGGTCTGCACGTGAACGGCGAGGTCCGCTGCAGGTCTGGGCTTGCGCGACGAGCGCCCCGCGGCATGCTGCGGATCCGTGCCTGAACGACGAGCGCCCCGCGGCGATGCCGCGGGGCGCTTCGCGTAGTCCGGCTAGCGGGCGGGGGCGTTGGCGAGCACCTTGCGCACCTGCTCCGAGAAGTCCGTGTAGTACTCGTCGATGTAGTGGTACGGGCCCGGGCCCCAGCGGTGCCCGGGGTCGGCGATGCGCAGCGACGCGTCCACTTCGACCGGCGGGAGGGCGCGGTCGCCCAGGGCCGCTTCGAGGATCGCGTAGGCGCGTTCGAGCCACGTGTTGTTCCGCCGGGTGCGCCGCAGGTCGCTCACCGGCCGGCCCGCGGTGTCGTTCACGGCCCAGAACGCGCGGTGGATGAGCACCTGCCGCGGCAGCCGGGCGACGAGCGCCCTTGCGGCGGTGGCGAACGGGCCGTCGTCGGCGAGCTCGGTGTCATTGCCGTACGGGGCGTAGCCGGGCCGCTGGTCCAGACCCGCGCTGCGGAGGTAGATCGTGGAGGTCACCAGCCCGGAGCCGGTCTCGATGAGCGGCCAGCGCTCGTCGATGAGGTCGATGACGAGCGGGTGGTCGATCCCCTCGAGCGCGTCGAGCCCGGTCTTCAGGTGGTCCTCGACGATGGTGCGGCGCTGGAAGGCCGAGTCGAGCGCGATGTCCTCGGCGCGAATGGGAGTCGGGGTCGACACGAGGCTCTGGACGCGGGTGCGGGAGACGAAGTGCACTGGCGCGGGCAGGGGGTCGCGGCCCAGGTCGGCGGCGTCGCGTGTGACGCAGCAGCCGATCAGCGAGTAGGTCGGGGGAAGGTGCTCCATTGGGAGGATGCTCCGATCCGGTGGCGGCAATGATGACAAAGTGGCCAGTATGCAGGAGCCCAGGCGGCGAGCGGTAGCCGCTGACCAGCCAGTTCTTGTTGTTCGGCTGCAGTCAACCTCCGCGCAACCCGGCGACCGCCCGGACGCCGCCGAACGCATCGGAGGATTTCGATACTTGACGTCCGCTCCGAGATGCGCCAAGATGTCCTAGAAAACGGTTCCTATCAATATTTGAATCGTTTAGGGGAGGTCCAGCCTCCCCTGCCTCCCTGCCCGGAACCCGATCTAGAAACCGATACCTGCAGGCTCGCAACCCGCGGGCACCGGATCGCGACACCCCCTGCCGCGATCGGATCGGGCCGGAAGGGCCGACAGGGAGGCCGTCGCCTCGGTGACCGTACCGATGGTCGCGGTGGCGCATGCCGGGGTGGCCGCCACCGCCGAAGCGACGGCCTCCCGCCTGGCCGCGACCACATCCAGCACCCGCCCCACACCACCCGCGCCCGGCGTGTCGAAACCGCCGACCGCCGGATTTCCGGCATCATTCAGGCCCCGTTCACGTTCGCGCCGAGCGGGTGACGACCGCGACGGCTTGACTGAAGGCCCATCCCCGATGGAGTCCAGCGCCGAAAGGCCGCGCCCCCCAAGGCCGCGCCCACCCACGAAAGGACCTTCATGTCCCTCAAGAGCGTGCTCCTGCGCGGCGCGGCCGTGCTGACCGCCGCCGGAGCCCTCGCCGGCCTCGCCGCCGCACCGGCCGCCGCCAAGCCCCACCACGACGAACCCCTCGTGATCGCGCACCGCGGCGCCAGCGGCTACCTCCCCGAGCACACCCTCGAGGCCTACGCGCTCGCCGTCGAGATGGGCGCCGACGTCATCGAACCCGACCTCGTGCTCACCAAGGACGGCGAACTCCTCGCCCGCCACGAGCCGGTCCTCGACGAGACCACCGACGTCGCCGCGCACCCCGAGTTCGCCGACCGCAAGACCACCAAGCTCATCGACGGCAAACCCGTCACCGGCTTCTTTGCCGACGACTTCACCCTCGCCGAACTCAAGACCCTCCGCGCCGAAGAGCGCCTGCCCGACCTGCGCCCCGGCAGCGCCGAGCACGACGGCCAGTTCGAACTCGTCACCTACGACGAGGTCCTCGACTACGTGGACACCCTCGACCGCAAGGTCATCACCTACCCCGAGATGAAGCACCCGTCCTACTACGGTGACAAGGGCATGAGCATCGAGGACGCGCTGGCCGACCTGCTGGAGGAGCGCAAGCTCGACCGCAAGCGGTCGCCGGTGTGGATCCAGTCGTTCGAGTACGAGAGCCTGCTCACCATCGCCGAGCGCGTCGACAACCGGATCGGGTTGAACATCGACGGCCAGGGCGCGATCGCCAACGCGACTCTGGACGAGTACGCCCAGACGCTGGACACGGTGAGCCTCAACAAGAACCGCATCTTCCCGCGCGCGGCCGACGGCTCGATCTCGGAGCCCACGGACATCGTGAAGCGCGCGCACCGGCGCGGCCTGGACGTGCACGTCTGGACCTTCCGCGCCGAGAACTCGTTCCTGCCGGCGAACCTGCGCGAGGGCTCCGACCCGGCCGCGTGGGGCGACATCGAGGCCGAGTTCGAGCTGTTCTACGACCTCGGCGTGGACGCGGTCTTCAGCGACTTCCCGGACCTGGCCGTCGCAGCCCGCGACTGCTAGCCCAGAGATCTACCAGGATTCGCACGCAAGAAGCGAGGGGCCGCCCTGCCGCCGGGGCGGCCCCTCGTGCGCGCCTGGCGACCGGCGCCCCCGGCATCGTTAATGAAAACCGTTGTCGTTAAGATCGCGGCATGGCAGTTCCGAAACGGCGCCTCTCGCGCTCCAACACCCGCAAACGCCGCTCGCAGTGGAAGGCGAAGGCACCCGCGCTCCAGGTGTGCCCGTGCCCGCGGAAGGAGACGATCCGCCCGCACCACCTCTGCACGCACTGCGGCCAGTACCAAGGGCGCCAAGTGCTCCCGGAGGCATGAGCGCCGGTCGCGGACGGCCGGGTCCGCGACCGCATCGCAGCGACCGGCTCTAGCGATGCAGGTCGAGTTCGAAGTGGACCGTCTGGAACGGTTCGTCGAATCCTTCGGGGCGCGCCTCGTTGACGGCCACCCGCTCGTCGAACAGGACGGTGCCGCGCTTGGACCAGAACTCGACCGCGCCCGGCGTGCGGGCGTCCGTGTGGAGGTACACCCCGCTGTAGCGCTCGCGGCCCGCGATGAACTCCAGGCAGGCGTCGACCAGCGCGCCCGCCAGGCCCCGCCGCCGGTGCTCGGGGCGCACGTACACGCGGTACAGCGTCGCGGTGCGCCCCTCCTCGAAGCGGCGCGTCACCTCGGGCGGGTGCGGCGGCGAGGCCGGGGTCTGGCCGCGCACGCCGGCCGTGGCCGCGACGACCCCGTCCCGCACGGCGACGAACAGCGTGTTGTCCTCGGGCGCAAGGTAGTACGAGTCGAGATCGATGATGTCGGAATGCCATTGCGGCAGGTACCCGTGGCCGAAGTCGCGGTAGACGGTGTCGAGCATCACCGAGCGCGCCCCCGGGAGGTCCCCGGGCTCCGCCTGCCGCAGTACGTAACCCTCTACACCCCTGGCCCCTCGTGCCACCGCGATATCTGACATGTGTGCCATTATTGCATCCGATTTGCAATAGGAAACAATTCGCGATAAGAGACGAGGCTCACGCCATGCCGCTCTCCCGGCGCACCCTGATCACCGCCGCCGCCCCCCTCGGACTCGGCGGCGTCCTCGCCACCACCGGCTGCTTCTCCTCCAGCGGCAACGACACCGGCACCCTCGTCTTCGCCACCGCCCTCACCCCCGCCGCCGGGCTCTCACCCCACTCCGAGGACGCGTTCCTCCTGGCCCGCTGGGCCGTCGCCGAAACCGTCCTCGGCCTCGACGACAACGGCCTGCCCGTCCCGCGGCTCGCCCTCGACTGGACCCAGACCGAACCCACCGCCTGGGACCTCACCCTCCGCGACGACGTCGCCTTCCACGACGGCACCGCCCTCGACGCCGCCGCAGCCGCCGCCTCACTCAACGCCGCCGCCACCGCGGCCTCCGTGCCGCGCGTCATCGACGGACTCGGCCTCACCGCCGAAGCCACCGGCGACCACACCCTCCGCGTCACCACCGCCGCCCCCGACCCCGTACTCCCGCAACGACTCTCCAGCCCCTACCTCGCGATCCTCGCCCCCGGCGCCTACCAGGGCGGCACCGTGAACCCGGTCGGCTTCGCGACCGGGCCCTTCCACATCACCGAGTCCACCTCCACCGGCGTCGCCCTCGAACGCAACGGCGACTACTGGGGCGAGCCGGCCGCCATGGCCGGCTACCGCGCCGACTACGTGCCCGACGCCGCCACCCGCGTCGCGGCGCTGCGCTCCGGCGAAGCCCACGTCATCGAAGCCGTCCCCTACGCCCAGATCGCGAACCTCGAAGCCTCCCAACTGCAGGACGCCCCCACCGGCCGCACCGTCAGCCTCTACCTCAACACCGCGACCGGCCCCCTCGCCGACCCCGCGCTCCGCGCCGCCGTCGCCGCCGCGATCGACACCGCACCGATCGTCGACGACATCTACGAAGGCCGCGCCGACGCCCCCGAAGGCCTCTTCGGCCCCGCCCTCGCCTGGGCCGCCGACCACCGCGAGTACACCCTCCCGGACGCCAGGACCCCCGCCGGCGAGGCCCTGCGCATCGCCACCTACTCCAACCGCGCCGAACTCCCCGAAGCGCTCATCGTCCTCGCCTCCCAGCTCGAGGCCGCCGGATTCGCGGTCGAAACCGAAGTGCGCGAATACAACGACATCGAACCCGACATGCTCGCCGGGGACTTCGACGCGTTCCTCATGTCCCGCTCGGTCGTCCAGGACTCCGGCGACGCCTACACCTACCTCGACTCCGACTTCACCGGCGACGGCGGCTTCAACGCCTCGCGCCTCGCCGACCCCGCCGTCGACCAAGCGGTCGCCGCCATCGCCACCGCCGCCGCACCCGACATGGACCCCGACGCCGCCGCAGCCGCCCGCCAGAGCGCCGTCCTCGACGCCGAAGCCGTCGTACTCGCCACCGTCGCCGTCGTCCCCATCGCCCACGAGCGCCTCGTCACCGGCGTGGCGGGCGGCGCCGCGAACGTCACCAGCGACCCGCGCGAACGCGAGATCATCACCACCGCAACCACTATGGGGTAGCCGGTGACGCTCCTGCGGGGAACCCTCACCCGGGCCCTGGTCCTCCTGACCGTGCTCACCGCGATCGGCCTCCTGCCCTGGCTCGCCGACCGCGACCCGGCCCTCACCGTGCTCCGCGCCCGCTACCCTGGCCGCGAAGCCACCGACAGCGCGCTCGATGCAATCCGCACCGAACTCGGCCTCGACGCCGGGCCCCTCGCGATCCTCCGCGACTGGCTCCTCGGCCTCACCCGAGGCGACTTCGGAGCGTCCTGGACGAGCGGCGCACCGGTCGCCGACACCGTGCTGCCCGCACTCGGCACCTCCCTCACCGTGATGGCCGCGGCCCTCGCCGTGACCTTCGCCGTCACCACGGCCGCATGCGCCCCCGCCCTGCACCGCGCCGCCCAAGGCCGCCCCGTCGGCACCGGCGGCGTCGCCGTCGCCTCCTTCGCCGCGCTCCCCGACTTCCTCATCGCCACACTCGGCGTCGCCGTCTTCGCCACCTGGACCGGCCTCCTGCCCGCGTACGGCTTCAACGGCCCCGCCAACCTCGTCCTCCCCGCGCTCGCCATGGGCCTGCCCGGCGGCGGCGTCCTCGCCCGGCTCGGCCGCGACGCCATCGGCCGCATCGCCGCCGAAGACTGGGTCCGCCAGTGGCGCACCGCCGGATACCCGAAGGCCCGCATCGCCCGCGGCCTCCTCCGCCGCGCCCTCCCGCCCGTCCTGCCGCAGTTCGCGATCATCGCCGTCTCCATCACGGGTGCGGCCGTCGCAGTCGAGACGATCTTCGCCGTACCCGGACTCGGCCGCGCCGCCCTCGCCGCCGCCGACGCCCAAGACCTGCCCGTCCTCCAGGCCTGCATGGCACTGCTCATCGCCTTCGGCTTCACCGCCGGACTCCTCGCCCGCCTCGCCGCCCGCGCCCTCGACGGGCCCGCCACCGCGATCCCCGCCGCCCCGCCCGCGACCGGCGGACGCCGCCGCCACCTCGCCTGGATCACCGTAGGAGCCGCACCGCTGCTGCTCGCCGTCGCCTACGGCCTCATACGGTCCGGCGACATCGCGACCGGCTCCCGCCTCGACGCCCCGTCCGCCGCCGCCTGGCTCGGCACCGACGAACTCGGCCGCGACGTGCTCGCCCGCCTCGGCCAGGGCGCACTGTGGACGGCGGGAGCCGCGTTCCTCGCGTGCGTCCTCGCGTACCTGCTCGCGCTGGGCCTCGGTTTCACGCCGCGCCTGGCACATCCGCTCGCGGAGGCGTTCAACTCGTTCCCGGTCGCGATCGCCGGGATGATCGTCGTCGTGGTCCTCGGCCGCGGCCAGTTCGGCGCGGTCCTCGCGGTCGTCGCCGTCTCCTGGCCGCCCCTCGCCGCCCACGCCGCCGAACTCGTCGCCCAGGCGCGCACGGCCGGGCACCTCGAAGCACGACTGGCCCTCGGCGCGGGGCCGTGGTGGATCCTGCGCAGGCACACGCTCCCGCTTGTCACCGGACCCCTTGCGGCCCATGCGGGTCTGCGCCTGCCGGGCATGGCCCTCGGCATCGCCTCGCTCGGCTTCCTCGGCCTCGGGGCCGAAGCCGACGCCCCCGAATGGGGCGCGAGCCTCGCCCGCTCCCTGCCGTACCTCGAACGCGCACCCCTCGCGGCCCTGGCCCCGGCGGCCGCGATGATCGCCCTGACCCTCGCCGTCATGGCCGCCGTCTCGCTCCCGAAACGCCGACCGCGGCTGCGCCGGCCTCCGGTCCCGGTCCCGGTCCCGGTCCCGGCCGAGCGTTATCCACAGGCCCGCGACCAGGCAACAAAAGCCCAGCTCACATAGTTATCCACAGGTAAAAAACGTTGCTTGAGCGTCTTGACTTTCTGTGGGAGGCTGGCTTCAGTTTTGGTGTAGGTCGGCGGTAGGTAGGGGACCGCGCGGACCGCCGGAAGATCGGAGGCGCGGGATGGCTCCCGCGCCGACGGCACCTGCACCAGGCGTCCGCGGAGCGCGCGGGCGGTCGGCCCTAGCCAGGTCGACCGCCCCCGCAACAACACACGACCGGCGAGACTCCCGAGTCCCGCCGGACGACCGTCCCGCCTGCTACTCCCAGGCCCGGAACGACTGAATGCCCACGATCGTGCCCGTCGGCGTCGCGATGCCCGCGATCCGCAGGCCCGGCACATCCATCGGCTCGGCCGCGACCGAGCCGCCCAGCTCGACCGCGCGCTCGCACATCCGGTCGGTGTCCTCGACCGCGACCATCACATTCCACTGCGGCGGGAGGTCCAGCTCCCATCCCTCGGCCGCATGGCAGCCGCCGAACTCGCGCTCGTCGCCCGCCGCGCTCACCGCCGCATACGGCTTCGGATTCGACGCGTCCTCCCACGGGGGCGTGTTCACGTTCCACCCCAGCAGCTCCGCATAGAACCGCATCGCCTCGGCGGGCACGCCGTCCACGCGGTACTCGACCCACGCGACGCTGTTCGGCTCGCCCCACGCGCCGAAGCCCGTGCCCGGCTCCTTCGACTCGACCAGGCCGAACGACGCGCCGTTCGGGTCCTCGAGCATCGCGAACCGCAGCATCTCGCCCACGTCCTCCGGCCCCTGCACGACCGTGCCGCCCAGCCGCCGCGCCTGCTCGGCCGCGGCATCGCAGTCGGCGACCCGGAACTGCAGATTCCAGATCCGCGACGCCTCCATCCCGGGCGGGCACGGCATCACGCCCGTGACCGGCCGGCCCGGCCCGCCGGAGCCGTCCGGGATGCCGAAGGTCGTGTAATGGCCGAAGTCCTCGCCCGCGTCCATCGACGCCCAACCGAACAACTGCTCGTAGAACGGGACGTCAGCGGCGAGATCCGAAGTCAGGGCATCGGACCAGACGGGCGCGCCGATCGGAATCGAGGTCATGGCGGACTGCTCCTTCGCAGATGTGGAAGCCGGCCCGTTCACCGTCCCACGCGACCCCGACGCCCGCAGGATTTTCCCCGCCGAGCATCAGTCCAGCTTCTTGCTCTCCATGATCGTGAAATGCGCGCCCGTGGGCGACACCAGCACCGCCATGCGCCCGCCCGGGTCGTCCACGGGCGCCACCGCCACCCGCCCGCCCAGGTCGACCGCCTTCGCGGCCGTCAAGTCCACCGACGCGGTGCCGAAGCACACCAGCCAGTGCGGTTTCATCCGCATCTCCGGACCGAGCGCCATCCGCGCCCCGCCGAACTCCACCGCCCCGCCCGTCAGATGCCCGTGCGTCCACAACCCCACATACGGCGAGTCGTGCGACAGCTCGTCCTCACCGGGCGCCTTCATCGACCAGTTCAGCAGCTCCGAGTAGAACTGCATCGCCTCCATCGGCGCCCCGTCGTACACGTACTCGAACCACACCGCCGAGCCCGGCTCGCCGAACGCCATGAACCCCACATGCTCGTTCATCGGCTCGAACAGGCCGAACGCCCCGCCGTCAGGGTCCTTCAACGCCGCGTACACCAGGTCGTCGCCCACCCGCACTGGATGGCTGACGATCTGGGCGCCCAGCTTCTCCGCCGCTGCCGCCGCCTCGAAGCAGTCGGCCACATGGAACGCGACCCCCCACGCGGACAACGCGTCCGGGTCACCCGGCGGGTTCGGCGCGAGACCCCCCACCGCGCGCGCCACCGACACCGTCGACCCCAGGCACAACTCCGTGTAATGCCCGAACTCCTCCCCGGTGCCGAAACTCGACCACTTGAACAGGCGCATATAGAAGTCCAGGTCACGAGCCAGATCAGGGGTGTTCGCGTCGGCCCAGATCGGGGCCCCGGGCGGAATCTTGGTAGACATGGCAGTCCTTCGCAAGTCGGGTCGGCTCACCCCACCGTCCCACGGGGGTACGACGCAGGCAAGGCCTCAGGTGCGCGCAGATCCGCCGGTTACCCGCCCGCTCCGGCCCGGAAACGCCGGGGCCCGCCGACGCGAAGCGCCGACGGGCCGTGACACGGACCAGGACTAGCTTCGGCGCTGCTCCCGCAGCAGATCCCGGATCTCCTGCAGCACTTCGATCTCCGCCACGGCATGCACCTCGTCGACCTCCTCGACCACCGGAGCGAACCGCTCGCGCAGCTTGTTCATCGGCAGCACGATCACGAAGTACACCGCGAGCGCCGTCAGGAAGAACACCAGGATGCCGTTCAAGAACACGCCGTACGGGAACACGACCCCGTTCACCGTGAACTCGCCGCCGACCTCGGCCCCGCCCGTGGCCAGCGTGATGAGCGGATTGAGGAATGCCGCGCTGAACGAGGCCACGAGCGCCGTCATCGCCGCACCCATGACCACCGCGACGGCCAGCTCCACCACATTGCCGCGCATCATGAACTCTTTGAACCCTTTGATCATGACCAAGAGTCTCGCATCCCGGCGCATCGGACCATCAGTCGCGAAACCCCGTGTCGCCGTGGCGCACGAGACATCACCCGGACGGGAACAATCCGGCCCGTGAAGCGGTTGCACCCGAACGTGGCCGGCCCGACCGGCCGCCATCCACCCGAAGCACAGCTTGAAAGGCATTCCCCATGAGCGACATCGTGATCGGCGGCGACCTCCGCGTCGACCGGCTCGGCTACGGCGCGATGCGCCTCTCCGGCGACCCGGGCATCTTCACCCCGCCGAAGGACCGCGCCGGCGCCATCGCCGTCCTGCGCCGCGCCGTCGAACTCGGCGTGAACTTCATCGACACCGCCGACGCCTACGCCCTCGGCGACAATGAGCAGCTCATCGCCGAAGCACTGCGCCCCTACGCGGACGGCGTCGTGATCGCCACCAAGGGCGGCAACACCCGCCCCTCGCCCGAGGAGTGGATCGCGGTCGGCAACCCCGGCTACATCCGCCAGCAGGTCGAACTCAGCCTGCGCCGCCTCGGCGTCGAGACCATCGACCTCTACCAGATCCACCGCCTCGACCTGGGCCTGCCGATCGCCGACCAGATCGAGACGCTCGCCGAACTCCAGCGCCAGGGCAAGATCCGCCACATCGGCCTCTCCGAGGTCACCGTGGACCAGCTCA
Organism: Glycomyces tritici; assembly: GCF_030403505.1. The sequence goes on along the minus strand of NZ_JAUEMJ010000002.1, from coordinate 1,021,668 downwards.
AAGAGGCCCAGGCGGTCGCCCCGATCGCGAGCGTCCAGAACCTCTACAACCTCATCAACCGCCAGAGCGAGGCCGTGCTCGACTACACCGCCGAGCAGGGCATCGCGTTCATCCCCTGGTTCCCGATCGCCGCGGGCGAGCACGCCGGCCCAGACGGACCGGTCGGCAAGATCGCCGCCGAGATCGGCGCGACCCCGGCCCAGACCGCGCTGGCGTGGCTGCTGCGCCGCTCGGACAACATCGTGCCGATTCCGGGGACGAGCTCGATCGCGCACCTGGAGGAGAACGTGGGCGCGCGCGACGTGGTGCTCACCGACGACCAGTACGAGGCGTTGAACGCGCTCGCTTCGGCGTAGCCGACGAGGCAGGGCCCGCGCCGAACGGCGCGGGCCTTTTCGCTTGCGCTTCAGGGGTTGAGCGGGGCGATGCGGAAGTGCTCGAACTCCGCGGTCGGGCCGTCGGGGTTGGCGAAGACGATCGTGTTGGGCCCGTCGTCCAGGTCCAGGATGACCGGGTAGGTCCAGAAGTCGTTCCAGGTCCAGGTGCCGCGCATGGGGTGCCGGCCCGCTTCCTTGCCGTTGACGGTGATGTCGCAGTGCCGGGTCACGATGTCCACATTGTACTCGTGGCCGGTGGTGCGCTCGTCGTTCGCGTAGCTGATGAGGAGCACGTGCGGGCCCGCGGCGGCCTCGACCTCGATCGCGGCGGTGGCGCCGCGGCCGTTCCAGCCGATCACGTGGCCGCGGGTCGCGAAGTCGTTGACGACCAGGCAGGAGCCGCCGGTGCGGGCCACCTCGGCGGCGTCGACCTCGACCGGCTGGGGGCCCGCGGCGCCGGTGACGACGATCGGCCCGGCGATCATCTCGGTGCGCAGGCGGTTGACGCCGGCGTGGAGGAACACGGGCCGGGCGAGGTCGACGAGGACGTCCTGGTTCTGCGGCCCGGCGAGGATCGCGGTGTCGGCGCCCTCGATGCGGTGGTAGCCGGCCTCGGCCGCGTACAGGTCGAAGACGAGCCCGCCGCCGTCCAGGCGTGCGAAGGCGGCGTCGTAGCAGGTGGGGCAGCCGCGGCGCTCGGTGAGCTCGATCTTGTCGAGGGCCACTTCGCCGCGCGCGGTGCCGATCGCGCCGGATTTGGAGAGCTCGACGGTGTTCGCCCCGGCCCGCAGGGTGAGCGGCACGCGCACGATCGAGCGGTGCCCCCAGTTCATGGTGCTCGGGTAGTGGACGAACCGCTCCGCGCCGTTGACGGTGAGGACCTGCTGCGCCGGTTGGGGTTCGGTGGCCTCGGCGCCGCGCCCGTACGAGTGGGAGTAGAAGACCGCGAGGTCGTACTCGCCGGCGTCGGGGACCTCGACCTGGAAGACCACCGCCGAGTCGGGGAGGCCGAGGCCGCACACGTCGTGCTCGCCGGAGGCGGCGAAGGCGTTGCCGTCGTCGGCGTGGCCGTGCCGGGTGATCTCGCCGGAGGTGATGTCGGCGGCCTCGGCGTCCCAATGGCCCTTCCACGGCGGCGGCCCGGGTACGGCGGCCTCGCCGGAGGTGACGGTGATCCAGTACGCGGACATGCGGTCGGGCCCGAAGATCGGGATCTCAAGGCGCGCAGGGTCGCTCACGACCTGCGCGACGGGCAGCGGCGGGCCCGAGGCGCCCTCGTAGCCGGTCCAGTCGATGCGGTGCACGGTGGCGGTGACGCGCTCGCCCCAGAACTCGGGGTCGAGTCCCGTTGCGACGACGAGGAAGTCCTCGACGGTGCCGCCCGCGAGGATCTGCGCGGTGCGCCGCTCGGCGTCGATGCTCGCGATCCCCTGCAAGGTGTCCACAGTGTTCGGATGGGGCGGTTCGACGCGTACGGTCTGGCCGGTCATCCCGGAGTACGCCTTGAGGAACCACCACGCGCCGTTGGGCAGGTTCGGCTGCGGGGCCGCACCCGAGTAGCCGCCTGCGGCGGTCCAGTACGCCATGTCGGCGTGGACCTTCGCCTCCTCGAGCATCGCCGCCCACTGCACGAGCTGGCCGGGCACGGAGAGGTCGCGGTTGTTCCCGTACTCGTCGATGTTCACGCGCCGCGGCGCGATGCCGAGCGAGCGCTCCAGGCCCCGGTAGTCGGCGTAGTGGCCGCGGAACTCCGCGAGCGAGCGCGGCGAGAGCTCGTGCCAGGTCGTCCACTCCGGGAGCGTCCCGGTGTCGCGGGCGCGGCGGAGGAAGTGCGGCAGGAACTCGGGGTGGTAGTACGACTCGTTCGGCCCGGCGATCGGCACGCCCGGCGCGAGGCCCCGCAGGAGCTGCACGGTGGTGATCCAGTCGGCCAGGAACCGGTCGTACTTCGCGGGGGCGTTCTCCTTGAGGGAGTACCAGATCCAGTCGGGCTCGTTGAACGGCACCCACACGAGCCGCCCGGCGTTCTCGGGCGTGAGCATCGGCGGCACGACCGCGCACAGCCGCTCGTGGTACAGGTCGATGCCCACGTCCTCGTAGGGCCACTTGGTGAACAGGTCCTGCAGGTACACGAACGCCAGGCCGTCGCCGTTGCGGCGCAGGGCGTTCACCACGCTGGAGGCGTCGCCGCCGGGGTGCTGCGCGCCGCCGTCCGGCTTCACCGCGAGGGTGGTGATGTCGAGCGCGTCGAGCAGTTCGTCCCCGGGCACGCCGTCCTCCGAGACGCCGTACAGCGACCCGGCCGCGCCGTGCAGCACCGGTCCGGTCGGGGCGGCGAAGTCCGCGGTGAGGCGGGCCGCCCCCTGGGGGAGGGGGGTGAGGGCCATTGCCGGGCCTTTCGCGTCAGGATCGGGAGCGGGGCGGGCCCGAGGTCTCGCGGACGATGAGCTCGGGTTCGGGCCAGCTCGGCTTCGGCCGCGGGTTGGTGCCGTCCACGCGGTGGCGCAGCAGCTCGAAGGCCCCGCGGCCCACGCTCTCGAAGTCCTGGTTCACGGTGGTCAGCGCGGGGGTGGTGTACGCGGTGAACGGCGTGTTGTCGAAGCCGACGATGGAGAGGTCGCCGGGGACGGAGCGCCCGGCGAGGTGCGCGGCGCGCAGCGTCGCCAGGGCGAGGTGGTCGTTGCCGCAGAGGATCGCGGTCACCGAGGGGTCGTTGATGAGCGGCTGCACCGCCTTGAAGGCCTCGGCGAACGTCCATCCGGAGGGCACCGCGTCGGGCACCTCGCGTCCGGCCTCGCGCAGCACCCGCGACCAGCCTTCCGCGCGGTGGGCCTTGCCGCCGCCGAAGGTGCCCGTCGAGGTGGGGATCGCCAGGTGGTGCACGGTCTCGTGGCCCAGGTCGAGGAGGTACTTGGTGGCCTCGGCGGCGGCCTTGCCGTCGTCCATGCCCACCAGCCAGGGGGAGGCGGCGAGCTCTTCGGCGGTGTAGGGGCCGATCGCGACCATGGCCTGCGGCTGGGTGTCGAGCAGGACCTGCTTGGCGCGCATGCCCGGCTCGTCGTGGGCCATGATGATCGTCGGTTCGCCCGCGCGGGGGAGGCGCGCGACGATGTCGGCGTCCGAGTGCGTGTCGGCCGGGTCGAGCACGGAGACCTGGACGCTCCAGTCGAGCGACCGGGCGGCCTTCTCGATGCCGCGCAGGGCCGCTTCGGGCCCGTAGAGGGAGGTGTCGGCGGCGAGCACGGTGACGGACTCGACCGCGCCGCCCGCGAGGCTCCGGGCCAGCCGGTTGGGCCGGTAGCCCAGTTCGGCGATGGCCTCCAGGACCTTGTCCCGGGTGGCCGCGGCGACCCGCGGCGATCCGTTGACGACGCGGGAGACGGTCTGGTGTGAGACTCCGGCCAGTCTCGCCACATCCCAGATACTGGCTGCCTTCTTCGGTTGCGCCATCGCTATTGGTCTCTTTCTCAGTCGTCGCAGGCCGTCCCAGGGGACCGGGCCGTCCCGGTCCCAGTGTGGCCGCAGTCCCATACGACGATACGCCGAGTGATGTTAACGCTCACTTCGGTTATGCATCAAGAATAGTAGAGCACAGTTTCGTAACGGAGGGGTCATGCCGAGGTAACGGTTTCAAAGGGCTCCGCAAACACCCCAAACGGCACAACCGACGCTCCCGCTCCTCCGGTAGCGCTTGCAGAGGGGCTTGTGAGGCCGAGTTCACACATTGGAAATCTTTGGCGACAACTTCTTAACACGCAGGCCCGGGTCGCGTAACACGTCTTCGTGAAGCTGGCTTCACTCCGGTAGGTAGGAGCATCACGCGCCGGCCGTTCATTCGGTCGGCGCGTGACACCTATCCCGAGCACCGTCGCTCCCCTCACGCCGGAACAGCCTTAAAGCCCGCAGTAACTCACGTACCTCCTGAGAGGAGGCGGCCATGCCCGAGCTCGACACCGGCAGCAATGCCTGGATCTTGACCTCCGCCGCCCTTGTTCTGCTCATGACCCCCGGTCTGGCCCTGTTCTACGGCGGTCTCACCCGGGCCTCGAGCGTCCTCAACATGATGATGAAGTGCCTGGTCGCGATCGGCGTCGTGTCCATCGCCTGGGTCCTCGTCGGCGAGTCGATCGCGATCGGCAGCACCGACCCCGAGAACCTGAGCGCCGACAAGAACGCGTTCTTCGGCGACCTGAGCAGCTCGTTCGGCCTGGACTACGTCAAGGACCTCGCCGGTGTCACCGGCGGCGTCTCCAACGGCGCCCTGTCGGCCTTCGGCATGATGTTCGCCATCATCACCGTGGCCCTGATCGCCGGCGCCGTCGCCGACCGCATGAAGTTCTTCTCCTGGGTCATCTTCGCGACCGTCTGGGTCGTCGTGGTCTACGCCCCCGTGGCCTTCTGGGTCTGGGGCGGCGGCTGGATCGAGGACTGGGGCGTGCTCGACTTCGCCGGCGGTTCCGCGGTCCACGCCAACGCCGGTGCCGCGGGCCTCGCCCTGGCCCTGGTCGTCGGCCGCCGCATCGGCTGGAAGGACGGCAACTTCGCGCCGCACAACCTGCCGCTCGTCGTCATCGGCACCGGCCTCCTGTGGTTCGGCTGGTTCGGCTTCAACGCCGGCTCCGCCTTCGCCTCCAACGGCACCGCGGGCCTCGCCCTGCTGAACACGCAGGTCGCCACCGCCGCCGCCATCCTCGCCTGGCTCATCGTCGACCGCATCCGCGGCATCAAGCCCTCCGTGCTCGGCGCCTGCTCCGGCGTCATCGCCGGCCTGGTCGCCATCACCCCGGCCGCCGGCTACGTCGCCCCGATCGGCGCGATCTTCATCGGCCTCATCGCCGGCGTCATCTGCCCCTTCGCCATCGGCCTCAAGCACAAGCTCGGCTACGACGACGCGCTCGACGTGGTCGGCCTGCACATGGTCGCCGGCATCTGGGGCTCGATCTCCGTGGGCCTCTTCGCGATCTCCGAGGTCACCGTGATCGCCGGGGTCTACGACGAAGGCGTCGACGGCCTCTTCTACGGCGGCGACATCGGCTTCCTCGGCAAGCAGGCCGCCGCGGTCCTCTCCGTGGTCGCCTTCTCCTTCGTCGCCTCCCTCATCATCGCCCTCATCCTGAAGTACACCGTCGGGGTGCGGATCAGCGAGGAAGAGGAGCTGGCGGGCATCGACGCCGGCCAGCACGGCGAGGCCGGCTACGACCTCCCCGTCAACGGCAACACCGGCACGGGCCTGCCCGAGACCAACGCCGACACCGCCGAGAAGGTCAACGCGTAGCACCGACTTCACGTCACCGCTGAAATACGGAACGGCCGCCCTCCCCCGGGGCGGCCGTTCCGCTTTCCCCGGGCAAGGTCACGCCCGGGCGGGCATCACCGGGCGGCGGCCGCGCCGCCAGCCCCGTTAAGCTCGTAAGGGTCCCGCGCGCCGGCAGGCGCCCGCCCGCAGGCCATCCGCACCGCACCACCGAGAGGTTCGCCCGTGTTCGACGCTCTGTCAGATCGACTGTCCGGGATCTTCGAGTCGATCCGCGGCAAAGGCCGCCTGACCGATGCCGACATCGACGCCACCGCCCGCGAGATCCGCCTCGCCCTGCTCGAAGCCGACGTCGCCCTCCCGGTGGTGAAGACCTTCATCCACCAGATCAAGGAGCGGTGCAAGGGCGCCGAGGTCTCCAAGGCCCTCAACCCCGCCCAGCAGATCATCAAGGTCGTCAACGAGGAGCTCATCGCGATCCTCGGCGGCGAGACGCGGCGCCTCAACTACGCCAAGCAGGCCCCCACCGTCATCATGCTCGCGGGCCTCCAGGGCGCGGGCAAGACCACGCTCGCCGGGAAGCTCGCCAAGTGGCTCAAGAGCGACGAGCACTCCCCGCTCCTGGTCGCCGCCGACCTCCAGCGCCCCAACGCGGTCGGGCAGCTCCAGGTGCTCGCCGAACGCGCCGGTGTGGCCGTCTACGCCCCCGAGCCCGGTTCCGGCGTCGGCGACCCCGTCAAGGTCGCCACGGACTCGATCGAAGAGGCCCGCCGCAAGGGCCACGACGTGGTCATCGTCGACACCGCCGGCCGCCTCGGCATCGACGAGGAGATGATGCAGCAGGCCCGCGAGATCCGGGCCGCCGTCAACCCCGACGAGGTCCTCTTCGTCATCGACGCCATGATCGGCCAGGACGCGGTCAACACGGCCGAGGCGTTCCGCGACGGCGTGGGCATCACCGGCGTCGTCCTCTCCAAGCTCGACGGCGACGCACGCGGCGGCGCCGCGCTCTCCGTGCGGCACGTGACCGGCCAGCCGATCATGTTCGCCTCCACCGGCGAGAAGCTCGAGGACTTCGACGTCTTCCACCCCGACCGGATGGCCTCGCGCATCCTCGGCATGGGCGACATGCTGACCCTCATCGAGCAGGCCGAGGCCGTGTTCGAGGAGGACCAGAAAGAGGAGATGACCCAGAAGCTCCTCAAGGGCGAGGACTTCACGCTCGAGGACTTCCTCGAGCAGATGCAGGCCATCCGCAAGATGGGCCCGATCGGCAACGTGCTCAAGATGATGCCGGGCATGGGCCAGATGCGCCAGCAGATCGACGCCATCGACGACAAGCAGATCGACCGCACCTCCGCGATCATCCGCTCCATGACCCCGGCCGAGCGCCGCGACTCCGCGCTCATCAACGGCTCGCGCCGCCTGCGCATCGCCAACGGCTCCGGCGTCACGGTCTCCGAGGTCAACCAGCTCCTGTCGCGGTTCAAGGACGCGCAGAAGATGATGCGCGGCATGACCGGCGCGATGGGCCTGGGCGGCGGCACGAAGGCCACCAAGTCGCCCTACAACAAGCGCAAGGGCAAGAAGACCAAGAAGAAGCCCGTGGTCCGCCGCGGCGGCCAGGCCGCCCAGAACGCGGCCCCGCAGCTCCCCGCCGGGATGCAGCTGCCCCCGGGCATGCCGGACCTCTCGCAGCTCAACGCCGGCGACCTGCCCGACATCGACTTCGAGCAGTTCCTCAAGGACCAGAACAAGAAGAACCAGTAGGCACCGCTCCCGGTCGGCGACCGGGAACCGCAGGCCGGACCGCGCTGTGCACGGTCCGGCCTGCGCGTGTTCTGCACCACAGGCATTGGCGTGCAAGCGCGATCTTGTCGGACCCGGCGCGGAACGTGGCGGAAGGACTTACCCACCCTGGGTGGGAGCACACCGCCCCGGCCCGCCCGCACCGCACACCCGAGGCCGCGTCGCGGCGCTTAGCGCGCCCCCGTTGCGGCTCCGCTGCCGCGCGGGCGATACTGCGAGGCGATGAACGCACTCGCACCGCTTGAGCCGCTCCACCTCCGGGTCGTCTGGCTGCCGGACGACACCGTCCGCGACGTGTACGTGGACGGCGACCGGACCACCTTCGAGCCCGTGCCCGGCGCGCGCACCGTCACCACCGCCGGATTCGCCCTCCCCGGACTCGTGGACGCCCACTGCCACATCGGCATCCGCCGCGGCCCCAAGGCGATCGAGAGCGTCGACGAGGCCCGCGCGCTCGCCCGCACCGACCGCGACGCCGGCGTCCTCGCCATCCGCGACGCCGGATCGCCCTACCCCTACCCGGAACTCGTGGGGGAGGACGGCATGCCGCGCCTCATCCGCGCCGGGCACCACATCGCGGCCTCCCGCCGCTACCTGCGCGGCATCGGCCTCGAATGCGAGCCCCATGAGGCCGTCGCGGCTCTCGCCCGCCAGGCGGCGCTCGGGGACGGCTGGGTCAAGCTCGTCGGCGACTGGATCGACCGCGACAAGGGCGACCTCGCGCCGTCCTTCGAACCGGAGATCCTCACCGCCGCGATCCACGCCGCGCAGGCCGAAGGCGCGAAGGTCGCCGTGCACACCTTCTCCGAGGAGGCCGTCGCCTGCGTCGTCGAAGCGGGCGCCGACTCCATCGAGCACGGCACCGGCCTCGCCCCCGACCTCCTCGACCGGATGGCCGCGCGCGGCATCGCCCTGGTGCCCACCATGATCAACATCGAGACGTTCGACGACATCGCCGCCGGGGCCGACGCCAAGTTCCCCCGCTACGCCGACCACATGCGACGCCTCAAGCAGGGCTTCCCCGGTGTCGTGCGCGCCGCTTGGGAAGCGGGCGTGCCCGTCTACCTCGGCACCGACGCGGGCGGCGGCATCGACCACGGCCTCGCCGCCGAGGAGATGCACCTGCTCCACGAGCGGGCGGGCATCCCGGCCGCCGACGTCGTCGCCGCCGCGTCGTGGCGCGCCCGCGAATGGCTCGGCATCCCCGCCGACCTAGGCGACCTCGTCGTCTACGAGGACGACCCGCGCGCCGATCTCGCGGCCGTCCGGGAGCCCGCGGTCATCGTCCTGCGCGGCCGAATCTTGAAGGCCCCCAAGTAGAACGCGGTGAGCTGCGCATTATGCGGCTTTCCTGAACGGCCTCGTTTCCGCCGGTGGCGGCGGTCGGCTATCGTGAACGTCCTTGTGCCGTTCCGCCCGAGCAGAGAGTTTTAGCGATGACGTATCCTCCGCCGCCTCCTCCGGACCAGTCCGGCCAGGGCGGGTTCCAGTACGACCCGTACAACAGCCAGCCGGGTTCTCAGCCCCAGAACCCGTCGCAGCCGCAGCAGCCCGGCTACAGCCAGCCCTCGCAGCCGCAGCAGCCGGGTTACGGCCCCGCGCCGCAGCTCCCGCCGCAGGCGCCCGGCTACCCGCCGGCGTACGGCGCGCCCGGGTACGGCCCGCAGCTGCCCAAGGGCCAGGCCATCGCGTCCATGGTCACGGGCATCATCAGCGTTGCGGGCCTGTGCATCCCGTACATCAACTTCGCCAGCCTGGTCCTCGGCATCATCGCCGCGGTCCTCGGCGGCGTCGCCCTGAAGAAGATCAACGCGGGTCAGGCCGCGGGCAAGGGCCAGGCGATCACCGGGCTCGTGCTCGGCATCATCGTCTGCGCGCTCGCCGTCATCGGCATCATCATGTTCGCGAGCGGCATGGCCATGCTGGGCGGCTCGGCCAGCATGATGTAAGACCGCGACAACGGCATCGTGAAGCGGCGCGGGCTCCGGCCCGCGCCGCTTTCGCGCGTCCGGAGCCGCCTCCCGTCCGGGCTACATCGTGACGAGGCAGAACGGGTGCCCGGCGGGGTCGGCGTAGACCCGGAAGGTCTCGCCGCCGCCTTCGAGCCGCCGCGCGCCCAGCTTCAGTACCGCGGCCTCGGCGGTGTCGAAGTCGTCGACCCTGATATCGAGGTGCATCTGCTGCGGGATCGCCGGGTCGGGCCAGGTCGAGGGCGTGTACACCTCGGCCTGCTGGAACGCGATCCCCGGGCGGTCGGGGGCGTCGCCGATGACGACCCAGTCGCCGTCGTCCTGTACTTCGATCATGCCGAGGATCTCGCGGTAGAACGCCGAGAGCGCCTGCGGGTCCGGGCAGTCGATGATGAGTCCGTGCCAAGTGCCGATCATCGACCCAGGGTCGCAGACGGGACCGACAGTTTCCAGCGCGTCAGACGACTGCGCCGCTCAAAACCAATGCTGTTCAAACCATTGCTGCCGAAAGCTGGCGCGGTTGAGAATCCGGTGCTGTTCAGACCGGGTGCGATCAGGCAGGACTCGGGCCCCGGCGCCGTTCGGGCTTCGCCGTTCCGGCGGTCTCAGGTCACGTCGTCGAAGGTGGCGGCGCGGTCGCGCGTGCCTGCGGCCGGTTCGACCGCGGCGGCGTCGCCGGAGCCGTTGGCACCGTTGGTGCCGTTCGCCTTCCGGGTCAGGCTGCCGCGGTTGACGCTGCGGCGGGTGCTCTCGATGTCCCTCGTGGTGTCCGTCAGGCCCTCCTTGAGCGGCTTGGTGCCGTCCTGGAGGTCGCGCATCGTGGACTTGAGGGGGCTCGTCAGCATCTCCTGGTCCTCTTCGGTCAGGATGTGCTTGCGGACGAAGGTCTTGGGGTTGAGGTCTTCGGGCCGGATGTCGGTGCCGATCTCCCGGCTGAGGTCCGCGGCGGCGTTCGACGCCATGTTGCGGGCCTTCGAGATGAACCGCCGCAGGTTGGCGAGCGCCTTGGGCAGCTTGTCCGGACCCCACAAGAAGATGGCGATGAGGATGATGACCAGGAACTCGGTTCCGCCAAAGCCTCCGAACACGCTGATCTCCTCATGACTGCCTGTGCCTGCTGATACCTGAAAAACCTCCGCCTAGCGTACTCCCACTCAGTCGCTGGCCGCCTCCAGCGTGACCTGGGCACTGTGTTCCTCGCCATCGCGTTCGTAGACGACGGTCACGACGGTTCCCGGCGCGAGCTTGCGGATGAGCGCGATCAGCTCGGTGTTCTCGGCGACCATGTTGCCGTTGAAGCTGGTCAGGACGTCGCCGTCCTGGAGTCCGGCGTCGTCGGCGGGGGAGCCGGCCACGACCTTGCTGAGGGTCACGCCGACCCCCAATTCGGATTCTCCGAGCTCGGCGCCGAGCACGGTGTGGCTGGCCGAGCCGGTCGCGATGATCTCGTCGGCGATGCGCTTGGCCTGGTTGATCGGGATGGCGAAGCCGATGCCGATGTTCCCCGCCTCGCCCTCGGCGGCGGTGGAGGCGATGGCGGTGTTGATGCCGATGACCTGCCCGGCGATGTCGGTGAGCGGCCCGCCGGAGTTGCCGGGGTTGATGGCCGCGTCGGTCTGGATCGCGGCCATCACCGATTCGACCTCGCCGTTGTTGTTCTGGGTGAGCACGGGCCGGTCGATGGCCGAGACGATGCCCTCGGTGACGGTGGAGGAGAGGCCGAGAGGCGCGCCGACGGCGAGCACGGGGTCGCCGACGGCGACCTGGTCCGAGTCCGCGAGGACCATCGCGGGGTGCTCGTCGCCTTCGATGCGCAGCACGGCGACGTCGGAGTCGGGGTCGGAGCCGATGACCTCGGCGGTGGTCACGTTGCCGTCGCTGAAGAGCACTTGGAGGCTCTCTGCGGGCTCGGTGCCGCCGCCGACGACCACGTGGTGGTTGGTCATGACGTAGCCGTCGTCGGAGACGATGAAGCCCGAGCCGTTGCCGCCGTCGGCGGTGAGGACGGTGACCACGGACGGCATGATCTGCTCGACGACGCCGGCCACGGAGGTGACGTCGCGTTCGGTCTGCGGTTCGGCGCCGAGGAGGCTGCCGGCGTCCGTGCCCGAGCGGGTGGCCCAGATCCCGATGGCCGCGCCGAGGGTCCCGGCGACGAGCGCGGTGACGGCGGAGACGGCGATGACGACGCCGAGCGCGGGCTTCGCGCGCGGCGCGGGGGCCGGCAGCGGTTCGGGTGCGGGCGCGTGGGGCGCCGGCCGGGTCTCGATGACTGCCCGGCTCGCGGGGTCGCGCCACGGGTCGGAGGCGGCGGCGGGGTGCCACCAGGCCGACTGGCCCGCTTGCGGAGCGGTGTGGTGGTACGGGGCCGGGGCGGCCATGGCGGGCGCGCCGGGAGGCGCCGCCGGGTTCTGAGGGGGCTCGTAGCCGCCCTGGGCGGCGGGTTGACGTCCCGCTTGCGGAGCGGCCGGCTCGTACGGCTGCGGCCCGGGGGTGCCGGGCTGGTACCCGGCTTGCGGGGCGGCCGGCTGGTGCGTGGGAGCGGCGGCCGGCGCGTAAATCGCGGGCGGGTGCGTACCGGGGGCCGGCTGCTCGTACGGCGCGGGCGACTGCATCTCGGGCCGCTGCGACGCGGCCTCGTACGGTCCGTTCACCTGCGGGCCCTGAGGGGCCGTTTCAGGGTCTTGCGGATTGCCCGGATCTGCCTGGGGCGGCTGGGTGCCGGAAGTCATGACAGAAAGTCTATGCCGGAATTGCCGCTCGTTCATCGGCCCCGCGATTCCGCCCTGTGTCGGACGGTCCGCTCAGCCGGTGCGCGGCGGCACGGGCGCAGCAGAGGGTGAAGGACCCGCTCCGCACAGGGAGCGGGCCCTCAGGTCCGTTCGGCAGCGGGGTGACCGCCGTGGTGGGGGCGTTGTGGAGAAGGGACTACTCCAGGGCGCCCTGGAGCTCCTTGTTCAAGGTCGCAGCCTCTTCCGGGGTCATCTCCACGACCAGCCGCCCACCGCCTTCGAGCGGAACCCGCATGATGATGCCGCGGCCCTCCTGAGTAACTTCCAGTGGGCCGTCGCCAGTCCGCGGTTTCATGGCCGCCATTTTGGTCTCCCCTCGATCCAATGCCGCAGGTTGCGACTCGACGTTGCTAGATCAAGTTTCCCTGATGAAGGGCGCAGGGGCCAACTCGCCCCTCCGGGTTTGTGACAAGGTTGCGTAGAAATCTACCGAAAAGTGGCTTTTGAGACTTGCGTGATTTTTCTTAACGGGGCATGACCCGCGTCACTCACTCTTCCGGATCCTGCTCGTGCTCGACGCCCAAAAGGAACGAAGTGCCCTCAAGTTCCCTTCCGTACGGCGCGACGAACGTGGGCAGTTCCTTCGGTCCGAGCGAGCGGATGTACGACCAGAACTGGCGCACGGCCTCGGCCTTGTCGACCGCCTCGATGGGCATCGAGAGCGTCACGAGCCAGTCGCTGCGGCGCTCCGGGGTCGGCAGGGTCCGGACCAGGTCCTCCCACGCGTCCGGGTTGAGCTCGTTCCAGCCCTCCGTGGACCCGTCCTCGGCGGAACCGTAGATCTCCACGGTCTCGGCGGTCTTGGCGGGCTCCTGGAGGCGGCGCCGGTACGCGACGGCCGGGCCGACGACCTCGCCGAGCGCGAAGACGCCCTCCGGGCCGGCCAGGGCCACCTCGTCGCCGTCCGAGACGCGCTCGGGGCGCGACGCGGGCTCGACGTCTTCGACCTCGTAGGCCTGTTGCTCGGTGTACTCGTCTTCGTTCAACGCCAGCAGCCAATAACGCATGGGCCTATCCCATCACGCCTCGCCGCGCGGCGCCGTCTCACCGGGTTCCTCGCGCCCTGCCTCACTCCCGGGGGCGTCCAGGTCCCTGTCGGCATCGGTCGCGGGGTCCAGCGGAGCGGCGGCCGCGCCCTCGTTGGCGAGGTCGAGCGCGGTGTCCTCATCGGACTCGGGGACGGCGAGCTCCGCGGTGTCGGCGGTGCCGTCGAGCTGCGACTGCATCTCGGCGAGCATCTCGTCGCGGCGGCCGATCTCCCACGCGAGCCGGTTCAGCGCCGCGTCGACCTGGTCGGTGCGGTAGCCGCGCAGACCGGTGTCGAACCTGACGGAGGCGACGGCGGCCTCGTCGACCGCCTCGCCCTCGCCCAGACCGAGGGGCGCGCCCGCGCCGGCGGTGTCCAGGAGCGTGTCGCGGCCGGTGGCCCACACGACGATCGAGAAGGCGATCCACACGCCGATGACCGCGATGGTCACCGGCAGTGCGAATTCGAGGACGAGCTTCAGCACCGGTTCCTCCAGGGAGTTCTAAGCGAAGAACGCGAAATAGGCGAACAGCGCCATTGTGCAGACTGCGAGCGTCACTCCCAGACGCGGGTTGTGGGGGACGACCGCCTTGATGGGCTTCCCGCTGCGGTCCAGCAGCGGCAGCCTCGGCCGGTTGGCCATCCCCACCAGCACATACCCGACGATCGTGGCCATCACCGGGAGCAGGAACGCGACCCAGAACGTGGACTCGCCCTTCCCGCCCGTGGCCGCGAAGTAGCCGAACTGGACGGCGAGGCACGCGATCATGCACGAGCCGTAGACCAGGAGCTCGCGCAGCACATGGTGCGCCTTCGGCAGCAGCGTCGGCCGCTGCGCGGCCCGCACGGTCGCGGTCCGGGCCAGCTCGGCCTCCCGCAGGGCCGTCTTCGCGCGTTCCAGGACCCTGTCGGGATTGTCCTCGGCCTCGCCCGGCACGCCGTCCGCGCTCTCGGCGGTCAGCGCGGGCGTCAGGTCGGGCGCGGTGTGCCGCAGGCGCGCGCACAGCTCCGCCAGCCCCATCATCTGGTCGTCCAGTTCGGACCGGACCTCGCGCAGCGATTCGCGGCGGCGCTCGAGCTGCCGGGTGGCCTGGGCGGTGCTGGCGTTCGTGTCCGCGTCCAGGCGCGTCAACTCGTGCACCAGGTCCTCGTATGCGCTGAGGCTCATCGCGACTCCACCTTTCCGGGGGTGTCCTGGACGGGCAGGCCGTCGAGGCGGCCGGGCCGCACGTACGGCACGGCGAGGGTCTCGGTGCCCGCGTGCCGGTCGATGACCAGGCACCGGTTCGTGCGGGCCTCCCAGGTGCGCTCGAAGCCGCCGGTGATGGCGGCGAGGTCGTTCCCGGCGATGTTGAGCGCCACGACCCCGGCGCAGTGCTCGCGCCCCGAGGAGCCGCCGATGTCGTCGAGGAACCGGCGCGCGCCCCGCCACCAGCCGAGCAGGTGCACGCCGGCGGCCGGGCCGTGGAGCAGCAGATCGCGCAGTGCGGCGCCCTGTCCGTCGGCGCCGTCCGCGCCGAACCAGATCAGGTACGTCGGCTTGTCGCGTTTCGCGCTGAGGATCGAGCCGGGCGCGAGCTGCCGGCATTCGTGCCCGCCCGCTTCGAGCTCGCCCACCACCTGCCGGGCGGTGTCCTCGACGCCCACGGCGGTCGCCGCGACCTCGAACGCGACGCTGCCCGGCTCGTGCTGGCGCCCAAGGGAGACGGCGGCGGCGGCGAGCACGTCCGCCGCGACCGCCGAGGTGCCGAGCACGGCCAGGTGCCGGCCGGGGCTGCGGTCGAACTGGTAGCCCACCGAGGACATGTGCACGTCGACGGCCCGGCCCAGCAGCGCGACGGGCGCGTGGGTCGGCGCGAGGTCGGCGAACCGGGGGTCGTCTTCGAGATGCTGCTCGTCGAAGCCGCGGAAGACGATCGGCTCCACGTCCGATTCCCGCCGCTCCCACAGCTGGCGCCGCAGGCCGGTCAGGAGGTCCTCGGCGCTGGACGCGTCCGGGAAGCGGCAGGTCCGGTTGCGGCCCTTGATGCCCCCGGCGTCGTTGATGACGGCCTGGCCGACGCTGATGCCGTCCGCCGCGTCATTGCCCTCGTCCAGGAGGTGCTTCGCACCCGGCAGGGCCACACGCAGCGGGAACTGGCCGAAGATCGAGTCCTTCTTGGAGTACAGGGCCTCGATGCCGGAGATCGTCTGGCTCGCGAGCACCAGGTGCACGCCGTAGGAGCGGCCCTTGCGCGCCAACTCCTCCAGGTGCGCCACCGCTTCACCCGCAAGGCGGTCGTTCCCGGCGAACAGCACATGGAACTCGTCCACCACGGCCACGATCCGCGGCAGCGCCATCTCGGGCCGCAGTTCGCGCAGACGCGCGAGCCTGGTCGCGCCCGCCCGCTTCATGAGCCCGGCGCGCCTGGAGAGTTCGGCGCGCAATGCGCCGAGCACGGCCACGCCGTACTCGCGGTCGGACTCGACGCCGACGGCCCGCACATGCGGAATCCACGACGGGTCCAAATGCGAGGGCGTGAACTCGGTGAACGAGACGCCCTCTTTGAAGTCGAGCAGGTACAGCTCGAGTTCGGCGGGGGAGTAGCGGGTCGCGAGCCCGTACAGGACGTCGAGGAGGAACACGGTCTTGCCGCCGCCGGTGCGCCCGCCGATGAGCCAGTGCGGCGTCGCGTCGTCGAACGCGACCTCCACATCGCCGCCTTGGGAGCTGCCGGCCTGGTCGCGGCCGATCACCGTCGAGAGCCCGTCCCGGCTCGAAGCCGACCACAGCACCTCCGGCACGAGATCGGCGACGCTCAGCTCGCCGGCCTCCTTGCGCTGCTGCGCCCGCGACCCGTAGACGGCGCGGGCGAGGCTCGGCGGCGGCGCGGCGTCGAGCCGCACCGGCAGCGGCAGGCTCCCGAGCCGCACGTCCTTCTCGTTGCAGTACAGGTAGGTCGCATGCTCGATCGCCGGCAGCGACTCCCGGTGCGGGAGCTGCCGCCACCCGCACACCACGAGGTGGCAGCGGGCGGACGGCCCGGCGTGCGCCAGCGCGGCCAGCCGCTCGCGCATGGACTTGCCGACTTCCGGTGGGAGCCCGGCGATCACGATTAGGTGGTAGGGCCGGTCGGCGATCGACTGGCCTCTCGCAGCGATGTCGCGCAGCTCCGTGAGCCGCTTCTCCGCGGCTGTGAGGACCCGCCCGAGCGCGAGGTGGTCCGTGGCCACGGGACCGGCGATGCCGGCGTCTACGAGGGCTGTGGCGGGCGCGAAGACCTGTCCGAGGGTCACGCCGTCGACCAGGCTCAGTTCGAGGTTCGGGTGGGCCGCGCAGATCCGCAGCAGCAGGGATTGGAGCATCCCGGCGACGCGCGGGTCGGCCGCGTCGCCGTCGCATACCAGGTGGCCCTTGCCGAGCAGTCCGACGAGCGCGGGGAACGCGGGGGCGTCGTCGATCTCGGCGGTGCCGATCCTGACCGCCTCAGTGGACGGCGCTTCGGTCCACACCGGCGTGTTGGGGACGACCGCGGCCAGGTCCTCGCCCAGCCAGCCGGTCGCGGTCTGCGACGCCACTGCGCGCAGGCGCTCGGCGAGGTCACTGCGCCGCTGCTCGATTCCCGTTGCGGCCAAACGCGAAGCATCGCCCCGCAGCAGCTCCTCGGCTTCGTCGGCGGCACCTGCGGCCTCGCGCACGCGCGCGGCCGCCCGCTCCAATTCGGTCCGCCAGGTCAAAGCCGCCTCCTTGCTCAATTACGGCTCGCAAGCTTCGCCGAGGGTGCTCATTTACGGCTCGCAAGCTTCGCCGAGGGTGCTCATTCACGGCTCGCAGGCTTCGCCGAGGGTGCTCAACCAAGGCTCGCAGGCGTCGCCGAAGGTGCTCGTGCAACGGCTCGAGGCCGGGTATGTCGACGAGACCACCATACCGGGACGGGGCCCCGGCGCACGACGCGAAAGCCCTGCACCCCAACGTGCAATAACCCCACGAAACCCTCCCGGCCCGCAAGCGTCGACCCGGGTACGACCTGAGCTCGCGCACCGCGTCGAGAGCGGCAGCCCGTTCGCGTTCATCCAATGAAGCCCACCGGGCCAGTACGTCTCAGCCCCAGACGCGACCCGATCGCCCGCACCGCGTAGAGAGCGGCAGCCCGCTCGCGCTCGCCCCGAAACCCTCCGGGGGTCCGAACGCGTCAGCCCAGGCACGACCCGAGCACCTGCACCGCGTAGAGAGCGGCAGCCCCGCTCGCGCTCGCCCCGAAACCCTCCGGGGGCCCGAACGCGTCAGTTCAGACGCGACCCGAGCACCCGCACCGCCTCAAGAGCAGCAGCCCGCTCTCGCTCGCCCCGGCGGAGCCGCGCCTCGCGGTCCGAACCGTTCCCGGCGAGCGTCCACTGGCAGGCCACGACCGACACGTCCATGCCCATCTCCTCACCCAAGACCAGCTCGAGCACCGGCGTCGCCAGGTCGCGGCCCTCGTTCAGCGCCCCCGGCCCGTAGTCGCCGCCCCGCGTCACCACCAGCACCGCAGGCCGTCCCGCGAGCGGCGAACCGGACCCCGCCGCCGCCGCGGTCCGCCCCGGCACATGCACGTGATCAATCCAGGCCTTGAGGCTCGACGGCAGCGAATAGTTGTACAGCGGATACCCGATCACCAGCACGTCCGCAGCCAGAAGCTCCACGATGAGCGCCTCCTGCCGCGCCTCGTTGGCCGGATCAGGCGCGCTCCCGTTGCGCAGCGGCGCGGCCCAGTGCAACTGCGGATGGGGCAGGTGCGGCACCGGATCGGCGTGCAGATCCCGGTTCACGACCGCGTTGCCCGGCGAGGCCGCGAACGCGGCGGCGAACGCCGCCGTCAGCGACCGCGACGTCGAATCCGCCGCGGCCGCCGAGGCATCGAGCCGCAACAGCGTCGGCATCTGCGCCCCTTAGTGAGTGAACAGGCCGAGCGCCAGGTCCGCGAGCAGACCCGGGTCCTCGGCGCCGCACAGTTCGCGCGCGGAATGCATCGAGAGGATCGGCAGGCCGACGTCCACAGTGAGCATTCCCAGCTGCGTGCCCGAGATCGGGCCGATCGTCGTCCCGCCCGGGATGTCGTTGCGGTTCACATAGGTCTGCCACGGGATGCCCGCGGCCTCGGCCGAGCGCCGGAACAGCGCCTGCTCCTCCGCGCCGCTCGCATAGCGCTGGTTCGCGCTCACCTTGATCATCGGGCCCTTGCCGGGGATCGGGCGGTGGCCCGGCTCGTGCTTCTCGGGGTAGTTCGGGTGGATCGCGTTGCCGGTGTCGGAGGACATCATGGCGCTGGCGGCGATCACCTGCGCGTACCGCTCGTAGCGGTCGTCGACGCCGCCGATGATGCGTCGCAGCACCGACTCCAGGAACGGGCTCTGCGCGCCGGAGTAAGTCATCGAGCCGACCTCCTCGTAGTTGAACGAGGCGAGCACGGGGACGTCGTCGGTCTCATCTGCAGCGATGATCGCGGCGATGCCGGCGTGGGTGCTGGTGAGGTTGTCGAGTCGCCAGGCCGCGAACAGCTCCTCGTCCTTGCCGAGGTAGGCGGGTTCGTCGAGGGCGACGGCGAACAGGTCGTGGCCGAACACGTCGGCGGCGTCGACTCCGGCTTCCGCCGCGATGAACTCCAGGAACTCCCCGTCGCGCGGCTCGCCGAGCCCCCAGATCGGGGTGAGCTGCGATTGGGCGTTGAGCTTCTGGCCCTCGTTCGCGCCGCGGTCGAGGTGGATCGCCAGGCGGGGGATGCGCAGGAGCGGCCGGTCGACGTGCACGAGCACCTCGGAGCCGTCGCGCATGACGAGCCGCCCGGCGACGGAGAGGTCCCGGTCGAGCCAGGTCTGGTGCGGCACGCCGCCGTAGACCTCGACGGCGATCTGCTTCCAGCCCGCGGCGCCGGTGTCGGGCCGGGGCTTGACCTTGAACGTGGGGGTGTCGGTGTGCGCACCGAAGATGCGGAACCCGTCGAAGTCCCTGCCGTCGACCCGCCAGGCGATGATCGAGCCGTCCCGGACCGTGTAGTAGCCGCTGCTCTTCGTCTCGGTCAGCGGCCATTCCTCCGGCCAGGCCGCGGCCTCGTCGAGCCGCTGGAACCCGGCGGCTTCGAGCCGGCGGCCGGCCTCGGCGCACGCGTGGTGAGGGGTCGGGCTGGCTTTGATGAACGCGGCGAGGTCGTCGGTGTGCGACCGGTCGAAGCGAGGCATCGGTGCTCCTTCTAGTGGCGGGTGGCCGTGGCGGCTGTCAGCATAGACGGATGCGAGCGTTGAAACTGGGCCGACGGGTGTTCGATGAGGGCGACTACGCGGTGATGGCGATCGTCAACCGCACGCCCGACTCCTTCTACGACTCGGGGGCGACTTTCGCATTCGAGGCGGCCGTGGCCGCGGTCGACAACGCGGTGGCGCACGGCGCGGACATCGTCGACATCGGCGGGGTGAAGGCCGGCGACGGCCCGGAAGTCTCCGTCGCGGAAGAGATCGACCGCGTGGTGCCGTTCATCGCCGCAGTGCACGACAAGCACCCTGACCTGGTGATCTCGGTGGACACGTGGCGCGGCGAAGTGGCGCGTGAGGCGGTGGCGGCCGGGGCCGAGCTGATCAACGACACGTGGGCGGGCTGGGACCCGACGGTGATCGAGGTCGCCGCGGACACCGGCGCGGGGTTCGTCGTCTCCCACACCGGGGGCCTGGAGCCGCGCACTGTGGCGGCGAAGGCGGTCTACGAGGACGTCGTGGCGGAGGTCCGCACCGAACTCGTGGAGCGCGCTGAGGCGGCGGTCGCGGCAGGCGTGCGCGCCGACGGCATCCTCATCGACCCGACGCACGACTTCGGCAAGACCACGTACCACTCACTCGACCTCACCCGCCGCCTCGACGAGCTCGCCGGGACCGGCTGGCCGGTGCTGGTCGCCTTGTCCCGCAAGGACTTCGTGGGCGAGACGCTCGACCTGCCGGTCGACCGCCGCCTCAACGGCACACTCGCCGCGACCGCGATCTCGGCGTGGAACGGCGCGCGCGTCTTCCGCGCCCACGATGTCGCCGCGACCCGCGAGGTGCTCGACATGATCGCCGCGATCAAGGGCGACAAGCCCCCGAAGGCGCCGCACCGCAGCCTCTGAGCACGAAACGGCCGCCGTACAGCGTACGGCGGCCTTATTTCGTACATTGTATGACTATGTCTCGTACGTCGTATGCCGTACGTAATACCTTGTACGTCGTACTTGGTACAAAGTGCGCCATACGGCGGTTGCATCTCGTGCGCTGTACGGTTATTCGCCGTACGCCGTACGCCGTACGCCGTACGCCGTCTAAGCTCTCGCGTTTTATTTGCGGCCGCTCTTCATGTGTTCCACGGCCTCGTCGAGATCGTCGGTGACGAGCAGCAGGTTCACGTCGTCAGGGCCGATCTTGCCCTCGCGGACCATCACGTCGCGCAGCCAGTCGACCAGGCCGCCCCAGAAGTCGGTGCCGATGAGCGCGATCGGGAACTTGCCGACCTTCTCGGTCTGCACGAGGGTCAGGGACTCGAAGAGCTCGTCCATGGTCCCGTAGCCGCCGGGGAGGGCGCAGAACCCGCACGAGTACTTGAGGAACATGACCTTGCGGACGAAGAAGTAGTGGAAGTCCAGCTGGATGTCCACGTACGGGTTGATGCCCTGCTCGAACGGGAGCTCGATGCCCAGGCCCACGGACTTGACACCGGCGTCGGCCGCGCCCCGGTTGGCGGCCTCCATGGCGCCGGGGCCGCCGCCGGTGATGACCGAGAACCCGGCCTCGCCGAGCTTGCGGCCGAGCTCGATGCCGAGCTTGTACTCGTCGCCGTCGACGTTGGTGCGCGCCGAGCCGTAGACGCCGATGGCGTCGCCGAGCTCGGCGGCTTCGAGCGTGTCGAAGCCCTCCACGAACTCGGCCTGGATCTTCATGACCCGCCACGCGGCCTTCTGCTTCCACTCCTCGCTGTGCGCGGTGTCGAGCAGGTGCTCGTCCGCGGTGACGCGGCGCTTCAGGCTCATTGTTCCTCCACATAGGCTCGCAGTGCGTCCGCGCAGGCGCGGATGCGCGGGATCTCGACGCGTTCGTCCTGCTTGTGGGCGAGGTTCGGGTCGCCCGGTCCGAAGTTCACTGCCGGGATACCCAGAGTCGCGAAGCGCGCCACATCGGTCCAGCCGAGTTTCGCACGGAACTCGCCTCCGGCTGCGGCGACGAACTCGGCCGCTTCGGGCCGATCCAGTCCGGGGCGGCAGGACGGGGCGGTGTCGGAGACGTGGACGTCGAAGCCGGCGAAGACCTCGCGCACATGGGCTTCGGCGGCGGCCTCGTCGCGGTCGGGCGCGAAGCGGAAGTTCACGTCGACCCAGGCCTCGTCGGGGATGACGTTCCCTGCCACGCCGCCGCCGATGAAGACCGCGTTCAGGCCCTCCCGGTACGTGCAGCCGTCGACCTCGACCTCGCGCGCCTCGTAGGCGTTGAGCCGTTCGAGGACGGGGGCGATCTTGTGGATCGCGTTCTCGCCCTTCCAGGACCGCGCCGAGTGCGCCCGCTTCCCGCTGGTGGTCACGCGGACCCGCATGGTGCCCTGGCAGCCGGCCTCGACGAGCCCGTAGGTCGGTTCGAGGAGGATCGCGAAGTCGGCGGCGAGGAGTTCGGGGCGGGTCTTGGAGAGCTTGTTGAGCCCGTTGTGCTCGGCCTCGATCTCCTCGCAGTCGTAGAACGCGAAGCTCAGGTCGAACTTCGGCTCGGGGACGGTGGCGGCGATCCAGAGCGCGAGCGCGGTGCCGGACTTCATGTCGGAGGTGCCGAGGCCCCACAGCACGTCGCCGTCGAGGCGGGTGGGGAAGTTGTCGTTCACCGGCACCGTGTCGAGGTGCCCGGCGAGCATGACGCGCCTGCCCCGGCCCAGGTCGGTGCGGGCGATGAGCGTGTTGCCGACCCGCTCGGTCGTCAAGTGCCCCAGGCGCTTGAGGGCCGCCTCGACCTCGTCGCAGATCTCGGCCTCGTTCCAGGACACGGACGGGATGTCGCACAGGGCCCTGGTCAGCGCGACCGGGTCGGCGAGGACTGCCTCACTCAAAACTGTCACATCCGCAGACGATACTCGCCGCGTGGATAGGCTTTTCGCATGAGTGATTTCCTGACTGACGGAGCATGGGGTGTCGGCGTGGCCACGGTCGACGCCGACGGCACGGTCCTCGACGTGTGGTTCACCCGCCTCGGACTGGGCGAGGCGCCCACGGGTGTGGCCGCGCCGGAGCTCGACCGGGTGAACCCGACGGGCACGACTTCGAAGGGCGTGTCGGTCATCGTCAAGTCCCTCGCGGAGGAGCCCCTGGACACTGCGGACGTGTACCTGCGGCTGCACCTGCTCTCGCACCGGCTCGTCATCCCGCACTCCATCAACCTCTCCGGCATCTTCGGCCTGCTGCCGAACAACGCCTGGACCAACCACGGCCCGGTCCCTGCCGACGCGGTGAACGCGGCCCGCCTCAAGCTCCGCGGCGAGGGGCAGACGCTCGAGGTGAAGTCCCTCGACAAGTTCCCCCCGATGGCCGACTACGTGACCCCCACGGGCGTGCGCATCGCGGACGCGTCGCGGGTGCGCCTGGGCGCTCACCTGGCCGAGGGCACGACGGTCATGCACGAGGGCTTCGTGAACTTCAACGCCGGGACGCTCGGGAACTCGATGGTCGAGGGCCGCATCTCCGCGGGCGTGCTTGTGGGCGACGGCTCGGACATCGGCGGCGGCTCCTCGATCATGGGGACGCTCTCGGGCGGCGGCAAGGAAGTCATCTCGATCGGCGAGCGGTGCCTCCTCGGCGCGAACGCCGGCATCGGGATCTCCTTGGGCGACAACTGCGTCGTGGCCGCCGGCTGCTACGTGACCGCCGGTTCCAAGGTCACCACCCCGGACGGCACGGTCGTCAAGGCCGCGACCCTCTCGGGCAAGGACAACCTGCAGTTCTGGACGAACACGCAGACCGGCGTCCTCGAAGTGCGCCCCCGCACGGGCACCTGGGGCGAGCTGAACGCGGCGCTGCACAGCGCCCAGTAGGCGGACCCATTCTGCGCGGACCGGGAACCGGGCACGATCCGCGACGCAGTGAACGAGTGCGGCCCGCTGACCGGGCACGGTTCGCGGCCAGGCGGCCTAACGCGGCGCGCACTCGATAATCGAACAAAGCTCGCGTCAAGGCCTCGGCGAATGCCGGGGCCTTCGGCGTCCCCGAAGCCGGTGTCGGACCCGCAGGGCATCCTTGACTCGGGGGCGGCTTCCGGTGCCCGATTTGTGCCGGACGCGCCGAGGCGATCCCGATTCCCGCTTCTCCCCACTCCGTTCGTAGTAGTACCCGGGTGCTACCCGCGTTCGGGCAGTTCATCCCGGAGATCGAGGTGCGGGCCCCGAATTTTCCATAACCTGGTCCACATGGACAGAGTCGGAGAGTTCGGCGGGGCCAATCCCACCAGTTCGGGTTTCGTGGTCGTCACGACCGAGAGCGTGCCGGGCTACGAGGTCCTCGACACGCACGGCGAGGTCTTCGGCCTCACAGTGCGGTCCCGGAACTTCTTCTCCGATGTCGGCTCGGGCTTCAAGTCCCTGCTCGGCGGCGAGCTCAAGGGCCTCACCAAAGCCCTCGCGACCTCCCGCGAGGAGGCGCTCACCCGCATGGTCGACCAGGCGAAGTCCTTGGGCGCCAACGGGGTCGTGATGATGCGCTTCGACGTCTCCGACGCCCGCGACATGGGCACCGAGGTGTGCGCCTACGGCACCGCCGTCACCGTCCGCAAGCTTTAATCAGGAAA
Source organism: Glycomyces tritici (assembly GCF_030403505.1). The sequence goes on along the minus strand of NZ_JAUEMJ010000002.1, from coordinate 997,651 downwards.
CTGGGGAAAAGGAGCGGCGGCCCTCAAGGGCACAAGAGGGCCGCCGCTCAAAAGACCTCTAGACCGGGGTCAGGCCCAGCTGCTTGCCCGCCAGCGACACCTTCCGCACCGCCAGCTGGTCCGCGATCGCGCGGATCGCCCGCGACGCCTCGCAGTCGGGGTCCGAGAGCACCAGCGGCACCCCGGCGTCGCCGCCTTCGCGCAGCTTCGGGTCGAGCGGGATCTGGCCGAGCAGCGGCACGTCGGAACCGATGTCCCGCGTCAGCGCCTCCGCGACCTTCTTGCCGCCGCCGGAGCCGAACGGCTCGATGTGCGACCCGTCGGGCAGCGCCATCCACGACATGTTCTCGACCACGCCGGCGAGCTTCTGGTGCGTCTGCGTGACGATCGCGCCGGCCCGCTCGGCCACCTCGGCCGCCGCCTGCTGCGGCGTCGTGACGACCACGAGCTCCGCGGTCGGCAGCAGCTGCGCCACCGAGATCGCGATGTCGCCGGTCCCGGGCGGCAGGTCGAGCAGGAGCACGTCCAGCTCACCCCAGTAGACGTCGGCGAGGAACTGCTGGAGCGCGCGGTGCAGCATCGGCCCGCGCCACACCACGGCCGTGTTCCCCGGCGTGAACATCCCGATCGAGATGACCTTCATCCCATGCGCCTGCGGCGGCATGATCATGTCCTCGACCTGCGTCGGGGCGCCTTCGACGCCGAGCATGCGCGGGATCGAGTGCCCGTAGATGTCGGCGTCCGCGACGCCGACCGACAGGCCCTTCTGCGCCATGGCCGCGGCCAGGTTCACCGTCATCGACGACTTGCCGACGCCGCCCTTGCCGGACGCGATCGCGAACACGCGGGTGCGCGACTCGGGCAGGTTGAACGGGATCACCGGTTCGGCGCCCGGACGGCCGCCGCGCAGCTTCGTCTGCAGGTCGGCGCGCTGCTGCTCGCTCATGACGCCGAACTCGAGCGCGAGTTCGCGGACGCCTTCGACGCCGTCCACGGCGCCGGCGATGTCGCGTTGCAGCGTGTCGCGCATCGGGCAGCCCGCGACGGTGAGGAGGATCTTCAGAGACAGGCGACCGCCGTCGACCTCGACGGTGTCGACCATGCCGAGTTCGGTGATCGGGCGGCGGATCTCGGGGTCGTTGACGTGCGAGAGCGCTTCGTGCACGGCCTCGACGACGGCAGCGTTGTCAGACATGACCCAATCGTAACCACGCATTTCGGTTCGGCAATGTGAGCGTAGCCTTACCGCTGCCGAGGCCACTGCCCGCGCGCGCCGGCCGCGCTATAACTGGCCCATGCTTCCCTTTGCGATCTACGACGTGTTCTCCGCACGAGCCTATGCGGGCAACCAGCTCGCCGTCGTCTTCGACGGCCAGGAACTCACCACCGCGCAGATGCAGGCGATCGCCCTCGAGTTCAACTACTCCGAGACCGTGTTCGTGCTCCCGGCGGCCGCGCCGGGCGCCGACTACCTCGCGCGGATCTTCACCCCTGCGGAGGAACTGCCCTTCGCCGGGCACCCCACGATCGGCGCGGCGATCGCCGCCGTCGCGTCCGGCCGGGTCGAGCCGAACGACGGCACGGTCGTCCAGGAATGCGGTGCCGGCCTCATGACCGTGGCCGTCGACGGCGGCACCGCGAAACTCACCTCCACGGCGATCAGCGTCGGCCCCGAACTCGACACGGCCACGGCCGCGGCCGCGATCGGCCTCGACCCCGCCAAGATCATCGGCACCCCGAAGAACGCCAGCGCCGGCCTCGACCACAACTTCGTGCGCCTCGCCGACGCGGACGTGCCCGCCGCGGTCGACGTGCCGGGCCACCTGGAGAAGGTCTACCTGTTCAGCTTTGACGAGGAGTCGCACGCGGTCCACGCCCGCCTGTTCCACCGCGGCGTCGGCGAGGACCCGGCGACCGGTTCGGCGGCGGTCGCGCTCGGCGTGCACCTGGTCGACCAGGGGCTCATCAGCGGTGACGGCGTGCACTCGTACGAGATCGCGCAGGGCGCCGAGATCGACCGGCCTTCGGCGCTGCACGGCGAGGTCGTGGTCGAGCACGGTGCGGCCGTGTCGGTCTCGGTCTCGGGTGCGGCGGTCAAGGTCGCCGAGGGCACGCTGGTGACGCTCCCGGAGTAGGGGTTCAGCCGGCGAATTCGCGGGCGCCGTAGCGTTCGGCCGCAAGGCCTTCGGGCCAGGCGGCCGAGCGCAGTTCGGCGGTCCAGAGGCGGCGCGGCCAGCGGCCTTTGCGCAGCAGGGCGGCGACGAACCGTTCGGGTTCGGGCAGGCTCGCCCAGACCGACGGCAGGAAGGTCGCGCGGCGTCCGCCCTGGTCCTTGAGGGTGAGGCCGTCTTCGCCGGGGCGCAGGTGGTCGAGCAGCGACGTGAAGGCCCGCGCCGCGAGCGGCTCGGGCGGGGTGAGGACCGTGACGGTGACCTGGAGCGCGTCGGTCTCGGTCGCTTCGACGGGCGGCAGGCGCGGGTCGCGGGCGGCCAGGCGTGCGTTGCGGACGACGTCGACTCCCAAGGGCCGCAAGGCGGTGAGGGTGCCGATGCAGCCGCGGAGGCGGCCGTCCCGTTGGAGGGTCACGAAGGTGGCCTCGCGCTTGGCGAGGTCGGCGGCGTGTGCGGCGGCTTCAGGTGCGGCGCCGATGAGGGAGGCGGCGCCGGGCGGGCGGGGCGCGAAGGAGGTCGCGACGGCGCTGCGCGCCAGCGCGGTCAGCACCGGGCCGAGGCCGGACTCGGGGTGCGGGTCCATGCTCCGATGGTGTCACGTGTCAGGGCGCGAGGGCGGGTGGAGTGCGAGATCGGCTCGCGCTCGTTCCCGATTTCGGGTGACACTGGCGCCGCGGGGCCCGGTTTTTGTCGGTCCTGGGCGGGATATTTGCGGCGGACCCTTCTTTCCCCTCTAGTGGTGGGTGGGGGTTTGTGGACGGGGTTTCGGCGAAGCCGCCGGCCGCCGGCACTCCGGTTCGGCGAGGCCCTGACCGCCTGCGCCGCCGTCCCGTGGACTCGCCGATCGCCTGCGCTGCTTCGGCTTCGCCGGTCCTTGCGCCTCGGGTGACCTGATGGTGGCGGTTTGGCGCAGTTCGGCCTGCCGGTGATCTGTTTGGTAACGGTGCCGTGAGAGACTGCGGGGATGAGTGAACCGCGCACGAGCGCCGACGCATTCGACTCGTCCTACGAAGCCGACGACTACGCCACCGTCGACCAGGGCCTCGCCGAGGTGATCGACCTCCCGTCGAACGGCGGGACGCAGGGCACCCAGTCCTCCCGCGGGCGGTTGCAGGAACTCGACTCGCTCGCCGGGAAGATCGCGCTGGTCACCGGTGCGGGTGCGCCCGACGGGATCGGGTTCGCCATCGCGACCCGGCTGCGCCTCGCGGGCGCGGCGGTCGCGATCGTCTCGACCACCAAGCGGATTCACGAGCGCGCCGAAGAGATCGGTGCGATCGGGTTCGTCGCCGACCTCGCCGACGAGGCGGAAGTCGGCGGCCTCGCCGATGCCGTCGCGGAAGCGCTCGGTGAGGTCGACATCCTCATCAACAACGCCGGTCTCACTTCCAAGTCCGATCCGGCCGTGGTGAAACCGGTCGCGCAGCTGTCCTATGCGGACTGGCAGACCGAGATCACCCGCAACCTCGACACCGCGTTCCTGGTCTCGCGCGCGTTCGTGCAGTCGATGGCCGAGCGCGGCTGGGGCCGCATCGTGAACGTCGCGGCCACCACCGGTGTCGTCACCGCCGTCCCCGCCGAGGCCGCCTACGCCGCAGCGAAAGCCGGCGTCACCGGCCTCACCAAGGCCCTGGCGACCGAGGTCGTCGCCGACGGCGTCACGGTGAACGCGATCGCGCCGGGCCTCATCCGCACCGGCTCCTCCACCGTCCCCGAGCTGCAGAAGGGCCTCGACGGCCCGATGGGCCGCCCCGGCAGCCCCGAAGAGGTCGCGGCCGCCGCCGTGTTCTTCTGCGCCCCTTCGGCCTCCTACATCACCGGGCAGACCCTCGTGGTCGACGGCGGCAAGTCCCTGCGGGCCTAACCGTCACATAACGACCAGTCGTCCGCAACTTCGCACCGGCCGCGGTCGTTACCCTTGCGTGAACACGATTGCGGCGACGACAGTACCGGCTGAGCGGACCGAGACGGGGGAAGCGCGGATGGACGAGGCTTTCGGCGAGAGCTCGCGCGAGGTCCGGGGACGCACCGTCACCGGCCTCGTGCTGCTCCTGGGCGGACTGGTCGGCGTGGCCGCCGCGTTCGACCTCACCTACGAGCGCATCGCCTCGCTCATCGACCCGGGCCACGCGATCTCCTGCGACTTCAACCCGGTGCTGTCCTGCGGCACCGTGATGAACACCTGGCAGGCCTCCGTGTTCGGCTTCCCGAACCCGATGATCGGCCTCGTCGCGTTCCCGCTCGTCGTCTTCATGGGCGCGCTGCTCCTGTCGAAGGTGTCGCTGCCGCGCTGGATCGCGCTGGCCTTCAACCTCGGGACGCTCGCCGGGCTCGTCTTCGTGTCCTGGCTGATCTACCAGTCGGTGTACCAGATCGGGGTGCTCTGCCCCTGGTGCATGGCGGTGTGGGCCGTGGTCCTGCCGATCTTCTGGTTCTCCACGGTGCGCAACCTGCGCACCGGGGCGATCCCGGTGGGGGAGGACTGGCGCGACGCCGTCGACGACCTGCTGCGCTTCCACTGGGTCGGCCTGGTCCTGCTGTACGCGGTGGTCCTCGTGCTCGTGGGCACCGGTTTCTGGGACTACTGGTCCACGCTCTTCTAAGCACTGCTGCGACGCGGACGCGCGCTGCTAAACCCTGCGTCGACGCAAAGAGGAAAGGCCCCGGGCATCCGCCCGGGGCCTTTCCACATGCCGTCTCAACCCGGTCTTCTAGCCAAGTCGCAGGCCGGTCGGCTCCAGCCAGCCGCCTTCAGAGAGGTACTCGAGCACCTGTTCGACGCCTTCGCCGACGGTGATCTCGCTCGTGTCGATGGTCAGCTCCGCGGCCGGCGGCTCCTCGTACGGGTCCGAGATCCCGGTGAACTCCGGGATCTGGCCCGCACGGGCTTTCGCATACAGCCCCTTGCGGTCTCGCGCCTCGCACACCTCGAGCGGGGTGGCCACGTGCACGAGGACGAAGTCGGCGCCCGCCGCCTCGGCCATGCGCCGCGCCTCGGCCCGGTCCGCCTCGTACGGCGCGATCGGGGCGGCCATGCCGATGCCCCCGTGCCGGGCGACCTCGGCCGCCACGAACCCGATCCGGCGGATGTTCACCGACCGGTCCGCGCGCGAGAACCCGAGCCCGCTCGAGAGGAGCCGGCGCACCACGTCGCCGTCGAACAGCGACACCGTGCGGGTGCCCTCCTCCAGCAGCGCCTCGAAGACGCCGCGCGAGATCGTGGACTTGCCCGAACCCGAGAGGCCCGTGAAGAACAGCACCAGGCCGCGCTGGCGGCGCGGCGGGCGCGCCTTCCGCAGCTCGGAGGCCACGCTCGGCGGCGTGTGCCACTCGGGGAGCCCGAAGCCGCGGTCGAGCATGTCGGCGACCTCGGCGTCGCTCAACGCGACCCGCCGGAACGGCGGCTCGATGTCCTCGACGGGCCGCCACTGCCCGTCCCGGGTGTCGTACGCCAGCTCGCGCGGCACCATCGAGCGCACGCCGTCGCCGCCGCCGAGGCCGTCGCGGCCGGTCATGATGTGGGTCGCGCCGTACGCCGCCGCCACCTTCGCGGTGAGGAGGCCGTCGCGGAGCTTGTCGCCGCGCTTGGACAAAGGCACCGTCAGCACCGTGGCCGTCGGGAGCCGGTCCTTCGCGGCCAGCACCGACCGGACGAGCGCCGCCGTCGGCAGCCGCAGCTCCCGGTCGCCGTTCGTCTCGTCCCCCGTGGGGATCATGACGAGCACGTGCGCGGCCAGATTGTGTGCGGCCCTGGCGAGCTGCGCCAGCTGCGGGCGGTGCAGCGGCCGGTCCGCGACGAGCGCGAGCACCCGCGGCTTCGTGTAGGTCGTGCGCGCCTGCTCCGGGGTGGCGCGCAGGCCCGTGAAGACGCCGTGCGCGGCGTCGGCGATGCGCCGCACCGGGCCGCCGACGCGGACCATGTCCGGCCCGAGCGCGTCGAGGCTGTGGCACTCCACTGCCGCGACCGGCGCCCCTTCAGGGTCGGTGATGCGAAGCACACGGCGCTTCGGGTCGGGGTTGTCGAGCAGCTGGGCGGTCGCTATCGGCACGTCCAGCGTCACCGGGACCGGCCATGCCGTCCCGTCCGGGAGCATCCCGGTCCGTGTCACCGACCTGGCCTCCGCCTCGCCCATGAACCCGCGCAGCGGCGCGTACGCGCCGTACAGCAGCAGCTCCAGGTCGGCGAGTTCGTGCGGCAGGGGGGTGTGGCTCGGCGCCTCGGCGAGGATCTCATCGGGCAGTACCCAGTCAGACATCGGCGGTCGGGATCCCTTCGCAGTGCTTCGGGCAGGGGCGGCATCGGATTCGGTCGCACCAGCGTATGCCACGGGACCGTCACTCACCTCACCCGCGCCGGGCGCTTATGAACGGGATCGTCCCGCATGGCGGACTGAGAAAGTGGCGCACCCATTACCGGTAAGTTACGCTGACGGAGCTAATTTACGGCTTTGCACGCGGGCGCCGAGGAGCTGATCGACGGCTCTGCAAGCGGTCGCCAAACAGGCCCGAGAGCACGAGTGCAGCAGTGACCGCGGACAAGGACGTCGGCGCGGCCGGCCCCCAGGGCTACATGGCGAAGCTTGCGGAGCCGTAAGTTTGTGCCGTCCAGACCACCAGTGGAGACCTCCATGGACTACTTCGACTCCTCCAGCGGCATCGACGACAAGCAGCTCCGCCGCGACATCCGGCGGCTCGGCAACCTCCTCGGCCAGGCCCTCGTCCGCCAGGAGGGCCCCCAGCTCCTCGAACTCGTCGAAGAGGTCCGCGGCCTGGTGCGGCACCAGCCCGAGGCCGTCGCCTCCCGCCTCGCGAAACTCGACGTGAACGAAGAGGTCGACCTCGCCCGCGCGTTCGCCACCTACTTCCACCTCGCGAACATCACCGAGCAGGTCCACCGCGCCCGCGACATGCGCCGCTCCCGCGCCGAGAACGGCGGCTGGCTCTCCCAGGCCCGCGCCGAGATCACCGCCGAGGACATCCCGGCCGACCAGATCGCCGCCGCCGCCGAGCGCCTCGAAGTGCGCCCCGTCTTCACCGCGCACCCCACCGAGGCCGCCCGCCGCTCCATCCTCATGAAGCTCCGCGGCATCGCCGACCTCCTCGACGCCGAGACCGCCGAACGCGCCGTCCTCGGCTCCGCCGACGTCGACGCCGTCAACTCCCGCCTCGCCGAGATCATCGACCTCCTCTGGCAGACCGACGAGCTCCGCGTCGAGAAGCCCGAGCCCACCGACGAGGCCCGCAACGCCATCTACTACCTCACCGACCTCTACCGGGACGCGGCCGCGCGGGTCCTCACCGACCTCAACGCCACCCTCACCGACCTCGGCGGCTCCCCCCGCCCCGGCCACGCGCCCCTCAAGTTCGGCACCTGGATCGGCGGCGACCGCGACGGCAACCCCTTCGTCACCCCCGAGGTGACCAAGCAGGTCCTGCTCATGCAGCACGAGCACGGCATCGCCGCCGCCGAAGGCGCCGTCGCCGCACTCATCAACGAGCTCTCCGTCTCCCAGACCGTGCGCCCGGCCGCCCAGGAACTCCTCGACTCCGTCGCCGCCGACTTCAAGGTCCTGGACAACATCCCCGAGCGGTACAAGCGCATCTACGGCGAAGAGCCCTACCGCCTCAAAGCCCGCGCCATCGAAGCCAAGCTCGCCAACACCCGCGCCCGCCACGCCGAAGGCCTCCCGCACCGCGCCGGCTTCGACTACGCCGACGGCCGCGAACTCCTCACCGACCTCCAGGTCATGCGCGACTCCCTCGCCCGCCAGCGCGGCCAGCTCCCCGCCAAGGGCGTCCTCGACCGCGTCATCCGCACCGTCGGCGCCTTCGGCCTCCAGCTCGCCACCATGGACGTGCGCGAGCACTCCGAGGCCCACCACGCCGTCCTCGGCGAGCTGTACGACGCGACCGGCGAGCTCGACAAGCCCTACGCCGACCTCACCGCGGCAGAGCGCGACGCGCTCCTGGAGAAGGAGCTCTCCGGCCAGCGCCCCCTCGCGCCCTCCAACGTCGAACTCGCCGAACGCAACCGCAAGACCTTCGACGTCTTCCACGCGATCCGCGACGCCCAGGTCCAGTTCGGACAGTCGATCGTGGAGTCCTACATCATCTCGATGACCCACGACCCGGCCGACGTCCTGGCCCCCGCGATCCTCGCCCGCGACGCCGGCCTCGTCGACGTCGCCCGCGGCCGCGCCGACATCGGCTTCGTCCCCCTCATGGAAGAGGTCGAGGACCTCGCCGGCGCCGACACCCTCCTCGACCGGCTCCTCAGCCTCCCCGCGTACCGCGCGATCGTCGCCGCCCGCGGCGACATCCAGGAAGTGATGCTCGGCTACTCCGACTCCAACAAGGACGCCGGCATCACCGCCAGCCAGTGGAACATCCAGAGCGCCCAGCGCCAGCTGCGCGACGTCGCCCACAAGCACGGCGTGCGCCTGCGCCTCTTCCACGGCCGCGGCGGCACCATCGGCCGCGGCGGCGGCCCCACCCACGAGGCGATCCTGGCCCAGCCCTCGGGCACGCTCGACGGCGCCATCAAGATCACCGAGCAGGGCGAGGTGCTGTCGGACAAGTACACGCTGCCGGCGCTGGCGCGCGAGAACCTCGAGCTGACGGTGGCCGCTTCGCTGAAGGCGACGCTGCTGCACACCGAGCCGCGGCACCAGCCGGACGTGCTGGGCCGCTGGTTCAGTGTCATGGACCAGACCTCGGAGGCCTCGAAGGCCACGTACCGGGAGCTGACCGGGAAGCCGGGCCTCGCCGAGTACTTCTGGGCCGTGAGCCCCACGGAGCTGCTGGGCGCGTTGAACATCGGTTCGCGCCCGTCGAAGCGTCCGAACACGGACGCGGGGCTGGGCGGCCTGCGGGCGATCCCGTGGGTGTTCGGCTGGACGCAGTCGCGGCAGATCGTGCCGGGCTGGTACGGCGTGGGCGCGGGCCTCGCGGCCGCCCGCGAGGCGGGCCTGGGCGAGGACATCGCCGAGATGTATGAGAAGTGGCACTTCTTCCGCAACTTCGTCTCCAATGTGGAGATGACGCTGGCGAAGACGGACCTGTCGATCGCGGAGCAGTACGTCTCCACGCTGGTCCCGGCCAAGCTGCGGCCGATCTTCGAGACGATCACGGCCGAGCACGAGCGCACCGTCGCCGAGGTGCTGGCGCTCACCGGCGGGGAGAAGCTGCTCGACGCGAACCCGCAGCTGGCCCGGACCCTCGAGGTCCGCGACCGCTACCTCGCGCCGCTGCACCACCTGCAGATCTCGCTGCTCAAGCGCTACCGCTCGGAGGGCGGCGCCGACGGCGACGTCGACCCGCAGCTCAAGCGAGCCCTGCTCATCACCGTGAACGGCATCGCGGCGGGTTTGCGCAACACCGGCTGATCCAGGCTGCGCGAAGGCCGCGGCGGTACGCACCGCCGCGGCCTTTTTCGTTCACCCAGATTTGACAACACGTTGTCAATATGACAGAATGTTGTCATACCTGGAACGAGGAGAGCGACAATGACGCAGTACGTGCACATGGCCGTTTACGACACGCTGGCCGACTGGGAGGTCGGCTACGCGACCGCCCACATCAACGGCGGCGACTGGCAGCGCGAACCGGGCCGCTACGAGGTCCGCACCGTCGGCGCCGGCCCCGAACCCGTGCGGACCAAGGGCGGCCTGACGATCACTCCCGACCTCGTGCTCGACGAGCTCAGCGCCGACGACAGCGCCATGCTGATCCTCCCCGGCGCCGACACCTGGCTCTTCGGAGGCAACACCGGCTTCGCGAAGGCCGCCAGGCGGTTCCTCGACGCCGGCGTCCCGGTCGCGGCCATCTGCGGGGCGACCGGGGGACTGGCCTCCGAAGGACTCCTCGACGACCGCGCGCACACCAGCAACGCACCGGAATTCGTGCAGGCCTTCGGCTCCAAGGGCACCGACCTGTACCGCGACGTCCCGGCGATCACCGACCGGGGGCTCATCACCGCCTCGGGCACGAAGCCGGTGGACTTCGCCCGCGAGGTGTTCGCGGCCCTCGACCTGTACACGCCCGAGGTCCTGGCCTCGTGGTACAAGCTCTACGGACTCGGCGACCCGGCCGGGTACTACGAGCTGATGGGCGAGACCGCATGACCGAACGCCAAGAACTCCTGTCTGGCTTGGCCGTGACGGTGTTCCGACTGAACGGCCAGTTCCTCGACGTCGCCGAGGGACTGGCCCGCCCGGCCGGCCTGACCGCGGCCCACTGGCAGGTGCTCGGGGCGGTGACCAAGGAACCGCTGCCGGTGGCGGGCATCGCCCGCGCGATGGGCATCACCCGTCAGGCCGTGCAGCGCATCGCGGACATCCTGGCCGAGAAGGGCATGGTCGAGTACCTGCCCAACCCCGCCCACCGGCGGGCCAAACTGGTCGCGCCGACCGAGGAGGGCCTGGAGGCCGTGCGGCGCATCGGCCCCGCGCACGCCGCATTCGCCGACCGGCTGTGCGAGGCCCTGGGAGACGATCGCGCCGCCGACGTCCACCGCCTTCTCGGGGAGCTCTCGACGACCTTGGAGGCGCTGGCAGCGGAAGAGCACGGTTGATTTCCAGAGGGCGCGGCCGGTCGCCGCCGTGGTAGTTTCTGCGCTGTCCACGACCACACGAGAATTGCGGAGACCATGGCGAGAACCCTGCAGGTCAGTGTCCGGAACGCCAAGTTCCAGCAATGGGAGACCTTGCTGCGCAACCGCAACAAGCGCCACCGCGCCGGGTCCTTCCTCGTGCAGGGCGTCCGGCCGATCTCCCTCGCGGTCGAGCACGGCTGGACCGTCGAGGCCTTCCTCTACGACGCCGACCGCCCGCGCCTCTCCGACTGGGCCCGCGGCCTCCTCGAACGGCCCCACACCGAGCAGGCCGCCCTCTCCGGCGGCCTCCTCGCCGAACTGGGGGAGAAGGACGAGGACAACCCGCCCGAACTCCTCGCCCAGGTCAAGATCCCGCAGCGCCGGCTCGCCGACCTCGCCACCCGCCCCGACTGGCTCGGCATCGTCATCGACCGGCCGACCAGCCCGGGGAACGTCGGCTCGCTGATCCGCTCGGCCGACGCGTTCGGCGCAGACGCCGTGGTCATCACCGGCCGCAACGCCGCAGACCCTTACGACCCCAAGGCCGTTCGGGCCTCCACCGGGAGTCTCTTCGCAATGCCCGTCGTGAGTGCCGCCTCGGCGCACGAAGTCGCCGAATGGGCCCGCAAGCAGCCGCACGCACCCACGATCATCGGCACCGACGAGCGCGGCGAGCAGGCGCTCTCCGAACACGACCTCGGCGGCCCCACCCTCCTCGTGGTCGGCAACGAGACCACCGGCATGTCCAAGTCCTGGTTCGAACTCGCCGACGCCACCGCACGCATCCCCATGTCGCCCAAGGCCGCCTCCTCCCTGAACGCCGCCAACGCCGGCTCGGTCGCGCTCTACGAGGCCGCCCGCCAGCGCACCGCCTGAGTCGCTCCCGGTCGGCGTCGGCTTGCGGTTCAGGCGGGCGCCGCCGAAGCGGTGCGATTCGGGGTGGGGCCGGTCGGCGGGTGGCGGGTTTGTTTCAAGGCGGGCGACACGCCCGATCGCGGGGCAGGGGTCGGCTGTTTCCTTGGGGCGCAGACGGGTTCGGCGAAACATGAGGGACTTGTATCCCCGCGAGTGATGACGGTCGGGCGTGCGCGAGGGATGATTGATATACGCACAGGGATACGGAAAACGTACAGGTGGCGATTAGGTGCAAGCAGACTAAGCCAAGCCTCTGGCCGAAACCCAAACCGGACCGATTCCGAGACCGATGCCTTACGGGGCATGGGTTTCAGTCTTATTGTGCTATCGGGATCCACAGCTGACCACGGCCCCTCCTCGGGGCCGTGCTGGGTGGGAGATCGCCGGTCGGGATCACCCCGACCGGAGACAGTGTCCAGAACGAGACACGCACTCGTAAGACCGCCAGCATGATCGGCGATGCCGGCCGGGCAACAAGGACCCGGCCCACCCGTTTCCGCCATGCGAGGCAATGTGACCTCCCTGGTCTCGAATGACGATGCCCGGGATCGGCATCACCTCCCGGGCAAGTGAATCGGGAGCAACGAGAGGGAAGGAGGCGGCTCTAGTAGCGCTATCGCTCACCCTGGCGGGGGAGCACGCTCACCTTTGCAGGGGAGTCGGCGAGCACCGCCGGAAGCGAACATGGATTCGAACCCGCTGATCGGCGGGCGCCATCCCCTGCGCATGGGAGGACACATGACTGCGCCTATCGCCACCTCGGCTGACCCTGACCTGTCGGCCACCGGTTCGACCCGTCGTGGTGCACCGGTCGCCGGTGCCGCGATGTGCGGTGGCGCGATCGTCTTCGCCGCCACTGGGTTTCCGGGGGTCGGTGCGGCACTGCCACAGTCGACCGGCTGGGCGGGGCTGGCAGGTGTGCTCCTGGTGTTCGCGGGGTTCCGAGCGTTCGGGCGGCGTCACCGCGCGGGATCGGGGCGGCTCGCGGGCTGGGGGCGCGGCCTGCTGATGGCCGGGCTCGTGGCGACGGCGGTCGGCTTCCTGGCGAACGCGGTCGGGCCGTTGGCGCCGGGCGGGGTCGAGGGGATGGTGGCGTTGGCGGGTGTGCCAGCCTGGGTGCTGTCGCATTTGGTCTACATAGGTGCGACGGTGCTCGGGGCGGCGACGTTGCGGAAGCGATCGGGTCCGCTTCCCGAAGCGGTCCTGATGGTCGCAAGCCTGCCTTTGCTCGTCCTCGGTGTCGCCGCCGGTTTGCGCTTGGGCGAACCGGCCTCAGGGTTCGTCACCTGGGCCGCTACCGAAGGGCAGGCCGGGCTGGTCTGGTCGCTGATCGGAGTCCGGCTCTGCCGCCGGGGCTGACTAGACCGAGGCCTGATTGGCGGCTGCGTCCTCGGCGAGCTTGCGTTCGTGCTGCTCCTCGGCCTTGGTCCACAATGCGCCGAGATCGGCTTCGTCGAGAGTGAGGTTGAAGCGGCCCCGCAGGAGCGACGCGAAGTCGTCCGGGTCGGCGACGATCCGGACCGTCTTCCCTTCCGGCAGTTGCGGGTCGTAGACGGTGAGCGTGCGCGCCCGCAGGACCCAGATGTCGGTCTCGCCGGGGTTCTGCACGGTCAGGGTCTTCACGAACGGGGACTCGGGGGAGGTCGAGAGCTCGGTGCACTTCGCCTCGAACTCGCTCACGTCGCGCGGATCCGAGGTGAAGTCGAACGTGAGGTTGGTGACGCGCGGGTCGATCGAGCAGCGCCATTCGCCCTCGCCGAGGCTCCAGATGCCGAAATTGAACGGCCCGACCCGGTAGCTGCCGCTGCGGATCGGCAGCGGGTCGCGGAAGCCCGTGCCGATGCCGGCGTCTGCCAGGTACTCGTCGCCGCCGGGGAACCGCACCACGAGCGGCATGTGGTTCCACCAGTTGCCCTCGCCCTCGGTCTCGCGGGCGACGCCGCCGAGCACGCGGCGCACGTCGAAGCCCATGGCCTCCAAGGCGTGCGCGAGCGTCCCGTTGTGCTCGTAGCAGTAGCCGCCCCGGCCGCCCTCGACGAGCTTGGTGTACAGCGACGCCGCGTCGAGCCGGATCGGCCTGCCCAGCTGGATGTCGAGGTTCTCGTACGGGATCGCGTCGATGTGGGCGCGGTGGATCCGGCGCAGCGCGTGCAGCGTCGGGCGCCTCGGGGCCCTGATCCCGACGCGCTTGAGATAGGCCGTGAGCTGCGAGGAGTCGAACACCCCTCGACCATAGCGCGAGGCGGCCCCGCAGGTTGGGTCGTGATCGTACTGATACGGGAATGATGTTGCGGGACTGGAGGAACGTCTCGCCTGGAACCGTGGTTGTCGTGCGCGTGTGGGATAGTCTCCACAGCTTCCAGACACTGCTCCCCATACTGCCCTGAAGGAGTCCCCACTATGGTCATGGGCCCGACCCACGCCATGTCCGGTGCCGCCCTGTGGCTCGCGGGCTCGGCGGTCGCCGACATCGCGTTCGGCATCGACCAGTCCTCCGCCGAGCTCATCGTCGGCACGATCGTCGCCTCAGGCGCCGCGCTCTACCCCGACATCGACTGCGCCGGCAAAGTGACCGAGAACAAGGGCGGCTCCACTGTGGCCCGTTCGTTCGGCGTCGCGTCCCTCTTCGTCGCCGAGGTCGTCGAACGTCTCTGCTACTGGTTCTACCTGCTCACGAAGTCGAAGAAGGACAAGAAGCGGAAGAACGGCCACCGCACCTTCACCCACACCGCCCTGCACGCCGCGATCGTGGGCACCGGCACCGGCTTCCTCGCCTACCAGTTCGGGAAGCCGGCGGTCATCGCGATCCTGTTCGTCCTCACCGGTCTGGCGGTGCGCGGCCTGCTCGCCGAGACCGTGGAGAAGAAGGGCTGGATCGTCACCACCGGCGTCGCGCTCGTCGCCTCCTACGGCATGTACCGGTTCCTGCCCGAGGGCCGCGACTACTGGGTCCTCGGACTCGCGATGGGCATCGGCTGCTTCATCCACGTCCTGGGCGACATGATCACGAAGATGGGCTCGCCCCTGTTCTTCCCGCTCCCGATCCAGGGCCGCCGCTGGAAGGACATCGGCCTGCCCAACTCGATCGCCCTCCGCGCGGGAGGCAAGGAGGAGAACCGCATCCTCCTGCCCGTGCTCACCGTCCTCGTCGTGATCGGCATGCTCTACAACGTGCCCGAGGTGCAGCAGCTGCTCTTCGACCAGGGCACGGGCCAGGGCGCGAGCGAGTAGGCGCGGCCGGCACGCGGCCCTCGGCGAAGCTCGCGAGCCGTAAATGGGCGCTGCTCCCGCGAGGTAGACTCGACCGGTTGCCGGAACCGGGCCTCATGCCCGGATTTCGGCCAATCGTCGTGCCTTGAGCACAGTGAAACCCGGAACCTCGCAGGAGTCCGCATGGCCGCAGAACGATCCGCTCCGAAACTCGCGAGCCTGCTCAGCGCGGCCGCGAAAGCGCCGAAGCTCGCCCGCATCGGCGACCTCGCGGCCTCGTCCGACCGCCCGGTCGACGTCGTCGCCGTGCCCGGCGCGCGCCCCCTCGCGCTCGCCCGGGCCGCCGCCAGCTCGCCGGGCCCCGTGCTCGCGATCACCGCGACCTCACGTGAAGCCGAGGAGCTGGCCGAATCACTGGCGTCCTTCCTCGACGAGGAGGACATCGCGCTCTACCCCGCGTGGGAGACGCTGCCGCACGAGCGCCTCTCGCCCCGCTCCGACACCGTCGGCGCCCGCCTCGAACTCCTCCACCGCATCCACGCCGGCGACGTGCCGCGCGTCATCGTCACCCCCGTCCGCGGAGCCCTCCAGCCGCAGCTCAAGGGCCTCGGCGAACGCGAGCCCGTGCAATTGAGGCGCGGCGACGAGACCGACCTGCTCGACCTCGCCGCCCACCTCGTCGACCTCGCCTACGAACGGGTCGACCTCGTGGAGAAGCGCGGCGAGTTCGCCGTGCGCGGCGGCATCCTCGACGTGTTCCCGCCCACCGCCCAGCACCCGCTGCGCCTGGAGTTCTTCGGCGACGAGGTCGACTCCATCCGCGAGTTCTCCGTCGCCGACCAGCGCTCCCTCGACGAAGCCCCCGAACTGCGCGCCGTCGCCTGCCGCGAACTGCTCCTCACCGACGAGGTGCGGGAGCGGGCCGCCGCCCTCGGCGACACCTACCCCGGCATCGCCGAGATGTGCGCCAAACTCGCCCAGGGCATCCCGGCCGAAGGCATGGAGTCCCTGCTGCCCGCGCTCGCCGGACCCGATGAGCTGCAGCTGTTCCAAGAAGTCCTGCCTCGCGACTCCCTGGTCGTCGCGATCGAGCCTGAGCGCATCCGCTCGCGGGCGGTCGACCTCGTCGCCACCTCGAACGAGTTCCTGGACGCCTCATGGGCCGCCGCCGCGGCCGGGGCCGAAGCGCCCGTGGACCTCGGCGCGGGCACGTTCCACGACCTCGCCGAGGCCCGCACCGCCGCGCTCGCCAAGGGCCAGCGCTGGTGGACGATCTCGCCGTTCGCCGTCGCCCCCGAAGAGGACGCGATCGCGGAGGAGCTCGCGGCCATCACCGGCGAGCCGCTCCACTATGGAGCGGTTACGGCCGACGACGCGATCACCGTGGACCTCGGCATCGCCGAGACCCCGCGCTACCACGGCAACACGCCGCAGCTGGTGGCGGACATGCAGGCCTGGACCCGCGAGGGCCGCGCCGTCGCCGTCGTCTACCCGGCCCTCGGCGGGGCCGAGCGGGCCGCCGAGCAGTTGAAGGCCGAGGGCATCGGCGCGCACCTGGAGGCCGCGCCGCAGGCGTTCCGCGCGGGCGAGGTCGTCGCGTGCACCGGCACGCTCACGCTCGGGTTCGTCGACGCCGCTTCGGGTCTGGTGGTCGTCACGGCCGCCGACATCGCGGGCGGCAAGGCGCTCGCGGCCCAGAAGCCCCGCAAGGGCAAGGCGACCAAGCGCCGCGGCGTGGTCAACCCGCTCGAGCTCTCCCCCGGGGACTTCGTGGTGCACGACGCGCACGGCGTCGGCAAGTACGTGGAGATGGTGCGGCGCGCGATCGGCGGGGCCGAGCGCGAGTACCTGGTGATCGAGTACGCCGCCTCGAAGCGCGGCCAGCCGGGCGACCGCCTGTTCGTGCCCACCGACTCGCTCGACCAGCTGACCCGGTACGTGGGCGGCGAGCAGCCGACGGTGCACAAGCTGGGCGGCGCGGACTGGCAGAAGACGAAGCGGCGCGCCCGCAAGGCCGTGCGCGAGATCGCGGCCGAGCTGATCCAGCTGTACGCGGCCCGGCAGGCGGCCGAAGGGCACGCGTTCAGCCCGGACACGCCGTGGCAGCGCGAGCTCGAGGACGCGTTCCCGTACATCGAGACCCCCGACCAGATGTCGGCCATCATGGACACGAAGGCGGACATGGAGGCGCGCGTCCCGATGGACCGCCTCGTCATGGGCGATGTGGGCTACGGCAAGACCGAGGTCGCCGTGCGCGCCGCGTTCAAGGCGGTGCAGGACGGCAAGCAGGTGGCGGTGCTGGTGCCGACCACGCTCCTGGCGAGCCAGCACTACGGCACGTTCGTGGAGCGCATGGGCCAGTTCCCGGTCAAGATCAAGCAGCTCTCGCGGTTCCAGTCGACGCGCGAGGCCGCGGAGATCCAGAAGGGCATCGCCGCGGGGGAGATCGACATCCTCGTGGGGACGCACCGGCTCCTGCAGGCCGAGACCCGGTTCAAGGACCTCGGCCTGATCATTGTGGACGAAGAGCAGCGGTTCGGCGTGGAGCACAAGGAGAAGCTGAAGGCCCTGCGCGCCGCCGTGGACGTCCTGACGATGTCCGCGACTCCGATCCCGCGCACGCTCGAGATGGCGGTGACCGGCATCCGCGAGATGTCGACGATCGCCACCCCGCCCGAGGAGCGCCACCCGGTGCTGACCTATGTGGGCGCTTGGGAGGCCAGGCAGGTCGCGGCCGCGATCCACCGCGAGCTGCTGCGCGACGGCCAGGTGTTCTACCTGCACAACCGGGTCGAGTCCATCGACCGGGCCGCGACGAAGCTGCGCGAACTCGTCCCCGAGGCCCGGATCGCCGTGGCGCACGGCAAGATGGGCGAGGGCCAGCTCGAGAAGATCATGCAGGGCTTCTGGGAGGGCGAGTACGACGTGCTCGTCTCGACCACGATCATCGAGTCCGGCATCGACATCCCGAACGCGAACACGCTCATCGTCGAGCGGGCCGACCTGCTCGGCCTCTCGCAGCTGCACCAGATCCGCGGCCGCGTGGGCCGCAGCCGCGACCGGGCGTACGCGTACTTCCTGTACCCGCCGGAGCAGACGCTCTCGGAGACCGCGCACGAGCGCCTGGCGACGATCGCGCAGCACTCCGAGCTCGGCGCGGGCATGTACGTGGCGATGAAGGACCTGGAGATCCGCGGCGCGGGCAACCTCCTGGGGGCCGAGCAGTCCGGCCACATCGCGGACGTGGGCTTCGACCTGTACCTGCGCATGGTCGGCGAGGCGGTGGCGTCGTTCAAGGGCGGCGCCGAGGAGCCGCCCTCGCCGGTCAAGGTGGAGCTGCCGCTGGACGCGAACATCCCGTTCGACTACGTGGAGGTCGAGCGCCTGCGCCTGGAGATGTACCGCAAGATCTCCGAGGTCCACAGCGAGGCCGAGCTGGACGAGGTGCGCGAGGAGATGGAGGACCGGTACGGTCCCGCGCCCGACCAGGTGCAGACCCTGTTCCACCTGGCGCGCTTCAGGCTCCTGGCCCGCGCGCACGGCCTGCAGGACGTGGCCTTGCAGGGGAAGAACCTCCGGTTCTCCTCGATCGAGCTGCCCGACTCGAAGCAGATGCGCCTGAGCCGGCACTACCCGGACGCGCACTACAAGCCGCAAGGGGGCGTCATCAGCGTCCCGCGCCCGACCACCTCGAAGATCGGCGGCAAGCCGCTCGAGGGGCTCGCGCTGCTGCAGTGGTGCGCCGACCTGGTCAACGACATCATCCCCGAGGTCGCCTGAAAGAACTCCTACATATTCCTTGACAAGAATATTCTCCATGAAGAATACTTCTTCTCATGGAAGCAATCCTCGCCGCACTCGCCGACCCGGCCCGGTGGCGGCTCGTCAACCTGCTGGCCGAACGACCCCGGCCCGTCGGCGTCCTCGCCGAACTGGCCGGGGCGCGCCAGCCGCAGACCACCAAGCACCTGCAGGCCCTCGAACGCGCCGGCCTCGTCGCCTCCCAGCGCAACGGCCAGCGCCGCATCTACGCCCTCCGCTCGGGTCCCCTGCGGGACTTGGCGACCGCACTGCAGGGCTTCGCCGACGCCGCTGACGGCCACGAGGGGTTCGACCGGTACGCGGCGAGCGCCGCGGCCGAGCGGATCGCCGCCACCGGCGAAGGCTGGGCCGACGGCCGCTCGTTCCGGTTCACCCGCACGCTCCCGGCCGCCCCTGCGGCGCTCTGGCCCCACCTGACCGAGACCGCACTGCTCGACCGGTGGTGGACGCCCGACGACTTCCGCGTCGCCGAACTGGTCTTCGAGGCGCGGCCGGGCGGCCGGATCGTCCTGGAGTACCGGGATATCGACGACAAGGGCACCGACCTCGTCGCGGGCCGCGCCGAAGGCGAGGTGACCGAGGCCGTTCCCGGTGAGCGCCTGGCCTACCGGCTCTCCCCGCTGCTGCCCGACGGCGGCATCGCCTTCACCTCCCACGTCGAGTTCGACCTCCGGCCGACCGGCGAGGGCACCGCACTCGACGTCCACTGGCGCCTCTCCGACAGCACCGTGGAATCCGCCGACTTCATCGCGGGCATCGAGATCGGCTTCGGCCAGACCCTCGACAAGCTCGCCGCCATGCTCGACCACTGAACACCGCACACCCTCAAGGAGCATTGCAATGAACACGCAGCAGCACACCCGCCGAGTCGTCACCAACACCGCCCTGTCCCTCGACGGCCGCTACGCCAAGGCGAACCCGCTCGACATGGGCTGGGTCATGCCGTACGCGATCTCGGAGGCCGCCCGCGACCACCTCGCCGCCCTGCACGAAACGGCGACCACCGCCTTGCTCGGCCGCGTCAACGCCGAAGGCTTCCTCGGCTTCTGGCCCACCGTGATCGGCGCCGAAGGCGTCGACCCCCGCGACGAGGCCTTCGCGCAATGGCTCGTCGACGTGGACAAGACGGTCCTTTCCTCCACACTGGAGAAAGCCCCCTGGGAGCGGGCCGAGGTCGTGGACAAGCCGACCGCAGCAGCGGTCGCGGACCTCAAGGCCGCCGAGGGCGGGGACATCCTGGTGCTCGCCAGCGCGAGCGTCATCAAGGCGCTCCTGGCCGCCGACCAGGTCGACCGGCTGGCGATCACGCTGTTCCCGGTGTTCCTCGGCGAGGGCCCGCGCCTGTTCGACGGTGAACTGCCCGAAGGGCAGTGGGCGCTGGTGAGCCAGAATGCGGGCGAGGACGGCACGGTCTCGCTGGTCTACGACCGCATCCGCTGATCAGTGTGTTTCGGGGGCCGGATTCGTCCGGCCCCCTTTCACGCCTGCTCGAAGTAGAACGACTTGATGTAGCAGTCGCGCGGCTGCCCGATCGCGAACATGACGCAGTCGGCGACCGAGCGGGCGGTGAGGGCGTCGCCGTCCGCGCGTTCGGCGTCCCATGCGGGGCCGAGCGGGTCGGTGTCGTCGAAGTCCGGCGGGTACAGGGCGATGACGCGGACCCCTTGGGGCCGCAGGCGCTTTGAGAGCACTTCGGTGAACCCGGCCTGCGCGGACTTCGCGGCGTAGAACGCCTCGTGCGCCTCGGACCGGTGGTTGCCGTACTCGCCGCACCCGGACACCATGGTCACGATGTCCGGCCGCGGGCTGCGCAGCAGCAGCGGCAGGAGCGCCTTGGTGGCGAGCACCGTGCCGGTGGCGCCGGCCGCGATCGTGGCGGCGATCTGCGCGTCGTCCGCTTCGAGGAACCCGCCCGCGTCCAGGTAGGGCGCGCCGTTGTTGACGAGCACGTCGATCCGGTCGGCCACCTCACCGACGGTGGTGGCGAACTCGCGCACCGACTCGGGGTCGGCCAGGTCGCACTCGAACGCGTGCGCCCGCCCGCCGGCGTGCCGCACTTCTTCTGCGACCGATTCGGCCGCCTGGAAGTCGCGGGCGCTGAGGTACACCTCCGCGCCGTCCCGGCCCAGTGCGATCGCCAGGCTCCTGCCGAAGCCGCGGCCGGCGCCGGTCACGACCACCCGATACCCCTCGAACCGCATGAGCGCCCCTCCCGTATGTGGAAGCCTCAGCTTCTCACCGATGCGTTCGCGGGGGAATCCTCGGACGGTCTTAGGCCGGTTTCGGACGCGGTCGGCGCCGTGCGATCCGGTTCGCCGGTGGTGACGCGGGGCGGCGGCGCATCGAGCAGTTCTGCTATACCTGGGGCGTGACGGCTGCAGCAACGCCCGAGATCGCCGGGACGGCAGGATCGCTGCTCGGCAAGACCGCGACGGCATGGCGCGCACCTGCGTTCGGGATGTCGGGTGCGGACCGGCTCATCGTCACGTTCAGCGACGGCAGCGCCGCGTTCGCCAAGGGTGCGACGACCGAGGAGATCGCGGGCTGGCTGCGCAACGAGCACCGCATCCTCGACCACCTGCGCGGCACCGGCCTCACCCCAGAGGTGCTCGGCTGGCAGGACGACGGCACCAGGCTGCCGCTGCTGGTGACGGAGGACCTGTCCGCCGCCTACTGGCCCGCGGCCGGCGCCGAGAACCCGAACGGGGGCACGTCGACGGTCTGGCGCCCCGGCGACATCGACGCGCTCCGCCGCACGCTCGACCGTCTGCGCCGAACGCCGCTCCCTGCCCGGCTGCCGCGGACTCCCAGCTGGCCGGGGCCGCAGTGGCCGCGCGTCATCGAACTGGCCGACCGGCTCGTCGACCTCGGCGTCGTCGTCCCCGGCTGGCTCGAGGCGCACGCCGAGACCCTGACCGCTGTCGACGCGGCGGCGGACACCGCGCTCGACCTCGGCGCATGCCTGGTGCACGGCGACTTCCGCAGCGACAACGTGTGCCTCCTCGGCGGCGCCGGGGAGCGCGAAGCCCGCCTCGTCGACTGGTCGCACGCCGGTGCCGGCCACGAGCTGCACGACCTCGTGCAGCTGCTCCCCACCCTGCACCTGGAGGGCGGCCCGCCGCCGTGGCAGGTGTGCACCGAACCCGCACCCCTCATCGCGAGGCTCGCAGGGCCGTCACTGCAGCGCGCCTGTGTGAGCGAGCAGCCGACCTGGCTCCGCCGCGTATTCCTCGAACTCGCGTCGATCAACCTGACCTGGCTGGCAGCGGCCCTCGGGCTGCCGCAGCCCGTGCCGGAACGAGACACGAACGGTTGAGCAAGGCGCCTGGGACCTAGGCCTCGGCGCCGAAGCGCTTGGCCGAGCGGGCCTTCGCCTTGGCCGCCTCGACCTCCCGGTCCTTCGGCGGCGCGGTGGTGACCAGGTTGTCGAGCAGCTCCTGGGTGGCGGCGGCGATCGCGGCCACCGCCGCCTCGAAGGCCGCTTCGTTGGCCTGGGACGGATGGGTCGAGCCGCTGATCTTGCGCACGTACTGGAGCGCGGCGGCGCCGACCTCCTCCTCCGTGGCGGGCGGATCGAAGTTGAACAGGGTCTTCACACTGCGGCACATGCCCCAATGGTGGCACGGTGGTACGACATCGCGCCGGAGACGACGAGGGCGGGACCGCGAGGTCCCGCCCTGTCGTCTATCTATGGCGCTACTCGCCCCAGTTGGCGGCGCGGCGCTGCCGCAGCACCAGGAGCGTGCCGCCGACCGCGAGGACCGCGGCTGAGGCGACGGCGACCGTGAGGCCGGTGCCGGTGACCGGCAGGCTGCCGCCGCCGCCGTTCCCGTTGTCGTTCTTGACCTTCTCGACCAGTTCGGCGATGCCCCACATCTTGTTGGTGCTCCAGGACTGGCCGGTCGGGTCGTACCAGGTGTGCGCGGCGGTGCGCACGCCGTCGGTGGCGTCGTTGACCTGCAGGTCGAGGCCGTGCTCGGCGCCGACCTCGCCCTGGCCGTCGGCCAGCGCGATCGCGATCTCGACCCGGTAGCCGGTGCTCGTGGCCACCGCGGCGCTGGTGATCGCACCCGCGTCGGGTCCGTTGCCGCCCAAGGTGACGACGTTGGTGAAGCTCACGCGGTACTGGCCGTCGGCGTCGTCGTACCCGCCCGACTTGGTGTTGCCGGGGTTGAGGAACACCTCGACGGAGTCCTCTTCCCAGGGGTTGGCGCTGCTCTCGTCGAGGTTCGGGTCGGTGACCTCGAACAGGGCGTAGATCGCGTTCTCGTCCCACATGAGCGAGACGTCGGCCTTCGCGCCGTCCTCGGCGCCTTCGACGCGGACGTCGGTGGCGACCGTGGCGGCCTTCTTCCAGGGCTTGTCCTTCTCGCCGTCGATCACGGGCGCGTTCTTGGCCCGGGGCACCTGCACCCGCGCGTACTCGGGTTCGGGCTCTTCGGGGATCTCGGGGAGGCGGGTGGGGTCGACGATGCCCCAGTAGGCCCACTTGGCCTGGAGGTCGTCGTCGAAGGGCAGCGGGGACTCCAGCGGGCGGGTGCCGTTGAAGCCGCGCAGCCAGGAGCGGCCGTCGTGCAGGCCCCAGACGGTCACGGATTCGAGGTCCTTCTCGCGGAGCATCGCGAACAGGTCGCGGTAGTAGTGGCCCTGCTGGACGATGCGGGCCTCGTACTCGGGGAACTCCACGCCCTCGACGGGGGCGCCGATGGCGACGTCGAGTTCGGTCACCGCCTGGAGGACGCCGAGTCCGGCGAACTTGTCGATGCTCGACTCGATGTTGTCGAGGGGGGTGTTGAGGCTGATGTGGGTCTGGTGGCCCACGCCGTCGACGGGGACGCCGTCGGCGAGCATGTCGGCGACGAGGTTGTAGAGGTTGTCGCGCTTGGCCGGGTTGTCGGTGCCGTAGTCGTTGATGAAGAGCTCGACGTCGGTGGCGCCGACGGCGTCGAGCTCTTCGCGGGCGATGCGGAAGGCGTGCGAGATGTACTCGGGGCCTTCGAAGATCTGGAACCAGCGGCTGTCGCGGTAGACCTCGGCGGCGTTGTCGCTGATGACCTCGTTGACGACGTCCCAGGCCCAGATGCGGTCGCCGTAGTGCTCCGCGATGGCGCCGATGTGCGCTTCGAGGCGGTCGAGCATGATCTGCTGGTCCTCGGCGGAGCTGCCGAGGGGCTCACCGGCCTGCGGGTGCCCGGCGGGGTAGGTGAACCACCAGTCGGGGGTCTGGCTGTGCCACAGGAACGTGTGCCCGTAGACCTCCATGCCGTTCGCTTCGGCGTGCTCGACGAGTTCGTCGGCGGCGTCGAAGTTGAAGGTCCCCTCGGTCGGCTGGATCGCCTCGACCTTCATGTGGTTCTCGGCGGTGACCTGGTTGAAGTGCTTGTTCAGCAGGTCGCCGGTGGGGGCGGCGAGGTCGCGGGGGTCGATGGCCGCGCCGAAGCGGAAGTCGTCGGCGAGGACGTCCTTGAGGGAGGGGATGTTCGGGTCGACGCCGGGCGGGGTGAGCTCGGTGATCTGCACGTTGTCGATCAGGTACGAGGCATCGGGGGCCGGGGCCTCGACGTAGAAGGTGAGGGCGTCGGCGGGCGCGGCGATGCTGTATTCGCCGCTGAGGGTGGTCCACTCGGTGCCGGCGGCGGCCTGGTAGACGAGGCTGTCGTAGGCGGTCTCGCCGCCGGCTTCGCGCTGGACGGTGGCGCTGAGCTTGTCTCCGGTGCTGCCTTCGGCGAGGCGGACGTCGAGCGAGATCTCGTACACGCCACCGGGGGCGATGTAGTCGGTGATGTCGAGGGCGGGGCCGTTCCAGTCGGCGGCGCGGCCGGTGGTGAGGAGGGCGCCGTCTTCGACGGCGAGGGTGACCGGGCCGCGCGGGGCCCAGTCGCCGACCGTGCCGTCCTCGAAGTCCGAGGTGTGGACGACGGTGCCGTCGTCTTGGGCGGCGGCCGGTTGGCCGAGGGCGAGCGCGGCGGGGATGACCAGCGCTCCGGTTGCGGCGGCGAGGGCGCGCAGGCGCCGGTGCCGTGAGCGGGGGTGACGTTCCATGGCTTGGCAGCTCCATTGCGGAGGAGGGAAAAACAAAGCTTCGGAAGTTTCGAGAAGTTTCATGAAACTTTCCGAGAATGACGGTGCCATGGTAAGTGGGATATCTACGCTTGTCAATCGGCGTGCTCACTCGGCGAGCTGCAGGTACCGGCTCAGGTGCGCGGCCGCGTCGAGCATCGCCAGGCCGCGCTCGGTGAGCCTGCTGCTCCAGCCTTCGAGCGCGAGCGCCAGCTCCTCGGTGCCGCCCGCGGTGCGGACCTGCCGGACGACCACAGCGATGCGCTCCAGCGGGTGGTCGCCGCGCCGCAGCAGGTGCGCGAGCTCGGCGTCCCGCACGTCCTCGTCCCGGAACAATCGGTACCCGGTGGCCGGATCGCGTTCGGGAGTGAGAATGCCGGCGTCCTCCCAGTTCCGGACGGTCGCAGCGGTGACCTCGAGCCGCCGCGCCAGTTCGCCCACCGTGAGCGGCGGGCCGTGGAACCGCGCGGGCGCGGGCTCGGCCGTGAGGTGCCCGATCGCGCTGCGCACCGCGTCCAGGGTCTCCCTGTCGCGCACGAGGCGCAGGTGCCCGCGGTCGATCAGCGCCAGTGCGCCCTCGCGGTCGCCTGCGTTGAGCGCCTTCATGATCCGGCCCGCCGCGGCGTGCCCGTACGCCGGCACCAGCGCCAGGAACGCGCGCAGCGCCGCCGCGTGCATTTCGGTGTAGACCCGGTACCCGCTGGGCGTGCGCGCCGCCGCCGGGAGGAAGCCCTCGCGCTCGTAGTTGCGGACCGCCTGGGTCGAGAGCCCGTGCTCGCGGGCGAGGTCGGCAGGTCGAAGCGTGGCCACAGGTCCGAGACTCTAGCGCACCCGCCGCCCTGATCGCAGCGCGATGATGACCGGTCGGCCGCTCATGGAGACGTGGAGGCAGGCCCGACGGCCGACGGACGCCGGCTCGGGTCGACCTGACCGCCACGCCGGCCGCGCACGCGGGCGAGTACACCGAACGCGGCGGCCGTGAGCACCAGGTAGGCCAGCACGAGCACGGCGGCATCAGGTGCGGACTCCACCCGCACTCCGGTGTCGCGGCCTTCGCCCGCGAACACGATCCGGTTCACCGTCAGGAACGTCAAATGCAGTGCCATGGACGTCCAGAGCGACCCGGTCGCGATCCGCGCCGCCAGCAGCGCCGTTCCGAAGCAGGCGAGCAGCAGGACGTAGGTGACGGGCTCCTGCCCGGACGGCGCGAACGCGACCCCGTCGGGATCGCCGCCCAGCAGCATGGTCGCCGCGGCGGCGGCAGCGGAGGTCGGCAGCATGATCAGGCAGAACAGCGCCGTGGTCACGAAGAACGGCGCCCGGCGGGCGCCCCGGCGCTTGAGGGTGGCGTAGATGTAGCCGCGGAAGGTGAGCTCCTCAGGAAGCGCCTCCAACGCGAATGCGATGCACGCGTTGACGACGAGGAACCCCGCCAGTGCGCCCCAGTCCACCGACCCGAACGCGATCCAGCCACCGAGGACCGCGGGCACGATCGCGACCGCTGCCGCCCCACCGGTGACCGCGACCCCCAGGCCGAACGTCCGCACTGCGGATACGGCCGAGACGAATCCGAGCGCGGCGTACGGCCGCCGGTCGAGCCTGGCGTGAAGCCAGAGAACGACGGAGACGACGATGAGGCTGACGACGACCGCGCCGACGGCCTGCCGGGCGGTGCGCCCGAACCCCGTCTGGTCGGCGATCGCCATCGAGACCGGCCCGGCGACACCGAGCCCGATCCCCATCGCCGCCCACGCGCCGAACGTGCGGAGCGCCAGGGCGGGGCGACTCGGGCGCTGATCGGGCGGAGCTGCGTTCATGGGATCCACTGTCGCGCCGACTGCCTTGCGCCGCATCCCCTGCGAGACCGATCTGTCGCGCCGACCGATGCGACCTTCGTCGGAAGCGGCTTTCGACGAAAGTAGCGGCGGCTGAACCCCCACACGGTTCCGTTGCGGCCGTAGTCTTGAAGTACCCGTGTCCTGGAGCGCCCATGAACATGTCCACCTCACCCGACCCGCAAGCGCTGTACGACAAGCCGCACTCCGTCGACCTCGCCCAGGTCATGCTGGTGTTCCAGTACTTCATGCTGGTCAGCGTGAGCGTCGGCATCGGCCCCCGGATCTTCAACTGGGTCAAGGGCGAGACCGCCGGGGTGCCGTACCTCTCCGACGTCGAGGCCGCCATCGACATCGGCACGAGCTTCCCCATGGCGGTGGTCCTGCCCGCGCTCGTGGTATACACCGTCCCTTATGTCATGGCGGTCCTCGCCCTCGGCCTGGGCCGCAAGTGGGCCCGGGCCGCCGCCGTCGTGTTCGTCCCGCTCAACACCTGGATCGGCATCGCCGCCGTCGTCCGCACCTACGGCGAGGTCTGGGCCCTCATAGTCTCACCACTGTGGATACTGACCGCGCTCTGCGTCCTGGGCGGCCTCGCCTCCCGCACGGCCCGCCAATGGTTCCGCCAGGGCGGCTGGGAGCCCTGGTACCTGCGGTACGAAATCGACCAGATCCAGCAGGTGCGGCGCCGGGCCCGCCCCCGGCCGCGCCGCCGGCGCCGCTACCGCACCGCCCACGACCCCAACCAGCCCGACGCCGACTGACCGAAGAACCGCACTCCCGGGCGCCCAAGCCACCGGACTGCCTGGGACGCAGCAGAGGCCCGGCCTGTCCCGGCAAAGCCGGGCTCACGACCAGGCCAGTCCGGTCCGCGAGTGGACCGCCGCCTTGAAGACGAAGAAGTTCGGGATCGTGTAGACCGACTGGCGCGCCTTCAGGAAGCGGCCGGCGATCTTGAAGGCCACCACGCCGTCGTTGACGGACACCCCCTGGAGATCGCCCCAGGGGACCGCGCGGCCGTCGACCTGGAGCGACCGGGCGTCGAGCGCGAGGCCGCCGAACTCGACCCGGCGGCCCGCATCGATCTCGGCCAGCACCTTCGGCAGCTGCGCCCGCGTGATCTGCTCCTGCACGATCGGCCCCCATTCCTGGGGTGCGTCGAACGCCGCGCCGAGCGTGAACCGGTCGAGGTTCGCCTCCAGGTTGACCGCGGCGGACATCGCCGCGCCCTTCGGATCGCCGATGCTGATCGCGTTCCCCTCCGGGCCGACCAGGAGGTAGTTGTAGGTGACGAGTCCGGTCTGCGGGTAGTGGAAGAGGCGCTGGTAGGCCCTGGCGTCGTCCCAGGTGAAGATCGAGACGAGAGTCTTGGGGCCCTTGACGATCAGGCCGTGCTCGAAGAAGTCGAGCGTGTCGCCCGCCCCGGACTTGTGCTTCGTGTACGCCAGGTTCGCGAAGCCCAGCGCGAAGAACGCGGTGATCACCAGGAACAGGATCAGCAGGAACCCGTTCGCCAGGAGGTCGCTGCCGATGAAGCACGCCGCGAGCGCGACGTAGATCGCCCCGGCGATCCCCATCGACAACGCGATGGGGGCCTTCCGGGGCCGGTACTGGGCTTGCCAGCGCCCGAGTCCCGCCTGGGCTGCCAGGTCCCCGTGCGGGAACTGTTCTGCGTTCGAGTGCATTGCTCGGTCTCCCGTGGTCGTTGGTGGGGGCCGACGCGGGGCGCTCCGGAGGGTCCGGAGGGTCGGCCGGTGCCGCGGGACCGTCCGGCCCTCGCGCCACCGCCGAGCACGCTAGGAACGGCGGGCACGAGTTCGTCCCGACTCGGTCATGCCTCCACGCCGACACCTCGACGTAGCTGAGTCTCGGCAACCTGCCGGGGATTGGACCAGCGGTGAGGACGACAGGGAACTCGCCCCGGTGAACGCCGTGCCGGTTTTCGAGCTGACGATGGGCGAGTACCGGGACCACGGGCGCGACGAGAGGAAGTCCAAGGGCTCCAAGGAGGGTCTCTTCCACCTGCTGGAGTTCCCCGACGGTTCCAGCATCGCGCTGGGCATCGATGCGCCGTTCTGACCACATGCACGCAGGGCGCTGCGGCGTTGAGATCCATTCGGTTTGCGAAGGGCCGACCGATCCTGGTGATCGGGCGGCCCGTTCCGTTCGCGACGAGTCGCGGTCATTCCGGCGAGGTGATCTTGGCGAGGACGACCCCGCCGACGATGAGCGCGAGAGCCAGGATGCGCCCCGCGGTCACCGGGTCCCGGTTGAGGACGATGCCGAGCACCACCGCGCCGACCGCGCCGATGCCGGTGAAGACCGCGTAGGCGGTGCCGGTCGGGAGTTCGCGGATGGCGAGCGCGAGCAGGAACGCGGCGAGCGCCATCAGCACCAGGGAAAGGGCCGTCGGCCAGAGCCGGGTGAACCCTTCCGTCGGCTTGATGCTCATGGCCCAGGCGATCTCAACGACGCCGGCCCCGAGCAGGATCCACCAGCTCACAGCGAACCGCCGATCGTCGCCGCCGCGGCCACCGCTGCGGCCCTCGAATGCTCGTGCTCGTCCCGCCGCCCGGCCAGAGCCGGGTCGATGAGCGCGTTCACCATCTCCGAGCCGACGAACACGGCGTCCTCCACGGCGAAGTGCCCGGCGAAGAAGTCGCGGAGGTACCGCTCGTGATGGTCGAACGGCTCGCGAGGCTTGCCCGGCCCGTACGCGCCTCCGCGAGCGTAGGCGACCACGAACTTGGTGCCCGCCAACGACATCCGCGGGAACGTCACCTGGTCGATCCAGGCCTTCAGCACGGCCGGAATCGAGAAGTTGTACATCGGGGCGGCGATCAGGACCGCCTCGGCCGCGACCAGTTCGTCCAAGAGGGGCTGCACGATCGCCCACGCCTCGGCCTGCTCCGGGGTGCGGACGGCCTCCGCATACCTTGCGGGGTCGGTGATCTGGTGCTCCAGCACGTAGTCGCAGAGCTCGGTCCAGGCTTCGCCGATCGGCGGCGGCGGGTCGAGGGTGAGGTCGCGGTGCACGTACACCGCATCAGGGTTGGCGAGTTTCCAAGCGGCGGCGACGGTGTCGCCGACCTCGCGGCTGAACGAACTGCGGCGGGCGCTGGCGTCGAGGTGCAGGAGCACGGTTCCTCCTCAAATAAACGGACACGATGTCCACTTATTCGAGCATAACCGGTCATCATGTCCACTTACTGTTAGGATCGCCACCATGAAGCCCGAGCGCGCCGACGCCGCCCGCAACCGCACCAAGGTCCTCGCCGCCGCGGCCGACCTCTTCGCGGCCAAGGACCCGCGCGCGGTCACCATGGACGACATCGCGAAAGCCGCCGGCGTCGGCCGAGGCACCCTCTACCGCCGCTACCCCGATGTCGCCTCCATCGCGGTCGCCCTCCTCGACGAGCACGAGGCCGCCCTCCAGCACGACCTGATGTCCGGCCCCCCGCCCCTCGGCCCCGGTGCCCCGCCCGCCGAACGCCTCGCCGCCTTCTACGCCGCCATGGCCGACCTCCTCGAAGCGCACGGCAACCTCGCCCTCGCCACAGAAGTGGGCGGCCGACGCTTCGAGATCGGCGCCTACGGCTTCTGGCGCGCCCACGTCCTCTCCCTGCTCCGAGCAGCGAACGTCCCCGCCCCCGAAGCCCTCGCCGACACCCTCCTCGCCCCCCTCGCCCCCGAGGTCTTCACCTACCAACGCGCCCAAGGCCTCTCGCTCGCCCAGATCAAAGCCGCGCTGGACCGCCTCGCCGAAATCCTGCACTCGTGAGCGGGCCTCCGCGACCGCCTGGACGGCTTCGTTCCGCAACCGCCGCGGGTAGGGTGGTCGCGAAATTGCAGCGAAGGGAATCCGATTGGGCGACTGGGCGATCGACGAGCAACTGTTGCTAGACCTCCTAGAGGAGCAGCACCCCGACCTGGCCGGCCTCGAACTCAAGGCGGTGGACGGCGGCTGGTCCAACCAGATGTGGCGCCTCGGCCCCGACCTCGCCGTCCGCGTCCCCCGCCACGAAGGCGCCCCCGAACTCCTGGAGCGAGAGCACCGCCTGGTTCCCGGCATCGCGTCCCGCCTGCCGCTCCCGGTTCCCGTGCCCGCCCGACTCGGCCGACCCTCCGAACGGTTCCCGCACACCTGGCTCATCACCACCTGGGTCCACGGCACGCCCGCCGACTACGCACCCGTCACCGACCCCGAATCGGCCACCGCGCTCGCCGAATTCCTCACCGCGCTCCACACCGAAGGCCCGGCCGACCCCGCCAACGACGGCCGCGGCGCACCCCTCGACGCGATGAACCAGCACTTCCAGCAGGCACTCGCCCGCCACCCCGATGTCGACGCCGACCGCGCCCGCGCCGTCTGGCAGGCCGCCCTCGAAGCGCCCCAGCAGGACCAGCCCGACGTGTGGCTCCACGGCGACCTGCACCCCGCCAACGTCGTCGCTCAGGACGGCGCCCTCGCGGGCGTGATCGACTTCGGCGACGTCTTCGTAGGCGATCCCGCCGTCGACCTCGCCGCCACCTGGATTCTGCTGCCCGACGGCAGCGCCGAACCCTTCTTCAACGCCTACAAGGCGGCCGATGAGCCCACAGTGCTCCGTGCCCGCGGCCGGGCACTCATCAAGGCCCTGGTCCTACGCGATATCGGCATCGCAGGTGAACGCGGTCAACCGGGCGGCAAACCGACCTGGAAGCCCGCAGCAGAAGCGGCCCTCGCACGAATCCTGAGCTGACCGCGAACAAGCGAACGGCCCCGCCTCCCGGTGGGGCCGTTCTGCTCCGTCGCCTGGAGACGCAACTTGAGACCAGGGACTCCGGGGTGGTGCGTCCATAGGCAGATTCTGACTTGAGGACGTTGAAGAACCCGTTACTCCGCGGCGGCCAGACCACGCCAGACCACCCTGCCGCTCTTACGCAGACGGCCTGCGGGACAACACTTTGCTAGAGGTGGAGCTGGCTTGTGCCGAGGAGCCCCTCGCGGCGTCATCCTCCGCTTTGAACGCTTCTTGAGACCGGGCTGCGACCAGGAGTTGGCGCGCGGCGAGACCGAGGAGCAGGAGTATCGCGGTACCCGCGGTGATGATGCCGACGACGGTCACTGGTGAAGCAGGCAGCGTCGTGAACACCGCCAGCAAACCGACCACGAAGCCCACCATCGCCACAGACAGCGCGATCGCCGAGAGACTGCCGCTGATTCGGGTCGCGTGCTCAGAGGAGCGGCGCTGGCGCTCGGACTCCTGCCCGTGCCGTTCGATGAGCTCGGCGAGCAATTGATTCGTCCGCTGCTGTTCACGGGTCAACGTGCGGACTTCATCCTGCAGGGACTGCACCTGGTTGCGGGTGACGAAAGGATTCACACGGTTACCTCGCGCGTTTGGCGCCGCCCGCGTTGTCAAGCGCGGAAGGCGGTTCGATCAGCTGGCACGCGATCGCGTCGGACATCTCCACGTAGCCTGGATCTCCTTCACCCCAAGAAGAATCCGGCTGGCCGAAGAAGCGGTCCTGCTCGCATGAGAACGAGGTCATGCGGAACGGCGTGCCGTCATTGTCGATCGTCACCGAGCCGAACTCACCGTCTACCTCGTAGTCCACGACCAGCCGGTACTCGTAAGCGCCACCTGCCGATTCGTCGTCAAGACTGATCTTGACCATGACTGCTTGCTTGTCTCCGGGTGCGACATTGATGACCTGCTCCTCGAAGAACGCCCGGTCGGTCCGATTCCCCGTATTCTCATCGAGCAAGTACGGACCCTGAACCGGGGCGTTGAGCAGCAGATGCATTTGGTCGATCGGGTCCCCGCCGCCTGGCATGGGTTCAATGAACGTGCCGCCCGTGATCGGCTCCAGTTCCTCGATGATCTCGGCTCGGATGCCTGTGACGGTCACTTGCTGGGCAAGGTCGGTCTGCAGCGTGAAGAAGACACTCATGGTCCCTGAGAGGTATGCGCCCGCGGACAGCAGGTCGCCGACGAATTCGGGAGTGTTGCCGTAGTACGGGAGGTCGCTTTCGAGAATCGCGTCCGCGTCGTCCGACGAGTGTTCGTCGAACACGAAGATCCGCGATTCGTCGCCGTCACCGAGCCGTGTGATCGTCGCCAGCAGGACATCCGTGTCCGCTGTCGGGCTCTCGGCTGCGGATGCGGCATCTGGCGCGCTCGACTCGGCCGCCTCTGGTTGTCGCCTATCCTGACCGAGCGCCCCGATGACGGCGGTGACCACCATGACAAGGATGAGCACCGCCGCGATCACGATGAACAACGTGGTTCTGCTCGGCATTGGCAGACGCCGACGAGTGGGTTCGGGGGTGCTCAAGCTCGCTCACTCTCGTAGCGGAGGGACCTCCTATCGTATTACGCGCCATCAATATCGAGGGTGCCTCGATCACGGGCAGTGAACCATGACAGCGAGATGATCGCTGTCGAACCCCGAGGCCCGCGGCGGACGCTGAAGCCCGCTCCCGCCTGCCGCCTGTGACTCGGGTGGGGGGATTGTGGAGGAATCATCGGTGAGGCTAAGGTCACAGGGGCATTCGAGTGGAAGGGAAGTGCAGTGCGCATACTCAGGATTGTCGTGGTGGCGTCGGTCGGGCTCTTGGCGTTGGGGGCCTGCGGGAGCGAGCAAGGGGCCGCGATGTTCGTGGGGGACCAGCGCGTCACGGAGGCCACGCTCGACGGGTACGTGGACGCCGAGATGGACTCGTACTTCGAGCAGGGCGCGACGCTCGCCGACGTCAGCTACGGGGACAGCCGCCAGAAGGCCGCGTTCATCGTGCTCTTCTCCGAGC
Organism: Glycomyces tritici; assembly: GCF_030403505.1. Next base: position 964,252 of record NZ_JAUEMJ010000002.1, on the reverse strand, counting down.
TCGGCGAGGCGATGGGCCTGGAGGCCCCTGACACGAACGATGCGGCGGACGACTTCGAGGCCCGGTACATCGAAGCCGCCGCGTACTACGACGAGATCGCCTCGGCCGCCGAGCCGCGTGCGATGACCGAGGCCGAGTCCGAGGCCCTGAACGCCGCGGTCGGGAACGACCAGAACCTGCTGCAGCGTGCCGTGGAGGGCTGGCTCTCCGCGCAGCAGCTCACCGACCAGCAGCTGGCGGAGTTCAACATGGCCGCGCAGTCCGACCCCGCGGTCCTCCAGGAGGTCGTGCAGTTGTGGGGCGAGCAGCAGGCCGGGTTCGCCGACGACCTGAACGGGTACATCGCCGAGTACGACATCGCCGTGAACCCGCGCTACGGCGCGCTCGACATCAGCCCGCTCGTGGGCGTGTTCGAGGTCGAGGTGCCGCAGCGTTGAGCGACATCACCTGGCTCCTGACCTCCCCGCGCATTCCCGCGGGCCTGCTCACCGTCGAGGCCTGGGACGCCCTGCACGAGGCCGAGGCCGTGGCCGCGTTCTTCGAGAGCCCCACCGTCGAGGCCGTGCGCGACGCCGGGATCGACGTGGAGCTCGTGGAGGACGCCGCCGAGTTCATCGAGACCGGCGGGGTCTGGATCGTCGGCGAGGACGGCGACGAGGAGCTGCGCGAGGCCCTCGCCGAGTACGTGGCGGGCGGTGAGATCGAGCTCGAGATCGTCTACGGCTCTTGGGATCCGCCCGGCGCGCGCCTGCTCGACCTGGTCGAGGCCGTGGCGCGGCTGCACGCCGAGGACGGCTGCCCGTGGCACCACGAGCAGACGCACGAGACGCTCGGCCCGTACCTGCTCGAGGAGTCGTACGAGGTCCTGGACGCCATCAGTGGCGGCGACCCCGACGAGCTGCGCGAGGAGCTCGGCGACCTGCTGTTCCAGCCGCTCCTGCACGCCTCGCTGGCCGAGGACTTCGACATCGACGACGTCGCGGGCGACCTGGTCGACAAGATCATCCGCCGCCACCCGCACGTGTGGGGCGACGCCGACCCGGACGACCTCTACCAGCACTGGAACGAGGCGAAGGCCGCCGAGAAGCCGCACCGCGACCACCCGGCCGACGGCGTCTCCCGCCAGTTGCCCTCGCTCTCCTTGGCCGCCAAGGTCATCGAGCGCTTCCACGACCAGGGTGAGGAGCTGGACCTGCCGGAACTGCCCGAGGGCCTCAAGCTCGAGGCCGAGGACGTGGGCGACTTCCTGCTCGCCGCCGTGGCCGCCGCGCGGGCCGCCGGGGTCGATCCCGAGCTGGCGCTGCGCAAGTCGATCACCGAGCGGGCGGGGCTCGAGCGCCTCGATCCGCAGGGGCACGTCGCGGAGTCGATCGAACACTAGATCTTCAAACCTGAACTTCACAATATCGTTCTGTTGGCCTTAACAATCGTGGCTTTCTTTGCTACGGTCGAGCGCATGCCATCCGGTGACGCAAGTGACAGAGGCCCGCAGGGCCCGGCCACCCAGGTCAAGGCAACGATCGATCCCAGCGGGGACCTGAGCTTCGGCTCGCCCACCCCCGCCGAGGGGACCGACCTGTGGAACCTCGCCCGCGAAGCGGGCAACCTCGACGTCAACAGCAGGTACGCCTACCTGCTGTGGTGCCGCGACTTCGCGGCCACCAGCGTCGTCGCCCGCGACCCGCAGGGTGTGATCGCGGGTTTCATCACCGGCTACCGCAGACCCGAAGCGCCGGACGTGTACTTCGTCTGGCAGGTCGCGGTCGCACCCGGCTTCCGCCGCCGGGGACTGGCGCGGACCATGCTGGACCACGCGGTCCTTCGCATGCGCTCCAACGGAGTCCGCTTCGTCGAGACGACGGTGACTCCGGACAACAAAGCGTCGATGCGCCTGTTCGAGTCGTTCGCGGAGGCGAACGGCGCGGACCTGACGCGCGACGTGCTGTTCTCTGAGCGTGAGCTCGGCTCCGGCCACGAGCCGGAAGTGCTCCACCGCATCGGGCCCCTCGCGGGCCCGGCGCGGACGCTCGACGGCCCGCTGCCGGACTGAGCCAAGCCCTACCCGGGCGTCGACCAGACGTGCCAGCCCGGGTATGCGCCCGGCGTGCGCCCCAAGCAGCGCAGCCGGGAAGCGGAGAACAGCCAACAGGCAGACGAAGAAGAGATCATGCAGGTTTTCGAACAGGTCGAATCAGAAGTCCGCTCCTACTGCCGCAACTGGCCCACGGTGTTCACCACCGCCAAGGGCAGCCGCATCGCCGACGAGCAGGGAAGGTCGTACATCGACTTCTTCGCCGGTGCGGGATCGCTCAACTACGGGCACAACCACCCAGTGCTCAAAGAGGCCCTGCTGGCCTACCTGACCGAGGACAACGTCGTCCACACCCTCGACACGTACTCGGGCGCCAAGCGCTCGTTCCTGGAGACCTTCCGCGACGTCGTACTCGCGCCCAGGAACCTCGACTACAAGGTCCAGTTCCCCGGCCCGGCCGGGAACAACGCCGTCGAGGCCGCGCTCAAGCTGGCGCGCAAGTACACCGGCCGCGAGACCGTCGTGTCCTTCACGAACGGCTTCCACGGCATGACGCTCGGGGCCCTCGCGGTCACCGGGAACTCCATGAAGCGCGGCGGCGCGGGCGTCCCGCTCAACAACGCCGCGACCATGCCCTACGACAACTACATGGACGGCCAGACCCCGGACTTCCTGTGGCTCCGCAGCCTCCTGGAGGACTCGGGCTCCGGCCTCGACCAGCCCGCGGCGGTCATCGTCGAGACCGTGCAGGGCGAGGGCGGCATCAACGTCGCCACCGACGAATGGCTGCGCGGCCTCCAGGACGTGTGCCGCGAGCACGACATGCTGTTCATCGTCGACGACATCCAGATGGGATGCGGCCGAACGGGACCGTTCTTCTCGTTCGAGCGGGCCGGGATCTACCCGGACATCGTGACCCTCTCGAAGTCCCTGTCCGGCATGGGCCTGCCGTTCGCGCTCACCCTCATGAAACCGCACCTCGACGTGTGGGAGCCGGGGGAGCACAACGGGACCTTCCGCGGGTTCGCGCCCGCGTTCGTCACCGCCACCGCCGCGCTCGAGACCTTCTGGCGCAATGACGACTTCACCGCCGGCGTCGACAGCGACGGCGCCTGGCTCGACGCCGAGCTCGCCGACATCGCCGCCAGCCACCCCGAACTCGGCATCACCACCCGCGGCCGCGGCCTCGCCCGCGGCATGGTCTTCGAGAACCCCGCGCACGCCGGCCAGGTCTGCCACGAGGCCTTCGCGAACGGCCTGCTCATGGAGACCTCGGGCGCCGAGGACGAAGTGGTCAAGTTCCTCCCGCCGCTCACCACCACCCGCGCCGACTTCGAAGAGGGCGTCGCCATCGTCCGCGAAGCCGTCGCGACGGTCGAGAAGGAAGCCGCCGCCGACGGCACGCTCGGAGAGGTGACCGCATGATCGTCAGAAGACTCGAAGACCTCATCGGCACCGACGCCGATGTCGAAGGCGGCGACCGCGACCAGGCCACCGGCACATGGCGTTCGCGGCGCCTCCTGCTGGCCCGCGACGGCGTCGGCTTCTCCCTGCACGACACGGTCCTGTTCGCCGGGACCTCCACCACGATGCGGTACGCCAACCACGTCGAGGCCGTGTACGTCATCGAAGGCGCAGGCAAGCTCCGCGACCTGGAGACCGGCGACGTGCACGCGCTGGCGCCGGGAACGATGTACCTGCTCAACGGGGGCGAGCGGCACACGCTCGACGTCGAGCAGGACCTGCGCTGCGTGTGCGTGTTCAACCCGCCGGTCACCGGCCGCGAGGTGCACGACGCCGACGGCACCTACCCCCTGCTGACCGAAGACGACTAGCCGACCAGCCGATCCGGCGCCGCATGCCCTGCGGCGCAGTGAGGAGCGAACGACGATGCAGTCCACCGACCTCTACCCGACCCGGCGCTTCAAGGAACCGCGCCTGGTCTACCGCACCGAGGACCCCGCCGTGTGGGGCGCCCCCGGCGACGGGCCGCTCACCGAGGCGCAGCTCGACACGCACGAACTCGACGGCTTCACCGCCATCGAGGAACTGCTCGAACCCGCCGAGCTCGCCGCGGCCCAGACCGAATTGAACCAGCTCCTGCAGGACCCGGCCCTCGACGGCGACGAGCGCGTGATCCGCGAGCGCAGCACCGCCGAGATCCGCTCGGTCTTCGACGTGCACCGCCTCTCGGAGCACTTCGCCGCGCTCATCCGCGACGAGCGGATCGCCGGGATCGCCCGCCAGATCCTGGGCTCGGACGTGTACGTGCACCAGAGCCGCGTCAACTACAAGCCCGGCTTCGGCGGCGCCCCGTTCGAGTGGCACTCGGACTTCGAGACCTGGCACGCCGAGGACGGGATGCCGCGCATGCGCGCGGTCAGCCTCTCCCTGGCGCTGACCGAGAACTACCACTTCAACGGCTCGCTGATGATCATGCCGGGCTCGCACCAGACGTTCGTCTCGTGCGTCGGCGCGACCCCCGAGGACAACCACAAGGCCTCGCTGGTCAAGCAGGAGGTCGGCACGCCCGACCACGGCTCGCTGCGGATGCTCGCCGACAAGCACGGCATCCACCAGTTCACCGGCCCGGCCGGCTCGGCGATCTGGTTCGACTCGAACTGCATGCACGGCTCGAACGGGAACATCACGCCGTTCCCGCGCTCGAACCTGTTCATCGTGTTCAACAGCGTCGAGAACGCCCTGGAAGCGCCGTTCGCGGCCGAGAAGCACCGGCCGGAGTACCTCGGCTCACGCGACTGGCAGGTCTTGTAGCCGGCACCGTTCGCGGTGAGTGTGATCTGAACCGGGCGCTCCGGAACCGGGCGGCCACGCAGCGGCCGCCGCGACGGGGGAAGGCGCGGGCCCGACTCGAGGGCGGGCCCGACTCGAGGAGTCGGGCCCGCGCCTCTGTTCTTCAAAGGGGACGAGAATGAGCAGGCCTACCCGGCCGGGACGGTCGGCACGTCCTCCGCGTCGTAGGCCGGCGCCGGCATCGCGCGCAGGATCTCACCGAGCATGTCGGCGTCGATCGGGGCGTCGTCGGTCCAGCTCACCCAGATGCTCGCGGCCCAGCCGTCCGGGTGGAACATCGTGACCTGGAGCGTGTGTTCCGTGGTCGCCTCCCAGTCCTCACCGGGCCCGGGCTCGTAGGTCGTCGTCTCCTCCTCGGAGGTCCAGGACGTGCCGTTCGGGTCCTCCCAGGGGCCGGTGCACGTGGCCCCCTCGACGCAGCCGGCGATGTACGGTCCTCTGTCGAGGAACTGGTTGATGCCGGGAACCCACCCGCCGGGCAGGTAGTAGCGCATCTCGAAGCCCACGAGGCTGGGCGTCCCGTCGACCGTGGTCTCGATCGGGAGCGTCCCCGAACCGTGGTAGCTGCGGTTGGTCACCAGGCCCCGCCCAGTGATGCCCAGGGTGCGGGCCGAGCCGCCCTCGACCGTGGCGTCCGGGTAGACCTCCTGTAGGGCGGCGTCAGCCGCTTCGATGGTCGTGGCGGCGTCGTCGACGGCCCGTTCGCTGTACTCCCAGTCGGCGTCGTCGACCCAGCCCATCGGGATCTCCATGAGCTCGTCGACGGTGGTCAGCGCGCTCGTGTCGAACTCGTACTCCGGCATCGCCAGCGCCGCATCGGTCAGGTCCGGCAGGTCGACCGGGTAGAAGGTGTCGCCACTGGCGCAGCCGGCGTCCCACGAGACCCGCAGACCGGTCCCGCCGGGGTAGACCACGGCGACGTCGTACGCGCAGCCGTGGTCGGCGACCATGAGGGTGCGGCCGTCGTCGAGCTCGGTGGTCGTGAACTCGGGGGTCACGGCGGAGTAGTACGGGCCGTCGCTGATCAGGTGCTGCGGGAAGAGCTGGTCGGTGATCGGGCCCGGCTCGGCGGTCCAGCCGCCCGGCAGCAGCACTTCCAGGCTGAACATGTTCCAGAGCTGTTCGCCGAGCTCCTCGGCTTCGCTGCCCGTGTAGCTGCGCAGGTAGGTCTGGCCGTAGTTGCCGGGGCGCTGGAGCGCATCGACATGGAGGCCGGTCTCGACGTCTTCGCAGTCGTCGACGTTCTCGCCCATTTCCGCGGCGAACTCGCAATCGCCGGTGTCGAACGTGTTCACCGGGTCGTCCCACATGCCGGCGTCGGCCAGGAGCTGCCCGAAGGCCTCGGCGGCATCGTCGCCGATCTGCTCGGCCTCCGGGGAGGAGACGATCGCGTTCGTGATGGGGTCTTCCGAGTACTCCCAGGCGTAGTCGTAGGGATAGCCCGCCATTTCGGGGTCTTCGACGACCTGCTCTTCCGGGGGCGCGCCGTTCGCTGCGCCGGTGGGGTCCTCGGCCGGGTCGGGTTCGGCGCCCGGTAGTCCGACTACGGTCAGGGCGAGCACGGCGGCGACGGCGGCGACGCCGGTGGTCGCCGCTCCGCCGATGGCGGCGCGGTGGCGGCGGCGGGCGCGGTAGCCGTCGCGCACGACCTGGTCGAGGTCGAGCTGCCGGGGCGGCGGTGGGGCTTCGGGCATGACGGTGCGGAACACCGCACCTGGGTCGTCTTGCAGGTTCATCGCTATTCGCTTCCTTCCGCTAGACCCGGGCCAGGACGCGGGAGTCGTTGAGGAGCTCTTTCAGCTTGCGCAGGCCCTTGGCGGACTGGCTCTTCACGGTTCCCGTCGAACAGCTCATGGCGGTCGCGGTCTCTTCTACGGACAGTTGCTCCCAATAGCGGAGTACGAGCGTCGCGCGTTGCCTGGCGGGCAGCAGGTTCAGTGCCGCCTCCAGCTCCATCCGCACATCCACGGCCTCTTGTGGACGGTCGATTTCCTGAACGGGCAGTTCGGGACTGGTCCGCTCGCGGCGGACCCAGGCGAGGCGCCGATGGGAGATGTACACATTGGTGACGATCTTGCGGACGTACGCCGAAGCGCCGCCCGGCTCGATGCGCCGCCATGCCGCGAACATCTTGGTGAGCGCCTTCTGCACGATGTCGTCGGCCTCGAACCAGTCCCCGCAGAGCAGGTACGCGTACCTGCGCAGGCTGTCGCGCTGGGCGATGGCGAAGGATCGGAACTCGGCCTCTTGTTGCTCCTCGGTCTTCACGGGGCCTCTTTCAGGTGACGGGTAGGGGTCGGACCGGCCGCGGTGTGGTGGATTCGGCGTGGTCCGACACGCCTAGTACGCCCTGGCGGTCTCGGCGGTTGCCCCGCACGCACGAGATCCGCCCGGCACGCGGCGCGCTCGACGCGCGGCCACTCGCACTCGCACCGACGCGTTGCCCCCGTCACAGGAACCCGTTTGTAGGGCCGCGGGCGCATCCGGTACAGTTGTCTCTCGTCGGCGCCTGCAGATTTGAGGCGCTAAGACACCATTGGGGTATGGTGTAATTGGCAACACGGCGGTTTCTGGTTCCGTTGTTCTTGGTTCGAGTCCAGGTACCCCAGCCATAATTTCAGCAAGAGTCATCAGGCCCGCCTTGCGGGCCTTTTGTTTTGCCCTGTTCAGCTCCCGTGCGACTCCGCGCCGCCGAACCATCGGCTCCAGCAGCTCAGTGACTTGGTTATCCATAACCCGAGGCACCCGATCCCCGCCGGCGACCGTGACGAAGAGCCGCCCGAAGAACCCGGTGTGGACCGCCCGATGGTGCGCCTCCGGCAGCACCTCCAGGAACCGCCGAGGATCCTCCAGCAACTCCAATACGAGGTCCACCGGCCGTCTGGCGGTCTCCAGCCCAGCGCTCCCGACCCGCTCAAGCCGCTCGCTGATCCGAGCGAGCTGATCCCGGAGGTCCCGAACCTTCTCGTTCAGCCGAGCTTGCGGCTGGTCAGGGTCACCGACCAGCTCCAAGAGCTGATCCTGCTCCAGTCGCTCACGCGCGCCATCATCTCCAGGAACTTTGGGCGCCCGTCAACCGTCATGCCGGACTTCCCCGGCTCGACGTACTCGGCCGCAACCTCCATCCCAAGCTCCTCGGCCCGGCGCTGGCATGCTTTCCGCTGCGCTGGAATCGAGTTCCCCTAGGGGTCGTAATCCGTCTCCACCTGCCCCTGCGAGGACACCCGCAGATAGAGCACGACACGCTTCGCGCGCGAAGCTGTCTGCCACTCACAGGGCTCACCGCCTCACCAGGGCAAAACGGCAGGTCAACGGCAAGGTAGACCTACTTCATCGCAACGTCGAGCCACGCGAAATTTCCGACTCCGGAGCAGGGGAGATTCTGAGGAGGACACCAAGAACGGCACCTTCGGCAAACAGCAAAAGAACGATCAAGCGGGATCTCTCGCCGCGATCGATCGATATGACCTGGACCTAACAATTTTGCGGTTTGCCCAGTTATCCACACAAGGTCAAGCGTCTCTGGCCGCGAACAGAAACCGAGGTGACAGGAGCTCGACTCGATCGCTACGCTCGCTCAGCCGCATACGAAGGGAGACAGCCGCATGGGACGCAACCTGACGAAGTTCGTCGAGGCGGATCAGCCTGTCAAGTACATGGGAGGCTTCGACTACGCGCTGGTGCACTGCCCGCGATGCGACGATATGGCGATTCGCCGGCAGCGCCACTTGACTTGCGGGTCATGCGCGTTCACGGACAGGCTTCGGCGAGAGCCCAAGGCCAAGCCGGTGGAGCCACCCCAGATTGTCATGTGCCCTGAGTGCAACCGCTATGTCGGCACCTACAGATCCGACCTGCGGCTGCAGCGACTGCGTTGTCGAGGCTGCGGCTGGGCCAAGGAACCAGCCGCTAACCGCCCGTGGGCGGCTCCGAAGCGGAATCAGTGGGCACAGCTCTGGCTCGAGACAGATTTTCGCGGCAAGTCGCTGTGGGCGTTGAACGATCAGCACCTGAGCTTCCTGGAAGCCTACGTCGCCGCCGGAGTGCGGGACGTGAGCCCGTTTAACAGGACCATCGCGAGCAGGCTCCCAGCCTGGATCAAGTCCGGCAAGAACCGCGAAGACCTGCTCCGCGCGCTGGCCAAGCTGCGGGCGCGGCTGCCAGAGAACATCCCACCGGCACGCTAAAAGCATGTCTCGGTTGGCGAGGTTCGTGTGACAGGTGAGGAGAACATGTCTACGACAGCTGACACGAGGGACGGATGTCACGGGCAGCCGATCATGAACAGCACTTCGAAGGAGACGCCATGTCCGCGATCATGAGACTGGAGTCCGCGATTCCTGCAATGGTGCAGTTTCGTGTTGCCGAGCCACGTGGGGTGCGTTGGGAGGTGCTGCGCGAGGAACTAGGGGTGGAGCTTCCCTCCGACTTCCGCGCTTTGGCGGAGGCTTATCCAGCGCTGGTGTTGGAGGATTTTCTTTACCTCGGATTGCCCAAGCCTGGGGAGGAGTCGTCTTTCGTCACGGCTCATCGGCGAGCCGCCGAGATCCTCGATGACTGGCGCAATGAGGGTTACGCCGCAGGGTATGTTCCGTTTCCTGAGCCTGGTGGACTATTGCGCTGGGCGTCGTCAAATGTAGGAGACTACTTTTTCTGGCGAACCTGGTCGGAGTCCCCCGACGACTGGTCGGTCGTGGTCTCGGGTGAGAACGGCGACTGGTCGGAGTATGCGATAGGCGTCGTTGATTTCCTTGCCGCGCTCTACCGCAAAGACTTCACGATTCCGGGCATGCCCAAGGGTTGGCCGGCCGATGACCCCGAGGTGGCAGCTGGCTGACCGCAACCCGGCTCTCAAGGTCTCCATCCAGCGCATGCTTGGACGAGTTCCCCAGACACCTTGTGGCCGATGGGCTGTGCGAGATCGCCGCGTCATGTTCTCTGTGTAGCAAGCGCGCTGGCGACCGTCTTGAAGTACATTTCCGCGTCAGTGCTCGTCTCGAAGTAGTACACACCGTCGCGTTCGTACCCGATGTCGACGGCGAAGATCCACTCGTTGAGGAGCCAGAGATCGTCGAACTGGTCGATACCAACGTCGGGACGATCATCGAAATCAAGGTAGTCGCGATTGAACATCAGCTCGGTTACTCGGCGCACCGCCGGCCTGAACCCAAGGTCGCCTGCGAGGTAGTCACGTGCTGCCTCCCCGGCCTTCCTGAAAACTGCTTCGGGAAGGGACCCGACATCGATCGAAAGCTCCTCGACCACCGTTGGCACAAGTTCACGGATCTCGTAGAGGGTGTCCCTTGATAGCCCCGCCAACTCTGCCAACGCCGGGGAGTCGATTCCGCGAGTCAACGCGTGAGCAGCAACCATGCTCAGGTCGAGGTTGGCATCGAGTTCGTAGAGGTAGTCCTCGATTGCACGGCGCAGAGTTTCCACCCTCCCATCCTCGCCGGGGAGGACCGGTGCCGCCACCGATTTCAGAGGTGATCAGCCTGTGTGAGATACCCCAGCGATGAGCCACCGTGAGACAGGCGCCGACCCCAGTTGACGCACGTCATCATTGTGCTTCAGCCAGTTCAGGAGAGAGGGAAACCTCTCGTCGGAAGCGACTGCGCGCAAGATCGTCAAGGTGCATTGGCCTCAATTGCGGATCGAAACCGCAGGGTCAGCCTATGCCGTGGATCTTCGACGATCTGGGATGAGCCTCGGACGTCGGCCGCCACTTGGTCGAGTACGCCATGCGGACTTGAGCCGGCTCAGGTCGCGACTTCAGCGGAGCACGGGCAGCGATCCGGCCGCCGTAGAGGCAGGTCGCACCGCCACTGGCCGACGCAGCCACGCATCCGAGCGCGAAGTACCGCAAAGGTTCGGGATCTTCCAACTGTTTGGTGTGGCGAGGCAGCCATTCCTGGGAACCATGCGCTTCCAGTGCACGAACCCCCACCCATGCAGCACTGACGCGCGCACCGAACTGGACCGCCGCCTCCGTGAGCGCATGCTTGTTCGCCTTGGAGCGGATGAGAGCATATCGCCGATCGTTCAAGTCCAGAACTATCTCGTCGAGGTCGGCAGCGACAGGCTGCACGATGACCTTCAATTCAGGAGGAAGTCTGGGGTGCGGAGCTACCGTCCACCCGGTGGTTCCGCGGGGGAGAAGGGTCAGAGCGCGCCGCGTTCAACAGCGCGAAGGAGGATGGCCTCCACCTTTTGTTTTGCCTCAAGCAGCTTCAGGGCCCCGCTTCATGCGAAGCGGGGCCCTGAACGGCGGAGAAGAGCGGCTACTACTTCCAGCTCTTCGCGTGCACGTGCTTGTCCCAGTCGTGGGCGTAGACGACCTCGGTCAGGTCGTCGCAGTGCTTGTCCTTGTAGAGCTTGACCTTGCTGTGGGAATTGTTGACGACCGAGCCGATCCGGTGGTCAGGCGCCTTGTGGCAGTGGTGGTCGTTGTTCCACTTCACCGACATGTCGCCGTGGAAGTGGGGCTTCTCCCAGAAGCAGACCGCGTGACGGGGGCAGTCGTGCGGACCGTCGTGGTGGTCGTGGCCCCAGCCGGCGGAGGCCGGCGCGGCGAGGGCGGCGGCCATGATGAAACCTGCGGCGACACTTGCCATGATGCGCTTGCGCATGATGTGGTGCTCCTTTCGAACCCGCCGAGACGGCGGGGCATCTGTCCGTTGAGCCGCTACTTGCGGTCATGAAAAACATACGGACAGTCACCATTTCTGGGATCGAGTTCACTCTTCCGGGGGCCGAGGACTCGGGATTCAGGCGTGGCGAGAGCGGATAGTGTCGGGTACCCGACAGTTCGGCCGGGCCGGAATGGCACGGGTGTGATGCCCGTCCTCGGCCGCGACCGGGACCGGGACCGGGACCACGTCAGTCTGGCACTCGCACCCCGTGACCTGCAGTTCGACCATCTCGTCGGCCTCATAGCGCGGGGTCGGCGCCGTCGCCGATGCAGAGGTCGCCGATGCCCCGCATGAGCTCGTAGGCGTCGGGGTCGGTGCGGATTCACCGCGTGGAAGGCCGCGGCCGGTGGGCTGGATGAGGCCGCCCGCCACCCACTGGGCGAGTGCAGGGCGCCGCCGGCGTCCGCGAGACCGGACCCGGCAACGGCACCATCACCCGGCCTGGATCAATTCAGCGAAGAACCGCGACGCCCTTCTCCGCGCCCTGGCGAAGCTGCGGGCCCGCCTGCCCGGGCCCCGCTAGGTCACTTCGAGGTTGGCCATCATGCCCATGTCCTCGTGCTCGGCGGTATGGCAGTGGAAGAGGTACCGGCCCTTGTAGCCGTCGAAGCGGGTGATGATCTCGGCGGACTCGCCCGGGCGCAGGGCGATCGTGTCCTTGAGGCCCGCGTCCTGGGGGAGTGGTCCACCGGTGCCGCGGGAGAGGACGCGGAAGCCGACGAGGTGGAGGTGGACGGGGTGGTGCACGTCGGCGATGAGGCGCCAGACCTCGATGTCGCCGAGGCGGGTCGTCACATCGGTGCGGTTCGGGTCGAACGGCAGTCCGTCGATGACCCAGCCGTGGCGGCCGTTCACGCGGCCGGCGCGGAACGCCATGTCGCGCACCGCGACCGCCTCCGAGCGGTCCCATTCCGGCAGGTCGTCGGCGAGCGTCTCGGGGATCGGGGTGCTCGTGCCCTCGCGGACCACGTGGAACTGCATGACGTCGGCGGTGCGGCCCGAACCGAGACGGTTCGCGAGGCGCACGTTCGCCCCGACCGGCAGGCCGCTGAAGTCGATGAGGAGGTCGTAGCGTTCGGCGGGCGCGATCGGCAGGCGCTCGTGGCGGACCGGGGCGGCCAGGAGGCCCTGGTCGGCGCCGATCTGGACGAGCGGCAGCCGCCGTCCGTCCTCAGTGGTGGCTTCGAGTTCGTAGTGCCTCGCATTGGAGGCGTTGAGGACCCGCAGTCGGTACAGCCCGGTGTCGACCTCGTGCACGGGCCAGGGCGCGCCGTTCACGAGGATCACGTCGCCGAGGACGCCCGCCGTGTAGGGCTCTTCGACGCCGATCTCGCCGGTCAGGGTCGGGTCGAGGGACGGGTAGGTGAGCTGCCCGTCCGCGTCGAAGGCGCGATCGGCGATCATCAGCGGGAGTTCGCGGTCGCCGCGGGGCAGGTCCAGGGCGTCTTCGACGTCGTCGCGCACGAAGTGGATTCCGGCGAGCCCGCGCCAGATCGCCGGGGCGGTGAAGTCCATGCGGTGGTCGTGGTACCAGAGCATGGTCGCGCGCTGGTCGAGCGGGAAGCCGTACTCGCGCTCCACATTGGTGACGACGGCGAGGTCGTCGGCCATGCCGTGGTGGTGCGAGGCGGTGTCGGTCCAGCCGTCGGGGAGGACGAGGTCGGTCGGGTAGCCGTCGGAGGCGGCCGGGGTGCGCCCGCCGTGGAGGTGCACCACGGTGGGCACCGGGAGTTCGTTGCGGTGCGCCACGGTGACATGCCGGCCGCGCCGGGATTCGATGGTGGGTCCGGGGAACGTGCCGTTGTACGTCCATAGTCGAGTCGAGTGGCCGGGGATGATCTCGGCTTCGGTCTCGGTCTGCACCATCTCGTACCGGTCGCCCTCAGCGGTGGACGCCACCGGCGCGAGGACCGCGGGGATCGGCAGCGGTACCGAGAACGCTTGTGGCAGCGGTACTTCGCTCACCAGTTGGTCCCCGGTGGCGGCGGGGCGGCGGGCCCATGCGGCCGAGAGGGCCAGTCCGCCGACTGCGACGGCGCCGAGACCGGTGCCGATGCCGAGCAGGCGGCGCCGCGAGACAGGGCGTTCGGGCAGCGCGGGTTCAGGCATCGGTCCGCGCCTCCTTCGAGCGGCGGGGCAGCGGGCGCAGCCATAGTGCCGCGAACGTGATGGCGATACCGGCGATGAGCGCCACGCCGAGAGGCAGGTGGAGCCAGAGCGCCCCGTCCACCCCCGCGAAGTACTGCACGGCGATGCCGAGGGTGAGCGCGAGCGTGGCCCAGAACGGCCAGGCCCGGCGCACCCGGACCCAGACCGCGACGGCCGCGCCGAGCTGCACGAGGCTGATGTAGGACACCAGGTCCGCCCCGACCACATGCCAGGCGAGCCCGTCGAAGTCGCCGCTCAGGTACACGCCGGCGAACGCGGGCTGGCCGAAGCCGCCGATGAGGAGGAGGGTCGCCGCCCCGCGCAGCACCCAGCCGCTGGCAGCAGTGCGCGCACGGGGCTCGGGCGGGGCGCCGGCCTTGGCGTCGTCGAGGGTCGCTTGTCGTTTCACGCGCTCGAAGATATGACCTCGCGGTTAAGTCGGCAAAGACCAATATCGCTATGGTGTTATAACGCCGATGGCATGAAAGGACGTCAATGGACCTGAACGCCCTGCACCAGTTCCTCGCAGTCGCACGTGAGGAGCACCTCAGCCGGGCCGCGGCGGAGCTCCGGGTCGCCCAGCCCGCGCTCAGCCGCACCATCGCCCGCTTGGAGGCCGAGCTCGGCGCGCCGCTGTTCGACCGCGCGGGTCGCCTGCGGCTCAACGCGACCGGCGCGGTCTTCCGCGACTACGTCGAACGCGCGCTCGGTGAGCTCGAGGCCGGTCGCCGCGCGGTCGCGGAGGTCGTGAGCGGCGGCCCAGGCAGCGTGCGGCTCGCGTCGGAGACGTTCCTGCCGCTCACCGGTCCGATCGCCGCGTTCACGGCCGCGCATCCCGAGGTGGAGGTGCGGCTGCACCAGATGGCGCCGCACGAGATGGAGCAGGCCCTGCGCGCCAACGAGGTCGACCTCTGCCTGGCGTCGCAGCCGGTGAGCGCCCCGCGCATCACGTCCGCGGTGGTGCACGTCGACCAGGTCTGGCTGGCCGCGCCGCAGGGCCACCGGCTCGCCGCCGAACCGCGGGTGACCATCGAGGACCTCGCGGCGGAACCGTTCGTGATCACCCGGCCCGGCCAGTGGCAGCGGCGCCTGCTCGACTGGCTCTTCGCCGACCGCAACCTGGAGCCGCGCATCGTGTGCGAGATCGACGAGCCCGCCGCCACGTACATGCTGGTCAGCGCCGGTCTGGGATTGAGCATCTTCCCGCAGATCGCCCGTTTCGCGATGCCCGAGCCGGGCGTGGCCTGGGTGGGCATCGACCACCCGCACTGCAACCGCACGCTCAGCCTGCACTGGGCGAGCGACGAACGGCTCCCGGCCGCGGCGCGCCTCATGCGCGCGCAGATCTCGGCATGGGACTGGGATCAGCGCCTCGCCGGGTAGGCGCTAGCCCTCGACCGCGGCGGCGACGCCGTCGAGGATGAGGTCCAGGCCGAAGTCGAAGTCGTCCTGGGCGGTATCAGGGCCGGTGTCCTCGAACGTCGCTGAGGCGAACAGCGCCGCCGCGTCCGGGAAGCGCTCGGCGGAGACCAGGGCCGCCATCGCGCGGCCGTAGGCCTGCTCGGCCGCCGCCTGATCCTCGCCCGTCTCGGAGCGCGAGGCCTCGAGTCCTTGCGTCAGTTGGGCGTTGCCGCGCACGTACTCGCCGACGAGCATGACCACGCCGACCTTCGCGCCCCAGTCGAGTCCGGTGGGCCGCAGCGTGCGCAGCCCGGCGTCGAACCATCCGATGAGGTTCGGGCCGCGCGGCGGCCCGGAGACGGGCGCCGTCGCGATCCACGGGTGTCGGGCGAGGAAGGCGCGCTGCTCGTACGCCCACAGCCGCAACCGCTCACGCCACGGTCCGGTGCCGTCCAATGAGGAGGGCACTGGCCCGGCTGCGGCGTCCTGCATGAGGGCCAGCAGCTCGTCCTTGGATCCGACGTGGCGGTAGAGCGACATCTTCGTGACGCCGAGGGACTCGGCGACCTTCGGCAGCGTCGCCGCCGCGAGGCCCTCGCGGTCGGCCAGCGCCACGGCTGCGTCCACGACCTGTCCGACGTCGAGTTTCGCGGGCCGCCCGAGGCGGGACTCCGTTGCGATCCGCCACAGTCTCGCCAGCTCATCCGGCACTGCCGCCTCGTCCATGCGCTGCGGTCACCTCCGCCCCTTCGTAGCCCCCCTTGCGGGAGCATCATTGCACATGTTATTAATATCTCTAGGATAGTATCCCAAGGATATTAATTGTTCGACCGAGAACCCCCGAAGGATCGACATGACCGCTCAGACCGCCCTCGCCGAACCGCGCATCCGCCGCGGCCCCGTGCGCCCCACCGAACGGGCCCTCGCGCCCGACCTCGCCCGCGGCGCGATGCTCCTGTTCATCGCGCTCGCCAACAGCGCCGGCTACTTCCTCGCCAGCGCACCCGGCGTCGAGACCGACCCGCACGGCTTCGAGCGCTTCTACAACTTCTTCATGGTCGAGTTCATCCACGCGCGGGCCTTCCCGCTGTTCGCGATCATGTTCGGCTACGGCCTCGTCCAGCTCGCCCGCCGCCAGGCGCAAGCGGGCGCGACCCCCGGCCAGGTGCGGCGGGTCCTGCTGCGGCGCAACGGATGGCTGTTCCTCTTCGGCATCGCCCACGGCGTGCTGCTCTACTCGGGCGACTTCCTCGGCGCGTACGGGCTCATCGGCGTGGTCTTCACGCTCCTGCTGCTGCAGCGCACGGACAAGGTCTACCGCTTCGCGCCCTGGTACCTCGCCGTCGGCGGCCTCTACGTCCTCGTCCTCGCCGCCATGCTGGCGACCGGCTTCCAGACCGGCGGCGCCGCGATCCCCGTGTCGCCGTTCCCCTCCGTCGAAGCGCCCTCGTACCTCGCCTCGATCGCCGAGCGCCTCGCCGAGTGGCCGGTGCACACCCTGACCCTGCTGCCGATGATCCTCATGGTCTGGGTCGGCGCCTGGGCGGGCCGCCGCCGCTTCCTCGAAGAGCCCGAGCGGCACCTGCCGCTGCTGCGCTGGACCGCGGTCGGCGGCCTCACGGTCGCCGTCGCCGCCGGGATGCCGATGGCGCTGCTCAGCGGCGGTTTCATCAACGCCGATGAGGGCACCGCCGCGTCGATGAAGCTCCTGTACGAGACCTCGGGCTTCTTCGGCGGCATCGGGTACGCGGCGATCTTCGGCCTCCTCGCCCACGTCCTCACCCGCAAGCCCGCCGGCACCCTGGTGACCGCGGTGAGCGCCCTGGGGCAGCGGTCGCTGAGCGGCTACCTGTTCCAGTCCGTGGCCTGGCTGGTCCTGGCGACGCCGTTCCTCCTCGGCCTGGACGACCGGGTCGGCAGCCCGCTCCTGGTCTCGCAGGTCAGCGCGCTCGCCGTCTGGGTGCTGACCGTGTGGGCCGCCTACCTGGCCCACCGCCGCGGCTACCGCGGCCCGGCAGAGACGCTGCTGCGGCGACTCACGTACGGCCGCAAGCGCTGAGTACCGCACCGCCCGGGGCCCGCCGCTCGGCGGGCCCCAGCGTGCGCCCGCCTAGAATCGAGCATTGACCGCGAACGCCAGAGAGACGAGGACCCCGCAGTGCCCGAGATGATGCGCGCCGTGACGCAGACCGCCCTCGGCGGACCGGAGGTGTTGGCGCTCAAGGAGGTCGAGCGGCCCGAGCCGTACTACGGCGAGATCCAGGTCCGCGTTCGCGCGGCCGGCGTCAACCCGGTCGACCCGGCGGCCCGCGAAATCGGGCTCTACATCGGACAGCCGCCGTTCATCCTCGGCTGGGACGTCTCCGGCGTCGTCGAGAAGGTCGGCATCGGCGTCACCCGCTTCAAGCCCGGCGACGAGGTCTTCGGGATGCCCCGCTTCCCCCACCAGGCCGGGACGCACGCCGAGTTCGTGACCGCCCCGAGCCGCCAGTTCGCTCGCAAGCCCGCCGCGCTCTCGCACCTGGAGGCCGCCGGGCTCCCGCTGTGCGGCCTCACCGCCTGGCAGGCCCTGGTGGACAATGCCGGTCTCGCGGCCGGCCAGTCCGTGCTCATCCACGCGGCCGCCGGCGGCATCGGCCACCTCGCCGTGCAGATCGCCAAGGCCCGCGGCGCCCATGTCATCGCCACCGCCAGCGCCGGCAAGCACGACTTCGTGCGCGCCCTCGGCGCCGACGAGGTCATCGACTACCGCGCGGTCGACTTCACCGAGGCCGTCGCGGACGTCGACGTGGCCCTCACGACCCTGGCCGGCGACTACGCCGCGCGCTCGGTGTCGGTGATCCGCGACGGCGGCGTGCTCGCCCAGCTCTACTACTCGCTGCGCGACGCCGAGTTCCCCGAGGCGGTCGCGCGCGGCATCCGCACCGACTTCATGCTCGTCGAACCCGACGAGATCGGCCTCAAGGCGCTCGCGGCCCTCGCCGACGAAGGCAAGCTCAAGGTCCATGTCTCCCAGACGTTCCCGCTCGAGGACTTCGTCAAGGCCCACGAGGCGATGGAGTCGGGCGGCGCGATCGGCAAGATCGTGCTCACCGTCGACTAGCCAGGGGCACCGCCGTATTCGGGCGCTGGCAGAATACGGCGGTGCCCATCTCCATCGCGCATCTCAAAGACCAGCTCTCCGCTTACCTGGTCCGCTGGCCTGAGGACTTCGAGGCCGTAGCGCCGATCCTCGCCCTCAACGGCTCGGAGGCGTTCGAGCGCTCGACCGTGCCCGGCCACGTCACGGCCTCGGCGATCCTCGTCAACCGCGCCGGCGAGGTCCTGCTCATCCACCACAAGAGCCTCGACCGCTGGCTCCAGCCGGGCGGCCACGTCGAACCGTCCGACGAGTCCCTGCCCCTGGCCGCGTTGCGGGAGGCGGTGGAGGAGACGGGGATCGATCCGGCGGCGCTCACGCTCGCCGACCCGGTCCCGATCCACATCGACGTGCACGCGATCCCCGCCAACCCGCGCAAAGCCGAAGGCGCCCACTGGCATTACGACATCCGCTACCGCTTCGACTGCGACGACCCCGAGCTCACCCCGCGGCTCGAAGAGGTCCACGCCGCCGAGTGGCGTCCCACCACCGACCTCGACAGCGAGGACCTGGCCGCTCGCCTCTACTAGGGTTGACGTCGCAATCCTGCCAGCAACCCGCTGCGCCGCCTGATGAGCTGGAACGCACGCACTTCCAGCCGCCAGGACAGGACGCAGCATCATGCACGCCACCGCCCCGACCCGCACGACGACCGAGCCGGCGGCCCGCCGCCGCACCCCGTGGGCCGCGGTGGTCGCGGTGGCGATGGGCATCTTCGCCATCGTCACCACCGAGATCCTGCCGATCGGCCTGCTGACCTCCATCGGCGCGAGCTTCGCGATCTCGGACGGCATGGCCGGGCTGATGATGACCATGCCGGGGCTCCTGGCCGCGGTCGCCGCCCCGCTGGTGACCGTCACGACGGCGCGCTTCGATCGGCGGGCGATGCTGTGCGTCCTCATCCTGCTGCTGGCGGTCGCCAACTTCGTCGCCGCTGCGGCCACGGACTACTGGCTGCTGCTCCTCTCCAGGGTGCTCGTCGGCGTGACCATCGGCGGCTTCTGGTCGATCGGGGCCGGCCTCGCCGGCCGGCTCGTGCCGCCCGCGTCGGTCGGCCGGGCGACGGCGGTGATCTTCTCCGCGGTGCCGCTCGGGTCGGTGCTCGGGGTCCCGGCGGGCACCTTCATCGGCGAGGCCGCGGGCTGGCGCACCGCGTTCGTCGTCATGGGCGCCTTGAGCACCGCAGTGCTCGCGGCGCTCATCCTCACCGTTCCGAAGCTGCCGCCCGTGCGGCCGACGCGCATGTCCGAGCTGGGGGGCCTGCTTCGCGGCACCGGTACGCGATACGCGCTGGTGCTGACGTTCCTCATCGTGGTCGCGCACTTCGGCGCCTACACGTACGTCACGCCGTTCCTAGAGGACGTGACCGGGGCGGGTCCGGCCACCGTCACCGCGGTCCTGCTCGTCTACGGCGCGGCCGGGATGCTCGGCAACTTCCTGTGCGGCGCCGTCGTGTCCCGGTATCCGCGGGTCGTGTTCGCGGCCGTGGCGGCCGCGATCGCGGCGAGCACGCTGCTGCTGCCCGTATTCGGCCGCGACCTGCCCGGAGCGATCGTGCTCCTCACGCTCTGGGGCGTCGCGTACGGCGGCGTGCCGGTCTGCTCGCAGACCTGGTTCGCCAAGGCCGCTCCGCAGTCCATTGAGGCCTCGTCGGTGCTGTTCACGGCGTCGTTCCAGGCCACCATCGCCATCGGGGCGCTCGCCGGAGGGTTCGTCGTCGACCGCTCCTCGCCTGCGACGATCATGGCGCTCGGCGGCGGCGTCGCCGTGCTCGCGGCCCTGGTCGTCTACGCGCACGGAGCGAAGCGCGCGGCCTGGCCCGAACCGAGGCGGTGACCGCGCGGCCGGTCGGCTCCCCTGCGCAGGCGAGCCGACCGTCGCAACAGGTCAGACCGCGTCGCGGTTCCAGGTCCAGGCGTAGTCGCTGTCCTCCACGTCGAGCGCGGGTTCGCAGAGCTCGAGGGGTCGGAAGGTGTCGACCATGACGGCGAGCTCGTCGAAGTGGTCGGCGCCGATGGAGCGCTCGGCGGCCCCCGGCTGCGGGCCGTGCGTGAAACCCGAGGGGTGCAGGGAGATCGAGCCCTGCTCGATGCCGGAGCCGCGGCGGGCCTCGTAGTTGCCGCCGCAGTAGAACATCACCTCGTCGGAGTCCACATTGTGGTGGTTGTACGGCACCGGGATCGCGTCCGGGTGGTAGTCCACTTTGCGCGGCACGAAGTTGCAGATGACGAAGTTCGGGCCCTGGAAGACCTGGTGCGCGGGCGGCGGCTGGTGGATGCGGCCGGTGATCGGCTCGAAGTCGTGGATCGAGAACACCCACGGGTAGAGGCACCCGTCCCAGCCGACGACGTCGAACGGGTGGTGGGCGTACGTGAACTTGGTCCAGAGCGTCGCGCTGCCGCGGCCCCGGTGCTGGACGTACACGTCCACGTCCTCCCCGTCCACGAGGAGGGGCTCCTCGGGGCTGCGCAGGTCGCGCTCGCAGTACGGGCTGTGCTCCAGGAACTGGCCCCGCACCGAGAGGTAGCGCTTCGGCGGGGTGATGTGGCCCGTCGACTCGACCACCAGGGTGCGGAGGGCCTCGGGGCCCTTCGGCACGACCCGGTAGATCGTCGACATGGGCATGATCAGGTAGTCGCCCTGGCCGATGTCGATCGCCCCGAAGGAGGTCTCGACGCGCGCCTCGCCGGACTCGACGTAGATGCACTCGTCGCCGATCGCGTTGCGGTACAACGGTGAAGGCTTGTCGGCCACCGCGTACGAGATGCGGCAGTCCGCATTGGACAAGAGGTGGTTGCGGCCGAAGATCGCGTCGCCCGATCCGCCGTTGAGCTTGTGGGTGCGGAAGTGGCGGGGCTTGAGGGGGTGATTCGCGACCGGCTCGGCCCGCTCGGGCCGGTGCTCGGTGCTGGAGGAGATCGCGGTCGGCCGGAAGCGGTGGTAGAGGAGCGAGGAGTCCGAGGAGAAGCCCTCCTGGCCCATCAGCTCCTCGGCGTACAGGCTCCCGTCGTCCTGGCGGAACTGCGTGTGTCGCTTGTCGGGGATCTGCCCGACGGAACGGTAGAACGGCACGTCGACTCCTTTGTCGTGCGCGTGCGGGCGAGGGTGACGCCCGCCCCGCGGCGGTTATGCCCTGAGGATAACCTTCCGGCCGTTCGATTTCGAGAGGTCCGCGCGCACCCGCGCGCGGACCGGGCCCATTCGCGCACCGGCTGCGCGGAGCGCTGGACCCGGGCCGCGCGCACCGCCTAGGCTCTGCACCATGGTTGGACCGATACCCGCGATGCTGCGGGGCCTGATCGACGACGCGGCGCTCTTCCCACCAGGAAACGCGCCCATGCAAGCGGCCGTCCCCGCCCACCGCGGGTACCGCCAGTCCTGGTACGAGGCCATGGTCGGACCGCTGCTGGTACCCCAGTCGCGCCTCGCCGAACTCGGCCGCGAACTCAACCCCGGGCGGGGCGAGATGCGCATCGGCGTCATCGTCGACGGCGACCTCGAACAGGTCACCGGCGACGTCGCCGCACTCCCGCCCCAGGTCACCGTCGTGCACTACGAGTCCCGGCACGCCCTCGACCACCTCATGGCGTTCGCGCCCTCCTGGGGCGAGCCGGTCTTCGCCGAGCTGCCGTTCGGCGACGACGCCCTCGACGCCGTGCGGTCCACCGGGTTCACCCCGAAGTTCCGCACCGGCGGCCTCGCCGCCGAGTTCTTCCCAGCGCCCGAGACCCTCGCCGCCGCCATCAGCGGCTGCCGCCTGCGCGGACTCCGGTTCAAGCTCACCGCCGGACTCCACCAGGCCGTGCGCCACCGCGACCCCGCCACCGGGTTCGACCACCACGGATTCCTCAACGTCCTGGTCGCCGCCGCCGACGCATTCGAGGGCGCCCGCACCGACGACCTCACCGCGACGCTCGCCAGCACCGACGCCGCCGACCTCGCCGCCCGCGCCCGCCGCGTCCTCGACCGCCCCCGCGCCCTGTGGACCGGGTACGGCTCCTGCAGCATCGACGAACCGCTCCACGACCTCACCGAACTCGACCTCTTGCACCGAGGGGACCGCGCATGACCGCCACCAGCTGGGTCGAAGGGGCCGACGCGGGCCCGTTCGGCCTCGACCACCTCCCGTACGGCGTCTTCTCCACCACGAAGGACCCCGCCGCGCGCATCGGCGTGCGCATCGGCGACCAGGTGCTCGACCTGCGCGGACTCGCCACCGGGACGTTCTTCCTGCCCTGGATCCGGCCCGCGTTCCACGAGCACGACCTCAACGGCTTCATGGCCATGGGCCCGCCCGCGTGGCGCCTCGTGCGCCACCAGCTCACCGAGCTCCTGAGCGACCGCCGCTACCAGGACCAGTCCGCGACCCTCCTCACCCCGGTCGCCAAGGCGCACATGCACCTGCCGTTCGCGGTAGCGGACTATGTGGACTTCTACGCCTCCGAGGACCACGCCACGAACCTCGGCCGGCTCTTCCGACCCGACTCGGAGCCCTTGCTGCCCAACTGGAAGCACCTCCCGGTCGGCTACCACGGCCGCGCCGGCACCGTCGTCCCCTCGGGCACCCCGATCGTGCGGCCGTGCGGCCAGCGCAGATCCAAGGACGCCGCCATCGAGTTCGGGCCGAGCGCGCGCCTCGACATCGAGACCGAGGTCGGCTTCGTCGTCGGCGTCGGCTCCGACCTCGGCACCCCGGTCGGCGCGGACGACTTCGCCGAGCACGTGTTCGGCGCGGTCCTCGTCAACGACTGGTCCGCGCGCGACATCCAGGCCTGGGAGTACGTCCCGCTCGGGCCGTTCCTCGGCAAGTCCTTCGCCACCTCGATCGGGCACTGGGTGACCCCGCTCGACGCGCTGGCCGGGGCGAAGACGGCCGCGCCCGTCCAGGACCCGGCCCCGCTCGCCTACCTGCAGGAGGCCGAGCGGTTCGGCTACGACCTCCAGATGTCGGTGCGCTGGAACGGGACCGAGGTCTCGCGGCCGCCGTTCGCGGGCATGTACTGGACCCCGGCGCAGATGCTCGCGCACATGACGGTGAACGGCGCCTCACTGCGCACCGGCGACCTGTTCGCCTCCGGCACGGTCTCCGGGCCGGAGGCCGGTCAGCGCGGCTCGTTCCTGGAGCTGACCTGGGGCGGAAAGGAGCCGGTCACGGTCGGCGAGAGCGAGGACCGGCAGTTCCTCGAAGACGGCGACACGGTCGTCATCAGCGCGACCGCGCGCGGCGTGAACGGCGGCGAGATCGGCCTGGGCGAGGTGAGCGGGACGATCGTGCCTGCGAAATCGTGAGGCCCCGCGAATGGCCATCCACGAGCCCCCACCCTCCCAAGAGGGGAAGGAAGGCTCACGGCGAGTCTCGCGGGCGGGTCCGACAGGAATCGGACCGGAAACGGCTTGCCCGCCAGAATGTCACTCTTTCGAGTAAGCCGGTCCGGTCGGTCGCGCGGCGTTCTGGCGGGCCGGTTCGTTCGCGGCCTGCTTGACGAGCGGGAGGGTCCGGTACGGGATCTGCTCGGCCAGGGCGATCACGGTCGTGGCGCGCTGGACCCCTTCGCTCGCCAGCACGCGGTCGATCACGCCCTGCAGCTCGGCGTTGGTGCGTGCCACGATCCGGCACAGCATGTCGCCCTGGCCCGTGACCGTATGCGCCTCGAGGACTTCGGGGATCTTCCCGAGCCGCTGCGCCATGTGCTCGTGCCCGACCGCCTGCCGCAGCTCCAGCGTCACGAACGCCGTCACCGGATAGCCGAGGGCCGCGGGCTCGACCCGCGGCCCGAAGTCGCGGACCACCGCTCGCTGCGTCAGCTTGTCGAGCCGCGCCTGCACCGTCCCGCGCGCCACCCCGAGCCGCCGCGAGCACTCCAGCACGCCGATGCGCGGTTCGGCCTCGAGGAGTTCGATGAGCCTGGCATCGAGTGCATCGATTCCCGCTTCTGTGGTCATATTGACCAGTGTAAGCGCGCTCTTATTGATACATCTGCACAAGATGACCAATATTTTGACGACTGCTTGCCCTGTCCCAGAATCTGAACAATGATCAAGACGACCGCCCGCCCCGGCAACGCTCGCGAGCCGGAAATGAACTCTGAGGACGAGGAGGCCGCCATGGTCGACACTGCCAACCGCCCCAGTGATGCCGATCTTGTCGGCGCCGTAGCGCACGACATCCGCGAAGACGCCTTCCCGATCAAGGGCTGGGACCACGTCCGCTACTACGTCGGCAACGCCCGCCAGGCCGCCCACTACTACTCCACCGCCTTCGGCATGACCCTGTTCGCCTACCGCGGCCCCGAGCAGGGCTACCGCGACCACGCCGAGTTCGCGCTCAAGTCCGGCGGCGTCGTCTTCGTCCTCGCCGGCGGCATCACCGCCGACGCCGAGGCGACGAGGCACTACGCGGCCCACGGCGACGGCGTCATCGAAGTCGCGCTCGAAGTGCCCGATGTGGACGCCAACTACAAGCACGCGATCGAGCAGGGCGCCATCGCGATCGAGGAGCCGCACGACCTCACGGACGAGCACGGCACCGTCCGCCGCGCCGTCATCGGCACCTACGGCGAGACCCGGAACGTCCTCATCGACCGGTCGAACTACGAGGGCCCGTTCCTGCCCGGCTTCGTCGCCGCCGAGCCCATGGTCGCGCCGCCGAAGAAGCGCTTCTTCCAGGCCATCGACCACGTGGTCGGCAACGTCGAGCTCGGCAAGATGCGCGAATGGGTCCGCTACTACGAGCGGGTCATGGGCTTCACCAACATCGTCGAGTTCGTCGACGACGCGATCGCCACCGAGTACTCGGCGCTGATGAGCAAGGTCGTCGCCAACGGCAGCCGCAAGATCAAGTTCCCGATCAACGAGCCCGCCGAAGGCAAGAAGAAGTCGCAGATCGACGAGTACCTGGAGTTCTACGGCGGCCCCGGCGTCCAGCACATCGCGCTCGCCACCAGCGACATCCTCGCCGCCGTCGACGCCATGCGCGAGCGCGGCGTCGAGTTCCTGGAGGCCCCTGACGCCTACTACGAGGACCCTGAGCTGCGCGAACGCATCGGCGAGGTGCGGGTGCCGATCGAGGAGCTGCAGGCGCGGCGCGTCCTGGTGGACCGGGACGAGGACGGCTATATGCTCCAGATCTTCACCAAGCCGCAACAGGATCGGCCGACAATGTTCTACGAGATCATTGAACGGCACGGCTCGCTCAGCTTCGGCAAGGGCAACTTCAAGGCCCTGTTCGAGGCCTTGGAGAAGGAGCAGGCCAAGCGCGGCAACCTCTGATGGCGGCCGCACGATCGGGGAGCGGACACATGCACGCACCACACGGCCCTGACCTGCACTGCAAGACGTGGCAGGCCGAGGCGGCGTACCGGATGCTCCAGAACAACCTCGACCCCGCGGTGGCCGAGCGCCCTGAGGACCTGGTGGTCTACGGCGGCACCGGGAAGGCCGCGCGCAGCCGCGACGACCTGAAGGCGATCCTGCGGACCCTCCTCACCCTGGAGGCGGACGAGACGCTGCTGGTGCAGAGCGGCCGCGCGGTCGGCGTCATGCGCACCCACGAGTGGGCGCCGCGCGTGCTCATCGCGAACTCGAACCTGGTGCCCGACTGGGCCACTTGGCCCGAGTTCCGGCGCCTTGAGTCGCTCGGCCTGACCATGTACGGGCAGATGACGGCCGGGTCGTGGATCTACATCGGCACGCAGGGCATCCTGCAGGGCACCTACGAGACGTTCGCGGCCGTCGCAGAGAGGCGCTTCGCCGGAAGTCTCAAAGGGACGCTCACGCTGACGGCCGGCTGCGGCGGCATGGGCGGGGCGCAGCCGCTCGCGGTCACGATGAACGGCGGCGTGTGCCTGATCGTCGAGGTCGACCCCGAGCGCCTGGAGCGGCGCGTGCGGACCCGCTACCTCGACACGGTCGCCGCCGACCTGGACGATGCGATCGCGCAGGCCATGGCCGCCAAGCGCAATGGCGAGGCGACGTCGATCGGCGTGGTCGGCAACGCCGCCGAGGTCTTCCCCGAGCTCCTGCGGCGCGGGGTCGAGATCGACATCGTCACCGACCAGACCTCCGCGCACGACCCTCTGTCCTATGTGCCCGCCGGGGTGGACTACACCGAGGCGGCCGAACTCGCGCGGGCCGACGCGGAAGGCTTCACCGAGCAGGCCCGGGCCTCCATGGCCCAGCACGTGGAGGCCATGGTCGGCTTCCTCGACGCGGGCGCCGAGGTCTTCGACTACGGCAACTCGATCCGCGGCGAAGCCCTCGAAGGCGGCTTCAAGCGCGCCTTCGCGTTCCCCGGGTTCGTGCCCGCCTACATCCGGCCGCTGTTCTGCGAAGGCAAGGGCCCCTTCCGGTGGGCCGCGCTCTCGGGCGACCCGGCCGACATCGCGGCGACCGACCAGGCCGTGCTCGACCTGTTCCCGGAGAACCGCAGCCTGCACCGCTGGATCTCGCTGGCCCGCGAGCGGGTCGCGTTCCAGGGCCTGCCGGCCCGGATCTGCTGGCTCGGGCACGGGGAGCGGGACGTCGCGGGCGTGCGCTTCAATGAGATGGTCGCCGACGGCACCCTGAAGGCCCCCATCGTGATCGGCCGGGACCACCTCGACTGCGGCTCGGTCGCCAGCCCTTACCGTGAGACCGAGGGCATGAAGGACGGGTCGGACGCGATCGCGGACTGGCCCCTGCTCAACGCCCTCGTCAACACCGCGTCGGGCGCGAGCTGGGTGTCGATCCACCACGGCGGAGGCGTCGGCATCGGCCGGTCCCTCCACGCCGGGCAGGTCACGGTCGCGGACGGTACGCCGCTCGCGGCCGAGAAGCTCGCGCGGGTGCTCGCCAACGACCCGGCCATGGGCGTCATCCGCCACGTGGACGCCGGATACGAGGAGGCCGAGCGGGTTGCGCAGGACCACGGTGTCCGCGTGCCCGCCAAGGAGTCCTGAGGCCCATCCGCGCTGCCGCGCTGCAACTGTGAACGGGGATTGACATGGACGCGGGCGAATTTCGTCGACTGTGGAATGAGATCGCGCCGATCGGCCGCGCCGACTCGGGCGGCTACGTGCGCCTCTCCTGGACCGAGGCCGACCTGGACCTGCGCACCTGGTTCCACGCGCAGTCCAAACTGCGCGGCCTGCGCTACGAGGAGGACCGCAACGGCAACCTCTACGCCTGGTGGGACCCGGAGAAGGAGCTCGTGGTCGATCCCGAAGCCCCGCATCCGCACAAAGCAGTGCTCACCGGCAGCCACTTCGACTCCGTCCCGCATGGCGGCGCCTACGACGGCCCGCTCGGCATCGTCTCGGCCTTCCTCGCCGTCGACCGGCTCAGGGCGGACGGGGCGAACCCGAAGCGGCCCATCGGCATCGCCGCGTTCACCGAGGAAGAGGGCGGGCGCTTCGGCGTCCCCTGCCTCGGCTCCCGCCTCATGGCCGGCGTGATCGCCCCCGACCGCGCCCGCGCGCTCACCGACCCTGACGGGGTCACGCTCGAAGCGGCCATGAGCGCGGCCGGAGCCGAACCGGACCTCCTCGGGCCCGACCCCGAACGGCTCGAACGCCTCGCCGCGTTCATCGAGCTGCACATCGAGCAGGGCCGCACGCTGGACGGCAGCGAGTCCTCCGTGGCCGTCGCCAGCGCGATCTGGCCGCACGGCCGCTGGCGCGTCACGTTCACCGGCGAGGCCGACCACGCCGGGACCACGCGCCTGCCCGACCGGCGCGACCCGATGCTGACCTTCGCGTTCGCGGTCCTCGCCGCCCGCAAGGAGGCGCGGCTGGCCGGGGGCGTCGCCACGGTCGGCCGGGTCGAGGTGGAGCCGAACGCCACCAACGCGATCGCTGCTTCCGTGACCGCCTGGCTCGACGCGCGGGCGCCCGATGAGGCGGTGCTCGGCGAGATCCTCACCGGTTTCGAGTCCAAAGTGGTCGAGCGGGCGGGCCGTGACGGCACGAGGGTCGAGATCGTGCCGGAGTCGGAGTCGCCGATCGTCGAGTTCGACGGGGCCCTGCGCGACCGGATCGCCGCGCTCCTGGGCGGTGCGCCGGTCCTGCCGACCGCGGCGGGCCATGACGCGGGCGTCCTGTCCGCACATGTGCCGACCGCGATGCTGTTCGTGCGCAACCCGACCGGGGTCTCGCATGCCCCGGGCGAGTCGGCGAGCGACGAGGACTGCGCGGCGGGCGTGGACGCGCTCGCGGCCGTGCTGAGGGACCTGGCGTGCTGACCTTCTGGGCCGAGCACGCGCTGCTGCCGGGCGGTCCGGCCGACGCGGTGGCGATCGAGGTCGCGGAGGGGCGCATCACCAAGGTGACGCCCGGCGACAGGCGCCGCGGCGATGTGCTTGCGGGCGTGACCATGCCGGGGTTCGCGAACGCGCATTCGCACGCGTTCCACCGGGCGCTGCGCGGTCGCACGCAAGCCGGTACCGGCACCTTCTGGACGTGGCGCGACGGCATGTACGCCCTCGCCGAACGCCTCGACCCGGACTCGTACTACCGGCTGGCGCGCGGGGTCTACGCCGAGATGGCGCTGGCCGGGATCACGACGGTGGGGGAGTTCCACTACCTGCACCACTCGCCGGGCGGGCGGCCGTACGCGGACCCGAACGCCATGGGGGAGGCCCTGATGCAGGCCGCCGCCGATGCGGGCATCAGGATCACGCTGCTCGACACCCTCTATCTCGCGGGCGGTTTCGGCCTGCCGCTCGAGCGCGCGCAGCGGCGCTTCGGCGACGGGAGCCTGGAGGCCTGGCTCGACCGGGTCGAGAAGCTCCACCCGCCGGGTCACGCGGTGATCGGCGCCGCGGTGCACTCGGTGCGGGCGGTGCCGGACGAGGCGATCGCGGCGTTCGCGTGCTCGACCGAGGGCCGCCCGGTCCATGTGCACCTCTCCGAGCAGCGGTCCGAGAACGAGTCGTGCCGCCTCGTGCACGGTTGCAGCCCAACGGAACTGCTCGAGCGTTGCGGGCTCCTCGGCCCGGACCTGACGGCGGTGCACGCCACGCACCTGGCGGGGCACGACATCGAGCTGCTGCGCCGCTCGGGGACGACCGCGAGCTTCTGCCCCACGACCGAACGCGACCTCGCGGACGGGCTCGGCCCGGCGCGGGCGCTCGCCGAAGCGGGCGTGCGGCTCTCGCTCGGCACCGACAGCAACGCCATTGTGGACATGTTCGAGGAGGCGCGGGCGGTGGAGATGCACGAGCGGCTCGTCAGCGAGGAGCGCGGCCGGTTCACCGCCGACGAACTCCTCGGTGCGATGACCAGGCACGACAGCCTCGGCTGGCCCGACGCGGGCCGCATCGAGGTCGGGGCGCGGGCCGACCTGGTGACGGTGGACCTGCGGACGCCGCGCACCGCCGGAATCGATCCCTCCGGGGTCGTCTACGCCGCCACGGCCGCCGACATCAGCGACGTGATCGTGGACGGCCGCCGCATCGTCGCGGGCGGCAGGCATCTGCGCATCGACGCGGGGGCCGAACTGGCCGCCGCCGTCAAGGGGCTGTGGACATGACCGACTCGCAATCGGCCCGCCGCTCGCACGCTGTAGCGGGCGAGCCGCCCCGCGGCCCCGCGCCGGATCGCCCGTCACCGCGCAGCTCCGCACCGGACGGCCCGCGTGCGGGCCGCGCCGCGCCGGATCGACCGCAGGCCGGCCGCACCACCCCGGCCTGCCCGCCACCCGGCGACGTTCGTCCTCGAAATGTCCATGCCGCCCACCGAAAGGACCGGCGATGAGCCTGTTGATCGACGGCATCGGCGAACTCTTCAGCGCCGACGACGAGGGCACGATCCACTACGACGCCGCGATCGTCGTCGAGGACGGCCGCATCGCCTGGGTCGGCCACCGGCTCAACCGGCCCGCCGCCGACGAGTACTTCGACGCCGGCGACAAGGCCATGATCCCCGGCTTCGTCGACAGCCACGCCCACCTCGTCTTCGCCGGCGACCGCAGCGGCGAGTTCGCCGCCCGCATGGCCGGCGAGCCCTACACCGGCGGCGGCATCCGCACCACCGTGGCCGCCACCCGCGCCGCCAGTGACGCCCGCCTGCGCGAGACCTGCGCCCGCCTCACCACTGAGATGCTCCGCCAGGGCACCACCACCGTGGAGGTCAAGTCCGGCTACGGCCTGACCGTCGACGACGAGGCCCGGTCGCTGCGCATCGCCGGCGAGTTCACCACCGAGACCACCTATCTCGGCGCGCACACCGTTCCGGAGGGCGCCGACGGCGCCTTGACGGACGCTGACGAGTACACCGCGCTCGCCGCGGGCCCCATGCTCGAAGCCTGTGCGCCCCATGCCAAATGGGCGGACGTCTTTTGCGAGCGCGGCGCCTTCGACGGGGACCAGGCCCGCGCGGTCCTCACCGCGAGCGCCGCGGCAGGACTGGGCCTGCGCGTCCACGCCAACCAGCTCACCGCCGGCCCCGGCGTGCAGCTCGCCGTCGAGCTCGGGGCGGCCTCCGCCGACCACTGCACCCACCTGACCGACTCCGATGTGGACGCCCTCGCGGGCGGCGACACCGTCGCGACCCTCCTGCCGGGCGCGGAGTTCTCGACCCGTTCGCCCTATCCCGACGCGCGCCGCCTCCTCGACGCCGGCGTCCGCGTCGCGCTCGCGACCGACTGCAACCCCGGCTCCTCGTACACGAGCAGCATGGCGTTCTGCATCGCCCTCGCCGTCCGCGAGATGCGGATGACCCCCGACGAGGCGCTCGAGGCCGCCACCGCCGCGGGTGCCGACGCATTGCGGCGCAAGGACATCGGGCGGATCGAGGTCGGCGCCCGCGCCGACCTGGTCCTCCTCGACGCCCCCTCGTACGTCCACCTGGCCTACCGGCCGGGGACGCCCCTGATCGACACCGTCTTCCGCGCCGGCACCGCGGTGAGTTGAGGAGCAACGATGTCCGCAGTCCACATCACGACCGTCCCGGTCACCCCCGGCGAGGTCATCGCGGTCGCCCGCGACCGCGCCCGCGTCGTCATCGACGCTGAGGCCCGCGACGCCATGGCGCGCAGCCGCGCGATCGTCGACTCGATCGAACGCGAAGGCCGTCCCGTCTACGGCGTCTCGACCGGTTTCGGCGCGCTCGCGAACACGTTCGTCGCGCCCGATCGCCGCGCCGAACTCCAGCACGCGCTGATCCGCTCGCACGCGGCGGGCGTCGGCGACCCCATGCCCGTCGAGGTGGTCCGAGCGATGATGCTCCTGCGCCTGCGCTCGCTCGCCATGGGCCTCAGCGGGGTCCGCCCCGAGGTCGCCGATGCCCTGGCCGCGCTGCTCAACGCCGACATCACCCCGTGGGTCCCGCGGCACGGCTCGCTCGGCGCCTCAGGCGACCTCGCGCCGTTGGCGCACTGCGCGATGGTGCTGCTCGGTGAGGGCTGGGTCCGCGCCGACGACGGCACCCGCCTCGACGCCGGCCCGGTCCTGGAACGCGCCGGCCTGACGCCGATCACGTTGTCCTCGAAGGAGGGCCTGGCGCTCATCAACGGCACCGACGGGATGCTCGGCATGCTGATCCTCGCGGTCGCGGACCTGCGCCATCTGCTCGCCATGGCCGACGTGTGCGCCGCGCTCTCGAACGAGGCGATGCTCGGCTCGGACCGCCCGTTCCAGCCCGAACTCCACGAGATCCGCCCCCAACCGGGCCAGGCGCACAGCGCCGCCAACATCCACCGGCTGCTCCAGGACTCCGAGGTCATGGACTCCCACCGCAACGACACCGCGCACGCGGTGCAGGACGCCTACTCCATGCGCTGCGCCCCGCAGGTCGCCGGAGCCGCGCGCGACGTGCTCGCCTACGCCGAGACCGTGGCCGCCCGGGAACTGCGCTCGGTCGTCGACAACCCGGTGGTGCTCCCGGACGGCCGCGTCGAGTCCACCGGCAACTTCCACGGCGCCCCGCTCGGCTACGCGGCCGACTTCCTCGGCATCGCCGCAGCGGACGTCGGCTCGATCTCGGAACGGCGCGTCGACCGCCTCCTGGACGTCACGCGCTCGCGCGGCCTCCCGGCGTTCCTCAGCCCGGACCCGGGCGTGAACTCGGGGCTCATGATCGCGCAGTACACCGCGGCCGGGATCGTGGCCGAGAACCGCAGGCTCGCCGCCCCGGCCTCGGTCGACTCGGTGCCGACCTCCGGCATGCAGGAGGACCACGTCTCGATGGGCTGGGCCGCGGGCTGCAAGCTCCGCACCGTCATCGACAACCTGGGCACCCTGCTCGCGGTGGAGCTCCTCGCCGGAGTCCAAGGCCTGCAACTGCGCCAGCCCCTGATCCCCAGCCCGGCCGCGCGGGCCGCGATCGCCGCCGTCGCCCCGATCGCGGGCAAGCCCGGCCCCGACCACTTCCTCGCCCCGGTCATCGAGCAGGTCAAACACCTCCTCGAAAGCCCGGCCCTCAAGGACGAGATCGAAGCGGCGGTGGGCCCGCTCCGCTGACGAGCACCAGGTGTCGGTGCGCGCCGATACCATCGGCCCACCGGCCGCGCAGCGGCGACGACGAGAACGGGGTGCGGACGATGACGAGCCCGAACGACGAGGTCGATGCGCTGATGGCGGGCGCCGACCACCCCCACAAGGACGCGGTCGAGCACCTGCGCGCGGTGATCCTCGCCGTCGACCCGGGGATCACCGAGCACGTCAAATGGAACGCGCCCAGCTTCGTCCACGGCGGCGTCGACCGCGTGACCTTCAACCTCAAGGCGAAGGACGTGCAGCTCGTCTTCCACCGCGGCGCCGCGGTCCGGAAGGACGCCTTCGAGTTCGCCGACGACACGGGCCTGATGCGGTGGCGGTCCAACGACCGGGCCGTGGTCGCCTTCAAGGACCTCGCCGACGCCCGCGCGAACGAGCAGGCCCTCAGCGGCCTCGTGAAGCGCTGGATCGCCGCCTGAACGGTGACCCGGATGTGATTGCGGGCCTTGGGGTTCGGGCCGCGTCTTCGCATGATGCTGTAATTGGTGCCCCAGCGACAGCGGAGGTTCCATGACAGCGACACCCAGTGCCGTGACCGGCGTTCACACCTACCTCGCACTCCAGGTGGAGGCGCTGCACGAGTTCCGGGAACCGGTCATTCGCGCCGAACCGGACGCCGTGCACCGCATGCGGGTGGCCACCCGCCGGCTGCGCTCGCTGCTGTCGACCTACTCCGGCCTCTACGAGACCATGCCGCTGAACCGCAGGCGGCTGCGCTGGCTCGCCGACGAACTCGGCACCGTCCGCGACCTCGAAGTGCTCCGGATGCGGTTCGCCAAGCGCCTCGGCGACGAGCGCCCGGACTGGTTCGAGGCCCTCGCGGAGCAGGAACGCCTCGCCTACGAACCGCTCGCGCGGGCCTGCTCCCGCGAGCGCACCACCAAACTCCTCGCCGCGGCCCAGGCCATGGCCACCGCACCGCAGTATTCGGCCGCGGCCGCGCAACCGGTCGAATCGGTCCTCGGACCGATCGTCGAAGCCTCCCGCCGCGACCTGGAACGGGCCCTGGACGCCATCGACGGCGCCGCCGATCCGGACGCGGCGCGACACACGGCGCGCAACGCCGCCAAGCGGACCCGCTACACCGCCGAAGCGGCCGTCGACCTCGGCGAGCCCGCCGCGGCGATCGCGTCCGGGGCCAAGCGCCTCCAGAACCTGTTCGGGCGCTGCCAGGACGACGTGGTCGCGATCCGGTACCTGGAGGCCCACGCCCCCGAATCGCCGGTCCTGGAACGCGAGCGCCAGGCCCACGCCAAGCACCTCGCCAAAGTCGAAGCGGCGCTGGCCGAGCGAAGCGGCTCCTGACCCCGCAGACGACGCGGAACGGCCCGGCGGCCGCGCTTCTTTCGAAGCGTGGTTCCGCCGGGCCGTCTTCGGGACGACAATAGGGGTTGGACGATGGGGTTAGAGGCCGGACAGCTTCTGCCCGGCGCGGATGACGGCCATGCCGAGGCGGTCGCCCGGGCGGCGTCCGAGACGCTCTATGGGCCCGGACACCGAGATCGCGGCGACGACGCGGCCGGTCTTGTCCCGTACGGGAGCCGAGACGCTGACCACGCCCGGTTCGCGTTCGGCGACCGACTGCGCGAAGCCGCGGCGGCGGACCTCGGCGAGGGTCTTCGACGAGAACCGGCACTTGGGCAGCAGCGGCAGGATCCCTTCCGGCGGCTCCCAGGCGAGCAGCACCTGCGCGCCCGAACCGGCGGTCATCGGGAGGCCCGCGCCGACGGGCACCGTGTCGCGCAGCCCGGAGGCGCGCTCGGCGGCGGCCACGCAGACGCGCTCGTCGGCCCGCCTGCGGTACAGCTGGGTCGATTCGCCCGTCTGGTCGCGGAGGAGGTTGAGCACTGGTTCGGCGGCACTGAGGAGGACGTCGGCCGTCGACCCGGCGAGCTCGCCGAGTTTCGGGCCGGGGCGCCAACGGCCCTCGTGGTCGCGTTGCAGCATCTCGTGGGCTTCGAGGGCCTGTGCGAGCCGGTGGGCCGTGGCCCTGGGCAATCCGGTCTCGTGCACGAGCTCAGCCAGGCTGGCGCCGTTGGTGCAAGCCGTGAGGATGAGCACCGCCTTGTCAAGGACGCCGACTCCGCTGATAGTATTCGTTCTCACGAGCTGAACATTACCTCCCATATTTCGAGAAGTCCAACGACTGGGAACAGAGATGTCACCTACACCACACGAATCCGAGGGAACGGCACCGCGCACCCTCGCGCAGAAGGTCTGGGACGCCCACGTGGTACGCACGGGCGGCCAGCAACCCGACCTGCTCTACATCGACCTGCACCTCCTTCACGAGGTGACCAGCCCCCAGGCCTTCGACGGCCTGCGGCAGGCGGGGCGCAAAGTCCGGCGGACCGATCTCACGATCGCGACCGAGGACCACAACACGCCCACCGACAACCTCTTCACCATCGCGGACCCGACCAGCCGCAAGCAGATCGAGACGCTCCGCGCCAACTGCGAAGAGTTCGGCGTCCGCATCCACTCGCTCGGTGACGAGAACCAGGGCGTCGTCCACGTCGTGGGACCCCAGCTGGGACTCACCCAGCCGGGCATGACCGTGGTGTGCGGCGACTCCCACACCTCCACGCACGGCGCGTTCGGCTCGATCGCGTTCGGCATCGGCACCAGCGAGGTCGAGCACGTGCTCGCCACGCAGACCCTGCCGCAGGCGAAGCCGAAGTACATGGCCGTCACCGTGAACGGCTCGCTGCCCGAAGGCGTCTCGGCGAAGGACCTGATCCTCAAGATCATCTCCATCACCGGCACCGGCGGCGGCAAGGGCCACATCGTCGAGTACCGCGGCCAGGCCATCGAGGAGCTCTCGATGGAAGGCCGCATGACGGTGTGCAACATGTCCATCGAGTGGGGCGCCAAGGCCGGCATGATCGCGCCTGACGAGAAGACCGCCGCCTACGTCAAGGGCCGCCCGCACGCGCCCCAGGGCGAGGACTGGGACGCCGCCGTCGAGTACTGGCAGACCCTCAAGACCGACGAGGGCGCCGTCTTCGACAAGGAGATCGTCATCGACGCGGCCTCCTTGAGCCCGTTCGTCACCTGGGGCACCAACCCCGGGCAGGGCGTCGAGCTTTCCGGCACCGTCCCCGCACCCGAGGACTTCGAGGACCCGATCGCGCGCACCACCGCCGCCGGGGCCCTGGAGTACATGGGCCTCGAAGCCGGCACGCCGATGCGCGAGATCGACGTCGACGTCGTCTTCCTCGGCTCGTGCACCAACGGCCGCATCGAGGACCTGCGCACCGCCGCCGAGGTCATCAAGGGCCGCAAGGTCGCCGACACGGTCAACATGATGGTCGTGCCCGGCTCCGCGAAGGTCCGCGAGCAGGCCATCGCCGAAGGCCTCGACAAGGTCTTCATCGACGCGGGCGCCGACTGGCGCTTCGCCGGCTGCTCGATGTGCCTGGGCATGAACCCGGACCAGCTGACGCCCGGCCAGCGCGCCGCCTCCACCTCGAACCGCAACTTCGAGGGACGCCAAGGCAAGGGCGGGCGCACCCACCTGGTGAGCCCGGCCGTCGCCGCCGCCACGGCCGTGACCGGCCACCTCGCCAGCCCGGCGGATCTGTAGGAAGGGCAGGGAATCATGGACAAGTTCACGACCCACACCGGCAGCGTCGCCCCGCTGCGACGCTCCAACGTCGACACCGACCAGATCATCCCGGCCGTGTACCTCAAGCGGGTCACCAAGACCGGGTTCGAGGACGGCCTGTTCGCCGAGTGGCGCGAGGACGAGAAGTTCCTCCTCAACCAGCCGGAGTACCGCAGCGCCACCATCCTGGTCACCGGCACCGAGTTCGGCACCGGCTCCTCACGCGAGCACGCCGTCTGGGCCCTGAAGGACTACGGGTTCAAGGCGGTCATCGCCCCGCGCTTCGGCGACATCTTCCGCGGCAACTCGCTCAAGAACGGTCTGTTGACTGTGGAGCTGCCCGAGGCGGCCGTCGAGGAGCTGTGGCTGCGCGCCGAACTCCACCCGGAGGCGGAGACCACGGTCGACCTCGAGGCGTGCGAAGTCCGTGCGGGCGAGCGGACCTGGAGCTTCGAGTTCGACGAGTTCCTGCGCTGGCGCATGATGGAAGGGCTCGACGACGTGGCCCTGACGCTGCGCGACGAGGACAAGATCGCGGGCTTCGAGTCGAACCGGGACGCTTGGCGGCCTAGGACTCTCCCCGCTCAGGTCTAGTGTCCGGGAGCCCGATCCAGTTAGCAATCACGTACGGAGCCGGTGGCGATGCCACCGGCTCCAGGCGTGTTCGGGTCCCTCCCAACGGGGTTGCGAGCGTCGATTTCGGGCACCTGAATAAAAATTCCCTGCGACACAACGGGTCTATTTTCGCGGAAACAGTTGCGTTCGCTTTCGAAACGTCATAACGTGCGCTTAACAAGCTGGTATGGCTTCAAGGACTATCGGGAGGGTAGGACTCGTGAACAAGGCAGAGTTCGTCGAACGGATCGCCGCACGCACTGGCGACCGGGCCGCTGCGAAAGAAGTCGTGGATGTCGCGATCGACGAGATACAGCGCGCGGTGGTGAAAGGGGAGAAAGTCTCCTTCGCCGGTTTCGGCGTCTTCGAGAAGCGCGCTCGCGCCGCTCGCATGGCGCGCAACCCGCGTACCGGGGAAGCGGTGAAGGTCAAGAAGACCGTCGTCCCCGCGTTCCGCCCGGGCACCGGCTTCAAGGAGCTCGTGACCGGCAAGCGCAAGGCGGTCAAGTCGGCCACCGCCAAGAAGGCGGCGCCGGCCAAGAAGACCACCGCGAAGAAGGCGGCGACCAAGAAGACGGCCGCCAAGAAGACCACGCGGGCCGCCTCCACGGCGACCCGTTCGACGGCCACGAGCCGCGTGGGCGCCAAGAAGACCGCGGCGAAGAAGACCACGGCCAAGAAGGCCACGACCGCGAAGAAGGCCGTGCGCAAGACCGCGGCGAAGCCCGCCGCGAAGAAGACCGCGGCGAAGAAGACCACGAAGCGCGGACGCAGCTGATGCCGCGGCCCCGAAGCGGTTCGGGGCACGCGGTGAGGCGCCCGTCCGAACTCGCACGGGGAAGAGGGCATTCAGGAGCCACCTGAATGCCCTCGCTGCTTTACACGGCTTTACGCGGGTCGTGCCTCAGACGGCACCGCTTACTGGTTCGCGGCACCGCCCGCGACTGCGTCGGAGAAGTCATTGCCGAACTTCCCCTCTGGATCGACGCGAGCCCGGAGTTTCTCGAAGTCCCCCATTCGCGGATAACGCGAGCGGACCTCATCCATTGGTATCGAAAACAATTTGCCCCAATGGGGTCGCGGTGAGAACGGTTCCAAAGCCGCTTCGGCCGCCGACATCACCGGAGCCACCGCCTCGAAGTCGCTCACCCAAGTGAAATGCAGCCCCACGGTGTCGCGCCCGAATGCGGGCGAGAGCCACAGGTCGTCCGCCGCCATCGTGCGCACCTCGCAGATCTGCACCACCGAGCCGAGCCGCTCCCCGAGCCCCGCCAGCGCCTCGAGCGCCGCGGGCGCGTCCGCCCGGTCGATCAGGAACTCCGACTGCAGCTCGTCGCCCGCGCTGGGGGTGAACTCGGGCTTGAAGTGCGGCAGGCGCTCGTGCCAGGGGCCGGTCTGCCCCTGCTGCACGGTGCACGCCTCGGGGTCGACGCCCGGCACCGGGTGCCGCTTGCCGTCCGCCAGCGGGGCCCCGTACCAGTTCGCCTGCGGGAACGGGTGGGTCTGGTCGGCCGTGCGCTGCTTCACCCAGTACTGGAACACCGGGGACGCGCCCCAGGCGGTGAACAGGCTGGTGCTGTAGGCCGAGGAGGTCAGCTCGTCGAAGTGCGCGAGCGCCTGGTCGAACGCCAGGCCGTCGTAGACGTACTGGCGCATCTCGAAGCCGGGCAGCAGGTCCAGGGTCACCGTGTGCACGACGCCCAAGGCGCCCAGGTGGACGACGGAACCGGGGAAGTCCTCGTCGCCGCGCGAGACCGTGCGCAGCTCCCCGTCGGGGCCGATGAACTCGATGGCGGCCACGGCGGTCGCGAGGTTCCCGTTGCGGTCGCCCGAACCGTGCGTGCCGGTCGCGATCGAGCCGGCGATGGAGATGTGCGGCAGCGACGCCATGTTGTGCAGGGCGAACCCGGCGCGGTGCACGGCGTCGCTCAAGGCGGCGTAGGTGATCCACCCGGAGGCGCGGACGGTGCCGGTGAGGGCGTCGATGTGCGCTTCGGGCTCGATGCCCGCGAGGGAGACCATCGTCGCGTCGGAGGCGGCGATCGTGTTGAACGAGTGGCCCGAACCGAGCACGCGCAGGCGCGGTGCGGCGGCGATGACCGAGCGGGCCTCGTCGAGCGTGGCGGGCGCCTCGAAGCGGCTGGGGGAGAAGCGGATGTTCCCGGCCCAGTTCTGGAGGGCGGTGGGGGAGCGGTCCGGCACGGCGGCATTCCTCCTTGTAGGCGCGCCAGGGCGCACACAGAGCAGTGGGCGGCCAACGGTACCGCGCAGCCCCCGCAGGAGGCACCTGAGCGGTCCAGGGGGCGGGAATGCGGTCCTGCTGAGCGCCGTGACGCCCGCCACGGCCGCGAGGAACGTCGGACCCCAATGCAGGAGTGCTCATCGGAGGCCTCCGACCCGGCGCTCAGGACCGCCGCCCGCGCCCGTGAAACGCGACCGCTCGCGGCCGAACCGGGGAACCAGGGGACTGTCGTACCCCTATGCCAGGGTGTGTACTGGGGGCCCGAAACACGGCCCCCAGCGCCTCTGCCCATGCGCGCGAAACGCCCCGCAGCGACCGCGATCCGCTAGAGCCGCTCCACGCCCACGAGCTTCTGCCCCGAGAGCGACAGCACCCACGCCTCGCCGGGCCTCGTCGACACATCCGCGGTCTCGACACCGTCCTCGTCCGCGAGGATCGCGACCGTGTCGCTCACGACTTCCGGCTCCGCGCAGACGATCGCCGTCCCGCCTCCGCCCGC
This sequence comes from Glycomyces tritici, assembly GCF_030403505.1. The sequence goes on along the minus strand of NZ_JAUEMJ010000002.1, from coordinate 924,593 downwards.
CAGTTCCCGCAGGCGCGCACCCGAGCGCTCGGGATTGCGTTCGTGCGCTTCGGTGTCGAACGCCGTGTCACCGCTCAGCGTGCACCGCACCGCCTGCGCGATCGGCTCCAGCGTCTGCACGCTCGCCCGGCCGGTCGCGCTGAACGCCCGATCCGGCTGGTACAGCGCCGCCAGCGCCGCCATCCGCACCGCCTGGTCCTGCCCCCGCCGGCTCAACGGCCGGGTCACCTCGGGCCCGTCCCACGTCTGCTCGACCTCCGCCGGCGCCATCAGCAGCACCGTCGCGGTCACCGCCGGCAGCGCACTGAACGCCGTGAGCACCTGCTGGTCCCGCGGCCGCGTCAGCCCCTCACGCGCCTCCGCGAGCGTGATCCAGCGCCGCTCGCCGATCTCCTCGTCAGCGGTGAACGCCGCATCCGGCTTCTCCGTGCGCATCGACCAGTAGTCGACGTACTTCAGCACGTCCCCTTCGGGATTCGGCAGCACATACGAGGCCCGGCACAGCCGCATCTGCGGGATGACCGGAATCCCGGTCTCCTCCTCGACCTCGCGGCACGCCGCCGTGAGCGGGTGCTCGCCGGGGTCGAGCTTGCCCTTCGGCAGCGACCAGTTCCCGACCTGGGGGCGCCACACGGCGATCACCTCGATGAGGCCGCGCTCGCCGTTGCGCCACAACAGGCCGCCAGCGGCGGCGATCTGCCTCTGCGGCGCCCCGTTCCCGACAGTGTCCTGTTCCACACTCACGCTTCATACGGTACTGGGACTCGCCCAATCGCGGAAAGCCCGCCACTCGCGCGGAGGAGGCCGTGCACGCGGCGTCTAGGCGCGCATGGTGGGGATCCTGACGGCGACGACCCGGCCGTCGGCGTCGGCGTCGAGCTGGACGCGCTGGCCGAGGCGAAGGAACCGCAGGCCGGAGACGGCGAAGGCCGCCGCGTCGAAGGCGACGCGGCGGCCGTTGTCCAGGACGACCTCGCCGGAGGTGTCCTCGTTGAAGTTCGAGACGGTGCCCTGCATGGTTTCAGCTTGGCCCATGCGGGCCGGGAAAGCGAGCGGCCGCCAGGGGAGCGCCGGGGGTTACTTCCGGATCTGGGGGTTGTTGCGCCCGCCGATGGCCTTCTTGGCCTTGAGGCCGAGCCAGACGATGCCGCCGACGATGGCGATGAAGAGGGCGAAGTTGAAGATGAAGGCGAGAATGCCGCCGATCGCTCCGAGCACGAATTGGATCACGTTCACCACGATGATCACGGCGAGGACCGCGCCGCCGAACAGGGCCGCGAGCCAGCCGAAGAGACGCCAGTTCATGTCACTCACTCCGAGTCGAGTCGAGAATCGAGCCGACACGTCCGGTCGGCAAGGTAGATGTCACAGTGACTCTATGATGACATCATAGCGGGTTTCGCGCAACCCTCGGGTACCGCCGCCCCTGCGCGGCGGTTCGCGGGCCGCGCGCCGCGTACCTGGGAGTTCACTCGACGTAGCGGCGAGACCAGCGGTGAGGAGTCAAACCCCACCCTTTGCTTACCGTCGCCTGAAGGGCCCGGCGCGGGCGTTAGAGTGCAATGCACTGACGATCCCGTACACGACGGCACAGGCCGAGCCCATCCGGCCGCAGCCCGACTCCTGAGAAAGCGAGCCAGCAGGTGACCGAGCCGAGGCCCGAGGCGCAGTACACCTTCCGCCGCCGCGGCGGCGACGCCCTCCGCCCCGACGTCCGCATCTACGCGAACCTCGTCAAGGGCGCCATGCTGGGACTCACCGAGCGCTCGTGGTCGGGCATGGAGAACATCCCGCTCGAGGGCCCCGCGATCCTGGTCTGGAACCACTACTCGGACATCGACCCGCTCCTGGTCGTCCACTACGTGTACAACGCCGGCCGCCACCCCCGGTTCCTCCTCAAGGAGTCGATCGTCCGCATCCCCGTGGTCGGCCCGCTCGTGCGCAGCACCGGCCAGATCCCCGTCAAGCGCGGCAGCGCCGAGGCGGCCGACTCGCTGCGCACCCTCGAACACGAACTCGCCCAAGGGCACGTGGTCATCATGTCCCCGGAGGGCACGGTCACGAAGGAGCCGGACCGCTGGCCGATGCGCGGCAAGACCGGCATCGCCCGCCTCGCGCTCGACTCCGGCGCGCCCGTGGTCCCGATCGTGCAGTGGGGCGCCCTCGGCATCCACGACCGCAAGCGCGACCCCAAGTTCAAGATCGGCCGCAAGCCCGTCACGGTCCGGGCGCTCCCGGCCGTCGACCTCTCCCCTTGGGAGGGCAAGGAGCCCACCCGCGAGGACCTCGCCGCGGTCACCGACCGCATCATGGAGGCCCTGCGCGACGGCCTCGCCGAGATCCGCGGCCAGAAAGCACCCCCTTTGTTCGATCCCCGGCAGCACCGATCCGACGAAAGCGAGTCTTCCGAGTGAGAGCAGCCGTCATGGGGGCCGGTTCCTGGGGAACCGTGTTCGCCAAGATTCTCGCCGATGCCGGGACGCCGGTCACCGTGTGGGCCAGGCGGGCCGAAATCGCCGAGGCGATCAATTCGACCCACCGCAACCCGGACTACTTCCCGGACATCGACCTGCCGCGCCTGGTGAGCGCCACTGACGACGCGGCCGTCGCGCTGCGCGGCGCGGACCTCGTGGTCCTGTCCGTCCCGAGCCAGACGCTGCGCGGCAACCTCGCCGTCTGGAAGGAGCACCTGGAGCCGGTCGCGACCCTCCTGAGCCTCATGAAGGGCATCGAGCTCGGCTCGACCGAGCGCATGACCGAGGTCATCGCCGAGGTCACGGGCGCGGCCGAATCGCGCATCGCGGTCCTGTCGGGCCCGAACCTCGCCCGCGAGATCGCCGAGGAGCAGCCCACGGCCTCGGTCGTGGCGTGCATCGACCACGGCCGCGCGGTCGACGTGCAGAAGGCCGTCACCACCTCCTACTTCCGCCCGTACACGAACACCGACGTCGTCGGCTGCGAGCTCGGCGGCGCGGTCAAGAACGTCATCGCCCTCGCCTACGGCATGGCCGCGGGCATGGGCATGGGCGACAACACGAAGGCCACGATCATCACCCGCGGCCTCGCCGAGACCACCCGTCTCGGCACGCGGCTGGGCGCGGACCCGACCACGTTCGCCGGGCTCGCCGGGCTCGGCGACCTCGTCGCGACCTGCTCGTCCCCCCTGTCGCGCAATCACACCTTCGGCGAGCAGCTGGGGCTCGGGGCCACCTTGGAAGAGGCCGCCCGCGTCACCAAGCAGACCGCCGAGGGCGTCAAGAGCTGCCGTTCCATCACCGACCTCGCCCGCAAGGTGGGCGTGGAGATGCCGATCTGCGATGCCGTGGAACGGGTCTGCCACGAAGGACTCGACCCCAGAGCCGCGGTCGCCGAACTCATGGGACGCGAGACCAAACCCGAAATCGACAGTTTGAGGTCCGACAATGAGTAAACCGACCGTCGCCGTCTTCTTCGGCGGACGCAGTGTGGAGCAGCCGGTCTCGTGCGCCTCCGGCTCCGGCGTGGCCAAGGCCCTGCGCGAGCGGGGCTTCGACGTCACCACGATCGGCATCACCCGCAGCGGCGAATGGGTCGAGCTCGCGCCCGACACCACGTTCGCGATCGAGTCCCCCGAGGCCCTTCCCGAGGTCACCGCCGAAGCCGGCAAGGCCGTCGCGATCGACCTCGGCCCGGGCTCGCAGCCGATCGCCGACGTCCTCTTCCCGGTCCTGCACGGCCCCTTCGGCGAGGACGGCACGATCCAGGGCCTGTTCGAGATGGCCGGCGCCCCCTATGTCGGCTCCGGCGTGCTCTCGAGCTCGCTGTGCATGGACAAGGAGTTCAGCAAGCGCCTCCTCGCCGCCGAAGGCGTGCCGCAGGGCGCGTTCGACGTCCTCAAGGCCGGCGAGAAGCTCGACGCCGAAGCCGTGATCAACAAGCTCGGCCTGCCGATCTTCGTCAAGCCCGCCCGCGCGGGTTCGAGCCTCGGCATCAGCAAGGTCAACTCGGGCGCCGAGCTCGCCACGGCCGTCGAGAAGGCCCGCGAGGTCGACGACAAGGTCGTCTTCGAGGCGGCCTTCGAGAACGCCCGCGAGATCGAGATGGGCGTCGTCGAGACGCTCGACGGCGACCTGGAGATCACGTTCCCGCTCGAGGTCCTCGCCAAGGGCGAGGACGGCTGGTTCGACTTCGAGGCCAAGTACCTCGACAACCCCGAGCCGTTCAACCTCCACCCGGACTACCCCGAGGGCGTGGCCGAGCAGGCCCAGGCGCTCGCGCGCAAGGTCTTCCGGCTGCTGGACTGCCGCGACCTGGCCCGAGTCGACTGCTTCCTCGGCGAGGACGGTGTCGTCTACCTCAATGAGGTGAACACCATGCCGGGCATGACGCCGATGAGCGGCGTGCCCCAGGCTTTCGCGGCCTACGGCATCTCGTACGGCGAGCTCGTAGAGCGCCTGGTCACTCTCGCAGAGGCCCGTGCTCGACGCTCCTGAGCACGGCGAGTACCCTGGCTGAGTTGACCCGCGGTCTTCTCCGCGGCGTCGGCTACTGCATCACCGTGTGCGCGCCAGTCCTCGAGGTTCCCTTGAGTGCATAACTGAGCGCGCTACACTCACGCGTTCCTGCTGGTCAGGAGCGTACTGTGCCTCGTATCTTCTTCGAGGCGACGCATGAATTACTGGAGAGATCATTGCAAGCTAAGGCGAAAGTCAAGCTTTCCCGATCCCTCGGCATCGCTCTGACGCCGAAGGCCGCCAAGTACATGGAGCGCCGTCCCTACCCTCCGGGGCAGCACGGCCGCGGCCGCAAGAAGGAATCGGACTACAAGAACCAGCTCGTCGAGAAGCAGCGTCTGCGCGCCCAGTACAACATCTCTGAGCGCCAGCTGCGGAACGCCTACGCCGAGGCCGTGCGCAAGCCCGGCAAGACCGGTGAGAACCTGGTGACGCTGCTCGAGTCCCGCCTGGACGCCTTCGTGCTCCGCGCCGGATTCGCCCGCACCATCTACCAGGCGCGGCAGTTCGTGAACCACGGCCACTTCACCGTGAACGGCCGCAAGGTCGACATCGCGTCCTACCGGCTCAAGGCCGGCGACTTCGTGCAGGTGCGCAAGAAGTCCCGCGAGACCACGCCGTTCCAGCTGGCCGCCGCCGGCGCCTGGGCGGGCGAAGTGACTCCGGCCTACATCGAGGCTCACCTCGAAGGCCTGATCGCCCGCTTCCTCTCGGTGCCCGAGCGCAAGCAGGTCCCCGTGATCTGCGACGAGCAGCTCATCGTCGAGTTCTACTCGAAGTAAAGCGTGCGAGCTCTGCTCGGCTGAAGTTCAGCCGAGCAGTGAGCGCCGCCCGGCTTCCCGGGCGACCGGGAGACCGGGCGGCGCCCCGCTTTCGTTCCAGTGCCCTCCGTCACGGTCAACCCCCTGGTAGGCGGTATTGGGACGCGAGTAGACTCGCTCAGTGGTGCAGTGCGTCCCCGAGTGGGTCGCCATGGGTCGCTCCGAATGTCGTTGCAGAACGAAACCGGATGCGACCGGCGAAGCGCAGCACCGTTTCCGCGCCGCCCGAATCCTCGGACCGGCGTGCCAGTAGCTCCGACCTGATCATGGGTGCGGGGTTTTCAGACCGAGTTGTCACGGTAGCGGAGGACATGCCGAAAAAAGACGGTGCCATCGAGATTGAGGGCAAGGTCGTCGAGTCCCTCCCGAACGCAATGTTCCGGGTGGAGCTCACCAACGGCCACAAAGTACTCGCCCACATCAGTGGCAAGATGCGCCAGAACTACATCCGAATCCTCCCCGAGGACCGGGTCGTGGTGGAGCTCTCGCCGTACGACCTGTCGCGCGGGCGGATTGTCTACCGCTACCGCTGACCTGACTTCTACACGTAAGTAGGACTCGTGAAAGTCAAGCCGAGCGTCAAAGTGATCTGCAAGAACTGCCGCGTGATCCGCAGGCACGGACGAGTGATGGTTATCTGCTCGTCCGACCCGCGTCACAAGCAGCGTCAGGGCTAACGCAGCACATACGCCAGCAAGAAAGGCCCCAGAAGGGGAAACCGCCGCCAGTGCGCAAGCACAACCCTCGGCTCGGAGGCCGAGGCTCGCATCGCCCATCAGGGCAGGGGATCAGACCCCGACGAGAAGGCAGTGGTCAGACCTCCGACAACGCTAGGAGTACGCCTGAATGGCACGCCTGGTTGGAGTCGACCTCCCGCGCGACAAGCGCCTGGAGATCGCACTCACCTACATTTTCGGCATCGGCCGCACGCGCTCGCTTGAGACGATCGCGGCGACCGGCCTCGACCGCGACAAGCGCGTCAAGGACCTCACCGACGAAGAGCTCGTGCAGCTTCGTACCCACATCGAAGAGCACTACCAGGTCGAAGGTGACCTGCGCCGCGAGGTGCAGGCGGACATTCGCCGCAAGATCGAGATCAACTGCTACCAGGGTCTCCGTCACCGCTACGGCCTTCCGGTCCACGGTCAGCGGACCAAGACCAATGCCCGTACTCGCAAGGGTCCGAAGAAGACCGTCGCGGGCAAGAAGAAGGCACGTTAGGAGACCAGCTGATGCCACCGAAGACTCGCGGCGGTTCCAAGAACCCGCGCGCCAAGAAGAAGAACGTGCCCCACGGGCACGCCCACATCAAGAGCACCTTCAACAACACCATCGTGTCGATCACCGACCCGACCGGTGCGGTCATCGCCTGGGCCTCGTCCGGCCAGGTCGGTTTCAAGGGCTCGCGCAAGTCCACCCCGTACGCCGCGCAGATGGCCGCCGAGGCCGCCGCCCGCCGTGCGATGGACAACGGCATGCGCAAGGTCGACGTCTACGTCAAGGGCCCGGGTTCGGGCCGCGAGACCGCGATCCGCTCCCTCCAGGCCGTCGGCCTCGAGGTCGGCTCGATCAACGACGTCACCCCGCAGCCGCACAACGGCTGCCGGCCGCCGAAGCGTCGCCGCGTCTAATACGCGCAGCGTCACCCAAGCGGATATCGTCACCGAAGAATCCATGAGTTTTAGGCGTCAAATAGTGGGCGCCCCGAACAAAGGAAACACGCAACAGTGCTTATCACTCAGCGGCCCACGCTCTCCGAGCAGCAGATCAGCCCGACCCGCTCCAAGTTCACGATCGAACCCCTGGAGCCCGGTTTCGGCTACACGCTCGGCAACTCGCTGCGGCGCACGCTGCTGTCGTCCATCCCGGGCGCGGCGGTCACGTCGATCAAGATCGACGGCGTCCTGCACGAGTTCTCCACCATTCCCGGCGTGAAAGAAGACGTCGTCGAACTGGTGCTGAACGTCAAGCAGATCTGCGTCTCCTCGGAGAACGACGAGCCGGCCACCATGTACCTGCGCAAGGAAGGCCCGGGCGAGGTGCTCGCCGGGGACATCCAGCCGCCCGCCGGCGTGCAGGTCCACAACCCCGAACTCAAGCTTGCGACCTTGAACTCCAAGGGCCGCATCGACATGGAGTTCGTGGTGGAGCGCGGCCGAGGCTATGTCTCGTCGCCGGCCAACAAGGGGGAGACCAACGAGATCGGCCGCATCCCGGTCGACTCGATCTACTCGCCCGTGCTCAAGGTGGCCTACTCCGTCGACGCGACCCGCGTCGAGCAGCGCACCGACTTCGACAAGCTCACCGTCGACGTCGAGTCCAAGCCGTCCACGACGCCGCGCACCGCGCTCGCGTCGGCCGGTTCCACCCTGGTGGAGCTGTTCGGCCTGTACCGCGAGCTCGACACCGAGGCCGAGGGCATCGACGTCGGGCCCAGCCCGGCCGACCAGCAGCTCGCTGCTGATCTGGCCCTGCCGATCGAGGACCTGGACATGACCGTCCGGTCGTACAACTGCCTCAAGCGCGAGGGCGTCAACACTGTTGGCGAACTGATCAACCGCACCGAGGCGGACCTGCTCGACATAAGGAACTTCGGGCAGAAGTCGATCGACGAGGTCAAGATGAAGCTCGCCGGCATGGGCCTGAGCCTCAAGGACTCGCCCGGCACCTTCGACCCGAGCGAGGCCGCTGTGGCCTACGGCGGGTCGCCGGTCGCCGACAACGACGAGTACGAAGAAGACGGTGAAGATCTCCGCGAGACCGAGGAGCTCTAAGCTTCCCGACCATTGGCGGTCGGTTCCGTAAGACGGCCGGCCGCGTCAAACCAAGAGGAGCAAGACAATGCCCAAACCCACAAAGGGCCCGCGCCTGGGTGGTTCCCCGGCTCACGAGAAGCTGATGCTCTCGGGCCTCGCGGCTTCCCTGTTCGAGCACGGCAGCATCACCACGACGCTGACCAAGGCTCGCCGCCTGCGTCCCTACGCCGAGAAGCTCATCACTCACGGCAAGAAGGGCACGCTGCACCACCGCCGTCTGGCGCTGGCCAAGCTGCGCAACAAGGACGCCACGCACGACCTGTTCGAGCAGGTTGCGCCCCGCTTCGCCAACCGCGAAGGCGGCTACACCCGGATCATCAAGGCCGGGAACCGCAAGGGCGACAACGCTCCTATGGCGATCATTCAGTTGGTCGACTAGCAAGTCTGCTGAACCGCGCGCAGGGCTCATGCTCTGCGCGCGGTTTGCTTTATCCGGAAGGTCGGGGTTGTGGACGAGGTTGTGGACAACGCGGGGGACGGCATGGATTCCCACGTGGGCGCCCCTGGGGGGACGACGCGGCTGCGGCTCGGCGTCGCCTACGACGGGGCCGAGTTCTCCGGTTGGGCGCTCCAGCCCGGGCTGCGGACGGTGGCCTCGGAGGTCATCCGCGCGCTGGAGCTGCTGTTCGGCGAGATCGGCGACTTCACCGTGGCCGGCCGGACGGACGCCGGGGTGCACGCGACGGGCCAGATCCTGCACGTGGATGTGCCCACGGCGAAGTGGGAGGCGCTCGGCGACAGGCTGCTGTGGCGGCTGCGCGGCATCCTCCCGCCCGACGTGCGGGCCGTGTCCGCCGAAGCGGTGGACCCGAGCTTCAACGCGCGGTTCGCGGCCCGGTGGCGCCGCTACCGCTACCGGGTCGCGGACGCGATGTGGGGCGTGAACCCGTTGCGGCGCTTGGACACCCTGGCCTGGCAGCGGCCCATCGACGTCGAGCGGATGCACGCGGCGTGCCAGAGCCTGCTCGGCGAACACGACTTCGTGGGCTTCTGCAAGTCGCGCGAGGGCGCGACGACCATCCGGGAGCTGCAGCAGTACGACTGGGCGCGGGACGAGGACGGCGTCGCGGTCGCGACGGTGCGCGCGGACGCGTTCTGCCATTCGATGGTCCGGAGCCTCGTGGGCGCGGCACTCGCGGTCGGCGACGGGCGCAGAGACGAACAGTGGCTCGCCTCGATCTTGACCATCGGAGAGCGGGCCAACGATGTGCACGTGGTGGGCCCGCACGGCCTGACCCTGGTCGAGGTCTCCTACTCGGAGGACCCGAAGGACTGGCAGGCCCGCGTCCACCTCACGCGGCGGGTGCGGACGCTCCCCGGCGATGCGGACGGCCCCGAGATCGACCGTCCACCAACCCCCACCCACCACTAGAGGGGAAAGATCAGTCCGGGCCGAGCGTCCCAGCCGGCCCCGACAGCAAACCGCCGCAAACGCGGTCGCGGGCCGAAATGTCACCCGAAAGGGCGGCCGCGGGGGGACGTTGCGCGTGCGAGCGGCTACAGCGGCCGAGTTGTCACCCGCGCGAACGGATGCGTTCACCGCAGGGTCAGGCCGAGCCCCGAAGCTGAGGCCATGAGACGCTTCCTCACTGCCGGCGCGGTGACGGCTGTTGCCGCTTCCGCGCTGTTCGTCGCCCTCCCCGACCCCGCCGACGCGCACCCTTCCCGCAGCTTCGACCTCCAGGCCCACCGCGGCGGGCTCGGGCTGGTCGTCGAGAACACCTTGCCCGCCTTCGCGAACGCCCTCGAACTCGGCGTGACCACCCTTGAGCTCGACATCCAGATCACCGAAGACGGGCATGCCGTGGTCACCCACGACCGCCGCGTGAGCGGCGGCAAGTGCCTCGACACCGCACCCGCCTTCGAGGGCGACCCGGAGTACCCGTACGTGGGCGAGTACGTCAAGGACCTCACCCTCGACCAGGTCCGCACGCTCGACTGCGGGAGCCTCGTCCAGGCCGCCCACCCGAACCAGGAGACCAGTCCCGGCGAGCCGATGCCGCTGCTCAGCGAGGTGTTCGACCTCGTGCGCGACTACCACGCTCGCGGCGTGAAGCTCAACATCGAGACCAAAGTGGAGGCCGGGGCGCCGCATGAGACCGCGCCGCGCGAGGCCTTCGTGGAGGCCGTGGCCGCGGACATCCGTGAGGCGCGCATCAGCCGCCAGGTCACGATCCAGAGCTTCGACTGGGGCGCGCTGATGCTCATGAACGCGACCGCGCCGGAGCTGCCGATCGTCGCGCTCACGAACATCTCGTTCCTTCAGACCGGCCAGGCCGGGGCCTCGCCCTGGCTGGGCGGCATCGACATCGACGACTTCGGCGGCGACCCGATCGCCGCGATCGACTCGTTCGGCGCCGACGCGTTCTCGCCCGTCCACGGCTCGCCGCAGAACGGCAAGGTCACCGACCCCGGCTATGTGCCGTACGTGACCGAGGCGATGGTGGACCACGCGCACGACTACGGCATCGAGGTCGTGCCCTGGACCGTGGACGACGAGGCCACCATGCGCAAGCTCATCGACGACGGCGTGGACGGCATCATCACCGACTACCCGGACGTGCTGCGAGAGGTCATGCGGGACTACGGCTTCCGCCTCCCGAAACGCTACTGCGACCGGTAGTGACCGAACTGTGACACGGTGACGACTCGGTCTCGGTAGAGACCTGTTTGCTCACCGAGCCATCACGGTTCGGCCACGAGGGGAACCGAAACGCTGAATCGGCGGTCTCATGGAGGTGACCCGTTATCCCGAGTGAGAAGGGAACCCCTCCATGAGACGCCACCAAGTGGCCGGTATTCCGGCTGCCCTCCTGCTGTTCGCCCTTGCCGCCTGCACCGCCACGAACGGCGGCGAATCCGGTGCCGCGCAGGACATGGGCGCGGCCGAGCCCCCGGCCCCCGACGAGACGTACGGCGCCAATGAGCCGGTGTCCCCGGCCGACGATCCTGAATCGACGTTCGCCGTCGACGTTGACACGGCCTCCTACGACTACGCGCGGCGCTCGCTCGAGGACGGGGTCCTGCCACCGGCCGACCAGATCCGGCCCGAGGAGTTCGTGAACTACTTCGACCAGGGGTACGCCGAGCCCGAAGGGAGCGGCTTCGCGGTCAGCGTCGACGGGACCGAGCTGCCGGACTGGTACGACACGGGCGACGCGACCCACGTGATGCGGGTGGGCCTCCAGACGCAGAGCGCGTCCGACGAGGATCGCGCCGACGTGAACCTCACCTTCGTCATCGACGTCTCCGGCTCGATGGAGGGCGACCGGATCGCGCTGGTCCGGGACTCGCTCGACCTGCTCGTCAGCCAGCTGCGGCCGACCGACTCGGTCGCGATCGTCACGTACGAGTCCGATTCCGAAGTGCTGCTGGGCATGACGGACGTGGGCGACGGGGAGGAGCTGCGGGCGTCGATCGACGACCTGTACGCGCGCGGCTCCACGAACATGGAGGCCGGCCTGCGGGACGGCTACGAACTCGCGGGCGAGGTCTTCGACCCGGCGAAGGACAACCGGGTCATCCTCCTCTCCGACGGCGAGGCGAACGTGGGGATCACCGAGCACGACGCGATGCTGGAGGCGCTGGGCGAGGAGATCGCCGAGGGCATCACCCTCCTCACGGTGGGGGTCGGCGACTCGTACAACCAGGAGCTGCTGGAGCAGTTGGCCGACAACGGCGACGGCTGGGCGGTGTACTTCGCGACCGAGACCGAGGCGGAGCGGGTCTTCTCGGAGCGCCTGACCTCGACGCTCGGCGTGGCCGCCCGGGACGCGAAGATCCAAGTGACGTTCGATGACGCGACGGTCGCCGAGTACCGGCTCATCGGCTTCGAGAACCGCGCGATCGCCGACGACGACTTCGAGGACGACGAGGTCGACGGCGGCGAAGTCGGCCCGGGGCACAGCGTGACGGCGCTGTACGCGCTGACGCTGACGGGAGATGCCGGTGACGTGGCCACGGTCGGCGTGCGCTGGCAGGACCCGGAGGGCGAGCACACCGGTTCCGCGGAGGCGTCCCTGCCGGTGAACGTCCTGGACACGGACCCGGACGCGCATTTGAGCGTCGACCTGGTCGCGGCGGCCTTCGCCGAGGTGCTGCGCGGGAGCGCCGACTTCGACTGCGAGTCGCTGCTGCAGGCGGCTCGGGAACTCGCCGAGACGAGCGAGGACCCGGACGTGGAGGAACTGGCGGCGCTGATCGCCATCGCCTCGGAACTGGGGGCGTAGCGGCGGGGCTCGCGGGCGGGCGTTCGGGGGTTCGCGCAAAAATTGAGCGCTGCGACCTCCGACCGCTAGCCGCTCGGCAGGTTGCCGAGGTCGCGACGCGTATCCGCTGGTCCTGACGTTTTTGAACACGTTCGATCTTGCCTTCTGCGGCCTTGTGAAAGCATTCACAAGAGCGTGTGTTCGGCATTTCGAAGCCGTAGCTTCAAAGCATGGATGCAACCCAGCTCCTCGCCCAGGCGTCCGATGTGGTCGCCGCCGCAGACCCCGCAGGGCTCATGCCCGCCCGCCAGCAGATGGCGCTGTCCCTCGGATGGCACATCATCCTGGCCTGCTTCGGAGTCGCGTTCCCCGCCATCATCTTCGTGATGCACCTGCGCGGCATCCGAAAGAACGACCCCGTCGCGCTCAACCTCGCCAAGCGCTGGGGCAAGGTCTCCGCCGTGCTCTTCGCGATAGGCGCGGTCTCCGGCACCGTCCTCAGCTTCGAGATGGGCCTCCTGTGGCCCGGCCTCATGGGCACCTTCGGCGACGTGCTCGGACTCCCGTTCGCCTTCGAAGGCCTCGCGTTCTTCCTCGAAGCGATCTTCCTCGGCATCTACCTCTACGGCTGGGGCAAGATGCCCCCGAAACTCCACCTGCTCATGGTGCTGCCCATGGCGATCACCGGCGTGATCGGCACCTACTGCGTGCTCGCCGTGAACGCCTGGATGAACGCGCCCACCGGCTTCGACATCGTCAACGGCGAGGTCGTGAACATCGAGCCGTGGGCCGTCCTGTTCAACCAGCACGCCTTCCTGGCCTTCGGGCACATGTGGCTCGCCGCGTACATGGTCGCCGGCTTCTCGATCGCCTCGGTCTACGCCGTCGGCATGCTGAAGGGCCGCCGCGACCGCCACCACCGCCTCGGCTTCATGGTCCCGTTCGCCTTCGCCACCATCGCCGCCCTCGCCCAGCCGTTCGCCGGACACTTCCTCGGGCACGACCTGGCCGAACGCCAGCCCGCGAAGCTCGCCGCGTTCGAATTCGCCGACGAGACCGCAGACGGGGCCACCCCGCTGACGATCGGCGGCATCTACATCGACGGCGAGGTCAAGTGGGCCATCGAGATCCCGTACCTCTCCTCGGTCGCCTCGCTGAACTCGTTCACCGAACCCGTTCCCGGCCTCGACCAGTTCCCCGAGGAGGACGAGCCGCCGGTCAACTTCGCGCACTACTCGTTCCAGGCGATGGTCGGGATCGGATTCCTCCTCCTGGGAACCGTCGCGCTGTTCTGGTTCCTGCGCTGGCGCAGACGCGACCTGCTGAAGAACAAGTGGTTCCTGCGGTTCACGGCCCTCAGCGGGCTCCTTGCGATGACCGCGATGGAGGCGGGCTGGATCGCCACCGAAGTGGGCAGGCAGCCGTGGATCGTCTACGGCGTCATGCGCACCCCCGAAGCCGCCGCCGACCACTCGGCCGGGCTCTGGGCCGTCTACGGCGGCTCGATGCTCCTTTACGGCGGCATGACGATCGCCGCGATCGCGATCCTGCGCTCGATGGCCCGCCGCTGGCGCGAAGGCGCCGCCGACCTGCCGAGCCCGTACGGGCCGAAGCTCCTGACCGCAGACGGGCCCGCCGAGGTCCGCGACTGCATCGATGAAAAAGACGGCCCTGGCGAGAAGGACGGCACCGCCGCCCCGGCCGCCGACGCGAAGGAGACCGCACAATGATCTCGCTCGAGTTCGCCGTCGCCGCAGCACTGTTCGCCGGAGTCGTCGCCTACGCCGTCTTCGGCGGCGCGGACTTCGGCTCGGGATTCCACGACCTCACCGCCGGCGGCGCCCGGCGCGGCGCTCCACTGCGGACGCTCATCGACCACAGCATCGGCCCCGTCTGGGAGGCCAACCACGTATGGCTCATCTACGTGCTGGTCATGTGGTGGACCGGGTTCCCCGAGTCGTTCGCCGCCACCATGACGACCCTCTACGTGCCGTTCGTGTTCGCGCTCATCGGCATCGTGCTGCGCGGCGCGAGCTTCGCCTTCCGCAAGTACAGCGAGACCCTCTGGCAGGCGAAGCTGTTCGGCGTCGTCTTCGCGACCTCATCGGTGCTCGCACCGTTCTTCCTCGGCACCATCGTCGGAGCGCTCGCCTCCGGTCGGGTCCCGGCGGGCGGCAACGGCGACCCGTGGTCGTCGTGGATCAACCCGACCGCGCTGTTCACCGGGTGCATCTCGGTCGGGACCTGCGCGTTCCTCGCCGCGACCTTCCTGACCGCCGACGCCGCACGACGCGGCGAGACCGCGCTGGCCGCGAAGCTCCGAGTGCGGTCCCTTGTGGTCGGCGCGGGCACGGGGATCGTGGTGTTCGCCGGGCTCATCCCGATCGAGCACGACGCGCCGACGTTCTGGGACGGCCTGACCGGCCGCGCCGCGCCCGTCATGGCGCTCTCGGCGCTGGGCGGCATCGCGACGCTGGTCCTGCTGTGGCGCGGGCGCTTCGGCCCGGCCCGATTGACCGCCGTGATCGCCGTGGCGGCCGTGATGGCCGGCTGGGGGATCGGGCAGTACCCGTGGGTGCTGGTCGACCAGGTGAGCATCGCCGAGGGCGCGGGCGCGACGGCGACCCTGCAGGGGCTGCTCGTGGCCGTGGGCATCGCGGCGGTGATCGTCGGGCCGGCGCTCGGGTACCTGTTCTACCTGACGCAGTCGCCCGAATGGAACGGCGAGGCGGGCGGCGGCGTCAAAGCCGGCGAGGGTGGTCCGATCCGCCGCGGGGCCGCGCACTGGAGCAGTCGGCTGGGGAACTGACCGCTTCGAACGAAGCTTTGCTCCTGCGGTGGATGGGAGGGAGGGCCGGGCGCGCCAGTGCCCGGCCCTCCTTGGTGTTGCGGTCAGTGCGTCAGATGCTGAGGGACCAGCTGTTCAACGTGCCGCTCGAACCGCCCGAATACGTGTCGGTGACGCGCAGCGTCCATGTGCCCGAACGGTTCTCGGAGGACAGATTGACGCTGTAGGTGGTGGCGATGTTCGCACCGGAGCCGCCGGCGGCCTTGAGGGTGCGGCTCGTGCCGTCGGGGGCGATGAGCGCGATGGTGATGTCGCCGCTGTACGGGTGGGTGATGTTGACCGTGACCGAGCTCGTCGAGGACGCCGTCCCGGTGCAGGACAGGGGGATGGTCGAGTTCAGCGGCGAGCCTTCGGGGATCGCGGCGGCGGTGGTCTTCGCGCCGGTGCAGTTCGTGGGGGTGCCGCCGCCCGAGCCGCAGTAGTTCGTCAGGTGCGACTGGATCGCCGACTTCTCGGCCGCGTCGATCGACAGGTTGTAGAGGTATTTGACGTGCGTCCAGGCTTTGACGTAGTCGCAGCGCAGGCCGGTGGTGTTGACGGGCATCCACTCGGCGGGGTCGTAGTCGCTCTTCGAGGAGTTCGCGGAGGTCGTGGCGATCCACAGCTGCGGGGAGTTGATGTCGTTGGCGAAGGCCTGGCGCTGCGCGGTGGTCCAGGACCAGGCTCCGGAGGCCCAGGCCTCGGAGAGGGCCACGACGTGGTCGATGGTGGCGTTGGAGACCGTGGTCGTCCAGGTGTTGTCGAAGTCGGACTGCCAGTTGCCGGAGGTGGGCTGGCAGCCGTCGCTGGTGACGACGTTCTGGCCGTCGCGCTTGAGCACGTGCTGGCGGGCGGTGCAGCTGCCGGTGCCGCTCACGGACTTCCAGTGGGGGAAGAGGCTGCGGTCGTAGGTCGAGCCGTGGGACTCGGCGGCGACGGTGAGCGCGTTCAGTTCGGACTGGGCGGTGGCGGTGGACGGGATGCCGGGCGGGCGAACGGCTTCGGCGGGCGCGGCGTCGAGGACGACGACCGAGAGGACGGCCAGCGCGGTCGCGGCGAGCGCGGCGAGGGCGCGGCGGGCGGGGAGGGTCCAGGACGGCATTTCGGCTCCTGAGGTGAGGCGGTCGGGGGTGACCGGCGGGCCGGTCGCGGAGACTGGTGCTGCGTGACATGTCACATGGCATCGGAGGTGGATGCCGGTCGGCCTGCCCGGGGACGGATGGGACGCAGGCCTGAAATGATCAAATCATGGGATGATCGGCTATGGCAACAGTCACAGTAGATTATTCACATTCCCGACACTGCTCGGTCGGTCGAGTGCGAGACGGCGTTCGCCGAACGATTCAGGGGTGCAACGGCAACCGCCCGCACCAAAGAGCGCGGACGGAGGACCGTCGGCGAGAGATCGAGGGTTGCAACCACGACCGCAACCACCACCACAACCACCACTACAACCGCCCGCACGGACAGGCGCGGGCGGTCCTGTTCGAGAGGTAAGGCGCGGTCGCGGCACGCGCCTGGGGGAATCGGTGTCGCACCGGTGGGGCAGAGTTGAATCGGGGGCGCCTGCGAATGTCCGTTTCGCCGGGACGCTCCGTTCACGTTTCGGCCGTGATCCGCTGTCGCACCCTTGCGGGACAATGAAATCGGGGGGTCCCCGGGTGTCCGATTTGCCGGGACCCTCCGTTCACGTTCGGGCCCCGGCGATCGCACTCCGCTACTGCAGGTCGCTACTGCACGTCGCGCCTCGGGTTGAGCTGGTCGATGAACCACACGTCCACCAGGTCGCTCACGATGGCGCGCACCGGCTCCGAGGCCTCCTCGATGGGCTCGCCGTCGGTGCGGCCGATGACCACGTACATCAGGTAGTGGCCGTAGGTGTTGTAGCCGACCATGGTCGCGGCGCGGCCGAGTTCCTCGGCTTCGCCGTCGGTCCGCAGTGCGGCGAAGCCGCCTTCGAGGCCCGCTTCGATCTCGGCGCGCAGCGCATCCGCCTCGGCCGTGTCGGCCAGGTTGAGGACGCCAGCGGTCGCCGCGTACTCGCCGTCGGGGTTGATGAGCGTCGCGCGCACGGTCTGGGTGCAGTCGGCGTCGGCCAGCAGCTCGGCCAGCTCGTCGAGGCCGGCGTCGGCGCAGTTCGAGAGTTCTTCGGTCTCAAGGACCTTGTATTCGCCGGTGCCGCCGGCCGGGGTGATCGAGTTCGCGCCGAACAGCTCTTCGGTCGAGATCGGCTCGGTGTCGGTCGCGCGGCTGGCGATCGGGTCGACCACCTCGGGCGCGGCCTCCGTGTCGTCCGCTGCGGACGGCTGACCGGCGGCAGGCTCCGCGCTCGGCGCGGCCGGGTCGGGTTCGCCTTCGCGGAGCACGATGTACGCCCCCGCCGCGCAGGCCCCGACGACCGCGATCGCACTCACGATCACCAGCGCGACCAGCCACCACTTCGTGCGGCGCCGGGCGCGCTGGGCGGCTCGCCGGAGCGGGCGCGAGGCCTGGATCTGGTCCAGGTGCTCCTCCATCTCCTCTTCGGGCGAGCGCCGCGTGTGCGTTCCCGTGCCGAGCCGCACGGTCGGCGTGCGGTCCTCGGGGCTGAGCCGAGTCGTGGGCGCGCGCATCTGCGAGCGCTCGTCGTACTCCGACCAGTCGAATCCTGGATTGTCCGGAGGCCGGTGCGCCTGCGTCTCCTGGGGAACTCCGAACGGTGACGGGCCATGTGCCATGGAGGCAGCTTAGACCCGGGCGGCGCTGAAACCGGGAAACGTTCCCCCGGGAGAAGGACGGCGTCGAGCGTCGTTCATCTCCCCGGGTGACGAGCGGTGCCACGTGACATATCACGTGTCACATTGCAGGCCGGGGACTTGAGCGGCGGCGGTCATCGCGGCGCCTTGTCGGTGGCATATCACGTGTCACGCGGCACGGCAGGGCGCGCGAACCGGCGCAGGTCTCTAACCGGCCGATCCGGGCGATCCGCGCAGGGCGGGCAGGCGACAATGGTCGGCATGTCCAAAGGCCCAGCCGACCAGCCAGAGCACTACTTCAGCGAGCAGCCCGCCGTCGACGACCGCGAGCGCACCGTCGAGTTCACGCTCGACGGCGTCGAATACAAGCTGACCTCCTCCACGGGGGTCTTCTCCGGCTACCGCCTCGACCCCGGCACCAGCGTGCTGCTGAACAAGGTCGTGCCGCCCGACGCCGCCGGGACCTTCCTCGACCTCGGCTGCGGGTACGGGCCGATCAGCGCCGTGCTCGCCCAGCGGGCCGACGCCGAGGTCTGGGCCGTCGATGTGAACCGCCGCGCCCTCGACCTGACCCGCCGCAACACCGAGAAGGCCCCTGGCAAGGTGCGTGTCGCCGCGCCCGAGGACGTGCCGGCCGACGTGCGGTTCGACGAGATCTGGTCCAACCCGCCCATCAAGGTCGGCAAAGAGGCCCTGCACGAACTGCTCGAGACCTGGCTCCCGCGCCTCAAGGACGGCGGCGTCGCCTGGCTCGTCGTCTCCAAGCACCTCGGCGCCGATTCGCTCGCGCGCTGGCTCACCGGCAACGGCTGGGAAGTCGACAAGCACGCGAGTGCCAACGGCTACCGCGTCCTGAAAGTCGAACGCGCGGAGGCATAGCGGCGCGGACCGCCCGTCCCGAGTCGGAGTGGGACGGGGCGCGCCCATTGCGCGCCTCGGGTAGTCGGCGGACGCCGACGAATCGGTTGATCGAAATGTGCGGATAAACTGTCGCCGGTCGGGCCGTGAGCGGGCCGACCGTACTGCGTCGGTCCGGCAGGACTGGTTTGCATCGTTGTAGAATTCTCGCGGACCGAGGAGGTGCGATGGCGGCGACTTTGCGCGATGTCGCGAAACTGGCAGGCGTCTCATTCAAGACCGTTTCGAACGTCATCAACGACTACCCGCACGTCCGCCCCGCGACCAGGGAGAAGGTCGAGCGCGCGATCGCCGAGCTCGGCTACAAGCCCAACCTCAACGCCCGCAGCCTGCGCTCGGGCCGCACCGACACCATCGCCCTCGCCGTCCCCGAGCTCAACCTGAGCTACTTCGCGGAACTCGCCGGGATGGTCATCGCCGCCGCCGAGGAATCCGGCCTCACCGTGGTTGTCGAGCAGACCGGCGGCGACCGCGACCGCGAACTCGCGCTGCTGCGCAGCCCCCGCCTGAGCATGACGGACGGCCTCATCCTCAGCCCGCTCGGCATGGGCCAGGAGGACGCCGACGCGCTCGACGTCCCGTTCCCGCTGGTGCTCTTGGGAGAGCGAACCTTCGACTGGCCGTGCGACCACGTGACGATGCGGAACGTCGAGGCCGCCCGCGCGGCCACGGAGTACCTGCTCGCCTCGGGCCGCCGCCGGATCGCCGTCATCGGCGAGTACGAGGGCGAGGTCATGGGATCGGCCCGGCTCCGCCTGCGCGGCTACCGCGAGGCGCTCGCCGCCCACGACGTGCCGTACGACGCCTCGCTCGTGGTCCGCGCGACCCTGTGGCACCGCGCCGACGGCGCCCGCGCGATGCACGAGCTGCTCGAACGGGACGTGCCGTTCGACGCGGTCTTCGGTTTCAACGACACGATGGCGCTCGGCGCGATGCGCGTCCTCCAGGAGGCCGGCCGCCGCGTCCCCGAGGACGTGGCCGTGATCGGCTTCGACGACCTTGACGAGGCCGCCTACTCGATTCCCTCTTTGACCACAGTGGACCCAGGCCGGGAGTGGCTGGCGCGCACCGCACTCGAGACGCTGCTCGAACGCATCGCCGAGGTCGGTCCGAAGCAGCCGCCCCGGACTGAACTGGCGGACTTCACGATCGTCGAGCGGGAGTCCGCGCTGCGGGACTGAACGGCGCCCCGGCGACCGCGGAACGTGCTCCGCGCGGCCGACTGTGCGGCGCCGAACGCCGTCGTCCCCGGTCCCTGAACGAGACCGCGCGGCGGATCACTGATCCGCCGCGCGCGACTGGGTCGGTCCGGGAGCGGCGAGGCGC
Organism: Glycomyces tritici; assembly: GCF_030403505.1. The sequence goes on along the minus strand of NZ_JAUEMJ010000002.1, from coordinate 904,449 downwards.
CTGGCGTCCGCCGCTCCCGGCATCCGCTACTGGATGCCCTCCTTCACGAGCCGCCACTGCTGGCAGGTCGCGCCGGTCGCGGTCCACTGCTGCGCGACCGCGCCGTCCGCAGTGGAGCACCCGTTGATCTCGAGCAGCTTGCCGCTGTTGGCGTTCGCGAACGTCCACCAGCCGCCGCTGGTGGCGGCGTTCCACGACTGCGTCGAATTCCCCGTCGAGCCCCACTGCACCGCGTCGACCCCGTCGGCGGTCTGCGCGGACGGGATCTCGAGGAGCTTCCCGCTGTTGCGGTTGGTCAGCTGCACGGTGGTGCCGCCGCTGACGGTCCACCGCTGCGTCGCGTGGTTCGTGTCGCCCCACTGGCCCGTGGCCGCACCATCGGTCGTCAAGGCGTTCAGCACCTCCAGGTACTTGCCGCTGTTGCGGTTCTGCAGTTGGAAGACCGGCGCGAGCGCGCTGCTGGAGTACAGGTGGATCGCATCCAGCTCGGCGAAGTTCGTGCCCTTGGTGAACCGGATGGTGTTCACGCCCGCGTTCAGCGTGACCGTCTTCTGCGCCCAGGCGTACCGGCCCCAGTCCACAGTGGCCGGGTAGCTGATCGACGAGCCGGAGCCGCTGTTCACGCTCACCGAATGGGTCGCGGCCGAGCCGAAGCCGTTGTCGTAGCGGACGTTCATCGTGTAGGTCCCGGCGGTCGGCACGTTCACGGTGAACTGCACGTAGCTGCCGCTGTTGTTGATGCTGCCGATCTTCGAGCCGTTCGAGGCCTGCACGTGGTTGACCGCCGCGACGTCGTTCAGGGTCGCGTTCTCGGCCTCGTACTGCTGGGCGTCGAGCGGGATCGAGCCGACGCGGATGTCGTTGAGGTCGGTGACGGTGTTCTCGACGTTCACGGCCTGGTAGAGGGTGCGGCCGTCCGCGCTGTAGTCGATGCCCTGCGCGAACCCGCTGAAGTTCCCGCCCTGCGTGTCGCTGGCGTCGTAGGTGACCGCCATCGGCAGCCGCTCCCACGGCCCCTCGCCGAGGTTGTAGTTCACGTAGAAGTTCTGGCCGCCGTCGATGTTGCCGTTGCCGTCGAGCGACCACTTCGAGGCCACCACGACCATCCCCTTAGGACCGCCCGAGGGCACCCACTTGACGTACGGGGAGGAGCCGATGCCGCGGCCGTCGGCCAGCTTGATCTGCGTGCCGATGCTGTTGGCGGAGCCCCAGTTCAGGCCGTCGGCCGAGATCTTGTAGTAGACCGGCGCGGTGTTCTGGGACTGGCTGGGCCGGTTCACGACCTCGAAGGTCGCCATGTAGCGGCCGTCCGGCAGCTTCGTCACGGTGATCATGCCCGGCCGGTCGCTCTGGTTGGTCGGCGCCGAGACGTTGACCAGGGAGCCCCAGGTCTTGCCGCCGTCGGTCGAGCGGCGGTAGGACACGGCCTGGAGCACGCCGTTCGACTTCTGGCGCTCGTCCGAGTAGTACGCGGCGAGGCCGCCGTTGCCGTCGATCGCCAGCGAGGGCTCCCACACGGTGGTGGTCGTCGAGGAGGGGGACGGGTCGTAGACGGCCGGGCCGCCCGAGTCGATCGTGCTCAGGTAGCTCCAGCTCGTGCCCTGGTTGGTGCTCTTGTACACCACGAGGCGGCTGCTCGAGCGGTTCTCGGGCATGATCATGCCCGCGAGGAGGATGGTGCCCGCCGTGAGGTCGCCGGTGGTCTGGGTGACCTCGTAGAGGAACGGCTGCGAGGTGCGGGTGAGCGCCGGGAAGGTCGCGCTCGGGTTGACGTCGGCGACATGGGTCCAGCTGGTGCCGTTGTTCGTGCTCCGGTAGATCGGGTAGACCTGCACGCCGTTCTGGAGTACGAGCTTGTCGAAGGTGACCAGCTGCGTGCCGTTGGCGCTGCCGCTGTTCTTGAGCACGATGATCTTGGCGTAGGTCGTGCCGGCGGGCGTGCCGCCTTCGGGGTTGAACGAGCTGCCGGCGGCGGGGGAGTACACGAGCGCGCCGTTGCCGGTGGTCACGGCCGCGGCGGGGGACGGGGTGAGCCCGACCGAGGCCGCGACGACGGTGAGGAGGAGGGCGGCGGCGGCGAGCAGGGCGCCGCCTCGCCTGAGGGTGAGGAGTTGCGGGCTTCGCATGGCGACATCCAATCTTTACAACGTTGTATCATGCGTGCGGGACATCGTATGGCCATCAATGCCCGCAGGTCAAGCCCTCGGTCGCGAAAGTGATCACGGATCGGAAACGAAGTGGCAATGATCGGCGGGTCGCGTTGACAGGCTCGGCGCGGCGGGCGTACGATTCCCGGACTTACAACGTTGTACAAACGGTTCCCCCAGTACAGGACCCCCTCGACGTTGTTCGTACCAACTGCATGCAGCACCACCAATTGACAGCGCCGGTTGTGACAGCACAGCTGCGTTGGGAGGGAACTGAAATGAAACGCAAAACGGTACTCATCGGCGGCGCCGGCAGCGCCGCGCTGGCCTTCCTCGGCTCCGGATGCTCGGGCGGCGGCGAGACCGGCGGCCCGGCGACGCTCACGTTCTGGCACGGCTACACCGAGGCGGACGGCGACGTGCTCCAGGGCATCGTCGACGACTTCAACGCCTCGCAGAGCGACATCACGGTGAACACCGAGGTCAAGACCTGGGCCAGCATCGACGACACCCTGCTGACGGCCCTGTCCGCCGGCGAGGGCCCCGACATCGTCGCGATGCCCGCCGAGCGGCTCCCGGTGTACGCCGACAAGGGCGCTTTCGTCGAACTCACGAGCTTCTACGCCGACGACTCCTCCAACACCGCGAACCTCATCCCGGGCGCGGTCGCGATGATCGAGGTCGAGGGCACCAAGTACGGCGTGCCCGCCGGGTTCGTGCCGCTGGCCGTCTACTACAACACCGCGCTGTTCGAGGCCGGCGGCGTCACCGAGTTCCCGGCCACCTGGGACGAATGGGTCGCCGCCGCCAAGCAGCTCACTGTGGACGAAGACGGCGACGGTACGCCCGAGCAGTACGGGGTGGTCCTCCCCGACCACGCCACAGTCGCCAATGGACTCTGGCCGTCCCTGTTCTACGGCAACGGCGGTGACATCGTGAGCGAGGAGATCGACGCGGTCATCGACTCGCCCGAGAACGCCGAGACGCTCGAGTACTGGCGCAAGGCCATTGTGGATGACAAGATCTCGCCCACCGGCATCGACGGCGTCGGCGCCGACGAGCTGTTCGGCGCGGGCAAGGCCGCCATGACGATCGGCGGCCCCTGGATGGCCTCCATCGCCGCCGAGAACGGCATCGAGTGCGCCATCGCCGCGATCCCCGCCGGGCCCGCGACCCAGGCCGCCTCCGCCATCGGCATCTCCATGGCCGTCACGGTGGACGCGGACGACAACGCCCGCGCCGCCGCCGAGCAGTTCTTCGCGTTCTTCCTCAACGACGAGAACGCCGCCGCCTGGTCGCTCGGCTCCGGCTGGCCGCCGCTGCGCACCGACGTGCCCGCCGAAGCGGTCAACTCGAACCCGGTCGTCGCCTCGCTGACCGAGATCGCCGATCTCGGCCGCCCGCTGCTGCCCGGCGTCGTCAACAGCGTCGACGTGCTCGCCGCCGTCGACGAGCTGACCCAGCGCGCCATCGCGGGCGAGGACATCGCCGGACTGCTCGCCGAAGCCCAAGCGGCCGTCCAGGGCGCGCTCTAGCCGCTCAGCCGGCACGACGTCCGAACAGGACAGCGACCGGCGGGGACGCCGCCCCTCGGCGTCCCCGCCGCACCAAGGGGAGTGAAGGAGACCATGACCACCGCACCACCGACGGGCCGCCGGTACCGCCCGCCCGCACCGCTGGGCGGACGCCGCCGCGCCGACAGTCCCATGCGCCGCACCGCCAAAGCCGCCGCGTTCCTCGCCCCAGCCCTGATCGTCCTCGGCGCGTTCACCATCTGGCCGATGCTCTCGGCCCTGCGACTGTCCTTCACGGACGCCAGCGGCTTCGGCGAACCCGAGTTCATCGGCCTGGAGAACTACATCGGGGTCTTCACCGACCCCGACATCCTCAACGCCGTCACGAACACCGCGCTCTACACCGTGCTGTTCACGCCCGTCGCGGTCGTCTCCGCGCTCGGGCTCGCGCTGCTGCTCAACAACCCGCGCCTGCCCTTCCGGGGCTTCTTCCGCACCGCCCTGTTCGTGCCCTTCGTGGTCTCGTTCTCCGTGGCCGCCTTCGCCTGGAGCTACCTCGTCGACCCGCAGGTCGGCCTGCTCAACTACTGGCTGCGCGGCCTCGGCATCCAGATCGGCAACGTCCTGGAGGACCCGCACCTGGCCATGCCCATGGTCGTGCTCGTCGCCGTCTGGAAGCTCTTCGGCTTCTACTTCGTGATCTTCCTGGCCGGCCTGCAGGACATCCCGACCTCGGTCTACGAGGCCGCCCGCATGGACGGCGCGGGGGCGTGGTCGCGCCTGCGCAACGTCACCCTCCCCATGCTGTCGAACACGATGGCGTTCGTGCTCATCTTCGCGATGATCGCCGCCCTCCAGGCCTTCGACCAGATCTACGTGATGACCGGCGGCGGCCCCTACGGCAGCACCCAGACCCTCGTCATGGAGATCTACGAGTCCGGCTTCCGCAAGCTCGACATCGGCTTCGCCTCGGCGCTGTCGTACGTGCTGCTCGCGGCGACCCTGCTGCTGAGCCTCGCGCAGTTCGTGTTCTTCGGCCGCAAAGAAAAGGACCTGGCATGAGGACCAGACTGAAGGCGCCCACGCCCTCCACCGTGCTCGCGACGATCGCGTTCGTCGTCGTCACCGCCCTGGTGCTGCTGCCGATCGCGATCATCGTGCTCACCGCGTTCAAGCCCGCGGCCGAGGTCAACGCCTACCCGCCGAGCCTGCTGCCCGACGTCTGGACGCTGGACAACCTCAAGACCGTGACCTCCGACCTCCCGTTCGCGCGGCTGGTCGGCAACAGCTTCGTCTTCGCCGGCGGAGTGACGCTCTTCGCGCTCGTCTTCGACTCGCTCGCGGCGTACGCCCTGGCGCGCCTGGACTTCACCGGGCGCCGGCTCCTGCTCATCGTCATCATCGCGACGCTGATGATCCCGTTCCAGGCCACGCTCATCCCGCTCTACCAGCTCGTGGCCGACCTCGGCTGGGTGAACACGTACACCGGGCTCATCGCGCCGCGCGCCGCCGACGCGTTCGGGATCTTCTTCCTGCGCCAGTTCTTCCTCGCGCTCCCGCGCGACATCGACCAGGCCGCGCGCATCGACGGCGCGGGGGAGTTCCGGATCTTCCGGTCCGTCGTGCTCCCCAACGCCGTCCCCGCCCTGCTCACCTTGGGGCTCTTCACCTTCGTCAACAACTGGAACGACCTGCTGTGGCCGCTGGTGTTCACCACCGACGCCGAGATGGGCACCATCACCTCCGGCCTGACGCAGCTCACCGGGCCCAGCGGCATCGTGCCGCACGGCGTGATGATGGCCGGCTCGCTCATCGCGATCCTGCCGCTCGTCATCGCGTTCCTCTTCATCCAGCGGCGCTTCATCGAGAACATCGCAACGACAGGACTCAAATGACCGGCTCTCCCAATTGGTACCGCGACGGCGGCCTGCACTTCGCCGTCGGTATCGAGGACACCTTCGTGCCCCAGGCAGGACCGGGCGAGCGGCCGATCGACGAGTACGAGCTCACCGAGCACTACGAGCGCTGGCACGCGGACCTCGGCCTCGCCGTCGAGGCGGGCGCCGAACTCGTGCGGTGGGGCGTGCCGTGGCACCGCATCCAGCCCGAACCCGGCCGCTGGGACTGGGACTGGCTCGACCGCGTCATGGACCGCTACTCGGAGCTGCAGCTGCGACCCATTGTGGACCTGATGCACTACGGCACTCCACTGTGGCTGGAGCGGCAGTTCGCCAACGCGGACTACCCGAAGCTCGTCGCCGAGTACTCCGCGCGCGTCGCCGAGCGCTACGCGCACCTGGGCGTGTACGACTACACGCCGGTGAACGAGCCGATGATCCACGCGCTCTTCTCCGGCGAGTACGCCTACTGGCCCCCGTACCTCTCAGGGCCGCAAGGACTCTCGACCATGGTCGGGCAGCTCGCCCGCGGCTTCGTGCTCGCCCAGCGCGCCATGAGCGACGTCCTCGGCGACCGCGGCGTCTTCGTCCACGTGGACGCCGGCATGCGGTACGTCGGCGACATCGACGCACCCGAGCACCGCGAGCACGCGGCACGCCTGAAGCACCAGGTCTTCCTCGTCGAAGACCTCGTCACCGGCCGCGTCGACGACGCCCACCCGCTCACGCCGCACCTGCGCGCCTACGGCTGGGACGACGCCGACCTCGCCTGGTTCGCGGAGGACCCCGTGCACCCTGACGTGATGGGCGTCAACTACTACCCGCGCCACTCGACCGAGGTATTCGAGGCCGGGGTCTTCCACGGCGGCGGCTTCCGCGACCCGCGCCCGACCCGCGACGACGGCGTCACCGGCCTGAACGAGCTCATTCGCGAGGCCCACACCAGGTACGGGGCGCCGGTCATGCTGACCGAGACGTGCGTGACCGGCTCGGTCAAGGAGCGGATCGACTGGCTCGACGAATCCGTTGCGGCGCTGCACGACCTGCGCGGCTCCGGCGTCGAGGTGGTCGGGTACACGTGGTGGCCCCTGTTCGACATGTACGAGTGGACCTACCGCCACTCCGAGCAGCCGCGCGAGGCGCATCGGCTCACCATGGGGCTGTGGCGACTCGAGGAGCGAGCCACCGGCCTCGAGCGGGTGCGGACCGACATCGTCGACCGCTTCCGCCGGCACGCGACAGGCGCGTAGCCGGAGCGGGGAGCCGGTCAGGGATGTCCACTACCTGACACCGCACTTGCGAAAGCGTCTCGCGATGACGTAGCGTAACGGCCGTAAACGAATAACACCCACGGGAGTCCGATGCATCGGGCTGAGAGGGGACTTGGTAGTCCCGACCGTCGAACCTGATCCAGATCATGCTGGCGCAGGGAGAAGGAGCTGTGCGTGCGCGCTACTCGTCTACCCCGACTTCACGTCATCACCGACACCCGCGTCCTCGATGCGGCACCCGTTGGCCCCCTTCACGATCCGATCATCGCCACCGAGGCCGCCCTGGCGGCAGGGGCCCGGCTCGTCCAGATCCGGCCCGAGGACCACTACACCGACCGGGCGGCCTTCGACCTCGCCGCCGCGATCGCCGCACTCTGCGACCAGTACGGGGCGGCGTGCCTGGTCAACGACCGGGTGCACATCGCCCAGGCGGTCGGCGCGGACGGCGTGCACCTCGGAGCCGACGACCTCCCGATCGACGCCGCCCGCCGCATCCTCCCCCCCGCCTCGATCATCGGCGGCACCGCTCGCGACCCGGAATCGGCACGGGCCGCCCGGCGGGCCGGCGCCACCTATCTCGGTGTCGGGCCGGTCTGGGGGACCACGACGAAAACCGGTCTGCCCCAGCCGATCGGACTCGAAGGCCTGGCCGCCGTCTGCGAGGCCGTCGACCTCCCGGTGATCGCCATCGGCGGCATCACCGCCGAACGCGCGGCGCTGTGCCGGGCGGCCGGAGCCCACGGCGTGGCGGTCGTGGGCGCGATCGCGGCAGCCGCGGACCCGCGCCAAGCGACCGTGGAACTCCTTGAGGCCGTGGGCGAAAGCCCGACAGCGGGACGTGAGGACGACAGCCGGAACACCCGTACCGCAGGCGATTCGCGGAGCGAACGCGTTCGAGCCGTCGGCGCGGGGCACACCGAGGAGACTCCTGATACCGGCCTCTTGCGAGGGGTGGGCAGGGCCTGATGCGCATCGCCATCGTCGGCGCCGGATCGATCGGGCTCGCCGTCGCGTGGCGGGCCGCCCAGTCCGGCGCCGAGGTCGTCGTGCACGACCCCGATCCGGGCTCGGGCGCTTCGCGCGTGGCCGCCGGCATGATCGCCCCCGTCACCGAATCCCACTACGGCGAGGAAGCGCTCGCCCCGTTCATGGCCGAGTCGGCCGACGCCTGGCCCGGTTTCGCCCGCGAACTCGAAGCGGCCTCCGGCCTGAAGATCGGCTTCCGCGAGGTGCCGACGCTCGTCGTCGGCGTCGAAGACGGCGACCGCGCCGAGGTCGACCGGCAGGCGGAGCTGTATCGGTTCACCGCAAGGAACGTCGAGACGCTGTCGCCGCGCGCCGCTCGCAAGATCGAGCCGCTGCTGAGCCACCGGGTGCGCGGCGGCGTGCTCGCGCCGGAGGACCGGGCGGTGGACCCGCGAGTAGTACATGACGCACTACTGATCGCGGCGCAACGAGCCGGAGTGGTACTGCGGACCGAACGGGTCGACGACCTCGCGGCGATCGACGCCGACCAGCTGGTCATCGCCGCCGGATGCGGATCGGCGAGATTCCTCGGCGCCGCCTGGCATCTGCCGGTGCGGCCGGTGCGCGGCGCAGTGCTGCGGCTCCGGGCCGTCGGCGACCAGCCGATGCCGCGCACCACCGTCCGCGGCTTCGTCAAAGGCCGCCCGATCTACATCGTGACGCGCGAGAGCGGCGAGGTCGTCGTGGGCGCATCAAGCGACGAACGCGGGTTCGACCGGCGCACCGGCACGGCCGGAGCCGTGCACGACCTGCTGCGACTCGCGATCGAACTCGTGCCCGAGATCGCCGAATACCACCTCGCCGAAGTGAGCGTCGGCTTCCGCCCCGGCACCCCGGACAACCTGCCGCTCATCGGCCGCCTCGACACGCGGACCGTCGCCGCGACCGGCCACTACCGCAACGGCATCGCCCTCATCCCCGCGACCGCCACCGCAGTCGTGGCCCTGCTCGACGGCAACGAGAACGCGGCCCCAGCGGCCTTCGACCCGCTGCGCTTCGGACCGGTGCCCGACCGCCGCTCGGACGGCCCGCGGCGGTTCCAGCGGTCGGAACGCCAGCATGCGCCGAGCGGCTCCGAAGCGGCCGAATCCACACCCACCCACGAGGAGGCTGACTCATGAAGATCGAGGTCAACGGCGAAGCGCGCGAAGGCATCGCCACCATCACCGACGCGGTCGCGGCCGTCACCGCCGCCCGCCGGGGCATCGCCGTGGCGCTCAACGGGGAAGTCGTGCCGCGGTCCGAATGGGACCGCCCGCTCACCGACGGCGACGCCGTCGAAGTGCTCACCGCGACCCAAGGAGGCTAGCCATGGACCAGCACACCACCGCCCACACCGCCCGCGACGCCGACCTGAAGATCGCCGACAAGACCTTCACCTCGCGCCTCATCCTCGGCACCGGCGGCGCCGCCAACCACGCCCAGCTCGCCGAGGCGATCACCGCCTCCGGCACCGAACTCGTCACCGTCGCACTGCGCCGGGTCGACCCCGGCGCGTCCGGGTCCATTCTCGACGTCATCGAGCGATGCGGCGTCGAACTCCTCCCCAACACCGCCGGGTGCTTCACCGCCGAGCAGGCCGTGCGCACCGCCAAGCTCGCCCGCGAAGCCTTCGGCACCAACTGGATCAAGCTCGAGGTCATCGGCGACGAGGACACGCTCCTGCCCGACCCCGTCGAACTCCTCGACGCCGCCGAGACCCTGGTCCGCGACGGCTTCACCGTGCTGCCCTACACCAGCGACGACCCCGTGCTCGCCCGCCGGCTCGAAGACGCCGGGTGCGCCGCGGTGATGCCGCTCGCCGCGCCTATCGGCACCGGCCTCGGCGTGCGCAACCCGCACAACATGGCGCTGATCTGCGAGAACGCCAACGTCCCGGTCATCTGCGACGCCGGGATCGGCACCGCCTCCGACGCCGCGCTGGCGATGGAGCTCGGCTGCTCGGCGGTCCTCCTCGCCACCGCGGTGACCCGCGCGGCCGACCCCGCGCTCATGGCCGCGGCGATGCGCGACGCCGTCAGCGCCGGCCGCGCCGCCCGCCTCGCGGGGCGCATCCCCAAGCGCCACTTGGCCAACGCTTCGTCCAGTTTCGACGGGATGGCCGACCTGTGAGCCGCACGGAACCTGGGAAGCGCCAGCCGCCCGTGGCCTTGACCATCGCCGGATCGGACTCCGGCGGCGGCGCGGGCATCCAGGCCGACCTCCACACGTTCGCCGCGCACCGGGTGCACGGCACCAGTGTCGTCACCGCGATCACCGCGCAGAACACGCGCGGCGTCACCGCCGCCGAGTCGGTCGGGGTGGATCTGGTTCGGGCGCAACTGGACGCGGTCCTCGGCGACTTCTCGGTCGTTGCCGTCAAGACCGGGATGCTCGGCGGCGAGGCGCTGCTCGCGCTCGTCGCGCAGTACGGCGAGGCCGGGCGGCTGCCGAACCTCGTGGTCGACCCGGTGATGGTGACGACGACCGGCGACTCGCTGTTCTCGGGCGACCCGGCCGCGTACCTCGCGCGGCTCGGCCCGCTCGCGACCGTCCTGACGCCCAACCTGATCGAAGCGCGACAGCTGCTCGGCCGCGAGATCACCACTGTCGACGACATGCGCGAGGCCGCCCGAGCCCTCGCGACCTACGGGCCGCGGGCGGTCCTGGTCAAAGGCGGCCACCGAGAAGAGGCCGCCAGCGGACCGGCGCCGTCCGGCGGCCTGCACGAAGACGCATTGGCGAGCGGCGGCCACCGCGAGCACGGCGGTACGCGCGGTTCGGATGAACCCGGCGGAGCCCGAAGCGGCCGTGGCGAGACCGGCGGCGCTCCGCGCAGTTCCGGCGAGGCCGCCAGCGCCGCAGGCGATTCGGGCTCGGCGATCGACGTGCTGTGGTGCGACGGGCAGATGCTCGAATTGGCCGCGCCGCGCGTTGCGACCCGCAACGACCACGGGACGGGGTGCACGCTCGCCTCGGCGATCGCGGCCCGGCTCGCGCTCGGGCACCCACTGCCGCAAGCGGTCTCGGGTGCGAAGGCGTACGTGACCGAGGCATTGCGGGCCGCGGCCGACTGGCGGCTCGGCCTCGGCCCGGGACCGGTCGATCACCACCATGCGCATTTACGGCTCGCGGCCATCGCCGAAGCCGCGCGTCGCGAGCTTCGCCGGTGTCCGGAGTGCGTCCGGCCCGCGGGCGTCGCCGGTATCCGGTGGGCTTCCGGCCTGCGAGCGTCACCGCGGCCACGCGTCGCGAGCGTCGCCGGTACCCGGCGCGCTCCCGGCCTGCGGGCGTCACCGCGGCAAAGGGACGCCGAGCGGTCCGTGTCGGCGCAACCGGATCACGGTGGCGGGCGGTCTTCGCCCGTTGCCATGGCCGGCCGCTCCGGCGCAACCGGACGCAGGCGGACTTCGCCCGATGCCATTGCGGGCCGCGGGCCGCTCCGGCGCAACCGGCAGGCCGCGACCGTCGCGGTCGTCTTCCGAAGCGCCGCTTGGTTTTCGGGGACACGAAGGCGCCTCGGCCCGAGTGGCCCCCCGGATTCAACCCTGACAGCAGGGTCTGACACTGCCGCGCCGCTCACGATTCGAACAGTGCGCGCGGACCGATCGAGATTCACACTGAACCACTGCAAGGAGACAGCATGAACGCCAGAAGCAAGGTCTACGCCGAAGGCCCGCGTCCCGACATCCAGGTGCCGTTCACCCAGGTGGAGCTGGCCGGTGGCGAGCCGCCGGTGCGGCTCTACGACACGTCCGGGCCCGGGTCCGACCCCGAGGTCGGGCTGCCGAAGCTCCGCGCCGCCTGGATCGCCGAGCGCGCCGATGCCGCGTCGAGCAAGATCGAGCACGGCGGCAACGAGATCGACTGCCCGACCCAGCTCCACTACGCCAAGCAGGGCATCGTCACCCCCGAGATGTCGTTCGTCGCCGTCCGCGAAGGGCTCGACGCCGAGTTCGTGCGCGCCGAGATCGCCGCGGGCCGGGCGATCCTGCCCGCCAACATCAACCACCCCGAGACCGAGCCGATGATCATCGGCAAGAACTTCCTCACCAAGATCAACGCGAACATCGGCACCTCCGCCGTCTCCGACTCCGTCGCCGCCGAGGTCGAGAAGCTCACCTGGGCCACCAAGTGGGGCGCCGACACCGTCATGGACCTCTCCACCGGCAAGCACATCCACGAGACCCGCGAGCACATCATGCGGAACTCGCCGGTCCCGATCGGCACCGTCCCGCTCTACCAGGCCCTCGAGAAGGTCAACGGCGACCCGGTGAAACTCAACTGGGAGGTCTACCGCGACACCATCATCGAGCAGGCCGAGCAGGGCGTCGACTACATGACCGTCCACGCCGGGGTCCTCCTGCGGTACGTCCCGCTCGCGGCCCGCCGCGTCACCGGGATCGTCTCGCGCGGCGGCTCGATCATGGCCGCCTGGTGCCTCGCCCACCACGAGGAGAACTTCCTCTACACGAACTACCGCGAGCTGTGCGAGATCTTCGCGAAGTACGACATCGCGTTCTCCCTCGGCGACGGATTGCGCCCCGGCTCCATCGCCGACGCCAACGACGACGCCCAGTTCGCCGAGCTGCGCACCCTCGGCGAGCTCACCCACATCGCCTGGGAGTACGACGTCCAGGTCATGTGCGAAGGCCCCGGCCACGTGCCGATGCACAAGATCAAGGAGAACGTGGACCTCCAGCAGGAGCTCTGCGGCGAGGCCCCGTTCTACACGCTCGGCCCGCTCACCACCGACGTCGCGCCCGCCTACGACCACATCACCTCCGCGATCGGCGCGGCCATGATCGGCTGGTTCGGCACCGCGATGCTCTGCTACGTGACGCCGAAGGAGCACCTGGGGCTGCCCAACCGCGAGGACGTCAAAGAGGGCGTGATCGCCTACAAGATCGCCGCCCACGCCGCCGACCTCGCCAAAGGCCACCCCGGTGCGCAGGCCTGGGACGACGCGCTCTCCAAGGCCCGCTTCGAGTTCCGCTGGCAGGACCAGTTCAACCTCTCGCTCGACCCCGACCGGGCCCGCGAGTACCACGACGAGACCCTCCCCGCCGAGCCCGCGAAGACCGCGCACTTCTGCTCCATGTGCGGCCCCAAGTTCTGCTCCATGAAGATCAGCCAGGAACTGAAGGCGTACGCCGAGCAGGGCATGGCAGAGAAGAGCGACGAGTTCACCGCCTCCGGGGGCAAGGTGTACCTCCCGGTCGTGGACGCCGCCTGAGCCCGCACCGGTCGGCGGCCCCCGCCGACCGGTAGGCCCGCTGGTGGGGGGCCGGTATCGTGAGACGATCCATCGGCCCCCCAGCCCGGCCCCCGATCCCGAGGAGCAGTCGTGAGCGACTACCAGACCATCGCCGTCGACAAGGACACCAAGAACGGTCTCGACCAGGCGTCCGAGAAGAACTCATGGCTCAACGGCGCCCGCGCGATGCCCGGCGTCACGCAGGTCGTCGACTCCGGCTCCTCGATCTGGAGCGCGGTGCAGGGCGACACCGGCGTGGCCGAGGCCATCAGCGCCGTCGGCATGGACGCGCTGCACCTGGGCGCGCAGGCGACGGCGTTCGCGCTCGAACCCGTCGCCACTCTCGCCGGCTGGGGCCTCGACGTGCTGCTGGCCCTGGTCAAACCGCTCCAGGACGCCCTCGACTGGGTCACCGGCAGCCCGTCGCAGATGCGCGACACCGCCGAACTGTGGGACCGCATCGCCCAGGCGAACGTCGACCTCAGCCAGGCCGTCTCTGACAACCTGCAGCCGCTGAGCAACTGGTCCAGCTCCGACGGCGGCATGGCCCGCCTCAAGGGCGACGTCATCGCCGCCGGCTTCTACGGCGCCGCGACCATGGGCAACGAGATCAGCGCGCTCCTGGGCGCGGCGCAGCTGCTCGCCGACACGATCCAGGCGATCATCAAGTACCTGATCTCCAAGCTCATCGAGTACTTCCTCGTCGAGATCGCCCCGATGATCCTGGCCTCCCCGGCGACCTTCGGCGCCAGCGCCGCCACCGGCATCGCCTGGGCCGCACTGCGGGCCTCCCAGACGGCCGCCGCCGTCAGCGCCAAGATCGCCAAGATCACCACCATGTTCGGCAAGCTCTCCCAGATCCTCGTGAAGATCGCGGGCAGCCGCGCCGGCATGGTCGCGATCGACGCGCTCCGCAACAGCCTCCCGGGCCTGGTCGGCTCCGTCGGCGACGCGAACGGCAGCCAAGGCGCCCTCTCCGGCGGGACCGGTCCCGTCCAGGTCGACCCCGAGGAGATCCGCAAAGCGGTCCCCACGTTCAAGTCGATCGCCACCGACGCCGGCGGCGTCGGCACGGTCGCCGACGAGACCGCCGCCGAAGACCTCACCTGGGGCATCACCGGCTGGTTCTTCGCCGGCGACTACAACTCCAAAGCGCAGGAGTTCGGCCGGCTCATGAACTTCGCCGAAGAGACCGTCAACCTCCTCGCGACCAACATCGACGCCTGCGCCGCCGACTGGGAGGCCGCCGACCGCGAACTCGGCGACCTGTTCAAGGGCCTCGAAATCGAGATCGTCCCCACCAACCCGAATGCCCCCTGCTGACGCCAGGGGACGCGGCACGCTCCGCCTCCACGTCCCCGACCTCCAGATCCAGGACCTCGACCCCGACTCGGCGCTCGGGACCGTCTCGATGGCGAAGGCCGCACCCGCGATCCTCGTCGACGGCCGCCCCGCCGGGACCGCCGAGGACGGCCGCATCGAGCTGCCGCTCCACGCCGGCCGCCACCGCGTCGAAGTCATGATCCGGCAGGTCTACGAGACCGTCGCCGTCGACATCCGCACCGGGGCGACCACCGACCTGCACATCGGCCACCACCTCGACCGCCACGGCCGCGGCGAGGACCGGGTGCACGCCGGCACCGAGGAGCACGTCGGACAGGCCCTCGCGCAATCCTCGTCGCCGAGCGTCGTCAGCGGCGTGCGGTGGGGCTGCGGCCTGTGGTTCCCGGCGCTCATCGTCGCGTTCGTCGCCGGACTCCTCCTGCGCGAACCGCTCGGCTGGAGCGACGGGCCGGTCATGATCGGCATCGTCGGGACGGCCACGGCCGTCTCGCTGATCGCCGGGGTCGCAGCCGCCTACGGCAGGCGCCGCAACCCGGTCGACCCCGCCGCGACCGCACCCGACCCCCTCGCACTGCCCGACTCGCCCGCGCTGATCCTGCCCGCCGCCGCGGCCCCGCCCCCCGGCACCGGCATCCTCCTGCGCGTCCGCCCCCGCCCGCGCACCATGCACATGATCGGCATGGACAAGCGCCTGCGCGACACCATCGGCCTGCAGCGGTACGAGTTCTTCGGCAACGAGCTCGCCGACTGGGTCGACGCCCCGCACGTCCACCTCGACGGACGGCCGCTCGGCTCCGCCTGGGGCACCTGGTGGATCCCCGCCCCGCAGGGCCCCGCGCGCCTGTACGTCAGCGTCGGCGGCATCCGCGACCCCCGCGGCGCGCAACCGGCCGGACCGGCGTTCGAAGCCGAGACCGAGGTGCGCGTCCCCGCGACCGGCGCGGCCGAGGTCACCGCCTGGTTCAACTTCCTCGACATGGTGAACGAGCGCGAACGCGCCCGACCCCAGGTCGCCTCGCGCTGGCAGCGGATCCTGCGCGCCGTGGACCGGTACCGGCCCGTCGCCGAGCAGGCGGCCGCCGAACCCGGACTCGAGTTCGCCCGAGGCGCCGAACGCCCGCGCTGAAACGGGCTGTAGCCGAGGTCACGGCGGCCGCCTTCAGGGGGGCCGCCACCACCGCGTAGACTTGGCAGCTGTTGTTCGAGTGACTTCGCACCGGGCCCGCTAACGGCCCGCAAGCTACACCGCGAAACCACTGTCCAACGAATCCCACGCCCGCGGCCCAGCGCCGCGGAGCGCGCCGATCACGGCCCCGGGGATTCAGGCGGTCCCGCCCTCATCTGCGGGATTCGTTCCACACCGACAACGAAAGCTAGGTAAACCTGTGCGCACGTACAGCCCTAAGCCGGGTGACATTGACCCGCAGTGGCTCGTGATCGACGCGACCGACGTGGTGTTGGGCCGGCTCGCGACGCACGCTGCCGAACTGCTCCGCGGCAAGCACAAGCCGACCTTCGCACCGAACGCGGACACCGGTGACTACGTCATCATCGTCAACGCCGAGAAGGTCGTGCTGACCCGGAACAAGCTCCAGACCAAGAAGGCCTACCGCCACTCCGGCTTCCCGGGCGGACTCAAGGAGAAGTCGTACGCCGACTTCATGGAGAAGGCCCCCCACAAGGTCGTCGAGAAGGCCGTCTTCGGCATGCTGCCGAAGAACAAGCTCGGTCGCGCCGTGTCCAAGAAGCTGAAGGTCTACGCGGGTCCTGGCCACCCGCACACCGCCCAGCAGCCGAAGCCGTACGAGATCAAGAAGATCGCGCAGTAGGCGCGGGCGGAACAGGAGCATCCACATGAGTGACGAGATCCAGGCCAACGAGGCCACTGAAGCAACCGAGGCCGCCGAGGTCGTCGAGACCGAAGCCCCCGAGGCCCCCGTCGAGGTCGCCGAGACCGCCGTCGAGGTTCCCGAGGTCCCTGTCGACGTCCCCGCCGATGTCGCCGCCGCGCCGTCCGTGCCGAGCATCCCCGTGGTGCCGTCCGACCGCGCGATCCAGACCGTGGGCCGCCGCAAGCGCGCGATCGCCCGCGTCCGCCTGGTCGCCGGTACCGGCAAGTACGTCGTCAACGGCAAGACCCTCGAGGACTACTTCCCGAGCAAGGTCCACCAGCAGACCGTCGCGGAGCCCTTCGTGACCGTCGAGGCCGGCGACAACTTCGACGTCCTGGTCAACATCAAGGGCGGCGGCGCCACCGGTCAGGCCGGCGCGCTGCGCCTCGGCATCGCCCGGGCCCTGCTCGAGGTCGACCCGAACATGCGCCCGGCCCTCAAGGCCGCCGGCTTCCTGACCCGCGACGCCCGCGAGAAGGAATCGAAGAAGTACGGCCTCAAGAAGGCCCGCAAGGCACCGCAGTACTCGAAGCGCTAGCACGCCTTCTCCGGCCACGGCGACGCTTGCAAGCCGCACGTTCGCACGGTCCGGAGAACACGCTAGTCTGCACAAGCGACGGGGCTGCCGAGGAGGACATCCTCGGCGGCCCCCGTTTTTTTATGCCACAACGATGGGAAGCCACACCGTGTCACGACTGTTCGGCACCGACGGCGTACGGGGGCGGGCGAACGCCGACCTCACGCCCGACCTGGCACTCCGCCTCAACATCGCCGCCGCGCGGGTACTCGGTGCGGTTGACCACCGCCCCGTCGCCGTCATCGGCCGCGACCCCCGAGCCTCCGGCGAGATGCTCGCCGCCGCCAGCGCCGCCGGCCTCGCCGCGGCCGGCGTCAAAGTCATCGACCTGGGCATTCTCCCCACGCCCGCGGTCGCCCACCTCACGGCCCTGACCGGCGCCGACTTCGGCGTCATGGTCTCGGCCTCCCACAACCCCATGCCGGACAACGGCATCAAGTTCTTCGCGGCCGGCGGCCGCAAGCTCCCCGACGACGTCGAGGACGCCATCGAGGCGGCCATGAACGACACGACGCCGCTGCCGCAGGGCGACGGCGTGGGCCGCATCGTGCGCTCGGTCGACCCGGTCGAGTCGTACATCGAGCACCTGGTCGCGGCCTGCCCGCACCCGCTCGAGGGCATCAAGGTCGTGCTCGACCCCGCCAACGGCGCGGCCACGGGCGCGGCGCCCGAGGCCCTGCGCCGCGCGGGGGCGGAGGTCGTCACGATCAACGCCGACCCCGACGGTCTCAACATCAACGAGGACTGCGGGTCCACCCACATGGGCGGGCTGCGCGCGGCCGTCGTCGAGCACGGCGCGCACGCCGGCATCGCGCTCGACGGCGACGCGGACCGCTGCCTCGCGGTGGACGCGAACGGCGCCGACGTCGACGGGGACGCGATCATGGCGATCCTGGCCCTGTCGATGCGCGAGGCCGGGCAGCTGCGCGGCGACACGCTCGTCACGACGGTGATGAGCAACCTCGGCCTGCACCAGGCGATGGGCACGGCGGGGATCAAGCTCGAGGTCACCGGGGTCGGCGACCGGTACGTGCTCGAGCGCCTCGGCGAGGGCGGCTACTCGCTCGGCGGCGAGCAGTCCGGGCACATCATCGTCTCCGACTACGCGACGACCGGAGACGGGACGCTCACCGCGATCCTGCTCCTGGCGCGCATGGCCGCGACGGGCAAGTCCCTTGAGGAACTCGCCTCCGTGTTCACGCCCGCGCCGCAGGTGCTGGTGAACGTGCGGGTGACCGACAAGTCCGTGATCGACCATGCCGACGTGCGCAGCGCGGTGGCGCTGTGGCAGGCGAAGCTCGGCTCCGACGGCCGCGTCCTGCTGCGGTCCTCAGGCACTGAGCCGCTCGTCCGGGTCATGGTCGAGGCCTCGGAGGAGCCGTTGGCGCGGACGGTCGCGGCCGAGCTCGTAGCGGTCGTCGAACACGCCATGGGCTGATTCCGACCATCTGCTTTGCGTAACGGGAGGGCACCTGAGCGGTGCCCTCCCGTTGGCATAGATGCACTAAGCTCACGCTCTATGAGCAACCCAATCGTCTGGATCCTGATCCTCCTGTTGCTGATCGGCCTGATCCTGGTGTTCGCCGCCCTCGGCGGACGCAACAAACTGGTGCGAATGCGCAACATCACCCAGGAGTCTTGGGCGCAGATCGATGTCGAGCTGCAGCGTCGGTACGACCTGCTGGACAACCTGATGTACGTCGTGCAGCAGGCGGCCGGCTCGGAGAACGCCACGCTGCGGCAGGTCGCCGAGGCCCGCGCGGCGGCCATGCAGACCCGCCAGGACCCGAACGCCGGCCACGCCCAGCAGGGTGCGGCCGAGGGCCAGCTCGGGAACGCCATCCGCGGCGTGATCCACATGCAGGAGTCCTACCCCGCCCTGCAGACCAACCAGAACTTCCTGCAGCTCCAGCAGGAGATCACCGAGACCGAGAACCGCATCGCGGCTCCGCGCCGGTTCTACAACGCGAATGTGCGCGAGTACAACACCGCGCTGCAGGTCTTCCCCGGTTCGATCTCCGCGAAGATGGGCGGCTTCAAGCCCGAGGAGTACTTCGAGCTCGACAACCCGGCGGCCCGCACGGCCCCGAAGATGCGCGACATGGGCCAGCCCGCCTACATGCAGCAGCCCCCGGTCCAGCAGCAGCAGATGCCGCCGCAGCCCGCGCCCGGCCAGATGCCGCCCGGCTACGGCCAGCCGCAGCAGGTCGGCTACCAGCAGCAGCCGCCGCAGCAGCCCGGTTACGGCCAGCCTGCACCGCAGCCCGGCTACGGTCAGCAGCCCCAGCAGCCCGGTTACGGCCAGCCCGCGCCCCAGCCCGGTTACCCGCAGCAGCCCCAGCAGCCGCAGCAGCCCGGTTACGGCCAGCAGCCCTACGGCCGGTAGGCCGCACCTGCTCTCTCGGCGAAGCTTGCGAGCCGTGCCCCAGCCCTGAACGCCCGTGTAAGAAGGAAAACACCCCGTGTCTGATTCCAGCGGCGACATGCCGTGGTGGGCTTACGTCCTGTGCCTCCTCGTGGTCGGTGCCGGCGTCTACTTCGCCTGGCGCGCCAGGCAGAAGAAGATCGCGATGTTCCGGGCCTGGGCGGCCCAGTACGGATTCCACTACGAGCCCAGCGACAACTCAGTGACAGGCCTGTCCACTGAGGAGCCGTTCAACGTCGGCCACTCCCGCAAGGGCATCGACGTCTTCCGCGGCATGTACAAGAACGTGCACATCGTGTTCTTCCAGTACCAGTACACGACCGGCAGCGGCAAGGAGTCGCAGACGCACACCCACCAGGTGGTCGCGATCGGCCTGCCGGCGGCGCGGCCGCTGCTGGACATCAGCCAGGAGAACTTCCTGACCAAGCGGTTCGCGAAGGACATCGACTTCGAGAACCAGGCGTTCAACGACACGTTCCGGATCAAGTCGCCGAACCGCCGGTTCGCGTACGACATCATCCACGCCCGGACCATGGAGTGGATGCTCCAGGACCAGCGCGCGCGGTCGTACTCGTGGCGGTTCGAGGGGCCGTGGCTCATGACCTCCCGCTCGGGCGCGCTCAAGCTCGAGGAGGTCTTCTTCTACGCGGACTTCCTGATCGACATCCTCGGCCAGGTGCCCAGACACGTGTGGGCGAACAACTAGCAGCAGCGGGGCCGCGTCATCCGACGCGGCCCTTTCGCCTACCCGACGGGATCGGAGGACGCGCCCATGGATTCCTACGTCTGGATCTTCGCCCTTGCGGGTGTCGTCATCGCCGGTGCGACCGCACTCCGGCGCTTCGGTCCGTGGTCGGGCGGCGGTGAGCGCCGGCAGACATCGGAGCGCCACGCGTTCGCGCAGCAGCACGGGCTCCAGTACCGGTACAAGGACCATTACATCGGTCCGCCCTCGCTCCGAACCCCGTTCCAGGATCCGGTCGGTTCACTCGGGGCGACCTGGGACGGATTCCACGTCATGCGCGGCACCTACCGGGGCCACCACATGCTCGCCTACGAGTGCCGGGTCAAGAAGGCGGAGTGGGAGAGCTACGAGGCCGGCTTCCAGGTGGTGGCGATCGCGCTGCCGACGGCGCGCCCGTTCCTCGACATCCGCCCGGAGAGCGACCTCTCGCGGGCGCTCGAGAAGGACCTGCAGTTCGAGAACCACGAGTTCAACCAGGTCTTCCGGGTCATGTCGGACAACCCGCGGTTCGCGCACGACGTGCTGCACGCCCGCACGATGGAGTGGATGCTCGCCGACGGGCGGGCGCGGTCGATCCCCTGGCGCTTCGAGGGCGGGTGGCTGATGACGTTCCGGCGGGGCGGGGTGAACACGGCCGAAGTGCTGCCGTCCGCGGACTTCCTCATCGACCTGCTCGCCCAGGTCCCGAAGCACGTGTGGTCGGCAAGGTAGCGGCCCGGCGGGTTGCTAAGATTGCTGCGCGCGGCCGCTGAGAAGCGCTGCCCGCGATGGCCCGTGGTGTAATTGGCAACACTACTGATTTTGGTTCAGTCATTTCAGGTTCGAGTCCTGGCGGGCCAGCCACCTCACCCCCGAATGTGAATCCGCTCAAATCGGACTTCAGGGGACCCCCGAAAATTCATCCTCCCATGCGGGTACGACACCCCTCGCTTCGAACAAGACGCGAGCGTTCAACGCATGCGGTCGAAGGCCGCTTCGAAACCCGTCTCCGCCGCTCCGATGAGCGCGCCCTCGTCACCGAGCACCGGCGTGCGCAGCCGCAGTTTCGAGCGCAGATGCGGGAGCGTCGTCTCCGCCAGCGCCGAGCGCACCGGCGCGGCCGTCGAGAGGTACAGCTCCCGCAGCCAGCCGCCGAACAGGATCTCGTCCGGGCCCGTCGCGGTCACGACCGCCCCTAGGGCCCGGCCCAGCTCCTCGCCCGAGCGGCGCAGCCAGTCCCGCGCCGCGGCGTCGCCCATGCCCGCCGCGAGCGTGGTGCGCAAGATGTCCTCGGCGTACGCGAGGACCTCCATCTCGGCTTCCAGGCACCCGCGCAGCCCGCACTCGCATTCGCGTCCGCCGGGCTCGACCACGATGTGCCCCAACTGGATCGAACCGCCGCGCTGCGCGCGGCCCTCGATCACCAGGCCCGCGGTCAAACCCCGGCCGCCGTGCAGGTACAGCAGCTTGCGGGCGTCGCGGGCGTCGCCGCGCGTCCATTCGCCGACCGCCGCGGCCGTCGCCGTGTCGACGACCTTCCACTCCCGGCCCGTCGCCGACTCCAGATCGTCGGCCACCGCCCGGCCGACCCAGCCCAGCTCGGTCGAGTGCGCGACCGTGCCCTCGTCGACCAGGCCCGGCATGGCCGCCACCGCCTCGACCGCCTCCGAAGCGGTCCCGCCGGTGATCACCGCGACCGCCGTCATCGGATCGGCGCCCTCGTCGAGCGCCGTCTCCGACCGCTCCAGCACCTCACCGCCCAGGCCCACGAGCGCGAACCGCAGCCGGTCGGCGCGGAGCTCCACCGCCGCGACCGTGATCGACTGCGGCACGCAGGCGACCAGCGTGGACGGTCGACCGGCCGAACCGGTCGACTGCCCCGTCGTCTCCTGCAGGTGTCCCGAATCGGCCAGGTCGGTCGCCAGCGCGCCGATCGTCGACCGGTTGAGCCCCAGCGCCTCGGTGAGCTCCGCGCGGGTCTGCGGACCGTGCCGGTGGAGCTGCTCGAGCAGCGCCGCGCGGTTGCGCCGCCGCAGCTCCACGGCCGGGGGCAGGGCCACCGGTCAGTGCCTGCCGAAGAGCTTGCCCCGGCCCCGGGACATGGCGTCCACGCCCGCCGCGAGCAGCAGCACCGCGCCGGTCACGCCGAACCGCACCCCGGCGCTCAGCCCCATGAGGCCCATCCCGTTGTTGATGATCGCCACGACCGCTCCTCCCAGCAGGGCCGCCCGCACCGTGCCCTTGCCACCGAAGAGGCTAGCACCGCCGATGACGGCCGCCCCGACAGAAAGCAGCAGCACATTGGACCCTCCCGTGTTCGGGTCCACCGAGGCCGCGCGCGATGCCGCGACGATGCCGCCGATCGCCGCCATGCCCGAGCAGATCACGAACGCCGCGATGCGCACCCGGTCGACGTTCACGCCCGCGCGCACCGCGGCCTCGGCGTTGCCGCCGACCGCATACAGGTGGCGCCCGAACCTGGTGCGGTGCAGCACGAACGTCCAGATCGCGAAGAACGCCCCGAGGAGCGCGACCACGACGGGCACGCCGGTGAGCGAGATGATCTGCGGGTTTGCCGAGCGCTCCAGGTTCAGCAGGAACACGGTCGCCGTCAGCAGGGCCCCGAGCGCGAGGATCCGCGCCGCCACCACCGCGAGCGGTTCGTGCACGAGCGACCGCGCCACCCGCCGCCGCCACCGGTTCAGCTGCAGCGCGGCGTAAGCGGCGATCGTCAGCACCAGCAGCGTCCAGCCCTGCCAGCGCTCCAGGTTCCCGCCCGCGACGGCCTTCACCGTCTCGTTGTGGATCGTGATGTTGCTGCCCTCTTCGAGGATCATGAGCACGATCCCCTGGAAGGCCAGGAACGCCGCGAGCGTCACCACGAACGACGGGATGCCGAGCTTCACCACCAGTGTGCCGAGCAGCAGCCCGATCACCACGCCGGTGGCGATGGCCGCGCCGATCGCGAGCGGCCACGGCATCCCCCAGTCCGTGAGGATCACCGCCATCACCGCCGCGCACACGCCCGAAGCGAACCCGGCCGACAGGTCGATCTCGCCGATGACCAGCACGAACACCAGCCCCATGGCGATGCACGCGACGGCCGCGCCCTGCCCGAAGAGGTTGGCGAGGTTCCCCACGGAGAGGAACACCGGCTGCGAGATCCCGAAGAACACGCACAGCGCGATGATCCCGGCGACGGCCGGCAGCGCGCCGACCTCGCCCGACCTGACCTCGGCCCAGTAGCCGCGCAGGTGGTCGGCGACCGCGCGCACCGCGCCCGGCTCCGTCCCGGCCTCTGGCCGGGTTTCGACTTGCGTGCTCACGTCCGGGCTCCGTTCGTGTCCGCGCCGAGCCCGAGGGACCCGGACCGGCCGCTGGTGATGAGTTCGACCACCTGCGACTGGGTCGCGTCGGCGGCGTCGAGCACGGCCGCCATGCGCCCCAGGTAGAGCGCGGCGATCCGGTCGGCCACGGCGAAGACGTCGTTGAGGTTGTGGGAGATGTAGAGGACGGCCAGGCCCTGGTCGGCGAGGCGCCGGATGAGTTCGAGCACCTGCCGGGTCTGGGCGACCCCGAGGGCCGCGGTCGGCTCGTCGAGGATCACCAGCCGCGAGTTCCACAGCACCGCTTTGGCGATGGCCACGGTCTGGCGCTGCCCGCCCGAGAGGCTGGCGACGGGCTGGCGGAGGTTCCTGATGGTGCGCACCGCGAGTGAGGAGAGGGTCTCGGCGGCGAGCTGCTCCATGGAGTCCTCGTCGAGGATGAGGCCGTGGACCTTCTCGCGGCCGAGGAACAGGTTCTCGACCACGTCGAGGTTGTCGCACAGCGCGAGGTCCTGGTAGACGACCTCGATGCCGAGGGCCGCGGCGTCGCGCGGCCCGGAGATGGTGCGGGCCTCGCCGTCGACGGCTATGGCGCCGCCGTCGATGCCGTGGATGCCGGCCACGCATTTGACGAGTGTGGACTTTCCGGCGCCGTTGTCGCCGACCAGGGCGCAGACCTCTCCGGCGTCGATCGTGAGATCGACGTCGGAGAGGACTTCAACCGGTCCGAAGCGCTTCGAGAGCCCGGTGAGTTCGAGCAGCACGCGCAGCCCCTATCCGATCCCGTGCTCGGTGCAGAGCGCGGCGTAGTCGCCGGCGCACAGCTCGGCCGGGTCGGCGAAGCCGTCGTCGACGACGAGCTGGATGTTCTCGATGGTGATGGCGACCGGGTCGAGCAGCACGGAGGGCACCTCGGCCCCGGAGATCGGGTCGGCGACGGTGGCGTCGGTCTCGGGCTTCTCGCCGTTGGCAAGGGCCACAGCGAGTTCGGCGGCGGCGTTGGCCTCCTCCTCGATCGCCTTGTAGACGGTCATGCACTGGTCGCCGGCGAGGATGTTCTGGAGGCCCTGGATGGTGGCGTCCTGGCCGGTGACGGGCACGGTGCCGTTGAGGTTGTTGCGCTGGAGGACGGTGATCACCGCGTGGGCGAGGCCGTCGTTGGCGGCGAGGACGCCGTCGATCTCGGTCCCGGTGTCGGTGAGCATCTGCTCGAAGAGCGTGCCGGCCTGGGCGTTGTCCCAGTCGGGCACCGATTCGTCGGGGCCCTTGACGAAGGTGCCGTCGGCGTACAGCGGGTCGAGGATCGAGTCGTAGCCGTTCTTGAAGAGGGTGGCGTTGTTGTCGGTGGGGGAGCCGTTGAGTTCGGCCACGAGCGGGGCGGCGGCGCCTTCGAGGCAGGAGACGAGGCCTTCGCCCTGGAGCACGCCGACCTGCTCGTTGTCGAAGCTCACGTAGTAGTCGGCGCCGCCGTCCTCGGTGAGCCGGTCGTAGTCGATGGTGGCCACACCCTGCGACTTCGCCTTCTCGATGACGGTCTTGCCGGTGCCGGAGTCGAGGTTCACAGTCACCAGGACGTCGGCGCCCTTGGTGATCATCTGGTCCGCGATGGTCTGGAAGTCCTCGCGGCTGCCTTGGGCGTTCTGGATGTCGTAGTCGACGCCGGCCGCCTTGAAGGCCGCTTCGAGGTACTTGCGGTCGGCGGTCTCCCACCGGTCCGAGGAGGCGGAGTCGGGGAGGATCACGCCGATGAGCGGGGTCTCCTCGGCGCCGCCGCCGCCGTCTTGTCCGCAGGCGGTGAGGGTGAGGGCGAGGACCGCGCCTGCGGTGGCGGCCAATGCGATTCGGGGTCGGGAGCTGCTGAGAAGGTGCATGAGAGGTACCTCCGAGGTTTGTTGTTGTCTGCAACATATGATGAGTGACGCAGCTCGCACAAGTGTCGGCGGGGTGGAGAACGTCTTCCATTCGTAACGATTCGGTGACGACGCAGGCCCCCGGGTAGGGCCGTTCACCACTGGGCCACCGACTACCATGGCCCATCATGAGCAGTGAGCGTTCGGCGATCATCCTGGCCGCTGGCCTGGGCACCCGTATGAAGTCGGCGAAACCCAAGGTCCTCCATGAACTCCTGGGCCGGACCCTGCTGGGGCACGTCCTCCGCAGCACCAAGTCCTTCCAGCCCGACAACCGCATCGTCGTCGTCGGCGCGGCAGCCGACCAGGTGACGGCGTTCCTCGACAAGGCCGCCTCCGACGCCGAGACCGTCATGCAGACCGAGCAGCTCGGCACCGGCCACGCCGTGCGCACCGCGCTCGACGCCTACCCCGACCTCGAGGGCACCGTCGTCGTCCTCTGCGGCGACGCCCCCCTCATGCGCCGCAGCACCCTGACCGAACTGGTCGAGGTCCACGAGAAGGCCCGCCACGCCGTCACCGTCCTCACCGCCGAAGTGGACGACCCCACCGGGTTCGGCCGCATCGTGCGCGACGGCGAGGGCAACGTGCTCCGCAACGTCGAGCACCGCGACGCCGACCTCGACGAACTCGCCATCCGCGAGATCAACTCCGGCACCTACGCCTTCGACGTGCAGGTCCTGCGCGAGCAGCTCGCCAAGCTCACCTCCGCGAACGACCAGGGCGAGCTCTACCTCACCGACGTGCTCGAACTCGCCCGCGAAGCCGGGCACGCCATCGGCGCCGTCGTCGTCGACGACCCGACCGAGGTCCTCGCCTGCAACGACCGGGCCCAGCTCGCCGGGTTGCGCCGCATCATGCAGCGCCGCATCAACAACGACCTGATGAAGTCCGGCGTCACCCTCGAAGACCCCGAGACCACCTGGATCGACGCCACCGCCAAGGTCGCCCCCGACGTGCTCATCCACCCGGGCGTGCAGCTCAAGGGCGCCACGGCCGTCGACTCCGGCGCCGAGATCGGCCCCGACACGACGCTCACCGACACGATCGTCGGCTCCGGTGCCGTCGTCGTGCGCAGCCACGCCGACCAGTCCCACATCGGCGAAGGCGCCCACGTCGGCCCGTTCGCCCACCTGCGCCAGGCCTCCAAGCTCGCCGAGAACTCCAAGATCGGCGCGTTCGTGGAGACCAAGAACGCCGAGATCGGCCCCGGCGCCAAGGCCGCGCACCTCGCCTACCTCGGCGACGCCACCATCGGCGCCGACGCCAACATCGGCTGCGGCGTCATCGTCGCCAACTACGACGGCGCGCGGAAGCACCACACCGAGATCGGCGAAGGCGCGTTCATCGGCTGCGACTCGGTGCTCGTCGCCCCCGTCAGCGTCGGCGACGGCGCGTACATCGCCGCCGGCTCCACCATCGTCAAGGACGTCGCCCCCGGCGACCTCGGCGTCGCCCGCGCCCGCCAGGCCGTGCTCCCCGACTGGGTCGCCAAGAAGCGCCCCGGCACCGTCTCCGACAAAGCAGCGCGCCGTGCGAAGGGTGAGGCGGGAGTGTCGGAAGCGTGACGGGACACTAAACCCCCCGGTCCCCTCGCGCTCCAGCGTCGGGCAGGGGACACTGGAACCGTCGAGGTTCAGGTGAGACGACCTACTGGGGGAGCCCACGTCATGGCGAGCATGTCCGCTGTCAACTCCAAGATGCTCATGTTGTTCTCCGGGCGTGCCTACCCGGAGCTGGCTGAGGAGATCGGCAAGCACCTCGGGGTCGCGCCGACCCCGATGAGCGCCTACTCCTTCGCCAACGGCGAGCTCTTCGTGCGCTACCAGGAGTCCGTCCGCGGCTGCGACGCCTTCGTCGTGCAGTCCATGCCCGCGCCGATCAACGAGTGGGTCATGGAGACCCTCATCATGATCGACGCGCTCAAGCGCGGTTCGGCCAAGCGGATCACCGTCGTGCTGCCGTTCTACCCGTACGCGCGCCAGGACAAGAAGCACCGCGGCCGCGAGCCCATCTCCGCGCGCCTCATGGCCGACCTGCTCAAGACCGCCGGCGCCGACCGCATCCTCACCGTGGACCTCCACACCGCCCAGATCCAGGGCTTCTTCGACGGCCCCGTCGACCACCTCTTCGCCATGGGCACGCTCGCGCGCTACGTCGAGGAGAAGTACGCCGACCGCCAGATGGCCGTCGTCTCGCCCGACACCGGCCGCGTGCGCCTCGCCGAGCGCTGGTCCGACCGCCTCGGCGGCTGCCCGATCGCGTTCGTGCACAAGACCCGCGACCCGCTCAAGCCCAACCAGGTCGTCGCGCACAAGGTCGTCGGCGACGTCGAAGGCCGCACCTGCCTCCTCATCGACGACATGATCGACACCGCCGGCACCATCTGCTCCGCGGCCGAGATGCTCAAGGAGTCCGGCGTCGAGGACATCGTCATCGCCTCCACGCACGCGATCATGTCCGGCCCCGCCGTCGAGCGCCTCGCCAAGGCCCCGGTCAGCGAAGTCATCGTCACCAATACCCTCCCGCTCCCCAAGGAAGCCCAGGACCTGGAGAAGATCACCACCCTCTCCATCGCGCCGCTCGTCGCGAAGGCCATCTGGGAGGTCTTCAACGACGGCTCCGTCACCACCCTCTTCGGCGGTCTCTCGTAAGTCACACATCGACGCCCGTGTCAAGCCTGATCTGATGCGCGTAGTACTCTGGTGGGGTTGCCGACGGCGAGGGTGTCCTCCAGAGGGCGCCGTAATCGACGCAAAGGCGTAGGTCTTTTTCAGGGCTCGTGTGCCCTTCTGAATGCCGACGTGAGCGTCGAGCGCCGCATGAAATGTTGCTAAAAAACAGGGGAGTATTTCCGTGTCCGAAGTTCGTATCAGCGCCGAGCCTCGCACTGACTTCGGGAAGGGCGGTGCCCGCCGTACGCGCCGGGCTGGAAAGGTTCCCGCGGTGGTCTACGGCCACGGCGAGAAGCCGCTCCACATTTCCCTTCCCTCGCTTGAGCTCGCCGCCGCCATCCGCAAGGGCGGCGCCAACCAGCTCATCGCCATCGAGGTCACTGACGGTACCCGCGAGCTGGTGATCCCCAAGGACATCCAGCGCGACCCGCTGCGTGACGACATCGTCCACGCCGACCTCCTGATCGTCCGCCGCGGCGAGACCATCACCACCGACATCCCGGTCCACTTCGTCGGCGAGGCGGAGAAGGGCGGCCTGGTCGTGCACGACCTCAACACCCTGACCGTCGAGGCCGAGGCGACCCACATCCCCGAGTCGATCGAGGTCTCCATCGAAGGCCTGGCCATCGGCTCGCAGCGCTACGTGCGCGAGGTCGAGGTCCCCGAGGGCATCGTCATCCTCTCCGACGGCGACCTGGTGCTCGCCTCCGTGAGCGAGCCGCGCGGCGAAGCCGCCGACGAGGACGAGGCCGCCGAGGGCGAAGCCGCTCCGGCCGCCGCCGCCGAGTAAACACCGAGATCTGCATGACCGACACCCCGACGCTCGTGGTCGGCCTGGGCAACCCCGGGCCGAAGTACGCCGCGAACCGCCACAATGTCGGTTTCATGGTCGTCGACGCGCTCGCCCGGCGCGCCGGCGGCCGTTTCGCCGCGGTCCGCAAGTACCGCGCCGAAGTCTGCGAGGCCCGCCTGGGGGTAGGCGGGCCTCGCGTCATACTCGTCAAGCCCCAGACGTACATGAACCTCTCGGGCGAGGCCGCCGGGCCGATCGCCCAGTACTACGGGATCCCGCCCGAGTCCGTGATCGCCGTCCACGACGAGCTCGACGTCCCCTTCGGCGAGCTGCGCCTCAAGCGCGGCGGCGGCGAAGGCGGCCACAACGGCCTGCGCTCCCTCACGAAGGTGCTGGGCACCAAGGACTACGCCCGCGTGCGGTTCGGCATCGGCCGCCCGCCCGGGCGCCAGGACGCGGCCGACTACGTCCTCAAGGACTTCGCGAAGGCCGAACGCCCCGAAGTGGACCTGAACATCGAGCTCGCAGCCGATGCGGTCGAGGCGATCATCGAAAAGGGCTTCGTGCTGGCGCAGAACGCGTTCAACGCACCGCCGACGTAGGACCTGAAGTCCAGCAACGCACGGACGCGTAGTCGCACCAACGATTCAGCCCCGTTTCCGTTGCGGTCTCGTCCATCCAAAGTGGACTAAATCTCATGTACTCCGCAGGGTGATAATCCCGTCACTCAACGTCTCCTCGGTCGTTAACCGGTCATGACAGTGGTTGCGGACTCGACGGCTTTCGAAGGCGTGCATGACCTCCCCGCAAAGGGACGCGTCTATTCCATAGGACCCCAGGCGACCCGGCCCTACGGAGGACCGCCTGCCTGGCAGCGCAAGTACTTCGCGGGCATCATCGGCTCCGACATAGCCGCCGGCGTCATCGGCGCGGCCCTGGCCTTTTACGCCCGCTTCGGCCACCTCAACGACGGCACCCGCATCTACGCCCTCGCCCTGATCGCCATGCCCGCGGTATGGATCGCGGTCCTCGGCCTCTCCCGCGCCTTCGAGAAGCGGTACCTGTTCGTCGGCACCGAGGAGTACCAGCGGATCGTGCACGCCGCCGTGGCCCTCACCGCCGCCGTCGCCATCGTCTCCTACGGGCTCGAGCTGCCGACCTCCCGCGTCTTCGTCCTCATCGCGATCCCCACCGCCGCAGCCGGTTCCATCATCGCCCGCTTCGGCTGGCGCAAATGGCTCCACCACATGCGCCGCGACGGACGCTGCATGAAGCGCGTCGTCCTGGTCGGCCACGAGTCCTCCGTCGCCGCCCTCATCGTCCAGCTCCGCCGCGAGCACTACCACGGCCTCAAGGTCGTGGCCGCGTGCCTGCCCACCGAGAAGCCCCGAGGTGCGCTGCTGGACTTCGACACCCGCGTCCGCGGCAGCTTCGACCGCATCGCCGAAGCCGTCGCCGCCGAACGCGCCGACACCGTCATCGTCCTGGGCTGCCCCGAAATCGACGGCCAGGCCCTGCGTCGCCTCGCCTGGAAGCTCGAACGCAGCGAAGTCGACCTCATCGTCGCCTCCGCCCTCGTCGACGTCGCCGGCGACCGCACCACCGTCCGCCCCGTCGACGGCCTGCCCATGCTCCACCTGGACCACGCCCGCCTCACCGGGGTCCGCCGCCTCGCCAAGGACGCCGTGGACCGCATCGGCGCCGCCATGCTGCTGCTCGCGCTCTCGCCGCTCCTCCTCAGCGCCGCATTCCTCATCCGCTGCACCTCGCCCGGCCCGGCCCTGTTCAAGCAGGAGCGCATCGGCAAGGACGGCCAGCCGTTCACCATCTGGAAGTTCCGCACCATGCACCTGGACGCCGAACGGCGCCTCGCGGACATCGCGCACCTCAACGAAGGCGACGGCGTCCTCTTCAAGATGAAGGACGACCCCCGCATCACCGCCGTCGGCAAGTACCTGCGCCGCTTCTCCATCGACGAGTTCCCCCAACTCGTCAACGTCCTCCGCGGCGACATGAGCCTCGTCGGGCCCCGCCCGCCCCTTGCGATCGAGGTCGCCGCGTATGAGAGCGACATGCGCCGGCGCCTCGCCGTCAAGCCCGGCATGACCGGCCTCTGGCAGGTATCCGGCCGCTCCGACCTCCCTTGGGAAGAGGCGGTGCGCCTCGACCTCCGCTACGTCGAGCACTGGAACCTCTCGCTCGACTTCGTCATCCTGCTGCGCACCGTGACCGCCATCCTGCGCCCGCAAGGCGCATACTGAAACGGGGCTAGTCAGCGCCTCGCCCGGTCGATGACCAGGCGAGGCGCTCCGTTGTCCACTCCCCAACCCGCGCAACGCCTCAGCCCGGCTCCATCTCGCCCGCCGAACACCGCGATCACACGGAGTTGCAGCGAACCGTTAAAATCAAGACGGTTTTGCAGATGTTTCGCCCGATACACCCCGGAGGTCCCCGCCGTGGCTCAGCGCGTGCTCGATCCTGAATACCTCGAAGCGTTCCGAGATGAGCTGGTCGCCCGTCTCAACTTCGTCACCGAGATGACTCAGAAGTTGATGCCCGGCAACGAATTGGGCTACGAGCCGGGTTTCGGCCTGCTCGACTCGTCGGCCGACGCCCGCACGCAGTACGCGGGTGCGCACGAGGAGACCTGGAACAACCTGCAGAAGCTCCGCGCCGACCTGTACGGCGCGATCGTGACGATCAACGAATCCCTTGGCCTGCACACCGACGCCGAGGAACTCAACATCACCGAGATCAACCTGTCCGGCTCCGACACCGAGGGCACCGCATGAGACTCGCCGTTGCCAAGACCGCCACCGCAGCAGCCGCGCTTCTGCTCGCCCTTGCCGCGTGCTCCGAAGACGCAGGTGGCAACAACGACGGCACCGGAGACGGCGGTGAAGATCCGGTCTTCGCCGCCATGAAGACCTGGGACGCCTGCGAGGTGCTGGACAACCTCCAGCCCATCACTGAGTTCATGGGCATCGAGGGCTACGGAAGTCTCACCTCAGCGGGCGGTGCCCCTGCGACCCGCGAATACGACACCACTTGGTCCCCCGACGCCATCGGATGCGGAAATCTCATCTATCTGGGCAGCTATGAAGGTCTCGGCATGGATGGAGAAATCAAGGTCAGCATCATCCCTGCTGAGGATGAAGACCAGGCGAGCACCGCCTATGCAGACCGCGCCGGCGCTGCAGAGTCAAACGCTGCGGGTGGGCAAGACACGACCAGCTCCGAGATCGGCGACCCCTGGGATGAGGGGGTCATGCACTCTTGGATTGAGGGAGCTGACAATCCCCATGTCGAGATCATTGCCCGTGACGGGCAATGGGTCTTCCAGATCGTCCTCTATCACAGCGCTGACTATGGCCTTGGTGCCACTGGTGAGCCCGCGCTCCAATTCACCGATGACGAACTCAACCAGTGGTTCATCGACACCTACTTGCCTGAGGTCAACCAGGCCGTCAACGACAAGATTGCGGAGGTCCAGTAGTCATGGGCGACAACATCCAGTTCGGGACCGAGTCCTACCAGTCCATGGACAGCTGGTCGGCGACGTCGGAATCACAGGCCTCCGCCAATACCTCATTTCTCAACGGCGCGCCGTGCTCGAACGGCGACTGCGAGAACCGGGAGAACCCCGCCGAAGAGGCATGGGTCAAGTTGGTCTCGGCGATCCCGGTCGCCGACCAGGTCCAGAGCCTCAAGTGCGTCGCACAGGGCACCGCAGCGCCTTCCGCGGAAGAAGTGCAGTCCCTGGTTTCCGATATCCGGCCTGAAAACCCAAACAACTACGCGCTCCGCGAGCTTGCCGACTACTGGTCTCGGTTTCAGCTGGAGTTTTCGGTCAACGACGAATCCGCCGTTTCGAAGATCTTGGAGTCGAAACTCGCCGATCTCGCCAACGGCTGGCAGGGCGACGACTTCGATGCTTTCGCTGAGCAGATGGAGATCGTCTTCGCCAACTGCGAGCAGATTGCGACAGACATCGGGACCGATGCGACCGGAATGGTCGGCCTGTTGAACCAGAAGGCCGACGAACTCTACGCTCTTCAAGGCGCGGGCTCTGGCGAGCTGCCTTACCCCGCTCCGCAGTACTGGGTCGAGGACAAGGGCGGCCTGTTCTCCAACCCGAAGGTGCATGTGCGTGCGCCGTTCAAGCCCGGAGACTGCGAGGTCGCCGAGGGGTGCATGTTCGGCGACGGAGACACCGAAAAGGCCATGGAACTGGGTGGGTTCGACAGCGAGTACACCGGCGAGCTGAACCAGTACATGACCGACCAGACCGAATACCACTACACGCGTTTGAAGGCCGAGCAGCTGCAGGCGTCTGAAGCAGCCAAGCCCGCTGACTCCACCGAGGACGTGAAGTTGACTGCTGAGCAGGAGTCCGCGCTCAGGGCCGAGGCCGAACGCCTGGCCACCGAAGACGCCAATAACCGTGCCGCCCAGGACTACGAAGCGGCCGACCAGGATTACCAGGCCCGCGCTACCGAGCAGAACGAGACCGTCGTTGCCCGGTGGACCGATGCCGAATCGTCAGCCTCCAGCTTCGCCCCGACCGTCGAGACCTCCAGGGACACCACGTTCCGCGAGTCTGCGGGCGACCTCGACAGCGCCGCGTACTCCCCGCCCTCCGGCGGGAACTTCAACACCGATCTGTCCAGCTCCGGCACTAGCGGTCTGAACTCCCCAAGCAACACGAGCACCTTCGGCCCGGGCGGCAACCTCACCGGCGGTTCCAATCCCGGCGGATCTACTGGCGGGCTGAACCCGTGGGAGTCCAACGGCGGCAGCGATGACGACGTCTCCGGTGGTCTCGCCTCGGGCGGCGGCCTCGGTTCGGGCGCCGGCACGCTGACCGGCCCGGGCCTCGGCACCGGCGGCGGCGGTATGGGCGGCGCTGGTGGCGGCGGCCTCGGCCCGGGCTCGGGACTCTTCGGCCCGGCCGCGGGCGGCGCGGGCAGTATGACGGGCATGACCGGAGCAGGCGGCGCGGGACGCGGCGCCGGTGCAGGCGGCGTTGGCAAGGGCCAAGGGCTCTTCGGCAAGACCGCCGGAGCCGGTGCGGGCGCCAAGGCCGGTGCTGGAGGCATGATGGGCGGCGGCCGCGGCGCCGGCGGCCTCGGTGAAGACGAGGAAGCCAACACCGGCACCTGGCTCACCGAAGACGAAGACGTCTGGGGTCTCGCCCGCTTCAACGACGAGGACGACCCCCTCGCCTAACCCCAAGCGACGAACGGTAAACAGCGGCGGCCGGACCCACTAGGCCCGGCCGCCGCGACAATTCCCAAACCCGCCAAATGATCTCGTGGCCGCCCAGCTCCGTCGCAAACGCACGCTGGGCGGGCATGGCCTCAGCCCTTCCCCTCCAGAGGATCCCAAAATTCGGGACGCATGTATCCAAGGTGTCCGATTCGACTCATAAGCCGGCGGAAACCCTAGATCCTCTCGCGACCATCAGCAAAACACGGAGCATCGCCAACGTGATCGACCACCTCGACGAAGGCAACGATGAATCAATCATCGCCAGTCTCAAGACTCGGCTCCTCCTTGGAACAGTTGACGCCGACTCAATCGCGCAGGAGCTGAGCGCCTATCGTATCCAAGCCCGAGATCAGGCCTTTGGAACCACTGTGACCATGAATCTCCTCGGCGAAATGTCCGACATCATGCTGCCGCCGTTGCACACCGACCACTATGAGGATGCCTGGGACAAGGTAGCGGCGAGCGTCAGCGCCACGGCGGCAGCCCTTCAAACCAGAGCCCGCACGATCGCTGTCAAGTCCCTTCCTTTCCCGACCACCCCTGTTGGAGCCGACGGTGTCCAGTGACTTCATTGAACGAGCCAGGCGGGCTGCCGAACGCCTGAGCCGCAACCGTGAGCAGCTCCAAGTCCTCAGCAGCACCGAGTTGACCAGCGATGATGGCATGATCTCGGTCAAGCTGGACATCATGGGTAGGCCAGAGATCAGCATTGAACGTGGCCGCACTTACTCGTTCGAGGAATACGAGGTGAAGATGATCCTGATCGAGACTTACAACCGCGCAGTCCAGCTCCACGCGCAGCAGCTGCAGGAAGCTGCCGGAAGCGCCACCGAATTCTTCAGCGCCATCGCGCCAGGAAGAGAGCAATAGCCGTGGCTACCACCGAAATCGAACCTGATGATGTCGCTGCCTACGCCGACAAGATCGAGCAGCGGGCAGCTGAGGTTGCGATCTACGACGGACAACTCCTCGAAACTGCTCCGTCGGGTCTCCAAGCCGCAGACGGACTCGACCAACAGCTCCGCCTTAACCCTGAATGGTTTGGGAGCATGATTGCCCCCTGGTGCGCCGACGTGGAGGCCAGTATCCACATGGTCTACGACAACCGTAACCACGAAGCTCTCCGCATCCACCAAGAGCTCACAGGCATCGCCACAGACCTCCGGGATTTCGTAGCGCGATGGCTTCAGGACCAGGAATCAGCGTCTTTTGAGTTCAACAATGCCAGCGACCCTGAGTAGGAGTCAAGGAGCACATCATGGCCGAAATCGCGTCTGAGTATGGGCCGTTTTACAACCCCTTCAAGGACCTTGTCAAGGAAGGTGGCGAGTTTTCAGAAACCATCCAACTTCTTGATGATTTCGCCGAAAGCTCGGGTTATGGGGGCGACATTATGCCCAGCCATATGCTCCAGGTGCTGTCGTTTGTGGAAGTCGATGAGATCCGCAATAATGCAGCCAGAATTCATCACAGGGCCCAAGAGGTCTGCGCCAGTCTAAAAGATGGCGCCTTTACCGATCTTCTAACCAACAGTTGGATCGGGGGTGATGCAGATGCGTTCGAGGATTACATCGCCGGAGGAGGAGGTCACCGAGGACTTGACCTCTACCTGGAGGATGTGAAAGCGAAAACCGAGGCCCAAGCTCTTTCCTTCATAGGTCTCGCGGATACCCTCGCAACAAAGCTTCAAGACGCATACGACTCGATTATCGGAGACCTCGAAGACCTCAGAGAGAAGATTGACGAAGGAAAGATGCTGGTAGGTGCCAGCGAATTTCACAATATCCTGATGATGGCCCTGACGGGTGCTGCTGGTCTTATGGGTATTGTTGCGGCCCTTCCTGGAGTGAATGTCATCGTGGCGCTTATTATCGCCGCAATGCTTGGAATTTCCGCGCTAGTTGAATTCACGCTCTCCAAGACGGCGGAGGTTGCAGAGGAGATCATTGACTCCGTCAATTCGGCGATCTCGGAAAGCGTCATGCTGGAAAGCGAGAATGTTGAAGAGCTGAAGGCGGCCGAATGGTAGAAAATCCTGACGAACCGGAAAGTCAGGAAATTATGGAGGTTTGGGGTCGGAAGATGCCGGTGCTCATTGGCGCGATCGCAGTTCTGACCGGTCTTGCAGCTTCAATCGGCGTGCTAATTTCCGATCCGGAGTTCTTGGCTGGGCCACCGGCGATGATATGTCTCGCATTGACGATTCCAGCGGGCGTACTGATCGTGTATGCAAGATACGTGTTCTCTGTCCCCGTGGCGCGTTACGATCCTGCGGAGAAGAAGCTCATCACGACACGTATGTTTGGGGCTGAGCGAAGCTGGCCGCGAGACGCGGATGGAGGCAGGCTGGTTGCGGCTCGTGGTCGGATCAAGTATCTCCATCGCAATGGGCGAGAGCAAACCCTAATCAATCGAACTGAGGTCAATTCTTCGCAATTCGACTTTGTTCACCATGCGATCAAGCTCGATCTCGATTCGGCATCGTTATCAGAGCTTAGGCCGGGTCAGTGGCCTGGCATCTGATGGCACGAAAACGCGAGGGGTTTCCGGATGTCGGGATTGGGTGGCCCAATATTTGGGCGGAGTTGGGCTGCAGCGTAGACTGGCCGGCATGCATGACGCCCCCGACTCCGCTTCGGTGACCGGAGTTCCCACCGCTACGCCCGAGGCCGCTTCCGCTGCTGATGTCGCGTTCGCGGCCGAGCTTGCGACCGGTGCGGGGGAGCTGCTGGTCAAGCTCAGGGCAGTCATCGGGTTCGCCGACCCCAAGGCGCTCAAAGCCGCCGGGGACCAGCAGGCCAACGACTTCCTGCTCAGTCGCGTCGCCGCCGAGCGGCCCAATGACGCCGTGCTCTCCGAGGAGGGCAAGGGCGAGACGGGCCGCATCGGCACCGAGCGGCTCGGGGCGGACCGGGTTTGGATCATCGATCCACTGGATGGGACGCGTGAGTACTCCGAGGAAGGCCGCGACGACTGGGCCGTGCATGTCGCGCTCTGGCAGCGGGGCCTCGGCCTGACCGCTTCCGCCGTAGCGCTCCCGGCACAGGATGTGACGTTGCGCACCGACAAGGTCTACGCGGTGCCCGCGCCCCGCGAGGGCAAGCCGCGTATCGCCGTGTCGCGCACCAGACCACCGGCCGAGGCCGAAGCGGTCGCCGCCGCACTCGGCGCTGAACTCGTGCCGATGGGCTCCGCCGGTGCCAAGGTCATGGCCGTGGTCGCCGGTACAGTTGACGCCTATGTGCACGCCGGCGGGCAGTTCGAATGGGACTCCGCCGCTCCCGTAGGAGTGGCCCTCGCCTCCGGCTGGCACGCGACGCGGATCGACGGCGCCCCGCTGCAGTACAACAATCCCGACCCGTACCTGCCGGACCTGCTGGTCTGCCGCCCCGACCTGGCCGGGCCCGCGCTCGAGGCCATCCGCGGGACGAACTGACCACCCGGTCCCCGACCGGATCCGACGACGACCGAACACCCCCGAACGGGGCCTGCCGAGAGGAGCATTGCGCCGGTGAGCGACTACCGCATCAGCCACATCGCCGCGCTGGAGGCCGAGGCGATCTTCATCTTCCGTGAAGTCGCGGCCACCTGTCAGCGGCCCGTGCTGCTCTTCTCCGGCGGCAAGGACTCCATCGTCATGCTGCACTTGGCGCAGAAGGCCTTCGCGCCGGCGCCGATCCCGTTCCCGGTCATGCACGTCGACACCGGCCAGAACTTCGCTGAGGTCATCGATTACCGCGACCGCCGCGTCGCCGAGGCCGGCGTCCAGCTCATCGTCGCCTCGGTCCAGGACGCGATCGACCGCGGCATGGTCACCGAGCCGCCGGACGGCACCCGCAACCGCATCCAGACCCCCGTGCTCCTGGAAGCGGCCGAGAAGTACCAGTTCGACGCTCTCTTCGGCGGCGCCCGCCGCGACGAGGAGAAGGCCCGCGCCAAGGAGCGCGTGTTCTCCTTCCGCGACGACTTCGGCCAGTGGGACCCCAAGAACCAGCGCCCCGAGCTGTGGAACCTGTACAACGGCCGGGTCCACCCGGGCGAGCAGATCCGCGTGTTCCCGTTGTCGAACTGGACAGAACTGGACGTGTGGCGCTACATCGGCTCCGAGGACATCCCGCTTCCCGAGGTGTACTTCTCCGCCGAGCGCGAGGTCGTGGACCGCGGCGGCATGCTCTACGCCGTCAACGAGTTCATCCGCCCGCGCGAGGGCGAGGAGACCTTCTTCGAGAAGGTCCGCTACCGCACGGTCGGCGACGCGAACCTGACCGCCGGCGTGCGCTCTGACGCGACCACGATCGACGAGATCATCGCCGAAGTCGAGGTCACCCGCATCACCGAGCGCGGCGCGACCCGCGGTGACGACAAGACCTCCGAGGCCGCGATGGAAGACCGGAAACGGGAAGGCTACTTCTAATGACGGACACCATGCCGCCCCGCGAGGAGAGCACGTTCTCCCGCGAGGACACGCACGAGCTGCTGCGCTTCGCCACGGCCGGTTCGGTGGACGACGGCAAGTCGACGCTCATCGGCCGCCTCCTGTTCGATTCGAAGGCGCTCTTCGACGACCAGTGGGACGCCGTCGAGGCCGTCAGCGCCGGTCGCGGTGACGAGTACACCGACCTGGCACTGCTCACGGACGGGCTCCGCTCGGAACGCGAGCAGGGCATCACGATCGACGTCGCGTACCGGTACTTCTCCACGCCCGAGCGCAAGTTCATCATCGCGGACACGCCCGGCCACATCCAGTACACGCGGAACATGGTCACCGGCGCCTCGACCGCCGACCTCGCGCTGATCCTGGTCGACGCCCGCAAGGGCCTCGTGGAGCAGTCCCGCCGCCATGCGTTCCTGTGCTCGCTGCTGCGCGTGCCGCACATGGTCCTGTGCGTCAACAAGATGGACCTCGTGGACTACGACGAGGCCGTGTTCAAGCGGATCGAGAACGAGTTCTCCGCGTTCGCGACCAAGCTCGAGGTCCCCGACCTCACCGTGATCCCCGTGTCGGCCCTCAAGGGCGACAACGTGGTCAACCGCTCCGAGCACATGCCGTGGTTCAACGGCCCGAGCCTGCTCCACCACCTGGAGAAGGTCCACATCGCGTCGGACCGCAACCTCGTGGACGTGCGCTTCCCGGTCCAGCACGTGATCCGGCCGCACTCCAGCGACAACCACGACTTCCGGGGCTACGCGGGCCAGGTCGCCTCCGGCGTCATGAAGCCCGGCGACGAGGTCATGGTGCTGCCCAGCGGCTTCACCTCGCGCATCGCGTCGATCGAGACCGCCGACGGCCCGCTCGAAGAGGCCTTCCCGCCCTTGAGCGTCACCGTGCGCCTCGAGGACGAGCTGGACGTCTCCCGCGGCGACATGCTCTGCCGCCCCGGCAACCAGGCGCGCGTCTCGCAGGACATCGAAGCGATGGTCTGCTGGATGGACGAGGCGCGGCCGCTGAAGCTGCGCGGCAAGTACGCCGTCAAGCACACCACTTCGGACGTGCGGGCGATCGTCAAGGACGTGCAGTACCAGCTCGACATCAACACCCTGCACCGGGACGAGAGCGCGACCGAGCTGAAGCTCAACGAGATCGGCCGCGTCACCCTGCGCACGACCAAGCCGCTCCTGTGCGACGACTACCGCCGTAACAGGGCCACCGGCGGGTTCATCATCATCGACGAAGCCGACAACCGCACCGTGGGCGCCGGCATCATCGTCTAGGCACTGCAAAGGATTCGGGCCCGGACGCGCAAGCGTCCGGGCTCGAACTCGTTGTCCGCCTGAGTGTCAGGCGTCATGCTGGTGCGGATTCGTGTCGGGGTGTCGAAATGCGAATCGCGTGCTGAGCTCCAATACCGTTTCATGCCATGGTCACCCATTCGCATGAGGTCCCCATCCGCTTGTTCCAAGTGCGCCCGGAACTCGCGGCCGAACTGCTCGTCAAGTCGCTCGGCGCCGCGTTCCCCGCTTATGCCAGCGCATTGCCCGAATCGGAGGCGCTCACCAACAACGACCCCCTCGAACTCAACTGCGACAACGCAGCCGTATTCCGCGATGAGGCGGGGGTGCCCGTCTTCGCGGTCATCATCGAGATTCAACGCGGCCAGGACAACCGGAAGCGCTACAGCTGGCCGATGTACATGACGATCCTCCGCGCCCGTCTCAAATGCCCGGTGCGGCTGCTGGCGGTCTGCACCGATGCGGCGACGGCGGACTGGGCGCGCCGGGCGATCGAGATCGGACCGCCCGGGTTCACCCTGCTGCCGGATGTCATCAACCCGGAGGATCTCCTGGAAGCTGCGGCGGACCAGAGCCCCAAAGAGGCGGTAGAGATACTTATTCTCAAAGCGGCTTGCGGGGGACCACAGGCCGAGCAGGTCGCCCACAAACTCGGCCGGAGGCTCAACGAGCTATCCGAGTCGGACCGCCAGCAGTATGCTGGATGGGCGATGCAACTGCTCTCAGACGAGGCGTACAGCGTACTGGAGGCATACATGAGCATGACGTACCAGGACTACCTTCAGAGCCCGGCTGGGAAGCTGGAACTCAAGGGTGAGCAGCGCGGCCGACGGCTCGGGCAGATCGGCGCACTCCTCAAGGTGCTCGACGCCCGTGGCATCGAAGTCTCCGCGTCGGCGCTCGCCCGTATCGAGGGCGTCTCGGACGAGGAAGAGCTCGACCGCTGGTTCATCCGAGCGGTGACGGTGGACCGGGTCGAGGAGATCTTCGACTGAGCGTGCACCGCTGACTTCGAAAGGCCCGGCCGCACCAGCGGCCGGGCCTTCGTCATTTCCCGGCTTCGTAGGCTTTGCGGACGCGCACGGGGGCCTTGAGGAGCCAGGCGTCCTCGATCATCTCGGTGAGGCGCTGCTCGTCGATGCGGTCGAGGTGGATGAGGATCATGGCGTAGCCGTCGTAGTGGGGCGTGGTGTAGAAGGCAGGGTCGGCGGAGGCGAGGAGCGCGGCCTTTTCGCCGGGGTCGCAGACGATGGCGAGGCCGCCTTCGGCCTCGGTGCGCAGTCGCGCGAAGAACTTGCCCTTGACCTTCAGTGAGGGGGTCTGCCAGCTCGTGGTCACCTCGACTTCGGGCAGGCGGTTCGCGATGGCCACTACGTCGTCCCAGGTCGGCATCCGGACTCCTCTCGTCACCCACGATTCTCGCGCACGGGTACGACAGTTCAGCCATGAACGACAGGGCGCCGGGATACGACGGTGCACCGATACGTCGGCGGTCAGGGGTTGATCCAGTTGCCGATCGTGATGAGGCTGGCGGCGGAGGCGCCGAGGACGGCGGTGGCGACGACGGCCGCGGCGAGGAGGCGCAGGGGCGTCTGCGTCCAGTCGGGGCCGATCTGGTGGCGCATGGCGGGCATGGAGCCGGTCCCGGGTTCCGGTTGCGGCGCCTGCTCGGCGGGCGCGATCTCGGTCTCCTGCGGGCGCTTGAAGTTCGTGGTGTCGAGCAGCTGCGTGTCGCCGTTGACCCCGTTGTCGACCCTGACGTGGTCGATCTGGACCGAGACGGGCCCGACGGAGCCGCGGACGCCGTCGCCGACGCGCGCGAACTGGGCGGTGTCGCCCGGGCGGTAGCCGCTGAGGCTGGGGCGGGAGTGCTCGCCGGTGAGGCCGGAGGCCGAGCTCTCGCGGCCGACGCGGGGGACCGACCAGTTGGTGAAGCCGGGCTCGGAGGGCGCCGCGGCCTCGCTGCGGGGCTGGGAGAAGCCCTGGTGCTGTTCCGAAGCGGCGTAGCGGGGTTCGGAGAACCCGTGGCCCGGTTCGGAGAAGCCGCCGGCCGGTTCGGCGTCGCTCGTTTCGGAGGATTCCCAGCTGTAGCGGTACCGCGAGCGCGACTCCTGGCGGGGCGGCGCTTCGGCGACGGTGTCGACCTG
The DNA here is from genome assembly GCF_030403505.1 of Glycomyces tritici. The sequence continues at coordinate 862,543 of NZ_JAUEMJ010000002.1, read as the reverse complement.
GATCGTGCGCTGCTCGTCCGTGCGGCCGTCGCCGACCCGGGGGAGTTCCCCCGTGGTCGGATGCGTCGGGTCGCCGTATCGAGGTCCCCACTGGTCCTGGCTCACAGCGGCGTCCCTACTCTTCGACGGCGTTCAGGATGTTGTCGCGGTGGTTCTCGAGGTTCTCGATCTCGGCCTGCTGCTGGCTCACGGTGCGCCGGGCCGCGGTCGCGACGAGCTCGTTGTCGGTGCGCTCGAGCGCGGCCTTGGCCATGTCGACGCCGCCGATGTGGTGGGCGATCATGAGGTCGGCGAACATGACGTCGGCTTCGGCGCCGGTGAGGGTCCTGAACTCGGCCATCTGCTCGTCGGTGGCCATGCCGGGCATGAGCCCGCCGTTCTCCTCGGTGTCATGCGCGTGCTCGTCGCCGGCCCACGCCATCGGCTCGCCGCTGGAGAGCTGGACGCCCCAGTCGCGCAGCCACGTGCGGTACATGCCGATCTCGGTGCTCTGGGTGGTGGCGATGTCGTAGGCGACCGTGGTCATCGCCGGGTCCGAGCCGTTCTGCCACTCGTACATGGCCATCTCGACGGCCTGCTGGTGGTGCGTCTGCATGTCGCGCGCGAACCCGGCCTCGACGGAGTCGTTGCCGGGAGCGGACGTGCCCGCCACCCAGCCGACCGCGAGGCCCGCGGCGAGCATGAGCACTGCGGTGATCGCGACCAGCACTGCGGGCCTGCGCCACAAGCGGCTCATTCGTCGTCCTCTCTCGGCGGGCGCTCCCCCTCGGGGAGCGCCCGTTGTCCTACTTGCCTAACGAGCGTCGCCCCGAAAGGTTCGCGGCTGTCAGCCGGTGGGCATCTGCTGGTCGGCAGTGGTCGTGGTCAGGCCGTTGGCGCACTGGGCGCCCGGCTCGGCCGCGTTGTCGGCGTTCTGGATGTAGAAGTCCATGAACTCGTCGATCTTGGGGTCGTTGATGTCGTCGGTCTGGTACTGCACGCCCCAGGCCTGCACCGACACCGCCACGCCCTGCTCCGGGTACGGGCTCATGAGGGAGAAGTCGCGGCTCTCGACCTTGGTCGCGAGCTGGTCGATGCCGTCGCCGTCGACGAGCGCCGGGTCGTAGGTGAGCCAGACCGCGCCGTGCTCGAGGGAGTGGACGGCGTTGCCGTCCATGATCGGCGCGTCGTAGACCGACCCGGTGCAGTTCTGCCACTGCGAGAGGTGGTCGCCGCCCGCGGGCGGGGTGATCGAGTACTCGGGGACCGCCATCGGGTCTTCGCCGTCGATGTGGGTCTGCTGGACGACCCAGGGGTTCTCGAGGTCCTCCTCCTTGACGTCGCCGTCCTGGAGGGCCTCGGTGATCTCGGAGTAGTTCGCGTACTCGCCGTAGAAGTCGGTGACGCCCTCCGGCGGCTGGCTGCGGTCCCAGACCACGTACACGGCGGCGCCGATCAGGCCGAGCGCGACGACGCCGACGCCCGCGAACGTGAAGATCAGGCCCCACGGCTTCGGCTGCTTGACCTGGACGGCGCGGCCCTTCCGGGAGGCGGGCGCCGAGGACTTGCTCAGGCCGCCCTTGCTGTCGCCCTTGCCGGCGTCTTTCCTGCCGGCAGGGCCTTTTTCAACGACTGCGCCTTTGCCGGTGCTCTTGCCGGAGCCCTTGCTGGCGGTCTGCTTCTTCGATGCCATATCTCGGGGAGAGCCTTATTCGTCGAGGTCGGGATGAGCCGGAGCGGAGCCGGGGAGGCCCGGTGTGAAGTCCACTCGCGTACGCCACCTTACCTGGTCGGTCCAGGGCACTCCCTTAGAGCGCGCCCTGAAACCGACATAAGGCGACCCGCCTACGACGCGGTGGTCGTCACACCCCCCGAGCACGTTGCGTTCGGCTCCGGGTTGAACCGCTCGTTCAGCACGTACGTGTCGAGGTACTCGCCGATCTTCGGATCGGACGGGTCCTCGGTCTGGTACCGGTTCCCCCACGACTGCATCGACACCGCGACCCCCTGACCCGGGTACGGGCTCATCAGGCTGTAGTCGCGGGCGCCGATCAGCAGCGCCAGCGCGTCGACCGCGGCCTGGTCGACCAGCTCGGGGTCGTAGGTGAGCCACACCGCGCCGTGCTCCATCGAGTGCACCCCGTTCCCGTCGACGATGGGCCCGTCGTACACCGAGCCGTTGCACGTCTGCCAGACCGACAGGTGGTTCCCGCCCGCAGGCGGGGTGAGGTCGTACACCGGGTTCTTCCCGTCCCAGGTCCCCAGCGAGTCCACGTGCTCCTGCTGCACCACGAACGGGTACTCGAGCTCCTCGGCGGTCGTCTTCCCGTCCTGGATCGCGGCCATCACGGTGACGTAGTCGCCGTACTCGCCGTAGAAGCTCTCCACCCCCGCCACCTCGGCCGGGGCGGCGGACGCCGGGTCGGCCGCGGACGAGCCGTCCCCGGCGCTCCCGCCGCCTTCGGCGGAGCATCCGGCGAGCGCGCTGAGCGCGAGAGCGGTGGCGAGAGCGGTCCAGCGGTTGCGAAGCGGGCGCATGTTCGAGGCCTTCCGTCGAGGTTGCACAGAAGCAACCTACCGGTGCAGCCCACAAGGGGGTTTATCACTCGCGGGCGCCGAAGGGCGGCGTCTACGATTACCGGGTGACTCCTGAGACGCTCGCAGAGAAAGTGCTGTCCGCTACGCGCGCCGCGTTCGAGGCCTTGGCCCTCGACGACGCCGTACTGCCCACCCAGACGGCCGTAGAGCGACCCAGGGACCCCAAGCACGGCGACTACGCCTCCAACATCGCGCTCCAGACCGCCAAGAAGGCCGGCACGAACCCGCGCGCGCTCGCCGAGAAGATCGCCGAGCTGCTCGCCGCGGTCGACGGCGTCGCCAAGGTCGACATCGCCGGACCCGGCTTCCTCAACATCACCCTGGACGCCGCCGCCGCAGGCGAGATCGCCGGGAAGATCGTCGCCGCCGGACCCTCCTACGGCGACAACGCCTCCATGGCCGGCCAGCAGGTCAACCTCGAGTTCGTCTCCGCGAACCCCACGGGGCCCATCCACATCGGCGCCGTCCGCTGGGCCGCCGTCGGCGACGCCCTCGCCCGTGTCATGCGCGCCTCCGGCGCGAAGGTCACCGCCGAGTACTACTTCAACGACGCCGGCAGCCAGATCGACAACTTCAGCGCCTCGCTGCTCGCCAGCGCCAAAGGCGAGGAGACCCCGGAGAACGGCTACGGCGGCGCCTACATCGACGAGATCGCCGCCGAGGTGGTCAAGAACCGCCCGGACATCCTCGATGCCGAGGACCCCCGGGAGCTGTTCCGCAAGGACGGCGTCGACCTGATGTTCGCCGAGATCAAGTCCGACCTGGCGGCATTCGGCACCCACTTCGACGTGTTCTTCAACGAGAAGGACCTCCACGACAAGGGCGAGCTCGACGCCGCCGTGGAGCGGCTCCAGAAGCAGGGCCACATCTTCGAGGCCGACGGCGCGATCTGGCTGCGCACCACCACCTTCGGCGACGACAAGGACCGCGTCGTCAAGAACTCGCGCGGCGGCTGGACCTACTTCGCCGCGGACTGCGCCTACTACCTCGACAAGCGCGAGCGCGGCTTCGACAAGCTCGTGCTCATGCTCGGCGCCGACCACCACGGCTACGTGGGCCGGATGCAGGCCATCAGCCAGGCCTTCGGCGACGAGCCCGGCACACTGGAAATCCTCATCGGCCAACTGGTGAACCTGCTGCGCGACGGCAAGCCCGTCCGCCTGTCCAAGCGGGCCGGGAACATGATCACCCTCAACGACGTCGTCGAGGCCGTCGGCGTCGACGCCGCCCGCTACGCACTGGCGCGCTACTCCGCCGACTCCTCGATCGACCTCGACATCGACCTGTGGACCAAGCACAGCAGCGACAACCCGGTCTACTACGTCCAGTACGCGCACGCCCGCGTCTCCGGCGTGCTCCGCAACGCCGCCGAGCGCGGCGTCGAGAAGGGCGAGTCCTACGACGCCGCCCTGCTCACCCACCCGCGCGAATCGGACCTGCTCAAGGCCCTCGCCGAGTTCCCGGCCGTCGTCGCCACCGCCGCCGACCTGCGCGAGCCGCACCGCGTCGCCCGGTACGCCGAAGAGCTGGCCGCCGCCTATCACCGCTTCCAGCACGACTGCCGCGTCCTGCCCTTCCCGGACGAGGAGACCACCCCGGTCAACCAGGCGCGCCTCTGGGTCGTCGACGCCACCCGCGTCGTCCTCGCCAACGCGCTCGGACTGCTCGGCGTCTCGGCCCCGGAGCGGATGTAATGCGCACCCACGAAGCCGGCGCACTGCACGGCGACTTCGACTACTCCGCGCTGCGCCCGGGCTGGCTCGGCGTGCCCGAGGACGTCAACACGCTCCTCCCGCAGCTGTGGTCCCAGAACGTCGAACGCGCCGACGACGGCGTCCTCCACATCGGCGGCCTCTCCGTCGAGGAGCTCGCGGCCGAGTTCGGCACGCCCGCGTACGTCTTCGACGAAGACGACTTCCGCGCCCGCTGCCGCGCCTGGACCGAGGCCTTCAAAGGCGCCGACGTCTTCTACGCCTCCAAGGCCTTCTGCTCCAAGGCCGTGCTGCGCGCCGCCGCCGAGGAAGGCCTCTTCGTCGACGTCTGCACCGCGGGCGAACTCGCCGTGGCGCTGGCCGCCGGGCTCGACCCGGCCCGCCTCGGACTCCACGGCAACAACAAGTCCCGCGCCGAACTGACCCAGGCCGTCGAGATCGGCGTCGGGCGCATCGTCGCCGACTCCTTCACCGAGATCGAGCGCATCGAGGCCATCGCAGCCCGGCTCGGCAAGCGCCCGAACGTGATGGTCCGCGTCAACGTCGGCGTCGAAGCCCACACGCACGAGTTCATCGCCACCGCCCACGAGGACCAGAAGTTCGGCTTCTCCCTCGCCGGAGGCGCCGCCTACGAGGCCGCCCGCCGCGTCATCGAAGCCGAGCACCTCGAACTCCTCGGCCTCCACTCGCACATCGGCTCGCAGATCTTCGACACGGCCGCGTTCGAGATCTCGGCCGCCCGCGTCGCCCGCCTCCACGGGAGGCTCCAGACCGACTTCGGCGTCCGCATCCCCGAGATGGACCTCGGCGGCGGCTTCGGCATGGCCTACACCAGCCAGGACGACCCGCAGCCGCCCGGCGACATCGCCGCGTCCCTGCGCAAGATCGTCGCCGAGGAGTGCACGGCCGCCGGCATCGAGCTCCCGCGCCTCTCCATCGAGCCCGGGCGCAGCCTCATCGGCCCCACGATGTTCACTCTCTACGAGGTCGGCACCGTCAAGCCCGTCACCCTCTCCGGCGCCGCCGCGCGCCTCTACGTCTCGGTCGACGGCGGCATCAGCGACAACATCCGCACCGCCCTCTACGACGCCACCTATTCGGCGACGCTCGCCTCACGTTCCTCGGACGCGACGCCCGCGCTGGCCCGAGTAGTGGGAAAGCATTGCGAAGCGGGCGACATTGTTGTTAAAGATGAGTTCCTCCCGGCCGACATCGAGCCGGGCGACCTGATCGCCGTCCCCGGAACCGGCGCCTACTGCCGCTCCATGGGCTCGAACTACAACCACGTGCCCCGCCCGCCGGTCGTCGCCGTCCGGGGCGGCGAGGCACGTGTGATCCTGGCGCGTGAGACCGTCGACGACCTGCTCCGGCTCGACGTCGGCTAGACACGCGGCTCCACACCACTAGGAAGAGGAACACCAGCGATGAAACTCGCGCTACTCGGATGCGGCAACGTCGGCAGTGAAGTCGTGCGCCTCATGCGAACGCGCGGGGAGGAGCTGGCGTCCCGAGTGGGCGAGCCGGTCGAGATCGTCGGGATCGCGGTCCGCCGCCTCGACCGCGACCGCTCGCACCTGCCCGTGGAGAAGGAGCTCTTCACCACCGACGCGCTCGGCCTGGTCAAGCGCCCGGACGTGGACATCGTCGTCGAGGTCGCCGGCGGCATCGAGCCCGCCCGCACCTGGATCACCACCGCGCTGGCCGAGGGCAAGTCGGTCGTGACCGCGAACAAGGCCCTGCTCGCCGAGGACGGACCGGCCCTGTCGGCCGCCGCGAAGGCGGGCGGCGCGGACCTCTACTACGAGGCCGCCGCGGCCGCCGCGATCCCGCTGATGCGCCCGCTGCGCGAGTCGCTGCACGGCGACACGATCAACCGGGTGCTCGGCATCGTCAACGGCACCACGAACTACATCCTCAGCCAGATGTCGCAGACCGGCGCCGCCTTCGAGGAGGCCCTCGGCGAGGCCACCGAGCTGGGGTACGCCGAGGCGGACCCGACCGCGGACGTCGACAACTACGACGCCGCCGCGAAGGCCGCGCTCATCGCCTCGCTCGCGTTCCACACCCACATCGACCTGGGCGAGGTCTACCGCGAGGGCATCCGGGACGTCTCGGCCGCCGACATCGCGTCGGCCGCCGCGCAGGGCCGCGTCGTGAAGCCCCTCTGCATCGCCACTCGTGAGGCCGACGGCGTGTCCGTGCGCGTCCACCCGGCGATGATCCCGACGACCCACCCGCTCGCGAACGTCAACGGCGCCTACAACGCGGTGTTCGTCGAAGCCGAGTCCGCCGGCCGCCTCATGTTCTACGGAGCGGGAGCGGGCGGCACCGAGACCGCTTCGGCGGTGCTCGGCGATATCGTGGCCGTGGCGCGCAACAAGCGCGGCGGGATCACCGCCTTCCCGCCCGAGGCCGCCTACCAGGACCTCCCGGTGAAACCCATCGGCGAGGCCCGCACCAGGTACCACGTCAGCCTCGACGTGGTCGACGAGCCCGGCGTGCTCGCGCGCGTGGCGGCCACCTTCGCCCACCACGGCGTCAGCCTCGCCACCGTCCATCAATCCGGCCAGGGCGATGAGGCCCGGCTCGTGGTCGTCACCCACACGGCGGCCGACAAGCAGTTGTCGGACACCGTAGAGGAACTGTCGCAACTGACCTCGGTGCACAATGTCGCCTCGGTCATGCGCGTCGAAGGAGAATAGGACGCCATGTCCAGTCTTGAAAGCGGCGCAGGAGCCATGCGCCCGGGGTGGCGCGGCCTCATCGAGGAATTCCGCGACCGGCTCCCGGTCACCGACGCCACCCCCGTCGTCACCCTGCAAGAGGGCGGCACGCCCCTGCTGCCCGCCCCGGTCCTCTCCGCGAAGACCGGCTGCGACGTCTACCTCAAGGTCGAAGGCCTCAACCCGACCGGCTCCTTCAAGGACCGCGGCATGACGCTCGCGGTCTCGAAGGCCGTCGAGGACGGCTCGAAGGCCGTCATCTGCGCCTCCACCGGCAACACCTCCGCCTCGGCGGCGGCGTACGCCGCTCGCGCCGGGATCACCTGCGCGGTGCTCGTCCCGGCCGGGAAGATCGCACTCGGCAAGCTCGCCCAGGCCCTCGTGCACGGCGCGAAGCTCCTCCAGGTCGACGGCAACTTCGACGACTGCCTCACCATGGCCGACAAGCTCGCCCAGGACTACCCGGTGACGCTCGTCAACCACATCAACTTCAACCGCATCCTCGGGCAGAAGACCGCCGCGTACGAGGTCGTGCAGGTCCTCGGCGACGCCCCGGACATCCACTGCCTCCCGGTGGGCAACGCGGGCAACATCACCGCCTACTGGATGGGCTACAACGAGGACCACGCCGCGGGCAACGCGACGAAGCTGCCCCGGATGCTCGGCGTCCAGGCCGCCGGCTCCGCCCCGATCGTCGACGGCCACGTGGTCGAGCACCCGCAGACCATCGCCACCGCGATCCGCATCGGCAACCCGGCCTCGTGGACGAAGGCGCTCGACGCCAAGAAGGAGTCGAACGGCGACATCATCGCCGCCACCGACCGCGAGATCCACGCCGCGTACATGCTGCTGGCCCGCTCCGAGGGCGTCTTCGTCGAACTCGCCTCGGCCGCGTCGGTCGCCGGCCTGCTCAAGCAGGCCGAAGCCGGTTGGGTCGAGAAGGGACAGACGATCGTCTGCACCGTCACCGGCAACGGCCTCAAGGACCCCGACTGGGCCGTCTCCACCGCGCCGCAGCCGCAGACCGTCCCGGTCGACGTGGTCAAGACCGCCACTGCATTGGGGCTGTGATGGGGAACGAAGCGACCACCGGTTCCGGTGGCGTCGGGCGACGGGCGGGCCTGTAGTTGGAGGCCTTCCAGACCGGCCCGCGGGCGACCGTCCGCGTCCCGGCCACCTCAGCCAACCTCGGCCCCGGTTTCGACTCGCTGGGCCTGGCCCTCGACCTCTGCGACGAGGTCACCGCCGAGGCCACGAGCGGCACCGCCGTCATGGTCGAGGTCCAGGGCGAAGGCGAGGGCACCGTGGCCCTCGACGAACGCCACCTCGTGGCCGCCACGATGCTGCGCACCTTCAAGCACCTCGGTCTCTCGGCCCCGGGCCTGAAGATCAAGTGCCGCAACAGGATTCCGCACGCGCGCGGACTCGGCTCCTCGTCGGCGGCGATCGTCGCGGGCATCATGCTCGCCGACGCGCTCGCCGGCGCCGGGCTCACGCGCTCGCAGAAACTCGTCCTCGCCAGCGAGATCGAGGGCCACCCGGACAACGTCGCCCCGTGCCTCCTCGGCGGCTTCACCATCGCCTACACCACAGAGGACGGTGCCAAGGCCATCGGCCTCGACCCGTCGCCGCGCGTCCACCCGTGGGCGTTCGTGCCGCAGTCCAAGGGCCTGACCTCGGTCGCTCGCGCGGCCCTGCCCGAGAAGGTTCCGCACGCCGACGCGGTGTTCAACCTCTCCCGCTCCGCGCTGCTCGCCGCCGCGATCACGCACCACCCGTCGCGCCTTTTCGAGGCGACGGACGACCGGCTCCACCAGTCGTACCGGGCCAAGGGAATGCCGGAAAGCACCCATTTGTTGCGAGCATTGCGTTCCGCCGGAATCGCAGCCGCGATTTCCGGTGCGGGTCCGACCGTGCTCGCCCTTGCGATCGACGACGCGCGCGTTCCCGAGGTCCCATCGGGCTTCGAGGCCTTGCGCCTGGACGTCGCAGACGGGGCCGTGCAGGTCGCGACCTCCCCGAACGAGTGATCCTCGGGTCCGTTGTTGTGAATGGGAAGAGTGCGCTACCATTCCAGTTAGACGACCACCCGGTGTCGTGACTGCTCGAAGCCTTGCTTATGCTTGTGGTCACAACAGCTGCGGCGCATCCAGCGCACGCCTGATCTCTTGTTTGGGTCATCACCCTCAACCATGGATTTGTGACTTTGCATAGCTCCAGCGTGGCATGGCACGGTTTCGACCAAGGAACAGTCGCTGTCCGCTTGTGGCGCCGGGCCTCCGCCCGGATCGGATCGCAAAGGCGAGGATCGCAATCAGCGGAGATCGCAATCACGTGTCTCACCGTGCACGATCATTCATCGCAAGCTGTCCAGTCGCAGGCCCAGAGGCTGCCTCACCACGATCAGGACCGTCTGCTCAGCGGACAGCCCAGGGGTGTTGCACCCAGTGTCAACCGTCGTCTTCCAACCGCCGAGGTCACATGGTGACCAGAAGCGGCCGAAGCGATGGCGGGACGCAGACCAGAACATCGGCATTGCGGCTATTTGAAAGACGCGGAAACTCCTCGAATCCACTTCGAAGTTCCGCCAGGGAAGGAATCCATTGAGCGACACCACCGGCACGACGTCGGACCGGATGAGCGATGAGGCTTCGGCTGCGGAAGAGATTCCGGAGACCAAGAAGCGCCGTCGGGCAGGAACCGGTCTGGCCTCTATGCTGATGCCCGAGCTCCAGCAGATGGCGCAATCGCTCGGCATCACCGGCGTTGGCCGGATGCGCAAGAGCGAGCTGATCGCCGCCATCCAGGAACGGCAGGATGCGGGCTCGCAGCCCGGCGGTGCCAGCGCGGAAAAGGAGGCCCCGCCAGTGCCTGACTCTGACCAAACGCCCATCGCCGAGGCCCCGTCGACCACAGTCGACGCCGCGCCCGCCGACAACGGCTCCGAGGGTGCAGAGGCCAAGGGCGGCACCGCCGCCCGCCGGGCGACCCGCCCGGCCGGTCCGCCGCAGCCGCGCCGCCGTGAAGAGCGTCAGACCGAAACCGTTGAGTCCGAAGGCCAGTCGGCAGTCGCGACCATCGAGTCCGATGAGGACCGACCGCAGCGTCGTCGCCGCTCCCGTGAGAACGGGCGCGACAACCGCGAAGGCGGTCGTGAGCTCAGCCGCGAAGGCGGCCGCGAGAACGGTCGCGACAACGGCAACCGCGAGAACGGCCGCCGCGACGAGCGCCCGGAGCGTGCCGAGCGCACTGAGCGTTCTGAGCGCGCCGAGCAGTCCGACACGCGCACCGAGACCCGCGAGCGCCGCAACGAGGACGACGGTTACGACGACCGCGGCCCGCGCGACGGCGACGGCGACAACCGCCGCCGCAAGCGCCGCGACCGCTCCGACCGCCGCCAGCGCGGCGGCCGCGACGAGGCTCCCGAGCGCGACCGCGTGAGCGGCGGCGTCCAGAACGACGAGCAGCTCGTGCCCGTCGCGGGGATCCTCGACATCCTCGACAACTACGCGTTCATCCGCACCACCGGCTACCTCGCCGGCCCTGACGACGTCTACGTCTCGATGTCCCAGGTCCGCAAGCACCGCCTGCGCCGCGGCGACGCCATCACCGGCGCCGTCAAGCCCAGCCGCGGCGGCACCGAGGAGCCGAACGGCCAGGGTGGCAAGCAGCAGCAGCGCCGCGAGAAGTACAACCCGCTGGTCCGCCTCGACACCGTCAACGGCATGAGCCCGCAGGACGCGACGAAGCGCGACGAGTTCTACAAGCTCACGCCGCTGTACCCGCAGGAGCGCCTGCGTCTGGAGACCGAGCCGAACGCGATCACCACGAGGGTCATCGACCTCGTGGCCCCGATCGGCAAGGGCCAGCGCGCCCTCATCGTCTCCCCGCCGAAGGCCGGCAAGACGATGGTGCTGCAGGCGATCGCCAACGCGATCACCACGAACAACCCCGAGTGCCACCTCATGGTGGTCCTCGCGGACGAGCGGCCCGAAGAGGTCACCGACATGCAGCGTTCGGTGAAGGGCGAGGTCATCGCCTCGACCTTCGACCGCCCGCCGTCGGACCACACCACCGTCGCCGAGCTGGCGATCGAGCGCGCCAAGCGCCTGGTCGAACTCGGCCACGACGTGGTCGTGCTGCTCGACTCGATCACCCGCCTGGGCCGCGCGTACAACAACTCGTCGCCCGCTTCGGGGCGCATCCTCTCCGGTGGCATCGACTCGACGGCGCTGTACCCGCCGAAGCGGTTCCTCGGCGCGGCGCGCAACATCGAGCACGGCGGGTCGCTGACCATCATCGGCACGGCGCTGGTCGAGACCGGCTCCATGGGCGACACGGTGATCTTCGAGGAGTTCAAGGGCACCGGCAACGCCGAGCTCAAGCTGGACCGCAAGATCGCCGAGAAGCGCACCTACCCGGCGATCGACGTGCACCAGTCGAGCACCCGCAAGGACGAGCTCATGATGAGCGCCGAGGAGCAGGCAGTGATGCTGAAGCTCCGTCGGGTCCTGTCTTCGCTGGACCCGCAGCAGGCGATCGACCTGCTGATCGACCGGTTGAAGAAGACGCAGACGAACGCCGAGTTCCTGATGCAGATCGTCAAGAACACGCCCGGCGAGTAGTCCGTGAGGCGTGAGGCCGCCCTCGTTGAGAGCGGCCTCACGCCTTATCATTGAATGTTGGTGCGCAGGTCGCGCAGCAAGGGCGAGCTTGCGAGCCCGCCAAAAGTCCAGTAGCGCCCTTACACGGGCACGATGCGGTTCCGGTTCACGGCAGATTGCGACGCTCGCGAGTAATCCAGCGGCGCAGCGGCCGACCCGGCGACCCAGAGAAAGGGAAGTCATGAAAGACGGGATCCACCCTCAGTACGTCGTCACCGAGGTGACCTGTTCCTGCGGGAACGCCTTCACCACCCGGTCGACGGTGGCCAGTGGCAAGATCCAGGCTGCGACCTGCAACAAGTGCCACCCGTTCTACACCGGTAAGCAGCGCATCCTCGACACCGGCGGTCGCGTGGCCAAGTTCAAGGCCCGCTACGCCAAGACCCAGGAGAAGGCTCAGGCCGGTAAGTAGCTTTGCCGCGCAGCGCTCGTGTCGATTGACGCGGGCGCTGCGTTTTTCGTATCACCTGACTGCTCGCAAGGCTCATTCGAAGGATCCGCAATGACGACCGCTGCCGACAACCGCCTGGAATCGCTCCTCGCCGAGTTCCGCGACCTGGAAGTCCAGATGGGCGACCCCGCCCTGCACGCCGACCAGGCCCAGGCCCGGCGGGTCGGACGCCGCTACGCGGAACTCTCCCCGATCGCGAAGACCGCTGCGGACATCGCGGCGGCCAAGGACGACCTCGAGACCGCCGAAGAGCTCGCGAAGGAGGACTCGGACTTCGCGGATGAGGCCGAGGGCATCCGCAAGCGGATCCCCGAGCTCGAGTCGAAGCTCGCCGAGCTGCTGGTCCCGCGCGACCCCGACGACGCGAAGGACGTGATCATCGAGATCAAGGCCGGCGCGGGCGGCGAGGAGTCCGGCCTGTTCGCCGGGGACCTCATGCGCATGTACCTGCGCTTCTTCGAGCGCATGGGCTGGACCGTCGAGACCCTGGAAATGGTGCCCACCGACCTCGGCGGCATCAAGGACTCCTCGATCGCCGTGCGCACCAAGGGCACGCCCGAGGGCGGCAACGGCGTGTGGTCGCGCATGAAGTTCGAGGGCGGCGTGCACCGCGTGCAGCGCGTGCCCGTGACCGAGTCGCAGGGCCGCGTCCACACCTCCGCGGCGGCGGTCACCGTCATGCCCGAGGCCGAAGAGGTCGACTTCGAGCTCAACATGAACGACGTGCGCGTCGACGTCTACCGGTCCTCCGGTCCGGGCGGCCAGTCCGTCAACACCACCGACTCGGCCGTGCGCCTCACGCACGAACCCACCGGCGTCGTCGTGACCAGCCAGAACGAGAAGAGCCAGCTCCAGAACAAGGAAGCGGCGATCAAGGTACTGCGCGCCCGCCTCCTCGCGAAGCAGCAGGAGGAGGCCGCCGCGGCCGCCGGCGCCGCCCGGCTCCTGCAGGTGCGCACCGCGGACCGCTCCGAGCGCATCCGCACGTACAACTTCCCGCAGAACCGGCTCACCGACCACCGCGTCGGCTTCACCGCCTACAACCTCGACCAGGTCATGGACGGCGCGCTCGACGAGGTCCTCGACGCCCTCGCCGCCGCCGACCGGGCCGAGCGCATGGCGCGCGGCACCGACGAGTGATGGCTGCTGAGCTTCCCGAAGCGCAGGCGACCTGGCCGCAGGCCGTCGCCGCGGCGGCGAAGCGGCTCGAAGCGGCCGGCGTGCATTCCCCACGGAACGACGCCGAGCTGCTGGCCGCCCACGTCTCCGGGCTGACGCGGACGCGTCTGCTCATCGCCGGCGCGCCGACCGCGCTCCAGCTCGCCGAGTTCGACGCGCTCCTGGAACGGCGCGCCTCCCGCGAGCCGCTCCAGCACCTGACCGGTTCGGCCGCGTTCCGCTACGGCGAACTCGCGGTCGGGCCCGGCGTCTTCGTGCCCAGGCCCGAGACGGAACTGCTCGTGGACTGGGCGCTCGAGCACCTTCCGCAGGGCGGGACCGTGATCGACGCATGCTCCGGTTCCGGAGCGATCGCCTATGCGATCGCGACCGAACGCCCCGACGCGACCGTGTGGGCGATCGAAGCCGACCCCGACGCGTTCGAATGGCTCGAATCGAACCTCGACGGCACCGGCGCGACCCCGGTCCTGGCCGACGCGACCGCCGCCGCCACGTTGAACGAACTCGACGGGGCCGTGGACCTCGTCACCGCGAACCCGCCGTACGTGCCCTTCGAGATGGAGGTCGCGCCCGAGGTGAAGTTCGACCCGCACGGCGCCGTCTACGCCGCCGAAGCGGGGCTCGCCGTGATCCAGCCGCTGGCCATGCGGGCCGCGAGCTGGCTCAAGCCCGGGGGCTGGTTCGGCTTCGAGCACGACGACACGCATGGTGCCGTCGCCCCCGAGATCCTGGGCGTCAGCGGGTTCACCGAGACCGAGGACCACGACGACCTGGCGGGCCGCCCGCGGTTCGCGACGGGAAGGCTAGGCTAGTCGCCGTGAGGCTGTTCAATTGCAGGAAGATCAAGGACCGCGCGACCGGGCTGAAGTCGGCCGCCAGGGCCGTGACCGGCGGTCGGCTCGTCGTCATCCCCACCGACACCGTCTACGGCATCGGCTGCGACGCGTTCAATCCCACGGCGGTCCAGGCGCTGCTGGCCGCGAAGGGCCGCGGGCGCGACATGGCGCCACCGGTCCTCATCGGCTCGAAGCGGGCCCTCGACGGCATCGCCTCTGACATCCCCGACTCCGCCAAGGAGCTCATCGAGGCGTTCTGGCCCGGCCCGCTCACCATCGTCGTGCCGTACACCCCGTCCCTGACCTGGGACCTCGGTGACACGGACGGTACGGTCGCGGTGCGCATGCCGCTGCACCCGCTCGCGCTGGAACTGCTCAAGGAGACCGGCCCGATGGCCGTCTCCTCGGCGAACAAGACCGGCCAGCCCCCGGCCGACACCGCCGCCGACGCGAAGGCCCAGCTCGGCTCCGACGTCTCCGTGTACCTGGAGGCCGGCCCGAGCGAGGACAACCAGCCGTCGACCATCATCGACTGCGTGGCCCACCCGCCGCAGATCCTGCGCCTGGGCGCGCTGAGCCTCGAGCAGATCCGCAAGATCGTGCCCGACACCCTCGACCGCGACGGCTACGGCCCCGGCCAGGGCCCCGAGGACGACGAGCCCGAAGCGGACGACACCGACACGGCGGAAGCGGAAGCCGACGAGACCGCCGAGCCGAAGGCCGACGAGGCGTCGGCGTGACCTCGCCGTTCACCGTGCTGCACGTGTGCACCGGCAACATCTGCCGGTCGCCCATGTCCGAGCGCATCCTCGCCGGGCTCACCGGCGAGGACGTGCTCAACCACGGCGCGGGCATCTCGGCCTTCCACGAGGGCGAGAACATGCAGGGCAACGCGATGACCGAGCTCGAGTCGCGCGGCTTCGACCCCGAGGGGCACCGCGCCCGGCACCTCCTGCGCGAGCACGTCGAGGCCTCGGACCTCATCCTCGTCGCCACGATCGGGCACCTGGAGTACATCGGCGAGCGGTTCCCCGAAGCGTCGGCCAAGGCCTTCCTCGTCCGCTCGTTCGGGCCGATGGCCGCCGACCTCGCCGGCTCGCTGCCTGACGGCGACACCGCCGTTCGCGGCAAGGCCCTCGTCGACGCGGCCGATGCGCGCCGCGGCGACTACGACGAGATCGACCTGGCCGACCCGTGGGGGATGCGCCAGGCCGTGTACGCCCAGATCGCCGACCAGCTCGAGGCCGCGCTGCGGCCGGTCGCGGCTGCTTTGGAGCCACGCTCATGAAGACCGCCAGGGGTTTCCTCAAACCGTGTTTCATCGTCGCGGGGATCGCGGCGGTCGTCGCCGCCGTGATCGGCGGCCTCACCTCCGGCGGGACCGGCGCATGGGCTGCCGCTGCCGGAGTTGCCTTGGCCGCCTTGGGATTCGCGGGTTCGGTGTGGGCCGTCGCCTTCGCCGAGCAAATAGACCTGCGTCTCACTCTGCCTATGGCCTTGATCACGTACTCGATCAAGCTCGCGCTCGTACTGACGATCTTCTCGATCGTCAAGAACCTCGTGCCTGACGCGCTGCTGCCGCTCGCCTTCGGTGTGGTCGGCGGGGCCGTCGCGTGGCTCGCCACCCAGGTCGCGTGGGCCTACAAGGCGAAAATTCCCTACATCGAGCTCGACCAGCATTCTTGACGAAATCTTGACGCCCCTCGCGACACGCGGTGTTTCGTAGGGGTTGACAACCCCGCACAGATGGCGCTCATCTCAGCGAACCCGCTGGGCAGTTCCTGTGTAGTAGCTGTTAGAGTTCAGCTCGACATGGCCGACATGGAACCCCCCGATCGCAAGCCCCAGCCGGACGGTTCGGATATGGGCTGGCGTGCTCTGGGATATCTGCTGTCCGGGATCATCTTCTGGGGTGGTCTCGGGTATCTGGTCGACCTGTGGCTCGAACTGCCCAAAGTCGGGCTCCTGGTAGGGATGCTAGTCGGTGCTGGGGCAGGAATGTACCTGCTCATCAAGCAGATGTCGCCGTAGATTTGACCGACACTGACTGAGAGGCGTGGCTCGCGTGACCGACTCAGCCATCGTGCTGGCCGAAGGGGACTCCCACTTCCCGCCCGGTATCCACAGCTTTGACTTTGCCGACTGGTTCTCCGGGCTCACTGGGACCGCCCTCGCTCACATGTTCACCACGATCACCTTCGTGGTCTGGGCGACCGTTGCGATCCTTATCGCCTTCTTCCTGTGGGCCTACCGCAAACCGCAGATCGTTCCCACCAAGAAGCAGTGGATGGCCGAATCGGCCTACGGCTTCATCCGGAACACCGTCGCCATCGACCTCATGGGCAAGAAGGACGGCGTGCGCTTCGCCCCGTACCTCGCGACGCTGTTCATCTTCATCCTCCTCATGAACTTCTGGGCGATCGTGCCCGGTATCCAGATCTCCCCGATGTCGCACATCGCCTTCCCCGCGATGCTCGCGGTGCTCTCCTGGGGCATCTACATGTTCGTGGGCATCAAGCAGCACGGCCTCGGCAAGTTCCTCAAGATGACCTGCGTGCCCCCGGGCGCCCCGGCCTTCATCTACCCGTTGCTGATCCCGATCGAGTTCCTGCAGAACATCATCCTGCGCCCGGTCACCCTGGCCCTGCGGCTCTTCGCGAACATGTTCGCCGGCCACCTCATCCTGCTGGTGTTCATCCTCGGCGGGTTCGAGATGCTCAACTCCTCGAACGTCTTCATCCAGGGCCTGTCGGTCTTCTCGTTCGCCATGGGCATCGGCATGACGCTCTTCGAGCTCATCGTCATCCTGCTTCAGGCGTACGTGTTCACGCTGCTGACGGGCATGTACATCCAGGGGTCTCTCGCGGACGAGCACTAGCTCCCACGCACGTCTACCCCTCATTCAGATTTCGCAATTGAAGAACATCGTGCGCGTGACGGACACGCCACGCTGACACCTAGGAGAAAAACGCCATGGAAGGCACTCTCAACGTCGTCGGTTACGGCCTCGCTGCGATCGGCCCCGGTATCGGTGTTGCCCTGATCTTCGCCGCGTGGATCACCGCCACCGCGCGCCAGCCCGAGTCGGCCGGCATCACCCGCCCGATGCTGTTCATGGGCTTCGCCCTCGTCGAGGTTCTGGCCCTGTTCGGCCTGGTCCTCGCCTTCGCCCTTTCCTAAACAACCGGAGCGATGATGATTCACGCCGCCGAAGAAGGTGGAGCGGGCATCCTCTTCCCGATCTGGCAAGAGATGCTCGTCGGAGCCATCGCCTTCGGTCTGCTGTGCTTCGTGCTCATGAAGTTCGTCTTCCCTCGTATGGAGAAGACCTTCGAGGCACGAGTGGACGCGATCGAAGGCGGCATCGAGCGGGCTGAGCGGGCTCAAGAAGAGGCCAACCAGACGCTCGAGGAATACCGTCGCAAGCTCGCCACTGCGCAGGAAGAGGCCGCCGCGATTCGCGACGAGGCTCGTGCCGACGCCGTGGCGGCCAAGGAGGAGATCCTCGTCTCCGCCCGCGAAGAGGCCAACCGCGTCATCGCGGCCGGCCACGCGCAGATCGAGGCCTCTCGCCAGCAGCTCGTCCGCGAGCTGCGCAGCGAGGTCGGCAACCTGGCCGTTGACCTGGCCGGGAAGATCATCGGCCAGCGCCTCGCCGGCGATGCCGACACGACGGCGACTGTGGACCAGTTCCTGTCCCAGATCGCCGACGACACGGCCGAGACGAGCGGAGCGCGCTGATGTCGACGACTGGACGCGAAAGCATCGAGGCCGGCCGGGCCGTGCTGGAGGCAGCCGCCCCCAGCGCCTCGGCCGAGCAGCTCACCGAGTGCGGCGATCAGCTGCTGGGAGTGACGAGGTTCCTCGTCGACCAGCCTCGGCTGCGTCGCGCCCTGTCCGACCCCGCCCGCACGGCGGACGACCGGGAGGGCCTGGTCCGCGGGCTCATCGCGGGCCAAGTGGGCGAGACCGCCGCTGACGTGGTGGCCTCGCTCGTGCGCGGCCGCTGGGGCGCCCCGTCCGAACTGGTCGACGGCACCGAGCAGCTCGCCCTGTCGGCGCTGCTGCTCGCCGCGACCAAGGACGGCAGCCTGGCGAACGTCGAAGACGAGCTGTTCCGCTTCGGGCAGCTCGTCGACGGCGACGCCGAACTGGCCTCGGTCCTGGGCGCTTCGGGTTCCGACCCGAAGGGCCGGGCCTCGCTCGTCGAGCAGCTGCTCGCGGGCAAGGCCGAGCCGGTGACGGTGAAGCTGGCGTCCGCCTCGTGCTTCGGCATCGGCGGCCGCAGTTTCCACGCCTCGTTGGCCCACCTCGTCGAAGCCGCCGCTGCGGCCCACGACGAGACCGTGGCCTACGTGACCGTGGCGAGGCCGCTCGACGAGGCGGGGGAGCGTCAGCTCGCCGCCAAGCTCACCCTGGTCTACGGGCGCCCTGTGGCGCTCAAGGTCACGGTCGACCCCGCGATCGTCGGGGGCATCCGGGTGCAAGTCGGCTCGGAGCTGTGGGACGGTTCCGTCTCGCGCCGCCTCGACGAAGCCCGCCAAGCCTTGGCCGGACGCTGATCCAGCCGGTAACAACAGAAAGGTAAACGTTCAGATGGCTGAATTGACCATCTCCTCTGACGAGATCCGTAACGCGCTCGACGCGTACGTCTCGTCTTACCGGCCGGAGATCACCCGCGAAGAGGTCGGTACCGTCACCTCCGCCGGCGACGGCATCGCCGTCGTCGAGGGCCTGCCCTCCGTCATGGCCAACGAGCTCCTGGAGTTCGAGGGCGGCGTGATGGGCCTGGCCCTGAACCTCGACGTCCGCGAGATCGGCGCCGTCCTCCTGGGCGACCCGGTCAAGGTCGGCGAGGGCCAGTCGGTCAAGCGCACCGGCAAGGTCCTCTCCGTGCCGGTGGGCGACAAGTTCCTGGGCCGCGTCGTCGACGCCCTGGGCAACCCCATCGACGACCTCGGCGAGATCGAGGCCGAGGGCGAGCGCGAGCTGGAGGCCCAGGCCCCCAACGTCGTCAGCCGCCAGTCGGTGTTCGAGCCCGTCGAGACCGGCATCAAGGCCATCGACTCGATGACCCCCATCGGGCGCGGCCAGCGCCAGCTGATCATCGGCGACCGCAAGACCGGCAAGACGCAGGTCGCGATCGACACGATCATCAACCAGCGCGCCAACTGGGAGTCCGGCGACCCCGACAAGCAGCTGCGCTGCATCTACGTCGCGGTCGGCCAGAAGGGCTCCACCGTCGCCGGCATCAAGGGCATGCTCGAGGCGCACGGCGCGATGGAGTACACCACCATCGTCGCGGCGAACGCCGACGAGCCCGCGGGTCTGAAGTACCTGGCGCCCTACACCGGTTCGGCCATCGGCCAGCACTGGATGTACGGCGGCAAGCACGTCCTCATCGTCTTCGACGACCTGTCGAAGCAGGCCGAGGCGTACCGCACCGTGTCGCTGCTGCTGCGTCGTCCCCCGGGCCGCGAGGCCTTCCCCGGTGACGTCTTCTACCTGCACTCGCGTCTCCTCGAGCGTTGCGCGAAGCTCTCCGACGAGCTGGGCGCGGGTTCGATGACGGGTCTGCCGATCATCGAGACCAAGGCCGGCGACATCTCGCAGTTCATCCCGACCAACGTCATCTCGATCACCGACGGCCAGGTCTACCTCGAAGAGGGCCTGTTCAACTCGGGTGTGCGTCCGGCGATCAACGTCGGTACGTCCGTCTCCCGTGTCGGTGGCGCCGCGCAGACCAAGGGCATGCGCTCGGTCGCCGGTTCGCTCCGTCTGGACCTGGCCCAGTACCGCGACCTGGAGGCCTTCGCGGCCTTCGCGTCCGACCTGGACGCCGCGTCCCGCGCGCAGCTGGACCGCGGCCTGCGCATGGTCGAGCTCCTCAAGCAGGGTGTGGCCGAGCCGCTCCCCATGGGCGAGGAGACCATCTCGATCTGGGCCGGCACCGCCGGCGAGCTCGACGACATCCCGGTCGGGGAGGTGCGCCGTTTCGAGAGCGAGTTCCTCACCTACATGCGCGCCAACCACAAGGACGTCGTCGCCCAGCTCACCGCGGGCAAGGACAAGGTCACCGGCGACATCGAGGACACCCTCAAGCGCGCCGCGGCCAAGTTCAAGAAGATGTTCAAGGCCACCGCCGACGACCTGCACGTGACCGACACCGCTGAAGACGCCCTCGAGGGCGACGTGGACGTCGAGACCGTCAAGCGCGTCAAGAGGGGTTAGCCATGTCAGCGCAGCTTCGTAGTTTGCGGAAGCGGCTGAAGTCGACCCAGTCCATCCGGAAGATCACCAAGGCGCAGGAGCTGGTCGCGACCAGCCGCATCGCCAAGGCTCAGGATCGGGTGGCGGCGTCGCTGCCGTACTCCCGCGCCATGACCAGCGTGATGACCTCCTTGGCGTCGAACGCGTCGATCAATCACCCGCTGCTGCAGCCGCGCAAGGCGGTCAGGCGTACGGGCGTGCTCGTGCTCACGGCGGACAAGGGGATGTGCGGCGGCTACAACGCCAACGCCATCCGCACCGCCGAGCAGCTGATCTCGCGTCTGGCAGAGGAAGGCAAGCAGCCGATCCTGTACGTCGTGGGTCGCAAGGGCGTCGACTACTACCGGTTCCGTTCCAGGAAGATCGAACAGTCCTGGACCGGGTTCTCGCAGCAGCCGAAGGTCTCGGACGCGCAGGAGATCACCAGGACGCTGCTTGCGGCGTTCATGTCCGGCGCCGACGACGAGGGTGACGACGCGGGAGCGGACGGTATCCTCGGAGTGGACGAGCTGCACATCGTGCACACCAGGTTCGTCTCGCTGCTCACGCAGACCCCTGAACCTCGGCAGCTGGCTCCGCTCGAGGTCGAAGAGGTGGAGGAGCACGAGCTCGACGAGCACGTGCTGCTCCCGGACTACGAGTTCGAGCCGAACCCGGAGGCGCTGCTCGACTCACTGCTGCCGAAGTACTTGACGACCCGCATCTACGCGGCGTTGATCGACGCGGCGGCGAGCGAGTTGGCGGCGAAGCGCCGGGCCATGAAGGCCGCTACGGACAATGCCGATGAAATGATCAAGACCCTGCGGCGGAGCGCGAACGCGGCGCGGCAGGCGGCGATCACGCAGGAGATCAGCGAAATCGTGGGCGGGGCTTCGGCCCTTTCCGCCGCAGGAAGAGAGTAACGATGACTGACACTCAAGGAGTGGGGCGCGTCGTACGGGTCATCGGGCCGGTCGTCGACGTCGAGTTCCCTCGAAACGCCATCCCGGCGATCTTCAACGCACTCCACGTTGACGTCGTCTACGGCGAGCACAACAAGACCCTGACCCTGGAAGTGGCCCAGCACC
The DNA here is from genome assembly GCF_030403505.1 of Glycomyces tritici. The sequence goes on along the minus strand of NZ_JAUEMJ010000002.1, from coordinate 841,064 downwards.
TGGGCGACAACCAGATCCGCGGCATCTGCATGGCCCCGACCGACGGCCTGGTCCGCGGTACCGAGGTCCGCGACACCGGCGGCCAGATCAAGGTCCCGGTCGGCGACGGCATCAAGGGCAAGGTCTTCAACGTGCTCGGCGAATGCCTGAACCTCGCCGAGGGCGAGGAGCTGGTGGCCGACGACTACTGGGAGATCCACCGCCACGCCCCGGCGTTCGCGCAGCTGGAGCCGAAGACCGAGATGCTGGAGACCGGCATCAAGGCCATCGACCTGCTCGCCCCGTACGTCAAGGGCGGCAAGATCGGCCTGTTCGGCGGCGCCGGCGTGGGCAAGACGGTGCTCATCCAGGAGATGATCATCCGTGTCGCCCAGAACTTCGGTGGTTCCTCGGTGTTCGCCGGTGTCGGCGAGCGCACCCGTGAGGGCAACGACCTCATCGCCGAAATGGCCGAGGCCGGCGTCCTCCCGAAGACCTCGCTGGTCTACGGCCAGATGGACGAGCCGCCGGGGGTGCGTCTTCGCGTCGCCCTGTCGGCCCTGACGATGGCCGAGTACTTCCGCGACGTGAAGAACCAGGAGGTGCTGCTCTTCATCGACAACATCTTCCGCTTCACGCAGGCCGGTTCGGAGACCTCCGCGCTGCTGGGCCGCATGCCCTCGGCCGTGGGTTACCAGCCGACCCTGGCGGACGAGATGGGTGAGCTCCAAGAGCGCATCACCTCGCTGCGCGGCAAGGCCATCACCTCGATGCAGGCCGTGTACGTCCCCGCGGACGACTACACCGACCCGGCGCCGTTCACCGCGTTCACGCACTTGGACGCGACGACGAACCTCGAGCGGAAGATCTCCGACAAGGGCATCTACCCGGCGATCGACCCGCTCGCCTCGAACTCCCGCATTCTGGAGCCCGAGGTCGTGGGTGCCGAGCACTACGCGGTCGCCTCCCAGGTGAAGCAGATCCTGCAGAAGTACAACGAGCTGCAGGACATCATCGCGATCCTCGGTATGGACGAGCTCTCGGAAGAGGACCGTCTCGTCGTGGGCCGCGCGCGCCGCATCGAGCGCTTCCTGTCGCAGAACACGTTCGCGGCGAAGCAGTTCACCGGTGTCGAGGGCTCGTTCGTCCCCGTCAAGGAGACCGTCGAGGCCTTCAAGAAGATCGCCGAGGGTGAGTACGACCACTTCCCCGAGCAGGCGTTCTTCATGTGCGGTGGCCTCGAGGACCTGCACAAGAACGAAGAGGAGCTCCGCAAGAAGGGCTAGCCCTGATCGCAGCGCTTGACGAGGCGGCCCCGGAACCGAGAGGTTCCGGGGCCGCTTTCTTTTTGCCGTCTCAGATGCCGCGGCCGCGGCGGTGCAGTGCGGCCATCACGGCCGGGACGCCGACGATGCCGGCGGCGGCCGCTGCCGCGACGGCGGCGCGGGGCTCGCCCGGGTTCGCCTTCGTCGCCCGGACGGCCCAGCGCAGGGCCTCCTTGCGGTCGCCGGTGGCGGCGTGCCAGCAGGCGATCTGGCCGTAGACGCGGGCGGCGCCCTCGGGGCTGCCGTGGATCTCGGGGTGGCGGTCGAGGATCCACCGCAGCGAGGAGATCTTGGTGTCCCAGCGGGTCTCGAAGTGCGAGCCGGCCCAGTTGACGAGCGCGTACGGGACGTCGACGTGCGCGATGGGCCGCCGCCGCGAGGCGCGCAGCAGCATGTCCCAGTCCTCGTTCTGGCTCCCCGGCGCGTCCTCCGCGACCAGGCCGAGCCCGCCCAGCAGCGCCGAGCGCCGGAACAGGAACGTGGAGGAGTGGAGCATCATCATGCGCGAGCGGAGCAGGTCGCCGTGGCGCACCATGGTCCTCTGCGCGAGCCGGGAGTTCCGGCGGCCGCGGTAGTCCACCTCGATCGCGGTGGTGCAGAGCTCGGCCTCGGTGCCGAGCGCGGTCACCTGCGCGGTGAGCTTGCCGGGCAGCCACTCGTCGTCGTCGTCGAGGAACGCCACGAGGTCGGTCTCCAGCGCGGTGATCCCGGTGTTGCGGGCCCCGGCGAGGCCGGGGGTGCGCTCGTTCTTGACCACGCGCACCGGCCGGTCGCCGTCGGCCGCGAGCGCTTCGTCCACTTTGGCGCGGTCGAAGACCACGACCACTTCGATGTCACCGGGGTAGAACTGGGTCAGCACCGATTGCAGCGCCGCCCGCACCTGCTCTGGGCGGTTGTGGGTGGGGATGACGACACCCACCGAAGGCCAGTCGGTCACACGCGCTCCTTCTGCACATTGACGTCTTCGCAGGCGTCGAGGCGGGCTTCCAGATCGGGTTCGTCCACAGAGGCCTCCTCGTCGTCGAGGTAGCCGTAGCGGCCCAGGAGGGGCCGGGTCAGGGTGGAGACCATGCGGCGGGTGCTCTCGGGCAGGTCCGCGGTCCAGGCCTCGTCCGGGTAGATCGGGATGCGCCCCACGGTGAACCGCATCGGGTTGCCGGCCGCCGAGTGGCTCGGGCCCAGATCGGCCCAGCCGTCGCCGATGAACTTGTAGTCCTGCTCGGTGAGGTCGAGGCCGCAGAACCGGCCCAGTGACGCGATCACCTTGCGCGGGCGCTGGATGATCCGCTCGTAGCGGACCCGCCGCACCGGGACGCCGCGGCGCGCGAGGAGGCTGAACGCGGCGTTCTGCGCGTTCCACAGCATCGCGGCCTTCGCGGGGGAGTAGCGGGTCATCTGGTCGCCCGTGGGGGACTCGGGGCGGTTGATCTTCTTGGTCCACGAGTAGGCGACCCCCCGCGAGTCGCGCACGACGTGCAGCACCCGGAGGTCGATCTTCGGCGACCAGCGCAGGCAGTACGCGAGCGACGCGTGCTTGGAGGAGTCGACCACGACCTGCGCGCGCGTGTCCTTCGCGGCGGCGGTGTAGATCTTCTCGAAGTACTCGGCGTACTCGGTGACGAGCTGGTGCTGCGCGGGCGCGAGGCGCTTCGCCGCGAGCGTCGGGATGTGCCGGGTGCGGTCTACAGTGGCCTTCAGGGCGTTGAGGCGTTCGACGTCGACCTGCTCCCAGGAGCCGAAGGCCCGCTGCCCGATCCGCTGCCAGAACTCGCAGTGCGAGAAGGTGGCGCCGCAGGCGCACATCTCGTTGCCGATCAGGTCCCGCTCCCACAGGTGGGTGATCTCGCCGAGGGGGACGACGCCGGGGAGCTGTCCGAGCAGGCGTTCGAGGAGCGTCGTGCCGCTGCGTCCGAGTCCTCCGATGAAGACCACTTTGACGCGGTTCTCGGACTGCTCGGCCGTGTCGGCGATCTTCACGCTCACTGAACCCTCGCTCACCCTGCTGCTCCACCTGATTGCCTCCGGGGCCGCGTTCCGAGCCGGGCTCGGAAACCTGCAGATGCCCCTTGATGATTCGTATAACGACCCGGGGTGGGGTGGGGGACACGCCCTGTGGCCAAAATTCCCGGAAAATCGCACGCGGACCTCTAACGTCTGATCGCATGGAGCGTTTGGGCCCTTCGTGCGCAGACCATGTCAGCGCCGCGCCTTCCCCTCGACCGCACGCAGGACCCGCGCCGCGGGTGTCCCTGGGCGGCATCGGCATCGACCCGGTCACCGAAGCCGAGGCGGTGGCGCGCGTGCTCGACGCGCTCGAAGCGGGGCGGGGCGGCCAGATCGTCACCCCCAACGTCGACATCGTCGCCGCCGCCCGCCGCAGCCGCGAGCTGCGCGCGATCATCGCGGCCTCGGACCTCGTGGTCGCCGACGGCGCGCCCCTCGTGTGGGCCTCCAGAGTGGCCGGGAATCCGCTGCCGGCCCGCGTCGCGGGCTCGGACCTCGTGTGGTCCCTCTCCGAGGCGGCCGCCGCGCGCGGACTGCGCATCGCCCTGCTGGGCGGGACTCCGGACGGCACCGCGCGCCCGACCGAGCGCGCCGCGGACCTCCTCGAAGCCCGCTACCCGGGGCTGAAGGTCGTCGGCGCCTGGTGCCCGCCCATGGGCTTCGACCGCGACGACTCGCAGTGGCGCGCCCTCGTCGAACGCGTCGAGTCCGCCGCCCCCGACCTCGTCTACGTCGGCCTCGGCTTCCCCAAGCAGGAGCACGTGACGGTGCGGCTGCGCGCCGCCGCCCCCAACGCCTGGTTCCTCGGCTGCGGCGCGAGCATCGACTTCATCGCCGGCTACCGCCGCCGCGCCCCCAAGTGGATGCAGCGCACCGGCACCGAATGGCTCTTCCGGATGCTCTCCGAACCCCGCCGCCTCGCCCGCCGCTACCTCAAGGACGACGTCCCCGAAGCCGTGCGCCTGCTCGTGGAGGCCTGCCGGGAACGCCGTGCGAGCGCTCGGGACTAGCGGCGCCGGGCGATGTACACGATGTCGGTGGCCCACTTCGACATCGGCGACGCCAGCGCGGCGTCGGCGGCCTTCGAGGCCCAGCCCCACGGCGCGCGGTAGCAGCCCTGTGTGAACAGCGTGAAGCCCTGCATGCCGACCAACTCGAAGCCGTGGCGCGCGAACAGGTCCCGCATCTCCGAGTGCGAGAGCTCCTGGAACCATGTGCTCGCGTCCAGCCGCCCGAAGGTCTTGCGCAGGTGCCGCAGCGACGACGCGTTGCCGTGGTTCTCCACCAGCAGCAGCCCCGCGTCCGCGTCCGGCAGCGCCGCCGCCGCGAAGTCCATCAGCTGGTCCCGCAGGTGCAGGTCCACATTGAGGACGAACCGGAACGCCGTCACCAGCGCCGGGCGGCCCGGCTCGACCGCGGGCATCGCCAGCCCCGGCCGCACCAGGTGCGCGTACCCGGGCGTGCCCAGCTCGCGGCCCTTCTGCAGCATCGCCTCCGAGGTGTCGTAGCCGTGCGAGACCGCGACCATCCCCGCGAGCATCCGCGAGACGCGGCCCGTGCCGCACGCGAAGTCGTGGTGGACGGGCCGGGTCGCGAACGCGTTGGGAACGAAACCGCGCAGCCACCCGGCCTGGCGGCCGGAGACGATCGACGAGAACGTCCCCGGCGCGTACGTCCGCTCGGCATACTTGTCCACCGCGCCCGGGTCCTGGAACACCTCGGTGTAATTGCTGGCCACGAAGTCCCCTTCAAGTTCAGATCCTGGTGCGGTAGCGCAGGAGCGCCACCGCCCACGCAAGGCCCGCGGCCGCGAGCGCAGCCGCAGTCCAAAGCGGGCCGAGCGGCGCGACCGCCAGCGGCAGGACCCCGAACCCGAGGCCGGCCGCGAACAGCGCCCGCCTCGTCAACGCCCCGAACGGATGCAGGCCGAACGTGCGCCACAGTTGCGCGAGTGGAACCAAATTATTGACCAGAACCGCCGCCGCCCACGCGATCGCCGCGCCGACGACCCCCATGGATGGGATCAGCGCGAGGTTCAACCCCACGTTGACCAGGAGCGCGATCGAGACGTCGATGAGCTGCCACGAGGTCTTCCCGGCCATCGCCAGCATCGAGTCGACCACCCCGCACGCCGAGCCGATCATCATCGCCGGCACCAGGACCCACACGACCAGGCGCGCGTCGCCGCCGACGTACTCGGCGCCGAACAGCCGCAGGTACCAGTCGGCCAGCAGCCCCACCCCGAGGTACACCGGCCAGGTGAGCGACACGATCCACGCCGTCGACTCCTGGTACAGCGACCGCGCCGACGCCGGCTTCCCGGCGGCCATCGCCGCCGCCGCGCGCGGCTGCACCGACTGGCCGACCGCGCCCGAGGCCATCTGCCCGACGATCACGAACCGCGTCGCCACCGTGTACACCGCGGCCGGGCCGAGCCCGGCCAGGGCCGCCACCATGATGATGTCGAGCCGCTGCAGCCCCAGGTGGGCCACGCCCGCGGCGGCGCGCGGCGCCGTGAACCCCCAGAACGCCCGGGCCGAGACCCGGTCGGGGAACCCCTGCTCCGGCCGCGTCCTGCGGTGGCGCCGCAGCAGGTACCAGCCCGCCGCGACCGCGGCGGGCAGGTACGGCAGCACCCACGCGAACGTGATCGTGAAGGGCGAGGCCGTGCCCGCCAAGGCGATCGCCGCGAGCCCCACCAGTTGCGCCACCGTGCGGCCGAGCTTGTCGATGACGACCGAGGGCCCCATCAGCCGGTATCCGCGCGTCGCCGCCAGCAGTGCCTCCATCGCGACCGACGCGGGCAGGAACACCGCGATCAGCCGCACCAGGTCCGGGCTGTCGAACATGGGCGCGGCCAGCAGCAGCCCGAACGCCGTCGCCATCGACACGATCGCCGCGGGCCACAGGCCGAGCTTCAGGACCGAGCCGACCGCCGCGCTGCGCCCGTTCTGGTGCAGGCGCGCCACCCAGTACACGAGCCCGGTGGGCGTGCCCACCCGCGCGATAGCGCCCGCGAGCAGGAACACCGACGTTGCCGCGAAGAACGCGCCCGCCTCGGCGGGCGAGAGCGCCACTGCCGCCAGCCAGGTCACGGCCAGGCCGCCCAGCCCGGAGACCGCGGCGCCGACGAGGTTCACGAGCCCGCCGCGCGCGGTCCCGCGCAGCTCCGCCCTGCTGCGCTCCTCGGACTCCGCCTCGGCGACCGCGCCGGAGGTCAGCGCCGCCAACTCGGCACGCCTCCCAGCCAGTCCGCGAGCCGCTCGTCATAGGGCCCGTAATGCGCCGTCAACTGCTCCCGCAGCGCCGCCGACATCGGGGAGGGACGCCCGCGCGCGTTGTGCCGCGCGAAGGCGAACTCCCCGAGCCACGGCAGCCCCAGGAACCGCAGCACGCGCTCGAACGCGTCCTCCGGCCGGGAGAAGAACTCGCCCGAGTCGACTACCAGGACCTTGTCGCGGCCCACGTGCTCGGCAAGCGGCTCAAGGTAGTCCGTGTACCGCCCCCGCGCCGTGTACGCGTGGTGCTGGTGGTCGAAGTCGTACAGCGAAGGGTCGGCCCTGAGCCGCTCCTCCTTGCCGTCGAGCCGGGCGTCCTCGGCCGCCACGGCCTCCTCGAAGTCCGCGATCGGCTCGAACCCGCGCGCCACCTCGTGCGCGTGGTGCGACCACGCCCGCTCCACCGGGTCGCGCACGAGCACGATCACCTTGACTCCCGGGAGGTCCCGCGCGAACCGCTCCGCGGCCAGCGGGTGGTACAGGTAGTACGGGCTCGACTCGAACCCGATCGGGGCGAGCCCGGTGTGGTCGGCGATCCGCCGCGAGGCCGCCTGCGTCGGGAAGTGCCCCCGGTACCAGGCCATGCCCTTGTCGTAGCCGGTGTCGAAGTAGTGCACGCCCTTGTGGAACACCGGCTTCAGGATCGCCGGGTGCTGGGCCAGGGCCCGGTACAGGGACGTGGTGCCGCAGCGCTGGCCGCCGCAGATCAGCAGGCCCGGCAGGATGCGCGAGGACGCCGTCAGCCGCCCGAACGTGCGGGAGGAGTGCCCGACGACGGCCTTCAGTTGGCTCGGGATGCGCTCGCCGAGCGATCGCTGGCTCATGACTGGCCCCCTGTCTCCGATGCGGTGCGCTGGCGGGCGATGTGGCGCAGCAGCGTGGGCAGGAGCCACCGGCCGAGGGCCCCGAGGGCCGCGCCGGCGCGCTCGGCCTGGTCGCCCATGTACCGGGCGGCGAGGTCCACGAGGTACAGCAGCGCGATCGGCTCGGCCTCGGTGGGCGCGATGCCCATGGGCGCCAGGACGGCGGGGGCGTCGGCGACGAGGCCGAGCACGGCCGTGGTCGGGTCGGCCCCTTGGGTGACGATGTGGTCCTGGAGCCGGTAGTGCACGGCGTCGAAGCCGTAGGGGACGCCGGTCTCGAAGCGCTCGAGGTCCCACAGGTACACGAGCGTCTCGGTCTCGCGGGTGTTCCACGGGGACCAGTCGCCGTGCCACGCGCCGAAGGTCAGCTCGGTCCCCGCGTACCGGTCGAGCAGGGTCTCCCCGGCGGTCTGGAGCGTGTCGGCGTCGGTCTCGCCGCGTTCGGCGAGGTCCTTGAGGCGCGTGCGCAGCCGTGCGGCGTAGTCGGATTCGCCGAGCGGCGAGCGGACGGTGCCGCAGGCGTCGGCGAGTTCGCGCATGGCGGCGGTGCGGCGGGAGGGCCCGAGGTCGGCCGGGGCGTCCCAGGACGGGAGCGCGGAGGCCACCATCAGGTTGTGGCCGTTCCAGTTCCCCGAGTGCAGCAGCTGCGGCACGCGCAGCAGCTTGAGGTCGCAGAACTCGCTGAGGCGCCGGGTCGCGTTCGCCTCGGCCTCCACGAGCTCGCGGGTGAGCGGGTTGACGCCGAGCTTCGCGAACGCGACCGTCTTCGCCTCGCCGTCGAGGATCTGCAGCACCGGCTTGCGGTTCGCCCGCGCCGGTCCGATGTGGATGCTGAGGTGAACCTCGTGGCCGAGCACCGAGGCGAGGTGGTCGTCGATGCCTTCGGCGCCGCCCACTTTGATGCGGTGCGGCAGCAGCATCCGGTCCAGGCCCAGGCGCAGGGCCCACACGGCGGCGTCGCGTTTGAGGCGCGCGCCGCGCGCGGCGGGCCGGGCGTACCGGGTCAGCGCGGCAGCGGCGACCTTGCGGTCGGAGGCCGGGATGAGCACGCGCGGCTTGCGGCGGTTGGGCACCACGATGTAGGGCCGCGGTGCGTCGCCTTGCGCGGCACCGGGGTACAGCTGGTCGACCACCTCCGCCAGGTAGGTCGCGCGCCTGCGCAGATCGTCGGCGGTCTTCAGGGCTCGGCTCATCGGTTCTCCGTCTCTGGGCCGTGGTGTGACACCCCGGGCGGGCGGCCCGCGGCGAGGAGGACGTAACTGAGCAGGGTGAACAGGAGGGGGGTGACGAGGGCGTTGTAGTAGAACATCGTGATCAGCGAGAAGCCGACGACGGCGCTCCCGGCGATGCCGACCGCGGTGTGGTCGTGCCGGAACCGCCACAGGACCGCGAGCGCGAACCCGAGGTAGGTGACGGTGCCGAGGATGCCGTGGGCGAACATGACCTGCCAGAGCTGGCCGTTCCCGCCGAGGGTGCGCCCGCCGCAGCGGGGGCACTCGGGGGTGGGGCCCACGGCGATCGACTCGCCCGAGCCGAGGGTCTTGCGGGTCGTGCCGAAGCCGATCACGGGGGAGTGCTCGATCACGAGCTCCGTGGCGCGTTCGGAGGAGAACGCCCGGCCCTCGTCGGAGTGCCCGTTGTCGAGCCGGGTCTGCACCACCGTCCCCAGCGGCGTCAGGACCACGAGCAGGACCGCGGCGCAGCCGGCCCCGGCCAGGGCGAGCATCCCGCCTGGCCTGCCGGAGAGGAGCAGCCGCAGCGCCGCGAACACCGCGATGGCGGCGAGGCCGAGCCACAGGCCCCGGTTCATCGAGTACACGGCGGGCACGAGGGAGGCGCACAGCAATGCGACGGCCGCGACCCGCCATCGCGTCTTGAGCGGCGTGCAGAACGCGGCGATGAGGAACCAGACCGCGGTGATCGCGAAGTTGTTGCCCCACGTGTTGGTGTAGCCCCACGGCGCGGACGGGCGCGGCGTCTCGTAGCCGAGGAAGTCCATGGTCTGCGCGGCCGCCGGGTGCACCAGCGACTGGACGAACCCGTCCTTCGCCACGGCCTTCGGCAGCAGCGCCTCCACCGGCGAGGTGTACTCGAAGGACCCGAAGAAGGTCCCGAGGAACCCGCCGGCCACCGTGACCGCGAACAGCCATCCGAGCAGCCGGATCAGCTTGTCGCGCTTGAGCTTCCCCTCAACTACGAGGTTGTACGCCCACAGGGCGATGAGGGTGCAGCAGCAGTAGAAGCCGAGCCGGAACGTCGCCCCGGGCAGGCTCGAGAACCAGGTCTCGGGCACCGTGCCCGGGGGGTCGACGCCGAGGTTCGCGAGGCTCAGCGTGACCGCGAGGAGGAACAACAGCCACCACCCGAACGCGGGAGGCACGCAGATCGACCGGCGCCGCACCAGCTTCACCACCGCGACCGCGGCGACGAACGGGATCACGAGGACGCCCATGCCGAGCGCCCACCACAGCGGGAACCCGGCCAGCAGCCACGTGAGCGAGGCGCCTTCGCGCTCGCCCCGCGCGGCGGGGTCGATCCGGACGCGCCCGGCGGAGCGGGCGGCCGCGAGGAGCGTCATCGGGGCTCGGCTGCAGGAACAGCGGAGGAGGGCACGGCCGGCATCACCTGCGTGGTCGCCTCCTCTTCGTCGACGGGCTCGAGCGAGTCCGTGGGCGTCTCGTCCTGGGAGACCGGCGATTCGCGCAGGTCGGCTTCGCGGCGCGCGGTCGGCAGCGGCACCGTGTTCATCGGCCCGAGGACGCTCGGCAGCAGGATCGCGCCGAGCAGCGGCGTGTCGATCTGGCGCATCGCCAGTGCGGCGGCGGCGGTCTCGCTGATCGAGTCGCGCCCGGACTGGACGGCGAGGATCACCGCGTCGGCGTGCCCGGCGAGCAGCTGCGCGTCGGCGCTGCAGGACAGCGGCGGTGCGTCGACGACCACGAAGCGACCGGCTTCGGCGAGCTTCGAGAAGGTCTCCGCGGCGGCCTCGCTGGTGGGCCCGGCGGCCCTGGCGGCGGCGCCGGGGCCGATCACGTTGAGGCTCGGCTGCCGCGGCGCGGCATGCGTGGCCTCGGTGAGGTCGACCCGGCCGGACCAGACGTCGGCGAGGCCGGGCACCGAGTCGGTGCCGAACAGCTCCGGCAGCCCCACGGTGGTGCTCGGGTTGGCGGCCACGGCGGTGGCGCGGTCGCCCGCGCGGGCCATCGCGGTGGCGAGGTTGGCGGCGACGACGCTCGCGGCGGGCCCGGGGGCCACGCCGGCGACGACGATGACGCGCTGGTCGTGCGTCAGCTGCGAGGACACGACATTGCGGAGCTGGGAGAAGACCCGGCCGCCGGGGCTGTAGGCCCCGAAGACCTCGCGGCGCTGGAACTTCACGCCCGGGGGCACGGAGGCGAGCACGTCGAGTTCGCACCGCTCGACCAGGTCGGTCGGGTAGGCGACCTTGCGGGCCAGGCGGTGGCGGGCCCACGCGAGGACGAGGCCGAGCGGGAGGCCGAGGCCGAGCGCGGCGGCGAGGTTGAACATCGCGTTCGGGCTCACGGGCGCTCCGGGCACGGAGGCCTTGTTGATGACGCGGCCGGGCGTGATCGCGCCCTGCTGGGCGTCGATGGCGGCGATCTCGGCCTCGATCTCCTCGGCCTGCTGGCGCAGCCCGTCGAGGTCGGATTCGAGCCCGGCCCGGCCGTTGGCGTCGGAGTCCATCCCGGACAGTTCGTCCTCGGCGGCGGCGATGTCGGCGTTGACCGCGTCGAGGCCGACCGTGGCGGCGGCGATCGCGCTGTCGAGCGAGGCGGTGGCCCCGGAGCGGCGGTGTTCGAGGTACGCCTCGCTGAACGCGATGGCCCCGGCCTGGGCGGCCTCGGGGTCCTCGGCGCGGAAGGCGATCTCGAGCACGGCGGTGTTGGGCGGCACGGTGACCGACACTCGGGAGACGAGGTCGTCCGGGTCGTCGGCGCCGAGCGCTTCGGCGGCGGCCACGGCGACCTCGGTGGATTTGACGAGCTGGGCCTCGGTGTCGAGGTTGACCTGCCCGGCGGTGCGGGCGCCCGCGACGGCGGTGTCGCTCGCGGTGGGCAGCACCAGGATCGCGGAGGTGGACTCGTAGACCTCCTCGCTCATCGAGGTGTAGGCGAGCCCGGCGGCCAGAGCCGCGGCCACCGTTCCGATGATGAGCCACCAGGAGCGGCGGACGATGACGCCGTAATCGGCGAGCGTGCGGGCGGCAGGGGTCCTCAACGCGAAGGCCTTTCTCGTTATAGGGATCTCGATTGAGTAACGAGCGACGCGGCCCTGAGGTGACGGCCGGGCGGCTTCGGGGCGTGCCGCCCGCGGGGCGGGGGTTGTGTTTGCGAGAGCAGACTAGTAAAAACCAATTTGTTCGCTAATATGATGATTCGCAGCATTTGAGTGCAGGTCACATTGGACGGAAGAAGGTGGACGATGAGCGATACCGACAAGCGCCAGAGCCTCCGGGCGGGCCGCGGCATCGTGACCGTCCTGGCGGTGCTGCCGCTGGTGTTGGCGGGCTTCGTGGTCGGCTACGGCGTCGGGTCCGGCGGAGATCGCCCGGGCGTGGACGTCGACGAGGCCTGGCAGGACGGCAACGGCACCTTCGACCACGCCCCGCTCGCCGCGTCCTTCGTCGCCACGCAGGTCGCCGGCCCCGCGCCGCAGTCGCCCGCGGTACTGCCCGTCGGCACCTCGGCCGACCTCGGCATCGCCGTCACCCACCTGCAGTTCGCCCTCGACGAGTCCACGGTCCGGCCCGACCACACCGCCGAGCTGCGACTGCCCGTCGCTGTGCCGCCCGACAGCGAGGGCATGACCGTCGAGGTCGCCTCGGTGCGCCCGGTGAGCTGCCTGTGCTCGCTCACGGCCGCTACCGCCCCGCCGTACGGCGCGGTGTGGGACTCGGTCGAGATCGACGCGGACGCCACCGAAGTGGTCTTCGACGTCAGCGGCGCCATCAGCGCGCCCGGCCGCTACGCCTTCGCCGTCACCAGTCCCGACCGCAACGCGTACCTCGAACTCGAAGGCGCCGAGTACGGTTCGGGACCGAATCTGCGCACCATCTCGGCGGTGCCGCCGGTGCGCCCGGTCCCGCCGACCATGCCCGCCCCGCTGCCCTACCCGACCGGACCGACCGTCCCGAGCCCGTCGCCCACGCAGGACCCGACCGCCACAGCGGACGCGGCCTCGCCGGACGCGCCCGCGTCGACCGATCCCGCGCCGTCCGCGTCCACGAGTCCGGCGCCTGCGACGGACCCGGTGCCGTCGGTGGACCCGTCGGCCGACCCGGCGCTCCCGGCCGCCGACCCGACCACGCCGCAGGGGCCGCCGACGCAGCCCGAATCCGGCCAGGTCGAGGACCACCTCTCCACCTGCACGACAGGAGCGAAGCTCATCCCGAGCTGCGGCGCCCTCGTCGGCGTTGCCCCCGCCGCGCACACGTCGCGGGACAAGGAGCAGGCGCACCTCGAATTCGAATCCAGAGTGGAGCACGACCAGCAGATCTACCACGCCTATGAGCGCGGTGCCGCACGGTTGTTCCCGACTCCGGAGCAGATCGCGCTCACCGAGGACCCGCAGCACCCGCGGACCCTGTTCATCAACTGGAAGCCGCAGATGGCCGAATGGGGCGCGATCGCCGCGGGCGACCCGGAGACCGACGCCTATCTCGACAGGCTCGCCGAGCACTTGAAGGCCAATTTCCACAAGCCGTTCTTCTTCACCGTCCACCACGAGCCGGAGAACGACGTCGACCCGACCGCAGGCTCCCATATGGAGCCGTCGGACTACGCGGACATGTTCCGCTACGTCGTCGAGCGGCTGCGCGGGGCGGGGGTGGACAACCTCGTGACCGTCATGAACTACATGGGCTACCTGAAGTGGGTCGAGAAGCCTTGGCACGGGGACCTGTACCCGGGCGCGGACGTGGTCGACTGGATCGGCGTCTCGGGCTACGGCCAGTCCCTCAAGGACGACGGGCACTCGGACTTCGGCGAGATCGTCGACCAGACCAAGGGCGAGGGCGCCTGGCCCGGCTTCTACCACTGGATCGCGCGCGAGCACCCCGACAAGCCGATGATGCTCGCCGAATGGGGCGTCTTCCACGTGGACGAGTACCCGGGGCACCAGAAGACCGTCTTCGAGGCGGCCCGCTACCAGATGGCGCACTATCCGCGGCTGAAGGCGATCGTCTACTTCGAATCGCCGAACGCCGAAGGCAGGAACTCGGAGGTGCACCTGGAGGAGGACACCCTCGAGGCGTACCGGGAGCTGATGCGCTCGCCGTACTTCGACGTCAAGCTCGAGTAAGCAGCCACGTAACGTGACAGTCGCCATGATCCGGCCGGGGAACCGGCCGGATCGTCGTACCCGGGGCCGGGAACGTGGGCTGTAGATCTGCCCACCCTGGGCGGGTAGGCAGGTGCGCAGGCGCAGACGCGCTCCGCACAGGCAGCGGTGCCGCCCTGGACTCAGTCGGCGACCGGCGCCGGCGGGGCCTTCGGGTGGCGCTTGTACGGGGACACGAACCGGTCGCCGGGAATCCAGAACCGCCAGTCGGTGTCGGCCGCCTTCGTGATGCCGGTCCGCGGCCCGGCGGCCACCGCCGCCGCGCCGCCGCCTCGGCGCACCGCGCCGACCATGTCGCGGCCGTCGTCCTCGCGGTCCCAGCCCAGCGCCTGCGCCAGCCGCGCCGGGCCGCGCGCGAGGTCCCGGTCCGGCACCTTCGCGCCGCGCCGCTCGCGCGCCGCGTCGAGCCCGGCCACGACCTCGCCGGCGCGCAGCAGCACCGCGGCCCCCGAACCGTCGGGACCGCACACCAGGTTCGCGCAGTAGTGCATGCCATAGGTGAAGTAGACGTACAGGAACCCGGGCGGGCCGAACATCACGGCGGTCCGCTTCGTCTGCCCGCGAAAGGAATGCGAGGCCGGATCGTCCTCGCGGTACGCCTCGACCTCCGTCAGCCGGACCGTGACGCCGTTCGCGGTCACCGTGCAGCCCAGGAGATCCGGGGCCACCCGCACTGAATCACGCTCGAAGAACGAGCGCTCGAGCGCAGCGCTCACGCGCATCCTGTCGGCGCCTCGGCGGCCGCCGGGACCTTCTCCGCGATCACGGTCGACAGGTCGTTGAGCACGTCGACCGGCTGCTCGTGCGTCTCCGGGACGCTCACGCCCACCGGCACCTGCCGGTCGAGCGACGTCCACTCCAGGCCCGCCTCGTCCGAGTACCAGCAGACCCCGTTGAGCTTGTAGACCAGCGCCGTGTCCTCCACCGCGACCGGTTCGACCCCGCAGGTCGCCACCACCGCCGGATCGCCGTACGCCATGACCGACTCCGCCGCGCCCGCACCGCCCTCGACCGGGCGCGCCTGCAGGCCGCCCGCCGACTCCGGCGCGGTCGCCGTGAGCGCCAGGCACACCACGGCGTCGTCCTCGCTCAATGCGGGGACCTCGACCGACACCGGCGAGAGGTCCTCGTGCACCGGCTCGGCCTTCGGCGCGATCGCGTTGAACACCAGCACGCCCGCGACCACCGCGACCGGCACCGCGACAGCGGTCGCCACGATCGCCGGAAGTCGCGACTTCTTCTCGGAACCCACCAGGACCCCGCTCCTCAGGCAGTGAGAATCGAACAGGTCAATGTGCGGGTAATGCCCGCCACCCGCTGGACTCTACTCACCACCAGCGTCCGCAGATGGTCCGCGGAGGCGGCCTCGGTGAGCGCCACCACGTCGTACGGGCCGGTGACGATGTCCACCCGGACCACGCCCTCGATCGCCGACACGTCCGCGGACACCCGGTCGGCCATGCCGACCTCGGTCTGGACCAAGATGTACGCCTGCACCATGCGACAGGCCTCCTCAGGGAGACGGGCAGAAAGGGATCGTGGGGCCGAACCCGACACGGGTGGGCCTGACCGCTTCGCGATCGCCTTTGAGCGAAGATTACCCAGTGCTGCACCGACCAACAAACGCCCGAGAAATGATCCTCACGTGAGCGAGACCGTCGCCGAGGTCGGCGAGTTCCGACTCATCGAGCGCTTCACCCGCCATTTCGCCACCACCCCCGCCGTCGTGCTCGGCCCCGGCGACGACGCCGCGGTCGTCACCGCCCCCGACGGGCGCGTGGTCGCCTGCACCGACATGCTCGTCGAAGGCAACCACTTCCGCCGCGACTGGTGCTCCGCCGCCGACGTCGGCCACAAGGCCGCCGCCGCCAACCTCGCCGACATCGCCGCCATGGGCGCCCGCCCCACCGCGCTCCTCGTCGCCGTCGCCGCCCCGCAGGACCTGCCCGCCGAATGGCTCGAAGGCCTCGCCTCCGGCCTCGCGGCGGAAGCCGCCGCCGTCGGCGCGGCCGTCGTCGGCGGCGACACCACCCGCGGCGAGCTCCTCACCGTCACCGTGACCGCCCTCGGCGACCTCGAAGGCCGCGAACCGGTCACGCGCGGCGGCGCCAGGCCGGGCGACGTGCTCGCACTGGCGGGACGGATCGGCTGGGCCGCCGGCGGGCTCAACGTGCTCTCGCGCGGCTTCCGCTCCCCGGGAGCGCTCGTGGGCGCCTACCGCAGGCCGCAGCCGCCGTACGCGGCCGGACGTGACGCCGCCCTCATGGGCGTGCGCGCCATGATCGACGTCTCGGACGGCCTCCTCGCCGACGTCGGGCACATCGCCGACGACTCAGGCGTCGCCATCGACGTCGACACCGAGGCCCTGCCTGTGCCCGAACCAATGCGCAACGCCGCCGAAGCCCTGGGCGCCGACGCCCGCGGCTGGCTCCTCACCGGCGGCGAGGACCACGCGCTGGCGGCGGTCTTCCCGCCCGACGTGCTCCTCCCCGAAGGCTGGCGCCGCATCGGCGCGGTCGCCGAAGGCGCCGGAGTCACGGTCGACGGCCACCGCTGGACCGGCCCGACCGGCTGGGACCACTTCACCAAGGAATAGAGCAACGGGGGAGCAGGCCGCTCGGGCATCGGTTCGAGCGGCCGCGCCGGGGACGGCGCGGCCGACTTGAGCAGCTGCGTTCCATGGCGCGGAGATGATCTGCGGCCGTATGCGGGGAGGCCGTGGTGGCGCAGCCGGGCGGGGCCGGTTCGGGAACGTTCGCCTGGCCAGCCGGCCTGAGCGCGCGTGCCTATGCCTGCTTGCCCACCCGGGGTGGGCAAGTGCGTCGACCCTCCACTCCGGGTACGGCAAGAACCTGCCGGTTTCGCGCCGTTCGTCGGCGGGATCACCTTGCGAACCTGCTCCGGGTACGACAAAGCGCCGCCGGGGCAGAGCCCCGACGGCGTAAGTCTTTCGCGGCGTCAGCCCCTAGCGGGTGACCTTGCCGGCCTTGATGCACGAAGTGCAGACCTTGGCGCGGCGCTTGTTGTCGCCGGAGCCAGTCGCGATGCGGATGGTCTGCAGGTTCGGGTTCCAACGACGACGGGTCTTCTTGTGGGACCACGGGACGTTGTTGCCGAAGCCGGGGCGCTTCGCGCAGACTTCACACACGCTCGACATAATCCAAAACTCCTGCATTGACGTTCATTCGGCCCACCCCGACGGCGGGCAACCCGGTAATTCTAACGGACCCGGCGGACCGCCGACCATCCAGGTGGCGGGACCTGCGCCACAGCCGCCGGAGGCGGGCCCCCGGAAGCCGGGCTGACCCGGGGACGGGTCCGGTCCCTCCCGGGTGGAACACCTGCGCCGCAATCGAAAGACCCGATGTGCCGCAAGCAGACATCGGTCCGGATCGCGCAGATTCGTCGGTCCTCCCAGGACGTTCCGCGGCGGCGCTGCGCTGTGGCGGCTGCCGCGGTCGGCTACCGTTGGTGACTCTAGGATGGGTTCAGATCCCGTAGGCTGGCCGCATACACATGATGTGCCGATGCCCATATCTTCTTTGGTGAGTCGAACATGAGCCACACCCCGCAGCAGCCTGCCGACGGCTGGCAGCCGCCGCAGCAGCAACCCCCGGTGTACCGCCCGAACGAGCAGCCTCCCCAGGAGGAGCCGTGGTCGCCGGAGAGTCAGCGCCTGGCGCAGTCGGGCCGGCAGGGCCCGGTCGAAGAGGACGGGACCGTCAAGTACGTCGGCGGCCCCGGCCAGCCCGCGCCGCAGCAGTTCGGGCCGCCTCCAGGCGTCCCGGTCTCCCCGTTCGACGCGCCGCAGCAGCAGGCCTTCCAGGGCATGCCCCCCCAGCAGCAGCAACAGCCCCCGCAGGCCTACATGTCGCCGCACCAGCAGTTCCAGGCGTCCCCGCCGCCCCCCGGCGTCTCGGACCCGTTCGGCCCGTCCGGCGGCATGCCCGTCTCGGGCATGCCGGTCTCCGGCATGCCCCCCGTCTCCTCGATCCCCGCTTCGGGGATGCCGGTCTCCGGCATGCCCGTCTCGGCCCCGATGGGCACCGGCGGCCAGCCGCCGTTCGGCGGCGGCCAGTTCGGCCCGCAGGGCGGCCAGCTCGTGCCGGTCTCCGGCGGCGGCGCCCAGCCGTGGGGCGCCCCTGACACCATCCAGCGCAAGAAGAAGGGCGGCAAGGGCCCGATGTGGCTCATCGTCGTCGTGATCGTCGTGATCGCGCTGGCCCTCGGCGCCGGCGGCTTCATCCTCTTCAACCCGCTCGAGGACAAGGGCGACGACACCGGCACCATCGAGACCACGGCGAGCGCCGAGCCTGAGGCGCCCGCCGCGACCGTGGTCGCCGACGAGGCCTCCGGCCTGAGCATCCTCGCCGCAGAGGGCTCCACCGAGGCGGCGAACCCGCCCGGCGGGTTCACCACCCCCACCGGCCTCGTCCTGGGCGGCTCCGGCCCCACGGTGTTCTTCGGCGCGCTCGACCCGGCCGCGATCGGCGCCGGCCCGGACATCGCGATCGCCGACCTCAGCACCAACCTGCAGAACCTGGCGGCGACCTGGGCCGGCGGCACCGCCGAAGGCGCGCAGGCCACGCAGTTCCGGGTCGACGCCCGTTCGGCCTACTTCAGCACCTTCACCGTCGGCGACATGACCGTCATGACCGCGGTCATCGAGAACGCCGACGGCTACGCGGGATTCGTCGGGTCGGCCACCGCCGACCAGGTCGAAGCCCTGGAGGCGGCCCGAGGCAGCCTCAGCTTCGGCTCGTAGGCCACGCAAGGCATCGACCGGCCCGCACGCGAAAGCGCGCGGGCCGGTTCTTTTTCCATGGTCCGAACCCCCTCCCGGCCGCTGTGAGGGCGTATCCTCTGAGCCCGTGGTGGAAATCCCTGAAACCGGACGCCAGGTCCTCGACGCCGACATCATGCGCGAGTGGGCCGCGCGCGGCATCGACACGTTGACCCGCCACCGGCGCGGCGTCGACGAACTCAACGTGTTCCCCGTCGCCGACTCCGACACCGCGACGAACATGGTCGCGACCCTCCAGGCCGCCTTCCAGGGCGGCACGCCCGGGCTCCGGCTCGAACCGCTCCTCGACGAGGCCGCCGGGCGCGCGCTGCTCTCGGCCCGCGGCAACTCCGGCGTGATCCTCGCGCAGATGCTCCGCGGGCTCGCGGACGTCTGGAACAGCGACGAGATCGACGCGAAGGGCTTCGCCACCGGACTGCGCTCGGCGACCGACGCCGCCACCGCGGCCGTCGCCGTCCCGACCGCCGGCACCATCCTCACCGTCGCCGAGGCCGCGGCGTCGGCCGCCGGGAAGGCCGCCCCGTTCGGGCTCGTCTCGGCCGCCCGCGCCGCAGCCGAGGCCGCCGCCGAAGCCGTCGCCGCCACCCCCGGGCAGCTGCCCGCGCTCGCCCGCGCCGGTGTCGTGGACGCCGGGGGCCTGGCCCTCACCGTGATCCTCGAGGCGCTCGTGGAGACGCTCACCGGCTCGGTCTCGACCGGCGCGCTCGACCTCCTCGAACGCCACCGCGTGCGCGCCGTCTCCGAGGTCGAGGAGGTCCCGCGCGAGACCGGCTCGGAGGTCTACGGCTACGAGGTCCAGTACCTCCTCGAAGCGAACGCCGCGGCCGCCGCCGACCTGCGCCACCGCCTCACGGCCCTCGGCGACTCGGTGGTCATCATCGGCTCGCGCGCCGCCAAGGACGTCACCACGTTCAACGTCCACGTGCACGTCAACGACATCGGTGCGGCCATCGAGGCCGGGATCGAGCGCGGCCGCGTGCACCGCATCTCGGTGACCCGATTCGACGACACGCTCGGCGCCCACGCGAGCGCCCGCATGCACGCCGCGCCCGCACGCCGCCCGGCCCCGGCGTCCGAGGCGCCCGCGCGATCCCTCGTGGTGGTCACCGCCGCCGCGCGCATGCGCGAGTTCCTCGCGGCCGAAGGCTGCCGCACGGCGACCAGCGCCACGGTCGGCACCGAACTCGCCGCAGCGCTCGCCGACGGCGCCGCGAGCGTCGTCGTGCTCGCCGACAGCCCCGAGACCGCGCGCGCCGCCCACCAGGCCGTCGAAGCCGCCCGCAGCGCCGGCCGCCGGGCCACCGTCCTGCGCACGATCACCGTCGTGCAGGCCGTCGCCGCCGTCGCCGTCCACGACCCCGAGCGGGAGTTCGACGAGGACGTCACCGCCATGGCCGAGGCCATCCGGGCCTGCCGCACCGGCGAGCTCCGCTCCGAGGCCGAAGGCGTCGCCGTCGTCATCGGCGAAGCGGACACCGGCGTCTTCGACACCGCGGACGAAGCCGCCCGCGACCTCGCCGACCGCCTCTGCGCCGACGGCGCCGAACTCCTCACCGTCCTGCCCGGCGCCGGTTCGAACGCCGGGATTGTCACAGCCTTGAGCGATCATGTCCGTGAGGCGTGGCCGCTGGTGGAGATCCAGCAGCTGCCCGCCGGAGACGATGCACCGCTGCTGCTGCTAGGAGCCGAATGACCATTGGGCTGGACACCCGGCTGCGCGAGGTCCTGGGCAAGAAGACCGTGGAGGCCCTCAGCGAAGGGCTGGGCCTCGACACCGTGGGGGACCTCCTCGGGCACTACCCGTTCCGCTACGCCCAGCGGGGCGAGCGCACCGACCTCGGCGCGCTCCAGATCGGCGAGGACGTCACGGTCACCGCGCAGGTGCGCGCCGCCGTGCAGAAGTCCTTCGTCCCCAAAGGACGCGGCCGCGGCTCGCGCCCGGGCGGCAAGCCCCGCGACCTCCTCGAAGTGATCGTCGCCGACGAGGCCGGCCGCTCGCTCACCCTCACGTTCTTCAACCAGGCCTGGCGCGCGAAGGAGCTCGTCGCCGGGCGCTGGGGCCTGTTCGCCGGCAAGGTCGCCCAGTTCCGCGGGCGCCTCCAGCTGAACTCCCCGCAGTACCAGCTCCTCGCCGAAGACGCCGCCGACCCCTCGAGCGCGATCGAGGAGTTCGCCGGGACCCTCATCCCCGTCTACCCGGCCACCGCCGAGATCCCGACCTGGAACATCGCCAAGGCCATCCACACGGTCCTCGACATGGTCCCGGCGCCGCCGGACCCGCTCCCGCGCTCATTGCGCGAACGCCTGAGCCTCCTCGGCTACGGCACCGCCCTGCGCCAGATCCACCGCCCCGACTCCCATGAGGCCCTCGGCGCGGCCAAGAAGCGCCTCAAATGGCAAGAGGCCCTGGTCATGCAGGCCGTGCTCGTGCGCCGCAAGGCCGCGGCCGCAGGCGAGACCGCCACCGCGTACGCCCGCGGCGGCGCGCTCCCCGAGGCCTTCGACGCCCGACTCCCGTTCACCCTCACCGAAGGCCAGCGGCAGGTCGGCGAGGAGATCGCCGCCGAACTCGCCGGAGACCACCCCATGCACCGGCTCCTCCAAGGCGACGTCGGCTCCGGCAAGACCCTCGTCGCACTCCGCGCCATGCTCCAGGTCGTCGCCCACGGCGGCCAGGCCGCGCTCCTCGCCCCCACCGAAGTCCTTGCGGCCCAGCACCACCGGTCCATCGTCGAGATGCTCGGCGACCTCGCCCGAGGCGGCGAACTCGGCGCCCCGCCCGAAGCCACCCGCGTCGCGCTCCTCACCGGCTCCGCCACCGCCGCGCAGCGCCGCACCGTGCTCGACGAGGTCAAGACCAACACCGCCGGGATCGTCATCGGCACCCACGCGCTCCTCTACGACGGCGTCGACTTCGCCGACCTCGGCTTCGTCGTCGTCGACGAGCAGCACCGCTTCGGCGTCGAGCAGCGCGACGCCCTGCGCGCCAAGGCCGACCGGCCCCCGCACACGCTCGTCATGACCGCCACCCCGATCCCGCGCACCGTCGCCATGACCGTCTACGGCGACCTCGAGACCAGCCGCCTCACCGAGCTCCCGGCCGGCCGCACCCCCATCGCCACCCATGTGGTGCCCTACACCGACCAGCGCTGGATGACCCGCACCTGGAACCGCGTCCGCGAAGAGGTCGCCGCCGGACGCCAGGCCTACGTCGTCTGCCCGCGCGTCGGAGGCGAAGACGCCGAAGACAACGGGGCCGGCGACAAGCGCCCGCCGCTCGCCGTGGTGGACGTCATCGAGCAGCTGCGCGGCGGGCCCCTCAGCGGCCTGCGCCTCGGCCTCCTCCACGGCCGCCTCGACACCGACGAGAAGGACCGCGTCATGCGCGCCTACGCCGCCGGCGACCTCGACGTGCTCGTCGCGACCACCGTCATCGAAGTGGGCGTCAACGTCCCCAACGCCACCGCCATGGTCGTCCTCGACGCCGAGCGCTTCGGCATCTCCCAGCTCCACCAGCTGCGCGGCCGCGTCGGCCGCGGCGCCCACCCCGGCCTGTGCCTGCTCGTGAGCGAAGCCCCCGAGGGCTCCTCGTCGCGCGAACGCCTCGACGCCGTCGCCTCCACCACCGACGGGTTCGCGCTGGCCGAGCTCGACCTGGAGCAGCGCCGCGAAGGCGACGTGCTCGGCGCGGCCCAGTCGGGCGTGAAATCGCATGTGAAGCTCCTGTCCCTCTTGAAGGACGCGGACATCATCGAGGCGGCCCGCGCCGAGGCGACCGCGCTCATCGGCGCCGACCCGGAGCTCAAGGGCGAGCCCGGCCTGGCCCACCTCGTGGACGACCTCGCTTCCGACCGCGGCGAGTTCCTGGAGAAGGGCTGACGGGGGAGCGGGAAGCCGGGGCGGGCCGGCTGACCTCGCTGCGCTCGTGGCGTAGGGCATGCCCCTTCCCACCCGCATCCGCCTCCGACCAACCGAGGCAATGCGATGACCGTCCCGCACGGGTCCGGCATTTCCCCAGGCGTGAGAAGTCTTCGTTCCTGGCCGCCCACCGGCAGGCTGCGGCTCGCGCCGCGCCGGATTATTGTTGTGGCAAATGACTAGGATCATCGCCGGCAGCCTCAAAGGGCGCCGCCTCGCCACGCCTCCGGGGGACCGCACCCGGCCCACCTCCGACCGCGTCCGCGAAGCGCTGTTCAACTCGCTCGCCCCCGGCGGCGACCTCGACGGACTGCGCTTCGCCGACCTCTACGCCGGGTCCGGCGCCGTCGGCCTCGAAGCGCTCTCGCGCGGCGCCGACTCGGCGCTCTTCGTCGAGTCGCACGCGCTCACCGCGAAACTCCTGCGCCGCAACATCGCCGACCTCGGCGTCACCGGCGCGGACGTGATCTGCGCCCCTGTCGAGAAGGCCCTCCAGAACGGCCCCGCCGAGCCGTTCGACATCGTCTTCGCCGACCCGCCCTACGCCCTCACGGACGCCGCCATCGCCGAAGTGCTCGAGGCGCTGGTCGCGAACGGCTGGCTCGCGGACGACGCCGACGTGGTGGTCGAACGCGGCGGCAAGGAGGCCTCCGTCCCGTGGCCGGAGAAGATCGCAGAAGACCGCGTCCGGCGCTACGGCAGCACGGCCCTTTGCTACGGTCACGCCCTGTGAAGCCTGAAGCCCGAATCGCCGCCTGCTCCGGTTCATTCGATCCGGTGACCTACGGTCATCTCGACATCTTCGGACGCGCCGCCCAGCTGTACGATGAAGTGTGGGTCGCGGTCTTCCACAACGCTTCCAAGAACGCGCTGTTCAGCGTCGAGGAACGAGTGGAACTCCTCCGCGAGACCACCGCGGACATCCCCAATGTGCGCATCGCGTCCTTCCAGGGCCTGGTCGTCGACTTCTGCAAGGAGCACGGCGCCGGAGTGCTCGTGAGAGGCGTCCGCGCGGCCTCCGACTTCGACTACGAACTACAGATGGCTCAGATGAACTACGGATTGAGGGGGATCGAGACGGTGTTCATTCCGACCAACCCCCTGTACTCCTTCCTGTCCTCCTCGATGGTCAAGGACGTGGTGAAATGGGGCGGCGACATCTCGCCCTATGTGCCGGAATTCGTCCAATCGCGACTGATCGAGCGTTTGCGCCAGGAATAGCCTCCTTATTCCACCCTCATCCGGGACAATGTCCCCATGACTGACATCGACGGGAGCAAATCGGTGGGTGCGCTCGACCGGATCGAAGAGATCATCGCCTACGTGGAGCAGGCCAAGGCCGTGCCCATGTCAAGGGCCTGCAAAGTTGACCGGGCCGAGATGATCGCCATGCTCGAAGAGCTCCAGAACGAACTCCCCGGCGACCTGCGGCGCGCCGAGGCCATGCTCCAGGAGCGCGACAAGATCATCGACGCCGGCGAGCGCGAGGCCGAGCGGATCATCACCGAGGGCGAGACCGAGCACGCGAGGCTCGTCTCCCGCCACGAGATCACCGTCTCCGCCGAGCACGAGGGCAACCGCATCATCGCGGAGGCCCGCGGCGAGGCGCAGCGCCTGCGCGACGAGGTCGACGAGTACGTCGACACGACGCTCGCCAACTTCGAGCAGTTCCTGCACCGCGCCCTCTCGGGCGTGGAGCGCGGCCGCGACAAGATGCACACCCTCCGGGAGATCGGCAGCTTCGCGCCCTCGCAGCAGGAACCGGTCGAAGAAGAGAAACCGCTGCCGCAGCTCTAGGGGCGTTCGCGCAGCCCGCCGGCCGCCGGACTTCGCGAACCACCCCTTCGGGCCCCCGCCCGGCGGCACCGGGCGGGCCCCGCCGTGTCGGCTCGCTCACACCCTCTCAGCGCGCCGCATCGTGCCCGCTACCTGGGTTGGGGCCGGTTCCGCCGTTGATGTAGCATTACCGGTCGGCCTCGATCGAGGCGCACCTCCCTATCGAAGGACCGCAGTACACCCATGACGAAGACCGCTCTGGATCCCGCCGCGCCGCTGGTGTTCGACACCGCGGAACTGCGCGGCGCGGGCACGACGATGCACGTCGCGCGCGAGATCCCCGCACCCGAGGCCTACGGCCTCGAAACGGTGTACGCGGTCCCCAAGGGCGCGGTCCTCGACCTCGACATCCACCTCACCGGCGTCAGCGAAGGCGTGCTCGCCACCGGCCGGGTCGAGGCGGTCGCGGAAGGCGAGTGTGCGAGGTGCCTCGCACCGGTGCAGGACGCTCTCAGCGTCCAGGTGCAGGAGCTGTACGCTTATCAGGGCTCCGTCACCGAAGCGACCACCGAAGCCGATGAGATCATGCGGCTCGAGGGGGACCTGCTCGATCTGGAGCCCGCGGTCCGGGACGCGCTGGTGCTGGCGATGCCAGTCACCCCGCTGTGCCGACCTGACTGCCCGGGAATGTGCGCCGAGTGCGGCGTTCCCTGGGATGAACTGCCCGACGACCACGTTCACGAGACCGTGGACCCCCGTTGGGCGGGCTTGGAGAAGCTTCGACTCGCCGACAATGACGGCGAATCGAAATAGCACAGCGTAAGCGTATAGGTATGGAGTTCTGAAGTGGCTGTTCCGAAGCGTCGTATGTCGCGCAGCAACACCCGACACCGTCGGTCGCAGTGGAAAGCTGCCCCGATCCAGTTGATCGAGTGCCAGCAGTGCCACGCCAAGAAGCGCGGCCACCAGGTCTGTGAGGTCTGCGGCACGTACAGGGGCCGTCAGGTCCTCGAGGCCTAAGTCCTCCCACGCATGGGCGACAAGGCAGTACAACATTTCGAAGCGGTGTTCGGGGTTCGAGCGATCGACCCCGAACTGCTGCGTCTCGCCCTGACGCACCGGTCATACGCCTACGAGCACGGCGGACTGCCCACCAATGAGCGCCTGGAGTTCCTCGGGGACTCCGTGCTCAGCCTGGTGGTCACCACCGCGCTCTACCAGGAGCACCCCGACCTGCCCGAAGGGCAGCTCGCGCGCCTGCGCGCGTCGGTGGTGAACATGAAGGCGCTGGCCGGGGTGGCGCGCCGCATGGGCGCGGGCGGCATCGGCCCGCACCTCCTGCTCGGCAAGGGCGAGGAGAGCTCGGGCGGACGCGGCAAGAACTCGATCCTCGCCGATGCGGTGGAGGCGCTGCTGGGCGCCGTCTACCTGCAGTACGGGGTGGAGACCGCCAAGGTCGTGGTGCACCGGTTCTTCGACCCGCTCATGGAGGCCGCTGCCGGCCAGGGCGCCGCCCTGGACTGGAAGACGAGCCTGCAGGAGCTGACGGCCGATTCGGGGCTCGGTGTGCCCGAGTACCGGATCACGGAGTCCGGTCCCGACCACGCGAAGCAGTTCACGGCGTGGGCGGTCGTGGCCGGCGAGGAGTTCGGCGAGGGCTCCGGCGGTTCCAAGAAGGACGCCGAGCAGATCGCCGCCAAGCTCGCTTGGCAGATGCTGTCCGAACGCCTCGGCGTGAAGCAGCGGTAAGCAGACGCTTGCGAGGGCGGCACCGGATTGCTCCGGTGCCGCCCTTCGCGTCTTCAGCGCTGGCACTTCGGGCAGTAGTGGGCGGACCTGTCGCCGATGACCTCGCGTTCGATCGGGGTGCCGCAGCGCTTGCACGGCTGGCCCGCGCGGCCGTAGACCGCGAGTTCGCGGGCGAAGTACCCGGCCTCGCCGCGGGCGTCCACGTACAGCTCGTCGAACGAGGTGCCGCCGACCGCGAGCGACTCGGTGAGCACGTCCTTCACATGCCCGAGCAGCTCGACGGCCTTGCGCTTGGAGAGCGAGTCGCCGCTGCGCCGGCCGCGCAGCCGCGCGCGCCACAGCGCCTCGTCGGCGTAGATGTTCCCGACCCCGCTGATCCAGGTCTGGTCGAGCAGGGCCTTCTTCACTTCGATGCGGCGCCGCAGCAGCCGCTCCGCGGCCGCGCCGGCGTCGAACTCGGCCTCGAACACGTCCGGGGCGATGTGCGCCATGGTCTTCGGCACCGCGCCGTCGAGTTCCGCGAGGTCCCAGTACCCGAAGGTGCGCTGGTCGATGAACCACAGCTCGCGCCGGTCGGCGAACCCGATCCGGCCGCGCAGGTGCTTGTGCGCCGCGCGTCCGTCGGTGACGACGTGCAGCTGGCCGCTCATGCCCAGGTGGCACACGAGCGCCCGGCCGTCGTCGAGGGTCAGCCACATGAACTTGCCGCGCCGCCCGCTGCCGGTGACCTGGAGGCCCGTGAGGCTCAGCTGGAAGTCGGCGATGCCGGTGGCGTGGCGGCGCACGGTCCGGGGGTTGTACACCTCGACGGCGCGGATGTGTCCGCCGCGGAAGGCCTCGTCGACCCCGCGGCGGACGGTCTCTACTTCGGGAAGCTCTGGCACCCCTCAAGTATGAGCCCTGCGCCGGGCATCGCCGCCGCGGCTCAGCTGAGCTGCGGATGCTGCTCCCTGACGGTGTCCAGGCCGTAGTTGATGGCGAAGGCGATGGCCGCGAGGCGCGAGTTCACGCCGAGCTTGCCGAGGACGTTCTGGACGTGGGAGCGGACGGTGGAGACGGAGACGCCCATCTGGGTGGCCATCTGGGCGGTCGGTTCGCCGCGCACGATGCGGCGCAGCACGTCGTCCTCTCTCGGGGTCAGGTGGTGTGCGAGTTCGAGTGCGTCGTGCTCGCCGAGGAGCGGGGCCGGCTGGAGGGCCGCGCGCAGCAGCTGCGGATCGTAGTAGGGCGGGCTGAGGAGTCCGCGGTCGATGGCTTGGAGCAGATCACCGGGCAAGATGTGCGTATTGGCTATGCCGGCGGCCGAGACCGAGACGGCTTTGCGGAGCACCGAGCCGTCGTCGCGGTCGGTGATGAGGAACAGCGGTCGCTTGCAGTCGGTCAGCACCCGGTTGCGGGAGACCGCTTCGAGTGCGACAAGGCAGCAGTCGATCTGCGCATCCGCCGCCACGAGCGCTTTCGCGGTCCTGGCTTCGACTGGGATGTCACCGCGTCGGTGGAGCAGGGGTCGAATGCTGGCGGAGAAGACCTGATTCGGGTCGTACAGCATGACACGCACGGTTGGCACCTCGTCCTTCAGGTTTTTTGGTCGCCTCCCCAGATGCGCGCCTCAGCGGGCGGCCATCCCAGCATGACTGTTGGTAATCATTCAGTCCAGGCTTGAGTCGGATGGACGACAGTAAGAGGTTCCAGCGTGGTTCACCTGCGATAATGCTGGGCCTGATCGGTGCTCCGAACGGGGTCCTGTCAGCCGAAGTTCTGGACCCAGTAGAGGGTGCCGTCGCGGTCGGCGATGCCGATGCCGATCACGCTGTAGCCGCAGTTGAGGATGTTGGCGCGGTGCCCTTCGGAGTTCATCCACCCCTCCATGACGGCCGCGGCGTCGGGGTAGCCCGCGGCGATGTTCTCGCCGACGCCGCCTTCGTAGCCCTGCTCGGCGGCGCGTTCAGTGGGGCCGCGGCCGTCCTGCGAGGTGTGGTCGAAGTAGTCGTTGACGGCCATGTCCTCGGCGTGGAGGCGCGCGGCGGCGTCGAGGCGGGTGTCGCGTTCGAGGGCGCCGCAGCCGGCTTCGGCGCGCTCGGCGTCGACGAGGTCGGCCACGGCAGCTTCGGTGTCGGCGTACTCGCCGGATCCGCCCTGGTCCTCGTCGCCGCCGGCGTCCTCGTCGTCCGCCTGGGTCGGCGCCTCGGTGGTCTCCTCGGGCGTCTCGGTCGTGGGGACTTCCTCGGCCTCCTGCGTGCGCATGCCCGCTTCGCCGGGGGCGTCGAGCACCTCGGCCTCGGGGGAGGGGGATTCCTCCGGGAGGGTGGTCTCGACCTGGGCGGTGGTGGGGGCGTCGCCGGAGGCGGCGAGGCCGTCGAGTGGCGATCCGAGCGCCCACAGTGAGGTCGCGGCGGCCGTGAGCCCGAAGAGCGCCGGAATCAGCAGGAGCATCCGGCGGCGGTGCTCGGCGCGGTCGCGGTGGCGTCCGCCCTGGAGTCTTCGCATGGGGGTAGGGCCTCGTCACGTGGGGTTACGTGTGAATCGTTCGGATTTTCCGGGACCCTACCAGGTTTCCGCGCCCCATGCACTAAGCAGATCGCCCCGTTCCAGACGTGAGCCACCCCCTCGAGTGTGACCCCCGTCGAATCCAGTGGGCAAAGCATGTGCAAAGCTTGACGAGAACCGTCGATCAGGCGGATGATGTCAGGAGACGGCCAGTGTTCACGAGCCGTGCTCCACTGGTCCGGCTAGGGGCAATCGGCCCCAGCGGCTAAAAAAATTCACTCAGCAAATGCGACGTTTTCATGGTGCGTACGCCAACGCCACCAGTCGACGTGATCGCAAGGAGAAACCATGGCGAAAGCCCTCTACGGCCACATCGGCCAGGCTCCCAACAAGCGCCTGCTCGAAGAAGTGGTCCAGCTACGCGCGCGAGTACGCAACCTCGAGTCCGAGCTCGCCGAGCTCCGGGCCCGGGAGGACGAGATCGAGCACGATCATGTCGAGGAGTTGATGCGGCTGCACGAGCCCGCGTTGACTTAAGTCGTCTCGCGACAACGAAACACCGGCGCGCCTGCTGATACAGCCGGCGCGCATTGCTATGTCCGCCCCTGCGGGCCCGGCCGCCCTGGAAAGCCCCGCCACCTCCCCCCAGTTCGTCCCCTTTGGGGCCTTTGATATACCCCTCTCCTCGATGGCGGCCTTGTAGGCTGGGACGGTCCCGCACCCGAAGCGACGCACACCAGCCCGGAGCGACCGTTGTACCTGAAGAGCCTCACGCTGAAGGGCTTCAAGTCCTTCGCCTCGGCCACGACCCTGCGTTTCGAACCGGGGATCACCTGCGTCGTGGGCCCGAACGGCTCCGGGAAGTCCAATGTCGTCGACGCCATCGCCTGGGTCCTCGGCGAGCAGGGCGCGAAGTCCCTGCGCGGCGGCAAGATGGAGGACGTCATCTTCGCGGGCACCACCGGCCGCCCCGCCCTCGGCCGCGCCGAGGTCACGCTCACCATCGACAACTCCGACGGCGCCATCCCCATCGACTACTCCGAAGTCTCGATCACCCGCCGCATGTACCGCTCCGGCGAAGGCGAGTACGAGATCAACGGCGACCGCTGCCGCCTCCTCGACGTGCAGGACCTCCTCTCCGACGCCGGCATCGGCCGCGAGATGCACGTCCTCGTCGGCCAGGGCAAGCTCGACTCCTATCTGCACGCCCGCCCCGAGGACCGCCGCGCCTTCATCGAGGAGGCCGCCGGCGTCCTCAAGCACCGCAAGCGCAAGGAGAAGGCGCTCCGCAAGCTCGAGGGCATGCAGGGCAACCTCGACCGCCTCGCCGACCTCACCGGGGAGCTGCGCCGCCAGCTCAAGCCGCTCGGGCGCCAGGCCGAACTCGCCCGCCGCGCCCAGACCATCCAGATGGACCTGCGCGAGGCCCGCCTGCGCCTCCTCGCCGACGACCTCACGTCGCTGCGCGGCAACATCGCCAAAGACCTCGCCGACGAAGAGGCCCTCAAGGAGCGCAAGGACGTCCTCGCCGAGGAGCACGAGCGCCTCAACGCCCAGGTGGGCGAGGTCGAGGCCGCGCACGCCGCCGACAAGCCGCGCCTGGCCCGCCTCCAGGAGACCTGGTACCGCCTCCAGGCCGTCGCCGAGCGCCTGCGCTCGACCGCCCAGCTCGCCGCCGAGCGCCGCCGCTACCTCTCCGAGGACGCCGGCGACGACCGCGCCGGACGCGACCCCGAGGTCCTCGAGACCGAGGCCGAGCGCATCCGCGAGCAGGAGATCGAGCTGCGCGAGTCCATCGCGGAGGACTCCGAGCGGCTCTCCTCCGCAGTGGAGGCCCGCGAGGAGACCGAGGCCGCGCTCTCGGAGGCCGAGCAGCGCATCGTCACCGCCGTGAAGGCCGCCGCCGAGCGCCGCGAAGCCCTCGCCACCCTCCGGGGCCGCGTCGACTCCCTCCAGACCCGCACCGCCGCCGCGGCCGAAGAACTCGAACGGGCGAACATCGCGCTCGCCGAAGCCCGCGAACGCGCCGAAGCCGCCGCTGAGGCGCACGCCGAAGCCGAGGCCGAGAACGAAGCGGTCGAGTCGAACACCGAGTTCGACGAGGCCGTCGCCGAAGCGAAGGCCCGCGTGGCCGCCGCCAAGGCCGAAGCCGACCGCCTCCAGGCCGCCGAGCGCGAAGCCGACCGCGAAGCCTCCCAGTGGGCCGCCCGCGAGGAAGCCCTCGCCGTGGGCCTGCGCCGCAAGGACGGCGCCGCCGCGCTCCTCGCCCGCGCCGACGCCGTTCCGGGCGTCCTCGGGTCCGTCGCCGCACTCCTCACCGTCGAACCCGGCTACGAGCCCGTGCTCGCCGCCGCCCTCGGCCGCCTCGCCGACGCCATCGCCGTGGCCGACCCCGCCAGCGCCGCCGAAGCGCTCAAGTTCCTCCGCGACGAGGACGGCGGGCAGGCAGGTTTCCTGGTGGCCGGTGCGCAGTCGCATGTGGCCGTTCCCGAAGGCCTCAAGGCCGTCGCCGACACCGTCAAGGCCCCGGCCGAACTCGCCTCCACGGTCCGCGCCGTGCTCGCCGGGATGTGCGTCGCCGACGACCTCGACGCCGCCCGCGCCATCGTGGACGCCCACCCGCAGCTCACCGCCGTCACCCGTGCGGGCGATGTGCTCGGTGCGGCGACCGCGTTCGGCGGCTCCGCGAAGGCCCAGTCCTATATCGAGATCCAGGCCGCCGTCGACGAGGCCCGCGACCGCAAGCTCGCCTCGGAGTCCCTCGCCGCCCAGCTGCGCGAGCAGTTCGAGGCCGCCCGCGAGGCCCACGCCGAGGCCGAGGCGGCCGCCGAGGCGGTGCGCACCGCCCAGCGCCAGGCCGAGGCCGCGCACAGCGTCGTCGCCCGCCGCCTCGCCGAACTCGGCGCGGCCGCCCGCAGCGCCGAGGCCGAGGTCGCCCGCCTCCAGCAGACGAAGGACCGCGCCCAGGCCGCCCGTGAGACCGACACCGCCGGGCTCACCGACCTCGAAGCGCGCCTTGAGGAGCTGGAGTCGCTGCCGGCGATCGAGGAGCCCTCCACCGACGAGCGCGACGTCCTCTCCCGCGCGCTCGACGCCGCCCGCCAGAACGAGATGGAGACCCGGCTCTCCGTCCGCACCGCCGAGGAGCGCGCGTCCGCGCTCGCCGGACGCGCCGACGCCCTCGCCCGCCAGGCCCAGTCCGAGCGCGCCGCGCGCGCCCGGGCCGAAGCCCGCCGCGCGGCCCGCGCCCGCGGCGCGAAGGTCGCCGCGCTCGTGGCCGAGGCCGCCGAGAACGCCGGCGTCGCGATCACCGACTCCCTTGAGGCCGCGGCGATCGAACGCGACCGCGTCGGCGCCGAGCAGACCCGCCGCGAAGCCGCCCTGGCCGATCTCCGCAACCGCGCCGGTGCCACTGCGGCCGAACTCGAGCGCATCACCTCCGCCGCGCACCGCGACGAGGTCGCCCGCGCCGAGCAGCGGCTGCGCATCGAGCAGCTCGAGGAGAAGGCCGGGGCGGAGTTCGGCGTCGACATCGAGACGCTTTTGGCCGAGTACGGCCCCGATCAGCTCGTGCCGCCCAGTGCCGAAGAGGTCGCCGCGGCGCTCGAGAAAGGCGGGCCCGAACCCGAGCCCTACGAGTTCGACCGCCCCACCATGGAGAAGCGCGCCGCGCGCGGGGAGCGGGAGCTCAAGCTCCTCGGCAAGGTCAACCCGCTCGCGCTCGAGGAGTTCGCGGCGCTCGAGGAGCGCTACAAGTTCCTCAACGAGCAGCTCGAGGACGTCAAGAAGACCCGCGCCGACCTCACCACCGTGGTGAAGGAGGTGGACGACCGCATCCAGCAGGTCTTCGCCGAGGCCTTCGCGGACACCGCCCGCGAGTTCGAGAACGTCTTCCAGACGGTCTTCCCCGGCGGTGAGGGCCGCATCCTGCTCACCGACCCCGAGGACATGCTGCACACCGGCGTCGAGGTCGAGGCGCGCCCGCCCGGCAAGAAGGTCAAGCGGCTCTCGCTGCTCTCCGGCGGCGAGCGGTCCCTGACCGCGCTGGCGCTCCTGGTCGCGATCTTCCGCGCCCGCCCCAGCCCGTTCTACCTGATGGACGAGGTGGAGGCGGCGCTCGACGACGTGAACCTCGGCCGCCTGCTGGACCTGCTGCGGCGGTTGCAGGAGAACTCGCAGCTGCTCATCATCACGCACCAGAAGCGCACGATGGAGATCGGCGACGCGCTGTACGGCGTGACGATGCGCGCGGGTGTCACGCAGGTCATCAGCCAGAAGTTCTCCCGCGAAGAGGACTGACCGCCCCCCAGTACAGTGGTTGCACGAGTGCGGCTGCCCGGTCGCCTCCGTGCGACTGAAGCTCTGGTGGAGGACTTTCCTGTGGACAACCTGTGGATCTGGGTGGTCGCGGCCGTCGTCGTGGTCGCCGCACTCGTCGGCATCGTGTTCGGTGTGCGCGCTTCCCGCTCGAAGGCGGTCGAGGCGCCGGCCGAGGAGCCGCAGGTCGAGGCCCCGAAGCAGGCTGAGCCGGCGCCGCAGGCCGAGGCGCCGAAGCCGGCGGCTCCGGGCATCGAGACGCCCGAGCCCGTTGAAGGCCGCCTGGTGCGGCTGCGTTCGCGTCTGGCCCGTTCCAACAACGCGCTCGGGAAGGGCCTGCTGGCGCTCCTGGCGAGCGACAAGCTCGACGACGACGTGTGGGACGAGGTCGAGGAGACCCTGCTGAGCGCGGACGTGGGCATGGCCGACACGACCGCCGTGGTCGAGAGCCTGCGCGAGCGGGTGAAGGTCCTGGGCACCCGCAGCCCTGAGGAGCTGCGCCGCCTGCTGAAGGCCGAGCTGACCGCCGTCCTCGAACCGGAGCTCGACCGCTCGATCGCCACCGTCCCGCCTTCGGGCGAGGGGCCGGCCGTGATCATGATGGTCGGGGTGAACGGCTCGGGCAAGACCACGACCTGCGGCCGGGTGGCCCGCGTGCTCATCGCGGAGGACAAGACGGTGCTCATGGGCGCGGCGGACACGTTCCGCGCCGCCGCCGCCGAGCAGCTGGAGACCTGGGGTTCGCGCGTGGGCGCGAAGGTGGTGCGTCGCGGTGAGGGGGCCGACCCCGCTTCGGTCGCGTTCGACGCGGTGAAGGCCGGGGCCGAGCAGGGCGCCGACGTGGTCCTGATCGACACCGCCGGGCGCCTCCAGAACAAGGCCGGGCTGATGGACGAGCTGGGGAAGGTCAAGCGGGTCGTCGAGAAGCAGGGCCCGGTCGCGGAGACGCTGCTGGTGCTCGACGCGACGACCGGGCAGAACGGCCTGCAGCAGGCGAAGGTCTTCGGCGAGGTCTGCGATGTCACGGGCATCGTGCTCACCAAACTCGACGGCTCCGCGAAGGGCGGGATCGTGATCGCGGTTCAGCGCCAGTTGGGGGTACCGGTTAAGCTGGTCGGACTCGGGGAGGGGCCGGACGACCTGGCCCCGTTCGAAGTCGGAGCGTTCGTCGATGCGATTGTCGACGGCGCCGAGTCCTGACACCCCTTAACGAATTCGGCAGGCACTGCGGGGACCGGTGAGCCAAGACGAGATTCCGCTGATCGGCGGCAACACGAGCACGGTCGTCCGGCTGGGGGACACGGTCCGCCGGAACACGGGACCCTGGACTCCCGCTGTGCACGCGCTCCTGCGGCACCTCGACGGCGCCGGCTTCACGGGCGCGCCGCGGGTGCTCGGCATCGACGAGCACGCCCGGGAGGTGCTCTCGTTCGTCGAGGGCGAGCCGGGCAAGTACCCGCTGGCGCCGCACTGGACGACCGACGAGGCCATGAGCGCGGTCGCGAAGATGCTGCGGATGTTCCACGACGCGCAGTACGGCTTCCGGCCGCCGCAGGGCGCGACGTGGCGGTCCTTCGGGCCGCCGCCGCCGGACACCGAGGTCATCTGCCACCACGACGCCGCCCCGCACAACGTGGTCTGGCGCCCGGACGGGACGCTCTCGCTCATCGACTTCGACCTGGCGAGTCCGGGCGCGCGGATCTACGACGTCGCGTACGCGGCCTGGACCTGGGTGCCGATCTTCACCGACCGGGACTCGATCACGCTGGGCTGGAAGAAGCCGGACCGGGCGCGGCGGCTGCGGATGTTCGCGGACGCGTACGGGCTCTCGGACCGGGACCGCCAGCGGTTCATCAAGGTGATCCGCAAGCGCATCGTGGACCACATCGAGGGCATCCGGCGGATGGCCCAGGCGGGCGATCCGGCGTTCGAGCGGATCGTGGAGAAGGGGCACCTGCGCCGGCCGGCGCGGGACCTGCGGCTGCTGGACGCCGAGCGGTACATCCTCGACGAGGCGCTGCGCTAGCCGCGTTCTGATCCTCTGCGACGAAGACCCGCCGACGAGCCGGGAGCCGGGGGTCTTCGCCGTTGCCGCGACACCTGGGAGCGGGCATCGCGAACCGCACGAGTGGAGCGCTCCCAGTCCGGTCGGAACGGTCCGCCGGTCGCAGTGCCGGGAGGCGCCGCCAGGTTGCGGCTTCTCGATGGTTATGAGGGAAGTGAAGCAAACCTACCGTGCGAGCGTTTGCCTGTCAATAGATAGGCAAATGTCAATGTCTAGGGCATGCGGGCGCCCCGGCGGCATCGCGCATGCCGCCGGAGCGCCCGCCTCCTCGACCCCGAGGTCCTAAGTGAGCAGGTCGTCCGTCCTGCTCAGCACGTGCGCTGCGACCGTGCGGCTCAACTCGACGCCCGCCAGGTCCGCCGTGCGCGAATGGATGCCCGACCAGACCCGGGCGTCGACGTTCTCGGTCGTCAGGGGATGCCAGGTCGTGTACGTCCGCGTGACGCCGGGCGCTGACGGGCTGGGGATGGTGAAGGGCGCGCCGGGGCCGTCGCCCACCAGCTGCGTGAGCACCTCCTCGGCCGAACCGGAGTAGGTGTTGTGGCCGCTCGGATAGTCCGGGTGCGACGGAGTCGTGTGCAGCGGCGCCCAGTTCGGGTCCTGCACCGTGGCCGGGTCGCCGTCCTCGACCGGCCCGGCGATCGCGGTGACCGGACGCCACAGCAGGTGCGCGTACTTCGAGTCCGAAGTGGCGATCTGCGTGTCCACGGAAGCGACGTGGAAGAGCGCCACGAGCGCCACCTGGTCGCGCAGCGGCCCGGTGTGGTGCTCGAGCGCGGCGCGGAGCACGGGGTTGTAGAGGGTGAACGAGCTGCCGAGCCAGAACTGCGCGGTGTCGGTCTGCTCCTGGGTGCGCACGGTGCTGTTCAGGGCCCCGTACGCGTAGACCTCTTCGATGTCGGCCCGGTAGGCGGCCGAGCCGAGTGCGGGCGGCGCGGGCAGCCGGAACTGGTCGCCGCTGTCGAGCGCGAACGGCACCGCATGGCGCGTGCCCGCCTGGAGGCCGGGGCCGTGCGCCGGAGGCGTCGGCTGCCAGACCCCGGGCGCGGCGGCGGGCGGCGTCCAGGCGACGTTGACCGACGCGGGGTCGAGTCCGTCGCCCTCGCGATCGGCCAGGAGCGAATCGGCCTGTGCGACGCCCGCCGCGGAGCCCCGGCGCTTCGCGCTCCCCTCGGGGACGGCGGCGAGCGCGTCGGCGAGCGCCGCGTCGAGCTCGGTGGCCCGCGCCGGCACGAGGGCGACCAGTGCGCGGTGCACGGCCGAGGCGAGCGCGGCCTCGCGGTAGCGGGAGGCGTTGAGGCCGTGCGGCACCCGCCGGACGGCCCGGGCGGCGGCGAGCCACGCGATCGCCCAGGTCCTGCTGTTGGTGACCTGGGTCGGAGCGGGCGCTGCGGTGACGGTTTCGTTGGTCGTGTCGAACCAGCGCAGTACGACCGCCGACGGGGAGTGTCCGGCCGAGGCCGGTGCGGCGGTGCCGATGGCCGCGCCGGCGGCGGCCACCGGTGCGGCGGCGAGGATCGTGCGGCGTGAGACCGAGGTGCGGTGGGTGGAGGACATGATGCTCCTTGCAGTGCAGGGTGAATGAAGGCAGGAGGAACGGGAGGCCGGACGGCGGGGCGCGGTCGGGCCGAAGGAACGGTCTACAGAGGTTGGCGGCGGCGCGGGAAAGCCGGGGCGGCTCAGGAAGGAGTCGGCCCGGTGTGCCGCTGCAAGCGGGGCATCCGGGGCGACGGGGAGGGTCAGCGACAGAGGGCGCTGGCGACGCGCATCTGGTCGACCTCGCGCCGCTGTGCGAAAGCATTGGCGGACTGCATGCAACGATCATAGCAGTAATCCCATGGGAATACTAGGATTAAGATCGGCCGATCCCCGGGGTCGCGAGGATCGGGCAGTCAGGCCGCGGTCCAGCGCAGTTCGCGGGACGCCAAGGGGCCGTAGCGGGTCACGGCGGCCAAGGCCGCGCGGTGCTCGCCCGGCTCGCGGTCGAGGGCCCGCGCGAACCGCTGCCGCCCTTGCGCAGCGATGACCTCGCCGTTCCACGAGCCGCCGATCGCATACGGGTGCACCGGCTTCAGCTCCACCGCAGGTGCGCCGCCGAGCGCGGTCACGCCGATCGCGAGGTCGGAGAGGCGCGGGTACGCGTCGGCGCTGTCGCGTACGAGCCGCTCGGTCGCGAGGACCTGGCCGTCCTGGAACACAGGCACGAAACCCTCGGGCTCCCAAGCGATCCCGGTGACCGAGGCGTGCGCGAAGTACGCCGCCCACAGCTCCGGGTCCTTCATCGGCGCGCGCGGTCCCACGTGCACCGGCCGGGCCGCCCGCTCGCGCGCCTGGAGCTCGGGCAGGCCCAGCGGCTTCCCGTTCTCGTCGGCCCAGTACGCGCCGTGCTGGCCGTCGAGCAGCACCCACTGGTCGAGGTCGTCGATCCAGGCCTCGGCCACGGCGTGCCCCTGGCCCACGCCGTCGTGGTAGTCGCCGCGCCGCAGCCACACCCGGCGGGCCGGGACGCGGAGCGCGTTCAGGCCCTGCGCGAGCACGATCGAGTACTCCACGCACGAGTAGCGGGCGCCGTTGGCGACCTGCTCGAGCACGTCCAGCGCATCACCGGCGTTGATGCGCGCGTTCGCGTGCCGCCACAGCCCCGCCGTCCACCCCAGCAGCGCCTTCGCCGTCTCCCAGGCCCCCTCACCGGGCCGCGGCAGGCGCGGCAGCAGCTGCGGTTCCCGGTGGGCCTCAGCGCGGTCCAGGCGCAGGGGCGCGGCCGGACCCGGCTCGGGCCACGCCGTCAGCCGCAGCGCCGGCCGGGGCACGTTCGCGCGGGCGCGCTCCAGCACCGCCCCCCAGTCCGGGTCCGCGCCGAACGCCGCCGAGAGCTCGGGCTCGAACAGGTCCGTCTGGTGGAACCCCGCGTCGATGGCCTCGTCGAGCCGCGACCGGGCGTTCTTGAGGCCGACCTTGTGGGCGGCGATGGCGAGCGACGGCGCCCAGAGGTCGCGCCAGAACTCGGTGTCGCCGCGCAGGATCCGCTCGAGGTCCAGGAGCGTCCACCAGCGGGCGCCGCGCATGGCGTCCTGCGCGACGGTGCGCACGCGCGCGAGCTTCGCCGGACTGGGCGCGGGCTGCGGTCCGCGCCGGCCGTACGGGCGGTCGGCCGGCGCGCTGCGCTGACGGGGCTGGGTCATGCGTATGAGGGTAGAGTCACCCGGACGCCGCTCGCAAACGTTGTTGTGCCGCGTCCGCGCCTCCGCTAGAGTGGGCCGCATGATCTTTTAGAAGAGATTCGGCCGCCTCCTGCGATGAGGCCGCCAATACGACTGAGTGCCAGTTCTCGAGACGTAGAGTCTGACTCCGTTTCGCGCTCACGTCTCTTCACTCTCTACCCGAAAAGGGGAAGCGTATGACCGCCGAAGCTCCCAAGGCCCAAGAAGCCGCAGAAGAAGCAACCGAAGACACCGCCGAGGAGCCCTTGAACCGCGAGCAGCGCCGTGCGCTCGCCCGCGGCAAGAAGGCCGAGAAGACCGGCCACCAGCCCATCGGCAACAAGAAGGGCGGCGTCCGCTCGCAGATGCCGAAGGGCGGACCCGGCAAGTTCCAGCTCCCGACCAAGAACGGCTAGCACCGGACGGGAACGGGCGCACACGCGAAACGGGCGGCGGACCATCGGGTCCGCCGCCCGTTCCTCATATCCTCATCAGATCGCTTCGCAGGTCACCGTCGGCGTACCGGTGGGACTGGACGCGATGAAGCCGAACACCTCGCGGGTCTGGCCGCTCGCCACCGCGGCGTTCCAGCCCACGTCCTCCGCGGTCACGTTCGCACCCGAGGCCGTCAGGTCCGCGTTCCAGCTGCTCGTGATCCGGGTGGCCCCGGCCCACGTCCAGGTGAGCCGCCAGCCGTCCACCGCGCCCTGCGACGCCGTGACGCTCACATTCCCCTGCCAGCCCGAACCCCACGAGCTGCCCACCGTGATCTTCGCGGTGCAGTCGCCCTCGGTCGGCCCGCCGGTGGTCGGCTCCTCGGTCGGGCTCGAGGTCGGGGTGGTCGTGGTCGGGTCCGGGTCGTCGCCGAAGACGCTCGCGCGCTCGGCGGTGTTCCCGATGCCGTTCGCGCCGTTGAAGACGCCCTGGCCCCAGGCGGTCAGCTGGCTCGGGTTGAAGCTCGTGACCTGGTCGAGGTGCTCGACGCCGCTGCCGTTGCCCGAGTAGGACCACGCGAGCCAGCCGATCCCGCGCGCCTGGGCCTCGCTCTGGATGGTCTGCCACGCGACGTTCTGCCCGCCGTGGATGTTGCCGAACTCGCCGACGATGAGCGGCAGGTTCATCTGCTCGAACGCCTCGAAGTAGTCGATCACGGACTGCGCCGAGGTGTACACCTCGTACATGTGCACCGAGAACACCGTGTTCCCCTGGCTGTCCGCCGCCGCGACCTCAGGGGCCCCGTTCAGCATCCGCTTCTCCCAGTCCTGACCCCAGTTCGGCGCGTCCACGACCAGCGTGTGGTCGAACCCGGCGGCTCGCATCTGCTGGATCGCGGACTTCGTGGCGTTCAGCCAGCCCGAGGTGTTCTGGTTGCCCCACGGCTCGTTCCCGATGTTGATGAGGACGTACTCCTCCTCGCCCTCCAGGACGCTCTGGATGCTCTGCCAGTAGTCCACGGCCTGGTCGAGTGTCGCCGCCCCGGACTGCTCGCCGTAACCGGTGGTGTCGTGGACCTCGAGCACGCAGATGAGCTGCTGGGCCTTGCATTCGGCGATGATGTCCGCGACGCGGGAGGCCGAGGAGGTGCCCCAGCCGCGCTGGCCGGAGCCGAGGACGACGCGGACGGTGTTGGCGCCCAGATCGCTGATCTCGCCGTAGCTGGCGAACTCGCCCTGGTACCAGACGTCGGCGTGCGAAGTGCCGCGCATGATGAACGGGTTGCCGTTGGCGTCGATGAGCTGCGTGCCGTCGACGGAGAAGCCGCCGGACTGCTGCGCGCTCGCGGGGAGGAGCTGCCAGACGCCCGCGAAGACGACGGCGAGGGCGGTGGCAGTGGCCATGAGCCACTTGCGCATGCGGCGGCGCGACTGGCGGCGCCGCGAGGGGACGGCGTCGGGGGTGCCGGTATCCATGTCGATCCCATCTGTAGGTTCGGGCGTGAGATGAATCGGTTAATCTCACCTCAACATAGAGAACCATAAATATCGATGGGGTTCAAGACGTGCCGTCGAATTGGCCTGATTACAGGCCGGAACTGCGGTGATCGCCGCGCTGGCGGATCAGTTCTGGGCCGGGCCCGTGGAGCCGCGCGGGGAGAGCTGCGCGGGCTTGCACTGAACCGAGAAAGTTCGCGTCTCGGTGGTCTGCAGGGCGGTCTCGGTGGCGGCGCCGATGAGGGACATGAGGACCTCGGCGCACTTGGCGCCGTAGGCCGGGATGTCCCGGGTCAGCGAGGTGAGCGCCGGGTGGGTGAGGCGGCACAGCTGCGAGTCGTCCCAGGCCACGAGGGACAGCTGCTCGGGGATCTCGAGCCCGAGCTCGTGGGCGACGCCGAGGCCGGCCACCGCCATCACGTCGTTGTCGTAGACGATCGCGGTGGGGCGCTTGGCGGACGAGAGCAGCCGCCGCGTGATCTGCGCGCCCTGCTCGCCCGTGTAGTCGCTGTGGATGGTGGTGACGGACTCGAAGGCGAGGTCGGCGGCGGTGTCGTCGTAGGCCTTGTCGCGGATCGCGGTGTGCAGCAGGCCGGGGATGCCCGCGATGCGGGCGACGCGCCGGTGTCCGAGGGCGTACAGGTACTCGAGGATGTCGCGGCTGGGCTCGGCGTCGTCGTGCCAGACCGCGGGGAACCGCGCGCCCTCGATCGGGCCGCCGACGGCGACCGCGGGCAGCCCCAGGTCGGCGATGAAGTCGAGCCGCTGGTCGCTGGTGCCGACGTCGCACAGGAACACGCCGTCGACGCGGCGCTCGGCCCACCAGCGCCGGTAGACCTCCAGCTCCTCCTCGACCGTGCCCACGATCTGGAGGGTGAGGCCGAAGGACCCGGCCGAGAGGGTGGCTTCGATGCCGCTGATGAGCTCCATGAAGTAGGGCTCGATGCCGATGGTGCGCGCGGAGCGGCGCAGGGCGATGCCCACGGCCTGCGCGGAGGAGACGGAGAGGGAGCGGGCGGCGCGGTTGGGGACGAAGCCCATCTCGGCGGCGATGGCGAGGATCTTGGTGCGAGTGGTCTCCGAGACGCCGGGCCTCCCGTTGAGGGCGTAGGAGACCGCGCCCTTCGACACGCCCGCCGCGGCGGCGATGTCGGCGATGGTGACTCGCCTGGTCATCGGTGGTCCTCTCGAGTGGCACTGGGCACGGACTTGCGT
Organism: Glycomyces tritici; assembly: GCF_030403505.1. The sequence goes on along the minus strand of NZ_JAUEMJ010000002.1, from coordinate 799,793 downwards.
CGAGCGCCGGTTTCCAGACTGTAGCGCACGATGTGAGCGAACCGGTTCAGCCGAGGGGATCGGACGGCTCAGGAAGCATGGTCTCAATTCGGCGGCGGTTCGGTCAAGGCGGCGTTCGGGCTGGGGGTTGACGCTACTTATCCGGTTAAGCGATACTGTGGCGCGGGCCTCGTGCCGCCGCCGGGCCGACGGGCGCGTCGCCGCACGAGCCGCCGCTGGCTACGCTGCCGACAGTGGTGTTCTCCACCGCTCGCTACCCAAGGCATAGGAGTCTCTTTGAGCGCCAAGCGAACCCTGCACGAAGGCTGGACCGTCACCGGCGACCCCGGGGCCCCGGTGGCCGTCGAGGCGATCCCGGCCTCGGTGCCCGGCGAAGTGGTCTCCGACCTGCTGGCCGCCGGCCTCGTCGGCGACCCGTACGTGGACGAGGCCGAGCGCGAGCTGGCCTGGGTCGGCCGCCGCGACTGGACCTACCGGACCGCCTTCACCCATGACGCAGGCGACTGGGACGGGATCGAGCTGGCCTTCGACGGGCTCGACACGGTCGCCCGGGTCAGCCTCAACGGCACCGTCGTCGGCGAGACCGCGAACATGCACCGCCGCTACCGCTTCGACGTGCGCGAGGTGATCCGCGAGGGCGCCAACGAACTCGAGGTGCACTTCACCGCGCCGTACGCGTACGCCGAGGCCCAGCGCGACCGGCTCGGCGACCGCCCGAACGCCTACCCCGAGCCCGGCAACTTCATCCGCAAGGCCGCCTGCAACTTCGGCTGGGACTGGGGCCCGAACCTCGCCGGGGCCGGGATCTGGCGGCCGGTGCGGCTGGAATGCTGGAAGACCGCGCGCATCGACGCGGTCGTGCCACGGGTCTCCCTTGAGGACGGTTCCGGCATCGTCGAACTCGATGTCCGCCTCCAGCGGGCCGCCGGCGCGGACATCGACCTCGCCTGCACCGTCGCCCGCCAGGACGGTGCAGTGGTCGCCGAAACCGCAGTGCGGGTGGCGGCCGGAGCCGGCAGTGCGACCGTGCGGCTCGAGGTCGAGAACCCTGAACTGTGGCGCCCGCTCGGCCACGGCGACCTGGAGCTGTACGACGCCAAGGTCACCGTGCGCTCCGCGGGCACCGTGCTCGACGAGTGGGAGCGCCCGATCGGGTTCCGCGCCGTCGAACTCGACACCGAGCCCGACGCGGACGGCCGCCCGTACCGCCTCGAGGTCAACGGCGAGACCGTCTGGATCAAGGGCGTCAACTGGATCCCCGACGAGGCCCTGTTCGGCCGCATCGACCCCGCCCGCATCGAACGCCGCCTGCGCCAGGCGGTCGAAGCCGGCGTCAACTACATCCGCGTGTGGGGCGGCGGGGTCTACGAGTCCGAGGACTTCTACCGGATCTGCGACCGGCTCGGCCTCCTCGTGGGCCAGGACTTCCTGTTCGCCTGCGCCGCCTACCCCGAAGAGGAACCGTTCTGGTCCGAAGTGGAGGCCGAGGCCCGCGACAACCTCGCCCGCCTCGCCCCGCACCCGAGCCTGGTGACCTGGACCGGCAACAACGAGAACCTCTGGGGCTGGCACGACTGGGACTGGCAGGGCGACCTCGGCGACCGCACCTGGGGCGCGGGCTACTACCACGACCTGCTCCCCAAACTCGTATCCGAAGTGGATGGCACCCGGCCGTACTGGCCCGGCAGCCCCTACTCCGGCACGCGCGAACTGCACCCGAACGAGCAGGCCCACGCCTCCGTCCACATCTGGGACGTGTGGAACAAGCGCGACTACGTCCACTACCGCGACTGGAAGCCCCGCTTCGTGGCCGAGTTCGGCTACCAGGCCCCGCCCACGTGGGCCACCGTGCGGCGCATGGTCCACGACGACCCGCTCACCGCCGACAGCCCCGCCATGCTGTGGCACCAGAAGGCCGAAGGCGGCCAGGACAAGCTCCAAGCCGGGCTCGACGCCCACCTGCCGCCCGTGCGCGACTTCGACGACTGGCTGTACTTCACGCAGGTCAACCAGGCCCGCGCGATGCGCCTGGGCATCGAGTACTTCCGCTCGCTCCAGCCCTACTGCTCAGGCGCGATCGTGTGGCAGCTCAACGACTGCTGGCCCGTCACCTCGTGGGCCGCGATCGACGGCGAGGAGCGGCTCAAGCCGCTCTGGTACGCGCTGCGCGACGTCTTCGCCGACCGCCTCGTGACCTTCCAGCCCGACGGCGACGGCCTGAACATGGTGGTGGTCAACGATTCCGCCGAGGTCTGGGAGGGCGTGATCGGGTTCTGGAAGTGCAACGCCGAGGGCCGCATCATCGGCCGGGCGCTCGTGCAGATGGAGATCGACCCGCGCGACACGGCCGTGCTCGAACTCGAACCCGGCGCGGTCCCACGAGACGGCGAGTTCCTCCTGACCGGCCGCGAGGAATTCCCGCGCGCGACCTGGTTCACCAAGGAGGACAAGGACATGGACTGGCCGAAGGCCCGGTTCGCCACCGAGGTCGCGCCCGTCGAGGGCGGCGTCTCGGTCACGGTGCACGCCGAGAGCGTGCTCCGGGACCTGTGCCTGTTCGCCGACCGCCTCGACCCGGACGCGGTGGTGGACAAGGCGCTCATCACCCTCGTTCCGGGCGAGCACGTGGTGTTCACCGTGCGCAGCGAGAAGATCGCCGCCTCACCCGAACTGCAGCGGGCGCTGACCGGCAAGCCGGTCCTGCGGGCGATCAACGACTGAAAGCCCCGGCGCGCGGGCAGCTTGAACCGGCCGCCCGCGCGCCGGGATCACTCTGCGCCGGCCGACAGGTAGCGGGTGGTGCCGGTCCGCTTGGCGTCGAGCGCGACCGGCATGCGGCGCCGTCCGTTCGCGGACAGGAGTCCGAGGGACGCCGCGACGGAGACGAAGCGGAACTCGTCGAGTTCGTCGCGGTCCAGGCGAATCCGGGCGGGGTCGACGGTGCCGCCGTCGAAGATGAAGACGACCAGCGGGAGCGGCCGGTCGCGGGTCGGCTGCGTCCAGTCGACCACCAGCAGCCCGCCGAGCGCCGCATCGAGGCCGATCTCCTCCTTGACCTCGCGCCGGCACGCCTGCTCAGGGGTCTCGCCCTCATCGAGCTGGCCGCCGACGAAGAGCCAGTGGTCGCGGTAGTGCGGCTTCACCACCAGCACACGGCCCTCGGCATCGGTGAACAGGGCACCGGCGGCGGCGAGAAACCTCGGACGGCCCGCGAGCCACTCGTCCGGCGGCGTCTGTTCCCTGGGCGGCATGCCTTCGACCCTATCGAGGCGGCGACCGCCATGCGACGCATAGGCGGCGCGGCCTGCGTGGCGGGAACGCGTTTGCTCGGGGGTGGTGCGGTCCGTAGCATCCTGCGCATGACGCTCCTGATGATCGACCTGGACAACACGCTCATCGACCGTGACGGGGCCTTTCGGCTCGGGGTGGCCGAGTTCTTGGCCGCCCATGGGCTTCCGGCCGCGGACGTCGACTGGGTGATGGGGGTCGACGCCTCCGGGTACGCCTCGCGATCCACTGTCGCGCAGGCGATCATCGAGCGGTACCCGATCGGGCTCGAGGAGGACGCGGTCATCGACTTCCTGCGGCGCGGGGCCCGCGAGCACGCCCGGGTCACCGAACCCACTATCGCGGCGCTGCAAGCGGTCCGCGCCGCCGGGCACCAGGTCGTGATCGTCACCAATGGGGCCGTGCCGCAGCAGACCGGCAAGGTCAAGGCCTCCGGGCTCGACCGGCTCGTCGACGCCACCGTGGTCAGCGAAGGCGTGGGATCGAGAAAACCCGAGGCGGGCATCTTTCACGCGGCGGCCGATGCCGTCGGCGCGACCCTCAACGGCGCCTGGATGATCGGCGACCGCGACGACGCCGACATCCTCGGCGCGCACCTCCTGGGCCTGCGCAGCGTCTGGCTGCACCTCGGCCGTGAATGGTCGCAGACCGGGTACACCCCGACCCACACCGCCGATTCCGCGGCCGAGGCCCTCGAACACGCCGCGAACTCACTACGCTCGACCGATGAACGAATTTGACGGACAAGTCGAAAAAGCGCTCAAGCGGGCCGAGAACGTCTCCGGCTGGCTGACGCTCCTCGCCATCGTCATGGTGGTCGCCGCCATCCTCGCCGCCGTTCTCGGCGGTTTCGGGCTGGCGCTCACCGGCGTCGCCGGAGCGGCGCTGATCTACGGCGTCGCGGTGATCATCAACCTGCTCGGCATGCAGCTCGTGATCTCCTGGGGCCAGATCCGCAAGCAGGACAACGGCACCGCTCCTCAGTGACCCCGCAGCTCGGCCAGCAGGTCGATTGCGGCCATTGACGGGTCGTCGCCGTACGCCGACGGGAAGGCCTCTTCGATCCGCCAGCCCGCCCGCCGCAGCGCCCGGTGCCGGGCGACGTGCGCGCTCGGCCCTTCCGGGTGGACCTCGGCGACCACGCCGATCGCCTCTTCGGCATCGCCCACCACCAGGTCCAGCGTCCAATGTCCGACCGGATACGCCTGGCGCACCGGCACTTCCGCGCCCTCCAGCGCGTCGGCGAGCCGCGCCGTCCACTTCCCGACCGCGTCACCGTTCCCCGGTGAACGCGGCGCCTGGTCCGCGTACCGCAGGAACTCGCCGATCAGGCCGTCCGGATCACCGACCGCGGTGACCACGTGCAGGTGCGCGCGCGCCCTCGTGACCATCACGTTGAACAGGTTCGGGCCGGCCGCGAACCGGCGGCGGCCCGCCGCGTCTCCTTCGGCCACGCCGAGAGCGACGACCACCGTCTCCGCCTCACTGCCCTGGAACGCGTGCACGGTGCCGGCCCGCATGCGGTGGCGGCGAATCGTCTCCAGGTCGAAGCGCTTGAGGATCCCCGCCTCGATCGCCTCGGCCTGCGCCCGGAACGGCGAGATCACGGCCAGGCCGGTCGCGCCCGCATCGACGAGTTCGGCGAGCAGCTCGAGCGCGCGCGACACCTCCGCCTCGACCACACCCTCCTGAGAGGACTGCGCCGCGACGCGGTGCACCGAGATGGCGTCCGACTCGTGGTTGCGCGGATGCGTGGTGATCGGTTCGACCCGGCCGTGGTAGAACTTCGCGGCCGAGAACCCGATGAGGTGCGGCACGCTGCGGTGGTGCTCGGTCAGCTCGACCACGGGCCCGGCCCCGCACGCCAGGTCGTAGGCGCTCACCTTGCCGATGTCCAACTGCCCCAGGCGATCGGCGATGCCGTGCTTCGCAAGGACGTCAGCGGTCTTCGCAGCGCTGGCGAAGGAGACGAACCGCAGCTGCCGGGGATCGCCCGCGACGACCGCGCGGCGGGCGCGCGCGAGGACCGGTGCGGCGCGGAGCTGGTTGATGTGGGAGGCCTCGTCGAGGATCACCAGGTCGAACATGCCGGCGCGGGCCGGGAGCACGTCCTCGACATCGGCCACCGTGCCGATCCACAGCGGCATGGCCCGCAGCAGGGCCGCGACGTCGACGCTCGCGAGCCGCTCCCGGCGCTGCGGGCGGCCGCCGCTGCGCAGCGCGGTGCCGAGCTCGGCCAGCGCCTTGCGCGCGGCCGCGTTGCGGCGGTCGGCGGAGCCGGTCTCGAGGTGCAGCGAACGTCCGATTGCCTGGGCCGCTTCGGCATCCGCGGTTTCGAGACTGCTCCAGAGCGGTGCGAGGCGCAGCCCTCCGGCTGCGGCGAGGCGGGCGGCGTCGCGCTGGTCGCGTGCGGCCTTGAGGGCGCGGGCGATGGCGGTGGTGGTGCCGTCGGCGCCCGCGATGCGCCGCAGGCGCTTGGCGGCGAGGCGGGCCCGCAGGCGCTGCCACCAGCCGTCGTCGCGGCGGGAGCGGGCGAGGAGGCGTTCGGCCTCGTCGAGGTCGGCGTCGCGGAGCCCGGGGAAGTCGTCGAGGAGGAACAGCGGCAGGTCCTGCACGCGTCCGCGCCGGGATTCGAGGTCGAGCCAGGTCGCGATCTCCGCTTCGACGCGGGCGGCGTACTCGGCCGCTTCGGCGGCGGCCTCCTGCTGCCGTTCGACCTCGCGGCGTTTGTGGCCCTTCGCGGTTCCGGTGCCGAGCCTGGTCAGGAACCGGTCGCGGCGCTCGGAGTCGCCGAAGTGGACGGGCAGCGGGCCGGGGTGGCGGTCGAGGAGTTCGGCGAGGACGTCGGCGGCGTGCACGGACTGGGCGGCGATGAGCACGGACTGCCCGTTCGCGATGGCGTCCAGGGCGATCGCGGCGAGGGTGTGGCTCTTGCCGCAGCCGGGCGCGCCCGCGATGACGGTGACCGGGGCGGTGCGGGCCTGGACGACGGCCGCGGTCTGCTCGCCGCTGAGCGGCAGCGGGCACTGGGGCGGGCGCGGGTCGGCCTCGGGTTCGGCGTCGACCGGGTCGTGCATCGCGGCGAATGCGGTCTGCTCGATGCCCGGCCGCTTCGCCCAGTCGCGCAGGCCGGTCGCCAGCGATGAGGGGTTGACCTCGGGGGCGATGTAGACGACGGCTCGCGGTACGACGACCAGGCGGTCGCGTTCGGATTGCGTCGGGACGCGTTGGACGGCTTCGGCGTCGAACCCGGCCGCGGCGGCGGCCTCGGCCAGCCAGGCGGTGTCGGGCTCCGGTTCCTCGGCGCCGGTGGGGCCGAAGACGGCTTCGAGTCTGAGGCCGAGCTCGGTGCCTTCGAGTCCGTTGTGGACTTCGATGTCGCCGGCGGGGACCACGAGCTGCTGGAACGGTCGCTTCGGGTCGGTCTGGAGCCTGACGGGGCGGCTGACGAGGGGGAGCTGGACGCGGCGCGTCTTGCCGTCGATCTGGGTGCGGCCCATGACGATGCCCCAGCCTTGGCGCAGCAGTCGCTCGTCGCGGTGGAGCTCGTCGTACTTGGCCAGTTCGGCGCCGTCGCGTACGGTCCCGAGGTCGCCCCAGGCGCACTGGTCGCCGAGGTGGTCGCGCTGCAGCCGCTCTTGCGTGGGCTGCGGGGCGAGGTCGGCGAGGGCGAGGAGGAGCCGGGCGGTGCTCATGCGGGCCGAGTCTACTGGCCGCTCACCCATTCCCACTGGTCACGCGGTCGAATGTCAGTCGCCGAAGGCTCGGGCCGTTGGCGGACTGTGGCGGCGAGTGCCGCCAGGTCGCCCGCGGTATAGGAGCCGGCCAGGGCGGATCGCGGCGGTGCCGCGATCGCCCGGCGGGTCGCCTCGCTGAGCGCCCGAGGGGCCGCGTGCGTCATGCCCCGGTGGGCTTCTCCTCGGCCGCTTCGGCCTCGGCCAGCTCCGTCGGGTCGGTCGCGGCTCCGGTCTCCTCGATCACCGGCGGCTCGACGATGGCCGCCTCGGGTTCGGGGATCGGCTCAGCGGCCGCGGTCTCCGGCTCCGGCTCGGGCTCGGGTTCCTCCTTGGCGGGCATCGGGAGCGCCTGCGAGATCCGCAGTCCCGTCTGGAGGAGGTCCCAGCCGAGGGGGAGTGCGGCGGCCTCGGGGAGGTCGAGTTCGAAGCCGAGGTCGTCGGCGAGGCCGCCCTGCTTGGCGAGTTTGACGACGACCGGGTGGGTGGAGCGGTTCGGCGCGTAGCACCACTTGGGGGCGGCGAGGCCGAAGTCGCGGGCGATCATCATGGCGGCCATGGCGGCCGGTCCGTCGATGAGGATCGCGGTGGAGCGGGTCGCGGCGGTGAAGATCGCCGCGGCCATCGCGCCGAGCTGGGCGCCGCCGAGGCGGGTGATGAGCGCTTCGGGGCTGCGCTTGAAGCCGCGGTTGAACGCGAGGTGGTCGCGCAGGGCGGCGATGCGGCCCATCCAGGCGGCGTCGTGGACCGCGCCGCCGGGGGCGCGCAGCTGCGGCTGGTAGGTGGTGATGTCGTCCTTGGCGATGAAGGAGCAGACGGCGACCGAGGCGGTCGCGGCGCCCGCGCCGAGCCCGGCGATGAGGAGGATGTCCGCGCCGGCGTCGATCGCGCGGTCGGCGGCCTCGCGGCCGAGCCGCAGGACCTCGTTCAGCTCGGTCTCGTCCAGGAGCGGGCCCTCGACGCCCTCGCTCGCGGGGGTGCGGACGACGGTGAAGGGGAGCCCGGCGCGGGAGGCCTGCTCGGCGAGGGGGCCTTCGCCCTGCTCCAGGGCTTCGGCCTGCTCTTCGACGGGCGCGTAGTCGCCGGCGGCCCAGCCGTCCGGGTACTCGCCCGCGAACAGGAGCATCTGGGGCGAGGTGAACGGCACGGGCGCCTCGGTGGCCTGCATGCGCGCGGCCCACCCGACGGCGGGCTGGAGGCGGCCGAGCCCGGCGCCTTCGATGAGGGCGTCCTGGAGCCGCGCGTTGGCGCGGGTGGTCCACACCCCGTTGGGGAACTTCGCTTTCAGGTCGGCGAGGGGCCCTGCATCGGTCGTCTCAGTCACGGCAGAAGCCTAGCGCGGGAGCCGTGGGGCACAATTGCCAAGTGACCACCATCGACTTCGCCAAGGGACACGGCACCGGGAACGACTTCGTGATCGTGCCGGACCTCCAGGACGCGCTGCCGCTGAAGGACGCCCAGGTGGCGCTGTTGTGCGACCGCCGGTTCGGGATCGGCGGCGACGGGCTGCTGCGCGTCGCGCCCTCGGAGGACCCGGCGGCGGCGTGGTTCATGGACTACCGGAACGCCGACGGCTCGATCGCCGAGATGTGCGGCAACGGGGTGCGCGTGTTCGTGCGGTACCTGCTGGAGCAGGGGCTCGCGGAGGGCCCGGAGGTTCCCGTGGCGACGCGGGCCGGGATCAAGACCGTGCGCGTCGAAGGCGATGAGCTGCGGGTCGACATGGGCGCGGCCGAGTTCGGCCCGACTTCGCAGGCTTCCGTGGAGGGGTTCACCTGGCCCGGGCAGTCCGTGTCGATGGGGAACCCGCACCTGGTGTGCCACCTCGGCGACGACTCGGAGCTCGAGGCGCTGGAGCTCTTCCACCAGCCGCGCTACGACGCGGGCGTGTTCCCGCAGGGCGTGAACGTGGAGTTCGTGACCGGCACGGCCCCGCATGTGCGGATGCGCGTCCACGAGCGCGGTGTGGGCGAGACGGCCTCGTGCGGCACGGGCGCGTGCGCGGTCGGCGCGGTGGCGCTGCGCCACGCGGGCCAGGCCACCGGTGTGTGCAAAGTGGATGTTCCCGGTGGGACGCTCACGATCACCGTCACCGACGAGACGCTCTACCTCACAGGCCCTGCGGTGATCGTCGCCGAAGGCACCTTCCGCATCTAGCGCCTGCGGAAACGCGTTCTGGATCTCGCGTCCGCGAACGTGAATGTGAGGCGCGTCGGCAATAGGCCATCCACAAACCCCCACCCACCCAAGAGGGGACCGAGGGCACCATCGTCGCGCGCGGGTCCGACAGAAAACCCCGGGAACCAGCGGTTCCCGGGGCGTTAATCGCGTCACATTCTCGGCGTCGACGAGCGGGCGGCGCGCCTTACCGCATCGCGTTCACGTCGCCGAGCGAGCGCCAGGCGGCGAGTGCCAGCGCATTCGCGGCGCCGAGCAGCGAGTGTCTCAGCGCAGCGCATTCGCGGCGCCGAACGAGCGCGGGGCACTGCGCCTCAGCGCATCGCCTGCTTGACCGCCGCCGCGACCGCCGGAGCCACGTTCGGGTCGAACACGCTCGGCACGATGTACGTCGCGTTCACCTTCTCCGCGCCCACGCAGTCCGCGATCGCCTTCGCCGCCGCCAGCGCCGCGTCGTCGTTCCAGTCGCGCGCCTGCGCGTCCAGCAGCCCCCGGAACACGCCCGGGAACGCCAGCACGTTGTTGATCTGGTTCGGCTGGTCCGACCGCCCGGTCGCCACGATCGCCGCGTACCGCGCCGCCTCGGTCGGGCTGATCTCCGGGTCCGGGTTCGCCAGCGCGAACACGATCGGGTCCTTCGCCATCTTCGCCACGTCGGAGCCCTTGAGGATGTTCGGCGCGCTCACCCCGATGAACACGTCCGAGCCCTCGACCGCCCCCGAGAGGTCGCCCGAGTAGTCGCCCTTGTTGAAGTGCGTGCCCAGCCACTTCCAGGTCTCGTTGTCGGTCTCCATGCCGCTGTGCAGCGCCCCGTCGCGGTCGACCGGGATGATGTCGCCGATCCCGGCCTTCTCCAGCAGCCGCATGATCGCCGTCCCGGCCGCGCCGCAGCCCACGATGGTCGCGCGCACGTCCGCGAACTCCTTGCCCACCACGCGCAGCGCGTTCGTGAGCGCCGCGAGCACCACGATCGCGGTGCCGTGCTGGTCGTCGTGGAACACCGGGATGTCGAGCCGCTCGCGCAGCCGCGCCTCGATCTCGAAGCAGCGCGGCGCGGCGATGTCCTCGAGGTTGATGCCGCCGTATGTGGGCGCGAGCGCCGCCACGATGTTCACGATCTCGTCGGTGTCCTGCGTGTCCAGGCACACCGGCCACGCGTCCACGTCGCCGAACTTCTTGAACAGCGCCGCCTTGCCCTCCATGACCGGCATCGCGGCGGCGGGCCCGATGTTGCCCAGGCCGAGCACCGCGGAGCCGTCGGTCACGACCGCGACCGTGTTGCGCTTGATGGTGAGGCGCCGTGCGTCGTCGGGGTTCTCGGCGATCGCCATGCACACGCGGGCGACGCCGGGCGTGTACGCCATCGACAGGTCGTCGCGGTTGCGCAGCGGCACTTTGGGGGTGACCTCGATCTTGCCGCCGAGGTGGACGAGGAAGGTCCGGTCGGAGACCTTCTTCACGTCGAAGTCCGGCATGGCCTCGAGGATGTTCGTGACCTGCTCGGCGTGCGCGGCGTCGGAGGTGTCGCACGTGAGGTCGACGGTCATGCGCTTGTTGTCGGAGGCGACCACGTCGAGCGCGGTGACGATCGCACCGGCCTGCCCCACGACCGTGGCGAGGCGTCCCGCCGCGCCCGGGTCGGCCGAGAGGGCCAGCCGGACCGTGATGGAGAACCCGGCGCTGGGAAGACGGGCTGCAGTCATGCCGCTCCTTAGGTGTGCACTTCGTCGTGGACGCGCCCCTCGGCGATGCTCGCTCGATGCCCGCGAACGCCGTCGAGGCTGCTCGCGGGCGGAGAATCTGCAGAGGCGGATGCCTTGAATGATGCCACTGCCGCGCGCAAGACCGCCTCAGCCCTGCGCCCGGCATCGGGCCCGCCACTTCGCACCCGTCCCCGCGGGTTTCGGGCCGTCCCTGGTGTCGCCGACTACGCTGTGCGCGATATTCGCTCGCCGCTGTCACACGCTCGTGTCAAGCTTGTGGTGATGCACGAAGAGCACATGAACTCCCAAGAAGACTTCCCGTCCAGCGCCGCCCCCTCAACGGGCGAACTGGACCTGGAAGCACGTCAAGCGCTGCGACGCGTCGCCGGCCTCGCCTCGACCGAACTCGAAGACGTCACCGACGCCGAATACCGCCGTCTGCGCCTCGAGCGCGTCGTCCTGGTCGGCGTGTGGACCGAAGGCACGATCGACGACGCCGAGAACTCCCTGGCGGAGCTCGCGCAGCTCGCCGAGACCGCCGGCTCCGAGGTCGTCGAAGGCCTCATCCAGCGCCGGTCGAAGCCGGACGCCGGCACCTTCATCGGTTCCGGCAAGGTCCGCGAGGTCAAGGAAGCCGTGGAAGCCCTCGGGGCCGACACGGTGATCGCCGACGGCGAGCTCTCCCCCGGCCAGCTGATCGCGCTCGAGAAGGCCATCAACGTCAAGGTCATCGACCGCACCGCCCTGATCCTCGACATCTTCGCCCAGCACGCGAAGAGCGCCGAGGGCAAGGCCCAGGTCGAGCTCGCGCAGCTCCAGTACCTCCTGCCGCGCCTGCGCGGCTGGGGCGACGCCATGAGCCGCCAGGGCGGCTCGAACGGCGGCGTCGGCCTCCGCGGCCCCGGTGAGACGAAGCTGGAGACCGACCGCCGGCGCATCCGCGCCAAGGTCGCCAAGCTCCGCCGCGAACTCGCGAAGCTCACCGTCACCCGCGAGACCAAGCGCGACTCCCGCACCCGCAACCGGGTGCCCGGCGTCGCCATCGCCGGCTACACCAACGCGGGCAAGTCGAGCCTGCTCAACGCCCTCACCGGCGCGGGCATCCTCGTCCAGGACGCGCTGTTCGCCACGCTCGACACCTCGACGCGGCGCTCGCGCACCGCCGAGGGCCGCGAGTACACCGTCACCGACACGGTCGGGTTCGTGCGGCACCTGCCCCACCAGCTCATCGAGGCGTTCCGCTCCACCTTGGAGGAGGTCGCCGAGGCGGACCTCATCGTCCACGTGATCGACGGTTCGCACCCCGACCCGCTCGGCCAGGCCGAAGCGGTCCGCGTGGTGCTCGCCGAGGTCGGCGCCGAAGAGGTCCCGGAACTGGTGGTCGTCAACAAGCTCGACCTGATCGCGCCCGACGACGTGCTGCAGCTGCGCTCCGACTGGCCCGACGCGGTCTTCGTCTCCGCCCACTCCGGCGAAGGCATCGACAAGCTCCGCGCCGCCATCGAGCAGGCGCTCCCGCAGCCGCACACGACCCTCACCGTCTGCATCCCGTACGTGCGAGGCGACCTCGTCTCGCGCATGCGCTCGCGCGGCGAGGTCCTCTCGACCGAGCACCGCGGCGACGGCTCGGTCATCACGGCCCGGGTGGACGACGCGCTGGCCGGTGAATTGCGAGCGTTCGTCCTGGAAACCGACTGAATCGCAGTGGTCCTGAACATGTCTCTCGGGGGGCCTGGCCGGTACACCCCGTGTTCTGGAACACTTGCCTGATGCGAGAGCGCCGTGTGGGCCGAGGGGCCCTGCCTGCGCGGATCGTCGCCGGGGCAGCCGGAGCGGCTGTCCTGGTCACGGCCGCGCCCCCCGTCTACGCCCAGGAAGAGGGCGGCGGGGAAGTGGTGTGCGAGATCCACGACCCGCGCGTCGCCGCAGCCACCGGTCTCGTGGAGGCCTCGGACGGCGACGGCTGGTGGGTCCTGCCCGATGTCGAGGGCCAGACCGACGACATCCTGACGATCCGCCGGGTCGGCTCCGACTGCGCGGTGCGCGACACCGAGGCCGGGAGCCTCGCGGTGGAGTGGCTGCCGAAGGACCCGCAGGACATCGCGATCGAACCCGACAAGGGCTTCCTGTGGATCGCCGACATCGGCGACACGGGCGACCGCGAGAGCATCTCGCTGACGCAGGTCGCGGTCGACGACGCGAGCGACTTCACGATGACCCGGTACGTCTACCCCGACGGCATGAAGGACGCCGAGGCGTACTTCCTGCTTCCCGACCGCACCCCGGTGTTCATCCCCTCCACCGAGGGCACGGCCGAACTGTACAAATCGGACGGTCCCGGCCAGGAGGAGAACACGCCGCTGGAACTCGCGGGCACCGTCACGCTCCCTGACGGCGCGGGCGCGGTGACCGGCGCGGCGCTCAACGCCGACGCTTCGAAGGTCGTGCTGCGCACCAGCGACACCGCTTACGAGTGGGACGTCGCCGACGGCGACCCGGTCGCCTCCATGACCGCCGCCGAGCCGCGGGCGACCCCGCTCGGCGAGGCCGAAGGCGGCGGCGGCACCGACATCGCGTACGACTCCGAGGGCAACTTCCTCACCATCGTGCAGACCGGCGACGACGCGTCCCCTGCGGTGATCCACCGCTTCACGCCGGCCGCGCCGGCCGCCGAGGAGCCGGCCGCGAGCGAGAACGCCGCGGGCGGCGGCGCGGAGGAGGGGCCGAGCATGGTCGACCGCATCCTCGACCTCGGTGTGGGCACCATCGTGAAGATCCTGGCCGCCATCGCGATCCTCGGCATGGCCACGATGGTCTTCGGCATCATCATCATCCGCAAGTACCGCAAGCAGAACGGCGACGACGGCGACGAGGACGACGACGCCGAGCTGGGCTTCGCCCGCGAGGAGTCGGGCTTCGGCAAGGACCGCGGCGCCGCGTTCGACGACGACCCGGTGGACCTCGGCCTCGACGCCGGTCAGCCCGACCCGGACCTCGGCCAGATCGCCCGCGGCGGCGTCTACGGCGGCGCCCGCCCGGAGCCTTCGGGGAACGTGTACGGGGCGAGTCCGGCCCGGTCGGACAACGTCTACGGGGCGAGCCCGGCCCGGCCCGAGCCGACCGGCTCGGTCTACGGCGGTTCGCGCCCGGAGCCTTCGGGGAACGTCTACGGGGCCCGCCCCGCGACGCCGCCCGCCGGGCAGGGCGCCGTGTACGGCGCCGCCGCCCGCGAGGAGCCGCAGTACGGCGCGTTCGAGCGCGGCGGTCAGGGCAGCGTCTACGACAACGCGGGCCCGGGCCAGAGCTTCGGGGCCCGTCCCGAGCCCTCAGGGAACGTGTACGGGGCCCGCCCCGCCGCACCGCCCCCTCGACAGGGGAACGCCTACGGCGCCCCGCAGGGAAGCGTCTACGGGGCCGGAAACGACGAACGGACCCCGGAGCCGGAGGACGGCTTCTGGGGCCCGCCTGAGAGCGGCACGACGTACGGCCGGGGCCGCTGAGGGCGCGCTGCGGCGCCCGGAGCAGCGCGTGATGCACTGCTCCCGAGCGCAGCGGTACCGCCGCGGCCCGCAGGCCGCGGAGCTAGATCTTCCGGAGGACGGCCACGACGCGGCCGAGGATCTCCGCCTCTGAGGCGTCGATCGGGTCGTACAGGGAGTTCGCGGGGAGCAGCCACGGCTTGCCGTTCTTGCGCTTCCAAGTCTTGACCGTGGCCTCGCCGTCGATCATGGCGGCCACGATCTCGCCGTTCAGGGCGTCGGGCTGCTGGCGCACGACCACCCAGTCGCCGTCGGTGATGGCCGCTTCGACCATCGAGTCGCCCTTGACGCGCAGGAGAAAGTGCACGCCTTCGCCGACGAACTCGGCCGGCAGGGGCATGACGTCGTAGTCGCGCTCCTCGGCCAGGATCGGCTGCCCGGCGGCGATCTCGCCGACCATCGGCACGTACCGCGGCCGGGGGTGCTGCGAGCAGGTCTGGACGCCGCCCGGGGTGGACTGGCGGACCCCGACCGCGCGCGGCCGGCCGGCCAGGCGGTTGAGGTAGCCCTTCCGTTCGAGCTGCTTCATCTGGTAGGCCACCGACGAGGCCGAGGCGAGCCCCACTTCTGCGCCGATCTCGCGGACGCTGGGCGGGTACCCCTTGTTGTTGATGAACTCCTCGATGTACTCGAGGACTTGCTGCTGCCGACGCGTGAGCTTGCGCGTTTTCGGTCGGGCTGTTGTGGTCTCGCTAGCCACAGAAGGCTCCCGTTAGACAAATGGGACGGTATGTCTGATTCCGACAATGTAACTCAGGTGCTGTGTCAAGTCAAACATTCGTGCGACACCGGCGTGTCGCCGCGCTGCTCTGAGTGTGTTTTGGCCCAGGTTCACCCGTACGGGTGAACGATAGCCCGCCGACCGCTGGTTCACTGGAGCCCGCCCCCGAACTCCGCCGTCGTCCGGCAGTGCATCTGCGCTATCCTTGACACAAGATCTTGTGGTTTGTTGTATCGTCTCTCACTAGGTGTTGGGGTTTCCGCACCTACCGAAGCGGCGAGGGGCAGACTGTCCCTCCCAGCGCGGCACCCGGCACGGCACTGGCGCGACGGAACCCCCGACAGCCTGCCGGGACGTACCGATCCACGACTTGCGGATGCCGCTGAGGCCGGCGAGACGATGGCTCAAGAAGGAGACTAGCGATGCGTTGCCCGTACTGTCGCCATCCCGACAGCCGCGTAGTCGATTCCCGCGAGGCCGAGGACGGGAAGATCATCCGCCGCCGCCGGGTCTGCCAGCAGTGCGAGAAGCGCTTCACCACCGTCGAGGAGTCCATCCTCGCCGTCGTCAAACGCAGCGGCGCGACCGAGCCGTTCAGCCGCGGGAAGGTCGCCTCCGGCGTCCTCAAGGCCTGCCAGGGCCGGCCGGTCGACGCCGACGACGTGGCGAAGCTGGCCCAGGCCGTCGAAGACGAGATCCGCTCGAAGGGCGTGGCCGAGGTGCCCGCCCACGAAGTGGGCCTGGCGATCCTCAAGCCGCTGCGCCGGCTCGACGAGGTCGCCTACCTCCGCTTCGCCAGCGTCTACCAGGACTTCGAATCCCTCGAGGACTTCGAGGCCGCCATCGCGCAGCTGCGCGAAGAGCACGCCGCCCGGGGCACCACCGCCTGACGCGGCCGCACCCCTCAGCACGAACACCCATCCGATTCCCATGACCAGGCATGAGCAGACAGGGGCGAGGAACATGCCGAAGACCACGAAAGCCACAGCGACCGCGACGAAGCCGAAGACCGAGGGACTCAAGGTCGAGCGCGTCTTCACGACGCCGGGAGTGCACCCGTACGACGAAGTCCAGTGGGAGTCCCGCGACGTCGTCATGACCAACTGGCGCGACGGCTCGATCAACTTCGAGCAGCGCGGCGTCGAGTTCCCCGAGTTCTGGAGCATCAACGCCACCCAGATCGTCACCTCGAAGTACTTCCGCGGCGCCGTCGGCACCCCGCAGCGCGAGCGCAGCCTCAAGCAGGTCATCGACCGCGTCGTGCAGGCCTACCACGCCGCCGGCGAGAAGCACGGCTACTTCGCCACCGCCGAAGACGCCCAGATCTTCGCCGACGAGCTCACCTGGCTCCTGCTCCACCAGTACTTCAGCTTCAACTCGCCCGTCTGGTTCAACGTGGGCACCGCTGCGCCGCAGCAGGTCTCGGCGTGCTTCATCCTCAGTGTCGACGACACCATGGAGTCGATCCTCGACTGGTACAAGGAAGAGGGGATGATCTTCAAGGGCGGCTCCGGCGCCGGGGTCAACCTCTCCAAGATCCGCGCCTCCGCCGAGCTGCTCTCCTCCGGCGGCAACGCCTCCGGCCCGATCAGCTTCATGCGCGGCGCCGACGCCTCCGCCGGCACCATCAAGTCCGGCGGCGCGACCCGCCGGGCCGCCAAGATGGTCATCCTCGACGTCGACCACCCCGACATCGAGGACTTCATCGAGACCAAGTCCCGCGAAGAGGACAAGATCCGCGCCCTGCGCGACGCCGGCTTCGACATGGACCTCGGCGGCGACGACATGTTCTCGGTCCAGTACCAGAACGCCAACAACTCCGTCCGCGTCACGGACGAGTTCATGGAGGCCGTCGAGCAGGGCACCGACTACGCCCTCAAGGGCCGCCTCGACGGCAAGGAGATCGCCCGCCGCGACGCCCGCGAGGTGTTCCGCAAGATGGCCCAGGCCGCCTGGGCGTGCGCCGACCCGGGCATCCAGTACGACGACATCATCAACGACTGGCACACGAACGCCAACACGGACCGGATCTACGCGTCCAACCCGTGCTCGGAGTACATGAGCCTCGACGACTCCTCGTGCAACCTCGCGAGCCTGAACCTCATGAAGTTCCTCGGCGAGGACGGCTCGTTCGACGTCGAGCGGTTCGTCAAGACCGTGGAGTTCGTCATCACCGCCATGGAGATCTCGATCTCCTTCGCGGACTTCCCGACCGAGAAGATCGGGCAGACCACCCGCGACTTCCGCCAGCTCGGCATCGGCTACTCGAACCTTGGCGCGCTGCTCATGGCCTCGGGCCACGCCTACGACTCCGAGGACGGCCGGGCGCTCGCCGCCGCCATCACCTCGCTGATGACCGGCGTCTCCTACCGTCGCTCCGCCGAGCTCGCCGGGGTCGTCGGCCCTTACGCGGGCTACGCGCTCAACGCCGAGCCGCACCAGCGGGTCATGCACAAGCACGCCGCCGCCGCGGACGAGGTCCGCACGTTCGGCGACGTGGACGCCACCGTCCTGGACGCCGCGAAGGCCGAGTGGGCCAAGGGCAACGAGATCGGCGCCGTCAACGGCTGGCGCAACGCGCAGGCCTCGGTCCTCGCGCCGACCGGCACCATCTCGTTCATGATGGACTGCGACACCACGGGCATCGAGCCCGACCTGGCGCTCGTCAAGCACAAGAAGCTCGTCGGCGGCGGCTCCATGGAGATCGTCAACCAGACCGTGCCCCGCGCGCTCGCCAACCTCGGCTACACCGAGGAGCAGCGCGAGGCGATCGTCGCCTACATCGCCGAGCACGGCTACGTGGTCGACGCCCCGCACCTGGCCGAGGAGCACTACTCCGTCTTCGACTGCGCCATGGGCGAGCGGTCCATCTCGCCGATGGGCCACGTCCACATGATGGCCGCCGTGCAGCCGTTCCTGAGCGGGTCGGTCTCCAAGACCGTCAACCTGCCCGAGACGGCCACCGTCGAGGACATCGAAGAGGTCTACTTCCAGGGCTGGAAGCTCGGCCTCAAGGCCCTCGCGGTCTACCGCGACAACTGCAAGGTCGGCCAGCCGCTCTCCGCGAAGAAGAAGGAGATCGACAAGGCCGTCGAGGAAGCGGTGGAGAAGGTCGTCGAGACGGTCGCCGCCCACGGGCCGGTCCGCCGCAAGCTGCCGAAGAAGCGCCCGTCCCAGACGATCTCGTTCAGCGTGGGCGGGGCCGAGGGGTACATGACCTCCTCGTCCTACCCGGACGACGGCCTCGGCGAGGTCTTCCTCAAGATGTCGAAGCAGGGCTCGACCCTCGCCGGCGTCATGGACGCGCTGTCGGTGTCGATCTCGATCGCGCTGCAGTACGGCGTGCCGCTCGAGAAGTACGTCGAGAAGTTCACCAACATGCGCTTCGAGCCCGCCGGCATGACCGACGACCCGGACATCCGCATGGCCTCCTCGCTGGTGGACTACATCTTCCGGCGCCTGGCGCTGGACTACCTGCCGTACGAGGACCGCGCGGCGCTCGGCATCCTGACGACCGCCGAGCGCACCGCCGAGGTCAACGGCGAGGACCCCTCCAAGGTCCACGAGGTCGACTTCGAGGAGCTGCGCGCCTCGGCGCCGATCGAAGAGGCCGTCACCGAGCGGGTGCAGATCGAGACGAAGAAGTCCCGCCAGGACATCCTCAACTCGGCCCAGGCCCGCAGCGCCGACGCGCCGCTGTGCATGAACTGCGGCACGAAGATGCGCCCGGCCGGCTCCTGCTACGCCTGCGAAGGCTGCGGCGCCACGAGCGGCTGCAGCTAAGGGTCATTGCAGCGAAGCGGGGCCGGGAGTTCGACTCCCGGCCCCGCTTCGCCGTCCTCCGCCGGAGCGCGACCGCGCGCTCGGGCGAGCGCCGATATTTTCGATTGCGCAGCGTAAGTGCCTCAAAACAGATCAAGACGGGTCGAAGTCGTTCGATACGACGGTCCTAGACTCGGCGCTATGCAGAACGTCCCCCCGGCCGCATCGGTCCGGATCGACCCCGGGGCCGCCGCGGCAAGTCTCAGCAGTTCGACCGGAGCACCCCTCGCCTCCGGCGCCGCCTTCGCGGTCTACCGCCTCGGCCGTTCCTCGTTCCACGCCGCCGTCGTCCGCCGCATCGAGAGCAGTTTCGTCGTCGTCGCCGAGCGCACCGAGCCGATCGGCGGCGCCGAGTTCGACGGCCTGATCCTGGCCTACCTCTCGGGCCGCCACCCCGACGCCGGCGTCCGCCTCTGGTCCCGCATCGCCGACCCGGCCGAACCGGCCGACCGGCAGCTGCGCGCCCTGCTGCTGGAGAAGATCACGCAGGCGCGCGAGCAGTTGTCCAAGCAGGACTTCACCGTCATCACGCTGCCCGCGGCGGACATCAAGATGCCGCTGACGCGCGAGGAGTTCGAATCGCGCGTCGAGGAGCTGGTCGGGACCACCGCCGACGTCATGGAGGAGACCCTCGCCGAGGCGGGCGTGCACCCCGCCGAGCTCGCGGGCCTGCTCATGGCGGGCGGCGCGGCCCGCACGCCGCTCGCGGCCGTGACACTGCGCCGCCGACTCGGCCTCGAACCGGTGCTCGCCGCCCCGAACGCGAAGGTCCTCGCCGCCGAGGCCGCGCCCGTGGCGACCCGCGAGCTGCCGTTCGTCGATGAGCAGGAGCCCCCGAAGCGCCGCCGCGGCCAGGGCCGCGCGGTCGTGGTGGCCGCCGCGCTGCTGGTCGTCGTGGGCGCCGGCGCCGCGTTCGGGTCCCAGCTCGGGGACGGCGACACCGCTGAAGACGATGTCGCCGCCGATGAGAGCGATGCCGCCGCAACGACTTCCGAGTCGAGTACGACCGCCTCCCCTGAGGCGAGCGAGACGCCGTCAGCGGAGGCCAGCCCGAGCCCGTCGGAGTCGCCGACTCCAGGGGGCGCCGTGCAGGATCCCCAGAGCCAGGGCGCGGAGGAGGACCCGACCGAGGAGTCCCAGCCGACGACCGAGCGCGCGCCGACCGGCTCCGTGCCGGACGTGATGGGCCTGTCGACCGCCGAGGCCGCCCAGGCCGTCGAGGAGGCGGGCTTCGCGGGCGTGGCGCAGTCGGGGGAGGAGCGCGGCGTCTTCGACTGGTCGCACGAGGACTGCGAGATCATCGGGCAGTCGCCCGAGCCCGGTACGACGCAGGCGCTGTCCGAGCAGGTCGCGGTGACGTTCTCGTATTCCGGCGAGGCGAGCGAGTGCGACGTCTAAGGAGCGTTCGAGCAGCCCGCCGGGACTGCTCGAACACCCCCTAGCGCTCGCCGTAGAATTTCCAGCACGATCGTGCTATTTTTAGGTCGTGCGCAAAGGCGAGATGACGAGGCAGTCGATCCTCGACGAAGCGGTCCGGATGGCCCGCTACTCGGGGCTCTCCGGGCTGACCATCGGCTCGCTGGCCGCGGCGGCGGACATGTCGAAATCGGGCCTGTACGCCCACTTCAAGTCGAAGGAGGCGCTCCAGCTGGCCTGTATGGAGCGCAACGGCGAGCAGTTCATCGACGAGGTGATCCGGCCCGCGCTCGCGAAGCCGCGGGGGATCACCCGCCTGCAGGCCATCGTCGAGTACTGGATGCAGTGGTACTCGCATCCGGGCGGCTGCCTGTTCCTGGCGGCCGCGGCGGAGTTCGACGACCTGCCGGGGCCGCTGCACGACTTCATGGCCTCGGAGCAGCGCGAACTGCTCGAGTCCCTCGCCCGGATCGCCGCCACGGCGGTCGCCCAGGGCGAGTTCCCCGAAGACACCGACGTCTTCCAGGTGGCACAGGAGGTGTTCGGCATCCTGTTGTCCTACAACTGGATGAGCCGCATCCTGTCCTATCCTGACGCCGCCGACCGCGCGTGGACGGCGTTCAACCGACTGATCGACAGTCTCCAGAGTTAACCAGGAAGGCCCGACTCATGGCGTCCACTGCCCCGACCCCCGTGGTGAAAAAGAAAAGCACGACCGTTCGTGCTCCTTGGTACGTGCGCTCCGGTTTCGCCGCCGCCGAGCGCGTCGCTCCCGCGCGGGCCGCGAAGGTCCTGTGCGAGCTGTGGTTCCGGCTCCCCGCCGGCCCGGAGAAGCGCCTGCGCGGCGAGGCCCCCGCCGGTGCGCACGTGTTCGAGCTCGAATGCCTCGGCACCAACCTGTGGGGCTACGACTGGGGCGAGGGCCCCCTCGTCTACCTCGCGCACGGCTGGGGCGGCTCCACCGGCGACTTCAAGTTCATCGCGGCGAACCTGGTGGCCTCCGGCTTCCGCGTCGTCGCCTTCGACGCGCCGAGCCACGGCAACGCCGGGGCCGGGCCGTGGGGCGACCGGCACGCGAACGGCCTGCACCTCATCGAGGCCATGAACGTGGTCCTGGAGAAGTTCGGCACGCCCTACGGCGTCGTGGCCCACTCGATGGGCGCGCTCAGCTCGGTGCACGGGCTGCTCCAGAGCGGCGTCGACACCGCCGCGGTGCGGTTCGCGATGCTCGCGCCGTTCATCGGCGGCCAGGAGGGCTTCCACGACACCATCGGCGCGATCGTGCCCGTCGGCCCCCGCATCTTCGAGCGGCTCGTACCGCTCGGTGAGGCCAAGTCGGGCGTGAAGCTCGACGACTTCTCGCTGCGCGGCGTCGAACTCGACGCCCCGGTGCTCATCGTGCACGACCAGGGCGACCGGCCCAACCCGTTCCGCCACGGCAAGGCCCTCGCGGACGCGTGGCCGAACGCCGAGCTCATGGCGACCACGGGCCTGGGCCACCGCAAGGTCCTGATGAACCCGGCGGTCAGCTCCCGGGTGAGGAACTTCTTGAAGGGGCGCAGCCCCAAGGGGGAGTAGGCGACACGAAGAAGGCCGGGTCCATCGGACCCGGCCTTCTCCGTTGCGTCTTAACCCTCGTAGTGCACCGTCAGGCGCGTCCACGCGCCGATGTTGATGTAGGTCCCGTCGGTCACCGGGAACTCCACGTTCGGCGCCAGCGGCTCGTCGGAGCCGTTGAGGAACGTGCCGTTCGAGGAGCCGACGTCCATGATCGTCCAGGAGCCGTCGGGCTTGGAGAACAGCTTCGCGTGCTGCGCGCTCACACCCGGGTCGGCCACGTCGCCGGACAGGTCGATGTCCGGGGTGACGCCGCGCTTGGCGCTGTAGCGGCCGATCGTCAGGTCCGGCTTGTCGAGCGGGAAGCGGCGCGGCTTCGCGAACGACGGGTACTGCAGCTGCGAGGCCCCGTCCGAGGCCGCGACCTTGTTGAAGTAGCCCTGGTCGGCGGTGACGGCGACACCCCAGCGGGTGGCCGCCTGGCCGGGCGGGGCGTAGTTCGAGGCGAGGTCGCTCGGCTGCGCGTCCGGCATGGAGAACCCGCCGGTCGCCGTCGCGGGCGGCGCGGAGGTCGGGGCGCCGAACGGCGCGGCCGGGACGCCCGGAGGCGGTCCGGGCGGGGCCGAGGTCGGCGCGGCGCCGTACGCCTGCTGCGCGTAAGGGTCCTGGCCGTAGCCCTGCTGCGGTTGCCCGTAGGGGTCCTGCTGCTGGGGCTGGCCGTACGGGTCCTGCTGGCCGTAGCCGGGCTGCTGACCGTAGGGGTCCTGCTGCTGCGGCTGGCCGTACGGGTCCTGCTGCCCGTAGCCCTGCTGCGGCTGCCCGTAAGGGTCCTGCTGCGGCTGGGACTGCTGGCCGTACGGGTCCTGGCCGTACCCCTGCTGGGGCTGCTGCTGGCCGTAGGGGTCCTGCTGCCCGTAGCCCTGCTGCGGCTGGGCGTAAGGGTCCTGCGGCTGCGAGGGCTGCCCGTAGGGGTCCTGCTGGCCGTAGCCCTGCTGGGGTTGCCCGTAGGGGTCCTGCTGCTGCGGCTGGCCGTACGGGTCCTGCTGCCCGTAGCCGGGCTGCTGACCGTAAGGGTCCTGCTGCTGCGGCTGGCCGTACGGGTCGTTCGGGGCGTAGCCCTGGCCGAAGGCCGGCGACTGCGGGGGCTGGCCTTGCTGCCACGCCGGGTTGGGCGTTCCGCACTGCTCGCAGAACTGGGCTTGCGGGAAGGCCCCGCAGGCGCACTGGTACCCGCCCGGCTGTGGGGCACCGCCGTAGGTCGGCTGGTAGGTCAAGGTCGTCCCCCTCCAAGCATTTGGGTGTACTCGGCCTCGCTGACGACACCAGGAGGCGCGGCGGACCCGTCGCCCTGGTTCGAGGCGTCCTGGCCGGCATGCTCCTGCGCATGACCGTCGGCCTGGACCGAACCGGGGGATTCGAGTTCCACCACCGCGACACTGATGTTGTCGTGCCCGCCGTTGGCGAGCGCTTGTCGTGTCAACGCTACCGCCTTGTCGCCAACGCTGCCGTCCGGCAGTGGCAGAAGGTCGTGATCGTCATTGAAATAGCGCGACAGACCATCGCTGCACACTACGACATGGCCCCCGCCCAGATCCACCCGGAGGAGGTTCGGATTGAGGCTCGGCGCGTCCGCCCCGAGCCACGCGAGCAGGGCTTTGGCGTACGGGTTCTTGTACCGCTCGTCCGCCGGGTCGACCCCCTGGTACTCCAGGCGGGCCTGGATCGTGTCGTCCACTGTGAGGCACCTCGCCTCCTTCTCCCCGGCCCAGTACGCTCGCGAATCGCCCACCCAGCACAGGATCGCCTGGTTCCCCTCGACCACGGCCGAGACGTACGTGGAGGACGGCGGCGAGTTCGGGTACTGCTTCCCGACCGCGGCCACCGCGGAGTGGGCCGCGCCCACGCCGCGGCGCGACGCGTCCTCCGCGGTGAGGCCCTCGCCGAGGGCCGCGCGGATCTCCGTCACCGCCGCTTCCACTCCTGCGAGTGACGCGCGCTCGGAGTCCGATGCGCCCGAGACGCCGTCGCAGACGACCGCGATCTTGCGCCCGTCGTCGGCGACCGCGATCGCGATCGAGTCCTGGTTGTAGTGGTGCCGGTGGCCCACGTCGGTCGCGGCGCCGATCCCGGGCAGCACGAACGAGATGTGGTCGTCGGAGCCGCCGGGGTGGTCGGTGTTCTCCTCGACGGCGATGGAGGACCGCCAGGGGACCTCCTCGGCCGGGACCGCGAACTCCTCCAGGTCGCCACCGCAATCCTCGCAGTAGCGACCGATGTCGGCGGGGAGACCGCAAGCGGTGCAACGCTTCGCGGCGCCCAAAGTGGGTGAGGGCTGCATAGGGCTCCTTCGCTACAGCATCGTGCGGGGGCGGTGGGCGTTCGCCAGGTCGAAGTAGTACACCTGGTCCTCCCTGCGGGTGCAGGCGTGGGCGAGGTCACGGTACGTCCGCTCCAGCGCCAGGCGCAGCTCGCGCTCCTCCGGCTGCGCGCCGAACACGCGCGGCTCGTGCGCGGGACCGGTGCGCAGCACCGTGTCCAGCGCCAGGTGGAGGATGCGGGTCGACACGAGGTGCCGACGCCGCGGCTCGAGCTTCAGCTCGTCGAGCCGCCCGGCCATATGGTGCAGGTCCAGCAGCGACGGCGGCGACGTGCGCGAGTGCAGCGCGGTCTGGATCGCCGCGGTCTGCGCGATCCCGTACTGCGACGAGGTCTTCGGGACCTGGTGCAGCGTCGAGATCGCCTCCGTCGAGTTGCCCTCGAGGTCGAGCAGGCGCGCCCGGCCGTACGCGGCCGAGACGAACCGGTGGTCGCAGGTCCAGATCCGCGTGTAGTGCGGCAGGGCCAGGTCCCGCCGGCCCGCCATCTCCGCGCACGCCGCCAGCGCCAGCCGCGGGGCCAGCTCTCCGGGGAGGTGCGAGTAGACGGCGTCGAAATGCGCTGCGGCCGTGTGGAAGTCGGCCGCGAGCAGCGAGATCGTGCCGCGCAGCCACGTGACCTGCCAGGTGTTGCCCTCGCGCTGCGCGAACTGGTCGAGCGCCGCGTTGGCCTGGTGCAGGTCCCCGGCGTTGACGAGCGTGCGCACGCGCCGCAGCTGCACCTCCGGGCTCTGCACGGGTGCGGCGTTGAGCTCGGCGAGGATGCCCGCGGCGTCGGTGGCCTGGAGCGTCGCCATGAACGCGGCCATCGGGTCGGCGAGGTCGACCATCGGCGTGGGCAGCGCGTGCGCCACGTCGAACGGATCGCCCACCGCGTGGATGTCGTACTCCACGTCGGGCTCGCCGAACACGGCCTGCTCGCCGCTGAACAGCGTCGAAGGCTCGAACCGCGGCTCGCCCTTCTGCACCGACTGCACCTCGTGCAGCACGCCGCGCACCTGGGTGCGCATCTCGTCGGCGTCCTGGAACCGCGAGCGCGGCTCGGCGTTCGTGGCGCGCAGCAGCAGCCGGTGGAACGACCCGAACTCGTTGAACACGGGCGCTTCGGCGGCCGGGGGCAGCTTGTCGCGGTACGTGCTCGTGAAGCCCTTGAAATCCAAGGCGAGCACGGCCATCGAGCGGCCGATCGTGTACAGGTCCGAGGTCACCGAGGGCCCCACGGAGAGGATCTCGTCGTTCGGCACCGAGTACCCGGGCGTGCCGTAGATCGCCGACTCCATGTCCTCGACGTGGCGCACCGCGCCGAGGTCGATGAGCTTGAGCCAGGTCTCGACGTGGATCATGTTGTCCGGCTTGAAGTCGCAGAACAGCAGGCCCCGGTCGTGCAGGTAGCTGAACGCGGGCAGCAGCTCGGCGGTGTAGGTGAGCACCTGCTCCAGCGGGAGCGGCTTGCGCTCGCCGTTCTCGTCGACCGCGTCCCTGATGTCCCGCAGCGACTTCCCGGCCAGGTACTCCATGACGATGTACGACTGGAGCTGGCCCGAGCGCGGGTCGGCGGCGGTCACGAAGTCGTGGATGTCGACCACGTTGGGGTGGTCGATGCCGACGAGGAAGCGCCGCTCGTTGATCGCGGCCTCGATCGCGTCCTCGTCGGAGGTGTTGATGAGGCCCTTGATGACGACCCAGCGCTGCGTCAGGTCGTCCGCGAAGTTCTTGTCGTTGGCGAGGTAGATCCAGCCGAGCCCGCCGTGGGCGATCGCGCCGAGCACCTCGTACCGCTCGGAGAGCACGTCGCCGGGGCTGAGCGCGGGCGTGAACCAGTACCGGGTGCGGCAGTGCGCGCAGTAGCCCTCGACGCGGCCCGCGCGCCCGGCCTGGGGCCGGCCCACGGGCTTGCCGCACGAGGAGCAGAACCGCTTGTGCTCGGGCACCTGCGGGTGCTCCATGACCGCCTCGGCGGGGTCGCGGGGCGGCACGGGCGGCATGTCGGACAGGCCGCCGCGCTGGCGGGCGCTGGTGGTCGTGGAGCGCGTGACGGGGCCGGTGATCGGCTGCGGCAGCGGCGCGGCCGGGGCCCGGTAGGGGGCCGGGGGCGGCGACTGGACGACGCCGGCGGGCGCGATGCCCTGCGTCCCGGGCTGCGGCAGCGGCGGCGAGACCGGGGGCGCGACCGGGGAGTGCATCGGCGGCGCCGAGCTCGGGGCGAGCGGCGCGGCCATGTGCTGCGGCGGGACCGCGTTGGTCCCGGGCGGGCCGAGGGGGGCGGGCGCGAAGCCCGGCTGCGGCGGCACCGCGGGCGGCGTGTTGAGCCGCTTGCGGATGCTGACGGTGTCGGTGGCCTCGCCTTCGGGCTGGTACGCGCCCGGGAGGTACCGCTGCGTGTGCTCTGGAGGCGGCTGCTGGTCGCTCATGGCGCTCCCTTAATCCCGGTACTGGGGGGTCGGCGGGACGCCCGGGACGCCCAGCGGTCCTTCGAGCCACTTGTTGTAAGCGGTCTGCCAGGTGCCGTTCGCGATGATCTGGGCGAGGGCGCCGTTGACGTAGCGGGCGAGGTCGGTGTTGCCCTTCTGGAAGGCGATCCCGTAGGGCTCCTGCGAGAACGCGTCGCCCACGACCTCGAGGGTCGGGTCCTGGGCCGCCATGCCCGCGAGGATCGTGTCGTCGCTGGTGATGGCGTCCACGGTGCCCTGCTGGAGCAGGACCAGGCAGTCGTTGAAGTCCGGCACGGTGACGGCCTGGGCCGCGGACTGTTCGGCGATGGTCCGCACGGAGGTCGAGCCGGCGCCGGTGCACACGAGGTGGTCGTCGGCGAGGTCGGCGAGGCCCGTGATGCCCGAGGCCGTCGGCACGAGGAGGCGCTGCCCGGCGTGGAAGTACTCGGCGGAGAACTCCACGTTGGCCCAGCGGTCGCAGTTCATGGTCATGGTCCGCACGACCATGTCGACCCGGTCGGTGTTGACGGCCTCTTCGCGCTCCCCGGAGGTCATCGGGACCCAGCGGATGGTCGCGTCGGGGCCGAGGATCGAGTGGGCGATCGCGGTGGCGATGTCGATGTCGAAGCCGGCCGGGGTGTTCGTCTCGGGCTCGATGTAGCCCATGAGGTTCGTGGACTGGCTGACGCCGATGGTGATCTGGTCCTGGTTGTCGAGGTCGGCCACGGCCTGCTCGACGGTGGTGGTCCCGGGGTTGTAGGACGCGAGCGGCGTGCAGCTGTCGTCGACCGGCTTGGTCTCGATCTCGGGGGAGAAGTCGATCCCCGAGGGCAGCGGCGTGGGGACGTCGACCTGCGGCGGCCCCATGTCGGCCGGCTGCGAGCAGGCGGCGAGGACGAGGCAGGCCGCGGCGGCGGCCGCGAGCCTGAGGTGGTGTCGAATCATGCGTAGTACTCCGCCACTCGAAGCTGGATGCCGACCGCGGCGCTGATGAGCGCGCCGAGCGCCAGGGCCGCGAGCCCGGCCGCGGCGCCCGAGAGGGACCGCTGGGCGTCGTTGGTGGCCGCGGCGAAGCGTTCGGCGCTGACGTCGGTCGCTTCGGTCAACGCGTCGTTGAGGGTCGTGAAGGACGTCCACAGGCTGGTGTCGCTCTCGCCGACGACGAGCGCGACCGCCTCGGTGTACTGGCCGCCCTGGGCGAGCTTGACGACCTCGTCGTGCCCGGCCCGCCAGGTCTCGGCGGCCTCGCGGGCGGTGTCGATGTTCGCGGAGAGCTCGGCGTCCCCGGCGAACGCCTCGTCGAGCCGGTCGAGCAGCGCGCCCGGGTCGGTGAGGGCCTTGAAGTGCTCCTCGAAGCGGTCCGCGGCGGCCTGGTCCTCACCGCGGGCGATGAGCACGAGCGACTCCTCGGCGCGCGCCTGCTGGGCGGTGATCTCGGCTTCGGCCAGCAGCTCGAGCGGCGCCGAACCGTCCTCATGGGACCGGTTGGTGTGGCTCGCGGACGCCAGCGAGGCCATCGCGAGCCAGCCCGCGAAACCGACGAGCAGCACGGTGCTGCCGACGAGCCCGAGGTTGAACACGCGGTTGGTCTTGCGCGAGAGCCACATCTGGGCCCACACGAGCGTGCCGAGCGCGGCGACGGCCAGCACCGCGGCGGCCCACGGGAACGCGGCGGCGTCCGCGCGCGACTCGTTGAGCTGCCCCAGCGAGTTCTCCTGCAGGTCGTGCGCCTTGGGGAGCATCTCCTCGCGCATGAGCGTGGAGGCCTGCTCCTGGTAGGTCGCGCCGACGGGCTCGCCGAGGCGGTTGAAGGTCCGCGCGGTCTCCACCAGCCCGGTGTAGACCGGCATGCGCGCATTGAGCTCGGCGACCAGCGCGGTGTCAGCGGGGGTCTTCACTTCCCCTGCGGCCGTTGCGAGTGCCACGGTCGCGTCGCGCATCGCCTCGCGGTAGGTCTCGTTCATCTCGTCCGAGGGCGTGCCCGCCGTCAGGTACGAGGACGCGGCGGTCGCATCGGCCTGGGAGAGCGCCTGGTACAGCGAGAGGGCGGCCACGGAGAGCCGCCCGGACTGGCTGGTGGTCTCCTCGATGACGGCCGACTTCGCGATGACCGCGGTCATGCCGGTGATCCCGGCGCCGAGGATGAGCGCCGCGACCACGGTGAGCACACCGCGCAGCTGCCCGGGCGTGAACCGCAGTGCGGCCAGCACGCGGTCGAACCGTCGCTGCCCGGTTGCAGCAGGTGCGCTGGGCGCCTGTGCCGGAGCGGGAGGGGACTGGACGGACAACTACTGCACCTCACTTGATCGGCGACCCGCGGGCCTCTGGAATCGTTCCCGCGCGCACGTCTGACGTGGCTGGAGTGTCGGGGGACTCCCACATGGTATCGGCCTCCGGCAAGGACCGGTGACTACCGCCTCGGGGCGTCTCGTCCGCGTCGCGCGAAGGTACGGTGAAACCGTGCCGAACACCCGAGAGCAATCCACAGAGGACGACGCGCGCTGGATGGCGCGCGCCGTCGAGCTGGCCGAACGCTGCCCGCCCTCCAGTACCGCCTTCAGCGTCGGGGCGGTGATCATCGCAGACGGCCGCGTCGTCGGCGAGGGCTACTCGCGCGCCGAGGAGCCGAACGACCACGCCGAGGAGGTCGCCCTCCGCCACGCCGGCGACGCCGCGCGCGGCGCGACCGCCTATTCCTCGATGGAGCCGTGCGGGCACCGCGCCTCCCGGCCCGACCCGTGCGCCCGCCTGCTCCTCAACGCCGGTGTCGCCCGCGTCGTGTACGCCCTCGGCGAGCCGCTCAACTTCGTCGACGCGCCCGGCGGCGACGCGATTTTGCGGGAGAACGGCGTGGTTGTCGCCGTGATGCCCGAATTCGCGGACGCGGCCGAACGGCCCAACGCGCACCTCCGTTAATCTGGGACCATGAGGCCATTGATCGGCGCCGAAGCGGCCGCTGAACTGCACGAATCGGTCCGGCTCGACGTCCGCTGGACGCTCGGAGGACCCTCGCGGGACGCCGACTACGCCGAAGGGCACCTGCCCGGCGCGGTCCGGCTCGACCTCGACCGGGACGTGTGCGGCCCCGTCGAGACCCTCGGCGGTCGCCACCCGCTCCCCGAACCCGAAGCGCTGCAAGCGGTCCTGCGCGCAGCCGGTATCAACGACGACTCGCACGTCCTCGTCTACGACGACGGCGACGGCATGGCCGCCGCCCGCACCTGGTGGACCCTCCGCTGGGCCGGGATCGACGACGTCCAAGTCCTCCAGGGCGGCATCAAGGCCTGGACCGGCGCCGGACTCCCGCTCGAGACCCGAACCGCAGACCCCAAGCCCGGCACCGTGACGGTCCGCCCCGGGCACCTCCCGGTGCTCGACGCCGAGGCCGCCGCCGAGTGGGCCGAGACCCGCGAACTGGTCGACGTGCGCGCCCCCGAGCGCTACCGCGGTGAGATGGAACCGGTCGACCCCGTCGCCGGCCACGTGCCCGGCGCGATCAACCTCTTCCTCGGCGAAGACGACCTGGCCGACACCGAGCGGCTGCGCGAACGCTATGCGTCCCACCCGGAAGCGGCCTACTACTGCGGCTCCGGCGTCGGTGCGGCCCGCACCGCGCTCGCCGTCACCGCCGCGGGCCTGCCCACGCCCCCGGTGTACATCGGTTCCTGGAGCGACTGGGTCTCGCGCGGCGGCGCCGTCGCAACGGTGCCGACCGGCGGCTCGCAAGCCGAGTCGAAGGAGGAGGCCCGATGAAGCGCGCGCTGATCGCGATCCCCGCCGCGTTCCTCTTGGCGCTGGCCGCCTGCAGTGACGACGGCTCGCCCTCGGGCGAGGAGCCCGAGGGTTCCGCCGCGAACTCCTCGAGCGAGGCCGCAGCCCCGACCGAGCCGGTCGAGCTGGACCTGGCCGACGCCGCGGGCGCCTGCCCGCTCATCGACTCCGCGACCCTGAACTCCGTGACCGGCGAGGACTTCCGCTTCGCCTCGGGCGGGCCCGGCGAGCTCGCCGAGGGCGAGGAGGCGCCGGCCCAGCTCACCTGCGCCGTCCAGACCGGCGAGGCCGCCTACCCGGACCTGACGCTGTTCGTCATCGGCACCGAGGCGAAGGTCGAGGTCTACGAGGAGGAGCTCGCCGACGGCACCGAGGAGGTCGACGGGCTCGGCGAGGCCGCCTACTGGATCGTCCACACCGAGGACACGGGCGCGGGCCCGGCCCTGGAGATGGGCTGGTACGAGGGCGGCACGATCTTCGAGATGCGCTACACGACACCGGTGGAGACCGACCCGGCCGTCGTGAACGAGCTCGTCGGCGGCTTCACCGAACTGGCCAAGGGCATCGCCGCCGCGCACGCCGAAGCCGGCTAGCGCCGCAGACGCAGCGAAGGCCGCCCGGAGTGTTCCGGGCGGCCTTCGCTTTGCGCCGCTTAGTGAGCGCCCTCCTCGCCGGGGGAGCAAGGAGGGCGCTCAGGTGCGGAGTGCAGTCCTCGGGTGCAGGCGTCCCCAGTGGTCAGCCCTGATGTGGGATGAATTGGAAACGTTTGCAACGCTTTGCTGAGCTTACTCCCCGGTAGGTACCGGGGTCAAGACACGGAAGCGTGGACTTCCAAGGCGCGCAAGCGCCTCGGTGGTGAACTACTCGGCGGGGGTGGCGAAGATCTTCGCCGCGTCGTCGGTCGAGAGCCGGATCGTGTCCGTGCCGGAGGTCACCGCGACCTCGCCGTCGAGGCGGTCGATCGCGACCTCGGCGCCGGGGTCCACGCCCGCCTCGTGCAGGGACGCGAGCAGCTCGGGGTGGGTCTGGGCCGATTCGCACAGGCGCGTCACGCGCACCTTGGAACCGGGGGACACGACGCTCAGCGGGCGCTCGTCGACCTCGCGGCCTTCGGCCACGGCCGAGGCGTCGAGCTCGCTGAGCCCGGGGATCATGTTGCCGTACGGCGAGCGGGTGGGGTGCTCGAGCAGCTCGTACACGCGCTTCTCCACCGAGTCGCTCATGACGTGCTCCCACTTGCAGGCCTCGTCGTGGGCCTCCACGTAGGACATGCCGATGACGTCGACCAGGAGGCGCTCGGCGAGCCGGTGCTTGCGCATCACCGCGACCGCCTGCCGGCGGCCTTCCTCGGTGAGCTCCAGGTGCCGGTCGCTCTTGACGTTGAGCAGGCCGTGGCGCTGCATCCGGCCCACGGTCTGCGAGACCGTCGGGCCGCTCTGCTCCAGGCGCTCGGCGATCCGGGCGCGCAGGGCCGGGACGCCTTCCTCCTCGAGTTCGAGGATCGTGCGCAGGTACATCTCAGTGGTGTCGACGAGGTCCGTGGTCACAGCTTCGTTCCTTCACTTTGTCCGCCCGCAGGGCACCGAGCGGGGTGGGTCGAGTAGCCGCCAGACCCCCTGTCACCACCAATGGTATACGTCGTGAAGGACGCTCCGCCCATCAGCCATCCGGACGTACAGGGCGCTCACACCCCAAAGCGGCACGGAGATCCGGGCCGTGAAGGTCGATCACGCCACATACTCGGCGAGGCGCCCGGCGTAGTCGGGCTGGCGCAGGCGGTGCAGCGCGTTCTTCTCGATCTGGCGGACCCGCTCGCGCGAGAGTCCGAAGTCCGCGGAGACCTCTTCGAGGGTGCGCTGACGGCCGTCGTCAATGCCGAAACGCAGCCGCAGCACGGTTTGTTCCCGCTCGGGCAGCGAGGCCAGCACGTTCGCGATGTGGCGGCGCAGGAGCGCGTAGGACACGGCGTCGTCGCTGCCGCGCTCGCGGGGCAGGTGCGCCACGAGGTCGCCCAGCGCGGTCGAGTCGTCCTCGCCCACGGTCTGGTCGAGGCTGACCGGCTCGCGGTCGTAGGACATGAGCTCGAGGACCTTGCCCGGGGTGACCTCCAGCTCCGCGGCGATCTCCTCGTAGCGGGGCTCGCGGCCCAGCTCGACCATGAGGTCCTGGCGGACCCGGTTCATCCGCTTGATCTGGTCCACGGTGTGCGCGGGGACGCGGATCGTGCGGGACTGGTCGGTGACGGCCCGGTTGATCGCCTGCCGGATCCACCAGGTGGCGTACGTGGAGAACTTGTAGCCCTTCTGGTAGTCGAACTTCTCGACGGCGCGGATGAGGCCGAGGTTGCCCTCCTGGATGAGGTCGAGCAGGCTCAGCCCGGCGCCGGAGTAGCGCTTGGCGACGGAGACCACGAGGCGCAGGTTCGACTCGAGCATGCGCTGCTTGGCCGCGCGGCCCTCGGCCGCGATGCGGGCAAGGTCCGAGCGGTAGTCGGGGTCGGTGACCTCGCTGATGCGGCACTCGGCCATGAGGCCGGCCTCGATCGCCTTGGCGCACTCGACCTCTTCGGAGGCGGTGAGCAGCCGGTGCTTGCCGATGCCGTTCAGATAGGCGCGAACGGGGTCGCCGGAGTATTCGGTCGCGCGCTGCGCCGGTCGCCTCGCCGGACGCTGGCGGATGCTGTCGACAGGTGCCATCGAATTCGCCTTTCGCTGCAGACCCTCGGCGCGTGGGTTGATCCGCGCCATACCCGGTGGGCACCGGGCTTCGGAGTACCAGCTTGCAGCGGATTTCGACGATTCAGATCCCCCGGGGAGAAGGGTGGCACGAACCCGGGAGACACGATCAGATTTTCGGTTTCGGTGCTTCCCAGCGATACCTGATGGCCACGAGGCGTACAACGAAGATGACCGCGATGGCCGTCAGCGCGAGCGTCCAGTGCCCGATCATGGACTCCCACCGGGCCCCGACCGCCACGATCACCGCGCCGATCGCCGCGGCCATCGCGTAGAAGTCCTCGCGGAGCACCGCCGGGATCTCCTGGCTCAGGACGTCCCGCAGGATGCCCCCGCCGATTCCGGAGAGTACTCCCACGATGCAAGCCGCGTAGACGGCGAAACCGAAATCGAGCCCCTTCTGGGTCCCGACCACGGTGAACAGCGCCAGCCCGGCGGCGTCGAGCACGAGCATCGTGGTGCGCATGCGCGAGAGCGCCGGGTGGAACCAGAACACGAACAGGGACGCGACGAGCGCCACGAGCGGGTAGCGCCAGTCGGTGAGCAGCAGCGGCTTCGCGTCGATGAGCACGTCGCGGAGCGCGCCGCCGCCGAGGGCGCAGAGGACGCCGATGACGACCACGCCGAACAGGTCCAGCCGCTTGCCGACCGCGGCGCTCGCGCCGGAGGCGGCGAAGACCGCGGTGCCGACGAGCTCGGCCACCAGCATCAGCGCGGTCGGGTCGAATTCACTAGGCTCCACCCGTGCGTTATAGCAGGCAGGGCCCGGTCACACCGCGGTTCTTCGCAAAGGTGAGAGCCGCGCTGCAGCCTCAGCCCTTCATCTTGGCGTAGATGTCCTTGCAGTTCTGGCAGACCGGGAAGCGGTCGGGGTCGCGGGTGGGCACCCACATCTTCCCGCACAGCGCCTTCACCGGGATGCCGTCGACCATCGCGGCCATGAGCTTGTCCTTCGGCACGTAGTGCGAGAAGCGCTCGTCGTCGCCGTCCTCGAACACGTAGTTCGGGTTGGTCTTCGTCTGCTCTTCCAGAAGGGTCGAGCCGGAGCCGCCGACTCCTCCGTCGGAGCCACCGGTGGTGGGAAGTTCGCTCACTGCAACTCACTCCTCATTAGCGCGCAAGATCCCGTCAATCTTGCTCTACGAATCGACGACCCGCAAACTCGGCAGAGGGTGTCCGGGGCGATTATTCCGAATCGATCATGCGGTGCTCGGGCGGTTCGAGGGTCTCGGCGCGCCGCTGGTGCTTCGTGAACATGCCCGGCTTGCGCACCAGGCGGTCGTTCGCCAGCAGGACCGCCAGCCAGGGCAGCAGCGCCATCCCGGCCACGCCGATCGCCAGCCAGAGCCACAGCAGCGGCGCTTCGGCCATCACGAGGATGCCGAGCACGATCACCAGCACCGCCCGGATCGACATCATCACGACGTACCGGATCGTCCGGTACCGCCGCTCCTCTTCGAGGGACATCGCCGCATCGGTGATGCTGGTCGCCTTCTCACGCCTTGCCACCCTTCGAGCCTACGCCTGGGCGGTGCGGCAGGATCTGGGGCATGAAAGCAGTCGTGCAGACCGTCAGCGAAGCGGAAGTCACCGTCGACGGCGAGAGCGTCGGCGCGATCGGCGAGGGCCTCCTCGTCCTCGTCGGCGTCACCCACACGGATGGTCCCGCGGAGGTCGCGTGGATCGCCGAGAAGATCTGGAGCCTGCGGATCATGAGGGACGAGCTCTCGGCGTCCGATCTGGACGCGCCGATCCTGCTGGTCAGCCAGTTCACCCTCTACGCCGACACGCGAAAGGGCCGGCGCCCCTCCTGGAACGGCGCCGCCCCCGGCCCGGTCGCCGAACCCCTGGTCGAGGCCGTCGCCGCCCGCCTCCGCGGTCTCGGCGCCCGCGTCGAGACCGGCGTGTTCGGCGCCATGATGCTCGTGCGCAGCGTCAACGTCGGCCCCAACACGATCCTGCTGGAGCGGTGAACGCGCGACCGGGAAGTGCGTCGCCGCCGATCCGCGGCCGGCCGTGACCGGCCCGTCGCACGGCTCGCGGGCGGACGCCGTGACTTTGCCAATTCGCGGTCGGCAAGCGGGCACCGCGACTTTCCCCGCGGCCTAAAATCAACCCGGTCCGCCACCGTCCGAGAGGAGCCCGCATGATCCCGGCCGCCCCACCCGAAATGCTTCCCTCGCTTCGGGTCTGGCAGCGCAAGGCCATGGTCGCCTACCACCGGGGTCAATCGCGGGACTTCCTCGCCGTAGCTACGCCCGGGGCCGGCAAGACCACGTTCGCCCTGCGCATCGCCTACGACCTGCTCGCCGACGGCACCGTCGACACGGTCACCGTGGTCGCCCCCACCGAGCACCTCAAGGCCCAGTGGGCCGGGGCCGCGGCCCGGTTCGGCATCCAGCTCGACCCGGCCTTCCGTAACTCGTCCGTCCACAGTGCCGCCGATTTCCACGGTGTCGTCGTCACCTACGCGCAGATCGGCGCCGACCCCGCCGTCCACCGCCGCCGCACGCTCGCGCGCCGCACCCTCGTCATCCTCGACGAGATCCACCACGCCGGCGACGCCCGCACCTGGGGCGAGGGCGTCCAGACCGCCTTCGACGAGGCCGAGCGCCGCCTGTGCCTCACCGGCACCCCGTTCCGCAGCGACGACAACCCGATCCCCTTCGTCGAGTACGACGAGGAGGCCGACGGCGTCAAGCGCTCGCGGGCCGACGCGCTCTACGGCTACCGGGACGCGCTCGCCGACGGCGTCGTGCGCCCGGTCATGTTCATGGCCTACTCCGGCCAGGCGAAGTGGCGCACCAGCGCGGGGGACGAGCTGGCGGTGCGGCTCGGGCAGCCGCTCACGAAGGACCTCACGAGCCAGGCCTGGCGCACCGCGCTCGACCCCGAAGGGGAGTGGATCAAGCAGGTCATCAGGGCCGCCGACCGGCGGCTCTCGTCGCTGCGCGCGGCGGGCATCCCCGACGCGGGCGGGCTCATCATCGCCTCGGACCAGAACAGCGCCCGCGCCTACGCGGGCATCCTCAAGCGCGTCACCGGCAAGAGCGCCGCGATCGTCCTCTCGGACGACGCGGGCTCATCGGACAAGATCGCCAAGTTCGCGGACTCCAATGAGGAATGGCTCGTGGCCGTCCGCATGGTCTCCGAGGGCGTGGACATCCCGCGCCTGGCGGTCGGGGTCTACGCCACGAACGCGCACACGCCGCTGTACTTCGCGCAGGCCATCGGCCGCTTCGTGCGTTCGCGCCGCCCCGGCGAGACCGCCTCGGTGTTCCTGCCGAGCGTGATCCCGCTGCTGAGCCTCGCGGAGAACCTCGAGGCCGACCGCGACCACGTCATCAAGCCCAAGTCGCAGGACGAGGACCCCGAGCTGCTCTTGGAGCAGGCGCAGCGGGTCCTCAACGAGGGCACCGAACTCGGCGGCCAGCGCGAGACCCTCGAGTCGAACGCGGAGCTCGACCAGGTCATCTTCGACGGCGGCTCGTTCGGCCTGCCCGTGGAGGCCGGGAGCGCCGAGGAGCAGGAGTACCTGGGCCTGCCGGGGCTGCTGACCCAGGAGCAGGTGCACCTGCTGCTGCAGAAGCGCCAGCGCGAGCAGATGGCGAAGCAGAAGTCGGGGACCCGCACCGAGACCGTGGAGCGGCCGGCGGCCGAGCCCGCGATGACCAACGCGCAGAAGCGGTTGAAGCTGCGCAAGCAGTTGAACGCGCTGGTGGGGGCGCGTTCGTTCGCGACGAACGAGCCGCACGGCAAGATCCACGCGATGCTGCGGTCCAAGTGCGGCGGGCCGCCGAGCGCGCAGGCGACGATCGAGCAGCTGGAGGAGCGGATCGCGGTGATCCGCTCGCTGTAGGCAGCGTTGCCGAATACGGCAATGCGAATGGGACCGCCCGCGGGCGGTCCCATTGCTCGTCTTGATATTCAATGGTTTCGAAACGAATCGGGGCCCGAGCGGCATGCCGCTCGGGCCCGTCTCAAGCCTGTGTGCGCTAGTTCTGCGAGGCCATGAGGTCGGTGCCGCGCCACTCGAATTCGGGGTCGGCGGTGAAGTCGATGGCGATCGGCACGAGCTTCTCGGCGAACTGGTTCGCGTGGTGGCCGCAGAAGACGAGGTCGCCGCCTTCGGCCAGGGTCACACGAAGCTTTGCCGCGGCGCTACACCGATCGCAGCGCTCGCCCGCGATCGGACGTTCCTCCGTCTGGGGCGGGGGCGTCAGGGTGGATGTCATACCAGGTCCTCCGCTGCGTTCGGTTCGCTGTGCACTTGCACAGCAATGCATCTCTATAGTCGGCCTGTTGACCGGCTCGTTCCGTTCAACGCCTGCACTGTACTCCCTCTTCCCGACAGTTCCCGACTGAGACTGGGCTCACTCGGTGCCGCCGGTCCGATGGTTGTTCCACACCGTAGCCCACGGAACGGCGATCGACAACCCGGCACGAGAGTAAGGTACCCACCCGATCGGGTGATACACCGCAGCTCGCAGCCGTGCCGTGTCGTCGAGTTCCATTACGCCGGGAGCGAAATGACCGCGGTTCAGGCCTAGTCGAGGTAGTCGCGAAGGACCTGTGAACGCGACGGGTGCCGCAGCTTCGACATGGTCTTCGACTCGATCTGGCGGATGCGCTCACGGGTGACCCCGTAGACCTGGCCGATCTCGTCGAGGGTGCGCGGCTGGCCGTCGGTGAGGCCGAACCGGAGCCGGACGACGCCCGCCTCGCGCTCGGAGAGGGTCTGCAGCACCTGCTGGAGCTGGCCCTGGAGGAGCGAGAAGGAGACCGCGTCGACGGCCACGATGGCCTCGGAGTCCTCGATGAAGTCGCCGAGCTGGCTGTCGCCCTCGTCGCCGATGGTCTGGTCGAGGCTGATGGGCTCGCGCGCGTACTGCTGGATCTCGAGGACCTTCTCCGGGGAGATGTCCATCTCCTTGGCGAGTTCGTCCGGGCTGGGCTCGCGGCCCAGGTCCTGGAGCAGCTCACGCTGTATGCGGCCGAGCTTGTTGATGACCTCGACCATGTGGACCGGTATGCGGATGGTCCGCGCCTGGTCGGCCATGGCCCGGGTGATCGCCTGCCGGATCCACCAGGTGGCGTACGTGGAGAACTTGTAGCCCTTGGTGTAGTCGAACTTCTCGACGGCGCGGATGAGACCGAGGTTGCCCTCCTGGATCAGGTCCAGGAACGCCATGCCGCGGCCGGTGTAGCGCTTGGCGAGGGAGACGACGAGGCGGAGGTTCGCCTCGAGGAGGTGGTCCTTGGCGCGGTCGCCGTCGCGGACGATCCACTCGAGGTCCCGGCGCATCTGCGTGGGGATCTCCTCGCCGGCCTCGCGGAGCAGCTTGAGGCGCTCGACGGCGTACAGGCCGGCCTCGATGCGCTTGGCGAGCTCGACCTCCTGGGCCGCGTTGAGGAGCGGCACCTTGCCGATCTGCTTGAGGTAGGCGCGGACCGAGTCGGCCGAGGCGGTCATCTCGGCGTCCTTGCGGGCCTGCTTGAGCGCCTCCGAGTCCTCCTCGTCCCACTCGAAGTCGTCGCCCTCTTCGTCGTCTTCGCCGTCCTTCTTGGACTTTCCGCGGGTGGCGGCCTTCTTGGCCGCCTTCTTGCGGGTCGCCTTCTTGGCGGGTGCGGCGGCGGCGGCTTCGGCGAGCGCGTCCTCGTCGGCGGCGGCGAGGTCGGCCTCGTCGGGCTCCTCGCCGTCGACGGGCTTCTTCGCCGCGACCTTCTTCGTCGCCTTCTTCGCGACGGCCTTCTTAGCGGTCTTCTTGGCGGCCTTCTTGACCGGGGACTCCTCGCCCGCCTCTTCGGCAGGGGCGGCGGCGGCCTTCTTGACCGCGGTCTTCTTCACCGTGGTCTTCTTGGCGGCCTTCGCGGTGGTGGTCCGGGAGGAGGTGGCGGTGCGGGCGGCGGGGACGCGCTTGCGCGTGGAGGCGGAACCGTCCACGACCACGGTGACCTCGGCCTCGGCCAGGGCGCGGAGCACCTTCTTGCCCTCGGCGGGGGAGGCCTGCACCGACTCCAGAACCTGGGCGACCGTCGCGGACGTCAGCTGCCCGTTGCTCTCTCGGGCCAGAGCGAGCAACGAGTCGGTCAGGGAATTGACGTCTGTGCCGGTGGGACGTGCGTCAGTCACGAGCAACCTTCCGAGGCAATGGCGGGCACGGCGCAGCCGGGCTCCATAGCGGGTGAGCGTTGGATATTGGGTCGGCAGCCCAGGTCGGCACAACGACCGGGCAGGCGTGAATTGTAGCGCCGAAAATCGCCTGCGGCCCGTCCGTGGTGCCGTTTCGAGCTGTGTTTCCGCATTTTCAGTGTCAATGTGTCGCAGCACGTGGGGTGTGACGGCGCTCTATTCTACCGTGCAGGTGCCTTCCGGCGCCTCGCCGATGCCGCCCTGTGCGAAGGACTGCCGCGCGTCGGAAGCCGAGCGTACCTCTGCGAAGTCGTCGCCGAGGACGACGGTGATCGGCTTGTCGCCCCAGTCGAGGTCGAACATGTCGTGGCCCTGGTAGAAGTACGCGTGGGCGTGGACGCCGGCCGCGTACTGGTCGGGGCCGTAGTACACCAGCGCGGTGCCGTCGTAGTCCTCGTCCGCGTCACCCGTCTCGGTGACGATGAACCCGCGGTCCTCCAGCTGCGCGGCGGCCTGCTCGGCCAGGCCGTCCCGGTCGGTGCCGTTGAGGACGACCAGCTCGATCTCCTCGGGCTTGGGGATCGGGGCGGTCTTGATCTCGACCGCGCCGGGCGGGCAGTCGCCGCTCGCGGAGGTCTGCGAGTCGTTGCGTATGGCCCAGACCGTGACCAGGCCCGCGATCAGTGCCAATGCGCATAGGACCGTCAAAGCGCGGATACGAGCGATACGCACGGCTGCCTCCCCGAATCTCCAACAAGTGTCGACGAATGTCTGCACTTAGACGAGCCGACGGCCCGCAAACGTTGCCATCCGAAAGGCTATCGTGCGCGGGTCGTCTCCGTGGGCGAGAGGCGGTCACTCACCGCCCTTGACACAGAAGTGTTTCTCGCCACAATGGGGATGAAAAACCCAGGGGCATCGTGTATAGGAATGGACTGCACGCGGTAAGGTACGCCGCCTGCAGGGACGGAACCGAACCCGCCAGGACCCGAGCCGGGCCGCTGTGTCACCCGAACACTCCAGCGGCAACCCGCCGCGCTCGGTCCCTGAGCCGCAAAAGCAACCAATTGGGAGTGGAAAACGATGGCAACCGACTACGACGCCCCGCGCCGCGACAAGGAAGAGACCGCCGGGACCGACGGCATTGACGCCCTCGCGAAGGGCCGCACCGATCAATCGGGGTCGGTGGACGTCGACGAGGCCGAGGTCGCGGAGAACTTCGAACTGCCCGGCGCCGACCTGGGCGACGAGGAGCTCTCGGTGAAGGTCCTGCCGATGCAGCAGGACGAGTTCCGATGCTCCAGCTGCTTCCTGGTCCACCACCGCAGCCAGTTCGCCAAGGAGAAGAACGGGCAGCCGATCTGCAAGGACTGCGCCTAGCGGTCAGACCCCGACTGCGCAGTCCCGACGACTGCGCGGCCTGAACGACGGTGCGGCAGGATCACAATGCCCCTCGGATAGCGCACGGCTCGCAGGACGCCTCCTGCGGGCCGTCTCGCTT
The DNA here is from genome assembly GCF_030403505.1 of Glycomyces tritici. The sequence goes on along the minus strand of NZ_JAUEMJ010000002.1, from coordinate 758,888 downwards.
GTCCGGGGCCCCGATCCTTGCCCCGGTACAGGCCCTAGGCCTCTACGGACTCCCGCGCGGCCGTCAGGGCGGCCTTGAGCCGCTCGGGACGCCGCGAGGCGACGATCCAGTAGGGGGTCGGGTCATCGGGGTCGTCCAGGACGATCCGCAGCCCGCGGTTGATCCACGGCCGCTGCACCGCGAACGCCAGCGGATGCTGGGCCACGCCCAGCGCGTCCGAGTACGCGACCGGCTCCAGCACCTGCACCTCGGCCACCGCCGACATCGGCAGCTTCGCGTCGTCCACGTGGAGCCACACCTCGCCGCCGGACTCGGCGACGCTCACGCGCAGGCGGCCCAGCCACCACGCGCCCGCGACCACCGCGACCATGAGCGCGACGCTCGCCGTCACCCGCCACCAGCGCATGTCGCCGAAGTTGGACAAGGCCCCGGCCAGCACCGCCGCCGCGATCACGGCGAGCCAACCCGCCACCGGCAGACTCATCCGCTCGGCGTACCGTTCCCCACTCCTCATACCTGAGACGATATCCCCGCACTGTGCACCTCCTTCGAGGCGTGCTTCCGCGAGTGAGAGGAACCCGACGACGATGAGCATCGAAGTCCCGGTCGCCGTCCGGCGGCTCGACCCCGACCTGCCGCTGCCCGCCTACGCGCACCCCGGCGACGCGGGCGCGGACCTCTGCGCCGCCGAAGGGGTCGCGCTGGCCCCCGGGCAGCGGGCCCTCGTCGGCACCGGCGTCGCCGTCGCGATCCCCGAAGGGCACGTGGGGTACACGAACCCGCGCTCCGGGCTCGCCCACCGGCTCGGCGTCACCATCGTGAACGCGCCCGGCACGATCGACTCCGGCTACCGCGGTGAGATCAAGGTCAACCTCGTGAACCTGGACCCGGACCGGACCGCCGTCATCGAGCGCGGAGACCGTATCGCACAATTGGTAGTCCAACCGGTTGTGCGAGCCCGTTTCACCGAGGTCGACGACTTCGCGCCGACGCAGCGCGGCGCGAGCGGCCACGGTTCCACCGGCGGGCACCGCCGACTTGCAGAGGAGAGCGAACGTGTTTAAGCGGCGAAAGTCGAAGAAGCAGCGCCCCGCCGAGGGCGCCGTCCTCGACTCCCTGGCCGAGAGCGGGGAGACCTTCGAGCACGAGGCCACCCAAGGCCCCTTCGACGTGGCCGACGCCCCCGACGACGACGTCCGCCGCATCGACCTGGGAGCGATCCGACTCCCCGTCCCCAAGGGCGTGGGCTTCCAGGCCCAGACCGACGCCAAGGGCAACATCAGCCAGGTCCTGCTCACCACCGGCTCCTCCGCGCTCCAGCTGCTCGTGCGCGCCGCGCCCCGCAGCGAGGGCATCTGGGACGAGTTCCGCGGCGAGCTCACCGCCCAGGTCACCGGCCAGGGCGGCGAGGTCCAGGAGGTCGAGGGCGCCTGGGGCGTCGAGCTCATCGCGAAGGTCACCACCAAGAAGGGCACCAACTCGGTGCGCTTCTGCGGCATCGACGGCCCCCGCTGGTTCGTGCAGGCCACCTTCCAGGGCCAGCGCGCCCTCGACGAGGCGGCCGCCCCCGAACTCGACGAGGCCCTGCGCCTGCTCGTGATCGACCGCGGCTCGACCGCGATGCCGGTGCGCGAGCCGCTGCCGCTGAAGCTCCCGCCGAAGATGGCCGAGGAGGCCGCCGCGCGCATCGCGCAGCGCAAGGCCGACGGCGGCGACGGCAGCCGCGCCATCATCGCCGCCGGCGACACCCCCCGCCCGCAGGTCCGCCGCAAGCCCTCGCCGCGTCCCAAGCGGTAGGGCCGGGACGATCGACACCTCGCGGGCCGTCCCCGCCAAGGGCGGGAGGGTGAAGAGCTGGCTCAAGCGGATCGCCGCGCCCTCCCAGGAGCTGTTCGCCGACGAGATCCGCCGCGAGTCGGACCCCGACACGGCCCCGATCGAGTCGCTCGAGCCCCGGCAGCTCGCCGTGGTCGCCGGCCGCCTGCGCACCGTCGTGCTGCGCACCGACGGCCGTTCACCTTCTGTGGAAGCCGAACTCTTCGACGGCACCGGTCAGGTCGCATTGGTCTGGATGGGTCGACGGCGTATCGTGGGCCTTGAGGCCGGGACCAGGCTCGTCGCCCGAGGCCGCGTGGCCCAGCTGGGCGACGGCCGGCTCGTCGTCTACAACCCGATCTACGAACTGCGCCCCTGAGCGCGGACCAGCCACACGACCTGGAAGGCCCGCATTGAGCACCGAGACGCCGGCCCACGAGACCGACACCGAGCCGGAACAGGCCGAGAGCGAGGTCCGCGAGGCCGCCGCCCGCCGCGAGCCGGACGACGACCTGCCGCCCTTCACCGAGCAGCTCTCGCAGCAGCTCGGCGGCGTCAAGGGCGTCGTGGAGGCCGCGGTCCCGATCACCCTGTTCGTGGTGCTCAACCCGCTCCTGCCCGACCGGATGGGCCCGATGAGCGGCCTCCAGTGGGCCATCCTCATCTCCGCCGCGAGCGCCCTGGCGATCGCCGGCTGGCGCGCCGCCCGCAAGGAGTCGATGCGCCACGCGCTCAACGGCCTCTTCGGCATCGCGCTCGGCGCGTTCCTCGCCTGGAAGTCGACGGACGCCCGCAACTTCTACCTGCCCGGGATCATCCAGGGCTCGGTCTACGGCGTGCTGCTCATCGTCTCGGCGCTGGTGCGCCACCCGATCATCGGCTGGATCTACGCCGTGGTCGCCCAGGGCGGCAAGAAGGAGTGGCGCGAGAACAAGCCGCTCGTCGACATCCTGAGCCGGATCACGATCCTGTGGGGCGTGGTCTTCATCGTCAAGAACGCGGCCCGCATCTGGCTGTACTACCTGGACGCGGACAACGCGCTGGGCCTGGTGACGCTCTTCGGCGGCTGGCCCGTCACGATCGCGTTGACGGCCTTCACCATCTGGGCGGTCCGCCGCAGGATGAAGGCCGTCGAAGCCGCCGCGCCCAGCGCGGCGTGAACACGGACTCGAGCAGGCGCGGCGCCGGTGGGCGCCGCGCCTTTCGCGTCAGCTCGGCAGGCAGTCGAACGCGGGCGCGCTCGCGAGCGACCCGGAGACGTTGAGTCCGAACTCGACGGAGCCGCCGACCGGGATCGCCTGGTTCCAGGAGACCGGTGCGGCCATCTGCATGCCGCCCATGGTGGAGAGCGTGGCGTTCCAGCTGTTGCTGAGCGTCACCCCGCTGGGCCACTGCCAGTGCAGCATCCAGTTGTGGATGGCCTGCGTCCCGGTGTTGGCGACCTTCACCGTGACCGTGGCGCCCGAACCCCAGCTGTTGACCGTGGCCGTCGCGGCGCAGGCGTACCCGGCGGGGCCGCCCGTGGTGGGCTCCTCGGTGGTCGGGTCCGGGTCGGTCGGCTCGTCGGTGGTGGGGGAGGGCTCGTCCGGCGTGATCGTCGGGGTGGGCCCGCCGGGGCCGAACCACACGTCGGAGCACGCGTAGAAAGTCTGGTCCTGGTGGCTGGCCTGCCAGATCATGTACACGACGTGGTGGCCGGTGCGGCCGGGGGCGCTCACGGGGATGTCGACGAGGGTGCCGCCGCCGGTGGCGGGCGGTCGCCCGACGCCGGGGTTGATGTCGCCGGTGTCCTTCACCAGTTCCAGGTCGGCCCAGTCGAGGGCGTCCGTCTGGGCGTTGTAGCCCTGCTTCGTGACGTAGATCCGGTAGTAGTCGGCGCCGTGGTTGGCCTGGTCCCAGTTGGTGAACGTGAAGCTCGAGTCCACTTTGGTGGTGACCCAGTCGCCGGGGGTGTCGAGCGCCGCGTACCGGGTGCCGCCTGTCCGCCCTCCGGAGCACAGCTGGTTGTCGGGAACGGCCGCTTGGTGGTCGCCGCCGACCTGCTCCCGGTAGAGGCCGTTCCAGTTCCACATGGCGTTGGTGTCGTTCTGCCAGGCGGCCCAGCACATCGGGTCCTCCTGCTCCATCGCCGGGTTCTGGAAGTCCGAGCCCCAGCGTTCCCAGCAGCCGTAGTGGCGCGAGTCGGGGCCGATGGCGGTGCCGTGGCTGGAGGCGGGCTGGACGAACACGATCGCCGCGGTCCCGGCCGCGAGGATCGCGGCGACGGCGACGATGAGGCTGCGGAGGCGCCGCCGCCGCTGCCTGCCGTCCGTTGTGTCGGCGGGGTGGCCGCCGAACCTGTTGAAGTGCAACATGAAAGCGCTCCCAGAATGATAGGAACATTGAGAATCTTCAATGTATCTGTTCGGAAAGCCCCTTGTAAACACCGGTTGCCGAATTTTCGACGTCCGACCCGCCGAATACTTCCGGAACACGCGCGAACGCGGCCCCGGCCGAAGGGCCGGGGCCGCGCTGCGGTGCCGCGTCCTAACTGGGGAGGCAGTCGATCTCCGGCATCGAGCTCAGCGAGCCGTTGACGTTGAAGCCGAACGACACCGAGCCTCCCGGCGCGATCGCCTGGTTGTAGGAGACCGGTGCGGCCATCTGCATGCCGCCCATCGTGGAGTGCTCGGCGCTCCACATGTTGCTCACCGTGACCCCCGAGTTCGCCCACGTCCAATGGAGCATCCACGAGTTGACCTTGCGGGTCCCGGTGTTCGACACCGTGACCGTGACCGTGGCCCCGGTGTTCCAGCTGTTGATCGAGGCGCTGGCCGCGCAGGCGAGGTCCTCCGCGGGGCCGCCCGTGGTGGGCTCCTCGGTCGGGTCGTCGGTCGGCTCACTGGTCGGGTCGGTCGGCTCCTCGGTGGGGCCGCCCTCGCCGAACCACACGTCCGAGCAGGAGTAGAAGGCCTGGTCGGTGTGGCTGGCCTGCCAGACCACGTAGACGATGTGCCGTCCGGTGCGCCCGGGGGCGCTCACGGGGATGTCGACGGCCTCGCCCGGCTCGTAGACGCCCGTGGAGGCGACCCGCTGGAGGTCGGCCCAGTCGAGCGAGTCGGTGGTCGCGTCGTAGCCCTGCTTGGACACGTACACCCAGTAGTAGTCGCCGCCGTGGACGGCGGTGTCCTCGTAGTGCAGCGTGAAGTTGTTCTCGAGCGGCGTCGTGTGCCAGGCGCCGGCGACGTCGAGGGAGTTGTAGCGGCCGCCTTCGGCGCGCCCGCCCGAGCAGAGCTGGTTGTCGGGGATGCGCGTCTCGTGCTGGCCCTGCAGGCCCTCGCGCAGGAGGCCGTTCCAGTTCCACATGGTGTTCGGGTTGGCCTGCCAGGCCTGCGCGCACATCGGGTCGGTGTCGGCCATGTCGGGGTTGAGGTGGTCGTCGCCCCAGCGCTCCCAGCAGCTGTACTGCCGGGACGGCGGGCTGGTGGCGGTGCCGTGGCTCGCGGCCGGCTGGATGAAGACGAACGCGGAGACGACCGCCGCGGCGAGCGCGGCGAGGATGACGATCACCTTCCGGAGGCGATGTCGGGTGAGCTTGAACATGAGAGCGCTCCCAATCGAAGGAAATTGATAAACATCAATGTAACTCGACTGGGCTCCCCTGTAAAGCCGGGTGCGCCGGTAAAGTCCAGAAGCGACCGATTCTCGCGGCGCCCTCGGTCAGCGGCGCTTGCCGAGGATGACCGAGCGGGTCGCCTCTTCGGAGTCCTCATTGCACACGAACACCAGCTCGTCGCCCGACTCGAGCGTGTCGTCGGCGCTGGGGGCGATGACGCGGCGGCCGCGGATGATGGCCACGAGCGCCACGTCGTGCGGCAGCGGGACGTCGGCCACGCGGTTGCCCACGTGCGGGGCGTCCAGCGGCAGCGTGATCTCGACCAGGTTCGCCTGCGACTGGCGGAAGGTCAGGAGCCGCACCAGGTCGCCGACGCTGACGGCCTCCTCCACGAGCGCGGCGAGCAGCCGCGGCTTGGAGACGGAGACGTCGACGCCCCACTCCTCGTTGAACAGCCACTCGTTCTCGGCGCGGTTGACGCGCGCGACCACGCGCGGCACCGCGAACTCGGTCTTCGACAGGAGGCTCACCACCAGGTTCACCTTGTCGTCGCCCGTCGCGGCCACGGCCACGTCGCAGCCTTCGAGGTGCGCCTGGCGCAGGTTCTCCAGCTCGCACGCATCCGCGAGCAGCCACTCGGCCTCGGGGACCCGCTCGGGCCTCATGGAATCGGGGTCGCGCTCGATGAGGAGCACCTGGTGGCCGTTGCCGACCAGCTCCGCGGCGATCGACCGGCCGACGTTCCCGGCCCCGGCGATGGCGACCCTCATGCGGCACCTCCCTGCGGGGCGTCGCCCGCGATCTCGCGGATGCGGCCCTCGTCGCCGTCGGCGACGAGCATGTACACCTGGTCGCCGTCCTGCAGCACCGTCGAGGGGGTCGGCAGGGTCGCGCGGCCGAAGCGGGTGATGTACGCGACCCGGTGGCCGGTGGCCTGCTCGAGGTGGGCCAGCGCGGTGCCGTACCAGGCCTCGTCGCAGAGGATCTCGACCATCGACAGGCTCGCGGTCGGGTCGCGCCACAGCGGCTCCTGGTCCTCCGGCAGGAGGTGGCGCAGCAGCCGGTCGGCCGTCCACCGCACCGTCGCTACCGTCGGAATGCCAAGGCGCTCATAGACACTGGCGCGCTGCGGGTCGTAGATGCGGGCGATCACGTTGGGGACGCCGTAGTTCTCGCGGGCGACCCGCGCGGCGATGATGTTCGAGTTGTCGCCCGAGGAGACCGAGACGAACGCGTCCGCCCGGTTGATGCCGGCCTTCGCGAGGACCTCGCGGTCGAAGCCGACGCCGCGCACGGTCGTCTCGTCGAAGTCGGGCCCCAGGCGGCGGAAGGCCTTCGGGTTCTGGTCGATGATCCCGATCGTGTGCCCGCGCTCCACCAGGCTCCGCGCCAGGGACGAACCCACGCGGCCGCAGCCCATGATCACCACATGCACCCGGCTTCACCTCTCGCTCCGACACTGATCCCGTGACCATACCGCGCCGCCCGCAGCGCCCCGGGCCGGACGCTTCGAGTCGGGTGAACACCGAGAAAACCCGGCCGGAGAGGGTACTGAACCGACCGTCCAAAAGCGTCTAGTGGGAGTAGGAACGATCCGAAGGAGCCCTTGCATGCGCAACGACCACCGCCCCTCCCTCTCCCGGCGCGCCCTCATCGGCGCGGTCGCCGCCGGAGCCGTCGCTGCGACCGCCCAGGCCGCGCCCGCCGCTGCGGCCAAGGCCCGCAAGCCCGCCAAGCTCGAAGCGGGCGACCTCGTCGTCGTGCCCGCCCCGGGCGGCCCCACCACGGCCGCGGCCGTCGCGAGGGGCATCGCGATCCTCGAAGGCTGGGGCCTGCGCGTCGAGCTGACCGAGCACGCGCTCGACACGTACGGCTGGCTCTCCGCGCCCGACGAGGACCGCCTGGCCGACCTCCAGTACGCGCTCGACCACAAGGAGGCCAAGGCGGTCATGACCGCCCGCGGCGGCTACGGGACCACCCGCATCATCGACGACGTGAGCTTCAAGGGCCTCAAGAAGCACCCGAAGCTCATCGTCGGCTACTCCGACATCACCGCGCTGCACCTCGCCGCCCGCCACCACACCGGACTCTCGAGCCTGCACTCGCCGATGGTCGCCTGGTCCTCCAACAACACCGCCGCGACCGCCGAGTCGCTGCGCACGGCCCTCATGACCACCGACCCGGTCGTCCTCACCCGCGACCCGCTCGAACCCACGTCCGCCGTCAACGTCCCCGGCACCGCCTCGGGACCGCTCTACGGCGGCAACCTCTCCCTGCTCGACGCCGAACCCGACGACAACCACCTGCCGGACGCCGACGGCGCGATCCTCTTCATCGAGGACACCGACGAGTCCCGCTACAAGATCGACGGGATGCTCACCCGCTACCTGCGCGCCGGGCACCTCGATCGGCTGGCCGGGATCGCCGTCGGCCAGTTCACCCCCTTCGAGCACGACGAGTACAAGCCGGGGGAGTGGACGATGAACGAGGTCCTCATGGACCGCCTCGGCGGCCTCGGCATCCCCGTCCTCGGCGGCCTCAAGGTCGGCCACGGCCTCGACCCGCGCGTGATGCCGCTCGGCACCCAGGCCGTGCTCGACGCCGACGCGGGCACCCTGACGATCGAAGCCGCCGTAGCGGACTGAGCCGCACCGGCCGGGGCCCGCCGCGCGCCGGGTCCCGGCCGACGGTCCTGCGGGCGCGCCCCGGCCGGTAAGGTCGAAGGTTGTGACCCGGTCCTTGTCCGTCTTCAAGCGGCTGCTCGTCGGCGAGCCGTTCGCCTCCGGGCAGCGGCCGCCCTCGCTGGCGCTGTCCAAGCGGTACGCCATACCCGTGCTGGCGGTCAACCCGATCTCCTCGCTCGCCTACGCCCCCGAGCAGGTGTTCCTCGTCCTCGGCGTCGCCGGGACGGCCGCCTACGCGTACTCGGTGTGGACCGGTCTCGCCGTCGCCGCCGTCATGGTCGTCGTCATCGCCTCCTACCGGTACACCGTGCAGGCCTACCCGGGCGGCGGGGGCGACTACCGGGTGGTCGCCGCGAACTTCGGGCCCGGGGCGGGCCGCCTCGCCGCCGCCGCGCTCGTCCTCGACTACATCCTCACCGTCGCCGTCTCGGCCTCCGCCGCGGTCGCCGCCCTCGACGTGCTCGTACCCGGCCTCGGCCCCTGGCGGGAATGGGCCGGGGCGGGCGCGATCGTGCTCCTGGCCGCGTTCAACCTCCGCGGCTTGCGCGTCTCCGGCCGCTTCGCCGCCGCCGTCACCGTCGCGTTCGTCGCGGGCGTGGCCGCGCTGCTCATCGCCGGGTTCATTCGCATCGGCGCGGGGGAGGAGCTCACCGCCGCGACCGCGAGCGCCACGACCGCCGAGGACCGCGAATGGACCTCCGCGGCCCTGTTCATCCTGTGCGCCAGGGCCTTCGCCGCCGGATCGGTGGCCGTGACCGGCATCGAGACGTTCACGACCCGCGTCCGCTTCTTCCGGCCCCCGCGCGGGCGCAACGCCGCCGCCGCGATCACCGCCGTCGGCGGCGCCACCCTCGCGCTCTTCACCGGCGTCGTCGTCCTCGCCTACCTCGTCGGCGCCCAGTCCTCCGCCGAGCCGGGCGCGGCCGGCTACCTCCAGCACCCGCTGCTCGCCCAGCTCTCCGACACCGTCTTCAACGCCTCGCCCGCCGCCGTCACCCCGATCATGCTCGCCACCGCCGGGGTCCTCCTCCTCGCCGCGAACACCGCGTTCGTGGGCTTCCCGCAGCTCGCCTCGGTCTTCGCCGAGGACTCGCTCCTGCCCCGCCAGCTCCACAAGCGCGGCGACCGGCTCGTCTACTCCAACGGCATCCTCATCCTCGGCGCCGGCGCCGCGCTCCTGGTCGTCCTCTTCGGCGGCCGCACCTTCGAGCTCATGGGCCTGTACATCGTCGGCGTGTTCCTCTCGATGGTCCTGGCGAACGCCGCGATGGTCCGCCACTGGCGGCGCGTCCTCGGCGTCGAACGCGACGAGGCCCGCCGCTCCCGGGCCCGCCGCGCCCTCGCCACGGCGCTGCTCGCCGCACTGGCGTGCGCGGTCGTGCTCGTGATCGTGGCGCTCACCGACTACCGGCGCGGCGGGTGGATCGCCGTGCTCATCATCGGCGGCTGCTACCTGCTCATGCGCTTCATCGCGCAGCACTACACGGCCGTGCGCGAGGAGATCGAGCTGCCGCAGGGCAAGCCGCGCCTGCCCGCGCGCAGCCACGCGATCGTGCTCGTCTCCAGCGTCAACCTGCCGCTCATGCGGATGCTCTCCTACGCCAAGGCGACCAGGCCCGACACGCTCACCGGCCTCTCGGTCAACGTCGACGCCGCCGCCTCCCGCCAGCTCCTGGCCGAATGGGAGCGGCGGGGCATCAAGGTCTCGCTCACCGTCGTCGACTCCCCGTACCGCGAGATCACCGGCCCCATCGTCGACTACGTGAAGGCCCGGCGCCGCGACGCGCCGCGCGACGTCGTCACGGTCTACCTGCCCGAGTACGTGGTCGGGCAGGGCCCGCAGCCCGGGCGCCTCTCGCGCGGCTACTTCACCTGGTCCACGAACCTGCTCCACAACCAGACCACGAAGGCGATCCGCCGCCAGCTCAAGTACGAGCCGGGCGTCATGGTCTGCATCGTGCCGTGGATCCTCGGCGAGAGCACCGAGCCGCCGCCCCTGCGCCGGGTGCACAAATGACCCGGCCGCGGACGACACGGCCGCGAACATCGCTGTAAGCAGGGACGCCCCCCGCCGCAGGGCCGTCCCGGCCCCCCGCGATCCCCTGTACCCTGGCGTGCGGCCCGGTCCGGGCCGCCGAAAGCATTGAGCAGGGGGATGAGGACGATGATCGTCACCGTTGGGGACGTCGCCGCCGGAGGCCACTGCGTGGCCCGCGTCGAAGGCGAGGTCTACTTCGTGCGGCACGCCCTGCCCGGCGAGACCGTCCGCATCGAGGTGAACGAGCGCAAGAAGAAGTTCGCGTTCGCCGACGCCGTCGAGATCATCGAGGCCTCGCCCGACCGCGTCGAGCCCCCCTGCCCCTACGCCGGACCCGGCAAGTGCGGCGGCTGCGACTTCCAGCACGCCAAGCCCGAGGCGCAGCGCCGCCTCAAGGCCAAGGTCCTGTTCGACCAGCTCACCCGCATCGGCGGCGTCGACCCCGCCAAGCTCGAAGGCGTCGAGGTCGAGGAGCTGCCCTGGGACGAGGGCGCGCTCGGCTGGCGCACCCGCATGCAGTACGCCGTGGACGAGGACGGCAAGCCCGGCCTGCGCGTCCACAAGTCGCACGACCTCGTGCACATCGACGAGTGCGCGATCGCGACCGAGCGCATCCGCGAGTCCGACCTCCTCACCAAGACCTGGGACGGCATGGGCGCCGTAGGCGTCGTCGACTCCCAGGACGAGGAGCTCGCCGTCTACACGCAGCTGCGCCGCACCGCCCGCCCGCACCACAAGAGCGGCCCCAAACTCGTCCACCAGACCGTCGGCGGCAACGAGTACGCCATCGACTTCGACGGGTTCTGGCAGGTCCACCCGGCCGCCGCGCCCGCGTTCCTCGCCTGCGCCCTCGAGTTCCTGAACCCGCAGGAGGGCGAGTCCGCCTGGGACCTGTACGCCGGGGCCGGGATCTTCGCCGCCGGGCTCGCCGAAGCGGTCGGCGACACCGGCCGCGTCGTGGCCGTGGAGAACGCCCGCTCCTCCCGCACCGCCTCGAACCTCAGCGCTTGGAAGAACGCCGGGGCCATCGAGGACGACGTCGCCTCCATCACGCCCAACCTCGGCTCGGTCGACCTCGTCGTGCTCGACCCGCCGCGCAGCGGCGCCGGGCCCGAAGTCGTCGTGGCCCTGGGCGAAGCGCGCCCGCGCGCGATCTGCTACATCGCCTGCGACGCCGGCGCGCTGGCCCGCGACGCCAAGGACCTCGCGATCGAGGGGTACGAGATCACCCGCATCCGCGCCTTCGACGCGTTCCCGATGACGCAGCACTTCGAGACGATCGCCCTGTTCGAACTCGTCGACTACTGACCGGGGGCGGCGCCACCGGCGGCGTTGCGATAACTTGATCACCGCACCCGCCCCAGTCCTCGGAGCCGATCGATGACCAACCCTCCCTACGCAACAGGGCCCGCGAGCGAGCCGAATCCACAGCAGAGCGGACCCGGCTCGCCGTCCTTCCAGTACCGCCCGCACGACCCTTACGGGACCTTCACGCCCGGTCAGCCGACCGGGCCGGTGCTGCCGCCCGCGCCCACGTTCTGGCAGCGCTGGGGCATCCTGCCGATGGAGGGCCGCCTGAAGCAGGTCACGTGGATGCTGCAGCTGCTGTGGATCTACCTGGCCGCCGCCGTGCTGCTCGTGCTGCTCTCGCTGGCCTTCTCGGCCGCGATCGCCGGGTTCTTCGGCACGAGCGCAGGGCTGGTGCTCAACCTCGTGTTCGGGGGCCTCTGCGTTGCGGCCACCCTCGTCCTCATCTGGGCGACCGCCCGAGAACGCGTGGGCCGCTTCGGCTTCGAGAACCCGCGCAAGCTCTTCTACATCGGACTCGGGTTCCTCGGCTGCTGCGCGCTGCCCGGTTTCATCGGCGTGTTCAAGGTGCCGTTCGCGCTCGTGCAGGTCCTCGCCCTCCTCGGCGTGCTCGGCCTGGTCTTCACCAAACGCGTGGGCGCGTGGCTCCGCGACACCCCCGGCAACCGGTCCGCCAAGGCCGCCGAGCAGCCTGCCGCCACCGACGACCAGGTGTTCCCCGGCTACCAGCCGCCGCCTCCCCAGTGGAGGGACGCGGCGGTGCCGCCGCCCGTGTCGCCCTCGCCCGCTCCACTGATCGACGGCTCGCAAGCTTCGCCGAGACCTGGTCAGGTATCCCCGCCGCCGGTGGCAGGCGCGTACCGCCCGCCGCTCCAGCCGCCCCCCGCGCACGGCCCGACCGCGCCCCAAGGCTGGCCCCAGCCCCCGCAGTAGCGCAGCGCGGGTGTGTTCGAGCGATCCACTCCGTTCGCTGCGAACGCCGCCTCCGCACGCCTGCGGAGGCCCCGCCGCGATCCCGGCGCCAACGAGCCGCCAGTCGCATTGCGAGCCAACGGCATCGGCAAGCGCCGCGAACCCTTAGTCGCAGCCGCACCCGCAGCAGTCGCCGTCGCAAGGGCAGCAGTCGCAGCAGTCGCAATCGCGGCAGCAGCCCTCGCGGCGCAGCCGCGACCACGGGCCCTCGTACTCCTCGCGGCAGCACATCTGGCACGTGCAGCACAGCACCGTGAACGCGCACAGGCCCGCGAAGAAGTTCCGCGGCTCCGGGCGGTAGTGGCCGTGGTCGTAGCGGCTCCGGCGCTCGTAGCGGCGGTCGCGGCGGTAGTCGCGCCGCTCCCGGTACCCGCGCCGCTCAGCGGTCTGATGCGACTGATGGGCCGAGCAGGTCGCCCCGAAGGTCTTCGTGAACGCATGGCGCGCATAGCGGTCCAGCAGCAGCTCCGTCAGCGTCGCGTCGACGATCACGGCCGAGTCCAAGGCCCGCTTCATGTCGGCGAGCGCGCCCTTCGCCAGCAGGCGCGCGTCCTCGATCCCGGAACCGGTGGCGGCCAGCGGGTTCCACGCTCCGCGCTCGGCGTCCTCCTCGAAGTCGTCCGCGGCGTCGAGCAGGTGCGCGAGGCGGCCGAACGCCGCCCCGGCGGTCCGGAACGCGTCGGCGTTCTCCGGACGCCCGCCGATGAACGCGGCGTGCGCGAACAGCTCGGCGGTGGCCGCCTCGGTCGGCGCGGTGACGGCCGTGAGCGGCGTGCCCGGCCCGGAGCCCGCCTCGATCCCGCGCTGGCCCTCGATCAAGGCGAAGAGCGGCGCGGTGTCGAGTTCGATCGAGTCGCCGATGGCGGCCGCCTTGGTGCGCAAGCGGTCTGCGGTGAGCCCCGCGATGCCGCGCGCGCCCGGTTTGGCGGCGAAGCCGTCGCCGTCCTCCACATGGTCGCGGATCTTCGCCGAGGCGAGCAGCAGCGAGGCGGTCGCCGCGAGGCGGGGGCCGCCTCCGGTGGCGATGCGCTGGCGGCGCATGCCGCGCAGGGCGCAGGGGCCGGCGTTGCGGCTGTCGGCGTCGTCGCCCTGCTGGGCTTCGACGAGCACGGAGAGGGCGAGCGCGTCGTAGTTGGTGGTGAGCCGCGCGAACTGGCCCGCGTCGTCGCGCAGTTCGAGGCAGAGGCCGCAGAAATGCCCCATCCAGCGGGGTTTGAGGTCTTCGGGAGTGCGGGACGGACAGGGCGCGAGCATGCCGAACAAGTGGTCTCCTAGCGCTCGACGGCGGGCCGGGGGATGACGCGTGGCGGCCTGCCGTTGGGGGCGGGTCTCCGCAGATGGTATCGGTGGGGCGCAACGCGGTGGGGTACGGCGGCTTCGAGTGGAGGACGCGACGCGACCGCCGAGCGCGGGATCGGCGGTCGCGCGTGGGAGGCGTGCAGGGACTGAGGCGCTAGGCGAGGGGGGCGGCCCGCGAAGCGCACTGACATATTAGCACTTTCGCATGAATCCGAGGACAATTTCGAGTCGAACGCGGGCACGTGTCCGATGCGATCGCCAGGTGCGTCCCGTTCGTCCGGTCCCGGCGCAGCCGAGCGGACCACGGTACGGGTGTCGAAGTCGAACGGCGGACCGCCGAGGTCCGGGCCGCGATGAATGGCATCGGCGGGGGTCGACCGGTCCCATGGCGCATCGGCGCGAATCCGCCGGCGCCGCGTCCGCACGCGAAAAGTGCGGGACCGGAACTCCGGTCCCGCACCAGGGGCCACCGCCTGTGGGGGCGGCGGCCCTGCGTGCACGGGCGGGGCGGCGCTGGAGGTCGGCTGAGTCCTCGTTCCTGCCGCGGGGCGACGAGCCCCGGCGCCGACCCGCGCCGTACGCGCAGGGGTGGCTCGCGTCGCTAGGCGACGAGGTCCGAGAACTCGTTGTCCTGCAGCCAGGCGGCCACGCCCGCCTGCACGTCGCCCTCGTGCTCCGAGAACACCGTGTTCTCCAGGCCGGCCAGCTGCTCGTCGCTCATCGCGAACGTGCCCAGGGCCTCGGCCACATCGGCGAACTCCTCGCTGAATCCCAAGCGCGCCAAGGTGTTGATCGTCTCGGCCTCGCCCAGCGTCACCTCGGGGTCCGCCAGGTTCTTCAGGTCGTACTTCGCGTACGCCCAGTGCGGCTGCCACAGGGTCACCACGATCGGCTCCTCGGCCGCGATCGCACTGTCGAGCTCGGTCAGCATCGCCGTGGTCGACGAGGTCTCCAGCGTCAGGTCCGTGATCCCGTACGTGGGGATCGCGCCGTTCTGCACCGCCTCGGTCAGGCCCGCGCTGGCCTCGATGCCGACGATCCTGCCGCCGAAGAGGTCAGCGTTCGCATTGAGGTCGGCCAGGGACTCGACGTCCACATAGGCCGGAACGGCGACGGTGAGCGCCGCGTTCTCGTTCCAGGTGCCCAGCTGCTCGAGCTGGTCGCCGTAGGTCTCCATGTACGTCTGGTGCGTGATCGGCAGCCAGCCGTCGAGGAACACGTCCAGGTCGCCCGAGGACAGGCCCTCGAACAGGGGTCCGACCTCGGTGAACTCCTGGGCGGTGACGGTGTAGCCCGAGGCCGTGAGCGCCTGGCGCCACAGCTCGGTGGCGACGACCGCCTCGTCCCAGTTGATGTAGCCGATCGTGATCTCGCCCTCGCCCTTGGGCAGGCCGAAGTCCACGCCCTCGGCCGAGGCCTCGCCGGGCTCCTCTTCGACGGAGCATCCCGCGAGCGTCAGCGGGACCGCGGCGCCGGTGGCGATGGCGCCCTTCATGATCGAACGTCGTTGCATCGTTCCTTCTCTCCGGCGCGGGGGCGCGCGCCATGGGTGGGTTCGGGGGATTAGCGGGCGAGCTTCGCGGCCCGCGCGACCGGCGTGCGGTCGGACAGGCCCTGCGTCACCCGGTCGAGCAGGATCGCCAGGAGCACCACGGCCAGGCCGGCGTTGAAGCCGGCGGCGATGTCCAAGCGGCCCAGGGACCCGGAGATGACCGAGCCGAGGCCGCCGCCGCCCACGAGGCCCGCGATGACCACCATGGACAGTGCGAGCATGATGACCTGGTTGAGCCCGGCCATGATCGTCGGCAGCGCGAGCGGCAGCTTGATGCGCGCGAGGATGCGCGCGGGGGAGGCGCCGAAGGCCTGGCCGGCCTCCACGACCTCGCCGTCCACCTGGCGCAGGCCGAGTTCGGTGAGGCGCACGCCCGGCGGCATCGCGAAGATGATCGTCGCGATGATCCCGGGCACCACGCCGACGCTGAACAGCATCACGACCGGGATGAGGTACACGAACGCCGGCAGCGTCTGCATGAAGTCGAGCACCGGCCGCGCGATCGCCGAGACCGCCTTGCTCTCGGCGGCGGCGATGCCCAGCGGTATCGCCAGCAGGATCGCGATGGCGGCCGAGACGAGGACCATCGACAGGGTCTGCATCGTCTCCTCCCAGTACGGAGTCCACGCGACGACGAACATGCCCAGGCCGATGCCCGCGCCGAGCTTCCAGCCCTTCGCGGCCCACGCCAGTGCGGCGAACAGCAGCACCATGACTCCCGAAGGGAGCCAGAGCAGTCCGTCCGCCAAATGCAGGTACAGGAACTCGAGCCCGGTGTCGACGGCGTCGAACCCGGCGGCCCAGGCGTCCCTCGCCCAGCGGATGAACGACTCCATCCAGTCGCCGAACGGCATGTCGGGCAGGGGCTTCCAGATGTAGGTCCAGAGCCAGTTGCGGAGGTACTCGATCATGCGGGCTGGCGCTCCTCTTCGATCGCGGTGCCGGGCTCGGCGGCGGGGTCCGGTGCGGAGTCGTGCGACAGCGACTTGATGATGGAACGGGGCGTGACCACCCCGAGCGGATCGGCGTTGTCGTCCACGACCAGCAAGGGGGCCTTGGAGTTCAGGACCGGCTCGTACAGCTCGTTCACCGGCACGTCCGACTCCACTGTGGTGAACGCGCTGGTGTCCCGGGTCCCGCAGGGCTCCATGACGGCCTCGGCGGTGAGCACGCGGGTGCGGTCCACGTCGGCGGTGAACTCGGCGACGTACTCGTCGGCCGGGTGCATGAGGAGGTCCTCGGCGGTGCCCAGCTGCTTGACCTCGCCGTCGCAGATGGCGATCCGGTCGCCGATCCGCATGGCCTCGTTGAGGTCGTGGGTGATGAACACGATGGTCTTGCCGAGCTTGGACTGCAGGTCGAGCAGCTGGTCCTGCATCTCCTGGCGGATGAGCGGGTCCAGGGCGCTGAAGGCCTCGTCCATGAGCAGGATCTCGGTGTCGGCCGCGAGCGCGCGGGCCAGGCCCACGCGCTGCTTCATGCCGCCGGAGAGCTGGGCGGGGAGCTTGTCCTCGTGGCCGGCGAGGCCCACGAGCTCGACGGCCTCCCTCGCGCGCTCCAGTCGCTCGGCTTTGCCGAGGCCCTTGATCTCCAGGCCGAACGCGACGTTCTCGACCACGGTGCGGTGCGGCAGCAGCGCGAAGTGCTGGAAGACCATGCTGATCTTCTCGCTGCGCAGCCGCCGCAGCTCCCGGTTGGAGAGCGAGCCGAGTTCGACGCCGCCGATGCGGATGGTGCCGGAGGTGGGCTTGATGAGCCCGTTGAGCATCCGGATGAGCGTCGACTTGCCGGAGCCGGAGAGGCCCATGACGACGAAGATCTCACCGGGCTCGATCGACCAGTTGTGGTCGATCACCGCGGCGGTCACGTTCTTGGCCGTCAACTGGTCGCGCGGGGTGCCGCTCTTCAGCTGGGCGACGGCGCTTCGGGCGCCTTTGCCGAAGACCTTGTACAGGGAATCAACTGCTATCGCTGACATCTCGTCCTTTCGCAGCAGGGGGTTCCGGTTGGGGGCGGGAACCGGTGAAACACTAGTCAACACTTGTGTTTTTTCAACCCGAGCAGTGCGTGAGAAGACCGACACGGGACGTGGCTCTGCAGTGTTTTAGCAGCTCAACGACTCGATGAAGGATGTCTAATGAAGGCTGGTTTGATTGTCTACAATCCGACATTCTGAAGAATTGACGCCTGAGGGAGACCAAGCTGAGACATATTCGTTACCGTTTGACGAAGTGCTCCCGAAGGCCGGCCGCCGGTTCAGAGCCGGGCCGCCCTCGCCCGCGCCGACAGGACCGCCAGGTCCGTCTCGCTCAGCCCCAGCGCCCGCGCCTTCTCGTACTCGCCCGCGATGCTCGTGCCCATCCGCATCGGCGAATCCGTGCCGAGCACGACCGACATGCCCGCCTCCAGGAACCGCGGCAGCGGGTGGTCCTCCAGCTTCGCCACCATGCCCAGGACGACCGCCGAGGTCAGGCACACCTCCACGGTCACACCGCGTTCGGCCAGCATCCGCATGATCCCCGGGTCGCTCGCCGCACCCACGGCGTGCCCGATCCGACCGATCTGCTCGATCTCCGCCAGTGCCGCCAGGTTCGAGGCGTTGAACGCCCCCGCCGGCACCGTCACGCCCAGCCCGGCCGCGCCCGCCGCCTCGGCCACGATCCTCCCGCGCGTCCAATCCGCTTCGGCCGCATACGGAACGTAAATGATCTCGACGCCCGCCAGGCCCGCCGCGGCCGCGTCCGCGAACGCGTCGCACAGCTCCCGCAGCATCGGGTCCCACAGGTTCATGCTCAGCACCGCGCCCGCGCTGAAGCCCGGGAACGCCGCGGCCACACGCTCGCACGCCGCCGAGAACCGCTCCATGAACTGCGGATACACCACCGACTCCTGCGGCAGGCGCAGCTCCGTGTAGACCGCGCCGCCGCGCGCGGCCGCGACGAGCGCGTCCTCCAGGATGCCCTCGTAGACCTCCGGGGCCACCGCGTCGAGGTCGAACCGCGGCACGGCCGACATGCGCTGGAGCCGTGCCAGCCCGGGCGGGGCCGCGGTCTGCACGCTCTCGCGGCGGTCGGCCCAGTCCACCGGGGAGGAGCTCAACACCTGGTCGAGGCGCGCGGGCCATTCCGTGTTCTGGTGCAGGTCGATGAGATCCATGTTGGGATGATCACATTTGGATCACGGACCGGCCCGGTTTTACCCCGGCGTGTCCCTTTCGGGGAGTGACTGCTTTCCGACAGTAGGGCCTCCCGTCCCTCTTCCGGATGAATTCCCCGTGCGCCCGAGCG
Source organism: Glycomyces tritici (assembly GCF_030403505.1). Next base: position 740,338 of record NZ_JAUEMJ010000002.1, on the reverse strand, counting down.
GGATCGAACGCGAGCCGCACCCGTCACGTCCGATCGCGCGAACCGTGATGCCGCTTCCCCCTCCTTGCCGCCTGGGTCACGGCCGGCGCGGGCCCATGAGACAGGTCCCAGCCGCACTCGCGCAGCTACCGCCCGCACCGCGCCACCGATAGACTTCCCCCTTATGAGTACGCACCTCCAGGGCGAGATGGGCCCGCTGCTGTCCGGCATCGGCAGGCTGGCCGATTTCAAGTCGCTGGACGAGAGCGAGCTCCCGCAGCTCGCCGAGGAGCTCCGCGAATTCCTCATCGGCGCGGTCGCCAGGACCGGCGGCCACATCGGCCCCAACCTCGGCGTCGTCGAGCTGACGATGGCGATCCACCGGGTCTTCGACTCCCCGCACGACCAGATCGTCTTCGACACCGGCCACCAGTCGTACGTCCACAAGGCACTGACCGGACGCGCCGACCGGTTCGGCGGCCTGCGCGGGCGCGGCGGCCTCACCGGCTACCCGAGCCAGGCCGAGTCCCCGCACGACCTCGTCGAGAACTCCCACGCCTCGACCTCCCTCTCCTACGCCGACGGCCTCGCGAAGGCCCACGCGCTCACCGGATCCGACCGGCACGTGGTGGCCCTCGTCGGCGACGGCGCGCTCACCGGCGGCATGTGCTGGGAGGCGCTCAACAACATCGCCGCCCGCGACGACCTCAAGCTCGTGATCGTCGTCAACGACAACGGCCGCTCCTACGCGCCCACCGTCGGCGGCCTCGCCAAGCGCCTCGCCGGCCTGCGGCTCAACCCCGGCTACGAGCCGACGCTCAAGAAGATCCAGGAGCTCGTCGAGCGCATCCCCGTGTTCGGCCGCGCCGCCTTCCAGGGCCTCCACGCCGCCAAGACCGGACTCAAGGACGCCCTTGCGCCGCAGGGCATGTTCTCCGACCTCGGCATCAAGTACGTCGGCCCCGTCGACGGCCACGACATCGCCGAACTCACCGAGGCCCTCGACCGCGCCAAGCGCTTCGGCGGGCCCGTGATCGTCCACGCCCTCACCCAGAAGGGCAACGGCTGGGCCCCCGCCCGCGCCGACGAGGCCGAGCAGATGCACGCCCCTTCGGCCGCGTTCGACCCGATCACCGGCGAGCCGCTCAACGCCTCCAAGCGCCGCTGGACCGGCGTGTTCGCCGATGAGCTCGTGGCGCAGGCGAACCTGCGGCCCGAGGTCGTGGCGATCACCGCCGCCATGCCCGGCCCCACGGGCGTCGACAAGCTCATGAAGCGCCACCCGGAGCGGGTCTTCGACGTCGGCATCGCCGAGCAGCACGCGGTCACTTCGGCTGCGGGACTGGCGATGAACGGCATGCACCCGGTCGTGGCGGTCTACTCCACGTTCATGAACCGCGCGTTCGACCAGACCGTGCTCGACGTCGCCATGCACAAGCTGCCGGTGACGTTCGTGCTCGACCGCGCCGGGATCACCGGCCCCGACGGGCCGAGCCACTACGGCATCTGGGACACCTCGATCTTCCGCGTGGTGCCGGGCCTGCGCATCGCCGCGCCGCGCGACGCCGCGTCGCTGCGCGAGGAGTTCGCCGAGGCGCTCTCGGTCGACGACGGCCCGACGATGCTGCGCTTCCCCACGGGGGCCATCCCCGAGGACGACATCGAGGCGGTCGAAGTCCACGAAGGACTCGACCTGCTCGTCAAGCACGAGGACGACGAACTGCTCATCGTCGCCTGCGGCGCGTTCGCCGCCACCGCGCTCGCCGTGGCCGAACTCCTTGCGGAGCAGGGCATCCGCGCCACCGTCGTCGACCCGCGCTGGATCTCGCCGGTGCCGGACGCGTTGGTGAAGCTCGCGGGCCAGTACCCGCTGGTGGCGACGCTGGAGGACGGCATCCGCACGGGAGGCTTCGGCGACGCGCTCGCGCAGTCGCTGCGCGACTCGGGCGATGAGACCCCGCTCGTGGACTTCGCCGTCGAGCGCGGCTGGCACCCGCACGGCACCCGCGCGCAGCTCCTCGCCGACCTCGGCCTGACGCCGGCGGCGATCAGCGAGCGCCTCGCCGCCGAGGTCCACCGCCGCGGCGAAGCCGAGGCGCACCACCACTGAGCGACGCCCCCGGGCACCGCTAGCGGGCACCGCCGAGGCGGTGCCCGCGTCCGTTCGCCTGCCGGGAGGGCGGCAAGGCCCTCCCGATGTCGCTGCTGAGCGGCCTATCGACTGCTGGAGAGGATCCCCCGGCAGGACTCCTCGTCGAGCCCGCTGAGGATCAGCGGCAGCACTTCGAGCGTCGCTTCGTCGACGACGACTTCGGCGACCTCCTCGGCCGCGAAGGCCGGTCCGTCCTCGTAGAGCCAGAAGGACGCGGGCTGCTCGATGGACTCCCCGCCGCGGGTCCCGCAGGGGCTCTGCAGGAGCGAGGTCCCCAGGACTTCGCCGGAGGCGTCGAGCGCCTGCACCTCCACGCTCCACTGCAGACCGAGCCGCCCCTCGGCGACCTCGACCAGGGCCTGGTCGAACATCGCCGCGTACTCCTCGTCGCCGACGAGTTCGGGGGTGAGCTCGAAGACCTCGAACGTCATCCGCACGATCTCGGCGTCGGGCACATGGTTCTCCATGCGGTACTCGTAGTCGAGGAAGTACCGGTCCGGGTCGTCGCCCTGGTGCGGGCCGAAATCGGTGATCGCCACGGTCAAGGCGTCATCGGCAGTGCCGAAGGCGGCGGCGTCCGAGGCGCAGACGCCCGCCAGCATGGCCGCGGCGACCGCCGGGAGCCACCGGAGTCTTCGTCGCGTCATCCGCTCGTTCCTTCCGTCGCAGTCCAACCGCAGCGGCGCGGCGGGCCCTGGAGGACCCGCCGCGCCCGGTGCTGACCGTGAGTACGCGTGAACCGAGGCGTTCGGTTGCCTCCTCAGCGCATGGACTTCAGGCCGTCCCTGATGCGGCGCAGGTCGCGGCGGCGGCGCTCGAACGTGGCGCCGACGGTGATGAGGACGGCGCCGCCGATGGCGGGCGGGATCCACACCGGAATGCTGCCGCGAAGCAGCAGCAGCTCGTTGACCACCATGACGGCCAGCACGATCGAGCCGAGCACCAGCGGCGCCTGCCAGCGCCGCACGAGCCCGGCGATGATCACCGCGATCGCGGCGGCGCCGACGCCGACGCGCCGCAGCTCGTCGCCGTCGTCGAGGGCCAGGATCAGGCTCGGGCCGATGCCGATGAGGATCGGCAGCGCCAGCGTCGACCAGGATCCGGCCTCGGGCCGGCGCTCGAGCCGCCACAGTCCGATGAGGAACAGGATCGCGGCGGGCGGCGCGGTGTAGCACTCGAAGACGTCGATTTGCGCTGCTGCCAGCATCAGCCACCAGCCCACGGTGCCGGTGCACAGGGCCGCGATCGCATAGCCCCAGGTGCGCACCGGTGCCATGATCGCGACTCCGATGAGCGCCAGCGTGTACACCCCGAACTGGGCGGCGGGGAAGAACTCGAGGCCCTCGGAGCCGAACGAGACGCTCGCGATCAGGCCGACGAGCGCTGAAATGCCGGCCAGGATGTGGGCGAGGACCGCGGCGAGCACCCGGTCGGCCCGGGTGCGGCGCGGCGCGCCTGCGGCGATGACGAGCATCGAGGCGGCGGCGACGGTGAGCCAGAACGGGATCCAGCTGTCCTGTTCGGGGGACATGGTGTCGCTGTTGCCCGCTGCGAGCGAGGTGAGCAGCACCCACAAGGCGAGTGAGGACCAGCCGGTGCACCGTCCGGCGACGGTGCCGGAGGCCAGCGCCGACGTGAGTCCGATCAGGGCGCAGAGCATCAGGGCGATCGTGGGGAGCGGGTCGAACCGCGTCGGGTCCTCGGTCCAGATCAGGACCGCGGCCGATTCGATGGCGAGGCTGACGGCGAGCGCGGCGGCGTTGACCCGGAACCGGCTGGGCAGCAGGATCGCCGCGATCGCCAAGGCGGCCAGGACGATCGGGACTTCGCGGTTGATGCCCCAGCCGGGTTCGTAGGCGATGAGGGGGTAGATCCCGGCGAGTGCGGTGAGGGCGGCGACGACGGCGGTGCCGCCGCCGACCAGGTAGGACGCGATGCGCAGGGGTTTGCCGAGCGGGGCCGCGACCGCCGGCGAGATGAGGCGGGCGGCGAGGAACGCGACGAAGTACGCGCTCAGGTCGGGCGCGTCGAAGGTGACGATGGCGAAGGCGGCCAGGGAGACGAGCCCGGCCGTGGCGGCCGAGGCCAGGGGCCAGGGGCTCTTGCGGCTGAGGAGGGCGAAGGGGAGGATCGCGGCGGCGGCGAGTGCGAGCGAGGGGATCAGGAGTTCGGGCGTGCCGGCCCGGATCGAGAGGACCCAGGCGCACAGCACGAGCGAGCCGCTCGCGGAGGCGGCCACCAGCATCGTGGTGAGTGAGACGCCGAGGCGCCGGGCGAGGTGGACGCCGATGAGGTTGGCGGCGGCGAGCAGTGCGACGGCGGCGGCGACGGGCGGGACCACGGGGTCGGCGAGGCCGAAGGCGGCGCGCAGGCCGGCCGAGCAGGCGGCGATGACGGCGGCGCAGGTGAGGAACCGGGAGGCCCACACGTCCGAGCGCGCGTAGTGGCTCGGGCGCTTCGCGGTGATCCAGGCGGTGGCGCCGAGGGCGAGGGCGAGGGCGAGCATGAGGGTCACGGCGAGGGCGAGGTCGCTCGCGGCGGCGTAGGCCAGGCCGATGGCGGCGAGGGGCAGCACGGCCCAGCTCGTCGCGGTGAGGCATGCGACGGCCCGGTAGGCGGCGAGTACGACGAGGACGCCGGCGGTCCACGCGGCGACGGTCTCGGGTCCGAACGCGGTGCCCGGCGGCCGGTACAGGTAGTACCCGGCGAGGGTGGTGCACCAGAGGGCGAGCGCGGCGAGCGCCCCGAAGGTCTCGGCGGTGGCCCAGAGGCGGAAGCGCTTGAACGCGAAGGGGACCGCGAGGAGCAGGAGGGTGACGCCGCCGAGGACGCCGGCCCGGCCGCTGTTGCCCATGTTGCGCCAGGCGACGGCGGTGAAGATGATGAGCGCGGCGGCGACGAGGAGCCCGCCGAGGCTCAGGAGCACGGTCTGGACGGTCTTGGAGCCGACTTCGCCGCGGTCGCGCGGCGGGCGGATCGCGCCGCCGGGCGGGGTGTGCGGCTGCGGGTACGGCGGGAGCGGGGGCGGGGGGACCTGCGGGGCGCCGCTGGGCGGCGTGGCGGGACCCTGCGGGGCGGTCGCGCCGACCGGAGTCGGCGCCGGGACGCCCGGGGTCTGCGGGGTCGGGGCGGTGCGGGCCCGGCTCTCGGCTTCGGCGAGGTATCGGGCGGCGAGCTCGGTGAGCCCCTTGAGCACGTCGACGCGCTCGGCCTCGACGGCGGCGCGGCTCTGGAGGGTCGAGGGCATCGCCGCGAGCACGGCGTCGAGTTGGCCGAGCCGGGCGAGCAGCGGTTCGGGTCCGCGCCCGCAAGCCGGGCACCGATCGGCCGTGGAGGCGCCGCCGCAGCGTGGGCAGTTGTACGTGTTCATGTGCACAGTGTGCTGGTCCTGTCAACTACGGATTCGGGCAAAACGGACGCGGTTTGTAGACCTGCCACAACGGGCACTGCGTGCGGGCCCCGCTTCCGTGTGCATTCTGTCAGGATTCCTCTAAACGGGTCGCCCCGGCGACGTGTGCGGGCCCCGCGTCACCGACGCGGGGCCCGTTCGCTTTGCGGTGCTTGCCTACCGCATGGCCTTGAGGGAGCGGCTGAGGCGTGCGAGGTCGCGGCGGCGCTGTTCCAGGGTCGCTCCGGCGGCGATGAGGACCGCGCCGCCCACCGCCAGGGGCGCCCACTTCGGCACCAGGCTCCACACGAGCACGATCTCGTTGACCGCCAGCGCGGTGAGCGCCACTGCGGCGATCACAAGCGGGGCCTGCCAGCGCCGGTTGGCCGCGAGCAGCAGCACTGCGAGGGCGGCCGCGCCGACGGCGATGCGCCGCCACGGTTCGCCCTCAGGGCCGAGCGCGAGGACCAGCGAGGGGCCGAGGCCCAGCACGAGTGCGGGGGCGAGTGCGGCCCAGGAGCCGGTGGCGGGGTCGCGCCGCAGGAGCCAGAGGCCGACGCCGAGCAGGAGCGCTGCGGGCGGGGCCGTGTAGTACTCGGGCGTGTCCGCGCCGCTGTAGGCCGTGAGCAGCAGTTGGGCGCCGGTGGCGGCGGCGCAGGAGCCGAGGACGTGGCCCAGGCGGTGCTGCCGGTCGGCGAGGGCGGCGACGGCGAGCGCGACGGCGTAGGCGAGGAACGCCAAGGGCGCGTAGAGGGTCATGTCGTCGGCGACGGTGTCGGCGGTGAGCCATACCAGGTACGGGATGGTGGCGGCGTGCGCGCTGATGCGGGCGGCGACGCGTACGTTGTCCGCGGCCGGGGGCTTGGCGTGGAGGGACGCGAGCAGGGCCGAGGCGCCGATCGCGGCGGCCATGAACGCGGGCTGGACGTCCACGTCGTCGGTCGCGCGGTCGTATGCGGCGGCGAACGCGGTCGCGGCGATCCACAGGTGCGCGGCGATCCAGGCGGTGATGCGGCGGCCCGCTCCCGGCGACGTGGCGGCCACGATGAGCGCCGCGGTCGCGGCGACCGCGAAGGACGCGGCGGGCGCCCACGGACGGTCCATGAGGCCGCCCGCGCCGAGCGCGGCGGTGGCGGCGACGATCGCGAGGAAGTCGCGCCTCCAGCCCGCGCGGACGACGGTGACGCCGAGGGCGCAGGCGGCGGCGATCGCGGGGATCTCCCAGCGCAGCGCATCGATCGGTTCGGCGCCGAACGCGACCGGGAAGACCGCCAGGCTCAGTGCGGCGCACCAGGTGAGGACACCGGCGCCGACTGCGGCGGCCGCGTTGCGCATGGCCTGCGCCAGCGGTGCCGGGAAGAGCAGCGCGAGCGCGAGTGCGAGCGCGGCGGCCCCGGCGTAGGCGGTGAGCGTGTACGCGTCGGTGATGACCGCGCCGAGGGAGGCGAGGGCGGTGATGACGGTGGCGGACGCCGCCGTGGGGGCGATCCAGGCGACCTCGTCGTTCGCATCGCTCCAGGACGCGAACGCGATGATCCCGGTGATGGCGAGCGCGAAGGCGGGCACGGCCAGGAGCGGCTCCTCCGCGCGGAACGCCAGGATCCAGCCGGTGACGGTGAGCGCGGCGGCGCTCGATCCGAGGACGAGGACCGCCGCGCGGGACGCGCCTGCGGCGTGGGCGTGCGTCTGGGCCAGCAGGGCGACGGCGGCGAGCAGGCACGCTACGGCGGCCACGGCGGGCAGCAGCGCGGCCTCGAGGCCGAACGCGGCGCGCAGGCCCGCGAGGAACACCGTGGTGATCCCGGCGGCGAGGAGCACGCGGGCCGACCACTGGTCGGAGGCGGTGTGGCGGGTCGGCGCCGCTGTCACGGTCCAGGCCGCGCCGGCGAGCACCGCGCCGATGAGGCCCATGTGCAGTGCGGCTTCGACGGCGTCGCCGAACGCGGCGAAGGCCGCGCCGGTGGCGGCCAGCGGCAGCAGCGCCCAGCCGGGGGCGCTGACGCGGGCGGCCGTCCGGTAGAGGATCGCGGCGACGAGCACGAGCGCGGTCCAGCGGGCGACCGCGACGGCGGTGAGGCCGGTGCCGCCGGGCAGGTACAGGTAGTACCCGGCGAGGGCCGAGCACCACAGGGCGAGGGTGGCGGTGGCGGCGAGGGTCTCGGCGGTGGCCCAGAGGCGGAAGCGGGTGAGCGCCGGCGGCACGGCCAGCAGGAGGCCGGTGGCCCCGGCGAGGATGGTGAGGCGGCCGCCGTCGCCCATCTGGCGCCAGGCCACTGCGGTGAAGACGATGATGCCGGCGGTCAGGAGCAGCCCGCCGAGGCACAGCAGGACGATCTGGACGGACTTGGTGGTGAGCTCGGCGCGCCGTTCGGCGCGCTCGGCGGGCGGGGCGGGGGCGGGGGCGGGGGCGGGGGGAAGGCCGGGGTGGGGCTGCGGGCCTTCGACGCCGGGCCGAGGAGTGTCGGTTCGGTTCATACGCTCAGTGTCGAAGCGCTGTCAAACCGTGAAACGGTCAAAACGGACACGCTTTGTGGGGCTCGCACAAGAACCGAATGACCCGCATGCGTACAGGGCCCGATATTTCGTGGATTCCTCTAAACGGTCAAGAGGGCGAAAAGAGGAACGGGACCCCGCTCGCAGCAGCGGGGCCCCGTTCCATCGGGAGGAGGAAAAAGCTTTAGCTCTCGCAGTCTTGGCGACGCTTGCGAGCCATCAATTGGCGTTGTAGGCGTCGATGATGTCCCGGGCGAGGCCCTCCCACTGGGCGTAGTAGTCCGGGAAGGCCGAGACCTGCACGGCCTGCGCGGCCGAGGCGATCGACATGTCCTGCCAGCCGTCGACGTCCTCGAGGGTGCCGTAGAACTTGCTCGCGGAGGTCGAGACGTCCATGAGCTCTTCGACCGAGCCCCAGCCCATCGAGGTGCGCTGCTGGAAGATGCCGACCGAGTCGTGGTCGGAGTAGGTGACGTCGGAGTCGGTGTACTCGAAGCTCTCCGGGACGGCCTCGGAGGCGGCGTTGTAGAGCTTCGCCTCCTGCATCGCGGTGGCGAGGGCGACGGCCCAGCCCTGCTCGTCGAAGCCCATCTCCTTGCCGGTCTCGATGATGGTGACCGCGTTGGCCTCCTGCTCGTCGTCGAGGTCGCTGACGTCGATGTCGACGGGCCCGGTGGGCTCCTTCACCGGCTCGGGCGCCGGGGCGGGCTCCTCGGCGGCGGCCTCTTCGGTCGCCGCTTCGGTCGGGGCGGGGGCTTCGGTGGTCGCCGGAGCCTCAGTGGTGGCGGGGGCTTCGGTGGACTCCGCGGGCGCCTCGGCGGCGGCCGGGGCGACGGGCTCCTCGGTGTTGCTGATGGCCCACGCGGCGGTGGCGCCGGAGCCGGTGAAGACGGCGGCTGCGATGCCGACGACGGCGAGGCGGCGGACCTTGTGGTGCTCGCCCTCGCTGTTGGAGAAGAGGTTCCTCGACCGCTGGGAGATCCCGGCGGCGGCGCTCCGGACCGAGCCGGTCACGCCTTCCATGATCTTGGCAAACTGCACCGGGCAACCGTAGGAGCGATAACAACCAGGCCAAAGTCGCTTGGCTCGGCGTTTTCCAAAGGAGGCGCGGGATTACTGGCCAGTAAGTTGCGGTCACGGCAAATGCCCGGTATCGGCCCTATCACCACATGTGTACGAGCACATCCGGGGTGCCCATGCACCCCCTCCGGACACGGTACGAGCCCCGCCTCAACCGAACGGTTGAGACGGGGCTCGTCGCAAAGATAACGTGACCGCGGCCACCTAAGCTTTTGCCGCGAACGGGGACCCGGACACGGCGGTCGAAATCCCCTCGCGGTCCAGGTACGGCGTCAGCCCGCCCAGCCAGAACGGGAAGCCCGCGCCCATGATCATCGCCAGGTCCACCTGCTTCGGCGACGGCACCACGCCCTCGTCGAGCATGAACCGCACCTCCTCGGCCAGGCCCTTGAGCACGCGCTCCTTGACCTCCTCGGCCGAAGACGCCTCGCCGCCCAGCTCGATCAGGCCCTTCGCCTCCGCCGTGAGCCGGCCCTTGCCCTTCGCCGAGGCGTCGAACACCGGGAAGTCGGCCTCGGCCATGCGCCGCAGGTTCTGCGACGCCGGGAACCGCGGCCCCAGGTCCTCGTTCAGGTGCTGGCACAGGTGCCAGGCCACCCGCAGGCCCACGAGCTCCAGCAGCGCGAACGGCCGCATCGGCAGCCCCAGCTCGTCGAGCGCCACATCGGCGACCTCGATCGGGGTGCCCGCGTCCACCGCGCCCGTGACCTCCGCGAGCATCCGGCCCAGCAGGCGGTTCACGATGAACGCCGGCCGGTCGGCCGAGCCCACCGCGGTCTTCTTCAGCTTCTTCGCCACCGCGTACGCCGTCGCCAGCGTCTCGTCGTCGGTCTTGTCGGTCGCGATGACCTCCACCAGCGGCATCACCGCCACCGGGTTGAAGAAGTGCATGCCGACCAGGCGCTCCGGGCGCGCCAGCTTCGAGCCCATCGCCGTGACCGAGAGCCCCGACGTGTTCGTGACCAGCAGGCACTCGTCGCCGATGATCGGCTCGATCTCGGCGAACACCGCCTGCTTGACGCCCAGCTCCTCGAAGACCGCCTCGATCACCAGGTCGCAGTCGGCGTACACGGACTTGTCCGCGCTGGCCGACACGAGCGCGCGCAGCTTCGCGGCCTTGAGCTTGGACGTGCGGCCCTTCGCCTCGAGCTTGTCGATCTCGGCCCGCACGTACTCCAGGCCCTTCCGGGCCCGCTCCTCGTCGAGGTCCGTCATCACGACGGGCACTTCGAGGCGCCGCGCGAACATCAGGGCGATCTGACCGGCCATGAGCCCGGCCCCGACCACGCCGACCTTGCCGATCTCCTTCGCCAGACCCGGGCTCGGCGCGCCCTCGGGGCGCTTGCCCAGGGCCCGGACCAGGTTGAACGCGTAGATGCTCGACTGGAACTGCGGTGCGGCCTCAAGGTCGGCCAGCGCCTCGTCCTCGGCGATGGAGCCCTCTTCGAAGGTGGCGGTCTGCGCCAGCTCCAGCAGGTCCAGCGCGCGCACGGCCGCGGCGGAAGCGTTGTGGACCTTCTCGTCCACGAGCTGCCGCGCCCCCGCCATGACCGCCGGCCACACGGACCGGTCGACCTCGGGACGCTCCACAGTGGTCTCGCCCGAGACGACCTTGACGGCCCACTCGAGCGACTCCTCCAGGAAGTCCGCGCCCTCGAACTGCGCGTCGGCGATGCCCAGCGGCACCAGGTCCGTGCCGCGCAGCATCTTGTTCTGGTTCAGCGGGTTCCCGACGATGACCTGCGCGGCCTTCTCGATCCCGATGAGGTTCGGCAGGATCTGCGAGCCGCCCCAGCCGGGGATGAGCCCGATCGAGACCTCGGGCAGGCCGAGGCCGTTCGCGGTGGTGCTCACGGTGCGGTAGTGGCAGTGCAGGGCCAGCTCGAAGCCGCCGCCGAGGGCGACGCCGTTGATGAACGCGAACGTGGGGACCGCGGAGTCCTTGAGCCGCTTGTAGAGCGCGTGCCCGGCCTGGGCCAGCATCAGCCCCTGCTCGCGGGACTCGAGGCTCGGCATGAGCTTGATGTCGGCTCCGGCCAGGAAGATGAACGGCTTCCCGGTGACGGCGACGAGCTTGACGTCCTCGGCGGCCTCGACCTCGTCCAGTGCGTACCACAGGTTCTTGAGCCCGCCGGGCCCGAAGGAGCTGGGCTTGGTGTGGTCGTAGCCGTTGTCGAGCGTGATGATCGCGGCCTTGCCGCCGAGTCCGCGCGGTTCCAGGTACCGGACGTGGGCCTCGGTGACGACCTCTTCCTCGAAATCGGGAAGGTCGAGCGGCGTTGCGTACATTACTTGGCCCCCTTGAAGTTCGGGTTCTCCCAGATGACCGTGCCGCCTTGGCCGAGGCCGACGCACATGGTGGTGATGCCGTAGCGCACCTCGGGGTGCACGGCGAACTCGCGGGCGAGCTGCGTCATGAGGCGCACGCCGGAGGAGGCCAGCGGGTGGCCCATGGCGATGGCGCCGCCCCACGGGTTGACGCGCGGGTCGTCGTCGGCGATCTTGAAGTGGTCCAGGAACGCGAGGACCTGGACGGCGAAGGCCTCGTTGATCTCGAACAGGCCGATGTCCTCGATGGACAGGCCGGCGCGGGCGAGGGCCTTCTCGGTGGCCGGGATCGGGCCCGAGCCCATGGTCTCGGGGTCGACGCCGGCGAAGGCGTACCCGACCATCTTCATGGCCACGGGCAGGCCCAGTTCGGCGGCGGTCTCGGCGTCGGCCAGGAGACACGCGGTGGCGCCGTCCGTGAGCGGCGCGGAGGTGCCGGCGGTGACGCGGCCGTGCGGGCGGAACGGGGTCCGCAGGGTCGCGAGCCCTTCCAGCGTGGTGCCGGGTCGCGGCAGCTCGTCGGCCGTCGCGACGGTCCAGCCCTCGTCGACCGAGCGCGCGGCCATCGTGGTGACGTCCGCGCTCAGCCGCTCCATGGCGGCGGCATAGCGCTGCTGCGTGCCCACGGCGTAGGCGTCGGCCCGCTCCTTGGTGATGTGCGGGTAGAGGTCGTGCAGGTTCTCGGCCGTGTTGCCCATGTTGAGCGCCTCGGGGTCGACCAGCTTCTCGGCGATGATGCGCGGGTTGGGGTCCACGCCTTCGCCCATGGGGTGGTTGGACATCGACTCGACGCCGCCGGCGATGGCGATGTCGTACTGGCGGGCGGCGATCGCGGAGGACACGCTGGTCACCGCGGTCATCGCGCCCGCGCACATGCGGTCGATCGAGTAGCCGGGCACCGATTTGGGCAGCCCGGCCAGGAGCGCGGCGGTGCGGCCGAGCGTGAGGCCCTGGTCGCCGATCTGCGTGGTGGCCGCGAGGGCCACTTCGTCTACTCGCTCAGGCGGCAGCCCCGGATTGCGGCGCAGCAGCGACCTGATGCAGCGGATGATCATGTCGTCAGCGCGGGTCTCTTCGAAGAGTTTCCCCGCCTTGCCGAACGGGGTTCGAACCCCGTCGACGAAGACGACATCGCGGATGGTGTCGTTCACGCCAGCCCCTCCTTTGGGTATGCAGCGGCGCCAGAGAGCGCAACGTCACAACGAATGTTACCCGCAAGTAAGTTCGAAGTCACGGCCCCACCCAGCCTAGTCCGGAGGAAGGGACGAACGGTGCATGAACGCAGGCGGCGGGCACACCGAGCGGCCCGCGCGAAGCGGGTCGGCGGCAGCGGCCGTCAGGCGTTGAGGGCGGCCGCGAGGCCTTCGGCGAGGAGCTCGATCTGCCACTCCCGGGCGCCGTTCTCGGCGAGCACCGTGCGGATGTGCTGCTCGGTGACCTTCTTCGGGGGCTCCCAGGCCAGGCCGCGCACGAGCGCGGGCGCGATGAGGTTCTCGGCGGGGAGGTTGTGCTTCTCGGCGGTCTCGGCCACCACCTCGCGGGCGGCGGCGAGGCGCTCGGCCGCGACCGGGTCGCGGTCGGCCCAGCGGTGCGTCGCGGGCGGGCCGTCCTGCGGCGGGGTCGTGGACGGCAGCTCGTCGTTCGGGACGGTGCGCGCGTCCGCCAGGGCCGCGAGCCACAGGCGCGCGTTGGTGCGGCCGCCGCGCCGGCGGAAGCCCGGCAGGCCCATCAGTTCGGCGAAGTCGGTCGGGTCGGCGGTCGCCGCTTCGACGATCGCCGCGTCCGGCAGGACCTTCCCGGGGGCGCGGTCGAGCTTGCGGGCCAGGTTGTCCCGGGCCTCCCACACCGCGCGCACGCGGCCGAGGGCCTTGGCGCCGCGCACCTTGTGGATGCCGCTGGTGCGCCGCCACGGCTCCTTGCGGGGCTTGGGCGGGCCGGCGAGGCGCACGTGCTCGAACTCGGCCTCGGCCCAGGCGGACTTGCCCTGCTCGACCAGCTCTGCGGCGAGCTTGTCGCGCAGGTCGGTGAGCAGCTCCACGTCGAGCGCGGCGTAGACGAGCCAGTCGTGGGGGAGCGGGCGCGAGGACCAGTCGGCCGCCGAGTGCTGCTTCTCCAGGCGGTAGCCGAGCAGCTGCTCCGTGATCGAGGCGAGCCCGACCTTCTCGAAGTTGCACAGGCGCGCGGCCAGCTCGGTGTCGAACAGCTTCGCGGGCCGCAGCTCGAGCTCCTCCAGGCACGGCAGGTCCTGGCTGGCGGCGTGCAGGATCCACTCGGGGCCGGTGAGGGCGCGGCGCAGCGGCGAGAGGTCCTCGATCGGGATGGGGTCGACCAGGACCGATCCGGCGCCGGCGCGGCGCAGCTGGATGAGGTAGGCGCGACCCGAGTAGCGGAAGCCGGAGGCGCGCTCGGTGTCGATGGCGATGGGACCGGACCCGGCCTCGAGGCGTTCGGCGGCCTCGGCCAGTTCGGCGGAGGTCTGGATGAGCGGCGGCATGCCTTCACGCGGCTCGGTGAGGAGTTCGGCTTCGGGCTCGGGCTGGGGATCGGTCACCCGTTCACCGTACGGCCAGGTAACCTGCGCGCGCTACTGCCCCGCCGCGCTGGAGACCGATTTCCACCCGATAGTGGGCCAATCACCCTATTTGCCCTCCATGATGGACGGCGGTGTGGGGGGTCGCCCGCCACATCCCCTCCGCGGGTGCGGGGCACATCGCAGCGGCACCGCCGCGTCCCCTCCGTTGCGGGCCACATCGCACTCGCCGCTGCGGGCGGCGGTGCGACCGCCGTGAAAGGATTGCGCCGTGTCCAATGCAGCAGCGGTTCCTTCAGCGTCCCCGTTCCTCGCGGCCTGCCGCGGCGAAGCACCGAGCCACACCCCGGTCTGGTTCATGCGCCAAGCCGGGCGCTCGCTTCCCGAGTACAAGAAGGCCCGCGCCGGCACCACGATGCTCGAAGCGTGCAGCACCCCCGAGCTCGTCGCCGAGATCACCATGCAGCCCGTGCGCCGCTACGGCGTGGACGCCGCGATCTTCTTCTCCGACATCGTCGTGCCGATCGCCGCCATCGGGGTCGACGTCCAGATCGTCCCCGGCACCGGCCCCGTCGTCGCCGAGCCGTTCCGCACCGAGGCCGACGTCAAGCGCCTGCGCAACCTCGACCCGTGCGACGTCACCTACATCACCGAGGCGATCGGCCTGCTCGGCAAGGAGCTGGGCGACACGCCGCTCATCGGCTTCGCCGGCGCCCCCTTCACCCTCGCGTCCTACCTCATCGAGGGCGGCCCCAGCCGCGACCACGCGAAGACCAAGGCGCTCATGAAGTCCCGCCCGGAGGTCTGGCACGGCATCGCCTCCCGCCTCGCCGCGATCTGCGGCGAGTTCCTGCGCATCCAGGTCGAGGCCGGCGCCAAGGCCGTGCAGCTCTTCGACTCCTGGGCCGGGGCCCTCTCCGAGGCGGACTACCGCCGCTTCGTGCTCCCGCACTCCACCGCCGCGCTCGCGGGCGTCGCGCAGTCGGTGCCGCGCATCCACTTCGGCGTCGGCACCGGGCACCTGCTCGAAGCGATGACCGAGACCGGCGCGGAAGTCAGCGGCATCGACTTCCGCATCCCGCTCGACCAGGCCGCGAAGCGACTGCCGGACAAGGTCCTCCAAGGGAACCTCGACCCGGCCGTGGTCTTCGCCGACGACGCCGCCCTGCTGGCCGAGACCGACGCGGTCCTCGAAGCCGCCAAGGGCGCCAAGGGGCACATCTTCAACCTCGGCCACGGGGTCCTCCCCGACACCGACCCCGCGAAGCTCAAGCTCGTGGTGGATCGCGTGCACGAGGCCACCGCGCGATGAGCCCGATGACCCCTGCCCGCGGCAGCGTCTCCTACGACCCCGGCGCCCCGGGGCGGACGCGGGTCCTCATCGTGGGCGGCGGCATCACCGGCCTCGCCGCCGCGCACCGCCTGCGCACGACCCTCGGCCCGGACGCCGAGATCATCGTGGCCGAGCAGGCGATGCGCCTGGGCGGCAAGATCCACACCGTCGACTTCGCCGGACGCCCGGTCGAGACCGGCGCCGAGTCGCTCCTGGCCGCCCGGCCCGAGGCGATCGGGCTCGCCGAGGCCGTGGGCCTGGGCGACGCGATCGTGTACCCCTCGGACGCCAAGCCCGCGCTGAGCCTCGGGGGCGAACTGCTCGACTTCCCGGCCGGGCACATGATGGGCATCCCCGGCGACCCCGCCGACGTCGCGGCCGTCGCCAACGCCAAGGAGCGCCCGGACAACGGCCTGCCGATCCTGGAGCCCGGCACGGACATGTCCGTCGGCGAGCTGGTCCGCTCGCGCCTCGGCGACGAGGTCCTGGACCGGCTCGTGGCCCCGATGCTCGGCGGCGTCTACGCCGGCGACGTCGACCGGCTCTCCGTGCGCGCGGTCATGCCGCAGCTCGCCGCCGCCCTCGAACACCATGCGCGCCTTACGGACGCGGTGAACGAGATCAAGCGGCCGCCGAGCGACGGGCCCCGCAGGCCCGTGTTCGCCACCATCGACGGCGGCCTCGAGCGGCTCGTCACCGCCACCTCCGCAACGGCCCGCGCCGAGGTCCGCCTCGGCATGACCGTGCGCGAACTGCGCCAGACCCCCTACGGCTGGGAGGTGATCGCCGGGCCGGTGCCCGACCCGATCAGGATCAAGGTGGACGCCGTGATCCTCGCCGTCCCCGCGTCCCCCGCCGCCGTGCTCCTGCGCGCCGTCGAACCGCAGGCCGCCGCCGCCCTCTCGGGCGTCGCCTACGCCTCGGTCGCCTTGGCCGCCTTCGCGTTCGACAAGGTCGACCTGCCTGAGCGCTCCGGGTTCCTCACGCCCGCATCCGAAGGCAAGACCGTCAAGGCCGCGACCTTCGCCAGCAAGAAGTGGCCGCACCTGGGGCGCCGGCGCCAGATCGTGCGCGTCTCCATGGGCCGCTTCGGCGAGGAGGCCCTGCTCCAGTACGACGACGCCACCCTCGCCAAGACCGCCCTGCGCGAACTCGGCGAGCACCTCGGCATGCGCCTGCCCGACCCGGTCGAGCAGCGCGTCGACCGCTGGGGCGGCGCGCTCCCGCAGTACACGCCCGGCCACGACGCCCGCATCAGCGCCGCCCGCGACGCCCTCGGCGCGCACCGGGGCATCGCGATCGCCGGTGCGGCGGTCGACGGCGTCGGTATCGCGGCGTGCATCGCCTCGGGTCAGCGCGCGGCCGATACGATCGCAGCCTCGGTGCAGACCGCCGACCGCTGACGGGCGGCGAGTGCCAGGCGCCTGAGTGCACACTTCGACTCGAACAAGAAGGGCCGCAACGTGACTGAACGCCACGGGAACAACCCGAACGCGCAGCGCATCAAGGAGCTGAACGAGACCGTCCGGTACACGCTGTGGTCGGTGTTCCGCGTCGAGGAGCCCATGCCCTCGATCCGGCAGGACCTCGCCAGCGACACCGAGTCGTTCTTCGCGAAGCACTGCGGCGACCACGGCGTCACCGTTCGCGGCACCTACGACCTCGCCGGGATGCGCGCCGACGCCGACCTCATGGTCTGGTGGCACGCCGAGTCGAGCGACCAGCTCCAGAAGGCCTACGCGGACTTCCGCCGCTCCGCCCTCGGCCGCCACATGGCGCCCGTGTGGTCGAACATGGCCCTGCACCGGCCCGCCGAGTTCAACCGGAGCCACCTCCCGGCGTTCCTCACCGAGGACCCGAAGGGCTACGTGTCCGTCTACCCGTTCGTGCGGTCCTACGAGTGGTACCTCCTCCCCGACGAGGAGCGCCGCGACCTGCTGCGCGAGCACGGCCAGATGGCCCGCGACTACCCGGACGTGCGGGCGAACACCGTCCCGGCCTTCTCGCTCGGCGACTACGAGTGGATCCTCGCGTTCGAGGCGGACGAGCTGCACCGGATCGTGGACCTCATGCGCGAGCTGCGGGCCTCCGGCGCGCGGCGCCATGTGCGCGAGGAGACCCCGTTCTTCACGGGCCGGCGCCGCAGCATCACCGACATCATCAACGACCTCCCGTAGGGGCCCCGATGGATCCCTCGAATGCGGACAAGCTCGACGGCTTCGGCGCCGCATGGGTGACGATCAACTTCGTCGTGGTCGTCGCGGTGGTCCTCGCCCTGGTCTACGGCGTGCTCGTCGTGATGGCCGCCTTGGGTCTGACCTCGTTCTCGATGTTCGAGCGCTTCCGCAAGAAGCGGCCCGAGGAGGCCGAGGACGGCGGGATCGATGACCTCTTCTAACTGGTTCTTCGCCCTGGGGCTGATCGTCGCCGCCCTCCTTACGGCCGAGTCGGTGCGGCAGCTGCGCCGCCGCTGGGTGCTGGTCGAGATCAAGGGCGTCTCGATGGAGCCGGCGCTGCACGACGGCGACGAAGTGCTCGCCAAGCGCACGCGCAACATCGCCGTCGGCGACATCGTGGTGGTCACCGCCCCCGACCCGCGGCTGGGCTGGGCCGAGGCGAAGCGGGCCCCCTCGGTGAAGTTCGCGAGCCGTGGATCTGCACCGTCACCCTGGTGGGTGAAGCGCGTCACGGCCGGCCCCGGCGAGCCCATGCCCGACTCCGGCGAGCCCGTCCCGCCGGGCCACTACTTCCTCCTCAGCGACAACCCGGAGGTGAGGGACGACTCCCGCCGCCACGGGCCCTGCCCTGCGAACCTGATCGTCGGTTCAGTCATCCGCTCCTTCTGACCCGCCGCCACCTGCTCAAACCTTAGGCGGTCCTAAGGTCCGGGCGCATCGTCCCGTTATTTAGGACGTGGCAGACTTGATCCATGCCAGCGCTACGTTCACGCACTTCCACACACGGCCGCCAGATGGCGGGCGCCCGCGCGCTCTGGCGCGCAACGGGCATGACCGACTCCGACTTCGGCAAGCCGATCGTGGCCATCGCCAACTCGTACACGCAGTTCGTCCCCGGGCACGTGCACCTCAAGAACATGGGCGACATCGTCGCCGAGGCCATCGCCGAGGCCGGGGGCGTCTCCAAGGAGTTCCACACGATCGCCGTCGACGACGGCATCGCCATGGGCCACGGGGGCATGCTCTACTCGCTGCCCAGCCGCGAGATCATCGCCGACTCCGTCGAGTACATGGTCAACGCGCACTGCGCCGACGCGCTCGTGTGCATCTCCAACTGCGACAAGATCACCCCCGGCATGCTCATGGCCGCGCTGCGCCTGAACATCCCGGTCGTCTTCGTCTCGGGCGGCCCGATGGAAGCCGGCAAGACCGTCGACAAGGACGGCATCGTCGTCCAGAAGCTCGACCTCGTCGACCCGATGGTCGCGGCCGCGAACGACGACGTCTCCGACGCGCAGCTGCGCCAGATGGAGCTCGACGCCTGCCCGACCTGCGGTTCCTGTTCGGGCATGTTCACCGCGAACTCGATGAACTGCCTCACCGAGGCCATGGGCCTGTCCCTGCCGGGCAACGGCTCGACCCTCGCCACGCACACGGCCCGCCGGGCCCTGTTCGAGGAGGCCGGGCGCACGGTCATGGACCTGGCCCGCCGCTACTACGAGCAGGACGACGAGTCAGCCCTGCCGCGCAGCATCGCCACCCGCGAGGCCTTCGAGAACGCGATGGCGCTCGACGTCGCCATGGGCGGCTCCACGAACACGATCCTGCACCTCCTGGCCGCGGCCCGCGAGGCCGAGCTGGACTTCAACGTGTCGGACATCGACGCGATCTCGCGCCGCGTCCCCTGCCTGTCGAAGGTCGCGCCGAACTCGCCGAAGTACCACATGGAGGACGTGCACCGCGCCGGCGGCATCCCCGCGATCCTCGGCGAGCTGTACCGCGGCGGGCTGCTCAACGACGGCGTCCGCACCATCCACTCGCCGACGATGGCCGAATGGCTCGGCAAGTGGGACATCCGCGCCGAATCGCCTGCGCCCGAAGCGATCGAGCTCTACCACGCCGCGCCCGGCAACGTGCGCACCACGCAGGCGTTCTCGACCTCGAACCGCTGGAAGACCCTGGACACGGATGCCGAGGACGGCTGCATCCGCTCCGTCGAGCACGCCTACACCAAGGACGGCGGCCTGGCCGTGCTGTTCGGCAACCTCGCGGTGGACGGCTCCGTCGTCAAGGTCGCGGGTGTGCCCGAGGAGAACTGGACCTTCACGGGTCCGGCCCACGTCTTCGAGTCGCAGGACGACGCGGTGCAGGGCATCCTCGACAAGTCCGTGAAGGAGGGCGAGGTCGTCGTCATCCGCTACGAGGGCCCCAAGGGCGGCCCCGGCATGCAGGAGATGCTGTACCCGACCTCGTTCCTGAAGGGCCGCGGCCTGGGCCGCAAGTGCGCGCTCATCACCGACGGCCGCTTCTCGGGCGGCACCTCCGGCCTCTCGATCGGGCACGTGAGCCCCGAGGCCGCCGGCGAGGGCCTGATCGCTCTCGTGGAGGACGGCGACATCATCGAGATCGACATCCCGGCCCGCAGGCTGGAACTCAAGGTCGATGACGCGGTGATCGCCGAACGCCGCGTGGCCCAGGAGAAGCGCGACCAGCCCTACACGCCGGTGGACCGCGACCGCGTGGTCTCCCGCGCGCTCCAGGCGTACGCCGCGATGGCCACCCCGGCCAGCGACGGCGCGGTCCGCAAGGTTAACTAGCGCAACGCATCCACGGCGGGGCCCGGTCTGCACAGGTGCAGCGGACCCCGCCGTTGGCGCGTCCCGGGCACAATGAACGCGCCCACGCCCCCTCATCCCCGGAGCGCCCCACATGAGCGACAGCTACTCGTCAAGCGACCACTCGTACTCCGGCGATGCCATGTCGACCTGGTACTGGACGGACGCCGGGCGCGAACGCGCCCAGCTCGAGGCGATCGAGGAGCAGCGCGCGCGCACCCGCCGGCTCGAGCGCGAGCGCCGGGCCGGGGAGGCCAAGCTCGCCGAGAAGATCTCGACGGCCGCCTCCCAGATGAACTCGCGGCTCGACACGCTCCTGCGCTGGACCGAGCTGCGCTTCCAGCTGCTGGAGTTCGACGAGTGCCAGGCGCGCAAGGAGATCCGCAACACCGTGCGGGCGCTCGCCGGGGGCCGCATGCCGGTCCTGCGCGCGGTCGACGACGTACCGGGGTACTGGCTGCCGCCCGCCGCGGCGGCCGTCCTGCCGCTGGTGGTGCGGGACCGCTTCCCGGGGCAGGGGACCGCCGTGAGCGCGTTCGCGGACCTGCAGGCGGGCCTGGAGGCGGCGCGCGAGCGCGACGCCGTCAGGGCCGAGCTGTTCAGCCTCGCCGTCGGCCGCTGCTTCGACCAGCCCGCGTTCATCGACGCGGCCGCGCTGCGCCTGCTGAGCGAACCCGCCGACCTCGGCGTCGCGGCACCCGGCCAGGTCGCCCGGGGCTGGCGGACGCTGTGGGAGGAGGCCGCGACCGGCGCCTTCGGCCCGGCGGCGACGGCGCAGATCGCCTCGCTGCTGCGCGAGCACTTCGACCCCGGGGCCCTCGACGAGGCCGCGCTGGCCGAGTGGGACAAGGCGATCGAGCAGTTCGGCCCCTCACGTGCCGAGTCGTTCGCGGCGCTGGAAGCCCACTTCTCGGCGGCCCTCGGCACCGGCGAACGGACCGCCCCCGCCGATGCACCGGCACCCGGCATCGGCGATGCGCCCGCCGCGGAGCGCGGCACCACCGCCGATCCGCTGCGCCTGGGCGACGCCGCGCCCGGCCACGAGACCGATGAAGCGGACGCGCCGCGCAGTGCCGTCGAGACCCAGTCCAATTCGGACGCCGCGTCCGATCCGCTGCGCCTGGGCGACACCGCTGCGACTGACGCACTGCGCCTCGGCGAGGCGACGCCCGGCCGCGAGGCCGATGAAGCGGACGCACCGCTCGATGTCGTTGGGGCCCAAGCCAATGCGGCCACCGCCGCGGATCCGCTGCGCCTCGGCGAGGCGCAGTCCGGTCACGAGGCCGACGAACCGAACGCGCCGCTCGATGCCGCAGGGGCCCTCGACGGTGCGGCGATCGACCGGACCGCCGAACCGCCCAAGCACGACGCCGCCTGGCGCTCCTACCTCCAAGAGCTCATCGAGGAACCGAGCGCCGCCGAACTGCCGCTGGTCAGCGAGATGACCGCGCTCAACCCCGCTCCTGAAGCGCGCGAAGGCGATCGCCGCTCCTGGTCCGACCCGGCCGGGACCGTCGCCGACCTCGTCCGCCGCGACCTGTTCGACCCCGAAGCCCCGATCCCGCTGCGCCGCATCGCCCTCGGACTCGCCGCGCCGCTCCTGCGCGAACGCCTCGACCGCATCGAAGCCTCCCTCGGCACCACCGAGAAGGCCGTGGTCACCGTGCGCCGCCGCGGCGAGTACATCGAGGTCACCAGCGAAGGACACGACCCCGACCAGTTTGCCGCCGTCGAACGCCGCATCGACCAGGCCTTCGCCGCCGCCGCACCCTCCAAACCCCTCAGCTACGGCATCGCGGCCGCGCTCGGCGTCCTCGGCGTGCTCATGATCGTCCTCGGCCAGTGGTTCCTCGGCGTCCTCTTCGCCCTCGCCGTGATCATCCCGCTCTGGAAGTACCGCACCGACCTCGCCAAGGCGACCACGAGCAATCACCGCCGCGACGAGCAGCTCGCCGAGACCCGCGCAGCACTCGTCAAAGCCCGCAAGGACGCCGAGAACCAGGAACGCTCCGGGACCGAAAGCGGTCTCGCCACCCGCCGCGGCATCGAGCGCCTCCGCGAGTGCCTGCCCGCCGCAGCGACCGCGAGTGCGCCCGGACCGGCGGCGCCGACCGCGAACTGACGGCCGCACGCCGCGCCGCGCGGGCCCGACCCGTCGCGAACGCCGCCGAGGTCGGGCCGCGTAAGCCCCGATCCCGGCGAAGTCGGACTCCCGTAACCCCGTGCGGGACCTCCCCACGCACTTGCGGAGGGCCCGATACGGATCGGTACGAGGATGCGGCATCCTGTTAAGCACGAGGTTTCCTACGATTGGGTCAGTGGATGGCGCCGACACCCCGCCGCGTGCGGCAGCTGCTGTCGTGGTTCGCGACCGCCGCAGTGTGGTGCTCAGTCCTCACCGCCGCCGTCGTCGTCGGCGTGCACTCCGCCTTCCCGCGCATCGACCCCGCCTCCGCCGCCGTCCTCGGCAGCATCGGCGCGGCCTGCGCCGGACTCCTCATGTGGCGCGCCGCCGGACGCATCGCCCCCGCCCGCCGCGTCACCTACCAGCTCATGGCCGCCGGCATCCAGGCCGTCGCCGCCGGCATCGCCGCCGCCTGCTGGCTCCCCGGCAGCGGGGCGTCCCTCGCCGCAGGCCTCGGCTTCAGCACCGCCGTCGTCATCTGGTCCCTTGCGCTGCTACGCCTCCCGGACAACGGCTGGGACCCGCAAGCCGTGCAGCGCCGCCTCGTGGACGGCTCGTTCGTCGGCCTCTGCTTCCTCTTCGCCGTCTGGCTCCTCGCCTTCAGGCCCCTCTTCGAGCGGTACCGCGGCCACCTCGCCGACGGCGACCTCGCCATCGTCATCCCCGCCATGATGGGCGTCGTGATGCTCGGCGTCGGCTTCACCACCACCTTCCGCATCCAGCGCTGGCGCCGCCGCCACGCCCTCGCCTACATGGCCGTCTTCGCCGTGCACCTCACCGCCATGGCCACCTACATGACCTGGCAGTGGGACCGCCCCGACGAGCGCATCCTCTGGTGGTCCGTCGCCTGGGTCGCCACCTGCGCCGCCCTCCTCGGCGTCACCTACCTCGCCCGCACCCAGAAACCCGCCCCCGTCGACAAGCCCAACTACCCCGGCGTCCACTACTCCGTCATGGCCGGCGCGGCGGCCCTCGCCGCCGCCGCGGTGCTCTTCAACGGCGGACACGTAGGCCCGCTCCCGCTCGACGCCGCGCTCCTCGCGCTCGCCGCCGCCGGAGCCCTCGCCGCCCGCCTGGTCCTCACCTACTTCGACGTCCGCCGCGTCACCGGCGAGGCCGCCGCCCGCCAGCGCAAGCTCTCCGCCATCGTAGGGGTCGCCTCCGACACCGTCCTCGTCCTCGACCCCGACCTCACCGTCACCTGGCACCCCGAGGACTCCGCCTGGCGGCCCGCCACCGAATCCGGCAGCTGCGTCGGCGCGTCCTTCCTGGACCTCGTCCACATCGACGACCGCCGCACCGCCGAAGAGGACCTCCGCACCCTCCTGGACGGCATCAGCCACACCCGCCACGTCTCCCTGAACGTCCGCGTCCGCGACTCCGCCCGGCGCTGGCGCCACACCGAGACCGTCGTGACGGACCTGCGCGGCAAACCCCAAGTACGGGGCCTGGTGGCCCGCGTCGAGGACGTAGGCGCGCGCCGCAGCCTGGAGACCGAACTCGCGCGCATGGCCTACACGGACCCGCTCACGGGCCTGGCGAACCGCCGTGCGCTCCTCCAGAGCCTCGAAGACGGCGTGAGCGCCGAAGAGCACCAGACCGCCCTGCTCCTGCTCGACCTCGACGGCTTCAAGAACGTCAACGACACCCGCGGCCACGACTTCGGCGACGAACTCCTCGTCGAAGTCTCCCGCCGCATCAAGGAACTCCTGCGCCCCACCGACGTCGGCGCCCGCCTCGGCGGCGACGAGTTCGCGATCCTCTTGCGCGCCAGCTGGTCCGAAGCCGTCGCCACCGCGAAGGCCCTCGTCGCCCGCCTCGGCGAACCCTACGACTTCCACGACGAGTCCACCGTGTTCACCACCGGCTCGGTCGGCATCGCCACCGCCGCCGAAGGCTTCGGCGACCCCGAGATCCTGCTCCGCAACGCCGACCTCGCCCTCCGCGCCGCCAAGCAGGCCGGCAAGAACCGCTACGCCACCTACGACTCCGAGTTCGACCGCAAGGTGCGCCGCAAGAACGAGCTCACCCAGGAGCTGCGCGGCGCCATCCGCCGCGACGAGCTGCGCCTGGTCTACCAGCCCGTCTTCGCCACCGCCGACCGCTCCATCGTCGGCGCCGAAGCCCTCATGCGCTGGCACCACCCCCGGCTCGGCCACGTCAGCCCCGGCGAGTTCATCCCCGCCGCCACCGAATCCGGCCTCACCCAGGACCTCGCCGTCTGGGCCGTCAACCGCGCCGCCGAACAGCTCGCCACCTGGGCCGCCGCCGGCATCAAAGCCTGGATCTCCGTCAACGTCTCCGTCAAGGAGCTCCACACCCACCTGTTCGCCACCGAGGTCAACACCGCGCTCATCGCCGCCGGCGTCCCGGCCCGCCGGCTCGTGCTCGAAGTGACCGAGCACGACTTCTCCCACCAGATGAACACCCTCGTCGCCCAGCTCAGCGCCCTCCGCGGCGCGGGCGTGCGAATCGCCCTGGACGACTTCGGCTCCGGCTACTCCTCGCTCGGCCAGCTCGAGCGCCTCCCGGTCGACATCATCAAGATCGACCGCGACCTCATCGCCAAGGACGACGGCGGCGTCGGCCCCCTCGCGGCCATCACCGTCGCCCTCGGCCGCATCCTCGGCATGGAGGTCATCGCCGAAGGCGTCGAGACCGACACCCAGCTCAACGCCATGATCGCCGCCCAAGCGCCCCTCGTGCAGGGCTACCTGCTCGCCAAACCGATGGAGCCGGACGACCTGACGCGCTGGCTCGCCGACGACCCGCGCGCTCTGCCGCCCGCGCTGCCCGCGCCGGGCGATCCGGCCGACGTGATCGAACCCGTGTCCGTCCCCGGCGATGCCGGGGCGTCCGGCGACACGCCGAACGACGTCCCGGAGTCTGAGAAAAGTTGACTCACGGGCCGGAATCGTGCATCCTGGGGAGCGTGCCGAAGCAGAACTACGACCTGAGCATCGCGACCGCGCCCGCCGCGCGGCCGCTCGTCGTAGTACTTATCTAGCGCACCGTCGTTCTCCGACGGTGCGCTCGCCCCGTGCGTCTAGCACGCGGGCGATTTTTTCTGCCCGGGGAACGACGCCACATGTCGAACCAGCCACATCTCCCTATTGGACGAAGGACATGAGCACACCAGTGAAGGCACCGAAGCCTGGGCCGCAGGCTGCCAAAGCTCAGCCTGCGAGGCCGAAGGCCCCCAAGCCGGCTCCTCCGATCGGCGCTTCCGGCGCCGCACCCGTCCTCACCGGCGCGCAGGCCGTCGTCCGCGCGCTCGAGGAGCTCGAGGTCGAGGCCGTCTTCGGCATCCCGGGCGGCACGATCCTCCCGGCCTACGACCCGCTCCTGGACTCCGAGAAGGTGCGCCACGTCCTCGTCCGCCACGAGCAGGGCGCCGGCCACGCCGCGCAGGGCTACGCGCAGGCCACCGGCAAGGTCGGCGTGTGCATGGCCACCTCCGGCCCCGGTGCGACCAACCTGGTGACCCCGCTGGCCGACGCGCACATGGACTCCGTCCCGATCGTGGCCATCACCGGCCAGGTCGTCTCCTCCTCCATCGGCACCGACGCCTTCCAGGAAGCCGACATCTGCGGCATCACGATGCCGATCACCAAGCACTCGTACCTGATCACCGACGCCGAGGACATCCCGCGCGTCCTCGCCGAGGCCTTCTACGTGGCCGCCTCCGGCCGCCCCGGCCCGGTCCTGGTCGACATCCCCAAGGACATCCTGCAGTCCGAGGCCCCCTTCGTGTGGCCGCCGAAGATGGACCTGCCGGGCTACCGCCCCACGACGCAGCCGCACGGCAAGCAGATCCGCGAGGCCGCTGCGCTCATCGCCGAGGCCAAGAAGCCCGTGCTGTACGTCGGCGGCGGCGTCATCAAGTCCGGCGCGCACGCCGAGCTGCTGGCGCTCGCCGAGCTGACCGGCGCCCCGGTCGTGACCACCCTGATGGCGCGCGGCGCCTTCCCCGACTCACACCCGCAGCACCTGGGCATGCCCGGCATGCACGGCACGGTGCCCGCGGTGCACGCGCTGCAGAAGTCCGACCTGCTGGTGGCCCTGGGCGCCCGCTTCGACGACCGCGTCACCGGCAAGCTCGCGTCCTTCGCCCCCGAGGCGAAGATCGTGCACGTCGACATCGACCCGGCCGAGATCGGCAAGAACCGCGAAGCGGACGTGCCGATCGTGGGCGACTGCAAGGCCGCCATCTCGGCGATGATCGAGACCTACGAGGACGGCGGCAAAGAGCGCCTGAAGACCTGGTGGGAGACCCTCGACGACCTGCGCGGCCGGTACCCGCTGGGCTACACCGACATCGATGACGGGCTGCTGACCCCGCAGTGGGTCATCCAGCGGCTCGGCGAGCTGGCCCCCGAGGACACGATCTGGACCGCCGGCGTCGGCCAGCACCAGATGTGGGCTTCGCAGTTCATCAAGTACGAGACCCCGGGGACGTTCATCAACTCGGGCGGCCTGGGCACCATGGGCTACGCCGTGCCGGCGGCCATGGGCGCCAAGCTGGGCGAGATGGACCGCACCGTGTGGGCCGTGGACGGCGACGGCTGCTTCCAGATGACCAACCAGGAGCTCGCCACCTGCGCGGTCGAGGGCATCCCGATCAAGGTCGCGGTCATCAACAACGGCAACCTGGGCATGGTCCGCCAGTGGCAGACCCTGTTCTACGACAAGCGGTACTCGCAGACGAACCTGTCGACGCACCACTCCGAGGCCTCGCCGCGCATCCCGGACTTCGTGAAGCTCGCCGAAGCCCTCGGCTGCGTCGGCCTGCGCGCGGAGACCGTCGATGAGGTCGACGACATCATCAAGCAGGCCAACGCGATCAACGACCGCCCGGTCGTGGTGGACTTCACCGTCGGGCCGGACGCGATGGTGTGGCCGATGGTCCCGGCCGGCGTCTCCAACGACGAGATCCTGTACGCGCGCGACGTGCGCCCGAACTTCGACGACGAGGGTGAGATCTGATGAGTACGCACACGCTGTCGGTCCTCGTCGAGAACAAGCCGGGCGTCCTCGCCCGCGTGGCCGCCCTGTTCTCCAGGCGCGGCTTCAACATCGACTCCCTCGCCGTCGGCGAGACCGAGCACCCCGGCGTCAGCCGCATCACCATCGTGGTGGACGTCGAGGCGGGCTCGCTGGAGCAGGTCACCAAGCAGCTCAACAAGCTCATCCACGTCCTGAAGATCGTGGAACTGGAAGCGGGCTCCTCCGTGCAGCGCGAACTGCTGCTGGTGAAGGTCCGCGCCGACGCCGCCACCCGCGGCCAGGTGATCGCCGCCGCCGAGCTGTTCAAAGCCCGCTCGGTCGACGTCACACCCGACACGGTCACCTTCGAGGTCACCGGGAACTCCGACAAGATCGAGGCGTTCCTGGAAGTCCTCGAGCCGTTCGGGATCAAGGAGCTCGTCCAGTCGGGGACGGTCGCGCTCGGGCGCGGCGCCAAGTCGATGGCGTCGCTGTCGCGCTACGTCTCTCCGAATAGCTAGTAACGAAGGAAGCAGTACATGTCCGCTGAAGTGTTCTACGACGACGACGCCGATCTGGCCCTCATCCAGGGCAAGAAGGTCGCCGTCCTCGGCTACGGCTCGCAGGGCCACGCCCACTCGCTGAGCCTCCGCGACTCCGGTGTCGAGGTCGTCATCGGTCTGCAGGAGGGCTCCAAGTCCCGTCCGAAGGCCGAGGAGGCGGGCCTGAAGGTGCTCACGCCGGCCGCGGCCGCCGAGTGGGCCGACGTCATCATGATCCTCGTCCCGGACACGGCGCAGGCCAAGCTGTACGCCGACGAGATCGCTCCGAACCTGTCCGCCGGGAACAGCCTGTTCTTCGGCCACGGCTTCAACATCCGCTACGACCTGATCCAGGCCCCGGCGGACGTGAACGTCGCCATGGTCGCCCCGAAGGGCCCGGGCCACATGGTCCGCCGCCAGTTCGTGGACGGCAAGGGCGTCCCCGCGCTCGTCGCGGTCGAGCAGGACCCGTCGGGCGACACCCAGGCGGTCGCGCTCTCCTACGCGAAGGCGATCGGCGGCACCCGTGCGGGCGTCCTGAAGACCACCTTCAAGGAGGAGACCGAGACCGACCTGTTCGGCGAGCAGGCCGTGCTGTGCGGCGGCGCCGCCGAGCTCATCAAGGCAGGCTTCGAGACCCTGGTCGAGGCGGGCTACGCCCCCGAGGCCGCGTACTTCGAGTGCCTGCACGAGCTCAAGCTCATCGTGGACATGATCTACGAGGGCGGCATCGCCAACATGTGGTACTCCGTCTCGGACACCGCCGAGTACGGCGGCCTCACCCGCGGCCCGCGCGTCGTCAACGCCGACACCAAGGCCGAGATGAAGCGCATCCTCACCGAGATCCAGGACGGCACCTTCGCCAAGGAGTGGGTCGCGGAGTCGGAGAAGCGCGAGAACTACAAGAAGCTCCAGCAGGAGCAGGCCGACCACAAGATCGAAGAGACCGGCGCCAAGATGCGCGCGCTGATGCCCTGGGTGCAGCGCAAGATCACCGAGACCGCTTAAGCACTAAGCGCGCGCTCATGCGCTGTTAGCAGCGCAAGATCACCGAGAGGCCGGGAACCGCACTGCGGATCTCGGCCTCTCGGCGTTCCTATTCGAGGACCCGGTCCTCATCGAGTGGCACATCGCCCCGGAAATCGACGCGCGCATCGCTGAGGCGCGAGAGGGCGCTGAGAAGGCCGTCCAGCTTCAGGCGCAGGCTTCGCGCATTACCCGCGAGACCGTGGTGCTGCTCAAGGGCGAGGGCATGACCGGTCGTGACATTGCGGCGGTCCTCGGCATCTCGGAGCAGCGCGTCTCCCAACTCGCGACGTCGGCGAGCATGGCGGCCTGATCGGTGGGCGAGTCCGAAACCGCCGTACCCGCGAACGGCGAACGGCCAGACCGACAGGTTCTCGACGCTCGCTCTCCGCGGATCCGCCGCCGGTTGCACGCGCTCTGTTCGACGATGCGGCCGTTGCCGATCGTCGACGTCAGAGCGGCGAGGCCATCGTGGGCTACGACGAGGACGGTCTCCCCGCCTGACCGATGCCGCCTAGCCCGCGGTGAAGGCTCCTTCTCGGGCGGCCACGGCCGCGGCCTTTGCGGCGCGGTCGGCCATGGCTCGGTCTACGGGGTCGCCGGCGATGAGAAGTCGGTAGTAGAGGGGCGCTGAGACGGCGCGGATGACCTCGTGGGGCTCGGTGCCTTCGGGGACCTCGCCGCGTTCGACGGCGGCCGTGACGCAGGGCGCCCACTCCTCGGTGCGGATGCGGTAGAAGCGGTGGAGTGCCTCGGCGGTCTGGGGGTCGCAGGCGGCGGCGGTGATGAGGGCCTTGAAGAGCGGGCCCTGCCGACGATCGCTCAATGTGGACTGGACGAGGCGGGCCTGGGCCGTGAGGTCGCCGAGGAGCGAACCGGTCTCGGTGCGCGGCAGGGACTCTTCGGCCATCTCCGTGAGCAGGTCGGCCACGAGCCCGGGCACGGTGCCCCACCGGCGGTAGACCGTGGTCTTGCCGACGCCGGCGCGGCGGGCGATCTCGGCGAGGTCGAGGCGGTCGAAGCCGTCCTCGGCCAGGGCGTCTCCGGCGGCGCGGAGCACGGCCTCGCGGACCTTCGCGGTCCGGCCGCCGGGGCGGACGGTGCCGGGATCGGGACGCTCGTCACTCATAACGGGACTCCAGTTGCGTTAATGATGCTTCGTGGGATAGCTTAGTCGAAGTTCTTAACGGAACTCTAGAACCATTAGAAGGGCTTCATCATGGAATACCGCAGGCTCGGCGCTTCAGGCCTCCACGTCCCCGCCCTCAGCTTCGGCGCCGGCACCTTCGGCGGGCGCGGCCCGCTCTTCAGCGCCTGGGGCGACACCGACACCGACCAGGCCCGCCGCATGGTCGACATGGCGCTCGACGCCGGCGTCACCATGTTCGACTCCGCCGACGTCTACTCCGACGGCGAGTCCGAGCGCGTCCTCGGCCGGGCCCTCAAGGGCCGCAGGGACCGGGCCCTCATCTCCACCAAGGCCGGCCTCCCGACGGGGGAGGGGCCGCAGGATGCGGGGACCGGCCGCGCCCGCCTCATCGCCTCCGTCGAATCCGCCCTCAAGCGGCTCGGCACCGACTACATCGACCTCTTCCAGCTCCACGCGTTCGACGCGGGCACCCCCGTGGAGGAGACCGTGAGCGCCCTCGACGACCTGGTGCGATCCGGCAAGCTCCGCTACATCGGCGTCTCGAACTTCGCGGGCTGGCAGCTCATGAAGTCCCTCGCCGCCGCCGACGCGCACGGCTGGACCCGCTATGCGGCCCACCAGGTCTACTACTCGCTCGTCGGCCGCGACTACGAGTGGGAGCTCATGCCGCTCGGCCACGACCAGGGCGTCGGCGCGGTCGTCTGGAGCCCCCTCGGCTGGGGCCGCCTCACCGGCAAGATCCGCCGCGGGCAGCCGCTCCCGGAGGGCAGCCGCCTCCACGAGACCGCCCAATGGGGCCCGCCCGTCGAGGACGCGATCCTCTACGACGTGGTCGACGTCCTCGACGAACTCGGCGAGGAGACCGGCAGGACGATCCCGCAGATCGCCCTCAACTGGCTCCTGCGCCGCCCCACCGTCGCCTCCGTCATCATCGGCGCCCGCAACGAGCGCCAGCTCCAGGACAACCTCGGCGCGATCGGCTGGGAGCTCACCGCCGACCAGGTCGCCCGCCTCGACAAGGCCAGCGGCCGCACCGCGCCCTACCCGTACTACCCGTACGAGGTCCAGGAGGGCTTCGCCCGCCTCAACCCGCCGCTCATCGCGCGGGCGCAGTGATCCGGCAGGGCCGGGTCCCACTCGGGTCCCGGCCCTCGGGCTGTGACGTGACTCGCGTCTATCCTGGGAGGGTGGTTGACCAAGCGGTGAAGACGTACCAGGTGAAGACGTACGGCTGTCAGATGAACGTGCACGACTCCGAGCGCATCGGGGGCCTGCTCGAGGAGGCCGGGTACGTGCCGGTCGCAGCCGACGCCGCGCCGGACCTCGTCGTGTTCAACACCTGCGCAGTGCGCGAGAACGCCGACAACAAGCTCTACGGCAACCTCAGCCACCTCGCGCCCGCGAAGCGCGAGAACCCCGACATGCAGATCGCCGTCGGCGGCTGCCTCGCCCAGAAGGACCGCGGCGAGATCGTCAAGCGCGCCCCCTGGGTCGACGCGGTGTTCGGCACGCACAACATCGGCTCGCTGCCGGTGCTCCTGGAGCGCGCCCGCCACAACCAGGAGGCCGAGGTCGAGATCCTCGAGACCCTCGAGACGTTCCCCTCCGCCCTCCCCACCAAGCGCGACTCCACCTACTCCGGCTGGGTCTCGATCTCCGTGGGCTGCAACAACACCTGCACGTTCTGCATCGTGCCGAGCCTGCGCGGCAAGGAGAAGGACCGCCGCCCCGGCGAGATCCTCGCCGAGGTCCAGGCCCTGGTCGACGAGGGCGTCTCGGAGGTCACGCTCCTGGGCCAGAACGTCAACACCTACGGCGTCGAGTTCGGGGACAAGCTCGCCTTCGGCAAGCTTCTGCGCGCCTGCGGTCAGATCGAGGGCCTGGAGCGCGTGCGGTTCACCAGCCCGCACCCGAAGAACTTCACCGATGACGTGATCGCGGCGATGGCGGAGACGCCGAACGTCTGCCACTCGCTCCACATGCCGCTCCAGTCCGGCTCGGACAAGGTGCTCAAGGAGATGCGCCGCTCCTACCGCTCCGAGAAGTACCTGGGCATCATCGACGACGTCCGCAAGGCGATGCCCGACGCGGCGATCACCACGGACATCATCGTGGGCTTCCCCGGTGAGACCGAGGAGGACTTCCAGGCCACCCTCGACGTCGTCGAGCAGGCCCGCTTCTCCAGCGCCTTCACCTTCCAGTACTCCATCCGCCCCGGCACCCCCGCCGCGACGATGGAGGACCAGATCCCCAAGGCCGTGGTCCAGGAGCGGTACGAGCGCCTGGTGGCCCTGCAGGAGCGCGTCTCCTGGGAGGAGAACCGCAAGCTCGAGGGCACCGAGGTCGAAGTCCTCGTCACGGTGGGGGACGGCCGCAAGGACGCCGCCACCGGCCGCCTCTCGGGCCGCGCCCGCGACGGCCGCCTCGTCCACTTCAACGTGACCCCGAGCGCGACCGACCCCACGGGCAATGCCGAAGGCGTGCGCCCCGGCGACGTGATCACCACCGTGGTCACCTACGGCGCCCCCCACCACCTCGTCGCGGACGGCGAGGTCCTGACCCACCGCGCGACGAAGGCGGGCGACGCCTGGGCCGCGGGCAGGGCCACTAAGCTCCCCGGCGTCAGCCTCGGCATGCCGGGCATCGGCCGCAAGCCCCTGCCCAAGGCTGAAACCCCTGGCTGCGCCTGCTGATATCATTCCTCTTTGGGTGCTATCATCGAGGGATGAAACAGCTCCTGCTCCGCGTTGACGACGACCTCCACGCCCGCCTCACCGAGCGCGCGAAGCGTGAGCACCGCTCGGTCAACGCGATCGCGAACGAGATCCTCTCCGTCATCGGCGAGAAGGACGGCCGCACCGCGACCGAGAAGGTCCGCGCCAAGGCCGCGGCCCTCGGCATGCTCGCCCCGCCGCTGAAGGTCGCCAAGGAACCCACGGCGACCCGCGACGTCGAAGCCCTGCGCGCCCGCGTGCTCGAATCGATGCGCGGCGTCGGCCCCATCCTCGACCAGATGTTCGAGGAAGACCGGGACCGCCTCCTGTGATCGTCTACGCCGACTCGTCGGTGCTGGCGCGCTCGTACCTGCCCGACGAACGCGGCCACGCCGAAGCCCTGAAACTCCTGCGCGACCCCGAGATCCTGGTGGTCACCGGCTCGTGGACCCGCATCGAGGTCGCCGGGGCGCTCGTGCGCACCGCCCGCGCCAAACGCCGCGACAAGGACCAGCTGCTCGACATCTGGCGCGCCGACACCGGCCCGGACGGCCCGATCACGGTCATCTCCGCCCCGCAGGACCAGGTCGAAGGCGAGGCCTTCGAGATCGTCGCGACCCACGGCATCCGCGCCATGGACGCCTGGCACATCGCCACCGCCACACTCCTGCTCCCGGACCTCGCCGCCGGCGAGCCGTACGCGTTCGCCTCCCGCGACAAGGAGCAGGCCGCCGTCGCCGAACTCCGGGGCTTCACGCTCGTCTGACGCCTGCGTCACCCGATCCTTGACATTGACACGGTGTCAAGGCGAACACTGGGATGCAGGAGGTGGTTCCCATCCACACGGAACGCAACACGCAGCTCATCGCGGCCCTCGCCGCCGAGGCCCCGTCCACGCGGCTCAAGGCCGCCCTCACCATCGGCACCGACCCCGACGCGGCCCTGCTCGACGCCCTCGTGGCCCGCTGCGGAACCGAGCCCGACTTCTACGTGCGCGACATGCTCACCTGGGCCCTGACCCGGCTCCCGCCGGACCTCACGGTCCCGCGCCTGCTCGCCGAACTCGAATCGGACGGCTCGCAGGCCCGCAGCCAGGCCCTGCACACCCTGTCGAAGATCGGGGACCCCCGCGCCTGGCCCGCGATGACGCCGGCGCTGCTGCGCGACCCCGACGACGAGGTCGCCCGCGCCGCCTGGCGCGCCGCCGAAGCCGTCGTCCCCGAAGGGCGCGAACGGGACCTCGCCGAGACCCTCGCGACCCAGCTGGGCCGCGGCGGGCGCGAAGTCCAGCTCAGCCTCAGCCGGGCCCTCGTCGCGCTCGGCGCGATCATCGAACCGATCCTCCAGCGGACGCTCGCGAGCGGCGACCCGGTCGTGGCCGCCCACGCCGCCGCCACACAGCGACTCCTCGAAGACCCCGACGCCGCGTTCGAACCCGCCGTCAAAGAGGCGAAGCGGATCTACGCCCTGGGCACCGAAAGGAGCTGAACGACATGCTGATCGGTGAGGTCGCACGCCGCTCGGGCGTCAGCGCCCGGATGCTCAGGCACTACGAGTCCCTCGGGCTCGTGCGGCCCACCGGTCGCACCGTGGGCGGCTACCGCGAGTACGCCGACGTGGACATCCAGCGGATCTTCCACGTGGAGAGCCTGCGGACCCTGGGCCTGTCGCTGCGCCAGATCGGCCAGGTCCTCGACGACCCGGGATTCGCCCCGGCCGACCTCATCGGCGACCTCATCCGGGAGTCCGAGCGCCGCCTGGCCCGCGAGCAGGAACTCCTCAAGCGCCTCCGCGCGGTCGATGCGTCCGAGCCCGCCGGCTGGGAAGCGGTCCTGCGCATCGTGGAACTCCTGCGCGGCCTCGGTTCGCCCAGCGCCGCAAGGCGACAGCAGGCCGTCCTCGCCCCCGAGGCGGACATGCCCGCCCCGGTCCTGGCCGAAGCGGTCCTCACCGAAGCCGACCCGCACGTCGCCGGAGCCCTGCGCTGGGCGCTCGCGCGAGCCGGCGCGGACGCGGCGAGCCTGGCCCCCGGGCTCGCGAGCGGCGACGTCGAGGTCCGCCGCCGCGCGGTGCAGATGCTCGCCGAGATCCCCGGCGACGACGCGGGCGACATCCTCACCGACGCGCTCGCCGACACCGACCGGCGCGTCCGCGGCCGCGCCGCCCTGGCCCTGGGCGCGCGCCGCAGGCCCGAAGCCGTGCCGGTCCTCATCGACATGATCGTCGCCGGCGCCAACGATGTGGAAGCGGCCGAAGTGCTGGGGGCGTTGGCGAACGACCCCGAACTCGCGGCCCCGATCCAGCAGGCGCTGGCCGCCGAACTCGCCGCGCCCGCCGCGGACCACTCGGTGCGGATGCGGCTGGTCCAGGCCCTCGCCGAGATGCCCGACGCGATCGCCGTCGCGCTGCTGCGAGGCCTGGCCGCCGACGCCGACCGCACGGTCGCCCGCACCGCCGCGGCCCTGGCCGCGCTGATCGAGGACCGCGCCTGAACCGCCCGCACGCAGTTCATGCCAGAATCGGTTGGTATGGAACGGGACACCGAAGTACAGGCGCAGCGCGACTTCATGTACGGGGAGCTCGATCTCGGCTCCCTCACGATCTTCTCGGGATCGTTCATCAACTACGGCTACTGGGGCGAGCTCGAACCGGACCGCGAGATCACCGTGGAGGAGCGGACCGCCAGTCAGGCCGAGCTGTACCGGCAGGTCGTCTCCCGGCTCGAACCCCGAGCGGGGGCGCGCCTCCTGGAACTCGGGTCGGGCATCGGCGTCGGCGCGGCGCTCGTCGCCCGCGAGTTCGACGTGAGCGTCACCGGTCTCGACCGGTCGTCCGCGCAACTCGCCCGGGCCGGGAAGGCCAACGCCGACACGCTCGAGGCCCTGCGCGGGCGGCTCTCGTACCACCGCGGCTCGGTCACCGAGATCCCTTGGAACGGTGAGAGCTTCGACGGCGTGTACGCCGTCGAGATGCTCCAGCACGTCGACGACCTCGCCTTGGTTGCCCGCGAAGCGCACCGGGTCCTCGCACCCGGCGGGCGCTTCGCCACCGCCACGTTCTTCGCGCCCGACGGCGCGGACACCGCGCCCGTTGCCGACCTGATCGAGACCGTCGCCTCCGGCGTCGATGTGATCACGCCGGTGGGGGAGTTCACCGCCGCTCTCACCGCCGCCGGGTTCGACGGCGTCACCGCGACCCCGATCGGCGAGCAGGTGTGGCGCCAGTTCGACCGGTGGGTGGCCCAGACCGAGTACCGCGACTCCTGGGGCCGCAACTGGCTGCGCTGCTACGAGAACGGCTGGATCGACTACTACCTCGTCACCGCCGTGAAATGAATGCGATGCAGTGATGGGCGGCCGAGCTGGTTCGCCCGGCCGCCCATGGGGCCTCCGTGGAGGAGGTGTGGCCTGTGCGGGGACCGCGCGCGGGTGGGTTCCCGCGCGCGGTCTCGGTATGGTGGCGTTCGCGAATCCCCTATGTCGCCACCATCCCGCAAGGCCAAGTAGCGTTTTTGTATCAAGGCTGACACATGCTGTAGTCGGCCTGCAACAGAAAGTTTCTGCCTGTGGATAACTTCGGGTAGCGCAAGGGCGGGCGGCGCAATGCGCCGCCCGCCCTTGACATTGGCGCTAGTCGGTGGCGACGTTCAGGATGAGCTTGCCCGCCGCGTGGCCGGTCTGGCTCTCGTCCTGCGCCTTCGCGGCGTCCGCGAGTTCGCGGACCGAGTCGATGCGCAGGGAGAACTTGCCGGCCTCGAAGAGCGCCGTGGCCTCGCCGAGCGCGTGGAACGCGCTGGCCGCCACGGTCACCTGGGCATCGGGCACCGAGCCGGAGAAGTCGGCGATCGTGACGACCTGCTTCGGGTCGCCGGTGATCGCGGCCAGCTCGGGGAGCGAACCGGCACCGACCGCGTCGATCGCGCCGTGGACCCCTTCGGGAGCCAGGGCGGCGACCCGCTCGGCCAGGCCCTCGCCGTACACCGTGGGCCGCACGCCGAGTGAACGCAGGTACTCGTGGTTCCCCTCGCTCGCGGTGCCGATGACGTCGAGGCCCCTGGCGACCGCGAACTGCGCCGCAGCGCTGCCCACGGAACCGGCCGCGCCGTCGATCACCACGGTCTGCCCCTCGGCGAGTCCGAGCAGGTCGAGGGAGCGCACGGCGGTCTCCGCGGCGGTCGGCAGGGCCGCCGCCAGCTCCCAGCTCATGGCCGCGGGCTTGGGGGTGAAGTGGTCCACCACGGTGTACTCGGCCTGCGACGTGGGCCCGTACCCGATGACCTCGTCGCCGACCTCGACGCCCGTGACCCCTTCGCCGACCTCGTCGACCACGCCGGCCGAGTCCCAACCCGGAATGCCGGGGAACTCGACCGGGAAGAGCTCCTGGAGGTACCCGGCGCGGATCTTCCAGTCGATCGGGTTGACGGCCGCCGTGCGGACCTTGATGCGGATCTGGCCCGGGCCGGCGTGCGGCTCCGGCACCTCGGTCACCGCGAGCACATCGGAGGATCCGTATTCGGAGAACGTGAGAGCGAACATGGCGTACCTGGCTTTCTACTTGCGGGCCAAGGCATTCCGAGGCTCGCGGGGGTTCCACTGCTACTGCAGGTCCAACCCCTCGTCACGCCGCGCCCATTCCGGTCCGCCGCCGTTCGTGATCATCGACCCTCTTGCCGGCGCGGGGAATATCCCGGGCGGGCGGAACCGCCCGCCCGGGAGCTCACACGAGGCTGTCCTCCCACTGGCGGTGCAGGGTGGCGTACTCGCCGCCGTGGTCGATGAGCTCGTTCGGGTGCCCGTCCTCGATGATGCGGCCGTGCTCGAGCACGAGCACGCGGTCCGCGATCTCCACTGTGGACAAGCGGTGGGCGATGATGATCGCCGTGCGGTCCGCCAGGATCGTGCGCAGCGCGCGCTGCACCAGCCGCTCCGACGGGATGTCGAGCGAGGAGGTCGCCTCGTCCAGGATCAGCACCCGCGGGTCGGCAAGGAACGCCCGCGCGAACACCACGAGCTGCCGCTGACCCGCCGAGAGCCGCCCGCCGCGCTTGCGCACATGCGTGTCGTACCCCTCCGGCAGCGCCTCGATGAACTCGTGTGCGCCCACGACCTTGGCCGCCTCGACGATCCGCTCCCGGCTCGACCCTGGCTTGCCCAGCTCGATGTTCTCCGCGATCGTGCCGTTGAACAGGAAGTTCTCCTGCGTGATCATCACGATGTGCTCGCGAAGGTCCCGCTCGGACAAGTCGCGCAGGTCCACGCCGTCGAGCGAGACCGTGCCGCCCTTCGGATCGTAGAAGCGGCTCACGAGCTTCGCGATCGTCGTCTTGCCCGCGCCCGTGGCCCCCACGAGCGCCGTGGTCTGGCCGCCCGGGATGCGCAGGTCCAGGCCCGGCAGCACCACCTGGTCCTCCCGGTACTGGAACCGCACGTTCGCGAAGCGCAGCTCGCCGCGGGGCCGCTCGATGGAGCGCGGCTCCTCCGGCTCGTCCACCTCCACCTCCTCGTCCAGCACCCCGGAGATCTTCTCGAGCGCCGAGGTCGCCGACTGCAGCACGTTGTAGAACTGCACCAGCTCGTTCAGCGGGTCGAAGAACCGCTTCATGTACAGCAGGAACGCCGCCAGCACACCGACCTCGGTGTTGCCCTGCATGACCTGCCAGCCGCCGAACACCAGCACCACCACGGTGGCCAGGTGCCCGATGCCGCGCATCCCGCCGGACATGACCGCGTTCTGCTGGTGCCCCTTCGCCTGCGCGAACTGGTTGTCGGTGTTGAGCCCCGCGAACAGCTCCCGGTCGCGCTCCTCGCGCCGGTACGCCTGCACCGCGCGCACCCCGCCCATCGACTCCACGAAGTAGACGATGAGGAGCGCCACGGTCTCGCGCGCCCGCCGGTACGCCAGCGTCGACACCCGGTTGAACCAGCGGCCCAGCAGGATCATCAGCGGGAACGTGAGCAGCGTGACCGCCGCCAGCCGCGGGTCGATCACCAGCATGACCACGGTGATCGTGACGACGTTGAGCCCGGCGAGCACCAGGTCGTCCACGCCGTTCTCGGTCATCTCCCGGATCGACTCCATGTCGGAGCTCTGCCGGGCCGTCACGCGGCCGGACGTGAACCGCTCGTGGAAGGACACCGACAGGTCCTGGAACTTGCGGAACACCCTGTTGCGCAGCGCGAACAGCATCGCGTTGCCGACCTTCGCCGACTGCGCGATGTACAGCCGCACGCACACGTACTTGAGGACCGAGACGACCGCGAACGCGACCGCGATGCCGATCAGCACCGAGTAGTCGCCGCGCTCGCTGATCGCCGGGATCGCGTTGTCGATCCCGAACATGACCAGCAGCGGCGTGGCCATGCTCGTGAAGTTCTGCACCAAGAGGATCGCGCAGAGGAAAAGGATCTGCCTTCGATGCGGCCGGATCATCGAGCCCAGGAGCCGGCGCGACTGGCTCCGCAGCTCCTTGATCGACTCCGCGTCGTCCACTTCGGCGCTCGTGCGGTCGGCCTCGGCCGACTCGGCCTGGCCCCGCCACGACACGTGCTTGTCCGCAGGCTGCTCAGCGGGCTTGTCGGTCATCGTCACGCCGCCATCTCCTCGGATTCCGCCGAGAGCACGTTCACGTACTCAGGGCTCTGGGCCATCAGTTCGGAGTGCTTCCCGAAGGCCGCGATCCGGCCCTCGTGCAGCAGCGCCACCCGG
The DNA here is from genome assembly GCF_030403505.1 of Glycomyces tritici. The sequence continues at coordinate 700,955 of NZ_JAUEMJ010000002.1, read as the reverse complement.
TCGGCGAGCGCGACCGTCGAGGGCCGGTGCACCACGACGAGCGCGGTCGTCTCCCGCAGCACCTGCGCCAGCGCCTTCTCCACGAGCTCCTCGGTGTGCACGTCGAGCGCCGACAGCGGGTCGTCGAGCACCAGCACCGCCGGCTTCACGACCACGGCGCGGGCGAGCGCGAGGCGCTGGCGCTGGCCGCCGGAGAGCGAGAGGCCCTGCTCGCCGATGCGGGTGTCGAGCCCGTACGGCAGGTCGTGCACGAACTCGGCCTGCGCGACCCGGAGGGCCTCCTGGAGGTCGGCCTCGTCGGCGTCGGGGCGCCCGAGGGCCAGGTTCTCGCGGACGCTCATGGAGAACAGCGTGGCCTCCTCGAACGCGGTGGTGACGACCGAGCGGAGGTTCGCCAGCCGCAGGTCGCGGATGTCGGTGCCGTCCAGCAGGATGCGGCCGCCGGTCGGGTCGTTGAGCCGGGAGGGCAGCGACACGAGGGTCGACTTCCCCGAGCCGGTCTTGCCGGCGATCGCGACGGTCTCGCCGGGCTTGATCCGCAGGTCGACGCCGCGCAGGATGTCGCGCGTGTCGTCCTCGAAGCCGAAGCGGACGTCTTCGAAGACGAGTTCGCCGCGCACGTCGCCGCGGTCGATCGCCTTCGCGCCGGGCCGGTCCTTGATGGCCGGTTCGGTGTCGAGCACTTCGTAGACGCGGTCGGCGGCGGTCATGGCCTCGTTGCCGTGGGCCATGACCCAGCCGGAGGCCTCGATGGGCCACAGCAGCGCGAGCTGCAGCATGACGAACGCGGTCAGGTCGCCCACGGTCATGCGTCCTTCGGCGACCATGACGGACCCGAAGACCAGGACCGCGCCGACGGCGGCGGTGGCGATCGCGTCGTATCCCGACCATGAGCGGGACGCGATGAGGCTCTTTCGGATGCCCCGGTCGCGCAGTTCGGCGGCCTCCTTCTCGAAGCGCGCGGCCATGAGTGGGCCGCGCCCGAGCGCCTTGATCGCCCGGATGCCGAGCGCCGCCTCCTCCGCGGCGCTGGAGACCTCGCCGGACTGGTCCTGCTCGGACCGGGCCGCGGGCAGGTAGCCCCGGAAGAACTTGCGGCCGATGAGGAACAGCGGCACGGCCGAGGCCGCGACGATGAGGGCCAGGCGCCACTCGATGAACAGCAGTTGGCCCAGGATGATCACGATCATGCCGATCGAGGTGATCGCGAAGACCAGGCCGCCGGCGAAGAACCGCCGGATCATGCCGAGGTCGGAGGTGACGCGGGCGAGGAGCTGCCCGGTCTGCCAGCGGTCGTGGAAGCCGGTGTGGAGCCGCTGGAGGTGCTCGTAGAGCCCGGCCCGCATGTCGGCCTCGATCGCCATCGCGGTCGTGGTCTGCATGTAGCGCCGGGCGAGCTGGAGGATCGCGTCGGCCGCGCCGAGGACGGCGATGACGCCGACGACGACCCACAGGCCGTGCATGTCGCGCTGCGCGATCGGGCCGTCGATGGCCCTGCCCACCAGCGGGGGGATGGCCAGGCCGGAGGCGATGTTCAGGAGGACCATCGTCCACAGCAGCGCCAGCCGGTACCGGTAGGGGTACAGGAACTTCTTGAGGCGCCACAGGTTCGACAGGGCGGACTTCCGCTCCGGTGCCGGACGCTGCGGCTCGAGATCGTCTGTTTCGGACAGTTCTGGAGTTTTCAACCGCTCTGAGCCCACCGGACCACCGTACGAGCAGGGTACGACACAGGGCAAACGATTTTTCACCTGCCGACCGGTAAGTGACCGATAATCGACAGGCGGCCCGGTGGGCGCGGCGAGCGGTCGGCCTACTCGAGCAGCAGGTCGCGCAGGGCGTCGGCGCGGGTGAAGCCCGTGGCCACGGCGTACTCCTCCATGGAGCCGAACCGGGCGTTGATCTCGTCGATCGTCTGGAGCATGGCCTCGATCGGGACGTCCAGGCCGCCTTCGACCTCGGGCTTGCCCAGGTGCTGGTCGCGCCACGCCCGCCAGCGCGCCGAGCCGTGGCGCGTGAGGGCGTAGTCCGCGGCGATGTCCTCGTCGCTGACGCCGAGGATCGAGAGCAGCACGGCCGCGACGATCCCGGTGCGGTCCTTCCCGGCCATGCAGTGGAAGACCACGGGTTCGCCGCCGGCGATCACCTCGAGCGAGTCGCGCACGGACAGGTACCCGGACTCCATCATGCCGGTGTAGCGGTGGCGCAGGAACTCGATCACCTCGGCCTCGTCGGAGAGCCCGTTCGCGCGCAGCCCGATCTGCTCCCACTTGATGTGGAGCATCTCGAAGTGGTGGAACTCGACGCCTTCGATGTCCGGGAACCGCCCGGACTCCTCCCACTCCTCGGCCCTGCGCAGGTCGATCACGTGCTTCACGCCGAGGCGGTGCACGATGTGCTCGATGTCGGCCTCGGTCGCCTGCCCGAAGTTGTCGGAGCGGAAGACCTGCCCGGTCTTCACCTTCTTGCCGCCGAGGCCGGTCCAGCCGCCCACGTCGCGGAGGTTGAACACGTGCTCGGTCGGGACGAACTGCGGGGGGAGCGTCTCCAGCGGGTTGCTCTCGGAAACCATGAGCGTCTGCCTTCCTTGGGGTGCGCGGCGGGAAGCGGCCTCGGGCAAAGCGAACGGCGTGAACCTGATCGGTCCACGCCGTCGTAGCCCTGTCCCATTATCCCGATCGGTCCGCGAACGCGCTCATGCGTTCCCGCGAACCCCGGCCCAACGGCGGGTTTCGCCTGAGTCTCGCTACTGAGTGCCCTCGGCGAGCTCCAAGAACTGCTTCTTGCTCGCCAGGTCCTGCTCCGCCTTCTTGATGCGGCTCGCGTTCCCGTCGGCCTTCGCCCGCTCCAGCTTCTCCTCGGCCTCGGCGACCTGCTGGCGCATCTGGAGCAGCAGCGGGTTCTTCTCGACCGGGACCTTGCGCCAGGCGGTGTCCAGCGCGTCGCGGAGCTTGTCCTCGACGTTGCGCAGGCGCCGCTGCAGCTTGGCCTGGTTCTTGCGCGGGACCGCGCCGATGTCGTGCCAGCCGGCCTGCAGCTCGCGGAACGCGTTCTGCGCGGCCTTGGGGTCCTTCTCGATGTCGAGCGCCTCGGCCTGCTTCAGGAGTTCTTCCTTCGCGGCCTGGTTGGCGTCGAGCTCCGCGTCGCGGGCCGAGAACACCTCGGAGCGGGCGTTGAAGAACACGTCCTGCGCGGCCCGGAACCGCTTCCAGGCCTTCTGCTCGGCGTCGGGAGCCAGTCGCCCGGCGTCCTTCCACTCGGCCATGAGGCCCTTGAGCGCGTCGGCCGTCGGTCCCCAGTCGGTCGAGGTCGACAGCGCCTCGGCGCGGGCGATCAGCTCTTCCTTCTTCGTACCGATCACCTTGCGCTCGGCGTCCAGCTGCGAGAAGTACGCGCCGCGGTGGCGCGTGAACGTGTCGCGGGCCGAAGAGAACCGGCGCCACAGCTTCTGGTCGGTCTTCCGGTCGACCCCGTGGATCGCCTTCCACTCCTCGATGATCTCCGAGAAGCGGGCGCCCGAGGCCTTCCAGTGGCTGTCCTTCGCCGCGAGCTCCTCCGCCTCGGCCACGAGGGCCTCCTTGGCGGCGACCGCTTCGGCGCGCTCGGCGTCCTTCGCGGCCTTGAACTCGCCGAGCTTGTCCTCGGCGTGCTTGGAGAGGCCGTCGAGGCGGGTGGCGAGGGCGTCGACGTCCCCGACCACGGCCGCGGAGTCCAGGCCCTCCCGCAGCTTGCGCAGCTGCGAGGCGGCCTGCTCGACGTCGGCGGACTCCGAGTTCAGCCGGGCGGCGATGAGATCGACTTCGACCACCAGGTCGGCGTACTTGCGCGCGAAGTGCGCGAGGCCCTCCTCGGTGGAGCCGGCCTGCCACGAGCCGACCGCGCGCTCGCCGGAGGAGGTTTTCACATAGACCGTGCCGTCGGCGTCAACGCGGCCGAAGCTGGTCCAGTCTCCGAGGTCACTCATCGCGGTAATCTCAAATCCTTCACACGAACTTAGGGACGTACTTCCCGTACCTTACGGTGGTTGACGGGTAGCCGCCAGCCGGGTGGTGCCGACACGAACCGAAGGGGTCGTTCAGTTGGGCTCTGCATCGCACGCTGGCAGCATCCCCACCCTACAGCCGCCGGTGATCGCCGTCGTAGGCCCCACCGCAGCGGGCAAGACCGCGCTGTCGGTCGCGCTCGCCGAAGCGCTCGACGGCGAGGTGGTGAACGCCGACTCGATGCAGCTCTACCGGGGCATGGACATCGGCACCGCGAAGATCACCGAGGCCGAGAAGCGGGGTGTGCCGCATCATGTCTTCGACGTCCTCGATGTGACCGAACCCGCCGATGTGGCCAGTTACCAGCGTCTCGCCCGCGAGGCCGTCGCGGACATCCGGGCCCGCGGCAGGCGCCCGGTCCTGGTCGGCGGCTCCGGCCTGTACGTGCAGGCCGCGCTCGACGAGATGGAGTTCCCCGGCACCGACCCCGTGATCCGCGCCCGACTGGAGGCCGACCTCGAACGCGAGGGCTCAGCGGCGCTCTGGGAGCGCCTGAAGGCCCTCGACGCCGCCGCCGCAACCGCGATCCTGCCCTCGAACGGCCGCCGCGTCGTGCGCGCCCTCGAGGTCGTGGAGCTCACCGGCTCGTTCACCGCGAGCCTGCCCGTGCCCAAGGCCCATCTCGAAGCGATCCGCATCGGCGTCGACCTGGACACCCCGGTCCTCGACGAGCGCATCGAGCGGCGCGTCCAGCGCATGTGGGACGACGGGCTCCTCGACGAGGTCCGCGCCCTCGAAGCGCAGGGCCTGCGCGAGGGACGCACGGCGTCTCGCGCCCTCGGCTACCAGCAGGTCCTCGCCCATTTCGCGGGGGAGTACGACGAAGCCGAGGCGTTCCGGCTCACCGCCCAGGGCACGCGCCGCTTCGTGCGCCGCCAGCGCTCCTGGTTCAAAAGAGACGGCCGCATCGAATGGTTCGATGCGGCCGACCCGGAGCTCCTGCCGACCGCGCTCGCAAGGGTCGCGGCGCGGTCGAGCGTCGTGTAGCGCCTACGCGCGGGGGTTCGGAGCCGTGGTCTCCTTCGGGTCGGTCACCGAGACCGGCTCGAGGAGCTTGTTGATCTGCTCCATGACCTCGTCATCGAGCTTCACGCCGACGGCCTTGACGTTCTCGGCGACCTGCTCGGGGCGGGTGGCGCCGATGATCGCGGCGGAGACGTTCGTGTTCTGCAGCACCCACGCCAGGCTCAGCTGCGCGATGGTGAGGCCCTGCGACTCGGCGATGGGGCCGAGCTGCTGGACGCGCTCGAGCACGTCGTCGTTCATCCAGGACTCGACGAAGCGGCCGAACTTGGGGTCGGCGCCGCGCGAGCCCGCGGGGGCGGCCTGGCCCGGCTTGTACTTGCCGGAGAGGATGCCGCCGGCCAGCGGCGACCAGACGATCTGGCCGATGCCCAGCTCCTCGGAGGCCGGGACGACCTCGGCCTCGATGACGCGCCACAGGGCGGAGTACTGCGGTTGGCTCGACACGAGCTGGATCTTCAGCTCCTTGGCGAGTTCGGCGCCGGCGCGGATCTGGTCGGCGGTCCACTCGGAGACGCCGATGTAGTGGGCCTTGCCCGAGTGCACCACGTCGGCGAACGCCTGCATGGTCTCCTCGAGCGGGGTCTCGACGTCCCAGCGGTGGGCCTGGTACAGCTCGACGCGGTCGGTCTGCAGGCGGCGCAGGGAGTTGTCGATGGACTCCTTGATGTGCTTGGCCGAGAGGCCCCGGTCGTTCTTGCCCGGGCCCATGGGCCAGTACACCTTGGTGAAGATCTCCAGGCCGTCGCGGCGCTGGTCCTTCAGCGCGCGGCCGAGGACCTCCTCAGCGGCGCCCTGGGCGTAGACGTCGGCGGTGTCGAAGGTGGTGATGCCGGCGTCGAGGGCGGCGTTCACGCACGCGACGGCGGCGTCCTCTTCCACCTGGCCGCCGTGGGTGATCCAGTTGCCGTAGACGAGCTCGGAAATGACGAGGCCTGAGCGGCCGAGATGACGAAACTCCATGCCAAGAGATTACCTGCCGTGCGGCTAGCGTCAACGACTCGAACGTCACAGGCGAAGTGAACGGACGGTGCGCTCAGAGCGGCCCGTCGTCGATCGAGACCGCCGCGTCCAGCATGCGCAGGGCCTCGGCCCGGTCGACCCGCAGCGGCACGATCTCGTTGCCGTCCAGGCCGAGCGCGCCCCAGGAGTACCCGTCGGAGGCGAGGAACCCGGACGGGTGGACCTCGACGCGCTGGTAGCGCGGGGGCACGACCACGCGCCCGGTCTTGTGCACGACGAGCACGCGCCCGCGCTGGGAGGCGACGGCGACGCCGTTCACGAACCCGGTGACGGTGCGCCCGTCGGCGGTGGGGGTCTCCATGGAGGTGTAGAGCATCGGGACGACGACGGTGCCGGTGCGGTCGATCGCGCCCCAGTCGGCCTGGCACACGGCGGCCACGCCGCCGCGGAAGTCCCCGGCCTGGCTGAACGCGGCCTGCACGACGGGGCGCCCGTCGATGCCGAGGTACCCGAAGCGGCCGGTCTGCGGGTCCTGGAACCGGTCGGGCGCGGGGTGCCCGGCGCGTTCGGGCCAGCCGCGCGGCGGCGGCCCGAAGCCGGCCTTCGCGGCGTGCTCCTCGATGAGCGAGAGGGCGGTCTCCACGATCTGCATGACGAACCCGTGCGGGTTCTGCTCGGAGGCGCGCTGCACGTGGATGAGCGATTCGGTGATGCGGCCCTGGGCGATGCACGAGAGCCCGGCGTAGGCCCGCACGGCGCCGGTGAGGGTCCGCGGGAGCTCGCCGGCCTCGGCGAGCGCGAACAGCTGGTCGGCCTCCTCGTAGCGCCCGCGCACGCGCAGCACCTGCGCGAGCCGGGCCCGTGCGGGGGCCAGGAGCAGGTCGGCGCCGACGGCCTCGGCGTATTTCACGGCCGCGGCCGCGTCGACTTCGGCGCCGTCGAAGTCGCCGAGCACGCGCAGGATGACGGCGCGCACGCCGAGCAGCCGGGACTGGTCGGCCTCGGCCGCGGCGCGGGCGAGGCGCATGGTGGCCTCTTCGCGGATCTGCTGGAGGGCAGCGGTGTCGGCGATCGCGTGCCGCATGGTGGCGCGATCGAGTGGGCCCAGGGCGCGGAACAGCCCCGCCCGCAAGTCCGCCGCGACATCCACCACGTTGACTACTTTCCGGGGTCAGAGAGGGCTACGACAATTCGAGGGTAGGCCATGGGAGACCCGGGGACGACAGCAGAACGATCCCGGGCCGGACCGGTGCAAAAAGGGCAGGCTCGCTCTCGATCACCGACGACGCTCGCGAGTCGCCGATCTGCGGAGCGCGGGCCGTCCCCTCCTACTTGACGACCTTGCCGAGGTCGTCTTCCTTCGCTTTGTAGCTCATGCGCGGGCGCGGGCTGCGCATCGAGCGGGGCATGATGCTCCGCTGGATCGCGTACCAGTACAGGCCGCCCTTGCGCTGCTCGCTCTTGGGGAAGCGCGCGAACACGATCCGCTTGACGCGGCGCGCCAGCAGCACGGATTCGATGACGATGACGGCCGTCAGCGCGATGAGCGCGATGAACAGGTAGCTCTGGAGCTGCACGGAGCCGGAGGTCGAGAGGATCAGGATGCCGAACGCGCCGAACATGTAGTACTGGCCGACGGACCAGCGGGAGTCCACGATGTCGCGCACGAGGAGCCGCTCGGGCCCGCGGTCGCGCGGCAGGTGGTACTTGTCGAAGAGCGGGTCGCCCTTCCACTGGCCCTCGGCGATGCGGCCGCGCTCGGCGCGGATGTCGTCCTTGGCCTGCTTCTTCTGCTCTTTGGTGAGCGGGCCGGCCTTCTTCATGGCCTCCCGCTTCTCCTTCGCGGTCAGCGGGGGGTTGACCGGAGGGCGCGCCTTGGACTGGTTGGGCCGCTTGGGTGTGGCCTTCCCCTTCTTGTCGGTGGCGGAAGCCGGCTGGGTTTCCTGGGGGGCAGGTGTCTCCGCCTGCACGGACTTCTTCGCCACGGACTTAAGGCCTTCCTCGACTCGCTGCGGGATGCTGCACCCCAAGCATACCTACGCGGTTTCGGCCCGCTGCCGCTCAGTTGCCGGGAGCGACGCCGCTCTCCGGCTCCGCAGGCGGTGCCGCCGCTGCTCAGCAGCGGCCCGCCCGCGTCGCGGGTGCGGTCAGCGGCGGTCGGCGAGCGACGAGGTCGGCCGCTCGATCTTCGCGCCGAGACCGAGGAGCTTCGCCTCGAAGTTCTCGTAGCCGCGCGTGATGTAGCGGTCGACGCCGTAGACGCGCGAGGTGCCCTCGGCGGCCATGGCGGCGATCAGGTGGCTGAACCCGGCGCGCAGGTCGGGGATCTGGAGGTCGGCGGCGTGCAGCTTCGAGGGCCCGGCGATGACGGCCGAGTGCAGGAAGTTGCGCCGGCCCCAGCGGCACGGCGTGCCGCCCAGGCAGTCGGAGTACAGCTCGATGTTGGCGCCCATGCGGCGCAGCTCGGAGGTGTAGCCGAAGCGGTTCTCGTACACGGTCTCGTGCATGATCGACAGGCCGTCGGCCTGGGTGAGGGCCACGACGATCGGCTGCTGCCAGTCGGTCATGAGCCCGGGGTGCACGTCGGTCTCGAGCGCGACCGGCTTGAGCGGGGTGCCCGGGTGCCAGAAGCGGATGCCGCCCTCGTTCGGGTCGTCGTTCACCTCGTAGGCGCCGCCGATGGAGCGGAACACGTTGAGGAACGTCATCATGTCGGTCTGCTGGGCGCCGCGCACGTACACGCTGCCCTGGGTGGCGAGCGCCGCCGAGGCCCACGACGCGGCCTCGATCCGGTCGGGCAGGGCCCGGTGCGAGTAGCCCTTGAGCTCGTCCACGCCCACGATCTCGATGACGCGGTTGGTGTGGACCTTGATGATCGCGCCCATCTTCTGCAGGATGCAGATGAGGTCGATGATCTCCGGTTCGATGGCGGCGTTGCGCAGCTCGGTGGTGCCCTTGGCCATCACGGCCGTCAGCAGCACCTGCTCGGTCGCGCCCACCGACGGGTATTCGAGCTCGTAGCGGATGCCGTGGAGGCCGTTGGGGGCCGAGAGGTGCGTGCCGTCGGAGTCCTTGTCGACGACAGCACCGAACTTGCGGAGCGCGTCGAGGTGGAAGTCGATGGGGCGGCCGCCGATGTTGCATCCGCCGAGGTCGGGGATGAAGGCGCGGCCGAGGCGGTGCAGGAGGGGACCGCACAGCAGGATCGGGATGCGGCTGGTCCCGGCGTGGACGTTGATCTCCTCGACGCCGGCGGACTCGACCGAGGTCGGGTCCATGTACAGCGTGTCGCCGTCGAGTTCGACGTCGACGCCGTGGACGCGGAGCAGCCCCGTCACGACCTCGACGTCGCGGATGGCGGGCACCGAGCGCAGTACCGAAGGGGACGTGCCCAGAAGGGCGGCGACCATGGCCTTCGAGACGAGGTTCTTCGCCCCGCGGACGTGGACCTCGCCTTCGAGCGGGGTGCCGCCGTGGATGATCAGCATGTCTTCTGAAGGCGCGGTTTCGGGGGTGGCGTCGGTGCTGCTCAAGAGGTCTCCTCGGTGGGTGGAGTTCTGGGACTGAGGCCGGGAACTGGGAGCGGATCGTTCGATGGCCGTTCATCTGATGATCGCTCGGCGGACCAACGATAACGGAACAGCCACGGGAAAAACGCCCAGGTAGCGGCATAACCCACGGTGATCATGCGCACCTGGAACCGAACGGGCGAACCGCTGCCGAAACGCCTGCGCGGGCCGCCGCGCGCCCCCTAGGGACACGCTGCGACCCGCACCGGCGGTTGCATGATCATCGTCGCTTACGGCAGCGCGAGCATCCGGTCGAGCGCCTCGCGGGCGTACCCGGCGGTCTCCGGGTCGACGGTGATGGTGTTCGGGACCCGCCCGGCCACCAGCTCCTCCAGCGCCCACACCAGGTGCGGCAGGTCGATCCGGTTCATGGTCGAGCAGTAGCAGACCGTCTTGTCCAGGAACGAGATCTTCTTGTCCGGGAACTGGTTCGCCAAGCGCCGCACCAGGTTCAGCTCGGTGCCGATGGCCCAGGACGAGCCGGGCTCGGCCGCTTCGAGGGCCTTGATGATGTACTCGGTCGAGCCCACGTAGTCGGCGGCCTGGACCACCTCGTGCTTGCACTCGGGGTGGACGAGGATGTTGACCTCGGGGTCGATGCGGCGCATCTCCTCCACGGTCTCGAGGGTGAAGCGCCCGTGCACCGAGCAGTGGCCCTTCCACAGGATGATCTTGGCGTCCCGCAGCTCCTCGTCGGTGAGGCCGCCGTTCGGCTTGTGCGGGTTGTAGAGCACGCAGTCGTCGAGCGAGTAGCCCATCTCGCGGACCATCGTGTTGCGGCCCAGGTGCTGGTCGGGCAGGAACAGGACCTTCTCGCCCTGCTCGTAGGCCCAGCGCAGCGCCCGCTCGGCGTTCGAGGAGGTGCACACGATGCCGCCTTCGCGGCCCACGAAGCCCTTGATCGCGGCCGTGGAGTTCATGTACGTCACGGGCACGGTGGTCTCGGCGATGCCGATGCGCTCAAGGTCCTCCCAGCACTGCTCGACCTGCGAGGCGGTGGCCATGTCGGCCATGGAACAGCCGGCGGCGAGGTCGGGCAGGATCACCTGCTGGTGGTCGCCGGTGAGGATGTCGGCGCTCTCGGCCATGAAGTGCACGCCGCAGAACAGGATGTACTCGGCGTCGGGCCGCGCGGCGGCCTGCTGGGCGAGCTTGAACGAGTCGCCGGTGACGTCGGCGAACTGGATCACCTCGTCGCGCTGGTAGTGGTGGCCCAGGATGAAGACGTTGCCGCCCAGGGCCTCCTTGGCGGCGCGGGCGCGCTCGACCAGGTCGGGGTCGGAGGGCGCGGGCAGTTCACCGGGGCAGTCGACGCCGCGCTCGGAGCCGGAGTCGGTGCCGCGTCCCAGGAGCAGGAGCGCGGTCTGAGTGGAAGCAGGTTCGTTGAAGCCCGTCATGGCGGCAATGTTAGACCTTTTCGCGCCCTCTTCGGACTCCCTGAATCCGCCATGCGGACAAGCGGTCCACAGGGTGGGCCGCTCCCGCGCTCGGCAAGCGGTTACACCCAGCTTCCGGGCATCCACTAGGCTCACGGTGTGCGCATCCTCATAGCTCCCGACAAGTTCGCCGGCACCATGAGCGCCGCCGAAGCCGCCGACGCCGTCGCCGCGGGATGGCGCCGCGCCAGGCCCGACGACACCGCGGTCACCCTGCCGCTGGCCGACGGCGGCCCCGGCTTCGTCGACGTCCTCGCCCACGCCCTCCCCGGCGCGGTCCGCCGCACCGTCGAGACCTGCGACCCGCTCGGCCGCCCCGTCAAGGCCGACTACCTGCGCGACGGCGAGACCGCCTACATCGAGTCCGCCGCCGCGTGCGGCCTCCACCTCCTCGAACCCGCCGAACGCGACCCGCGCCGCACCACCACCTACGGCCTCGGCATCATCGCGGCCCATGCCATCGAGCACGGCGCGAAACGCCTCGTCATCGGCCTCGGCGGCTCGGCCACCAACGACGCCGGCGCCGGGATGCTCACCGCCCTGGGCCTCAGCCTCCTCGACTCGACCGGCGCCGCCCTGCCCTACGGCGGCGGCGTCCTCTCGGCCTGCGCCGCCATCGAAGGCCACGCCCGCACCCGCGGCGTCGAGATCATCGCGGCCACCGACGTCGACTCCCCGCTCCTGGGTCCGCACGGCGCGACCTACATGTTCGGCCCGCAGAAGGGCGCGAGCGGCAACGCCCTGCCGTTCCTCGAGCTCTCCCTCTCGGCCTTCGCCGAACTCGCCGAACGCACCCTCGGCCCGGTCGGCGCCTCCGAACTGCCCGGCGCCGGAGCCGCCGGCGGGCTCGGCTTCGCGCTCTTCCTGCTCGGCGGCCGCCGCGAGTCCGGCGCGCGCCTCACCTGCGACGCCGTCGGGCTCGACGCGGCGGTTGCGGCGGCTGATCTTGTCATCACCGGCGAGGGCTCCTTCGACGCCCAGAGCCTGCGCGGCAAGCTCGCCGCCGAGGTGGCCTCGGGCGCGAGCGCCCACGGCAGGCCTTGCCTGGTCCTGGCCGGCCGCTCCGACCTCGACTCGCACCCCGACCTCGCGGGCGTCCACTCGGTCACCGAACTCCTCGGCAGCCCCGAGGCCGCCATGGCCGATCCCGTAGCGGGACTCACTTCACTCGCCGAGAAGGTGGCGAAGGAATGGCAGGACTAGGTACGGTCGAAGACTGGTCATCAGGATGCGTCACACCTCCAGGTATGTGACCTCCGGAATAACGACACACGCCATGCCGTTGGGTACTGTTGACCTGTCGAAGAGACCCGATCGACTTGGATCTCGCACACATACGAGGGAGTTGCCAGTGAGCGCCACCCAGCAGGCCGACACCGAGCAGGCGAACGACGCCAAGGACGCCACCAAGGTCGGCGTTGTGCTCACCGAAGCGGCCGCCACCAAGGTGAAAGCCCTGATCCAGCAGGAGGGCGAGGAAGGCCTGCGCCTGCGCGTGGAGGTCAGCCCCGGCGGCTGCTCCGGCCTGCGCTACGGCCTGTTCTTCGACACCGACGTGCGCGAGGGCGACAACGTCCAGGACTACGAGGGCTTCGGCGTCGTGGTCGACAAGATGAGCGTCCCCTACCTCATCGGCGCGAGCATCGACTTCGCCGACCGCATCGACGCCCAGGGCTTCGTCATCGACAACCCGAACGCCCAAGGCTCCTGCGCCTGCGGCGACTCGTTCCACTAGAGGGATCGACCGGAAACGCTTCCAGCCCGGCCGATCTCCGGATCGGCCGGGCTGAGCCATGCGCTAGGCTGGCGGCTCCCACCACGGGCCCCACCGCCCGATCTGTACCGCGCGCAGCGGTTGCGCATCGCGCGCTTCCATTCATTCGCATCACTCGTCCCCGACTGAACGAGGACAATCGCAGTGCCACTTGTCGTGCAAGGCATGAAGACCGCCGTCACCGGAGCGACCGCTGAAACGGTCCGCCACGGCATGAACCGACTCGGCCAGGCGCCGGTCGTGATCGACGGCGAAGAACTCGACCTCATCGAGGTCATGGAGCGCGGCGGCACACTCGGCCTCGTCCACATCGGACCGGGTGAGGCCAAGGCCATGCACGCCTACGCCGACCAGTGCCGCGACCTCGGCCTCGAGTTCAGCGCCGATCCCGGCGAGCTCGAAGGCGCGGAGGCCGTCGACTTCCTGACCGGCGCCAAGTTCCTCGTCACGAGCCAGGACCGGTACGAGCTGCTCCAGGCCACCACCGGATTGAGCGACGACGAGATCCTGGAGCGGGTGCGCGTCCGCGTGACCACTCTGGACCAGGACGGCGTCGAGATCGCCGGCCACGACATCGAGCGCATCCGCGTGCCGTTCCCGCGCGCCCGCGAGATCATCGACCCCGCCGGCGCGGGCGACGCCTTCACCGCCGGCCTCCTGGCCGGACTGGGCTGGGGGATGGGCCTGCGCCGCTCCGCCGAGGTCGGCTCGCAGATGACCGCGCTGGCCCTGGAAACCGTGGGGCCGCAAGGCTATGCGGTGAACCCGGTCGAGTTCGTGCACCGGCTCGAGCAGTCCTATGGCCCGGCCGCGGCGGCCGAGGCCTCCGCGTACCTGCTGCCCGAGTGATCCATAAGGGTCGAGCGGCCCTGAACGCCGATCGCCCCGCGAGGCGGGTGATCGTCCGTCGCGAGGCGATCACAAGCGCCCCTTGGGCACTCATCGGAAACCTGCGTCTCACTAATTGGGATTCCGCAGGCAATACGGACGAAATGATTGCAGCCCAAGGTCTCTGACAACCGTCTGCACGGTAACGATTTCACAACGCACCCTATCTTTTGGATGTGTTGTACGCCATGGTGTGAGTTATCCCACGACCCACTCACGCTCTGGAGACCCTCGTGAAACGAATCCGTACAGCGGCCGCCGTCCTTGCGGCGGCCGCTCTCGCACTGACCGCATGCACGGGCGACCCGAACGACGTAGGCGACGGCGGCGAGGCGGGCGGCGGCACCGTCGACATGCAGATCGGCGAGGTCCCCACCCTGGTGGTCAGCGACTGCGACGACTCGGAGTGCTACCGCATCCTCAAGAACGTCTACGACGGCCTCGTCTACTACGACAACACGACCGGCGAGCCGGTCAACCTCGTCGCCGAGGAGATCAGCACCACGGACAACCAGACGTGGACGATCAGGATCAAGGAGGGCCTGACCTTCCAGAACGGCGAGCCGGTCGACGCCGAGGCCTTCATCCGCTCGTGGAACCACACCGCATACGGCCCCAACGTGGCCGGCCTGAACTACTTCTTCGGCCGCTTCCAGGGCTACGCCGAGATGAACCCCGCGCCGCTCCCCGAGGACCAGTGGGCCGACCCGGCGGTCGCCGAGTACCCCGAGCCCGAGACCGACACCCTCTCCGGCCTCACCGCCGTCGACGACCTCACCATCGAGGTCAAGCTCGTCGACCAGTTCAGCGGCTTCGCCACCATGCTCGGCTACGCGGCGTTCCTGCCGATGGCCGAGGAGTGCCTGGCCGACCTCGAGGCCTGCATGTGGAACCCGATCGGCAACGGCCCCTTCATGCTCGAAGCGCCGTACGTCGTCGAGTCCGGCGGCACCGCCGTCCGCTGGGAGGACTACGCCGGCGACATGCCGGCCAAGATCGACAGCGTAGTCTGGCACCCCTACATCGGTGAGACCGACTGCTGGAACGACTTCAAGACCGGCGACATCGACATGTGCTCGCCCCGCGCGGCCGACTTCGAGACCGCGATGAGCGACCCCGAACTCACCGAGCGCCTCGTCACCCAGCCCGGCACCTCGTTCACCGCGCTCGGATTCCCGCTGTGGATGGAGGAGTGGCAGGACGTCAACCTCCGCCGCGCCTTCTCCGCCGCCATCGACCGCGAGGCCGTCCTCACCGTCATCGGCGAAGGCCGCGGCGTCCCCGCCGACGGCTTCATCCCCGCGACGATCCTCGGCGGCGGCACCGGCGCCTGCGAGTACTGCACCTACGACCCCGACGTCGCCAAGGACCTGCTCGAGCAGGCCGGAGGCTGGCCCGAGGGCGAGGTCTTCCAGCTCTGGTACAACGAGACCGCCGACAATCAGACCCTCTACCGGGCCGTCGGCGACTCCATCAAGGAGACCCTGGGCATCGAGTACGAGCTCGTCCCGCTCGACTGGCCCGAGTTCCTGACCGCCCGCGACGAGCACACCGTCGAAGGCCCGTTCCGCTACCAGTGGGGCCCGGACTACAACCTCAACGAGAACTTCCTGACGCCGGTCTACGGCGGCGGCGAGCCGATGAACGTCTTCGGCTACGCCAGCCCCGAGTTCGACGCCGCGATCCTCGCCGCCGACCAGGCCGCGACCCTCGACGAGGCGCTCCCGCTCTACGCCGAAGCCGAGAAGATCATCGCCGAGGCCATGCCGGCCGCGCCGATCATCTACTCGGCCGACAACGTGTTCTACAGCGAGGACGTCGACAACGTCGTCCTCAACGCGATCTACCTCGGTCCCGGCGGCGACTGCGAACTCCGCGAGGTCACTGTCGTCCAGTAGCCGTCAGCGACACGGCTAGTCACTGTCGTCCTGTCGCGTTCCCCCACAGGGATCCGCCGCCGCTGCTGTGCGGGCGGACCACCGCGACCGACCGGTCGCGGCGGTCCGCCCGCCAGCCCGGCGCCGTGCCGCCCGCTGCACCGCCCGCTGTGCCGCCTAACGGAACGGGAACAACTTCAATGGGACGCTACGTCATTCGCCGCCTGCTGCAGGCGCTGCTGACACTGGGACTGGTGCTCTTCCTGATGCACTGGCTGATGGCACTCTCAGTGCAGGTCCGCGGCAATCCGGCCCGCCTCTTCTTCGGCGACCGCACTCCGAACCCCGCCGCGCTCGCGCAGGTGGAAGCCATGTACAACCTGGACGACCCCTGCTACGACCGCCTCGGCGACCCTTGCGTCGCCCCGTTCGTCGAACGGCTGCAGGCCTACGCCGCAGGCGACTTCGGCACCACCCTCCGCGGCAACCGGGACGTCGGCGAGCTCCTCGCCATCTCCATCCCGAACACCCTGCGGCTCTTCGCCTTCTCGATCATCACCCTCGTGGTCCTCGCGATGGTCTTCGGCTCCTGGGCCGCCCGGCACCGCGGCCGCATCCAGGACCACACCGTCCGCGGCGGCACCATCCTCGTCGACTCCGTGCCGGTCTTCCTCATCATGCTGATCTACACCTCGCTCATCGCCGTGCCGCTGACCCGCTGGGTCAGAGGCGTGTTCGGCGACGACGCGGCCATAGGCCAGCTCTTCAGACCCACCTACGACGTCGACTACCCGTGGATGACGATCATCATCCCCGGCCTGCTCCTGGGCACCGCCGGCCTCGCGAGCATGACCCGGCTGGTGCGGGCCAGCCAACTCGAGAACTACCACGCCGACTTCGTGCGCACCGCGCACGCCAAGGGCCTCACCAGGGGCCGCGTCGCCCGCGTCCACATCGTCCGGAACTCGCTCATCCCCGTCGTGACCGCGATCGGCTACAACTTCGCGTTCATCCTCACCGGCGCCGTCGTCACCGAGGGCATCGTGCAGATCCCCGGCATGGGCCAGCTCCTGTGGAACGCGCTCCTCACCACCGAGGTCAGCATCGTGATCACCTCGTTCGTCATCATCGCCGTCGTCGTGCTCGCCGTGAACCTCCTCGTGGACCTCCTCTACGCCGTACTCGACCCGAGGATTCGCTATGCCTGACAGCACCGAACCCCTCCCCGACGCCGTGCCCGGCGTCCTCAAGACCGAGGACGCCCCGCAGGCCTCCCTGTGGAAGGACGCATTCCACCGCATGGTCCGCCGGGTCGACGTGATCATCGCCGCCCTGCTCATCCTCGTCGCGGTAGCCATGGCGCTCTTCCCGACCCTGTTCACCGACGCCGACCCGCGCAGCTGCTCGGGGCGGCTCGCCAAGCAGCGACCCGACACCTGGTTCACCGGCGACCACCCGCTCGGCACCGACGCGTTCGGCTGCGACTTCGCCGCCAAACTCGTCTACGGCACCAGGCCGACCCTGCTCCTGGCCGTCACCGTGATCCTCATCAGCGTCCTCATCGGACTCGTGATGGGCATCCTCTCGGGCTTCTACGGCGGCTGGACCGACGCGGTCATCTCCCGCGCGCTCGAGGTCTTCATGGTCGTGCCGTTCCTCCTCGGCGCCCTGCTCCTCCTGGCGCTCTTCAGGGGCCGCAGCAGCTCCGAGGACCTCATAGCCTCGGTGGCCCCCGCGGCGCTGGCGCTCTCGGTGTTCGGCTGGATGGAGTTCGCCCGGTACGTGCGGGCGGCGACCATCGAGACCCGCAACCTCGACTACGTGGCCGCCGCGCGCTGCCTGGGCGCCAAGGACCGCCGGATCATGTTCCGCCACATCATGCCCAACGCGATCGTGCCCGTCACGGCCATCGTGCCGACCACGGTGGGCGGGATCATCGTCACCGAGTCCGTGCTCGCGGTCCTCGGCCTGGGCATCCGCCCGCCCGCGACGAGCTGGGGCATCCTCCTCGCCGAGGGCACCGGCTGGGCCGCCGGCGGGTACCTGTACCTGCTGGCCTGGCCGATGGCGTTCCTGCTCATCACCGTGTTCGCGTTCGCCACCTTCGGCGACGCCCTGCGCGACGCCCTCGACCCGAAACTGAGGTGAGCCATGACCAACATGCGCATCCGCGTCGTCGGCGACACGCTCCCCGGCGTCGACCCCAACCGGCCGCTGCTTGAAGTGGACGACCTGCGCGTCGAGTTCCGCCTGCGGGGCGTCCGCATCCCGGCGGTCCGCGGCGCGAGCTTCACCCTCGAACTGGGCCGCACCCTCGCCATCGTCGGCGAATCGGGCTCCGGCAAGTCCGTCACCAGCCAGGCCGTGATGGGCATCCTCGACACCCCGCCCGCGCGCATCACCGGCGGCGAGGTCCGGCTCCACGGCGTCGACCTCCTCACACTCGACGAGGAGACCCGCAGGAGCGTGCGCGCCAACCACATCGCGATGGTCTTCCAGGACGCCCTCTCGGCCCTCAACCCGGTGTGGTCGGTCGGCTTCCAGATCGGCGAGCTGTTCCGCGTCCACCGCGGCCTCAGCCGCGCCGAGGCCAAGACCAAGGCGATCGAACTGCTCGACCTCGTCGGCATCCCGGACGCGAAGAACCGCGTCGGCCACTACCCGCACCAGTTCTCCGGCGGCATGCGCCAGCGCGTCATGATCGCCATGGCCCTGGCGCTCGACCCGGAGATCCTCATCGCCGACGAGCCGACCACGGCCCTCGACGTCACCGTCCAGGCCCAGATCATGCGGCTGCTCAAGGACATTCAGAACGACCGCAACATGGGGCTCATCCTCATCACCCACGACCTCGGGGTGGTCGCGGACGTCGCCGACGACGTCGCGGTCATGTACGCGGGGGAGGTGGTCGAGCGCGCCGGCATCCGCGACACGTTCAAGCGCCCCGCGCACCCGTACACGAAGGCCCTGCTGCGCTCGATCCCGCGCGTGGACACGATCGGCCGGGAGCTCGAGGTGATCCGCGGCCTGCCGCCGAACCCGGCGAGCCTGCCGAGCGGCTGCCCGTTCCATCCGCGCTGCTTCACCGCCGAGGACCAATGCGCCGAGGCGGTCCCGCCCTGGCTCGAACCCGCGTCCGGCCACGGCAGCCGCTGCCACTTCGCCGAGGAGGTCTACACCGATGAACGCTGAACTCGGCCAGGCGGACACGAGCACCGAGCCGATCCTCGAAGCGACGGACCTGGTGAAGCACTTCCCGATCCAGCGCGGCATCGTCGTCAAGCGCACGGTGGGCCACGTGCAGGCCGTCGACGGCGTGGACCTGCGGCTCTACCCGGGCAAGACCCTGGGCGTGGTCGGCGAGTCCGGCTGCGGCAAGTCCACCCTCGCGAAGCTCCTGGTCGGCCTCGAGACCCCCACCTCGGGTTCGATCAAACTGCAGGGCAAGGAGATCGGCGGCCTGTCCTCGCACCGGATGCGGCCGTTCCGCCGGGACATCCAGCTGGTCTTCCAGGACCCGTACACCTCGCTCAACCCGCGGATGACCGTGGGCGACATCGTGGGCGAGCCGTTCGAGATCCACCCTGAGGTCATTCCGAAGCGGCAGCGCGCCAACGAGGTCAAGGACCTGCTCGACATGGTCGGCCTCAGCCCCGACCACGTCAACCGCTACCCGCACCAGTTCTCCGGCGGCCAGCGCCAGCGCATCGGCATCGCCCGCGCTCTGGCGCTGCGCCCCCAGGTGCTGGTCTGCGACGAGCCGGTGAGCGCCTTGGACGTGTCGATCCAGGGCCAGGTCATCAACCTTCTCGAGCGGTTGCAGGACGAGCTGGGCCTGGCGTACGTGTTCATCGCGCACGACCTGTCGGTGGTGCGCCACATCGCCGACGAGGTCGCGGTCATGTACCTCGGCAAGGTGGTCGAGCGCGGCACCGGTGCCGAGATCTACGACCACCCCCGCCACCCGTACACCCAGGCGCTGCTCTCGGCGGTCCCCGTCCCCGACCCGGACCTGCGCGGCCGGCGGGAGGAGATCATCCTCCAGGGCGACGTCCCGTCCCCGATCGACCCGCCCTCGGGCTGCCGCTTCCGCACCCGCTGCTGGAAGGCCACGGACCACTGCGCCGAAGCGGTCCCCACCCTGGACGCGGGAAACGAGGGCACCCTCCCGCCCGTCGCCGACGACCACCGCCCGAACCGGAGTGAACGCAGTACTCATGGGACCGCGTGCTTCCACGCCGAGGAAAGGGACGTCACCCACGCCGTCAAATAGCAACTCCCGCAAGGCCGCCGGGGCGGCCCTCACCCGCCCCGGCGACCGCCTGCCGCGGCAACGCCGTTGCGCGGCACGCCGCCGCCCGTTAGCCTCCCGTGGTGACACTGGACCGGCAGCCGCCGAGTGATGCCCCGCCCGCCGATCTCGAAGCGCTGGCCGCCGCCTACCGGCTGGGCGGACTCAGCGAGGTCCGCCCGCTGCCCGACGGCCGGATGAACCGGAACTGGTTCCTCGATGCCGAACGCGGCCGATTCGCCCTCAAGCACCTCACGGATCGCGACCCGGCCGCGGTCCGCCGCAACCTCGGTCTTCTCGATCGCGTCGCCGCAGCGGGCGTCCCGATCGCGCGGCCCCTCGCCACCGACGCGGGCGATCTCGTCCACGAGACGGGCGGCAACGCCTACTACCTGTGCGCTTGGGTCGACGGCACGCATCCGGGCGCGGAGATGTCGCTCGCTCAGGCCGAGCACATGGGTGCCGTGATCGCCCGCATCCATGAGGTCCTCGCGGAGCCGGCGCTCGGCCTCCCTGCGCCGCAACCGCTTCCGGTCAATGTCCCCGACCCCGAGTCCGCGCTTGCCGAAACCGAACGCTTCCTGAAGCTGGCCAACGAGAATGCCGCCCCGGACCCGTTCGATCGCGCCGCCGCCGCGGTCCTCCGCGATCGCCTCGAGCTGATCGCCGCACATGCTCGCCGGCGTCCGGCTGCGGGTTCCACGACCGGCCCGAGCGGCTGGACCCACGGCGACTGCCAGAACTTCAATCTCATCTGGTCCGGCGAGCGCATCCGCGCGGTGATCGACTGGGACCGCGTCCGTGTCGGCTCTTACGCGGAGGAACTCGCCCGCGCCGCGGCCTACCAGTTCTGCACGGCCGACGCCCGGATCGACCTGCCCAAGATCGCCGCGTTCCTCACCGGCTACCGCAGCGTCCGCCCGATCGACCCGGACGACCTGGCCGCTGCCGCCCGCCTCCGCTGGTGGAAGATCCTCGCCCACTGCTGGCAGCTCGACTTCCACTACGGCCGCGACGATCCCGGCTGCGACGACCTGTTCTTCCGGGACCATCGCCTGATCGCCTGGTGGACCGCGAACCTTGAAGCGGTAGAGGCCGCCTTCCGCGTTTGAGCACTGCGGCCGCCGATTGCGGTTGCGGTGTCGGCGGAGCCCGATACGGTCGGCCGCATGCCGAACGTCGAAGGTCAGGGCCCCGCACGCATCGACCGGATCGCTGTCTCGGGCACGGTCGCGGCCGCGTTCATCACGGACCCTGAGGACCGGGTGCTCCTGGTCAAGCCGGCCTCACGAGACGAATGGGGTTTCACAGGCGGCTGGGTGGACCGCGGCGAGTCGCCGCACGAGGGGTGCGCCCGCGAGATCAAGGAGGAGATCGGCCTGGACTTGCGGCTCGGCGGCCTGCTCGTGCTCGACTGGCTGACCGACACCGGATATGTCGCGGAGCCGCTGACGTTCTACCTCTTCGATGCGGGCGTCGTCGATGGGCCGCACCTCGTCTCGCCCCGGGCCGGGGAGATCGAAGCGTTCGGCTTCTTCGCTCCTGAGCAGGCGATCGCCCGGTGCGGCGAGTTCAACCGCAGGCGGCTCGGCCTGGCGCTGGAGGCGCGGCGGTCGGGGAGGACCGCGTACCAGCCGTTCGCGTGAGGGATCGGATGTCCTTGCGGGGCTGCGCCTTCCCGCTGGTGGGCCGCGCTGAGGCGCGGCCCACCACCCCGAACACGTCGGGGCGGGCGCGGACGCTGGGGGGCGGGGGGGGGGGGGGGCCCGCGGGGGGGGGGGGGGGCGGGGGGGCGCGCCCCACCACCGAGAACTC
Source organism: Glycomyces tritici (assembly GCF_030403505.1). The sequence goes on along the minus strand of NZ_JAUEMJ010000002.1, from coordinate 679,276 downwards.
GTCGTCGCGGTCGCTCAGGCCTGGAGGAGGTCCTGCGCGGTCTTCAGGGCGTCGCGGAGGCTGTCCTGGTAGGCGTAGAGCTCGGTCTCGATCGCCGCGTAGGCCGCCTGCTCCTCCGCTTCGGACGCGGCGATGACCGCCTCGCGGTACTGGACCTCGTCGGCGCATTCGGCGAACGCGACGGCCATCTCGATCTCGTACGCCTTCTTGTCCTCGAAGTCGTCGGGGAGGTCGGCGGGGGGCTCCGGGATCACCGCATCGAGGTCCTCGGCGCCCGGCCCTTCGAAGGACTCGTAGTCCTCGCCCAGGTAGATCTGGTCGAAGTACTGGACCACCGGCAGCCAACTCCCGTCCTGGAACTCCCATCCGCCGAACCTGCGCTCGGTGAGGCACGTCAGGAACGCGTCCGAGGCCTCCTGGGTCTCCGCTTCGATGAACGCCAGATCGGTAGGCGGGACCATGGGTTCCTCCAGGCGGTACTTCCAGGTGTAGATCGTCAGTCCCGGTTCGACCCCTTCCTCCATCTCCTCCTCGACCAGCTGCGGTTCGCCGTAGAGCGCCTCGATCGTGGCCAGTTCGCACCCGCCCGGCTTGGGCGGGACGATCTCCGTCTCGCCTTCGATGGAGCCGTCGTCCTCGGCCGGCTCGATCTCGGAGCGGCGCTGGTCGTACTCCTCCTGGGTGGCGTCGGGGTTCCGCAGCATCCAGGCGCGGTCCTCGTGCGCCATCCGCTCCTCGCCCATGAACGCGGTGTACCAGGCGATCTGGTCCTCGACGTCGAGCGCCTCGAACGCCGAGTTGTCCGGGGGCTGCTCCTCCTCGATCTCCGGCTCGTCGGGGAACCGGATCTCGTTGTACTCCGTGATCAGCTCCTCGTCGTCGCTCTGCCAGATCCACTGCCCGAAGCCCCATTCGGCGGCCGTGCCGGACTCGGGCAGCCAGTTCTCGAACTCGTAGGAGTCCTCCTGGGGTCCGGCCTCGTCGACACCGATCACCATGACCTGGAACAGCGCGGTCTCGTCGTGCACCGAGAACCCCTCGTTCTCGAGGCACACGCGGGTGACCTCCGGTTCGATCTCGTACAGCTCCTTGGCGAGCCGGTCGTTCTCGTCGAGCAGCGCGACGAGGTCGACCTTCGCCGCTTCCTCGGGCTGCACCGTCTCGGGGGCGTCCTCAGTGCAGGCGCCCAGGGCCGCAAGGGACGTCAGCAGCGCGGCCGCTCCGGCCGCGGTTCTCAACGGTGTGACGGGGTACCGCTGCATCGGGGGTTCCTCTCGCGGGCAGGGAGTGTGAGAGGAATACGCGGCGAACCGCGCTCGGGTTGCCGGGCGCTCCAGAATTTCCTAGACGAGGGACTTCGCGTAGCAGACCGAGATGTCCCAGTCGGCGTAGTGGCCGAAGCGGGGGATGCGGTGGTAGCCCTCGCGCTCGTAGAAGCGGATCGCGTCGGGCTGGGCCACGCCGGTCTCGAGCTTCACGGTGGTCCAGCCGCGCTCGCGGGCGGCGTCCTCCAGCGCGGCGAGAAGGGCGGCCGCGACGCCGGAGCCGCGCGATTCGGGTGTCACGTACATGCGCTTGACCTCGGCGGACGAGGCGTCGAGTTCGCGGAGCGCGCCGCATCCGATCGCCTCGCCGTCAGATCCGAAGGCCATGAGGAATACCGAGACGTCGGCGGCGGACGGCAGGGGTCCCGGCTCGTGGTCGTCGCAGCCGTAGCGCTCGTCGAGTTCGGCGCGCTGGCTCGTGCGCAGGCTCGCGCCTTGCGGGTCGTCCCAGTCGCGGGCTTCGATGGTCCAGGTGGCGATGGTCGGCATGGCGGGTCCTCGTCGTCAGGATTGTCGTAACAGATGTTACGGTAACACTTGTTACGACTATGAGGGGAGCGGGTCATCGCACGCAGGGCGGATCACGGGGAGCAGCAGGAGCGGATCTCGAAAGCGGTCTGGAGCATCCTGGCGGGCAAGGGGATCGAGCACCTCACGATCCGCGCCGTCGCCGCCGAGGCCGGCTGCACCACAGGCCTGGTGATGCACCGGTTCCCCGGCCGCAAAGCCCTGCTCGCCCACGCCCGCGACCTGCTCCACGCCCGCACCCGAGTACGCGTCGAACGCCTCGAAGCCGAGGCCGGAACGCCCCGCGCGGCCCTGCGCGCGATCCTCGCCCAAGGCATGGCCCTCAACGAGGACTCGGCGCAGGAAGCACTGGTCTGGATGGGATTCCTCGCCGCATCAGTCGGGGACGAGGAACTGATCGCCCTGCACCGCAAGAACAACCGAGCCTGGCGCGCTCGCGTCGCCGCACTCGTGACCGCCTCCGCCCCGGACTGGGCGCCCGAACGCGTCGACACCGCCGTCTTCGCCCTCGTCGGCGCCACCGAAGGCGCCGCCCAACTCGCCTGCTTCGACCCCGAGACCTACAGCGCCCCAGTCCAGGAGGCCATGCTCGACTCGATCCTGGACGCCTACGGCCTCGCCTGAGCGGCGACAGTGGACCGCAGTTGCCGCGGGGCCATATGCTGGAGGCCCAGCGAAGCCAAGTCGATCGGAGCCCCCATGCGTCGACCATTCAAACCGTGGCCGGAACCGCACCGCTCGGACGCCGCCATCGGCCTGGCGATGACCCTCGGGGCGGTACTCCTCGTCTGCGCGTTCCTGCTGCTGGGCCTCGCCTTCTCCGCGAACGCCGCGACCCCGGCGTACCTGCGGGGCATTGACCCCGAGTCGGCCCGCACCTACCCGCCGGTCATCGACGCGGCCGTGCGGTGGCTGCTGCTCTACCCGGGGATCGCGTGCCTCGCCCTCGCGGGCACCTTCGGAGCGCTGGCGCTCGCCGCGAACTCCGGGCCGAGGTGGTCGGTCGTGGCCAGCGGGGTCGCCTGCGGTGCGGGCACACTCGCCCTGCTCGTCCTGTTCGTGCTCCGCGGGGCGAGGACCAATCTCGAGTTCTACACCGTCTACATGTGGCTCAGGGACATGTCGCCGACCCAGTTCGGCACCTCGATGGAGATCGCGCTCCTCGCCACCGTCATCGGCCTGCCGACCATCGGCATCCTGCTCATCAGGCGGCACCTGCGCGACGCGGACACCGCGGAGCGGCACGCCCGCCCGGGCTCGCCGGCCTGAGCGGTCGCGGGGGCGTACCGCGTCGCGGACCTACCGTGAGAGCCGCCGGATGCCCTCCACGATCCCCGGCAGCACCTCCAGGAACCGGTCCACCTCGTCCTCGGTGGTCTCCCGGTGCAGCGACACCCGCACGTTCCCGTGGCTGAGCACGCCCATCGCCTGCAGCACATGCGAAGGCCGCAACCGCGTCGAAGCGCACGCCGAACCCGACGACACCGCGAACCCCGCCCGGTTCAACTCCGTCAGCAGCACCTCGCCGTCCACCCCCAGGCACGAGAACGTGACGATGTTCGGCAGCCGGTCCACCGGATCGCCCGGCAGCTCCACCTCGGGCACCGTCTCGGCGATGTGCTCCCGGATCCGCTCGGTCATCGCCCGCACCCGCTTCGACAACGCCTCGCGCTCGGCGGCCACCGCCCGCAGCGACGCCGCCGCGGCCACCGCTGCCGGCACGTCGATCTCTCCGATCGCCTCCCGGATGGAGGAGTCCTCCCCGGGGAACGGGTTGCGCCAGCGCGTGCCCTTGCGCACCACCAGGATCCCGGCCCCGGCCAGCCCGCCCCACTTCCGGGCGCTGGCCGCCAGCACCGACCAGCCCTCGGGCACCGGCTCCCACGGCAGGCTCGCCGCCGCGTCGCACACCAGCGGCACGCCCTGGGCGTTCGCCGCGATGGCCGCGATCGGCTGCCGGGTCCCGACCTCGTGGTTCGCGCTCTGCACGACGAGCACCGAGGCGTCCTCGACGCCTGCGAGAGGATCGGCGTCGACGCGGCCGAGCCGGTCCACCGGCACCGCTACGGCGGTCCCGCCCGAACGCTCGTGCCAGGCGGCGGCGTGCAGCACCGAGGAGTGCTCGACGGCGCTGTGCACCAGCGGCCCCGGCTCGCTCCGGGCGGCGATGACGCCGAGTACGCCCGCGTGCACGGCCTGTGTCCCGCTCGATGTGAAAGTGACCTCATCAGGGCTCACGCCCAGGGAGGCGGCGGCCGACTGGCGCGCGGCCTCCAGGAGCATCCGCGACCTCCGGCCCAATGTGTACAGTCTGCCGGGCCCCGCCCAGCCCTCCGACAAAGCCGCAGCATAGGCGTCGCGGGCCGCCGGATGGGGCGGCTGCGCGGTCGCGCCGTCGAAGTACGTGTCGGTCACCTGTCAAATGTAGAAGACATCTCGCCGCGAACCCAACCCCTTGCACTCCCGGGCCCGGGCCAAGCAGTAGGCTCTTGCCGTCAAGATCTGCGCCTTGCCGCCCGCCCGGCGGCGGACGCGGAGCCGAGCGCTGAGAAAGGCATGAGACAGGTGGTCGGAAAACCGTCCCGAGAACGTCGCGGCCGAGCCCGCCGCGCGATAGGTCTCACCGGGATCGCCGCGCTGCTCCCGATCGTGCTCGCGGGGTGCAGCCTTGACGACGCGTTCTACCTGGGCTGGCCGCGCACGCGCCCCACGACCCAGTCCGAGCAGATGTTCGATCTGTGGATCGGCTCCACCGTCGCGGCCCTCGCGGTCGGCGTCATCGTGTGGGCCCTGACCTTCTGGTGCATCGTCGCCTACAAGAAGAAGGACAGCGACACCGAGCTGCCGCGCCAGACCAAGTACAACCTGCCTGCCGAGCTCACCTTCACGGCGCTGCCGTTCGTGCTCATCGGCATCCTGTTCTACTACACGGTCATCGTGCAGGACAACGTCACCGAAATGAGCGACGAGCCCTCGAACTGCACGAACGTCACCGCGTTCAAGTGGAACTGGCAGTTCACGTACTCCGATGAGAACTGCGAGGCGCTGCTCGGCGCCGACGGCCAGCCCGTCACCGAGACCGGCGACTCGGACTACATCCCGATCATCGTGGTCCCGAACCAGGAGGACGTGCGCTTCGTCGGCGAGGCCGAGGACGTCATCCACTCCTTCTGGGTCCCCGACCTGCTCTTCAAGCGCGACCTCATCCCGGGCTCGGACGCGCAGACCACCCAGTGGGAGGTCGACTTCAATTCGGAGGGCGTCTTCGTCGGCCGCTGCGCCGAGCTCTGCGGCGCCTACCACGCCTTCATGAACTTCGAGATGCGCGTGGTCTCGCCGGAGGACTACGAGACCTTCGTGAACGCCCGCGTGGAGGGCATGTCGACGCCTGAGGCCCTGGAGCTCATCGGCCAGGACCCGTACGCGACCACGACCCACCCGTTCGACACCGACCAGGCCACTGGCGAAGCGAGCTAGGGGAGAGCTGTGAAGACTGAGAACCGCCTGTTCCTCATCGTGATGATCTCGATGTTCGTGTTCGCGGCCATCTACGGATGGGTCACCTGGTACAACGAGAACCCCGCCTACGGCGTGCCGGGCGAGATCGAGTGGGTCGGCTTCCTGGGCCTGATCTTCTCGGGCCTGCTCACCGGCATGGTGTGGCTGGTGTTCTGGGTGATCTCCCGCCGCATCGACCCGCGCCCGGAGGACCGCCCCGACGGGGAGATCTCCGACGTCTCGGGCGAGGTCGGCTTCTTCAGCCCCGGCTCGTACTGGCCGCTGGGCCTGGCCCTGACGGCCGTGTTCGCCGGTCTGGGCGTCGTGTTCTGGCTCCCGTGGATGCTGTTCGCGGGCGGCGTCGCGATCCTGCTCGCCGTCGGCGGCCTGACCTTCGAGTACTACACGGGCACGCGCAAGCTCGGCCCGCAGTAGACCAATCGCGCAAGCGGCCCGGAGCGGAAGCTCCGGGCCGCTTCGCTTTGCGCCCTTGGCAACCCCTCAGATCACGCGACGCCGACGTGCAGGGCGCTCCGGTCCTGTGGGTAGGGTGTGGCGGTGACTCCCTCTGTGCAGCGCCGGAAGGCGCCGCTGCTGCGGCGCCTTGTCGGAGTGGTGTTCTACAACCTGCCGCACCCGATGCGGCGCCGGATCGTGCGGATCGCCACGCCCACTTACACGCTCGGCTCCGTCGTCCTCGTCATGGACGCCGACCGCACCCGCCTGCTCATGCTGCGCCAGCCCCCGGGGAAGCGCTGGACCCTCCCCGCGGGCCTGCTCAACCGCCGCGAGCAGCCCGTCGAAGGGGCCCGCCGCGAACTCGCCGAGGAGACCGGCATCGAAGCGGACATCGAGGAGCTGGCCCCGGCGAACCCGTGCGCGGTCGTCCACACCTCCGGCCGCTGGGTCGACAACGTATTCCACCTCGAACGCGACCCCGACACCACGCAGATCCTCGTCGACGGCCACGAGGTCTGGGACGCCGGCTGGCACCCCGTGGACGACCTCCCGGAGATGACCCGCGCGACCGCGAAGCTCCTGGCCCACTACAAGCTCGGGCCGCTCGCGGACTGAAACCGCACGTGAACGGCGGTGGCGTCGTCGTGTCGCTTCGACTCCGGGTGGAAGCGCGCGTCGCCGCGCTCGTGCTCGCGCACGAGGCCCGCCAGCCCTTCGACGCCGTCCACCGCGACCCGTTCGAACAACTCCGGCCAGTCGTACCCGTACCGGTCGACCAGGCGCGTGATGCCGTCAGTGCAGAGCAGGAGCTCGCTGAGCCCGTCCAACTCGATCGAACCGGTGAGCGCCTGGGCGGCGGCCCGACTGTCGGCATCGGCGACCCAGTAGCCGCCGTCGCGGTTGCGCACCGTCGCGACATAGGCGACCGGCCACCGCCGCACCCCGCCCACCGATGCGACCGGCGCACCGGCGAGACGCGCCAGCCTGTCGTCCGACCGGCATTCGACCCGGCCGTCGCGGTCCCGCCACGCCAGCGTGCAGTCGCCGAGGAGGAGCCACGAGATCCGGTCCGCCTCGCGCCGGATCAGGCCCACGGTCGACCCGGGCGTCACGGGATTGCTCAGGTCGCAGGTCGCGTGGTGCTCACCGCTGACGCCCCTGATGCTGTCATCGAGGATCGCGGGGAGGCCGGCCTGCATGGAGCCGATGCGGTGCTTGATCTCCCGCCCCAGCCGCGCCACGTACCAGGGCACGTCGTGGACGCAGCCGTCGTCGGGATATCGCGTGATGCCGTCGAGGACCAGCGCCCACCGGTCCGCGACCAGGTACGCGTCCTCATTCGGCGCACTGCCGCCGGGAAGGGACACCGCGGAGATTCGCACCCGCCCATCATGCCGGGCGGCCGGTGGAACGAGTCGACCGATACGCCGGGTTCTGTCGTTGAGCGGCCATCCATCTAGGCGCGCCGTTGCCGGTGCGCTCGAGCGGTCTACCCGTGAAGGCGCTCTTGCGAGCTCGGGCGGGCCGCCCTCGAGCCTTCACGCAGAGCCTCGCGGCTCCTTTTGACCTTGCTCCGGGTGGGGTTTACCGAGCCGCCGCCGTCACCGGCGGCGCTGGTGGTCTCTTACACCACCGTTTCACCCTTACCGGCCGAAGCCGGCGGTCTCTTTTCTGTGGCACTGTCCCGCGGGTCGCCCCGGGTTGCCGTTAGCAACCACCCTGCCCTGAGGAGCCCGGACGTTCCTCGCCGGATGTGGTCTCCCGCATCCGCCGCGACCGCCTGGCCGACTCGTTCCAGCGGTCAAGCGTACGCTGCCGGAGCCATGAATCTGCTCCAGGTCTCCGCTCTGCTGCTCGCCGGCCTCGTCGGCGGCGGCCTCAACGCCGTGGCCGGGGGCGGCTCGCTCATCACGTACCCGACCCTGATGGCCGTGGGGGTGCCGCCGCTCCAGGCGAACGCCACCAACGGCATCGCCGTCGCGCCCGCCTACGCGGCCGCCGCGTTCGGGTCCCGCGAGCACCTGCGCGGCCAGAAGCGCCGCGCGCTGCTGCTCATCCCGACGGCGCTCGTCGCCTCCGTCTGCGGGGCGCTGCTGCTGCTCAACACCCCGCACTCGGTGTTCGAGGCGATCGTGCCGTTCCTGGTGCTCGCGGCGACCGTGCTCATGGCGGTCGGCCCGTGGGTCAACCGGAAGGTGACCAAGCTCAACGGCGGCCGCGCGCTCCACCCGGTGGTCCTCCACATCGGCGTGTTCGCCGGCTGCCTCTACGGCTCCTACTTCAACGCCGCGCTGGGGCTGATCCTCATCGCCGTGATCGCGATGGGCGTCTCCGAGCGGCTCGTCCGCGTGGGCGCGCTGAAGAACTTCTGCACGATGCTCGTCGGCGTCGTCACCTGCGTCATGTACGGCGTCTGGGCCGATGTGGCCTGGTGGGCGATCGGCGTGCTCGTGCCCGCCACGTTCATCGGCGGGTACATCGGCGCGCGCGTGTTCCAGAAGATCCCGGAGCGGCCGCTGCGGATCGCGATCGTCGTCTACGGCCTCGTGCTCTCGGCCGTCCTGCTGTGGCGTTCGCTCTGATCCAGACCACTTCGCGGAACTCCCGTGACGGAGGGTGCGCGGGCGCGGAAGAATAGGCCTATGCCGACGCTCCGAATCGCACTCGCCCAGGACAACCCCATCGTGGGCGACCTCGACCACAACGCCGACCTCATCCGCCGTGCCGCCTCCGCGGCCACGGCCGCCGGGGCGCACCTGCTCGCGACCGGCGAGCAGTCCCTCACCGGTTACCCGGTCGAGGACCTCGCGATGCGCCGCTCCTTCGTGGAGGCCAGCCGCGACCGCCTGCTCCGACTCGCCGAAGAACTCGCCGCGGACGGGAACGGATCGCTGCCCGTCGCCGTCGGATATCTGGACGCGGACGGGCCCATCGGTTCCACCACAGGTCACGGCATCCGGAATGCCTTGGCGCTGCTTCAGGATGGCAAGGTCCTCTTTCGCTACTACAAGCACCATCTCCCTAACTACGGGGTCTTCGACGAGGACCGTTGGTTCGTCGCCGGCCACGAACTGCACCTCGCGCGCATCGGCGGGGTGGATGTGGCCTTCACGGTCTGCGAGGACGTGTGGGGCGGCGTGCCCTTCTCCGTCGCCGCGGAGGCCGGTGCGGGCCTCGTGGTCAACATCAACGCCTCGCCGTACGAGCAGGGCAAGCACGAGCGCCGCCTCAAGGTCGTCAAGAACCGGGCCGCCGGGCTCGGCGCCCCGATCGCGTACCTCAACACCGTGGGCGGCCAGGACGACCTGGTCTTCGACGGCGGGTCGATGATCGTCGCCGGGGACGGCTCGATCCTCTCCAGTGCCCGCCGCTTCACCGCCGAACTGCTCGTCACCGACGTCGAGTGCCCCGCCAGCTCGGGCCGCGACATCGCGAACCACTCCTCGTCGCTGATGAGCGTGTCGCTCCACGTCCTCTCCGAGGAGCCCGCGACCGTGGAGACCCGCATCGAGCCGTCGTTCGCGCCCGAGCTGAGCCGCCACGAGGAGGTCTGGGAGGCCCTGCGCCTCGGCCTGCACGACTATGTGGAGAAGAACGGTTTCCCCTCGGTGCTGCTCGGCCTCTCGGGAGGCATCGACTCGGCCGTCACCGCGGTGCTCGCCCGCGACGCGATCGGCGGCGACCGCGTCTACACCGTCGCCAACCCCAGCCAGTACTCGTCGCAGCACTCGCTCGACGACGCCGCCGACCTGGCCGAGCGCTGCGGACTCAACCACGTCGTCGAGCCGATCCAGCCGATCGTCGACGCCTACCTCTCCGAGATCGCTGTCTCCGGGCTCGCCCTGGAGAACCTCCAGGCCCGCGTGCGCGGCGTCATCTGGATGTCCCTGTCGAACCAGCACGGGCACCTTGTGCTCGCCGCCGGCAACAAGAGCGAGTACGCCGTGGGCTACTCGACCCTCTACGGCGACTCCTGCGGCGGCTTCGCGCCGATCAAGGACGTGCTCAAGACCCTCGTCTACGAGCTCGCGAACTGGCGCAACGAGAAGGCCCGCAGCCTCGGCGAGACCGAGCCGATCCCCGAGAACATCATCATGAAGCCGCCGAGCGCCGAGCTGCGCCCCGACCAGCTCGACTCCGACTCGCTGCCCGATTACGCGGTCCTCGACGGCATCCTCGTGGGCTACGTCGACGGCGACGCCGGCCGCGAGGACCTCATCGAGCAGGGCTACCCGGCCGACGTCGTCGAGCGCATCGCCGGGCTCGTGGACCGCGCCGAGTACAAGCGCCGCCAGTCCGCGCCCGGCACGAAGATCACCGTGAAGTCGTTCGGGCGCGACCGGCGCCTGCCGATCACCAACCACTTCCGGGGCAAACCGAGTTAGCCCGCAGATCACCCGGGCCCCCACGGGCACGGGTGATTTGTCACAGCAAGCGCTTCGCCGGATGACAAGGACATCGATGAGCGTTAGTTTGGATCAGTAATGCCCGGGGACCGGCGCGGCCGGCCACGAGGAGATTCAGGAGCAACGACGATGGCGTCAACATCGAACTCTTCCCTCAGCAACAGCGGCGCTGACGAGATCCCGAGCCTGTACGGGCCGGGCAAGAACGTCAAACGCGTCCGCACCCGCCACCTCATCGAAGCCAAAGAGCGCGGTGAGAAGTGGGCGATGCTCACCTCCTACGACCAGTACACGGCCGCCCTCTTCGACGAGGCCGGCATCCCGGCCCTGCTCGTCGGCGACTCGGCCGCCAACAACGTCTACGGCTACGAGACCACCCTCCAGGTATCGGTCGACGAACTCGTGCCGCTGGTCGCGGCCGTCGCCCGCTCCACCGAACGGACGCTCGTCATCGCCGACCTCCCGTTCGGCTCCTACGAGGCCGGCCCGACCCAGGCCCTCGAGACCGCCGTCCGGTTCATGAAGGCCGGCGCCCACGCGGTCAAGCTCGAAGGCGGCCGCCGCATGGCCGACCAGATCCGCGCGCTCACCAACGCGGGCATCCCCGTCATGGGCCACATCGGCTTCACGCCCCAGAGCGAGCACGCCGTCGGCGGCTACCGCGTCCAGGGCCGCGACGCCCAGGCCGCCGAGGTCGAAGCCGACGCGCACGCCGTCGCCGAGGCCGGGGCCTTCGCCGTCGTCCTCGAGATGGTCACCGCCGCCGTCGCCGCCGAGATCACAAAACAGCTGCCCATACCCACGATCGGCATCGGCGCCGGGCCCGACACGGACGCGCAGGTCCTCGTCTGGCAGGACATGGCCGGACTCCGCCGCGGCCGCCCGCAGCGGTTCGTCAAGCGCTACGCGGAGGTCGCCGACGTCCTCCAGAACGCCGCCAAGGCCTTCGCCGACGAGGTGCGCGCAGGCGAGTTCCCCACCAAGGCACACAGCTTCGAATAACGCGTGAGCCTGGTCGCCTTGCCCTTTGGGCAAGGCGACCTTTCGCGTAGCGTCTCAGTACGTGAACGACGCCATCCTGCTGTTCGACTACGACGGCACCGTGCGGCTCGGCTCCGAGCACGCGACCCATTACGCCCGTCTCGTGGCCGCCCACCTCGACGCCGCGGACGAGCGCGCCTTCCTGGCCGCGCACGCCGCGTTCGTCGCCGGCAAGCCCACGACCGCCTCCACTTTCGACGCCTACGACGCCGACAACGCGGTCCGCCGCCTCGCGGGAGAGTTCGGCGTCGACGACCTGATCCGCGCCGAGGCGTACACCGAGACCCGCAAGCGCATGGCCGCCGGCGAGTTCGACATCTGGGCCCCCAAGGGCTTCCAGGAGTTCATCTGGAGCCTGCCGCGCGGCATCGAAGTGGCGCTGGCGACCAACGCCCCCGCGGCGAGCCTCGAGCCGTCGCTGGAGCGACTGGGCCTGGACGGCCTGTTCGACCACGTGATCGGCGACGCGGGCAAGCCCGAGAGCATGGACTCGATCATCGACGAGTTGCTGGAGGAGCGCCCGGCCGAGGCGCTGCTGAGCATCGGCGACATTCCCCGCAACGACCTCGCGCCCGCCGCCGACCGCGGCTGCGCGACCGCGTACATCGACCACTACGGGCGGCCGTGGCCGCGCGCCACGGTATCCGGGGCGTCCCTTGAGGAGCTGTACCCGTTCATCCACCGCTGGGTGACTGAGCGGACCGCGTGAACCCAGGTTGTCGCACCCACGCTTTATGCTGGGACTGCGCCCTGAGCCGACCGATCCCCGGCTCAGGGCGTCCTACTCTCTTCCAGCCGCCCTCAGGCGGCGATCGCGTCGCCGACCTTGATCGTCACCGGGTCGCTGATACGCAGGTAGATCCCGAAGTGGTTGTCGAGTTCATTGACGATGAACTTGTGCAGTTCCTTGTCGCGCACGTTGGCGCCTTGGGGATCCCAGCTCGGGAGCACGCACCGCTCGCACGGCTTCTGCAGCGTGAACTCGTGGCCGCCCAGGCGGACCTGCGTCCCCGGCTCGATCCCGTACTCGGCGTACGGCTCCAGGTCGGCGTCCACGACCACGTTCGGACGGAACCGCGCGGCCTCCACCTCGCGGCCCATCTGCTCGCTCAACCGGCGCACGCTGGACTCGAAGACCACCAGGATGCGCCCGTAGTTGCCCTTGTCCGTCTTCCGCAGCTCGACGCCCTTCTCGGCGTCGATGGTCTCGGCCAGCCGCGCCGGCAGCCCGGCCTCCTCGGCGCCCCAGGCGGCCCCGCCCGGCTCGTACAGGACCGGCTCGCCCGACACCGCGTCGGCGCAGCCGCACTGCGCCGGCCAGGCGGCCTCCCAGCCCATCATCTTCGGGTGGCTGCCGCCCCACACCGCCTTGTCCGACCCGGGCTCGAACAGGCCGAGCAGGCGGTCGCCCGCCAGCCCGTCGAAGTCGACCACGGCCGACCGGAGCGACTCGCCCCGCAGACCCTTCACGGGGTAGCGCCACAACTCTTTGATCTCGCCTGCGAACATGCCCCCTAATGTACCCAGGCTCACGTTCGGGCGCCATGTACCACATTCAGTTCGGGCTCGCAAGCACGCCAAGGCCGGTTAACGTCGATGACATAAACAGGTGAGACAATTGCGGCCCCAGGACCTAGGAGGACACACCATGGAACGCCAGAAGGAGTTCGTGCTTCGCACGCTCGAAGAACGCGACATCCGCTTCGTGCGGCTCTGGTTCACGGACGTCCTCGGCACGCTCAAATCAGTGAGCGTCGCCCCCGCAGAGCTCGAATCCGCCTTCGACGAGGGCATCGGCTTCGACGGCTCCGCCATCGAGGGCTTCGCCCGCGTCTACGAGTCGGACATGGTCGCCATGCCCGACCCGACCACGTTCCAGGTCTTCCCGTTCGAGGGCCGCGGCATCGGCGAGTCCGCCCGCATGTTCTGCGACATCCTCACCCCCGAAGGCGCACCGTCCTGGGCCGACCCGCGCCACGTGCTGCGCCGCGCGCTCTCCAAGGCCGCCGACCGCGGGTTCACGTTCTACGTGCACCCCGAGATCGAGTTCTTCCTGTTCAAGGACATCTTCCCGGAGACCGGCGACAAGCCCGAGCCCGTCGACGACGGCGGCTACTTCGACCACACCACGCACTCGGTGGCCCGCGACTTCCGCCGCCAGGCGATCCTCGCCCTCGAGCGCATCGGCATCTCCGTCGAGTTCTCCCACCACGAGGTCGCCCCCGGCCAGCAGGAGATCGACCTCCGCTACGCGGACGCGCTCACCACCGCCGACAACATCATGACGTTCCGGCACACCATCAAGGAGGTCGCGCTGACCTCCGGCGTCACCGCCTCCTTCATGCCCAAGCCGTACAACACGCAGCCCGGCTCCGGCATGCACTCGCACCTCTCGCTCTTCGAAGGCGAGGACAACGCCTTCCACGACCCGGGCGACGAGCAGCGGCTCTCCAAGACCGCGAAGGCCTTCATCGCCGGGCTCCTGCGCCACGCGCCCGAGTTCACCGCGATCACCAACCAGTGGGTCAACTCCTACAAGCGGCTGTTCACCAGCCCGCAGCCCGGCCAGATCTCCGAGGCGCCCTCGTACGTCTCCTGGGGCAAGGCCAACCGCTCCGCGCTCGTGCGCGTCCCGGCCTACGGCAAGCCGAACTCGGCCCGCGTCGAGATCCGCTCGCTCGACTCCGCGACCAACCCGTACCTGGCCTACGCCGTGCTCCTCGGCGCCGGCCTCAAGGGCATCGAAGAGGGCTACGAGCTGCCCCCGGGCACCGAGGACGACGTCTCCGCGCTCACCAGCGCCGAGCGCATCGCCGCCGGCTACCAGCCGCTCCCGGGCAACCTCTCCGAGGCCCTCGACAAGATGGAGTCCTCCGACCTCGTCGCCGAGGTCCTGGGCGAGCACGTGTTCGACTACTTCCTGAAGAACAAGCGCCAGGAGTGGGAGGACTACCGCACCCAGGTGACGGCGTTCGAGCGCAAGCGGTACATCAACCTGTGACCGATTAGCATGGGGGAGTGACCACCGCACTCGTCATCGAGAACGACCCCGCGCAAGGCCTCGGACGGGCCGCCTCCTGGCTCGCCGAAGCCGGCATGGAATTCGACACGGTACGGCCCCACCTCGGTGAGGCCGTACCGAACTCCGCCGGAGGGCACGACGCCCTCATCGCCCTGGGGGGCGGGCGCGGCAAGGACTGGGCCGACGACCTCGCCGGACTCCTGGGGACCGCCGTCGCCGACACCACGCCCGTGCTCGCGATCTGCTCCTCCGCGCGGATGCTCGCCACCGCGTTCGGCGGCGTCGTCGAGGACCGGGACGAGCCGTTCGGGCCGCGCATGCTCGCCAAACGCGACGCCGCCGGCCGCGACCTCATCTTCGGCCCCTCGCCGATGACCCTCGACGTGATCCGCTGGCGCCGCCAGGAACTCGTCGAACTCCCGCCCGGAGCGACGCTCCTCGCGGCCTCCCCGCAAGGGGCCCTCGAGGTCTTCCGCGTCCGCGACACCGCGTGGGGCGTCCAGTCCCACTTCGAGTTCACCCCCGAGCAGCTCGCAGGGTTCGGGGACTTCGACGACCGCGCGCTCGCCAAGGCCGCCGAGGTGGACGAGCACATCGTCGCCACCTGGAAGCCCATCCTCCAGCGGTTCGCGCGCGTCGCCGCGGGCGAGCGGAAGGCGCTGCCGGTCCTCGATGCCTGAGCCGGAGAAGAGCACCGGGGCCGATGCGGCCCGCCTCGCCGTGGTCGAGGCGAGCAACGCGCTGGGCGACTTCATGCGCGCCCACCCCGAGACCGAGGCCGCACTCACCGAGGACGAGGACACCGGCCTCGCCCGCCTGCGGGAGGCGGGCCCGTTCGAGCTGAACGCCGCGTGGAAGGCGAACCTGCTGCGGATCGCCGCGCACGACCTCACCGGCCAATGGGACCTGCGCGCCACCTCGGCCGCCTTGTCCCGCTTGGCGGACGCGGTGCTGGCCCGGGGCCTGGAGCTCGCCCGCGAGGACCTTCCCGGTGAGACCCGGCTCGCGGTCGTCGCCATGGGCAAGACCGGTGCGGAAGAACTCAACTACGTCTCCGATGTGGACGTCGTGTTCGTCGCCGAAGGCGACCTCGACCTCGCCACCCGCCAGGCCGCCCGCATGATCCAGATCGTCGGGCCCGCGACCTGGCCCGTCGACGCGGGCCTGCGGCCCGAGGGCCGCCACGGCGCGCTCGTGCGCTCGATCGACGCGTACCTCGCGTACCTCAAGGACTGGGCCCGCACCTGGGAGTTCCAGGCGCTCCTGAAAGCCCGCCCGGCCGCGGGGGACCTGCAGCTCGGGCTCGACTGGCTCGCGGCGGTGCAGCCCTTCATCTGGGGCGCGGCCGACCGGCCCGGCGTCGTGGCCGACATCCGCGACATGCGCCGCAAGGTCGCCGATTCGGTGCCGCGCGCCGAGCGGCGCTACGAGATCAAACTGGGCCCCGGCGGCCTGCGCGACATCGAGTTCGCGGTGCAGCTGCTCCAGCTCGTGCACGGCCGCGGCGACGCGACCCTCCGCGTCCGCTCCACATTGGAAGCACTCGAGGTCCTCGTGGCGGCGGGCTTCCTCTCGCGCCGCGACGGCGACGAACTCGCCGACACCTACGTCTTCCTGCGCACCGTCGAGCACCGGCTGCAACTCCAGCGGCTGCTGCGCACCCACCGCGTCCCCGATGGCGGCGAACCCCTCCACCACCTCGCCCGCACCCTCGGCTACAAGACCGACGAGGCCTTCCACACCGCCTGGCGCGCGCACGCGACCACCGCGCGGCGCCTCCACGAGAAGCTCCTCTACAAGCCGCTGCTCGACGCCGTGACGCGCGTGCCCACGCACGAGCTGCGCATGACCGAGTCCGAGGCCGCCTCGCGGCTGGCCGTGCTCGGCTTCGCCGACCCCGCAAGCGCGCTCACCCACATCAAGAAGCTCACCGCCGGCGTCTCCCGCACGGCCACAGTGCAGAAGGCCCTCCTCCCGGTCGTGCTCCACGAACTCGCCGACTCGCCCGAGCCCGACCGCGGGCTCCTCGCGTACCGGCAGGTCTCCGACAAGCTCGGCTCCACACCCTGGTATCTGCGGCTCCTGCGCGACGGCGGCCCGGCGGCCGTGCGCCTCGCCCGGCTCCTGGGCACCTCCCGCTACTTCACGGGCCTGCTGCTCCACGAGCCGCAGTCGCTGCGGTACCTCTCGGACAACGCCGACCTCACGCCGCGCTCGCGCGCCGAACTCACGACGGGCATGAGCCAGGCCGCCGCGCGGCACACCGAGCCCGCCGCCGCGATCGGCGCCGTGCGCGCGATCCGCCGCCGCGAACTCATCCGCATCGCCGCCGCCGACCTCCTCGAACTCCTCGACGACCAGGCCGTGGGCCTCGCCCTCTCCGACCTCACCGATGCCGTGCTCGACGCGGCCCTCCACATTGCTGCGCGCAATGTGCCCGACGCGCCACCGATAGCCGTGATCGGCATGGGCCGCTTGGGAGGACGCGAGACCGGCTTCGGCTCCGACGCCGACGTCGTGTTCGTCCACTCCGGCGAAGGCGACGCCGGACGCAAGGCCGCCACCAAGATCGTCGAAGCGGTGCGCACCCTCCTCGCGGCCCCGACCGCCGACCCTCCACTGCAGCTCGACCTCGACCTGCGCCCGGAGGGCAAGGGCGGCTCGATCGCACCGAGTTTCGCCGCGTACCAGCGGTACTACGCCGACCGGGCGAGGCTGTGGGAGCGCCAGGCGCTGCTGCGGGCCCGGCCCGTCGCCGGCGACCCGGCGCTGTGCGAGGCCTGGACCGCGTTCGCGGACGGCGTGCGGTACCGGCCCGGCGGCCTCACCGAGGCCGAGCGGATCGAGTTCCGGCGCGTGAAGGCCCGCGTCGACTCCGAGCGCCTGCCGCGGGGCGCGGACCCCAACGGCCACACCAAACTCGGGCGCGGGGGACTGGTCGACATCGAGTGGACCGCGCAGCTGCTGCAGCTCGAGCACGGCGGCGACGCCTCACTGCACACCACCCGCACCGTGCCCGCGCTGGAGGCCGCCGCGGCGGCCGGGTATCTGAGCCGGGAGGACCTGGCGGCGCTGCGCGAGGGCTGGGAGTTCGTGTCGCGGGTGCGCAACGACATGACGCTCGCGCGCGGCGTCCCGCGCGACGACCTGCCGCGGTCGGGCCCGGAGCTGGCGGCGCTGGCGCAGACGCTCGGGTTCGGCGAGGACACCGAGCGGTTCCTCAACCACTACCGCAAACTCACCCGCCTGGCCCACGATGCGGCGCACCGCATCGTCTACGAGACCTGACCGCACGGCGATACGCGAACCGGCGGTTGCGCCGGCCTTGAGGCGATAGCGCGGCTAGCCCGCCGGGCCGACCGCGCTGGCCTGTGCCCGATGGCCTTGCGGTGATAGCGTGTCTTGCCCGCCGGGCCGACCGCGCCGGCCTGTGTCCGTTGGCCTTGCGGTGATAGCGCCCTCCCGGCCGACCGCGCCGACCGCGCCGGCCTTGCGGTGATAGCGCCCTCCTGGCCGACCGCGCCGGCCTTGCGGCGATAGCGCGGCTAGCCCGCCGGGCCGACCGCGCCGGACTGTGCCCGTTCGCCGCAGATCCCGACCGTTCACCCGATCCGGTGAAGATCGGCCGCTAAGGTTCGTTTGGCGGCGGTTGTTGTCGGTGGGGCGCGGGATGATCGCCGCAGTCTTTCCCCTCTAGTGGTGGGTGGGGGTTTGTGGACGGGTAACCGCCGGAGGTCAAAACCGGAGCCGGGGCCCAGCGAGGTCGAAGATGAGCCGAGGCCGAAACCGGAGCCGAAGCCCGGCCGAGGTCGAAGATGAACCGAAGCGGCCCAAGACGGAGGTGCGGATGATCGACTACACCGTGATCGGTCCCGAAGGGGCCGAGGACGGGCGCGGCAGCGCTGACGACCTGCGCGCGGCGGCCGGCGCCAAGGACGCCTTCGTCTGGGTCGAGCTGGACGTGCCGACCCCCGAACTCCTCACGGCCGCGCTCGAAGCGCTCGGCCTCGACCGCTTCAGCATCGACCCCGCGCACAAGACCCAGCGCCGCCCGAAGGTCGAGACCGTGGACGGCGCCGTGCTCGTCCTCGTCAAGACCGTCTGGTACATCGAGGCGACCCGGCAGGTCGAGACCGGGGACCTCGCCCTCTACACCGACGGGCGCTCGCTGGTCACCGTGCGCCGCGGCATGGTCGATCCCGTTCCGGCCGTTCGGAGGCGGCTCGCCGATGATGCCGGCTTCCGCGCCGAGGGCCTCCCCGGCGTCGTCCACGCCCTCTTCGACGCTGTCATCGAGCAGTACGACGGCGCGGTCGAGGACCTCGCCGACGACGTGAGCGACCTGGAGCGCGCGATCTTCTCCGGCGAGCGCGTCGACCGCAACCAGGAGATCTACTTCCTCATCCGCGAGACCCTGGAGTTCCAGAACGCGGTGAGCCCGCTCGTGCCGTTCGCCCGCTCGCTCAAGCAGCGGCACGGCAACGCGGTGGTGCAGCACCCGGGCTTCGGGGCGGTCGCCGGGCACCTGCTCCGCGTGGACGCCGCGATCGAGACCTGCATGAGCCTGCTGACGACCGTGCTCACCGCCCATCAGGGCCAGATCGGCACCTGGCAGAACGAGGACACGAAGAAGATCTCGGCGTGGGCGGCGATCGCCATCGCGCCCACCATCGTCGCGGGGATCTACGGCATGAACTTCGACGACATGCCCGAGCTCCACTGGGCCCTCGGGTACCCGCTCTCGCTGGTGCTGATGGCGCTGGTCTGCGTGCTGCTGTACCGGGGCTTCCGGCGCAACGGCTGGCTCTGAGGCCAAGCCGCCCAACACTATCGGGGTTCGACTTCCAAAGGGGACGAGTGAGGGGCGGTGCCGCCGCGTCCGCTCTCGACTCGCGAGTGCTTTCGCGAAGGTGCCGCCCCTCTGGCCCTGCCTGCCTTCGCAGACCACTGTAGCGAAGCCGCGCAACGCGAAAGTGTGGAGGCGATCGTCGCGCTGCGTCGCAATAGAACGCTCCCATTTCAGACCTACCGGGCCATTGAAATTTTTCGATGTAAATCCTTGACTTCAATCCGCGTTCCCGTAAAAATAAAGATACCTATCAGTTAAGTCTCTTTACTTTTGGGAGGAACATTGAGGCGACTGAAAACAAGACGGATGATCGCGGCGCTCACCGCGGCCCTGGCCGTGATGACCGCCGGCGCGATCTACATCGTCGCCAACCCCTTCTCGGCCTCCGCCGCGATCGCCTGCTCGCCCGCCTGGTCCTCCTCGAAGGTCTACGTCGGCGGCGACACCGCCAGCCACAACGGCACCGAGTACCGCGCCAAGTGGTGGACCCAGAACGAGACCCCCGGCACCACCGGCGAATGGGGCGTCTGGGAGTCCAAGGGCGCCTGCGGGGGCGGCACGAACCCCACCCAGTCCGAGAGCCCCACCGGCGAACCCACCGAGCAGCCCACCGGCAACCCCGGCGGCGGCGGCAAGATCAACGCGGCCTACTTCACCGAGTGGGGCGTGTACGGGCGCAACTACCACGTCAAGAACATCGTCTCCTCCGGCTCGGCCGAGGACCTCACCCACATCGTGTACGCCTTCGGCAACGTCAAGAACGGCCAGTGCACGATGGACGACTCCTACGCGGCGATCGACAAGGCCTACACGGCCGACCAGTCGGTCGACGGGAAGGCCGACACCTGGGACCAGCCCCTCCGCGGCAACTTCAACCAGCTCAAGAAGCTCAAGCAGATGTACCCGGACCTGCAGATCCTCTGGTCCTTCGGCGGCTGGACCTACTCCGGCGGCTTCGGCCAGGCCGCGCAGAACCCGGCGGCCTTCGCCGAGTCCTGCTACAACCTCCTGCACGACCCGCGCTGGAACGGCGTGTTCGACGGCATCGACATCGACTGGGAGTACCCCAACTCCTGCGGTCTGACCTGCGACACCAGCGGAACGAACGCGTACCCGAACCTCATGGGCGCCCTGCGCGCCAAGTTCGGGAACGAGCTGGTCACCTCCGCGATCACCGGCGACGGCAACGCGGGCGGCAAGATCGACCTCGGCGGCTACGGCAAGGCCGCGCAGTACGTCGACTTCTACATGGTCATGACCTACGACTACTTCGGCGCCTGGGACAAGGACGGCCCCACCGCACCGAACGCGCCGCTCAACAGCTACAGCGGCCAGCCGATCGCGGGCTTCGACGGCGCCACCGCCATCGCCAAGCTCAAATCCCTCGGCATCCCGTCGTCGAAGCTGCTGCTCGGCTTCGGCTACTACGGCAGAGGCTGGACCGGCGTCACCCAGTCGACGCCGGGAGGCACGGCCACCGGTCCGGCCCCGGGCACGTACGAGGCCGGCATCGAGGACTACAAGGTCCTCGTGAACAAATGCCCCGCAACGGGAACCGTCGCCGGCACCGCCTACGCCTACTGCAACGGCGAATGGTGGAGCTACGACACCCCGGCCACGATCGCGACCAAGACGGCCTGGGCCAACAGCCAGGGCCTCGGCGGCGCCTTCGCCTGGGAGCTCTCCGGCGACACCAGCAACGGCCAACTCGTCAGCGCCATCGCCGCCGGCCTCGACTAACTCCATAGGCTGACCCGTCAGGTCGGCGGGACCTCGCGGTCCCGCCGACCGCTTCGCGTTGCAGCTCAAGCGATGATCATCAGCCACAGCACGGCGACGCTGAGCGACAAGAACAAGAGCGGGCCGTAGAAGTTGTGGAAGACCCGGTGCCGAATGTGGAGCGCCGTCGCGAGGACGAAGAACAGCACGAGCCCGACCGCGGCGGCGATCCCCAGCGGCCGCCAGAACAACCCGACCGCCAGCCCGACCGCGGCCGCGCCCTTGACGAGGCCGAGGAGCGGCAGCCACGAGTCCGGCACGCCGACCGCGTGCGAGTTGGCCTTGACCCAATCGGCCTTCATGAAGTTCGCGACGGACTCGACCGCATTGAACAGGACGTTGACGAACGTGACGGCGACGAGCGCGATGACCATGGGACGGCTTCCTGACGAGGCTCCGGTTGACCAGCCCAGTCTCCGACGCCCCACCCGCACCGTCCAATACATGCATCGATAACCTGCGGTTATGGATGTGGACACCAGGCTCCTCCGCTACTTTCGGGCCGTCGCCGAGGAAGGGAACCTCACCAGGGCCGCCGCACGCCTCTACATCTCCCAGCCCGCGCTGACCAAGCAGATCCGCCAACTCGAAGACCAGCTCGGCGCGTCCCTCTTCGAACGCTCCCGGTCCGGCATGGCGCTCACCGGGCCCGGCCACGCCCTGGCCCGAGCCGTACCCGCGGTCCTGGACGCATGGGACCGCGCCGAACGCGCCGTCCGCGCCGCCGAAGCCGAAGCCTCCAAAGTGCTCAGGATCGGCTTCCTCGCCAGCGCCGCCAACGAGAAGACCCAGGACGTCATCGCCGGGTTCCGGACGCGGCGGCCCGACTGGCGGGTGGAGATGCGCCAGGCGAGCTGGGGAGCGCCCGCCGCAGCCCTGGTCTCCGGCGAGGTCGAGGCCGCGTTCATGCGGCTGCCCTTCCCCGGCCAGGAGGACTGCCGCCTCCTGCCGCTGCTCACCGAGCCCCGCTGCGTCGCCATGGCGGCGAACCACCCGCTCGCGCATCACGGCACGCTCTGCATCGACGACCTGCTCGACGAGCCGTTCATCGCCGCCCCGGGCGCGACCGGGGCCTTCCGCGACCACTGGATCGCCGCCGAGGCCCGCGGCGGCCGCCCGGTGAGGATCGGTGCGGTGACGGAGCATCCGGACGACTGGCTGAGCGCGATCGCGAACGGCGACGGCATAGCGCTGGCCCCGGACAGCGCTGCCCGCTACTACGCGCGGCCCGACATCGTCTACCGCGAGGTCACCGGCATCACCCCGAGCACCGTGGCCCTGGCCTGGCCGAAAGCCGCGAGTCCGACCCCCGCGCTGGCCGACTTCATCACCGCCGCAAGGGAAGCGACCGGAGCCTAGAGGGAACCGCGGACCGGCCTTCGCCCCCAGATCGGGCCGGTCCGCGGCTCCCGGTTCGGGGAGCCCTATTTGACGAGCTTCGCGGGCAGGGTCGCCCAGTACATCGGGTACTCGAGCGGCCCGCGCTTGAAGAACCGCTTCCAGATCGGCGCGAAGACCAGCATGGTCACGACGAAGAGCGCCCACATGCGCCAGCCGGTCGCGTAGCCGACCCCGTTGGCGGGGTGGTCGACGAGGTACCAGACGGCCGCGATGTGCGCGACGTACGCCGTCAGCGACGTCGAGCCGACCGCGATGAGCGGCGCGAGCCAGAACCGGAGCTTTCCGAAGCGGCCCAAGAGGAACACGAGTCCGGCGATGATCGTGAGCGCGACGCCGATGTTCCCGGCCAGTTCGAGGGGCATGTTGGAGTGCGGGCTCGCCGACGCCAGGCCCGTCCAGTCGAAGCCGCCGCCGCCCATGACCTTCTCGTCGGGCGCCAGCTCCCAGATCGAGGCGTGCTCGGCGTCGAACGCCTCCCACTCCTCCTTGCCCCAGTTCGCGGAGTCCTTGCCCTCCAACGCCTTCGACATGGCCTGGTCGAACGACTTCCAGCTCGCGTCCGAGGCCGAGGAGCCGGCGGTCGCCGCCGAGGGCAGGAGCTTGCCGATGAGCCACGCGCCGCCGTATCCGAGGAGGGCCAGCGCCGGGCCGATGATCAGCAGCCGCACCTGGATCGCGAGCCGGGTGAGGTCGAGCTTGCCGACCGCCATGCCCGCGAACACGTACGCCATCCACGCCAGCCCCGGGTACGTCCCGTTGAACAGCAGCGCGATCAGTCCTTCGCCGCTCCACATCGCGAGCGGGTCCTTCGCGGTGAACGAGTCCATCCACGCGGTGTCCACCGTCCACAGCCACTGGATGAGGAGCGGCCCGCCGATGCCGACGCCGACGGCGATGATCGCGAGCGTCCGCGCCCGCAGTCTGATGAACGGCAGCGCGAGGAGGAAGAACAGGCCGTAGTACGCCAGGATCACCACGATCGAGGTGCCCATCGCGACCAGCCACGAGCCGAGGGCCAGCAGCAGGACCGAGCGGATCGCGATCCGCACCGCGGTCTGCCGCATCGGCCGGCCGCTCTTGGGGCGGCTGCCGCCCGCGAGGAGGACGAGCGAGAGCCCGGCGAGGGTCGCGAACAGCGCGGACGAGCGGCCGTGGGGGATCTCCATGAGGAAGCTCTTCCATGTGCCCGTCTCCTCGGGGAAGGGCCCGACGTGCGCGTAGTACATGCCGAACACGGCCAGGGCGCGGGCGGCGTCGATGCCGAGGAGGCGGCCCAGGGACGCTTCCCGGGCGGGCGGGCCCTCCGGTGCGGCCGCGAGTTCGCGCGGCTTGAAGACGATGACATTGCTCATGACGCCAGCGTGCGGCCGCGCGGGCCCCCTTCCCATCCGGCGATGCGCGGTCGTCGGCCCGCCGCCGGGCGGCATCCGATCCCCCGCCCGGCCGGAACGCCCCCGCCGATCGGCGGGTCTTGCCCGCACCCGCCGCGCCGAGTGCGGCAGGAGGTGGCGCGGACGTGCTACCAATCGTCAGGGACACCGTCACGAGGAGGCCGCACGCATGATCCGGGTACTGGTGGTCGACGACGAGGCGCTCATCCGCACCGGCTTCCAGCACATCCTCAACGCCGCCGGCGACATCGAGGTGGTGGCCGCGGTCTCGGGCCGCCAGGCGCTGGCCGAGGTCGGGCGGCTGCACCCGGACGTCGTGCTGCTGGACATCCGCATGCCGGACGTGGACGGCCTCACGGTGCTGGAGCGCCTCCGCGCGCTCCCCCGGCCGCCGGTCGTCGCGATGCTCACGACCTTCGACACGGACGAGTACGTGGCCGCAGCCCTGCGCATGGGCGCGGCCGGGTTCCTCCTCAAGGACACCGACCCCGAGCACCTCGCGCTGCAGGTGCGCACGCTCGCGGCCGACGGCGTGGTCCTCTCCCCGAAGGTCACCTCCACGGTCGTCGACGGCTACCTGGCCGGGCGCGCCCCGGCAGGCGGCCCCGTCGAGCGACTGAGCGCCCGCGAGCGCGAGATCCTGGTCCTGCTCGCGGACGGCCTCTCGAACGGCGAGATCGCCGCCAGGCTGTACCTCGGCGTGGGCACGGTGAAGGACCACGTGAGCGCGATCCTCACCAAGCTCCAGGTCTCCGGCCGGGTCCAGGCCGCGCTCGCGGCCGAGCGCGCCGGGCTCCTGCGGGACCGCCGGTGAACCGGCTGCGGCGCTGGTGGCGCCCGTGGATGACCGACGCGGTGCTGGTCGTGGTGAGCGCCCTCGACGTCTGGCTCGTCTACTGGTGGGCCGAGTCGACCTGGGACGTCTGGCTCATGGGCGCGGGCGTCCTCGCCCTGCTGCTGCGCCGCCGCCGGCCCATGGCGGTGTTCCTCGTGACGCTGCCGGTCGCCCTGTTCATGGGGCCCGCCGCGGCCCCGCTCATCGCCCTGTTCACGCTCGCGACCCGCACCCACCGGCGCTGGCTGCTCGCCGTCGCGACCGTGGTCCTGGCGACCTGCATGATCTGGCCGGTCGGCGAGGCCGCCGGGTACCCGCTCGACTCGTGGATCCTCGCGGACGCGGCGTACGCGCTGGCCCCGGCCGCCGCGGCGGCGTTCCTCGGCCAGTTCGTGCAGGTCCGCCGCGAGCTCTCGGCGCGGCTGGTGGAGATCACCGAGGCGCGCGAGCACGAGCAGCTGATGGCGACGCAGAAGGTGCTGTCGCAGGAGCGCGCGCAGCTCGCCCGCGAGATGCACGATGTGGTGTCGCACCAGGTCAGCCTGATCGCGGTCCGGGCCGGGGCGCTCCAGGTGAGCACTGGGGACGCGGAGGCGAAGGAGGCGGCCGGGACGATCCGCATGCTGAGCGTGCGGACCCTGGACGAGTTGCGGCACATGGTGAACGTGCTGCGCGCGGGCGGCTCGGGTCCCACGGACCTCGCCCCGCAGCCGACGCTGGCGCAGCTCGCGGACCTCGTCGCCGGCAGCGGCATCGAGGCGACGCTGCGCATCGGCCCGCACCCGGAGCTCGATCCGCCCGCCGAGCGCGCGGTCTACCGCACGGTGCAGGAGTCGCTGACGAACGTCCGCAAGCACGCCCCGGGCGCGAGCGCGGAAGTCGTGCTCGTCCACGAGCACGGCGGCGTCATCCTGACGATCACCAGCACCGCCCCCACCCGGACCGCGGTGCCGCTGCCGAGTTCCCGGCACGGGCTCCTCGGCCTCCACCAGCGCGCGGCGCTCCTCGGCGGGACGCTGACCTGGACCGCGACCCCCGACGGCGGCTGGCGCAACACGCTCACGCTCCCCGTCTGACGGTTTCCGGGCAGCCCGGCACGGGTACCTCCCGCGCATGTCGACGCAGACGATGACGATCAACGGCCACGACCTCAAGCTCTCCAAGGTCGAGAAGGAGCTGTTCCCGGACGACCACGTGAGCAAGGGCGACATGGTCGAGCACTGCCGCTCGGTCGCGGCGGCGATGCTCCCGCACCTGGCCGACCGGCCGCTGACGCTGCGACGCTTCCCCGACGGCATCGGCGAGTCCGGGTTCTTCCAGAAGCACGCCTCCGACTACTTCCCGGACTGGATCCGGACCGAGAGGATGGACGCGGAGGAGGGCACGGTCGACTACGTCGTGTGCGACGACGAGGCGGCCCTGGTCTACCTCGCGAACCAGGCCGCCATCGAGTTCCACATCTGGCTCTCCAGAGTGGACAAACCAGATCGCCCCGACCGGCTCGTCATCGACCTCGACCCGCCCGACGGCACCCCGGTCGCCACCTTGCGCGAGGTCGCCCGCCGGGCCCGCGACCTGTTCTCCGAGGTCGGTCTGACGCCGTTCGTGCAGGCCACGGGCGGTCGCGGCTTCCACGTGGCCGCCCCGCTCGACCGCTCGGCCGACTTCGACGCCGTGCGCGAGTTCGCCTCCGACCTCGCCGACCGCCTCGCCGCCGCCGACCCGGACCGCCTCACCACCGCTCAGCGCAAGGCAAAGCGCGGCGACCGGATCTTCCTGGACTGCAACCGGAACGCCTACGGCCAGACGTTCGTCTGCCCCTACTCGCTCCGCGCGCGCCCCGGCGCGCCCGTCGCCACGCCCCTCGACTGGGACGAGCTCGGCCGCGCGACCCCGAACGGCCAGAGCCCCGCGTCCATGCGCAGGCGCCTCGCCCGCAAGAGCGACCCGTGGGCCGACATGGACGCGCACGCCGCCTCCGCGCACGACGCGCGCAAGCGCCTCCTCGCCCTGGGGGACTAGCACCCTCGTCCGAGGCGACCCGAGCGCGGGCGCACTAGGATCGAGCGGTCACCCTCCCGCTTGACCTCCGAGGACGCCACGTGAAGACCACCCTGGAAACCGACGCTCCGGCTCGCAAGCGGCGCTGGCTGCGCCCGGTCGTCATCACGCTCTCCGTGCTGCTGGTGCTCGCCCTCGGCGCGCTCGGCGCGGCCGGCTGGTACTTCTCCGGCGAGGTCATCAACGTCTCGCATGAGGAGGACCCGTACGGGCTCGAGGTCGTCGCCGCCGACGGCGCCACGGTGACCCTCCCGCTCACCGCGGCCTCCGAGGCGCCCGGCACCTGGGGCCTCCAGTGGGAGGACGGCCAGGCCGTGCTCGGCGACGTCCTCGCCAGCGACGACGAGACGGTGACCCGCGCGGTCGACTCGGTCCTCTTCGGCGACCTCGCCGCGGGCACGAAGGCCCGCATCGACAAGTGGACCTTCCGCGACGACCCGAAGACCGGCCTCGGCCTCGACTTCGCGGACGTCGAGGTTCCGGCCGACCTGGGCGACATGCCCGCCTGGCACGTCCCGAGCGACCCCGCCTCGCCCAACGCCGGCACCTGGGTCATCACCGTCCACGGCCGCAACGCCGCCCCGGCCGAGACCCTGCGCGGCGTCGGGCTCTACGCCGGCCACGGCTACCCCGTCCTCGCCGTCACCTACCGCAACGACGAAGGCGCGCCCAAGGCCCCCAACGGGATGCACGCACTCGGCGCGCACGAGAGCGAGGACGTGATCGCCGCCGTCGACTACGCCCTCGCGAACGGCGCGGAGTCCGTGATCCTGCACGGCTGGTCCATGGGCGGCGCGGTCATCGCCACCGCCTACCGCCACCTCGACGACCCCTCGGTGGTCGAAGGCCTGGTCTTCGACTCGCCCGTCATGGACTGGAACTCGACCCTCGACATGCAGGCCGCCGACCGCGACGTCATCGCCCCGATCACTTGGGCCGCCAAGCGCATCGTCGAGTTCCGCGCGGACATCGACTTCGACGACCTCGACCAGCGCAACTTCGCGGACGAGTTCGACCTGCCGATCCTGCTCTACGTGGACACCGCCGACGAGACCGTGGACCACACCGCGACCCTCGACTTCGCCGAGATGCTCGACCCCGCGCAGACCACCGTCATGGAGACCGCCTCGGGCCACACCGCGTCCTGGAACGAGGACCCGGCCGCGTACGCCGCGACCCTCGAGTCCTATCTGGCGGGTCTCTGACCGGCCGGAAATTCGGCCGTTGACCTGTGCATCCGCGAGTTCGCGCGCGGACGGAATGTCGTACCCCCCGCATAGAATCGGGGGAGAGCACGACGAACGGAGTGGATGCATGAACATCACCCCAAGCCCGCGCACTGCGCACCGCGACCCCCGCGGTCTCACCAACCGCGACCTCGCCCTGATGGTGCTGGAGGAGGCCGATCGCGCCGACACGGCCGAATCCCACCTCGAGGCCCTCGCGCCCGCCGCCGAGTCCTGGCACCGCCTGGCCTCGGCGCGCGGCACCTTCTCCGCCGCGGACGCGGCGAAGATCCTCTCCCGCGACCCGGCCATCGACCTCGGCCAGAACCGTCTGTTCAGGACGCTGGGCGACCTCCGCTGGGCCTACCGGCAGCGGCGCGACCACGCCTGGCGCGCCCGCCAGTCCGCCGTCGACGCCGGCTGGCTCACCGAGATCCCGCAGTCCCACCACCACCCGCGCACCGGCGAGCTCCTCCTGGACGCACCGCAGCTGCGCATCACGCTGAAGGGCCTCTCCGAGCTGCGGCAGCGCCTCGGCACCTCGGCGGCCCTGCCGCTCAAACGCGACAACGACCGCGCCCGCCCGGACGACAACCGCCCGTGACGGCGAACGGGCCCGATCGCCGCGAACGGCGATCGGGCCCGGCCCTTTTTCTGCAAGACCGAGGCG
>NZ_JAUEMJ010000002.1:0-650775 GCF_030403505.1 Glycomyces tritici | reverse complement strand
CACCCCCCCCGGGGCCGCCGCCCGGCCCTGCCCCCCGCCCCCGGCGTGGGGCCCCGGCCCTTTTTCTGCAAGACCGAGGCGCCGCTCACTCATCGATTTCGCGGCCGCCGAGGTGCGAAACGACCCCCGTGACTCATGACCTTCGGCACCAATCTGCGCAAAATCACGGGACATTCAGGGGCAAACAGTCAAATGCGAGAAGAATTTCCACGCGGGCCCGGTGCAATCGGGCGGGAGTGCTGTAGGGTCCATGTGTCACGTCGGTTCAAAGCAATGCGAATCGAAGTGGTGAAGCGCCAGCAATGGCGGCAATATCAGACCGCATGGCGGTAGAGCACTCCGGGCGTCAAAACCCGCACTGCAACCGTCGGTCTGAGCATCAACACCAAGGATATTTAAGCATGGCGCAAGGCACCGTTAAGTGGTTCAACTCGGAGAAGGGCTTCGGCTTCATCGCTCCGGAGGGCGACGGCCCCGACATCTTCGTTCACTTCTCCGCGATCACCGGCAACGGCTACAAGTCGCTCGAAGAGAACCAGCGCGTCGAGTTCGACATCGAGCAGGGCAACAAGGGTCCGCAGGCCGCTAACCTGCGCGCGCTCTAGCCTCCACAGCTCTTAAACACGAAGCCGCTGCCCTTCTTTGAAGGACAGCGGCTTTCATGGTGCCTGGGGTCCTTCCGGCACGCTGATCACGATGTTGCCGCGGGCGTGGTGGCCGAGCATATGAGCCACGGCCTGCGCCGTCTCCTCCAGCGGGTACGACCGGTCGATCACCGCTCTGATCGCGCCCGAGGCCAGCAGTTCGCTTACGGCCGTGAGGTTCTCGCGGCTCGCCTCTGAGGGGGAGAAGCGCACGTCGACCCGGCCCGCCGCGCCCAGGAATCTGGCGCGGGCCATGCGCCCGAGCCCGGCGAGCAGGCCGCCGCCGTTCCCGATGCTGTTGGGGATGAGCACGCCGTCCGGGGCCAGCGCGCGGGCCGTGCGGCTCGGCGGGTGGTTCAGGACGTTGTCGAGGATGACGTCGTAGCGCTCGCTCCCCTCGGTGAAGTCGGTGCGGGTGTAGTCGATGACGTGGCGGGCGCCGAGTCCGCGCACCATGTCGAGGTTCGATGTCCCGCAGACGCCGGTGACCTCCGCGCCGAAGTGCGCGGCGAGCTGGACCGCGAAGGTCCCCACGCCGCCTGACGCACCGTTCACGAGCACCTTCATGCCTTCTCGGACGTCGACGGTGTCCCGCATGGCGCACAGCGCGGTCACGCCCGACATGACCGAGGCCGCCGCCTCCTCGAACCCCACTCCGGCCGGGATCGGCGCGAGCCGCTCCGCGGGGACGGCGGTGAACTCGGCGAACGCGCCGGCGGTCACGAACCTGCTCGTCCACAGCGATCCGAACACCCGGTCGCCGACGCCGAAGTCCACCCCAGCGCCGACCGCCTCCACGATCCCGGCGACATCGCTGCCGCGCACCACGTTCGCAGCCCGTCGCACGCGGCCCTGCAGCCGCAGCGCGTAGGGGACGCCGGTGACCGCGATCCAGTCCGGGGTGTTGACGCTGCTGGCCCGCACGCGGACGAGCACCTCGCCCGGGCCGGGAGCCGGCCGTTCGATCTCCTTGAGCTCGAGCACTTCCCCGGGCGGCCCGTAGCGGTCCTGGACGATGGCCCTCATGGCGACTCCTTCGCAGTCTTACGTTGTAAGTCACCTTAGGCTTACGTTGTAAGTCTGTCAAGGGCGGTGCGGTGCCCACCGTGCGAACAGGGACAACGTCGGTCTCTAGGCCTCCGAACGCAACCGCTCCAGGCCGTCCAGAATCAGATCCAGACCGAATTCGAACTCGGCCTGGTAGTCGCACCAGCCCAGCAGCGCGCCGCCGTGCGACGCGTCCGCGATCATCGCCACCAGGTGCGGGACCTGCTCGGCCATCGCCGCCACCGCCTCCTCGGGGGCCTCCACCCCGTCAGGCTCGAACAACTCCTGCGAGAACCCCAGCGCCCGACTCCCCAAGGCGTGCAAGGCGCGGTGGCCCAGCTCGTAGCTGAACCCGCCGCGCCGCATCAGACCGAGCACCCCGTCGAAGTACCGCGCCACCGGCAGGCTCGTGCCGGTCCGCGTCTCGAACACCCGCGGCGCCCACGGATGGCCGACCAGCACCTCGCGGGCCGCGAGCACCCGCATCCGCATCGCCGTCTTCCAGTCGTCCTCGGGCTCCGGCGCAACGAGGCCGCCCACGGCCGCCTCGATCTCGGCCATGACGACCTCGACCAGCCCGTCGAGCACCGCCTCCTTGTTGGCCACATGGTGGTACAGCGACATCGCCTCGACCCCGAGCGTCTCGGCCAGGCTGCGCATCGTCAGCGCCGCCAGGCCGCGCTCGTCGGCGATCGCCACCGCACTCCGCAGCACCCGCTCCCGGCTCAACCCGCCCTGCGGTCCAGGCGCACGCTTGCCAGCCATAGTCCACCCCTTCCCGGCGAACGTACCGTACAACGTAAGTCCCGGGAGCGTCCGGCGCCCGCGGCCGCGGAACGCGGGCATCGCGCGGCGGCGGCCCCGCACCGCCATCGGAAGCGCCGCTTCCGAGAGCGAACGGTCCGAGCGCTGCGCGCGGTCCTCACCAGTCGTGGACCGTGCCGTCCGCGAGGCGGTTGTACGGCAGGTACGCCTGCACGTACGGGTACTTGCCCGCCTCGTCGGCGTCGAGCCCGACGCCGAGACCCGGCTGGTCGCCGGGGTGGAGGTACCCGTCGGACCAGGTGAAGGACTGCTGGAAGACCTCGTCGGTCTTGGCGCCGTGCCGCATGTACTCCTGGATGCCGAAGTTGTGGATGCTCAGGCCCAGGTGCATCGCGGCGGCCATGCCGACCGGCGAGATGTCCGTGGGACCGTGCATGCCCGACTTGACCTGGTACTGCGCGGCGTAGTCGAGGACCTTCCGGAGGTGGCTGATGCCGCCGGTGTGGGTCACGGCCGAGCGCACGTAGTCGATCAGCTGCTCGCGGATGATCTGCTGGTAGTCCCACACGCTGTTGAAGATCTCGCCGATCGCCAGCGGCGTGGTGGTGTGCTGCCGGACCAGGCGCAGGGCCTCCTGGTTCTCGGCCGGCGTGACGTCCTCGAGCCAGAACAGGTCGTACGGCTCGAGGGACTTCCCCAGCTGCGCGGCCTGGATCGGCGTGAGCCGGTGGTGCGCGTCGTGCAGCAGCGGCAGCTCCGGACCGAACTCGTTCCGGACCGCCTCGAAGACGGTGGGGACGTGCCGCAGGTACGAGCGGGTGTCCCAGTCCTCCTCATTGGGCAGTGCGCCGCGCTGAGCGGGCTCGTGGTCGTAGCGGACGCCCTGCATCGCTTCATAGGTGGCGTTCGACGCGATCCCGTAGATGGACTTCAGGCCGGGGACGCCGGTCTGCACGCGGATCGCCCGGTAGCCCTGCTCCTGATGGGAGCGGATGGAGTCGAAGAGCTCCTCGGTGGTCTTGCCGGAGGCGTGGCCGTAGGCGAGGAGGCCCGTGCGCGAGGCGCCGCCGAGGAGCTGGTAGACGGGGAGCCCTGCGGCCTTGCCCTTGATGTCCCACAGCGCCATGTCGACCGCGGCGATCGCGGCCATCGTGACCGGGCCCCGCCGCCAGTACGCGGACCGGTAGAGGAACTGCCAGGTGTCCTCGATGCGGTGGGCGTCGCGGCCCAGCAGGAGCGGGACGACGTGGTCCTTGAGGTAGGCGACGACGGCGAGTTCGCGGCCGTTCAAGGTCGCGTCGCCGAGGCCCGTGAGGCCGTCGTCGGTGGTGAGCTTGAGAGTGACAAAGTTCCGATCGGGGCTGGTGACGACGACTTCGGCTCTGTCGATGATCATCAGATCGTTCCTTCCCATGCGACGACGCCGTGGCGCGGAGCCCGCAGCGGCGCGGCGTGTTCAGGCCCTGCGCGGAGACGTCGTCCAGAGGGGAGCGGCAGCGTGAAAACGCTCGCCGTGCGGCTTCGACGAACTGTAGCCGGGCCGCATGCCGGGACCGGACGTGAGGGTCAGCCGCCGGCGGAGAACCGCAGGACGGGTGCGGCGCTGCGGTTGTCGTTGGCGGCCTCACGGGCCTCGGCGAGGAGCGCGGCGCGGGCGCTGGCCTTCTCGGAAGGGGGCGGGGCGAGGAACAGCGGGGCTTCGACGGCGGTCGTTTCGGCGTCGCTTTCGCTGACGGCCGAGGTCTCGGTGGTGTGCGCTGCGGTCATCGGTGCTCTTTTCGATCGGGGACGAAGTTCGTGATGCCGCGTTCAGTATTCCCTGCGGGTCCGACGCTCGAGGCCGCGTCCCGCCGTGTCACCTGAACGGGCGGGGAGTTAGGGGCGGGCAGCGCTGCCGCTAGTCGCTCGGATGGGCGCCGGTGAGCCGGGCGAGGAGCTCGGAGGCGGCCACGGGGTCGACCTCGCGGCCGGGAAGCGGGCGGGCGTGCTCGGGTCTGCGGTTGCGGTTGGTTTGGAGCCGTACGCGGGTCACGGTGTGGACGAGGTCGGGTTCGGGGCGGTGCTTGTCGGGTTCGGGGGAGGCCTCGGCGAGCAGCCATCCGCCGGGGAGCGGCTGCTGTAGCCGCCAGCCCCAGGCGAGGTCGGGTCCCGGAGTGAGCAGCGTGTGGGTCCAGCCGATGCGTTCGCCGAGGTCGGCGTAGCCGCACTGGAGGCCGTCGAAGCGGCGGAGGCGGCCGGTTTCGAGTTCCTCCTCGGTGAAGTGGAGCCGGGGGCGCGCGAGCTGGTCGAAAGGCTGGAGGAGCTCGTAGTCGGCGAACAGGGCGATCCAGGCGGGGGTCTCGTCGCGCAGGAGGGCGGGGTGGGCGAGGCGGATCGCGTCCGGGTCGGGCTGGAACTCGCGGTCCTCGACGTCGGCGAAGCCGCCGTCCTCGGCGATGCGGAATCCGGCGCCGCGGCTGAACCAGGCGAGGCGGCGGGTGAAGACCCCGCCGATGGGGTGGGCGTCGAGGACGCGGAGGTCGCCGAGGGTGAAGACGCGGCCGTTCAGCATTGCGGCGCAGAGGAGTTCAACCTGGGTGTGAGCGGTGTCCTCAACTGCCTTGACGAGCGCCTTGCAGCGGGCGATGGACGCTTTGGCGGCGTCCGCGTCGTCCCGGACGCCGGGTTTGGGGAGGGCCTTGCGGGGCTTGCCGGCGTCGTCGGTGAGGTGCGGGGTGAGGAGCCGGTCGAAGGCGAGATGGAAGCGCCTGGGGCCGTAGTCGAACGAGACGACCTCGCCCGCACCGTGGTCGGGCGTGAGGCGGTCGGCGAGCGCCTCGAAGGTGAGGCCGCGGGCGGTGGCGATCCGTTCGGCGAGTTCGCGGGCGCGTTCGGTGACGGTGTTGCCGAACTTGAAGGCCCGCGAGATGTCGCGCAGGGCCGTGAACGCGGCGTCGGTGCCGATGTGGGCGAGGACTTCGAGGCCGGTGTGCGCGCGGTCGTTCTGGCTGCGGCCGGGCCATTGGGCCACGAGGGGGCCGAGGACGGCGACGGTGTCGTCGTTCCCGAAGGCGCCGAGTTGGTCGACGGCCCAGGAGTCCTTGCTGGGGGCGTCGGAGCGCAGCCACAGGTCGAACAGGGCGAGCGAGAACCGCTGGAGCGGGCCGGGGTCGCAGTGGGCGGCGAAGTCGTCGACGCCGGGGAACGGCAGGCGCGGGGACCACAGGGCGAGCGCGCTGATGAGGTGCCGCACCGCGACGACGGGGAGCGCGGTCTCGCTGCCGCGCAGCATGACCGGCGGCAGCATGCCGGGATCGGCCCAGTCGCCCGGCTTCACGGACCCGGAGAGGGGGACGCGCGCGTCGGTGGCGAGCAGCGACATGACGCGGGCGAGGGCGTCGGGTCCGAAGGCAGCGGCCGCGTCGAGCACGGCCTGGTCGCCGAGACGACGGGCCAGGTACCGCAGGGCGGCTTCGCCGCCGTCGCGCAGGCGCTTGTCGTCGCCGAGCGCGCAGGGGACGAGGTAGCGCACGGCGTGCTCGCCGTGGCGGTCGAGCCAGTCGGCCGCGTGGACGCGCCCGGACTTGAGGCGGGCGAACCAGTCCGCGGCGAGGGCGGCGGCTTCGGCGCTGCGAATGGGGACGAGGGCGCTCGCGTGCTTCGGGCTCTCACGCAGTTTCCCGAGCACCGCTTCGGGATCGCCGCCGCGGGCGAGGCGGCCGCGGAGCCGGTCGGCGAAGCCCAGGCCGGTCTCGCTGTCCGAGGTCCAGAACTCGGTCTCGTCCCACTCGGCGAAGCCGGGCTCCAGGGCCAGGGCGGCCTCGCGTTCACCTGGGCCCCAGTGAAGCTCGAAACCGGCAGGGGCGGTGAGGCCGGGGACCGGCTCGGCGGCCCGGCGCCGCCGGTGCCCGGCCCACGGCGGCGTGCGAAAGACCTCGGGGAGCTGGTCGGGCGCGGCGATCTCCGGCGAGGCCTCGGCGAGCAGCGTTTCGATCGCGGCCCTGTCGGTCTCATTCAGTCCC
Organism: Glycomyces tritici; assembly: GCF_030403505.1. Next base: position 644,318 of record NZ_JAUEMJ010000002.1, on the reverse strand, counting down.
TTCAGGACGGTCTCGAGCGGGACCGCCTCCTGACGGAGGGCTCCGGCGAGGCGGACCCGTTCGGCGGGAGCGATGACGGCGGCGCCGGCGGCGACCGCGCGCGCGAAGCGGTGGGGGAAGCGGGCGGCGGCGGGTTTGACGGCGGCGAGCGCGCCCGGTTCGGCGGCGCGTCCCACGAGGAGGTTCGCGGCGTCGTCGCTGGGCAAGAGCGCGATCGCCTGGAACAGCAAGGTGCGCTGGGCGTTGTCGAGGCTCTTGTGGTCGAGGGACTTGGCGAGGACCGGGAGGGCGTCGACGCCGAGGTTGCGCACGAGCTCGGCCACGAGGCGGTGCCGGACCAGGCTGGGAGCGAGCCGGGGGAGCCCCAATCGCTTCAGCTGGTCCGCATCGGCCACGATCGACCAGACGAGCTCCTCGATGTAGGGGTCGCCGCGGTAGGCGTCGCGTGCGTCGCACGCGTCCGCCACCCAGTCGCGCTCCCCGGGGAGCAGGATCGCCGCGGCGACGCGCCTGAGCGCAGTGGCGCGGTGGCCGGCGGCGGACTCCACGACGCGCCGGTACTCGTCGTCGCCCGCGGCGGCGATCAGCCCGCGGGCGAACGGAAGGACGCCTTCCCGGTCCGACCAGACCATCCACTTCATATTCGACGCGTCGCCGACCACCAAGGCGGGCATGTCCGCCGGGCCCCCGCTCGTCGGGACGCCCCACCGGAACGCGATGGAGAGGTCCTCGATGCCGGTGCTCACGGCGAACGGCAGGCCGAAGTCGGCGGCCACCGCGGCGAACAGCTCGCGGTTGGCCACGGCGCGTTCGCCGCCCGTCTGGAACATCGAGCCCCGGAAGGGCTCGACGAACCGGAGCAGAGTGAGCACCGCGGCGGCGCCGGTCGGGTTCGGCTCGCCGCCGAGGTGGGCCAGGCCGGCCCGCGACAGCTCCGGATCACACTCGGCGCTTGCAAGCGCGGCGATGACGTCCTCGCGCCTCGCCTCGACCGCGGCGGCGGCCTTCTCGGACGCCGCGGTGTCCGGCTCGACCGGAATGACCGTTCCATGCCCGCGCCGCGGCAGGACCCACTCCGTCCATTCGGCCGGAAGTTCCAGTCGATCTTCCTGCACTGCAACGTATTCGGTCATCTCGGTCCTTCGCGCGGCGGCAGGTTCCCCAAGATCATAGAGTCAGGGAGCGACACCCCGCCGGACTCATCGGACCCGCAGCGAGCGCCTGCACGGTCGGCAGGCCGCACCGGATGGCGATGCTCTGGTCGATCCCGGCGGTGCGCCCCAGGTATTCGACGCCGCGGATGAGCGCGCTGCGGTTGAATCAGGCGCACTCGCGCGCCTGCGGCAGGTGGTGCGCGAACACGTCGGCGGCCTCCCGGTCGACGGCGCGTGAGGCCCATGAGTCCTTCCGCCAGCGGGCTCGATAAGCCGTTGCCCGCTCACTGAGCCGGTGGTTGACTGTGGCGCATGATCAGCGACGATCTCCTGCGCACCTGCCTCGCCGAACACTGGCGACTCCACAATGCTCAGATTGTGCCGCATCACGGGGGCATGAACTCCGGTACTTGGTTCGTCACCGCGGGCCCGCGTCGCTGGGTCGCCAAAGCCGTCGCTCCGGACACGGTCTTCGACTACACCAGCGGCCTCGCCGCAGCGGCCGTGCTCGACCGGCCCGACCTTCCGACCGGAGCACCTGAGCGCAGCCGCGACGGTCGCCTCGCCGTGACCGTCGAGGGCATGATGCTCGCGCTGCTGGCCTGGGTTCCCGGCGAACCCGTCACCGGTGACGGTCCGGCGCAGCAGCGCATCATCGGCACCACCCTCGCCCGCGCCCATGCGGCGCTTCGCGGCGCCGGCATCCCTTCCGCCGACTCCTTCCACTGGGTCGATCCGGAGGCCGAGCACCTGGACGTCCGCGACTGGGTCCGCCCCGCCGTCACTGCCGCCCTCACCGCCCTCGACGACCTCGACCCCGCGACCTTGACCTGGGGACCCCTCCACACCGACCCTGCGCCTGAAGCATTACGCCTCGACCAGGGCACCGGCACTTGCGGACTCATCGACTGGTCCACCGCCATGCCCGGCCCCTACCTGTACGACCTCGCCTCCGCCGTGATGTACGTCGGAGGCCCCGACGACGCCGACCCCCTGATCGAGGCCTACCTCGCCCAAGGCGTTCTCGCGCGCGCCGAAGTCGAACGCGGCCTGACCACCCTCCTGCGCTTCCGATGGGCCGTCCAAGCCGACTACTTCGCCCGCCGCATCGCCGCCCGCGACCTCACCGGCATCGCCGACCACGCGGAGAACGAGAAAGGCCTCGAAGACGCGCGCCGGTCAGTCGGGTGACCGGTATCGGCTCCACTCCTCATCGGTGCGTCGATACCGCCGGGCGAGTGCCCGATTGCGCTCGAGTTCCCTCGCCTCTTTGCGGAGTGCTGCCGCGCGGAGCCGCCGCTGGGTGCCCCAGGCGACGACCTGCAACCCGATCAAGGCCGCCAGCGCGCCCCGTGCCAGTGCGCTGCCGTTCTCGGCGTCGGCGGCGAGGGCGATCCACGCCGTGACCCCTCCCGTCAGCGCACCGGCGAGGAGGCCGGCCAGGTGCGCCCGGAAGCCGGTGTAGAGCAGCCCGATCACCGCCGAGCAGCCGAACACGAGGATCGAGAACTCGAACATCGGAACCAGCCCCTCTCTGCGTGTCCCTTGCGGGCCTTCAGGGTAGGAGCGCCGAGACGAGACCGGTCCCGGATGGACTCCCGCGCCGGTCCGTGCGGCGAGAGGGGTCCCGGGCGGGGGCGCACATAATCGGGTTCTGGAGCATCGTCGCCAGAGAGGACCATTCGAGATGAGCACGACCGCCTTTCCTCCGCAGATCCTGCCGCGGTGGGTGCGCAGCCTCGCCGCAGGCGTCCCGGAGGCGCCCGAGGGCGCGGACCCGCTGCCGCCCGCGCCGCCGGGCACCGTGTTCGCGCTCAGCGCGGAGGTCGGGTGGGCGGTGCCGCCGCGCCCGTTCGAGATCCTCTTCGGACGCGACGAGGCGAACGTCAACATTCCACTCGGCGTCAAGGACAAGCACATCAGCCGGATCCACGGGCGGCTCGTCTGCCATGGCAGGGAGTGGACGATGCGCAACGAGGGCAGGCTGCCGATGCTCTTCCCCGGCGACGCGATGCTGCTCTCGGGCCAGGAGCGGCCGATCCAGGACGCCTACACGCCCGTGTACATCGGCGACCTCTCGGAAGCGGTGCACTGCTTGGAGATCCGGCTCATCGGCGGCAGACGGGCGCCCGGCGACGTGCGCACCGACGACGAGACCGTGCCGCCGCTGGAGCACCCGCTGGGCAGGGTCGAGCGGCTGGTGCTCGCCTCACTGGCCCAGCGGTACCTCCAGGGGCTGCCGCGCCCGCAGCCGGTGGCCTGGCGCCAGGTCGCCGACGACATGCGGCGCTCCCCGCTCGCGAGCGAGCGGAACTGGAACGAGGGCACCGCCGCGCGCATCGTCGCCGGGGTGCGCGAGCGCCTGTCCCACCCGGACTACCGTCCCCGCGTGGAAGGGCTGCTGCGCGACGAGGCGCTCGGCGAACCGCTCGGGAACGCCTTGAACGACAACCTGATCAGGGCGCTGCTCCAGAGCACCACGCTGGTGCCGGAGGACCTGGAGCGGCTCGGCCTCGGGGAGGAGTGACCCTCACACGTCGCTGGTGCAGATGATGAAGTAGAGCAGTCCGGTCTCGGGGTCCCAGGGCTCACCGGTCTCGTAGGCCGAATCGCTCCAGCGGTAGTCGAAGTCGGTCACGCCGTCGCTCCCGCAGACGATCCAGGAGGCGTCGTTGTGGGCCGGCTGCGAAGGGTTCGGGTCCTCCGGAAAGACCGCGACCTCGTACACGTACTCGGTGGCCTGCTCGGAGTCGCAGGAGACGACGACGTACTCGTCTTCGAGGGCGCCGTCCAGGCACTCGCCCTCCACCGGGAGCCGCTCCACCCGGTCCTCGCCGGTCACGGGCACCACGGTCGGGTCGGGAGAGGGCGACCCGCTCTCGGTGGGCTCTCCGCCCGTGCCGTGGGCGTCGTCGGCGCCGGGCCCGAACGCCGTGTACAGCAGCACCCCCGCCACCAGGAGCAGCGAGACCACCGGGACGAGCGCGCCCGTCCAGCGCGACCGCGGCGACGGGGCGGCCGCGGGAACCGGGCTCGGTTCCGCTGCGACCGAGCCGATCCGCTGCTGGAGGTCCTTCAGGATCGGCAGCGCCGATCCGGCCTCGGTGAGGCCGACGGCCAGTGACAGCGCGGCCGCAAGCTCCCCGCACGTGCGGTAGCGCCGGTCCGGATCGAGGTGCATCGCCTTCGCCACCACCGCATCGAGCGTCGCGGGCAGCTGGGGTCGCAGCTCGCTCACCGGGGTGAGTTCGCCGCGGCGCTGCGCGCTTTCGGCGGCGCTGTCGTCGAGGTGGTCGAAGGGCCTGCGGCCGGTCACGCAGTGGTGGAGCAGTGCACCGAGCGAGTAGACGTCGCCCGCGCGTTCCTGCGGGGTGGCCGGCAGCATCCTGGCGGTCGCATCGGGTTCGGGACCGGTCCGGTCCGCTGCGGCGCTGCTGAAGACCTCGGGGGCCGTGTAGCGGCGCGTGCCGATCGTCTCGCCGAACGCGGTGAGGTCCTCGCCGAACTGATCCTTCGCGACCCCGAAATCGCTCAGGTAGACGTGCCCTTCGTGTCCGAAGAGGATGTTCCCGGGCTTCACGTCGCGGTGGACCACGCCGTGGTCGTGGGCGAAGTCGAGCGCCTTCGCGACCTGGACGACGGTGTCGACCGTCCCGGCCAGGTCGAGCGGGCCGCGGGTGAGCAGGTCCCGCAGGTCGCCTTCGGCGCGGGGCATGACCAGGTAGAGCATGCGGTCCTGGGCCGTGGCCGCGGTGATCACGTACATGATGTTCGGATGCTCCAGGCTCGCCATGAGCTGGATCTCGCGGAGGAACCGCTTGCGGTACCCCGGGTGCGCCGAAAGGTAGCCCGCCATGACCTTGACTGCGACCTTGCGGTGGTGCAGCTTCATGTCGGTGGCGAGGAAGACCTGGCTCATGCCGGTCGAGCTGACCGGTTCGGGGTCGAGCCGGAAGCCCGGAAGCAGCCGTGCCAACTCGTCGCCGTGCAGGTGGTTCGGGTCGGTCGTGTCATCCATCGAGGAACCCTTGGTAGCCGAGGAACGCGGGGCAGCGCCGAAGGCGGGCGCGGCCGCTTCCCCCCGAAGCAAGGTCAAATGTAATCAAACGACCGAGGAGGAGGCAAGCGCGCCCGCGGCCCGGTCGACGGCCTCAGGGCAGCCGCGCGTCGACCATGCCGATCTCCTGGAGGGCCTCGTACCACGGCGGCTTTCCCACCACGGCGATCTCCGCAGCTGGTAGCGGGGCTCCGAACCTCTCGATGCACCGCGGGCCCGTCGCCACGGTGTTCACGAACGCCGCCAAGGACTCGCTTTCGAGGACGACGTCACCCGGCGGTGAGGAACGCTTCGATCACGCGGGCGACGCCGTCCTCGACATTCGACCCGCACCGGTCCGAGGCGGCGGCGGCCGCCTCCGGATGTGCGCCGGCGACGGCGAAGGAACGGCCCGCCCAGCGGAGCATCGGGACGTCGTTGGGCATGTCGCCGAAGGCGGCCACGTCGGCCGGACCGATGCCGCGTGCGGCGCACCAGGCGGCGAGCGCGGTGGCTTTCGAGACGTCGGCGGCGGTGATCTCCAGCAGCCCTGCGCCTCCCGAGTGGGAGAGGTGGACGCCAAGGAGGGCGACGGCGCGGGCGGCGGCGAGCATCGCGTCGGCACGGCGGTCCGCGTCATGGACCAGGAGTTTCACGATGCCGCGGGCGGTGGTGAAGACGTCGTCGAAGGTGTCGGCGAAGACGCGCTTGTCACCGACGGTGTCCACTTTGCGGTACCCGGGCTCGGCGACGACCTCGAAGCCGGTCTCGACCGCGACCCGGCTGCCCGGCAGGGCGGCGCGGAGCGTCTTCGCCACGGCCGCAGCGGTTTCGGGTTCGATGGTGCGGGCGGTTTCGATCTCGAGGCGGACGGGGTCGTAGACCACCGCCCCGTTCGCGCAGATCGCGGCGTCGAGGCAGGCGGCGAGTTCGGGCCACTCGTCGAAGACGCGGGGCGGGCGGGCCGTCACCGCGACCACGGCGATCGCCTGGGCCCGTGCGGCTCGCAGCGCGAGGCGGGATCGTTCGGTGAGGACACGCCCGGGAGCGAGGAGGGTGCCGTCCAGATCCGTGGCGATGACGCGGGGCGGGTTCACCGAGCCAGTCTCGCAGGGCGCGAAGCGGGTGCGGGTCCGATCAACGTCAGTGGTGATCGGGGACGCCGGATCCCGTGACGCCGACCCGCGCTCCGTCGCCCGAACCGGCATGGACCCTGCGTCGCACGCAATGTTGGTAGCGTCATTCCATACAGGTCAGCGTGCCTGGCGTCAGCCCGACCCTCGTCAATCCGCCTCTTCTCGATGAAGAGCAGATCGGATGCACCCCATGCAGTTCACACTCTCTCGGCGCATCCTCGCCGCGCTCGCCGCGCCACTCCTCCTGCTGGCATCGCCGGCGGTCGGCACCGCCCGAGCGGACGACCCCGAAGACGGCTACCAGACCCCCGAAGAAGGACTCCGGGACGACCTCGCCCGCACCGCAGCGGCCCACGGATGGACCCTGGCGCAGGCCGAGGCGCAGTACCGGGTCACCGAAGTCATAGACGACATCGCGTCCCAGATCGCACCCGAGCGCTTGGACGTGTTCGTCGGCACCGCCCTGTCGGAGCGGCCCGGCGGCACGCCGACGCTCTACATCAAAGGCGAAGCCGACGAGTTCGTCCGAAGCGTGGTCGAGGCGAGCGGCCTGGACGTGACCATCGCCGACCGCCAGCCGTTCTCGTACCTCGAACTCCAAGACCGCAACGACCGGCTCAACCGCGAGCTGATCGGGCTCGGCTACGCGGACCTCTCCAGCGGGGCCGACATCACGAACGGCACGATCACCGTCGACCTCGCCGCCCAGCCCGGCCTGCCCTCCGACCCCGAGGCCATCCGCGAACGCCTCTCCGAGGAGTTCCGGCGAGGCGTCGCGCTGACCGTCGTCGACTCGCTCGGCAACACCGCCCAGTACGCCTACGGCGGCATGGCGGCCTATAAGGACGGAGCACTGTGGTGCACGATCGGATGGACCGTCGTCGACCCCCAGGGGACTACCGGCGTCAGCTCGGCCGGCCATTGCACCGGCCTCGACCAGGCGGGGAAACCGGGCTACGGCTTCGCGAAACTGGAACTGGAGGCCGAGCACCGGGGGTTCTACGGCGACGTCGAATGGCACACCACCTCGACCATTGACGTGGCGCGCTTCTACGCCGCGCCGTACGTCAAGCGCGACACCCTGTCAGTGGAGCCGTGGTGGGAGTTCACCGTGGGCGAGACCATCTGCGTCTTCGGCCGGGCCACGAACGAACGCGACTGCAGCCTCGACGTGGAGGACGTCTTGTGGTCCTGCACGCTCCAGGGGTACCTCACCGAAGGCCTGGTCCGCATGGACGGTGTCAACACCGATTCCGGCGATTCCGGCGCCGGCTGGTCGTGGAACAACCAGGCCTACGGCTCACATGTCGGGCTCTGCTACGGCAAGAGCGTCTTCACGAGAGCCGACCTCCTCCCGCAGGCGCTCGACGTGAGCGTCATGCTCAAGTAGGCCCGGGAGCGTACCGACACCGCGCAGTGCGCGTGGGCCGCTCCTTCGCAAGGCGGGCCTTCGTACAATGCCGCAATGGAGATCGTCGACATCGAGCCTGGGGACGCCCGGCTCACCGCTGAGCTGCTGCCCGTCCTCCGGGAACTGCGCCCGGATCTGGGTGCCGACGACTTCCTGGCCGTGTACGACGAGGGGCACGCGCAGGGACTCCGATTCACTGCGGCGTATACGGAGGGCCGCTGTGTGGGGGTGGCGGGCTGGCGCACAGTGGCGAACACCAATCGGCGTCGGATGCTGTACGTAGACGACCTGGTCACGGCTTCCGAGGCGCGTTCGACCGGGGTCGGCCGCGCTCTGCTGGAGTACCTGGAGGAGCGAGCGCGTGAACTCGGCTGCACTGCGATGCATCTGGATTCCGGCACCCACCGGCGCGACGCGCACCGCTTCTACATGCGGGAGCGGTTGACCATCATGGCTTTCCACTTCGCGCGGGAACTCGACTAGCCTCCCGTCACAGGTCGCGGCTCGGAGCTGCCTGCAGAGGCCGGTGCCGCAGACGATGACCTGCCGTCCACGGTCAACCGATCGCCGACCGCGTCGACCTATCATTGCGGGATGCCGGATCGCACGCTCGATGACAGCACAGGCCTCCGGGCACTCCGGCTGCGCGCGATGATGACGCAGGAGGAACTGGCTTCCAAAGCGGCCGTGGGGGTCCGCACGATCCGCGACATCGAGTCCGGGAGAGTGCGGCCGCAACCGCGGACGCTGCGCCTGCTCATCGAGGCCCTGACCCCGGATGAGCGCGGCGGGACAGCGCTCGCCGGGATCTCGAGTTCCATTGCGGCGGCGCCTCGCGAGCTGCCCAGGCTGCCGGCCGGGCTCCCCGGTCGGGAAGCGCAGCTGGACGCGATCATCGATGCGGTCGGCGACGGCGCCGCGATCGTCGCCGTGCACGGCATGGCCGGAGTCGGGAAGACGTCGTTGGCGGTGGGAGCAGCGCACGCGCTCGCCTCCAAGTACCCCGACGGCCAGGTGTTCGTGGACCTCCACGGATTCGCTGACTCAGCCGGGCCGCGCCCGGACCCGGCGTCGGTGCTGACACGGGTGCTGGGCCGCCTCGGCGTCGACGAGCGCCACCTCCCCACCGATCTCGGCGAACTCGCCGCCTGCTACCGCAGCGCCATCGCCGACCGCCGCGTGCTGCTGGTGTTCGACAACGCCACCGGCGCCGAGCAACTCGAATCGCTCATGCCGGGCACCTCGGCCAGCCTCGTCCTGACGACGAGCCGACGCGACCTGTCGCGACTGGCCAGCGCCCACGTCGTACTCCTCGAGCCCCCGTCGATCCGCGAGGCCGTGGCGATGCTCGGCACCGGCGCCGGCCGCATCACCGATGACGAGGCGGTCGCGATCGCCGAACGCTGCGGTCGGCTTCCCTTGGCCCTGGGCCTGGCGGCGGCCCGGCTGCGCAGCCGTCCCCATTGGCGGGCCGAGGACCTGCTGGCCCGGCTCGACCCCGAGAACCGGCTGCTCGACGAACTCGACATGGGGCACGGAGGAGTGACCGCGGCACTCCGCGCCTCCTATCTCGAGCTCGACCCGGCCCACCAGCGCCTGCTCCGGCGGCTCAGCCTGGTCCCCGGAGACGACGTGGACGCCTACGCCGCGGCCGCGCTCTGCGAACATGACGACGCGGCTGCGATGCTGGAATCGCTGGTCGACGTCCACCTGGCCGAATCCCGCTCCCCGGGGCGGTACCGCCTGCACGACCTGGTGCGTCTCTTCGCGACCAAGCTCGCGGAACTGGAGGAGACCCGAGAGGACCTGGACGGGGCGTTCACCCGTCTGCTCGCGGTCTACCTGCACTGCTCCTATCAAGCCGCGATCCAGGTGCCTTCGCAGCACCAGCGGATGCTGACGATCGAGGCGACGAAGCACGACATCGGACTGCGGACCTTCACCGGGCAGGAGGACGCCGTCGCATGGTTCCAGTCCGAACGCGGCAATCTGGCAGCCGCCGTTTTCGAAGCGGAGCGCACCGGGCATCTCGAATCGGCCTGGCACCTCGCCAACGCGTTCAGCGCGTTCAGGATGTACGAGCGCGGCATCGACCAGCATCTGACAGTCAACCGCGTCGCCCTGGACATCGCCCGGAGGCTCGAAGACGAGCAGAAGGAAGCGCACAGCCTGGCCGACCGAGGACGGCACCTGATGTACGCGAGCCGCCATCGCGAGGCGATCAGCTGCCTCGAGAACGTCGCAGCGCTCAACCGAAAACTCGGTGACAACGGCGGGGCGGCACTGGCGCTCAGGAGCATAGGCGTCCAGCATGAGCAGTCCGGAAGGTTCACGGAAGCCCTCGACGTGTACCGGTCCGCGCTCGCGCTGGCCGAAGCCGACGCCGACGACGGCACCAGGGCGATCGTCCACATCAACGTGAACACGGTCTTCCCGCTGCTGCGGCTCGGGCGGCTGGCCGACGCCGAACGCCACCTCGATGCGGCGGAGCGGCGCCTGGAGCCCGCGGACGGCTACAACCGCATCCGGGTCGAGTTCTACCGCGGGAACTTCGTCCGCGAGCACGGCGATCCCGCCGAGGCACTGCAGATGCACACCGCCTGCCTCGAGCGCTGCCGCGAGGCCGGCCTTCTGGGCGGGTTCACCGGGACGCTCATTGAAGTCGGCGAGGACCTGCTGCGCCTGGACCGGGCCGCTGAGGCCGTGACCTACTTCAGCCGGGCCGTCGAGCAGGCGGAGGAGATGGCGTATCTGGCGTTCGAGCGCATGGCCAGGAACGGTCTCGGTCGAGCGCTCACCGCATCGGGCGGCGCTGACGAAGCGATCCGCCAGCATACGCTGGCGGCGGCACTCGCCGAGTCCCATGAGGACGTCTACGAGCTCGCGCGAGCCCACCACGGTCTCGCCGACGCCCACCGCCGCCGAGGCGAGATGCCGGTCGCAGCAGGACATCTGCGGCGCGCGGTCAAGGGCTTCGAGGACTGCGATGTGCCGGAGGCGGCGGCAGCCGCTGCGGAGCTGGAGGACATCGAGCAACGCCGCAGCAGTCCGAGCAGTGCCGAGGGCTGACCAAGCCGGCCTCGACCGCGAGCCCGAGTTCACGTGGCGGACCATCGACCGAAGCGAACCGGTGGTCCCCGGACGCAGATGCATTTTAGGGCGTCAGTGGGCCGTCCTGCTGGGGCCGATGACTTCGCGCTTGCCGTAGACGCGCTCGTCGACGATCTCGACCTGGGGCGCATACGTCGCGACGGCTTCGGCGAGGCGCTTGAACGCGACCGGGCCGAGCCGGACGCTCCGCGAAGAAAGCATGGCGCCCAAGCGGATCGGAGAACCGTCGTTGCGGTGGCCGCGGCTCTTGCGCTCCTGCTCAGTCGGTTCGGGCCGGCTGACCTGATACCAGTCGTCGGGCTTCTCGACCCCGACCTGCGCGGTCCATCCCGGGATGAACCAGAGCCAGCGGGTGCGCTTGCGCCACAGGACGATCCGCTGCACCTCATCCCATCCGAGGTTGACCTTCTTGCCATTGTCGCGTGCGTACAGGCCGCCGACCTCGCGGTACAGGCGGATGCCGCCCGGGCCGAGCGTCGCCGCGGCGGGCTTCCTGATGAGGTTCCAGGCCTTCATCGAAGGCCATACCAGGAACGGGATGACGAACCAGAGGATGCCGGCCCAGGCAGGCACGGTCGTCTGGCTCCCCGTGCGCTGGTCGCGGTACTCGACGGGTTCGCTCCCGGCGCTCATCAGCATCCACGGCAGGGCGGCTATGAGTGCCAGCGAGACGGCGAAGAGCGCCAGGTCATGCGGTCGCAGCCGGTCGTGGACGGCGATCTGGGATCGGGATCCTGGTTTCATGTCGTGGGTCCGGGGCTCGGGGCAGGTGTTGCGGCCATTCTCGCATCCGCCGTGGCCTGAGCGGGCTTGGAGCTGGGGTGATGGGTGTAGAAACAGGGGCAATCGCAGCGCACGAGACGTTCGCTGCGAACACGCGGACACGGACTTGTGAGATCCTCAAAGGCATGTCCTCTGCCGTTCAGATCGCTCGCCCCTCAGGACGATTTCGGGACTCTACCCGCACTTACATCATCGAGATTGACGGTAGTGAACGCGGCGCCATCAAGGTCGGCGAAGAGCTCGACCTCCCGGTATCCGCGGGAGCGCATGACATACGGGCTCGCATCGATTGGACCGGAAGCCGCTCGCTGCACTTCGAGGTCGAGCCCGATCAAACGGTCCGTTTCCTTGTTGAACCAAACGGTAACGTCTTGCAGGCCTTCTACCAGTTGTTCACTCGACAACGCTGGCTTCGCCTGAGCCCTGTGCCGTAGGTCGTTCGCAGGTGGGTTCACGCCCGTGGGTGCGAGCAAGACCGACCCGGCGTCCACGGCGAGAGTTAGCGCGATGGCCGCCATGGCCGGGTCACTGCCGCACCCGGAAGCTGCACCGGCGGTCGACGGCCGGACGCCCGCAAGAGGGGGACGAACCTCGCTGCACGGGTTACTGAGCTCGGTCGGGGCCTGGCCGATCGGCTGGGCCCTTTCAAGCGATCCGCTCGACGGGGATACCGTGGGGCGCATGTCTACGAGCGTTCCAACCCCTGCCGAGATCGCTGCGTTGCCGAGGTCCGAGTTCGCGTTCCCCGGCCCGCTGCGGGACCAGTTGGTGGCGGCGATCCTCACGCCAAGACCTCCACGACCGGTCTGGTGATCGACTACGAGCACGAGGGCGAGGCCCTTCCCAAGGTCGGCGATCGTGCGGTCGTCATTGACTCCGGCGAACGGCCCGTCGCGGTCATCGAGACCACCGAAGTGCGGGTCGTGCCGCTGTCGGCGGTCGACCTCGAGCACGTCATCGACGAGGGCGAAGGCGACCGCAGCATCGCCTCATGGCGCGCGAACCACGAGTCGTTCTGGCATGGCAAGGAGATGCGGGAGGCGCTGGACGATCCGGAGTTCACCGTCGACGACGCGACGTTGACGGTGCTGCAACGGTTCCGGCTGGTGTCCGACCTGCGCTAGACGGTGTGGCCCCAGTGGACCTATCCGGAAAGTCACCCTCGACCTTGGACTCCCGGCACGAACCCTGAAGTGCCGCAGCAGTACTAGGCCCTCAAGCCTAAAACTTGTCGGGACTGCCGGTATTCCGCCGGTATCCCGCCGCGGGTCGTTGCTTGATTCGCAGGCCCTTGCCGAAGCCGTCACGGTTCCGCGGTCGCCCTTCCCAGCGAGCCTTCGGCGCCGGCATGTGGGCAGTCTCGCGAAGGCGACCAGGCATAATGCCCGCGACCACACCGGACCCTCGCTCTTCAACGGCATCGCGATTCGGCCGACATCGACGGGTTCCGCCACGCCCTGGGGCTTGCGGTTGCTCAGTATTCTGCAGTCATGCCTCCGAACCCTGAAACTGCGAAGCAGCCCTTCGGCCGAAAAATTGCGATTGCGGCCCTATGCGTGGGGGTCGCGATTGCGGGGACGCTCGTGTACTTTCTCTTCCGCGGAGAGAAGACCGCGACCCATGAATTTCAAGCCGACGATCATGTGATCATCTATCTTGACAGCGACATCGAGGACGACGTCCGGGACCAGATCGAATCGGCGATCCAAGAAGATCCGCTGACCGAGCAGGTTGAGTTCGAGTCTCAGGAGGAAGCTTGGGAGAAGTTCCAGGACACCTTCGCAGACCATCCTGACCTTGTGGATGGCGCGGGCGCTGACAGTATGCCGTCCGCCTTCCAAATCAAACTGACCGACAGCGACCGGTCTGAAGAATTCGTTCAAGAATTCGAGGATATGGAGGGCATCTACGAGATCAGCGATCTCGTGGCCGTCTTTCGGTACTGGGAACCGGCCTGCATTGAGTTCGAGGATAAGGGGATCGGCCCTGCCGAGGGTGACACCGAATCGATTCTCTATGAGATCGAGCAGGCCTGTATCAATTTCGGGTACGACCTCTGAGACTCACCGGGTAGCTCGAGTTGGGCCGGGCCTCGATGCCGTCCGCTGAGGGGAGCCTCTTTTGGGTCGCCCTTAGAATCAGCGCATGACGACTTCGCGAGCTTTCCTCAAACGGCACAAGGCAATCGGGGCGCTTCTCGTGATCCTTACCGCGGCCGGGTGCGGCACCGGGACCGAGCCGGACACCGGCGCTGCAGCCTCGAGCCCCGGCGCCGCCGCCACCACGAGCGAGTCCGCCTCCCCGAGCCCCGAAGCTACCGCTTCCCCCGCTGCACCGACCACCGAAGCTCCAGAGCCGGACAACGCCGACTACGAGTCGTGCGGCGACGGCGAGTGCGAGGTGCAATTCTCCGGTTCGGTCGAGTTCCCTCTCGAGGGGGACGACGGCCAGTGGACGGTGGACGCCGCCGTCGAAGCAGGCGGCGTCAAAGTGGACCTGACCAACCCGGACGGCCTGGGCGGAGGCGGCGGCCTGCTGTACGAGCCCGGATGCACCTTGCAGATACGTGGCGATGGCGGCGGGGGTCTCTCATGCGCCGAAGCGGGAGCGGAACCGCCGGCGCCCGAGGCCGGAGGATTCGTGGCGCACCTGGTGGAACTGGACGGGGACGCCGTGACCCTCCACGTGGCCCTGGGCTGAGCCGGGCGGCAGGTGCCGCCAGTCGACTTCGCTGTGCAGCACGAACACGGTCGCGCAGAATACGGCCGGTCATCAGCCTGGGTGACCACCGCTCTGTGCGGAGCGTCAACGGCTCGACGATCTCCCAGCGTCCTTCGGCTACAAGACGTTTGGCGAACCCATCCGCACGCGGGTGACCCACACGCCTTGCATGCCAGCCGAAACACGCGCTATGCGGGTTTCGGGTGATACCCGGTGATGGGTTCAAATCCCGTATCCTCCGCCGCCAAGCCCCGGTGATCCCCGCGTGCAGGATTACCGGGGCTTCTCTATCGCTTCGTGCTTTGCGTCTTGGCGCAACGGTTCGACGATGAGCGCTTCCGGATCCCCTTGTCGGTCTTGGCATGCAGGGCGCTCATCGCCTTGCGTTCAGCGGAGCCCGTAGGAGCGGATAGTGGTCTGGGTGACCTCGGTGCCCGAGGCGTCGGTAGCGGTGGTCCGGGTCGAGACGTACCGGGTGTACCAGGGGTGGTCGAGCTCGACGGTGGCGGTGCTGCCGTCCTGGTCGACGTCGACCGACTTCCAGGTCCGTCCGTCGTTGTAGGACACCTCGAAGGTCATCTCCTCTGCCGCCACGGCCTTGCCCTCGCCGTCCACCAGTTCGAGGGTGAGCTCCTGGTCGCGGTCCTCGGCCCAGCCGCCGTCGATGCCCTCCGCGGTGACGCCGACCGCCGGAAGGATCAGGACCTGGCCCTCAGGGCCGACCGAGGTCGGATCGAGGTCGAAGGTCCATGCGACAGCGGAGGTGGTGGCGAACGGTCCGATCGCGGTTCCACGCGTCCCGTCGACGGCAAGCGTGTAGCGGCCAGCGGCGGGCTCGGTGAGGTCGAAGCCGAAGCCGAATGACGGGTCGATGCCGGTGATCCGGTCGACCTGGAGTCCATCTCGGAGCAGGGTCGCATCGCCGGTGTACCCGAGCAGGTGCACCTTCTCGCCGTTGACACTGGTGCCCAGGTTGGCGAAGTTCTCCGTATGGGTGACGCCGTCCTCGTTGTAGAGGAACATCGCGCTCCCGCCGGCCGCCAAGGGGCCGTGCGGGAACGTCCGCTCGGTCTCGCCGGGTTCGAAGACGAGGTCCGCCTCCTCGCGGAAGCCGTCCGACAGGTTGTCGTCCGCGTCGTACCGACCGCCTTCGACCCGGTTGCTCCAGCTGATCGCGGGATCGGCGGTGAAGAGCTCGAGGCGCTCGGAGGGGAACGACGTAGGAGTCAGGAAGCAGACGCCCATCCCGATGGATGCGACGGCGTGGTCGCCGCTCTTGCAGGTGAAGCCGTCCACGGCCTTGCCGAAGCCGCGGTACTCGGTCTCGACCGCCGCGAGGTCGTCGTCGGCGACGCGGAAGGCGGTGTCATCGGGAATGCCGTGCTGGGCGAACGCGAGGTTGTACTCGTACGGCCCGCCTTTGGTGCCGGTCAGCGTCTGCTGGTACCGGAAGCCGAGGTCGTACCCGGGCAGGTCGGTTTCGGGCATGAGGTAGCGGTTGGTGGCGTCGCTCCCGAAGCTGGTCAACCCGACGCTCGAACCGTCGGGGGCGAGGGCGGCCAACGCGAGGACGTCGTTGGCCAGTGTCGCATCGGAACGCTCGACCTCGACCGTGACGGGCTGGGCCTCGGCGCCGTCGAGAACGAGGCCCGTGCTCTGGTCCTCGATCACGACATGGCTGATGCCATGGATCTCCTCCCCAGGCTCGGTGTCGGTGGAGTCGTTCCCGAACGAGTAGGTGAGGAGGTAGGCGCCGGGCGTGAGGTCGGCGGAGGCGATGCCGCCGGCGTCGAACTCGAGTGACCCGTTGTGGTCGGGGTCGGCGGTGTCGAACCAGGTCACGTGGCTGGAGGCGGGGACGTCGCCGGAGCGGTCCTTGATGGCGACGGTGAGCGTCTGAGCGGCTTCGGCACCGGCGTCGTCGGTCGTCGGTGGCAGGCCCGCGTAAGACTCCAGCTGGGACGCCTCCACGTCGGCGGCGTCGGTGTTGCCGTCCGCGATGAGCTGGGTGACGTTGTACCGGCGGGAGTCCTCGGTACCCGAAAGGATTTCGTCGGACTTGTCTTGCGGGACGATGATCGTGTCGCCGCTGCCGTCCGCGGCCGTGACCGCGTGGAACCCGATGTCGTCGCGGCCTTCGGCGGGCAGGAGCCCGATCGTGCCGTCCGGTCGCATCCGGACCCGGTCGCCGGTCGGCAGCAGGACCGTCTCCGGAGCCTGGCCAGAAGTGTCAAGGGCGGCAGGCTGGTCGGTGACCTCTTGGCCGCTCGTGGGTGCCGCTGCTGTGGCGAGACCTGCGGTCATGACGGTGACGACGGCCGTGACGAGCACGGCGGTGCCTCCCGCTGCGGAGGCGAGCAGTCGGCGACGGCGCACAGCGCCGCGCGATGGCTTGGGATGCGACGAGAAGTCGTCGTGGTTCGTCATGAGTTTCGACCTTCCGGTGGTGGTGTGCGGCGGCGCCCCGGGCGCGACGCCATGGATGCGGTCTGTTTCAGCGGATCGGTTGGAAGCCTCGACCGCTGTGGGGGACAAGGGGATCCCTCGTCAGAGGCCGAGATGGAGGCGACCGGCTCGGAGTCCGTTCAGGGCCAGGGCATCGACCCGGGCGCCGACGATCGCCGGGGCGCGACCGCATGTGTGCCCGTTCTGTAGGAGACTGGTCGCCTGCGGCCGATGGGAGCTCGCCGGCCGGGCACCCCGTCCACTGTGCCCCGGGTTGCGGTGGTATTCAAGGCGGCATACCGGCGGGAAACCGGCAGAGCGGCGCCCTGGGGCTCCACCATCTTGCGCCGCGTCGCTTGGCGCGCGAAGGCAACCTGTGGGCGGCCTTCGACGAGCATCCCGGCTGGGCCAAGACAGCCACCCCAGAGACATGCGGCGCCTACCGAGCGTATTATCGACGAATGTCACTGCAAGCGTTTGCCGAACGGTCTCCCCTGAGCGGCTCCCAAGCCGCGCGATCGGTGTTCCGCCTGCTCATGCGCCGCCCATGGCGCATGCTCCTGGCTGTCGCCGCGTTCACCGTCAAAGAGATTCCACTGTGGTTCCTGCCCGTGGTGACAGCCGCGATCATCGACCTCGTCGTCGCCGACGGCTCGGTCACGGCGGTCCTGGGGTGGCTCGCCCTCGCGGTGCTCCTGCTGGTGCAGAACTACCCCAACCACATCATCTACACCCGCAACTTCATGACGGTGGTGCGCGATACCGGCGCCGACCTCCGCAACGCCCTGGCCGCCCGGCTGCAGAGCCTGTCGATCGGCTACCACACCCGGGTGAGCTCCTCGATCGTGCAGACGAAGCTGGTGCGGGACGTCGAGAACGTCGAGCTCATGCTCCAGCAGGTCACGCATCCGCTCCTGTCGGCGACCATGGTGCTCATCGGCGCCCTCAGCATGACCGCGATAACCGTTCCCCAGTTCCTGCCCGTGTACGCCCTCGCCGTACCCATCGCGATCGGGCTGCGCGCCGGCCTGCGCCGCCGCTCCCGTGCCCGCAACGAGCAGTTCCGGCGGGAGATGGAGTCGCTGGCGGCGAGGGTCGGCGAGATGGCCTCGCTCATGCCGGTCACCCGGGCGCACGGCCTGGAGCAGACGGCGGTCTCGCGGGTGGCCAGCAGCGCGGCGAACGTGCGGCACGCCGGCCTGCACCTGGACATGCTCAACGGCCACGTGGCCTCCATTTCGTGGGTCACCATGCAGCTGCTGGGCGTCGGCTGCCTCGTGCTTGCGGCGACGTTCGCGCTCACCGGGATCCTGCCGATCACGGCTGGCGAAGTGGTGCTGCTGTCGACCTACTTCGCGCTGCTGACCCAAGGGCTCACGCAGCTGATGATGCTGATTCCGGTCGGAGCGCGCGGGCTGGAGTCGGTCCGCTCGATCGCGGAGGTGCTGGAAGAGCCCGACATCGAGCAGAACGCCGGTAAGCAGCAAGTCGACGCCGTGGAGGGCCGCCTGGCCCTCGAGAGCGTCTCGCACCGCTACCCGGACGCCGAATCCGATGCGGTGCAGGAAGTCTCGCTCGAGATCGAACCGGGAACCACGGTCGCGTTCGTCGGGCCGTCGGGTTCGGGGAAGTCGACGCTGCTCAACCTCGTGCTGGGGTTCGTGCGACCCGCATCGGGCCGCATCCTGCTCGACGGCGTCGACATGCAGCGGCTCGATCTGCGCACGGCGCGCCGGTTCATCTCCGTGGTACCGCAGGAATCGGTCCTGTTCGAAGGCACCATCCGCGAGAACGTGGCCTACGGCATGCGAGACGCCGACGAGGAGCGGATCGCCCGCGCACTTCGCGACGCCAACGCCTGGCAGTTCGTGCAGGAGCTCCCCGACGGCCTCGACACGGTGGTCGGGGAGCGCGGCGCGCGCTTGTCGGGCGGTCAGCGCCAGCGGCTCGCGATCGCCCGGGCGCTCGTCCGCAACCCGCGCATCCTCCTGCTCGACGAGGCGACCTCGGCGCTCGACCCGGCGGCCGAGGAGCTGGTCAAAGAGGCACTCAACCGTCTCATGCGGAACCGCACCTCCCTCATCGTCGCGCACCGGCTCTCCACCATCCGCCAAGCCGACCGCATCGTCGTGCTCGACAAGGGACGCATCGTGGAGCAGGGCACCCACGAGGAACTGCTCGGGGCCTCGGGCCGATACGCCGATATGCACCTGACCCAGACCGGCAAGCACTGACGGGCAGAAGCAGGCCGAGGCGGACCCTCACAGGGTCCGCCTCGACGCGGTTCAGGCCTCCGGGCGCGCTATCGCCCGAACCGGAGGCGCGCGGTGCTTACGGGGTGTGGACGTCGGGCCAGGGGTAACTGGTCTTGTCGCTGCCGATGTAGAAGCTCGGGTGCGGCGGCTGGTTGTAAGCCGTGTTCTGCCAGGCGATCGCGACCCGGTACTGGACGTCGTGCATCAGCGTGGCGATGCGCAGGTTCGTCTGATGCGGAGTCGCGTAGATCCGCAGCGCGGAACTGTCGCTCGTGCGCCAGATGACCTCCTCCCGCCAGTCCCCGAACAGGTCTGCAGACAGCGCAGGCGTGGACTTCGTACCGTTGCCGGACGCCACCCCCGAACCGTTCAGCAGCGTTCCGGACGGGTAGTTGGTGATCTGGGTGCCGTTCAGGAGCTCGCGCTCCCCGTCCCCGTCCCACCAGGACAAGAAGTTCGCCGAGGCGGGCTGCGCCCCGATGTTGGAACCGGAGGCGTTGCGCAGGCCGCTGGGAGCCAGGGACCAGTACTCGGCGCCCGGGTTGCTCGCCAGGATGTTCGCGGCGACGCCGCGCCCGTTGTCACCGTTCGGACTGGTCTGGAACAGGATGGAGCCGTTCGAGCCGTTCAAGTGCGAGGACGGCTGGCTGCCGCTCTCATGCACCATGAACACCTCCTGGCCGGCACGGCTGGGAACGAAGTCCGAGACGTGAAGCGCGTCGCCGTGGCCGAACCTGGTGTTCCACAGCGGCTGCCCGTTCGAGCCGACGGCCATGGCGCCGTAGACGACGTCCTGGTTGCCGTCGCCGTTCATGTCGGCGACGGAGAGGCTGTGCGCGCCCTGGCCCGCGTACTGGCTGCCCGCGGAATTCGAGTCGAACGTCCAGCGGGTGGTCAGGTCCGTGCCATTCCAGTCCACGGCCCAGATCACGCTGCGCGTGTAGTAGCCGCGGGCGAAGATCATCGACGGGGTCTCACCGTCCAGATAGGCCGTGCCTGCCAGGAACCGGTCGACCCGGTTCCCGTAGCTGTCGCCCCAGGAGGACACGTTGCCGCGCGGCGGGTTGTAGTTGACCGTGTCCATGGCGGCGCCGGTCTGACCGTTGAAGATCGTCAAGAACTCCGGTCCGGCGAGCACGTACCCGTCGCCGTTGCGGTGGTCGGCGCTGGCGGAGCCGATGACGGTGCCCCGGCCGTCCCGGGTCCCGTCGGCGGTCTTCATCGCGATCTCGGCCTTGCCGTCGCCGTCGTAGTCGAACACCTGGAACTGGGTGTAGTGCGCGCCGGAGCGGATGTTGCGGCCCAGGTCGATACGCCAGAGGCGGGTGCCGTCGAGCTGGTAGGCGTCGATGATGGTGTTGCCGGTGACGCCCGCCTGCGAGTTGTCCTTGGCATTGGAGGGGTACCACATGACGATGTACTCGTAGTCCCCGTCGCCGTCCAGGTCGCCGACGCTGGCGTCGTTGGCCGCGTAGGTGAACCCGCTACTGGAGGGCCGCTGGATCGGGATGTCGAGGTAGCCGCTGGAGTTGAACCGGGCCTCCACGCCCGCCGCGGGGCCTTCGGCGCCGTTCACGACCGTGCGGACCGTGTACTGCGAGCTGGAGGAGCCGCCGGTGTCGAGGTAGTTCGTCGCCCCGGTCAGGGGGGAGGCGTTCACCTTCGTCCCGTCGCGGTAGACGTTGAACGCCGTGTTCTCGGCGTCCGTGCCGAGCAGCCGCCAGGACACGAGGCGCCCGCTGCCCGAGGGCACCACGGTGACCCCGCGCGTCAGCGCCTCGACCTCGTACCGGCCGTCCCCGCCCTGGGGCGGGTCGCCGTCGGTGATCTCGACGAAGTCGATGTTCGCCAGCCCCGCCGCCGTGGAGGCGACGAGCCGGACGGTGTTGCTGCCGGCGTTGACCGGGATGGTGACCGTCTTGGTCGACCACGTGGTCCAGGCCCCGGTCGCGGCGAACGAGCTGGCCGCTTGCACGGTTGCGCCGTTGACGACGATGTCGGCCGAGCGGGTGTCGGTGCCGCCGTGGGCGTACCGGACCCCCAGGGTGACCGAGCCCGCGCTCGGGGCGTTGACGGTGAACTGGGCCGAGGCGCCGACGGCGTTGTCCGAGTTGCAGAACCCGGCGCCGGAGAAGCCGGAATGATTCGATTCAATCGCGCCGGCGCACGTGGCCGGGGCGTTCTCTGCTTCGTACCTGGTGGTGGCGGCTTGGGCGGTGAGGTTCGCCGCCGTCGGTATGGCGACGGCCGCGAGGCTGACCACCGCGAGGATGGACAGGCTTCGCACCCGTCGATTACGGGTTTTACGCATGATTGCTCCGCGTGTACTGGTGAGGGTGGATCCGCCGAGATCGGCGGAGGAGCGGGCGGCACCGCGGGCATGCCGGAAGTTCACGGTGCGCCGCATCGAGACTTGAAAAAATGAATCGATTCAATTATAGAGTAAAGTATAGACAAGCTTCAATTTCGATGCAAGTCCATGGGAGCGTTCAACAATGGTTGGACGACGCGACTTAATTAAGGTGAGCGATAACTTCACTGATAGGTGAGCCGAAGGCTTGAACCAAAAATTTTCCTACTCGTTGGCGGGACGCGGGCCTGTTCAGCCGCAGTGCACCTTCGTGTTCGCACTGCAGCGTGCAGGCGGGACCGTCCACATGTACATGGGCGACCGGTGGTCGTCCCCGCACCACGCTTCGGCGGGCGCCGTGCTGAGTGCCGGTCGCGTGTGCAGCTCCTAAAGGTGCAGGCGGGGGGAAGGCGGGTCATGCTCGTCGCGGCGCGACGGCCGCGGCGGACCGCGTGGGGGAGTAGCCGGCGTCGGTGACCGTCACAGGAGGATCGAGCTCAATCCCAGAGCTGTGCGGCGGAACGCGGTCGGCATTACGGTCCTAGTAGGTGATCTTGAAGGTCGCGTCCTGCCGGTCGGTCGCGGAAGAGGACGCCGTGATCGGGTCGATCCGCAGGACGTAACCCGAATGGCGCAGGTACCGGTCCGGGACGTTGTAGGACCGGAACGAGGTCCAAGCGACGTCGGCCAGGCCCGCCGTCCGGGTGAAGGTGGCGTCGGCCGCGAACTGCGTCGTGTTGTCGTTGGCGTCCAGGCGGATCGCGTAGCCGGAGTGGCGCAGGAACCGGCCGGGGTAGTTCACCGACTCGAACGAGACCCCGGCGGGGTCGGCCAGGCCCGGGCGCAGCCGCCACTGCTGGTCGGCCGGCGGTTCCATCGGGAACGGGTCGATCCGGGCGACGCTGTCTGCGTGGCGCACGAACCGGCCCGGGAAGTTGTAGGACTTGAGACGGTTCCATTGCGGTGCGCCCCAACGGCTCACGAGCGCGGCCCGTTCGGCCTCGGTGATCGGGAGTATCCCTGCGTGCTTGCTGCTGAGGGGCGCGGTGTAGTCGCGCTGGTTGAGGGCGGTCCAGGAATTGCCGTTGATGTCGGTCGAGCGCCAGGCGTAGAAGACTGCGTTGTCGGGCTGGAAGGAGTCGCCCCAGAGCCAGAACGTGTTGGCGCCGTTGGCCTTGACGAGGATCGGGGCTTCGATCGCGCTGCCTTGGCGCACCCCGCTGGTGAGGGTGGTGAAGGTGTTCGGTTGGCCTGTGGCGGATCGGGAGATGTAGAGGTTGCCGTTGGCCATGTTCTTGTAGGCCAGATAGAACGCGCCGTTGTGAACGAGGACGTCGCCGTCGAGGATGTTGAAGCCGGGGTCGAAGAAGACCTGCGCGGCGCCCATGTTCACGAAGTCGGTCGTGTAGTTGACCATGAAGACGTCGCGGGTGCCGTTGAATGCGGAGTAGACGACGGCGTAGCGGTTGCGGCTCGGGTCCCAGAAGGCGGTCGGAGCCCACGAGTGCGTGGCCAGATTGTGCAGGCGGACTCGCCGGTAGCCGGTGAAGCTGCGAAGATCGGGCGAATCCCAGACGTGGATGTACTGGTTGTTGAGGTTGAAAACGCGTCCTTTGAGGTCGGTGGCGAGGACGGTGAAGGTGCCGTCCTGCTTGCGCAGGAGGAACGGGTCTCGCAGGCCCTGCATCCCCGCAGTGGGCGTGGCGACCGGGGCGTTCTGGTTGAGCGGCGTCCAGTCCAGGCCGTCGCGGCTGACGGCGAGGTGCAGGGCGTAGCTGTCGTCGGTCATGTCCGGCGACTCTTTGAAGTAGGCCATCGCGTAGGCCGCGTAGGTCTGGGCGTGCGCGGCGTTCGGCGCGCCGATGGCGCCGGCGACAGCCGAAGCCATCGCAGTGGTGAGGAGCGTGCGACGTGAGGGCATTGTGCAGTGCCTTTCTGCGGTGAGGGCGCAAGACGAAAGATGCGTTGGCAGTCGTGGTGACCGATAACATGAGCACTGCTATCCAGTGTGACGATACATATCTATAAAGTCAAGAACTTCGATATAAAGCCGGCCCGACTCAACGGCGACCGATGGGGTCGGGGCACGGCGGGCTCGGTGCAAGGCCGAGCCCGCCCGGATCCTTCTTCGGGTCGGAGTTCAGCGGGCAGGCAAGTCTCGGCGACCGTGAAGGAACGGCCGAAGCCCTCGTCGGTCGGTTCCGCGACCATCCGTACGTCTTTGGCATTCCAAGATTCATTGCGGCGACCGACGCTGGGGTGCCGTCGATCGCGTTGACTGGCTCCGGTCCCATTGCCAACATCCGAGCCGGACCTGTGTTGTGCCGCTAGCGCTGCAGGGTCAGCAGACCCGGCCGGTAAGGCAGCGTGCCGTACTCCCCGCCGTCAGTGCCGGGGTCGCGCCCCTGGTAGAGGAACTGCAGGTTGCAGGGGTCGATGGTCTTGGTCTGGTCGGGGTTGGTGCGCACCAGATCGCCGTGGCTGATGTCCCGGGTCCAGGTCGCGCCGCTGTTGGCACTCCCGGCGAAGGGGCTGTCCACGGTCTGGGCCCCGGCCTGGGGTGTCCATTCGCCATCGAGGCTGGTGGCAGTGAACGAGCGGAAGTAGCGACCGAACCCTGTGTAGTTCTGGGCCTCGACGATCATCAGGTACTGATTCTGCCCCTGGACCTTGTAGACCTCGACCGCCTCGAACAGGTTGAGTGCCGTGTCGCTCAGGATCTTCGTGTACGACGAATCGAAACTGGCCGGGAAGTTCCCGAGTGGCATGCTGGCCCGGTAGGCACCGCCTTCGCCGTCGACGAAGAACATGTACATGTTCGTGTCGTCGCCGATGAGGGACACGTCGTACCCGCCCCGGGGTCTCCCGTCGTCCGTGGGGGGAAGTGTCGCGGTGAACAGCTCCTGCTGTGCTGACCAGCCGTTGGGGTTGGTGGGGTCGCTCGACGTGCGGTAGGAGAAGGTGCCTTGCCCGCCCCCGTTGTAGGCGAGCACCCAGATGTTCTTCGGGGCGAAGTAGAACAGCGTCGGCGCGATGGCACCGAAGGGCATCGTGTTCTGGGTGGCGGTTGCCATGTCGGACCAGTTCGTGAAGGGGCTGAAGCACATCAGTCCCCAGTTGCCGTCGGGATAGGGCAAAGCGCCGTGCGTCGTTGCATAGACGACCTTCTGGCCGTTGTGGACGACGGCGGTAAAGTCCTTAAGCGATGCCCACCCCGCCTTCGGTTGTGCCAGTGGGCCGGTGGAGGTCCAGTTGTAGGTCGAGGGAAGTGCGCAGGCGCCGCTGCCGCTGTCGACGCGGACGAGTTGCCATTGCTGGTTGGCCCCGCCCCAGTCGCTGTACTGGACGACGATGGCGCCGTCGTTGGTGGCGGCGTTTTGGACTTCGACTGCTTTGTTGCTGTTGCGGTTGATGAGGCGGACGTAGCCGCTGCCGGAGTCGGCGAGTCGGAACTGCTGGTTGGCGCCGTTGTGGTCGGTCCACTGGTGGATGGCGGCATGGTCAGCGGTGGACCAGCTGGACACGTCGAGGACTTTGCCCGAGTGCCGGGCCTTGATCCGGAAGTAGCCGCCGCCGGCGTCGACGAACTGGAACTGCTGGTTGCCGGCGTTCGTGCGGGTCCATTGGTGGAGCTGGGCTCCGTCGGCGGTGGAGACACCGCTGACGTCCAGGACCTTGCCGCTGGCGCGGTTGACCAGGACGTACCAGGCGGTGGGGTCGGTCGTCTGCTGGGCTTGGGCTGCGGTGAACGGGTTGAGGGCGGCTGCGGCGGCGGCCCCGGCGAGCACGCCGGCTCCGCCGAGGAGCATTCGCCTGCGGCTTTTGGGGGTTTCCATCCAGGCCATGGTGGCCTCCTTGTCGAGGTTCGTCGGGTCGTGGAGTTGCGGGTCTTGTTGCTACGGGCGGGACGGGTGGTCAGTCGGCGGTGTTCGCTGCGGGTGCGGGCACGCCTCGGGACGGGGTCGGGTGGTCGGGTGCGGCCGGGGTCATCGGATGCTCCTTAGCGGGGGTAGGCACGAGGCATGCCTGTTATCGCTCACATGCCGCAGTCTGGGCCGAAACATCTGATGAATTTTCCGGCGATTCGAACTATAGAGAGATCTCGATGTGTAGTCAACGGCTCGACGAAGGTTTGTTGGTGCACCTGGCGTTAAACTGCCGCGCCGAACCCCGGCCTCACGACCGAGTTCTACCAGTGCGGGTGCGGAGCCGATCTGGTGTACTTCTGTCAGGTACCGGAGCACTGGGAATTCGATGTCTATCCAGGCTCGCCGGAGCAGGACTTCAGCTGGGGCAACACCTACAACCTCTTCCTTGGCAATGAGGTCTACCTACAGGCCTGCCCGGATCACTGCGATCCGGCCGCAGTCTGGCCGGTGGTTCAGAAATTCTGAATCCTGGCAATCTCGCACTCCATAGCGCCACCCGTACCGTCGCCACGGCCGACCTCTCAATTCACGGAAGGAGTGCTAAAGACTGTCCCGTATCTCAGTTGCGTAGGTGCTGGTGGCACGGGAAACTCGCTGGATGGTCGATGAGGTGCCGCTTGAAGGTGGGTTTATCAACAAGGTCGTGCTGAAGGACGGCAGCGTACGTCGGCCCGTCGGCCCGCACTCGCCGTTCACCCACCGCCTGCTCGAGCACTTCGAGTGTTGTGGATGGCAGGGAGCGCCACGACTGCTGGGGTTCGATGAGCAGGGCCGGGAGATGCTGACCTTCGTCGACGGCCACGTCCCCTACGCGCTGGACCGCTTCCCGTATGCCGAAACCGATGCCAGCCTGATTCGGTTGGCCACCATGGTTCGCGAGTTCCATGACCTCACCGCCGATACGGACCTCTGCGGTGACGCCGAAACGGTCTGCCACAACGACCTGGCTCCCCGGAACACCATCTACACCGACGACGCTTCAGGCGCTCTGCCGGTGGCGTTCATTGACTGGGACGCGGCGGCACCCGGCGAGCGGATTCATGATGTCGCTCATCTCTGCTGGCAATACCTGCGACTTGGCACGCTGGTCACTGATCTTCCCGAGACCGCTCGGCGCATGCGGCTGGTCGCCGACGCCTACGGCCTGGACCGCAGCGGGCGCGCTCGCCTAGTGGATACCGTGCTGTGGTGGCAGGACCGCTGCTGGCGTGGGGTCGAGGCCGAGGCTTCGGCCGGTGATGCGGCCAAGATCAAGCTCGTAGAGATGGACGTGCCCGGATGGATCCGCACGACCTGGCAATGGGTCCGCGATCATCGCTCTGAGCTTGACGCGGCCCTCAACGACTAGCGCTCCGTGCCGGAGGAATCCGGACGGCCTGGCCCCTGGTGATCGGCCGATCGCGATCGTGGTCGACGCCGGCTACGACGTCCCACGTCTGGCGTATCACCTGCGTGACCTGCCGGACCGGGTGCTCTCTCGGGTCACACCGTCCCACGTGCAACCGGAGGCGAGCACCGCTACGGTTGCCAGGGAAGACCGCAAGACGCGAAATGACTCTCACTCAACGGAAGCAACGCTTGGGTGGCAAGGAGAACTGAACCATCAGGACAGGTCGGACTCCAAGAGGCGGGCAAGATCCAAGTCGACGCTCAGTTGGGTTCCCATTTCCCAGAAGCCGAGTGCCCGCGCGACTCGGCGGGAGGTCGCCGGACGTGCCCGCCATTGCGGCAACAACCGTGCGGTGAGCGCATGGTCCACAGCGGCGGCGGCGACCCGCCTTGCCAAACCGCGGCCCCGCACAGATTCGGCGGTCAACACGCACAGATGCGCCGTCGCAGCAGGCCACTGCTGGTAGCCCGCCGCAGCTACGATCCTCCCCAGCTCTCGCACGACGAACGCCTGAGAGGTGATCTCGCCGATCCCGCTTTCATCCGCGTCTTCCCCACCCACCGACTCCAGAAACGCTTGAAGTTCCGGGTGCTCAGGAGCAATCCACTCAACAGCGACGTCCGGCTGAGCTGGGACAAGAGAGTCCCGCGATACGTAGGCCAGCGTTGCCGGCCCCAGCACCGCCTTGACCGGCAATACCGTCTTCAGATCCGCGGGTCGCGTGAGTGACTCAGTCGCAATCCGGCTTAGCGCGTGTTGTACAGGCTCGACTGCATGTTCGGTCGGCACGGTAACGATTGCTGAATTGCCCAACACCACGATCCCAACCCATGAAGGCGGGCACATCTGCGACTCAGGGGAAGCGACCACCTGCACGCCGGAGCCCGATGGGAACGCCACGGGCACCACTGCGAGCGTTTGCCAGAGGGATCGAGCCTGCGCAATCAGCGAATCATCAAACATGACCGGATCTTCTCACCTTGCCAAAACGACTTTCTCATCCCGAGAACCGGGGCACGACATTCGGCCCGTGTAGTCAGGCCACGCCGACTCCTGAACAGAACATAGAAGCCGCCCGCAGTCCCGCAGCACCCGCTCACAGGTTAAGAATCCCGACTAAGGGTTGTCCCGGATGTCGGTGTGTGGATGGAGATCAGCGGCGGTGGCCTTGTCGTTGCGGAGGCTGTTCCCGCTCGCCGCGGTCTTGATCCCGTGGGGACTGGTGGGCCCCGTGCAGGCCGACAGTCTCGCTGGTGAAGCCGGAGGAGTAGATGCTCGGCCAGTACCGTGCCGGCGGGCCCCGGGCAAGCATGCCTGGTGGGGGGCAGGTGCCGCTCGACTCCGTTATAGAGGCGGGCGAGATCATGCAGCAATCAATGGCGTGCCGGGGTCGAGAGCTAGCCATCTGGAGCCGATGGCTTGGCGGTGGGTCCGGCGGATGAGTGCCGCCACGCGGTTCAGGGTCGAGGTGGACAGCGGCAGCGCGGCAGGGTAGACATGAGAGTTCCTGGTCGAGAAGACTGTCGAGTAGCTATCGCCGTTGTACCAGCGGCTCCTCAGTCGCGGAAACGCAGGATATGCCGGGATTGTGAATCTGTGCATTGCGGGGTGCAACCCGAGTTCATCGTGCGGGGCAGCGGGGACCGCGTTGAAGGTCGAGTCGCGGCAGGCCGTCCACATGAACGAGAGCAACAGCTTCAGTCTTCGAGCGGAGGCGGTGGACTGTATCGCCGTCCAGCCCCACCAAGGGAACGCCCGCAGGTCAGCCAGGGTTGACCTTCAGTCCACAGCAGAGGCCCATCGATGGAGGACTGGTCGGCGATTGCCTCGCTACGGCGCGGAAGGGCATACTGGCGTCCCTTAGCAATCTGTCGCGGGTGTAATGCTGAACTGCATGTTGAGGTAGGTGCTGGTCGAGCTCAGCGAGGTCGCATTCAGGTGTGCCGGGCAGTAGGTTTCGAGCACGTGGACGAGCCCTCCGCCAGGCTCGGCCTCAGTTGTCAGCTTCAGAGCCCATGCGAGACGTTCGGCTCCTGCCGCATGGTCGGCGCCGGTCACAGCGGCCGCGGTCCAGCAGGTGTTGAGGAATTCCTCGGCGGCACTGGTGCGTATCCCCAGCGCGTGGCAGGTGAACCAGGCGACGTCGCCGTCTTCGAATCCGATGGCGGCGAACAGTGAAGCGCCTTCCTGGCTTCCTTGGCCGGCGTAGTAGCCGTCGATGTCGGGGTCGAAGCTGATCAGGTCGCTCGGCGGCTCGGTTTCAAGCGTCCCCTCCTCAGTCCAAGTCAGTGCGAAGCTGCTGAAAGCGGCCTTCCATTCACCGGGGCCTGTCTCGGTAGGCAGCGAAGTCCGCGGCTCCTCGTTGAAGAGGTCCGCGAAGGAGGTGTCGTGTTCGAGGATGTAGTCGCGGTTGGCCACGAACCAGAACGTGGTGCCGAGGAAGACGAACGCGATCGCCAGGGCGTTGGCGACGAACTTCTTCGACTCTCGAGGGGAGAACAAGATCCGCACAAGCGCGAGGGCGATGCATGCGCAGGTGAGGGTCAGCCCCAGGGGAAAGGCATGTTCGGCGATGAACCTCATCGACGGAACGGTGGGAGGAAGGGGGGTGTCATGGGCGCGGCGTGGCTTTCCAGTTGTGGGGGTGGAGGATGCGGCCAGTATATGGCTGATCGTGAGCGTGAGCGGTTCTGTGCCCGGGGGCCTTGGTCTGGTCGAGCACTGAGCGCGTCTCTAGACTCGGCCGATGTCTCTCCGTCTCTTGGTGATCGGCGCTTCCGGTTTCCTCGGCGCCGAGGTGGTCAACCTTGCCGGCGAGGTCGGCCATGCCGTCACCGGCACCGCATACTCCACGAGAGGGAACGGCCTGACGCAGCTCGATGTTCGTGACCGCGACGCGTTCGCGCGACTCAACGGCGATGTCATGCCCGATGCGGTCATCAACACGGCCGCCGTTATGAACGACTGGACGACAACGGCACTCGCCCCGATCGGTATCGCCGCCGCATGCGCTGCATCCGGTACGCGGTTCGTGCACGTCTCCAGCGATGCCGTGCGGCTTGTTCACGGACGACTTCCGGTGCCCCGTTCACGTCACCGACCTCGCTGCCGCGCTCCTCGAGCTCTGTTCCTCGGAGTATGCCGGGGTGCTCCATGCTGCTGGTTCGGACATGGTCTCGAGGTATGAGCTTGGCGGCCTCCTCGCGAGGCGGGACGGCTTCAACCTCGAGAACCTGCCGCAGGTCTCAAAGCGCGCCGCCGGCGTGCCGGGCGTGACGGTCCGGCTCGACTCGTCAATAGCCGCAGGCGTTCTGCAGACTGAGCTTCGTGGCGCGAAAGCGTTCACGGCTGAGCCAGCCTGAACCTCACGCGTCGGCGCGTCCGCGCTCTGTCGCCCCGTCCCGGTACCGTCGAGCTACCGCTACCTCTCAAAGAGAAAACCGCCTCATGACGCTCACTACGCCCCAACGCCCGCATGACATCCTCAAAGCCGTACCAGCGCTCGCCGAACACGCCAGGCCGGTAACGCGACTGCACCCGCGGGAAGGCGCTCCCGACATAGGGCAGTCCTCGGTCGGCGGTCCGCTGCTGTGGCCGGTCGACGAGCCCTGGCCGGTGTGCCGGCTCGAGCATGACGATTTCTTTGTTGAACCGTTCGATCCCGCGCTCAACGCACGTTATTCGATGCTCAAGAACGACCCTTCGACTGGCAAGGCGCTGAGTGACCTCCTAGATGAACTTGCGCGAGGCGCGAACGCCGACTTCGACCCGGATGCGCCACCGCCATTGATTCCGGTAGCGCAGCTGTACTACCGCGACGTGCCCGGCCTCCCCTGGCCTGAGAAGTACGACCTGCTGCAGATCCTCTGGTGCCCGCGCAACCACACCGGCACCGAGACCGACACGTCGTACTGCCCCGCATTCCAGGTGGCCTGGCGCCGAGCCGAGAACATCCACGAGGTCCTGAAGGAAGTGCCGCAACCAGACCTTGGTCAGAAGCGCTACGTCCCCAACCCCTGCATCGTCCACCCCGAAGTCGTCACCGAATACCCCAACATCCACGTGCTTCCACAAGACTTGCAGGTCGACCTCGACGTGTGGGAGGCAGCGACCAGTGACGGCGCCAACTACTCGAGCGACATCGCGAATGCTCCGGGCTGGAAGGTCATGGGGCACGGCATGTCCTGGGGCATCTATGACCCTTACCCGATGACATGCGAGTGCGGTGCCGAGCAGCTGCCGCTCTTCACCGCCGACTTCAGCGAGCACGGCAGGGACACGAAACAGTACTGGCAGCCAGTGGAAGAGGCCGCGACCGGGTGCGATCTCGCGAACCCGACCGGCGTCACGATCGGGCGCGGATATGCCCTCCAGCTGTATTACTGCCCGGTCTCCGAGCACCACGCCAGCCGCTCAGAAATGGCCTGACCCAGTAGCGCTCATCCAGAACCATGAACGACCTCATTCTTCGAGTTCGATTCGGCCTCTGGCTTGAGACGGGACTGGCCCGTCGTCGGGGGTTTTGTCGCTTCGGGTTCAAGGACGTTCCGGCTCCACTTGCCGGTGACCAGCGGGAGGCGTCAGATGGTCGACTGTCGTGTGAGGGCGTCCCAAAGCTTGTTGGCGAAGCGGTGCAGGTGTGGGTCCAGTGTCTCGATCGGCTCGTCGAGCAGTTGTGGCAGCGACAGCCACTTGATGCCGGAGACCTCCTCCTCGCTGAACCAGGCGACGGACTCAGGGGTCGCGTGGATGAGGTGCCAGCCGAACTTCGAGAAACAGGTGACGTGCGGCCGCATCGAGGTGCAATGCAGGTTCGACCGCATCATCCGCTCGCACCACTCCCTGGGTCGGACTGGTCAGCTATGAGACGCTGCGAAGCCAAGCGCCTAGAGCTTCAAGATCCTGGCGCGTGATGCCAAGGAAGCCGTCCACGGGGTGCAGCAAGGCGTGGCCATGGTGATGAGCGGCGATCCATTCGATATCGGCGGCGGTGATCTCGTCGTCGACCCAGGCGAACGGGCGACCGTTGGCCCACGCGACCAGGGTGCGTGTTTTCCAGTGCAGGTTGAACCACCGGTCTTCGCGTTCGCCTTCCCCGGAGGGTTCTGGCCAGTGCACCACGCGCAATGGAGGCAGCCCGAGCCGAGGCGCCAGTACCTCGTTGGCCTCGTCTTCCCAAGTCGTGGCCCAGACCAGCTCGCACGTCAGTGCGGCCAGCTGGCGCCCCAGCTCCGGGTTGATCCCGGCAAGGTACGTCTCAGTGGCGGTCGCTTCCGATGTGCTGCCATTCGATTGGCCGAAGGGAATCACGGTCCCATCGACGTCAAGAAAAATGAGAGGTTGCTCGGCATACTCGATCATGTCCCGCGCAGCATACGCGCTGTGAGCGCGAAAGCTCGGACTCTAAAAATAGCCCCGCTTCGAGGCGACCTCGCCATTTGTGGGGTCTGGACCGATGAGTCGGGTGCTCCCACCGTGTGGTCGCAGTCCTATTTCCGCAGCTCGCCGATCCGGTACGACATGTCTCGGCGCGGGCGATGGCGGCACGCTTGGGAAGCGTTGTTGACGTGAGAGTTGGCGATGCCTGCCTCGGTCACGATTCCTGCCAGGATCAATATTGATCGGGGCCATCGGAGCGCGGGCGAGATGAGCTGCGGGACCCTTTGACGCGAATCGCGAGTTCGAAGCGTCATTGGCTCGCTATCACACCCGGAACGCTTAGCTGGTGGTCGCGAATCGGACGTCGTATCGGAGGCGGGAGCGGAATCCGGATATCCGGCGCCGGGCTGCGGAGAACTCGTCGTGATGGCGGGGTTTGCACAGGTCAGGTCCGCACCTGGATCTGGTGGGCGCTGTGGGGCGGAGCGAATACCTGGCGGCGTTTTGAGGTGGTGGTGCTGTACCCTGGCTGAGGCCGCTTTGCGGTGATGATCGGGACGTGGCGCAGCTTGGTAGCGCACCCGCTTTGGGAGCGGGGGGTCGCAGGTTCAAATCCTGTCGTCCCGACAACGGGCACCGGGGACCTTGATGAGGTTCCTGGTGTTTTTGCGTGTGGCGCTCTCTCGGGCCGGTCAGCCGCTTTCGGTGGCCAGGCGTCCGAGCGTGGTGAGCAGTGCGGCGAGTCCTTCGAGCTGGCGCAGGTCGCCGCCGCCGAAGTCTATGGCGCGGTAGGGGTGCCGGAGCGTGACGTGGACGGTCTCGTAGCTGCCGCCTTGGCGCGGGTGGCCGATGTGGGTCTGCCGCTGGGCGCTGATCTCGTGGCCGCCGAGCTCGGTGTAGGTCAGTCGCTCGCCTCCGGGGAGGTGCACGGCGCTTTCGGTGAACACCACGAAGCCGAGGTAGCGGCGGCCGGTGGGTACGAGGCCCTGGAACCACGACATGTAGGAGCCTTGATCGACGTACCCGATGAGGTGCTCGCCGCGTGTGCGCGGCAGCTTCTTGGCGATCCTCGCGAGGGCCGGGTCGTCGTCGGCGGGGTCGACGACCACCTCGACCGTTGCGGGGGCCTCGAGCAGGGCCCGGCGGAGGCCGGCGGCGTCGAATTTCGGCCGCGGCGCGGCGGGTGGTGCCGGCGGCTTGGGCACTTGTTTCGGGGGGTTGCGCTGCCGGGTGAGCTTGAGGTCGCCGACGCCGCTGAGGACCGAGCGGGTCGGGCGCTGGGCCGAGCCTGCCTCGTGCAGCGCCTTGGTGACGTACTTGTACAGGTCGTCGGCTGAGACGAAGCCGTCGCCGTCGAGGTCGGCGTCACCGGATCGCAGGCCGCGCACGGCGGCGTCCGTGAACACCGACAGCGGTTTCGGGTCGGTCGGCGAGACCAGTTCGAAGGCCTGCTGGAACCGGTCGCTGGCGCTGATCACCACGGTCCCCGACTCGGTGAACGTCCCGCCGATGTCGAGCCGCGGGTCCGCGCTCTTGGCGCCGGCCCGGAACGCCCCGCTGAAGCAGCAGTCGAGCAGCAGCACCTTGCGGCGGGCTTCCGCGGCCTCCAGGTATCCGCTGACGTCGACCGCGGGGACCGCATGGGTCTTGAGGAGCTCGGGTTCGGGCTCGGTGTCGGTGCCGGCGAAGTAGAGGAGTTCCTCGTCGTCTTTGAGGCCGTGGCAGGAGAAGTAGAGGAGCAGTTCGTCGTCGGGCTCTGAGTGGACGAGGAACTTCTGCACCGCGCGTTCGATGAGGTGGACGGGCTGCTCGCGGAGCTCGGCGACCTCGTAGCCGCCGATCTCGGGGTCGGCCAGGACCGCTGACAGGGCGTCGAGGTCGTTGAGCGGGGCCTTGAGCGGCCGGAGCCGCCCGTCCTCGTAGTCGGCCGTGCCGATCAGCAGGGCCCTACGGGCGCCCATCGCCGGCGTCTTCCGGGGCGGAGGCCTGCTTCCAGAATCCCTCGGCGATCTGCTTCGCCTGCTCCTGGGTGATGCCGTTCAGTTCGAGCGAGTGATCGCCGAGGGTGACTTTGGCGGTGCGTCCGGTCCGCTGCCGCTCCCAGGCCCGGATGGCCTCCCTGAGGATCGCGAACGTCGACGTCGCCACTGTCGCAACGAGTGCGGCGTCGCCGAGCAGGTCGGCGGATTTCGCGCCCTCGGCCGCTGACGCCGTGCGCTCGCGGACGACGGTGCCGACCTGCTTGGCGACCAGGATCTTCCGGAGGGCGGCTGCCGCGTCGCTGCGCTGCTGGTCGTCGGCGTCGGGGCCGAGGTCGACGGTGATGCGGAAGTTGACGCGCTGCATGGCTGACCTCCTGGGCTGCACAGAACTCCCAGGATATCGGGATCGGCGGGCGTTCGCGTATCACCGGAACGGAGGAACCGCTCAGGCGGCGAGGGCGGTGATCGGCTTGTGGCTCTTGGGGAGGAGCGAGCCGACCATGACGCGGTCGAGCCCGGGCAGGTGCATCGCGCGGAAGCCCCAGCGGCGCAGCAGCAGCCTGCCGGGGGTGCGCGGCAGGAACCATTCGGTGACGCGGTCGCGGGCCGAGGCCTGCACTTCGGCCGCGATCGGGCGCCAGCGCCGTTCGTAGTCCGCGATGCCTTCGGCGACGGTGGCGGTGTGGTGCAGCCGTTCGGCGAGGAGGTAGGCGCCGGCGATGCCGAGGGACGCGCCCTGCCCGGCGATGAGGGAGACCGCGCAGGCGGCGTCGCCGACCAGGGCCACCGGTCCGTCGCTCCATTGCGGCACGTGGGTCTGGGCGACCTGGTCGTAGTAGATCTGGTCGGGGGCCGGGCATCGGGCGAGTGCGCGTTCGGCGAGGTCGCCCATGCCTGCGTAGGCGTCTCGCAGCGCGGCGCGAGGGTCCTCGGGCAGGGCGAGCGCATCGGTGCGGTGCACGGCGAAGACGGCGACGCGGTCGTCGGTGAGGCCGTAGAACCCCATCTGGCGGTTGAGGGTCTCGGTGAGCAGGAACCGGCCGCGGGCCTGTTCGAACGCTTCGGGGTCGGTGAACACGAAGGCGCCGGTGTGCATGCCGAGCGGGCGGAGGCAGTCCTGGTCGGGGCCGAAGGCGAGGGATCGGACGCGGGAGTGGACGCCGTCGGCGCCCGCGATGAGGTCGGCGTCGATCGCGGTGCCGTCGGAGAGGTGGGCCCGGTTGCCGTCGATTCGCTCGATGGTGGTGCGGTAGCACAGGTCGATGTCGTCGCTGAGGCTCTCGCGGAGCAGCTGTTCGAGGGCGGGCCGCATGATGCTGACGAGGTCGCCTTTGAGGGCTTTGGCGAAGAGCGCGTAGTCGAGTCCGACGGTGGTGCGGCCGCGGTCGTCGATGTAGCGGAACTCGTCGACGGGGCTGGCGTGCTCGCGGAGCCGCTCGTGCAGGCCCATGGCGGTCAGGGCCTCGTAGCCGGGGCCGGAGAAGTCGATCATGTAGCCCTGGGCGCGGGGGCCGGGGGAGTGGTCGACGATGTGGACGTCCCAGCCGTGGTGGTGGAGGCGGTTGGCGAGGGCGAGGCCGGCGATGCCCGCCCCGCAGATGAGGGCCTTCATGAAGGTGCTCCGTTCGTGTCGGTGAGTCGGCGCAGCATCGGTGCGAGCCGCATGGCGGACAGCTGCGGGTCGAGTCCTTTGTGGAGTAGGAAGCCGTCGACGACGGCCATGACGGTGATCGCGGCCGCTTCGGGCGCCTGGTGGCCCGCGCGGGTCAGGGCCTCGGCCAGGGTGGCGCGGAGGCCGGTCACGAGGCCGCTCATCTGGTCGCGCAGGTCCGGGTCGCGGGTGGCGGCGAGGTAGGCCTCGATGAACACCAGGGACGCCGGGTCGGTGCCGGTGTACCGGTCGATCTCGGCCAGGAGCGATTCGACGGCGTCGGCGGGGCTCGGGCTCTGCGCGAGGAGGGCGGCGGTGCCGTCGACCAAGGGGCGCATCGCTTCGACGGCCGCCTGCCGCAGGAGCGCCTGGAGCGACGCGAAGTGGTAGTGCACCAGGCCGGAGTGGACCCCGGCCCGCTCGGCGAGGACGCGGGTGCTGACGCCGTTCCAGCCGAGTTCGGCGATGAGCTCCTGTGCGGCGGCGAGCAGCCGCGCGCGGACGTCGCGGCCCCGTTCGGCGTTGGTCTGGACGGCCATGCACACCTCTTGGTCGATCGTATTGGACGATTGACCAATCATAGCGCGCAGGCGACCCGCTGTGATCCGGACACCTTCGCGGAGCAGCGGGGTCCCGGCCCCGCTATCCTCGTCGGCATGGACGATTCACCCAGTCATAAACCCTGGCTCACCTCGGAGCGGCAGGCGCCGATCTCCGCTACGCCGCAGCGAGGTGAGCGTTGAACACGGAAGTCTGGGGCATCCTCGCGGGTGTCATCCTGACCGTCGGCACCGGCCTGTTCGTCGCCTCCGAGTTCGCCCTGGTCAACCTCGACCGGCCGGAACTGGAGCGCCGCCGCGAGCAGGGCGAGAAGGGCCTGCAGCCCACGATCAAGGCCCTCAAAGTCACCTCCACCCACCTCTCCTCGGCCCAACTGGGCATCACCCTCACCACCCTCCTCGCCGGCTACACGTTCGAACCGGCGATCAGTTCGCTGCTGCACGAGCCGCTCACCGGCCTGGGCCTCTCCGAGACCGCGGTGCCCGCCGTCGGCGCGATCGTCTCCATCACCGTGGCCACGCTGTTCTCGATGATCCTCGGCGAGCTGGTCCCCAAGAACTTCGCGCTGGCGGTGCCGCTGCAGACCGCGAAGCTCGTGGTCCCGTTCCAGATCGGGTTCACGGTGGTGTTCAAGCCGCTCGTGGTCCTGTTCAACGGCACCGCGAACCGCACGATCCGCGCGATGGGCATCGAGCCGAAGGAGGAGCTGTCCGGGGCGCGCAGCGCCGAGGAGCTCAGCTTCCTGATCCGGCGCTCGGCCACCGAAGGGTCTCTGGACCGCGACGACGCGGCGATCCTACAGCGGACGCTGACGTTCTCGACGCACACCGCCGAAGAGGTCATGACCCCGCGCGTGCGGACGACCACTTTGGAGCGGACGGCGACCGCCGCCGACGTGATCGCCGAGGCGGCCCGGACGGGCCACTCGCGCTTCCCGGTCCTCGGCGAGGACGTGGACGACGTCGTCGGCGTGGTCCACGTGAAGTCCGCCATCGGCGTCGAGTTCGACCGCCGCGGATCGGTTCCGGTGAGCGAGTTGATGTCCGAGCCGCTGAAGGTCCCCGAGGCCGCCGGTGTCGGGTCGCTGCTCGGCACACTGCGCGGCCGGGGCTTCCAGATCGCGGTCGTCATCGACGAGCACGGCGGCACCGCCGGCATCGTCACCCTCGAGGACCTCGTGGAGGAGCTGCTGGGCGAGGTGCAGGACGAGCACGACAAGATCCAGCGCCAGGTCCTCAAGCAGGCCGACTCGATCCTGATCGCGGGCTCGCTGCGCCCCGACGAGCTGTGGGAGCGCGCGGGCGTGCGCATCCCCGAAGGCGAGGACTACGAGACCGTCGCCGGCTACGTGCTGGAAGCGCTCGAGCGCATCCCCGCGCCGGGCGAGGAGGTCCGCATCGACCGCGGCCGGCTCAGAGTGGACCGGCTGACCGGTTCGCGGATCGAGCGCCTTCGCTACCTTCCCGACGACAAGGCCACCGACCCGGCCTTCGGCGGGACGCGTGAGCGCATCATGGAGACGTTCGAGCAGGAGGCCGGCCGATGAGCGAGTACGTTCCCGGACTGATCTGGCTGGTCGTCCTCTTGGCGGCCAACGCGTTCTTCGTCGGCGCGGAGTTCGCCGTCATCTCCGCGCGCCGCTCGCAGATCGAGCCGCGCGCCGCGGAAGGGAGCAGGGCCGCGAAGACGACCCTGTGGGCCATGGAGCACGCGACGCTCATGCTGGCCACGAGCCAGCTGGGCATCACCGTCTGCTCCCTGGTGATCCTCAACGTCTCCGAACCGGCCATCCACCACCTGCTCGAGTACCCGCTGGGCTGGACCGGGCTGACCCCGGCCGCCGTCACCGGAATCGCGTTCGCGGTGGCGCTGCTGCTGGTGACGTTCCTGCACGTGGTCTTCGGCGAGATGATCCCGAAGAACCTCGCGTTCTCGGTCCCCGACCGGGCGGCGCTGATCCTGGCCCCGCCGCTGGTGTTCGTCTCCCGGGTCGTGCGCCCGATCATCTGGTCGCTCAACGCGATCGCGAACGGCGCGCTGCGGTTGTTCCGGGTCGAGCCGAAGGACGA
Source organism: Glycomyces tritici (assembly GCF_030403505.1). Next base: position 605,955 of record NZ_JAUEMJ010000002.1, on the reverse strand, counting down.
GGCCCAGAGCGCCTACACGATCGACGAGGTCGCCACCATTGTGGAGGAATCGCAGCGCGAGGGCACCCTGGTGGACGACTCGGGAACGCTGACCGCCGCGTTCGAGTTCACCGAGAAGACCGTGGCCGACGTCGAGGTCCCCTTGGCCGAGATCGTGCTGCTGCCGGCCCGGCCGACCCCGCGCGACGTGCAGCGGGTGGTCTCCGCGAACGGGTTCTCCCGCTATGTCATCGAGGATCCCGAAGGGACGCCGCGCCGGTACCTGCACCTCAAGGACGTGCTCGACCTGACCGGCCCGGACGAGCTCGACGCGCCGATCCCCGCTGAGCGGCTGCGCGAGCTGCCCGTGGTGGCCGGCGCCGCCGAACTCGAGGACGGCCTGGCGCAGATCCGCGCCGAGGGCGCCCACGTCGCCCGCGTGACCGGCGCGGACGGCGCGGCCACGGGCGTGCTGTTCCTGGAGGACATCGTCGAGGAGCTCATCGGCGAGGTCCAGGACGCCGCCAGCGCCTGACCCGCAACGCCTTCGGGGCCCTGCATCCGGACAGTCGTCCGGGTGCAGGGCCCCGTTCAGTTGCGCCGCCGGGTGAGGTGCACCTGGACGGTGTCGCCGTCGCCCTTGCCGATCCGCTTGCGGATCGCGGCGGCGACGGGGAGTTTGTGGGTGCCGTCGCCCAGGGCCATGAACGCGCCCCGGAACGGCACGCCGTCGACGGTGCCGGCCACTTTGACGAGGCCTCTCGTGCCGAAGACCGCGGCCGATCCGGGGAGTCGGACGCAGGTCCAGGTGTCGCCGGGCCGGACTTTGCCGAGTATGGCGCTGAATTCGATGTCGAGGGCGGTGCCGTCGAGCGGTGCTTCATCCATGGTGCTGCTCCTTTTCATGCGGCGAGACCGACGATCGCGCCGATCAGCGTCAGTTTCACGACCCAGTCGAGGGCGTGGATCGCGGCGAGCCGGACCGGGACGCCCTCGTGGACGACGGCGCCCGCGAGGATGGCCGCGGGCAGTGCGCCCAGTGCCAGCCCGAGCAGGGCGCCGGCGCCGAAGCCGCCCCATCCGGCCGCGAGCATGAGGCCCGCGATGAGGCACGCGGCGACGAGGCTGCGCAGGAGGACGGCGCCCATCTGGACGGCGACCGGCACGCCCGGCCGCGGACGGCTGTGCCGCCCGACGTACGCGGCGACCGGCGGCGCGCCGTACAGCACCGCGCTGAACACGAATGAGGCGACGGTGGCGATGACGACGGCGAGAGCCATGGCATTCCCCTTTAAGTACTCGGTGGTACTGAACAATGCTAGCCCTGGTTTTCAGTCCGGTCAAGTACTAAAATCCAGGCATGCCAGCACCCACCCGCCGCCGCGGCCGCCCCCCAGGCCGAACCGGCGCCGACCTCGTCGCCACCGCCCGCGAAGTGTTCCTCGAACGCGGCTACGGCGGCACGACCATGGACGAAGTCGCCGCCCGCGCCCAGATCTCGAAGGCCTCGCTCTACCGCGAGCACCAGAACAAGGACGCGCTCTTCGCCGCCGTGGTGCACGCCTGGGCCGGCGCCGGACGCGACGCCATGCGCCCCCACCTGGAGCGGCTCGCCCGATGCGGCGACGTGCGCGAAGGACTCGTCGAACTGGCGAACCTCATGCGCGCGGGCATCCTCAGCCCCGCCGTCCTCAACATGCGGCGCCTGGTCACCAGCGAGGCCCGGCGGCTCCCCGAAGTCGCCGCGGACTACCTCGAGCACAGCTGGGAGCGCAACATCAGCGCACTCGCCGAAGCGCTTGCGGCGCTTGAGGACCGCGGCCTCCTGCGCCTGCGCGACCCGCTTGCCGCGGCCGACCAGCTGACCTGGCTCGTGATCGGATCGCCCCTCAACCGGCGCCTCCTCACCGGCAGCGACACGGCCGACGCGCCCGAGGCCCCGGTCGACGACGCCGTGGACCTCTTCCTCGCCCGATACGGGTCGGCTGAGGCCGACTAGCCGGCGGGCCTACGCTGCGGCGCGGCCGCCCACCAGCACTGTGGCGGGGTGCCCGTTCACCAGGATCTCGTGCACCGAACCGACGACGAGGCGGTTGGCGGCCAAGGCCTTCTCGGCCTCCTCGGCCGCCATCCGCGCGACCAGGATCACGAACCGCCCGCCGCCGGGGTCGAGCACCCGGTCGAACGACCGCGCCATCGCGCCGAGGAACTCGGGCAGCGCCAGCGGCAGCTCCTCGTGCTCGCCCCACGGCGGATCGGTGACGATCACGTCCACTTCATGGTCCTTGAAGGACGCGAGCGCCAACGCGTCATCGGCGAGGAACTCGACGTCGCGGGAATCGCGGATCGCGGCCGGGAAATCCTCGCGCAGCCGCGCCAGATCCGCATCCGAGTACACGATCCGCTTCGCCGGGAACGACATCCGCGCATTCGTGAACGAGCCCGAACCGGCGAACGGATCGAGGAACACGTCATCGGGGCGCGGCCTCGAAGCCGCGATGAGCAGTGACGACAATTCGTGCGAGATCGCACCCGCCGCCTTCTCCGCGCGCTTGCTCCGGATATGGCGGCGGCACAGCATCAGGTACTCGAAGTCGGTCCTCCCGACCACCCAGTACTCCTCGCCCGAGCCCCGCCCGACCATGCGCTGGCCCGAGGCCTCGCTGATCTCGGTCTCGAGCGCGCGCTTGGCCCGCGGGCTCACCGGGATCAGCGCACCGTCCACATGGAACATCACGCGGAACGTGTCCGCGCGGCTCTCGAGCCCGTCGTAGCGAAGGCTGTCCGCCAGTTCCAGCACGCCGGCGTCGATATCGCGCCGCACGACATCGGCGATCACCGTGAACGAGTTCTTCACGAACGGCATCTGCACCACCTGCGAGTACGGCGTGTCCGACTCGAAGATCAGTGAACTGTCGTCGGCGTACACGACCTCCGGACGGTCGACGTACGAACCGATCGACTCGGCGACCAATGCTCCGGTCCCGGCGGGAAACTGAACGTAGTAGCGCACCCGGGGAACTATACCGGCGCTCTGAGCGGCGCATTCGCGCTGCGCAGCGGCCCCGGGCGCACGGTTCGGCACTCCCCGGGTGATGCCGCTCCGGAACCGACCCGAGGCCACCTGGCGCGACCCGGGCCGCCTCCCTAGACTTGCCCCGCGAGATACGCGTCGACGAATGTGGGGGACCGATGGAGCAGCGAGCTTTCGGCAGGAGCGGCCAGCGGGTGTCGGTGGTCGGGCTCGGCACCTGGCAGCTGGGGGCCGACTGGGGCGAGGTGCGGGAGGAGGACGCGCTCGCCGTCCTCGACGCGGCCGTCGAAGCGGGCGTGACCTTCTTCGACACCGCCGACGTGTACGGCGACGGACGCTCGGAGCAGCTCATCGGGCGCTTCCTCAAGGAGCGGCCCGACGCGCAGGTCCTGGTGGCCACCAAGATGGGCCGCCGCGTGGACCTCGACCCCGCGCTCTACACCCTCGACAACTTCCGCGCCTGGACCGACCGGTCCCGCGCCAACCTCGGCGTCGACCGGCTCGACCTGGTCCAGCTCCACTGCCCGCCGACCGCCGTGTACGCCTCGGACGCGGTCTTCGACGCGCTCGACACCCTCGTCGAGGAGGGCCGGATCGCCGCCTACGGCGTGAGCGTCGAGACCTGCGACGAGGCCCTGACCGCGATCGCCCGGCCGGGCACCGCGAGCGTGCAGATCATCCTGAACCCGTTCCGGCTCAAGCCCCTCGAAGCGGTCCTGCCCGCCGCCGCGGCGGCCGGGGTCGGCATCATCGCGCGCGTGCCGCTCGCGTCGGGGCTCCTCTCGGGCAAGTACACGCGGGACACCGTGTTCGCCGAGAACGACCACCGCACCTACAACCGGCACGGCGAGGCCTTCGACCAGGGCGAGACGTTCTCCGGGGTCGACTACGCGACGGGTGTGGAAGCCGCCGCCGAGTTCGCCGACCTCGCACCGGAAGGCGCCACCGCGGCGCAGGCGGCGCTGCGCTGGCTCATCCAGCAGCCGGGCGTCTCGACCGTGATCCCGGGGGCGCGGAACCCCGAGCAGGCCAGGGCGAACGCCGCCGCGGCCGATCTCGCGCCGCTGCCGGAGTCGACCCTCGCCGCCGTGCGCGACCTCTACGACGCGAAGATCCGCGCGCAGGTCCACCACCGCTGGTAGCCGTGTCCGGTGCCTCCCCCGGGGGCACCGGACATTCGCAATTGTCGATATTAATCGATCGATATCGTTGACTTTCGAGGGGCTCGTGCCTACGCTGGCAGCAGTATTGTTATCGATCACAACATGTGGTCTCCTGCCCCCCGAGGAGTTCGCCATGCAGTTCCCGCCGATCAGCCGCCGCCGGCTCTTCCAGGCCGCCGGCGTCGCCGCCGCGTCCGGTGCCGGCGTCGGGTTCACCGCCGCCGCGGCCCAGGCCGCCGACACCCCCGGCGTCCGGTACGTCAACCCGCTCATCCAGCAGCGCGCCGATCCGCACATCTGGCGCCACACCGACGGGTACTACTACTTCACCGCCAGCGTCCCGGCGTACGACCGCATCGTCATGCGCCGCGCGACCACGCTCCAGGGCCTCGCGACCGCCACTGAGGCCACCATCTGGTCCAAGCACGCCAGCGGCGAGATGGGCGCCCACATCTGGGCGCCGGAGATCCACTTCGTCAACGGCAAGTGGTACGTCTACTTCGCCGCCGGGCGCACCGACGACGTGTGGGCCATCCGCATGTACGTGCTGGAGAACGCGAGCGCGAACCCGATGAGCGGCACGTGGACCGAGAAGGGCCGCATCGTGACGCCGCGCGACTCGTTCTCGCTCGACGCGACCACGTTCACCCAGGGCTCGACCCGCTACCTCTGCTGGGCCCAGAGCGACCCCGAACTCGGCTCGGGCACCAGCCTCTACCTGGCCGCGATGACGAACCCGTGGACCATCACCGGCACGCCGGTGCGCATCAGCAAGCCGACGCTCGCATGGGAGACCATCGGGCACAAGGTGAACGAGGGCCCGGCCGTCATCGCCCGCAACGGCCGGATCTTCATGACGTTCTCCGCCAGCGCGACCGACGCGAACTACGCGGTCGGGCTCCTGACCGCCGCTTCGGGCGCGAACCTGCTCAGCGCCTCCTCGTGGACCAAGAACGCCCAGCCGGTGCTGCGCAGCAGCGACGCGACGAGCCAGTACGGCCCCGGGCACAACACGTTCACCGTCTCCGAGGACGGCCAGAGCGACATCATCGTCTACCACGCCCGGCCCTACAAGGCCATCAGCGGCGATCCGCTCTACGATCCCAACCGGCACACCAGGATCCAGAAGGTCTACTGGCGCGCGGACGGCACGCCGGACTTCGGCATCCCGGTCGCCGCGGGCGCGACGCCGTACCGCTTCGCGCTCTACGGGCAGGCCAATGCCTACCTGAACCACTACGACTACCGGGTCCGGGCGGGCACGTCGGTGGCGATGCTCGCCGACTCGCAGTTCCGGATCGTGCCGGGCCGCACCGGTTCGGGGACCGTGTCGCTGGAGTCGGCGAACTTCCCGGGCCGGTATCTGCGGCACCGGAACTACGAGCTGTGGGTCGAGGCCGACGACGGCTCCGCGGGGTTCAAGGCCGACGCGAGCTTCTTCCAGCGCGACGGCCTGGCCGACGCCGCCGCGGAGTCCTTCGAGTCGTACAACTTCCCGGGCCGGTTCATCCGCGCCTCGGGCGGTCTGGCGAACATCCTGGCGGCCGCGACCGCGCAGGAGCGCTCGGAGGCGACGTTCCGGCTCACCTGACGGGGAACCGGTCCCGCATGCGGCCGGCCGGGACGCGCGGCACTTCGCGCGTCCCGGCCGGCCTGTCGCCGTTGCGGAGCGCGCAGGGGCGCGCCGCGCGGCACCGACGCTCGGGGCCGAATGGGCCGGTCCCGGAGTCGCATCGATCGCCTTGAATTTTTTAGCGAACCGGTTCTCCGGAGTCTTGCCACGGGCGTTCAGGCTCGGTACGGTGTTGAGCGAACCGGTTCGCTGGCTTGCGATCCCTCCGGCGGGTTTCTCAACGACGAGAGTGAGTCGACATGAAGTCCCGAGCACCAGTGCGAGCGGCGAGCGTGCTCGCCGCGTTCGCGATCGTGCCGCTGGCGGCGGTGCCCGCCGCGGCGGACCCCCTAGACGAGCACCTGATCCTCTCCTACTCGTTCGAGGAGGGGCAGGTCGCGAACGGCATCGTGGACGACCTGTCGCCCTCGGGCCTCGACGGCACCGTCGTCAACGCCGCGCAGGCGCCCTCGGTGCCCGGCCGCGCCGACGGCTCCGCCGCACTCGACCTCACCGGCGGCGCCTCGGGCTCGACCACCGCGCCCTATGTGGAGGTCCCGCACGGACTCTTCCAGGGCCGCAGTGCGATGACGATCGCCACCTGGCTGCGCTGGGACGGCGGCGCCGACTTCCAGTGGGCCTACAACCTCGGCAAGGACAAGGACAGCGCCACCTTCCTGACCCCCTCCTTCCAGGGCCCCGGCACGAACCGCTCCTCGATCAAGCCCGTGAACGGCGGCGCCGAGGTCGGCGTGGACGGCACCGGCAAGCTCCCGGCGGGGGAGTGGGTCCAGGCGGTCACCGCCATCGACGGCGAAGCGATCGCCTACTACCTCAACGGCGTCGAAGTCGGCCGTACGAAGGCGCAGCTCGACCTCGACGCGGTCATGCACAACCCGAACGGCGCGACCTCCGGGTTCCTCGGCAAGGCGTTCTGGTCCGGGCACCCGTTCTTCGACGGCGCGATCGACGAGTTCCAGGTCTACGACCTCGCCCTCGACCCGGCGCAGGTCGCCGGGTTGTACGGCGGCGAGCTGCCCGTCATCCAAGGGCTGCAGCAGGACTCGTTCGAGACCCGCACCGTCGTGGGCGAGGCGCCCGCACTGCCCGCCGCGGCCCCTGCCGCCTTCAGCGACGGCATCGGCCGCAACGTGGGCATCGCCTGGGACGACATCCCGGCCGAGCGGTACGGCAGGCCCGGCACGTTCACCGTGTCCGGCGAGGTCGTCGGCCACGACCTCGCCGTCTCGGCCACTGTGGAGGTGATTGAGAACGCCATCCACGTGGACCTCGCCAGCCCCACCGGCGACTTCCTCGGCGGCGCCTCCGGCACGCTCTACGGCCTCTACGACGAGGGGCTGCCGTCCGCGAACCTCATCGACGGCATCGACCTCGCGACGGTGGCCACCAAGGCCCAGGACGGCCCGCAGCACCCGGGCGCGGACGCGCTCGAAGTGCTCGGCCCGCTGGTCGAGGCCTCCAACGGCGACGTCTACATCTACGCGACGGACATCCACCGCGGCTTCCCGTACCAGTGGCCGGGCGACACCCCGGAGGAGAAGCTCGACCTCTACATGGCGAAGCTGAAGGCGCAGGCCGAGCAGGTCGCGACCCTCCCCGCCGAGCAGCAGTCCAATGTGGTGTTCATGCCGTACAACGAGCCCGAGGGCAACATGTTCGGCACGGGGGAGTGGAGCTACAACCGGGTGAGCTGGCTCGACGACCCGGACGACTTCTTCGCGGCCTGGGACCGCGCCTACGCCGTGATCCACGAGGTGCTGCCGGACGCCCGCATCGGCGGACCCAACACCAGCACCCTGTACAACCAGGTCGAGGGCTTCATGGCGCACACCGTCGAGGCCGGGACCGTCCCCGACGCCGTGGTGTGGCACGAGCTCTCCGACCCCGCGCGAATCCGGACCAATGTGGACCGGTACCGCGCCTGGGAGGCCGAGCTCTTCGCCGGCACCGAGCACGAGGGCACGCAGCTGCCGATCAACATCACCGAGTACGCCTTCAACTACCACACCTCCGTTCCCGGCCAGATGATCCAGTGGATCTCCGCGCTCGAGGACACGAAGGTGTACGGGGACATCGCGTACTGGAACATCGACGGCAACCTCTCCGACTCCGCCGTGCAGGCCAACCGCGCCAACGGCCAGTGGTGGCTCCTCCACGCCTACAGCCAGATGAGCGGCCAGACCGTGGCGGTCACGCCCCCGCACCCGGGTCAGAGCTACACCCTCCAGGGCGTGGCGACCCTCGACGAGGGCCTGAAGCAGAGCCGCGTGCTCCTCGGCGGCGCCGGCGGCGACTACACGCTGCGGCTCGGCAACGTCCCCACCGACGTCTTCGGAGACACGGTCCATGTGGCCGTGCGCGAGATCGGCTGGAGCGGCCAGCTCGGCGACAGCGCCCAACCGGAGTTGATCGCCGAACTCGACGCGCCCGCCGCCGACGCGGCCGTGCACTTCGGCGCGGGCGACCTGCCCGAACTCGACGCCGAATCCTCCTACGAGGTCATCGTGACCCCGGGCGCGAACTCGGGCAGCGCCGCCGAACCGCGCACCGCCTGGGAGGCCTCCTACGAGGCCGAGGACGCCGAGTTCCAGGGCGCCGGCCTGAACGTCAACGGCCCGGAGGGCTCGCCCTCGAACGTCGCGAAGTTCTACACCTCCGGCGGCTACAACGTCGGCGGGATGCGCACCGGCACCGACAACGGACTCAAGTTCACCGTGGACGTCCCCGAAACCGGCGAGTACGACCTCTCCGTCTTCGCGGGCTCGCTCAACACCGACCCCGAGGTGCAGGCCCAAGGCCCCACCAACATGTTCCTCAGCGTCGACGGCGGCGCCGAGCAGGAGGTCTTCCTGCCCCTGGGCTACAAGTGGACCGTCTGGGACCACACCGACACCACAGTGGAGCTCACCGCCGGGGAGCACGAGATCACCCTGGCCACCAGGAGCCTCGACGGCAGCGGCGCGATCAGCGGCGATGTGCTCATCGACAAGATCGACCTCTCGCTGCCGAACCCGGAGCACACCGCCGACGTCTACGAGGCCGAGTACGCCGAACTCCAAGGCGCGGCCCCGGTCTACAGCGTCACCAGTGGCGCCTCGGTCCCGAAGGGCGCCACCGCGACCTTCTGGGTCTACTCGCCCGCCGACGCCGCGGCCCTCCTGGACCTCGACACCGCCCGCAAGGGCAAGGTCCAACTGGAGGTCAACGGCGAGAGCGTCACCACCGCCAAGGACGGCACCGTGAACGCCTTCCTCCTGGGCGGCGTCAACAAGATCGTCGTCAAGGGCGCCAAGCACCTCCAGGTCGACCGGCTCACCGTCGCCCCCTCCGGCGCCCTCGAACCGGTCGCCTACGAGGCCGAGGACGGCACGATCGCCGGCACCGCCACCGCCACGGACCTGTCCCTCGCCTCCGGCGGCCAGGCCGTCACCGGCATCGGCGGCGAACCCGGCAACGGCAACACGCTCACCTTCGACGCCGTCGAAGCCCCCGAGGCCGGGACCTACGCGCTGACCTTCCGCTACTCCAACGAGGAGCAGTCGCCGGCGACGCACTACAACCCCGACCCGGTGGCCCGCTACGCGCTCGTCTCCGTCAACGGCGCCGAGCCGATCCGCGTGATCTTCCCGCACTCGTTCCACGAGAACAACTTCTGGGAGCTCACCGTAGTCGTCGAACTCGAGGAGGGGGTGAACGAGATCGGCGTGAGCGGCGAGGAGAAACCGCAGTTCGACGGGGTCAGCTACAGCTCCGACACCTGGCCCGGCGACCGGGGGGGCTCGCATTCCGCGCCGACCCCCGCCGGGATCACCCTCACCCCGCTGTTCGACTGAGGAGCGGCGGCGGCCGGGCCTCCCCGGCCGCCGCCGACACCCCCGACCCGACCGGGCGAGCCGATACACTCGCCCAGACAGCACCAGAGAAGGAACGCAGTGAGAGGAGCCGGTGTGGCGACGATCGGCGACGTCGCGCGCGAGGCCGGCGTCTCGCGCAGCACCGTCTCGTCCGTCCTGACAGGACGCAAGTTCGTGACCCCCGAGACCCGCGCCCGCATCGAAGCGGCCATCGCCAAGCTCGAGTACTCGGTCAACTCCGGCGCCCGCGCCCTCGCGACCTCCCGCACCATGACCTTCGGCGTCGTCGTCCGCTTCCACGAAGCCGAGTTCAGCCCCGCGCTGGCGACCTACCTGGTGGCCTTCTCGGACGCCGCGCGAGCGCGCGGCTACGCCGTCATGCTCCTCACCGAACCCGATGGGGCCGAAGCCGTTCGGCGGGTCATCGCGGCCCGCCAGGTGGACGGCCTGATCCTCCTCAACGTGCTCGACGGCGACCCGCGCCTGGAGCCGATCAGCCGCTCCGGCTACCCGGCGGTGCTCGTCGGCAACCCCGAGGACCCGCGCGGCATCGACGCCGTGGACCTCGACTTCGCCGCCGCCGCCAACCTGCTCGTGGACCACCTGGCCGACGCCGGCCACCGGGACGCCATGTTCGTGCGCTGGCCCGAGGAGCTGTACGAGTCAGGCTCCACGTACGCGACCCGCTTCGAGCGGGCGGCGCTGCGCCGCGCGGCCGACCGGGGGCTGCGGCTCGTGCCCGTGCCGGTGCCCGTGGGTCCCGAGCAGGTGCGCGCGACGCTGCGCACCGCGCTGCAGGACCCGGCGCTGCCGCGGACCCTGCTCATCCACAACGACGCGGCGGTCGCCATGCTGCCGTTCGTGCTCGGCGACCTGCGCCTGGAGGTCCCCGCGGACCTGAACGTGGTCTCGCTGCACTCGGCCGAGCTGGCGCGCCTCTACGTCCTGTCGTTCTCGGCCGTCGAATCCCGGCCCGAAGCCGTGGCCGAGGCCGCGGTGGAGATGCTGTGCGACCGCGTCGCCCACCCGCAGGCTCCGGCGCGAAAGCGGCTCATCGAGCCGCGGCTCGACCAGAGGTCGAGCGTGCAGGCCAGGCCCTGACGGGACGCCGCCTGCGTCGCGGGGCACTCGCACTTACAAGCCGGCTTCGGGCTCCCACAGCTCGACCGTGTTGCCTTCGGGGTCGGTGATCCACGCGAACCGCCCGGCGCCGGCCTCGGTCTCGACGCCGTCGTCGATCGCGATGCCCTCGGCGCGGAGCCGGTCCAGGAACCGGTCGAGGTCCCCGACGCGGAAGTTCAGCATCACGCCCTGGCGCGGGCCGAGCCTGTGGAACTCGGTCATCGGGGCGAAGATCGTCGGCCCGGCCTGCTGCCGCCACACCTCGGTGCCCTCCAGTCCGTTGGCCACGCCCAGATGCGTCTCGTACCAGCGGGCCAGAGCGAGCGGGTCCTTCGCCCGGAAGACCACTCCACCGATGCCCTCGACCTTGTCGGACACTGCATGCCTCCTCATTGCCGGTCATGTCCGGGGCGCGGGAGTCGACCCGCGGCCGGTTTCGCCATGCTATGGGCCACCCCCGACATCCGCTGCGCGAAACGGCGGGCGGCGGAGCCCGACGCCTTGACGCGCGCCCCGCGACTTGGCATGATCATCAGCGAACCGGTTCGCTGGCTCGGGTCCCGGTCCGGCGCGCCGAACCCCGCGCGAGCCCGACAACGAGGAAGTTGAGCGCCTGATGAACACTTTCGAGACCTCCCCGGACGCCGTCGTCTGGCGCGGCGACGGCGAGACCCTCCTCGTGCAGGCCTGGGGCCGCGACTCGCTGCGGGTGCGCAGCAGCCCCTCGGGGGACGTGGCCGACACCGACTTCGCGCTGCTCGAACCCGAACCGGTCGACGTCGAGATCACTGTGGACGGCGACACCGCGACGATCGTCAACGGCGCGATCACCGTCGTGATGCGCGCATGGGCCGGCTGGGACTGGCAGACCGAGTACGCCGTCCACCGCTGCACCCTCGAATTCCGCGACGCCTCGGGCCGCACCCTGCTGCGCGAGATCCCGGACGGCGGGGCGCTCAAGCTCACCGCCCGCGAGTTCCGGCCGCTGGCCGGCGGCTCCCACCGGCTCCGCGCCGCATTCGAGCCCCCGGCGGGGGAGCGGCTGTACGGCATGGGCCAGTACCAGCAGGACATCCTCGACGTCAAGGGCTCCACCTTCGAGCTGGCGCACCGCAACTCGCAGGCGAGCGTCCCCTTCGTCCAGTCCAGCGCCGGGTACGGGTTCTTCTGGCACAACCCCGCGATCGGCACGGCCACCTTCGCCGCCAACCGCACCGAGTGGATCGCCGAGTCCACCAGGCAGCTCGACTACTGGATCACCGCCGGCTCGACACCCGCGCAGATCAGCGCCGCCTACGCGAACGCGACCGGCCACGCCCCCGCCATGCCCGAGTACGGGCTCGGCTACTGGCAGTGCAAGCTGCGGTACTGGAACCAGGAGCAGCTCCTCGACGTCGCCCGCGAGCACCGGCGCCGCGGCCTGCCGCTCGACGTGATCGTCGCGGACTTCTTCCACTGGCCCAAGATGGGCGACTTCCGCTTCGAGGAGGAGTTCTGGCCCGACCCCGCCGCGATGGTCAAGGAGCTCCAGGACATGGGCGTCGAACTCATGGTCTCGGTCTGGCCGCAGGTCTCGACCGAGTCCGAGAACTTCGCCGCGTTCAGGAAGGAGAACCTCCTCGTCCGCACCGAGCGCGGCCACGGCGTCCAGATGAGCTTCCAGGGGCCGAGCATGTTCCTGGACGCGACGAACCCCCGTGCCCGCGAGCAGGCCTGGGAGATCCTCAAGCGCAACTACCACGACCTGGGCATCAAGCTGTTCTGGCTCGACGAGGCCGAACCGGAGTACGGGGTCTACGACTTCGACAACTACCGCTACCACGCGGGCCCGAACGTCGAGGTCGGCAACGTCTACCCGCAGGCGTTCTCCCGCATGTGCTTCGAGGGCCAAAGGGCCGCAGGGCAAGAGGAGATCGTGAACCTGGTGCGCTGCGCCTGGGCCGGCAGCCAGCGCTACGGCGCCCTCGTGTGGTCGGGCGACATCCACTCCGACTGGGCCGACTTCCGCCGCCAGATCACCGCCGGCGTCCACATGGGGGTCGCCGGGATCCCGTGGTTCACCACCGACATCGGCGGTTTCGGCGGCGGGAACATCGAGGACCCGGGCTTCCGGGAGCTCCTGGTCCGCTGGTTCCAGTTCGGGGCGTTCTGCCCGGTCATGCGCATGCACGGCGACCGCCAGCCGAGCGAGCGGGTCCTGGCCGCCGACGGCTCGCCGCGCAACAACTCCGGCGCTCCCAACGAGCTGTGGAGCTTCGGCGAGGACGTCTACGAGATCCTGGTCCGCTACGTGCGCCTCCGCGAGGCCCTGCGCCCCTACACCCGCCGCCTCATGGACGAGGCCCACACCGACGGGCAGCCGGTCATGCGCGGAATGTTCCACGAGTTCCCGCAGGACCCGGTCTGCTGGGACCTGGGCGACCAGTACATGTTCGGCCCCGACGTGCTCGTGGCCCCCGTGATCGAGGCCGGTGCGACGAGCCGCCGCGTCTACCTGCCCGAGGGCGCGTCCTGGACCGACCTCCACTCTGGAGCGGTGCACGCGGGCGGGCGGTGGATCGACGCCGCGGCGCCGATCGAGGTGATCCCGGTCTTCGCACGCGACGGCGCGCTGGCGGCACTGGTCGGTACTATCTGACCGACTCATCGGGCCGTTGCTTGACAGGGCTCCGGAGCGAGGCGTAGGTTACGTCTGACAACGTAGTCAGTCTCAATTCTGGAGCCCTATGACCGCCCATGCGACCTCCGACGATGCCCGGCGCCGCCCGCCCGGCATGACCGATGTGGCGCGCCTGGCCGGGGTCTCGCAGAAGACCGTCTCCCGCGTCGTCAACAACGAGCGCTACGTGAGCGAGGCATTGCGGGAGAAGGTCCTCGCCGCCGCCGCCGAACTCGGCTTCCGCCCCAACACCGCCGCCCGCGCCCTCATCACCGGCCGCTTCAAGCGCATCGGCGTCGTCTCGCTCGGCTCCGCCCTCTACGGCCCGGCCTCCATGCTCGTGGCCCTGGAACGCGCCACCCGCGCCGCCGGGCTCTCCTTCATGGTCGCCAACACGCCCGAGGGCCAACCGGAGGCGATCCAGGACTCGATCGACTGGCTGCTCGCCCAAGGCGTGGACGGCGTCATCCTCTCCGAGCCCATCGACGAGGGCCAGCACGTGCGCCCCGACGCCGGGGTGCCGATCGTGAGCCTCGGCCAGGCCGGCGACCTCCCCGCCGAGCGGGTCGCCCTCACCCGCGGCCGCACCGCCGCGTCCTGCCGCGAAGCCGTCGAGCACCTGCTCGACCTGGGCCACGAGCGGGTCTGGCACGTGGCCGGGCCGCTCGACTGGTGGGAGGCCCGCGAACGCCTCGAAGGCTGGGCCGAGGCCCACCGCGCCCGCGGCATCGAACCGCCCCCGCACCTGGAGGGCGACTGGACCCCCGCCGGCGGCCACGCCGCCGGCCTCGACCTCCCGCCCGAGGCCACGGCCGTGTTCTGCGCCAACGACGACACCGCGATCGGCGTCGCCCGGGCGCTCCACGAGGCCGGGCGACGCGTCCCCGAGGACGTCTCGCTCGTCGGCTTCGACGACATCCCCGCCGCCGCCTACCTCTCACCGCCGCTGACCACCGTCCAGCAGGACTTCGAAGGCGATGCGACCCACGCCCTCGACGTCCTCATGCGGCTCCTGCCCGGCGCCGCCCCCGAACCCGAGGCGAAGGCGGCCGCACCGCGCCGCCGACTCGTCGTCCGCTCCTCGACCGCACCGCCCCGCTCCACCTCCTCACCCCTGTCCCCGCCGTAGAGCCATTGGACGAATCCTGATTCGCAATGGCGCGCAACAGGAAAGGACCGATCCGGATGAATCCCCGCTTCAGTCGCAGGACCGGCCTCACGGCCGCGTTGGCGGGCCCGCTGGCGCTCGCCGCCTGCGGCAGGCACACCGTCGACCCGCCGAAGCACGTGACGCAGGCCCAGATCGACGAGGCGATGCAGACGCCCACGGAACTGAACTTCTGGACCTGGGTCCCCGGCATCGAGAAGGAAGTGGCGATCTTCCAGGACGCCTACCCGGCGATCACCGTCGACGTCGTCAACGCCGGCCAGGGCAACCCGCACTACGCGAAGCTGCGCACCGCCCTGCGCGCCGGGAACGGCGCCCCCGACGTGGCCCAGCTCGAGTTCCAGATGATCCCTTCGTTCGTCATCACCGAAGACCTGCTCGACCTCGGCCCCTACGGCGCCGCCGCGATCGGCGACCAGTTCGTCGAGTTCGCGTGGTCGCAGGTGAGCGGCGCGAACGGCGAAGTCTGGGCGATCCCGCAGGACACCGGCCCCATGGGCATGCTCTACCGGGACGACATCTTCCGCGCGCACGGCATCGAAGTGCCCGCGACCTGGGACGACTTCGCCGCCGCCGCCCAGCGGCTGCGCGAGGCCGACCCCGAGGTGCACCTGACGAACTTCGCGCCCTCGCAGGGCGCGTTCTTCGCCGCGATGCTCTGGCAGGCCGGCGCCGATCCGTTCGGCGGCTCCGAAGGCCCGGACCTCAACGTCGACCTCACCTCGCCCGAGGCCGAGAAGGTCGCCCGGTACTGGGGCGACCTGTCCGAACAGGACCTCATCGCGGTCGACGCCGACTTCACCGACCAGTGGTACCAGGCCCTCAACAAAGGCAAGTACGCCACCTGGATCGCCCCCGCCTGGGCCCCGACCTTCCTCCAGTCCGCCGCGGCCTCCACCGCCGGACTCTGGCGCGTCGCCCCGCTCCCGCAATGGGATGCGGGACAAGAGGTCTCCTCCAACTGGGGCGGCTCGACCTCCGCGGTGCTCGCCACCACCCGCAACCCGATCGCCGCCGCCGTCTTCGCCCAGTTCATCAACACCGACCCGGCGTCGACCGAGACCATGGCGAACGAGCAGTTCCTCTACCCGCCGACCAAGGCGCTCCTCGAGGACCCCGCCTTCACAAGTCAGCCCCTCGAGTTCTACGGCGGCCAGGAGGTGAACGGCCTCTTCGCCGAGATCGGCACCACCGTCGCGCCCGACTTCCAGTGGGCCCCGTTCCAGGACAAGGTCTTCGCCGACTTCACCGCCACCGTCGGCACGGCCGTGGCCGAGAAGGCCGACGCCGTCGCCGCCATGCAGGCGTGGCAGGAGCGCATCGAAGAGTACGCGAAGTACCAAGGATTCACGGTGAGGAAGCCATGACCGCGACGACCCAGACCCGCACCCGCCGCCAAGCCGGCGCGCGAAGGCGCACGCTCGCCGGGTACATGTTCGTGGCCCCGTTCATGATCGTGTTCCTCCTGATGTTCCTCGTCCCCCTCCTCTACGCCGCCTACTTCAGCCTCTTCCGCGAGCAGCTCGTGGGCGGCAACGTCTTCGTGGGCCTGGAGAACTACACCCGCGCCTTCGGCGACGAGCAGCTGTGGACCGGCATCGGCCGCGTCTGCCTGTTCTTCCTCATCCAGGTGCCGATCATGCTGGTCGCCGCGCTCGCCTTCGCGCTCGCGCTCGACACCGGCCTCGTCCGCCTCAAGCGCACCACCCGGCTCGGCATCTTCGTCCCGTACGCCGTTCCCGGCGTCATCGCGACCCTCATGTGGGGCTTCCTCTACGGGCCCGACTTCGGGCCCTTCGCGCAGATCGCCGAGCAGATCGGCCTGAGTGCCCCCGACTTCCTCGGGCCGAACCTCATGCTCGGCTCCCTCGCCAACATCGTGTTCTGGGAGTTCACCGGCTACAACATGGTCATCCTCTACGCGGCCCTGCGCTCGGTGCCCGCCGAGATCTACGAGGCCGCCGCCGTCGACGGCGCCGGGCAGTGGCGCACCGCCTGGAGCATCAAGATCCCCGCGCTCAAGGGGGCGCTGGCCGTCTGCATGATCTTCTCCATCATCGGCGCCTTCCAGCTCTTCAACGAGCCGCAGCTCATGCAGTCCTTGGCGCCCACCGTGATCGACGCCGCCTACACGCCCAACCTGTACGCCTACAACCTCGCGTTCGTGGGCCAGGAGTACAACTACGCCGCCGCCGTCTCGTTCGTGCTCGGCCTGGTCATCCTGGTCGGCTCGTACGCCTTCATGTTCGCCACCAACCGCAGGAGCCGGCGATGACCACCACCGCGATCAAGCCGCGCCGCCGCAAGCCCCGGCGCAGCACCGTCCTCACCATCGGGATGCTCGCCGCCGCGGCCTACTTCCTGCTCCCGCTGTTCTGGCTCGTCGTCGCCTCCAGCAAGACCAGCGAGGACCTGTTCTCCACTTTCGGGCTCTGGTTCTCCGACGACTTCCACCTCCTCGCGAACATCGAGCTCACGCTCACCCAGGACGACGGCGTCTTCCTCCGCTGGCTCTGGAACACGCTCCTGTACGCGGTCACCGCCGCGGGCGGGGGCGCGCTCCTCGCCGCCCTCGCCGGGTACGGCTTCTCCAAGTACCGGTTCAAAGGCAACCGCACCATGTTCCTGATCGTGCTCGGCGCGGTCATGGTCCCCACCACCGCGCTCGCGATCCCGACCTACCTGGTCTTCAGCGAGATCGGCCTGGCGGACACGCCCTGGGCGATCATCCTGCCCTCGCTGGTGAACCCGTTCGGGCTCCTCCTCATGCGCGTCTACGTGGAGGCCGCGGTGCCCGACAGCCTCCTGGAGGCCGCCCGCATCGACGGCGCGAGCGAGCTGCGGATCTTCTTCCAAGTGGTGCTGCGCCTCCTCGCACCGGGCTTCGCGACGGTCCTGCTGTTCGCCCTGGTGCACACCTGGAACAACTACTTCCTGCCGCTGATCATGCTCAACGACCCTGAGCTGTACCCGATCACGGTGGGCCTGGCGCGCTGGCAGGGCCAGGCCGCGGCGGCGGGCGGGGCGAGCGGGGACCTGATCCCGCTGGTGGTCACCGGTTCGCTGCTCTCGATCGTCCCGCTGGTGATCGCCTTCCTGTTCCTGCAGCGGTACTGGCAGTCCGGCCTCGTCGCGGGCGCGGTGAAGCAGTGAACCAGTGGTGAACCGAACTCGTTCAATAGTGAACTTCGTGTAACGAATCCGACCACACCTCTGTGGACTCGAGGGCCGCCGTCCGCTCCACGGCGGGCGGCGGTTCGGCGTCGCCGCAGCTCAACCCTGCTGAAGACATTGAAACCCGTTGGTATGCATCCGTTCACGTACATTCGGTGCGACCGGTGCCGAACATCGGTATTCGGGAAGGTGTGCTTATCATTGATGCCATCTCCGCTCCTCGCGCGCGCCAGTCGAGTCGAACCCTCTCTGCGGGTGTGCGCCCCAGAGAGCGCTCACCGATCCGCTGTCCCGGCACCGGGTCAGGGCGCCGTTCACCAACGGATAGGCGACCTCATGGCCGAACGAGTAATCGACACCGAAGCGCTCGAGGAGTACCGCACCCTCGTCCGCGAGCAGCTTGACCACCTCGAGTCCCTCATTCCCCGGATGGAGCACGGCCAGCGCCTCGGCCTCCTGCCCGCGTTCGGGCAGCTCGACGCCTCCGCGACCGCGCGCACGAACTACCAGACGTTCCACCAGACCACTTGGGACAACCTGCAGGACCTCCGCGAGGCCCTGCACGGGATGATCAAGACCCTCAACGACTCCGCCGACCTGGCCGAGGAGGCGGACTCGACCTCCGCGGGCGAGATGGACGGCTATGCCGACCTCCTCTGACGCGCCGCGCCCCCCGACCGCCACCCACCCTGAGGCAGAGAGCGAGTAGCCGCCATGTCCGAAGAGGACCAGTTCGAGCGCACCGACTACGGGAAGCTCTCCGAAGGCCAGAGCGGCGCGGACTTCACGACCGCGCAGAACGCGCTCAAGGTCTCCCCGCAGTGCAGCCACGACGAGTGCACCAACGCCACTGAGGACCCGGCCGAGCCGGCCTGGGTGAAGCTCATGTCCGCGGTGCCCGTGGCGGCGCAGATCGACAGCCTCAAGGCCGCCCGCGAGGGCACGATGATGCTCCCCGAGGGCAAGTCCATCAAGAGCATGGTCGCCTCGATCCGGCCGCAGCCCGAGGCGGACTTCGCGCTCGACACGATCCGCGACGAGTGGGTCGAGTTCCAGGAGCAGTTCGCGTCGATCGCGCCGAAGCTCAAGGAGGGCCTGGCGTCCCTGTCGGGCTTCTGGAAGGGCGACGACTTCGACGCCTTCGAGGAGCAGGCCGAGACCGTCCTCAAGAACTGCAAGACGGTCAGCGGCGACATCGCGGGCGAGGACGGCAAGGGCGGCGTGGTCAAGCTGCTCGACGACAAGCAGGCGGAGATCTACGAGCAGCAGGGCGGGACCTCGTGCGTCTACCCCGCGCCGAAGTTCTACATGCAGGGCACCAGCTGCGGCTCGCACCAGATCCACATCCGGCCGCCGTTCTTCAAGAACTGCGAGATCCACAAGAACGACGAGATCGCGAAGGCGGTCGAACTCGCCGGTTTCGACCCGACGGTGATCGACGAGGTCCAGGAGGGCCGCGAGACCACCTACAACCGGTGGATCGAGTACGTCAACGCCAACCCCGAGTACGAAGTGGACGGTCTCAAGGGCGAGGAGCTGGCCCGCAAGAAGGCCGACGAGTTCGCCGACGAGCGCCTGATCTCCTTGGGCGCGCAGGGTTCCGACCAGCTCGAGGAGGAGGCCGCCCGCGTCAACGAAGAGGTGACCGAGCGGCACGCGAACGTCGAGGCCCACGTCCAGGAGATCGCTCCCGACGTGCGCAAGGGCGAGCAGACCACGTTCAACGACGGCGAGACCGACAAGTTCGACCCGCCGGAGCTCGACGCGGGCGACGGCGGCGGCATGCCCGACCTGGAGGGCGCGGGGCTGGACGACATGGCCCCGCCCGGGACGCTGCAGTCGCTGGGGTCCAATCCGGACTCGAGCGGCCTGGGCGGCAACGGCCTGGGCGACAACGGCTTGAACGGCAGCGGGTTCAACGGCGGTACGCCGCCGGGCGGCGTCAACGGCTCAGGGGACCTCAGCTCGCTGAACGACGAGAACCCGTTCAAGGCCACGGACCCGGACGACCTCACCGGCAGCGGCGGGAACCTCCCGGCGGGCTACAGCGGCGGGAGCGGCCTCGACTCCCTGGGCGGCGCCAACGGGCTCGGCCCGAACGGCGGCGGCGTCCCGCCGGGCGACTACTCGGGCGGCACGGGTCTCGAGGGTCTCGACGACAACCCGTGGAACTCGGCCCCCGACCCTGACGACGTCTCGGGCGGTCTCGCCAGCGGCGGCCCGACCACGCTGCCGCCCAGCGGCATCGGCGGTTCCGGGCTCGGCCCGGGCAGCAGCCACCTGCCGCCCCCGATGGTCACGCCGACACCGAGCGGGACGCGCGGCATCACGCCGCCGCGCTCCTCGGGCCCGCGCAAGCTGGACTCCGGCCGCGGCACCGGGCTCACCCCGGGCTCGGGCGGCACGGGACCCCGCAAGCTCGATTCGGGCCGCTCCTCGGGCGGCCTCGGAGGCAAGGGCCTGGGCGGCACCAGCGGCGGCGGGGCCCCTCCGGGTTCCACGGGCGGCCGGGGCAGCGGCCTCGGTTCGGGGGCCGGCGGCGGTCGCGGCCTCGGCGGCGCCCTCGGCGCGGGCGGAGCGGGTGCCGGTGCGGCCGGTGCCGGCGGTCGCGGTGCGGCGGGCGCGGGCGGCATGATGGCCCCCGGCGTCGCGGGCGGCGGCCAGCGTCCCGGCGGCGAGGACAAGGAGATGGAGCGCCAGTTCTGGATCGCCGAGGACGAGGACGTCTGGGGCGGCGGTCCCGAGGACGAGGAAGAGGACCCGTACGCGTAGCCGAACGGAGGGCCCGCGTCGCCGAAGCGGCATTCGCGGGCCGTCCTCGGCGAAGCCCCCGTGCCGCGGTTCCGGCTGTGGCGCAGCCGCTCGCAGCGGCTCGCCGGGGTCGCTGACCTGCGGCTCGCAAGCGTCGGCGAGGTCCGACCGTCGATCGCCATTCCACCGCAAGAGAGAGACTGGAGTCCGAATTGTTCAGTGAGGACAAGATCGCCGAGCAGTTGGCGGCCGCGCGCGCCGAGTTGAGCGCCGCCGCCCGCACCCAGGTCGGCCCGCCCGAGCCGGTCACCGTGGAGAACGAGAAGGGCCGCATCCGCATCACCGTGGGCGCTGACGGGCGGCTCTCGGAGCTCATGGTGAGCGCCAGGGCGATCCGCGACGGTTCCGACGACCTCGGCCCCGAGCTCATGCGGCTGGTCAACGAGGCGCTCGACAAGCACCGCGAGCACGCGGCCACGGACGAGCCGGTGCCGGACCTGAACGCGGTCAACGAGCGGTTCGCGGAGATGCAGGACCGCTCGCTGCGCAACTTCGCGGCGATGAGCCAGCAGATCAGCGAGACGATGGCCAAGCTGCAGCAGCGGCCCTCCTGACCGGGGCCGGGCTCGACGCCGTCCCGGATCCGATGCCGCGGACGCCAAGGTGACCGGGCGTGCGGGGCGGGCGGGGGCGGTCGTGGCGCCGGGCTACTGCGGCGGCACGATCTGGTCGACAGCGGCCGAGATGAGCGCCGCCGCACGGTCCTCGCCGAAGACGTCCGGGAGCGTCAGCCGCTCCAGGATGAGCCAGTTCAGCGAGAGGTAGAGCATGACGACCGTGTCCGCGTCCCCGGGCATCCCCGAGTCGAGGTGGAAGTCGATGTTCTCCTGCACGTTCTCGCGGATCTGCTTGGTGAGCACCTCGCGCAGCTCGGGGCGGCGCGTGGCCTCCAGCCGCAGCTCCAGCATCGCCAGGTAGCCCGAGCGGAAGTCGGTGATCCGCTCGACCATCTCGTGCATGAGGCGGTCCACGGACTCGCGCGTGCGCGGCAGCGCGAGCGCCTCGCCCACCACCGCCGGGCCCGGGTCGAGCCGCTGGAAGACCCGCTGCCCCGCCTGCGTCAGCAGGGCGTCGCGGTTCGCGAAGTAGTTCGACGCGGTGCCCACGGGCACGCCCGCCTGGCCGTCGACGGCCCGGAACGTGAGGCCGCGCGCCCCCTGGTCGGCGAGTACTTCTATGGCCGCGTCGATCAAGGCCGTCCGGCGCTCCGGGTTCTGGCGCATGTTCCACTCCAAGAGTTGACACCACTTCGGGTGTAGTGGTAAGTTCAAACCACTTCATTCATAGTACTTCAAACGGAGTGTGCATGCGCGAGCAGAACCGCGAACTGACCTACTACATCGGCACCTCGCTCGACGGCTTCATCGCCGGACCGAACGACGAGGTCGAACCGCTCATGGTGTTCGCCGACGTCCTCGAGGCGATCAAACAGGAGTGGCCCGAGACCCTCCCGGGCTTCGCCCGCCAGTCCTTCGGGATCGACGCCGCCCCGAACCTCCATTTCGACACCCTCGTCATGGGCCGCCGCACCTACGACCCGGGCCTGGCGATGGGCATCACGAGCCCGTACGCCCACATGGAGCAGTACGTCTTCACCGACAGCCTCGGCGCCGACACCGACAAGGACGTCAACTTCGTCTCCGGGGACCCGCTCGCCTTCGTGCGCGACCTCAAAGCGCGCGAAGGCAAGGGCATCTGGCTCTGCGGCGGCGCGAACCTCGCCGCCGCGGTGGCCCCCGAGATCGACCGGATCATCGTCAAGCGCTACCCGGTGCTCTTCGGCGGCGGCATCCCCATGTTCGCGGGCGCCTATGATCCGACGCCGTTCACGCTCACCGAGCACCGGTCCTTCGAGTCCGGAGCCACGATCCAGACCTACCGAAAGGCCTAGCCTCCTTGACGAACCGATCCCTGACCTACTACATCGGGACCTCCCTGGACGGCTGCATCGCGGGCCCCGACGGGGAGTTCGACGCCCTGCCGATCGAGCTCGACGTCGCCGCCGCGATGAACGCCGAACGGCCGGAGACCGTGCCGACCGCGTTCCGCGAGGCCGCCGGCCTCGCCGACGCCCCGAATCGGCTGTACGACACCGTGCTCATGGGCGCGGCCACCTACCGGGCGGGCGGCACTCCCAGCCCGTACGCCCACCTGCGCCAGTACGTCTGCTCCCGCACGCTGGAGCCGAACGGGCACGTCGAGGTCGTCGGCTCCGACCCCGCCGCATTTGTCCGCGACCTGAAAACCGAAGCGGGCCTCGGCATCTGGCTCTGCGGCGGGGGGCGGCTCGCCGCCGCGCTCATCGACGAGATCGACGAGATCGTCGTCAAGCGCTACCCGGTGCGCTTCGGCGGGGGCATCCCCATGTTCGCGGGCGCCTACGAACCGACGACCTTTAGGCTCACGGGGAACCGCACCTTCGATTCGGGTGCGGCGATCCAGACCTACCGAAAGGCCTAGCCCCCTTGGAACTCCTCCAGCTCCTCGCGCTCCTCGCCTCCACCCTCAGCGTCGGCCTCATGGCCGGGCTCTTCACCGGGTTCTCGTACGCGGTGATGCCCGGCCTGAAGGTCCTCGACGACCGCGGCTGGATCACCGGGATGCAGCAGATCAACCGGGTGATCCTCAACGGCTGGTTCATGACCGCGTTCCTCGGCTCCGTGCTGTTCACCGGCGCGGCCCTGGCGCTGGACTGGTTCTCGGGCGACCGCGCCGCGTCCCCGTGGATCCTGCTGGCCCTCGTGTCGGCCCTGGTCATGTTCATCGGGACCGTGGCGGTGAACGTGCCCATGAACGAGCGCCTCGAAGCCGCGGGCGACCCGGCCGCCGTCACCGACCCGGCCGCGCTGCGCGCGAGCATCGAGTCGCGCTGGATCGCCTGGAACACGGTCCGCGGCGTGGCCTCGCTCCTGTCGCTCCTCGCCCTCGCGTGGGCCCTGGTCGTGCACGGCCGCAACTCCTTAGCGAACGCGAGAACGGGGCGGCCATTACTGGCCGCCCCGTTTTCCGTTGCGTCGCTCAGCAGCCGATGCTGCCGAAGCGGTCCTTCACCACGTTCACCACGGACGGGCGGGGGAGGGCCCCGTCCGGGCCGTCGGGCCACTGGGAGGCGGGGGTCTCGGCGCTGGCGCCGTCGACCTCGCCCGGGTGCTGCACGGCGACCAGGATGTGGCGGTCCTGCACGACCGGGCCGCAGGTCTCGGCGCCGAGCGGCACGGTGAGGAACTGCTTGGTCAGGCCGCGCGTGGGACCGGTGAGCGAGACGCCGAAGAGGCCGTCGTTGGTGCCCAGGGCGTTGCCGTCGGTGGAGATCCACAGGTTGCCCTGCGGGTCGAACGCGACGTTGTCCGGGCAGGAGATGGGGCTGACCTTGTCCTTCGGGTAGCCCGAGAAGTAGGTGCTCGGGTCCTCGGGGTCGCCGCAGACCAGGAGCAGGCGCCAGCCGAACTTGACGGCGGTGACGTCGCCGTGCTTCTCCTCCAGCTCGAGCACGTGGCCGTGCTTGTTGCTGTTGCGCGGGTTGGCCTCGTCGGCGGCGGCCTTGCCGCTGGTGCCGCGCTGGGTGTTGTTGGTGAGGGCCGCGTAGACCTTGCCGGACTTCGGGTTCACCTCGACGTCCTCGGGGCGGTCCATCTTGGTCGCGCCGACCTTGTCGCCCGCGAGGCGCGTGAACACGTACACCTCTTCGGCGGTCATGCCGTCCACGAAGGACTCGTCGCCGCTGGCGAGCTTGATCCACTCGCCGGAGCCGTCGAAGGCGCCGTCGTCGGGGAGCGCGCCGGTGCCGTCGATCTCGCCGGGGCTGTCGCCGGTGAACTTCGCGACGTAGAGGGTGCCCTCGTCGAGGAGCTTGCGGTTGTGCTCGCGCGCGCTGCGGCCGGAGCCGGACTTCATCTTGTGCTTGGAGACGAACTTGTACATGTAGTCGAAGCGCTCGTCGTCGCCCATGTACACGACCACGCGGCCCTGGCGGTCCACGCGCGGCCCGGCGCCCTCGTGCTTGAAGCGGCCCAGGGCGGTGCGCTTGCGCGGGGTCCAGTCGGGGTCGTACGGGTCGAGCTCGACGATCCACCCGAAGCGGTTGGGCTCGTTGGGCTCCTGGAGCACGTCGAAGCGCGGGTCGTACTGCTCCCACTTGCGCTCGCTGGCGTTCCCGGAGAGGCCGTAGCGGGCGAGGCGGGCCTTCGCGGTCGCGTCCGCGACCTGCCCGGCGTTCGCGAAGTACTGGTTGAAGTTCTCCTCGCCCGAGAGGATGGTGCCCCACGGGGTGACGCCGCCGGCGCAGTTGTTCAGCGTGCCGAGCGCCAGGGTGCCCTCGGCGTCAGCGGTGGTCTTCAGCAGGTCGCCGCCCGCGGCGGGTCCGGAGAGGACGAACTCGGAGGTGGCGGTGATGCGGCGGTTGAGCTCGTGGCCCACGACCGGGGTGAGGTCGCCGGAGTGCTTGTCCTCCTCCAGGACCACGACGGAGAGGCCGTGCGAGGCCCAGCCGATCTCGACCTGCTCGCGTGTGGGGGCGGCCGAGTCGTAGCCGTAGTGCATCATCGATTCGCTGGTGTACTCGTGGTTGGCGACGAGCACCTTGCTCCGCCGCTCGCCGGGGAGGTCGAGCAGGGCCAGGAAGTCGCAGTTGTAGCCGAACTGGCCGGCCGCGTCCTGGGGGGTCTGGGCCGCGGGGTCGAACTCGTTCGCGTCGTCCAGGATCGGGTCGCCCCATCGGATCACGACCTGCTGCCCGTACCCGTCGGGGATGGTGACGGCGTCGTCCCTGTTCGGCTCCACGGGGTCGAAGCGCAGGCCGCGCGGCACCGAGCCCCAGGACCCGGAGGCCTGGGCCTCGGACTCGGCCTCGGAGGCGTAGGCGGTGTTGCCGAGCGCCCCCGCGGCGCCGGCGCCCGCGGTCACCACGACGCCGGCCTTGAAGATGGAGCGGCGGGAGACGGCGGCGGCGATGAGGTCGCCCATGTAGGGGTTGTCCGAGGTGTTCGGCACGGGGTGGCTGCAGGCGTCGCCGCAGCGGTAGAGGCAGGTCAGCTGCGAGCGGCCGCCGATGTGGTCGGACAGGAGCGGCAGCTTGCGCCGCTGGGCGGCGTCACGACGATTCATTTGGGACTCCTATGGCAGTACGTCCGGAACAGGATCGCCGATGCGCGGTTCGGGGCGACGGATCGACGCGTTCCGATTCCGGAGGCTATGCGCCACGGGTACCCCGCCCGCCAACCGTAAGTGAACGGGAAATGAAGGAGCGCTCTCGGATTGCGCACCATCACCTGATTTCGGAAACGCCGGCGCGGCACGTCGAAAAACCAGGCGTTCCGCAGCATGAGACCCATGTAACGGTAAATGGCCGCCCCGGGTAGCCTGACCGAAAACCTTTTCCGACCCTTTCGTACGGCCCGCCAGAAGGAACCGCCATGCCCGCTCCGCACCGGACCTCCCTCCACCTCGCCGACGTCGCGATCGCCGACGGGTTCTGGTCCCCGCGCCGCGAGACCGTGCGCACCCGCACCATCCCCCACCAGGAGGCCCGCCTGCGCGAAGGCGGCCAGTTCGAAGCCCTGCTCCTCGAGCCCCGCAGCCACGACGGCGACGACCGCGAGCGCTTCCCCATCTTCTGGGAGTCCGACGTCGCCAAATGGATCGAGGCCGCCAGCAACGTCCTCGCGCACGGCGACCACCCCGAACTCGATGCCGCCCTTGACAAGGCGATCGAACTCCTCGCCGGCGCCCAGCAGGAGGACGGGTACCTCAACAGCTACTTCACCGCCGTCAAGCCCGGGAAGCGCTTCACCGACCTGCGCGACGCCCACGAGCTCTACTGCGCCGGGCACCTCATCGAAGCGGGCGTCGCCCACTACGAGGCCACCGGCAAGACCACCCTCCTCGGCATCGTGCGCCGGTACGCCGACCTCATCGCCGTCGAGTTCGGCCCCGGCGGCCCCTGCGAAGGCGGCTACGACGGCCACCAGGAGATCGAACTCGCCCTCGTCAAGCTCCACCGCGCCACCAACGAACAGCGCTACCTCGACCTCGCCCTCCTCCTCACCGACAACCGCGGCCGGGCCCCCTTCTACTTCGACGCCGAAGCCGAGCGCCGCGGCGACACCGGCTACTTCGGCGGCCACTGGAGCCCCGGCGGGGCCTACGCCCGCACCAGCCGCCGCGACCGCGAGTACCACCAGACCCACGCGCCCGTGCGCGAGCAGACCGAGGCCGTCGGCCACGCCGTCCGCGCCATGTACCAGTACAGCGCCATGGCCGACCTCGCCCTCGAACTCGGCGACCAGGGCCTGCACGACGCCTGCGAACGCCTCTGGGACGACCTGGTCACCACCAAGCTCTACGTCACCGGCGGCATCGGCGCCGACCCCTCCATCGAGGGCTTCGGCAAGCCCTACGACCTGCCCGACCACACCGGCTACGCCGAGACCTGCGCCGCCATCGGCCTCGTCTTCTGGGCCCACCGCATGATGGTCCTCACCGGCGAGGCCAAGTACGTGGACGTCCTCGAACGCGCCCTCTACAACGGGGTCCTCGCCGGCGCCTCCGCCGACGGCACCGAGTACTTCTACGGCAACCCCCTCGCCAGCGACGGCACCGTCGAACGCAGCGACTGGTTCGACTGCGCGTGCTGCCCGCCCAACCTCGCCCGGCTCCTCACCTCGCTCGAGCAGTACGTCTACGTCGGCGACGCCGAGGGCCTCTACGTCAACCTCTACGTCACCGGCGCCGCCCGCCTCACCCACGGCGGCAAGCGGATCACCGTGACCCAGGAGAGCGACTACCCCTGGAACGGCGACATCACCCTCCGCGTCACCGAAGCCGAAGCGCCCCTTCCCATGGCACTGCGGCTGCGTCTGCCCGAATGGGCCGCCGGAGCCACGGTGCAGGTCAACGGCGCACCCGCCGAGTACCGGACCGAGAACGGCTACGCGGTCGTCGACCGGACCTGGACCGAGGGCGACCGCGTCGACCTGACGCTGCCGATGGCCCCCGTCCTGGTCCGCGCCGACCCCCGCGTCCTCGCCGCCCACGGCAAGGTCGCGATCCAGCGCGGCCCGATCGTCCACTGCGTCGAGGAGATCGACAACGCGGCCCCCGTGCCGCGCCTGGCCGTCGCCCGCGGCGGCGAACTCCGCACCGAGCACGTGGACGGCCAGGACACGGTGATCGCCGAAGGCCTCGTCGACGGCCCCGCCGCGGACGGCCTCTACAGCACCGAGCCCCCGGCGGCCGCGCCGACCGCGATCCGCACCGTTCCGTACTACGCCTGGGCCAACCGCGGCAAGGGCACCATGGCGGTCTGGATCCGCGAGACGCCGTAAGGCGTTCACCGGCGCCTTGTCGGTGCCCTGTGGCAGCCTGGCCGCATGGCATACGACAAGGCGCTGGCCGACCGGGTGCGCGAGATCATGGACAACCGGCCCTATGTGACCGAGAAGCACATGTTCGGCGGCCCTTGCTTCTTCGCGCACGGCAACATGGCGGCAGCCGTCCTCGGCGGGGGCGGCGCGATGATCCGCGTCGGCCACGACGATTTCGCGGACCTCGTCCTGGAGCCCGGCGCCGAGCCGATGGTCATGGGCGGTCGCGACTCCAAGACCTGGATCCGCGTCGACGAGACGGTGTGCGCCTCCGACGAGCAGCTGCGCCCCTGGATCGAACGCGGTCTCGCCTACGCGGAGTCCTTGCCGCGCAAGTGATCACCGAACACGGCAGCGGGAGCCCGCTCGAGGCCGTCCGCCGCCGCGTTCCGCTACCGGAGGTTCAGGGTCGGTCCAGGGCGACGGTCAGGTCCGCAGTGCCCGCCTCATCGAGGCTGAAGGCGGCGTCGCGGTCGGCGCAGGTGATGCGGTAGTCGCCGAGGAAGCCGTTGAAGTGCAGGCGGCCCTCGTCGTCGGTCGCCAGGGTGGTGACGGGGGTGCCCCACTCCTCGTTGACGAGGTGGTGTAGCCGGTCGTAGGAGGGCTTGGGGGTGCCGTCGGTGCGGACGAATCCGCCCGGGGCGCCGAGCCACATGCCCTTGTCGAACATGCCCCAGTAGGTGACCGCCTCGACCGAGGGATGCGCGAGCAGGGTCCGGTAGTGGCGTTCGATCTCGTCGGCCTGGCGGGCCTCGCCTTCGGGGGTCGAGGGCCAGGAGTCGACCACGTGGTCGTTCAAGTCCTCGATCTCGGGCGGCATGACCTCGCCGGAGAGGATGGTGGTCTCGGTGAAGTGGATCGGGAGCCCGTAGCGGGAGAACCGGTCCAGGATCGCCTCGGTCTTCTCCTCGCCCCAGTAGCCCTGGTGCATGTGGCTCTGGAGGCCGAGCGCGTCGATCTTGACGCCGGCTTCGAGCACGCCTTCGATGAGGCACTCGTAGGCCGCGGACATGTCGAAGTCGTTGAGCAGCAGCGTCGCGTTCGGCCCGGCTTCGCGGGCGGCGTCGAAGACCATGCGCACCATGGGGATGCGGCCGATGTCGCGGCAGATGCGGGTGATGCCGTTGTCGTACTTGTCGAAGATCGGCATGATGACGACCTCGTTGATGACGTCCCACATGTCGATGACGCCGGCGAACTCGCCGACCTCGCGCTTGATGCGCTCGACCTGGACGCGGGCGATCTCCTCGTTGTCGAGGTCGAGCAGCCAGTCGGCGCTGACGGTGTGCCACGCGAGCGGGTGGCCCTTGACCGGGTGGCCGCGGTCGGTGAACCACTGCGCGGCCTTGCGCAGCGGCTCGGTGGCGGGCTTGCCGCGCTCGGGTTCGAAGCGGCCCCAGTAGAAGGGCAGCGTGGCGAAGTTGAACAGGCCCTCCCACAGCTCGGCGTTCCTGGCCTCGGCCGCGGGGTCGGCGGCGGTGCCGTTGGCGTGGTCCATGAGTTCGAACCCGGTGCAGCCGAAGAGGAACCGGTGCCGGGTCTGCTCGAGCCGGACCTCGCGTCCGGCGAGCGGCTCGCCGTCGAGGGTGATCGTGACCCGGGCGTCGGCGCTCCGGTGCTGCCTGATCCGATCGTCGCTGAAAGTTTCAGTCATTTGTGGGCTTCTTTCCATGGAAGTTTCAATGCCATGTATTCCAGCAGTCCGGAGGCGCTGCGTCAAGTGAGCTTTCTTTACTGCTCCCGTGGCGTGGGATCGATACCAGAAACTTTCGGTCCCTGCGCAACCTCCCAGGTGCCTGATCGCGTTTAGAGTGCGGCAACGTCGTGTGACGCGGATCCCCCTGCCGCGCAGCGTGTCTGCGGCACCCCGCTCCGTAGTCGAACGGAGTGGGAGCCTTAGTCAAGAGAGGATCGCAATGATGCGAAAGCGAATCGCCGCCGTCATGGCCGCACTCGCCGTTTCACTGTTCGCCGTGCTGGGGACCGGTTCCCCGGCCTCGGCCTCCGACATCAACCAAGCCGTGGACGCCGACTGGACCGGTTCCTGCACCGACCGCCGCTACACCCCGAACGTCGACGGCTGCTTCCAGCCCAACGGCGACGACCTGTGGGTCAAGGACAACGTGGCCAACGGCTACGGCGTCAAGTTCCGCTGGTACGACCAGGACGGCGACCGCTCGGGCGAGTGCATCAACTCGCTCGGGAAGGCCAAGGCCTGGACCTACTGCAACAAGGACTTCCCCGAGAACCACACGATCAGGTGGTCCCTCTGCTGGGACTCCGCCAACGGGTGGGACTGCTCCGACTGGTTCAGCAGCGAATCCTGATCTGATCCCGGTGCGCCGTTCCGCACTGTTCGGCGCACCGCGCACCAGGGCCGGCCGATCCGCGAGGATCGGCCGGCCCGCTCGGTGTTCGACAGCCGTGGGACGAGCGCACGAGGCGACCGCGGGTCAGCCGTGCCAGCGCTGCCACAGGGCCGCATAGGCGCCGCCTCTGGCGATGAGTTCGTCGTGGGAGCCCAGTTCGGTGATGCGGCCGTGCTCGACGACCGCGACGCGGTCGGCGTCGTGGGCGGTGTTGAGGCGGTGGGCGATGCTGACGACGGTGCGGCCCGCGAGGATGCGGTTGAGGCCCTGCTCGATGTCGCTGGCGGCGTTGGGACTGAGCATGGAGGTGGCCTCGTCGAGGACGATGACCTCGGGCGCGGCCAGGATGACGCGGGCGAGCGCGACCTGCTGCACTTCGGCCGGGGTCAGGGCGTGGTCCCGGCCGCCGACCAGGGTGTCGAGGCCCTCCTCGAGCCGGTCCGGCAGGTCCCCGGCGCCGACCACGGTGAGGGCCTCGCGCAGCTGCGCGTCATCGGCTCCGGGCGCGCCGAGGCGCAGGTTGGAGCCGAGGGAGTCGTTGAAGAGGTGGTACTCCTGCGTCGCGAGGATCACGAAGCGCCGCAACAGGGTCTCGTCGATCTCGCGGGTCTCGGCCCCGCCGACGCGGACCGCGCCCTCGTTCGGCTGGTGGATGCCCGCCATGAGCCGCGCCAATGTGGACTTGCCGGCGCCGGTCGGGCCGACGAGCGCGAGCCGCTCGCCCCGGTGCAGCACGAAGTCCACGTCCTTCAGGACCGGCTTCTCCGGGTCGTATCCGAAGCGGACGCCCTTGAGCGCGATGATCTCGTCGTCGTCGCGGCTCGGCCGCGCGTCACCGCCGGCGGCCTGCCCGCCCCGCACGCCGATGAGCCGCGCCAGCGAGACCGTGCCGTTCTGCACCCATTCCAGCGACAGGATCATCTCGATCGCCGGCGCCACCGCGAGCTGCATGATGAGCACGACGGTGGTGGTCTGCGCGATCGTCAGGTACCCGGTCGCGGTGAGCACCCCGCCGAGCAGGAGCGCGGTGAAGCACGGCAGGAACGCCGAGAAGTCGAGCACCGGGAACAGCGTGCCGCGCAGGCGCATCGACCGCGTCTGCGCCCCGAACAGCCGGTCCACCGCGCGGTCGGTGTGGGCGACCCGCCGCGCCTGCCAGCCGAGCGCTTCGACGGTCTTGACGCCGTCGATGGTCTCCGCGACCGCCGAGGTCAGATCGGCCTTCGCGGCCTGCACGTCGTGGAACACGTTGAACGCCCGCTTGAAGTACCAGCGCAGCACCAGGACCATCGGCGGCACCGCGACCAGGATCGCCGCGCCGAGCACCGGCGAGACGAAGAACGCCCCGGCCACGTACACGAGCACCGTGATCAGCCCGGTGAAGAACTGCGGCGCGGCCTGCACGAGCGAGTGCTGCACCTGCGCCACGTCGAGGCTGGTGCGCGACAGCAGCTCCCCGGTCCCGGCCGCTTCGACCTGCCCGGGCGGGAGGGCGAGCGTCCGCTCCATGAACTCCTCGCGCACGTCCGCCACGATCTGCTCCGAGAGCACCGCGAGGTTCCGGTAGGACGCCCACGTCAAGGTCGCCTGAGCGAGGACCGCGGCGAGGATCAGCGGGATCTGCCACCGCAGGTCCGGGCCCGGGTCGACGGCGCCCCCGCGGGCCCAGGCCGCGAACGCGTCGGTCATGAGCCCCACGACGTACGGCGTCGACATGCCCGCGAGGGCCGCGCCGACGATGAGGATCACGACGAGGCCGAACCGCACGCGGTGGCGTCCGACCAGGGCCCGCAGGTACCGGCGGGTCTCGGCCGGGGCGGCGATGGGGAGGGTCGCGCGGCTCATCGGGTGACCGCCTCTCGGTACTCGGCCTGCTGCAGCAGCTCGGCGTGCGTGCCCGCGACGGCCTCGGCGCCCGCGAGGAACTGGACGCGGTCGCAGACGGCCAGGAGCTGCGGCGAATTCGTGAGGATCGCGGTGGTCCGGCCCCGGCGGTGCCGGGCGAGGCGGGCGGCGATGCGGGCCTCGGTCTGGGCGTCGCACGCGCTCGCCGGGTCGTCGAGCACGAGGATCTCGGGGTCGGCGAGGAGCGCGCGGGCGAGGATGAGGCGCTGGCGTTCGCCGCCGGAGAAGTTGCGGCCGCGTTCGCCCGCGACGGTGTCGAGGTCGTAGCCGGTGCTCGGGACCTCCTCGCTCTCGATGAGGGAGGGGTCGACGCCGACGATGTCGACGGCGGAGGCGGTGTGGAGGGCCCGCATGATGTCGGCGTCCGTGCGCCGGCCGTCCACGTCGAGCTGGTCGCGGAGGGGGCCGCTGAAGAGCTGTGCGCGGGCTTCGAGGAGGTGCACGTGGCGCCGCACGGTGGCGGTGCCGAAGGCGCCCAAGGGGGTCGTGCCGATCCGGGCGGGTTCGCCGGTCTCGGCGTATCCGGCGAGGCGGTCGAGGAGTTCGGTCGCGCCCTTCCCGTCACCGGTGACGACGCCGGTGATCAGGCCCGGCTCGATGGAGGTGCCGCTGGCCGGGTCGTGCAGGGGTTCGCCTGCGGGCCAGGGGCGCTCGTCCTCGGGTTCGGGTTCGGGGTGCTCGTCCTGGAGCTTCTGGAACCGACCGGAGGCGACGATGGCGCGGGTCAGGGCGTCGACCCCCTGGATGGTGTAGCCGAGGGGGCGGGTGAGGGCGACGAGGTACCCGAAGAGGGCCACGAACTCGCCGGCGGTGATGGTGCCGTCGAGGGTCATCTCCGCGCCCATCCACAGGACGAGCACGAGCAGCGTCCCCGGCAGTGCGAGGCGCGCGAACTCGAGCCCGGCCGCCGTGCGGCGCACGCGGACTCCGGCGCGGCGGGACGCCTGCGAGGCGGTCTTGTAGCGGGCGGTGAAGTGCGCTTCGCCGCCGATGCCGCGCAGCACCCGCAGGCCTGCGACGGCGTCCGTGCCGATGCCGGTCTGCTCGCCGAAGCGGTCGCGGAACTCGCGGCCGCGCGCTTCGAGGCGCAGGAACAGGGGCCGCAGAAGCAGGAACATGGCCGGGACGCCGACGCCGGCGGCGAGCACGAACCACCACGAGAGGGTGGCGAGGATTGAGAGTGCGAGCAGGAACGCGAGGAGCGCGGAGGCCAGGCGGCCGAACATCATCGAGACGGAGCTGAGCGCGTGCGCGTCGGCCGCGGAGATCGCCACGAGCTCGCCCGCGTCGGTCCGGGACCGGATGCGGGAGCCGACCGCGACGACGGTGTCGACGAGGCGCCGCTGGACCCTGAAGTCGGTGTCCATCGCCGTGTACATCATGTAGTAGAAGCTGGCGACGCCCGTGACGGTGGCGACGCCGATGCAGGCCATGAGCGCCGCGGACCACCAGTAGAGGGCGGCGCGGTCGCCCGCGACGAGGCCGTCGTCGACCGCACGTCCGACCACATAGGGCACGAACTGCTGGGCGCCGAGGAACGCGAACGACACGAGCGTGCTCATCGCGAGCATCCGCCACTGGGACCGGAAGAGCCAGCCGATGACGGCGACGGCCGGTCTCGGGTGCGGGAGGGGCCCGCCCGGGTCGCGCGGGGGAGTGAAGCGTGCCATCTGGAGCTGCCTTCGGGTGTGGGGGTCGTGCGCGGGTGAACGCTACCGGCCGCGCCCGGGTCCGCGACACTCTTTTTTCAATGGTTGGACGATCTCCTCGTCGCGTCCTCGGATGCCCTTGCGCCAGTACCGAAAGCAGTGGCGCCGCGGCCTCGGCGCGGGGATACTGTGCCGATGCCTCGGGACACCGCTTATCACGGCGCGCTCGGCGACGCCTTCGCCGAACACGCCGCCACCGGCGCGTACAACGCCTACACCGACCGGCCCGCGATGCTCGGCCTCGCCGGGGACGTCAGCGGGCGGCGCGTCCTCGACCTCGGCTGCGGTGCGGGCCTCTACGCGGCCGCGCTCCTCGACCGCGGCGCGACGGTCGTGGGCGTCGACGGCAGCGCCGAACTCGTCGCCCACGCGAAGGCCTTGGTCGGCGACCGCGCCGACCTGCGCCTGCACGACCTGGAGCGGCCGCTCGACTTCGCCGCGGACGCCTCGTTCGACATGGTGCTCAGCGCCCTCGTCATCCACCACCTGCGCGACCGCGCCGCACTGCTCGCCGAGGTCTTCCGCGTCCTCAAGCCCGGCGGACGGTTCCTGGTCTCGACCACGCACCCGGCCGCCGACTGGCGGCACTTCGGCGACTCGTACTTCTCGGACGAGTGGGTCGACCTGCACGTACGGGATGACCTGCCGCCGATCCACTTCCAGCGCATGACGATCGAGACCCTCACCGGCGACCTCCTCGCCGCGGGCTTCGCGATCGAGCGGCTGGTCGAGCCCCGCCCGGTCCCCGAGCTGGAGGTCGTCGACCCCGAGGCGTTCGCGAAGCTCAGCGCCCGGCCGTCGTTCCTCGCGATGCGCCTGCGGCGCCCGCTCGGGGCCTAGCCCGCTCAGTCCGCGAGCCCCGCGTCGTGGACGAGGAGCGCCAGCTGCACCCGGTTGTTGAGCCCGAGCTTGCTCAGCGCGGCCGAGACGTGCGTCTTCACCGTGGGCACGCTCAGGTGCAGCGCCGCCGCGATCTGCGCGTTCGAGCTGCCCCGGCCGACCTCCACGGCCACCTCGGTCTCGCGGTTGTTCAACGCGCCCAAGCGCTCCCGGGCCTCGCCGCGGCGGTCCACCGGAGCGCCGCCCGCGACGATGCCGATCAGCCGCCGCGTCACCTCGGGCGAGAGCACCGGCTCCCCGGCCGCCACACGCCGCACCGCCGCCACGATCGCGGCCGGCGGCGTGTCCTTCAGCAGGAACCCGCCCGCCCCGGCGCGCAGCGCCCGACGCACGTGGCCGTCGGCCTCGAACGCGGTGAGCACCAGGACCTCCGGCGCGTTCGGCGCGGCCCGCAGCCGCTCGGTCGCGGTCAGGCCGTCCACGCCCGGCATGTGCAGGTCCATGAGCACCACGTCGGGCCGCAGCCGCGCCACCAGCTCCGGCACCTCGGAGCCGCTGCCGGCCTCGCCGACCACCTCGAGGTCCCCGGCGCCGCCGAGGATCATCCGCAGGCCGGCGCGCACCAGCGGATCGTCGTCCACGACCAGGATCTTCACGGGGGGCGGCTCGCTCATGCGGTCCAGGGTAGCCACGCGTGCACCCGCCATCCGCCAGCGGCCGTCGCCCCGTACTCGAGCCGCCCGCCCGCGAGCGCGGCCCGCTCCTCGAGGCCGATGAGGCCGTGGCCGGAACTGGAGGCGGGGGCCGGCCCGCCGTCGCGGCCCGGCCCGTTCACCACGGTGACGCTGAGCCCGTCCGCGGCCCGTCCCTCCACAGTGACCTCGACGGGCGCGTCCTCGGCGTGCTTGCGGGCGTTCGTCAGCGCCTCCTGCACGATCCGGTAGGCGGTGCGCCCGGAGCGCTCGGGCACGTCGCCGTCCACGTCCGCGGCCAGTTCGATCCGCATCGCGGGCCGGGCCTCCTCCACGAGCGCGTGCAGGTCCGCGATCCGCGGCTGCGGCAGCTCGCCGATCGGGGCGCGCAGGATCGCGATGATCTCCCGCAGGTCCCGCATCGCCAGGGTGGACTGCTCGCGCACGACCCCGGCCGCGCGGGCCAGCTCCTCGGGCGGGGCGTCGGGCCGGTACTCCATGCCGCCCGCGTGCAGGCTGAGCAGCGAGAGCCGGTGCCCGAGCATGTCGTGCAGCTCGCGGGCGAGCTCGTCGCGCGCCCGCTGGCGGGCCCGCTCGCGCTCGTCCTGCTCCGCTTGGGCCGCACGGGCCTCCAGCTGGCGCCGGTACCGCGAGAACAGGCCCCATCCGGCGACCGCCGCGTGCAGCGACAGCCCGAACCCGATCGACACCGCCAGGGGCATCTCATCGGGCCTGACGACGATGTAGACGCCCGCCGCCGCGAGCGAGGCCGCGTACACCCACGCGGCGGTGCGCAGGGGCCGGCGCACGACCACCGCGTACAGCATCACCAGCAGCGGGAACGCGATGGTCTCGGAGTAGGTCGAGGCCAGGACGAGCGGCACGGCCGCCTGCACCGGCCAGCGCCGCCGCAGCCACAGCAACGGCAGCGCCAGCAGCCCGGAGGCCATGTCGACGTCGAACAGCCAAGGGGGCGAGGGCATTCCGGCGTTCAGGCGCTCCCCCGCGATGAACAGGTAGACGAACACGCCGACGGCGAACACGCCCAGGTCCACCGCCACGCCGCGCGCTCCGCGCCTCGTCTTCTCGCCGCTCATGCGCCCGAACCTATCCGCCCCCCACCGCTCGCGGCGAGCACCGCGGCCCTATCCGATACTTTCGTCGGCCCTGACGATCCGTCGGTCACGCTCTGATGCGACGGAGGTCGCCGTCCAGCCGGTCCGTGCTGCATTGAATCCGTTGCGGGCGGCCACGGACTGCGCGAGGCTTGAGCCATGCACGAGGCGCTCACCGACGGCACGGTCACGCTCCTCCCTCTCGGACCCGGCGACTTCGCGGCCCATTACGCGGGGGAGGACGAGGAGCTGGTGCGCTGGCTCAGCGGAGACCCCGCCACCCCGGAGGGCCTGCGCCACTACCTGGAATGCTGCGACCGCTGGTGGCGCGACGGCGGGCCGTTCCACACCTTCGGCATCCGCACGGGGCCCGAGCTGGCGCTCGCCGGGACCGTGGACGTCCAGACCGGCCAGTACTACCTGCGGGAGGGCCAGGCCAACCTGGCGTACGGGCTCTACGCGCCGTGGCGCGGCCGGGGCCTGGCGACCCGCGCGGTGCGCCTCGCCTGCTCGTACGCGGCCGCGATCGGATGCACGGAGGCGGTGATCCGGTGCGAGCCGGCGAACACCCGCTCGGCGGCCGTGGCCGCCCGGGCGGGCTTCGCGTTCCTGCAGCGCCGCAGCGAGCCCGACGGCAGGGTCCTCGACTGGCACCTGCGCGACCTGCGGCCCGCGCCGCACGTCACTTCCCCTCGATCGCGTCCTTGAGGCGCCGGTCGAGACCGCGCAGGTCGGGAGCGGCGTCGTTCGCCAGCTCCGGATGGAGCGCGTCCCGGAACGCGCGGCTGAACTGCGTGTACCGCTCGACCGCGGGCCGGCGCCCCGGCCCTTGGCCGGTGAGCGCGTCGTAGAGCTCGTCGGCCTCGACCCTCGGCCCGGCCGCCGCCTCGCACGCGTCCCCCGAGGGCGGCACGGCGTTCGCGTTCTGCGCGATCGCGTCGAAGTACGGCTCGTGGCGGGTCGCCGCGAAACTGCCGCGCTCGAACAGCAGCTGCTCGCTCGTGGGGCCGGTCAGGAACTCGATCAGCGCCCGGGCGGCGTTGCGGCGCGTCGAGTGCGCGCTCACCGCGAGGCTCCCGCCGCCGAGCACGCCGCCCGGCATCGGCACCACCCCGACCGCGAAGTCCAGTTCGCACTCCTGCAGGGTCCTGATCACCTGCGGCCAGTGCCGCAGGAACGGCACCCGCCCGGTCTGGAACGCCGCGAGCGCGTCGGCCTCGTCGTGCTGCAACGCCTCCTGGAGGATCACCTGGGCGCCTTCGCGGACCTCCTCGTGCAGGTCGCGGGACAGCTCCTCCAGGACGCCCGCCGCGTCCGAGCGCTCCCCGAAGTCGATCATGCCGTCCGCCTCGTCGACGGCGACGCCGCTGGCGAGCAGGTACTCCCAGACGTTCACGGTGAACCCCTCGTAGGGCGCCAGCTGCATCGCGATCCCGCCGTCGAAATCCGGGTTCGCCTCCAGCATCCACCCGATGGTCTCCCGCAGCCCGTTCCAGTCGCCGATGGACGCGGCCTCGGTGGCGCTCAAAGTGCCGGTGGCGTAATCGGAGTCGGCGCCCTCCCGGTAGTAGAGCATGCCGACGTTGGTGTGGAACGGCAGCGCGTACAGTTCGCCGTCCACGCGCCCGGTCGCCAAGGGGTGCCGCAGGAACCCCTCCGTGTCGGCGTCCTTGAGCGCTTCCAGGTGCCCGGCCTTCGCGAACTCGGCGATCCACGGCACGTCGAGCTCCACGGCGTCCACGTCGGCGCTCCCGGACTGGAGCGTGGCGTGGATGGCGCTGAACTGGAGGTCGGCGATCCCCGGGAGCTCCACCATCTCGGCGGGGTGGCCCGGGTACCGGGCGTTCCACTGCTCGACCAGGAGCCGGCGCTGGCCGTTCGCGGTGTCGTCGCGGCCGGCCAGCAGGCGCAGGGGCCGGCCGCCGAGGTCCTCCCAGGGCCGGGCGGGCTCGCGCGAGCCGTACAGGTGGCCGCCGCTGAAGGCCCCGAATCCGGCGATCGCGCCGGCCGTCCCGATCATCAAGGCGCGCTTGACCGCCTGCCTTCTGGTGAGCTCAGGCATCGCCGCTCCACAACTGGTTGAACAGCCCGTCGAACGTGGTGGTGATCTGCTGCTGCTCGGCTTCGAAGCAGGTCACGCGCGGGTCTTCGGCCAGGGCGCTGAAGGTGGCCGAGCGGCACGAGGCGTCGCCGACGGCGATGAGGTACAGCGCGACCCGCGAGTCCGCGAGCTGGTCGCGGACCGCCGCCGCCGTGGTCGCGGAGGTGTCGGCGTCGGC
Organism: Glycomyces tritici; assembly: GCF_030403505.1. The sequence continues at coordinate 567,088 of NZ_JAUEMJ010000002.1, read as the reverse complement.
GCCGTCGGTGAGGACCACCATGGCGCTGACCCGTTCGCCCTCGCGGGCGGCCTCGAGCGCGGCGATGCCGTCGACGACCGTCTGGTGGAGGTCCACGCCGTGGCTGACCTCGGTGGCGTCGAGCCGCGCGGCCACGTCCTCGCCCGGGTCGGGCCCGATGCCGAGCACTTCGGTGTGCGAGGCCGACCCGTCGGCCGGGAACGTCCACAGTCCCACGCGGTCGTCGGCGCCGAGGTAGTCGAGCGCTGCCGCGGCGCCGTCGGCGGCGAGGTCGAACCGGCTCGCGCCGCCGCCCGCGGATTCGTCCATCGTCGCCGAGCGGTCGATGGCGAGCAGCACGTCGGTGGGGACCCGGTTGTGCCCGTAGACCTCTTCCAGCGCACGGAACTCGCCGGCGCTGATCGGGTCGGCCTCGACCGGGAAGTCGTTGTCGAACGCGACGTCGCCGGCGATGACGCCGCCGTCGTACTGGACGTCGCGCACGCCCATGTCCGTCGGGCTCCAGCGGTCGTCCTCGCCCGCGAGCCAGGCGCGCAGGTCCTCGGCGGCGCCGGCGCGCCGGGACGCCCACGGGTCGTCGCTCCAGCCGAGCTCGACCGCCTGGTAGTCGAGCGATCCCAGCTCGGTGCCGTAGATCGGCGCGAGCCCCGAGCGCGGGCTCTCGGTGAGCGCGCACTCGTCGCCGAGGGACCCGCCGGTGTTGTAGCGCGCCAGGGCCGCTTCGGTGGTGAGCACCGCCGCCGCGGGGTTCGCGCCCTGCTTCGCGAGCTGGCACAGGACGGCGGTATCGCTGGGGGACAAGGCGATGCCGGTCGCCGCGGCGGCGTCGGCGAGCCGGTTCTCCATGCGGGCGCCGATGCCGCCGGGCTCGGCGTCCGGGCCGTAGAGCGCGCGGAGGAACAGCAGGCCCGTGGTCGAGACGGCGGGGTCGGATCGGAGCACGGGGGTGCCGTAGGCGTCGCCGAGTTCGGTGATGAGTTCGTGGAGCGGGCGGTCGGCGGCCTGGGAGCGATCGTTGAACCCGCGTTCGAACACGCTGTCGGGGACGGCGAGCACCAGTGGCGTCCGGCCGATCGGCGCGGTGTCCTCGGGGGCGAAGACCTGGTAGTTGACCGCCGAATCGTCCAGCAGGCCGTAGGCCAGGTCGACCTGGGTCTGCGATTCGGCGATCCAGAAGTGGGGTCGGGGGCCGACGTCGCGCAGCGGCTCGAACGGCTCCTCGTCGTCCGCTCCGGCGGGCTTCCAGCCCTGGGCCATCGCCCGTTCCACATCGGGCCACGAGGCGCTGAAGGCGGTCACGTTCGTCTTGCGGCACCGGTGTCCGTCGATGTTCCGGCGGTTGAACTCGGCGATCGACTCCTGGAACCAGGCCGCGCCGTCCGCCGGTATGAGCACCGTGAGCTCCACCGGGTCGGCGCAGTGCGAGAAGTACCGGTCGTAGACCCGGTTGAGCACGGGGTGCAGGACGAAGCCGAGGATCAGGGCGCACACGATCGCGAAGGAGAGGGCCGTGAACCCGGCGAACCCGGTGGCGCGCTTGCCCCTGCCGATCTGGAACCGGGTCCACAGCAGCTGGAGGATGATGACGCCGATGCCGATGGCGACCAGCACGCTGCTCCACGGCCGCGGGGCCGTGCCGAGGAGCAGCTGGACGAGCATCCCCAGTGCGCCGCCGATGGTCACCGCGGCACCGCTGAAGTAGACGGCCGGCGGCGTCCATGAAGCGAGCGCCTCCTCCACGATGCGCGCTATGGCGGGCTCGTCGAGCGGCGCCTTCCGGGGCGAGGCGGCTTGCGCGTCTTCGCTGTCGGGGTTCGCGTCTTCGGAGGGTTCGGTCCGGTCGGGTTCTGCTGCGGGCACTGGCGGCTCCGTTGCCGTGTCGCGGGGGAGTGTCGTCCGAGGATGGTTCCGGGAAGGATGCAGAACAGTATGCCGCAACCGCGCTCCCATCGGGGAAGGTCGATGTTCGCACCCGTACCCCCGCCGCGCCCGCGACCCGGCACAATCAAGGCATGATCACCATTCGCCCCATCGCACTCGAGGACGCGGAGCCGATCGCGTCGCTGCGGCGCGAGGGCCGCGACTACCTCGCGCCCTGGGAACCAGTCCGCGGCGAGGCGTCGTTCACCGCGGCAGGGGTGCGGGTGGAGATCGAGGCCGCGTTCGCCCGCGCCGACGCGGGCGTCGCGCTCGCCTACGCGATCGAGGACGACGGCCGCGTCGCTGGCCAGGTCTTCCTCAACTCGATCGTGCGCGGCCCGTACTTCCGCTCGTGCAGCACCGGCTACTGGGTGGCGAAGGCCGCGGCCGGGCGCGGCGTCGCGACCGAGGCCGTGCGCCTCGCCAAGCGGATCGCGTTCGAGGACCTGCGTCTCGTCCGCGTCCAGGCCGAGACCCTCATCGACAATTACGCTTCCCAGAAGGTCTTGCAGCGCAACGGCTTCGAGCCGATCGGCATGGCCCCCGCCTACCTCAAGATCGCCGGGAGGTGGCAGGACCACCTGCTCTTCCAGGTCCTCAACCCCGAGATGGACTGACCGTGGACTGCAAAGTCAACTACCCCGAGATCGGCGCGACCCGCGCCGGCCCGCTCCCGCACGGCTACCGCCACCTCCACCGCTCGGTCGACCTCGACGCGCCCTTCGCGGCGGCCGCCGAGGTGCTGATGACCTGGGGCCTGCACGAGCGCTGCGGCCTCCACCCCGAGGCGACCGCCGCCCGCGCCGCCCCCGGCGTCGAGGTCACGCTCCGCTTCGCCGGGCTCCTGCACATTCCGTGCCAGGTCGTGTGGGCCGAGGAGACGCCCGGGCGCGCCGGGTTCGGCTACGGCTCCATGCCCGGCCACTCCGAACGGGGCGAGGCCGGGTTCCTCATCGAAGCCATCGACGACCGCGTCCGCTTCTCACTGCGGTCCTTCTCCGTTCCCGGCAGCACCGCCGCCCGCCTCGGAGCGCCCGTCGCGCGGTTCCTGCAGTCGCGTGCCACCGACCACTTCGTCGACACGATGCGCGAGGCCTGCGGTACGTCCTGACGGCTCGCAGGCGAGAGTGCGAACTCACGGATCGGCAGCGTCGCGACGGGCGCGCGTCCACGACTCGCTAACCTCGCTAATAGCACACACGTACGACTCGAAAGCGTTGCCCGAAAAGCCGCATAAGCGGCATTTACCCTGATTCCCGGTTCCCGGGAGGCCCGGCCCGTAGATTTCGGACTGTGGAGCGCTGACACGGAGGTGAGGACATGGACATCGCGCTGCTCGGCGTCGGCCATCTCGGCGAGGCGGTGCTCGCCGGGCTCATCGACTCCGGCCTGCCGCCCGCCCAGATCTGGGCCACCGCCCTGCCCGCCGAGCGCGCCGCCCGGCTCGCCGACGCGTACGGCGTCGAGGTCGGCACCGACAACCCGAGCGCGGTCGCCGAAGCCGACGTCGTGATCATCGCCGTCCCGCCCGTCGCGGTCGGGCCCCTGCTCTCCGCGATCGGCCCCTCCCTCGCGCCCGAGGCGGTCGTCGTCTCCCTCGCCGCGGGCGTGCCCCTCGCCAGGCTCGCCGAGCGCCTCCCCCCGGGCACCACGGCCGTGCGCGCCATGACCAACATCGCCGCCCGCGCCCGCCGGGCGGCCACCGCGCTGGCCGCGGCCGAGGGCACCGACCTGACCGAGATCGAGGACCTGTTCGACCGCATCGGGGTCACCGTCATCGCCGATGAGTCCATGATGGATCTCATCACGGCCGTCGCCGGTTCGGGTCCGGCGTTCCTGTACTACCTCGCCGATTCGATGACGAACGCCGCCGTCGACGGCGGCATGGACCCGGTCGACGCCCGCGTCCTGATCGACCAGATGCTGCTCGGCGCGTGCCTGCACCTGCAGGACTCGGACGAGCCGCCCGCCGCGCTCCTGGAGCGGATCGCGACTCCCGGCGGCACCACGGAGGCCGCCCTCGCCTCCCTGGACGAGTCGAATGTGGACGAAGCGATCAGGGCCGCCGTCGCCGCCGCGGCCGAGCGCGGCGGTGAACTTCCAGGGGCCTGATACGCTCCGGCCCGCCCGGTTGGTTGTCCCGGTACACAAGCGACTTTCGTGAGAACTGCCTCGTTGCGCCATAAAGCGAGACACGCCACGATGGGTGCATGAAACGTCTTCGCCTCATGGTGGTCGCAGCCGCTGCGGTCACCGCCTCCCTCTTCCTCGCGGCCCCGGCCAACGCCCAGGACGCCGCCCCCGAAGCCGCCCCGGAAGCCGCCGCGGCGGCCGACCCCTGGAACGGCCAGATCTTCCTCACCTTCGACGACGGCCCCGGCGGCGCCTACACCGACGACATCCTCGAAGTCCTGGAGGCGAACAACGCCAAGGCGACGTTCTTCCTGCTCGGCCAGAACGCGCAGCGCGACCCCGCCCGTGTCGACGCCATCCTGGAAGGCGGCCACACGCTCGGCAACCACACCTGGGACCACCCGGACATGACCACCCTGACCCGCGCCCAGATGGACTCGCAGATCGGCCGCACCCAGAATCTGCTCGAAAGCCACGGCGCCGAAGTGAACTGCTTCCGCCCGCCGTACGGCGCGCACAACACCACCGTCAACCAGGCGATCACCGCCGCCGGACTCCAGCGGCAGCTGTGGAACGAGGACACCCGCGACTGGGCCCGGCCGGGCGTCGACGCGATCGTCAACGTGCTGCTCGGCGCCACCCCCGGCGACGTGGTGCTCATGCACGACGGCGGCGGCGACCGCTCGCAGACCGTGGAGGCGCTGGAGATCGCGCTGCCGCAGCTGGCCGCCAAGGGCTACAAGTTCGGCATCTCCCCGAAGTGCAGCCCCACCGCCTAAGCAGACCCGGCTCATTCGGCCGCTTCCCTCGCACTGCCTGCAGCGCAAGGGAAGCGGCCATTACGGTGCCGCGCGCCTGCGGCGCGGGAACAGCACCACGACCGCCGTCACGGCCAACGCCGCCCCGGCCCACAGCATCAGCGTGTAGGCCGCACGGAGCCCGTTCGTGAACGCGTCGTAGGTGATCGGCGCGAACGCCGCATCGCCCGCGTTCTCGATGAAGACCGGCCGCCCCGCGGCGATCGCCCACAGCGCCGCACCCGCGAGCACCGCCCCGAGCGCGCCGATCACGAGCACCGCGACCCAGCGGCGCGGCATCAGGACCAGCGCGACCAGCAAGAGTCCCACCGCGATCCACGGCAGCCAGGTCGCCGCCCAGTCCAACCGGTCCACGGTGCGCTGCAGCTCCGGCACCTGCTCGGAGTCGAGCAGCACGTAGTCGGCCTCGACCTCGGGGATGTCCGCCGCGAGCGCCACGTCCGCCTCGACCATGCGCTCCTTGACGATCGACACGACCTTCCCCAGGTCGAGTACGAGCGTGTTCCCCTCCGCCTGGATCGACCCCGCGTTCTCGCCCTCGAGCGCCGAGACCAGCGAACGGTGCGCCTCGCGCACGGCGGCGTCCCACACCTCGAGGAACCGCGGACTCGCCACGAACGCGTCGACCTCGTTCCGGATGTAGCCCTGCAGGGTCTCCACCGCCGAGGCCACCAGCGACTCGACCAGCGCCGGGGCCGTCTCGGCACCGATCCACGCGTTCGCCTCCGCCGAGATCCGCTCGACGTCCAGCGCCTGCTCGATCTCCCGGGCGATCAGCGCCGCGATACCGGCCTGCACCTGCTCGTCCTCCGCGATCACCGCGGTCCGCTCGGTGAACCGATCGGTGTCGAGCAGCTCGAGCCGCGCGTAATAGGCCGCCACCGAACCGGTGACGGCCACGACGGCGAGCACGCACGCGAGCGCGGCCAGGACCCAGCGGACCACGTGCCCCGCGCTCTTGCGCCATTGCGGCTCGGGCACCGCTGCGGCCTCCTCGGGCGTGGCCGCCTCGGTCGTCTCCTCGCCCACGTGCCGCTCCGATCAGGTCAGGTAGGGCGCGATCAGCGGGTAGACCAGGTCCATCCGCACGGCCTGGTTCGGGCACCCTCCGAAGTGGTGGAGGCCCACGACCTGGCCGGTCGAACGGCTGATCACCGGCGAGCCCGACGACCCGCCCTCGGTGTCGCACCGGTACGCGAAGTCCGTGTCCGCGACGCGCCCGTCGCGGACCGCGCCGCCGACCAGGCAGTTCGAGCCGAGCCCGGGCGGCTCGGACGAGCTGGCCGACGCGATCCGCAGCGGCCCCCCGCCCGGGTGCTCGGGAATGTAGATCTGCTCGTGCAGTCCCACGGGCGCCGAACTGGCCTGCAGCGCGGGCAGGTGCGCGATCCGCTCCGGTTCGGCCACGGTGAACAGCGTGAAGTCCAGCCCCCAGTCGGTCGTCAGCACCCCCGCGCCGCTCACCTTGAGCGGTGTCCACGTCGCACCGCCCGCGCAACTGATGCACTCGTACCCGAACTGCACCTCGGTCACACGCGCCTTGGCGCTCGAACTGAAGCAGTGGTTGTTGGTGAGGAGCCGGTCGACCCCGGCGATCCAGCCGGTGCAGTACGACTCGCCGCCGATGAGGAGGCGCGCGACCGACCGGGACGCACCGTACGCGACGGGGTCGGTCTCCTTGTAGCACACGGCGTGGAGCGAGTCGTCGCGTCCGCAGACGCTCTCCGCCCGGGCCGGGCCCGGGCGGCTCGCGAGTTCGGCCTCGTTGAGCCCCCGCGAGTACTCGGCGACGCGCGCCGATGCGGCCGTGCCGTCGTCGGCGTCGTGGAGCCGCACCTCCGCGGCCTCGCCCTCGATCGAGAGGGCCCACAGCCCGCCGTCCTCGACGTCGCCCGCCTGGTACTCATAGGACTCGGCGCCGTCCGGACCCGCGACGGTGATCGCGTCCCGCGCGCCGAGTTCGACCTGGTCGAAGCGGACCTTGATGAACGCCGCGTCCGCGTGCGCGATCGTCTCCGCGCCGCCGGGGTCGAGCTCGATGCCGGCCGGCTCGCGCTGGCCGATCTGGTCGGACCGGTACTGCGGCGGCTCGGCGGCGGTCGCGTGCGGTGCCCAGACGATCGCCGCGGCGGCCGTGAGAGCGGTGGCGGCGGCTCGGGCGAGTGCGCGTCTGGCCTGCAAGTGGACCTCTTCCGTTCGTCGCGTGGTTCGGTCGTGCCAGGTCAGTTGCTGTAGTCGTTCTTGTAGTCCTCCATGCGGTCGGACCAGCTCTCCCAGCCGCCGACGGCCAGCGCGATGCCGAACACGACGACGACGAGAATGGAGATCCAGCCGAGGATGATCGCCGTGTTGGCGAGTCCGCTGCCGGAGTTGTTGCGGGACTTGATCTGGCTCTTCGCCACATAGCCGAGGATGAGGGCGAGGATGCCGATCGGGCTGCACAGCCCGACGATGGAGAGCACGAACGCGCCGATGGCGAGCCCGTTCATCTCTCTGGGCATGGTGACCTGCGCGCCCGGTCCGTACTCCTGCGTCATGACGCCTCCAATGCAGACGGTGAGTGTGCGCAGTCTACGAAGGGATGCGGCTGGTCTGAGGAGTTTCGGGGAATCAGGCCCGGCGCTTGAACCAGGTCACGGTGGCGGCGATCGCCTGGTCGAGCGGGGTCACCCGGACGTGCTCGGGGAAGGCGGCGCGGAAGGCGGTGTCGTCCACGATCCAGTCGCGGTCGCGCTGGTACCAGGTCTCGCCGAGCTCCTTGACGACCGGATTGAACGCGCCGATCAGGCGCTGCATGCCGCGGCCGAGCGAGGCGCTCCTGGGTCTCCCGCCGGCGGCCTCCCACACCAGGTCCAGGAACTCGGTGCCGGTGGTCGGCGGCGCGACCGGCAGGTGCCACGCGTATCCGTCGGCCTTGGGGTGCTCGCCCAGGGTGACGAGCCCGGCGGCGATGTCGGGCAGGTAGGAGACGGTGTGCGGCTCGTCCGGTTCGCCGATCCAGCGGGCGGTCTTCCCGGCGACCGCGGCGGCGAAGATCTGGGGTCCGAGGATGGTGTTCAGGCCGCCGGGTCCGAAGTAGTCGGAGGCGCGGCCGAGGCTGGCGCTGACGCGCCCTTCTCGGTGGGCGTTGAGGATCATCTCGGCGACCCGGGCGCGGGCGCGGCCCTTCGGGAACGCGGCGGCGTTCGGCAGGCCCTCGTGGAGGGGCTCTTGGACGGGCCCGTACATGTACAGGTTGTCGGCCATGACGAGCCGCGCCCCGGCCTTCTCGACTCCGGTGAGGACGGTGTCGGTGAGGCCGACGAACTCCTCGGCCCACCGGGCGTAGGGCGGCTGCGCGCACTGGTAGACCACGGCCGCTCCCGCGCAGGCCGCGGCGGCGCCGTCGGCGGTGGTGATGTCCGCCTGGAATCCTTGCGGGCCTTCGGCATTGCGGCTCACTGCGCGGACTTCATGCCCGCGTGCGGTGAGCTCGGCGACGACGGACGAGCCGATGGCGCCGGTGGCGCCGAGGACGACGTGCAGGTCTGGCATGGGGTGCTCCCGGTCTCCTGGTCGGTAACGCTGTCATGAAACCTACGAGGCGGAGTCCATCCGCGCGGCCAGGGCCTCGGCGCCGTCGAGGATCAGGCCCAGGCCCAGCTCGAAGAGGCCGTCGAGGTCGAGGTCGTACCCCTCCTGCAGGGCGCCGAAGTGTCCGAAGAGCTTCGAGAAGTGCGGGTGCGCGCTCACGAAGGCCGGATCGCCGAACAGCGGCTGGTACTGGAGGTCGGTCCACTCGTCCGAGGACAGGCCGGTCTCGGAGACGGCGGCGTGGTCGGCCTCGAAGTTCGCGGCCAGGCCGAGGATGTGGCTGAACAGCAGGATGTGCAGCTCGAAGTACCGGTGCGGCGGGAGGCCGAGCCCTTCGAGCGCGCCGAGGAGGCGGTCCCCGAGCCTGATGATGTTCGGCAGCGGCAGCGGCCTGGTGAGCGGCTGGGTCCGCCCGAGCCAGGGGTGGGCGCGGTGCAGCCGCCACAGCTCCCGCGACAGCGACTCCACTTGGGACCGCCACGGCGCGGCCGGGTCGCGGTCGAACGCCGTGGACCCGTAGACCGCGTCCGCCATCGCGGTCACCAGCTCGTCCTTGTCCTCCACGAACCGGTACAGCGACATCGGCGCCACCCCGCACCGGCTGGCGACCGCGCGCATCGAGACCGCTTCCAGCCCTTCGCCGTCGGCGATCTCGACCGCCTCGGCGAGCAGGCGCTCCCGGGTGAGTTCCGCGGCCTCGGCGCCCCTGGCGGCGGCGCGCCTCGGCGCGACCACCGTGCCCGAGCGCGGCCGCGTGATCACCAGTCCCTCGGCGCGCAGCACGTCCAACGCCTTCGTCGCTGTGGCCAGTGCCACACCGAATTCCTGGGCGACCTGCCGAGTGGACGGCACCTTGTCGCCCGGAGCCAGCTCCCGATCGGCGATGCGCCTGCTCAGCTCGGCGGCGATGCGCGCGTACGGCGGCTCGGTCGGCTCGGCCACGGCGGCCCTCCCTCAGGTCTGTACTACGACAGATCCTAACCGCACCCCGCCTCCAGACCCTCACCTGTACTAGGGCAGTTCAAGGACGTATTTGCAGGTCAACCGCGATTTTCATACGGTAGTCCCCAGCAACTCAGTACAACGTATCCGGAGGAACCCATGACCGCCGTCCTCAACCGCACCGTTCTCATCTCCGGCTCCAGCATCGCCGGCACCGCCCTCGCCTACTGGCTCCGCGAGCAGGGCCTCACCCCCGTCGTCGTCGAGCGCGCCCCGCAGCCCCGCCGCGGCGGCCAGGCCGTCGACATCCGCGGCGCCGCCCTCCAGGTCCTGCGCCGCATGGGGCTCGAAGACCGCGCCCAAGCCCTCAAGAACCACACCAACGGCATGAACATGCTCGACCCCGCGGGCAACGAGGTCTTCCGCTCCGAGGAGTTCGCCCTCTCCTCCGGCAGCCTCGACTCCGACGACATCGAGATCCTCCGCGACGACCTCGTCGACCTCATCCACGAGCAGACCCACGGCATCGAATACCGCTACGACGACTCCATCACCGCGATCCACCAGGGGACCGACGGCGTCACCGTCGAGTTCGAGCGCGCCCCGACCCGCCGCTTCGACCTCGTCGTCGGCGCCGACGGCCTCCACTCCAACACCCGCAAGACCGCCTTCGGACCCGAAGCGCAGTACCTCCACCACCTCGGCACCTACCTCGGCGTCTTCAGCCAGGAGAACTACCTCGGCCTGGACCGGTGGCAGACCTGGTTCAACGGTCCTTCGAACGACGGCGGCGCCACCGGCGGCGCGGTCATGACCGTCCGCGACAACACCGAACTGCGGATCTACCTCGGCTTCGCGGCCGCACCCATCGACTACGACCACCGCGACACCCAGGCGCAGAAGCAGCTCGTCGCCGACCACGTGACCGGCTTCGGCTGGGAGGTCCCGGGCTTCCTCGAACGGATGTGGAAGGCCGACGACTTCTACTTCGACGCCATGGCCCAGATCCGCATGGACACCTGGTCCGCGGGGCGCGTGACCCTCGTCGGGGACGCCGCCCACTGCGCCGCGCCCCTCTCCGGCCAGGGCACGAGCCTCGCCCTCGTCGGCGCCTACGTCCTCGCCCTCGAACTGGGCCGCACCGGCGACCACGAACTGGCGTTCGCCCGCTACGAGCGGCGCATGCGCCCCTTCGTGGAGGTCAACCAGGCGCTGGCCCTCATGGACCCGCAGGCGACGCCCCCGGAGGTCCGCACCGCCCGCACCGACGAGGCCAAGAACGCCATCGACCTGGACGCGCTCCTCGACTAGCAGCCAAGGGCCGCAACGGCACGCACCGCACCCGCACCCCTGCCCGCTCCCACCCCGCTCCAACCGGGCTCCCACTGCTCAGGCAGCCCATCACGCGGATCGAAAACAATTTTTCGCGGTACCGATGAATCCGGAACGGCCGCGGCGTCCTAATGGGCATAGCACCGAACGACACGAACCGAGGAGATCCGAGATGAGCACCGACGAGACCGCCCGCACCTACACCCTCACCGCCGAAGCCGACGCCCCCGTCGACGCCGTCTGGGCCGCCTGGACCGAGGACGCGCCGTACGAGGCCTGGAGCTACTCGAAGCCGGGCTCGGTGTCCATGGACCCGACTCCGAACGGCCGCTACACCGCCACCGTCGTCACCCCCGACGGCCAGGAGTTCCCGATCACCGGCCGCTACATCGAGGTCGTCGAGAACGAACTGCTCGTCATGGGCATGGACACGCCCGGCGGCGGCGAAGAGGTCATGCGCCTCGATCTGGTCGACCTCGGCGAGAACCGCACCCGCCTCACCATCTCGCAGACCTGCTCCACCAAAGAGGAGCACGACATGGCCAAGGAGGGCAGCCAGATGCTGCTCGACTCCTGCCTCGCCTACCTCGCAAAAGCCTGATCCCCGCGGAGGCGCCGGGGCCGGCCCACCAGGAGCCGGCCCCGACGCGCCCGCCCCCCTCCGTTCAGGCACCATTGGAGCCCCACCGCCCCGGCCGCACCAGCGACCGGGGCCGAACCTTGAACGGAGCCGGCATGATCGGCATCACCGGCGCGACCGGCGGCATCGGCTCGGCCGTCATCCGCCACCTCCTCGCCGCAGGACGCGACGACCTCCTCGCCCTCGCCCGGCGCCCCGAAGCCCTCCCGCCCGGCCCCACCGCCCGGCGCGCCGACTACGACGAGCCCGCGTCCCTGACCGAGGCGTTCCGCGGCCTCGACACCCTCGTGATGGTCTCCAGCGACGGCACCGCCGAGACGATGGCCCGCCACCACCGCAACATCATCGCCGCCTGCCCGCCCGACGTGCACATCGTCTACACCAGCATCATCGACATCGCCCCGGACTCGCGCTTCTACTACGCACCCGGCCACCGGGAGACCGAAGCCCTCCTCGCCGACCGCCCCCACTGCCTCGCCCGCACCTCCGTCTTCGCCGACTTCTTCACCGCCACCTGGCTCGGCTCCGCTGCGAACGGCACCGCTTCGAACGGCATCGCAACGGACACCGGCGAACTCGCCCTGCCGCTCGGCGACGCCGGCACCTCCCTCGTCGCCCGCGAGGACGTCGCCCGCGCGCTGGCCGCCGCCGCGACCGCCCGCATCGAAGGCGCCGTCGACCTCACCGGCCCCGAAGCCCTCACCGGCGACCAGATCGCCGCCGCCGCGACCGCGGCGCACGGAAAGCCCTTGCGGTACAAGCCGATCGACGACGCCGACTACCGCGAACGCCTCGCCGCCGACGGCGGACCCGAGTGGCTCATCGAGGCCTACGCCAGCATGTTCCGCTCCGTACGCGAAGCCCGCTTCGCCGCCGCGCCCGGCGACGTCGAACGGCTCACCGGGACGCCCCCGACGACCTTCGCCGAGTACCTGCGACGCTAACGCCCATGCAGCTCACCGCCGACCACCTCAACCGCGCCACCCTCGACCGGCAGTCCCTCCTGCAACGCCGCCCGAACGGCGTGGTCGACGCCGTCCGCGCCGCCGTCGCCGTCCAGGCCCAGTCGCCCGCGTCCCCCTACATCGGACTGTGGAACCGCATCTCGGGCTTCGACCCCGCCGACCTCGACCACGCGTTCACCGCCTTCGACCTCGTGCGCGGCAACCCCATCCGCATGACCCTCCACGCCGTCGCCGCCGCCGACTACCGGCCGTTCCGCGAAGCCACCGAGCCCTCCCTCTACGCCGCCAAACTCGGCACCCGCATCACCGAAGCCGGCATCACCGCGACCGAAGCCGCCCGGCACGCCGCGGACCTCCTCCCGTTCACCACCGAGCCCCGCACGGCCCGCGACTGCGAAGCCCTGCTCGCCGAACGGCTCGGCCCCGACACCGCGAAAGCCGCCTGGCCCGGCATCCGCCAGTACGCGCCGCTCCTGCGCGTCCCGCTCGGCGGCCCCTGGCGGTTCAACGAGAAGGTCGCCTACCTCGCCCCGCCCGACCGGCCCGCCCTCGGCGACCGCGACGCCGCCGACCACGCGCTCGCCGACCTCGTCCTGCGCTACCTCGCCGGATTCGGCCCCGCCTCGATCCCCGACGTCGCCCAGTTCGCGATGGTCCAGCGCGGCAGGGTCAAACAGGCCGTCGCAGCCCTCGGCGAACGACTCCGCCAACACCAGGGCCCGCAAGGCGAAACCCTCTACGACCTCCCCGACGCCGCGATCCCCGACCCCCAGACCCCCGCACCGCCCCGCCTGATGGCCATGTGGGACAACGTCTTCCTCGCCTACCACGACCGCAGCCGCACCATCCCCGCCGACCTGCGCGCCGCCGTCATCCGCAACAACGGCGACGTCCTCCCGATGATCCTGGTCGACGGCCGCGCCGCCGGCGTCTGGCGCACCACCCCCGCCGGCATCGAGGCGACCGCGCTCCGGCCCCTCACCGACGACGACTGGACCGGGCTCGCCGCCGAAGCCGAAGCGCTCGCCGCGCTCCTCGCCGACCGCGACCCCGATGCGTACTCCCGCTACCACCACTGGTGGCCGCGGCTCCCCGCAGGCCGGACCGTGCTGCTGGCCCCTCGGTTACGATTTCGGCCACCGCCCCGCCCCCGAACCGGAAGGAGCCCGCCATGAGCGGTCGCGAGCACCACTACGAGATCACGATGCGCTGGACCGGCAACACCGGCGAAGGCACCGCGAACTACCGCGCCTACGGACGCGACCACGATCTTCTCGCCGCCGGGAAGCCCGTGATCCAGGCCAGCGCCGACCCCGCGTTCCGCGGCCAGCCCGAGCGCTGGAACCCCGAGGAGCTGCTGGTCGCCAGCCTCGCCGACTGCCACATGCTCACCTACCTGTCGCTGTGCGCGCGTGAGCGCCTCGTCGTCACCGCCTACGAGGACACCGCGACCGGCACCATGGGCGAGGACGGGCACGGCGGGCGCTTCACGGAGGTGACCCTCGCCCCGGTCGTCACGATCGCCGACCCCGAGAAGGCCGACCGCGCGCTGGCGCTCCACCACGACGCGAGCAAGGACTGCTTCATCGCGAACTCGGTGAACTTCCCGGTCCACCACCGCCCGACCATCCACATCGGATGACCGATCAGACCGGCGTGCAGGGCACCGTCTCCGGGATCTCGTAGCGTCCCTGCACCTCGGCCTGGAAGCTCGCGTCGACGCTCTCGCCCGCGTCGATCGCGGCGTTGAACAGGACGTCGCCGTACCGCTCACCCTCGATATGGGCGATGCCCCAGGTCGCGGTCACACTCAGGTGCTTGATCCCGATCTGCACCTCCCAGCCGTCGACCGGGTCGGCGCCGGTGTTGGCGATGGTGACGGTGACCGACACCGATTCGCTCCACTCGTTGTCGAGGGTCAGCGAGGCCGTGCACTGCGGGCCGGTGACGATCGCCTCCGTGGTCCCGGCCGGCTCGCTCGCGGCCGCGCTGCTCGAGGCGGCCTCGGTCGGCGATGCGGAGACGGTGGGGGAGGGCGGTGCCGGGGCGCTGCTCGGCGGGGTCTCGGCGACGGCCGCGGCGCTCTCGGTGGTGGCGGTCTCCTCGTCGTCGAAGCGGGCGAGGTCGGGGTCGTGGTCGTCGCGGAGCGCGCTGAACTGCCAGACCGCGGCGGCCGAGACGAGGACGGCGACCGCGATGAGCACGAGCATCAGGCGGCCGTGGATGCGTCCGCGGCGCACGGCGCGGTTCATCCATGGGCGCATGGGGAACTCCTCGGGCAGGATCGGGTTTGCGGGGTTTGCGGCCTATGGGCAGGGCGCGGGACTCTATTGTGTAGAGCCAGGGAGCAGAGTACCTGAGATGCGGTGTACGAGGCCCCGCGCGCAAACCCGAACTGCCTGGACCCGCGCCGGTGGCCGGCGCGGATCCGGGCCGAACCGAAGGGATGTCCATGCGTGCCGTCGTAGTCACCGATTTCGATACCGAGCCGAGGCTGGTCGAGCTTCCCGTTCCCGATCCGGGCCCCGACGAAGTGCTCGTGCGCCTCGCCGCGGCGGGGGTGAACCCCTTCGACTGGAAGGTCGTCGAGGGCGCGATGCGCGGATCGGTGGAGCACGCCTTCCCGCTCGTGCTCGGCTCCGACGGGGCGGGCACGGTGGAGCGGGTCGGCGAGGGCGCGGACTTCGCGCCCGGTGAGCGGGTCTTCGGCCAGTTCATGGACGTCCAGCAGGGCCGCGGCTCCTACGCGGAGTTCGCGGTCGCCAAGGCCGCCAAGCTCGCCCGGATGCCCGCCGGCCTCTCGTTCGGCACCGCCGCGGCCCTGCCGACCGCGGGTGCGGCGGCCCACGACTTCGTGGAGGGCACCGGGATCGGCCCCGGCTGCACGCTGCTCGTCAACGGCGCGTCCGGCGGTGTCGGGCAGGCCGCCGTGCAGTTCGCCGCCGCGCAGGGCGTCAGGGTCATCGGCACCACCGACCCCGCGACCGCCGACTACCTGCGCGAGCTCGGCGCGGCCGAGACCGTCGACTTCACCCAGGGCCCCGTCGCCGAGCAGGTGCGCTCGGCCCACCCCGACGGCATCGACGCCATTGTGGACCTCATCTCAGGTCGCGGGGAGATCGAGCCGATCGCGGCGCTGCTCAAGCCGAACGGGGTGATCGTCTCCTCGAACGGGGCGGTCGACGACGAGGTGCTCGCCACGCGCGGCCTGCGCGGCGCGAACCTCTACGCCGACGCCCGCCCGGCGACGCTCAAGTCCCTCGCCGATGCGGTCGAGCTGGGGCAGCTGCGGATGCGCATCGACTTCGAGGTCCCGCTGGAGGACGCCGCGGAGGCCTTGGCGCGCTTGATGGCGGGCAAGTCCCGCGGCAAGACCGTGCTCCTCATCGAGTAGCCCGCATGAAGGCGGGGCCGGAGGCGCACGCCTCCGGCCCCGCTTCGTTCTCGTCTAGGCCGGGGCCGGCTCGGGCTCGGCGGCCTCCTCGGGGCGCTGCTCCGCCTTGATGCGCTTCTCGATGGTGTGGAAGAACAGGATCAGGCCGACCGTGAGCACGATGTGCCCGAATCCGGCGATGCCGGCGAGGGCCGAGTCGGCGGCGCCGGTCGGCTCGGCGTCGAGCACCGTCAGCGTCCCGCGCAGGATCAGCACGGCCACCGTGAGTGCCAGGCCGCCGTTGTAGACCCAGTAGAACCACTTGAAGAGGCGGCTCTCGCTGAGGGCGAAGACCTTCTCCAGGGCGAGCGCGATGAGGAAGAACAGCATGCCGAGTGCGAGCAGGTGGGTGTGGACGACGCTCAGCCTCGTCTCGCCCTCGAAGCCGCTGAGATGGGTGAGCTCGCGGTAGTACAGGCCGCTGACCAGGCCCAGGATCATGTAGATGTTGGCGGTGTGGAAGAGCAGTTTCACGTGGTACCTCGGGGATCGGTCACCGGTGGGGCGGGTGATGCGGGTGTCGCGAGGCCACCGTAGCGCCCCGCGGTGCGGCCGCCCGCCTCAGGAGCGGCCGCACCGGTTGCGGCTCAGGCGGATTCGACGGGCAGGCCCGCGCCGGTCCAGTCCTCGATGCCCTCTTTGTACTTGCGCACGTTCGTGTAGCCGAGGCCTTGGAGCCGCTCGGCGACCTGGCCGCTGTTGGGGCAGGCCTCGTTCGAGCAGTAGGTGACGATCGCGGCGTCGCGGTCGGGCAGGAGCTCCGGTGCGCGGGCGTCGACCTCGGCGAGCACGAGCGGGAGCGCCCCGGGCAGGTGCTGCTTCGCGTGGTACTCGCCGCCGAGGGCGTCGAGGACGGTCACGGTGCCGCTCGCGATCGCGGCCTGGAGTTCCTCGCGGGTGATGAGCGCGGTCATGGCATCGCCTTCCAAGTAAGTGGACTATAGTCCAGATGTGTACGACGATATTAACGGACCACGGTCCGTTTCTGCAACCCCGCTTGAGCTGCTGCGCACGCCGCCGCCGAAGGAGCGCGCCGACGCGGCCCGCAACCGCGCCGCGATCCTGGACGCGGCGGCCCGGCTCTTCGCCGATCAAGGGGTCGAGGCCGTCTCGATGGACAAGGTCGCCGCCGCCGCCGGGGTCGGCAAGGGCACGCTGTTCCGCCGCTTCGGCGACAAGGCCGGGCTCGCCGCGGCGCTCCTGGACGCGCGCGAGCGCGTGCTCCAGGAAGCGGTCCTCAGCGGCCCGCCGCCGCTGGGACCCGGTGCGCCCGAACGGGACCGCCTCACGGCCTTCGCGGACGCGTACCTGGACTACGCGCTCGAGTACCTGCCGCTCGTGCGCATGTCCGAGACGGCGAGTCCGGGCGCGCGGTACCGCATCGGCGCCTACCGCTTCTGGCACCGCCATGTCGCGATCCTGCTGCCGCGCGACGAGGACGCCGAGCACACGGCGCACGCCCTGCTCGCGATGGTCGACGCCGAGCTGCTGACCGCGCTGCTGCCCGAGCTGGGGGAGGAGCGCGTCAGGTCGGGCGTGCGCCGAATGTGGACCGCGGCGGGTCGGGCCTGAGCGGGCACGCGGTGCCCGCCCGCTCGGCCAGCTCTTCGCGCAGGGAGGCCAGCTCGGCCATCTTCGCGTCGACGACCGCGATCTTCGCCGCGAACAGCGCCGAGAGCGCGGCGGCCGAATCCGGCGCCTCCCTGAGCTCCGCGCCGTGCGCGGCGATCTCCGCGAGCGAGAACCCCAGCCGCTGCGCCGTGCGCACGTACGCGAGCCACGGGACCGCGTCCGCCGCGAACTCGCGGTAGCCGTTGGGGGAGCGGTGTGATTCGACCAACCCGGTCTTCTCGTAGAACCGGATGGCGTCCCTGCTCAGGCCCGACCGCTCCGACAGCTCGCCGATGCGCACACTGCCTCCCCGCTCCGCTTCGACTTGACCTTGGAGTGCACTCCACCGTTTACGGTAGGCCGTCCCCGCCACCCGAACGAATGGAGCCCCGCCATGACCGCCCTGACCCTCTCGGCCCCGAGCCGATCCGACGCATACCTGCGGCTCGTCCGCTCCAGCGCGGTCTACGACCTCATCGTGACCGCCGGCTTCGCCACGCCCTGGACGTTCATGCTCCTGCACGGCGCGCTCGACGCCCTGAGCGGCGCGCTCGGCCTGCGCGGCTTCCCCGAACTCGACCTCATGCAGGTCTTCTACGCCAACCTGATGGGATCGGTCGTCGTGGTCTGGTCGGTGCTGCGGGTCGTCCGTCCCCAAGTGCTGCACGGCCTCTTCGACGGGTTCGCCCGCGTCCTGTTCTCCGCGGCGATGGTCAACGCCCTCGCCCAAGGCGGCCCGCAGCTGCTGTGGGGCTTCCTCGTCGTCGAGGCCGCCTGGGGCGCCGTGCAGCTCGGACTCTGGAACCGGGCCCGCCGGGCCTGACTAGTCCTCGGGCGGCAGCGGCTCGAGCACCCGGTTGTGGTGGCGCTGGAACACCATCGAGGTCTGGAACCGCGCGACCTCGGGCCGCGTGCCGAGCCGGTCGACCAGGAACGCATGCAGCCGTTCGACATCGGACACGGCCACGTGGATCACGATGTCGCTGCCGCCGGAGACCACGAACAGGGTCACGACCTCCGGCCACGAGCCCACGGTCTCCCGGAACGACTCGTACGAGGACCGCTGGTGCTGGCGCAGCTGCACCGACACCAGCGCCTCCGCGCGCCGGCCGAGCGCCGCGAGGTCCACATCGGCGCCGTAGCCGCGGATCACCCCGCGCTTCGTCAGCGCCCGGACCCGCTCCAGCGCGGTGGACGGCGCGACCCCGAGCCGGCGGGCCAGCTCCCGGTTCGACAGCCGCGCATCCGACTGGAGCAACCGCACGATCGATGCGTCAAGTTCGTCCATCCGCGGATTATCGCCCCGATACCGGCCGAACGTTCGGCAGACCCCCGGTGCGGCCGAACGCCCGCTTAGCGTTGCTCCACATGAACGACCGACCACCGCCGCACGGCTCCCTGGGGACCGCGCGCGGCACCGCCCTCTACCTCGGCGCGATCCTCGGCCCCGGGGTGCTGGCCCTGCCCGGCCTGGCCGCGAAAGCGGCCGGGCCCGCCGCCCTCCTCGCCTGGGTCGCGCTCCTCGTCCTCTCGATCCCGGTCGCCGCCACCTTCGCCGAGCTGGCCGCGCGCAGGCCGGACGCGGGCGGCGTCGCGACGTTCACCCGCGCGGCCTTCGGCGACCGCGCCGCCGCCGTCTGCGGGTGGTGGTTCTTCAGCGTCATCCCCGTGGGCGCCAGCTCGGCCGCGCTCGTCGGCGCGGCCTACATCGCCGACGCCGCCGGGCTCGGCGGCACCGCCGTCACCGCCATCGCCGCGATGCTCCTGGCGATCGCGTTCGCCGCCAACCACATCGGCCTGCGCCTCTCCGGCGGCGCGCAGCTGATCCTCATGGGGCTGCTCATCGCGCTCCTCGCGGTCGCGTGCGCGGCCGCCCTGCCGCACTTCGACCCGGCGAACCTGCGCCCGTTCGCACCGCACGGCCTCGCGGGCGTCTTCTCCGCCGCCGCGGTCCTGTTCTACGCGTTCTCCGGCTGGGAGGCCGCGAGCCACCTCTCCGGCGAGTTCACCGACCCCACCCGGCAGCTGCGCCGTGTCACCGCGCTCGCCCTGCTCATCGTCGCCACGGTCTACCTGGCGCTCGCGACCGCCACCGCGGGCGTGCTCGGCGGGGGCGCCGCCGATTCGGCCGTGCCGCTCACGGACCTGCTCGCGTACGGCTTCGGTCCGGCGGCGGCGCCGCTCACCGCCGTCTGCGCGGCCCTGCTCAGCCTGGGCGCCATGAACACCTTCATCGCCGGGGCCTCCCGGCTCGGGGCGGCGCTCGCGCGCGACGGCGCGATGCCCGCGCCGCTGGCCAAGGGCCACGAGCCCGGCCGTACCCCGCACCGCAGCCTCGCGGTGCTCGCGGTCCTCTCGGGGACCGCGTTCCTCGGGGCGACCTGGTTCGGGCTCGGCCTCGACGTGCAGATGCGCGCGACCTCGGCGGTCCTCGCCGGGGTCACGGTCCTGGCGTGCGCGGCGGCGGTCCGGCTGCTCTCGGGCCGGGCCCGCGTCCGCGCGCTGCTCGCGACGGCGTGCACGGCCGCCATCGGCACCGCGCTCTCCTGGTACCTGCTGCTGCCCTTGGGGATCGCCGTACTGGCCCTCGCCTACCTGCGTCTGCGACGAGGGCGCCCCCTGCCGCACCCGGTTGCGGTGCGGCAGGGGGCGTAACTGGTTTCCTTGCAGGTCAGCGGAAGTCGTCGACGTGGTCGGCGACCCAGTCCGCGTAGGTGCGGGCCGGGCGGCCGGTGACGGCCTCCGAGGTGGGGCCCCAGACCTCGGTCGAGCCGGCGGCGAGCATGTCGAGCAGCGACTCCGGCATGTACTTCGCGGCCACTTCGCGCGGCAGCGCCTCGACGGCGATCTCGCGGCCGAGGGCCTCGCCGATGAGCTCGATCTGGCGGCGCTGCGTGAGGTGCCCGGGTCCGTCGATCACGTGGATGCGGCCTTCGTGGCCGTCGTCGGTGAGGGCGGCGTAGGCGACCTCGGCGATGTCGCGCTCATGGATCGGGTTGACCGGTGCGTCCGGGTAGGGCAGGCGAACTGCGCCCTCGCCCCGGATGGACTCGGCCCACCAGAGCGAGTTGCTGGCGAACATGGCCGGGCGGACGAAGGTCCACGGGATGCCGGAGGCCTCCAAGGGGCGCTCGGCCGCGACGTGCATGGCGCCGATCTCGCTCTCGGGGTCGGCCGAGGCCGCGGAGGACAGGAGCACGATGTGCTTCACCCCGGCCTCCTGCGCGGCGGCGATGAACGCGTCGATGCCTTCGTGGGCGGCGTACATGAAGACCTTCTCGACGCCTTCCAGTGCGGGCGCGAGGGTCTCGGGTGCGGTGAAGTCGACCCGCACGGGTTCGACGCCTTTGGGGAGGTCGGCCGCGCCGGGGACGCGGCTGGCGGCGCGCACGGGCGTGGACGCCTCGAGCAGGAGGTCGATCACGTTGCGGGCGATGGCGCCTCGGGCGCCGGTCACGAGCACGGTCATGAGGTGTTCCTTTCGGAGTGGTGTTCGGTTTCCTCGGCGAGCCTCGCGAGGATGCGAGACAGGGTGTCGCCGTATCGGGTCTCGAATTCGGGGTCGTCGATGTCGACGCCGAAGAGGCGTTTCGCGGTGCGGCGGAAGGCGACCGGGGCGAGTGTCATGCCCATCATCGCGATCTGCACGGCGGCCGGGTCGAGTTCGGCGGCGATCTCGCCGCGCGCCTGGCGTTCGCGCATCTGCCCGAGTTCGCGGTCGGCGTCCTCTTGGGACTCCTCTTCGGGGAGGTCCTCGGCGAGGGCCTGCCAGAGGGCGAGGCGGCCGATCCGCGGGTCCTTGAGGTTGTCGCGCAGGTACCAGCGCATGACGTCGTCGGCGGGCACGTCCGGGCCGGCCTGGTCGCGCTCGTGGTCGAGCCATTCGCGCTGCATGGCGCGGAACAGGCCTTCCTTGCCGCCGAAGTAGTAGCTGATGAGCTGCTTGTTCACGCCGGCGCGCGCGGCGATCTCCCCGACGCGGGCCCCGTCGTAGCCGTTGGCGGCGTACTCGGTCAGGGCCGCGTCGAGCAGCTTCCGCTTGGTGCGCTCGGCGTCCCGCACCCGCTCGGCGGGTTCGGGGGTGCGACGAGCGGGCCTCTTCGGTTCCATGCCGAAGACGCTACCAGTTAATCAACCAAATGGATAATTGAATTATCTGTGAGGATGATTACCTCACTCCTCCGTGCCTCCCGGCTTGCGCACGAGCAGGTAGCCGCAGTGGAAGCCGCGGTGGTCGTCCTCTTCCGCGGCCACGATCTGGCGGACGACCTCCTGGAACCCGGTCGCGGCCAGGAGGTCCGCGAGGCGGCCGACCGAGAGCCGGTACGCGGTCGTCACCGCGTGGTCGAACGCCCACGCGAGCTGCGAGGTGTCGGTGTGCGCCTGGAAGATCAGCAGCAGGTGCCCGCCGGGCGCGAGCAGCCGGAGCCATTCCTCGAAGACCGCGGGCAGCGCTTCGGGCGGGGTGTGGATGATCGAGGAGCGCGACAGCATCCCGCCGAGCGTGCCGTCGGGCAGGTCGACCGCGGTCATGTCGCCGGTCGCGAACGCGAGGTCCGGGTAGGCCCTGCGGGCGATCGCGATCATCTCGGGGGAGAGGTCGACCCCGCGCGCGTCCAGGCCCAGTCCGGCCAGGTACTCGGTGACATGGCCCGGCCCGCAGCCGATGTCGAGCACCTGCCGGTTCCCCGAGGCCTGCACGAGTTCGGTGAACGCCGCGATCATCGAGCGGTCGAAGGTCCGGTCGCCCATCGAGTCCCGGAACCGCTCGAAGTACTCGCCGGCGAAGTGGTCGTATCGTTCGCGAGTGGTGCGCTCGTACCCGTTGTCTCCCATGCGGGGACCCTACCGGTGGCGGTCTCCCGGGGCCGCGCACGCGTCGGTGCTCAAGCGGCGGGGAGGCGGCCGTTGAAGGCGGTCTGGAAGTAGAGGTGCCGCTCCATGTGGGCCACATACCGCGGGTCGGCGGCCTCGATGGTGAAGCGGGCCTTCTCGCCGCCGGGTTCGCTCTCGATCGCGAAGGACGCGATGATCGCGGCGGCGCGGCGCAGGAACTCCTCGCCCTGCGGTTTGAGGACGAGGTAGCGGTAGCCGCCGGAGCTGCCGGCGGAGCCGTCGAGCCGGTCGGCGTAGTGGTCGGCCGCCTTCACCCGGGGCTGCACGGGCGCTTTGGTGGCCGCGTCGAGGAGGTGGCCCTCGTCGTCGGTCCAGACCTGCTTGCCGAGGAACAGTTCGAAGCACTCCTCGAACTCCTTGGCGGTGCCGAGGTCGAGCGCCATCGTGCCGAAGCCCTGGAACCAGGCGTCCATGAGCAGCTGCAGCCCGAACTCGGTCCCGCACGGGAACCGGGTGCCGCGCCCGAGGCGGCTGGTGAGCCGGCCGTCGACCCTGGTTCCCTCACGGCCCCAGGTCAACACCTCGAAGATGGTCGTCATGGTCGCGAATCATATCCAGTGGGGGCAAACCCGTCATCCACCGCCACCGTATGGTTACTCACGGGTAGCAAGAAGCGGGGAGGGCATCGGCCCTCCCCGCTTCCCCTGCGGCTCAGCCCCAGTTGTCGATGTGCGGGTCGTGCGGCCACGGCGCGCCCCGGCCGGTCTCCAGGAGCTGCTTGAGGCTCAGCAGGAACGAGCCCCACTTGGTGCTGCAGTGGTGCATGAACTCGACGGGCTCGGCCCACCCTTCGTGCTTGAACAGCACGACCGTGTAGTCGTCCTCCTCGCGCAGGTCCCAGTGGATCTTCGTGCCGATCCACTCGGGCGCGCTGCCGCCGACGACCTCCCAGAGGACGTGCTTCCCCTGCTCGAGCCCGGCGACCTCCATCTCGAAGTCGCCGTTCTCGAACTTGAACGAGATGCGCCCGCCCACGTCCGTGGTGCCGGTCGTGTTCTCGGTCCACCACCTGGAGAGGCCCTCCAGTGTGGTCAGTGCGTCGTAGGTCTGTTCCGCGGCCGCGCCCTTGGCGGCGATGCGGTGCAGGATGTCCACCATGATCAGGTTCCCTTCTAGCGTTCGTTCTCGGTCTCTTGCCGCTGCTTCTCGATGGTCTCGGCGAGGCGCTTGATGCGCTGGAGCCGGGAGTCCCACGAGGATCCGACCTCTTCGAGCTGGGCGACGGCGCGCGCCAGCTGGGTCTCGTCCACGCGGAAGTGCTTCTCGCGCCCACTGGTCGCGGCGTGCACGAGGCCGACGCGGTCGAGGACGGCGAGGTGCTTCGCGACGGCCTGGCGGGTGACCGGCAGGTGCTCGCTGAGGCTGGTGGCCGTGCCGCTGCCGCTGCCGAGCAGCAGGTCGAGCATGCGGCGGCGGGTCGGGTCGCCGATCGCCGACCAGAGGTCGTCGTCGACCGCGGTGCTCATCGCCCGGCCCCGACCTTCTCGGCGTACGGCACCAGGCGCGGCAGGAAGTAGTCCCAGCCGTTCCCGTGGTCGGCGTACTCGGCGGCGACCTTGGCCTCGGCCCAGCCGCGCTCGCGGAAGCCGGTCTCGGTCATCTTCAGGAGCGTGCCGGTGCCGGCGGGCTCGAGCTCGAAGACGACCAGGTACGAGTTGCCGGGGACGGCCGCTTCGCCCGCCGGGTGGGTCCACCGGAACGAGAAGTGCCGGGGCGCCATCGCGTCCACCACGGTGAACTGCTCCCAGTCGGTCCCTTCGCCGCCCTTGTCGAACCCGATGCGGCCGTTGCCCTCCGGTGAGAGCTCCGCCTCGTCGGGCCACCAGGCCTTGAGGTGCTCGGGGCTGCTCACCACGTCGAAGACGACCTCGGGCGAGGCCTCGATGCGGATCTCCCGCTCGATCGATCCGTGTTCCATGATCGCTTCCTTTCGCAACGTTTGGTTGCGTATCACGCTACCGCAAGCGGCGGGAACGTGCAACCTTTCGTTGCTAAAAGTCGGATCAGGAACCGAATCACCTGGTCAAGCCGGTGAAAATACTCAGGGTCGCTGTGCGGCCGGGGCGGTCCAGCTGTCGAGCAGGCGCAGCGCCTCGGCGCTCTTCGAGCCGGGCTCGACGTTGTAGACGCACAGCGACTGGTCGGGATCGTCAGGGAGCGCGAAGGCCTCGTAGGCGAACTCCAACTCACCGACCAGCGGGTTGACGTACCGCTTGACCCCGTGCGTGCGCCGCAGGACGTCGTGGTCGTTCCACCACGCGCTGAACTCCGGGCAGCCGAGGGTCAACTCACCCACCAGGTCGGCGAGCTGCCGGTCCTCGGGGTGCCGCCCGGCCTCGTACCGCAGCGCCGCCACGTTGTCGCGGGCCATGGTCTCCCAGTCGACCACCAGCTCCTTCGCCTCCGGGGCGAGCAGGCTCCACCGGGCCATGTTCCGCTGCTTCGCGGGCATCGCGTCGAAGTCGGCGATCACGGCCTTCGCCAGGCGGTTCGAGGCGAGCACGTCCATCCGCCTGCCGAGGAGGAACGCCGGGACGCCGTCCAGGTTCTGCAGCATCAGGAGCAGGCCGGGCCGCACCCGCTGCGCCGCGATCGGCCCGCGCTTGCGCGGCCTGCGGCGACCGGCCAGGTCCACCAGGTGGTCGCGTTCGGCCTGGTCGAGCCGCAGCGCCTCCGCCAGCGCCTCAAGGACCTCCGGCGACGGGTTGGCGGCCCGGCCCTGCTCCAGGCGCGTGTAGTACTCGACGCTCATGTTCGCCAGCCGCGCCACCTCGTCGCGGCGCAGGCCCGGGACGCGCCGGACGCGCCCGTCGTCGCGCAGGCCCGCGTCCTGCGGGCGCACGCGGGCCCTCCTGGTGCGGAGGAAGTCCGAGATCTCAGCGCGTCGGTCCATGCCACCAATGGTGCCCCGGGTCCGGCACCCCCGCCGGGCCGAGGGTGGTACTGGCGGGGCCAGTCACGAGAAGGCCTTTCTAGCGGCGGCATCGGGGCCGAACCGGTGCTGTAGTTGGTCGCAGGACGGAGCAACCGCCCTGAACGCCAAGCACACCGAAGGAATCAGATGTCCACTGTGAACACGAACCTGCCGCTCGCGAACCGCGTCGCCGTCATCACCGGCGCCTCCAGCGGCATCGGCGAGGCCACCGCCGAACTCCTCGCCGAGCGCGGAGCGGCAGTGGCCCTCCTGGCCCGCCGCGCCGACCGCCTCAAGGACCTCGCCGACCGCATCGAGAAGCTCGGCGGCACCGCCCTCGCGCTGCCCGTCGACGTCACCGACCTCGACTCCCTGAACGCCGCCGCCGAGCGCGTCCAAGCCGAACTCGGCACCGCCGACCTCCTGTTCAACAACGCCGGCGTCATGCTGCCCTCGGGCGTCAACGAACTGCGCACCGACCTGTGGCAGCGCCAGATCGACCTGAACATCACCGGTCTGATGAACGCCATCGGCGCCTTCACCCCGCAGCTCGTCGCGGCCGCCGCGGACAAGGGCGTGGCCGACCTGGTCAACACCTCGTCGATCGCGGCCACCGGCGTCTTCCCCAAGTTCGCCGTCTACACCGGATCGAAGGCGTTCGTCAGCCACATGTCCCGCAACCTGCGCGCCGAACTCGGCCCCCAGCGGGTGCGCGTCTCGGCCGTCGAGCCGGGGATCGTCCGCAGCGAGCTGCAGGCCCACGTCACCGACGACGGCGTCAACGAGTGGCTCGCCGAAGCGTTCGCCGCCTACGAGGTCCTCGAATCCTCCGACATCGCCGAGGCCGTCGCCTTCCTGGCGCAGCAGCCCGCCCGCGTCAACATCCCCGAGATCACCGTCATGCCCACCGGCCAGGTCTAGGACCGGGTTCCGGACGATCGTTCACAAACGGGGGCTGTGTCGGCGGGACGCGTGGCAGGATTGCCGTCGGAGCACTATCGGCAAGGGCGCCACGCGTCCCGGCAAGCACAGACAGCACGGAGGTTCGACATGGCCAAGCTCGGCAGGACCGACATCGAGATCCACCCCATCGTCCTGGGCACCAACACCTTCGGGTGGAACACCGAAGAGGCCGAGGCGCACGCCGTCCTCGACGCGTTCACCGCCGCCGGCGGCAACCTCGTCGACACCGCCGACTCGTACTCGGCCTGGGCCCCGGGCAACTCCGGCGGCGAGTCCGAGACCGTCATCGG
Organism: Glycomyces tritici; assembly: GCF_030403505.1. Next base: position 540,658 of record NZ_JAUEMJ010000002.1, on the reverse strand, counting down.
CACCTGGCTCGCCAAGAACCGCCACAAGAACCTGCTCGTCGCCACCAAGGTCTCCCAGCACCCCCAGTTCAAGGGCCTGGCCGGACCGAACGTCAGGGCCGCCGCCGAAGCCTCCCTCAAACGCCTCGGCGTCGAGGCCATCGACGTCTACTACGCCCACTTCGACGACCACGACACGCCGCTCGAGGAGACCGTCACCGCCTTCAACGACCTCGTGACCGCCGGCAAGGTCCGCCACATCGCCGTCTCGAACTACAGCCCCGAGCGGGTCCGCGAATGGCTCGACATCACCGCGTCGATCGGCGCGGCCCGCCCGGTCGCCCTGCAGCCCAAGTACAGCCTGGTCAGCCGCAGCACCTTCGAGCCCGGCCTGCGCGACATCGCCGTGGCCGAGGGCCTCAGCGGCCTCCCGTACCACGCGCTCGCCTCCGGGTTCCTCACCGGCAAGTACCGCACCGAGGCCGACCTCAAGCACAGCGTCCGCGGCGACTCGGCCGCCAAGCACCTCAACCCGTCCGGCCTCGCGATCATCGAGAAGCTCGACCGGATCGCGCAGGACCGGGGCGTCGCCATCGCCTCGGTCGCGCTGGCGTGGACGCGCACCCGGCCCGGCATCACCGCGCCGATCGCGGGCGCGCGCACCGTGGACCAGCTCGACCCGCTCCTGGCCTCGGCCGAACTGGAGCTGACGCGGGACGAGGCGGACGAGCTCACCGCACTCTCCGACGTCATCGGGGCGTAGGCGAACCGCGAAAGGGGCGGGCCGCGGCGTCTCCCGAGGCCGGCCTGCGGCGCCGAGACCAGTCTGCGTGCGTTCGGTGCGTTCGGCGAGGCGGAGTACCGGCGGAACAGCGGCGGGAACGCCCCGAGCGCAGCCGTGGCGCCCGCCGGCCCGCCGCGACGCGCACCCGCCCGTTCACCGTTCGGCCCTATCATGGCGATATGCCCGATGAAGCGTCCGACGACCTCAGCAGTCTCCGGCTGCTCCGGCAGCGGGCGGCGATGACCCAGGAGGAGCTCGCCCTCAAATCGGGGGTCGGCATCCGCACCATCCGCGACATCGAATCGGGAAGGGTACGGCCGCAACCGAAGACCGTGCGCCTCCTCGCCGAGGCACTGGGCCTGGCGGGGGAGGGGCAGGCGCTGCTGACCCGCGTGCGGGACCCGCTCACGCTGGTGCCCCGCGAACTGCCGAGGGCGCTCACGGCGTTCGCCGGCCGGGCGGACCACCTTGACGCGATCACCGCCGCGGTCGACGACGGGGCCGCCGTCGTCGCCGTGCACGGCATGGCGGGCGTCGGCAAGACCTCGCTCGCGGTCCGGGTCGCCCACGGCCTCGCCCCCCGCTACCCGGACGGGCAGCTGTTCATCGACCTCCACGGTTTCAGCCGGCCCGCGGGCCCCCGCCCGGGCCTGCGGTCGGTGCTGACGCGCGTGCTGCGCGGCCTCGACGTCGCCGAGCGGGCGCTGCCCGACGACACGGACGAGCTCACGGCCCGTTACCGCAGCGTCCTCGCCGACCGCCGCGTGCTCCTGGTGCTCGACAACGCCGCGAGCGCCGAGCAGGTGGAAGCGCTGCTCCCGGGCACCTCGGTGAGCCTGGTCCTCGCCACGAGCCGCCGCGACCTGTCCGCTGTGGCCGGTGCGCACTCGGTGCCGCTGGAGCCGCCGCCGATGCGCGAGGCCGTGGCGATGATCGGCGCCGCCCTCGCCGACCGGGTCACCGCGGACGAGGCCGTCGCGATCGCCGAACGCTGCGGGCGGCTGCCCCTGGCGATGGGCCTGGCCGCGGCCCGTCTCCACAGCCGTCCACTGTGGCAGGCCGAGGACCTGCTGGACCGCCTCGCCGACGAGGACCGGCTCCTCGACGAGCTCGACATGGGCCACCGCGGCGTCGCCGCGGCCCTGCGCGCCTCCTACCTCGAACTCGACCCCGCCCACCGCCTCCTGCTGCGGCGCCTGGGCCTCGTCCCCGGCGACGACGTGGACGCCCACGCCGCCGCGGCGCTCTGCGGAGAAGCCCCCGAGCGGGCCACGGCCATGCTCGAATCCCTGGTCGACGTCCACCTCGCCGAGACCCGCTCGCACGGCCGCTACCGCCTGCACGACCTGGTGCGGCTCTTCGCGACCCGGCTCGCCGGCATTGAAGACGCGCAGGCCGACCTGGACGAGGCGCTCGGCCGGATGCTCGGCGTCCACCTCCACTTCGCCTACCACGCGGCCGCCCGGCTCCACCCGAACAAGCGCCGCTTCACCGATGGCGCGGCCGCCCACGACGCCGGCCTGCCCGGGTTCGCGGACCAGACCGCCGCGCTCTCGTGGTTCCAGACCGAACGCGGCAACCTCGAGGCCGCCGTGGTCGCCGCGGCCCGCGCCGACCGGCTCGAGGAAGCCTGGCACCTCGCGACGGCCTTCAACGCGTTCTTCGTGCACGACCCCGACACCGACCTCGGCGGGCGCATGCGCGACAGCCCGCACACCGCCGTCAACCGGATCGCCCTCGACATCGCCCGCCGCACCGGCGACACCCGCAAGGAGGCGTTCACCCTCGGCGACGCGGGCCGCCAGCTCGTCGCGGCGGGCCGCCACCGCGAGGCGATCGGCTACCTCCACCGGTCCGTCGCCCTCAAACGCGACCTCGGCGAGTTCGGCGACGCGGCACTGACACTGGCCAACATCGGCATCCTCTACCGGCGGTCCGGGCGGTTCGCCGAATCGATCGAGGTGCACGAGGCCGCACTGGCGCAGGCGGAAGCGGCCGGGGACACGGCGGCGGCGGCGCTCATCAGCACCAACATGGTCGTCCCGATGCTGCGGCTCGGGCGGTTCGCGGCGACCGAGCGCCGCCTCGCGGCCGCGGAGCGGCGCCTGGACGCGGGCGACGAGCACAACCGCATCCGCATCGGGGTCTTCCGCGGCGTCCTCGAACGCGAACTCGGCGACCCGGCCAAGGCCGCGGCCATGCACACCGCCAGCCTCCGGGCCTACCGCGGCGAAGGGGCCACGGCCGACGTGACCGCGACCCTCATCGAGCTGGGCGTGGACCTGCTCCGCTCAGGCCGGGCGGGCGAGGCCGCGACGCGGCTCGAACGGGCCGTCGAGGACGCGGTGCGGCTCGCGGACCCGTCGCTGGAGCGGACCGCCCGCAACGACCTCGGCCGCGCGCTCACCGCCTCGGGCCGGATCGACGAGGCGGTCGCCGAGCTCGAACGGGCCGCCGCGATCGCCGCCTCCCACCAGGACACCTTCGAGCTCGCACGGGCCCACCACGGCCTCGCCGACACCGCGTCCCTGCGCGGCGACGCGGCCGGCGCACGGCACCACCTGCACCTCGCCGCCGAGGGGTACGAAGCGTGCGGCGTGCCGGAGGCCGCTGCGGTCGCCGAGCGATTGGGCGCCTCCGGTAGCGGTGCGGGCGTAGGGGTCCGAGGAGCGGTCGGCGGATGACATCCGGTCCGGGCGGTTCGCGGGGCGCACGACCGGCGGGATAGCGGCGGGATCGCCGCACCGGTCCACCCGGCGGCGTTCGAGACCCAGGTCAAGCACTGTGGGCCGTGACGGCGGCCCTCGCGTTCGGGCGCTAGTCTGCCTGCCATGGCAGCTTCGAAGATCCAGACGTTCGGCAACGGCACGCCCTACATCCCCGCCGGCGGATGGGCGTCGCTGTTCGCCTGGTTGATCGACTTCGTCGTGTTCGTGCTCGGCTTCGCGTTCGCCTTCGTGGCCTTCGTGATCGTCGACCAGTCCCGGCCGGAGACGCAGCAGATCAGCGACGGGGGCGCCGTGATCATCGCGCTCGTCCTGCTGTTCGCCGTGCCGCTCGTGTACGGCCTCTGGTTCCGCAACGGGCGCGCGCTCGGCGGTGCGTGCACCGGGACCCGGCTGGTGCGCAACCGCGACGGCGGCCGGATCGGCGCCAAGGGCCCCTGGGCCATGCTGGTGCGCACCATCCTGCTGCCGCTCCTGGTCGCCGCGGTGGTGACCGGTGGCGGCCTCGGTCCCGGCGGTGAGCCGGCGCGGACCAGCATCGACGTGGCGCGGACCCGCAGACTGCAGGAGGAGGGCTACCCGCTCACGCCGCGGGACCCCTCGCAGGTCTGACCAGGTTCACTTGCGGCGGCACGTGTCGTAGCCGCCGTCGTAGATCCGGCCCCAGGAGACCCGGGCCGACGTCATGAGCCCGTCGATCGAGTCGACGCCGTGCGCGCGCTGCTGCGCGACGAGGATGCCCGCCGCGGCGAGCGTGTCCGACGCCGCCTCGTGGTGGCGGACCAGGCTCACGCCCGCGGCGGCGGCCACGTCGGGCAGCCGGTACGAGGGCATCGGCCAGGTCTGCTTGGCGATGACCATGGTGCAGGCGTAGCGCATCGCGGGCCACGGGATGCCCGCCGCGCTGTTCGCGGCCCGGATGACCGAGGTGTCGAAGGACGCGTTGTGCGCCACCAGCGGGTCGTCGCCCACGAACTCGTCCAGCCGCGCCCACACCTGCCGCCACCGGGGCGCACCGACCACATCGGAGGCCTGGATGCCGTGGATCCGGGTGTTGCGGTACTCGAACCGGCCGTGCTCGGCCGGGGGCCGGATGAGGGTCGCGAACCGGTCGACGACCTCCTCGCCCTTGACCCGCGCCACCGCCACCGAGCAGGCGCTGGCCCTGCTGCCGTTGGCGGTCTCGAAGTCGATCGCCACCCAAGAGTCCATCTGCCGCCCTTCCGCAACGAGCCCGAAGGTTAGCAGGAGCGCCGGCCCCGCTCGTCGCCCCGCAGGCCGAAGGCCCTTGCCGCCGAACGGCGGCAAGGGCCTTCTTCACTCGCTACGGCGGATCCGGCCGCCGTCCTAAACGGCCGGAGCCTTCGCGTACACCTCGATCTCGCTGAGGATGATCCAGCCGACCGTGCCGCCGGACCCGGCGGTCATGGCGACGCGGACCGCCGAGGTCTCGGCGTTCACCTCGACGTCGATGACCGGCGCCTCACCGGTCGGCACGTCCACGACGCCGCCCGCGTTCTGCCACTGGCCCTCCGCGTCCAGGTACTGCACCTGGAGCGTGTCGGCGTAGCTGTTGCGGCCGCCGTCGCTCCAGAAGTGCGAGACCACGCGCGTCACGTCGCGCGCCTCCGGCAGCGTGACCGTGATGGTCTCCTCGGTGTTGAACGGGCCCGACTTCCAGTTCGACCAGGCCTTGTCCGTCAGGTTCCCGTTGCGCAGGGCCTCAGTCGAATAGCCCGGCTCCGTGAACGTCGCCGAGGTCGTCACGCCGTCGTTCACGGCCACGTTGACCTCGATCGGGTCGGTCACCTCGACCTCGATCAGCGCCGAGAGCTCCGTCCCGTCGATCAAGGTCGCCGTGCCCTCCAGCGTCACGGTGCCGTAGTCGTCGAACGCCCCCTTGGGCGCCTCCTCCCACACCACCGGCACCGGGGCCTCGGTGCCCCTGTCGCCCAAGGCGATCACGGTCCCCGGCAGATCAGGGGTGAAGCCCGGGTACGTCTTCGCCGCGGCCGGGGCCGTCTCGCTGAACGTGTCGACGCTGACGACCGCCTTGGCGCGGAACGTGTTCCCCAGCGGGTCGGTCGCCGTGCCCTTCACGGTCACCGTCCCCGTCTTGTCCCACTTGGACTCGTTCGGCATCTTCCACTCCACCGGCAGCGCCCCGCGCTCGCCGTCCCGGTACACGCCCGGGACCGCGGCGGGCAGCTCGGGCACGAAGCCCGGCACCGTGTACGCCTCGATCTGCGCCGCTGCCAGCACCGTCTCGTCGGTCACGGCCCAGCGCTGGTTGCTCGCCGCGGTCGGCGTGTACGTCTGGACCGGCGAGCCGTCGGCCGTCGCCTCGCCCCACACGTCGAGCACCAGGCCCGTGGCCCGGTTCACCGGCACGTACGTGCCGTCGCCCGTCGTCGACAGGTACCACTGCGCGGCCTCGGCAGGATCGTCCTCGGCCTCCTCGAGCACCGCCAGGCCCTCATCGGACACCGCCAGGCGGGTGCCGTCGGCGGCGTTGGTGATCGAGTACAGCTCGCGGTTGGAGTAGCCGTCGGTCAGCTGCTCGACCTCCCACAGCTGCGCGGCGCTGGCGGCGTCGTCGGTCTCGAGCACGATGCCCGTGCCGTCCTCGGACGGCGCGAGCGACTTGCCGCTCTGCACGCCGTCGAACCGGTACACGTGGTCGTCCTGGACCATCGCCGCGTCGCCGTCGACGCCCGAGACGCCCTCGACGATGAACGTGGTGACGGACTTGCCCGGCACCGTGAGGGTCGCGGCGTCGCCGCGCACCCGCACCGGCTCGCCCTCCACGAGCGCGCCGTCGGCGCTGGTGACCACCGGGGTGATCGTGGCGCCGCGCTTGACCGAGCCGAACTTGGACAGGTCGAGCGTGACGTTGACGGCGCCTTCGGCGTTGTTCGTGTAGACCACGCTCGCGCCCTTGCCGTCGGCCTTGACCGCCGCGGTCGTCGAGGTGTCGTCGGTGCCGATGATGAAGTCGCCCGGCTCGATGTAGTGCGTGAAGTTGCGGATCGTGTGGTACTTCGTGTTCGTCTCGATCCCGCAGGTCTCGAGGGTGTCCTCGGCCGTGCAGTCGAACGGCAGCTGGATCGAGCCCCAGCTGTGGCCCAGGTTCTTGTCCTCGATCGGCTGCCACAGCACCCACGCCGACGGCTCCAGCTCGCGCAGGTCGTCGGTGATGCGGGTGGCCATGCCCAGGCCGTTCTCCATCGAGGTGTAGTCCTGGCCGTCGGTCCACGCGCCGCCGACCTCGCTCATCCACAGCGGCTTGTCGGCGCCCTTGGCGAGGTCGCGGACGCCGGTGCGCCCGCCGGTGCCGTAGGTGTGGACGTTCATCTGCTCGACGTTCGCCCGGGACTGCTCGGTGTAGGCGTTCCAGTTCGTCGTGAACTTGCCCGGGTTGGTCTCGTCCATCGCCGAGATCACGGTGTCCAGTTCGGACTCCGAGAGCTGCGCGGCGAGCGCGTTGATCACCAGCTGCTGCAGCTCGGGCCCGGCGTGCGCGCCCTCCTGCCCGCCGCCGGTCGGCTGCACGCCGTCCGCGCCGAGCTGGGTGCCCCAGTAGTTCGTGTTGGGCTCGTTGAGCGGGTCGACGGTGTCGAACTCGATGCCGTGCTCGGCCTCGACGTGCGCCATGACCTCGGTCAGGTAGGTCGCGAACTCGTCGACCGAGTCGGTGCGGATCTGGTCGGTGTTCGCGTCGAACCCGCCCGAGACGTAACCGGAGACGGTCTGGAAGTACGGCGGGGAGTTGGAGAAGGCCTCCCAGTGGGTGACGTCCTCCTTGATCTGGTCGATCCACCAGCGCTGGTTGGCGTCGGCGTCCCAGTTCCAGTGCTCGGGGTTCTCGGGGTCCCACCAGTCCTTGTCCTCGTGGGTGGTGCCCTCGGGGGCGGCCCAGTAGCCGGGGACGGCGGAGGCGCCGCCGCGCAGGTACTCGTTGTCGATGTTCGGGGCGTTGCCGCCGCCGATGTTGTACCTGGCGATGTTGAGGTTGAGGCCTTCGGCGCCGAAGACCATGTCCACCAGCTGGTTCCGGATCTCGTCCGGGTAGCCGCCGGTGGCGTTGGCGAACCAGACGAGGCTCGTGCCCCAGCCTTCGAACTCCTGGCCGCGGTAGGAGGGGTCGAGCGTGACGCGCACGTCGGACGCCTCGGTCTCCTGGGCGCTGGCGCCCGCGTTGAGGAGCGGCAGGGCGGACGCGGTGATCACGGCGGCGAGGCCTACCGCACCGGCCGCGGCCAGTGGGCGCCTGCGCCTCGGTCGGGGAGATGACATCGTTGTCTCCTTCAAAGGGGGGTGCAATCGAGTGATCTGAATATCGCACACAATCGAACGCTTGTGAACACCCTTTGTCTAACGGATTGAAAAACCCTGACCTGGAATCGCTCCCGCCAACCGAAAATGTCGCACCCCGATGTCAGGGTTGATGCCGGGGGCCCATCGATGTCCGATTCGCGCAGACCCTCCGCTCACGTTCAGCGCTCGCCCGGCGACCTCCCGCAAGCGCCGATCCGTCGCCGTCCGACGGCCTCCACCAACCGCCCTCACGCCGTCGGCAGCGCCGACCGAGCACTCACCCCGCGGGCAGTGCCGACCGCCGCGCGCTCCTCGCCACCCGCGTGATCGCCAGGATGCTCACGTCGTCGCCCATCCGCGCCGCGAACCGCTCCGCGTCGTCCCACACGAACGCCACCAGCCGCCGCGGCGAAGGCGGCACCACCAGCCCGTCCAGGTGGTGCGCCAGCGGGTAGTACTCCCCGTCCTCGTTCCGCGCCTCCACCAGCCCGTCCGAGAACGCCAGCAGCGTGTCCTCCTCGCCGAACGACATGGCCACGGTCCCGCTCGGCCGCACCGGCTCCGCCAGCCGCAGCCCCAGCACCGGCGCGGGCTTCAGCCCGATCTCCTCCACGCGCTCGCCCCGCAGCAGCAGCGGCGACGGATGCCCGCACGACAGCAGCCGCAGCTCGTCCGTCTCCTCCATGAACTCCGCCAGCAGCACCGAGGCGAAGACCTCCGGCACGTACCCGTGCGCGCCGTCCTCCAGGAGCCGCCGCTCCAGCCGCCACGCGACCCCGCACAGCTCGGCCTCGTCCAGGATCGCCTCGTGGAACACCGAGAGCAGCATCGAAGCGGTGCCCACCGCCTCGAGTCCGTGCCCCTGCACGTCGCCGAGGATCATCCGCGTCCCGTACGGGCTCGGCCGCACGTCGAAGAAGTCCCCGCCGATGCTCGCGCCCTGCTGCGCCGAGTGGTACAGCCCCGCGCACGCCAGGTCGCCCACCCGGTCGGGCAGTTCGGGCAGCACCGCGCGCTGCGCCGCCTCCGAGACGCTGAGCATGGTCACGAGCCCGGCCTCGAAGCGCTGGCGGATCCAGGAGATGCCGATGGCGGTGGCGAAGACGATGCCGACCACCACGATGTCGTCGCCGTCGAACCGGCGCGAGACCGGGATCGGGGCGGCGACCACGGCCAGGGCGAACGCGGCGATGGCGGCGGTCCAGCCGGGGCCGAGCACGAACGCGGCGAGCACGGGCACGACCGCCATCGCGATCCCTGCGTGGAGGGGGTCGGAGCGGAAGAGCTGGAGGGCGGAGCCGAGGAAGAGGGCTCCGATCGGCAGCAGCCGGACCCACCGCGGAATGGCCGTGCCCGGCCGCAGCTCACCCGCTCGCGGGACCTGCGCAGCCATGGGCTGAGTCTAGGCCGCCCGGGGGCGGCCACCTGCGGTTTCGAACAGGTCGGGTGAAGAATCAGGACGCGCGGCGCGCGTCGAACTCGGCGTGCGAGTCGAGCACCTTCGGCATTTCGTCGTAGAGGTGCAGCACGAGGTCGCGCAGTCGCGCTTCGAGTCCGGCGCCGGTCGCGGTGAGGCGGTACTCGACGCGCGAGGGGTAGCCGTCCTCGGGGGCGAGGCGGTCGACGATCCCGTCGCGTTCGAAGTGCTTGAGGCTCTGCGCGAGGGCCTTCTCGTTGATGCCCTCGATCGCCCGGCGGATTTCGCTGAAGCGCATCGGGCCCTCGTGGAGTGCCAGCAGAATGAGCGTGCCCCAGCGGCCGGTGATGTGGTCGAGGATGACGCGCGACTCGCAGCCGGCGGCCTGCACTTCGAATCCGGGCACGAGTTCGGTTCGCTGAGTGCTCATGACGCGATGTTACCTCCGCAACAGTGCTTTCCAAAAGATTGTGCTTTCATTTCGTAAGTGCAATGGTAGACGCAACCGACAGTTGAAGGAGCAAGCAATGATCGTCGTCACCGGTGCCACTGGCAACCTGGGCCAGCTCGTCGTCGAAGGCCTCGTCAACGAGGTCCCCGTGGAGCAGATCGCCGTCGTCGTGCGCGACGCCGCCAAGGCCGCCCGCTTCGGCGAGCTCGGCGTCGAGGTCCGCGTCGCCGACTACAGCGACCCGGCCTCCCTCGTCGACGCCTTCCGCGAAGGCGAGAAGGTCCTCCTCATCTCCGGCAGCGAGGTGGGCCAGCGCGTGCCGCAGCACAAGGCGGTCATCGACGCGGCGAAGCGCGCGAACGTCGCGCTCCTGGGCTACACCAGCATCCTCGGCGGCCCGGCCGCCGACATCGAGCTCGCCCGCGAGCACCAGATCACCGAGCGGTACCTGATCGACTCGGGCCTGCCGTACGTGCTGCTGCGCAACGGCTTCTACCACGAGGTCTACACGGGGGGCCTGGGCACGGCCATCGCCAACGGCGGCGTCTTGACCAGCTCGGCCGAGGGCGCCAAGGTCGCCACCGCCGCGCGCGCGGACTACGCGGCCGCCGCCGTCGCCGTGCTCACCGCCGAAGGCCACGAGAACCGGGCGTACGAGCTCAGCGGCGACGAGGTCTGGACCTTCGAGGAGTACGCCGCCGAGGCGTCGCGCCAGCTCGGCTCCGAGCTGCCGGTCAACCGGGTGCCGGCGGACGTCCACCGCGAGATCCTGGTCGGGGCGGGTCTGCCCGACCCGGTCGCGGCGGTCTTCGTGGGCGTCGACGAGGGCATCTCGCGCGGCGTGCTGGCCGTGCAGACCGGTGACCTCGCGAAGCTCATCGGGCGTCCGACGACCCCGATCGCGCACTCGATCACCGAGGGCCTCGCGGCCGCTCGGGCATAAGGCGACGAACCGAACGGCCCGCGGGAGCCCCCGCGGGCCGTTTCGGCGTGTCTAGACCTCGATCTGGGAGCCCATGATGACGGTGTGGTCGCGCGGCAGTTTGAAGTGGTCGGCGGCGTCGGCGGTGATGTGGGCGGTGGCGATGAACAGGCGCTTGCGCCAGGCGGCCATGGTCGGGTCGGGGCCGCCGCGCAGTTGGATCGTGGAGAGGAAGTACGTGGTGTCGCGCAGTTTCAGGCCGCGGCCGGGGGCCTGCGCCTTGGCGAGGCGGAGCGCGGCGGGCACGTCCTGGGGCTCCATGTAGCCGTAGCGGGCGGTGATGTGGACGATGCCCTCGTCGGCGGCGCCGAGGCTGCGCACGACCACGCGTTCAGCGTCGGGGACGCGCGGCACGGGCTCGGTCTCGACGGACATGACGACGATGGTGGCGTGGCGGACGTGGTTGCGTTCCATGTTGGCGCGCATGGCGAGTGGCGCGGTCAAGGCGCCGCGGTTGAGGAACACGGCGGTGCCGGGCACTTGGGCGACCTTGGGTTCGCCCTGCTGGAGCCGGGCGAGGAAGCCGTCGAGGGGGCCTTCGCGGCGGAGGCGTTCGGCGGTGACGATCTCGCGGCCGCGCTGCCAGGTGACCATGACGGTGAACGCGGTGATGCCGATGACGAGCGGCAGCCAGGCGCCGTGGACGAGCTTGGTGGTGTTGGCGGCGAGGAACAGCAGGTTGAAGGCGAGCAGCAGGCCGCCGCCGGTGAGGACGAGCCAGCGCGGGGCGCGCCAGAGCGTGCGGGCGACGTAGCAGTACAGGAGCGTCACGATGGTGATGGTGCCGATGACGGCCATGCCGTACGCGTAGGCGAGGGACGCGGAGCTGCGGAACGCGAACACGAGGGTGAGCACGGAGACCAGGAGCATCCAGTTGATCCAGGGCACGTAGATCTGCCCGATCTCGTGCTCGGAGGTGTGGCTGATGCGCAGGCGCGGCAGGTACCCGAGTTTGGAGGCCTGGGAGGCGACGGAGTACGCGCCGGTGATGACGGCCTGGGAGGCGATCACGGTGGCGGCGGTGGCGAGGACGGTGAGCGGGGCGCGGCCCCATTCGGGTGCGAGGAGGAAGAACGGGCCGCTCACGTTGGCGGGGCTCTCGAGGATCATCGCGCCCTGGCCCATGTAGTTGAGCAGGAGTGAGGGGAAGACCAGGAGGATCCAGCCGGCGGTGATGGAGCGGCGCCCGAAGTGGCCCATGTCGGCGTAGAGCGCTTCGGCGCCGGTGAAGGTGAGCACGACGGCGGCGAGGGCGAAGAACGCGATGTGGAAGTGGCCGGCGAGGAACTGGGCGGCGTAGGCGGGGGAGAGGGCGCGGAGGATCTCGGGGTGGTGGCCGATCCCGCCGACGCCGAGCGCGGCGAGGGTGAGGAACCAGATGATCATCACGGGGCCGAAGAGGCGGCCGATGGCGGCGGTGCCTTTGCGCTGGAACCCGAAGAGCAGCACGATGATCACGGCGGTGATGGGCACGACCCAGACGTCGAGGCGCGGGTCGATGACCTTGAGGCCCTCGACGGCGGAGAGCACGGAGATGGCGGGGGTGATCATGCTGTCGCCGAGGAAGAGCGCGGCGCCGAAGATGCCGAGGGCGGCGAGGACGAGCGTGGTGCGGCGGCCGCGGTGGGCGCCGTGGCGGCGGATGAGGGTGATGAGGGCCATGATGCCGCCTTCGCCGTCGTTGTCGGCGCGCATGGCGAGGGCGACGTAGAAGACGGTGACGATGAGGGTCATCGACCAGAAGATGAGGGAGATGAGTCCGTAGACGTTGTTGTCGTCGATGGGCACGGGGTGCGGGTCGGCGGGGTTGAAGAGGGTCTGGAGGGCGTAGATCGGGCTCGTGCCGATGTCGCCGAAGACGACGCCGAGCGCGCCGACGACGAGGGCGAGCCGCAGCGCCCCGCGGGCGGTGGGCGCGGGTCCTGGGCTCGGCGCTGCCTCGGACTGGGCGGTCACGACGGTCACTCCTTCTCGGGGACCGGGCCCAGCGGTCCGGTCCGACCGGTGGACGATACCGCGCGAAACGGGTTCCCGGCCACCGACCGGAGTAATCCGGAACACGGCGTGACCTGCGAATCGGCCCCGGCCCGGCCGGGGCCGATCCACTAGCGGAACGAGTCGGCGTGGTCGTGGGCCCAGGCGGCGAAGGTCCGCGCGGGCCGGCCGGTGACCTCGGCGACGGTGGGGAAGACCTGGCTGGCGAACTCGGGCGGGTCGGCCCGCCAGTCGAGCACGTAGTCGATGGCCTGCTCTTCGATGCCCAGGGCGCGCATGCGCTCCTTGGCGTCTTCGCGGTCCTCGGCCTCGTACCGCACGTCCCGGCCGATCGCGTCAGCGATGCGCGCGACCTGCTGGGGCGCGGTGAGCACTTCGGGCCCGGTGAGGACGTACGCCTTCCCGGCGTGCCCGTCCTCGGTGAGCGCGAGGGCGGCCACGTCGGCGATGTCGCGCACGTCGACGGGGGAGTGCCCGACCTCGCCGTAGGCCTCGCGCACGACGCCTCCGGCGCGGATCGTCTCGGCCCAGCTGAGCGCGTTCGACATGAACTCGCCGGGCCGCAGGTGCGTGTACGCGAGCTCGGAATCCTCCACCGCCTCCTCGACGGGCCCGGCGTAGCCGTTCCAGAGCAGCGTCACGCGCAGCACGCCGGCCTTGACCGCGGCGGCGACCAGGTCGCGGCTGCCGGGGACCGTGGTGTTCCCGGGCCCGAACGTGGTGAGGAGGTGCAGTGCGGTGGCGCCTTCGAGGGCGGCCTCGAGGCTCGCGAAGTCGGTGAAGTCCCCGGCCCGGACGTCAACGCCCGCAGGCAGGTCCGCCTTGGCAGGGTCGCGGGTGAGGGCGCGCACCGGATGCCCGGCGGCGTGCAGCCGCTCGACGAGGTGGCGGCCGACGTTCCCGGTCGCGCCGGTGATCAGGATGGTCATGGCAGTGCCCTTTCGGTTCGCGGGGACCGGGATCCGGTCCCTGACGGCCCGCCCAACGCTAGGGCCGCCGGGGCGCGCCGCCATCGGACCAGCGGCCCGGGCGCGGTCCGCCGCAGGTCCTAAGACCGGTGCGCGCTTGGCCCCGACAGGACACTCAGGACTGTCGGGCTTCGATTGCAAGTACGAAAAAGCGCGCCGCTCGGTTGTATAGACTGTGCGTGACCGCTTTGCCCATATCTTCCAGGGAACCGCTGTGATCGAGTTCGAAACGGTGTCGAAGACCTATCCGGGCCATCCAGCGGCCGTCGCCGACTTCTCACTGGTCGTCCCCTCCCACACCACCGTGGTGCTGGTCGGCTCCTCCGGCTCGGGCAAGTCCACCCTCCTGCGCACCGTCAACCGCATGGTCGAACCCACCTCCGGCCGCGTCCTCATCGACGGCGAGGACGTCCGCGACCGCGACCCCGTCGCCCTGCGCCGCTCCATCGGCTACGTGCTCCAGCACGGCGGCCTCCTCCCGCACCGCAGCGTCATCGACAACATCGCCACCGTGCCCGTCCTCAACGGCGTCCCCAAGCGCCGGGCCCGCACGGCCGCAGGCGAACTCCTCGAACGCGTCGGCCTCGACCCCAAGGTCGGCAGCCGCTACCCCGGCCAGCTCTCCGGCGGCCAGCAGCAGCGCGTCGGCGTCGCCCGCGCCCTCGCCGCCGACCCGGACATCCTGCTCATGGACGAGCCCTTCGGCGCCGTCGACCCGATCATGCGCCGCGAACTCCAGGAGGAACTCCTGCGCCTCCAGGCCGACCTCCGCAAGACCATCGTGTTCGTCACCCACGACATCGACGAGGCCTTCCTCCTCGGCGACGAGGTCGTCGTCCTGCGCGAAGGCGGCGTCATCGCCCAGCGCGGCACCCCCGCCGAGATCCTCGGCGCGCCCGCCGACGACTTCGTGCGCGACTTCGTCGGCGCCGACCGCGCCGAACGCGAACTCCACACCACCGAAGTGGACGGCCGCACCATCGCCGTCGACGCCACGGGGCGGCCCGTGGGGGTGCTCGCGTCTTGACCTGGCTCTCCCTGAACTGGCCGCAGGTCATCGAACTCACCCGCGACCACCTCCTGCTCAGCGCCCCCGCGATCCTGCTCAGCGTCCTCCTCGCCGTCCCCATCGGACGCCTCGCCGAGCGGCGCCCCCGCCTCGGCGGCCCGCTCCTCGGCGCCGCCAGCCTCCTCTACGCCATCCCCGCCCTGCCCCTGCTCATCATCATCCCCGCGATCTTCGGCATCCCCCTGCGCTCGCCCGCCACCATGGTCATCGCCCTCACCGTCTACGGCGTCGCCCTGCTGGTGCGCACCGCCGCCGACGCCTTCGGCTCCGTCGACCCCCGCGTCCGCGAAGCCGCAGTCGCCGTCGGCCACTCGCCCCGCAGCGTCTTCTGGCGCGTCGACCTCCCCCTCGCCCTCCCCGTACTCCTCGCGGGCATCCGCGTCGTCGCCGTCTCCACGGTCAGCCTCGTCACCATCGGCGCGCTCATCGGCGTGCCCAGCCTCGGCACCCTCCTCACCGACGGCTTCCAGCGCGGCATCCCCGCCGAAGTCGCCACCGGCGTCATCGCCACCATGGCACTCGCCCTCCTCTTCGACGCCCTCCTCGTCACCGCCGGCCGCCTCCTCACCCCCTGGGCCGCCACCCGCCGCGAACGCCTCCTCCCGCAGGAGAAAACCGTATGAACCTCTTCCTCGACGCCCTCGCCTGGCTCACCGACCCGGCCCACTGGACCGGCCCGGGCGGCGTGCCCACCCGCGTCCTCCAGCACCTCACCATCACGTTCGCCGCAGTCGCCGCCGCCGCGGTCCTCGCCCTCCCCGCCGGCATCCTCATCGGACACGCCCGCAGAGGCGCCGGCCTCATCGGCGCCATCGCCGGCGCCGCCCGCGCCATCCCCACCCTCGGCCTCCTCACCCTCCTCGGCCTCGCCCTCGGCATCGGCCTCGAAGCACCGCTCCTGGCGCTCATCGTGCTCGCCGTCCCGTCCGTCCTCGCCGGCGCCTACGCGGGCGTCCAGAACGTCGGCACCGACACCACCGGCGCCGCCAAGGCCATCGGCATGAGCCCCCGCCAAGTCGTCCTCCAAGTCGAGATCCCCTTGGCCGCACCGGTGATCATCGGCGGCCTGCGCGCCGCCACCCTCCAGG
The DNA here is from genome assembly GCF_030403505.1 of Glycomyces tritici. The sequence continues at coordinate 524,882 of NZ_JAUEMJ010000002.1, read as the reverse complement.
TCGTCGCCACCGCCACCCTCGCCGCCTACACCGCGGACTTCGGCCTCGGCCGCTACCTGTTCTCCGGCCTCAAATCCCGCGACTACGCCGAGATGCTCGCCGGAGCGCTCCTCGTCGCCGCGCTGGCCCTCGTGCTCGAACTCCTCTTCGCCGCCGCGCAGCGCCGGGCGGCCGGGCGCATCGCCGCGACCGCCCGGTCCGACGACGCGGTGGGCGCGCCCGAAAGTCCCCGAGAGAAGGAACTCGTATGAACACCCGCTCCAAGGCCTTGGGCGCGGTCGCGCTCGCGGCCGTCCTGACCGCCACGGCCTGCTCGTCCGGGGACCCGCTCTCCAGCGGCGAGTCGGACGGCGACACCATCGTGATCGGCTCGCAGGACTACTACTCCAGCGAGATCATCGCCGAGGTGTACGCCCAGTCCCTCGAGGACGCCGGGTTCACCGTGGACCGCCAGTTCCGGATAGGCCAGCGCGAGGCCTACCTGCCGGAGATCGAGGGCGGCTCGATCGACCTGTTCCCCGAGTACACGGGCCCGCTGCTGCAGTACTGGGAGCCCGACACCGAGGCGCGGCTGAGCGAGGACGTGTACGCGGCCCTGCAGGGGGCCACCCCTGACGGCCTGCGGGTGCTCGACCAGTCGCCCGCGACCGACCAGGACTCGTACACGGTGACGCGGGCGTTCGCCGACGAATGGTCGCTCACCACAGTGGACGACCTGGCGAACGTGACCTCGCCGATGACCATGGGCGCCAACTCCGAGGCGGAGAACCGCCCGAACGGCCCGCAGGGCCTGCTCGACACGTACGGCGTCGAGGTCGGCTTCACGCCCATTGAGGACGGCGGCGGCCCGCTCACGGTGCAGGCGCTCAACGACGGCGACATCCAGCTCGCCATCATCTACACCGCCGACCCGTCGGTCGCGGCGAACGACCTGGTCTCCTTGCAGGACACCAAGGGCCTGTTCTTGGCCTCGCACGTGGTGCCGCTCGCGAGCGACAACGTGGACGACGAGGCCGCGGCCGTCATCAATGCCGTGAGCGCGGCGATGACCCCGGAGGACCTGCTGGCCATGAACTCGCGCAGCGTGAACGAGGAGCTGCCGGCCGAGACGATCGCGAAGGACTGGCTCGCCGAAGCGAACCTCGGCTAACCGCGACGAACAACGCCGCCCCCGCCGTCGCGGCGGGGGCGGCGCTTCGCGTTCAGGGCCGATGCGGACGGCGTTGCGCAGGCCCGGTGCCTGCGGCGTTCCGCGCTAATGGGTCCTCGACTCGCCGACTACGACAGATTCGCCCTCTCTGGCGAGCGCCTTGGGCGAGCACGGTCCCCTTTGGACCGATGGCATACGCGTCAGAGAAACTGGAGTGGGTCGTCCTAGAGGGTGATGAGCACGGCCAGGGCCATGACGACCAGTGCGCCGAGCCCGCTGAAGAACCCGCCGGCCGCAGTGCTGCGGTTGGTGGCGAGGCCGGTGCGGGCCCGGTTGAGGCCGATGGCGCCGAATACGACCGCCAGTAGGCCGACTGGCCAGGTGAAGAGGTAGAGCATGGGCACCCACAGGAGCGCAAACGCGATCAGCCCGAGGACGAGCGCGGTGATGCCGATGCCGTTCTCGGGGGGTCGATCGCCCTGGGGCGGAATGGGTGCGTCGGTGAAGGGGTCGAGCATGGCGGCGCGTCCGGATCTCTAGTGTTCGGGGTGCTGCCTTTTACGATACCGCCGGAGCGCCGTCCGTACGGTACTCATGATCAGCCGCAGTCGGGGTCGTCGCACGGTGTCAAAGCGGCGGCTGTGGACCAGAAGGATCTGGCCCTCGCCGTTGAATACCGGAGTGCTGCGGGCAGCGTGCTGGGGAATCATCCCGCTCACCGTGAGCTGCTCGTCGGGAGGCCCCGACGGATCACTCGAGGTATGGCGGCTCAATGTCTCGTTGAGTGCTTGTTCGTTGCGGGACTACCTTTAGGCCCGGTGCGCGGCGGCGAACGCGCGTACGGCCGCGGCCAGCGCCTCCGGCCGGTCGACGGGGATGAGGGTCCCGCAGTCGTCCAGTTCCAGGAGTTCGGCGCCGGGGATGAGCGCGGCGAGGCGGCGGCCGTGCTCGGGCGGCATCATCCGGTCCTGCCGGCCCCACACCACGAGTGTCGGATTGGGGAAGTCCGCGAGCCTCCCTGCCGCTTCGAGCATCTCGGTCTTGCGGGTGCCCTTGAGGTACTTGACGAGGTCAGCGCGGACGGCGGCGTCGGTGCGCAGCGGCGCGAGCCAGCCGTCGGTGAGGTCGTGCGGCACTCCCTTCGCGGTCATGGCGGCGAAGCCGGTCCCGGGGAGGCGCCGCAGCGGCCGGGGCGTGAGCGCCAGGGCGAGGAGGCGGATGCCGCCGGGGATGCTCGCGGCGGCGTGGAGCAGGGTGCCGCCCCCTCGGGGCGGGTAGTTGTCGAAGGCCTCGCATCCGGCGATGACCATGCGGCCCACCCGGTCCGGGCGTTCGGCGGCGAGCTGCTGGAGGCGTCCGGCGTCGTTCTCGACGAAGACCGTGTCGGGCGGGAGGCCAAGGGCGTCGGCGAACTCGCCGATGAGGCGTGCGGTGCTCAGCGGGGTCAGGTCGGCGCCGGGCTTCATGGGCGCCGCGTGGCTGCCGTAGGGGAGGGTCGGGGTGATGACGCGGTGGTCGGCGGCCAGATCGGCGGCGACCGCGCGCCAGACGGCGGCGTTCTGGATGAGCCCGTGGAGGAGCAGGACCACCGGGCCCGCACCGGTGTCCTCATAGGAGATCGTGCCGAGGGGGAGTTCGATGTGGGGCATGGCGGCCCTTCCGCTCGCTGGGTGTGGCGACTCGCCTCGACCCTATCCCTTCGGCCCGGTTCCGCTGCGGCGCAAGGCGGGCCCGGCACCGAGGTGCCGGGCCCGCGTCATGCCGCTAGCGCTTCATGAGGGCGAAGACGCCCCACCCGAGGTAGTCGCGCTGGTAGCGAACGTGGTTCATGCGGACCGTTCGCAGTTGGTGCCGCATCTGTTCGGCGAGCTCATGGCCCGGGTTGTCGTCGAGCCATGTGCGGATGTTCAGCCACTGCGCGGCCGCGTACCGGTCCCAGCTGTCCTGGTCGGCCAGGACCATCTCGACGACGTCGTAGCCGAGCGAGTCGAAGTGCTCGACCAGTCCGGGCAGGTCGAAGAAGCTCGACCTGGTCTCGGCGTAGCAGCCTTTGAGCGTGGCCTCGTCCGGCGGGTCCTGGCGCCAGTAGCACTCGCCGATGAGCATCAGCCCGCCCGGGCGGAGGCTCTGCTCCAGGAGCGCGACCGTGCCGGCGGTGCCGCCGCCGATCCAGGTGGCGCCGATGCAGGCGGCGATGTCGACCGGTTCGCTTGCGATATGCCCGGCGGCGTCGCCGTGCACGAACTCGCAGCGGTCGGCGACGCCGAGTTCGGCGGCGCGGGCCTGCGCCCGTGCGGTGAACGCGGTGCTGAGGTCGACGCCGGTGCCGCCGATCCCGTGGTCGCGGGCCCAGGTGCAGAGCATCTCGCCTGAGCCGCTGGCCAGGTCGAGCATCCGCGAGCCGGGAGTGAGGCGCAGGGCCTCGCCCAGCTGTGCCAGCTTGCGGCTATCGACGGGGTTGTGGATGCGGTGCGAGCTCTCGGCGATGACGAAGGTGAGTGGGAGATCCACTGTGGTCCTTTGCTTTCGATGAAGTCATGACGGTGTCGGAAAGCGGACGGCCGAAGCCGGCCGCAAGCGCCTGGACCTTCAAAAAATCATCTCCAAAACTCGTTCGCCTGCGAATGCCGCAGCAGTGTACGACGCGAGCCGCCGTCGCGTCGAGCTGATTTCGCCCGCTCGGCGAGTGGCCTGTGACATCCCGTGCCGGAGGATTTAGGTTTTTCGGTGCAAACCCCTATAGTTGGACAGGTCAACGCGAACAAGGGGGTACACCATGGGTTTTGCGGACAAGTTCAATGAACTGAAGGACATGTTCTCCGGAGCCGTCGACGGCGCCAAGGAGAAGGCCGAGGAGATGATCGGCGGCGTCACGGACGCACCGGTCGACCAATTCGGCGAGCAGGTCGGCGGCGCCGCCGAGGGCCTGCAGGGGCAGGCCCAGGAAGGCGTCGAGAACGCGCAGGGCCAAGTGCAGGAGGGCGTCGAAGGCGCCCAAGGCCAGGTGCAGGACCACGTCGACGGCGCCCAGGGCTCCGTAGAGGACTTCCGGAACCAGACCGGCCTCTAGACGAACCGCGAGGGGCGGGCCGATCCACACAGGATCGGCCCGCCCCTCGCGCCGTGCTCAGCGGGTGTTCAGGGCGCCGCACATGCGGGTGTAGTCGCAGAACGCGTCCTCCACGCCCTGGATCGACAGGCCGTACCGCGACAGCGAGTACTCGTGCCGCCGGTCGCTCTGCGGACGGGCCAGCACGTGCTCCAGGTTGCCCGCGTCCTTCTCCGTCCACTCGGCGTCGATCGCCTTGTACAGCTTCGGCACCTCGTTCACCGGGTCCGAGCTCAACCGGTGGTAGGGCACGTCGATGATGGACTCCGCCGGGAGCTTCAGGCGCGCCGCCCGGCCCTGCTCGATCGACTCGACCAGCAGACTCAGCGCCACCCGCCCGATCGCCTCGAAGTCGATGCGGCGCTGGTACAGCGACCACGACGTCTCCATCAGCGAGCACACCGAGCCCATCACCGTGGTCGGGTCCCGGTGCGTCCACACGAACGTCGCATCCGGGAACACCTTCCGGATCACCTCGAGCTCGTTCAAGTGCGCCGGGTACTTCAGCATCCACCGCTTCGGCTCCCGCTGGTACTGCAGCACCTGCAGCGCCCGCTTCAGATACCGGTAGTCGCCCGTGCAGTCCCGCCCGTCCAGCCACTGCCGGTACTCCGGCAGCGCCCCGCGCAGGAACAGGTGGTACCTGCCGTGCGGCAGGACCAGCAGCGACTCCTCGGGCGAGTGCACCCGAATCGGGTGGATGACCTCCCACGAGGGCGCGAACTTCACCATCATCCGCGTCCCGGACTCCAGGCTCCGGATGGTCTTCTCCGCCTCGGCCCGGTACTGCGGGATGTCGGTGTGCATCATCTCCCACATCAGCGGCCCGCGATGCGCATCCGAAGCGGCGAGGATCTTGTGCGCCAACGTGGTCGCCGTGCGCGGCAGGCCCACCACGAACACCGGGTCCACGATCCGCTCGTCCGCGATCTCGGGGTGCTCGATGATCCGCTGGCGAATCCGCAGGCGGTTCTGCAAGCGCGCCTTGGCGTCCTCGAGGCCCGACTGCCAGCCGAGCGGCGTCAGCATCGGCTCATCGGCAAGGCATTGCAGGTGGAAGCCCATCTCGGCGACGAACTCCTCGTCACCTGCGGTCGACCATCCGGTCGACTTCTCGACGGCGGCGACGATGCGCTGCCAGGTCTCGGCGGGCCGCTTCCGGCCCTTGAACGAAGGCCGCAGCATCGCGTTCACGACAGCGGCGGTGACGGTGGTCCGGCTCATTGGGGGGTTCCTCTCGAAGCACAAGGCTCGCAAGGTGACAGCTGGTCCGCACAGACTACTCCCAGTAGCACGGAGTGCACGCGGACGCTCGTCCCGTCGACCGGAGCTAGTGGACGGACAGGCCGCCGTCCACGAAGACCGCCTGACCGGTCACGTACCCCGACGCACCACTCGCCAAGAACACGGCCGCCCCCGCGAAATCCTCAGCGAACCCGTTGCGCCCGACCATTGTGCGGGCCGCCAGCGCCGCCACCTGCTCCGGATCGGAGGCCAACCGCTCATTGAGCGGCGTCAGCACGAAACCCGGCACCAGCGTGTTCGCAGTGACCCCGTGCGGCGACCACGCCTCCGCCTGTGACCGGGCCAGCGACTCCAAGGCGCCCTTGGACACCCCGTAGACGCCGCTCTGCACGAACGCGCGGTGCGCCTGCTGCGAGGTGACGTGGATGATCCGCCCGAACCCGCGCTCGGCCATGCCCGGCCCGAAGCGCCGGCCGAGCAGGAACGGCGCTTCGAGGTTCACGGCCATCGTCGCGTCCCACACCGCTTCGTCGATGTCGCCCATCGGCGGGCGGAGGTTGATCCCGGCGGAGTTGACGAGGATGTCGGGCTCGCCGAAGACCGCCGCCGCCGCTTCGCCGGCGGCGCGGATGCCTTCGCGGCTGCCCAGGTCGGCACTCACCGAGGCCGCTTCGCAGCCGAAGCCGGTCAACTCGGTGACGGTGGCGTCCAACGCCTCCCGGCCCCGCGCCACGACCACGACCCGCGCGCCCGCACGGGCCAGCGCGGTCGCGATGGCCCTGCCGATGCCCGAGCTGCCGCCGGTCACGACGGCGACGCGGCCTTCCAACGAGAACATTGCGGTGAGGTATTCCTGTGCGCTCATGCCCGAACCTTAGGGTGTGCCGGAGCCCGTTCAGCGCAGGAGGTGCAGGGCTTCTCCTGTACCCCGGGAGGTGCAACTGCCCAGTGAGCTCGCTTCGACTTGATCGGTGTTCGGAGTCGTTGAGGACTTGAAGGGCCTTGGCGGTCTGGGGAACTGTCAGGGTCGCCTGGGCTGGACGCCAGGAATCGATGTGAGCAAAGCCTTGCTCATCCGAAGCTTGCGACTAGGGGCGGCTTGGCCGGTCAGAAGGGCACGCCGGTGGGCGGCCGCCTCGGGCGGCGCGGGAGGCGGACGGTGGCGAGCGCGATCAGGAGGTTGCCGCCGATGAAGACCGGGAGGACCGGGAGATCCAGACTGTGGAGATCGGTGATGAACGGCGCGATGTACCCCGCCGCGGCGAGCAGTGCCGGCAAGGCGTAGAGGCCGTACAGCGGCATGCGCATGCGGGACGCGACGATCAGGCCGAGGATCACCGCGGCCGCAGGCGCCGCGAACACACCCATGACGATGTACTCGAACCCGGCCCAGTCGTCGGGGCCCTCCGAAGGGGCGTTCGACGCCGGGATCAGGAAGAGCGCGAACACGACGGCTGCGGCGATGACTTGCAGCGCCGTGATCCCCAGGGCCCGCCCGAGCCGCGAGGGCCAACGGGGACCGGAGCCACCGTCGAGGTCGAGGGGCGCTCGGTTCGATCTCATGTGCGCAAGATTAGCGACGTTGCGCCACGAGAACGGTCACGCGCCTCGCTCGCGGAGGCGCGCGAGCGCTTCTCCTGGGGCGTCCCGGCGAACGCTCACTGAGCTTGCATCTTGGCCGTAATCGGTTGGAGCGCTCCGGGTTCAGCGTGCGGTCGAGCTATTGCTATTCGGCACGTGCCCGTACCCTCCGGGCGCGGTCACTGCGGTCACCATGCCCCGGGCAGAGGTGAGGCCGGTCGGACTCCACCTTGCCCGACCGGCCTCGGAGACAAGTCTAGAAGTCGAAACGGCTCGGATCGGCGACCAACGCGCGGGCGCGCCCGAGAATCCACGAGCACCACTCGTCCCCCTGCCATGAGCCCCGCCAGATCACGGGTTCCTCGGTGGCGTCGCTGAACCTGCAGACCTCGTGCGGGCCAACGCCATCGTCGCACTCGACGCGGTAGGTGACGGGCGTTCCCGGCGGCATCGGGATGACGATGACGAAGAACTCGACCGGGTGCCGCCGGAACTTGCCGAGACAGTGTTCGCCTTCGAGTTCGGGCGGGGCGTCGAACGTCGTGTCAGCCACGGCAGAACCGGATCTGGGCGGTCTTGACGGTGTGGAAGGCCTTGAACGCGTTGTTCCTCGCCCACTCGCGCCACTCGGGGGTGGCGGAACGCCACTCCTCGCTCCAGGTGGCGTGGAGGTTCCCGGTGTTCAGGCCTGAGACGACCAGGCAGATCTCGGACTGGTTTCCCTTGGTGTGCACCTGGAACGAGTCGGGTGCGTCGGTACTGGAGGCGCGGACGACGAAGACGCGGCGGCCGTCGCTGAACTGGCCCCGCTCCAGCGGGTCCGAGGCGGATTGGTCGTTGTCGGGCTTCGGCTTCGCCGTTCGGTTGTACATCGCGACCTCCAATGGAGAGAGTGTCAGATAGCCGACAGTGGTAGTGCCGAGGAGCCCACGAAGAGCCAAGCATTGCTGCTGCGTGGCAGCGACTCCCCGGCATTCCCACCGCACGCGAGCCGGGAGGCAACTCGCGATGACTCCAACATAGGCGATGTTTTGCCTGGTCAATAGCTATGTCTCCCATGGTGTTCCGGCGCACTGAAACGGAGTTCCATGATGGGTACACCGTTTCGGTGCACTGCAGTGAAGCCTCCATTACGGTGTACCGATTTTGGGCCGAGTCGTGATGAATTCAATCTGGGCGGTTCGTGCGATCATCGCTACAAACCGTTATTCGCGCAGCGCAGGGAGCACTGGATGGCAGGCACGGTCTTGTACCAGAAGTTCGCTCGGGCCTACTTGACCGCCGAGGTCAACACCATTTCGCAGGATGCGGGGTGGTCACCAAACCAGTTCGCAAGGGTGATGAGCAAGAGCTCCACCACGATCCGAGCCTGGCTCGACGGGAGTCGCATCCCCGACAAGGGGAATCTGTCTCTCCTGTGCGACCAGGCCGAGGTTGAAATGGCTCGCAAGAGGTTCATCCTGCATGTCAGCGATCAGCTCCTCAAGAACTCAGAGCTGGTCTCTGACCTCGACAAGCGCAACCTCTATATCGTGGAGAGCGGTGAGCGAACCTACCCGATCCATGTCAAGTGGGACCCGCTGCTGCTGTCAGCGCTCTTGCAAGACGAGGCGTACCACATGAAGGTGCTGGCCGGGCCTGTAGAAGATCCCGCGAACAAGGTAAAGAACTGGAAGCGAAAGGAACGTCGAGCGAAGAGATTCTTCGGGCGGTTCAAGGCTCAGAGCCAACTGCAAGCGGAGTTTTATGTCCCAGCGAGCGCGTTCGCGGATCTGACCCTGCTCACTCCAGACGAGAAAACCGCGCAGATCGAGCGGCTTCGCTGGGTCGACTCGCTGTCCGGCTGCGAGGTTCGGGTGGTCCAGCCGCCGCATTTCGCGACCTACGCGTTCGACATGTTCGAGTCTGATGCGGCAACCTACGCGGGGCCCAACTATGTGTACGTGGAACAGCTCGACCAGAGCCGCCACGTGGTCGATGAGACGAAAATCGGCTTGTATGATCAAGCCCGCAGGTTCCTGCGATCGAACTCGCAAGGTATTGGAAGGTTCCTCGATGGTGGAGTACACCAGCTGGCGGAAGAGCACCCGCAGCAACAACTCCGGGCAGACCGACTGCGTTGAGGCTCGGAACACGGACGCCGGCTTCCAGGTTCGGGACTCCAAGCTCGGCCACGACTCCCCGGTCTTCAATCTGACCTCCTCTGACTTCACAGGCCTTCTGCGCGTCGCCGACCGCGACTGACCGACATCCGATGAGCCTTCGCTCTCGCGGGGCGTGCGGGCGGATGCCCGCACGCCCTTTTCTGTCGCTACCGGAGGGAATCGCCGTACGTCGGCCCAGATGAAAGCCGCATCCGCGCTAGTTGAAAAAGGTGTCGACGCCGTAGAAGTGCCCGATCGCGATGTCCTGCCTGAAGTTCGGCGACCTCAGGAGGTTGGCGTTGGCTTCGTTGTCGATGAAGAGATTCTCGGTGAGCACCGCGGACATGTTCGCGTGGGTGAGCACGACGTAGTTCGTTTCCTTCGTCCCCCGATCGGTGATCGAGGCGGTTTGGCGCATCCATGCGATGGTCCGGCGGTGCACAGTGGAATTGAACCTCCGGGTGTGATCGGTCGCGTTCACTTCGCGGTGGCTCTCGAAACCGGTCCCGCCGCCGGCGTTGATGTGGATGCTCAGGAATACGTGCGCCCCCCACGCGTTCGCGGCGGCCGCCCGGTCCGGGAGGTCCACGTGGACATCCGAGGTGCGCGACATCCGCGTCTGGTACCCGTGGTCGTCCAGAATGGCCCTGGTGCGCTTGGCGATGTCGAGCGTCAGGTCCTTCTCCCGGAGGCCGTTCCCAACTGCGCCGGGGTCGTGGCCTCCGTGGCCGGGGTCGAGGAAGATCTTGCGGTTCGCGTTGAGGCTGAGGTCTTGGGCTTGCGCAGCGCTGCCCGCGAAGGGCAGCGACGCGAGTCCCATGGTCCCCGCGATCAGGGCGGACCGCCGCGAAACATTCCGTTGTGCCACTTCTTCTGGCTCCGTTCGGGAGGGGACTGGAGCTCCGGGGGTGGAGACCTCGTCGGCGGGTCCCGCACGAGTCGCGCTCGACTCGTACGGAACCGCCGAATGTCCATCTAGAAGTCAGTAAAGCGGCACAGAGCTGCATGATCCAGGCGGAGGACCGGCGGGACACCGGCGGGCTTCGTTGGCGACGACAGGTTCATCACGCGAAGCGGACCGACTTGGGTGGCGCGAGGGTCACGCAGCGGGGCGTGAAATCGACGAAGGTTTTCGCTTTCCATACCGCCCGCCGACGCCTACCGTGTCAGCATGACCGCAGCAACGGAAGTCGTGCAGGGGCCAGGTGGGAAGGCGCGGCGCGCGAAGCCGTCGGGGCCGGTCCTCGTAGGGTTCGCGCTCGCCATCGTCTACGTCGTGTGGGGGTCGACCTACCTCGGCATCCGGATCATGGTCGAGGACATACCGCCCATGATCGCGGCCGGTGGCCGATTCTTCTGCGCCGCCGTCGTTCTCGGCGTCATCCTGGCGGCCCGAGGCGGCTTGGCGCGGCTCCGACTGAGCCGCGCGGAGGTGCTGTCGTGCGCGCTGATAGGCCTGCTCCTGCCCGTCCTCGGCCAAGGCTCGGTGACGATCGCCGAGAGCGGTGGGGCCCCCTCGGGTCTGGTCGCGCTGCTCATCGCGGCGGTGCCGCTGTGGGTCCTCTTGTACCGCGTGCTCGCGGGCGAGCGCCCGAAGCGGACTACAGCTCTGGGCGTGCTGATCGGGTTTGCCGGGCTCGCCGTGCTGCTCGTCGGCAACGGGGTGGGCGGCGAATTCCCGTTCTGGACCGTGGCGCTGGTGGTGTTCTCGGCCGCGTCGTGGGCGTTCGGTTCGTGGCTGCAGCCGCGGTTGCGGATGCCGCGGGACGCGTTCGTCGCGGCCGTGTACGAGATGGCGATCGGCGGGGTCCTGCTGCTGGTCGTGGGTTTCGCGTGGGGCGAGCGTTTCGAACCGGCCGAGTATTCGGCGAGGTCATGGGCTGCGTGGGGCTACCTTGTAGTGTTCGGTTCGGTGGTCGCGTTCTCGGCGTACGTGTGGCTGCTGCAGGCCGCGAACATCTCGCTCGTCGCGACCTACGCGTACGTGAACCCCCTGGTGGCGGTCGTCCTCGGCTGGCTGGTCCTGTCAGAAGCGGTGACGGGGCCGATCATCGCGGGCGGCGCGATCGTCATCGCCGCAGTGGTGCTCGTGGTGAGTACCGAACGGCCCCAACGAAAGCAATCGATCGCGAAGGAGTCCGAAGATGGCTGACAACGAGACTGCGACGTTCGTACTGATCCACGGCGGCGGCAGCACGAGCTGGGACTGGCACCTGGTCGCGCCGGTACTGCGCGACCTCGGGCATGAGGTGGTCGCGGTCGACCTGCCGCTGGAGGAATCCGCGAACGGCGTCGGCGAGTATGCCGACGCGGTGGTCGAGGCCTGCGGCGACCGCCCGAACCTCGTGGTGGTGGCGCATTCATGGGGCGGCTTGGTCGCCCCGATCGTGTGCTCCCGCATCGGCACCGAGCTGCTGGTCTTCGTGACCGCCATGGTGCCCGCGCCGGGCGAGGCCCCGAACGACTGGTGGAGCGCGAGCGGGTTCACCGACCTGGAGGCGGCCGACCCCGAGGCCGACGTGTTCTACAACGGCGTGCCCGCCGAGCTGGTCGAGGAGTGCAATGCGCGCGCCCGCGAGCAGGCGGGGACGCGCGACGGTGAGCCGTCGCCGCTGAAGGCGTGGCCGGACGTGCCGACGCGGTTCCTGCTCTGCCGCGACGACCGGTTCTTCCCGCCCGCGTTCGTGCGCGGCATGGTGCGCGACCGCCTCGGCATCGAGCCGGACGAGATCGACGGCGGCCACATGATCGCCCTCGCCAACCCGCGCGAACTGGCCGAGCGGCTGCACGCGTACTGGACTGCACTGGATCGCTGAAGCGCGCGGGTCGGCGCGCGGGGCCGGTGGTCGAGTGGGTCGGTATCGCGCCGCCGTGGCCGCGGCGGTCGCCGTCCACGCTGGGGCATCCGCTGCCGCACGAGTCTTCGACTCGTTGTCGCCGTTGTCAGAGGACCGCGCCGATGGACTCCGTGAGCGTCCCGTACTCGGGGATGGTCTCCTCCCTGAGCCCGCGCACTGCCGTCGCCCACACTTCGCCGTCGCCGCCGTCGACCACGGACTGGAACTCGTCGGCGCAGGTGACGGCCCGGTCCCACGTGTGGTCGAGGAAGTCGCTCCATATCTGTTGGAGTGCGGTGTCGGGGATCTCGAAGTAGTCGTCGGCGTCGAGGACCGTCGCGGTCATGCGGTCGCATGCTTCGGGGACGGCATTGAGCTGGTCGAGGGTGCGTTCGCCCTCCGGAGTGGACACGTACGCGGCGGTGGCCTCGTCCATGGTGGTGAGGTCGTCGGCGAACCGCTCGAGCAGGTCGTAGCCGCCGCCGTCGAGCCAGGCGCGGACCTGTTCGGCCACGAGTTCGGGCGGGCGCTCGCCTTCGCGTTCGATCCAGCCTTCGAGGACCCCCGGATCGGCGGTGGACGTGAGCAGCATGTCCAGGTAGTGCCGGTCGCGCCAGCCGGTGAAGAACAGCGCCAGGGCCAGGACCAGGGCAATCGCGACCGGGGCGGCGGCGCGATCGAACCGCCTGCCTTCGGGGGCCGGCCGTTCGGGCCGCTCGGGCCGCCGTGCGAGGCGCTGGACCGCTGAGCCGAGCGCGGCGGCCACCGCTGCGACGACGAGCGAGCCGACCACGAGGAGGTTGAGCGGCATGGAGATCTCGGGCCAGGCGAGGTCGGGGCGCCAGGCGCATTCGCTCTGGTAGACGTTCAGCGGGCCGAGGCAGCCGTCCGCCGCCGTCACGACGATGAATCCGGCGACGCCGGCCCAGATCCCCAAGTACACCGAGACGAGCGTGTGGAGCAGGCGTAGGCGCGGGCGGCCCGTATTCGCTGCGACCGCGGCCGCGATCGCAGCGGCGAACAGCACTGCCGCACTGGACCAGTAGTAGAGCGACCACTGGATCGAGTAGGGGCCGGTGGCGTCCGTGAAGTCGAAGCGGCCCAGCACGAGTCGGATCGCGGCGATCCCGGCGAGCCCTGCGGCGGCGCCTGCGATGGCGGGCTTGAGACCGGACGGCAGCGGCTCGAACCGGCGCCGCAGCGGGGGGACGATCCGCGGCACGACCGCAGCCGCCCACATCAAGGCGATCATCGCGAACAGCAGTGGCCCTGCGGTCGCCAGCAGCGCCGGACTGAGCAGGTAGAAGGCCCTGGCCGCGAAGCCGTCGGCCTCGCCGCCCTTGGACTCGACGGTGTCGCCCCACTGCGAGGAGACGGTGTCGGTGTCGAAGAACGGGTACAGGCCTTCGAAGAAGGCGGACCAGTACCGCCAGACGACCAGCAGGATGGTCAGGACCGGCAGCGACAGGGCGACGACGACCGCCAGTCGCGGGGCGGAGACGCCCGTTCCCGTCCACTGCCGCGCGGTCTCGGAGAGCCACCATCCGAAGAGGACGGCCATGGCCACGAGCGCGAGCGAGAACTCCGGGTGGGACGGCAGGCGGGTGAAGGAGAACACCGCGTCCACGAACGGCAGGCCCAGCATCATGCCGAGCCCGAACCAGAAGCCCGCGGCGGCACCGGTTCCCGGGCCCGCGTCGCGCAGTGCGACCGCCTGGGTGATGTAGACGCCGAGGATCGCGGACGCCGCGACGGCGGCGATGAGCGCGGCGGCCAGCAGCGACGGGACTAGGGGCCACGGGACCTCCGTGAACGCGAACTGAATCCGGTAGAGCATGATCACGGTCGCGAGTCCGGTGAGCGCCAGCGCGAACGGCCTGATCCGCTGGAGCGACTCGGGCCGTTCCATTGTGGCCCGGCGGGTGTCCCAGTCGGGGTGCACGCGCCAGATCCGCAGGAACCGCTTCCAGCGGCCCTGGTCCTCCCGCACCGCCGCCGCGGGCCAGACATCGGGGCGGGACCTGGCGGTCTGGTCGGCCCGCATCTCCCTGACGCGCAGGACCTCCGTGCGCGAGAGGTACACGAGCACGGCGAGGAGGCCGGTGGCGGCGATGTTCTTGAGGTTGATCCCGATCAGGTTCGTCGCCCACGAGTAGAACCGCACCGAGTCGAAGAACAGGTCGATGCGGACGATCAGGTACGGGACGAGCACGAGCCACACGAACACGCGCCACATCGCGATCACGAGGTAGGTGATGGTGAGGTCGCGGTTCTTCAGGTGCGCCAGTTCGTGCAGCACCACGGCGTCGAACGTCTCCGGCTCGGTCTCCCTGGCGTCGAGGAGCCCCCGGTGCATGCGCATGCGCGGTCTTCGGTTGCTGCCGAACATGACCGCGCTCTCGGTGGCCGCGACGGGGTCGACGACGACCACCACTTTGGACCCGGCGAGTCCGAGGGCGTCCGCGAGCTCGTCGATCCGCGTCCGGGCGGCCGCGCCGCCGGGCAGGAGTTCGAGGGGCACGTACCGGCCTCGCCGCGCCTTCCACTTCGGCATGGCGTTGAACAGGAGGAGGGTCGCGGCGAGCAGCAGGCCGATCCATATGGCCGCCAGCCACATCGACGGCGCAGGGTACTGCTCGAGGCAGGCGGCGACGGCGTCCGCGTTGCGGGAGAGGCTGTCCGCCGCGTTCGCGTAGGTGTCGATCTCGGCGTTGACCCCGGCGGCCCGGTAGCATTCCGCCCTGTCGAGGTTCCCGCCGAGCAGGTTGCGCGCCTCGAGGATCGTGGCGCCGGTGCTGACGACCATGAGCGCCACGAGCTGGGCGAACCGGAGCGTCGTGGCGGCGTCGACGGCCAGACGCGGCCCGCTCATCGCTCCGGTGGCCCGGTCCGCTCGTCGTCGAGCTCGAAGCGGCGGAAGAGCGCGTCGACGATGGCGTCGGCCTCTTCGGCCGACAGTCCGCGGCGGCGCGCCTCGGCTTCGACCTTGCGCCGCAGGCGGGCGGCCCGCCGGTCGTGCTGCAGCGGTACGCGGCGGTCGGCCTGCCGCTTCCCGAACCGCGACCGCAGGCCCTTCGCGGCCCGGTCGATCAAGGTGTCGGTGCCGCGGGTGACCAAGTGCTCCACGACGATCCACACGATCGGCGTCGCGAGCAGCACCAGGTCGGTCGAGCCGAAGCCGAGCGGCTCGTTGCGGCCCCGGCGGCGGCGCATCGCACGCGTCACGGTCCGGTCGTCGAGGTGCCGCAGCCCTTCGACGTAGTCCAGCTCGCCGGGGGCGACGTCGGCGACGACGTCGCGCACGACCTCCCAGAGCGTGCCGTGGTCTTCAGCCATGCGGGGTTCCCGTCCACTCGAGGGCATCGGCCGGTCGGCGCCGGGGGCACCGGAACGCTCCATCGTATGAGACCGGGGCCCGTTCGCCAGGTTCGTGTCGGATAGCCGACTGAAGGGCCCCTCGCGGTGCGAGGGGCCCTTTCGGGTGGTGCGGGTCTTACATGAGGCCGAGGACGTAGGCGGTGGTGCCGAGGACGGTCATCGCGAGCGCCGAGCCGGGGTGCATCCAGATGGAGGCGCGGATGTCGTGCTTGCCCCAGACGAACCAGACGCCGGGGAGGAGGAACAGGATCTTCGAGGGGACCGTCCAGATCGCCCAGAAGTGGTAGATCGCGAACAGGGTCG
The DNA here is from genome assembly GCF_030403505.1 of Glycomyces tritici. The sequence continues at coordinate 509,135 of NZ_JAUEMJ010000002.1, read as the reverse complement.
TGTTGAACAGCGGCGCCCAGCGGCCGAGCTGCGGGAGGCGGGGCAGGAGGAAGCCGCGGAAGTAGTACTCCTCGATCAGGGGCAGGAGGAAGCCGGTGAAGGGCCCGCAGATGAGGAGGGTGGTGATGACGACGTCCAGGTCGTACGCGTCGAGGTAGGTCGTGCCGGAGCCGCCGGAGCCCTCGAAGGTGACCCAGGTGAAGAAGTGGTCGTACATGAACGCGTCGAGCGGTGCGAGCGAGAGCGACACGACGGCCATGTACAGCAGGAAGGCGATGCCGATCAGGGTGATCTTGCCGCGGGAGAACGGCTTGTCGCGGTAGCGGACCACGCCGCCGCGCATCGTGTAGCGGCCGGTCTGCTTCTTGCCCAGCCAGAACAGGCCGAACCAGAGCGGGAAGAGGACGATCGCGAGCCCGATGGCCCAGGCCGCGAAGATCGGGGCGCCGATGGCGCGGCTGACGGGAGCGCCGATGAAGGCGTAGGCGGCGACGATGAGGCCGCCGGGGACGAGGTGGAGGGCGATGGACAGCGGGATCGAGTGGCGGTCGGCGAGGAGTTTCGCGACGAGGCCCTTGGATTCGGCGGCGGTCTCGGTGACGGTGTCGGTGGCTTCCGCGGGGGCGGTGGGCGTGTGCTTGTTGCTCATGTCGTAGAGCTTCGCGGCCCGCGCTGTCGCCGCCCTGTCATGCGGCTGTCTTCCCGCGGTGTCCGGTGACAGGCGCGAAATCGGGGGTGCCGCAGCGGCCGTCCACCAACCCCCACCCTCCCGAGAGGGGAAGGAAGTCTCGGGGCGAGATTCGCAGGCGGGTCCGACAGGAACCGGGGCCGAAAGGGCTTGCCCGCCCGGAGTTCACCCGATCGGGTCGGGCCGGGTCACCAGCTCTCGATGAACGGCGCCCCGTGCCCGGTCCGGCGCCACTGCCGCGTGGCGCGGGCGAGGCTGTCCCGGTGCGCGATCCCGTGCAGGGCGGCGATCTTGTCCCCGCGCGGGTCGAGGACCACGACGCCGGCCACGCGGTCGCCGATCACGGCGATCATGGCGGGTGCCCCGTTCACGATGCCGGCGTGGATCGCAGGCGAGCCGCCCGCGAGCCGCCGCTTCGCCTCGGTCGGCTTGAACGCCGCCCGGAACGTGGCGGCGATGCGCGCCGGGGCCGTCTCGGACCAGAACCGGCCCATGACCCCGCCGCCGTCGGAGACGGCCGTGGCGTCCTCGGTCAGCATGGCCACCAGGCGTTCGGTCTCACCGGAGGCCGCCGCGGCGATGAACTCCTCGACGATCCGCCGGGCGGCCTCGCGGTCGACCGCTCCCGCGCGGCGTTCGGCGGCTACGTGCCGCCGGGCGCGCAGGGCGTGCTGCTGGCTCGCCGACACGGAGACGTCGAGGATCTCCGCGATCTCGTTGTGGCTGTACGCGAATGCCTCACGCAGCACGTAGACGGCGCGTTCGACCGGCGGCAGGCGCTCCAAGAGCATGAGGACCGCCACGGACACCGATTCGCGCTGCTCGACGGTCTCGGCGGGGCCCAGCATCGGGTCGCCCTCGAGCAGCGGTTCGGGCAGCCACGCGCCGACCGCCCGCTCGCGCCTCGCCTGCGCCGACCGGAGCCGGTCGAGCGCGAGGTTGGTGACCACTTTGGTCAGCCACGCCTCGGGCACTCGGATGCGGTCGCGGTCGGCGGCCTGCCAGCGCAGGAACGCGTCCTGCACGACGTCCTCGGCGTCGGCGGCCGAACCGAGCAGGCGGTACGCCAGCGAGGCCAGCCGCGGCCGGCCGGCCTCGAAGCGTTCCACGGTGGCGGTGTCCATGGGCGCCACTCTAGGCGGCGACCGCCTTGGTCGACGCCGTAGGCGCGGCGGCCCGGCGGAGCCTGCGGGAGGGCACGCCGAAGGTCGGGTGCGCGGCGCCCAGGGCGGCGCCCTTGAGGATGTCGTTCTTGATGCGCGCGGCCGTCCGGCCGCACAGCGCCCCGGATTTCGCCTGCGCGTTCCGGTCGACCAGTTGGAAGATCGCGTCCCTGCGGCCGAGGCTGATGTGGTTGCCCACGTAGGAGAGCGCGGGGATCTCGATCTTGCGGCCGGTGAGCTCGTGGATGATCGCGGAGGCGGCCCGTTTGGTGGTGGGGCCCGCCGAGGCGCAGGACATCGGCAGCGGCCTGCCGTTCTCGCCGATGGTGAACACGGCGTCGCCGGCGGCGTAGACCTCCGGGTGGGAGACCGACCGCATGTGCGCGTCGACGGTGATCTGCCCGTTCGCCTGCACGGCGAGGCCGCTGGCGGCGGCGATCGGGTGGACGGCGAAGCCCGCGGTCCACACGGTCGCGTCGGCGGCGAGGAACTCGCCTCCTGCGGTGAATGCGCCGTCCGCCGCCACGCGGCCGATCGCAGTGCGCTCGTGGACCTCGATGCCGAACCGGTCGAAGGCCCGCATGAGGTGGGCGCGGGCCTTCGGGCCGAGCCAGCCGCCGAGCTCGCCGCGGGTGGCGAGGACGACTTTGAGCTCGGGGTGGGATTCGGCGAGCTCGGTGGCGGTCTCGATCGCGGTCAGGTTGCCGCCGACGACGAGGACGGTGCCGCCGTGCAGTGTTTCGAGGCGCGCCCGCAGTCGCAGGGCCGCGGGACGGGACGCGACATGGAAGGCGTGCTCGTCCACCCCGGGGAGGCCGTGGTCGGCGGCGGTGCTGCCGAGCGCGTACACGAGCGTGTCGTACTCGAGCCGTTCGCGACCGCGGTCGTCGGCGACGGTGACCGTGCGGTCGTCGGGGTCGAGCGAGTCGACGCGGGCGACGCGCAGGCGGATGCCGGTGCCCGCGAACATCTTGGCGAGCGGGCGGTGCTTGAGCGTCTGCCCGGCGGCGACCTGGTGGTTGCGCAGGCGTTCGACGAAGTCCGGTTCGGCGTTGACGACCGTGATCGCGAAGTCGTCGGCGTGGAGGTGGCGCGCGAGGTAGCCGGCGCCGAAGGCGCCGGCGTACCCCGCGCCGAGGACGGTGATGCGGTGCTGCATGGTCTCGCTCCTGTCTGGTTCGCTTGACGCCCTCTGAACGGGGCGGCCGCACGATCCATGACAGGAGCGATCGGTGTCCTGCGTCACCGCCGCGGCGGGCCGAGGCGGCGAGGTCCCGCCGGTCGGCCCATGACGGCGTCCCTCTCCACACGGTGGGGCCGGGCGGTGCGCTCCGGACCATGTCCCCACCGGTCAGGCGGGCGGGACCGGGCGGCGGTGCGCTCCTGCCCCTGCCCGCGCTGCCGGCCCTGCGACGGACGGCGCCGAGCGAAGGCGCGGCCCGACCCGCGGCGCCTAGCGGAACGCTTCGGCGTTGCGCCGCGCCCAGTCCGCGAACGTGGCCGCGGGGCGGCCGAGGACGCGCTCCACGTCAGCGCTGATCTCCAGTTCGGCGGCGTTCGGGCTGCCGATGATGTCGAGGCTGTCTTCCACGACCTTGGCGGGCCAGAACTGGAGCAGCTGCTCGTGGGCGTCGGCCCGGCTCTGCTCGACGAACCGGACGGGCTCGCCGATCGCGGCCGCGATCGCCTCGGCCTGCTGCCGGGGCGAGATGAGCGCCGGGCCGGTCAGCGTGTACGTCCGGCCGGCGTGGCCGTCCTCGGTGAGCGCGGCGGCGGCGACGTGTGCGATGTCGCGCGGGTCGATCACCGGCAGGGCCACGTCCCCGAAGGGCGCGATGACCGTGCGCTCCTTGCGCACGGGCTCGGACCACAGCATCGCGTTGGAGGCGAAGCCGCCCGGTCGCAGCACGGTCCATTCCAGACCTGAGGTCTGAGCGGCCTTTTCCAGCGCCAGGAGCGCCTCGGTGGGGCGGGTGCCGACGCGCTGCGAGGAGATGAGGACGACGCTCGTGATCCCGGCGTCCTTCGCCGCGTCGAGGATCGGCGCGACGTCGAGTTCGGGGTCGAGAGTGAGGAGGAAGAGCTTCTCGCCGCCCTCGAAGGCGGGCTTCAAGGTCTCGGTCGCGGTGAGGTCCGCCCTGCGGTGGACGACGCCGGCCCCGAACGCGGCGTCGCCGCGCGAGACGGTGACGACCTTCTCGCCTGCGGCGGTGAGGGCTTCGACGAGCGGGCGGCCGATGTTGCCGGTGGCTCCGGTGACGACGATCATGGTGGGTCCCTTTCGGTTTCAGGTGTGGAACCCAAGGTAGGGGCAGGACTTACTTTCGGGAAGGGCCTACCTCGAGGTAAGCTCCTGTCATGCCGGGAGGAAATCAGATCATCGCATGGGCCCCGCCGGACGGTCGTGAGGTCTTTCACACCAACTGCCCCGCACGGCAGGTGCTCGACCACATCACGAACCGCTGGGGGATCTGGGTCCTCCTCGGCCTGCGGCACAGGGAACTGCGCTTCTTCGAGCTGCGCGACCGCATCGAGGGGATCAGCGAGAAGATGCTCTCGCAGACCCTCCGGGCGCTGGTGGCCGACAACCTGGTGTGGCGCCGCGTCGAGCCCACCGTGCCGCCGCAGGTGACGTACGGCCTCACCGAGTTCGGTGCGGGCACCGCCGACCACCTGGGCAACATGTTCGACTGGATCCGCGGCAACGCCGCGTCCATGATGGAGGCATGTCCGAAGGACGAATCGGCGGTCTAGGACTCGGACGCCGCCTCGCCGCAGGCCCTTAGAACCTGAGCTCGGCCTTGACGATCCGGCCCGGCCGCTCGTCGGCGCGGGCCGCGACCGTGCCGTCGGGCGCCCAGACCGCCGAAGCGCCCGCGACCTCCGGGTAGTCGCTGCCCGGCCCGGCGAAGCACGCCTGCACCACCCACATGCCGTAGCCGCGGGCGAGCTGCGGCATCCGCTTGTCGCGCTTGACCAGTCCTCTGGGGGTGAAGAGCGAGCCGGCGACGTACGCGTCGATGCCGCCGCGCCCTGAGCGCTTCGCGAACTCGGCGGTGGCCGGTGCGTGCTCGAACATCATCGTGTCGCGGCAGACCGCCAGGCCCAGCCGCCAACCGTCCAGTTCCATGACGGCCGGATCGGTCGCGGCCCGGAAGCGGCGGCCCTCCTCCTCGTCGGGATGCATCTTCCGGTAGGCCACTTCGACGCCGTTCCCGTCGATGCGCAGGGTCGCGATGTATTCCGCGTCGCCCTCCTTGACCGGCGCCCCGGCCAGCGCCACCGCGCCGGTCTCGGCGCACGCCGCCACGACCTCGTCCAGTGCCGGATCGGCAAGGGCCACAGCGGGAGCGGCAAGCGCGTACGAGGTCAGCGACAGCTCGGGGAACACCACGAGCCGGGCACCGGCGGCGCGGACCGCCTCGGCGTGGGCACGCGCGTTGCGCGCGAGTTCGCCCGCCCGCAGCTCGGGCTGCGCGGCGGCGACGGACAGGGGCTCGGGGCGCTCGCTCATGCCCCGAGCGTAACCGGACCTCCCCACCGCGCGCCCGCCTCGCGGCAGTACGCTCCAGGGACCGTCACGCGCCCGCGACCAGAGAGGGACCCTCGCATGTCATACCCCGAACCGAAGTACTTCGGCGACACCGGCGAGGCCACCGCGGTCGTCCGCCGCAATGACACCCCCGCGGACATCCTCTTCGACAACGGCCACGCCGACTACCTCGCGAAGGGCGCGGCGACCGGCGGCGAGTTCGGCCTCTACCGCTGGAACATGGGCCCCAAGAAGGGCGGCCCCGGCGCGCACTACCACAAGACCATCTCGGAGTCCTTCTACATCCTCGACGGCACCGTCACCATCTACAACGGCAACGAGTGGGCCCCGATGAGCAAGGGCGACTTCGTGTACGTGCCGCAGGGCGGCCTCCACGGCTTCCGCAACGACACCGACGAACCCGCCTCGATGCTCCTGCTGTTCACCCCCGGGGCCGTGCGCGAACCCTACTTCGAAGGCCTCGCCACCATCGGCGAGATGACCGAGGAGGAGCGCGCCGCGTTCTTCATCGAGCACGACAACTACTGGGTCGAAGAGGCCTGACCGCGGCCCGACGCCGCTACCGCCCCTTCGGCTGGAGCAGCCCGCGCTCGTACCCGGCCGCCACGGCCGCGGCCCGGTCGTTGACCTCCAGCTTCGCGTACACGTGCATCAGGTGCGTCTTCACCGTCGCCTCGCTGATGAACAGCTCGGCCGCCGCCTCCCTGTTGTTGCGGCCCTTCGCGATCAACGCCAGCACCTCCAGTTCCCGCTCGCTCAGCGGACCGGTGCTCGGCGCGGGCCTGCGCACCTGGGCCATCAGGAGCGACGCGACCGAAGGCGCGAGCACGGTGCCCCCCTCGTGCGCGGTCCTGATGGCGCGCTGCAGCTCCGCGGGCGACGCGTCCTTGAGCAGGTAGCCGCTCGCGCCCGCCTCGATCGCCGGCAGCACGTCGGAATCGGTGTCGTACGTGGTCAGCACCAGCACCTTCGACGTCGCGCCGCGCGCCGCCAGCTCCCGGATCGCGGTCACGCCGTCGGTGCCGGGCATCCGCAGGTCCATGAGCACCACGTCCGGGCGCAGGGCGAGCGCCCGGTCGACCGCTTCACGGCCGTCGGCGGCCTCGCCCACCACCTCGATGTCCTCGGCCCGTTCGAACATCCCGCGCAGGCCGTCGCGCACCACCGGGTGGTCGTCGACGATGAGCACGCGCACCGGTTCAGGCCGCATCGGCCACCGCCTGCGGCACGGCCGGCACGATCGCCGAGACCACGGTTCCCGAACCCGGCTCCGACTCGACCGAGAAGCTGCCCGCCAGGCGCCCCACGCGCTGCCGCATCGCCGCGATGCCGTACCCGTTCCCCTTGGCGGCCTTGGTCTTCGTCGGCTCGAAGCCGACCCCGTCATCGCGCACGTCCAACGCCAACTGATCCTCCATATAGGAAAGCGTGATGCCGACACGACCGGCCTTGCTGTGCTTGGCGGCATTGGTGAGCGCCTCCTGCGTCACCCGCAGCAGCGTCACCTCGACCTCCGGGTGCATCGGCGTCGCGTCCCCGGTCAGGACCAGCTCCACCGGCACGTCATGCGCCTGCGACCACTTCGCGGCGACCTCCGCCAGCGCCTCGGGCAGCTGCGCGGTGTCCAGCGTCGGCGGCCCGATCGCCTGCACCGTGCGGCGCGCCTCGGCCAGGCTCTCGCGGGCCAGGTCCGCGGCGCTGGCGAGGTGCCGTCGGCGCTGCGACTCGTCGTCCGTGCCGTCCGCGGCGTGCAGCTGCGCGATGATCCCCGCCAGGCCCTGCGCCACGGTGTCGTGGATGTCGCGGGCCATGCGCTGCCGCTCGTCGAGGATGCCCGCCTCCCTTGCCTGCGTGAGCAGTTGCATGTGGAGCCCGGCGTTCTCCTGGAGCGCCGCCTCGCGGGAGAGGAGCGCCTCTTCGCGCTGGGTGCGCAGTTGCACCAGCTTCTCGTTGAGCAGGAACCCCGAGCTGATCGCGAGCGTCTGGACGATGACGACCACCATGAAGACGACGACGCCCTCAGGCTCGGGATCGGTGAAGTTGACGATGCTGGAGTTCACCACGATCGAGCTCGTGCCGATGCCGGCGACGAGCATCGGCATCGACTTGAGGTAGCCGGCGTGGAAGAACCCGGTGATCACGAAGATGAAGAACAGCATGTCCCGGGCCATGAGCGCCGCGCCGAAGGCGAGCATCACGAACAGGTGCAACCCGATCCGCGAGCCGGACGCCTCGGTCTTGGACGGTATCCGGGTGTACGCGAAGTACACGCAGACGGCCGCGGCGGCGGCGAGGCCGAGCGTCTGGAGCTGGAACCCCAGAGGCTGCCGTCCGATGAGGACGCTCAGGGTCGCGCTGAGCGCGAGGGTGGCGTACGGCATCCAGTCCAGGAGCCGGTGGTACGCGCCTTCGATCCTGGAGTGCCGTTCGGACAGCTCCTCAGGGGTTCGCTCCACCGGCTCCATGGCCTCTACTCCCACTTGAAGATTGGGGCGGCGACCGCACCGGCGGCGATCGTGGTGGCGGCCATGGCCACCAGAGGGATCACGGCGGGGGCCGTACCGGTCCAGGCGTCGAGCAGCGACTGCACGCCCGGGGGCACGAAGTCGCCGATCTTCGCGACCGCGTCCGGGAGCATGAACCGGGGGAGGTACACGCCGCCGAAGAACATCGCCGACATGAACAGGATCGTCGACAGGCCGGTCGCGGCCCTGGCGGTCGGCGCCACGGCCGCGACGAGCATACCGAGCGCGAAGACCGCGGTGATGCCGAGGAGGAACGCGATCAGGAAGCCCGCCGGGTGCTGGGGCAGCGGCACCCCGTACACGACCCTGCCGGCCGTGATGACCAGCAGCGCCGAGACGAGCGACGCCGCGATGTTGACGACCAGCTGCGCGAGCAGCAGTTTCACCGGGGCGACCGGGGTGGCCTGCATGCGCCGCAGCACCCCTTGCTCGCGGTAGGTCGCCAGGACCACGGGGAGGTTCGTCAGGCCGATGACGCCGACGGCCATCACGATCGTCGAAGGCGCGAAGTAGTCGATGAACCGCTGCCCGCCTATGTCCTCGGAGTGCTCGCGCAGCGCGGGCACCGCGCCGAGCCCGACCAGGACGACGGTGGGGAGGAGGAGCCCGACGACGAAGGTCATCGGGTCGCGCAGGAACAGGCGGGCTTCGATCTGGATGAGTTTGCCGAGAGAGGACATCAGGTGCTCCTTGCGGGGGTTCAGTTCTGGAGGGACTTGCCGGTGAGTGCCACGAACGCGTCATCGAGACTGACCTGCTCGACGCGCAGCTCCGCGGCCACGATGTGGTTGCGCGCCAAGACGGACGCGACGGCCTGCAGCAGGTTCTCGCCGCCCGTGACGACCACGTGCGAGCCGCTGCGCTCGATCCGCGCGACCTCCGGGAGGTCGAGCAGGAGCGCGTCCGGGAACTCGGCGGAAGGCCGGAACCGCACCCGCTGCTCCTCACTCACCCGCGCGGTGAGCCCCGCAGGGGTGTCGAGCGCGACGAGCTTCCCCGAGTCGACGACCGCGATCCGGTCGCACAGCCGCTCGGCCTCGTCCATGAAGTGCGTGACCAGGATGATCGTCACCCCGGAATCGCGCACCTGCTCGATGAGGTCCCACGTGTCGCGACGCGCCTGCGGGTCCAGCCCGGTGGTGAGCTCGTCCAGCACCGCCACGCGCGGACTGCCGACGAGCGCGAGCGCGATCGACAGGCGCTGCTGCTGCCCGCCGGAGAGCTTCCCGAACGGCGTCTTGCGCTTGCCGCCCAGACCGAGCTTCTCCATCAACTGGTCGGTGTCCGCCCGCTGCCGGTAGAACGAGCCGTACAAGTCCAGGGCCTCGCCCACACGGATGCGGTCGGGCAGGCGGCTCTCCTGCAACTGGATGCCGAGCACCTGCTTGAGCTCGGCGCCGTCGCGCTGGGGGTCGAGCCCCATGACCTTGACGCTGCCGCCGTCACGGGACCGCAGGCCCTCGACGCACTCGACGGTGGTGGTCTTCCCCGCGCCGTTGGGCCCGAGGATGCCGAAGATCTCGCCCTCGCCCACCTCGAACGAGATCCCGTCCACGGCACGGAAACTGCCGTAGTCCTTGACCAGGTCCTGCACTTCGATGATCGCCATTGCGGCCTCCCTGCTTCGTGTACGACAACACTCGCAAGAACGGCGCCCCCCGGCATCGACCGCGCGACTGAGCCACCGGTTGATCCCCCCGATCAACCGATCGGTTGACCGCCCGACCCGTTGGGGGAGCAGCCGAGCACCGGCACTGCAAGCCCTCCCCGAACCGCCACCGACACGCGAACCCGACGACGACTGCCGCACGCACCAGCCCGCGCGAGCTAGCATCGCTGCGGCGACCCCAACCGAAGGAGGCAGGCCCATGGCACGCACAGTGGTGATCAGCGGCGGCGGCACCGGCATCGGCTACGCAATCGCCGAACGCATGGCCGCCGACGGCGACCACATCATTCTCATCGGACGCCGCGAGAACGTCCTCGCCCAAGCCGCAGCCGCACTCGGCGACCAAACCTCCTATGTGGCCGCCGACCTCACCGAAACCCAAGGCGCCGAACACGTCGCAAGCCACATCGCCGACCGCGACGCCACCGTCGACGTCATCATCGCCAACGCCGGCGGCAACATCGCCCTCCAAGCACCCGAACCCCGCCCCGAAGGCCTCGCCGGCGTCTCCCGGCTCTGGACCGAGAACCTGCGACTCAACGTCATGACCGCCGTCCACCTCGTCGAAGGACTCAAACCCCACCTCGCCGACAACGGCCGCATCCTCCTGTTCAGCTCCATCGCCGCCTACCGCGGCAGCGGCTCAGGCAGCTACGCCGCCTCCAAAGCCGCCCTCCACCCCTACGCGATCGACCTCTCCGCGGAACTCGCCCCCAGAGGCATCACCGCCAACGTCATCGCCCCCGGATACATCCAGGACACCGAATTCTTCGGCGAAGGCATCAGCCCCCAACGCCGCACCTGGAACATCGACCTCACCCACACCAAGCACCCCGGCACCCCCGCCGACATCGCCGCACTCGCACACTGGCTCGCCGCACCCGAAGCCGGCAACGTCACAGCCCAGATCATCCAGTCCAACGGCGGCGCCGTAGTCGGCCGCTGATGACCCTCGCCTGGTTCATCGTCCGGCTCCTCGCCGTCACCGTCGGATTCGCCGCACTGCACTACTACCTCTGGTGGCGACTCTGCCGCGACACCACCCAACCCGGCTCACGATGGCGCCCAACCGGAGCCGCCATCCTCGCCGTCCTCGCACTCTTCGGACTCCTCGCCCGATTCCTCACACCCTCCGACGCACCACTGGCCGTCCAAGCCGCCGCCGGCTACCCCGGCCTCATCTGGTTCGGCCTCTTCCTCTACCTCTTCGGCCTCCTCGTCATCGGCGAAGCACTGCGGTTCATCCTCATCCGCCGAGCCCGCCGCACCATGACCGAAACCGAAATCGCCGCCGACCGCGCCGACGGCTTCTGGCACCACCTCCGATCAATCCTCATCAGACTCCGCCTTTGGCCCCGACCCGCACCCCCGCCACCCGCCACGACCACACCACCCGCAGCCGACACCAGTACCACGTCACACACCACCCCACCGACCAGCGAATCCACAACCACCGACACGGACAACACCGCACACACCACCGGCCAGTCACGACGACGCGTGATGTCACGGGCAATCGGGCTCAGCGCATCAGCGCTGGCCGTCGCCACCGTCGGCCACGGCCTGTACGAGGGCTACCGGACACCACCGCTCAAGCCGGTCACCGTCAACCTGGCCCGGCTCCCACGCCGATTCGACGGCTACCGGATCGCCGTCGTCGGCGACACCCACTTCTCCGCGATCCGCGGCCGCGGCTACTGCGAACGCGTGGTCGACCAGATCAACCGCGCCCAAGCCGACCTCATCGCGTTCGTCGGCGACCTCGCCAGCAACGAGGCCGACCAGGTCCGCGACGCCACCGACCCCCTCGCCGGACTCCAAGCACGCGACGGCACCTTCTTCGTGGCCGGCAACGCCGAGCACTACGTGGGCGCCGACGAGTGGTACGACCGCGTCGCCGAACTCGGCATACACGGACTCCCGAACACCCGCGTCGAACTGCTCGGCTTCGACCTCGCCGGCGTCAACGACCTCATCGTCGAGCAACGCCATCTCACCGACGAGACCGGCCCGGACTTCGAAGCGGCCCTAGGCGACCGCGACCCCTCACGCCCAGTGATCCTCCTCGCCCACCAGCCGAACGCGGTCGACCGCATCGCCGACTACGGTGTGGACCTCCAACTCTCCGGCCACACCCACGGCGGCCAGATGTGGCCCGTCCATTACGCCTCCCTCATCCGCAGCGGCCAACTCACCGGCCTCGAGCAACACGGAGACACGCAGGTATACGTCACCAACGGCGCAGGCACGAACGGCCCACCGATCCGGGTAGGCGCAGACGCCGACATCACCGTAATGACCCTCCGGTCCACATCAAGCTGACCGCGCATCGAGCGCACGCCCCGCCCACAAGCGACGACGAGCGCGAGCGAGACTCCCGGAGCGTCCTCGCGTCCTCGCGTCCTCGCGTCCTCGCGTCCTCGCGTCCTCGCGTCCTCGCGTCCTCGCGTCCTCGCGTCCTCGCGTCCTCGCGTCCTCGCGTCCTCGCACCCTCGCACCCTCGCACCCTCGCACCCTCGCACCCTCGCACCCTCGCACCCTCGCACCCTCGCACCCTCGCACCCTCGCACCCTCGCACCCTCGCACCCACGCACCCACGCACCCACGCACCCACGCACCCACGCACCCACGCACCCACGCACCCACGCACCCACGCACCCACGCACCCACGCACCCACGCACCCACGCACCCACGCACCCACGCACCCACGCTCACCTAGCGCACGACCGCACTCGGCCGCACACGGCCTCGCGCCCAACCTCACGTCAGACACAGCCGTGCGCGCTGGCCCGCTCCGCACCCTGCCGCCCTGAGCGCAGGCTCCTCAGCCGCACGCCGCACGCCGCACGCCGCACGCCGCACCCGCCGCGGCGGCTCGTGCTGCGCCCCGCTTCGCGGACTCCTGAGACTGTCGGTGGGGGCCGCTATGGTCAGGCGATGGACATCATCCTCATTCCCGGTTTCTGGCTCGACGCGTCCTCATGGAGCGAGATCACGCCCGCGCTCGAGAAGGCCGGGCATCGCACGCACCCGATCACGTTGCCCGGCATGGAGTCCCGCGACGCCGACCGCAGCGGCATCGGTCTGCGCGACCACATTGACGCGGTGGTCGCCGCCGTCGACGCGCTCGAGGGCCCGGTCGTGCTCGTGGGCCACTCCGGCGGCGGTGCGGTCGCGCACGCGGTCGCCGACGCCCGGCCCGACCGCATTGCGCGGATCGTCTACGTCGACTCGGCGCCACTCGGCCCCGGCGGGGTCATCAACGACGAGCTGCCGGTCGTGGACGGCGAGATCCCGCTGCCCGACTGGAACGTGTTCGAGGACGAGGACCTGGTCGACCTCGACGACGACCTGCGTGAGGCCTTCCGGGCCAGGGCGATCCCGACCCCGAAGGCGGTCGCGTTCGACAAGCAGGTGCTCGGCGACGAACGCCGCTTCGACGTGCCGATCACCCTCATCTGCTGCGAGTTCGGCAGCGCCATGGTCCTCGCGTGGATCGAGCAGGGCGTGCCGTTCGTGAAGGAGATCGCCGCGGTCAAGGACGTCTCGTACATCGACCTGCCGACCGGCCACTGGCCGCAGTTCACGAAGCCGGCCGAGCTCGCCGACGCACTCGTCTCGGCGGTCGGCCGCGCCTGACCCGGACGACGGTGATGTCGTTTCGTGGCCAGACACGAGGCGACATCGCTGCTTTCATTGTGCACATGACGAATCAGACCGCCGCCCGCTTCCGCTCCCTCCACACCACTCCGGCCCTGCGCCTGCCGAACTGCTGGGATGCAGCCAGTGCAGCGGTCATCGCCGCCGCGGGCGCCCCCGCGATCGCCACGACGAGCGCCGGGATCGCGTGGAGCCTCGGCCGGCCCGACGGCGACGCGCTCGACCGCGATGCGGCCGTGGAGGCGATCTCGCGGATCGTGCGAGTGGTGGACGTGCCGGTGACCGCCGACATCGAGTCCGGCTTCGGCGCGACGCCGAAAGAGGTCGCCGCGACACTCGCGGCGGTCGCCGAGGCGGGCGCGGTCGGCGTGAACATCGAGGACACCACGGCGGAGGCCCCCGGGTCGCTGCGCGACCTCGCGGATCAGGTGGAGCGCCTGGGCGCCGCCCGTGAGGGGGCCGGGCCGGATCTGTTCATCAACGCGCGCATCGACATGTACTTGGCCGGCATCGGCGAGGAGTCCGAGCGTCTCGACGCCACGATCGCCCGCGCGGAGGCATACGCGCAGGCGGGAGCCGACGGCATCTTCGTGCCGGGAGTGACCGACCCGACCGTGATCGCCGCGCTCGTGCAGGCGGTCCGCCTGCCGCTCAACGTGATGGCCGGGCCTGGCGCTCTCGCGCCCTCCGAACTGGAACGCCTGGGCGTGGCCCGCATCAGCCTGGGCCCGGGCCTCGCCAGTGCCGCATATGAACTCGCCCGCAGGGCCACGGTGGGCTTCCTCGAAGCGGACTCCTACGACACGATCGCGGACGGCATCGCCTACGGCACCATGAACGACCTCCTCGCCTGAGCGCGACTCGCGAAGGCCGGTCTGCGGCCCGGTCACCCGCGTCTCCACGGAGAGGCGGCTCCTGCGGGGACCGCGCGCGGGTGGCTTCCCGCGCGCGGCCTCGGTATGGCGACGTTCGCGAATCCCCTTGTGTCGCCGCCATCCCGCAGGAGCCGGATGGCTTTTTACATCAAGGCTGACACGTGTTGTAGTCAAGTGGCAACAGGAAGTTTTCTGCCTGTGGATAACTCTGTGCGCTGGGCCTTTAGGCCTTGTCAGCTCTTTGCGTCGGCTTCCGCCGCCTGCTCTTCCGGTCGCAGTGCCACGCGCGCGAAGGAGAGCAGGTGCTCGCGCATGAGTTCGGGGTTCTCGCTCGTGTCGCTGCCCATGATGAGACGTGCGAGCTGCGGCACGACGCTCGGCCAGGCCGCGAGTCCGATGAGGATGAACAGGGTCGGGGCGGGTTGGAGGCGGCCTTCGGCCGCCCCGAGCGACTGCTCGAGTGCGCTCACCTTCTCCCGGTACCGCACCTTCCGGTCCTCCTCGCCGGGCAGCGGCTCGGACCGGTAGTGCAGCGCCTCCCACAGGAGCAGCCGGAGCAGCTGCGGGTGGAGGCGGTGGAACTCGTGTACCCGGTCCACATACCCGACCAGGTCCTCGCCGGGGGTGAGCGGCACGGCCTCGGCCAGCTCGTCGAGCGCGTCGTTGATGACGGCGTCGAACAGCCCCTCCTTGCTGCCGAAGTACCCGTACACGCGCTCGCGGTTGACGCCGGAGCGCGTGGCGATGTCGGAGATGCGGGTGTGGGCCAGCCCGTGCTCGGCGAACACGTCCCGCGCGGCGCGCAGGAGCTTCTCGCGGGTCGTCAACGGCGGCGACGCATCGCTTTTGTCTTGATTGCGAAGTTGTGAATCAGACATGAACGTAACAATACTCCAACTCTGATGTTGACCAACAAATGAGTTGGTGCTTCAATGGAGTCGATGAGGCTGCAAGCACCGACCCGATTCGCCGCGCCGACCGCCGCCGACCACGGCGCTGCAACCCCTTGGGCCCCAACCGGACCCGCGGCCGTGCCGCTCGCCGCCGCGGCCGTGCTCATCGTCGGGCGGCTGTACGTCGTCCCGATCCTCGGCGAGTTCGCCTCCGCATGGGAGGCCGGCACCTCTCGAACGGCCTGGACGGTCACCGCGTTCGGCTTCGCCTGCGCCACCGGGCTTCTCGTCTTCGGAACTGACGCCGACCGCGTCGGCCGCCGCCGCGTGCTGCTCTCCGGGCTCGTCGCCGCTTCCTTCGCCACGGCGGCGGTCGCCGGCCTCGGACCCCAGCCGGCCGGCGCCGCGGCCGGCGCGCTGCTCGGCGCCGGGATGCTGACCGCCCCCGCGGCCCGCCGCATCAGGAGACGCCAGGCCTGACTCAGACGCCCAGTCCCACCCACACGTGCTCATTGCCCACCGATCACCAGCAATGTTCGACCAACCATTACGGAGTGAGCAGACCATGCGCGCGAACCCACAGCAGCACCACGACAAGCCCGACTCGTTCCGGGCGCACCGCCTCCTCGTCGTCCCGGCGATGGCGGCTATCGTCGCCGCGACCGCTTGCACCCCAGCCGAATCGAGCTCGAACAGCAGCGCGGGCTCGGGCTCTACCCAAGGCCCCGGGGACGCCGTCTGGGACGACCTCTCCTCGCCGGTCGGCATGGCCTACGACGCCGACGGCGCGCTGTACATCGCGAACTGGTCCGGCGGCACCATCGAGCGGTTCACCGCCGAAGGCGAGCGCAGCACCTTCGCGAGCGACCTCGACGGCCCCTCGGGCCTGGCGATCGACGCCGAAGGCGTGGTCTACGCCGCCTCGTACAGCGGCGATGTGGTGTGGCGCTTCAGTGACGACGGCGAACCCGAGGTCTTCGTCGAAGGCCTCGCGACCCCGGCCGGACTCTCCTTCAACGCCGCAGGCGAACTCCTCATCGCCAACCGGCAGACCGACGAGATCCTCGCCGCCGACGCGAACGGCCAGACCCGCGTCGTCGCGACCGGCCTCCAGACCCCGGTCGGCGCCGTGGAACTGGAGAACGGCGACCTCATGGTCAGCAACATCAACGGCGGCGTCTCCCTCGTCTCGGGCGGCACCGAGGCCGAGCACGTCAACACCGAACTCTCCAGCCCCGGACCCGGCATCGCCCCCGCGGGCGGCGACGCGGTCTACGTCGTGGACTACGGCGGCTCGACCGTGGACATGATCCAGCCGGACGGCACCCGCACCACCGTCGCCGACGGCTTCGACAGCCCCACCGGCATCACGGTCGCGCCGGACGGCCGACTCGCGGTGTGCGACTGGGGGACCAGCTCTCTCTACCTGATCGATCCCGTCCACTAAGGGCGGCACGCACAGGGGCGCACCGCTGCGAGTAATCGCAGCGTCAGTGCAATGTGGACATTGCTTCGCCGAGGTGTTCGCGGTGGTTCAGCGGCCTGCTTTTCGCCGCTCGTAGTAGCGGGCCACGCGGACGCGGTTGCCGCACCGCTCGGGGGAGCACCACTGGCGGCGCGGGTGCGCGGGCACGAACAGCATCACGCAGTCCTCGGCGCCGCACCGCCGCAGCTTCGCCACGGCAGGATCGGTGAGCAGGTCGACCGCGGCCTGAGCGAGCTCGGCGGCGAGCCGCTCGGCCGCGGCGCCCTCGCGCCGCACCGTGGCGGCCACCCCCGCGCCGTCCCAAGTGAGCCGGGTGCTGCTCGGGGCGGCGTTCACCGCGGCCGCGAGGCCCCGCAAGGCGGGCTCCGGTGGCCGCCGCCCTTCGGCCAGCGCGCCGAACGCGGCGGCTGCGTGCCCGCGCACCGACCGGACGGCGTCGAGCGCGGCGCGGTCGGCGGCCGTGTCGAATCCGGGCAGTCGCTCCGCCTCGAGGGCGAGCCATGCGCCCAGTGCTGCCGGGTCCTGGAGCAGGTCGCCTTCCGCGGTCAGGGTGTTCACCAGATCGATCGCCAAGGGCTCGCCGACCAGCGGTGTCATCGCATTCATGGCCCTAATGCTACATCGGCCGATCTATGCGTTAGCATTACCCATCGAAACCTAATGCATCATCAACTCGAGAAAGCATGTGAACCATGAACCGCCTCCCCTTGGTCCGCCATACCAGCGTCGACATCGACGGCGTCGAGGTCCACTACCGCGAATCCGTGCCCGACCGCGCCGACGCCCCCGTCCTGCTCCTCCTGCACGGCTTCCCCACCGCCTCGCACCAGTTCGCCCGCCTCATCGACGCCCTCGGCGCCGACCACCGGCTCATCGCCCCCGACTACCCCGGCTTCGGCCAGACCACCGCCCCCGCCGACTTCACCTACACCTTCGACCGCCTCGCCGACGTCGTCGAAGGCTTCGTCGACCGCCTCGGCCTGCAGCGCTTCGCGATGTACCTCTTCGACTTCGGCGCGCCCGTGGGCCTGCGCCTCGCCGAGCGCCGGCCCGAGCTCGTCACCGGCCTCGTCGTCCAGAACGGCAACGCCTACACCGACGGCCTCTCCGACGCCGCCCGCGGCTTCATCGCGCTCGCCCCCGAGCAGACCGGCGCCGAAGGCCAGATCCGCGACCTGCTCACGCTCGAAGGCACCCGGTTCCAGTACGAGACGGGCACGCGGCGGCCCGAGCGCCTCTCGCCGGACAACTGGACGCTCGACCAGCACTACCTCGACCTGCCCGGTCGCAAGGAGGCCCAGGTCGCACTGGCCTTCGACTACAAGTCGAATGTGGAGCGGTACGACGGCTGGCAGGCGTGGCTGCGCAAGCACACGCCGCCGGCCCTCATCGTCTGGGGGACCGGCGACCCGTTCTTCACCGAGGCGGGCGCCCGCGCCTACCTCCGGGACCTGCCGGAGGCCGAACTCCACCTCTTCGACGCCGGGCACTTCGCCCTGGAGACGCACCTGGGGGAGATCGCCCCGCTCATCGCGGACTTCCTTGAGCGGCAGCGGTAAGGCGCGACGGCGGTTCAGGCCTGGGGCGCTTCCCGGATCAGGCAGGTGAGCCGCCCGGTGCAGACGCGGCGGCCCGCTTCGTCGCTGACGACGATCTCGTAGGTCGCGGTGGACCGTCCGAGATGGATCGGGGTCGCGACCGCGGTGACGGTGCCCGAGCGGACCGCCCGGTGGTGGGTCACGTTGAGGTCCACGCCGACCGCGATCTTCTCGGGGCCGCCGTGGAGCATCGCGCCGACCGATCCGAGCGTCTCGGCCAGGACCGCCGAGGCGCCGCCGTGCAGGAGCCCGTACGGCTGGCGGTTCCCCTCGACCGCCATCCGCGCGACCACCCGCTCCGGGGCGGCCTCGAGGACGTCGATCCCCATGCGGTCGCCCAGTTCGCCGGCGGAGAACAGCTTGTCGAGGTCCATGCCCGCACCGGCGAACCGGTCGCGGACCTCGGCGGGAAACTCGGTCATCTCAGGCGGCTCCGTTCATGTCCTGCGCGTCGATGCGCACATGGTGGGCCCAGTCTAGGTCGCCGGACCGCCCTCAGCGGAAGACGTCCAGGACCATCGCGATGAGCGCTTCGACGTCGTCCTCGGCCATCGGCTCACCCGAGATCCCCATGCGGTGGAGCAGTGTGCCCATGATGACGTCGATGGCGAACCGGACGCGCTGCTCGGACTCGCCGAGGGCGTCCTGCAGGACCCGCAGGTAGGGCGCCTGCAACTGCGTCGACAGGATCTCGCGCAGGTCCGGGTCGCTCACGGCGTCCGTGAAGACGCCCGCGAACGCCGCGCCGACGCCGGGCTCGGCGATCTTTGCCGCGCCCCAGCGGACCGCGGTGGTCAGCAGCTCCTCCCGGTCCTCGCTCACGATCGGCGCGGGGCCGAACACGTCCACGAGGCAGGCGGTGATCAGCGCGCCCTTAGAGGGCCATCGCCGGTACAGCGTCGTCTTCGCGACGCCCGCCGCGACCGCGATCCGGTCCATCGTCGCGCCCGCGTAACCGCACTCGTGCACCGAGCGCAAGGTCGCGGCGAACACGTCGGCGTTGAGGTCCGAGCGCGGACGCCCGGCGCCCGGGGAAGTGGATGCCTGCACGGGATCAGGCTATCCTGGCAATTACGCTACCGAAGGTAGCGTAATTGAACCGGGAGGACCCCATGACCACCAAAGCCCCGCTCGGCGCGCGACTGCTCCTCAAGGACCGACCCGATTGGGACGCACTCACCGAAGACCAGGTCATCGTCGGCCGCGCAAAGCTTGTCCGGCTCGTCCGCTCACCGGTCATGCGCCTCATCGCCGGGCTGCCCGACCGCCGCGCCGGCATCGAAGAGCACACCCTCGACCTCCCCGGCAGGGACCTCACGCTGCGGGTCCACCGCCCCAAGGGACGCCACGACCGACTGCCGCTCGTGCTCTCCTTCCACGGCGGCGGCTTCATCACCGGCACCGCCGCCCAGAACGACTGGCTCAACAGCCGTCTCGCGGCACGACTGCCCGCAGTGGTCGTCGCCGTCGAATACCGCCTCGCCCCCGAGCACCCGCTCCCCGCGCCCGTCGAGGACGCCTGCGAGACGCTCGACCGGCTCGCCGACGACCCCTTCGACTGGGGCCTCGACCCCCACCGGATCGCCGTCCTCGGCGAAAGCGCCGGAGGCGCCCTCGCCGCGCTGCTCGCACTCCGCTCTCGCGAGACCGGCCCGGCCATCAGCGCCCAAGTCCTCGTTTACCCCGCCCTCGACTGGACCGCCACCATGACCGACCACCCCTCGGTCGCCCGCAACATCGGGCAGCCCGGCCTCTCGGCCGCCGAACTGGGCCTCGCCCGCAGGATCGCCCTGCCGCCGGACTTCGACCCGGACCTGGTGTCCCCCTTGAAAAGCGCGGACCTCACCGGCCTCCCGCCCGCGCTGGCCGTCGCCGGGGAGCTCGATCCGGTCTACGACCACGGCCGCGCGTACGTCGAACGCCTCCGCGCCGCCGGCAACGACGCCCGCTTCACCGGGTACCCGAACGCGGTCCACAAGTTCATCAGCATCCCCAGCGCCGTGCCCGCCGCACGGCCCGCGCGCCGCGAGATCCTCGACTTCCTGCGCGCCCGTCTGCGGGCGACCGCCCCGGCGCGGTAGTGACCGACGGGGCTGCGGGCGCCCAAGCGCCCGCAGCCCCGCTGGGGTGGGCGGGTCAGGCCGGTGTGCACGTCACGGCGGGGGTGGCCGCCGTTCCCGTGCCGATGAAGCCCCAGGTGGAGGTGCGGGTCTGGCCCGCTGCGACCGCGCCGTTCCAGCCCACGTCCTCGGCCGTCACGGACGAGCCCGCGGAGGTCACGCCCGCGTTCCAGGAGCTGGAGATGGTCTGGCCGCCCGGCCAGGTCCAGGTGAGCTTCCAGCCGCTGATCGCGGCACTGCCCGCAGTCACGTCCACATTGGCCTGCCAGCCCGTGTACCAGTTGCTGACCACCCTGATCGCCGCCGAGCACCCGCCCGGGGGGCCGCCCGTGGGGGTGGTGACCGGGTCGCTCGGACTGGTGTCCGGCGTGGACGGGTCCACCGGCCTGTCGAGCCCGAAGAACGCGAGCGCCTTGGCCGCCATGCCGTTCGCCATCAGGTTGTGGCCGACCCCCTGGAGGCTGATCGCCTCCACGGGCGCCTGGGTCCCGGTGCCGCCGTAGCGGGTCCGGTTCCAGTTCGCCTGCGGCGTGTCCGAGAGCTCGGGCGCCTGGTCGGTGCCGTGGACGTTCGTCCACTGATCGATCTGCTCCTGGAAGTTCTGGTAGAACAGCACGTCGTCATTGGTGCCGTGCCAGATCTGCATGCGCGGCCACGGCCCGGCGTAGCCCGGGTTGGTGGTCCGCACCTCGTCGCCCCATTGCTGCGGGGTGCGGTTGAGCCGGCCCTGCGAGCACTCCGAGTTCCACTCGGAGTCGCTGCCGGTCCTGAAGCAGGTGTAGGGGACGCCGGAGAACGCCGCGCCCGCCTCGAAGACCTCGGGGTAGACGCCGAGCATCACGTTGGTCATCATCGCGCCCGAGGAGATGCCCGTCGAGAAGATCCGGTCGGTGTCCACATTGTGCTCGGCGATCGTCCAGTCCATCATGGACTTGATGCCGACGGAGTCGGAGCCGGTGCCGCTCAAGGAGGCCGCGGAGGCGACGTCCCAGCACTTGCTCGAACGCGTCACCGAGGGGTAGACGACGATGAACCCGTACTGGTCGGCCAGGCGCGCCCACTCGGTGCCGTTGTAGAAGTCGTTCGCCGAACCGGTGCACCAGTGGATGCCGAGGACCATGGCCGGCTCGGGGGCCACGTTGTCCGGCACGTAGAGGTACATCTCGAGGTTGCTCGGGTTGCTCCCGAAGTTCGCGACTCGAGTGAGCGACGCGGCGTTCGCGGGCTGGGGGATCATGACCGCGACGAGCGCGGCCGCGGCGACGAGCACCGCGGCCGCCGCGGCCGTCAGTCCTCTGCGCACGCGGGGGCGGGTGAAGGCTGGCATGGGGTCCTCTCTTGACGCTGCCGGCGGCGTCGTGACGGCCCGGGGAACGAGGCCGCGAAGCCGAGAAACGATGGGGATCGCCGTGAGGTCCACACACTATATATCTATGATCTTCGATATGCAAGCGCTCCCAGAGCGGTCCGGCCCCAGGTCGGTCAGGCCCGGTCGCCCGCAGCCGCCGCGATGCCGAGGCCGATGAGGGCCGTGCCGCCGGTGCGGCTGAGGATCAGCTTCGGGCGCGGGCGGCGCAGGACGTCCCGCGCGGCCGCGGCCACCAGTCCCCACACCGTGTCGCAGGCCGCCGCGAGCGCCGCGAACGTCGCGCCGAGCAGCAGCATCTGCGCCGTCGCCGGACCGCCCTCGGCATTGACGAACTGCGGGAGGATCGCCAGGAAGAACAGGATCGTCTTCGGGTTCAGCATCCCCACCATGAACCCCTCCGCCATGGTCGCCAGCGCCCGCTTCGGACTCCCCGCCTCGTCCTCGGGCCCCGCCATCAGCCCCTTGCGGTCCCGGAGCGCCTTGACGCCCAGGAACACCAGATACGCCGCCCCTGCGTACTTCACGATCGCGAACGCCAGCGCCGACTCCTGGATGAGCGCCCCCAGTCCGACCGCCGCGAGCGTCGCGGCGGCGAACGTGCCTATCGCGTTGCCCCAGGCGGTGAGCACCGCCTGCGTACGGCCGTAGGCGAGGGCCCGGCTGACGGTGAACATGACCGAGGGGCCGGGGATGAGGATCAGAATGAGCGAGGCGACGACGAACGCGAGGTACTGCGCGGTGCTTGGCATGCCTCGATCAAAGCACCCGGGCCATGCGGCGGCAACCCATTACGCGGCCGTGCCGCCGATGCTACGAATGCCATGTCACGCATGACATGTGATGTGCCACTGTGCCGCCGTTGGTCACGTTCCGGCGCCAGTGCCCGCTTGATTTCCGCCAGGTGACGTGGCGCATAATGCTCATGACCTCCCACCCTTTATCCACACAGGAGTGTTCATGGACCAACCGCCCCGAGCAGGCGGCCCGCCCCCGTCGTCGCGCTCCGCCCCCGCCCGCATCGCGCCCCAGTACCTGCCCGCGCCGCGACCCGACCGCACCACCGCCCCGCGACCCGGCTCCACCGGCGCCCGGCCCCGGCCCGAAGCCCGCCCGGCCCCCGCCCCCGAGCGGACCGGCCCGACGCAGGCCGACCTCGACCGGTCCTACGCGACACTGCTCCAGTCCCAGACCGACGTCGCCCGCGTCGTCCTCGGCTTCCTCCTCCTCGCAGTGCCCCTGGTCGCCCTCGTCAGCGCCTACCTGCTGCCCACGATCCGCACCATCCAGCTCAGCCGCATCGAAGGCCTCAGCGTCTTCGGCTCCGCCGAGACCACCGGCCCCGCCAACTACGACGAGGTGTTCGCCGAAGGCGCCTTCACCGCAGGCCTGGCAGGACTCGCCGGGCCCGTCGGCGCCATGGTCCTCACCGGAGCGGTCCTCGCCCCGCTCGCCGCCTGGCTCCTCCACCGGGCCGGCCGCCGCCTGCGCACCACCGCCACCGTCGTGTGGGCCCTCGCCGCGATCACCTTCGCCCCGGCCGCCCTCACCGTCGCCCGCCTCATCGACCGCGCCGTCTCCGGCAGCGACCGCGAAGCGAGCCTGTACGACTGGCCCGGCCTCATCGCCGGTGTCGTGCTCGGCCTCGGCGTCCTCGCCGGACTCGCCGCTATGCGCGGCAGCGAGACCGGACGCAGGTCCGCGCTCGCCGTCACGGCCTGCCTCGCCGCGCTCGCCATCACCGCGGCGGGCCTGCAGACCTTCGCCTACAGCGTCGTCACCGGCCTGCCGGAAGGCGCCGAGACCCCCGTCGCCCAGATCTTCAGGGGCCTCTACTCAGGGATCTCCCCGGGCCTGTCCAGCGCGAAGTCGGTGCTGCTCATGGCGATCCTCGCGGCCCTCGGCACCGGCGCCGCGCTCGTCTTCACCGCCGCCCGGACCAGGATCGACGTGACCCCCGACCCGGTCGACCCGACACCGACCCGGCCCAGGGCGGTCATCGGCGTCGTCGCGCTCGTGCTCCTGCTCGCGGCCGTCGGCGCCCTCCTCCTGCCCTGGCTCGCCCGCATCGGCGAGGACACCCGCGAAGGCGCCGACCTGTGGCTGGCGATCCGCCGCACGTGGGGCCCGCCGCTCATCACCACCGCCGTCGCACTGCCCGTGGCGGCCATCGGCGGGTACGCCGTGGGGGCGCTGCGCCCCTTGGGGAGCGCCTCGCGCTGGCTGCTGCTGCCGTTCGCGCCGTGGCTGTTCATCGGGTCCGGGCCGCTGGGGGCCGCGAACCTCGAGGCCGTTGCGGGCGAAGGCGAGTACATGGTCATCGGGTCGTTCCCGGCCCGCGCCTGGATCGCGGTGCCGCTGCTGTTCGTGTTCACGGCCCTGTTCTGGGGGCTGGAGGACCAGCGCCGCGCGGCCCTCATCGACGGCGCCGAGCCCGGTGCGGCGCGCGTGGCGTTCCTCAAGGCGGCCTGGCCGATGACCGGGCTCATGGGCCTGGCGCTGCTCCTGGTCAACGGCCAGGACCTGTTCTGGCAGCAGCTGACCTTTCAGGACATGCTGTCCTCGGGTCCGATGATCTCGGCCCTGGAGAACCTCGAGTTCGAGCAGTCCGGTGTGGCCCTGGGGTTCCCGATCCCGCTCCTGATCGCCGCCGCGCTCGCCGCGGCGGCCGCCGCGGTCTGGTACCTGCCGCGCGTGCGGATCAGCGTCGGCGAGGACTGAACGCAGTGGAGGGGCCGGCGAACGCCGGCCCCTCCACTGCGATGCGGCCTAGCCGCGGACGAACTCGATGTCGTGGAAGCGGCGGGCGACCGCGTCGTAGTGCAGGCGCGCGCCTTCCATGTACCCGAACAGCGAGCCCCAGTCGTCGTGGTTCGCCTCCGGGAACAGCGTCACGAGCCCGCATTCGATGTGGCCGCCGTGGCCGATCACCAGGGCCGCATCGCCGGGGCCCAGGGGTGCCATCAGGTCCGACCACTGCCGGGCGAGGGCGTGCGCGTAGTCCGACGCGGTGCTGCCGCGCCGGTTCACCAGACGCGCCAGCCGGGTGAACGGGGCGCCGACGTCGTACGTCGCCGCCTGCGACTCCTGCAGGAAGCCGTTGACGTTGGGGAGGGTGGGCAACTCCAGTGTCACCGCGAATCCCATGGCGATCGCCGTCTCGCGGGCCCGGGGGGCGACGCTGGTGGCGACGACTTCGAAAGGCCCAGTGAGGGTCCCCGACCAGCGGGCCAGCTCGACCCCCTCCTGGGAAAGGTGGACGGCCTCGTCTCCGCTGCGCTTGCTGTGGCGGCGGATCTCGAGCATGGGCATTGGCGGTCTCTTCTCTTCTCGAACACGCTGCGCGGTACCAATCTACGGCTCGGCCGCCGCCGCCTCGCCTGTGGGCTCGTCAGGGTTTGACCGCGATACCGGCCATCTGCGTGCGTTCGTACGGCTCGAAGTCCTCGAACGCGGGGACCTCCCGGCCGGGCTCCTCGGGGTACCAGCGCGAGACGTACTCGAGCCCCGGCGGCACCAGCGGCATCCCCAGGAAGTGCTGCTCAAGGCGTTCGATGGGCCTGATCCAGCCGTTGCCGAGCGTCTCGAGGCACCCCTGCGAGAGCCCGCGCTGCGCGGGGTCGCCGGTGTCGGGCCAGGCGGTGAGGAACAGGTGCGAGCCGGAGACGAGCGGCTCCATGAGGGTGGCGATGATCTCGTCCGGCTTCTCGTTCTCGTGGATCTGCATGATCATGCCGACGATGACCACCGCGATCGGCCGGTCGAAGTCGAGGTGCCCGCGCACCTCGGGGTTGGCGAGGATCCCGGCCGGGTCGCGCAGGTCGGCGGTGACCACAGTGGTGGTGCGGTTGTCCGCGAGGAGCGCGCGGCCGTGGGAGAGGACCATCGGGTCGTTGTCCACGTAGACGACCCGCGTGTTCGGGTTGATCTCCTGCGCGGCCTGGTGGGTGTTCTGCTCGGTCGGCAGGCCGCATCCGATGTCGAGGATCTGGTCGATCCCCGCGCCGCGCACCAGGTACTGGACGCCGCGGATGAGCGCGTCGCGGTTGAGCCGGGTGGCTTCGCGGACCTGCGGGATCTTGCGCGCGAAGACCTCGACGGCCTCGCGGTCGGCCTTGAAGTTGTTCTTGCCGCCCAGCGCGGCGTCGTAGACCCGGGCAGTGGAGGGGACGTTGGGGTCGATCCCCGGCGGCGGCCATGGTGCTGCGTCGTTCAAAACTATCCAATCGGCACTGAATGGGCAGGTTGCAGAGGGAGGCGGGGCGTCGCGGCGGGCAGTCGCGTCGCGCTCGGCGCCGGTGCGCGCGAGCGGTCCTTCACCGGTGGGGGACGTCGGTCCAGACTAGCCCATCGGGTGCTTGAACACGAGCGGACGCACACCGGTCGTGGCGACCAGTTGCGGCCCCCCGGACTGGGGAAACGCTCCCATTTCGAGCGTGGCACGGGGCGCCCGGCAACCGGGCGCCCCGTCCTGCACTGTTGTTTATATAGGGCGGGACGCTATGCGGCGCTTCCCGTCACGATGGTGCCGGAACGCTCCACCGTGTACTGGACCGTCGTGCCGCTCCAGAAGTGGAACGTGAGGTTCACGGTCGAATCGTCGTTCACCGCGGCGAAGAACGCCTCGGGGAGCACGATCGTGCCGGCCTCGTAGTCGGGCTTGAACGCGACCGCGAACTCCTTGAACTCGGTCCAGTCGGGCGGGCCGGCGACGGTGCCGTCCGGGTAGACCGCCTCCATCGTCGCGAGCTGGTCGCCGTTGAACGCCACCGGCACCGCGAGCTCGGTCGTCGTCCCGGTCGCGTCCTGCATGGAGGGCGTCGTGGAGGCGATGATGTGGAGCTGCCACGGCACGCCCGAGGAGAACCGGACCTCGAGCACGGCCCGCTCGCCGAGTGCTGAGCCGCCCGCGAGGGACGCGAGGAGCTCGGGCGCGAGCGTCAACTGCTCGCCGTCCAGGGTGTAGTCGGCGCCTTCGGCCAGTTCGGCGCCGCCGTTGAAGACCCCGGCGAACTCCAGGCCGTTCAGGTTGAGCGGCACCGTGGCCGCGGCCGGGGCCCCGCCCGCGGCGACGTACACCTGGTCGGAGGCGGCGGTGCCGGATCGGCCCTCCCAGGCGCCCGCGACGTGGGCGAACAGGTCGGCGTCCTTCCAGGTGCGGGTCTCGCGGTCGAAGTGCTGGCCGTTGTCCCACCACATGGTGGTCATGCCGACCTCGTTCGCGTAGTACCCGAGGTACTCGAAGAACTTCAGCTTCTCGCCCTGTTGGACGACGCCGGTGTGCTTGTCGAAGCCGAGCAGGCCCCACTCGCCGAGGATGACCGGCACGCCCTGGTCGATGAACGTGGCCTCGACCCGGTCGAAGGCCGCCTCGATGTCGGCGCGCACCTCCTCGTCGAAGGTGGTGGAGCCGGCGATGTTGACGCTGAAGGGCCAGTACCCGTAGTAGTGCACGGTGGCGGCGATCATCGGGTCGTCCAGGGCCGCGATGTTCGCGGCGGCCGCGTCCAGCCGGGCCTGCTCGCTGCTGGTGTGGAGCGTCGGGATCACCAGGAGCCGCTCGGCGTTGACGCCGCCCGAGCCGCGCACGATCGCGTGGAAGGACTCGTTGAGTTCGTTGAGGAGCACGTCGCCCTCCTCCTCGCTCACGTCGGCGAACTGGGGCTCGTTGATGTTCTCGAACACCAGCTCCGGCGGGGCGTCGGCGAAGGCCGCGGCGATCTGCGTCCAGGCCGCGTTGTAGCGCGCGAGGACCTCGTCGTGCTGCGTCGGCATCTGGTTCACCCACTGCCACGAGTCGTGGTGGATGTTGATGAGCACGTAGAAGCCGTCGTCGAGCGCGAGGTCGACGACCTCCTGCACGCGGGCCATGTACGCGGCGTCGATCGCGTAGTCTCCGCTCTCAGCCTGGTGGGCCGACCACGTGACGGGGATGCGGATCGAGTTGAAGCCCTGGGCCCGAATCGAATCGAGCAGCTCGGGGGTGATGCGCGGGTTGCCCCAGGCGGTCTCGTCCTCGCCGACGGCGTCGAGGGAGTTGCCGAGGTTCCAGCCGGGCTGCATGGCCGCGACCGTCTCCTCGGCGCTGAGCTGGACGGCGGCGCCGTCCTCCGGCGCGGTCTCGGGTTCGGCGAAGGCGGTCCGCACGGTGAGCGCGGCGGCGACGGCCGCCACCACCGCCACCAGGGCCGTCAGGAGCCTGATCGGTTTGCGTCGCAAGGGTGATCACTCTTTCTGTGCGCCGCGGGAGGGCATGCCGGGTCGGCCTCCGCTGCGGGCGCGTTGAACGGAACAATTGCCGGGAAGATCCCGTATTGCGGGGTCGAAACGCATCGGCAATGATTCCAGTGACATTGGCGCATGTCAACCTTTTGATCGCCTGTGGCAACAAAAAAACTGCCTGTCACGAGGCCCGCGACAGAGCGTTCTGATGCTTGAGTCTCAGGCGTCGAGCGCCTGCAGCACCGAGTCGAGGAGGCCGGGGAAGCGGTCGTCGAGGGCGTCGCGGTTGAGGCGGATGTGGCGGTCGCGGCCGTCCACTCTGGTCCGGGTGACGCCGGCTTCGCGCAGGACCCGGTAGTGGTGGGACAACGTGGACTTATGGATCTCGATGTCCCCCGACAGGAGGGTGCAGTTGCCCTCCATGCCCTCCGCGAGGCGGCGGACGAGCTCCAGTCGCACCTCGTCACTCAAGGCGTGCATGACCTCCGGCAGCCGGATGTCCTCGGTCGCGGGGTGAGGCAGCTCACGCATGGTCGTCACCTGGCCTTCCTTCACGCCGCCAGGATAACCCGCTGTCGGATGGTTGCACAACGATCCAACCGTCACTTAGTTTGATGCTCACCCAACCATCGAACTGAAGGATCCACCCCATGGACCGCAGGCTCATCCCACTGGTCGCCGCCGCCTTCGCCGTCGGCACCGACGCCTTCGTCATCACCGGACTCCTCCCCGCGATCGGCGCCGACCTCGACGTCACCACCGCCGCCGCCGGCCAGCTCATCACCGTCTACGCCCTCACCTACGCCCTCGCCGCACCCGTCCTCGGCGCCCTCACCGCCGCACTCGACCGGCGCACCGTGCTCCTGGCGGCGCTCGCCGTGTTCATCGCGGGGAACGCCGCGTTCGCCGTCGCGGACGACTACGCGTTCGCCATCGCGGCCCGGATCGTCACCGGGCTCGGCGCGGCCCTGATCACGCCGCAGGCCAGCGCCATCGCCGCCTCCATCGCTCCGCCCGAGCGGCGCGGGCGGTACCTCGCCGTCGTCATGGGCGGCCTGACCGCGGCCACCGCCCTCGGGGTGCCGCTCGGCTCCCTCCTCGGCGCCGTCGACTGGCAGCTCACGCTGTGGGCGGTCGCCGGTCTCGGCGTCCTCGCCGCCGCCGGGATCGCCGTCCTGCTCCCGCCGCTGCAGGCCCCCGCGGCGGGCCTGGCCGCGCGGCTGGCCCCGTTGCGAGACAAGGCGGTCCTGGGGATCGTCACCACCACTGCGCTGGTCCTGGCCTCGGGCTATGCGCTCTACACCTACTTCGGTGCGGCCGCCGAAGCGGCGACCGGAGGTTCGCAGGCGCTGCTCACCGTGCTCCTGCTGGCGCAGGGCATCGGCGCGGTCATCGGCAACCACCTGGCCGGCCGGCTCACGGACCGGTTCGGGCCCGCCCGGCTGATGCTCCACGTCCAGGCGGTCATGGTCGCCCTGCTGGTCTTGGCGCCCTTCGCCTTCGCGAACCTCGCCGCCGCGATCGCGATCTCCTTCGCATTCGGGATCACGGCCTGGATGGCCATCGTCCCGCAGCAGCACCGGCTCGTCTCCCGCCACCCGGAGTCAGCGATCGTCCTGATCGGACTCAATTCCTCCGCGCTGTACGCGGGCATCGCGTTCGGCGGCCTCGTGGGCGGCGTCAGCCTCAGCTGGCTCCCGGTCGCGGCGCTCGGCCCGGTCGGTGCGGTGCTCGGCGCCGCCGGACTGGTGCTCACCATCGCCATGGTCCGCGCGAAGGCCCCTGTCCCGAGGCCCGCCGCAGCCTGAAACGGTCGTGGCCGATGACACCGGGCACCGGCCGTGGCCTGCGGGTAAGCTTGATCCCATGGAGGAGTACGCGGACGAGCCGATGGGCATGGGCACCGCCCTGGTGCGCACCGCGTTCCTCGTCGACACGGTCTACTCCGACGCGGTGCGCCAGTTCGACCTCACCGTGCAGCAGGCGCAGCTCCTGTGCGTCCTCATCCCCAAGCCGTTCGGCATGTTCGAGCTCGCGAAGACCCTCGGCCTGGCCAAGTCGAGCATCTCGGGCCTCGTCGACCGCTGCGAGAAGCGCGGCCTCGTGCGCCGCGAGTCCGACCCCGGCGACGGCCGCGCGTTCCGCGTGGCGCTCACCGACAAGGGCGCCCAGCTCGCCGAGGAGTTCCACGACGAGACCACGAAGCGGGTGGCCGACCTCCCGCTCGGCCTGAGCGTCGAGGAGCGGGAGCTCCTGGTCGGCCTGCTCACCCGGGTCGTCGCCGACAACCACGTGCCCGTGGTCTTCACCGACTCGGGCTGCCCGTCCGCGAAGGGCTGCACCGAGAGCTGAAGGCAGTGCCTTCCCTCCGCGCGACCGCGCAGCGCCTTCCGTACGCACGATCCCTCGCCGCATGCACGACGAAGCCCCCGCCGCGGCGCGGCGGGGGCCTTCCCCGTCCTATGACGATCGGGCGGACGGGGGAGTCCTACTGCCCCGGGGCGACCCGGAACGCCTGGTCGAAGTGGCCGACCATGAGGTCGCGCCCTTTCCATTCGATGACCGACTCGAGCGGCAGCTGCACCGGGCCGTCCTCGGAAGGCATCTGGCCGACGCCGAGTTCGGGGCCGAGCGGCACGATCGCCACCCGCACGGGCGAGGGCGCGTACACCGACTCGGGCCGCTCCCCGTTGATCTGCGCGATGATGTTGGCGGCCACCACGCCCGCGTGCTGACCGGCCGCCGCGGCCCGCTTCTCCTCGTTCACGTTCGTGAGGTCGCCGATGGCGTACACGTGCTCGTGTCCCTCCACGTTGAGCGCTGGGGTGACGTGCAGCTGGCCGCGCCGGTTGAGGGGCGCGATCCCGTCCCGCAAGTAGCCGGAGTTCGTGCTGGCCCCGAAGGCCCGGAACCAGATGTCGGCCTCGATCGGCTCACCGTTCGCGGTGACCGCCACGGTCCCCGCCCGGCCGGGCTCGACGGCCGGCTCGTCCTCGAGGGTGACGCCCAGGCGCACCTCGACGCCGAGCTTCGCCAACTGCGCGTGGAGCTCCGCGCGCAGCGCCGCCTCGTACCCGGGCATCAGCTCCTCGGACGGGTCCACAATGGTGACCTGCTTCTCGGGCCAGACCGCCTTGATCTCGCCGGCCAGCTCCAGGCCCACCGGCCCGGCGCCGGCGATGAGCACCCGCCCGGCCCCGGCCAGTTCGAGGTGCGTCTCCTTGAAGTGCGCGAGGGCCTCGGCGGTCGAGTCGGTCCGCGTCTTGGCCGGGTACGGGTAGCCCGAGCCGCTGGCCAGCACGATGTAGTCGGCCTCGACCCGCTCGCCGGAGGCGAGGGTGACGCCCCGCTCGTCCGCAGCCGAGGCGTACTCACGGAGATGCTTGCCGCGCTTGATGAACGCGTCGTACGGGTAGAAGATGCGCGCGGCCCACTCATCGGGCTGCGTCAGCGCGCGGAGCGTGGCCGCGGCGTGGACGAAGGCGTCCTTCGGCTCGATCAGGACCACGTCGGCGTGCTCGTCCAGCGCCTTGGCGAGGGCGGCCCCGCCGTACCCGCCGCCCACGATCGCCACGGTCTTCCCCTGCTGCGTCATGTCGTTCCCTCTCCGCAGAAAACTAGTTCGTACTACGAACCATAATAGTTCGTATTACGAACTACAAGGATCCGGCCGGCCGCAACCCCGTGACGCCCCTCACGGAGGGGTCGTAAATTTGACAGTTACCTGTCAATTGAAGTAGCTTCGGGACGTGCAGCTCAGTCCCCGCGGCCTCGCCGTGTCCGAACTCGCCATCGAGGTCTTCCGCGCCAACGGCGCCCTCCTCACCGCCGGCGACGCCCTCGCCCGCCCCGCCGGACTCACCAGCGCGCGCTGGCAGGTCCTCGGCGTCATCGACCACGCCCCGGCCACCGTCGCGGACATCGCCCGCGCGATGGGGCTGCGCCGCCAGAGCGTGCAGCAGACCGCCGACGCGCTCGCGGCCGACGGCCTCGCCGCCTTCGCGGACAATCCGCGGCACCGCCGCGCGAAGCTCCTCGAACCGACCGAGGCCGGGCACCGCGCCCTGGCCGAAGTCGAACGCGCCCATGCCGACTGGGCCGACGCCCTCGCGGCATCGCTCGACCCGTCCCAGATCGAGGCCGCCACCGCGGCCCTGCGCGCACTCACCACCGCACTCGAACCGGAAGGAAGCCGATGAGCGGCGAAGTCACGATCCCCTTGCTGCCGTGCAGGTCCATTGACGAGGCCGCCGAGTTCTACCGGATGCTCGGGTTTCAGCTCACCCTCCACCAGACGCGCCCGAACCCGTACATCGTCATGGCCCGCGACGACTGGCAGATCCACTTCTTCGGCGTCGACCAGCTCGACCCCGAGAACTCCTACGGCACCTGCCTGGTCTTCGTGCCTGACACCGGCGCGCTCTGGGACTCGTTCGCGGCCGGGATGCGCGAGGTCCACGGGAAGGTCCTCGTCGAGGGCATCCCGCGCGTGACCCGCCCGCGCAAGCGCGCCAACACCGGCAACCGGGCCGGGTTCTCCCTGACCGACCCGAGCGGCAATGTCATCCGGTTCTTCCCGCAGCAGGAGGACACCGTGAAACCCGAAGCGCCGCAGAGCAAGCTCGGCCGCACCCTGGCCAAGGCGATCGTCCTCGGCGAGGCCAAAGGGGACACCGCGCAGGCGGTCAAGCTCCTCGACTCGACCCTCGCGCGCAGCGGCGACGAGGCCCCGAAGCCCGAACTCCTCGACGCCCTCGTCTACCGCGCCGAACTCGCGCTGCGCCTGGGCGACCGCGCGAAGGCCGCCGCACTCCTCAAGCAGGTCGGCGACACCGAACTCACCGAAGCCGAGTGCGTAGCCGCCGCGGGCGCGCTCGCCACCGCCGAGGACCTCAGGGGCGGTTCGTAAGTCGTCCACGGACCTCTCTCCGGTGTGCCTTCGGGCAGGAGCGCCCATGTCAGGATGGGTCGATCACGGCACACCTCCGGACGCACCGACCAGTCGCCGACCGCCGACTGCGACGGCTTCGCCGAGGCGTACGCCGCCGAGACGGAATCGAGCCTCAGGTCCTGCGGACCGGTCGCCCGCCCGCTCAGCGCCGCCAGCGCAGGTGGAGGTCGGGCAGGTGCTCCTCGTTGTCGGAGCCGTCGCCGGAGCCGACCTCCGCGAAGCCTTGGCGCGCATAGAAGGCGCGGGCGCCGGTGTTCTGCTCGAACACCCGCAGGTTCAGCTCGGGGCGGCGCCGCTTCGCCTTCGCGAGCAGCGCTTCGCCGATGCCCCGGCCCTGGTGGGCGGGTTCGAGGTACAGGTGGTCGAGCCAGGTGCCGTTGAGGGCCGCGAAGCCGACCGGGACGCCGTTCAGCTCCGCGAGCCACAGTTCCGACTGCGGGGCCATGACGTTCGCGACCCACCATTGCGTCTGCTCGAACGTGTAGAGGTCGGGGAGATAGGTCATCTGCGTGCGTGCGGCCCAGAAGATGCGGGTGATCCGCTCGGCCTCGCCGGTCCAGCCCCGCCGGACCAGCGGTAGCTCGTGATGGCGGATCAGCTCGGCAGTCCAGGCGTGCCATCGCGTTGTGGCCCAGATGGACTGGGCTGTGAGTTCGCGTTCGGCGGCTTCGATGTCGCCGACGGCCGTCAGGAGCAGCCGGCGCTCATGCGCGGTGAACCGGCGGGCGAGGAACGCGTCGACGACCGGGTCGAGCGCGGTCTCGATCGGTTCGAGGAGCGTCTTCGTGGGGGCGGGCAGGCGCAGGTCGCGGTGCCCGCGCCAGGCCCGGGCCACCGCGCCGGTGACGGCCGCTTCGGCGTCGGGTCCCGGCCAGCGCCGCCCTCTCCGGTACTGGTGCTCTGCCCGATCGACCGGGATGCGGTCGCGCTTGTGGGCCCGCCGCCGCTCGGCGTACGCCGCTATCTCGGCCAGCCAGACGTTCCTGCTGGTCTCCAAGCGCTGCAAGGCATTGAGCATGCGATCCGCGTCGAGACGCGTCGGTCCCGGCCCATCGGTGCGGGTGATGAATTCCCAGGCGTTCCAGTAGCCGAGGCGCCGGTAGTGCTCGAGGGCCGAACGCAATGCGGCGTACCGCAGGCCGAGCGGGAGCTCGGGGTTCCGCACTCGCCGGGCGAGGGTCTGGAAGCTCATCGGCGCGCCGGAGCGGCGGGGGAGTAGTCGTGCACGGCGACACCGTCTCACGTGCCGGGCGAATCCGCCAGTGCATTGGCGTTCGCCGCGATCCGCTTGCACCCGTCCGCGACACGTCCGAGGTGGTGGCGGCCTGAACCCGGCGCGTCTGCACCGGCTCGGTCCGGCCGAGCCCGTCGCGTGCGCCGACCCGCCGGACGACTGGAGCGCCGGCCGCTGAGCGGTCAGGACTCGTTGCCGGGCATGGGGAGTCCGGTGAGGCGGCAGAGCACCGCGAACCCGTCGTCGCTGCCGGGCCAGTGGGCCCGGACCGCGTCGATGCCGGCGCGGCGCACGACCGACCGCAGGACCAGGGCGACGATGATCGCGTCGTCGGCGTATCCGAGGACCGGGATGAAGTCGGGGACCAGGTCGAACGGCAGCGCCAGGTACGCGAACAGCAGGACCAGGCGCAGGCGCACCCCGCGGGGCAGGCCGCCGTCCGCCGCGAGGCGCCGCAGCAGCCGGAGCAGGTCCGGCAGTACGCGCAGCGCTTCGCGCAGGAGCGGTCCGCGGGGCCCGGCGACCGCCAAGGCCGCGATCAGCGCGACCCAGGTCAGCGCCAGGCCCGCGGCGACCGCCAGCAGCAGGTCCACCCACCACCAGTCGGTCATCGGGCGTTCCCCTCAGCGGCGGACGCGCCGCCTCGCTCTCGCGTGGTCATCGCGTCCGACTCTAGGTTCACGTGCGCCTGTCGCCGAGCGCGGATCACACGGCGCCGGCCGGGCGCCACATCGGGTGGAGCGGCGGGCCGCCCTCGCCGATGCGGAACGGTGCGCCGTGCGGCCGGTATCCAAGGGACGCATACAGTCTCGCGGTCTGCAACGAGACTGCCTCCAAGTACGCGGGGGTGCCGGACGCGTCGAGCCGCTCGTGGTGGCGGCGGAACAGGTCGCTCGCGATGCCGCGGCCGCGCGCGTCGGCGCGCACGCCCACGAGCGCCACGTAGTTGTGCGGCTCGGCCGGGTGGTGCTCGTCCATGATCCGGTCGAGTTCGGCGAAGCCCTCGTAATGCTTCCCGCAGGCCGCGCGCAGCCGCTCGTCGTACTCGGGGATCGGCGGGACCTCCACAGTCCGGTCGAACCAGACGAGCGCGCCGTCCGCTCCGGCCGTGAGGACGCCGCCGTGGACGGCGGCGTGCTCGGCGAGCATCGCGAACTGGCCTTCCATGGCTGCCAGGCGATCGGCCGGGTCCTCGACGAGCCAGACCGCGGTCGGCGCGTCCACGAACGCCTCGGCGAGCAGGCCCGCGACGTGCGCGGTGCTAACGGCCACCGGCCACCCCCACCGGTTCGGACGTCTCGGTCACGAGCGCGGCCTTCGCGCCGTGGCCGATCCCGGCGTACACCTCCGGGCGGCCCCACTTGAGGTACGCGCCCCAGCCCGCCCCGAGGACGGCCAGGCCCGCGAACAGGATCGGCACGAGCACCGGCAGCGTCGATCCCTTCTCGACACCCAGCAGGGTGTGGAAGTGCAGGACCGAGAGGTACAGCACCCACAGGAGCGCGACGACCGCGAGCACGGGCGCGATCCTGGTGGCCCATAGGGACTCGCCGCGCCGGTCGCGCGCGAAGTACACGATGACCGCGACGGCGCACGTGGCGATCAGAGCGAGCAGGCCGATCCCCGCCGACGTGCTCATGTAGTAGAACAGGTGCACGAGCGGGTCCAGGCCCAGGACCGCCCAGGCGATGATGACCGCGCCGCTGACGACGGTCTGGGTGAGCGAGGCGGTCACCGGGGAAGAGGTGCGCGGCGAGGTGCGGCCCAGCCATGCGGGTGCGACGCGCTCGCGGCCGAGCGCGAACAGGTAGCGCGCGGTCGTGTTGTGGAAGCTCAACGCGGCGGCGGTGACCGAGGTCAGCAGCATCACCTCGCCGATGACCGCCCACGGGGCGCCGAGCTGCTCGCCGGCGAGGGTGAACATGAGCGAGGGGTCCGCGATCGCGGCGTCCACGACGCCGTCCGCGCCGACGGCGGCGATGATCGACCACGACGAGGCGATGTAGATGAACGCGAGGATGCCGACGGTGGCGAGCGTGGCCCGCGCGACCGTGCGGCGCCGGTCCTTCGCCTCCTCGCCGTAGACGGTGGGCGACTCGAACCCGATGAAGCCGGTGACCGCCAGCGCCAGCATGGCCCCGGCCGCCTCCCCGCCGAGCGTGGACGGCGACATCGCCGCGAGCGGGAGGCCGTCGGCGGCGTTGGCGAAGTTGGAGGCGCTGAACAGCAGGATCACGGCGATCTCGACGGCCAGGAGGATCGCGAGGACCTTCGCGTTGATGTCGACCGCGCGCGTGCCCAGGAGCCCGATGAGGGCCCACGCGACAAGCGCGCAGACCCACCACGACGCGTCCAGGCCCATGCGGGCCAGGACGCTCTCGGCAGTGAGTCCGAGCAGGCCGTAGAGGCTGATCTGCATGGCGCAGTAGGCGGTCGCCGCGACCCATGCGGCGGCGACGCCGGGGACGCGGCCGATGCCGCGGGCGATGAACGCGTAGAAGGCGCCCGCGTTCGTGATGTGGCGCGACATGGTCGTGTAGCCGACGCTGAAGAGCCACAGGCAGGCGGCGATGATCAGGTACCCGAGGGGGATGCCGATCTGGCCGGCGAGGGCGAACATGACGACGACGCCGCCGGCGATCACGGTGAGGGGCGTGGCGGCGGTGAGGGAGAAGTGCAGGAGGCTGAAGGTCCCGAGTTTGTTGCGGGCCAGGACGGCCTGCACCGCACTCGGGGATGAGGACGGAGTGGACATGCGGGCGGTGACTCCTTCTTCGGGTGACGGGTGGTGTCAGCGGCCGCCGGTGATGGCGGTGTCCGCCACCGCCGCCGCGAGGTGCGCCAGGAGGGCGCGGAGCGGCGCGGGCAGCGACTGCCGCTGCTTCCCGGCGTACACGCGTGCGCCGGAGGGAAGCTGGTAGTAGAGGGGCTTGGAGAGGCCGACCGCTTCAGTGAGGCCGAGCAGGTAGGCGTCCTCGACGGTGATCTGCCGATCCGCGAGGGACACGGTGCGGCGCAGCCGGGAGAACACGGCGTTCGCGAAGAGCGCGTCGCTCGGCTCGTAGCCGGACTCCACGCGCCGGGACCACCGCGAGCGGTACTCGTGGCGGACCATGAGGCCGAGCATCGCCATGTGCTCGGCGGTCTTGGTGTACACGTCTGCGGCGGAGAGGAACTCGAGCCAGTCGCGCACGCCGAGGCTGGTGCGCTCGGCGCGGATGTGCTCGACCAGCCACAGTGCCAGGGAGTCCTCCGGCGGCCGGAACCGCTCGTCGAAGCACAAGAGGTCGACTCCCTTCGCGGCCCAGACGACCAGGTGCTGCGAGAGCACGAGTTCGGCCAGGAGCGCCGCCCCGATGCCCAGGCCGGTCACGCGCGGGCCCGTGGCGGGCTTGTACGCGTCGTCGAGCGAGGTGATCAGGAGGGCGTCGTAGACCAGACGAGTGGAGGGCACGTCGGGCACCAGGGGTAGTCCTTCCTATACAGGGCGATACACGCGATTACCTTACCGGTGCGAATCAGACGTTCGTATTGGGCATTACCGACAGTTCATGCCAGCGAAGAGGTTTCCGAGTGGAAGCGCGCCCCTTCGAATCTGCGGTGCGGTACCGCTGCCGGTACCGGGGCCATTCCCGCCTGCGCCCCTCTTGCGGTGAATTCGGCCTTTTGCATTGCGCCCCAGTTCAATGCGGTTTTAGTGTCGGCGCATGCACACCCGAATCCTCGCCGCCGCCGCCCTGGCGCTCGCCGTCGCAGCGGCCCCGGCCGCTGCCGCTGCGGCGCCGCCGCGCCTCGACACCGCCCTGCTCGAGTCCAAACTGGAGGCGTTCGCGTCCGCGGCCGACCATTCCGCAGTCGCCGAAGTCCGCAGCGGCGACGCCGAATGGTCCGCGGCCGCCGGCCCGCGCAGCCTCCAGGACGCGGCGGGCGACGCGAGACCGGGCGACCGCTTCCGCGTCGGCAGCATCACGAAGTCGATGACCGCGACGATCCTCCTGCAGCTCCAGGCCGAAGGCGAACTCGACCTCGACGACCCGATCGGGGAGCACCTGCCCGGCGTCCTCCCGTACGAAGGCGAGTACGAGCCCACGGTCCGGGAGCTCCTGTCGCACCGCGGCGGCGTCCCCGACCACCTGCCGCGCCTCTACGCCTCCCTTCTGGAGGACGACGACCTCACCGACTTCCACGCGAACCACCGGACCCACTACCGCCCAGAGGAACTCATCGCGATCGGCACCGAGGGCGGGCAGCTGTTCCCGCCCGGCGACGGCTTCGCCTACTCCAACACCGGGTACACCGCGCTCGGCCTCCTCATCGAGGAGCTCACGGGCGACGACCTCGGCGACGTATTCGAGGACCGGGTCTTCGACCCCGCCGGCCTCGACCGCACCTACTTCGGCCGCCCCGGCACCTCCGGCCTCCGCGGCCCGCACCTCGACCCGTACCTCACCACCGGGGACCCCGCCCGGCCCTACCTCGACACGTCGAAGCTCTCGTACAGCCAGCTGTGGGCCGGCGGCAACGTCGTCGCCACCGCAGGCGACCTCAACGACTTCTACCGGGCCATGACCGACGGGACCCTCCTCGACGACGCCTCGCTCGCCGAAGCGACGGCGTTCCGACCCACCGGCAAGTCCTTCGACTACGGCCTCGGCCTCTTCGGCCTCCGACCCGGATGCGCCGACGACCCCGACGCGGTCTTCCTGGGCCACAACGGTGACACCCTCGGCCACGAGGCCAACTCGTTCCACTCCCTCGACGGCGAACGCCAGATCACCGTGGCCTGGAACATCGTCGACCGCCACGACACCGCCGACCCCGACGCCCTCGAACGGGCCTGGAACGACCTCCTCTACGCCGGCCTCTGCGGCGCCGACCATGACGAACCGGCCCCGCACCGGGCGCACCCGGCGACACCCGCACGCCCCCAACCGATCACCGCGTAACCGCGGCAGGACGACAGCACGCCGGCCGCGGGACCGAACGGAGGTCCCGCGGCCGGCGCGTCGCTCCCCAGAGAGCGCCTCACCGGCGAATCCAGCGCGGACCTCAGTCCGCGATGTCGCCGTAGATCATGCCGCGACCGTTCGTCGCGATGTAGACGCGGCCGTACACCTGCGGGTCGCCCGAGATCGCCTTCCCCGTCCACGCCCACTGGTTCGCGTCGTCGTTGATCCGCTGCCAGCTGCGGCCCTCATCGGTCGAACGCCAGATCCCGGCCTGCCCGCCCGACTTCGCCGACGCGTAGATCGCCGGGTACCCGCGGCCGCGGCTCTTGCCGAAGCCCACCGCGTCCGCAGTGTCGAAGTCGCGCACCCGCTTCCACGTCGCGCCGCCGTCGGTCGAGCGCCACATCCCGTACACCGGGTCGACCTCGTCGGGAGTGTTCCCGCCGGCCAGCCACAGGTGTCCGCGCTTGCCCGGCACGGCCCGGAAGTCCACGTCGCCCTCCGGCGGCAGTCCCGTCGCGCCGGTGTCGGCGAACTTCCGCGCGCCGTCCCCGCTCGTGTAGAACACCCCGGCGAAGTACGCGTACCAGCGGCTCGCGCGCACCCGGTCGGCGCGCACCTTCGCCCCCGCGGGCAGGCCCTCCACCGGCTTCCACGTCTGGCCGAGGTCGGTGCTGTACACCGGCGCCGTCGTCCCGTTGCCAGGGCTCCACACGATCACCGAGCCGTCCGCGCTCACCGCGACGGTGCCGCCGTTGCCGTCCTTCGCGACGCCTTCGACCCGGGCGGTCGTCAACCAGGTCGCGCCCCGGTCGACGGAGACGGCCACATGGCCGTCCACGTCCCCGTGCACGTCACCAGTACCAACCACAATGGACGGATTCAGGGCCGCGAAGTCCACGCTCCGCCCCGACGACCAGTCCGGGTTCCGGATCTGCTTGCCCGCCTTGCCGAGGTCGTTCTGCACGAACCCGCCGAGGTCGCCCACGGCCGACACGACGGTGCCGCCGAGCGCCGCGATGTCCTGGATCGAGGTCTCCTCGACGCCTTCGGCCCGCACGGCCACGGTGAACCGCTCCACCGGCAGCGCCACCGGATTCCCGGCACCGTCCTCGCCCACGAGCGGGCCCTGCGCGTCCCAGGCCGTCAACTGCTCGGTGCCCCAGATGGTCGCACCGGTGCCCCACATGATCCGGTCCGAGTTGAACGGGTCGATCGACAGCGCGTCGATCATCCAGCCGTGCTTGACCGCGTACTGCGTGCCCTGGTCGCTGTTGCCGAAGGTCAGCCACTCGCTCCCGGAGGCGTCCATGGTGAACCGGTCGGTGCGCTGCTGCGAGCCGTCCGCGCCGGCCACGAGGTCCCAGCTGGTCTCCCAGGTCGCGCCTGAGTCCGTGGAGCGGAACAGGACCTCGTCGGGCCCCCAGTTGTTCTGCGTGGCGGCCATGAGGGTGCCGGGGCGCTGGCGGTCGACGGTGATGCCGCCGAAGCCGGGGATCCGCCCGGCCGGGTTGTAGGCGGGGGTGATGTCGGTCCAGGTGCCGTCGGCGAGGTCGAGGCGCCAGACCGCGCCGCCGTCGCCGGAGGCCGGGCCGCCGTTGTAGGGCCCGGGGTCCCAGCTGGTGACGATGAAGAGGTGGCCGTTGACGTGGTCGATCGCGGCCTGCTTGGGGATGGTCTTGTTGCCGTCCGCGGAGCCGATCGCGGCGGCCCCGGGCACGGGGGCCCAGGTCTGGCCGCGGTCCTCGGAGACGTAGAGCGGGTCGGCGGGGTCGGCGACGCCGACGAAGATCCGGCCGGCCTGGTCGAACTCGACCCAGATGACGCCCTGGTTGTCGTCGGAGTACGGGTTGTTGGGGTCCTGCACGAAGTTCCCCGGGTTCGGGAACGCCTCGACCTCGGCCCAGTTGCGGCCGTGGTCGGTGGAGCGCCAGAGGCCGTTGCCGTTCGGGGTGCCGAGGTAGACCACCGCGTTGTCGGCGGGGTCGACGGCGAGGCGCTCGCCCATGCCGCGGCCGGGCATGTTGCCGCCCTGCTTGAACGGGAGCTCGGCGACGCCCCAGGTGTCGCCGTAGTCGTCCGAGTAGAGGACGGCGCCGTTGTTGGGGTCCCAGTCGTTCGTGTAGGTGCCCACCGCGGCGTAGACGCGGCTGGTCTCGACGGGGTCGGTGGCGACGGAGACGACGCCCGTGTACCCCCACTGGTCCGCGCCGACCCAGTCCAGCAGCGGCTTCCACGTCTGGGTGGGCTCCTGCCAGCGGTACATGCCGCCGATGTCGGTGCGAGCGTAGATGACGTCCGCCTCGGTCTCGTTGAAGACGATGCCGGGGACGTAGCCGCCGCCGTTGATCACGGCGGTGCGCCAGGTGTAGGCGTCTTCGCAGTGGCCGGAGGTCTTCGCGTGGGCCATCGCGGGGACGGCTGTGGTGGCCACGGCGGCCGCGCCGAGAGAGGCGGCGAAGGTGCGTCGTCGCACAGGTGCTCCTAGGGTGGGTTCGGCTGGGGGCCGCCGAAGGATTAGTTTGGAGACCCAACATAACAGGGGTTCGCACCCCCGGCAAGGCGGGCGGAAAAGATTTCCATCCGCCTATACGCACTGCGCAGGGCCGTTCCACGGGCCCCCGAGAGGGCCACTGGACATGGGAGCGCTCTTCCACTAGTGTCGAACCAGGTTGGGGCCGTAGTCGATCGAGCACCCTTCAAGGAGCCCGCCCCATGGGCGCAGCACACCTGCCCGCAGTCCTCCGCCGTCCGGCCGTCCTCTGGACCGCCCTCATCGCGGCGCTCGCCGCCGCGGTGGCCACCGTGCTCGTGGTCGTCCCCGACGACGCGGGCGAGGCCTCCTACCTCGACCCCGACGCGGCCGTCGCCGACCGCGTCGCCGACCTCCTCGGCCGCATGACGATCGAGGAGAAGGTCGGCCAGATGACGCAGGTCGCCGTGCCCGCCATCGAAGGGACCGCCTCGGACATCGCGAATCTCGGCATCGGCTCGCTCCTCAACGGCGGCTCCGACGCCCTCCACGACACGCCCGAGGGCTGGGCCGCGATGATCGACGGCTTCCAGGCCGAGGCGATGGACTCGCGCCTGGGCATCCCGCTCGTCTACGGCCTCGACGCGGTCCACGGCAACGGCGCGCTCCCGGGGGCCGTGGTCTTCCCGCACAACATCGGCCTCGGCGCCGCCCACGACCCCGGGCTCGCCGGCCGGGCCGCCGCGATCACCGCGGCCGAGACCCGCGCGACCGGCGTGCACTGGACGTTCGCGCCGTGCGTGTGCGTGGCCCGCGACAGCCGCTGGGGCCGCACCTACGAGTCCTTCGGCGAGGACCCGGGCCTGGCCGTCGAGTACGCCGGGTCCGTCGTGCAGGGCCTCCAGGGCGACGACCTCGCCGCGGGCACGAGCGTGCTGGCCATGGCCAAGCACTTCGTGGGCGACGGCGGCACCGCCTTCGGCTCCTCGACCACCCCGAACGACCTGCTGCCGCCCGGCGACACGTACCTCCTCGACCAGGGCGTCACCACCCTCACCGAGGAGGAGCTGCGCGCGATCCACTTGGCGCCCTTCAAAGCCGCGGTGGACGCGGGCGTCGGCTCGGTCATGGCCTCGTACTCCTCGACCGACCTGGGCGAGGGGCCGCTGAAGGCCCACGCCGACTCGTACCTCATCAACGACGTCCTCAAGGGCGAGCTCGGCTTCGACGGCTTCGTCGTCTCCGACTGGCAGGGCGTGGACCAGGTGAGCGAGGACTACGCCGAGGCGGTGCGCACCTCGATCAACGCCGGGATCGACATGGTCATGGTGCCGTTCGAGTACCGCCGGTTCATCGACACGCTCGTGGCCGAAGTGGACTCGGGCGGGGTGAGCGAGGAGCGCATCGACGACGCGGTCTCGCGCATCCTCACGCAGAAGTTCGCGCTCGGCCTGTTCGAGCGGCCGTTCACGGACGCCTCCGGCGCCGGCGACATCGGCTCGGCCGAGCACCGCGAGGTGGCCCGCCAGGCCGCCGCCGCGTCCCAGACGCTGCTGCGCAACGACGGCGACCTGCTGCCGCTCGCGGGCGACGAGTCGGTCTACGTCGCCGGTTCGGGCGCGGACTCGCTCGGACGCCAGCTGGGAGGCTGGACCGCCTCCTGGCAGGGCGCCGTCGCGGCGGTCACCGAGGGCACCACCATCCTCGCAGGGCTGCAGGAGGTCGCGCCCGATGCGGCGATCACATACAGCGAGAACGCATCCGAGCCGATCGGCGACGCCGACGTCGGGGTCGTCGTGGTCGCGGAGGACCCGTACGCCGAGGGCGTCGGCGACGCGGGCGCGGGGGAGCACGACATGCGCGTGTCCGATGCGGACGCCGCCGCGATCGCGACGGTCTGCGCCGCAGTCGACTGCGTGGTCATCGTCGTCTCGGGCCGCCCCATCGAGATCACCTCGCACCTCGCGCCGGTCGACGCGCTCGTCGCGGCCTGGCTCCCGGGCAGCGAGGGCGCGGGCGTCGCCGACCCGCTCTTCGGCAGGACGCCCTACGGCGGCCGCCTCCCGGTCACCTGGCCGCGCGCCAACGACCAGGAGCCGATGAACGTCGGCGACGCCGCCTACGATCCGCTGTACCCCTTCGGGTTCGGGCTCCAGACCGCCGTCTGAGGTCAGCGGGAGCGCAAGCCCGCGGTGCGGTAGAGGTCGCGAAGGAGGCAGATCTCCGCGCCGTGGGCCATGACCTCGCGGTTGAGGTGGAGCACGAGGGCGGCCATCGAGTCGTCCGCGAACCAGGCGCCCTTGGGCCCGAGCGGCCGCGCGATCGCCTCGGCGTCGAGTGCGCGCACGCCGTCGCGCCAGTGCGCGTAGGCGGCCTCGAGCATGGCGACCGCGTCGGCGGCCGTGCCGGGCAGCGGGTCGGGCCACAGCCGCAGGTCCCACATGTCCGCGTCCTCAAGGCCCTCATGGGGTCCGAAGAACGCGCGGGCCCGGATGCCGAGCACGTCCCG
The DNA here is from genome assembly GCF_030403505.1 of Glycomyces tritici. The sequence goes on along the minus strand of NZ_JAUEMJ010000002.1, from coordinate 465,200 downwards.
ACCGATGTGGACCATCCGCCACGCGATGGTGGTCACCGGCGGCGGTTCGGGGGCGGGGTCGGCGGTCTCCATCCCGAGCGCGCCGTCCGGGCCGGGCCGCAGGCTCCAGCAGCCCTCGGCCGGCTCCCACAGGTACTCCTCGTCGGTCAGCCCCTCCAGCCTCGGCCGCAGATGGGCGTCCCAGTAGAACTCCATCTGCCCGAGGATCAACGCGTTCCAGTCCACCGTCATGCCCCGACCCTAGGGCAAGGGACCGACGGTCCCCTCGCGGCGACGCACACCCCTCAACCAGTGTTTGAGACTTCGGCCCCCACATTCGAGGCCGCATCAGGTGAAGGTCTCAACTGAAGTTTCAAGGTTATGTTTGAAGCCATGACTCATGATCTTCGCGCCTTCGTCAACGACTCGCACACCCTCGTGGCCCTCGGCGAACCCGACCACCGGGAGCCCGCGTTCGGGGAGATCCGCAACGAGCTGTTCGCGCAGCTCGCCGCGGAGGGCTTCCGCTCCTTCGCGCTCGAATCCGACCGGGTGGCCGCGTTCGCCGTGGACGACTTCGTGCGCCGCGGCGTCGGCTCGCTCGACGCGGTGATGGAAGCGGGCTTCTCGCACGGCTTCGGCGCGCTGCCCGCCAACCGGGCGCTGGTCGCCTGGATGCGGGAGTACAACGCCGAACGGTCCGCCGCGGACCGGCTCTCCTTCCACGGCATCGACGCGCCCTTCGAGTTCACCGCCGAAAGCCCCCGCCGGTGCCTCGAGCACGTCCGCGACTACCTGGGCCTCGACCACGACCTCGCAGGCCTCGCCGGCGACGACGACCGCTGGGGCGGCATGGACGCCGTCACGGACCCGGGCCGCTCGCCCGGCGCCACGCCCGAGGCCGCGCGGCTGCGGGTGATCGCCGACGACATGCTCGCCGCGCTCTACGCCCGTGCGCCCGAACTGATCGCGGCCACCTCGCGCGAGCGGTGGGACCGGGCCCGCGTCCACGCCACCACCGGACTGGGGCTGCTCCGCTACCACAGCCAGGCCGCGCAGCGCCTCGGCGACGAAGAGCGCTGGAGCCGCCTCGGCGGCGTTCGCGACGCCATCATGGCCCAGAACCTCCTCGACATCCGCGACCTCGAGGCCGACCGCGGTCCGACCCTCCTCTACGGGCACAACCTCCACCTCCAGCGGAACCCGAGCCGCATGTCCATGGGCGGCATGGACCTCACCTGGTACGGCACCGGCGCGATCCTCGCGTCCCTGCTCGGCGACAGGTACGCGTGCATCGTCGGCAGCCTCGGCCGCAGCGAGGGCATCGGGCTTCCCGCGCCCGACCCGGGCACGTACGAGGGCCGGCTCCAGGAGCGGATCGACACGTGGGGCCTCATCGCCGCCGCCGACCTTCCCGACGCGGCCGAGCGGACCGACGTCACCTCGCCGCAGGGACCGTTCCCGCTCGACCGGGCGATGCTCGAAGGCGCCGACGCCGTCCTGCACGTGAGCGAGGGCCGGGCCGTGAAGGCGTTATGCCGCGAGGCGGTTGCGCCGGCCCCCGGTCCGCGCGGTCATGCGGGCCGGGATGGGCCGGCGCGACCGGAAGAACTTGAACGGGCTGCTGCTGACCGCCTCCTTGTAGGCGATCGCGGCCTTCCCCTTGAGGTACCAGCGGCCGGGGGTGTCGTCGGGGCGCGTGAACTGGATGACGGCGTCCTTGCGGCCCAGCGACACCGGCTGGTGGAAGTACCCGAACCGGAACGGCTTGGGCGCCTTGCCGTGCAGGCGCCGCGTGATCGACTCGGCGGCGTGCGCGGCCGAGGGGATGCCGCTCTGGCAGGTCCCGTGGATCACGCCGTAGGCCTGGCGGATCGCGGCGGCGTCGCCGATCGCGTAGATCTCCGGGTGCGAGACCGACCGCAGGGTCTCGTCGACGAGGACTCGGCCGGTGTCGTCGGTCGCAATGCCCGCTTCGGCGGCGAGCGGCGGGACGCGGACCCCGGTCGTCCACAGCGTCGTGCCGGTGGGGACGCGCTCGCCGCCTTCGAGCACGACCGCGTCCGGCAGCACCTCGGCCACCTTGACGCCGGTGCGGACCTCCACGCCGAGGCGGTCGAGCGCCCGCATCAGGTGCGCGCGGGCGCCGGGGCCCATCATTGCGCCGGGTTCGCCGCGGCTGAGCAGCCGCACGGTCATGCGCGGGTAGGCCTCGGCGATCTCGGCCGCGGCCTCGATGCCGGTGAGCCCGGCCCCGCACACGGTCAGCACGCCCTCGGGTTCGGCGCGGAGCCGTTCGGCGAGGCGGGGGTCGTCGATGGTGAAGGCGCCCTTCATCTGCTGCGTGGCGCTCCCGATCGCGTAGACCAGCAGGTCGTAGCGCAGTTCCCGCCCGTCGGCGAGCGCCACCGTGCGGGCTTCGGTGTCGACTGAGGCCGCCCACCCTTCGACGAAGCGGATGCCGGCCGGTTCGACGATCGCGGGAATCCGGTGGTCGCCGAGCTCCTGGCCGGCCGCGACCTGGTGCTGGCGCAGCCGCTCGTTGAACCGGTCGGTCGGGTTGAGGAGGGTGACGCGGGCGTCCGTGTTGCGCAGGGCGATGCCGTGGGCGGCCATCATGCCGGTGTAGCCGGCGCCGATAACGAGGATGTCATTCATGCCCCAAGGACGAGATGGCACCGCCGAACGTGAGTTGTAGTGGCCACCGTCACAATGCGCCGAGCTTCTCGGGGTTGCTCACCAGGTGAATCTCCTCGACCACCCCGTCGACCAGGTGCAGCATGATCACGACCGCCGCCGCCCCGGCCGACCGGACCACGATCGCCGGGCCGCCGTTCACCTCCGCGAGCTCCACGCTCGGCGCCTCCGGCATCCGCCCCGCGAACGAGATCAGCGCACCCGCCACCAGCTCCAGGCCCTCGAGCACTCGCCGCGGCGCGGGCGCCAGGCCGCCGCCGTCGCACACCAGCTTCACGTCCGGCGCGAGAATCCCCATCAGCCCCGCCAGATCGCCGCCCGCCGAAGCCTCCAGAAAGGACTCCGCCGCCCGCTTCCGCGTCGCCGGATCGGTGTCGTACCGCCGCCGCCGCGACTCCACGTGCTCACGGGCGCGCATCGCCGTCTGCCGCACCGACGCCTCGCTCCGGTCCAAGATCTCGGCGATCTCCCTGTGCGAGTAGCCGAACGCCTCCCGAAGCACGAACACCGCCCGCTCCAGCGGCGACAACGTCTCCAGCACCAGCAGCATCGCCGACGACACCGTGTCCGCCAGCGCCACATCATCCGCCACGTCACCGCTCGTGAGCACCGGCTCCGGCAACCAAGGGCCCACATAGGACTCGCGCCGCGCCTGCGCGCTCCGCAGCCGGTCGATCGCCAGCCGGGTCGTCACCTTCACCAGGTACGCCGTCGGATCCTCGACCGCCTCCGCGTCGACCCCGCTCCACCGCAGCCACGCCTCCTGGACGATGTCCTCGGCGTCCGTCACCGTCCCCAGCACCCGGTACGCCACCGCCTGCAGCAGCCCCCGCCGGTCCTCAAAGATCTCCACGCCCGCAGCGTAAGCGCCAACCCGCAGCGGGCGCCCGCCCGGTCCTGCGATGCTGGACGCGTGCACACGACGCCCGAACCCGTCACGCCCGAGCCGCGCGCGCCCATCGCCCGCCCCCTGCTCACCCAGTCCTGGCTCGACCTCGCCTTCCTCCACTGGGAAGTGCCCACCGCGACCGTCGCCCGCCTCCTCCCCGCCGGGACCGTCCCCGACACGTTCGAAGGCGCCAGCTACGTCGGCCTCGTCCCCTTCCGCATGTACCGCGTCGGATGGTTCGGCCTCCCCGGCATCCCCTACCTCGGCACCTTCCCCGAGATCAACGTCCGCCTCTACTCGGTGGACCGGCACGGCCGCCGCGGCGTCGTCTTCCGCTCCCTCGACGCCTCCAGGCTCGTGCCCGTGCTCGCCGCCCGCCTCGGCTTCCGCCTGCCCTACGTCTGGTCCCGCATGTCCCTGCGAACCCGCGGCGACACGCGCACCTACACCAGCGCCCGACGCCGGCCCGGACCCCGCGGCGCCCACTGCCGCCTCACCGTCCGCACCGGCGAACCCCTCACGGACCCGACGCCCCTCGAGCACTTCCTCACCGCCCGGTGGGGTCTCCACCACACCGTCGCCGGGCGGCTCCAGTACCTCCCGAACGCCCACCCGCGCTGGCCGCTGCACCGCGCCGAGCTCCTCGAATGCGATGAGAACCTCCTGGCCGCGGCGGGTCTGCCCGTCTCCGGCGGGCCGATGAGCGTCCTCTCGTCGCCGGGCGTCGCGGTGCGCTTCGGTCGACCTGAGCCCGCCTGAGTTCGCTTGCGGGGACTACGATCGGGCCCTTCGAGACCGCGGTGAAGAGGGGCCAATGGCAGACGAGCGACCGATCTCCGACATCAAGGCGCAGTCCCGGGACGAGTCCGGCGGCCGCGTCGCGATCGCCACCCGCGACTTCCTCGTCTGCCTCGACCGGGCCGGGACCGAGTTGTGGCGCTTCGACTTCGGGCCGCGCGAGGACGGTCCGGGCAGCGCGTGGTCCAACTGCCGCTTCTCGCGCGACGGCGCGGTCGTGTGGCTCTACCGGCCCGACATGTACTCCGGGCACGGCCCGGCCGACCGCTGGTTCGCGCTCGACGCCGCGACCGGCGCGATCCTCGGCGACGCCGCCCTGCCCACCGTCGGCGGCCAGGGTGGCCACCACCACCTGCACCCGGACGGCGTGCACGTCCTGCTCGAAGTCGGCTGCGGCCAGGACGGCAGTTACCTCTTCAAGGGACGGATCGACCAGGGCGCCTTGGACTGGGCCCCGTGGCCGGTCGCCGACTCCCCGGATCAGTGCGACCAGCGCATCGCCGCCCTCGCGCCGGACGGTTCCCAGGTGATGGCGTTCGAGTACAACGACACGGCGGTCACCTTCTACGGCTTCCCCTCCGGGGCCGTGCAGTGGCAGATCCCAATGGAGGAGTTCGGTTTCGACCTTGAGGCCGACCAGCTGGAGACGGTCTTCCTCTGGTCGGGCCGGTACGTGGACGACACGACCGCGCTCGTCGAGATGAAGGGCGAGACCGGCGAGATCGAGGAGGGCGCGCCCGACTGGGCGGCCGACGGGCTCGAGGAATGGACGGACTACCGCGCCTACCAGGCCGTCGACCTGATCGAGCGGCGGGTGATCGGACCCGCGGACGCCGCCGGTGCGCACACCGGCCGGCGCCCGCGGTTCGTGCCCGAACCGGGTTAGCCCGGCCCTACCGCCACGGGAGCCCCAGGGACTCGGCGAGCTCCTTCGAGCCGAAGACGATCCTCGCGAAGCGCTTCGGGTCGTTGTTCCTGAACCGCTCCACGATCTGGTCGACGTAGGTGCGGACCGCGTCGTCGTCGACGACCGCCGCATCCGGGATCTCGGCTTTGTACAAGAACATGAGCGACGGCTGCGTCGGTGCGGCCGGCTCCGTCCCCGGGTGCGAGAAGTGGAACAGGAGTGCCGACCGTTCGGTGTTCCACGAGGCGACGCTGCCGAATCGGCACTCCCACTCGGACAGGAGCCCAGGTTCGGCGTGCAGTCGTTCGCGCAGGAGCCTGGCGGCGCGCCGCGCGGGCCATTCCCACGTGAAGTCGGCTGCGGCGCGGGCGATCTCGGCGTCGTAGGCGGCGGCGTCGAACTTGAAGCGCTCCCGGCGCTGCGGGCTGCGGGTGTGCCAGACCTCCCACTCGACGTGTCCGTTGGCCTCGTCGCGCTTGACCTCGGCGCGGAGCGCGCCGCAGCAGCCCTCGGTGCAGTCGGGCTCGGCCAGCTTGACCTCCCGCGGCTCCGCGGTCGCGCGCAGACCGTCTCCCTTGTGGAGGAGGCATTCGGGGCTGCGGGGCATGGCGTACCCGCATGTGCGCGGCATGAGCGGCACGCCGTCGATGAGCAGGTGCGTGCACACGTCGCCGGAACCCGGTGCCGGCACCGCGATCCGGACGGCCAGCCCCGCAGGGAAGTCCTCGGATCGGTCTCGCTGCGCGTCGAGGACCTGCCGGTGCAGCCAGAGCTCCCGGCTGTCCCGGGGGCGCCGCGCCACCACGTTCCGGACCGCCCGCAGTGCACGCGGTGAACCGAGCCACGCGTTGAGCCGCCCGATGGCCTCCCGCCGCCGGCAGGGGGCGTAGCCGAGGAGAGCGGCGGCGCCGTAGCGGATCTCGTCGCGCAGCCACGCCATCGAGAACGGCGTCTCCGACCCGTCGCCCATCAGCAGCGGGTTCTCGGCGGCGGCGCACACCGCTGCGGCGAGCGGCTCGTTCCCCTCGATCCACGTCGGCGTGCCCTGGTAGTCGTCGACCATGCGCAGCAACGTGATCGCCTCGCCGGCCGAGAGCGTCGCCAGGAGCGCGCCGATCTCGGCGCCCGGCGACTTGCCCAGCGCAGCGGAGAAGGTCGTGCGCGCCTCGGCCGGCATCCGGTTGGCGATCGCGAACAGTCGGGACGCGGGCAGCTCCAGCCGCTTGAACGACCTGAGGGCGCTGAACCCGTAGTTTCCGCCGATCAGCGCGAACGTGCTGATGAGGTCGACGTCCTCCGGTTCGGCCGCCCGCTCCATGAGCTGCAGTCCCATGAGGACCTCGGTATCGACGATCCCGTTGTGCAGCAGATGGAGCGCGATCGTCCGAGTCTGCTCGGCCGAGAGTCCGAGGTCGACCGACTCGGGATCGAGCCGCAGCCGCCGGCCGTCGTCGCGCAGCTCCCGGAGCCGTTCGCCGAGCAGTTCGAGGTCGGCGTCCGAGCATGAGGCGGCGGACCGCACCAGGCCGGCCAGCTCCGCCACGGCGGCTTTGAACCGCTGCTTGCGGACTTCGGAACGCTCGCGGTCTCCCGAGCGCCGGCTCGGCAGCAGCTCGCGCCCGCCCGGGCGGGGCTTTTCGATGGCGTCGCGAAGGACCTTGACTTCCGCTGAAGGAAGCGGGCCTTCGGTGAAGCGGCCGCAGAGGTCGCGGACACGCTGGAGAACAGGGACGAGGTCGGGTTCGAGCGCATTGCGCTCGCCGGACCGCGTCATGAACCTTGGGGGCTCGTTTCGTTGAACATCATGCGCGCCAATCTACTCCGTGCCCGCCACCCGCGGCCGTCCCCATGGCGCTCACGCGCCTCACCGCGGGGTGCCGGACACGTACGCCTCGACCAGCGCCAGGTTGTCCTCAATGGGGTTCACGGCGTCGGTGACGAGCCGGTCGAGCGTGAACGGCGGCAGCTCGGCGCGCATGTGCTCGACGTGCGCCCAGTCGATCTCGTGCCAGCCGGGGATGCCCCGGACGCGGCCCTCGACCCGGCTGCGGTGCAGCTCCGTGTCGCTGCAGACGCACTCGACGACGCGCAGCCGCGCCCCGTACTCGGCGGCGATCCCGGCCCAGCGCTCGGCGGTCGCGTCGTCGACCACGCAGTCGGTGATCGCCGACTGCCCCAACCGGAGCTGGCGCACCATCAGCGTCTCCATGAGGCCGTCATGGAGTGCCGAGTACGCCTCGAACTCCAGGTCGTTCAGAACCCCGTGCGGCACCAGCGAGCCCATCAGCCAGTCCGCGGCGAACACCGGCACGCCGGTCGCCCGGCTGAGCAGTTCGGACAGCGTGGTCTTGCCCGTCCCCGGCAGCCCGGTGAACACGACGACCTGCGGATCCGACCCGTTCCCATACCCCATCGGCAGCCTCCCGATCTTCATGCCGCCCACCGAAAGAGCGGCGTACAGCGATCCTCCCGCACGCGCGGCCCCGGCGCCGCCCCGGACCCTTGCGCCCGGGGCGCAGAATGGGCGGACCTACCGTTCGAACGGGGAACCGATGCGCGTCCTGCTCTCGACCTACGGTTCGCGCGGCGACGTCGAACCGATGGCCGCCCTCGCGGTGCGCCTGCGCGCGCTCGGTGCGACCGCGATCGTGTGCGCGCCCCCCGACCCCGAGTTCGCGCGGCTGCTCGCGGACGCCGACGTGCCGGCAGCCCCCGCCGGGGACGCCGTGCGGCCCCTGGTCACCGGCACCGGGCCACCGCCCGTGCGCGACTTCACGGCGCGGACCGCCGCGGTCCTCGCCGAGCAGTTCGACCGGATCTCCACGGCCGCAGCAGGATGCGACGCGATCGTCGCCACGGGCATGTTCCCCGTCGCCGCCGCGGCCCGGACCGCCGCCGACGCACTCGGCCTCCGCTACCACCACGTCAGCTTTCAGCCGACGCTCCTGCCCTCACTGCACCACCCGCCGCCCGAACGGCCCGGCCGGCCCCTCCCGCCCGGCGTCACCGACAACCGGGAGCTGTGGGCCCACGACGCCGCCAGCATGCACGCCCTCTACGGCGAGCCCGTCAACCGGCTCAGGGCCGCGAACGGCCTGGCGCCCTTGGGATGCGTCCGCGACCACGTCCACACCGCGCACCCCTGGCTCGCGACCGACCCCGTGCTCAGCCCCCGGCACCCCCGCGACCTCGGCGCCGTGCAGACCGGCGCCTGGATCCTCCCCGACCCCCGCCCGCTCACCCCCGAACTGGAGGCCTTCCTCGACGCCGGGCCCCCACCGGTCTACATCGGATTCGGCAGCATCCCCATGCGCCCCAGCGAAAGCGTCGCCCGCATCGCCGTAGGCGCCGCCCGCAGGAACGGCCTGCGCGTCATCCTCGCCAGCGGCTGGGCCGGCCTCGCCCCGATCGACGACCACGACGACTGCATCGCCGTCGACGACGTCAACCAGCAGACGCTCTTCCCGAGAACGGCCGCCGTCGTCCACCACGGCGGCGCCGGCACCACCGCCACCGCCGCCATCGCCGGGACCCCGCAAGTGGTCCTCCCGCAGATCGTCGACCAGCCCTACTGGGCCCGCCGCGTCGCCGAACTCGGCATCGGCGCCGCCCACCGCGGCCCGAACCTCACCACCCGGTCACTCGCCGCCGCCATCACCACCGCCCTCACCGCCGAAACCCGCGAACGCGCCACCGCCACAGCCGGGGCGATCCGCACCGACGGCGCGGCCACCGCCGCCGCACTCCTCACCGCCTGAAACGCGCTCAGGACACCGCCGTGCACGGCACCGAACCGGGCAGATCGGCGCCGTCATCGGTCGCCGCCTGGAACCCCGCGACCGCGTTCTCCTCCGGATCGAGCCGGCCGTTCCAGTCCTCACTGCCGTACCGGCCGTCGCCGAGCTCGCGCATGTTCCAGTGGTGGTAGATGTCCACATCCCGCAGATCCAGGTCGATCTCCCACGCCTCCAACGCGACACCGCCCGAACTCACCACCTCGATCTGCACCTCGACCGAGTCGTCCCACTCCTTCTCGACCGACAGACTCGCCGTGCACGCCGCCGCCGCGCTCTCCTCACCCGCAGCCGACGTGACCTCCTCCGACGGCGACGGCGACGGGCTCGCGCTCGTCGGCGCCTCCGAAGACGCCGCCGCACTGGACTCCGAAGGCGACTCGACCGCCGCACTCGAAGCGTGCACCGAAGCCACTGCACCCGAAGGACTCGCACCTTCCGGAACGGACAACGTCTCCAAACCCTCGACCACACTCACCGGATCACGGTCGGGATCATCGCCGGACACCACGAACTGCCACAAGGCGACCGCCGCCGCGACCGCCGACACCCCGCCCAGCACCTGCAGCAGACGGCCGTGCAAGCGACCACGCCCACCAGGCGAATCGCCAAGCGCGCCACCAGCCTCGTCCATCACCACCGCCTTCCCCACCGGACCGCGTCGCGGGACCGGGACGGTGGACCCGCGCCGGACCGCGACGTTCAGCCTACCCGGGCCGACCCTCCCGAACGGTCCGCGCCGATTCGCCCCGATACCCCCTGCTCTGCCACCAAGAGCTGGTATTTCATCTGAAAAAACCGTCCCTGCACGACCAACCCCGCCGCACGGCGGCTACCGAGTGTTCCCCTCCGGACACCGCACCCCGCCCACCTACACTGCACCCATGAGCAAGGCGCCCGAACACGACCCCGCCCAGGACCGCCCCGACGTCCGCAGCCCCCGGCACCACGCCGTCGGCCTGCCCGCCGTGGCCAACTCGATCCGCGTCGTCGGCGCCCAAGCCGGCGCCAAACGCGGCCTCCCCCTCCTGCGCGACGTCAACCAGACCGGCGGCTTCGACTGCCCCGGCTGCGCCTGGCCCGAACCCGGCCACCGCCACCCCGCCGAATTCTGCGAGAACGGCGCCAAAGCCGTCGCCGAAGAAGGCACCCGCCGCCGCGTCGACCCCGACTTCTTCACCGCCCACGCCGTCACCGACCTCGCCGAGAAATCCGGCTACTGGCTCGGCCAGCAAGGCCGCCTCACCCAGCCCCTGCACCTCGCCGAGCACGCCACCCACTACGAACCCATCACCTGGGACGACGCCTTCGCCCTCATCGCCGCCGAACTCGCCGACCTCGACACCCCCGACGCCGCCGCGTTCTACACCTCAGGCCGCACCAGCAACGAAGCCGCATTCCTCTACCAGCTCTTCGCCCGCCGACTCGGCACCAACAACCTCCCCGACTGCTCCAACATGTGCCACGAGTCCTCCGGCTCCGCCCTCGCCGAGACCATCGGCATCGGCAAAGGCAGCGTCACCCTCGACGACCTCTACCAGGCCGACCTCATCATCGTCGCCGGCCAGAACCCCGGCACCAACCATCCCCGCATGCTCACCGCCCTCGAGAAGGCCAAACACGCCGGCGCCCGCATCGCCACCGTCAACCCCCTCCCCGAAGCCGGCATGCAGCGCTTCAAGAACCCCCAGACCGCCCGCGGCCTCGCCGGACGCGGCACCGACCTCACCGACCTGTTCCTCCAGATCAAAGTCGGCGGCGACCTCGCCCTCTTCAGCATCCTCAACCGCATGATCCTGCGCGCCGCCGCCACCGACCCCGCCGCCGTCGACCGCGACTTCATCGACACCCACACGCACGGCTTCGCGGCCTTCGCCGCCCACCACGGCGCCGACGACCCCGATGGCGACGCCGCCGCGCTGGCCGACGCGGTCGAGCGCACCGGCATCCCGGCGGCCGAGATCGAACGGCTCCTCGCGATGGTCCTGGCCGCGGACAAGATCGTGGTGTGCTGGGCGATGGGCCTGACCCAGCACCAGCACGCCGTGCCCACGATCCGCGAGGTCGTCGCGTTCCTGCTCCTGCGCGGGAACATCGGGCGCCCGGGCGCGGGCGTCTGCCCGGTGCGCGGGCACTCGAACGTCCAGGGGGACCGGACGATGGGCATCTGGGAACGCATGCCCGACCGGTTCCTCGACGCCCTCGGCACGGAGTTCGACTTCGCGCCGCCGCGCGACCACGGCCTCGACACCGTGGGGACGATCCGCGCGATGCGCGACGGCCGGGTGCGGGTGTTCTTCGCGATGGGCGGCAACTTCGTCGCGGCCACGCCCGACACGGCCGCGACCGAGGCGGCCATGCGCGGCTGCCGCCTGACGGTGCACGTCTCGACCAAGCTCAACCGCTCGCACGCGGTGACCGGGGCGCGGGCGCTCATCCTGCCGGCGCTCGGCCGCACCGACGTCGACGCGCCCGGCGGGCGCGAGCAGTTCGTCACCGTCGAGGACTCGATGGGCATCGTGCACGCCTCGCGCGGCAGCGTCCCGCCCTTGAGCCCGGGCATGCGCTCGGAGATCGCGATCGTGGCCGGGCTCGCCCGCGCCGTGCTCGGGCCGGACGACACCGTGCCCTGGGAGGAGTTCGCCCTCGACTACGACCTGATCCGCGACCGGATCGAGCGGGTCGTGCCCGGTTTCGCGGACTACAACGCGCGCGCCCGCGTCCCCGGCGGGTTCTCACTGCCGCACGCGCCGCGCGACGGACGTGTGTTCCCCACGGCCACAGGCAAAGCGAACTTCACGGTGAACCCGGTGACCTCGCCTGAGGCGGGGCCGGGGCGGCTGCTGCTCCAGACCCTGCGCAGCCATGACCAGTTCAACACCACGATCTACGGGCTCGACGACCGCTACCGGGGCATTCACCACGGCCGCCGGGTCGTGCTGGTCAACCCCGAGGACGCGGCCGCGCTCGGCCTGGCGGACGGCGCGTTCTGCGACCTGGTGAGCGAGTGGTCCGACGGGGACCGGCGCGCCCCGCATTTCAGGATCGTCCACTACCCGACGGCGCGCGGCTGCGCCGCCGCGTACTTCCCGGAGACGAACGTGCTCGTGCCGCTCGACTCGGTCGCCGAGACCAGCAACACCCCCACCTCGAAATCGATCGTGGTGCGCTTCGAACCCGACAGCGGCGAGCCGGGCGGGGCCGCGCGATCCTGAGCTGATCAGAGGCCTTCTGGGGCCCCTCCCCTCCCCACCCCGCCCACCCTAAGTCTCGCCGGCCTTCGAGCCGGCTCGTGCCGACTCGCGAACGCACCTTCCGGGATCCGCCCGGCCGTGAGTTCGGACCTCCTTCCTCGCCGTTCGCGGCCCGCCGCGCTATACAAGCCAGTAGAGCTCACCGAACCTGAAGGGGAGCTGAAGTCACCTGAAGGGAACCTGAAGCCCGATGGGCCGCGTCACCGTCCGCCGCAAGACCACCCGCATCGCCGGGGAGCACCGATCCGAGCGGGTCGACACGCTCGCCGTCGAAGAACCCCTCGAACTGCGGGTCGGGGGCGAATCGCTGCAGGTCACCATGCGCACCCCCGGCGACGACTTCGACCTCGCGGCCGGGTTCCTCCTCGCCGAGGGCGTGATCACCAGGCCCCGCGACATTGTGACCATGCGCTACTGCGCCGGGGCCGACGCGAACGGCGAGCAGACCTACAACCTCCTCGACATCGTGCTCGCCGCCGACGTCGCGGCCCCGCCGAAGTCGGCCAAACGCAACACCACGGTCACCTCGGCCTGCGGGGTGTGCGGGAAGGACAGCCTGGAGGACGTCCGCACGAAGGCCGCGTGGAGCGTCGCCGAGGACGACACCGCGGTCAGCGCCGAGGTCCTCGCGTCCCTCCCCGACCGGCTCCGCAAAGCGCAGAAGATCTTCGACCGCACCGGCGGCCTCCACGCCGCGGGCCTGTTCACCGCCGACGGCGACCTCATCACCGCCAAGGAGGACGTGGGCCGCCACAACGCGGTCGACAAGGTCATCGGCCAGGCGCTCCAGGAGGGCCGGGTCCCGTTGCGGGGCAACGTGCTCGCGGTGTCGGGCCGCGCCTCCTTCGAGCTCGTCCAGAAGGCGGTCATGGCCGGGATCCCCGTGCTGGCGGCGGTCTCGGCCCCGTCGTCGCTCGCGGCGGACCTCGCCGAGGAGTCCGGGCTGACCCTTGCGGGCTTCGTACGTGAGGACACCATGAACCTCTACGCCCGGCCCGATCGCATCACCTGACCCTCCGGTAACCGCCCTCGCGGCGTGTCATCACCATTTGCTACTCGTGGGTAACTAATCTCTCGGTCAGGACGACACCTGAACGGGGGCACCATGGGCAACCAATCGAAGCCGCGCAACTGCAAGCGGCAGCACCGAACCCGAGTGGTACTGGACGAAGCGGAGATCCGGCGCCGCCTGTCGAAGCCCAAGCGGCCCACGCTCGCCGAGCAGTACGCCGAGGCGACCGACGCGGCCCAGCGCGAACGCTTCTACGCCGAGGCGACCGACAGGGACCGGCAGTGGCGCGCCACCGCTGCGGCGAACAGCCTCAGTGCCCTGCCGCCGCCTCGCAGGCCTGATACGAGGGTCTGGGTCACCCAGCCGATCCTGCGCATCCGCGGCTGGACCGACGCCGCCATCCGGGACTTCCTCCCCGCGCCTGAGTGCCACAGATCCAACCCTCATGAGCAGGCGCGCCGCCCGATGCCGTTGTGGAGCGCGGTCACCGTCGCCCGCGCCGAATCGACCGCCGCCTGGCGGCAGTGGCTCCGCGCCTCGCTGGACCGCCGCGGTCTGACTCTGCGCGATCTGGCGAACTCGGCCAGGGGCGCTGAGTTCCGTAAGCGGGTGCGAACTGCCCACGCCGCCATCGCCGCGGCCAAGCGGGCCGCGCCCGAGCCCCGAAGCCGGTGACCGGAGTCGCCCGGCGGGCGCCGTGTCCGCCGGGCGGCACTGGAGGGGCCGCAGCGACGCGATCGATCGGGTGAGCGCTTCGCCCCGGTATGCGCGATTGGTTTCGGAAATCCCCTGCGCTTGTGTGCGAGGTTCCGGGCGAGATCTAATATTTACGTACGTCAATATTAACTGCGGTCGGTGCCGCGGGCCCGCATTCGGTGTGCTCGCGGGGCCGCCGCGGTTCCGGTTGCGGGCGCGCCGAAGCAGTCGCGCCCGAACGAAGGAGCTCAGCTCATGGAAGCCACTCGAAGTCGAAACCGGCGCCTCGGCGCCGTCGGATTGGCGGTGGGGGCCGTCCTGGCCGCGTCCGTCGCAGTGGTGGCGGCAGTCCCGGTATCTGCCGCCGCATGCGACGCCGTCCAGTACGCCATCACCTCCCAATGGGGCACCGGCCACAACGCCGCAGTGTCCATCAAGGCCGGATCGGAGTCCATCAACGGTTGGAAGGTCGAGTTCGACCTCCCGTCCGGCTCCTCCGTCCAGAACGCCTGGAACGTCGACCACACCCAGTCCGGCGCCCACTTCACCGGCGAGGACGTCGGCTGGAACGCCCAGATCGGCGCCGGCCAGACCAAAGAGGTCTTCGGCCTCACCGTGACCGGCACCGGCACCGTCCCCACCGGCTTCAAGGTCAACGGGGTCGCATGCGGCGGCACCAGCACCCCGACCGAGACCCCCAGCGAACCCGAGCCCACCGGAGAACCCCAGCAGCAGAAGCAGACCCGCACGCCCGCCTTCCTCATCGAAGCCGGCGCCTCCACGAGCAACTACGTCGAGTCCGCGAACTTCACCGTCCGCTGGGGCGACGCCGTCGACGCCGTCGCCTGGGGCCGTCAGCACGGCTACGACGACTACCCCCGGTGGGTCGCGAACCACATGGAGGAGATCTACGACTTCTACGTCGAGGACGTCGGCTTCGTCGACCCCGCCGACCACGCCGCCGGTTCCCGCTACCGCATCAACATCTACCTGTGCGGCACCTGGTCGAACGGGTTCCTCCCGCCCGCGAACTGGGCCGGGCCCGACGACGCCGGCGTCGGCCACATGTGCCTGCCCTACGACAAGACCTGGGACGACTGGGTCGAATCCCACGAGTTCAACCACATCATGCAGTCGTATGCCAGCGACATCAACGCCGACAACGGGAACGGCGGCGGCTGGGGACACGGCAACCCCGTCGCGGGCCCGGTCTGGGAGGCCCACGCCAACTACATGGCCCGCATGCAGCGGCCCGAGGTCGTCCTCGGCTCCGGCTACTACCCCGACCGCCAGCACTTCCGCTGGCTCGCCCAGGAGACCTACTACGGCGACTGGCTCATGTTCGACACCATCGCCGAGCTCTACGGCGCCGAAGCGGTGGACCGGCTCTGGTACGAGGCCAGGCAGGGCGAGCACCCGATCGACACGATCAAGCGCGTCCTCCAACTCGACCATCAGGAGTTCGCGACCCTCATCGGCGAGATGACCTCCCGCCAGGTCGTGTACGACTTCGACCAGGGCGCGGCCATGCGCACCGACCTGTGGCGCGGCGGCGCCTACCGCCCGCTCCACACCGACCCGCTCACCAGCCTCGGCTCGAACCGCTACCGGATCGCCGGCACCGATGCGCCGCACCAGTACGGGCACAACACGATCCGCCTCAACCCGACCGCGAGCACCGTCGGCGTCCAGCTCACCGGCGCCTCCGGCCTCGCCGGAGCCGACTGGCGCTTCCGCCTCGTCGCGGTCAAGGCCGACTTCTCGGTCCGCTACAGCCCGCTGCTCGCACCGGGCCAGACCGCGAACTTCTCGCTCCAGAGCGGGGAGACCCACATGATGCTCGTCGTCGCCGCCACACCGTCCCAGCACCGCAACTACACGATGTGGCAGACCGGCGTCGGCGACCCCTTCCCCTACGAACTCACGATCACCGGCGCCACCCCGTCCTGAGCACTGGAACCGTTCGGGGAAGTCGCGTCCGCCTCCGTCTCGCTACAGTGGATCCCTCGCTGTAGCCAGACGGAGGCGCAGTGTTATGTACGCAGTTCTGGATGTGGAGACGACCGGTCAGCGCAACGGACAGGCGCCGTTCATCCGGGCTGCCCGGTGAGCGCAGGGTTCGGCGGTGAGTCCGGGAGACGCAGCTCCGACAGGTCGTGACCAAAGCCAGCGGACCAGCCCTCCACCGTCCGCGTCCTTCTCTCGAACGTTTCAATGCAGCCAGATGCTGCAACCGTCGCCGGCCTCGACGCGTGTCGATGAGGCCGGTACCTCCGGCACCCCCTGTACCGCACCCCTCATTGACAACAGAAACAAGGAAATCCATGACCTCCCCGAACCCCACGCGGCGAGCCCTCGCCGGTGCGGGCGCCGCGCTCACCGTGGCCGCCTTCGCAGTCGGCCTCACCGCCGCCCCTGCCCAAGCCCAGGATCAGCTCGACGTCCAAGCCTGGGCCGAGCCCTGGGAGACCTCCGACTTCTATGTCGGCTGGACCGAGGAGACCGAGTCGCAGCAGGCGCGGCTCGTGGTCGAGACCGGCGGCGGCGCCGATGACGAGGTCCTCGAGAACCTCCATATCGAGTTCGGCCTCTCGGACCAGTCCCAGGGCACCACGTTCGTGACCGAAGACCCGGCGTGCATCGCCGAAGGCGCGACCCTCGACTGCAATTTCGCCGACCAGAACGCCAACTCGTACTTCGATATCCGGTTCGACGTGCTCCCCGGTCCCGGAGTCGTCGCCAACGAGCAGGTCGACTGGCTGATGACCGTGGAGCCCGGCGGGTACGCGCCCGCCGAGATCCCCGGCAGGTGGAAGTTCCTGGCCCCCGACGACGCGGAGTGGGACTACTCCGTGAACGCGAGCGACTTCGAGGACGTCGCGGCCGGCGACACCGTCACCCCCGAGATCGAGTTCGCGAACACCGGCGAGACCACGATCCGCGGCGTGATCTTCAGCTACTGGAGCGACACCCCGCACCTCTCGGTCGCCTCGGAGTACAGCAACTGCGGCATCTACCGTGAAGACGAAGTGATGTGCGCGTTCCCCGAGCTCACGCCGGCACCGGGCGAGGTCTACGAGCTCTCCGCCGACTCGCCGATCAGCGTGACCCTCGGTGCGAACGTGCCCGGCCCGATGGAGTTCCGCCAGGGCTTCCACGTCTCACCGCTCGACGGCTGGGGTCAGCACTACCTCGATGAAGTCGAATTCTTCGACGCCGACCAGGAGCTCGTCTTCGAGCCGACCGACCGCACCGAGATCGAGGAGGGGTCCTCGCAGTCCATCATCGTCTCGGCGGCCAACCCGTTCGACGTGGCGGTCGCGGGCCAGCGCATCGACGGCGAAGCCGGCGCGGACGCCACGATCCCCGTCGTCATCGAGAACCTCGGCCCGGCAGATGGCCTCGCCCGAGCGCACCCCGGTTCCGGCGAGGGCCGCTTCAACATCGCGATCCAGCTCCCCACCGGTGTCGAAGCGACCGGCTTCAACGAGTACGGCTACATCGAGCTGGACGGCACCTTCTGCAACAGCATGGAGCTTCGGGAGTGGACGGTCGACCCGGCCGTCTACGGACTCGAGCGCGTCGACGTCATGTGCGACGGCCCCGACACCCTGCGGGTCGGTGAGGAGCTCGCGTTCGACCTCCCCGTGATCGTGACCGACGCGAAGTCCTCGACCGACGGTCTCATCTCGGTCATGGAAGACGCCGACACCTGGGACTTCACCGGATTCGAAGAGCACTGGGGCCTCACCGAGGCCGACTTCCCGACGATCGACGGCGACCTGGAGAACAACGTCGCCGCCCTGAGCCTCAACGCCGCCGTACCCGGTGGCGGTAGCGGCTCGGAGCAGCTGCCGACCACGGGCGTCCCGCTCACGGTCGTCGGCGTGACGGCCGCTGCGGTGCTCGCTGCGGGTGTGGTCGTGTTCGCGCTCCTGCGCCGCCGCAAGGCTGCCGCTAGCTGGTAGTCGGCTTGCGGCGCAACGGTATTGGGTGATGCGGGGCCCGGCCATTCGGCCGGGCCCCGCGCATATCGGTCCGGTCGTGCGGGCGGGCCCCATCGGCTCGGCCGTGCGGCGGGACACCCGCAGCTTCGGCTCGGCCGAGAAGGGGGCCCGCAACCTGGGTTCGACCCCATGGTCGGCTCTCACGCCATCGGATGGGCCGCGGTCTCGGCTACCGAGCGGGCCGTCCGCGGTGGATCGAAGCGGGGGAGCGGACGGGGTGACCGTGTTACGGTCGAGGTCATCCCCTCATCGGGTCCGATCGCATTCTCCAAGAAGCAGGCCCGCCATGACGCACGACGACTCCGCCTTCATCGCCTCCGGACTGGAAGTGCTCAAGCGGTACGCCTCCCAGGGCGCGACGCTCTCCTACGACGACCTGCACCGCGAACTCGGCCACCCGTTCGGGGACGACGCCTCCGAGCGAATTGGGAAGCTCTGCGACGCCATCACCGTCTTCCACTCCCGAGCTACCGGGCTGCAGCTCATGATCTCCGTCCTGGTCCGCGACGGCGATACGGGACTTCCCCGAGACGAGTTCTTCGCTCTGGCCGCAGGCCTCGGACGCCTGGCCGCGACCGATGCGATCGACGCCAGGCGCGCGTTCGTGGACGCCCAGGAGCGGCGGGTCTTCATGGTCTTCCGCCCCACGAAGGCCTCGACCTCCGGCTTCGCGCCCAACCACTGACCCCGGCCGCCCACCCGCCGACCGGACCGGCGCTGCAACCGACCGTCTGCTGCACCGCCGACCTACGAGCGTGTCTCAGTCGGCTTGGAGTTCCGGGGGGCGAGTCGCTTTCCGCCGAACGGCATGGCCGCGGGGCCCCTGCGGTGCTGGAAACTCGACATTCCCGCAGTAGCGCCGCCGGGGCTGCGCAGCCGCCGAGATGCGATCGAACTGCTACCGCTCGCATACCAGCATCCGATCCTGGTCTTGGTCGACGCGATCGCCTTGACTGCTCCCGGATTCCCGCTCCAGGTGGTTTCGCTCGGGGAGTCGCCGGGGATGAGTGGGCGCGCCCGAGAGGCGCCGACCCGCTCGTCAGGGGCGCCAGGCCGGGTCGCGTCCGGTGAGGGCGATCAGGCGGTCCTGCGGGGAGGCGCCGGCGGGGAGTTCGACGACGGGGGCGTAGACGCCCTCGCGGGCGGACTGGTCGTCGGCGTCCTGGCCGGTGAAGGCGGTGAGGGTCTCGATCACGTCCGGGTCGAGGGCGTAAGGGCGGCCGGTGGCGGCGGCCAGGTCCCAGCCGTGGACCGCGACCTCGTTCAGGGCGACGAGGCCCATGACGGAGGCCGGGAGCGTCACGCCGCCCGCGAGGGCCTCGCCCTCCCAGGCGGACGGCTCGCTCCAGGCGTCGGCGAGTTCGCCCAAGCGCTGCTTGAGCTCGTCGCGCCACCCGGGTTCGAGGCTCGTCGGCGGCTCGCCCGGCGGGGCGTCGTTGTGGGGGCCGGTCTCGCCGCGGGCGGCGGCGGTGAAGGCGAGGCTCAGGCCGGTCAGGTGGTTGAGCAGCTGCGCCTGCGTGTAGTGACCGCACGGGGTGGCGTCTCCGAGGCCCTCGTCCCGCACCTGGTCCACGAGCGAGGCCACCTGGTCGGTCACCGTTTTGAAGTCGATCATCCGTCTGCTCCTTCGATGGTTCTCGAATGGAGACGACGCGCACCGCTCGAATTCATCGGGCAAAGGGCCGGGGCCCGCGGCAGTCGCCGCGGGCCCCGGTTCCATCGGAGGGTCAGGGTGTGGAAATGGCCGGGAACGGGTAGCTCGTGACGTCGCTGCCGATGTAGAAGCTCGGATGCGGCGGCTGGTTGTACGCCGTGTTCTGCCAGGCGATCGCCACGCGGTACTGCGGGTCGTGCATCAGCGTGGCGATGCGCAGGTTCGTGGTCGAAGGCGTGGCGTAGATGCGCAGCGCGCTGTTGTCGCTGGTGCGCCAGACGACCTCTTCGCGCCAGTCGCCGAACAGGTCGGCCGAGAGGCCCGGTGTGGCCTTCGTGCCGTTGTTGGACGCGACGCCGGAGGCCGAGAGGGCCGTGCCGGACGGGTAGTTGGTGATCTGGGTGCCGTCGAGCAGCTCGCGCTCGCCGTCACCGTCCCACCACGAGACGAAGTTGGTCGAGGCCGGCTTCGCGCCGATGTTCGACCCCGAGGCGTTGAGCAGGCCGTTCGCGTTCAGCGACCAGAACTCGGCGCCTGCGTTGCTCCCCAGCACGTTCGCGGCCACGCCGCGGCCGTTGTCCCCGCTCGCGGGCGTCTGGAAGAGGATCGCGCCGTTCGACGCGTTGAGGCTCGACGAGGGCTGGCTGCCGCTCTCGTGGACCATGAACACCTCCTGGCCGGCGCGGCTCGGCACGAAGTCGCTCACGTGCAGCGCGTCGCCGTGGCCGAACCTGGTGTTGTACAGCGCCTGGCCGTTCGAGCCGACCGCCATCGCCCCGTAGACGATGTCCTGGCGGCCGTCGCCGTTCAGGTCGGCGACCGAGAGGCTGTGCGCCCCCTGCCCGGTGTACTGGCTGCCGGCGCTGTTGGAGTCGAACACCCAGCGCGAGACCAGGTCCGTGCCGTTGAAGTCCACGGTCCAGATGACGCTGCGCGTGTAGTAGCCGCGCGCGAACACCATGCTCGGGTGCTGACCGTCCAGATAGGCCGTTCCGGCCAGGAAGCGGTCGACGCGGTTCCCGTAGTTGTCGCCCCAGTCGTTCACAGTCCCGCGGGCGGGCTGGTAGTTGATCGTGTCGAGCACGGCCCCGTTGGCGCCGTTGAAGATCGTCAGGTACTCCGGTCCGGTGAGGATGTAGCCGCCGCTGTTGCGGTGGTCGGCGCTCCCGTTGCCGATGACCTGCCCGGTGCCCGAGACCGTGGCGTCGGCGGTCTTCATGGCGATCTCCGCGTCGCCGTCCGAGTCGTAGTCGTACACCTGGAACTGCGTGTAGTGCGCCCCGGCTCTGATGTTGCGGCCCAGGTCGATCCGCCACAGCCGCTGGCCGTTGAGCTTGTACGCGTCGATGTAGACGTTCCCGGTGTAGCCCGACTGCGAGTTGTCCTTGGCGTTGCTCGGGTCCCACTTGACGAGGTACTCGTATTGCCCATCCCCGTCGAGGTCGCCCACGCTCATGTCGTTGGCGTTGTAGGTGTACGCCTCGCCCGAGGGGGTCGTGCCGCCCGCGGGCCGCTGGATCGGGATGTCCTTGTAGCCGCTGGCGTTGAAGACCGCCTCGGCCCCGGTCGGGGTGCCGACGGTGCCGCCGTTGACGGCCGCGACGGTGTACGTGCCGCTCCCTCCCGCGTCGAGGTAGTTGGTGGCGCCGGTGATCGGGGTGCTGTTGAGCAGGGTCCCGTTGCGGTACACGTTGAACGCCGTGTTGGCGGCGTCGGTGCCGAGGAGCCGCCAGCTGACGAGGCTGCCGCCGCCGGACGGCACCACGGTGACCCCGCGGCCGAGGTCCTCCATGATCGGCCCGGTCTGGGCCGTGCCGCCGTCGGTGAGCTCGACGTAGTCGATGTTCGCCAGGCCCGCGGCGGCGGTGGCTTCGAGGCGGACGGTGTTGCTTCCGGCGTTCACCGGGATCGTGACGGTCTTGGTGGACCAGGTGGTCCAGGCGCCGGTCGCGGCGAACGTGCTCGCCGACTGCACGGTGGCGCCGTTGACCACGATGTTCGCCGAGCGGGTGTCGGTGCCGCCGTGGGCGTACCGGATCGCCAGGGTGGCGGTTCCGGCGCTCGCGGCATTCACGGTGAACTGGGACGAGGCCCCGACCGCGTTGTCGGAGTTGCAGAACCCTGAGCCGGAGTACCCGGCGTGGTTCGTGTCGACGGTGCCGGTGCAGACGGCGGGGGCGCTCTCGGCCTCGTAGCGGACGGTGGCCGCGTTCGCATCGGTCATCGCGATCATCGTCGCCGCGGCGGCGACCAGGCCTATGGCCGCGGCCGCCGGGGCTCGCAGGCGCCCGGCCCGTCGAGCGGTGGACTCGTTCATGGTTCACTCCGTATCTGATGGGGGGCACCCGGTCGCGGGCGCGCGAAAGCGCCGCGCGGGGCGCGCAGTGGCACAGGGTGAGGCGGCGGGCCGCGCGACGTGCCGGGTCGCGCGACCGCCTGCATTGACATCGAAACATTGAATTGAATCGATATAATGGCGTGGCGTCAGAATAACCTGAAAGCGCCATCAAGGCAATGGGGGGCTACACGCGAAGGCCGGGCTCGCGCCGCAGGTACTCGCCCGGCGTGACCCCGAACGCCGCCCGGAACGCCCCGATGAACGCGCTCGGGCTCGCGTACCCGCACGCCCCCGCGATCCGCGTGACCTGGTGTCCTTCCGCGAGCAGCACGAGTGCGTGGTGCAGCCGGAACTGCCCGCGCCACTGCGCGAACGTCATCCCCGCGTGCACCCGGAACAGCCGGCTCAGCGTCCGCTCGGACGCCCCGACCGCCGTCCCCAGCTGCGCCAGGGTCCGCCGGTCCCCGGGATCGTCCTCCAGGAGCGCGACCACCTCCCGCAGGCGCGGGTCCGGCAGCGCCGGCAGGAACCGCTGCGGCGCTTCGACACCGCGCAGCAGATCGAGGACGACCCGCTCGAGGTGCCCCCGGGTGCCCGGCTCGAGTCCGGCGTCGTCGGTCAGGCACGTGACCGCCTCGCGCAGCAGCGGCGTGAACGCCAGCACCGTGGGATGCCCGATGAACGGCCCGGAGCCCCCGGTCGCGAAGAGGATCGCGCGCATCTCCGTCGACCCGCACGCGCGGTGGGCGTGGTCGTGGCCGGCCGGCACCCACACGCCCTGCGAAGGCGGCACGACCCACACGCCCGAGGCCGTGAACACCCGCAGCACCCCGCGCCGCGGGTAGATCAGTTGGTGGCCGTCGTGGCGGTGCCAGTCGATCCGCTCGAGGTGCGACAGCAGCCTGATGGGCCTGCTCGCGATAACGTGGCCGTCTATCGACATAACTCGGCAGAATACCGTTAGCGGCAGGCGGCGGCGAGTCGGAATCCTTGGGGCATCCGGACAAGGAGCACCCAGCATGACCCAGACCGCCGCCCCGCCCGCCACCGCCGAAGCCGCACCGTCGCCGCTGCGGCGCATGTGGCTGTGGGGCACCGCCCACGCCGTCGACGACCTGTACCAGGGGCTCGTGCCCGCCGTCGTGCCCTACTTCGTGTTCGACCGCGGCTACGGCTACGTCGCCGCCACCGGCCTCACCCTCGCCGCCGCGCTCGGCGCGTCACTCCCGCAGCCGTTCTTCGGCGTCCTCGTCGACCGCCGCCGCCTCGACTGGTTCGCGCCCGCCGGGGTCGCCCTCGCCGGGACCGGCCTCGGCCTGGCCGGACTCGCCGGACCGTACCCGCTGGTCCTCGCGCTGCTCTTCCTCTCCGGGCTGGGCGTCGCGATGTTCCACCCGGCCGCCGGCAAAGGCGCCCGCGAAGCCGCGGGCGACAGCGCCGCGGGCATGAGCATATTCGCCGCGGGCGGCTCGATCGGCTTCTTCCTCGCCCCCGTGCTCGCCACGCCCGCGCTCATGGCGATGGGCGTGGGCGCAACCGCACTGTTCATCCCGCCCGCGGTCCTCATCGCGTTCGTCATGCTCCGCCACCGCACCCGCGCCGCCGCACTGGTGCCGAAGGCCCGCACCGGCCGCGACCGATGGGGTCCGTTCGCGGTCCTCACCGGCATCGAGGTGGTCCGCTCGATCCTGTGGGTCGGGATCGTCACCTTCATCGAGCTGTACTGGATCCGCCACCTCGGCGCTAGCCACGCCGTGGCCGGCATCGCCTTGGCGGGCTTCATGTTCGGCAGTGTCGCCGGGACCCTCCTGGGGGGACGACTCGCCGACCGCTTCGGCGCCGTCCGCACCACCCGCTTCGGCGGCGTCCTGATCGTCCCCCTGCTGGTCCTGCTCCGGTTCACCGCGGACGAGCACGCGGCCGTACTGGTCGTGCTCGCCGTGGGCATCGCGATCAACATCCCGTTCGCGGTGCTCGTCAAGCTCGCCCAGGACTACCTGCCGACCCGCCCCGGCACCGCCGCGGGCGTCACGCTCGGCCTGGCCATGAGCGCCGGCGGCCTCTTCGCCCCCGCGTTCGGGGTCGCCGCCGAGCACCACGGGCCCGAAGGGGTCTTCACCCTCCTCTGCGCGGTGCCGCTGGCCGCGGTCGTCCTGGGGCTGTTCCTCAAGCGGCCCTAGGGCGTCCCCGGATGGAACACGATCAGCGGCCGGCCCGTCGCCTCATGGACCGCGACGTGGGCGTCGACCTCGTAGACCTCGGCGATGAGCGCCGGGGTCAGGACCTCCGCCGGAGGCCCCGACGCCACCGCGCGGCCGTCTTTGAGGACCAGCACCGCGTCGCAGAACATCGCGGCGAGGTTGAGGTCGTGCAGCGCCACCACCGTGGTCACCGGCAGCTGCGTGAGCAGCCGGAGCAGCTCGAGCTGGTAGCGGATGTCGAGGTGGTTCGTGGGCTCGTCCAGGAGCAGCTCACGGGGCTGCTGCGCCAGCGCCCGCGCGATGTGGACGCGCTGGCGCTCGCCGCCGGAGAGCCGGTGCCACAGCTCGCCCGCCTTCTCCGTGAGTCCGGTGCACGCCAGCGCTTCCGCGACCGCTGCGGCATCGGCCGCGCGGTTCCCGCCGAAGGCCCCGCGGTGGGGGATGCGGCCGAGCGCGACGATGTCGCGCACGGTGAGGTCCACAATGGTGTCGGCGTGCTGCGTGACGGTGGCGATGGTGCGGGCGGCCGTGCGGCGCGGCAGGGCGGCGAGGGACGCGTCGTCGAGGGTGACGACGCCCGCGGTGGGTTTGACCGCGCCGCAGAGCAGCCGGATGAGGGAGGACTTGCCGGAGCCGTTCGGGCCGAGGAGCCCGATGGTCTGGCCGGGGCGCGGGCGGAGGGTGACTCCGTCGACCACGAGCTTCCCGCCGCGGTTCCAGGTGACCTCGCGCGATTCCAGCGTCATGTCGTCCTCCTGCGGCGGAACATGATCGCGATGAACGCGGGGACGCCGACCAGGGCCGTGGTGACGCCGATCGGCAGTGGCGAGGGCGAGAACGCGACCCTGGAGACCGCGTCGACCCACACCATGAACGCCGCCCCGATGAGCGCGGTCAGCGGCACCAGTCGCAAGTGGAGCGGTCCGGCGAGGAAGCGGGCGGCGTGGGGGAGCACGAGGCCGACGAACCCGACCGCGCCCACGATGCTGACCATCGTGGCGGTGAGCAGGGCCGTGGCGGTGATGAGCACGGCCCGTTCGCGCTTGACGTGCACGCCGAGCGAGGAGGCGACGTCGTCGCCGAATGCGAAGGCGTCCAGGACATGTGCGCGCAGGAGGCACAGCGCTGTCCCGGCGAGCGCGGCGAGGCCGCAGAGCACGACCCCGTTCCAGCGCACGCCTTCGAGCGAGCCGAGGAGCCAGAACATGACGCCGCGGGTCGCGTCGGAGTCAGCGAACGCGAAGATGACGAACGAGGTGAGCGCGGAGAACAGCTGCGTCACGGCGATGCCGGCGAGGATCAGCTTGTCGTCGCCGCCTCCGGCCAGGCGCGCGATCGCCAGGACCACGGCGAAGGAGACGAGGGACCCGATGAACGCGCCGCCGGGCAGGCCGAGGCCTCCCGCGCCGATGCCGAGGATCGCGACGACGACCGCGCCGGTCGAGGCCCCTGAGGAGATGCCGAGGACGTACGGGTCGGCGAGCGGGTTGCGCAGCAGCGACTGCAGGATGAGCCCGCACAGGCCCAGTCCGGCCCCGCAGGTGGCGGCCACGAGGGCGCGCGGCAGGCGGTCCTCCCAGACGATGGCCTCTTTCGAGATCCTGACGGGGATCTCGGCGCCGGTGAGGTGGTTGAGGAGGATGTCGCGCACGTTGACGAGCGAGACGTCAGCGGGGCCGAGGGTGATCGCCGTGCCGATCGACAGGATGAGGACCGCGACGGCGGCGAGGCTGATCCCCAGGAACCGCAGCCGCGCCCGGCCCGGCCGGTCCGGGGCGGGCGCGGTGGTCGCGGGGCTGAGGGTCACGCCTCGCCCTGGAACGACTGGAGTGCGGCGGCGAGGGTCTCGAGGCCGTCGACGATGCGGATGCCCGGGTTGATCTCGGCCCCGCGCAGGGAGACGTACCGCTGCTCGGTGACCGCGGTGAGCCCCTTGGTGACCGGGTCGTTCTCGAGGAATTCGATCTTCTCGGCGGCCTGGTCGCCGGGCCACCGCTCGCGGCTGAGGTCGGCGAGGACGAGGACGTCGGGGTCGAGGTCGACGACGGTCTCCCAGCTCGCGACGGGCCAGTCGTCGTCCTGGTCGGCGAAGACGTTCACCGCGCCGGCCTCGGTCGCGAGGAGGTTCGCCGAGCCGAGCCCGCCGCCCATGTAGGGGGTCTTGAGGTCGGAGAACCAGACCGCGGCCGTCAGTCCCGAGGCCTCGACGCCCGCGACCGCCGCCTGGCGGCGCGCTTCGAGGTCGGCGACGAGGGCCTCGCCGCGGCTCTGGACGTCGAAGATCGCGGCGAAGTCGCGGATCGTCTGGTACAGCGAGTCGAAGGTGAGGGCCTGGGTGCGGGTGCCGCCGCCGTTGATGCTGATGTCGCCGTCGCAGTCGGTGGGGGCGAGGTACGCGCCGATGCCGGTCTCGGCGAACCGGGAGCGCTCGGCCACGCCGCCCTGGGCGTAGTGGCGGCCGTGGGAGGCGGTCACGAAGTCGGGGTCGGCGCCCATGACGACCTCGTAGGTGGGCGCTTCCTCGGCGAGGCGCGGGACGGTGTCGTTGGCCGCGGCGAGGTGCTCGAGCACCGGGTCGGTCCAGGACGCGGTGCCGACCATGCGGTCCTCCAGGCCCAGCGAGAGGAGGATCTCGGTCGAGTCCTGGTCGAGGGACACGGCCCGCTGCGGCGCGGCGTCGAAGGTCAGCTCCTCGCCGCAGTTCTCCACCGTCAGCGGGTAGACCGTGGCGCCTTCGCCCGCGGCGGCCTCGGTCTCCGGTACGGGCTCGGACGCACCGCAGCTGGCCAGGACCGCCAACAGGACCGATGCGCTGACCGCAATGGACGATGCGCGAACGCCGACACTCATCAATGCATTCCTTTGCTCGGGCAGAGGCGGCGCAGGCGGCCGCCCCTCGCCACGAGACATTAGGTAAGGCTCAGCTAAGTAAGATGAGGCGGGTTCACGGTTGAGGCCGTTGCCACAATTGTCCGCACTAGCGCGCTCCACCCGCGGCGACCAGGGTAGCCGCAGTCTCGAGGGCCGTTCCTGCGGCGATGCGGGGCGACCCGGCCCGCTCCCGGGGCTAGAACTGGGAGCCGTTGTCCTGCAGCCATTGCGCGAACGTCCGTGCCGGACGCCCGGTCACCCGCTCCACATTGTTGTTCACCGTGGCCGGGCGGTCGCCGAGGTTGGCGGCGACGTCGAGGAGCGACGCGAACATCGCCTCGGGGAACCAGTCGGGCCGGCTCGCCAGCGCCTCGCCGCGCGTCAGCTCCTCGACCTCGATCGGCTTGCCGCGCGCGGCGGCGATCTGGGCGACGACCTCGCGCTGGCTGAGCGACTCGGGCCCGGTCAGGATGAGGCTGCGGCCCCGGAACCGCTCGCTCACCAGGAGGTCGGCGGCGACCTCGGCGACGTCGCCGAGGTGGATCGGGTTGATCCGCCACTCGGGGTGGGCGATCGCGACCCTGCCGGCGCGGATCTGCTCGGACCAGTCGCGGGCCGGGTTGGTGGCGAGCCAGGACGGGTAGAGCACGGTGTGGCCGAGCCCCGAGTCCCGGACGGCTCCCTCGATCGCCAGGTGCGCGGCGCCGATCGGGCCGGCGTGCTCGACCGGGTCGTACGCGGCGGGGGAGGAGAGCAGGACGACGTGCTCGACCTCCGCTTCGACTGCGGCCGTGAGGAATCCGGTGATATCACCGAAGGTGGGGTAGAGGAACGCGGTGCGCACTCCTTTGAGGACGGCGGGGTCCGGCGCGGTGAGGTCGAGCGCCGCGCTCTCGACGCCTTCGGGAACGTCGAGGCCGGTGGTGCTGCGGGCCGTGGCCCGCACATGGTGCCCGGCCGCGGCGAGGTGCGCGGTGAGGCGGGAGCCGATGTTGCCGCGGGCGCCGGTCACGAGGATGGTGCCGTCGAAGTCGGTCATGGGGTGTCGCTCCTGGTGGGTGGGTGTGCGGCGGGCATGCGAGCGAGGGGCGCGCGCCGCGCCCTCGGGTAGCATGAACCTGGAACCTATTTGCTTTGCAAGCAAACATTATTTGATGTCAAAGATAATCTGGAGGCGTGCCCGTGTCAAGTCCTGGGAGCACCGACGACGCGATCCGCGAGCTCCTGCTGCTCATGCCCCGCATGGTCGGGCGGGCCAAACGCCTGCCCGTGCCCGAGCGGGTCCGCAGCCTCGAACTGAGCCCGCGCCACCTCTCGCTGCTCGCGCTGCTCCTGTTCGACGGCCCCGCCACGGTCAACGACCTGGCCGTACGCCTCGAGGTCGCGCCCACCACCGTGAGCCTCATGGTCGCCGAACTCAGCCGCAAGGGCGTCCTCGAACGCCGCGAGGACGAGGCCGACCGCCGCCGCCGCATCGTCAGCATCACCGCCGAGGAGCGCGGCGAGATCGAGGCCTGGCTCGCCGGCAGCGCCGCCGCCTGGCGCAAAGCCCTGGCGCCCTTGACGAACGAGCAGCGCCGTCGGTTCGTCGACACCCTGCTCGCCTACGAGCGCGCCCTGGAGGAGCCCGGCGCCTGACCGCGAGCCGCGATCGTCGAGCAGTGCCGTGCGAACACCGCTCGCGGCACGCCCAGCGGCTGCGCTCCCCGGTTCCCGGCGCCGCAACGCGGGCCGGCCCCGGTCACCGCGGCGGCGCGGTCGACTCGCGCACCACGAGGCTCGTCGCGAGCTGCACGTGATGGGAGTCGGGGACCTTTCCGGCGGCGAGGTCCAGCACGGTGCGGGCGGCGACGCGGCCCATCTGCCGCAGCGGCTGCTTCACCGTGGTCAGCGGCGGCTCGATCCACATCGCGTTGTACGTGTCGTCGAAGCCGACCACGCTCAGGTCGCGGGGGACCTCGAGGCCGCGCTGGCGGGCGGTGCGGATGACGCCGACGGCGATGCTGTCGCTCGCGGCGAAGATCGCGGTCGGGGGATCGGCGAGGTCGAGCATCCGGTCGGTCAGCACGGCGCCGGTCTCGGCGTAGAAGGTTCCGGCCCCGGTGAGCGCGGGGTCCACTTCGATCCCGGCGGATTCGAGCGCTTCGCGGTAGCCGTGCAGGCGTTCGCGCGCGGGCAGCGACCCGGGCGGGCCGCCCGCGAAGCCGATCCTGGTGTGCCCCAGGTCGAGCAGGTGCCGCGTGGCCTGCACGCCGCCGGCCCAGTTGGTGGCGCCGAGGCTCGTGACGCGCTCGTCGAGGGGGTTCGCCGGGTCGATCACGACCAGCGGCAGGCCCAGCTGGTCGCACATGTCCATCTCGGCGGTGGTGAGCTGGGCGGTCACCAGGACCAGGCCCGCGGCGCCCTGCGCGGCGATCGCCTTGATCCGGTCGACGCCGATCGGGTCGTTCTGGCCGGGCGTCTCGGCCTCGAGGGAGCTGGTGACGGTCTCGACGCCGAGCTCCCGGCCGCCGCTGATGATCCCGTCCAGGACGTACACGGCGTACATGTTCAGGAGCGTGTCGAAGACGGCGTGGATCGTCTGGGGCGCAGGGGATTCGCGCGGGCCGGTGCTCGGCACGTACTCGAGCTGGGCGATGGCCTCGCGCACGGCCCTGCGGGTCTCGTCGGCGACGCCGGGGCGGCCGTTGAGCACCTTGGAGGCCGTGGCCTTGGAGACGCCCGCGCGCGCGGCCACCTCGGTCAGGGTCGCCCGGGGGCGGTTGCTCATCTGCTGCACCTCTTCGGATCAGGTGCGGTCATTCTAGCCGGAACTCGAAACAGTTTCCAAATCGATGGCGGAAACTTCTCGAAACAGTTTTCTAACCCGGGCCGGGACGGCCGGGGGAACTGTATCCCGAGCGGTCGCGCGTGACGCAGAGTCACGCACCGTTTCTATTGCGACACAATGGACTTCCCTGTCTATAATGACGCCGTCCTCCGGCGGGAGCCCTACCCGGGCCCGCCCGCCGACCCTGTCGACAGCAAGGAGACCCCGTGTCCTTCAAGGAAGGCAAGCCGCGCCGCGTCCTCGCCCGCGTGGCCGCCGTCGCGGCCGCCGCAGGCCTCGGCATCGCCGGCCTGGCCGGCTCCGCCTCGGCCGACATCACCATCCAGCAGTACGTCGCCCTCGGCGACTCGTTCGCCTCCGGTGTGGGCGCGGGCGACTACGCCGACGACGGGAGCGACTGCTACCGCTCGGCCAACGCCTACGCGCACCAGGTCAACGTCGAACTCGGCGAACGCCTCTGGTTCGAGGCCTGCTCCGGCGCCCGGGTCGAAGACGTGGTCGCGAACCAGCTGAACCACCTCTACCGGGTCAACACCGAGCACGTGACCATCGGCGTCGGCGGCAACGACGCCGGGTTCTCGTCCGTGCTCGGCGCCTGCGCGGGCACCGACACCGCACTGTGCAAGACCGCGATCACCAACGCGCGCACCATCATCACCGACTCGCTTCCGGCCGAGCTCGACGACCTCTACACCCGGGTCGAGAACCGGGCCTTCTCCGCCGAGATCGTCGTCGTGGGCAACCCGCGCCTGTTCAACGAGACCGCCTGCTCCGGCGCGCTCGCGATCACCCCGGAGGAGCAGGCGCTGCTGAACGACGCCGCCGACCTGCTCGCCGAGACCACCGCCGCCGTCGCCGCCGACCACGGCTTCGACTTCGCCGACCCGCGCGCCGCCTTCGACGGCCACGGCGTGTGCTCGGCCGACCCCTGGATCCTCGGCTACACCGGGACCCTCGAGTCCTTCCACCCCAACGCCGCCGGCCAGGACGCGTACGCCGACGTCGTCCTCCCCGCGCTCGACTACTAAAGCAACCGGAACCGGCCCCGCGGGAGTCTTCCTTCGGGGCCGGTTCGCATTCGCGGGTCGGCGATCACCTCCACACCCAGGGGCGGGCCTCCCGGTCCCGTCCGAACCACAAGGAGACCGATGAACCGACACTCCACCAAGCGCCTCGCGCGCACCCTCGCCGCCGCTGCCGTGGCCGGCATCGCCGCCGCGTCGTTCGCCTCCCCGGCCTCGGCCGGCCACACCTGGTCGCCGCGGTACGTCGCCCTCGGCGACTCGTACGTCTCCGGTGTGGGCGCGGGCGACTACGCCGACGACGGCAGCGACTGCTACCGCTCCGCGAACGCCTACCCGCAGCTCGCGGCCGAGGCGATGGGCGCGCGCCTGTCCTTCGACGCCTGCTCCGGCGCCCGCGTCGAGGACGTCGTCGCCGAGCAGCTCGGCAACCTCACCTGGCGCACCCGCGAGGTCTCGATCGGCGTGGGCGGCAACGACGCCGGGTTCTCCTCGGTCCTCGCCGCGTGCGCCGGGACCGACACGGCCCTGTGCAAGGGCGCGATCACCAACGCCCAGGCCGTCATCACCGGGTCCCTCCCGGCCGAGCTCGACGACCTCTACACCCAGGTCGAGGACCTCGCGCCGTTCGCCGACGTCACCATCGTGGGCAACCCGCAGCTGTTCAGCGGCACCAGCTGCTCCGGCACCCTGGCGATCACGCCCGAGGAGCAGGGGCTGCTGAACGAGACCGCGGACCTCCTCGCCGACACGACCGCAGCGGTCGCCGACGAGCACGGCTTCGCGTTCGCCGACGTCCGCGACGCCTTCGCGGGCCACGGGATCTGCTCCGCGGACCCGTGGATCCTCGGCTACACCGGCACCATCGAGTCCTTCCACGCGAACGCCGCCGGCCAGGCCGCGTACGCCGAGGTCGTCACCCCGTACCTCGAAGACTGCTAGAACGGACGCGGCACCGGGCCCCGGGCGGGGGCGGCGCTCCGGCACAATCCAGGCATGCCCAGACGCACCCGTCAGACGCGCCCGTGCCCGTGCGGCTCCGGCGCCGCGTACACCGCCTGCTGCGGGCCGCTGCACGCCGGCACCGCGAAGGCCGCCACCGCCGAAGCCCTCATGCGCTCCCGCTACAGCGCCTTCGCCCTCGGCGACGCCGCCTACCTGCTGCGCACCTGGCACCCGGCGACCCGGCCCGAACACCTCGACCTGCACGACGACAGCCGCCGCTTCACCGGCCTCCACATCCTCGAGACCACCGGCGGCTCCCCGCTCCACACCCAGGGCACCGTCCGCTTCCGCGCCGACTACACCGACGCCGACGGCCCCGGCTCCCAGACCGAGAACAGCGAGTTCGAGCGCATCGGCGGCGACTGGATGTACCTCGACGCGATCGGTCCGTCGAACGACTTGTCGATCGATTGACAGATGTCTAACCTCGTCGGGTGAGCCTCCCGACTCCGCCACCCGCCAAAGACCGCCGGGTGCGACGAACCCGCGCCGCCCTCCTGGGCGCCGCGACCGCGCTGGTGAGCGCGCGCGGCACCGCGAACGTCCCGGTATCCGACATCGCCGATGCCGCCGGAGTGAGCCGCCAGCTCGTCTACCTCCACTACGGCGACCGCGACACCCTCCTCTTGGAAGCGGCCCTCGACCTGGCCCGCCGGGAACTCGCCGAGCACGGGGACGACGCCCACGGGGAGGACTCCGGCCGCGACCGCGCCCTCGCGATCGCCCGTCACTTCGCCGCCCACCAGGACTTCTACCGGGCGATGTTCGCGACCGCGAACGCCTTCGCGCTCGGCCAGGTCGTGGGCGGCCTGCTCTCGCCGCTGCGGTGCGACGCCCTCCTCGCCCGCTACGGCGAGGCCGTCCCGGCCGGCGCCGTCGAGGACTTCGCGGTGTTCGTCACCGGCGGCGGCACCGCCCTCATGGCGGCCTGGCTCGAATCGGGGGAGGAACCGCTCGACCCCGAGGCCATGGCCGACCGCCTCCAGTCGATCAGCGGCCTTCTCACCACGGCCGTCGAGGCGCACGCGGGCCGGGCCTGACGGACCCCTCGCCCACCCGGCGAAGGCGGCGGACCCGGCGCCCCCTCGGTACGATGAGCGGCGAGGGCCGACCCGAGGAGCGCTGATGGACGAAAACGGACTCAAGTCGGTCGCCATGCTCCTCCAGGCGCGGGGCGAGATCGAGGCCCGCATCGCCGACATCGTCGGCCGCCCGCTCGCCCACGGCCACCTCTCAGACTGGATCGCCGCCCAGGTCTTCGACATCGAGCTCGAACCGGGCGGGGGCCACGCCGTGGACGGCTGGTTCCGCAGCGGCCCCCTCGCCGGGCGCACGGTCAACATCAAGCACTACACGCGCCATGAGGGCCTGCTCGACATGGTCGACTCCGACGAACTCGAGCACTACCTGGTCATGACCGGCCCGCGCACCGCCGCCAGGCCCGGGACGCACCGGCCCTGGAGCATCGACCACGTCTACCTCTTCGACGCCTTCGAGCTTTCCGAGGCCCTGCGCGCCTACATGCGCCGCATCGGCGTCGCCACCAGTGTCCGCGCCGAGCACTGGCACGCCGCCGAGGTCTTCCCCCGCGCCGCCCACGCCGGCTACCGGCTCAGCCGCGTCCAGGCCGCCGCTCTCGAGGGGTTCGCCTCCGCACCCGCCAGGTGACCCGTTCCCTTGCGGGCCTTCCCATGCACGAGCGCCGACACGGCGCCCCCGGTTCGCCGATTCGGCCGCGCGGTGGCGGTGATCATGCTTTGGTCGATGTCACGGTCGTCAGGGTGGTCGTGACAAACGGGGCAAGCGGCCGTTAGGATGCGGGCACTGGGGGGATGATGTCAGCCCTGCAGTCGTGATGATGGCAATCTGACGGAGGAAGCGTTGCTCGAAATCAGCCCACTCACTTGGGCCGGAACCATCGGCCTCATCGTCGTCCTGCTGGCGGTGGACCTGATCCTCGCAGCAGTGCGCCCGCATCATGTCGGCTTCAAAGAGGCCACGGCCTGGTCGGTCTTCTACATCGCCATCGCGATCGCCTTCGGCATCTGGTTCGGCACCCAGTACGGGAACGCCGCCGGCACCGAGTACTTCGCCGGCTACATCATCGAGAAGAGCCTCTCGGTCGACAACCTGTTCGTGTTCGTGATCATCATGAGCACCTTCGCGGTACCCGACCACCACCAGCACAAGGTCCTCACCTTCGGCATCGTGCTCGCGCTCATCATGCGCGCCATCTTCATCGCACTCGGCTCCGCGCTGATCAACTCGTTCTCGTTCATGTTCCTGCTGTTCGGCCTGCTGCTCGTCTACACGGCGATCCAGCTCTTCCGCCACCGCAACGAGGATCCGGACGTCGAGTCCAACCTGATGGTCCGCGGCGCCCGCCGCTTCCTGCCCATCACCCCCGACTACGTCGACGGCAAGCTCATCACCAAAGTGGACGGCAAGCGGCTGTTCACCCCGCTGTTCATCGTCCTCATCGCCATCGGCAGCGTCGACCTGCTCTTCGCGCTCGACTCCATCCCGGCCGTCTTCGGCGTCACGCAGGAGCCGTACATCGTCTTCACCGCGAACGCCTTCGCGCTGCTGGGCCTGCGCGCCCTGTTCTTCCTCGTCAAGGGCCTGCTCGACCGCCTCGTCTACCTCTCGGCCGGCCTGGCGATCATCCTGCTGTTCATCGGCGTCAAGCTGGTCCTGCACTGGGCCCACGTCGACATCAACCCCTCGATCCCCGAGGTCTCGACGCCGCTCAGCCTCATCGTGGTCATCGGCGTCCTCGTCGTGGTCACCGTGGCCAGCCTCATCAAGACCCGCATGAGCCCCGAGGAGAAGGCCCACGCCGGCTCGCTCTCGGCCACCAAGAAGAAGGAAGACGGTCAATAGCAGGCGAACAGCGGCCCCGGACCACTGCGGTCCGGGGCCGTTCTGCTACCTGCGCTTCGACAGGACCAGCAGGATCACCAGCAGCGGAATCGGCAGCAGGAACGCCTCCCGCAGCCCGATCCGCCCGTCCAGCCAGCCCAGCGCGGCCGGCGCCGACAGGATCGCCGCACCCGAAGCCAGCGACCCGATCGACGCCGAGTGCCGCCCGCTCAGACCCGGGATGCCCACCAGGCGCCCCAGCATGATCGGGTACAGCGGCGCGATCCCCAGGCTCGCGACCGCGATCCCGGCGGTCACCGCCACCGGGTCCTGCCCCAGGTACACCACCACCGTGCCGACCGCGATCGTCGCCAGCGCCGCGGGCTCCGCCCACGGCCGGTCCACGAACCGCGGTCCCACCAGGCGGCCCGCGGCCATCCCGATGCCGAAGCTCGCCCCCAGTGCCGAAGCGGTGCCGAGCGCGACCCCGGTGTCCACCAGGCGGGCCACGCTCCAGATCGAGAAGCAGAACTCGATCCCTACACAGAGGACGATCCGGGACCACGCGAGCGCGGCCGGGCCGACCGGCACGCCGCCGCCGACGGCCGCGGCGTCGTCCGGCGGGCCTGTCACCGTCCGGTGCAAGGCCCCCGCGACCAGCACCGGGACGGCGCTCAGGAGCGCCCAGCGGCCGGGCACGCCCGCCGACTCCAGCGCCCCGAACGCCAGTGGCGCGCAGACGCCCGCGGCGCTGGCGAGGCCGACCATGATGGTGATCCGCTTCGCCGCACCGGGACCGCGCAGCAGCGACGGCGTCGCGAGAGCGACTGCGGCGCAACCGAATCCGACGAGGACCGAGCCGGTGCCCGCGAGGGGGAGCTGCGGCGACGCGGCCATGACCACCGCGCCGACCGCGATGACGGCGCACGCCAGGCGCATCACCAGGCCCGCGCCCGCGCGGAGCACGGCCGGGCCCGCCGCGGCGGCCAGGACCAGGCCCGCGCCGAACGTCATGGTCAGCCATACGAGTTCGCCGCGGGGCCGGTCGAGTTCGGCGGCGATCCCGGCCAGGTACGGCCCGTAGGAGCTCACCAGGAGTCCGAGGCCGATCTGCGCGAACGCGACGACGCGGCTCAGGTCGCGGGAGGCCGCCTGCCGGGCCTCGGTGTCAACGGCCATCGGGCACCAGCAGCTCCGCGAGGTGCCCGAGGTCGGTGAGGCGGACGTCGGCGTCGAGCCCGCGCAGGGACGCGGTCATCGCGCCCGCCGCGCGGCCCGCGGCCAGGCCCGGCTCGGAGTCCTCGACGACGAGGCACGCGGCGGGGTCGGCGCCGAGCGCCTTGGCGGCCAGCAGGAACCCTTCCGGGTCGGGCTTGCCGCGGGCGACGTCCTCGAACGTGAACAGCAGCGGCGGCCGGATGCCCGCGGCGGCGAGCCGGGCCTTCGCGAGCCGGTCGTCGGCGCTGGTGACCACCGCCCACGGCATGCCGATCCGCTCGAGCACCGCGAGCAGCCGCTCGGCGCCTCGGGTCGGGACGACGTCGGCGAGGTCGTCGTACTGGAGCTCGAGCTGCCGTGCGGCGGCCGCATCGACCTGTGCCGCGTCGAGGTCGGGCCGGAGCCGGGCGGCGGTGGTCGAGGCGGGGCTGCCGTGGATGTTCGCGAGGACGAGCGCGGGGTCGACGCCGTATTCGACGGCCCATGCCGCCCAGGCGCGTTCGACCGCGCCGTCGGAGTCGACGAGTGTGCCGTCCATGTCGAGCAGGACGGCTTCGGGGTTGCTGTAGCTTCGCATGAAGCCCTCCGGGGTAGAAATAAACTCGTAACGCGAGGATAATTCCTGGAGGTCCCCGAGTGCAAGCCAGAACCCCTGCCCCCGCCGACGACCCGAGCCCCGCCAAAGTCGGGCGCGCCGAGGCCGCCCGCTGGAGCGGCGCACTCGACCTCCTCAAACTCGTGCGCTCCCGGCCCGGCGTCACCCGCGCCGAGGCGGCCCGCGCCATGCACGTGGGCAGCGGCACCGCCACCGAGATCTCCGCGCGCCTGCGCGCCCTCGACCTCCTCGCCGAAGCCCCCGCCCCGCCCACCGGCCGCGGCCGCCCCACCACCACGCTCCACGCCCACCCCGAAGGGCCCCTCGCCGCCGTCGTCGACGTCCGCTACGCCGACTGGGTCGTCGCCATCGCCGACCTCGAAGGGACCCTTGTCGACACGACCACCGGCCGCCACGCCTCCAAACGCCCCGAACGCGTCTTCGCCGACATCCGCGCCGCCGTCGGCGGTCTCGCGAGCCGCTACGACGGACGCGTCCAGGCCGTCTCGATCTCCGCCACCGGCACCGTGCGCCGCAACGCGATCGTGCAGTCCAGTGTGCTCGGCTGGCGCGACCTCGAAGTCGCGCCGCTCCTTCCCGGTGTGCCCCAAGCCCTCGGCAACGACGCCACACTCGCCGGCCTCGCCGAGGCGCGGCGCTCCCACCCCGGCCGGAGCGTCCTCTACCTGACCATCGAGGTCGGCATCGGCGGGATCTTCGTCGACGAGGGCCACGCGGTCACCGGCGCCACCGGCGCCGGCGGCGAGTTCGGCCACGCGCCCCTCGGCGACCCTCTCGTCGCCTGCCCGTGCGGCGCGCACGGCTGCTGGGACGTCGCGGTCGACGGCCGCGCCGTC
Organism: Glycomyces tritici; assembly: GCF_030403505.1. The sequence goes on along the minus strand of NZ_JAUEMJ010000002.1, from coordinate 427,714 downwards.
GCGCGCCTGCGCGGCGAGGACGAACCGGAGGACCCCCGCGCCTACCTCATCGAAGCTCTCGTCGACCCCGAATCCCGCGCGGCCGTTGAGGAATGCGCCGCCGTCCTCGGCCGCGGCACCGCCGGGCTCGTCAACATCCTCGACCCCGAGATCGTCTGCCTCGGCGGCCTCGCCCCCGAACTGCGCCGCGCCGCACGCGAACCCTTCGAGCACGCCTACGGCACCGGCCTCATGGGCTTCCGCCGCGACGACCCGCCCCGCATCCTCTCCTCCGCCCTCGGTCCCGACGCCCCCATCCTGGGCGCGGCCGAAGCCGCCTGGGACATGATCCTGACCGAGAACGGCATCGCCGCCTGGACCGAGCGGCTCCCGGACTCGGCCTGACCCGCGTGCAACCGCATACAGGGTATGCGGAGTCTCCAAGTCGGACAGCGAACCCGTTGACCGCCGACCGATCTTGGAGACGCCTTGCGACTGCACCACCCACTCGCGGCCCTCGCACTGGCAGGCGCGCTGACCGCCGCCGGCCCCGCACACGCCGCGCCCGCCGCAGCGGAAGCGGCCCCGCCCGCGGACGCGGGCACGATCACCCTGCCGACCGGCGACCAGGTCCGCCTGACCGCCGACGGCTCCTTCCTGACCGAATCCGCAGCAGGCGGCACCGGCGCGTTCCACACCGCGACCGAACCCGACGGCGACCGCCTCCTCATCCCCGTGGAAGCGCTCGGCGGCCTCGCCGACGGCACGTTCACCGAAGCCCAGTTCAACATCGACGCACTGGCCCGCAACGGGATCACCGACGCGGGCGACCCGGGGGCGGCCGACCTGCTCGCGGACGAGACCGACCCGGCGGCCACCCCCGCCGATGCCGTCACGGTCGACTTCACCGCACTGTGGTCCGACGGATCGGCGCCGGAGGTCGTGTCCCTGCGCTGGGCCGAGATCGACACCGGCGAGCTCGGCAGCGAGATGTTCGAAGGCGGCTCGGCCGCCGTCGACATGGCGCCCGGCCGCTACCACGTCGTCATCCTGATGGACCGGTACGAGTTTCCCGCGACGATCGCCGGAGTGATCGAACTCGAGGTCGGCGCCGACACCGAACCGGTCGTCTTCGACGGCGCCGCCGCCCGCGAGACCGGGTTCGCGGTCGAACGGGAGACCGAAGCGCAGGCCATCGAGGTCGACGTCTTCAGCAACGTGCCGGGAACCCGCGACGGCAACGGAGGCGGCCTCCTCGCCGGACCGGAATGGTCCGTCTCGGTGGTGCCAACCGACTTCGACACGTCCGGCCGCGACGTCGGCTTCGTGCTCCGCCAGGAGCTCGTCAGCCCCGAAGGCACCCGCAAGCCATACAGCTACAGCATGTTCGGCCTGCACGACGCCGGCATCCCCGCGGATCCCGTGTTCTCCTATGAGGACGACGACCTCGCGAAGATGAAGATGGATTACCAGAGCCTGGGCGTCGACACGCTGATGGGCCGGTCCAACCTCTCGTTCCACCCGAACCACCCTGCGTCCGGCTACCGGCACAGCGGCATCGTCGCAGTGCCGTCGCAGCGGACCGAGTACTACACGCCCCACCCGGAGGTCGACTGGTCCCACATGGGCACCCTCGGATTCGACGCCGAGGGGGACGAACCGTACGCCGACGTCCTGCACCACAGCGGCACGCTGCGGCCCGGCTCGAGCGCCAAGTCCACCTGGAACCAGGGGCCGATCACCGCGGGCGTCGACCTCGCCGGCGTCGAGTACTTCCTGCCGCGCTTCGCCCGGATGGACTCCTACGAAGTGCTGCTCACCAACCCGTCGCTGTTCTCCAGCGGCGCGCCCGGCGAGGCGATCAACTCCTACGAGAGCCCCGGCCAGACCGTGCTGAGCCAGAACGGCCTGGGGGTCGGCAAGTCCGAGTACGGCGGCGCGCTCGCCACCGACCTCGCGCTCGTCGGCGAGGGCCGATACGAGCTCTACGCCGAGGCCACCCGTGACGTGCCGTGGACGAACCTCGGCACCGCCGCCACAGCCGAGTGGTCGTTCGCGGTCCCGTCGGGCGGGACCGACGTGATCCTGCCGGTCTCGGTGGTGAACTTCGACGCCGAGGACATCGAGAACGGCTACGCCGAGGCCGGGGACGACCAGGACGTCGAACTCGAGTTCGCCACCCAGCCGGGCGCGGAGCAGCAGGACTGCACCGCCATGACCTTCGAGGTGTCCTACGACGACGGCGCCACCTGGGACCTCGTCGACATCGACCGCGACGGCAACAGCGCCACGGCCGAGCTCGAGCACCCCGAGGACGCGGCGTTCGTGTCCGTGCGCTTCACCGCCGCCGACGAGGCGGGCAACACCGTCACCCACACCACCATCCGCTCCTACGGGCTGCGCTGACCGAACCGTCGCGGCGGGCCGCCGGCCCGCCGCGACGGCGCCCGACTCACCAGTGCCGGTTGCAGCATTCGACGTGCAGCTCGCCGTACGAGTGCGATCCGGAGCGGCCCATGCCGATCTCGGCGCAGCGGTGCGCCTCGGGCTTCCCGGCGAGGAAGGCCGGGGCTGCTTCGGCGAGTTCGCGAAGGCCGGCGCCCGCGAGCTCGAACGCGACGCGGCTGCCGATCACGAACAACGTGTCGGCCGCGACCTTCCCGTTGAGGCGGTCGCGGAACTCGCGGTGGAACGGGAAGTCGTGAAAATCCCACTCGCGCGAGGGCAGCGCCCCCGCCGGCATCGTCACCTTGTGGACCTTCGGCTCCGCGAACCTGGAGCGGACGCGCTTCCACTCGGACACGCGAAATCCCAGGCTGTGGTGGAGCAGCACCAGGTCCAGCCGCCGCGACCCCGGCCAGGCGCCGCAGTCGACCGGGCCCGTCCGCAGCGGGAACCAGACCAGACTGCGCGGGGAGCGGGCCGCGAGCCACCAGGCGATCGCCAGCTCGACGCTCGCGGCCTTGTCGACCGACAACTGCCAGCCCGCACGGTCCTCGTGCAGCACGGCGTGCGCGGGCGGACGTTCGGGCCGGACCACCCGATAGGAGTCCGCGCCCAGCCGGGCCGTGCCCACGAGCGTGCGCCACTGCCTGCCTGCGAGCCGCACCGGCCTCCTCCCCGCACTCCACTGCAAAACCCGAGTATGCCGGGTAGGACCGGTTGCGGGCCAACGGGTTTGCGGTCGGCTAGACGGCGGCCTTCTCGCGGGACTCCCGCGCCGGGTCGTACACCGGCACCCATTTCGCCATCCAGGCCGCGCCGAACCACGTGATGAGCCCGAGCGCGATCGCCGCCGCCCCCAGTGGGAACACCAGTGACACCAGGCTGATGAGGCCGGGCCCGGCGACCCCGCCGAGGTCGCCGCACAGCCGCCATCCGCCGAGGAACTGGCGGCGGCCCTCGTCGGGCGCGACGTCCGCCCCGAGGGTGAGCACGATGCCGGAGGAGATGCCGTTGCCCAGGCCCATGAAGCACGCGACGAGCCCGATCGCGACCGCCGTGCCGGACAAGGGCAGGAGCAGGAACCCGGCGCCCATGACGAGCATCGCCGGCAGCGCCACCCACATCCGCCCGAAGCGGTCCATGATCGCGCCGCCCGGGTAGAACAGCAGCATGTCGACCCCGGCCGCGATGCCGAAGATGAGGCTCGTCGCCGTGGCGTCCAGGCCCTGATGCTCGGCCCAAAGTGGAATGATCGCCTGCCGCGAGGCGCGGGCGATCATGATGAGCAGGACGCCGACGCCGAGCGTGGCCAGCACGCGGCGGTGCTCGGCGAGGACCGACCACATGCTCCGCTTCTCCGGCGTCGCCGTGGTGCGGGACGCGGGCAGGTCCGGGAGCGCGAGGCTGAGGAGGCCGCCCGCGAGGCTGGTCGCGGCGGCGAACGCGTAGGTGGCGCCGAACGAGTGCTGCTCGATGAGCAGCGCGCCCACGAACGGCCCGATGAACCCGCCGATGCGGAACGTGCCGCCCAGCGTCGACATGGCGCGGGCGCGGAAGCCGAGGGCCACCGCCTCCGAGAGGTACGCGTGCCGGGCGAGCCCGAACACGGCCGCCGACATCCCGACCATGAACACCATGGCCGACAGCACGGGCAGCGAGTCGGTGCGCGAGGCCGTGATCAGCGCGGCGGCCTCGACCACGCACGCGGCGAGGAGCACCCGCTTCTCGCCGAACCGCTGGGCGAGCGCCCCGGCCGGGAGGTCGCCCACGAGCTGGCCGAAACCGATGAGCCCCACGATGATCGCGGCCTGCGTGACACTGGCGCCGAGGTCGAGGGCGGAGAGGGCCACGAGCGGCATGACCGCGCCCATCCCGACCGAGATGAGGATCGTCGGCCCGTAGATCGGCAGCGCGAGGCGGCGCAGGCGGATGGACGAATCGGGCGCGGACACGTCCGGAACGTACCAAGCGGTCGTGACGGTCACTCGTGTCACGGGAGTGCCGTGTGACGCGTTCGGGCCGGGGCGCCGCAGCGCCCCGACCCTCACGTCACGCGGGCGTGCAGGTCACCACCGGTGCCGTGCCCGCGCCGCTGGCGACGAAGCCCCACGCGGTCACCGTCCGCCCGGCCGCGATCGCGCCGTTCCAGCCGACGTCCTCGGCCGTCACGCCCGCGCCCGAACTCGTCACCGACGCGTTCCAGGAACTGGTGATGCGCTGGCTTCCCGGCCATGTCCAGCTCACGGTCCAGCCGCTGATCGCGGTGGCGCCGGCCGTGACGAGGACGCTGCCCTGCCATCCCGAGTTCCACTGGCTCGCCACCTGCACGGTCGCGGTGCACCCCGCGCCGCCCGGAGGCGGCGAAGTGGTCTCGGCGGGCGTCGTGGTCTCGGCCGGAGTGGTGGTCTCGGTCGGACCGCCCGGCGTCAGCGTGGGGGTCGTCCAGCTGCGCCACTGCGCGAGGTTCGCCGTCCTGCTCGGGTGCATGTTGATCGTCGCGGGCGGGTTGCCGGTGCCGTGCAGGAACCTGTTGATGCTCTGCTGCAGCGGGGTCCGCCACTCGCTGCGCGTGGCGCAGTGGGTCCCGTCCGAGACGTTCGAGTGGTACGAGAGGTTGCTCCCCGCGCCGAGCGCCTTGTAGACCTCGGCGCCGCCGAGGGCCGCGAGCGCGCCGGAGCGCGCGCCGAGCCATTCGACGTGCGGGTTGTCCATGATGAACAGCCCGCGCGGGGCGATCATGCCGACGACCTGGTGGGTGTCGACCGGGAGCCCGGCGGGGTTGCCGGTGTACGCGCTGAACGCGTCGCCGAGCCACGGCTGCTCGTTATAGGTGCTGCTCAGCGGCTGGGAACCGCTCTCCTGCGGGATCGAGCGAAGCGCCGAGACGCCGCCGCTGCCGGACTCGATCGGCATCGTCAGGGCGATGCGCTGGTCGAAGGCGCCGGCCACGAACGCGCCCTTGCCGTACCGGGAGCAGCCGGTGACGCCGGTGGTCGGCTCCAGGATGCTCCCGCCGGACTGCTCGATCACGTCGATGATGCGGCTGACGCCCCACGCCTGGGCCATGAGCACGCCGGTGGTGCTGGTCGCGCCGTACAGGTTGTAGAACGCCCCCTGCTTGTTGCTGCGCGGCGTGCCTTCCGCCCCGACCGCGCCGGGGTCGTAGTCGATGACGGCGGTGCCGGTGGCGAGGATCGTGCCGGTGTCGGCGCCGAAGCCGCCGTAGACGATGACGGCCGGGAACGGCCCGGAGCCGCTGGGGAGCTGCACACTCGCCGAGAAGGAGGTGCTGCGGCCGTTGTCGCTCACGTTCACGGTGATCCGCGAGGAGGTCACCGAACCGGTGACGCTGTCGGGCTGCGGCTTGTCGCCGTAGATCGCGCGTTCGGCGAGCTCCTTGATCTCGGCCCGGCGGCACTCCCACTGGCTCTGGGAGGTGACGCGGGTGCCGTCGGTCTTGAGGAACGGGTCGGGGAGCAGCGAGCTGGAGGCCCAGCCGCCGGGGACGGCGACGTCGCAGTCCGCGCCGTCCCATTCCGAAGCGGCGGTCACTCGGGCCTCCGCCCGGGTGAGGTGCGGTGTGAGCACGAAGGCGGCGGCGACCGCGAAGGCGGCCGCCAGGACGAGTGCGAATCGGAGGTGTCGTCGCAGGGTGATCGGGGGGTCGATCGATGATGCCATGGCAGATTCCTTGTCCGACCAGAGGCATAGTCCATCATCGACGGTGAGGAGGGCGCGGCTCGAGCGCGCGCGGCGTCAACGGTGAGACCACTCATGCCGTGATTTCGAGTGAGACTTCCGTGAGGGTCCCAACAGATTACATTGACGAACATCGATAAACAACGACGAGGGCAAACGCTTCCGAGCTTTACGGATACAAGTTCGGCGCACGCCTGAAGCGTTCCGCCCCAACGCGAGACACGGCCCCGCCCGCGCCACCGCGTACTACGCGACGGCGCGGGCGGGACCGTGTCCTAGCCCTGAAGTCCGGCTCAGCCGGCCTTGGCCTTCAGCTTCTTGGCCAGCTCCGCCTTGCCCATGCCCGAGGCCCCGGTCATGCCCATGTTGTGGGCCTGCAACTGGAGCTCCTCCTTGGTGGCTTCGCCGGGGCGCTCGCCCAGGTGCTCGGCGCGGCTGGCCGCGAACGCCTCGCCCAGCTCCATGCGCCGCTCCTCGGAGAGGTGCTCCTTCATGTGGGGGAGGACCGTGGACTCCTCCTCCTTGACGTGGTGGGTGACCGCCTCCTCCAGCTCGGTGAGGACCTCATCGAACTTCGCCGACTCGGGATCGGTCTCGATCAGGCGCTTGAGCAGCTGCTCGGCCTGGGTGTGCTCCTCCTGGCTGTGCGCGACCTCCTCGGTGTCGCCCGCCTCGTCCTTGGCGGCCGGGTAGACCGTGGACTCCTCGGCGCGGCTGTGCGCGATGAGCAGCGCCGACAGCACCGGGGCCGCCAGCGGGCGGGTATCCGGGAACTGCCGCATCTTGTCGAACAGACGTTCCACTTCGCGGTGGTCCTGCATGATCAGGTCTACGACATCGCCACTCATGGCCTGCCCCCTCCGTGCATCGATCGCCTCCTGGCGAGGCGTGCGGAACGGAAATACCCGCCGAGCGCGGTTTTCATGCACCCGCACCCGCGGGCCGGGGCACGACGAAAGCCCCCGGCCTGTCGGCCGAGGGCTTCGTTCACTTGAGCGGGTGACGGGAATCGAACCCGCGCAATCAGTTTGGAAGACTGAGACTCTACCATTGAGCTACACCCGCGCGGTCCGCCGAAGCGGACGCAGACGAGTGTAGCGCATCGCCCGGAGGGCGGCTCAGGGCTCGAGTCCCTCAGCGGGGCGGCAGCACACTGCTGAGGCCGCCCTTGAGGTGAGCGAGGAACACGTCGTCCTCGTAGGCCTCCGCGGCGTGGCCCAGGGCCGTGTAGAAGCACCGGCCCGCCTCGAGGCGGCGGTGCCACGCGATCGGGTGCGGGTTCCCCATGGCGAGGTCGGCCGTGTCGTAGGAGTCCTCGTCGGCTTCGAGCAGGATCTCCCAGCCCCTCGGGCGCTCGTCGAAGCTGTACCACTCGTCGGTCCACGCCCAGCGCTTCGGCAGGTGCTCGGTCGACGGGTGCCCCTGGTCCACCACGTCGATCTCGCCGGGGGTGCACCCGGGCGGGTGGCCGATGAAGCGGGCGCCCACGAGCTCGCGGAAGAACGGCCAGGAGCGCTCGGCCGTGGAGGCGGCGTGGACGCCGCACCACCCGCCGCCGCCGGTCACCCAGTCGGCCAGGGCCGCGCGCTCGAGCTCGTCCAGCACGTCGCCGGAGGGGGAGAGCCAGACGGCGGCCGTGAAGCGGGCGAGGTCGAGCGGGTTGTGCACGGCCGCGTCCTCGGTGTGCTCGGTCGCGAAGCCCAGCTCGGCGGCGATGCGCTCCACCGCCGCGACGCCGGCCGGGATCGAGTCGTGCCGGAAACCGGTCGTCCTGGTGAAGACGAGGATTGCGGGTGAAACCACAGCGTTCACTCCTGTTCGGGATGGGGCGTCGCCCGACGGTGTCGGCTGCCGGGTGCCGGATGCCGGGCCGTCCGACTCCTCCTGAGAACGATTGCAGAGCGTAGTCTAGGCGATCTCGGCGCCGCCGGCCCGAGCCGCGTCCTGCCCGGCCGCGGCCCCCGCCGCGGGTGACGAGCGGCGATATCGACCACACCCGCCGGGGCCCCGACGGTGCGGCGGCCTAGACTCGTTCGGAGCGGGGGTCGATGCTGCGCTGCCGGCGGACCGATGCGGACCCGGCAACCCCCCGCCCCGACGCAAGTCAATGTCGCAAGGCAATAGAGCGAAATGATCTAGGAGTACGTCTGTGAAGAGCACTGTCGAGACCCTGAGCCCGACCAGGGTGCGGCTGTCGGTCGAGGTGCCGTTCGAGGAGCTGGCGCCGTTCATCAACGAGGCGTACAAGACGGTCGGGCAGCAGGTCCGCGTCCCCGGGTTCCGTCCCGGCAAGGCGCCCCGCCAGGTCATCGACCAGCGCATCGGCCGCGAGTCGGTCTACGCGCAGGCGATGGACCCGGCCGTGCAGGCCAACCTCAACAAGGCCGTCACCGAGAACGACGTGAACGCGCTGGGCCGCCCCGAACTGACCGAGGTCAAGCCGATCGAAGAGGGCAAGCCCTTCGAGTTCGTCGTCGAGACCGACGTGACCCCCGCGTTCGAGCTCCCCGACTTCGCCTCGCTGAAGGTCACGGTCGAGGCCGAGGGCGTCAGCGAAGAGGACGTGGACAAGGACCTCGAGTCCCAGCGCCTGCGCTTCTCGTCGCTGAAGACCGTCGAGCGCGCCGCGGCCGAGGGCGACTTCGTCGTGCTCGACCTGCTCGCCACCCAGAACGGCGCCGAGGTCGAGGGCGGCTCCGTCACCGGCATGAGCCACGAGGTCGGCTCGGGCAACCTGCTCGACGGCCTGGACGAGGCGCTCATCGGCATGTCCGCGGGGGACGAGAAGACCATCCAGTCCACCCTCGCGGGTGAGCAGGAGGGCGAGACCGCCGACGTCGCGGTCAAGGTCACCCAGGTCAAGGAGCGCGAGCTCCCCGAGCTGGACGACGACTTCGCCGAGATGGCCAGCCAGTTCGACACCCTCGCCGAGCTGCGCGACGCGACCCGTGAGCGCCTGGAGACCCAGGCCCGCACCGGCAAGGCCAACGAGGCCCGCCAGAAGACCCTCGAGGCGCTGGTCGAGGCCATCGAGCTGCCGCTGCCGGAGAAGGTCGTCTCCGAGGACGTCGAGCACGAGATCATGCACATGAAGGGCGGCCACGACGGCGAGACCGCCGAGGCGCTCGCGCAGTTCGACGAGTACCTGAAGCTCATGGGCAAGTCCGAGGACGAGTTCAAGGCCGACATGGTCGCCGACTCGGAGGCCCGCCTCCGCCAGTCGATCATCCTCGGCAAGATCGCCCGCGAGCGCGAGCTCGAGGTCTCCGGCGAGCTCATGACCGCCGAGGTCGTGCGCCAGGCCCAGCAGCGCGGCGTGCCGCAGGACCAGTTCCAGAAGTTCGTCGACGAGCTGCGCACGAACGGCGGCCTTCAGCAGATCGCCGCCTCGCTGCGCCAGCAGCTCGCCCTCGAAGAGGTCGTCAAGGAGGCTTCGATCACCGACGCCTCCGGCACCGAGCTCACCGAGGAGGACCTCTTCCCGGGCCGCAAGGCCGCCGAAGCCGACGCTGACGCCGAAGCCGAGGACGCCGAAGAGGAGAAGGCCGAGGCCTAGTTCCTCATCACGGTTTTCCAAGGGGCCCACCGCTTAGCGGTGGGCCCCTTTTTCGCGTCGGCCCGCCAGGGCACGGAGTCGCTTGAGACGCAAGGAGTCCTGGCGCTGGAGGAGACCCGGGCGCGGCTCGAGGCGACCATGCCCGAGCGGTACGTGCACGCCTTCGGTGACTTCTATGTGGACGGATCGCTCGACGAGTCCCCGGTGCTGCCCACGGTGGAGGAGGTCTCGGTCGTCCGCAGCGCACCTTCGAGCAGTGGGCCGAAGCCCACGCCGAGGACTTCCGCCGAGCTACAGCTTCGCCTCGAGCTTGGCCTGGAGGATCTTGGGGGCGTCGATGAAGCCGTTGCGGCCGTAGAAGTTCTTGGACTTGGTGGTCGACTGCACGGTGACCTTCTTCAGGTTCAGCCGCCGCGCTTCGTCGAGGGCCTCGGCGACGAGGCCCTCGCCGAGGCCGCGGCCGCGCACCTCCGGCGCCAGGTACACGGACTGCAGGTCGCCGCCCGCGCGTGACATGCTGCCGGGGGTCGGCACCCGCGCGACGACCGCGAGCCAGGCCATGCCGACCACAGTCCCATTGCGGCGCAACACGATGCACCGATGCGTCTCGGTGTTCCGCTGCGCCCAGTCGGCGAACTCCTTCGCGAAGGCCTCCGGGTCCCCGGTCGGCTTCGTCGCTCCCTCGGTCTCCCACTGCCATCGCAACATGGCGACGGCCTGGTACTCGTCGGCGCGGACGAGGCTGATCTCGATCTCTTCTGGGATGTCCATGGCTGCCATGCTGTCACGACGGAACGGTTCAGGCGGGCCCCAGCGGCCGTGCCGTCTAGACGAGGCGGTCCGGGCGCCGCCACCAGGCCGGGAACGACGTGGCGCCGCACCGCTCCAGCGCGAAGGACGGCGCGCGGCTCTCCGCCGTGGACTGCGCGGCCCCGCTCAGGCCGGGTCGAGCCGCTGGTGGAGGAGGCAGAAGACGTTGCCTTCAGGGTCCTGGAGCACGTGCCAGTTCTCGTCGCCGGTCTGCCCGACGTCGGCGGGCCTGGCGCCCAGGGCGAGCAGGCGCTCCAGTTCGGCGTCCTGGTCGCGGTCGACGGCGTTGACGTCGATGTGGAGCGGGAGCTTCCAGGGCTTCGGATCGGTGCTGGGGCTGAGGATCAGGGTCGGCTGGAGGCCGCCGAAGCCGACGCCGGCCGGGCCGATCTCGATGCTGCCGTCCTCCTCGCGGTCGAGCTCGACGTAGTCGAGGACCGCACTCCAGAAGGCGGCCAGCCGTTCCGGGTCCTCGCAGTCGAGGATCAGCTCACTGATGCGCGATGCCATGCCCGCCAGTATACGAACGCGCCGGGTCCGGCGGCCCCGCTCAGGCGGGGGCGTTCGCGAAGAGCGCGACCAGCAGGTCGAGCCGCTGCTCCTGCGCCTCCTGCGGAATCCGCCCGCTCAGCAGGAGCACCGTCATGCCGTGCAGCGAACCCCAGATGAGTTCGGCCAGCGCCGCGTTGCGGTCGTTGAAGGGGCCGAAGGCGCTGACGATCTCGCCGAACGCGGCCCGCAGCGGCGCGGGCGTCTCGTCGCTGGCCCACTTGACCTTGGTCGGCAGTGTGAACATGGCCTGGTAGGCGGCCGGGTGCGCGGCGGCGAACGCCAGGTAGGCGGTGCAGACCGCGCGGACGCCCTCCGATGCGGGGGCGGCCTCGCGGGCGGCGCGGAGCTGCTCGGCCATCTCGCCGATGCCTTCGACGGCGACGGCGTCGCGGATGGCCTCCATGTTGGCGAAGTGCCCGTACAGCACGGGTTGGCTGTACTCGACCTTGTCGGCGAGCTTCCTGGTGGTCACCGCCTCCCAGCCTTCAGACTCGGCGAGTTCGCGGGCGGTGGTGATGATCAGCTGGTGTCGTTCGGCGCGTTGCCGTTCGCGGCGTTCGGTGGCAGTCACCACAATATTCTAGCATCGCTAGATTTCTGTGCGGGAGAAGCCTATCTTTGAACGAGAACCTAGCAATGCTAGATTCACTGCCAACCCTCTCGGAAGGAACCACCCCATGCTCGCCACCACCGCCCTCGTCCTCGCCTGGATCGTCAGCGTCGCCGTCGTCGCCATGGGCGTCAACAACCTGCTCCGGCCCCAGGTCCTCGCCGGCTTCGGCATCCCCGGCACGCACGCCGACGACCCGGTCCTGCGCTCCTGGCTCGCCGTGAAGGCCGGCCGCGACATCGGCGCGGGGCTCATGCTCGTCGCGGCCGTCGCCCTAGGCACCGCCCCGCTCGCCGGCTGGATCATGCTCGCCGCCGTCGTGATGCCCGTCTGCGACGCACTGGTCGTGCTGCGCGCCAAGGGACCCCGCGCCGCCGCGTACGGGGTCCACTTCGCCACGGCCGCCGCCATGGTCGTCATCGCCGTGCTCCTGCTCCTGGCCTGAGACGCACCGAAGGCCGGTCCCCGTGCGGACCGGCCTTCAGCATCAGTGCGGTCAGTCGCGGTCGGCGAAGACCTCCTTCGCGGCGTTCATCGCATTGAGCGCCGCCGGGAAACCGGCGTAGACGGCCATCTGGAGGATCGTCTCGACGACCTCCTGCCGCGTCCCGCCCACATTGAGCAGGCCGTGGATGTGCACCTTCAACTGCGGCAGCGCACTGCCGAGCGCGGTGCACGCCGCGATCGTCACGATCTCGCGCGAGCGCAGGTCCAGCCCGCCGCGCACGTACAGGTCGCCGAACGCGAACTCGATGATGTACCGCCCCAGGTCCGGCGCGATCGACTTCAGGTTCTCGATCACCGCCTCGCCCGCGTGCCCGTCGATCTCCGACAGCGCCTTCCAGCCGCGCTCGTACCGCGAGCCCTCGGGCTCGGGCGACGCGTCCGCGTAGCCGGGCTCGTCGTCGTCCCGCGTCGCGAAGACCTCCTTCGCCACGGTGATCGCGTTGAGCACCGCCGGGAACCCCGTGTAGGACGCCAGGTGCATGATCGCCTCGACGATCTCGCGCCTGCTGCAGCCGATGTTCAGCGCCCCCGCGATGTGGAACCGCAGCTGCGGCAGCGCGTAGCCGAGCGCGGCCAGGCCGCCGATCGTCGCCAGCTGGCGCTCGCGCAGGTCCAGCTCGGAGCGGTGGTACACGTCCCCGTAAGGGAACTCCACCGTGAGGCGCCCCAGATCCGGCGCCACGTCGGAGAAGTCGCGCGTCACCGCCGGCTCGTCCTCACCCGCCAGGCGCCGCAGGATCTCCAGGCCCCGGTCGTAGCGACCGAGTTCGGCTTGCTCGTCCATAAAAGACAGTCCTTTCGGTTGGTTCAGCGACGGCGGCTGAGCTCGGGGAACTCCGGGTTCGTGGCCATGATCCCCGCCTCGCCCCAACGGGCCTGCGGGACTTCGTGGACGACCACGGTGATCTTGTCCAGCGGCGCGCCCGTGACCGCGTGCGTGGTCGCGGTGAGCTCCTCGATGAGCTTCTGGCACTGCTCGTCGGTCTGGTTCGGCCAGGTCGTGACGGTGATGAACGGCATCAGTTTCCTCCTTGACTCGGTTCCGGAACGGGACGCCGCGACCGCGCGGCCGAGGCGAGGACCGCCGCGGCCAGGACCGCGGCGATCCCGGTGAGCACCACGCCCGTCCACCCGCCGCCGGTCCACACCGGACCGAGGGCGGCGCTGGCGGCGGAGCCGGCCAGCAGGCAGACGAGCATGTACAGGGACGAGGCGCCGCCTTGGCTGCCGGGCGGCGCGGCGGCGGCGAGCATGACCAGCACGGCGGGCTGGCAGGCGAACACGCCCGCGAACAGGAGCAGCGTCCCGGCCGCGATCACGGCCGGGTGCGCGGCGAACCCGAGCAGCGCGATGCCCGCGAGCACGGTGCCGAGGCCGGTGAACACCACTGCGGGCGCACCGATCCGGGGCACGAGCCGGCCTGCGGCCGGGGCCCCCACCACGCCGACGAGTCCGGCGAGGTTGAGCAGACCGATCGCGGCCACGTCGTACTCGAAGGGCGCGGCCTGCAGCCGGTACGTCAGGAACGTCGCGACCCCGAGGTACCCGAAGAACAGGCACACGCCCAGCGCGAGCAGGCGCACGGTGGCCGGGATCCGGAACAGGCCGAGCACTGCCGCGTACGCCGACCGCAGCGGCTTGCCGGTGTCGCCGGACGAGGCCAGGCGCGGCAGCGTCAGCATCGCGGCGGCACCGAGGAGGTTGAGCACGGCGACGCTCACCACCGCGGTGCGCCAGTCGGTCCACTCGGTGACGACGCCCGTGACCGAGCGGCCCAGTGTGATGCCCGCGACCGAGGCACCGATGACGAGGCCGAACAGCATCCCCTTCATGCCCGGCGGGGCCAGGCGGGGCATGAGCGCGATCATCGCCGAGGGCACCGCGGCGGCGGCGATCCCGGCCAGCGCGAGCACGGCCACGAACACGCCGAACCCGGGGCTGAACGCGGCCGCCGCCAGGAGCGCCGCCATGACGACGGCGCCGGCGGCGCCCATGAGCCGCAGGGGGACCCGGTCGGTCAGCGGACCGAAGAGGAAGAACGACAGGGCGTAGGCCAGGCTCGCGCCGGTGAAGGCGTAGCGGGCCTGCTCGTCCGCGACGCCGAAGTGGGCCGCGATCTCGGGGAAGATCGGCTGCGTCAGGTACACGGAGGCGACCGCGACGCAGGTGACGGCGGCCGCGGTGATCGCGGCCGGCCAGGGGACGACGAGGAGGTCCGTGTCGTCCGCGGCGGGGAGGGCACTGACGGCGGCGGTCATGGCGCTACACCGAGGCCCGCGCGCCGCCGTCGACGGTGATGAAGGCGCCGTTGACCATCGCGGCCCCTGGCGAGACGAGGAAGGCCACGGCGGCGGCGATCTCCTCGGGGTCGACGAGGCGGCCGAGCGGGACGCCGCCCTGGATCTGCTTGTTGAGGTCCGAGGGGTCGACGCCGAGCTTCGCGCCGAGGTCGGCCACGATGTCCGACCACAGCGGCGTGTCGGTCGCGCCCGGGTCGACGGTGTTGACGCGGATGCCCTTGCGGCCCAGGTCTTTGGAGATGGCCTTGGCGAGGCCGCCGAGTCCGGCGTTGGCGACGGAGTTGACGACGAACATCGGGTCGGGCTCGGAGCGGAAGACGCCGTTGACGAAGACGATGCGGCCGCTGCCGCGCTCGGTCATCGGGGCGGCGACGGCGCGGGTGAGGCGCATGGCGCCGAGGAGCTTGCCGCCCAGGGTGGCCGCCCACATGTCGTCGCCGGCCTGGTCGAGCGGGGCGACGGGGCCGTCGCCGGCGGCGTTGACGAGGATGTCCACGCGCCCGTGCTCGGCGACGACGGAGGCGACGCCCGCTTCGACCGAGGCGGTGTCGTTGATGTCGAGCACCAGGCTGTGGAGGCGTTCGGCCGCTTCGGGCGCGAGCGCGTCGGCGAGGCGCTCGCGGGCGGCGTCCAGGCGGTCGGCGTCGCGGCCGAGCATGACGACGAGGGCGCCGTCGGCGGCGAGGCGGGCCGCGATGGCCCCGCCCATGCCGCCGGTGGCGCCGCTGACGAGAGCGATGTCGAGGGCGGTGTCCTGGGCGGTGGTCTCGGCGTGCTGCTGTGCGGACATGGTGCTCCGTTCGGGTCTCAGGGCCGGACCCTCCACTGCGGAGGATGCGGCCCTCGCGGACCGGGCGGCCGCTGCGGGCCGTCCGGGTTGTTCTATCAGACGGGGATTCGGGCGGCCGAGGCTGCCCAACCGGTTAGTTGGCGCGATACAATGCGGCGATGCCCGCTCAATCCATCGCCCGGCCGGCATCGAACCGGACTCGGGACGCCATATTGCAAGCCGCCTACGAAGAGTTCACCGAGCACGGCCCGGCCGGCGCCCGCGTGGACCGCATCGCCGCTCTCGCGGGCTGCAACAAGCAGCGCATCTACGCGTACTTCCAGAGCAAGGAGAACCTGTTCGCCGAGGTGCTGCGCGAGGCCCACCGGCGGCTGGGGGAGGCGGTGCCGCTGCCGACCGACCGCGCCGGGCTCGACGACTACGTGGGCGCCGTCTTCGACTTCCACCTCCGCGACCCCAGCATGGTGCGGCTCATCGCCTGGGAAGGGCTGACGTTCGGCGACTCGCCGCTGCCGTGGCGCGAGGAGCGGCAGGCCTTCTACGAGGACAAGATCGCCGCGCTCCAGCGCGCGCTGGGGATCGACAACGCGCCCGCGGTGGCCGCGCTGCTGATCACCCTGATCGGGATCTCCTCCTGGCCGTTCGTGATGCCCCAGCAGCGGAACCTGCTGTTCATCGAGTTGCGCCCGGAGGTCACCACGATCGAGGCGCTGCGGGCCTCCCTGAACGCGTTCGGTCGCGCGAGCATCGAAGCGGTCGCGAGCGCCCCGGACGACTTCCCGCCCGGGGCCGCGCGACTGCTCAACGGCTAGGTCCCTTCCCGAGGGCCCGAACGGCCCGGTTCCGCGGGAACGGCCCTGGGCCCGGCCGACTGGAACGCCGGCCGGGCACGGGTTCATCCGCGGCTCCATCGCAGCACGGCGCTGCCGATCGACATGCCGCCGCCGAAGCCCGAGAGCAGCACCTGGTCGCCGTCCTCCAGAGCGCCCGACCGGTTGGCGTGGTCGAGCGTCACCGGCACCGAGGCGGACCCGGTGTTGCCGTACTCGGCCACGGTGCGGTGGCTGGCGGCGTTCACCAGGCCGAGGCTCGGCTGGATCTCGTCGAGCATCTGGCCGTTCGCCTGGTGGGGCACGAAGTGCCGGATGTCGTCGGCGGTCGTCCGGGCCTCTTCCACGGCCTCCTTCACCGAGAGCGGGAGCTGCTCGGTGACGAAGGCGCGCACGGCCCTGCCGTCCATGGCGAAGTAGTGCGCGTCGTCGTCGGCGTCCCGCAGCCGCGCCGGGTAGCGGCTGCCGCCGACCGGCACGTTGATCATCTCGTGGTGGGCCCCGTGGGTGCGCAGGGCCGCCGCGGTGATGCCGCGCCCGTCGGGGACCGGCCCGAGGACGACCGCGCCCGCGCCGTCGCCGAAGAGCACCGCGGTGCGCCGGTCGGCGGGGTTGATGATGCGCGAGTAGATGTCGGCGCCGATGACGAGCGCGCGGCCGCCGTCGGCGACGAGCCGCCAGGCCGCGGCGAGCGCGAACAGGAACCCGGTGCAGACGGCGTTCACGTCGAACGCCGGGACGCCGTCGGCCCCGATCCGGTGCTGGACGATCGCGGCCGTCGCCGGCTGCGGGTGGTCCGGTGTGGACGTGGCGACGATGATGCAGTCGAGCGTGGCCGGGTCGACGCCGGCGTCCTCGAGCGCCGCCTGCCCGGCGCGGGCGGCGAGGTCGGAGGTGGCCTCGTCGGCCGCGGCGTAGCGGCGGGAGCCGATACCGGTCTTGCGGAGGATCCATTCGGCGTCCACGCCCGCCTTCGCCGCGACCTCGTCGTTGCCGACGACGCGGGAGGGCAGGTAGGAGCCGGTGCCCAGGACGCCCACGGGACGCCTTGGGGCGCTGGGGGAGTCAGGCATGTGGGTAGGAGAAATCGACAAGGGCATGGCCATGATCGGTCACCTCGAATCGGGTCGGCGATCGGTGGTGGGAGGGTGTGCGCCCCGGTGCCGCATCGTCGCGGCCCCGGGGTCCCGGGGATCGCTCGCCTCGCTCGGCTGTGAGCGCGGCGCTATGAGCGCGTGATCAGCTCTTGAAAGGACGGTCCGGTCAGCTTGAGCTGGGCGTGGATGTCGCCGCCCAGTCCGAAGTGGCCGATCGCGCCGCCGTAGTTCTGCTGGTAGCTCATCCACAGGACCACGACGTTGATGACGCGGTTGGCGCCGGGCCGGTCGGGATCGGGGAACGGGTCGGGCAGGCGGGCCGTGTAGTGGCCCGCGCCGCCCCGGTCGGCGTAGAAGGCGTTCGGCACCCCGAGCGGTCCGGGCCTGGTCGGCCCGGCCGGGTCGAGGTCCCTCTGCCGCAGGGACATGACGGTGTAGACGCTGTCGGGGATGAGGCCGGTGAACCAGAACTCGAACTCGGCGGCCGTGCCGCCGTCGGTCACCGTGACCTCGACCTGGCCGCGCGCCCGCCGCCACTGCCCGAGGGTGATCGGGTCCCTGCGGCGGGGCCCGTCGGCCTCGCGCAGGTCCGGGATCGGGACCTCGTGCAGCGGGTGGCTCGGTCGCACCACCTCGTGCGCGTCGGGGCGCTGCTCGGGGGCGAACAGCATCGGGTAGTTGTTGCACGGCAGCGGGAGCGGCAGGGTGTACAGCTCCATGTCGTCGTCGGCGGCGGTGAGCTCGCGCAGGATGCGGTACGGCGCGTGGGCGCCGAACGGCGGCAGCGGGCTGTCCTGCGCGACGAGCGCCGAACCCCATGCGGCGCTGACGTTCCCGTCGTCACCGGCGCGGTTGATCCGGCCGATGGTGACGAAGTTCCCGTCCTTGTCCATGATCTCGCTGGGCGGGTAGGCGGGTCCCTGGGTGGTGACGCTGAGGTCCAGGACGTAGGCGTTCACGGGTGCTCGTCCCTCGCTCAGGCTTCGACGCGCTCGTAGCAGCGGGTGTAGAGCCCGCCGGGCCCGCCGGTGATGTACCGGTCGCCGGCCTGCTGCACGATCTCGCGGTACCGGTCCGAGGTGAACGGGCGCTGGTACTGCTCGGGGGCGCAGGAGAAGCCGCTGACGAAGAGCACGCCGGGCTGGGTGCTGACCACGGTGTGGTAGGCGCTGAAGGACTCCACTTCCTCGGCGCCGCGCACGACGTCGAAGATGGTGGCCTCGCGCCAGGCCCGGTACGCCTCGTACGCCGGGGGCTTGACCTCGACGTAGCGCAGCTGCACGTACGGGGTCACCGGGAGCGCGGTGCCGGGCTCCTTGGGGGCCTCGACGAAGCGCAGCGCCTGGCGGCGGAAGTCGCCGGCGGCGTACGGGCCGACCGTGTGCCACTGGGTCTCGAAGTCCGCGTCGGCCGCGGCGATCTCGTCGAGCCCGGTGAGGGCGCGCAGTTCGAGCAGGGTGTCGGCTTCCAAGCAGCGGTAGAGGACGCGGTCCTTGTCGGCCGCGGCGGCCAGCAGTTCGCTCCAGGCCTTGGCGGCCTCGTCGGCGAGGTCGGCCTGCACGGGCAGTTCGGTGGTCAGCAGATAGGTCGCGGACATGGCGGTGCCTCCAGAGGTGTTTCGGATTCGGTGCGGGGGACCGGATTCGGCGGGACGGCGGGAACGCGTCCGCTCAGGCGGGGAGTCGCGCGGCGGTGCGCGGGGTCTGCGGCAGGGTGCGCCAGGCGGCCGTTTCGGCGCGGCGGCGGAGCACCGGGTCGTCACCGACGACGACGGCGGTGCCGGTGGTCTCGAGCATCGGCAGGTCGGTGGCGTGGTCGCCGTACGCGATGCAGTGGTCGAGCCGGTAGCCGCGCAGGCGGGCCACCGCTCGGACGGTCTCGGCCTTGCCTTCGCCGATGACCGGGTAGTCGATCTCGCCGGTGAGCTGTCCTCTGCGGATCTTCACCGGCGCGCCGTGGGTCTCGGACGCCCCCAGGAGCGCGGCGGCGGGCTCCAGGCAGGCGAAGAACGATCCGGAGACGAGGTGGGTGGGGACGTCCCGCTCGCGCAGGGCGGCGTGCTCGGCGACGGGCGCCTCGAGCAGGAACCCGGGGTCGGCGAGCTCGTCGTCGAACCAGGCCCGGCCCACCGCGGCGAGGTACTCGGCGGACTCCCCGGCGTAGAGCCGGTAGTACGCGCGGTTGACCTCCTCGCGGGGCACGCCCGCGGCGGCGAGCGCGCTCAGTTCGGCGGCGAGCCGCTCGTACAGGAGTTCCGGCTCACCCTTGCGCTGCAAGTAGAACCGCAGAAAGCGGAACATGCTCTTGTGCGCCAGGAGCGTCTCGTCGACGTCGAAGAACGCGGCGTCGAACGGGACGGTGCGCTCAGTGGGCCGCTGCATCGGCGAGGGCCCCTTCGCGCTGCGACACGACCGCGGCGACGGCCTGCTCGGCCCGGCGCTGCTCTTTGGACTCGATGAGCCGGTTCTCGAAGGCGGTGAACCGCACCGAGGTGCGGGTGCAGCGGCGCCCGGCCTGCTCGATGGCGATCTCCACCGTGTACGAGAGCCGGTCGGCGTTCGCGGTGTCCGACTCGAGGATCAGGTAGTCGATCTCGGCGGCCAGCGGGAACAGGAAGTTCTCGAACTCGGTGCCCATCGAGTTGATGACGAAGTAGCGCTTGCGGTCGTCCGGGAGCAGGAAGCGCTCGGTGACCGTGAGGAACATCTGGCGCGCCGCCTCGACCGCGACCATGCCCTGCACGTGCTGGCCGGTCTGGTGGTCGATGAGCAGCTCGTTGTCGTTGTGCACCCGCAGGTCCGCGCGGTACCGGCCGGGGCCGGTCTGCCGGGGGCGGCTGATGAGGCGGTTGGCCTCGACGTGCTTGTGGGTCTCGTGTCGCGCGGCCGGGGCCGGGATGGCCGGCATGAGGTGGATGCGGTGGTCGAGGCCGCGTTCGGCGATCTCGATCCGCAGCAGGTCCCATTGGGACTGTCCGATGCCTTGTCCGGGTTGGAGGGTGAGATGCTCGAATGCAGCGGTGCCCGCGTCATTGCGGAGGTGGCGGATGAACTCACTGACGGTGAGGACTTCCGGGTGAGCGGCGCTGAATCCGGAGAATCGATTGCCCACGAGGAGGAGCGTGGAGTGGTCAGTCAACATGGCATTGACCTCTTTAGATAGAGGGTGTCAAGAAGAACCGTTGCTCCGCAAAGGGATTGGGTGATCACGAAGCGTGTTCGGATTCAACCTATAGGAGTAACCGCCCCGTGGCAACCATCTAGTTGGTTGTGTGACAACTTTCACAGACTAGACTATTGACAAATCATTACGTCTGCATATGGCCAATGTTTCCATTCCCGTAGCCCCACGGTTAAGTGCCGTGGTCAGCGCTTACCGGGTTCGCAGGACCAACGTGGACCGGCCCGTGCGCGGCAGCGGCACGTACACCCGCAGCCCCTCGGCCGCATCCGTTCCCGACAGGTGCGTGTAGTCCTCGCCGGGGTGGTATCCGAGCCCCGCCGGACCGGTTTCGTCCACATGCACCGCGATCAGGCCCCCGCCCCGCCGGTACGCGAACGCACCGCCGACCGGCTCGAAGCCCCCGTTCGCCAAGGGCCGCACGCCCTCCAGCTCGCCGCCCTCCCGGAAGGCCAGTTCGAGCACCTGCCGCACCCCGCCCGGGTCCGCCTCGACGCCCAGGCGCACCTCGCCCTCGCCGACGCGCACCCGCGCCTCGGTCGACAGCGCGAACGCGTCGCGGGGCCGGTGCGCGAAGTCCATCGAGGCCGAGAACCGGCCGTCGTCCATGAGCGCGTAATCCCCGTCCGCGCGCCGGTGCTCCGCAGGCAGCGGCTGGTAGTACGCCGCCGCCACCCGCTCCCGCAGGACGAACTCGCCGCCCTCGAGCGCGAACTCACCGGCCCTGAACGGCCCCATGCCGAAGAAGTCCCGCGAGAGCCGCACCGAGTCCAGCACGGCCCCGCCGGAGTACACCCGCAGGAACGTCGGGTTGGACGACAGTCCCGAGCGGATCCAGCCGTGCTCGGCGTAGTCCGAGCCGCCGAACACGGTCACCGCGAACGCCCCGTCCCGCGCCACCGCCAGCCCCGCAGACGGAAACACGGTGCTCACCGCCTGCGGCGCTTCGGGTTCGGGCAAGACCCCGGCCAGCGCCGGCTCCAGCAGGACCTCCGCCAGCGCGTCCGCCAAGTAGGGGAGCGGCCCCTCCAGGCCCCGCCCGTCAAGGCCCTGCGCAAAGATGTCGGCCGCCACCGCGGCGAAGTCCCCGCGGCCCCGCGCGATCGCGTACCGCCGGAACTGCATCAGGAACGGCGCCAACGCGATCGGGCCCCGCTGGTCCTGTCGCCGCGAGTGCACGGTCTCCACCGTGCCGTCGGGCAGCGCCGTCGCGGCGACCGCCTCGAGGTTCCGGCACACCGCGTCCAGCAGCTCCGGCCGGTCCAGCAGCACGCCGATCGCCGTCAACGACGGGTTCGAGACGTACAGCGAGTAGTTCGGGCTCCGCTCCGAGTACATGCCGTCAGGCGCGATGTCGACGCCCTCGGCCAGCCACTGGTCGACCCGCGCGACCAGGCGCGCATCGGGCCAGTGCGCGTTGAGCCGCGCCAGCGCCGCGCTCAGCTCCCACCGGTGGTTCGGCGTGTGGACCCCGCCCAGGCGCAGCGGCCCGGCCGCGGCGGCGGCGATCAGCTCCAGCGCCCCGGCCAAGGGCCGCAGCGACTCCGGTACCGAGTCGCCCTGCAGCAGCCCGTAGGCGTCGCACAGATCGTTGATCGTGAACGCCGTGTCGGGCGGTGAAGCGAGGTTCTCGCCGTCGAACAACCCGTTCGCGCCCTGCATCCCGGCCAGGAAGTCGACCAGCCGCGCCGCGGCCCCGGCCGCCTCCGCCGAGGCGAAGAGCGCCGAGCCCGGATGCACCGCGCACGCGACCAGCGCCTTCGCTGCGGACATCACCTCGCGATGATGCGGGGCGCCCGCCAGGAGCCCGTCGACCCCCGCGAGCAGGCCCCGGGCCCGCTCGTCGGCCGCCGCGGCGACGGCGGCCAGAAATGCGGTGTCAGTCCTTGAGCCCGGCATTGATGTCCTCGTTCATGACGTACTTCTGGAACACGATGAAGATGAGCACCAGCGGCAGGATCGACATCACCGAGGCCGCCAGCAGCAGCGGCCAGTCGATGTTCTCGGCCCCCACAATGGACCGCAGCGCGATCTGGAGCGTGAACTTCCGCTCGTCGCCCACCACGATCAGCGGCCAGATGTAGTCGTTCCAGCGCCACTGGAACGAGAAGATCGCCAGCGTCATGATGATCGGCCGCGACATCGGCAGCATGATCCGGAAGAAGATCCCCGTCTCGCGCGCCCCGTCGATGCGGGCCGCCTCGATGATGTCGTCCGGAATGGACACGAAGAACTGCCGGAACATGAACACGCCCGTGGCCGTGAGGATCGACGGCACCACCAGGCCCGCCATCGAGTCGTACATGCCGAGGTCCCGGATCACCAGGAACGTGGGCGAGAGGATCACCTCGGTCGGCAGCATCGTCGTCGCCAGCAGGCAGACGAAGAAGATCCGGATCCAGACCCGGTCCTGGTACTTCGCGAGCGCGTACCCGCACATCGCGCTGGCGAACACCGTCAGCACGGTGGTCGTGAGCGCCACGGCGAGCGTGTTCGAGAAGTACAGCATGAAGTCGAACCGGTCCCAGGCCTTCTCGAACCCCGCGACCGTGGGGTTCTCCGGGAGGATCGTGAGCGGGTACTGGAACAGCTCCGAGCCGGGCTTGAAGGCGCTCAGCAGGAACCAGACGAGCGGGAACGCGTACAGCGCCGCCAGCAGCCACATGAACGTGGTCACGGGGACGACGGTCCCGAGCTCCTTCGCCTTCCGCGCCTTGCGGACGGGCTTGTGCGGTGCGGTCGTGGTGCTCATGCGGAGCGCCTCCGGTTGACGGCCATCTGCACCAGGGCGATGGTGAGCAGGATGAGCAGCAGGATCATGGAGACGGCGCTGGCGTAGCCGATGTCGGCGCGCTTGAAGCCGGTCTCGTAGATGTACTGGATGATCATGACGTTGGAGGTGCCGGGACCGCCGCCGTTGAGCGCCTGGACCATCGCGAACTCCTTCATGGCCCCGAGCGAGGACAGGAGGATCACCAGGAACGAGGTGGGCGCGATGGACGGCAGCGTGATGTGGCGGAAGCGCTGCCAGGCGTTCGCGCCGTCGATCTCCGCGGCCTCGTAGTAGGCGCGCGGCACGTTCTTGAGCGCCGCGATGAAGATCAGCATGTTGAAAGCGGTGCCGCCCCAGGTCGCGGCGATGACGACGACCATGAGCGCGAGGTCGGGGTCGGTCTGCCAGGCGAGCGGGTCGGCGCCGAGCCGGGAGATCACGTAGTTGACGAACCCGAAGCTCTCGCCGAACATCCAGCGCCACACCACGCCCGCGACGATGGGGGAGATGAGCCACGGGAAGAAGAACACGACCTTCGCGAACGAGGAGCCCTTGGCGTAGTTGGAGACCACGAGCGCGGCGATCGAGAGCGACATGACGTACATGAGCGGGACGCTGATGACCGCGAACAGCAGGGTGCGGGTGAGCGAGTCGTAGAAGGTCGGGTCGCTGAAGAGCTGCTCGTAGTTGTCCGTGCCGATGAACTCGGGCGTGCCGATACCGGAGTAGTCGGTGAACGAGTAGATCAGGCCCAGTCCGCCGGGCCAGACGAAGAACACGAGGAACAGGACGATGCTGACGCCGGCGAGCGCGAGCGGCGCGAGCCGGTACTGGGCGCGGCGGCCCCGGCCGGGCCGCTTGCGCGGCCCGGCGGGGGCTTCGGATCGGGTGGCGGTGGCCGTCAAGGGTTACTCGCAGGTGATGTTCTCGTTGAGACCGGCGATGATGTTCGCGATCGTGGTGGGCACGTCCTGGTCGCCGTTGGCGAGCTTGACGGCCTCGTCCTTGAGCGGGTCGGCGTCGCCGCCGGTGCTCCGGCCGGTGTACACCATCTCCAGCTGGTCGTTGCTCTGCTTGCTGGAGATGGGGTCGGAGGCGGCGATCTCCTCGTTGTAGAGGTCGAAGCTCGCCTGCGCGGCGCCGTAGTCGATGTCGAGGCCCTGGATGACCGGCAGGAAGCCGGAGATCTCGCAGATCTCGGTGTAGTTCTCGGCCGTGAAGAGCCAGTTGACGAAGTCGAGCGCGGCCTTGGACTTCTCGCCCTTGTAGACGACGATGTAGCCGCCGCCGAGGTTGGTGGCGCGGCGCGGCTGGGCCGGCATGAGGGCCGAGGCCCACTCGAAGTCGGTGATGTTGGCCTGGAAGTCGGCCACCTGCCACGAGCCGGAGTAGTAGGCCGCGACCTGGCCGCTCTTGAAGAGCGCGTTCGCGTCGTCGCCGGAGACCCACACCGAGCGGGGCATCACGTCGTCGTCGTTGATGTCGGCGAAGAACTGCAGCGCGGCGGAGGTGGCGGCCTCGTCGGTCGAGTACGTGCAGTCCTCGCCGAGCTCGAAGTCGTCGCTGCCGAACTGGTACATCATGGAGCGCAGGCGGTGCGAGGACGGGTCCATGACGAGCCCGTAGCGCGCCCCGGTCGCGGCCTTGACCTCCTTGACGGCCGAGACGAACTCGTCCCAGGTCCAGACCTGGTCCGCGGTCGTCGGGTAGGACACCCCGGCTTCGTCGAACAGGGACTTGTTGACGTACAGGCCCACGGCGGTGAGGTCGGTGAGGAAGGTCGGGATCTCGCCGTCCTCGTTCTCGATGAGGAGGTTCTCCATGACGCCGTGCTCGCTCGCGACGCCGCTGAGGTCCTCGAGCTGGTCCATCCAGATCGGGTCGATGGCGGTGACCCGCGCGAAGTCGGGCAGGCCGTCGGCCTGGGCGGCGTTGCGCAGGCGGGTGTTGAAGTCGTCGTACGGGATGTCGTCGATGTCGATCGTCACCCCGGTCTCCTCGAGGTACTTGTCGGCCATCTTCTGGAAGCCGCCGCCTTGGTTCGCGTCGCCCGAGAGCCAGAACTTGACGGTCTTCGCATCAGTCTCGTCGCCGCCGCCGATGAAGCCGCAGGCGCTGAGGGGCAGGGCCGCCGCACCGGCGGTGCCGGCGGTGAGGATGAGTCTTCTCTTCATTGAGCTCTCTCTTCAGGATGCGGGCCTGTGAGGGACCCGTCGGGGTTCGGAGCGAGCGCGGGCGGGGCCTGCGTTCGCCGGTGCGCCTCCACGTGTGCCAAGTCACCCGGGTATGCGCTTGCCCGACCATAGCAGATATCTCCTAACGCGCGACAGTAGCGCGCGTTAGGTGGTATTGAACTGCAACTTTTCCTTGAGCCTAGCCCTGCCGCGACGGCCCCGTTCCCGCTCCTCGCATCCGCGCCCGAGGGCGCTGGAGCCGCCCGCCGGCGGGCCCCGGCGGCGTTTCCTGCCGCTTGGGGGCGGACATCCCGTACGGGCGCCGCGGGCGGCCAGCGCTCCGGGACGGGCGGTGGTGCGCGATGCTCGTTTACGGCTCGCGAGCTCCGCCGAGGCCCGCGCTCCGCTCGCAGCGAACACGGCGCCCAGGCGCGTCCGATCGTCGCCCCGACGGGCTAAGGTCTGGATTGGTAACCGCAACGCCGAGTGCATATCGCCGAGACAGAATGAAGGTGCAAGACATGGACCGTTCGATTCCATTCTCCTCGCAGCTGGAGAAGGACGTCGTCAGCGCGGTGGCTCGTCGCGGCGGTGGCGACGCCTCCTCGATCGGCCTCGACAGCATGGTCTTCGACCGGCTGCTCAAGGAGCACATCCTGTTCCTGGGGTCGGACGTCAACTCCGAGATCGCCAACCGCCTGTGCGCGCAGCTGCTCCTGCTCGAGGCCGAGGACGACCAGCGCGACATCAAGCTCTACATCAACTCGCCCGGCGGCTCGGTCTACGACGGCATGGCCATCTACGACACCATGCAGTACATCAAGAACGACGTCGCCACCGTCGGCATGGGCATGGCCGCCTCCATGGGCCAGCTGCTGCTGTGCGCCGGCACCGCCGGCAAGCGCTACGCGCTCCCGCACGCGCGCATCATGATGCACCAGCCCTCCGGCGGCATCGGCGGCACCGCCTCCGACGTCGCGATCCTCGCCGAGCAGATGCTCTACACCAAGCAGATGTTCCAGGAGCGCGTCGCCGAGCACACCGGCCGCACGATCGAGGAGATCGAGCGCGACTCGGACCGCGACCGCTGGTTCACCGCCGCCGAGGCGAAGGACTACGGCTTCATCGACCACGTCGTCAAGCGGGTGGCCGACGTCCCCGCCGAGGCCAACTAAGTAAGGAATAGGGGAACCAGATGATGGACATCCACGCCCAAGCCGGTGGCTTCGGTCCGCAGGCCCGATACATCGTCCCGTCGTTCACGGAGAAGACCTCGTACGGGGTCAAGGAGATGAACCCGTACAACAAGATGTTCGAGGACCGGATCATCTTCCTCGGGTCCCCGGTCGACGACACCTCCGCGAACGACATCATGAGCCAGCTGATCGTCCTCGAGGGCAACGACCCCGACCGGGACATCACCATGTACATCAACTCGCCCGGCGGCTCGCTCACCGCGCTCATGGCCATCTACGACACGATGCAGTACGTGCGCCCCGACATCGCGACGGTGTGCATGGGCCAGGCCGCCTCGGCCGCGGCCGTGCTGCTCGCGGCCGGGACCCCCGGCAAGCGCACCGCGCTGCCGAACTCCCGCGTGATCGTCCACCAGCCGGCCACCGAGGGCACCTTCGGCCAGGCCTCCGACATGGAGATCCAGGCCCGCGAGATCATGCGCATGCGCGACCAGCTGGAGAAGATCCTCTCCCGCCACACCGGTCAGCCCGTGGACAAGGTCCGCCGCGACATCGAGCGCGACAAGATCTTCACCGCCGAGGAGGCCGTCGCGTACGGCATCGTCGACAACGTCCTGACCTACCGCAAGAAGAACGCCCTGCCTGCCGAGGTCGCGGCGTAAGCCGGCGCAGGAGCGACGGGCCGGGCGTCCGGCCCGCGGCACGCCCGGCCCGTCGCCTCCGCGCCGCCATCCGACGGAAGCTCACCTCCGATCGATCCGCCCCCGATGTCGCCCGGCCGCGATACCGTGGCCGAGGGTCCGCGAGGGTGGCGGGCCCGGGGCCCGCAAGGGTGGCGCGGTGGCGGCAAATGCGAAATACTGGATCGAGACACCGGTTCGTCCTGAATCAACGGAGCCGGATCGGTGTCACCGGTTGACCTTTCAACGATGGAGCAAGAAAGCACGCTCGGCCCGAGCCCACGGGCTCGCCGAGGGAGGGAGTTACCGCGATGGCACCTCGCCTGGGTGACAGCGAGATCTTGAAGTGCTCGTTCTGCTCGAAGTCGCAACGGCAGGTCCGCAAGCTCATCGCCGGACCCGCCAACGTGTACATCTGCGACGAGTGCATCGACCTGTGCAACGAGATCATCGAAGAGGAGTTCGCCGAGGAGGCGGACGTCGCCTGGGAGGACCTGCCCAAGCCCAAGGAGATCGTCGAGTTCCTCGACCAGTGGGTCATCGGCCAGGACGCGGCGAAGCGCTCGCTCGCGGTCGCGGTCTACAACCACTACAAGCGCGTGCAGCTCGACGAGCTCGGCTCGATCCGCGGCGGCGACCACGTGGAGCTCCAGAAGTCGAACATCCTCATGGTGGGCCCCACCGGCTCGGGCAAGACCCACCTCGCGCAGACCCTCGCACGGATGCTCGACGTCCCCTTCGCGATCGCGGACGCCACGGCCCTCACCGAGGCCGGCTACGTGGGCGACGACGTGGAGAACATCCTCCTCAAGCTCATCCAGGCCGCCGACTTCGACATCAAGCGCGCCGAGACCGGCATCATCTACATCGACGAGATCGACAAGGCCGGGCGCAAGTCCGACAACCCGTCGATCACCCGTGACGTCTCCGGCGAGGGCGTGCAGCAGGCGCTCCTGAAGATCCTGGAAGGCACCCACGCGGCCGTGCCGCCGCAGGGCGGGCGCAAGCACCCGCAGCAGGAGCACATCCAGATCGACACCACGAACATCCTCTTCATCTGCGGCGGCGCGTTCGCCGGGATCGAGGAGATCATCAAGGCCCGCGTCGGCAAGCGCACCGTGGGCTTCGCCGTCCACCTGCACGACGGCGAGGAATCCGCCGAGGACGCGATCGTCTCCCAGGTCATGCCCGAGGACCTGCTCAAGTACGGGCTCATCCCCGAGATGGTCGGGCGCCTCCCCATCCTGACCACTGTGGACCACCTCGACAAGGAGGCGCTGCTGCGCATCCTCACCGAGCCGAGGAACGCGCTGGTCAAGCAGTACCAGCGCCTGCTCGAACTCGACGGCGTCGAGCTCGAGTTCGCCGAGGACGCACTGGAGCCGATCGTGGAGTCCGCGATGCTGCGCGGCACCGGCGCGCGCGGCCTGCGGGCCATCATGGAGGAAGTGCTCCAGCCCGTCATGTTCGAGATCCCCTCGCGCGCCGACGAGGTGGCGAAGGTGGAGATCACCGCCGACGTGGTGCGCCGCAACGTGAACCCCACGCTGGTCCCGCGGACCAAGGCCACCCCGCGCCGGGCGATCCGCCCGCGCCGCGAGAAGTCGGCCTGAGGACGCGGCGGTTCAGTCTTCCTTGTTCTCGTCGCGCAGGCGGCGGTCGATGTCCCGCAGGAAGTCGGGGTCGTCGTCCGGTGCCACCGGGCCCTTCGGGTGCCGCGGACCGGCATTGCCGCGCGGCGAACCGGGCTGCGGGCGCGGGGGCCTGGCCCGCCCGACCGTGAACCACAGGATGCCGCCGACGATCGGAACGAGCAGGATGATGAGCACCCACCAGGCGCGCGTGAGCTTCCTGGGGGCGTGTTCACCGCCGAGGCAGTCCGCGACCGCTGCGATGACCAGCGCCAGGTGAGCGAGGACCAGGAACACGAACGCGCGGATCATGGTCCAATCATGCCTGTCCGCCGCGCCGGGGACAACAACGCCTCGGGTGGTTACCCGTAAGTAACTTCGTAAGATATAGTTCAGGCCGAGACGCCTGAACGAAAACTAAGGCCATTAAGCGTCCTCTAGTACGACCTCGGAGGTTGTCGATGAACATCGTGGTTCTGGTCAAGCAGGTCCCGGACTCGGGACTCGCGAGACAGCTGGACGCCCAGCTGCGGGTCGACCGCAACGGCGCCAACAACGTCATGGGAGAGCTCGACGAGTACGCCGTCGAAGCCGCCCTCCAGCTCAAAGAGGCCCACGGCGGCGAGGTCACCGTCCTCACCCTCGGGCCCGGCCAGGCCACGGAGACCGTGCGCAAGGTCCTCGCGATGGGCGCCGACAAGGCCCTGCACATCGAGGACGACGCCGTCGGCGGCTCCGACGCGCTCACCACCTCCGCGATCCTCGCCGCGGCCCTCGGCCGCCTCGAATGGGACCTCGTGATCGCCGGAGCCGAGTCCACGGACTCGAACATGGGCGTCATGCCCCAGCTCCTCGCCGCCCGCACCGGCGCCCCCGCGCTCACCGGCGCCCGCAAGATCGACACCGACGGCACCACCGTCACCGTCGAGCACCAGCGCGCCAACGGCTACGACGTGCTCAGCGCGAACCTCCCGGCGATCGTCTCCGTCTGGGACACCATCAACACGCCGCGCTACCCGTCGCTCAAGGGCATCATGGCCGCCAAGCGCAAGCCCGTCGAGACCCTCGCCCTCGCCGACCTCGGCGTCACCGAGGCCGGGCCCGCCGACGCGCGCAACGAGGTGCTGAGCGCCGCCGAGCGCCCCGCCCGCACCGCGGGCCAGATCGTCGCCGACGACGGCCAGGGCGGCGACGCGCTCGCCGAGTTCCTCGCCGCCGAGAAGTTCATCTAGGAGCCGATGATGACTGACATCCTTGTGTACGTACCGAACTCGGGCAAGCACGCCGCCGAGGTCCTCACGCTGGGACGCACCCTCGGCGACGTCTCGGCCATCGCCTTCGACGACGCCGCGGCGGCGCTGGCGGGCGAATACGGCGCGGCGAAGGTCTACCGCGTCGACGCCGCCGGCATCGACGACTACTTCGTGGACCCGAAGGCGACCGTCCTCATCGACCTGGCGCGCTCCGCCGCGCCGGGCTTCTTCCTGCTGCCGAGCACCGACGAGGGCAAGGCCCTCGCGGCCCGCGTGGCGGTGGCGCTGGAGAACGGCCTGCTGACCGACGTCTCGGGCCTGGAGGCCGACGGGACCGCGACGCAGGACGCCTTCGCGGGCGCCACGGTCGTGAAGTCCAAGGCCACCAAGGGGTTCACGCTCGCGACGGTGAAGGCCGGCGCGACCGAGCCCGCCCCCGCCCCGGGCGCTCCCGCCGTCGAGGCCGTCGCCGCGACGGTGGCCGAAGCGGACCAGCGCGTGCGGGTCACCGAGCGGGTCGACGAGCCCGCGGGGGACCGGCCGAACCTGGCCGAGGCCCGTGTCGTGGTCTCCGGTGGCCGGGGTGTGGGCTCGGCGGAGGACTTCGCGCTCATCGAGCGCGTGGCCGACGCGCTGGGCGGCGCGGTGGGCGCGTCGCGCGCCGCGACCGACGCGGGGTACTACCCGCACAAGTTCCAGGTGGGCCAGACCGGTACGACGGTGAGCCCGCAGCTGTACGTCGCGGCCGGCATCTCGGGCGCGATCCAGCACCGCGCCGGCATGCAGACCTCGCGGGTCATCGTCGCGGTCAACAAGGACGCGGACGCGCCGATCTTCGGCATGGCCGACTTCGGCGTCGTGGGCGACCTGTTCCAGGTGCTCCCGCAAGCGCTCGAGGCCATCGAGAAGCGCAAGTAGGCGAACGTGATGCGGCCCGGCAGCCCCGGAAGGGGCGGTCGGGCCGCGTCCGTGTTCGGCGGGCGGCCCGGTCGAGCGCGCCAAGGGGGTCGGACCGCCGGCTGCCCGCCGGGGGCTTCACGGCGTCGTAACAACCGTGCGTTACGCTTCGTGGCAGCCTCTCGTTATATAGAACCTACATACGATGTTGGAGGAATCCGCACATGGCCGCCCCAGCTGCCGCGATTGCCGCGCCAAGCGTTCTCGCTGATCTCCTGCCCGCTCGCACGAAGGCCGCCGCCTACGCGCGCGACGCCGTGCTCGTGCTCGGCGGTGCCGCCGCCGTCGGCGCCTCCGCGCAGGTCGCGATCACCATCCCGCAGATCAGCCCGGTCCCGTTCGTGCTCACCACGTTCACCGTGCTGCTCCTCGGCGCCGCCTACGGGCCGCTCCGGGCGGGCCTGACCCTCGCGCTCTACCTCGCCGCCGGCGCGGCGGGCGTCCCGTGGTTCACCGAGGGGACCTCCGGCTTCGCGATGCCGACCTTCGGCTACATCATCGGCTTCCTGGCCGCCTCCGTGGCGGTCGGCTTCCTCGCCAAGCGCGGCGGGGACCGCACGATCCCGAAGACCGTGGGGCTCATGGTCGTCGGCAACGTGCTCATGTACGCCTTCGGCGTGCCCTACCTCGCGTTCGCGCTCGACATGGGTGCCGCCGACGCGGTCGCCGCCGGCATGACCCCGTTCCTCGCGGGGGACGCCGTCAAGCTCGTCGTGGCCGCCCTGCTCCTGCCGGGCACCTGGGCGCTCGTCAACAAGTTCCGCAACGCGGAGCACTAGACCGGACCAAGGAAGGGCGCCAGCGGCCGAAAGCCGCTGGCGCCCTTTCCCATGCCATAAGTCGATCGGGTCGAGCCCTATTCGATCTCCCAGCCGATGCCCAGCGCGCCCGGCCGCGGCACCGGCTCGGCCAGAGCGACCGTCCGGTTCGGGCCCAGCTGCAGGTCCCCGGTCTCGCGCTTCTCCCGCTGCAGGCTCGACTGCGCGAAGCGGTACACGCGCTTCGGGATCGCGTCCGGCGCGAACCGCACCTGCAGCGAGTACTGGTCCACCGGGTACCGGAACGCGTTGCCGTGCCCGCTCGAGGTGCCGCCGTTGCCCTGCACCACGATCTCGAACAGGTGCGTCGCTCCGCGCGGCAGCGGCGTGTCGAACACGATCTCCGCCAGCGCGACCGGCGCGTCGGGGTGGCGCAGGATGTTCGGCACCGAGCAGTCGCGCACCGGCTTGAACTCGATGTCGTCGATGTCGCAGCCCTCGTCGCCGCGGTACAGCAGGATGTAGCGGTCCACGTCGTCGCGCCTCGCGCGCACCAGCATCGAGAGTTCGAACACCGACTCCTGCCAGTCGGAGTCGACATGGACGATCACCTGCTGGCTGAGGATGTCCAGGGTGTGCTCGCGGGAGGCCGGCACCTGGTCGCACAGTTCGCGGACCGCGTCGCCGCCGAGCACCGCGTCGGGCCGGGGGAGCTGGCCCCGGATCGAGCGCGGGCCGCGGGCCCGCTTGGGGCCCAGGAGCACCCGCAGGGACCCGGCGGGGAGCTCGAGGAGGTCTTCGAGGGCGGTGACGGCGGCGAGGGACTCGGCGCGCTCGGGCCGGGACCGGCCCGACTGCCAGTAGCTCAGGCTCGTGGTCGACACGGTGATGCCGCGCATGGCGAGGCGGTGGCGGATGCGGTCGAGACCGAGCCCGCTGGTCTGGATGGCCACCCGCAGGGCAGTGTGGAACGGCCCGGCACGTAGCGCTTCGGCGAGCTCAGGCGTCATCGGCACACACACTTTCTCTCGACACGGGCGTCGAAGACTCGACCTTCTTCGGCACCGGTCCCGGGGCGGCGACCCCTTTTGATCGGAAAGGTAGGAGGATTCGTCAGATTCTATCTCGCGGGCACCACGACGCATTACGCCGACTAACACGGAAGATGTCGGTGCTCGAATCCCACCCCTCGGAACGGCGCAGACCCCTGCTCCGGAACGCCGCCGCGCCCCGCCCGAGTGAGCTGGAGCGCGCCAGCCACGGCGAAGCCTGCGGGCCGCGCATCGAACGTAGACTGGAGGGGCCATGGCTTACCTCGATCACGCCGCGACCACGCCGATGCTCCCCCAGGCGCTCGACGCTTACGTGCGCACCGCCCGCGCCCTCGGCAACGCCTCGTCCCTGCACGGCTCCGGGCGCACCGCCCGCCGCACGGTGGAGGAGGCCCGCGAGCGCATCGCCGAAGCCCTGGGCGCCAAACCGGGGGAGGTCATCTTCACCGGCTCCGGCACCGAGGCCGACAACCTCGCCGTCAAGGGCGTCCACTGGTCCCGCCGCACGCCGGAGCGCAACCGCGTGGTCACCACCGCGATCGAGCACCACGCCGTGGCCGACGCCGTCGCCTGGCTCGGCGACCACGAGCGCGCCGACATCAGCGAACTCCCGGTCGACAAGCTCGGCCGCGTCGACACCGCCGCCCTCGCCGAACTCCTCGCCGAGCACGGCCCCCAGATCACGGTCCTCACGTGCATGTGGGCGAACAACGAGGTCGGCACCCTCCAGCCCATAGCCGAGATCGCCGCGCTCGCCGCCGCCCACGGCATCCCCGTGCACACCGACGCGATCCAGGCCGTCGGCCACGTCCCGGTCGACTTCGCCGCCTCCGGCGCCGCCGGCCTCGCCCTCTCGGGCCACAAGCTCGGCGGCCCCACCGGCACGGGCGCGCTCATCCTGCGCCGCGACGTGAAGGCCGTCCCGCTCCTCCACGGCGGCGGCCAGGAGCGCGAGATCCGCTCCGGCACCCTCGACGTGCCCGGCATCGCCGCGCTCGCCGAAGCGGTCGCCCACGCCGTGCGCACCCAGGAGGTCGAGTCCGAGCGGCTCGCCCTGCTGCGGGACGACCTCGTCGCCCGCATCCGCGCCACGGTCCCCGAGGCGGTCTACAACGGCGACCCCGAGGCGCGCCTGCCCGGGAACGCGCACTTCTCGTTCCCCGGCTGCGAAGGCGACGCCCTCCTCATGCTCCTGGACGCCGCCGGTGTCGAATGCGCCACAGGCTCGGCCTGCTCGGCCGGCATCGCGCAGCCCTCGCACGTGCTCCTCGCGATGGGCACCGACGCCGACGACGCCCGCTCCTCCCTGCGGTTCACGCTCGGCTGGCCCACCACCAAGGCCGACGTCGACGCCCTCGTGGCGGCCCTGCCCGAGGCCGTGCGCCGCGCGAAGACCGCCGGGCTCTCCTAGCGTCCGCGGATCACCGGCCTAAGGTTGAAGGCGTGAAACTGCGAGTACTGGCCGCCATGAGCGGCGGAGTCGACTCGGCCGTCGCCGCCGCCCGCGCCGTCGAGGCCGGGCACGACGTCACCGGCGTCCACCTGGCGCTGTCCAAGAACCCCCAGACCTACCGGACCGGGGCCCGCGGCTGCTGCACGATCGAGGACTCCCGCGACGCCCGCCGCGCCGCCGACGTCATCGGCATCCCCTTCTACATCTGGGACATGGCCGAGCGCTTCCACGAGGACGTCGTGGAGGACTTCTACGCCGAGTACGCGGCCGGGCGCACCCCGAACCCGTGCCTGCGCTGCAACGAGAAGATCAAGTTCGCCGCCGTCCTCGACCGCGCCATGGCCCTCGGCTTCGACGCCGTCGTCACCGGCCACTACGCCCGCAAGGGCGACGACGGCCTCCTGCGCCGCGCCGTCGACCCCGGCAAGGACCAGTCGTACGTGCTCGGCGTGCTCACCCCGGCCCAGCTCGCCGGATCGATGTTCCCGCTCGGCGACACCCCGAAGGACCAGGTCCGCGTCGAGGCCGAGACCCGCGGCCTCGCCGTCGCCAAGAAGCCCGACAGCCACGACATCTGCTTCATCGCCGACGGCGACACCTCCGGCTTCCTCAAGAACAAGCTGGGCGTGAAGGAGGGCGAGATCGTCGACGCCGCCTCCGGCGAGGTCCTCGGCAGCCACGACGGCTCCCACCAGTTCACCATCGGCCAGCGCCACGGCCTCGGCCTCAAGCGGCCCGCCGCCGACGGCAAGCCCCGCTACGTCCTCTCGATCACGCCGGTCGACAACCGCGTCAAGGTCGGGCCCCGCGAGGCCCTGCGCGTCGACCGCATCCGCACCGGCGCGCCTGTATGGCTCGCCGAGGAGCGCACCGGCCCCTTCGAAGCCGAGGTCCAGCTCCGCGCCCACGGCGAGGTCTACCCGGCCACGGTGACCCCCGAGGACGGCGGGCTCACGGCCCGGCTCCACAAGCCCGCGTTCGGCGTCGCCGCCGGCCAGGCCCTCGTCGTCTACGACCCCGATGCGGCCCAAGGCGACGCGGTCCTCGCGTCCGGCACGATCGACGCCGCGGAGGGACTCGCCGCCGCGGGAGCCGAGCCGGGCGAGGCCGCGCGTGCCTGACCTCGACGTCGAGACCGCACTCCCCACGGGGATCGCCACGGGCGTCGGCTCCATGCCGGGGACGGACGCCCGAGAAGCCGTCAACATCGTCTTCGGGGAGCTCCCCGAATGGCCCCTCCTGCCCGAGCTGCCCGACCGCGGCCTCGGCGCGGACATGATCGGCCGCGGCGCGGTCCTCCTCGAAGGCCTGCCCGTGCAGTGGTGGGCGTTCCGCTGGGAACTGGCCGACCTGCCCGGCCGCGACGCCCGGCGCGCCCTCGACTTCCTCGAACGCGACCTCGACGCCCTCCACGAAGTGAACGCCCGCGGCCCGGTCCGCCTGACCGCCGTCGGCCCGTTCACCCTCGCCGCCAACCTGTGGCGGCGCACCGGCGGCGCGATGCTCGCCGACCCGGGCGCGGTCGCCGACCTCACCGCCTCCCTCGCCGAGGGGCTGCGGAACCACGTCGCGGCCGCGCAGGCGCGGATGCCGAACGCCGCCTTGTCGATCCAGATCGACGAGCCGAGCCTCCCGGCGGCGCTGGCGGGCCGCGTGAACACCGAGTCGGGCCTGGACTTCTACCGCCGCGTGCCGGTCGAGGTCGCGCGCGAGCGGCTGCGGGAGCTGACCGAGCAGGTCGGCGTCCCGGTGGTCGTGCACTGCTGCGCGCCGGACGTGCCGGTGAAACTGCTGCAGGAGGCCGGGGCGCAGGCGCTCTCGGTGGACTTGACGCTGGTGGACCTCGACGACGTGCCGAAGGTCGACGCGTTGGGGGAGTACCTCGACGGCGGCGGCCGCCTCATCGCCGGCGTGGTGCCCGCGCTCGGCAAGCCCCACCCGGGCATCGCCAAGGAGGCGGCCGATCGCGTTCAGGGCCTGTGGAACCGGCTCGGATTCAGCCCCGAGCAGCTGCCGCGGCAGGTGAGCGTGTCGACCACGTGCGGCATGGCCGGAGCGAGCCCGGACTACGCGCGGTTCGCCATGGAGGCCAGCCGCGAAGCCGCCGAGCGGCTCCGCGGCTGACCCTCGCTTCAGGACTGCCGGTCGTCCGCGGGCACTCCGCCGGGCGGCACCGCGTTCGCGCGGTCGTTCCAGTCCTTGGTCGTGTTCAGGTAGGGGAACGGCGCATCGGGGACCGGCAGGTCCAGCGCCTCGCACAGCGGCAGCCACCCGGCGCCGGTCTCGAACTCGATCAGCCGCCCGGCGGGAACCGTCTCGCGCACCCGGTCGTGGTAGCGGTGGTACGCGGCCTCCACGGCGTCCCGGTCGTCGCGTGGTGCGCCCTCGAACGTCTTGTCCCAGATGGCGTCGATCATGCTCATCCAAACCGGGCCGATGAGGTCGGCGGCGGCGTGCATGTCCTTGAGGATCGTGTTGTTGGCGCTCTTCCACCAGGTGTCGAAGCCGTCGCGCCTGGAGAGCACGACGACGGCGTCGGGGTAGTGCGCGGCCAGTTCGGCGTAGAACGCCGATGACGGCCAGTCGACGGCGGCGGCGTAGCCCGCGAACAGCTCGTCCCAGTCGGGGTAGTCGCCTTGCGCGGCGGCCAAGAAGGTCGGCGGGTCGGTCTCGGCGCGGTTGCGGAACACCTCCGCCATGTGGTGGCAGGGCGCGCCGAGGAGGGTTTCGAGGGCGTTCTTGAGGGTCATGGTTCCTGTGCGCGGGAGTCCCGCGCCGATTACTCGCAGCATCGTTCGAAACTATTCGGCCGCAAGGGGACAGGCAATGGTGATGCGCGCTTGCGTCTAGACGGGACGGCGAGCGGGCGGGCGGCGCGGCAGCTCACTGGCCGCCGCGCCACCCAGGGTGACATTGGACATTCGCTCAGGCAAACGTCGCGTACAGGGTCTCCATCTGGCCGGTGAGGTCGCCGACGGCCGCCTCGGACACCGCGTCGCGCGCGACGCCCGTGACCATCGCGTAGAGGATCAGGTGGCCGGTGGCCCGGTAGTACTGGAACTGGCGTTCGGCGCCGTCCCCTTGCGAGAGGACGTAGCCGGTCGTGCGCTCCTGGATGAGCCACTCGCCGTCGCCATGGGCGTCGATCGCGTTCTGGACCTGGTCCGAGGCCGCGAGCGGGGACGCCGTGTACTCGAGCTTCGCTTCGATCGCGATGCCGTTGCTGAAGTACCCGCAGGTGAGCCACGCGGTCACCGGCGAGTCCTCGGTGAGGAACGCGTCCGAGGTGCCCGGTTCGAGGCCGAACTCGCCCAACTCGCTCCCGAACCACTCGCCCGTCTTGCCGTGGTCGAGCGATTCGCAGGTCTCGACCTGGAAGAACCCGGCTGCGGGCGGGGGCGCGGCGTCCTCCGGCGCGACCGTCTGCTGCGCGTCCTCGGACGGCGGGTCGCCGTACCGGTCGTCGTCGAACGCCTCGTCGAGCTCGTCCTCACCGAGGCCGTACACGTCGTCCGAGTCGCAGAGGTCGCTTTTTTCGTACCGCTTCAGGATGCCGGCGGCGCGCTGGTAGCCGAGGTTCCAGGCCATGAGGTCGCGCTCGTCGCCGTCGCCGCCGTTCCACGGCTGCTGGAGCGCGCAGTCGCGCTCGTCGCCCTCCAGGGCCATGAGCTCGGGTACCGCGTCGTCGGAGAGCCCGCTGAGGTAGTCGATGTCGAGCAGGCGGTCGTGCTCGATGTTGTAGCGGGCGATGAGCGCATCGGGGTTCGCCGCGGCCATGCCCAGCAGCGCCAGCGCGCCCGAGGCGAGCGCGGCGCGCGGCAGCCACGTGGCGCGGAGCTTCCAGCAGCTCACGATGACCAGTGCGAACAGGACCGCCAACCAGATCTCGACGGTGAAGATCCACACGCGCATCCGGGTGAGGCCGAAGGTCTCGGCGTACGTGGACATGCGGTACAGCGCCGAGGCGATGACTACCATGGACAGGACGCAGAGGGTGCCGAGCAGGATGCGGGCCACCCACCGGTCGGCCTTCGCGCGCTTGGGCGCGAGCCAGGCCGCGACCGCGATCACCACGAGCGCGAGGGCCGCCACGAAGCTCAACTGCCAGAAGCCCTTGCGGGCGTACTCGGCGAAGGTGAGCCCGTTGGTCTCCATGACGTACGCTTCGCCGCCGAAGAACACCCGCAGTTGGACCGCGATGAACGCGATGAACAGCAGGTTCAACGCCCCCAGCGGGACCAGAAGCTCGAATCGCGAGACCGTGCGGTGCGCGCCCTCGGGGGTCGCGGCGTCGTAGTTCGGCTTCGCCACCGCGGTGTAGGCCCACAGGAGCGCGAGCGGGAAGAGGAACGCGGCGAAGAGCAGCCGCAGGATGAACTCGGCCGCATCGACTTCGGGCAGCAGCTTGACGACGAGGTCGGCGAACGTGCTGTCGGCGGCGGCGAAGAGCCCGCCGAAGACGACGAGCAGCACGGCGGTGATGAGCGCGACCCACAGGTTGCGCATGCCGGCGGCGTTGCGGCCGTCGCGGCCGCCGTCTTTGGAGCGGCGGCTCCGCTTGGCCCAGCGGAACGCTTCGGCCAGGCCTTCGAGCCAGCCCATGAACAGCGTGATCGCGGTGCCGCTGAAGCGCCGCTGCGGGGCGAGGACCAGCGGCGTGAGGACGACCGCGGCGGCCGTGCACAGGAGCACGACCCAGCCGGCGTCCCGGATCGCCGCGACCGCGTACAGGGCCGCGACGATCACCGCGCCCGGCAGGCGCGGCACCAGGTCCGCCCGGTCGCCCGCGGCCAGCGGCACGGCCAGGAGGGCGATGCCGGTGAGCGACAGGCCGATGCCGACGCCCGTGGAGTGGAACGCGGCCCAGCCGCCGAACAGGGCGACGGCGACGACCAGGACCACGACGGCCGGCTTCGGGACCGCTTCGGGGCGGTGCCAGCGCGGGTTGGGCGGCAGCATCTGCTGCGGCGGCCGCTGCTGGTAGTACGCCTGCCGGTGGTACTCGGCGATGGTCTGCTGCGCGGCGGGGTGATACTGCGGTGCCTGCGGCGGCGGTGCGCCGACGTGCGCGGGCGCCCGGGTCGACCGGGCCTGCTCGACCGGTGCCGCGGCGGGCCCGGCTTCGGCGGCCTGCTGCGGAGCGGCTTGCGGGGGAGCCGGTTCGGCCGCGGCCGGAGGCTCCGGAGCCGCTTGCGCGGGAACGGGTTCGGGATC
Source organism: Glycomyces tritici (assembly GCF_030403505.1). The sequence goes on along the minus strand of NZ_JAUEMJ010000002.1, from coordinate 388,218 downwards.
CGCAGCGGCTTCGGGGCGGGAGTCGCCCATCGGCGTCTCGGGCCGGGCCGCTTCGCTCGGCGCCGCATCCTGGGGAGTCTCGCTCGGCGTGCCGGCCTGCGCCGTTTCGGCGTCTTCGGGCCTGGGAGCTGGGGAGTCAGCGGGATCGCTCATCAAATGAGCCCCTTCTCTTCGGAGGGAGTGCCGACAATAGCGGCCGTCGTCGACCAGGGGAAGTGTCCACTACAGAGCGTCGCAGGAAAGTGGCGGACAATTCCCCCAAGCCCCCGCAATTCTCTGGCTCTTGTGAGAACTCACACCGGGTGCAACCGTGTGGTTCACTGGAATCGTGATGGCGCAAAGCGGACACGACGAACACGAACACGAGAACGGGGCCCACAACGGCGGCGGCCCCGGCTCGATAGGCAACCGGCTCAACTGGCTCCGGGCGGGCGTCCTCGGCGCGAACGACGGCATCGTCTCGGTCGCGGGCATCGTCATCGGCGTCGCCGGCGCGACCGCCGACAGGACGACGATCCTCGTCTCCGGCGTCGCCGGCCTCGTCGCGGGCGCGTTCTCCATGGCCGGCGGCGAGTACACCTCCGTCTCGACCCAGCGCGACACCGAGGCGAGCCTGGTCGAAGCCGAGAAGCGCGAACTCGAGGAGCGGCCCGAGGCCGCCGAGGCCGAACTCGCCACCAGCCTGCAGGACCGCGGCCTCTCCGAGGAGACCGCCCAGAACGCGGCCCGCGAGCTGTCGCGCCGCAACCCGCTGCGCGCGCACGCGGTGGTCGAATACGGACTCGACCCCGACGAGCTCACGAACCCGTGGCAGGCCGCGCTCTCCTCGTTCCTCGCCTTCACCTGCGGCGCGCTCCTGCCGCTGCTGGCGATCACCTTGCTGCCCCAAGGCATTCGCGTCATCGGCTGCGCGGTCGCGGTCATCGCGGCGCTGGCGCTCACCGGGTTCACCTCGGCGAAGCTCGGCGGCGCGCCGCGCGGCAAGGCGATGCTGCGGGTCATGGCGGTCGGCGCGGCCACGATGGCCGCGACCTACCTGATCGGCTCCGCCTTCGGCGTCGCCACGGCCTAGGGCCTGCCCGGACCTAGAGCCAGTTGTGCCGCTTGAAGACCAGGTACAGCAGCCCCGCTGACAGCAGCATCAGCCCCATGGCCATCGGGTAGCCGAGCACCCACGACAGCTCCGGCATGTGCGTGAAGTTCATGCCGTAGATCCCGGCCACCAGGCCCGGCGTGAACAGGATCGCCGCCCACGAGGAGATCTTCTTGACCTGGTCGCCCTGCTCGATGCTCGCGTGCGAGAGCTGGCGCATCTCCTCGTTCTGCGCCTGCGTCACGAGGGTGGAGTGGACGGTGAGCGCGTTCTCCAGCAGCGCCCGGAACGTGTCGGCGCGCTCCACGATGCGCAGCACGTGGTCGAGCACGTCCCGCATGTCCCGCCGCAGCTCGATGTCGACGTTGAACTTGTCGTACCCGGCCTCCAGGGACCGGAACATCCGCACGAGCGGGTGCGTGGCCCGCTGGAACGCCATGGCCTCCCGGGCCAGCTCGTAGATGCGGCGGGCGACGTCGGGATCGCCGGAGAACAGCTCGTCCTCGATCTCGTCGATGTCGTCCTCCATGCCGTCGACGACCGGGTTGTAGCCGTTCACGATCTCGTCCAGCACCGCGTACAGGACCGCCTGCGGCCCGAGCGCCAGCAGGTCCGGGTCGGCCTCGAGCCGCCTGCGGACCTGCGCGAGGTCCGGGGATTTGGCGTGGCGGACGGTGATGGCGAAGTTCGGGCCGATGAACAGGTGCACCTCGCCGAACTCGACCTGCTCGGTCGCCTCCAGGTACCGGGCGGGGCGCAGGACCACGAACGTGTTGTCGCCGAACCGCTCGAGTTTGGGGCGCTGGTGTCCGGTGGTGGCGTTGTGGATCGCGAGGTGGTGCAGCTCGAACTCCTCCGCGACGGCCGCGAGCTCGGCCTCTGTGGGCCGGTACAGCCCGATCCAGGCGAAGCCGCCGTGCTCGTGGAGGTCCTCGAAGGTCTGGTCGAGGGTCACGTGGTGCGACTCGCGCACGCCCTTGCGGTAGATGGCGCTGTCGACGATCGGCATGCGACCAGTCTAGGGGCGTGCCGCTCCCGGCCCGGAACCGCGCGAACGCGGCTCACGTTTCGTTCTCGGCCAAGAGGTGCTCGATCGGCATGGTCAGGTACCGGTCGATGTTCGGTCCCACGGTCACTGCGAGCTGGTCCGCGCTCAGTGAGGCGACAGGTTCGAGTTTGAGGATGTACCGGGCCACGACCAGTCCGAACACCTGGCTGGCGATGAAGCTCGCGCGCGCCGGGACGTGGTCGACCTGGTCGCCGAGGATGCTCTCCACGGTCTTCACGATCCGGTGCTCGAACAGCTGCCGCAGTACGAACGACATCGCGGGCTTCGAGAGGCTCGTGCGGACCACGGCGAGGAGCTTGTCCTGGTGCGGGCCGTCCCAGATCGTCACGAACGCGTGCATGAGCCGCCCGCCCGCGCCCTCGACGCCGCCCTGCGAGAGCACCGCCGCGACCTCGGGGGCCGGGTCCATGGGCAGCTCGATCGCGGCCAGGAACAGGTCGTCCTTCGACCCGAAGTAGTGGTGGATCAGCGAAGGGTCCACCCCGGCCTCGGAAGCGATGCGCCGCATGGAGATCGATTCGAACCCCTCTTCGGCGAACAGCCGCCGGGCGGCGGCCAGGATCTCGGCTCTGGTGTCGGGATTGCCTGTCCGCCGTCCGGCGCGCTTCGTTCTGGCCACGAGTGCACCCTAGTTCGTGCGCCGCCGCAGCGTCGCGGCTCCGAGTGCCGTTGCGACGAGCACCGCAGCGGCCACGACCGCGAGGTCGCCCCACATGTCCGCAGTGATCTCGGGATGGACCTGCACCTCGGTGAGCGCCTTGACCGCGTAGGTCACCGGCAGCGCGTCCGAGACCCCCTGCAGCCAGCCGGCCATCTGGTCGCGCGGCCAGATCAGCCCGCACAGCAGCAGCTGCGGGACCACGAACACCGGCATGAACTGGATCGCCTGGAACTCGGTCGTCGCGAACGCGGACACGAACAGCCCCAACGCCATCCCGAACAGCGAGGCCACGATCGCGATGAGGAACACCGCCCACGCCGGGCCGGCCGTCTCCAGTCCGAGCAGGACGTACGCGACCGTGGCGGCGATCGCGGTCTGGCTCGCGGCGGCCACACCGAACGCGATCGCGTAGCCGCCCACCAGGTCGAGCTTCCCCGTCGGCGTCGTCATGAGCCGCTCCAGGGTCCCGCCGGTGCGCTCGCGCAGCAGCGTGATCGAGGTGATCATGAACATCATCATGAACGGGAAGAACGCCAGCAGGATCAGCCCGACCGCATTGAACGCCTGCGGCGAGGAGTCCATGATGGCGCTGATGAGCGCGATCATCAGGCTCGGCACGGCGAGGATGAGCACCACCGTGCGGTGGTCGCCCCGGAGCTGGCGCAGGATGCGCCCGGCGGTGATGAAGGTGATGCGCAGCGACATTTCAGCTCGCCTTCTCGAGTTCGCGGATGAGGTGGAGGAACGCCGCCTCGAGGTTCGCGGTGCCGGTGGCGGCGCGCAGGTCGGCCGGGGTGTCGTCGGCGATGAAGCGGCCCTCGCGCAGCAGCAGGAGCCGGTCGCACCGGTCGGCCTCGTCCATCACGTGGCTGGAGACGAGCAGCGTCGCCCCCTGCTTCGCGAGGATGCGGAACTGGTCCCACAGCTCCTCGCGGATCACCGGGTCGAGCCCGACCGTGGGCTCGTCCAGGACGAGCACCTCCGGTTCGATGACGAGCGCGCACGCGAGCGAGGTGCGGGTCTTCTGGCCGCCGGAGAGGTTCCCGGCGAGCTTGTTCGCGTGGCCGCCCATGCCGACGCGCTCGATGGCGGCCATGGCCTCGCCGCGGCTTCGGCCGTAGAGCGCCGCGAAGTAGGCCACATTGGCCTTCACGGAGAGGTCGAGGTAGATCGAGGCGTCCTGGGTCACGTAGGCGACCCGGCTGCGCAGCGGCTTGGTTCCGGCCGGGTGGCCGAGCACTTGCACGGTGCCGGACTTGACCCGCTGCGTGCCCACGACGGCGCGGATGAACGTGGTCTTGCCCGAGCCCGAGGGCCCGAGCAGGCCGGTGACGGACCCGGCCGAGATGCGGGTCGAGACGCTCTTGAGGACGGGCTGCCCGCCGCGGTCGACGACGAGGTCGTCGATCGCGATGGCGGCCGCTGGGGTGGGTGGCATGGGAGCCTCCAGTAATTCAACGATTGATGAATTCACCGTACCATGAATTCATCGACTAGTGAATTACCTCCAGTGTCCCACTCAAGACCTGCTCAGGGCAGCAAAAAAGCGGCCCGACCGCGAATCGCCCGTCGATGGCTCGCAAGCGTCGCCAAGACTGGACGATGCGCGCAGTCGGACCGGGGCATCGCAGTACTGGGCCCTGTTCGGGAATCGAGGAAGCCTCCGGCAGCATCTGTTGCGCTGCAATAGATGGGCCGGAGGCATACCGGCGTCGGTCGGCCTCGTGTTCGACGCCGACGCGGCCTCGATCGTCAGTCGCGGCCTTCGATGATGCGGAAGTCGCGCTGGAAGCCGCTGGGGAGTTCGGCGAGTGCCTTCCGGTAGACCTCGCTCTCGTATGCGGCGACCGCCTGTTCGAAGCTGTCGAACTCGATCAGGACGACGCGCTCGGCGATTCCGGCTTCGTGTGCGACGACCCGGCCGCCGATGCTGGCGAGCACCCGCCCGCCTGCGGCCCTGACGGCCTGACCGGCCAGTTCGTTGTAGTCGCTGAGCGTTTCGGGGTCCTCGATGGTCGGGTAGACGCTGACCCAGTAGCCCTTGGACATGGAACCTCCAGTATCGGAATGAGTGCTTCGAAATTCGAAGCATTGCTGCGGTGTGCGACACTACCGGTTCTGAATCCGAAGCACAAGAGTCGACGGAGGGCCATGAACGCGTCGCCGACGCCCATGCCGGGCCGGCCGGTCCGCGGTTCCACCTCGGGACGATCGTTGATGGCGGCACTGGACCTGTTCGGGCGCCGCTGGACCCTGCGCATCATCTGGGAACTGGGGGACGAGCCGCTCGGCTTCCGGCTCCTGCAGCGGCGCTGCGACGGCATGTCGTCGAGCGTCCTACAGCAGCGGCTCAAAGAGCTCCAAGAGGCTCGGCTCGCCGAGGTGCTGCACGACGGCGCCTACACTCTCACCGCGCTCGGCCACGACGCCCGCGAATCCCTCGCTCCGGTCATCGAGTGGTCGCGGCGGTGGGCTGCCGAACTGGCCGAGGCCCCGCTCACCGCCGCCGAGGACGCCGGCGACGACTAACGGCGCGGCGCCCGAGGCGGCAGGCCGCCGGCATTCGACGCCGACCGCTACAGGGACCGGTCCTCGATAGAGCGCACCATCGCCCGCCTCGAACAGCACCGCGCCCTCGCGACCCGCTACGACAAACCCGCCGTCCGCTACCTCGCCACTGTCCACGTCGCCATGATCGTCGACCGGCTCCGCGACCTACCGGACACGGCCTAGAGGACGCCCATGCTCCAAGGACCCCAGATCGCGATCGTGCGCCCCGGCTCCAACGCCGGATCGCCCAGCTCGCCGCGCGTCGCGCCCTGCATGTTCGCGAACAGCACCTTGCCGTCAGGCGAGAACGTCGCCCCGCACCACTCGGTCCTCCCCTCGTGGTACACCAGCGGGAAGATCTCGCCGTCCCGCGTCAGGCCCCGCATCGCGGGCAGGTCCCGGCTCGTGTCCTCGCACAGGATCAGGTTCCCGCCCGGCGAGACCGTGATGTTGTCCGGATAGGACAGCAGCTCCGCGTCAGGCGACTCGAACACCAGCTTGATCGTGCCGCCCTTGTGCCCGCGAGGCCGGTACTCCCACAGCTGGCCCTCGCCCTCGTCACCGCCCGAAGTGGACGCGATGTAGACCGCGCCGTCGCCGTAGAAGCAGCCCTCGAGCCGCCCGAACACCGCCGCGCCCCGCGCCCAGCCCTGGTTGAACACCGCGAGCGGGTCCTCCTCGGCATCGGCCGGGTCCGGGTCGTCGATGTCCACCCACTCCACGTACAGGCCCTTCCCGGCGCGCTGGCCGGTGCGGGTGTCGTAGTTCCACTCGTCGGCGATCTTGAGCATCTGCAGTTGCCCGCCCGCGGCGAGGTCGCCGGGCACGTTCGGCAGGAACCGGTAGAACCCGGCCGTGTTCTGGTCCTCGGTCTCGTAGACCACGCCCGAGCGCGGGTCCACGGCCACCGCCTCGTGCACGAACCGGCCCATCGCCTTGAGCGGCACCGGCACCGTCTCGCCCTCCGCAGCGGAGGGCACCTCGAACACGTACCCGTGCTCGGCCGCCCAGCCGGCGCCCGTCCCGGCCGTGGTCTCCTCGCACGAGAGCCACGAACCCCACGGGGTCGGACCGCCCGCGCAATTCACGATCGTGCCCGACAGCGACTGCCAGGCCTCCTCGAAATGCGGCTCGCCGCGGTCCCAGCGCACGCGCATCGTCGTGGTCCCGCCGCCCGCGAGCACGTCGTAGCGATGCGCAATGCTCCCGGCCGGGACGCCCACACCGGGGTCGTTGCGCTCCTCGTGGTTGCGCACGAGCCGCCATTCGCCGCGCCGCCCGGTCGGGAAGCAGGCCATGCCGTCGTGCGCGAGCGGGGTGCGGTTGCCGTCCCGCATCGGGGACGCGGCCACCGCGAACACCTTGAAGTCGAAGTCCTCAGGGAGCCAGAGGGTCTGCGAGAACCCGGTCTCCGGATCGGTGCGCGTGCGCTCCCGCAGCTCGCCGTAGCCGCCGTTGTCGGGGCAGCCGCGGTCCTTCTCGCCGTCCTTCGCGTTCGCCGCGCGGATCGACAGGCCCTCCATCGCGGCGACCGCGAAGAGGCTCGCACCGGCGGCGGTCGCGCCTCGGCGCAGGAAGCTGCGGCGGTTCGAGCCGCCGATCGAGAGTGTCGCCATGCCGGACTCCTTCGAGACGGGGCTTCAGGGGGCGTTTTCAGGGGCTGTACGGGCCGTACGCGGCCGATCCTTCCGGTCCCCGGGGTGAGTGAGGCAATCACGACGTGAACGCGAGGTGACCGGTTGCATAAGGCTTCGGCCTCCCCGAAACGTCGGACCCAGCTGACACAATGGGGCCGTGAGCACGACTGACGCAGACCTGGACGGCACCGACCGGACCGCAGACCCCGAGTTCTCCCGCGCCCGCGAGCGCCACGAGACCCTGGCCGCGGAGATCACCGAGCATCGGAAGCGGTACTACCTCGCCGAGCCCACGATCTCCGACAGCCAGTTCGACGAGCTCTTCCACGAGCTCATCGACATCGAGACGGCCTACCCGGAGCTGCAGAGCAACGACTCGCCCACGCAGCAGGTCGGCACCTTCTCCGAGGCGTTCGCACCCGTCACCCACCTCGAGAAGCTGCTCAGCCTCCAAGACGTGTTCAGCCTCGAAGAGGTCCAGACCTGGGCGGACAGGATCACCGCCGAGGTCCCCGACGAGCCCTACCTCTGCGAGGTCAAGATCGACGGCCTCGCCGTCGACCTCGTCTACGAGAACGGCCGCCTCGCCCGCGCCGCCACCCGCGGCGACGGCGTCACCGGCGAGGACGTCACCGCGAACGTCGCCACCATCAGCGCCGTGCCGCAGCGGCTCACCGCCGCCGAAGGCTACGACGTGCCCGAACTCCTCGAAGTCCGCGGCGAGGTCTACTTCCCGAGCGCCGACTTCGAGCGCCTCAACGAGTCCCAGGTCGCCGCCGGCAAGGCCCCGTTCGCCAACCCGCGCAACGCCGCCGCCGGCTCCCTGCGCCAGAAGGACGCCGCGAAGACCGCCGAGCGCCCCCTCAGCTTCATCGCCCACGGCCTCGGCGCCCTGCGCGGCTTCGAGCCCGACTCGCAGTCCCACTCCTACGCCGCGCTCGACGCCTGGGGCCTGCCCACCAGCCCCTACTGGCGCGTCGTCGGCACCATCGCCGAGGCCTTCGACTACATCGCCGAGTACGGCGAGAAGCGCCACGAGCTCGTCCACGAGATCGACGGCGTCGTCATCAAGATGGACCAGATCGCCGTGCAGCGCCGCCTCGGCGCGACCTCCCGCACCCCCCGCTGGGCCGTCGCGTACAAGTTCCCGCCCGAGGAGGTCAACACCAAGCTCCTCGACATCAAGGTCTCCATCGGACGCACCGGCCGCGCCACCCCCTACGCCGTGCTCGCACCCGTGCGCGTCGCCGGCTCCGAAGTCGAGTTCGCGACCCTCCACAACGCCGACCAGGTCAAGGCCAAGGGCGTCAGGATCGGCGACACCGTCGTCGTCCGCAAGGCCGGCGACGTCATCCCCGAGGTCGTCGCGCCCGTCGAAGCCGCACGCACCGGCGACGAGACCGAGTTCGTGATGCCCGAGCGCTGCCCCGAATGCGACTCCGTGCTCGCCCCGGCGGCCGAAGGCGACGTGGACCTGCGCTGCCCCAACGCCCAGACCTGCCCGGGCCAGCTGCGCGAGCGCCTCGCCTACCTCTCGGGCCGCTCCTGCTTCGACGTCGACCGCATGGGCTACATCGCCTGCGCCGCGCTCGTCGAACCGCTCGGCGCCGACCCCGTCCTGGTCGACGAAGGCGGCGTCTTCGACCTGAAGATGGAGGACCTCCTGCCCATCCAGGTCGTCGTGCGCGACCCCGACACGGGCCTGCCCAAACCCGACCCGAAGACCGGCGAGGACAAGGTCGTCGCCTACTTCGCCAACAAGAACGGCGAGCCCAAGAAGACCGCCGTCCAGATGCTCGAGAACCTCGAGACCGCCAAGCGGCAGCCCCTGTGGCGCGTCGTCAACGCGCTCTCGATCCGCCACGTCGGCCCGGTGTCCGCCCAGGCCCTCGCCGAGCACTTCCGCGACCTCGACCGCATCGCCGACGCCGACGAAGCCGAGATGGCCGCTGTGGACGGCGTCGGACCCGTCATCGCCGCGGCCATCAAGGACTGGTTCGCCGTCGACTGGCACCGCGCGATCGTCGAGCGCTGGCGCGAGGCGGGGGTGCGGATGCAGGACGACGCCCCCGACCCCTCCGAGGCGCTCCCGCAGACCCTTGAGGGCCTCACGGTGGTCATCACCGGCGGCATCCCCGACCACACCCGCGAGGGCGCCGCCGCTGCGGTGAAGGCGCGCGGCGGCAAGGTCTCCGGTTCGGTGTCCAAGAAGACCGGCGCGGTCGTCGCGGGGGACAAGCCCGGTTCGAAGTACGACAAGGCCGTGGAGCTCGGCGTCCCGATCGTGCGGGGCGAGGCGTTCGCGGCGTTCCTCGAAGAGGGGTTGTCGGCACCGGAAACTTCTGATGCCGAGAGCGAACCAGAATGATCACAAGTTAGTAACGATCCGTATTCCTTTACGGGGGGAGGCTCGTTAGATCAAGGCAGAGTCATCCCGTGGATGCTTGCCCCGCGTCGTACCAACGGCTCGGCACCCATCGCCCGAAAGGGCCGCCGAGCCTGGAACCGACCACGGGAGACGCTGCAGTGAACACCGGATAACGGTTTCTGTAATTGGCATGTCGCGCCTGGTCACAAGTGTGCCGCATGTGCTCCCGGCGTTGTGTGGGAGCGGAATTCGCGATATGACAGAGGAGTCGGCCGCGACCGGCCCCGGGGGATTCTGGCGCGTCTCCCCGAGACGGCGCGGCAGTGGGAGGAGCGAAATGGCCACGACGCTCATGCGCAACACTGCGCCTAAGGAGCATCCGGGCCGGTATCACGGCTTCATGTCGGTGGTCGCGATATTCGCGATCGCCGGTTCGGTCGCCGTGACCGTGACGAGCAGCGCGCCCGAGGGCGGCTGGTTCGGCGTGCCCTTCGCCTTCTGGCTCACCGCGGGCCTCGCCCTGGTCGCCGAGCTGCGCCCGACCCGCTGGGGCGGGCTGTGGATGTCGCCGATGGCCTCGATCTACCTCGTGTACGTCCTCGCCACGATGATCACCTGGGGGTTCCTCCCCGCGCTGATCATCCAGTCGGCGGCCATCGGCATGCTGATGGTCCAGCTCAAGGCCTCCCTGTGGCGGGCGGTCTTCAACATCGCCCAGCAGGGCGTCGCGCTGGTGCTGGCCTGGGGCGTCTGGGCGGCCCTCACCGGCCCGGTGGCCTGGTCGGGCACGGCATCGCAGCTGCTCGCCATCTTCGCGGCCGGCTCGGTCTGGACCCTGACGAGCTTCGCGCTCGTCGCGGGCCGCCAGAGCCTGCGCACCGGCGTCGGATGGCCCGTCCTGTTCTGGCAGTGGTTCAAGAGCGAATGGGCGCTGCGCGCCACGCAGGTCGCGATCGCGCCCATCGTCGCCACTGCGGCGATGTCCTCCTGGTGGCTCGTGGCGGCCTCGGCCATCCCGATCTTCGCGGTGTACCGCATCCTCCAGACCGCCGCCGACCGCGAGCGCCAGGCCGACCACGACCCGCTCACGGGCCTGCTCAACCGCAAGGGCTTCCAGCAGGCCGTCGACGGCAAGCTCACGGACGCGGCCGAGACGAGCACCGCCGTCGCGATCCTCATCCTCGACCTGGACCGCTTCGCCGACGTCAACTCGGCGCTCGGCCACGCCGTCGGCGACCAGCTCCTCACCGAGCTCGCGCACCGCTTCGAGGCCGACAAGCCCAAGGGCAAGGCCATCGCGCGCCTGGGCGGCGACGAGTTCGCGTTCATGTGGTCGGAACTGGACGGCATGACCGACCCGATGGAGTGCGCCCGCGAGATCCGCGCCCGCCTGGACGCCCCGATCGTCCTCGGCGACGCCAGCATCGAAGTGGACGGCTCGGTAGGCGTCGCGGTCTTCCCCGACGACGGCTCGGACTTCCAGACCCTGTTCCGCCACGCGGACATCGCGATGTACGAGTCGAAGCAGCGCGCCTCCTCGTTCGCCCGCTACGCGCCCGAGTTCGACCACAACTCGCCCGAGCGGCTGCTGCTCCTCGGCGACGTGCGCCGCACCCTCGACCACCCGGACTCGCCCGGCGTGAACCTCTACTACCAGCCGCAGGTGCGCCTGGCCGACGGCGAGGTCATCGGCGCCGAGGCCCTGCTGCGCTACCACCACCCCGAGCGCGGGATCGTCAACCCCGCCGAGATCATCGAGACCGCCGAGCACTCCTCGGTGATGCGGATGCTCACCGAGCGGGTCGTCGACATCGCCCTGCGCCAGCTCCGGTCCTGGAACGAATCGGGCTACGACCTGCGCATGGCCGTGAACGTCTCGGTGCGCGACCTGCAGTCGCCGGAGTTCACGGACTTCCTCACCGAGCGGATCGACGCCTACGGGGTGAACGCGGCGAAGCTCCAGCTGGAGATCACCGAGTCCGCGCTCATGGCCGACCCGCGCCGCGTCGTCGTCAACGTGCAGCGCCTCTCCGACCTCGGCGTGGGCATCAGCCTCGACGACTTCGGCACCGGGTTCTCCTCGATGCAGCACCTGCGGCGACTGCCCGTGACCGAGATCAAGATCGACAAGTCCTTCGTGACCACGCTGATCGACGACCCGGACAACGCCGCGATCGTCTCGACCACGATCGACCTGGGCCGGGCGCTGGACGTCGAGGTCGTCGCCGAGGGCGTGGAGGACGAGAAGGTCCGCAAGCAGCTGGAGGACTGGAACTGCCACGCCGGGCAGGGCTGGCACTTCGCCCGGCCGATGGACGCCGACGCGTTCGAGCGGTGGATGGTCGACCACCGACGGGACAAATAGTCTTTCGTTGCACCACAAGGGTGTATTCGGGCGCCTTGCATCCTGGCGAATCAGATTTCCGAAACCGTCTCGGCGAATGTCGGTGGCCTATGCGAGGCTGTGACCATGAACGTTGCGACTAAAGACGACGTACTGGCCGAGTTCGAACCCCACCGGCGTGAACTCTGCGCGTACGCCTACCGCATGCTCGGCTCCTCGTTCGAGGCCGAGGACGCCGTGCAGGACGCCTTCACGCGGGCGTGGAAGTCCTACGACGCCTTCGAGGGCCGCTCCTCCCTGCGCTCGTGGCTCTACAAGATCACCACGAACGTGTGCCTGGACATGCTCAAGGGCCCGCAGCGCCGGGCCCGCCCGATGGACCTGGCCCCCGCCTCGGACGCCGGCACGCCCCTGCCCGCGCCGGAGCCCGACTACCTGTGGGTCGAGCCGATCCCGGACTCGATGGCGTTCGGGGCCGACCCGGCCGCCGCGGCGGAGGCCAAGGACACGCTCCGGCTCGCGTTCGTCGCCGCCGTGCAGCACCTGCCCGCCAAGCAGCGCGCGGTGATGCTCATGCGCGAGGTGCTGCGCTTCTCGGCCGCCGAGACCGCCGAGGCCCTCCAGCTGAGCCCCGCCAGCGTCAACTCGGCGCTGCAGCGCGCCAAGGCCACCATGGAGCAGGTCCACGCCAAGCCCGACGAGTCCTACACGATCGACGACGCCGAGCTCCGCAAGCTCGTGGACGGCTACGTGAGCGCCTTCGAGGCGTACGACATGGACGCGCTCACGGCCCTGTGCACCAAGGACGTGGCCCTCTCGATGCCGCCGATCCCGCTGTGGGTCCAGGGGCACGCGAGCGTCGCCGAGTTCATGCTCACCGCAGGCAAGGGCTGCGAGGGCTCCAAGCTCGTCCCGGTCAGCGCCAACGGCCTCCCGGCCTTCGGCCACTACAAGCCGAGCGGCACGCCCGGCCTGTGGGAGCCGTGGTCGATCACCGTCCTCGAACTCGAGGGCGGCAAGATCTCGGGCCTCAACTACTTCCTGGACACCCCGAAGCTGTTCCCGCTCTTCGGGCTCCCGAACGAGTACCGCGAGTAGTCCGAGCGCTGCCCCGCGACTGTTTCGCGCAGGAACGGGGCGGCTGTCGGACCCCCGGCTTACCGTGTCGGTATGCCTGTTCACTTCAAGATCGTCATCGACTGCGCCGACCCGCACCGACTCGCGGCCTTCTGGGCCGAGGCCATGGACTACCGGGTCGAGGACCACTCGCCGTTCATCGCGGGCCTGCTCGCCAAGGGGATCATCACCGAAGACCACCTCACGGAGGTCGACGGCCACCACGCCTGGAAGACCCTCGCCGCGATCCGCAACCCGGACGACCCCTTCGACGCGGCCTCCGACGCCGGCCAGGGCATGCGCGTCCTGTTCCAGCTCGTCCCCGAGCCCAAGACGGTCAAGAACCGCCTGCACCTCGACCTCCATGTGGGCCTCGACAACATCGACGCCGAAGCCGAGCGCCTGGAGTCCCTCGGCGCCACCCGCGCCGGCGAGCGCCTCTCCGAAGGCCCCGCCCAGTGGATCGTCATGCAGGACCCGGAGGGCAACGAGTTCTGCGTCCACTCGTAGGGGCCTGGCTGGGCCACCCGGCCCGGCGGCCCCGAAGGCCGCCGTACCGCCCCGGCGCGACCGCCGCGGTTCCCACCCGAACCCCTCCGGCGAACCAGCAGCGACCACGCTGACAGCAGGCCGATGGGCCGCCGCGCGATGCGCGGCGGCCCATCGGCCTGCGTACTACTGCGGGTAGGGCATGTAGAACGGCTCCCACTGGTGGCCGTCGAGGTCGAGGAAGGTCCGGCCGTACATCCCGACCTCGGCCTCCTGGGCGCGGCGGTCCTGCCTGGAGGACTCCTCGGTGCCGCCGGCCTTGAGCGCGGCGTCGGTGAGCTCGTCCACGGCCTCGCGGCTCGGCAGCGCCAGCGCGTACGCGGCGGCCGAGAACGCGGCGGTGTCGGCGATCGGGCGCTCGGCGAACGTCGCGTAGAACTCCTTCGTCAGCAGCATCAGGCAGATGTTGTCGTCGACGACGACGCAGGCGGCGTTCTCGTCGGTGAAGTCGGGGTTGATGCTCCAGCCGAGCGCCTCGTAGAACGTCTTCGCAGCGTCGAGGTCGTTCACGGGCAGGTTCAGGAAGATCATCTTGTTCGCCATCGCGCGGTCCTTTCGGTGTCCCATTGCCTTCACCAGTACAGACGAGATCCCTACGCGGGATTCATCGTTCGCGTCGAGAAAACCCGGCGCGACCGCTCGCGGACCGTTCGCCGACCGCTCGTCGGCGCTCTCAACGCAGGATGGCGACCCCCTAGCGACACGCGTCACAGCAATGCTTCACTCTGCCGCTCCCGCCTCTTAAGTTGCATGTAAGCCCGTGACCGGACCGACTCGAGCCAGCAACATCGGCGCCGGTCAGCCCTGGGACGACGCCCCGCATCAAGCCCTTCAAGGAGGAACGGCCCGATGGCTACGACCCCCGACAGTGATGGACCGGCCCCGCCGGACGTCACTGAAGACCAGATCGCCGCGATGCACGACGACCCCCGGTTCGTCGAGCTCAAGCGCACCTTGTTCCGCTTCACCGTGCCGGTCCTGCTCGCCGCGCTCGCCTGGTACCTGGTGTACGTGCTGCTGTGCGCGTACGCGCGCGATTTCATGGGCATCGTCCTCTTCGGCAACATCAACCTCGGGCTCGTCCTGGGGCTCAGCCAGTTCGTCGTGACCTTCTGGGTGACGATCGCCTATTCCCGGTTCACCGCGCGCAAGTTCGACCAGCAATCCGCCGAGCTGCGTGAAGACATCATGAACGGGGGCAAGGGATGAACACGCTCGCGCAGGAGATGAGCGACTCCAACCGCATCCTGACCATCGCCCTGTTCATGGTCATGGTGCTGATCACCATCGGCATCACCATCCAGGGCGGGCGCAAGACCAAGGACGCCACCGACTTCCACTCCGGCGGGCGCGGCTTCTCCGCGATGCAGAACGGCTTTGCGGTCGCCGGCGACTACGTCTCCGCGGCCTCGTTCCTCGGCATCGCCGGCACCATCGCCCTCTACGGCTACGACGGGTTCCTGTACTCCATCGGGTTCCTCGTCGCGTGGCTCGTCGCGCTCCTGCTGGTCGCGGAATCGCTGCGCAACTCCGGCCGGTTCACCGTCGCGGACGCCCTCTCGTACCGCATGAAGCAGCGGCCCGTCCGCACCGCCGCCGCCGTCGCCACCCTGAGCATCTCGATCTTCTACCTTCTCGCCCAGATGGTCGGCACGGGCGCGCTCGTGACACTGCTCCTGGGCATCAAGGAGGGGGAGACCTTCCTCGGGATGGACTCGGGCTCGGCGAAGGTCGCCGGCATCGTCGTCACCGGCCTGCTCATGGTCGCCTATGTCGCGTTCGGCGGCATGAAGGGCACGACCTGGGTCCAGATCTTCCAGGCCTGCGTGAAGATCGGCCTCGCGTTCGTCCTGGCGATCCTCGTCCTCGCCGAGTACAACTTCAACCTCTCGGCGCTCATGGGCGACGCCGCCCAGGCCTCGGGCCAGGGCGCGGCCTTCCTCGAACCGGGGCTGCGCTACGGCACCGAGGTGGCGGGGGACTCGCTGCAGACGCTGTGGAACAAGCTCGACCTCATCAGCCTCGGGCTCGCCCTGGTGCTGGGCACCGCGGGCCTGCCGCACGTGCTCATCCGCTTCTACACGACCCCGGACGGCAAGACCGCCCGCAAGTCCGTCAACTGGGCCATCGGCCTGATCGGCATGTTCTACCTGCTCACCCTCGTGCTCGGCTTCGGCGCCGCCGCGATGGTCGGCCAGGAGGCGATCATCGCCGAGAACCCGGCCGGCAACTCCGCCGCACCGCAGCTCTCCCAGGTCATCGGCGAGAACATCGCGGGCTCGACGGGCGGCGCGATCATGCTGGCGCTCATCGCGTCGGCGGCGTTCGCGGCGATCCTGTCGGTGGTCGCGGGGCTCATCATCGCCTGCTCGTCCTCGCTCGCCCACGACCTCTACAACGGGGTCTTCAAGCGCGGCAAGGCCAGCGGGCACCAGGAGGTCGTGTTCGCGAAGTTCGCGGCGGTCGGCGTCGGCGCGATCGCCGTCATCATCGCGGTGTTCGCGCAGGACCTCAACGTCGCGTTCCTGGTGGCGCTCGCCTTCGCGGTGGCCGCCTCCGCCAACCTCCCGACCCTGCTGTTCAGCCTCTTCTGGAAGCGGTTCAACACGGCCGGGGCCGTCGCCGGCATCTACGGCGGCCTCATCAGCTCGATCGGCCTGGTGATCTTCTCGCCGACGTTCTCGAGCACTCCGACTTCGCTGCTCGGCGAAGGGGTCGACATCGCATGGTTCCCGTTGTCGAACCCCGGCTTGGTCTCCATTCCGCTGGGTCTCATCTGCGCCGTGGTCGGCACGCTGATGAGCTCCGAATCGAACCCGAACCGGTTCGCGTCCATGCAAGTGCGGGCGCTCACCGGTGCGGGGGCTGAGCGGGCCGCGGAGCACTGAGCCGCCCCATGAGCGGGGAGGGCCGGGCGGCCCTCCCCGCTCTTATTGTGGGCCCCGTTACAGTGAACACGTGATCCCCGGTCGCCTTTCCGCTTCGATCCGCGCTTCGAGGCTCGCCTCGACGCGCCGACGCGCGCTGGGCTCCGGGGCGCTCGCCGCCCTGCGGCTCTCCCGCCAGATCGGCGAATCCCTCGCGGACGGCCTGAACGGCAAGGGCGCGCCGCTCGCGGCCCGCCGCCTCGCGAAGCTCCTCGCGGCCGACGCGGTGGCGCTGGCCGACTGCGAGCGGGTCATCGCCGTCGCCGGGGGCCTGGACCCGGTCGCGGCCCAGAGCCTGCTGGTGGAGACCCTGGACGTGCTCGAGCCGGTCACGGCCCCGCCGCTGCGGTCCTCGCCGCTGATCGTCTCGGGGGACCTGGCCGGGTGCCTGCTCGTGGCGGGGGACGTGAGCGACGCGGAGGTCGCCGAGGCTGCGCACCTCGTGGCGACCGCGCTCGACCACGCGGACCTGGACCGGGCCCGCGAGCGGATCGCGGCGGCGGACCTGCGCACGCTCCGGGCCCAGATCTCGCCGCACTTCATGCACAACGCGCTCGCCGCGATCAGCGCCCACACCCGCACCGACCCCGAGCGGGCCCGTGAACTGCTCACCGACTTCTCGGACTACCTGCGGTACTCGTTCGCGAACACCGGCGACTACGCCACGGTCGCGGACGAGCTGCAGGCGGTGCAGACCTACCTCGAGCTGCAGCGGGCCCGGTTCGACGACCGCCTCGACATCACCGTCCGCATCGCCCCGGAGGTCCTGCCCGTGCCCATCCCGTTCCTGGTGGTGCAGCCGATCGTGGAGAACGCGGTGCGCCACGGCTTCGAGTCCAAGCCCGGCACCGGGCACATCGCGGTGCGCGGGTTCTCCGAGGGCGCGCTGTGCGTCATCGAGGTCGAGGACGACGGCGCGGGCATGGAGCCGGAGACGGCGAAGGCGATCCTCACGGGCAGCCGCCAGGGCGCCGGCCGCATCGGTCTGGCCAATGTGGACCGACGTTTGCGCGCGGTCTACGGCCCCGAGTACGGCCTGTGGCTCGACACCGCCCCGGGCGAGGGCACCAAGGCCACGGTGCGGATCCCGCGGTACGCGAGAGGGGTGCACGTATGACCCGCTCCTTCGATGCGGCCGTAGGGCATGCCCCTTCCCACCCGCATCCGCCTCCGACCAACCGGGGAAATAGGACGACCCTCCCACACGGGTCCGACATGCCGTCGAACGCGAGCGCCATTCGCGCCCGGCGGGTGTTCGACCGCACCGCCTCCTCCCATCCGGTCCGCTTCGCGGCCCTTCCCCCGAACCGGAGACGCTGATGAGCCTGCTGCGCGTGCTCGTCGTCGAAGACGAGCCCTCCACCCGCATCGAACTCGCCGGGCAGCTCGCCGAGCTGCCCGCCGTCGGCGAGGTCGTGGCCGCCGCCGGCGGCGACGAGGCCGTGCGACTCCTCGGCTCCGGCTCGTTCGACGCCGCGTTCCTCGACATCGCGATGCCCGGCCTCACCGGCATGGACGTGGCCCGCATCCTCCGGCGCCTCTCGGACCCGCCCGAGATCGTCTTCGTCACCGCCTACGACAACCACGCGGTGGAGGCCTTCGGCCTCGGCGCCGCCGACTACCTCCTCAAGCCCTTCCGGCCCGAGCGCCTCGCCGAGGCCGTGGCCCGCATCGGCGGCCGCCGCTCCGGACCGGTGGTGGGGGACAAGGCCGACGACCTCGCCGTCGTCCAGGTCGAGCTCGCCGGGCGCACCGTCTTCGTGCGCCGCGACGACATCGCCTACGCCGAAGCGCACGGCGACTACGTCCGCCTCCACTCCAACCAGGGCTCGCACCTCCTGCGCCAGTCCCTCACCTACCTCGAACAAGTTTGGGACGCAGCGGGTTTCGTGCGCGCGCACCGGTCCTTCCTCATCAACCTCGCCGCGGTCACCGAACTGCGCGTGACCTCCACCGCCGGACTCGTCGCCGTCACCGAACCCGGCGAGGTCCCCGTCAGCCGCCGCCACTCCCGGCTCCTGCGCGAACGGCTCCTCCAGGCCGCGAGGGAAGGCGGCGCGCACCGGTGAACCAGCGCGTACGCGTCACCAGCCCCCAGACCCGGCTCGCCCTCCGCCGCCGGTCCGACGCCACGCGCCGCCTCAGCCGCCTCACCGGTCACCCGCAGGTGGGCCGCAGCGCGATCGACCTCGACGACGCCGAACGCGCCCTCCGCCGCCAGCGCCGCCTCGCCGTCCGCACCGCGACCCTCCTGTTGTTCGCCCTCGCCGCCCTGCTCACCGCCGCGGCGCTCACCCCCGGCCGCCTCGGCTGGGCCGTGCTCTTCTTCGCGCCCTACCCGGTCCTGCTGCTCCTGGCCGCGGTCCACGTGCGCCGGGCCGAGCGCATCGAGGCCGAGTACTGCGAGGACGACTGATGCTCGGCCTGGCCGCCATCAGCCTGGTGCTCGCCTCCAGCGTCGTCATCGGCGTCTGGGGCGTGCGCGCCGCACGCTCCACACCGGACTTCCTGGTGGCCTCCCGCAGCATCGTGCCCGGCTGGAACGCCCTCGCCATCGCGGGCGAGTACGTCTCCGCCGCCTCGGTACTGGGCCTGGCCGGGCTCATCGTCAAGAACGGCGTGGGCGCGATGTGGTACGCCGTGGGCTTCACCGCCGGGTACGTGCTCGTCGCCGCCCTCGCGGCCGGGCCGATGCGCCGCAGCGGCGCCTACACCGTGCCCGACTTCGCCGAGTACCGCCTGGGCTCGCCGCGCATCCGGCGCATGTGCGGCCTCGTCGTGCTCGTCATCATGCTGCTCTACCTGCTGCCGCAGTTCAAAGCGGCCGGCGTCGTGCTCGAACTCGTCTCCGGCATCCCCTACTGGATCGGCGTGGTCGGCGCCGGGCTCGTGGTCTCCTCCACGATCGCCGTCGGCGGGATGCGCTCGGCGACGTACGTGCAGGCCTTCCACTACCTGGTGAAGCTCGCGTTCATCGCCGGCCCCGCGGTCTTCCTCATCGCCCTCGCCGGGCCCGAGCGGCGCGAAGCGGCCCTCGACCCGAGCGCCGACGCGGACTGGTCCCGCCCGCTCCTGGACCTCGACGGCTCCGGGCACCCGCTCCTGGCCACCATCTCGGTCCTGGTCGCGACCACCTTGGGCGCCATGGGGCTCCCGCACGTCGTGATGCGCTTCCACACCGTCGCCGGCGCCCGCGCGGCGCGCCGTGTCGCCGTCTCCGTGATCGTCCTGCTCAGCCTCTTCTACCTGTGGCCGATCGTTTACGGGCTCCTCGGCCGCGTCACCACGCCCGACCCCGAGGAGACCGACGTCGTCCCGCTCCTCGTCCCCAGCGCGATCGTCCCCGGCACGGCGGGCGCGGTCCTCACGGCCCTGGTCGCCGCCGGCGCGTTCGCCGCCTTCCTCTCCACCTCCTCCGGGCTGCTCCTCGCGCTGGCCGGGGGCCTCTCGCACGACCTGTTCGGCGGCTCGCTCTCGCGGCTGCGCCTGGGCGTCGTCGTCGGCACGGCCCTCGCCGTCGCACTCTCGCTCCCGGCGGCCGACGTGGACATCAACGTGCTCGTGGGGTGGGCCTTCGCAGTGGCCGCCTCCACGTTCTGCCCGCTGCTCACCCTCGGCATCTGGTGGCGCGGCCTCACCGCGACCGGCGCGACGGCGGGCCTGCTCGTCGGCGCGGGCACCTCCACCGGCGCGGCGCTCGCCTCGGTGGTCCTCGACTTGGAGCCCGGCATCGTGTCGGTCCTCCTCGCACAACCCGCACTGTGGACGGTCCCGCTCGCGTTCACCGTCATGATCGCCGCGTCCCGGCCCGGCTCGGTCCCCGACTGGGCCAGCGAGGCCGTCCTGCGCCTCCACGTGCCCGGCCGCTACTCCTCCGGCGACACCGGCGCGATCCCGCGCGCGCGGCGCGGGAACCGGGTGGACGCTCCGGACGAAACCGGATAGCCTCGCGGGCATGTACGGGTCACCAGGGCAGTTCGCGGCGTTCGCGTGCTGCCCGAGCTTCATTCGGCTGCGCGCGGCGGCCTAGGCCACCGCAAGCGCTGCAACTCGACCGCTGTCCTCCAGCGGCTGCGCCCTGCGCGGGCCTAGGCGAATCGATCGTCCTGATTCGACTCGTCCCATGGAGCACTTCCCATGTCCCGCAGCCAATTCCCGCGTGCCCGAGAGCAACGGAACCTCTCCAACCGCAAAGCACTGTCCCAGAACTTCCTGCGCGACGCGCACACCGCGCGCGCCTTCGTCGACACCGCCGGCCTTTGCCCCGACGACCACGTGATCGAGGTCGGCCCCGGCGACGGCATGGTCACAAGGGCGCTGCTCGACCGCGCCCGCCGCGTCACCGCCTACGAGAAGGACGGCCACTTCGTCGAACGCCTGCGCTCAAGGCTCGGCCACCACGGGCACTTCCGCTGCCACGAGGCCGACTTCCGCGACGTCACGCCCCCGCGCGAACCCTTCAGCGTGGTCGCCAACGCGCCCTTCGGGATCACCACCGACATCGTCCGGTGGTGCCTCCGGGCCCGCACCCTCACCTCGGCCGCGTTGGTCACGCAACTCGAGTTCGCCCGCAAGCACACCGGCGACTACGGCCGCTGGAGCCGCCTCACCGTCGAGCACTGGCCCGAGTTCGCGTTCGCGATCGGCATGCGCATCGACCGCCGCGAATTCCGGCCCGTGCCGCAGGTCGACGCCGCCGTGATCCACCTCCGCCGCCGCCCCGAGCCCCTGCTCCGGCCCCGCGACATGCCCGACTACCGCGACCTCGTGGACCTCGGCTTCACCGGCGTCGGCGGCGCCCTCGCCGCGTCCCTGTGCCGCGTCGTCCCCAGACGCGTGGCGCACCAGGCCTGCGCCGAAGCCGGCATCGCGCGCGACCAAGTCGTCGGCCACGTCCCTCCGGACGCCTGGATCGCGCTCTTCAAGGCCCTCACCCGTTGAGGCGCCTGCGGTACCGGGGCTGAGGTGTCGGCCGTTTAAGGTAGAGATGCCCGGCCCCGGTACCCCTTCTTTGGAGCCCATGATGAGCGAAGCCATCTGGATCGAACTGATCAAGGTGCTCCCGGCCTTCCTGTGGGTCGCGTTCGGCTTCATCGCGCTGGCCATCGCCAAACGGGTCTTCACCGCCCAGGCCCCGCGCATGACCAAGGTCGAGACCCCTTGGGTCACTGTGGAACTCGCTCAGCAGGCCATCGAGCAGGCCGCCGTCCGCGGCCCGGCGCAGCAGCTCCAGCCGCCGCCGGTCGAACCGGACTGGGCCGCGCTCTACCCCCTGCCGACCCAGCAGGTCCGCCCGGGGAACGGCGTGGTCTACGGGATCGGCACCGACCCGCCGCTGTCCCCGTCGGCCAAGGAGCCCGCCGACGAGGAGTACGAACCGGCCGACGCCGACGAGCCCGTGCACACCGAGCCGCCCGCCGAAGCCAAGCCGGACCTCCTCGCCACCCCGCCGGCCGACGCGCCCGCCGACACCGTGCAGACCGATCCCGATCCGCACGCCACGGTGACCGCCCCGAATCAGCAGATCCCCAACATCCCGCCCACCTACCCGGTGATCGCGGTCCCGCCCGGCAACGGCAGCGCCTACTACGCGCCGGGCCAGAACGCCCCCTACTGGGCCCAGCCACTGCCTGCGGCATACCAGCAGCCGCCCGCGTACCCGGCCGCCCAACCGGACAACCGCAGTCTGCGCGCCGCGACGAAGCTCGCGCTCGCCGCCGGCGACCTGCAAGGCGGCGCGATCCTGTGGGCCGACGACAACCAGGAGTGGAACGAGCCGCTGATCCGGCTCTTCCGCACCGCCGGGATCACTGTGGACCCCGTCGTCTCCACTGACGAAGCCATGCGCGCCTTGGCGAAGCGCTCGTACGACCTCGTCATCACCGACATGCGTCGCGAAGCCGAGCCGGAGGGCGACACCGCCGGGACGCGCCTTCTCGACCGCATGGTCGCCGCGGGCATCCCCACGCCCGCCGTGTACTACTCCGACCACCCCGGCGCGCACACCGCCCTCCACCCGCGCGCGATCACCGCCACGAACAGCCCGGAGCAACTGGTGGACATCGTGGTCGAGTTCGTCGGCGACCGCCGCGAGCAGCAGTCCTCGGGCAACGGCTCGAGCTGGCTGGGGCGCCTCACCGGGAACTGAACTTGTTAAGCGTTTGCCAACCGGATCGGCGCGTGGCTACGTTGGCCCTGTGTCACTCCTCCGCGCACCCGAACTCCCCGTAGACGACCCCGGCGAACCGCCCACCACCTCCTGGCGGCTCTTCACCTGGCTCGCCACCCGCCGCAGAGGCCTCGCCGCGGCCGTCCTCGTCTCGGCGGTCTTCTCCCTCGGCCTCGTCCCCGTCATGCCGATCTTCCTCACCGGCGCAGTGGACGACGGCATCCGCGGCCGCGACTGGGGCGCCCTCCTCGCCTGGGCCGGAGCGCTCACTCTCGCCGGATCCGTTGCGGCCGTGAGCATCGTGCTCCACCACCGCCTGACCGTCTGGTGGCGGCACGACGCCCAGTACCGGGTCCTCCAGCTCGCCACCCGCAAGACCGCCCGCCTCGGCTCGCGCCTGCGCCGCCAGACCACCACCGGCTCGGTCGTCAGCGTCGGCGTCACCGACGTCGTCTCGATCGGCCGCGCCATCGAATCGCTCGCGCCCACCGTCGGCTGCGTCACCGGCATCGTCGCGGTCGCCGTGCTGCTCTTCGGCATGTCCGCGGCCCTCGGCCTCACCGTCTTCACCGGCGTCATCGCCGTCGCCGCGCTCACCGGCCCGATGCTCCGCCGCCTCCAGTCCCGGTACGGCACCTACCGCCGCGACGTCGGCGCCGTCACCGAACGCGCCGCCGACATCGTCTCGGGCCTGCGCGTGCTGCGCGGCGTCGGCGGCGAGGACCGCTTCAACGCCGCCTACCGCCGCGACTCCCAGCGCCTCAAGCGGTCCGGCTTCGGCCTCGCCGCCCCGGGCGCCTGGATCGACGCGATCTCCGAAGGCGCACCGGCGATCCTGCTCGGCGCGGTCGTCTGGATCGCCGCCCGCCTCGTGGCCGCCGACGAGATCACCGTCGGCCAGATGGTCGCCGCATTCGGGTACACCGCCGCGCTGCTCATGCCGGTGCGCTGGCTCATGGGCACCGCCATGACCATCATCCAGGGCGAGGTCGCCTGCGCGAAGGTCTGCGAACTCCTCGCCCTCCCCGAACGCGAAGCGCCGCGGGACCCCTTGCGGGGGCCCGAGAGCGGCGCCGAACTCCACGACCCCGAATCCGGGCTCACCCTCGCCCCGGGGCTGACCGCCGTCGCGACCGCCGACACCGACGCCGCCGCCGCGATCTTCGACCGCCTCGCGGGCCTCGCCCCCTCTGCGGCCGTGTTCGGCCGAACCCCAGTGGCGCGCATGGACACTGACGAGCTTCGCCGCCGCATCCTCCCGGGCGACCACGACGCCTACCTCTTCGCCGGGACCCTCGCCGCCGTCGTCGGCGGCGACGCGAAGGCCGCCGTCACCACGGCCGCCGCGGACGATGTGGTGGACGCCCTCCCCGGCGGGCTCGACGCCGAGATGGACGACCAGGCCCGCACCCTCTCGGGAGGCCAGCGCCAACGGCTGCGCCTCGCCCGCGCCCTCGCGGCCGACCCCGAGGTCCTGCTCCTCCTCGAACCGACCTCCGCAGTGGACTCCCACACCGAAGCCCGCATCACCGAGCGCCTCACCGGGTTCCGCCACGGCCGCACCACTGCGGTCGTCAGCGCCTCCCCGCTCTGGCTCGGCCGCGCCGACCGGGTGGCCTTCGTCCAGGACGGCGAGGTCGCCGCGACCGGCACCCACGCCGAGCTCACCGCGTCCCGCCCCGACTACCGGGCCCTAGTGAACCGGGAGCTCTCATGACCACCGGACGGCGCTCAACACACCCAGGCTCGACACACCCAGGTTCCAAACACCCAGCCTCAGACAACTCAGACTCGAAGCACTCAGGCTCGAAAAACCAAGGCGCCGAACCCCGGACCTTCGAAGCCGACCCGACCGAACTGCCCGTCGCCGAGCCCGACCGGGTCCGCCGGGCCTTCGTCGCGCTGCTGCTCTCCGAGCGCACCCGTGTCGGCGTCGCCATCGCTCTGCGCGTGGCCGCCGCGGGGGCCTCGACCGCCGCGCCGCTCCTGATGGGCCGCATGATCGACGCCCTCTCCCGCGGCGAGGGCATCGGCGACATCGACCTGCTCGCCGCCGGCATGGCCGCGGCCATCGCCGCCGCGGTCGCGCTGACCTGGCTCGCGAGCTTCACCGCGAACCGCGTCGGCGAACGCCTCTCGGCGCGCCTGCGCGAGCGCTTCGTCGAGCAGTGCCTGCGCCTGCCACTGCACACCGCCGAGCAGGCCGGGTCGGGCGACCTCATGACCCGCGCCTCCGTCGACGTCCCGCAGTCGGGCAACCTCATCCGCGACGCGCTTCCGAAAGCGGCCGTGGCCATCCTGACGGCGCTCGTCTACATCGGAGCGATGGTCTGGGTGAACGCCCTCCTCGCCCTGTGCATGCTCCTGGCCGTCCCGCTCATCGCGGTGGGCGCCCGCTGGTACCTCAAGCGCGCCCGCGCCGGGTACCTGACGCAGGCCCGCGCCGAGTCCCGCTCCGGCGAGGCCCTCGCCGCGACCGCCGACGGCGCCCGCACCGCCGAGCTGCACCGCCTCGAAGCCGAGCGCATCGCCCACGGCGACGACACGATCGCCGCGCACTGGGCCGCCAACAAGTACACGCTCTACCTGCGCAGCATCTACTTCCTGACCCTCGAAAGCTCCTATGTGCTCCCCGCGTCGGCCGTGCTCGTGCTCGGCGGCGCGATGTACTTCCACGGCACCGTGAGCCTCGGCGAGGTCGCCGCGTGCGCGGTGCTCTCGCGCCAGATCATGACCCCGATGAACTTCCTGCTCATGATGGTCGAATGGCTCCAGCGCGGCTTCGCGTCGTTCGCCCGGGTCGAAGGCGTGGCCGCCATCGAGACCGAGGAGGCGGCCACCGCCGCGGCCGTCCCGGCCGACGGCACGGTGGCACTCGGCTCGGTCCACTTCGCCTATCCGACCGGCCCCGAAGTGCTCCACGGCGTCGACCTGGTGATCCCCGCGGGCGAGCGCCTCGCGGTCGTCGGCCCGAGCGGTGCCGGCAAGTCGACCATCGCGCGACTCGTCTCGGGCATCGACGCCCCCACCTCGGGCCGGGTCCAGATCGGGGGAGTGGACGTCGCGTCGCTCCCGCTGGGCGAGCGCCGCGGCCACGTCACCCTCGTGACCCAGGAGCACCACGTCTTCACCGCGACCCTCCGCGACAACCTCACGCTCGCCAAGCCCGACGCGGACGATGCCGAACTGCGCCAGGCGCTCACGACCGTGGGCGCCGCGTGGGCCGATGACCTCGACGCCGAACTCGGCGGCACCGCAAAGGCACTCGACCCGGCCGCCGCGCAGCAGATCGCCCTCGCGCGGATCATCCTCGCCGACCCCGACGTCGTGATCCTCGACGAGGCCACGGCGATGCTCGACCCCCGCGCCGCCCGCGACACCGAGCGCGCGCTCGCAGCCGTCCTGCAGGGCCGCACCGTGATCGGCATCGCCCACCGCCTGCACACCGCGCACGACGCCGACCGCATCGCCGTCATCGAAGACGGCGTCCTCGCCGAACTCGGCAGCCACGATGCACTCCTGCAAGCGAACGGGACCTATGCTCGCCTCTGGAACACCTGGCACGGCACGAGTGCCTGACATCGTGAAGGGGCACGTCTTGAGCAGGCAGAGTCCGGCATGACCTTCGAAGCGAAGCACGGCACCGCCATCGGGTCCGGAGCGGAGAACCAGGACCTGGCCTTGACCGGCGCGGACTGGGCTCTCGTGCTCGACGGCGCGAATCCGCCTGCGGGCGTTGACGTCGGGTGCGGCCACGGCGTCGCCTGGATCGTCGACCGGCTCGGCGCCCACCTCCGCGACGGTCTCGACCAGGGCGCGGGCACGCTCGCAGCGATCCTGCGCGAGGCCGTCAGCGCCACGGTCGCCGACCACGGCCCGGAGTGCGACACGGCGCACCCGCGGTCGCCCGGAGCCACCGTGGCGCTGGCCCGCCTGGTCCGCGACGACCTCGAATGGCTGGTGCTCGGTGACGCCGCGGTGCTCTTCGAGGACACGACCGGCCGGGTGGCCGTCGAGACCGACACCCGCGTCGACGAACTCCCCGAACCGCCGGACACCCCCGACGGGCTCGAGGCGTACATCGCCCGGTACCGCAATCGGCCCGGCGGGGCCTGGTTCGCCGGCGCGGTGCCCGAAGCGGCCGACCACGCCTTCACCGGCCGGCTGCCGATCGCTGAGCTGCGCCGCATCCTGCTGTGCACCAACGGGATCACACGCTTGACGAACCGGTACGACTACCGCGACGCCGATCTGATGACCCTCGCGACCACCAACCGCGGCCCCGAAGCGCTCATCGACGCCGTGCGCGGGGCCGAACTCACCGACCCCGATCCTGAGCGGTGGGAAGGCAAGCGGCACGACGACGCCACGGCCGTCGTCGTCGATCTGCACTAGCTGTGCGGGGGCGGGCCGACGCCCGCCCCCGGAACCGGCTACGCGCCGGGCACCTTGTCGAGGAAGCCGAGCACCTGGCCGATGCGGCCCTCGCCGTCGACCACGACCACGTCGAAGCCCACGACCGGCGGCTCCACGCCCTCGGGGCCGAGGCCCCAGGTGAAGCGGGCCTGCTGCCCGTGGCCGTCGACCGGGCCGATGAGGGTGAAGACCCAGCCGGGGAACTGCTGGTGCGCACCGGTGATGAAGGCGTCGACGCCGTCGTGGCCCTCGACGTCCGCCATGGGGTCGATGTAGCTGACGTCCGTGGTGAACACGTCGGCGATGAGGCGCTTGCGCTCGGTCTCGTCGGTCGCGTTGAAGGCGTTGATGTACTGGGCGGCGATGGCGTTGAAGTCGGTCATGTCATTCCCTGTCTCTCGGTGCCCCGGCGTCTCCCGGGAACGACATAAGCTTCGCCCCGTTCGCGCCTCCCGTCGATTACCTCGGAGGTAATGAGCCGCGCTACCTGTGGGTTTAGGCTGGCCGCATGGCAGTACCGCTCTCCGACAACGCAGCCCGCCGAACCCCGGGCGACCTCATCCGGCACTGGCGCACGCAGCGCCACCTGACGCAGCAGGAACTGGCGATCCAGTGCCGCATCTCCTCGCGCCACCTGAGCTTCATCGAGACCGGCCGCTCCCGGCCGACCTCGGCGATGGTCCTGAAGATCTGCGAGGAACTGGACGTCCCCCTGCGCGACCGCAACGACATCCTCATGGCCGCGGGCCACGCCCCGGCCTACACCGAGTCCTCACTGGACCAGCCCTCCATGGGAAGCATCGGCCAGGCCCTCATCCAGATCCTCGACGGCCACATGCCCTACCCCGCCGTCGTGGTCGACCGGCAGTGGAACATGGTCGACGCGAACCCCGCGATCGACCGGCTCATCGCCGGCAGCGCGCCCGACCTGCTCGAGCCGCCCGTCAACGTCCTGCGCCTGAGCCTGCACCCGCAAGGCGCCGCCCCCCGCATCCGCAACCTCCCGCAGTGGCGCGCCCACATCCTCTCCCGCCTCGACCACCAGATCCGCGCCACCGGGGACCCCGATCTGGAGCGCCTGCGCGCAGAGCTGCGGGGGTACCCGGGCGGCGTCGACACGGCCCCGCAGCACAGCCTCGTCGTCCCGCTCCGGATCGACACCGGCAGCGGCGTCCTCTCCTTCTTCAGCACCACCACGGTCTTCGGCACCCCCATGGACATCACCGTGGCCGAGCTCGCCATCGAATCGTTCTTCCCCGCCGACCCCGAAACCGCTGCGGCCCTGCAAATGGACGCCGCACCGCACCACCGGTAGCATCGGCGGCACCGTCTCCGGCCTCTTTGGAGCGACATGCCGCTGCTGGACCTGCCCGACTGCGTCAACGCCCGCGACCTCGGCGGCACCCCGCTCGCCGGGGGCGCCACCGTCCGAATGCGGGCGCTGCTGCGCTCGGACAATCACGACCTCCTCACCGCGGACGGCATCGCCGCCGTCCGCGAACTCGGTGTAGCCCGCATCCTCGACCTGCGCCACGGCTGGGAGGCCCGGGAGTTCCCGAGCCCGTTCGAGGACGACGAGATCTACCTGAACCTGCCGCTGCTCGGCGTCTACCCCGGCTTCGACCCCACTGCCCCCGACGATTACCGCCCCGAGGTCGAGCACGCGCCCGAACGCGTCGCCGCCGCCTTCACCGCCCTCGCCGATGCCCCACCGGGACCGGTCCTCATCCACTGCCACGGCGGCCGCGACCGCACCGGCATCCTCACCGCGCTCGCCCTCGCCGCAGCGGGAGCGGCCCACGAGGACATCGTCGCCGACTACGCACTCACCGAAGGCACCGATCCGCAGACCATGCGGGACCTCCTCGACCACTTCGACCGCGAGCACCAGGGCGTCACCGCCTACCTCACCGAGTCCGGAGTGGACCGACGGCGCCTGCGAGCGGTGCAGCGGCGCCTGACCGCCCCTTGACCCAGCCCTCGGGTCAGGCGGCGATCGCCTTGATGTCGTCGCTGAAGCGCTCGGGGTCGCTCAGGTGGGGATGGTCGCCTTCGGTGCGGTAGGCCGCGCAGGCGGCCCCGGGGATGCGCTGCCCGAGCCAGGCTTCATAGCCGGGCTGCGGGGCGTCGGCGAAGATCGCCAGATAGCGGCATCGGAGCCGGCGGGGGCCGCCGGTGATCTCGTGGAGGGCGCGTTCGGTGTCGGGGTCGTGGTGCGGTTCGTCAAGGCGCTGTTCGATGCTGACGACGGCGTGGGCGAGGTAGCGGGCCGCGAAGAGGGAGGCGACCAGGGCCGCGGGGCCGTGGCCGGCGATCACCGGGGCGCGGGTGCCCATGGCGGCGACATAGGCGGCGAGGGTCTCGGCGCGGGCCGCGAGCGAGCGGCCCGGGGGGAGGTCCAGGACGGCGACGGCGTGCTCGTCGGCGAGGCGGGCGGCGACGGGCCACCAGGCCGAGCGGTCGGCCCCGGCTTCGTTGAGGAGGAGGACCGGGCGGCCTTCGGCGCCCCAGCGGTCGCCGTCGCGCTCGCGGTCGGGGTCTTTGAGGAGGTCTTCGAAACGCAGCGCCGGCATGGCGGAGGCTCCTGTCGGGTGGTCGGCGAAAAGGTCCTGGGCGGTGTCGTCGGCCGGGCAGGGCAGGGTCAGGCGCACCGCAGGTGTTGCGGCGCAAGGGAAAGGGAGCGGTGTCGCGATCGAGGGTCCGCCGACAGCGGTCCGTCGGGGCCGTGCTGCTGCAGGATGGCGGTCCTCCTCGGCGATATCTGATACCGGTGCGACGCGCAGAGTCTACGAGCTGATGTGAGCCAAATTTCCGGTGGGTCCGATTCGTCCCCGGCAATGGGAGATCTCGGTCTCGCACGAAGCGCGACGCACGGTGAAAACCGCTGGCAGGCACCCTTTCGGGGGGTTAATCGATTGCCGGATGTCGGACCCTCCCTTTACGCTCGGCTAGTGAGGTTCCTCCGCGCCCCCGAGCTGCCATTGGACAACCCGTTGCTCCCCGAAGGGACGAGGGGCGACCCGTCGTCCCTCGCAACGGCCGAGCAGCCGCCGGGCACGCCCTGGCGGCTCCTCATATGGCTGGCCACCCGCCGCAAGGGCCTCATGCTCGCGGCGCTCATCACCTCCGGGATCGCGCTCGGCTCCCTGCCCGTGCTCCCGTTCTTCCTCACCGGCGCCGTCGACCACGGTCTGCGCGAACGCGACTGGAACGCCCTCGCGTTCTGGTCCCTCGGCATGGTCCTCGCCGGGTTCGCCACCGCCGGGATGATCGTCTGGTCGCACCGGCTCACCGTGTTCTGGCGCGCCGACGCCTCCTACCGGGTCCTGCAGCTCGCCACCAGGAAGGTCAACCGCCTCGGCGACGACCTGCGCAAGAAGGTCACCACCGGCGAGGTCGTGAGCGTCGGCGCCACCGACATCAACCGCATCTCGTGGGCCGTCGACTCGCTCGCCCCCACCGCGGGCTGCCTCGTCGGCCTCATCGCGGTCGGCGTCCTCCTGTTCAACACCTCGGTCGCCCTGGGCCTCACCATCTTCATCGGCGTGTTCGCCGTCGGCCTCGTCACCGGCCCGCTGCTCACCCGCCTCCAGGACCGCCAGGAGCAGTACCGCGAACGCGTCGGCGACATCACCGAGCGCGCCTCCGACATCGTCTCGGGCCTGCGCGTGCTGCGCGGCATCGGCGGCGAGGCCCGCTTCAACGCCTCCTACCGGCGCGACTCGGACGCCCTGCGCACCGCCGGCTACAAGGTCGCCGGCCCCACCGCCTGGCTCAACTCCCTCGGCGAAGGCACGCCCGCGATCCTCCTCGGCGTCGTCATCTGGATCTCCGCACGCCAGGTCGCCTCCGGGGACCTGACACCGGGCCAGATGGTCGCCGCGTTCGGCTACACCGGCGCGCTGCTGCTGCCCGTGCACTGGCTCATCGGCTGCACCTACCGGATCATCGAGGGCCGCGTCGCCGCCGGCAAGGTCTGCGAACTGCTCAACACCCCCGAACGCGAGACCTCCGCCGCGACCCTGCCCGGCCCCCGCGAAGGCGCCGAACTCCACGACCCCGAGTCCGGCCTCACCGTCGCCGGCGGTGAACTCCTCGCCATCGCCTCCTCCGACTCCGAGCAGGTCGCCGCCGTCTTCGACCGGCTCGGCGGGTTCACCGAGTCCGAAGCCCGCTTCGGCACCGTGCCTGTGGCGCAACTGGACCGGGACGAACTGCGCCGCCGCGTGCTCGTCGCCGACCACGACGCCTACCTCTTCGCGGGCACCGTCGCCGCCGCGGTCGCCGCCCGCGACGGCATCGACCGCGTGGACGCCGCCATCGAGGCCGCCTCGGCGCACGACGTCGTCGAAGCCCTCCCCGAAGGCCTCGACACCGAGGTCGAGAACCAGGCCCGCACCCTCTCGGGCGGCCAGCGCCAGCGCCTGCGGCTCGCCCGCGCCATCGCCGCCGACCCCGAAGCCCTGCTCCTGCACGAGCCGACCTCCGCGGTCGACTCCCACACCGAGGCCCGCATCGTCGAGCGCCTCGCCGAGACCCGCGGCGGCCGCGCCACCGCCATCGCGACGACCTCGCCGCTGTGGCTCGGCCGCGCCGACACGGTCGCGTTCGTCCAGGGCGGCAAGGTCGTCGCCCGCGGCACGCACCGCGAACTGGTCGCCGAGCACTCCGACTACCGCGCACTCGTCACCCGGGGAACTGAATGACCGCCACCGCCACGCCCGAAAAGAAGACGAACCAGCTGCCGATCGCCGACACCCGGACGGTCCGCCGCGCGTTCCTCCGGCTCCTCGGCTCCGAGCGCCGCCGCGCGATCGTCGCGGTCAGCCTCCACCTGGTGGCCGCCGTCGCCGCGGCCGTCGCGCCGATCCTGCTGGGGGACATGCTTGACCAGCTGACCGCCGGCTCCGGCGCGGCCGAGATCGACCGGCTCGCGCTCGGCATCGTGGCCGCGATCGTCGTGGTCGTCGCCTTCACCTGGGCCGGCACGTACGTGTCCTACCGCCTGGGCGAGCGCCTCTCGGCCCGCATGCGCGTCCAGTTCGTCGAACGCGCCCTGCGCCTGCCGATGCCGGTGGTCGAGCAGGCCGGCTCCGGCGACCTCATGACCCGCTCCTCGGCGGACGTCCCCGAGGCCGGCGTCCTGTTCCGCGACGGCCTCCCGCAGGTCACCGTCTCGATCCTGAAGGTGCTGGTCTTCTTCGGCGCCATGCTCATCGCGAGCCCGCTGCTCGGCCTGTGCATGCTCGTCGTCGTCCCGCCCCTGGTCGTCGGCACCCGCTGGTACCTCAAGCGCGGCCGCGACGGCTACCTCGCCGAGCGCGCCGCCGAATCCGCCATCGGCGACACGATCGGCGCCTCCGCGGACGGCGCCCGCACCACCGAGGCCTACCGGCTCCGCGAGCAGCGCGACGCCGCCGGCGACGCCACGGTCGCCAAGCACTGGAAGGCCGCCCGCTACACGCTCTTCCTGCGCAGCGTCTACTTCCCGTTCCTCGACGGCGCGTACGCCCTGCCGACCGCGACCGTGCTCCTCGTGGGCGGCGCGTTCTACTTCGACGGATCGGTCTCCCTCGGCACGGTCGCGTCCTGCGCGGTCCTGACCCGCCAGATCATGTTCCCGATCGACCACATCCTCATGTGGGTCGAGAAGGTCCAGCGCGGCTTCGCGGCCATGTCCCGCATCGAGGGCGTCGCCGAAGCCGAGGACGCCGAAGCGGACGCCACCACCGAGCGCCCCACCGACGGCACCGTGGACCTCACCGAGGTCCGCTACGCCTACCCGACCAGCCCCCGGGACGTGCTCCACGGCGTCACCCTGACCGTCCCCGCCGGCCAGCGACTCGCCGTCGTGGGCCCTTCCGGCGCCGGCAAATCCACGCTCGCGCGCCTGATCTCAGGCTCCGACGTGCCCCGCGAGGGCCGCGCCGCGATCGGCGGCGTCGACGTCGCCGCGCTGCCGCTCGACGAGCGCCGCAAGCGCGTCACCCTCGTGACCCAGGAGCACCACGTCTTCACGGCCTCCTTGCGCGACAACCTGATCCTCGCCAAAGCGGAGGCGAGCGACGAGGAGCTGCAGGCCGCCCTGGCCGCAGTCGGCGCGGACTGGGCCTTCGACCTGCCCGAAGGGCTCGACACGCCGCTGGGCGGCAAGAACCGGGAGCTGGACGCGGCGAGCGCCCAGCAGATCGCGCTGGCGCGGATCATCCTGGCCGACCCCGACGTGGTGATCCTCGACGAGGCGACGGCGATGCTCGACCCGCGCGCCGCCCGCGACACCGAGCGCGCGCTCGGCGCCGTCCTGGAGGGCCGCACCGTGATCGCGATCGCGCACCGGCTCCACACCGCGCACGACGCGGACCGCATCGCGGTGGTGGAGGACGGCCGGGTCGCCGAGTTGGGCAGCCATGACGAGCTGATCGCGCTCGACGGCCACTACGCCGCGCTCTGGCGGGCCTGGCACGGCGAGGGATCGAGCCGTAAATCTATAGAGCACGGCGAGGGATCGAGCCGTAAATCTATAGAGCACGGTGAGGGATCGAGCCGTAAATCCGAGGGGAACACGGCCGAGCCGGCTTCGGAGGGCGAGTTCGCCGCTGCAACGAATACCTTGTAGCACAAAATGAACCAGGCCCCGGGCTTCCGCCCGGGGCCTGTACTGGCTCGAGAACACCACCACAAGTCGGAACACCCACCGACTCGTTCTTAGCAAGGAAACAGAAAGGAAACCAGGAAACCCGTTCCGAACCAGTGACGAAAGAGTATCACGTCACATCTCCAGTGGCTAGGGGGCTGTTTCAGGCTCACACCCCCGGTGTCGATCGAATTTCGCGATCCGTCCGTCACACCCCGCGGCAACCGCTGAGCAGATCGCCCCACACTGGGCGGTGCCCGCCTCGGGCGCCGACCGCGCACGGCCTAGACTCGACAGGTCTTCCCGCAGCTAGTAACCGTTAGGAAACACCTGTCGTGAGTACGATTTCACGCGAGGAAGTCGCGCACCTGGCGCGACTGGCCCGCCTCGAAGTCACCGATGACGAGCTCGACGCCTTCGCTGGCCAGCTCGACGTCATCCTCGAATCGATGAAGACGCTCGCCGAAGTGAACACGGACGGCGTCCAGCCGACCTCGCACGCGGTGCCGCTGGTGAACGTCTTCCGGGAAGACCAGCCCCAGCCGTCCCTGCCCCGCGACGCGGCGCTCGCGGGCGGGCCCGACACCTTCGAGGACCGCTTCCGCGTTCCGCGCATCCTGGACGAGGAGGCCTAGACATGAGCCGCATCATCGACCGGACCGCCGCCGAACTGGCCGCGGACATCCGCGAAGGCCGGACCACCTCCGTCGAGGTCACCACCGCGTTCCTCGACCGCATCGACGCCGTCGACGGCTCGATCAAGGCGTTCCTCCACATCGACCGCGACGGCGCCCTCGCGACCGCGCGCGAGGTGGACGAGGCCATCGCCCGAGGCGAGAAGCTCGGTCCGCTCGCCGGCGTTCCGATCGCCGTCAAGGACGTCGTGGTCACCAAGGGCCTGCCGACCACCGCCGCTTCGAAGATCCTCGAAGGCTGGATCCCGCCCTACGACGCGACGATCACCGAGCGCATCAAGGCCGCGAAGATGCCGATCCTCGGCAAGACGAACATGGACGAGTTCGCCATGGGCTCCTCCACCGAGTACTCGGCCTTCGGCGCGACCCTGAACCCGTGGGACACCGGGCGCATCCCCGGCGGCTCCGGCGGCGGCTCGGCCGCGGCCGTGGCCGCGAAGATGGCCCCGCTCGCGATCGGCACCGACACCGGCGGCTCCATCCGCCAGCCCGGCGCGGTGACCGGCACGTTCGGCGCCAAGCCCACCTACGGGTCCAACTCCCGGTACGGCCTCATCGCGTTCTCGTCCTCGCTGGACACCCCGGGCCCCGTGTCCCGCAACGCCCTCGACGGCGCGCTGCTCCACGAGGTCATCTCCGGCTACGACCCGCGCGACTCCACCGCGATCGACGCGCCCGTCCCGCCCGTGGTCGCCGCCGCCAAGGCCGGCGCCACCGGGGACCTCTCGGGTGTCAAGCTCGGCATCGTCAAGGAGTTCGCCGAAGGCGCCGACGCCGCCGAGCCCGGCGTCATCGCCGCCTACGAGGCCGGTGTGGAGCAGCTCGTGAAGCTCGGGGCCGAGATCGTCGAGGTCTCCTGCCCGTCCTTCACCTACGCGCTGCCCACCTACTACCTCATCGCGCCGTCCGAGGCCTCCTCGAACCTGGCCCGCTACGACGGCGTCCGCTACGGCCTGCGCGCCGGGGACGACGGCAAGCACTCGCTCGAAGAGGTCATGAGCCTCACCCGCGAAGCCGGCTTCGGCCCGGAGGTCAAGCGCCGCATCATCCTCGGCACTTACGCGCTCAGCGCCGGGTACGTGGACGCGTTCTACGGCAAGGCCCAGCTCGTGCGCACGCTCATCAAGCAGGACTTCGAGAAGGCGTTCGAGCAGGTCGACGCGATCATCAGCCCGACCACGCCGTTCATCGCCTTCAAGTTCGGCGAGCGCACCGGCGACCCGTACCAGATGTACCTCGCCGACCTGTACACGATCCCGACCAACCTCTACGGCGGCCCGGGCGTCTCGGTGCCCGTGGGCCTCTCCGAGGGCATGCCCGTCGGCCTGCAGGTCATGGGCCCGGTCATGGGCGACGACATCACCTACCGCGTCGCGGCCGCCCTGGAGTCCACGCAGGACACCCTGCTCGCCGACACCGCGCCCGAGCCCGAAGGGAAGTAGCCCGATGACCAAGCTGAACGACTACGAC
The DNA here is from genome assembly GCF_030403505.1 of Glycomyces tritici. Next base: position 352,520 of record NZ_JAUEMJ010000002.1, on the reverse strand, counting down.
AAGGCCGTCGAGACCTACGAGCCCGTCCTCGGCCTCGAGACCCACATCGAGCTCGACACGAACACCAAGATGTTCTGCGGCTGCTCCACGACCTTCGGCGCCGAGCCCAACACGCAGACCTGCCCGGTCTGCCTGGCCCTGCCCGGCGCCCTGCCCGTCGCGAACAAGGCCGCGGTCGAGGCCACCATCAAGATCGGCCTGGCCCTCAACTGCCACATCGCCGAGTGGACCCGCTTCGCCCGGAAGAACTACTTCTACCCGGACATGCCGAAGAACTTCCAGACCAGCCAGTACGAGGAGCCGCTCTGCGAGAACGGCTACGTCGACGTGGTCGTGGAGGGCAAGGAGTACCGCATCGAGATCGAGCGCGTGCACCTCGAGGAGGACACCGGCAAGACCCTCCACGTCGGCGGCGCGACCGGCCGCATCCACGGCGCCACCGAGTCCCTCGTGGACTACAACCGGGCCGGCATCCCGCTCGTGGAGATCGTCACCCGCCCCGTGCCCGGCACCGGCGCCCTCGCCCCCGAGGTCGCCCGCGCCTACACCGCCGAACTGCGCGACATCGTGCGCGCCCTCGGCGTCTCCGACGTGCGCATGGAGCAGGGGTCGCTGCGCTGCGACGTCAACCTCTCGCTCAACCTGCCGGGCCAGCCGTGGGGCACCCGCACCGAGACGAAGAACGTCAACTCCCTGCGCTCGGTCGAACGCGCCGTCCGCTACGAAGTGCGCCGCCAGTCCGCGCTCCTGGACGCCGGCGAGCGGATCTTCCAGGAGACCCGCCACTTCCAGGAGGCCACCGGCGAGACCCGCGCCGGACGCTCCAAAGAGGAGGCCACCGACTACCGGTACTTCCCCGAACCCGACCTCGCCGTCATGGAGCCGTCCCGCGAATGGGTCGAGCGGCTCCGGTCCGAGCTGCCCGAGCCCCCGCGCAAGCGCCGCGAGCGCCTCCAGGCCGAATGGTCCCTGGGCGACAAGGAGATGCAGTCGGTCGTCAACGCCGACGCCATCGAGCTCATCGAGGCCACCGTCGCCGCCGGCACCACGCCGTCCGGCGCCGTCAAGTGGTGGCTCGGCGAGCTCTCGCGCCGCGCCAACGAGTCCGGCGAGGAACTCGCCGCGCTGGCGATCACGCCCGCCCAGGTCGCGCAGCTCCAGGGCATGGTCGACGACGGCCGCCTGAACGACAAGCTGGCGCGCCAGGTCATCGACGGCGTCATCGCCGGTGAAGGCGACCCGGCCGACGTCGCCGCCAAGCGCGGCCTCGAGGTCGTCTCCGACACCGGCGCGCTCGAAGCCGCCGTCGAGGAGGCCATCGCCGCCAACCCGGCCGTCGCCGACAAGATCCGCGGCGGCACCCACGCCGCCGCCGGCGTCCTCATCGGCGCGGTCATGAAGGCCACCAAGGGCCAGGCCGACGCCGGCACGGTCCGCCAGATCATCCTGGACAAGCTGAGCTAAGACCACGCGAGCAAGGAGGGCCGGACCCACGTCCGGCCCTTTTGCGTTCACTGTCCGTTCAATGCCGGTGTGAGCCGCGAGTCTTTGGGCACCCCAGTAAGCGATGTTGTTCACAGAACATTGCTACCCTTGACCGCGCAAGGCTCACCCGCGACCGGAGGAGGTGAGGGCCATGGGCGACGACCCCGGATCTAGTCGAGATACCGACGCGTTCTTCCCATTTTCCCTTTACCGTGCTCCGCGTCTTCTTACAGTGAAGCGGGCAGCCTGACCTGCGGCGAAAGTACCGCCGCTGCGTGAGGTCGGGGCACGGCCCTTTCCTCATGTAATGGAGGTGGCTGCCATGGCTCAAGTCATCCAGCCCATTTCGCCCGCGGCGGTAGACGAGCTCGCGGCGCTCCGCCTGGAACTCGCCGACACCTCGACCGTCGTGCTCGCCGAAGAGCTGCCCCGCATGGACCTGGCCGAACAGGCCCTCCGGTTCCGGCTCCTCCCCAAAGACCGCGCCCTCGCCGTCTTCGAAGAGCTCGACACCGTCCACCAGCAGGAACTCATCGACGGGCTCAAGACCGACACGGTCCGCGAACTGCTCGACTCGATGGAGGCCGACGACCGGGCCAAGCTCTTCGACGAGATGCCCGCCAAGGTCGCCACCCGGTTCCAGTCCCAGCTGAACGCCGCCGACCGGCGGATCACCGCGCAGCTGCTCGGGTACGAACCCGAATCCGCCGGGCGCATCATGACCCCCGACTACGTGTCGCTGCGCGCCTCGATGTCCGCCGCGGCCGCGATCGAGCGCATCCGGCACCTGCGCGAACGGCCCCGGAACATCGACGTCCTGCCGGTGACCGACGGGCACCGCAAGCTCCTCGGCACCGTCACGCTCGCCGACCTCGTGAGCGCCGACCCCGACCTGCCCGTCAGCGACCTCATCGCGGACGAGCACTACCAGGTCTCCACCGACACCGACCAGGAAGAGGCCGCCCGACTCATTCAGGAGGCCAACCTCATCGCGCTCTCGGTGGTCGACCACGAGGACCGGCTCGTCGGCCTCATCACCTGGGACGACGCCATGGAGATCCTCGAAGCCGAGGACACCGAGGACGCCGCCCGCGCCGGTGCCGCCGAACCGCTCGAACGGCCCTACCTCTCGGCCGGCGTGTTCATGCTGGCGCGCAAGCGCGCCGTGTGGCTGCTCATCCTGGCCGTCTCGGCGTCCCTCACCGTCACGGTCCTCAACTACTACGAGACCTACCTGGCGAACGTCACCGTCCTGGCGGTGTTCATCTCGCTGCTCACCGGCACCGGCGGCAACTCCGGTTCGCAGGCGTCGGTGACGATCATCCGCGCCATGGCCGTCGGCGAGGTCCGCTTCTCGGACGCCTTCAGGATCACCTGGCGCGAATCGCGGGTGGGGTTCCTGCTCGGCGCCATGCTCGCGGTCGTCGGCGGACCGGTGGTCGGCTTCGTCTACGGCTGGGACATCGGGCTCATCATCGCGGTGACACTCCTGGTCATCTGCACCTGGTCGACGTTCGTCGGCTCGCTGCTGCCGCTGCTGGCGAAGAAGGTGGGCATCGACCCGGCCCTCGTGTCGGCCCCGATGGTCTCGACCCTGTGCGACGCGACCGGCCTGCTCATCTACTTCTCGGTCGCCGCGCTGGTCCTCGGCCCCGCGCTCACCGGCTGACAGCGCCAAGCGAAAGGCCCAGAAGCCGAGCTTCTGGGTCTTCGGTCTGTTCAGTCCCGCTGCGGCGCAGCCGGTTCCGTACTGCCCTGTATCTCGGCCTCGTTGACCTGGTCCTCGGTCGGGATCACCGTCCGGTCGAGGGTCACGTCCGTCTCGGTGCCCGATCCGACCGAGATCGAGTCGTATGCGGTGAGCGCCTTCGTGACCGGGTCGAAGTAGAGGACGTCCATCTCCATGCGCATCGGGTCGTCGGACTGGAAGTTCCGCAGCCCGGCCGCACCCGTCGAGCCCTCGACCATGAGCGTCGTGCCGTCGCCGAGGTCGTGCACCGCCCGCTCGTGCGTGTGCCCGGCCAGCACCAGCGGCACCACGCCCGCGAGCGGGTCCGCCATCGGCGGCTCGTGCACCATCGCCAGATCGGCACCGCCCGCGGCGGTGATCTCCTGCGCCAGCCGCTCCCCGGACGCGGTGAGCATCTGCTGCGCGTACTCGCTCGACGGCTGCGCGCCCTTGTCCGGCGTGAACCGCGGGTCGGCGACCCCGCCGAACCGCAGGCCCTCGATCTCCTGCACCTCGCCGTCGAGCACGATCACGTTGTCGTAGGCCGAGAGCGCCGCCACCGTCGTCACCGAGTCGTGGTTGCCCTTCACGAACACGTACGGCACGTTGATCTGCTCCACCCCCTGCGAGAAGATCTCGGCCTCCTGCTCCGAGCCCCAGTCGTTCATGTCGCCGGTGTCGGCCACCGCGTTGATGTCGAACTGGTCGACGACCGACTCCATGAGGTGCCAGGCCGAGGGGTTCAGGTGGATGTCGGAGACGTGCAGGACCCGGATCGAGTCGTCCTGGATGCCCAGCTGCGGCATGTCCATCGCCAGCGCGTAGAACTCCGAGATGTTCGTGACGAACTTCTGCAGGTTCGCCACGTACTCCTCGTAGTTCACGGCGATGTCCTCGGCGTTGCCGACCACGCTGGGCGCGTAGGCGAGCAGGCCCTCGTAGCGCGGCTGCGAGATCGACTCGGTGCGCAGTGTCGTGGCGGCGTACCCCATGAGCGCGGCCGTGACCGCGAGCGAGGTGACGCCGGTGAGCAGCGCGCGCCGCATCGTGCGGAACGCCAGTGCGCCCACGAGCAGCCCGCACAGGGTGACGATCGCCAGGGCCTCGACGACGACCCGCACCACGGCGTCGGTGACGTCGGAGGCGAGGCTCTTGGAGGCGCTGGTGACGCCGCCGGGGGTGTTGATGATGTCCTGCGCCTCGTTCGGGTCGACCGAGTCGAGGCTGAGGTTGAGGCCCACGGGGCCGTCGTGGCTGTCGAAGATGACGTCGCCGAGCGGAGGGATGGTCACCACGGTCTCGCCGGAGAGGTCCGGGTGGAGCGACACGGTCGTGTCGAAGGGCCCGATGTCGGCCTTGGTGCCGCCCACGAGCGCGAGGCCGCCGGCGGCGGCGCCGGTGCCCACGAACAGGATGGCGGCGATGACGGCGAACCGCCTCGCCCGGCCGGAGCGCCGCAGCCGCGACCAGCCCGCTCTCGATCTGCCCCACAAGGACTTCACGCGCCTCCCGGCGGATCGGAAGGCGTCCTCGGTGCGGTGCAGTGCGGCGGCGAGCCGGTCGTTCATCTAGTGCCTTTCTCGCGCGGCTGGTTCGGGTGTCATGCGGCTCAGACCCTGCCCTGGGCCGCGTAGCCGGTGGCGAACCGGATGATCCGGTCGTCGGTCTCGTGCGGGGTGCAGCCGCGCTCTTCGGTGCATTGGCCGTCGCGGTTCGAGGTGGTCACCCAGAGCATGCCGTCGGGGCCCATGGTGACCGATCGTAGCCGACCGAACTCGTTGACCGCGGTGGCTTGCGGCTCGGCCGCGGGCGCTCCGTCGGTGTCGAACCGGACGGTCCAGAGGCGCTGGCCGCGAAGGCAGGCGGTGACGAGGGTGTCCTCGAGGAAGACCGCGCCGGCGCACGCGGCCTCGAAGGGCTCCCAGGTGAGGACGGGGTCGGTGTAGGCGTCCTCGGCGGCGGCGCCCTCGAAGTGGGGCCAGCCGTAGTTGCCGCCCGGTTCGATGAGGTTGACCTCGTCGGCCGCCTCCAGGCCGACCTCGGTGGCGTAGAGCCGGCCGTCGCTGTTCCAGGCGAGCCCTTCGATGTTGCGGTGGCCGAGGGTGAAGACGGGGGAGCCGGGGTCGGGGTTGCCGGGGGCGGGCTCGCCTTCGGGGGTGATGCGGAGGATCTTGCCGCCCAGGGACTCCGGGTCCTGCGCGTTGTAGCCGTCGCCGCCGTCGCCGGTGGCGGCGTAGAGGAAGCCGTCGGGGCCGAACTCGAGGGCGCCGCCGTTGTAGTCGGGCCCGGTGGGGATGCCGGTGAGGATCGGTTCGGGTGCGGCGTCGGTGCTCGTGTCGATCTTGGCGATGCGGTTGTCGGCGGCGGTCGTGTAGTACGCGTACACCGTGGAGTCGGTGTCGTACTCGGGGGAGACGGCGAGTCCGAGGAGGCCGCCTTCGCCGAGGTCGGCGATGTCGACGGTGCGGAGCTCCTGGGGTTCGCCGGCGGTGCCGTCCTCGGCGAGGGGGATGGTGAGGAGGCGTCCGGTCGCGCGCTCGCCGACGATCGCGGTGCCGTCGGGGAGGAAGTCGAGGCCCCAGGGGGCTTCGAGGTCTTCGGCGACGACGTCCATGAACGAGGTCTGCTCCTGGGGTTCGCCGCTGGGGGTGGGGAGGTTCGGGGGTTCGCCGGACTCGGGCTCGGGCGGCTCGCCGAAGGAGCATGAGGCGAGCGTGAGTGCGGCGGCTGTGGCCGCCGCGGCCGAGAGCAACCTGCGCATGGCCCCAAGAGTATAGGTCGGTGCCGACGGGGCGGCGGCGCTGTTTTCCACGCCCCACGGTTCCCCGATTCGGACGCGGCTAACCGCTTTCGACGTGAATGCGAGATCCTATAGGATTACGGCGGTCGACCGGGAGGATAGGCTGTGGCCGTGAAGGTTTGGATCGCACACGAGGAGGGCCGCGCGCTGCTCGGCCCGCTTCCCGAAGGCGTCGAGGTCGAGGTCTACGACGGGCGCGGCGACTACCCCTCCGATCCGGCGACGCTCGACTTCTGGGTCCCGCCGTTCCTGGCCCAGTCGAAGGTCACGACCCCGCTGCGGGACATGGCCTCGCTCAAGGCGATCCAGCTCCTGAGCGCCGGGGCCGAGGTATGGGTGCCGGCCGTGCCGCCCGGGGTGCTGCTCTGCGACGCCCGCGGCGTGCACACCGGCGTGACCGCCGAGTGGACCGTCGGCGCGGTCATCGCCTCCATGCGCGGCTTCGACGTGTTCGCGCGCAAGCAGACCCGCCACGAGTGGAAGGTCGAGTGGACCACCACCGTCGTGGGCAAGCGCGCCCTCGTCGTGGGCGCGGGCGACATCGGCGAGAAGGTCGCCGAGGTGCTCACCGTCCTCGGCGTCGAGGTCGAGAAGGTGGCCCGGCGCGGACGCCCGGGCGTGCACCCGATCGATGCGGTCGAGACGCTGCTGCCCGAGTTCGACGTGGTGATCCTGATCCTGCCGCTCACCGACGCCACGCGCGGCCTCGTGGACGCGAAGTTCCTGTCCCGCATGAAGGACGGCGCGCTCCTGGTCAACGCCGCGCGCGGCCCGATCGTGGATACGGACGCTCTGGTCGCGGAGGTCGCGTCCGGGCGGCTGCGCTGCGCCGTCGACGTGGTCGACCCCGAGCCGCTCCCGGCGGACCACCCGCTGTGGGACCTCGAAGGCGCGCTCATCACCCCGCACGCCGGCGCTTCAGTGGACGGCACCCTGGACCGCGCCTACGCGCCCATCGGCCCGCAGATCCGCCGGTTCGCGGCGGGGGAGCCGCTGGAGAACGTGGTCAGCGACGGGTACTAGCCCTCATCGCCCGTCCGCAGGTCCTGGCCGCCGATGGCGAGCACCTGGGGCAGGTTCTCGGGCTTGAGCGGGTGGAGGCGGACCTGGGACTGATCGTCCAATATGGCCGCCACGCCCTCATGGCCGTGGGCGAACCCGTCGATGTGCTTCCAGGCGATCGTGCGGCTGCTGAAGAGACCGCGGATCGCGATGCCCTCGCGGGTGACGTCGATCCCCGAGCGCCAGGCCCACAGGGAGACCGCGACCGGCACGAGCATGAGCGCGAGGCCCGCCACCGCCGAGAACGCGCCCAGGAACGGCCGTTCGACGATGAGCGACACGGAGAGCGGCAGCACCGTCAGCCAGGCGACGAAGGCCGCGCCGGTGACCGCCGCCGGGCGGCGGATCCGCAGCCTGCGGCTGCCGCGCGGGCCGCCGAGGATCGGTCCGGTGGAGGCATCGGAACTCGTCATGGCACCAGCCTGACACACCCGGGCGCGGGGGACGCAAAGTGGCCGGTCCGGTTTCTGTCGGATTGTCGCTTGACGTGCCCGCGGAACGTGGCACGATCAGCTGTACAGCAGCGGCACAAGCCTGGTGGGGGTGAACGTGGCCGTCAAGATCACATTCCGTCCGACGACGCGCCAGGTGCTCGGTCGGGCGCTGTTCCTCTCCGGCCTCTCGCTGTTCGCCGCCCTCGTCCCGGCCGTCGCGTACATGCTCGCCGTCGGGCACTGGTACCGCTACCTGCTGCTCGCGCTGTTCCTCTTCGCGATCGGCGTCGCCCTCGGGGCCGCCTACGCGGGGGCGCGCGGCCGCGGGGTGGTGCTCGACGAGCGCGGCATCCACCCGCTCAAAGCCGTTGCGTCCCAGAAGTACACCGAGCGCTATGCGGCCTGGACGGACATCGCCGACATCCGGGCCGAGAGGCGCGCGAGCCGCACCGTGCCGGTCGTGTACCTCCTCGACCCCGAGCAGAAGCCGTGGCGGCTCCAGGCCCCGTACTCGGGCCGCGTGCTCTCCACCGACGACGAGCTCGACGAGAAGATCTTCGTGATGCGCAGCCTCTGGGACGCGTACAAGCGCGGCATGCCGGCCCACCGCGAGCGGCTGTAACCCGACATTCCCCGCCCGCAGCCCTTGACTTGCGGTGCGCGGTGGCGGCAGAATCCTTCAGACCGTTTGGAAAGCGCTGTCACCCCGGTGCGGACAACCTTCCCCGCTGCGGCAAAACCCGAAGGACCACTTGTGGCACAACGGAACACGGACATCATCCCCACGATCCCCGGCCTCGCCTACGGCGGCGACTACAACCCCGAGCAGTGGCCGAGGGAGGTCTGGGACGAGGACGTCCGCCTCATGCGGGAGGCCGGCGTCAACGTGGCCACCGTCAACGTCTTCTCCTGGGCCGGCATCAACCCCGGCCCGGGCGAATGGGACTTCGAACGGCTCGACGCCATCATGGACCTCCTCGCGGCGGGCGGGATCAAAGCCGACCTGGCCACCTCGACCGCCTCACCGCCCCCGTGGTTCTCCCAGGCCCACCCCGAGACCCTCCCGGTCAACGCCGAAGGCGTCAGGCTCAACTACGGCGCCCGCGCCGAATACTGCCCGAACGCGCCCGCCTACCAGGCCGCCGTCGTCGAGATGGCCGCGAAACTGGCCGAACGCTACGCGAACCACCCCGCACTCGCCATGTGGCATGTCGGCAACGAGTACTATCGCTCCTGCTACTGCGACGACTCCGCCGCCGCGTTCCGCGACTGGCTCCGGGAGCGCTACGGCGACCTCGACGGCCTCAACAGCGCCTGGGGCACTACCTTCTGGTCCCAGACCTTCACCGACTGGCCCCAGGTCATGCCGCCGCGCGCCAGCGCCGAAACCCCGAATCCCGGCCAGGTCCTCGACTGGCAGCGGTTCTGCTCCGACGCGCTCCTCAAGCTCTTCCGCGCCGAGGCCGACGCGATCGAGCGGCACGGCTCCGACAAGCCCATCACGACGAACCTCATGGTCACCGGCAACTTCAACGGCCTCGACTACCACCGCTGGGGCGAGCACACGACCGGACCGAACCGCCTCATCGCCACCGACCACTACCTCATCCCCGAACAGGCCGACGGCATCCCGTGGTCGATCCAGGCCGCCTTCGGCGCCGACGCCTCCCGCGGCCTCGCCGCCGGCAGCCCCTGGCTCCTCATGGAGCAGTCCACGAACTCCTCGGCCTGGCGCCGCGGCGGCTTCGCCAAGCGGCCCGGGGACCTCGTCCGCCACTCGCTCTCCTACGTCGCCCGCGGCTCCGAAGGCGCCATGTTCTTCCAGTGGCGGGCCTCCCGCTACGGCACCGAGCGCTACCACGCCGCGATGGTGCCCCACGCCGGCGCCGACTCCAGGGTCTTCCGCGAGGTCAAGCAACTCGGCGCCTGGCTCAAGGACCTCGCCGAGGTCAAGGGCTCCACCGTCGACGCACGCGCCGCGATCCTCCTCGACTTCAACTCGGTCTGGGCCGCCAAGACCCCCGGCCAGCCGTCCGCCGACATGGACACCTACCCCGAACTGCGGCGCTGGCACGCGGCGCTCTGGCGGCGCGGCGTCACCACCGACCTCGCGAACCCCGCATGGGACCTCAGCGGCTACGAGTACGTCTTCGCACCGCACCTGTACCTTCTCGAGGACGACGCGAACCTCCGCGCGTACGTCGAAGGCGGCGGCACCCTCGTCGTCGGCCCGTACTCGGGCATCGTGGACGGCAACGACCGCGTCCACCCCGGCCTCCCCGGAGCGCTGGGGGACCTCATGGGCGTCCGCGTCGAGGAGTTCCGCCCGATCTGGGAGGGCGAGACCGCGGACCTGGACAACGGCTGGGTCGGCGAGACCTGGTCGGAGGTCGCCCACGCGGTGGACGCCGAGACGATCGCCTCCTTCAAGGGCTACCCGGAGACCGGGGCCGTCTTCCGCCGCAAGCTCGGCCGCGGCGAGGTCTGGTACCTCGCGACCCGCCTCACCGAGCTCGACCCGTTCTTCGACCGCGTCGGCGTCGCACCCGACTTCCCCGGGGCCCCCGCCGACCTCGAACTGGTCCGGCGCTCCCATGAGGACGGCCGCGGCTACGTCTTCGCGATCAACCACGGCAAGGACCCCGCCAAGGTCCCGGCCACCGGCCGCAACCTCCTCACCGGCAAGGCATGGGCGCCGATGCTCTCCCTCAAACCCGGTGAGTGCGCGGTGATTCGCGAAGGGTGAACGTCGCACCCGTCGACTACTGTCACAGGGACCCCGCAGCACCCACGGAGGAACCCCTGATGTCCACGATCGTCTTCGTCCACGCCCTGGGTTCGAGCTCGCGCGCCTGGCGGCCGCAGATCGAGGCGCTCGGCGAGCGCCACAAGGTGCTCGCCCCCGACCTCCCCGGCCACGGCGCCGAGCCCGGCCCGTTCGGCCTCGAGCCGGCGGCCTTCGCGATCGCCGACCTCATCGCCCACGAACCGGAGTCCGTCCACCTCGTGGGCATCTCCGTCGGCGCCACCGTCGCCATGCTCGCGGCCCTCGACGACCCGTCCCGGATCGCCGGCCTCGTCGTTTCAGGCGGCGCCGCCCACGCCCCCGGCGTCGCCCTCCAGCGCAACCTCATGCGCCTCATGCCCACCGGCATGATCACCGCCCTGATGTCCGGCATGTACGCCGGCGGCCGCCCCGAGCGCAAACCCCAAGCGGCCGAAGACCTCCGCAAAGCCGGCAAGCAGGCGTTCGTCACCGGCCTCGCCGAACTGGGCGCCCTCGACCTCCGCCCCCGCCTCGCCGACCTCAAGACCCCCGCCCTCGTGCTGTGCGGCACCAAGGACAAGGAGAACCTCAAACCCGCCGAGGAACTCGCCGCCACCCTCCCAGACGCCCGCCTCGACTTGATCCCCGAAGCGGGCCACATCTGGAACCTTCAGTACCCGGACCTCTTCACGGCGAAGCTCACCGAGTTCATCGCCTGACCGGATCACCCGGAGACGGCGAACCCGATCGCGGCCGCCGCCATGAGCGGCGCCGCGACGGCGAAGCAGAACATCGCCGTGCGAACCTTTCGGAACTTGCCCAGTGCCAGCGTGGCCAGCATCGAGAGTTCTTCGGCCGCATCGAGAAGCTGCTGGTCGGGGTCTTTCGAGGTGAGCAGGGTCGCTGCGACGATCTCGTCCGGGGATCGACGGGCTCCCGACCTGATCCCGGTGCGCCCGGAAAGCCGCGGCCACACGGCGGCCCCCAGGAACGCGATGCCGAAGAGCATGGACGCCGCACCCAGCCACCCGAAGACGCTGGCGACGTTGACGCCCTCAGTTAACGACGGCGCAGCGAGCAGCAGTGCGGTGATCGGAATGGCCCCTGCGGCCAAGAGCGCCGCCTTCGTATCGGCCTGGGACACATTGACCCGCGCATGTTCGATCTGCCGGTAGACCTCGTCGAGCGCGATCCTGGCCGTCTCGGGCGGTGGGTTTCCCATGACAATCTCCATGAACTCGATTGCTGGACAACAGTTTCTCACAATTCGCTGAGGATCGGGAATCTCCCGTGACTGGCCAGCGGGCGGCCGCAGATCGCCGCAAGATCGGCGACGTCCTTCTTGCGGTTCATCGTCAGCTTGTACGCGATGACCTCCCTCATCGGCAGGTATTTCAGCCCGTCGATCTCCTCCGCTTCGGCGAGCAGCTCCTCGGTGCTTCCAGGAAGCACCCATGTCTCGCAGACCTCGATCGCCCCGCCGTAGAGCAGGGCGATCTTCGCCCCCGTATAGCTGCTCGTCTTCAGCGGTACGTGCTCGTACTCCGACGCATGCTCGAATGCGAGCTCGAGAGCCCGCTGCCAAGTCTTGCTGCCCGGCCGGACCAGGAGATCGAGGTCGGTGAACGGCTGTGCGATGCCGTGCGCGATCAGGCGGGCGCTCCCGGCGATCACGAAGTCATCGGGATTGAAATCCGACGGAACATGTCTATGCAGCAGTTCGATCAGTTCGAAGCCGTCGTGGACAACGCTCACTGCGGCGGTTTCCCATCTGTCGGTTGCTTCTGGTGGCCCGGCGACCGGGGGAGCGTCCGGTCCTCCTGCTTGCCCTTGTCCAGCCTGCTCGACTTGACCTGAATGACCACGCCTGCCACGGCGGCGACCGCGCTGACTACCGCTACCAGGAGCTCGAGGGTGTTGAAGTCAATGTCCGACATCGCGGATCAGTCCGTTCCGGGTGCTAAATGAGCGAGCGATCCCGACGCATGGCCAGCGCCTCGATCGCGGTGGTGTCGCGGACGGTGAACTTGACACGCCCGGTCGAGATGGTCTTGCGCGCTTTGAACTGCTGCATCACGGCCGAGACCGACTCCCTGGAGATGCGGGCCAGATCGGCGAGGTCGCTCTGGGTGAATCCGGCGATGACGAGTCCGTCCTCGCTCTCGGTGCCGATTCCCGAATCCATGATCCTGAGGATCGCCCGTGCAAGTCGCCGTTCGCTCGTCAGGAAGGACTCCTCCTGCGCCTCTCCCAGCTCGCGGACCCGCTTCGCGAGTCGTCGCGTCAACGCCAGGTGGATCTGCGGATTCGACTCGAGGAGCTTGAGGAATACATCGCCGGGGATGTGCAGGACTTCGATGGGGGTGAGTGCGACAAGGTCGGCGGCCCGGGGTTCTCCGGTGAGGGGAGCGAGCTCGCCGATCATCGAGCCCGGGCCGTGGATGCCGAAGATCGTCCCCGGTGTACAGGACTTCACATGGCCAGAGCGGAGGTAGACCACGTAGTCCGAATGCTCGTTGATCTTCATCAGCGTCGCACCCTTCGGGTACGAGACCGCGTGCGCCTCCGGCTTGAGTGCGTCCTGGTCCTCAGCGCTGAGTAGCGGGTTCCACAGACCTTGTGCCCTGTCTTCCATAGAGTTGAGTGTATTGGTGCACACAACGAAAGCGGGTCAGCGAAACGCGGTCTGTCGGAAAACCGACCGGAATTCGTTTCGGTTGGGGCGGAAGGGAACCGCGTTACGGCGCGGTCGTCTCCGGTGCGGGCGACGCCGCCGGGTCGACGGGGTGTCGGATGCCCGGGTGGTCGTTCGGGAGGATCACGCGGATGACCCAGCCGCTCACGATGAGGCAGAGGACGAGCAGGGGCCAGGAGAGCGCCACCTGCGCGACCCCGCCCGCGACGACGGCGAGGCGCTCCTCGTCGCTGTTCCAGAACGGGGTCAGGATCGCCACGCGGAGCGCGTACATCGCCACCCAGACCCAGGAGGCCGCGCTGTAGGCGCGGAGGAGGTGCGGGTCAAGGCGCCAGCGGGTCTTCTGGCCCAGGAGGCCGCCGACGATGAGGCCGAGGAGCGGGCGGCGGAACACGATGAAGCCCGCCCAGACGAGGGCGCTGGCGGCGTTGGAGACGATGCGGGGGAGGAGGATGTCCTGCGCGCGTCCGGTGTAGAGGACGATCAGGCACGCGACCGCGACGCTCAAGAGGCCGAGGACGACCGCCCGCGGTTTCTGGCGCTGCTTGAAGCGGGCGAATGCGATCAACCCTGCCGAAAGTAGCGAAGCCCCTGCGGCCCAGGCGATCGAGTTACCGGCGATCATCCAAGTGAGGATGAACACCACCACCGGAGCGGTGGCGTCGAAGGCACCGCGCCTGCCGCCTAGTAGGCTGACAAGCGTGTCTTGCCGCACAGTATCGGACAACTGCCAACCCTCACCTCTCGACCCGCTACCGCAGGCAAGGCTACCCTAACCGCAGTGGCACGCCGGGCTTCGCCCGCAGCCCCACCTACGGACGGATTGGCACGGTAACGGATGCTCGGCACACACCGGATCAGTGAAGCGCAGCTTGTAGACCTGCTCCGCCGGGCCAGAAAGACCGACTTCGGGCGCTGGAACAAGGCGGACCTGCAGCGCGCCATGACCGACCTCGGCTGGCAGGTGCGCTCCGCCGAAGTCGACATCGGCATGTGGCGCGCCGAGACCGGCTACGACACCGGCAACGCCATCGCCGACTCCGTCCCGCCCCAGACCCCGGTCGCCGGCCGCGCCGACTTCTACTCCATCGAGGTCATGGTCCTGCGCTCGGCCGAACGCGGCCGCCAAGGCGAGCAGCACCGCACCCTCATCTTCCGCGAAGTCCTGCGCACCATGATGAGCGAGCTCGGCGCCCCCGAGATCCGCGGCGGCGACGGCGGCCCCTGGATCCGCTGGTACCGCGACGGCCTCATCTTCGAACTCCACCTGCGCCGCTTCCACGGCGGCGTCACCCTCCGCCTGCTCTCGCCCGAACTCTTCGAGCAGCTCGAAGCGCACGCCGTCGGCAAGGGCGACGTCTCCGGCTGGGCCGCCTACGCCCGCACCGGCCAGCGCCCGCCCGAGCCCGCCTGCCAGGACATGGGCGAGTTCACCGAGCGGCTCTCGTCCCTGCTGGCCGACATGGCCGCCGACGTGCCCGTGGTCGACACCGCCGGCACCGTGCTCCTGCGCACCGGCGACTGGTCGGCCCGGTACGTGGCCGCGTTCGTCGACGGCGGCCTGCGCGTGGAAGCCAGCGCCGCCGTGAGCGGCGCCTGGCGCTCCGGCCTCTCGAACCTGCCGAGCATGGGCTTCCGCGCCCCCAGCGGCACCCAGCCGAACTGGTCGCGCAGCTTCAACTCGACCGACCGCACCGCTACCAACCAGGCCGCCCACATGATGGTCGACGCCTTGCGCGCCTTCGGCATCCAGGACCTGTTCGACATCGTCTACGACGGCTTCACCGCCGACGGCGAGCGGATGTACCTGCCCGTGCTCGGCATCGGCAACGGCGACAACCCGTACTAGGCGGCGCCCGCTAGACCGCTGCGGCCTCCGGCTGCGGCGCCTCCATGCTCGCGCGCCGGAACGCCGGGAGCCGCCAGCCCACGACCGCCACACCGGCGACGCACGCGACGCCGCCCGCCAGGATCGCGCCGCCGAGCCCCAGCGGGCCCGCGAGCGCCCCGGCCTGCAGGTTGCCCAGCGCCGGCGACACCGTCGCCTGAGCCAGCCACAGGCTCGTGACGCGCCCGCGCAGCCGGTCCGGCGTGTGGTTCTGCAGCAGCCCCGTCCGCAGCACCTCCGAGACGAGGTCGCTCGCCCCTGAGACCGCCAGGAACACGAGCCCCAATGCGAGCCAAGGCGACAGCGCCAAGCCCACCATCGCCGCACCCCACATGCTCGCCGCGATGATCACGACGAGGCCGGGCCGCTTGGACTTCGTGACCTTCCCGCTGAACGCGGCGGCGAGGAACGCGCCGACCCCGGCGGCCGCCGAGAGCAGCCCGAACGCCACCGAACCGCCGTGGAACTGCTCGGTCGCGAGCGCCGGGAACAGGCCCTTGGGGTACGCGAACAGCATCGGCATGATGTCGATGAGCAGCACCCCGGCCACGACCTTGTTGCGCCGCACGAACGCGAACGCGTCCTTGAGCGAGTACGAGCCCGACTCCTGCTCGTCCTCGCCGCCGTGGTCGGGCGGCATCGGTCCGACGAATACCATCGCCACGGCGAAGACCACGAAGCCGACCACGTTGAGGCCGTAGCACCACTCGGTGCCGCCGGCCGCGATGACCACGCCCGCCAGGGCCGGCCCGGCGACGCCGGCGAGCTGGCCCGTGAGGCCGTTCAGGGCCGAGGCGCTGGCGACGTTCTCCTGGCCGACGAGGGAGGGGACGGCCGCGAAGGAGGCGGGGATGCTGAGGCCGGCGAGGAACGTGTCGGCGATGACGGCCGCGAACAGGAACCACAGCAGCGGCTCGTCCTGGAGGGCGTTCACCAAGAGCGCCAGTGCGACCAGGAGCCCGGGCACGCGCACGGTGACGAGGATGCGGCGCCGGTCGAAGCGGTCGGCGAGGACGCCGCCGACGAGGAGCCCGGCGACGATGCCGATGCCGCCGGAGGCGGCGGCCGCGCCCACGGCCAGGTTCGAGCCGCTGAGCTGGTAGATCTGCCAGATCAGGGCGGTCTCGGTGAGCATGGCGCCGACGAGGAGGCCGGTGCGGCCGATGTAGAGCCAGCGGAAGTCGCGGCTGATCCGCAAGGGGGTGGTGTCGACGAGGTGGTTCCGGAGGGACATGCTCTGATGATACCGACCGTTCCAGACGGTGCAACACGGTGTTTCATGGGAAGATGGCGCGCGACGCGCACGGGAGGACCACGATGGACGAGAAGCTGCTGGCCGCCGCCACCGACGTGCTCGGTTCGACCGGCTGGGACCGGCTCACCTTGGGCGAGGTGGCCGACCGCGCCGGCGTCTCCCGCGCGACCCTGTGGCGCCAGGTCGGCGGCAAGGAGGAGCTGCGCCGGGAGCTGATCCGGCGCCTCCTCCTCGACTACCGCGACTCGCTGTGGCCCGTCCTCACCGCCGCCGGCACCGGCCGCGTGCGGCTTCGCCGGGCGCTCGAGGCGATGTGCGGGGTCTTCGACCGCCACCTCGCGCTCTTGTCGGCGTTCGACACGGCCTTCCACGAGACCGGCCTGTTCTCCGAGCCGTTCGAGGACGTGGTCGCCCCGCTCGTGCGGCTCATCCTCGACGGGGCCGCGGACGGGTCGCTCACGCCCCAGGCCGACGCCGAGGAGGCGGGCGACCTCGTCTTCAACACCGTCTGCTGGCCCTACGTGCACCTGCGCCGCCACCACTCCTGGGAACCCGAACGCGCCCAAGGCCTCCTGCTCGACCTGGTGCTCGAGGGGCTCGTCCGCGAACCCGGCTGAGCGCGTCCCGGACTCCGGCCGCAGTAGGGTCGTCCCATGATCGTCGATCTCCGCTCCGACACCGTGACCCGGCCGACCCCGGCCATGCTCGAAGCCATGACCAGCGCCGACGTCGGCGACGACGTGTACGGCGAGGACCCGTCCGTCAACGCCCTCGAAGCCGAGGCCGCCGCGCTCTTCGGCAGGGAGGCCGCGGTCTTCACCCCGACCGGCTCCATGGCCAACCAGATCGGCCTGCAGCTGCTCGTGCGCCCCGGCGACGAGCTCCTCTGCGACGTCAAGGCCCACGTCGTCAACTTCGAGATGGGCGCCGCCGCCGCGCTCGGCGGCATCAGCTCCCGCACCTGGACCTCGGTGAACGGCCGTCTCGACACCGCGCTCGTCGAGCCGATGATCAACCGCCCGCACCCCTATTCGACGACCACCCGCGCGATCGCCGTCGAGAACACCCACAACATGGGCGGCGGCACCGTCCAGCCCATCGATGAGCTGCGCGCGCTGCGGGCCCTCGCCGACGCCCACGACCTGGGGCTCCACCTCGACGGCGCCCGCATCTGGAACGCCCACGCCGCCACCGGCGTCCCGTTCGCCGAATACGGCGCCCTCTTCGACACCGTCTCGGTCTGCCTCTCCAAGGGCCTCGGCGCGCCCGTCGGCTCGCTGCTCATCGCCGACGCCGAACGCATCGAACGCGCCCGCGTCATCCGCAAGCGCCTGGGCGGCGGCATGCGCCAGGCCGGGTTCCTCGCCGCTGCCGGCCGCTACGCCCTCGCGAACCACATCGACCGCCTGGCCGAGGATCACGCCCGCGCGCAGCACCTGGCGCGCTCGCTCGAGCCCTTCGGGGTCTGCGAGGCGGCCCAGGTCGAGACCAACATCGTGCTCCTGCGCGTCCGCGACATCGCACAGGTCGCCAAGGCCGCCGCCGAGCAGGGCGTGCTGATCTCCGTGCTCGGCCCGGACTGGGGCCGGATGGTCACCCACCTCGACGTGGACGACGCCGGCATCGAGCACGCGGTGAAGGTCCTCGGCACCCTCGTCCGCTGACACCGGGCGGGTCGCCCGTTCGGGTCCGGGTGATCCTCCGGACGGGGGTTGCCGATCGGCGGAAACCCAGGGTAGGTTAGGCATGCCTTCATTAGTCAAGCCTTACCTGCCCGGAGGTCGGTGCATGTACGCCTGCATCTGCCATGCAGTCCACGAGAACGAAGTCCGTGACTGCATCACCGCGGGCGCGCACACCGAAGAGGCCATCGGCGAGGCCTGCGACGCCGGCACGAGCTGCGGCACCTGCCATGAGCGCCTGGTCGACATGATCGAGAGCTACTTCACGTCCTCGGTGCCCGCAGCGGCCTGAGCGCGGTCTTCGCAAGCCCGGCCTCAATCGCCGGATTCTACGGAAATGACGGACGCTTTAGGTTGTCCTCCGTTAGGATAGGTTGTCCTATTTTAGGCATTCCTGGCTGGAAATGGGCCCCCACCTGGTCCTAGGCTGAGATCGTCGGACACGGAGCCGGCACTTGACGGACCGCGAAGGACGGATTGCAATGCAGGGCGACAAGCAGGTCATCGAATTCCTCAACGAACAGCTGACGGCGGAGCTCACCGCTATCAACCAGTACTTCCTGCACGCCAAGATGCAGGAGAACTGGGGCTACACCAAGCTCGCGAAGTACACCAAGTCCGAGTCGATCGACGAGATGCGCCACGCCGAGGTCCTGACCGACCGGATTCTCTTCCTGGACGGCATGCCGAACTACCAGCGGCTGTTCCCGCTGCGCATCGGCCAGTCGGTCAAGGAGATCTTCGAGTGCGACCGCCTCATCGAGGTGGAGGCGATCGACCGCCTCAAGCGCGGCATCGAGCACATGGAGTCGGTCAAGGACTACGTCTCGCGGGACCTCTTCAAGAGCATCCTCGAGGACGAGGAGCACCACATCGACTACCTGGACACGCAGCTGGAGATCATCGAGAAGATCGGCGAGGCGCTGTACATCCAGTCGCTCATCGAGCAGCCTGAGAGCGCTTAGGGCGCAACAGAACCTTGAGGGGACCGGCCTTGCGGCCGGTCCCCTTTCTTCAATGCGGCAGAGCCCCTCACATCTCCGCCACAGTGGTGGGTCGGCGCCTTGACAGCCCCGACGAGAGGATCGTAACATATCAATACTTTGAATGAAAGTTTCCGAGAGTTTCGGAATCTGCAGCAGTCTCCGGCCGCTCCTCGACCCCGTGATGGAGCGGCCGGCCCCTCGTTTCAGAAGGAGCGCCATCAATGACGACCACCTCCTCCACGCCCGCAGCGAGCCGCCGCACGGTGCTCTCGGCCGCCGCCGCGGCCGGCGGTGCGGCACTCCTCCCGGCCGGCTTCATCACCCTCGCGGCGAGCCCCGCGCACGCCGACGACCTGCTGCTCTCGACGGACTTCTCCTCCGGCACCACCGAAGGCTGGTTCGGCCGCGGCGACGCGACCGTCGCCGTCACCTCCGAGGAGCCGCTCCTCAGCCCCTGCCTCGGCATCGACGGACGCACCGCCACCTGGAACGGCGCCGCCATCGACATCACCCCGCACATCGAGGTCGGCGTCCGCTACCAGCTCAAGGTGTACCTGCGCCTGCCCGCAGGCGCGACCGCCGCCGACCTGCGCACCACCGTGCAGCGCGACGTCGGCGGCGTCTCGAACTACGAGGGCGTCAAGTGGAACACCGCCGTCACCGACGCCGCCTGGACCGAGTTCTCCGGCACGTACTCGATCAGCCAGGCCGCCGACCAGCTGCAGTTCTACGTGGAATCCGACTCCAGCCTCACCCCGATCCTCCTCGACGCCTTCACCCTCACCCGCATCGCAGAACCGGAGATCCAAGACTTGCCGCCGCTCAAGGACTTCCTCGCCGACGACTTCACCTTCGGCTGCGCCGTCGAGCCACCGGAGGTGGTCGGCAAGCCCGCCGAACTCCTGGCGAAGCATTTCGCCCAGGTCACCACCGGCAATCAGATGAAGCCCGAGGCGATCCAGCCCACCGAGGGCGTCTTCGACTTCAGCAGGGCCGACCAGATCGTCGACTTCGCCGAGGCCAACGGGATGAAGATCTGGGGGCACACCCTCCTGTGGCACAACCAGACCCCGGCCTGGTGGTTCCTCGACGAGGACGGCGAGCCGCTGCGCAGGACCCGCGCCCACCAGACGCTGCTGCTGCGGCGCCTGGAGACCCATGTCAAGGCGATCGCGGCGCACTACGGCGACCGCGTGTGGGCCTGGGACGTCGTGAACGAGGTGCTCGACCCCGAGGAGTCCGACGGCCTGCGCCACTCGCGCTGGTACGAGGTCTTCGGCGGCCCCAAGTACATCGAGAAGGCGTTCAAGATCGCCCGCAAGGCCTTCCCGCGCAAGGTGAAGCTCTTCATCAACGACTACAACACCGAGTTCCCCGACAAGCGGGAGGCGATGTTCAACCTGGTGCAGCACCTCAAGTGCGAGGGCGTGCCGGTCGACGGCATCGGGCACCAGGCGCACGTGGACTACCGGCGCGACCCGGCCCTGCTGGGCGAGTCGATCGACATGTTCAGGGAGCTGCGGGTGCTCCAGGCGGTCACCGAGCTCGACGTCTCGGTCTCCAACGAGATGACCGAGAGCCTCCCGGCGACGCCGCCCGAGCGTTTGATCGCTCAGGGCTGGTACTACAAGGAGCTCTTCGAAGTGCTCCGCGAGCGCGCCGACGACCTCGAGTCCGTGACGATGTGGGGCCTGTACGACGCGGTCTCGTGGCTGCGGAGCTGGCCGGTCTCGCGCCCGCACGAGGCGCCGCTGTTCTTCGACGACCGCCTCCAGGCGAAGGCGGCCTACTGGGGCGTGGTCGACCCGACCAAGCTCGAGCCGATGCCTGAGGCGTAACGGGGGCAAGTCGTCCGGGAGCGGAATGACAGATCCGGGATTCCGCTCCCGGGCTCTCAATCGGAGGCGTGAGCGACACGCCGGGGGAAGTGTCGCACCAGGCCTACCGTGGTGCCGGAGGTCCCTCAGGGGCAGCCCCATCGGCGCTCTACGCTGCATCGCCGGTCCTGCCGCGTTCCCGCAACCTGATCTCGGTGTGGAGTGTCAGGCGGTCTCCTGGGACTGCTGGAAGACGAGCGCGGTGCCGAAGGCGGCCTTGGCGGGAATGAAGGGCCGACCGTCTGCGGAGCGGCCGAATTCGACGTTCTGGGCGCGCAGGTGCGCTTCGGCGGCGGCCAGGTCGGCGACTTCGACGGTGTAGGCGCTGATGCCCGGTGCGGTGAGCGGCCGTTCGCCCGGCAGCAGTGCCGCCAGGCCGTCTGGGGTGGTCAGCGTCAGGCGGCTGGAGTCGAGCGTGAAGCTCGAGGTCGAGCGATCCAGCGACGCGGGCAGACCCAGGTAGCGCTCGTAGCGTTCGCCGGCGGCCTGGAGGTCACTGTCGCCGACGCAGAGGACGCACTCGGTCAAACCGGTGGCGCCGTTGGGATGGGCGAGGCCGGTCTGGGCGTCGAGGAGTTCGTGCGGTGCGTCTTCGGCGGCACCGACGCGGCCCTCGGGGACCATGTTCGGGGGTGCGGCCGGATCGTCGTCGCTGATCTCGAGGAACTTGATGGGGGCGAGTTCGGTGCCCTCGGCGGTGGTGACGGGCCGCTGCAGGGCGCGGGCTCCGCCGTGGCGGACGCCGGCCTGGTCGAGCCGGATCGCGGTCTGTTCGGCGTCGCGGGTGGCGAAGACCAGGATGTGAGCGCCCTCGGCGGTGTCGAGCCGCCCTGCGAGGCCCGCGATCGTGTGCTGGATCGCCGTCCTGGTCGCGGCGAGCTGGTCGTCGGGGACGTGGAGCGGGACGAGCTTGGCGCCCGAGGGAAGGTGTTCCCGCTCTTCGGGTGCGAGCGAGGAGTTCGATGAAGTTCCGTGGGAAGTCGGCGTGGGAGTTGCCGGCCCCGACCGGTTCGGGCTCCTCGCCCGGGGCCGGGGGGAGCGCGGGGTAGGCCGGGGCGCCGACGTTGAAGCCGAATCGCCTGAATGCGGTGAGGGCGGCGTCCATGTCGCGGACGATGAGGCCGACGTGGTGGAGGTCGGTGATGTCGCTGGGGGCCATGCTGGTGGGCCTTTCGCAGGGGAGTGGACGGCTTCAGGCGGCCGCTGCGCCGTAGGCGGTGCGGCGGTATTCGTCGGCGAGGCGCGTGAACGCGTCGACGACGCGGGGTGCGGCGGCGCCGTAGCGGTCCGGCGCTGGTGTCGGATCGGGTTCGAAGGAGCGGCGGATGATCTCGGCGAGCTGACCGGCTCGGTGCTCGAGCGCGGTTTGCGGGTCCTCCGGCAGGAACGGACCCGCGGCGAAGAACCCGTAGGCGACCGCCTGGAGTCCGTGGTCGACATCGGACAGCTCGATGCCCGGGCGCAGGAGGTCGTGGTCGGCGAGCGCGGTGAGGTAGTCGCGGGAGGTGATCAGTTTGGTCGCGGCGAGCCCGGAGCGAGGCCGCTGACCGGCGAAGGCGGCGAGTTCGGCGCCGTCGGCGCTGAAGATCAACCGCAGGATCGGCCGTCGCATCGCTTCGAGGAAGTGCCGCCGCAGGTAGCGGTGCGGTGCGGCTTCGAAGGGGTCGGCGCGGATCGCGGCGACAACGGCGTCGGTCATCGCGGCGGCCTCGCGGGCGCCCACGGCGAGCAGCAGGTGGTCGCGGCTTTGCCAGTGCAGGTAGACCGTGCCCTTCCCGACGCCCGCGCAGCGCGCGACCTCCTCGATGCGGATCTGGCGCGATCCGCCGGCGGTCAGCAGTGCCGCGGTGGCGTCGAGCAGTGCGTCAGCGCGCTGGCGAAGATCGGTTCGCTGGGTCTTGGTCATGCTCGCCTCCCGCATCGCCAACTCATGACCAGATTATCATTCTGGTC
Organism: Glycomyces tritici; assembly: GCF_030403505.1. The sequence goes on along the minus strand of NZ_JAUEMJ010000002.1, from coordinate 329,907 downwards.
ACGAGTTGAGCAGGGCGGGAGACCTGGGCCCGAAACCGGCGCTTGCGCCCCAGGAGGGGTTCGCGAAGGAAGCCGTGCTCATCGTGGACGGCACCTGGCGACCACCCGGGGCACGCCGCCGGCCGAGGCGGGAGCAGCGCAACGCTTCTCACCGACCCCTACGAGCCGGCGTCGAGCACGCCTTCGCGGCGACGACTCGCGGGACCTCGCTTGAGGAGGGATACGTCCGCTATTGCGGATCTGCTTGATCTCAGGTTGCGGGGCGGCGCATCTCGATGTGCATGATGCCGTCCTCGTCGTACTCCTCGCCCTCCTCGGTGAACCCGAACCTGCGGTAGAAGCCCGCCGCGTACGTCTGCGCGCCGAGGGTCACCTCCGACTCCGGGCCGAGGAAGTCCAGTGCTTCGCTGAACAGCTCGGCGCTCAAGCCGGTCCCGCGCGCCGGCGGTGCGGTGCAGACCCGGCCGATCTTCCAGGCGCCCTTGCCGTCCGCAACCCCACCGCCTGCGGTGCGATCGCGCAGGACCCTCAGGCACGCGACCGCTTCGGTCGGCGCCTCGCCCTCGACCCAGAAATGCACGGTCTCCGGGTCCAGGTCGTAGTCGTCCAGGTCCGGGTAGGCGCACTCCTGCTCGACGACGAACACCGCCTGCCGCAGCCGCGCCAGCGCGAACACCGTCGCGCCGTCCAGCTCCGCGAACGTCCCCCGCTTGATCCCGCTCACGCGCCCGTCCTTCCCGAGATGCCCCGCCGGTTACGCATACTCCTCCGCGATCTCCCTGGCCCGGTCCCGCGCGGCCTCGATCGCGTCGGTCACCGCCGACCGCGCCCGGTGGTTCTCCAACTGCCGCACCGCGCTGATCGTCGTGCCCGCCGGGGACTCGACGGCCTCGCGCAGGTCCACCGCCGACTGGCCGCTCTCGCGCAGCATCCGGGCCGCGCCCAGCGACGTCTGCGTCACCAGCTCCTTCGCGATCGCCCGCGGCAGTCCCATGAGGACGCCCGCCTCGGTCATCGCCTCGGCCAGGTAGTAGAAGTACGCCGGACCCGAACCGGAGATCGCCGTGACCGCGTCCTGGTGCTTCTCGTCGACCACGAGGGTGCGCCCGAGCGGCTTGAACAGCTCCTCCACCGCCGCCAGGTGGGCCGCACTCGCATGCGTCCCGGGGGAGAGCACGGTCATCGCCTCGTCGACGAGCGCGGGCGTGTTCGGCATCGCCCGGATCACCGGCGTCTGGTCGGGCAGGCGCTTCTCGAAGAACGCCACCGGAAGCCCCGCGCAGATGCTCACGACGGGCGCGCCGCCGTCGAACACCCCGGCCAGCTCCTCCAGGAGCGACCCGGCGTCCTGCGGCTTCACCGCGACCACCACGACGTCGGCGTGCCGCACCGCCTCGGCGTTCGGCTCGACCCGGATCCCGTACGACTCGCGCAGCTCGGCGGCCCGCTCGGCGCTGCGCGCCGTCGCCGTCACCGACTCGCCCGACCAGCCGGCCCGCAGCAGGCCCGACACGATCGCCTGCCCCATCTTGCCCGCACCCAGCACCGCGACTGTCCGCATTAGCACTCCTCCCGTTCGATGGCCCCGGCAATTGTCCCTCGCGGACCGGCGCCTCGAAAACCCGTGCACTCGCGCGTTTCAACCCCTGGGACCGGGTGAGCTGCCACGATAATCACACTCAGGCACTCAATGCGCGATTGGGGCGATATGGACGTTCTGGACCTGGCACGGCTGCAGTTCGGGGTCACGACCGTCTACCACTTCCTCTTCGTGCCCGTCACCATCGGCCTCTCGCTCCTCGTCGCGATCCTCCAGACCCTGTGGCGCACCACCGGCAAGAGCGCGTACCTGCGCGCCACCAAGTTCTGGGGCAAGCTCTTCCTCATCAACATCGCCATGGGCGTCGTCACCGGCATCGTCCAGGAGTTCCAGTTCGGCATGAACTGGTCGGCCTACTCGCGGTTCGTCGGCGACGTCTTCGGCGCGCCGCTCGCGTTCGAGGCGCTCGTCGCGTTCTTCCTCGAATCGACGTTCATCGGCGTGTGGATCTTCGGCTGGGACCGCCTCAAACCCGGGCTCCACCTCGCCGCCATCTGGCTCGTCGCCATCGGCGGGCTGGCCAGCGCCTACTTCATCCTCGCCGCCAACGCGTTCATGCAGAACCCGGTCGGCTACCAGCTCAACGAGACCGCCGGACGCGCCGAGCTCACCGACTTCGGCGCCGTCCTCACCAACCCGGTCGCGCTCGCCGCGTTCCCGCACACGATCTTCGCCTCCTGGCTCACCGCCGGCACGATCGTCATCGCCGTCTCCGGCTACCACTTCATGCACCGCCGCGACCTGGACGTGCACCGGCCCGCGATGCGCCTGGGCATCCTCACCACCCTCGTGGGCGGCATCGGCCTGGTCCTCTCGGGCGACTCGCTCGGCAAGGTCATGACCGCGACGCAGCCGATGAAGATGGCCGCCGCCGAGGCGCTCTACCAGACCACGTACAACGCGCCGTTCTCCGTGCTCACCATCGGCCCGCTCGACGGCAGCCACGGGACGCCGATCATCGAGATCCCGGGCCTGCTCTCGTTCCTCGCCACCGGCTCGTTCCAGGGCGAGGTGCAGGGCATCAACGACCTCAACGCCCAGTACCAGTCCCTGTACGGGCCGGGGGAGTACGCGCCGTACATCCCGCTCACGTACTGGTCCTTCCGGGCGATGATCGGCTTCGGCATGCTCGCGGTCGCCATGGCGGTGATCGTCTGGTGGTGCACGCGCCGCGGCCGGATGCCCCGGCACCGCCTGTTCTGGCCCGTGGCGATGTGGATGGCCGCGGCTCCGTTCCTGGCCAACTCGGCGGGCTGGATCTTCACCGAGATGGGCCGCCAGCCGTGGGTGGTGTTCAGCCTCTACGAGACGAGCGAGGCGGTCTCGCCGCGCGTCGGCGTGCCCACGGTCGCCGCATCGCTCATCGGCTTCACCCTCGTCTACCTGGTCCTGGCGGTGCTCGCGCTCAAACTGTTCCTGAAGTACGCCAAGGCGGGACCGCCGGACGAGGAGGGCGCGCTGGCGACCTCCAGCCCCTCCGACGACCCCGACAAGCCGATGGCCTTCGCGTACTGACCGCCGACCGAGAACACTGGGGTGCACAGCATGGATTTGACGACGATCTGGTTCATCGCCATCGCGGTCCTGTTCACCGGGTACTTCATCCTCGAGGGCTTCGACTTCGGGGTCGGGATGCTGCTGCCGGTGCTCGGCCGCGAAGAGCGGGAGCGGCGCGCGCTCATCAACACGATCGGCCCGGTCTGGGACGGCAACGAGGTCTGGGTCATCACCGCCGGCGGGGCGATGTTCGCCGCGTTCCCGCACTGGTACGCCAGCCTCTTCTCCGGGTTCTACCTGCTGCTCTTCGCGATCCTCATCGGACTCATCATCCGCGGCACCGCCTTCGAGTACCGCGGCAAGGGCGACACCGACCGGTGGCGGCGGGGCTGGGACCGCTGCATCATCGTCGGCTCGGCGATCCCGGCGTTCTGCTGGGGCGTCGTGGTCGCGAACCTCGTGCGCGGCGTGCCGCTGGACGCGAACTTCGACTACACCGGCTCGATCTGGGGCCTGCTCAACGGCTACGCGCTCCTGGGCGGCCTGACCACCCTGCTGCTCTTCGCGACGCACGGCGCGTACTTCCTGCACCTGCGCACCACCGGCGGCCTCGCCGAGCGGGCCCGCACCACGGGCCTGCGGCTCGGGGCCGCCACCACGGTCCCGGCGCTGGCGTTCCTGGTCTGGACGCAGGCCGCGCACGGGAACTGGACCACCATGGTCCTCATCGTGCTCGCGGTGATCGCGCTGGCGGCGGGCCTGGCGCTCGACTACACCGGCCGCGGCGGCTGGGCGTTCGCCGCCACCGCGCTGACGATCGCACTGGCCTCCACGGCGCTGTTCTGCGCCCTGTGGCCGAACGTGCTGCCGTCCACTTCGGATGCGGCGAACAGCCTCACGCACGAGAACGCCGCCGCGACGCAGAAGACGCTCGGCATCATGACCTGGGCCGCCGTGATCTTCCTGCCGCTCATCCTGCTCTACCAGGGGTGGACCTACTGGGTCTTCCGCAAGCGCGTCATCGTCGAGAGGATTCCGGTCGCATGACGACCCTCGCACCCAAACCCGCAGGCGTCGACCGGCGCCTCCTCCACCGCGCCCGCGGGGCCGCGGTCTTCATCGGCGTCTGCGCCGCCCTCGGCGTCGCCCGCACCGCGTGCGTCGTCGCCGGCGCGTGGCTCACCGCGAGCGTGATCGCCGGCGCGTTCGCCGGCGGCCGCAGTCTCGATTCGCTGGCGCCGCAGCTCATCGCGCTCGCCGCCGTACTCGCGCTGCGGGCGCTCCTGGCCTCCGTGCAGGAGGCCGCCGCGCACCGCGCGAGCGCGGGCGTCAAGTCCGGCCTGCGGCGCCAGGCGCTGGAGCAGCTCATGCGCCTGCCTTCGGGGAAACGCCACACCGGGGCGACCGCCGCGCTGCTGGTGCGCGGGATCGACGCGCTCGACGGCTACTTCGCCCGCTACCTGCCGCAGCTCGTGCTCGCGGTGGTCGTGCCGGTCGGCGTCCTCGCGGTCATGCTCGCCGCCTACCCGGCCGCCGCGCTCATCGTCCTGCTCACGCTGCCGCTCATCCCGCTGTTCGGCATCCTCATCGGCCTGTACACGCGCTCGCGCGCCGAACGCCAGTGGGAGGCCACCTCCCATCTCGCGCACCACTTCGCGGACCTCGTGGCCGGGCTGCCGACGCTCAAGGCCTTCGGCCGCGCCTCGAAGCAGGCGGGGGCCATCGAGGTCACCACCGGCGCGTACCGGCGCCGGTCGATGTCGCTGCTGCGCGTGGCGTTCTGCTCGGCGCTCGTCCTGGAGCTCGCCGCGAGCCTCTCCGTCGCCCTCGTGGCCGTCACCGTGGGCGTCGACCTGGTCGAGGGCGGCCTCACCGGCGAGGCCGGGCTCAAGACCGCACTGCTGGTCCTGATCCTCGCCCCCGAGGCGTACCTGCCGCTGCGCAACGCGGGCGCGCACTACCACGCCAGCGCCGAGGGCCTGGCCGCCGCCGAGCAGGTCTTCGCGATCCTCGGCGACACCCCCGAGCACGCCGAGACCGCGCCCGAACCGGAGCCGACCGGGACGGCCGCTTCGGCACTGGCGCGCTGGTCCGGCCGTGCGGGCGCCCCGGAGCGGCCCGCCGGCAAGCACGGCTCCGCCGCGATCACCGCGTCCCGCACCATGCGCACCCCACTGGGGCGCGCGCCCACGATCATGTTCCGCCGCACCGTCTTCGCCTACCCGGACCGCCAGCCGCTGCCGGAACTGAGCCTGACGGTCCCGGCCGGGCAGACCACGGTCCTCACCGCGCGCTCCGGCGCCGGGAAGTCGACCCTCATGGCGGCCCTCGTGGGCTTCCGGCAGCCGGTCTCCGGCTCGATCGCGTTCGACGACACCGCATTGACCGATCTCGACCTCGCCGCAGTGCGCCGCTCGATCGCGTGGCTCCCGCAGCGGCCGGTCCTCATCGACGGCACGGTCGCCGAGAACGTGCGCCTCGCCGTCCCGGACGGCGCTTCGGACCCGGCTGTGGCGAAGGCGATCGCCGCCGCCCACGCGCCCGCCGCGACCCGCACCGTCGCCGCCGACGGCTCCGGGCTCTCCGCCGGGGAGGCCGCCCGGGTCGGCCTGGCCCGCCTGCTGCTGCGCGTCGACCTGCTCGACCCGCCGGTGCTCCTCCTCGACGAGCCGACCGCGCACCTCGACTCCGACACCGAACAGGCCGTACTCGACTCGTTCGCGCCCTACCGCGCACAGCGAACCGTGCTGATCGCCTCCCACCGCCCCGCGGTGCGCGCGATCGCCGACAGAGAGGTTGACTGGTGAGCTCCGCACGCAACCCGATCGCCCTGAGGCTCGGCCTCGGCGCGACACTCGGCGCCCTGGCCCAGCTCAGCGCCCTCGCGCTCCTGGCCGTCTCCGGCTACCTCATCTCGCGCGCCTGGGAGCAGCCGCCGATCCTGTACCTGATGGTCGCCATCACCTCGGTGCGGCTCTTCGGCATCAGCCGCGGCGTGCTCCGCTACACCGAACGCCTCGTCTCGCACGATGCGGCCTTCCGCGGCCTCGAACGGCTGCGGACCGCCGTGTGGCGCAAGCTCGTTCGCCTCGCACCCGCCGGAGTCCCCGTGTGGCGCTCCGGCGACCTCCAGGCCCGCCTCATCGACGACGTCGACGGCGTGGGGGACCGGTGGCTGCGCGGCGCCCTGCCGCTCGCCTCGGCGGTCATCGTCGCCGTCTGCGCGGTCGTCCTGCAGACCGCGCTGCTGCCCGCCGCCGGAGCCGTCCTCGCCGCCTGCCTGCTCGCCGCCGCACTCGCCGGGCCGGCACTCGCGACCTGGACCTCCCGGTACGCGGCGCGGACCACCGCCAGCGCCCGCGGCGACCTCACCGAAGGCGTCCGCGCCCTCCTGCACGGCCGCGAGGAGCTCGTCGCCGCCGGCACCGACGCCACGGCCCTGGCGCACGTCCTGGAAGGCGACGACCGGCTCCGCCGCGCCCACGCCCGCATCGCCTGGACCGCCGGACTCGGCGAGGCCGCCGGACTCCTCGCCCTCGCGGCCGCCGTCACCGGCGCACTCGCCACCGGCATCCCGGCCGTCGCCGCCGGGACGCTCGACGGGGTCCTGCTCGCCGTCGTCGCGCTCGTCCCGCTCGCCGCGTTCGAGCCCGTGCTCGCGCTGCCCGCCGCCGCCCAGCAGACCGCCGTCGCCAAGGCCTGCGGCCGGCGCCTCCTGGAGATCACCCAGGCGCCCGAGCCGCGCCCCGACCCGCTCGAACCCATGGAGTACGAACCGAACCCGCTCGGCGGCCCGCCGTACATCGAGATCAAGCGGCTCTCCGTCACCTGGCCCGGTGCGGACGCGCCCGCGCTGCACGGCTTCGACCTCACCGTCCAGCCCGGCGAGCGCGTCGCCGTCATGGGCCCGTCCGGCTCCGGCAAGTCGACGCTCGCCGCCGCCCTCATGGGCTTCCTGCCCTACGAGGGGACCCTCCGCTTCGGCGGCGTCGAACTCGCCGAGTACGACGGCGACGACCTCCGCCGCACCGTCGGACTCTGCTCCCAGGACGCCCACGTCTTCGACACCACGCTCGCCGAGAACCTGCGCCTCGCCAGGCCCTCCGCCGCCGACGAGGACCTCGCCCGCGCCCTGCGCTGGGCCGGCCTCCGCGACTGGCTCGAAGCCCTCCCCGAGGGCCTCCAGACCCGCCTGGGCGAGCACGGCCGCGCCGTCTCCGGCGGCGAGCGCGGCCGCATCGCCCTCGCCCGATGCCTCCTCGCCGACCGCGAAGTGCTCGTCCTCGACGAACCCGACGCGCACCTGGACGCCGCCACCGCCGAACGTGTACTCCGCACCGCCGCCGCCGCTCTTGAAGGCAAGACCACCATCGTCATCACGCACCGGCCGCTGCCCGAGGGCGTCGTCGACCGCGTCGTGCACCTGCACGGCCCGGTCCCGACACCGCGACGTGACGCGCCGGACAACCGTCTATTGGGCGTGGCTCCCCCTGGGTAGACTCCCGGAACGGTGCTACCCGGACGCGTACTTCAAACGACGTGCCGGTGGAAACGACCGACGGCGCCCGTCCGGGCGCCCGTCACACCTGAATCGCGCTAAGGCATTGATGCAGCAGTGAACACATCTGCACCCGCAACCGGACCGAAAGCCCCGCACTCGGGGCAGCGCTGGCCCGCAGGGTGGACCAAACTCCACGTGTACCTGACCGATCTCGACCAGGTCAAGGCGGTCGCCGAGTCCTACCGCGACGTCCTCGACCGGGCCGACGGCGACCGGCACGTCCCGCTCGAATGGCTCCACGCCACCATCGCCTCCGTCGAATGCGACGCCGCATCGATCGACGACTCCACCCGCGAGAAGCTCATCGGCCGGCTCCGCGAGAAGGCCGCCGAGATCAAGGCCTTCCCGCTGACCATCGGCCCCGCGCTGGCCGCGACCGGCGCGATCATGCTCGACACCTTCCCCGACACCGAGTTCCGCAGGCTCGTGAACACCTGCGTGGACGCCGTCAACGAGATCGTCGAGGGCGACTACGGCCGCCCCTGCGGCGGTCCCGGGCACGTCTCGCTCTCCTACCGGTCCGCCGACGTCGACGCCGACACCAGCCGCGGCGCCATCCAGAACAAGCTCCGCGACGTTCGACCGGGTAGGACCGAAATCACCGTCAGTGGAGTGGATCTCGTCCGAGTCATCCAATCCGACGGCGCCTCCACCTACACCTGGGAACACATTGCTCGAATCCCCTTGGGGGAGTAGGGATCTCAATCTGTGAACGGGCGTCGCCTCAGGCGGCGCCCGTTGCGGTTGACGCACCGGAAGCGAATCTGACACCATTCTGTCACTGGCATGTGGCCTACTGTTGGTAACAGTGTCAATGTCCGGCCACGTGACGTTCAGGCGTGGTCAGCGACGACCTGCCTTCACCCTGCCGGTACCAGTCCCGGTCCACCCCGCAACGGCGTACGCCGTACGTGTCAGGAGGTGTCGATTTGTTCGCAGACAATGACCGTCGCATCGCAACCCGAGCTACGGAATTCCTTCCCCCGTTTGACGAAGCGGCGGAACTCGCCGACCCCCGACTCGTCGAGCCGCCCGCTGCGAAGACCCGCACCCAGGTCAGCGAACCGTACGGGTACTTCAGCGACCTCGACGTCGCCCACCTCCTCCACCAGGGCGAGATCCGCCCCGCCTACACGCTCGCCGAATCCACGCCGCTCGAAGTCTGGCGCCGCAACCTCGAGATCGTCACCGCGATCCTCACCGCCGCCGGCGTCGACCACTTCGCCGTGCCCGGTTACAGCCTCACCCGCCCCGTCCTGGCCGTCAACGCCGCCGACCGCCAGCGCGCGTGCACCGCGCTCGCGATCCTGTGCGACGCCACCGGCGGGCGGCTCTCGGTGCCCGAACCGGCCTTCCGCGAGTCCGAACTCGGCCTGGACCGCCCGCAGTGGGCCCGCAGCGCCGACATGGGCGACGTGCCGCTCGTCCGCGCCTCCTGGCTCTGGACCGACGCCGGCCGCGACCTCCTCTTCGGCGCCGACAGCGGCTGCGACGTCGAGTTCTGGACCGGCACCGGCGACGGCCACCTCCTGGCACCCAGGCACAACCGCATCAGTCCCGTCGTCCGCGACGACGGCGCCCGGGTCTCAGCACCCGGGCGCCTCTTCACGGCACTGGCGGCCGGCCCCCGCGCCGACCTCCCGCGCGTCTCGACCCGGCCTGAGTTCGCCCGCCCCGGGCTCGACCTCGTCGACTTCCCGATCGACGTCGTGTACACGTGGGTGGACGGCGCCGACCACGCGTGGCTGCGCCGCCGCGCCGAGGCCGACCAGTCGCCGTACCACGCCGAGTCGGCGAACGCGGCCCGCTTCCACGACCGCGAGGAGCTGCGGTTCTCGCTGCGCTCCCTGCACCTGAACGCGCCGTGGGTGCGGCACGTGTACCTGGTGACCGACCGGCAGCGCCCGCACTGGCTCGACGCGGACGCCCCGGGGATCACCGTGGTGGACCACCGGGACCTGTTCGACGACCCGGACTGCCTGCCCACCTTCAACTCGCACGCGATCGAGACGCAGCTGCACCGCATCGAGGGGCTCTCGGAGCACTTCCTGTACTTCAACGACGACATGTTCGTCGGGAAGCCGGTCGACCCGCGCCTGTTCTTCGAGCCCAGCGGGATCGCGCGGTTCTTCCCGGCGCAGACGTTCATCGGGATGGACCCGGTCAGCACGGCGGACTCGCCGCCGAACGCGGCGTTCAAGAACGACCGGGCGCTGCTGCAGCGGGCCTTCGGGCGGACCATCTCGCGGATGATGAAGCACGTGCCGTACCCGTTGCAGCGCAGCGTGCTCGCCGAGGTCGAGAAGGAGTTCGGGGAGGACCTGGCGCGGACCGCGCAGAGCGCCTTCCGCAACGTCACTGACGTCTCGACGGTGACCCTGCAGCACTACTACGCGTGCTTCACCGGCCGCGCGGTCCACGGCGAGGCGCAGGACGCCTACGTGGAGCTGGGGATGCCCGACGCGGCCGAGCGGCTGGAGCTGCTCCTGGAGCGCCGCGACCGCGACACGTTCTGCATCAACGACGCCGGGCTCCCCGAGGGCCAGGCCGAGGAGCGCTCGAACATGATGCGGCGCTTCCTCGAGTCGTACTTCCCGGTGCGGTCGCCTTGGGAGAAGGCCATGGCGTTCTAGGCGCAACTGACCCGCACGACTTCCCCCGTAGTCGTGCGGGTTGGTGAAGACTTCTCGCGAACGGTGAGTGTCGTACCTGTCGCGTAGTGTGAAATCAGGGGTCCCCTAGGGGGACATATCGGAAAAGTCGGAAATGCGAAGGGCCCGAAGCGAACGCTTCGGGCCCTTCACCGTGCGCTTACTTCAGTCCGCGTCGCTCCAGCAGCGGGTCGATCACGGCGTCCCGGCCGCGGAAGCGGCGGTAGGACTCCATCGGGTCGATCGAGCCGCCCTTGCTGAGCAGGGTGGCGCGGAAGTGGTCGCCGTTCTCGCGGGTCAGGCCGCCGTTCTCCTTGAACCACTCCACGGTGTCGGCGTCGAGGATCTCCGACCAGATGTACGAGTAGTACCCGGCGGCGTAGCCGATCGAGATGTGCGCAAAGTACCCCGAGCGGTAGCGCGGGGCGATCTCGGGCATGTAGATCCCGGCGTCCTCGAGCGCCTTGCGCTCGAAGGCCTCCACGACCGCGTGCGGGTCGTCGCCGCCGTCCGGCACCTCGTCCGGGGTGAGCCGGTGCCAGGCCTGGTCGAGCAGGGCCGCACCCAGGTACTCGGTCGAGGCGAAGCCCTCGCCGAACTTCCCGGCCGCCTTCCACTGCGCGATCAGCTCGGCCGGCGCGGCCTCACCGGTCTCGTAGTGGCGCATGTAGTTCGCGGTGACCTCCGGCCAGTCCTCCCACATCTCGTTGACCTGCGACGGGTACTCGACGAAGTCGCGCGGCGTCGAGGTCATCGAGGTCTTCGGGTAGCGGCAGGCCGAGAGCAGCCCGTGGAGGGCGTGCCCGAACTCGTGGAACAGCGTCGTCACGTTGTCCACCGTGACCAGCGCCGGCTGTCCGTCGGAGGGCTTCACGATGTTGAGGTTGTTGACCACCACGGGCTTGTCGCCCGTGAGCTCGGACTGGACGACGAGCGGGTTCATCCACGCGCCGCCCTTCTTCGAGTCGCGCGTGAAGAAGTCGCCCACGAACAGGCCCAGCGGCGCACCGTCGTCGAAGACCTCCCACACGCGGGCCTCGGGGTGGTAGCCCTCCAGGTCCTTGCGCTCCTCGAAGGTCAGTCCGAACTCCTGCTCGGCGGCGTGGAAGACGCCGTCGACGAGGACCCGGTCGAGTTCGAGGTACGGCTTCAGCGCTTCGGCGTCGAAACCGAACTTGGCCTGGCGCACCTGCTTGGAGTAGAACGACCAGTCCCAGGCCGCCAGCTCGAAGCCGCCGCCGTCGCCGTCGATGACCTCCTGCAGCTCCGCGGCCTCCCGGCGCGCGTTGCGCACCGAGGCCTCGGCGAGCCCGGCGAGGCGCTCGGCGATGACCCCGGCGTTCCCGGCCGTCTGGTCCGCGGCGATGTACGCGGCGAAGTGCTCGAACCCGAGCAGCTGCGCCTTCTCGGCGCGCAGCCGCACCATCCGCAGCAGCGTCTCGGCGTTCCCCGCGCCGCGCCCGATCGTGGCCTTGTACAGGCGCTCGCGCAGGCCCCGGTCCTTCAGGTCCTCCAGGAGCGGGTGGCGCGAGAAGTTCGACTGCGTGATGAGCCAGCCCTCGAGGCCGCGCTCCTTCGCGGCCGACGCGGCGGCCCCGATCTGGTCCTCGCCGAGCCCGTCGAGCTCCGCGCGGTCGGTCACGTGCACGGCCGAGTCGTTGATGTCGCTGAGGATCTGCTGGTTGAACTTGGAGGCCAGCTCGGCCAGCTCGGTGTTGATCGCCGACAGCCGCGCCTTCCCGTCCGCGTCGAGCGCGGCGCCGCCGCGCACGAACTCGGTCCGGTACCGCTCCAGCAGCCGCTCGTCCTGCTCGTCCAGGCCCAGCTGCCCGCGCTGCTCCCAGACCGCCTCGATGCGCGCGAACAGCGCCGCGTTCAGCAGGATCTTGTCCGCGTGCGCGGCGAGCTTGGGGCTGATCTCGGACTCGATCGCGTTCAGGTCGTCGTCGGTGTCCGAGGAGTTCTTGTTGAAGAACACGAGCGCGACCCGCTTGAGCGTGCCGAGACCGGACCGCTCCAGGGCCACCACGGTGTTCGCGAAGGTCGGCGGCTCCGGGTCGGCGACGATGTCGTCGACGGCCTTGAGCTGCTCGGCCATGCCCTGCTCGAACGCGGGCAGGTAGTGCTCGGTCGCGACCGCCGCGAACGGCGGGAGCTGATAGGGGAGGTCGGAAGGGGACAGGAACGGGTTCTCGGTCACGAAGGCTCCTCGCTGCGGTCGAACCGGCGCTGGCAGTAGCGGCGGGCGGCGGGCCCGTGGGTCGGGCACGACGGCTGTGCCGCCGAAAAGAATGGCGGTGGCCGAATCCTATTCCGGGCCCTAGCCGTCCGGCAAGCGCGATACGTTCGGCGGCCCGCCGGGCGGCCGGATCCGCGAACAGAGCGGCCCGCAACTTCACCGAACGGTCGCCCGCAGGATTAATATCGAGCCCATGTCTGAAACCAGTCCGCTATACGTGGCCAGCGACATCCACGGCCATTACGACGCGCTCGTCGAGTCGCTGCGAGGCCGGGGACTGGTGGACGGGGACGCCAAGTGGACCGGCGGCGATGCTCGCCTGTGGATACTCGGCGACCTCTTCGACCGCGGCGAGGAGGGCGTGGCGGTCGTGCGGCTGCTGCGCCGGCTCGCCGGGCAGGCCGCCGCCGAGGGCGGGCACGTGGACACGCTCATCGGCAACCACGAGGTGCTGCTGCTCGGCTCGCGCCGCTTCGGCGACGTGGCCTTCACCGACGTCGACGGCCAGGACCGCCAGTTCCTCCACTGGTGGGTCCTCAACGGCGGCTTCGAAGACGAGCTGGGCGACCTCACCGACGACGAGGTGAAGTGGCTCGAGACGCGGCGCGTGCTCCACGTCGCGGGGAACGTGCTCCTCGTGCACGCCGACACCGAGTCGTACCTGGGCTACGGCCGCAGCGAGGAGGCGGTGAACTCGGCGATCCGCACGATCATGGCCGGCGACGAGCCGGAGGAGTGGTGGCAGCTGTTCCGGGAGCTGACCCGCCGCCACGAGTTCATGGGCCCCGACGGGCCCGCGCGGGTGCGCGGGATGCTCCGCTCGTTCGGCGGCGAGGAGCTCGTGCACGGCCACTCCACGATCCCCGACACGACCGAACTCGCACCCAGCCAGGTGACGCAGGCCCGCCGCTACTGCGACGGGCTCGTGCTCAACGTCGACGGCGGCGTGTACCAGGGCGGCAAGTGCCTGGTCGTCCGCCTCAACTGATCGCCGACCGGAACGCGGCGGCCGCCTGGTGGTGCGGCCGCCGCTGACCGTGCACCCGCCTCATTCCTTCATGAAGTAGACGGGGGTGACCGGCGGCGCCGTCGCGGCGCGCCCGGCGCGCGACTCCACCCAGGCGGTCGCGACGACGGCGGCCGCGAGGCCCATCGTCACCCAGCCGGCGAGCGGCGAGAAGGCGATCGCGTACCCCAGTGCGGTCGCCGCCGCGGTGGCGAACGCGGCCGCCAGGAAGGCCCTGCGGAACGCGCGTCGATGTTCGCGGCGCGCGATGACTCTGTTGTGTCTCATATCTGACACAACGATGCAGGGCCTTGAATCGACACGTTGCATGTGCAGATTTCCCGCGTTCGAGCGACCGAAACCCGGCATAACCCCAGATAACCGGCTGACCGCCTCCGCGACCGAGCAAGACTGTAAGCGGCTTCGAGCACAGCGTCATCTTGGCAGTTGGCGGCCGTTGTGCCTGAAGGGAAAAGACGGTAAACAGTTAGTGTCGGAACGCCAAAGGCGACAATCCCGAGCCTCCAAAGAGCACCGCTCGAAGAGGACCGGGTCGTGCAGGGTCAAGACAACCGGGCACAGCTGACAACCGCCGGCGAACCGACACGGCGGCCGTACCTCTCGGCCGGAGGAACGGCCGCCACAACCGAACAGCACGGCACGTCCCGACAATCCGCATCCAACTCCTATAGACGGTGGGGTCTGACATGGAGTCCGAAACGCAGCCCATGGGGCGGCGCGTCGCCTATTGGCGACAACGCCGCGGCATGTCCCAGCAGGTCTTCGCCGACCGCATCGGCAAGTCCAAGAGCTGGGTCGACAAGATCGAACGCGGCGTCCGCCGCCTCGACAAGTACTCGGTCATCACCGAACTCGCCGAAGCCCTCAGCATCGACGCCGGGCAGCTGCTCGGCCGCGAACCCAAACGCCGCCCAGGACTCGGCGGCTGCCTCGACCAGGTCGAGGTCGAATCCATCCGCCAATCCCTCGAACGCTACGAACGCCTCGGACGCTTCCTCGAAGCCGCGCCGATCGAATCCACCCCGATCCCCGAACTCCGCGGAGCCGTCAACTACTGCTGGCTCGCCTTCGAGAAAGGCCACTACCCGGTCGTCGCCCGCTCGCTCATCCAGCTCCTGCGCGACACGCCCGTCGCCGAGGACCGGCCCGTCGGCGGCACCAGCGCCGACGCCGCCGAACTCATGACGCAGGTCTACCAGATCGCCTCCACGGTCCTGCGCAAACTCGGCGAGGCCCAACTCGCCTGGCTCGCCGCCGACCGCGCCATCTCCGCCGCCAACCGCGGCAACGACCCGCTCCTCGCCGGCATCGCCACCACCCGGGTCGCCAACGCGCTCAGGGCACTCGGACGCCACCAGGCCGCACTCGACCTCAACGTCCAAGTCGCCCACGGCCTCATCTCCGAATGCGGCGGCGAGCACTCCTCGCCCGCCCAGATCAGCGTCTACGGCGCGCTGCTCCTCCAAGGCGCCATGGCCGCCGCGCTCGCCGGCGACAGCACCACCAGCGACGACCTGCTCGACAGCGCCTCCCGCGCCGCCAGCATCCTCGGCCGCGACGCCAACTACTACTACACGTCCTTCGGACCGACCAACGTCCTGCTCCACCGCGCCGCCGCGTTCGTCGAACTCGGCGAAGGCGCCGACGCCCTCGCCGTCCACGACCGCATCCCGCCCGCCGCGCTGGCCGACCTCGTGGCCGAACGGCGCGCGCACCACCACCTCGACATGACGCGGGCGTGCGTCCAGGTGGGGGACATGGAACGGGCGAGCCGCCACCTGGTGACGGCCGACCGCCACGCCCCGGCCGAAGTCCGCTGCCGCCCGGTCGCGATCGAGCTCATCGACCAGATCCTCCACCGCACCAAAGGCGAACCCGCCCAGGACCTGCGCCGCCTCGCAGAGGAGGTCGGCGCCCTGAACTGAGCATTCACGGCCCGCAGGCTTCGCCGAGGGTGGAACGGTGTCCGGAGCCACGCTGCTCGAGCTCCGGGCACCGCCCTAAACTCCAAGCATGCGCACGCTCAGCGAGATCACCGCTGCACTCGACGACCTGTACCCGCGCCACTGGGCCGAGGACTGGGACCGGGTCGGGCTCGTCTGCGGCCGCGGCGGCAACTCGGTCCGCAGGATCCTGTGCGTCGTCGACGTCGTGCCCGCCACCGTCATCGAAGCCATCGAGAACGACTGCGACCTCATCGTCGCCCACCACCCCCTCCTGCTGCGCGGCGTCTCCAGCCTCGACCCCGCCGCCGACTACAAGGGCGACCTCGTCCACACCCTCATCGAGTCCGGCATGGGCCTCTACGTCGCCCACACCAACGCCGACGTCGCCAACCCAGGGGTCTCCGACGCCCTCGCCGAACGGCTCGGCCTCGTCGACCTCAGGCCCCTGCGCCCGCTCGCCGACGCCGAGCACCACGGCACCGGCCGCGGCATCGGCCGCATCGGCCGCCTCCCCGCACCGCTCACCCTCGACGCACTGGTCGCACACGCCGTGGCGGCCCTCCCGGCCACCGTCGGCGGCGTCCGCGCCGCGGGCGACGGCGGCCGGCTCATCAGCACCGTGGCCGTCTGCGGCGGCGCGGGCGACTCCTACCTCGCGGACGCCGCCGCGGCCGGCGCGAACGCCTACCTGACCGCCGATCTGCGCCACCACCCGGCCAGCGAGCACCTCGCCCGGAGCGGCCCGGCACTCATCGACGCCGCCCACTGGGCCACCGAGCGACCGTGGCTCGATATCGTTGCCGAGCAACTGTCTCGTCTGGTCGACGACGTCCTCGTCTCCGACCTCGACACCGATCCGTGGACCATCCACCAGAAAACCGGGGTGAACTAGGTTGAAAGCCGACCTTTTCGATCAGCGCCGACTGCTCGAACTCCAGGCGGTCGACACCCAGCTCACCCAGCTGGGCCAGCGCCGCAAGAAGCTCGACGCCGACCCGGTCTACGCGACCGCCGTGCAGCGCCAGCGCGCCCTCGCCGACAAGGCCGCGAACCTG
Source organism: Glycomyces tritici (assembly GCF_030403505.1). Next base: position 313,331 of record NZ_JAUEMJ010000002.1, on the reverse strand, counting down.
ACCGGCGACCTCGCCGACCTCGACCGCGACATCGAACGCGTCGAGCGCGAGGTCGAGCTCGTCACCAAGCGCGCCGAATCCGACCGCACCCGCATGGCCTCCGGCGCGGCCACCGCGAAGGAACTCGAAGGGCTGCAGAGCGAACTCGAGTCCCTCGCCCGCCGCCAGCGCACCCTCGAGGACGACCAGCTCGAGCTCATGGAGCGCCGCGAGGTCCTCGACGCCGAACTCGGCGAGGTCCGCCGCCAGGTCGAGGAGTCGCGCCAGGTCCTGGCCGACGCCGAGGCCGACCGCGGCCGCCAGATCGGCGAGATCGACGCCGAGACCGCCGACGCGACCTCCACCCGCGAGGCGCTCGCGATCAACATCCCCGACCGGCTCGTGGAGCTCTACGAGCGCCTCCACGCCAAGCAGCCCATCGCCGCCGCCGAACTCGTCGGCCGCCGCTGCGGCTCCTGCCGGCTCGAGAAGTCCCCGGCCGACATGATCCCGATCAAGTCCGCCCCGATCGACGAGGTCATCCGCTGCGAGGAGTGCAACTGCATCCTCATCAGAACCGAACTGCCGCAGTCGAAGCCGACCTCGCTCGGCTCCGAGGACGAACTCAAGAAGTACACGTAGCGCAAGCGAAAGGGCGGGAGGCGCCATGCGCCTCCCGCCCTTGACGTCTCGCAAACGACCGAAGCGATAGGTGCGGTCACGGGGACCCGGCCTCGGCGAAGCTCATGAGCCGTAGACCTGCAGCGTTGCCGACCTACGGAGCGGCCGCGACACTTCCGGTCCCCAGCGGCTCACGCTCGCGGAGGGGATCCGCTCGCGTCACGCCGACTTGCTGAACTCGGCCCAGCGCTCGATCAGCTCGGTCGCCTTGCCGTCGTCGATGGCCTTCGCGGCGAGGAGGAGGTTCGACTCCAGCAGGCCCTTGCGGGTCTTGACGTCGTGCAGGTCGACGCCGTCGATCAAGCCCTGCCGCGAGGCCAGCGCCGCCGCCGCGTTGATGAGCACCGCGTCGCGCACCGGCCGGTTCCCGCCCGCGAACACCTCGCGCGCCACCTTCGTGTTGAACACGATGTCGCCGCCGCGCAGCGCCTCCGGCCCGGCCTGCACCAGGCCGAACTCCTCGATGTCGATCGAACCCTGCGAGACCCGCCCGCCCGACACGACCCACTCCGAGGTCGTCGCCGACGTCGAGATCTCGTCCAGGCCGTCGTCGCCGCGCACCACGAACACCGAAGCGCCCCGCGCCGCGAACACCTGCGCCATGAGCGGTGCCTTCACCGGGTCCGCGCAGCCGATCAGGCCCGCCGCCGGCTGGCCCGGGTTCGTCAGCGGCCCGAGCAGGTTGAACACCGTCGGAATGCCGAGCGCCGCCCGCACCGGACCGGCGTGCCGCATCCCGGGGTGGAACGTGCGCGCGAAGCAGAACCCGATGCCGATCTCCCGCACCGAGGCCTCGACCCGCTCGGCCGTCGCCTCCAGGTCCACGCCCAGCGCCTCGAGCAGATCCGCCGAGCCCACGTTCGACGACGCCGACCGGTTCCCGTGCTTGATCACCGGCACGCCCGCGGCCGCGACCACGATCGCCGCCATCGTCGAGATGTTCACCGAGTTCGAGCCGTCGCCCCCGGTGCCCACGATGTCCACCGCGACGCCCAGGTCCGACAGGTCCAGACGCGTGGTCTCCGCCAGCATCCGGCCCGCGATCGCCCCGATCTCCTCGGGCGTCTCACCCTTTGAGCGCAGGAGCACCGCGAACGCCGCCAACTGGGCCGGATCGGCGTTGCCCGCCATGATCTCGGCCATCGCCCAGTCCGCGCTGGCCTCGTCGAGGTGGTCGCCGTTGGAAAGGCGCCCGAGGACGTCAGGCCAGGTCGCACTAGACATAAGGACTCCTGAAAAGGGGGAGGTCAGGCGGCGCGCTGCGCCGGCGCCACGCCTTCTGCGCGGCTGACCAGCAAGTCTACTACCGTCTGCCCCGTAGTCACGGGATTGAGGGGGTACATGAGCACCGCATCCGCCCGCGACCACGCCGCCAGCCACCGGTCCGCCGCCCGGGCCACCACGACCGCCAGGAGCGGCGGCTCGTCGAACTCGTCCCGCAACTGCCGGGCGATCCCCAGTCCGCCGGCGGGCTGCGCCTCGCCGTCGAGCAGCACCAGGTCCACGGCGTACTTGTCGATCAGCGCCACCGCCTCGTCGTACTCGCCCGCGACGGCGTACTCGATCTTCACCCCCTCCACCGGCTCCTCGCCGATCGCCGAGCGCATCTGCTCGATGACCGCGGGTCGATGGCTGTACAGCAGGACCGCGTACTCAGACGTTGAGGTAGTCACGCCTCGCATATTAAACCGGCCACACTGAAATGGGAAGAGCGGCGCGGCCACTTCCCCGGAACCGAGTGCCCACATTGGCCGAACCTTGAATGACCTGGGCACACGGTGTGAGAAGCCTGGGAGCCTACAACCGCGCGACACGCGCGAAAAACACACCCCATGCGCAGCTTGGGCCCGCCGGGCCGTAATAATGTGCGCGTGACTGCCGCCGAAGCAACTATCGACCCCAGCCGTATCCACTCACTGACGCGGCCCAACGTCGTCAGTGTCGGCACCATCGTGTGGTTGAGCAGCGAACTGATGTTCTTTGCGGGCCTGTTCGCGATGTACTTCTCCATCCAGGCCTCCGCGCCCGCGATGTACGAGGAGGGCTACCACCACCTCGAGATCCCGTACGCGCTGGTGTTCACCGTGATCCTCGTGGCCTCGTCGGTCACCTGCCAGCTGGGCGTCTTCGCCGCTGAGCGGGGCGACGTCTACAAGCTGCGGCTCTGGTTCGCGGTCACGTTCGTGATGGGACTCGTCTTCGTCCTCGGCCAGGTGAACGAGTACCGGAACCTGGTCACCGAAGGCCACTCGATCTCGGCCGACGGCTACTGGACGATGTTCTTCCTGACCACCGGCTTCCACGGCCTCCACGTCACCGGCGGCCTCATCGCGTTCATCGTCTACCTCATCCGCACGACGATGGGACGCTTCAGCCCGGCCCAGGCCACCGCGTCCATCGTGGTGTCCTACTACTGGCACTTCGTCGACGTGGTCTGGATCGCGCTGTTCGCCGTGATCTACTTCCTTCCGATGGCCCAGTACTGAAACACTCCGGCCGGTTCGCTCCTGAACTGACCCACAGCAAGTCAGGCTCCGGTTCCACCGGAGCCCTATCCGAGAATTGCGACGGCCGCCCCCCGGAGGCGGCCGCCGGCCGAACCGGGACCACAACGGGCCCGGTCCGGTCCGAGAGCTAGATAAAGGTGAGGCAACAACCGTGGCTGCATCAGCGAAACGCCGGCGAGGCTGGCGCAAGCGCCTCGGCGCGCTGGCCAGGTTCACCGGCGCACTGGTCATCGTCGGAGGGCTCTACTCGGCGTTCTCCCCGAGCCTGTACGCGCAGGAGGCCGAGTCCAACGCGATCGACTCCGAGGCCGTCAAGGGCCAGGAGCTCTACGACACCAGCTGCATCTCCTGCCACGGCGATAACGGCGAAGGCGTCGAAGGGCGCGGACCGAGCCTCATCGGCGTCGGATCCGCGGCCGTCGAGTTCCAGGTGAACACCGGCCGCATGCCGATGGCCGCGCAGGGCGCGCAGGCCCCGAGCACGGAGTACCCGGTCTTCACCGAAGAAGAGGCCGCGTGGCTCGGTGCCTACATCGAGTACCTCGGCGGCGGCGCCGGCACTCCCGACGACCTCGACGCGATGGTCGAAGAGGCCGACGTGGCCGCCGGCGGCGAGCTCTACCGCGTGAACTGCTCCTCCTGCCACGGCTACGCCGGCGGCGGCGGCGCCCTCTCCTCGGGCGCGCACGCGCCGTCCCTGGAAGGCGTCAGCAACGAGGAGATCTACCAGGCGATGCTGACCGGCCCGCAGAACATGCCGGTCTTCGCCGACAACGAGCTCACCCCTGAGCAGAAGGCCGAGCTCATCGCCTACGCCCAGTACCTGGTGAACGACGACAAGGACCCGGGCGGGGTGTTCACTCTCGGCCGTTTCGGACCGGCCACCGAAGGACTGGCCATCTTCCTGGTCGGCATGACCGCGCTCCTGCTGACCACGCTCTGGATTGCAGGTAAATCGTGAGTGCCCACAACGACAGCAACCCGCCCGAACCGGTGGACCTGAGCAACCCGAAGCTCAGCCGCTTCGAGGTCTACACCGAGGGCCTGCGTCGCGACGACATCGAGATCATTCACTACGAGCCGCGCTTCGCCAAGCCGGGGACCAAGCTCGAGAAGCGCATGGAGCGCATCGTCGGCGGTCTGTTCCTGGTCTCGGGGCTGTTCGCGACCGCGTTCGTGGCGGCGTACATCTTCTGGCCCTGGGAGTACGAGGGCGCCGCCACCTGGCGCGACCTCCAGACCTGGTACACGCCGGTGCTCGGCACCACGCTCGGCTTCTCGCTGCTGTTCTTCGCAGTCGGCGTGCTCACCTGGGCGAAGAAGCTGCTCCCGGTCGAGGAGCTGGTGCAGGACCGCCACGACGGCGGATCCTCTTCGGACGACCGCAAGATCGCCGAGGCCACCGTGGACAACATGGTCGAGGACATGGGCCTCAAGCGCCGGCCGTTCCTGGTGAAGGCCGCCCTCCTGGGCGCCGCGCCGCTCGGCCTGGCCGCGATCGCCCCGCTGGGCGCGCTCATCAAGGACCCGGGCGACATGCTCACCGTCACCGGCTGGAACGCCGAGCGGCACAACGACGGCGAGCCCGTCCGCTTCATGATGCGCGACGGCGCCATGGTGCGCCCGGACATGGTCTCGGTCGGCGGTCAGATCACCGTCTACCCGGCCATCGACCACGGCGCGACCAACAAGTACCCGACCTCGCCGGTCCTGCTGATCCACCTGCGTGACGCGGACGCAGCGATCCTGCGCGAGAACCTGTACCCGATGTACCAGGACGCCGACGCGCTGTGGGGCAACTTCGTCGCCTACTCGAAGATCTGCACCCACGTCGGCTGCCCGACCAGCCTTTACGAGCAGCAGAGCCAGCGCCTGCTGTGCCCGTGCCACCAGTCGCAGTTCAACGTGGTGGACAACGCCGCACCGGTCTTCGGCCCGGCGACCCGGCACCTGCCGATGCTGCCGTTCACCGTCGACGAAGAGGGCTTCTTCATCGCGAAGTCGGACTTCCTGGTGCCCCCGGGGCCGGCGTTCTGGAACCGCCCGTCCCTCCCCGAGGAGGATGAGAAGTGAAACGCCGCAAAGGCACGAGTGACAGCCTGCTGACCAAGGCGGGCGGCGAGCTCGACGACCGCTTCAAGCTCGCGGGTCCGGCCCGGATCCTGTTCAACAAGGTGTTCCCGGACCACTGGTCCTTCCTCCTGGGCGAGATCGCGCTGTTCTCGTTCATCCTCCTGCTGCTCTCGGGCACCTTCCTGGCGCTGTTCTTCGAGCCGTCCATGGTCGAGGTGACCTACCACGGCGCGTACGTGCCGCTGCAGGGCGTCGAGATGTCGCAGGCCTACGCCTCGGCCCTCGACCTCTCGTTCGAGGTGCGCGGCGGCCTGTTCATGCGCCAGATGCACCACTGGTCGACCCTGCTGTTCATGGCGTCGATCCTGGTCCACATGCTCCGGATCTTCTTCACCGGCGCGTTCCGCGCGCCGCGCGAGACGAACTGGATGATCGGCATCCTGCTGTTCTGGCTCGGCTTCTTCGAGGGCTTCTTCGGCTACTCGCTGCCGGACGACGGCCTCTCGGGCACCGGCCTTCGCATCATGGAGGGCATGACCGTCTCGATCCCGTTCATCGGGCCCTGGGCCTCGGCGGCGCTCTTCGGCGGCCAGTTCCCGGGCACGAGCGTGATCTCGATGCTCTACATCATCCACGTGTTCGTGTTCCCGCTGCTGATCCTGGGCCTCATCGTGGTCCACATCGGGCTCGTGTTCGCGCAGAAGCACACCCAGTGGCCCGGACCGGGCCGCACCGAGCACAACGTGGTCGGCTTCCGGATGTTCCCGAACTACGTCATGAAGCAGGTCGGCTTCATGCTGTTCATCTGGGGCGTCCTCGGCGCGATGGCGGGCCTGTTCCAGATCAACCCGATCTGGCTCTTCGGCCCCTACGAGGTCTCGGTCGTGTCCTCGGCCTCGCAGCCCGACTTCTACGTCATGTACCTGGACGGCCTGATCCGCCTGTTCCCCGCATGGGAACTGCGCATCCCGCCGTACTTCACGCTGCCGCCGGTGTTCTGGCCGGGCATCGTGGGCATGGGCCTGTCGGTCGTGCTGCCGCTGCTGTACCCGGCGCTGGAGCGGCGGTTCACCAAGGACCGCGGGCACCACAACCTGCTGCAGCGTCCCCGCGACAACGCGGGCCGCACCAGCCTCGGCGTCATGGTCGTGGTCTTCTGGATCATCGGCGTGATCTCCGGCGGCAACGACGTGTTCGCCGAGAAGTTCGACATCAGCCTGAACGCCATGACCTGGGCGGGCCGCATCGGACTCGTGGTCCTGCCGATCATCGCGTACTACGTGACGTACCGGATCTGCCTGGGCCTGCAGCAGCACGACCGCGAGGTCCTCGCGCACGGCCTGGAGACGGGCATCCTGATGCGCGACCCGAACGGCCGCTTCTACGAGGTGCACCAGCCCCTCGCGGAGCCGGACGAGCACGGCCACACCGAGCTGGAGTACAACGGTTGGGTGGTCCCGAAGAAGATGAACCGCATCGGCGCGCTGCCGCCCGCCGACAAGGGCTTCTTCAAGTCGATCGAGGAGCCGTCCGAGGACGGCCGCGCCGAGCGGCGCGACGAGATCGAGTCGGGCAAGCACTAGCGAACGAGTGAAGAGCGGGGCCGCACCGGAAGGTGCGGCCCCGCTCTCGCTGCGTCCGGTGCCGGGTCAGAAGCGGTCGACGGTGGTGATGAGCTTCTCGGCGAGCTCGTCCGGGTCGAGCTTCTCGCGGGCGAGGGCCAGATAGAGCGAGTCGAGGTCTGGGAAGCCCAGAGACGAGGCGACGCCGTGGAGCGGTTGCTCCCCTGACAGTCCGCGCCCGCGGGCGATCAGGGACCGCCACAGGCGGTTCTTTCCGGCCTTCAGTTCGTCCTCGAAGCGCTGCATGGGGATGATCGGGAGTTCCCCGGTGGAGTCGATGTCCTCCATGGACCCGAACCAGTCGTTGATGTGGAGCTGGGCCTCGGGGGTCTTGGCGTGGTCGAGCCACTGCTTCGAGGGGCCGTAGGGCTGCTCGTTGGTGAGGACGAGCTCGACGGTGTCGCCGTCGCGCAGGCTCTGGGCGAGGGGGGCGATCTCGCCGTTGACGTACGCGGCGATGAGCCGGTGGCCCTTGGAGGGGCCGGAGCAGTAGGCGACGTCGACGGGGGTGGAGGCCTTGGGGACCATGAGCTGCCCGCCGTCGCGGGTGAAGACGATGATGTCCTGGTCGGCGAGGTCGCAGCGGAGGGAGTCGAGGAACTGGCCGGAGTCGGCGACGTCGTTCTGCCATTCGAGGAGGCGCTGGAGCCAGGGGAGCTGGATCTCGACCGGGTTGGCGCCGGACTGGCGCAGGCCGGCGACGATGCCGACCTCGGCGGTCTCGTGCATCTCCTTGGTGCGGATGAGGAACTCGATGGGGGTGCCGCCGGGGCCGGCCACGGCGGTGTGGATCGACTGGTACAGGTTGAACTTCCGGGCCGCGATGAGGTCGCGGAACTTGCCGCCGATGGGCTTCCAGAGCTTGTGGATCGCCCCGAGCGCGGCGTAGCAGTCGGTGGCGGGGCCCTCGACGACGATGACCATGCGCGGCGGGTCGGCCGGGCCGGTGCCGGGGTGCTTCTGCATCTCGCGGTAGATCGAGTACGGGTGCCGGGGACGGTCCAGGAGGCGGGCGGCGACCTTGAACTCGCGCAGGGCCCGGCGGACCTGGGGGGCGATGACGGCGACCTGGCGGTTGCGGTCGGTGTCGGAGCCGAGGTGCTCGCGGATGGCCTGGAAGACCTCCGGTTCGAGGGTCTCCAGGACGATGTCCTCGAGCTCGCGCTTGATCACGTAGAGGCCGAGGCGGTCGGCGAGGGGGATGAGGACGTCCTTGGTGGCCTCGGCGATGCGGATCTGGCTGGGGCGCTTCTTGAACTTGATGGTCCGCATGTTGTGGAGGCGGTCGGCGAGCTTGATGACCATGACGCGGATGTCGCGCCCGGCGGTGAGCACGAGCTTGCGGAACGTCTCGGCCTCGGCGGCCGACCCGAGGTGGATCTTGTCGAGCTTGGTGACGCCGTCGACCATCACGGCGATCTCGTCGCCGAAGTCGCCGCGGAGCGCCTCGAGGGAGTAGCTGGTGTCCTCGACCGTGTCGTGGAGGAGCCCGGCCGCGATGGTGGCGGTGTCGACGCCGAGTTCGGCGAGGATGGTGGAGACCGCGATCGGGTGGGTGATGTAGGGCTCGCCCGAGCGGCGGGCCTGCCCGCGGTGCATCTGCTCGGCGATGCGGTAGGCGCGGCGGACCAGGAGCATGTCGGGCTGCTCGTAATGGGCACGGTGGGCGGCTTCGAGCTGCGCCACTTTGCCCGCGAGGTCCCACGGATCGTCAGGTTTGGCAGATCGAGTAGCGGAAAGCAATGCGCGCAACATGAAAGCCTCCGATGCCCAAGGTTGACCGCATTCTAGATGTACAACGATTCTTGGAGAGAATCGACACTAGACACTGTCGGATTTCGGCTGGGCCGCCGCCACCGGCGGATGACACACAGTACCCGCGCGGGCCTGCCGGTGGAAACCTCAAGCGCCGCAAATGGATGCGAGACGACTCACGTCCGATTCGCCGGGTTGGGGCGGTCCCGGAGGCTGGCACGGTGGGTTGCGTTGGGACAGCGGAGGGTTCGAGGCGGGATCTCAGCATGTGGAAGGCTGCGGCCCCCGGGGTCGGGTGTGTCGGCGCTGGACCGCCCCCGGTTTCGATGATGCCGGAAGGGTGTGACACGCCGGGGAAGACGAGTGCGGTTCAGCGTTCGCCGTTCCCGCGGCGCCACGCGGACGGGTCGTGGGGGATCGCGCCGCTCCAGCGCTCGGCCCCGTCGAGGCGGCTCGCCCAGGGGCGCTCGACCATGACGAGCCGGACGTCGGGGCGGGCGAGCCATTCCAGGAGGAGCCGGGTCTCGGCGGCGTGGGCGGCGTCGGCGACGTCCTCGACCGGGTCGACGACGCGGGAGGTCTCGCGCAGTTTCGCGATGTGCGGCATCGGATCGGCCCGGGGCGGGGTGCGGGCGGCCCCGGCGAGCAGGCCGTGGCGGATCACGGCGATCTCCCAGCCGCCGCCCTTGGCCCGGCCCGCGGCCACGATCTCCCCGGCGGCCACGAGGCTCCTGGTGCGGTGCGTGGCCGCGGCGAGCTGGAGGTAGGCGCCGAGTTCGTCCCGGCGTTCGGCGGCGGCCTCGAAGCGCTCGGCCGCGGCGAGCTCGGCGAGGCGCTCGGTGACGGCCGCGGCGATGGGGGACGGGTCGCCGTCCATGGCGCGGGCGGCGCGATCGGCGACGGCCGTGTACTCCTCGACGCTCACGCTGTGACGGCACGGCTCGACGCACCTGCCGATCTCGCCGAGCACGCACGAGGGCGACATCCGCTTGGGGGACAAGCGGGTCCGGCACGAGCGGATCGGCAGCGCCGCCTCGATCGCGCCGATCGCCGCCTGCGCCTGCGTGCCCGAGGTCGGGCCGAGCCGGGGCGTGCCCGGGCCGGGCGGGTTGCGGGAGATCTGCAGGCGCGGGTAGGGCTCGTCGGACAGGCGCACCCAGGACCGGTGCTCGGGGAACTTCGCGGCCCGGTTGTAGGGCGGCTTGCCGCCGGAGATGAGCCGCAGTTCCGCGATCCCGGCCTCGAGCCGGTGGGCGCACTCGACGACCTCGACGCGCTCGGCGGAGGCGAGCATGTCGCGCAGGCGGCGGCGCTGCTCGGCGGCCGAGAAGTAGCTGCGGACGCGGGCCGCTACGTCCACGGAGACGCCGATGTAGAGCGCCCGGTCGTCCGCGTCGCGGAAGATGTAGACGCCCGGGGCGTGCGGGAGGCCGTCGGCCAGGTGCTTCTTGCGGCGCTGCAGCTCGGAGGGGATGGCGCGGCAGAACTCGGCGAGCTCCGCGTCGGTGGTCACGCCGTGCCCGGAGGCGCGTTCGATGAGGCCGTGGAGCACGGTGACGGTGGCGCGGGCGTCGTCCAGGGCCCGGTGGTTCGGGGTGACCGGCGAGCCGAAGAGCCGCGCGAGGGTGGCGAGGCGGCGGTTGGGGACCTCGCTCTTCTCGGTGAGGCGCCGGGCCAGGACCACGGTGTCGACCACGGGCGGGCGGGGCCAGCGCGTGTCGGTGAGCTCGCAGGCGTGGCGCAGGAACCCGATGTCGAAGCCCGCGTTGTGGGCGACGAGGGTGGCCCCGCGCGCGAACTCCAGGAACGAGGGGAGGACCGCCTCGATGCCGGGGGCGTCGGCGACCATCGCGTCCGTGATGCCCGTGAGGCGGGTGACGCGCGGGTCGATGGACTCGCCGGGGTTGACGAGGGTCCCGAACTCGCCGATGACCTCGCCGCCCTTGACCTTGACCGCGCCGATCTCGGTGATGCCGCACGCGTCCGCGGCCAGGCCGGTGGTCTCGAGGTCGACGACGCAGAAGGTCACCTCGGCGAGCGGGGTCCCCAGGCTGTCGAGGGTCGGCTGGGTGAAGCCTTCGGCGTTCGATGCACCATCGGTGAGTGCACCGTCGCTCGCAGCGCCGCGTCTGTACATGTACGCCACCCTAAGGGCGACCTGTGACAGACCGGTCCTTGCGGCTGTTCGAACGTCGCGGCCGCCGCACCGCCGACCGCATCCTGTCGGTGGCGCGGGCGGAGCGCCGGGCCAGGCGGGCGCTCTCCTCGGCCTGCTTCGCGCTGATCCGCGCCAGGAGCGACGCGGGCCAGAACACGGCCCGGTAGCGGCGGCGCGGCTCGGCGCGCTTGTCCAGTTCGGCGTGGAGGTCGCGCACGGCGTCGGCGAGCCCGGCCGGGTCCACTCCCTGCGTGGAGTACCGGTGGCGGGCCATGGCCGCACCGAGGGCCGTGGCCGCGTCGCGGGCGCCGGGGGCGGCCTGGCCGAGGACCCCGGCGGCCTGCCGGGGGGTCAGCGAGTCGCTGACGCCCACGCCGTAGTCGAGGGCGAGGTCGAGCACCTCGTCCCACGCGGTCTTCGCGGTGAGCCGCGCGGGGTCGAGCCGCGAGCGGCGCAGGAGCCTGCGCCACACCGCAGGGACGAACGGGAGGGCCGCCAGCGGCAGGAGGGGCAGCCACAGCGGGTTGAAGGCGAGGCCGCCGCCCGGGCCGGCGTCGCCGGCGTGCGCGGTGGGGCCGCCGGTGGGCGTCTCGACGCCCGCGGTCGCATCGGGCGCGGCGCTGCTGGGCGCTTCGCTGGGCGCGGCGGACGGGTCGGTCGTCGCGCCCGGGTCCTGGGTCTGCTCGTCCTCGGGCGCCGGTTCGGTCGCCCACGGGAACGTGACCGCGCCGGGCACGCCCGCGGACGGGGTCGGGTCGAACGTGACCCAGCCGGGCCCTTCGTAGTACACCTCGACCCACGCGTGGTAGTCGTGGCTGCTGAGGACCCATTCGGAGCCGTCGCGGCGGCCCTGGGACATGCCGATGACGACGCGCGCGGCGACGTCGGCCTCGCGCAGCATCCACGCCATCGCGGCCGCGTACTGCTGGCAGTAGCCCTGCTGGGACTCCAGGAAGTCGAGGATGGCCTCCTCGTTGCCCGCGTCGGTGGTCTGGAGGGAGTACCGGAAACCGTTGGCGACCGACAGGTAGTCGAGGGTCGCGAGGACCTTCTCGTGGACCGTCGTGGCGTCGCCGAGCTCCCGGTCGACGATCTCGGTCATCTCGGGGACGTTCGGGTGCCGGGTGTTGTCCTGCCACCGCGCGTCGCCGGGGTCCATGCCGCCGGCGTTCGCGAGCGTCGCGGCGTCGGGCGCCGGGTCGGTGAACGAGAACGAGTACGACTCGACGTCGCCCATGTCGGAGCCGTCGCCGATGATGACGCCGGTGTCCTCGTCGACGGCCCAGTCGCCGTCGACGTCGACGCTCGCCGGGTTCCCGTAGACGGGCAGCACCGGCGCCTCCAAGGCGAGGTTCTCGACCTCGGCGGTGTACACCTCCCCGCCGGAGCCCAGGTCGCCGAGCGAGTCCTCGCCTTCGTAGTCGTTGGGGCCGAAGCCGTCAGAGGTGAGCTCGTCGAGGACGTGCATCCGCATGTAGCGCGGGTTCGGGTCGTCGGTCGAGACGCGGAGGACGTCGACCTCCTCGGGCCGGTTGAGCGAACCCGACAGCTGCGCCCACGGGTTGACGTCGCCCAGCCCGGCGTCGCCGCCGCCCTCGAAGTCCTCGGCGACCCGGTCGATGAACCCGGAGGTGTTGGTGGGCACCACGGTCAGGGACACGAGCGTGACCACGATGAACCCGACCGCCGACCAGCGGGCCGTGCGGGCCATCGGGGACGGGAACCGCTGCGACACGAGCTGCCCCGAGCCGGTGAAGCGGTGGCCGAACGCCGAGACGCGCCGCAGGTTGTCGTCCGCGAGGAGCCACAGGTACGAGACGGCCGGGAGGATGAACCAGAACCACGCCGTCGCGTCCGGCGCGACCGAGACCGGCACCAGGTACATGGTGAGCAGCGTCAGGCCCGCGAGCGCCGGGGTCCGCAGGCCGACCACGAACATGTCGTGCAGGATCGCGACGAGCCCGATCCCGAGCAGGGTGAGGAACAGGATGCCGCCCTCGGCGGGCACGGGCGGGGTGTTCGTGACGATCCCCGCGATACCCTCGTTCGCGAGCATGCCGAAGTGCTCGAACGTGGCGGGCAGCGGGATGACGAACAGGAGTCCGGTGCCGCCGCCGAACCCGGCGGTGAGCACGATCAGGAGCCCGGCGCACATGGCGATGGTCTGGAGGCCCTGCCCCCGCCCGGCCGCGCGCATGAGCGACCCGCAGGTGGCGATCACCGCGATGGTGAGCAGCACCGGGAACGCCCACCCGACGCCGTCGAAGATGCCGATGAGCGGCGTCAGCGTCAAGGCCAGGGTGGCCGCCGCGACCATCGTGGCGTGCCGCTGTCCGCTCATGTGAGAGTCCTCCACGCGCCCAGGCGGGTCCACACCCGGCGCAGCTCGGTCCCGGCGACCACCGGGATCACCTGCCAGCCCGCGTTCGACAGGGCCGAGACGGCCGCGACGTGCTGCTCGGCGAACGCCCGCTCGCGCGGGTCGGGCCGGCTCGAGGGCGCCTTCGGGATCCACCGCACCGGGTCGACCACGAGCGCCGTGCACGCCCCGCCGCGCTTGGCGAGCCGCCCCAGCGAGGCGGCCTCCTCGGCGCTCAGGTGGCCCAGGAACGCGACGATCCCGGAGACCGACCGCGACCGCTGCGCCTTCTCGACCAGGTGCGCGATCGGGGCCTCCGGGGCGGCGGCCACCGTCGCCAGGTAGCGCATCGCCTGGCTGTAATCGCCTTGGCGGCATTCGAAGTCGCGGTGCGCGGTGATCAGCCACGGGTCGATCCCGTCGCGCGAGAGCCGCACCGTCGCCGACGCGGCCGCGTCCACCATCCACTCGAAGCTCGAGAGCTCCCCGCGGTGCGCGCCGCGGCGCACGTCGAGCAGGAGCGCCGCGTTGTTCTCCCACGGCTGCTCCTCGCGGCGCACCATGAGCTGGCCCCGGTGGGCGCTGGCCTTCCAGTGCACGCGCCGCATGTCGTCCCCGTGGCGGTACTCCCGCACGGCGATGTCGTCGTTGCCGGTGATCGCGACCGCGTGCGCCGCGGACTCCCCGGAGGACATCCCGGCCCCGCCGGGCAGCAGCAGGCTGCGCAGCGGCTGGATGCGCGGGGTCACGATGAGCTCGGTCGTCAGCGGGAACTCCTGCACCGAGACGGCCAGCCCGAACGGGTCCGAGGTCCGCACCGTCAGCGGCCCCAGCTCGTACGCGCCGCGCGTCCCGGGCGTGATCGTGTAGTTCACGACGCTCCGCGCGCCCGGCGCGAGCCGCTCCAGGACCAGGCGCGGGCGGTTCCCGAGCCGGTAGGGGATGCGGTCCTCCAGCATCAGCGCCGGCGGGCGGCCCCGGCCGGTGTTCTGGATGCCCAGGCGCACCTGCGTGGGCTGCCCCGCCTCGACCTGCGGCGGGTTGAGCACCCGGTTCGACTCGAGCGAGGGGCGCGACCACCGCAGCATGACCAGCCCGCCCAGCGGCGCGATGAGCGCCAGCAGCGCCGCGCGCAGCAGGTCGCCCTCGCCCACCAGCAAGGCGACGAGGCCGACGACCACGCTCACCGCCAGCAGCGTCTTGCCGCGCCCGGTGAGCTCCACGCCTAGTACCTCCCCGGGTGGGACACCACCGGGACGTGCCGAAGGATGTCGGAGACTATCGCCTTCGTGTCGCCGCCGCCCATCGTCGTCTCCGTGGTGGGGATGAGCCGGTGCGCGAGCACCGGCACGGCCAGCTGCTGCACGTCGTCCGGCAGCGCGAAGTCACGCCCGTCCATCGCCGCGAGCACCTGCGTGCACCGCAGCAGCTGCAGCGTCGCACGCGGGCTCGCACCCAACCGGACCTGCGCGTTCGAACGCGTGGCCGTCACCAGGTCGACCACGTACCGCTTCAGCTCCGGGGCCAGGTGCACCGCGCGGGCCGCGGCGATCATCCGCACGATCATCTCCGCGTCCGCCACCGGGCGGAGCGCGTCGAGCGGGTTGTACTCCTCGCGGCGGTCCAGCAGCGCCAGCTCCGCGTTGACGTCCGGGTACCCGATCGCCAGGCGCGCGGCGAACCGGTCGCGCTGCGCCTCGGGCAGCGGGTAGGTGCCCTCCATCTCCACCGGGTTCTGGGTGGCGATGACCATGAACGGGCTGCGCAGCTTGTACGTGTTCCCGTCGACCGTGACCTGCCGCTCCTCCATGCACTCCAGGAGCGCGGCCTGCGTCTTGGGGCTGGCGCGGTTGATCTCGTCGCCGAGGATCAGGTTCCCGAAGATCGCGCCCGGCTTGAACACGAAGTCGCGCTTCTCCGGGTCGAAGATGCTCACGCCCGTCACGTCGGAGGGCAGGAGGTCCGGCGTGAACTGGATGCGCCGCACCGAGCAGTCGACCGAGCGGGCCAGGGCCTTCGCCAGCTGGGTCTTGCCGACCCCCGGCACGTCCTCCAGCAGCAGGTGGCCTTCCGCGAGCATCACCGCGATCGCGAGCTTGATCGTGTGGGACTTGCCCTCGATCACCCACTCGACGTTCGTCAGGATGCCCTCGGCCGTCGCCTTGAACTCCTGGGGAGAGAGCGGCGCCGGGGCCTGAGGCGGCTGGCCTGGGGACGACTCGAAGGTCAATGGTCCTCCCGGGACAAAGTCTGTGGAAAGGGCGACCTGACACACCGTTCCGCGTTACGGTCGCCTGTCCGCCATCCTACTCGGACGCGCCCAGCGCCTATGTCACGCGCCATCGGGACGGCCCTCCGCTACACTGAACGCATGTCCCGGCGTTTCGCGCTCCTTAGATAGCCGTGTTGGAGAGAACCGACACGGCCACCCCTGCATGCCAGGGGTTTTTTGCTGTCTAGGGTCAGTACCCGGAAACGCAGCCCGAACCCAGAGCCACCACAGGACCACAGGACGAGCCATGACCGAACCCGCACACCGCTACGACGCCGAACTGGCCAACCGGATCGAACCGCGCTGGCAGGAGCGCTGGGACGCTGAGCAGACCTTCCGCGCCCCCAACCCGACCGGGGACCTGGCCGAGCCGGGCCACCCGCGCGCCGGGGCGCCCAAGAAGTTCGTGATGGACATGTTCCCCTACCCCTCCGGGGCCGGGCTGCACGTGGGCCACCCGCTGGGCTACATCGCCACCGACGCCTACTCGCGCTACCTGCGCATGGCCGGGTACAACGTGCTGCACCCCCTGGGCTTCGACGCGTTCGGCCTGCCCACCGAGCAGTACGCGATCGCCACCGGCCGCCAGCCCGCCGAGATCACCGCCGAGAACATCGAGCGGTACCGCGAGCAGCTGCGCATCCTGGGCATGGGCTACGACAAGCGCCGCGAGTTCGCCACCACCGACCCCGACTACTTCAAGTGGACGCAGTGGATCTTCCTGCAGATCTTCAACTCCTGGTACGACACCGAGGCCGACCGGGCCCGCCCGATCGACGAGCTGATCGCCGCGTTCGAGTCCGGTGAGCGCGAGACCCCCGACGGCCGCCCCTGGTCGGAGCTGGGCGCGGTCGAGCGCCGCCGCGTCATCGACGGCCACCGCCTGGCCTACGTCACCGAGGCCCCCGTGAACTGGTGCCCCGGCCTGGGCACCGTGCTGTCCAATGAGGAGGTCACCTCCGAGGGCCGCTCCGAGCGCGGCAACTTCCCGGTCTACACGCGCACCCTGAAGCAGTGGATGATGCGCATCACCGCCTACGCCGACCGGCTGCTGTCCGACCTGGACGGACTGGACTGGACCGAGTCCCTGAAGTCGATGCAGCGCAACTGGATCGGCAAGTCCATCGGCGCCTACGTGGACTTCGGCACCTACGCCGGGGACATCCGCGTCTTCACCACCCGCCCCGACACCCTGTTCGGCGCCACCTACATGGTCCTGGCCCCCGAGCACCCCCTGGTCGAGTCCCTGACCGCCGAGTCCTGGCCCGCCGGCGTCCCCGACTCCTGGACCGGCGGCCACGACACCCCGGCCGGGGCCATCAGCGCCTACCGCGCCCAGGCCGCGGCCAAGACCGACGTGGAGCGCCAGGCCGACGCCAAGGAGAAGACCGGCGTCTTCACCGGCGGCTACGCCACGAACCCCGTCAACGGCGAGAACGTGCCGGTCTTCATCGCCGACTACGTCCTGGCCGGCTACGGCACCGGCGCGATCATGGCCGTCCCCGCCCACGACGAGCGCGACTTCGCGTTCGCCCAGGCCTTCGACATCCCGATCGTCCAGGTCGTCGCCGGTGAGGGGGAGTGGGACCGCGAGAGCGCCTTCACCGCCGACGGCACCGCCGTCAACTCCGGCTTCCTGGACGGCCTGCGCGTCGCCGAGGCCAAGGCCCGCATGATCGACTGGCTGGTCGAGCACGGGCGCGGCGAAGGCGCCACCACCTTCCGCCTGCGCGACTGGCTGTTCAGCCGCCAGCGCTACTGGGGCGAGCCCTTCCCGATCGTCTACGACGAGACCGGCCTGCCCGTCGCCCTGAGCGAGGAGCACCTGCCCGTCGAACTGCCCCAACTGGACGACTTCTCGCCCAAGACCTTCGACCCCGAGGACGCCGACTCCGCCCCCGAGCCGCCCCTGGGCCGCGCCAAGGACTGGGTCGAGGTCGAACTGGACCTGGGCGACGGGCCCAAGACCTACACCCGCGAGCTGAACACCATGCCCAACTGGGCCGGCTCCTCCTGGTACGAACTGCGCTACACCGACCCCGGGTCGGCCGCGAAGCTGGCCGAACCCGCCAACGAGTCCTACTGGATGGGCCCGCAGGACGCCGAGGACGTCGGCGGCGTCGACCTGTACATCGGCGGCGTCGAGCACGCCGTCCTGCACCTGCTGTACGCCCGCTTCTGGCAGAAGGTCCTGTTCGACCTGGGCCACGTCTCCAGCCGCGAGCCGTTCCGCCGCCTGTTCAACCAGGGCTACATCCAGGCCTACGCCTACACCGACGACCGCGGCGTGTACGTCCCGGCCGAGGAGGTCGAAGAGGTCGACGGCGAGTACTTCTTCAACGGGCAGCGGGTCAACCGCGAGTACGGCAAGATCGGCAAGTCCCTGAAGAACGTCGTCACCCCCGACGGCATCTGCGCCGAGTACGGCGCGGACACCTTCCGCGTCTACGAGATGTCCATGGGCCCCCTGGCCGAGTCCAAGCCCTGGGAGACCCGCGCCATCGTCGGCTCGCAGCGGTTCCTGCAGCGCCTGTGGCGCAACATCGTCGACGAGGAGACCGGCAAGGTCAGCGTCGGCGACGACGCGCCCGAACCGGCCACGATGCGCGAGCTGCACAAGGCCATCGCCGGCGTCCGCGAGGACTACGAGCACCTGCGCATGAACACCGCCGTCGCCAAGCTGATCACGCTGAACAACCACCTGACCGGCCTGAACCCGGTCCCGCGCGAGGCCGCCGAGGCCCTGGTCGCCATGGTCGCGCCGGTCGCCCCGCACATCGCCGAGGAGCTGTGGGAGCGCCTGGGCCATGAAGGCGGCATCGCCTATGTGGACTTCCCGGTCGCCGACGAGCGCCACCTGGTCGAGGACACCGTCACGTACCCGGTGCAGATCAACGGCAAGGTGCGCGGCCGCATCGAGGTCGCCGCGGGCGCCGACGAGGAGGCCGTGAAGGCCGCCGCGCTGGCCGAGGAGAAGGTCGCCGCGAACCTGGCGGGCAAGGACGTCAAGAAGGTCATCGTGGTGGCGGGCAAGATGGTCTCGATCGTCGCCAAATAGCCGAGCAATGCAGTGGGGCGCGGGCCGTCAGGTCCGCGCCCTTCTGCTCGGCCGCGGGCACCAGGCGTTGGCCTGGGCCGTGCACAGCAGCCCGATGACCGCGGCGAACAGGCCGAGTACGACGATGCCCGCCGTGGCGTCAACGCTGCCCAGCGTCGCGATCGTGCCGAGGAGACCGACGCCGCCGACGACGATGCCGGTCACGCGGCCCCAGAAGCGGCGCTTGAGATAGCCGAAGAACGCGACCGCGGCGGCGGTCGTGGCCAAGGTGTAGAGGATTGCGACGCCCAAGGGGTACACCGGGTCTTGGCCGGATTCGATGTAGTACCCGATCTCGGACCAGTAGTCGACCGTCGGTGAGAGCCACAGGAGCGCCAACAGTCCCAGCAGCGTGAGGGCGAGGATCACTGCCATGGGCGTTCGTTCGCTCGGCGGTGGTGCTTCTTCGGATGCCATGCCGGTCACGCTAATCGCGGCCCACCGGGAGGGGTCCCGCTCCGTTGCCGCAAGCATCGATCTTTCTCAGTATTGACCGCCATCTATGCATTCGCTAGGCTGGGCCTCACCTCGCTGGGAGCGCTTCGCTCCGGCGCGGACCACCCTTTGAACAGCCTCGTTCCCTCACGGCGCGGCACCACCTTGAGGAGATTTCTGTGCTGCTTACCCGTCAACGCCGTCGGGCGGTGATCGCGGGGGCCGTCACCGTCGCGACCGCGGCCCTCGGCATCGGGCTCTCGACGCAGTTCGCGGGCGCCCAGGCCACCACGCTCCGCGGCGCCGCCGACGCCATCGGCAAGGACATCGGCGTCGCGGTCGACGCCAACAGGCTCCAGAGCAACGCGCAGTACCGCAACACCGTCGCCAGCGAGTTCAACTCGCTCACCGCCGAGAACGCGATGAAGTGGGACGCCACCGAGCCCTCGGACGGCAACTACACGTTCTCCCAGGCCGACTCGATCGTGGACTTCGCCGAGGACAACGGCCAGTCCGTGCACGGCCACACCTTCGTCTGGCACGCCCAGACCCCGAACTGGGTGCAGAGCCTCAACGCGACGGCCATGCGCTCCGCCATGGTCGACCACATCAACACCGTGGCGAACCGCTACGAGGGCCGGGTCGACTCCTGGGACGTCGTGAACGAGGTCGTCAGCGACAACAACGGCGCCATGCGCGACTCGTTCTGGCTGCGCACCATGGGCGAGGGGTACATCACCACCGCGTTCCAGACCGCCCGCGCGGCCGACCCGAACGCCGACCTCTACATCAACGACTACTCGATCGAGGCCGACAACGCCAAGTCCGACACGATCTACCGGCTCGCGCAGGGCCTGAAGTCGCAGAACATCCTGGACGGCGTCGGCTTCCAGTCGCACCTCATCCTCGGCCAGGTGCCCTCCACCATGGAGGCGAACCTGCAGCGCTTCGTGGACCTCGGCCTGAAGGTCCGCATCACCGAGCTCGACATCCGCATCAACCTGCCGGCCGACAGCAGCGAGCTGCAGCAGCAGGCGAACGACTACCAGCGGGTGGTCGAGATGTGCGCCGAGCTCGTCGACTGCTCCGGCGTCACCGTCTGGGGCCTGCGCGACGGCGACTCGTGGGTGCCCGGCACCTTCCCCGGCACCGGGGCGCCGCTGCTCTACAACGACGACTACTCGAAGAAGCCCGCCTACACCGCCGTGCTGAACGCGCTCGGCGGCGACGGCACCGGCAACCCGACCACGACCCCGGCCACCTCGGACCCGGCGACGACCACCTCGCCGCCGCCCGGCTCGGGCTGCACCGTGACGCTGAGCGTCTCGAGCCCGTGGAACACCGGAGCGACGTACTCGGCCACCGTCAAGGCCAATCAGAACCTGAGCGGCTGGAAGGTGACGTGGACCTGGCCGGGCTCGGAGCGCATCTCCAACGCCTGGAGCGTCAGGGGAACGCTGACGGGGGCGACGGTGAGCGGCTCGAACGAGAGCTACAACGGCTCGCTCGCGGCCGGCCAGTCGACCACGTTCGGTTTCAACATCACCAAGGCCGACGGCTCGACCGCGTCGGTGCCCGCGGTGACCTGCACACCCGCCTAGACCGATCTCTTCGCACAGGCCGGGGCCGGGCGGAGCAGCTGGTGGGCGCGGCATCGCCGCGCTCGCGAATCAGCCGCTCCGCCCGGCCCCGGCCGCGCGTTCGCGGTGCCCTAGGCGAGTTCGGCCTGGAACATCCAGCTCTGCTTCTCGAGCTCGGCGGTGACGCCGATGAGGAGGTCCTGGGTGACCGGGTCGGCCGACTCGGTGACCTCGATGCGCTCGCGCATGTTGGCGATGATCGCGGTGTAGGCCTCGATGAACAGCGAGACGACCTCGTTGTCGCTGATCTGGCCGTCGTGGATCTTCGGCACCGAGGAGGTCTCCGCGACCGTGGCCGCGCGGCCGTCGGCGCTGACGCCGATGGCGATGGCCCGCTCGGCGACGAGGTCGGTGGCGTTGCGCGCGGACACGACGATCTCGTCGAGCTGGAGGTGGAGCGAGCGGAAGTTCTTGCCGTAGACGTTCCAGTGCGCCTGCTTCCCGATGAGGGAGAGGTCGATGAGGTCGACGAGCGCCCCCTGGAGGGCCTTCGCGGTGGTATCGCGGTTCTCGTCGGAAAGGCTGGAGCGGACGGTGGACATCTCGGTACCTCGCATCGGACTGGGCTCGTGAACGCGGTGCGCGACGTGAGCTTTCGGGCGGTCGCACCGCCCAGGGTAGCTTTCCCGCGCCCGCGGCGTGGGCGACTCGGCGCACCGGGCGGCGCCGGTGTGGAATGCGGGGCGCTCGGGGGCCTGCCGAAGCGGCCCGCGGAATCTCGTCGCCCCCGGTCGCAATTTGTTCGGATAGTCGATAAACTAATGAGCGTCGTGCCGCCCCACCCGGCCCGCACTGTCGTACATTCCCTCAACAGGCAGGAGCATCGAATGCCTTATCGCCCGCCGCTGGTCGCCCGCGAATTCTTCGTCGCCGACCCCCCGGAGCTTCCCCAGCGAGCCGACGGCGAGCAGGGTCTGTCGGCCGTCACCAGCGCCGAGGTGGCCGAGACCGGCCCCGCCTCCGTGCTCCTGAAGGCCAAGACGAGTGCGGGGGAGGAGCTGTACATCGGCATCAGTGCCGTCGCCGAAGGCGTCGTGCGCGCCCGCCTGTCCGCCGACCCCGCCGCCCGCCCCGCCGTCGAGAAGATCATCGAGCTGGTCCACGCCGGCGACTACGCCGACGCGAAGGTCTCGGTCGAGGACGACACGGTCGTCGTGGACGCCGGCTCCGTGCGCGCCGTCGCCACCCTCGGCACCTGGTCCCTGAAGTACACCGACGCCGCGGGGAAGACCCTCGTCGCCCAGAACGCGGGCGAGGAGGACATCTCCGGGCGCCTGCGCACCCTGCCGTTCGGGCGGTCCCTCGTGGACGGCCGGCCGGTCGCGTTCCACGAGTCGTTCACCGCCGCACCGGACGAGGCCTTCGCCGGGTTCGGCGAGCGCTTCGCGCCGCTGAACGCCCGCGGCCAGCGCCCGCTGATGTGGAACTTCGACGCGTTCGGCTCCGAGTCGATCCGCATGTACAAGAACGCCCCGATCTACGTCTCCGACCGCGGCTACGGGATCGTCGTCAACTCCGGCGCGCCCGTCGAGTTCGACATGGCGCAGCAGACGCACGCGGCCGTCGAGTTCATCGTGCCCGACGACGCCCTCGAGTACTTCGTGCTCGGCGGCACCCCGGTCGAGGTCCTCGACCGGTTCGACGGCCTCACCTCCCGCCCGTCGCTGCCTCCGAAGTGGGCCTTCGGCACCTGGATCTCCTCGGGCTTCTTCGTGGACTCCGAGGAGCGGGTCATGGAGCGGGCCAAGAAGATCCGCGAGCGCGGCATCCCGTGCGACGTGCTGCACCTGGACACGTTCTGGCAGCACGAGCCGCACTGGTCCGACATGCAGTGGGACCGGGAGAACTTCCCGAACCCGGAGCGGATGCTGGCCGAGCTGGCCGAGCAGGGCTTCAAGGTCTGCCTGTGGATGAACTCCTACATCTCGGCCCTGTCGCCGGTCTTCACCGAGGGCGACGAGCGCGGCTACTTCCTGAAGAACGCCAAGGGCGAGACCTACGTGGCGGACGTCTGGCACGGCTCGCACCAGGCCAGCGGCATCGTCGACTTCACCAACCCCGACGCGGTCGCGTGGTGGAAGGACCTGCTGCGCGGCCCGCTGCAGGCGGGCGCGGCCCTGTACAAGACCGACTTCGCCGAGGGCGTGCCCGCTGACGCGGTGGCGCACAACGGCATGAGCGGCACCGAGCTGCACAACGTGTACACCCTGCTCTACAACGACGCGGTGGTCGAGGTGACCCGCGAGGTCAACGGGCACGAGCTCGTGTGGGCCCGCTCGTCGTTCCTCGGCGGGCAGCGCCACTCCGCGCAGTGGTCGGGCGACGTCCAGACCACCTGGGCGGGCCTGGGCGGCACCATCCGCGGCGGCCTCTCGCACGGCCTGTCGGGCGTCCCGTTCTGGTCGCACGACACCGGCGGCTTCAACGGCACGCCGACGGACGACCTGTACATCCGGTGGGCCCAGTTCGGCGCGCTCTCGCCGCTGCTGCGCTACCACGGGACCACGACCCGCGAGCTGTGGGAGTTCTCGGAGGAGGCCGAGCGCCTCGCGGTCGAGTCGCTGCGGCTGCGGTACTCGCTGATGCCGTACCTCTACTCGGCGGCCGTGCACGCCTCGCGCACCGGCGAGCCGGTGCTGCGCGCGCTCAATGTGGACAACCCCTCCGACCCGGTCGCGTGGAACGCCGACCAGGAGTACCGCTTCGGCAAGGACCTCCTCGTCGCCCCGGTGAACGACCCGTCGGGCGAGCGCAAGGTGTACCTGCCCGAGGGCCGGTGGATCGACTTCTGGACCAAGGAGGTCCACGAGGGCGGGCGCTACATCGACACGAAGCACGGCCTGGAGACCTTCCCGGTGTTCGTGCGCTACGGCGCGATCATCCCGCGCATCGCCGCGGACGTGACCATCGCCGACGGCGCGTTCGAGGCGATCACGCTCGAGGTGTGGGGCACCCCCGACCGCGGCATCGTGATCAGCGACGTCGACGGCGACACCGTCGTGACCGTTGAAACAGTTTCAGAAACTGTTGTGACCCTGGTGTCGACAGGGCCGGCGGATATCGCTAATGTGAGCGTCATGGATGTTGCGGGCAAGCCCGCGAACGTGGAGCTGGAGCGTACCTAGATGACCCTGGTGGCCGGAGTCGACTCATCGACGCAGTCGACGAAAGTGTTGTTGGTCGAAGCCGAGACCGGCGAGATCGTCGACTCCGGTCGCGCCTCCCACCCGGACGGGACCGAGTGCCCGCCCGAAGCCTGGTGGGAGGCGCTCCAGGAGGCCGGCAAAGGCCTGCTGGACCGCGCCGAGGCCGTAGCCGTCGCCGGGCAGCAGCACGGCATGGTCGCCCTCGACGCGAACGACCAGGTCGTACGCCCCGCACTGCTGTGGAACGACACCCGCTCGGCCCCGCAGGCCGAGCGGCTCACCGCCGAGCACGGCGGCCCCGAGGCCTGGGCCGCCGACACCGGCCTGGTCCTCGCGGCCTCCTTCACCGCCACGAAGCTCGCCTGGCTCGCCGAGAACGAGCCTGAAAACGCGGCGAAAACAGTTTCGGTGATGCTGCCGCACGACTGGCTCACCATGAAGCTCCGCGGGGCCACCGCCGCCGACGCGACCACCGACCGCTCGGACGCCTCCGGCACCGGCTACTGGTCGCCCGGCACGGGCGGCTACCTGCGGGACCGGCTCGTCCAGGCCTTCGGCCGCGACCTCGCCCTACCGCGCGTCGCCGCACCGAACGAGATCGTCGGCCGCACCGCCTCCGGCGCCAAGGTCGCCCCGGGCACCGGCGACAACGCCGGCGCCGCCCTCGGCCTGGGCCTCGGCCCCGGCGACGTGGTCGTCTCGCTCGGCACCTCGGGCACCGTCTTCGGCGTCTCCGACGTCCCCGCCGCCGACGCCTCCGGGCTCGTGGCCGGGTTCGCCGACGCCACCGGCCGCTTCCTGCCGCTCGTCTGCACCCTCAACGCCGCCCGCGTCCTCGACACCTTCCGGTCCCTCCTCGGCGTCGACCACGCCGAGTTCGACCGGCTCGCGCTCGCCGCCGCCCCCGGCGCCGGAGGACTCACCCTCCTGCCCTACCTCGACGGCGAACGGACCCCCAAGCGCCCCAACGCGACCGGAGTCCTCAGCGGGCTCACCACGGCGTCGACCCGCGAGGACCTCGCCCGCGCCGCCGTCGAAGGCATGCTCTCGGCCCAGGCCGACGGCCTCGCCGCCATGGCCGCCCAGGGGCTCACGGCCAAGCGCGTCCTCCTCATCGGCGGCTCCTCCGCCTCCGAGGCCGTGCGCCGCATCGCCCCGAGTGTCTTCGGCGTCGACGTCGAGGTCCCGCCCTCGGCCGAATACGTGGCCCTCGGGGCCGCCAAGCAGGCGGCCTGGGCCCTCCACGGCACGCCGACCCCGCCGCAGTGGCAGACAGGCGACACCGCGCGGCTCACCGGCACGGCCGCCGCAAACGTGTCCGAGCAGTACGCGAGCCTGAGGGACGAGACCTCGTCCTGGGCCGCACACCAATGAGAAAAGGACTGATCATGACCGACAATTACGCACCGGTGCCTGAGGACAAGTTCTCCTTCGGCATCTGGACGGTCGGCTGGGCGGCTCAGGACGTCTTCGGCTCGGCCACCCGCGAGGCCATGGCCGCCGACCGCGCCGTGCGCAAGCTCGCCGAGCTCGGCGCCTACGGCGTCAACTTCCACGACAACGACCTGTTCGGCTTCGACGACTCCGAAGCCGAGCGCGACGCCAAGGTCGGCGCGTTCCGCAAGGCCCTCGACGAGACCGGCCTCAAGGTCACCACCGCGACCACCAACCTCTTCAGCCACCCGATCTTCAAAGACGGCGGCTTCACCCACAACGACCGCGACGTGCGCCGCTACGCCATCGCGAAGGTCATGCGCAACATCGACCTCGCCGCCGAACTCGGCGCCGAGATCTACGTCGCCTGGGGCGGCCGCGAAGGCGCCGAGTTCGGCGGCTCCAAGGACGTCCAGTCCGCCATGGCCCGCATGAAGGAAGCCTTCGACACCCTCGGCGACTACGTCACCGAGCAGGGCTACGACATCCGCTTCGCCATCGAGCCCAAGCCGAACGAGCCCCGCGGCAACATCCTCCTCCCGACCCTCGGCCACGCCCTCGCGTTCATCAACGAACTCGAGCGCCCCGAACTGGTCGGCATCAACCCCGAGATCGGGCACGAGGAGATGGCCGGCCTCGACTTCGCCGCCGGCATCCGCCAGGCCATGTGGCACGGCAAGCTCTACCACATCGACCTCAACGGCCAGACCGGCCCGCGCTTCGACCAGGACCTGCGCTTCGGCGCCGGCAACGTCGGCGGGGCCTTCTGGGTCGTCGACGCCGTCGAAGAGGGCATCGCCAAGGGCCAGTACACCGGACCCATCCACTTCGACTACAAGCCCCCGCGCGTCGAAGACGACAACGGCGTGTGGGTCTCGGCCGCCGCCTGCATGCGCAACTACAAGATCCTGCAGGCCAAGGTCCGCGCCTTCCGCGCCGACCCCGAGGTCCAGGAGGCCCTCGCGGCCGCCCGCGTCGCCGAGCTCGCGACCCCCACCCTCGCCGAAGGCGAGACCTGGGCCGACCTCAAGGACGTCAAGGTCGACGTCGAAGGCCTCGCCGCCAAGGGCATGGCCTTCGAGCACCTCGACCAGCTCGCCCTCGAGCACCTCTACGGCGTTCGCTAAGCAGCACCGTCAGCGCACGGCAATGCGATCGGGCCCGGAGCTTCCGCTCCGGGCCCGATCACTACCCCACACCCATCAATTGGATTCGACTCGCCTTGCGGCTCGTCACCCCTCAGGAGGTTTCTTTCCCCTGCACCGAAGATTAGGGACGGGGCCTCTGTATTCCACGCGAGAACGATTAGAGGTTCATTGGAACCTCAGCGCCGCCGACCGCGCACCGAGCCCTAGCGAACCGTGGGCGCCGTCGGCGCGGGCGGGCGCTCCGGCTCGGCCAGGATCTTCTGCCAGATGCCCACGCCGACCCAGGAGCCGTGCTTGAACCCGGCGTCGCGGATGCTGCCCAGCAGCTCGAAGCCGAAGCGGGCGTGCAGCGCCTCACTGCCGGGGTTCGGCTGCGAGATCTGGGCCATGACACTGCGGAAACCCTGCTGCTCAAGGCGTTTGAGCAAATCCCCGTACAGGAGCGAGCCGACGCCCCGGCCCTGGTGGTCGGGCGAGACGTACACCGTCGACTCGGCGGTCCACGCGTACGCCTGCTTCGGCCGCCACGGGCTCGCGTACGCCAGCCCGGCCACGGCCCCGCCGGACTCCGCGACGAGGTAGGGGAAGCGGTCCGCATTGGCCGCGAACTGCTCCGCCCACTCCCCGGGCGCGTACGGCTCCGTGCGGAAGTTGCTGGTCGACTCGGCGATGTAGTGGTCGAGGATCGCGCTGGCCGCAGGCGCGTC
The DNA here is from genome assembly GCF_030403505.1 of Glycomyces tritici. The sequence goes on along the minus strand of NZ_JAUEMJ010000002.1, from coordinate 286,318 downwards.
CCCGACGTGCGCGAACCGCACGGTCACGGCGTCACTGGTGCTCATGACAGCAAAGACTATCCAGAGGCGGGCTCGGTACCGGGCCGCGATCCCGCCAGGCGGTCAATGCCACAAGGGCCCTCGCCACACCGGCGTCACCACACCGTGCTGGGCCGCCACATGCATCCGGACGGGCGCAGGCCGCCCGTGGCCCGGAAGTCCTCCACCGCGCGCGCCAGCGTGCTCAACGCGATGTGCGCATCGGGCGGGAACGTGCTCGCCGTGTCCATGTCGCGGTAGAGCCGCAGGTGCGGGGCCTGTGGTTCGCTCGAGAAGGTGACCCAGGCGCCGGGGCCGTAGTCCTCGCCGCCCGGCCCGAAGTAGGCCAGGGCCCCGATCTCCGCGGCTTTGTCCGCGATGATCTTGAGGCCGTGGTCGGGCCTGCCGCCGGGTTCGTAGCCGGGCCGGTCGCGCACGAGCGCGGTCGCGACCTGGAGCAGGTCGGCCGCCACGATCGTGGCGACGGCGGCGGCCACGCCGTCCGGGTCGTGGGCGAGGAGGACCTGGGTCCCGTTGTCCCGGGTCTCGAGCCGGAACTCGACGCAGTAGCCGGCGATGTGCGCGCCGGCGGGGCCAGGACTCATGGGGGGCTCTCCTTCCGGGTCGCATGACTCGGCGGTGCGGGGCAGCGCATCGTGTTTGTGATCGATACTGATCGCCATGGCGGACACCGCACCTCACATGGGGTCGTACTGTTTCGGGGTTTTGGGAACGACAGTACGTGCGCGATCGGGCCGTATGTTCGATCAGTCGGGAACTTGACAGAAATGCACTGATAAGGCCCTGATATGCCGTGACAACCTGTTCATGCAAGTAGCAGATTCCATTAGGGAGTCCAGGAGGCGGCGTCGCCGACCGGGTCGCCCCGGCCCTCGCAAGGGCGGCAAGATAGACCGCATGCGAGTGGAGCTGCTGGGACCGTTGCGAGTGCTCGACGAGGACGGGGCCGAGGTCCCGGTCCCCGCCGGCCGCCAGCGCGCCCTCCTCGCCCGCCTCGCGCTCGAACGCGGCCCGGTCCCGGCCGCCGCGCTCATCGGCGCCGTCTGGCCCGAGGACCCGCCCGCCAATGCCGGCGGCGCCCTCCACACGCAGCTGTCGCGACTGCGCGGCCTCCTCGGCGACCGCCTCGAAAGCGGCCACGGCGGCTACCGACTCGCCGCCGCCACCGACATCGAGGACTTCGAGCGACTCGCCGCACGCACTGAAGCCGCATCCAGAGAGGACCGGCCCGCCGCTGCCCGCGCGAGCGCCGAAGCCGCCCTCGCGCTCTGGCGCGGCCCCGCCCTCGCCGACCTCGACCGGTACGCCTTCGCCGAAGCCGCCCGCACCCGGCTCGCCCTGCGCCGCGATGCCGTCGCCGCCCTGCGCCTCGACGCCCGGATGCGCCTCGACGGCGCCGACGCGGTACTCGCCGAGCTCGCCGCCCGCCACGGCGCCGACGCGCTCAACGAGCCCGACGCCGCCCGGTACATGCTCGCGCTCGCCGCCGCCGGCCGCCGCGCCGACGCGCTCGCCGTCTACGGCACCGTGCGGGACCGGCTCGCCGACGAACTCGGCGTCGACCCCTCCAGGGTGCTCCGCGACGCGCACCTGGACGTCCTCCGCGGCGTGGAACCGCAAGCGGCCCAACAGAAGCAGCACGGCCTTCCCGAACCGCTCACCGCGTGCATCGGCCGCGAATCCGAGATCGCGGCCGTGACCGGCCTGCTCGAATCGAACCGCCTCGTGACCCTCACCGGACCCGGCGGCACCGGCAAGACCCGGCTCGCCGTCGAGACCGCGCACCGGCTCGCCGCCGGGGGCCGCGAGGTGCGCCTGGTGGAACTCGCACCCGTCACCGATCCGGGCCGCCTGCCCGAGGTGTTCGGCGACGCGATCGGCCTGGGCGAATCGATCCTCGCCCGGCGCAGCGAGGACCCGCGGACCCGCCTGACCGAGGCCCTGCGGGGCCGCGAGCTCGTGCTCGCCGCGGACAACTGCGAGCACCTGATCGAGGACGCCGCCGAGCTGCTGGCCCACCTCCTCGGGCGCGTGCCGGGCCTGCGGGTGCTCGCCACCAGCCGCGAAGCGCTCGGCATCACCGGGGAGGCCGTGCTCGGCGTCGGGCCGCTGCCGCTGCCCGACAGTGCCGCTGCGACCGGCGCCGACCCGGTCGCGGACCTGCGTTCGCACGCGGCCATCGCGCTGTTCGAGGAGCGGGCCCGCCAGAGCGATCCGGAGTTCAGGGTCGACGCGTCGAACGCCGATGCGGTGCTGCAGGTCTGCGCCGCGCTGGACGGCCTGCCGCTCGCGATCGAACTGGCGGCGGCCCGTCTGCGGTCCATGAGCCTCGAGGACCTCTCCGCGCGGCTCGACGACCGGTTCGGGCTCCTCGGGCGGGGTCCGCGCACGGCCGAGCCGCGCCAGCGGACGCTGCGCGCCGTGGTCGACTGGAGCTGGGACCTCCTCGACCCGCGGGAGCGGCTCGTGCTCGCCCGCATGTCCGTCTTCAGCGGCAGCGCCGACCTCGCCGCCGCGTGCGAGGTCTGCTCGGCGGACGCCGACGACATCACGGGCCTGGTCGAGAAGTCGCTGGTGCAGCGCCTGCCCGGCGGACGCTACCGGCTCCTGGAGACCGTGCGCGAGTACGCCGCCGCGCGGCTGGCCGAGGCCGGGGAGACCGCCGAGCGCTTCGAGCGCCACGCCGAGTGGTACGCGGCCCTCGCCGAGGAGGCCGAGCCGCACCTGATGCGCGGCGAGCAGGTCGCATGGCTCGACCGGCTCGGGGCCGAGCACGCGAACCTGTTCGCGGCCATCCGCCGCATGGTCGCGGCCGGCAACGCCCGCGTCGCCTACCGCGCGATCGCGCCGCTCTCCTGGTACTGGTGGATGCGCGGCTACCGCGAGGAGGGCATGGAGCTGGCCCGGCAGGTCCGCGCGATGCCGTGCGACCCGGCCGACGCGGACCCGCTGCACCGCGCGAAGGTGGCGATGGCCGGCAGCTGGGGCCTGTGGTCCGGGCGGATCGACCCGGTCGAGATCGACGCTGAGTTCGCTGCGGCGCAGCGCATCAGCGAGGAGCACGACCTCTTCGCGGTCGAGCCGCTGCTGCAGATGATCCCGATGATCCGGGCGATGATCGCCGGGGACGCGCCCCGCATGCGCGAGATCATGGCCGGGCTCACCACCGAGGAGCACGCGTGGGTGCGGGGGATCGGCCTGCTGTTCGTCTCCGAGTTCTCGTACCGTTCCGGGCGGGCCGAGGCCGCCGCGGCCGAACTGGCCGAATCGAACCGGATCTTCGCCTCGCTCGGCGACCGCTTCGGGCTCATCCTCTCCTGGCAGGGCCTCGCGGCCGACCGCATGAGCGCGGGGGACTACCCGGGCGCGCGCGAGCTGCTGCTGCGGGCGATCGCGGCCGAAGCGGAGTTCGGCGCGGACCTGGCCGACTCGGTGATCGCCGACCAGCTGTGGCGGATCGACGCCGAGCACGGCGACGACCCTGAGGCGATGCTCGAGCGGATGCGGGTGCAGCGGAAGCGGGCCGAGCGCGCGGGCAACGCCGAGAACGCCCTGGCCACCCGGAACGTCGCAGCGATCTGCCTGCGCCGCATGGGAAGGGTCGACGAGGCGCTGCGCGAGCTGCTCGACGCCGAACGGGACCTGCCGCGCTTCCAGGGCTTCTCGGAGGTCACGATGCAGCTGTACCGCCAGCTCGCGTCGATCGCGCGCGAGAAGGGCGACCCGGACCTGGAGGCCCGGGCCGCCTCGATGCTCGAGCAGAGCACCTGGCCGTTCAGTTCCTAGCGGTCAGTCGCTGAGCTTGCGGCGGTAGGCCCGCAGCGACAGCGGCACGAACACGGCGGTGAGCGCGGCGCACCAGCCGAGGAGCGCGAGCACCTCGCCGCCCGGGTCCCCGCCGTCGAGGAAGACCCGCATCGAGTCGGCGAGGGCGGTGAGCGGGTTGATCTCGGCCCACCACTGCACGGCGCCGGGGAGCGAGTCGATCTCCACGAAGATCGTGGAGGTGTACGCGAGCGGCATGAGGAGGCTGATCATCCAGGTCTGGATCTGCTCCTCGCTCTTGGCGGTGAGCCCGACCAGGACCATCGACCAGGACGCGGCGAACAGGAACAGCAGCATCGCACCCGCGGCGGCCGCCGTGCCGAGGACGCCCGCTTCGGCGCGGTAGCCGATCGCGAAGGCGACGCCGCCGACGACGAGCATCGCCCACGCGTACTTCACCATGTCCGCGGCGACCCGCCCGGCGAGCAGCGCGAACCGCGACACGGGCATGGCGGTGAGGCGGTCGAACACGCCTTCCTTGATGTCGCCGTAGAGGCCGAGACCCGTTGCGGTGACGGCGAAGAAGAGGCCCATCGCGATGATGGTCGGCCCCGCGTACTGCAGGAAGTCCTGCCAGGAGCCCATCATCTGGCCGCCCATGAAGAACGTGACGGACAGCAGGATCATCAGCGGGATCATGAAGAAGTCGACGAGCTGGGCGGGCGCGTGCCTGATCGAGGCGAGCGAGCGGGCCGCCATCGTGGCCGACTGCGCGAGCGTCCCGCGCTTGGTCGTCCACGTCGTCTCCGCGCGCAGTCCGTTCGTGTTCGGCGTTCCGGTCGCGACGGCGCTCATGCCGCCACCTCCTTCTTGGTCGTGTCGGCGGGGGTGCGGTGCCCGGTGAGTTGGAGGAAGACCTCGTCGAGGGTCGGCTCGTGGAGCCCGAACCCGGCCAGGTCGACCCCGGCCTGGCCGACGCGGGCCATGACGGCCTGCGCCTCGCCGGCATGGGCGACGGGGACGAGCACGTCCCCGTCCTCGATGCGGGCCTGCACACCGGCCGCCCATTCGGCGAGCTGGACCAGCTGCTCGGCCGCGTCGGGCCTGGTGGGGGACAGGCGCAGCATCTGGCCGCCCACGGCCTGCTTGAGCTGCGAAGGCGTGCCGGACGCGATGACCCGCCCGCTGTCGATGACGGCGATCGAGTCGGCGAGCTGGTCGGCCTCCTCCAGGTACTGGGTGGTGAGCAGCACCGTGGTGCCGGCGGCGACGAGGTCCCGCACGACCTCCCAGAGCCCGTTGCGGCTCTGCGGGTCCAGGCCCGTCGTGGGCTCGTCCAGGAACAGGACCTCGGGCCGGCGCACGATCGAGGCGGCGAGGTCCAGGCGGCGGCGCATGCCGCCGGAGTACTTGCCGACGGCACGGGTGGCGGCGTGGGCGAGGTCGAACCGCTCGATGAGCTCGTTCGCGCGGGCCTTCGCCTGGCGGCGCGAGGCGCCGAGGAGCCGGGCGACGAGCACGAGGTTCTGCTCGCCCGACAGGTTCGGGTCGAGCCCGGCGTACTGCCCGGTGAGGCCGATGCGCTCGCGCACCTCGGCGGCCTGGCCGACCACGTCGAGGCCGAGGACGCGGGCGGTCCCGGCGTCGGGCTTGGTGAGGGTGGACAGGGCCCGGACGGCCGTGGTCTTGCCGGCGCCGTTGGGGCCGAGGACCCCGAGCACGGTGCCGGGCGCCGCGGCGAAGTCGACGCCGCTGAGGGCGTGGACCTCGCCGAAGGACTTCTGCAGTCCCCGGACTTCGATGGCGTATCGCATGGGTGCGCCTCTCTGGCTGCTGCACATCACTGGTCTGCTTGCTGTGCCGCCAGCATGCGCGGCCCGGCTTTCACTCCGGTCCCACTGCACTTTCACGCCGCGCCTGCACGCCCTCGGACACGTGAAAGGGCCGCCTCCGCAATGCGGAGGCGGCCCTTTGCACCAGGGGGAGATCGAGCGGGCTGCTAGCCCTTGATGGCGCCGGTGATGACGGCCTTCGTGAAGTGCTTCTGGATGAACGGGTACATGATGACGATCGGGATGATCGTGCAGACGACCACGGCCATCTTCAGCGCCGCGTCCGGCGCGGCGGACTGGTACTGGCTCACGTTCGCCGCAGCGCCCGGCAGGCCCTGCGTGGACATGAGCATCCGCTGGAGCACGACCTGGATCGGCTGGGTCTCCAGGCCCGGGATGTACAGCACCGCCGAGAAGTAGATGTTCCAGTAGCCGACCGCGTAGAACAGCGCGATGACCGCGAGGATCGCCTTCGACATCGGCAGCACGATCTTGAACAGGGTGCGGAACTCGCCCGCGCCGTCCATGCGCGCCGCGTCGAGCAGCTCGGTCGGGACGCTGTTCATGAAGAACGCCCTGAGCACGATGAGGTTGAAGGCGCTCAGCGCCATCGGCAGGATGATCGACAGGTAGTTGTTGAACAGGCCCAGCTTCTGCACGACCAGGAAGCTCGGGTACAGGCCCGGCGCGAACAGGAACGTGAAGAGCACGAGCATGAGCAGCGGGCGGTGCAGCAGCGAGCCGGTCCGCGAGAGGCCGTAGGCCGCGCCGATGGTCAGGACCATGCTCAGCGCGGTCCCGCCCGCGGTCAGGCCGATCGTGAGGATCAGCGACTTCGTGAGCGCGCCGCCGTCGAAGATCTCCCGGTAGGCCGCGAGGCTGAACTCGGTGGGGATCAGCAGCAGGTTCCCGCCCGCCTTGGCGAGCGACTCCTCACTGGCGAAGCTGGTGGCCACGACCGCCCAGATCGGCAGGACGATGGCCGCGCCGTAGGCGATCAGGAAGAGCGCCTTGACGAACTTCCCGAACCACGAGGGCTCCTCGTCCCAGACGGGGCGCGCACTCTTGCGGGGCTTGAGCTTGGTGTCGATGGCGGTCATGACTTCTGGTAGATCCCTTGCTCTCCGAGGCGGTGCGCGACGTTGTTGGCGATGAGGACCAGGATCAGCCCGATCACGCCCTTGAACAGGCCGGCCGCGGTGCCGAAGGACGGGCCCTCGGTGCCGATGACGCTGCGGTAGTAGATGAAGGTGTCGAGCACTTCCGTGGTCTGGTAGCCGATCGCGTCGCGCTGCAGCTGGTACTGCTCGAAGCCGACCGAGAGGATGCCGCCGATGTGGAGGATCAGCAGCAGCACGATCACGGGCCGGATGCCCGGCAGGGTGATGTGCCACATGCGCCGCCAGCGGCTGGCGCCGTCCACGGCCGCGGCCTCGTACAGGCTCGGGTTGATCGAGGCGAGGGCCGCGAGGAAGATGATCATGCCCCAGCCCGCGTCCTTCCACGCCCACTGCAGCCAGGCCAGGAACATGAACGTGTCCGGGTTCGAGGTGAACGTCAGCCGCTCGCCGCCGAAGCCGAGGAGCCAGTTGGAGACCAGGCCGTCGGAGCCGAGCGTCTGGACGAACACGGTGACGACCAGGACCCAGGAGAAGAAGTACGGCAGGTACACGACCGACTGGAAGACGCTGCGGACCTTGGTGGAGACCACCGAGTGCATGACCAGCGCCAGGACGATCGACAGCGGGAACAGGAACAGCAGGTTCGCGAACGAGTACTTCAGCGTGTTCAGCAGCGCCGGCAGGAAGTACGGGTTGTCGAACAGCCGCTCGAACCAGGCGAAGCCCACCAGGGGGTTCTCCCAGAACGGGCGGTGCGGGCTGTAGTCCATGAACGCGATGATGTTCCAGGCCGAGGGCCAGTAGAAGAACACCGCGAGCTGGGCCATGGCCGGGAGCGTCATGAGCAGGAGCGGCCAGTCGGACCGGAACCGCTGGGCCACGGTCCGCTTGCGCTTGACAATGGTGCGGCGGTCCTGCCCGGACGGAGCCGGGGGCGCTGAGGTCTGGAGAGCTGCCATCGCTTGTGTGAAATCCAGTCAGTGAGTACCTGTGCGGGGACGGGGAGGCCGGGCCGCGACGAGTGTCGCGACCCGGCCGGGCGCCTTAGCCGTGCAGCTTTTCGTAAGCGGCGGTGTAGTGCTCGCGGCCGGCGTCGCCGCCGTTGGCCTTCCAGGTCTCGACCATGTCGGGGATCGACGAGAGGTCGGCGCGGCCGAACGCGATGTCGTTCTGCTGGTCGATGAGCACCTGGCCGGCGGACTTGAAGTCGGCCGGGCCCTCGACGCGCATGCCCTCGAAGATGTTGACCTCGGCGAACTCCTTCAAGGAGGCGTTGTACTCGAAGCGGGCCTGGACCATGTCGGGCGTGCCGGAGAGGAACTGCTGCACGTGCCCGGAGATCGTCTTGTGGTTCACCGGGGCCTGGACGACGGTGGTGCCGACCTCGTTGAAGACCGGGACGCCGTCCGGGCCGTACGTGAAGTGCGTGCCCTCGATGCCGTAGTTGAGGATCTCGTACTCGGTGGTGCCGAACGGCGCCGAGGCGAAGTTGCAGAAGTCGAGGAACTCCTCGACCTGCTCCTTGGAGAGGTCCTTGTTGAGGAAGGTCCAGGAGTCGACGCTGGTGTTGACGTGCACGAGGGGCTTGCGGCCCTTCGCGGCGAGCGCGCCGAGCGGGGCGATGGTGCCGCCGGTGCCCTCGGCGGTGGACTGGTCGATGAACCCCTGCCACCAGGAGATGCCGTCGAGCTGGAAGACGATGGTCCCGGCCTTGTGCAGGGCCTGGCCGTCGAGCGTGCCCGAGGGAAGGTCGGGGTGGACCAGCTTCTCGTCCCAGATGGTGCGGCGGAACTCGAGCCACTCGGTGTACTCGGGGCGCTCGCAGTTGTGCACGAGTTTGCCGTCGATGTAGGCCCAGCCGTCGCCGCCGGCGAGGCCGAACCAGGCCGGGGTGAGGTAGTCGGTGCCGCCGAAGGCCCAGCGGCCGCCGGCGTCGTCGCTCACTGCGCGGGCGACCTCGAGGAGCTCCTCGACGGAGGTCGGCAGGGCCAGGCCCTTCTCCTCGAGCAGGTCGGTGCGGGCGAACATCGCGTTGTTCGAACCGCCGGAGAAGGAGCCGGGGATGGCGAAGACGCGGGCCGTCTCGGGGTCGTTCGGGTCGGTCGACCAGACCGACTGGCCCCAGGAGGCGGTCGGGAGGCCGGCCAGCAGCGGCCAGCGCTCGGAGATGTCGCCCTTGACGATGTCGGTCAGGTCGTAGAAGGTGTTGACCACCGTCTCCTGGAAGTTCGGGTGCGAGGCGATCATCCAGGCGAAGAACATGATGCCGTCGCCGAACTCGTTGGCGTTGAGCCACTGCACCGAGGTCTCGGCGTAGGTGTTGCCGTCCGCCTGGCGCAGGTTCACCCGGGTGCCGCCGCTGGCCTCGGCGACCGCCTGGAAGTAGGGGTCGTCGTTCGAGGGGGCCTCGCCCCACATCGGCATGGTGATCTCGAAGGTCCCGCTGTTGGAGGGGAGGTTCTCGATGGCCGGCACGGGCTCGGGGTAGGTGGTGAAGCCCGAGGGGTGGTTCGGCGGCTCGCCGATCAGGTCGGGTTCGACCGGGAGCGGCCATTCCTTGTATTCGGGCAGGAAGTCGAAGCCGTCGGTCGTCTGCGAGGTGCCTGCGCCCGATTCGATGTCGCTGCACGCGGCGATGAAGGGAAGGCCCGCGGCACCAGCCGCGCCGAGGCCGGCTGCCTTGAGGAGGGAGCGGCGCCGGAAGATCGACCCGTCTGAGGGAGTAGCCACGATGCTGTCCTTTCGGTCGTACTGCACATGTGAGGGTCTTACTGGGTCTTGCGGGGGGTCTGGCCGATAATTAGTTCGGCTATTCGATAAACTAAAGTAGCGCACGGTGACACCCGGCACAAGCCGGGGGTCAGGCGAAACGGGCGCGGATTGATCACGATTCGGGAACGGCCCTTGTGGTGAAACGCTTCGCTGCGCAACGGTCAGGGACCGCCCGAGAACCGGTTGTCGCGATCTATCAGAATAAGCCGGGACATGCACAGGAGGAACACATGGCGATGCGCATAGCGTCGAAGTCGGCCGGGGCTGTCGGCGAGGAAGCGCGGGTCCGGGCCAAACGCGCCGACTTCACCGACGTGCGGGCCAACAACCTCGGGTTCGTGCTGCGCCAGGTGCGCGCCGAAGGGCGTTGCTCCCGTGCGGATCTCGCCGCGAAGACCGGCCTCAACAAGGCCACGGTCTCCTCACTCGTGGCCGAGCTCATCGAGCGGCGCGTACTGCGCGAATCGGGTTCGGTCATCGGCAACATCGGCCGCCCCGCAGTGCTGCTCAGCGTCGACAGCGGCTACTACGCCTCACTCGGCGTGGAAGTCAATGTGGACTACATGACGCTCGTCGCCGTCGATCTCGCCGGCAATCGGCTGCTGTCGTGGCGCCGCGCCCACGACGGCGCCGGCTCCACCCCCGGGCGCTCCGTCTCCGCCCTCGCGGGCCTCGCCAAGCGCGCCGTCGACAAGATGGACGCCGAGGGCCGCCAGATCCTCGGGCTCGCCGTCGCCGTCCCCGGCCTGATCGACAACGGCGGCGTCGTCCAGCGCGCCCCCATGCTCGGCTGGGAGGACTTCGATCTCACCGGGCGCCTGCGCCAGGCCATGCGCGACCCCAAGTACGCCGTGACCGCCGACAACGACGCCAACCTCGGCGCCGTGGCCGAGCAGCGCTTCGGCTCCTGGGCCGGGGTGTCCAACATGATCTACCTGACCGGTGAGATCGGCCTCGGCGCCGGCCTCATCGTGGACGGCGAACTGCGCCGCGGCGCGACGGGATTCGCCGGCGAGATCGGCAACCTCCTCATCGACGTAGACGGCCGCGTCGGCCGCGTCGAGGACCTCGCGGGCATCAGCGCCGTCCTCAAGACGCTGTCCGAATCGGAGGACATCGCCGGAGCCGAAGTCGAGGCCGAGGTCGAGGACGTGGTCACCCGCGCCCGCGCCGAGGAGGCGGGCGTGCTCGAGGCCCTGGACCGCATCGGACGCGCGCTCGGCGCGGGCATCGCGCTCGCCGTGGACCTCCTCAACCCCGAAGCGGTGGTCCTCGGCGGCCACTACCAGGCGCTGAGCCCCTGGATCGCCCCTGCGGCCGAGCGCGAGCTGGCCGCCCGCACCCACGCCTCCGGGGCCGGAGGCGCCGAGATCGTCGTGTCCGCCCTGGGCCACGAGGCCCCCGCCCTGGGAGCGGCCACGGGCATCCTCAACGACATCGACGCCGGAAGGATGCCCACGCCGCTGGGCGCCTAGCGTCTGTTTCACGATTGTTACCCCGCTTGTTTCCGCAGGTTAAACACCTGCGAAACGGTTGAAACCCGTCAATCGCGTACGTTGTCGCCCGCCGCCTGGCTTGACTTGGATCACGGCCAAGGTGTAGAAATCTTGCATCCTCAATCGAAGCGCTTCGACAAGACAATTTCCAGTTTCAGATCACGGATGTCATGCCCTGGTCATCGAAGCGCTTCGACACGGGTTTCCAGGAGCACAGCCTCACAACGACAGCGACGTCCGAGTAAGCAAGGAAGTCCACCCATGAGCGACATCGACCCGCGTCCCGCCTTCCGCGACCCGAACCTGCCTCGCGCCGAGCGCGTCGCCGATCTCCTCTCCCGCCTCACCCTCGACGAGAAGATCGGCCTGCTGCACCAGTACCACCGTCCGGTCGAACGCCTCGGCATGGGCCCCTTCAAGACCGGCACCGAAGCGCTGCACGGTCTCGCGTGGCTCGGCGAGGCCACCGTCTTCCCGCAGGTGGTCGCCCTGGGCGCGACCTGGAACCCCGAGCTCGTGGAGCAGATCGGCGCGGCCGTCGCCGACGAGGTGCTGGCCTTCAACCACAACGACCCGGTCAAGGTCGGCCGCAACGTCTGGGCCCCCACCGTGAACCCCCTGCGCGACCCCCGCTGGGGCCGCAACGAGGAGGGCTACTCCGAGGACGCCGGCATGGCCGGCCTCATGGGCGCCGCCTACGCGCGGGGCCTCAAGGGCGACAACGGCTCCGTGTGGAAGACCGCGCCGTCCGTCAAGCACTTCCTCGCGTACGGCAACGAGGCCGACCGCTGCACCACGTCGTCGAACATGCCGCCGCGCGTCCTCCGCGAATACGAGTTCGCCGCCCACCGCCCGGCACTGGCGAGCGGCGACGCGGTCGCGGTCATGCTCTCGTACAACCTCGTCAACGGCCGCCCGGCGCACGTCACGCCCCTGGTCAACGACGAGCTCCGCACCTGGACCGACGAAGAGGTGTACATCGTCTCGGACGCCTACGCGCCCAACAACCTCGCGAACCTTCAGGGCTACTTCGAGGACCTCCCGACCGCCTACGCGGCGGCCGTGAAGGCCGGCCTCGACTCCTTCACGCAGGACGACGAGAACTCCCGCGACGTGCTGGTCCACGTGGAGACCGCCCTCGAGCGCGGCCTGCTCGAGGAGAGCGACATCGACACGGCCGTGCGCCGCAACCTCCACGTGCGCTTCGGCCTCGGCGAGTTCGACCCCGAGGACCCGTACGCGCACATCGGCGACGACGTGGTCAACTCGCCCGAGCACCAGGCGCTGGCCCGCGAGGCCGCGGCCCAGTCGATCACGCTCCTCAAGAACGACGGGCTCCTGCCGCTCGGCGGCCCGGGCGGCCGGGCCCCCAAGAAGATCGCGGTCCTCGGACCGTTCGCGGACGTGCAGATGCAGGACTGGTACTCCGGGACCCTGCCGTACGCCGTCACCGCCCGCCAGGCCCTCGGCGAGCGCGCCGAGGTCGTCTGCAGCGAGGCCGTCGACCGCGTCCGCCTGCGCCACAAGACCGGCTACGTGACCGCCGTCGAGGACGGCAAGGCCCTCGAGATCACCGACGCCACGGGCGCGGCGGCCCAGTACGACCTGTTCGACTGGGGCGGCTGGTCCTACACCGCCCGCAACGCCGCCACCGGCCTGTACGTGGACGGCCGCCTCGACGGCACCGTCGGCGCCGACTCGGTCGGCCCGCACGAGTTCGACGTGCACGAGACCTTCCGCATCGTCGAGCTGGAGGGCGGCAAGGTCGCCCTGCAGCAGATCCACGTGGCCGAAGGCGCCGAGGGCGGCAAGTGGTACGCCCTCGAGGACGGCCGGATCGTGCTGAGCGGCGACCGGACCGACGCCGTCGAGCTCGACATCGAGCTCGTCGTCAAGGGCCACGACACGGCCGCCGAGCTCGCCCGCGACGCCGACATCGCGATCGTCGTCCTCGGCGACCACCCGCTCGTCAACGGCCGCGAGACCGAGGACCGCACCGACCTGCGCCTGGCCAACGCCCAGGAGTGGCTCCTGCGGCGCGTCCAGGAGGCGAACCCGAATACGATTCTGGTCATGTCCTCCTCCTACCCCTACGCCGCCAACTGGGCCGAGAAGCACGTGCGCGCCGTGGTGTGGTCCGGCCACGGAGGCCAGGAGTGGGGCAACGCCCTCGCCGACGTCCTCTACGGGGACCGCGACCCCGAGGGCCGCCTCCCGCAGACCTGGTACACCGACGCGGCCGAGCTGCCCGCGATGCTCGACTACGACATCGTGGCCTCCGACGCGACCTACCTCTACTACCTCGGCCAGCCGCTCTACCCGTTCGGCCACGGCCTCTCCTACGCGGAGTTCAAGTACGCGAACCTGAAGGCCGACAAGGAGAACGCCAGGCCCGGCGACGAACTCACCGTCACCGTCGACGTCACCAACTCCAGCGACCGCGACGGCGTCGAGGTGGTGCAGCTCTACACGCACCAGTGCGGCTCCCGCGTGAAGCAGCCGCTGCGCCAGCTCCGCCGCTTCGCGAAGGTCCGCCTGGCCGCGGGCGAGACCCGCACCGTGGCGTTCACCGTCCCGGTGGACGAGCTCGCCCACTGGGACAACGTGACCGGGCGGATGATCGTGGAGAAGTCCCGCCAGCGCCTCATGGTCGGCCGCTCCGCCACCGACATCGTCCTCTCCGCCTCGGTGCGGGTCGACGGCGAGACCGTGGGCGCCCGCGACCTCTCGCAGCCCCTGGCCGCCACCGCGAACGACCTCTACGAGGGCGTGCTGTGGCGCGACGAGAACCGCACCAGCGGCGACGTGATCGCCGCCGAGCAGGCCGGCGGCTGGATCATGCTGGGCGACTGCGACTTCGGCGCAGCCGGGCGGTACGCGACGGTGACCGCCCGCGTCGCGGGCCAGGCCTCCCAGCTCCAGCTCCGCGTGGACGACCCGCTCGACGGCGACGTGCTCGCCAAGATCGACACGCCCGCGACGAACGGCGTGTACGACTACACCGACGTGACGGTCGAACTCGGCCGCATCGAAGGCGTCAAGGACCTGTACGTGTCCTTCGAGTCCGGGCCCGTGCGCCTCGCGTCGCTCTCGTTCGGAGAGGCGTAGTGGCCGGCCGGGGCGTCACGATCGCCGACGTCGCGGCGCGGGCCGGCGTCGCCGCCAGCACCGTCTCCTACGTGCTGAGCGGGAAGCGGTCGATCTCGCCCGAGACGGCCGACCGCGTCATGGCGGCCGTGGCCGACCTCGGCTACCACCCGCACGCCGGGGCGCGCTCGCTCGCCTCCCGGCGGGCGGGGGTCGTCGCGATGATGCTCCCGCTGCGCGACGGCATGCACCTGCCGGTGCTCATGCAGTTCGCCTCGGGCGCGGTCACCGAGGCCCGCCGCCATGATCAGGACGTGCTGCTCATGACCGCCGACGAGGGCCCGGCCGGACTCGCCCGGGTCGCCGCGTCGGCCATAGTGGACGGCCTGATCCTGATGGACGTGGAGGTCCGCGACCCGCGCGTGGAGACCCTGCGCCGCTTGGGACTCCCCAGCGTCCTCATCGGATTCCCGGCGGACGCCGAAGGCCTCACCTGCGTCGACCTCGACTTCGAGGCGGCCGGGCGCGTATGCGCGCAGTACCTCATCGAGCGCGGCTGCGGGGACATCGCCCTCCTCGGCGCCTCCGAAGCCGTCTACGCCCGCCGCACCGGCTTCGCCGAGCGCGTCCGCGAGGGCTTCCTCAGCCGCAACGCCTCGCGCGCCGAGGTCTGGCCCTGCCCGGACGACGCGGTCTCCGTGCAGCGCACCGTGAAGGAGCTTCTCACCTCCAAACCCGAGCTCACCGGCCTCGCCGTGCACAACGAACCGGCCGTCGGCCACGTCATGCACGCCCTCGCGGACGCGGGCAAGCAGGTGGGGGAGGACTTCCACGTCGTCGTCATCGGCCCCGACGAGGTCGCCGAGCGCACCCACCCGCAGCTGCCCTCGGTGCTCGTCCCGGCCGAGACCCTGGCCGAGACCGCGGTGCGCCACCTCATGCGCAAGCTCGACGGGTTCGACGTCCCGGACTCGACCCTCATCGAACCGCAGCTCACCCTGCGCTGACACGGACAGGACGGCGGCCCCGGGGGAGATGTCCCCGGGGCCGCCGCGCTATTCACTTGTCAGGAGAGGAAAGTCCTCGCGGGGTCAGCCGACCTCGAGGCCCTGCTCCTCGAGCCAGGCGAGGGAGTCGATCTTCTCGCCGTCGACCAGCACCTCGAAGTGCAGGTGCGGGCCGGTCGAGCCGCCGGTGTTCCCGGAGAGGATGATCGTGTCGCCCTTGGAGACCTTGTCGCCGACGCTCACGGGGACCTCGGAGGCGTGCGCGTACCGGGTCTCGAGGCCGTCGCCGTGGTCGACGTAGACCACGTTGCCGTAGCCGCCCGCCTCGAAGCCCACGTACGTCACGGTGCCGTCGCCGACCACCTTGATCTCGTCGCCCTCGAAGTTGCCGAAGTCGGTGCCGCCGTGCAGCCGGCCGTCGCGCATCCCGTAGTACGAGGTGATGGGCGCGTCGGACGGGGCGGTCCACGGGTTCGCCGCCTCAGCGGCCGCGGCAGCGGCCTCCGCGGCGGCCCGCTCGGCCTCCTCAGCGGCCACGCGCGCCGCCTCCTCGGCGGCGGCCTGCTCGGCGGCCTCCTTCGCGGCCTGCTCCTCGGCCGCCCGCTTCGCCTCTTCGGCGGCGGCCCGCTCGGCCTCCTCGCGGGCCTCCTGCTCGGCCACCCACTCGGTCTCCATCCCGGCCAGGACGGAGTCGACCTGCCACTCGGATTGGACGACCGTGTCGTTCTGCTGGTCCTCGGCCTCGGCGGCCTGCGCCGCGGCGTTCTGCCCCGAAAGGGCCGCGAGTCCGGAGCCGACGAGGATCGCGGCGGCGAGCCCGCCGTTCACGAAGCCCCAACTGTGACGTTCGCGACGAATGCGGCGGCGCCGAAGCACGGCCCGAAGCCGGCGGCTGGTCATTTCTCTGCCAGCGGATTCGCTGGTGTCGTCATGTTTGCCCATAGCGCGGGGAAACGTAACAGACCCGAATTGGACAACAAGCCCACGACCAGGCGATACAACGCCGGAACTGGTCCTCTTGCGGCAGAGGTCGGCACCCCGGGGCGGCCGCGCCTCCTCCGAAAGGACGAGGTGCATCACCGGGAGTGAGTGCTCGTTCACATTTGTCAGGGCGGCTGATATCGGCATGACCGTGACGTACGACGCCGCCTAAACTTGGAAGGTCTGCGGCAGCGTCGCTTCGAAGACCAGCCCGCCATCTCACCGGTCGCCGTCAAGGCCGCCATCGCCTGAAGGAGTCTCCACATGATCACTGCCACCGGTCTTGAGCTGCGCGCCGGTTCGCGCATCCTCGTGTCCGGGGCCGATCTGCGGATCCAGCCCGGCGACAGGATCGGGCTGGTCGGACGCAACGGCGCCGGCAAGACCACCACCATGAACGTCCTCGCCGGGCTCACCCAGCCCTACGCCGGGAAGATCGAGAACAACGGCCCCTTCGGGTACCTCCCGCAGGACCCCCGCTTCGCCGACCTCACGCAGACCGCCTCCAACCGCGTCCTCTCCGCCCGCGGCCTCGACCAGCTCATCGCCGACCTCGCCAAGACCGAGGCCGCGCTCGCCGAGGTCGCCGACGACGCCAAGCGCGACAAGCTCGTCAACCGCTACTCCCGCCTCGAAGAGCAGTTCTCCTCCCGCGGCGGCTACCAGGCCGAGTCCGAGGCCGCCCGCATCTGCTCCAAGCTCGGCCTCGAGGACCGCATCCTCGCCCAGCCGCTCGAGACCCTCTCCGGCGGCCAGCGCCGCCGCGTCGAACTCGCCCGCATCCTCTTCTCCGACGACGGCGACGGCATCCTCCTGCTCGACGAGCCCACCAACCACCTCGACGCCGACTCCATCAACTGGCTCCGCGGCTTCCTGGCCGGCCACAAGGGCGGCCTCGTCCTCATCACCCACGACGTGGAACTGCTCGACGAGGTCGTCAACACCGTCTGGTTCCTCGACCCCACCCGCTCGGTCATCGACGCCTACAACCTCGGCTGGACGGCCTACCAGCGCCAGCGCGCCGAAGACGCCGAACGGCGCCGCCGCGAGCGCGCGAACGCCGAGAAGAAGGCCGCCACCCTCACCAAGCAGGCCGCGAAGCTCGGCGCCAAGGCCACCAAGGCCAAGGCCGCCAAGGGCATGATCCGCCGCGCCGAGGAGATGCTCGACAACCTCGAAGAGGACCTGCTGCAGGAGAAGGTCGCCGACGTGCGCCTGCCGCAGCCCGCCCCGTGCGGCAAGGTCCCGCTCACCGCCTCGGGGCTCTCGAAGTCCTACGGCTCGCTCGAGATCTTCACCGGCGTCGACCTCGCCATCGACCGCGGCTCCCGCGTCGTCATCCTCGGCCTCAACGGCGCGGGCAAGACCACGCTGCTGCGGATGCTCGCCGGGACCCTCGAACCCGACACCGGCCAGGTCGAACCCGGCTACGGCCTGCGCATCGGCTACTTCGCGCAGGAGCACGACACGCTCGACCACACCGGCACCGTGCTGGAGCAGATGCAGTCGGCCGCCTCCGACTCCGGCGCCGACATCCCCGACGCGGACCTGCGCAAGATCCTCGGCGCGTTCCTGTTCCCCGGCGACGACGTGCACAAGCCCGTCCACGTGCTCTCGGGCGGGGAGAAGACGCGGCTCGCGCTGGCGAGCCTGGTGTGCTCGGGCGCGAACGTGCTGCTGCTCGACGAGCCCACGAACAACCTCGACCCGGCGAGCCGCCAGCAGGTGCTCGACGCGGTCGACGGCTTCACCGGCGCGATCGTGATGGTGACGCACGACCCGGGCGCGGTCGAGGCGCTGCGCCCCGAGCGCGCGATCCTCCTGCCGGACGGCGACGAGGACCTCTGGTCCGACGATCTGATGGAACTGGTCGAGCTGGCGTAAGCGGGTCAGCCCGAGTACATGAGCACGATCGCCGCGCAGGCGCCCGCGCCCGCCGTCACGAGCGGCACCCGCGCCGAGCGGGTGCGCGCCCTGCCGGCGTGGGCGCCGTGGGTCTGCGGGGCGGTGGCGGCGACGATCAGCCACGGGCACAAGGCGATCCACCCGTACTCGGGCTGCTCGGGGTTCGATCCGCTCAGCGGCGCGATCATCAGCGCCAGGAGCGGCCCGATCATGAGCGGCCACGCCGCGCTCGATCCGAAGCGCCGCAGGCTCTCGATGATCGCCGGGCCGCACGCCACGCACACGAGCGCGGGCATGAGCGCGAGCCACCACAGCTGGCCCGGGTGCGCCGCGATCTCGCCGATCGCCGCGTTGTAGGTGTCGACGAGCCCGTACGGCCACGAGTTGCCCAGGGCCGCAGCGAGACCGAGCACCGCGAGCGCCGATGCCGCCGCGGTGAGGATCTGCGCGGACCGGCGCCGCGCGAAGAAGATGCAGAGCAGCGAGACCGCGAACCAGGCCGCGCCGTAGGAGAGCAGCGCCGCGATGCCGAGCATGCCGCCGGCCGCCGCCGCGCCCCAGAACGCGTCCGAGCCGCGGACCTTCCGCTCCGATACCACTGCGCCGCAGGCGAGTACGGCCGCGCAGGCGGCCGCCGAGATGCCGTCGATGCCGAGGGTGGTCCAGGCCGCCCAGGGCCCGAGGATGAGGATCGGTGAGAGCGACCGCGCCGCGACGGGTCCGGCCACCGATTTGACGGCGACGAGCGTCAGCGGCACCGCCAGGCAGGAGATCGCGATCACCGTGATCGCCAGGCCCGCCTGGGATCCGGTGTAGGAGACCAGGAGTGCGATCGCCCGCCGCGCGCCGGCGGTGGCCGTCGTCATCGTCGTGGGGTCCACATTGGTGTGCAGGGCCGCCGACCAGGTGATGGAGGCCAGGTACGAGAGCACCAGGAGCGTGTTCCAGGACATGCGCGCCGCCATGGGCCGCGAGGCGATCGCGAGGACGGCCGCGGCGGTGAGCGGCGCGACCACCATGCCTGCGGTGACATGGAACTGGAGGTGCTGCGCGGGCCACCAGGGGAGCGTCGAGGGGCCGACCACTTCCGAGGAGGTCTCGACCGCGACCGACGCGAGCGTCAGCGTCGCCACCAGCAGCGTGATCCAGATGCCGGTGTCACGCACGCGGCCGTGGCGGTGCCGGGCCGGGGCGAGGGCTTCGACCCGGTCGGTGAGTGAGGTCTGCGGTGCGGTCACGTTACGAAACTATCGGGTATCCGACACAAGCGACCGCCGGGCGAGAAAACTCCGGCAAACTTCACAACGCACCTTCATTACCCTCCGTGCATAGGAAAGGACACATGGCACCAGAGGTTCCACCCCGCAGCAGTGGTGCGTCCGGCCTCCCCGCGGCCGAGTCGACCAGGACCGACCCGAACCGGCAGGTCCGGGGCATCGAACGCCGCGAGCTCACGGAGTTCGTGAGCGTCGAGTACGAGAAAGGGCAGAGCATCCGGGACATCGCCTCAACCATAGGGCGCTCCTACGGCTTCGTGCACCGGCTCCTCGCCGAGTCCGGCACCGAGCTGCGCACCCGGGGAGGCGCCCGGAAGGGCCCGCGGAAATAAAACGGGCCGGGCACGGCGTTGAGGGTTCGACTAGGAACCAGCTTCAGCCCAAGCCCCCCCGCTCCGCCTTGCAGGCAGACGACGAGCGCGGCCGACGAACGCACTTGGGCACACCTGAACACAGGAGGCCCAGTGTCATCGATGGGACCTGCCGGATGGGACGCCATGCGCTCCATGCGGCGCGCGGACGACCTCAAAGGCGTCACACTCTCCCGCGGCGTGAAGCGCCGCATCCTCCGCTTCGCGAGGCCCTACCGGCGCGACATCGGGTTCTTCATCGGACTCGTGACGCTCATCGCCGCGATCGGCGTCGCCACCCCGGTGCTCGCCGGTGACATCGTCAACGAGCTGACCGGCGCGAACGGCACCCAGCGCGGCGTCGTCACGATCGCCGCGATCATCGCCGGGCTCGCCGCGGTCGAGGGCGTCCTCAACCTCGCCATGCGCTGGCACGGCGCGAAGCTCGGCGAGGGCATCATCTTCGACCTGCGGCGGGCCGTGTTCGACCACGTCCAGTCGATGCCGGTCGCGTTCTTCACCCGCTCGCAGACCGGCGCGCTGGTCTCGCGGCTGAACAACGACGTGATGGGGGCGCAGCGGGCGTTCACGAGCACCCTCTCCGGGCTCGTCTCGAACGGCATCGCGGTCGCGCTCATCATCGGCGTCATGTTCTTCCAGTCCTGGCAGATCACGCTGCTCTCGCTGGTGCTCGTCCCGGTGTTCATCATCCCGGCGAAGTGGGTCGGCCGCAAGCTCGCGGCCCTGACCAAGGAGGGCTTCGACCTCAACGCGGCCATGAACACGCAGATGGCCGAGCGGTTCAACGTGGGCGGCGCGATGCTCGTGAAGCTCTTCGGCCGCCCCGAGACCGAGTCCGGCGAGTTCGCCGACAAAGCCGACCGGGTGCGCGGCATCGGCATCACCACCGCGATGTACGCGCGCACGTTCATCGTCGCGCTCACCCTCGTCGCCGGGCTCTCGCAGGCCCTCGCGTACGGGCTCGGCGGCGCGCTCGTGTTCGCCGGTGAGCTCAGCGCCGGCACCGTCGTCACCCTCGCACTGCTGCTGACGCGCCTGTACGGCCCGCTCACCGCCCTGTCGAACGTGCGCGTCGACGTCATGAGCGCCCTCGTGAGCTTCCAGCGCGTCTTCGAGATCCTCGACCTCCAGCCGCTCATCCGCGAGAAGGAGGACGCCCGCGAGCTCCCTGCCGGCGCCGCCTCGATCCGCTTCCGCGACGTGCGGTTCCGCTACCCCGGCGCCGACGAGGTCTCGCTCGCGAGCCTGGAGGACCTGGCCCGGCCGGACCGCTCGGACAACGGCCGCCAGATCCTCGACGGCGTCTCCTTCGAGGTCGCCCCCGGCGAGCTCGTGGCCCTCGTGGGCCCCTCCGGCGCCGGCAAGACCACCACCGCGACCCTGGTCCCGCGCCTGTACGACGTCACCGAGGGCGCGGTCGAGGTCGGCGGCGTCGACGTGCGCGACCTCAGCGCCGCCTCGCTGGCCGGGCACATCGGCATGGTCACCCAGGACGCGCACCTGTTCCACGACACCGTGCGCGAGAACCTGCGCTACGCCCGGCCGGACGCCGAGGACGAGCAGATCTGGGAGGCCCTCGACCGGGCCCAGATCGGCGACACCGTGCGCCGCCTCGAATCCGGGCTCGACACGGTCGTCGGCGAGCGCGGCTACCGGTTCTCCGGCGGCGAGAAGCAGCGCCTCGCGATCGCCCGAGTCCTGCTCAAGGCCCCGCCGATCGTCATCCTCGACGAGGCCACGGCCCACCTCGACTCCGAGTCCGAGGCGGCCGTCCAGCGCGCCCTCGACTCGGCCCTCGAAGGCCGCACCTCACTGGTCATCGCCCACCGGCTCTCCACCGTGCGGCGGGCGGACACGATCATCGTCCTCGATGACGGGCGCGTCGCCGAGTCGGGCTCGCACGAGCAGCTGGTGGAGCGCGGCGGCCTCTACGCGGAGCTGTACAGGACCCAGTTCGAGGGAGCCGGAGTATTGTAGAGTGCAGCAACTGTTTCGGAGTATTCTTCGCCGAAGTGGTGAAAGGCCAGCAATGGCAGCACGCACAGGCCTCGCCGCCGCAGGCCGCGCCGTTCCGCGGCGCGGGTGCAACGGCGGGTCTGACAATCAACATCGCAAGGAAACGCAGTAATGGCGCAAGGCACTGTCAAGTGGTTCAACTCCGAAAAGGGCTTCGGCTTCATCGCTCCTGATGGCGACGGACCGGACATCTTCGTTCACTTCACCGCGATCACCGGCAGCGGCTACCGCTCGCTCGAGGAGAACCAGCGGGTCGAGTTCGACGTGGAGCAAGGCAACAAGGGTCCGCAGGCGGCCAACCTGCGAGCGCTCTAACGCAACTGGCCGAAGCCGCTGCCCTTCATTGAAGGACAGCGGCTTCTGTGGTGTCCGGGGTCAGCCGGTGTAGTAGCCCCGCAGGATCGTCCCGCCCGAACTCTGGCCCGGCAGCGTCCGCGTGTCCGCGACGTTCCCGTCGCCGTCCACAAGGGTCAGCACGATCTGGCCGTACTGGTCGTCGCAGACGATCATCGAGCCGTCCGCGAGGAACACCACGTTCGGGTTCTGCGCCGCCACGGGCAGGTCCAGCTCTTCGCCCGTCGCGGTGTCCACGTACCGGTCGCAGCGGCTCGCCTGGGTGTGGCCCGCCTCCGCGGTCTCGGCGTCGTCGTACTGCAGGCACGCCCGGCTCAGATCCGCCGAGATCGACGACAGGCCGGTGAACTCCGCGTCCTCCTGCCAGACCGCCGCGCCGGCCAGTTCCACCCGGCCGCTCCCGTCGGGCCGCATCGCGACCTCGCCGCGCGAGTTCACCAGGTACTCGCCGTCCGCCGACCAGCGGGGCGAGCAGCCGACCTCGTCGGGCACCGCGAACGACGCCTCGCCGGTCGACACGTCGAGCAGGTACCCCCCGGTGCTCGCTGCGTCCGCCATGTTCAGCACCACCCGGTCCGAGTCGGGGGACCAGGACGGGGCGCACTGCACGGTGAATATCGGCAGCTCGTCGAGCTTCTCGCCGGTGAGGGTCGCCAGCGTCCCGGTGCACTCGTCGGCGCTCCCGACCGCGAACCGGTTCCCGTCGGGCGCCACGGCGTACTCGCCGTCCTGCAGGACCTGCAGGGGCTCCTCGCCTTCGAAGCGCACGAAGACCGGCTCCGCCTCCATGCCGTCCGAGCGCACCTCGAACACCAGCCCGTCGGGCAGCGTGTCGAGATCACCCATCGATTCCGAAGCGCCCCAACCCGACCAGTCCTCGGGAACCTCGCACCCGGAGGTCTCCTCCCCAGTGGGCGCCACCTCCTCGGGCGTCGTCTCTGGATCGGTCGGCGCCCCGGTCGCCTCCCTGGTGGGGTCGTCCACCGGCGGCGTCTCGACCCTGTCGCGGTCGATGATCGAGGCGGTCGCGCCGCCCGCCATCGCCAGTCCCGCGACGACGGTGATCGCGACCGCGGCGAGCCGCCGCCGCGTGATCGTCCGGGCCCTCCGGTACGCGCCCGCCGCCAGGTCCCGGGAAGGACCCTCGTCGCCGGCGATGCCATGCAGCACTTCGCGGATCGAGTCAGGCATTGGCCTCTCCCCTCGTGTTCGCGAATTCAGACTCCCAGCGCGCCAGGTGCGTGCCCGGATCGCCTCCGATCACCAGTTCGGGGAACCCGTTGCGCAGCCGCCGCAGTCCCCGCTGCACGCGGGCGCGCAGCGTCGTCACCGGGCAGTCCAGGATGGCCGCGGCCGAGGCCTCGGTCTGGTCCTCGAAGTACCGCAGCACGATCGCGGCCCGCTGGGTCGCCGGCAGCGACAGCAGCGCCGCGTGCACCGCCAGCCGCAGCGCCGTGTCGGGCTCCTCGTCCGCCCGCTCCGGCACGGCCTCGGTCGCGACTTCGGCGACCTTCGACCGCCGCCAGATGCTCACATGCAGGTGGTACATGGTGCGCCGCGTGTACGCCTCGGCGTTCGCGGTGCGGTGCAGGCGCTTCCACGACCGCCACGTGCGGGCGAGCGCGTCCTGCACCAGATCCTCGGCGAGGCCCCGGTCGCCGGTGAGCAGGTACGCCGAGGCGCACAGCGCCCCTGACCGCGCCCGCACGAAATCCTCGAACTCGCTCTGCCTCGTGGGCGCCCCAGAAGGTGGGGGACCCGGCGGCTCCCCAGCGGGGACAGACGATCCGGTCACGGTCGGTTCCGTTTCTATAAGGGAGAACAGGTGGAGATATCTGTAGAGACGGGAAAACCGCCACGAGTCCGCATCGTACGAACGGTCAGCCACAACTGACCGAACGGACAGTACGCGGGCGTCCACCGATATCGGATTGAGACAGTCGGAGGTACACGGCACACTGTCCCAGTGGAAATCATCGAAATGAACCCCGAATCCCCTGAGCTCGTGGAACAGGCGTTCGCCGTGCTCACCGCCGCCCACCGCGCGGACACCCCCGAGAACCCCGTCCCCGTCGAGCGGTTCTTCAAGACCCTCTTCACCCACGCCTTCCCCGGCCGCGAGAACCACTGGTTCGCCTGCGTCGAGGACGGCGCCCTCCTCGGCCACACCCGCCTCACCTTCTTCACCGACGAGAACCGCGAACTCGCGATGCTGCGCTTCAGCGCCGTCCACCCCGACCACCGCGGCCGCGGCATCGGCACCGCCCTCCTCGACCACGCCGAGCGCTTCAGCGCCGAGCACGGCCGCACCACCGTCCTCACCAGCGCCCCCGTCTACTGGCAGGACGGCCCCGCGCGCAATGAGGACTTCGCACGGCTCCTGGAATCCCGCGGCTACGGCAAGGCCCTCCTCACCGTCAACCGCCGCAGCCCCGTCGACCCCCTCGGACCCGACCGCGAAGCCGAGCAGTACGCCGAGGCGCTCGCCGCCGCCGGCGACGCCTACGAAGTGCGCCAATGGATCGGCCCCGTCCCCGACGACCTGCTCGACACCATGTGCCGCATGGAGACCATGATCATCAGCGAGATCCCCCTGGGGGAGATCGAGATGGAGCCCGAGCAGGTCACCCCCGAGAAGCTCCGCGGCCGCGAGGCCGTCTACGCCGCCGAAGGGCGGATCATCGCCCACTCCGTCGCCATCGAGCGCGCCACCGGCGAGATCGTGGCATGGACCGAGGTCGCCGTCGACGAAGGCGACTACCGCGACGCCCACCAGGCCATCACCATCGTCGACCCCGGCCACCGCGGCCACCGCCTCGGCCTGCTCCTCAAACTCGCGAACCTCCGCCAGATCCGCGACCGCTTCCCGCGCGTCGAGTACATCTGGACCGACAACGCCGACGTCAACGCCCCGATGATCGCCATCAACGAACTCCTCAACTACACCACCATGGACGCCAACGCCGAGTACCAGCTCAAGCTGGAGGCACGATGAACCGGAAAGGACCGGCGGACCTGAAGATCCGCCTCGTCGACCCGGCCGACGAGCCCGCGGTCGACCGCGCCCACGCCGTCCAGGAAGCCGCGCGCGCCTTCGACCACCCGGAGACCGCGCCCGAGGGCCGGCGCAGGTTCGGCGGATTCCTCGCCCAGCCGCCGCAGGACACGCAGGTCCGCTGCTACCTCGCCGAGATCGGCGGCACCGCGGCCGGGGTCCTCGTCATGCACCTGCTGGGCAAGGAGAACGCGCACTACGCCGAGACCGAGATGGCCGTCCACCCCGACCACCGCCGCCGCGGCGTCGGCACGGCCCTGCTCGAACGCCTCCTCGAAACCGCCCGCGAAGAGGTCCGCACGGAAGTGGTCGTCCTGGCCCGCATCGCCGTCGAGGGCGGCCCGGCCCGCATCGAGACCGGCGCGCGGTTCCTCGAAAAGCGCGGCTTCACCGCCGCCCTCGCCGAGATCGACCGCAGCCTCCGCCTCGACACGGTCGACCCCGCCGCCGAGACCCGCCTCTGGGACGAGTCGATCGGCGCCGCCGCCGACTACGAACTCGTCTCCTGGACCGGCCGCACCCCCGAGCAGTACCTGGAAGGGCTCAGCCGCATCGACTCCCAGATCTTCACCGAGATCCCCCTGGGCGAGGTCGACCTCCGCCCCCGCACCATCGACACCGCGTACGTCATCGCCCGCGACGACCGCGCGGAAGCCCAGGGCGACACGGTGATCCGCACCGTCGCCGTCCACCGGCCCACTGGCGAGATCGCCGCCAACACCGTCATCTACATACACGGCGACGAGGCGCACGCCCGCCAGGCCATCACCATCGTCGACCCGGCCCACCGCGGCCACCGCCTCGGCCTCCTCGCCAAACTCGCCAACCACCGCCGGCTCCGCGAACACCGCCCGGAGGTCACCACCGTCTGGACCGGCAACGCCGACACCAACGTCCACATGGCGGCCATCAACGAGCTGCTCGGCTTCCGCCCCGTCGACGCCTGCGTCAGCTACCAGCGCAAGCTCGCCTGACCGACCCGTCGGGCCGGGCGCGAGTCCGGCCCGACATCGATTGCACCCCAATCGTTCGCAATCGTCCTCTTATACTCGCCCGATGGACATCGCCGAGATCGGACCCGACGACCACGCCCGCATGACCGAAGCCGCCGGCCTCGCCGCCACCGTCAGGGCCGCCGACGCCCCCGGCGGCCAGCCGATCATCGCCGCCCACTTCGCGGCCGCCATCGCCCACCCGCGGCCGGGCCACCGCGTGCACCACTACACCGCCGCCATCGACGACCGCGTCATCGGCTACCTGCGCCTCGACGTCGCACCCGAGAACCCCGGCACCGCCTCCGGCGAACTCCTCGTCCACCCCGCCCACCGCGGCGAAGGCCACGGCACCGCCCTCCTCGACCACGCCCTCGCGGTCTGCCGCGCCGAGGACCGCCGCACCCTCACCTTCAGCACCATCTACGCCCTCGACGACGGCCCGCAGCGCTCCGGCGACGGCACCCGCTTCCTCGAACGCCACGGCTTCACCCTCGCCCTCGACCTCGTGCGCCGCCGCCTCCCCGTCCACACCCCCGACGACGCCGCCGAGCAGCGCCTCTGGGACGAGGCGCTGGCCGCGTCCGGCGACTACGAGGTCCGGAGCTGGACCGGCCCGGTCCCGGACGAGCTCCTCGACGCCATGTGCCGCATGGACGCGATGATCCTCACGCAGGTGCCGATGGGCGACCTCGACATGGCGCCCGAGCGGGTCGACCCCGCGCGGTTCCGCGCCAAGGAGGCCGTCCTGGCCGCCCACCGCATGACCCCGGTCCACACCGTCGCCGTCCACCGCGCCACCGGCGAGGTCGTCGCGCACACCCGCGTCGACGTGTACGACGTCCCCGACGCCCGGCACGGCCACGTCCTCATCACCCTCGTCGACCCGGCCCACCGCGGCCACCGCCTCGGCCTCCTCGCCAAACTCGCCAACCTCCGCCACCTGCGCGAGCACCACCCGGACGTCACCGAGCTGTGGACCGCCAACGCCGCTTCCAACGCCCCGATGATCGCCGTCAACGAGCGCCTCGGGTTTGCGCCGGTGGAGCGCATCGGGATCCACCAGAGGGCCGTCGGAGGCGGCCCCGACGTCTGAGCCGGGACCTCGCGCGCCGAATCCGAAATTCGGTTGCCCAGGTCACCGCCGGTGTCCACACTGACGAGATGGAAATCATCGAACTCGACCCCGCTGACGGCGATCTCGTCTCCGGCGCATTCGACGTCATGTGCGCCGTCCACGCGGCGGACCACCCCGAGAACCCCTCCCCGCACCGCGCCACCTTCGTCGCGGGACTGAGCTACCCGCCGCCGGACGAGGACGAGGCCCACTTCGTCGCCGTCGAGGACGGCCGGGTCGTCGGCCTCCTCGGCATCGGCATGCCCAACCGCGGCAACCTGCACTTCGCCTGGGCCTGGATCAACGTCCACCCCGACCACCGCCGCAAGGGCATCGGCTCGGCCCTGGTCGACACGTACATCGCGTACGCCCGCGAGCGCGGCCGCACCGACCTCACCCTCGACACCCATATGAGCTGGGAGGGCGGGCACGAGCGCTCCAAGGCCGGGCAGCTGTTCAACGAGAAGCACGGCTTCAAGCTCGCGCTCACCTGGATCAACCGCCGCTGCGCCGTGGACGCCCTCGACGCCGCCACCGAGCAGGCCCTCCTCGAGAAGGCCGAGGCCGCCGCGGGCGACGACTACGAGATCATCTCGTGGGTCGGGCGCACCCCCGCGGAGCTCATCGAGACGATGGCGCGCATCGACTCCACGATCCTCGCGGAGGTCCCGCTCGGCGAACTCGCGCTCGAACCCGAGACCATCGACGCGGAGCTGAAGACCGCCAAGCAGGACCGCAGCGAGGCCATGGGCATGAAGACCGTCCAGACCGTCGCCCGCTACCGCGGCACCGGCGAGGTCGTCGCCAACACGTGCGTGTTCATTCACGACGACGGCGAGTTCCCGGACGCCTACCAGGGCATCACGATCGTCGACAAGGACCACCGCGGCCACCGCCTGGGCCTGCTCCTCAAGATCGTCAACGTGCGGCTGGTGCGCGAGAACTTCCCGCACGTCCGTGCGATCTGGACGGACAACGCCGACGTCAACGCCCCGATGATCGACATCAACGTGACCCTCGGGTACGAGATCGTCGACGCCGGCGGCGAGTTCCAGCGCAAGTTCGAGGCCTGAACCGAGTAGGACACGCCTGGGGACACGGCCGCGAAATGGTGTCTCTAGGCACAAGACGACCGCGGAGGTGGCGAGCCCCCTCCGCGGTCCGCTATTGTCAATAGCTGGCCCTCTTAGTGGCCCGATCAGGCGCGTCCCGCCCCATCACCGTCGGCTCATGGTGAACCAAAGCTCCGCGGAACGTGCGTCACTTTACGAAGTCGTTCTCGCGGAAGGCGAACCATGACTCTTGACCAAATTGTGCCCGATGCTGCCATGAAGGAATCCGACATGGCACTCGAAACTCTTGAAACCCCCGAAACCACCGACGCGCAGGCCGTCGAGACCGCTGTCGCGACCGAGGCCCCCGCCCCGGTCGAAGCCGCCGTCGAGACCGTCGAAGCCGTCGAGGCCGCCGATGTCGAGACCGCTGCGGCCGTCGAGACCACCGAAGCGGTTGCGACTCCTGACGCGGAGTTCACCGTCGAGGCCGACGAGGTCCCGGTCTACACCGGCCCGTCCTTCGAAGAGCTCGGCCTGCCCGAGAAGATCACCGCCGCACTGGCCGAGCAGGGCATCATCACGCCCTTCCCGATCCAGGCCGCGACGATCCCCGACGCCCTCGCCGGGCGCGACATCCTCGGCCGCGGCCAGACCGGCTCGGGCAAGACCCTGGCCTTCGGCCTGCCGACCCTGGCCCGCCTCGCCGCGGGCGGTCGCACCAAGGCCAAGCGGCCCCGCGCGATCATCCTGACCCCGACCCGCGAACTGGCGATCCAGGTCGCCGAGTCGCTCCAGACCTTCGGCGACGCCGTCGGCATCGACATGAAGGTCGTCTGCGGCGGTACGGCGTTCAACCGCCAGATCGACGCGCTGCGCTCCGGCGTCGACATGCTCGTCGCGACCCCGGGCCGCCTGCGCGACCTGATCCGCCGCGGCGAGTGCTCGCTCGACTCGGTCGAGCTCGCCATCCTCGACGAGGCCGACCAGATGGCCGACATGGGCTTCCTGCCCGAGGTCGAGGAGCTGTTCGACATGCTCCCCGTCGGCGGCCAGCGCATGCTCTTCTCCGCGACCCTGGAGAAGGAGATCGACGTCCTGGTGCGCAAGTACCTGCAGGACCCGGTCACCCACTCGGTCGACCCGTCGGCCGGCTCGGTCACCACCATGACCCACCACCTGCTGCTCATCGGCCCGCGCGACAAGGCCACGATGACGGCCGCCGTCGCCGCCCGCCCGGGCCTGACGATGGTGTTCGTCCGCACGCAGCTCGCCGTCGACCGGATCGCCGAGGAACTGCGCGAGCAGGGCGTCAAGGCCGAGGGCCTGCACGGCGGCATGTCGCAGGTCGACCGCTCCAAGGTCCTGGACCGCTTCAAGAACGGGCGCCTCGACGCCCTCGTCTGCACCGACGTCGCGGCCCGCGGCATCCACGTGGACGGTGTCGACATGGTCCTCCACGTCGACCCGCCGAAGACCCACAAGGACTACCTGCACCGCGCCGGGCGCACCGCCCGCGCCGGCCAGTCCGGGCACGTCGCGACCCTGGTGCTGCCGCACCAGAACCGCAGCATGTTCAGCCTGATCGAGCGTGCGGGCGTGGAGGCCCAGCGCCACCACGTGGGCGACAACTTCGACACCGAGCTGGCCGCGCTCATGGGCGCCCGCAACTTCACCGACCTCCGGGCGGTGGCGGCGGACCACCAGGCCTCGCAGAACGATGCCGAGGCCGCGCGCCTGGAGCAGCAGATCCAGCGCCTGAAGGAGGACGCCGAGGGCCTGCGCGCCCAGGCGGCCCGTCTGCGCGAGCAGGCCGAGCGCGAGATCCTCGACCCGCCGAAGCGCCGCGAGCGCGACGACCGCGGCCCGCGCCGCGAGCGTGACGACCGCGGTGGCGGCGAGCGTCGCAGCGGCGGCTACCAGGGCAACCGCGGCGGCAGCGGTGGCGGGGGCTACCGGGGCAACCGTGAAGGCGGCTCCGGCGGCGGCTACCGCGGCAACCGCGAGGGCGGTTCCGGCGGGGGCTACCAGGGCAACCGTGACGGCGGCGGCTACCGCGGGAACCGTGAAGGCGGTTCCGGCGGCGGTTACCAGGGCAACCGCGAAGGCGGCTACCGCGGCAACCGCGAGGGCGGTTCCGGCGGCGGTTACCAGGGCAACCGCGAAGGCGGCTACCAGGGCAACCGCAGCAGCGGCGGCTACCAGGGCAACCGTGACGGCGGCGGCTACCGCGGCGGCGACAACCGCAGCGGCGGCTACTCCGGCGGCGGCGAGCGTCGCAGCTACGGCGACCGCGACAACCGCGGTGGCGGCGGCTTCCGCAGCGACGATCGCGGCACCCGCAGCGGTTTCCGCGGCGACGACCGTGGCAGCCGTGAAGGCGGCGGCTTCCGCGGCGACCGTGAGCGTCGCGACCGCTGGTAAGCAGCACCGCATCACGGCGATCTGACTGAGCGAGCGGCCCTGAGGAAATTCGTTTCCTCAGGGCCGCTTCGCGTTTTCTTGAAGGCCCGCCCCGAACGCTCGCTGCCTCGTCGCCGTGCGCGTGGTCTGGTGCCGGCGCACTGCGAGGCGGTGAGCGTCCAGGGGGATCGCAGCGGCGGGTGGACGTGGACGCCCGCCGTCCGCTCTCAGGCCACGCACGGGAGTGGCGACCTCCATGACCGTTCGGGGGGCCGGGCATGGTCCGGGGCGCGTGGCCGCCGCACCGGTCTCCTTGCCGCCGAAGACGACCGATGCGCTCGTCGGGCGGCCCGAGTACGCTGGTGCGGTCCCGATCCGCCTCCCCAGAAAGCTCGGCATGGACTCCGCCCCTCGCACGGCTGCCGCGCTCGGCATCGATTTCGGCACGCACCACACGGTCGCGACGGTGCTGCGCGACGACGGTCGCCGCCACCAGCTGCTCTTCGAGGGCACGCCCTTGCTGCCTTCAGGGATATATCTCGACAACGAGGCATCAATCTCGGTGGGGCGCGACGCCGCCCGCGAGGGCCGCCGCCATCCCGAACGCTACGAGCGCAACCCGAAGCTGCGCCTCGACGTCCCCACGATCCTCCTGGGCGACAAGGAGATCCCCGTCCGCGAAGCGGTCGCGGCGGTCCTGCGCCGAGTGATCGCGGACTGCGGCACCGTCGCCGGCGTGCCGCGCTCGGTCACCGTGACCGTCCCCGCCGGCTGGGGCCCGGCCCGCCGCCACGTCATCGGCGACGCCGCCGCCGGCGCCGGTGCCGTGTCACCGGTCCTGCTGCCCGAGCCCGTCGCCGCCGCCCGCTACTTCGCCGACGTCCTCGGCCGCGAACTCGCGCCCGGTCAGACCCTCGTCGTCTTCGACCTCGGCGCGGGCACCTTCGACGCGAGCGCCGTGGCGCGCACCGGCACCGGCTACGACGTGCTCGCCGTGGACGGCTCGGACCGCATCGGCGGGCACTACTTCGACCAGGCCCTCGTGGAATACCTCGGCGGCCGCTTCGCCGGGTCCGAGGAGCGCGCCGAGCAGTGGGCCGGCCTCCTCGACCCCGACGCCGGACCGGAGCGCCGCCGCCAGCGCTTCGCGCTCTACGACGAAGTGCGCGAAGCGAAGGAGCGCCTGTCGCGGCGCACCAGCACGGAGATCGCGGTGCCCGGATTCGCGGTCGACGAAATGCTCACCCGCGCCGAACTCGAACTCCTCGCCCGCCCGCTGCTCACCCAGGCCGTGGCGATCACGCGGGCCGTGATCCGTGAGGCCGGACTCGAACCCGAGCAGCTCGCAGGGCTCTTCATGGTCGGCGGCGCGAGCCGGATGCCTTTGGCCGCCACCATGATCCATCAGGAGCTGGGTATCGCTCCGACCCTCATCGAGCAGCCCGAGCTGGTCGTCAGCGAAGGCGCCGTGGCGATCCACGCTGCGCCGACGCCGACGCCCGCGGCTCCGCTGCCGCCGGTCACCCCGGCGGCCCCTTACACTCCCGTCCCGCAGGTCCCGGTCGCGCCGAGCGTCCTGACGCCCGCCTCGGACCCGGCTGCGGTGCAGGGCCCGCCGACCGCGCCGCTGAGCGGGTTCGTGCCGCAGCCTCCTGCGCCGCAACCGGATCGGCGCTCCCCGCGGCCGTTCACCGTGTTCGTCATCGCGCTGCTCGTCGCCGTCCTCACCGGAGCGGTCCTCGCCGAGCTGATGAGCCGCGACGGCGACGGGACCGGCGGGGAGGACCCGACCGGCGCCAGCGGCGAGGGCACGCGCATCGAGCCCGAATCCGATGCCGCGCAGAGCGATACGGCCCTCCCCGCCTGGCCGGGCGAGGTCACCGAAGTCGTCTCCGGGGTCGCCACGCTGACCATCACCACCGACGCCGACCCGGACTCGACGGGCTGCCGCGTCGACTTCACCGGCTCCAGCTCCCAAGGCTCGGTGGAGGACCTGTCGTGCGCCGAGTTCACCCTGGAGGGCCTCAACGCCTCGGACACCTACTTCTACTCCATCCACAGTCCGCAGGAGGGCAGCGAACCGGTCACGGGGGTCGCCGACACGGCGGTCGTCACGGGGACCGTGCAGTGGGACTGCCCGCAGTCGCGCACGTACTGCCGGAACCAGGGCGGCAGTCCGGGCATCCGCGGCACCCCTGAGAGTTCGGCGGCCGTCGACTACGCCGACGTCGGCGAGCAGTTCGAACTCGCCTGCTACACGGCCGCCGAGGTCATCGACCCGAGGGGCGAGGAGGCCGGGGAGGGCTTCTGGGACTACCACCCCGGCAAGGACGCGTCGGACCTCATGATCGAGGTGGAGCTCTCCGAAGGCCGCGGTTACATTCCGTTCGTGTGGCTCGTGATCGACCCGGCGGACCTGAACTCCGTCGGGGGACTGGCGGCGTGCTGAGCCCTTCGCGCTCCTGAGCGCCCGGAGCCTCCGAGCGGGCACCGCTCGGAGGCTCCGGGGTCAGGTGGGGCGAGGTCAGGCCATGCTCTCGGCGCGGACCGGCTCGTCCTCCTCTTTCTTCTCGCCGATCTTGTTGAGCCACAGCGAGTCGACCGCGAGCGCGCCGCCGCCGGAGAAGCCGATGGCGATGGAGAGCGCGGTCAGCAGGAGCACGTACTCGTAGCCGCCCTCCTGGGAGAAGAACGCGCCGTCGAGCGGGTGCACGAAGTACATCGCGCCGAGCATGACGCTGGCGAGCCAGAGCCCCGCCAGCGGTAGGAGCGCTCCCACAATAAGCAGCGCGCCGCCGATGATCTCGGCCCCCACGGTGAAGTAGGCCGAGAGTGTGGGTGCCGGGATGCCCAAGCCCTCGAAGCCCTGCGCGGTCGCTTCCATGCCGTTCTCGTTGAACTTCTGCCAGCCGTGTGCAATGAAGACGACGCCGAGGACGACGCGTCCGATGAGGAGCCCGATCGGTTGGAGTCGGGTGATCATGTATGTCCTCCAATAGGGGTGGGAGTCGCGACCGGCCGGAGAGAGGCGCTGCGGTGCGGTCGTCCGACCGCGCGGCGCGGTCCGGAAGCGACATTGGTTGAGTTTTCAACTAAGGGAGAAGTTTAGCAAAATGTAATGATGGATGTAAATGTCTGCCGTCGAGGAATACTGTGCGCGTTTTGCGTCGCCGCGCAGTAGTGACAAACGCCGGGAAGGCGGGCACAATGCACCCCCGGCACCGTCGATGCAGGACCGATCAGTGGCGGCGCACGGCCTCTTCGACGAGTCTGAGAATGCGGGTGATGTCGAGGTCGTCCCGTCCGGTCGCGAGGTAGCGCACCAGGCCGTCGTACATCAGGTGCAGGAACCCGGCCAGGACCTCGATGTCGACGTCCGTGCGCAGCACCCCGATCTCGCGCTGGTGCTCGAGCCGCTCCCGGCTCGCCTCGGCGATCGCCTCGCGCCGCCGCCCCCACGCCTCGGCGAACTCGGGGTCCGTGCGCAGCCGCCGCGCGACCTCCAGCTGCGTGCCGAGCCAGCCGGCGGTCTCGGGCTTGTCCGCGCCCGTCGTCAGGTCCTGCATCACGCCCACCAGGCCCCGCTCGGCCACCGTCGCCGCCATCTCCGCCGCGTCGACGGAGGCCACGGCCAGGAACAGCGCGTCCTTGTCCCGGAAGTGGTGGAAGATCGCCCCGCGGGAGAGCCCCGTCGCCTCCTCCAGCCGCCGCACCGTCGCCCCTTCGTATCCGTATTTGGCGAAGCACGAGCGGGCGCCGTCGAGGATCTGCTGACGGCGGGAGTCGAGGTGTTCTTGGCTGACGCGAGGCACCCGGCAATCTTGCCACCCGTGGTCGGCCCCTACCCACGGAGTCGCCTACCGTTGTCCCTGTGGAACGGCGGGTACGGCGCACCGGAAGGTGCGGGAAGCGGGGGAGCGGCGCATGAAGCTGAGCGATTTCTGGGATCGGATGAACGAGACCTTCGGGGCCGCGTACGCCCGGTCGGTCGCCGCCGACCACTCCCTCGGACAGCTCGGCGGCCGCACGATCGACCAGGCGCTCGCCGAGGGCGAGAACGCCAAGGCCGTGTGGATGGCCGTCTGCCGCGCCTGGCCCGAGCGGATTCCCTCCCGCCTCGTCCGTTGACGGACGGTGGGCTGACGGCCCCGGGCGCACCGCCCCCGGGATCAGCGGTCTCCTCATCTCTGTCAGATGTGCCCTGTTCGAACAAGCCGTTGACCTAGGTTGTCGGTGGGTGCGACTACCGTGTTCACCATGGCTAAGCAGACAGGAACCAGGGGAGGCGGGATGAACTCCGCTCAGGACAAGTCCAAGGCGCTCGATCTCGCCTTGGCCCAGATTGACAAGCAGTTCGGCAAGGGCTCGGTCATGCGGCTGGGCGAGAAGCCCAAGCAGAACATCAAGACCATCTCGACCGGCTCGATCGCGCTCGACGTGGCGCTCGGCGTCGGCGGCCTGCCGCAGGGCCGCATCATCGAGATCTACGGCCCCGAGTCCAGCGGTAAGACCACGATCGCCTTGCACGCCATGGCGAACGTGCAGGCCGAAGGCGGTGTCGCGGCGATGATCGACGCCGAGCACGCGCTCGACCCGATCTACGCCGAGAAGCTCGGCGTCAACGTCGACGACCTCCTGGTCAGCCAGCCGGACAACGGCGAGCAGGCCCTGGAGATCGCGGACATGCTGGTCCGCTCCGGCGCGGTCGACCTCATCGTCATCGACTCGGTGGCCGCGCTCGTGCCGCGCGCCGAGATCGAGGGCGAGATGGGCGACTCGCACGTGGGCCTCCAGGCCCGGCTCATGAGCCAGGCCCTGCGCAAGATCACCGGCGGCCTGAACAACACGGGCACCACGATGATCTTCATCAACCAGCTGCGCGAGAAGATCGGCGTCATGTTCGGCTCGCCGGAGACCACCGCCGGTGGTAAAGCGCTCAAGTTCTACGCCTCCGTGCGCCTGGACATCCGCCGGATCGAGACGCTCAAGGACGGCGGCGAGGCCGTCGGCAACCGCACCCGCGTCAAGGTCGTCAAGAACAAGGTCGGCTCGCCGTTCCGCCAGGCCGAGTTCGACATCCTCTACGGGCACGGCGTGTCCAAGGAGGGCTCGATCATCGACATGGGCGTCGAGCACGGCATCGTGAAGAAGTCGGGCGCCTGGTACACGTACGAGGGCGACCAGCTCGGCCAGGGCAAGGAGAAGTCCCGGACCAACCTCAAGGAGAACCCGGACCTGGCCCTGGAGATCGAGAAGAAGATCAAGGAGAAGCTCGGCGTCGACGCCGCCGCGGCCGACGCCCCGAGCGAGGTCGAGATTGAAGAACCCCCGGTCGACTTCTAAGCCGGACGACCCCGAGGCGGCCCGGCAGTACTGTCTCCAACTGCTGTCGGGCCGGCCCCGCACGCGCTCCGAACTCGGTGACTCGATGCGGCGCAAGGGTTTCGAGGAGTCGATCGTCACCGACATCCTGGAGCGCTACGCCGAGGTCGGCCTCATCGACGACGCGGTGTTCGCCCGCGCCTGGGTCGAGTCCCGCCACCGCAGCCGCGGCCTCTCGAAGCGGAGCCTCGCGGGGGAGCTGCGCCGCAAGGGCGTCGACCCCGATTTCGTGGACGCCGCCGTGGAGCAGGTGAGCGACGACGACGAGCGCGAGGCCGCGCTGGAGCTGGCGAGGCGCCGCTACCGGTCCCTGGCGGGCCAGACCGACGACGCCGTGCTCCGCAAGCTCGTGGGGATGCTCGCGCGCAAGGGCTACGGCTCCGGCGTGGCCATCCCGGTCGTCAAGCAGGTGCTCGCCGAAGCCGAGAGCGACGCGGCCGAGCTCCTGGACGAGGACGCCCACTTCGAGTGACCGCGCTCCCCGGATCGCGGAGGAGCGGTGGGCGGGCGCCCGCCCGTCCGGGTCTCACGAAGCGGAACGCGACTCGTGAGGTGCGCGCCGCCTCGGCCGTGACCTGTGGGGCCTGACATGCGAGAGGTGTTCCAGGATTCGGAATGCGGCAGGTCGGTAAGGAGCCGTTAACGCGTTGGACATACCATTGGCCGCGACGACGCAGCGCCGCGCCCGGTCCTCCGTCTCTCCACCTTTGCGAGGTATCCATGACCGAACCGAAACCTGTCGTGGTCATTGCCGACCAGCTCGCTCCCGCCGCGGTCGAAGTGCTCTCCGGAGACTTCGACGTCCGGGAGATCGACGGTACGAACGTGGAGTCCCTCCACGCCGCACTGGTCGAGGCCGATGCCGTGATCGTCCGCTCCGCCACCACTATCAACGCCGCGGCGCTCGAGCACGCGCCGAAGCTCAAGGTCATCGCGCGCGCCGGCGTCGGGCTCGACAACGTCGACCTGCCCGCCGCCACCGAGCGCGGTGTCATGGTCGTCAACGCGCCGACCTCCAACATCGTCTCCGCCGCCGAGCAGGCCATCACGCTGCTGCTCGCCAGCGCCCGCCACATCGCCCGCGCCGACGCCTCGCTGCGCGCCGGGCGCTGGGACCGCAAGAAGTTCACCGGTGTCGAGATCCAGGGCAAGACCCTCGGCGTCATCGGCTTCGGCAAGATCGGGCAGCTCGTCACCACCCGCATGCAGGCCTTCGACATGGACGTGGTCGCCTACGACCCGTACGCCCAGCCCGCGATCGCCGCGAAGCTCGGCGTGAAGCTCGTCGACCTCGACACGCTGCTGGCCGCCGCGGACTTCATCACGATCCACCTGCCGAAGACGCCCGAGACCGTGGGCATCCTCGGCGAGGACGCGTTCAACAAGGTCAAGCCGGGCGTGCGGATCGTCAACGCCGCGCGCGGCGGCCTCATCGACGAAGAGGCGCTCGCCGCCGCGCTGCAGGACGGCCGCGTGGCCGCCGCCGGCCTCGACGTGTTCGTCAAGGAGCCGTGCACCGACTCGCCGCTGTTCGCGCTCGACAACGTGGTCGCCGCCCCGCACCTGGGCGCGTCCACGCGCGAGGCGCAGGACAACGCCGGCCTCGCCGTCGCCAAGAGCGTGCGCCTCGCCCTCTCCGGCGAGTTCGTACCGGACGCCGCGAACGTGCAGGCCGGGGGTGTCGTCCACGAGGACGTGCGCCCGCTCCTGCCGCTCGCCGAGCGCCTGGGCCGCACGTTCAACGCGCTCACCGGCGCCCCGGTCCAGTCGCTCACCGTCGAGGTCCGCGGTGACGTCGTCGACCACGACGTCACCGTCCTCCAGCTCGCGGCCACCAAGGGCCTGTTCGTGGACGTGGCCGACTCCGTCACCTACGTGAACGCGCCCCTCGTGGCGGACCAGCGCGGCGTCGAGGTCGGCCTGTTCGCCTCGAAGGAGTCGCCGGAGTACCAGACGCTGCTGACGCTGCGCGGTGCGCTCGTCGACGGCCGGAGCCTCACGGTCTCGGGCACGATCAGCCCCGGCCCGCACGGCGGCCTGCGCCTGACCGAGATCGACGGCTTCGAGCTCGACATCGACCTGGACGGCTCGCTGCTGTTCCTGCGCTACACCGACCGTCCCGGCGTCGTCGGCCTCATCGGCGGCGCGCTCGGCGACCTGGGCATCAACATCGCCGCGATGCAGGTGGCCCGCAAGGCCGCCGGCGGCGAGGCCGTCATGGCGATGGCCCTCGACGCCCCGGTGCCGGCCGAGCTGCTCGGCCGCATCAAGGAGTCGGTCGGCGCGAGCGGCGTCAAGTCGGTGACCCTGCAGGACTAGCGCCTGTCCGGTGCGTCGCTTTCGCGGCGTCCACCGGACCGGTTCCACCTGCTGAGAGTCGTTCGTCGGAATGCGGGACGGGTGCGTTAAGGTGAACGCACTCGCCCGCATTCCGCGTTTCCCCGGGAAGTACTGACCGATGGGGAACCGGC
This sequence comes from Glycomyces tritici, assembly GCF_030403505.1. The sequence goes on along the minus strand of NZ_JAUEMJ010000002.1, from coordinate 247,823 downwards.
CGGTCCCAGACCGGAAGCGGGGCACCAGTTCGCGTCAGCGACTGAGGACGAAACCAGAGAGGCAGCATGAGCAGGATCGCGGTCATCCCGGGCGACGGGATCGGGCAAGAGGTCATCGCCGAGGCGCAGAAGGTGCTCGCCGTGGCCCTTCCCGGCTACGAGTCGACCGAGTACGACCTGGGGGCCCGCCTGTACAACCGCACCGGTGAGGTCCTCCCCGAGAGCGTCCTGTCCGAACTGGACGAGCACGACGCGATCCTGCTGGGCGCCATCGGCGACCCGTCGGTCCCGCCGGGCGTCCTCGAGCGCGGGCTGCTCCTGAAGCTGCGCTTCGAGTTCGACCAGTACGTGAACCTGCGGCCCAGCCGCCTGTACCCGGGCGCGCCCACGCCGCTGGCCGACGTCAAGCCCGGCGACATCGACTTCGTGGTCGTCCGCGAGGGCACCGAGGGGCTGTACACCGGCGCCGGCGGCAACCTCCACACCGGATCGGCGGCGGAGATCGCCACCGAGGAGTCCCTGAACACGCGCTACGGCACCGAGCGGGTCATCCGCGACGCCTTCGAGCGCGCCAAGCGCCGCCGCGGCCACCTCACGCTGGTCCACAAGACCAACGTGCTCGTGCACGCCGGCGGCCTCTGGAAGCGCACCTTCGACGAGGTCGCGGCCGAGTACCCGGACATCACCACCGAGTACCAGCATGTGGACGCCGCCGCCATGTTCCTGGTGAACCGGCCCCACACGTTCGACGTGATCGTCACCGACAACCTGTTCGGCGACATCCTCACCGACATCGCGGCCGCGGTGACCGGCGGCATCGGCCTGGCCGCCACCGGCTCGATCAACCCCGACCACACGCACCCGTCGACGTTCGAGCCCGTGCACGGCTCCGCGCCCGACATCGCCGGTCAGGGCATCGCCGACCCGGTCGCCGCGATCTCCTCCACCGCGCTCCTGCTCGAGCACCTGAGCCGCCCCGACGCCGCCGCCGCGGTGAACGCCGCGGTCGAGCGCGAACTGGCCGGACGCGACGCCGGCACCAAGATCCGCACCGGCGAGGTAGGCGACCGAGTAGCCGCCGACGTCGCCGGACAGCTCAGCTAGCACCCAAGCAGCTTCGACGCCCGGCGGGCCAGCGCTCTGACAAGAGCGACTCGCCGGGCGTTTTTCCGTGTCGGAGACCGACCGGGCCGCGCGCCGCCCGACCACCTGAACGAGCGGTAAGTTAGGCATCAGGACCAAATACAGCACCACACCCGAGCCACTTGCACTGAAGGACAGATCAATGACCAGCGACGGTCTTCCCGACCTGCGGCACGAGCCGCACCCGAACCCGACCCCGGCCGCCGAGCGCAAAGCGCTCGTCGCCGACCCCGTGTTCGGCACCGTGTTCACCGACCACATGTTCCAGATGACCTGGACCGAGGGACGCGGCTGGCACAGCGCCACCGTCAAGCCCTACGGCCCGCTCACGCTCTCCCCGGCCGCGGCGGTCCTGCACTACGCCCAGGAGATCTTCGAGGGCCTGAAGGCCTACCGGTACCCCGACGGCGGCATCGGCCTGTTCCGCGCCGAGGCCAACGCCCGCCGCCTCAACCTCTCGGCGCAGCGCATGGCCATGCCGCACCTGCCCGAGGAGTGGTTCCTCGCCTCGATCCGCGAGCTCCTCGCCGTCGACGGCGACTGGGTGCCGAGCCAGGAGGAGGCCAGCCTCTACCTGCGCCCGTACATGTTCGCGTCCGAGGCGTTCCTCGGCGTGCGCCCGGCCAAGGAGTTCACGTACCTGGTCATCGCCTCCCCGGCGGCCGCCTACTTCAAGAACGGCCCCAAGCCGCTCAACCTGTGGGTCTCCGAGGAGTTCAACCGGGCCGGACCCGGCGGCACCGGCGCGGCCAAGTGCGGCGGCAACTACGCCGCGAGCCTCCTGCCGCAGGCCGAGGCCATCGAGCACGGCTGCGACCAGGTGGTCTTCCTCGACGCCGTCAAGTACGAGAACGTGGACGAGCTCGGCGGCATGAACCTGTTCTTCGCCTACGAGAACGAGCGGGTCCTGTACACTCCGAAGCTCGGCACGATCCTCCCCGGCATCACCCGCGACGCGATCTTCACGCTCGCCACCGAGGCCGGCTGGGAGGTCCGCGAGACGGACTACTCGCTCGCGCGCTGGCGCGACGACGCCGAGAACGGCGCCCTCTCCGAGGCCTTCGCGTGCGGCACCGCCGCCGTGATCACCCCGGTCGGCACCGTCAAGGGCCGCAGCGGCGAGTTCAAGGTCAACGGCGGCGAGGCCGGCAAGTTCACCATGCAGCTGCGCCAGACCATCCTCGACCTCCAGCACGGCCGCGTCGAGGACACCCACGGCTGGACCACCAAGGTCGCCTAGCCGGGCCCTTCCTTCCGCGGCAGGGGCGCTCACCTGCCGGTCGCTGGAATCCGGGACCAATCCCGGTCCCCTTCCCGTACCTTGATATCCACGCGTGTCAAGGCTCGGGGAGGGGACTTTGGGCGACGTCACCATCCACTTGAACCGGTTCGGGGTCGAACGCGGCCGCCTGTGGCAGGCCGTGGTCGCGGCACTGGCCATCGCACTGCCGCTGGCGTTCTGGATCGGCATCGAACGCGCCCTCGGCGACTCCGTGCTGGAGATCGAGTCCGGCGAGACCCTCTACCTCCAGTCCTACCCCGTCTCCGGAGCCAGCCTCGAGTTCAAGCTCCCCGGCGAGGGCTGGACCTCCCCGGGCATCCACATGGCCGACCAGCGCCAGAACTTCCGCCACGGCGCCCTGACCGCCGCCGTCGAGGTCGACACCCACGTCGAGAGCCTCGAGAAGCTCCTGGTGCGCCGCGCCGACCCGATCACCGCCGAACGCGGCTACGCCTACAACAACGAGCAGCCCTACACGAACGCCGCATCGGGCCTCTCGGGCTACCGCGCCGACATCGTCGGCCTCGACACCGCCGGGTCGATCACCGTCGTCGGCAAGGACGGCGGCGCGGCCGCGATCCTCATCCTCATCGCCCCCGGCGACGACCCCGGCAGCGCCACCGTCGACCCCGACCCGTTCATCGACGCGTTCCGGCTGGAGGGCGAGTGAACGTCCGGACCGAACGCGTCGTCGTCGAGAGCCAGGGCGCGTTCGTCCGCATCAGGCGCCCCGCCTACTGGCTCTTCGTCGCCTGCCTCGTCTACGGCCTGCTCGAACTCGGCCGCGTCCTCTCGCCCGCCTACGGCGACATCGCGACCGCCCTGTGGGCCTCCATCGGCGTGAACGCCGTGCTCGCGTTCTTCTTCCTCGACATCCTCGCCCGCCTCGACCTCTTCGAGCGCGAACCGCCCACCGTGCGGGCCGCCGCCATGTGCTGGGGCGGCCTGGCGGCCGTCGCGTTCGCCATGTTCGCCAACGACGCCGCGCTCGTCGTCCTCGCCGAGTTCACCGACGCCCAGTGGGCCCGCACCTGGGGCCCGCCCATCGTCGGCCCCCTCAACGAGGAGTGGCTCAAGGCCATGGGCGTGGTCATGCTCGTCCTCATCGTGCGCGAGCACTTCGACCGCTCCATCGACGGCCTCATCTACGGCGCGCTCGTGGGCCTGGGCTTCCAGGTCGTGGAGAACCTCACGTACGCCATCAAGTACGCGGTCATGAACCCGAACTCCGACCTCACCGGGGCGCTCACGGTCACGTTCACGCGGGTCCTGGTCGCCGGGCCCTGGTCCCACCCGCTGTACACCGGCGCGGCCGGGCTCGGCATCGCGTTCTTCGTGACCCAGACCCGGCGCCGCCTCAGCACCCGCCTCGGCGTCGCCGTCGGCCTGTACGCGCTGGCCCTGGGGATGCACGGCCTGTGGAACATGCCGCTGCCCTCGAGCATGCCGCCGGCGCTGGGGATCCCGCTGAGCTACGGCAAGGGCCTGATCATCCTCGGACTGTTCTTCGTGCTCTACCATTTCGCGGCCCGCGCGGAATGGCACTGGTTCGTGACCACGATGTCCGATCAGGACGAAGGGATCATCACGGCCGACGACCTCACCGAGATGCGGTCGCTGCGCAGCAGGCGCAAGGCCCGGAAGCACGCGCACCGGCAGTGGGGCAAGGAGGCCTCGCACCTCATGGGGCAGCTGCATCGGGAGCTGGTGAACCTGGCGACGCTCGTCGCCCGCGACCAGCGGCGCGGTGAGGCGGTCGAGGACGGGCCCGACGTGGCCGCCGTGAAGCGCAACATCGCCGCGATCAGGGCTGAGCTCGCCGAAGCGAAAGCGTAGCCGCAGCCGCAGCCGTCCAGCGGAGCGCCTCAAACCCAAGGGCCGCAAGGAGATACCTTGCCAATCGCAGCCATGATCCTCGACACGGTCGCGCCCGACCGTGCGCTGGGCGGCGTTCGCCGGCGGCGCCTCAGCCGATACGGCTCTTGCGGGGGATCGGCGCGACGGAGCCGCGCGGGGCCAGATCGGCGCTCGACTCGGTGGTCGGCTCGGCGCCCGGGTCCGCGGTCGGGGACGACGTCGGCATGTCGGTCGTCGGCACCGAAGCGCTCGGCGTCGGCTCCTCCGTCGTCGGCGCGTCCGTGGTGGGCTCCTCGGTGGGCGTCTCGGTCGGCGCGTCCGTGGTCGGCTCCTCGGTCGGTTCCTCCGTCGGCTCCTGCGTGGGCGTCGCCGTCTCGCTGCCCTCCTCGACCGGGTCCGAGGTCTCGCCGCCGACCGGCACCAGCCCGGGCGCCTCGCCCGTGCTCCTGCTCCGCGCCTCACTCGACGACGTGGGGTCCGACGCTTCCCGATCGCCGGCTTCGCCTGCGGCCGTAGGCGACTGCGACGCCTCCTCCTCGGAGGCCTCCGCGTCCTGACCGGTCGTGTCCGCACCCAGGCCGAACCAGCCCTCGGTGATGTCCGAGCCCTCGTCGGCCAGGCCCTGGAGGCCCGGCACCGGCTCGCGGAGCAGCGCCCCGGTCGCGATCATGCCGCCCGCGACCGCCACCACCGCGATCGCACCGGCCCGCCGGAAGCGCCGCGACTGGCGCAGATCGTAACCGAGGGAACGGATTGCGCCCCTGGTCTCGCGCCCGATGGCGCCGAAGAGTCCCACTGTGTCCCACCGTCCGTTTCATGTCCTTCACTCGTATCAACGAGCGAGGCGACGGGTGGTAACCGTTGGGTCACCCGTGCGGGTGTCAATCGGCCCATTCGGGTGAACCGATGCGAGCCGAACGCCCTAATTCCAATGTGGAGAATTCTTAGAAGTCCCGCTTCACGGCCTTGACCAGCAGTCCGGCGAAGACCTGCAACGCGGCCGGGTCGACATCGGCACGCGAGTCCTCCAGTGCCGCTTCGGCTTCCGCCGCGAGCGACGCGATGCGCTCCTCCGTGTCGGCCAGTGCCCCGGTGTCCATCAGGACCGCCCGCAGCCGCTGCACTCCGGCCTCGTCGAGCTCCGGGTCGCCGAGCCCCGCGTCCAACGCCGCCCGCTGCGCCGCATCGGCAGCCGCCGAGGCCCGCGCGATGAGGAACGTGTGCTTGCCCTCCCGCAGGTCGTCACCGGCCGGCTTGCCCGTCTGCGCCGGGTCGCCGAACACCCCGAGCACGTCGTCGCGCAGCTGGAACGCCTCGCCCAGCGGCAGCCCGATCGCCGAGTAGTGCTCCCGGACCCGCTCCGGCGCCCCCGCCAGCGACGCCCCGATCAGCATCGGCCGCTCGATCGTGTACTTCGCGGACTTGTACCGCGCCACCTTCGCCGCCGTCGACTCCGAGACGTCCCGGCGCACCTCCGACAGGACGTCGAGGTACTGCCCCGCGCTCACCTCGGTGCGCATCAGGTCGAAGTCGTGCCGCGCGGCGGCCACCAGGGCGAACGGCATCCCCGCCGAGCAGAACAGCTCGTCCGACCACGCCAGGCACAGGTCCCCGAGCAGGATCGCCGCCGCCGCCCCGAACCCGCCGGGCCGGCCCGACCAGCCCTCGCTCTCGTGCAGCGCCGCGAACCGCCGGTGGATCGAAGGCATCCCGCGCCGCGTGTCCGAGCCGTCGATGAGGTCGTCGTGCATCAGCGCCGACGCCTGCAGCAGTTCCAGCGAGGCCACGCACGCCACCAGCTCATCCGAGTCCTCGAGCCCCGCGCCCCGCGCGCCCCAGTACGCGAACGCCGGCCGCAGGCGCTTGCCGCCGCGCAGCACGAAGTCGCGCACCGCGTCCGCATACGCCGAGAGACTTGGATCGATCCCGCAGATCACGGCGGCCTGCCGGTCCAGGAAGACGGTCAGGGCGGCGTCGATGCGGTCGTTGAGCTCCACGGATCGAACCCTAGGCTCACACCGTTCCATCCCAACTATTGGGTGGTCGCCAGTGCAGGTCAGCACACGTGTGCCCATGCCGTTACATTTGCAGGCATGACTCTCGGAGTGCCCAGCGTGATGCCGCAGAAGACCGCCAAGATCGGCGATCTGCTGCGCTCAGGGCTCCCGAAGTTCTCGTTCGAGATGTTCCCGCCCCGCGACGAGGCCGCCGACACCGTCCTGTGGCGCACCATCCGCGCCCTCGAAGGCCAGAACGCCGACTACGTCTCCGTCACCTACGGCGCGGGCGGCTCGACCCGGCAGAAGACCGTCGAGACCACCGAGCGGATCAACTCCGAGACCACCCTGCTCACCATGGCCCACTGCACGGCCGTGAACCACTCCATCGCCGAGCTGCGCAACCTCATCGGCCACTTCGCCAACGTCGGCGTGCGCAACATCCTCGCCGTGCGCGGCGACCCGCCGGGCGACCCGCGTGCCGACTGGGTCAAGCACCCCGACGGCGTCCTCCACGCCCGCGAACTCGTCGAACTCATCAAGGAGTCCGGCGACTTCAGCGTGGGCGTCGCCGCCTTCCCCGAAGGCCACCCTCGCGACGCCGACTGGGACACCGGCGTGCGCCACTTCGTCGAGAAGTGCCGCGCCGGCGCCGACTTCGCGATCACCCAGATCTTCTACGACGTCGACGACTACCTGCGCCTGCGCGACGCCGTCGCCGCCGCCGGCTGCGACATCCCGATCGTGCCGGGCATCATGCCCGTCACCAACATCAGGCAGATCGAGCGGTTCGCGGTCCTCACCGGCATGGTCTTCCCCGAAGCGCTCGCCGCGCGCCTGCGCGCGGTCGAGGACGACCGGGACGCCATCCGCGACATCGGCGTCGAAGTCGCCACCGACATGGGCTCCCGGCTCCTCGCCGAAGGCGCCCCCGGACTGCACTTCACCACCTTGAACCACTCCCGCTCCACCCGTCGCGTCTGGCAGAACCTCCGCCCGTAGCGGTGGGGCGAGTGTCGGCTACCCGATCAAGGGATTGCGGTCACCGAACGAACACGTAGAGTCCTCTTCTATGTTCGATGCTGCGAATGCGCGGTTGGTGCCGTCTGCTACAACAACACCCATGCGTACGCGTGTGCCCGCCGACTCCCTTGTGGGCAGGGTCATCCTCTCCACCCGGTTCCAGCCCGGCGCCGTGGTCGGCGTCGGCCTCGTCGCCAGCCTCCTCATCCCCTTCTGCATCCTCCTCGGCGGACCGGTCATCCTGGTCTCCCTGCCGCTCATCGCGATCACCGCGCTGGCCGACTCCTCCTACGCGCTCCTGGCGGCCCGCTCGACGAGCCTCTCCAGGCGCGTACTGGTGTTCGAACCGCTCGCTGCGCGCCTCTCGGAGGGGGCATGGCTCATCGCGCTGTGGCTCCTCGGCGCGCCCGGCTGGGCCGTCACGGTCACGGGCGCGCTGTGCTGGATGTACGTGCTCACCCGCAACCGGTCGCGGCAGGTGGGCCTGCGCGACCTCGGCATGACGACGATGGGGGAGCGGTCGGTCCGCGAACTCGTGGTCGCCATCGGCTTCGGCGCGGCGGGCGTGATCGCCGTCGCGGGCGGCGGGCAGTACGAGCAGTGGATCGGCGGCGCGATCACGATCGCGGTGACGGCCTGGATGCTGCTGGCGGCACTGGGACTGCTCCAACTGGTCATCGTGGTCTCGACGGCACTGCGGCACGACTGAGGCGCGCTCTCCGCGTCCGGCGCGGGCAAAGCGCGGGGAGTGTCGTCCGCGCGATGGCGAGGTGGCGTAGCCGCCGCGGCCGGGTATAGCGCGCACCGGAGGTTCCGGCCGCGCCGGTGTCGTACCCCGGTGTCACCCTTGATATCGGAGGCCCTGTGATGCCCGTTTTGCAGGTCGGCGCCGGAAATGCGGCGCTTGTTGGGGCCGGGAATGATCCGAGCCGGACTTGCGTTGTCCACGAAATGCGCTACGAGAACATCACCGACGACCAGATCGCCGCCTTCATCGACTCCGACTCGAGGCCGCGCCAGATCCCCGAGGAGACTCGGCGTCTGCGCGACGCCGAGGAGATGCTCGCCCTCAAGGACCCGCTCGGGGCCCTGCAGTTCCTCGCGCCGCTGCTGCGCGACCACCCGGACCACCCGGACGTCATGCTCGTCGCCGCGCGCGCCTACTTCAAGTCGGCGCAGCTGAACAAGGCGCTCGAGCTCACCGAGAAGATGGTCGAGGCCAACCCGGCGGACTTCTACGCCCGCCTGCTCCTCGGCCGCACGCTCCAGCGGCTGGGCCGCGCCGAGGAGGCCCGCGGCCACCTCCGCATGGTCAACGAGATCGCCGAGTAGCCCGACGAGCGCGGGCCGCGAAGCGCAGGCGCCCGCGTTCTTTCGAACACCCGGTGTGCCTCAGGCGAACATCAGGGGTCGTGAGCCCAATGGTTCACGGCCCCTTTTCTGTTGCCGTGCAATGACAATGCTGTCGGATGGGCGACACTCCGTAGCCATTTGCTGATTTCGGGCGACGATGGGGGTTGGAAATGTCGGACCCATGTGGTTCCATGTTTCTCGAACGCAAGTTCGAACAAGGTTAAGGAGGCCCACGTCATGGCAGCTTCTCGACTGAACACATCTCGCATGAACTCTGGACGACCTTCCGTCCCCAGAGGGGGCTCACCCGTGGGAACCCGCGGCGCGAACGGTCCCCGACTGGTGCAAGCGGGCACCGTGCAGAACTCGCGCCTGCGCATTCCCGCGGACCAGCTCCCCAACCGCTCCCCGCTCCAACTCCTCGCCACCGCGCGCGTCGATCTCGACGACGCGGCGGAGCGCACCCGCCCCGGCGAGCGCTACGCCGAAGCCCACCTGGCCGCCCTCAGGGTGGCCGTGGCCGTGCTCGCCGTGCGGGCGGGCGACGCCACGGGCAGGCGGCGGCCCGGCCGTCCGTCGAGCACCTGGGAGCTGCTGCGGGGCGTGGCCCCGGAGCTGGAGGAGTGGGCCGCGCACTTCGCCCGCACCGCCCGCAAGCGGGTCCTCGCGCAGGCCGGCATCCCCGACATCGTCACCCCGGAAGAGGCCGACGCGATCGTCGCCGACGCCCGCCGCTTCCTCGACGTGGTGGTGAGGCTCCTCGGCTTCAGTGCGCTCGCGCGCTGAAGTAGAAGCTGAGTAGCGTGCTTGCGCGATGAAGTAGACGCTGAGTAGTGCGCTTGCGCGTTAAAGCAGGAGCGCAGTAGCGCGCTCGCGCGCCGAAGTAGGTGCGATGCAGCGCTTGCGCCCTGAAACCAGCGACGCGGCGCGCTTGCGCGATGAAGCCGAGTCGCCATAGCGCGCTCACACGCCGAGCAGGCCGCGCCCGCGCATCGCTCCGCGCAGTGCACCTCGAAGACGCTGCGGCGTGACCTGCGTGACGTCCGCCGTGGCGGACGGCACGGCCGACTCGCTGCGGCACGGGCGGTTATACGATTGCTGCCGGCACCTGGTTCCCGAGAGAATGCCATTGGCCCCGGCCCGCGAAGCGGGCCTCGGCGCGGCACTCCGGGCGAGACCTGCGGGCCGCGAACCGGCTCCGCCGGTCAATCGACCAACCGTTTCCTTCGAGGAGTTTTGAACCCGTGTATCGGACACACCTCGCCGGCACGCTGAGTGCCGCTGACGTCGACCAGCAAGTCACCCTCGCCGGATGGGTGGCGCGTCGCCGCGATCACGGCGGGGTGGAGTTCGTGGACCTGCGGGACGCCTCGGGCGTCGTCCAGGTCGTCTTCCGCGACTCGGCGGCCGCCGAGTCCGCCCAGAAGCTGCGCAACGAGTACTGCGTCTCCATCACCGGCACCGTCGCGCGCCGCCCCGAAGGCAACGAGAACCCCGACCTGCCCACCGGCCAGATCGAGATCACCGCGAACGACCTCGTGGTCCTCTCCGAGGCCGCGCCGCTGCCGTTCCAGATCGACGACCACGTGGACGTCTCCGAGGACATCCGGCTGCGCCACCGCTACCTGGACCTGCGCCGCACCGGCCCCAACAACGCGATCCGCCTGCGCTCCAAGGCGAACCACATCGCGCGCAACCTCCTGGTCGAGGACGGCTACGTCGAGATCGAGACCCCGACGCTGACCCGCTCCACCCCCGAGGGCGCCCGCGACTTCCTCGTCCCCGTGCGCCTGCAGCCCGGCACCTGGTACGCCCTCCCGCAGTCCCCGCAGCTGTTCAAGCAGCTCCTCATGGTCGGCGGCTTCGAGAAGTACTTCCAGATCGCCCGCTGCTACCGCGACGAGGACTTCCGCGCCGACCGCCAGCCCGAGTTCACCCAGCTCGACATCGAGGCCTCCTTCGTCGACCAGGACGACATCATCGACCTGGGCGAGCGCGTCGTCAAGGCCCTCTGGTCCGAACTCGCCGACCACGAGATCCAGCTGCCGATCCCGCGCATGACCTGGCGCGACGCCATGGACCGCTACGGCTCCGACAAGCCCGACCTGCGCTTCGGCCAGGAGCTGGTGGAGCTCACCGACTACCTGCGCGGGACCGAGTTCCGCGTCTTCGCCGGCGCGATCGACGCCGGCGGGTACGTCGGCGCGGTCGTCATGCCCGGCGGCGCCTCGCAGACCCGCAAGGAGCTCGACGGCTGGCAGGACTGGGCCAAGGCGCGCGGCGCCAAGGGCCTCGCCTACATCACCTTCAACGCCGAGACCGGCGAGCCGAAGGGCCCCGTCGCCAAGAACCTCTCCGAGGAACACCTGGCCGGGCTCGCCGACGCCGTCGGCGCCAAGGCCGGCGACGCCGTGTTCTTCGCCGCCGCCACCGACCGCCGCGAGACCCAGGAGCTGCTCGGCGCGGCCCGCCTCGAGGTCGGCAAACGCGTGGGCCTCATCGACCCCGACGCCTGGGCGTTCTGCTGGGTCGTCGACGCGCCGATGTTCGAGCCCACCGAGAACGGCGGCTGGACCGCGGTCCACCACCCGTTCACCTCGCCGAACCCGGAGTGGGTCGACAAGTTCGAGACCGACCCGGCGAACGCGCTCACCTACGCGTACGACATCGTCTGCAACGGCAACGAGCTCGGCGGCGGTTCGATCCGTATCCACGACGCCAAACTCCAGAGCCGCGTCTTCGACCTGCTCGGCCTCTCCCATGAAGAAGCCAAGGAGCAGTTCGGCTTCCTCCTCGAGGGGTTGAAGTACGGCACCCCGCCGCACGGCGGCATCGCGCTCGGCTGGGACCGCGTCTGCGGCATCCTCGCCAAGTCCGACTCGATCCGAGACGTGATCGCGTTCCCCAAGTCGGGCGGCGGCATGGACCCGCTGACCTCGGCTCCCACCACGATCACGCCCGAGCAGCGCGCCGAAGCCGGTATCGACTTCGTACCGGAAGAGGAAGCGGGTACCGAAGCGGTTGCCGGTTAGCCCTACGATGTCGTAGTGGGCGGCCCGGGCCTCGGCCCGGGCCGCCGTCTTCGTTCGATGCGTGCCCGGTTGCCCCTCAGCCAATTCCGACTGGCAGGAGTCCGTGAAGGCGGCGGCCGCGGTCCGCTGACGGCTGCTATATGTAACATCCGGCCGATGCAGGAGTAAGAGGAGCGGGTTCGACGTGCAGAGCGGGACCTTGGTGGCGGGTCGCTATCGATTGGATGAGCGGATCGCCGCTGGTGGCATGGGCGAGGTCTGGAAAGGGACCGACACCCGGCTGCAACGTGAAGTAGCCATCAAGATACTCCACGCAGGACTGTCCGGCAACGACAAGTTCCGCACCCGCTTCCAGCTCGAAGCCAGGGCCGTCGCGGCCCTCCAGTCGCCCGGCATCGTCGGACTGTACGACTACGGCGAGGAGACCACCGACGACGACGGCCTGGTGTCCTATCTGATCATGGAGCTCGTGCGCGGCCGCTCGCTCTCCGAGATCCTGCGCGACCGCGGCACACTGCCTCCCGACGAAGTCATGAAGATCGTCGCGACCGCCGCCGACGCGTTGGAAACCGCCCACCGCAACGACATCATCCACCGCGACATCAAGCCCGCCAACCTCCTTGTGGACGAAGCGACCGGCGCGACCAAGATCGTCGACTTCGGCATCTCCGCCGCCCGCGGCGCCTCCGGCCTCACCGAGACCGGCACCGTCATGGGCACCCTCGCCTACGCCTCGCCCGAGCAGCTCAACGGCGCGGAGCTGACCGGCGCCAGCGACCTCTACTCGCTCGGCATCGTCGCCTACGAGGCCCTGATGGGCCGCCCGCCGTTCGTCTCCGACACGCCCGTCGCGGTCATGAACGGCCACATGACCCAGGCCCCGCCGCCGCTCTCCCGCGACATCCCCGCCGGCATCGCCCAGGTCGTGCTCCAGTCCCTCCAGAAGGACCCGCGCGCCCGCTACACCTCCGCCGCCGAGATGGCCCGCTCCGCCCGCGAAGGCCGCGTCGTCACCGGCGGCATCCCCGTCTCGCCCGCGACCCCGCCCGACGGCCAGCAGACCCAGTACCTCGGCTCCGATCAGACTGCGCTCCTCGGCGCCGGCGTCGGCGCCAACACCGCCGAACAGCCCACCGGCGCGATGGCGCAGGAAGAGGAGAAGAGCAGCGCCACGCCTTGGCTCATCACCGCCGCCGTGGTCGCAGTGCTGGTCATCATCGGACTGATCATCTGGTGGGACTACACCAACGGCCGCGACGCCGAGATCAAAGAACCCTCCGAGACGTCGTCGAGTGCGGAGACCAGCGAAGAGGCGCCGACCTCCGAAGCCGAGACCACCTCCGACGACGACGATGACGACGACAACTGGCAGCCGTCCGACGATGAAGAGACCTCGGAGTCACCCAGCGAGACGCCTTCGGAGACCGCATCTGAAACTCAGAGCGAATCGCCGAGTCCTGAGTCTCCGGAACCCACGGACCCGACGACTTCCGCTGAGCCCGATCCCGAACCGAGCGATACGCCCACCGAAGCCGCTGGCGGCGGTGGGGAACAAGGCAACTGAAAGCGACGACACGGCCCGCGGCATCAAGCCGCGGGCCGCTCCGCATTCCGAGTTGCGCTCAGCGAACCCCGACGTATGCCGATGTCCGCTGAGCGAAAGCGGCCCTAACCGCCGATCGGCCGGTACCGCACCACCTTGTCCAGGCCGTCGCCGTTCGAAGTGGTCACCCACAGCCAGCCGTCCGGACCCAGTTCGACCGTGCGGACACGACCGAGCACGCCTTCCAGCACCGCGACCGGCTCGCCCGCCTCGCCGCCTGCGACGGGGACCGTCCACAAGCGCTGGCCGCGCAGCGCTCCGATGTACATGGTGTCGCCGGCGACCTCGCCTCCTGAGGGCGAGGCCTCCGCGGTGCTCCACGTGACCAGCGGGTCGACGAACGCCGGGTCGCCGCCCGTCCCCTCGACCTCGGGCCAGCCGTAGTTCGCCCCTGGTTCGATGTGGTTGAGCTCGTCCCAGGTGTTCTGGCCGAACTCCGTCGCGTACATCGCGCCGTCCGGTCCCCACGAGAGGCCCTGCACGTTCCGGTGCCCGTAGGTGTAGACCGGCGAGCCTTCGATCGGGTTGTCCTCGGGAACGGTCCCGTCGGCGTTGACGCGCAGGATCTTCCCGCCGAGGCTCTCGAGGTCCTGCGCGTTCGCGGTGTCGTTCGCGTCGCCGGTGGTGATGTACAGCTTGTCGTCAGGCCCGAACGCGAGGCGCCCGCCGTTGTGGTTGAGCGCCGAGGGAATCCCGGTGAGCACGGGTTCGGGGTCGAAGGTGTCGAGGTGGAAGCGGACGACCCGGTTGTCCTCCTGGGTCGACACGTACGCGTACACCCACCCGTCGGTGGTGAACGTGGGCGAGACCGCCAGGCCCAGGAGCCCGCGCTCGTCGAACCGGCCCGCGCCGGACACGACCTCGAGGTTTCCGAGGACCACCGGGTCGGCGTCGATGCCGATCCGCAGTACGTCGCCCGAGTTGCGCTCGGCGACGAGCACGGAGTCGTCCGGGAGGAACGCGAGCCCCCAGGGGATCGTGAGTCCGGTGGCGACCGTGTCGCCGGTGCGGAAGTCGAACTCCGGGGTCTGCGCGGGCCCGGCGCCGGGCCCTTCCTCTGCGGATGCGCTGGCCGTCCCCAGGGCCAGGGCCGTGCCGACGATCATCGCGCCGACGGCGGTCAACTTGCGTCGCATGGCTGCTCCTTGTCTCTCTTGGTGCCGGGTAAGAAAGCGAAGAAATCATGATATAGACGAATATCAATTGAATTGCCATCGTAAGCACCGTTCGGGCGGATGTCCAGGCGGAGCGCTCCACCGGAATCGATCGAGAATCGTGACATTCGCATGTTCACTTATGTAGATGGTTGGAATAAGCTGGCCGCAACCCCTGCCGGTTACCGATCACTCGGCCTCCGGCCTGCATGATCGATCGAGTGAAGAAGGTTGGACAGTGACGTCTAAGCGATTCATCGGAGCCGTCGTCGCGATTGCGGCGGTGACGGTTCCCGCCGCCGCGGCGGTCGCCGCCCCGGCCGACGGCCCCCTGCTCTGGTACCAGTTCGACGAAGCGGGCGGCACCGTCGTCGCCGACGCCTCCGGCAACGGCCATGACGGCACCCTCGTGGGAGGGACCTGGCTCGACGACGGGTCCGGCGCGGGAGGCGGCCTGGGACTCGACGGCGTGGACGACTACGTCGACATGCCCGACGACCTCCTCGCCGGCCTCGACGCGGTCACCGTCACCGCCGAGGTCTACATCGAGCCCGACCAGTCCGGCGCGTACTTCATCTACGGCCTCGGCAACTCGAGCGGCGATTGGGGCGACGGCTACCTCTTCACCACCGGCAACGGCTACAAGACCTCCATCTCCACCTGCCACTGGACCTGCGAGCAGAACACCTCGACCGGCCAGAACCTCGCGCGCGGCACCTGGAACCACCTCGCCTACACCCTCGAGGGCGGCGCGGCCGTCCTCTACCTGAACGGCCAGGAGGTGGACCGCAACGAGGACGTCACCATCGCCCCCGGCGACATCGGCGCCGGTTCGACCGCCGCCAACTACCTCGGCCGCTCGCTCTACCGCGGCGACCGGTACCTCCACGGCAGGTTCGCGGACTTCCGGATCTACGACGGGGCCCTCGCCCCGTCCGAGATCGGCGAGCAGGCCGCCCGCATCGGCGCCGAGAAGGCCGCCGAGGACGCCGCCGCGCTCGACCTCGGCGACACGAGCGCCGTCACCGCCGACCTCGACCTCCCGACCCGGGGCGCGAACGGCTCCCAGATCACCTGGGCCTCAAGCGAACCCGAGGTCATCGGCACCGACGGCACGGTCACCCGCCCGGCCATGGACGCCGACGACGCGACGGTCACCCTCACGGCAACCGTTAACCTCGGGACCGTGCAAGAGCAACGCGACTTCACGGCGACCGTGCTCGCCGAATACGACGACGAGGAGGCGGTCGCCCTCGACGCCGCCGCCCTCGCGATCCCGAACCTCGACGACGTGCGCTCGGCGATCGACCTGCCCACCACGGGCGCCAACGGCTCCCAGATCACGTGGAAGTCCAACCACCCGAACGTGATCGCCGCTGACGGCATCGTCAACCGCGACGAGCCCGGCGGCAAGACCCGCAAGGTCAAGCTCACCGCCACCGTCCAGCGCGGCGGCGAGAAGGAGAAGCTGCACTTCACCGCGACGGTGCCGCCGCTCCCGGCCGAGGCCGACTACACCGGCTACTTCTTCACCTACTTCACCGGCGAGGGCACGCCCACCGGCGAGCAGGTCTACGGCGCGCTGAGCGACGGCAACGACCCGCTGAGCTTCACGGAACTCAATGACGCCCAGCCGATCCTCACCTCCGACCAGGGCGAGCAGGGCGTGCGCGACCCGTTCCTCATCCGCTCGCCCGAAGGCGACCGGTTCTTCCTCATCGCCACCGACCTCAAGATCAACGGCAACGGCGACTGGAACCGGGCCCAGCGCCACGGCAGCCTGTCCATCATGGTCTGGGAATCCGACGACCTGGTGAACTGGTCCGAGGGCCGCCTCGTCGAGGTCTCGCCCGAGAACGCCGGCGCCACATGGGCTCCCGAGGCCTACTGGGACGCCGAGCAGCAGGCCTACGTCGTCTACTGGGCCTCGCCGCTGTTCGCGACCGCGGACCACTCCGAGGGCTTCTACCACCGCATGATGTACGCGACGACCCGCGACTTCGTCAACTTCTCGGAGGCGCAGGTCTGGGTCGACCAGGGCTACTCGACGATCGACTCGACCATGATCGAGTCCGACGGCGTGTACTACCGCTTCACGAAGGACGAGCGCTCGAACTCCGCCTCGACGCCGTGCGGCAAGTTCATCCTCGCCGAGACCGCCACTTCACTTGCCGCCGATGCCGAATGGCAGTTCCTCGCCGACTGCATCGGCTCGGGCGCCATCGGCGCCGGCGAGGGCCCGCTGGTCTTCAAGTCGAACACCGAGGAGAAGTGGTACCTCTTCATCGACGAGTTCGGCGGCCGCGGCTACGTGCCGTTCGAGACCACCGACCTCGCCTCGGGCGAGTGGACGCCCGTGGCGGCGTACGACCTGCCGTCGAGTCCTCGCCACGGCACCGTGCTGCCGATCACTGCCGCCGAGTACGAACGACTGCAAAAGGCCTGGTAACGATCCGGTCATGAGGCGGCCTCCGCACCCCGGGTGTGGAGGCCGTCCCTTATGCTCGGCAGCGGAACCGACCTCCCCGAAAACCAGGAGCACCCATGTCTTCCCGTACCGCCACCCGTCTGCTCGGCGCCCTCGCCGTGCCCGCCCTCGCGCTCGGCCTGTCCGCCTGCGGCGCCGAGGAGAAGCCCGCCTCCGAAACCTCCGAGGCCCCCGAGGAGGGCGCGGTCGCCGCGCTCAGCCCCCAGGACGCCATCCTCGCCTCCGTCGAGAACCTGAGCGCCTCCTCGTACCAGATGGACGCCTCGATGACCATCGACGGCACCGAGTTCATGGCCATGACCGGCGCCTACGAAGGCGAGAACTCCAAGGCCAGCGCCGACATCTTCATGAGCGCCATGATGGAGGCCTCGGGTGAGACCATGACCGCCGAGGAAGAGGCGATGATGGGCGGCATGCTCGACGACATGCACACCGAGACCGTCGTCTTCGACAAGGTCATGTACATGCAGTTCACCGGCGGCATGTTCGACGCCATGGCCGAGAGCTACGGCGAGGACGCCTGGTTCACCATGGACCTCACCTCGGACGAGGCGATGGCCCAGGCCTACGCCCAGTACGGCGGCATGGACCTGGCGCAGCAGACCGAGCTCATCCTGACCGAGCTCGCCGACGTCGAGGAGACCGGCGACGGCGTCTACACCGGCACGCTCAGCGGTGACTCCGAGGCGATGTCGGCCCTGTCCGGTTCCGCGATGGGCGGCGCCGACGCGGCCGCGATGGTCGACGGCACCCAGGTGACCGTGACCCTCGACGACCAGGGCCTGCTCAAGACGATGACCATGTCGATGCCCGAGATCGAGGGCATGACCATGGAGATGACCAGCGAGATCGTGGAGATCGGCGGGTCCTACGACATCAAGGCCCCCGAGTCGACGAACCTGCACGACTTCGAGGAGTTCACCGCCGCGCTCGGCGGCGGCATGTAACTCCCGCACCGAGTAGGGCCGCCGCGCAGCTGCTGCGCGGCGGCCCTTTCGCGTTCCGGCGCCGGGGCGGTACGCGATGAATCTCCCGGTTCGGCCGCGGATCTGCGGAGCGCTCATGCTCATGCCTTACGCTGATGGCGATATGGACGCTCCAGGTTTGTTCGACGCCCCCGGTTCGACGGGGCCTGAGCCGCAGGGCTCTGCCGCCGGCAGCGGCATTCTGGGCACCGGTTCGGCTTCGGGAGACGAGCCGCTGGCGGTGCGGATGCGTCCGCGCACGCTCGACGAGCTCGTGGGCCAGGACCACCTCCTCGGCGCCGGTTCGCCGCTGCGACAGGTCGTGGAGGGCCGCCAGCCGCTGTCGGTGATCCTGTGGGGCCCGCCCGGCTCCGGCAAGACCACGATCGCGCACCTCGTCGCCCAGTCCGGGGACCGGCGCTTCCGCGCGATGTCCGCCCTGAACTCCGGGGTGAAGGACGTGCGCGCCGCGATCGACGAGGCCCGCCGCATCCGCCGCACCGGCGGCCCGCAGACGATCCTCTTCATCGACGAGGTGCACCGCTTCACGAAGACCCAGCAGGACTCCCTGCTCGGCGCGGTCGAGGACCGCACCATCACGCTCTTGGCCGCCACCACCGAGAACCCCTACTTCTCGGTGGTCGCCCCGCTCGTGAGCCGCTGCGTGCTCCTCACCCTCAGGGAGCTGGACGCCACCGACATCGGTGAACTCGTCGACCGCGCCGTCGCGGACGAGCGCGGCCTCGACGGCGCGGTCACCTTGGAGAAGGAGGCCCGCGACCACCTCGTGCGCACGGCCGCCGGCGACGCGCGGAAGGCCTTGACCGCGTTGGAGGCCGCCGCGCTCAGCACGGTGCCGATGCACGGTTCCGCAGGCGACGCGGAGGGTGCCGAGCATGAGATCACCGTCGCGATCGTGGAAGCCGCCATCGACACGGCCGCGGTCCGCTACGACCGGGACGGCGACGGCCACTACGACGTCGCCAGCGCCTTCATCAAGAGCCTGCGCGGCTCGGACGTCGACGCGGCGATGCACTACCTCGCGCGGATGGTCGTCGCGGGGGAGGACCCGCGGTTCATCGCCCGCCGCCTGGTCATATTCGCGTCCGAGGACATCGGGATGGCCGACCCGACCGCGCTGCTGACCGCGACCGCTGCGGCGACCGCGGTGGAGCGGATCGGCCTGCCCGAGGCCCGCATCAACCTCGCCCAGGCGGTCGCGCACCTCGCCACCGCGCCGAAGTCGAATGCGGTCATCACCGCGATCGACGAGGCGATGCGCGATGTGCGCCAAGGGAAGATCGGCCCGGTCCCGCCCGATCTGCGCGACGCCCACTACGGGGGCGCGAGCAACCTGGGCCACGGCAAGGGGTACGTCTACCCGCACGCCGATCCGCGCGGCGTGGTCCCGCAGCGGTACGCGCCGGACGTGGTGGCCGGGCGCGACTACTACCGGCCGACCCGCCACGGCCGCGAGGCCGAGATCGGCGAGCGGCTCGAGAAGCTGCGCCGGATCGTGCGCAGGCCGGCCGATGGCCACTGACCGCCGCGCCGGGCGCGCGTCGAGCCGCCTCACGGCGGATCTGGAGCGGTCGGGCGCGCGCATCGAGCGGCTGCGCATGACCGTGGCGGTGATCGCGGTCCTCGCGGTGCTCCTGGTCGCGGCGGTCCTGTGGCTGGGCCGGGCGTTCACCGTGGACCCGACGCGCCGGGCGGTCGACGAGTTGACGGTGCCCGGGTGGGCGGCGGTGAGCGTGCACGACGAGACCTACGGCAGCCGCTGGTGCGTGGGGGAGTGCCGGGTCCGCATGCGCACCTGGACTTCCGAAGGCACAGTGGACGACACGGCGAACGAGTACTGGCAGGCGGTCCTGAACGCGGGCTGGATTCCGGCCGATCCGGAGCAGTGCGTGGGCGGTGTCGGCGAGGAGGGGTGCTACGTACGCGACGAGCTGTACCTGGAGTTGTGGGTCGTGCCGGTCGACTGCGGGGACCGGTACGAGCTGTGCGTCGGCGCCGAGGTCACGGCTGTGGTCGCGGCGCAGGCGGCCCTGCCGCGTCTGGCTGAGGAGCGGCTCGCGGCCTGACGACCGGCTGACCGGACCCCACGCACGGCCTGCGGGTTTCGCGAGTCGGGCGCACCCGGTAACTGGAGAGTGGACTGACCGCCCCATTGTGCCGGATGTCCGGTCCCGCAAGGTAAGGTCGACAGCGCGCCGCTCTTTGCGCGAGAGCCCGGCCTGGCCGAAGGCACCGCGCGGCTGGCGCGTTCAGGTCCGCGAGGACCACGCAACCACACAGCAATGCCGGTGGGGCCCACCGGATGGCGACAGGGGGAGACCGTGCCTGAGGAGACCGTGGCAGCAGGATGGACCGGGAGTGTCTGGGAACTGGGGGTCCTGCTCGCGGGGCTCGGGTTCTTCCTCCTGTGCGTGATGCTCGCCTTCCGCCTCATCAACAAGGCCACCGCCACCCTCAACCGCGTCAACAAGACGCTCGACAAGGTGGACCACGAGATCGGGCCGATCCTGCGGAACGTGAACACGACGCTCGACAACGTCAACGGCTCCCTCACGCAGGTCGAGGGCGAGCTGGAGAAGGTCGGCACGATCACCGGGAACGCCGCGCACATCTCGTCGAACGTCGCCAACATCACGGCCCTGGTCGTCTCGGCCGTCGGATCGCCGCTGGTGAAGGCCGCCGCGTTCGGGTTCGGCCTCCGCACGGCCGTGAAGAAGCGCAACCAGGACGTCGACGAGCAGCAGGTGCGCCGCATGGTCGAGGCCTCCCGCCAGAGCAAGCGCCAGGCGAAGCGGGCCGCGAAGGCCCGCCAGAAGGCCGGCGAGTAGCAGACCGTTCGCGGTAAAACAGGTTGAGGAGTAGCCGTGTTGAAACGGATGATCTGGGTAGGCATCGGCATCGCGGTCGGCGTGATCGCGGTCCGCAAGATCACGAAGGCGGCGGAGTCGGTCACTCCCGGCGGGGTCGCCGAGCGTGTGGGCGGTGCCGGTGCTGAAATGAAGGCATCGTTCAAGGCCTTCTGGGCGGACGTGTCGGAGGCGAAGCAGGCCAAAGAGGCCGAACTCTTCGACGCGATCGAGCGCGGCGAGGACATCCAGCCGCTGCTCGCCGAAGAGGACGAGAACGACCCGGCCGTACACGGCCGGCTGTACTAGACCCTTGAAGGAGGTGCCCCATGGAGACCGCTGAAATCCAACGCCGGTTTCTGAAGTTCTTCGAGTCCAACGGCCATACGGTGGTCCCCAGCGCACCGCTGCCCGCCTTCGAGGACCCGAACCTGCTGTTCGTGCCCGCGGGCATGGTCCCCTTCGTGCCCTACTTCCTGGGCCAGGCGACTCCGGACTGGAACCGCGCCACGTCGGTGCAGAAGTGCATCCGCACGCCCGACATCGACGAGGTCGGCAAGACCTCCCGCCACGGCACGTTCTTCCAGATGAACGGCAACTTCTCCTTCGGGGACTACTTCAAGGAGCAGGCGATCCGCTTCGCCTGGGACCTCACCACCGGCTCGCTCGAGTCCGGCGGCCTCGGCCTGGACGGCGACAAGATCTGGGCCACGGTCTACCTCGACGACGACGAGGCGATCGACATCTGGCACAAGCAGATCGGGCTCCCGCTCGACCGCATCGTGCGCCGCGGCCAGGCCGACAACATGTGGTCGATGGGCATCCCCGGCCCGTGCGGCCCCTGCTCCGAGCTGTACTACGACCGCGGCCCCGACTACGGGCCCGAGGGCGGCCCGGAGGTCGACGAGGACCGCTACCTCGAGTTCTGGAACCTCGTGTTCATGCAGAACATCCGCGGTGAGGGCCCCGCCAAGGAGGGGTACAAGGTCACCGGCGACCTGCCGAAGAAGAACATCGACACCGGCATGGGCATGGAGCGCATGGCCGCGCTCCTCCAGGGCGTCGACAACATGTACGAGACCGACCAGGTCCGGCCGATCATCGACAAGGCCTCGGAGCTGACGGGCAAGCGCTACGGCGTCTCGACCTCGCACACCGCCTCCGAGTCCCACCCGGACGACATCCGCTTCCGGGTCATCGGCGACCACGTGCGCTCCTCGCTGATGCTCATCGGCGACGGCGTCGTGCCCTCCAACGAGGGCCGCGGCTACGTGCTGCGCCGCCTCATGCGCCGCGCGATCCGCGCCGTGCGCCTCCTCGGCTACGACAAGCCGGCGATGCCCGAGCTGCTGCCCGTGGCCATGGAGCGCATGTCCACCGCGTACCCCGAGCTCAAGACCGACTTCGAGCGGATCTCCTCCTACGCGTACGGCGAGGAGGAGGCCTTCCTCAAGACCCTCAAGCACGGCACGACGATCCTCGACACCGCCGTGGCCGAGACCAAGACCGAGGGCGGCAAGACCCTCTCGGGCTCCAAGGCGTTCGAGCTGCACGACACGTACGGCTTCCCGATCGACCTGACCCTGGAGATGGCCGAGGAGCAGGGGCTCTCGGTCGACCAGGAGGGCTTCCGCACGCTCATGACCGAGCAGCGGCAGCGCGCGAAGGCGGACGCGGCGGCCCGCAAGACCGGCCACGCGGACCTGTCCGCGTACTGGCAGCTCCTCCAGGAGCAGGGCCCCACCGAGTGGAAGGCCTACGAGACCCTCGAGACCGAGTCGCGCGTGATCGGCGTCCTCAAGGACGGCCAGTCGGTGCCGCTGGCCAAGGCCGGGGACATCGTGGAGGTCGTGCTCGACCGGACCCCGTTCTACGCCGAGTCCGGCGGCCAGCACGCCGACGCCGGCAAGCTCGTCGGCCCGAGCCTGTTCGCCGAGGTCCTCGACGTGCAGCGCCCGGTCAAGAAGCTCGTGGTCCACAAGGTCCGCGTCCTCGAAGGCGAGCTCGTCATCGACGACAAGCTCGAGGCCTCGGTCGACCCGGAGTGGCGTCTGGGCGCGCGCCAAGCGCACTCGGGCACGCACGTGGTCCACGCGGCCCTGCGCGAGGTGCTCGGCCCGACCGCGCTCCAGTCCGGCTCGTTCAACCGCCCCGGCTACCTGCGCCTGGACTTCTCCTGGCGCTCGAAGCTCTCCGACGAGACGCGCAGTGAGATCGAAGAGGTCTCCAACCGCGCCGTCCGCGACGACCTGCCGGTCGCCGTCCAGTACATGACGCTCCCGGAGGCCAAGGACTTCGGCGCGGTCGCGCTGTTCGGCGAGACCTACGACGAGACCGTGCGCGTCGTCGAGATCGGCGGCCCCTGGTCGCGCGAGCTCTGCGGCGGCACGCACGTGGAGCGCTCGGCCCAGATCGGTCCGCTCGTCCTGACCGCCGAGTCCTCGGTCGGCTCGGGGCAGCGCCGCGTCGAGGCCGCCACGGGCATGGAGGCCTACAAGTACCTCGCCCGCGAACGGGACCTCGTCACGCAGATCGCCGAGGAGATCGGCGCTCAGCGCGGGGACGTCCTCGAGCGGGTGCGCGCGATCCTGCAGCGCACCAAGGACGCCGAGCGCGAGCTGGCGAACCTCCAGGCGAAGGCCGTCTCCGGTCGCGCCGCCGAGTTCGCCGCGGCCGCGAAGCAGGTCGGGGCCGTCAAGGTCGCGGCCGTGCAGGCGCCCGAGGGCACCAAGGGCGGCGACGTCCGCAACCTCGCCATGCAGATCCGCGGGCACCTGCCTGAGGACCAGCCCGGCGTCGCCGCGGTCGTCGCGACCGCCGGCGGCAAGGCCAGCATCGTCGTCGCGGCCAACAAGGCCGCGCAGGCGCAGCACGTCTCGGCGCAGGCCCTCGTGAAGGCCGCGCTGTCCGGCAAGGGCGGCGGCAACGACGAGGTCGCCCAGGGCGGCGGCGTCCCCGCCGACCAGGCGGCGCAGCTGCTCGCGGCCGTCACCGGCGCGATCACGGCATAAATGAGCGATTCAGCGAACGGCCCCGCGTCCAACACTTGGACGCGGGGCCGCCGTCTCGGCATCGATCTGGGCAAAGCGCGCATCGGCGTCGCCGTGTGCGATCCGGACGGACTCCTCGCCACTCCAGTCGCGACGGTTCGTCGCGACCTCAAAACCGCTGGTGAGGACATTCCCAGCGATATCCGGGAAATCGCCGAAACGGCCCGCGAGTACGAGGTTGTCGAAATCGTCGTCGGCCTACCCGTTACTCTTTCGGGTGAGGAGGGGCCGGCAGCCGCACACACCCGAGCCTGGGTGCAGCGATTCGCCGACCACGTCTCACCCGTTCCGGTGACCCTGACCGATGAGCGCATGACCACCGCCGTCGCGACACGCAGACTCAATGAAGGCGGCGTGCGCGGCAGCCGGAAGCGCTCCATCATCGACCAGGCGGCGGCGGTGGAGATCCTCCAGCAATGGTTGGACCAGCGGCGGAGGTAGAGGACAGGATGCTCGGCGATTTTAGGACCGAGGACGAGCGGGCGGATGCTCCCCGGAGCCACCGCCGCAAGGACTCCGGCAAGTCCGTGATCGCCATGACCCTGGTCGTGGCCCTGTTCGGCGTCATCGGCGTCGGCGGCTGGTGGGCGTACAACAACGTCATCAAGGACTACTTCGTCGCCGAGGACTACGCCGGCGACGGCAACGGCAACCAGGTGGTCATCACCGTCGAAGAAGGCTGGTTCGTCTCCGACATCGCCGACGAACTCGAAGCCGAGGGAGTGGTGGCCTCCGCGAAGGCCTTCCTCAACGCCTCCGAGGACGCGAACAACGCAGGACAGTCCATCCAGCCGGGCTCCTACGCGATGGAGGAGGAGATGTCCGCCGCCGCCGCGCTGGAGTTCATGACCGACCCCGCGAACCTGACGCTCGACCACGTCGTGGTCCCCGAAGGCAAGCGCTCGTTCGAGATCTACGAGATCCTCGCCGAATACACCGGGGTCCCGATCGAGGACTTCGAGGCCGCCGCGCAGGACCCGGAGGCGCTCGGCGTCGACCCGATCTGGTTCGAGGGATTCTCCGACCGGCAGGTCAAATCCGTGGAGGGCTTCCTCTTCCCCTCCGCCTACGAGTTCGACGAGACCATGACCGCCGAGCAGATGCTCTCCGAGATGGTCAAGCGCTTCAACGAGACCATCGAGGAGATCGGCTTCCTCGACAAGCTCGCCGACATCCAGGACCCCGACCCCGAGTACGACCCGGGCGCCATGGAGAACCAGACCTTCTACCCGCCCACCAACGGCGAGTTCAAGATCCAGCCGTGGATGGCCCTCCAGATCGCCTCGATCGTCCAGTCCGAATCCGGCATCGCCAGCGACGACCCGAAGATCGCCCAGGTCATGTACAACAAGATGTACCTCAACCCGTACTCCCACGAGCAGACCAACTGCAACTGCTTCGAGTCCGAGGCCATCTGGAACTACGGCCGCCTGCTCAACGGCGAAGAGGCCATCACCTCGGGCGAGGAGATCGACTGGGGTGCGGTCATGCGCGACCCGGACAACCCCTGGTCCCCGAGCGCTCCCGAGCACGCCGGCTACCTGCCGAGCGCCATCTCCAATCCCGGTGCCGCCGCGCTCGAATCCGCAGTCGCCCCGGAAGCGAACGACTACCTGTTCTTCGTCACGGCCTTCGACGACGGCCGTGCGCTGTTCGCCGAGACGTACGCCGAGCACAACGACAACATCGATATCGCCGAAGAGAACGGCATCCAGTGATGCGGGCCGCCGTCCTCGGGAAGCCCATCGAGCACTCCCTCTCGCCGGTCATCCACAACGCCGGGTACAGCGCGGCCGGGCTCGCCGATTGGACGTACACGCGCCACGAATGCGACGAGCCCGCGCTCGCCCGCTTCGTCGACTCCCTCGACGACACCTGGGCCGGGCTCTCGCTCACCATGCCGCTCAAGGAGATCGCGCTGACCGTCGCCGACGAGGCGACGCCTGTGGCCGCGGCGATCGGCGCGGCCAACACGCTCGTCCTGCGCGGCGGGCGGCGCGTCGCCGACAACACCGACGCGCCCGGGATCGTGGACGCGCTGGCCGAGGTCGGACTCCGCAAAGCCGACGAGGTCGCCGTGCTCGGCGCCGGCGGCTCGGCCCGCGCCGCTCTGGCCGCGGCCCAGTCGCTCGGCGCGAGCGCGGTCCAGGTCTACGCCCGGCGCCGCGAGGCGATCGCCGAGCTCGAACCGGTCGCCGCGGCGCTCGGGCTCCGGCTCGAGGCCCGCAGCTGGGAGGAGGCGGTGCACGTGGGCGACGCCGACCTCGTGATCGCCACGGTCCCGAAGGGCGTCACCGACGACCTGCGCCTGCAGTGGAAGCCCGGCGCGGTCCTGTTCGACATCCTCTACGACCCGTGGCCGACCGCGCTCGCCGCCGAGGCCGAACGCCAAGGCGTGCAGGTCCTCGACGGCCTCGCCCTCCTGCTCGCGCAGGCGGTCCGGCAGTGGACGCAGTTCACCGGCCTCGACGAGGCGCCGGTCACGGCGATGCGCGCGGCCCTCTACGGAGCGGTACCGTCGAGGCAGTCGTCATGACCCGCGCTACCCGCTCCGACCGCTGAATCGAGACCGGCATGGACCACACCTTCCTCTACGACGGGGACTGCGCGTTCTGCACCCAGTCCGCGCAGTTCCTGGAGCGGCACGTCCGCACCACCGCCAAGGTCACGCCCTGGCAGTGGGCCGACCTCGACGCGCTGGGCGTCACCCAGGACGAGGCCGAAGCGGCCGTGATCTGGATCGAGCCGGGCCTCACGCGGGCCGGGCCGGACGCGATCGCCGTGCTGCTGCGCCGCGCCCAGTGGTACTGGAAGCCGATCGGCGGGGTCCTCTCGCTCAAGCCCGTGTCGTGGCTCGCCTGGCCCGTCTACCGGCTCGTCTCCCGCAACCGCCACAAGCTCCCCGGCGGCACCGCGGCGTGCTCGCTGCCGCAGGCCGAACGGGACCGCCTCGCCGGTCCGTGACATTCCGTCGCATGGGGATCGGCGCGGTTATGGCATACTCGCCCGGTGCCGAACGAAGCCGCCGAACGACCGCTGACACGCCGAGGGAAACTCGTGCGCATAGCGGCGACCCTCGCGATGACCATCGCCCTCATGGCGACCTCGCTGTGGGGCACCGATGACTTCTTCCCGTTCTCGCCGTTCAAGATGTACTCGCACGCGCACGACCCGGACGGCTGGGCCAACAGCACCAGCCTGGTCCTGACCGACGCCACGGGGCGCAGCTTCCCGATCGGCGACAACGACACCGGGTTCCGCCGCGCCGAACTCGAAGGCCAGCTGAGCCGCTTCCGCGAGGACCCCGAGCTCCTGGCGCTCGTCGCCCAGGCCTACGAGGACGCCCACCCGGACAGCCCCGAGATCGTGGCCGCCGAAGTGATCATCACCAGCTACGAGCTCAAAGACGGTGAACGCACCGGCGCCGAG
This sequence comes from Glycomyces tritici, assembly GCF_030403505.1. The sequence continues at coordinate 220,580 of NZ_JAUEMJ010000002.1, read as the reverse complement.
ACCGCCGAAGTGGCCGCCGCGTGGGAAGAAGGGGCGGACGGATCGTGACCCGCTATCTGAACGGCTTCTTCTTCACCCCCGTGGCCCTCGGCCGGGTCGCGGCGATGCGCTTCCTCGCCGGGCTCTTCGTCTGGATCGAATGGTGGGCGTACAAGCCGTTCATCATCCAGCACCGCTTCCTGCCCGAGGACCTGTACCAGCCGCTGCTCATCGGCCGCATCCTGCCGATCCCGGCCCCGAACTACTGGATCGTCACCGGCACCCTCGCCGTCTGCCTCGCCTCCGCGATCCCGATGATGTTCGGCTACCGCCCGCGCCTGTTCGGGTGGATCCTGTTCATCGCGTACTTCGAGTGGATGCTCATCTACAACTCGTACGGGAAGGTCGACCACGCGAGCTTCGGCTTCATGGTGCTCCTGCTCGTGCTCTGCATGATGCCCGAGGCCCGCTGGGGCGACCGCGAGCACCTGTCCCAGCGCGTGGGCTGGGGCTTCAACCTGGTGCAGATCGCCGTGGTGTGCACGTACTTCCTCTCCACCTGGTCCAAGTTCCGCTACGGCGGCCTCGAATGGGCCAACTCCGGAGTCTTCACGTGGGCGATCATCCGCCGCGGCACGGTCTTCTCGGACTGGCTGCTGGACTTCCCGCAGCTCCTGACCGCCGCCCAGTGGGGCATGATCGCGTTCGAGCTGCTCACCCCGCTGGTGCTCTTCGTCTACCCGTGGAAGCGGATCCAGTACTCGATCATCGCGTTCTTCTACGCCTTCCACGTGGCGATCTTCGCCGCACTCACGATCAGCTTCCTCCCGCACCTGTTCGCGATGGCCTGCTTCCTGCCGCTCGAACGCGTCGACCCGAAGGACCTCGCCCGCCGCGCCCGCGCGAAGCTCAAGGGCCGCAAGGACACTCCCGACCAGCGCAGTCGGGGCGAAGCCGATCCCGAACTCAGCGCGACCGGCTGACTCGGGCGGGTCCCCTGTGGCACACCCGTGCCATACTCTTGCCGTGGATACCCAGTACGCGACGGTCCGGCCCCTCGGGCGGGCCGTGCGGGTCTCGATCACCCTGATCGTGCTCGCCCTCGTCACCGCCACCACCTTCTGGGGCGGTGACGACTTCTTCCCGTTCGCGCCCTTCAAGATGTACTCCTCGTCGATGGAGCTGGACGGCTGGGCCGGGTCGACCCGCGTCGAGGCCGTCAACGAGGAGGGCGAGCGCTTCATGCTCACCGAGGGCGCCACGGGCTTCCGCCGCGCCGAACTCGAGGGCCAGAAGAGCCGGTTCATCGAGAACCCCGCCCTCCTGGAGTACGTCGCCCAGGCGTACGAGAACACCAACCCCGACAAGCCCGGGATCGTCACCGTGGAGATCATCGAACGCCGCTACCGGCTCGAGGACGGCCACCAGACGGGCGAGGTCACCGAGGTCGTCGAGGCCGCCTACACCCGCGAAGGAACCGGAGAATGACGCCGCTGCCGCTCGCGCAGAAGACCGCCGGCTTCTTCTTCACCCCCGTGGCCCTCGGCCGCGTCGCCGCGATGCGCTTCCTCGCCGGAGCGTTCATCTGGGTCGACTGGTGGTGGTACATGCCCTGGATCCTCGGCCACCGCCACGTCCCCGGGGAGCTCTACCAGCCGTTGTTCCTCGCCCGCGTGCTCCCGGTCTTCCCCGTCCCGAGCTACTGGCTCGTCGTCGGCACCCTCGTCGTGCTCCTGGCGGCCTCGGTCCCCATGATGTGCAACAAGGCCCCGCGCCTGTTCGGATGGATCTGCGCGGTCGCCTACTTCGAGTGGATGATCATCGCGATGTCCTACGGGAAGGTCGACCACGGCAAGTTCGCCTTCCTCATCCTGCTGTTCCTCCTGCCCACCATGCCCAAGGCCCGCTGGGGCGACCGCACGCGCCTCTCCGAGCACGTCGGCTGGGGCTTCAACCTCGTCCAGATCGGCGTGGTCTGCACGTACTTCTTCGCGGCCTGGGCCAAGATCCGCTACGGCGGCTGGGAATGGGTCAACTCCGCGACCATGACCTGGGCGATCATCCGCCGCGGCACCGAGTTCTCGACCTGGCTCCTGGACTACCCGTGGCTGCTGCGCCTCTCCCAATGGGGGATGGTCGGCTTCGAACTGCTCAGTCCCATCGTCATGTTCGTGGCCGCCAAGCGGCTCAAATACGGCATCGTCGCGTTCTTCTACCTCTTCCACCTCACCGTGTTCCTCGCCGTCGAGATCAGCTTCCTGCCCCATATGGTCGCGATGGCCTGCTTCCTCCCGCTGGAGCGCATCAACCCGCGTGAGCTGATTCGCAACGCGCCGGGCCTGCCCGGCCGAATCCGCCGAAGGCTCAAGGCCCGCAAGGCGATACCAGCGCAAAGCCGGTCCGGCGAGCCCGCCCCGGAGGCCGAGCCCGCGTCCTGACCCGCGGAAAACGAGTGGCCCGCTCCCACCGAATCTCCATACGGTGGGAGCATGCCGATTCTCCAAGCCCAAGCCCTCACCAAGACCTTCCGCAGGCCCGACAAGGACTCGGGGTTCAAGGGCGCCGTCAAGCACCTGATGCAGCGCAAGTACAAGAACTACACCGCGGTGGACGGCATCGACCTCTCGATCGACGCGGGCGAATCGGTGGCCTACGTCGGACCCAACGGCGCGGGCAAGTCCACCACGGTCAAGCTCCTCACCGGCATCCTGCGCCCCTCCGAGGGCACCGTCCGGGTGATGGGCCGCGACCCGCACACCGAGCGCATCGCCAACGCGCACGACATCGGCGTCCTCTTCGGACAGCGCACCCAGCTGTGGTGGGACCTGCCCGTGGAGGAGTCCCTGAAGCTCCTCAAGCACATGTACGGCGTCTCCGACGCCGACTACAAGCGCCGCATCGCCAGGTTCGACGAGCTGCTCGACCTGGGCGAGTTCATGCCCGCCCTCGCCCGCACCCTCTCCCTGGGCCAGCGCATGCGGGCCGACCTGGCGTGCGCCCTCATCCACGACCCCAAGATGGTCTACCTCGACGAGCCGACCATCGGCCTCGACATCTCCGTGAAGGACCGCCTCCGCGCGTTCCTGCGCGAGCTCGTCAACGACGGCACCACGCTGCTCCTCACCAGCCACGACCTGGCCGACATCGAAGAGGTCTGCGAGCGGATCGTCGTGATCGACAAGGGCGCCATCGCCTACGACGGCTCGATCGAGCGGCTCAAGGCCCACTACATCACCACCAAGGCCGTGCACCTCTACCTCGAAGGCGCCGCGAACGTGCCCGAGCTGGCCGAGAAGTTCCCCGACTACGAGTGGACCGCAGGCGAGGCGCCCTCCGAGGTCGTCGTGACCTACGAGTCGAACCGCTTCACCACCGCCGAGGTCCTCGGCTCCCTCACCGCCCAGCTCTCCCCGCGGGACCTCTCCCTCTCCGAGCCGAGCATCGAGGACGTCATCCGCCGCCTGTACGCCGGGGAACTCACGAAGTGAACCCCACTCCCCGCCCCGCCCAACTGTTCGGCGCACCGAACCGGAGCAGACGAAGATGACCCACGCCTTCGCGGTCGACCGCGCACTCGTGGTCATCTCGTTCAAGCGCCGACTCGCCTACAAGTCCGGCTGGATCTTCGGCCTCGCCCTCGGCGGCGGCTCCATGCTCATCTCGCTCACCATGTGGCAGAACCTGCTCGGCGACGGATCGCTGAACGGCTACGACTGGTCGTCGATGCGCGCGTACACGATCATCGGATTCGTCGCCGCCACCATGGTCTTCGGCGCCGCCGACTTCCAGATCGCCGACCGCATCCTCGACGGCCACATCGCGGTCGACATGACCAAGCCCGTCGACTTCCAGCGGGCCCGCGCCGCCGAATACGTCGGCTCGATGATCTCCACCGCCCCGACCGCCGCCCTCGGCGTCCTCGGGGCCTGGCTGCTGTTCGATCCCCCCGGACCGGCCACGCCGACGGCGGGCCTGCTCACCGCCCTCAGCTTCATCCTCCTGTTCCCCCTGGCCTTCGGCATCACCTACCTCTCGGTCCTGGTGTGCTTCTGGACCAAGCGGTACCTGGGGATCATGTGGCTGCGCGAGGCCCTCCTCAGCTTCTTCTCCGGACTCATGATCCCGCTCGCGTTCATGCCGGGCTGGCTCCAGGCCGCGGCCTGGGCCCTGCCGTTCCCGCACTTCACGACCACCCCGGCCGCGATCTACCTGGGCCGGGTCGACACCGCGGGCGCGCTCGGGCTCCTCGCCGCGGAGGCCGCCTGGGTCGTCGGCCTCTGGTACGCGGGCCGACTCGTCTTCCGCTTCGCGGTCAGGAAAGTGACGGTGCACGGTGGCTGACGCCTTGTCCATCGAACGGTCGGTGCCGATCCGGCACGCCTCCGGCGTCTACTGGCGCGCGCTGGCGGCGCACATCCGCTCGATCATCGAATACCCGGCCGACCTGTGGATCATGGCCTCGGCAGGCGCGGTGTGGAACGTCCTGCAGTTCGCCTTCCTCGCAGTGCTGTTCGCCAACGTTCCGACCATCGAAGGCTGGGGCTTCCACCAGATGCTCATGCTCTCGGGCCTCCTGAGCATCGCCGGCGGCGCGAACGCGCTGTGCTTCGACGGCGCCTGGAACACCGGCAGCATGGTCATCAAGGGCGACATCGACTACCGGATCACCCGGCCCGCCCCGGTGATCCTCCAGGTCGGGTCCTCGCACATCGGACTCCAGTCATTCGGCGAGCTGGCACTCGGCTTCGCGATGCTGGTCTACGGCTGGATAGGCGCCGGAGTCGGCATCGCGTGGATTCCGGTCGGCGCGCTGGCGATCGTCTGCGCGGCCCTCACCCAGACGGCGCTCGTGACCGCGCTCTGCGCCCTGAACTTCTGGATCAAGAGCCCGATGTCGGTCTTCGCGTTCCTCCTCATCCAGCTGCAGGGCGGCGCGATGAAGCTGCCGCTCGGCGTCTTCCCCGTGGCGGTCAGGATCATCGCGCTGTTCATCGTGCCGGTCGCGTTCATCAACGTCGTCCCCGTCGCGGTCTTCACCGGCCACATGAGCGCCTGGTGGCTGGTCGGCGTGCCGCTCGCGGCGGTCGCAGCGGCCGCGCTGGCCGCCGGCATGTACCGGCTCGGCCTGCGCGCCTACGACTCGGCGGGACACTGACATGGCGAGCATCGACATCGCGTTCGCGACGATCGCGTTCAAACGCAAGATCGCCTACAAGGCCACCTGGTTGTTCTCCGTCCTCTTCGGCGGCTTCTCGCTCCTGGCGGGCCTGGCCGTGTGGAGCCATCTCATCGGCGACGGCGAACTGGGCGGCTACGACTGGGACGCCATGAAGGCGTACCTGATCATCGGCTTCCTCACTTCGACGCTCGCGTGGGCGGGCTCGGACTGGGAGATGGCGAACCGCATCCTCGACGGCATGGTCTCGATCGACCTGACCAAACCGGTGGACTTCCAGCGGGCGCGGGCCGCCGAGTACATCGGCGGCATGGCCGCCTCGGTCCCGGCGGCGATCATCGGCACGGCCGCCGCGGTGCTGCTGTTCCGGCCCGCGCCGCCCGCGTCGCCGCTCGCGGCGGCGCTCACCGTTATCAGCCTGCTGTTCATCTTCCCGCTGGCGTTCGGCATCAACTACCTCGCGGTGATGGCCTGCTTCCTGACGCAGCGGTATCTCGGCATCCAGTGGGCGCGAGACTGCATCCTGGCGTTCTTCTCGGGGCTGATGATCCCGATCGCGCTCATGCCCTTCTGGCTCCAGACGCTCGCGTGGTGGCTGCCGTTCGTGCACTTCACCACCACGCCCGCGTCGATCTACCTCGGCCGCGTCGGCACCGGCGGGGCCCTGGGCCTCATCGTGGTCGAGGCCGCCTGGTCGGTCGGCCTGCTGCTCCTCGCCCGCCTCATCTGGGGGCGGCTCGTCAGGAAGGTGACCATTCATGGCGGTTAAGGACGCAGTGCACGCGGGCGGCGTCTACCGCCGCTCGATCGGCGCGTACCTGCGCACGATCGCGGAGTACCCGGCGGACTTCTGGGTCATGGCGATCGCCGGGTGCTTCTGGCAGATCCTGAGCTTCTCGTTCCTGTCCATCCTGTTCCAGAACGTGAACGCCGTGCAGGGCTGGGACTACCACGAGATGCTGCTGCTGGCCGGGTTCGTGTCGATCCCCTTCGGCGCGACCGCGCTGGTGTGGGACGGCATCTGGGACACCGGCAAGATGATCGTCGAAGGCGACCTGGACTACCGCATCACCCGCCCCGCGCCGGTGCTGGTCCAGGTGGGCTCCAAGCATGTCGGCATGCAGGTCTTCGGCGAGGTCTCGCTCGGCCTGGGGATGCTCGTCTACGGCTGGATCGGCTCGGGCCTGGGCCTCGCGGCCGTCCCTGTCGGCGTGTTCCTGCTGCTTTGCGGCACCGTGATCCAGGCGGCACTGCTGACGATCGCGAACGCGGCGAACTTCTGGATGCAGGGCCGCACCCCGGTGGTCGCCTTCATGCTGACCGAGATCCAGAACGAGTCGATGCGGTTCCCGCTCACGATCTTCCCGGTCGCGGTCCGTCTCGCCCTCACCTTCGGCCTGCCCCTCGCCTTCGCGAGCTTCATCCCGGTCCAGATCCTCACGGGCAAGACCGACCCGTGGTGGCTCATCGCCCCGCCGATCGCCGCGGCCGCCACCGCCCTCCTCGCCGTCCTCGCCTTCCGGGCGGGCCTGAAGGCCTACGACTCCGCCGGACACTGAACCGGCGGCCCGGGACCGCTCGGCGGAAATGCTTTGACTCGGCAACCCGTTGCAGTGCAAGCTGGTCACCCGCCTCCCCCTTGAGCCCTGGATGCTGATGCCCTTGACCGCGATCCCCGTCCGAGCGCGCCCAAGCGCGCTCTCAGTCGACCTCGCACTGGCCGTCGTCGCATTGAAACGGCGTCTCGCCTACCGCTTGAACTGGGTCTTCGCGGTCGTGCTCGGCGGCGGCGAACTCCTCGTCTCGCTCACGCTTTGGGGGACCATCCTCGCCGAGCAGGGTTCGATCGCCGGGTACGACTGGGACGCCATGCGCACCTACTACGTGATCGGCTTCGTCACCGCCACGTTCATCTTCGGCGGCTCCGACACCGCCCAGCGCATCCTCGACGGCAGCGTCGCGATCGACCTGCTCAAACCCGTCGACTTCCAGCGGGCGCGGGCCGCCGAGTTCTACGGCGGTCTGGCCGGCTCGCTCCCGACCATGGTCGTCGGGCTCACCATCGCGCTGATCTTCTTCACGCCGCTGCCGCCGGCCTCGTTCGCCGCGGGGCTGCTCACGCTCGTCAGCATCTCGCTGATCGCGCCCATCGCGTTCAGCGTCGTCTACCTCTCGACCATGCTGTGCTTCTGGACCCGCAGCTACCACGGGATCATGTGGGCCCGGCAGACCGTCGTGGCGTTCTTCTCGGGGGCGATGGTGCCCTTGGCGATCATGCCGGAGCCGCTGCAGGTCCTCGCCTGGTGCCTGCCGTTCGTCCACTTCACGACCACCCCGTCCCAGATCTACCTCGGCCGGGTCGACACCCTCGGCGCGCTCGGGCTCATCGCCGCGCAGCTCGCGTGGGTGTTCGCGCTCTGGTTCCTCGGGCGCTGGCTGTGGAGCCGCGCGGTCCGGGCCGTCACCATCCACGGAGGTTGAGATGCGCCGTACCGCGTCCACGTATGTGCGCCTGATCGCGGCGCAGTTCCGCTCCATCACCGAGTACCCGGCCGACTTCTGGACGATGGTCTCGGTCGCCCTCATCCAGCAGGCCGCGCAGCTCGCCTTCATCGCGGTGATCTTCGCGCAGGTCACCGCCATCGACGGGTGGGGCTTCCCGGAGATGCTCCTGCTCATCGGCTTCATGGTCCTGGCCGATTCGGTGACCGAGGTCGGCTGGGACGGGATGTGGACGGTCGGCCGCAAGATCATCGACGGCGGGCTGGACTACGCGGTCGTGCGCCCCGCACTGGTGATGATGCAGATCGGCGCCAGCGCCATCGGCATGCAGTCGGCGGGGAACCTCGCCACCGGCGCGACGATGATCGCGATCGGCTGGAGCGGCGCGGGCATCCCGCTCGCGATGATCCCCGCTGCGGTCCTGCTCTTCGCCTGCGCCGTCGCCGTGCAGCTGACGGTCATCACCAGCCTGAACTGCGTCAACTTCTGGCTCAAGGGCCCGAGCCCGGTGTTCGCCTGGCTGACCGCCCAGACCCAGGAGACGGCCACGCGGTTCCCGCTGACCATCTACCCCAGGGCGGTGCGCGCCCTCCTGACCTGGGCCGTGCCGCTCGCGTTCGTCAACTACATCCCCGTCCAGATCCTCACCGGCGCCCTCCCCGCGTGGTGGCTGGCGGTCCCGCCGGTGGTCGCCCTGGCCCTCGTCGCCGTGACGGTCCTCGTGGCGAGGGCGGGCCTGCACCGCTACGAATCCGCAGGCCACTGAGGTGACCGCACTCACGCGAAAAAACCACTTGCGCGATTCCGAAGGGCTCCGCTAGAGTCGTCGCTGTTGCCCGAGGCGTGTCGCCTTGGGACTCTTGAGGATTGGAGGTGTTACTGATGGCTGTCGTTGTCCGCGCCCATGCCTTGAAACTCAGTTCACCTCCCGTCGGCTCGCGCTGATTCCGCAGCGAGCGACGGACCTTCCTCCAGGAGCTCGCCACCTTGGCACGCAAGTCTGACTATTCCGAATCCTTCCAATCCATCAAAAGCCGCAAGTCCAAGAACATGCGGGTCTTCTCAGAAGAGGACCAGGCCCGGTTCGAGGAGATGCGCACCGAGTTCGACGAGATGCCGCAGGACGACGGCCCGCCCGCGGGCGACCGGTGGTCGATCTGGTGGGACTCCGAGCCGCTCCAGCGCGGCCCGGAACCCCTGCCGGCGTGGGTCATCACCGACCACGGGGCCGTCGACTACGAGCTCGGCGTCCTCAAGACCGGCAAGGAAGCCGACGTCTTCCTCATCGAACGCGTCGTCCCGGGCACCGACCGGGCCGTGATCCTCGCGTCGAAGCGCTACCGCAGCGCCGAGCACACCCAGTTCAACCGGGCCGGGGACTATATGGCCGGACGCGGGGCGAAGCGCTCGCGCGACGTCCGCGCCATGGCCAAGCGCACCACGTTCGGCCTCGAGCAGGCCGCGGGGCGCTGGGCCGCCGCCGAGTTCGACGCGCTCAAGCGCCTCTACAACGCCGGGGTCGCGGTCCCGTACCCGGTCCAGGTCCTCGGCCGCGAAGTGGTCATGGAGTTCATCGGCGACGGCCGCACCGCCGCGCCGCGGCTCGCCGAGACCAAGCCGGGCGCGGACGACCTCGACAGCCTGTGGGAGCAGGCGGCCGAGTCGCTGCGGCGCATGACCGAGCTCGGGTTCGCCCACGGCGACCTCTCGCCGTACAACACGGTGGTCCACGACGGCCGCCTCGTCGTCCTCGACCTCCCGCAGGTCGTGGACATCTACGCGAACCCGCTCGGGATGGGCTTCCTGGAGCGGGACGTGGAGAACCTCGGCTCGTGGTTCACCGCGCGCGGCATCGGCCGCGACGAGGTCGACGACCTCCAGGCGGAGCTGAAGGCCTTGGCGGCCATGCCGTAGGCACGGGTGTGTCGGGGGCGGGTCATATCCTTGTGGTGTGGCAGTTGATTACCGTCCCGCTCCCGGCACCATTCCGACCGCCCCGGGCGTCTACCGCTTCCGGGACCGCGACCGGAGGGTCATCTACGTAGGCAAGGCCAAGAACCTCCGCAACCGGTTGAACTCCTACTTCGCCGACGAATCGCGGCTGCACGAGCGCACCCGCCGCATGGTCAACACGGCCCGCAGCGTCGAGTGGACCGTGGTGGCCACCGAGGTCGAGGCCCTCCAACTGGAGTGGACCTGGATCAAGGAGTACGACCCGCGGTTCAACGTCATGTTCAAGGACGACAAGTCCTACCCGTGGCTCGCCGTCACCGTGGGGGAGGAGTTCCCGCGCGCCCAGGTCATGCGCGGCGCCCGCCGCAAGGGCGTGCGCTACTTCGGGCCGTTCGGCTCCGCGTGGGCGATCCGCCAGACCCTCGACCTCCTCACCCGGGTCTTCCCGATCCGCACCTGCTCCGACTCGGAGTACAAGCGCTGCAACCGGATCGGGCGTCCCAACCTCCTCGCCGACATCGGCAAGTGCTCCGCGCCCTGCGTCGGGCGCATCTCCGCCGAGGAGTACCGCGAACTCGTGAACGGCTTCTGCGCGTTCATGTCCGGCGACCACGCCCCGGTCCGCCGCCGCCTCCTCAAGGAGATGCAGGAGGCCTCCGAAGCCCTCGAGTTCGAGCGCGCCGCGCGCCTGCGCGACGACCTCGGCGCCCTCGACAAGGTCCTCGAGCAGCAGGTCGTGGTCCTCGCCGAGGACGTGGACTGCGACGTCATGGCCGTCGCCGACGACGAGCTGCAGTCCGCCGTGCAGGTCTTCCACGTGCGCGGCGGCCGCATCCGCGGCCAGCGCGGCTGGGTCATCGACAAGCCCGAGCCCATCGACCTCCCCGGCATCGTGGAGAGCTTCTGCCTCCAGTTCTACGGGGAGCAGAACGAGGTCGTGCCCCGCGAAGTGCTCGTCCCGGCCCTCCCGGCCGACGCCCCGGCGCTCGCCGAGCTCCTCTCCGAGCGCCGCGGCGCGAAGGTGGACCTGCGCGTGCCCCGCCGCGGCGACAAGCGCGCCCTGGCCGAGACCGTCGAGAAGAACGCGATCGAGAACCTCCAGCGCCACAAGCTCAAGCGCGCCGGGGACCTCACCGCCCGCTCCAAGGCCCTCGAAGAGCTCGCCGATGCCCTCGACCTGCCCGAGGCCCCGCTGCGGATCGAGTGCTACGACGTCTCGCAGTCCCAGGGCGAGGACGTGGTCGCCTCGATGGTCGTCTTCGAGGACGGCCTGCCGCGCAAGAGCGAGTACCGCCGCTTCGTCATCAAGGGCGAGCGCAAGGACGACCTCGCGAGCCTCCAGGAGACCCTGCGCCGGCGCCTCTCCAAGCTCGCGGAGCAGCCGACCGGCTCTCCGGTCGACACGGGCGAGGAGGGCGAGGAGGCCGCGGAGCCCCGCAAGGGCTTCCACTACCCGCCGCAGCTGCTCGTCGTCGACGGCGGCCAGCCGCAGGTCGCCGCCGCCGAGGCCGTCTTCGCCGAACTCGGCATCGACACCATCAACCTCGCCGGCCTCGCCAAGCGCCTCGAGGAGATCTGGCTCCCCGGCGAGGACTACCCGGTGATCCTCTCGCGCACCTCCGAGGCCCTGTACCTGATGCAGCGCGTCCGCGACGAGGCCCACCGCTTCGCGATCTCCCTGCACCGCACCAGGAGGCGCAAGAGCCTCATCACCTCCGCCCTCGACGGCGTGCCCGGCCTGGGCGAGTCCAAGCGCAAGGCCCTCCTCAAGCAGTTCGGCTCCGTCAAGCGCATCCGCGAGGCCGAACTGTCCGATCTGGAGGCCGTGCCAGGGATCGGCCCGAAACTGGCCGAGGCCTTGCAGACACATCTGCGTAATCCCGACGACAACGGGGCTTGAGACGCGGCGGGTAGTAATACGCTTGTCAGTTCGGCGATCAGGTCGAAGCCGTGTCACCGCGGCGGCAGGAACGAACTCGGGGATACTTGACTTATGGGTGTGGCAGCAGTGCAGGCGGGCAAGTCCGACCGCAGTGAATTGGACCTCGTGATCGTCACCGGCATCTCCGGAGGCGGGCGCTCGACCGTGGCGCGCGCGCTGGAGAACGTCGGCTACTACGTCATCGACAACCTCCCCGAATCGCTCGTCGGCCAGGCCGCCGAGCTGGCCGCGGCCGGGGGAGAAGAGGTGCGGCGCACCGCGATGGTCCTCGACGTGCGCTCGCGCGCGTTCATGACCGACCTCGTGGGCGTCATCGAGGACCTCCGCAAGGGCGGCTTCAAACCCCACCTCGTGTTCGTCGACGCGGACGACGACATCATCATCCGCCGCTTCGAGAAGGTCCGCCGCGCCCACCCGCTCCAGGGCGACGGCATGCTCGCCGACGGCATCGCCGCCGAGCGCCGCATCCTCGAACCGGCCCGCGGCTCCGCCGACACCCTGTTCGACACCACGCACCTCAACGAGAACCAGCTGCGGTCGCGCGTCGAGGAGGCCTTCCTCGCGCCCTCCACCCCCGGACTCCAGTTCACCTGCATGTCATTCGGGTTCAAGTACGGCATCCCGCGCGATGCGGACTACGTGGCCGACGTAAGATTCCTTCCCAACCCGTACTGGGTTCCCACCCTGCGCGAGCACACCGGGATCGACCAGGACGTCTCCGACTACGTCCTCGGCCAGGACGGCGCCGAGGAATTCGTCGCCGCCTACGCCTCCCTGCTGCTCGGCACCACCCAAGGGTTCGAGCGGGAAGGCAAGCGCTACATGACGATCGCCATCGGCTGCACCGGAGGCAAGCACCGCTCCGTCGCCATCGCCGAATCCCTGGCGAAGCGCCTCAACGCCGCCGGCTTCCCCGCAGGCACCCACCACCGCGACCGGGGCAACGAGTGACCGACGCGCCCAGAGGACCCGCCCAGGCCACGGCCCACGCGGGTCCCCCGGACGCCCCGCCCTGCCCCGAGCGCCGCACCCCCCAGTGCCATATCTCCAAGGTGACCGCATGACCAGAGTCGTCGCGTTCGGCGGCGGGCGGGGCCTGTCGGCCGCACTCCGCGCCCTCTCCAGGCTCGACCTCGACCTCACGGCCGTGGTCACCGTGGCCGACGACGGCGGCTCCACCGGCGACATCCGCGCCACCAGACCGGTCCTGCCCCCCGGCGACCTGCGCAAAGCCCTCATCGCCACCGCCGGCCCCGACGAGTCCGAGACCGCCCGGCTCTTCTCCCACCGCTTCGGCGGCCAGGACTTCCTCACCGGCCACCCCGTCGGCAACGTCGTCCTCACCGGCCTCCTGGAACTCCACGCCAACCCCGTGGACGCCCTCGACGCCGCCGCCCGCCTCCTGGGCTCCCGCGCCCGCGTCCTGCCCATGGCCTGCACCCCGCTCGACATCGAGGCCGACCTCTTCGAAGGCGACGGCACCCGCACCATCGTCGGCCAGCACGACATCGCCGTCGCCGACGGCAGCGTCAAGGAGGTGCGCCTCCTCCCCGCGGGCGCCACCGCCTGCCCCGAGGCCCTCGAAGCCGTCGCCGCCGCCGACTGGCACGTCTTCGGCCCCGGCTCCTGGTACACCTCCGTCATCCCGCACCTCCTCCTCCCCGACCTCCGCGAGGCCATCGGCGCCGCCCACGCCCGGCGGATCGTCGTGCTCAACCTCTCCGAAGAGAAGGAGACGGACGGTCTCACCCTCGCCGGTCACGTCGACACGCTGCGCCGATACGCCGAAGGTGTCCGGTTTCACTACGTCGTCTCAGGCGATACCCGAACCCTTGCCGATCCCGGATCGTTGAACAGTGCGGCACAATCGTTGGAGGCCCAGCTGGTCGCGGCGGACCTCGCCGCTGACGGTGTGACGCACGACGTCGCCGCGCTGGCTGCCGTATTGGGAAACCTGCTGGTCGAAGATGGTGGTTAACGAATGGCGATGACCTCGGAGGTCAAGGACGAACTCAGTCGCATCGAGGTGACGAAGTCCTGCTGCCAGCGCGCCGAACTGGGCGCGCTGTTCCGCTTCGCAGGAGGCCTCCACCTCGTCGGCCAGGGCAACGTCGTCGTCGAGGCGGAGGTGGACGCCGGCAACGTCGCCCGCCGCGCCAAGCGCATGATCGACCACCTCTACCACTACGAGTCCGAGATCCACGTGCTCGTGGCCGCCGGGCTGCGCCGCAACAACCACTACCTGCTGCGCGTCATGGCCGACGGCCAGGCCTTCTCCAAGCAGATCGGCCTCACCGACCAGCGCGGCTACCCCGTCCGCGGGCTGCCCAACCACGTCGTCGGCGCCTACCCGTGCTGCGCCGAGGCCGCCTGGCGCGGGTCCTTCCTCGCCCGCGGCTCGCTCACCGAGCCCGGCCGCTCCTCCTCCCTCGAAGTGACCTGCCCCGGCCCCGAATCGGCACTCGCGCTCGTCGGCGCCGCCCGCCGCCTCGGCATCGCCGCCAAGTCCCGCGACGTGCGCGGCGTCGACCGCGTCGTCATCCGCGACGGCGACGCCATCGGCGAACTCCTCACCCGCCTCGGCGCCCACTCCTCGGTCCTGACCTGGGAGGAGCGCCGCGTCCGCCGCGAAGTGCGCGCCACCGCCAACCGCCTCGCCAACTTCGACGACGCCAACCTGCGCCGCTCCGCCCGCGCCGCCGTCGCCGCCGCCGCGAAGGTCACCCGCGCCCTCGAAGTCCTCGGCGACGACGTCCCCGAGCACCTCGCCTCGGCCGGGCGCCTGCGCCTGGACCACCGCCAGGCCTCGCTCGAGGAGCTCGGCGCCCTCGCCGACCCGCCGCTGACGAAGGACGCCATCGCCGGGCGCATCCGCCGCCTCATCAACATGGCCACCAAGCGCGCCCAGGAGCACGGCATCCCCGGCCCCGACGACGTTGTGGCCGAAGAGGAAATGCTCGTCGCCTGAACCGCGCGCGACCTGCCCGCCCTTTGGCGCGGCAACGCGGACGGACGGCCGATCACCGGCTACGCTTAACCGCGATGTCACACCCCTGTTCCGGGTGTGACATGATCGGGGGGAGCCGGCCGCGACAGGTTCAGGAACCGCAGCGGTAGGGTCAAGAAGTGCTCGGCGACGAGGCCGAACAGCGATCTGTTCCACCGTCGCTATTCGGCTGAACGGATCGCGTACGAGACCGCTCCCGGTCTCAGTCAGTTATTCGATCCTGTTCAAGCGAGGAGATGGCCAAGTGACCATCCGTGTGGGCGTCAACGGCTTCGGCCGAATCGGGCGCAACTTCTTCCGGGCGGTTCTCGCCTCTGGTGCCGATGTCGAAATCGTCGCCTTCAACGACCTCGGCGACCTCAACACGATCGCCAACCTGCTCAAGTACGACTCGATCCTCGGCCGCCTGCCGTACGAGGTCAAGATCGGCGACGGTGAGCTCACCGTCAACGGCAAGACCATCAAGGCGTTCAGCGAGCGCGACCCGAAGAACCTCCCCTGGGGCGAGGTCGGCGCGGACGTCGTCATCGAGTCCACCGGCTTCTTCACCGACGGCACGAAGGCCTCGGCCCACCTCGAAGGCGGCGCCAAGAAGGTCATCATCTCCGCTCCGGCGAAGAACGAGGACGTCACCATCGTGATGGGCGTCAACCACGAGAACTACGACGCCGAGAAGCACAACATCATCTCGAACGCGTCCTGCACCACCAACTGCCTGGCCCCGATGGCCAAGGTCCTGAACGAGTCCGTGGGCATCGAGAAGGGTCTGATGACCACGATCCACGCCTACACCCAGGACCAGAACCTCCAGGACGGCCCGCACAGCGACCCGCGTCGCGCCCGCGCCGCCGCCCTGAACGTCGTGCCCACCACCACCGGCGCCGCCAAGGCCGTCGGCGTGGTGCTGCCCGAGCTCAACGGCAAGCTCGACGGCTACTCGCTGCGCGTCCCGGTCCCGACCGGCTCGATCACCGACCTCACCTTCGAGGCCTCCCGCGAGGTCACGGCCGAAGAGGTCAACGCCGCGCTCAAGGCCGCCGCCGAGGGCCCCCTCAAGGGCATCCTCTACTACACCGAGGACCCGATCGTCTCCAAGGACATCGAGGGCGACCCGCACTCGTGCATCATCGACGGCCTCCTGACCAAGGTCATCGGCAACCAGGTCAAGGTCTTCGGCTGGTACGACAACGAGTGGGGCTTCTCGAACCGCCTCGTCGACCTCGTCAAGCTGGTCGGCTAGCAGCCTGATGAAGACGCTCGACGAACTCCTGCAGGAGGGCGTCAACGGTCGGCGCGTACTCGTACGCGCCGACCTCAACGTCCCTCTCGACGGGAAGAACATCACCGACGACGGCCGCATCCGCGCCGTCGCGCCCACCGTCAAGGCGCTGGCCGAAGCCGGCGCGCGCGTCGTGGTGTGCTCGCACCTGGGCCGCCCCAAGGGCGAGCCCGACCCCGCCTTCTCGCTGGCCCCCGTGGCCCAGCGCCTCGGCGAGGTCCTCGGCCGCGAGGTCGCCTTCGCGACCGACACCGTCGGGACGGACGCCGAGAACAAGGCCGTCGCCCAGGGCGACGGCGGCGTCCTGCTGCTGGAGAACCTGCGTTTCAACAAGGGTGAGACCAGCAAGGACGACACCCAGCGGGCCGAGTTCGCCGGCCAGCTGGCCGCGTTCGGCGACGTGTACGTGGACGACGCCTTCGGCGCCGTGCACCGCAAGCACGCCTCCGTGTACGACGTCGCGCAGCTGCTCCCGCACTACGCGGGCTGGCTCATCGCCAAAGAGGTCGAGGTCCTCTCGAAGCTCACCGGCAAGCCCGAGCAGCCGTACGTCGTCATCCTCGGCGGCGCGAAGGTCTCCGACAAGCTCGCGGTCATCGACAACCTGCTCGACAAGGTCGACACACTCATCGTCGGCGGCGGCATGATGTTCACCTTCCTCGCCGCCCAGGGCTACGAGGTCGGCTCCTCGCTGCTCGAGAAGGACCAGATCGAGGTCTGCAAGACCTACCTCGAGCGCGCGAAGGAACTCGGCGTCGAACTGCTGCTGCCGGTCGACACGACCACCGCGGCCGAGTTCGCCGCCGACGCCGAGCCGCTCACCGTGGGCGTGGACGCGATCCCGGCCGACCGCATGGGCCTGGACATCGGCCCCGAGTCCGCGAAGCTCTTCGCGGACCGGATCGCCGGCGCCAAGACCGTGTTCTGGAACGGCCCCATGGGCGTGTTCGAGTTCCCCGACTACGCCGCCGGCACCAAGACCGTCGCGCAGGCGCTCGTGGACTCCGAGGCGTTCTCGGTGGTCGGCGGCGGCGACTCCGCCGCCGCGGTCCGCACCCTCGGCCTGCCCGAGGACGGATTCGGCCACATCTCGACCGGCGGAGGGGCGAGCCTCGAGTACCTCGAAGGCAAGACCCTGCCCGGCCTGGACGCACTGGAGAATTGAAGATGACTGAGACCCGCAAGCCGCTCATCGCCGGCAACTGGAAGATGAACCTCAACCACCTCGAAGCGATCGCACTGGTGCAGAAGCTGGCCTTCAGCCTCACCCGCGAGCAGCTCGAAGCGGTCGAGACCGTCGTCCTCCCGCCGTTCGTCGACATCCGCAGCGTGCAGACGCTGGTCGACGGCGACAAGCTCACCATCGGCTTCGGCGCGCAGGACCTGTCGGCGCACCCGTCCGGTGCCTACACCGGCGAGATCGCCGGCTCGATGCTCGCGAAGCTGGGCTGCTCCTACGTGGCCGTCGGCCACTCCGAGCGCCGCCAGTACCACGAAGAGGGCGACGAACTGGTGGCCGCCAAGGTCCGCCAGGCCCTCAACAACGGCATCAGCCCGATCCTCTGCGTCGGCGAGGCCCTGGACGTGCGCGAGGCGGGCAACCACATCGCGCACTCCGTCAGCCAGCTCATCGCGGCGGTCGACGGCCTCACCGAGGAAGAGCTCGCCAAGGTCGTCGTGGCCTACGAGCCCGTCTGGGCGATCGGCACGGGCCGCACGGCCAGCGCCGAGGACGCCCAGGAGGTCATCGGGGCCCTGCGCCAGGCGCTCGCCGAGAAGTTCGGCGCGGTCGCGGAGCGGGTCCGGATCCTCTACGGCGGTTCGGTCAAGTCCTCGAACGTCGCTCAGATCATGGGCAAGCCCGACATCGACGGCGCCCTCGTGGGCGGCGCGAGCCTCGACGCCGAAGAGTTCGCCAAGATCGTGCGCTTCCCGGAGCACGCGGGGGCGTAGGGAACGTGTGTTCAGCCCGGAGCACGCCAGTGCGTAGGGAACGTGTGCTCAGTCCGGAGCATGCGGGG
Source organism: Glycomyces tritici (assembly GCF_030403505.1). The sequence continues at coordinate 202,721 of NZ_JAUEMJ010000002.1, read as the reverse complement.
GCGTAGTACCAAGACGTGTGCAGTGCCCGAGCTGAGCACTGCACGCCGCAGACAGGGCCGCCGCACAGCGTTGTGCGGCGGCTCCTTGCGTTTCCGGGGCCTGGGGCGCATGGCAGAGTTACAAGCCAAACCGCTAGACTCAGCCGTGGCCCGCGCCCCATAACGGGCCAGAATTGCTGAGAGGACACCCGATCACCGATGATGACGGTTCTGAGTTACACCCTGATGATCCTGCTGCTGCTCTCCAGCGCGGTCCTGATCCTCATGGTGCTGCTGCACAAGGGCAAGGGCGGCGGCCTGTCGAGCATGTTCGGCGGCGGCATGTCCTCGGTCGCGTCCGGTTCCTCGGTGGCGGAGAAGAACCTCACCCGGATCACGATCGGCGTCGGTGTCATCTGGTTCGCGTGCATCGTGGCCTTCGGCCTCCTGCTGCGCACTGTCGTTTAGCAACACCGCTGTTCAGCAATGCTGCCGTCCAGCAGCACGGTCGTCTGAGACCATCGCTGTCCGGCAGCACCGCCGTCTGCGACGGCCCCATACTTCGAAGCGGCCCGCCCGAGCACTGCTCGGGCGGGCCGCTTCGCGCTCCCGGCAGGTACAACTGAGTCATGGGTTTTCACGACGGCGCCTGGATCGGGAGGCGCGCCGCGCGCCGCTTGGCCGAGCTGGGCCGATTCGGGATCCTGCCGGGGCTCACGGACGCTGAGTTCGCCCGCATCGAGGGCGAGTTCGGGATCGAGTTCGCCGACGACCACCGCGCGTTCCTGGCCGCAGGGATGCCGATGGGTCCCGGGGGATGGCCGGACTGGCGCGCAGGCGATCCGAAAGCGCTTCGGCGGCGTCTGGAGTGGCCGGTCGAAGGGCTGCTGTTCGACGTCGAGCACTGCGGGTTCTGGGTCGAGGACTGGGGCGAGCGTCCGGGCACCACGGCCGATGCGCTCGCCGTCGCCGGGCGGCACCTGGCTGCGGTGCCGAAGATGATCCCCGTGTACAGCCACCGGTATCTGCCTTCGGGCCGGGGGAACTGGGGCCATCCTGTCCTGTCCGTCCACCAGTCGGACATCATCGTCTACGGGGTCGATCTGCTCGACTACGTCGGCAGGGAGTTTGCCCCCGAGCAGGCGGGGGCCGGCCCCGATGCCCAGTCGGCGGTGCCTTTCTGGAAGGACGTGCTGGACGCGAACAACGATCCCCAAGCGTCGTACCCGTTGCGGCTCAGCGGCTGACGGACGGCCCATCGCCGCGGCCCGCCAACGCCGTGGGCTGCGATGTGGTTCTCCTAGGGACGGACCGATTCCCATGGGGCCGTGCGTGAGTGCACGGCTCCTGCCTTTAAGTGAAACCATTTCGCCGTAGTCTTTACAGTGTGTGCTTTGCGTCATAGAATTGCTGAGGGCGGTGCCCCAGCCGCTCCGACCGGTGACTCCACGGCGACGCTCAAGGGGAGTCGCGGTCCCTTCCCGCAGACTCCTCGCTCAGCCGTGTCCGGTCGACATCCACAGAAGATCCCCCGTCTGTGAGGAGCGATCACACATATGTCCAACGGACAGGCCATCCGAGGCACTCGCATAGGCGCCACCGCGGGCCTCCACTCGGAACGCGGCGAGCCGGTGCCGCGGCAGCACGTCAAGTACTGGTGCGCCAGGGGACACGAGACTGCACTGTCGTTCGCGCTCTACGTCGAGGTCCCGACCGAATGGGACTGCACCTGCTGCGGCTGGCCGGCCAGCCCCGACCAGGACAACCCACCGGAGCGCCGAAGCGCCAAGCCGTACAAGTCCCACCTCACCTACGTGCGCGAGCGCCGCAGCGACGAAGAGGCCGAAGACCTCCTCGCCGAAGCCCTCGCCGCCAGGGCCGCCGCCCGAGGCGAGCGCTCGCTCTACTGAGCAGCCCGGCGGTCCGCACCGCAAGGTTGGACGATGCGCCGCCGGCACGACGAAGGGCCCGGATCGCGCATCCCATGGGAAATGGGATGCGCGATCCGGGCCCTTGCGCTCGCTCAGAACTCCAGGTGCTTCAGCTGCGAAGCCGCGTCCTTGTCGATGAGCCACCTGGTGTGGCCCACCGCCTTCACGCGGCCCGCCGGAAGCTCGCCCTTCGACAGGGACTCGTCGACCGCCTCGGCCTTGCCCTCGCCCGAGGCGATGATCCAGGCCGCCGTGGCGGCGTTGATCGTCGACATCGTCAGCGAGACCCGCTCGGACGGCGGCTTGGGGGAGTTGCGCACCCCCACCGCCGAGCCCGAGGCCTCCAGCGCCGGGTTGCCGGGGAACAGGGACGCCACGTGGCCGTCCTCGCCGATGCCCAGGAGCAGCAGGTCGAACGCCGGAGCGCCCTCGCCGCCCGCGGCCTTCGCCAGCTCCTCGCGGTACAGGACCGCCGCGTCCTCAGGCGTCTCCACCGCGTCCGCGGCCGCCATCGGGTGCACGCGCTCCGGGTCCACCGGCAGGTGGTCCAGGAACGCCTCGCGCGCCTGCGTCTCGTTCCGCTCCGGGTCGCCGGACGGCAGGAACCGCTCGTCGCCCCACCAGAAGTCGACCTTCGACCAGTCCACGACCGTGCGGATCGGCGAGCCCAGGATGTTCTGGTACACCTTCGCTGCGATCCGCCCGCCCGTGAGGACGATCGACGCCTCGCCGCGATGCGCCTGCGCGTCCGCCAGCCGGTTGAGCAGCCGCGCCGCCACCGCCTCCGCGAGCACGTCGGCGTCGTTGTGGACGATCACCGCACCGGTACGGCTCATGCGCTCGCCCGCTCGCCGGCGTTCTCGCGGATGGTCTCGAGGACCCTCCGGTACGCCGTGTCGGGGTCGATGTGCCGCAGCTCCTCGGCCAGCAGCTGGCCGAGCGTGCGCCCCTGCAGCGTCTGGCGGCGCTTCGGCAGCCCCGCCTGGCGCAGCACGGTGGTGCCGTCGGCCTTCCGCTCGACCTCCATGGTCTCGCCCCCGGCCATCGTGAACGCCACGGAGGCGATCGCGGGCAGGTGCTCGGAGTTGCGCACCACCGGGGTGTCGACGATCTCCGGCGCGACGCCCAGGCGCGTGTGCAGCCACGCGGCCATGAGCTGCGCCGACGGGTCGTCGTCGTCGGCCTTGACGGTGATCTTCTCGACCGCGTGGGTCACCCCGTCGAAGGCGCTGGCGATGAGCGAGCGCCACAGGCTGATGCGGGTCCAGCAGATGTCGGTGTCGCCCGAGACGTAGGTCTCGGCGCGGCGGTGGAGCGACTGCACGGGGTCGTTCGCGCGGGCCGAGTACGTGATGCGGCGGTCGGCGAAGCTGCGCAGCTCCTGCTCCAGTCCGTACCGGACCGGGTCCAGGAGCCACCAGGTGACCACCGGGACGTCGGAAGCCAGCATCGGCAGCACGATCGAGCTGAGGTGCGCGGCGGCGGGGCCGTCGAGCCGCAGGATGATCGCCTCGGCGGAGCCGAGCCGTTCGCCCACGGTCACTTCGGCGTCGATGCGCGGCTCTTTGGCGTCCAGGTCGCGCGGGATCGCCATGATGAGCCGGTACGGGTGCTCCTGCGCGGCGAACGAGGCGGCCTTCTCGACCTCCTCGCGCTCGTCCTCAGTGGTCAGCGCGACCAGGTTGAGGGCGAGGCCCGAGGCGCCGCCCACCTCGTGCAGCAGCTTCGTCAGCGACTTCATGATGTCGCCGGTGGTGGTGTCCTTCAGATGCACGTCCAGACTCCCCTTCTAGGCCCGGCGCCAGCGGCGGCCGGACGATTGCAGCATGAGATCGGCGCCCTGGGGGCCCCAGGTCCCGGACTCGTACGGTTCGGGCTTGGTGCCCTCCCAGAACTCCTCGAGCGGGTCCACGACGGCCCAGGAGGCGTCGACCTCCTGCGCGTCGGGGAACAGGGTCTTGTCTCCCAGGAGCACGTCCAGGATGAGCCGCTCGTACGCCTCGGGGCTGGACTCGGTGAAGGTCTCGCCGTAGCCGAAGCCCATCGAGATGTCCCGCAGCTCCATGCCGGTGCCGGGGACCTTCGAGCCGAACTTCACCGTGATGCCCTCGTCCGGCTGGACGCGGATGACCAGCTGGTTGTGGCCGAGCGTCTTGGTGTCGTAGTCGGCGAAGGGCATGTGCGGGGCCTCCTTGAAGACCACCGCGATCTCGGTGACCCGCTTGGGGAGCCGCTTGCCAGTGCGCAGGTAGAACGGGACGCCGTTCCAGCGCCGGTTCTGGATGCCGAGCTGGACCGCCGCGTACGTCTCGGTGGTCGAGGTCTGCGGGATGTTGTCCTCGGCGAGGTAGCCCTTGACGGGCCGGCCCTGGACCCAGCCGTCCGCGTACTGGCCGCGGATGGCGGTGGCCTCGAGGTCGTCGTGGAGCTTGATGGCCCGCAGGACCTTCAGCTTCTCGGTGCGGATCTCCTCGGCCTCGAACCCGTTGGGCTGCTCCATGGCCGCGATGGCCAGGAGCTGCAGCACGTGGTTCTGGAGGACGTCGCGGGCCGCGCCGTTGTCGTCGTAGAACCCGGCCCGGGAGCCGATGCCGACGTCCTCGGCCATGGTGATCTGGACGTGGTCGACGTAGTTGGAGTTCCAGATCGGCTCGAACATGGCGTTCGCGAAGCGCAGCGCGAAGATGTTCTGCACCGTCTCCTTGCCGAGGTAGTGGTCGATGCGGAACACGTCGTTCGCGGTGAACACCTCGTCGACGAGGTGGTTCAGCTCGGCCGCGGAGGCGCGGTCCTCGCCGAACGGCTTCTCGACCACGACGCGGCGCCAGCCGCCGCCGTCCTGGCGGTTGTCCGACATGCCGGTGCGCTTGAGCTGCTTCAGCACCTGGGGGAACGCCAGCGGCGGGATCGAGAAGTAGAACGCCGCGTTGCCGACGATGCCGTGCGTCTCGCGCAGCTCGTCAACGGTGGCGTCGAGGCGGTTGAAGGCCTCGTCGTCGTCGAACGTGCCGGGCACGAACTTGAAGCTGCCGGCCAGGCGGGCCCAGACCTCTTCGCGCCACGGGGTGCGGGCGTGCGACTTGGCGGCCTCGCGGGCCATCTCCTCGAACGTCTCGTCGCCCCAGTCTCGGCGGGCGAACCCGACGATCACGAACGACGCCGGGAGCAGGCCCCGGTTGGCGAGGTCGTAGACCGCCGGGATCAGCTTCTTCTTCGCGAGGTCGCCGGTGACGCCGAAGATCACCAGGGCGCAGGGCTCGGGGATCCGCGGGAGCCGCCGGTCGGCGGGGTCGCGGAGCGGGTTGGTGGTGTGCAGGGTCTCGCCCATCTAGCTCAGCTCCCTCACGGCGTGAAGGATCTGGTTGACGCCGCGCTTGCGGTCGGTCAGGTGCAGGCGCACGAGCGGGCGCTCGCGCGACTCGAGGGCCTGGCGGTCCCCGGCGGCCTGCGCGGCCTGGAGCCCGGCGAACGTGTAGTCGCGGCCCGGGATCTCGAGGTCCTGCTCGACCTCGCCGGTGAGCTGCAGGAACACGCCGGTCTGGCGGCCGCCCTTGTGGAACTGGCCCGTGGAGTGCAGGAACCGCGGTCCCCAGCCCCACGTGACGGGCGCGCCCGTGCGGTCGGCCAGCTCGGCCCGGAGCTTCGCCACGTCGGCGTCGTCGATCCGGTCCAGGTAGGCGAGGACCGCGATGTAGGCGTGCTCGCTGTCGGCGTCGGTGAGGAGCTCGCCGAGCGCGCCGGCGACCGTGGTCGAGTGCGAGCCGTAGATCTCCACCGCGCCGTCGACGGCGTGCGGACGCTCGTCCGGGAGGCCGTCGGCGAGGATGCGGTTGGTGTTGTTCTTCGACTCGGTGACGTTCGGCTGGTTGAACGGGTCGATGCCGATCAGGTAGCCGGCGTAGGCGGTCGCGAGCTCCCATGCGAGGAACTGCGCGCCCAGGGGGCCGTTGACGACCACGTCGGGCATCGCCAGCGCCGAACCGGAGGTCGGCAGGCCCGTCGAGGAGCCCCCGACGGTGGCGTACACGCGGTCGGAGCCGCGGGCGCCCGCCGCGGCGGGACCTTCGAGGACGACCGGGAGCGTGCCCTTGCCGTCCTTGCCGAGGGACTCGGCGATGAGCTGCTCGGCCCAGTCGCCCAGGCCCACGACGCCGGTGCCGTCGTCGGCGATGGTGATCGTCGGCTTGGCCGCGATGACCGCGCCGAGCACGACCGCCGGGTCGTCGTCCTCGCTGCCGATGGTGGCGGCGAAGGCCTCGGCCTGCTCGATGAGCTCGGCGACGTCGGCGCCCGCGAGCGCGGTCGGGACGAGCCCGAACGCGGTGAGCGCCGAGTAGCGCCCGCCCACGGTGGCGTCGGCGAGGAACAGGTGCGAGCCCTGCTTCGTCGCCAGCTCCTCGAGAGCGGAGCCGGGGTCGGTGACGAACACGAAGCGGCCCGCGTGCTCGGTGATCCCGATGGCCTCGAAGGCCTTCTCGAAGGCGCGGCGCTGGGAGTCGGTCTCCACGGTGGAGCCGGACTTGGAGGAGACGACGACGGCGGTGCGCCGCAGCGAGTCCTCGCCGAGCTCGGCCAGGATCTGGCCGGGGTCGGTGGTGTCGAGGATGCTGATCCCCAGGTCCAGGGTGCGGGAGATGACCTCGGGGGCGAGCGAGGAGCCGCCCATGCCCGCGAGGGCGATGTGGTCGATTCCCTGCTCGTTCAGTTCGGCGCGGAGCTTCGCGAGCGGTGCGAGGAGCTCCTTCGACTTGACGAAGGTGTCGACCCAGCCGAGCCTGATCGCGGCTTCCTCTTCGGCCTCGGGACCCCACAGGGTGGCGTCCTTGGCGGCGACCTTGGCCGGGACGCCCTCGGACCGGAGCCGCTCGACGGCCGCGTTCACGTCGACGCCGGTCGTTACGGCCAGGCCTCCGGCGGCTTCCATCTTGCCCATCACATCGCTCACTTCTGTGCTCCGCTTTCTACAACCGTGCTCTCGCCGAGCTTCGATTCGATCTGCCCCAGGAGCTGCTTCCAGCTGACGATGAACTTCTCGACGCCCTCGTCCTCGAGCACCTGCACGACGTCGTCGTAGTCGACGCCGACGCGCTCCAGCTCGAGCATGAGGGTGGCCGCGTCCGCATAGGACGGGCGGATGGTGTCCTGTTCGACCTCGCCGTGGTCGGCGAAGTCCTGCATGGTGCCCTCGGGCATGGTGTTGACCGTGCCGGGGGCGATGAGGTCCTCGACGTACATGACGTCGCGGTAGTCCGGGCTCTTGACCGAAGTGGACGCCCACAGCGGGCGCTGCGGGACGGCCCCGGCGGCGGCGAGGGACTCCCAGCGCGCGGACGCGAAGGCGTTCTCGAACTCCTGGTACGCCAAGCGGGCGTTCGCGATCGCGGCCTTGCCCTTGAGGGCGAGGGCCTTGTCGGACCCGATGCCGTCGAGCCGCTTGTCGATCTCGGAGTCCACACGGGACACGAAGAAGGAGGCGACGGAGCGGATCTGCGACAGGTCGTGCCCGGCGGCCTTGGCGGACTCCAGGCCCGCCATGTACGCGTCCATGACCTCGCGGTAGCGCTGCAGCGAGAAGATCAGCGTCACGTTGACGCTGATGCCCGCCGCGATCGCGGCCGTGATGGCGGGGAGCCCGGCCCGGGTCGCGGGGATCTTGATCATCGTGTTCGGCCGGTCGACGGCCCACCACAGGGCCTTGGCCTCGGCGATGGTCGCCTGCGTCTCGTGGGCGAGGCGCGGGTCGACCTCGATGGACACGCGGCCGTCCTGGCCCCCGGTGGTCTCGAAGACCGGGGCCAGGACGTCCGCCGCCCAGCGGATGTCGAAGGTGGTGATGGCGCGAGCGGCCTCGTCGACGCTCACTCCGCGGACCGCGAGGTCCGCGATCTGCTCGTCGTAGGCGTTGCCCTTGGCCAGGGCCGCCGCGAAAATGGACGGGTTCGAGGTGACGCCCGAGACGGACGACCCGGCGATGAGGTCCTTCAGATTGCCCGTCTCCAGGCGTTCACGCGAGATGTCGTCCAACCAGACGGACACCCCCGCCGCCGACAGTCCGGCAAGGTTCTCGTTCGCGCTCATCGGTGCTCCTCCAGCTTTCCAGCTAGTTCTTCGACGTTGCTACTGCTGTGCCTTCTTGATGGAGGAGCGGGCCGCGTCAGCCACGGCGCCGGCGGTGATGCCGAACTCCTCGTACAGCTTCTCGAACGGCGCGGAGGCACCGAAGTGTTCCAGGGAGACGCTGACTCCTGCGTCACCGACGAGGTCGCGCCAGGACAGGCCGATGCCCGCCTCGACCGACACGCGGGCCTTGACCGCCTTGGGCAGCACCGATTCCCGGTAGTCCTCGTCCTGCTCGTCGAACCACTCGATCGACGGCACGGAGACGACGCGGGCCTTGACGCCCTCGGACGCCAGGCTCTCGGCGGCCTGGACGGCCAGCTGCACCTCGGAGCCGGAGCCCATGATGATCACGTCGGGGGTGCCCTCGGTGTCCAGGAGCGTGTACGCGCCCTTCGCGGCGCCCTCGGCCGAAGCGAACTTCGTGCGGTCCCACACCGGGATGTTCTGGCGGGTCAGCGCCAGCGCGGCCGGGCGGTCGGTCTTGCCCAGCAGGGTCTTCCAGACCACGGCGGTCTCGTTCGCGTCGCCGGGGCGGATGACGTCCAGGCCCGGGATGGCGCGCAGGGAGGCCAGGTGCTCCACCGGCTGGTGGGTCGGGCCGTCCTCGCCGAGGCCGATCGAGTCGTGCGTCCACACGTAGACCACGGGGGTCTTCATGAGGGCCGCGAGGCGGACCGCGCCGCGCATGTAGTCGGAGAACACGAGGAACGTGCCGCCGTACGGGCGGGTCGGGCCGTGGAGCTTGATGCCGTTGAGGATCGTGCCCATCGCGAACTCGCGGATGCCGAAGTGGAGGGTGCGGCCGTACGGGTTGCCCGGGTAGGCCTTCGTCTGGCGCGAGAGCGGCAGGAACGACGGCTCGCCGTCCATCGTGGTGTTGTTCGAGCCCGCGAGGTCGGCCGAGCCGCCCCACAGCTCGGGCAGGACCGGCGCGAGCGCCGAGAGGACCTTGCCGGAGGCCGAGCGGGTGGCGACGCCCTTGGCGGACGGCTCGAACACCGGGAACGCGTCCTCGAAGCCCTCGGGGAACTCGCCCGCCCACAGGCGCTCGTGCAGGGCCTTGTTCGCGGGGTTCGCGGCGGCCCAGTTGTTGAAGTCGGTCTCCCACGCGGAGCGCAGGTCCTGGCCGCGGCGGATCGAGCCGCGGGTGTACTCCAGGACGTCCTCGGGGACGTTGAAGGACACGGCCGGGTCGAAGCCGAGCAGCTCCTTGGTCGCGGCGATCTCCTCGGCGCCCAGGGCGGAGCCGTGCGCGGCGTAGGAGTTCTGCTTCTTCGGGGCGGGCCAGCCGATGATGGTCTTCAGGCGGATCAGCGAGGGCTTGTCGGTGACCTTCTTGGCCTTCTCGATCGCCTCGAAGAGGGCCTTCGGGTCCTCCTCGTACTCGTCACCGGACTTCCAGTCGACGGTCTGGACGTGCCAGCCGTACGCCTCGTAGCGCTTGGCGACGTCCTCGCCGAGGGCGATCTTGGTGTCGTCCTCGATGGAGATCTCGTTGTCGTCGTAGACGACGACGAGGTTGCCCAACTCCTGCACGCCCGCGATCGCGGAGGCCTCGTGCGTCACGCCCTCCTCGATGTCGCCGTCGGACGCGATCACGTACACGTGGTGGTCGAACAGGCTCTCGCCCACGGCCGGCTCGGGGTCGAACAGGCCGCGCTCGCGGCGGGCGGCCATCGCCATGCCCACGGCGGTCGCCAGGCCCTGGCCGAGCGGCCCGGTGGTGGTCTCAACGCCTGCGGTGTGCCCCACCTCGGGGTGGCCCGGGGTCAGGGACCCCCACTGGCGCAGGTTCTGCAGGTCCTCAAGCTCCAGGCCGTAGCCCTGGAGGTACAGCTGCACGTACAGCGTCAGGCTGGAGTGGCCGCACGAGAGCACGAAGCGGTCGCGGCCTTCCCAGTCGGGGGCGCTCGGGTCGTGCCGCATGACCTTCTGGAACAGGGTGTGCGCGACCGGGGCGAGGCTCATGGCGGTACCGGGGTGGCCGTTGCCGGCCTTCTCCACCGCGTCGGCGGCGAGCAGCCGCGCCGTGTCGACCGCCTTCTGGTCGAGTACGGTCCACTCGAACTGTGCCACTGGGATACTCCTTGATACTCGTCGTATTTGGGCCATTGACGTGTGCCTTCTGACCCTACCTACACAGGGTGAACTTTATGCGCGGTCTCTCGGAGGTCGGAATTCCGCGGCTTGTGAGCCCGCCCACGAGCAAGTCTCCCATCAGGAACGCCCAGGTAGGGGCCCTAGACCCAGGCCCAGGTCACCTCCTCACGGCCCGTATGGTGGGCGGTGATGAACGAGGACCCGACCCGCGCCCTGGCCGACCGCCCCCGGCCCCAGGCCCGCAAGCGAATCGAACTGCCCGCGCCCGGCGACGGGGCCCCGGCCAAGCCGTCCCTCAGGACGCTCATCGGCGCCTACGTCTCGCTGACGAAGCCGCGCATCGTCGAGCTGCTCCTCATCACCACCATCCCGGCGATGCTCGTCGCCGCGCGCATGGAGTACGGCGGCCTGCCCACGCTGAAGGCGGTCCTGGCGACCCTCATCGGCGGCGCCCTCGCGGCCGGCTCCGCGAACGCGATCAACTGCTACATCGACCGCGACATCGACCAGCTCATGGCCCGCACCTCGCGCCGCCCGCTGGCCAAGCACCAGATCCCGCCGCGCAACGCCCTGGTCTTCGGCCTCGTCATCGGCGCCGTCGCGGTCCTCGGCATGGGCCTGCTCGTCAACTGGCTCGCCGCGCTCCTCACCTTCGGCGCCATCGTCTACTACGACGTCGTCTACACGATCTGGCTCAAGCGCACCACCCCGTACAACACGGTGTGGGGCGGCGCGTGCGGCGCGGCCCCCGTGCTCATCGGCTGGGCGGCCGTCACCGGCCACATGTCCTGGATGGCCTGGGTCCTGTTCGCCGTCGTCTTCCTCTGGCAGCCCCCGCACTTCTACGTGCTCGCCATGAAGTTCAAGGACGACTACGCCGCCGCGGGCATCCCGATGCTCCCCGTCGTCGCCCCCGCCAAGCGCGTCGCGATCGAGTCCGTGGTCTACGGCTGGGCGATGCTCGCCGTCTCCATCGTGCCCATGTTCCTCCAGCCCGGCACGACCTGGCTCTACGGCATCGTCGCGCTCGTCTCGGGCGGCCTGTTCGTCCTGGAGTGCCACAAGCTCCTCGGGCGCGTCAACCGCGGCGAGGACCCCAAGCCGATGCGCCTCTTCCACTGGTCGACCAGCTACCTGACGCTGCTGTTCCTCGCGCTGGCGGTCGACTCCTTCCTCATGTAGGGCGTTGTTCGAAGGCCCGGCCGCCGGCCGGGCCTTCGGCGTTTGCGGGGATGTCGCACCGCGGGCCTATCGTCGGGACGACACTCCCTGACGAAGGACCTCGATGACCGATCACGTTGCCCCCCAAGAAGACCAGTTGCAACTGCCGGCGGCCTGGAACGCCAGGCTGCTGCCGTGGCGCGGCCGGCGCGCCGGGAAGCCGTTCACCCCCGCCGACCCCGCCACGTTCGCGGCCCAGCGCCAGAAGATCGCCGCCCGCTACGAGAAGATCCAGGCCGCGCTCGCATTGCCGGAGAACGCGGACTACGCCGCGGACGCCCAGGCGTACCTCGACGGGGAGGCGAACCCGCGCGGGGCCGCCGCCGTCGCGACGCTGATCCTCGACTACGAGGGGCGCTCGCGCGAATCGTGGCTGCGACCCGAGTTCGACCGCTGGCTGCACGAGCACGGCCTGCCCTTCGCGGTCGCCGCGGCCGTCGAGCGCCTCGCGGTCTGCCCGACGACCGGTGGCTACTACGGCGGGGAGGCCATCGCGAAGCGCACCATTTTCGAGCACGACGTGGCCCACCCCGACACGGCCGTGCACGAAATGGACCACGGCGACATCGCCGCCCTCCGCTCCCTCCTCGCGTCCGTCTCCGACGAGGCGTACGCCGAGGTCGTCGCGGCCGTCGCGGGGCACCGCGACTCCGGCGCGAAGCGCATGGCCGCCATGCTCCTGCTCCCCACCGAGACCGACTGGGTCACGGAGGCCTGCGCCGAGTTCGGGCAGAGCCGGGCCTACGCGGGCCGGGCCGACCTGCTCGTCTGGCACGCCACCAGCGACGCCGCCCAGCCGCGCGCCGCGGGCATGCCCATCATCCTGAGCTACTACCGCATGGAGGTCGACGCCGTCGCCGCCGCGCTCGGCGGGCTCGGCACCGAGGCGCTGCCGATCATGCTCGAGACCGACAAGGCCGCGTACCGATACAACGACGACTTCCGCAAGCTCCTGTACCGCGCGATCGCGATGATCCCCAGCGACGAGGCCACCGCGTTCGTATTCGAACGCCTCACCTGGCCGAACGTGTGGGAGGCCGCGAACGAGGCCGTCGCCCGCTTCCCCGTCCGGGCCCTGCGCACCGCGGCCCGCCTCGCCCCCGGCGCCCCCGAGGGCCTGCGCACCTGGCTCACCGCCATCGCGGACCTCGTCGACCCCGCGCACCGCGCCCACCTCGGGGAGGCCGACCGGGAGGCCCTCGCCGACCTCCTCGACACCTCCGGCCGCGCCCCCGCCGCCGCCCCCGAGGACCTCCCGCCGCTGCTCGTCGCCCCGCCGTGGACCCGCAAGCGCCCCAAGGCGACACCCGTGGCCGTCGAAGGCCTCGAGGCGCCCGCTGCCGCGCACTTGTCATGGGAGCCGGGCGAACGGGAGGCCTGGAGCCAGGTCCGCGGATACTACGACCTCGGCGACTACTACTGGAACGACAAGGACACCATCGAACAGGGCGACTGGCGGCTGGCCGCCTTCCTCGCCTACGTCGCGACCGAACGGTCCGAACCGCTCCTGGAGCACTGGGACCCGAGCACGGTCTCCGGCAACGAGCCCCAGCTGCAGCGCCTCCTCGCCCGGTACGGCGAGCGCGTCATCGACCGGGTGCTCGTCTTCCCCGCCACCGAGCACACCTGCCGCGAACTCCCCGGACCGATCCTCAACCTGGCCGCCGCGCGCATCGCGGCCGAACGCCTGACCCGCTTGAAGGGCGCCCGGCCCAGCGCCGTCCGCTGGCTCGACCGGCACGGGCTCGCCGCGGTGCCCTACCTGGTCCCCGACGCGCTCGGCGCCGACAAGAAGCGCCGCCGGTACGCCGAGACCGCGCTGGCGTTCCTCGCCGCGAGCCACGGCAACGCCGCCGTCGCGGCCGAGGCCGCGCCGTTCGGCCCCGAAGCGGCGGCGGCGATCGAGGCGTTCCTCGACGTCGACCCGCTCGAACCGCGCGTCACCGTCCCCAAACCCGGCAGCTGGGCCTCGCCCGCGGTCCTGCCGCAGGTGCTCCTCGAAGGCGGCGAGCGGGCCCTGCCCGCCGCGGCCGTCACGCACCTGGTCACCGTGCTCGCCTTGGGAACCCCGGACTACGCCTACCCCGGCATCGAGCTCGTCGCCGAAGCCTGCGACCGCGCCTCCCTCACCAGGTTCAGCCGGGCCCTGTTCGAGCGGTGGCTCACCGTCGGCGCGCCCTCGAAGGACTCCTGGGCGCTCACGCAGCTCATGCACTTCGCCGACGACGCGACCGTGTGGGACCTCGCCCCGCGCATCCGCGAGTGGCCCGGCCAGAGCCAGCACAAGCGCGCCGTCGTCGGACTGGAAGTCCTCGGCGCTATCGGCACCGAGACGGCGCTGCGCGCCATCCAGACCATCGCCGAGAAGGTGAAGTTCAAGGCGCTCAAGGAGGAGGCGGGCCGCCAGATCACCCGCATCGCCGAGGACCTCGGGTTGAGCCGCGAGCAGCTCGCCGACCGCCTCGTCCCCGACTTCGGGCTCGGCGAGGAGGCCGCGCTCGTCCTCGACTACGGGCCGCGCAAGTTCTTCGTGGCCTTCGACGAGCAGCTCAAACCCTACGTCCGCGACGACGGCGGCTCGCCCCGCAAAGCACTGCCCAAACCCGGTGCGAAGGACGACCCCGAGATCGCCGCCGAGTCCTACCAGCGGTTCAGCGCGTTGAAGAAGGAGATGCGCAGCGTCGCCGCCGACCAGGTGCGCCGCCTCGAGAACGCCATGGTCGCCGGCCGCGACTGGTCCGCGGACGAGTTCCGGCGGTACTTCGTCGAGCACCCGCTCACCGGACACCTGGCGCGCCGCCTCGTCTGGATCGCCGCGAGCGAGGGCACCCGGTTCGGGTTCCGCATCGCCGAGGACGGGACCTTCAGCGACGTCGAGGACGACACCGTCGCACTCGACGCGACCGCGCGCATCACCCTCGCGCACCCCGTCCGCCTCGGCGCCGAGACCGCGGCCTGGGCGGGGGTCCTCGCCGACTACGAGGTGCTGCAGCCCTTCGACCAGCTGAGCCGCCCCGTCATGGCCTTCCACGACGAGGAGCTCGCCACCGGCGCCCTCAAGCGGTTCGAGGGCGCCAAAGTCGACGTGGGCCGCGTGCTCGGCCTGACGCAGCGCGGCTGGAACCGGGCCTCCCCCGAAGACGGCGGCGTCGCCCCCGGCATCGCGTACCCGCTGCCCGGCGGCGGTTTCGTCGTCGTCTCGCTCGACCCCGGCATCTGGGTCGGCGAGGTCGCCGAGGCCCCGGAGCAGACCGTGGTGAGCGTCGGGCTCGACCGGTACGAGCGCTACCAGTGGTCGAACGCCGACGACTTCGCTCGCGAGATCCCCGAGGGCATCGACCCTGTCGTCGCCTCGGAGGTCCTGGCGTCGCTGGCCCGGCTCACCGGCACCGCATAGTGCCTGATTCGTGACGGAACGGGAATGTCGCACCGAATCGCTATCCTCGGCTGCGACATTCCCCGCCGCACGAAGGACCCGGATGACGGCATCGCTTGCACCCCAAGAAGACCAGGCCCACTTCCCGAAGGTCTGGGAACGGCACGTCAAGCCGACCCGCTCCATCGGGAAGCCCCGCAAGGTCACCGCGTCGCCCGAAGCGGGCGGCCGGCTGCTCGCCGAACACGAGACCCGGGCCCGCGCCGTGCTCGACCTCGCGCCCCACGAGCTGCTGCGACCGGCCGGCACCGCCTTCCTCGACGGGGCCGCCGACCCGGTCGGCGCGGCCGTCGCGACCGCCGTCATCTGCCACTACGTGGGCGGCGACCCGGCGACCACCGACTTCATCGAGCAGAAGTCGGCCGCGTCCCGCGACCTGCTCGCCCGCCTCGCCGCCGACCACGGCCTGCCGTTCGCCGCCGAGACCGCCGCGATGCTCTTCACGCTCGACACCGGCCGAGACCGCATCGAGGTCCGCCTGCGCCAGGTGCACCTCAACGACAGCGCCTGGTTCCGCACCGTCCCGGACGGCCTCCTCGCCGACCTCCGCCACCTGATCGCCGCCGCCTCCGACTCCGAGTACACCGCCGTCCGCGACGCGCTCGCCCGCCGCCGCACCAACTCGGCCGAACGGCTCGCGGTGACCCTGCTCGTCCCCGACGAGCGGGCCTGGGCCGACGACGTGTGCGAGGAGCACCTTGACGGCACACCCGCATCGCACCTCACCGAACTGCTGGTCACACAAGCCGTCACCACGTCCGGCCAGCTCGCCGCCCTCGGCCGGCTCCGCATCCCGCCCTACCGCCTCGAGACGCCCGCGCTCGCGAACCTCGTCAAGCGCCTCGGCGCCGCCGCCGCACCGGTGGTGATCGACAGCGTGAAGGACACCCACCCCGTGGCCTGGCGCCGCAGGCTCCACAAGGCACTGGCCGGGCTGCCCTCCGACGAAGCCGCCGGATATCTCGCCGACCGGCTCCACGAACCGGACGTCATGGCCGTCGCGATCGAGTTCGCGGCCCACTACCCGCTGCGGACGCTCCGCGCCGCAGCCGCCCGCCTCCCCGAGGCGGGCCCGGGCCGGCGCCGGCGCCTCACGCAGCTCCTCCACTCCGATCCCGCCGTCGCCGCGGCCGTGCCGGGGCTCGACGACGCGGCGATGAGCACGGTCGGCCCGCTCTTCGCCGCCTCCGACCGAGCGCCGTACGCCGACCCGGCCGAACTGCCGCCGCTGCTCGCCGCCCCGCCGTGGACCGCCAAGCGCGACAGGCGGAAGGACCCCGTCCTCGAAGGACTCGTCCCGCCCCCGATCAACCGGGTCGTCTGGGCCGCCGACGAACGCGAGCGCTTCGGAAAGCGCTTCTACCACTTCGGTGACCGGGACGAGGCAAGCTGGCGCGAGGAGGCCCGGCGCATGGAACTGGGCCGGTTGCCCTCCGATCTCGGCCTGCGGCTGCTGTCGGAAGCGCCGCTTGCGATCGCCGCCCCCGTCGCCGACCGCTGGCGCGCCGGCGCCCCACTCGGCTTCGAAGCGCAATACAAGCTCTATCGCGTCCTCGCCCGCTTCGAGACGGCCGTGTCCTACGAGGTCGCCAGGGCCGCCGCCTTCGACGCCGCCGGCCGCGACGCGGTACGGCCGATCGCGAACCTGCCCGCCGCCCGGTGCATGGCCGACGCCCTCGTACGGCTGAAGTCCTTGCGCACCAATGCCATCGCCTGGCTCGACCGCCATGGCGCCGACGCCGCCGTGCTCCTCGTCCCGGACGCGCTCGGCGCGGACAAGAAGCTGCGCACGAGCGCGACGGCCGCGCTGGCCCACCTCGCGGCCACCCGTGGACCCGGCCTGGTGCGCGACGCCGCGCAGCACTACGGGGATGAAGCCGCCGCCGCCCTCAGCGCCATTGTGGATGCCGATCTGCTCGACCCGGTCGGGGTGAAGATCCCCAAGCAGGTCGCTTGGGCCGCACCGGCACTCCTCCCGCAAGTGCTCCTCGTCGGAGGCGAGCGGGCGCTACCGCCGAAGTCGGTCGAGCATCTGCTCACCGTCCTCGCGATCGACTCGCCGGACCAGCCCTACGTCGGCGTCGCCGCCGTCGCCGAGGCCTGCGACCGCGCCTCACTGAGCCGCTTCTCGCTCGCCCTCTTCGAGCAGTGGCGCAGCGCAGGCGCGCCGACCGCCGAGACCTGGGCACTGCACCAGCTCGCCCACTTCGCCGACGACCACACCGTGCGCACGCTCGCACCGCTCGTCGCGAAATGGCCGGGGGAGAACCAGCACCAGCGGGCCGTCAAGGGCCTCAAGGTACTCGGCGCGATCGGCACCGAGACCGCGATGCGCGCCGTCCAGTCCATCGCCGACAAGGCGAAGTTCGACGCGATCCGGTGGGAGGCGACCGAGCAGATCGAGGCCATCGCCGCGCGGCTCGGCCTCACCGCCGAGCAGCTCGCCGACCGGCTGGTGCCCGACTTCGGGCTCGGCGAGGAGGCCGCGCTCGTCCTCGATTACGGGCCGCGGCAGTTCACCGTGCGCTTCGACGAGCAGCTGAAGCCCTTCGTCCAAGGCGGCGACGGCAAGCCGCGCAAGGCCCTCCCCAAGCCCGGAAAGCACGACGACGCCGCGATCGCCGACGACGCCTACCGGCGCTTCGCCGCGATGAGGAAGGACCTGCGCACCGTCGCCGCCGACCTCGTGAAGCGCCTCGAAGCAGCCATGATCGACGGTCGCCAGTGGACAATGGAGGACTTCCGCGAGTACTGCGTCGAGCACCCGCTCACCGGCAACCTCGCCCGCCGCCTCGTCTGGATCGCCGACCACGACGGCGCCCGCACCGGCTTCCGCATCGCCGAGGACGGCTCCTTCAGCGACATGCACGACGAGACCTTCACGCCTGCACCCGAATCCGCGATCCGCCTCGCCCACCCGGCCCTCCTCGAGGCCGACGAGGCACGGGCCTGGGCGACGCTCCTGGCCGACTATGAGATCCTGCAGCCGTTCGAGCAGCTGAGCCGCCCGGTGCTCGCCTTCACCGAAGACGAGCTCGCCACCGGCCGCCTCACCCGCTTCGAAGGTCGCACCGTGGCCGTCGGCTCCGTCCTCGGGCTCGTCAACCGGGGCTGGACGCGCGCCGAACCCGAGGACGGCGGCGTCGAACCCGGTGTCCTCTACGCCTTCCCCGGCAGCGGCTACCTCGCCGTGGAGCTCGACCCGGGGATTTACGTCGGCTCGGCGAGCGCCTACCCGGACCAGAAGACCGCCAGTGTCTGCCTCTCATTCAACGGCTACTTCGGCTCGCCGCTCTTCCCCGACGGCGAGCCGCTCAGCGACATCGACCCCGTCCTCGCCTCCGAGGCGCTGAGCGGACTCGCCCGCCTCACCCGCAGCGACACCGCCCCGCAAGGCGACCGATGACACTGCGCGCCAGCGCGATCACCGTGTCGTACCCGGTTCCTAAGCTGTCGCCCATGACCGATACCGCCGTACCGCTTTCCGACGAAGACCGCCTCGCCTTCCCCGCCGCGTGGAACCGCTTCGTGCAGCCGCGCCGCGGCGCCAAGCCGCGCAGGATCGTGCTCGACCCGGGGGCCGGGCGCGCTCACCTCGACAAGCACATGGACTGGATCCGCGCGCGCCTCGCCAAGGGCCGCGACGACAAGTTCGCTACCGCCGCGTCGGCATACCTCAGCAGTGCTTCCTCCGGCACTGCCTCCCTCCACAGTGAGGCCGACGTGCGCGGCGCCGGCGTCGTGGCACTGCTCGCCAACTCGGCGCACGACACGTACCGTCTCCGGTGCCGGCCGATGTTCGACCTGTTGGAGACCGATCACGGCCTGCCGTTCGCGGCGGCCGCGCTCGCCTACACCCTCGCCCTCGACCTCGACCGGCGCGACCGGAACCTCGGTGTCTCATGGCGTGCGCTGTCCGAGAGCAGCTGGTCGAAGCTTCAGGACAACGCCGAGATTCGCCAGGTCCGGGCGCGCATCGCCGCGGACGCCGACTACGCGGGCGTCGTGGCCGCACTCGCCGAGCACCGCACCAGCCCCGAGCTGCGGCTCGCGGTGAGCATCCTGGTCCCCGACGAGGAGGCCTGGCTGACCGAGGTCTGCAACGAGTACCGGACCTCGGCGTCCCATGCCTACCCGAAACTGCTGCTCGAACTGGTCACCACCGAAGAGCAGACGGATCTGATCGAAGTGGACCCGAGCCGGTTCTACGGGCTGCCGGTGGCCGAAGCGGCGGACCTCCTCCACCGCCTCGGCGCCGCGGCGCTGCCCGTCTGCAAGGGGTATCTCGGCAGCGGCCGCCCCGGCCCCGGGGAGCGGCGGACCGTATACCGGGCCCTCGCGGCGATGCCCGGCGACGAGGCCATGACGGTGCTGCTCGACCATCTGGACCAGGCCGACGCCATGGGCTTCGCCATCGAGGCGGCCGTGAACTTCCCCAGGCGCGCACTGCGATTGATCGCCGAGCGCCTCCCGTCCGCCGACGCCGCCGAGCACAGGCAGCTCACGACCCTGGCCCACGCCGACCCGGTCCTGCTCGACACCGTGCTCCCGCTCATGGACGAGGCGACCCAGGCGGCCGTCGCGCCCCTCACCGCCGACCGGCGGCGCGTCCCCGAAGCCCCCGCCGACGCCGTGCCCGCCCTGCTCGCCGCCCCGCCCTGGGGCACCGGCGCGGCCGAGCGCGAAGCGATCGTCCTCAAGGATCTCGCACCCGCGCCGATCGAGCGGATGACCTGGGCCGAAGGCGAACGCGAAGCGTGGGCCGCGATCGAGCACCACCAGTTCGCCCGCTTCAAGGAGTCCGCCGAATGGAGCCGCACCCGCTGGGAGTATGCGACCCGCGAGTTCGACGCCAAGGACGCCTACGACCAGGCCGGCCTGCTGGCCCTCGCGCACCCGGAGGTCGCCGCCGACCTCCTGCCGCGCTGGAAGGTCGACCACAACTACTTCAACCTCCCGGTCCTCCAGCGCATCCTGGCGAACCTCGGTGCGGAAGCGGCGCAGTACATCATGACCGCCACCTCGTACGACTTCGAGTACCGGCGCCTCCTGCTGCTGCCGGTCGCGAACCTCCTCGTCGCCCGCTACGCCGCCGATGCGCTCGTGCGCTTGAAGACCATGCGGCCCTTCGCGGTCGAATGGTTCGACCGTCACGGCGCGGACGCCGCGGCGCTGCTCGTCCCGGACGCCCTCGGCAAGTCCAAGAAGACCCGCGCCGCCGCTGAAGCCGCACTGCGCTACCTCGCCTCGACCCACGGCGCCGACCTCGTGCGCGAAGCCGCCGCCCAGTACGGCGACGAGGCCGCCGCCGCGATCGGCGACCTCGTGGACATCGACCCGCTCATGCCCATCGGCATCCAGGTCCCCAAGGCCGGCGCGTGGGCCTCCCCGGCGGTGCTGCCGCAGGTGCTGCTCGCCGGGCGCGAGCACGCGCTGCCGGACGCCGCGGTCCGCAACCTCTTCACCGTGCTCGCCATCGGCACGCCCGAGTACGACTACGCGGGCGTCGCGGTCGTCGCCGAGGCCTGCGACCGGCTCTCGCTGGCGCGCTTCTCGGTGGCGCTGTTCGAGCAGTGGCTCGCCGCCGGAGCGCCCTCCGAGGACGGCTGGGCCCTGACGCAGCTCGCGCACTTCGCCGACGACGAGGCCGTGCGCCTGCTCGCCCCGCTCGTCGCGAAGTGGCCGGGGGAGAGCCAGCACCAGCGGGCCGTCAAGGGCCTCAAGGTGCTCGGCGCGATCGGCACCGAGGCCGCGCTGCGGGCGATCAACCAGATCGCCGAGAAGGCCAAGTTCGCCGCGATCAAAGCCGAAGCGGGCGACCAGATCGACGCCATCGCCGCGAACCTCGGCCTGACCGCCGACCAGCTCGCCGACCGCCTCGTGCCCGACTTCGGGCTGCGCGACGAGGCCGCGCTCGTCCTCGACTACGGGCCGCGGCAGTTCACCGTGGGCTTCGACGAGGCGCTCAAGCCGTTCGTGCGCGACGGCGACGGCAAGCCCCGCAAGAGCCTGCCCAAGCCGGGTGCCAAGGACGACGAACTCCTCGCCGCCGCCGCGTACCAGCGGTTCGCCGCACTGCGCAAAGACCTCCGCACGGTCGCCGCGGACCAGGTGAAGCGGTTCGAGCGGGCCATGGTGCAGGGCCGCACGTGGACGCCCGCCGAGTTCGACGAGCACTTCGTCCAGCACCCGCTCGTGTGGCACCTCGCCCGGCGCCTGGTGTGGATCGCCGAGGCCGACGGCCGGCGGACCTCGTTCCGCCTCGCGGAGGACAAGGGCTGCACCGACGTCGAAGAAGAGGAGTTCACGCTTCCCGCGAACGCCGCGATCCGCCTCGCGCACCCCGCGATCATCGGCGACGAGCTCGACGCCTGGGGCGAGATCCTCGCCGACTACGAGATCCTGCAGCCCTTCCCGCAACTCGAACGCCCCGTGCTGGCCTTCACCGAGGAGGAGCTGCAGACGGGCCGCCTGAAGCGGTTCGAGGGGATCACGGTCCCGGTGGGCAAGCTGCTCGGCCTCACGAGCAAGGGCTGGGAGCGGGCCGTACCCCAGGACGCCGGGATCGAACCGGGCATGTCCTGCGAGGTGCGCGGCGCCGGCTACCTCGTGCTCGACCTCGACCCGGGCATCTGGGTCGGCGCGATCGAGCACTGCCCCGACCAGCGGCTCCGCACCGTCCTGCTCGCCGCCCGCGGCCTCACCGACTGGACCGTGCCGCCGCCGAAGACCGGCTTCGGGCCGGTCGACCCCGTGGTCGCCTCTGAAGTGCTCGCGGCGCTGTCGAAGGCCGCCGGCGTCGCCTGACCGCCTCGACTCCGGCCCATCGCGTTGTTCGAACGCGATGGGCCGGAGGCGTGTCGCACCGTCCTCATATGCTCTGCATGACACCACCGCCCCATGAAAGCCGGTCATGACCGATCACCTTGCGCCACAAGACAAGCGACTCGAAGCAACCGACGAGTCGCCGCCGTCCGGACTCCCCGTCGCGGCCCTTGCGGACCTGCCGAAGGTGCTCGTCGCCCCGCCGTGGGCCGAACCGCGCCGGAGCCGCCCGCCCGGCGAGATCCCCGGCCTTCAAGTCCCCGCCCCCCAGCTCGTCGGCCGCCCCGGCGAGTTCGAGCGCGCCATGGCGCTCGAACCCGACGCCGTCGAATGGGACCCGGAGACCTACTGGGACGACTCGGTGGGGGAGCGGATCTACAGCTACCGCCCCGAATGGAAGTTCGAGGAGGGCCTCCTCTCCCAGCTCGCCCGCGGCGGCCCGCGCTTCGCCGACAGGGCCGTCCGGCACATCAAGAAATCCCCGTGGGCCGGCCGCGTCCTCCTCGCCATCCGCAGCACCCCGGCCGCGGCGACCGCCGCGCACTGGTGCCTCCGGCTCGACGCCGGGCGCGGCCCCGGCCTCGACTGGTTCGACCGCCACGGCCTCCACGCCGTGCCGCTCCTCATTCCAGAAGCCTTCGGCCCCAAGGCCTACCAGCGCACCACCGCCCGCGGCGCGCTCCGCCTCCTCGCCTGGCGGTACGGCCCCAAGGCCGTCATCCGCCGCGCCGAGACCCATGGGCCGGAAGCGGTCGCAGGCGTCACCGCCGTCCTCGCCGACCACCTCGACCGGCCGCTGCTGAGCAACCCGACCGCGGGCTCGATCCACGCGCAGGACCTGCTCCCGCGCGTCCTCACCGCCGACCGGGCGGCGGTCCTGCCGCCCAGCGCCGTCTCGCACCTCATCGCGGTCCTCTCGCAGTGGTCGCCGCGCACCCCGTACCCCGCGGCCGACGCCGTCGCCGAAGCCTGCGACGCCGCATCGCTCGCACGCTTCTCGCTCGCCATGGCGCAGCGGTACCGGTTCACGCCCTGGACCGTGGGCCAGCTCGCGCGCTTCGGCGGCCCCGAGGCCGCCGTCCTGATCGAGGCCCAGGTCAAGAAATCCGGGGCGCGGAACCTCGCGCAGACCGGCCTGGCGCTCGAGACCCTCGCGGCCTTCCCCGCCGAGACCGCGTTCCCCGCGCTGTACCGCCTCTCGCGCGGGAGGCTCCACGACTCGGTCCGGGAGCTGGCGGCCGCGCACGCCGCCGCCGTGGCGGACCGCTCAGGATCCGAAGTGGAACCGCTCGCCGACCGCGGCACCCCCACGCTCGGCCTCGACGACCCCGGCCGGCTCACGCTCGACTTCGGACCGCGCGCCTTCCACATCAGGACCGACGACCGGCTCAACCTCCGCGTCGCCGACGCCGACGGGAAGATCCGCTCGCGCCTGCCGCGCCCCGGCGTCCGCGACGACGCCGAGACCGCCGCCGCGTCCCTCGTCCGGTTCCGCGCGCTCGCCAAGGACCTCGCCGCGGAACGCGAGTTCCAGAGCGACCGCCTCAAGGACGCGATGCTCACCAGCCGCATCTGGCGGCCCGAGGAGTTCGCGCATCTCCTCGCCCACCCCGTGCTCGCCGCGCTCGCCCGCGGCCTCATCTGGATCGGCGAGACTGCCACTGGGCCCCAAGCGTTCCGACTCGCCGAGGACGGCAGCTTCGCGGACGTGAACGACAAGCCGCTCGAACTCGTCGAGGACGCCCGCGTCCGCCTCGCCCACCCCGTGCTCCTCGACGCCGACGTGGCGCTGTGGACCGAGGTCTTCGCCGACTACGAGATCCTGCAGCCGTTCGACCAGCTCGTCCGCCCGGCGCTGGCGCTCACCCCCGAGGAGGCGCACACCGGCGTCTTGGAGCGCTTCTCCGGCGCCACCGCCACGTTCGGCGCGCTGAGCGAGGTGCTGGAATGGAAGTCGCTGCACTGGACCGGCGACTCCGACTCGCAATGGGCCGGCGGCCGGACCTACCTCTTCGACCGCGAGCTCCCGCTCGAGGCCCTGAACGACGCCAGCCGCGAGGTCGTCCAGAACGCGCACCTCCTCGCCGAGATCGACCCGAGCCCCGACTACCGTGAACCCGACCCCGAAGGACGCCACCGCATCCTCTGGGTCTGGTTCTCGCCCACCAAGAACCGCCGCCGCGGCGCCCCCACGCTGCGCGGCGACGCCCTCGACCCCGTCCTCGTCGCCGAGATCCTCGCCGGTCTCGGCCGCGCCACCGGCATCCACCACTGAGCAGAAAGCCGCCATGACCACTGAACTTGTGAGCACAGCCGCCGCACCGAAAGTCCAGCGCCCGCCGGCCGAGCACCGCTACGCGACCGAGCTCGCGAAGCTCGCCGCCGAGGACGAGTCGCCCCGACCGCCCGGGTGGGCCCTGAGCCTCCAGGCCGCCCGCACGTTCATCGTGGGCGAGGAGTCGCGCGGCGTCAGCCGCAAGTTCGTGGGCGACCCCTCGCTCATCGACCGCGCGCTCGTCACGCTCGCCACCAACCGCGGCCTCATGCTCGTGGGCGAGCCCGGCACGGCGAAGTCGCTGCTGTCCGAGCTCATCGCGGCCGCCGTCTCCGGCGACTCGACCCTCACGATCCAAGGCGGCGCCTCCACCACGGAGGACCAGATCGCCTACTCCTGGAACTACTCCCTGCTCGTCTCGGAAGGCCCCACGCAGCGCGCCCTCGTGCCCGCGCCGCTGCTGCGCGGCATGTCCGAGGGGCGGGTCGTGCGGTTCGAGGAGATCACCCGCTGCCCGCTCGAAGTGCAGGACTCGCTGCTCTCGCCCCTGTCCGACCGGGTGCTCGCCATCCCCGAGCTCGAAGGCGACTCGATGGTCTTCGCCCGCGAGGGCTTCAACATCATCGCCACCGCCAACACCCGCGACCGCGGCGTGAACGAGATGAGCGCGGCCCTCAAGCGCCGCTTCAACTTCGAGACCGTCTTCCCGATCGCCGACTTCAAGACCGAGCTCGACCTGGTCGAGGCCGAGGCCTCGGCGGCCCTGGCGCGCTCGGGCGTGCCCGCGCCGCCGTCCCGGGACGTGCTCGAAGTGCTCGTGCGGGTCTTCCGCGACCTGCGCACCGGGGACGCGAACTCGGGCCGCCCGCAGGCGGTCATGTCCACCGCCGAGGCCGTCTCTGTCGCGCACGCGGTGGGCATCAAGGCCTGGTACCTGCGCGGCGGCACCGCCGTCGCCGGGGACATCGTGGACTGCATGGCCGGGGCCGCGGCGAAGGACAACGCCGAAGACCTCGCGCGCCTGCGCCGCTACCTCGAGCAGAAGGCCCCCAAACGCAAAGGCCCGCACTGGGAGTCGCTGTACCAGGCGCGGAACCTGCTGCCGGGATGATCGAGCGCCTCCACGTCCAGGGCGTGCGGCACCACTCGCCCGCCTGCGCCCGCCTCGTCGCCGCGCGCATCGAGGAGCTGCGGCCCGCGGCCGTGCTCATCGAGGGCCCGGCGGACTTCAACGACCGCCTCGACGAGCTCGCCCTGGAGCACGAACTGCCCGTGGCGATCTACTCGTACGCCAGCACCGACCTCGCGGTGCGTCGCACGTGGGCGCCGATGTGCGACTACTCGCCCGAGTGGGTCGCCCTCACCGAGGGGCGCCGATCGGGCGCCGAGGTGCGGTTCATCGACCTGCCCGCCTGGCACCGGGCCTTCGACGGCGTCGAGAACCGCTACTCGGACGCCGAGCGCCGCTACACCGACGCGACCGACCGGCTCTGCCGCGCGCTCGCGGTCGACAACGTGGACGCCCTCTGGGACCACCTCGTCGAGGTCGCCGAGACCGAGGGCCTGACCGAGCGGCTCGACCAGTACTTCGACCTCGTGCGCGGCGAGGCCGACGCGGACGGCCACGACAATGCGCGCGAAGCGTATATGGCCCAATGGATCCGCGCGACGCTCGCGGAGACCGAGGGGCCGGTGCTCGTCGTCTGCGGCGGCTTCCACGCCCCCGCGCTGCGCCGTCTCGCCGAAGCGGGCGACACCGCGCTCCCCGACCTCCCCGCACCGCCTGAGGGCACCGAGACCGGCGGCTACCTCGTGCCCTACTCGTTCAAGCGCCTCGACGCGTTCGCCGGATACCAGTCCGGGATGCCCTCGCCCGAGTACTACCAGCGCCTCTGGGAGGCCGGTCCGGAGGAGGCGGCGGCCACGCTCGTGCAGCGGATCACGCGCCGCCTGCGCGAGCGCGGCCTTCACGTCTCCACTTCGGACCTCATCGGGGCGCGGAGCCTCACCGAAGGGCTCGCGCGCCTGCGCGGCCACGGGCGGCCCGGCCGCACCGACCTCCTCGACGGCCTGGCCAGCGCCCTCATCAGCGACGACCTCGAGCAGCCGCTGCCGTGGACGCGCCGCGGTTCCCTCACCGCCGGAACGCATCCGGTCGTGGTCGAGATGACCGCGGCCCTCACCGGCGAGCGCGTGGGCCGCCTGCACCCGGACACGCCCCGGCCGCCGCTCGTGGACGACGCCGAGGCCGAGATGGCCCGCCTGGGCCTCGACGGCGAGGGCGCGCTGCGACTCGACCTCGCCAAACCGAAGGACCTCGAGCGCAGCCGCGCCCTGCACTGCATGCGGCTGCTGCGCCTGCCCGGGGTCCGCCGCGTCGCGGGCCCGACGGCCGGCGCCGACGTCACGGCCGAGGAGCAGTGGACGCTCAAGCCGAGCGCCGACCGCCTGCCGGTGCTCATCGAGTCCGGCGCGCTCGGCGCGACCCTCGGCGACGCCGCCCAGACCGTGCTCGAGCAGCGCGCCGACGCCGAAGGGGCGCTCGACGCCCTGGCCGCCATGCTCTTCGACGCGGCCCTGTGCGGCCGGGCGCACCTCACCGACCGCCTGGGCGCCTCCGTCGAAGCCGCCGTGGACGACAGCGGCGACCTCGGCGAGGTCGGTCCGGCGCTCGCCACGGTGCTCGCGCTGTGGCGCCACGACCACCTCTTCGGCACCGCCGGCAGCGCCCTGTACGCCGCGGTGGTCACCGCGTGCGCGAACCGCATCCTGTGGCTCGCCGAAGGACTCCACGCGGGTCCCGGCCCGGCCGACACCGGCCGCCTCCTGGCGATGCGGGCCCTGCGCGACGCCGTGCGCCACGCGCCCGGGCTCACGCCGCCGGCGTCGTCCGTCGCCGGTGCGGCCCAACGGATCGCGACCGACGGGCTCGCCCCGCCGGACCTGCGCGGCGCGGCCCTCGGCCTCGCCTGGGCCCTCGGCGCGCCCGCGAACGCGGCCGAAGCCGCCACAGGGGTGGCCGACCCGGTCCGCCTCGGCGACTGGCTCGCCGGGCTCTTCGCCGTGGCCCGCGAAGAGGTCCTCGCCGAGGAGCAGGGCGTCGTGTCCGCTGTGGACGAACTCGTCGCCGATCTCAACGAGGACGAGTTCCTCACCGCCCTGCCCGCCCTGCGCCAGGCCTTCGCGACGTTCCCGCCCCGCGAGCGGGGCCTCATCGCCGAACGCCTCGTCGACGCACGAGGCGGCGGGAACGCCCGCGACCTCACCAGGAAGCTCGCGGTCGACCCGGTCGCCATGGCGGCCGCCATGGCCCTGGAAGCCCGCGTCGACACCGCCCTCGCCCGCGAAGGCCTCGTATTCGGAGGAGAGTCCTGATGGGGGACCAGCACAACGGTGCCCAGCACCACGGAGCCGACCTCGAACGCTGGCGGCTCATCCTCGGGCCCGCCGCCGAGAGCCGCACCGGCGGCCTCAGCGACGAGAACGCCCAGCGCGACGCCGCCCTCGACTGGCTCTACAGCCGCGACGACGACCTCGGCAAGCGCGGCGTGCGCCGCGGCGGCGCCCGCGGCGACGACTCGCGCGGCGCGGACGACTCGCCCTCGCAGCTCACCACTGTGGACTGGCTCGACGGCATCCACCGGCTCTTCCCCAAGGAGACCATCGAGCGGCTCGAGCGCGACGCCATCGAGCGCTACGAGATCCACGACGTCCTCACCAACCCCGACGTGCTGGAGCGCATCGAACCGAGCCCCTCACTCCTCAAAGCCGTCCTGCGCACCAAGCACCTCATGAACCCGCAGGTGCTCGCCGCCGCCCGCCGCATCGTCGAGGAGGTCGTGCAGCGCCTGGTCGAGAAGCTCTCCGTGCAGGTGCGCACCGTCTTCACCGGCAGCCGCACCCGCAAGCCCAGCTGGCACCGGCGCTCGCGCGACTTCGACCTCAAGCGCACGCTGCGCGCCAACCTCAAGCACTACCAGCCCGAGGAGCGCCGCGTCGCCATCGAGCGCCCGCAGTTCCACTCGCGCACCTCCAAGCGGCTCGAGCAGTGGCAGCTGGTGCTCCTGGTCGACCAGTCCGGGTCCATGACCGGCTCGGTGATCCACTCGGCCGTCACGGCCGCCTGCCTCTACGCCCTCCCGGGCCTCACGACCCACCTGGTCGCGTTCGACACCGCGGTGGTCGACATGACCTCCGATGTGGACGACCCGGTGGAACTGCTCATGAAGGTCCAGCTCGGCGGCGGCACCGACATCGCCCGCGCCGTCGAGTACGGCGCCGGGCTCATCGACAACCCGCGCCGCTCCATCGTGGCCCTCATCAGCGACTTCTACGAAGGCGGCAGCGAAGCCCGGCTCGTGCACCTCGTCAAGCAGCTGTGCGAGCAGGGCACCCAGGTGCTCGGCCTCGCCGCCCTCGACGAGGACGCGAACCCGATCTTCGACCACCAGATGGCCGCCCGCCTCGCCGACGTCGGCGCCCACGTCGGCGCCATGACCCCCTCCCACCTGGTCGAATTCGTTGCGGAAAGGCTCGGCACGTGACCGCGGAACCCAGGCACGACCTCCTCGCCCTCACCACGGACGCCCTTGCGGCCCTGGCCAACCGCGGCCTCGTCAAACGCGCCGCCAAGGACCTCGACGCCGGGACCGTCCCCGAAGTGGCGCTCGCCGACGACGGCACCCTCACCGCCGTCTTCCCCGACGGCGCCGAAGCCGCGCTCCCGGCCGCGGGCGGCCTCGAAGCCGCCACCTGCACCTGCGGCGCCACCGGCAAATGCCGCCACCGCGTCGGCGCCGTCCTCGCCTACCAGCGCGTGCAGGAAGCGCCCGCAACCGAACCGGCCGATCCCGACACCACCGCCGACGCCGCCCCCGAGCCCGCCGGACCGATCGCGAACCCCGCCGCCATCACCGACGAAGCGCTCCGCGAAGTCCTCGGCCACCACGCCCTCAAAGCCGCCGAGCAGACCCGCCGCGCCGGCTACACCGCCCGCCTCACCTGGCCCGGCCCCGACCGCCCCGCCGCCGCCGAGCTCCCCGCGGCGACCGTGACGTTCCTCGTCCCCGGCCTCGGCTACGTCCACACCGACGCCACCGGCCCCGCCCGCGACACCGCGATCGTCCTCGCCGTCTGGGCCTTCCGCGCGGCCCTGGAGAGCACCGCACCAGACGGCGCCGAGTCTGAGAGCGCCACCGTTGCGGGCACCGCCCTCGACGGCACCGCACCCGAACCCCCGACCACCGTCAGCGTCGGCGGCGGCACCGCCGCCGACGCCCTCGAGGACGCCCTCGCCCTCGCCGAACGGGTCCTCCTCGACGGCGCGGTCGGCGCCGACGGCGTCCTGCGCGCCGCCCTCCAGCGCGAATCCAAATCCCTCACCCGCCGCCGCGCCCACTGGCCCGCCGGCGCCGTCGACGACCTCATAGAGCAGCTCGAACGCTACGAGGACCGCTCCGCCGCCTACGACCCCCAGCGCCTCGCCGCCCTCCTCGCCGAACTCCCCGCCCGCTCCCGCGCCGCCCGACACTCCGCAGGCACCCCGACCGCCCAGGTCCTCGGCAGCGAGGAGGCCGCCGCCACCCCCCTCACCCTCGTGCGCCTGACCGGCCTCGGCGCCCGCGTCACCGCCGCGGGCGACACCCGCGCCCTCGAGATCTACCTGGCCCAGCCCGAGACCGGCATGGTCCTGGCGGTCCAGCGCGACTGGCCCGTTCCGCAGGACGCCACCCTCACCGGGGCCGAGATCGCCGCGAAGCGCCTCGCCGGATGCAAGATCGGCGCGCTGGCCGCGGGCAACACGGTCACCGAGGCCGCCTCCCGCACGGCGGCCCGCGCGCTCAAGCTCGGCACCGGCCGCCTCGCCAAGACCCAGGTCCTGCCGCTCGGCCTGGCCTGGAACGACCTCCCGGACTCATTGCGCGCCACCGACCTCGACGCCCTCGCCGAGGAGCTCGCCGCCCGCCCGCCGGCGCTCGTGCGCCCGCGCGTGGCCGCCGAGTCCCTGCGCGTGATCGCCGTCGAGGACGTCGAGCTCCTCGGCTACGACCCCGCCTCGCAGTGCCTCGAAGCCCGCATCGCCGCCCCGAAGGGCGGTTCGGCGATCCTGCGCGTCCCGCACCGCGTAGCCGCGCCCGGCGCGCTCGAAGCCGCCGAGAAGGCCCTGCTCAAGGGCGTCACCGCCGTCGCCGGGCACGTGCAGCGCCACCGCGGCGTGCTCATCGTCGAGCCCACCGCGCTGCTCACCGCTGACGGCCCGGTGGTCCCCGACTTCGCCCCCGGGGACGACACCGCCGAGCTGGCCGCCGCCGGCGCGAACGCCGCGACCGACCCGGTCGCCGCCGCGGTCGAGGACGCGCTCACCGTGTGCGCCGATCTCGCGCACCAGGGCCTGCGCGGCGCCCGCGAACCGTCCCGCCGCCGTGTGGAGGCCGCCGCCGCCGACCTCGAACGGGTCGGACTCCACAGGGCTGCAAGCGATTTCGTGCACCTGTCCAAGGCGTTGGCAGCGGAGGACGACCCGGCGAAATGCGCCGCCTGGATCGCCGCCGCTGTCCGAATGCTGGTCACCGCTGAGCTACACTGACCGCCTGGGCAATCCCCATTCTGTAACTTCAGCCACTCAAATCTCAGCCGGAGCCATCCGCTCGGCGTACGCAGAGTCGGCGATCATCATCGAAGCAATGAGGCTTGACCAATGATCGACCTGCAAGATCCGATCTTCGTCGCCCACGAGGGCGGCAAACTGCGCACCTCCACCACCGTCCCCCTCGCCAGCCGCGAGGACCTCTCGGTCGCCTACACGCCCGGCGTGGCCCGCGTCTGCGAGGCCATCGCCGCCGACGAGTCGCTGGCGCGGACCCACACGTGGCGCTCGAACGTCGTCGCCGTGGTCACCGACGGCACCGCCGTCCTCGGCCTCGGCGACATCGGCCCCGCCGCCTCCCTGCCCGTGATGGAGGGCAAGGCCGCCCTGTTCCGCCAGTTCGCCGACGTCGACGCCGTCCCGATCTGCCTGAGCACCAAGGACCCCGATGAGATCGTGGCCGCCGTCGCGGCCATCGCGCCGTCCTTCGGCGGCATCAACCTCGAGGACATCTCGGCCCCGCGCTGCTTCGAGATCGAGGACCGCCTCAAGGCCCTGCTCGACATCCCGGTGTTCCACGACGACCAGCACGGCACCGCCGTGGTCGTCCTCGCCGCGCTCACCAACGCGCTGCGCCTCCAGGACCGGCGGGCCGAGGACCTCACGGTCGTGGTGGTCGGCGCGGGCGCCGCGGGCGTGGCCATCACGAAGATCCTGGACGAAGCGGGCGTCGGCGACCTCATCGTCTGCGACTCGACCGGGATCGTCCACGAGGGCCGCGACCGCCTCAGCCCGGTCAAGGAGCGGCTCGCGGCGCTCACGAACAGCAACGGACGCAGCGGCGGCGTCACCGAGGCGCTCAAGGGCGCCGACGTCCTCATCGGCGTCTCCGGCGGCACCGTCCCCGAATCGGCGCTCGAAGGCATGGCGGACGGCGCGATCGTGTTCGCCCTCGCCAACCCGACGCCGGAGGTCGACCCCGAGGTCGCCGCGAAGCACGCGGCGATCATCGCCACCGGCCGCAGCGACTACCCGAACCAGATCAACAACGTCCTGGCGTTCCCCGGGATCTTCCGCGGCGCGTTCGACGCCGGGGCCCCGCAGATCACCGAGGCGATGAAGCTCGCCGCGGCCCGGGCGATCGCCGACATCGCGGCCGAGGACCTCGCCGCCGACCGCATCGTGCCGTCCCCGCTCGACCCCCGCGTGGCCCCGGCCGTCGCCGCGGCGGTGCGGGCCGCCGCCTAGCGCGCACGCGAACGACCCGGCCGGGACGCAACGTCCCGGCCGGGTCATTTCGTGTGCTCTACCGGGCGATCAGCTGCTCAGCCCCATCTGGCGCATGAACTCCGATTCGTCGAAGTAGAGGTGGTGCTCGGTGATCTTGCCGTCCTCCACGGCCGCGATGTCGCAGCTGCGGAGCTTCACCTGCTTCCCGGTCGCCTCGATCCGCTCGCCTGACGGCGTCGTCATCGCCCCGGTGTTGGTGCCGATGAAGTAGCCCTCGTCGACCGCCTTGCCGTCGGATTCGAGCTGGGCGATCGTCTCGTAGTGGCCGTCCGGGAACGCGTCGATGAACTGGTGCCAGTACTCGGCGATCTTCTCGGGTCCTCGCACCGTCCCCGCATCGGGCGTCATCAGCACGGCGTCGTCAGCGTAGAGAGCGACGGCCGAGTCGACGTCGTGCCGCTCGATCGCGGTATCGGTGAGCTTGTCCAGGACCTCTCTTGCCTGGCCCATGGTCATCACCTCCTCACCTCCGATTATCGTTCGCATTCTCGGCGGCGGGTCCGGTTCCCGCGATTCGCGCGTCGCCCGCCTACGAGGTCGGCGCGTCGGCGGCGAACCGGCCGGCCAGGGCCGTGATCGTGCCGCGTCCCTCCACTTGGGAGCTCCACTCCCTGGGCAGGGCCGCATGGCCGTACGCGGCGCCGTAGAGGTTGCCGAGGATCGCGCCGGTGGAGTCGGAGTCGCCGCTGTGGCTCACCGAGGCGGTGAGGCCCTTGCGGACGTCGTCGGTGCCGAGCAGGCAGTAGACCGCGATGGCGAGTGCCTCTTCGGCGATCCAGCCCTCGCCCAGGGGCGCGCAGGTGTTGGGGCCGGGCGGGACGCTCCCGGCGAGGCGGTAGGCGTGCTGGAGCGCGTCGGCGGTCTCGGAGCGGTGGAGGCCGTCGCGCAGGTGCAGCATCGCGGCGGAGACCGCGCGCTGCGGCGTCTCGCCGTTCATCAAGTGCGCCACGATCATCGCGAACGCGCCCGCCGAGGCTCCGGCGGTCGGGTGGCCGTGGGTGAGGGCCGAGCACCGCTCGGCGAGCGCGTAGGCCTCTTCCGGTCCGGAGTGGAACCCGAACGGGGCCGAGCGCATGACGGTGCCGCAGCCCTTCGAGTCCATGTTCACGCCGGGCCCCCCGCCGGCCCGCAGCCCCGAGAGGCACGCGTTGCCGGGGGCGCGGCGGTCGTAGAGCCACGGCTCGGCGGCCAGCCCCCGCGCGCCGCTGGGCGGCAGGTACTCCTTCTGCGTGGCGTACCAGCGCATGTACGCGCTCTTGACGGACGCGAACTCGTCGCCGGGTGCGGCATCGAGGAGGCCTTCGGCCGTGAAGAGGGTCATCTGGGTGTCGTCGGAGATCTGGTTGCGGCGGAGTTCGGTGACGCCGTCCGGTCCCCACGACTCCCTGATCCGATCCCAGTGGTTGAACTCGACCTGGTAGCCGAGGGCGTCGCCGACCGCCCCGCCGATGAGGCATCCGAGGACGCGGTCGTGCCGCGTGAGCGCTTGAGTCACGCCGGGATTGTATGGCGTCCAAGCCGCTTCGGACCTCTGCGGCCCGCGCCGACACGGACGCCTTGACATGAGTGACCGTTAACATTCACAATACATCGAAATGTTTCGACCCTCCCTCACATCAGGACGGAAGACGATGAAGCCTCCGACCAGAACGAGAACGACAACCGTCGTCGCAGCGACCGCCGTCGTGCTCGCCACCCTCACCGCTACGAACGCGTCGGCGCAGGAGGCCGACGCGAGCATCCACGTCGACCTCGATGCCGCCACCGCGATCTCCGACGAGCTCTACGGGCTCTTCTACGAGGACATCAACCACGCCGCCGACGGCGGCCTCTACGCCGAACTCGTCCAGAACCGCTCCTTCGAGTTCAGTCCCGCCGACGAGGGCTCCTATCACCCGCTGACCTCCTGGACCGTGAACGGGGAGGCGGCCGTGGCCGACTCCGGCGGCCTGCACGAGAACAACGTCCACTACCTCGCCGCCGAAGCGGGCACCACGATCATCAACGCCGGCTACAACTCCGGCATGGCGATCGAGGCCGGGAAGCCCTACGACTTCAGCGTGTGGGCGCGCGCAGGGCAGAACGCCAACATCACCGTGCAGCTCCTCGACGCCGACGGCACCCCGGTCAGCGGCACGGCCACCGTCAACACCGGTGCCGGAACCTGGACCGAGCTCTCGACCGTGCTCAACGCCGGCGCCTCCACCGTGGACGGCCGGCTCGCGGTCACGACCGACGCCGCCGCCGACCTCGACATGGTCTCCCTCTTCCCCCGCGACACCTTCAAAGGCCGCGACAACGGCCTGCGCAAGGACCTCGCCGAACTCATCGCCGACCTCGACCCGAGCTTCCTGCGCTTCCCCGGCGGCTGCATCGTCAACACCGGGAACTTCGACCGCGACGGCCGCGAGCGCGCCTACAACTGGAAGGACACGGTCGGGCCCGTCGAAGAGCGGCTGACCAACCAGAACTTCTGGGGCTACAACCAGACCTACGGCCTCGGCTACTACGAGTACTTCCAGTTCGCCGAGGACATCGGCGCGCAGCCGCTGCCGGTCGTCCCGGTCGGCGTGACCGGCTGCGGCGACTCCGCCGAGATCACCGATCCGGCCGAGCTCCAGACCTGGGTCCAGGACACGCTCGACCTCATCGAGTTCGCCAACGGCCCGGCCGACTCCGAATGGGGATCGCTCCGCGCCGAGATGGGCCACCCGGAGCCGTTCGGCCTCACCAAGATCGGCCTGGGCAACGAGGAGTACAAGGACCAGTTCTACGCGAACTTCCCGGCGTTCAAGGACGCCGTCCGCGCGGCCTACCCGGACATCGAGATCGTCGGCAACTCCGGTGTGGACGACGCCGGCGCGGTCTTCGACCGCAGCTGGGAGTTCATGCGGGAGCAGCAGGTCGACCTCGTCGACGAGCACTACTACAACTCCCCGGAGTGGTTCTTCGCCAACAACGCCCGCTACGACGCCTATGACCGGACGGGCCCGCACGTGTTCGTCGGCGAGTACGCCTCCCGCTCGAACACCTGGTGGAGCGCCCTCTCCGAGGCCTCCTACCTGACGGGCATCGAACGCAACGGCGACGTGGTCGACATGGCCTCCTACGCCCCGCTGCTGTCCAACATCGACTACATCGACTGGGCGCCGGACATGATCTGGTACGACAACCACCAGACGGTCACATCCGCCAGCTACGAGGTGCAGAAGCTCTTCGCCACCAACGCCGGCGACGAGGTGCTCGCCTCCACGCTCGACGCCTCCCCGATCGCGCAGCCCGACATCGCGGGCGGCATCGGCCTCGCCACCTGGAACACCGCCGCCACCTACGACGACGTGAAGGTGACCGCCGCCGGCGGCACCGAGCTCTTCGCCGACGACTTCGCGACGGGCTCGGACGGCTGGACCGTCGGCGGCAACGCCGCCGGAACCTGGTCCGCCACCGACGGCGCCTACAGCCAGACCGCGCTCGTCGAGGACGCCCGCACCACCGCGGGCGCGGCCGACTGGTCGAACTACACCTACGAGGTCAAGGCCACCAAGACCGCCGGCAGCGAGGGCTTCCTCGTCATGTTCGGCGTCGAGGGCTCCGACGACTACTACTGGTGGAACCTCGGCGGCTGGAACAACACCACCAGCGCCGTCGAGAAGTCCAGCAACGGCGCCAAGTCCACGCTCCTCAACCACGACACCGTGATCGAGACCGGCCGCACCTACGACCTCAAAATCGAGGTCGAGGGCCGCACCATCACCGGCTACGTCGACGGCGAGCAGGCCTTCACCGTGGAGGACAAGGAGGCGGTCGAGCCGCTCTACCAGGTCGTCACCCGCGACGAGGACACCGGCGAGGTCACCCTCAAGGTCGTCAACGCCCAGAGCGAGGCGGTCACCACCGGTGTCGTCCTCGAAGGCCAGCGCCTCAAGTCCAAGGGCGAGGTCACCACCATCGCCTGCGAGCCGGGCTGCGACAACATGCTCGGCCAGGACCAGGTGGTCTACCCCGAGACCGAGACGGTGAAGGGCCTGGGCAACGAGTTCACCTACGAGTTCGCGCCCTACTCCGTCACCTTCATCACCCTGAAACCACAAGGGCGCCATTAAGAACGAGCGCGGCCCCGGGCGAAAGCCCGGGGCCGCGCTCGTACGTGAGACCGGCGACGCGACGTTGATCGGCACGCACCACACCGCGGTCGAGGTCATTCCCGGCCGAGGCCCCCCGGGGCGCTGCGCTTCGCGTCCGCAAGGCGGTCCGCGAGCACCTCGTTCACCGCGTCGTCCTTGGAGGCGGTTCCCATGAGGTGCATGGCCGCTTCAAGAAGTTCGTCAGCGATGTCGATGCGTACCGCCGACATGCGATCCTCAGCTCGCTGCGGCGGGCTCCGGCTCCACGATGCGGTCGCCTTCGCGGTCGCCGTGGATCTCGTAGTGGAGGGGGACGGCCTCCGCGCTCGGTTCGCGCTTGCGGAGGCTGAAGGGGACCAGGACCGCCGCGACCCACAGGACGCCGGCGCCGAGCATGTGGAGGCCGACCAGGACCACCGGCAGGTCCAGGTAGTACTGCGTGTAGCCGATGACGCCCTGCAGGAGCTGGACCGCGAGCAGCGTGTACACCGCGCGCTTCGCCGAATTCGGGGCCTTCACCGCGTGCAGCGCCGCGATGAGCGCCACGGTCATGCCGACCAGGAGCCACACCAGGTCCGCGTGGAGCTGGGACATCAGGGCCGGGTCGAGGCCGTTGCGGGGCGTCTCGGCGTCGCCCGCGTGCGGGCCGGAGCCGGTCACGACCACGCCGAGCACGATCACCGCGAACGCGACCCCCACGAGGCCCCGTGCGAGGAGCCGCACCGCCCGGGGGACCAGCGGCACCACTTCGCCGTCCGGCTCGCCCGAGCGCACGTACAGCGCCACCGAGAGCGCCACCAGCGGGATCGAGGCCAGGAAGTGCAGGCCCACGACCCACGGGTTCAGGCCCGTCCACACGGTGATGCCGCCCAGGACCGCCTGGACCGGCACGTACAGGCACGCGCCGAACGCCAGCTTCACCAGCGACGACCGCCGCGGGACCCGCCGCCACGCCGCCACGAGCGCGCCGATCGCGATCGCCACGAGCACCCAGGTCAGCACCCGGTTCCCGAACTCGATCGCCCCGTAGATCCCCATCTCAGGGGTCGCCACCAGCGAGTCGGTGGTGCACTTGGGCCACTCGGGGCAGCCCAGGCCCGACTCGGTCAGCCGCACCGCGCCGCCGGTCACGATGATGCCGACGTTCGCGATGACGCTGGTGAGCGCCCACCGGCGCACCGCGCCCGGCCTGCCAAACCACCGATGCAACAGGTTCACAGCCACGATCTTGCCCCTGGACCGCACCCCGCCTCCCGGCCGGGTGCCGAATTGTGGGCTGACACGACCGGTGGGGAGTGTGAGGTTAGGCAAACCTGCGTGCCCCGTCTCACCGACGGCCATCTCGACGCGCCGCGCCGAATTAAGTAAGCTTTGTGTTGTGGAAATGGTGACGAGGGCGACCAGCCACTCGACGGACGGGGACACCCGCCGCCGAGTGACCCGGCTGCTGCTCGAACGCGGTCAAGCCACGGCCGCCGACCTCGCGCAGGACCTCGGCATCACCGCCACCGCCACCCGCCGCCATCTGGACGCCATGGAAGCCGAAGGCCAGGTCGAGACCCGCGTGGTCAAGACCTCCGGACGCGGAAGGCCCGCCAAGAGCTACCAGCTCACGCCCGCCGCCCGCACCAACTTCGGCCACACCTACGACGACCTCGCGATGGAGGCGCTTCGCTGGATCCGCCGCTTCGAAGGCGAGGACGCCGTCGGCGGCTTCGCCGCCGAGCAGGTCGCACGCCTGGAGGCCCGCTGCCGGGCCGCCATGGACGCGGTCGACTCCGACGACTCGATGGCCCGCGCGCAGGCGCTGGCCACCGCGATGTCGGGCGAGGGCTACGCCGCCACGGCGTCGGTCATCGCCTCGGGCGGGCAGATCTGCCAGCACCACTGCCCGGTGGCGGGCGTTGCCGCGGAGTTCCCGCAGCTGTGCGAGGCGGAGACGCGGGTGATCGGCCGCCTGCTGGGCGTACACGTCCAGCGCCTGGCGACGATCGCCAACGGGGACGGGGTGTGCACCACCCACGTGCCCGGTACGAACCGCGGCCTCCGGGCCGTGGACGACGGCGGGGGACGCGGCCCGGTGCCGCTGCCCGACCCCGAACGCGCAGACCGATAACCCGACAGGTCAAAGGTGAGACTTGAGATGACCGACACGCAGAAGCCCGAGCCGCTCAGCCAAGAAGAGGCACTGGCCTCCCTGGAACGGTACGAGTACGGCTGGGCCGACTCCGACGCCGCCGGCGAGAACGCGCGCCGCGGTCTGACCGAAGAGGTCGTCCGCGACATCTCCGCGCGCAAGAACGAACCCGAGTGGATGCTCGAGCTGCGGATGAAGGGCCTCAAGCTCTTCGGCCGCAAGCCGATGCCCAACTGGGGCGCCGACCTGTCCGGGATCGACTTCGACAACATCAAGTACTACGTCGAGGCGTCCGAGCGTCAGGCCGAGTCCTGGGAGGACCTGCCCGAGGACATCAAGAAGACCTACGACAAGCTGGGCATCCCCGAGGCCGAGCGCCAGCAGCTCGTCTCCGGCGTCGCCGCCCAGTACGAGTCGACGGTGCTCTACCACTCCATCCGCGAGGACCTGGAGCAGCAGGGCGTCATCTTCATGGACACCGACACGGGCCTGCGCGAGCACCCGGAGCTCTTCAAGGAGTACTTCGGCTCCGTGATCCCGGTGGGCGACAACAAGTTCGCCGCGCTCAACACCGCGACCTGGTCGGGCGGCTCGTTCATCTACGTGCCCAAGGGCGTCCACGTCGACATCCCGCTCCAGGCCTACTTCCGGATCAACACCGAGAACATGGGCCAGTTCGAGCGCACGCTCATCATCGCCGACGAGGGCTCGTTCGTGCACTACATCGAGGGCTGCACCGCCCCGGTGTACTCCTCGGACTCGCTGCACTCCGCGGTCGTGGAGATCATCGTCAAGAAGGACGCCCGCGTCCGCTACACGACCATCCAGAACTGGTCGTCGAACGTCTACAACCTGGTCACCAAGCGCGCCATCGCCGAGCAGGGCGCGACCATGGAATGGGTCGACGGCAACCTCGGCTCCAAGGTCACCATGAAGTACCCGGCCGTGGTCATGGTCGGCGAGCACGCCAAGGGCGAGGTCCTCTCGGTCGCGATGGCCGGCGCCGGCCAGCACCAGGACACCGGCGCGAAGATGACGCACGCCGCGCCGCACACCTCCTCGACGATCGTCTCCAAGTCGATCTCGCGCGGCGGCGGCCGCACCTCCTACCGCGGCCTGGTCAAGGTCGACGAGGGCTCGCACCACTCGAAGTCCACCGTGAAGTGCGACGCGCTGCTGGTCGACACCATCTCGCGCTCCGACACGTACCCGTACGTCGACATCCGCGAGGACGACGTCGACATGGGCCACGAGGCGACGGTCTCCAAGATCGGCGAGGACCAGATGTTCTACCTCATGAGCCGCGGCCTCACCGAGGACGAGGCCGCCGCCATGATCGTGCGCGGCTTCATCGAGCCCATCGCCAAGGAGCTCCCCATGGAGTACGCCTTGGAACTCAACCGCCTCATCGAGCTGCAAATGGAAGGCGCGGTCGGTTAAGCGACCGGGCTAGGACTAGGAACCAGAGACTTCATGAGCATCGAATTGGCAGTCGCCAAGCCGCACACCCACGGCCCGTCCGAGGCGCCGCCGAAGACCAAGTCGCAGCTGCTGCGCTCGTACGAGCCCGCGGACTTCCCGGCCCTCACCGGCCGGGAGGAGGACTGGCGCTTCACGCCCGTCAAGCGCCTCGGCGGCCTCGACGACCTCGAGACCGCCCCGGCGGTCAAGGCCGCCGAGTACGCGATCCGCAGCCTGCCCGCCGGGGTCACCGCCGAAGCCGTCGGCAAGGACGACAAGCGCCTGGGCTCCATCCTCAAGCCCTTCGACCGGCCCAGCGCCGTCGCATGGGCCAAGAGCGAGAAGGCCCTGCTCGTCGCGGTCGCACCCGAAGCGCGGGTCACCGAGCCGGTCTGGGTCGACGTGACCGGGGGCGGCCTCGACGGCGCCACCTGGGCCCACACCTTCATCGAGGTCGGGCACCACGCCGACGTCACCCTGATCGTGCGGCACACCGGCCTCGCCCGCCTCGGCGACAACGTGGAGATCTCGGTCGGCGACGGCGCGCACCTGCGCCTGGTCGTCGTCGCCGAGTGGGACCGCGAGTCCACCCACGTCGAGCACCAGAAGGCCCGCCTGGGCCGCGACGCCAAGCTCGACCACATCGCCGTCACGCTCGGCGGCGACCTGGTCCGCCAGTACCTGTCGGTCGACTTCGCCGCCCAGGGCGGCTCCGTGGACGCCTACGGCCTCTACTTCGCCGACGCCGGGCAGCACATCGAGCAGCGCCAGCTCGTGGACCACTCCGTCCCCGACTGCCGCTCCAACGTGAACTACCGCGGCGCCCTCCAGGGCCAGGACGCGCACACCGTGTGGATCGGCGACGTCCTCATCCAGGACAAGGCCACCGGCACGGACACCTACGAGATCAACCGGAACCTCGTGCTCTCCGACGGCGCCCGCGCCGACTCGGTGCCGAACCTCGAGATCGAGACCGGCGAGATCATCAGCGCCGGCCACGCCTCGACCACCGGCCGCTTCGACGAGGAGCACCTGTTCTACCTCCAGTCGCGCGGCATCCCCGAGGCCGAGGCCCGCCGCCTGGTCGTCAAGGGCTTCTTCAACGAGATCGTGCAGAAGATCCCCGACGAAGGGCTGCGCGAGGAGCTCACCGAGCTCGTCGTCGCCCGCCTCGATGCAGGTGAGTTCCTCGCCCCGGCCGACATCGAGGCCGGTGCCTAGATGACCGACAACGACTTCCTGCGCGTCTGCGCGCTCGGCGACCTGCCCGAGGGCGAGGCCGTCGCGGCCGACATCCACGGCACGTCGCTCGTGCTCGTGCGCAAAGGGGACGAGGCCTTCGCCCTCTACGACGAGTGCTCCCACGCCGCCGTGGCGCTCTCCGAGGGCGACGTCGAGGACTGCTCGATCGAATGCTGGCTCCACGGGTCGACCTTCGACCTGCGCACCGGCAAGCCGTCCGGCCCGCCCGCCACGACCGCGGTCGCGACCTACCCGGTCGAGATCCGCGACGGCGACGTCTACCTCAGCCTGAAGCCCAAGACCACCGAAAACGCCACTGAGCCCATGCCGGGCTCGCAAGCATCGCCCGAAGGAAACCTGTCATGAGCAAGCTCGAGATCCGCGACCTGCACGTCTCGGTCAACACCGACGAGGGCGCCAAGCCGATCCTGCACGGCGTCGACCTCACCATCAGCTCCGGCGAGACCCACGCCATCATGGGCCCGAACGGCTCCGGCAAGTCGACCCTCGCCTACTCGCTGGCCGGCCACCCGAAGTACGAGATCACCTCGGGTGAGGTCCTCCTCGACGGCGAGGACGTCCTCGAGATGAGCGTCGACGAGCGCGCCCGC
This sequence comes from Glycomyces tritici, assembly GCF_030403505.1. Next base: position 161,383 of record NZ_JAUEMJ010000002.1, on the reverse strand, counting down.
GCCGGCCTCTTCCTCGCGATGCAGTACCCGGTCGAGGTCCCCGGCGTGTCGGTCTCCAACTTCCTGCGCACCGCCAAGACCGCGGTCGACGGCGAGGCCCCCAAGATCCGCACCTGGATGAAGGACCTCAAAGGCGCCATGGCCGAGCTGAAGATGGACGAGGCGTTCATCAACCGCAACGTCAACGAGGGATTCTCCGGCGGCGAGAAGAAGCGGCATGAGATTCTGCAGATGGAGCTGCTCAAGCCCAAGATGGCGATCCTCGACGAGACCGACTCCGGCCTCGACGTCGACGCCCTCCGCATCGTCTCCGAGGGCATCAACCACGCCAAGGCCACGAGCAACCCGGGCGTCCTGCTCATCACGCACTACACGCGCATCCTGCGGTACGTGAAGCCCGACTTCGTCCACGTCTTCGTCGACGGCAAGATCGCCGAAGAGGGCGGGCCCGAACTCGCCGACAAGCTCGAAGCCGAAGGCTACGAGTCCTATGTCGGTACGAAGGCCGCCTAGCCAACAGGAAGAAGGAGCCGTGGAGGCTGCCAGCAAGCTCGACGTCGAGGCCGTCAGGGCCGACTTCCCGATCCTGCAGCGCAGGATCGGGGACAAGACCCTGGCCTACCTCGACTCGGCCGCGACCTCGCACAAGCCCGTGCAGGTCGTCGAGGCCATGCGCCGCTTCACCGAGCACTCGAACGCGAACATCTCGCGCTCGGTCCACACGCTCGGCGCCGAGGCCACCGTGGCGTACGAGGGCGCCCGCGCCCGCGTCGCCGAGTTCATCGGGGCCGCGAACCCGAACGAGGTGGTGTTCACCAAGAACTCCACCGAGTCGATCAACCTGATGGCCTACGCGTTCCAGAACGCGGTCTTCGATCCGTCCGCGGACTCGCGCTTCAAGCTCGGGCCCGGCGACGAGGTCGTGGTGACCGAGATGGAGCACCACGCCAACCTCATCCCCTGGCAGCAGCTCTGCCTGCGGACCGGCGCGACGCTCAAGTGGATCGGCATCACCGACGCCGGCCGCCTCGACCTCGAGAGCATCAACGAGGTCATCACCGAGCGCACGAAGGTCGTCTCCTTCGTGCACGTCGCGAACCTGCTGGGCACGGTCAACCCGACCTCGCAGATCACCGCCCGCGCCCGCGAGGTCGGCGCCCTGGTGGGCCTCGACGCCTCCCAGTCCGTCCCGCACATGCCCGTGGACGTGGCCGAGCTCGGCGTCGACTTCATCGCCTTCACCGGCCACAAGATGCTCGGCCCGACCGGCATCGGCGTCCTGTGGGCGAAAGCGGACCTGCTCGACGCGATGCCCCCGTTCCTCACCGGCGGCTCGATGATCGAGACCGTCACCATGGAGCGGACCACCTTCGCCAAGGCCCCGGCCAAGTTCGAGGCCGGCACGCCGCCGATCACCGAGGCCGTGGGCCTGGCCGCCGCGATCGACTACCTCGACAAGCTCGGCATGGAGAACGTGCGCGCCCACGAGAAGGAGCTCGCCGCCTACATGCTCGAGCAGCTGGAGGGCGTCGACGGCCTCGAGGTCATCGGTCCGCGCGTCCCGATCGGGCGCAGCGCGACCGTCTCGTTCACCTTCGCGGACATCCACCCGCACGACGTCGGGCAGATCCTCGACGCCGAGGGCATCGCGGTCAGGGTCGGCCACCACTGCGCCAAGCCCACCTGCGAGCGCTTCGGCGTCAACGCCACCACGCGCGCCTCCGGGTACGTCTACAACACCCACGAGGAAATAGACCGGCTCGTGGAGGCGTTGGGCCAGGTGCGAAAGGTGTTCGGCTGATGAATCTCGACGAGCTGTACCAGGAAGTCATCCTGGACCACTACAAGCGCCCCCGCGGCGCGGGCCTCCGCGAACCCTTCGAGGGCGAGTCGCACCAGGTCAACCCGACCTGCGGCGACGAGATCACCCTCCGGGTCCACGTGGAGGGCGATCGCGTCGCCGACGTCTCCTACGACAACGTCGGCTGCTCGATCTCGAAGGCCTCGGCATCGGTGATGTACGAGCTCGTCAACGGCGCCACGGTGGACGACGCGCTGGCGAAGCTGGCCGAGTTCACCGAGCTGATGAACTCCAAGGGCCGGTCCGAGGGCGATGAAGAGTCCCTTGAGGACGCCGTCGCGTTCGCGGGCGTCTCGAAGTACCCGATGCGCGTCAAATGCGCACTGCTGGGCTGGAAGGCGTTCCAGGACGCCCTGGTCCGGGCAGAAGCCTCGATCCCCGGAAGGACCGACGCATGACCGACACAGTGAAGGCCAAAGAGGACGACATCCTCGAAGCCATGAAGGACGTGGTCGACCCCGAGCTGGGCATCAACGTCGTCGACCTGGGCCTGATCTACGGCGTCCACGTGGACGAATCCAACGTGGTCACCCTCGACATGACGCTGACCTCGGCGGCCTGCCCGCTGACGGACGTCATCGAGGACCAGTCCCGCTCGGCCCTGACCAGCGGTCCTGAGGGCGGCCTCGCCGCCGACCTCAAGATCAACTGGGTGTGGATCCCGCCGTGGGGCCCGGACAAGATCACCGACGACGGCCGCGACCAGCTTCGGGCACTTGGCTTCAACGTCTAGAGTCCGCCCCGTCTCCGGCGGCGGCAAGATCGTCGAGGTCGAACCCGAGCGGCTCCCGCGATGGGTCGCGAACTTCGCCGCCCGCAACGGCGGCATCGCCGCCCACCACGCCGAGGGCGACGCCTGGACGATCGAATCGAACGAGGGCACGTCGGCCAGTGTCGTATGGACACTGGCCGACGGCCTGCCCGCCGGCTGGCTCTTGGACGACGACCCCGTCACAGCCGCCGAGCACCTGCGCGACTACGCCCTCGAACCGCGCCGCATCGCGGTCCTCCTGGCCCGCAAGGGCGCGTACTCGGTCGGCATCCTCAAAGACGGCCGCATCACCGCCTCCAAGACCGACACCGCCTACGTCCAGGGCAAGACCAAGGCGGGCGGCCAGTCCCAGCAGCGCTTCGCGCGCCGCCGCGAAGGCCAGGCGCACGCCGCCGAGAAGCGCGCCCGCGACGCGGCCTTCGCCGTCCTCGGCAACGCCGACTTCGACGTCCTGGTCACCGGCGGCCCGGTCGAAGGCGTCCTCGAAGACCCCCGCCTCGCCAAGCTCCAGCCCGCCGTCCACTTCGGCGACATCGCCGAGCCCAAGCAGGCCCTGCTGACCCAGACCGCCTACCGCGCCATCGGCTTCCGCATCACCCTCCCCAACTGAGCGACCCGCGCCGCGCGGCGACTGACTACACTGAGGCTTCTTTCCCGTCTGCCCTTTGACACCCCCGAAGGACGCCGCGTGGTCGACACCCTCTTCGCAGGCCGCTACCTCCTGGACCGGCCCCTCGGCGCCGGAGGCATGGGGGAGGTCTGGCACGCGCACGACCAGGTCCTCAAACGCGACGTGGCCGTCAAGATCCTGTACGAGCGCGGCCACGAGGCGCCCGCCCTCGCCCGAGCCCGATTCCTGCGCGAAGCACAGGCGCTGGCGCAGCTCAAGAGCCCCGGCGTCGTCGCCGTCCACGACCACGGCGAAGCCGAGTACCGAGGCGGGACCGTCGCCTTCCTGGTGATGGAGCTCGTCGAAGGCCGGTCCTTGTCAGGGCTGCTCGACACCGAGGAGCGGCTCCCGCCGGACCGGACCATGTTGATCGTCGCCGCGGTCGCCGACGCGCTCGCGGCCGCTCACAAGGCGGGCATCATCCACCGGGACATCAAGCCCGCCAACATCGTGACGACCACCGACGGCAGCGTCAAACTCGTCGACTTCGGCATCGCCCAGGTCGAAGGAGCCACCACGCTCACCGACAGCGGCGTCTCGCTCGGCACCCTCCTCAACGCCTCGCCCGAGCAGGTCGGCTTCGCCGACGTCGTCCCCGCCTCCGACATCTACTCGCTGGGCACGGTCGCCTACGAGTGCCTGACGGGGCGCCCGGTGTTCACGTACCCGGACGCCAAGTCGATGGTCGTCGCACACATGACCGCGGCACCCCCGCCGCTCGGCGACGGCATTCCCCTCGCCGTCGAGCAGGTCGTCCTCCAGGCGCTGGAGAAGGCCCCGGAGGACCGGTGGCCTTCGGCCGAAGCCTTCGCGCAGGCCTGCCGCGAGGCCCTGAACGCCGACACCACCGCGGTCGTCCGGCACATCGATCCGACGCCGGCAGCGGCGACCGCCGCGCCCGCCGCGCCCGCCGCGCGCCAGGGCATGTGGTCCTGGCGCATCGGCATGGTCACGGCGATGGTGGTGGCGATGCTGCTCCTCACCGGACTGTTCGCCTGGTCCCCGTGGTCCAAAGACCAAGGCCCGCAAGCGAACGATGGTGCCACGACAGGCGAGGCAACGACAGGTGCGGCGGCGTCCGGTGAGGAGTCGGCGGCGACGTCCGCCGCGGCGACGACCCCGGCCGAGTCGGATCCGGTCGAATCGGAGGACGGCGGTCATGAGTCCACTGAGGGCGGTGGAGGGGCGGACCAGGCGGAGCAGACGCAAGGCGACTCCGAGACCGAAGGCTCCTCGGGGGAGGACGCCCCGACGTCGGGAACGATGCCGAACGTCCTGGGCATGTCGACCGAGGGGGCGAAGTCGACGCTCGCTGAGGCGGGGTTCGACAACGTGGTCGGCGAGATCGCCGGCTACTGGGACCCCAGCCACTGCGAGGTCCTCGAGCAGGACCCGGCGGGCAACGGCACGGCCGATTTCGACACTCGCATCGTCCTGACCTACATGGTGCAGGGCGAGGACGACTGCGGCCTGTGATCGGACGCGGCCGGGTCTGCTGAGCACGGTGCCGTTCGAGGGCGGCGGGCCGTCCCGGTCGGGGACGGCCCGCCGCGCTCAGGACGCGAAGGCCAGGGCGGTGGCCCAGTTGCCGTCGATCTCGCCCTGGACCTTCATGTGCAGCAGTTGCATGGCCTCCAGCGTCGCGGCGTGCTTGAGGCCGCCGACGTCGATGGGGCGCAGGTCCGCGTCGGTGCAGAGCGCGGCGACGGTCTTGCGGGCGTCGCCGTCGTCGCCGGCGATGAAGACGTCGAGCCTGCCGGTGTTCGCGAGGCGGCTCGCGAACGTGGTGTTGAAGGCCTTGACGACCCTCGCCCCGGGCGCCCGCGAGCTGGTCGGCCCACACCTCGGCGAGCTCCTTGCAGCCCTCGTAGGGCAGGGCGAGGACGATGACCTCGGCGCCGGCGGCGCTGTCGAGCGGTTCACCGGAGGCGTCGGCGCCCAGCGACTCCGCGAGTTCGGCGGCCTTGTCGGGTTCCTGGTGGGCGATGCGTACCTGGTGGCCGCCTCGCACGAGGCGCAGGCCGATGCCGCGGGCCATGCCACCTGCGCCGATGATCAGTACTTCCATTGCTCCTCCTTGGTCGGGCCGGACGGTCAGGGCAGGGTGTCGGCGCGGATCTCGTGCGCCGCGGTGTCGGGGTCGTCGCGGCGCTGCTCGGTGCCGCCCCGCAGGACCAGGTTCGGCAGGAGCAGGGTCAGGACGATCGTGGAGGCCGTGATGCACGCGGCGACGAGGAAGACGTGGTCGAGGCCGTCGGTGAAGGCCAGCTGCACGACCGACCGGATCGGATCGGGCAGGGCCGCGATCGCGGTGGGCGATTCGGTGATCGCCGAGAGGTCGCCGGTGTCGAAGCCCGCCGCCTGTTCGGGCGTGAGCCGCCCGAGCGCGGCGGGCAGGTTCGCTTCGAGTTCGGCGTCGAGCGTGGCGTTCATGACCGCGCCGAGGACGCTGGTGCCGATCGCCCCGCCGAGGGTGCGCGCGAACGTGTTGGTGCTGGTGGCCACGCCCAGGTCGTCCATCGTCACGATGTTCTGCATTGCGAGGACCAAGGGCTGCATGAACATCCCGAGGCCGAGCCCGAGGACCAGCATGTAGAGGGCGCTGAGCTGCAGCGGCGTGTCGAGGTGCAGCTGGGTGAACAGCGAGAGGCCGACGGTGGTGACGATGGAGCCGGCGACGAGGAACCACTTGTAGCGTCCGGCCTTCGAGATGGCGAAGCCCGAGAGGACCGAGGTGAGGACGATGCCGGCCATCATCGGGAGCATGAGCAGGCCCGACTCGGTGGGGGAGTAGCCGCGCACCATTTGGAAGAACAGCGGGATGTAGACGATCCCGGCGAACATCGCGATGCCGAAGACGAGCGCGATGACCGTGGCCAGGCTGAAGGTGCCCTGCTTGAACATCCGCAGGGGCAGGATCGGCTCGTCGGCGCGGGTCTCGGCCCACACGAAGAGCACGGAGAGCACCGCCGCGGCGGCGAGCAGCGCGATGATGACCGGGGAGGACCACGCGTAGTCCTGGCCGCCCCAGGTGACGGCCAGGAGCAGGCAGACGACCGCGGGGACGAGCAGTCCCGCGCCGAGGTAGTCGATCGTGTGCCGGCGGGTCGGGATGGGGTGCCTGCGCAGGACCGTGTTCACGGCGACGAGGGCGACGAGGCCGGTGGGCAGGTTGATGTAGAAGATCCACCGCCAGTCCACCTCGGCCAGCCAGCCGCCGAGGACGGGCCCGGCCACCGAGGAGAGGGCGAAGACCGCGCCGAACAGGCCCTGGTACTTGCCGCGGTCGCGGGGCGGGAGCACGTCCGAGACGATGGTGAACGCGAGGGTCATGAGGCCGCCCGCGCCGAGGCCCTGGAGGCCGCGGAAGAGGATGAGCTGCAGCATGGTCTGCGAGAGTCCGGCGAGCGCGGACGCGACGAGGAAGATCGCGATGGCGAGCAGGATGATCGGGCGGCGGCCGTAGAGGTCGGAGAGCTTGCCGTAGAGCGGGGTCGACGCGGCGGTGGCGATCAGGTAGGCGGTGACGACCCACGTGTACTCGTCCATGCCGTCGAGGTCGCCCACGATGGTGGGCAGGGCGGTGCCGACGATGGTCTGGTCCAGCGCCGCCAGGAACACGGTCAGCATGAGCGCCCCGAAGAGGGTGAGCAGCTCGCCTCGGGGCAGGCGCTGCCCGGTCCACGCAGTGTCGTCGCTCATGCCGCCGAGCGTATGGCCCGCCTCCGCGGAGGCGGGCCGAAACGTGCCAACTGCGCCGCTAGGGCTGCTTCTTGTCCACCGCCCAGGAGCCGGCGGGGACGATCACGTTCCCGACCTGCTCCTCCTTCTCGGTGTGGTTGACGATGAACCGCCAGGGGCCGCGGTCGACGACGTCGAGGCCCGGGCGGCCCGGGCCGCTGAGCTTCAGCTCCTCGAAGAGGCGGTCCCAGGCCTCGTCGACGAGCTTGCAGGAGACGTACCAGGCCTCGCCCTCGCCGAAGGGGTTCACGGTGACGGCGGGCTGGTTCTCGATGACGTCCCCGCTCGCGTACTGGGTGACGCACTGGGCGCCGCGCAGTTCGACGAGTTCGCAGAAGCGCTCGGCGGCCCCGAAGTTCCACAGCGCGCGCGGTTCGCCGGCGGGCTGGGGGAGGTGCTCGGTGACGCGGATGCCGAAGAGGTCGGTCATGCCGCCGAGGTACCCGTCGAGCCACACCTGGCAGTGCTCGTCGACCGCGCCGGTGAGGTAGGAGGCGACGAGGCGCCCGCCCCCGGCGGTGAACCAGCGGAGGTTCTCGGCCCCGGCCCGGCTGAGCACGTAGGTGGTCGGAGCGATGACCGTGGTGTATTTGGAGAGGTCGCCTTCGGGGGCGACGAAGTCGGCGACGACGCCGCGGTCGCGCAGGACCCGGTGGATCTGGGCGACGTTCTCGAGGTAGTCGATCGGAGCGGGCAGGTGCTTGCCCGCGGTGGCCCACCAGGAGTCGGGGCTCCAGAGGATCGCGACGTCGGTCTCGACGGGGTCGGCGACGGTGTGCGCGATGCCCGGGAGGGTGTTCCCGAACTCGGCGACCTCGCGGAACATGCGGGTGTTCTTGCCCGCGTGGGGGAGGAGCGCGGAGTGCCACTGCTCGGCGCCGCCGCGGCCGGCGCGCCACTGGAAGAACATGGCGCCCTTGGAGCCGCGGCTGATGTGGATCATCGAGTGGCGGGCCATGCGGCCGGGGGCCTTCGCGATGGCGCCGTCGTGGGAGTGCACGGACGCGGCGGCCTGCTCCATGAGGAGCCAGTCGCCGCCGCCCGCCCACGAGCGGGAGAGGTCGGCGTGGAGGGCGCTCTGCTGCTCGGCGCGCTCGTCGGGCGCCGACGGGTAGGAGTCGAACGCCACGAGGTCCACTTCGGACGCCCACTTCCAGTGGTCGACCGGGACCCACTGCCCGAACACGAAGTTCGTGGTGATCGGCACGTCAGGGCTCGCGGCGCGCAGGAGGTCGCGCTGCTCCTTGTAGTGCTCCAGCATCGCGTCGGAGGTGAAGCGCTTGAAGTCGAGCTCGTGCGCCGGGTTGTGGAGGTACTGGGTCGCGCGCGGCGCGAGGACCTGGTCCCACTCGCTGTAGTGCTGGCTCCAGAACGAGCCCCACCAGGCGTCGTTCAACGCGTCGAGGGTCTCGTACTTCGCCTGCAGCCAGACCCGGAACGCCCGCTCGGCGTGCGCGGAGTAGGTGGCCGAGCCGTACTCGTTGTGGACGTGCCACATCGCGAGCGCCGGGTGGTCGCCGTACCGCTCGGCGAGTTTCGCGGCGATGGTGCGGGAGGCCTCGCGGTAGGCGGGGGCGCAGACGTCGTAGGTGTCGCGCGAGCCGTGGACCTGCCGGACCCCGTCGGGGCGGGTGTTGAGCGCGTCGGGGTGGGCGAGGGTGAACCAGGGCGGCGGCGAGGCGGTCGGGGTGGCGAGGTTGACGCCGATGCCGCCGTCGTGGAGCTTGCCGAGGACCGTGTCGAGCCAGCCGAAGTCGTACTCGCCGGGGCGCGGTTCGAGCCTGGCCCAGGAGAACACGCCGACGCTGACGAGGTTGACGCCCGCCTCGCGCATGAGCATGACGTCGTCGTCCCAGGTCTCCTCGGGCCACTGCTCGGGGTTGTAGTCGCCGCCGTAGCTCAAGCCGTCGACGCCTTTGGGCCAGTGCATGGGGTTCTCCTTGCGCGCATCGCACAGGCACGGCTGGGGGACCGTACCGAGGGCAGTTAGTTGTCTGACAAAACTAACCGGATCTGGGTGGTTTCGCCAGCCTAATGCGCGTGCGCGAGCCGGACCCCGCGGGCCAAGCTCCGGCGCCCTACTGCGCGGTCGACAGCGCCTGGAACCGCTCCGCGCGCAGCCGCTCCGGCCACGTGTCGTCGATCGGCGGCAGCTGCGACGGGTCGACCCCGATCGCCCACGCCAGCAGCAGGTCCGCCAGGCGCGGGTTCCGCGCCAGGCCCGGACCGTGCATGTACGTGCCGATCACATGCCCCGCCCAGGCGCCCTCGGTCGCGCCGTCGTTGCCGATCCCGGCCGTCACGCGGGCCAGCGGCTGCACCGCCTCGCCCAGATGCGTGCGCCCGCCGTGGTTCTCGAACCCGGTGATCTGCCCGATGCCCAGCTGCGGCGCCGCGTCCCCCGCGATCTCGCCCACGGCCCGCGACGGGCCCCGGTCCGAGCGCAGGTCGAGGATGTTCAAGCCCTCGTAGGCGCGCCCGTTCGCATAGAACGACGAGCCCAGCAGCTGGTAGCCGGCGCAGATCGCGAGGATCGGCTTCCCGGCCTCCGCGGCCCGGTTCAGCGCGCCGTCCTGCAGCAGCCGGTCGGCCGCCACGGCCTGCGGGCCGTCCTCGCCGCCGCCGATCAGGTACATGTCGGCGGAGTGCGGGACCCGCTGGTCGCTGCGGACCTGCATCGGCTCGACGTCGATGCCCCGGGCGCGGGCCCGGTGGGCCAGCACCAGCAGGTTCCCCCGGTCGCCGTAGGTCGACAGCAGATCGGGGTAGAGCCAGACGATGCGCAAGGTGCTCATAGCCACGGTGGGACGCTCTCTCTCTCGCTAGTTGACCCGGTTGAATTCGGCGCGGATGTCCTGGAACGCCGTGTAGTTCGCGACGACCTCCACCGGTCCCGGCGGCACCGCCGCGATCGCCGCCCTGATGTCGTCCACCACGATGAAGTCGACGCCGTCGACCTCCAGCCGCACGGCCAGGTCGGTGCGCCGGTCGCCCGTCACCACCACCTTGCGGCCCGCGAGCGACGTGAAGTCCACGTCGTAGATCCACGACGTGTCGAAGCCGTCCACCTCGCGCGCGTTCAGCGACAGGACCACCGGCGGGTTCGGCTCGATCATGTCGAACGACTCCAGCCACCCCGCCGGGTTCTTCGCCAAGAGCAGCCGCAGCTGGCGGCCCTCGCGCTCGACCTTCGCGTACCGCCCGGCCACCGAGGCGACCTCGGACAGCCGCGGCGCGGCCTGCGCCGGATCGACCCCGAACAGGCTCGCGATCGCCAGTGCCGTGGCCGCGTTCGCACGGTTCACCCGCCCCGGCAGCTGCAGGTTCAGCTCGTAACGGCGCCCGTCCGGGCCCACCACGGCCTCGCCCTCCTGCGCCACCGACCACTGCGGGCTCGGACGGTTCAGGCCGCAGTTCGTGCAGCGCCAGAACTCCCCGAACCGGTCCAGGTGCGCACCGCAGTTCGGGCAGATCGCCGAGTCCGCCGTCCACGACTGACCCGCCGCGACCCACACCACGCGCTGGCACACCGAGGCGGCCCACACGATGAGCGGGTCGTCCGCGTTCGCCACGATCGTCGACTGCCCCGCCGAGGTCTGCAGGGTCTGGCGCCACTTCGCCGCCAGCGCCGTGACCTCCATGGCCCGGTCCAGCTGGTCGCGCGAGAGGTTGAGCAGGGCCACGACCTTCGGGCTCGCCGCGTCCAGCAGCTGCCCCAGGTAGTGCTCGTCGCATTCGAGCGCGGCGTACTCCGCCTTGGGCGCCTTCGCGAGCGCGGTCGTGTGGCCCGTCGGCATGTTCGCGCCGAACGAGTTCGTGGCGACCTTCCCGATCGCCTCGATCGCCGCGGTCGTGAACCGGGTCGTCGTCGTCTTGCCGTTCGTGCCCGAGACGAGCACGACATGGCGGCCCTCGGCCAGCAGCTCCAGCAGCCGCGGCTCGACGATCAACCCGACGCGTCCGCCGATCACCGAGCCGTCGCCGCGGCCCGTCGCCCGCGAGAGCGCCGCCGCCGTCCTGAGGAGCGTGGTGGCGAATTTCGCGCGTGGGGTCAGATTCGCGCTCATGCAGGCTCGCTTTCGGCTTGATCGGAACCGGTGACTATGCAGAAGAGTTTGTCACATGCGCACCGGAACCCGTGATGAGTGGCGGCAGGGCGTGAGGTGGGTCAGACCCGGCGACCCGAGGCAGCGACGAACGCCGATGCGCCCCCCCGCGCCGACGCCCGCGCGATCCCCTCCACCGCCCGCCACCCTTCACTCCACAGTGACCGCACCGGCGCGCACCGTGCCCGTGCTCGTCGCCCTCCGTGCGCGAAGCGTCGCCGCCCCACGGGTCTCGTTGGGCCCCAACCCACCCGCAAGGGTGAACGATGAGGGAAATTCACCTGCTGGGACCCGTGTTGCGCACTCGTCACTCCACTGTCCTCCACCAACCATGACCAGCCCTTTCGCCACGCCCACCACGAATGCCGCACGGAAACAACCCCCAAGGGTGGGGAGGAGTGGAGTAAGGTGGGGCGCAATGGTGGGGCCATCGCCTCATCGACGCGGTCGGAGCGGCCGCGCAGCCTGAGAGTCACGGGGGGTGGCGCCGATGTTCCTCGGCACCCACAACCCGCGCCTGGACGACAAAGGCCGCGTCATCCTCCCCGCGAAGTTCAGGGAAGGACTGGCGGAAGGAGTCGTGATCACCAAGGGCCAGGAACGCTGCCTGTACGTGTTCCCCGAACCGGAGTTCACGCGCATCGCCCAAGCGCTCCAGCAGGCCCCCATGTCGAGCAAGACCGCCCGCGCCTACAGCCGGGTGTTCTTCGCCTCCGCCCACGACGAGGTCCCCGACAAGCAGGGACGCGTCACCATCCCCCCGCGGCTTCGCGAATACGCCGGCCTCGACCGCGACCTCGCGGTCATCGGCGCCTCCAACCGCGTGGAGATCTGGAACACCCAGACCTGGGACGACTACCTGGAGGCCTCGGAAGAGGCCTTCGCCGACATCGAAGAGGGCGACCTGCCCGAAGGACTGTAGAGAAGGAGGTGAGCGGAATGAACGCACCGCACATCCCGGTGATGCTCGACGAAGTGCTGGACTACCTCGCACCCGCCGCCTCGCGCCCCGGGGCGCTGGCCGTCGACGCGACCCTCGGTGCCGGAGGGCACACCGAGGCGCTCCTGACCGCCCACCCCGGCCTCACCGTCATCGGCGTCGACCGCGACCCCACCGCACTCGAACTCGCCTCCAAGCGCCTCGCCGACTTCGGCGACCGCTTCATCCCGGCCCGCGCCGTCTACGACGCGATCCCGGAAGTCCTGGAGGACAACGGCTTCGAGAAGCTCGACGCCGTCCTGTTCGACCTCGGCGTCTCCTCGATGCAGCTCGACCAGGCCGACCGCGGCTTCGCCTACAGCCAGGACGCGCGGCTCGACATGCGCATGAACCCCGACGACCCGCTCACCGCCGAGATCGTCGTGAACACCTACGAGCCGGGCGACCTCGTGCGCATCCTGCGCACCTACGGCGAGGAGAAGTTCGCGACCCGCGTCGTCTCCAGCATCGTCAAGGCCCGCGCCAAGGCCCCGATCACCTCCAGCAGCGCGCTGGCGGAGCTCGTCAAGGAGGCGATCCCGCAAGCGGGCCGCCGCACCGGCGGCAACCCCGCCAAGCGGACCTTCCAGGCCCTGCGCATCGAGGTCAACGGCGAGCTGGAGACCTGGGAGCGGGCGCTGCCCGCGGCGCTCGACGCCATGAACCCCGGCGGCCGGATCGTCGTGCTCTCCTACCACTCGCTCGAAGACCGCATCACCAAGCAGGAGCTCTCCCGCAGAGCCACCTCCACCAGCCCGGCCGGCCTCCCCGTCGACCTCCCCGGAACCGAACCCACCTTTCGACTCCTCACGAAGAAGGCCCAGCAACCGACACAGACCGAACTCGACCGCAATCCGCGCGCGGCGCCCGCCCGGCTCCGCGCCGCGGAACGCATCGCACCGTCCACAGGAGCAGGAGGCGCAACATGAGCGACCAGTACCGTCGCGCGCAAGCCGACCCCGACGAGATCATCAAGGCCGCCCGACGGCGGGCCCGCGCCGCGTCCTCGCGACGCCGCGGCCTCGTCGGCGACGCCGATGAATCCGCGCCTGTGTTCGACGGCAACCTCGCCGTCCAGCCCGCGACCGCCCCGGTCGAGGCGCCTCCTGAGACGCCCGCCGAGACCCCGGCCGCGCCGCAGCGCGAGACCGTCGTCCTGCCGCGCACCCGCACCGAGACGAAGGCCAAGCCCGCGCCCGAGCCGGTCGAGGTGCCGCGCCCCGCGTTCGTGGGCGGCATCCTCGCGCTGGTCGTCGCCGGCATCTTCGGCCTCCTGGTCCTGAACACGGTCATCAACGAGGACGCCTACCGGCTGCAGGAGCTGCGGACCCAGGCCGGCGAGCTCGACCAGACCGAGCAGGCCCTGGAGGACGAGCTGTGGCAGCTCGACACGCCGGGGCACCTCCAGGCCCAGGCGCAGCTGTACGGCATGGAGCGCCCGGAGAAGGTGACCTACCTGTACCTGCCCGGCGGCAACACCGTCGAGGTGCCCTGGAACGAAGAGTAAGGACGTCGATGACCGAATCCGACCCCCGTCGACGGCGAGATCCCTCCTCGATCAGTCGAGCCCGCCGTTACACGCCTCGCGGACGCACGGTCCGCGAGGCGGCGGAGGGGGCCGAGGACAACCGGGCCCGGGAGAACGGGGCGCGCGACCGCGAGGCCGCGCGCCGCGAACGCAACCGGACCGCACAGCAGGACGAGGCCGACGACCTCGCGGCGCGCAGGCGCCGCGAGGCCGCGGCCCGCTCCCGCGAGCGCCGGCAGCGCGAGACCGGCACGATCACCGAACCGCGCAGGCCCGAAACAGAGCCGAAGCGCACCGCTGCGCGCTCGGAACCGGTGCGCCGCACCGGGACCGTGCGTCCGACTCCGAACCGCCGCACCGGCCCGGTCAACCCGCCGCGCCGCGGCGGCCCGCGCGGCACGATCCGCTCGACCGGTCCGATCGAGGTCCGGCCGCTCGCGAGCCTGCCGCGCATCGGCAACCCCCGGCGGCGCCTGCGCATGGCCGCGGCGTTCGTCATGATCCTGCTGCTCGTCTCCGGCGCGCGGCTGGTGCAACTCCAGGTCACCGACTCCGCCGCCTACGCGGCGGAGGCGCTGAACCAGCGCCTCACCACCGAGCCGCTGCCCGCCGAGCGCGGCGCGATCCTCGACCGCAACGGCAACCCCCTCGCCTACTCGATCGAGGCCAACTACATCGCCGTCGACCCCGGCATGGTCAAGGGCGACCCGGCCGAGCTGGCCGCGACCCTGGCGCCGCTCCTGGGCCGGAAGGCCTCCGACATCGAACCGATCATCGCCACCAAGGAGACCGCGCAGGGCGAGCCGATCCGCTTCGCCTACCTGCAGCGCGGCGTGGACCTCGCGATCGGCGACGAGATCCGGGAGATGGAGAACCCGGGCCTGGTCATCGGCGAGGACGAGCGCCGCGTGGTGCCCGGACACGACTTGGCCGCCAACGTCATCGGCTTCACCGGCGGCGAGGGCAACGGCCTCGGCGGCCTCGAGGCCGCCTACGACGAGTGGCTCTCCGGTGAGGACGGCGAGGTCTCCTACGAGCGCAGCCAGACGTCGGGCCTGCCGATCCCCGGCGCGTTCTACCGTGAAGAGGAAGCGTTGCCGGGCAACGACATCCAGCTCACCCTCGACGACAAGCTCCAGTTCCAGGTCCAGAACATCCTGCAGGAGACCGTGAAGGAGCACGACGCCGAGTTCGGTTCGGCGATGGTGATGGAGGTCGGCACCGGCGAGATGCTGGCGATGGCCTCGACCCCGACCTACGACGCGGCCAACCCGTTCGACGTGGACGACCCCGAGGTGTACCGCGACTACGGCACCCAGGCCACTGTGGACCCCGGTTCGATCCACAAGGCGATCGTGTTCGCCGCGGCCCTCCAGGAGGGCTGCATCGAGCCGGACGGCACCATGCCCGTCGAGCAGACGATCACCAAGGGCGACCAGGTCTACCCCGACGGCTTCCAGCACGGCGACGCGGTCCTGAGCCTGGCCGGCATCATCGCCCAGTCCTCGAACGTGGGCACGATCCAACTCGCCGACTGCATCGGCAAGGAGAAGCTCTACGAGTACCAGCTGGCCTTCGGCCTCGGCCGGCCCACGGGCGTGGGCATCGAGGGCGAGGCCTCGGGCATCCTCCAGGAGCCGCAGAACTGGTCTGGCACCTCGTACGGCTCGGTCCCGATCGGCCACGAGGGCACCGCCACGATCATGCAGATGGCCGCGGTCTACGCGGCCATCGCGAACGACGGCGTGTACGTCCAGCCCACGCTCATCGACCAGAAGATCGAGGCCGACGGCACCGTGGAGGAGGCGCCGGAGCCCGCCACGCACCGCGTCATCTCGAAGGAGACCGCCGAGGACCTGCAGTACCTGCTGCAGGCGCCGATCGCGGCCGAGAACGGCACCGGCCGCAACGCGCAGCTGGAGAACTACCACCTGGCCGGGAAGACCGGCACCGGCAGCCTCGTCGTCGACGGCGAGTACGCCCCCGGCAACGTGACCTCGTTCGTCGGCTTCGCCCCGGCGGAGGACCCGGAGTACGTCGTGGCCGTGAGCGTCTACGTCCCCGGCGGCGGTGGCGGCGGTTCGACCACCGGCCAGGCGTTCAAGGAGATCAACGAGTTCGCCTTGGGCTACTTCGGGGTTCGCCCCGCAGCCGAACCCGCCCCGGTTTTCGACGAGTGGGGGTGACGCTTCTCCGAAGTTCTCCACGAGGGGGAATCGGGGATCGGCCCCGGGCGTTAGCATCGAAGGCGTCAAGGAAGAAGGAGCCGATTGTTTTGAACGTTGACCCTTGGGCACTGTGCGAGGTCCTGGCGGAACCGGCCGACGCGCGGGGAGCGGTGCTGCTGCACTTCCTCGACGGGTTCATGGACGCAGGCCAAGCGGGTCGCGGGGTGGTGGACCACCTGTTCAAGACCTGCGAGCACACCCCGGTCGCGTCGTTCGACGTGGACCAGCTCATCGACTACCGCTCCCGGAGGCCCAATCTCACGTTCTCGATCGACCGCTGGTCGGACTTCGAGGCACCGCAACTGGTCGTGTACCTGATGCGGGACGCCTCGGACAAGCCGTTCCTGCTCATGACCGGCCCTGAACCCGACTTCGCGTGGGAACGCTTCGTCGACTCGGTGGAGGACCTGGTCGAGCACTGGCACGTGCCGCTCACCCTGGGATTCCAGGGCATCCCGATGGGGGTGCCGCACACCCGGCCGCTCGGGATGACCGTGCACGCCACCCGGCCCGAGCTCGTCTTCGACAACCGCCCGGTGTTCAACGAGGTCACGGTCCCCGGCAACGCCGCGGGCCTCCTCGAGTACCGCCTGGGCGAGTCCGGTCGGGACGCGATCGGATTGTCGGTGCACGTGCCGCACTACGTCATGCAGATGACCTACCCGGCCGCCTCGCTCCGCCTCCTGGAGGGCATCCGCGAGGCCACCGGCCTCGACCTGCCCTCCGACGAGGAGCTGGAGATCGAACGCGCCCAAGTGGACTCGGACATCGCCGAGCAGGTGGCCGAGTCCGACGAGGTCGCCGACGTGGTGAAGACCCTCGAGGAGCAGTACGACTCGTTCACCGAGGCCGCCGAGGCCGACGAGATGCTCCAGGACGGCCGGATGCCGACCGCCGACGAACTCGGCGCGGCCTTCGAGACCTTCCTCGCCGAGCGCCAGCGCGGCGAAGACGACAAGTAGCGCAGTACGGCGAAAGCGGGCCCGACCGATGGTCGGGCCCGCTTCGCGTCTGCAGGGCTACTTGTTGTGCTTGGCCTTCGAAGCGCTGCGACCGCGCTCCTTCTGGTCCAGCACGACCTTGCGGATGCGCACGGTCTCGGGGGTGACCTCCACGCACTCGTCGTCGCGGCAGAACTCGAGCGACTGCTCCAGCGACAAGAGGCGCGGCGGCACCACGTTCTCCGTGGAGTCGGCCGCGGCCGCGCGCATGTTGGTGAGCTTCTTCTCCTTGGTGATGTTCACGTCCATGTCGTCGGAGCGCGAGTTCTCGCCGACGATCATGCCCTCGTACACCTCGGTGGTCGGCCCGTAGAACAGGACGCCGCGCTCCTGGAGGTTGATCATCGCGAACGCGGTGATGGCCCCGGCCCGGTCGGCCACGAGCGACCCGTTGTTGCGGGTGCGCAGCTCGCCGAACCACGGCTCGTGCTTCTCGTAGATCGAGTGCGCGATGCCGGTGCCGCGGGTCTGCGTCAGGAACTCGGTGCGGAAGCCGATGAGGCCGCGGGAGGGCACCAGCCACTCCATGCGGACCCAGCCCGAACCGTGGTTCGTCATGGTCTCCATGCGGCCCTTGCGGGTCGCCATGAGCTGGGTGATCGCGCCCAGGTGCTCCTCGGGGGAGTCGATGGTCATGCGCTCGACCGGCTCGTGGGTCTTGCCGTCGATCTGCTTCGTGACCACCTCGGGCTTGCCGACGGTGAGCTCGAAGCCCTCGCGGCGCATCTGCTCGACCAGGATGGCGAGGGCCAGCTCGCCGCGGCCCTGCACCTCCCACGCGTCGGGACGCTCGGTCGGGAGCACGCGCAGCGAGACGTTGCCGACCAGTTCGCGGTCGAGGCGGTCCTTGACCTGGCGGGCGGTGACCTTGTGGCCCTTGCCGCCCTTGCCGACCAGCGGCGAGGTGTTGGTGCCGATGGTCATCGAGATCGCCGGCTCGTCCACGGTGATGAGCGGCAGCGCGACCGGGTTCTCCGGGTCGGCGAGGGTCTCGCCGATCATGATGTCCGGAATGCCTGCGATGGCGCAGATGTCGCCCGGGCCGGCCTTCTCGGCGGGCTTGCGGGTGAGCGCCTCGGTCATGAGCAGCTCGGTGATGCGGACGTTCTGCTGCGAGCCGTCGCGCTTGATCCAGGTGACGGTCTGGCCCTTGCGCAGCTCGCCCTCCTCGACGCGGCACAGGGCGATGCGGCCGAGGAAGTTGTCGGCGTCGAGGTTCGTGACGTGGGCCTGGAGCGACGCGCCGGGCGTGTACTCGGGCGCGGGCACGTGCTCGATGATGGTGTCGAAGAACGGCTTGAGGCTGTCGGAGTCCTCGGGAACGGTGCCGTCCTTGGGCTTGTTCAGCGAGGCGACGCCGTCGCGGGCACAGGCGTAGACGATCGGGAACTCGATCTGGTCCTCGTCGGCGTCCAGGTCCAGGAACAGGTCGTAGGTCTCGTTGACGACCTCGTCGATGCGCGCGTCCGGACGGTCGGTCTTGTTGATGCACAAGATGACCGGCAGGCGCGCGGTGAGCGCCTTGCGGAGCACGAAGCGGGTCTGCGGGAGCGGACCCTCCGAGGCGTCGACCAGGAGCACCACGGCGTCCACCATCGAGAGGCCGCGCTCGACCTCGCCGCCGAAGTCGGCGTGGCCGGGCGTGTCGATGATGTTGATGATCATCTGGGAGCCGTCGGCCGGGTTGATGTAGTGGACCGCGGTGTTCTTCGCGAGGATCGTGATGCCCTTCTCGCGTTCCAGGTCACCGGAGTCCATGACGCGGTCGTCGACGGCGGCACCTTCGCGGAAGGCGCCCGCCTGCTTCAGCATGGCGTCGACGAGCGTGGTCTTGCCGTGGTCGACGTGGGCGACGATGGCGATGTTGCGCAGATCAGAGCGTGTAGACACGACGACCATTGTCGCTTAAGCACGAGACGGACCTGGCGTCAACCCAGGTGATCGCGGCCACCAGAATTCCGGCCTCCGGGCCGAGGGTTGTTCACATTGGGTCTTTCAATGACAGAAAATCCCTCGATACCTAGACTGCCGTTTATGGGCGTATTCCATATATCCATCCGATTCGTTATGGTTCTAGCGCTCGCCGCCGGGGCGATCCTCGTCGGCGCGGCCCCAGGTCACGCCAAGATCACCGGTGCGATCATCGCCACGGACGGCGGCACGCTCAATGTGCGCACCGGCCCGGCCACCGACCAGAAGAGCGCCGGCACGCTCGCCAAGGGCGCGAACCCCGAGGTGTTCTGCATGGCCCGCGGCGAGGAGATCGACGGCTCCGTGCGCACCACCGCCACCTGGCTGCGCATCGGCAAGGACCGCTGGATCTCCAACGCCTACGTCAACTGGTCGCCCGCGCAGGCCGTGCCGTGGTGCTCGGCCGCGTCCAAGGCCGCCACCAACGCCACCGTCAGCACGAAGGGCGGCGAGCTCAACATCCGCGCCGCCGCGAACTCCTCGGCCGGCCGCCAGGGTGCCTATGCCAACGGCGCCGGCATCGCCGTCGAATGCCAGGCCTGGGGCCAGAAGGTCGACGGGCCCGTCCGCAGCACGGGCGCCTGGTACCGCCTCGGCGACAAGCGCTACGTCTCCGCCGCCTACATCAAGTGGAGCGCCGGCGAGCCGTGGCTGCCCTGGTGCGGCCAGGACCCGCCGTCGGTCCCGCGCGGCGGCACCGCGGGCTTCATCGACTCGCACGCGCCCGCCGCGCAGTCCAGCGACCGCGCCACCGGCGTGCCCGCCTCGGTGACCCTCGCGCAGGCGATCCTCGAATCCGGCTGGGGCAAGGGCGCCCTGGCCCGCGAGGACCACAACCTGTTCGGCATGAAGTGCTTCGGCTCGCCCGGCGACCACGCCATCGGCTGCCGCGACTACGCCACCTTCGAGTGCAGCCCCACCGGCGGCTGCTTCGACATGAACGCGACGTTCCGCGCCTACGCGAACGTGGCCGACTCCTACCGCGACCACGGCGACCTGCTCGCGAACTGGTCCCGCTACGCCACGGCCATGGACCACGCGAACGACCCGAAGCGCTTCGCGCGGGAGATCCACAAGGCCGGCTACGCGACCGACCCGCAGTACGCCGACAAGCTCATCGGGATCATGGACGACTACGACCTGTACCGGTTCGACTGAACCGGACGCGTCACCCACAAGGCTTGTTTCCTGCCGGCGAGGGCGGGTCCGGCCGAAGCGAGCGCATACGCGCCCGCCCGGCCGGGCCCGCTTTCGCACGCCCCCCGGGTGAGTCAAAGGTCACATTGGCGAATGAAACCGCACGGTGCGGGGGAGTAGCCTCGTAGGTCGGCCCTCCTTCGAACAGCGGGCCTCCCAGAACTGTCGGACCCGAACGTTAGATTCCCACCGTGGCCAACGAGCACCAACAGACAGACTCCCAAACGCACTCTCCCGCCGGGCAGCACGGAGCCGGCACCATCGTCGTGCGCGGCGCGCGCGAGCACAACCTCAAGGACGTCGATCTCGACCTCCCGCGGGACTCGCTCATCGTCTTCACCGGCCTGTCGGGCTCCGGCAAGTCCTCCCTGGCGTTCGACACGATCTTCGCGGAGGGCCAGCGCCGCTACGTCGAATCGCTCTCGGCCTACGCCCGCCAGTTCCTCGGCCAGATGGACAAGCCCGACGTCGACTTCATCGAAGGCCTGTCGCCGGCGGTGTCGATCGACCAGAAGTCCACCTCCCGCAACCCGCGGTCGACGGTGGGCACCATCACCGAGATCTACGACTACCTGCGCCTCCTGTACGCCCGCGTCGGCGTCCCGCACTGCCCGCAGTGCGGCGAGGCCATCGTCAGCCAGTCGCCGCAGCAGATCACCGACCAGATCATGGCGATGCCCGAGGGCACCCGCTTCCAGGTCCTGGCCCCGGTCGTGCGCAAGCGCAAGGGCGAGTTCGTGGACCTCTTCGGCGACCTCCAGCAGCAGGGCTACGCCCGCGCGCGGGTCGACGGCGAGGTGTACGCCCTCACCGACGTGCCGAAGCTGAAGAAGCAGGAGAAGCACGACATCGACGTGGTCATCGACCGCCTCGTGGTCAAGGCCTCCTCGATCCAGCGCGTCACCGACTCGGTGGAGTCCGCGCTCGGCCTCGCCGACGGGGTCGTGGTGCTCGACTTCGTCGACGTCGCCGAGGACGACCCGAACCGGACGCGGCGCTTCTCCGAGAAGCTCGCCTGCCCCAACGACCACCCGCTCTCACTCGACGAGTTGGAGCCGCGCACCTTCTCGTTCAACGCGCCCTTCGGCGCCTGCCCGGTGTGCCACGGCCTCGGCGTGCGCAAGGAGGTCGACCCGGAGCTGGTCATCCGCGACCAGGAGGCGAGCATCCGCGACGGCGCGCTCGCGCCCTGGTCCTCGGTCGGCATGGGCGACTACTTCCTGTTCCAGATCGTCGCCCTCGGCGAGGCGGTCGGCTTCGACGTCGACACCCCGTGGGCCGACCTCCCGAGCCAGGCGCAGAAGGCCGTGCTCTACGGCTACGGCGAGACCCTGCAGGTCTCCTACCGCAACAAGCGCGGCCAGCGCCGCTCCTACGAGACGCGCTTCGAAGGCGTCGTGCCGTGGGTCGAGCGCCGCCACCACGAGACCGACTCCGAGTGGACCCGCGAGAAGTACGAGCAGTTCATGCGGGAGATCCCGTGCTCGACCTGCGAGGGGACCCGGCTCAAGCCCGAGGTCCTGGCGGTCACCGTGGAGGGCCTGTCCATCCACGAGGTCTGCACGCTCTCGGTCGCGGACTGCTCGGTGTTCTTCGACGCGCTGAAGCTCTCGAACCGCGACTCGATCATCGCCGCGCCGATCGTGAAGGAGGTCAAGGCCCGCCTGCAGTTCCTGCTCGACGTCGGCCTCGACTACCTGACGCTCGCGCGCGCCGCCGGCAGCCTCTCGGGCGGCGAGGCCCAGCGCATCCGGCTCGCCACGCAGATCGGCGCCGGCCTCGTGGGCGTCCTGTACGTGCTCGACGAGCCGTCGATCGGCCTGCACCAGCGCGACAACAACCGGCTCATCGCGACCCTGGAGCGGTTGCGGGACCTGGGGAACACGCTGATCGTGGTCGAGCACGACGAGGACACGATCCGCGTCGCCGACCACATCGTCGACATCGGCCCCGGTGCGGGCGAGCACGGCGGGCACGTCATCTACTCCGGTCCGGTCGCCGGCCTCACCGAGGCCGAGGGCTCGATCACCGGCGACTACGTCTCCGGCCGCAAGCACATCCCGGTGCCCGAGCAGCGCCGTCCGGCCGACCACGGCCGCGAGCTGGTCGTCAAGGGCGCCAGGGAGAACAACCTCAAGGGCATCGACGCGGCGTTCCCGATGGGCTGCCTCGTCTCGGTCACGGGCGTCTCCGGCTCCGGCAAGTCCACGCTCGTGAACGAGATCCTCTACAACACGCTCGCGGCAGAGGTCAACGGCGCCAAGATCGTCGCCGGCCGGCACCGCACGATCACCGGCATCGACGGGGTCGACAAGGTCGTGGGCGTCGACCAGTCGCCGATCGGGCGCACGCCGCGCTCGAACCCGGCCACGTACACCGGCGTGTTCGACAAGGTCCGCAAGCTCTTCTCGGGCACGCCCGAGGCGAAGGTCCGCGGCTGGGGCCCGGGCCGGTTCTCGTTCAACGTCAAGGGCGGGCGCTGCGAGGCGTGCAGCGGCGACGGCACGCTGAAGATCGAGATGAACTTCCTGCCGGACGTGTACGTGCCCTGCGAGGAGTGCGGCGGGGCCCGCTACAACCGCGACACGCTCAAGGTCCACTACCGCGGCAAGACCATCTCCGATGTGCTCGACATGCCCATCGAGGAGGCCGCGGACTTCTTCGAGCCGATCCAGACGATCCACCGGCACCTGAAGACGCTCAACGACGTCGGCCTCGGGTACGTGCGCCTGGGCCAGCCCGCCCCGACCCTGTCGGGCGGCGAGGCCCAGCGCGTGAAGCTGGCTTCAGAGCTGCAGAAGCGCTCGACCGGGAAGACCGTGTACATCCTGGACGAGCCGACCACCGGTCTGCACTTCGAGGACGTGCGCAAGCTCCTCGGCGTGCTCGACGGCCTGGTGGACAAGGGCAACACCGTGATCACCATCGAGCACAACCTCGAAGTGATCAAGTGCTCGGACTGGGTCATCGACCTCGGCCCCGAGGGCGGCGACAAGGGCGGCACGCTCGTCGCGGCCGGCACGCCGGAGGAGGTGGCGGCGATCAGCGCGAGCCACACCGGCGCGTACCTGCGCCCGCTGCTGGGACTGGACGGCAAGGGCAAGAACGACGGCGCGGCCGCGCGCAGGGCCAAGGCGGGCAACGGCCGCAAGACCGCCGCCAAGCGATAGGGCGAGGCGGCGGCGGGGCCGAAGGCCTGCGGTCGCGGTCTGGTGCGCGCGGCCCGCTTTCGTGTGGGAGCCATAGGGCATGCCCCTTCCCACCCGCATCCACCTCCGACCAACCGAAGAAATGAGACGACTCTCCCACAGGGGTCTGACAATTCGTAGAAGGCGAGCCACGCGCACATCGGGGCTTGTCGCCGAGTGACCGCTGGTCCTGCAGCGGCACAACGGAAGACGCATGTGACGAGCGACGCGGCCGAACTCGGCCGCGTCGCTCCCGTATTCGGCCGCAACGGAATGCGAGCATCGCACCGTGCTCATCCCCGGTGCTCTCTATATCGGCGCGGCCACGGCCGCCCTGCTCGCGGGTCCAGGCCTCGGGCGCTGCGTCGCCCTCGCCACCGACCGCCATCCCGACCCGCGGCTCATCAAGGTCGTGAGCCTCGCCGCCGCGCTCCTGATTGCATGGCGCGCCGACGGACTGCTGCACGGGTTCGCGCTCGGCACCGTCGCCGCGGTCGGCATCGCCGCCGGCTGGATCGACGTCTACCAGCGGCGGCTGCCCGACGTGCTCATCCTGCCCGCCTACCCGCTCGCGGGCGCGCTGCTCATCGCCACGGGCGATCCCGGCACCCTCCTGCGGGCCGCGGCGTGCGCCGCGATCGCCATGGCGCTGTACGGCATCGGCTGCGCGACCGGCCAGGTCGGCTTCGGCGACGTGAAGCTCGCCGGCCTGCTGGGTCTCGTGACCGGTTGGGCCGCTTGGGAGGCCGCGGCGATCGCGCTCGCCGCCACGGTCGTCGTCGGCGGCGTGCAGGCGGTGGCGGTCGTACTGATGGGCCGGAAGGACTTCCCGTACGGACCGGCGATGCTCTCCGGGACGGCGGCAGGTGTCGCCATTGCGCCACTCCTCTCGTCGTGACCACGAGAGACGCCGTCCGAACATGCGAATGACTTGCGAATCATCATGAAAGTGTTTTCTGGAAGGAAACGCCGTGAAATATGACGAGATCCCCGCAATGTCCCTTAAAGTTTCACGCAGTCCCGACAATCAGGACTGTCCATTCACTTCGATACAAGGAGCCTTCATGCTTCGCAAAGCACTCATGGGCGCAGCGGCCGCGGGGGCCGCTACCCTTATCGCCGTCGGCGCTGCTTCGCCCGCCATGGCGCACTCGTCGAGCAACTACGACTTCGACCAGAACGACTTCGGCGGCGTCAACGTCCTGTCGAACTTCTGCGTCAACGTCAGCGACGTCAACGTGATCCAGCTCATCGACCTGCTCACGAACGGCAACGCCTCGTGCGAGTTCAACGACTCGCACGTGTGGGTCGACGGCAAGGGTCACCACCACGACGACTAAGACCCCGTCAGGTGCGGTCGGCGCGGCACCTCATGCGCGGGCCGGGCTGCCACCGGTCTGAGCACCGGGGGCGCCGAGCACCAGGCAAGTGAGCGGAAGCAAGACCGAGGGGCGGTCCACTGACACCATGGACCGCCCCTTCGCCGTCCCCGGGCAGGCCCGGGGACGGCGTTGATTTCTACGCCGCCGAGCAGGTCACCGATGCCGGGGCGACCGCGGTGCGGGCGTCCTTCTTCCCGATGAGCCCGAACGTGTAAGTCCGGCCCGGCTTCAGGTCGTAGCCGCCGCCCAGTTCGGTGGCGGTCACCGTGTGGCCCTCCTGGACCAGGGCCACGCTCCAGGAGTGGACGATCGACTGGCCGGTCGGCTGGGCCCACGTGAGCGTGATGTCCTGCAGCGGTGCGTCACCGGTGTTGGTGACGAGGACCTGCGCGTTGAACCCGCCCGGCCACTGGCCGTTGATCAGGTACTCCACCTTGCACGACGGGGTGCCCGCGACGGTGCCGGCCTGCTCCGCCGCGAAGTTCGCGATCTGCGCGAGCGGGGCGTTCCAGTTGATCGTCAGCTCGTTCGTCGCCCACGATCCGATGTCGTCGATGTAGCACCGCTGCGGCGCGCAGCCGTTCAGCCAGCGCTGCGCGATCGGGTCCCAGGTCGAGGTGACGCTGTTCGGGCCGCCCGCGAGCGTCCCGGCCGGCGGGTTGGGCAGGCTCGGGTCGAGCTGGTTGGCGTACCAGCGGCTGTGCATGTTGTGCGAGTCGTGCGAGCCGTACCCGGTCACGTAGGAGTTCCCGAGTGCGTTGCGGCCCAGGATGTAGTCCAGGCCGCTGAGCACGCCGTCGCGGTACTGCGACTCGCCGGTGAGGTCGAAGGCGGTGGCCACGACCACGAGCTCGTTGAGCACGGCGCTGTTGGAGCCCCAGTCGAAGGTGCCGCTGGAACCGTAGGACAGGCCCCACGGGCTCGCGGCCTGCAGCTCGAGGTAGTTGTCGGCGCCGGCCACGACCTGCGCGACCACGTCCTCGCGGCCCGGCAGGGCGTTGGGGACGAGGGCCAGGTCGAGCTTGGCGAGCGACGCGACGCTGCCCCAGTAGAAGGCGCCGGGGCCGAACGTGTCCTCTTCGTGCAGCTTCGAGTCGAGCAGGTGCTCCTCATAGGTCTTCGCGCCGGTGGTCAGGAACAGTTCGGCTGCGGCCCAGTAGAACTCGTCGCTCACGTTGGAGTCGCCGTAGGGGCCGCCGCCGGCCGGGCTGGTGTCGGGCGCGTACATGGCCGGGTGGGCCAGGGCGGCCTCCCAGGCGGTCTCGGCCGCTTCGCGGCACGCGGCCGCGAACTCGGCGTCGTACGGCGCGAACAGGCGCGCGGCCTGCGCCGCGGCCGCGGCCAGGTTCAGGGTCGCCGCGGTCGACGGCGGGTAGAGGTAGCGCGGCTGGGGGTCGTCGGCCGGCATGAGCGGCAGACCGGTCCAGTTCTCGTCGTGGATCTTGTGGTGGGCCATGCCCGCCAGTTCCTCACCCGCGGGCACCTGCATGGAGAGCAGGAACTCGACCTCCCAGCGGGCCTCGTCGAGCACGTCCGGGACGCCGTCGCCGTGCTCGGGGACGCGCAGGCTGCCGTCCTCGAGGAGGCTCGCGTCGCCGGTGGGGGCGTGGAGGGCCCGCTCGTACACGGACATGAGCTGCGCGACGGAGATGCCGCCGTTGACGACGTACTTGCCGTGGTCGCCCGCGTCGTACCAGCCGCCGGTCACGTCGAGGGTGTAATCGCACGCCTCGTTGTAGCAGGGGACCGCGCTGTCGCCCAGGTTCGGGGCGACGTCGACGTGCCCGGCCTCGCGGCCGTACCCGGGGGCGATCGCATCGTCGATCGCGATGCCCGAACGCTGCGGGTAGAAGAAGGACATCGCGTCGGTCGCCATGTCCCGGTAGGGGTTCCCGCCGATCGCGAACGGGTAGGAGGTCTCGCCGTCGGCGGTGAGCGTGAAGCCCTCGCCGGTGGCGGCGGCCGCGGAGAAGTCGATGACGTGCACCGATTCGCCCGAGGTGGCCTCCGGGCCGTGCGGCGCCGAGTCGCCGTCGGCCACCAGGGCGCCTTCGGCGTCGTGGAGCTGCCACGGGACCGGGTCGGTCGCGTCGGTGACGAGTGTGGCCTGCTTGGGTCCGTCGGGCAGGTACCCGACCTGGTTCACGCGGACGCGCGGCCCGGTATCGGGCTCGTAGACAGGGGGTTCGGCTCCGGTGAGCAACTGGACCTCCGATATGCAGAACTGCCACGGCTCGGCGTGGCGGCCGATCTGGAACGCGAGCTGCGCGTCCGTCCAGTCGGCGGTGGCGGTGAAGGCGTAGCTGAAGTCCTGCGCCTCGCTGGAGAGCAAGGGGAACTCCTCGACCGCGGTCGGCCAGGGGTCGACCGGGCGCTGCACGAGGGCGCGGACGCTGACGTCGGTGGAGGCGCGCGCGGTGAAGCGCAGCTCGTACGACTCGCCGGTGACGAGCGGCAGGCCGTCCTGGCCGACGATGGCGTCCCAGGCGTTCGCCGTACCGCCGGGCACGTCGATGCACCATTCGCCGCCGGCGACCGTGCCGGTGAGGTTGGCGGTGGTCCACCATCCATTGGTTCCGGAGGCGAAGTCGCCGTTGGTGATGAGGTCCGTGGGCTCCTCATCCTGGGCCTGTGCCGCCGGTGACGCGACGGCGGCGCCGAGGGCCAGAGCGGTGAGTACGGCGACGCCGAGGCGTCTCCGGCGGACTGCGGTTCGCGGCATAGGGGAGCCCTCCAAAGGGATTGGGAGCGATACCACACGCCATCTTGTCATTCAAATATGTAAATGTCAATCATTGCGGGGCGGGCGGCCCGCTCGTGCCGCGAACGACCAGTTTCGACTCCAGTTTGAGGTACACGCCAGGCTCCCTCGCACCCCTGAGTTGCTCGTCGGCCGCCTCGACCGCGAGCTGCGCGAGCCGCGGCACGTCCTGGCGCACCGTCGTCAGGTCGATGTGGCTGAGCCCGGCGATGTGGCTGTCGTCGTACCCCACGATCGAGACCTGCTCGGGGATCTTCACCCCGGCGCGGGTGAACACGTCCAGCAGCCCGATCGCGCACTGGTCGTTCGCCGCGAACACCGCCGTGGGCAGCGGCGCGTCCGCTTCCAGCAGCAGCCGGGCGGCCTCCGAGCCGCCCTCCTGGGAGTGGTTGCCCGCGATCACCCGGATGCGGTCGGCCAGCCCGTGCGCGCGCATCGCGTCGCGGTAGGCCCGCCGCCGCTCCGGCCCGCCCGGCCGGTTGCCCGCGTCCACGTGCACGATGTCGCGGTGGCCCAGGCCCACCAGGTAGTCGACCACCTCGCGGGCGCCGGGCCGGTCGTACGAGGTCACGACGTCGACCCTGGCGCCCTTGATGTGCCGGCCGAGCACCACCGTGGGGACCCGCGAGCCCAGCTCGCACACGTCCTCGTCGGGGATCGTGGGCCCGCACAGGAGCAGTGCCTCGCTGCGGTGCCCGATGAGGGCCTCGATCGCGTTGTGCTCGTTGCGGGTCGGCACCGTGGCGCTCAGCACCAGGTCGTAGCCGAGCTCCTCGGCCGCCGGATAGATCGCCTCCACGAGGTCGATGTGGTAGGGGTTGCGGGCGGTGAAGAGCACCCCGAGGACCTTGCTGCGGCCGCGGGCCAGCAGCCGCGCGGCCATGTCCGGCTTGTAGCCGAGCTTGGCGGCGGCGGCGAAGACCCGCTCGCGAGTGTCGGGGCTCGCGCCGGGCTGCCCGCGGAACACCAGCGACACCAGCGCCCGCGAGACGCCGACCTCCGCGGCGACGTCCGCCATCGTGGGTTTGCGAGACCGCGGTGCCGGGGAGCGGTCTGGGGATTTCCGCGCGTGCTGGGGGCTCACACCGTCGTCCTTCCTTATGCAGCTTTGTTGAAAGTTCCAGTAATCGGGGGGTGACCTGGGAACGAAGTGACCAGTGTAACCACCCGGTCCCAGGAAGGCGGGTTTCGGCAACCCCTTGCACATATCCGGGACGGGCCTTGAACGCGAACATCACTCCCGTTGCGGGCTTAGACTCGAACGAAGGGGGGCGAGAACCATGAGTCAACTCGCGATCAAGAGCTTCAACAATCCGGACGAGTCCGTTGACCTCAGCGGACACGGACACCGGGAAATGGTGATGATCGACGGCATGCCCGTCGAACGCGCCGAGTTCACGAAGGGCTGGCGCTGGTCCAACGACGTCAAGCCCATGGTGGGGACCGACAGCTGCGAAGTGCACCACCTCGGGTACTGCCTCGAAGGGCACCTGATGGTCCACATGAACGACGGCACCGACAAGGACATCAGCGCCGGGGACGCCTTCGACATCCCGCCGGGCCACGACGCGGAGGTCATGGGCGACGACAAGGTCGTCCTCATCGACTTCGGCAAGGCCCACTACAGCAAGTAGCCGCTACTCGGCCGCCCCCGCGCACGCGGGGCGGCCACGCCGCGCCCAACTCCTGAGACACGCCTTCCACCAGGTGCCTGATCACATCCGGCCGGGTGGCAGACTTGACGGCGTGTTGCGATGGATGACAGCTGGAGAATCTCACGGACCCGAACTCGTGGTCACGCTCGACGGCCTGCCCGCCGGGATCGAGCTGACCACCGGCGCGGTGTCGGCCGAACTGGCCCGCCGCCGCCTCGGTTACGGACGCGGCGCGCGCATGAAGTTCGAGGCCGACGCCGTGAGCTTCATCGGCGGCGTCCGCCACGGCCGCACCCTCGGCTCGCCGGTCGCCATCCGCGTCGGCAACTCCGAGTGGCCCAAGTGGGAGACCGTGATGGCCGCCGACCCGGTCGACCCGGCCGAACTCGCCGGGATCGCCCGCAACGCCCCGCTCACCCGCCCGCGCCCCGGCCACGCCGACCTCGCCGGGATGCAGAAGTACGACCACGAGGACGCCCGCCCGATCCTCGAGCGCGCCTCCGCCCGCGAGACCGCCGCCCGCGTCGCCGGCGGCACCGCCGCCAAGGCCTTCCTCAAGCAGGCCTTCGGCATCGAGATCGTCTCGCACGTCAAGGCCCTCGGCCCCGTGCGCGCCAAGGAAGGCCTCGTCCCCACCCCCGACGACTTCGACGCCGTCGACGCCGACCCCCTGCGCTGCATGGACCCCGAGGCCTCCGCCCGCATGGTCGCCGAAGTCGACGCCGCCAAGAAGGACGCGGACACCCTCGGCGGCGTCGTCGAGGTCCTCGCCTACAACCTCCCGCCGGGCCTGGGCTCCCACGTCCAGTGGGACCGCAAGCTCGACGCCCGCCTCGCCACCGCGCTCATGTCGATCCAGTCGGTCAAGGCCGTCGAGATCGGCGACGGCCTCATGCAGGCCTCGGTCCGCGGCTCCTCCGCGCACGACGAGATCGTGCCCGGCCCCGACGGCGTCCAGCGCCTCACCGACCGCGCCGGCGGCCTCGAAGGCGGCATCACCACCGGCCAGCCGCTGCGCGTCTCCGCGATGCTCAAGCCCATCTCCTCGCTCACCCGCCCGCTGCGCACCATCGACACCGTCACCGGCGAAGCGGCCGAAGCGATCAACCAGCGCTCCGACGTCTGCGCGGTCCCCGCCGGGGCCGTCGTCGCCGAGCACATGGTCGCCTACGTCCTCGCCGAAGCGGCCCTGGAGAAGTTCGGCGGCGACTCGGTCGCCGAATCCCGACGCAACTTCGAGCAGTACATCGAACACCTGCGGGTGAAGTAGTGGCGCTCGTCGTCATCGTCGGGCCCCCGGGCTCGGGCAAGACCACCGTCGGCCGGGCGCTGGCCGCCGCGCTCGACGCGCCGTTCCGCGACGCCGACGCCGACATCGCCGACGCCGCCGGCAAGCCGATCCCGGACATCTTCGTGGACGAAGGCGAGGACCACTTCCGCGCCCTCGAACGCGAAGCCGTGCGCCGGGCCCTGGCCGAGCACGACGGCGTCCTCGCGCTCGGCGGCGGCGCCGTCCTGGCCGAGTCCACCCGCAAGCTCCTCGCCGACGCCACCGTGGTCCACCTCAAGGTCGACCTCGGCGAAGCGGTGAAGCGCACCGAGATCGACAAGGGCCGCCCGCTCCTGCAGGTCAACCCGCGCGCCACGCTCCGGCGCCTCATGGACGAGCGGCTGCCGCTCTACCGCGAGGTCGAGACCTTCGCGATCGACACCACCGGAAGGGACGTGGACGACCTGACCGCAGAGATCACCGCGAAGCTCGCCGTCCGCACCGTCACGGTCAACGACGCCGAGCAGCCCTACCCGGTCCTCATCGGACGCGGCACCACCGACCGGCTCCCCGAGTTCCTCGGCAAGGCCTCCCGGGTCGCCGTGCTCCACACCGCGAGCACCGCCCCGCTCGCCGAACGCGTCGGCGCCCTGTGCCCCGACGGCGTCGAGGCCACCCTCATGGAGCTGCCCGACGCCGAAGACGGCAAGACCGTCGCCGTCGCCGAGCAGGTCTGGGAAGCGCTCGGCGCCGAAGGCTTCACCCGCACCGACCTCGTCGTCGGCGTCGGCGGGGGCGCGGTCACCGACCTCGCCGGGTTCGTTGCGGCCTGCTGGCTGCGCGGCGTCGCCGTCGTCCACGTCCCGACCTCGCTGCTCGGCGCGGTCGACGCGGCCGTGGGCGGCAAGACCGGCGTGAACACCGCCGCCGGCAAGAACCTCGTCGGCGCCTTCCACCCGCCCCGCGCGGTCCTGGTCGACCTCGACCACTTCACGACCCTGCCCAGGCGCGACCTCGCGGCCGGCCTCGCCGAGGTCGTCAAAGCCGGGTTCATCAGCGACCCGGTGATCCTCGACCTGGTCGAAGCCGACCCCGAAGCGGCCCTCGACGCCGCGAACCCGGTCGTCGCCGAACTCGTCGAGCGCGCCATCGCCGTCAAGGCCGAGGTCGTCGGCCCCGACCTCAAAGAGGGCGGCCTGCGCGCCATCCTCAACTACGGGCACACCTTCGCCCACGCGATCGAGAAGCTCGAGCACTACCGCTGGCGCCACGGCGACGCCGTCGCCGTCGGCATGGTCTACGCCGCCCACCTGAACGCCATCACCGGCCGCGTCGACCTCGTCGAACGCACGAAGTCGGTGCTCGCCTCGCTCGGCCTGCCCACCACCTACGAGGCCGGACGCTGGGACGACATCCTCAAGGTCATGAAGATCGACAAGAAGAACGTCGGCGCCACCCAGCGGTTCGTGCTCCTCGACGCGCTGGCCGAACCGGTCGTGGTCGACGACGTGACCGCCGACCAGCAGCGCGAGGCCTATGAGAGGCTGACCGCATGAGCGACGGACGAAAAGTTCTGGTCCTGAACGGTCCCAACCTGAACCGGCTCGGCAAGCGGGAGCCGGAGATCTATGGGGCGCACACCTTGGCCGATCTCGAATCGATGTGCGTTGCTTGGGGCAAGGCGAACGGCCTGGATGTGCAGATGCGCCAGACCAACCACGAAGGCCAGATGATCGACTGGCTCCACGAGGCCGCCGATGACGGATGCCCCGTGGTTCTGAACGCCGCCGGCTGGACGCACACCTCCGTAGCCATCGGTGACGCCTGCGCGCAGCTCACCGGCCCGCTCTTCGAGGTCCACATTTCCAACGTGCACGCACGCGAGGCGTTCCGCCATCATTCATATGTCTCGCCGTACGCGACCGGCGGCATCATCGTCGGGATGGGCCTCGCCGGATACACCTACGCGCTCGACAGCATCGTGGACGAGGGCGAACCCGACCTCGAGTGACCGGGCTGCGCCGCCCACCACAGCCGGTGCGGCCGCAGCCCTGACCAGCCGGGCCGCCCGCTACCATTGACGGTCGGTCAACTCCAACCTCAACCGAAAGAGACGACGCCCGTGGCATCCACGAACGACCTCAAGAACGGCCTGGTGCTCAACCTGGAGGGCCAGCTCTGGCAGGTGCAGGAATTCCAGCACGTCAAGCCCGGCAAGGGCCCGGCGTTCGTGCGCACCACGCTCAAGCAGATCCCCTCGGGCAAGATCGTCGACAAGACCTTCAACGCCGGCACCAAGGTCGAGACCGCGAACGTCGACCGCCGCAACATGACCTTCCTGTACAAGGAAGGCGACGACTTCGTCTTCATGGACACCGACACCTACGACCAGATCCCGGTCGGCCCCGGTGTCGTCGGCGACGCCGCGAAGTTCCTCCTCGAGAACTCCGACGCCACGGTCGCCCAGCACGAGGGCAAGGTCCTCTACGTCGAGCTCCCCGCCTCGGTCGAGCTCACCATCACCTACACCGAGCCGGGCCTCCAGGGCGACCGCTCCTCCGGCGGCACCAAGCCCGCCACCGTCGAGACGGGCGCCCAGGTCCTCGTGCCGCTGTTCATCGACAACGGCGAGAAGATCAAGGTCGACACCCGCGACGGCAAGTACCTCTCCCGGGCATAGGCGTGGGGACCCAGAGCAACAGCAACCCGGACCGGCTCACCGCCCGCACCAAGTGGCGCATGCGGGCCGTCGAGATCCTGTACGAAGCCGAGAGCCGCGACACCGAGCCCTCCAAGGTCCTCGCCGAGCGCGCCGACCGGGCCTTCAAGGACCCGGAGGCCCCGCGCCTCCCGGCGTACTCGGAGCAGCTCGTGCGCGGCGTCGCCGCGCACCTGGACGAACTGGACGCCGTGCTCGGCAAGGCCTCCAACAGCTGGTCGGTCGAGCGGATGCCCGCCGTCGACCGGAACGTCCTGCGCGTGGCCCTCTACGAGATCCGCCACGTCGACGACGTCGACACCGCCGTGGCCATCAAGGAGGCCATGCGCGTGGCGCTCCAGATCGGCTCCTCGGACGACACCTCGTTCGTGAACGCCGTGCTCGACGCCGCCGCCAAGGACCGCTAGACGACGCGAAAGCCGGGTCTCCCTCATGGGGAGGCCCGGCTTCATCCGTGCTTCGGGGAACCTACTCGGCGTCCGAGGCGAAGAACGCCTGGAGGTCGTGCACGAGGACGCCGAAGTCCTCGAGCTTCTCGATCAGGCCCGAAGGCGTGGTCGAGTAGACCACGGCCAGGGTGTAGAGGTCGTCGGCGCGGATCGAGAGGATCCGGCCGTTGTAGTCGCCGCGGCGCTGCTGGATGGAGCGCGCGAGCTTGGCGACGTGCTCCAGCTCGGAGTCCGGGTGGTCGTACAGCGCCTCGAGGTTGAGGACGATCTTCTCGGCCTGCTCGACCGGGAGCGGCACGCCCTCGGGAAGCAGCTCCGAGACGGGGATCCGGTAGAAGTCGGCCAACTCGGCGAGACGGCTCACGGTGATCGACCGGTCGCCTCGCTCGTAGGAACCGATGACGACGGCCTTCCACTTGCCGCCGGACTTGTCCTCGACGCCTTGCAGCGACAGCCCCTGCTGCATGCGGATGTCACGCAGCCGGTTGCCGAGCGCCTTGGCGTAGTCAGATGTCGCCATGCTGGGATCAACTCCAATTTTCGGTACGAGAGGAATCCTATTGTTGACTACGGTCGGTGACCATCGGCCGGTGGGGTGCCCCCAAACAGTGTTCTTCGTCGCGTGAACCCCTCGCAACCGCCCGGCAAACCATATATAACCCGACATCAATGCCGCTACCGACCCTGCCGTTTTGGGATCGGCCTTTACGCTCCGTCACCGGCGGCGTAGCATGATCCGCGACGAAACCGTTCTTTAACAGACCGTCCAGTGAGGCGGAGAAGGAGGTTCGCGTGGTTTCCCCTGCCCTCAGGCAGTCAGAGGAAGACCCGTCGGGCAAGCAGATCCTCTCGGGCGAGGACATCGGTCGCATCCTCGACCGCATCGCCCACCAGATCCTCGAGAAGACCAAGGGCGCCCCCGACACCATGCTCCTGGGCATCCCCACCCGCGGCGTGGCGCTGGCCGGCCGGCTCGCCGACCGCATCCGCCGCTTCGCCGATCTCGACGTCCCCGCCGGGACCCTCGACATCACGCTCTACCGCGACGACCTGCGCCGCAACGCGCTCCGGGCCCTCGGCCCGACCGAGCTGCCGCCCGGCGGCGTGGACGACCAGCGGATCATCCTCGTCGACGACGTCCTCTACTCCGGGCGCACCGTGCGCGCCGCGCTCAACGCGCTCTACGACCTCGGCCGCCCCGCGAGCGTCCAGCTCGCCATCCTGGTCGACCGCGGCCACCGCGAGCTGCCGATCCGCGCCGACTACGTCGGCAAGAACATCCCCACCGCACGCGACGAGTCCGTGGCCGTGCGCCTGACGGAGTACGACGGTCTGGACGCCGTGATCCTGACCGGAGGACGAGAGCGATGAAGCACCTGCTCACCACCAAGGAGCTCACCCGCGAGGAGGCGGAGCTCATCCTCGACGTCACGCAGCAGATGGCCGAGGCCGTCACCGGCCGCGAGGTCCCGAAGCTCCCGGCGCTGCGCGGGCGCACCGTCGTGAACCTCTTCTACGAGGACTCCACGCGCACCCGCACCTCCTTCGAGACCGCCGCCAAGCGGCTCTCCGCGGACGTCGTGAACTTCGCGGCCAAGACCTCGAGCGTCAACAAGGGCGAGAGCCTGCGCGACACGGCGCTCACCCTGCAGGCCATGGGCGCCGACGCGGTGGTCATCCGCCACCCCGCCGCCGGGGCCCCGCAGCGGCTCACCGAATGGCTCGACGGCGCGGTGCTCAACGCCGGGGACGGCACGCACGCCCACCCGACGCAGGCCCTGCTCGACGCCTACACCATGAAGCAGCGCCTCGGCGGCATCGAGGGCCGCACCGTGGCGATCGTGGGGGACATCCTCCACTCGCGCGTGGCCCGCTCCAACATCTGGCTGCTCGCCAAGCTCGGCGCGAACGTGCGCCTGGTGGGCCCGCCCACGCTGCTGCCCAAGGACATCGACGCCTGGCCCGTCGAGATCGGCTACGACCTCGACGCCGGCCTCAAGGGCGTCGACGCGGTCATGATGCTCCGCGTCCAGCACGAGCGCCAGAACGCCGCGTTCTTCCCCACCGCGAACGAGTACTCGCGCCTCTACGGGCTCGACGAGCGCCGCCTCGCACTCATGCCCGACCACGCGATCGTCATGCACCCCGGCCCGATGAACCGCGGCATGGAGATCGCCGCCGCCGTCGCCGACTCGCCCCGCGCCACCATCACCGAGCAGGTGACCAACGGCGTGTGGGTCCGCATGGCCGTCCTCTACCTCCTGCTGACGAACGGAGAGAGCAAGTGAGCGACCTGCTCAACAGCGCCATCCTGATCAAGGGCGCCGACATCGTCGGCAAGGGACGCCAGGACGTCCTGGTCCGCGACGGCCGCGTTGTCGAAGTCGGCGCGGTGTCCGCAAAGGACGCTGCCGCGAAGGACGCCGAGGTCGTCGACGCCGACGGCCTGGTGCTCCTGCCCGGCCTCGTCGACCTCCACACCCACCTGCGCGAGCCCGGCCGCGAGGACGCCGAGACCGTCCTCTCCGGCACCCGCGCCGCCGCCAAGGGCGGCTACACCGCGGTGTGCGCCATGGCGAACTCCTACCCCGTGGCCGACACGGCCGGGGTCGTCGAGCAGGTCGCCGCGCTCGGCCGCGCCGCCGGCTACGCCGACGTGCAGCCCATCGGCGCCGTCTCCGTCGGCCTCGAAGGCAAGCGGCTCGCCGAGATCGGCGCGATGGCCCAGTCCGCCGCGCAGGTCCGCATGTTCTCCGACGACGGCCACTGCGTGCACGACCCGGTGCTCATGCGTCGCGCCCTGGAGTACGTGAAGACCTTCGGCGGGCTCATCGCCCAGCACGCCGAGGAGCCGCGGCTCACCGAAGGCGCCCAGATGAACGAGGGCGCCGTCTCCGCCGAGCTCGGCCTGCCCGGCTGGCCCTCGGTCGCCGAGGAGGCCATCATCGCCCGCGACGTGCTCCTCGCCGAGTACACCGGCGCGCGCGTCCACTTCTGCCACGTCTCCACCGCCCGCTCGGTCGAGATCATCCGCGAGGCGAAGGCCCGCGGCGCGAAGGTGACCGCCGAGGTCTGCCCGCACCACCTCCTCCTCACCGACGAGGCCGCGCGCTCCTACGACCCGGTGTACAAGGTCAACCCGCCGCTGCGCCGCGAAGCCGACGTCGAGGTCCTGCGGGCCGCGCTCGCCGAGGGCGTCATCGACGCCGTCGCGACCGACCACGCCCCCCACGCCCCCCAGGACAAGGAGTGCGAGTGGGCCGCCGCCCGCCCCGGGATGCTCGGCCTCGAGACCGCGCTCTCGATCAGCGTCCTCGCCCTCGGCGGTCCCGCCGCTGTGGACTGGGACGTGCTCGCCGAGCGCACCTCCCGTACCCCCGCCCGCATCGCGGGCCTCGAAGCCCACGGCCGCGACCCGCAGCCGGGCGCCGAAGCGAACTTCACGCTCGTGGACCCCTCCGCGACCTGGACCGTCGTCCCCGAAGGACTCGCGTCCCTGTCGCGCAACACCCCCTACGCCGGGATGGAACTCCCGGTCACCGTCCAGGCGACGTTCCTTCGCGGACGCGCCACCGTGCTGAACGGCAAAATTGCAGAGGAGACGTCCGAATGAGCAGCAGAGCACCAGCGATCCTCGTACTCGAGGACGGCCGCGTCTTCCGCGGCGAGGCCTACGGCTCGGTCGGCGAGACCTTCGGTGAAGCGGTCTTCTCCACCGGCATGACCGGCTACCAGGAGACCCTCACCGACCCGTCCTACTACGGGCAGGTCGTCGCCCAGACCGCCCCGCAGATCGGCAACACCGGCTGGAACGACGAGGACGACGAGTCCCGCCGCATCTGGGTCGCCGGGTACGTCGTGCGCGACCCCGCCCGCACCGCCTCCAACTGGCGCTCCAAGCGCGGCCTCGAAGACGAGCTCGCCTCCCAGGGGATCGTGGGCATCAGCGGCGTCGACACCCGCGCGCTCACCCGCCACCTCCGCGAGGCCGGGGCCATGCGCGTCGGCATCTCCTCGCGCGACACCGACGTGCCCGCGCTCCTGGAGAAGGTCCGCGCCACCCCGCACATGGCCGGCGCCAACCACGTCGGCGCCGTGACCACCGCGGAGCCCTACACCTACGAGGCCAAGGAGCCCCGGTACACGGTCGCGGCCCTCGACCTGGGCATCAAGCGGAACACGCCGCGCCGCCTGGCCGAGCGCGGGATCACCACCACGGTCTTCCCCGCCACCGCGGAGATAGAGCAGCTCCTCTCGGGGAACCCGGACGCCGTGTTCCTCTCCAACGGCCCCGGCGACCCCGCCACCGCCGACCACCAGGTCGCCCTCACCCGCGAACTCCTGCGGCGCAAGGTCCCGGTCTTCGGCATCTGCTTCGGCAACCAGATCCTCGGCCGCGCCCTGGGACTTGAGACCTACAAGCTCAAGTTCGGCCACCGCGGCATCAACCAGCCGGTGCTCGACCGCCACACCAACAAGATCGAGATCACCGCCCACAACCACGGGTTCGCCCTGAAGGCACCCGAGAGCGGCGAGTTCTTCGCGACCGAGTTCGGCCGCGTCCAGGTGAGCCACGTCTGCCTCAACGACGACGTCGTCGAAGGCCTCACCTGCCTCGACGCGCCCGCCTACTCCGTGCAGTACCACCCCGAGGCCGCCGGCGGGCCGCACGACGCCGACTACCTGTTCGACCGCCTGATCGAACTCATTCAGCAGCAAGAAGGGGCCCCGACCCATGCCTAAGCGCACCGACCTCAAGCACGTCCTGGTCATCGGGTCCGGACCCATCCAGATCGGCCAGGCCTGCGAATTCGACTACTCCGGCACGCAGGCCTGCCGCGTGCTCCGCGAGGAGGGCCTGCGGGTCACCCTCGTCAACTCCAACCCGGCCACGATCATGACCGACCCCGAGTTCGCCGACGCCACCTACGTCGAGCCGATCACCACCGAGGTCATCGAACAGATCATCGCCAAGGAGAAGCCCGACGCGCTCCTGCCGACCCTCGGCGGCCAGACCGCGCTCAACGCCGCCGTCGGCCTCCACGAGGCCGGCATCCTCGAGAAGTACGGCGTCGAGCTCATCGGCGCCGACATGGACGCCATCCAGCGCGGCGAGGACCGCCAGCAGTTCAAGGACATCGTCCTCAAGGTCGGCGGCGAAGTCCCGCGCTCGGCGGTCTGCCGCAGCATGGACGAAGTGAAGGCCACCATCGACGACCTCGGCCTGCCCGTCGTCATCCGCCCCTCCTTCACCATGGGCGGGCTCGGCTCCGGCATGGCCTACACCTGGGACGACGTCGACCGCATCGCCGGCAACGGCCTCGCCGAGTCGCCCACCACCGAGGTCCTCATCGAGGAGTCCGTGCTCGGCTGGAAGGAGTACGAGCTCGAGCTCATGCGCGACCGCAACGACAACGTCGTGGTCGTCTGCTCCATCGAGAACATCGACCCCATGGGCGTCCACACCGGCGACTCCGTCACCGTGGCCCCCTCGATGACCCTCACCGACCGCGAGTACCAGCACATGCGCGACATCGGCATCGCCGTGCTGCGCGAGGTCGGCGTCGACACCGGCGGCTGCAACATCCAGTTCGCGATCGACCCGGCCGACGGCCGCATGATCGTCATCGAGATGAACCCGCGCGTCTCCCGCTCCTCCGCGCTCGCCTCCAAGGCCACCGGCTTCCCGATCGCGAAGATCGCCGCGAAGCTCGCCATCGGCTACACGCTCGACGAGATCCCGAACGACATCACCAAGGCCACCCCGGCCGCGTTCGAGCCCACCTTGGACTACGTCGTCGTCAAGGTCCCGCGCTTCACCTTCGAGAAGTTCCCCGGTGCGGACCCGACCCTGACCACCACCATGAAGTCAGTCGGCGAGGCCATGAGCCTCGGCCGCACCTTCCAGCAGGCCCTCCAGAAGGCCCTGCGGTCCACCGAGACCAAGCAGGCGGGGTTCTGGACCCGCCCCGACCCCGCGGGCGCCACCCTCGAGAACACCATGGAGGCGCTGAAGACCGCGCACGACGGCACCCTCTACACCGCCGAGCGCGCCCTGCGCCTGGGCGCCACCGTCGCCGAGGTCCACGAGGCCTGCAAGATCGACCCGTGGTTCCTCGACCAGGTCGCCCAGCTCATCGACCTGCGCGGCGAGATCGAGAACGCCGCCGTCGTCGACGAGGCCCTGCTCCGCAAGGCCAAGCGCGCCGGATTCTCCGACCCCCAGATCGCGGCCCTGCGCCCCGAGCTCGCGGGCGAGGACGGCGTGCGGCGCCTGCGCCACCGGCTCGGCCTGCGCCCGGTCTACAAGACCGTCGACACCTGCGCCGCCGAGTTCGAGGCCCACACGCCCTACCACTACTCGACCTACGAGGACGAGACCGAGGTCGCGCCCTCCTCGCGGCCCAAGGTCATGATCCTCGGCTCCGGCCCCAACCGCATCGGCCAGGGCATCGAGTTCGACTACTCGTGCGTCCACGCCGTGCAGGCCCTGCGCGAGGTCGGCTTCGAGACCATCATGGTCAACTGCAACCCCGAGACCGTCTCGACCGACTACGACACCGCCGACCGGCTCTACTTCGAGCCGCTCACGTTCGAGGACGTCACCGAGGTCTACCACGCCGAGAACGAGTC
The DNA here is from genome assembly GCF_030403505.1 of Glycomyces tritici. The sequence continues at coordinate 121,272 of NZ_JAUEMJ010000002.1, read as the reverse complement.
CGGCCGCGCCGCGGGCGGCCCCGGCGTCATCGGCGTCGTCGTCCAGCTCGGCGGCCAGACCCCGCTCGGCCTCGCCAAGCGGCTCGAGCAGGCCGGCCTCCCGATCGTCGGCACCAGCCCCAAGGCCATCGACAACGCCGAGGACCGCGGCGTCTTCGGGAAGCTCCTCGGCGAACTCGGCCTCGTCGCCCCCGCGGGCGGCACCGCGTTCTCCTACGAGGAGGCCCGCGCCGTCGCCGCCGAGATCGGCTACCCCGTGCTCGTGCGCCCGTCGTACGTCCTCGGCGGCCGCGGCATGGAGATCGTCTACGACGAGGACACCCTCGCCGGCTTCATCTCCCGCGCCACCGAGGCCAGCCCCGAGCACCCGATCCTCATCGACCGGTTCCTCGACGACGCCATCGAGATCGACGTCGACTGCCTCTGCGACGGCACCGACTTCTACCTCGGCGGCATCATGGAGCACATCGAGGAGGCCGGCGTCCACTCCGGCGACTCCTCCTGCGCGCTCCCGCCCATCACCCTGGGCGCCACGGTCATCGAGCAGATCCGCGACTACACCGCGAAGCTCGCCTTCGGCATCGGCGTGCGCGGCCTCATGAACGTCCAGTACGCCCTCAAGGACGAGCAGCTCTACGTCCTCGAGGCGAACCCGCGGGCCTCGCGCACCGTCCCGTTCGTCTCCAAGGCCACCGCCGTGCCGCTCGCCAAGGCCGCCGCCCGCATCGCCCTCGGCGCCACCATCCCGCAGCTGCGCGCCGAAGGCCTGCTCCTGCCCGAAGGCGACGGCTCCGACGCCGGTCCCGAGACCCCCATCGCGGTCAAGGAGGTCCTCCTGCCCTTCAAGCGGTTCCGCACCGTCGAAGGCGCCGGACTCGACGCCGTGCTCGGCCCGGAGATGAAGTCCACCGGCGAGGTCATGGGCATCGACTCGTCCTTCGGCCTCGCCTTCGCCAAGGCCACGCTCGCCGTCTACGGCAAGCTGCCCACCACCGGGAAGGTCTTCGTGTCCGTCGCCGACCGCGACAAGCGCTCCATCGTCTTCCCGGTGCGCCGCCTCGTCGACCTCGGCTTCACGGTCTACGCCACCGAAGGCACCGGCCTGGTCCTCAAGCGCCACGGCATCGACTTCACCGCCGTCGCCCGCCACAGCTCGGGCGAGGCCGTCGACGCCGTCAGCCTCATCGCCTCCGGCGAGATCGACCTGGTCATCACCACGCCCTCGGCCTCCTCGGGCCCGCGCACCGACGGCTGGGAGATCCGCTCGGCCGCCGTCGTCGCCGACGTCAGCTGCGTCACGACCATCCAGGGCGCGGCCGCCGCCACCATGGCCATCGAATCGGCCTCCCGCGGCGAGATCCGCGTCGCCTCGCTCCAGGAACTGCACCAGCGCCTGCGCGGCAGCGAAGCGTCCGTCTAACAACCTTCGCCGGGTGAGCGACTGCACGGCGTAGCCGAGTCGCTCACCCGGCGAATTGACGTATACAGGAATGAGCATGCTGTACCAGAAACTGGCCCGCCCGGTCCTGTTCCGGACCGGAGGCGGCGACGCCGAGAAAGCGCACGAGTCCACCCTGCGCTGGCTCACCCGCCTGTCCGCCCAACGACAGGCCCGGAACGCGCTCATCAAGATCAACCAGCTCAACGCCCCCGTCACGGTCTGCGGCATCCCCTTCCCCAACCCCATCGGCCTCGCCGCCGGCATGGACAAGAACGGCGTCGCCACCGGCGCCTGGCCCGCCCTCGGCTTCGGCTTCGCCGAGATCGGCACCGTCACCGCCCAGCCCCAGCCCGGCAACCCCAAGCCCCGCATGTTCCGCATGCGCCGCTCCGAGGGCATCGTCAACCGCATGGGCTTCAACAACAACGGCGCGCAGGCGCTGGCCGCGCAGCTCACCTCCGCGCCGGCCGTGAACTGCCCGCTGGGGATCAGCATCGGCAAGTCCAAGGCCGTGCCCCTGGAGGGCGCGATCGAGGACTACCTGGTCTCGCTGCGGTTCCTCTACCCGTTCGCGGACTACATCGCCATCAACGTCTCCTCGCCGAACACGCCGGGCCTGCGCCAGCTCCAGGACGCCGGCGCCCTGCGCGCCCTGCTGGGCGCGCTGCGCATCGAGGGCGCGCGCCTGGCCGCCGGCCGCCCCGCCCGCCCGCTCATGGTCAAGATCGCGCCGGACCTCACCGAGCCCGCCATGGCCGAGCTCCTGGAGGTCTGCCTCGAGACCGGGGTCGCGGGCGTGATCGCCACGAACACGACCCTCGGGCGCGACGGCGTGGACCCGAGCGATGACGCGATCGCGACCGAGCCCGGCGGCATGTCCGGCAGGCCGCTGACGCAGATCTCGCGGGAGATCGTGCGCTTCGTGCACCGCGAGACGAACGGGGCGCTGCCGATCATCGGCTCGGGCGGGATCATGACCGCCGACGACGCGCAGGCGATGTTCGACGCCGGCGCGAGCCTCGTGCAGCTCTACTCGGGCCTGGTGTACAACGGTCCCGGCCTGGTGCGCAGCAGTGTGCGCCGCTACCGATCCTCCGCCCGCAAGGGCGCCCGCACCCCTCAGTCCAGCTGACGACAAGCCTGACCCTCTTAAAGGAAGTGCAATGCCTACCAACAAGGACTTCGGCTCCCGGGCCCACCACCTCTCGCAGGTACGCGGGCCGCTGTGCGCCGGGATCGACCCGCACGGCGCGCTCCTGCAGCACTGGGGGCTCGACGACGACCTGGCCGGTGCCGAGCGCTTCGCCATGACGCTCGTGGAGGCCGCGGCCGAGTCGTGCGCGTTCATCAAGCCGCAGTCGGCGTTCTACGAGCGGTTCGGCTCGGGCGGCATCGCGCTCCTCGAACGGGTGATCGCGGAGTCCCGCCGGGCCGGCGCGCTCGTCATCCTCGACGTCAAGCGCGGCGACATCGGCTCCACGATGGCCGCGTACGCCCAGGCCTACCTCGACCCGGCCTCGCCGCTCGCGGTCGACGCGATCACGGTGAGCCCGTTCCTCGGCACCGGCTCGCTCCAGCCCGCGTTCGACCTCGCCGGCGCCCACGGCAAGGGCCTGTTCGTGCTGGCCCGCACCTCGAACCCCGAGGGCAAGCAGGTGCAGATGGCCAAGCGCCGCGACGGCAAGTCCGTGGCCCAGGGGATCATCGACGAGGTGAACGAGCAGAACGGCGACGCCGAGCCCATGGGCTCCTTCGGCATCGTCATGGGCGCCACGATCGGGGCCTGCGCATCCGAAGGGGAGGCGCGCCTGCGTGAGTCGACTTACGGAATCACGCACACCACCGTGCGGCAACGTGACACCGCTCACGACTTGTCCCAGTTCAACGGCCCCATCCTGGTCCCGGGCATGGGAGCTCAGGGCGGGCGCCCGAGTGATCTTCCGCGCGTCCTCGGCGCCGCAACGAACTTCGCAATCCCGTCCTATTCCCGACAAATCGCACAGCCAGGGCCAGCCGTGGCGAGCATTCGCACCGCCGTCGAGGCGCTGCAGGAGGAATGCCGCGCCGCAATGGGGGAATAAACCCGCGATTTCAGGACCCGAAATTTGCCCCACCCCCGGTCGCAGGCGTGTCGGACGCTGGGGTTACCGTTCCCGAGCTGGGTATGCTTCACGGATACCCGCACGTCAAGGTCCATACGGACGCAACGATCGACTGCAAGGAGACCCCGTGCCGCTCCCTAAACTGACTCCGGAACAGCGCGCCGCAGCCCTTGAGAAGGCCGCCGCGGCCCGCAAGGCCCGCGCTTTGCTCAAGGAGAAGCTGAAGTCGGGCGAGACCACCCTGGAAGCGGTCCTCAAGTCCGCTGCCACCGACGACATCTCGGGCAAGATGAAGGTCTCGGCCGTGCTCAAGGCCCTCCCCGGCATCGGCGACAAGCGCGCCACCCAGATCATGGAGAAGCTCAAGATCGCCGACTCGCGTCGGCTGCGCGGCCTGGGCGAGCACCAGCGCGCCGCGCTTCTGGATGAATTCAAGGGCGACCAGGCCTAAGTTCGGGTAGTAGTAGTCGCGTGAACATCGATCGTCACCACGCAGCCCTGGCCCAGCGCCTCACGGTGCTGTCCGGTCCGTCCGGAGTCGGCAAGGGCAGCGTCAAGGCCCTCATCCAGGAGTACTACCCGTGGGTCTGGCTCTCCGTGAGCTGCACGACCCGCAAGCCTCGCCCGGGTGAGGCCGATGGCGCCGACTACCACTTCGTGTCGACCGAGCAGTTCGAGTCGATGATCGCCGCGGGGGAGTTCCTTGAGTGGGCCTCCTACGCGGGGAACCTCTACGGAACCCCCCGCGGCCCGGTCGAGGAGCGCCTGCGCGCCGGACTCCCGGCGCTGCTGGAGATCGAACTGCAGGGCGCCCGCCAGGTCCGCCGGGCCATGCACGACGCCCAACTGGTGTTCCTGGCGCCGCCGTCGTGGGACGAACTCGTCCGCCGCCTCACAGGGCGCGGCACCGAGGACGAGGCCACGATCGCGCGCCGCCTGGACGCCGCCCGCCAAGAGCTCGCCGCGGAGGCCGAGTTCGATCACACAGTCACGAATGTGTCGATCGAGCAGGCGGCCGCCGAGCTGGTAGAGTTGCTCAGTTCCCCCGCTTACGCCTCGGCGAAGCTGGCGAGCCACAACTGAGGCCCGGCACACCGGACCTCTGAGCAACACGAGTCGCACACGAAGGATTACACGTGTCAGGGACTGTCGCCGACCCGGTCGGCATCACCAATCCGCCGATCGACGACCTGCTCGAGAAGAGCCAGTCGAAGTATCAGCTGGTCATCTACTCGGCCAAGCGCGCACGCCAGATCAACGCGTACTACTCGCAGCTGGGCGAAGGCCTGCTCGAGTACGTCGGCCCGCTCGTCGAGACCACGCCCGAGGAGAAGCCGCTGTCGATCGCCATGCGCGAACTCGACAAGGGCCTGCTCGAGACGAAGGCGTTCGACGACCCCGACGCGTAAGCGTCGGACGGCACCGCGGCGTAGGATTCGCGCGTGAACATCGTCCTGGGCGTGTCGGGCGGCATCGCCGCCTACAAGGCCTGCATCCTGCTCCGCCTCCTCAAGGAATCCGGACACGACGTCCATGTGGTTCCCACTGAAGCGGCGCTCAAGTTCGTCGGTGAAGCCACCTGGGAGGCCCTGTCGGGCCACCGGGTGGCTTCCGGCGTCTTCTCCGACGTGTCCGAGGTCAAGCATGTGAAGCTCGGCCGCCAGGCCGACCTCGTGGTGGTCGCCCCGGCGACCGCCGACCTGCTCGCGCGGGCCGCGCACGGCCGCGCCGACGACCTCCTCACCACCACGCTGCTGACCGCGACCTGCCCCGTCGTGTTCGCCCCGGCGATGCACACGGAGATGTGGGAGCACGCGGCCACGCGCGCCAACGTCGCGATCCTGCGTGAGCGCGGCGTCCACGTCGTCGAGCCCGACTCGGGCCGCCTCACGGGCGCCGATACCGGGCCCGGGCGCCTGCCCGAGCCCGAATCGCTGTTCGCGCTCATCAAGGGCTTCCTCACCTCTCCTGCCAGGGACCTGGTGGGCCGCAAGGTCCTCGTGACCGCCGGCGGGACCCGCGAGCCGATCGACCCGGTGCGGTTCATCGGCAACCATTCGTCGGGCAGGCAGGGCATCGCGCTCGCCGCGGCGGCCGCCGCCCGCGGCGCCGAGGTGCACCTCATCGCCGCCCACATCGACGCGCCGCTGCCCGCGGGGATCAGCGTCGAGCGCGTCTCCACGACCGGCGAGCTGTACGACGCCACGGTGAAGGCCGCCGCCGAGGCAGACGCTGCGGTGCTCGCCGCCGCGCCGGCCGACTTCACTCCGAAGGCGGCCTCGGACCGCAAGCTCAAGCGCAAGGGCGACCTCGACCTGGCCCTGACCTCCACCGCGGACATCGCCGCGGCGGTGGGCCGCGAGAAGCGGCCCGAGCAGGTGCTCGTCGTGTTCGCGGCCGAGACCCATGACGGCCCCGAGCACGCCATGCGCAAGCGCGAGGCCAAAGGCGCCGATCTGGTCGTCCTCAACGACGTCTCCGGCGGGGCCGTGTTCGGCTCGGCGGAGAACTCGGTCACCGTGTTCGACGAAAGTGGCGAAGTCGACGTCCGCGAGCACGCCTCCAAGGAGGTCGTGGCCGACGCCATCTGGGACGCCGTCTCAGCGCGGCTCCCGCTGAGTGGACGCGATTGACACCGCGTGAGCGGCGCGTGCCGACTTGGTGGGAAGATCTTCACCGCATAGACTTGTGAGCTGCGAAGTCAGTCGAATGAGCGCCGCTTGGCGGTGTGGAAGTGTTGAGGAGTGCCGTGGCACGTCGCCTGTTCACCTCCGAGTCGGTCACCGAGGGCCACCCGGACAAGATCGCCGACCAGATCTCCGATGGGATCCTGGACGCGCTGCTCGCGGAGGACCCCTCCAGCCGGGTCGCGGTCGAAACCCTCATCACCACCGGTCAGGTGCACGTGGCGGGCGAGGTCACCACCCGCGCGTACGCGGACATCCCCCGGATCGTGCGCGACACGATCCTGGCGATCGGCTACGACTCCTCCAAGAAGGGCTTCGACGGCGCCTCGTGCGGCGTGAACGTCTCGATCGGCGGCCAGAGCCCCGACATCGCCCAGGGCGTCGACAAGGCCTGGGAGTCCCGCATCGACTCCGGCGACATCGACGAGATGGACCTGCAGGGCGCGGGCGACCAGGGCCTCATGTTCGGCTTCGCGTGCCGTGAGACCCCTGAGCTCATGCCGCTGCCGATCGCCTTGGCGCACCGGCTCTCCCAGCGGCTCACCGAGGTGCGCAAGGACGGCACCGTGCCGTACCTGCGCCCGGACGGCAAGACCCAGGTCACCATCGAGTACGAGGGCAACAAGCCCGTGCGCCTGGACACCGTGGTCGTCTCGAGCCAGCACGCCCCCGACATCTCGCTGGACTCGCTCCTGTCGCCCGATGTCGCCGAGCATGTCATCGCGCCGGTCGTCGCCGGGCTGGACCTCGACACCGACGGCTACCACCTGCTGGTGAACCCCACCGGCCGCTTCGAGATCGGCGGCCCGATGGGCGACGCCGGCCTCACCGGCCGCAAGATCATCGTCGACACCTACGGCGGCTACGCCCGCCACGGCGGCGGCGCCTTCTCCGGCAAGGACCCGTCGAAGGTCGACCGCTCGGCCGCGTACGCCGCGCGCTGGGTCGCCAAGAACGTCGTGGCCGCCGGGCTCGCCGAGCGCTGCGAGGTCCAGGTCGCGTACGCGATCGGCAAGGCCAAGCCGGTGAGCGTCGCGGTCGACGCGCAGGGCACCGAGACCGTGGACCCCGCGCGCATCGAGCGCGCCGTGCTCGAGGTCTTCGACCTGCGCCCGGCAGCGATCATCCGCGACCTCAACCTGATCCGGCCGATCTACTCCAAGACCGCCGCTTACGGCCACTTCGGACGCGAGCTGCCGGAGTTCACGTGGGAGGCCACCGACCGCGCGGCCGCGCTCAAAGAGGCCGTCAACTAGCACTGCACTTCGCGAGCGAGTGCCCCCTGCCGTCGGCAGGGGGCACTCGCGCTTCCGGGCGCCGTGCGGCCGCACGCGCGGCGGGAACCGGTGCCCACTCGAGGGGCCGTGCAGCGGCGGAGTGTCAGGGCCGAGCGGTATTTTTAGCGGATGGACGAGTCCCCGGCACGATACGCAGCGGTCTGCGTAGACCACCCGTTGCCGCAGCTCAACCAGCTTTTCGACTACCGTGTGCCGGTCGAACTCCTCGACGAGGTGCAGCCCGGCTGCCGCGTCGCGGTGCGGTTCAGCGGCCGCAAGCTCAAGGCCACCGTGATGGAGCTGCGCGACCGCACGGACTTCACCGGGAAGGTCCTGCCGGTCCTCGAAGTGGTGCCGCCCGGCGCCGTGCTCACCGCCGAAGTGGCGGCCGCGGCGCGCCGCGTCGCGGACCGCTACGCGGGCAACCTGGCCGACGTGCTGCGCCTGGCCCTGCCCGAGCGCAAGCTGCGGGTCGAGAAGGAGGCGCCGGCCGAACCGCAGCCGGTGGCCGCGCCGACCACCACTCACTGGAATAGATATATCGCAGGCGAGGCATTCCTGCGCGCGGTGCGCGAAGGCAAACCGCCCCGCATCGTCTGGAGCGCGATCCCCGGCGAGGACTGGGCGACCCGGCTCGCCGAGGCCGCCGCGACCGCCGCCGCCGCCGGTCGCGGTGCCGTGCTCGTCGTGCCCGACCAGTACGACCTGGAACGGCTCGACGCGGCGCTGACCGCCGTGCTCGGACCCGACCGGCACGTGACGCTCTCGAACGCCATGGGCCCGACGCCGCGCTACCGGTCCTTCCTCAAGGCCCTGCGGGGCGAGGTGCGCATCGTCGCGGGCACGCAGGTCGCGATGCTCGCCCCGGTGGAGGACCTCGGGCTCGTGGCGGTCTGGGACGACGGCGACAAGAACCTGACGAGCCTCCACGCGCCGCAGCCGCACGCCCGCGACGTGCTGCTGACCCGCGCCGAAATGGCCGGGGCGGCCTGCGTGGTCGGCGGCTTCTCGCGCACGCCGCAGGCGCAGCTGCTGGTCGAGACCGGCTGGGCGATCTCGGCGGTCGGCGAGCGCGACGCGCTCCGCGCCGCCGCGCCCCGGGTCGTGCCGATCGGCGACGACGCCGACCTCGCGGCCGACCCGTCGAGCTCGACCGCGCGCCTGCCGACGGTCGCTTGGGAAGCCGCGCGGACCGCATTGAACGCGGACCTGCCGGTGCTGCTGCAGGTGCCGCGCCGGGGCTATGTCCCGGCGGTCTCCTGCCAGCGCTGCCGCACGCGCGCGCTGTGCCCCGAATGCACTGGGCCGCTGCGGCTCACGGGGCCGCGCCGGCCTCCGGTGTGCACGTGGTGCGGCCGGGTCGACGAGCAGTACCGGTGCAAGGAGTGCGGCTCGACGCAGATCAGGGCGGTCGTGATCGGTGCGGCGCGGACCGCCGAGGAGCTGGCGAGTGCCTTCCCGGGGGTCGAGGTGGTCGAGTCGAACGCTTCGGAGCGGCTCGGCACCATTCCGGAGGGCCGGCGCATCGTCGTGTCCACTCCGGGGGTGGAGCCGACGGCGCCGCAGGGTTACGGTGCGGTGCTGCTGCTGGACACGTGGGCGCAGCTGACGCGGGCGGAGTTGACCGCTTCTGAAGAGGCCCTTCGGATCTGGATGCACGCGGTGTCGCTGTGCGCGCCCACGGGGACCGCCGTGGTCACGGCCGACGGGGGGCTGCCGGTGGTGCAGGCGCTGATCCGCTGGGACCCTGCGTGGTTCGCGCGGCTGGAGCTGGACGAGCGCGCTGAGCTCGGGTTCCCGCCGGTGATGAAGTTCGCCGCGCTGACGGGGCCGAACGGCGAGGCGGAGAAGATCGCCGCGAACCTGCCGTCGGATCTGGGGGCGGAGGTCATCGGGCCGATTCCTGTCGATGAGCACACGGAGCGGCTGCTGCTGCGGGTGCGTCGCCGCGACGGCGCCGCCCTGGCGAGCGTGCTCGCGAAGGCGACGGCCGAGCGTTCGAGTGCGAAGGCCGAGCAGGTGAAGGTCCAGATCGATCCTCGCGAGATCGCCTGAGCCGCAGCAGGTCCGGCCGGTCAGTACCCGAACGAGGTCGAGCTGGCGCCGGTGCTGGCGATGACGATGATGCGGAGCAGGACCCAGGCGACGGCGATCCAGCCGAGGACGATGCCGGCGGTGGCGAGGCCGGCGCCGGCCTCGCCGGTCGCATCGATCTGCCGCTTCGCGATGCTGCCGAAGATGATGGCCAGGAATCCGAAGCAGAGGCAGAGGCCGACGATGCCGACGACCAGGGCGGCGACCGCGAAGCCGTTGGTACGGGGTCGCGGCGGCTGCCAGTAGTACGGGCCCGCTGGAGGGTACGGCGGTGGCGGCGGAGCGGGGAATGCGGGCGCGGCACCGACGGTCGCCGACGACGGGGGCCCCGGGTTGGCTTCGGCGGCATCGCTTTCGGTGGCGGTGTTCGCGGGTGCCGTGCCTTCGGGGTTCGGATCCGGGTGCGCGGGTGCGGGGGTCGGATCCGGTGCGGCGGTGGCCGCAGGCGCCGGGGCGGGCGTGAGGTCGGTGTCCGGTTCGGGTGTGAAGGCTGATGCGGGGGCTGCGTAGGGCTCCGGTGCGGGCGGTGCGTGCTGCTCCGGTGCGGCGTAGGGCTCGGGCGCCGCTGGGGCGTGCTGCGCTGGGGCGAATGGAGTTGCTTGGGCCGCTTCGGATTCGGGAGCGAGGTGCGGGGCTGCGGTGGTGGGCGCGGGCGGCGCGGCGTCCGGCTCCGGGTCGGGCTCGGGGCGGGGTTCGTTCGGAGACATGTGGGTCCTTCACGTCAGGGGACGTCGATTGTCGCAGGACCCTACCGGGAGGGGTCCCTGCAGTTCCGCCGCTACTCGGCCTCGCCGCGGCGGAGCCGGGCGCGGGCGCCGGCCCACAGGCCGCGGAGGCGCTGGCGGAAGAGGTACACGAGTCCGAGGACGATGAGCACGAACGGGATCGCGATCGGCAGGACCGTGGTGAAGCCCAGGAGGACGATGAGCGCTTCGACGCCGATGAAGGACGCGACGCCCATGTAGCCGACCACGGTGAACGCCTGCATGCGGTACATGAGCGCGGCGAGGGCGTTGCGGAGGCGGCCGGGCTTTCGTTCGGTCACCCGCTCATGTATAGCAGCTGAGACCGGTTGCGGTGGTGCGGCTTCAGTGCACCTGGTCACGGGTACCGCCGGGCGCCCGCTTGGCGAGGAGTTCGGCGACCTCGGCCCTGCCGTACGTGCCGATCGAGTCGTGCAGGCGCAGGGCCCGCGCCCAGTGGGTGCGGGCCTCGCGGTCGCCGCCCTGGGCCGCGAGCGAGTTGCCGAGGCCGTGGTTGGCGCGGGCCTCCTCGTACGGGTCGGGGGCGGCTTCGGCGAGGTCGAGGGCTTCGCGGTGGAGGCGTTCGGCGGTCGCGGGGTCGCCCACGACGTTGTAGGTGAACCCGGTGTTGTTGAGGACTTCGAGGCGCAGTTCGATGCTGCCGGCGTTGGCCGTCGCGTCGAGCGCGTGCTCGGCGAGCGACTTGGCCTCGTCGTGCCGGCCCTGGTGGGCGCGGGCGTAGGCGAAGCGGCTGCGGATGAAGGCCTGGCCGTACTCGTCGCCGGAGTCGCCGTAGGCGCGGAGGGCCTTCTCGAGGAGTTCGGCGGCGGCGTGGGGGTCGTGGTCGCGCAGGCGCAGCCGGGCCAGGCCCGCGAGGGCGGCGCCGAGGTTCTGGTGCCATCCGCGGTCGGCGAAGGTCGTGACGGACCGCTCGAAGCCGGACTGGGCGTTCTCGTTGTCGCCGATGAGGAGGTCGAGGTGGGCGAGGTCGTCGAGGGCGTTGGCCTCGCGGACGGCGTCGCCGAGTTCGCGGAAGCCCTCGGCGACCTCGGCGGCGCACCGACGGGCTTCGGCGAGCCGCCAGCGCTGGCTGTGGCACCAGCCGAGTCCGGCGAGGGCGATGAGTTCGCCGTTGCGGTCGCCGAGCTCGGCGGCGAGGGTGCGGGAGGCGTCGAGGTGGTGTTCGGCCTCGTCGAGGGCGCCGATGGCGCGGTGGGTGCTGCCGATCTGGTAGCGGACGGTGGCCTCGTGCCGCCGGTCGCCTTGGGCGCGGTCGGCTTCGAGGGCGATGGCGAGGCAGTCGAGGGCTTCGGTGCGCAGGCCGCGCAGGTACTGGTAGCGCCAGAGTGCGGAGGCGAGGCGGCTGGCGTGCCAGTGGTGGCCGCCGGCGGCGGCGTGGCGGATGGTCGCGGTGAGTGCGCTGTGTCGGGTGTCGAGCCATTCGAGGGCGTCTTCGGGGGCCGCGAACGGTGCCGGGGGAATGTCGGTCTCTGGGGACGCCTCGGGTTCGAGTCCGAACAGGACGGTCCAGGTGCCGGCGACGGAGGCGAGGTGCCAGTCGTAGAGGCGGCGCAGGGCGTCGTCGCGGTCGGGATGCGCGTCGGCCTGGTCGCGGGCGTAGGCGCGGACGAGGTCGTGGACGCTCCAGTGCTCACCGTCGCCGGGGGCGGCGAGGTGGACTTCGGCGAGCCGGTGGAGTGCGGCGGCGGCGTCGGCGGTGGTGGTCGCGGTGAGGGCGGCGATGCCGGGGGGTTCGAAATCGGTGGCGGGGTGCAGGCCGATCGCGGTGAGGGTCCGGCGTTCGGCGGGTGCGAGGCGGTCGCGGGTGAGGTCGAGGCAGGAGCGGAGGCCGGCGGCCTCGTCGCCGGGGAGGTCGAGGTTGGCGAGGGGTGCGTCGGCGATGCGGTCGCGGAGGTCGCCGAGGGCCTGTTCGGGGTGGGCGAGGCTCTGGCAGGCGGCGAGGCGGAGGGCGAGGGGGAGGTCGCCGCAGGCGGCGGCGAGGCCGCGGGCCGCTTTCGGGTCGGCGGCGATGCGGTCGCGTCCGACCATGGCGCCGAGGAGGTCCATGGATTCGTCGCGGGCGAGTGGGGCGAGGCGCAGGTGCGGGACGCCGTGCGTCGCCGTGAGTCCGAAGAGGACCGTTCGGGCGGTGATGAGGGCGGCGGAGCCGCCGGTGCCGGGGAGGAGGTGGCGCAGCTGCTCGGGGCTGCGGGCGTTGTCGAGGACGACGAGGACGCGGCGGTGGCTCAGGAGCGAGCGGTACATCGCGGCGCGCTCGTCGGTCTCGGCCGGGATCTCCTCCGCGGCGGTGCCGAGCGCGGTGAGGAACCGCTGCAGCACCGGCGAGGGCTCGAGCGGGTCGGTGCCGGAGAAGCCGCGGAGGTCGACGTAGAGCTGCCCGTCGGGGTAGTCGTCGAGGGCGCGGTGCGCCCAGTGGAGGACGAGCGCGGTCTTGCCGATCCCGGCGGACCCGGCGACGACGACGGCGCGGGGCGCGGACTCGCGGGCGTGCTCGCCGATGAGGCGCAGTTCGCGTTCGCGGCCGGTGAAGGCGTGGGGCGCGGGCGGCAGCTGGCGGGGGACCTGCCCGGTGTCGGCGACGCCGGCGGCGATGCGGGAGCACTGCGCGAGCCAGGTGTCGACGGCGGCCTCGTCGCCGCCGCAGGCGCGCACGAGCGCGGCGACCACTTCGGACCGGGGGAGCGAGTCGCGGTTGAGGACGGCGGCGAGCGTCGAGGTGGGGAGCCAGTCGCCGCGGTCGCGGGCGCGGCGGCTGACCTCGCGGATGCTCAGCCCCGAGCCGGCGCGCAGTTCGCGGAGCAGTGCGACCATCTGCGGGGCCGAACCGGCGGACGAGGGGTCGGGGCCATTGAGGGAATGACGCACGTCACTGAGTCTACCGAGGACCGCTGCCGCGCGACCGCCCCGTCCGGGACATAGCGGGACACCGCAACCGTTGCCGCCCATGGTGATGCGGTGGTGCACTGGAACAGGACCGCAGCGCCGCCTCCGCGCGTGAGGGCCTCCGCTCAGGAAACCTGGGCCGGCCAGTGCTGTCGCCGGCCCGCGCCCCCGGCCGCTCCCCACCACCCATGCGGGAGCGGCCGGGAGTCTCATCGAGCCGGGTCAGCGGGGACCGGGCGCGGCGGCCGCGGCCCGGGCGATGTCGCGGATGAGGTCGAGGTCGACCTTCCGCGGGGAGGAGAACCTGAGGCAGGCCTTGCCCATGTCGTGGTCCGCGAGGCGGTCGGCGAAGGCGTCCCGCACGCCGGCGGGCAGGTAGAACGAGATGTACCGCTTCTGGGACGCGAAGGCCACGCCGTCGTCGCCGTCGCGCGTGAAGCCCGGCATGCCGTACGCCATGACCTCGGTGAACCCGGGCATCGCCGCCCGGCAGACATCCCTGATCGCGGTCATCACCTCCCGGCGCTCCTCCGGGAGCTCCGCCAGGTACTCGTCCACGGTCGCCGCCTCGCTCTGCACCATCCCCGAAACGTAGCGCCGATGCCGCTCCCGAGCGATGAGTTTCGGCCCGCCGCCTCGTCTCAACTGGTGCAATCGCCTTATCAAGGCAGCCCAGCCCGACTCGGAAGGACGAACCGCCATGCAGAAGATCGTCACCAACATCTGGTACAAGGACAACACCGCCGAAGAGGCCGTCGAGTGGTACACGACCCTCTTCGACGACGCCAAGGTCACCGGCACCATCCCGTACATCGAGGACGCGCACGGGACCGTCGGGAACGCGATGGTCGTGAACTTCGACCTCGCCGGGCAGTCGTTCACCGCCATCAACGGCGACGACTCCGCCAAGCACGACCACGCCATGTCCCTGCTCATCAACTGCGACTCCCAGGACGAGGTCGACCGCCTCTGGGACGCGTTCCTCGCCAACGGCGGCAGCGAGATCCAGTGCGGCTGGATCGCCGACAAGTGGGGCGTCAACTGGCAGGTCTGGCCCACCGAGGCCGACCGGTACGTGGGCGGCCCCGACAAGGAGTCCGCCGTCAGGGCCGTCAAGGCCATGTACGCGATGAAGAAGATCGACCTCCAGGCGCTCAAGACCGCCTACGAAGGCGAATAGCGCCCGCACCCGGGCACGCCCGGTCCCCCGCGCGGGGGACCGGGGCCCCGCCGCGGAGGGAAGCCGCAGGCGCCGCCGCCTGCGAGGCTGAAGACATGAACCGCCGCTGGCACAATGGCCCCATGCGCCTCCTCGCCCCGCTCTGGTCCCGGGCCACCTACCGCGGCTGGGTCTGGATCATCCTCGGCGGCGCGCTCATGATGCCGTTCATGATGGTCGGCGCCATCGGCCGCAACGCGATCAACCCCGACAACGGCTTCAACGGCATCATCGAACCCGCCGTCTTCGCCGCCGTCCTCCCGCTGGTCGCCGCCGCCTCCCTGCTCCTGCCCGACCGCGAAGTCGAGCGCACGGCCGCCCGCCGACTCCTCGGCGCCGAGTTCGCCTCGCCCGCCGACGACGACTCCTGGAACTCCCGCTGGCGCACCGGCTGCTGGTTCACCCTCCACGCCGCGATCGGCGGCGTCCTCAGCGGCGCCACGCTCGCCCTCGTCCCGTACGCCTGCTACCTGCTCTACTACGGCGCCCGCGCCACCTTCACCGGCCATGACGCCACCCCCGACTTCTTCATCGGGGACATCGCCGAACTGGGCCTGCTCACCGGCCCGCTGTTCCTGGCGGCCCTCATCGCGCTCATCGCGGCCACCACCGCCGGCATGCGGGCCCTCGCGCCCCGCCTCCTCGGCCAGGGCGCGAACGACCGCCTCGCCGCCTCCCGCGCCGAGGCCGCCCGCCTGGCCGCCCGCAACCGCATCGCCCGCGAACTCCACGACTCCGTCGGCCACGCCCTGTCCGTGGTCGTCGTCCAGTCCGAGGCCGCCTCGCGGCTCATCGCGCACGACCCCGCCTTCGCCTCCCAGGCCATGGCCGCCGTCGGCGAGACCGCCCGCGGCGCGCTGGCCGAACTCGACGCCGTGATCGGGGCCCTGCGCGAGGACCGCGACGACGCGCGCGCCCCGCAACGGGACCTCGGCGACCTCGCGACCCTCACCGCCGAGTCCGGTGTCGCCGTCGACCTGCGCGTCACCGGCGACCCCGAGACCCTGGGCCGCCTGGCCTCCCGCGAGATCTACCGGATCGTCCAGGAAGCGCTGACGAACGTGCTGCGCCACGCCGACGAGCCGCGCGCCGCCGTGACCGTGGATGTCGGCGCCGCCGAAGCCTTCGTCACCGTGGCCAGCCCGGCCGCGCGCCGACCGCGCGGGCGCCCCGGCGGCCGGGGCCTCATCGGCATGGCCGAGCGCGCCGCCGTCCTCGGCGGCACGGCCGCAGCCGACTGGCACGCGGGCGAATGGACCGTCCGCGCCGCCGTACCGATCGAGACGAAGGGCCGGGAATGACCGCACCACTGCGCATCGCGCTGATCGACGACGAGGCGCTGATCCGCACCGGATTCGCCGCGATCATCGGAGCCGAACCGGACCTGGAGGTCGTCGCGCAGGGCGCCGACGGGATCGACGCCCTCACCATCGCCCGCTCCGGCAAGGCCGACGTGCTCCTCATGGACGTCCGCATGCCCACCGTGGACGGCATCCAGGCGACCGAGCGGATCGTCGCCGAGCTCGACGCGCCCCCGAAGATCCTCGTCGTCACCACCTTCGACAACGACGACTACGTGTGGCAGGCCCTGCGCGCCGGAGCGGACGGGTTCCTGCTCAAGCGCACCCGCGTCGAAGACCTCCTCGCGGCCGTCAGGCTCGTCGCCCGCACGGACGCGCTCCTGTTCCCCGAAGCGGTGCGCCGCCTCGCCGCCGCGGCCCCGACCCGCAAGGCCCCCAAAGGCATCGCCGACCTCAGCGAGCGCGAACGCGAAGTCCTCGTGCTCGCCGCCAAGGGGCTCTCCAACCAGGAGATCGCCGCGAAGCTCTTCCTCGGCCGCGAGACCGTCAAGACCCACCTCAGCGGCGTCTACGCCAAACTCGGCGTCCGCGACCGCACCCAGGCCGTGATCGCCGCCTACGAAGGCGGACTCGTCTGAGCGGCCCCGACCCCCGCGCCGACCCCCGGCACCCCGCCGCACGCCGTATGGCGTAGCGCTCAGCGCTCACCGAAACCCAAGCGCCGCAACATATTCCACCTCGCGGGTCCGACCAGAGCGGTCGGGCCCGCTGTAGGTTCTCATAACACTTGGCCAACTGAGTTGCGCTGAACTGCGGTTTCAGGTCCTAGTCTCACGAATCTTGGGGCTGGTTGTCTCACCGACTTGTCGATTTCCTATGAAGTGTGAGTGAGGAAGAGCCGGATCGGTCGCCGAACTGATGCGGCCGTGGCGCATCGCGAAGTTGTCAGAGGGAGGTGCCATCATCAGTCCTATGAGCATCACTCAGAGTCAAATGCAACATCTGGCGTATGTCCGATATCTGCATCTACTGGCCATCGACCAGGCCAAACTGCCCGAGCCGATGTGCTCGACGAGCATCCTGCTGCTGCATGACGCGGCAGAGTCGTTCCTCATGCTTGCCGCGGGCCATTTCAATCTGCCTGATTCCGGTGAGTTCCTTGGGTACTGGAAAGTCCTGAAGCCTCATCTCAGCGGCCAGACTCTTCCCATGGAACCGCGCATGAAGATCATGAACACGGTTCGTAAGGAGTTGAAACATCGTGGCGTCCAGCCGAGCCGGCGCTCGATCGAGGACGCATTGGCAGACACCGCGACCTTGCTGGCATCCGGCGTTCAGATGGTGTTCGACATCGACTACAGCTCAATTTCGATGGTGAGCCTGATCAGCCAGGACCTGCCCCGGCAACTAGCCGGTGAGGCGGAAGCAGCCGCAGTCGGCGGCGACATTGTGGCCGGGATGAAGCGGCTTCGCGAGGCATTCGACCAGCTATTCGCCGTGCATCTCCCGGTTTCTGTGGGTCTCCGGAGATCAGACTTCTCGTTCGGGCCGATGCTGAGGGACATCGGCCACTTCTCCCGGACTGGAACCGACCTGGACGAGGCCGTGAAGAGACTTGTCGAGGCCGTTCGCCCGATCCAGGAAGGCATGCGCCTAGTGTCGCTGGGCCTCGACCGCTCGGAATTCCTGCGGTTCGATCGACTCACCCCGCAATACTCGAGCAACTACCAGGGCGGCATTCAGTGGACCGCTCCGCGCGGGTATGCCCCGGACCAGGAGGCGTTCGACTTCTGCATGCAGTTCGTGGTGATGGCGGCGCTGCGGCTCGCGGCCGCCGAAGCGCGAGCGGCCGACCCCGCATGGATGGAACGCGACTACTCCGGCCGCTTCGAGACGCAGGACCTTGGCGAGGAACCGGCCGTCGAGAACCGCTATGCGGCGCCGACCGACGAGATCAGTTTCTGACGGACCGTCCAACATTGACAGCCTAACTCTAACTAGTTAGAGTTAGGCGTATGGAGAAGACTCCGTTCAAGGTCACCCCGGCAACCCTCGACGTCCTCGAGGTCCTGCTGTCCGGTGACGACGAGCTGTATAGCCTCAAGATCGCCAAGGCCATCAAACGGCCCGCCGGCAGCGTCACTCCGATCCTCATGCGGCTGGAGCGATGCGAGTGGGTCACCAGCCGCTGGGAGGACGATGGTGGTGAGCGGCGCGGACCGCGGCGACGGTTCTATGAGATCGATCCGAACCACCTCGCTGCCGCTCGCGACCTGGTCGCCTCGCGCAGACGTGCCACCAATCCTGGCTTCGGCCTGGGTCAGCCCGGCCTGGCGGGAGCATGACAGGGATGGAGTTCTGGATCGTCCTAATCGTGGTGCCACTGCTTCTCTCCGAGTTCACTGAACTCGCGCCTTGGCTGGCCAAGAAGCTCATTCGCGGCTCGGCCCTCCTCCTTCGCGATGAAATCGCGACCGAACGGTTCGCGGAGGAATGGGCGGCCGAGCTCGAAACCAAGCCCGGCAAACTCGTCAAACTGGGCTATGCCCTCTTTCGTCTCCTCTTGCTTCCGCTCACCTTCATCGAGGTCCGCATCGATGCCAAGGAACACCGCGCAGCGACGGTCGCCTCGCCTGCAACGTTCGTCAAGATCTCGGGAGCCGGCTTGGTGAAGGAGCTCGAGAAAGCAGGCATGACAACAGGATTGATCGATATCAAGTTTCACCCAGAACTTGGCTATACCGCCTTCCAAGGTGAGAACGGCTCCGTCGTGGCGGTCACCGAAGTCCCTTGGTCTGACGATCTTCCCAGCAAAGCCGAGCTCATCCCCGATGGTGCCAGCGGTGGGTGGGCCATGAGGCCCTGCTGGGAGATGCTCACCGACGAGCAGCGGCAATCTCTGCGCGAATTGGCGCGGGAAAACGACGCAGAATCCGCCTGACCTGATGGGATCTAGCATGGAGTTCTTGGTGCCGCTCGGTCTGATGGTGATGGCGGGTGCGTTGACCCTGCAAGGGCTGAGCCAGCTCTCTCCTTGGCTGCCTCGACGGGTTGTCCGATGGACCGCTCGCAGGCTTCGCGATGAGGAGGCCATCGAACGCTATTCCGAAGAGTGGGAGGCCGAGCTTGACTCAATCCCGAGCAGCCACTCTCAAGTCTGGTTCGCTTTCGGACGAGTGTTGTCGCTGTCCTTGATGCTCCGGGAGCAGCGGATGGTGAGGGTAACTCGCGATGGCTTCTCCGGGAGGAAGCGCTCAGGAGGTTTCAGTGCGGACGAGTTCCTCGAAGTGACGGAGCAATACTGGGGCAGGCTCAAGGCATACGGCATTGATCACTTCGTGGTCATCGACCATGGCGAACACATTTTGGTCCGTCTCACTGATGGCCGTGTCGAGACCGTTATGGAACCGAAAGCGCTAGAAGCGCTTCTCATTGATCTCCGCAACTATGCGCTTCGCAACGGCTTGGAACAATCCCAGGCTGAGCGCTAGCTTAACTGGTTCGAGGAGCTTCTGGAGGTGACTGTCGCGTTCGAGTTGTCCTCCCTTTAATTGCCGTCCGGGTCTCATTGAGCGCGATGTAGGTAATGACGACCCAGCCTGCGCTGTCGCGCTCGTCGGCGCGACCAGGGTTGCAGGCGTTCCGGGAGACGTGGAGGACGCGGTCCCATCTCGGATCCCAGGGCGCGATCGCCTCCGCAGAGTGCTCGCGGCAGGCCGGGATCTCCTCCGCCGCAACATGT
Organism: Glycomyces tritici; assembly: GCF_030403505.1. Next base: position 101,762 of record NZ_JAUEMJ010000002.1, on the reverse strand, counting down.
CGGCAGGCGCGGACGATCTCTATTTGGAGCGAGCGGATCAGCGCGTTCTTCTTCGCCCTCAGGTCGATCTTGTCGCCGACCCGAAGTTCAGCTGCCCAGGGAAACTTCCGCAACGAGACGATCGCTTGGGTTTTGTCGCCGCGCAGGCTCCGAGAGACACTGCGCGGGGACATCGGCATCCAACGGCGCGGCTGTTTCGGCTCGGCGGCAGAATCGGGATTGGATGATCGGGGCTCGGCAGTGCGATGGTCGGCCATCACTGGATGTTATGAGAGCCGGGGCTCGCCTGGCCGCAGGGACACATCCAGACGACCGGCATCTTCGCTTCGAGTGGGATGAGATCGCTGCTGCCGCTGGCGTTGTCCACTGCGAATCCGGAGGCCAGTCGCAACCCCGTGTTTGAACTGCACCACCGGCGTCATTCTTCAGCTAAGACGGCTCCCCAAGGAGGGGGTCCCCGAGGAACACCAGGAAGTTTTTCCCGAACGGGGTGGTAGCGGCCTGCCATGCTCCGTTTTCGGTCATCATTCCGCCGAGCGGTGCCCCGACGAGGCCCGCGCGTTCGAGCGCGGCATAGAACTTCGCTGTTACTTCTCCTCCTGCTGTTGCGAGGTGGGGCATGGCGGCTTCGATGAGCTGTGTCCTGTTAGAGCTGAAGGCGAAGGTCGGGCGCTGCAAATCTGGATGCGCTTCGAACCACCCTGGCGGGTCGTTCAACAGGACCAGCAGATGCAGGTGGGTAACGGTGAGTTCGTCGATGATGCCGAAATACACCTGTTGCAGGTCGGCGTCGGGCGCCGATGGCATCGCGGCGTTCAGGACCGCGTTCCTCAACAGGTGGATCTTCTCCTCCTTTGAGGTTCGGTCTACGATGCGAGTCGCGGCTACCACGGCGTCCATGAACGCGTCATTGTCTGCCAGCTGTTCCGGCTCAAAGGCATCGAGTCTTTCTCCGAGTTCTTCCACGATCTGGGCGAGGTCTCGGAACCAGGCGTCGCGGCGCTTATTGAGCCGGTGACTCAAGGCCATGGTGAGAGCCGAAGCGGTGGAGCCTCCGACGACGGGGACGGCGTTGAGGATGATCTCAAGCCCACCCTTCGTGTACTCCTGCCAAGGCTTCTCTTCCGGATACTCATCGACCATCTCAACATCATCGCGCGCCGGTCCGACACATCGCATGTCGATCGAGCAACCAGGCGTGTCGGAGGTCCTGCGTACGCTCGGGACATGCGTCGACAGCAGCACATTGAGCAGTCCGGTCCACTCGCGGGGCACGTCAGGCAAGGGCGGCGGTTCCTCTCGACCCTGGTTGCGACTGGCGTCTTTGAAGTAGGCGATTGGGTCCGAGACGATCTTCCCGATCTCCTGTGGCCCATCCTCGTCCTGTCCGATCGCGGCAACGAAGCCGCTCGCGACTTCGTAAGGTGGCAGAAGGCGACTCAGAATGATCTCGCCGAAGCAGCGGAACCCGAGATGCTGGCGGAAGGCACGGACGGAAGGCTGACGAGCCTCGTTGGTCTGGCCGCTAAAGATCCAAAGGCGGCCACGCTTATCCGCGGCCGCGCGATTGAGTTCGGCCTGCTCCCACCAAGGGTGGTCAAAGTCCTCACGACCTTCCCGGACCGGCCGGCTCCATGGCTGGCCGAATCCGAAGAGACCTCCCCCGACCAGGACGACCTTGAATTGCTCGCGCAGGCGATAATCCAAGCGATTACGGACGGCCACCGCGAAGCGCTCATCAAGTGCCTCCCGATCTGGAGCGCCGTCCAAGCCGGCACCTTTCGAACTGACACGACCACGCGTGACCTGTTGGTGGACTATCCCATAGACCCAGCCACCCGTCCGCTCGCAGACTCATTCATCCGCGCCAGCTGGGGTGCCCGCAAAGCAGGGAAGACCACCGCAGACGCGTCCTGGATTGAACCGGTCACGTGGTGGGCCAGATCATTCTGGGACACCAACGGGACGACGACGCTGTGCGTGCGGAGCCGTGAACTTGAGCTGGAGGAGCAGGCCAGCCCCGCCGAGGGTGAGCAGGACGAGTCGGCAAGCACCGCGACCGAACATGCCGCCCGGCTACAGCAGATCGCGATGGAAATGGTGTCCAGCTACATCGAAGCGCTGGAGACCTCCCCGTCGCAGCTCTACGAACAGGAGCGCCAGGAAGTGCACGCCGGCACTGTCACCAGGGCCGGCCGCGACGTCATTGCCGCGCTCGGCGCTCCTGATCTGTGGTGCATCGAGCACGGCGCGCACATCGGGAGGATGCTCGTCGAGGTCCGGATCCGCCTGGCATGGATGGCACTTCAAGACCGGTCGATCTATCGCCGGTGCCAGGACTACGGTGCAGGGAAAGCGAAGCTCTACGGGCGGATCGTTCAGGAGCTCACCGGGGAAGGCGTGCAACAGCATACTGCTGAAGCCGCTGAGGAGTTCGCCCGACTGAGCCACAACCACAGCGTTCTCGACCACCGAGTCGTTGACACGAGCGACTCCTTCGCCGGCACGTCGCTGCGGCAGATGGCCACCGACACGGGCCTGTTGGACCTGTACCGGCAGGCGTACATGGTCTCCAGCGGCGTCACCCACACCGAATGGTGGTCAGTCGAAGCCCACTGCATGGAGCGGTGCCTCAACATCCTCCACCGTGGGCATCTGATCCCCAGTCTCCAACTGAACCCCGGAGGTCAAGTGTCGCTCGCCGAGGCATGGATCGACTCTCTGCGCGTCCTGATCCGCACCAGTTTCGAGATTCTTGAGACCGCCCCTGACGCTGTCGCAACGCGTTCGCATATTGATCCGAAACCTATTGATTGAGCATCGCGTGTGGTTGGCCTGCCGGACTGGTAGCGCCCGCTGTTCAAGTAGTCGGTATTCCAGGAGGCTGCCTGAGCTCTGGTCACTATGAGTGAACGGGACCCGTAGGTTTAGAACGAGTTTTTGACCGCTCTCCGGCCCCCAGCGCGGGCCAGTCGCCGCGTCTCGGCCGGACGGGTCAGAAATCGATCGTTTCCTGACGAGCTAATGTCGCTGAAACAACAGAATTTCGCCATATAATCAGATTTCACGTTCTATGCAGAACTCGCTAAGCCTGCTAGGCTCGCTTCCATGGTTAAAGATCCACTGATTCGCGATCTTGTCGCGATCCTGATGCCGCTGCCGGGCAAGCTGGCTGTGTTTGCCGATCCCACGTACTTTGAGGAGCACCAGAACACGCTCGACGCGACCTACGACGCCCGCGAGGAACTGGCCGGGCAGATGGAGGAGGCCCTCGAGGCTTCCGGCACCGACCCGCTGCTGGAGGCCATCACTGAGGCCAGCCACATCATCAATGCCCAAGAGGAGCAGCGTCAGCTGCTGTTCGCCTACGCCCGCGAGCATGTCCGCGGCCGCCCGTACTCGTTTGACGTGCTCGGCCGTGCCGCGGGCAAGCCCGCGTCGACCGTGCGCAGCTCCATCAAGCAGGCCGATATCGACGCCGTCGCCGAGCTCATCGGCCCGGCCCCGCGGGAGAAGACCCAGGAAAGCCCAGAGGAAGCCGCCATGGCGAACCTGCGCAGCCTGCTCGACGGTGTCGACCTCGAGACCCGGAAGAACCTGCTCGCCAACGACGGCGCGCACTTGCGGCCGCTCCTGGCCGGACTGCACGAAGAGGCCGTCGAGCGGGTCATCGCCCAGCTCCGACAGGGCTACACCGAGATGCGCCCGCGCCTCGGATCGGCCCTGGCGCGCAAGCTGGAAGCGAAGGAGCAGGCGTGAACAGGACCTGATCAAGCTCGCCGAGCCCGACGTCGAGGACGCTGGTCAAGCTCGGCCTCGGAGAAAACATGTCGTGCGCTCACGGCTCGGGAACCTACCCGCCCGCGCGCACCCACTGACCAGTGCCCTTGTTCGACAGGGCCTTAGCGTTGTTTTTTGCTGATTACTACCGGCAGGCCTGGTTGGTCTGGGTAACGATCTGAGGGTGGACATGCGCAGGTTCTCACCGTCTTAGCTGGAGACCTTGCGGAGGCGGGCGATGGCCCCGGTCAGGTCGGCATGAGCACAGCCGAGGCGGTGATGGTGATGGTGTTCAGGGTCTCGCGCGGATTGCGCTTGGCGAGCGGGCCCGATCCGAGAACGCGGCGACCTTGTCCGGCCACATGGTTGCGGACGGTCGGACCGGCGCGAAAAGCGTTTGCCGGGGTGATCGTTCGCTCCTATGCTCGCCCGATGGCAGACATCCCCCTCCTGTGGCTCATCGGCACGGCCGGTTCGGGCAAGACCTCGACCGCGTGGGCGCTCTACTCGCAGCTCGCCGATGAAGGCGTCAAGGTCGCGTTCGTCGACGGCGATCAGGTGGGGATGGCATATCCCGCCCGGCCCGGGGATCCGGACGAGGACCAGGTCAAGGCGCGGGGGCTCGGCGCGGTATGGCCGGGATTCCGTGCAGCTGGGGCGCAGTGCCTCATCGTGTCCGGCACGGTGGAGGACGCGGCGACGGTCGCGGACTACGCTGCGCAGGTTCCCGACACGGCGATGACGCTTGTCGAGCTCAGGGTCGGGTCCGAGGAGCTGCGGGACCGTTTGATCGGGCGCGGCGCGGAGTACCTGATCGAGCCGGCGCTCGCGCTTGCCGCTCAGCTTGAACGCGAGCCGCTCACCGACCACCTGGTCGACACCGGCGGCAGGAGCGTCGAGGACGTGGTGAAGCTGGTCCGCGGACGCCTCGGCGACTGGCCTGGTGCCACCTCGGGCAGTGTCGAGGTGTTCGACGCTCCGGCCCCGGTCGAGAGCGACCGGTTGCCGATGGCGTGGATCTGCGGAGCCACGGGTGTGGGGAAGTCCACGGTGGCCTTCGGGGTCTTCATGCGGCTCCTGGGATCCGGTGTCAAGGCGTCGTACGTCGACCTCGCGCAGATCGGCTGGTTCCGGCCCGCCGCCGAGGACGACCCGGACGGCCACCGCCTCAAAGCCCGCAACCTCGCGGCGCTATGGCAGACCCACCGCGACGCCGGTTCGGAGTACCTGGTGGTGTCCGGCACTGGAGGAGGAGCGGCGACAGCGCGAAACTACCTGGACGCGGTACCCGACTGCGAGCCGGCGGTCGTACGCCTCGACGCCCGGCCCGAGGTTCTTGCCGACCGGATCCGGCTGCGGGGCCAGGGTGTCGGCGTCGAGCTTCCAGGCGATGACTTGCGCGGCCTGCCCGAGGCCGACCTCGAACGCCGCATCGAGGCGGCCAAGGAGGAAGCCGCCCAGCTCGATAGGGACCGCATCGGCGATTTCCAGTTGGACACCAGCGACCGAACCGCGGACGAGCTCGCCGACGCCATCATGGACCTGATCAAGCACCGACCCTGACCACAGACTCCGAAATGCGCCCGCGAACTCGGTACTGCCGCCGAGCGGCGGTTGCGATCTGCAGCGAAGCTCGGAGCCAAGGCTGGATATTGATCCGAGGTTATTGATCCGAAACTTATTGGTTGAAGGTTGGGTTCGATCGTTGGACTCGGTCGGCCCAATCTGCAGCATCGGCGGCGAGCTTGGGGAGCACGGAGGGCGTCTTGTAGTCCTCGAATCGGTCGATTGGCACCCAGCGGCAGTCAACGATTTCGTCCTCGGCGACGGTGAATTGTCCGGAGCCGCGCGTGGCACCCGGATGGGCAACGCGGGCGACGTAGACGAAGTCGATGTGATGGTGAGGGCCAATGTGTTTGTCTTCGGTAGCTACCTCGATGATGCGCCATGGCGGGATGAGGGCCGTGACGTCGGCGTAGGAGGGAAGGGATTCCGCGATGATCTCCACCTCGATTCCGGTCTCCTCGAACACTTCGCGTTTGGCGGCCTCGTCCGGAGCCTCGTTGGGATCGATGTGGCCACCTGGGTAGAGCCAAAGGTCGAGTTTCCGGTGGTGGACGAGCAGCATCGCGCCTTCGTCATTGAAGACGCAGACGGAAGCGGTGAAGTGTCGCTGTAGGGTCACGGTCGTTCCTTCACGATGCGGCCGACGGATTCCGGGAGGAATTTGCTCCACCGTAGTACCTCACAGTCGAACTCGATGGTTGAGCTGACGTACTTCGTATGCGGCGCTTGGAAGTAGCTGAGCACACGGGTCGGGAGCTTCTGAACGCGGTGGAAGAACGCCCGGACTGATCGCTCCATCTGGGCCCGGTCGGTGATGACCTGGTCGGCGAGCGTGTGCTTCAGATCGGCGTTGACCAGCTCGTCGGGGTTGAGGTGCGGGGCGAAGGCGGGCAAGAAATGCAGATCGATCCGGTCGTTCCGATCGGCGACCCATTCCCGGACCTTCTTGGCGCGGTGTGGTGCTTCGAGCCGGGCTTACCGCGGTCAACCGGCGAGGGCCTACCCCCGAGCCCCCTTTCTTGGCCATCACATGGCTGGCGTTGACGCAAACTCGGGACCAGTCCACCTCGCCGGCGGCATGCAGGCGCGCCAGGAGCAGCCGGTCGAGCGCTTCGAAAACCCCGGCCCGGCACCACCGCTCCAACCGCCGCCAGCAGGTCATACCCGAACCGAACCCGAGCTTCTGCGGCAAGTGCTCCCACCCGATCCCCGCATACAGCACGAACAGGACGCCCTGGAGACACAGCCCCGGTCAGGAATCGGCTTCGGCCCACGCCGCCCAGGCGGCCACCCGAGAAACAGCGGCTCGATCAGCGCCCACAGCCGATCATCAACGATCCACGGTTTGCTCACCCGCCAAGAGAACCAATAACAGCGCGCCCAGCCCCACCGGCATGATTGCACCCCAATGTGTTAGGAGCTCTTAGAACTGCGGTCGGATCGGGAGACCGGGGTGCGAGCATAGCGATGCATCAGCACCTGAATCTGTGGCGATTCGAGTGCGGCAAGAAGACGCTCGCCGCGGGGCGTGGACCGCATGGGATGTGGATGGCGGGCCCGGTTGATGAGCTTCCCGCCGATATCGCGTTCAAGCTGGGCCATTTGCATGGAAAGGTTGTTTGCGGCATAACCGAGCTCCTTCGCTGCAACGCTGAAGAACGGGTAGGCCATGACCTGTTCGAACCGGTAAAGACGCGTCCAACCGTTTCTCCGTCCCTCGATCGCGTTTCTGACATCGACAGGAAGGTCAGGACAGTGTGGTCGTTGCCAGGCTCCTGGTGTACTCGGTGTAATTCCGAGTTGCGCGCGGATCTTGCTGACGGCGCGGTGACTGAGGCCGAGTTCCGCGGCGAGTTCGGTGTTGGTGCGGTGGTGCGTCTCAGCCTGAACACGAAACCAGGCGACGTCGACGTTGAACCTGGCGGCGGTCGTCAGAGGGTGGCGCGCAATTCCGTGGCGTTTGGCATGCTGGCGGACGGTATCCGAGCTGAATCCTGTCGTCTGTCCTAGTTCAAAGGTGGACATTGCTTGCTTGACCAGGTGCTCTTCGAGGAAATCTTTGGTCAGGACGTGGGCGGCAAGGCTCCTTCGAGAACCTGGAATTCGGGCTGACTGAGTCTTCCGTGCTCTCCTGCCGTCGGTCGTGCGGGGTTTGAGGCCCAACGAGTGAACCCGCCATTCAAGCGGCTCCATGAGGTAGTAGATGTGCTGGAGCGACGTCCCGAAACGTTGTGCGATCGCGCTCGGCGTCAGGTGTTGATGCTCGACGCAGTCGACGATGTCCGCTGACGACAGGGAATTCGGGTCTATTCCAGGGAGGCGGATTCCCGTGACGCAGCTATCGGGCGGGCTCCATGACAGTGGCTCCGCGATCCCTGCCGCATCCAGCAGTTCACGAGCATGCGCGTGCAGCCTGCCGCGCATCGCATGGGTCATGGAATGTCGGTATGCGTAGCTGTATGACTGGGCGGACTTGGAGCGGATGTCTTCGGGAAGGCTGCCGTGAGTCAAGGCATTCGTGCCGGTAAGGAGCTCAAACAGGTAAAGGCGTGCCATGCGGACTTTGGTTCCTTGGCCGGGCCGAATATCGGCTTCATGGCAGAACTGCTCCCATTGGCGTTCGGTGAGGTCGATGTTCGTGAACACCTGCCGACGCCGGCGATAGTCGATCGCGCCGCCGTGGGAGTCGAGGTAGCCCGCGAGATTATGGATAGCGGTGAGAACATCAGGGTAGTGAGCGACAAGCGTTTGCAAGGTAACACCGACTTTATTTCGCCGTGGGCTCAGCTCGCTCGCGGCCCGGATCCTCCGGAGCGGGTTCCCTGGCAGGAGCAGCGCGATCGGCAACTCGATTGCGATGACGTTAGCGCGAAACCCCCGCTGGGGTGTGAACCGGATCAGCCAGTCCTGCCAGAGGTGTTGCGGGACCCATCGCGCGCGTTCAAGCGCAACGGTAGAACCGGCCTCGGTCATACGGGGGTACGCCGTGGACGTGTAGTAGCGCAGTCGTTCGGCGAATCCTAGATGCCTGTCGCAGGCGGCAAGTATCTGCTGTTGCCGGAAAACTGAGAGCGGTTCGAGGGCTTTGCGGGAAAGAACTGCCGGCGCTGACGGAATGGCGCGGGGTTTGTCCGCGTTGGGAACCGTTCGGAAGAGGAGATGGAAGCGCTGGTAGCGAGCGGCTGGATCTTCGGCGGTGAGCAGGCCGACCGCAAAGCAAGTAGCGGCGGCATCGACCAGAATCGCGTCGGGTCGCGGCGCCCGAGGCGACCATCGCTGTCGTGGATCGCGGAGTGCGGTGAAGGCGTCCGCGGTGGCGGCATCGAGACAGGCGACGTCACCCGGGACGATCCGCTTGCGATACCAGCGAGCGAGAACGTCGAGGTCGCGAAGATCGGTGGTGAACGGCCCGTCCATCCGGTCAAGCCGTTCGTCGATCCAGCGCTGAGCCTTGATGCGGGGATCATTGTGTGTCAGGTTGATCAGAGGGGACTCACGCAGGTCGGCTCCGCAGATGCCGGACGACTTGCCGGTCGGGCTGGTGCAGTGGGTCGGTGGGAGGGTTCCAGCCAGTTTCGTGACACGCCTGAACAGAGGCAGACCGCAGGCGGGGCAACAGACGGCAAGGAGACATGAGTGCCGGGTGCAGGCGAGGGAATACGAAAGCCGCCATCGGATCCGCCAATACGGATCAGGTTCGCCCAGGCAGTCGATGCAGTAGCGCGATCCTGAGGTCGCTTCCCAGCCTAGGGAAGCGAAGCGATCGAGGACGGCGTGGTCGAGTCGACCGTTCGTCAGGCCGGTCTGGGATTCGATCCGGCGCAGCAACGCTGTCGGCAGGTCGTGGATCAGCCCATGGTTGCGCCAGCGTCGGGCAGGCTCCGACAACTCTAGTGACGGCAGGAGATGCTGAGCTGGGATCGTGTTGCGAATCGCGAGGCGGAAGAGCCAAGAGTCGAGCGCTTCTCCTTCGAGGAGAGGAACACGGACCGGCAGCGAGCGTCCGCTGCCTGTCACGAGTCGGGCCGAGTGATGCGAGTGCTGAGCGTGCCCTTATCGAACGAGGCCTGCAGGTTGCGCCGTTCGTTCTCGGCTGCCTGGTCGATGCGGAAGGTGTCGAGCAGGTCGATGTCGATCCGTTCCTTGCCGGTTTTGATGGCTTGCCGGCAGCCGCGCTCGACAAGGGTGAAGAGCGAGCCGATGTGTCCGGTGCTGCGGGCGAAGAGATAGTCGGAGATATCGGTCAGCATGCCGTTGTGCGCGTCGGCGAGGACGAGGTTGCGTTCGGTGGCGCGAAGCAGCAAGTACCACGCCTGCTTCCATGACTCGCTGGCGACCGTGAACGGCGGCAGAGCCAGACGGGTCCAACGGCGGCCGGTCTGGGCCATTTCCAGGTCCTCCTTTTCGAAGCATTCAGAGAAGAACCCACGCTTCTCAAGCCCGATACCGGCAAAGATGAAGGTGATCGCAAGTTCGTTCGCCAGCCACTTCAGATGGTTCGCGACCTCGACACCACTCTTGTGGCGCATGTTGATGAAGTGCAGGTCGTCGATGAAGCCGATACGGGTGCCGCAGGAGTTGACGCAGTCGACGGCGAAGTCGGCCAGCCGTGCGGCGTTGGCGCGTTCGATCCCCGGGCGGCCGTAGAACTCGCAGATCTTGTGGTTCAAGCTCCGCAGCGTCGTCTGTGAGGACAGCCCGATGTTGAATACCGGCAGGTGTTCATGGTCGCCGACGGTGTCACCGAATCGGCGTCGCTGCCGGCGGTCGAAGTCGCGAATAAACGCTCTGGTGATCGTGGTCTTTCCCAGTCCTGCCAAGGCGTCGATCACGGCCGCACCCCTGACGCGGTCGGGGTCGTGGCGGTTGCTGGAGACGATGAGGTCGAGATCGTCGTGGATTGCCTTGAGCTGCGGGGTTTCGAGGGTGCCGAAGTTGGAGTGCCAGTAGCCGCGGGCTTCGTCGTAGTCTTCCCTCGCCGCGAGACTGAGGTTCCCCAACTGTCGAACGGTTAGACGCTCGGGGCGGGGCCGGCCGGGGCTGTCGACCCAGCGCCGCCAGCCCTCCTTGTGCGACAAGCTGTAGGCGTCGTTCATCTCAAGACCCGGTAGCCCTCGTCCCAGTCGCCGACAAAGTCCATGTCATCGTCGTCTCCACTGATTTCGGCTGTGTCATCCTCAGGCGTAGTCCCAGAGGGCTTGGTGATGATCCGCTCGACCGGGAGGGCAGCGTGTTGGGCCGACCATCGGGCCAACATTCGCCGTTCTCTTCTATCGGTGACCAGTTCGCTGTCCCAACGACGCAGCATCGCCGCGAAGGCCTTGGCCGGGTCGACGTGGTCGTTCCTTGCCGCCGCGAGTCGTCGGGCGTGGGCCGCGGCTTCCGCTGAGAACCCGGTGTGCAGCATCGCGGCGTGCTCCCAGTCGAGCTGGTGCCATTGGCGGTCCGCGGGATCTTGGAACCAAGCGAAGCGAACGTCGTCCGGGTCGATACGGATCGGCCACTTGCCAGCGAGAGCACCGCCGAATGGGCTGGTCCGGCCCCGGTAGCCGTTGAGTCCAGGGCCGTTATATCGCAGGCCGTCGATCTCGACGCCGTAATGCTGGATGGTGCGGGCTCGGACCGGCAGGAAGTCCAAGGCGAGCGTGGGTGTGACCGGCAGCCGCAGGCGCCCGGTCTTGGCAAGGCCGATCGCGAACATCTCCGCCGGGGAGAACTCCAGCCCCGGATGTTCGGCGAGGGCGAGGCCGGAGTGCTTGGTGCGGTGGTGAACCAGGGCGATCCATTCGCGGATGACATCTTCGAGTTCGTGCAGGAACAAGAACGCCTCATCCTCAACCCGTTCGCCCCTCGAGTGCAGGTCAGGGCCCTTGTAAGCGGGCAGGTGCTGGATCAGGCCCTCGCGGAGCGTGCGGAAGAACCGTTCGACCGTGGGTTTATCCGTCGGCTTCCTCGTCTGCGCGGGCTGGATCGAGATCCCCAAGCGGGTGCAGATCCCGATGACGTGCGCGGACAGGAACACCTTCCCGTGGTCGACCACCAACGTCTCCGGGGCGCAGACCGGTCCAGCCATGGTCTCCGACTCGTCGAAGACCAGATGCTTGGGGACGCCGTGGTAGGGCCAGACCGCTTCGGGCGGCCAGGCTGGCGGCGCTTCGCGACCAGCGACCGCTTCGTAGAGGACCCCGGCGACGTCGACCGCCTTGGTCGACACTGCCGTGACCCGCATGCCTACGATGCAGCGAGTGAACAGATCCTGGGCGACCGTGAGCTGCGCCCGGACCCAACGGCAGGTCACCGGTTCCATCGCGAACACGTCCAAGTCCTGTGTGTCCAGGATCAGGTACTCGCCCGGCCTGGTCGCCCGCAGTCGCCCGTAGACCCCTTGAGGCCGGTCGGCGATCGACCGGCGCCCCTTGGCGCTGCCCGAGACGGCGTTGGTCCCGCGAGTCAGCTCCGCGAACCGCCGATAGGCAGTCGCTTTGGACGGCAGCGGGACGACTCCGGCCCCGTACTCGCGCTCCAGCCGCTCAACCGCGAGCCCCATCACCGCGGACCCGGTCGGTGTCGACGCGTTCACCTTCTCGTCCAGGATCTGCTTGATCGCCGCGTCCCATCGGGGGTCGACCGAGGTGGTCCGGCGGCCGAGCACCCGACCGTCAACCAGCCCGGCCTCGCCGTCGCGCCGGAAGTCCTCCAGCCAGCGTTCGATCGTTCGGACCGCTACTCCCAATTCAACGGCCTTGTCCGCCAGGCGGTCGGCCTGCCGCCGCCCGTCGTCGGTGAGCACTTCGCGCAGGTGCGCCGCGCGCGTTTCCAGCCGTTCCCGCTGTGCGGCAGTCAGGCCGGCATAGGTCGTGCCGATGCTTCCGGCGGGCAACGGCTCGGCAGGGACCTCCAGCGCGGTGCTCCCAGCGATCAGCCGTGACAGTGTCAGCACCCGATACTGGCCGGTCCGCTCGACCTTGACAATGACCGTGGCCGCGACCGAGTCAAGTTCCTCGACCCGGACCAGGTCGCCATCGAACAGCACCTGCGAACCCGGGCCGACCGACATCACAAACTCCGACATCACCGCTCCGCCAACCAGATCGACGTCTCCAGACTCAACGGGTCCGACAAGTCCGCGGCAACGACGCCGCGCCAGATCAAATGCAGCAACGCCGGCCTGACCAGCCCCGCCGGCCCCAGGGACCGGGCTGCTATCTCAACTCCGCAGATCGTGTCCTGCTTGGCCGCTATTTCCGCAACCGGCTCCAGCAGCGCCGCGTCGACCACGCTCGGCCGCCGATACCCCGCGAGGAAGCGGATGTTCTCCAGCTGGACTGGATCGACCCCCGACCAGACCTCGAACCGCCAGCCGCGCATCCGAACCAGCGAGCCGGTCCACTCGAACACGGTGGTGACCACCGGGTCGTCCAACCGGTGTGCGGGCTTGACGTCGACCACCGTGGCAGTGCGATCCCTATGCAAGAGCAGGAGATCGGGAACATGACTGCGTGATTTGGATTCTGTGCGCTCGGCCATCTGGAACGGCTGCGCGGCAATCCCGCAGACGTCCGGGTCGAAGTCGGCCAGCAGAATCCGAGCCAGCTCCAACAGACTCTCGTACGCGACCATGCCGCCGGTCGTCGACGACCAGTACCAGCCCGAATAGTGCTTCCGGCCCTTGTACCAACGGAACTCGCGGACCGGCATCGATCCGGCGAGCGCGTCGATGCGGGCCAGATCCATCGTCGTGTCGACGACCTCGCCGCCATCACGTCGGTACCGCACCTCGACCGAAGCCAGCCGATCTTCCAGGATTCCCGCCATGAGAACAGCATGAACGCGACGCGGCGTCGTGTCTGTCACCCACAAGCCTGGTTTCTCACTGGGATGACGAAACCGACATCCATGGCGTCATTTCAGTGAGACACCGACAGAACAAACGAGAACCTACACCCGCAATGCTGCGCGCCTGCGCGGGTTGACACGCGTCGGCACCTTCGTGCTATGGTTCATTAGTCAAGTAATGAACCTCTGAACCAACGAACCATTCGCTCTACACCGAAGGAGGCGAGATGTTCGATGACGGCACACCGATCTACCGGCAGATCGCCGATCAGATCAAGGCCGAGATCATGAACGGCTCGCTCGAACCGGGAGGCAAGGTCATGTCGACCAACCAGTACGCCGCCTTCTACCAGATCAACCCCGCCACCGCGCAGAAGGCGTTCCGGGACCTGGTCGACGAAGGCGTCCTCTACAAGCAGCGCGGCGTCGGCATGTTCGTCGCCGAGGACGCCCGCGACCGGCTCGCCGCCGACTTCCGCGAGCGGTTCTTCGAACGCGTGCTCGCCCCCCTCGTCCAAGAGGCCCGCCAGGCCGGCATCTCGCTCACCGACATCATCGACTACCTCGAAGCCCAGGAAGGCGCCCGCAAATGAGCTTCTCCGCCACCCTCCGCGACGTCACGCTGAAGTACCGCGACTCCGACGCGCTCGCCGACGTGAACCTCGAACTCGAGGCCGGCAAGATCTACGGCCTGCTCGGACGCAACGGCGCCGGCAAGACCAGCCTCCTCAGCCTCCTCGCCGCCTTCCGCAAGCCCACCAGCGGCGAGATCCTCGTCGGCGGCGAACCCGTGTGGGAGAACGCCGGGATCGTCTCCCGCGTCGCCCTCATCCGCGAAGGCGGCGACTTCGACGACTCCGACACCGTCAAGTCCGCCATCGAGACCGGCCAGATCCGGCCCGCCTTCGACACCGCCTACGCCCTCAAGCTCGCCGACCGCTTCGAGCTGCCGCTCAAGAAGAAGGTCCGCGAACTCTCCCGAGGCAAGCGCTCCATCCTCGCCGCGATCTGCGGCCTCGCCGCCCGCGCCGAACTCACCATGTTCGACGAGGTCCACCTCGGCATGGACGCCCCCACCCGGGACGCGTTCTACAAGGAGCTCCTCGCCGAGTACATGGACCGCCCCCACACCGTCATCCTCTCCACCCATCTCATCGACGAGGTCGCCAACTACCTCGAAGAGGTCGTCATCGTCGACAAGGGACGCATCCTGCGCCACGAGGAGGTCGAGGTCTTCCAGAACATGGGCGCCACCCTCACCGGCCCCGCCGCCGCCGTCGACGCGATCGCCGCCGGCCTCGAAGTCCTCGCCGAGCAGCAGCTCGGCGGCACCAAGAGCACCACCGTCGCCGCCTTCGAGGCCGGCACCCGCGAGCGCGCCGCCGCGGCCGGGCTCGAGATCGGCCCGGTCGGCCTCCAGGACCTCTTCATCCACCTCACCGAACCGAACCGCAACGGAGCCTGACGATGCCCTCCCTCGCGAACCTCACGCTTCCCAACCGCCGCTTCGCCCTCGGCGTCGGCATCGCCGGAGAGGGCCTCAAGTACTTCAAGTACTGGATCGTCGCGGCCGTCGTGCTCGCCTTCCTCGGCCCGCTCGCACTCTCGCAGTACACCGAGATCGAACTCTCGACCTGGTTCTACACCGCGAACATCGGCAAGTGGTTCACCGCGTTCGTCGCCGGCGGCTTCCTGTACGCGCTGGTGCCCAACATGATCGCCACCGGCATGACCCGCCGCGAACTCGCCGTCGCCATGGGCGTCTTCGGCCTCCTGTGGTCGGTCGCGATCGGCGCCCTCGTCTTCGCCGGGCTCCTGGTCGAACGCGCCTACTACGACGGCATGGGCTGGACCCAGGGCATCCAGGCGGGCGACACGACCACCGCGCTCGGCTCCTGGGGCGACACCGTCGCCTTCGCCGCGGTCTACCCGCTCATGTACCTCGCCTACTTCGCCGCCGGGGCCGTCATCGGCGCCGCCTCCTACCGCTGGGAGGGCAGCGGCTGGCTGCTCCTGGTCCCCGTCCTCCCGGTCGTCTTCAGCCTCGACAACGCGCTGTACGACACCGAGCCGTTCGGCCCGGGCTGGATGGGCTTCCTCGGCCGCTTCATGGACGAATGGGGCCGCGCCCCCATCCTCGCCGGGATCGCCGCCGTCGCGGTCGTGCTCGCGATCGCCGCCCGCCAGATCCTCATCGACATCCCCCTGCGATCGAAGAAGGCCTGACCATGGAAACCCGACTCATGCAGCGCCGCTACCGGTTCGGCCGGCGCCTCTTCACCGGTGCCACCGCCTGGCTCAAGTGGTGGCTCCTCGCCGGGATCGTGCTGGTCCCCGTCCTCTCCGCAGTGTTCGCCGACGTCTTCGAACTCGGACTGTGGTCCATCACCGCCGCCGTCCTCCAGTGGTTCGCCGCCGGCACCGCCGGGATGATGATCTTCGGCAACCTCGCCGTCTGGATCTCCCGCGGCTGCACCCGCCGCGAGATCACCGTCGCCTTCATCGTCTTCGGCGTCCTGGCCTCCGTGGGCCTCGCGGCGTACCTGACCGCGGGCTTCGCCGCCGAGCACGCCCTGATGGCGCTCGTGGCCGACCCGCCGACGAGCCTCGGCGAAGCCCTCGCCTCCGGCGCCCGCTACCTCGCCATCACGCCCGTCTACTTCTTCGCCGGCGTCCTCGTCGGCGCCCTCTCCGCCGGGTACAGCGGCGGCCGCGGATTCAGCGCCGCCGTCCTCATCGGCACCGGCGGGCTCTACGCCGCGACCCTCTACCTCGAGTTCAACGAGGCGTGGTTCGACCCGGGCTGGTCCACCGCGGCCTCGGCCGCCGCCGCGCTCGCCATCGCCGTCGTCCTGGCCGCCGGATGCGTCGCCGCCCTGCGTTCCATCCCGATCCGAGGAAAGCGAGCCTGACCATGAACGCCGTGCTCGCCCAACGCAAGTACCATCTCGCCGCGCGACTCGCGAACGACACCGCCCGGACCCTCGGACTCTGGCTGACCGCCGCGTTCGTCGTCCTCGTCGTCACGTCTGCGATCCTCGACGCGGCCACCGAAGGACAGACCGAGGAGCTCGCCACCTACGTCCTGCTCGCCCTCCCGATCGCCATGTTCCTCGCCGGCTGGCTCCACCTGTCCAAGGGCTACCCGCTCGCCATCGTCCACGGCTTCACCCGCAAGGAGTTCCTGGCCGGATTCGCCCTCTACGGGCTCGCCACCGTCGTCACCGCGGCCGCGCTCACCCAGGCCGGCCGGCTGATCCTGGAGCATCTGCCCACGGCCGACTCCGAGATCGGCTTCTACGGGCGCGGCCCGCTCGACTCCCTGGCCCGCTCCGCACTCTGGTTCACCGTCGGCGCCGCCGCCGGGGCCGCGAAGCTCCGTTTCCCCGGTCGCCGGCTCGGCGTCCTCGCCAGCGCGCTCCTGGTCGCCGCGGTCGTCTACCGCCCGGTCGCCATCTCGCTCATGCGCAACCTCGCCCAGGACACCCCCTTCGGGGACGGCACCCTCGTCGAGGTCCCCGTCGAGATGACCATGAACCACCTCGCGCTGATCGACCTCGCCTTCACCGTCCCGCTCGCCCTCCTCACCTGGGCCCTCCTGGCGAGGGCCCCGATGCACCCGAAATCGGCCTGAACCATGGGACTCCTCAGCCTCGCCGCGTCCTTCCCCGTGGTCGTCCTGCTCGTGTGCACCGCCGCCTGCCTCGTCGCCGGGCTCATGCTCGCCGCCGACCGGGCTACCGCCGCCGCGGTCCCGGCCGGGGCGCGGGGGCCCCGATCCGCACCACACCGGGCGCCGACCCCTCACGCAGCGCCTCCGGCGGGTGGGACACTGGTAGACGGCCAGTACACGCATCGGAAGGTCAGCACATTGTCGATCCAGCCCATCCGCATCTTCGGCGACCCGGTCCTGCGCACCGCCGCCGAGGACGTCGACACCTTCGACAAGGAACTGCGGGGCCTCGTGAAGGACCTGCTCGACACCATGCGCGACGAAGGCGGCGCCGGGCTCGCCGCGCCGCAGCTCGGCGTGAGCAAGCGCGTGTTCTCCTTCGACGTCGACGACGTCATCGGCCACATCGTCAACCCCGTGCTCGAGTTCCCCGACGAAGAGGAGCAGGACGGCCCCGAAGGCTGCCTCTCCCTCCCCGGCCTCTACTTCGACACGATCCGCCGCCAGAACGTGGTCGCCAAGGGCTTCAACGAATACGGCGACCCGCTGCAGATCGTCGGCACCGGCCTCATGGCCCGCTGCCTCCAGCACGAGACCGACCACCTCGACGGCATCATCTTCATCGACCGCCTCGACTCCGACCGGCGCAAGGCCGCAATGGCCGAGATCCAGTCCCAGGACTGGTACAACGAAGACGTCAAAGTCAAAATCACCCCCCACGACTCCAAGGGTGTGTTCTTCAAGCGATGAGGATCGTCTTCGCCGGGACCCCGGAGGTCGCACTGCCGACCCTCGAGGCCCTCCACGCGTCCGACCACGAAGTGACGGCCGTCCTGACCCGCCCCGACGCGAGAGTCGGACGCGGCCGCAAGGTCTCCCGCTCGCCCGTCGCCGCCTGGGCCGACGAGCACGGCGTCGAAGTGCTCACCCCCGCCAAACCGCGCGAACCCGAATTCCTCGACCGGCTGCGCGAACTCGACGCCGACCTCGTCCCCGTCGTCGCCTACGGCGCGCTCGTACCTCCCGCCGCCCTCGCGATCCCGCGCCTGGGCTGGATCAACCTGCACTTCTCGCTCCTGCCCGCATGGCGCGGCGCCGCCCCCGTGCAGCACGCCGTGCTCAACGGCGACGAGATGACCGGCGCCTGCGTCTTCCAACTCGAAGAAGGGCTCGACACCGGTCCCGTCTACGGCCGCCTCACCGAGCCCGTTGCCGCCACCGACACCTCCGGCGACCTCCTCGGCCGCCTCGCCGTGGCCGGCGCCCGCCTCACCGTCGACGTCGTCGACGCCCTCGAGGCCGGGATCATCACCGGCGAGCCCCAGCCCGACGACGGCGTCTCCTACGCCCCCAAGATCTCGGTCGACGACGCCCGCGTGCGCTGGACCGACCCGGCCTTCGCCGTCGACCGCCGCATCCGCGCCGTCACCCCCGCCCCCGGGGCCTGGACCGAGTTCGAAGGCCAGCGCCTGCGCCTGGGCCCCGTCCGCCCCGACCCCGAAGGCCCGCGCCTCGCCCCCGGCGCGATCAGTCTCGCCAAGCACCATGTCCATGTCGGCACCGCCACCGACCCGGTCCTCCTCGACCAGGTCCAGCCCGCCGGGAAGAAACCCATGGACGCCGCCGCATGGGGCCGCGGCCTCCAGATTGAGAGCCCGGTGTTCGCATGAGCGACAAACGAAACCGCCGACGAGCGCCCGAGAGCGATCGTCCGAAGGTGAATCCGCGCCGCGTCGCCTTCGACGCGATCAACGCGGTCACCGCCGACAACGCCTACGCCAACCTCGTGCTGCCGCGGATGCTCGCCGAGACCGACAACTCGGGCCGCGACGCCGCGCTCGCCACCGAGCTCACCTACGGCACGCTCCGCAGCCTCGGCACCCTCGAAGCGATCCTCGCCGCCGCCTCCGGCCGCGAGATCCGCCAGCTGCAGCAGGACCTCGTCGACGCCCTCTGCCTGGGCGCCTACCAGCTGCTGTACATGCGCATCCCCGCGCACGCGGCCGTCGCCACCACGGTCAGCCTCGTCAAGGCCGCGGTCTCGCCGCGCGTCTCCGGGCTCGCGAACGCCGTGCTGCGCAAGGTCGCCGCGAAGGACCTCGATGAGTGGACCGCCGAGCTCGCCACCGGCGACCGCCTCCACGACCTCTCCCTGCGCTACGCGCACCCGCAGTGGATCTCCAGCGAGTTCGAAGCGGTGCTCGGCCCCGAGGAGCTCGCGGACGCGCTGGCGGCCAGCAATGTGGCGCCGCCGGTGCACTTGTGCGCCAAGCCCGGTCGCATCACGAAGGGCGACCTCTCGCGCGAGTCGCGCGGCGGCGGGCACGGCCAGTGGTCGCCGTACGCGGTCTACATGCCGAGCGGTGACCCGGGTCGTCTCCCGGCGGTGGTCACCGGTCTCGCCCACGTCCAGGACGAGGGCAGCCAGCTGGTCGCCCTGCAGCTCGCCGAGGCGCCGCTGGAAGGTTCGGACCGGTCGTGGATCGACCTGTGCGCCGGGCCCGGTGGCAAGACCGGCCTGCTCGGTGCGGTTGCGGCGCAGCGGGGTGCAAGCATCGACGCGGTCGAGATCCAGCAGCACCGCGCCGAACTCGTGTCCAAGGCCGTGCGCGGCCTGCCCGTCACCGTCCACACCGGCGACGGCCGCACGTTCGGGAAGGCGGACTCCGCCGACCGGGTGCTCGTGGACGCCCCGTGCTCGGGCCTGGGCGCGCTGCGCCGCCGCCCGGAGGCGCGGTGGCGCAAGCAGCGCAGCGACATCGACGACCTGGTGCCGCTGCAGCGCGAGCTGCTCGCCTCGGGTCTGCGCCTGGCGCGGCCGGGCGGGATCGTCGCGTACGTGACCTGCTCGCCGGTGACGGCCGAGACCGAAGCGGTGGTCGAGTCGGTGCTCAAGGACGGGGGAGCGGA
This sequence comes from Glycomyces tritici, assembly GCF_030403505.1. The sequence continues at coordinate 81,997 of NZ_JAUEMJ010000002.1, read as the reverse complement.
GCTCGTCCGTCCTGAGTGGCTCCTCGATCGCGTGCCCGGCGCCGAGCGCGGCGAGTTCGCGCAGCTGTGGCCGCACCGCCACGGGACGGACGCGATGTTCCTCGCGCTGCTGCGCAAGACCGGCAACCGGTAACGCTCCAGCTATAGGGCCTCCTCCCGCGTCACGGTGCGAACCGGTCGCAGGGGGGAGGCCTGTTTTTTCGGGCGGGTCACCGAAAGCCCCACATTTTGGAAGCGCTACCATACATTGACAGGGGTGAATATTGCCCCCGGGTTACCGGCACAACTGACCCTAGGAGCACCTGATGAACCGACGAAAGCGTCTCGCGGCGATCGTCGCGGGAATGGCGACCGCAGTCGCCACCGCACTCAGCGCGGGCTTCCTCCTCAGCCCCAATGCGGGCGCGCAGGAGGACGTCTCGGCGCAAGCCCAAGCACTGTGGACGAACCCGAACACGGGCGCGGCCCGCTGGGTCAACCAGAACCCGAACGACTGGCGCGCGAACATGATCCGCGACCGGATCGCCGAGACCCCGGCGGGCAACTGGTTCACCCAGTACCAGCCCACCGGCGGCATCGCAGCCCAGGTCGCCGCCGTGGTCGACGGCGCGGCCGCCGCCGGGGCGGCCCCGATCATGGTCGTCTACGGCATCCCCAACCGCGACTGCGGCGGCCACTCCGGCGGCGGCGCCCCGAACCACGACGCCTACCGCGGCTGGATCGACCAGATCGCGAACGAGATCGACGGCCCCGCGTACATCGTGATCGAGCCCGACGTGATCGCGCACGACTGCCACAACGCCACCGAGCGGGCCCAGATCAACGCCTCGCTCTCCTACGCGGCCCAGAAGCTCAATGCCGCCGACCCGGCCGCCAAGGTCTACCTCGACGCCGGGAACTCGGCCTGGCTCACCGCCGCCGAGGCCGGAAGGCGCCTCCAGGCCGCGGGCATCCAGTACGCGGACGGCTTCTCGCTCAACGTCTCCAACTACCGCACCACCGACGAGTCCACCGCGTACGCGCAGCAGGTCCGCAACATCGTCGGCACCGGCAAGGGCGTCGTCATCGACACCAGCCGCAACGGCAACGGGCCGCTGAACCCGCCCAACCCCAACGACTGGTGCGACCCCGCGGGCCGCGCCATCGGCAAGCACCCGACCACCTCGACCGGCGTCAACGGCATCGACGCGTACCTGTGGGTCAAGCTCCCCGGCGAGGCCGACGGCTGCGCCGGCGCAGCCGGCCAGTTCATCCCCGACCTGGCCTACCAGCTCGCCAACAACGCCGGAAGCGGCTGGCCCGGGCAGGTCGATCCGACCGACCCGGTGACCACCCCGACCGACGGCCCTACCACCGGCGGGCCCGGCGAGACCGACTGCACCATCCACATCGACGCCGTCAGCACCTGGAACGGCGGCTGGCAGGGCAAGGTCTCCATGACCGCCGACCAGGCCGTCAACGGCTGGACCATCTCGTGGACCTGGCCCGGTACCCAAACGGTCACGAGCAGCTGGAACACCCAGCTCAGCACCTCCGGGAAGACGGTGACCGCCAAGGACGTGGGCTGGAACGGCTCCGTCGCGGCGGGCCAGACGAAGGAGCTGTTCGGCTTCGTCGCCTCCGGTTCGCCGGCCGATATGGACGTCCCCTGCTGACCTGAGATCACAACAGGCACCCGGTGTCCGGCCTGCGTCGCGGTTCTGCGACCTACACTGTCCGTGTGGCACAGTTCCGAACGGCGCAGGCCGACACCGTCATCGCCCCGAGCCTCCTGGCGGCGGACTTCGCCCGCCTCGCCGAGGCGGCCGACGCGGTCGAGGGGGCCGTCGACTGGCTCCACGTCGACGTCATGGACAACCACTTCGTCCCCAACCTCACGCTCGGCCCGCCGATCGTCAAGTCCCTCAAGGCCGCCACGGACATCCCGCTGGACTGCCACCTCATGATCGAGGACCCGCACCGCTGGGCCCCCGGCTACGCCGAGCTCGGCGCCTACAACGTCACCTTCCACGCGGAGGCCTCCGACGACCCCGTCAAGCTCGCGAAGGACCTGCAGGCCGCGGGCGCCAAGGCCGGGCTCGCGATCGACCGCGACACCCCCGTCGAGGACTACCTCGAGATCCTCCCGGCCTTCGACACGCTCCTCATCATGACCATCAAGGCCGGCTTCGGCGGCCAGAAGTTCATGCCCGAGCTGCTCGCCAAGGTCCGCACCGCCCGCGCCCACGCCGACTCCGGCCACCTGGAACTGCGCATCGAGGTCGACGGCGGCATCGCCGAGGACACCATCGCCGCCGCCGCCGAAGCCGGGGCCGACGCGTTCGTCGCCGGCACCGCGGTCTACGGCGCGGCCGACCCCGCCGACGCGGCCCGGCGCCTGCGCGCCCGCGCCGACGCGGCGCGATCATCCGGATGATGCGACCATGCCAGCCCCCACCCCCGCAGAACTGGTCCTCATCGCCGACAACGACCCGGAGATCGCCGAGTTCCTCGCCGCCCGGCTGAGGGCCGACGGGTTCGACACCGCGCTCGCCCGCGACGGCTACCAGGCCCTCGCCGGGATCGCGCTGCGCCGGCCCGGCATCGTCCTCCTCGAAGCCGACCTGCCGTTCATCGACGGCCTGGCCCTCACCCGCCAGCTCCGCGCCGACCCGGCCACCGCGAGCCTGCCGCTCATCCTCCTGGGCGCCGGGCCCTCCTCGGCCGACAAGATCGCCGGCCTCAAAGCCGGCGCCGACGACTACATCGCCAAGCCCTTCGACCCCGCAGAGGTCTCCGCCCGCATCGACTCCGCGATCCGCCGCCACCGCGAGGTCCGCGAGTCCTCCCCGCTCACCGGGATGCCCGGCAACGACCGCATCCTCCGCGAGCTCCAGGCCTGGATCAAGCGCGGCGATCCGTTCGCCTTGTGCTACATCGACATCGACCAGTTCAAAGCGGTGAACGACGTCTACGGGTTCGTGCGCGGCGACGAGTTCATCCGGGCCCTCGCCGAATGCGTCTACGCCGCCGCCGGGGACGCCGGGGCCGCCCCGGTCTTCCTCGGCCACGTGGGCGGCGACGACTTCACCATCCTGTGCCTGCCCGAGCACGCCGAGGCCGTCACCGGCTTCCTCAACGACCACTTCGCGCGCCGCGTCCGCCAGCTCTGCGAGCCGCGCGACGTCGAGCGCGGCTACATCGAGCACGCCGACCGCGCCTCCCGCCGCCTCACCCGCTCGCGCCTGCCCACGCTCTCCACCGGCGTCGCGCTCTCCACCGTGCGCCGCTTCGCCGACGCCTACGAGGCCGTCGCCGAGGCCACCACCCTCAAGAGCGTCGCCAAATCCCACCCCGGCAACTACGTGGCCTTCCCTGAAGGCCGCGCTCCGGGCCGCACCAACCGCCGTCCCGTCTTCTGGACGAACGAGCGCTGAACCCGCCCGCCGCCAGTAGGGTGCGTCACAGTGAGGACCGCTGCGGAATATCCCCGTGGCACAATTCCTTGTAGCAAACGCGCGTCAGCGGGGTCGGTGCAATTCCGAGCCGGCGGTGAGCGGCGAAAGCCGCAAGTCCGCGACCCGTCCGCATCCAGCGGACGGTTGACCTGGTGAGAATCCAGGACCGACGGTTAAAGTCCGGATGGGAGCAGACGCAACGGAGGTGGCCACTGGTGGCCCCTGCGAGCTTTTCTCCTGCCCCCGCCTGCGTACCGAAGGTAGTTCGCAGCAGGTAGGGAGTTCCAACCGTGTTCACCGGAATCGTCGAAGAACTCGGCGAAGTCGTCAAGGCCAGTGAAGCGTTCCTGGCCGTCCGCGGGCCCGTCGTCAGCTCTGACGCCGCCCTCGGCGACTCCATCAGCGTCAACGGCGTCTGCCTCACCGTCGTGAGCGTCGAAGGCGATGTCTTCACCGCCGACGTCATGGAGGAGACCTACCGCCGCTCGGTCATCGGGAAGCTCGAACCGGGCGACAAGGTGAACCTCGAACGCGCCGCCACCCTCACCACCCGCCTCGGCGGGCACCTCGTGCAGGGCCACGTCGACGGCGTCGCCGAGATCATCGCGCGCACTCCCGCCGCCGAGTGGGAGGAAGTCACCTTCCGCCTCCCCGAGGGCCTCGCCAAGTACGTGGTCGAGAAGGGCTCCATCACCATCGACGGCACCTCGCTCACCGTGGCCGCCATCGACGGCGACGAGTTCACCGTCGGCCTCATCCCCACCACCCTCGAAGCGACCACCTTGGGCCGCAAGCAGGTCGGCGACCCCGTCCACATCGAGACCGACGTCGTCGCCAAGCACGTCGAAAAACTCCTCCTCTCCGCAGGGAGCATCTGATGAACGAGATCCGCCTGGACTCCATCGAGGACGCCGTCGCCGCCATCAAGGCAGGCCAGCCGGTCATCGTCGCCGACGACACCGACCGCGAGAACGAAGGCGACATCGTCTTCGCCGCCGAGGACGCCACGACCGAACTCATGGCCTTCACCATCCGCTACACCGGCGGCTACATCTGCGTCGCCATGCCCTCGGAGACCGCCGACCGGCTCGACCTGCCGCCCGCGCACCACACCAACCAGGACTACAAGGGCACCGCGTTCGCCGTCTCCGTGGACGCCCGCAAGGGCGTCACCACCGGCATCTCCGCCGCCGACCGCGGCCAGACCATCCGCGTGCTCGCCGACCCCGAGACGATCGCGACCGACCTCAACCGGCCCGGCCACGTCGTCCCGCTGCGCGCCAAGGACGGCGGCGTCCTCGTCCGCCGCGGCCACACCGAGGCCGCCGTCGACCTCACCCGCCTTGCCGGCAAGCAGCCGGTCAGCGCCATCTCCGAGATGATGAACGACGACGGCTCGATGATGCGCCTGCCCGAGCTGCGCGCCTTCGCCGACGAGCACAACCTGCTGCTCATCACCGTCGCCCAGCTCGCCGAATGGCGCCAGCGCAACGAGGTGCACGTCAAGCGCCTCGCCGAGGCCCGCCTCCCGCTCGAGTCCGGCCAGTTCACCGCCATCGGCTACCGCGCCGTCTTCGACGGCAACGAGCACGTCGCACTCGTCAAGGGCGACATCGGCAACGGCGAGGACGTGCTCGTGCGCGTCCACTCCGAATGCCTCACCGGCGACGCCTTCGGCTCCCTGCGCTGCGACTGCGGTCCCCAGCTGCAGGCCGCGCTGCGCGCCGTCGAGGCCGAGGGCCGCGGCGTCGTGCTCTACATGCGCGGCCACGAGGGCCGCGGCATCGGCCTGGTCCACAAGCTCCAGGCCTACCAGCTCCAGGACCAGGGCCGCGACACCGTGGACGCGAACCTCGAACTGGGCCTGCCCGCCGACGCCCGCGACTGGGCCATCGGCGCGCAGATCCTTGAAGACCTCGGCATCAAGTCGATGCGCCTGCTGACCAACAACCCGGAGAAGCGCGCCGGGATCGAAGGCCACGGCCTCGAGGTCCTCGACCGGGTCGCCCTGCCGACCTACGCCACGCCCGACAACCTCGCCTACCTGACGACCAAGCGCGACCGCATGGGCCACCTGCTGGCCGACCTGCCCGCGCCGGTCCTCGCCGGAAAGGAAGCCGCCTGACATGGCCGGACACGGAGCACCCGCCGTCAACGTCCCCGACGCCGCCGGCCTCACGCTCGGGATCGTCGCCACGGACTGGAACACCGAGATCGTCGGCCAGCTGCTCAAGCGCGCCCTCGAGGCCGCCGCGGACGCGAAGGTCGCCGACGTCAAGGTCCTGCATGTGGCCGGCGCCGTGGAACTCCCGATCGCCGCGCAGGCGCTCGCCCGCAGGTACGACGCCGTGGTCGCCCTCGGCACCGTCATCCGCGGCGGCACCGCCCACTTCGACTATGTGTGCAAGTCCGTCACCGAAGGGCTCACCCGGGTCGCGCTCGACGAGTCGACGCCCGTCGCCCACGGCGTGCTCACCGTCGACGACCAGGAGCAGGCCCTCGCCCGCGCCGGCTACCCCGACTCCACTGAGGACAAGGGATACGAGGCGGTCGTCGCCGCCCTCGGCGCCGCGCTGGCGATCCGCTCGCTCGACTAGCACTTAGCGCGAGGACAGGCCCGGACCTCACGGCCCGGGCCTGTCCTCATGCGTACCAAGGGAATTCAGGCCCGCAGTCCGTCGAGCAGGCGGTCCAGGGCCCGCTCGGTCGCGGCGAGCGCGTCCGGGTCCTCCGACCGCGCGAGCCATAGCGCCGCCTCGTTCATCGCGCCCGAGAGCAGCCGAGCCAGCGGCTCGATCGGCTGCGCCGCAATGGTTCCGGAGTCCACGAGGTCGTGCAGCGCCTCGGCGAGATGCCGGGCCGAGCCTTCCTCGTCCATCGACCGCCATTCGTCCCAGCCGAGCACGGTCGGCGCGTCCACCAGCAGGATGCGGCGCACGGCCGGGTCGGCCCCGGCCGCCAGGAACGCGCGGCACCCGGCGCGCAGCTGCTCCCAGGGTTCGTCGAACCGGTCGGCCTCTCCGGCGACGCGCCCGCCCAGCTCCTCCTGCACCTCGGCGACCACGGCCCGGAAGAGCCCGAGCTTGCTGCCGAAGTGGTGGTAGGCCGCGCCCTTGGTGGTCCCGATGGCCTGCGCCACGTCGGCCAGCACGACCTCGTGGTACCCGTCCGCGGCGAAGCGGCGCCGCCCTTCCGCCAGCAGCGCCCGGCGCGTCGCCTCCCGCTGCTCGATCCGCGTTCCCGCCATGCGCACTCCGATCCGATCTCGCATACCCGGGGTATGTTAACATTCAAATTCACATACCGAAGGTATGTGAATCGGATCGAGCTTCCAGGAGACCGCCATGGGCACCCGACTCAGCAGCTTCTACCCGGTGATCGCCACCGGCGACGTCGCCGCCGCGCACGATTTCTACGTGCGCCACTTCGGCTTCGAGGCCACCTTCACCGCCGACTGGTACGTCAGCCTGCACCGCCCCGACGCCCCGCAGTACGAACTGGCGCTCCTCGACGCCTCCCACCCCACCGTCCCCGAAGGGCACCGCGCACCGATGAGCGGCGGTCTCATCCTCAACTTCGAGGTCGACGACGTCGACGCCGAGCACCGGCGGCTCGTCGGCGAGGCGGGCCTGCGCGAGCTCCGGCCGCTGCGCACCGAGGCGTTCGGCCAGCGCCACTTCATCTGCGAGGCCCCTGACGGCGTCATGATCGACGTCATCACCGTCATCCCCGCCGAAGGCGAGTTCGCCGAGCAGTACGCCCCCGGCCACGAGCCGGGGGCGTAGCGGCTCAGCTGTAGTGCTGGAACTCCGGCCACAGCGATGCCCAATCCGAGACCGGTCCGGTGCAGACGCCGATGAGCTGCCCCTGCTCCTCGTTGTCGACGTCCAGTCCGCTGTCCAGCTCGGCGGCCTCGACGCAGGAGTCGAAGAAGCGGCTCACGCGGGCGAGGTCAAGGCCTACGGTGACCACGGTGTCGGTGGCCGCCGGGGGCGGGCCGTACTCGTGCAGCTGGTTGTGGCCGCTGACGATCGGCGGCAGGTCCTCGCCGTACCGCTCGAGCGCGCCGGCCTCGCCGTAGTTGGCGGTCAGGACGGCCGCGTTCGCTTCAGGAGGCAGCGAGTCGACCACGGCCGCAACCTGATCGGTGTACGTCTGCCAGCCGACGCCGTCGGGCACCGAGCTGTTCATCGCCGGGATCGGCGTGCCGCCGACGGCGTCCACCGGGAGCAGCGGCAGCGCGACGAGCGCCGAGACCGCGCTGTTGAGCGCCACGCCCGCGACCAGCAGGCCGCGGCGGCTCCGCGTGGCCGCCCAGGCCGCGACCGGGACGCATCCGGCCGCGTACAGGGCGATGACCAGGCCCATCGAGTAGTAGAACTGACCGCCGCTCGCCAGCGTGACCGCCAGCAGGATCGGGTAGGCCACGGCCAGCGCCCGGATCGGCCGCCATTCGGTCCTGCGCAGCAGCGCGACGAGCCCGGCGATCCAGATCGGCACGAGGAACAGGCCGATGAGCAGCAGTTGGAAGGGCAGCAGCAGGATGCGGTTCTCGGTGCCGTCCGTCTCGTTGATCGCCGCGGCCATCTCCAGCTGCGGCCAGTCGTTCACCGCCTGGTAGACCAGGTTCGGGGCGCCGATCACCAGCGCCAGGGCCGCACCGGCCCACAGCCACTTCGATCCGAGCGCCTTGCGCGGCCCGACCGCGAGGAGCGCCAGGCCGACGCTCAGCAGGAGCAGCACGATCAGGTGCTTGTTGTACAGGCCGATGCCGGCCGCGGCGCCCACCGCGAGCCACCATTCAGGCCGATCCCGCAGCAGCGCCTTCACTGTGAACAGGAGCGCGGCCGTCCACACCACCAGGTCGACCGAGTTCGTGGAGAGCTGGTGCCCGAAGGCCAGTGCGACACCGGCGAAGGCCAGGCCCCACACGCTGAGCGCCTGCGCGGCCCTGCCGCCGCCGAACTCGCGCGTGAGCAGTGCGGCGATCCAGAGCAGGCCGACCATGCACAGGATCGAGGGGAACCGCAACGCCCACAGTGAATCACCGAGCAGACCGACGGAGGCCTTCCCGAGCAGCGGGGTGAGCGGCGGCTGGTCGACGTAGCCCCATGCGGGCTCGAGCATCCGGAAGTACAGCTCGTCGCGGTGGTAGTCGTAGCGGCCGTTGAGGATCGCGAGCACCGCGGCGAGCGCCGCGCTCGCCAGGGTCGGGTGCAGGCGGAAGAGTGGGCGCATCGGCAGGGGCCTTTCGAGGGGTCGAGGGGATCGCTCCTGTCCTCAGAGCATCCCGCAAGCCCCGTTGCGGTGCAAGGTCAGCGGGTGTCCCGAATCGTCTCGATCGCTTCGTGGAAGGCGGGGGTGGCGCGTTCGAAGTGCTCGGTGAGGACGGCGATCTCGGCGGGGGAGCAGTCGGCGAAGACCGCGCCGAGCTTCTCGCGGGCCGGCGCCAGCGCGGCGTCGAGCTCGATGCCGTTGTCCTCCGCGGCCTCGACCAGGACGCGGCGCCGGTCGGCCGGGTCGGTCACGCGGCGGACGAGGCCGCGCTCCTCCAGGCGGTCGATGAGGCGCGTGGTGGCCCCGGTGGTCAGCCCGGTCTTGGCGGCGAGTTCGCCGGAGGTCATGCGGCCGTAGAAGGCGAGCGTGCCGACCGCGTACAGGTCGGTGGGGCCGAGGCCGACGGCCTGGGCCGTGGCCAGTCCGTGGAGCACGATCGCGCTGAGGTACGGCGGGTAGACCGCACCGAGCTTCGCGAGATCCGATCTTGACATGACAGATTCCCTTCCTTAAGGTAATATCTGCATCAATGCAGAGAATGAATCCGCACAATAGATGCAGTCATCAAACTACCAGAAGGGCACACCCATGAGCACCGAGCAGATCACCGCACTCATCGACGCCACCGTCGCCGCCTGGGCCACCGGGAGCGGCGAGGCCTACGCCTCGCACTTCACCGCCGACGCCACCTACGTCACCTTCGTCGGCACCTGCTACACCGGTCGCGAGGAGATCGCCCGCGCCCACCAGGCCCTGTTCGACAAGTTCCTCCAGGGCAGCGTGCTCGCGGACGAGATCCTCGGCATCCGGTTCCTAGGCCCGGACACGGCGGTCGTCACCGGCCGCGGCGACGTCGGCAAGCACGGCTCGCGCCCCGCCAAGCTCACCAAGGTCCAGACCTACACCGTCGTGCGCGAGGCCGACGGCCAATGGCGCATCGCCGCCTTCCAGAACACCAAGCGCAAGGCCCTCATGGAGAAGATCTCCTTCGCCTTCGCGCCGGAGACCGCCCCCGCCGCGCGATGAGGGCGGCCCGGACGGCCGCGGGCCCGCCGCGACCGGCCCGGACCGTCCACCTGCCCGGCCGCCCGCTCAGGCCGCGTCGATCCGCGCGAAGTACGCGTCGACCAGCGGCTTGCCGATCCCGGTCATCCACTGCTCCAGAGTGAGCAGGCCAGGGTGGACCCGCCGCAGCGCCGCGATGTCGACGGGGATGCGGTGCCGGTTGAGGACGCCCAGCATCTTCGCTGTCGACGGGCTGTCCCCGGCGACCTGTTCCGCCGAGATGCCGACGTACGGCACCTCGCGCCCGACGACGCGGCCGATGAGCGCCGCCTTCTCGGTCTGCGTGAGGTCGTCCCCTGCCAGCTCGTACACCTTCCCGGCGTGCGCCTCCGGGGCGGCGAACGCGATCGCGGCGAACGCGGCGATGTCGTCGGCCGCGATGTGCGGCTCGAACGTGTCCGCGTTGAGCACCGAGACGAGCGCGCCGTCCTGGAGCTCGCGGAAGGAGTCGAACGTGTTCTCCATGAACGAGCTCGGGCGCAGGATCGTGTGCGGCACCCCGCTCGCCCCGATCGCGCGCTCGGCCTCGGCCTTGCGCTGGAGCATGTCCATGTGCGGCTCCAGCGGACCGCCGACGCCGATCGACGAGGAGTGGACGAGGTGCACGACCCCGGCGTCCTTCGCCGCCGCACCGAGCTTCGCGGCGCTGCGCTCCTCGTGCCCGAGGTCGTCGCCGTACGGCCCGCCCTCGTAAGCCCCGGCGTGGACGCTGAAGACGCCGAAGGCGCCCGCGACGGCCGCATCGAGCGAGGCCCGGTCGTCGAGGTCGCCGGCGACCACTTCGGCCCCGGCCTCCTTGAGCGCCTTGGCCTTCGCGCTCTCGGGGTCGCGGGTGAGGGCCCGCACGTGCCAGCCGTCGGCCAGGAGGCGCGCGGCCACGGCCCCGCCTTGGCGGCCCGTGGCGCCGGTCACGAGGACGGTCTTCTCTGCAGCAGGCATGGGTGTTCCTTTCCATTGCGGGGTCCGCCGACTAGTATCGGGAGCGGCAACCCGGTTGATGAAACGGAACACTACACCCGTTTAAGCGAGTCCACGAGAGGGGGACCCATGGCCCAGCGGCAGCACGCCACGGAGACGCCGGAGCGGCCCGCACTCCAGCGGGCCGAACGCGCCGACGCCCAGCGCAACCGCCAGAACGTCCTCGAGACCGCCGACCGCCTCTTCGCCGAACGCGGCGCCTCCGTCTCCCTCAACGAGATCGCCACCGCCGCAGGCGTCGGCGCCGGCACCGTCTACCGCCACTTCCCGACCAAGGACGCCCTGCTCGCCACCGTGCTCGACCAGCGTCTCGGCCAGATGGGCGCCTTCGCCGAGCAGGCCCTGGCCATGGACGACCCCGAAGCCGCCTTCTTCGCCTACCTCGGGTTCATCACCGATCAGGCGCTCGCGAACCGCGCGATCTGCGAGGCGCTGGCCGCACGCGGCGACTGGCAGGAGCCTTCCAAGACCGACGGTTACTGCCTCATCGACTCCCCGATGTCGGTCCTGCTCGAGCGGGCGCAGCGGGCCGGGGTCATCCGCGGCGACATCGACACCCAGGACGTGCGGGCGCTGCTCTCGGGCTGCACGGCCATGGCCGTCAACCCCGAACGCTCCCGGCGCCTCACGGCGGTCTTCTGGGACGGCCTCCGGATGCAACGAAACACCGAGATTCGTAACGAAACTTCGAACTCCTTCGAATTCCGTAACGAAACGAAACGGAACTGCCCGGTCTGCGGCGACCCCCTCCCTGAGACCGCCACCGGCAGGCCCGCGAAGTACTGCTCGGCGGCCTGCCGGCAGAAGGCGTTCCGGGAGAAGCGCAAGACTGCGTAGTCACAGAGGCCTTCCCCTCTGGCAACCGGTCGCCTAGGATCGGTCCCGCATCAGCCGAGACCACTCAGAGGAGGCCGCCTTGGCCCGCCGATTCCCCCAGCACCAGATCCGCCCGGTCACCCCTCTCGACGGCACCTGGGACTTCGCGTTCCTCGGCGATGCCGACCCCGACCAGGTCGACCTCGCCGCGCTCGGCTTCGACGACGTCATGGCCGTCCCCGGCTGCTACGACGCCACCCCGAAGTACGCGGGGCGGCGCGGCCTCGCCGCCTACCGCACCCGGGTCCGCACCTCGGCGGGGCTCCAGCGCCTCGTCTTCGGCGCCGTCCAGCACTGGTGCCGCGTCTACTGGAACGGCGAACTCATCCGGGAGCACGCCGGGGGATTCACCCGCTTCTGGGCCGAGACCGAGAGCGCGGACGGCGAAGCCGAGGTCGTGGTGCTCGTCGACAACCGCTTCGACGAGCGCTCGCCCCTCCACATGGAGCACTTCGACTGGTACGCCTACGGCGGCATCTCCCGCGGCGTCGAACTGCACCGCCTCGAACCGCTCCACATCGACGGCCTGAAGATCGACACCCTCTCGGTCGCCGAACGCCGCGTCCAGGTCCGCATCGACTACACTGGCGTCCAGGCCGGTCCGGCCGCGCTCGGCATCGAATGCGACGGCCGCGCCGTCTCCACCGAGACCGTCGACCTCGACGCCTCCGGCTCGGTCACCCGCACGCTCGACATCCCCTGGCTGGCCGCCTGGTCATCCGATGAGCCGCGCCTCTCGACCCTCACCGTCACCCTCGGCGAGGACGACATGAGCGAGCGCTTCGGCCTGCGCGAGGTCGCGACCGCGAACGGCCGCATCACCGTCAACGGCGAACCGGTCCGCCTCCTCGGCGTCAACCGCCACGAGGCCCACCCTCAGTTCGGCCACGCCCAGCCCGAAGCGCTCCTCGTCAACGACGTCCAGCAGCTCCAGGACCTCGGCGCGAACTTCGTGCGCGGCAGCCACTACCCGCTCGACCCGCTGTTCCTCGACCTGTGCGACGAGGCGGGCATCATGGTGTGGTGCGAGTCGATCGGCTGGCAGTACCCGGTCGAGCACCTCACCGACCCGGCGTTCGTCGAGGCGCAGCTGGCGCACATCGAAGCGATGTGCGCCGCCGCGCAGAACCACCCGTCGATCATCCTGTGGGGCATCCTCAACGAGTGCCCGAGCTGGTCGGAGGAGGGGTACCCGGTCTACGCGGCGCTGCTGGGGCGCCTGCGCGAACTCGACCCGCACCGCCCGGTCACCTACGCCGCCATCAACGCCCACGACGACAAGTGCTTCGACCTGGTCGACGTCGTCAGCGCGAACACCTACCCCGGCTGGTACTTCGGGGACGTGCCCGGCATCCCGGCCGAGCTCGACCGCATCAGCGCCCACGTGGACGCCCTCGGGTTCGCCGACAAGCCGCTCATCATCTCCGAGATCGGCGCCGGCGCCGTGCCCGGCTGGAACGACTCGCACGGTTCACTGTGGACCGAGGACTACCAGGCCGAGCTGCTGACCACGGTCGTCGACCACGTCATGGACGGGCAGGACCGGATCTCGGGCCTCGCCATCTGGGTCCTCGGCGACTTCAAGACCTCCGAGCTGCGCCGGCTGGCCCTCACGCGCCCGCGGGGCGTCAACGACAAGGGCATCATCGACGAGTACCGCCGTCCCAAGCAGGCGTTCCGCGCCGTGCGCGAGCGCTTCCGGCGCAAGGGCTGAGACGGCGAACCGCCGGGCCCGCGTCCGGGCCCGGCGGTGGTCGTCCAGGCTAGAACTGCGTCGAGTAGCTGTTGACGTTGAAGTTCTTGCCGCCGTTCGACGAGGTGATCTCCCAGCCGAACTGGACCTGGTCGATCCGCACGTTCGGCATCCGGCCCTGGTTCACCAGCCACTGGCAGATCGGCGTGATCTGCACCGTGCCGCTGGTGAACTGGCTCGTCGCCATGAAGCTGTAGACGGGGTTGCCGCCGTTGTGGCCCTGGTAGTAGTTCCAGTTGCGGCCGCCGAGGTTGACGTTGGTGACGTAGCCGCCGATCGGGCCGACGTTGCTCGTCCACTGCGTCCAGATCATGATCTCGTGGGCGTGGCCGTTGCCCCACACGTCGTAGGTGGTGTTGTAGGCCAGGCCCGAGCCCGTGGGGTTCGTGACGTTGAACGAGCTGGAGACGTTCCCCATGCTGGAGACCTGGCGGCCCAGGGTGCGGGAGACGTTCGGGTAGGACTTGATGCCGCCGGTGTTCGGGTGGTTCGCCCACACGCCCCAGTTGCTGGGGGAGTTGGCCCAGATGGACTGCGGGCCGTAGCCGCTGCCCCAGACGTTGTTGTAGAGCGTGTAGGACCCGTTCTGCCAGGACCCCCACCGGTCGGAGGAGGACCAGGTGGCGGCCTGGGCGGGGGACTGGAGGGCGCCGACGGCGCCCGCGGTGGCCAGGGGAGCGGCGAGGGCGGCGGTGAGAATCGATCTGCGACGCATTGAGGGCACGCCTTTCTGAAAGTGGCTAGGAATCTTCCACATTCATTAGATGAATGTCGATATGTTAATTAGATCATGCGACCCAATTAAAGTCCATACCCCCGCATGCCCGATCAAACCCGCAGGAGGCGGACTGTAGCGCGCGCGAGCCGCGAGCAGCGCGGAGCCCCCGCGCGGTGCCCCGGTGCGCGCACTGGACCCGCTTCCGACGGCGCTCCGCGGGTGCGACCTGAGTCTCACCATCCCGGCCAGTGGTGCGCGCGGGCGGTTCGCGCTCGCCCCTGCCAGGCGCGCCCCGTAGAATTCCGGCCGTGAAGACCTTCGAGCAGCTCTACGCCGAACTCGCCGACAAAGCCGCCACCCGTCCCGAGGGATCGGGCACCGTCGCCCAACTCGACGCCGGCGTCCATGCCATCGGCAAGAAGATCGTCGAAGAGGCGGCCGAGGTCTGGATGGCCGCCGAATACGAGTCGGACGAGGCCGCGGCCGAGGAGATCTCCCAGCTCCTCTACCACCTCCAGGTGATGATGGTCGCCCGCGGCATCACCCTCGACGACGTGTACCGGTACCTCTAAACAGCTCCCGAAAGGCCCATCCGCATGCTCCGCATCGCCGTGCCCAACAAGGGGGCGCTCTCCCAGGGCGCCACCGACATGCTCACCGAGGCGGGCTACCGCCAGCGCGGTTCCAGCCGCGACCTGCAGTCCCTCGACGTCGCCAACGACGTCGAGTTCTTCTACCTGCGCCCCAGCGACATCGCCACGTATGTGGCCTCCGGCGACCTCGACCTCGGCATCACCGGCCAGGACCTCGCCGTGAACTCCGGCGAGCAGGTCGAAGAGGTCCTCGCGCTCGGCTTCGGCCGCTCCACCTTCCGCTACGCCGCCCGCCCGGGCACCGTCGACGCCGTGAAGGGCCTCGACGGCAAGCGCATCGCGACCTCGTTCCCGGGCGTGGTCCGCAGCGACCTCGAGAAGCAAGGGGTGCAGGCCGAGATCGTCAAGCTCGCGGGCGCGGTCGAGAACGCCATCGCCCTCGGCGTCGCCGACGCGATCGCCGACGTGGTCGAGACCGGCACGACTCTCAAGCAGGCCGGACTCGCCGTCTTCGGCGACCCGATCATGCGATCCGAGGCGGTCCTGGTCCGCAAGGCCGGCAACGGCCAGGCCCCGGCCGTCGAGCAGCTCCTGCGCCGCCTGCGCGGCGTGCTCGTGGCCCGCTCGTACGTCATGCTCGCCTACGACGTGCGCGCCGAACTCCTCGAAGCCGCCGTCGAGCTGACGCCCGGCATCGAATCGCCGACGGTCTCGCCGCTGCATCGGGAAGGCTGGGTCGCGGTCCAGTCGATGACCGAGCGGGCCGACCTCCACCGGGTCATGGACGCCCTCTACGAGATCGGCGCCCGCGGCATCCTCGCCTCGAACATCGACGCCTGCCGGCTCTAGGCACAGGACCGACGCCTGCCGGCTTTAGGCACGGAACCGGCGCCTCCGGCTCTAGGCGCAGACCGGCGCCTGCCGGCTTTGAGTCTGCGCTTCCGGCCTGAGCAGCGGCACCTGCGCCTGACGGCTCAGCGGTGCTTCGAGGCATCCCCGACCTTCCGGAGTCCTCGAGCCCTCGCTACGACAGGCGCGGCGCTTCCAGCGCCGCTGCCGTGTCGGCCCGGCTCCGCAGCTCGGCGGCCATCGCGACGGCCTCTTCGACGTCGCGGTGCGCCGCCTTCGCCGTGTGCCCGATACTGCCGGCGGACATCGCGTGCACGGTCGCGAGCCCTTGGAGGCGCTGGAGCGGCCCCTGCACGACCCGCACCGACTGGATCCGCGCATACGGCAGCGCCACATACGTGTTGACCCACCAGCCGTGCCGCACGACGAACACCTGCTCGTCGAGCAGCGCGCCGGTCCGCTTCCAGCGCAACGGCATCCGCCACCGCGCCCGGCGCGGCGGGCGTTCCACGGCGAACGCCGTCGGGAGGTCCGGCACCGCCTCGGCCGCGACGGTCGCGACCTCCGCGGGGCCGCCGACCGGCAGCGCCGTCGTCGACTTGAGGACGCTGATCTGCTGCGACACGGCCGCAGTCCACACCTCGACGCGCCGCCAGTCCTTGCGGCGCCACAGGATCGGCTCGTCGAAGCACACGGCCGTCACCCGGTCCACCGGCACCGTCTCGTGGCTCGTGTCCGTCAGGCCCCGCTCGATGAGGAGGTTCCCGCCGTCGCGGGTGATCCGGAACCGGCAGTTGCGCAGGAACCGGTTCACGGTCGAGACCGTGCTCTGGAGGTAGCCGAAGAGCGCCGGGGCGAAGAAGCCGAACCACAGCGCCGTCGCCACGGTCGTGAACCCGAAGATCGACCCAGTCACCGCGAACGCGGTTCCGAAGAGCAGCAATGCCGTCAACTGCACCGGCAGCGCCTCGAGCAGTGACGCCAGGGCGAGCTTGCGGACGGTCACCGTCGGCACCAGCGGCGCCGGTCCCGCCGGAGCGTCCTCAGTGTCGTCCGCTGCCGTCTCGACCCGCTGCCGCGCCCCCGGCCGGCCCGCGATCGACAGCAGCTCCGAACGCAGTTCCAGCGCCCGGTCGTGCTTGAGGTACGCGAGCTTCGCGTCCGTCCCGTCGCCGCCGGCGACCTCGATGTTCAACTGCGCCAAGCCGAACACGCGCGCCTGCAGCGGTCGCACCAGGTCCACCGACTGGAGGCGGTCCAGTGGCACCGTGCGGTGGCTGCGGGTGAACACGCCCCCGTAGATGTGCAGCTCCCGGCCCCAGATCACGAAGCCCCGGTACTGAAGTGCGATCAGGCTCGCGATACCGCCCACGACCGCCGCCGCCAGCGCCGCGTACACGGCGAAGAGGAAGTTCCGGGAGGTGAACATCTGGATGCCCACCGCCGCCGCGACGGCGGTGAGGAACCGCACGCTCTCCAGCAGCGGGGTGAGCGGGTGCAGGCGCTGGCGCTGCATGCCCTCGGGCGGGGCGCTCGGCGCGTACGGCATCGGGCCGTACGGCGCGGGCGCCAGCGGGGGAGCGGGCTCGTCGCCGTGGACCGGTCCGGCCTCTGCGCTCACAGGCCCTCCCGGACCTCGGCGGCGTGGGCGGCGAGCCGGTCGCGCAGTGCGGCGGCCACGAGCGGGTCGAGCCCGGGCACTTCGGTGGTCGAGGCCAGCGCCGCGGTGCGCACCTGCACCGTGGTGAGGCCGAACATCCGCTCGACGGGTCCGGCCGAGAGGTCGATGAGCTGGATGCGGCCGTAGGGGACGATGCTCAGGCGGCGCGTCAGGAGCCCGTGCCGCACCAGGAGGTCCTGGTCGCGTTCGGCGTAGCCCCAGGTCTTCACGGTGCGCGCGACCGCGAGCGACCGCAGGCCCGCGAGCACGACGTAACCGCCGAGGGCCCACAGCGGGCCCTCCCAGCCGAGCCAGATCGTCAGCGGGACCGCGGCGATCACGGCCAGGATCAGGACGTTGAGCAGGCTTCGCAGCACCCACACCGTGCGGAGCTTGGGGGACATGGGCTGCCATTCGATGCGGTCCGGCCACAGGTCCCACACGGGGACCGCTCTCGCGTTCATCGCTCGATCATTCCACGCTCGGTCATGGCAACCGCTCGGTCTCGCAAGGGAATCCGCGTGCCGTGAGGAACTCGCGCAGCGTCGGCTCGTGCTCGTCGCAGGCGGCCCAGCGCTTCACGCGGTCGGAGCCGTGGATGCGCGGATTGCGCCACAGCAGCATCCAGGTCGCCGTGCTGCGGCAGCCGCGCGACGAGCAGACGGGCGCCTCGGACTGCGCTTCGGACTGCACTTCCGGATCTGAAGTCACACCGCGATTGTCCGCCAAGTGTCGGCTCATCCGGTGCGGGGCCACACCGCTGTGTCGATGAACGCCTCCACGGCCTCGATCACGTCCGCCATCGCGTGCGCCGATTCGACCAGCGGCCGGCCTCGGATGAACATGCCGTGGTCGGCCCCGCGCACCTCGCAGACCTCGCCGGGGAGCTCGCGGGCCAGCGCGGTGTTCCACGCCGGGTCGGCGGTGCCGCCCACGAGCAGGTACGGCGCGGTGGAGCGCCGCAGGGCCTGCACGATCGGGTAGTGCTGGAGGAACGGCGTGAACCAGATGGCGGGGAGGCCGTGGTGGGCGGCGAGGATCGCGGCGGCGGTGCCGAGGGACTTGCCGACCAGGAGCGGCGGGTCGTCGTTGTGCACCCGGTCGAGCACGACCTCGGTCTGCTCGCACACGCCGTCGATCATGGCCTGCTCGTCGGCGGCGAGCCGGTCCACGCCCCTCCACGTGAGCGGGTAGGTGTGGGCGCCACGGGACTGCAGGGCCACGTGCGTGTACATCAGCAGCGGCCCTTGCACGCTGTAGTTGCGTCCGGGGAGCAGCAGGGCCTGGCGGCGGCGGGGCATGAGGGGAATTCTAATGCCGGCGGGGCCGGTGCGCGTCCTCCGCGAGGCCTGCGCGCGGCGTCCCTTAGGGCAGCAAAAGACCCGCACGACCACGGGGGAAGTCGTGCGGGTTGGTGAAAGCATAGCGCTCCGACAATTCGCAGCAACGGATTGAATACGCGCGGCGTGTCACGCTCCTGGGCAAATGCCGATTTTCCATTTGCCGGATGGTGTTGCGGCAGTGTAGACCCCCTGTGCCGCAAGGGGTTCGGGCCGAAGTGTCGGGTTCCCGACAAATTGCGGTGCAGGAGTGCCCCACGGGTCCGTGCGGCCCCCTGCCATCCTCGAACGGGCGAATTAGTATCGACACGACCAGAACGAACGCGCTTGAAGGAGCCGACATGGGATCAGCCGAGGCCGACCGTTCCGACCGCGCCGCCGGGAGCTCCACCCCGGCGGAGAACGCCGCCCTCCTCGAGAAGGCGCTGTTCGAGATCAAGAAGGTCATCGTCGGCCAGGACGCCCTCGTCGAGCGCATGTTCGCCGCGCTGCTGGCCCGCGGCCACTGCCTCATCGAAGGCGTGCCCGGCGTCGCCAAGACCCTCGCGGTCGAGACCATGGCCCGCGTCGTGGGCGCGGACTTCCAGCGCATCCAGTTCACCCCCGACCTCGTCCCCGCCGACATCGTGGGCACGCGCATCTACCGCCAGTCCAGCGAGACCTTCGACGTCGAACTCGGCCCGGTCTACACCAACTTCGTGCTCGCCGACGAGATCAACCGCGCCCCCGCGAAGGTCCAGTCCGCGATGCTGGAGGTCATGGCCGAAGGCCGCATCTCCATCGGCGGCCAGACCCACGTGCTCCCCAAGCCGTTCCTGGTCATGGCCACCCAGAACCCGATCGAGCAGGAAGGCGTCTACCCGCTGCCCGAGGCGCAGCGCGACCGCTTCCTCTTCAAGGTCAACGTCGGCTACCCCACCGACGCCGAGGAGCGCGAGATCGTCTTCCGCATGGGCGTCGACTCGCCCGTGCCCGAGCGCATCCTCGACACCGACGACCTCCTGCGCCTCCAGCAGGCCTCCGACGGCGTGTTCATCCACAACGCCCTCGTCGACTACGCGGTGCGCATCGTCATGGCCACCCGCAACCCCGCCGGCGCCGGACTCGGCGGCATCGCCCGCCACATCCAGTACGGGGCCAGTCCCCGCGCCTCCCTCGGTCTCATCCGCGCCACCCGCGCCATCGCGCTCCTGCGCGGCCGCGACTACGCCCTGCCGCAGGACCTCGACGACATCGCACCGGACGTCCTGCGCCACCGCCTCGTGCTCTCCTACGACGCCATGGCCGACGGCGTGGTCACCGACCAGCTCGTGGGCCAGCTCCTCGCGGCCGTCCCGGCCCCCACGGTGAGCCCCCGCCAGGACGCCGCGCCGCGGTCCGCGGAGTCGTACCAGCCGCAGCAGCCGGGCGCCTGGTGATCGACACGGCACCCGCAGAACACGACCTGCGCGCCCTCGACCGGCTGCAGCTCAACGTCACCCGCCGCCTCGACGGGCTCCTGCACGGCGACTACCTGGGCCTGCTCCCCGGCGCCGGCTCCGAACCCGGCGAGGCCCGCGAGTACCGCGCCGGCGACGACGTGCGCCGCATGGACTGGCCCGTCACCGCCCGCACCACCGTCCCGCACGTGCGCACCACCATCGCCGACCGCGAACTCGAGACCTGGCTCGCCGTCGACCTCTCGCCGAGCCTGGACTTCGGCACCGTCGGCATGCTCAAGCGCGAACTCGCCGAAGGCGCCGTCGCCGCCTTCGCCTACCTCGCCGGACGCGGCGGCAACCGCATCGGCGCCGTCGTCACCGAAGGCGGCCCCGCCAAGGCCATCCCGCCGCGCCCCGGCCGCGGCGGCGCCCGCTCGCTCCTGCGCACGATCACCGCCCTCCCGCGCGGCACGCTCGAAAACGGCACAGGCGCCGGCGACCTGGCCGAACTCATCGACAAGACCCGCCGCCACGCCCGCCGCCGCGGCCTCGCCGTCGTCATCTCCGACTTCTTGGAAGACGAGGACCACCCGAGCGACTGGTCCCGCGAACTGCGCCGCCTCGCCGTGCGCCAGCAGGTCCTCTGCGTCGAGGTCCTCGACCCCGCCGAACTCGCGCTCCCCGACGTCGGCGTCCTCGACCTCATGGACCCCGAGACCGGCGCCACGGTCGAAGTCCAGACCGGCAACGCCCGCTTCCGCGCCCGATACGCCGAGGCCGCCGCCGAGCAGCGCCGCCGCATCGCCGCGGGCATCCGCTCCGGCGGCGCCGCCCACCTGCGCCTCTCGACCGGCTCGGACTGGCTGCGCGACATCGCCGCGTTCATCGCCCAGCGCCGCCACCTCGCCGCCTACCGCTAGCCGAGACCCCCGGGCAACCGCACACCGCGCCTTCCGACGACACCAAGGAGAACCGTTGATCCGCCTGCTCGAACCGATGTGGCTCCTGGCGCTCATCCCCGTCGCCGCGCTCGCCGCGGTCTACGTCTGGGCCCAGTTCGCCCGCAAGCGGATCGCCGTCAGGTTCGCCAACGCCTCGCTCCTGGCGAAACTGGTGCCGAAGGTCCCCGGCTGGCGCCGCCACTTCCCGGCCGGGCTCCTCGTCATCGCGCTGGCAGTGCTGGTGGGCGGCATGACCCGACCCGCCGTCGACGTCGACGAGCCCCAGGAGCGGGCCACGATCATCCTCGCCATCGACGTCTCACTGTCCATGATGGCCGAAGACGTGTCACCGACCCGGATCGAGGCCGCGAAGGAGGCCGCCGCCGGGTTCGTCAACGACCTGCCCGAGCAGTACAACGTCGGCCTCGTCTCCTTCGCCGGGTTCGCCTCGGTCAACGTCCCGCCGACCAAGGACCACGCGAGCGTCGCCTCCGCGATCCTCGGCCTCACCCTCGCCGAGGCCACCGCCACCGGCGAAGCGGTCTTCGCCTCGCTCCAGGCCGTGCAGCAGGTGCCCGCCGACGAGTCCGGCACGCTCCCGCCCGCCCGCGTCCTGCTCATGTCCGACGGCTACCGCACGGCCGGGCGCACCGTCGAGGAGGCCACCGAAGCCGCCGCCGCCGCGAACATCCCCGTCTCCACGGTCGCGTTCGGCACCGACGAAGGCGTGATCGAGCTCGACCAGGAGCTCGTCTCGGTCCCCGTCGACCGCGAGGCCCTCGCCCAGCTCGCCGAAGGCACCGGCGGGAACTTCTACGAGGCCTTCAGCGCCGAGCAGCTCCGGTCCGTCTACGAGGACATGGAGTCCTCGCTCGCGCACCAGACCATCGCCCGCGACATCTCCCAGTGGTTCATCGGCACCGCCCTGATCCTGCTGTTCGCGGCCGCCGGGCTCAGCCTCGCCTGGACCTCCCGCCTCACCTAGGCTCCGGCCCCGTCCTGAGGCGAGTGCCACACGGTGCGTGAAGGCCCCTTCGCCCCTGCAGGGGCCCGTCGCTACGATCGTCGGTGGCTTCGTACAAAGAAACTTGAGGAGTTCGAACAATGGCGCGCACCGTCCTCGTCACCGGAGGCAATCGCGGGATCGGTCTCGCTATCGCCCAGGCCTTCGCGGCCCAGGGCGACAACGTCGCCGTCACCCACCGCGGCACCGGCGCCCCCGACGGCCTCTACGGCGTCCAGTGCGACATCACCGACACCGCCTCCGTCGACGCCGCGTTCACCGACGTCGAAGGCAAGTTCGGCCCCGTCGAGATCCTCGTCGCCAACGCCGGCATCACCGACGACACCCTCCTGCTCCGCATGAGCGACGAGCAGTTCGAGCGGGTCGTCGACACGAACCTCAAGGGCGCCTGGCGGGTCGCCAAGCGCGCCTCCTCGAAGATGCTGCGCGCCAAGTTCGGCCGGATGATCTTCATCTCCTCGGTCGTCGGCCTCTACGGCAACGCCGGGCAGACCAACTACGCCGCGTCCAAGGCCGGCCTGGTCGGCCTCAGCCGCTCGATCACCCGCGAGCTCGGCTCCCGCAACATCACCGCGAACGTCGTCGCGCCCGGATTCGTCCAGACCGACATGACCGACGCGCTCCCCGAGGCCCAGCGCAAGGCCTACCTCGACTCCATCCCCGCCAAGCGCTTCGCCACCGCCGAGGAGATCGCCGGCGCCGTCACCTGGCTCGCGGGCGACAACGCCGGCTACGTCAACGGCGCGGTCATCCCCGTCGACGGCGGCCTCGGCATGGGCCACTAGCCCCCGCGCGGGCCCCAGTATTTGCAAGTACGAATAACGACGGAGGAACAGATGACCGGATTCTTGGACGGCAAACGACTGCTCATCACCGGGGTGATCACCGAGCAGTCCCTCGGCTTCGGCGTGGCCAAGTACGCGCAGGAGCAGGGCGCCGAAGTGATCCTCACCGGCTTCGGGCGCATGTCCCTGGTCGAGCGGATCGCCAAGAAGCTCCCCACCCCCGCCCCCGTCATCGAGCTCGACGCCACCGACCCCGAGCAGCTCGCCGGGCTCGAGGCGAAGGTCCGCGAGCACGTGGACGGCATCGACGGCGTCCTGCACGCCATCGCCTACGCCCCGCCCTCGGCGCTCGGCGGGAACTTCCTCAACACCCCGTGGGAGGACGTCGCCACCGCACTGCAGGTCTCGACCTTCTCCTACAAGGCCCTCGCCATGGCCTGCCTGCCGCTGATGGGGAACGGAGGCTCCATCGTCGGCCTCACCTTCGACGCGAGCCAGGCCTGGCCCGTCTACGACTGGATGGGCGTCGCCAAGGCGGGCCTCGAGTCCGCCAACCGCTACCTCGCGCGCGACCTGGGCCCCAAGGGCATCCGCGTCAACCTCGTGTCCGCGGGCCCGCAGCGCACCATGGCCGCCAAGTCCATCCCCGGCTTCGAGGCGTTCGAAGAGGCCTGGACCAAGCGCTCCCCGCTGGGCTGGTCCCTCACCGACTCCGAGCCGGTCGCCAAGGCCTGCGCGGCGCTCCTGTCCGACCTCTTCCCGGCCACCAGCGGCGAGATCCTGCACGTCGACGGCGGCTTCCACGCCGTCGGGGTCGAGCGCACCGAACAGTAGCGGAGCCGCCATGACAATGAACGGTTACGACGCCGTCCTGCTCGTCTCGTTCGGCGGCCCCGAGGGCCCCGGCGACGTGCTGCCGTTCCTGCGCAACGTCACCCGCGGCCGCGGCATCCCCGACGAGCGCCTCGCCGAGGTCGCCGAGCACTACTACCACTTCGGCGGGATCTCGCCGATCAACCAGTGGTGCCGCGAAGTCCTCGAGGCGATCCGCAAGGAGTTCCGCGTCAGCGGCATCGACCTGCCGATCTACTGGGGCAACCGCAACTGGCCGCCGATGCTCGTCGACGCGGTCACCCAGATGACCGGCGACGGCGTCAAGCGCGCCCTCGCCCTGTGCACCAGCGCCTACGGCTCGTACTCCTCGTGCCGCCAGTACGTGGAGGACATCAACGCCGCGCGCGCCGCCGTCGGCGACACCGCGCCGGCGATCGACAAGGTCCGGCACTTCTTCGACCACCCGGGCTTCGTCGGCGGCTTCGCCGAGCAGCTCAAGCGGAGCCTCGGCCAGATCGAGGACCAGTCGCGGACCCGCGTGGTCTTCACGGCCCACTCGATCCCCAGCGTCGCCGAGGAGTGCTCGGGCCCCGAAGGCGCCCGCTACTCCGACCAGGTCGCCGAGGCCGCCGCCCTCGTCGCCGGGCAGGCCGGCTGGGCCGGGCCCATCGACGTCGTCTGGCAGTCCCGCTCGGGCCCGCCGTCGATGCCGTGGCTCGCGCCCGACATCAACGACCACCTCAAAGTCCTCGCCGGCGAAGGCGTCGACACCGTCGTGGTCAGCCCCGTCGGCTTCCTCTCCGACCACATCGAAGTGCTGTGGGACCTCGACAACGAGGCCAAGGACACCGCCGCCGAACTCGGCCTGCGCTACCTCCGGGCCGGCACGCCCGAGGTCGCCGACATCGTCGGCATGTTCCGCGACCTCGTCGCCGAACGCGTCCAGGGCGCGCCGCTGCAGCGACTCGGCAAGCTCCCGGTCTGGGACCCCACGGTCGAGGGCTGCTGCCCCGCCCGCAGGCCCCCGGCCCCCGAGAAGCACCGCAGCCGCTGAAGCGCTCGCTGCCGCCACCGGGCCCGCGTCCCCACCAGGACGCGGGCCCGGCCCGTAATCACCGCTGGACGCTTCCGCATGACATGCTTGACAGGTGGAACCCGTCTTCTATTGGATCATCGCCGCTGTGGTCCTCGGCGCCATCGAACTCTTCACCGGCACCCTAGTCCTCGCCATGGTCGGCGTCGGCGCGGTGCTCGCAGGCATCGGCGCCGCCGTCGGCGCGCCCTTCTGGCTCCAGGCGGTGCTCTTCGGGGCCGGCTCCTTCGCCTCCATCTTCGGCCTCCGCCCCTTCCTGAAGCAGGCCCTCGAAAGCGACTCCGGCGGCGACCAGACCCCCCGCAGGTTCGGCACCCGCGCCATCGAAGGCGCCGAAGCCCGCGTCATCGAGAAGGTCGACCGCTCCGGCGGCCTCGTCGAGATCGCCGGGGACAACTGGACCGCCTTCCCCCTCGAACCCGACCAGTCGCTGGAACCCGGCGACCGCGTGACAGTGGTAGAAATCAAGGGAGCCACCGTCATCGTCTGGAAGCAGAGCTGACCTGCAGCGCTCACTGGACGTGCCCGTATAGCCTTGCCGCATCGTCTGGGAGCAGACGAGCACCGAGCCAAGTGAATGCCCGCCGATCCCACACACTGGAGGCTGAAACACCATGGATCCCGTTGGCGTACTGCTGCTGATAGTCGCGTTCTTCTTCATCATCGTGCTCTTCCGATCGATCAAGATCGTTCCCCAGCAGTGGAACTACATCATCGAACGCCTCGGCAAGTACCGCCGCACCCTGGAGCCCGGGCCCCGGCTCCTGGTCCCCTTCGTCGACAACGTCCGCGCCAAAGTGGACCTGCGCGAGCGCGTCGTCAACTTCCCGCCGTCGAGCGTGATCACCGCCGACAACCTCGGCGTCCAGATCGACACGGTCCTCTACTACATCATCACGCAGCCCACCGCGGCCGTGTACAACATCGACGACTACCTCGCGGGCGTCGAGCAGCTCACCACCACCACGCTCCGCAACGTCGTCGGCTCCCTCGACCTGGAGAAGGCGCTCACCAGCCGCGAGGAGATCAACGCCCGCCTCGCCGCCGAGCTCGACAAGGCCACCGACAAGTGGGGCCTCAAGGTCACCCGCGTCGAACTGCGCTCCATCGAACCGCCGCTGAGCATCCGCGACGCCATGGAGAAGCAGATGCGCGCCGAGCGCGACCGCCGCGCCGCGATCCTCAACGCCGAAGGCACCAAGCGCGCCGCGATCCTCAACGCCGAAGGCGAGCAGCAGTCCCAGGTCCTGCGCGCCAAGGGCGCCCGCGACGCCGAGGTCCTCCGCGCCGACGGCCAGGCCAAGGCCATCCAGACCGTGTTCGCGGCCATCCACAAGGCCAAGCCCACCGACCGGCTCCTGGCCTACCAGTACCTCCAGACGCTCCCCAAGATCGCCCAAGGTGACGCCAACAAGGTCTGGGTCGTCCCGGCCGAACTCACCAAGGCCCTCGGCGGCATCGGCAACGCGCTCGGCGGTGTCACCGGTGACACCTCCGACGCCGACGAAGAAGTCGAGATCGACGCCAGCGCCCTCGAACTCGACGACTCCGCCGCCCAGGCCCTCGAAGCGGCCCAGCAGGCCGCCCGCGAGGTCCAGGACATCGGCGAAGGCAAGAAGATCTCGAACGAACTCCCGCCCGCCCCGGCCTAAGGGGTCTCTAGACACCCCCTAGTTCGACGTGACGCCCCCAGGCAGCCGTCCGGCCGCCCGGGGGCGTTTCGCGCGCAGTAGGGCAGAATCACCGGGTGCCCGACGTCATCCACATCCACGACCCCGAGGACGACCGCCTCAGCGACTACCGCGCCCTGACCGACCTCGCCCTCCGGACCCGCTTCGAGCAGCCCCACGGCCTGTTCATCGCCGAAGGCCACCAGGTCATCGGCCGGGCCCTGCGCGCCGGCTACCGGATGCGCTCGATGCTCATCGACGCCAAACGCGCCGACCAGCTCGCGCACCTCGCCGAGGACGCCCCCTGCTACACCGCTGGGCCCGACCTCCTCGAATCCGTCACGGGCTTCCACGTCCACCGCGGCGCGCTGGCCTCGTTCCACCGCAAGGAACTCCCCGCGCCGACCGAGCTCCTCGAGCGCGTCAACCGCCTCGTCGTCCTCGAAGGCCTGAACAACCATACGAATCTTGGGGCAATATTTAGGGTTGCCGCAGGTCTCGGCTTCGACGGCGTCCTGCTCGCCCCCGACTGCGCCGACCCGCTGTACCGCCGGAGCGTGCGCGTGAGCATGGGGGAGGTGTTCGCGGTGCCGTACGCCTACCTCGAGCCCTGGCCCAGCGGCCTCGCCCAGGTCCGCGAGGCCGGGTTCACCCTCCACGGCCTGAGCCCCTCGCGCGGCGCAATCGACATCGGCCAGGTGAGCGCCGAGGAACGCAGGCGCCCGGCCCTGATGTTCGGCGCCGAAGGCCCCGGCCTGACCACGGCCGCACTCGACGCCTGCGACCGCACGGTCGTCATCCCCATGCACGCGGGCGTCGACTCGCTCAACGTCGCCGCGGCGACGGCGGTGGCCTGCTGGGAGCTGTCCCAGGCGACGCCCCGCTAGAGGCCCACCGTCGCGAACTCCGACTCGCAGGGCGGGCCCCACGTGTAGGAGAACCGCTTCGCGTCAAGGTCCAGGTGCGCGGCGAACGCCGTGTGCGTCTGCAGCTCAACGGGATCGGTCTCGACAGGATGGCGGCACAGGCCCAGTGGCCCGCCCTCGTGGTCCCGCATGGCCGCGTACAGCCGCTCGGTCGACACCGGCGCCTCCTTGGCCAGCAGCGTCTCCATCCGGTCGCACCGGTGATAGGTGGAGACCCGGCCGGTCTCGAGCCAGCTCTGATGGACCCCGAGCGCTTCGGGATCCCGGAAGTGGTTGGCGTGCACCAGGGGAGCGGGCCCGTCCTGGTAGATGACCCGCGACCCCACCGGCGAGGCCTCGACCGTGAGGACCCCCTCCGAGGCGCTGCCCATGAAGAAGTTGGCCGAGCAGGCCGGCCGCGGCGCCAGAGCATGGCCCACGGCCTCAGCCAGGGTGGCAGACTGCAGGACCCTCATCGACCTGAGATGGAACGGCACCGTGTCGAGGCGCCAGTCGTCGACTGAAGCGCCGAGTCCGTTGATGCACAGGCCGATCCCGGCACTGTTGAGCCCGATCTTCGCCCCCGCGACGCCGGCCTCGGTGAACCCGAGCACCGTCGTGTCGCCGTGCTCCCACTGCAGCAGGGCCCCTTCGACACCGGTGAACCAGTCCCAGTTCTGCCCGATGTGCGTCCCCGATGCGGTGAACACTCCGTCGGTGCCTCCGAACGAGGTGCACTCGGACCGGATCCCGTCGGCCGTGGGGCGCCCGAACTCGCTCCAGGCGCTGTACAGCAGCTCGTACCGGGCGTTGAGCAGCGTGATGTCCAGCAGATCCTGCCCCGATCCCGCCGCGATGCCGTCCATCGTCTCGCGGTACGACGCGTCGTACCGCGTGAACTGTTCCAGGAACCGCTGCGAGCGCGAGGCGAGCTCGTTCTCCGGAACTCCCGATGTCAGCATCCGGGAGCGGTAGACCGCGACATTGGCGGCGATCGCCTCCCGCAGTTCCTCGCCGTGCTGCAGACCCCGCTGATGCGGGCTGCCCTGAAGGTGCAGAAGCGGAAGTGAAGTCATGAAACCCATTGTGACAAAGGCGATAACGAGAAGCCAGCGAGTTCTCTATCGCCCCATCAGGGCCTGCTCCACCTGCGAGTAGTGAATGGTCCACCACTTCACGAGCCCGGTCTGCCCCGGCAGCAGGTGATCGCACGCGGAGTTGTGCCGCACGTAATGCCACTCGATGACCCAGTTGTCGGTCAGGCGGTCCCACCACAACTGGTGCGTGGCCAGCCCGATCTCGGGCTCCCCGACGTCGAAGACCGACCGGTACCCCCCGGCGAACGCCCGGATGCGATCGCAGTCCAACCCGCGCTCGTCGCCGTACGTGAAGTAGAACACGGCCGCCCGCGCCATCTCCCGCGCGTACGACGAGACCACCAGGCGGTCCCAGTCGAGGATCGCCGAGATCCGGTCGTCGGGCCCGTGCAGGACGTTGTGAGGGTGCAGGTCGCCATGCGTGTATCCGGTGTACTGCGGCAGCAGGTCCGGCGGCCGGCGGTCCCCGAGCCTGACCAGCAGCCCGCGCTTCAACCGCAGCGTCTGCTCGGCGATGGCCTCGAACCCGGTCTTGTCGCCCCGTCCGGCGGCGACGAGCTCCAGCAGGCGGTCGACCTTCTGCAGGGCCGCTTCAGTAGTAGGCGGATTCTCGGCCTTCGGCGCCCGGTCCGCAGGAATGGAGGCGTGCAGCGTCCGATGCAGGCGTCCGATGACCGACCCGAGATCTCGGCAAGCCTCCCGGGACATGGACAACCCCGAGCGGTGCCGCCCCCCGACCCACGGAAAGACCCCGAACTCCTCGCCTTCCAGGAAGATGGTGGTCCGCCCGTCCCGGCTGAGCACCGGCAGCACCACAGGCACTCCCGAACCACCCAGGGTCTGCAGGACATGGAACTGAAACTGCAGCTCAGGGCCGGTGACGTCCCGGAACAGTTTCAGGAGGTAGGACCCGGACGACGTATCGACCCGCCATGACCGGTTCATCAGCCCGGTCTGGACCCGCTGCATCTGGAAGATCTGCCCGAGATCCCAATGCGTCAACGCCGCATCAGGCAGTCGATGCGCGGTCACGGTCATGCCCCCAAGCCTAGCCGCCGCCGGCCCGCCCGACCGACCGCGAACCCCCCTTGCGCCTACCGCCGAACCATCGTGTAAAGTTTCGTCTCGTGCCACGGAGGGCAGGAAAGCCCACCTGGCAGGCAAAACAAACTACATATACACTTCTGTGTGCACGCGCGAGTGGCGGAATGGCAGACGCGCTAGCTTGAGGTGCTAGTGTCCTATTATGGACGTGGGGGTTCAAGTCCCCCCTCGCGCACAGAAAGAAAGGCCCCGGTTATCCGGGGCCTTCTTTTTCGCGCCTACAATGAGCTTTTGCCTTTGGCGCTCGCTAGCTGGGAGCCATTCTGGGAGCCAAGTTGGCTCCTCGACTCTCCTTTATGGTCCGTTGCATGTTGTCCGGTAGCCTTGTCCAGGAGTTCGGCTCCTGCGGTGATGACCGGTCGGAGTTGGTGCCGGTACACCTTCCATGTGGTGGCGAGGTCCTTGTGTCCGAGCAGGTCGGCGATGAGCTCGACCGGGGCGCCGGCTTCGGACAAGAGCGAGGTGAAGGTGTGGCGCAGTTCCCTGGGCGTCCACGATCCCGGCAAGCCAGCCTTGGTCGCGACCTTCTGCACCTGGTCGTGCACTGACTCGGCCACCTGAACGGTGTCCGTGCGGGTGCCGAACACGTAGACGATCCCCTCCGACTTCCAACCGTGCTCGGCGCGCCATTTCTGCTGCTGCTCTTGATGCTCGGTGAGGATCTCCACGGCGAGTGCAGGCAGGCCGATGGTCCGGCGGCTCTTCGCGGTCTTGGTGTCGCCGCCTGCGCGGACCGATCGCCAGATCTCGACATGGGGAGCGACCGTCTGGAGATGCTCTTGGCCGCAGGAGCAGATCTGGCCCCTGGTCGGGTTGAGGTGCAGGTGCCGCCATTCGAGGGGCCGGGCTTCCTCGGTGCGGATGCCGGTGAAGACCGACAGCGCGATGTACCCGCGGATCGGTCGGTGCCGGCTGGTGTCGAGCAGTGCCATGGTCTGCTCGAGTGTCAGTGCTTTGCTGGGCCTGCCGAGTTGGCCGCGCGGGGCGTCGACGAGTGCGGCGACGTTCCTGCTGGCATGGTTGTGTGCCTCGGCGAATCGGATGATCCGCCGCAGTGTGCTCAACCGCTTCTTGACCGAACCTGTCGACAGCTCCCGGGCCATGACATCGAGCCAGGCATCCACCTCGTCAGCCTTGAGTTCCTTCAGTTTTGCGTGGCCCAGGTGGGGGAGGATCCACTTCCCTACGATCCTGCGGAGCTCGTCCGCGGTGCCTTCGGCCAGATGATGCATGCCGTGCGCGAGGAAGTCCTCGCAGGCGTCAGCGACGGTGTAGTCGTTCCCCAGATCGATCCCGCGGTCGAAATCCTCGCGCAGAGCGTCCAGCTTCGCCTGAACCTGATCGACACTGTGTCCGGTGACCTTGGGGCGGATCCTGCGGTTGTCTGGTCCTCGGCCCACCGAGAGCAGTCCGACGAATCGGCCCGTCGACTTGTCCCAGAAGATCGAACCCGACCCGTTCGGCGCACGCATCCGTGGGGTGTGCCGGGGTCGCTGCGCAGCCACGAAGCCGCCTCCGAAGGAGGTCCTATCTCCATCGTATGGACCTAGGGGCCGGCCGGATGAGGAACGCCTTCCGCTCCCAGCCGAGCCTCGGAACGGTCGTGAGTTCGAATCCCCCTAACTCCACAAACGGACATACGAGATATGAGGGATCATTACGTAGATGATCCCTATTTCTTTGTCCGTCACGCACGGAACAGGACATCGGTCGCGTTGGTGATCAGCACCCGCTGATGCCGTCGCCTGAACCGCTTTCTCAAGGGCCGCTTCACCATTTGTTCAGCCAGGACGATGACGGCTGCTGCGGTGGTAACGGCGTGTGGAGGGCGAACATCTGGGGTTGCCGCCGGTTAGGTGGGCGCCGACCCAGGAGCTGAGGGTGAGCGCGGTGGTGGGTGCAGTGAGGATGCCGTGGAGGACGGCGTACCCGTGCGGTCCCCACCAGTCGGTGACACGGTGGTGTCCAGGAGAGTGAAGGCGCCGAGGACATGCAGGAACAACGATGATTGTCGGTGGCCGTACCCGTGCCCCCATGGGCACGTCTTGACGGTATGCAGGAGAGACGATACCCGGCTCGTCGCACATGGTCTCGTGTGCGACAGGCCGGGCATCTGCGTCGCAGGTGTCTATCCGCCGTTGGATTGACGGGTGCCTTCGGCGAGGGCGTCGAAGGTGTAGAGGTAGCCGCCGTCGGGGCCGCTGACGGTGATGACGCCGTCGGTGGTCCCGGGGTTGACGGCGATGTTGGTCGCGGTGTCGAGATCGGGCGCGTCTCCGGGGAGAGCGATCACTTCGAGCAGGTCGCCGTTCGGGCTGTAGACGTGGATCTCCGGCTTCAGGTGGAAGCCTTGGTAGACGTTGCCGTCGGCGTCGACTGCGGTGGAGTCGACACGGGCCTTGCCGCCGTCGACGTACATGCCCGGGTAGGCGGCCGTCACCTGCGTGCGCGTCTCGTCGAGGGCGAAGTAGTCGATGCGGTTGGCGTTGTACTGCGCGACCCACAGGCCCTCGTGGTCCTCGTCGAACGTGATGCCGTTGGGGGAGGGCAGATCGGCGGCGAGCACGGTGGCGTCGCCGTCGGCGCTGATGCGGATGATCCGCCCCGGAGTCTCCCAACCGGGGCCGACCATGCCGCGGGTGTCGGAGATGTAGAGGGTGCCTTCGGGATCGAAGGCGATGTCGTCGGGCAGCATGGCCGTGCCGTCGATCGCCGCTGAAGAGCGTCCGGTGGTCCTCGCCCTCGAGCGTGATGCTCTGGACGGATCCGCCGAGAATGTCGGTGAGGTAGAGGCGCCCGAGCGGGCTGATCTGGGCCGAGGTGAACCCGCTCGTCTCATCGGTGTAGACCGGCTCGACGGTCCGGGCCTCTACGTCGACTCTGAGCACCTACGGCTCGTCGGGCAGGGCCAGGACGTCGACCAGGAAGAGCCGTCCTTCCTCGTCGAAGACGGGGCCTTCGAGCAGTGCACCGCCGGTCATGCCACCCGGTTCGGAGACCTGCACGAGTTCGACCGCGGTCTGGCGAGAGGGCCCTTCGGAGGAGGAGTCCTCCCCATCGGAGGGATCGGCGTTGCATCCGGTGGCGGCGAAGGGGATGAGCAGGGCGGTGACAATCGCGAGGCGCTTCATGAGGCCACCTCCGCCTTCCGGGTGCTCGCATGCGCATGGACGAGGACCTCGCTCATGTCGCCTGCTCGCCATTCGCGCAGCAGCCGATGGAACGCGACGGGGCCGGGGGAGTACGAGAAGCCGGTGATCGAACGGGTGCCTTCACCGTTGTAGTAGCCGGGCGTGCATTCGGCCTGGAAGGCGCTGGTGTCGTGCGCCGTCTCCTGGAGCGTGCGCAACCACCGCTCCTCGGCTTCGGCGGTGGGCTCGACTCGTCCGGCCCCTTCGCGTTCGGCGCGAGCGATGACGGCCGCGACGTGCTCGGCCTGCTCTTGAAGGATGTGGGTGTAGTTGACGGAGTTGGCGTTCTGGAGCGCGCCGAGGTGGAACAGGTTCGGGAACCCGTGGCTGTAGAAGCCGTGCAGGGTGCGCGGGCCCGCCGCCCACGACTCCAGGAGGCTCCGGCCCCCGCGGCCGGTGACCGGCAGGGTGCCGGACATGACGCCGGAGACGCCGGCGTCGAAGCCGGTGGCGAAGATGACGCAGTCGACCTCGTAGGTCGTGTCGCCGACGACGATCGCGTTCTCGGTCATGGCGGTGATGCCCTGGGCCGCACTGGTGTCGACGAGCGAGACATTGGGTCGGTTGAACGCCTGGAGGTAGTGGTCGGAGAACCCGGGGCGTTTGCACATGTACCGGTACCAGGGCTTGAACGCCTCCGCGGTGGCGGGGTCGGCGACGGTCCCCTCGACGCGGGCGCGGATGCGGTTCATCGTGGCGGCGTCGTCCAGTTCGTCGCGGACCGCCCGTTCCTCCTCGGTGAGGGACTCGTCGACGGCTCCGGTGATGATGCTGCGCTGCAACGCCACGGTTGCCGTCCACCCGTCCGTGACGAGCAGTTCGCCCGCGAGGACGGCGAGGAAGTTCTCCATTCGCTCGCGCTGCCAGCCCGGCTGCAGCGAGGCGGCCCAGGCGGGATCGGTGAGGCGGTTGTCGCGGACGTCCACTGTGGACGGGGTCCGCTGGAACACGAGCAGTTCGCCCGCGCTTTCGGCCAGGATCGGCACGGCCTGGAGGCCGGTCGCGCCGGTGCCGACGACCGCGACCCGCTTGTCGGTCAGTCCGGTCAGGTTTCCGTCGGCGGTGCCGCCGGTGTAGCCGTAGTCCCAGCGGCTGGTGTGGAAGGTGTGGCCGCGGAAGTCCTCGATCCCGGGGATGCCGGGGAGCTTGGGCTGGGTGAGCGTGCCGGTCGAGGTGATGACGTACCGGGCGCCGAAGCGGTCGCCGCGGTCGGTCGCGATGGTCCACTCGTTCCGGTCCTCGTCCCAGGCCAGGGAGGTGGATCGGGTCTGGAAGAGGGTGTCGCGGTACAGGTCGTAGTGCTCGGCGATGCGCACGGCCTGGCGGCGGATCTTCTCGCCCTTGGCGTATCGCTCGGTCGGCATCGTGTCGGTCTCCTCGAGCAGCGGCATTTACACGTACGACTCGACGTCGCAGCGCACGCCGGGGTACCGGTTCCAGTACCAGGTGCCGCCCACGTCCCCGGCCTCGTCCATGAGCCGGATCGACTCCATCCCGGCCTTGCGGAGCGACGCGCCGGTGAGCAGGCCGCCGAACCCGGCGCCGATGACAAGGACGTCGACGCGGTCGGTCTTCGGCTCGCGGGCGGTGAAGGGGGTGTAGGGGTCCTTCGCGTAGTAGCCGAATTCGCCTGCGGCGCTGCGGTATTGGCGGGCGCCGTCGGGCCTGATGCGGCGGGCGCGTTCGCGCTTGTACCGCTCGCGGATCGCCTCGAGATCGATCGGGGCCGACTGGGACTCTTCCATGCTGTCTCCTTTTGCCCGGGGTGTTCGGGCTGGGATGGTTTCGGACCCGGTACGGCATTGGACCTGATACGTCCCCCAAAGAGGTTAGCTTGAAGCTAACTAAATCGGCTAGTCGGAGTTCTGAGAGCGACTACGGTGGAGGGGTGACGAACGAGGACAGGCGTGAAGTGCGCAAAAGCATCGAATCGTTGTCGGTCGCGATCTCGGCGCGGTCCATTCCGCGCATCATCGGGCCGCTGATGGAGACGCAACTCACCATTCAGCAGTTGAAGGTGCTCTCCTCGGTCGTGGTGAGCGAGGCGACGACGACCAGCGGTCTTGCCGAGGACTTCGCGGTTTCGGTGCCCACGATGTCCAGGCTCGTCGACCGACTCGTCAAGCAGGAGCTCATCGAACGCTCCTCGGACGACGGCGACCAGCGCGTCCGGCGCCTTCGACCGACCGGACTCGGCCGAGCGGTCATCGCAGAGATCCTCGGAGCCAGGCCCGAACTGGGCGGTGACGTCATTGATGGCCTCACCCTGGAAGAACTGCGCGCCCTGGAAATCGGCATGCGGGCGGTCAACCGGGAACTGCAAGCGCTCCGAACACGCACCGGAGCGCCACGGCTCTAAGGGGTGTTTGAGCATCCCCTAGTTCCGACCGATCCGCTCTCGGCGTTTGTCGTCGGGCCGCCCTGTGCTTAGCGCTCGTTCCAAGGCGGTCATCTGGGATTCCTTGTAGGCGACTGAAACGGCGGCGTCGCGTTCACCGAGGTCGAAGCCGTGGTAGGCGCCCGGGACGACCTCGAGTTCGCACGGGACGCCTGCTTGGCGCGACCGTTCGGCGTAGGCGAGGTCCTCGTCGTGGAAGAGGTCATTGGTGCCCACGCCCATCCATGCCGGAGCGACACCGGTGAGGTCTCCGTATCGGGCGGGTGCGGCGAGTTGCGGTGGCGTGGCCGCGTGGGCGCCGAGGTAGGCGTTCCAGGCCCAGCGGTTGTTCTTCTGGCTCCACATACGCAGGGACGAGGGATCGATGTCGGTGCGCTGCGCGGTCCGGTCGTCGAGCATCGGGTAGGACAGCACCTGCAGGACCGGCCGGATCGTTCCACGTTCTTTGGCGAGCAAGGCGAGCGCGGCGGCCAGGCCACCGCCGGCGCTCTCGCCGCCGATCGCGATCCGGTCGGCATCCACATCGGATTCCGCTGCCAGCCACTGCAATGCGGCGTAGCAGTCCTCCAACGCCGTCGGGAACGGGTACTTCGGTGCCAGTCGGTATTCGACCGCTGCGGCGATGACGCCGAGTCGACCGGTGACCTGGCGGCACCAGTCGTCTGAGAGCGTCGCACCGCCCAGGACGTAGCCGCCGGCGTGGATCCACAGCAGCGCCGGTTCCGCTCCGACGGCGTTCGGCGGCCGGAAGATCCGCACGGAGACGTCGGCGTCGATCCGGACGAGTTCC
Organism: Glycomyces tritici; assembly: GCF_030403505.1. The sequence continues at coordinate 46,198 of NZ_JAUEMJ010000002.1, read as the reverse complement.
CCGCCGCGTGGCGGCCGCGGCTTGACGAGGCCGCTGAGCCGGCGGGCCAGGCCAAGCGGAATGGATCGCGGCAGGAACCGCGGCAGGCGAAGGTCGGGATGAAAGGCGTGCTTGGACATCGGGATCCCCTTGAACTAGGCGCGCATGCCGCGGACGGCGGCGACGACGCCGCCGTCGACGAGCAGGTCGGTGCCGGTGATGAAGTCGGCGTCGGGGCCGAGCAGGAATGCCGCGGCCGCCGCGATGTCGTCGGGGGTGCCGAGGCGCCCGGTGCCGGACATGGCGATCATCGCCCGCATCTGGTCCCCGCTCTCGCCGTCGAGTTCCTGCCGCCCCATCGGGGTGGAGATGACGCCGGGGCTGATCGAGTTGACGCGGGCACCCCGCTCGCCCCATGAAGCCACCGCGGCGGACTGCACGCGGAGCAGGTTGGCGCGCTTGGCGATGCTGTAGGCCGGGCCGGGGTCACCGGCCGCGAAGGGCACGAGGAACGGCAGGTCCAAAAGGTCCTGAGTCGGCGTCGCCGCCAGTGTCCGCTCGCTCTCCGCGTCCAGACCGCCCGCCATGTGACCGGCCATGCTGGCGACGACCACCGCGGCGCCGCCGGGCGCGACGACCTGGCCGAACGCTTCGAGCACGTGGGCGGTGCCGAGCAGGTCGACTCGCAGGATCGCCTCGCTCGGCGCTTGCGCCGGCGACAGGCCCGCCGTGTGGGCGATACGGCCCACGGGCCCGAGGTCGGCCGCCGTCTGGGCCAGGGCGAGCACCGAGTCCCGGTCGCCCACGTCGGCGGCCCGGGCGATGACGTCGTAGCCGTCGCCGCGCAGCTCGTCGGCGATTGCAGCCAGTGCCGGTTCGTTGAAGTCGGCGAGCAGGACCTTCCGCCCGCTCCCGCTGCGGCGGGCGATGGCGCGGCCCATGCCGCCGGTGCCGATGACGGCCAGGACTTCCCTGCTCATGAGCGTGCCCTCTCATTAAATATACGAGACGTGCCGTATTATAAATATTGACACTACACTCATCGACGTGGATGCCAAACAACGCGGACGACCCCGCAACGCCCAAGTCGACACGGCGATCCTGGAAGCGGCGCGGGACCTGATGACCGCCGAAGGCTACGAGCGGATGACGATCGAAGCGATCGCCGCGAGGGCCGGGGTGGGCAAGCAGACCGTCTACCGGCGCTGGCCCTCGAAAGCGGCGATCGTCGCCGAGGCGGTCATGGCCGGCCATCTTGGGATCCGCGCGGAGGCCCCGCCGCAGACCGGGGACGCGGCCGCGGACCTCGGCAGTTGGCTCGGCCAGTTCTTCCGGCAGCTCGGCGAGCCTGCGGAGGTCGCGGTGATTCGGGGCCTGGCCGCCGCCGCGACCGATGGCGGCACCGACGCCGAGAAACTCTACGAGCGCTTCACCGGCCCCAGTCGGGACCAGCTGCTTGAGCTGCTGCGAGCGGGCGTCGACCAGGGCCGGTTCCGGGCCGACCTCGACCTCGACGCCGCCGCCGACGCCATCTCGGGGACCCTGCTCTACCGCGCGATGATCCCGCCTTCAGCGGTCGTCGACACCGAGGCCACCGGATTCCTCGACCTGCTGCTGCTGGGCATGATCCCGAGAACCGAGCCCAGTGGCACGAGCCCGGAACCGTGAGCGGCGCTGCGTGCCCGAAATCCCCGCGCCGCCCGAGGGACGCTGCCGACGGCTTCCGTAGGCTAGGCCGCGCCCGTCACGACTGCGCGTGGCCGACCCCGCGCCCGAAAATCGGCGGAAACGGTGTCAACCTTCCCGCCGACCTCTCGTTCAACTCGCTTCAGCGTTCACTCGGGAAGGGCGATGTGCACGATCTCGTAGCCGGGCGCGATGACCTGAACAGCCTCAGGCCGGTCGGCGACTACTACGAGCCGGCCGCCGCTCGCCCAAGTGCGGCACCAGTTATCCGGCTCGGCGGACACCGTAACTTCGTCCTCGCCGGGGAACCGGCGGTCGGCGGTGTACGGCTTGACCTTGGTCATCCATGCGGCCACGCCTTTGAGCGTCCGCAACTGGACGTCGGGGATGCGGCCGGAGGCGTCCGGTCCGACGTTGAGCAGGAGCCGCCCGCCACGGGAGACCACGTCCGCGTAGTGCTGCGCGAGTTCACGCGGGCTCAAGGTGAGCGTTTGGTCCTCGATCCGGTTGTAGCCGAAGGAGTATCCGAGCCCGCGGTTGTTCTCCCAACCGGTGCCCGCCTCGTGGTCCGTTCCCGCGGAGTACTCGCTCGTGCGGTAGTCCCAGACGTCGGCGCCCCAGCGGTCGTTCACGATGCCGTCGGGGACTGTGCTGAGGTGATGCGCCATCAGCTCGGCGAGCGAGCCGTCCGCCTTCCCAGCGTCGGGCCATTCGATGTCGTTCCAGAGCACCGACGGCTCGTAGCGGTCGATCAGGTCGCGCACGTGAGCGGTGGCCGTGGCGGCGTACTCGGCGTCGACGGGCCGATACGTGTACAAGTGGTCGACGATCTCGATCGGCGGATGGTCGGCGACCGACCAGTCGAGACCCCCGGAGTAGTAGACGCCGAAGCGCATCCCCTCCGCGCGCACCGCCGCGGCGAGCGGGCCGATCAGGTCGCGTTTCGGGCCACGGTCGACGGTGTTGAATCCTTCGCTGCCGGGTGCGTCCCACAACGTCACGCCGTCGTGGTGCTTCGTGACGGGCACGACGTAGTCCGCGCCCAGCCTGCGGAAGAGCCGCGCCCATTCGGCGGGGTCGTAGGCCTCGGCTTTCCACTGGTCGAGGAAGTCCTCGTAGGGCGCCGACCCGTAGACCTCGGCGTGGTGCCGCGCCGCCGGCGACCCTTCGATGCGGATGGTGTTCGCGTACCACTCCGCGTAGGGGTTGTGCGCGAACCACTGCTCGTCCGGGACCGTGCCCAGCGCGCCGATCGGCTCGGCCCACGCGGGCACCGAGTACGGTCCCCAGTGGATGAAGATGCCGAAGCTCGCCTCCCGCGCCCAGTCGGGAAGGTTCTCGCGGTGCGTTCCGGTCATGGTCAACGGTCCTTTCGGGGTGTCACGCCGGCGACGCCGACGGTGAGCAGCGTTCGCGTACTGGCGCTGGTCTCCGGTGGCGATGACCACGGCGATGGTTCGATCGACGGCCTCGGGCCGCCACCCGTCGAGCCTAGGAGCGGGGGACGGTCACGGGAAGGGCCGAACTCACCGAGTAGTGGTCGGTTTTCACCGTCGCTCATCCGCGATGGTCACGCCTGGAGTAGCGAGTCAGCGCTCCTGGTCGTAGCGCTCGCGGTTCTCGAGGACCTCGGCGGTGTGGGCCTCGGCCCACTGGCCGATCGCGGCGAGGGGGCCGTGCAGGGTGCGGCCCAGGCCGGTCAGCTCGTATTCGACGCGGGGCGGGACCTCGGCGAAGACGTGCCGGGTGACGAGGCCGTCGCGTTCGAGGTCGCGCAGGGTCTCGGTGAGGACCTTCCCACTGATTCCCTCGACGGCGGCGCGAAGATCGCGGAACCGCGTGCGCCCCTTGCCGAGCACGATCACGATCATGGCGGTCCACTTGTTGGCGATCCTCGCCAGCGAAGTCCGCGAGGGACAGGTCTGCGTCAGCACGTTCCAATCAGGCTCGTATGACATGCGTCACAAAACTCCAATGGTTACGTTGAGGTGACCGGTTTCCAGAAGTGACTATAGACCGGAACCAGCAACAACGCAAACCGAGGAGTGAACCGATGAGCGAATCCGCCAACACCGCGAAGGTGGCCCAGACCTACTACGAGGCCATGTCCGCCGGCGACATCCCCACCGCCACGGGCCTGTTCGCGGCCGACATCAAGTGGCACCAGCCCGGCGGCCATCGCTTCGCCGGCCTCAAGGATGGCCCCGCAGCCGTGGGCGAGATGATCGGCGGCCAGATGGCCCTCACAACCGGCACGTTCAAGCTCGAGTTCACCGGCGGTCCAATGATCAACGGTGATCTGGCCGCGTTCCCGGTGCACTTCTCCGCCGAGCGCGAAGGCGCGTCGATGTCGATGGACGGCATTGACGTCCTTCGCGTCGAAGGCGGCAAGATCGCCGAGATGTGGCTGTTCTCTGCCGACCAGGACGCCGAAGACGCATTCTGGGGCAAGGACTGACCGAACCCTGAGGCAACTGTCGACCCCGCCCGCGCTTCCCCCGTGCGGCGGAGGAAGGGAAGTGATGACATGGCCGAGGTCGACGCGAGTGACCCGCCCGTGAGGATTCAGGTCCGCGGCGCGCGAGTCCACAACCTGCGCAACATCGACGTCGAGGTCCCGCTCCGCAAGCTCGTCGCGATCGCCGGGGTCTCCGGCTCGGGCAAGTCCTCACTCGCGCTCGGCGTGCTCTATGCCGAAGGGTCGCGCCGGTACCTCGAGGCGCTGTCGACCTACACGCGCAGGCGGCTCGCGCAGGCGCCGCGGGCCGACGTCGACGGCGTCCAGCACGTCCCGGCCGCGCTGGCACTGCGCCAGCGCCCCGGCGTTCCGTCGGTGCGCAGCACGTTCGGCACCTCGACCGAGCTGCTCAACTACCTGCGGCTCATGTACTCGCGGCTGGGCGCGCACTTGTGCCCCAACGGCCACCGGCAGGAGCCGACGATCGACGTCGCGCTCAACATGGACCTGACGTGCCCGGTGTGCGGTGCGGTGTTCTATCCGCCCGGGGCCGAGACGTTCGCGTTCAACTCCGACGGCGCGTGCCCGCGCTGCGAGGGCACCGGCGTGGTGCGCGAGGTCGACGAGGCCGCGCTCGTCCCTGATGCTTCGAAGACCATCGACGAGGGCGCGGTCGCGCCCTGGTCGATGTTCGGCCTGGCGGTCATGCCGCAGGTCGCGGCCGAGCTCGGAGTGCGCACCGATGTGCCGTACGCGGAACTGGACGCCGCCGAGCGGGAGACGGTGATGCACGGCCCCGAGGTCAAGCGGCAGATCCGCGTCCCCTCCAAGAGCGGCAAGCTGTTCGACCTCAACTTCACGTATCGCAACGCCCGGCGCGCGGTCGAGGAGGCGGTCGGCAACGCCGCCAGCGAGAAGGGCCTGGCCCGGGTCAACCGGTTCCTGAGCGTCCAGACCTGTCCGGACTGCGGCGGCACCCGGCTGAGTGAGCACGCCAGGTCAACCACTGTGGATGGTCTGAATCTGGCTGAGGCGACGGCGAAGACCCTCGGCGAGCTCACCGCATGGGTGCCGAAGGTCGTCGACTCCCTGCCGCCCGATATGCAGCGGATGGGCCGCGAAGTCAGCGCCCAGCTCCTGGTGATCGCCGAACGGCTCACCGGCCTTGGTCTGTCCTACCTCAGCCTCGACCGGACCAGCGCCACGCTGTCGACGGGGGAGCGGCAGCGGGTCCAGCTGACCCGCGCGGTGCGCAACGAGACCACCGGCGTGCTCTACGTCCTCGACGAGCCGTCGATCGGGCTGCATCCCTCGAATGTGGACGGCCTGCTCGCGGTCATGCGCGACCTGCTGGCCGACGGCAACTCCGTGGTCCTGGTCGACCACGACGTCCAGATCCTGCGCGAAGCCGACTGGTTCATTGAGATCGGCCCCGGCTCGGGCAGCCAAGGCGGCCAGGTCCTGGCCGCCGGCGACGCACAGCAGCTCATCACCGACCCCGACTCCCTCATCGGCCCCTTCCTCGCCGGGCACGCATCCGTTGTGGCCCGTTCGCGGGCGAGCAGCGAGTCCATGTTCGGCACCGGACGCCTCCGCTTGTCGACGCGTCCGCTGCACACCGTGCACGCCCTCGACCTCGACCTCCCCGCGGGGCGACTGGTCGCCGTCACCGGCGTCTCCGGATCGGGCAAGACCACGCTCGTCCTCGAGAGCCTCATCCCGGGCCTCAACGCACAAATCGCCGGATCCCCTCTCCCCGATCACGTCTCAAGCGTCGATGCCGGTCCGATCAAGCGCGTCGACGCCGTCGACAGCAGCCCGGTCGGCGCCAACGTGCGGTCCACAGTGGCTACCTACAGCGGCATCCTCGACGAGCTGCGCCGAACCTGGGCGGCCACACCCGACGCGACGGCCGACGGCCTCGGCGCGGGCGACTTCTCCTACAACACCGGCTCGCTGCGATGCCCGCGCTGCGAAGGCACCGGGGAGGTCTCGCTCGACGTGCAGTTCCTGCCCGACGTCGACATCGTCTGCCCCGCATGCCAAGGCTCGCGCTACGCGCCCGCCGCCGACCGGTACGAACGCGACGGGCTCACCCTGCCGCGGCTGCTCACCCTGACCGCGACGCAGGCGCTCGAGCGGGTCGGCGACCTGCGCCGGGTCCGAGCCAAGCTCCAGACACTGGTCGACCTCGGCCTGGGCTACCTCACCCTCGGTGAGGCGACGCCCGCGCTCTCCGGCGGCGAGGCCCAGCGCCTCAAGCTCGCCTCCGAACTCGGCCGCGACCAGAGGGAGACCCTGTTCGTCTTCGACGAGCCGTCGATCGGCCTGCACCCGCTCGACGTCCGCACCCTCCTCGGGGTCCTCCAGCGCCTGGTCGACAACGGCGCCACCGTCATCGTGATCGAACACGACCTCGACATCATCGCCAACGCCGACTACGTCGTCGACATGGGACCCGGCGGCGGCGCCGACGGCGGCACGATCGTCGCCACCGGCACCCCTGACGACCTCCGCGCCGATCCTCGCAGCACCACCGGCCGATACCTCGACCGCCAACTCGAATACGGCAGGTGAGACGACATGCCGCAGTGGACGGGTCGACTGGTCGCATGGGCGACCGAAGTACTCCTCGGCCTGACGCTGACGCTCACCGGGCGCGAAGCGAACGGCGCTGCGCGAGTCGTGACGCCATGCCGAGGTCGAGGTCGAGGTCGAGGTCGAGCCTCTCAGTGAGAGGAGTCAGTCTTTGGTGGGTTTCAGGCGTCCGCCGTTGTCGCAGTACCAGGACGTGTCGTCGGGTTGGGCGGGCTCGGGGATCGACATCGCCCAGGTGCCCATGGCGTCGAGGACGGTGCGCAGTCCCTCGCCAAGCTCGGTGAGCCGGTACTCCACGTGCGGGGGGATCTCGGGATACGAAGTGCGCGTGACGATCCCGTAGTTCTCGAACTGGCGCAGCCGCCGGGTCAGCGTGTGCGGGCTGATGCGCGGGAGCGCCGCGCGCAGTTCGGTGAAGCGTTGCGGACCGTGCAGGAGTTCGCGGACGATGAGCGTGGCCCACGGTCCTTCGAGCAGTGTGAGGAAGCGCGCGACCCCGCATTCGGGCAGCGCGGTCACGATGTCCTCGACGGGGGTGTCGGTGGCCACAATCGTCTCCAGTCTCCATTAGTGCAGTTGATGTAACCGGTGCATCGATTGTACTAATGGCGTCATGACTTATGTAGTGCACGGCGCCACCGGCGCCCAGGGAAGCCCCGTCGTCGCCGCCCTCGCCGCGAAGGGGGTCCTGATCACCGCGATCACCCGCCGCGCGGACGCGGAGGTGGTCTGCGCGCGGACGCTCGCGGTAGACCTGGCCTCGATCCAGCAGCTCACCGACGCCTACCGGGGCGCAGAGGGCGTGTTCGTCCACCTGCCGGTGGTCGATGCCGCAACGCGTGAGACCTACGCGGGCAACATCATCACTGCGCTGCGTGAAGCCCGCCCCGAGCGCGTCGTTTACTCCACCAGCGGATTCCCCGCCGATGCCGACCCGATGGCCGCGGCATTGGCCGAGAGCAGTCTGTCGTACGCCGTGATCGCACCCCGCTACTACCTGGAGAACCTGCTCCTCCCGCACGTACAAGAGGGCGTTCGCGCCGACGGCGTGCTCCGTTACCCGCTGCCGGCCGACTTCGCCTCCTCGTGGGGCTCGCACCTGGACATCGCCGACGCCGCCGTCGCGCTGTTTGAGCAGCGCAACGTCACCGGAACGGTCGAGGTCGGCCAGTCTCCCGCCGTCACCGGGAAGGACCTGGCCGAGGCCTTTGCCACCGCATACGGCCGCGACGTGGTCTACGAGCCCCAGACGCCGGTCGACTTCGCCGTGCGGCTCGTACCGTTCATGGGCGCCGACGCCGCCGCAGTGGTCCAGAACGGCTACGAGCAGATCGTCGCCCTGCCCGACAACGCGATCGGCGCCGAGCGCTCCGCGCAGCAGCTCCTAGGCCTCACCCCGCGTACGACGCACCAGTGGCTCATCGACCTCGGGCTGCACCAGGCCTGATCGGCGCGATGCGCAAAGGCGTGGACCGGACATTCCCTCGGGGAATCTCCGGTCCACGCCTTCGTTCTGCGGTTTCAGTGCGACCCTGCCTCCGGTGCGCTTCCGCGGAAGCGCACCGGAGGCAGGGCCGTGCGGGGTCAGTTCACGGCCACGATCGTGCGCCCGAGGAGCGCTCCTTCCACGAGGTAGTCGATCGTGCCGAGGTAGCGCCGGTTCGCGTCCAGGCCCTGCCAGATGGCGGTGACGGTGTGGCGGCCGCCGGCCTCAGCCTCCAGCGACTCCGGTGCCACGGTCAGGTTCCCCGCGGCGGACTCCGGAACGACCCAGGTGTGGACCAGGGCCTCGACGGCGCTGGTCGGGGCGTCCCACAGGTCGACGAAGATCATGTACGTCCGGCCGGCCTCCAAGTCGACGTGCTCGTCCGAGCCCGACAGTTGCGGAGTACCGAACAGTTCGAGCGACCCGTCGTCCAGTTTCTCGTAGACATAGAGGTCGAGATCGACCTCCGACCCTTGGTCGGCGTCGAACGTCGCGACGCTCCCCATCGCGGCGTCGTCCGGGACGGTGAGTTCGAACGACTCGGTCTGGTCGCGCTCGACCGGTTCGTCCATCGGGAACGCCGAGCGGTCCGGATTGGACAGGGCGAGCGTTCGGGTCTCCGAGGCGACCAGGCCGGAGGGGGCGAGGTCGATCGTGCCGTCGATGCCGGCCTTCACGTCGAGCTCGGCCGAGCCGTCAGCGCCTTCACCGGTGATCTCGCTCGGGACGGCGATGTCCACCGCGCGCACGGTGATCGGGCTGCGGACCTCATGCCCCTGCAAGTCGCTCCACGTCAGCGCTCCGAACGACCATTCGGCGGTGGCGGCGTCGGTCCGGGTGACGGTGACCGAGTACGTCGCGGTCGCGCCCGGCGGCACCACTAGAAGTTTGCTGTCCACTTTGACCTTAAAGCCCGGCGGGACTTCGACGGTCGGGTAGTAGACCCCGATCGCGTCGTCGACGTTGGTGACCGTGCGGGCGATCTTCTGTTCCCCGGTCAGGTCGCCGACGGCGATCGACGGGTAGTTCAGATCGCTCGGGTCGACCGCGCCGTGCTCGGCTTCGGCACTCTCGCAGGTGTCGGCGGGGGCCACCTCCTGGAACTGGCCGATGGCGCAGCCGTAGAGGATCCAGTCGGTCGCGTCGGAGTCGTAGACCAGGCCGGGGTCGAACATGGACTGGCCGTCGACGTGTCCCGCACCGATCTGGAACGGAGTGGCCGCGGCATCGGTGCCCTCGCGCCCGATCGGTTCGCCCTCGGTGTCCGTCTGGTACGCGGTGGTCATGATCGCCGACTTGATCGCCATCGGGGACCAGTCGGGGTTGGCGCTCTTGATGAGCGCCGCCAGGCCGGCGATGTGGGGGCTGGCCATGGAGGTGCCGCCCATGATGCCGAAGTTGCCGCCGTCCGGGGTCGAGGTGGGCAGGTACCCGGCGAGGATCTCGTCGCCGGGCGCGGTGATGTCGGGCTTGAGCAGGTCGCCGCCGCCGACGATGGCCGGGCCCTGGGATGAAAAGTCGGCCGAGACCGGCGCGGTCTGGGTGACCGCCTCGAAAGCGTGGGCGGTCATGGTCGCGGCGTCATTGCCTGCGGCGTAGGCCTCGATGGCGTCGCCGGCGGCCAGCGTCGTGCGCACCGTCCACAGCGGGGTGTCCCAGCCGGTCTCGAGGTCGTCGACCTGGGCGGCATCGTCGGTGTAGACCAGGGCGAACGCGCCTCCCGCGTCGGCCACGACCTCAGCCTTCTCGACGAAGAGGTACGTGCCGCGGGCGCAGGCGACCGCCCGGCCGGCGACCTTGGCCGCGTCCAATGTGCCCGGCGCGCACAACCGCGCCTCGACCGGATCCGCTCCCTCGACGGCGATCTCTTGGGCCAGCACCAGATCCGCCTCGGTCTCGGTGAACCTCGGGGCACTGGCGGCGTAGGGGAATGTCTGGCCGTCGCCGAGGGTCAGCTCCGCCGCGAAGGTGCGGGAGTGGGAGCCGGCGGCGACGGATGTGACCCACGGCGAGTTGTGCCCGACGGTGCTCGCGCCGGCCTCGCCGGAGTTGCCCGCCGAATTGGCGATGAAGACGCCCGCTTCGGCGGCGGCGAAGGACGCCATCGAGATCGGGTCGACGATGGTGTCCCCCGCGTCGCCGAGCGACATGTTGATGACGTCCACCCCGTCGCTCACGGCCGCGTCGATCGCGGCCACGATGTCGGAGTTCGGGCAGAAGCCGTCGATGGCGATCCAGCAGACCTTGTAGATCGCGAGCCGCGCCGCGGGGGCCATGCCCGAGGCCAGGCCGACGGGGGCGCCTTCGATGACGGCCTCGGTGTCGAGGTTCCCGGCGGCCGTGGTGGCCACGTGGGTGCCGTGGTTGTACTCCTCGCGCGGCGACTTGTAGCCGGCGACGTCGCTGTGGCCCTGGGAGTCGAACCAGCGGGCGCCGATCACCTTGTTGCTGCAGACGACGTTGTTCTCAGGCGTGTCCTCGCCCTCCTCGCATTCGCCCTTCCACTTGGCGTCGATGACGTCCTGGTCGGGGCGCGGCTCGGGCAGCGGCGCGAACATCGGGTTCTCGGGGGTGAAGCCGCCGTCGACGATGCCGATGACGACGCCTTCCCCGGCGCGCTCGCCGCCGCCGAACTCGCTCTCCCAGGAGCCGTCCTCACCGGACAGTCCGAGGAACTCGCTCGAGGTGTCCAACTGGGGCTTCGAGAGCCCGTCGGGGACGATCGCGGCGACCCGCTCGTCGCCCGCGAGTTCGGCTGCCTCCTCGGCGGTCAGCTCAGCGGCGAAGCCGTTGAAGGCCGTGTCGTACTCGACTGCCGGTTCGACGCCGGGCACGTCGGCGAGGATCTCGTCGCGGGCGTCCTCGAGATGCGCGCGATAGTCCTGCACCGCATCCGAATCGAAGGCGATGCGTTCGCCGTCGTCCGGAGTGGTGGCCTCGAGCCCGGCCACGCCGCCGTCGTACACGGCGACCGGCTCGTCGACGAACTGGACGATGTAGCGACCGTCCTTGAAGGAGGTCGGGGAGGTGGAGAGCGCCGGGTCTGCGGTGGCGGTATAGGCGAAGACGGTGAGGCTTGTGGCGGCCACGGCCGTAACGCCGAACGCTGCTATGAGGCGTCGTCGACGACCGGCGGCCCGCCAAGATCGCTTGAGTATCACTGGGGATTTCCTTTCGAGCAGAGGTGAGGGTTCGCCGCGCCGGTGCCTGTTCTCGTGAACAGGCGTGCCCGCGACGGCGGAATCAGGGGAAGGAAGGGGGACTCGTGATACGGAGTGGGGGCGCGGCCGACCCAACCACGGCCGCGCCCGGCCCGCGACGATCGGTTGCGGGCGTCTTGAAATCAGTCCAACGGAAGTACTAGAAGCTTCAACTGAGACGAGAGTGAATGTCAATTTGAAATGATGCAGATCACGCTAAATCGCTTTATTACCGACAAGTAGCCAATATCTTGACGAATCGGCTGACAGCGGGCACGCCGGATACCGCCGCGCGCCGGTCTTCTCGAGTCCGTACGGGCATCGCGCATCTAGTGGGTCAGCTGCTGACTTCTGTTGCCTCCGTTGGCATCGATTTGCTCTCTAATGGATCGCGAATAAGCTCGCTCCGGTGATCGCCGCCTCCACCGATTCGGCGAAGGTCGCGGAGTCGACGAGTTGGCCGCCGACCATCGCCGTCGGGGTGCCGGTCACGCCCTGCTCTGTGGACGCCGAGGTGGTGCCCTCATCGATCCAGCCGCGGTAGGTCTCGTCGTCGACGCACGCCTCCCACTCGGCATCGAGCCCGGTCTCGGTCCCGATGCGCTTCAGTTCGTCGTCGTCGAGCCCCCGGGTGTTCTCGGCGGGCTGGGCGGCGTACAGCGCCAGCGTGTAGTCGAGATATGCCTGCGGGCCGGTGTCAGCGGCGCAGACCGCTGCGGCGCCCGCCCGGGTCGAGTACTCGGTCCCCTGGCTCATGCGGTTGAGGATGGCGATGGGGTGGTAGTTGATCGTCACTGATCCCTCGTCGACCCAGCGCTGCAGATCGGCGGCGTAGGTGTCCTCGAACTGCTTGCAGGCCGGGCACATGTAGTCGATGTAGAGGTCGATCTGGACCGGTCCGTCGCCGATCGTGACGGCGTAGGTGTCGGTGGTCGCGGCGGCCGGTTCGTTGACCTCGTAGTCGACTTCGCGGTTCATCCAGATGCCGAGGCCGAGCAGGCCGCCGATGAGGAGGACGGACGCGCCGATCGCGGTGCCGAAGACGATGCGCTTGCGGCGCGCCTGGGCTTCCTGCTGTTCGCGGAGTGCTGCGGCGGCGTGCTTTCGTGATGAAGGTGCCATTGCTGAGTTGTTCCTTTCAATGCGGCTGACCGCATTCGTGCCGAGGGAAGAGTTCGAGACTTGTCGTGATCGATGCCTGGAGAACCGACCTGTCAGCGGCTGTCGCCTTGGGCGCCATCAATATCGGCCGACGCCGGGCCGCGCAATGCGCCCAGCACGAAGTCGATGTTCTGCCGGTACAGCGCGATGAGATCGAGCCCTTCGTCGGGATGGTTGAGGACGGCGACTTGTGGTGCCGACGAGTCGGGGAGCACCGGTGCCGTGGTCGTGCCGGATTCGTTGAGCACGATCGACGGTTCGAGCGCTGCGAGCAGCCCGAGTGTCCTCTCGGTCGGTGTCTCGGGTCCGAAGGTCGCGATCCTGCTGGAGATCATGGAGGCGAGCCAGGTGGTGTGGAACTGGGCCACGACGACAGGCTCGTCGGCGCCGATCTGCGAGTCGATTTCTGATTGGAATCCGGCGACGGCCGCCTCGAACTCCTCGACCCAGGCGAGCGCGGTATCGGTGGTGCCGAAGAGCGCACCGAGCCGTGTGACTTCGGCGATCACGTTCGCAGCAGTGTTGTCGGTCTTGATCGTGATCGCGTCGGCCTCGCTGCCGGCGGCGTCGCGGGCTTGCTGCGCAAACCGCTCGGCCTGGCTGTAGAGCAGGAAGTCGGCTCCAGTCGCGGTCGCCAGCTGCTCGGGTGAGGGTTCAAAGACGGGTGGGTTCGGTGTTCCGGGCGGGACGATCACGGTGATATCGACGGCGCCTGCGGCAGCCGCGTACATCCCTTCCCAGGCGGTCGTGACGACCACCCTCGGCGGGTCGGTTCCTTCTTCGCCCGAACATGCGGACAGGGTGAGCGGCATCGCCATCAAGGAGGCGAGCAGCGTAAAGGTTCTCATTGGATCTTTTCCTCGAGCAGGTTCATGGGACCGCCGAGGCAGCCGCGTCGCTGGAGCGAACCGGACCGCAGGCAGCACTGAAACGTCGTCGCTCCCGGGCAGAGTCAGCGCGTAGCGCGCGACACGACCGAGGGACGGGCGAGGACGTCACCGTTCATCCGCAGCGCGGAAACTCGACGGGGCGAGTGCCTCCGTCGGTGAACGGGTTACTGGGAGAAGACCGCTGTCGGCGGGCCGCGTCGCGGTACGGCTGCGGCGAGGAGCGTCAGATGCGGGCGCACGCCTTCAAGAACGTGCGTAAGCCGGCGCGGTGGCAGGACCGGACCCTCGGCCTTGAGCAGACGCAGCCACAGGCCCGGTCCGAAAGCGAGGATGAGCAGGTCGAGGAATGCCGCCAGCGCGGCGTCGCCGCGGGCCAGCCACAGGGCCGTGACGCACATCGCGAGCGCGTGCGCAAGGAACATTCCCGGGCCGGGCAGCACGTGATGCGCGTGTTCGGGGGAGGCGGTGAACCACAGGTGCAGACCCGATTGTGCGAACGCGCTCGCGGCCGTGAGCACACCCATGCCGCGCTGTCTGCCGCCGAGGCAGTACGCAAGCGGCGTCAGCACCGCGACGGCGATGGCGAAGGTCTCGAAGCAGATTAGCGACCCGCTGGCGATGAAGTGCAAGGCGGCCGTGACGGTCACGCAGGCCACCGCGAACACCAGGGCGCGAAGCCCTCGGATCAGCGGTTGACCGATATGCACCGAGTGATTCTCGCATGGCTCCCGCGGCAAGCGGCGATCCGGATCCGACACCGCTGTCCTCGATCGGACCGTGCGGCACGGGTAACCTCACTTGTCGAACGTAGGGAGGGTTCATGGCCGGCAAACGCAGCAGGGCGCAAGGAGAGCTCGAGCGCGAGATCCTCGCGATTCTGCGCGCGAATGACCTGCCGCTCAGCGGCAAGGAGATCCTCGAGGTCTTCCCGGGCGACAAGCCGGCCTATACGACGCTGCTGACCACGCTCGATCGGCTGCGTCTCAAGGGCGATGTCGAGAAGGTCGGCGCCGCGGCCCGGAACATGCGGTTCAGAGCCACCAGGACCGACCCGGAGCACACGGGCAAGGCGATGCTCGACCGGCTTACCGAGTCCAGCGACCGCCGGGCCTCCCTGCTCAAGTTCGCCGGCAGCCTCGATCCGGGGGACATCGAGGTGCTGCGTGACGCGTTGATACCCAAGGCTCCGAAGGCCGACCGCAACGGATGATCGCCTTGGCGCTGACGCTCGTCGCCTACGCATTGGCGACTTTGGCGGCCGCTCCGCTGCTGGTCGGTCGCGGCCGATGGCGCGTGCACCGTCCGGGCCTGGCACTGACGGCTTGGTTCGCGATGTTCTTCAGCGGCCTGTTCGCAGCGACGGGGAGCCTGGCGGCAGCGGTGGCCGCGGCGCTCGATCAGGTCCTCGACGCCCACCGGGACTCCGATTCGGTGCTCGGACTGTTGGGGGTCATCGCCCTGTGCTGGCTCGGCTTCGGTCCGCTCGGCGCGGCGCTGTTCGTCGTTACGGAGCGGGCCCGTCCGATCCTGCTGCGGGAACAGGAGACCCGGCTCGAACTGACGGAACTGGTGCACCGGCTGCGCTACCGCACCGAGCGGTTCGGTGACCTCACGGTGGGATTCCTGCGGTACGAGCGGGCGTTCGCGTGCACGCTGCAGGGCCTGGACATGGACGTACTGGTCTCATCGGGGGCGGCGAGTGCCCTGTCGCGAGCTGAACTCGCTGCGGTCATCGAGCACGAGCGGGCCCACGTCGACCTGCGGCACGGGCTGGTACTGCGCCTGGCCGAAGTCAACGCCGCCTGCCTGCCGCGCGTGCGTGCGGCCGCCGAGATGATGCGGTCGAGCGCCCTGCTCGTCGAACTCGTCGCGGACGATGCGGCCGCGAGGCGGTGCGGCGGCGCTGTCGCGGGCGCGCTGCGCACGTTGGGGACGCTCGAGGGCGACGAGTCGATGCTCTTGCGTGCCATGCGATTGGAACAGCGGCAGGACGCGGCACGGCATGTGGAGGCGGCTCGCTAGCCACCGGTCATTCGACCTCGAATGGAATATCGGTGCACCCGGTTCGAGGTCCGAAGGCCTCACTTGTCGATTCGGGGGCCTGGATGATGGGTTCTAGCCGTTCGCCAAGTCACTCGGAGGTGGGCTCAAGTTGTCTTTGTTCTACATCCGATAGATTAAGGATTGTTCTCACCGCACCCGTCGAGAGGCGCAGTCCGTGGATTCGAATCCGACTCGATCGCAATTGCGGATCGCGTTGCTGCCCATCGCGGTCGCCGCCGTTGCGCTGGCACCGCCACTGGCGACGACGGCCCTCGTCGGCGATTCGGGCTTCACGCAGGTCGGCCTCGGCTACCCGGGGTCGTTCACGGCGTTCACCGCCACCGTGCTCCAGTCGGTGGCGTTGCTCGCCTCGTGGTTGACCGTGGGCGGCCTGTGCGTCGTCATGTTCCTGCTGCCGACTCGACGCACCCGGCCTCAGGCCGTCCATGATGGACTCGACCTGTCGATCGTCCGGAGGGCCGTGGTCGCGTGGGCCGTCTCCGCGGCAGCGATGGTGCCGGTCTCCGCGGCAGACGCCGGCGGTAAACCGCTTTCTGCCCTGGGCGATCGCGCAGGGCTGTCGTTCCTGTTGACTTCCACCGACTTCCCGGTGGCGTGGATGATCTCGACAGCGGCGGCGGGACTCGCCGCCCTGCTACTGCGCCGAGCGTTCCTGTGGCGGCATCTCCTTGGGCCGCTCGCGCTCGCCGTGCTCGCGATCCTCGCTCCGGTCGTGGTGGGCGACATCCTGGTCGGGCCCGGACACGATCACGGCGGCGACGCCGGGACGGTCCAAGCCGTAGCCGAGGCCGTGCTCTTCGGCGCGGCGACCGTGCTGGCGCTGCGAGCCGCGAATGGGTCGCCGCCGCCGGTTCCCGCAGTGCGCCGGTTCGCTCTGGTCGGCGCCGCCGCACTGCCGCTGCTGGCGCTGTCGGCGGTCGTCCTGCTGCGGTTCAGGATGGCGGGCCTAGCTCCATTGTCGAATCCGACCGGGCGCTGGAGCCTCCTTGCGATCGCGAGCCTCGCGGTCACCGTCGCAGTGGTTGTGGCCCTGTCGCGTAGGCCCGAGGCCTGGTCCGGCCAGCTCTTCGCGGTCATCGCCCTCACCGGAGCCGTCACCGCCGCCGCCCACGGCTCGATGGGCCGCATTCCGCCGCCGCAATACTTCGTGCCGACCGAACTGATCGAGGTCTTCTTGGGCTACACCTTGCCCGATGCGCCCGACCTTGGAACGCTGCTGACCGCCTGGCGGCCGAACCTGCTGTTCACCGTCATCGCCGGAGCGGCGATCGTCGGCTACGGCGCCGCATGGATCCGCATCGCCAGATCCGGCGAGCGGTGGCCGGTCGGTCGCGGCATCGCCTGGATGCTCGGCTGGGCCACGGTCGTGTTCGCCACGAGTTCAGGCGTCGGCAAGTACGCCGGTGCCGACTTCGCTATCCACATGGTCATGCACATGGGACTGAACATGCTCGCGCCGATGCTCATGGCGCTCGGCGGGGTCGTGACGCTGGTGCTCAAAGCGGCCCGGCCCGCGGGCCGCGGCGAACCCGTCGGGGTGTACGAGTGGACCGGCGAACTCATGCGCTGGCGACCGGGAGCGGTGGCGTACCACCCGGTGCTGGTGTTCGTGCTCTTCATCAGCTCCTATTACGGGCTGTACCTGACGGAGCTGTTCGGGATCGCGATCCGGTTCCACTGGGCGCACCAGCTCATGAACGTGCACTTCCTGGTCACCGGCTACCTGTTCTACAGCCTCGCGGTCGGCGTCGACCGCGGGCCGCGCCAGCTGCCGCACATCGGCCGCCTCGGCTTCGTGTTCGCCTCGATGCCGTTCCACGCGTTCTTCGGCGTGGTCCTGATGTCGATGTCCACTGTCATCGCCGAGACCTTCTACCGCTACCTCGACCAGCCCTGGGCGACCGACCTGCCCGCCTCCCAGCGCGCCGGCGGCGGCATCGCCTGGGCAGGGGCCGAGATCCCACTGCTCATCCTCATCATCGCGCTGTCGCTGCAATGGGCCCGCAGCGACGAGCGGGAGGCGCTTCGCAAGGACCGGCACTACGACACCGGCCTGGACGACGAGTTCGAAGCGTACAACCGCATGTTGAAGGCGCTCTCCGAGCGTCCCGGCGCGCCGGGCCCGCAGGAGACGCGATCCAGATGACCGTCACAGAAACCGCCCCCGAGCGGACGGCGACTTCATTCGACCTCGACATCGAAGGCATGACCTGCGCGGCCTGCGCGGGCCGAGTGGAGAAGGCGCTCAACCGCCTCCCCGGTGTCACGGCGACGGTGAACTTCGCCGCCGAGCGCGCCACGATCACGGGCGTCGCGGACGCAACGCAGGCCGTCGCCGCCGTCGAACGCGCCGGATACCGCGCGCAGCCCGTCGGCGCAGACCAGGGGCGTTCCCGCACCGTGGCCTTCGACCGAATCAGCTCACTGCGGCGGCGATTGACGGTAGCGGCGCTCCTGACCGTGCCGCTCATGGACGCCACGATCGTCCTCGCCCTAGTCCCCGGCCTGCGCTTCCCAGGCTGGGAGTGGGCGTGCGTACTCCTGGCGGTGCCGATCGTGACCTGGGCCGCCGCACCCTTCCACCGGGCGACGTGGAACAACCTGCGCCACGGCGCGGTCACCATGGACACCCTCGTCTCGCTCGGCATCGCCGTCGCGTTCGGCTGGGCGGTGGCCTCGATCCTCTGGGGCGGCTACGACGGCGGGCGATGGCTCGGGTTCGGCGTGGCACCCGGTGGCGCGCACGCGATCTACCTCGACGTGGCCGCCGGAATGACCACGTTCCAGCTCGCCGGCCGCTACTTCGAGGCGAAGGCCCGGCGCCGCGCCGCCGACGTACTGGAAGCGCTGCGGGCCCTCGAAAGTCCCACGGCACGGCTGCTGCGCGACGGCGAGGAGCTGATCGTGCCGACCGCCGAGCTGCAGATCGGGGACCGCGTCCAGGTGTTCGCCGGTGAGGCGATCCCCACCGACGGCAGGGTGGTCGCGGGCCGGTCCGCGATCGACACGAGCGCCATGACAGGCGAACCGGTCCCGCGCGAAGCCTCCATTGGGGACGCGGTGATCGGGGCGACCGTCAGCACCGACGGCATGATCACCGTCGAGGTCGGTGCCACGAGAGCGGCCACGCAGCTGTCGCGGATGGCCGCGATCGCCGAGCGGGCGCAGGAGCGCAAGGCCCGCGTGCAGCGCCTTGCCGACCGCGTGGTGGCGGTGTTCGTGCCCGCGGTCATCGCGATCGCCCTCGTGACCGGACTCGCGTGGGTCTTCGCCGGCGGTGTCGGCGGTGAGGCAGTGAGCGCAGCGATCGCGGTGCTCATCATCGCATGCCCGTGCGCGCTCGGCCTCGCCACGCCCACCGCCCTCATGGTCGGCATCGGCCGCGGCGCCCAGCTCGGCATCCTCATGAAGGGCCAGGACGCATTGGAGGCCTCGGGCCACATCGACACGGTCGTGCTCGACAAGACCGGCACGCTGACCGACGGCCGGATGACCGTCCGCACCGTCGCGATGGTCGGATCCCTCAGCGAGCCAAGGGTGCTCGCGTTCGCGGCGGCGGTCGAGCGGCCCGCTTCGCACGCGGTCGCCCGAGCCGTGGTCGAGCGTGCGGCAGCGTCCGGCCTGGCGATCGGCGAGGTCGAGGATTTCGCGCTGATGCCGGGCCTCGGGGCCCACGGCGTCGTGGACGGCCGTGAGGTCCTCGTCGGCAACGAGTCTCTTTTGCATGACCGAGGCGTCGAGATCACCACTGCCGCCCGGAAGGCCGCCGACCGCGTCGGATCGGACGGCGAAACGCTCATGATGGTCGCCGTGGCTGGTCGGCTCGAAGCCGTGTTCGGGCTGGCCGACTCCATCAAGGACTCCGCCGCCGAGGCTGTGGCGCAATTGCAGGCGCTCGGGCTGCGCACGATACTGCTCACCGGCGACGGCCCCGCCGCGGGCCGCGCGGTCGCCGACCGTCTCGACATCGCCGAGGTCCTCGCGGGGATCCTGCCCGCTGACAAGGCCGCTGCCGTTGCGACGCTTCAGGAAGAGGGATGCAAGGTCGCCATGGTCGGCGACGGCGTCAACGACGCGGCGGCGCTGGCCCAAGCCGACCTCGGGCTGGCGCTCTCCTCGGGCACCGACATCGCGCTCCAGTCCGCCGACATCATCCTGGTCCGCGACGACCTGTCCGCGGTGCCCGACGCCATCCGGCTCTCCCGTCGGATCCTCCGCATCATCAAGGGAAACCTGGTGTGGGCCTTCGGATACAACGTCGCCGCCATCCCCATCGCCGCGCTCGGCCTGCTCAACCCGCTCATCGCCGCCGCCGCGATGTCGCTGTCGTCGATGTTCGTGGTCCACAACAGCCTGCGGCTGCGCCGATTCTCCGCCAGTGGACGGCGAAGCATCGAGTACCGGGCCGGAAGCTGAGGTGTGGCCCGTCGGTTCAGGCGGCCCGCGAGATTGTTATTCTACAAACTGTAGAATAATGACACCGATAGGAAGATCCTCCATGCCGCATGCCCCCACAAGCTGCTTCCTCGCGGCCCTTTGCACCGCGGCGGCGCTCGCCGCCGTGGCCGCCTGCTCCGAAACGGACGCCTCGACCAGCGCAGCCGACGACGGCACCGGAGTCGGAGGCGGCGCCACCGAGTACCCGCTCACGATCGACAACTGCGGCCGCGAAGTGACCTTCGAGGCGCCGCCGGAGAACGTGGTGATCATGAACGGCGCCTCGGTCGGCGAGGTCGAGTCGTTCCTCGTGCTCGGCGTGGAGGACGCGATCCTCGCCAACGCCCAGTCGTACGGGATCTCCGAGGACCCCGCGATGGTCGAGCGGATCGCCGCGCTGCCCGACGGCGGCCTCACCCTCAACGAGAACTTCGACGTCCCCGCCGAGCAGCTGCTCGCGCTCGAACCCGACCTCGTCATCTCCACCGCCGCCGGCGGATTCGACCCCGCCTACGGCTTCGCCCCCCGCGACGAGCTCGCCGCGATCGGCGCGAACTCCCTCATCACCCCCGCCAACTGCGCGCTCGGGGCGACCGACGCCACCGCCGAGCAGCAGGAGGCGTTCGCGAACGCGAGCGTCGAAGACTCCTACGCCCTCCTGCGAGTGCTCGGCAGGGTCTTCGACGTCCAGGACAAGGCCGAGGAGGTCGTGGCCGACATGACCGCCCGCATCGACGCGGTCGAAGCGGCGGTCGAAGGCACCGAACGGCCCACCGCGCTCATCGTCTACCCCGGCATGTCCATGATGAACGCCAACGGTCTGCCCGCTGTTATGGCCGGCGGCATCTTCGACGACGTGCTCCACCGCGCCGGCACCCTCAACTCGTTCGCCGACGACGCCGACGTCACCGCCTCGCTGAGCCAGGAGCAGCTGGCCGCCGCCGACGTCGACCTGCTGGTCGTCGGCGGGTTCACGCCGGGCGAGGATCTGGACGCCGAAGCGCAGGCACTGTTCGAGGCCTACCCGGACTGGGCGGCGAGTCGGACCGGCAGTTACGTGACCGTGTCCGATGGGGTCTATCTGGGACCGCTGAACGCCCTGGCCATCGAGAAGATCGCCCAGAGTGCACACCCTGACCGCCTCTGAGAGCCTGGCGCGCCTGCGGCGCGGCGACCGACGCCGTCGCGTCGCGGCGCTCACCGCGCTCGGGGCGGCCCTGCTCGTTCTGGCCGTGCTCGGCGTCGCCGTCGGGTCCGTCCCGGTTGCACCCGACCGGATCTGGGCCGTGCTCGCCGCCAAGGCGGGCCTCGGCAGCGATGCGACGACGCTGGAATCCACCATCGTCTGGACACTGCGCCTGCCACGGGTGGCGATGGCCGTCGTCGTCGGCGCGACGCTGTCGCTCGCCGGGGCGGCCCTCCAAGCGCTCGTCCGCAACCCGCTCGCCGACCCGTACGTCCTCGGCGTCTCCTCGGGCGCGTCGCTCGGCGCGGTGGCTGTGATGACGTTGGGCGCGGCATCCCTTGGGGGCCTGTCCGTTCCGGGCGCGGCCTTCCTCGCCGCCGCCGTCGTTCTGGCCGTGGTCTACGCTTTCGCGCAGCGCGCGGGCTCGTTCACGGATGCG
The DNA here is from genome assembly GCF_030403505.1 of Glycomyces tritici. Next base: position 24,614 of record NZ_JAUEMJ010000002.1, on the reverse strand, counting down.
CGCCTCGTGCTCGCCGGCGTCGCGCTCGGATACGTCGCGATGGCCGCCACCAGTTTCCTCCAGTTGCTGGCCGAACCGGCGGAGCTGCGCGGCATCATGTTCTGGACCATGGGGAGCCTCGCCGGCGCCCGCTGGGAGGCCCTGCCGATTCCGGTCGTCACACTCATCGCGGTCGGCGCGTGGCTGCTCGCGCAGGGGCACCCGCTCAATGCGCTCGCGCTCGGGGACGACGATGCGATCGCCGTGGGCGTGGACCTCAAACGCATGCGGCTCGGGCTGCTCGCCGCCTCAGCGGTGCTGACCGCGGTCGCCGTCAGCGTCGCCGGGGGGATCGGCTTCATCGGGCTCATCGTTCCGCACATCATGCGCTTGGCGGTGGGCGCCGACCACCGGATCCTCCTGCCCGCGTCCGCGCTCGGCGGTGCCGTCATGCTGGTCGGGGTCGATCTCATCGCGCGCACCGTCGGCAGCCCGAACGAGTACCCGGTCACGATCTTCACCGCGCTCATCGGCGGGCCGTTCTTCCTGTGGCTCATGCGCGCCCGCGACAAGGAGGCGATGTGAGGGTCGTCATCCGCGACGTCACCGTCGCCTTCGGCCGCACCGAGGTGCTGCGCGAGGTCGACCTGGACGTGCCGGACGGGTCGATGACGGCGATCGTCGGCCCGAACGGCTCGGGGAAGTCGACGCTGCTGCGCGTGATCTACGGCGGGCTGCGCCCCGACCGCGGCACGGTCCATATCGGTGACACGGACGTGCTCGCTGCCTCACCGAGGCGCGTCGCCGCCCTGCGCGGCGTCGTGCCGCAGCAGCAGCCGGCCGCCGGCGGCCTGCGCGTCGCCGACGTGGTCGCCACAGCCCGACAGCACCGCTGGTACGAACGGGAGACGGCCGCCGACGTCGACGCGATCGGCTCGGCCATGAAACGGTGCGGAGCCGCACACCTCCTGCACCGGCGCTTCGACTCGCTCTCCGGAGGTGAGCGCCAGCGCGTCCTCCTGGCGCGCGCCCTCGCGCAGGGCGCACCGGTGCTTCTCCTCGACGAACCGACCAATCACCTCGACCCGGGTGCGCAGCTCGAACTGCTCGCCATCGTCCGCTCCCTTGAAACGACGCGGATCATCGTGCTGCACGATCTCGACCACGCACTGACGCACGCCGATCAGGTCACCGTCCTCCATGAGGGACGAGTGCTGGCCTCGGGCGAGCCCGAGCAGGCGCTGTCGCCCGGGACCGTGCGGGCGGCCTTTGGCCTGCACTCGGCGATCGCGCCGCATCCGCTCACCGGCCGCCCGCATTTGACGTGCGCGCTGCCGGAATGACGTATTCGCAAGGGCCGCACCGAAGCGTGCTTGGGGTCGGTTGGAGGTGCAGGCGTTCGCTGGTAGCGGCAATGCACGGCGAGACGGTCCCACCGTCGACAACGCCGCTGCAGCGGATCATCCGAGCCGCCGGGGAGTCTGGTCCCGCCGAGCGGTCGACTCCCTCCAGAGCAGACGGCTGACCGGTCCGGGCGATGGTGCCAGGTCTCGTCCGGTGACGGCCTTGACAAGCCGGACCATGCCATTGCGTCCGACGCCTTCGAGGTCGAGTTCGACCGAAGTGAGTGCGGGCGTGAGGAACCGTCCGAACTCGGTGTCGTCCCAGCCGGTGACGCTGAGGTCCCGCGGGATCTCCAGCCCGTGTTCACTCGCCCAGCGCATCACTCCGACGGCGACCATGTCGTTGCCGGCGATGACGGCCGTGGGCAGGGCCCCGTGCGGCAGCGCCCGCATGGCGTCGAATCCGGACCGGGCCGTCCAGTCGCCCTCGAATACGCCGGCCGACTCGACTCCCAAGCGGTCGACGGCTTCCAGGTAGGCGTCCTTTCTGGCTCGTGCCGACGCGTATTTCAGATCCCCGGCGACATGGTAGAAGCGCCGGTGACCCAGACCCGAGAGACGTTCGATCATGTCGCGCACCGGTGCGGCGTCGATCAGTTCGCCGACGCTGCGCATCTCGTCGTCGAAGTCGGCCGAGACGACGATGGCCGCGCCGTTCCCGAGCCGACCCTGCGCCGACGGCGCGATGGGGGCCAGTGTCAGAATGCCCTCGACCTGGCCGGAGTCGGCGAGCTCCAAGAGCCGCTCGGTCCGGGCGTCGATGCCGCCTCCGAAGCTGACCAACTCCAGCGAGTATCCGGCCTCGTGCGCGGCCTCGGTCGCCCCGGAGAGGATGCGCGTGGGGTTGCTCGCGACCAGCTCGGGCATCACGATCGCGAGACGGCCGGTGCGCCGCGTGTTCAGGTACCTCGCGACCAGGTTCGGCCGGTAGTCCAGTTCGCTGACGGCCGCGTCAATGCGGGCGAGGGTCTGCGGTTTCAGGCCCTCCCTTGATCGCAGGTACCGGGACACGGTCTGATGCGAGACGTCCGCCAGCCGGGCCACTTCCCTGATCGTCGGTCGCCGGGGGTCCTCAGGGCGTTCGGTCATCGACAGATTCCTTCCACTGACTCAGATGAATATCTTGACACAATAGTGACCGGTCACTATGTTGAAGCCCATCACGAAATAGTGACCGGTCACTCTGAGGTTCGATGCAAAGGAGCGTCAATGCCAGATCCCCTAGCCGCCCCCGGCCGGGCCGCGGCGAGCCGCAGGCGGGACGATCCATGAGCGCGACAACGGAACTGCGCGCCCTGCGGGGGCGCGGTGTCACAGGCAAGCCCGAGAACAAGGCGGCGTTCCTCTTCCTGCTGCCGTGGTTCCTGGGGCTCTTCGTCATCACGCTCGGGCCGATGGCCGCCTCGCTCTTCCTGAGCTTCACCGACTACAACCTGCTGCAGCCGGCAAGGTTCAGCGGTCTCGACAACTTCACCCGGGTGCTCGGCGACGAGCGGCTGCACCAGTCGCTCAAGGTCACGTTCACGTACGTGCTGGTCTCGGTCCCGCTCCAGCTGGCGCTGGCGCTTGGGCTGGCGCTGCTGCTGGACCGCGGTCTGCGGGGCTTGGCGTTCTACCGCTCGGCGTTCTACCTGCCCTCGCTCATCGGAGGCAGCGTCGCCATCGCCGTCCTTTGGCGCACCGTCTTCGGTGCCGACGGCCTGTTCAACCAAGGCCTAGCACTCATCGGCATCGACGGCCCCGGCTGGATCTCCGAGCCCGGCACCGCACTGGGCACGCTCATCGTCCTCAACGTCTGGACCTTCGGTTCACCGATGGTGATCTTCCTGGCCGGGCTGCGGCAGATCCCGCGCATGTACTACGAAGCGGCCTCTGTCGACGGCGCCTCCAGGTCGCGCCAGTTCCGCAGCGTCACACTGCCATTGCTGACACCGATCATCTTCTTCAACCTGGTCCTGCAGATCATCCACGCGTTCCAGTCGTTCACCCAGGCGTTCGTCGTCTCCAGCGGCACCGGCGGCCCGGCCGACTCGACGCTCTTCTACTCGCTGTACCTGTACCAGCGGGGATTCGGGGCGTTCGACATGGGTTACGCGTCAGCGCTGGCCTGGCTGCTGCTGCTCATCATCGGCGCCTTCACCGCGATCAACTTCTGGGCCTCCAAGTATTGGGTCTTCTACGATGACTGACACCCTCGCCCCGGCCCTCGTCCGCAGCGCTCCCCCCGGGAAGCCGCGCCGCCGCGCCCCCGGAAACGTCCGCTGCATCGTCAAGCACGCGGTGCTCATCCTCTGCGCACTGGTGATGCTCTACCCGATCCTGTGGATGATCGTCAGTTCCCTGCGGCCCGAAGACGTCATCTTCCGCGACCCGAGCCTGATCCTCCGCGATCTGGAGACCGGCAACTACGCCGAAGGCTGGGGGGCCTTCGCCGATCCGTTCAGCCACTACCTGATCAACTCCACGATCGTGGTGGCCGGCGCGATCATCGGGAACCTCGTCGCCTGCTCCATGGCCGCCTACGCGTTCGCCCGGCTCGAATTCTCCGGCAAGCGGCTGTGGTTCGGCATCATGCTGGTCACGATCATGCTGCCGGTCCACGTCATCATCGTCCCGCAGTACGTGCTGTTCTCGCAGTTCGGCTGGGTCAACACCTTCCTGCCGCTCATCCTGCCGAAGTTCCTCGCCACCGACGCGTTCTTCGTGTTCCTCATGGTCCAGTTCATCCGCGGCATCCCCCGCGAACTCGACGAGGCCGCCCGCATCGACGGCGCCGGCCACCCGCGGATCTTCGCCCAGATCATCCTGCCGCTCATGGTCCCCGCGCTCGCGACCACCGCCATCTTCACCTTCATCTGGACCTGGAACGACTTCTTCTCCCAGCTGATCTACCTGACCGACCCCGACATGTACACCGTCCCGCTGGCATTGCGCGCCTTCGTGGACACCCAGGCCGGCACCAACTGGGGCGCGACCCTCGCCATGAGCGTGGTCTCGCTGCTGCCGGTCTTCCTCCTCTTCCTGTTCGGCCAGCGGTTCCTCCTGCGGGGCATCGCCACCACCGGCGGCAAGTGATCCACCCGAACCCTTCGACAACCCTTCGCAAAGGAGCGACACCATGCAACGCCGACTCATACTCCGCGGCGCCGGGGCCTCGGCCGCCGCACTCACCGCCGGATCCTCGCTGACCGCCTGCGGCACGGGCGGCGGCGGGGAGATGGAACTCAGTGACGAACCCGTCGAATTGCGCCTCACCTGGTGGGGCTCGGACACCCGCGCCGAACTCACCGAGCAGGCCATCGCCGCGTTCGAAGCCGAGCACGCGAACATCACCGTCAAGGGCGAGTTCAAGGACTGGAGCGGGTACTGGGACGCGCTCGCGACCACGACTGCCGCAGACGACTCCCCTGACGTCCTGCAGATGGACGAGCAATACCTCGCCTCCTACGGCTCCCGCGGAGCGCTGCTCGACCTCGGCACCGCCGGCGAGTTCCTCTCGACTGACGGCATCGAGCCGTCGGTCCTGGAGACGGGCCGGCTCGACGGCGTGCAGTACGCGATGCCCATCGGTGTCGCCGTCCTGTCCTGCGTGGTCAACCAGGACCTGTTCGACCAGTACGGCGTCAGTCTGCCCGACGGCAATACCTGGACCTGGGACGACTACGCCGCGCTCGCGGCCTCGCTGACCGAGGCTAGCGGCGGCGCGATCAACGGCTCGGGACTGTCCGGTTCGGACAACGGAAGCATCCGCTACTGGTCGCGCCTACACGGCGGCGAACTGTTCGGCGAGGACTCGAAGGTCGTGCTCGACCCGCAGACCCTTGCCGCCCAATGGGAATACTGGCTCGACATGATCGCCTCCGGCGCGTGCGAGAGCGCCGCCCAGATGGTCGAGGGCATGAACGCCGGCATCGGCGGCGACGGCATGTCGACCGGCAAGATCGCCATGGGCTTCCTCTTCAACACCCAGATCACCGCCATGCGCGAGGCCAGCGGGGCGAACATGCAGCTGGTCAAGATGCCTGGCAGCGGCGAGGTCGACGCGAACTACTTCAAACCGTCCATGTACTGGTCGGTCTCATCGCAGAGTGAACACCCCGCCGAAGCCGCGCTGTTCGTCGACTTCCTTGTCAACAGCACCGCGGCCGCCGACATCATCGGCACCGAGCGCGGCATCCCCTCCAATACCGCCGCCCTCGAGCACATCACCGCCGACCTCGCCGAGAGCGACCGGCTCGCGGTCGAGTACATGAACTCGGTGACCCCCGGCCCCCCGGCCGTCGTCACCCCCAAGGGCGGCAGCGAGCTCGAGCCGATCCTGCGACGGAACGCCCAGCAGGTGTACTTCGGCGAGGCCGAACCGCTCGCGGCGGCGGAGTCCTTCGTCGAGGAGCTGCAGGGCGAGATCGACGCCGCCAAGTGACCCCGGCTCCGGTGGCCGCCGACCCCGGCGGCCACCGGAACACACCACCACCAGAAACAGAAAGAACGGCACCTCCATGACCCGAAACCCGGTCCTCCGGGCCGCCGTCATCGGCACCGGCGGCATTGCCGGCGCCCACGCGGCCGCCCTGGCAGACTTGCCCGACCGCGTCGAACTGGCCGCGGTGGCCGACATCGATTCGTCCCGAGCGGCCGCATTCGCCGAGCGGTTCGCGATCCCCGCCGTGTACACCGATGCCGAGTCCCTGTTCGCGAACGAGGCGCTCGACCTCGTCCACATCTGCACGCCGCCGCGAAGCCATGCGCCGCTGGCGATCACGGCGATGCGCGCAGGCGTGCCGGCACTGGTCGAAAAACCGACAGCGCTGAGCCTGGCCGAGATGGACGAGCTCGCGGCCGTCCAGGCCACAACCGGCGTGCCGGTGCTGACGGTGTTCCAGCACCGGTTCGGAGCCGCGGCCGTGCGCCTGCGCGCGCTGGCCGAATCAGGCAAGCTCGGCCGCCCTCTCGTGGCGACCTGCGAGACGCTCTGGTACCGCGACGACTCGTACTTCGAAGCCCCATGGCGCGGGCGCTGGGAGAACGAGGGCGGCGGCCCGACCATGGGCCACGGCATCCACCAGTTCGACCTGCTCCTGTCGATCCTCGGACCTTGGGCCGAGGTCACCGCCATGGCCGACCGCCTCGCACGCCCGACCGACACCGAGGACGTCTCGACGGCACTCGTCCGCTTCGACAGCGGCTGCCTCGCCACCGTGGTGAACTCGGTGATCTCGCCGCGCGAGACCTCCCGGCTCCGGTTCGACTTCGAGCACGCCACGGCCGAGGTCGAGCACCTCTACGGCTACACCGCAGCCGACTGGCGCTTCACCCCCGCACCCGGGCAGGAGCACCTTGCCCAACTGTGGACGGCCGAGGCCGGACCCGACCGCAAGGGCGGCCACGCCCTGCAGATCGAGGCGATCCTCGACGCGCTCGCCGCGGGCGAGCCACCGGGTGTGTCCCTCGCCGAGGCCCGCCGGACCCTGGAGCTCGCCGCCGCGACCTACGCCTCGGCGTTCCGCGGCCGCCCGGTGGCCGCCGGGGAGCTCGGACCCGAAGACCCGTTCACCCGCAGTATGGACGGCGGCGCCGTCCCGTGGAACCCGATCAAGGAGCGATCAGCATGACCGGAATCGACATTCGCCACCACCTGGGTACGTCCCTCACCGTCGGCGACGGCCGAGTGGACCTCTTCGAGTACGTCTACGGGCCCGATTCTCCCCAGTTGGAGTCGCCCAAGCCCTACCTGCACCCGATCCGCACGCGCGCCGTCGCGTGGTCAGCCTCTTCCGGCCCTGGGACCATGTGTGGCACAAGGGCATCGCCCTGTCGCTCCCGCACGTGGGGGAGGAGAACTTCTGGGGCGGCCCGACTTACGTCCACGGCAAGTCCTATGTGCAGCTCGACAACAACGGCACCCAGCACCACCGTGAGTTCACCCGGCTGGAGACCAGCGACCGCGTCGCGGCCATCGCCCACGACCTGGACTGGATCACCGAGTCCGGAACGAAGTGCTTCACCGAGCACCGCGCCATCACCGCGCGAGTCCTGTCCCCCGAAGCGTGGATGCTGACGTTCGAGACGACGCTTCACAACGTTTCCGGACACGACATCGCGATCGGGTCGCCCACCACCAAGGGCCGCGAGAACGCCGGCTACGGCGGCTTGTTCTGGCGGGGGCCCCGATCGTTCACCGACGGCCGCCTGGTGACGACGAACGGCTCGGGATCCGGCAACGAGATGCGCGGAGGACGCCACGAATGGATGGGCTTCGCCGGACGCCATGACCACGACGACGCCGCCTCATTGGTGGTCATGGTCGACGACGCCGGAAACCCGTGCCATCCGCCGCAGTGGTTCGCCCGTTCAGAGGAGTTCGCCTGTCTGAACCCCGCGCCGTTCTTCTCTGAGGAGCTGACCGTCGCCGATGGCCAGACGATCCGCTTCCGCTACGGCGTCGGGATCGCCGACGCAGACGCCGACGCGGCGCCCGAACTCGCCAATTCGGTGCGAAGCGAATTGACGGACGCCGCATTGCCTTCGAGCGCTTGAGGTCGCATCGACTCCACGGACGTCGACGCGGCGGGCGACCTCACTCTCGGCCGAGCCGGGGCGGATCAGTGCGAAGGGCTCCGGAATACACGACGTCCGATCTCCGCCTGATATCCGAGCCGGGTTCGTTCCAGATGCGCATCCGCCGCCCGGCCGGCCGCCTCGGCGTCACCCCTGCGGATCGCATCGAGGATGGCGGCGTGCTCGTCGCGAGCGACCATCAGCGGTCCGCCGCTGAAGCCGTCGAACGCGGCGACGACGACACGATGCTGCAGTGATTGCGCGGACGCGATGGACTCGGCGAGGAGGTGATTGTGCGAGGCGGCCGCCACAGCGCGATGGAAGGCTTCGTCGGCGTTCGCCGCCGCCGCGATATCACCGTTCTCGGCTGCGGTGGTGTAGTCGGCGAGCGCGTTGTCGATGGCCACCAACTCCGCCGGCGTCGCGCGCTCCGCGGCGAGCTCCGCAGCTGCCCGCTCCTGAACGCCGCGGAACTCGAACAGCATCATCACGTGGTCGACGCTCATCGGAATGAACGCGGTCGTGACCTGCTCGCCGAGGTCGGAAGGATCGGCGACGAAGATCCCGCGGCCGCGCTGGACGGTGATCCGGCCCGTGGCCGCCAGCGTTTTGAGTGCGTCCCGAGCGATGGTCCGGCTGATGCCGAGCAGCTCCGCGAACCGCGCCTCGGTGGGCAGGCGGTTACCCGGCCCGAACCCTTGCTCGTCGATGTATCGCATGATCTGCTCGGCGGCCCTTGAGTACCCCGGCCGGTACACGCGTGCCGACTCGGCTGTGGGCCCGACGGTTTCAGTCATCAACTGCCTCTCAGTGGTCGTTACATATAAGCATGCTTCATGTGCTGCGTCCAACCCTCTGAACACCGGTCGCGGAATGACGCTGCTTCATCTACGCCGCCCGGATCAGGTCGGCTCGGTGCGAATCGCCAGGCGATGCGTCCTATTGAACTATTGACATGTATTATTGCGCTGCTAGACTCGGCGATGAACCATATTGACCATGCTTCATCGACGAAATTCCTCGGAGACTTGTCTCAATGAACCAGCTTCATCGAGATTCAGGAGCGAGTCGGCTCGAGACCCGGCGGACACGTCTCGAGGCGTCGATTTCCCGCAAGCCGAGAGGGAAAGATGAGACCCACGATCAGCACCCGAAGAACCGGAATCCTGGCGATCCTCGTGGCGCTGGCGGTCGCCCTGGCCGGCTTCGTGCCGGTCGACGGAGCACGGGCGGCCGTCCAGCACTCGTTCTACGTGTCGCCGACGGGGAGCGACAGCAACTCCGGCACCGCCGCCGCTCCATGGGCCACCCTGGAGAAGGCACGGAACCACATCCGACAGAACAACCTGAACGACAACATGACCGGTGACGTCGTCGTCTACCTGCGCGGCGGGCGGCACGTCCGCACCGCGCCGTTCGACCTGACCGACGCGGACTCCGGTTCGAACGGGTTCAGAGTCGTCTACCGGGCCTATCCTGGCGAGGCCCCCATCATGGACGGCGGCAAGGCCGTCACCGGCTGGACGCGGGCCGGCAGCGCCCCCTACTACGTCGCCGACGTACCCGAGTCCGCCGGCTACGCCGACTACTTCCGGCAGCTCTACGTCGGCGGCAAGCGCGCCCAGCTGGCGATGAGCGAGGGCATCGCCGGCACCGCATTCTGGAACGATCCCGCGATACCCAACCCCCCGGCGAACCCGGACCGCCCCGACCGCTCCTACGACGGCATCGAATTCCCCGCGGGGAGCGTGCCGGACTATACCAACGTCACCGACGTGCGACTCTTCCACATCGCGATCGGATTCAAGGCCGACTACTTCCCGCTGGTCGACATCAGCACCAGCGGTGCCTACAAGCGCGTCCAGCTCGCCCAGCCGCACTTTCAGGTCCGGTTGAACCGTGACGCGGGGGACTCGCTCAACTTCGACCACACCTACTACTTCCTGAACGCGTTCGAGGAGTTGGACGCGCCCGGCGAGTGGTACCACAACCGCGCGACCGACAAGATCTACTACTACCCCCTGCCCGGGGAGGACGTGAACGCCGTCGGTGCGCACGTCCCAGTGGTCGAGTCGCTGGTGAACATCAAGGGCCGCAGCACGACCGCGAAGGCGCGCGACATCACGTTCGACGGCGTCACCTTCGAGCACGGCAACTGGCTGCTGCCGCGCGACCGTCACATCGGCGGCACCCAGGCCGAGGCGCTGTACGCCGACGACCCGTTCAACGATCCGAACTACGACGGGTACGGCGGCGAGGTGCCCGGCCAGATCAGGCTGACCAACACCAACGGCGTCATGTTCACGAACAACACCGTCCGCAAGATGGGCAGTGGCGGCATCCAACTGCTCGACGGCGCCGAGAACACCACGATCACCGGCAACGTCTTCCACAACCTCACCGCGGCCGGCATCATCGCCGGCCGCTGGATGGACGTGCGCGCGGGCAGCGCGGCGCGAACCAAGAACATCGTCATCAGGAACAACATCGTCACGGACACGGGTGACGACTTCTTCCAGGCGACCGGTATCAGCCTGATGAACACGTACAACGCGGAGATATCGCACAATCTCGTCTACGACACTGCCTACATGGGATTCCACCAGCGCAAGTCAGACGAGTTCAATCTGGTCGACGGAGTCGGGAAGACCACGTTCAGCCACAACGAGCTCTACAACGCCACCGCGAAGCACACCTGGGGCATGTACGACGGTGGCGCCGTCTACACCTTCGGCGCGTGGCCGGGTTCCTCCTTCAGCCACAACTACGTGCACGACCACACGTCGTCGTCGAACTTCTACAGCGACAACCAGAGCTACCAGACCCGCTGGGACTACAACGTGTCACAGGACGGACGGTTCGACTGGTCGAATCGCTACCGCCAGCCCCTGTCGGTGTACGCCTCGCATAACCACACCGACGCGTCCAACAGCACGACCAGCGGCGCCATCTTCGACCGCGACGGCGGACCGCATGTCATCAGCGATGGAGCATGGCCGGCAGAGGCCCGCTCGATCATGGACAGTGCGAGCCTGCAGTCCTCCTACGAGCACTTGCGGTCGAAGGTGCCCGCGACCAACCTCGCCAACGCCGCCACCCTGTCCGACAGCAACCGCAGCACCTGGGATTCCTCGCTGAAAAAGCTGTTCGACGAGACGCTGCACACCGGCGAGGCGAGCGCCGAGCAGAGCGAGGCATGGGTGCAGTTCGACCTCGGGGGCGACTACAACGCGTTCACTTTCACGATCCAGCAGGACAACTGCTGCACGTGGATGATCACGCATTGGAAGGTCCAGCGTTGGAGTGCCAGTCAGAACGCCTGGATCGACATCATGCCCTACCAGGCCATCAACACGACCGCTCCGGTCGTCTACAAGCCGCCCACGCACGTGGCCACCACCAGCATCCGGCTGTTCGTACAGAACACCAACACTGGCGGGAAGATCGGCGTACAGGAGTTCAACGTCACCGGCGAAGCCAAGGGCTAGGGCGGCATCGGCGGCCAAAGCGCCGAGGTCGCACAGGGACGGCAAGGGCGGCCGGAACCAGCAGTTCAGCCGTTGAACCGCTTTCCCTGAAGCGGACAACCCCGCCGGCCCGTAGAGGGCGGCGGGGTTGTCCGGCCGACTCGGCTTGGTGGAACTGCCAGCGCCAGGTTCCCTGTGACCGCTTCAGTGGTTACCGGGGCCGCATCCGGCCCGCACCTGATGTGCGCGCTGCCGGAACGACGTATTCGCAAGAGCCGCACCGAAGCGGTCCTAGCATTGATCAGCCGGCGGCATCGGACGGAGCTGCCGCAGCGGTGAGCAGCCGGTGCCCCGCGCGTTCAGGCCGGACCCCCGGGCCCTCAGGCCGGGGAAGGTGCGGCCGGGGAGCAAGAGCGGCGATCGCGTTCTCGTCCACCCGCACACCGAGGCCGGGTGCGTCGCCGAGAATGTAAGAGCCGTCCTCGATGGCGTGCTCGACTTCGATGCCGACGGGCGGGTGCAGGTCCTGCAGCTCGCTGGCGAGGTGGTTGGGCACGGCTGTCGCGGCGTGCAGCAGTCCGACCGGGATGTTGCCGATGGGGCTGACCGGCAGGTCGAACGCGTGCGCCAGCGCGGCCGTGCGCAGGAAGTGAGTGACGCCGCCGACCGCGGCGGTCTGGACGATGTCGACCCCGCCCGCCTTGAGGAGCGGGCGGAACTGCTCGAGTCCAGTGAGGTTCTCGCCTGTGGCGATGGCGGCGCGGACGCCGCGCTGGACCACGGCCAAGCCTTCGGCGTCCCAGCGCCGCACCGGTTCCTCGACCCACGCGAGGTCGAGCGTGCGCTCGAGTTCGCCGATGTGGCGGACGGCCTGTTTGCGCGACCACGTCTCGTTGGCGTCGAGCATGAGACCCGGCCGCGCGGTGCCGGCGTCGGCCAACACTTCTCGCACTAGGGCGAGACGGCGGCGGTCGGCTTCGGGATCGATGCCGCCCTTGAGCTTCGCCGCCCGCAGTCCGCGCTCGGCATAGACGACGTAGGCATTGACCAGCTCTTCGTCGCCCAGGCCGATATCGAGTCCCGAGGCGTAGGCGGGCACGCGCCGGTCGCGACCGCCCAGGAGGAGCCACAGCGGCTGCCCGGCCGCCTGCGCCTTGATGTCCCACAGGGCGGTGTCGAGCGCGCCGATCGTCCCGAACAGAGCGCCGTTGTGGCCGGCCTTGAAGGCGTAGCGCAGCATCCGGTCGTACAAGGCGGTCACACTCCGCGGATCCTCGCCTTCGATCGCGGCGAACACGGTCGCCGCTTCGGCATGCGATCCCAGCCCGACTCCGGTGATCCCCTCGTCGGTGTCGACCAGGAGCACTGGCAGGACGGTGACGCCGTCATCGAGGACACCGTTGGCGTCGCCCACCGGGCGATCCCACTCCTGGATCGTCGTAAACGTTCGGAAACCGGTGATGCGCATGTCATCCCTTCGTGGACCGCGGTGATGCCCGCGGCGATCTGGCGTTGAAAGACGAGATAGAGCAGCAGCACCGGGAGCGCGGCGATGAGCACTCCTGCGGCGAAGGTCGGGATGTCGGCCGCGCAGGGAGCAGCATTCGCGAGCCGCGGAACCGCAACCGGCCCAGCACATACGGCGCGAGACGGTCGGCGAATGGCCGCCGCGCCCCTCGGGCGGGCCGGCACCGCGAGCTCGTCGGGCCCCCGGCCCGCACCGTCGAGGTGCGGGCCGGGGAGGGTGTGCTCGTGTCCGGCACGGTCTCGACTTCTCGCATCGCGTCAGACCGCCTGGTCGCCGTCGGTCGCCTCCACGGTCTCGACGGTGAACTCACTGAACTGCGCCTGACCGACCGAGGTGGAATGAGCGGTGAAGATCATCCCCGCATCCTGCGTAGCGGACGTCCCCGCTGCGGTCACGGGAGCGCCGAGCTGCGTCCAATCGGTGCCGTTCGCCGAAAATTCGGCCGTGACCTGGTCGCCCTCGCGGGAGAGCCGGAGCCAGACCGGGGCCGCGGCCGGCTGCTGCCGTCCTTGGTCGAGGAATCCGTCCCCATCGGAGTCCCACTGAAGGCTCACGCCGTTGTCCGGTGTGGCCACCAGTACGACGTACCCGGTCGCCTCCTCGGGCTCGGTGACGTCGTTGCGGATCACGAGGCCGGCCTTGGTCCACGGGTTGACCGGATCCACCGCGTCGACCCGCACCGTGACGACCGAACCCTCTTGGAAGGAATCCGGAGCGTAGACGGTGCCGTATTCGTCGTCGCGCTGGCCGCCTGCCCCCCAGATGTCGGCGCCCGCATTGCGGATGGCATAGGCACCGTCGAGTTCGCCGAGCACGCCCGGCACTGAGCCGTACGTGCGCAGAGTGGACACCGGCGCGCCGACTGCCGTTGCAGCGTTCACCTTCCGGGAGTTCTGGTCGCCGTTCACGGTGAAGCCGACGGCGACTTCGACCGTGCCGACCTCGATGGGTTCATCGACTGACTCAGGAGCGGTGAGCCGCAGCTCGATCTGGGCCGAACCACCCGCTTCCAGGGAAGCGGGCACCTCGTCGACCGGCTCGACGGTCCAGCCTTCCGAAGCCGTGGCGGTCAGCGACAGGTCGGTCAGGTCCACGTCCTCGGCGACGTTGGTCAGGATCAGTTCGACCGTGATCGCCGATCCCGGTGCGACCGAGCCGTCCGCTGTGATGTCGACGGCCAGTTCCGGGCGGCTCGGGTCGGTGCCGGTCCGCAGTTCGGGCGCGATCCCGGCGTTGTAGATGACTCGGGCGGCGTCGGCGGGGACCGACTCGCCGCGGGCGAGTCCCACCGTGCCGGTGACAGTGTTCGTCCCGCGCCCGTCAGCGAAGTTGGCGCTGCCGCCGATCACCCAGTTGTCGGTGTAGGCGACGTCGCCGGTGTGGTTGTTGGAGCGCTGGTTGAAGAACTGGGTGTGCGCGGCGTCGAAGACGTTGCCCTTCACGGACCAGTAGCGCGAGCCCTCGTCGAAGTAGACGGCCGCGCGTCCGGTCGGGGGATCGTCGGGGAGGCGGATGTAGTTGCCTTCGAGCACACTGCCGGGTGCGGCCGACAGGTTGTAGAACGCGGCGCCGTCGTTCATCTCCAGCATGACGTCGTGGAGGTAGTTGAACGCGATGTGGTTGTCCACCAGCGTGGTGGGCGTGTCGTAGATCGGCTGGTAGTTGTAGAGGCCGCGTTCCAGGTATTCGGGGCTGCCCCCGGGATCGTGGGCGCCCCAGCCGTAGCCGGTGTTGATGCCCGAGTACGGCAGGTTCCGCACCTCGTTGCGGACGATGTTCGCGCGGGTCACGTAGGTGGCGAGGATTCCCGCCCCGTCCTTGTACTCGATGGCGACGTTGTCGACGAGGTTGTCGCTGATGGTGACGTCCTCGACGATCATGCGTTCATCACTGGGGTGGTGCGAGTCGAGTGCGATGCCCCCGGCCACGATTGCCTGGCCTGCGGTCTCGTGGAACTGCGAGCGGGTCACGACGATGTCGGAGGCGCCGAGGCCGATGCCGGTGGCGTGCGCGTTGGCGTCGTTGCCGATGCCGAGGCCCACGGACCCGATGCCGGTGTAGACGTTGTCGCTCAGTTCGATGCGGTGCGCCGCCGACACCTGGACGGCGGCGGGCATCTGGAGGAAGGTGTTGCGTGCGCCTTCGAACTCCTTGCAGCCTTCCGCGCAGGTGGCGAAGGCGTCGGCCGGTCGGTCGTGGTCGCTGCCGACGAGGTACGCGCCGGTCTGCTGGCTCGCGTAGCCTTCGTCGGTGCTCGGGGTCGTCCAGGTCGTGCCGGTGAATTGGATGCCGGAGAACCGAAGGTCGTGCACGGGTTCGTCGTAGGTGCCGCCGATCTCCAGGAGTGTTTCGAGGCGAGGCAGTTCGACGCTCGCCTCGGTCACGTCCTGGCCGTCCAGGGGTTTGTAGTAGACCTTGCCGGCTTCCCGGTCCAGGTACCACTCGCCGTCCTCGTCGAGGAATTCGCGGGCGTTGACGATGTAGAGCGGACCGGCGCGGAAGGTGCGCTGGACGGTGTCCCAGCCCCACGTGTTGTTGTTCCAGGCGGGCTGGGCCATCGCGATGCGGTCGGCGGTGATGTCGGCGACCGGGGACCGGCGGTGGGTGAAGGATCCGACGAACTCCAGTTCGGTGCGGTCGGGCTGGTCGATGTCGGCCAGCCATGCCAGTGAGTCGGCCAGGTCGACGCCGTCGGCGGTGAAGGTCAGGGCGTCGCGGGGGAGTTCGGTGCGGGCGCGGGTGGCGAGACGGCCGTCCACGTAGAGCTGCCTTGCCTCCAGGTTCGCGTCTGCGGGGGCGGGCGCCTCCCACACACCGGGCATCGCGGTCGACTCGGTCCAGCCGGTGACCGGCGAGGCGCCGGAGATGACGGGCGTCTCGCCAGGGGCCGCGGTCCAGGTGATCGGGTGGTCGGCAGAGCCCGAATCGCGAGCGTCGAAGCGGAGGGGTTCGGTGAGGCGGTAGGTGCCGCCGGCCAGTTGCACCACGATGTCGCGGTCGTGGCCGTCGGCGCTACGGACGACTTCTTGGGCCCGCTCCAGTGAGCACGGGACCTGCGGTTGGCACCAGGCGGTGCCCTTGCCGTCCGGGCTGACGTACAGCGTGAGCGTGCGGTCCTTGCCGGCCGCTGCCGCCGGGTTACCCAGCATGGCCACCACGCAGGCGATCGCGGCGCCGAGCGCGGCGAGTGCGAGGGCGGTTCGACTTCGTTGTCTTGTAGCAGGGGGCATTGCTCCACAGCTCCGTTCGTTGAGTGATGTTCGGATGCAAGGTGTTCGGGCTTCCGTTCTGCATGTCTTCAGCGGTTGTGGAGAACCGGTCGGCCGCTCGGAATCTGGGCGACGATGTTGGTGTCGGACGCGATTGCGCCGGCGTCGAGAAGGAGGCGGCCCATGCTGCTCGTTGCTTCATTGCAATCACTCTCCCGAGGTGTCCGGTCGCCTGCTCATCAGCCTGAAACATAGAACGTATGACGTCTGATGTCAAACGCGTGTCGTAGACTGACCGCGACCACCGGGCATGGAGGAACTATGACGGATCTGCGGCACTCCGCCACGGAGCATCCACCGCGCCAGGAGTGGACCCGGAGACCGGCCAATCTGGCCAAGGCGATCACCGCGGAGCTGGTGCGGCGCATCGTGCTCGGCGAATATCCAGCGAACTCGTCGCTGCCGCCGGAACCGGCCCTGTGCGAGGCGTTCGCGGTGAGCCGGACTGTCGTGCGGGAGGCCGTGAAGATCCTTCAGGAGAAGGGCATGGTGCGGATCCGCCGGGGAACGGGCACTACAGTGCGGCCTCAGACGGAGTGGAACATGCTTGACGAGGCCGTGCTCGCTGCGACTGTCGAGGCGGATCGAAGCCTGGCGGTCCTCGATGACCTCGTCGTGACTCGGCGCCTGCTCGAGTCCGACATGGCGAACGTCGCGGCCCGCTCGGCCGACGACGCGTTGATCGAGCGGCTGCACTCACAGGTCGACCGAATGGACGAGCTCGTGGACGACGTCGTCGCCTATAAGGAACACGATCGGGACTTCCACGACTCCGTCATGCGGGCCTCGGGCAACCGCATTGCACGTGCGGTCGTGCGGTCGCTGGAAGGCCAGGTCCTCAACACCGCCGGTTATATGGGCAAGGATGAACGCGATTTGTGCGTGGCGTCGAACCAGGGACACCGCCGCGTCTACGAGCGCATCGCCGCGCGTGATCCAGAAGGGGCGGCCGAGGCGATGTTCAACCACATCACCGAGGCCTGGCTGGCCCGCCGCATCGACCAAGGCGACCCGACCCGACTCGACAGGTGACGCACCGATTTCGGGCTGAGCTCAGGCCGTGGCGAGCGGGCGCCCGCTGTCGCGCCAGCCGAGGACGCCGCCGTGCCTGCCGACCGGCTGCGGAGTCGCGCAGGTCGGTGTAGCCGGTCGCGCTCGTCGGCGTTTCTGAAGCGGGCGCGCACCCGGAGAGCGGACTGCCGCACGCGGCCGCGCACCACGTTCAGGTTGCTGTCCGACCTCGGGCTGACGCAGGCCTGAACTGCGAACCGAAACACACGGCCGGGCGATCCGCATGGATCGCCCGGCCGCTACGTGTTCGGCTTTCGTCAGGCAGCCTCGGCGTATCTGTTGAAGTCGAGGCGGTCGGCGAGTCCGGCTCCAGTGAAGGCCTCCTCGATCTCGACCGGTTCCATCGGCGCTCCCTCCAGATGGCGCCCATTCCTCACGAGAGGCACGCCTGTGCCTGCCTTCGCGAGAAATATTCCACAGAAGTATCTTCCTAGGAATCTTGTTGGGTTAAGCTCACACTGCCGGACCGCTGCCGCGGTTCCGGATCATCGATAGTGAGGAGTGGCGTCATGGGCGCACCCGCCATGGGTTCGATCGGCTGGTTCGAGTTCGGTACGGATCAGCCCGACAAGGTCAAGGAGTTCTACGGGGAGCTGTTCGACTGGCAGTTCAGGCTCAACACCGACCTGCCCGGCGTGAACTACCACGAGATCACCACCACCCCCGGCCAGCCCGCCTCGGGCGGCATCTTTGAATCGGGGGGCAGGTTCGAGGACTACGCCGTCTTCTACGTCCTGGTCAAGGACGTGGCGGCGGTCGTGAAGCAGGCCAAGGGCCTCGGCGCCGAAGTGACCATGGAGCCGGTCACCGACGCCTCCGGGATCACCTTCGGCCGCCTGCGCGACACCGCCGGCAATCACTTCGGCGTCTTCTCGCCGCCCGCGAAATAAGACACGCAGGGAAATGCCCGCCGTCCAACTGGTCGCGGCGGGCATTTCGCGATTGCCGGACTGGCGAGGCAGTCAGCGGGGAGTCGGCAGCGCGCGGCCCGCGGCCCGCAGTTCGACTAGGGTTTCATGAAGCTCTGTAATCCGCTGGCGCGGCACGACCGACCCGATCCGCGCCTCCAGTTCGTTCTCGAAAACACGCATCGCCGCCGCCAGTGCTTGCCGCCCTTGGGCCGTCAGCTCGATGACCGACGAGCGGCGATCGCTCGGATTTGGGTGGCGCACGCAGTATCCGGCGGCTTCGAGCTTGTCGACGACCTTGCTCGTGCCTCCGACGCTGATCGAGAACGCCGCGGCGATATCCCGCACCCGACTGCCGGAATGCTGCTCCAACAGGTCCATGATCTCGAACCAGGTGAGCGGCAGAGCGCACTCGGCCTGGAGGCGCGCGTCAATGGCATCCCACAGCTCAACCTGGAAATAGACCAGCTCATGAAAGAACGACTGCAGACCAGCCACGCTATGCCTTCCCAGGAATTAGCTTCAAGCGAAGCTACATGGTACCTCTCCCACCAAATCGAACCTGGCGGTTGTCTGGCAGGAGCAGCAGGGCGCTCTTGCGCTCATACGGCCCTGATCATGGATGTGCCGGTCGTACGTCGCCGGGAGTAGGAAACTCAGAGTGGAGTCGTGTTCTTCCAGTTCGGGGGCGTACGAATCTGTGACTACATGACCCGGGTGGGTCTCATATCCCAAGGCCCTAGAAATTAGTCGATTATGGATGGCATTGCGGAGCCAATTTACGAGCCATTCGCTGCGGAAAACGATGCTCAACGTTGCCGGACAATGACTATTGATGACTAACGCGCGGTATGATCTACCTGCGAGGATGGTCAGGATATCGGACTTTGAGGCGCATAAAATAGACTTGAGGTGCTAGTGTCCTATTATGGACGTGGGGGTTCAAGTCCCCCCTCGCGCACAGATTAAAGGCCCTGGTAACAGGGCCTTTTTTGCTGCCTTTGGAGGGCGGGTCCGCGCCCCGGCGGGGGCGGTTGTACGGCCTCAGGCAGCCAAAAAGGCAGCCATTCGGAACCGGATGCGGATCCTTTCGGCATGGGATGCTTCAAGGTTGGGCATCGTTGGTTGTCCGACGGCTATTGATGGTCAGTGGCAGTGGTCTCAGGGGGTGCCCGGTCTGAGGCGCCTTGAGTGTTGTCGGTTGGGTGTGGTGTCAGTCAGGCCCGTCCCTAGCGCGTGTCGCAGGTGGGCGCCCTTTCGGTGAGACGCTTCAAATGCCGTTCTAGTTAGCGACCGCTGAGGTGACGAGCGGCAGTTGCTGCGTCGTGACCGAGGTCGGGATCGTGTGCCATGGAGGCGAGCAGTCTCTGGGAGGCCTGATTGCCGACCCTGGTGAGAAGCTGGATGTATCGGCGCAGATGGTCGAGCTCGTTGCGCCATCGTGTCAGTTGCAACTGTCGCCCGGATCGGGCGATGCCGGACTCGAGGATGGCGCGAGTTTCCCCGGGGAATAGGTCCAGGAGGCTGTCGAGGGCGTTCCTGACCGGGGTCTGGTAGGTGTCGCTGATCCAGAAGAGTGGCTCTGCAGCGTTGTCGTTCAGTTCATGCAGTAGCCGCTGCCAGTGCGGTCGACATCGATCGGCTACTTCTTCGCTGGTGAGACTTGGGCAGTGCATGTGCCAGAGGATCTGGCCATAGCATGCCCACGCTTCTCCTGTCGGTCCGTTGAGGTTGGCCAACGGTGGCGGTGGGTGCATGTGGCTGGCGAGACCGAGCACGCTGATGACGTTGGCAGCGATATCGTCCTGGGGTTGCATCATGTTCTCGGAGAGCGACGCCGCCCACAGTTTGAACGCGGGGATGGCCATTGGGTCGTTCGCTTCCAGGAGGTCCCCGAGGATCAACGGCTTCCAGACGAGCGCTTCGGCATGGCGCCCGGCGAGTGCGGCCAGCCGAATTCGCTTTGCGGGCTCGAGCGCCTCTATAGCTTCGGCAAAGGGGGGTCCGACGACCGGTTCAAGCTGGTTGGTGTACAGGTGGTAGGCGTCAGCGATGGCTTCGGCGGTTTCGGGCGCATCCAGGACCTGTTCGATCTCGGTGGCGATGTCCTCCGTGGTGAACGGCAGTGAGATGAGGTCGTAGGCGGCGAGGCACTCGGTGAGTGCGTCCGCGAGGAACAGATGGCTGGTATGCAGGTTCTGCAGGAAATCCTCGATTGCGTTCAGTTCGCTTGGTGTGGCGTTGTGTCGTAGGAACATCAGCATGTCGAAGATGGCGAGCTGCAGATGGTAGGCGCCGCTTTCCCAGGCGCATTTGGCAGCCGGAAGTACGTAGGTGGTGGCATCGAACAGGCTGGTGCGGCTTGCCAATAGACACACTAGATAGATGCGGCTGTAGTGGGTTGGATCAAGTCCGTGGCTCAGAAGTGCGAACTGCTGTGCGGTGACTGTGGAGTCGAATCGATTGAAGGTGAGTCGGCATGCTTCCAAGATCAGGCTGGCCGGCAGCGTACCCGAGTCTGTGCGGAAAATGCCGACCAACGCGGTGCCGATGTGGTGGGGGAGGGTCTGTGGCTCGGCCGCGGTCGCTGATGCCAGCGTCGTGTCGGTGGCGTCGAGGAGCAGCATCGTTTCTCGAAGCAGTACCCCGTCGTGCAGCACGGTCCCGACCGCGGCGAAGACCGCTGCCTCATACGAGCTCCATGCCGAGGGGGGAGTGATCGCGAGTTGAAAGTCGGTCTCGAAATGCAGGGAGCAAGTCGCCATCACGCGAGTTGCGTGGCTGAGCAAACGTCGCGCTTCTCGATCCATGAACTGCTCAGGTACCGGCCCCAGTCGGCCCTGTAGTGCATCTGCGAACATGCTCGACGCCGGTGCCGCCTCCATAATTGCCTGCACCGCTTCGATGTCCGGTGCGAACGTGGCGGCAAGAGCGACCAGATCGGCGCGGGATGGGGCTTGCAGCTCACGAGCCAGCACGGTGGGGTCGTCCAAATGATTGAGGACGATTGCCTCCGCTGCCAGCAGCCGCTGGAAGCGCTCATGGGCGAACGCGAGATGCTGACCCTCGATCTCGACGAGTCCGCACACGAGTGCATCGCGCATGTCAGCACCGTCGACCCGTGACGCCAGACGCTCGGCCTCGCCCAGGGAGAGGGAACTGCGCAGTTGCTGGTCCATAGCGCGCGCCCAAGCCCGCAGGACCGCCCTTGCAGCAGCAGGCCTGGCGCTTCGCGACAACCGCATACGAATATAAACATCGAGCAAGATCCCCGTGCCGGCCCGCGCCGGAAGGGCGCCGTGAAGCTTGGCGGCGAGCGCGAGCTCCAGCGGATGTTGAAACAGCGCGAATGCGGATTCGGATGCGTCAGCGCCATGGGAGGCGAGAATGCGGTCACGTTGTTCCGTAGAGGGCGGCTCGATCGACCACGTGGTGCCGGCCAATGGCTCTGGGGCGTTGCATTGTTCCTGGCCGGTAGTGACGACGGTGACCGGTTCACGCAGGCACAAGGCGTTGAGCTCGTTCAAGAGCTCCTTTTGCACGTCCGGGGGACACTCGTTGAGGCCGTCGACAAGCAGCACCACCGGCTTCTGACGGGTTGCTGCTCCCTGGATGAGTTCGTGGGCTTCTCGCGCCCAGTAGGGTGCGACCGCCGAATCGAGCAAGACTCCGAGCCCGTGCTGACCGTAGGAGCGGGCAGTGAGCCAGATCGGAAGACTGTCCTGATGGGCCAGTTGCGCGGCTAGTTGAGTCAGCGCGACCGTCTTGCCTGCCCCTGACGGCCCGATGATGTGCACATGCTGCGCGGCCTCGAGATGGGAAGCGGAAGTATCGGTTGGAAGCTCGGTGCCCGAGGCAGTCGTGATCGTCAGCGGCACTGCCGCGGCGAGGTCCGGTTCGCGATGGGCAAGAAACCGCTGGAGGTACTCCTCCAGCGCTGCCCCGTCGACGGCCCGCGGGGTAAGCCCGAGACGAACGGTGAGCATGGTCTGATTCACCTGGGCTCCTTCCAATGCGAAGTCCCGGGCTAGGTCCAGAATTCGGTCGAGGCACCGGTTCGCGGCGTCGAAGTCGCCGTCAGTGACCTGAAGGCTCAATCGAGAAACGGCGTCAGCGCGGTCACCGTCCTGGCCTTCCTGAAGTCGCAGCTCAACCACATAGAGGCCTGAGAGGAGGCGCCATGTCTGGTCGTCCCCGGTGCCGGTGCTCTCCGAAGCGGCCGTGACCATTTGGTCGAGGCGCTGTAGACGTTCTCGCAGCGTTCGGGCCCGTCGAGTGGCGACATGGTCGTGAAACGCCTGCGCATTGGGTTGGGCGCGTGCGCAGCTGGTGAGTTCGGTCAGGTCGCGTGCGAGGCTGGCGGGCCCCTCCATCGCCAGTGCAAGCCTTCGGTGGCCAGACGTCAGGTCGTCTTGGTGTTGTTGCATCTCGTCCAGGAAGGAACGGAAGAGTTTGACCGAGGGCGCGTCGCTCGGTTTGAGCGTCGGCCGGCGCCGCACCGCGACAGCGAGCTCGCGCTGGATTCCTGCCGTGGTGCTGCCCCGGACCAGGAAGTCGTCGACTTTGGTTCCTGGAGCCTGGAAGATGACTTCCGCCGGGGTGATGTCAGCGCCGAGCGCCGGCAACGGGACTTCGGTGAGGACATGAGTCAGCAAGACGGCACCGAATCGATGCTCCAACACGGTGCCGCCGCCACCGGAGGCATAGGGATGATTTGGGATTGGAAGTTCCTCCACCGAAACAGTCTCGCATCGGCACTGGTCGGAGAGGGTTCAGGTCCCGTGTGTGGTCGGTGTGGACGGTGATCTGGAAGAGGATGTGCGGAGGGCTAAGCGGGTTGTTTGCACGAGCCGCAAAAAATCAGCATGCTGCCACGCGGCACCTGGTCCTCGGACGCGAGGCCCAGGGGTGGACGCCTAGCTGGCGAACTGCCGTGCAGTCAAGACGCCGAACAGCTCGGACATCGTCTCGAGTACCACCATGTTCCTGCTTAGCTCCGCACCTTGCGATCGGACCTTGCCCGGGAGGGGCTTAGCGATGTCCCGTTAGTTGCTCGTGGGTGCGCCCAGGCGCGGCGGTTTCGCGGGTGTCAGCCTGTAAGGGTGAGGTTGTGGAGGCGGGCGATGCCGGCCATTGCCTCGGCGGAGCCCTCGCCACGGAGGCGGCAGTCGCGCAGGACTTTCCAGACTTTCAACTTCGCGAACGTGTGCTCGATCCGGGCGCGGACATGCCGGTGCGACGCGTTGTGCTCTTCCTTCCACCCGACCAGTGGTTCGTC
Source organism: Glycomyces tritici (assembly GCF_030403505.1). The sequence continues at coordinate 1,153 of NZ_JAUEMJ010000002.1, read as the reverse complement.
CTTGGATTTGCGCCGGTGCGGAATGACCGCCCTGGTTCCCGGGTAGCCGCCATCAGCGATCACGGTCGCGGTGCGCGTGGCGTGGTCGATACCGGAAGCGGCGAAGGCGATCGAGTCGTTCCGGTTACCCGGTAGCGGCGTCCCGACGGTGACCACGAGCTGGGTGTCGGCGTGAATCACGACCTGATGGTTCGTGGAGTATCGGTAGTTCTTCGACTTAGCCGCTACGGCGTGGTCCCTGGTGGGGACCAGGGTGCCGTCAACGATGAGGACGGTCTCGGGCGCGAAGCGCTGTCGGGGCCGAAGCGCGAGTTTCGGTGCCAGGTCGTCGATGATCCGATCCGCGGCGGACTTTGAAGTCCCGAACAGCGCCGCGAGCTGGCGCATGGTCAGGTTGGTGCGCCAGTACGCGGCGACCAGCAGGACCCGGTCTTCGAAGGCAAGTCCCCAGGGACGGCCCTTGAGGGCGGGCTCGGCGCCCTCGGATCGCAACTGCCGCAAGAGCTTGGCGAACTGCCGGGCCGGCAGGCCGCTGAACAGCTCGATCATCGTCTCGTCCGCCGCACTGATCACACTTGCCACTCGCCTATGATCCCTTGTGTTCCAACAGCATCCGAGCCGGTCCAGTTGAACCCGATCGTGAAGCGTGCGGGCTCCTACGGGCACCTCGATCGCAGCGTCATCAACGTGCGACCCTTCCTCGGTGAGTACTTTCGACGAAGCCGAGGTCGGCGAGCTGCTCCATCGGCGTGGCTGGCGGACAGCATTCACCGTTGCCGAGCGGGTCAATCGGTGGGCGCACCTGGTGGCCGACGTCGAACGCGGCTACGGCGACGACATCTACGAGTACGCCAACGACCTCTACTGCCGAAACTGGCTCCACGAGGCATGGATCCTGTTGCACGATGATGTCGTCCGACGCTGGACTCCGCAGATCAAGACCCTCGATGACCGCTTCCGCGCGGCGACGATCGATGACGATGGTCTGGCACTCGACCAGTTCCACAAACTGCCCGACCACGACATGTGGTGGTGGCGTCGCCACCCCCGTATCCTCACCGGATCTCTAGGTCAGTCCCTTCGCTCCGCCGGCGCCAGAGGCACCGACACGGATGCGGACTGACCGACCCCAAGCTTCCGGGACATCGCTTAG
>NZ_JAUEMJ010000017.1 GCF_030403505.1 Glycomyces tritici | reverse complement strand
CCGCCCCGACCCGACCCGACCCGACCCGCCCCGACCCGACCCGACCCGACCCGACCCGACCCGACCCGACCCGACCCGACCCGACCCGACCGGCCTTTCCCGGAGCGTGTCCTCGTCGTGGTTGGCGCTGGTGCGCGGCGGCTTAGGATTCGGCGATGCAGACGATCGAGGCCGGCTCCGTGACCATCGCCGACCGGCGCACCGAGCGGAGCTGGACGGTGGAGGTGGCGCCGTTCCTGCTGTCGCCCTTGCAGGTCACGCGCCGCGCGATCGGCGGGGCATACGGCGTCGCGGTCGCCGGTGCCGAAAGCGGCGACGACCTGCTGCCCGCCACGAGCATCTCCTGGTTCGATGCCGTCCGCTTCTGCAACCGGGCCTCCGAGTTGGAGGGCCTGCAGCCGGTCTATGCGATCGCCGGAGAGGCGACCGCGCTCGCAGAGAGCGGAGTCGGACTCGGACTCGAATCAACCGATGCCGGGACCGGGACCGGAGCGAGCGGCAGCGGCAGCGGCAGTGGCACAGGCGTCGTCAATGTCGGCAGGGGTGAAGCAAGCAGTGCCGAGGCGGGCGGGGGCGGATCGAGCGACGACACCGGGAGCGGAGCGGTCGTGTGGGACCGCGCCGCCGACGGGTACCGGCTGCCCACCGAGGCCGAATGGGAGTACGCCTGCCGGGCTGGGACCACCGGCCCCCGCTACGGCGAGCTCGACGAGATCGCCTGGTACCGCGACAATTCCGGCGAGCGCCTGCACCGCGGCGGCGAGAAGGCCCCGAACGCCTGGGGCCTGCACGACATGATCGGGAACGTCTGGGAGTGGTGCTGGGATGTCTACGATGCCGAGATTTACCGGGACTACCGCGTGATCAAGGGCGGCGGCTGGTTCGACGAGCACTGGTCCTGCCGGGCGGGTGTGCGCCGCCGCACCATGCCCACACTCCGCATCGACGACCTCGGCTTCCGCCTGGCCCGCAACCTGCCCCGCTGACACGGGCATCGGATGCGGCGCGGCGCGCGCTCGGAACCGTAGGGGTCGGCCGGCTTGAGCGGTGATGGCGGTGGAGGCCGCCAAGGGACCTGTGACCGCATCGGATCGCCGTGATCACGCCCCGGCGGGCGCAGCGTCGCTCGCAGTGGTCCCGGAGGTGAGTGTGGCCTCCGAGGCGCCGCCCGGCGGGCGCGATGCCGCTCGGCGTGCTCCCGGTGGTGAGCGTGGCCTCCGAGGCGCCGCCCGGCGGGCGCGATGCCGCTCGGCGTGCTCCCGGTGGTGAGCGTGGCCTCCGCGATGCCGCTCAGCGGGTGCAGCGTCACGAATTCGCCTAGCTGCGGTCCGGCAGTGACGGCATCCAGGACGTGCAGAGGGGCGCAAGGCCATCGGCCTTGCGCCCCTGAGATTCACGACCAATTACGCCTCTAGGGAGTCCCAGAACTCCAAGTGGTGCTCGTCGGCGAAGTCGATCGTCCAGGCGCCGTCGGGGGTGAGCTGGCGGACGCAGTCGCCATCGGCCTCGGTCCAGCGGCCGCGGCCGTCCGGGTCGCCGGTTCGGGCGAAGGTGCTCCAGGCCTTGACCATCCGGTCGGCCAGGGGCTCGACCTCGGCGCTGCGTTCGGCGAAGATCGTGGTGTCGAAGAGGAAGGCGACGTCGACCATGTGGAAGGCGTCCATCTCCCACGAGGGCGCCTCGAAGTCGTTGAAGTACGGGGTGCCGCTGGCCGACAGCTCGTAGGCGTACGTCGGGACGTGTTCGGCGAGTACGTCCACAGTGTCCGAAAGGCTCGCGGCCCAGTGGGCGTCGGTCTGCACGGCCGCAAGGGCCTTCGCCGGGTTCTCGTAGTCGCTCAGCGGGTACCGGGCGGCGATCGCGTCGGCGTGTTCGGGGAACTCGGCCACCAGCGCCGGGTAGTACTCGTCGGCGGTCATCACATGCCCGGAGAGGACTTCGATGCCGCCGGTCATGAGCTGGTTTTCGTCGCGGTTGATGCCGGTGAGTACCGGCACGTCGTTCACGGCGCCCGTGGCGATCGCGTCTCTGGTGGCGATGGGCATGACCGGGCCGCCGTCGACCGGCTGGAACTCCTGGACGTTCGCCGTCGCGGTGTTCAGGTCGGCCGGTTCGAGCGCCCGGAGGCATGCCTCGGCTTCGGTCGGGTCGGCGCAGTCGAGCTGCTCGGCCACTCCGATGTCGCGGGCCTGACCTTGCTCTCGTGAAGGGGCCCAGGTCGATCCGCACGGGGCGCTCTGCATGATCGCCTTGTCGAAGAGGCCTGCGGAGGTCGGCGAGGTGAGGTGGGCGCAGACGTCGAAGCCGCCGCCGGATTCGCCGAAGATGGTGACGTTGTCGCCGTTCCCGCCGAATGCCTCGGCGTTCTCCCGGACCCAGCGCATTGCGGCCTGCTGGTCTTCGAGCCCGTAGTTGCCGGAGGTGGTCTCCCCGCCTTCGTCGAGGGCGGGGTGGGCGAAGGAGCCGTAGACGCCTTGGCGGTAGTTGACGGTCACGACGACGGTCTTGCCGTCGGTCACCAGGCGCGAGGGGTCGTACTGCTCGGCGGCGCCGTAGGTGTTGCCGCCGCCGTGGAACCAGACCATCACGGGCAGGTCGTCCCGGTTCGTGTCGGGTGAGTAGACGTTGAGGTAGAGGCAGTCCTCATGCTCGCTGGGGATGCCGGGCATGTTGGCGGCGCCCTGGGCGCAGGCGTTGCCGAACTCGGTCGCTTCGCGCACCCCTTCCCATGGGTCTGCCGGTTCTGGTGAGGCCCAGCGCAACTCGTCGACGGGCGGGGCGGCGTAGGGGACGCCGAGCCAGGCGCGGACGCCTTCGGAGTTGGCGCCCTGGAGTGCGCCGAGTTCGGTGTCGACGAGGGTGGGTGCGGGGGTGGTCGCGTTCGCGGTGGCGGTGCCGAACGCGATGGAGGCGGCGGTGATGCCGGCGGCGGCGAGGATTGCGGCGATGGTCTTGGCGGTCTCGGGGAAAGCCATGGGGTGCTCGCTTTCGACTGGTGTGGAACGAGGTTTGTTCGCGTCTGGCAGAACCGTACCAAGGATTTGCGCAAACGTGCAAGGCGATCGCCTAAGAAATTTGCGCAAGGCGATTGCGCTAGGCAAATGCGCAGGTCGCTGTTAGGATCGGCCCCATGGGAAACCGGGAAGCGCTCCTCGCCGGAGCCAAGCAGTGCCTGCTCGAGAAGGGCTACGACCGCACCACGGTGCGTGACATCGCCACGGCAGCCGGCGTGAGCATGGCCGCGATCGGCTACCACTACGGCTCCCGCGAGGCGCTCCTCCAGCAGGCCCTCTTCTCCTCGCTCGAGGACTGGGACGCCGGACTCCAGGTCCAGCTCGCCAAGCTCGACGAACCCAAGGGCCCCAAGCGCTTCGAAGCGGTGTGGAACCTCCTCATCGACCACGTCAAGGAGAACAAGACGATGTGGATGGCGAGCTTCGAGCTGTTCATGCAGGCCCAGCGCACCCCCGAACTCGCCGCCGTCTACGCCCAAGGCCAACCCGGCGCGACCGCCGCCATGGCCGCGCTCGCGACCGGCGAGATCGAGGAGACCATCGACGCCGAGACGATCCGCACCGTCGGCGCCGTCCAACTGGCCCTCGTCAGCGGCGTCGTCATGCAGTGGATGTCCCACCCGGACGCCGCCCCCGACCCCAAGGCCATCGCCGCAGGACTCCGCGGCCTCGTGGCGACCCTCGACTGACGTGGGCATCGAGCGGTACTTCCTGAACGAGAACGGGCTCCAGCGCTACGAAGCGGACGACCAGCGGCACTGGAAGCAATGGGAGGATGCCTGGAAGCAGCGGCACCCCTGTCGCGGTCGGATCCTGGGCATCCCGGCGCAGGGACCGGACTGAACCACCGCAGTACTCGACGTCACTCGCCGTACGACAAGGGAGCAGCCATGGCAGACATGGACGGGATCGCGAAGTACCTGCTCGAGACGGGGAACCTCAAGCGGGTCAAGCGAACCGGCTGGTGGTTCGCCCAGATCAAGGACCCCGAGAGCGTCGCGGAGCACTCGCACCGGGCGGCCGTGGTCGGGATGATCCTCGCCGCTCTCGAAGGCGCCGACCCGAACCGGACCGCGCTCCTGGCCGTCCTCCACGACTCCCCTGAGACCCGCATCGGTGACATCCCGCACATCGGCCGCCGCTACCTCACCGCCGTCCCCGCCGAGGACGTCGTGGCCGATCAGGTCGAGGACATGCCCGGCCCCGTGGCCGCGCTCATCGCGAACGCGGTCGCGGAGTTCGAGGACGGCGACAGCCCGGAGGCGCGCTGCGCCAAGGACGCCGACAAGCTGGAGTGCCTGATCCAGGCCGTCGAGTACCGCCACGGCGGTGCCGGTGTTGAGGAATGGATCGACAGCAGCATGAACGCGCTGAAGACCGAGTCCGCGCGGGCGATCGCCGAGGCGGTGCTCGCCGCCGATCCGCTCGCCTGGCAGCAGCCTCGCAGATAAGCGCAGGCTGAGTCGCCCCAAGATCAACTGGCGGCGCTGACCTCGATGTCCGCGAGGTTCGGCGCCCAACTCCGGGCGAGTTCGGCGGCCTGGTCCAGGTCCGTTCCCGCTGCCACGATGATCCCTGCGCGGTCAGGGTCCAGGCCCCCGCCGACGACCGGATATTGAGCGGCAACCGCCGTATAGGCGGCGATCGCCTCAGCGGGGACGTTCCCTTCGTGGTCGGTTTCGACCCTGAGCGAAGGACTCGTACCCTGCCCGGTGCCGACCCGCAGCGACGTCACGGCCGAGGAGAACGGCCGGTACTGCTCGGCATCGCCCGTCATGTCCTTGAACAATGCCAGAGCGCCTGCGGCATCGACCGCGACGATCTCGATGGTCCACCGGTCTTCGTTGTCGAATCCGCTGTCGATGAGGCCGCTCGCCACCCGGTCGTCGGCCGCCAGCGACTCCCAAAGCGCCACAACCTGACCGTTGCGCTCGCCGTCCGGGGCCACGGCGAAGGTGAGGCCGTCCGACGAGATCTCGCCGGTGACCGCGCGCTCGTCGGCGACGTACTCCGCGAGTTCGTCCGCCAGCTCGGCCACGCGGTCGGCTGAGGTGCCCTGTTCGAGAATCAGCGTGCCGGTCGCCGATCCGGCGAAGGGAAGGGTGTTGTCGCCGTGGGTGTCGATCTCGGCGACATCGGGCGTGTCGGCCCACTCCTGCTCGAAGTCCGCGGCGAGCGCAGAGCCCTTGTCGATCGCGCACCCGGCCGAGAGGGCCAGGCCCAGCACGAGCGTCGCGGTCAGCATGATCGGTCGCCGGGCGTCCGTACGCAGGGTCATCTCCTTGAAAGCCTGCCGCGGCCGAGGCGACCGGGATCAGGGACGCTCATGCATCGCCGGCCGGAATCCCCAGCCGCCCCCGGTACGGGTGGCGCTGCTTGAAGGTGTCCTCCCACCTGAGCAGGTCGGCCTTCCACTCGGGAAGGTCGGGCCTGAACTCCCGCCGCACATTGGCGCGCTCGGGCTGCCGAACCCTGAAGGCCCAGAAGTCCTCCAACGCCGAACGGACCTCCTCGACCGAATAGGTCGCGGACCTGCGGTCGCCGTGGAGCGACCGGATCGAGACCCCGGAGGGGGTGAACGCGACGGCGTAGCCTTCGCTCGACCACTCGTCGTACGGCGGGCGCCCGTGGGCGACGTCGTCGATCATGGCGAGGGCGTCGAGCAGGATGCGAAACGGCACCCCGATGTCCGTGCAGATCCAACCGGCGAGCACTTGCTGGGCTTCGACCGGGTCGACTGCCACAGGGCCGAAGTAATCGTCCATGCGGAAACGCATAAGTCGATGCCCTTCTCTCGGTTATTGAACATTGTCGGGGAAGCCGTGCGTGAACCCTTGCGGGACCGAATTGTCATAGTATCCGGAGATCTTGACCCCGTCGACTTCACCGAGCCAACGGTTCGGATCGGTCGGGTGCGTCTTGCTGTTCTTGAACGCTTCGGTGACGCTCTTGTCGATCTTTCCGGCGTCCCAGTCGTCGGGGAAGAACGCCGAGGTGCCGCCGGGCCCCGATTTCGGTTTCCACTGGCCGGGAGGCGGGGGCATGGTCTTGTCGAAGAACTCCGGTTCGGCGCTGTACACGCCTTTGTCGCCGAGCATCTTCTTGGAGTCGGGTTTGATGCGGCGGTCGTCGAAGTCGTTCCCGCCGGGCCGATGGTGATAACCCGATCCCCGGTTCGCACCGGGCTTGATCTCGCCCATGAGCATGTGCTCGAGTTTTTCGGGGTCCATCTTGTTCTGCGTGCGCCGGGAGACCCGCTGCCCTTTCGCCTTCTTGATGAAGTCCAGTGCGGCACTGATGAGTTTGCCGCCGCTCTTCTTGCCCATGCGCTCCGCCTACGCTTCGAGGAGTTTGAAGACGGCCTCTTGGATGAGGTTGCCGACGATGGTGCGGATCAGCTGCTGCACGATCGGGATCTGCAGCAGCGAGGCGCCGAAGGTGACCGCGGCCGAGGCGACGGCGATCGCGATCTGCACCGCCAGCCAGATGAGCTGGGCGATCACGGCGATCTTGAGCACCAGCACGATGACCGAGCAGATCATCAGGCCGACGCCGCCGATCATCGCCCCGACCGAGCCGCTGTCCAGGATGCTCGACGGGCCGTCCTCACTCTCCCACCAGGTCTTGAACGCGTCGATGTCCTTGCCGATCTGCTCGGTCCAAGCCGAGGCGGCACCCCCCGTCGCCTCGTCGGCGATGGAGGTCAGCTCCTGGCCGAAGTCCATCCAGGCCTGCCCCATGTCCATCAGCGCGTCCTCGTTCGACTGCGGCCAGTCGAAGCCGAGGATGCCGAGCAGGGAGGCGAGTTCGCTCGGGAGCATCAGCGCCATCAGGCACCCCCGCCCAGGTGGGACTCCAGCTGCGTGAAGATCTGCGCGACCTCGTCGTCCGCGGCCAGGTGCTGCGCGGCGAAGTCGCGGATGTCGTATCCGGCGTCCGCGATCGACCCGGACGCTTCGAGGAAGCACTCTTTCGCCCACTCGAACACCGCTTGGTGGGCGTCACCGATCAGGCCGCCGATCTCGTCGCCGCCGCACGCGTCCCCGAACCCCTCGATCTTCGCCGAGAACGCCTCGATCGCGGCGTTGAACCGCTCCGAGACGCCTTCGATCCGCGACCCCGAACTGTCCAGGCCCTCGGGGTCGATGTCCAACTGCGCCATCAGTTCCCACCTCCGAGACGCTCCGAGGCGGTGCGGACGATCTGCTCGTGGGAGGCGGAGAGGCCGTCCATGAACCCGCGCAGCTTCTGCGCCGACTCCTGCTGGAGCTGCTCCATCTTCTCGCTCAGTCCCGCCAGATCGATCTCGCCCGGCGTCCCGGACTCCTCCCGGGCCTTGTCGAGCGCGGCGTTCACGCCGGCGGTGATCTCCTCGCCGAGCGCCTCGGCGCCGAGGCGAAGGGCCCGCGGGTCGACGATCGCGACGGTGACCTTGCCTACGAGGTTGGCGCTCACCCGGACCCGCCCCTCGGCGACCTCGACCTCCACCGTCTGGGAGGCCCGCTCCGCCTGCGCCTGCGCACCGATCTTCGCCGCCTCGACCGCCTGGGACAGCATGTCGGTGATCGATGAGGAATCGGGATAACTGGGGCTCATGAATACTCCTTGCCCGGGACGAGACAGCGCACAACCGTGATCGACAGCGACTGTACCCGCACTGCGCGAGCCCCAGGCGGGGCGCGATGCGGCCCGGTCGTAGCGGCCGTTACGGCGACACGCCATGTTGAAAGTGTCGTTCCCGTGCAAATCGCCCAGCGGGCCATACGGTTCGGGTGACCACGCCACTCACCGATGGGACTTGCCTTGAGCGACACCGACCTCCACGGTTCCGACATCAGCGCCTACGAGGAGGTCGAGGAGCAGGAGTCGGGGACGCAGTGGACCTCCGTGCCGTTCGTCAGCCGCTACACCGCCAGCGCCGAAGCGGTGAAGAACGCCGGAAGCGAGAGCGCCCTGAGCACCGGCCTGGCCATCGGCGGGGAGATCAAGGGGCTCGGCGCCGATGTCATGGGCGTCCTCACCGACCCCATCGGCACCCTCGTCGGTGCCGGTCTCACCATCGTCCTCGACCTCGTGCAGCCCTTCGACGAGCTGCTCATGATGGTCTCCGGGGACGCCACCGAGATGCAGCGCCAGATCGACGTCCTCGGCCAGGTCGAAGCCGCACTCGGCGCCCTCGACGAGGAGATCGCGAGCGCCGCCGACGCCAATGTGACCACATGGGACGGTGAGGCCGCCGCCGCGGCCGGGAACGCCATCGGCGGGCTCGCCGCCACCGCGGGCTCGATGGGCGAGCGCGCCAAGGACGTCGCCGCGATCCTCGACTGGGCGCGGATGCTCGTCGAGACGATCTACGAGGTCATCAAGGCGGTTCTGACCGAGCTCGTCTCGTGGGCGGTCACGCGCGGAGTCGTGGCCCTGGCGACGAGCGTCGCCACCGCGGGCGCCTCAGTGGTCGCGTTCGTGATGGACGCCGTGATCTCTGCGTCGCGGATGCTCCTCAAGGCCACCAGGAAGTTCCAGTTCGCGTCGCAGATCTTCATGAAGCTGCTCAAGTTCCTGCGCGCCAACCCGGTCGTCAACCGCGCGGCCGGGGAGTACCGGCTCTGGAAGGAGCTCCTCACGGTCGCCGGTACGGCGGTGGCCGACTCCGCGAAGGGCGCGGCGGCAGACATCTACGGGCACGTCTCCGATGCGCTCGCCGGTGAGACGGGGACCATCACCGCCCTGGTCGGCGACGCCACTAGGTGGCAGGTCGACCCCGGCGAACTCGAAGCGGCGGCCGGGGCCCTGGACGGCCTGGCGCCCAACGCGGAGGCGATCGCCGCGGTCGCAGGCGAAGCGGGCGCGGCCGAGATGACCTGGGGCCTGCCCGGACTCTTCTTCGCGGAGGCCTATGCGGAAGGCTGCGCGGAACTGTCGAACCTCACCGGCCTGCTCGGTGCGTCCATCGGCCACCACGCCGACAGCCTGCGCCAATGCGCCGAGACCTACGACCAGGCCGACACCGACATCGCCGCCGAGTTCGAGAAGCTCGCAGCCGACCTCGGCGGGTGACCTCGAACCGCCCGGTCGACCAGCCGTTTCGACTCCCCGGAAGACGAGGACCGCGACGGAGCGGCCACTCGAAAATTCATTGACAGGTTTTTCGCCGGCACCTAGCGTGGTCGGCAGATCCGCAGGTCGCGGTCTGGAGTTCGGGCCGTGAGGCCCTAGAAAGAAGTGTTGATGTCCTGGTGTGCGCCGAGTGCGCCTCCCCGCGTCGCGTAACCGATGAATTCGCCGTATGCCTTGTGCGGCAATCGGACGCGATGACGCTGCGTCGCCTCGTCCTGTGACGCCTGCTCCGCAGGCGCCGGACGCGTGCGCCCGCCGACGGCCGCTCGGCCTCTCTTGCTGTCACTGCAGATTTCCTCCAGCAAGGAGCCTCCGAGGTGTCAAACACCAGCAACACGCTCAAGATCAACACCTTCACCTTCACCTGCGCTTGGTGCGGCCTGACCGTCACCAGGACCGCCGCCGACGACTCGGTGCGCAACCACTGCCCGTCCTGCCTGCACTCGCGGCACGTCACCGACCACGTCGAGGGCGGGCCCAGCGACTGCGAGGGGCGGATGAGCCCGATCGCGATCGCCGTACTGCGGACCGGCGACTGGATGCTCGTCCACCGCTGCGTGCGATGCGACGAGCTCACCTCCAATCCGGTGTGCGCGGACGACAACCAGCTCATGCTCATGCGCATGGCGGTCCGCCCGCTCGCGCAGCCGCCGTTCCCGCTCGAAGCGCTCGGCAGCCTGTAGGAGGTGCGACCATGCCACGACGTACTCGACCGCGAGACGACGAGCACCGGCGCCAGCGGCACAAAGAGGTGCTGCATGCCGGCGGCGGCCACCGGGCGAACGACTTCCGTTGCGTCGGTTGCCGCCTGACCGTCCCGGTGAGCGCTCCGGGGACCGCGCACCGCAATCACTGCCCGAACTGCCTGGTCAGTCTGCACGTGGATCGCCGTATCCCGGGCGACCGCGATTCGGCATGCCGAAGGCGGATGGACGCGGTGGCGATCTTCGCTCGGCCCGATGGCGAGTGGATGATCGTCCATCAGTGCCTCTCGTGCGGCGAACTCAGCTCGAACCGCATCGCTGGCGACGACAACGTTCTCGCCTTGATGCAGTTGGCGCTCAAGCCGCTCCAGGACACCGAACGCGCGAGTCGCACGCTGCTCGCCCTCTGAGCACCCGATCCGGGCGGGGGGGGGGGGGGGGCCCCCCCCCCCCGGGGCCCCCCCGGGGGGGGGGGCGGGGGGTAGAGCCACCGAGCGTCACGCGGCGCGGGAAGCCGCGCCGCGTGACGGCCGATTCTGGTGAAGGAGCGGTTCAGACCCAGTTCGCCCTGCGGGCGGCTCTGCGCATGACGCGCAGCAGGAGCGGGCCTGTGAGGAGTACGAGTGCGATCGTGGTGATCGCTCGCCCGATGTCCCAGCCCAGGGAGGTCGCGAGCGAGTACGCGAGGAGCCGGGACAGGTTCTCGCCGAAGCCGCCGCCCGGCACGTAGGCGAGGTTCCCGTGGGTGATCGCGAAGGGCCAGAACGAGAGGTTGAGGAGGAGTCCGTAGAGGATCGAGGAGAAGGCGGCGTAGACGGCGAGGATCGCCAGTTCGGTCGTGCGACCGGCGCGGGTCTCGGGCGTCTGCGGCAGGAGCCCTGCGCCGAGCGCGACGAACGCCGCCGCGAACATCTGGTACGGCAGCCACGGCCCCACCCCGCCCGTGAGCAGCGCCGACGCGAACAGGCCCGTGCAGCCCAGGATGAACCCGAACCCTGGCCCGAACACCCTGCCCGCCAGGATGAGCAGGAAGAACACCGTCTCCACCCCGGCCGCCCCCGCCCCGAACGGGCGCACCGCCGCGACCACGGCGGAGAGGACCCCGAGCATCGCGACGGCGCGGGCGTCCAAGCCGCCGTCGGTGAGCTGGAGCAGCACGACGGCGGTGACGAGCGGCAGGAGCAGCGCGAACAGCCAAGGGCCTGAGGTGGTCTCGGTCAGCGCGCCGCCCGGGGCCGCGAGCAGCGGCCACGACATCGCTACCAGCCCGAACCCGGCCGCAAGGACGAGCGCGAGCGCGGCCTTCCAGCGCACGGCCGGGCGCGGTGCCGTGACGGGGGATTGCGCAGGTCGGGTTGTTGCGTCTTCTGCTGGCGATAGCGGTGCCAGGGCCTCGGGTTCCGGCGGGTGCGAGGGTGCGACGTTCGGCCCCGCAGGGCGCGAAGGTGCTGAATCGGCGTGAGCGGCCGGGCACGCCTTGGTGTTCGGTGCCGCCGGGTCCGATGGGGCGGTGTCGGTGGGTGGCTTAGCGTTCGGTTCCGCCCGGCTCGAAGGCGCGAAGTCCGGGTTCGCAGGTGGCGGCACCGAGGCATCGGGTTCCGTAGGCTGCGCCGGCGGCTCGTTGTCGCCGGACGCCGAGGGCCGGGCCGACGGCGGCCGCTCAGGCTCCCTCGACATCGCCCGTCCCGCTTCCGGTCGCGCCCTCGCCGCTTCGGCCCAGGGCCTCCGCCACCTCCGACACCGTCAACCAGCCCGGCAGGACCTTCGCGACCTGCGGGGCGAACATCGGCGAGGCGGCCACGATCTGGCGGGCCGGCCCGTCCGCGACCACCTCCCCGTCGGAGAGGATCACGACGCGGCTCGCGAACTCCGCGCAGAACTCCACGTCATGGGTCGACACGACCACGCAGTGCCCGGCATCGGCGAGCTTGCCCAGGCGCGCGGCGAGGGCCTCCTTCGCCGGGTAGTCCAGGCCGCGGGTCGGCTCGTCGAGCAGCAGCAGCGGCGGTGCGGCCGTGAGGGTCACGGCCAAGGCCAGGGCGAGCCGCTGGCCTTCGGAGAGGTCGCGTGGGTGCGCGTTCTCGTCCACGCCCTCCACCAGGTCGGCGAGGATCTTCGCGCAGGTGCCGGGCGGGACGCGGCCGTCTTGGTCGGCGCCCTCGCACTCGGCCGCAACGGTCTCGGCGTAGAGCAGGTCGGCGGGCTCGGCCGGGACGAGGCCGGCGAGGGTGCGGCGCTCGGCCGGTTTGCGGGTCGCGGGGTCGGTGCCGCCGATCGCGACCGTGCCGCCCGAGCGCTTCCCGGTTCCCTGCAGGGCCCAGAGGAGGCTGGACTTGCCGGAGCCGTTGCGGCCCATGAGGGCGATGCGCTCGCAGCGTCCGGCGACGAGGTCCACGCCGTCGACGGCACGCACCCCGCCGGGGTACTCGACGTGGACGCCGCGGGCCTCCAGCAGCGGCGGGCCGGCCTCGGACGGGGCGCTCTTGCGGCGACCGGGTGCGCTGACCTCGGTCGGCGGGCGGTGTTCGGAGAGCGATCGGCGCAGCTCCGCGGCGTGCCGCCTGGCCTCGCGGATCGTCACCGGCGGGCCGGGCCAGCCGGCGATTCGGCCGAGCTCCACCACCGGCGGCGCGATCGGTGACGCCCCCAGGACCTCGCCGACGGGACCGGCGGTCACCTTGCCGCCGTCGAGCAGCAGCGCCGAATCGGCGTACTGGGCCACGCGTTCGAGGCGGTGCTCGGCGAGGAGCACCGTGACGCCGAGGTCGTGCACGAGGCGGTGCAGCGCCGAGAGCACTTCGTCGGCGGCGGTCGGGTCGAGTGCGGAGGTCGGCTCGTCCAGGACGAGCGCGGCGGGCCCGGCGACGAGGGCCGCGCCGATCGCGACCCGCTGGCGCTGCCCGGAGGAGAGGGCGGCGAGGTCGCGGTCGCGTACGTCGGCGAGGCCGAGGAGGTCCACGATCTCGGTGACGCGCTTGCGCATCGCCGCCGGGTCGACGCCGAGCTGCTCGGCGGTGTAGGCGAGCTCGCGTTCGACCTCGTCGGTCACGAAGCCCGCCAGCGGGTCCTGGCCCACGTACCCGACGAGGTCGGCCAGGTCGGCGGGGGTCGATCCGCGAACTTCCCTGCCCGCCACGGTGATCCGACCGGTGACGGTGCCGCCGGTGAAATGCGGGACGAGCCCGTTCACGGCTTTGAGCAGGGTCGACTTGCCCGCGCCGGTCGGGCCCACGAGCAGGCAGAACTCACCCTCGGGGAGGTCGAAGGAGACGTCGTCGAGCACGGGCGTGCCCGTGTACGCGAAGGAGACGTGGTCGAAGGCGATCCCGCCGGGGTTCATGGTGTTCCTCCTCTTGAGGACGGCGCGAGCAGGGCGGGCGCGGTGGCGAGGAGGATGCCGCCCGCGGCCCACATCGGCAGGTCCGGCACTGCGAGCGGATTCGTGGCGGGCCACAGCGCCGCCGGTTCGTAGATGCCGCTGAGGACGGTTCCGGCGACGGCCGCGGCACCGGAGGCGACGATCGCCCAGTCGCGCCCGCCGAAGTGGTCGGGCCGGTAGCGGGTGTGCGGGACCCGCCTGGAGGCGAACGCGATCCCGAAGACCGACACGGCCGCACTGCACGCCACGGTGGTCCAGGCGAGCGGCGCGGGCGTTGCGGCGGAGAGGAGCGCGTACGCGCCCGCGCAGAGACCGACGAGTCCAATGAGGAGTGAGACGCTGGTGGCGCGACGGGCCGTGACGGGAATGCCCGCGGCGCGTCCGTACCCGCGCGAGGCCATCGCGGCGGCCAAGGCGAGCGATCGGTCGAGCGCGTCGTGCAGCACCGGCGAGACGACCGTGCGCATGAGGTTCGCCGGGCTGCGACTCGTGTTGCCGCGCAACGCCCTTGCTCGACGGACCCGCCCGACGCTCTCGACGAGCTGCGGCGCGACCGAGAGCGAGACGACGACCGCGACGCTCACCTCGTACAGCGCGGCCGGGACCGAGCGGAGGAGGCGCCGGGGGCTCGCGAGGGCGTTCGCCGCGCCCACGCAGACGAGGAGGGTCGCGAGCCGCAGGCCGTCGTAGGCGGCGGCGAGTGCGCCCTCGGCGGTCACATCGCCGCCCAGCCGGAAGCCCGCGGCCCATTCGGGGAGGGTCGCGGAGGGGAGGGAGAAGAGGACGGTGGGGCCGTCCGAGCCGCCGAAGACGATGTAGAACGCCATGCGGACCGCGATCGCGCTGAGCCCGATGACGAGGAAGACGCGGTACGCGCCCGACCAGGGCTCGGAGCCGCGGCACCAGGTGACGACCAGGCCGGCGACCGCGACGATGAGCAGGAGCAGCCACGGGTTCCCGGTGCGCCCGGCGGCGGTGGCGAGGAGCAGCGCCCAGCCCCACCAGGCCACGGGGTGCGTGGTGCGGCGGGCGGCTCTCGGCACGTCGGCGGTGCGGGTCCGGGGCGCGCTCGTGACGGGTCGGGTCGGCATGCCTGCGGGCCCGTTCACGCGCGCCGGTCGCGGCGCACGCGCCAGAACACGAGCCCGGCGATGACGGCGAGCGCGGCGACGGCGAAAAGCCAGGTGTAGGAGCGGTCTCGGGGCGCTTCCGTCGCGGCTCCTTCGGCAGCGGCGGCGGCATCGGCGGGCGCGAGGGCGGGCGCGGAGCCGTCGCCGAAGGACCAGCCCTCGACATCGCCCGCGTCGGGGCTGGAGTCCGCGCCGCCCACGGGCGAGTAGGACCATGCGGCGTCGCCGGCCTCGGCGTGCCAGTACGACCAGTACTCCTTCGCGGGAGGCGCTGTGGCGCAAGTGCTCTCGGGCAGCTCGTCGATCCGGCAGACCATGCCGCGGATCGAGGCCACCTCGGTGACGGAGAACCCTGCCTGCGCGAGCGCGTCCAGGCCGTTCGCCGGGTCGGCGGCGCAGCCCGTGGCGGGCTCGGCCGCATCGGCGGCCGCGAGCGGACCGAAGTCGACCACGACGGTGACGCCGGCGCAGCCGGACTGCGCGAAGGCGGGTGCTGCGGGGGCCGCGGTCGCGAAGAAGAAGGTGAGGAGCGCGGCCGCGAGGGCGGCGAGGCGGCGGGGTGCGGCAGTACCCGGGCGACGGAGTCCGGCCCCCGAGGTCGGGTGTGTCCGATCGCGACGCCCCCGAGCACAAGCGTCCCATCCGGGTACGACACCGCCGCGCGGTGCGACGGCGGCGAGTGCGGTGAACACCGCGGTCGAAAGCGCAGCGATGAGCGTGGCAGCCAGCGAATTGAGGTCGATGGACGCGGTCCGCACGGCGATTGCTTTCGCGAGCATCGCGGCGGCGATCGCGGCCGGGAGTGTGGTCACTCGTGCGGAGGTGCGTGCCGCGGCGGTACGGCGTCGTGTCGGCACTTGGTGAGCGCGCAGGCAGCGCCCGCCGGGATGGCGGGCGCTGCCTGCGTTGTGTTCGCTTCGGGACACGAGCCGACTATTGCTTGTCGGTGTTGTCGTCCGCAGTCGCTTCGCCGGACTCGTCCTTCGGCTCGTCCGCAGGCGTCTCGCCCGCGGCGGGGGCCGCAGCGGCGTCAGCGTCGCCGCTTCGGCGCGACTTCAGGGCGAAGCCGATGACCAGCGCGGCCAGCACCACGACGGCGGCACCGATCACCCACGGCAGCCACGAGTTCGAACCCTCGTCGTCGCCCGCGTCGGCACTGGCCTCGCCAGTGCCTTCGTCACCGGCGTCGGCGCTCTCGCAGCCGGTGCCCGGCACGGCGGCCTCGATGTCCGAGGCGTCCAGGTTCGCGAGGTCCTGGCCCGCGATCGGGACGATCGCCTGCGCGGTCGCCAGCAGGCGCGAGGCCTCACCGAACTCGGGGTCCTCCGGGTCGGTGTACATGATCGCGCCCGGCTGCTCGGCGGTGCAGTCGAACTGCAGCCCGAGCAGGAACGTCACCGCGTTCTCGGCGGCGTCCTCGCGACCGGCGGCGAGGAACGCCTGCGCGGCCATCGCGGTCGAGTTCGCGTTCTCGCCGAAGCCGTTGTCGAACCCGCCGTCCTCGGCCTGCGCGCCCTCGAGCCACGCCACGGCGGAGTCCAGCGGAGCCGAACCGGGCTCGCCGAGCGTCGCCAGCGCCGAGGCGACCAGGCCGGTCGTGTCGGGGTCGGAGACGCAGTCGTCCCCGCCGTCGACGTCCATGTAGTTGAACCCGCCGTCCGGGCACTGGACCGCGGCGAGGCCGGCCGCGGCCTCCGCGCCCGCCGGGGTGTCGGTGCGCGAGAGCCCGAGCACGGCCCAGGCGGTCGTCGCGGCGGTGCCGTCGCCGTAGGTGCCGTTCGCGGTCTGCGAGGCAGTGACCTCGGCGGCGAGGCGGATCTCGCCGAAGTTGGTCGGGTCGCCGCCGGCGGTGGCGACGGTGTACATGACCTTTCCGGCGGAGCCGGCGTTCAGTGCGGGCTCGGTCGCGCCGTCGGGCGTGGGGAGCACGTACGGGGTGAGGATCTCGTTGCTGTTGAGCCACTCGAGGGTGGCCTGCACCTGGTCGCCGCCGACGCCGGCGGCCTCCAGGGCGATGACGGCGTCGAGCGAGGACGAGACGTCATTGTTCCAAGAGGTGCCGTCCGACTGGGCGACGAGCCAGGACGCGGCAGCCTGGGCGGGCTGCCCGAACGGGGCCTCTTGGGCCTGCGCCGGTGCGGCGGAGGCGAAGACGGAGATGGGCACGACCGCGGCGGCGGCCAGCAGTCGTGCGGGCAGGTGGCGCAATTGCCTGACCTTTCCTAGAGCGAGTGGGGTCTTCGGGCAGGCGGCGGCGCCGCAAGCGCCTGTAGACCACGACAGGCGTTGACAAATTCGGGCGGCGTCGGCGGGCATTCGGGCTCACGCGGGTGGACCGAGCGTAGAGAAGGGTGCTCGGCAGTTGTCTGAGTTGACGTACCGCGACTACCGTTGCGGGTCAGCGCCGGCCTTTCACCGGACTTCCCCCGCCTGGCGCCTGTTCAGTTTGGGGTCATTCTCGCGGGTGGATTCGCTGGGTGTCAAGCTGACCGGTCGCACAGTGCAGCCGTTCACTCGCGCCACGCGAGTGAACTCTCGCCTTCCGGTTATTGACCCGTAGCACCGGGTGTCGATACGGTGCACAACGTGAGCAGAAATAAGAACGCCGATTTGGACAGAGTTCTTCGCGCTGCGACACGGGTCTTCCTGGAGCGCGGGTTCTCCGCCACCTCCATGTCGGACCTCGTCGCGGCGACCGGCATGAACCGCGCCGGGCTCTACGCCGCATTCGGCTCCAAGCACCAGCTCTACATAACGGCACTGGGCCGCTACCGAGAGGACACCGAGCCGGAGCTCCGCTCGATCACCCTCCGCGCCCTCGAGAGAAAAGACGACGACCGGGTGGACGCCCCGCGGGTCGTGGGCGACCTCCTCGACGTCGTCGCCCGCCACTCGAAGGAGGGCGGCTTCGTGGTGCGCGCCGCGGTGGAGCTGGCCGACGACCCCGCCACGATGCGCCGCGTCCAGGAAGCCTGGACGGAACTCGAACGCGATCTCGCCGCGATCCTGGCACGGGCGGTCGAGCGCGGCGAGATGGACCCCGGGACCGCCCCAGACCGACTGGCCCGCACTGTCCTCGTGTTCATCCAGGGCGCGCTCGTCCTCGGCCACGCCGACGAGGACGACCACCGCCTCGCCGAAGCCGCGATCGGGCTCGTCGGGCTGCTGGCGTCCTACAGGCCCTCGGCGACCGACGAGGAGATCCGCAGCCAGGCCGCGGACGACGCCTTGCTCAACGAGTCGTAGCGGATCGGCTCCCCCGAGTCGAGGAGCTTCTCATACGGCGCGAGCAGGACCGCCCTCGTGCGGGCCGCGAAGTGCCGCTGCACCGCGGGCAGGTCGACGTCCTTGCGGTGGGCGGGCATCGACACCACCGACACCGCCCCGCGCACCAGGTCCCGGCGGCCGGTCTGCTCCAGGTGGTCGAGCATCCGCGCGGCGGTCTCCGCCGAGTCGTTGCGGGCCGACATCGTCACCACCAGCTGGTCCGTCGCGTCGATCGCCGCCTGCCAGTTCGCCGCCCGCACGTTGTTGCCGGTGTCGACCACGATGAGCTTGTAGAAGCGCGACACCGCCTCGCGCAGGTCCCCGAACGCCCGCGAGGTGAGCATCTCCCCGGCCGTCGCCGACTCGTCCGAGGCCAGCACGTCGAACATCGCGCCGCCCTGGGCGCGCACGTACTGCGAGAGGTCGCCGATGCGGCCGGTCGGACCCCGGAAATGGTCGAGGTCCCGCAGCAGGTCGCGGACGGTGCGGACGTGGAAGTCCTGCTGGGCGCGCATGCCCAGGGTCCCCTGCGTCTCGTTGTTGTCCCACGCGAGCACGTACCCGCCGCGGTGGCGGCCGAAGGTCATGGCGAGCATGAGGACCGCGACGGTCTTGCCCGCGCCGCCCTTCGGGTTGACGACGGTGATCTGGCGTAGGCCCCCGAAGTTGCGGCGCACGGTGTCGACCGCGCGCTGGCGGGCGCGTTCGCGCGGGCCGGGCGGGAGGGCGACCATGCCGAAGCTGAAGCGGTGGAGGGCGCCGCGCAGGCCGGTCTCGGCGACGGGCGGGCGCGGGGGCACGACGCGGCGGGACGAGAAGTCGTCGGCGGTCACGCCGAGGCGTTCGAGCGCGCCCGCGTGGTCGGGGAACACCGGGACCGGGACGTGGACGGGCGACGCGGACATGGGCGGCGCACCGACCTGGTGGTCCGAGTGGGTCGACGCGGGCGGGGAGGGCCAGCCGCCGCCGGTGTCGGACTGCGGGGCCGCGTACTGCGAGGGCGGTGCCTCGTATGAGGACTGCGCGCCGGGCATCGGGGTCGCGGGCGGCGGCGGTGCACTCGGCACGTGGTCGCCGCTGCGCGGGTTGCGGATCGGTTCGGCCACGGCTTCGTACGGCTGGTTCATGACGTCCTCAGGGGCACTGTGCCGGTCTTGCACGGCTGAAGAAGCCTGGTATCGACCGTTCACTTCCGGGACCTGGTACGGATCGTCGGCCTCGGGCGGGGCGCTTCGCTCGCGGCTTGCGACTGGCGGTGCGCTCTGCTCGTGGAACGAGCTTGGCGGGGCGGTCTGCTCGCCGAACGAGCTTGGCGGTGCGCTGTGCTCATGGTTCGCACTTGGCGGTGCGCTCTGCTCATGGCTCGCACCTGGCGGCGCGCTCTGCTCATGGTTCGCATCTGGCGGCGCGCTCTGCTCATGGTCCGCACCTGGCGGCGCACTGTACTCACGGTTCGCACCTGGCGGCGCGAACGGCGACCACCCTGGAGCATCCGGCCGGTGCAGAGGCGCAGTGTCCTCTTCGGTGTGCTCCATCGGGGCCTCCCAGCGCGCGGTTGCGCTCAGCGTCAGAGTGCGGTTACCCGACTATTGTGGCCCATACGCCTGTCATCGCGTGGGAACTCGGCTCGGCTCCCTCGCGGCCTTACAGCAGTCGCGGCTGCTCAGGGCCCGAACGATCCTGAGGGACCATCCCGAATGGACTGAAGAGCCCTTGGTCCACATCGGCCAGAAGAGGCGAGCCCGCGCCCGTGTGGCTCACGTAGGCGAGGTCCCGCGTGCGCCCGAGCGCGACGTACAGCTCCCGGCGGGCGGCGGCGGTGTTCGGCCAGTCCTCGGCGGTCACCCCGGTGAGGCACACCACCCGGAACTCGCCTTCGGCGGCTTCGGCGACGGACATGCCGTCAGGGCCGATCACCGCGAAGTCATCGGGGTCGACGCCGAGCTCGGCGAGCCGGTCGGTGAGGTCCTCGACGAAGCGCTTCTCGTCGTCGGCGTCGATCGCGAAGTACCGGCCGATCCCGGAGCCTTCCAGCGCGGGGCGCTCGGGCTGCACGAGCCGTCCGGGGACGCGGCTGATCGGCTCGATCACCTGCGAGGCGGCGACGAGGACGGCGGCCGGGCTGCGGTGGTTGCGCGAGAGGCGCATGACGTGCGCCTGCGGGAACTGCTCGCCGAAGGCCGCGAACGCGGCGGGCTCCCCGGTGACCAGGGCCGAGTCGGGGTCGCCGGTGGCGGTGATGTCCGCTTCGCTGCCGCGGTGCTCGGTGACCTGGCGGAACAGGCGCATCGGCATGCGCGGGAGGTCGTCGATGAAGACGTGCCCGAGTTCGGGCGGGCTCGCGGCGGCGAAGTCGTCGAACTCGGCGACGGTGATCGAGGCGGCCTCGCGGCCGATGAGCGCGCCCAGTTCGCGGCGGATGCGTGCGGCGCCGGTCGCGGACGCGGCGAGAATCAGGCACTGGCGGGCGGGGACGCCCAGCTCCTGCACGAGGTAGGCGACGCGGCGGATGAGCAGGTGCGTCTTGCCGGTCCCGGGGGAGGCGTTGATGAGCAGCGGGCCGCGTCCGGCGGAGGCGGCGACGCGCTGCATGGCGTCCAGGGAGTCGAGCAGACCCGCGCCGACCTCGTCCATGCCCGTGAGCAGGGGCGCGGAGTCCATCCAGGGGTCGGGGGTCCGTGTCGTCAACGCCGGTTCGGGCATCGGCACGGCTTCGCGGACGTACCTGGAGTGGTGGGACCGCTGCGCGCGGCGGCGCCGCTCGGCGGTGGTCCGCATGCCCGCGGAGAGCTCGAACAGCGGGGACGCCACCTGCGGTTGCTTGCGTTCATCAGGACGGCGCACCTATGCATCCTCGCAGACAGACGGCGCGTACCCCGAAGCGGCTCCCGCCCGGGCGGGTCGCGCCCCAGGCCGCGAGGGCGTCTCGTCTAGCGATGGCCCGAAGCGGGGGCCGCGCGCTTGCGAGGGCGACTCGCATTCGTCTGCTCGGCGGCCGATCGCGGGAGCCGCCGACGCCCATGTGTGTCGGACCCTTGACGTACGGTCATGGATAGGGGGCCTCTGCGCGGACAAATCCGGAATATCCGCTTTCACATGTCGTGATCCCGCGGGATCGCGCACCACGCGCTGCCGAGACCGGTCCATGCGCCTGGGCCTCATCCGCCCGCGAACGGCGGCAGCACCTCCACCGTCACCCCCGCCGGGAGCACGGTCGCGGGGTCCTTCGCGGCCAGGCCGTCCACCAGCAGGGTCGAGGCGGCGAGCACCTTGTCGAGCACCGGGCCGTGCCGCTTCGCGAGCACGGTCTTCAATTCCGCGACATCGGCGGCGGCGACCTGCTCCTCGCCGATCCCCGCAGCCGCCTTCGCGCCCGCGAAGTACCGCACCGTCACCACGCTCACCCTCCGATCGCCGACATCGGGCGGGCCGGCTGCAGGAACGACGGGTCGTCGATCCCGTGCCCGGGAAGCTTGCCCCACATGGCCTCGCGCCAGCGGGCGCCGATCTCGGCGTCGGACGCGCCCTCGCGCATGAGGCCGCGCAGGTCGGTCTCGCCGCGCGCGAACAGGCAGTTGCGCACCTGGCCGTCGGCGGTGAGGCGGGTGCGGTCGCAGTCGCCGCAGAACGGGCGGGTGACCGAGCCGATGACGCCCACTTTCGCGGGGCCGCCGTCGACCAGCCAGGTCTCGGCCGGGGCCGAGCCGCGGTGGGCCGGGTCGGGGACCAGGTCGAACTCGGCTTTGAGGGCTTCGAGGATCTCGGCGGCGGTGACCATCTCGTCGCGGCGCCACACGCCTGCGGCGTCGAGCGGCATCTGCTCGATGAACCGCAGCTGGTAGCCGTGGGCGATGGCGAACCGCAGGAGGGCGGGGGCCTCGGCGTCGTTGACGCCGCGCATGAGCACGGTGTTGAGCTTGACCGGGGCGAGCCCGGAGGCGGCGGCGCCCTCGATGCCGCGGAGGGTGGCTTCGAGGCGGTCGCGCTTGGCGAGTTCTTTGAACGTGCCGGGGTTCAGGGTGTCGAGCGAGACGTTGACGCGGTCGAGCCCGGCCGCGACGAGCGGGGCGGCGAGGCGTTCGAGGCCGATCGCGTTGGTGGTCAGGGAGATCTCGGGGCGCGGTTCGAGCGCCGCGGCGGCGGTGACGATGTCGACGAGGCCGGGACGCAGGAGGGGTTCGCCGCCGGTGAACCGCACCTCGTTGACGCCGAGGTCGCGGACGGCGATGCCGACGAGGCGCGAGACCTCGGCGTCGGTGAGCAGCTCGGGTTTGGGCAGCCAGGGGAGCCCGGCCTCGGGCATGCAGTACGTGCAGCGCAGGTTGCACCGGTCGGTGAGGGAGACGCGCAGGTCGGTGGCGGTGCGGCCGTGCCGGTCGCGCAGGCCGAGAGCCGGGGACGGCGTGTTCGCGGTCCCCTGGGTCGGAGTCGGTGCTGCCATGCGTCGAGCCTAG
This sequence comes from Glycomyces tritici, assembly GCF_030403505.1. Next base: position 38,544 of record NZ_JAUEMJ010000017.1, on the reverse strand, counting down.
TTCGTCAATATGACAGTTTCGTAAAGTGAGACACGTTTCCCAGCAATTGGTCGCGGTACATGCGCCCGAAGAGGGTCGTGTGGACCAGCAGCGGGAACAGGTGGTGGAGCGGGGTCCGCTCCTCCCACTCGGCTTCAAGCGCGTGGACCTCGGTGTACCCGGCGATGACGGCCTCGAACATCGGCAGGCCGCCCCACAGCCGCAGGTTCGCCAGGTCGGTCTCGCGGTGGCCGCCGTGCGCGGCCGGGTCGATGAGCCAGGCCTGGTCGGCGCCCCAGTGCACGTTGCCCCACCACAGGTCGCCGTGGGTGCGGGCGGGCGGCTCCTCGGGTCCGGCGAGCGCGGGGAGCTTCGCGGCCAGGGCCTCGATGGCGGTGACGTCGGCGGCGTCGAGCGCGCCGTTGTCCCGGGAGGGCTTGAGGTACGGCTCGATGCGCTTGGCGGCGTACCACTCGGCCCAGGTGCTTCCGGCCGCGCCGTTGTCCATGAAGGTCTCGCCGATGTAGCCGGTCCAGGGGGCGCCGAAGCGGTCGGCGCCCGCGTCGTGCATGGCCGCGAGGCGGCGGCCCAGCTCCTCGGCGTGCGCGCGGGTCGGCGCGGCCGGCTCGATCCACGGCTCGACGAGCAGCCGGTCGTCGGCGTACAGCAGTTCGACCGCGGCGGGCGTGGCCTCGCGCAGCCACCGCAGCCCGTTGGCCTCGGCCGCGAGGTAGTCGGCGGGGGCGTGCTCGGTGAGCTTGGCGAACAGGTGGGAGCCGTCGTCGAACGTGAGGCGCTGCGCGCTCGCCCGGAACGGGCTCGGCTCGGCCAGGGGCTCGGCGAAGTCGTTCGCCCGCACCGGGGTGGTGCGCACCCGCTGGTGCTCGATGAGCTCGGGCAGCAGGCGGAGGCGTTCGAGGTCGGGAGCTGGTTCCACAGAGCCAATGTAGCTGAAGGCGATCGGCCGGCCGGGCATGAAAAACTCTTCGTGTTGGAACCCCTTTGCTCTGGAGGCACCATGCGCCGCACTGCCCGCTGGCTCACCGCCGTCAACACCATCAGCGCTCCACGCGTCTCGTCCCAGCGGTCCCGGGTGGACCACGTGTTCGACCGGATGGTCCACCGCGCGGAGCACCAGGCCGAGGCCGACGCCGGCGTGGCCCGCGAGTTCGTCGACTCCTACCGCTTCCTCATGCGCGAGATCGCCAAGCTGGACTCGCTCTCCATGATCGGCTGGCAGGGCTTCATCGACGACCTGACCCGCCGCATGACCAACCACCTGCGGGTGGAGCGGCTCATCACGGAGTTCCCCGAGATCGCCCGCGAGCCGATCGAGCGCCCCATCGTGGTCGTCGGCCTCCCGCGCACCGCCACCACGGTCACCCACAAGATCCTCATCCAGCCCGAGGGCAACCGGGCCCCGCTCATGTGGGAGCTCATGAACACCCACCGCGGCGACATCGACCCGAAGCTGCGCGACAAGCTCATCAAGGACGCCCAGACGATGGCCTCGCTCGCGAGCAAGGCCTCACCGGTGTGGGACCTCATCCACCCGATGAACGCGCTGCAGCCCGAGGAGTGCGTGTTCGCGCTGCCCCACGGGTACCAGTTCCTCACCCGCGCGACGATGCCCGCCTACCGCCGCTGGGTCGACGAGCGCGACTACACGGGGGACTACGAGCACCTCAAGCGCGTGCTCCAGGTGCTGCAGTGGCACCAGCCGCGCCGGCGCTGGGTCCTCAAGTCGCCCTTCCACCTGTTCAACCTCGACGTGCTCCTCAAGGTCTTCGGCGACGCCCAGATCGTGTGGATGCACCGCGACCCCTCCACCGTCATGGGCTCCTGGTGCTCCCTTGTGGAGACCGGGCGGGCGCTGCACCACCGCTCGTACGACCCCTCGAAGATCGGCCCGGAGTGGCTCGACATCTTCGGCAAGGGCGTGTCCAAGGCGCGCGGAGTGCGCTCCGCGGCCTCGCGCGAGCGCTTCGTCGACGTGCCGTACCACACCTTCACGGCCGACCCGCACGCGCTGATGCCGAAGCTGTTCGCGCAGCTCGGCATGGAGTGGACCGCCGCGGAGGAGGCCAACCTCGAGCAGGTCCTGGCCCGCCCGGGGATGCGCCGCAGCCACGAGTACCACCTCTCGCGCTACGGCATCGAGCTCGACGACGTCGAGGAGGCCTTCGGCGACTACGGCCGCCTCGGCTTCTAGCGCCCGAGGAAGACGACGCGAGGCCGGTCCGCATTGGACCGGCCTCGCTTTCGCTTGTCGCGCCTGCTCAGCGGCGCGCGCCCGGGAAATGTCGTACCCGGACGCTACTTTGGAACCGGTCGGGCGGAGCGCCATGCGGGTGGTGCTCCACCCGACCGGCCGAAAGCCTTGCAGCCGAACCGCATGCGAAGGTGGTGCTCCACCCGGCTTCAGCCGAGCTTCTCGCCGGACTCTTTCAGCCGAGTTCTCTAACCGAGCTTCTCAGCCGAGCTTCTCAACCGAGCTTCTCAACCACGAAGTCGATCGCCTCGGTCAGCTTGGCCGCGTCCGAGGGGTCAACGGCCGGGTAGGTCGCGATGCGCAGCTGGTTGCGGCCCAGCTTCCGGTACGGCTCGGTGTCCACGATCCCGTTGGCGCGCAGCACCTTCGCGATCTCGGCCGCGTCCACGCCCTCGAAGTCGATCGTGGCGACCACGTTCGAGCGCAGGGCGGGGTCGGTCACGAACGGGTCCGCGAACGAGCGGGCGTCGGCCCACGAGTACACGGCCCCGGCCGACTCGGCGCAGCGCTTCGCGGCGGCGTCAAGGCCGCCCGCGGCGTTGAGCGCGTCGACCTGCTCGGCCGCGAGCACCACGGTGGCGACCGCGGGGGTGTTGTACGTCTGGTCCTTGCGCGAATTGTCGATCGCGGTCTTCAGGTCCAGGAACGCCGGGATGTAGCGGCCGGAGGCGGCGATGCGCTCAGCGCGCTCGATCGCGGCCGGGCTCAGGATCGCGATCCACAGGCCGCCGTCGGAGGCCAGGCCCTTCTGCGGCGCGAAGTAGTAGCAGTCGGTCTCGGTGAGGTCCACCGGGAGGCCCGCCGCCGCCGAGGTCGCGTCGTGGAGCATGAGCGCGCCCTCATGGGCGACGCGCTTGACGTCCACGGCCACACCCGTGGAGGTCTCGTTGTGCGGGGTCGCGTAGGCGTCGACGCCGTCCTCGAAGGAGAGGTACGCGGCCGTGCCCGGGTCGGCGGTGACGATCGTGGGCTCGCCCAGGTGCGGGGCGATCTTGATGGCCTTGGCGAACTTCGAGCCGAACTCGCCGAAGCTGGCGGCCTGCGCGCGGTCCTCGACGAGGCCGAACACGGCGACCTCCCAGAACGCGGTCGCGCCGCCCACGCCCAGGACGACCTCGTAGCCGTCCGGCAGCGAGAAGAACTCGCCCAGGCCGGCGCGCAGGCGCCCGACCTCGGACTTGACCGCCTTCTGGCGGTGGGAGGTGCCCATGACGGACCTGCCCAGACCGGACAGCGCGCTCATCGCGTCGGCCGGCACCTTGGAAGGGCCGGAGCCGAAGCGCCCGTCGGCGGGCAGCAGCTCTGCGGGGATGGTGATCGGGTCGGTCACTGTCGGCTCCGTTCTGGTCGGTCCTCACCGAACTCTGGCATCCCGGCCCGCCCGTGGAAAGGGCGTTCCCGGCTGCTGGACTGATCGGCGTGGCAGTCGCGGTCATGCTACGCGCCGCGAGCGCCTCGCCGAGCGCTGCCCCGAGCCTTGTAGCGGACGTCCCGGGCCGGACTCCCAGTGCCCCTGCCACTGAATGCGAACGCAATTTCTACCGATGCGTTCGCAAATGTCGGAAGTCGGGACGCAATGCTCCGAAAAGGCCTGCGGCGCCGACAATTCGGCGAGTGTTCTGCGTTACGCGACAGCAGTCCGGAATCGGCCCCCGGCGCAATTGGAATGAGCATTAACCATTTAAATGGGCCGATACATTCCCGTCTATTTCACCATTGTTCGATGACACGGCACCACTGGTCGCAACCACCCGGTCGGTCGCATGCGAACCAAGCGGCCAACCTCGCACCACTGGTCGTCCCAGGGGGCCGCCTTGACGGCGCCGCAACCGCGTCGACGGCACGATGGAGGTCGCGGCCGCCGAGCCGCGACTGGAAATAGGAGTATTCGAGCGCTCACGCACCGGCAGTAGTCGGGCATAATCGAATGCAGCACGCCACTCTGCGACGCCCTCCGCACGGGGCGTGCCGGTCACGACTTCAGCGTCGAAGTCGCCGAGTCACCTCCATTCTTGCCCATGGATCGATCTCTGCCCGGAAACGGGCGCAATCCCTCGATCGGGAAGGTGCAGTGAATGAGCGATCACGCCGGCACGGAAATGCCGCTGCAGCAAGTGATCACCCTGATAGACCGGATCGTCGGCAGCGAGATGGTCGTCGAGACCGCCGAGAAGGTCCCGGTCAAGGCCGAGGAGTCGATACTGCCGCAACTCATCTCGTACATGGACAGACACGGCGTGCCCCAGCAGGTCGACATGACCTACACGGTGCGGCCCGAATGGCGCGACGACCTCCCCCGGTACGAGCACGTGCGCCGCCGGCTCACCCCCCGCACCAGGTTCCGCGCCCTCTGCCGCCCGGACGACTCCCCGCGCGGCGCCGAGGACCAGATCCCGCTGGGCCTGCGGCCCGAACTCGTCGACGTCAGGACCGCCTGGAAGCCCATCCCCGAGTTCGCCATCATCGACAAGGAGACGGCGCTCGTCAAGACCCGCGTCACCACCGCCTACGCACTCGTCATCCGCCTCGCCGTCCCCGAACTCGTGCGCTCCCTCTCCGACGAGTTCGAGCAGAACTGGTGCCTCTCCCTCACGCCCGAGCGGTACCGGCGGCTGCGCAAGCTCCTCGACTGCCCCGTCAACAAGCAGCTCCTCCAGCACCTGCGCGACGGCTGCATCGACGAGGTCGCCGCCAAGCGCATGAAGGTCTCGGTGCGCACCTACCGGCGCTACCTCTCGCTCCTCATGGAGGCGTTCGGCGTGGAGACGCGGTTCCAGCTCGCCTGGCGCCTCTCGCAGCTCGAACCCTGAGCGCCCCGGCGCGCTGGCAGGAAACTGCCAGCCGCCGGCCCGCGAAGCCCCTCCCGCGAGGACCTGATGGCACCAAGTGGACATTCCCTTGGAGCCGGCCCTGACCGCCCATACCTTGGCTCGTGTCGAACCCACGAGCAAGGGAGCAGCCATGCCGCACTTGGATGACACCGTCAAGGAGAAGATCAAGGTCCTCATCTGCGACATCCTCGAACTGGACGCGGACGAGGTCACCGAGACCAGCCTCTTCAAGGACGACCACGACGCCGACTCGCTGCTGGCCATCGAGATCGTCGCCTCCCTCGAGAAGACCTTCGACATCACCATCGAGCAGTCGCAGATGGCCGAGATGGTCAACCTCGCCGGGATCTACAAGGTCGTCGCCGCGGCCTCCGGCAACGAGTGAGAGCGGCGATCGCATGAACCGCATCCCCGAAGCCCGGACGGAGGCCGCGCGCCGCGTGGTCGTCACCGGTCTCGGCCCGGTCTCCAGCATCGGCGTCGGCGCCGACGCCTTCCTCGGCGGACTCAGGGAAGGCCGCGACGGCTCCCGGCCGGTCACCTCCTTCGACACGACCGGGTACGAGTACTCGTACGCGTGCGAGATCGTCGACTTCGAGCCCCGCGACTGGATCGAGCACCTCGACCCCGACGCGCTCGGCCGCGCCACCCAGTTCGCCATCGCCGCCGCGCACCTCGCGCTCCGCGACGCCGCTCTGGACCTGGAGGTCCTGCGCGAGCACCGGGCCCTCATCTCCATCGGCACCACCGACGGCGAATCGCGCGACCTCGACGCCCTCGCGCAGGTCGACGTCGAGCAGGGGCCGCAGTACATGACCCCGCAGGCGGTCTCGCGCATCCCCGCCGGCCGCCTCTCCTCCATGATCGCCCGCGAGATGGGCCTCACGGACGTCGAGGCCATCACCCTCCCCACCGCGTGCGCGGCCGGCAACTACGCCATCGGGTACGGCTACGACGTCGTCCGCGCCGGCGAAGCCGACTTCGCGATCTGCGGCGGGGCGGACGCCTTGTGCCGCAAGACCTTCACCGGTTTCTACCGGCTCGGCACCATCGCGCCGCGCTACTGCAGCCCGTTCGACGCCGACCGCCAGGGCATCCTCACCGGCGAAGGCGCCGGCGTCCTGGTCATGGAGAGCCTCGAGTCCGCCCTGCGGCGCGGGGCCCGCATCTACGGCGAGGTGCGCGGCTACGGCCTCAACTGCGACGCCCACCATCCCGTGGCCCCCAACGAGGACCGCATCGCCGAATGCATCGACCTGGCGCTCAAGGACGCCGGCGTCACCACCGACGAGGTCGACTTCATCTCCGCGCACGGCACCGGCACCAAGGCCAACGACGTGACGGAGGCCAGGGCCATCCGCCAGGTCTACGGCGACCGGATGCCCCGCACCATCTCCATGAAGTCCATGATCGGCCACACCATGGGGGCGGCCAGCGCGCTGTCCGCGATCGGCTGCGCGCTCGCGATCTCGGAGGGGTTCATCCCGCCGACGATCAACCACCGCACCACCGACCCCGAATGCGGCCTCGACTGCGTTCCCAACCACGCCATCGAGACCGAGGTGTCCGTGGTCCAGAACAACGGACTCGCGTTCGGCGGCAACAACGCCGTGGTCGTGTTCAGCAGGTGCGAGCCTGTGGGAGCGTTGGCATGACGTGGGCGGTCGCGGGCGTCGGCGCGCGGTGCAGCGTCGGCTCAGGGGTGGACGAGATCGCGGCGGCGCTGTGCGAAGGTCGGTCCGGGTGGGCGCCGCTGCGCGGCTTCGACCCGGCCAAGTACTCGATGCCCGGCGCGTACGAGATCGACGACCGGCCCGGCGGCGAGGACCGCCCGGGCCGGGCGACCGGCTGGCTCCTGGAGGCGATCGCCCAGGCGTGTAAGGACGCCGGGCTGGGTGACCTGAACGGTGTGCCCGTGGTGATCGGGACGGGCCTGCGCGAGCTGCGCACCGCCGAGCTCGCGTGGCTCGACGGGTCCTCTGTGGAGGAGTCGGCGCTGGACTTCGGCGAAGCCGTGCGCGAGCGCTTCGGCGCCGGTGAGGTCCACACCGTGACCAACGCGTGCTCGGCCTCGCTGTACGCCCTCGCCCTCGGCACCGACCTGTTGGCGCTCGGCGAGGCCGACACCGTGGTCGTCGCGGGCGTCGACACGATCACCGAGAGCATGTTCGGCCTGCTCGACCGGGTGCAGCCGGATCCGCCGGGCGCCGTGCGGCCCTTCGACGAGGACCGGCGCGGCGTCGTCATGGGCGACGGCGCGGTCGCCGTGGTCCTGGAACGGGGCACGGGCGCCTGGGGGACGGTGCGCTCGGTGAGCGTCAACTGCGACGCCGCGCATGTCACCGCACCCGACGAGGCCGGGATCGCCGCGGCGATCCGCGCGGCCCACGCCAGTGCGGGCGTCACTCCCGGCGACATCGACCTGGTGCTGGCGCACGGCACCGGCACGGTCCTGAACGACCGGACGGAGGCGCTCGCGATGCGCGGCGTGTTCGGTCCGAGTCCTGCCGCGCCGATGACGGCGATCAAGTCGATGACCGGCCACACGTCCGGCGGTTCCGGGCTGCTGAGCCTGGTCGTGGCCTTGTGGTGCCTTCGTGAGGGGCGCGTCCCGCCCGTCGTGGGCCTGGAGCACCCGATCGAGGAGGCCGCCGGTTTCGCCTGGGCCACTGCGGCGACCGCATTGGAGCGGGCGCGACTGGCGCAGGTCAACGCGTTCGGGTTCGGCGGCGTCAACGCCGTCGCCGTCGTCGAAGGAGGCGCCCGTGTGGTGGCGTGACATCGTGGTCACCGGCGTCGGCGTGACACTGGCCGACGCTTCCGGTGCGCGGTTCGAACCGAAGAGCGTGCTGGGCCCCAAGGGGTTGCGGTACAAGGACCGGGCGAGCCAGCTCGGCATGAGCGCCGCGCTGCTGGCCCTGGAGAGCGCGGGCCAGGAGATCGTGCGCGCCGCGGACGGGACCGTGCGCAACGGTCCACTGTCGCCGGACACGGGCGTGGTGGTCAGCTCCAACCGCGGCAACCTCGACACGGTGTGCCGTGCCGCCGAGGTCATTCGCGACCAGAGCGCCGCCGGCACGGCTCCGATGGACCTGCCGAACGCCTCGCCGAACGTCGTCGCCTCCTCCATCGCGATCCGCTTCGGCCTTCAGGGGCCGAACGTGATGCTCTGCAGCGGTGAGGGCTCGGGGCTCGAAGCGGTCCGGATGGGCGCGGTGCTCATCGGCTCCGGGCGGGCCGCCCGCGTCGTGGTCGTGGGCGTGGAGCCCGCGAACGCCGCCGTGGCCGCCCTGCTGTCCATTGAGGACGCAGATTGCTTCGACGGGGCCGCAGCCCTGGTGCTGGAGCACCGCTCCAGCGCCCGGCGGCCACTCGCCGGGATCACCGGATGGCAGCGTGCGGGCGGGCCCGCGGCATCGGAGGGGCACGAGCACGCCTCGGGCGCCCGCGGCGTGCTGCTCACGGTCGATGCGGTGCAGGCGATCGCGAACGGGTCCGCGTCGGCGGACGTGGCCGACGCCGGCCGCGACGGGCTGCGCCTCGCCCTCCACCGCGAAGGGAGTGCGGTGTGAACGGTCCGCACAACGCGCTGCTCCTGCACGGCCTCGCCTCGGACGCCGCGATCTGGGCGTCCGTGCGCGGCGAGCTCACCGGCTGCAAGGTGTGGGCGGCCGACCTGCCCTGGCGCGGCGAAGGCGTCGCCGACTGGCAGTTCGAGCCCGACCCCGTCGTCTGGCTCGACCGCACCGCTGACTCCATGGGCGAGCCGATCCACGTGCTCGTCGCCCATTCGTTCGCCTCGGCGCTGGCGCTGCACTGGATCGCCAGGCGCACGCCGCAGACGGCGTCCGTGCGCGCCCTGGTGCTCGTCTCGCCGTTCTACCGGCGGAAGACCGAGGACTTCCCGTGGGACGCCATGGCGTACTACGTGGAGAACTTCCACCAGATCCTCGCCGAGGGCATCCAGAGCCGGGCCCGCCGGCCGGTCGACCCCGAGATCGCCCTCGGCATGGCCGCCCACGTGCGCGACCGCATCGGCCCCTACGCGTGGATGCGGTTCTTCAGCGCCTACATGGACACGCCGTTCCTGCCGCTCGCCGACCTGGACCTGCCGTGCCTGGTCGTCACCGGGCGGCGCGACCGGGCCGCGTTCCCCTCCGACGCCGAAGCGCTCGCCGCCGCGCTCCCCCGGGCCGACCTGCGGGTCCTCGACGACTGCGCGCACTTCCCGATGCAGGAGAACCCCGACCGGTTCGCCAAGGCCCTCAACGACTTCATCGCCCGCACCGCCACCACCGCCGAACGAGGAGACATCCGATGAGCCTGAAGAAGAGCCTGGACCGACTGCTCCACGAGACCACCGAGACCGAGATCGCCGTCCGCTACGAGGGCTCCAACATCTGCACGTGGATCGGGTTCAAGCACGTCAACTACGTGGTCGAGGAAGCGGTCCTGCGCCACTTCCGCCGCAGCGGCCTGGCCGCCCGCGAGCTGTACGAGCGCCACGCCCTCGGCGTGGAGCTGGTGGACCTGGACACCCGGATCTTCACCGCGCTCCACATGGACGACGAGGCGCACGCGACCGTGACCGCGGAGGGCGACGCCGAGGGCCTGCGCTTCACCGTGAGGCTCGCCGTGGACCGCGACGGCAAGCGCACCAGGGCCGTGACCGCCAAGGTCAAGGTCCTGCTGCGCCGGGACGACGACGCCGGGGACGCCGAGCCCGCCGAGGCCCTCGAGCAGTGGACCGTGGACGCGCTGCACGCAGGCCACGTGCTCGACCTGCCCGAGATCGACCCCGCGGGCGACGTCCTCGCGCAGGTCGTCGAGGGCCGCAACGCCTTCGCCTGGAAATGGCGCATCCCGTACATGTACTGCCACTTCACCGAGCGCGTCCAGATGTCGGGCTACCTGCGGCAGATGGAGGAGGTCGTGGACCTCTTCCTGGCCGACCGCGGCATCTCCATCAAGACCCTCCTCGACGACCGGTCCTGGATCCCGGTCGTGCCGCACTCGCGGGTCCGGCTCCTCGAAGAGGCCCTCATGGAGGAGGAGCTGTACACGGTCTACACGGTGGAGAACGTCTTCAAGACCGCCACGTACACCTCCCGCATGGACTGCTTCGTGATCCGCGACGGCGCGGTCGTGCCGGTCGCCACGGGCACGATCATCCACGGGTACGCGACCATCGACAGCCGCCGCGACTGGAGCCTCGTCGACTTCGACGACCGGGTCCTGCAGGCGCTCAACGGCACGGCGCGGCGATGACCTCGGTCGTCATCACCGGCGCCGGCGCCGCCTCCTGCCTGGGGGCCGGGATCGACGCCATGTGGAACGGCATGGTCGCGGGGCTCAGCGCCCCGCGGCCGGTGCCGGACGCGGACGCGCGCTTCGCGCACCCCGGCATGTACCTCGTCCCCGACGAGGCCGCCGGGGCCACCGCGCCCTCGGCCGCGCGACTGGGCCTGACGGCCGCGGTCGAAGCGCTCGCCAACGCGGGCCTCGCGCTGGAGCCGGACGCGCCAGCCGCCGTCGTCCTCGGCACCGGCATGGGGGAGTCCGCCGCGATGGAGCGCCGCCGCGCCCTCGGGAGCGTGCCGTCCGACGACGACCCGCTGTTCGCCTCTGCCGCCCTCATGGCCGCCGAACTCGCCGTGAGCGGACCGAACCTGACCATCAGCAACGCGTGCGCCGCAGGGAGCTTCGCGATCGCCGCCGCCGCGGACCTGATCCGCTCCGGCCAGGCCGACGTGGCGATCGCGGGCGGCACGGAGGCCTATTCGCGGGTCGCGCTCGGCTGCTTCAACCGCCTCGGCGCGGTGGACCCGCTGCGGTGCCGCCCCTTCAGCGCCGACCGGGCCGGCACCGTCTTCGGCGAGGGCGCCGCCGTCCTCGTCCTCGAATCCGCCGAGCACGCCCGCCGCCGCGGCGCCACACCGTGGGCGAGCGTCGACGGCATCGGCTGGAGCTGCGACGCCCACCACGCCACCGCGCCCGAACCCGAAGGGGCGCAGATCCGCCGCGCGGTGGACGACGCGCTCGCGCACGCCGGGATCGACGCCGACCGCATCGCCGCCGTCATCCCGCACGGCACCGGCACCGAACTCAACGACGAGGTGGAGAGCCGCGTCATCGGCGGCCTCCTCGCCGAGCGCCCTCCCGCCTACAGCCTCAAGGCGCTCCTCGGGCACACCGGGGGCGCGGCCGGGGCGCTGGCCGCGGCCGCCGCGGTGCTCATGCTCCGGCACGGCCAGGTTCCGGCCAATGTGGATGTAGGGCCGCTCGAAGCGGGCCTGGGCATCCGCCTCTCCGGCGAACCCGTCCCGCTCGGAGACGGCCCGGTCCTGGTGAACGCCTACGCCTTCGGCGGCAACAACTGCTCCCTGCTCATCGGGAGGGCCTCGTGAACGCCCCGTACCGGCTCGCGGTCACCGGCATCGGCCGCGCCCTGCCCGCCCCCGGCGAAAGCGCCGAAGGGTGGTTCGACCACCGCACCCGGCTGGGCCGGCGCGGCTACAAGTACCTGCCGCGCGCCTCCCAGTACCTGCTCGCCGCGGGCCGCGACGCCCTGGCCGACGCGGGGATCGAGCCCTCCGGGCCGGTCGAGGACATCGGGGCCGTGATCGGCACCAGCCACGGCGTCACCGCGCTCCACACGCAGATGGACGCCGTCATCCGCACCGAAGGCGCGGTCGCGCTCAGCCCCGCCACGGCCGCGTACTTCTCGGTGAACCTCATCCCCTCCCGGCTCGCCGCCGAGCACGGGCTGCGGGCCTTCAACGTCCCGGTCACCAGCGCCGGCACCGCCGGGCTCGAATCGCTCCTGGTGGGCGCCAACGCGATCCGCTACGGCCGCGCGAAGCACCTGCTGGCCGGGGCCACCGAGCACCCCGCCTCCGGGAGCCCCAAGCGGCGCGGCGACGACGGCGCGGTCGTCCTCGTCTCCGGCGCGGACGACGGCTCTGATTGCCACGGCACCGTCGCCGTCGAGGCCGGGTTCCTCTCCCCGCTCGCCGCGGGCGACCCGGTCGAGCGCGCCCGCGCGTGGTTCGACCGCGCTGCCGCGCGGCTCCAGATGGACGAGGGCACGCCGCTGACCTTCATCGCCGACGACTCGGCGGTGGCGGCGGCGTTCGGCAAGGCCGTCGACGCCCGCACCGTGGAGTCCGTCCCCGGCAGCCTCCAGGCAACCATGGCGATCGCCGACGCCCTCCAGGACGGGCCGCCCTCCAGCGCCGTGCTCGTCGCCTGCGCCGGAGGCAACACCGCACTGGCCCGCATCGAACGAAAGGGGAACCGGCATGCCGGAACCGACTGAGCTCAAAGGACAGTGGGCTCTCATCCTGGGGGCCTCCAGCGGCATGGGCGCGGCCTGCGCCCGCGTCCTCGCCGCACAGGGCGCCAACATCATCGGCGTCCACTTCGACACCGCCGCCGCCCAGCCCGGCATCGACGCGCTCGTCGCCGAACTCCAAGGGCACGGCGTCACCGCCGAGTACTGCAACATCAACGCCGCCAACGCCAAAGCCCGAGCCGAGACCGTCGCGCGCATCGAGGGCCTCGCCGCCGGCACGGGCGTGCGCATCCTCCTGCACTCCCTCGCGTTCGGCACCCTCCTGCCGTACATCGCGCCCGAAGGCGAGGCCATCACCGCCCGCCAGATCGCCATGACCCTCGACGTGATGGCCAACAGCCTCGTCTACTGGACCCAGGACCTCCACGCCGCGGGCCTGCTCCGCGACGGCGCGAAGGTCTACGCCATGACCAGCGCCGGGGACCTGCGCGTGACCTCCTCCTACGGGGCCGTCTCCGCCGCGAAGTGCGCGCTCGCCGCCCACGCCCGGCAGCTCGCGGTCGAGCTCGCGCCGCACGGCGTCGCCGTCAACCTGCTGCGCGCCGGCGTCACCGTGACCCCCTCGCTCGAGCGCATCCCCGAGCACCGCGAACTCATCGACAAGGCCCGCAGCGGGAACCCGCACGGGCGGCTCACCACCCCCGAGGACGTCGCCGAGTTCGTCGCGCTCCTCTCGCGCACCGACTCGGCCTGGATGACCGGCAACGTCATCGGCATCGACGGCGGAGAGGCCCTCACGACATGACCGAGGCGCGCCACCACCTCCTCGTCGAGACCCACCACACCCCCGACCGGCTCCCCGCCTGCTTCGGGCAGGCGCGGCTCCTGCGCGACGCGGGCGTCGAGTCCACCGTGCTCCTCGTCGAGAACGGCGTCACCGCCGCCGGGCCGTCGCCGGAGCTGCGCGCCTGCCTCGACAGCGGCGCGGGCGTGCTCGTGGACGACTACTCGCTGCGCCAGCGCGGCCTCGGCCCTGACGACCTCGGCGACGGCGTCGTGGTCACCGACATGGACTGGCTCGCCGGGTTCCTGCTCGACGGCGACGTCGCGGTGGTGTGGCACTGATGGCGCTCGCGCGATCGGACCTGCTCCTGGCGCTCATGGGCGCGCCGCACGACAGCGACATGGCGACCACGGCGCTGCGCCTGGCCGAGGCCGGGCTCCGGCGCGGGGCCAAAGTCGACATATGGACGTGCGGGTACGCCACCATGCTCACCCAGAAGAGCCTCGGCGAGGCCAAACCGCGGAACTTCCTCGCGCTGGGCACCGAGTACCCGAGCACCGCGCACCTGGCGCGGCGGATGCTCGCGGCCCACACCGGCCGGCTCACCTGGCACTCGTGCCGCTTCTGCAGCGAGGAGCGCGGCGCGGTCGACCACATCGAGGGCGTGCGGATGCGCCCGCCGTTCAAGTTCACCGAGCACGTGGACGCCGCCGCCGCCGCGGTCGTCATGGGGGTGGTCTGAGTGGACGGACGCGTGCTCGTGATCCTCGACAAGGCCTACCGGGGCGGGGTGGAGACCCAGTTCGTGGACGTCCTGTACTTCGTGCGCGAGCTCAACCGGCAGCTGGGCGACCTCTCCCGGCCCGACCCGCGCGGCGGCCTCGACCTCTACCTCGCCGGCCTGGCCGTCACCTACGCCTTCGACGTCCCGCCGCCGGCGCCGATCCACCTCGCCGACCTCGAGGTCGACACCATGCCCGACCCGCGCGCGACGGTGCGCGCCCTCGTCGGCGAGGACGTCGGCGTGTGGACCGACGCCGAGGCGCACGAGCGGTTCGCGAAGAAGGACCTCATCCCCGGCGTGCGCACCACGCCGCCCGCCGAGATGGTCCTGCGCTGGCCCCTCTACCGACACGTCTGGTTCCTGTAGCGGCTCCACTGAAGAAGGAAGACGCCAATGACACCCACCGACTCCCGCGCGGTCATCACCGCCTGGGCCACCGCCTCGCCGTTCGGGCTGGGCAACGAGGCCTTCCGCCAGGGCATGGCCGCCGAAGCGGTGGCCGTCGGCCCGGCCGAGGGCGACGGCTACCCGGCCCTCCAGGTCGCCGAGGTCCCCGACTTCGACGCCCGGGAAGTGCTGGGCCGCAAAGGCACCCGCTCCATGGACCGGGTCACCGCGCTCACGGTGGCCACCGTGGGGCGCCTCCTCTCGGACGAGTCCGGCGAGCGGATCGCGGGCCTGTCCGAGCACACCGCGCTCGTCCTCGGCACGACCACCGGCAGCGCCCACAGCATGCTCGACTTCACCCGCGAGTCCCTGATCCAGAAGCGGCCCTACTTCGTCGACCCCACGAAGTTCCCCAACACCGTGATGAACTGCGCCGCGGGGCAGAGCGCCATCTGGCACCGGCTCCGGGGCCCGAACACCACCATCGCCTCGGGCCGCACCTCCGCACTGTCCACACTCGCCTACGCGGCGCGCCTCCAGCGCTCCGGCCGCGTCGGCCAGGTCATCTGCGGCGCCGCCGAAGAGCTCTCGCCCACCCGGGCCTGGCTGACCTGGCACCAGAACCGCACCCTCGACACCGCCCCCGTCGGCGAAGGCTGCGGCCTGTTCCTCCTCGAACCCGAGACCACCGCCATCGAGGCCGGCCGCACCGCGCTCGCGGACGTGCTCGCCATCGGCACCGCCGTCTCGCACGACGCCCGCGACGCCTCCCGCGCCCTCAAGCGCTGCATCGAGCAGGTCGTCCCCGAGGCCGTGCGCGAGGACCTGTGGCTGATCGCCTGGTCCGAAGCGCCCGGCGAGTACGCGGCCGCCGAAGAGGAAGCACTCGCGTCCCTCTTCGCGCACACCAAAGCCGCGCACCTGTACGTGGGCGACCACATCGGCGACACCGGGGCCGCCTCGGCCGCGTTCCAGATCGCCGCCGTGCTCGCCCGCGCCGCCGACGAACCCTCCGACGAGCCGCGCCTCGCGCTCGTCAGCGCCGTGGACCGCGACGGCACCATCGCCGCGGCCCTCCTGCGCCTGCGCCCCCGAACCCGATGACACCGCAACGACTGGAGACAGCCATGGAAACCATCATCGACCGCGAAGAGCTCCGCACGATCGTCGCCGACGTCCTCGACGTCGAGGTCGAAGAGCTCACCGACCACGCCCACTTCGTGGACGACCTCGAAGTGGACTCGCTCATGGCCCTGGAGGTCATGGTCGTCCTCGAGCGCCGGTACTCGGTCAAGCTCGGCGAGAGCGAGCTCAAGGAGGTCACCAGCCTCGACAAGGCCCACACGCTCCTGCTCGGCAAGGTCGGGGCGGCCCAGTGACCGCCCCGCACGCCTCGCCGCTGCTGCAGCGGCCCCGCATCACCGCCGCCGAGGGCGGCCGGGTGCGGGCCGAGTACACCGTGGACGCCTCAGAGCCCCTGCTCGCCGGGCACTACCCGGGGTTCCCGATCTTCCCCGGCGTCTGCCTGGTCGACCTCGTGCTGCAGACCGCGCTGGCACACGACGCCTCACTGCGGCTGCGCTCGATCGAGTCCACCCGGTTCAAGGCCCCCGTGTTCCCCGGCGAGAAGCTCACCGTGGAACTCGACCTCACCGCCGGCGGGTCCTGCCGGGCCACGGTCGCCGGCGAGCGCGGCGTCGCCGTGCAGGCCCGCCTCACGTTCGCCGCGGAGGCCTGAATGGACTTCGAGGCGATCCGCGCCGTGCTCCCGCACCGGTTTCCGATGCTCCTGGTGGACCAGGTCGCCGAACTCGAACCGGGGCGCTCCCTCACTGCGCTCAAGGCCCTCAGCGGCAACGAGCCGTGGTACCGGGACGGGGGCGGGGCCTACCCCACGGTGCTCCTCATCGAGTCCTGGTGCCAGGCGGCCGGGGTGCTCGTGGCGAGCGAGAAGCCCAACCCCTCCGTCCTGGAGGGCGAGGTGATGCTCTTCGGCGGCATGAGCGGCGTCGAGATCCACGGCGACGCCGGTCCCGGCGACGTACTGGTGCACCGGGTCGAGATCCTGCGCGACCTCGGCGACACCGTCCTCTGCAACGGCACCACCACAGTAGACGGACGAGCGGTCCTCACCGTCGACCGCATCATCATGGCCATGCGGCCGGCGGCGGAACTCGCCCCCGCCGAAGACGAAGGAGCACTCCGATGAACGAGCGACCGGTCGCCCTGGTCACCGGCGGCACCCGCGGCATCGGCCTCGCCGCCGCCAAAGCCCTCCTCGCGGACGGGTACGAGGTCGCGGTCTGCTCCCGCGGCAAGGCCGACGAACCCGAACCCGGCATGCGCCACTACACCGCGGACGTCGCCGACCTCGCCGCCTGCCGCGAACTGGTCGCCGCCGTGGAAGAGGAACTGGGCACAGTGGACGTCCTCGTCAACTCGGCGGGCATCGTCCGCGACGCGCCCCTGATCACCATGAGCGACAGCGACTGGAACGACGTGCTGCGCACCAACCTCGACGGCACCTACCACATGTGCCGCGCCGTCGCCTTCTCCATGATGAAGCGCCGCAGCGGCGCGATCGTCAACCTCTCCTCCGTCGCCGGCATCTACGGCAACGCCACGCAGGCCAACTACGCCGCCTCCAAAGCCGGGATCATCGGCCTGAGCAAGGCCATGTCGAAAGAACTGGGCCGCTTCGGCATCCGCGTCAACGTCGTCGCTCCCGGCTTCATCGCCACCGACATGACCGAAGGGCTCGCCGACGCCGTCAAACGCAAAGCCGTCGAGCACATCCCGCTGGGGCGCATGGGCACCGCCGAAGAGGTCGCGCACCTCGTCGCGTTCCTCGCCTCGGACCGCGCCGCCTACATGACCGGCAGCGTCGTCTCCGTCGACGGCGGCATCATCCTCTGAACGGAGACACCATGGCCCCGCGCTCCAAGACGCCGACGTTCTACTTCTCCCTGCGCAGCCCCTACTCTTGGCTCGCGCACCACGACCTCGTCACCGGCCACCCCGACCTGGCCGACCGGCTCGCCTGGGTGCCGTTCTGGGAGCCCGACGAGCACACCGAGAAGGCCCTCGCCGACTCCGGCTCCGGCTTCCTCTACACGCCGATGTCCAAGGAGAAGCACCACTACATCCTGCGCGACGCCCGCCGCCTCGCACTCGAACGCGGCCTCGAGATCGCCTGGCCCGTCGACCGCGAACCGCGCTGGGAGGTCCCGCACCTCGCCTACTTCGTCGCCCGCGACGCCGGACGCGGCCGCGCGTTCGTCGCGGCCGCGTACCGGGCCCGCTGGGAGCAGGGGCGCGACATCTGCGACCGCGACACGATCGCCGACCTCGCCGCAGCCGTCGGCGTCGACCCCGCACGCAGCGCGGCAGCGGCCGACGACCCGGCCCTGCGCGAACGCGGCGCCGAAGCGCTCGCGAGGGCCCAGGCCGACGCGGTGTTCGGCGTACCCTTCTTCGTGAGGGGTTTCGACCGATACTGGGGCGTCGACCGACTCGACGCCTTCGCCCGGTCCCTGCCGGTTCCCGACCTCCCGTCCGGTGCCGCAACCCCCGCTAAGGCCACAGTGGACGACGGTCATGCGGGCGGCTGCGGCTGACGCGAACAGCCGAAACGAAGGAGCACCCATTGGCAGCATCACCGAAACGCCCCGGCCCGCTCAGCGGCGCCCTCTCGACCCTCGCCTACCCCACCGCCGCCGTGCTCGGCTCCATGATGGCCAAGCGCGTGTTCCGGCCCCCGCGCCGCCGCCACCACAAGTCGCCCGCCGACTTCGGGCTGACCGCCGAGACCGGTGAAGTGCCCTTCAACGGCGGCACCCTGCACACATGGCTCATCGCGGGCGACCCCGACCGCGTCGTCATCGTCGGCCACGGCATCGGCCTCAGCAAGTCGGCCTCGCTCGCCCACGCCAAGTTCCTCCACGACGCGGGCTGCACCGTCCTCCTCTTCGACCACCGCAACCACGGCCTCAGCAGTGCCGACCCCAGCGGCAGCGACCTCGCCGACCGGTTCACCGAGGACCTCGTGACCCTCGTCGAGCACGTCAGGTCCCAGGACCGGCACCGCGACGCGAAGATCGCCGTCTACGGCTTCTCGTTCTCCTGCTACCCGGTCACGTACATGCTGCGGCAGTGCGATGTGGACGCCGTCGTCTGCGACAGCGGCCCCGTGGCCGACCTCGCGGACGCCTTCGAGCGCTTCATGGACTCCCGCGCCATGCCGCTCCCGGACTGCTACCGGGTGCCGCCCTCGCGAAAGCCCACAGTGGACGCGTTCGTGCGCACGGCGATCCAGGCGCTGAACGCCGAATGGCCCCCGAAGGCCGAGGGCCGCTACCTCTCCACGCCGATGCTGCTCCTCGCGGGCGAGACCGACCCGATCATCCGGCCCGAAGGCGTTGCGGCGCTTGCCGAGTCGCTGCCCGCGGCCGAGATGCACACCCTGCCCGGCGCCGGGCACCTGCAAGGCGTGAAGAAGGACCCGCAGGGGTACGCGGACCTGGTCCTGGACTTCCTCGAACGGGCCTGGAAGCCGTGAACCCGCGGCACTGGGGGACCGGGCGCGCCGACGAGCAGTGGGCGTGCCCGGGGTCGCGGTTCGCGCCCGACCCGGCCGAGCGGTGGCTGCGCGCGATCGAGGTGGACGCCCCGGCCGGGGCGGTCTTCCGCTGGCTGTGCCAGATGCGCGTCGCCCCCTACAGCTACGACCTGCTCGACAACCGGGGCCGGCGCAGCCCGCGCCGGCTCACCCCGGGGGTCGATGAGCTGGAGGTCGGGCAGGAGTTCATGACGATCTTCACGCTCGCCGACTTCAGGCGGGACTCGTACCTGACGCTGCGGATGACCTCCGCTCGCGGCCTGCGCCTGTTCGGCCCCTTCGTCGTCGTCTACGACGTCGAGCCCCTGGCCGAGCGGCGGACCCGCCTCCGGGCGACGCTCCTGGTGGGCGAGAAGGCGAATGACAGCGCGATGGAGGCGGCCCGCCGCCGCGTCCTCGCCTGGGGCGACCTGGCCATGATGCGGCGGCAGCTGCGCACGTTCAAAGCGCTCGCCGAAGGCCGCCTGCGCTAGCGATTGCACGCCGCCCGCCCTGGTCAGGACCGACGAGCGCGTTCGATTTCGTGCGTGAAACTCGCGCCCCCGCCGTGGGAACCCTTAAGCCTGGGTCCAGCCCACGGGCGGCTCGCCGCCCGGCTCGGCCCCGGCCGTCCACAGTTCACCGTCGGAGGCGACGGCCCACAGCCGCAGCGCCCCATCGGAACCGAACGCGGCCGCCGGGCGCTTCACGACGGTGATGTCGCCGCGCGTCCACGGCCGCGAGAGCAGTCCGAACCGCCCCGCACCGGCTTCCAGATCGGGCAGCTCGAGCATGAGCACCGCCGGGGCCCCGGTCCCGTCGTCGCAGGCCACCGCGAGCGCGCCTTCGGGCCCGATCGCGAGCGATGGGGGGAGCACGCCGCCTTCGAGCGGCACGCGCACGCCCGTCCACGCCTCACCGCGTCCGCAGTGGAGTGCGACGTCGCTGCACCCGCCGACGCGCGAGGCGAGCACGATCCGCCCGTCCGGCGCCTGCGCGGCGGTGACGGCGGTGGCGGGCAGGAACGGCAGGTCGTTCGGGCCGGGCAGGTCGAGCATGCGGGTCGCCCAGGCGTCCCCGTCGCCTTCCCAGACGGCCACGTTGTCGGGGGTGGCCGCGATGATCGTGAAGGCGCCGTCGGCGGCGAGGGCGGCGGGGGCGTCGTGCACAGTGGGCCCGTCGAGCCGGGTCCAGGCGGCCCATTCGCCGCCTTCGCGGCGCACCCGCACCGAGACGCCGCCGGCCGGGTCGCGGACGCAGGCGAGCGCGGTGCGCCCGTCGTCGGCGGCGGCGACCTGGCCCACGATGCGGGCGTCAGGTCCGGTCCCGGCCGGGTTCCCGAGGAGCTGCCACTGGCCGGAGACCAGGTCGTAGCAGTGCACGTCGCGCACGTGGGTGGCCGGGTCGTGGGTGTGCTCGGCGCTGATCGCGTAGAGCTTCGTGCCGGCCCGGTCGAGCGAGGGGAGCATGGCGTCGGGTCCGCCGAGGTCCTCCCAGCCGTCGTCGCCGAGGACCTGGAGCGTGTGGTCCCGCACGGCGAACGGGCGGATGCCGTCGTCGGTCTCGGCGGCGGCCACGGCCGCCGTGTAGCGCGGGTGGGTGGCGTACCCGTAGCCGAGACCC
The DNA here is from genome assembly GCF_030403505.1 of Glycomyces tritici. Next base: position 17,993 of record NZ_JAUEMJ010000017.1, on the reverse strand, counting down.
GCGCCGGGCCCGATGATGAGGCGGTCGCCGCAGCCGCTGGGCGCACCGCAGTCGGCGCCGCCGTTCCAGGAGTAGACGTCGAGCGCCCGGCCCTTGGGCTCGAGGTCGGCCGGGCCGAGGTTGCCGGGCCAGCGGCGGTTGTAGTAGCCGCGCCAGGCCTCGGTGCTGCGGGCGCCGCCCCACTCGCGCACGGCGCCCCAGGCGAAGAGCGCGGCGGCGGTGTGGTCGATGTGGTCGGAGTAGCCGACCTGCTCGGCGCCGAGCCGCTCCCCGGCGACCGGGTCCGGGTCGGGGTCGAGGGTGTTGACCACCGCCGGGCGGTACCGCTCGAGCAGTTCCAGGAGGGTGGCCTGCACCGTGGCGCGGTCCACGGTGGACCCGGCGGAGAGCGGCGAGTCGGTCGGAGGCAGGACCAGGGAGTCGTCGAGGCGTCCCTCCCACAGGGCCAGGAGCCGCGTGAACTCCCCGGTGATACGCCCGAGGTTCGTCCACAGTGAGCAGAAGATGAGGTGCACCTGGGGCTTGTCGCGCAGGACGCAGAGTTCGACGTCCTGGCCTGAGTCGAGCTGGGCCAGGTAGTGGTCCCAAGGCGCGTCGGCGTCGCCGAGGGCGAGGAAGGCGTAGGCGCGGCGCAGGCCGTTGTCGCGGGCGGCGGCGTACCCGGCGAAGTCGGGGGGCGCGTCGGCCACCCAGGAGTTCCGCCCGTTCGCCTCGCCGGCGGTGAGGATGACGGTGCAGAGTTCGGCCCCGTCGTCGAGGACGCGGGCGAGGCGCGGGTTGATGAAGTACAGGCAGTCGTCGGGGTGGGCCACGATCTGCATGTGGATCGGGCCGCTGCGCACCGGCTCGGGGAACGCGTCGGCGGTCGCGGCCTCGCACAGCGACCAGGCGCTCTCGGCGACGGCGGCGGCCACGGCCAGCCCGGCGACGCCGCCGACCAGGAGGTCGCGGCGGCGCAGCGGCGAGGGCCGGGGGGAGGGCATGGGGCGTCCCGTTCGGATGATGCGGTGTTCGATCGGTCGGGCGGCGGAGGAGCCTCGCCGCGACCGATCGATCGTAACCCGAACGCGCCCATATGAGACGAGCGCACACGCCCCCGCACTAAAAAGCGCCCCGCGCCCCCTCTGGCGTGGTGACGCGGGCCGCTTGCGAGCTTCGGCTACTGCCAGCCATCGACCTCTTCGGGCTTGCGGGGGCCGGGGCCGACGTAGGTCGCGGACGGGCGCACGATCCGGCCGAGCTTCTTCTGCTCGAGGATGTGGGCGCTCCAGCCGGCCACGCGGGCGCAGGTGAAGATCGGCGTGAACAGCTCGGCGGGGACCTCGGCGAAGTCGAGGAGCACCGCCGACCAGAACTCGACGTTGGTGGCGAGCACGCGGTCGGGCTTGCGGGCTCGCAGCTCGGCCAGCGCGGCCGACTCGAGCGCCTCGGCGACCTCGTAGCGCGGGGCGCCGAGTTCCTTGGCGGCGGCGCGCAGCACGCGCGAGCGGGGGTCCTCGGCGCGGTAGACGCGGTGGCCGAAGCCCATGAGGCGCTCACCGGAGTCGAGGAGGTTCTTGACGTAGCCCTCCGCGTCGCCGGACTTCTCGACGCCCTCGATCATGTGGAGGACGCGCGAGGGGGCGCCGCCGTGGAGCGGGCCGGAGAGGGCGCCGATGCCGGAGGAGATGGCGGCGGCGGCGTCGGCGCCGGTGGAGGCGACGACGCGGGAGGTGAAGGTGGAGGCGTTCATGCCGTGCTCGGCGGCGGACATCAGGTAGGTGTCGACGGCCTTGACGTGGGCGGGGTCGGGCTCGCCGCGCCAGCGGCGCATGAAGCGCTCGGTGATGGTGCCGGCCTTGTCGATCTCCGACTGGGGCACGGCGGGGCGGCCGGAGCCGCGGGCCGACTGGGCGATGAACGACAGCGTCGTGACCGACACGCGGGCGAGATCGTCCCGGGCGGTCTCGTCGTCGATGTCGAGCAGCGGCTGGAGGCCCCAGTAGGGGGCGAGCATGGCGACCGCGGCCTGGGCGTCGACGCGGGTGTCGCCGGAGGAGACGGGCACGGGCACGGGCTCGGCGGCCGGCAGGCCGTTGCCGAACTTGCCGTCGACGAGGAGGCCCCATACGTCGCCGTAGGTGCTCTGGCCGACCAGGTCCTGGATATCGACACCGCGGTAGCGGAGCGATCCACCCTCTTTGTCAGGCTCGGCGATCTCGGTTTCGAAGGCGATGACGCCCTCGAGGCCGGGCTTGAACTCAGACATCGTTGTACTCCTGAGTGTGTTGTCCCTGTGGTTGCCGACCGGGGGCTTCCGGGAGGCGACGGTTCGTAGTTATCTGGAAATGGTGCCTCAATGCGGGGGCCGACGGAAGTGGCCACGGGCCGGGGGTGATCCTCATCGGCGGTGCAGAAGGTGCGCAAAATATGAGACAACCATCGTGAGGGTAGTGGTTTGTCCAGTTATGACGGTTTCTTTCGGAGGGTTCCGCTAATGTGTCTTGTTGGTTTCAACGGTTCCCTGCGATCTCGCCCACATCGATACGCGTGCCGCAGGTCATTGGACATGAGCTAACGTCAAAGCACATCCCGCCCACCGATAACGACACGGAGGTACCCCCTATGGCGCTGTCCGGCGAGCAATGGGTGATCGCCTACAACGACCACGAGGCCACCATCGTCGCTGTCGGCGGTGGAGTGCGCTCGTACTCCTACCGCGGCCGACCGATCGTGATGTCCTACGGGGATGAGGAGCTCGCGCCCGGCTGGTCCGGCCACATGCTGGCCCCCTGGCCCAACCGGGTGCGCGACGGCAAGTACCGCTACGACGGCACCGACTACCAGCTCCCGGTCAACGAGATCGAGACGAACACCTCGCTCCACGGCTTCGTCGCCTGGGCCGAGTGGAACGCCGTCGACGTCACCGAGACCTCGGTCACCCTCGAATGCCGCCTGCCCGCACGCCTGGGCTACCCCTGGACCCTGCACCTTCGCACCCGCTGGTCGATCGGGCCCGGCGGCCTCCGTGCCGCGCACACCGTCTCCAACCCCGGACACAAGACCGCGCCGTTCGGCTTCGGCACCCACTCCTACCTCATCCCCGGCTCGCTCGAGCGGATCGACGAGGCGACCCTGCACGTCCCGGCCGCCAAGAAGCTCAAGCTCGACAAGCAGAGCATCCCGGTCGGCTCCGGCGAAGCGGACTTCGGCGACCCGACGGTCCTCAAGGACCTGGTGATCGACGACTGCTACGGCGAGCTCAAGCGCGGCTCCGACGGGAAGGCCGAAGTGCGGCTGGCCGACCCCGTCTCGGGCCAGGCGGTCACGGTGTGGATGGACGAGTCCTTCCCGTGGGTCCACATCTACACGGCGGACGGCCTCGACGGGGACCGCAAGCGCGGCTCCGTCGCGATCGAGCCGACCACCTGCCCGCCGAACGCCCTCGCCACCGGCGAGGACCTGGTCGAGCTCTCCCCGAGCGAGGCCTGGTTCGGCGTCTGGGGCATCCGCCCCGAATAGGCGACGCGACGCGACACGAGGGACCGTCCCGGTGGGGACGGTCCCTCGTCGCATGTGAGCGGCCCTCGCGGACGACACGCCGCGTTATCCACAGGCGACACGCGAGCCCTGATCGCATTGCGCCCCACGGAAGACCGAAATATCCGATAAGCCGGAAGTTATCCACAGCTCAGAAAATGTTCCTTGCCGACCCGACCGAACCCCGGTCATGGTTACTCCAAGGCACGCGAACATCACTGAACGTAGGAGCAACCATGGCCGCGACACTCGCCCGCACCACGATCACCGCCGCAGAATCCCTCCTCGTCACCACCGACGACCGCCTCGTCGAGGCCGTCGCCCCACTCGCCGCCACCGCCGGCCACCCCCTCCGCCGCATCCGCCATCCCCGCGACGCCGAAGGCCACTGGCAGCGCGCCCCCATCGTCCTCGTCGGCCCCGACCTCGCCCCCGAATGCATCGCCTGCGACTTCCCACCGCGCGAACCACTCCTCCTCTGCACCACCATGTCCTGGCTCGGCGGCGACACCGACGACACCTCCCTCCTCTGGCCCATGGCCATCCAGATGCAGGCCACCGGCGTCGTCGCCCTCCCCGACGCGGACGACTTCCTCACCAACCTCCTCATCCGCACCGCCCTCGACGCCGAACCCGCACCCGTCATCGCCACCGTCGCCGGCCACGGCGGCGCAGGCGCCTCCACCCTCGCCCTCGCCGCCGTCACCGACGCCGCCCACAGCGGACGCAAGACCGTCCTCATCGACCTCGACCACACCGGCGGCGGCATCGACACCGCCGCCGGACTCGCCGCCCAACCCGGCTGGCGCTGGCCCTCGCTCGCCAACGGCACCGGCCCGCTCGACCCCGAACGCCTCCTCGGCGGCCTCCCCAAACGCGGCGGCCTGCACCTGGTCGGCCCCGACCCGCGCAACCCCGCGGAGGTGAGCGCCGCCGCGTTCGACCGCGTCCTGCGCGCCGCCCGCCTCGCCGCCGACCTCGTCGTCGTCGACCTCCCGCGCACCCGCACCCCGGCCGCCGCATCGGCCGCCGTGGCCGCCCGCTCGATCGCTGTCGCCCTCGGACCCGGCATCCGCTCCTGGGAGGCCGCCCGCAGTGTCACCGCCGCCTACGGCCTCCACAACGCCCACCTCGGCGTCGTCCTGCGCGGCGAGGCCCGCCCGAGCCCGGTCGGCGTCACCGGGGACGGCCCGCGCGAAGCCGACTGGCTCGAACCCCCGGTCCGGGGTGCCGTACCCACCGATCGCCGCCTCCCCGTCCTCCTGCGCCAGGGCCGGGTCCCCCGGGGCAAGGTCGGCCGCGCCATCCGCGACCTCACCACCGCCCTCAGTGCACCGCGCTCACGCGGCGAACTGGCCCTCCACGGCTCCGCGCGGACCGGTGCGAGCCGATGAACCTCGAACTCCTCACCCGAGTCCGCCGCCAACTCGCGGCCCAGACCCGGCCCGACCGCGGCCGCGGATCGACCAAAGCGGACATCGTCCGGGCCCTGTGCGCGGCCGGAGCCGCACCGCCCGACCAGACCTCGCTCCTGCAGCTCTCGGGGGCGTTGAGCGACGACCTCATCGGTGCCGGTCCGCTCCAACCGCTGCTCGACGACCCGGAGGTCACCGATGTCGTCGTCAACGGCACCGGCGGCGTCTGGGCCGACCGCGGCGACGGCCTGCGGCCCGTGAGCGCCCGCCTCGGCGGACCGGACGCGATCCGCGCCCTCGCCTGCCGACTCGCCGCCGCGGCCGGCAGGCGCCTCGACGCGGGCAGCCCGTACGCGGACGTGCGGCTCCCCGACGGCACCCGCTTCCACGCCGTCCTCGCCCCGATCGCCACTGGAGGCCCGTACCTGTCGTTCCGCACGCACCGGTCCAAAGCGTTCACGCTCACGCAGCTCGTGGAGGCGGACACGCTCACCGCCGACATGGCGGACCTCATGCTGCGCATAGTGAAAGCGCGCCTGGCCTTCATCGTCACGGGCGGCACAGGCACCGGCAAGACGACGCTCCTCGCGAGCCTGCTCTCCAACGCCCCCAAGGAAGAACGCATCGTCATAGTCGAGGACGCCGCCGAACTCGCCCCCGACCACCCGCACACGCTCACCCTCGAATCCCGGCCCGCGAACATCGAGGGCGCGGGCGAGGTCGACCTGGCCGCGCTCGTCCGCCAGTCCCTGCGGATGCGCCCGGACCGCATCGTGGTCGGCGAGTGCCGCGGCGCCGAGGTCATCGAACTCCTGGGCGCCCTCAACACCGGCCACGAGGGCGGCGCCGGAACCCTGCACTGCAACGCCGCCGCCGACGCCCCCGTGAGGCTCGAAGCCCTCGCGCTCCCGCACGGCCTGCCGCGGGAAGGGCTCCACGCCCAGCTGGTGGCGGCCCTCAGGGTCATCATCCACTTGCGACGCAACGGCACCGGCCGCCAAGTGGCCGAGATAGCCCTCATCGAAACCGGCCCCACGAGAACCGAGCCCCTGACGGTCGCAACCGCCTGGACCCGCAACGGCCCAGGACCGGGAGCAGGCACTCTCGAACGTCTCTTGAGGGAGCGAAACGCATGAGCCGCAACCAGTTCGAGCCCGCAACGCCCGAACCGAACCAGCCTCGCGCCACCACGGCAGAGCCAATCCCCTCCGTCTCGGATCGCGGCCTGCCGCGCCGAATCCGGAGGGAGCGGCCGCGTGGACCCGGCTGTCCTCGGCATCGACCCGAGTCACCCCGCCACTTCCGGAACCGCCGAACCGCCTCGCGGCCGGCGACCTGCCGCAGCCGCACCACAACCCGATTCACGCCGACCGAGCCGAGCGGAGATCCCAGCATGATCACCGGAAGCTCCACCCGGTCGATGCGCCCAGCAGTCGCCCGGCCGCCTGTCGCGATTCCTCACCGACCACTTGGAACGGAGTGCCGCCGATGACCGCCGTCGCGACCGCGTCCGCTGAACCGCCCGGGCGTCGCCGTTGCAGCCGATCCACTCGCAATCGCCGTCACGGCCGCACCAGGCCGAACCCGAGACCTGCCCACGCGACCGCCATCGCCCGCCCACCGACCCAGCGCACCACGCGTCGCCCCGAAACCACGACCACCCGACCTCCGGAAGGGAGCACCGCATGACCGCCATCGCCACCACGCTCATCACCAACCGGCCCAAAGCCGCCGCGACGATCATCGCGCTCCTCGTCGCGGCCTTGGCCGCCGTGCTCGCCGGGTACCGCCACGACGGCGGCCTCGGCCCGATCGCGGCAGCCACCGCCGGAGCGGTCGCGGCGGTCTACACCGCGGCCGCGGTGATCGCATGGCATCTCGCCTTGCGCCGCAAGCGCCACCGCGAAGCGCGCCGCGCCGCCGCCGACACCGTCGCCTACCTGGCGGCCGACCTCGCCGCCGGCACCGACCCGACCCGCGCGGTCGCCGCCGCCGAACCCGATTGGCCCGCCGAAGCGGCAGCCACCGCGCGCCGCCTTCGGGCCGCGCTCCGCATCGCCGCCGAACTCGGGGCGCCCGCCGCTGAACTCTGCCGCCGGCTCGCCGACCACCTCCACGACGACGACCAGGCCGCCGCCCGAGCCAGCGCCCAGACCGCATCGATCCGCGCCACCGCCGCGCTCCTCATCGCCCTGCCGGTCGCCGGAGTCGCACTCGGCGAAGTGGCGCTCGGCGTCGAAGCCGTCGCGTTCCTCTTCGGCAGCCCCGCAGGCATCGGTGCGGCAGGAGCGGCGATGGGCCTCCAAGCCGCCGGCCTCGCCTGGACCTGCGCACTCGTCAACGCCGTCAACCCGAGGAGCTCCTGATGCTGCGAAAACTCATCGGCCCACTGGCGGGCGTCGCCACTGCGATCGCCATCGGCGGCGTGACCGGCATCGTCGCGGGCTTCGGCGCCTGGTGGCTCGCCGCCCGCCTCCTCCGCGCCGACCCGGACCGCGCCGAGCGGAACACCGCCGAACGGCTCACCCCGACCTGGCCGTGGACCCTCGACCTCCTTGCGGCCTGCATGCGCGCCGGGGCGCCGTTCCCGCAGGCGGCGTTCGCCGTCGCCGAGGCCGACGACACCGAGATCGGCGACCGCCTGAACCGCTTCGCCGGAGCGATCCACCTGGGCGCCACCGCCGCCGAAGCACTCCCCGAACTCGGTCGGCTGCCCGGGGCCGCACGCCTCGCACGCCAACTCGACCGCTCCGGGGACTCCGGCGCCGCCATCGCCGCAGGCCTCGAGCAACTCGCGGCGTCGATCCGGTCAGAACTCCGCACCCGAACCGAAGAACGCGCCGGACGCGCCGCGGTGGCCCTCGTCGGGCCCCTGTGCCTGTGCTTCCTGCCGGCGTTCGTGATCGCCGGGATCGGCCCGGTGGTGCTCGGCATCGTCACCGAGACCCTGTCCACCGGCCTCTGACCGCACAACTCCCGGGCAGCACCGCCCGGTAGCCCCACGACCCCCGGGCCGCCCGGAACCGCACAACTCCCGGGCAGCACCACCCGGAAACCGCACGACCCCGGGCAGCACCGCCCGGCAACCGAAGAGAGGAAACCGCGATGCACGCGAACACCCACACCACGATGGCCCTCCCGACCCGCCGAGACCGCCGCGCACCCGCACGACCCGATGCCCGCCAGGCCGCCTGCCGACCCGAAAGCCGCAGGCCCTCCGCATGCGAACCCGGAGGCACCCACCCGCGACCCGCATGCGGTCGCCGCTGCGATGTACGACGCCCCGCAAACGCCGCACCCGAGCCGCCGAACCGGGGACAAGACCAAGAACCCAGGAACGCCCAACCGAACACGACCGTCCGAACGACTGCGCCCACGCCAACGCGCACCGTCTCCGCAACGGCCACTGCCAGGTCAGCGAACTCGGTGCCTGCGACGGCCGCTGCCTGCTCAACGAACATCGCGCCCGCTGCTGTCACCGCCGGCTCAACCCACGCAGTGAAACCCTGGTCGCCGGGCTCGAACCGAAGCCGAGCCCCGATCACCGCAGGCCCCTCGCGCCTCACCGACGAACATCCGCCACCCGTGAAGCGCCGGCCGAGCCCGCACCCGAGGCCCGAAGACGAATGGAGTGCAAGCCGCATGCGGCGCAACGAAAAACCGAGCTGGGGCGGGCGGTTCGCCTCCAGAATGCGCGGCGAGAGCGGCATGAGCACCGCCGAATACGCCGTCGGCACACTCGCCGCCGTGGCCTTCGCCGGAGTCCTGCTGAAAGTGCTCACCTCGGGCCCGGTCCAAAGCGCCCTCTCCGACCTGATCGAACGGGCCCTGTCGTGAAAACGAACCGCAGCGCCGCCCCGACCGACCAGGCCCGGCCGGACCCGCCACCACCGGCAACCGGCCTCGCACACCGAAGACCCGGCGCGGAGCGAACGGCGAAGCGCCGCCGGCGAGGCAAAGGACATCGCACCAGGCCACCAGCCGGCGAAGAGGGCGGAAGGCCCAACGAGGAAGCCGGCAGGCGCCGAAGCGGCGCCGAAAGCGGGTTCGTGACCGCCGAACTGGCGGCGGCCCTGCCCGCTGTGGTCGCTGTGCTGGCGCTCGGCCTCTGGGCGGTGTCGGCCGTCGGCATGAAAGTCCGAGCGATCGACGCGGCCAACAGCGCGGCGATCGCAGCAGCAAGAGGCGAAGACGCCCAAGCGGTCGCTGCGGCCTATCTGCCCGAAGGCGCCTCGGTCGCGGTGTCGAGCGACGACGCCATGGCCACGGTCGTGGTGACGGCCCCGGTCCGTCCGCTGGGCCCGTTGACCCCGCCGATGGAGATCACCGCCGAAGCCGCCGCCCCCATGGAACCGGGCCTCCCTCAATGAGAAAGGACAAAAGCAAGCAGGCCCCCGTCGCCCAAACCGCCACGCGAGAGGGAGGTGACCAAGACCCGGCATCGACACACGTGCCGGGAACCGCCGAAGCGCTGAAGTCGGCGGCCACCCCAGCGACCGGAGAAGCGGGCGGAGGATCGAGCACCCCAGCCGGGAAGGAACGGGGATCGGCGACGGTCCTGGCGGCCGGTGTGACAGCGGCGATCTTGGTTGCGGCGGTGGCATTCACCGGCCTCGGCCAGGCCGGCGCCGCGCGTCATAGGGCCCAAGGCGCGGCGGACGCCGCGGCGCTGGCCGGCGCCGCGAGGGTCCTCTTCGGTGAAGGAGAGGCGTGCGCGGCGGCGGAGGCGATGGTCGAGCGCTCCGGGGTGGAGTTCCAAGGATGCGAGGTGAGCGGACTGGAGGTGACGGTCCATGTGAACGAGAGCCCGAAGGGCCTTACGGCGGCCTTCGGCCCGGCCCGAGCGGTGTCCCGGGCAGGTCCGGTCGCCGTCGAATAGCAGCACCGCCGCAATCCGGGGCACCCGCATCGCGGGTGCTCCGGCCGCCGCTGCACCGATTGCGGCGTGCCTGGTGAGGCGTGTTGGTCACACTCCGGTGTGTCCTGGGCCCGCGGGTGGTGCGTAGGGGCTTCGGGCTGTCTAAACTCGCGCCATGGAGAAACACCGTTCTTCACCTGCCGCGGCGCCCGCGACCCGGTCGCCCGGCCGCCGCACGTACCTCATGTGCCGCCCCGCCTACTACGCAGTCGAGTACGCCATCAACCCTTGGATGGACACGACCGCCCCCGTCGACGCCACGCTCGCCTGCGCCCAGTGGGAAGCCCTGGCCGACGCCTACACCGCCCTCGGCCACGAGGTCATCACCATCGAGCCCGAGCCGGGCCTCCCCGACATGGTCTACTCCGCCAACGGCGCCTTCGTCGTCGACGGGATCGCCTACGGCGCGAGCTTCCGCTACCCCGAACGCCGCCCTGAGGCCGACGCCCACGAGAAGTGGTACCGCACCTCCGGTTGGACCTTCGCCGAGCCCGAGTTCATCAATGAAGGCGAAGGCGACTTCACCTACCTGCCCGGCCGCGAGCTCATCCTCGCCGGCTGGGGCTTCCGCACCGACGCACGCGCCCACGCCGAGGCCGCTGACGTGTTCGGTCGCCCCGTCGTCTCGCTGCGGCTGATCGACCCGCGCTACTACCACCTCGACACCGCGCTCGCGCCCCTCGACGACGAGCGCATCGCCTACTACCCCGAGGCCTTCGCCCCGGGCAGCCGCCTGCTGCTCGAGCGGCTCTTCCCCGACGCGGTGATCGCCGACGCCGAGGACGCCGCCGGGTTCGGCCTGAACTTCGTCTCGGACGGCCGCAACGTCGTGCTGAACGCCGAGGCCACCGGTTTCGCCGAGAAGCTGCGCGACGCCGGGTACGAGACCGTACCGGTCGACCTCTCCGAGCTGAAGAAGGGCGGCGGTTCGGTCAAGTGCTGCACTGCCGAACTGCGCCGGTGACGACCAGGCCGTAACGCCGAGAACCGACCGAGGGGCCGGTGAGCCAGCAAGCGCTGGTTCACCGGCCCCTCGGACTTCGGGGGGATCAGGTCGAGGATGCGAGCCGTGTCCTGCCGGGGCGTGCGAGCCGCCCGCACTGCCCGCATCCGGGTCTCAGCGGGGGTTCACGCGGCGGCCATGGTGGTCTCGAGGCCCGTGGGCTGGAAGCCGGCCGGCCGGGTCGGTGCGGGGCGCGGCCGGTTCGTGTTGATCGCGTTGTCGCGCACGGGAAGTGCGGGGATCGCGGGAAGTTCATCGGCTGCGACGACGGGCGGCAGGAACGGGTGCGGCTGCGGCCTGTGGAGGTGCTCGGGCTCGGCGGACGTGAGGCGGGGGTGGGGGGCGGGAAAGGGGCTCGTGGGGTGGACGGCGCCGACCGGCATCACCTCGGCCAGGGCGGTCCGCGCCAGGGCCGTCCTCACGAGCGAGACGGTGTCTTCGGTGCGGTCCGGCGCGGCCGTGTCGTCGATGAGGTCGAGGTCGGCGAAGACCGAGGAGTTGGCGAGGCGGTCGGCCGCGGGCCGGGAGTCGGCCTTGGGGCGGCGGAACGCGCGGGCGAGGAGCGCGTCGATGCGCCAGACGCGCTTGGCGTGGGTCGCGGGCAGCCAGAAGTGCCAGCGGCGCGGCTCGGTGGCGCCCGGTCCTTCGAGGACGGTGAAGTTGAGTTCGACGCCGGGTCCGGCCGGGTCGGCCGACCAGCGGAGGTTCTCGATGGCGGCGACGGGTGCGTCGAGGCAGAGGCGGACGCGGCCGAGGAGCCGCGACTGGCGGGTGACGACCATGCGCTCGCCGGTGAGCATGAGGACGTGGTCGCCGCTGCCGAGCCCGTCGGAGCCGACGCAGCGGCTGAGGAGGGACACCTGGTCCCCGGAGCCGATGTTGCGGCGCAGGAGGGGGACGTGCCGGGTCAAGGCCGTCGAGGTCAGGCCCGCCTCGGCCGAACAGGCGAGCATCGTGCGGGAGAAAAGGTCCATCTGCTTGTACCCCACAGAAATCCGTGTGCGTTCGTCACTGCGACGCGCTCTCGGAAGGAGTAACGGCAATCCGCATATGCAAGTTACGGCTACGGGGTGGCCTTCCCCACAACTCACTCCTTCGGGGAGTGGGCGCGGTGCGGGGGCCTCAGCCGTCGCTGCCGGGCGAAGGGTCGGCAGCAGGGCCGGATGCGGGTTCGGAGTCAAGGTCGGACGCGAGCCCGGATTCGTGGTCCGGCACGAGCTCAGAGGCCGGTTCGGGGTCTTCGGACTCGGGTTCCGAATCCTCGGCGGCGGGCTGCGAGGCGGATTCGAGCTCCAGGTCGATGGAGGACGCGTCGAACTCGAGGTCCAGCTCGAGTTCGGGCAGCTCGTAGTCGACCCAGTCGCCTTCACGGTGGTGGCCGTCCTGGTCCTGGCCGCTCTCCCCGGCGTCGCCCTGGTCGCTGTGCCAGCCTTCCTCCCAGCCGCCGCCCCAGTGCGGGTCCCAACCGGGCTCGTCGGCGGCCTCCTCGGGGCCGCAGTCGCCGTCGTCCTCGCCGATCGGGACGAGCTGCGGCGGCGTGCTCTCCTCGAGCGCGTGCTCGTCGCTGGGCTCCTCAGGGGGTTGGGCCGCGCCGATTTCGGCGTCCTCAAGGCGTTCGGCCCGGGGCTCGGCCGCGCTGACGCCGATCTGCGGTGCGGACCCGGGGCCGCCCGGGTCGGCGGCGGGGCCGGCCGGCCCGTCGCCGCCTGCGACGCCTGCGGGGTCGGGGGTCGCGTCGGCCTCGATGACCACGGTCTGCGGTTCGTAGTCGAGCGGGACGGTGCCTTCGCCGCCGCCGTAGAGGTCCCTCGCGAAGGTCCAGCCGATGAGGGAGAAGGACGCCACGGTCCCGGCGCTCACGCCGACCATGGCGAACCAGATGCCCACCGGCCAGCGTCCCCCCTGGTCGCTGCTGCTGCCGCGCACCGCGCGCTCCTTCCCGCCACCCCCGTGCGACGAAACGGCCGTTCAGGACCGATGATGTCGATGGCTCGACCGATCACTACTCTGCGTCAGTCCTCCGCCTCGAATAGTAATGGGGCGGCGGCTATGGCGCGCACCACCCAAGACTTTGGGATGCTTGGATACACCGGAATACGAATATGAGGAGGCATACATGGGCGACACACAGCGTCCTGCCAAGAAGACGGCCAAGAGCCGTCCGAAACCCGCCTCAACGAACGAACCAGCGTTCGTGCAACTGCTGACTCCGGAGGGTCAGCGCGTCAAGCATCCCGACTACGACCTCTCCCTCACCGACGACGAGTACCGCGGCCTCTACCGCGACCTCGTCATCACCCGCGAACTCGACGCCCAGGGCACCGCCCTGCAGCGCCAGGGACAGCTCGGCCTCTGGCCGAGCCTCCTCGGCCAGGAGGCCGCCCAGGTCGGCTCCGGCCGGGCCCTCGCCCCCCAGGACACGGTCTTCCCGGCCTACCGGGAGCTCGGCGTCCAATGGGCGCGCGGCGTCGACCTCATCTCGTCGTTCGCGCTCTTCCGCGGGACCGACCTCGGCGGGCGCGACGTCGCCGCCGACCGCTTCAACATGTACGCGATCGTGATCGCCTCCCAGACCCTCCACGCCGCCGGCTATGCCATGGGCGTGGCCATGGACGGCGCGGTCGGCAACGAGGACGGCGAGGCCGTCGTGGTCTACCACGGCGACGGCGCCACCAGTGAAGGCGACTTCAACGAGGCGCTCATCTGGGCCGGGGTGTTCAACTCCCCGCTCGTGCTGTTCTGCCAGAACAACCAGTACGCGATCTCGGAGACGAACGCCCGCCAGTTCCGGCTCCCGCCCTACCGCCGCGCCGAGGGCTTCGGCGTCCCCGGGGTCCTCGTGGACGGCAACGACGTCCTCGCGACCTACGCGGTCACGAAGGCCGCGGTCGACCGCGCCCGCCGCGGCGAGGGCCCGAGCCTCGTGGAGGCCTACACCTACCGGATGCAGCCCCACACCACGTCCGACGACGCCACGCGCTACCGCGACGCGGCCGAGCTGGACTTCTGGCGCGCGAAGGACCCGATCGTCCGCTACCGCAAGTGGCTGGACGCCGAGGGCCTGGCCGACGAGGCCTACTTCGCCTCCATCGACACCGAGGCGGGCGAGCTCGTCCGCGAGCTGCGCGCCCGCGTGATGGCGCTGACCGACCCGGAGATCGCCGAGATGTTCGACAACGTGTACGCCGAGACGCCGCCGGAGATCGCGGCCCAGCGCGCGGAGGCCCTCGAGTTCCAGGCCTCCCTCGACGACGCCACCGAGGGGAGCGAGGTCCGATGACGACCATGACCATGGTGAAGGCGCTCAACGAGGGCCTGCGCCGCGTGCTCGAAGTCCAGCCGAAGTCGCTCGTCATGGGCGAGGACGTGGGCCGCCTCGGCGGCGTCTTCCGCGTCACCGACGGCCTGCAGAAGGACTTCGGCTCCGAACGCATCATCGACACCCCGCTCGCGGAGTCCGGCATCATCGGCACCGCGATCGGCCTCGCGATGCGCGGCTACCGGCCGATCTGCGAGATCCAGTTCGACGGCTTCGTCTACCCCGCGTTCGACCAGCTCGTCTCCCAGCTCGCCAAGATCCCGAACCGCTCCGGCGGGCGCGTGCGCCTGCCCGTGGTCGTGCGCATCCCCTACGGCGGCGGCATCGGCGCGATCGAGCACCACTCGGAGTCCCCCGAGGCCTACTTCGCGCACACCGCCGGCCTCAAGGTCGTCACCTGCGCGAACCCGAACGACGCCTACTGGATGATCCAGCAGGCCGCCGCCGGCGACGACCCGGTGATCTTCTTCGAACCCAAGCGCCGCTACCAGGCCAAGGGCGAGGTCGACACCGAGCACTCCGAACTGGGGCTCTACCGCGCCCGCACCCTCCGCGAAGGCCGCACCGCGACCCTGATCGCCTACGGCCCCACCGTGGACGTGGCCGCGAACGCCGCCGCCGCGGCGGCCGAAGAGGGCCTGGACCTCGAGGTCATCGACCTGCGCTCGCTCTCCCCGATCGACTGGGAGCCGCTGTTCGCATCGGTCCGCAAGACCGGCCGCGCCGTCGTCGTCCACGAGGCCCCTGGCAACATCGGCCTCGGCGCCGAGGTCGCCGCCCGAGTATCCGAGGAGTGCTTCTACTCCCTGGAGTCCCCCGTCCTGCGGGTGACCGGCTATGACGTCCCTTATCCGGCGAGCCGCCTCGAAGACGACTACCTTCCGAACCTGGACCGGGTGCTCGACGCAGTCGACCGGTCCCTCGAGTACTGAGGAGCGGGACATGGGTCAGAGGATCACGTTCAACCTGCCCGACCTCGGTGAGGGACTCACCGAGGGCGAGGTCGCCGCATGGCTCGTGGAGCCCGGCGGCGAAGTCAAGCTCAACCAGCCGTTCGTGGAGGTCGAGACCGCCAAGGCCCTCGTCGAGGTGCCCAGCCCCTACGACGGGGTGCTCGCCGAGCACCACGCCGCGGCGGGCGAGACCGTCGACGTCGGCAAGCCGCTCGCGAGCTTCGAGGTCGAAGGCGCCGTAGCGCCCCCGCCCGAGAAGAAGAAGGACGAGCGCACGCCGAACCTCGTGGGGTACGGCGCGCGCGAAGCCGGCTCGAAGCGACGCAAGCGCCGCTCCGGCGAGGCGACCGAAGCCCCGTCGGCCGCGGCTCCCGCCCCGGCCGCACCGGCCCCGGTCGCGCCACCCGCACCGGCACCGGTCGCCCCGGCGGCCCCCGCCGCGTCCGGACCGGTGCTCGCCAAGCCCCCGGTGCGCAAGCTCGCCAAGGACCTCGGCATCGACCTCGCCTCACTTGTCCCCACCGGGCCGAACGGCACGGTCTCCAGAGCCGACGTCGAAGCGGCCGTCAGCGCACCCGCCGCGGCCGCACCGGTGAAGATCACCGCATCGGCCGAGGACCAGCGCATCCCCATCAAGGGCGTCCGCAAGCTCACCGCGCAGAACATGGTCGCCTCCGCGTTCACCGCGCCGCACGCCACGGTGTTCCTCACCTGCGACGTCACCGGCATGATGGACACCGTCAAGGAGTTCAAGGGCCGCAAGGAGTTCGCCGACGTCAAGGTCACACCGCTGCTGTTCGTGGCCAAAGCGGTCCTCCTGGCCGCCCGCCGCCACCCGATGATCAACGCCCAGTGGGACGAAGCGGCCCAGGAGATCGTCGTCAAGCACGACGTCAACCTCGGCATCGCCGCCGCCACCCCGCGCGGCCTGGTCGTCCCGAACGTCAAGGCCGCCCAGGACCTGAGCCTGGTCGAACTCGCCGAGGCCCTCACCGCGCTGGCGCGCACCGCCCGCGAGGGGAAGACCTCGCCCGCCGACATGTCCGGCGGGACCATCTCGATCACCAACGTCGGCGTCTTCGGCATCGACACGGGCACCCCGATCCTCCCTCCGGGGGAGTCGGCGATCCTCGTGTTCGGCGCCGTCCGGCCGCAGCCGTGGGTGCACGAGGGCGAGATCGCCGTCCGCCAGGTGACCACGCTCGGACTGTCCTTCGACCACCGGCTCATCGACGGGGAACTCGGCTCGCAGTTCCTCGCCGACGTCGGCTCGTTCCTGCAGCACCCTGGGGAAACACTGCTCGCCTGGACGTGATCAAGGGCACCGATGATTCGTTGGCAGATCCCGGCGTTCGGTGTTGTAATTGAGGCACGGAAACAACGAGGAAACATTACTTCGAAGCTTCCGACCGCTTCAGATCAACTGGGGCCCACGAACTTTATCTCCTCCATTGGTGCGGCGGACAGCGCCGAGTTCCCGCACCATTGAGACCCTCTCCAGGGGGTTCTCACACCGGCCGGGTGCCGCGTTTGCCATGAGGGGTGGGCAATCGCTGGCACCCGGCCTTTTCCGTACCCTCCTGCTGACCGGCGCGTTCGCTCGTTGAGCAGGTGAAACACTCCTCTAGCCGCGAATTCGCATGTGCCGTCATGTGCTGCCGATCGCCGCCGATGGCCGGATCTCGTGGATACACCGTGGATATGAATCCAAGGCCGGGCCGATCGTGCCGAGAAGCTGAAACAAGCAGGCGCCCCGACGCCGGTCCACTCTTTGAATCCTTG
This sequence comes from Glycomyces tritici, assembly GCF_030403505.1. The sequence continues at coordinate 1,084 of NZ_JAUEMJ010000017.1, read as the reverse complement.
ATCAAGCCCCCTGACCTGCCAAAGTTTCAAAGTTTCAGAAGTTTCAACATTCGACGTACAACGCAACCCCCTTAATCTTGTAGAACCTCTACAAGGTGAAGGGGGTTGAACTCTCTTTCCCTGTCCTCCAAGGGAATCGGGGGGTATACCCACATAGGGGAACCCGCTGAAAGCGGCTCTGCGCGGCTCTCAGCGGGTTGTGTTTTCGCAGGTCAGAGGGATAATCCCCCGTGTTTCAGCTCTTGAGTTGCTGAGGCAAGCATGTGCGCAACTACCCCAAGATCTTGGCCACAAGTGCCTTTGCTTGCTCGATAAGCGGTGGCTGACCGATGGAGTTGTCAACGATGAGGTGTTCGGCCAAGGGCTCGAAGGTCGGGTCGACTCCGGCGATGTAGGTCTGCCAGTTTCCGAGCTTGGTGCTGTCCCGGGCGGCACCACGGTGCCGCAGGTATGTGTTCATCGATTCCGCATCGCAGCGCACCCAGATGATCGTCAAGCGAGTCCCGGTGTCGGTACACAATGCTCGCAGGTTGCGAATCCAGGCTTCATCCTTCAATTCTCGGATGAAGGGCGCAGTGGCGATGACGTTCCCTCCTGCATTGAGGTTCTCCGTGATCGTGGCCATCATGGCTTCGTACTCGCGAGGACGAACCTCGTTGAGGTAGATGTCGGACTCCCGGTCGTTGGGGGAGGTCCCCATGACCTCAAGCGCCTTCTCAACGACCGGACGGGTCGTCGTGTCCTTGTCGACCATCGCCCAGCCGGTCAACCTCGAAATGGTTCGTCCGAGCTCGGACTTTCCGCTCCCTGCGTAGCCGCCGATTACCACTAGGTGGGGCATGGACGTACGGACCTCTCGTGTCTCCAGCTGCTCGGGTGCATTCACGATCCGTCCTGCCCGTGGCCTGGTGGCTACCAGGCCCTCATCGGTAAGGATGCTCATCGCTTTCGCCACGACTGGGGAACTGACCCCGAACTGTTCGGCCTGTTCCCGGTCCGAGGGCAGCTTCTGCCCATGGCGGAGCTTGCCTGCCTCGATGTCGTTTCTGATGATTCGCGCGATCTGCTCATGCTTGGCGGCTCC
>NZ_JAUEMJ010000016.1:63027-84641 GCF_030403505.1 Glycomyces tritici | reverse complement strand
CCCGGTCGCCGCTTTCACCCCGAAAACCGATAGCAGCCGGTGCTAGGTTGGGGCGCATGGCAGCCCATCACGGACACCGGCACGACGACCACGCCGCCGCCTTCGACTTCGCCGAGGCCGCTCCCCGCTTCAAGGAGCGCGCCGCGGCCGAGGCCGCCAAGTACCGGCGCCTCGCCGAACGGCTCGCGGACCCGGCCGACCAGCTCGTGGCCGACATCGGCTGCGGCGCCGCCTCGATGGCGTTCGCACTCGCCGAGGCACTCCCCGAAGCCCAGGTGGTGGCCGTGGACGCCGAACCGGCCATGCTCGACCTCGTGCGCGAACGCGCCGCCGAGACCGGCGCCGCGGTGCGGGCCGCGCAGGCGTCCGTCGACGACCCGGACGCGCTCACCGCGGCATTCGGGACGCCCGCCGACCTCCTCTGGGCCGGGCGCGTCATCCACCACGCCACCGATCCCCAAGCGGCCCTTCAGAACCTGGCCGATCTGCTCGCCCCCGGCGGACGCCTGGCGATCGGCGAGGGCGGCACCGCCCCGCAGTACCTGCCCTGGCACGTGGGCGTCGGCAGGCCCGGCCTGGAACTGCGCCTCATCGAAGCCGGATCGCGCCGCCTCGAAGGCGAGGGCGTCGAGCACGGCTCCACGCCGCTCCCGTACGGCTGGAACATCGCGCTCGAACGCGCCGGCCTGACCGAGGTGCGCGAGGTGAACGAGCTCGACGCGACCCCCGCCCCGCTCGAAGGCACCGCCCTCACGCACGCCCTCGAATCACTGCAGACCCGGTCGGAGTGGTTCGAGCACTTCCTCAGCGACGACGACAAGGCCGCCTGGGCGCGACTCCTCGACGAAGACGGCCCCGACTGGCTCGGCCGCCGCCGCGACCTCCACCACCTGTCGATCGAAACGTACTTCGTCGCCGTCAAACCCTGAGCGCCCCCGCGGCTCACCGCTTCACTCGCCCCCGGAGTCGACCTCCAGCTGGAAGAGCCGCTCGAGCGCGGCCCGCGCGTACACCTCTTCCAAGTGCTCGGCGCGCGCGAAATCGCTGAGCAGGTCGTAACCGTCGCGCAGGCCGAGCCGACCGAGCCGGAACGCGGCCTCAATGCGCCCGAACCAGTGGAAGCACCCGTCGGAGGCCAGCACCGAGTACGCCTCGACGCCCACATCGGGGCTGATGCCGTACATCGCCTCGGCCGCATCGATGCCCAGATGGAAGTCCATGACGGACTCGACGCCTTTAACGATGCGCCACAACGCGTTCTCGGCGTCGATGACACTGTCCTCGGCGAGCTGCTCCGCGCAGATGATCCGCAGCCGCACCGAGAGCAGCGGCGCGTTCGCCAAGTGCCGCAGGGCCATCGCTGCGGCGGAGCCGTGGACGTTGCGCAGTTCGTGGGCGGCGCTGTGCCGCACGTACTCGCTCACCGACTCGTCGGTGACCAGCTGCATGAGGGCGATCCCGGCCGGACCGGCGGCGCAGTCGACGAGGGCGCTGGCGGCGTCCAGGCGGTACTTGGCGTCGACGGTGGCGTCGGCGGCGATGGATTCGAGCGCGCGGGCGGCGTCCTCGACGCTGAAGCGGCCCATGTGCTCGGCGACCTCGAGCCGCACCTCTACATCCACATTGGACGATTTGGCTACGGAAGAGAGCCGCATGGCCATGTCCCGGCCGCCGAGGTCGACGAGGTCCTGGATGAGCTGTATGCGCAGTTCGGCGTCGATAGCCTCGTTCTTGATGGAGCCCACGAGGTTGCTCATGGCGCGGTCGCGGCGCTGATGCGGGACGGCCACGACCGCCATGCCGATCGACGGCTCGCAAGCGTCGCCGAAGGTGCCGATCGACGGCTCGCACGGATCGCCGAAGGCGCCGGCCGGTTTGTTCGCGTCGGTGTACGCGCCGGTCGTGGATTCGCCGGCGGGCGAGCGGTAGGCGTCGCTGATCGCGGATTCGTAGGCGCCCATGCGGTACTCGTCCGGCTCATCCGTCTCACTGCCCCAGAAGCGGGCGCGGGTCTTGCGCGGCTCCGGGTCGGGCTCGTCGCGCATGCGGGCGAGCTGGCGGCGGCGCTGCCAGCAGCCGGTCGCCCAGGTCGCGGCGATCGCGGGGTAGAGGAGGCCGTAGCCCCAGCGGCCCGCGTCGAGGAGCTCGACCACCGGGACGGGGGCGGCGAGCGCGGCGGAGAAGCGGATGGTCCAAAGCTGCACTGCATTGGCGTTCGCCATACGTCGAACCTCGGGTAGAAGCGGCGGGGACTTCTCGGTACGGCGTCCGCGGCAGCGCGCTGCCTCGGGCGCCGCGCGCGGCCTCGACGTGGGATCGACGGCGCCGGGTTTCAGGCCGCATGCGCGGTGCCGGGGCATAAATCGTAGTCCCATCGTTGTGCGGGCCGTCGCACTGGGTGTGCGACGGTTCGCTCGCGGCAGGGCGGAGGGAGCGGTTCGTCCCTGTACGGCCCCTTCGCCTTTGCCAGGCGATGCGACCTGGGGATTTCCGGGGGCCACGGTGTCGGCGGATGCCTGTACGATCGAGGTCACCCCGGTGAAGCCCGATCACCGCGACCGATTGCCCCCGAGCAGACGAGGCGTGTAGAAGCGATGACGTATCCGCCCCCCGGCGGTGGGAACCCGCAGTATCAGCTGCAGCCCGAACCGCAGCAGCCCAGCGACCCCTACTCGCAGGGCTACAACAGCACGCCTCCGCCTGGCAACTACTACCAGCAGCCGCAGCCGCCGCAGCAGTACACGCAGCCGCCGATGCAGTCGCCGATGCCGCCTGTGGGCGTGCAACCGGGCTACCCGTCGGCGCCCGGCTCGATCCTGCCCCCGCCGCTCCCGCCCGCGAAGCAGGGCGGCAACCTGCCGGTGATCCTGGGCGTGATCGTCGCGCTCGTCGTGGTCCTCGGCATCGCCGCGGTCCTGATCATCCCCGGGATGGTCGACGACGACGATCCTCAGGCCGGCGACGGTGACACCTCCGAGAGCGTCGAACCCTCGAAGGAGGAGGAGACGACCGAGGCGGCCGAAGAGACGACTGCGGAAGAGGAGGCGGCCACCCCTGACGCGGGCGGCGCCTTCAGCGAGTGGGGACCGCCGTCCAGCTCCGACGATTTCGACCCGGCCTCACCCGAGGGTGTCGCGATCGCCTACCAGGTCGCGCAGAACACGGGCGACGACGACGCCATGCGGGCGCTGGTGAGCGCTGATGCGACCTCCAATATGACCATCGACCTCGAATGGGAAATCGAGGACACGACGGAGCCCTACCCGTACCCGTACTGGGGCATGGCGCGCGAGGACGCGGACGGCACCATGCGGGCCTGGGCGGGCTGGACCATGGACGACTCGGCCCCCGATGAGGAGTCCGACATCGTCACCGGCTACACGTACACGCTGGTCGAGGAAGACGGCGCCTGGAAGCTCTACGACGTGGAGTACGGGTTCGTCGAGTAGCGACTCCGACAGCGAGCGAGATTCGAAGAGGAACGGCCGTGGAAAGCCTTGGGCTCCACGGCCGTTCTCTGTATGCACCCTTCGGGACCGAACGGTCTCCGAGCCGGGTTCACGAGCGGGCACCTCCGCAAAGCCCCTGTTCCGCGCCATTCGCAACCACCGGAATCCGTGAGCGGATTCTTCCGCCGGCAGCCGGATCCACAACCCCGAATCTCGCTCTTGCCAGCCGCTCACCTGCTATTTCATTCCGAATCCCCAGAGTTATCCACAGGCCGAAAAGTTGTTGTTGACGCTCTGGAGCGACTCGGCGACAGTTGGTATATGACGCAGATACCGATGTACCGCACCATGACAGCCACGATGAACCGGCCGCTCGACCAGGCGCTCCACGACGCGAGCGAGACCCCTCAAGACCTCCTCATGCGCTTCGAGGCCGCATTCGAAGCGAACTTCAGCCTGGTGGCCACAGGCCGCACCGCGGCCTGGATCCACGGCTTCGATGTGCTGCCACCGGGAGCGGACCAGCGCGAATGGCCCGTGGAGAGTTCGCCCGATCCACCGCTGGCGGACATCACGGTGATCGACGGCCTGCCGGTGACCCGCTTGGCGCGCACCCTGGTCGACTGCGCGGCCGATCTCCCGCGGCTGGAGGCGGTGGCCGCGGCGGACCAGTTCCTGCGGGCCGGCATCGACGCGGGCAGCCTCTCGGCCGCACTCGAACCGCTGCACGGCGACCGGCTCAGACGGGCGAACGCGACCCTGCTCGCTGCCGACCCGCGGTCGGAGTCGCCGATGGAGTCCTGGACGCGCTGCCTTGTCAGCGACGCGGGCCTGCCGGCGCCGGTCCCGCAGCTGCGGGTGCGGACGCCGAACGGGCGCTCCAGGTTCCTCAACCTCGGTTGGGAGCAGTGGCGGGTCGGGGTGGAGTACGACGGCCTGGGCACGCATCTCGGCCTGGCCGCCGAGGCCGCCAACCGGCCGCCCCGGCACCAGGTGCTCGAGAACCTTGGCTGGGAGGTGCTGGTCCTCACCGCCTCCGATGTAATGGAGCACCCGCGGCCGTGGCTGGTCCGGCTCCGGGAGATGCTCCTCGACCGCGGCTGGGACCCGGACACGAATGAACTGCGCGACATCAACGAGCGCATCGAGGCGGTGCACATGGCGGTGGGCCGAGGCTGAACCGGCGCCGGACCGGTGGCGGGGGAAGGCGCCTCCCGCCCGCCGGCCCGGCGAACCGAAACCTAAGGGCGACAACGAATCGCCGAGGCTACGAACCTGCGGGCCGGTCGGGCCGTCGAGCGGTCGGCGCCGCCGCAGGAGATTTGAACGGCGCGGGGTGGTCGGTGGGCCGGTCGAGCCGTCGAGCGAGCAGCGCCGCCGCAGGAGAGCGGAACGGCATGGTGGCGGGCGGGCCGAGGGTGGTCGGTGGACTGGCGGCGGGTGGGCAAGGGAGGGGTGGGTGGGGGGCGGGGGGGGGGGAGGGCCCCAAAGGGTCCCGGCGAACTCGCCTGCAGAGTCAGAGGAGGCGCCCCGGGCGAACCCGCCCGCAGAGTCAGAGAAGACGCCCCTGGCAAACCCACCCGCGTAACCCAGGAAGAGTCCCGGCCGGTCCCGCCCGCTTTGCCCGAGAACGCGCGCATCCCCGAAATCGGGGCCCGTCGGCCGATCTCACGGTTTGCAATCGTGGCCCGGGATCGGGGCGGCGCCGGGCTAGGATCGGTGCGAGCATCGTTCGAATCGTCAGGAGCGGCAGTGGCGGAAGGGTCCTTCACCGGGTTCGCGCGCCCCGCCGTGCCCACCCCCCAGGAGATCCGCGAGTGGGCGCTCGACCCCTACTCGACCGCCCCCGAAGGCCGCCAGTGGGACCTCACCCTCGCCACCGACGAGCTCGTCGACACCTGGCTCGACCTCGCCGCCGACGCCACCTGCCCGAAGCGCTCCTTCGCGCTCCACGTGCTCTACATCTACGCCGGCGACGCCGTGCGCACCAACTTCCGGGTCCACTCGCGCAAGCGCGTCGACCGCCTCCTCGAGAAGGCGGTCGATTCCCGCGACCAGTACGTTGAACTCTGGGCCGCCAACACGAAAGCGCTCATCCGCCAGCCCGACCTGTTCGACTACCACGAATGGTGCAACGGCGGGCTGGTGCGCGGACCCCGGCGGCTGAGGCCCGGCCCCACGAGAAAGCCTTGACCCGATGAAGCCCATGACGAAGCCTGCGAGCCACCGATGACGCACGACCCGAACATGCGCGTCTCCAACGCCGAGCGCGAGGCGATCCTCGCCAAGCTCCACGCCGCCACCGAGGAGGGCCGCCTCGACCTCGACGAGTTCGCCGACCGCTCCCGCCAGGTCTACGAGGCCCGCACCTACGGTGAGGTCGAGCGCCTCCTGGCCGACCTGCCCGACACCGGCGGCGCCCTCGCCGTGCCGACCGCCAAGAAACCGGTCCCTGAGGGCCCGACCGAGCTGCGCCTCAAGCCCACCGGCTCCTCCGTGAAGCGCGACGGCGACTGGGTCGTGCCGCCGAAGATCCTCATCAATGCGACCGGTTCCTCGGTGAAGCTCGACTGCCGCCATGCGGTGATCCGCACCGACACGGTCGAGATCGACGTGAAGCTCCTCGGTTCCTCGCTCACCGTCGTGCTGCCCGAGGGCGCGTACGCAGTGGACGACAACACGGAGATGTTCGGCAGTTCCGTGAAGAACCGCGCCACCTACAAAGGAGGCACGGCCATCCGCTTCTCGGTCGCGGGCAAGGCGACCGGAAGCTCCGTGAACTTCCGGCACGAGCGCCGATTCCTCTGGTGGCGCTGGTGATCGCGCTTTTCGCATTGCGCGCAATTCACTGAATAACCACCTGCCGGAACCGAATATGTCACGGCCTCATAACAGTCATGCCTGATACCGGCATTCTCCTCATATGAGGGTTTACAGCGAACCAACCTCGCAATAGGCTCGTTTCCGTGCGCCGCGGCGCGGCCGCAGATCGCTGTCCGCGCCGGATCACTCACCCACGGCGCACGTCCCCCTTGAGAGGAGCTCATCGCATGGGATCTCCGTCCCTCCGCAGGCGAGGGCGCGCGTCGACGCGCGCCCGAGCCAGAACCAGAGCCGTAATGGCGGCCGCGGCCGTCCCCCTGGTGGCCATCGCGTTCACCACCGCCGCCGCACCCGTCTCGGCCGAGCCCCCCACGCTCCCTGAGGTCACACCCGAATACCTCAAAGAGGGTGCGGCGCTGCCGGTCGACTACAAGGACGGCAACTACATCGTCCAGCTCGCCTCGGACCCCATCGCCACCCACGAGGCCACCGCGCCCGCCGAGGGCGAGACGATCGACTTCGAGGCCTCGGCAGTCGAGGAGTACCGCAGCACCCTCGCCGAAGAGCGCGAGGCGGTCATCAACGAGTACGACGTCGACGCGACCGCCGCGTACGACACCGTCCTCAACGGCTTCGCCGCGAACCTGACCGCAGCCGAGGCCGAGGAACTAGCCGCGAGCGACGACGTCGCCGCGGTGATCCCCGAGACCATCTACCAGCCGACCGCCGCGGTCGACACCTCGAGCTTCCTCGGCCTCTCCGGCGGGAACGGCTCCTGGGAAGACGAGTTCGGCGGCCCGAAGGACGCCGGCGAAGGCGTCATCGTCGGTGTCCTCGACACCGGTGTCTGGCCCGAGAACCCGGCCCTGGCCCCGCTCCCCGAGCCGCGCCCCGACCAGGCCGTGATCGACGCGAAGTGGAACGGCGAGTGCGTCACCGGCGTCGACGAGGACCCGGCCAACAACGTCGAGTGCAACAACAAGCTCATCGGCGCCCGCTACTTCGACACCTGGGGCTACGCCGAGGACGGCTTCGCCTCGCCCCGCGACCAGGACGGCCACGGCACCCACACCGCCACGACCGCCGCGGGCAACTACAAGACCAAGGTCGAGATCGACGGCGAGAAGATCGGCACGTTCTCCGGCATGGCCCCGGCCGCCCGCGTCGCCGCTTACAAGGTCTGCTGGGGCGGCTGCCCCGGCGCCGACCTCGTCGCCGGCATCGAAGCGGCCGTGAACGACGGCGTCGACGTCATCAACTTCTCGATCGGCTCCACCGGCACCCCCGAGTTCATCGACTCGGTGTCGCTCGCGTTCTTCAACGCGGCCGCGGCGGGCGTCTTCGTGGCGGCCAGCGCCGGCAACGACGGCCCGACCTCGACGGTCGACCACCAGGAGCCGTGGGTGACCACGGTCGGTGCGTCGACGCACGACCAGACGTTCCGCACCGAGGTCGAGTTCGGCCGCGAGGAGATCCCTGCCGCCGCTGCGGTGGGCGAGGCCAAGTGGTACGTGAAGAACGCGGTTGACGCGGCGTTCGACGGTACCGACCCGGCTGCGGCGTCCCGCTGCGATGCGGGCACGTTGGACCCGGAGAAGACCGAGGACTTCGCGATCATCTGCGAGCGCGGGAACCTGTTCAGCGCCAATGCGGACCAGGTTGCGGCTGCGGGCGGTGTCGCGCTGATCGTGCGCGACCAGTACGAGCGCGGTGCGGCCACCACGGTGACGTCGCAGGCGGTTCCCGTGGTGCACGTGAGCTACGAGGACGGTCTGGCGCTTGCCGAGTGGGTGGATTCGAAGTCGAACCCGCGCATCGAGGTCGAGACTTCGGAGCTGGACTACCAGAACGCGCCGAGCATGGCGGCGTTCTCGTCGAACGGTCCGGCGCTGGCGGCGGAGCAGAACCTGCTGAAGCCTGACATCACGGCTCCCGGTGTGGAGATCCTGGCCGGCATCACGCCGTTCAACCACGCGGGAAACGATTTCGCGACGAACCAGGGCACGTCGATGTCGAGCCCGCACATCGCGGGTCTGGCGGCGCTGCTGAAGTCGGCGCACCCGGAGTGGTCGCCGATGGCGGTCAAGTCGGCGATCATGACGACGGCGTACCAGACCGATCAGAACGGTGACCCGATCCAGCGCGGTGGCGCGGATGCGACGCCGTTCGACTTCGGTGCGGGGCATGTCGACGGTCAGGCGATGTTCGATCCGGGTCTGGTGTACGAGTCGAACCCGACCGAGTGGATCCAGTACATCTGCGGTACGCCTGAGGCCGGGAAGGTCCAGTCCTACTGTGACGCTTTGGGTTCGATCGACCCGTCGCAGCTGAACTACCCGTCGATCACGGTCGCGGAGCTGACCGGTTCGTACGAGGTGACGCGTACGGTGACGAACGTGTCGGAGAAGAAGAGCTCGTACAAGGCCGAGATCACGGCTCCGGCGGGCTTCGAGGTGACCTCTGACGTCACGAAGTTCACGCTGAAGCCGGGTGAGTCGGCGACGTACACGTTGACGATCACGCGTACTGACGCGGCGTTCGACGAGTGGGCGTTCGGCGATGTCACGTGGGTGGAGAAGAAGGGCACCAAGACGGTGCACGAGGTCCGCTCGCCGATCGTGGTGAAGCCGGTGCAGTTGGCGGCTGCGGATGAGGCGACCTTCACGGGCGCTTCGGGTTCGGCGACGCTTTCGGGCACGTCGGGCTTCGACGGTTCGCTGGGCGCTTCGGTGTCGGGTCTGGTGGCGTCCGAGGTGAAGACGGCGTCGCTGTCGGACCCGGACTCGTCGACGTTCCCGTCGGAGGCGCCGGTGGAGAACTCGCACGCGGTGTCGTACGAGTTCACGACGCCGGAGGATGCGGCGCTGGTGCGGTTCTCGACGTTCGATGCGGATCACCCGGCGGGTACGGACCTTGACCTGTTCGTGTACACGAAGGCTGCTGACGGCGCGCTGACGCTGGTGGGCAGTTCGGCTTCGGGCGGTTCGAACGAGACCGTGTCGCTGCCGGGCGGCTACACGTTCGTGGTGTTCGTGGACGAGTGGGCCGGTCCTTCTCCGTTGGAGGCGAAGCTGCACGCGTGGGTGGTTCCGGGTGCCGACGAGGGGAACCTCGCTGTTGATCCGGCCGAGCAGTCGGTCGCGATGGGCGATGAGTACTCGGTGGGTCTGACGTGGTCGGGCCTGGCTGAGGGGCAGCGGTTCCTCGGCACGGTGAACTACTCGGCCGATGGTTCGGCGATCGATTCGACGATCGTGGGGATCACTACCTGATGGGTTGAGCCGCAAGGCTTGACGTGATGGACGCGCCCGTCGTGGGCGACCGGGGCCGGAAGGCCCTCGGTCGGCTGCGGCGGGCGCTGTCGTGTTCCGGTGGCCTTCATGGGGGTTTCGTGCCGGGGCCGGTCTCGGCGCTCGTTCGGCATGCTGTAGCCGACCGCAAGCTGACGCTCCCGTTCGTCAACTTCTGCAACGTTCCTGATCTTCAAGCCGACGTGTCCCGGCTCCGCGAGCTCTGGGCCGTGCTTCGCGGGGAGGACTGGGCGGAGGACCCTGAGCTGGGGCGGGAGTAGCCGGGTTCCGGATCTGTCTCGGGCGATTGACCGCACCTCGATGTTCCCGTTAACATTGAGTCGTTTCAATCCATCGATTCACGGACAAGGCGGTCTTCCATGCAACGGAAGCGCACCACCCTCATCGCCGCGACCGGCGCGATCGGCCTCGCCGCCGCGGCGCTGGCGATCATCACGCCGGCCGCGCTCGCCGACCCCGGCAACGGCAACGGGAACGGGAACGGCAACGCGCGAGGTCACGACCGGCAGCAATGCGACATCGAAGCGCCCGCCGCGCTCGGCGGCGACCTCGGCGCCCACGACCCGGGCCTCTTCGCCCCCTGCACCGACGGCGACCCCTGGTACGTGTTCGCCACCGGCTGGGGCCCCCTCGGCGACGGCAACGTCACCATCCGCTCCTCCACCGACGAAGGCGCCACCTGGAACTACGTCGACACCGTGTGGGACGCCAAGCCCCAGTGGCTCAAGGACGCCGTCCCCGGCGTCGACAACATCTGGGCCCCCGAGATCTACTTCGACGAGGACCAGGACCGGTACTACCTGTACTACTCGGCCTCGACCTTCGGCAAGCAGCGCTCGGTCATCGGCGTCGCCACCAACGAAACCCTCGACCCCGCCGACGACGACTACGAGTGGGTCGACGAAGGCCAGGTCTGGGAGTCCAACCCCGGCGACCCGTACAACGCGATCGACCCGACCATCCTCGAGGCCGACGGCAAGCACTACATGGCGTACGGCTCCTGGTGGCAGGGCATCTACATGCTCGAGCTCGACTGGCCTTCGGGCAAGGCCGCGAACGGGGCGGCGCCGGTCCACATCGCCGGCCGCGGCGGCGCCGGCATCGAGGCGCCCGCGCTGACCGAGCACGACGGCTACTACTACCTCTTCACCTCATGGGACGTCTGCTGCGCGGGCGCCGACTCGACCTACAACATCCGCGTCGGACGCTCCACCTCCCCGACCGGGCCGTTCGTGGACGCGAACGGCGTCGCCCTCACCGACGGCGGCGGCACCCTGGTGCTCGGCGCCCACGGCGACTACGTCGCGACCGGCGGACAGTCGATCTCCAACGGCCTCATGGCGTACCACTCCTACCACCAGGACGGCCACTTCGACCTCGGCATCGAGACGATCGAATGGAACGCCGAAGGCTGGCCGCTCCTGGACGGCGGCGAGGGCTAAGCGAACAGCCTCGACGGAGTCGGGGCTAGGAGCACAACCTCGACGGAGTCGAGGGCGGGGAGCAAGCCTGGACGCCGTCCAGGACCGACAGCCCTTGACCGGCAAGGAACAAGAACAAGACCGTGACGACCTCTCGGACCGCCCGGATCGGCCCGAGGACGACACGCACGACTGAAGACCGGTGGGCCCACTGCAAAGCGGGCCCACCGTGCATTTCACGAAGTCTCGGCGTTGTCAGCGTCGCGGCATGTCGTGCTTGAAGCGGTACGCCTTGCTGAGCGTGGCGGCGCAGGCGGCGAGCACGGCCGAGAAGACCGGGCCGGTGACCTTCGAGTCGAGTGGGGCACTGTCAGCGTCGCCGGGTGTCGCGCTTGAAGCGGTACGCCTTGCCGAGCGTCGCGGCGCCCGCGATGAGCACCGCCGAGAAGACCGGGCCCGTGAACTTCGGGTCGAGCGGGGCATCGACGGCCGACAGGATGATCGCGAGCAGGATCGGCACGACCAGCAGCCCGATGCCGGCCAGGACGAGCTGTCGGTGCTGGGCCTCCTCCTCCGCGGTCAGGCCCGAGGGGCCTACCGGTCCGGGCGCGTACGGGTGCGGATTCGACTGCAGCCCTTGCGGGTGCGCGCCCGGCTGCACACCCGGCTGCGGGTGCTGCGGCGGGACGCCAGGCTGCGGGTGCGGCTGACGGGGATCGGGCTGGTACGTCATTGCTGGCGCTCCGTTCGCGTCGGGGGGTTCGTTCGGAACACCCTCGCCACGCCCGTCACGGCTCGGTCATGAGTCCGTCCCCGAACCGGCACGGGCCGCGACCCCGAAGGGTCGCGGCCCGCCGCTTCGCCGTGCGATCAGGCGTAAGGATCGTCGTCGATGGCGCGGATGCCCCAGATCTCCTCGTCCTCCTCGAGCCAGTCGCGGTGCTCGCCTTCGGCCTGCTGCTCGCCGCCCATGCCGCGTCCGCCGCCGGCACCGCCGCCCATCATGCCGCCCATGCCGCCGCCGCCGCGGCCACCGCCTGCGGCTCCGCCCCCCGAACCGCCGCCTTCCAGAGTGGAGGTCCCAGGGCCGACCGGGAACGAGCCGCCGCTGCCGAGCGTCGACCCGCCGCTGGCGAGACCACCGCTCGTCCCGCCGGGCGGCACCAGGCCGCCGCCACCGCCGCCCGCACCGCCGCCGGCGGCGTCAGGCGAAGGCGGCACACTGCCGGGCACGAAGCCGCCCGAGCCCGCGTCCAGGCCCCCGTAGTCGTCTCCGAGCATGTCGGAGGCCTCCCGGAACGTCGACGGGTTCGACGGCTTGGCCTCCGGCGCGAACGTCCCCGCCGACTCCTCGGCGTTCTCCCACCGGTTGATGACGTCCTCGTTCGCGATCCGCGCCCGCGACTCGTAGTCGTCCAGACCAGCGCTCATGTCGCTGCTCATCTCGTTGTTCGCGTCGGCCTGCGCCCACGCCGCGCACTGTTCCGGGGTGGGCGGCGGCTTGTCGTTCTTGAACTTGTTCATGTAGTACTCGGTCTGCGCCTCGACATAGTTCGAGACCTCGCGCAGGTAGTCCTTGTCGAACCCGCCGAGCTCCAGCAGCGAGCCGACGAGCCCGCCCGAGTGCCCGCACCCGTTCGTCACGTCGCACAGCCCGCTGCGGAACGGCGGGCGCACATGCACGTACGGATCGGTGTACATCGACTCGAGGTCCGAGATCCAGTACAGCGGCGCGGGATACGGCAGCTCCCCCGAGGAGCCGCCCTGCAGGCCGTAGAACTCGTCGGCCTTCTGCTCCAGCAGCCCCACCGCGCCGGAGGAAAGGTCGCCGATGTCGTCGCAGATCGACGCGCAGTTGGACATCACCACCTCCACCTGCTCGGCGAACGCGTCGAAGTCGTCGCCCTGCCAGTGCTCGGAGAGGCTTCGCAGGCCCGCCTTGAGGGTCGGGGCGATCCCGCTGGTCGGGTCGGTGTCGAACCCGTCCTTGAACGCCTGCCAGTGCGTGCTGATCGCCCTGAGCGCGTAAGTGTCCGGGTTGTCGGGGCGCACTTGGGACACCAGCGACTGGATGGCGTCCTGGCCGGGAGCGGCCGTGCCGGTGGTGACGACGGTGAGGTTGCTGACCTGCCCTACCTCGGGGATGGCGGAGACCAGTTTGATCCAGGCGGCCTCGGCGGGGTTCTCGGTGTTCTGGCAGGTCGCGTGCGAGCAGGGGGCGCCGGAGAGGAACAGGGCCTGGGCGTCCATGCGCTGGTACTCGAAGTCGGCCGAGTTGTCGGGGGCCTGGCCGTCCCATTCTTCGCGCTCGTAGGTCTGACGGCCCTGGTGGTCCTTGTCCTCGTCTTCTTCCTCTTTCTTGCCGTCGTCCTCGTCCGTTTCCTCGTCTTCGTCTTCGTCGTCGTCGTCCTCGTCGTCATCGGAGTCGTCGTCGGGGTCGTCGTCTTCGGAGTCGTCGTCCTGCTCGTCGGCGTCGTCATCTTCGTCGCCTTCGGCGTCGTCGTCCTCGCCGGCGTCCTCGTCGTCCGAGTCCGCATCCGGGTCCTCCTCCGAGCCCTCGGCGGGTTCGTCGTCATCCGCGTCGGGGTCGGCAGGGGTGTCGACGGGTTCCTCGTCCGGGTCCGGTTCGACGGCGCGGTCGGGGTCGAGTTCGTCGTCGTAGTTCGGCTCCTCGCCGAGGTCCGGGTCCTGCGGCTCGTCCTGCGGCTGGTTCTGGTTCTGCTGCTGGGTGTCTGACATGGCGATCAGTCCCTACCGCGTGACATCTGGACGGCGGAGGTCTCGTCGTCCTCGACGGCCCGCTCGGCGACACCGTCGAGCGTGGCGATGATGCCGGTCAAGTCCGCCCGCAGGTCCTGGAGGTTGGTCCAGGTCTGCCGGTGGAACTCGCGGTAGGCGTCGCGCGCGGTCAGGGCGCCGTCGAGCAGCCCGAACCCGGGTTCGACGCCCAGTTCGTTGCCGTTGCGCAACTGATCGATGAGGGTTTCGAGGTAGTCCAAGCGGCCCTGGGCGACCTCGCGGAACACCGCGAGGGCTTCGGGGTCGACGGAGCGATCGGACACGGGGTCACACTCCAAGAGGGAAGGTTAGGTCCAAAGCGAACTCAATTCTAACCACCGAGAGCAATAGCATGGGTACGTAGAGTTGCGGCATTTGTCCCGATAGGACCATTCTCTCGCCCCATTGATAATGGTAAGTTTTCCTTATTCGATTGCATTTTTCTTTCCGTGTCTCGACTCAGGAATCACTGATTCACCAGAGAGCGCAATCGCAACTCTGTCAACTTTGGACACAACGAAATGAGCGGGCCCGCTCAGCGGACCCGCTCGAAAGTCACTCGTCAGTGGAAGCCGGGAATCAGGCGTCGACCCGCTTGGGGGCGGGCTCGGACTCGCGGAGGTTCTCCGGCGGCGGGGCCACGAACTTGTAGCCGACCTGCCGCACGGTGCCGATCATCGACTCGTACTCGCTGCCGAGCTTCGCGCGCAGGCGCCGCACGTGGACGTCGACGGTGCGGGTGCCGCCGAAGTAGTCGTAGCCCCACACCTCCCGCAGCAGCTGCTCGCGGGTGAAGACGCGGCCGGGGTGCTGGGCCAGGAAGCGCAGCAGCTCGAACTCCTTGTAGGTGAGGTCGAGCGGCGTGCCTTTGAGCTTGGCGGCGTACGTGTCCGGGTCGACCGTGAGGTCACCGGCGCGGATCACGGCCGGGCCGGCGGCGGTGGCCGCGTTCGGCTTGCCGGTGGCCAGGCGCAGGCGCGCTTCGACTTCGGCGGGGCCGGAGGAGGCGAGCAGGAAGTCGTCAACACCCCAGTCGGCCTGCAGCGCGGCCAGGCCGGCCTCGGTGACGATGGCGTACAGCGGCACGGTCAGTCCGGTGGCCTGGAGAACGCGGCAGGTGGCGCGGGCGTCAGCGAGGTCCGATCTGGCGTCGACCATGACCGCGTCGGGGCTCGGGCCGCTCAGCAGCGCCCGTACGTCCCGGCCGGCGTAGCGCGCACGATGGGGCAGCAGTTCCAGCGAGGGCAGGATCGACTCAGGGGACTCCGGAACGGGGTTGGAAGTGAGGATAAGGATTTCCACAGCAGTCCTCCGCTGGTTGGTGAGCACACGCGACTATCGCTCTTCCCGGCGTCGGCGGCGGGCGGGCTTACATGCGGTAGGTGGAGTCCTGGACAAGTGTAAACGGTCACCAGTCAAAAGACCAGCGTCACCACGGCGAAACCTCACCATGCGGGATGCCTCTGCGGTAGGTCTTCGACAAGCCGCGTTCACCGGATCGATACGAAGCGGTCACGAACGCGACCTGCGCCGTTGGCCCGCATCCGGATCCGGGGCCCGATCGCGACCGGGGCCCGACCGGGCTCCGAGCACCTCCCCCAACTGTCCACATGATGGGACGATGCGGCACCGGGGGCGGACCGTGGCCCGGCGGCGTCCCGCCCGACGCCCGAGGCCGCGCCGGACGTGCGCCACCCGCTCCTTCCGTGCGGGTGGGCGACGGTCCGGCACCGGATCCGCCCGACCGGACGCGGCGTCACGCAACGTGCCCGACGACCGTCCGCAAGGGTGACTCATGGCCAAGGTAGCGAGCCGGGATTTCCTGCTGCCGTAGGCTGTGGACGTGTCGTACAGCCGACCCGACGAGACCTGGGGCTACGAGCCTCCCGAGGCGCCCGGCGCCGCCGAGGGCGCCGCCTGGGGCGACGCCTACGCCGGAACCGCCGACGCCGCGGACGAGCGCGGGGGGCCGGCCTACCCCGGGCCCGACGCCCCGCCCAGCCGCTCCGAGCGCCGCCGCGCGGCCGCCCGCTCCGGCGAGACCCCCTCGGGGAGCACCGGCGCCTACCGGACCACCGGCCCCGGCGGCGCCGAGGACCACACCCTCCCGCCGCCCAGCCCCGCCCTCCTGCACCGCCTCCCCGCCGTCGCGGCCACCATCGTCATCAGCGCCGGTCTCGTGCTCGGCGCCCAGATGGAGCGCCCCGTCTACGCCGCCGGGATCGCGGTCCTCCAACTCGCCATGGTCGGCCTCGTGACCTGGGTGCGCCGGATCGAGGGCGCCTGGGTGCCGCTCGCCGTCGCCGCGCTGCTCGCGATCGCCGCCGATGCGGCCGCCGTCGTCTGGACGCCCGTCTCGCTCGTGCCGATCACGGTGCTCCTCGCGCTGGCGTTCGGCGTCGCCGTCGCCGCGCAGCTCGTGCGCCGCACCCACGTCGGCGTCACCGAGAACCTCGGGTTCACGATGCTGCTCGGCCTCGCCGTCTGCGGCTACGCCTGCTACATCGCGCTCTCGCGGCTCGGTTCGGCCCCGCCCGCCATGTACTCGGCCGTCGTCGCGGCCGGCACGGCGATCCTCGCCGCGCGGGCCGTCGACCTCGTCATGCCCGATCCGCGCATCAACCGGCAGGTGACCCGGGGCGCGTTCGGCATCGTCATCGGCACCATGTGCGGCACCGCCTCCGCCGCGTACGCCGGGCTCGTCATCGAGGGCCCCGACCCCACGCACGCCGCCGTCGGCGGGCTCCTCATCGCGCTCACCGCGGTCCTCGCCGACCTCGCGTGCGGGTACATGTCCGCCTCGCGGCGCATCGACGGCGCGGGCACCGCCCCGAACCCGGTGGTCAGCGCCGCCGGACCGCTCCTGGCGTTCGCCATCACCGGCCCCGTCGTGTACCTCTTGAGCGCCTATTACATGATCGACTGACACATTCCGTCCGTCGACCGCCCTTTGGCGCACCCCGCCGGGCACACCGCTGCACAGGAGACCCTCTGGTGAAGATCCTCCGCCGCCTGCTCATCACCCTCGTCATCGTCGCCGCGGTCGTCGCGCTCGGCGACCGGGTCGCGAACGCGCTGGTCGAACGCCGCATCGCCGACGAGGTGGCGAGCACCGCCGCCGCGAACGGCGCCTACTCCGACCAGGAACCCGACGTGAAGATCCACGGCTGGCCGTTCCTCACCCAGGCCTGGACCGGCGAGTTCGAGCAGATCGACATCACGCTCCGGGACGTCGGCTCGAACGGCCTCACCTTCCCGTCCCTGGAGATGGTCGCGCACGACGTGGACGCCGACTGGCGCGAGCTGCGCAACGGCGGCGACGCCGTCGCGAGCACCCTCGACGTGACCGGCTCCGTCTCGGTCGACTCGATCGAGGCGATCGTGGCCGAGCAGACCGGCTTCGACCTCCAGGTCGACGCGGACGGCACGGCCTCCCTGACCGGCTCGCGCGAGTTCCTCGGCGTCCAGGTCGACCTCGAGGCCACCGGCGACTTCGAGTTCGCCGACAACACGCTCACCTTCACGCCCGACGCGGTCGAGTCCCTCACCGAGGGCCTGCCGCCGCAGGTGCAGCCGCTCGTCGACCAGGCCGCCGGCGAGTTCGCCTCCACCGTGGAACTGCCCGAACTGCCATATGGGATCCAACTGTCGGAGATCCGATTCGACGGCGACGTCGTCACGATCTCGGGCAACGCCCGGGACGTCGTCCTCACCTGATCCACCTGCGCTTTCACTGCCCGCCCGCCGCCAGCGCGGGCGGGCACCGGGCGGCACCGGCCCGTAGCTCTGGGTCTTCGTCACAGTCCGCATCGCGAGAACGGGTATGGATTCGGCCCGGGAAGTCTGCTAGCGTTCCAGCCATGCGCAAGCCGATGCTCACCAAGCGGCGCGCGATCGACTACTGCATGATCGCGACCACGCTCTGTCGAATGCCCTAGGCGACTCGCCAGGCCCCAAGAGGCCCGACGGCGGTCGCCGCATTGCGGCCCAGCGTGCGCGAACTTCAGAGCAAGGCTTACGACTCACCACAAACCCAAGGCCCGCTTGCGACAAGCGGTACTGCTCGGGTGTGACGTCAATCGGCTCGAATCCCGGACCATCTGTCCAGGACGAACCCTGCTCAGCTGCGAACAGCAGCGTTCCGCCCCCGCTTCGCACCACGTACTGGGCTCGCTCTCTGACCTAAGAACCCAAGTTTCATTTACGTTCAGGAGAGAACAAGCCATGGCTCGTGAAGACGTGCTGGTCACCGCCGATTGGGCGGAAGAGAACCTCGACACCCCCGGAGTCGTGTTCGTCGAGGTCGACGAAGACGCCTCCGCCTACGACTACGGCCACATCAAGGGCGCGGTGAAGATCGACTGGAAGGACGACCTCCAGGACCCGATCCGCCGCGACTTCGTCAACCAGGAGCAGTTCTCGCAACTCCTTTCCGAGCGCGGGATCTCGAACGACGACACCGTCGTCCTCTACGGCGGCAACAACAACTGGTTCGCCGCCTACGCGTACTGGTACTTCAAGCTGTACGGCCACGAGGACGTCAAGCTCCTCGACGGCGGCCGCAAGAAGTGGGAGCTCGACGCCCGCGACGTGACCGCCGAGATCGTCAAGCGCGAACCCACCAACTACGTCGCCAAGCCCCTCAACTGGGACCTGCGCGCCAAGCGCGACGAGGTCGAGGCCGCCATCGGCGTCAAGAACCTCATCGACGTGCGCTCCCCCGACGAGTACGCCGGCCGCCTCCTGGCCCCGGCCCACCTCCCGCAGGAGCAGTCCCAGCGCGCCGGCCACATCCCCACCGCGCTCAGCGTGCCGTGGAGCAAGGCCGCGAACGAGGACGGGACCTTCAAGTCCGAGGCCGAGCTGCGCGAGCTCTACGTCGGCGACGCCGGCCTGGACGAGTCCAAGTCGACGATCGCGTACTGCCGCATCGGCGAGCGCTCCAGCCACACCTGGTTCGCGCTCCGCGAGCTCCTCGGCTACGAGGACGTGAAGAACTACGACGGCTCCTGGACCGAGTACGGCTCCCTGGTCGGCGTCCCGATCGCGCTCGGCGACGAGCCCGGCACCAAGTAACACCGGCGACGGTAGGAAAGGAATACCAATGTCTGACAGCTGCGCTGCACCCGACCAGGACGCGGCCCTGCCGGCGTCGGTCGACATCGAGAAGGAGACCGTGCTCACGGGCACGGTCGTGAACGACGAGGGCGAACTCGTGCAGGGCGCCTACGTGCGTCTGCTCGACGGCTCCGGCGAGTTCACGGCCGAGGTCGTGACCGGTGAGGGCGGGCAGTTCCGCTTCTTCGCCGCCCCCGGCAAGTGGACGCTGCGCGCGCTCTCGCGCTACGGCGACGCCACCGGCGAGGTCGAGGCCGACCGCGGTCTGAACGAGACCAAGCTGGCCGTGAGCCGCTAGTCGATCACGAGTATCGAGACCGACCGGGGCGATTCAGCTCGTATCCCAGTCTGAAAGGCGGGGCCGCACCAGCGGCCCCGCCTTTTGCATGCCGCCGAACGATAAGGGACCGGCCGCATCTGCGGCCGGTCCCTTGTGTTTCGGGGTCGTTCTAGCTCACCTGGTAGGAGCTGGCGCGGTTCGCCCAGCCGCCCGAGGCGGTGTTGAGGTTGGCGAGGGCGTCGATCCAGGTCGACGAGGTGCCGGTGGCGGAGTCGTTGTCGAAGAGCTTGACGTCGCAGGAGTTGTAGGTGCGCACCGAGCTGGCCTTGTTGGTGAAGGACCCCATGTGGGTGATCGTGAACTCGACCGGGGAGTACGCGGACGAGCAGGTGTGGGAGCCCGGCACGGTCAGGGTGTGGGTGCCGGTGGAGGTCCCGTAGTTGGTGTCGCCGTACATCCGCAGCAGGACCGTGTCCGCCTGGAGGCCGACCGAGCTCGCGGCGAGGGCCGCCTCCGGCGAGTCGGCGCACGTGAGGTCTTCGCGAACGAGGTTGTAGACGCAGTGGTCGCCGGTGGTGTCGGCCTGCGCGGCGCCGGGAGCGAGGAGCAGCGCGACCGCAGCGAGGGCGAGCACCGCGGCGGCCTTGGCGCGCCGATGGAGCGGGAAGTCTTGCCGTTTGCGTTCAGACATGACGGAACCGTAAGCGCCGCAATGCATATGGAACCCGTTTCAGGTCGTATACGCGGCGTATACGCGGCGGGCCCGGCCGCATGTGCGGCCGGGCCTCATCGGTATCGGTGTCGGTCTAGCTGACCTGGAAGGAGCTGGCGCGGTTCGACCAGCCGCCCGAGGCGGTGTTGAGGTTGGCGAGGGCGTCGATCCAGGTCGACGAGGTGCCGGTCGCATCGGCGCTGTCGAACAGCTTGACGTCGCACTGGTGGTAGGTGCGCGCGGAGCTGGCGCGGTTGCTCCAGCCCGCGGAGGAGAGGTTGACGACGGTGAACTCGACCGGGGTGTACGCCGCGGTGCAGTTGTAGGTGCCGTCCACGGTCAGTGTGAACGTGCCGTTGGCGGTGCCGTAGTCGACCTGGTCGTAGAGGCGCACCAGGGTGCTGGTGGCCTGGATGCCGACGTCTCCGGCGTCGGCCGCGTCGGCGGCTAGGGCCGCTTCGGGGGTCTCGGAGCAGGTGAGCTCGTCGCGGGTGAGGTTGTAGACGCAGTGATCGCCGGTGGTCTCGGCCTGCGCGGCGGAGGGGGCGAGGACCAGCGCGCCGGCGGCGGCCGTGAAGGAGAGCGCCAAGGCGACCAAGGCGCGCTTGCGGTCGGGGGATCCGGAGTGCTTCTCGATGCGTTTGACCATGACCGAACCGTATGTGGCGCAGTGGATATGAAAGCAACTTCAGATCGCATACGCCGCGTATAAGATGGAGCGACCCCTCGTCGCGAACACTTGTGCACCCCGCCGGCCGGAGGAGTCCCGTATGGAGTTCCGGATGCTCGGACCACTTGAAGTGCTCATCGACGGGGTTCCCGTCCATCTGGGAGGCAGCCGCCAGCAGACGGTGCTCGGGGTGCTGCTCGCGAACGCGGGCCGCCCGCTGCCGCGGCGGCGGCTGGGCAGCCTGGTGTGGAACGACCCGCCGCCTTCGGCCGGACCGAACCTGCGCACCTATCTGCGCCGTCTGCGGTCGGCACTGACCGATCCGCTCTCACTCGAGTCGCGGGTGGTGGCGGACCGGCGGCAGGTCACGTTGCGGACCGAGCCCGGGGAGCTCGACCTGGAGGTGTTCGACAGCTTGTGCCGCAGCGCGGATCGGGCGCGGGAGGCGGGCGATGCGGCGGGGGCGGTCGCGGTGTACGACCGGGCGCTGCGGCTGTGGCGCGGGAATCCCTTGGAGGGCGTCGACGTCGACAACCCGCTCTACGCCACCGCCGTCGAGCTCACCGAGCGGCGCTACGCAGTGGAGTCGCGGCGGTGGGGGCTGCTCGTCGAATCCGGCGATTTCGGAGCGGCGATCGGCGAACTTCGCGCGGCGATGGTCGCGAACCCGTTCCGCGAACGGCTCGCGGAGCTGCTGATGGTCGCGCTGTACAAGGACCACCGGCGGTGGGAGGCCTTGCAGGTCTTCGCCGAGACGCGGGATCTCATGGTCGACTCGCTCGGCTTGGAGCCGGGCCCGGAGCTCAGGCGCGCGCACCGGCGCATCCTGGACGACGACCTGGCACCTTAGGATGCGGCCCTCACGGTCGCGTGCCGTTCGGATTGCCGTGCGGTCCAGGCGTCGCCGGTCTGCCCCGGCGCATCGGTCCGGGGACGGCCACGGCGCCGTGGCGGCTCCGTGGGGTGCGCTTCGGCTTACCCGGTCGGGGGGGCCCCCCCGGGGGGCCGCCCCGGGCCCGCCGGGGGGGGGCCGTTGGGTGTGTCGCGGGCGG
>NZ_JAUEMJ010000016.1:0-63017 GCF_030403505.1 Glycomyces tritici | reverse complement strand
GGCGGCCCCGCCCCCGGGGGCGGGGGGGGCCGCGGGCGACCCCGGGGCGCCCCCCCCCCCCCCCCCCCCCCCCCCGGCCGCGGCGTTAGCCGTTCATGTCCTTGTAGCGGGCCGTCTTGGTGGCCGGGTCGTAGAAGCCCGCCGGGGTCCGGAGGGCGACGTTGATGCGGTTCCAGGCGTTGATCTGGGCGCACATGGCGACCAGGGCGGCAATCTGCTCGTCGTCGTAGTGCTTGCGCACCTGCTCCCAGGTCTCGTCGGTCACGCCGTGCGGGTTGTCCGCGAGGCGGGCCGACTCCTCGGCCAGGGCGAGCGCGGCGCGCTCGGGCTCGGTGAAGGCGGGGGCTTCGCGCCAGACGGTGACCAGGTTGAGCCGCTCGGGGTCCTCGCCGGCGTGCACGGCGTCCTTGTAGTGCATGTCCACACAGAAGCCGCATCCGTTGATCTGGCTGACCCGGAGCTTGAGCAGTTCCATGGTGGCGAACGGGACCGGGCCGGTGTGGAAGAGCTTCTCGTTGGCGAGCATGTGCTTGTAGTACTGCTTGGCGAACTCGGTCTCGGTGAAGGCGAGTCGGGGTTCCATGGTGTTTCCTTCCTACTGTTCGGCCTGTGTGGTGCGCAGGCCGGCGAACTTCTGCGGGTTGCGGAGGTAGTCGACGGTGACGATGCGGCCGTGCTCGATGCCGAGGGCGATGACGCCGTCGACGATGCCGCCGGACACTGTGATGAGGGCGGGGCTGCCGTTGATGACGATCGGGCGGTGGGCGCGGTCGGCGTACTTGTGCGTGACGCCGACGAGGAAGCGGGCGACCTTGTCGGCGCCGCGGACCGGGTTGCGGGCGGCCCTGACGAGGCCGCCGCCGTCGGTGGTGAGGACCGCGTCCGGGTCGAGGAGACCGAGCAGTCCGTCGAGGTCGCCGGAGCGGGTGGCCTGCGAGAAGGCGTCGACGACCGCGCGGTGCGCCTCGGGGTCGACGTCGAAGCGGGGCTTGCGCTCCTCGACGTGCTCGCGGGCGCGGCTGGCGAGTTTGCGGCAGGCCGCGGGGCTGCGGCCCAGGGCCGCGCCGACTTCCTCGAAGGTGAGGCCGAAGACGTCGTGGAGGACGAACGCGGCGCGCTCGGCCGGGCTCAGGGTCTCCAGGACCACGAGCATCGCCCAGGACATCGAATCGGCGAGGCTCACCGAATCGGCCGGGTCCGGCGCGGTCTCGACCGGTTCGGGGAGCCAGGGCCCCACGTAGGCCTCACGGCGGGTGCGGGCCGCGCGGAGCACGTCGAGGGCCAGGCGGGAGGTGGTGGTGACGAGCCAGCCGGTGAGGTCTTCGATCTCCTCGATCTCGGTGCGCTGGAGGCGGATCCAGGCGTCCTGGACGACGTCTTCGGCTTCGGCGACCGAGCCGAGGAGGCCGTAGGCGACGCCGAAGAGGCGCGGGCGGAGTGCTTCGAACTGCGCGAGCGCGCGGCTCGCGGGAGGCGCCTCGGCGGGTGCCTCGGTGGGGTGCGCTTCCGGTCGGTTCATGCGAGGAGGACGGGACATGGTTCAAGAGTGTGACATCGGATCGCAGATTGTGATCGGCATCTCACCGAAGGCGTAGGGCAGACTTGTCCCGTGTTCTCGAACCTCTCGGAGCGGTGGCGGCGCCGCCTGCGCATCGCGGTCGTCGTGTGGGCGGTGCTGCTCGTCGCGGTCGCCTTCGCGGGCTCGCGCGCGACCGTGCGCGAGCAGGTCGACGCGGCCGGAGCCCGCGAGCTGCTCGACGCCGCGGTCGGCGAGGCGGCGGCGGTCTTCACCGGCGCGGCGGTCCTCGCGGTGGGCCCGCTGACCTGGGAGGCGTGCGACGTGACGCCGGTGCGCCAGGGCCTGTCGCTCGAACGGACCCTCCAGGTCTCGGGCGCCACGGTCGAGCACGTGGAGGCGCTGGCGGCACGGTTCGCCCTGCGCTCCTTGACCAGTGATCCCGACGGCGCCTCGTGGTCGGGCACGACCCAGGATTTCATCGGCGTGCGCGTCAACGCGCCCGCCGCCGACCCCCCGGGCGACCGCTGGGCCGAACCCGTGGCAGTGCAAGCGATCAGCGGCTGCAGGCCACTGGAGGCGCCCCTCGGGTCGTTCACGCCCGAGCCCCCGGCCGAAGCGACCGACGCCTGGGACTACGGCTCGATCGACTGCCCCGGCGGCGAGACCCTCACCAGCTGGACCGAGCAGGTCGACGCCCAGCCCATGCGCGTCCACGAGACCACCGGCGGCTGCACCTGAGCCCCACCGCTGCTCGGCCCTGCCCGCTCACTTGTCGATGTCGCCGACCACGAAGAACATCGAGCCGAGGATCGCGATCATGTCCGGGATCAGGCAGCCGGTCATCAGCGTCGCCAGCGCCTGCACGTTCGCGTAGGACGCGGTGCGCAGCTTCAGCCGCCAAGGCGTCTTCTCGCCCCGGCTCACCAGGTAGTACCCGTTGGCGCCCAAGGGGTTCTCGGTCCACACGTACGTCTCGCCCGCGGGCGGCTTGAAGATCTTCGGCTGCTTCGAGTGCACCGGCCCGCCGGTGAGCGACGCCTGCTCAAGGCATTGGCGCGCAAGTGAGATCGAGACGGCGACCTGGTCGAGCAGGCAGATGAAGCGCGCGTAGCAGTCGCCCTCGGTGCGCAGCACGACCGGGACGTCGAGCTGGTCGTACGCCAGGTACGGCTCGTCGCGGCGCAGGTCGAAGTCGAGGCCGCTGGCGCGCGCGACCGGGCCGGTCACGCCGTAGGCGGCGGCCGCGGCGGGGTCGAGCACGCCGACGCCTTTGGTGCGGGCCGCGAAGATCTCGTTGTGACGCAGGAGCTTGTCGAGCCGGACCATGCCGTGCTCGACCTCGTCGAGGGCGCGGTGCGCGCGTCCCTCCCAGCCTGAGGGGACGTCGGCTTTGAGGCCGCCGACGCAGTTGTACATGTAGTGGATGCGTCCGCCGCTGGCCTCCTCGAAGACCTCCTGGAGGCGTTCGCGTTCGGTGAAGGCGTAGAACATCGGGGTGATCGCGCCGATTTCGAGCGGGTACGAGCCGAGGAACATGAGGTGGTTGAGCACTCGGTTCATCTCGGCGAGGGCCATGCGCAGCCAGGTGGCGCGTTCGGGGACTTCGATGCCGGCGAGGCGTTCGGCGGCGAGGGCGACGCCGAGTTCGGAGGAGAACGCGGAGAGCCAGTCGTGGCGGTTGGCGAGGAGCATGATCTGGCGGAAGTCGCGCACTTCGTAGAGTTTCTCGGCGCCGCGGTGCATGTACCCGATGATCGGTTCGCATTCGGTGACGCGTTCGCCGTCGACGCGCAGCCGCAGTCGCAGCACGCCGTGGGTGGACGGGTGCTGCGGGCCGATGTTGAGCACCATGTCGGTGGTCTCGGTGCCGGCGCCGACGCCGACGATCAGTTGCTCCCGTTCGCTCACGGTCCCATCGTCGCAGCTTCCGGGCGATCGGGGAAGGGTCTGCCGCGGTGGAGCCGGCGAGTCGTGCGGGAGGATGGGGGCGAGGAGCGCGGCGGGGAGGTTTCCCTGGCGTGGGTTGCGGGGTGCTGGCATCCTTGAGGAGCATCCGACTATGGAGGTGTCGCCGAATGGACCGCGATCAGATGCGTGCGTCAGAGTCCGACCGGCAGGTCGTGATGGAGCGGCTGCGGGAGGCGGTCGAGGAGGGCCGCCTCGACGTGCTCGAGTACCAGGAGCGCGTGGACGCCGCCATGCAGGCGAAGGTCTATTCCGAGCTGGACATCCTGTTGTCTGACCTGCAGCAGCTGCCGCCCCCTGGGTTCGCGGAGGCCGGGCTGGAGCCGACCGCGGTCATGCCCGCGCAGCCGTTGTCGAAGGTCAATCAGCAGTTGCGCGACAGTGCGGACGCGGGCTCGCAGAAGTGGAAGATCGTCGGCGTCTCGGCCGCCGTCGCGGTGGTGCTGGCGCTGATCCTGATCGCGATCAATCCGCATATCTTCCTGTACATCGCGATCGGCGTCCTCGTGATCCTGGTCCTGTTCGTCGTCGCCGCCGTCGCTGGGCTCTTCTGACCGCGGCGTCCTCCCCGAAGCGCGGTGCGCCCGCAGCGACCGGCGACGAGCCGTGGTGGGACACCGACCCTTGGTACGCTTACCCGCTCGAAATCACCTCATCCCGGCGAGCGCCCCGATCCCCTGTGAGGAAGCACCGTGACCGACAGCGACGCTTTTCTGAAGGCCTGGGAGCCTGACAACACCATCCCGTACCCGCGGCGGCACTGGATGGAGGAGTTCGCCGCGCCCGCAGCGACCTACCCGGCGGTGGACTTCCTGCCGCTCGACATGTCCGCGGTCTTCACCGCGTACCTCGAAGGCGCGCAGTTCGACCTGTACAGCCTGATCAACCTGGAGATGGGCCCTGACGGGACGCTCGCGCTGGCCGTGATCGGCGCGGTCCCCGAGGAGCGGGACGACATGCTGTTCTGCCTCGACACCGACAACGGGCAGGTCCTGCTCCTGGGCGTCGGGGACGGGACGCTGGAGCTGGTGAACTCGACGTTCAAGGCGTTCGCCGAGTTCCTGTACCACTTCGCGCTCTTCATCGACGCGGACACGGGCGGCCTGGGCCGCGCCAAGCGAGCGAAGGCCTTGCGCGCCACGATGAACGCCATCGACCCGGCGGCGCTCGAGGACCGCGAGTCGTGGTGGAACGTCGCCCTCATCCAGCTGGGCTCGAAGCGCTGACCTGCGGGCCGGCGCTCTGGCCGCCCTCCTGAACGGTCAGGCGGGCAGGACTGCCACGCCGGTGCGTCCGCCGTCGGCGTCGATCACCGTGCCGTGGATGAACGCCGCCTCGTCGGACTCCCTCGAGCCGTGGCCGGCATGGCGCGACGCGGTGGCGGCCCGGTACCGCGCGCAGAGGGTCGATCTGCCCGCTCGGGGCCTGCCGAGCCAGGTGAACACGGCAGGAGACCTTCGCAGGACGGCGCGCTTCGTTCCGGTATGACCGGTCGCCGAACCGGGTACCCCTTCGATTCGAAGCAGAGGGGGAGACATGTCTGAACGACACACGGCTCACGACGGCGACCGCACCCGCGACGGTGGCGGGGACGCGGAGGACTACCGGGGCGAGCACTTCGGCCTGACCCCTGAGGAGGAGCGCCGGGGCACTCCGCTTCAGCAGGAGATCGGCGGGGACGAGCCGCAGATCGCGGGCGATCAGGACAATCCAGTGCCGGACCGCCCCGTGCCGGGCGAGCCGAACAGGCCCGACCCTGCCCAGCCGATCCCAGATCCGAACATGCCCGACCCCATGCGGCCGTATCCGGAGCCCGGTGATCCGACGCGGCCGTACCCGGACCCGAACCAGCCCGACCCGATGCGGCCCTACCCCGAGCCCGGCGATCCCGAACCGGGTCGGCCGCTGCCCGGCGGGCCGGTGACGCCGCATCCGCAGTAGGTGGAGAGTTCCGCGAAGATCGCGGCGACAGCGCCCGTATCGGCGGTGCGGGTGGAAGAGGCCGTGAGTCGACGGGCCGGCGGAGCGCAGCTCTGTACGGCCCGCTTTCTCTTGCCTGGTGGTCTATGCGTCTCGCGAGCTGCCCGGACAGGGCTGTCGGCCCGGCGTGATGTGATGGGCGAATGGCCAAGAACAAGAAACGGGCTCCTGATCCCCTGCGCTTTCTCGTGCTCGCCCGCACGCCCTCCGGGCACTACCCGCACCCTGTCGAAGTGGCGTTGTACCCGGACGGTGCGGACTCGATCACCGCGTTCTCGATCGGCCCGCATGTGGTGAACGCGGGCGGGCTGGTTCGCCTCTCGATCCTGATCGACGAGACGCGGGGCGAGCTGAATCCCTCCTTCAACATGGAATTCGATGCGGCAGAGCTGCACTGGCTGGTGCCGTTCCTGGTCCGCCTCCAAGCCGGGGAAGACGTGAAGGACGAAATCGTGGCCGCCTACCGGGACCTGCACGGTGCAGCGCCCGAGACGATGGAGATCGCCCGCCCGCGAAACTGGACGTCGTGATCCCCTGCGCCGCAGTGGTTCAGAGATCCGCGCCGATCCACTCCGGCGGGGCCGGGTCGGGATGGAACGCGACGAAGATCAGGTGGTCGTCACCCGGCCGCCGCGGATCGAACAGCACCTCCGAGAAAGCCGTGGTCGGTACTCCGGACCGGCCTCGGATGAAGCGGGTCACCCACCGTTCGACGCCGTGGGTGTCGGTGAACCGCACCGTGACCTCGGCGCCGACGATCGATCGCTGCCCCTGGTCGTTCGTCGCGGTGCGCAGCTCCACCCCGGTGACCGCGCCCGCGGTGCGGCGGCCCTCCATGAGCAGGCGGGAGCGGTCGGCGATCTGGCGCCGCAGGCTGCGGTAGTGGCTGATCGAATGGGCCACGACGAGACCGGCGATGACCACGGCGATCCCGGGCAGCCAGACATCCGCGTAGTAGGCGATCCATCCGAAGACGCTCCAGGCAGTGTCCTCATGGAACACCGGATCCAGCCTGATCCCGACTTCGAGCGGTTCCAGCCAGGTCGGCGCGTCCGCCACGACGGCGGCGGCGACCGCGCAGACCGCCAGGGCCGCCAGGATCCGTGGCTGCCGCTCCCCGCTCCGGTAGGTGTCGAGCAGCCACGACGCCGCAATGGAGCCGAAGAGGGTACCGGCCGTGCCGAGGGTCCAGAGGTACCCGAGCGTGCCGCCGCCCCAGAACGTCGGGAACGGCAGCCGGTCGTCGAAGACGCTGTCGATGATCGAGTGCCGCAACATGTCTGCGGTCGCCCCGATGGCGAGGCCGAGCAAGACGGCGCACCCGGTCATGACCGTTGCGACGACGACCGCCCAGGCGAGGAAGCGCCGATCCCCTGCCCGCTGCCGCCGCTTCGCGCGCCGCACGGCCGCTGGGTCCATTGTGCTCATCGCGGACCTCCTCGTGTTCCGCCGCCGTGCGGGCGGCCGGTGACGGCGCGACCCGCATTGCGGGGGCGCGTCCCCTGCCACGGTGAGCGGGGGCTTCGCCAGCATCGCGCGTCGCAACGGCCTACCGATCACAGCTTTCGCAGACCGGCCCGGACGAGCGGACGGGCCGACCTTGCGGTCGGCCCGTCCGGCATTCGGTCTTCGTCGGTCGCTGCGAGATCAGGCGGTGAGCTGGTCGAAGACCAGCGGCCACCAGGCCCCTGCCGCGAAGGCGTTGGGGTCCAGGCGGATCAGGATCTCGCGAAGGGAGGCGGCGCGGGCGGCGCGGCCCTCCTTGCGGTCGGCCCGTCCGGCATTCGGTCTTCGTCGGTCGCTGCGAGATCAGGCGGTGAGCTGGTCGAAGACCAGCGGCCACCAGGCCCCTGCCGCGAAGGCGTTGGGGTCCAGGCGGATCAGGATCTCGCGAAGGGAGGCGGCGCGGGCGGCGCGGCCCTCCTTGCGGTCGGCCCGTCCGGCATTCGGTCTTCGTCGGTCGCTGCGAGATCAGGCGGTGAGCTGGTCGAAGACCAGCGGCCACCAGGCCCCTGCCGCGAAGGCGTTGGGGTCCAGGCGGATCAGGATCTCGCGGAGGGAGGCGGCGCGGGCGGCGCGGCCCTCCTTGCCCTCGTCGGCGTTCACGAACTGCTGGAAGTGGTAGAGGAACTCGACGAAGCAACGGTAGTTGGAGTTCACGGCCTGGACATCGCGCGGGTTCGCCTGGTCCAGCTGGAGGATCTCGCCGCTGGCGGGGTCGAGCACGTACAGGAGGTTCTTGTCGTCCTCCACCGCGCCGATCACGACGAGGCGCACGTCGACCTTGCCGTCCTCGGTGCCGAGGCTGACCGTGTCGTACAGGCCGGGGCTGCCGGGGAGGAAGGCGGTGTAGACGACCTCGACGTCCAGGGGGACCTCGTCGCCCTCGGGGAGGGCGGCGGCGGGGAAGCCGTCGGCCAGCCACGCCTCGCGCGGGTACGGGATCAGTTCGTCTTCGGTCCACAGTGCTTGGTACTTCGCTGCCGCGGGCATGCGGTCCTCCTCAGGTCAGGGGTCTTTCGGTGGCGGGAGACGGGGGCGGGGGACGGGTACCGGGGTCAGGCGAAGCCGAGCTCCTCGATGAGGAGGCGCCACTCGTCCTCCTCCTCGTCCTCAGTGGTCTGGTAACCGCCCGCGAGCTCGATCAGCTCCCGGTAGCGCGAGCCGAACAGGAACGCGTCGGCGAACGCGACCGGACTCGGCGCGAGCGGTGCGGTCGAGAGGGACACGCCCTGCTCGACCGCTTCGACGAGGGCGTCCGCGTCGACCAGGTGCACTGCGCCGGAGGCGATGTCGGTGCAGAGCGCGAAGCTGTAGCAGACGTTGCCGAACTGGAGGAGCTGCGGGACGGGGTCGTGCAGATCCCCCGTCCCCCGCTTGTCGAGTTCGGCCAGGACGTCGTCGGCCGCGAAGAGGTCGATGAGGCCCATGCGGGTGCTCAGGCCGTCGAAGACCCGGTACAGGTCCGCGAGCGCGGGCGGCAGGCCTTCGACCTCCGCGGGTTCGCCGAGCTCGTGGGCCCAGCCGTTGCGCTCGAGCTCCCCCATGCGGGGGCGGACGAGCGCGACCTTCTCGGCGAGTTCCATCCCGGACTGTCCTTTCAGTACCCGATGACTCTGATGATGACGGGTGTGCCGTCGGGGACGCCCCTGAGCTGCCCGGCTATCTGGGAGCCGATCGTGCGGTTCGTGTAGGCGTCCATCCAGCGGAGGTTATCAGCGTGGTCGCGCCCGCCCAGCTGCAATTCGTGCACGTGGTCGGGGTCGAGTCCGTCGCCGGCTCGGCTGGCCGAGGTGCGCCCGCTGAACTTCTGGGCGATGCGCCGCTGCTCGGCGCGGTTGCCCCGGTGCTGGCCGGCGAGCTTGCGGATGGTCGCGCCGCGGTAGTTGCGGGTGATCTGCGGATCGCGTTTCACGGGGGTCTTGCGGAGCTGGCCCTCGCGGCTGAGGCGGCGGAGGGAGTCGGCCTTCGTGCGGAAGTCCTTCTTGCTCATCTTCGAGTCGAACTTGATGGTGACGACCTTGGGTTTGACGCCGCGGCCCTTGCCCGCGCGGAAGAAGCGCGGGTTGTCGATGATCGCCGAGATGATCTTGGCGCCCTTGGAGACCGTCTTGCGGGCGGCCCGGGTGCGTGCCCTAGCCATTGAGCACCGCCTCGATCGCCATGTTGAGCAGCTGGTCGATGAGCATCGAGGTGATCATCTTGAAGATCGGGATCTCCAGGAGCGAGGCGCCGAAGGTGACCACGGCGGTGGCGATGGCCTGTGCGATCTGAATGGCGAGGGTGACGAGCTGGACGATCATCTGGAGCTTCAGCGCGAGCACGACGCCGGCGGCGATCATGAGGCCGATGCTGATGATGTTCGAGGGCTCGCCGATGTCGGCGATGTTGCGCACCGCGGACTCGCCGTCCTCCCACTCGGAGCGGAAGGCCTCGATGTCCTTGCTGATGTTGTTGTCGGTGACGGTGCGGGCGGCGTCCTCGAGCTGGTCGATCGCGCCGGTGATCTGGTCGGACAGTCTGGTCCAGGTGTCGCCGAGGTCGAACAGCTTCGTCTCGTCCGATTCGGGCCAGTCGTAGCCGAGCATGGAGAGCAGGCTCGTGAGTTCGGAGGGCAGTGACATACCCACTTTGGGTCTCCTTCGTAAGGGGAGGAACGCGAAGGGTGATGGGAGGGCGCGGCCGGTGGCGGCGGCCGGGCGGGGGTCGTCAGAGGCCGAGTTCGGCGAGGAGCTCGCGGAAGATGCGCGCGGCCTCGCTGTCGGCGGTCTCGTGGTTGTCGGCCATCTCGCGGAGGTTGACGGCGTAGTCGAGGAGGTCTTCGATGTTCGTCTCGATGCACTCCATGAGGGCCTCCATGCACACCTGGTGCGCGAGGTCCAGGAGCGAGCCGATCATGTCCCCGCCGAAGGAGTCGGTGAGCCCTTCGACGGCGGATTTGAACTCGTCGAAGAGGCCTTGGACCGCCTCGGTGGCGGCGTCGAGCGCTTCCGCGCCCTCCCGGATCGAGTCGAGGTCGAGTTGCACCACCATGTCAGGCCCCTCCCTGCAGTTTCTTCATCACGGCGCTGATCTGGGTGCTCATGGCCCGCATCTGGGCGATGCCCTGGTCCTGGATCTTGGCGACGGCCTCGCCGATGGCTTCGAGGTCGGGCGCGGCGGTGTCGTGGCCGAGGGACTCGGCGCGGGCGTCGAGGGCCGCGTTGACGACGTTGCGGAGCTCTTCTTCGAGGAACTCGGTGCCTTCCTTGAGGACCCGCACCTCCGTGAACTCGAAGCGCTCGACGCGGCCGTTCGCGCCTAGGGTCAATTTGATGCGCCCGTCGGCCGCCTCGGCGGTGACCGGGGGGACCTGGTGGTCCTGCTGCGTCTGCCTGACGACGTCCAGTTTCGAGCGGGCTTCCGCCAGTTGCTGGGCGATGGCGTCCTCACCGAACATGCCGCCTCCGAGGGTCTCAGTGGACTCAAATGTGAGTATCAGCATAGACCGGGGGCGCCACTTTCGGGTCCCCCGAATATCACTGTCTACCAGGGCCTTTGGTAACTCTGTTTACCGAGAGTCACGATGTCGACTCTGTCCATATTGGTGCGCATTCGACGCTGAACTCAGGCCCCACTGGACCGCTCCAGACACACGGCCGCCGCTGCGCCCGTTCGAGCGCGGCGCCAGTCCCCGACTCACCCGGACGGGTGGGGTGAGGGTGGGGTTTCTCCCCCCGTTCCCGAAGCGCCCGAATCCCGCGCACTCCGGTACCGTTTAGTCATGGACCTCAACGCGGACCTGGGGGAGGGTTTCGGTCGCTGGGTGCTCACGGACGATGACGCGCTGCTGCACATCGTCACGAGCGCGAATGTGGCGTGCGGATTCCACGCCGGGGACCCCTTGACACTGCGCCGCGTCACCGCCCTCGCCGCCGCCGGAGGCGTGCGCATCGGCGCCCAGGTCTCCTACCGGGACCTCGCCGGGTTCGGACGGCGCGAGATCGACCTCCCCCCGGAGGAGCTGGCCGCCGAAGTCGCCTACCAGATCGGTGCGCTCCGGGTCTTCGCCCAGGCCGCCGGCGCCGACGTGGCGTATGTGAAACCCCATGGGGCGCTGTACCACCGTGCCGGGCGCGACCCGGTGCAGGCCGCCGCCGTCATCGAGGGCGCGACGATCGCGGGCGTGGGCGTGCTGCTCACGCAGCGCGGGAGCACGCTCGACCTCCTCGCCGCCGAAGCCGGACTCCGCGTCATAGGTGAGGCATTCGCCGATCGCGGGTACCTTCCCGATGGGCACCTCGTGCCGCGCGGGCTCCCGGGAGCACTCCTCGGACCCGCCGAAGCGGTGGCGCAGGCCGTATCGCTCGCCGCCGACGGCGTCGTGACGGCGATCGACGGTACTGTCACTCCTGTTGCGGCCGAATCGATCTGCGTGCACGGCGACGGTCCCGACGCGGTGGCGGTCGCCGCGTCGATCAGATCAGCATTGATTGAGCGAGGCATCGACGTGGAGGCTTTCTCGTGAGCACCAGACCCACCGCACCCACCTCCGGCCGGGGGCTCCGGCCGCTGCCGGCCGGACCGCGCGGCATCCTGATCGACTGCGGCACCACCGCGCTCGCGCGCGCCTGCTACCGCTCGCTCCAGGCCCGGCGCATGTCAGGGCTCCTGGAGGCCGCCGACCTGGTGCCGGGCGCTACGACGGTGCTCGTCGACGGCATCGACGAACCCGAACTGCTGGCCGCCGAACTCCCCGGCTGGCCGCTCACGGAGGAGCCCGAGTCGGCGGGCGAGGCCGTCGAGATCCCCGTCTGCTACGACGGACGCGACCTCGAGGCCGTGGCGAAGATGTGGGGCGTGAGCCCCGAAGCGGTGGCGGACATCCACTCCGGCATCGAGTTCGAGGCGGCGTTCTGCGGGTTCTCCCCCGGCTTCGCGTACCTCGAGGGCCTGCCCGAGGAGTACCAGGTGCCGCGCCGCGAGACCCCGCGGACCTCGGTCCCGGCCGGGTCCGTGGCCATCGCCGGGCCCTACACGGGCGTGTACCCGCGCTCGAGCCCCGGCGGGTGGCAGCTCATCGCGACGATGACGAACCCGGGCCGGCTGTGGAACGAGCACCGCGAACCCGCGGCGCTCCTCGTCCCCGGCACCAAGGTGCGATTCGCGGCGGTGCGGGTATGAGCCACATCGAGATCCTGCGCGCAGGCGTGCTCACCACCTGCCAGGACGCCGGTCGCCCCGGCTGGGGCCACCTCGCGGTGCCGCCCTCCGGCGCGGCCGACCGCCCCTCATGGCGGCTCGCGAACCAGTTGGCGGGCAACCCCACCGGGGCTTGCGCGCTCGAGACGACCCTGAACGGCGCCACCGTGAAGGCGCACCGGAACGTGACCGTGGTCGTGGGCGGCGCGCCCTGCCCGGTCACTGTGGACGGACGCCCGGAGGCGTGGGGCCAGCCGGTGAAGCTCAAGGCCGGTTCGGTGCTGGACGCCGGGCCCGCCGAGGTCGGCGTCCGGTCGTACCTGGCGTTCTCCGGAGGGCTGCACCCGAAGTCGAGCCTCGGCTCGCACTCGACCTGCCTCCTCTCCGGTCTCGGCCCAGCGCCCCTGGCCGACGGCGACACGATCCCGCTCGGCCCCAGCCCCGCGCACCCGCCGCTGCCCACGCAGTGGCCGGCGCCCTGGGCCGGGGTGAGTGAGGAGCTCGTCATGAAGCTGCACCTGGGCCCCCGCCTCGAGTGGTTCCGCCCCGAGGCGATCGCAGAGCTCGCCCGCGGGGTGTGGACCGTCTCGGAGCACTCCAACCGGATCGGCCTGCGCCTCGACGGCCCCGCCCTGCGGCGCATCGACACCGCGGAGCTGCCGAGCGAAGGCATCGTCGCCGGAGCACTCCAGGTCCCCCCGAACGGCCAGCCGATCCTCTTCGGCGCCGACCACCCGACCACGGGCGGCTACCCCGTCATCGGCGTCGTCGGCCCCGAAGCCCAGGCCGCCGCCGCCCAAGCCCGCCCCGGCACGAGGATCAGGTTCGCCCCGATCCCCATGCCCCACTGGAGCAGAAGGGCCTGACCACCACCCGGCCGACGCCCCGGGGCGGCCCGATCATCCGGCCGCCGTTCGCCTGACGGCCTGCCCGGCGGTCCGGGCAGGCCGGGCAGGCCGGGCAGGCTTTCCACTGTCTATTCGTTCAGCGCCCTCCCGAAGTCCGCAATGAGGTCCTCGGCCGCCTCGATGCCCGTGGAGAAGCGAATGAGGTCGTCTGCGATGCCCGCTGCGGCCCGCTCCTCGGCGGTCAGCTTCGCGTGGCTGCTGATCGCCGGGCGCGTCACCAGCGACTCCACCCCTCCCAGACTCGCCGCCGCATACGGGATCTCCAGCGACTTCAGCAGCCGCTCCGCCGCCTCCAGGCCCCCGACCGGCCGGAACGCCAGCATCGAACCGAACCCGGAGAACAGCGCCGCGGCCCGCGCATGGTCGGGGTGCGACTCCAGCCCCGGGTAGTGCACCTCGGCGATCGCGCTGTGCCCCTCCAGGAACCGCGCCAGCGCCAGCGCGTTCTCCCCCTGCGCCTTGACCCGGATCGCCAGGGTCTTCAGGCCGCGCGAGAGCAGGAACGCGACGTGCGGGTCGATGCTGCCGCCGTACAGCATCAGGAAGTGCCGCACCTGCTCGATCCGCTCGGCCGAGCCGGTGACGACGCCCGCGACGAGGTCGGAGTGCCCGTTCAACCCCTTGGTCGCCGAGTGGCACACCAGGTCGTAGCCGATGCTGTGCGGCCGGAACAGCATCGGGGTCGGGAACGTGTTGTCGATGATCGAGGTCAGGCCGTGCTCCCGCGCGAACGCGGCGAGCCCCACGAGGTCGCCGACCCTGACGAGCGGGTTGGTGATCGACTCGACGTAGACCGCCTTCGTCTCGGGGGTCAGGACCGCGGCCCAGGCCTCCGGATCGGCGGCGTCGACGAAGTCGACGCCCCAGCCGGACCGGCGGGACTCCTCGGCGAGGAGGGCGTGGGTGCCGCCGTAGATGTTCCCGGCGACGATGATGCGGTCGCCCGCGGCGAGGACGCTGCGGAGCGCGGTGCTGATCGCGGCCATCCCCGAGGCGGTGGCGACGGCGGCCTCGGCGCCTTCGAGGGCGGCGAGCTTCTCCTGCAGGTAGGCCTGGGTCGGCGTGTTGGAGTAGCGGATGTAGTCGACGCCGCCACCGGGTTCGATCTCGTAGACCGTGCCCTGGTAGATGGGGAAGACGACGGAGCGGCCGTGTGCGGGCCGGGGTTCGGCGGCGTGGACGGCGAGCGTCTCGAATCGAACGTTTTCTGCGGTCATGGAGCCACATTACGTTCGGGTACGCCTGGGCCGCATCTGTCTAACGACCGGTTTGACCCCTGCCGAATGTCCTGTTCTTCAGCGGCGTTCCTGGTCGAGGCCGGCCAGGTACGCGTTGTAGACCTCGTGCGGGTCGTCCTCGGGGCGGCCCGAGGCGGCGGCGCGCTCGGCCATCCGGTCGAGGCGGCGGCCTTCGCGGTCCTCCGAGCGCGTCCACTGCGCGATGAGCACCGCGATGATGATGAGGCTCGGGATCTCCCCGAACGCCCACGCGATGCCGCCCCCCGCGCGCTGGTCGGCGAGGAGGTCGCCCACCCACGGGATGGCGATCTGGGTGTACCAGTCGACCGCGATCAGGTTGGTGCCCATCATGAGTGTGAGCCCGAAGATCGCGTGGAAGACGATCGACACGAAGTAGAGGAGCACCTTCGCCGGGTAGGAGAGCGGGCGCGGCTTCGGGTCCGGGCCGATGACGACCCAGAAGAACAGGCTCCCGGCGGCCAGGAAGTGCATGGTCATGAACAGGTGCCCGAAGTGCGAGCGCATCGCCCACTCGAACATGCCCGTGAAGTACATGAGGTACAGGCTCGTCAGGTAGACGAACAGGGCCACGAGCGGGCGCGACACGAACTGCGACCAGCGTGAGTGGATCGCCGCGAGCAGCCATTCGCGCGGCCCGCCGGCGCGGTCGGGCCTGAGGGCCCGCAGCGCGAGCGTCACCGGAGCGGCCAGCACGAGCAGGATCGGCGCGAGCATGTTCAACGCCATGTGCTGCACCATGTGCGCGCTGAACAGCACCATCCCGTACTTGCTGAGCCCCGAGGAGGTGGTGATGACGACGACGGCCCACCCGGCGATCCACAGGGCCGTGCGGTACCAGGGCCAGGCGTCGCCGCGGCGGCGCAGGCGCACGACGCCCGCGACGTACGCGCCCACGAGTGCCAGACCGGCCGTGCAGAACAGCACGGACGGGTACCAGTCGAGGACGATCGACGAGAACGAGAGCGGGCCGGGCGTGGGGAAGCCGAGCAGGGCCGTGTTCGGGTCCGGCAGCTCCTCCGACGGCGGCGGCGTCACCGACAGGGACGAGGCGAGGCCGAACGCGGCGGCCATGAGCCCCAGCTCGACCGCGGCCAGGCGCGTGAACGCGCTGCGGTCCCCCTCGGCGATGCGCGGCAGGGTGGCGCGCCGGTGCGCCCAGCCGAAGACCCCGCCGATCGCGAGGACCACGAGCTTCGCGAGCGCGATGCGCCCGTACGGGGACGTCCACAGGTCTGTGAGGTTCACGTTGGCGCAGAACACGATCAGACCCGAGAAGCCGATCGCCGCGTAGGCGAACACGGCGGCGGCGGAGTAGCGGCGGGCGGCGACGAGGGGGTCGCGGCGGGCGATGAACAGCGCGAACAGGCCGCCCGCCCAGAACGCGGCGGCGACCACGTGGATGAGGAGGCCGTCGACGGCGATCTGGTGGTTGCCGTTCGACGCCGAGTGCCCGGTGAACACCGGCGGGAGCGCCGCCGCGAGCGCGAGGGCGGCCGCGCACACCGCGCCGGGGATCGTGAACGCCCGCGCCGCGACCACGGCCGCGGCGGTCGCGAGGAGCGCGGTCAGGCCGAGCGCCTGCCCCTGCTCGTACTGGCCCACGTACGACCACAGGCCCAAGGCGGTGACCCCGCCGAGCGGGCGGGCGAACGAGTTCGCGAAGTCGACCGGCAGGCTCACCAGCGCGACGGCCGCCCAGATGCCGGAGGCGGCGGCGCCGACGCGCAGCCACCGCCAGGACTGGCCGGTGAGCCGGGCGCGGTCGCCCTGGCGCCCGGGCAGGAAGCACGCGGCGGCGATCATGCAGCCGACCGCGGCGAGCATCGCGAGGTCGTACCCGTACTTGAGAAGGCCGGCGGCCCAGGTGACGGTGGGGTCGGCGGTCGACAGGCCGGGCAGCTCCGCGACGTCCACGGCCCCGCCGAGGTCGAGCGCGATCACGGCGACGGCGAGTCCCGCGAGCACTGCCGCGGCGACCGCCAGCGCGCGCAGTCCGCGCCGGTGCCGCGCCTGCTGCCCGCTTCGGGACCCCGCGCCGCCGCCAGGTATGGTAGCGGCGGTGTTTTGGCTGGTCTCGGTCGATGCGGTCACGTAACCCAGCATGGCTGATTGTTCCAGCTCACGCCCCACCGGGTGGGGCCCAGTCGTCTCCTGCAACTCCACGGCGCGCCCCGCGGGCGCGTGCAGCCGTGTCATGGTTGCAGGACACAGTCAAAAAAGGCACGGTCACGGAGTGCGGCAGGCTATGCCGTGCGATGGCAGTCACGGCGGCGGCAGCGTCGCCGTAGTTTTCTATGGTGGATCGCGATGGGAATCATCGAAAGACGCGGTGAGATCATGAACCTGCTTCAGGGGAGCGGCGGCGTGCTCGGCAACATGCACTTCACGCTCGACGGCTCGGACGATCCGTCGAACGTGCTGAACCTCATGGCTCTGGACGCGTACGTTTCCGGGGCGCAGCCGCACGCGGTGGTGCGGGCGCTCGACATGGTCGCCGACGACGTGGACCTCATACCTGAGGGCG
This sequence comes from Glycomyces tritici, assembly GCF_030403505.1. Next base: position 46,181 of record NZ_JAUEMJ010000016.1, on the reverse strand, counting down.
GTTCACTCGTACGGTCGATTTCCGGGGCCTCTTTTCTGCAACTGGTCACCGGTGACGGCTGGACCCTGCGGACGCAGCGGTGGCGGGACGGTTCGGGCCAGGCGGTCGTGACGGCGGTGACGCGCGAGCGCGCCGAGGAGATCGCCGCCTACCTGACCGACCGGACCGGCTCGGTCGAGGAGGTCGGCGAGGACAAGGTCGACATGGGCTTCTGGTACCGGTCGGCGCGGGGACCGTTCCGGTCCACGCGGTCGATCAGCGCGCCGCGCTGGCCCGAGATCGAGCGGAACTACTCCTCGAGCGCCGGTTCGGCGCTGGGGAAGCTGATGGCGACGCGGGCTTCGGACGTGGCGGGGCGGCTGGTGCTGTTCCACGGCCCGCCCGGGACCGGCAAGACGACGGCGCTGCGGGCTTTGGCGCGCGAGTGGGCGCCGTGGTGCCAGGTGGACACGGTGCTGGACCCGGAGGCGTTCTTCGCGGACCCGTCCTACCTGATGGAGGTCATCATCGGGTCGGAGATGGACCTGGTGCTGGACGCGGACCTGAATCCGGACGAGCCGCGGCGCGGGCACTGGCGGTTGATGGTCCTGGAGGACTGCGACGAGCTCATCCGCGGTGAGGCGAAGGAGGCGTCGGGGCAGTCGCTGGCGCGGCTGCTGAACCTGACGGACGGCCTGCTCGGGCAGGGGCGCGAGATCATGGTCGCGATCACGACGAACGAGCGGCTCGACCGGCTGCATCCGGCCGTGGTGCGGCCCGGGCGGTGCCTGGCGCAGATCGAGGTCGGGGCGCTTTCGGCGCTGGAGTCGAGCGACTGGCTCGGCGGCGACGCGGTGCGCGAGCCGATGACCCTCGCCGAGCTGTACGCGCGGCGCGGCGGCACGGACCCGACGCGGACGGAGTCCCCGATCCCGCAGCAGCAGATCGGGCAGTATCTCTAAGACATTGGGGGCGCTAGCCTTCAAATCGGACCCCGCATTGAGTTTCGGCTCGCAAGCTTCGCCGAGGCCGGGAACTTCCAAATCAATACTCCCAGCGGGGTACGACAGCCGAGGGGCGCATCGCGATCGCGATGCGCCCCTCGGCTTTATAAGAATGAATCTCAAGCGCCCCGGCCCGGCGAGCCTGCTGCAAGGCTCAGTTCGGCGAGTTCGCGGCGTCGCGGGAGGCGAAGACCTCCCTCGCGGCCTCGACCGCGTTGATGGCGGCCGGGAACCCCGCATAGACGGCGATCTGGATGAGCGCCTCGATCACTTCGACCCGAGTGCAGCCGGCGTTGAGGGCGCCGTTGATGTGGAAGCGCAGCTGCGGGGCGGCGTTGCCCAGCGCCGCGAGCGCACCGATGGTGACGAGCTCGCGGTCGCGCAAGTCGAGTTCGGGACGGGTGAGGACGTCGCCGTACGCGAACTCGGCGATGAACCGGCCCAGGTCCGGGGCGATGTCGGCCAGCGAGGTCACGACCGTGGGTTCGGCTTCGCCTGAGAGGTGCTGCAGGGTCTTGAGTCCGCGCTCGTGGCGTCCGTAGGAATGCTCCATGGGGGTCCTCCTTGGTCATGTGAGGACCGGATTCGGTTGCCCCACAAGGCCAATCCTCTAACAAGCGGCGTGCAGTGGCAAGGTTCGGACCCTGCGCCGCGGCCCGCGCAAGGGGCCCGGAACCTCCCGCGGATTCGCCTGATACACGCGTTTCACCCCACTTGATCCGCGTCTGACTTGCTAGGCTCAGGCGCGCATTCCCCCCGCCGCAGTCGACCATCGTCCACTCCAGGGGGAGCAGCATGTACACGCCGCCGAAGACCACGCACCGAGTCCGAGCACAGCGCATGGCCGTTCTCGGCGCCGCCGGCATCGTCGCCGTGGCGGCACTGGCCACGGCCGCCACGGTTCCGACAGCGCAAGCGGCGCCAGTCTCCGTCGATCCGCTCGCGAGGGCCCTCGGCTACAACGCGTTCGTCGAGAACGAGACGGTGCTCGCCTCGACCGAGTCCGAGGGCGGGATCGCGACGGGCGGCAACCTCGTCATCGCGGGGTCGTACAACGTCAACATCCACGACGCGAGCTCCTTCACCGCACCGGGAGACACCGAACCGAGCGCCCTCGTCGTAGGCGGCCGGATCGACTTCGCACAGGACCCGGCGACCTCGGTGGTCCAGGTTCACGACTACGTGAAGGTCGGCGACCTGAACGGCGCCCGGGTGCTGAACGAAGACGCCAACAACGCCTCGGTGAACACCCATGTGGTCGCGGCCGGTACAGGCTACGACTCGACGCCCAGGATCCAGCTGAACATGCAGCAGCCGATCTCATCAGTGGGCCCGACCTCCCCGATCGACTTCGAGGCGGCCTTCACCGAGCTCCGGGCGAACGCGGCCGACCTGTACGCGTGCGACGCGCACGAGGTCGTGATGAAGGACGATCAGGGCGCGACCGTGCCCAAGGGCCAGGTGCAGCAGAACCAGCAGATCCGGATCGCCCTCAAGAAGGGCGTCACCAACATCCTCAGCGTGACGGGCGAGGATCTGAACGCCATGGCGGACCTCGTCTTCCTCGACCGGCCGAGCACCTACACCCCGCTCCTGATCAACGTCGACACCTCCTCCACCGGCGACGAATTCGACTGGAAGGTCGCGACCCAAGCCGGCATCAGCGGCCCGCAAGCGCCTTACATCCTGTGGAACTTCAACGAGACCGCGCGGCTGCGCATCGCCTCGGGCGACTCCGTCGAGGGCTCGATCCTCGCCCCCTACGCCGATTACTCCGACATCAGCCCCACCAACGTCGAAGGCCAGATCATCGCCAGGAACGCGAGCCTCGGCGAGGTCGGCGAGAACGGCGGCGAGATCCACCACTTCCCGTTCCAGGCAGAGCTGACCTGCGACGACGATGTGGACCCCACCGCCAACGGCAGCACCGATGCCCCGACCACCGGCGACGTCACCACCTTGCCGTCCGGCGACACCACCACCGGCACCGGCAGCAGTGGCCCCGACGGCTCGAACGGTTCCGACGGCGCGCACGGTTCCGGCGGCGACGGCAACCTGGCGGCCACCGGCGGCGACATGCGGGCGTTCATCATCACGGCGGCCGTGCTGGTCGCAGTCGGCGCGGTGGCGCTGATCGCCGCGGCCCGGAGGCGAGCGGGCGAGTAGGGCGGGTCGACGACCGGAGCCGCAGGTCGGGTTTCGGTTCGAACAAGTGCATGCGTAAAGCCTATGGAAACGCGGAGCCGCTGCCATCGGCCGAACTTCCGGAACCGCCCCTGCCGAAAGTCAGGGGTGCCTGGAACGGCACGAGGACCGTGCCGGACCGTCCGGCGGGTCGGCCGTGGCGGCACCCGCGCCGGCGTTAGCCTGGGCCGCATGTGGCACCGCTTCGAACCGTCCGCACCCGCACGGCCGCAACGAAACGACGGCGTCCGATGAGACCGGCCGCACCCACGTACGCGCACACCTGGACCGCGCTCGTCCTCACCGCGATCGCCGGTGCCGTCGACGGCGCCGGGTTCCTCAGCCTGAGTCAGCAGTTCGTCGCGAACCAGACCGGCAACGCCGTACTGCTCGCCGTCGCCGTCTCCGGCGAGCTGACCGGACGCGAGGACGGCCTCTCCCCCATCGGCCCCTTGTGGTCGCTCGCGGGGTTCTCGCTGGGCACGGTGCTCGCCTCACTGGCGACGCGCCGCCACGTGCTCACCAGCTTCGGCGTGCCGCTCCTCCTGGTCGTCGAAGTCGTGATGCTCGCCCTGGCGGGACTCAGCGGGGGTTTCGAGCTCGCGATCGCTCTGGCGGCGTTCGCGATGGGGGTGCAGAGCGTCCACGCGGTCCGGATCGGGCTCTCGGGCGTCAACACCACGGTGCTGACCGGCACGCTCATCGCATTGTCCGTCAACCTCTCCGGCGGGCGGAGCGGGCTGCGGACGGCCCGGCTGCAGGCCGGGGTGTGGGCCGTGTACCTCGTGGCGGCCGGGCTCGGCTCGGTGCTGGCGAACGCGGTGTCCTTCGGGGCGGTGTGCGGGATCGCCGCAGTGGTGGTCGCCGCGATGGCCGTGGCGGCCTTCGCGGAAGCGCACCGGGGCACCGCCTGACACCGGCTCAGCTGCCGGTCAGGGCCCGGACCGCCTTGAGCCCGGGCCTGCGCAAAAGCGGCCACTTCCGGTCGGCCGCCGTGCGCCGCGCGAGGTCGTCAGCCGCGGCCTCCCATGCGGGGTAGGCGAACTCGAACCCGGCGTCCTCGAGGCGGCCGGGGATGACGCGGCGGCTCTTGAGCAGCAGCTCGGTGTCGCTGCGGAGCGCGAACGCGCCGATCTCGGCCATCCACTTCGTCGCCGGGATGCCGAAGTGCCCGCCCCAGGCCCTGCGAAGGGCCCGCATGAGGTCCTTCTGCCGCAAGGGATGCGGGGCGGCGAGGTTCACCGGACCGGTGAGGTCGTCGTGGTCGATGAGGAACTGCACGGCACGAGTGAAGTCCGCTTCGTGAATCCACGACACGAACTGGCGGCCGCCCGCGACGGCCCCGCCGAGGCCGAGCAGGGTCATGCGGGAGAGCACGTCGAAGACAGCGCCGCGGTCGGTGCTCATCACCATCGCCGAGCGCATCGCGACCTTGCGGGTGCGGGGCGTCTCGGCCTCGTCGAGCGTGCGTTCCCAAGCCTTGGCGATGTCGATGCTCTTGGCCCAGTAGGCGGGCACATCGGGTTCAGCGCCGCCGATGAGGCCGGTGGCCTCGTCGTTCGCGCGGTCGAAGGTGTGGGCGTAGATCGTGGCGGTGCTCATCTGGAGCCACACGGCCGGCGGCCGGTCGGCGGCGGCGATGGCCTCGCCGATGACGCGGGTCGAGTCGACGCGGGAGTCCATCATCGCGGCGAGGTTCTCGCGGGTGTAGCGGCAGCTGACGCTGCGTCCGGCCAGGTTGATCACGACGTCGGCGCCGTCGACGGCCTCGGTCCACGGCCCGAGTGCGCGGCCGTCCCAATGGACGTGGTGCGGGCGGGAGGGGCTGCGGGTGAGCACGATGAGGCGGTGGCCTGCGGCGAGGAGTCCGCGTTCGAGGACGGCACCGACACTGCCGGTCCCGCCGGGAATGACGATCTTCATGGGGTTCTCCCTTCCCCGCCAAGCCTACCTGCCGTATTGAACACGTTCAATTACTTTGCGAGGCCGAGACGCGAGACGCGCCGCACATACCCCACGAACCCGCAGTCCATCGAAGCCGTCAGGACGCTACTGGACCACCGACCTAGGCTCGAGTCCGGCAGCTCGAAAAGCCGTGACCTGCGTGAAGATTCGACGTGCAGCGCGCCGTGCAAGCATCGGAGCGACGAAGGCCACTAATCGCTCGGTCGGGCTCGCGGAAATGTCGGCGGGCTCGCGTAGCCTGCCGAGGTCACGATGACCTTGGAGGCTCGGTGAAGTTCAGGAAGATCGACGACAAGCTTTCCATGCGCAGGCCGCTGTGGGAAGCCGAGCGGTTGCGGCCCTTCGACGAGGAGCCCGAACCGGACTTCGAACTCAGCGAGCGCCTCTTCGACGGCCTGGAATGGACCGACGGACAGGGCGACGGCAGCCTGGACCAGTCGCTGCTGCGCAGCGTCGACTTCTCGGGGACGGTGCTGTCGCCCTTCGAGATCGTGGACGTCACCGTCGAACGCTCGATGCTGGCCAACGCCCGCTGGGAGCGGGCGACCGCGCGGCGGCTGGAGATCACCGACAGCCAGCTGGTGGGCTGGCAGGCGCAGTTCGCGCTGGCTCAGGACGTCTATGTCGCCGACTGCCGGGCCGACTTCGCGGGCATCTCGATCGGTACCGCGAAGGGACCGGTGGTGTTCGAGCGGTGCCGGTTCATGAACGCGACCTTCCTCGGGGACCTCTCCAAGGCCGTGTTCATCGACTGCGCCTTCCCGGGCGCGGACTTCTCGCGGGTCTCGAACGCCAAGGGCTGCGACTTTCGGCGAGCGGAACTGTCGGGGATCAACGGGCTCATGAGCTTGCGCGGAGCGCTCATCACGGCGGACCAAGCGGTTGAGATCGCGGGCGAGCTGGCGACCGCCGCGGGTTTCAAGCTGGCCTGAGCCGCGAGCCGGCGTTGCGGCGTTGCGGCGTTGCGGCGTTGCGGCGTTGCGGCGTTGCGGCGTTGCGGCGTTGCGGCGTTGCGGCGTTGCGGCGACCGATCCTAACCATCGATCAGTCTGACTTACCACCGCTGTCGCCGTATCGCGATTGCATTGCGACCGATATCGATCTTCTCCCCTTCCCTATTTCACCTCCTCGAAGGTCCCGGAGTACACCTCGCCGACTCTGCCGCCGCCCACGTCGAGTGACCGGAACGCGGTGACCTTCTTCGTCTTGAAATCCATCACGTGCGCCACGGTCGCCCCCGAGACCTCGTTCCAGCCGACCAGGTACATCCGCGACCCGACCTCGGCGACGTACAGCTCCACCTCCTCTGAAGCGCCTTCCACCGCGCCGTCGATCTGTTCGTAGACCAGTCTGTTGCCCTCCGCCGCATAGGTGTTGTGGAAGATCACCCCGTTGTCCAAGCGGATGTCGAAAGCCTTCCCCGCGAATGCGAAATCGGTCATGACCGTCTCCTTCCCCGACTGCGCCCATGGTCCGCATCAGCACGGACCCTTTTGGCCGCCTTCCAACCTAGGAGATCAACGACCGCGTCACCGGCGTTTCAGCGAGCCTGGCATGGTCGAAACCGGTCTATGGTCGTATCGTCGGCAGAGGCCGAGAACTCAGGTCGAGGTCGACGACCTTGCAAGACCACGGCCGCTGCCTCCGGCCGCACGGCGAGTACCCGCCGCCGACCTCGCTCTCGTCTTTCGCTGCTCCTGGGAGGAGTCAGCGGCCCTCGGCCGCCTCGTGCGGCACTCCTCCTTCCGACTCGATGGCCATGCGGGCCGCTTCCACTCGAGCGCGGAAGTCCTCGTCCTCGGTCTCGGCCAGCGCTTCGAGCGTGGTCTTCCTTCGCCGCAGCGACCGTTCCAGCCAGGCCTGCCACTCCGGCGTCCGTTCGACGGCCGCCACGGTCGCGGGTCGCCAGACCGGCATCGGGGCGCCGGTGGCGGCGAACCGCGGGTTCGGTTTCAGCCCTTCGGGTTGGGGCAGGAAGTCGCGGACTGCGGAGTCGGTCCAGCCGCGTGAGCGCAGGATCGGCTTCGTCACCCAGATCGTGCCGTCGCGTTGGCGTACGAACTGCGGCCTGGGCGGCGCGGGCGGGCCCTGCCACTCGAGCGGCAGTGGCTTGTACCTCGGCGGATCGTCAGGCGGAGCGCCCTCGCGCACGGTTTCGACCGCGGCCCTGGAGGGTGTGGAGAGCGGAGGTGGCCGGGTGTCGATCTCGGGTTTCATATTCGGCGCTGCGGGTTCCGGACCCGCCGCCGGTGGGCGGGTTTCGGGTTCGACGCTCGGGAACGGTCCGAGCCGGTCCGCGGTGGCCAGTGAATCGAGAAGCCACCTGGCGAAATGCGCTCGCAGTGGCTCGTCGGGAATGGTCGTGAACGGCAATGCCCGGGTGATCACCTCGAGGCTCGCCTGGTTCCGTGAACTGTCTGATGGTTTCGCTGCCATCGCTTCGTCCAATCGGTTCTCGCGCCCCGCCGCTGGGCGTTGCGCGCGCTATTCAGTTGCCTCCACAACTGTAGAAGCGGGGTACGACATCTTCGACCGGCAAGACATTGACCTGCGAAGACAGCTGTTGCAGGGTCGCTCAGGACAGGGTCGTCAGCCGCGTGTCAGCGGCGCGTCAGCGCCCGAGGCGATGGTTCTTCTCGACACCGCCTCCGGGAAACGCCGGGGCATCCGAGAGGGGAACCACCATGAGCGCCAACGAACTGCAGCAGATCGTCGCCAAGTCCGCCACCGAGTACGCGGTGCCCGGCATCGCCGTCGGCATCTGGCACCAGGGCCGCGAGATCTACGCGTCCCACGGCGTCACCAGCGTCGCGAACCCTCTCCCGGTCGACGAGGACACGATCTTCACCCTCGGCTCGACCAGCAAGAGCTTCACGGCGACCGCGCTCGTGATCCTCGCCGAGCAGGGCAAGGTCGACTTCGACGCGCCGGTGCGCCGCTACCTCCCCGACCTGCGGCTCGCCGACGAGCGGTCGGCCGCGACGATCACCGTCGGCCACCTGCTCAACCACACTGCGGGCCTGGACACCTGGATGCTCCGGGACACCGGCGACGGCGACGACGCCCTCAAGACCTATGTGGACCACTTGGACGAGCTGACGATCATCGCCGAGCCCGGCGAACGGGCGTCATACAGCCAGGCAGCGTTCAACCTCCTCGGGCGCGTCATCGAAGTCGTCACCGGCATGACTTACGAGCGGGCGATCGCCGCCCTCCTGTTCGAGCCGCTCGGGCTCGAGAACTCCACCTTCTTCGCGGCCGAGGCCATGACCCGCAAGTTCTCGCTCGGCCACAGCGTCACCGAGGACGGCACCACGGTCGCCCCCCACCTGGAAGGTCCACCGCGCCCAGAATCCGGGCGGGGGCGGCGCCTCCACCGCGCGCGACCTCGTCCGCTGGGCCCGGTTCCACCTCGGGGACGGCCGCACCGAGTCGGGCGAGCGGATCGTCTCCCGCGAAGCGCTGCAGGCGATGCGGCGGCAGACCGTGGAGTTGCGCGGCAGCTCGCTCGGCGACGGGTTCGGCATCTGCTGGTTCCTGCGCGAGATCGACGGCGTGGCCACGTTCGCCCACGGCGGCTCGTCCGTCGGCCAGTTCGCGGACTTCCTCGCCGTGCCCGAGCACGACTTCGCGATCGCCGTCGTCACCAACGCCGAACCGGGCGGCACGCCCTGCAACCTGGCGGTCATCCGGTGGGCGCTGGAGCACTACCTCGGGCTGGTCGACCGCGATCCCGAGCCGGTCCCGTTCGACCGGGAGCGGGCCGCCGGGATCGTCGGGGACTACGAGGTCGACATGATGGTCGTGAGCGTCGTCGACGAGGGCGACCGCCTGAGCCTCGCGGCTCGGATCCGGCCCGAACTGCGTGCGGCCTCGCCGGAGATGCCGGCCGACTGCGAACCCGCGAACATGGGATTCCTTCATGAGGACGGCGACGACTACATCGTCACCGAGGGCCCGCTCCAAGGCCAGCGCGGGTTCTTCGCGCGGGACGAGGATGGCGAGATCACGGCGATCGACCTCGCCGGACGCCAGTTCCGCAGGGTTCGCGAGCGGGTCTGAGGGGTGAGGCCGGAGTCGACCGTCCTGCGGCGATACGGGAGGCCCCGGGTACCCGCCCTATCCCACCTTCACCACTACCAGTGAAAAGGACACCGTCTCACAGGGGTGCGACGAAAATTTGTTCGAACGCCGCCGCACCGGAGTGCGGCGGCGTTCGAGGCGCTGGACGTGGCGTGTTCCGGGCGCTCGGCGCGACGCCCAGGACGCGGGGCGTGGCGCAGGGCGGACGTTCAAGAACCCAAGACCTGAAGCCCAACGGCCCAACAGCCCAACAGCCCAACAGCCCAACAGCCCAACAGCCCAACAGCCCAACAGCCCAACAGCCCAACAGCCCAACAGCCACCATGCTGCGCCGCCCTCCAATTCCGCCACTCCTTCCCGCCCGGGCACACTTACTCCCATGCGCGTACACCTCCTCGGTCCCTTCGAGATCCGCAACGGCGACGATGAACCCGTCGAGCTCGCCGGTGCGCGCCTGCGCGCGCTCGTCGCCCGCCTCGCCCTCGAACCGGGCCGCGAGGTCACCGCCGACACCCTGCTCGACGCGATCTGGGAGGACGACGCGCCCTCCGCGAACGCCCTGCAGGCCCTGGTGTCCCGAGTCCGCCGCGCCATCGGCGCCGACCGGCTCACGCGCGGCGCCGCCGGGTACCGCCTCGCCGTCGAACCCGGCGACGTCGACGTGAAGCGGTTCGAGCGGCTCTCCGAGACCGGCCGCCGGCAAGCCGACCTCACCGCGCTCCGCGAAGCCGAATCGCTCTGGCGCGGAACGGCTCTCGCCGACCTGCGTCACCTCCGGTTCGCCGAGAACGAGGCAATCCGCTTGGAGCGGCTGCGCAACGAGACCGCCCGCGAGCGCCTCGCACTCGAGATCACCACCGGCGCCGACGTACTCGCCGAACTCGAACCCGTCGCCGAAGCGCACCCGCTCGACGAGCGCTGGCAGGCCCTCCTCATGCGCGCCCTCTACGCGACCGGCCGCCCCGCCGAGGCCCTCGACGCCTACGAGCGCGCCCGCGAACGCCTCGCCGACGAACTCGGCGCCGACCCCTCCGCCGAACTCGCCGACCTTCACCTGCAGATCCTGCGCCAGAGCGCGGCCCCGACCGCGCGCGTCGAGAAGCGCACCAACCTCAAAGCGCAGCTCACCAGCTTCGTCGGCCGCGAGGCCGACCTGGACGCGCTCACCGCGGCGGTCGCCACGTCGCGGCTGGTCACCGTCACCGGCCCCGGCGGCGCCGGCAAGACCCGCCTGGCCGTCGAGGCAGCGGCCACGATGTCGAGCCTTGCGCCCCAAGGCGTCTGGCTGGTCGAACTCGCCGCCGTGGGCGACGACGCCGACGTGGCGCCCGCGGTGCTGCGCGCCATCGGCGCCCGCGAGTCGGGTCTGCTGGAACCGTCCGCGCACGATGCCGCGTCGCGCCTCGAGGAGTACTTCGCGGAACAGGACGCGCTCATCGTCCTCGACAACTGCGAGCACCGCATCGACGCCGCCGCGCGCCTCGCCGCCCGGCTGCTCGGCGCCTGCCCCGGCCTGCGCCTCCTCGCCACCAGCCGTGAAGCCCTCGGCATCGGCGGCGAGCGGCTGTTCCCGATCCCGCCGCTGCCGCTCGCGGCCGATCGTCCAGAAGCGAGCCCCGCGGTGCGGCTGTTCTGCGAGCGGGCAGCCGCCGTGCGCCCCGATTTCAAGCTCGACGACTCCAATGCCGAAGCGGTCGTGGAGATCTGCCGCCGCCTCGACGGCCTGCCCCTCGCGGTCGAGCTCGCCGCCGCCCGCATGCGGGCGCTCGACGCGTCCCAGATCGCCTCCCGCCTGGACGACCGGTTCGCGCTCCTCGCAGGATCGGACCGGACCGCGCCCGAACGGCACCGCACGCTCGAAGGGGTCATCGCCTGGAGCTGGGACCTCCTCTCGGATGCCGAACGGGCCCTTGCCATGCGCATGGCCGTCTACCCCGGCGGCGTCGGGCTCGACCGGGTCGGTGACCTCGACGCGCTCGCCGGACTCGTCGACAAGTCCCTGGTAGAGCGCGTCGGTGAGCGGTACCGGATGCTCGAGACCATCCGCGCCTACGCGGAGGCGCAGCTCGAACCCGACCAAGCGGAGGTCGAACGGGACGCGATGGCCCGGTACTGCCTCGACCTGGTCGAACGCGCCGACGACGAGATCAGGTCGGCCGCGCAGCTCGAGGCGATGGCGCGCCTGGACGCCGAGCACGACAATCTCCTCGCCGTGCTCGCCCGCTCGGTCGCGTTCGGGCACAAGGAGTCCGGCCTGCGCATGATCGCCGCGCTGTTCTGGTTCTGGCACCTGCGCGGCTTCCGTTCCCAGCTCCAGCACTGGTACCCGGCGCTCCTGGAGCTCCCGGGCGAGATCCCCGAACGGCTCGTGCCCGCCGTCAAGCTCCTCACCGGCATGGGCCAGTTCGAATTCGGTGACCCCGAAGCGGCGACCCGATCGATCGCCGAAGGCATCGCATTGGGACGCAACGCGCAAGGGCCGATCGCGGGGCACTCGCTCCTGGCCATCGGCCCGGCGTTCCTCTCCGACCCCGCCGTCTCCGCGGACCGCACCACGGCCGAAGCCTGGGAGCTCGGCGTCATCCTGCTCACCGAAGCCGCCGTCAACGAAGGCGGCACGGGCGCCGAAGGGCTCGAGCAGATCGAACGGGCCGAAGCCGAGTTCGCGAAGCTCGGAGAGCGCTTCGGCCTCGCCTCGGCCCTGCGGATGCGTGCCGAGTACTCGGCGCGCCAAGGCGACCACGACGAAGCCAAGGACGCCCTCGCGCAGGCCGGGCGCCTCTTCGACGAACTCGGGACCGCTGACGACGCCGCCGAGACGTACGCCGAACTCGCCCTGGTCACCGTCCGCAGCAGCGCTCTCGTCGACGGCGCCCGCACGATCGAGCAGGCCTGGGAGCCCATGCGCCTCAGCCTGGCACGGGCCGACGCCGAACGCAATCCGAACACCACCGCGTATGTGCGGTGGTGCCGCGCCCAGATCCTGTTGAGGGAGGGCGATCACGAGCAGGGCCTGAGCGAACTCGCCATGGCCGAGCAGGTCTTCGGTGACACCAGAATGGACCCGCGACTCCGGGTCTGGGGAGCCGCGCTGCGCGCGATCGTGGCGCTCGCCGAAGGCGACGCGGCGCGCGCGCATCGCTTTCTCGATGCGCTGACGGCCGAGAGCATCGAAGGGGCGGCTGACCCCAACGTCGCCGTCGCCGTGCGCGTCCGGGCCGCAGCCGCTCTCGCGGCGGGGGACCCGGTGCACGCGGCGACCCTGCTGGGCGCGGCCGTCTCGCTGCTCGGCACCGAGGACCGCCGGGGCTACGACGCGGCGCTGCGCACGCTGGAACGCACCCGCGAGGCGTTGGGAGACCAGCGGTTCCAGGCCTCGTACGAAGCCGGAGCCGTACTCGACCGCACCGCCGCCGTCGACCTGCTGCTCGCGCACTCCCGGCAAGGCTGACCCACGGGAGGAGAACCGGGCCGGATCAGGTCGCGTCCCAGGGCCGCACCTCCACGACCGCGCTCGTCGCCAGCGGGCCGTACAAGTGCGGGTATTCGGGTGCGCCGGGCCCGGGGGCCTCGTAGCGGATCGGCACGTCGACCAGCGCGGTGTCGATGACCAGGACCACGAGCGGCCCGGGGTGGTCGCCGTACACGAACGCGGCCACGGCCTCGAGCTGCTCGGGCAGCGAGCAGTGGATGAAGCCCACCTCGGCGAGGGTCTTCCCGCGCGTGGAGCCTTCGTACACGCCCGCGGCGAGCGCGGCCTCCCAGAGGCCCGGTTCGGTCAGGTGCAACAGCTCGGTCATGCCACGCACGCTACCGCCGCGCCCGGCACGGCGTGCGGCCCCGCGCAGGGCCGGGTGCGCCGCAGGTGCCGACGCCGCAGTCACAGCCCGCCGAGCACGAAGGCTCCTGCGCCACGGCACCTCTGGAGACGCCGCCGTCCGCGACCGGAGACCGGTCGCGGACGGCGGGAGAGAGCACTCGGTGTCAGTCGGCGTACCGGACCGTGAGGTCCCCGACGCTGGTGTTGACCGAGATGACGTAGTCGGCGCGGGAGGACGGGTCGGTCGCGATGTCGATGTCCTCGCTGCCGACGCCGGACTCGAAGACCACGTCGTAGGTGGTGCCGTCATCGGGCACGATGATCTCGACGTCGCCGGTGCTGTTGATGACGCTGATGTCGCCGCGGACCTCGGCGTACTCCAGGCGGACCGAGCCGACGCTGGATTCGACCCGGGTCTCGGTGGCCCGCAGGTTCTCGCCTTCGACGCCGCCGATGCTGGTCTCGACGTCGATCGTGCCGTCGAGGCCGTCCATGTGCACGTCGCCGACCGAGTTCTCCGCTTCGGCGGCGGCACCGCTGGGCACGGCGATCGTGTAGTTCACATCGCACTCGTCGCTCGCGAAGACGATCAGGCGGTCGTTGCATTCGCCTGAGGCCGTGAACGTCTCGCCCTGCCACTGCTCCTTGACCTTGGGATCCTCACCGCGCCAGATGGTCTCGCGGTCGACCACGAGCGAGCCGTCGGCGGAGGCGTTGAGTTCGATGCTCCCGACCTCCACGGTGACGTCGACGCCCGTGGTGGGTTCCGTGTACGTCTCGCTGTGGGTCTCGGACTTCTCGGGCGAGGCGGTGGACCAGATCCAGACGCCGGCGGTGGCCAGGGCGAACAGGAGCACGATGCCGGTGGAGGCGACCCCGACGATCCACCAGACGGTACGGGCGGCGCGGGGGGCTTCGGGCTCGGGGGCGGTGGTCTGCTTCTCGGGGGTGTCGATCATGACCGGTCCTTCGTGTTGCCTTGCAGGAACTTGAGAATGGCGAGCACGCGGCGGTTGCCGCTGTCACTGGGCGGGAGCCCGAGCTTGGTGAAGATCGAGTTGATGTGCTTGCTGACCGCGCCCTCGCTGAGGACGAGGACGGCGGCGATGCCGGCGTTGGAGCGGCCCTCCGCCATGTGCGAGAGCACTTCGCGCTCTCTCGGGGTGAGGCGGTCGAGCTCGCTGCCGTTGCGGCGCACCAGGAGCTGGGAGATCACCTCGGGGTCGAGGGCGGTGCCGCCGTCCGCGACCCGCTTGAGCGAGGCGAGGAACTCGGCGACGTCGGCGACCCGGTCCTTGAGCAGGTAGCCGATGCCGCGCATCTGCCCGGTGAGCAGTTCGACGGCGTACCGCTCCTCGACGTACTGGGAGAGCATGAGGATCGCCAGGTCCGGGTACTGGCGGCGCAGCACCAGTGCGGCGCGCACGCCTTCGTCGCTCTGGTCGGGCGGCATCCGCACGTCGGCCACGACGAGGTCGGGCCGGTCGCGCTCGACCGAGCGCAGCAGTGCCTCCGCATCGCCCACGGTGTCGATGACTTCGATGCCGCCGATCTCCATGAGCCTGGCCAGGCCCTCCCGCAGCAGGACCGAGTCTTCGGCGATCACGACGCGCATGGCAGCTCCGCTTCGATTTCCGTGGGGCCCCCGAGGGGGCTGGTGATGCGGAAGGTGCCGTCGACCGAGCGCACCCGGTCGGACAGGCCCTGGAGTCCGGTGCCCGCCTGAGCGTCCGCGCCGCCGCGGCCGTCGTCGGCGATGCGCAGGTGCAGCACCCCGTCCTCTAGGGACACTTCGACCGCGGCGTGCTCGGCCTCGGAGTGTCTGGCCACATTGGTCAGTGCCTCGGAGACGACGAAGTAGGCGACGGCTTCCACGTCCCGGGCGACGCGTCGGTCCATGTCGACGCGCAGCCGCACCGGGACCGGCGAGCGGGCGGCGACCGCCGAGAGCGCGGCGTCCAGGCCGCGGTCCTCGAGCACCGCCGGGTGCAGGCCGCGCACCAGGTCGCGCAGGTCGGTGAGGACCTGCTTGGCCTCCTCGTGGGCTTCCGCGATGGCGCGGGCGCCCTCCTCAGGAAGGTCGTCAAGAGTGGCGCGGGCGATCCCGAGGTTCATGGCGAGCGAGGTGAGCCGCTGCTGCGCGCCGTCGTGGAGGTCCCGCTCGATGCGGCGCCGCTCCGCGTCCGCCGCATCCACAGTAGAGTCGCGGCTCGCGGCGAGATCGGTCACCCGCAGCTCGAGGGCCTCCGCCCGGCTGGTGCCCAGGAGGACCCGCGCCATGAGCTCGTCGAGCACCGCCAGGCCGCGGGTGATCCAGGGCGCCGCGAGGGTCAGGACGATGCCGGTGCCGCAGAGGATCCAGTGCCTGGGGTCCAGCCCCGACTCGCGGCCGATGAGCGGCGCGAAGACCATCGCGGGGCCCGCGGTCCACGCGGCGATCGCGAAGGCCGCCGCCAGAAAGCCGTAGATCCCGGCGATCGCGTGGTAGGCGAGCTGCCGCCATGTGCGGGGGTGCTTCACGATCGCCAGGAGGTGGCGCGGCGCGAACGTCACCGGCTGCGTGAACGGCCCTTCGGGCCACTCGGTGCCGAGGAACGCGGTGTGGCGGCTGCGCTGCACCACCGTGAGCACGCCGTTCACGACCAGCAGGATGCCGCCCATGATGATCGGGACGATGATGGTGATGAGGCCGCCGACGCCGGTGGCGACGAGTGCGGCGATGGCGGCGCCGCCGGCGATGCCGACCAGCGCCCCGGTGACGAGGTGCATGAGGGAGCGCCAGGTCGAGCCCGCCCAGAAGGCCCGCACTGCTGCTCGCGGGGCTCTGCGCCAGGGGATCGGCGGCGCCGCTGAAATGTCCATGCATTGAACAGTAGGTTCGCGAGCGGGCCCGCACATTGCCGCTGGTGCCCGACTTCACGGTGAAGTTATCTCCACCCCTGCGAGCGGCCGAGGCCGGGAGGTGCTCCCGGCCTCGGCTGCGGGGTGGTGGTCCGGCGCGGGGGCGCTAGCCCATGGTCCAGCGCTGGTTGGCGCCGCCGTTGCAGGTCCAGAGGACGACCCTGGTGCCATTCGCGGTCGCGTTCCCTGAGGCGTCCAGGCACAGTCCCGATTGGGTGCTGGAGATGGTGCCGTTGGCGTTGACGTTCCACTTCTGGTTCGCGCCGCCGTGGCAGTCCCAGATGATGGCCCTGGTGCCGGGGGCGGTCGCGCCGCCTTCGGCGTCGAGGCACTTGCCGCCGTAGACGCGCAGTTCGCCACTGGCGGTCTTGGTCCACTGCTGATTGGCCGCGCCGTTGCAGTCCCACAGCTGCAGTTGGGCGCCGTTGCTCTGGGACTGGCCGGCCACGTCGAGGCAGCGGGACGACTGGGCGCCGACGATCGCGCCCTCGTCGCCGCCACCCGGGTCGCCGGATCCGAACTGGGAGAAGAAGTTCCAGGTCACCCCGGAGGTCCAGGTCTGCCAGCCGTCGTCGTAGGTCCCGTCGATCGGGCCGGGGGTGTGGCCGCCGTCGAACGCGGCCCACTGGACCGGATACCCGGCCCGGCAACCGGAGTAGCTGGTCACGATGTGCGTGCGGCTGCCCGAGGCGGGCTCGGGCGGGTTCTGCCGGGTGCAGCCGTTGTTGGTGACGAACCGGTCGCGCAGCGAGCGCCCCTGGGAGATGTTGAGGACGTTGTCGGAGATGCCGTGGATGCCGAGGTAGGCGATGGGCTGCGTGCCGCCGCTGCACCCGCTGA
Source organism: Glycomyces tritici (assembly GCF_030403505.1). The sequence continues at coordinate 29,405 of NZ_JAUEMJ010000016.1, read as the reverse complement.
GCTGCCCGCCGGCGTAGACCGCGACCGCCCGGAAGACCGTCGCCCGCGAGCAGGCGAGGGAGTAGCTCATGCCGCCGCCGTAGCTGAAGCCGAGCGCGAAGCGCTGCGCGGTGTCGACGCAGAGGCCGGACTCCAGGCGCCCGATCATGTCGTCGACGAAGGTGACGTCCCGGCCGCCCGAGTTGGCCCAGCCGTTGCCGATGCCCTGCGGCGCAACGAAGATGGCGCTGTTGTTCGAGAGTCGCTGGAGCCCGTAGTAGGACCAGTTCGCGCCGTCGGTGCCGCCGCCGGCCACGTCGCCCGCCGTCCCGCCGTTCCAGTGGAACGCGAAGATCAGCGGGTACGCGCGACTGCGGTCGTAGTTGTCGGGGACCCGCAGGATGAACGAGCGGCTCGTGCCGCCGCTCTGGATCGTGTGCGTCCCGCTCGACAAGGTCGGAGCGCTCCCACATCCGGCGCTCGAGGCGAGGGTGGTGACATCCGTACTCGTGTCGGCGGGCGCCCCATGGGCTCCCGTGGCGCCGACGGAGCCGACGACGACGGCGGCCACCGCGGCGAGCAACGCCAGCAGCCGGTGGGCGGAGCGCCTGCGCACCCGCTCGGTCCGTTCCCTGCTCCATATCCGTTTCACTGCTGCATCTCCTTGCGTGCCACGAAGACCAACGCCTTCATCGAAGTTCATCAATGCAAGGCTTCAGCGTACTTACATATGACGTATCAGGTCAAGAGGTCGGTGCAACCACGGATAAATCAGGCCTACCGCCTGATCAGCGCATCCGAGAGGCCTCGTTCATCTGATCTTTCTGCAGGCGAATCCCTTCGCCGCCCCGGCCTGGCCACGAGCAAGTGAGCCCGGCTCGCGAATAGTGCCGCTTTTGCATATTTGCGCCGTTCACAGCCGTACGATCGATATATGGCTACTGTTCTATGGCTTCTGATCATTGTCTGGGTCGTGCTCGCGATCGTCGGCTTCGCCATCGAGGGCCTGCTCTGGCTGGCCATCATCGGCATCGTGCTGTTCATCGGCACCATCGTCTTCGGATTCATCAGGCGCGGCGCCGGCCGCGGCGCAGCCTGATCCGGCGGCCCCGGACGACCGGGCGGGGTTTCGTCCCGCCTGGGAACGGGCATGCTCTCGGAACCGAACGCCAGGAGGATGCGCCATGAGCACATTGATCGAATCAACCGAGACCACCGGAGCCGAGGACGACCAGTCGCCCTCAGACGAGTTGCGGGACAACGAACTCGACGTCCTGCGGGAGACGGGCGGCATCAGGTCGATGCTCCCGGTCCTCGTGGGATCGGTCGCCGTCGGCATCGCCGCCGTCGCCGTCATCGGGGTGCAGCTCACCCGCCGGCGCCGGTCGAAGACGCTCCTGCGACGGGCCGCGTCCCGCGCGGAGGACGTCAGGGACGCCCTGACGCACGCCGCGGCCGAACTCCCCGAACGCGGCAAGGCCGCAGTCCGGCGAGTGCGCCGCTGACCGGCTCGCCCTCGTTCCCAAGCGGACTCGGCACCCGCACCGATCCACTCAGGATTCAGGTGACCATCCCCGCCCCAATGCCTTCCCTCGTCTGGAAGCCCGCCGCCCCCGACCTGTACGTCGCGACGCTGGACGGCGAGTTCGCCGGGTACGTCTCGGCCGTCGAGGAACTGCACTCGGCCTTCGGGCCGCACGCGCAGCACCTCGGCTCCTACCGCTCGTTCCGCACCGCGTCGTCCGCGCTCGGCCACTGGCTGGCGCACGCGGTGGGGTGCGGCGTGCCGCCGAGACTGTCGAAAGTGGCACTCCCTGCAGGTTTATAGGAACGGGCAGCGGTCAGCCAGGCCGCATTGAGACCGAATCGGTATAGGCTGGGCACATCGATGGAGCCGCTCGGGCACCTGCACGGCCCGCTTTGACGCGAGCCGGGACGGGAATCGAAGACCCGAGCGCTCCGCATGTGTCAGCAGAACCGCGCTCTGAACGCCTGCGATGCGGGACCTACCCCGCACGCAGGGGTGGAACGCGCTGGTGCCGGCCCGGGAAGCGCAACCTGGTCGATCCGAAGCCGGGTGTTCACCGGTTGCCCAACCAGACAGCCGCAAGGCGGTAGCCGCACATGGCACCACGACACCTCAGCCGACGCAAGAGCGACGACGAATACGGGGAGTTCGCCCCCTTGTTCGGTCAGATGGCCGGACTCGACGTCCACGATCCCCGACGCGAGGAACTCAGGAGCCGGATCATCACCGGATACCTCCCCCTCGCCGACCACATCGCCCGCCGATACTCGAGCCGCGGCATCGCCAAGGACGACCTCGCCCAGGTCGCCACGGTCGGCCTCATCCGCGCCATCGACCGCTTCGACCACGAACGCGGCGAGTTCCTCTCCTTCGCCGTGCCGACCGTCATGGGCGAGGTGCGCCGCCACTTCCGCGACACCGCCTGGCCGGTGCGCCTGCCGCGCCGCCTCCAGGAGGTGCGCATGGCGATCACCACCGCGGCACTCCAGCTCTCCCAGACGCTCGGCCGTCCGGCCACCGCCGGCGACCTCGCCGAGCGGCTGGGCATCCCCGAATCCGAAGTCCTGGAAGGGCTGGAGGCGATCAAGTCGCTCCGGTCGGTCTCCCTCGACCAGCCGGTGCACGAGGACGGCCTCTCGCCGGTCGAGACGATCGGCTCGGAAGACCTCGCCCTCGAACTGGTCGACAACCTGACGTCCCTGCTCCCGCTCCTGCGGCGGCTGCCCACGCGCGAGCGCCAGATCCTCGCGCTGCGGTTCTTCGGCGAGAAGACGCAGTCCCAGATCGGCACGGAGATCGGCGTCTCGCAGATGCACGTCTCCCGCCTGCTCAAGAGCACGCTCACGGAGCTGCGCGCCGGCATGCTCACCCCGCCGCCGCAGGACACGACCGCTGAGCGCGGGCCTCCGACAAGGCCGCGTGAGCGGCGTCCCGGAAGCTGAGCGAACGTCTTGAGCCCGAGGACCGGCGTCGCCGCACCTCGCTGCCGCAGACACGGTCAGGGCCGGCATCCCGCAGGGGAGACCGGCCCTGAACTGCTGTTTCATCCGTCGGGGTGACTGTGTGCTGGAAACCCGTGTCTCGGGTCATAGGAAGCGTCTCGGTGTCTGGTCTGGGGTCCCTGGCCTTCGGCTCGGTTAGGCGGCACGGAGCTTCCCGCGCAGCCACCAGGCGATCTGGAGGAGCACACCCAGGGCGATCGCCCCCATGAGGACGTTCAGCAGCACTTCGTCCGCGACGGCGATCGCCGATTCCAGGTGCGCGCCGGTCCTCCATTGCGGTACCTGAACACTGATCGCGAAGACCGCGCAGCCCAGGGCGGGCAGACCGTAGGCGAGGCGGCGGCCCGGCAGCGGCCAGGAGGCCGCGATGAGCACCACCGCGGCGGCGGCGAACGCCGCGGTGAAGCCCGGTGACGCCGTCTCGTTCGGATTGCCGGCGGGCAGGAAGTACACGGCGGTGACGAAGAGCGAGAGCAGCATCGCGGCCAGGGCGCCTCCTTCGACGAGGTACGTCTTCACGCGGCGGCGCGGCATCCGCCATGAGGCCCAGAGCAGCCAGGGTGCCGGCAGCGACAGGACCGCGATGCCGAGTGCGGTCTGGACCGGGCCGGACAGGTCCCCGTCCAAGTCGAGCCATCCCAGGAGAAGGAAGAGCCATGCGAACGGGGCGAGCCCCCAGAGGACGGCGGGCACAATGCCCCTTGCGGCGGTGGTCTGCGGTGTCGTGTTCATGAGGCCAGTGTCGCGACCATCCGCAAGCACTCCACTACCGAATCCGCGCCTCAGTTGGAGCATTCCTACAACAGATCCCTACGATCGATCTGCGACGCCCTCGTATTTTCTCGGATTTCCACAAACGGTCTGCCGTGATCGTCCGGTCGGATCCTTTCGGTATTCGGCCTGTAAGAAGCGGTAGACGCCGAAGCACTCGAGTGCGATCAGGCCGCCCCAGGCCGCCCCCGCCCGGCGTCGTGAGCGCGGCGTCGAGGCCGCCGGTCTGCTTCGGGTCGAAGTCGACCGCCGCGGAGACGGTCAGGGCGCCGGCAAGGGCGACCGCGACGTCACCCTGCGCCGGGCGGAAGACGCCGCCACATCGGCCACGGCGCGCGAGCACGGAAAAGGGGGCCTTGCGGCCCCCTTGTCTTTGGTCGGGTTGACAGGATTTGAACCTGCGACCCCCTCGTCCCGAACTATCGGCATGGGGGTCGTTGGGGGCCAACCAAGGTGCATCGCAGCTGGTCAGAGCCAATCCGAGGTATCCTCGCTCGCTGCGGTTGCTGTACTTTGCTGCTGTACTGCGGTCAAGCCGGAGCCATAGGAATAATCCATATTCGGAATGTCAGTACACGCGAGTCGACTATCTGGTAGATCGATCTGCGCCCAAATCCTTCCGAGCATATTTGCGGAAATCATTTAGGCAGTTGAGTATCACTTCCTGGAAATTGTCCGGATCGCCGCTGATCGCTTCCGAGATCGTGACAAGGTGTTTGTCTGCACTGTCCGTCACCTGATTCGTCCCTACGAGTCTGATTTGGTCGATCCATGCAGCGCCCCGCTGAAGTTGATCTTTTGTGACGCGCGCCTTGTCCTTACCATCCCAACCGAATTGGAGATCACGGAGAAATGACGCATACCCCTCATATGCCTCTAGTCGTGCCTGTCGCAACCACTTCCGGTGTTCGAGGCGCAGCGTCAGGAAGGATGTCACGAACGCCGCCAGCACAAGCGCGATAGCGGCAATGATTGCTGGAGCTAGCTGGACAATCAACGGTGTCTCAGAGCCTACTTGCACAATGATTGGGGTTTCTTCCATCAGACGATTATCCCCGCGCACAGTCAGTCAGTGTCAATCGCATCTTGACGGTCCTTTTGGTTGGCAGAGGGCTCGGTCATAGTTCAGCCCATTACCCAGCTCGCTCTTGACCTCACTGGAGGCCGGGTTCATTGGCCGGGGGCGGGTGCGCGATACGCTCGCTCGGCGACAGGGCGGGCCCGCAGGGATCGCCCGCTATCCGGCCTGGCCGCGCGCCCGCAGGGGTCCCCGGCCAAGGGTTCCGGCCGGAACCTTTCTTCCATCCTCAGGGCGTCCTCCGCTTGGCCCGTGGCCGGCCGAGGACCGCCCGCAGCGAAGCGAGGACCGGACCGCAGGCCTGCCGCGAGGCGCGGCCGCAAGGCCGCCTTGAAGATGTATAGAAAGTTCTCACAGGGCTTCTTGGCCTGGGCTCCGGCCGTAGTGGGCCCGCCAGCGGCGGTGCGCTGGGGTTCTTCCTCAAAGCAGTTCAGGCGTTATAGTGGCAGCACGTATGACTACCTATGATGAAGCTTTCGAGACATCGCGAGCGGCACTCCAAGAGGCGTTGCCCCGCCGATGGGCACACGTCCAGGCGGTAGGTGCCAAAGCCCTTGCGGTCGGTCCGAAGATCCTTTCCGAGCCGGATGCCGATGCACTCGCTATCGCCGCAATCCTGCATGACATCGGTTACGCCCCAAGCATTGTCGACACCGGCTTTCACCCACTGGACGGTGCACGCTGGCTGCAACGTCATGGTTGGGATGCTCGCATTGTGAACCTAGTTGCCAACCACTCGTGCGCCTGCCTTGAGGCGGATGAGCGCGATCTTCGGGCAGAGTTGGGTGAGTTCCCGAACGAGAAGACCCTCATCACAGACGCACTGTTGTACTGCGACATGACAACCGGTCCTGACGGTCAAGACTTCGAGATTGAGGAACGGCTCGCGGAGATCAAGTCACGCTACGGTCCTGAGCACCTGGTGTTCCGGTTCATCTCGCGGGCCGAGCCTTCGCTCATCGACGGGGTGCGGACGGTCCAGCGGGAACTGGGTCATCAGCCGATGTAGGGCTCAGCCAGACCCTGGAACCCGTGTTTGATGCGCAGCCTCATTGAGGAATTGATCCTCACTGAGGCTGTTTCTGCTTCGCTGAACCACTGGACCTTGAGGGATTCCTCGCTGGTTTGGATCTCGCCGCCGATCGGCACAGCACGGAAGCAGAGCGAGAACTGCTGCCGGACTTCGCCATCGCTGTACTCCGAGAGGTGGCCCGGGTCTGTGTATATCCCGATGAGGCCGGTGATCTCGATGTCGAGACCGGTCTCTTCCTTCGCCTCGCGAACGGCAGTCTGGCTGATCGTCTCACCGAAGTCGTGGGCTCCGCCTGGCATCGCCCAATCCTCGTTGTCGCTCCGCTGGATCAACACAATCCGTCCGGCCCCGTCTTCGATGAACGCTGTGGTCGACGGAACCACGCTGTTCGGCTCGGGCGCGTTCGGATCGTTGATGTGGTCGACGCGGGTCATGGGCGCATCGTACCTTGTTGACCTGTCCAGATATTGACCGAATTTGCGAGGACCCGCTCGAAGCACTCGGTAAAGGTGCGGAACATGCCACCGCCTGGCAGCTCCTTCAGGTGCATGACCGGAGCGTGGGAGGCGTAGCACCCGAGGACGTGGGTGTTCACCAGCATCTCGGAGTCACACCAATAGATGCTGTTGTACAAGGTTGTGTCGTGGAACCCGACCCAGATTCCCGGCGTGCCCTCAAGCTGCTGGTAGAACGGCAACACGGCCTCGATACGGCGCTGCATACCTTTGCCGACGCCTTCCTCCTCGCCGCGGAGCTCGACCGCGGTCGATTTGGGATCCCCGAGAAGGATCGAGACCTTCACGCCCTCAGCGGCCTTTGCTTTGAGGAGCGGCACCAAGCCAGCATCGCCCTCGGGGAGGAACAGGCCAGCGTAGGCAAGGACTCCGATGTGCCGCGTCGCTTGCCTGAAGATCCGAGACCACAGCTCCGCTGGGACATCGTTCCGCTTCGCATAGGTGTGCACCAGCTCAGACTCACTGACCAGCTTCGCTTTCTGCTCAGGAAGGGCATCAGGCCAGAGGTAGTTCTCGCTCTGCTGCAACGCCAGAGCGACTGCGGCCCGCGTCTTCGCGTATGGGTTGCGCCCCTTGGTGATCCAGCGTTCGACCGACTTCGGGTCGACTCCGATCGTCTGAGCAAGTTGGGCGGGGGTCATGCCCTGCGCATGGATCGCGCTCCGGAGCCGTTCGTTCATACCGCTGTCCTTCACCTCTGAAGTAGGGACGTCTAGGGACGAGTCTAACAGTATTGAGACGTCCTGAGAAGTCCCATGCGGTGGTGAATGTGTCCTCTTTGAAGCCTCATTCTTGAGTCATCAGCCCGGATCACCTGGGTTGGGGCCCAAGCGGGTCAAGCAAAACGACAAGGAAGAGGTAGGGCTATGAAGCTCAAGCTGGATGTCTCGGACGTGACTTTCATGGTGTCGCTGGCCCCGGTGGCCAAGGAGTACGACGGCAAGCACCAGACCGACAAGGACGGTTCGCTGAAGTGGACCACCGAACTCATCGCGCTCGGCTCGTCCGAGGACGAGGGTGCGTCGGTCATCAAGGTCGTCACCACTGGTGAGAAGCCGAACCTCCCCAAGGGGAAGCCGGTCTCGGTCGTCGACCTGGAAGCGGTCCCGTGGGTCTCCAAGCAGGGCACCCTCGGCACGGCGTACCGGGCCTCTGCGATCAATCTCGCCGGTAAGTAGTCACCCTGAGGCTTACGCCTCTTGATCCCGAGAGGATCTGCCATGCACGACTTCCCGATGAACGCCACGTTCGGCGCTCACCTCAAAGAGGGTATGGGCCTGCGGTCCAGCGTTCACCACTCCGAATGCGGGGTGCTGACCGTGGGGACCTGGAGAGAGGACAACTGGGAGCTGAGCCTGTTCGGTTCGCCCGCCAGTCTCCGCAAGCTCGCTGAGGCGCTGCACCAGCTCGCCGACGCGACCGAGCGCGATGTCAACCGTCAACGGACGCTTGACAACGCTCCGGCAATCCGCCGGTCCAAGTTCGTCCTGGAGGGCGAAGCCACCACCGAAATCAAACTCGCCGCTTAAGCGGCACTGGGGAACCGGTCCAAATCCGACCAAGAACTCGACCGGCTCCCCGGTTTCCAACAAGCAACCATCCCTTGCCCCCAAGGGGGCGGAAAGGAGTGCTGCCATGCCTCGTAATGGTAGCAACCGTGCCAGCTCCGGGCGTTCCCGCTCGGGTGTTCGTGCTGGTCAGACCATCATCGATACCTTCGAGATCGACTCGGCGAAGCGCCGGGCCAAGATCGTCGGCATCCTCGCTGGCGTCTTCGCTGGCCTGGTCGCCTTCGCGATCGCTCTGACGGTCAAGGATGGCGCTGCGGCGTTCCTCCTGGCGGTCGTCGTCGCCTTCGCCACCGGCTTCGTCGCCGCTGGCTTGGTGCTGATCTGGCCGGGGCTGCGCATGGCGTGGCACTGGGCCGGAGAGCTGGTCGTCCTGGCCCTGGTGGTCAGCGTCTGGGCGTTGCTCAACGCTTGGGCGGGACCGCTGGTCGCTCTTGGCGCGACGCTCCTGCTGATCGGTGTGCCGTGGCTGTTCCGCCCGGTGTGCCGGTTCCTGGTCCGTTGGGCCTGGTGCATGATCGTGCGCCACCGCATCCGTGTCGCCTGCGATGCCTTCATTGAGGGCAAGGGCGTTCGCGGTTCGGTGATGCCGCTGATCCTGTGGGCTTGTCCCACGGATTCCGGTGAGCGTGTGTGGCTTTGGCTGCGCGGTGACCTCACCTTGGACGATCTGCGGGACCGTCTCACCGAACTCGCTTCGGTGTGCTGGGCACACGAGGCATCGGCCGAAATGGCCGGGTCGAAAGCGGCCTACGTGGTCGTGGACATCCGTCGCCGTGACGTCCTCGCTGAGGGCGTGGCCATGCCAGTCACCGAGATGCTCGAAGGCATCGATCCCGATTCCTACCCGGTCGAGTACCGCCGGGTGGACGACTCCGAAGGCGTCGACCTGACACCGGAGTCGGTGAACGCCGAACTGGATGCCCTGCTGGGCACCAAGGGCGGTCGCAAACCGCGTCAGCGCAAGGCCGATGACGGCCAGACCACCGCACCCGATGAGAACCCGGACGAGGGCGACATGCCCGCCTGGGTCTAACCCAAAAAGCTCCCCAACTGGGGCTGCTCACGGTGGGAGCCGTGGAAGCCAGAGAGGCCAAGTACCGGCTCCCACCACCAAAACTCACGCATCGATAGATGCACCGATTTCACTAAGGAGATTGCACGATGAACATCGCACTGGGACCGGTCATGTCGATCAAAGACCCCATCTACCTGGGCCGGTCGGCTTCGAACGAGGCCGTCAACGTCACCATGTACGGCAAGAACATGATGCTCAATGGCGAGCCCGGCTCGGGCAAGTCGGGGCTGATGAACAACATGATCGCGCAGGTGTCACTGATGCCGGACGCGCGAATGCTCGGCTTCGACGCCAAGTTGGTCGAGCTGATGCCCTGGACCGATGTCATGGACGTGTTCGTGGGCCCGGAAATGCGCAAGGCGCTTCAGACGATGCTGTGGATCCAGAAGCTCATGGACCGCCGCTACGACTGGATGTCGCGCAACCGGATCCGCAAGCTCGTCCCGTCGCCGGCCGAACCGGCGTGGGTGCTCTTCCTCGATGAGGTCGCGTACTACACCTCGGTCGCGGGAACCAAGGTCGAGCAGGAGCTGTTCTCCGCGCTCTTCCGTGACGTGGTTGCCCGGGGACGGGCAGCGGCGATCATCCCGATCATGGGCACGCAGCGTGCCTCCTTCGACATCCTGCCGACCGCACTGCGCGACCTGTTCGCCTACCGGTGGACCGGCCGCGCGACCACGCCCGGCTCCTCGGATGTCGCCCTCGGGGCCGGTTGGGCCGAAGCGGGCTACAACGCAATGAGCCTGGACCCCAAGAAGCCCGGGGACTCCTTCCTCCTCGCCGAGGGGAATGCACCGCAACGGATGCGGGCGGCCTGGATGACCGACGAAGAGATTCAGACTGTCGCGGCCTTCGCTGCGCAGCTTCGGGGCCACAGGGCCTCTGCCTAGAGCGAGTGCCGTCAGCGCCAACAGATGTCAACGAGCAGTTGACGGCACTCCAGGGCGAATGGTTCACCCGGGGTTCGATTCCCCGGCGTCCACGACGTAAGGAATCCCAGCACTAATCGCACACGGGCTAGTACTGCGTCCTGCTGATGAGGCATTGATAACAAAGGAAAGAGGGCAAGAAATGAAGCACCTCAAAGTGACGCTCGACGGTGAGGACAAGAACGTAAATCACTACGTCACCACTGACGAGAACGCCGCTGCCGTAATTGCGGACTTCAAGGAAGGCGACATGATCGCCATCGACAACCACATCTTCCGAGGTGACGTGACGGTTAACGATTCGACCACGCTCATCCGGGTGCACCGGATTGTGGAGATCGAGATCAAGAACAGGTAAGCCGTAGCGGCTTACTGGTAGAGCGATCGGCAATCTTCGGGGTTCGAGGCCCCGACGCTCACGCAGCAATAACCACGAATGACACAGAGAGGAGGAGTGTGCATTGTTCCGGACCGAATTCGATGACCCTGAAGGCATCCGCCACGGCGGATTGCCGACGTTCAACTACCGCTGCGCGCCGGTCGGACTGTACACCCGCCGACAACTCGCCGCTGAAGGTCTTACGCCTGGGCGGCAACCCATCGCAGGCCAGATCTTCTGGCGTCGCGGTAACCGAGTCGCCTACCTCTATAGGCGTGACCTGCCCGTGCCCAAGCGCCCGGCTACCGACGCCCAACTGCGGGCCCTGATGAAAGCGTGGGTCGCTCTGTCGACCTGCCCGTCATGCCAGACGGAATACGGCTACTACATCCCCAAGCGCTACGGCGAATGCCTCGACTGCTTCGAAGGCGGCGCGCGATGACCGATCTCCTCGCCGCGTTCGCCATCTTCCGCGAAGCGATGCCACTGCATCGCGTCAAGCAGATCGACTCGCTTCCCCCGTGGGAGCCCGATCTTTCCCGAATGCGGTTCCTCTGCGTCATCTGCGACGTGCACATGACCGGAACCGAACTCGCCGACGACGACAGGCACCTCCTCCTATCCCTGCCCTTCGAGGGCTGGGAAATGCGGGCGTGCGAGGTCTGCGGCGAAGAGACCGTGCCAACGGTCGAGCACTCCAAGAAATGCGACTACTGCACCGGCGTGCAGTGGCAGAAGCCAAGGAGCCAGAAATGAAACTCGAAGACGGCGTGCAAACCGTCATCATGCTGTCCATGGGTGTGGCCGCTGGCGCGGTCTCCTTCACCCACGTCCACGACGCCACCGTCGCGGCCGGTCAGCCCTCCTGGGTCGGCTGGGTCAACGCGGTGACCATCGAACTGATGGTGATCGCCCTCGGTCTCGAGGTGCGACGCCGCCGCCGCAACGGCGGCCACAAGGTCAAGTCCGTGATGGCGATGATGATGTTCTTCATCGCCCTCTCGCTTGGGGCCCAAGTCCTCGACGCTGAACCGACTGTTGTCGGTTGGCTCGCCGCTTCGGCTTCGGCCCTGGGGTTCTTGACCCTGGTCAAGGTCGTACTCTCGCGGCCCGCTGAGGCGCAGCCGGCCGAATCGCCGGTGGCCTCATTTGCGGAACCGGATTGGAGGGAGTCGGCCCCGGTCGCCTCCTCGGATCCGATCGACGTGCCGAGCCTCCAAGCCGAGCGCTCTGCCGTCGCCGCTGAGCCTGCTCAGCCGGACTGGGCCAACGCCTTCGCCAACCTCGGCAACGGGGACCGGTGATCGTAATGGTCGAGAACCGCGAGTTCAACGGCTTCGCCCGCCGCATCATCCGCGCCTATGGGCGCCGGGTCGCTGAGGGTGACGTGGACGCACTTCCCGAGCTCCTTGAGCTCTCAGCCTCGCTTGATGAAGCCATCACTAACGCAGTCAAGGGCCTTCGCGCCTTTGGCTACTCCTGGGCTGAAATCGCCGAACGTATCGGCATGTCCAGGCAGGCCGCCCAGCAGCGCTGGGGCAAGGCCATCCCCGATCAACGGGATCCCAACTCCGACACCTAGCGCCGAGGGCGCGGCCAATCTTCCACAACCGCCGCGCCCCGGCAACAACCTGCCAACCATCGCGATTGAAAGGCGAAAACCAGTATGCCAACCGAACCCATCACCTTGGCTCACCACTACCGGCAGCCGATCCTCGGCGACATCACCGGAGCTGCGGGCGAATGCCAGTACCCCGAACCGGTCGACCCGCCCCACTTCAACGGCGAACGCTGCTACCGGGTCTACAAGTGCCCCGAATGCCACTTCGTGCTGCATGTCAACGGCGGCAACCTCGACCAGCCCGAACCCCTCGACATCGTCTTGGTGGTCTGCGGCTTCTGTTCGTATCCCGACTTCGTGCGGGACAACCCCTATCCCGAAGACCTGTGCCGTTGCTTCGGCTGGGTCTACCTCGACGACGAGGACTGAATAGCGCCCTGTCCGGCCGCTCCTTTATTACGCACGAGCCGCCGGACGGGGTCACAACACGCCTGCCCGCACTTGGAAGGAGGACACCTTGCCTACAAGCACCATTCGACCCGGCTTCGCCGCCGACATCATCGCCCGGTCCGAGTCGACCGGTTGGGAACCATGGCTCTCGCACGTCGCCGGTGCCGCTGGATGCTCCAACCCGGTACGCCTTCGCGGCGATCTCCACACCGTCAATGAGTCCACGGGCCAAGTCCTCTCCGCCCGGTCCACCGGCTCCATGCCCGACGGCATCATCTACAAGGCCTGCGGCACGCGCCGGGCTTCCCTCTGCCCCACCTGCGCCAAGACCTACCAACACGACGCTTTCCACCTCGTGCGCTCCGGCATGACCGGCGGCAAAGGCGTCCCCGAGACGGTCACCGCTCATCCGGCACTGTTCGTCACCCTCACCGCCCCCGCCTTCGGACCCGTCCACACGCACACGCTCACCGCCTCAGGCAAAGTCCGGCCCTGCCGCGCGCGTCGTGACGCCGTGACCTGCCCCCATGACGTCCGACTGGCCTGCCACACCCGGCACGACGAAAGCGCCGGCCAGATCGGCCAGCCGCTGTGCCTGGACTGCTACGACCATGACGCCCAAGTCGTCTGGAACGTCGCCTCCGGCGAACTGTGGCGGCGCACCCGCATCAACATCGACCGCGGATTGTCGCGCCTCGCCAAGGCCCACGGCATCGACCCGGCCTCGGTGCGGCTGCGCTACGTCAAGGTCGCGGAGTTCCAGCGTCGCGGTGCCGTTCACTTCCACGCGCTAATCCGCCTCGACGGTCGCATGCCCGGCAGTGACGCGATCCTGCCGCCGCCTGCCGCCCTCGACGCCGAGGCCATTGCTGCACTCGTTGCCGATGCCGCCGCCTCGACCAGCTTCCGCACCGAGGAACACGACAAACGCCCTGAGGGCTGGCTCATCCGCTGGGGTGCGCAAGTCGATGTCCGCCAGGTCGAACTCGGCGATGACGAGTTGAGTGAGAACCATGTGGCGGGCTACCTCGCCAAGTACGCCACCAAAGCCACCGAGGACACCGGCCACCTGTCCGGCCGCCTCACCGAGGCCACCGTCTCCGTCTACGCCGACCCCGAAGGCGACCACATCGCCCGTCTCATCGCCGCGTGCTGGCGGCTCGGTTCCGAAGGCGGGGAATGGATCCGGCTTCGTAAGTGGGCGCACATGCTCGGCTTCGGCGGCCACTTCATGACCAAGGCGCGCGCCTGGTCGACCACCTTCGGTGCGCTCAGAGACGCACGCGCGCAATGGATTCGCTGTCAACACGAGGTTGACACCGATCCGACTGAAACGATCGTCCTCGTCAACTACCTCCGCTATGACGGCACCGGCTGGCACACCGAGGCTGACGCCCTCATGGCGTCCTCTGCCGCCGCTCGCGCCCGGGAGCAACGGCAGCTCGCCCGTGAAGCTTTGGATGAACTCACCACTATGGATCGATTGGATTGATTGCGATGGAAGGAAGCACGGTACTCAAACCGCGTTGGTACGACACCAGGCAGACCGCCGAGGTCCTCGGCTTCGGCGTCTCGAAGGTCAAGATGCTCATCGCCTCCGGCGAGCTGCGCTCGGTCAAGGTCGGCGGCCACCGCCGCGTCCTGCCCGAATGGATCGAGGAATACGTCGAGGGCTTCGCCCGCCAGGACGACTATGTGGGTGCGGCATGAGCAAGCGGGGCAACGGGGAAGGCTCGATCTACCCACATGGCAACGGGTACGCCGCCTACGTGTGGGTCACGACCCCTGCGGGCGTGAAGAAGCGCAAGTACGTCTACGGCCCAACCCGTGAGGTGGTCCACGGCAAGTGGCTCGATCTCCACCAGGCCGCCGCGCGCGGTGCTGTCGAGACCAAGTCCAAGACCGTCGAGCAGTACTTGCACGCCTGGCTCGAAGAGGTCATCAGGCCCAACCGGGAACCGAAGACCTACGACGGGTACGAGCGGTTCATTCGGCTGCACATCGTGCCGTGGCTCGGTAAGAAGAAGCTCGATCGGCTGTCAGCGCGGGATATCCAGCAGTGGGCGAACAAGCTCGCGACGGTGTGTCAGTGCTGTCAGCAGGGCGTTGATGAGCTGCGGACGCCGCACAAGTGCTGTGCGAAGGGCAAGTGCTGTCGAAAGGCGTTGTCCGCCAGGTCGATCAGTGACGCTCGTACGGTGCTGCGCTCGGCGCTGTCGCAGGCGGTCACTGATGAGCTGGTGTCGGTGAACCGGGCCATGCAGATCCGTTTGCCTAGCGGGCGCAAGCGTCGCAAGAAGTCGTGGGGCACCGATGAGGCTCGGCGGTTCCTCGAACACGTCCGCCCTGATCCGCACTACGCGGCGTACCTGCTGGTCCTCGCGATGGGCCTGCGCAAAGGCGAAGTCCTCGGCTTGACCTGGGACAGCCTCGACCTCGACGAGGGCGTTCTTGAGCCGCAGTGGCAGCTCCAGCGGGTCATGGGCGAACTGATCCACAAGAGGAAGGCCAAGACCGAGGAGTCCGAGAACGCCCTGCCGATGCCTGATCTGTGCGTCAAGGCGCTGCGGGAGCGTCGGGAGCGGCAGCTTCGGGACCGGGCGAAGGCCGATGTCTGGCATGACTCGGATCTGGTCTTCACCACTCGGTACGGGACGGCGATCGAGCCGCGCAACTTTCACCGGTACTTCGTCAACCATCTCGAGGCAGCCGGCCTCCCCCGGATCTCGGTGCACGACGCCCGGCGGACCTGTAGCTCGCTGCTGGTGGACCTCGACGTTCACCCTCGCGTGATCATGGCGATCATGCGGCACTCGGACTTCAAGATGACCATGGAGGTCTACGCGCAGGCCTCTGACAAGGCCACCAGGGAGGCGCTGCGGAAGCTGAGCGAGAGTTTTGAGTCCGAGGACTAGCGTTGCTGTAAATCGCTGCTGTAGACACAGTCAGGGCCGGGATCCCGAAGATGGGAGACCGGCCCTGAACTGCTGTTTCATCTGTCGGGTTGACAGGATTTGAACCTGCGACCCCCTCGTCCCGAACGAGGTGCGCTACCAAGCTGCGCCACAACCCGATGTTCTATTTTCACGCACGCTGGGCGTTCGTGTCGATTGGAAATGCTACCTGAGGGCGCCGACCCCCATCGAGCGGGGGCGGGGCGCTTCGGGCCCGGTCACATCCGGGCCCGAAGCGCGCCTCGCGTCAAGCGGCTAGAAGGCCTTCGGCACGAAGGTCAGCAGGCTGGCCTCCGGGGCGCACGCGAAGCGGACCGGCGCGTACGGGCTCGTGCCCAGGCCGGCCGAGACGTGCAGCCAGGTGTCCTCCCACGGGTGCAGGCCCTTCACGCGCTCGCGGTCGATGCCGCAGTTGGTGACGAGCGCCCCGTAGCCGGGGACGCAGACCTGGCCGCCGTGGGTGTGGCCGGCGGCGATGAAGTCGTAGCCGTCGCGGGCGAACTCGTCGAGCACGCGCGGCTCCGGCGAGTGCGTAAGGCCTATCGACAGGTCGGCGCTCGCGGGCACCGGCCCGGAGACGAGCTCGTAGTCGTCCAGGTCGAAGTGCGGGTCGTCGACGCCCGCGAAGTGGACGTTGAGGCCCGAGACGACCTTGTCGGCGGCGGCGTTGTTCAGGTCGAGCCAGCCGCCGTCGACGAGCACCTTGCGCAGCTCCTCTGTGGGCAGCGGCGCGCCGTACTTGTGCTCGTGGTTCGGGTTGAAGTACTGCAGCGGGTTCTTGAACACCGGCGCGTAGTAGTCGTTGGAGCCGAACACGAACGCGCCCGGCGCGCGGAACAGCGGCCGGAGCGTCCTGGTGACGAGGTCGATCGCGTCCGGGTGGGCGAGGTTGTCGCCGGTGAGGAGCACCAGGTCCGGATCGAGCGCGGCGAGGGACGCGACCCAGTGGGCCTTGCGCACCTGCCCGGGCGTCATGTGCAGGTCGGAGATGTGCAGCACCCGAATCGGCTCGGCGCCTTCGGGCAGTGCGGGCACCGCGAAATGGCGGAGCGTGTACTGGACGCGCTCGTAAAGAGAGGCGTAGGCGAGTGCCAGCGCCCCGGCGCCGACCCCGATCCCGGCTGCTGCGGCTAGTCCACGGCTGATCTTCATACCCCAACGGTAGATTGTCGAGTCATGAGCGAGCTAAAGACCCGGTTGGAAACCGATATGAGAGCCGCCCTCAAGGCGCAGGACAAGGTGACGCTGGGCACCCTGAGGATGGTGCTCACGGCGGTCCGGAACGAAGAGATCGCAGGTAAGACCCCTCGCGAGCTCGATGACGCGGACGTCGTGAAGGTCCTGGTCAAGCAGGCCAAGCAGCGGCGCGAGGCGGCCGAGGGGTTCCGTTCGGGGGGCCGCGAGGAGTCGGCCGAGGCCGAGCTCGCGGAGGAGGCCGTGATCAAGCGGTACCTGCCGACCGAGCTCACTGAGGCCGAAGTCACGCAGCTGGTGCGCGAGGCGATCGCCGAGGGCGGTTTCGCCGGTCCGAGGGACATGGGCAAGGTCATGAAGGCGGTCGGCCCGAAGACGGCGGGCCGCGCGGACGGCAAGCTCGTGTCCGGGATCGTGAAGGCCGAGCTCGCGGGGTAGCGCAGCCGGGTCGTGTCGCCGTTCACGGCTATCGTTGAGGGTCGGGCCCGCTTCGCTTTTCGAAACCTTGAGGAATCCATGTCCAGCCATATCGCGGCCGAGGCCGCGCGCCGCCGCACCTTCGCGGTGATCTCGCACCCCGACGCCGGAAAGTCGACGATCACCGAGGCCCTCGCCCTGTACGGGCGGGCGATCTCGTCGGCCGGCGCCGTCCACGGCAAGGGCGACCGCAAGGGCGTGGTCTCCGACTGGATGTCGATGGAGCAGGACCGCGGCATCTCGATCACCTCGGCGGCGCTGCAGTTCGAGTACCGCGGCTGCGTCGTGAACCTGCTCGACACCCCCGGCCACGCCGACTTCTCCGAGGACACCTACCGGGTGCTCACCGCCGTCGACGCCGCCGTGATGCTCCTGGACGCCGCGAAGGGCCTGGAGCCGCAGACCCTCAAGCTCTTCGAGGTGTGCCGGGCCCGGCGCATCCCGGTGATCACGTTCATCAACAAGTGGGACCGCCCGGCGAAGGACGCCCTGGAGCTCATCGAGGAGATCGAGACCCGCATCGGCATCAAGCCGACGCCGGTGACGTGGCCGGTGGGCGTAGGCGGCGAGTTCCGCGGCGTCATCGAGCGCGTGGGGTTCGGGGACGAGACCGGGGGGCGTCGTGCGGTCGGCCCGCAGGTGCCGGGCATGGTCCGCTACGAGCGTTCGCCGGGCGGGCAGCAGCTGGCCACGGCGGAGTTCCTGGACGAGGACGCGGCGATGGCCCAGTTCGGGCCCGATTATGAACGCGCCCAAGAGGAGTCGGAGCTGCTGAGCGAGGTCGAGGCGGATTTCGACCCGAAGACCTTCGAGTCCGGGCAGACGACGCCGACCCTGTTCGGGGCGGCCCTCGTCCACTTCGGGGTGGGCCAGCTCCTCGACCTGCTCGTGGACATCGCGCCGTCGCCGTTCTCGCGTGAGGACGCCAAGGGGAGTCCGCGCGATCTGGAGGACGGCTTCTCCGGGTTCGTCTTCAAGTCGCAGGCGAACATGAACGCGTCGCACCGCGACCAGCTGGCGTTCATCCGCGTCTGCTCGGGTCGTTTCGAGCGCGGCATGCAGGTCACGCAGGCGCAGGGCAAGCGCACCATGTCGACCAAGTACGCGCAGACGCTCTTCGGCTCGGCGCGGGACACTGTGGACGAGGCCTGGCCGGGCGACATCGTGGGCCTGGTCAACGCGACCGGTCTTTCAGTGGGCGACACGATCTATGCGGGCAAGGCGGTGGAGTACCCGCCGCTGCCGGCGTTCGCGCCCGAGCACTTCGGGGCGCTCCAGATGCACGACACGTCGAAGGCGAAGCGGTTCCGGCGCGGCATCGCGCAGCTCGACGCCGAGGGCGTCGTGCAGGTGCTCTACTCCGAGCGCCGCGGCGAGGCCACGCCGGTGCTCGCGGCGGTCGGTCCGCTCCAGTTCGAGGTGACGGTGGCGCGTCTGCAGGCCGAGTTCGACGTCCCCGCGACGATCAACAACCTGCCGTTCAAGCTCGCGCGCCTCACCGATGCCGAAGGCGCGCAGCGGCTTCGCACTGCGCCCGGGGTCGAGGTCTTCACCCGCCCGCGCGACGGCGCGCACCTGGTGGCGCTGCCGAACAAGTACCGCATCCAGACGATCGTGAACGACTACCCCGGGCTCGTGCTCGAACCGCTGCTCGCGGGAGGCCAGGGCTGATGGCGAAGCTGCTGACTTCAAGCGCCATCAGGTCCCTGTCGCGCGGCCTGCAGATCTCGCCGACGAAGAAGTGGGGCCAGAACTTCGTCGTGGACGCCAACACGGTGCGCCGCATCGTCAACGTCGCCAAGCTCGACGCGGACGACGTGGTGATGGAGGTCGGCCCCGGTCTCGGATCGCTCACCTTGGCGCTCATCGAGGTGGCGCGGCACGTGATCGCCGTCGAGATCGACCCGAAGCTCGCCCTCGCCCTGCCCACCACTGTGGAGCACCGCGCGCCGGAGGAGCACAAGCGGCTCACCGTCATCGAGACGGACGCCGCCCGGATCAAGCCCGAGCAGATGCCCGAGGCGCCCACCGCGCTCGTGGCGAACCTGCCGTACAACGTGGCCGTGCCCGTGGTCCTGCACGCCCTGGAGAACTTCCCGAGCCTCCGCAAGGGCCTCGTCATGGTCCAGGCCGAGGTCGGCGACCGGCTCACGGCCGGGCCGGGCTCCAAGATCTACGGCTCGCCCAGCGTCAAGATGGCCTGGTACGCGAAGGCGCGGCGCGCCGGGTCGGTCTCGCCGAACGTGTTCTGGCCGGTCCCGAACGTCGCGAGCGGCCTGGTCGCGTTCGAGCGCATCGAGAGCCCCGACGCGAACCGCGTCGAGGTCTTCGGCGCCGTGGACGCCGCGTTCGGGCAGCGGCGCAAGATGCTGCGCCAGTCGTTGAAGGCCTGGGTCGGCGCCGACGTGGACGCCGTGCTCGATCGGGCGGGAATCGAACCCACCAGGCGGGGTGAATCGTTGGACATAGCGGAGTTCATCGCCCTCGCCGACGCCAAGGAGGCGCTGGGCGCGACCGCACCGTCTCAGGAGGCCTGAATGACCGGACAGACCGCGCCAGCCCAGCCGGGCGCCCAGATCAGCGTCGATGTGCCCGCCAAGATCAACCCGCACCTCGGCGTGGGCGACGCCCGGGCGGACGGCTACCACGCACTGTCCACCGTGTACCAGGCGATCAGCCTGCACGACACCGTGACCGCCGAGCGGCGCGGCGAGCCGGGCATCGAGATCACCATCTCCGGGGAGGGCGCGGCGACGCTGCCCACCGGCGAGGCGAACCTGGCCCACAAGGCCGCGAAGCTCATCGCCCTGTACGCCGGGATCGAACCGGACGTGAAGCTGCACCTGACCAAGCGCATCCCCGTCGCCGGCGGCCTCGCCGGCGGCTCGGCGGACGCGGCCGGAGCGCTCATCGCGTGCGCGCGCCTGTGGGAGGTCGAGATCGGCGACGCCGAACTGGAGCGCCTCGCCGCGGGCCTCGGCTCTGACGTGCCGTTCTGCCTCAAGGGCGGCACGGCGATCGGCTCCGGGCGGGGCGAGGAGCTGACCCCGGTGGCCGCCAAGGGCACCTGGCACTGGGTGGTCGCCACGACGGACACGCAGATCTCGACCCCGGAGTGCTACAAGGAGGTCGACCGCCTCCGCGAGGACGGCATCGGCCGATACTCCTCCGATGTGGGCCCCCTGGTGAAGGCGTTCGAGGCTGGCGCGAGCGCCGACGACCTCGCGCGGCTGCTCATCAACGACATGGAGGCCGCCGCCGTGAGCCTGCGCCCCCAACTGGCCTCACTGATGCACGGCGGCCTCGAAGAAGGCGCCCTCGCCGCGCACGTCTCCGGCTCGGGCCCGACGGTCCTGTTCCTGGCCACCGACGTCAAGCACGCGGTCGCCCTGGCCCGCCGCATCCGCATGCGCGGCGGCGCGAAGAGCGTCCACCTGGCCCACGGCCCGGTGAACGGCCCGGCCGCCTAAGGTCACGCGGCCTCAAACTGCTTCGAGGCCGGACTGCCGCTTCCTGTCCACAGGTCTGCGTTGAGGAATGACCGGCTCGCTGCCGTCGCGCTTGACCGTCCACAAGAACCGGAAGCCCTTCGAGGTCTCCACCGGACGGTACTGGCCCGGCAGCGACTGGTCGTGCAACACCCGGCGGAGCAGGGCACCGTTCAGTGAGACGTCGTCGAGAAACACCGAACCCGCGAAGTCGACGGTGGCGTTGAAGCGCGCCATGAGGAAGCTCGCTCGCGAGTGCCACGCCGATTCGCGGTACACGCTGCCCCCGTTGAAGACCGAACCATCGAAGTTGGCTCCGCCCCTGAAGGCGGACCGTGCGAAGCTCGTCCAGCTGCCGAACGCCACGGAATCGAAATCCACGCGGCCACCGAAGACGACTTCTTCGAACGTCGTCGTGCCCACGAACCGCGCGAACCCGAATTCGGCCGCGCCCGTGAAAGTTGACCTGCTGAGATCCGCAGAACCGTGGGACACCGCTCCCTTGCAGTTCGCTTCCCCACCAACGGAGACCCCGGAGAACTCCAGGTGCTTGCGGAACTCGGCCAGCGAGCAGTCCACGCGTTCGACGAACCGCGCCTTCGCGAACCAAGCCGTGCCGAACCACATCGCGCGGCTGAGGTCGGCGTCGGCGCTGAATACGGCCTCCTCGAAATCGACCTGGTCCTCGAATCTCGCATCGGAGAACGACACCGACTGCTCGAAGACGACCCCGGTGAACCAGGTCATCCCATCGAAGCAGGTGCCCCGAAACTTCGTGGAGCCGCGGAAGCGGGCGCCGGTGAAATCGACGTTCCGGAGGCGGCAACCGCTGAAGTCGACGAGGCGCAGTGAGGCTCCGGTGAGATTGAGGCGATTGTGGCTCCAGTAGTTCCGGCGGCCGAGTCGGCGCTTGAGTCGCCGTTGCAGGATCTCCTGCGCGAAGGCGCGCACCTCACGCTCGGGATCGGCAGGCGGGCTCGTCATTGCGTCGAATGGACGGCGCAGATAGGAGCAGATCTCGTCTAGGACGAGCTGCCGCAGCTCCTCGTGCTGCTCGCCAAGGCGTTCGAGGTTGTAGAGGCCGCCGATGCGGATGGTCGCGTTATTGTCCGACGAGAGCTGCTCCACCGCTTGGATACGCAGCTCGGTAATCCGCTGCTGCGTGCTGTGGAACTCGTCGTGCTGCTGCCGTCTGAAGCTCAGCACGAGCGCGGAGGCGGCGCCGATGCCGGCCGCCACGGTGAGCGTCGCGCGTACCGTTTCGAGCCGCATCTTCGCGATCTCCAGGTCGGCCTGGGCGTCTCCGGGCGTGCGCAGCGCCTCGATCTCGGCCATCTGGAGGTCGTAGTACCACCAGCCGCCAAGCAGGATGAGGGCGAAGACGACCAGAAGCACCCAGGTCCGGATCGGGCGGGGCCGCCACGGCGGCTTGGGCGCAGGGTCCTCAGAGCGCCGGCTCCGCGCGTCTCCGCGTCGCATGAGGACCCGGAGCATCCAGAAGGCGAGGGGGCGCAAGGGCATGGCCCAAGCCTACGAACCCACCGCATCGCCTGGGGTTCGCCCGGGAACGATGTCGGGGTTTCCAGGGACTATGACGGTGTCACGACCTCGATCTACGAGGTCACAGAGCGGTACGAGTCCTGGAGCGCTCGAGGTCCGGCTTGGCGAGGCACCTACGCGGGATCAGATCGATGAGTTTGTGAACGAGATGCGTTACGACTACCGCAATGCGACTCCGAAAATGAACTTCCTCGCAGTAGAGGCGTTGATCCGCGCGCTCTACGGCGAAGAAGAACTCGCCGATGACATTGCCGCTGCGGACCAGTATCGCGTGCAAATCTCAACGATCGTCAAGATCGTCACCCAGTCCGCGCCGATGCAGGCGCAGCTTGACATTTATCTTGCCGAAGCCGAAGCGCTCGCGACGCAGTGGAGTAGCGCAACCTAGTCGCTATCAAGAGTTTAGACGGCAAGGGACAAGGGCTTTGCCCTTGTCCCCCTTATGTTTTCAAAAACTTCTAGACGCTTTTGTGTCGTAAGTTGACACGTAAGTTTTTGGTGAGTCATCATCGAAGGACCGGCACTCGCAATCTCATGCGGGCCAGGTTCTTACGTCTCGAACGGAGCTTGTTACGAAGCATCCAGATCACACCAGCCTTGATTGATAGGCCAGAATATAAACGCCGCCCGGTGGTCTCCGACTACCAATCCTGATTCCACCGGGCGGCCAACAACAGAAAGCGAGCCTTCTGTGTCGTCTACGACGATACGCTATTCCGGCGTACCTGAAAACAGCCATTCCCGGCGGTTCGATCCCGACCACACCATCGAACCCACCGGTGAACCCACCTCCGGCATGACCGCCGATTCGACCATCTACTCCCGTCCAGCCCCGGCCGGCGGCTTCGACCGTGGCCCGGAATCGGACCTCACCCTCAAGTGGCGCAAGCGCCTCCGCGCTCTCGCCGACGAAGATCCCGCCACCGACTCGGACGCTCGCCCACAAGACTCCGGTCCATCTGGCCGCTCCCAGCAAGGCGCATTCCGCGCGGACCGATCCGGGCGCTTCACCGACCGCTCCGATCAGGCGGAGAACCCCGTCTCCAGCGGATACGACCTTGCAGAAGGCTGTGTCGCAAGCGGGCCCGACCTCATCGCAGAGCACACCGCCACCGATCCCTCCCACACATCAGAGTCCGCCACCGACTTCGTCCCCGGGTTCACTCCCGGCAAGGCCGGTCCGATCTCACCCGACCCGCGCCACAATCGCGCATTCCCGCACCCGCAGAACCCCGGCCTGTTCGCCGACGCGGACGGCTTCTACGACTGGGCGAACCGTCGCCCCTACCTCGCCGACGGGTCCCCCGACCCGTTGACCCCGGGCGCCTACCGGTACCAAACCCGACCCGATCTCTGCGACCTGGACGCACCCGACTCCGACCCGTCCAGCCCCCGTTACGAGCCGATGCATCTGCGCCACAAGCCAGGCGATGACTGGCTGATCGACAACAACCGGCCTTACGACGTCCTCGACCCGGGTCCCTTCGGCTCTCCCGAATGGTTCCCCGACCGCCGCACCGGACGTCACCGCCGCGACGAGCTCCCCGACCCGATCCCCTGGTGGGAAACCGAAGAGGAACCCGAGAAAGCCGAGTGGGCCAAGCACGCCGAAG
This sequence comes from Glycomyces tritici, assembly GCF_030403505.1. The sequence continues at coordinate 5,748 of NZ_JAUEMJ010000016.1, read as the reverse complement.
CGCTCTACGACCGCCGAACCCGCACCACCCGCGAGCGCGAAGCGCGCGAGGACAACCGCCGCGACGACACCGACCCTCCCGAACCGCCGTCTCGGCAGTCGGCGGTTTCGGAGGAGCGTCCGCATCGGCAGCAGTCGCCCCGTCCTCAACCCTGGTCCCGGTCCGAACCCGAAGCGCGCGAACCGTTCCATGAATCTTCGCCATCGCAGACCCGTCCGCAGCGCCGACCTCACCTGCCCCGCCAGGCCGATCGCCGTACGACCGGCATTCCCGAAGAGCCCCCGCACCGGTTCGAAAAACTCCGCGAAGACGCCTGGGACCGGTTCATCGACAAGTCCGCCGATCTCGCCGCAGCCCACCGCTCGCCGGCCGCGATCGAACGCGAATGCGGGCCGACCATCGGACGGATCGCACGCGGGATCCGCCTGATCACCGGGCTCCTCCGCCACCGACCCAAGCCACGCGACACCGACACGGCGCCTCCCGACCAACGCACCAGGCTGACCGAGGCGGTGCGGCCCGACCGGCACGCGGTGCTCGCGGCCCGGACCGCCCGCTTCGCCGGTGCGGTGCGCGGAGCGCAGCGCGCCCGCACTGGAGCGCCCCCACTGCGGATGGCCCGTGCCGACGCGCCCGGTGGTGCGGCATGGGCGTAGGCCGACTCGCGCCGCACCAGGTCCGGGCCCGATACGCGCAGGCGCTGAAGGAGATCCCACTGCCGGTCCGCTCGTTCACCGGGATCGACCCAGGCGGGCTCACGCCCGTTGGCGAAGCGGAGATCGCCGGGAGGCGCGTGCAGTTCGGGGTGCTGTACGCGATCCCGAGACTGTGGATCACCTTCCCCGAACATCTGCCCCCGATCCTGGGGTTCCTCACCGGCTTCGACGGCACCGCAGGCGATGCCATGAGAACAGAACTCCACGTCACCGAACTCGACCACCTCGACTGGGCCCGACAGCCCGGCCAGGCCGCGACCCTCAAACGCGCAGCGGCCGACATATGGCGAGCAGCCCAACGCGAATGCGAAGGATGACCATGAACCACACCGAAAGCGCGGCGCTGTTCCGCGCCCACGCCACCGCGCGCCTCACCGGCGACACCATCGAGACCGCCCGCCTCGCCGCGCACATCGGCGACGAGCAGCGCATGAGCCACCTGCTGTTCACGCTGACACTCTTCACCCAGTTCGTGGTCGAAGAACTCGGCTGCGAACCCGACCCGGCCGACCTCGCCGCACTCACCAAACGCCTGCATGACAAGCACTACCGACCGGAGCGTCCATTCGAGGCGCTGCGCGCCGAGGCCATGATCCGGGCCGTCACCGCCGAATCGGTCCTGCTCACCGAGATCCCGCACACCGAGCAGGCCGCCTACATGTGGGCCGTCATCGATGAACTCGCCGATCCGAAGCTGAGCGCTTCCGAACTGGACGAACTCTTCGACCTCGTCAAAGAAGCCCGAGACGATCTCCTCGGCAAAGCCCTCGATTCGCCGGAGCTCAACCCGGCGAGGCACGAGCAGGTGCCAGCCACTTCCGCCGAGGAAGGAACCGACGCATGACACCCGACGCGCTCCACCGCACCCACCTCACCGCCCTCGTCACCGGCAAGATCGACACCGCCGCGAAACTCCGGCAGCAGTTCCAGGCGAAGGACCACGGCATCGCCGCCGAACACCTCCTCGCCGCCGTCGCAGTCGTTCTCGAATACCGCTTCGGGCCCGGGGCCGGGCTCGGGGCAGGCCCGATCGACTACGACCGCCTGGGCGCGTTCATGACCGAGCTCCGGCACGCCTGTAAGAGCACCATGCCACCGCCCGACCACCTCGGTGTCGAAGCCGTCATCCGCGCGCTGTACGGCGAACCGCACCTCGCCGCACCGCTCGCCGAGCAACGCCACAGCCAGGCGCTGTACACCGCCCTCGCCTACGAGCTGAGCCGCCACCACTGGCTCAGAGCCAACCCGGAACACCTCGTCCACTACGCAAGGAAGCGCATGACCACCTGGATCCTCGGGCGCCCTGAGGAGTGAACGGAGCCGCCTGGGGTCGCCCAACAACGGCCCCAGGCCCGGTCCGGTGCCGGGGCCGCTCGGCGGTCCCGGCACGCGATCTCGGTGCGGCCGTTGCAGTTCTATAAAGAATCCGATGGGATAGGTCCAGATCCACCTGGACCGGAACCCGCAGCTTCGTCCAGAAGGGCCGCGAGGCGCACCAACCTGTAACCATGGGCGGTTACGTTCACGCCGTTGCAAGCTCGTTTCGAGAAAGGCGCGTGGAAGCATGCCCTCCGTGTTCGAAGATCCAGAAGGATTCATGCGGGAGTTCGAGAGCCGCATAGCCACCATGGTCGAGAAGGCGTCCTCACTGGACGAGGCGCTGGGGGCGGCCACGGCCACCGCCAGATCCGCGGACGGCGAGGTGCGCATCACCGTCGGCCTCGGCGGCGTGCTCCAGGAGATCCACCTCAGCAGCAAAGCGCAGACCCTGACCCCGAGAACCCTTGCCGCCATGATCAAAGAGACCTACGACAAGGCCGCGATCCAGGCCGGCAGCAACTCCACCCAGGCCCTCTCGGATGTCTTCGGCGAGGACAGCGCGATCGTCCAAGAGGCCCGCGCGAACCGTCACCCCGAGGAGTAGTCGCGTGCAGGACCGCATCGACATCCCCTCCGCGGAAGCGTTCGAAGCGCACGCCGCAGGCATCAAGTCCAAAGTGGTCGACCCGGTGGCGCAGGCCTTCGACGCCGCCCAGCAGAAGGGCTTCGGCGAACTCCTCGACTTCGGCATCGTCAACCTGCCGTTCGCGGGCGGCGCCGCCGACCTGGCGGGCAAGGCCACCGAAGCCATCGGAAAAGCTCAGGAGGGCACCGAGGAGCTCGCCAACCGGATCAAGCAGACCGGCGAGGCGTACCACGACAACGACGGCGAGGTCGCCGCCATGTTCAACGAGTTCACCAGCGAGACGGAGCAGCAATGAACGACCTCATCGTCGACCCCGACAAGGCCGTACCCGGCGCCGGCACGTTCACCGGTGCGAAGGCCCTCCACAGCGCCCAGCTCCTCGCGAACTCCGAGACCGACCTGGAGAAGGGCCTCAACGGCACGGTCATGGCCCTGGACGTCCTCGGCATGGTCATGAACCCTCTCATGGGATTCATGAAGGCCGGCGTCGGATTCCTCATCGAACACGTCGGGCCGCTCCGGGACTTCCTCGAGGTGCTGGCGGGCGACCCCGTCTCGATCAACGCCACCAAGGACACCTGGAAGAACATCGAGGCCGCGCTGGACCAGGCGGCCACCGACCTCATCGGCGACGCGGCCACGGTGTCCGACTGGGTCGGCGACGCCGCCGACGCCTACCGGGACAAGATCACCGACTTCGAGGCCGCGATCCGGGCCGGGAGCTCCGCCGCCGGGAGCATCGCGAAGTACATGGAGGTCATGGGCATCTGGACCGCGGTCACCCGCGCACTGGTACTGGAGCTCATCTGCGAGTTCGTGTCGCGTGCCATCATGTACGCGCTCGCGGCCCTGGCCGCCTCGTGGTTCACCTTCGGCGGGTCGTTCGCGGCGATGATCTCGGGAGTCATCGCGGACGCGATGGTCCTCATCGCCAAGATCTCGACGCACTTCGCCAAGCTCGGCAACGCCATGTCCAAGCTCGCGGGCCGGTTCCCCCAGCTCGCCGGCTCGCTCGACGACGCCGGCAAGGCGGTCACGAACTTCGGGATGAAGGGGTACGTCAAGAGCGCCGGCAAGAACATCGCCCAGCACAACAAGATGCTCGATCAGCAGGAAGCCCTGATCAACGCGGGCAAGAACGTCAAAGGGCTCGGCGGCAGGATGCCGCACACGCAGAGCGCCAACCAGAAGACGATCTACGACACGCTGCGAAGCCCGTTCGGCTCCGGCAACATCCCCGGCACCGGCGGCCTCAGGCCGATCTACAAGGACAAGGTGATCCCGCCGACGTCCGTGGGCGGGCACTCGGTCACCGGCGGCAGGAGCCTGTCCGAGATCATCGGCGGCTACCCGATGAGCGGTGCCAAGGGCGGCATGAAGGGCGCCCCCGCCGCGACGCAGGACCCCCAGCCGCAGCAGGAGGAGCAGCCGCAGCAGTGACGCCCGGTCGGAGCGGTGCGAGTCCTGAGCCCCGTGTCAAACGTTGCGGTCCCAGATCATCCTCAGGCCGTGGAGGGTCAGGTTCGGCTCGTAGTGGGTCACGGTCTCGCACTGCTCGATCACGACCGGCGCGAGGCCGCCCGTGGCGACGACCGCGGTCGGCGTGGTGCCGAGCTCTTCGGTGATGCGGCGGACGAGGCCGTCCACCTGGGCCGCGGTGCCGTAGACCATGCCCGACTGCAGGCACTCGACCGTGTTCTTGCCGATCACGCTGCGCGGTTTGACGAGCGGGATCTTGAGCAGGTTCGCGGCGCGGGACGCGAGGGCGTCGATCGAGATCTCGATGCCGGGCGCGAAGGCGCCGCCGAGGAAGTCGCCCGTGGCCGAGATGACGTCGATGTTCGTCGAGGTCCCGAAGTCCACGGTGATGCACGGCCCGCCGTACAGGTGGAACGCCGCGTGCGTGTTCGCGATCCGGTCCGGGCCGGCCTCGCGCGGGTTGTCGATGCTCAGGCGCACACCCGTCTTGATGCCCGGCGCGATCTGCACGAGGTGCGCGTGCGGGTAGTACCGCTGCACCATCTTGGCGACCTCCGCGCCCTGCTGGGGCACGGTGGACGACAGGGCGATGCCGCTCAGGTCCACGCCGTCGCCGTCGAGGAGGGCCCGGAAGGTGAGCCCCAGCTCGTCGGCGGTCGCGTGCGGGTCCGTGCGGATCCGCCACGAGTGCTTGAGGGTCTCGCCCTCGAACACGGCGAGCACCGTGTTGGTGTTCCCGATGTCGACGCACAGCAGCACGGTCTACTCCTCGAAGTCGAGTCCGATGTCCAGAATGGGCGAGGAGTGGGTGAGCGCGCCGACCGAGATGTAGTCGACGCCCGTGGCGGCGTAGTCGACCACGCTGTCGAGGCTGATGCGCCCGGTCGCCTCGAGCTCCGCCCGGTCGCCCACCGACTCCACGACCTCGGCGAGCTCCTTGGGGCTCATGTTGTCGCACAGGAGGAACACGGCCCCGGCCGCGACCGCTTCGAGCGCCTCGTCGAGGGACTCGACCTCCACCTGGATGTCGATCTCGGGCTCGGCGGAGCGGACGGCGGCGAAGGCCTCGCTGATCGAGCCGGCCGCCTCCTTGTGGTTGTCCTTGATCATCGCCACGTCGTACAGGCCCATGCGCTTGTTGTCGCCGCCGCCGGCGCGCACCGCGTACTTCTCCAGGGCGCGCAGGCCCGGCGTGGTCTTGCGGGTGTCGAGGACGGTGGTGTGCCAGTCGGCCAGCACGTCCGCGAAGCGGCGGGTGTGGGTGGCGACGCCGCACATGCGGCAGAGCAGGTTCAGCGCGGTGCGCTCGGCCGCGAGGAGCGAGCGGGTGGGGCCGGAGACGCGGGCGAGGACCTGCCCGGCGCGGATGCGCGCGCCTTCCTTGGCGAGGTACGTGAACTCGACGTCGCCGGGCATGGCGTGGAAGACCGCGTGCGCGACCGGGAGCCCCGCGAGGAGGCCGTCGGCGCGCGCGGTGACCGCCACAGTGGACTTGTGCTCGGGTCCGAAGATCGACTCGGAGGTCACGTCGCGGCGGGCGTGCGAGAGGTCCTCGTCCAGGTAGTCCTGGACGGCGACGTACACGTC
>NZ_JAUEMJ010000015.1 GCF_030403505.1 Glycomyces tritici | reverse complement strand
GGTTCATGGGCAGGATCGTGTTCGTCATGTCGTGTCACCTCCTCTCGTGCTGCTGCTGTGGTCGATCGGTGTCGGTCGCGTCGCTTCGCTTCGCTTCGACACGAGGGCCTTGACCTGGTCGCGCCGTTCCCACCGGGGAGGGTGCTGTTGCCTTCCTCGACTGTGGGAATGGTCGGGCCGTCCTGCCCTGGTAGAGCCCTGGTGGAGCCCTGGTGGGCGGCGGGTGGTGGTGTCGCCTCCTGGTGTGTGCCTCTTGCCCGGGACCTTGGTCCTGGCGGCCGGGCGTTGCCCGCGCGCTATCGCGCCCGGACAGGATCCGGCTCGCCCGCGCACGGTGGCGCGTTCGGGCGGTGGTGGTGCTCGTCCGCGCACTAGGGCGCGTTCGGGCGAGGGTGGTGCTTTGGTGGTGCTGGTCGCCATGGACGTGGTGCCGGTACTGTGCCGGGTCCGAGTCCTCATTGCTCGGCCTGGAGTGCCGGTCACGCTGGCGGGTCTGGCTGGGGTTGAAGACGCCTCCGTGTGAGGTGTTTCCTTCTGGTGAGGGTGATCCGGACCAGGATCGTCCACCCAGTCACGGCCCTTCGGGGGCGCGGACAGCTGCGGGCGATGGCACGGGGATGAGATCGGTCGCCTCCAGTAGCGGAGGGCCACCCCTGGCTTGCGGGGTCGTCGCCTCGAAACAAGTCGGTTTGTCGGTTCGGCCAGAGGCTTGGCTTAGTCTGCTTACACCAGCCCCGACACCTGTACAAATTTCCTGTCCCTGTACGTACCTCAAGTATCCCTCGAACAGCCCCCGACCGTCATCACCCACAGGCGTACAAGATCTTCATGTTCCGCCTTGGAACCGCAGCGCCGCAACGGGAAGCGGTCCCCCGCTCCCCGCGCTCGGGAGTGTCGCCGCCCGCCCGCGAATCCCACCCGAGTCCCGCCACGCGACCCCACCCCGCCCCTACCTTTTCGTCGCTGCCGGCTCGAACCCCAACCCAACCGGACCCGAGCCCGCCACCCCACCCCGACCTCGCTCCCACCTTTTCGTCGCTGCCGGCTCGAACCCCGACTCAACCGGACCCGAGCCCGCCACCCCACCCCGACCCCGCTCCCACCTTTTCGTCGCCGACCGTCTGAACCCTCACCAACCATGACCAGCCCGTGAATACCGCGGGCTGCCGTGCATCGGCCAGGGGTGTTGACCGTCGGCGAGGGGCGTCCTAGGACCGGCCCTTGGCCTCGGCCAGTCGCGCCAGCCGCCGCAGGGTCTCCCGGTTGCGCGGCCCGAGCAGCTTGGCCTGGACCGGGTCGGGGAGTGCCGCGACCGGCCCCTTGACGACGAGTTCGGTCATCCTGATCTTGGCGCCCTCGCCGTCCGCGGCGATGTCGAAGCGCACGCGGGCCTTCCCGAACGGCCACATGCGGGCCTCCAGTACGAGCAGACGCGGCGGGTCGGCGGCGGCGACGATCGTAGAGTCCTTGATGACCAGCGGCCAAGGCCCGATGCTGTGCCGGATGCGGGAGCCCTTCGCGGGCCATTGCTCGTCGGCGTGGCGGATGTTGGAGGCCCCCACCACCCAGGACGCGTAGTTCCACCCGTCCGCGAGCACCGCGTAGACGGCCTCCGGCGGGGCCGAGACGCGGGCGGTCACACCCCGCCGCATCGCGTCGACATCCGTCTTCCGCCCCATGGTGCACCGCCTTCATCCGGCGCGGAGGTCGCGGCCGCGCGCTTCAGCAGGTACCCGCCGCAGCAGGCCGTGAAACACCGGTCACGGGCGCGACCGGTCAATCCTCGCGGTAGAGCAGGCGGTGCGCGCCCGCGACGGCGGCGCGGTAGCCCCCGCCCGCCAGGCCGTTGCGGGCCAGCGCCGCGCGGGCGGCGTTCGCGCCCGCCGCGCCGTGGACCGCCCCGCCGGGATGGGCGGAGGCACTGGCGAGGAAGAGCCGGTCCAGAACCGTGTCGGCCCGGGCGAGACCGGGCACGGGCCGGAAGAAGAGCTGCTGGTGAACGGCCGCGGCGCCGCCGTTGATGGCGCCTTCGACGAGGTTGCGGTCGAGACCTTCCAGCTCCCGCGGCCCGCTGACCAGGCGCGCGGTGACCCGGTCGCCGAATCCGGGCGCATGCTGTTCGACGGCCGCTTCGATGCGGTCGACGGCCCGGCGCACGCGGTCGGCGCTCCAGTCGCCCCCGCGGGGCAGCCGGGTGTACGCCCACAGGGTCTCGGTCCCGGCCGGGGAGCGCGTCGGGTCGGTGGTCGTCATCTGGCCCATGAGCAGGAACGGCTCGCGCGGATCGCGGCCCGAGGCGAGGTCGGCGCTCATCGAGGAGAGCCCGCCGAGGTCCGCGCCGAGGTGGACGGTGCCGGCGCGCGAGGCCGCCTCGGCGGTCCACGGCACGGGCCCGTCCAGCGCCCAGTCGACCTTGACCGTCGCGGGGTCCCATTCGAACGCCTTGAGGTCGGCCGAGAGCCGCGCCGGGAGGTGCTCGCCGCCCACGAGGTCGAGGTACAGGTGCGGGGCGGTGACATCGGCGAGCACGGCCCGCCGGGCCCGGATGAGGCCGCCTTCGCCGTCACGGACGCCGACGGCGACACCCCTGGCGTGCAGGATCTTCGCGGCCGGCCGATTGCAGTCGATGCGGCCGCCGAGCGAGGCGAGCCGGGCGACCAGGGCCGCCGTGAGGCTGCCCGCGCCGCCTTCGGGCACCGGGAAGCCGACGTCCTGGCCGACCATTGAGAGCAGCCACCCGAACAGGCCGCTGCCGGCCTGGTCCGGGCCGAGGCCGCTGTGCATGGCGTTGCCTGCGACGAGGAGCCGGGCCCCTTCGCCGCTGAAGCGCTCCTCTCCGAACCTGCGGGCGGGCAGCATCAGGTCGCGGGCGAAGCGGAGCGCGCCGCCGGCGCCGAGCTCCCGCAACAGGCGGGAGCCCGCGCGGACGGGCGGGAACGGGCGCAGCATCGCGTCGATCAAGGGCTCGCGGACCCGGCGCCAGCGATCGAACTCGGCCCGCCACGCGTCCCCGTCACCGGGGGCGAACGCGTCGAGCGAACGGGCCGTGCGGTCGAGGTCCTGCGAGAGGACGGCCGCGCGGCCGTCCCGCATCACGTGGGCGAGCACGTCCGGGGCGCGCCGCCAGCGCAGCCCGTGCCGTTCGAGGTCGAGTCCGCGCATGACGGGGGAGACCCCGGCGAGCGGGTAGAACGCGCTGCACCGGTCCGCGCGGAACCCGGGGGCGATCTCGGTGGTGCGCACGGCGCCGCCCGGGTCGGGGGCGGCCTCCAGGACGAGCACCTCCCAGCCCGCCTCCGCGAGCAGGTTCGCGGCGACCAGCCCGTTCGGCCCCGCCCCGACGACCACCGCGTCGAACGTCTCGGCTTCAGTCATGCCGCGGCACCTCCTGTCGGCGCACCGGGTACCCGGGCGGACCTCGATGATGTACCGCGGGTGCGCCCGTGTGCCGGTTTTTCGGGCGCGTCGCCGTGCACAGGCGGGGAAGCGGCAACGGGCGCCGAACCGCACAGGTTCGGCGCCCGCCTCGGTTTCGGACGGTGGTCGTGCGACCTCCTACGTCACTTGAGGTGCTTCACCGGCCTGGTGGCGAGGTTGAGCAGGTACTCGAGCGGCCCGCGTTTGAAGAAGCGGGACCATATGGCGGCGAACACGATCGCTCCGAGGATGAGCGTGAGCACCGGGACCCAGGAACCGCGGACACCGCCGCCGGGCAGGGAGAGCCAGGACATGACGGCGAAGTGGCCGACGTAGGCCGTCAGGGACATCGTGCCCACCGCGACGATCGGCGTCATCAGGCGGCGCAGGCGCGGCAGGCGGTCCATCAGGAAGGTCGCGCCCACGATCACCAGGATCGCGATGCCGACGCTGCCGACGATGTCGAACGTGGTGCCGCTGTGCGGGCCGGCGACGAACAGCTCGCGAACCGACGGCTGGTACTCGAACGACCCGCTGTCCATCGGCGGCTTCGAGGAGCCAGACCAGGACCCCGAGCCCGAACCCGACCACGAGCCTGAGGACGACCCGTCCTCGGCCATGCTCCGCAGCGCGCCCTTGCCGGCCAGCAGCAGCGAGAGGCCGTACGCCACCGCCGTGAGCCCGGCGCCGAGGGCGGCGAGGCGGCGCTGGTTGGCGGGGGCGGAGAGGTCGACACGTCCCAGGGCCATGCCGGCCACCACGAACGCGATCCAGGGGACCGTCGGGTAGAAGCCGGTGAACAGCAGGTCGATCACGCCGACGCCGCTGAGCTTCTCCAGCGGGTCGTACGCGTCGACGGCCTGCTGGAATGAGTCGCTCAGCAGCGGGCGCATGAGGAACGCCAGCTGCGGCCCGGCCACCGCGAGCGCCGCAGCGGTGATCGCCAGCGTCTTCGCGCTCAGCTTGAGGAACATCATGGCGACGAGGAAGTAGACCCCGTAGAAGCCGATGATGATGACGTCGCCGTAGAGCTTCGCCAGCAGGGTGCCGAAGGCGAGCAGGACGACGGCGCGGATCGCGATGCGCGCCTTCGCTTTTCGTCCGGCGAGGCCGGTCTTGGGCTCCTTGCGCCCGGCGATGAGCATCAGCGAGAAACCCGCGAGGGTGGCGAACAGGACCGACGAGTGGCCGTCGGCCATGTAGCGGACCCAGCTGCCCACCCCGCTCGTGGTCGAGAGCATCGGCCCGACGTGCACGATGTACATGCCGAACACGGCCAGCGCGCGGGCCAGGTCCACCCCGACCAGGCGTCCCATCGACGCGTCGCCCTTCGAAGGGGGAGCGGTCAGGGCGGGATCATCGGGTTCGCCCGGAGTTCGAAGCGAGGGCGGTGCGTGCTCCTGCGGGGCCGCTTTCTCTTGCGGCGGTTGCGAATGTGTCATGTCTCCACTCTGTGGCGAAGGGACGGCGCGAACCACCCGGCAGGTCGCGGTTTCAGACTCGCCGATCGGCGGGAACCGGGGCCCCGATCGGCGGGGGCGGCCGCACGGGCCCGGCCGACCACCGTCTCAGGGCCGCATGGCCTTCTCGAACCTGAAGAACCCCTCCGGGCCCTCGCCGTGGTCGTCGTCCGCTTCCCCGCCGTGCGGGTCGTGGGGGTCGGGATGGTGCGCATTGAAGAACTCGACGATGCGGAACCCGCACTTGTTGACGTAGAAGTGGATGTTGCGCTGCTCGAACGAGGGCGTCCCGGTCTCCCACACCTCGGTCTGCGGGTACGCCGCTTCGATCGCCTTCCACGCCGCGAGGCCGATGCCGCGGCCGTGGTGCTCGGGGGCGATGTAGAAGAAATCCAGCGAGTTGCGGTGCGTCCGGTCGTCGATCCTCACCACCGCGCCGCCGATCCTCGCCCCCTCGAGCAGCACGTGGTGCACGGCGGCTCCGGGCGCGCGGCATGAGGCCCGGACGTCCTCATCGGGAGGGATCGGGACCTCCTCGCCGCCGATGCCGTACGCGGCGGCCGCTTCGGTGAACGCCCGCTGCAGCTCCTTCCGGAAGGCCGGGAGGTCGGTGTCGTCCGCACGCGCGAGCGTGACGGCGTGAGCGGTTGCCTCGGTCATGTCGGTACTCCCTGCGAAATGGTGGGGGGCCGCCGGGCCGGGGCGGTGGCCCCGGCACGGCGGCCGCGGTTCCCTCGGTCATGTCGGTACTCCCTGCGAAATGGTGGGGGGCCGCCGGGCCGGGGCGGTGGCCCCGGCCCGGCGGCCCTCCTTGCGTGCCGTGTCCGGTCAGCGGATCAGCTTGGCGGGGCTGGTCGCCCAGTGCATGAGGTATTCGAGCGGTCCGCGCTTGAAGAACCGGGACCACACGAAGGCGAACGCGACGCCCGCCAGGCAGAACCAGCCCCACACCGCCAGTGCCGCGGTGACCGCGCCGCCGTCGCTGTTCGACGGGACGTGGTTGAGTGCCCACAGGTGGGCGACGTACAAGGTCAGGGACATCGCGCCGGCCGCCGTGATCGGCGTCAGGAGCTTGCGGGCCAGCGCCGAGCGGTCCAGCAGCGCGACCGATCCGACGATGACCAGCATCGCTATGCCGATGTTGCCCAGCAGCTCGAACGCGGTGCCCGAGTGCGGCGAGGCCGAGAGCAGGAACTGCAGCATGTCCGGGGACCACGGATCGAACCCGCTCATCGAGTCCGACCACGTGCCGGACGAGCCCGTCGAAGACGACGCCGAGCCCGAACCGGAGGAGCCGGGACCGCCGCTCATGGAGCCGCCGCCCATGCCGCCTCCGGCGAACAGGACCTGCTGCAGCACCCAGGAGAGCCCGTAGCCGACCAGCGCCAGTCCGGCGCCGACCGAGGCCATGCCGATGCGCACCGCCTTGGCGGCGAGGTCGAGCTTGGCGATCGCCATGCCCGCGAAGAGGTAGGCCATCCAGGGGACGGCCGGGTAGAGGCCGGTGAACAGCAGTCGGCCGAGGCCGTCGGCGCCCATGCGGGTGACCGGGTCGTGCGCGTTGAGCGCGGTCACGAAGGCCGGCTGCGCCATGGAGATCCAGTAGAAGACCACGGAGCCGACGAGTGCGAACGCGGCCGAGAGGACCGCCAGCGTCTTGACCCCGCACCGCACGAACGGCAGCGCGAGGAGGAAGAACAGGCCGTAGAACGCCAGAATGACGATGTCGGTGTGCAACCAGAGGGCCAGCGCCGTGCCGAGGGCGATCAGCAGGACCGCCCGGATGGCGATCTTCACGATCCGCTGCCGGCGTTCGAGCGCGGGCCGCGGTCGGCGGCCGCCCGCGAGCAGGACCAGCGACAGGCCGGCCAGGATCGCGAACAGGGCCGACGAACGGCCGTGCGGGATCTGCATGACCGTGTCGACCACGGGATTCGTGAACTCCTGCATCGGTCCCACATGCGCGTAGAACATGCCGAAGATCGCCAGCGCGCGGGCCAGGTCGAGCCCGAGCACACGGCCGAGTGCGCCGCTTCGCTGCGGTTTCGGTTCAGGCGGGGTCTCGCGGTCGGTGCGGACCAGCCGCAGCGTCCGCTCGCTCTGCACGGTGTCGGTGTCAGTCATGGACTCAGCTTGCGGCCGTGCGGGCGCGCTTCCCATCCGGCGAAGGGCCGCCGCGCCGCCGCAGACGGCGGGAACCGCTCCCTCCTGACGGGGCCTCCTCGCCCGCCGACAGACCGGAGGACCCCCGCCGACCGGCGGAAATCGCCGCGGAACGGCCGCGATGGAAGCGCGGCGAGGTCCGGCCGTGCTACGAATCGATCCGTGGAACCGACAAGCGAGGAGCTGCCGTGATCCGGGTACTGATCGTCGACGACGAGGCGCTGATCCGCAGCGGCATCGAGCTCATCCTCAGCGCCGCACCGGACATCGAGGTCGTCGGCGCCGTCACCGGCGCCCGTGCGGTGGGCGAGGCCGAACGCCTGCACCCCGACATCGTGCTGCTCGACATCCGCATGCCTGATGTGGACGGTCTGACCGTGCTCGACCGCATGCTCGCGAAGCCTTCGCCGCCCGTGGTCGCCATGCTCACCACCTTCGACAACGACGAGTACGTGGCCGCCGCCCTCCACCGGGGCGCGGCGGGGTTCCTGCTCAAGGACACCGCCCCCGATCACCTGGCCCTGCAGGTGCGCACCCTCGCCGCCCGCGGCGTGGTGCTCTCCCCCAAGGTCACCTCCACCGTCGTCGACGGCTACCTCGCGGCGGCCCGCAGCCGGCCCGCCGACACCGGCCTCGTCGACAGCTTGACCGACCGGGAGCGGGCCGTCCTCGTGCACCTCGCCGACGGACTGTCCAATGCGGACATCGCTGCCCGCCTCTACCTCGGCGTCGGCACCGTCAAAGACCACGTCTCGGCGATCCTCGCCAAACTCCAGGTCGCCAACCGGGTCCAGGCCGCGCTCCTGGCCGAACGCGCGGGCCTGCTCGACGAAGGCGGGCAGCGGTGACCTCGGCCCCGGCCCGCCTGACGGCCTGGTGGCACTCGGGCTCACGCTGGCCCGCCGTCCTCCTCGACGCCGCCCTCATCGCCGTGGCCGGAGCCGACCTGTGGTTCAACCGCATTCCCGGGAACTGGTGGGACGACGCCGTCCTCGCTGCCGGGGTGCTCGCGCTGGCGGTGCGCCGCCGGTTCCCGCTGGCGGTCTTCATCGCCACACTGCCGATGCCGCTGCTCATGGGCCAGTCGGCCGCGTCGCTGATCGCGCTGTTCACGGTCGCATGCTCGACGCGGAACCGGTGGCTGCTGAGCGCATGCGCCCTGGTGTACGCGGGACTGACGATCGCCCCGTGGTGGGGCGGCGGCGACATCCTGGCCGAATCGGCGTGGCCGGTGTGGGGCGTGTACTCGCTGGCTCCCGCGGGCGCGGCGGTGTTCCTGGGGCAGCTGCTGCAGACCAAGCAGGAGCTGTCACGGCGCCTGGAGGAGATCGACGAGGTCCGCGAGCACGAGCAGGCGCTGGCGACGCAGAAGGTGCTGTCGCAGGAGCGCGCCCACCTGGCCCGGGAGATGCACGACGTCGTGTCGCACCAGGTGAGCCTGATCGCGGTGCGGGCCGGAGCACTGCAGGTCAGCACCGAGGACGCGACCGTGAAGGACGCCGCCGACACGATCCGGACGCTGGCGGCGCGCACGCTGGATGAGTTGCGGTACATGGTGAGCGTGCTGCGCGCCGGCGGGGGCGCGGGCAACGGCCTCGCCCCGCAGCCCACGCTCGACCAGCTGGGCGAACTGGTCGGCAATACCGGCATGGGGGCGGAGCTGGAGCAGGGGCCGCTGCCGGAGCTCACCCCGCCGGTGCAGCGGGCGATCTACCGGACCGTGCAGGAAGCGCTGACGAACGCCCGCAAGCACGCCCCCGGCGCCGCGGTCCGCGTCCAGCTCACCCAGGACGACGGCGACGTACTGGCCGAGGTGGTCAACACGGCGCCGAAACGGCCGGTGGTGCCGCTGCCGAGCGCGAAGCACGGGTTGATCGGCCTCAAGCAGCGCGCGGAACTGCTGGGAGGCGCCTTCGAGGCGGGGCCGACGAACGCAGGAGGCTGGAGGGTCGCGCTGCGCGTGCCCCTGAAGTCGATGAGCTGAGCATCCGGGGTCTCGGCGCTCGCAAATCCCCAGCCGCACGACCGTGAATGAGGACGGAAACCGACCTGGTTCACGCTGATCATGGGGGTGTCAGACACCGTTGAAAGGACCCGTCATGACCGCATCGCCTCCCGTCCCGGCCGGCTCGAACACCGTGAACCCGTTCATCCTGGCCGACGGCGCCGCCGCCTTGATCGACTTCCTCACCGAAGTCTTCGAGGCCGAAGACGTCCCCGAAGCCCGCACGCTCGACACCGACGGCCTCATCCTGCACGCCGAGCTGCGCATCGGCGATTCACTGCTCACCGTCGCCGACCGCAAACCGCACTGGCCGTTCACGCCTGCGCTCGTCCGCGTCTACGTCGACGACGTGGACGCGGTGCTCGCGCGCGCAGAGAAACTCGGCGGGAGGACCCTCACGCGTCCGACCGACTTCTTCGGTGACACCCTCGCGCGGTTCCAGGACCCGGCGGCGAACCTCTGGTGGGTGTGTCGGCACGACCCGGACGCCGTCCAGGACTGGTCGCAGACTCCGGAATCGGACGAGGCGGCGGGAGCGTGGCAGGCTGACGGGGCCGAGGACTGGACCAGCTTCACCACGCCCGAGCTCGAGTACCTCCACTCCAGCCTGGACGAGGCCCTGACCGGACTCACCGACCCCAGGAAGGCCGGCTAGCGCCCGTCGCCGGCGCTGGACCGGCGGCCTCGCGAGGTCACCGGTCCAGCGCCGTGAGCATGTGCTGCAGCATCTCCCGCATCTCCTCCCGGTCGGCGTCGGCGAGTTCCACCCGATACGGGGTCCCCGCCGGCAGCCACGACAGGCCGTAGGCGATGTCGCGCACGCTCGCACCGCCCACCGGCCAGCGCGTCCGCTCCGAGCCATCGGCCTCCGCGCCTTGCGCCCACTCGCCGAGGGCGGCCTTGAACGCCCCGATCGGCATGTCGAGGACCGCGGTCGCGTCCGGTGTGCGGGGCACCCAGGTCCGCGCGACGGTGACCAGCGCCTCCACTCGCTCGGGTGCCAGAGCGCGCGGTGCGAACGCGACGCGCAGCGGCTCGACGTCCCGCACGCGGTCGACGCGGAAGGTCCGCCAGTCGGCGCGGCCGAGGTCCCAGCACACGAGGTACCAGTCCCCGCCGACCGGGACGAGCGAGTGGGGCTCGACGCGGCGCTCCTGCCGCTCGCCTCCGGCGGGCGTGTAGCCGAGCCGCACCCGCTCGCGATCGCGGCATGCCAGCGCCAGATCGGTGAGCACTTCCGATGAGACCCCGCTACTCCCGGGCGCGTGCTGGAGCGCCGGGGCCAGGGCGCTCACTCTGCGGCGCAGCCGCACCGGGAGCACCTGCTCGAGCTTGGCGAGGACCGACAGCGCGAATTCGGCGCCGCGGCGCATCCGGCCCGCCGCCACCAGGCGCAGACCGATCGCGATCGCGACCGCCTCCTCGTCGGACAGGAGCAGCGGCGGCAGCGATGCTCCCGCCGCGAGACGGTAGCCGCCGTGCACGCCCGCGGTGGAGTCGATCCGGTACCCCAGGTCGCGCAGCCGCTCCATGTCCCTTCGCACGGTCCGAACCGTGACGCCGAGGCGTTGGGCCAGTTCGGGTGCGGACCAGTGCCGATGCGACTGCAGCAGATTGAGGAGCAGGAGCGCGCGGCCAGTCGTATCGGACATGGCCTGATTCTGCCTCGGAACGGTGACAGGTCCCGTCCTCGTTCGGTCCTACACGGGCCGGGCGGGTCCTACGATTCCTCGCTCTGCCGTCGTGCCCGTTCCGCGGCTGCCTGGTCCATGAGGCGGCGTGCGAGGTTGCGGGCCTGCGCGTTGTGGTCGACGAAGCCCTCCACAATGTCGTGGGTGCGCTCGCGGGCCGCGGTCGCGGCCCGGTCGTACGTGTCGACGACCAGTGCGGCGAGGTCGACGGGGGCGACCGACGCTGCGGCCGGCAGGAACTCGACGTCGACGAGCTTGCCGGAGATCGTCACGGTCACGGCGACCTCGCCGCCGTCGGAAACGAGGCGGACGCTCGTGGCGTCGATGAGGCCTCGCGCCGGTTGCGCCCGCTGACGCAGCGCCGCCATCTGCTTTTCGAAATCGCTCATGAAGTCGGCGAGGTCGAACGCCTCCGCTTTGTCGGCGCCAGCGTTGCCTGCGTCGCTTTGAGGGGTCTCGCTCACAGGTGCTCCTTCGGGAATGCGCCGCGCTGCAGGAGCCGCGGCGTGCCTCGACTGCCGGATGTCAGTCCCTCATCGACAACTCTAGGTCCGATTCTCGTTGTGTCGCAAGGAGAGTGATTTGTAACATGACAGGCAACCGTCGAGTGTGTCCGCTGGTCAGAGGATTTTGCGCTGCGATCTGCGGTGTGCGGCTTTTGCGCTTTCGAACAAAGCCATCACAGCGACGGCGATCAGCCGCCTTCCGTGTCTGAGGAGTGAACCCGCTCAAAGCGAGCAGCACGTTGCCCAAATGCCATGGGCTGCTTAATATCCGGTGAACACCTCGCTCCAAAGTGCTCGAGGTCGCAACGCCGGACCCGGGTCATCGAACGGAAGCCACTGGGCCCTGGGCTGCCGAGGCCGAAACGCTGTTCGCGTCCCTCAGTGCGGCCCATCGATCATGTGTTTCCTTCACGCGGCCACTGGCGGGCTTCCGGTTCGGTCAGGGCTCGCTGCGGCAGCTGTTCCGAGTCGGTCGCATTGGCGCCGAGGACGACGCCGTCGGCGGTGGGCGGTCCCCGATCTGCCCGCCCTCGATGCCCGCAGGCTCCGGGAAGCGACCGTGAGGTCGGGGCTCGGCGCGGCAGCCTAACGCCAGGTGCACCAACAAACCTTCGCCGAGCCGTTGACTACACATCGAGATCTCTCTATAGTTCGAATCGCCGGAAAATTCATCAGATGTTTCGGTCCAAGCTGCGGCATGTGAGCGATAACAGGCATGCCTCGTGCCTACCCCCGCTAAGGAGCATCCGATGACCCCGGCCGCACCCGACCACCCGACCCCGTCCCGAGGCGTGCCCGCACCCGCAGCGAACACCGCCGACTGACCACCCGTCCCGCCCGTAACAACAAGACCCGCAACTCCACGACCCGACGAACCTCGACAAGGAGGCCACCATGGCCTGGATGGAAACCCCCAAAAGCCGCAGGCGAATGCTCCTCGGCGGAGCCGGCGTGCTCGCCGGAGCCGCCGCCGCAGCCGCCCTCAACCCGTTCACCGCAGCCCAAGCCCAGCAGACGACCGACCCCACCGCCTGGTACGTCCTAGTCAACCGCGCCAGCGGCAAGGCCCTGGACGTCAGCGGCGTCTCCACCGCCGACGGAGCCCAGCTCCACCAATGGACCCGCACCAACGCCGCCAACCAGCAGTTCCAGTTCATCGACGCCGGCGGCGGCTACTTCCGCATCAAGGCCCGACACTCGGGCAAAGTCCTCGACGTGTCCAGCTGGTCGACCGCTGACCATGCCGCCATCCACCAGTGGACCGACCACAACGGCGCCAACCAGCAGTTCCGACTCGCCGACTCCGGCAGCGGCTACGTCCGCCTCATCAACCGCAACAGCAACAAAGCAGTCGAAGTCCAAAACGCCGCCACCAACGACGGCGCCATCGTCGTCCAGTACAGCGACTGGGGCGGGGCCAACCAGCAATGGCAACTCGTCCGCGTCGACAGCGGCACCGGCCTTCCGGCGACGTACAACTGGACATCGACCGGCCCGCTGGCACAACCGCAGAACGGGGAGGTCTCGCTCAAGGACTTCACCGTCGTCCGCCACAACGGCCAGTACCTCGTCTACGCGACCACGCACAACTCGGTAGCGCCTCCCAACGGCGCCTGGGGCTCGACGGTCTTCAGCCCGTTCACGAACTGGTCCGACATGGCCAACGCCACCCAGACCAGGGTGCCCTTCGGTGCCATCGCGCCGACGCTGCTCTACCTCGCCCCGAAGAACACCTGGGTGCTCGCCTACCAGTGGGGCTGGCCGTACAGCTTCTCCTACCGCACGTCGAGCGACCCCACCAACCCCAACAGCTGGGGCCCGCACCAGGAGCTCTTCACAGCGACCCTTCCCGTCGGGGCCCCCATCGACCAGACCCTCATCGCTGACGACAAGAACATGTACATGTTCTTCGCCGACGACGAAGGCAACATCTACCGGTCCAGCATGCCCCTCGGGAACTTCCCGAGCAGCTTCGGCTCGAACTACACCAGGATCATGACCGACACGAGGGAGAACCTCTTCGAAGCGGTCGAGGTCTACAAGGTCCAGGGGCAGAACCAGTACCTCATGATCGTCGAGGCCATGGGGTCGAACGGTCGCTTCTTCCGCTCGTTTACGGCCACCAGCCTCGACGGCGAATGGACACCCCAGGCCGGCGCGAACACCCAGAGCAGCCCGTTCGCCGGCAGGGCCAACACTGGTGTCACCTGGACCGCCGACATCAGCCACGGCGATCTGGTTCGCAACAACCCCGACCAGACCAAGACCATTGACCCCTCCAACCTGCAGTTCCTCTACCAGGGACGCGACCCCAGCTCTGACGGCATGGACTACGGCCGCCTGCCTTACCGGCCGGGTCTGCTGACCCTGCAGCGCTAGAGGAACGACACAGGTCCGGCCCGGGTGTTCCCGAGGCGGCGGGCGGGCTCGGTGCGAGACCGAGCCCGCCCAAATCCGCGGCCATCTGGATCGGAACCGATCTTACGAATTCAAGGAGCAAGAGATGCGAACAAGAGCAAGGTGGCTCGGACCGATCGTGGCGCTCGGTCTCATGGCGGGCCTGATGATGACGCCGATGGACACCGCCAGCGCGGAGTCGAACGGCGGGGTTCGGGTCATGCCGCTGGGCGACTCCATCACCGAGGGCACGGCCACGCCGGGCGGATACCGGATCGGCCTGTGGCAGCACCTCGTCAACGGCGGGTACACCGCGGACTTCGTCGGGTCGCAGTTCAACGGGCCGGCAGGTCTCGGCGACCACGATCACGAAGGCCACCCCGGCTGGCGGATCGACCAGATCGACGCGAACATCGTCGGCTGGCTGAACACCTACCGGCCGCAGACCGTGCTGCTGCACATCGGCACCAATGACATCCTGCAGAACCACGACGTCTCCGGCGCCCCGAACCGGCTGTCCGCACTGATCGACCGCATCACCACGACGGCGCCGAACGCCGAGGTGTTCGTCGCGCAGATCACTCCGCTCGGGTGGAGCGAGGGGGACGCGGCGGTGAACAGGTTCAACGCGGCGATCCCCGGCATCGTGCAGAGCAACGTGAACGCCGGCAAGAACGTGCACCTGGTCGACATGCACAGCGCCCTGACCGCCGCCGACCTGGACGACGGCGTCCACCCGACCGCCGCCGGATACGACAAGATGGCCGCGGTCTGGTACTCCGCCTTGCAATCGGTACCCGGCAGCATCGGCACAGCGGACAGCACCGAGATCGTTGGCGCCCAATCCGGTCGCTGCTTCGAGGTCACCGGAGTCGCCACCGCCAATGGCGCCGACGTGCAGCTATGGGACTGCTGGGGCGGCGCCAACCAGCAGTGGACCTACACCGCCGGCAAGCAGTTGGTGGTCTACGGAGGCAAGTGCCTGGACGCCTACGGTCAGGGCACCGGCAACGGCACCGCGGTGGTGATCTGGGACTGCAACGGGCAAGCCAACCAGCAGTGGAACGTCAACGCCGACGGCACCATCACCGGAGTGCAGTCCGGCCTGTGCCTGGACGCCTCGGGCTGGGGCACCGGGAACGGCACGAAGGTCACTCTGTGGACCTGCGGCGCCGGACAGGCCAACCAGCAATGGACCAGACGGTGACCACGCCGCGCCGGCTCGCAGATCGGGCGACCCCGCGTCTCGCATGACCGTGGATCCCTAAGGGCCCCTGACGCACTGGACCCGCACTGCCACGAATCGGCGGACGTGCACCGGCACCTGCCGTTCGCCGACACCGTCTTCGACCCGCGAACCCGCGTCAGGGAGCCGGCACACCCTTGGAACAGCAGAAAGCGGTCATCGAAATGATGACCGCTCTCTTCGTATCCGGTTGGGCGGAGCATGCAACGGCCTACTGAACCCGACACCCCAGCTCAACAGCCACGCAAACCAGCTCCCGACTTACCCGCCCGCCCCACCGCAGATGCTGACCCCGCCCCAGCACCCCAGAACACCGGCGAAATGCCTGGGCACTGTAGGCGCGCAGACGTGCCAACGGGGATGGTGCGGATGGCGTATGAACGACGTACCTGTTCACGGGTGCGCATCGTTCCAGCTACAGGATGGGAGCGCGCATGTCCGCGCCGATCACCGAGCGCAAGAGCAGATCGAGACCCACGGTTCACGCGATGGCGGTGCTCCTGGCAGTCGTCGCCGCGGGCGGGGTGGCGCAACCGGCCGCGGCCGAGCCCCCCGCAACCGAGGCCGGAGCCTTCGCCACCGAAGGCCCCCAACCGGAATCGGACGCCGCGGTCACCCTCATCACCGGCGACCGCGTCGTCTTCGACCCGGCGAATCCCCGGTCCGAGCCCCGGATCACGCCGGGAGAGGGCCGCGGCGACCTCGATTTCCACACCCTCTCCCATGAGGGCCACCTGTACGTGATCCCGAGCGACGCCCAGCCCCTCATCGATGAGGGACTGCTGGACCGCCGCCTGTTCGACGTGGCCGGACTGTTCGCGATCGGCTACGACGATGCGCACACCGACGCAGTGCCCTTGCTGTTCACCGGCGGCAGCGTCGGCATCGCCGCGGAGACGGTGGCGGGCACCGACATCGAGACCGCGAGCGTGCCCAAGGCCGAAACCGCCGAGACCTGGGAGTCGCTCACCGACGGCGACGAGCCCCGCACCCTCGCGGCAGGGGTGTCCGGCGTGTGGCTGGATGGTGTGCGCGAACTCCAGCTCGACGCGAGCGTTCCGCAGATCGGCGCACCGCAGGCATGGGAGGCCGGGTTCACCGGCGCGGGCGTCACCGTCGCGGTGCTCGACTCGGGCGTCGACGCCGCGCATCCCGACCTGTCGAATATCGTCGAGGCCAGGGACTTCACCGATTCGGGCGACACCGGGGACGCGATCGGGCACGGCACCCACGTGGCCTCCACGATCAGCGGGTCCGGCACGGTCGGAGGCGTGTCCTACAAGGGCGTCGCCCCTGACGCCGACCTGCTCATCGGCAAGGTGTGCGTCGACGACGTGTGCCCTGAGTCGGCCATCCTCGCGGGGATGCAGTGGGCCGCTGAAAGCGGCGCCGACATCGTGAACCTCAGCCTCAGCGGCCCCGACACCCCTGAGCTCGACCCGATCGAGCAGGCACTGGACGACCTCAGCGCGCAGTACGGCACGTTGTTCGTGGTCGCCGCCGGCAACGAGGGCAACGGCGAGCCGGTCGGTTCGCCCGGCAGCGCTGACGCGAGCCTTACCGTCGGCGCGGTCGACGGCCAGGACGAACTGGCCGAGTTCTCCAACACCGGAAGGGCCTGGGATTCGGGGCTCAAACCTGACCTCACCGCGCCCGGCGTCGACATCACCGCCGCCCGCGCCGCCGACACCTGGGCGGGCGAGCCGATCGACGACCACTACGCCTCCATGTCGGGAACTTCGATGGCCGCGCCGCACGTGGCCGGGGCCGCCGCGCTCCTGCTCCAGCAGCATCCTGATTGGACAGGCGAGCAGATCAAGGCCGCGCTCATGGCCTCTGCGGCACCGAACGACGCCTACAGTGCGTTCGAGCAGGGGGCCGGACGGGTCGACGCCGCGCAAGCGCTCGACCAGCGGGTCCACACGTCCCCCGCGAGCGTGTCCTTCGGCCTCATGGAGTGGCCGCACGAGGACGACGCGCCAGCCACCGAGACGGTGACCTACCACAACACCGGGGATGCGGCCGTCACCCTGGCATTGGGCCTGAACGTTCGCGGCCCCGACGGATCCGCCGCGCCAGAGGGCCTGTTCTCCCTGGACCGCACCAGCGTGACCGTTCCGCCGGGAGGCGAAGCTGCGGTCGGGCTGACCGTGGACACCACAGTGGAGGCGTCTGACGGCCGCTACAGCGCCTACCTGACCGCCACCGGCGACGGCGCCGAGGTGACCACTCCTGTTGCGGTCGATAAGGAACCGGAACGGTACGACCTCACGGTCGAGGCGTTCGGCAGGGAGGGCGAGGCCGTTGATTTCGGCAGCGGCGCGCTGCTCGACCTGAACACCGGCGTCGTCGAGCGCTTCGCGTTCGAGGACGGCGCACCGGCGACCCTGCGTGTGCCGCCCGGGAACTACCACGTCGACGCCACCTTCAGGTTCGGCGAAGGCGGCGCGCACATGATCCAGCCGCTGCTGGAGATCACCGACGACACGGCCGTCTCCTTGGACGCCAGGGAGGCCGGGCAGCTCGACATCGGCTTCGACAATGACGACGTCGTGCCCGTCAGCGTCTCGGAGCAGTACGCGCGCACCTGGGCCGACGGTGTGGCCGGCATGGGCGTCACGCTCGGCTCGCTCGATCACTTCTACATGGGCGGTATCGGCGAAGCCGTGCCGGAGGACGAGCTGACGATCGCGATCGACGGCGCCTGGGGGATCCCCGACGCCGCAGGCGATTTCAGCGACAGCCCGGTCATGTACCAGCCGGTGATCCTCGAACACGGCCAGATGCCCGCCGGTCTCGAACGCCATTTCGCCGACGAGGACATGGCCCGGGTCGAGGCCGAGTACCGCGAGAACACGGTCGCCGACGAGATCCGGCTCAAGAGCTGGATCGTGTCGCTGCCCGGCGGCTGGAACCTCTATGCGACGATGCCGCTCGCATCAGGCCCCGTGAACCGGACCGAGTTCTTGTCCGTCCTGCCCGAGGGGCAGTGGCGGTCGGACTACTTCGAGGCCAAACTCGATGTGCCCGAGGGGGAAGCATGGCCCCAGTACTTCGTTCTGGGCTCCTGGTCGGATTACGAGGCCGGTCAGACCTACGCGGAGGCTTGGGATGCGGCGGTGATCGGCCCCGGCCTGCCCGCGGACCGGGATCTGGCCTTCGCCGAGCGGTTCGAAGACCAGATCGGCGTGAACGTGCCGCTCTTCGCCGATGCGCACCCCGGACGCTGGGGTAGGTCGGTAACGGACGCTTCCCGCACCGCTCTGTACGCGGACGGCGAGCTCGTCGGGGAGACCGAGGACGAGGGCGGAGGGTTCTTCGACGTCCCCGCCGAGGCGGCCGACTTCCGCCTCGAGACCGAGGCCGACCGAGGCACCTACGCCGAACTGTCCACAGAGGTACGAGCGACTTGGGAATTCGCCTCGGCGCACACCGAGGACGTCACCGCACTGCCGTTGATGGCCGTCAAGTTCACCCCGGAAGGACTCGACGAGGCCAACGCCGCAGACGACCGCCGGACCGCGATCGACCTGCGGGTGGAGACCCAGAACGGACCGGTCGAGGACGTCGACCTCGAACTCGAGGTGTCCTTCGACGACGGCGAGACCTGGAAGGCGGTCGCGGTCTGCGACCTCAGCGCCGCCGTGTTCCACCCGAAGGGCGCGGGATACGTCTCGCTGCGGGTCACCGCCGACGACGGCAAGGGCAACAGCGTCACCCAGGAGATCATTCACGCCTACCGTTACCGCTAGGGGATGCCGGCCGCGAACTCCTGGGCACCCCGGAGTTCGCGGCCGGCATCATGCTTGCATTCGTCGAGCCCTGGACCCCGGACGATGATCGGGTCCGAGAATGCTGGTCGGCTCACCTGCGAGGACACCCGCACTGCCCGAGCGACTGAGACGATCGCTCCGGATCGACCGGATTGAGATGACGCTAGTGGGCGTCCCAGAGCGACACACCAGAAACGAACGAGCGGCCATCGTGTCGATGGCCGCTCGTGTTCTCCGTCTGTGGAGCTTAGGGGATTCGAACCCCTGACCTTTTCCATGCCATGGAAACGCGCTACCAACTGCGCCAAAGCCCCTTGATTGGCGTTCCAGAGGCCTAGACCTTGGAACCGGCACTAGTTTACACAGTGTTCGGGGGGCGCCCCAGGGAGGGGCTGGAGATGGCGGTCACGTTGGTGAGCTGGGGGTTTGCGGGGCTGGTCGGGCGGGCTTCCATGCCATGGAACGGGGCTGGTCTGGCAGGTTCAGGGCGTGGAAAAGGCCCCTCGCGCTCGGCGCGAGGGGCCCCTCTGTCGTCGTCAGTCCCAGCTGAGGCCGGGCGCGTAGCGGCGCGGTCGGAGTTTGGCGACGAGTTGGGCCGCGACGTCGAAGAGGCGCCCGGTGGAGCCGGGCGGGCCGACGAGCTGCACGGTGGCCGGGGCGCCGTCGCTTCGCATGCCGACCGGGACGACCAGGGCCGGGAGGCCGGCGAGGCCGAACGGGGCGGTGAACGCGGCCGCGCTGGCGAGGTGGGTCACGTTGGCGCGCAGGGTCTCCGTGGACCACTCCTTGGCCGCCGGGGGCGCCGCGGGCAGGCCCGGGGTGATGAGCAGGTCGTAGTCCTCGAGGTCGAACCAGTCCTCGAGGTGGCGGCGGACGCGGTTGCCGTCGCCCAGGACGCCGCCGAAGAGGCCCCGCAGGTAGGTCCTCTCGCCCACGGACACGAGCCGCTTGGTGCGCCGCTGCAGGCCGTCAGGGCCGCACTTGAGGCTGCGCAGGTACGCCGCGCAGGTCCAGGCCCCCGAGGAGGCCGGGGTCAGGCGGGCGCCGAAGCGGGGCTTCGCGCGGAACGTGTCGTGGCCCAGGTCGGTGAGGGAGCGCACGGCCTTGAGCAGCCATTTCGTGGCGTCGTCGTCGACGCGGGCCAGGAGCGGGGCGACGTTGGTGGCCGCGATCCGCAGCCGCCCGGGGTCGCCGGTGGAGCGCGGGTGGCGGTGGGTGAGGGCCGCGTAGGCGAGGGCGGCGTCCTCGACGGTGGTGGCCATGACCCCGGTGTGGGCGCCGAGCCAGTGCTCGGGGTCGGTGTTGATGTCGGCGGGCACGTGCTCGGGGCTGTAGGCGACGATGCCGCACGCGGCGGCGGCGGTGCGCACCCCGCCGGCCGAGCCGGGGCCGTCGAGGCCGATGCCGATGGGCGCGGCGCCGGTGGCGACGGCGAGTGCGGTGCCGCCGCTGGGCCCGCCGATGCCGCGGTCGGGACGCCACGGGTTGGCCGGGACGTTCCCGTCGTCGTCGGTGGCGGGCCAGAGCCCGAGCTCGGAGGAGCGGCCGAAGGCGACGATGACGGCGCCGGCCCCGCGGATGCGCTGCACCGCTTGGTGGTCGGTGTCGGCGATCGGGAGGACGGCGGCGTTGGAGCCGAGCCTGGGGGCGTGCCCGGTGACGGCGAGCTGCTCGCACACGGCCACGGGCACCCCTGCGGCGGGCAGGGAGTCGCGGTTGTCGATCTCGTCGACGGCCGCGGCCTCGGCGAGTGATTCGATCTTGCGGACGCTGGTGAGGGCGCCTTCGGCCTCGCGGTGGTCCTCGATGCGGCGGAGGTGGTGGTCGACGACGATCGCGGCGTCGGCGTCGCCGCGCCGGACTGCCTTGGCTATCTGCTGCGCGGTGGTTCCCGACCAGCTCACTGCACGTCCTTCTTTCTCGCGGGGGATGTTCGGTGGTGCCGGTCCGTCTATCCCAGGGCCTGGCGCAGGTCGGCCAGGAGGTCGTCGGCGTCCTCGATGCCGACGGACAGGCGCACGAGGTCCGCGGGGACCTCGAGGGCGCTGCCGGCGGCCGAGGCGTGGGTCATGCGCCCGGGGTGCTCGATGAGGGATTCGACGCCGCCGAGCGATTCGCCGAGCGTGAACACCTCAGTGCGGGAGCAGAGGTCGACCGCGGCCTGCTCGCCGTCCTTGTGGCGGAAGGAGATCATGCCGCCGTAGCGCTTCATCTGCTTGCCCGCCACGTCGTGCCCGGGGTGCGTGGAGAGCCCGGGGTAGCGGACCTCGGCGACCTTGGCGTGCCCGGCGAGGAACTCGGCGAGGGCTTCGGCGTTGTCGCAGTGGCGGTCCATGCGCACCCCGAGGGTCTTGATGCCGCGCAGGGTGAGGAACGCGTCGAAGGGCCCGGCGACGCCGCCCATCGAGTTGTGGTGGAACGCGATGGCGTCGGCGATCGCGCCGTCCTGCACGACGATCGCGCCGCCGACGACGTCGGAGTGCCCGCCGATGTACTTGGTCGTGGAGTGCACGACGAGGTCGGCGCCGAGCGCGAGCGGCTGCTGCAGGTAAGGGCTGGCGAAGGTGTTGTCGACGACGACGAGCGCGCCGGCGCGGTGCGCCAGGTCGGCGAGCTGCTCGATGTCGGCGATGTTGAGCAGCGGGTTGGTGGGCGTCTCGATCCACACCATCTTGGTGCGCGCGTTCATGGCCGAGGCGACGGCGTCGACGTCGGTGATGGGGGCGGCGGTGTACTCCACGCCCCAGCGCTTGGCGACCTTGTCGAAGAGGCGGAACGTGCCGCCGTAGGCGTCGTCGGGGATGACGACGTGGTCGCCGGGCGCGAGGAGGGCCCTCAGGATGGTGTCCTCGGCGGCGAGGCCGGACGCGAACGCGAAGCCGCGGGTGCCGCCTTCGATGGAGGCCAGGCAGGTCTCGAGCGCGGTGCGGGTCGGGTTGCCCGATCGGGAGTACTCGTAGCCGCCGCGCAGGCCCCCGACGCCGTCCTGCTTGTAGGTCGAGGTCGCGTAGATGGGCGGGACGACCGCGCCGGTGAGCGGGTCGGGCTCCTGCCCGGCGTGGATGGCTCGTGTGGAAAACCCGTGACCCTCATGCATGTCCCTACGCTAACCGACGCGAGTACCACTGCCTATGGATAGGCACGCTATCGTGCAGACAACACTTTCCGACTTCAGTTAAGGGGCGCCTCATGGGCTTCGACGAAGTACACAAGATGGACATCACCGGTGACGGCGTCGACGAGACGGTCGGCGTGCGGCGCAACGAGGACGGCTCGGTCGAGTACCACGTGGACGTGGACGGCGACGGCACCGCGGACATGAAGGCCGTGGACGTCGACGGCGACGGCGTCATCGACCATGTGCTGCTGGACAACGACGGCGACGGCAAGTACGACGCCGCCGTGGTGGACGCCGACGGCGACGGCGAGATGGACGCCGTGGCCGAGAAGTAAGACCCCGCCCCTCGGCAGGCATAGCGGGACAGACCCGTCAGACTTCGCGCCGCGGGCGCCCGTCATCGCGACGGGCGCCCGCGGCGTCGCCGTTGCCGGGCCGGTCAGGAGTGGAGTGGGCGGCTGCGGTGCCCTTAGTGCCGGCCGCGTTCGGCTTCGGAGCGCTCGACGCAGAACTCGTTGCCCTCGGGGTCGAGCATCGTCACCCAGCCCGTGCCGTCCTCCTTGCGGTGGTCCTCGTGGAGGGTCGCGCCGAGGCCCAGGAGCCGCTCGACCTCCTCGTCGCGGGTCGTCTCGGGCACGAGGTCGAAGTGGAGGCGGTTCTTGACGCGCTTGGGGCCGTCGGGGACGTTGATGAAGAGGAGCCCGGGGTGCCCGCCGTCGGGGCCGATGAAGTTCTCCTCGTCCTCGGGGGCGTTCGGGTACTCGGGGCTCTCGGTGTAGCCGGTGACCTGCTCCCAGAACTTCGAGAGGGCGTAACCGTCCTGGCAGTCGAACGTGACTTGTCCTATTTTTGCAACCATGCGCATACGTTAACGTCCCGCGCCGACCGCTGGCGATCGTTATTCGCGCGTGACAGACTTGCCGGATGACCACGACGCACCCGATCCTGCAGCACCCCATCGAAGGCTCCCCGGGCCCCGGCGCCGAGACCGCGTACTTCGGCATGGGCTGCTTCTGGGGCGCCGAACGCCTCTTCTGGCGCGTCCCCGGCGTCTGGACGACCTCCGTGGGCTACATGGGCGGCAGCAGCGAGCGGCCCTCCTACGAGGAGGTCTGCACCGGCCTGACCGGCCACGCCGAGGTCGTGAAGGTCGTCTGGGAGCCCGGCGCGGTCGCCTACGAGCAGCTCCTCAAGGTCTTCTGGGAGAACCACGACCCGACGCAGGGCATGCGGCAGGGCAACGACGTGGGCACCCAGTACCGCTCGGTCCTGTACACCACCACGCCCGAGCAGCAGGCCGCCGCCGAGGCGAGCAAGGACGTGTTCGAGCCGATCGTCCGCGCCGCCGGGCTCGGCCCGATCACCACCGCGATCCTCCCGGCCGGGCCGTACTGGCTCGCCGAGGACTACCACCAGCAGTACCTGCACCACAATCCGAACGGCTACTGCAACCACGGGCCCAACGGCCTCTCCTGCCCCGTCGGCGTCGTCAAGGCGCAGGTCGAGGTGGAGCCGCCCCGCGCCTGACCGCGGCGCGAGAAATCCGCGGCGCGGACCAATCCGGGCCCCCTCCGGCTCCGAACCTCAAGCGACCACCCAAGTCGACCGCGGGAGCGTGAGGATGTTCGACACCGGTGCCGGGCCCGCGCCCCGGCGAGAACCGCGGCTGACCGCCGTGTCAGACGCCGGGGACACGACCCCGGAGGCGCTCCTGCACCGCACCGCCCTCGGCGAGGACGCGGCCTTCGCGGCGCTCTACGACCTGATGGCGCCGCGCGTCTACGGCCTGTGCGTGCGGGTCCTGCGCGACCCGGCCCAGGCCGAGGAGGTCGCGCAGGAGGTCCTGGTCGAGGTGTGGCGCACCGCCACCCGGTTCGACGAGCGCCGCGGTTCGGCGGGCGCCTGGATCACCACGATCGCCCACCGCCGCGCCGTCGACCGGGTGCGGTCCGCGCAGACCGCCGGGGAGCGCGAGCGCCGGGCCGCCGCGAGCAGCACCGAACCCGAGTACGACATGGTCGCCGAGTCCGCCGCGAGCCGCCTGGAGCACCGCCAGGTGCGCCGCTGCCTGAAGACCCTCACCGAGCTCCAGCGGCAGGCCGTCACCCTCGCCTACTACGGCGGCCACACGTACCGGCAGGTCGCGACCCTGCTCGAAGCCGCCGTCCCCACCGTGAAGACGCGGATCCGCGACGGCCTCGCGAAGCTGCGCGACTGCCTGGAGGTGGCCCGATGAGCACCGACGTCCACACCCTCATCGGCGCCTGGGCCCTCGACGCGGTCGACGCGGACGAGCGCCGCCAGGTCGAGGAGCACCTGACCGAATGCGTATCGTGCGCCCAGGAGGCCGGCGAGCTGCGCGAGGCGGTGTGGCGCCTCTCCGACGTGACGCTGGCCGAACCGCCTGCGGCTCTTCGCGAACGCGTCCTCGCGGAGGTGCGCCGGACCCGGCAGGAGGCCCCGCTCGTCAGCGAGCCGGAGGCCGCGCCGCGGCCCGCCCGGCGCGTCCGCCGACTGCGCCTCCCCAGACTGCGGCTCGCCGTGGGCGCCGCCGCGCTCGCCGCCGTCGCGGCCTTCGCGGGCGTCTTCGCGACCTGGACCGTGATGCGACCACAGGAGCCGCCGACCGCCGACCGCATGACCGCGGTCCTGGAGGCACCCGACGCCGAGGTCGCCGTCCGAGAGGCCGAGGGCGGCGGGCGCGTCACCGTGGTGGCGTCGGAGTCGCTGGACGAGGCGGTCGTGGTCGTCTCCGGCCTCGCCCCCGTCGACGACGACCACTCCTACCAGGTGTGGCTGGTGGACGAGGCCGGCCAGGAGTCGGCGGGCGTCATGGACGCCGGGGACTCCTCGGCGACGATGTGGATCGAAGGTCTGGGCGACACCGACGTCATCGGTGTCACCGAAGAGCCGGCGGGCGGGTCTGCGACCCCGACCCTGCCGATGGTCGCCGACGTGGCACTGCCCGCGTAGGCGCCTGGGGAAGAGCGAGGGCCGGGTCCGGTGGGGGACCCGGCCCTCGCCGTGTTTCATGCCTGTTCACGGCATTGTTCCGAAAGAGTTTGGTCCCGGACCCATCCGCTCGCGTCCCGGCCCCGAATCAGGGGCATGAACGGCAGACCGATCGCAGCCCTCGCGGGCCTCGCCTGCGCCGGGTCCGCCCTGGCCGCGGCGCAGCTGACCGCCGCCGCGGTGGCCCCCGGCAGTGCGCCGGTCGCCGCCGTGGGCGCGGTCATGGTCGACGCCGTGCCCGAACCCGTGAAGGCCTTCGCGATCCGCGCGTTCGGGTTCCACGACAAGCTCGTGCTGTTCATCGGGATCGGACTCGCACTCGCGGCCGCCGCGGCCCTGGTCGGCGTGCTCGCACGCCGCCGGATCGCGGTCGGCTGCACGGCCCTGGCGCTGCTCGGCGCGGCGGGAGCGGCTGCCGCCCTCTCCCGGCCCGCGGCCACCGTCGCCTGGGCCCTGCCCTCCCTGGCCGGCGCCGCCGCCGGCGCGCTCGTCCTGGGGCTGCTCTACCGCCGCCCGCAGGCCGCCGGTGCGCCCGGACGCGTCGTCGACCGCAGAGGGGTCCTGCTCGCCCTTGCGGGGGCGGGCGTGGTGGGGGCGGCCGGATGGCGCCTGGGCGGGACGGGGGAAGTCGAGACCGCCCGCGGCGCCGTCCGGCTGCCGGACCCGGTCGACGCCGGCCCGGCCGGCGAAGGCCTCGACGTCGAGGGCCTCACCCCCTACCTGACGCCGAACGCCGAGTTCTACCGCGTCGACACCGCCCTGGTGCTCCCGCGGGTCCTCCCCGACGACTACGTCCTGCGCGTCACCGGGCGCGTCGACCGGCCGCTCGAGTTCGGCTACCGCGACCTGCTCGACCGCGACCTCGTGGAACGGGAGATCACGATCTCGTGCGTCTCCAACGAGGTCGGCGGCACCCTGGCCGGGAACGCCCGCTGGCTCGGCGTCCCCCTGGCCGAGCTGCTCGAGGAGGCCGGCGTCCAGCCGGGCGCCGACCAGGTGGTCGGGCGCTCGCACGACGGCTGGACCGCCGGGACCCCCCACAGCGCCTGCACCGACGGGCGCGACGCGCTCCTCGCGGTCGGCATGAACGGTGAGCCGCTGCCGATCGAGCACGGGTTCCCCGTGCGCATGATCGTCCCCGGCCTGTACGGGTACGTGTCGGCGACCAAGTGGCTCGTGGAGATCGAGCTCGCCTCGTTCGCCGATTTCGACCCGTACTGGGTCCGCCGGGACTGGGCCGCCGAGGCGCCGGTCAAGACGTTCTCGCGCATCGACACCCCCAAGCCGCTCAAGACCATTGCCGCGGGCCGCACCGCCGTCGCCGGCGTCGCGTGGGCGCAGCACCGCGGCATCGAGCGGGTCGAGGTCCGCGTCGACGAAGGCCCCTGGGCCGACGCCGAGCTGGCCCCCGTCATCGGCCCCGACACGTGGCGCCAGTGGCTGTGGGAGTGGGACGCCGGACCCGGGCGCCACAAGTTGGAGGTCCGCGCCACCGACACCGAGGGCGACACGCAGACCGCGGACCGGGTCACGCCCTTCCCCGACGGCGCGACCGGCTGGCACTCAGTCGTCGTCACCGCCGCATAGACCGAACGACCGCCGCGGGCGACCGCCCCCGGCATCCGACAAGAAAGGCAAGTCCC
Organism: Glycomyces tritici; assembly: GCF_030403505.1. The sequence goes on along the minus strand of NZ_JAUEMJ010000015.1, from coordinate 58,899 downwards.
ATGAACACTCGACTCCTGACCCGCGCCGGAGCCCTGGCCGCCGCCGCCGGATTCGCGATCACCATGTCCGCCTGCTCCGATGGAGGCAGTGACGACGCCGCCGATGAGACCACCTCCGCTGCGGAGACCATGGTCGAGGAGGAGACCACCGCGGAGATGGCCGCGGGCGAGTTCGGCGCGGCGTGTTCGGCAGTCCCGGCGGACGGCGAGGGCAGTTTCGCCGGCATGGCCGACGACCCCGTCGCCACCGCCGCCGGCAACAACCCGGAGCTGTCCACACTGGTCACTGCCGTGACCGAGGCGGATCTGGTCGACACGCTCAACTCGGCCGAGGACATCACCGTGTTCGCGCCGGTCAACAGTGCGTTCGCCGCGATCCCCGAGGCCGACCTGCAAGCCGTCCTCGCCGATCAGGAGATGCTGACCGGCATCCTCACCTACCATGTCGTCGCGGGCGAGCTCGCTCCCGAGGACCTGGCCGGCGAGCACACCACCCTTCAGGGTGAAACGCTCACGGTGACCGGCTCCGGCGAGGACTTCACCGTCAACGACCAGGCGGCCGTGGTCTGCGGGAACGTGCAGACCGCCAACGCGACCGTGTACCTCATCGACACGGTCCTGATGCCCTGACCGATACGCTCCCGGGGGTCGTCCGCAATGGACGGCCCCTGGAACGTTGGGAGCCGCCATGCCCGCCACCGCCCTCCTGCTGTTCACCAGTGACCTGCGCGTCCACGACAATCCGGCGCTGGCCGAAGCCGCCCGCGCCGACCGGGTCGTGCCGCTCTACGTGGACGACCCGGCACGGGCCGCCAACCCGAACCGCCGCCGCTTCCTGCTCGACGCGCTCGCGGACCTGCGCTGCGCCCTCCGCGCGCTCGGCGGCGACCTGGCCGTGCGCCGCGGCGCCACGGTCGACCAGGTGATGCAGGTGCGCGCCGCGACCGGGGCCGACGCGGTCGTGTGCGGCGGCGACGTGGGCCGCTTCGAGACCGGGCTGCGCGAACGCCTCGCCGCGGCCTGCGCGCGCGAACGGGTCGCGTTCACCGTGACCGCCGGGCCCTCCGTGGTCGAGCCCGGCAGGCTCCTGCCCAGCGGCGGCGGCGACCACTACAAGGTCTTCACCCCGTACTGGCGCGCCTGGTCGCAGACGCGGTGGCGCGACGAAGCCCCCGAACCCGACCGGCTGCGCGTCCCCCAGGACTTCCCGAGCAGCGATGACCTGCCCGAACCCGAAGGGACCGCGCCCGACCTGCCCGCGGGGGGCGAGCGCGCGGCCCTCGCCCGGCTCGACGAGTGGGCCCTGGGCGCGGGCGACTACGGCGACCGGCGCGACGAGCTCGCCGCCGACCGCACCTCCCGGCTCAGCGCCCACCTGGCCCTCGGCTGCCTCTCCGCGAGGACGTTCGCGACCGACCCGCGCGTGCCCGAACCGTTCGTCAGGCAGCTGTGCTGGCGCGACTTCCACCGCCAAGTGCTGCACGCGTTCCCCGCGCTCACCGACACCCCCTACCGGCGCGGCGCCCGCGACGAGTGGGAGGCCGACCTGACCACCCTCGCCGCCTGGCAGGCCGCGGGCACCGGGGTCGACATCGTCGACGCCGGGATGCGTCAGCTCCTCACCGAGGGCTGGATGCCGAACCGGGCGCGGCTGATCTGCGCCGGGTACCTCGTCAAGACCCTCGGCCTGGACTGGCGCGACGGGGCCGCCTGGTTCGCCCGCCACCTCGTCGACCTCGACGAGGCGAACAACTGGGGGAACTGGCAGTGGACGGCGGGCACCGGCAACGACACCCGGCCGAACCGCGGGTTTAACCACGCCCGGCAGGCCGAGCGGTACGACCCCGACGGGGACTACCGGCGGCGCTGGGGGCCGTCGTGACCCCATTCGGCGCCGACCTCGCGCATCGCCTCCGTGCTCACGTCCAGGAAGCGCGCCACGACCTCCCGCTCGGCCGCGTCGAAGCCCGCCCACGCCGACGCGAACGCGGCCGCGAGCGGCACGAACATGCGCCGGCCCTCCTCAAGGGCCGCCTCGGGCACCTCGAGGGCGACGCGGCGGCGGTCCCCGGCCGGGCGGGTGCGCTCGACGTGTCCGAGGGCCTCGAGCCGGTCGATGAGCGCGGTCGTCGCCGAAGGGCTCAGCCGCAGTTCGCGGGCGAGGGCCGTGGGGGACATGGGGTCGCCGCGGCGGGCGGCGGCGAGGATGAGCGCGAGCGCGTTCACGTCGGTGCGATGCAGGCCGTGGTGCGCGCCGAACCGCTCGGCGTACCGGTCGGACTCGACCGTGAGCGTCTGGAGCAGACGGGTGAGGTCGAGGTCGGTGAGCTCCTGCTCGTCGCCGGTATCGGTCATGCGACCCATCATCCCCCATGATCCCGGCCACGCCTCCGTTTAATACTTCGATCATCGAACTATCCTGATGTGGAATCACCCGAGAACGCGAGGAGACCCATTCATGGCCCCCGACCGACCCGTACCCCGGCTGCGCTGGCTGATACCCGCACTGCTGGCCCTCGCCTGGCTCGCCATCGGCGCCTTCGCAGGCCCGTTCGCCGGGAAGCTCAGCGAGGTCGCCTCCAACGACGGCTCCTCGTTCCTGCCCTCCACCGCCGAATCGACCGAGGTCAACGAGTTGCGGGCCGCCTTCGACGAGACCGACGCGACACCCGCGATCGTCGTCGCCGAACGCCCCGGCGGCCTCACCGAAGCCGACCTCGCCTACCTCGAGACGGCCGCCGCGGACCTGGCCGGCCTCGAGTTCAACGCCGGGCCGCCGATCCCCCCGCAGCCCTCCGCCGAGACCCCGCCCGAAGCCGTGCAGCTCATCGTCCTCATCGACGCCGAGGACGACGCCGCCGCGGTCGAGGAGATCCGCACCCTCCTCGAAGCCGACCGCCCCGAGGGCCTCGAAGTGCTCGTCACCGGCCAGGCCGCGCTCGGCGCCGACCTCGGCGAAGCCTTCGCCGGCGTCGACGGCCTGCTCCTGCTCGTGGCCGCCGCCGTCGTCGCCGTCATCCTCGTGCTCGTCTACCGCTCCCCGCTCCTGCCGGTCCTGGTCCTGCTCTCGTGCGGGTTCGCGCTCGCCGCCGCCAGCGCCGCCGTCTACCTCCTCGCCGACGCGGGCGCGATCGACCTCAACGGGCAGAGCCAGGGCATCCTCTTCATTCTCGTGTTCGGCGCGGCCACCGATTACGCGCTGCTGCTGGTGGCCCGCTTCCGCGAGGAGCTCATCGCGGGCGCCGACCGCTTCGCCGCGGTCCGCAAGGCCCTGCGCGCCACGATCGAACCGATCGCCGCCTCGGCGGGGACCGTGATCCTCGGCGTGCTGTGCCTGCTGTTCAGCCGGCTGGAGTCGAACCGGGGCCTGGGTCCGGTGGCCGCCATCGGGATCGGCGCGGCGTTCCTGGCCGCGGTGACGTTCCTCCCGGCGGTGCTCGCGCTGTTCGGGCGGGCCGCGTTCTGGCCGCGCCGCGCCGCGGCCGGGAAGGGCGCGCGCCGGTCCCGCCTGTGGTCCTCGGTCGCCGGGCTCGTCGCCCGCCGGCCCCGCGTCGTGTGGACGACCACCGCCGCGGGCCTGGTCATCGCGGCCGCGTTCATGCTGCAGCTCAAGGCGGACGGCACCGCCCAGACCGACGTGTTCCTCACCGACGTCGACTCCGTCGCCGGCCAGGAGGTCCTCGCCGAGCACTTCCCGGGCGGCTCCGGCGCGCCCGCGGTGATCATCGCGAACGCCGACGCGCTCGACGCGGTCCTCGCCGCCGCCGAAGTGGACGGTGTCGCCGAGGTCGCCCCGAAGACCGACGCCTCCGGGCAGGTGGTGGAAGCCGAAGGGCTCGTGGAGATCGACGCCGTGCTGGAGGACGCGCCCGACAGCGACGCCGCCATGAGCACTGTGGAGCGCCTGCGCGACGCGGTGCACGCCGTGGACGGCGCCGACGCGAAGGTCGGCGGCCCCACCGCGATCCAGCTCGACACCCTCGAGACCTCCGAAAGGGACCGGGCCGTCATCATCCCGATCGTGCTCGCCGTCATCCTCGGCGTGCTCATGCTCCTGCTGCGGTCGATCCTCGCGCCGCTGCTGCTCACCGCCACCGTCGTGCTCTCCTTCGGCGCCACGATGGGCGTCTCCGCACTGGTCTTCAACCACCTCTTCGGGTTCCCCGGCGCCGACCCCACCGTGGTCCTGTTCGGCTTCGTGTTCCTGGTGGCCCTGGGCATCGACTACAACATCTTCCTGATGACCCGGGTCCGCGAGGAGTCGGCGCGGCTGGGCACCCGCGCCGGGACCCTGCGGGGCCTGGTCGCCACCGGCGGGGTCATCACCTCGGCCGGAGTGGTGCTCGCGGCCACGTTCTCGGCGCTCGCGGTCCTCCCGATCCTGTTCCTCGCGCAGATCGCGTTCGTCGTCGCCTTCGGGGTGCTCCTCGACACGGTCATCGTCCGGTCCCTCCTGGTCCCGGCCCTCACCTTCGACCTCGGCCGGGCCGTCTGGTGGCCCTCGCGGCTGTCCCGGGTAAGGCCCCTCAGCCGAAAGTAAGGGACTGAGGGGGCATCAGGCCCGAAACTAAGGCGGGTAAGGGCCCGCCCGACGCGGACGCCTGATGCCCCCGACCCGGCCTCAGCCGGAGCATTGGTGTCAGGCCGGAAAACCCGGCCGACGACACCGAAGGAAACCAGATGAACGACTTCGAACTCAACTACCTCCACTACTCCCGCTCCGAGGAGCTCATGAAGCAGGCCCGGAACGAACGCCAGGCCCGCGAGCTCGTCAACGCCGCCAAGGCCACCCGCCGCGGCGGCCACCACGTCCGCCACCAGGGCCTCGCGGCCCGCGTCGCCAAGGCCCTCGGCCGCGGCGAGCGGCCCGCCGAATCCACCGGAGGACGGGGCTCCGCCCGCGTGCAGCCAGCGAAATGACAGGCGCGGAACGTCGTAGGCCCGTGTCATGATTGCTGACATGCCGCGCCTGGGTTCCGACCTCCCCCTGTTCGCCCGCGACGCCGAACTCGCCTCGCTCCGCGAGACGCTCGACGCCGCCCGCGGCGGGCGCCCGGCGACGGTCCTCGTCTCAGGCGACGCGGGGGTCGGGAAGACCCGGCTCCTCCACGAATTCACCGACAACGCCGGTGACGGTGTCCTCACCGTCACCGGCCACTGCCTCGACACCGCCGACTCCGCCCTCCCCTACCTCCCCTTCGCCGAGATCGTCGGCGCCCTCGCGCGCGACAACCCCGACCTCGCCGCGAACCACCCCGGCCTCAGCCCTCTCCTCCCCGGCCACCCCACCCCCGCCGAAGGCGACCTCGGCCGCCTCGGCCTCTTCGAGGCCTTCCACGCCGCCCTCGCCGACCTCTCCGCCGCGCAGCCCCTCGTCCTCACCCTCGAAGACCTCCACTGGGCCGACCGCTCCAGCCGCGACCTCCTCGCCTTCCTCACCTCCCGCCTCACCGGGCAGCGCGTCCTCATCCTCGGCACCTACCGCGCCGACGCCGTCCACCGCGGCCACCCCCTCCGGCCCCTCCTCGCCGAACTCGTGCGCCTCCCCGCCGTGCAGCGCCTCCACCTCGACCCGTTCGACGCCCAGGACGCCGCCGACTTCGTGCGCGAACTCAACACCGGGCTCGACGAAGCGACCGTCTCCAAGATCGCCGCCGCCTCCGAGGGCAACGCGTTCCTCGCCGAAGAGCTCGCCGCCGCCGAGACCCACACCGTCACCTTCGAACTCGCCGAAGTGCTCCTCGCCCGGCTCGAACGCCTCCCCGAAGCGGCCAAGCAGGTCGTGCAGCTCGCCTCCGTCCTGGGCCGGCGCTTCACCTACCGGCGCCTCAACGCCGCCGCCTGGTCCATGCTCGACGAGACCGGTCTGCGCGCCGAACGCGAACTCGACCAGGCCCTGCGCGCCGCCATCTCGCACGGCATCATCGTCCAGAAGAGCGCGGACACGTACGCGTTCCGCCACGCCCTCCTCGGCGAGGCCGTCTACACCGACCTCCTTCCAGGCGAACGCATCCGCTACCACCGGAAGATCGCCGAAGCGCTCGCCGAGGACAACGGCAAGGGCGCCGAGGCCGAACTCGCCCACCACGCCCACGAATCCGGCGACCTCCCCTGCGCCCTCGCCGCATCCGTGCGTGCCGCAGACGAGGCCGTCGAACTCGCCGCCCCCGCCGAAGCCCTCCTCCACCTCGAGCGGGCGCTCACCCTCTTCGGCAAGGTCCCCGCCGAGAAGCGGCCCGAGGGCCTCACCGAACTGCGCCTCACCGTCCGCGCCGCCTCCAACGCCGAAGCCTCCGGCGAGATCAAACGCGCCCAGTCGTACTCGGCCGCCGCAGTGCGCCTCGCCGACGCCTCCGGCGACCGGCTCCAAGGCGCCTACACCCGCCGCAAGTACGCCAAGCACCTCCTCTCCATCGAAGGCGGCGAACAGGAGGCCCACCGGGTCGCCTGGGAGGCATGGCAACTGGTCAAAGACGATGAACCGCACACCATCAAGGCCTGGGCCCAGGCCGTGGTCGCGCGCACCGTCTACCACAGCCGCAAGTACGACGAGGCTGCCGAATGGTGCCTCCGCGCCATCGCCACCGCCGACGCGGTCACCGCGGCCGGCACCACCGACGACGAAGAGGGCCACCTCGCCGCCAAGGCCGACGCGATCCTCACCCACAGCATCGGCGCGTTCCGCCGCGGCGGCCAGACCCTCGCCGAGACCATCGTCCGCAACGACGAGGCCCGCGCGCTCGTGCTCGGCAAATGCTGGCACGAGGTCGAACTGCGCGCCCACTTCAACAACGGCCTCGTCATGGTCGAGGCCGCCCGCATCGCCGAGGCCCTCACCCACTTCAACCGCGGCATGGACCTCGCCCGCAGCACCGGCGACAAGTGGAGCGGCTACGGCCTCGAGACCGCGGTGCGCCAGGTCATCTCCAACTACATGATCGGCCGCTGGGACGAGGTCGACGTGAACGGCGAGATGGCCTCCAGCGTCCTGCCCGGCGTCGTCCTCACCCGCCTCGCCGCCGCAGTGCTCCTCGTCGACGTCGCACGCGGCCGCTTCGACGTTGCCGACCGGCGCCTCGACTACCTCGCCGACCGCTGGCAGCTCGACGGGCAGGTGCTCGCGCTGGCGGCGCTGTGCGGCGTCGAACTCGACCGCTGGCGCGCCCGCCCCGAGGACGCGGTGCGCCGCGCGGAGCGCGCGACCGAGCGGATGACCCGCATGCGCGGCTACTACCTGGCGGGCGTCTCGGTGTGCGCGGCCGGCGTGGGCGCCGCCGCTGACCTCGCCCAGCGGCTGCGCCGCGAGGGCGACGCGACCGGCGCGAAGTCCGCCGTCTCGGCGGGGGAGCGCCTGGCCGAGCGGGCCCGGTTCTTCAACGAGCACGGCCGCCCGCTCTCCGGCACGCTCGGCCCCGAGGGCCTGGCGTGGATCGCGCAGCTCGACGCGGAGGAGTCCCGCCTCTACGGCGACGGCGACCCGGCCCTGTGGCGCACGGCCGCAGCCGCGTTCGACTACCGCAACGCCGCGGCCGAGGAGGGGTCGGTTGCCGCGCAGCCGAAGCCCGCTGAGGACGCGGTCGGCTTCGCGGTGAACCTGGACGAGCAGGCGCGGCTGGAGCTCGCGCTCCGCGACCCGGTGGCGTCGGAAGCCCTGGCGCTGTTCGAGGCCGGGGCCGATGGCGCGGCGCCGGAGGACCGGACCTGGGCCGAGCCGTACCGGCAGGCGCTGGCGCACTGGCGGCTCGTGGAGGCGCTGCTGGCGGTGCCGGGAGCCGAGGCGCGGGCGGAGGCCCTCGCGGTGCTCACCGAGGCGAAGGCGACCGCGCTGCGACTGGGCGCTACCCCGCTGGTACAGGAGCTGTGCGCGCTCGCGGCGCGGGCGGGCCTGGACGCGGCGGTGCCGACGACGACGCCGTTGACGCCGCGGGAGCTCGCGGTGCTGCGGCAGGTGGCGCGCGGGCTCACGAACCGCCAGATCGGCGCGGAGCTGTTCATCTCGGAGAAGACCGTGAGCGTGCACCTCTCGCGGGCGATGGCGAAGCTCGAAGTCGCCGGCCGCGCCGCGGCGGTGAACGCCGCGCATCTGCGCGGCTTCCTCACCGAGGACTGACCGCGCCGGGTCGCGCCCGGTTTCGCCGCTGCTGCAACCCGATTCGTCTGGAGACCTTCGTGCCGTGCGCTCGCGGGTGCACAGGCGCGCCGCGCGCATACGGGCGGCCCCGGGTACCCACCCGATCCCACCTTCACCACTACCAGTGAAAAGGCCAGGCTCCCAGGCGGGTGCGACGGCCAGGTGTGCAGGCGGGGCCGCGCGGTTCGAACAGCAGCGGTCATTTCTGGTCAAACCGGATTGATGCCGGTCGGCGGGTTCATGCGAAAGAGGGAACGGAAGCGAGCGCCGCTCGCCCCGCACCGCTACCGGAGGTTGACGCTGCGGCCCGGCGTAGTCCCCGAGTGGTACGCGGATTGCCTTCCTCTGCCCGATGTAACGCGCAAGCCGCCGCACGAACATTGCAGCCATGAAGCGGCGTAAAGCACTGAAGTGGACCCTCATCGGCGTAGGGGGCGGGGTCGGGGCGGTCGTGCTCGGCGGGGCCGGGACCCTCGGGTACTTCTGGAACAAGTCCAAGCTCGAGACCGTCGGCAAGGTCGACTTCGACACCCCGCTGGCCGTCCCCCCGCTCGCCGAGTCGACCCGGGACGCCTCGGGCGCACGGGTCTTCAACCTCGAGATCCAGGCCGGCACCGTGGCCTTCAAGGACGGCCGCGAGACCGAGACCTGGGGCGTCAACGGCCCCTTCCTCGGCCCCACCATCCGTGCCAAGCGCGGCGAAGAGGTCGCCTTCGCCGTGCACAACGGCCTCGACGAGGGCACCTCGATCCACTGGCACGGCATGCACCTGCCCGCCGTCATGGACGGCGGGCCCCACCAGGAGGTCGAACCGGACGGCATCTGGACTCCTCAGTGGACGATGAACCAGCCCGCCGCGACCCTCTGGTACCACCCGCACCCCCACGGCCGCACCGGCGCCCACGTCTACCGGGGCCTCGCCGGGATGTTCATCGTCGACGACGACGAGTCGACGAGCCTGAACCTGCCCTCCGAGTACGGCGTGGACGACGTGCCCATGATCGTCCAGGACCGCAAGTTCAACGGCGACAACCAGTTCGACGACAAGTCCTCGTTCATGAGCATGCAGGGCGTCCTCGGCGACGAGATCATGGTCAACGGCACCATCGGCCCCTACTTCGACGTCACCACCCGCCTCGTGCGCCTGCGCCTGCTCAACGGCTCCGTCTCGCGCCTGTACAACTTCGGGTTCGGCGACGACCGGCCGTTCGCGCTCATCGCCACCGACGGCGGCCTCCTCCCGACCGCCTGGGAGACCAGGAGCCTCCAGCTCTCACCAGGCGAGCGCGCCGAGATCGTGGTCGCCTTCGAACCCGGAGAGACCGTCGCGCTCCGCTCCAACCCGGCCGACGAGGGCTACGAGGGCCCGCTCGGGCGCTTCAACGGCGGCGACGACCAGCTCGACATCTGCGAGTTCCGGGCCGCCGGCACCCTCGCCGACACCACCGAGATCCCCGAGGCCATGGGCACCGCACCGGATCTGGACGACGCCGAGGTCGCCGCCGAGCGCTCGTTCTCGCTCTCGGGCTTCAACCAGATCAACGGCGAGTCCATGGACCCCATGCGCATCGACTTCGGCGTCCGCGAAGGCACCGTCGAGGTCTGGGAGGTCGAGAACGCGGACGGCTTCATGCACAACTTCCACGTCCACGACGTCCAGTACCAGGTGCTCACCGTCGACGGCCGGGAGCCGCCGCCGCACCTGCGCGGGTGGAAGGACACCGTCCAGCTGCTGCCGCAGGTCAAGTACCGGCTCGCGATGCGCTTCGCGGACTACACGGACCCGAACCTGCCGTACATGTTCCACTGCCACATCCTCGCCCACGAGGACTCGGGGATGATGGGCCAGTTCGTGGTCCTCGCCGAGGACGAGGCGATCGGCACCGTCCCGCCCAGCGCGTCCGCGTCCTCGCACGGCGGGCACTGAGCCGCTCCGGGCCCGCCAGGGCCCGGGGACGAGAGCGGCGCCGGACCGGTCTCCGTAGGCACCACGTGAACCGGCCCGGCGCCGCACCCTCCTCAGAGGACGTACATGCCGATGAGGTTGGCGAGGTTCCGCACGTCGGCCCGGCCCTTGAACTCGAACCGGACCTTGCCGAGGCCGCTGAACCACAGGTCCAGTTCGGCGTCGAGGTCGAGCGTCCCGGCAGTCTCCACCGAGAACGCCTGGATCTTGCTGTAGGGGAGCGAGGTGTAGTCGCGCTTCTTGCCGGTGATGCCCTGCACGTTGACGGCGATGACCCGCTTGTCGGTGAAGACGACGGAGTCGCGCACGCCCCTGAACGCCGAGACCAGGTGCTCGCCGGGCACGAGCAGGGGCTGCAGTTCGGCGGCGATGCCCGCCGGGTCCACCTGCTGGAGCTTGAAGAGCGAGCCGTTCGCGAAGTCGATCATCAGAGCGTGCAGTTCGCGATGTGCTTGGCGATCGCGGGCAGGTCCACGTTCTCCTTGAACTCGAAGCGCACCTTGCCGAGGCCGCTGAACCACAGGTCGAGCTCGCCGTCGTTGTCCATCAGTCCGTCGGTCTCCACCGAGTACGCCTGGATCTTGTTGTAGGGCAGGGAAGCGTAGTCCTTCTTGCGGCCGGTGATGCCCTGCACGTTCACGGCGATGACTCGCTTGTTCGTGAAGACCACGAAGTCGCGCACGCCTTCGAAGACCAGGGCGACCGCTTCGCCGTCGGCCAGCAGGGGCTGGACTTCATCGCTGAAGCCGGGGTCGTCGGTGAGCTGGAGCTTGAATACCGAACCGTTCTCGAAATCGATCATGCGGGCAGGATATCGGTAAGCCCTCAGCGCCGGGGTCCGGTCGATACGCTTCGGCCGCAAGCGCAGTGGCCTGCGCGATCACCACTTTGAGCGGACGCGCCAAAGCGGCGGCCGCGGCGGCCGCGTCCTCGTACTCGACCGAGGCGTTCACGACCTCGCCGTGCTCCAGCGCGAGCTTCACCCCGATCGCGTGGCCGTCGACCTCGACGTGCGTGTACCGGCGTTCGAGCGCGTACTTCTCGATCTCGTAGGAGCGCATCCCGATCGTGGTGGTGTGCCGGACCAGCGCCGACCGCACCGCGTCGATCGTCTCGGGGCGGCACAGCACGTGGACCGTGTGCGCCGGACGGCCCTTCTTCATGAGGATCGGCGTCAGCCAGGCGTCCGAGGCCCCGGCGGCCAGCAGCGCCGCGAGGGCGGCGGGCCACAGCCGCGGATCGAGGTCATCCACATTGGTCTCGATGACGACGGGCTTCGCCGCCGGTGTCGCGGGAACGCCCTGGTGCTCCGGCTCCGCAGGCGATGCGTGCTCATGAGCCGGGCCGCTGTGTCCATGGCCGTGGTGCGCTGCTGGGGACTCGTGCCCATGACCGTGATGCGCTGCCGGGGACTCGTGCCCATGGTCGTGGTGCGCTGCCAGGGGCGCGTCCCCGTGCATCGCGCCATCGTGGGCGGGTGCAGCGTCTTCGCCTACGCGGGCACCGGTCGTGTCATGGCTGTGGCTGTGGCTGTGGTCGGCAACGTGACCGTGATGGTCGTGCCCGCCGGTGCCGGCGCGATGCACATGGGCGGTACCGGTTCTGCGCGGAGCAGCGACCTCGCGGCCGATGACGAGCCGCAGCAGGTTCGCGCGCTCCTGCGGGTCGCGACCGCCCGCGCCCACGCCGATCCGCTCGACCACCATCTCCGGCATCGACCCGTATCCCGAAGCCGCGGCGGCGATGATCGCCGCGCCCGTCGGCGTGCACGCCTCATACGGGACGCCCCCGACGACCGGCGCCGCCGCGTCCGCCAGCACCCGCAGCACCGCCGGGGCGGGCAGCGGGATCGACCCGTGCGAACCGCGCGTCGTACCGCCGCCCACGGTCACCGTCGAAGCGGTCAACCGCTCGATGCCCAAGGCCGCCAACCCGGCCGCCGCACCCAATATGTCCGCGATCGAGTCGAGCGCGCCCACCTCGTGGAAGTGCACGTCCTCCTCGTCGATCCCGTGCGCGGCGGCCTCGGCCGCCGCCAGCCGCGCGAACGCCCCCAACGCCAGCTTCCGGGCCGACTCCTCCAGCGTCGCGCCTTCGAGCATCGCCCGGATCGACCGCCAGCGCCGGTCCGTCGCGACCTCCGGGGCCTCGACGTCGACCTTCGTGCCGACCAGCCCGTGCCGCGTCACCCGATTGGCGCGCAAGCGGATCGGCTCGGTACCGAGCGCGTCCACGGCCGCCTGCATCACCGCCAGGTCCACCCCGGCGTCGACCAGCGCACCGAGGAACATGTCGCCGCTCGCGCCCGCCGAGCAGTCCAGCCATGCCACCACCACCGGGCGGCCTCCCTGGTGCGCCTTCACAGTGCCGCTTTCAAGAGTGCCGCTTCCAAGGGTGCTGCTTCCAAGAGTGCCGCCTTCACGAGCGCCGCTTCCAAGAGCACCGGCCTCGACCGTGCCGCCGTCCGCAGTGTCACCATCCACAGTGCCGCCTTCACGATGCCGCCTTCATGCCGAGCATCCGGGCGGCGGCCATCGCCGCGCCGAACCCGTTGTCGATGTTGACCACCGTGACCCCCGGCGAGCAGGAGTTCAGCATCGTCAACAGCGGCGCCAGCCCGCCGAACGCGGCCCCGTACCCGACCGAGGTCGGCACCGCGACCACCGGCGCGGACACCAGGCCCGCCACGACCGACGGCAGCGCCCCGTCCATGCCCGCCACCACGATCACGCAGGCGGCCTCCCGCAGCTCGCCGACCTTGTCGAGCAGCCGGTGCAGGCCGGCGACGCCCACGTCGGCGACCAGCCGCGTGTCGATCCCGTTGGCGCGGGCCACGATCCGAGCCTCCTGCGCCACCGGCAGGTCCGAGGTCCCGGCGCACACCACGGCGAGCAGCCCGGTCTCGGCGTCCGGGAAGTCGCCGACCGCGCACACCCCGCTCTCGACCAGCACGTCGTCGCCGAAGGACTCCCGCACCGCCGCAATGCACGCGTCGTCGCATCGGGTCGCGACCGCCACCCGGCCCGGGTGCGCCTCGCGCAGGGCTCTGAGCGCCCCGACGACCTGCTCGGGCGTCTTCCCGGCCGCGTACACGGCCTCGGCCGTGCCGGTCCGAGCCGGGCGGTCGGTGTCGATCTTGGCCCAGCCCAGGTCGCGGTAACCCGCCGCGACCGGCGCGGTCGAAGGCGCGGGCGCGCCGCCGGACGACGCCTGCGGAGCCGCAGCTTCCGGCCGACCGGTCGCCTCCGGGGCCGCGGTCTCCGGCCCCGCGTCGGACGCTTGGTGAGCCGTGAATTCTGGGTCATGTCGCACGCGTCCATCCTCCCTCCCCCGCCGCACCCGCCGCCACCGGAACCGGGCCCGTCCCAGCCGCGGGGACCCGCGCCCACCGCCCGGCGACGGCCCGGCGCTCACCCGGACCGCACCGCTCCGGGGACGTTCATCACCGCGTCCCCGGACGCACACCGCGAACCGGGCGCGGCGTCAGGCCCCTCGTCTATCGTCAAGGGGTGTCCCAGCCGCTGATCGCCGCCCACCGAGGCGCGAACGAGTTCCTCCCTGAGCACTCGATCGCCGCCTTCCGGCAGGCGATCGTCGAGGGCGCCGACGGGTTCGAGTTCGACATCCGCCTCACCGCCGACGGCCAGCTCGTGCTCCACCACGACCGCACCGTCAAACGCACCTCCGGCGCCAAGGGCGCCGTGTCGGATCTCACTCTCGAACAGTTGCGGGGGCTGAACTTCGCCCACCTGTTCCCCGACTGCGCCGGCAACCCCGAGGCCGAGCGCATCCCCACCCTCGAAGACCTCTTCGGTCTCGTCGTCGACTCGGGCAAAGACCTCAAACTGTTCATCGAGACCAAGCACCCCTCGAAGTTCGGGCCCCGCCTCGAGATGCGCCTGTGGGAGACGCTGCGGCGATGGCCCGGACTCGACGCCACGGTCATGTCCTTCTCCCGCGCGGCCCTCAAGACCTGGCGCGGCCTCGACACCGACACACCGCTCGTCTGGATCTTCGAGTACCCGTTCCGCCGCCCGCCCGAGGGGGTCCAGGTGCTCAGCTCGAGGGTCGACTACCTCGATTCGACCCCCGAATTCGTCGAACGCAGCCACGAAGCGGGCTACCAGGTGTACACCTGGACCGTCAACGACGCCGACACCGCCCACCGCATGGCGGGACTCGAGGTCGACGTCATGTTCACGGACCGCCCGGCCGCGATCAGGCACACCCTCGCGGGCTGAAGCGCCGCTCCGCGACGGACTCAGGGTCCGCCGGTAATGCTGGCGTCATGCCTTTGCAACAGGTAGGTTGCTGTATAGCCTCCCCACGGCACGGAGGAAGGAAGGGGACCGCGATGCCCGCTGCGATACCGGCGCCAGAGCGGCTGCGCGTCCCCCACCAGTCCGGGGCGGCGAGCCAGGTCCGCCGGTGGCTGCGCGAATCGCTCCCCGATCTCCCCGACGAGGTCCGCGACGACCTCCTCGTGTGCGCGACCGAGCTCGTCTCCAACGCCGTTCGGCACGCCCGCCCGCTCCCGGGCGGGGACGTGTGCGTGAGCTTCGAACTCGGCCCGTCCGACGTCGAGGTCCGCGTCATCGACGGCGGCTCCCGCACCCACCCGCACGTGTGCGCGGTCAACCTCGACTCGGCCCACGGGCGCGGCATGTTCATCGTCTCCAAGCTCTCCGCCGACTGGGGCGCCCGCTCCCTCGGCGACGGCACCCAGGAGGTCTGGGCCCGCATCCCGGTGCGCTGACCGGCCCGGGGCCGCACCGCCCGGATTGACCGGACAGGCCCTCGCCCCGCCCCCGTACGCTGTCCGGGTGTCCAACCGCCCGCTCTTCATCGACCTCGCCTTCTACGGCCTGGCCGCGCTCTTCGCGGGCGCGACCGCGCTGTGGACGACCCTCGACTCGCACGCCCAGTGGGGCGCGATCGCCTTCGGCGGCTACCTCCCCGCGGCGATCTGCGCCGCGATCCTGCTGGCCCAGCCCGGACCGGTGTGGCGCCGCCGGGCCTTCATCACCGTCGGCGCCGCCCTCGCCGTCACCGCGATCCCCTTGGTGTTCATGGCGATCGACCGCGCCGCCGGCGTCAGCGGCCGCGCCCAGGAAGAGGTCCTCGTCGTCGAGGCCTCCGGCGCCCGCCTCCTCGACACCGGCAGCCCCTACCTGCACGCCGACGCGATCAGCGCCCTCCCCGAACCGCTCCTGGGCTACAACCCGTACCAGCCCGGCATGGCGCTCTTCGGCATCCCCGCCGCGCTCCTCGGCGAGCACTGGTGGACCGACGCCCGCCTCTACTTCCTGCTCGCCGCCGCCGCTTGCGCGATCGGCGCGGTCCGGCTCCTGCGCGGCGGCTCCGGCAGCGACCCGGGCGTCACGGGCGCCGGCAAGGGCCCGCTGCTGCGCGCCGTCCAGGCCACGTTCGTCTTCCCCGTGTGCGCCTTGACGTTCGCCACCGGCGGGGACGACATGCCCGTCGTCGCCCTCATCGTCCTCGCGCTCGCCTTCGCCCACCGCGAACGCCCGCTCGCCGCAGGGCTCGCGATCGGCGCCGCCGCCGCACTCAAGCTCTTCGCGTGGCCCGCCGCCGTCGTGATCGCGTTCCTCATGCTGCGAGGCAGCGAGTCCCGCGCCGGTACGCGCCGCTACCTTGCCGGCTTCGCCGTGCCGGTCGCGGCGACGATGCTCCCGGTCCTGGCCGTGGACGCCCGCGGGTTCTTCGACAACGTGGTCGCGTTCGGCCTCGGCCACGGCGTGGTCACCTCGCCAGCGCAGTCGCCGCTGCCGGGATTCCTTGTCGCCCGGTACGTCCCGGGCGGCGACCTCATCGCCCCGGCGCTCCTCGGGCTCGCCGCGCTGGTGATCGCGGGGCTGCTGTGGACGCGCCCGCCGGTGACGGCCGCGTCGGCGGCGCTGTGGTGCGCGGCGGGGCTCTCGGCGGCGTTCCTGCTGATGCCGTCCACCCGCTTCGGGTACCTGCTGTACCCGGTGGTGCTGCTCGGCTGGTGGCTGCCGCTGCGCGATGCGGTGGCGGGCACGGTGACCGGGACCCTGTTCCAGGGCCTGGCGCAGGACGACGAGGCGGTCGACGAACTTGAGCAGGAGATCGGCCTCGGCCCGTCCATCGCGGTCGAGTGGTGGCGCTGAGGGTCGCTTCTCGGCGGAACCGCAAGGGGCCCAGCCGGAATGGACGGCAGATCCTCGGCGACTGGCCCCCGGCCTGCTACACGGCCATGTCGACGAAGCGCGAGAGGTGCAGCTGGGCCGCGACGGTGATCGTGTCCGTCGCGCCGTTGCGGTGCTTGGCGACGATGAAGTCGGCTTCGCCCGCGCGCGGCGACTCCTTGTCGTAGTAGTCCTCGCGGTGCAGCAGGATCACGACGTCCGCGTCCTGCTCCAGCGAACCGGACTCGCGGAGGTCGGAGAGCTGCGGGCGCTTGTCGGTGCGCTGCTCGGGTCCGCGGTTGAGCTGCGCGACCGCGATCACCGGGCACTGCACCTCCTTGGCCAGGAGCTTGAGTCCGCGGCTGATCTCCGAGACCTCCTGCTGGCGCGACTCGGTCTTCTTCGGCGAGGTCATCAGCTGGAGGTAGTCGACCACGATGAGCTTGAGGTCGTGGCGCTGCTTGAGCCGGCGGGCCTTGGCCCGGATCTCCATCATCGTCATCGAGGCCGTGTCGTCGACGAACAGGGGCGCTTCGGAGATGTCGCCCATGCGCTTGGCCAGGCGCGTCCAGTCGTCGTCGCTCAGGTCGCCCGAGCGCAGGACGTGCATCGGCACCCGCGTCTCGGCGCTCAAGAGGCGCATGACGATCTCGAGCTTGCTCATTTCGAGGCTGAACAGGGCCGCGGCGTGCCGGTGGTGGAGCGACGCGTGCCGCATGAAGTCCATTGCGGCCGTTGACTTGCCGGCGCCGGGGCGCCCGGCGACGATGATGAGCTGGCCGGCCTGCAGACCCGAGAGGAGCCGGTCGAGATCGGCGAAGCCGGTCGGGATGCCGGTCATGAGGCCCTGGCTCGCGCCGATCGCCTCGATCTCGTCCATCGCGGGCTGGAGGAGGTCGGAGAGGACCGCGAAGTCCTCGCTCTGGCGGTTGTCCGTGACCTCGTAGACGGCCTGCTGGGCGAGGTCGACGAGGTCGTCGATGTCGCGCCCGCCCTGGCCGCCGCCGTAGCCGTACTGGACGACCTTCGTGCCGGCCTCGATGAGGCGGCGCAGGATCGCCTTCTCCTTGACGATCTTCGCGTAGTACCCGGCGTTCGCGGCCGTGGGCACGGCGTTGAGCAGGTCGTGGAGGTAGGGGCCGCCGCCGATCTTGGCGAGGTCGCCGGTGTCGGCGAGGGCGGCGGCGATCGTGACGGCGTCGGCGGGCTCGCCGTTGCCGAACTTGTCGATGATCGCGTCGAAGACCATGCCGTGCTTGGGCTGGTAGAAGTCGCCCGGGCCGAGCACCTCGATGACGTCGGCGATCGCGTCCTTGCTCATGAGCATGCCGCCGAGGACGGACATCTCGGCCTGGTGGTCCTGGGGCGGGGTGCGCTCGTAGGCGCGGGCGGACCCGCCGCCACCGCCGCCGCTGCCGCTGAACGGATCCTCGGGCGGAGTGTCGAAATAGGAGCTGCTCGAGCCGTTCGCTCCCCGCGAGTAGACGCCTTCCGCCGACACGTCGGTCATGCCGTCCACCCCCTCGGTCACCGTGCGTTCATGGAGAATGTACCGCCTGCATACGACAGATGAGCGGCGTCAACGACGCTATGTCGCGCCGGGCACGGTTGCAAACGGGGCTGTGGACAACCCTGTGGACAAGGTTGTGGATAACCTGTGGATAACCGCGTCCGGCCTGTGGACAACCTGTGGACAGTTACATGAACCGGGCTCGAATCGCGGCGTTCACCTGTGGGGACGCCGTCCACCGCCTGTGGATGGAGATTCGATCGTGCCAACTTGCGGCTAAGGTGAGGGGCGACCCCGGCACGGATCAGAGGAGCGAGACCCCATGAACGCCCCCCGGCAACCCGAGCGCAGGCCCCGGCTCGACCCCGACGGCGACGACCGCCCGGGGGAGCGGGCGTTCACGCCGACGTTGCTCGTGACGCTCGCCTGGTACGCGGTGCCGATCGCGGTGTACCTGGCGTGGGTGCTGTGGCAGCCGCCGGTCGACGCGACGTGCGCCGAGGCGGGGTGCACAGTGGGCGGGCGGCTCTCGGCGGCGATCGCGGGCGGCTGGGCGTGGACGCTCTCGGCGCTCACGGCGAGCCTCCTGGTGGCGGTGCTCCTGCGGCTCCCGCGCGCGGGCTGGCGCGCCGGCGTGGCCGGCTCGGCGGCGGCGATCCTCGGCGCGGGCCTGGTGACGGTGGTGCTGCGAACGGCCGGCTGGGTGATCTGAGCGGCAGGGAGGCCGCCGGCCCGAGGCCGTACCGGGTGCCCCGGGATACCCGCCCGTTCCCACCTTCACCACTACCAGTGAAAAGGACACCGTCCCATACGCCTGCGACGCATTCGCGCGGGTTTCGAGCTCAAGAGCGGCAAGGGGTTCGAACACCAGCGGGGATATCGGGGCACAAGCGGCGAATGCCGCGGGCGGGGTTCATGCGAAGGAGTGAACGGACACGAGCAAGGCCCGCGACCTGAACGGTCGCGGGCCTGACTGTCGCTTTCGCGTCCTACTTCTTGCGGCGCTTGGCCGGCGTGACCTGAAGCTTGAACTTCGCGGTCACCTCCGGGTGCAGCTTGACCGCAACGTCGTAGGTGCCGATCGACTTGATCGCGGCGGGCAGCTCGACGCGGCGGCGGTCGATCTTCGGACCCCCGGCCTCGTCGACGGCCTTCACCACGTCGACCGCGGAGATCGAGCCGAAGAGCCGGTCCCCGTCGCCCGTGCGGGCGACGATGTGGGCGTCGGTCTTCTTCAGCTGCTCCGCAACGGCGCGAGCCTGGTCGAGGTCGTGGATCTGGCGGGCCGCACGGGCACGCTGGATCGCGTCGACTTCCTTCTGACCGCCCTTGGTCCAGGCGATCGCCAGGCCCTGCGGCAGGAGGTAGTTGCGGCCGTAGCCGTTCTTCACCTCGACCACATCGCCGGCCGAGCCGAGGTTGGGCACCTCATGAGTCAGGATGATCTTCATGTTGCGCTCCTTCCTTAGCGGGTCTGGCTGGTGTACGGAAGCAGAGCCATTTCGCGGGCGTTCTTGACGGCCGCGGCGATCTGGCGCTGCTGCTGGGTGGTCACGCCGGTCACCCGGCGGGCACGGATCTTGCCGCGGTCGGAGATGAACTTCCGAAGTAGCGCCGTGTCCTTGTAGTCGATGTACTCGATACCCTCTTTGTCAATCGGGTTCGGCTTCTTCTTCGGCTTCCGCAGGGGAGCCGATTTCGGGTTGGCCATGTGTCGTCTTGCCTCTTACTCGAGATCGTTACCGGACTGCCGAGGCAGTACCGGTTAGAACGGCGGGTCCTCGTCGAAGCCTCCACCGCCGGCGGAAGCGCCGGCAGGGGCGGCAGAGGCCCAAGGGTCGTCAGGTGCGGAACCGCCACCGGTGTTGCCGCCGCCCCCGAAGGAACGACCGCCGCCACCGCCGGAGCCTGCGCCCGACTTGTTGAGCTTCGCTGTGGAAAAACGCAGTGAAGGGCCGACTTCCTCGACGTCCAGCTCGTACACAGTGCGCTTCTCGCCCTCGCGGGTCTCGTAGCTGCGCTGCTTGAGCCTGCCCTGCACGATCACGCGGGTACCGCGCGACAGGGTCTCGGCGACGTTCTCGGCGTACTGGCGCCACACACTGCAGGTGAGGAACAACGCCTCACCGTCTTTCCACGCGTTCGACTCCTTGTCGAACGTGCGCGGGGTCGATGCGATTCGGAACTTCGCGACGGCGGCACCGGACGGCGTGTAACGCAGTTCGGGGTCGTCGACGAGGTTGCCGATAACCGTGATGACTGTCTCTCCTGCCATGACCTCTTCTCCCTAAGGTCTCGCAGTTACAGGGTCGGGTTACCGAAGCTCCGGTCGCAGCACCTTGGCACGCAGCACCGACTCGTTGAGTCGCAGCTGACGGTCCATCTCAGCGACGGGACCGGGCTCGGACTGCAGGTCGATGACGGCGTAGAGGCCCTCGTTGCTCTTGTTGATCTCGTAGGCGAGACGGCGCCGGCCCCAGACGTCGATCTTGTCGACGGTTCCCCCGGCGTCCTTGACGCCCTTCAGGAACTTGTCCAGTGTCGGGCTGACCTGGGCTTCCTCGATGTTCGGTTCGAGGATCACCATGAGTTCGTAATGCCGCAAGATAGCTCCACCCCCTTTGGTCTAAAACGGCTGCGGTCTCTCCGCAGCAGGAGGAATCACTTGCGCGTGCCGCGCCGTTCCGGAGAACCGGGCCGGTGCGGACAACCGGGCAATCGTACCTGCTTACAGGTGGTGCGCCACCGGCGCGCCGCCCGGATGTGACGCTACCGGCCGGGTACGACATTCAAGGGCCCGACACCGGAACCGGCGCGCGCTTCGCGGCCGGCGCCGACTGAGCTTCGCCTCACACACGGCCCCGGCACCCTGCGCGCTAAGTTGGAACGCGTGACATCGGAGTTCCGCTACACCGACCTGCTTCCCGTCGGCCCCGACACCGCCGAGTACCGCCTGCTCACCAAGGACGGGGTGAACACGGTCGAAGCCGCCGGGCGGCGCTTCCTCACCGTCGAGCCCGAGGTCCTGACGCAACTGGCGACAGAGGCCGTCAAGGACATCTCGCACTACCTGCGCCCCGCCCACCTCGCGCAGCTGCGCTCCATCCTCGACGACCCCGAGGCCAGCGGCAACGACCGGTTCGTGGCGATGGACCTGCTCAAGAACGCGAACATCGCCTCCGGGATGGTCCTGCCGATGTGCCAGGACACCGGCACCGCCATCGTCATGGGCAAGCGCGGGCGCCACGTCCTCACCGACGGCCGCGACGCCGAGCACCTCTCCCGCGGCGTCTGGCAGGCCTACCACGACCTCAACCTGCGGTACAGCCAGATGGCGCCGCTGACCATGTGGGACGAGAAGAACACCGGCTCGAACCTGCCCGCGCAGATCGAGCTGTACGCCGAGGGCGACGACGCGTACAAGTTCCAGTTCATCGCCAAGGGCGGCGGCAGCGCCAACAAGTCCTTCCTGTTCCAGGAGACCAAGGCGATCCTCAACCCCGACGCCATGATGCGGTTCCTCGAGGAGAAGCTGCGCGCCATCGGCACCTCCGCGTGCCCGCCCTACCACCTGGCGATCGTCATCGGCGGCACCAGCGCCGAGTTCGCCGTCAAGACCGCGAAGTACGCGTCCACGAAGTACCTCGACACGATGCCCACCGAAGGCTCGCCGCTGGGCCACGGCTTCCGCGACGTCGAACTCGAGCAGCAGGTCCTCGAACTCACCCGCCAGTTCGGCATCGGCGCCCAGTTCGGCGGCAAGTACTTCTGCCACGACGTGCGCGTCATCCGCCTCCCGCGCCACGGCGCCTCGCTGCCCGTGGCGCTCAGCGTCTCCTGCTCGGCCGACCGGCAGGCGATGGCCAAGATCACCGCCGAGGGCGTGTTCCTGGAGCAGCTGGAGACCGACCCGAGCCGGTACGTGCCGGACGTGCAGGAGGACGACCTCGCCGAGGACGTCGTCCGCATCGACCTGAACCGGCCGATGAGCGAGATCCGCGCGGAGCTGTCCAAGCACCCGGTGAAGACCCGCGTCTCGCTCACCGGGACGCTCGTCGTCGCCCGCGACATCGCGCACGCGAAGATCAAGGAGCGCCTCGACGCCGGCGAGCCCATGCCGCAGTACCTGCGCGACCACGCGGTCTACTACGCGGGCCCGGCCAAGACCCCCGAGGGCTACGCCTCCGGTTCCTTCGGCCCGACCACGGCCGGGCGCATGGACACCTACGTCGAGCAGTTCCAGGCCGCGGGCGGCTCGTTCGTCATGCTCGCCAAGGGCAACCGCTCCGACCAGGTCACCAACGCCTGCAAAACCCACGGCGGCTTCTACCTCGGCTCCATCGGCGGCCCGGCCGCGAAGCTCGCCCAGGACAACATCAAGTCGATGGAGGTCCTGGAGTACCCGGAGCTGGGCATGGAGGCGGTCTGGAAGATCGAGGTCGAGGACTTCCCGGCGTTCATCGTCGTGGACGACAAGGGCAACGACTTCTACGCCGAGACCCGCAAGCCCGTGCTCACGGTGGGCCGCAAGCCCAAGCTGACGGTCGCCTAGGCGAAATCGGCCGTGCCGAAACGGCGCGGCCCGCGTAGACTCGGGGGTACAGTGCGGCGGCCTTTCCGCCGCCTGTCCCTTGAGGAGCAGTGAGGCCGATGGGCCCTCCACCCCCTGTGGACCCGCGGATCCTCAGAACCCACGCCGGCAACCTGGAGTTGCTCGGCTACCGCATCGAACTGGTCGGGCACGTGAGTGCCGAAGCGGCCCTGTGCGAAGACGTCTTCGGCGACCTGTGCGCGCCGGTCGCGGCGCTCATCGAAGACCGGCGCCGCGACCAGGACGAGCTGACCGGTCGCTTCCCCGTGAACCTCGAGAACGCGACGCGCAAGCTCCACCGCATGGCGGACGGCAAGCGGAACGGCAACCGGGAACGCCGCGCCGACTACTGGGCGTCCACCGGCCGCGGCAGGAGCCGCAAGGCCCCTGAGGCCGGCACCGGCTCGCGGCCGAGCGGCGGAGGGGACTTCGACGCACTGGTCGCCAAGTTCCGGGAGCGCACCTGGCTCGACGACCGGCTCGCCGCCCGCGGCGCCGCCCCGGCCTCGACCGCTCCCGTGCGTTCCGGAGACGACGTGAACCCGGCGGCGCCGCTGGCGGACCCGCTCCGGTCGCTCATCGACCGGATGGACGTCGACCGCGAGGCCGCCGCCGCGGCCGCACGCCGCTGGGCGCTCATCGCGGCGGAACTGCGGGAGATCGCCGAGGACCTCGAATGGAGCATCGAGGCCGACCTCAAGGGGTGGCAGGGACCCGACCACCTCGCCTACCAGCACCTGATGGCGCGCAACGTGAACGGGATCGCAGCGGTCGCGGCGTCCGCCGCGGTGCTGGGCCACGCGGTCGAGGGCGCCGCGAGCGCGGTGCAATCGGCGCGCGAAGCGGTCTCCGGTCTCGTCGACCGGCTGGCGGCCGTCGGCCGTGAAGCCGTCCCGTGGTCCGCGCAGCGGATCCTCGGCCTGGTCCGGGCCGCGTTCGGGATCTGGGCGCTCGTGCTCGAGTACCTGCGGGCCCTGGCGCGGAGCATGGCGCACCTGCGGACGATGCTGGGCGTCCGGCGGTCGGGGGCACGTCTCGCATCGGAGCCGTAGGCTCCGCGGTATGCGGCAGCCTCGCCGGGATCGTCCGGTGACCGACACACGGCTGCACGCCCTCGTCGAGCGCGCCCGGATGCGGGGACGACCGCCCGCCCCGATCGACTGGGAGCAGGTCGCCGCCGAGACGGGCGCCGCCCCCGGACGGCCGCGGCGAGCGAAATCGAGCCGGCTTCGCATACGATCGGCGCGAGACCCGGACCTGCAGCGGCCGGTCCTCCCCCGGTATCCGTGAAAGGCTCCGCATGAAGCTCCGCTCGTCGCTCTGGATCGCCCCGATCGCCGCGCCGCTCGGCGTCCTGGCCATGCTGCCCGTACCCCTCGTCGATCAGGACGTGAACTACTCCGACCCCGGCTTCCTGCTCGCGGCGGCAGTGGTCGCCGGCGTGCTCGTTCTCCTCGCCCTCGGTGTCGCCCTCCGGTATCCGGGGATGGAGCTGGTGGAGGAGCGGTTCCTCGTGCGCGGCAAGTACGGATGGAGCCTCCGACAGTCGCTCCGGGCGGGCGAGCGGTGGGTGATCGCGGGGAACCAGCTCTGCCTTCAGCGGAAGGACGGCTCGCTCGTGAAGCTGCGCGTCGGCAGATGGGCGGTCAACCGGCGCGACTGGGCCGAGCTGGAGAAGTCGCTCCCGTTGCTCGACCGGTACTGAACGCCCACCCGCACGGCGGTGGCGGCCCGGCCGCACACCGTCGCTTGTGGTCCGAACGGTCGGTCTTCATTGGCCGTACGGGGCGTCCTTCGGAGTGCGCCGACCCCCTCTGACTAGATTTGTCCACATTTCACAGTTGCCGCACCGCCTTGGGAGCGGTTCCTTTGAGCGGCATAAGCATGACAAAGCCGCAAATCGGGAGATTCGCGAGGCCACTGAGGACGCCGCCGGCCGGTTACGATTCGCAAAACCGTACTGGTCAGTACAACATCCCTCACCTCTGGAACGCCCCCATGATCGAGCACTTCTCGTACGGCTACCTCACCCTTCCGATCGCATTCCTGGTGTCCATGACCGGATCGGCCCTCGGCCTGCTCATGGCCCGGCACGCCCGCCGCCACGAGCAGCCCGGACGCCGCGCCCTCTGGCTCGCCGTGGCCGCGTTCGCCATCGGAGGCAACGGCATCTGGGTCATGCACTTCGTCGCGATGCTCGGCTTCGCCGTCGAGGACGCGGAACTGCGGTACGACCCCGCACTGACGGCGTTGAGCGCCCTCGTCGCCGTCGCGGTCGTCGCCTGCGGCCTCCTGGTGATCGGCCTGGGCCGGTACTCGACGCTGAAGCTCGCCGTCGCCGGCCTGTTCACCGGCGCGGGGGTCGCCGCCATGCACTACATGGGGATGGCCGCGGTCAGCACGGACGTCGTGCTCACCCACCGACCCGGGTACGTGGCCGCGGCCGTCGCGATCGCCGTCGTCGCGGCAACCACCGCGCTGTGGCTCTCGTGGCGGGTCCAGCGCGCCGCCTCGATCTGGCTGGCCGCGGTCGTGATGGCCCTGGCGGTCAACCTCATGCACTACACGGCCATGTTCGGCGTCGCCACCGCCGGCGACTCGACCGCGAGCGCCCACGGCGTGGACTCGATGGACCTCGTCTTCCCCATGGCCACGCTCACCGCGATCGCGATGCTGATCCTCGTCTACACCGTCGTCATCGTCCCCACGGACGCCGAGATGCGCACCGAGGCCCGCATGACCTCCCTCGAGGGCCAGTTGCGCCGGGCGGCCGACACCCCGTCCTCTCGAACGTGAACGGCTCGGCCCGGTCGATCGACGGACTCCTCCGCGAGGCCGTCACCGCCTGACGCGACGACGAAATGATCCGGCCCCGCTCGATGAGCGGAGCCGGATCATTGGTGTGGACCTGCTGCTATCCGACGGTGTCGGCGAAGTTGTAGCCGTTCGTGGCGTCCCAGTTGATCGACCAGGTCATGGCGCCGCCGATGCCCGGGTAGGCCTGGTCGGGCACGAAGTTCCCGCAGCTCTGGCGGGTCTCCAGGCAGCGGATGGCGTCGTTGACCATCGCCGGGTTGACGTAGCCCGAGCCGGCGGCGCTCGGCACGGCCGGCAGGCCCAGGCCGACCTGGCCCGGATCGAGTCCGGCCTTCAGCTGGATGCAGGCCAGCGCCGTGAGGAAGTCGATGTCGCCCTGGGCGTACACCTGGCCGTCGCAGCCGAGCATCGAGCCCGAGTTGTAGTACTGCATGTTGACGATCGTCAGGAGGTCCTTGGTGTTGATCGCGAGCTGCGCGTAGCTGCCCTGGGCGGACTGGAAGTCGATCGTCTGCGGC
Organism: Glycomyces tritici; assembly: GCF_030403505.1. Next base: position 33,196 of record NZ_JAUEMJ010000015.1, on the reverse strand, counting down.
GCCATCGTGTATGTGAAGCCGGGCTTCGAAGCGTTGATGGAGCGCAGCGCGGTCTCCATGGGGCCGGGGTTGATGCCGTGCTCGAGGTCGATGTCGACGCCGTTGAACCCGTACTCGTTCATGAGCCCGACGATCGAGCTCGCGAAGGCCGCCGCGGTGGTGGCGTTGTTGACGGTGACGGTGCCCCGCTCGCCGCCCACGGAGATGACGACGTCCCGGCCCTGGGCCTTGATCGCGGTGATGTCGGCCTTGAACTCGGCTTCGGTGTACCCGGTGTTGGTGAGGCTCGAGTCGAGCGCGAAGTCGACCTGGCCGGGCGTGGCCGTGGACTCGGCGAAGGCCACGGCGACGATGTCGTACGAGGCGGGGATCTCGTTGAGCTCCATGACGCCTGAGCCGTTGTCGAAGTTGTGCCAGTAGCCGGTGAGCAGGTTGTCGCTGTGGCCGGGGCCGCCGGTGGGCGGGTCGGTGGGCTCGCCGGTGGTGGGCGGGGTGGTGGGTTCGCCGCCGTCGCAGGCGCCGAGGTCCTGCCAGACGCCCCATTGGCCGGTGGTGCCGGGGGTCTCGCCGGTGGTCCACCATTTGGCGCGGTATTCGCGGCCGGCGTGGCTGACCTGGTCGCCGCCGACGTAGACCGCGCTGGACTGCCAGGCGGCGCCGACGCAGGCGACTTGGGCGGAGGCGGTGTTGGCGAGGGCCATGGGCACGGCGATTGCGGTGCCGGCCACGGCGAGGGCGGTGGCGGCGACGATGGCCGCTCTTCGATTGCGTCTCAAGGGACCTCCAAATATAAAGATTCCTAAATATATGCTCCTCATCGTGTCCGGGCGCGGGGTGATTGTCAAGGCGGCCGGGACAGAAAAATCCGACTCGCCCGGTTTGCGAGCGCCCTTTGCAAGGCCTGCAACCGAATGAGTCGGATACTTTCCTATTTGGATTCTCGGCGGCTACGCGGCCCCGCGGCGGCGCTCGCGGGCGGGGCGGTCGGCGAGGCGGCGTTCGCGCCGGCCCCGGGCCAGCTCGGTCTCGAGGGCGTCGAGCGGGCCGGCGAAGCCGTCCGCGAACCGCTCCAGCCAGGCCCGCACGCCGTCGAGGCCGTCGGCGTCGGCGCCGTAGATGCGCCGGGTCCCCTCGGCCCGCACGGTCACCAGCCCGGCCTCGCGCAGCACCTTCAAGTGCTGGGAGACCGCCGGCTGCGAGATGCCGAAACTCGCGCCGAGGAGCTCGGCGACCGCCCCTGCCGGGCGCTCCCCTTCGCTGAGGAGCTCCATGATCCGGCGGCGCATCGGGTCGCCCAGGGCGTCGAACGCGGCCTCGGCCGATCCGCCGTCGCCTGCCCCGCTCACGCTTCCGGCTGCTGCGGCGGCACCGTGTAGAACGCGACGACCGCGTCGACGGCGGCCTTCGCCTCGTCCGGGTCGTCCCCGTCGGCGATCGCGGCCGCGCCCCAGGCGTCGCCGAGGCGGCGCGCGTAGTCGGCGCCTTCGGGTCCGGTCATCCACCGCTCCCACTCGTCGGGGTCCAGCGACGCGTCGGTCTCGAGGTAGTAGCCGAAGCTGTGCAGGAGCCCGTCCCAGCCGATGCCGACCGCGCCGGGCCCGTACTGGGCCCACATCGCGGGGTCGACCGGGGCCTCGTGGACGAGTTCGAGCACCGTGCCGCCGCCGTCCTCGCTCAGGCGCACCTCGAGCCAGGACATGCCGCCGCCGAACTCCCAGGTGACGGCCAGCAGCTCGGGGGCGTCGCAGCGTTCGATCGTGCCGCCGGCCTGCGCCTCGAACTGGTACCGGCCGCCCACTTCGAGGTCGCCGCTGACCGGCTGGAACCAGCGCGGGAGCCGTTCGGGGCTGGTGAGCGCGTCCCAGACGTCGGGCCGGGGGGAGCGGTAGGTGCGGCGGGCGACGAGGACCTTCGTCGCGGCGCCGCCCCGCTCGCCGGTGCGGATCTCGCGGACGACCATCGCGGCCGACGCGATCGGGTCTTTGGGATCGGGCATGTCGCCTCCTAATATAAGTTTGAACTTATACTAGGAGGGTGTCGGCCGCTCCGTCAAATGAACATCAGTGTTCGACATAGCTGAGCAGGTCCTGCCGGGTGAGCACGCCGACCGGCTTGCCCTCCGCGAAGACCATGAGCGCGTCCCGGTCGTGCAGGGCCGCGACCGCCCGCTCCACCTGCTCGCCCGAGCCGATCGTCGGCAGCGCGCCCCCGATGTGCCGCTCGATCGGATCGTGCAGCGTCGCCCGCCCCGAGAACAGCGCGTCCATCAGGTCCCGCTCGGCGACCGCCCCGGCCACCTCGCCGCTGGTCACCGGCGGCTCCGCCTTGAGCACCGGCATCTGACTGACCCCGTACTGGCGCATGATGTCGATCGCCTCGCGCACCGTGTCCTGCGGGTGCACGTGGACGAGCTCGGGGATCTCCCCGCCCTTGCTCGCCAGCACCTCGCCCACCGTGGTCTCGCCCGAGCCGCCCATGAACCCGTACTCGGTCATCCACGCGTCGTTGAAGATCTTCGAGAGGTACCCGCGCCCGCCGTCCGGCAGGATCACCACGATCACGTCGTCCGGCTTCGCGTCGCGGGCGACCGCGAGCGCGCCGACCACGGCCATGCCCGCCGAGCCGCCCACGAGCAGCCCCTCCTCGCGGGCCAGGCGCCGGGTCATCGCGAACGACTCCGCGTCGGTCACCTCCACGATCCGGTCGGCCAGCTCCCGGTCGTAGTTCGCGGGCCAGAAGTCCTCGCCCACGCCCTCGACCAGGTACGGCCGCCCGGTGCCGCCCGAGTACACCGACCCCTCCGGGTCGGCGCCCACGACCTGCACCTTCCCGCCCGAGACCTCCTTGAGGTACTTGCCGATCCCGGTGATCGTGCCGCCCGTGCCGACCCCGGCGACCAGGTGCGTGATCTTCCCGTCCGTCTGCTTCCACAGCTCCGGGCCGGTCTGGTGGTAGTGCGAGGCCGGATTCGCCGGGTTCGAGTACTGGTCGGGCTTCCACGCCCCCTCGATCTCGTTGATCAGCCGGTCGGAGACCTTGTAGTAGGAGCGGGGGTCCTCCGGATCGACCGCGGTCGGGCACACCACGACCTCGGCGCCGTACGCCTTGAGCACGTTCCGCTTGTCCTCGGAGACCTTGTCCGGGCACACGAACACGCACTGGTAGCCGCGCTGCTGCGCCACCATCGCCAAGCCCACGCCGGTGTTCCCGCTGGTGGGCTCCACGATGGTGCCGCCCGGCCGCAACGCCCCGGAGGCCTCGGCCTCGTCGATCATGCGCTGGGCGATGCGGTCCTTGATGGACCCGCCGGGATTGAGGTACTCGACCTTCGCGAGCACGGTCGCGGCGAGGCCGTCGGTGACGGAGCCCAGCCGCACCAGCGGGGTGTTGCCGATGAGGTCGAGGACCGATTCGTAGTACTGCATGCTCACAGCCTAGGGCCACCGGGCGTGCGGACGGGACGGAGCGCGGCCCGTGTCGGGCGGCGTCGCCTCGCACGCGTCCCGCTGCGTGGATACGATCGGCGGTGGGACCGCCTCCGCCGGGCCGCTCGGCGAGAATCAGGGCGCACACCTCTGACGCAACGTAGGGAGACACAAGGCATGAGCACCGCCGACATCGGCGTGGTCGGGCTGGCCGTCATGGGCTCCAACCTCGCCCGGAACTTCGCCCGCCACGGATTCACCGTCGCCGTCTACAACCGCACGCACGCCAAGACCACTGAGCTGATCGAGGCCCACGGCGATGAAGGCGACTTCGTCCCCTCCGAAGCGCTCGCCGACTTCGTGGCCTCCCTCAAGCGCCCCCGCAAGGCCATGATCATGGTCCAGGCGGGCAACGCGACCGACGCCGTGATCGACCAGCTCGCCGCGCTCATGGAGCCCGGCGACATGATCATCGACGGCGGCAACGCCCACTTCGAGAACACCCGCCGCCGCGAGGCGGCCCTGCGCGAGAAGGGCCTCCACTTCGTCGGCACCGGCGTCTCCGGCGGCGAAGAGGGCGCGCTATTGGGCCCGGCCATCATGCCGGGCGGCTCCGAGGAGTCCTACGAGTCCCTCGGCCCGATCCTCGAGGCCATCAGCGCCAAGGCCCCCGACGGCACCCCGTGCTGCTCGCGCCTGGGCCCCGACGGCGCCGGGCACTTCGTCAAGATGGTGCACAACGGCATCGAGTACTCCGACATGCAGCTCATCGGCGAGGCCTACGACCTGCTGCGCCGCGGCGTCGGCATCGAGCCGGCCGACCTCGCCAAGACCTTCTCCGAGTGGAACGCCGGCGAGCTCGACTCCTACCTCATCGAGGTCACCGCCGAAGTCCTCGGCCACGTCGACGCCGCCACCGGGAAGCCGCTCGTCGACGTCATCGTCGACCAGGCCGGCCAGAAGGGCACCGGCCGCTGGACCGTCCAGATCGCCCTCGACCTGGGCGTCCCGGTCACCGGCATCGCCGAGGCCACCTTCGCCCGCGCGCTCTCCAGCGGCACCAAGCAGCGCGAAGGCGCCGTCGACGTCCTCACCGGCCCCACCGCCAAGGTGGACTTCCCGGCGGACTTCGTCGAAGACGTCCGCCAGGCGCTGTACGCCTCCAAGATCGTCGCGTACGCGCAGGGCTTCGACCAGATCGCCGCCGCCAGCGCCGAATACGACTGGGGCATCGACCTCGGCTCGTGCTCGGCCCTGTGGCGCGCGGGCTGCATCATCCGGGCGCGCTTCCTCGACCGCATCACCGAGGCGTGGCGCTCGAACCCGGAGCTGCCGACGCTGCTGGCGGCGCCGGAGTTCACGAAGATCGTGACGGACGCGCAGGACGCGTGGCGGCGGGTCGTCTCGACGGCGGCGCTGGCGGGCATCCCGACGCCGGGCTTCTCGTCGGCGCTGGCGTACTACGACGGGCTGCGTTCGCGCCGCCTGCCGGCGGCCCTGATCCAGGGGCAGCGGGACTTCTTCGGGGCGCACACGTACAAGCGGGTGGACCGCGAGGGCACGTTCCACACGGACTGGTCCGGGGACCGCTCGGAAGTCCAGCTCTAGGCTCGTTCTCGACGGCGCCGCCCCTGCTCACGCGAGCGGGGGCGGCGCCGTTTCGTCTGCCGCCGTAAGGAAGGCGGGCATGACGGCGGTCACTTTTACACTCCTGGGTTTCCTTTTTCGGCGCGTCGGTGTAGTCTCGAATTACACCAAACGGTTTCCTAAGGAAACCATTAAGTCTCCTCGAAGGGTCTCGTCATGCCGAGCATCACCGTCGCCGCCGCCCAGGTCGCCTACCGCGTCGTCCCCTCCGCCTCGGGCGCCGAGCGCCGCCTCGTCCTCGTCCACGGCACCGGCTCCGGCGGGGCCGAATTCGTCTGGGGCCAGCTCCTCGACCACTTCGCCGCCGACCACACCCTCGTCCTCCCCGAACTCTCCGGCACCCTCGCGACCACCGACGACGGCGCACCCCTCGCCGTCGAGACCCTCGCCCGCCAGGTCATCGCCGTCATCGAAGCCGAAACCGCCGAAGGCGAGACGGTCGACCTCGTCGGCTTCTCCCTCGGCGGCGCCATCGTCGCGGCCGTCGCCGCACTGCGCCCCGACCTCATCGCCCGCCTGGTCAGCATGGCCTCCTTCGCCCGCTCCGACCACGGCGGATTCCAGCAGTCGGTGCGCCTGTGGCAGTCCCTCGCCGACGACGCCGAGCGGTTCGGCCAGATGGCGGCCACCCTCGCGTTCAGCCCCACCTTCCTCGGGAGCATCGACGCCCCGACCCTCGCGATGATCAACGCCGGCATGGTCCCCGACGAGGGCACCCTGCGCCACATCGACCTCGACCTGCGGCTCGACATCCGCGACCTGCTGCCCCGCATCACCGCCCCGACCCTCGTCGTCGGCAACGCCAAGGACGCGCTCGTCCCGGTCGACCTCACCCGCGAGGTCGCCCAGGGCATCGCCGGCAGCGCCTACGTCGAGCTCGACAGCGGCCACGTCACCTTCGCCGAGCAGCCCGAACGCGCGCTCAAGGAGGTCACGGCGTTCCTCGCGTGAACCGCCGGCGTCCCCGGTCAATAGAATGTGGTCCGCACCGAGTGCCGTGAAGGGGACCAGATGACCGTGGACACCGGCAGGACCGGTCGACCGGACAAGCGGCGCGCCATCGTGCGCGCCGCCAACTTCGTGTTCGGCAGGGACGGCTACACCCGCGCCACCGTCGACGCCATCGCCCGCGAGGCCGGGGTCTCCAAGAAGACCATCTACAACCACTTCGCCGACAAAGAGGCCCTGTTCCTGACCGGCGCGCTCGAGGCGTCCCGGGAGCTCTCCGAGGAGATCACGGCCCTCGCCGACCGGCACCTGCACAAGATCGTGGAACTGGAGGCCGAGCTCATCGACTTCGGCGTCGACCGCACCCGGGCCGTGCTCACCAGGGACGACCACGCCGCGATCGCCCGGACGATCCGCGCCGAGGTCACACACCTGCCCCAAGAGATCCTCGACGCGTGGATGGAGACCGGGCCGCTGCACTCCAGGCGCGTGGTCGCCGAGCACTTCCGGGCCCTGAAGGCCAAGGGCCTGCTGGCCTTCGACGACGCCGAGAAGGCCTCCGCGCACTACACGCTGCTCACCTTCACCCCTGTGGCCGAGCGGACCTTCTTCGGGGCGCTGCCGTTCGAGGAGCGGGAACTGGTCGAGACGACCACTGAGGGCGTGCGGATGTTCCTGCGGCTCTACGGGGCCTAGTGGCCCCAGCGGGGGCTGTGCGTGCCGCCGAGCTCCACCGGTTCGGCCGGGACGTCGCCGTCGCGCAGGCGCTTGACGAGCGCCACGGTGCGGTCGGGCAGGATCGTCCCGTCGGCCGCCCCGCACTGGTCGATCGGCAGCCACGCGAAGTCGAACTTCTGCTCGTACGCGTCGCCGCCCGTGACCCGCGGCGCGAACCGCTCGGTGCGGTAGAAGAAGTACCAGTTCTTCTGCACCAGCAAGCGCCCCTTCGGGAACGCCGTGAACACCCCGAACGCCACCGGGCCGACCAGCGCCTCCGGGTCGATCGCGCACCCGGTCTCCTCGCCCGCCTCACGCACGGCCGCCGCGCGCAGGTCCTCGCCCGCCTCGACGCCGCCGCCGGGGGTGATCCAGCGCGTGACGCCGTCGAGGCACCGGTCGCCGCCCATGTGCAGGACCGTGTCGTGCTGGTCGAGGAAGATCACGCGGGCGGCGATGCGGAAGACCGCGCCGGTCTCGGATTCGATGCTCACAGCAGGCTCCTTCACGCCGCGCCCAGGCGGCGGCCGATGGTGTCGAGCTGGACCGGTTCGTCGGGCACATCGCCGCTGATGAGCCGCTTGACGAGGTGCAGGAGCGGCTCGACCTGCTCGAAGCCGTCCGTGGTCAGGAAGTCGTCGACCGGGATCCAGTTGAACTCGAGGTCCTGCTCGTAGGCGTCGCCGCCGGTCACCCGCGGCGCGAACCGCTCGACGCGGACCAGGAAGAAGTGGTTCTCCTGCGTGAACGTGCTGCCGGGGCGGGTCTTGCGGTAGTGCTGGCGGGCGACCGGGCCGATCAGGTCGGCGGGGGCCACCCGCAGGCCGGTCTCCTCGTAGAGCTCGCGCGCGGCCGCATCCCGCATGGACTCGCCCGGGTCGATGCCGCCGCCGGGGAGGATCCAGCGCGCGGGGCGGTCCGGGGTCGCGTACCCGCCGATGAAGAGGACGCAGTCCTGTTCATCCACGATGATCCCCCGGGCTCCCCGCCGGTCGATTCGGATGGGTTCGTTCGTCGCGCTCACCGGTCAAGTATGGGGGCACGCTCCGTAGCCGTCCACCCTCTATCGGGGTCCCACGTCCAAGCGCCCCACGGAATCTGCACGGGCGCAACGGGAACCATACCGGCCATGAGTCCCTTGAGCAGGTCCGCGACCGGTGCCGGGAACACCAGCGAGTCGACCGCCGCCAACTCCTGTGCGCCGAGCCACCGCGCGGCGGTGAACTCCGCCCGCTCGACGTCCTCGAGCCCGTCGCGCACCGGCGCGAAATGCGGCACCCGCAGGAAGAAGAACGAGTCCCGCGAATGGATCACCAGCTCCGGACTGTCCGACCAGTCGCCCTCGGTCTCGGCCACGACCGGCCCGAGCGCGCCCGGGTCGATTCTGAGCCCGGTCTCCTCGAACACCTCTCGGGCCGCGCCCTCGGCGAGCGACTCGCCCGCCTCGAGCCCGCCGCCGGGCGTCACGTAGTACTCCACGCCCGGACCCATGTAGTCGCGGCTGTAGAACAGCAGCACCCGGTCGTGCTCGTCCACGAGCAGCACCCGCGCGCACCGCCGCCGCACCGCCTTGCCCTCAGAGGCCACCATGCACCGAGTATCCGGCCGTACCGCTCATTCGGGCAACGGGAAGCGCTTGGTGTCACCCCGCCAGTTCACCCACGGGAGCTCGACGGCCTCTGCCGGGACGTCACCACTGAGGAGCCGCTTGGCCAGGTCCGCGACGGGCACCGGGAAGATCCCCTCGTCGATGGCCTTGACCTCGTCGATCGAGAGCCACGCCGACCCGGTGAGCTCGCCGATCTCGCTGGCCTCGAGGTGCGCGAAGTCGACCGTGAAGCGCTCGACGCGCAGGAGGAAGAACAGGTGGTCCTCGAACCCGAGCCACCAGGTCCCGAGCGTGTGCCCGACCGGCTCCCCGAGCGCGACGGGGTCGACGCGCAGCCCGGTCTCCTCGAACAGCTCCCGGGCCGCCGCTTCGGCGGCGCTCTCCCCGGCGTCGATGCCGCCGCCGATCGTCACGAAGAACTCCGACTCCGGGGTCACGAACCCCGAGCTGTGCAGCAGCAGGACCCGGTCCTGCTCGTCGACGACGAGCACCCGGGCGCAGCGCCTCGGCTCCACGTGCGGTCCAGCGGTGTCCATCCGCCCAGTATGCGGCCCGCCGACGGCACCGGCAATCACCGAGCAGCCCAGACCCCGCCCGCACCGGCCGCTGTGACCGGAATCGCGGCGCCAATCGGCGAAAGACCCTCACATCAGGGCGGCGCATCTGGTCGGCTCAATGGAACCGCCGAAACGAGAAAGGGATACCAATGGCAGCAGACGGCAAGCACGCCAACGAACCCGAACACGTCACCCGCCTCGTCGCGGAGCGGCTCAACGCGGGCGACATCGACGGCATCGCCGAACTCTACGAGGACGACGCCGTCATCGCGTTCCCTCCCGGCCGCACCACCACCGGCATCGAAGCGATCAAAGCGCTCTACGCCGGCATCAGCGAGCAGGGCGGGAAGTTCCCCACCGACGAAGAGCAGCTCCCCACCGTCCACTACGGCGGCCTCGCACTGACCTCCACGATCAGCGCCGACGGCAAGGGCACCCGCACCCAAGTGCTGCGCCGCCAAGCAGACGGCACCTGGAAGCGGATCATCGACCGCCCCGAAGTGCGCTGAGCGAGCACAGGGAAAGGCCCGCGGCGGGGTGTCGCCGCGGGCCCGGTTCCCTGGTCGCGAACTCAAGCGGCGGCCGGCGCCGCCTCGGCCTCGACCGGCCTGCGGTCCTCGATCAGCTGCTTCGCCAACCGGCCCGAAGCCTCCGCCAGACCCATGATCATCAGCGCGTTGATCGCGTGGAAGCCGAAGATGACCTGCCCCGGCGTCGTCCCCGCCACGCTCACCAGCGCGATCAGCGACTGCAGCACCACCAGCCCGAACACGCCCGCCGCCAGGCCCACCAGCTTCCCGCCCGACCGCGCCAGCGCCGCGAACAGGATGCCCAGCAGCGCCACCACCGCGATCACCCGGCCGTTCATGATGTGCAGCGAGAACGACTCGTCCGGCGAACCGGTCCCGATCGCCCCGTACCCGGCCAGGAAGAACTGGATCCCGATCAGCACGTGCAGGAGCATCACCCACACCCGGTAGAACCTAAGCATTGACACTCCTCGTCTCGATCTCGTCCTGCAGGGCGTCGACGCCCGTCATCGTGCCGTAGGCCAGCAGGTGGACCACGCAGTGATCCGAGTGCTTCTCGCCCCGCCACGCCCCCACATGCGCCTCGTTCACCGCGGCCGGCGCGAGCGCCGCCGCCACCGCCAGCCGCGCCCCCAGGGCCGGCCCCGGCTCCAGGCCCTCACCGCCCACCAGCTCCGGGAGGCTGGTTCCGACCGTGTCGCCGCGGACGCCGATCGTCCGCGCCACCGCCTCGGCCGCATCGCCCCCGAGCAGACCCGGTCCCGATGCGGCGTACGCCCGCAGCGTCCCGTACGCCGACCCCACAGGCGAACCCGCCGCCCACTCCGGCTCGCGCACCCGCAGGCCCCGCGCCCAACCCGGCCGGTCCTCCAGCAGCGCCAGGCTCGTACCCGGCTCCAGGTCGGCCATCACCGCCGCCCGCAGCGTCCGCGACGCCACCGAGCGGCCCAGCTTCGTCGCCGTCACCGGATGCGGCGACTCGTTGTGCGCCAGCACCTGCACCAGCCGCGTGATGAACTCGAACACCAGCACCGTCCCGATGAACCGCGGCGCGGCCGACGCCCTGAACGGCCCCTCCGGGCCCGGGTCCAGCGCCCACGCCGCCAGCGGCGCCCACTCCTTCGGCGGGCTGCCCGCGCGCAGGCCCTCGGCCAGCGCCGACTCGCCCAGGGCGTGCAGCAGCACCGTGTGCGCATCAGTGCAGAACCGGCAGCCGTTGCGCACCGCGATCGAGGTCGCCACGACCTCCTTCGCGAGCCGCTCCTCAGGGCCGCCGACCATCAGCGACTCCCGCAGCAGCGACCACATGGCCGCGAGCAGCTCCGGTGCGGGCGAGAGCATCTGGAACGGCGCGCCGACCGCGCCAAGCTCCCGCTTGGCCTGCGCGTACACGTCGGCGACCAGCCCGTCCGCCTGTCTGGCGTCGACCGGTTCCACATATCTGATCTGGGGCATGGGGTCCTCCTCGGTTCGCTTCGCGCCGAACGGTTCCCACGAGCGGCGCGTCATGCCTCCAGCCTCCCCGCCGCACGCCCGCGCCGCGTCGTCTCTGCGCTGGCTTTCCGGCCCGCGACGAGCGCCGCATTCGCGGTCCCCGTGTACACCCTGCGCGGTACGCGGCGGCTCCACCGCGGGCCGATGCCGAGGTGACGGCCCCGCCCTAGGATTGGGGCCATGTCGATACCCCTCGGGAGCCGCCTCGCAGGGCCGCGGCTCGACCTGGTCGTCGCCGCGGTCCTCCTCGGCGACACGCTGATCTCGGGCGCGGCCGTGGCCGTCGACGGCGGCCTGCCCTGGTACGGCTGGCCGCTGCTCGCCGTGGGGCCCTTGATGTTCCCGCTGTGGCGGCGGTACACGCGCACGGTCATGCTCGTCACCGTCGCGGCCCTGGTCGCGGTCGGGCACCTGCACGTGGGCCCGCTCGCGGCCGTCCCGGCTCTGGTGGCGATCGCGGTCTCGATGTACCGGGGGCACCGCAAGCTCACGGTCGGCCTCGTGGGGGTCGTCTCGGCCGTCACGATGCTCGGGAACTGGAGCGCCGCGGACTTCCGGTTCACGGGTGCGGTCATGGAGCAGTCCATGCTCGTCATCGGCTGGCTCCACGTGGCCCTCATCTCCGGCGAGTCGCGCCGCCAGCGCGACGCGTACATGGCCGAGGCCGAGCACACCCGCGAGGAGGCGGTCAAGCGCAAGGCCGCCGACGAGCGCGTGCGCATCGCCCGCGAGCTGCACGATTCGCTGACCCACTCGATCTCGGTCATCCGGGTGCAGGCCGGGGTGGCGCTGCACTTGGCGCGCAAGCGCGGCGAGGAGCCGGCGCCGGCGCTCGTCGCGGTCGAGGAGGCCGCGAAGGACGCGACCCGGGAGCTGCGCGAGACCCTGACGATGCTGCGCGACGACGAGGGCCACCGGCTCTCGCGCGTCAAGCCCCTCGCCGACCGGTACCGGGGCCTGGGCTTCACCATCGATGTGGAGTGCGAGGTCGACGAGGCCGCGGTGCTCGACGAGGAGGTCGACCACGCCGCGTACCGGATCGTGCAGGAGGCCTTGACGAACGCCGTGCGCCACTCCGACGGCGACCGGGTGCGGGTCCGCGTGCGCCGCGGCGACGACGCCCTCGTCGTCGAGGTCGCCGACAACGGCCGGGCCCGCGACGTCAAGCCCGGGCGCGGCCTCACCGGCATGCGCGAACGCGCGGACGCCCTCGGCGGGACCCTCGACGTCGGTCCCGGCGAGTTCGGTTTCACCGTCACCGCCCACCTGCCCATGCCCAGCTCGGAACCGCTGATCCCGGTCCAGGCCGCCGCCCGACCGGGGAGTCCGCGATGATCCGAGTCCTGCTCGCGGACGACCAGCCGCTCATGCGCGGCGGCTTCCGCGCCCTCATCGACGCCGAGGACGACATGACCGTCGTCGCCGAGGCCGCCGACGGCCCCACCGCGGTGCGCCTCGCGGGCGAGTACCGGCCCGATGTGGCCCTGCTCGACGTCGAGATGCCCGGCGGCGACGGCATCAGCGCGGTCAAGGCGATCGCCGCCGACGAGCGCCTCGCGTCCCTGCGGGTCGTCATGCTCACCAACTACTCGTTCGACGCGTACGTCTTCGACGCCCTCCGCGCCGGCGCCGCCGGCTACCTCGTCAAGGACACCGAGCCCGAGGAGCTGCTGCGCTGCGTGCGGGCCGCCGCGGCGGGGGAGACGCTCCTGTCGCCGCAGATCGCCGCGAAGCTCGTCGCCGAGTACGTGGCGCACCCGCCGTCGCGGCTCGCCGGGCAGGTCGAGGGGCTCACCTCGCGCGAGACCGAGATCGTCGCGCTCGTCGCGCGAGGGCTCACCAACGGCGAGATCGCCGAGCGCCTCTTCATCAGCCCGGCCACCGCGAAGACCCACGTGCACCGCGCCATGATGAAGCTGGCCGTGCGCGACCGCGCGGGCCTGGTCGTCTTCGCCTACGAATCGGGTCTGGTGCAGCCCAAGGGCGCCGCTTGACCGCTCGCCAGGCGCCAAACCCTTTAGGAATTGGACGGCCCGGGCGGGAGGTCAGTCCTCCATCGCCCGCATGGGCGCGCCCGCGTCCTGGGCGGTGCGGGCGAGGTCCCGCAGCGCCGCGGTGAACGCCCCATCGACGTGCGGCTCGAGCGCAGCGGCGAACGCGGTGATGTCGTCGGTGCTCACGACCGCCCCGAAGTGCGCGTCGCGGCCGCACCAACCGGCGTCCTCGTTCCAGTCCCGCACCAGCCGCGGCAGCGCCGCGTACCCGCCCGGCGGTGCCGTCTCGATCAGCTCGCCGAGCGCCCGGCCCAACCGGAGGCGGTCCACATCGACGGTGAACAGCGACCCGTCGAGTTCGTACCAGAACCGGTACCGGCCCGTGCTCGGGCTGCTGCCCGTGGGCTCCAGGAACGCGGCGACGGTCACGACCTCCACGATCCGCTCGAGACGGCGGCCGTCCACGAACGCGGTCCATCGCTCTTCGACCGCCGCATCATTACGCGCGGGTCGCTCAAGATTTTCAGTGTCAGGATCGGCACCGGTCTCGGCACCGGTCTCGGCACCGGTCTCGGCGTTGGTGTCGGTGTCGTCCTCTTCCTCAAATGCGGCGGCGCTCGGTTCGCCGGCCTCGCCCGCGGCCGTGCCCGCCGTGTCCGTCTCCGGCTCGGCCGTCGCGTTGTACTCGGCCCCGAACAGCAACGCCGCGTTCGTGATCCACAGCCACACCAGGAACACGATCGCGCCGCCCAGGGCGCCGTACGTCTTGTCGTAGCTCCCGAAGTTCGTCGCGTACAGCCCGAACGCGACCGATGCGGCGATCCACAGCACCACCGCCAGGGCCGCGCCGGGCGCGCGCCGCCGGAAGGTCGAGCGTTTCGCCGGGGCGAGCCAGTACAGCATCGCCACGATCACCATGACCAGCACGATCACGGCGGGCCACTTCACCCAGGTCCACACCGTGACGGCGGCCGAGTCGGCGTTGACCGCCTCCCCGATCGCGCGCGCCACCGACCCGCCGGTCGCGGCGACGAGGCCGGTCACCGCCGCCAGCGCGCCCACCACGACGGTGAGCACGATGCGCACGATGAGGACCGTCCACCACTTGCGGGTCTCGTCGGTCCCGTTGACCGCGTTGAGGGCCCGCGAGAACGCCGCCACGTAGTTCGACGCCGCCCACAGAGCGGCGACCAGGCCGACCAGGGCGAGCAGGCCCGCGGCGGCAGGGTTCATCTGGAGCCGCGCCACGGCGTCTTCGATGATCTGGAAGCCCTCGCCCGGGGCGAGCGTGGCGACGCCGTCCAGGAGGGCGGCGGTCGCGTCCTCGTCGAGCATGCCGATGATCGACGCGCCCACGAGTATCGCGGGGAACAGCGACATCACCGAGTAGTACGTGAGTGCCGCGGCGGTGTCGCCGCGGCTGCCGCCGGCATACTGCTTGGCGGCCTTGACCAATGATCGGGCGCCCATGACTCCACCGTGCCAGGCTTCGCGCGGGGGCGGGCCCGTTCGCGCGAACTCGGCACCCTCTTCAGGATCGGCTGCTCAAGAAGTGCCGCGGGTGCGCGTGGCGAGGCCCCAGATGACGAACACGTCCAACGCGATCACAATTGAAGTCCACAGAGGATACTGTGGGGCGAGGAGGACCTGGTTGACCGCCGAGACCGCTGCGACGACCATCGCGGGCACCGGGTGCGCGCCCCAGCGCGCGAAGCGGCTCCAGACGCCGAGCTGGCCGAGCCCGAACACGATGGCCGCCAAGCCGATCGCAAGGTTCACCCAGCCCCAGCCGGTGTTGTCGCCCCGGTACCAGTAGCCGCCGCCGGTGAAGACGAAGACGTCGCCGCCCGCGACCGCGTACCCGATGGCGACCTGCCAGGCGCCCATGAGCAGCAGCAGGACCCCGGCGGGCACAGAGCCGCCCGCACTGCGGCGAGGCAGCCAGTCCTCTCGAGTCATACGGGTTCCCCTGGGGCGATGCTCGGCGCCGACGACGCCGCTTGCGCACACAGCTTAGGCGACGCGGCGTCCCGATCGCGGCTTCCACGCTCGCCGCCGCCCGCACAGGGGCCGCGCCGCGATCGCGCGCCCGTTCTGCGGTGTCTAGGGGGTGTTGTCGCCCGCCGGCCCTTCCAAGCGGCGCAGCCAGTTGCCCAGCAGCGCGCTGCCGTCCTCGGTGAGGATCGACTCGGGATGGAACTGGACGCCCTCGACGTCGACGCTGCGGTGGCGCAGGCCCATGACCGTCCCGTCGTCGCTGTGGGCGGTCACCGTGAGCGGGTCGCGCACGCTCGAGGGCTCGACCGCGAGCGAGTGGTACCTGGTGGCGGTGAACGGGTTCGCGAGGCCGGCGAAGACGCCTTCGCCGTCGTGGCGGATCGGGGAGGTCTCGCCGTGCCGCAGTTCGGCCGCGCGCGTCACCTCGGCACCCCAGTGCTCGGCGATCACCTGGTGCCCCAGGCACACGCCGAGGACCGGCACCTCGCCGGCGAACCGGTCGAGCAGGTCGTGGCCGAGCCGGGCCTCGTCGGGCCGACCCGGCCCGGGGGACAGGAGCACCCCGGCGGGGCGCAGCCTCACGGCCTCGTCCACATCGGTCCGGTCGGAGCGGCGCACCTCCACCCGGGCGCCCAGCGCCCGCAGGTAGGAGACGATGGTGTGGACGAACGAGTCGCGGAAGTCGACGACGAGCACGCTACCCATCACGGTCTTCATCACCGCCCCCACCAGTGCGTTCGATCCTTGCTCTACTCCCCGTCTTCGGGGGACTCCGCGGTCTGCCAGTCCTCGGGGTCGAAACCGGTGCCCGGGCAGTCCACCCCGGGCGTGCAGGTCTCGTCCTCGGCCGGCGCGCCGGTCTCGCCGTTCTCGACGTTCACGCCGCCGGCCGGGTCGACGTTGCTCCACGGCATGAGCGGACGCACTGCCGGGAACACCACGAACCACAGGAGCGCCACCATGCCGACGCTCAAAGCGACCGAGCCGATCAGTTTACCCGGCAGCCCGCCGGGGAGCTTCCTCCAGATCCACGAGTACACGTCAGACCTCCGGGTCGATCGCCGCGTCGGGTAGGTCGCCCGCGGGGTCGCGCTCGATGGTGTCCACCAGCTGCGAGTAGACGACGTAGCGCTCGTAGTTGTCCCACCGCGGGTGGCAGGTGAACAGGGTCAGCCAGTAGTCCTCGTCGCCGGGCTCGGTGCCGGGCTCGCCCGGGACCGGCGCGGTGATGTCGATTTCGGTCTCGTTGACGACCTCGTGCGACTGCACCTCGTAGATGTAGAAGTTCTCCTTCGTCTCGATGACGACCTTGTCCCCCGGTTCGAGGGAGCGGATCTCGGAGAAGATCGCGGGCACGTTGTGGCCGGCGAGCGTGAAGTTGCCCTGCTCGCCCGGGAAGGCGCCGTCGAGGAAGCGGCCGGGCGCGTACTCGATGTCGGCCGGCTCGGTGCCTTCGACGAGCGTCCATGACTCGGCCCGGACGTCGGGCGCCCACATGCGCGCGAACGCGTCGCCCAGTTCGGGCACGGGCGCGCCGTCGACGCCCTCCTCGCCCTGGACCTCGTCCTCCCAGATGTTCTCGAGGTCGCCCGAGAGGGTCTCCTGCTCGTTGTTGATCTCCTGGGAGACGCCGAAGACCTCGTACCCGGCGTAGAGCAGGACGACCGCGCCGAGGGTGATGAGGGTTTCGCCGAGGCCGCGCACGGTGGTGCGCAGGCCGCCGTCGCTGCGGTGGCGCTTGACCGAGCGCTTCTTGCGGGCCTCGCTGTCGGCGCCGGGCGGGGCGGGCGTCTCGTCAGGGGGGATCACGGGCAGGATCGCGGTGCCGTCGGGCTCGGGCACGAGGGGCGCGTGCCGGACCTTCTTCGCGAGCCCGGGCGGGCGGAGCGCGGTGGTCCGGTCGGGGTCGGCGGCGGTGGGGGCGGCAGGAGGGGGCGGGACGCTGGCGCGGCCGGGGCTCGGCGAGGCGCCCGCCACCGGTCCCGGCGAAGGCCGCCGGGCAGGCGGCGGCTCGTTCGCGAAGGGGGACCAGTCCTGATCGCTCACCTGGAACTTCGCCTCCATAGCGCCGGTGTTCTCTTCGTAGGGGATCTCGTAACCATAACGCGCGAGGCAATCCTAGGGTTGTACTGCGAGCCCGAATATCAACCGAACGGGCAGGTCTGCGCAGGGCTCGCGTGGGCGCACGCCGCGCCCGGGGCGGCGTGCGCGCGTCGTGATGGAGTGCGGTGCGGTCCAGGCGCTTCGGCCCTCGGCGCGGCCTCCGGGCCCCGGGGTGTGAGCTACGCGATCCCGCGCGGACGGCCCGTCACCGGCGGACGGTACCCTGGACGCCGGACATGTCCCTCAGTTGGAGAGTCGTCGATGCCGAAGTCACGTGTGCGCAAGAAGAAGGTCTACTCGAGCTCCGGCGCGGGTACGAGTTCGACCTCGGGCGAGAGCTACGAGCCGAGCCCGATGTGGGTGCCGATCACCGCTGTCGCCCTCATCGTCATCGGCATCGGCTGGCTGACGCTGTTCTACCTCTCCGGCATGGCCTTCCCGGTCGGCTCCTGGGGCTACTGGAACCTCGCGGTCGGCTTCTCCTGCATGGTGGCCGCCCTGCTCGTCCTCTCGAAGTGGCGCTGACCCGCACCCTTCGCTGAGGCGGACCCGTTCGCCCCACGCCCGAACGGCGGAGGCGAGGCCCCCTCGCCTCGTGTTCGAACCCTTCGTCGTCGAACAGTGTCGGACCCCCGGCGTACCTTTATGCCAGGGGTCCCTAAGGGCGGATTTATCAGGATATTTCCTGACGCGCCCTGATTCGCCTCAGTGGCGGGACCCGCCGTTCGCGAGCCCGCCTCGCAGCCGACGGCGTCACAGGAGCTCGAACACGGTCGCGTTCGCCATGCCGCCGCCCTCGCACATCACCTGGAGCCCGCGCCGGGAGCCGGTGTCGCGCATGTAGTGCAGCATCGTCGCGGCCAGCCGCGCCCCCGAAGCGCCCAGCGGGTGCCCGAGCGCGATCGCGCCGCCGCGCGGGTTCAGACGGTCCTCGTCCGCGCCCGTCTCCGCCAGCCAGGCGAGCGGGATCGCGGCGAACGCCTCGTTCACCTCGAACACGTCGATCTCGTCCAGGTCCAGGCCCGCGCGCTGCAGAATCCTCGCGGTCGCAGGGATCGGCCCGTCCAGCATGAGCACCGGGTCCGAACCGACCGCGCACGCCGCCGCGATCCGCGCCAGCGGCCGCACCCCGAGCCGCCGCGCGTGCTCGTCAGTGGTGATCACCAGCGCCGCCGCCCCGTCCGAGATCTGCGAGGCCGACCCGGCCGTCACCGAGCCGTCCACGGTGAACACCGGCTTCAGCCCGGCGAGCTTCGCCATGCTCGTGTCCCGCCGGAAGCCCTCGTCCACCGCCACATCCCCCACGGGCGCGATCTCATCGGCGAACAGGCCGCCGTCGCTCGCGGCCGCGGCCTTCTCGTGGCTGGCGAGCGCGAACGCGTCCATCGCCTCCCGCCCGATCCCGTACCGCTCGGCCACCAGCTCGGCGGCCAGACCCTGGTTGAACAGCACCGGCGCTTCCGAGTCCACGTGCGCCGCATAGCGTTCGCGCACGACCGGCCCGTACGGCAGGCCCGCGCCGGCACCGACGCTCGACCCCATCGGGACGCGCGTCATCGACTCGACCCCGCCCGCCACGACCACATCGGCATGCCCGGCGAGCACCGTCGCGGCCGCGAACGCGACCGCCTGCTGGCTCGACCCGCACTGGCGGTCCACCGTCGTGCCCGGGATCCGGTCGGGCCAGCCCGCGGCGAGCACGGCGTTGCGGGCAATGTTCCACGACTGCTCGCCCACCTGCGAGACGCAGCCGAGCACCACGTCGTCGACGGCGTCCGGACCGAGGCCCGAGCGCTCGAGCGCCGCGTTCATCGCGTGCGCGGCGAGCTCGACGGCGTGCACGTCCGCGAGCACGCCGCCGCGCCGGCCCAGCGGCGTGCGGGCGGCGGCGAGGATGACGGCCTCAGGCATTGCGGTACACCGGCGCGATGACGGCCCGCGCGATCGCGTTGAACGTGAGGTGGAAGGCGCCCACCGCCATCGAGGCGCCCGGGTCGACCTCGACCGGCGCCTTCAGGGCGTGCACGGCGAACAGGTAGCGGTGCTCGGGGTCGCCGGGCGGCGGCGCGGCGCCCGCGTAGCCGATGGTCCCGGAGTCGTTGCGCAGCTGCACCGTCCCCGCGGGCGGCGCGGCGGCGGCGCCGGACGCCAGTTCGGTGACGGACGCGTCGAGGCCGAGCAGCATCCAGTGCCACCAGCCCGAGCCGGTGGGCGCGTCCGGGTCGAAGCAGGTGACCGCGAACGCGGCCGTCTCCGCCGGGAAGCCCGACCAGGCCAGGTGCGGGGAGACGTCGCTCCCGGCGACCTGCGCGACGTCGAGCGGCGACTTGTCGGCGATGTCGTCCGAGACGACGGTGAACTGGGGGAGCGGAGGCAGGAAATCGTAGGGCCACGGGGCCCTGGTGCGGTCGAGCGACGTCATCGTTCTCCTCAACTTCTCGGCCCGGCCCGCGGCGCCGGCCCTCCCCGCCCGCACAGGTCGGTGGAGCCGCTTTCGCTTGCGGGGCCGCGTATGCAACGACACGGTCAATGGTCTCGCGGGGGCGCCGGCCCCGCCTCTGCACCGTATCGCGGCCGGGCCGCCCGCACGAGCGCACCGCGCGACTCGCGCGCCCCGACCCGCCATCGACGCCCGCCCTCCGTCTCGCAGGCCGAGCCTCGCGCCCGCCTCCTGACGCGGAGCCGCGCCCGCCCTCCGTCTCGCAGGGCCGAGCCTTGCACTCGCGTTACGTCGCGGAGCCGAGCCCGGCACCCGCCTCCCGTCGCGGAGCTGCGCCCGCCGTCCGGCCCCGCGGGACGCGGTGTCCGCATCGTGGACGCCGCGTCGCACGGGGATGCCGACGCGTGCGCCGGTGTGCCCGAACCTGACCCGCCGTGCCGCCCGGTGAGCCGCGGCGCGGCGGCTCATATGCCGGTCGACGTCCACCCTGCGGGCCGCTTACGCTGGTGTCATGCCGAACACCGACGTCATCTCTTTCTCCCGGGGCGCCCCGTCGCTCGACATCGTCGACACCGAGGGCCTCAAGGCCGCCGCCGTGGCCGCGCTCGAAGCCGATCCGGCCGGGGTCACCGGTTACGGCACGTCCGTGGGCTACGGCCCGCTGCGCGAGTGGATCGCCGCCAAGCACGGCGTCACCCCCGCGAACGTGCTGGTCACCAACGGCTCCATGCAGGCCGACGCGTTCCTGTTCGACGAGCTCGTCAAGCCCGACTCGCCGGTGATCGTCGAGCGCCCCACCTACGACCGCACCCTCCTCGGCCTGCGCAACCGCCGCGGCGAGCTGCACCCGGTGCGTCTCCAGGCCGACGGCCTCGACGTCGACGAGCTCGAGGGCCTCCTCAAGGGCGGCGTGCGCCCGACCCTCGCGCACATCATTCCGAACTTCCAGAACCCGGCGGGCGTGACGCTCTCGGGCGAGAAGCGCACCCGGCTGCTCCAGCTCGCGAACGAGTACGAGTTCACGATCTTCGAGGACGACCCGTACTACGACATCCGCTTCCGCGGCGAGCAGTACCCGACGATGCTCGAGCAGGACGCGACGGGCCGCGTCGTGTACGCGTGCTCGTTCTCGAAGACCGTGTGCCCGGGCCTGCGCACCGGCTACCTGGTCGGCCCGGCCGACATCATCGCCACGATCGCCGCCGCCGCCACCAACACGTACATCGCGCCGAACATGTTCGCGCAGGCCACGATCTACCAGTTCGCGGCCTCCGGGGCGCTGGACCGCTCGATCGCGACGGTCAAGGCCGCCCTCGAGGAGCGCGTCGACCAGCTCTCCGCATCCCTGCGCGCGCACCTGCCGGGCGCCGAGTTCATCGTCCCCGACGGCGGCTACTTCCTGTGGGTGGACCTCGGCGAGGGCGTCGACTGCGCGAAGGTCGCGGCCGCTGCCGCCGACGAGGGCGTCCAGGTCGTCAAGGGCACCGACTTCGTGCTCGAAGGCGGCCAGAGCTGCCTGCGCCTGGCCTACTCGGCCGTGAAGGCCGACCGGATCGACGAAGGCGTGCGCCGCCTCGCGAAGGCCGTCGAGGTCGCGAAGGGCCTCTAGCGGGCACTTGCCCCACGCTCCGTGAGCGATCGGGGACGTAACGTCGACAATGGATGGCGGTTATGCGCCATGGCGTATAACCGCCACGGTGCTGCCCTTCCCAGAACGGATGCGGGGAGCGAAGATCGGTGCGTGACCGCGGTTCGCCGCGGTGCGGCCGTTATCCCGCCCCCATTGACGCCGGATCGGTGGACTCACCCACTCCCCCCGAGGTGAGACACCGGTCCGGCGTTTTTTCTCGCCACATGAGTCCGGGGGTCCGCGTCGCCGCGAACCCCCGATCTCTCATGCCCCCCTCAGGCGCCGCCTTCAGCGTGTGACGCTGTCGACGAGCTCCTCGGTGAGCGCCCGGTCGTCGAGCTCGGAGTCGTCCAAGAGCTCGTCCGCGAGGAGAGCCTCCCCGATCGACTCGGTCCGCTGCCGATACCACAGGTAAGCGGCGGCCCCCCCGAGCGCGAGACCCGCGCCGATCGCCCCCACGACCCACGGCCACTTCCGGGCCGGCGGCTTCCTGAGGCCGACCTTCGTGAGGACGACGTTGACCTTTGGCGCGGCCGCCTCCTTCGTACCCCTGGCCGCAGCGAAACCCGCTTCCTTCAGCGAGTTCACTCCCTGCGTGAAATGGTCCACGGCCTCCTTGGTCGGAGTCGTGGCATGTCGGCTGAACCCCATAGTGAATGCCTCCTCTAGGTGCCTGTAACTCTCATCGTGCCCCGGCCTGTGACACCCGTCGAGGGAAACGGGGGAGAAAGTTGGACGAACCTCGGCGGTCTGGCACCATAGACGCCATGACGAAGGCGACGCTCAAGACCAACGCAGGCGACATCACGATCGAGCTGCTCGACAACCACGCGCCCAAGACCGTGGCGAACTTCGTGGGTCTGGCGGAGGGCACCAAGGAGTACAAGGACCCGGAGACCGGCCAGCCGGGCTCGGGCCCGTACTACGACGGTGTCATCTTCCACCGGATCATCGACGGCTTCATGATCCAGGGCGGCGACCCGACCGGCACCGGCCGCGGCGGACCCGGCTACCAGTTCGCGGACGAGTTCCACCCGGACCTGCACTTCGGCGAGCCCTACCTGCTCGCCATGGCGAACGCCGGGCCCGGCACGAACGGCTCGCAGTTCTTCATCACGCTGGGCCCGACCCCGCACCTGAACTTCCGCCACACCATCTTCGGCAAGGTCGTCGACGAGGACTCCAAGTCCGTCGTGGACCGCATCGGCAAGGTCGCCACCGGCGCCCAGGACCGCCCGGTCAACGAGATCGTCATCGAGTCCGTCGTCATCGAGAAGTAACGACACTCGATGAGCGACGAGCAGTCGGCCCCCACCTGCTATCGCCACCGGAACCGCCAGACGTACCTGCGGTGCGTCCGATGCGACAAACCGATCTGCGCCGACTGCCGGATCGATGCTCCCGTCGGGTTCCAATGCCCTGACTGCGTGGCCGCCGGCCGCCGGACGATGCGCCAAGCGCGCTCCTCGTTCGGCGGCGGCGCCAGCGCGGGAGCCGCAGGGACGGTGACCAAGGCGCTCATCGGCGTCAACGTCGCGGTGTTCGTACTCGCGATCATCTCCGCGGGAAGCCTGGCTGCGGCGACCAGCTCGGGGGCGACGCCGCTCCACTGGCTCGGCGCTCAGATCGGGTACCTTCCCGGCTACCAGGCCGGGGCGCTGATCCCCGGCGGCATCGGGAGGGTCACGGACACCGCCGCCGAGGTGAACCTCTTCGGCGCGACCCTGACCTTGCCGTTCGTCGCCGACGGCGGCTACTACCGCATGATCACCGCGATGTTCCTGCACTTCGGCATCTTCCACCTCCTGTTCAACATGGTGGTGCTGTGGATGTTCGGACGGGTCCTCGAGCGCGACCTGGGACCCGCGCGGTTCCTCACGGCCTACATGCTCTCGGGCCTGGCCGGATCGGTGGCGGTCTACCTCTTCTCCTACGACACCCAGACTGCCGGCGCCTCAGGGGCCGTGTACGGCCTGTTCGGCCTCATGATCCTGATCAACCGCAAGCTGAAGCGCGACAACAGCGGCATCTATGTCCTTCTGGGATTGAACCTGGCCCTGACGCTCTACATGGGCTTCAGTTTCGCCGGGCATGTCGGCGGCCTCGTCGGCGGCGCGATCTGCGGCGCGATACTGACGTTCACGCCGCGCAACCGGCGTTCCCTGCACTGGGTCGGCTTCGCCCTGTTCCTGGTGGTGCTGGCGGCGATCACGTTCTTCCAGACGGGCGTGCTCGACAACCAGTTCGACATCGTCTGACCCGGACCGCCGCTCGCGGCGGTCCGCAGCGAGTTCAAGCTTTGCGACCGACGCCGCTTGCGGCCCGGTCGCCGCCCGAGCGCTTTGCGCTCGGGCTTTCTCATTCTCGGATGGGGGACTGGCGCGCTGCCCGAACTGATTCGCAGTGGCCTCTGAGGGCCTCTCTCCCCGCCCGAACTCATTCGCATTTGGCCTCTGAGGGCTCTTTCCCTCGCCCGAACTCATGCTCGGCTGGGGATACTGGCGCGCCGTCCGAACTGATTCGCATCGGACTCTGGGGGCCCCTCCCCCCCCCGCCCCCACCCCCCTCGCCCACCCGCCCTGTTGTAGTTGCGTGCACGGTGTTGAGGGCCGTCGCTTTGGAGCGACTGGCCGACGGTCGTCGTTGACCGCCTCGATGCGGTAGTTCCGACTCGTCGCGCCGGGTGGCGCGTTCAGATCGGGTCGGACGCCTCAGGTTCGGTAAGCAGTGGCGCTGTTCGCGTATTGCCGCTATTTGAGGTCGGCGGCCCAAGTTCGGGCTTGGGCGAGGTCGTCCGGTGTGTCGCAGTCGAACCACGGGGGCGGACTCGCGTCCTCCCAGGTGACGGTCTCGACCTCGATGCCGGTGAACAAGAGCCTCGCCGGGGCCCCCGGTTCGACCTCGGCCGCGTTTCGGCGGACCGGGTCGGTGGGCCACACGCCGCACAGCCACTGCCTTCGACCTGCGTTGTCGCAGAACAGCGCCCCTCGCTTGCGGTCGTCTCCGCCGTCCGGGCCGGTTCCGCTCGCGTGCTGCTGGAGCAGGCGCAGCGCCTCGGAGGTCAGGAACGGCAGGTCGCCGCCGAGGATCGCCACCCGGTCGCAGTCGTCCGGGACTGCTGCCAGGCCGGCCTGCACCGCGCGGGCCGGGCCGGAACTCGGCGGATCCTCCAGGACCTCGAGCACCCCCTCCGGGAGGGGCTTGGCGTCGGAGGGCCGCGTGCCCACCACCACTCGGAACACCGCGTCCTCGGTGGCCGAGAGCATTCGCTCCAGGATCGTCGAACCGCCGACCACCAGTTCGCTCTTCGCGCACCCGGCGAATCGCCGCGCCTTGCCGCCGATGAGGATGATCGCGGCAAAGCCGCCAAGCTGCTCAACCATGCCCCCAGCGTAGCGATCACTCCGCGGTGGCGGGGTGCTGCTGCGCGGTCACTTGCTTTGGGTTTCCTGCGGACTCTGTTGGTCATGGATTGTTGTTCTCCTTCTTTGGTTTCAGTGCGGCCGGTGGGTTAGTAGTGGTGGGTGCGTGGGTGCGTGGGTGCGTGGGTGCGTGGGTGCGTGGGTGCGTGGGTGGCCGGTGGGCAGTGAGATCGGCTTCGATCGGGTCGGTCAGTCGTTGACCTCTGCTTCCTCCCGGTCGCCGCAGCCGATCCGCGACAGCGCGCCCGGCGGGATCCCCGCCTGCAGGGCGGCCATGAGCATCTGCGCGAGCTGGTAGTGCGGACTCGCCTTCAATGCGAGTTCGAAGGCCTCCAAGGCGAGTACGCCGTTGCCGAAGCGGTAGGCGGCGAAGCCCGCCACCGTCGCGGCCGGGGCCACCAGGTCGTCCTCCAGATGCCGGGTCACCCAGAGCCACAGGTCCAGCCGGTTGCCCTCGAACCGCCCCGAGTTGATGCGCCGCAGCGCGTAGTCGCGGATGTCCAGGTCGCCGAGCGCGAGACCCACCGCGGCGATCGCCTCCGGTTCGGGGAGGGACTTCGCGTCCATCCAGCGGTCGATCGCCTGGAGGTCGTGGTCCCGCTGTGCGGCCCAGTCGAATTCGGCGTCCGTGGTGAGCGCCGCAAAGACCGCCCGCGCCACCGCCGCGCGCCTGCCCACCGGGGCCGGTGCGAGCTGGGCGGCGACGGCGCTTCGATCGGCCTCCGCGTAGCCGCCCGCGACCGCCACCTCGCAGGAGGCCGCCGAGGTCTCCGGGAGCTGCAGTCCCTCGACCGGGCAGCAGGCCTTGCGGCAGGTGAGGCTGAACCAGCGGCCCTCCGCGACCCGCAGCAGGTCGAGCGGTGCGATCCCGGCGTCGTGGAGCCGGATCGCCACGCGCTCGGCGACCGCTTGAGCGAGCTCGGCCTCGCCGTAGACGACGACCACGCAGCCGTCGCATTCGTTGAGGCTCAACTGGCCGGTGAGGTCGGGCAGGTGCTCCAGATGATCGGCCGAACCCGGCAGGTCAACCCGGAACGTGCACTGGAGTTCGCCGTCGCGAAGGCCCACGATCACGAGGCTGTGGTCGGGATGGAAACCGAGCAGCAGAGGCACTGTCGTAAGAAGATCGGTGGGGCCGTTGAGGCGGATTCTCGCTTGTGTCGTGTGCATATGTCAACTGTCCGTGAAGTACCGACAACCGGCAAGAATTAATTTTTCTCCTGTGGATAACCGAAACGACCCTGTGGATTGTTTGCCCGTTTTCGGGCGGCGTGGTAACGGCGTGTCGCGGCCTTTCCAGGAGGGTCGCGAGGGGCTGAGAGGGAGGGCATTCCGGGTGCCGAGTCCGCGCGGCCGCGCGGCGCGAGGCGATAGGGTGGAAGGTCTTGAACCGGGCCGCCCGCGCCGGTGCTGAAGGCAGCCGCGCAGGGGCCCGCAGCGGGCGAAACCACAGGTCAAAGCGGGAGCGAAGCGTGTCGAACCAGTACGTCCACCTGCATGTGCACACCGAGTACTCGATGCTCGACGGGGCTGCGAAACTCAAACCCCTGTTCGCAGAGGCGGAGCGGCTGGGCCAGCCCGCGATCGCGATGACCGACCACGGGAACATGTACGGCGGATACGCCTTCTATCAGCAGGCGAAGAAGACCGGCGTGAAGCCGATCATCGGCATTGAGGCCTACCTCGCGCCGCACGACCGATTCCACAAGAAGCCCGTCTGGTGGGGCCAGCCCTCCCAGCGCGGCGACGACCTCTCCGGCGCCGGCTCCTACACGCACATGACCATGGTCGCCAAGGACTCCACGGGACTGCGGAACCTCTTCCGCATGTCCAGCCTCGCCTCCTTCGAGGGCTACTACTACAAGCCGCGCATGGACCGCGAGCTCGTCGCGCAGCACTCGCAGGGCATCGTCGCCACCACCGGCTGCCCCTCCGGCGAAGTGCAGACCCGCATGCGCCTGGGCCAGATGGACGAGGCCTACCAGGCCGCCTCCGACTACCGGGACATCTTCGGGGCCGAGAACTTCTTCCTCGAGATCATGGACCACGGCAACGACATCGAGCAGCGCGTCAAGAACGAGCTGTACGAGCTGGGCAAGAAGATGGGCATCCCGCCGCTGGTCACCAACGACTCCCACTTCGTGACCGAGGCCCAGAAGGACACGCACGCCGCGCTCCTGTGCGTCCAGTCCGGCACCACACTGGACGACCCGAAGCGCTTCAAGTTCGACGGCCAGGGCTACTTCCTGCGCTCCGCCGAGCAGATGTACGGCGTCCGCTCCGACGAGATGTGGCAGGAGGGCTGCGCGAACACCCTCCTCGTGGCCGAGATGGTCGAGTCGTACGACGAGATCTTCGCCGTCCAGGACCGGATGCCCGTCATCGACGTCCCCGAAGGCCACGACCAGGGCTCCTGGCTGCGCCAGCTGGTCATGGAAGGCCTCAAGGAGCGCTTCCCCGGCAAGGAGGTCCCCGCCGGCTACCTCGAGCGGGCCGACCTCGAGCTGAACGTCATCATCAACGCCGGGTACCCCTCGTACTTCCTCGTCGTCGCCGACCTCATCAGCCACGCCCGCTCCATCGGCATCTACGTCGGCCCCGGCCGCGGCTCGGCCGCCGGTTCGCTCGTCGCGTACGCCATGAAGATCACGAACATCGACCCGATCGAGCACGGCCTCCTGTTCGAGCGGTTCCTCAACCCCGAGCGCGTCTCGATGCCCGACATCGACATCGACTTCGACGACCGCCGCCGCGGCGAGATGATCACCTACGCGACCGACAAGTACGGCAAGGAGTTCGTCGCCCAGGTCATCACCTTCGGCACGATCAAGACCAAGGCCGCGATCAAGGACGCCGCCCGCGTCCACCACGGCCAGCCCGGCTTCTCCATCGCCGAACGCATCACCAAGGCCCTCCCGCCGCCGGTCGCGGCCCAGGACATCCCGCTCTCGGGCATCGTCGACTCGAGCCACCCGCGGTACAAGGAGGCCGGCGAGGTCCGGGCCCTCATCGAGAACGACAACGACGTCCGCCAGATCTTCGACACCGCGCTCGGCCTCGAGGGCCTGATCCGCAACGCCGGCGTCCACGCCTGCGCGGTCATCCTCTCCTCGCAGCCGCTCATCGACTGCATCCCGATGTGGGCCAGGCCGGACGGATCGATCATCACCGGTTGGGACTACCCGTCCTGCGAGGACATCGGCCTCCTGAAGATGGACTTCCTGGGCCTGCGCAACCTCACCGTCATCGGCGACGCCATCGAGGCGATCAAGCTCAACCGGGGCGTCGAGATCGACCTCGACACGCTCGCCACGGACGACCCGAAGGCCTACGAGCTGCTCGCCCGCGGCGACAGCCTCGGCGTGTTCCAGCTCGACGGCGGCGCCATGCGCGAGCTCCTCAAGCGCATGCAGCCCACCGAGTTCAACGACATCATCGCCGTCAACGCCCTCTACCGGCCCGGCCCGATGGCCGCGAACTCCCACAACAACTACGCCGACCGCAAGAACAAGCGCCAGGAGGTCGTCCCGCTCCACCCCGAGCTCGGCGAGGCCCTGGAGGACATCCTCTCGGAGACGTACGGCCTGATCGTCTACCAGGAGCAGATCATGCGCATCGCCCAGAAGCTGGCGGGCTTCACGATGGGCCAGGCGGACATGCTCCGCAAGGCCATGGGCAAGAAGAAGATCGACGTCCTGGAGAAGATGTACGCCGACTACGAGGCCGGCATGCTCGGCAACGGCTACTCGAAGGACTCGATCAAGACCCTGTGGGACATCATGCTCCCCTTCGCCGGGTACGCGTTCAACAAGTCGCACGCCGCCGGCTACGCCCTCGTCGGGTACTGGACCGCCTACCTCAAGGCCAACTACCCGGCCGAGTACATGTCCGCACTGCTCACCTCCGTGGGCGACTCCAAGGACAAGGCGGCGATCTACCTCTCCGAATGCCGCCGCATGGGCATCACCGTCATGCCGCCGGACGTCAACGAGTCGCGCCACATGTTCCACCCGGTCGGCACCGACATCCGCTACGGCATGGGCGCCGTCCGCAACGTCGGCGCGAACGTCGTCGCCGGCATCATCGAGGCCCGCGAGGAGAAGGGCGCCTACGCCGACTTCAAGGACTTCCTCCAGAAGGTCCCCGCGCCGGTCTGCAACAAGCGCACCGTCGAGTCGCTCATCAAAGCGGGCGCGTTCGACTCGCTCGGGCACGCCCGCCGCGGCCTCGCCGAGGTGCACGAGAAGGCGATCGACGCGATGGTCTCCATCAAGAAGGAGGAGGCCCGCGGCCAGTTCGACCTGTTCGGCGGCATGATGGAGGACACGACCGAGACCCTCGGCGTCGACCTCACCATCTCGGACGACGAATGGGACCGCCGCGACAAGCTCGCCTTCGAGCGCGAGATGCTCGGCCTGTACGTCTCCGACCACCCGCTCAACGGCTTCGAGCGGCTCCTCTCGTCCAATGCGGACCGCCCGGTCGCGGCGCTCCACGGCGAGGAGATCGCCGACGGCGCGAACGTGCGCGTCGCGGGCATCCTCCAGAACGTCGCCAAGCGCGTCACCAAGCAGGGCAAGCTGTGGGCCTCCGCGACCCTGGAGGACCTGGCCGGCTCGATCGAGGTCCGCTTCTTCCCCAACACGTACGAGCTCGTCTCCGATTCGCTCGCGGACGACCTCGTGTGCTGCGTCAAGGGCAAACTCGACCGCCGCGACGGCACCGCCCAGCTCATCGCCCAGGACCTCGCCGTCCTCGACACGTCGAGGGGGCCGGAGTCGAATTCGGCGCCGGTCACGCTCGCGCTGCGGGCCGCGGCGGTGAACCCCGACCTCATCGAGAAGCTCTCCGACACGTTCAAGACCCACCGCGGCGAAGCCCAGGTACGCGTCCAGCTCGCGAACGGGCCGAAGACGACCCTGCTCGCCCTCGGCGACCAGTGGCGCGTGCGGCCCTCGGTCGAACTCTCGGCCGACCTCAAGGCGATCCTCGGCGTGGGCGCCCTCGTCGGGTAGGTGCACGACGACCGGGCCCGGCCGCTGGAAAGCGACCGGGCCCCTCGCCTGCCACCGGTCGGAGCGTCCACGGTGCACTGCGCCAAGATGAGCGCATGACCCCCGTTCACGATCTCGGCGCCGCCTCGCCGACCCGGCGGCGAGCGGCCCTGCTGCGCTTCGCCACCGAAATCGGCGCCTGGGCCGCCATCGGCACGGCCTTCGCCCAGATCTCCATCCCGCTCGCCATCGCCGTCGTCCTCGCCTCGGTCGCCCTCCCCACGGTGTACGCCACCCCCGGCGACAAACCGCAGGCCATGGTCCCCGTCCCCGGCTGGGTGACCATCGCGATCCTCGTCGCGACCATGGCCGGCGGCGTCGCCGCCGCCTGGATCGCCTGGCCCTGGTGGGGCGCGGCCGCCTTGAGCGCCCTGACCGCTGCGAGCCTCGTCGCGGAACTCCCGCGCTGGCGCTGGCTGCTCACCGTCGGGACCGACGGTGATGCCGACATGACCGGCGGACCCTGAACTAGGCGTCGAAGTTCATCGCGCGGGAGACGTGCTCCCACGCCGCCAGTTCCTCGGTCTGGGCCTGGAGGTCGGCCCTGATCGCGTCGACTGCGGTGTCGCCCAGGGCCAGCCGGAACGGGACCCGCTCAGCGTCGAGGGCGGCGAGGATCGCCTTGGCGGCCTTCGCCGGGTCGCCCGGCTGCTTCCCGTCGGTGGTCGGGAACGTGGACCGGAACGGCCCCACCGTCTCCTCGTACGCGTCGATCGGCGCCGACTCGCTCTGCGCGCCACCGGCGAAGCTGGTGCGGAACGCGCTCGGCTCGACCACGAGCACGTCGATCCCGTGGGGCCGGACTTCCGCGGCCAGGGCCGCGCTCATGCCCTCCAAGGCGAACTTCGTCGCCGAGTACGCGCCCACGCCGGGGAACGACATGCGCCCGCCCATGCTGCTGAGCTGCACGATCGCGCCACTCCGGCGAGCGCGCATGTGCGGCAGTGCGGCTCTGATCAGATTCGCGGGCCCGAAGACGTGCAGGTCCATAAGGGACCGCAGTTCGCCGTCGGTGGTCTCCTCGACCGCGCCGAGGTGCCCGCGGCCGGCATTGTTGACCAGGACGTCGACGCGGCCGAACCAGAGGACGGCCTCGGCCACCACCGCTTTGACGCGGGCCGGGTCGGTGACGTCGAGCTGGACCGGGACGGCCCGGCCCGGGTAGGCGGCGGCCAGGTCGTCCAGGGCCTCGGGCTTGCGGGCTGTGGCGATCACGGTGTCGCCGGCTTCGAGGGCGGCCTCGGCGATGGCGCGGCCGAAACCGGCGGAGGTGCCGGTGATGAGCCAGACGCGGCCTTCGGCGGTGCGAGTGGGGTTGTCGCTCATGGTGTTCCTTCCGAATGAAGTGTCCGTACCTTTATCCCCCTGCGGCGGGCGGGGCGTCCAATACCGGAATCGGAACGGGCCATAAACGCCGTTTATGATCGCTGGATGGAGTTGCGGCAGCTGCGGTACTTGACCGCCATCGCCGAGCACGGGAACCTCGGACGGGCGGCGAAGGCGCTGTACGTGAGCCAGCCCGCGCTCTCGTACGCGCTCAAGCGGCTCGAGACCGAGTTGGGGCTGCGGATCTTCGACCGGACCCCGGCGGGCGTCGTGCCGACGGACGCCGGACGTGAGGTGCTGGACGCGGCCGCCGAAGCGGTCGCGGCAGCCGATCGCGTGGCGGCCGTGGCGGATCGGCACCGCCTCGGGCAGATGCTCCGGGTCGGCTTCGAGGCGAGCGGCGCAGGTGAACTGACCACGCGGGCCCGCGCGGAGTTCGCGCGCCGGCACCCGAACGTTCGCGTGGCACCCAAGCGCTTCGACTGGGGCGGCGAGGCGTCGGCACTGCGGGAAGGCCAGGTCGACGTCGCTTTCGTCTGGCTCCCAGCGGACCTCACCGGCTGCCGGAGCGTCGTGGTCCACGCCGAGCCGCGCGTGGTCGGCCTCCCGGTCGGGCACCGGCTCGCCGCACGCGAGGGCGTGTCCGTGGTCGAGACCAACAACGAGCCCCTCATGTGGACGGACAAGGCGCCTCGCGCATGGGTCGACTGGTGGGCCGTCAACCCGCGGCCCGACGGCTCGGCGCCGCTGTGGGGCCCGCAGAACGACAACGTCGAAGAGATGCTCGAGCAGGTCGCCGCGGGCGCCGCGATCTGCTTCGCACCGCAGAGCATGGCCGCCTACTACGCCCGGCCGGACCTGGCGTGGGTGCCGCTCACCGACGCCGAGCCGCTACGCGTCGCCCTGGCCTGGCGCGGCACCGACGACTCACCGCTCGTGCGCGGGTTCGTCGAGGTCGTTCGCGAACTCGCCTCCATGTGACGCGGGACTCATCCCTTTCGTGGGACCCAGCGGTCACACTCCCGGCCCGGCTTTCGTCCTTGTGGTGTACCGACCAACCCGAGAGGAACACCGCAATGAGCACCTACCCCCGCATCGAGAACCCCGTCCAGCACCTTCCCGTCATCGGCGAGATCGCCGCGGCCGTCAACCGCGTGAACGAGGAAGGCGTGCTGCCGAAGACCCTCGTCAACCTGGTGGGCCTGCGCGTCGGCCAGCTCGTCGGCAGTTCCTACTTCACCGCCCGCCAGCTCGGCGACGCGGAAGACACCCCCGAGCGGCTCGGCGCCGTCGCCACCTGGCGCACCTCGCCGTACTTCACCGAGGCCGAGCGGGCCGCACTCGCCATCGCCGAGGCCGTGCACACCCCCAACCCGACTGGCGAGCGCGTCAGCGACGAATTGTTCGACGAAGCCGCGAAGCACTTCAGCGACAAGGAGCTCACCGTCCTCACGGCCGTGCTCGGCCAGATCGGGTACTTCATCCCGCTGGCGCTCATCGGGAACCCGAAGGTCGGCGTCTCCTTCGCCGAGCAGTGGCAGAAGTAGGCCGCACACGATCGGGCCCGCGCTCGGCGCGGGCCTGATCGGCTGGAGGTTCGCGGCACTGCCGCGATAGGGCGGGCGGCGCTGTCGCCGCACAGTGGAGAGGAGGCAGGGCGGCTCAGAGTTCAGGCCAGGGCCCCGAGGATGAGCGCCGCGGCGGCCGGGACCAGGTACATGACCGGGTAGACCACCGTGGCGTACGAGCGGGCCCGCAGCACGGTGACGACCGCACCGAGGAAGTAGAGGATGATGCCGACGGCGGCGGCCACGCCGATGAACGGAATGAACAGGCCGACGATGAGACCGAGCGCGCCGGCGGCCTTGGCGAGGCCGAGCCACGGCCACCACGACTGCGGCACGCCGTAGTTCTGGAGGGGCTCGACCACGAAGGCGGCCTTGGTGAAGATCGAGTAGGCCGAGAAGCCCACCCAGAGCGCGGCGGCGATGGTGACGATGATGTGGGCGATGGTCATGGTTGTGCTCCGGTTCGTTTCGCGGTGACGCTGACATCCGGTTGAACCGCGGCGGCCCGCGAACGTGACAGCGAATCCCGCTGAGTGGCGCGGATCACGGCCATTCAGTGCCGGGCGCAGTGCTGGCGCGGCGACTGCGTCCTACCGTGGTCGCCGACCCGACCCGACCCGACCCGACCCGACCCGACCCGACCCGACCCGACCCGACCCGACCCGACCCGACCCGACCCGACCCGACCCGACCCGACCCGACCCGACCCGACCCGACCCGACCCGACCCGACCC
>NZ_JAUEMJ010000014.1 GCF_030403505.1 Glycomyces tritici | reverse complement strand
TCCCCAAGAGTCCATATCGACGGGATGGTTTGGCACCTCGATGTCGGCTCGTCGCATCCTGGGGCTGGAGTTGGTCCCAAGGGTTGGGCTGTTCGCCCATTAAAGCGGCACGCGAGCTGGGTTTAGAACGTCGTGAGACAGTTCGGTCCCTATCCGCCGCGCGCGTAAGAGATTTGATGAAGGGCTGTCCCTAGTACGAGAGGACCGGGATGGACGAACCGCTGGTGTGCCAGTTGTCCCGCCAGGGGCATGGCTGGTTGGCTACGTTCGGGAGCGATAACCGCTGAAAGCATCTAAGCGGGAAGCGTGCTTCGAGATGAGATCTCTGTCAGGTTAATCCTGGTGAGGCGCCCTGTAGATGACGGGGTTGATAGGCTCGACATGGAAGCGTCGCAAGGCGTGGAGTGGACGGGTACTAACCGCCGAGAACTTAACATATCTTCGGTCTTGATAGAAACGTTCGAGACATTCACGCACACTATGCGATTCTGAGACAACACTTGTTGGCTCGATCGCCGGCCATGAAACCCTGTTACGGGGTGGATGGTCAGCTTGATCGCTGAACAAGTGCCCTCAAGGGTTTGTTTGGTGGTGAGAGCGGAAGTGACACACCCGGTCCCATTCCGAACCCGGTCGTTACGGCTTCCAGCGCCGATGGTACTGCACTCGAGAGGGTGTGGGAGAGCAGGACACCGCCAAACATCTACTTACAAAAAAGGCCCCCACCTCACGGTGGGGGCCTTTTCGTATGCTC
The DNA here is from genome assembly GCF_030403505.1 of Glycomyces tritici. The sequence continues at coordinate 110,561 of NZ_JAUEMJ010000014.1, read as the reverse complement.
TGATTCAGGAAGAAGTCGAGAGCGCGTCTCTCATCCTCGCCACACCGACTCCGATGCCGAAGATCGCACCTGTCACCAGGAATGTCAGTAGCGAGACGGTCACTAGCGCGATGGCGATTCCGATCGCACCTACGACGCTGAAAAATGTGCTCACGTGGCCTCCTCCGTTGCAGGCTCGACGACTGGGTACTTTGCCCTACCTGTATTGTCCCACATCGCTGGATAGTACGTAGCGGGCCTCACAAGTTAGTTGTGTCACAGTAGTGGACAGAGATTCAGTTTCGCGTCTTCCTGGCACAGGGCTGCCGGCCACCGCTTCGCGGCGGTTGGCGGCCGTCGGTCGGGATCCGATCAACCTGCACCGGGCGCTTGCGCACGCGCCGGCGCTCCTGGCGCCGGTGCTCGACCTCATCCATGCGCTGCGGTTCGATGCGACAGTGTCGCGCGGACTGCGGGAGCTGATGATCTGTCGGATCGCTCAGCTCGAGGACTCGCCATATGAGCTGGCGCATCACCTTCCGATGGCCGCCGATTCCGGTCTGGACTCCGAGCAGCTCGCGGCGCTCGACCGCTGGCGCGAGGCCGATTGCTTCAGCGGATCGCAGCGGGCGGTGCTCGGGTACGCCGAGTACCTCGGGGCCGGGGCTCCTCGTGACGATGCGGCGCTCGATGCGTGCTTCAGCCCGGCCGAGCAGACCGAGCTCACAGTCACCGGCGCGACCTACATCGCCTTGGCGCGGGTGCTGCGGGCCCTCGATGTGCAGATCGACGAGGGGCTTTCCGGTTGATTCGCGGCCTTGCGGGGTAGAGCTGATTGCGGCAAACGGTGATCTACGGGGGCGAATCCATCTTAGGATTTCGGCACGTATGGTACCGGTTCGAATCGGCAGCGGGAGTGGATGATGGCCACGGACAATGACGGTCTGATGCGCGGCGCGCCCCAAGTGGGCACCGCCTCGGCGGTGTTCGTCTCGATCGCCGCCGCTCTCGGCGGGTTCCTGTTCGGGTACGACACGGCCGTGATCAACGGGACGACCGGTGCGCTCGAAGTCCAATGGGGCATCGGCTCGGTCGAGACCGGCGTGGTCGTCTCCTCGGCGCTGCTCGGCTGCGCGGTCGGCGCCTGGTTCGCGGGTTCGCTCGCGAACAAGTTCGGGCGTCCGCGGGTCATGATGCTCGCCGCGGTCATCTTCTTCATCACCTCGCTGGGCAGTGCTCTGGCGACCGGCCCGGTGGACTTGACCGTCTGGCGAGTGACCGGCGGTCTGGCCATCGGTGCGGCGAGCGTCATCGCGCCCGCCTACATCGCCGAGATCGCGCCGGCGCATCTGCGCGGGCGACTGGGTTCGCTGCAGCAGTTCGCAATCGTGCTCGGCATCTTCTCGGCGCTGCTGGTGAACTACGGCATCCAGGCTTCGGCGGGCGGCGCGAGCGGTGAGGTGCCTTGGGGCGGTACGGCGTGGCGGTGGATGTTCGCCGCGGCCGCGGTGCCGGCGTTCGTGTACTTCATGTGCTCGCTGAACATCCCGGAGTCGCCGCGGTACCTCGTCGCGAAGCACCAGGAGGACAAGGCCAAAGCGATCCTGGAGAAGTACGTCGGCGGGGACGTGGACACGAAGATCGTGGAGATCCGGGAGTCCCTCCACAGCGATCACCCGCCGCGGATTTCCGATGTGCGCGGTCCGCGCTTCGGGCTCCTGCCGATCGTGTGGGTGGGCATCTTCCTGTCGATGTTCCAGCAGTTCGTCGGCATCAACGTCATCTTCTACTACTCGACCTCGCTGTGGCAGTCGGTCGGGTTCAGCGAGAACGACGCGTTCTTGACCAGCGTCATCAACTCGGTCGTGAACATCGCCGGTACGATCCTCGCGATCTACCTGGTGGACAAGGTGGGCCGCAAGAAGCTCCTGATGTGGGGCTCGATGCTCATGTTCCTCGCGCTCGGCACGATGGCCGTCATCTTCGCGACGGCGAATGTGGACGCGGAGAACAACCCGGTGCTCGGCGACGCCCAGGGCGTCATCGCGCTGATCGCCGCGAACGTGTTCGTCTTCGGGTTCGCGTTCACCTGGGGCCCGGTCGTGTGGGTGCTGCTGGGGGAGATGTTCCCCAACCGGATCCGCGCCTCCGCGCTCGGTGTGGCGGCGGCCGCGCAGTGGATCTCGAACTGGCTCATCACCGTCACGTTCCCCGAGCTCGCGCAGACCGGCCTGTTCCTGGCGTACGGCCTCTACGCGGCGTTCGCGCTGATCTCGTTCTTCTTCGTCGCCAAGATGGTCAAGGAGACCAACGGCGTCGAGCTGGAGGACATGGAGGCGCTCGAATCGGGCTCGTACAAGTCCGCCAAGTGACCCGCGCACAGCGATGAGGGCCGCCCCGGAAGGGGCGGCCCTCACTGGTTTCTTTGCGGTGTAACGCTATTCGTACGCGATCGCGCCGAGGATGTTGGTCTTCGCGGCCCTTGCCGCGGGGGCGATGGCGGCGAGGAGTCCGACGAGGACTGCTGCTGCCAGGTACCCGGCGATGAGGCCGACCGGGACCGCGAAGACGTCGACACCGCTGTCGGCCAGCGCGTTCTGGAGCGCCCAGCCGAGGCCGAGGCCCACAGCGATGCCGAGGATCGCTCCGAAGAGGGCGATGGTGACGCTCTCGACGATGACCATGCGGACGGTCTGGCCGCGGGTCATGCCGATCGCCCTGAGCATGCCCAGTTCGCGGGTGCGTTCGAGGACCGACAGGATCAGCGTGTTGACGACGCCGATGACGGCGACGATCATGGCCAGGCCGAGGAGCAGCTGGATCGCGATGATCGCGAAGTCGAAGAACACCGTGATCTCGGCGACGAACTCCTCGTGGTTCTGGGCGCTGACCTCGGGCTCTCCTGCGAGCGCGTCGTCGACGGCCGCGGTGACGGCGTCGATGTCGGCGCCGTCGGCCACATCGACCAGCGCCATCATCGGCTTGGTCGTGTAGAACTCCTCGACGTAGGCGGGGGAGACGTACCAGCCGTCGGTGTTCTCGTTGTCGGCGAGGATCGTTGCGACGGTGAACTCGTGCGCCTCGGTGCCGCGGCTGAACGTCGCGTTCACGGTGTCGCCCATGGCGACGCCGAGTTCGTCGGCGGTCGACTGGTTGACGGCGATCTCGTCGTCGGCGAGCTCCCCGGTGCCGCCTTCGGCGATCTCGCCGCCGAAGAGGTCGACGATCCCGCCGAAGTCGGTGGTGGTGTTGACGTACTGCTCAGTGCCGTCGATGTCGGCGATGTCGTAGTAGACCTCCACTGCGGCGTCGACGTCGTCGATCGCGCGGATGTCGTCCATGACCGCGGGGTCGAACGACGCAGGGAGCTCGGAGACGGCCGGGCCGGTGACGAAGAGTTCGGCCTTGACCGCTTCGCCGAAGTAGTCCTCGATGCTGGCCTTGACACTGGTGAGCAGGGTCGCGGTCGCGGTCACGAGGGTCACGCCGATCATGAGCGCGGAGGCGGTGACGGCGGTGCGCCGCGGGTTGCGTCCGGCGTTGCGGCGGCCGAGCTTCCCGGCGAAGTTCCAGGACCACAGCCTGCCGAGCGCCCCCACGAGGGGCTTGGACAGCCAGGCGGTGAGCATGGTGACGCCGACGAAGACCAGGCCGGCGCCGACGGCGGTGCCCGCGAGGTCGGCCTTGTCGCCGCCGAGGTTGTGGGTCAGGCCCAGGGCCATGGCCGCGACTCCCGCGAGGGTGACGATCGCGCCGGTGACGGTGATGCCCGTGATCGGCCGGTCGGCCTTGACCGCGGCGCGCATCGCCTCGACGGGCGGGACCTTGGAGGCCCTGACGGCGGGGACGAGGGCCGCCAGCACCGTCACGCCGATGCCGACCGCCAGTGCGGCGATGACGGCCGTCGGCGGCACGGCCAGGCTGACCTGGCCCGCGTCGAGGAACGAGTTCGCGATCGCGGCCGTCAGGCCGGCGCCTCCCGCGACGCCGACTGCGGCGCCGACCATCGCGGCGACCGTGCCGAGCAGGAGCGCTTCGGCGAGGATCGAGCGCACGACCTGGCCGCGTCCGGCGCCGATGGCGCGCATCATCGCGATCTCCTTGAGGCGACCGGCGATGACGATCGAGAAGGTGTTGGCGATGAGGAAGACCGAGACGAACACGGCGATGAGGCCGAATCCGAGCAGGAAGTTGCCGACGAGGCCGGTCAGTTCGGCGGACTGGGCGCTCGCCTCGGCGTTGTAGTCCTCCCAGGTCCTGACCTGCGATTCGTCGCCGATGACGGGTTCGAGGGCGGTGGCGAGGTCGTCGGCGTCGGTGCCGGGGGCGGCGTGGACGGCGAGGGCCGAGTAGGCGTCCGCGCCGTCGAAGACGAGGCGCTGGGCTTCGGTGGTGGTGAAAGCGATCTCGGTGCCGCCGCTGATGGAGTCGCGGCCGCCGGAGTAGCCGTAGACGCCGACGATCTCGTACGCGGTCTGCTCGGTGGTCGGCGTGTACACCGTGACCGTCTCGCCCAGGCCGAGGCCGGAGTCGGTGACGAACTTGGCGGAGACGGCGACTTCGCCGTCCGCCTCGGGGGCCCGGCCGTCGCGCAGCTCGCGGTCGTGGGCCTCATCGGCCCAGTTGGTGCCCATGGTGGGGGCGAGCGCGCCGACGATCTTGCCGTTGTCGCCGATGGCGCTGATCGTCCCGGAGACGGTGGTGCCGATCCGGTCGACGCCGGCGGTGGCTTCGACGCTGGCGAGGGTCTCGGCGGAGACGCCCTCCTGGACGAGGCCGTCACCCCGGGATTCGGGTGCGACCGGCTGCACGAGCACGTCGGAGCCGGCGAACGACTCGGCGTTCAGTTCGTCCACAGTGGCTTGGATGGAGGCGGTGAGGACCAGGGCGGCGGCGATGAACGCCGAGCCGAGGACGACCGCGAGGCTGGTGAGCGCGAGGCGGGCCTTGCGGGCCGCCATGCCCTTGAGTGCGGCGCGGAGCATGGGGTCAGGCGCCCTCTCCGGCGAGCGGGACGCGGGTCTCGAAGCCGCGCATCGTGTCGATGACGGCGTCGGCGGTGGGCTTGTGGAGGTCCCGGACGATCTGGCCGTCGGCGAGGAACACGACGCGGTCGGCGTAGGCGGCCGCAGAAGGATCGTGGGTGACCATGACGATGGTCTGCCCGAAGTCGTCCACCGACTTGCGCAGGAACCCCAGGACCTCACCGCTGGAGCGGGTGTCGAGGTTGCCGGTGGGCTCGTCGGCGAAGACGACCTCGGGGCGGGTGGCGAGGGCGCGGGCGCAGGCGACTCGCTGCTGCTGGCCACCGGAGAGCTCGGTCGGCTTGTGCGACAGGCGTTCCTGGAGATCGAGGGTGCGGATGATCTGGCTGATCCACGCCGGGTCGGCCTTCGCGCCGGCGATGGAGGCCGGGAGGAGGATGTTCTCTTCCGCCGTCAAGGTCGGGAGCAGGTTGAACTGCTGGAAGATGAAGCCGATCTTGTCGCGGCGGAGCTTCGTGAGCGCTTTGTCGTTCAGGCCGGTGATGACCGTGCCGCCGATGTCGACGGTGCCGCGGTCGGTGGTGTCGAGGCCGGCCAGGCAGTGCATGAGCGTCGACTTGCCCGAGCCCGAAGGGCCCATGATGGCGGTGAACTGGCCGGAGGCGAACGCCACGGACACATCGCGCAGGGCCACGACCTGGGCCTCGCCCGTGCCGTACGCGCGCCACAGGCCGGAGGCGGTGACGGCGGCGCGGCTGTGCTGCTGCGGCAGACCGTGCGTCTGCTGCGGGGCGTGGGGAGTGCTGAGTGGCACGGAAGCGCCTTTCTGATCGGGTGTCTTTCCTGTTCCCCCAAGGCTATTGAGCGGCGCTTCCGGGCGCTTCGGTCCGCGGGCCGGAGTTCCGTCCTCCCCGAGGCGGAGCCCGCGGCGCCGGGTCGGCCGAAAGACGGAGCCCGGAACGACCCCTGGCTCGGCCTTCCGGCCGTCCCCGGGCAGACGGGAGGGGCGGCGTCTGACAACGCCGCCCCTCACCTGGTTTCCGGTAGAGAGCTATTCGTAGGCGATCGCGCTCAGCACATTGAGCTTCGCCGCGCGGGCCGCCGGGGCGATCGCCGCGAGCAGGCCCACGGCCACGGCCGCGACCAGGTACGTGATGATGAGGCCCCACGGAAGCGCGAAGCTCGTCAGGCCCTCCTCCTCGAGCGCCTGCTGCACGGTCCAGCCGAGGCCGATGCCGACGGCGATGCCGAGGACCGCGCCGAACAGGCAGATGATGACGCTCTCGACGGTGATCATGCGCCGGGCCTGGCCGCGGGTCATGCCGATCGCGCGGAGCAGCCCCAGTTCCCTGGTGCGTTCGAGGACCGACAGGACCAGCGTGTTGACGACGCCGATGATCGCGATGATGATCGCCAGCGCGAGCAGGATCTGCACCGAGGCCAGGAGCACGTCGAGCTGACCGGTCTGCTGGTCCACGAACTCGGCGTTGTTGGTGACGCTCACTTCGGGTTCGTCGGCGAGGATGTCCTCCACCTCGGACTGGACCGCGGTGACGTCAGCGCCGTCGGCGACCTGGATGTAGGCCTGCATCGGCTTCGGTACGGTGAAGTTCGGGATCTGCGCCGGCGAGACCCACCAGCCGTCGGTGAGCTGCGAGTCGTCCAGGATCGCGGCGACCTGCAGTTGCGCGGTGGCGTTGTCCTTGGCGAAGGCCACTTCGACGGTGTCGCCGAGCGCGAGGCCCCGATCCTCGGCGGCGGACTCGTTCACGACCAGGCCGTCGTCGGGCAGGTTCTCGATCGAGCCCTCCGCGACTGTGCCGCTGAAGATCCCGAGACTGGTGGGGAGGTCCTCGCTGGCGTAGAGCATGGTCGGCTCGTCGTCGATCTTCGCGCCGAAGAACTCGCCGTAGAGGTCGCCGACCGCCGCCACATCGGGCAGCGCCTTGATCTCGGCGAGGGTCTCGGGCATGAACGTGGGGATGTTGGCCCCCTGCTGCCCCATGACGATGAGGTCGGATTCGAGGTTCGAGTCCGTGAGCTCCGTGGTGGTCTCCTTGAAACTGGAGACCAGTGTGGCGATGCCGGTGACGAGTGCGACGGCGATCATGAGCGCGGACGCGGTGATCGCGGTGCGGCGCGGGTTGCGCCCGGCGTTGAGCTTGCCGAGGCGGCCCGCGAAGGACCACGACATGACCGCGCCGAGCAGCGCCACCAGCGGCCGCGACAGGATCGGCGTGAGCAGCGTGATGCCGACGAACGCGATCCCGACGCCGCTGAGGAACCCGGGCAGGCCGAGGTCGCCGAGGTTGTCGGTGAGGCCGAGTGCGATCAGGACGCCGCCGACGCCGGTGACCACCAGGCCCGCGATGGTGATGCCGCGCAGCGGCTTCGGCGGGTTGACGGCGTCGCGCATCGCGGCCACCGGCGGGACGCCGGAGGCTTTGATGGCGGGGACGAACGCGGAGAGCACGGTGACGCCGATGCCGACCGCCAGCGCCCATAGGGCCGTGGCCGGGACCTGCAGCTGGACCGGCAGGCCGCCCATCACGGTGGAGCTGACCAGCTGGGACAGGCCCCAGCCGAGCAGTACGCCGAGGCCGAGGCCGAGGATGGAGGCGATGACGCCGATGACGGCGGCTTCGGCCAGGACCGATCCGACGACCTGGTTGCGGGCGGCGCCGATGGCGCGCAGGAGTGCGAGTTCGCGCTGGCGCTGGGCGACGATGATCGTGAAGGTGTTGATGATGAGGAACACCGAGACGAACACGGCGACGAGTCCGAAGCCGAGGAAGATGTAGCCCATGATGTCGGCGACCGCGGCGAAGCCTTGGGCGGCTTCCTCGCTGGCCTCTTCCCCGGTCTGGACGCGGTAGTCGGATCCGATCGCGTCGGCGATGGCCTCGGTGGAGGCGTCGCCTTGGATGTAGATCGACATGTACGCGTCCTGGCCGTCGGCGAGGAGGCGCTGCGCTTCGGTGACGGTGAAGGCCATCTGCGTCTCGCCGGCGAGCGAGTCGCGGTCGCCGGCGAGGCCGAAGACGCCGACGATCTCGTATTCGGCGCGGTCGGCCGAGTAGGAGTAGGCGGTGACGGTGTCGCCGATGTCGAGCCCGGAGTCCTTGACGAACTGGGTGGAGACGATGACTTCGTCGTCGGCCTGGGGTCCGGTGCCGTCGCGGATCTCGTTGAGTCCGGTCGACTGGTCGTTCCAGTTGAAGCCGATGGTGGGGGCGAAGGCGCCGACGAGTTTGCCGTCAGCGCCGATGGCGTTGATCTGGCCGGAGACGTCGCCGTCGGCGGTGTCGACGCCGTCGACGCTGCGGACGGTCTCGAGGACGTCGCCGGGGATGAGGGTCGCGCTGGGCGTGTTGCCTTGGGCGGCGGCGGGGTCCTCTGCGGAGGACACGACCGCGTCGACGTCGGTGAAGGCGTCGGCGATGACGCCGGTGACGGACTTCTCCATGGTGGCGGTGAGGATCATCGCGGCGGCGACGAACATCGTGCCGAGGACGACGGCGAGGCTGGTGAGGACGAGGCGGGCTTTGCGGCTCGCCATGCCCTTGAGGGTGGCGCGCAGCATGGTTAGGCGTGCTCCCCTTGGGCGGCGGCGACGAGCTCTTCGAAGTGCTTCATCTTGTCGATGACCTTGTCTGCGGTCGGTTCGGACATGTCCTCGACGATCTGGCCGTCGGCGAGGAACACGACGCGGTCGGCGTAGGCGGCCGCGGACGGGTCGTGGGTGACCATGACGATGGTCTGCCCGAAGTCGTCGACGCTGGTGCGCAGGAAGCGGAGCACTTCGGCGCCCGAGCGGGTGTCGAGGTTGCCGGTGGGCTCGTCGGCGAAGACGACCTCGGGGCGGGTGGCGAGGGCGCGGGCGCAGGCGACGCGCTGCTGCTGGCCGCCCGAGAGCTCGGTCGGCTTGTGGGAGAGGCGGTCGGCCAGGTTGAGGGTCTTGATGATCTGGTCGAGCCAGGCCGGGTCCGCCTTGGCGCCGGCGATGGCCGCGGGCAGGGTGATGTTCTCTTCGGCCGTCAGCGTCGGGAGCAGGTTGAACTGCTGGAAGATGAAGCCGATCTTGTCGCGGCGGAGCTTGGTGAGGGCCTTGTCGTTCAGGCCGGTGACGGCGGTGCCGCCGATGTGGACGGTGCCGCGGTCGGTGGTGTCGAGGCCGGCGAGGCAGTGCATGAGGGTGGACTTGCCCGAGCCCGAAGGGCCCATGATGGCGGTGAAGGCGCCGGATTCGAACTGGACCGAGACGTCGCGGAGGGCGACGACCTGGGCCTCGCCCATGCCGTAGGCCTTCCAGAGGCCTTCGGCTGATACTGCGGTGGTCTTGACGGGGGATGTGGTGGACACGACGCGCTCGCTTTCGGTGAAGGTGTCGATGTGCCGAGGGATATCGGTGTTGTGGTTTCCGGTTCCGCGAGACGCCGCTCGCGAAGTCGTTGTGCCAGAGGAGCGTTCAAAGATGACGTCGACTCGCCTGATTGTGACATCATACCTGATGTCATTCGGCGTCGCGGCTCATGGTCAACTTCGACGATATTGGACGCTGGGCACCGGCGCATCCGCTTCGCGGACGGTCTTCGTCTACGTCGAGAGGCGGAGGCCCCGGTACCGGGGTAGGACGGGCCGGGGCTTCAGTCCGTGCCGCCGGGCTTGACCAGGCCGCTCTCGTAGGCGAGGACGACGGCCTGGACGCGGTCGCGGACGCCGAGCTTGGTGAGCAGGTGGCCCACATGGGTCTTCACGGTGGTCTCGCCGACGGTGAGGGTCTCGGCGATCTCGGCGTTCGTGAGGCCCTTGGCCAGGAGCAGCAGCACTTCGCGCTCGCGGGCGGTCAGGCAGTCGACGATCGCGGGCTTGACGTCGCCGTCGCTGCCGCGGTGCTCGGCGAAGCGCCCCAGGAGGGTCGAGAGGATGTGCGGTGCGACGACCGCGCCGCCCCGGTGCACGGTCCGGATGGCCTCGACCAGGTCCGCGGCGGGCGCGTCCTTGGTGAGGAACCCCGCGGCCCCGGCCCGCAGCGCCCCGACGACGTACTCGTCCAGGTCGAACGTGGTCAGGACGAGGACGCGGGAGGGGAGGTTGGCCTGCACGATGTCGGCCGTGGCGGCGACGCCGTCGCGGCGGGGCATGCGGATGTCCATGAGTACGACGTCGGGGACCAGCCGCCTGGTGAGGTCGAAGGCCTCGACGCCGTCGCCGGCCTCGCCAACGATGTCGATGTCGGTCTCGGCGCCGAGGACCATCTTGAAGCCCGCGCGCAGCAGCTGCTGGTCGTCGGCGAGGAGGAGGCGGATCGGCCGGTCGTTCAACGTGTGACTCCCTGGAGGTGGGCGTTCTTGGGGAAGCGGGCCTCGACGAGGTAGCCGCCGCCGGGCCGTGGCCCGGCTTCGAGGGAGCCGCCGTAGAGCGTGGCGCGCTCCCGCATGCCGATGAGGCCGTGGCCGCCGGAGAACCCCGAGACGACGGGGGCGCCGTGCCCGGAGTCGCCCACGGAGATGCGGAACTCGTTGTCGCCGTAGTCGACCACGACACCGGCCCTGGCCTGCGGACCGGCGTGCTTGATGGTGTTCGTGAGGGCCTCCTGGGCGATGCGGTAGACCGCCAGGCTCACGCCCGTCGGCAGCGGGTACTCCTCGCCGCGGACGGTGTAGCGCACCGGCAGGCCGGCGTCCTTGGTCTGCGCCACCAGCGCCCGCAGCGAGTCCACTGTAGGCTGCGGCTCGAGGTCGGCGCTGCCGCCTTCGTCGCGCCCTTGCCGCAGGACGGTGAGGATGTCCCGCATCTCCCGCAGTGCGGTGCGCGCGGTCTGGTTCACCGTGGTGAGCGCGTCCTCGGCCGCCTCGGGGTCGGTCCGCAGGACCCGCTTGGCCCCTTCGGACATGACCCCGATGACCGAGATGTGATGGGCCACCACGTCATGCAGCTCCCGGGCGATGCGCCGCTGCTCGTCCGCGACGGCCTGGGCCGCGAGCGCCTCCTGGCGCTCCTCGGCGAACCGGGCGCGCTCGGAGAGCTCGGTGAACTTGCGGCGCCGGCTGCGCATGACCGTGCCGACGAAGCAGGCGGTCGCCGCCATGGCCAGGTTCAGCAGCGTGATGATGGCCCCGCCGGTGGCGGTCTCGCCGGCGTACACGGGCCAGAAGTAGAGGAGCACCGAGAGGGTCACCGGAATCCACACCGCTCCGGCGATGACGAGCGCGCGCGGCAGCGGGCGGTGCGCCGCGGCGGTGTAGGTGAGGATCAGCCACGTGAAGCCGTTGTCGCCGGCCAGCCAGGGCTGGTCGAACACGATCGCCCCGGCGAGCGCCGCCAGCGTCCCCGCCACCGCCAGCCACAGCCACTTGCGACGGAAGGCGATGGGCGCCAGGGAGAGGGCCAGCATGCCGATCTCGTGGAGCCCGAACTGCTGCTCCGACGCGTCCGCGGCGTCGATCACCACGGCGAGCGTGCTCGCGTACGTGGCGAAGAGCGCCGCGGCGAAGAGCGCGTCCGCAGGGAGCGGGCGATCGTGGAACCAGCGGCGCAAGCGTGTGAAAACGGAGGCGGCGTGCACGCTCTACACCGTATCCGCCGTTCCCGCCCGCTTCATCGAACGCGAGAATGATCCGCGAGTACGCCTCAGGGAGGAGGCGCGCCCTCCGCCGACAGGTCGTCCACGGGCATCGCCAGGCCCGGCAGGACCGTCGTCAGCGGGTACGCAGGCGGCTCGCCGCCGAACTCCGGGCACAGCGCCTGGTGCGCGCACCAGCCGCACAGCTTGGACTTCTGCGGCCGGAAGTCGCCGGTGGCGATCGCCTCGCGCATCACCGACCACAGCGCCTTGAGGGTCTTCTCGAACGCCTCCAGCTCGCGCTCGTTGGGGGAGTAGTCGAGCATCTGCCCGTCCCCCAGATACATGAGCCGCAGCAGGGTCGGCACCGTTCCCCTGGTGCGCCACCACACGAGGGCGTAGAACTTCATCTGGAACAGGGCCTTGTCCGCGAACCGGTCCGGCGGGCGCTTCCCCGTCTTGTAGTCCACGAGGCGCACGAGCCCGGCCGGGTTGACGTCGGCCCGGTCGATGAACCCCTTGAGCGACGTGCCGTCGTCGAGCGTCGTGGTCACCAGGCACTCGGTGCGGTGCGGCTGGAGCCGCTGCGGGTCCTCCATCGCGAAGTACGTCTCGACCAGGCGCCGCACGTTCCGCAGCCAGTCCGACTCGTCGTCGAGCCCCTCGAACAGCGCCGCGTACTCGCCCGAGGCCTGGAGCTTCGCCCACTCCGGCTCGATCATGGCGAGGGCCTGCCGCGGGGTGCGCCTCCCGGCGTCCAGCTCGTACAGCCGCTCGAGCACCGAGTGCACGAGCGTGCCCTGCACCTGCGCCTTCGACGGCGGCTCCGGCAGGCGGTCGACCGCGCGGAACCGGTACAGCAGCGGGCACTGCTTGAAATCCCCGGCGCGCGAAGGGGAGAGCTGGGTCGGACGGGTGGCTGACATGCCCCGAGCATATGACGGGCCACCGACATCCCGACCCGCCGCACCCGGGCGCGCCCCAACTAAACATAACGCGTGTACTGTTTGTGGTATGACCATCGACGCGAACGCCGCACGCTCCTTCGGCCCCGCCGCCGACCTCTACGACGCCATCCGGCCCACCTACCCCGCCGAAGCCCTCCGCTGGCAGACCGGCGACACCCCGCAGGACATCGTCGACCTCGGCGCCGGCACCGGCCTGCTCACCCGCGGCCTCATCGCGCAAGGCCACCGCGTCACCGCCGTCGAACCCGACGACCGGATGCGCGCCAAACTCACCGCCGCCAGCCCCGGCCTCACCGCCGCCCACCCCGGCGCCGCCGAAGCCCTCCCGCTGCCCGACGCCAGCGCCGACATCGTCACCGCCGGACAGGCCTTCCACTGGTTCGACCGTGAACGCGCCCTCCCCGAGATCCACCGCGTCCTGCGCCCCGACGGCCTCCTCGCCCCCATCTGGAACGTCCGCGACGACGACACCCCCTGGGTCGGCGCCCTCACCGAGGCCATCGGCGCCTCCCAAGGCGAACGCGACGCCCTCGCCGCCACCGAGCGGGACTACTTCGGGCGGCGCTTCGGCGAACCCGAGTACCGCGTCTTCCGCCACGACATGCCCCTCGACCGGGCCGGGCTCCGCCGCCTCGTGCAGTCCCGCTCCTACTACCTCACCGCCGACGACGCCCGGAAGCAGCGCATCCTCGCCGTCGTCGACGAGGTCGCCGACACCCACCCCGACCTCCGCGGCAAGGACGCCTTCGCGATGCCCTACAAGACCTACGCGTTCAAGGTCCGCCCCGCCTGAGATCGGAATCCTCTCAAGCCCGCCCGCCCCGCCCGTTCCCCGGACCCGCGGCACGGGCGGGCGCGTAGCATTGCCGCCGATGTCGACTGCAAACGCGCTGGCCTTCCGCCGATCCGGGTTCACCCTCGTCCGCTTCAAGGGCATCCCCGTCACCCTCGGCTACACCTGGCTGCTCCTGGCCGCCGTGGTCGTGGTCGTCTACGCCCCGATCGTGCAGCGCTCGGTCCCCGGCCTGAGCACCGGCGCCTCGCTCATCGTCGCGGCCCTCTTCGCCGTCACCCTCCTCGTATCGGTGTTCCTCCACGAACTCGGCCACGCGCTCGTGAGCCTGCGCGCCGGCATCGGCGTACGCCAGATCAACCTCGACGCCCTCGGCGGCTTCACCGAGATGGAACGCGAGGCCCCCCGGCCCGGGACGGCCGCCGCGATCGCGCTCGCCGGCCCGGCCGTCTCCGCCGTCCTCGGCGGGATCGGCCTCGCCGGCCTCTTCCTCACCGAACCGGGCTCGCTCCCCTGGCAGTTCGCCTTCCAGATCTGCGTCGCCAACCTCCTGGTCGCCGTCTACAACCTGCTGCCGGGGCTGCCCCTCGACGGCGGCAAAGCGCTCCAGGCCGGGATCTGGGCCGCCACCGGCGACCGCTGGACCGGGTTCCGCGTCGCGGGATGGGCCGGGCGCGTCGTCGCAGTCGGCACCGTCGCGGCCGGCCTGTGGCTGTTCGCCTCGAACTGGTTCTCCGGGTTCGGCCTGATCCTCCTCATCTTCGTGGCGTTCGAGCTGTGGCGCGGGGCGACCAGCGCGATCCGCGCCGCCCGCATGGGCCCGCGCGTCAAAGCCCTCGACGCCGCACTGCTGGCCCGCCCGATCGTCCTCGTGGCCGCCTCGGCGACGCTGGGGGAGGCGCTGAGCGCCGCGAACGGACGCGAGATCGTCGCCGTCGACGGCAAGCCGGTCGGGGTCCTCGACCACGCCGCCGCCGAGGCGGTCCCGGCCGACCAGGTGGCCGCGATGCCCCTGGCCGGGCTGCTCCGCTCGGCCGCGCAGGTCCCGGGCCTGAAGGCCGAGCTCAAGGGCCAGGCGCTGGTGGACGTGATCGGCAGGAGCGGCGCGGAGCGGTTCTTCGTCGTCGATGAGGGCCGCCTGACAGGGCTGCTCTACACCGCCGACGTGGTCAAAGCCCTCCGTTAAGATGCTCCGGACCTACCGGGCCTCGGCGAAGCTCGAGCAGCCTCGGCGAAGCTTGCGAGCCGTAAATGAGCGGCTTTGGCGAAGCTCGCGAGCCGTAAAATGAGCAAGGAGCGCAACGAAGTGGCATTTGACCTGCTGGGACCGGGCGACCGCGTCCAGCTGACCGACGCGAAGGGCCGCATGGCCACGATCACCCTCGCGGAAGGCGGCGCGTTCCACACCCACCGGGGCAGGCTCTTCCACGACGACCTCATCGGCAAGCCCGACGGCGTCACGGTCACCACGGAGGGCGGCACGGCCTATCTGGCCCTGCGCCCGCTCCTGCCGGACTACGGCCTGTCGATGCGCCGCGGCGCCCAGGTCATCTACCCCAAGGACATCGCGCAGATCCTCACGTTCGGCGACATCTACCCCGGGTCGCGGGTCGTCGAGGCGGGGGCCGGGTCGGGCGCGCTGACGAACTGGCTGCTGCGGGCCACCGGCCCGACGGGCCACGTCTACTCCTGGGAGCTGCGCGAGGACTTCGCGAAGATCGCCGAGGAGAACGTCCGCGGCTACTACGGCGAGGTGCCCGAGCACTGGACCCTGACGGTGGGGGACGTGGCCGAGGCCGACCTCGAGCCGGTCGACCGGGTCGTGCTCGACATGCTCTCCCCGTGGGAGGTGCTGGACACTGTGGAGCGCATCCTGCGGCCCGGCGGCGTCTTCATCGGGTACGTCGCCACCACCACGCAGATGTCGGAACTCGTGGAGGCCCTGCGGGAGCGCAAGACCTTCACCGAGCCGGCGGCATGGGAGTCGCTGATGCGCGGCTGGCACCTCGAGGGCCTGGCGGTGCGCCCCGACCACCGCATGATCGCCCACACCGCCTTCCTCATCACCGCCCGCAAGCTCGCTCCGGGGACGGTGGCGCCGATGCGGAAGCTCAAGCCCTCGAAGGGGCAGCAGGCGCTGCGCGAGCGCAAGGAGCGGATCGCCGCCGAGGCCGAGGCGCGGGCGACCGAAGCCCTGCGGGCCACTGAGGACGACGCCGCCGGTTCGTAACGATCCGGTCACATTCTGAGTCGGATTCACGACTCTTCAAGTGCTGAAACGAGATTCGGGCGGGTGACGCGATCGCGTCACCCGCCCGAATCTCGTTCCCGCTAGTCGTCCGCGCCGGGGCCGGCGACGGCCGTCTTGTCCCGCCGGTCGCGGACGTAGATGCACTCGCCGGGGCAGTCGTGCGCCGCGTTCACGATGTCCAGGCGCAGGTGTTCGGGCACGTTGACTTGCGAACCGGCCGTAGTCAACAGCTCACCGTCAGAATCCTTCACGTAGGCGAGCCCGTCGATGTCGAACTCGAAGACCGAGGGCGCGTACTGCACGCAGAGCCCGTCGCCGGTGCAGGCGTCCTGGTCGATCGATACCTCGAGTTCACGTTCCTCAGCCATGTCCCCCAGATTAAATGAACTCAAGATGGTGGACCAATGTCGGTGTCGAGTCTTACTATTGGCCTCCCCAGCCAGCTACGGTTGGAGTAAGAAAACCATCTCCTGGGAGGTGTGACCCGTGGCACGAAGCAACGATGACCGTCGACAGAACCTGGGCCAGGGCTCAGAGCACGACGAACTGTCAGGACAGGTCGAAGAGCTCCAGGAAGAACTGGCCGCGGCGCGACGCCGTCTCACCGAAACGCCCCGACACATGCACATTCTGGAGGAGCGGCTCGCCGCCGCCCAATCCCAGATCGACCGCCTGTCGGAGCAGAACGAGCGGCTCGTGGCCACCTTGAAGGAGGCTCGCGAGCAGATCGTCTCGCTGAAAGAGGAGATCGACCGGCTCGCTCAACCGCCGTCCGGCTACGGCGTATTCCTGGGCGCCCGTGAGGACGGCACTGTCGACGTCTTCACCTCCGGGAGGAAGTTCCGCGTCTCGCTCGCGCCGTCGATCGACGTCGAAGAGCTCGAACGCGGCCAGGAAGTCCTGCTCAACGACGCCATGAACGTGGTCGAGGTGCTCGACTACGAGCGCATCGGCGAGGTCGTGACGCTCAAGGAGCTCATCGAGACCACCGACGGCAGCCCGCCGGACCGCGCGCTGGTGACCAGCCACGCCGACGAAGAGCGGGTCGTGCTGCTCTCGGAGGCGCTCATCAACGGGCCGCTGCGCGCGGGCGACTCGGTCATGATCGAGCCGCGCGCCGGGTACGCCTACGAGCGCATCCAGAAGAGCGAGGTCGAAGAACTCGTCCTCGAAGAGGTCCCCGACGTCGACTACTACGACATCGGCGGCCTCGACGGCCAGATCGAGATGATCCGCGACGCCGTGGAGCTCCCGTTCCTGCACGCCGACCTCTTCCGCGAGCACGAGCTGCGGCCGCCGAAGGGCATCCTGCTGTACGGCCCTCCGGGCTGCGGCAAGACGCTCATCGCCAAGGCCGTCGCCAACTCGCTGGCCAAGAAGGTCGCCGAGATGCGAGGCGAGGAGGCCTCCGGCCGGAGCTACTTCCTCAACATCAAGGGCCCCGAGCTGCTGAACAAGTACGTCGGCGAGACCGAGCGGCACATCCGCCTGGTCTTCCAGCGGGCCCGTGAGAAGGCCAGCGAGGGCATGCCCGTCATCGTGTTCTTCGACGAGATGGACTCGATATTCCGCACCCGCGGATCGGGCGTCTCCTCGGACGTCGAGAACACCATCGTCCCCCAGCTGCTGTCGGAGATCGACGGCGTGGAGGGCCTGGAGAACGTCATCGTCATCGGCGCCTCGAACCGCGAGGACATGATCGACCCGGCGATCCTGCGGCCCGGCCGCCTGGACGTCAAGATCAAGATCGAGCGGCCCGACGCCGAGTCGGCGAAGGACATCTTCTCGAAGTACATCACCCCGACCCTGCCGCTGCACGACGACGACCTCGCCGAGCACGACAAGGACCGCGACGCCACCGTGCAGTCGATGATCCAGGCGGTCGTCGAGCGGATGTACTCCGAAGTGGACGAGAACCGCTTCCTCGAGGTCACCTACGCCGACGGCGACAAGGAAGTGCTCTACTTCAAAGACTTCAACTCCGGCGCGATGATCGAGAACATCGTCGCGCGGGCGAAGAAGATGGCCATCAAGGACTTCCTGACGCACCAGTCCAAGGGCATCCGGATGAGCCACCTCATCGAGTCCACAGTCGACGAGTTCCGCGAGAACGAGGACCTCCCGAACACCACCAACCCCGACGACTGGGCCCGCATCTCCGGCAAGAAGGGCGAGCGGATCGTCTACATCCGCACGCTCGTCTCCGGCAAGGGCGCGGACTCCGGCCGCAGCATCGACACCGTGTCGAACACCGGTCAGTACCTGTAGCGAAGCGGAAGGTACCTAAAGCGCAGCCTGTAGCGAAGCGGAAGGTACCGGAGGCTCAGTCTGTAGCGAAGCGGAAGGTACCTGAAGCACCGGTAAGCACCAGTGATCACCAGCGCTTCGATCGGCCGGCGGACACCCCCGCCGGCCGATCGGCGCACCTCTGAACGTGTCAGACCCCGCGGCACCGGGTAACCGGTCGCCATGAGGACCCAGAACCTGAACGGCGCGAGACTCGGCGGCCCGGAAATCCAAACGTCTCCGATCGGAGGGAGCGCCGCCGCGCCTGAAGGGACTAGGCTCGAGAGCATGACCGTACGCCGCATTATGGGCACCGAGATCGAATACGGGATCTCCGTGCCGGGCCAGCCGGGCGCCAACCCGATGGTGACCTCCTCCCAGATCGTCAACGCCTACGCCGCCCGCCCCGAGCTCTCCAAGGGCGGCCGGGCCAGGTGGGACTACGAGGAGGAGACCCCCCTCCGCGACGCGCGCGGCTTCACCTACACCGGGGCCCTCTACGACCCGGCCGAGAACCTCGCCGACGAGGACTCCGGTCTCGCCAACGTCATCCTCACCAACGGCGCACGCCTCTACGTCGACCACGCGCACCCCGAGTACTCGACCCCCGAGGTCACCAACCCGCGCGAGATCGTCCTGTTCGACAAGGCCGGCGAGATGACCATGGCCGAAGCCGCCCTCCGCGCGGCCCACACCCCCGGCATCGGTCCGATCAACCTGTACAAGAACAACACCGACAACAAGGGCGCCTCCTACGGCGCGCACGAGAACTACCTCATGTCGCGTCAGACCCCCTTCGCCGACATCGTCGCCCACTTCACGCCGTTCCTGGTCACCCGCCAGATCTTCTGCGGCGCCGGACGCATCGGCATCGGCCAGGACGCCTCCGAGCACCGCTTCCAGATCTCCCAGCGCGCCGACTTCTTCGAAGTCGAAGTGGGCCTTGAGACCACGCTGAAGCGACCCATCATCAACACCCGCGACGAACCCCACGCCGACGCCGAGCGCTACCGCCGCCTCCACGTGATCATCGGCGACGCCAACCTCGCCGAGTACGCCACCTTCCTCAAGGTCGGCACCGCCTCCATCGTGCTCGCCATGATCGAGTCCGGCGCCTTCGACGGCACCCTCGGCATCGCCGAGCCCGTCGCCGAACTCCGCGCCGTCAGCCACGACCCGACCCTCAGGCACAAGATCGAGCTGCGCAACGGCAAGCGCGTCACCGCCATCGAACTCCAGCAGTCCATCCTGGAGCAGGCCGAGGCCTACTGCGGCGCCGACGCCGACCCCGACACCCGCGAGGTCCTCGACCAGTGGGCGTACGTGCTCGACGCGCTGGCCCGCGACCCCATGGAACTGGCCGACATGCTCGACTGGCCCGCCAAGCTCTCGCTCCTGAACCGCTACCGCGAGCGCGAGAACCTCGACTGGGGCTCCGCGAAACTCCAGGCCATCGACCTGCAGTACCACGACGTGCGCCCTGAGAAGGGCCTCTACCACCGCCTGGTCGCCCGCGGCAAGATGAAGCGCCTCCTCACCGACACCGAGATCATCGACGCGATGACCGAGCCGCCCAGCGACACCCGCGCGTTCTTCCGCGGCCGCTGCCTCGCCCGGTACCCCTCCGAGGTCGTCGCGGCCTCCTGGGACTCCGTCATCTTCGACGTCGGCGCCGACTCACTCGTCCGAGTGCCCATGATGGAGCCTGAAAAAGGTACCAAAGCCCATGTGGGGGAGTTGTTCGAGCGCTGCGAGGCAGCCAAGGACCTCCTGGACATCATCACCGCCGACTGAGGCGCACGGTTCGTCCGCGGGAATAAAGCACGGCAGTGCAGCGTCGTATCTGGCGTGCTGTCGTACTCTCGCGGTACGGTTTAGGCACCGTCGAGGTAGAAGGGAACACCTATGGCAGCGAAGGACTCCGGCGGGCAGTCGCAGTCACAGCGGTCGCGGCAGGAAGCAGATGCCGAGGCCACCGAGGCCGCTGTAGACCCCGAGATTGCCGAACGCCACGAAGCCATCACCGAAGAAGTAGACGACCTGCTCGACGAGATCGATGAAGTCCTGGAGACCAACTCCGAGGAATTCGTTCGCTCGTTCGTGCAAAAGGGCGGCCAGTAGCAGCCCCCCTGCCGGTGTAGGGCCACCTGGTGCGACGCCTAGAGGCGCATCGGGGGCTCTACCCCACCCAAGCCCCTCCGGCCCCGCGGGTCCGAAGCGGCCAGCCGCGTCACTGCCGGCGAATTTTCTAAATAGAGGACTAGGGAGGTCATGTCGTGACAGGTCAAGGATTCCCAGGCAAACTGCCCAACGCGTATATGACGGCTGGAACCTCCTCCTTCTCGGAGTTCCTCATGAAGGTGGCACCCGAAATGCTGCCGGGGCGCAGGCCTCTGCCGCCCGGTGACTTCGCCGCCGTCAGCGCCCACGCCACCACCATCGTCGCCCTGCGCACCGCCGAGGGCGTCGTCATGGCCGGCGACCGCCGCGCGACCATGGGCAACTACATCTCCAGCCGCGACATCGAGAAGGTCTTCCCGGCCGACGGCTACTCGCTCGTCGGCATCGCGGGCACGGCCGGCCTCGGCATCGAACTGGTCAAGCTCTACCAGCTCGAACTCGAGCACTACGAGAAGATCGAAGGCGCCCCGCTCACCTTGAACGGCAAGGCCAACCGCCTCGCCACCATGCTGCGCGGCAACCTCGGCATCGCCCTCCAGGGCCTCGCCGTCGTCCCCCTCTTCGCCGGGTTCGACATCGACGCCGACACCGTCCAGGAAGCCGGCAAGATCTACAGCTTCGACGTCGTCGGCGGCATCTACGCCGAACGGGACTTCGACTCCATCGGCTCCGGTTCCATGTTCGCCAAGAGCTCCCTCAAGAAGCGCTACCGGCGCGACATCGGCACCGAGGAAGCGGTCAAGATCGCCGTCGAATCGCTCTACGACGCGGCCGACGACGACTCCGCCACCGGCGGACCCGACCCGACCCGCGACCTCTACCCCGTGGTCATGACCGCCACCGCCGAAGGCTCCAAGCGGATCGACGAGGCCGTCGTGGCCGACGTCGCCCGCGCGGTCATCGCGGCCCGCACCGAGAACCCCTACGGATAAGGAGAGGAGCCGGACATGGCCATGCAGTTCTACACCAGTCCCGAGCAGATCATGCGGGACCGGGCCGAGTTCGCCCGTAAGAACATCTCCCGCGGCCGCAACGTCGTGGTGCTCTCCTGCGCCGACGGCGTCCTCCTGGTCGCCGAGAACGTCTCCTCGGCCCTCCACAAGGTCTACGAGCTCTACGACCGCATCGGCTTCGCCGCCGTCGGCAAGTACAACGAGTTCGAGAACCTCCGCACCGCCGGCGTCCGGATGGCCGACCTCCGCGGCTACTCCTACGACCGCCGCGACGTCAACGCCGCCAGCCTCGCCAAGGCCTACGCCCAGACCCTCGGTGCGATCTTCTCGGAGCAGACCAAGCCTTTCGAGGTCGAGATCTGCGTCGCCGGCGTCGGCACCGGACCCGAGCAGGACGAGCTCTACCGGCTCACCTTCGACGGCTCCATCAACGACGAGCCCGGCTACCTCGCCATGGGCGGCGACGCCGACCAGCTGAAAGAGGTCCTGGCCGAAGGCCACGACTTCGAGTCCCCGCTCGCCGACGCGTTCGCGCTGGCGCTGCGGGCGCTCTCCAGCTCGGGCGGCAACGGCACGCCCCGCGAGCTGACCAAGGAGGTCCTGGAGGTGGCGGTCCTGGAGCGGGCGCGCCCTGGCCGGGCCTTCCGCCGCATCCAGGGCCTGGCCCTGGACGCGCTGCTGGCCGGCCCCGCGACGGCGGCCGAACCCGAACCCGAGGCGGCCGCGGACGAGGCTCCGGAGTCCGACGAGTCCTGAGGCCTTGCGGCCCACCGCTTGAGGCCGGGCCGAGCGGGTACCCGCGATTTTTGCGGGCCCGACCGGCCCGGCCGGCAACCGCCGAGGCGATTGCCGGCTCCGACCACCGACAATCCTTCGAGTACCCGCCGTCCCTCTCAAGTGGACGGACCGTCCCGGCGCTGCCGCACCAAGCCAGGTGCATACCGCCGTAAATCGAACAATCTCCATAGTGCCCGTCGCGGTATGGAACCGTTCGACCGCGAGGGGTGTTCTCCTCAACCGAATCGGGGTAGGGTTTCGACATGGACAGGCGCATTTTCGGACTGGAGACCGAATACGGGGTCACTTGCACTTTTAGGGGACAGCGACGCCTGTCTCCGGACGAAGTGGCCCGCTACCTCTTCAGGCGTGTGGTCTCCTGGGGCCGCTCCTCCAACGTGTTCCTCCGCAACGGCGCCCGCCTCTACCTCGACGTGGGCTCTCACCCCGAGTACGCCACCCCTGAGTGCGACTCGATCGAGGACCTGGTCAAGCACGACCGGGCCGGTGAACGCATCCTCGAAGGCCTCATGATCGACGCGGAGAAGCGCCTGCACGACGAAGGCATCGCCGGGGACATCTACCTGTTCAAGAACAACACCGACTCCGCCGGCAACTCGTACGGCTGCCACGAGAACTACCTGGTCAGCCGTCACGGCGAGTTCGGGCGCCTCGCCGAGGTGCTCATCCCGTTCCTGGTCACCCGCCAGCTCATCTGCGGGGCCGGGAAGGTCCTCCAGACCCCGCGCGGCGCGCGCTTCTGCCTGTCGCAGCGCGCCGAGCACATCTGGGAGGGCGTCTCCTCTGCCACCACGCGTTCGCGGCCGATCATCAACACCCGCGACGAGCCGCACGCCGACGCCGAGCGGTACCGCCGCCTGCACGTCATCGTGGGCGACTCGAACATCAACGAGGTCACCACGATGCTCAAGGTCGGCTCGGCCGACCTGGTGCTGCGGATGATCGAGACCGGTGTGACGATGCGCGACCTCACGCTGGAGAACCCGATCCGGGCGATCCGCGAGATCAGCCACGACACGACCGGCAAGCGCCTGGTGCGCTTGGCGAGCGGCCGCGAGGCGTCCGCTCTGGACATCCAGCGCGAGTACCTCGAGAAGGCCATCGACTTCGTCGACCAGCGCGGCGCCGACGCGGGCACCAAGCGGGTCATCGACCTGTGGGGCCGCGTGCTCCAGGCGGTCGAGGCCGAGGACCTGGACTCGGTCTCGCGCGAGATCGACTGGGTCGCGAAGTACAAGCTCATCGAGCGGTACCGCGAGAAGCGGGGCCTGGCGCTCTCGAGCCCGCGTGTGGCGCAGCTCGACCTGGCGTACCACGACATCCGGCGCGGCCGGGGCCTGCACCACCTCATGGAGAAGCGCGGCGAGGCCGAGCGGATCACGAAGGACGTGGAGGTCTTCGAGGCGAAGGAAGTGCCGCCGCAGACCACGCGGGCGCGCCTGCGCGGGGAGTTCATCCGCAAGGCACAGGAGAAGCGCCGCGACTTCACTGTGGACTGGGTGCACCTGAAGCTCAACGACCAGGCGCAGCGGACGGTCCTGTGCAAGGACCCGTTCCGGTCGCGTGACGAGCGGGTTGACAAGCTCATCGCCAGCATGTGAGGCGAGCGATGAACGATCGGAACGGCGCGGCCGAGCCGCAGCACGCCGAGGAGCCCGCGGGGGAGGGGCGAAGCCCGGGAGGGCGCCGCCCGGATCCGCTGGGCTTGCTCGACCCGGTCGCCGCCTATGAGCGGCGCACGACGCGGATCCGCGAGGAGATCGCACGGAACCGCCGGGGCGAGTACACGGTCCCGACCTGGGTCCTGGCCCTCGCCTTGGCGGCGGTCATCGGCCTCTGGCTCCTGATCCTGTTCGTGCTCTAACGACAACAAGACCGAGCAACGCCCCGTCTGCGCGACAGCGCAGGCGGGGCGGTTCGCATTCGGGAGCACGCCGAGTGTCCTATCGGCGCTGGGAAAGGGCCCCCGGTTTGCAAGGCTAATGAGGTGAACCTGAAGGGGAGCTGAAGCGGCTTGACATCCGGTCCACAAGGCGTGGTGGTTGCGGCGCACGCCAAGAGCGCGATCGGCGCTGGGAAAGGGCCCCCGGTTTGCAAGGCTAGCGAGGTGAACCTGAAGGGGAGCTGAAGCGGCTTGACATTCCATCCGCGAAGCGTGGCGGTTGCGTCCGCGAAGCCATGCGGTCGCGTCCGGGGACCGCGGGGCGCCCTGGGGGAGCGGCCCTCAGTCGCGTCGGGTCGCTATTTGGGCCGCGTGCCTCCCCGCCGCTGCCGCGGCGACGAAATACACCCTGTCCCGGTCGAGCCCTCTGCCCATGGTGGACAGCTTGACCGGCAGGGCCTCCATCGCCTCGACCAGGCCCGAGCAGTCGACCTCGATCTGGCGGTGCCGCTCCGGCAGCTCACCGAGCTGCCGCCTGATGCGGCCTTCGAGCGCCGCCGGGAGTTCGTCGGGTACCGGCACGTCAGCCGCCGCCAGCGCGACCTTCGCGTACGCCGTCATCGAGTGGTGCGAGATCCCCAGATGCCGTTCGCGCGCATCGCCTTCGGAGATCCGCAGCGACGCCACCGGCCTGCCGCCGAGCACCGACGCCGCGTTGACCGCCTCGCCCGCCGCGGTTCCCGAGAAGCCCCATACCGTGCCGGTGCCGAGGTTGCCCGGCCCCTGCGCCACGATCGCGATGTCCGCGCCGCCGACCACCCGCGCCGCGATCAGCGCATTGTGGACGTTCGTCGCCTCGAGGTCCCCGCCGAAGCACTGCCCCGCCGTCACCGTCGTGCACAGCCGATCCGAGAGCTGGTCGAGCTGGCGCGAGAACCACGCCGGCAGCGCGCCGCCGTCGGTCATCACATAGGCGACCCGCGCCTCCGGTGCGGTCGCGTGTATCCCCGCGAGCACCGGTGCGAGCGCCGAGTGCAGGTCCGCCACGACCACCGGCATCCCGCCGAGGTCCTCGCAGGCCTCCACGGCCGCGCGGTGCGGCGAGTCGTCCTCGTCCACGGCCAGGCGCATCGCCTGCATCGGCGTGTAGCGGGCCTTGACGATGTGCCCCGGCCCCTCCACGTCCGCGGGGAGCCGGTCCGGCACGGCCACGACCAGCGCGTACCCGCCCGTGCCCAGGCCCTTCGCGATGGCGTTGCAGTTGAGCAGCACCCGGTCGCCGACCTCGGGCGACCCCACGAGTTCGTCGTACGCCAGCCCCCGGCACGAGAACGCGTCCTCGCCCTCGCGGGCCTCCACGTCGACCTCGAGCTCGGTGCAGCCGCGCCAACCGCCGCGCACGCCGGTGACGGTCCCGTATCGCCATCTGATCACGCCCGGACATTATCAAGCGCGACCGGAACCGGTGCAGCACGGCGAGCCCGCGCCGGTGCGTGCGCGCCCGGTCGCGCCACGCGCGCGGCGGGCGTGCTGGCAGCGGCTCCACCGCCTGGCATAGGCTGGGCGGGTGTCCAACGATCGCACTGAACGACTGGTGAACCTGGTGCTCTGCCTGCTGTCCTCGCGGCGCTTCCAGACCTCCACCAAGATCGCCAGGACCGTCCCCGGGTACGAGCACAACCACGACGACAAGAAGGCCCACGACGCGTTCCAGCGCAAGTTCGAACGCGACAAGGCCGAGCTGCGCCGCATCGGCATCCCGCTGCAGTCCGGCATCGACTACCTCGGGGACGGCGAGCCCGGCTACCGGATCGCCCGCTCGGACTTCGAACTGCCGCAGATCGAGTTCACCGACGCCGAGGCCGCCGCCGTGGCCGCCGCCGCGCGCCTGTGGCAGCAGCCCGAGCTCCAGTCCGGGTCCTCCGACGCGCTCCGCAAGCTCCGGGCCGCCGGCATCGACGTCGACTCCCACGCTGCGGCGTCCCCGGTCAAGTCCCTGCCCGGCGCCGAGGCCGCGCTCGCGCCGTTCCTCGAAGCGGTCGCCTCGCGCCGCGTCGTCGTCTTCGACTACTTCGGCCCCCGGGACGAGTCCGCCCAGCAGCGCCGCATCCAGCCCTGGGGCTGCGCGGCCTGGCGCGGCCGCTGGTACGTCGCCGGCCACGACCTCGACCGCGGCGCCCAGCGCTGCTTCCGGCTCTCGCGCATCAGCGGGAAGGTCCGCCTCACCGGCCCCGAAGGCGCCTTCACGATCCCCGACGACGTCGACGTCCTCGGATTCGCCTCCGCCTCCGAGGACCACCAGCTGCCGAGCCGCGCCACGGTCCTCGTCCGGCCCAAGCGCGCCTGGGGCGTGCGCCGCCGCGCCGACCAGATCGGCCCGCGCACCGCCGAAGGCGACCAGGCCTGCTTCTCGTACACCGACACCGCCGCGACCGCCGCCTGGCTGGCCTCGTTCGGCGCGGACGTCCTCGTCACCGAACCGCCCGAACTGGTCAAAGAGACCATCGCCTGCCTGCAGGCACTCGCCGAGGAGGAGACCCCGTGACCCAGAACCGGCTCGCCCGCCTGCTCAACCTCGTCCCGTACCTCGTCGCCCGGCCCGAAGGGGTCCCGATGGCCGAGCTCGCGGCCGACTTCGGCGTCGACGCCGACCAGATCCAGTCCGACCTCACCATGCTGTGGATGTGCGGGCTGCCCGGTTACGGCCCCGGCGACCTCATCGACCTCGCCTTCGACGCCGACGAGGTCCGCGTCCTGTTCGCCGCCGGCATGGACCGCCCCGTCCGCCTCGCCGCCCACGAAGCCCTCGCGCTCTCGGTCGCCCTGCGCGTCCTCGCCGACACGCCCGGCGTCGGCGACCGCGCCGCGATCGCCTCCGCGCTGGACAAGCTCGCCGCGGCCGCCGGCGAGGCCCCCGCCGACGTCACCGTCCGCGACACGGTCACCGACCCGCGGGCCGAGCGCTACGCGGCGCTCGTCGCCTCCGGCCACGCCGCCCGCATCACCTACTACTCGGCCAGCCGCGACACCACCTCCGAACGCGTCGTCGACCCCATCGAGGTCGTCGCCGCCGACGGGCACGCCTACCTGCGCGCCTGGTGCCGCACGGCGGGGGAGATCCGGCAGTTCCGCATCGACCGCATCGACGCCTGCTCCGAACTCGACGAGCCCTCCGAGCCGCTGCGCCTCACCAACCAGCCCGCGCCCACCGCGTTCCTCGCCTCCGAACTGCCGCGCATCCAGCTCCGCCTCGGGCCCGGCGCGACGACCGTCACCGACGCGTACCCGTGCGACGAGGTCATCGGCGAGAGCGACGGCCGCCGCCGCGTCACCATGCGCGTGCGCGACCTCGACTGGGCCCGCCGCTTCGTCCTCGGCCTCGGCGGCGAAGCCGAAGTCCTCGCCCCTGAAGAGCTGCGCGACGCCGTGCACCAGACCGCCCGCGCCGCGCTGGCCCGCTACCAGCCCGCCTGACGGTTCCCCCGAGACCCGCATCGCGCCCGCGGGGCCGTGCATCCCGAACCCGGCCGACCCGCCGCCGGGCCCGCTCGAACCGAGCGGCGCCCGGCGCTAGACTGACCCGATGATCTGGGCGATATCGGTCGTGCTGGCACTCGCCGGACTCGTGCTTCTGGCCATAGCGGCCACGCGCCTCCTCGGCCCCCTCAAACAACTCCGATTCGGCCTCGAACGCGTCCAAGAACGCGCCGGAGAGCTACAGGACCTGCAAGAACGCCTGAACGCGACGCTCGCCGAAGCCGAGCGCACGGCCGCCGCGCTGCCGAAGCAGTGACGCATCCCCGTCTCCGCCGCCACATTCTGATAAAGATCAGGGTTCCCGAAGCCTCCAGTGTTGACGGAAGTGTCAAACGTCGGTCATGCTTGTCCGGCTCGACGATGTCGTAGCCACGCCACCGCAGGTGAACCCGGTACCAAGCCGAGACGCAAGCTCCGTGGCAGCCGCCTTCCAAGCGGCATACGATGGTTAACGTCACCGACATATATCCGGAGGGACCGAACAATGGGTGCATTGAAGCCCTGGCACATCATCATTCTCGTCGTTGTCATCTTGCTGGTGTTCGGCTCCAGGAAGCTCCCCGACATGGCGCGTGGTCTGGGTCGCTCCATGCGGATCCTCAAGTCGGAGACCGAGGCCATGAAGAAGGACGGGAGCAACCCGGACGACGACGGCGACACCCGCGCCGAGCCCAAGCACACGCGCGAGCCGCTCGACCCGCCGGCGCCGGTCAACGAGTCCGTGATCGACGGCGAATCGGTCGACCACAAGAAGACCCGCTAGCCCGGAATCGGCCGTAACGAATATGGCTGACGCACCGCCGCGGCGCGAGGGCAGACGCAAGTCCAAGTTCGAGCGCGCCGCCGACGGCTCCATGACGCTCATGGAGCACCTTGCCGACCTGCGGCAGCGCCTGATGATCGCGGTCCTGGTGATCCTGGTCGGCACTGCCGCCTCACTGCTGCTCTCCAAGAACGTCATCCTGTTCCTGGCGGACCCGTACTGCGCATCGCAGCACGCCGTCCAAGAGACCGGTGACGGCCTGGTGGGCTGCAACTTCAACCTGCAGTCCCCGATCTCCCACGTCAGCCTGTATCTGAAGATCTCGCTGTACATGGCGCTTGTGGGCACCGCACCGATCTGGCTCTACCAGCTGTGGGCGTTCATCGCCCCCGGCCTGCACCGCAACGAGCGCAAGTACGCCTACTTCTTCATCGGCGTCGCCGCACCGCTGTTCCTCGGCGGCGCCATCCTGGCCTACTTCGTCGTCTCCCACGGCATGCAGTTCATCATGCTGTTGTCGGGCATCGGCGAGGACGGGTTCAACATCAACCTCGACCTCGAGGCCTACATCAACTTCTACATAGCGGTGATGATGGTCTTCGGGATCGGGTTCGAGTTCCCGCTGATCATGTTGATGCTCAACGTGATGGGCCTGGTGACGGCCAAGCGGATGCGCGGCTGGTGGCGGATCGTGGTCCTGGTGAGCTTCACGTTCACCGCGATCTTCACGCCCACGCCCGACCCGTTCGGCATGACGGCGCTGGCGATCTGCATGCTGCTCCTGTACGGGGTCGCACTCATCGTCGCGACGCTGAACGACAAGCGCAAGGGCATCACCGACGAGGACCAGTGGGACGACGAGGAGGCCAGCGACATCAGCGCCTCCGACGACGACCTGACTGCGGACGCGACCATCGGCGCCAGCAGCCTCGACGACGATGACTATCCCGGGGAGCCCGAACGGCGAGGCCGCTTCGGCCGCCGCGTCGACGGCTACGACGACATCACCTGAGTCCGCTGAGGACACAGGGTCGAGCATTGCAACAGGGCCCCACCGCTTTTGCGGTGGGGCCCTGTCTCCGTCTATTCAGGTGCCGTCAGCAGCCGCTGCGCACCAGCCGCAGCACCGCGTCGAGGCCGACGATCCGGCCCGCCTCGGCATGCGGCAGCAGGTAGCAGCGGGCGCCGATCCGCGCCGCGCCCGCATCGGCCATGGTGTCGCCCACCATGAGCACCCGGCTCGGCTCCACATCGAGCGCATGGCACGCCGCGTAGAACATCTTCTCGTCCGGCTTGCAGTAGCCGACCTCGTAGGACAGGATCCACTCGTCGATGAACCGGTCGATGCCCAAGCGCCGCAGGATCGGACGCGCATCGAAGCCGATGTTCGAGACCAGCGCGATCGGATACCCCTGGGCCTTCAAGGAGACGAGGGTGCCGATCGTGTCGGCGAACGCGACCCACCCCTCAGGGGAGGCCATGCGGTCGTACAAGGCTTCGGCGAGGCCGTCGAAGACCCCGTGGGCCTGCGCCGCGAGCTCGGAGTACGCCTCGCGGTGGGCGTCCTCGTCGAGGTCGCGGTCGGCCCAGGCGTCGGCGAAATGCGGACGCACCCGCGGCTCCATGCCCGAACCGGGCCAGCCCTGCGCGCCGATCGCATCCGCCAGAGCGGTCACTGCGAGCGGGTTCAGCCGCTTCCCGCAGGACTCTGCGGCGAGCGACACCGAGCGGGTCAGCGGTTCGAGCTGCGCCAAGGTGCCGTGGAAATCGAACAGGACCGCGTCGACCCCTCCGCGTCCCGCATCGTCATCTCCTGGTGAGGAATCCCGGTGCACAAACGGACGATACCCGGCCGTGTAGGCGTCGTCACAGCCGGGTACGGAAGCGCGTTACCGGAGTGCTCTTGTCGGGGCGGCAGACTAGTGTTGTGGCCATGGTTACCGCCGACGTTCCTTACGCCGACGACCGCTCCCCGGCACAACGCCACGCCGCCGCGCAGGCGCGTCGGCAGTGGCCGCAGCTGGCGGCCTTCGCAGGGGACTACCCGTTCGAGCTCGACGACTTCCAGGTCCAGGCCTGCCGCATCCTCGAAGGCGGTCACGGCGTGCTCGTCTGCGCGCCCACCGGCGCGGGCAAGACCGTGGTGGGCGAGTTCGCCGTGCACCTGGCGCTGGCCGAGGGCAGGAAGTGCTTCTACACCACCCCTATCAAGGCGCTGTCGAACCAGAAGTTCAACGACCTCGTGGCCGCGCACGGCGCGGAGAACGTCGGGCTGCTGACCGGCGACACGGTCGTCAACGGCGAAGCCCCGATCGTCGTGATGACGACCGAGGTGCTGCGCAACATGATCTACGCGGGCTCCTCCACGCTGGGCGGACTGCGCTATGTGGTCATGGACGAGGTGCACTACCTCGCCGACCGCTTCCGCGGCGCCGTGTGGGAGGAGATCATCATCGAACTCCCGCAGGAGGTCCGGGTCGTCTCCCTCTCGGCGACGGTCTCCAACGCGGAGGAGTTCGGCGACTGGCTCAAGAGCGTCCGCGGCTCCACTGAGGTCGTGGTCTCAGAGACGCGCCCGGTGCCGCTGTGGCAGCACATGATGGTCGGCGGCGCGCTGCTCGACCTGTTCGAGCCCGACGGCGACTACGTCTCCAAAGAACTGCTCAAAAAGGACGCCAGGGCGCGCGAGCGCAACGAGGGCCGCACCGGCGGCCGGCGCCGCGGTGGACGCCCCTATGTGGACCGCGGGCGCGTCATCTCCCGCCTCGACCAGGCTTCGCTCCTGCCGGCCATCTACTTCATCTTCTCGCGCGCCGGCTGCGATGCGGCCGTAGACGAATGCGTGCGGGCCGGGCTGCGGCTCACCGACGGGCGCGAGCGGGACGAGATCGTCGACTACGCGACCGCCGCCGTCGCCCACATCGACCCCGCCGACCTTGAAGCGGTCGGGTTCGAGCGGTGGCTCGCGGGCCTCGCGGCCGGCATCGCCGCCCACCACGCCGGGCTCCTCCCGGTGTTCAAGGAGGTCGTCGAGAAGCTCTTCGAACGCGGCAAGCTCAAGGCCGTGTTCGCCACCGAGACGCTCGCGCTCGGCATCAACATGCCCGCGCGGTCGGTGGTCCTGGAGCGGCTCATCAAGTACGACGGCTCCGACCACGTCATGCTCACCCCCGGCCAGTACACGCAGCTGACCGGCCGGGCCGGGCGGCGCGGCATCGACGTCGAGGGCCACGCCGTCACCGTCTGGGCCGAGGACGTGCGGCCGAAGGAGCTCGCCGGACTCGCCTCCAAACGCACGTACCCGCTGAACTCCAGCTTCGCGCCGTCCTACAACATGGCCGTGAACCTCATCGGCGCCGCCGGAGTCGAACGCGCGCAAGAGGTGCTGGCCTCCTCCTTCGCGCAGTTCCAGTCCGACTCCGAGGCCGTGCACATCGCCGAGCAGGCCCGCACCCTCAACCGCCGGGCCGCCGAGGCGGCCGAGGGCGCAGCCTGCCACAAGGGCGACTTCCTCGCGTACTACGACCTCACGCAGCAGCTCGCGCAGGCCGAACGCGGCGCGCAGAAGCGCCGCAAGGGCGCGCTGCGCGACGAGGCCCGCACGAACCTCGAGAAGCTCCGCGGCGGCGACGTCGTCTGGATCTCCCGCGGCAAGCGCACCGGCTGGGCCGTGTTCCTGCGCCCCACCGGCGGCTCGCGCCACCACGACCCGCGTTGGGCGGTGCTCACCGCCGACGGCTGGGCCGGGACGCTCGAGAGCTCGGCGTTCGACGGCGGCGTCGAGGTCGCCACCCGCATCAACGTGCCCAAGCGCTTCGACCGCCGCGACCCCAAGTCCCGCACCGACCTCGCCTCGAGCCTGCGCGAGGCCACGCGGGACCGCTCGCGGCCGACCCGCCGTGGCGGCGCGGCCGAGACCCCCGAGATCGCGCGCCTGCGCGAGGAGGTCAAGGCCCACCCCTGCCGGACCTGCCCGGACGCGGGGCAGCACACGGTGCACGCATCCCGCTGGTCGCGGCTCAAGCGCGAGGCGGAGCTGCTGCGCAGCCGCTCCGAGCGGCGCGAGCACTCCCTGGCGCGGCAGTTCGCGGCCGTGCGCGAGGTGCTCAGCGAGTTCGGGTACCTCGACGGCGAGACCGTCACCAGTGACGGGCGGCTGCTGCGCAACCTGTTCGTGGAGACGGACCTGCTGGTGGCGCAGTGCCTGCGCGACGGCATCTGGGAAGGGCTGGACGCGCCATCACTGGCGGCGATCGCGTCGACGGTGATCTACGAGTCCCGGTTCGAGGAGGACGAGTTCTTCGTGGCCGTGCCCGGTCCGATCGTGGACCCGGTGGCGAAGACCGTGCGGCGCTGGGAGGCGATCCGGCGCGCGGAGAACACGCGCGGCCTGTCGCTGATCTCGCGCCCGCAGATGGGCCTGGCCTGGCCGATCTACCGGTGGACCCGCGGTGAGGAGCTCTCGAAGGCGCTCGCGGCGGCCGACGGCCCGTGGCCGATGCCCGGCGGCGACTTCGTGCGGTGGGCGCGGCGCACGGCCGACCTGCTGCACCAAATGGGGACTGCTGCAAGATATATCGGAACCGAGTCATCCAATAAGTTGGCCGACGCCGCCTATGACGCGGTGGACGCGATCCGCCGAGGCGTCGTCGCCGACGTCTGAGTCGTGGCGGCGCGGCCCGCCGCCGCTGAACCGGAGGGAGCCACCGTGCACCGCAGCCGTATCTCGACCGTGCTCATCGACACCCAGGAAGCCGACGCGGCGACCGCGTTCTGGTCGGCCGCCCTCGGCGTGCGCGCGACGCCGAACGCGGGGGAGGAGCAGTTCACCCGGCTCGAGGGCGCACTGCCGGGGCTCGTGACCGTGGTGCAGCGCCTCGACGACGGCGAGCCGCGCATGCATGTGGACATGGAGACCGACGACCTCGACGCCGAGACCGCGCGCCTCATCGCGCTCGGCGCGACCGAGGTCTCGCGCTGGCTCGAATGCCGCACCCTGCGGGCGCCGGGCGGCCACATCGTGTGCGTGATCCCGGTGCACTCCGACCGCGCCGAGTTCGAGGCGGCGGCGACGGTCTGGCCGTAGGGGGGAGTGCGAGGCGGCCGTGAGGGCGGCCGGCGGCCGCCCGTACCGGGTGCCCCGGGTTACCCGCCCATTCCCACCTTCACCACTACCAGTGAAATAAGGCTACTGTCCCATACGGGTACGACATCGGCATTGACCTGCGAAAACGTTCGCCTTATGGTCAGTGGGCCGGTGCTTGGATCGCCTCGTGGAAGCGGGCGAGCGCCGAAGCGACGCCCCACTGGGCCGCGAGGGCTTCGACCCGCTCCGGGTCCTTCGGGGACTTCGGCAGCGTCGCGTCGATGACGGGGACGTCGACGTCCGCCACCACGGTGGAGGCGCGCACGGCCCGATCCAGGTAGTCGCTCGCCTCGGTGATCGCCTTGCGCTGGCGCTCGGGCAGGTCCGAGCCGTCCTCGGCCGCGGCGGCCTTCAGTCCCGCGATGCCGCCGAACGTGTTCACCAGGGTCACGGCGGTCTTCGCGCCGATCCCCTTCACGCCGGGGAGCCCGTCGGAGGGGTCGCCGCGCAGCACCGCGAAATCCACGTAGTGCGCCGGGGCCACGCCGAACTTCGTCGCCACCGCCTCGCCATCGAACAACTCTGCTTTAGATATCCCGCGCGCGAGGTATACGACTTTGCGGTCGCGCTCGTCGTCGACGAGCTGGAACAGGTCCCGGTCGCCCGTCACCACGACCACCGGCTCGGCGGTGCGGGCCGCGAGCGTCGCGATCACGTCGTCGGCCTCGTACTGCGGATGCGCGGCCGTCGCGACGCCCAGGGCCGGCAGCAGCGCCTCGATGGCCGCGACCTGGTCGTCCATGCCCTCCGGGGTGTCCTCAGAGCCGTCCGGCAGCGCCCGCGCGGCCTTGTACCCGGGCATCAGGTCGATCCGCCAGTCCGGCCGCCAGTTCCCCTCCAGGCAGCACACCATGCCGGTGGGCTCGTACCGGCGCGCCAGCACGGCCAGGCCGTCGAAGAAGCCCCGCACCGCCCCCGAACGCCGCCCGTCCGGGGCCTTGATCGAGGAGGGGAGCCCGTAGTAGGCGCGGTACCACAGCGAGGCGGCGTCGATGAGCATCAGCATGCCCACCACTGTCTCATGAGGGGGCGACACAGCGTGAGAACGGCGATTCGACCGCTTGATTTAGTGCGAAACCTGCCACATTTTCGACCGGCTGGAACAACGATGGGTGTGTCCGGCCGGAATGATCGGCGCATCAGCGAACTATGAGGAGCCCTCAGGTGAACACCAACGCCCGCCGCGCCGCCGCCGCACTGGCCCTGATCGGGACCGGTCTGGCCGGCGCCGCATGCACGTCGGACTCCGGCGACGACTCCACTCTGACCGTCTGCACCGAAGTCCCCTTCGCCCCCTTCGAATCCAAAGAGGGCGACGACTACGTCGGCTTCGACATCGACCTCATGAACCTGCTGGCCGAACGCCTCGACCAGGAGGTCGAGGTCGTCGAGATCGGCTTCGAGTCCATCGCCTCCGGCGAGGCCCTCAACGCCGGCACCTGCGACATCGGCGCCGCCGGGCTCACCATCACCGAAGAGCGCCAAGCCGCCATGGGCATGTCCCAGGCCTACTACCGCGCCGACCAGGCCCTCGTGGTGGGCGCCGGCTCGACCGTCGCCTCGATCGAAGACCTCTCCGGCATGCGCGTCGCCGTCCAGTCGGGCTCCACCGGCGAGACCTACGCCAACGACAACGCCGAGCAGTACGGCTACGAGGTCGTCTCCTTCGAGTCGATGGGCGACATCACCGCCGCGCTCACCGCGCAGAATGTGGACGCCTCCATCGCCGACCTCGCGACCTGGACCGACATGGTCGAGACCGCGACCGACCTGACCCTCGTCCAGAAGATCGACACCGGCGAGGCCTACGGGTTCGCCGTCCAGAAGGACGACGCGAAGCTCCTCGAAGAGGTCAACGCCATGCTCGACGAGGCCTTCAAGGACGGCACCTACGCCGAGATCTACGAGAAGTGGATCGGCGAGCCCTACACCGGGGACACCGGTCAGTAGTGGGGACCCGAACCGAAACCGCCGAACGGCGCATGACGCCGACCCAGCGGCGGCGGCTCTCGCGCACGATCCAGTACGCCGTCCTCGCCGCCGTCGTCATCGCGCTGGCGCTCCTGGCCGACTGGGGCCAGATCGCCGACTCGTTCTTCCGGCTCGACATCGCCGCGGACATGTTCCCCGCGGTGTGGACCCCGTTCTGGAACACGATCGTCTACACCGCCCTCGCGTTCGTCTTCGGCATGGTCGTCGGCGTCCCGATCGCGCTCATGCGCGTCTCGGACTTCGGCCCCTACCGGTGGTTCGCCACCGCCTACGTCGAGATCTTCCGCGGCCTGCCGGCACTGCTCGTGCTGTTCCTCGTCGGCTTCGGCGTGCCGGCGGCCTTCCCGGGCATCCAGTACCCCGGCGGGGTCTACGGCCAGGTCGCCATCGGCCTGGGCCTGACCTCCTCGGCCTACATCGCCGAAAGCGTGCGCGCCGGCATCCAGGCCGTCCCCAGCGGACAGGTCGAGGCCGCCAGGTCGCTGGGCATGAGCCACACCCGCACCATGATCACCGTGGTCCTACCGCAGGCCCTGCGGATCGTCATCCCGCCCTTGACGAACGAGCTCGTGATGCTCACCAAGGACTCCAGCCTCGTGTTCGTCCTCGGCGTCACCACCGCGACCATGGAGCTGTCCAAGTTCGCCCGCAACGAGCTGACCGACAACGCCAACGCCACCCCGCTGCTCGTCGGCGGCCTGCTCTACCTGCTGCTGACCATCCCGCTCGGTCTGCTGGCCCGCCGCCTGGAGAAGCGAGGAGAAGCCCGATGAACACCGAAGCGACCCCGATCGTCGAGATCCAGGGCCTGCACAAGCGCTTCGGCGACAACGAGGTCCTCAAAGGCATCGACCTCCAGATCGCCGAAGGCGAGGTCGTGTGCCTCATCGGCCCCTCCGGGTCCGGCAAGTCCACGCTCCTGCGCTGCGTCAACCTCCTGGAGACCCCCACCGAGGGCACCATCGTCGCCGCCGGGCACGACATGACCGCCCCCGACGCCGACCTGGACCTCGCCCGCCGCGACATCGGCATGGTCTTCCAGCACTTCAACCTGTTCAGCCACATGACGATCCTCGACAACCTCGTCGTGCCCCAGGTGCGCGTCTGCAAGATCCCCAAGGCGAAGGCCGTCGCCGAAGCCCGGCGGCTCCTCGCCGAGGTCGGCATCGAAGGCAAGGAGCAGGCGAAGCCCTCGCAGCTCTCCGGCGGGCAGCAGCAGCGCGTCGCCATCGCCCGCGCCCTCGCCGTCAAACCCCGGCTCATGCTCTTCGACGAGCCCACCAGCGCCCTCGACCCCGAGATCGTCGGTGAAGTCCTCACCGTCATGAAGGGCCTTGCGGCCGAAGGCATGACGATGCTCGTGGTCACGCACGAGATGGGCTTCGCCCGGGAGGTCGCCGACCGCGTCCTGTTCCTCGACGGCGGCGTCATCGTCGAATCCGGGCCGCCCGCCGACGTCCTCTCCAACCCCAAGACCGAGCGGGCCCGCAGCTTCCTCCACCGCGTCCTGCACCCCGTCGACTGACATCATGGGAGGCATGAGCCTCCTCCAGAAGACCGTTCCCGCAACGGCCGAGCGCGTCCTGTGGCGCGGCGGCCGCGTGCTCAGTCCGACGAGTCCCGCCGCCACGGCCCTGCTCACCGTCGCCGACCGCATCGCCTGGGTCGGCCCCGAAACCGACGCGCCCGCCGCCGACCGCACCGAAGACCTCGGCGGCGGCCTCGTGACGCCCGCGTTCGTCGACTCCCACGTCCACCTCACCGCCACCGGCGGCGCCCTCGCCGGCCTGCACTTCGCCGACGACCGCTCCGCCGCCGCCGTCCTCGAGCACCTCGACGCCTTCGCCCGCACCACCCCCGCCGACGCGCTCATCCTCGCCGGAGGCTGGGACGAGACCACCTGGGACGACCCCGCCCTGCCCACCGGCGCGGCGATCGAACGCGCCGCCGGCGGGCGCCTGGCCTACCTCTCGCGCGCCTGCGGGCACACCGGCATCGCCACGCCCCGCCTCCTCGCCGAGCACCCCGAACTCGCCGAGCACGACGGCTACGACCCCTCCGGCGTGCTCACCCGCGCCGCCCACAAGGCCGCCCGCGCCACCCTCGGCACCCGCACGCCCGTCAGCCAGCGCCTCGCCCTCGCCGAGCACGCGCTGGCCCGCGGTGCGCGCCGCGGCATCGCCGCCGTCGTCGAGCACTTCATCCCCGTGGCGGCCGACCCCTTGGGGGAGAAGGAGTTCCAGGGCCTGATCGAACTCGGGCAGCGGCCCGGCAACCCCTCCGTGCACGGCTGGTGGGGCGAGCTCTGCGCCGCCGTGAAGGCCCGCGACCTCGGCGCCCACGGCTGCGGCGGCGACCTCTCGGCCGACGGCTCCCTCGGGGCCCGCACGGCGCTGCTGCGCGAGCCCTACCGCGACGCCGGCACCCTCGGCGCCGAGTACCTGACCGCCGCCGACGTCGCCGCGCACCTCCTCGACTGCCACGAGGCGGGCCTGCCCGCGGCGTTCCACGCCATCGGCGACGGCGCGATCGCCAACGTCCTGGACGGCCTCGACGCGGCCGAACCCGTGCTCGGCCTCGACGCGATCCGCCATGCCCGCCACCGGATCGAGCACGCCGAGCTGCTCGACGCCGCGCTCATCGCCCGCATGGTCCACCACGGCGTCCACGCCTCCGTGCAGCCCGCGTTCGACGCCGCCTGGGGCGGCCCCGACGGCATGTACGCGACCCGCCTCGGGCGCGAGCGCGCCCTCGCGGCGAACCCGTTCTCGAAGCTCGCTGGCGTCGGCGTCCCGCTCGCCTTCGGATCGGACGCCCCGGTGACCGCCCTTGACCCCTGGGGCGGCGTGAGAGCCGCCGTGCGCCACCGCAACCCGGTTTCGCGTCTCCCGATGGCCGCGGCCTTCACCGCGGCCACCAGAGGCGGCTGGAGGGCCCTCGGCATCGACGACGCCGGGGCGCTCGCCCCGAACACCCGCGCGAATTTCGCCGTGTGGGACCTCACGGACGGGGGACTTCCGGACCTGAGCGACCCGCGCGTCCCCGATCCGAAGTGCTCGATGACCGTCGCCGACGGCCAGCTGATCTGGTCGGCGGCCTGGCCAGCACCGACTCCGCGCGACCACTGACGCGAGAAAAATTGTGGGAGCAAAATTCCGACCCGGTTGACGCCATCGGCGCAGTTTGGCTTACGGTGGTCTGGTCCTCGGCGGACGACCGGAGACGGAAGCCCGCCGAACGTCGGGGGCGACTCGACTTGCTTTGCTCCCACGCAGACTGGACAAGGTGGCAGCGCGGCCGCACTGCTACCGGCGGCCAGGTCCAGATCGCGGGGGTCGGCGGAGGAAGGCGAGCCGGTCGCCGGTGGTGGACCCGCAGCAGACGCAGGAGATCCCTAGACAACAGCTCGTAGACGCTCAGCCAGACGGGTGCGAGTTGGTCCGAAGATCACCAGCAGACGCGGCAGGGGACACCGGCCGTACAGGGACTGGGAGAAACCCGTGCGAGGGGCGTAGCCGGACACAGCTACGCCCCTTTGCCGTACCCGAAGTAGGCTAGAGCCCCGAAGGCGAGGGCCCCTCGCCGCAGGCCGAGGCCCGGCCCCGCGTACGAGCGAGGAGCGCACTACTTGAGCACCGTGATCGACGACGACCGCGACGCCGCCCCGACGCCCGAGGCGAACCCGCCCGCGCCGAAGCGCCGCCCGCTCCTGCTGACCGACTCCCCGCTCGGCCGCCGTCTCACCCTCCCCGCCGCGCTCGTGCTCGCGACCGCCTCCGGCCTCCTGGCCGTCCTCGCCTTCCCGCCCTACGGCGCCTGGCCCCTCGCCGCCGTCTCCGTCGCCGGATTCGGCGCCGCCGTCCACCGCCGCCGCCTCCGCGGCGGCCTCGGCGTCGGCTTCGTCTACGGCATGGCGTTCTTCCTGCCCCTCCTCGCCTGGTCCTCCACGCAGGTCGGCCAGTGGCCCTGGCTGTTCCTGTGCGCCCTCGAAGCGCTCGGCATGGGCCTGCTCGGCATGTTCCTCGCCGCCTGCTCGCGCCTCATCGACACCCGCCGCTGGACCCTCGCGCCCCTCACCGGCGTCGCCTGGGTCGCCGAAGAAGCACTGCGCTCGCGCCAGCCGTTCGGCGGATTCCCCTGGGGCAACCTCGCCTTCAGC
Source organism: Glycomyces tritici (assembly GCF_030403505.1). The sequence continues at coordinate 71,323 of NZ_JAUEMJ010000014.1, read as the reverse complement.
CAGGCCGAATCGCCCACCGCGGCCGCGATCTGGCTCGGCGGCGCCCCCTTCCTGAGCTTCCTCGTCGCCCTCTCCGGCGGCCTCCTCCTCGCCGCGGTCTTCGCCCTCGCAGCGCACTTCTACGGCTCGCAAGCGGCGCCGAGTGGGCACCTCCAAAGCCCGCAGGACGCCCCCCGAGGCGCCGGCATCCGCAAGGCCGCCGCCTTCACCGCCGCCGCGGCCCTGACCGCGCTGGCGCCCCTGGCCCTGCCGATCAACGCGACCGCCCCCGCCGGCGACACCGTCAACGTCGCCGTCGTCCAAGGCAACGTCCCCCGCCTGGGCCTGAGCTTTAACGAGCAGCGCCGCGCCGTCCTCGACAACCACGTCCAGGCCACCAAGGATCTCGCCGCCGCCGTCAACGCGGGCCGCGCCGAACGCCCCGATCTCGTCATGTGGCCCGAGAACGCCTCCGACATCGACCCCCTCGCCAACCGGGACGCCTACAAGCTCATCAGCGAGGCCGCCGAAGCCATCGGCGCCCCCATCGTCCTCGGCGGCATCGTCCACAACGAGGACGGCACCCGCTCCAACATGACCATCGTCTGGGACCCCGAAGACGGCCCGGTCTACATGTACTCCAAGCGCCACCCCGTGCCCTTCGCCGAATACGTCCCCTACAAGGGGTTCTTCAGCACCGTCGCCGGATGGATCGACCCGCGCATGTCCGAAGGCCTCGACAACGTCGCCGGATTCGAGCACGGCCAGAACGCCGGCATCGTCGAGGTCGGCGACTACACGCTCACCGGCCTCATCTGCTTCGAGATCGCCTTCGACGCCGAGACCCGCGACTCCGTCCGCGACGGCGCCCAGCTCATGGCCGTGGGCACCAACAACGCCACCTTCGACACCAACGAGGCCCAGCAGCAGCTCGCCATGGTCGCCCTCCGCTCCATCGAGCACGGCCGCGACGGCCTCATGGCCTCCACCGTCGGCGTCTCCGCCTTCACCGACCACACCGGCGAGGTCTCCCAGGCCACCGAGTTCAACACCGCCGCTGTCATCCAATCGGACCTCACCCTGTCCGACAGCTCGACTCCGGCCTCCACAGTGGGTATCCTTCCTGAAGCGGTCCTCACCGGAGCGGCACTGGTGGCCCTGGCCTGCGCCATCTTGATCAACGTCAAGCACCGCCGCAGCCAGACCTAGAAAGCCGAAGCCATGAGCCAGAAACCGGACCGGTGCCCCGCCGGCACTCACACCAGTCCGGCCATTGTGGCCATTCCCACCTACAACGAGCGCGACAACATCGAGACCACCGTCGACGCCGCCCTCGCCGGGTGCGACCGCATCGACATCCTCATCGTCGACGACTCCTCACCCGACGGCACCGGCGACATCGCCGACGCCCTCGCCGCCGCCCACGACCGCGTCCACGTCCTCCACCGACCCCAGAAGCAGGGCCTCGGCGCCGCCTACCTCGCCGCCTTCGACTGGGCCGCGCAGCGCGGGTACCGCACCGTCGTCGAAATGGACGCCGACGGCTCCCACGACCCCGCCGACCTGCCCCGGCTCCTCGCCGCCCTCGACGACGGCGCCGACGTCGCCATCGGCTCCCGCTACATCCCCGGCGGCGCCGTCCGCAACTGGGCCCGCCACCGCCTCCTCCTCTCCCGCGGTGCCGGCGTCTTCACCCGCGCCATGCTCGGCCTGCGCGTCAAGGACGTCACCGCCGGCTACCGCGCCTACCGCCTCGACGGCCTCCACAAGCTCCAGCTCGACACCGTCAACTCCGTCGGCTACTGCTTCCAGATCGACCTCACCTGGCGCGCCGTCAAAGCCGGCTTCGACATCCGCGAAGTCCCCATCGTCTTCACCGAGCGCCGCGCGGGCGCCTCCAAGATGAGCGGCGCCATCACCGTTGAGGCCCTTTGGAACGTGAGCCGCTGGGGCCTGGCCCACCGCGCACGCCAACTCAAGAGCGCCCTCCGGCGTGGCAGAATCGAAGGGTGACGTACCAGCAGCCGCCCAAGGCGCCCAAACGCGCACCGTTCGCCTTCCGGCTCGCGCTGGCCATCTGGCTCATCGCCGAGGCCGCCGCCTTCTTCGGCCTGGCCTACCTCATCGGATTCGTCTACACGATCCTCATCGCCGTCGGCACCACCGTGCTCGGCGTGGCCCTCGTGACGAACGCGGGCAAGAAGTCCTTCCGGTCCGCCCGCGACTACCTCAACTCCGGCGGCGACCCCTCCCGGGAGCTCCCGAACGGCTACGTGATCGCCGGGGCGGTGTGCCTCATCGCCCCCGGGTTCGTCACCGACCTCATCGGCCTGCTGCTGCTCTTCCCGCCCACGCGCCTGCTCTTCCGCGGCCTCGGCCGCTGGATCGCCGCGAGCGCCCCGGTGATGCGCTTCGGCGGCGGCGACGTCATCGACGGCGAGGTCATCGGCGAGCGCAGCGCAGACGACTCGAGGACAGGCGAGCGCAACGCAGGCGGCATGCGGACAGGCGAGCGCGACTTCGACGCGGACCAGCCGGTCAAGTACGGGGACACGAAAAACGGGCCCAGGTCCATCGACCCGGGCCCGTGAGCCTTATCGGCGCCTCACGCGCCTTGCTACCGCTCTTTGTGCGGTTCGCTAGCGCTCGACCGCGCTACCAAGCGGTTCGCTAGCGCTCGACCGCGCTACCAAGCGGTTCGCTAGCGCTCGACCGCGCTACCAAGCGGCTCGCTAACGCTCGCCGCGGCGCGCGCGCATCTCCTGCAGGCGCTCGTCGAGGATCTCTTCGAGCTCCTCCATCGAGCGGCGCTCCAGCAGCATGTCCCAGTGGGTGCGCGGCGGCTTGACCTTCTTGGTCTCCGGCTCCTCGCCGTCGACCAGCTTGGCCGTCGAACCGTCGAGCCGGCACTCCCACGTCAACGGGATCTCCGCTTCGACCGCGAACGGCACTTCGAAACGGTGCCCCTGCGGGCAGACGTAGTCGCGGGTCTGGCGCGGGGCCAGCTCCGTGTTGCGGTCAGACTCGTAGCTGACGGCACCGAGACGGGAGCCCCTCAGCATTCTGTCGCCCATGTTCCCCTGCACTTCCTCTGGAGCAATCGCTCTGCCACACGCTCGCCGACCCGGTCAGCCCTGGGCCTGCGCATTCTTTCCCCAGCCGATCACGCCGATTCCTGGGGTTTTCGCTTCGTACAACGCCGCGACGCGGCCGGATCCTTCCCGGCACCGCCGCACCAGGGCGCCGCTGTCGCGATGCGGACCCCCAAGTGTGGCCCGGCGCTGATGCGGCCGCCCACGGACGTCCCCTTGAAGTGTGACACAACACCGCTCGGTATCCGCGCGACCGAGCACGTGAGATGCCGCTCGTCCCCTTCTGCGCCCGGCATCCCCCCTGGCAAACGCCGTCCAGCCTGCTCGGGGCGGGCGGGTGCGAACGGGGCGTGGACGACCGGTGAACACCGAACGGGTCGCACCAGGTGTGGACGCGCCCAGTAGGGTGTGCATCAGGCTAGACGCGTTCACTGCTCGCAAGCGTCGCCGAGAGGGAGTATTCACATGCACGTTCTTGGAATCGACTTCGGAACCTCGAACACCGTTGCGGTTCTGCGTTCGGCCGACGGACGCGTACGACCCCTGCTGTTCGACGGCGCCCCCATCCTGCCCTCGGCGGTGTACTACAACTCCGACGGCCGCATGCTCGTCGGCCGCGACGCCGAGCGCAACGCCCGGATGGACCCGGCCCGATTCGAGCCGAACCCGAAGCGCCGCATCGACGACGGCTCGCTGTTCCTCGGCACCTCCGAGATCCCGGTGCCGCAGGTCTTCGCGTACGTGCTGCAGCAGGTCGCGCTGGAGGCCCAGCGCCAGGCCGGCCAGATGCCCGGCCAGGTCCGCCTCACGCACCCCGCCCGCTGGGGCGAGCGCCGCCGGTCCATCCTCGTCGACTCCGCCCGCCTCGCCGGGCTCCCGGCCCCCCAGCTCATCCCCGAGCCCGTGGCCGCGGCCTCCTACTTCACCTCGGTGCTCGGCACCGCGGTCCCGCCCGGGCGCTCCCTCGCGATCTACGACCTCGGCGGCGGCACGTTCGACGCCACCGTCGTGCGCCGCACCCAGACCGGCTTCGAGGTCCTCGCCGAAGAGGGCATCGGCGACATCGGCGGCCTCGACTTCGACCACGGCATCGTCGAGCATCTCGGCAAGACCTACGGCGCCTCCCACCCCGACGACTGGAAGCGGCTCCTCAGCCCCGCCGACGACCGGGACCGCCGCTACCGCCGCATGCTCTACGAGGACGTGCGCGGCGCGAAGGAGACCCTCTCGCGCACCGCGAGCGCCGACATCCACCTCCCCGCGCTGGAGGTCGACGCCCACCTGACGCGCGCCGAGTTCGAGGAGATCGCCCGCCCGCCCCTGGAGCGCACGGTCGACTGCCTCCAGCGCGCGATCCAGGCCGCCCGCATGAACCCCGCCGACCTCGTGGGCATCTTCCTCGTCGGCGGCTCCTCGCGCATCCCCGCGATCTCCCAGCTCATCCACTCCAAGCTGGGCGTCCCGCCGCAGACCTTCGAGCAGCCTGAGACCGTCGTCGTCGAAGGCGCCGTGCGCGCCGCCTCCGGCCCGGCCCCCTCCGAGCAGCCGATGACCCGCCCCACCTCGGGCGGCCCCGTCTCGCCCGCCGGGCACATGTCGGCCCCCCGGCCGCCGGTCCAGCAGCCCACCCAGGCCCCGCAGATGCTGCCGCCCCAGACGGCCTACCAGCAGCCCGCCCAGGCACCCCAGCAGACGTTCCAGCAGCCGCAGGCGCAGCACCCTGTGAAGCGCCCGCTGACGCAGGAGCCGGCGGTCCTGGTCACCGGTGCGGCCGTGATCGTCCTGATCGTCATCTTCTTCGTGCTCCTGTCGAGCATCCTCAACGGCTAGCGCGCCGCCGCGCCCGGATCGTCACCGCGAGGCGGTGAAGCCGGCGCGGCGGTTCAACTCGACGATCTGGCGGTCGAGCCAGTCGATCTCGGTGAGGTTCGTCGACCGGTGGATCTGCATGAGGCCCTTGCGGAACGGTGAGTCGAGCCGCTCGGGCGGGATCGGCGCGCCCTGCTCGTCGAAGAACAGCTGCGCGGGCTGGTCGAGGAACTCGCGCCGGCGTGCGAGCACGAGCGCCTGCTCGCGCGGGTTCTCCAGGTGGTGCAGGAACGCGAGCAGCACGTACCACTTGTTGTCATCGGTGATGAACCCCGCTTCGGGGTCGCGCAGCCACCGGCGCAGCTGGTCGGTGCCGGACTGGGTGATCTCGAGCATGTGGCGCGGCGCCGCGACCGACCCGGGCGCGGTGCGCCGGGTGAGGCACTGCGCGTCCTCGAGCTTCTTGATCGTGGGGTAGAGCGTCCCGTCGGCGACCGGCCGGACGTGCCCGGCGAGGCTCGCGACCCGGTTCTTGAGGTCGTAGCCGTGGAGCGGGAAGTCCCGCAGGAATCCGAGTATGGCCATCTTCAGCATGCGTCCATTATGGCAGTAATAACAAGATATATCGACTCCGAGGTAGAATACCTCGTTGTCAGTCAACGTGATCGGTCGTCGAGAAGCACGGGCACGGGCTTCGCCCGCGCACTCGCCAAGAAGGACAAAGCCTCCCGTTTTCGCTGCTCAGCAAGCGAATACGGGAGGCTCGGGCACTGCTCTCGAGGGGCGTCAGATGATGTCGAAGAACCAGAGGGCCAGATAGCCTGCGGCGACGATGAACGCGATGACCGCCAGGAGCACGAGCCATCCTGCGGCGGCCTCCATGATGCCGGGGCGGCCGCTGTCGCCGGTCGCGGCGGTGACGGGCGCCCAGACGGCGTCGTCGATGATCCGCATGGGGGCCAAGGCTTTCGCGGGCGGGTACCAGGCGCGCGACTGGGACTTGGCCGCGGTGCGGTTGGCGGGCTGGAGGCGGCCGCGCCGGTTGTAGGCGAACAGGGCCACTTCGGACTCGTCCGCCAGGGCGGCGATCTCGGGGGCCACCGGCATCGTGGCGTAGAGGCGCCGCTTGCGGTCGGGGGAGCCGGTGCCGACGATCATCGGGATGTCCGCGGCCGTGACGGCCAGTCCGGGGGACTTGGCGGCGACCACGGACTTCGTGGACTCGATGGTCGCCTCCCACTGCGGGCTGCCGATGACCTCGCCTTCGACCTTGTCGAGGTGCTTGAGGTGGGCCTGGACGAGGCTCAGGAGCGCAAAGGTCTGCGGCGGCACATCGGACGGCATGTTCATGAGTGGAAGTGTCACATACGGTCGCGCGCCGTTCGCGACCGTGCTTCTGCAGGCGTGGTTCAGAAGGGCTCGATCTCCGCGCCGAGCAGTTGGAGCCGCTCGGCGAGCTGCTCGTAGCCGCGGTGGATCACGTCGACGTGCCGCAGTTCCGAGGTGCCCTGCGCGCGCAGCATCGCGAGGAGGAGCACCACGGCCGGACGCAGCGCCGGCGGGCACACGACCTCGGCGCCGCTCCACTGCACCGGGCCCTCGACCTGGAGCCGGTGCGGGTCGAGCAGCCGCACCTTCGCGCCGAGGCGGTTGAGCTCGGTCAGGTAGATCGCGCGGTTCTCGTACACCCAGTCGTGGATCATCGTCCCGCCCTTGGCGCAGGAGGCGATGAGGGCGAAGAACGGCAGGTTGTCGATGTTGAGCCCCGGGAAGGGCATCGGGTGGATCTTGTCCGCGGCCGCGCGCAGCGGCGAGGGGTGGACGGTGAGGTCGACCAGGCGCGTGCGGCCGTTGGCGGCCAGGTACTCCTCGCTCCTGGAGTACACCAGGCCCATCTCCTCGGCGAGGGCGAGCTCGATCTCGACGAACTCGATGGGGGTGCGGCGGACGGTGATCTCGGATTCGGTGACGACCGCGGCGGTGACGAGGCTCCACGCCTCGATCGGGTCCTCGGCCGGCGCGTAGTCCACGGGCCTGTCGATCCCGGACCGGCCGTAGACCGTGAGGGTGGTGGTGCCGACGCCGTCGATGCGGACGCCGAGCTTCTCGATGTACCAGCACAGGTCCTGCACCTGGTAGTTGCAGGAGGCGTTGCGGATGACGGTGACGTCGGGGAAGCGGGCGGCGGCCATGATCGCGTTCGCGGTCACCGTGTCCCCGCGCTCGGTCAGGACGATCGCGCCGGGCGGCTCGACGTGTTCCTTGACGGTGGCGCGGTAGCTGCCTTGCGAGCGCTCGACGGAGAGCCCGAAGCGGCGCAGCGCGGCGAGGTGCGGTTCGACGGTGCGGTCGCCCAGCTCGCAGCCGCCGGCGAACGGCAGTTCGAACTCCGGGTAGTCGTGGATGAGCGGCCCGAGGAACATGATGATCGAGCGGGTGCGGCGGGCCGCGTCCGCGTCGATGCGGGTGAGGTCGAGGCGTTCGGGCGGCTGGATGCGCAGGTCGCCTTCGGGGCTGAGCCATTCGCACGCGACGCCCATCGATTCCAGGACCCGCAGGATGCGGTTGACCTCCTCGATGCGGGCGACGTGCCGGAGCACGGTGGGGCCGCGGTTGAGGAGGCTGGCGCACAGGAGTGCGACGCCGGCGTTCTTCGAGGTCTTCACGTCGATCGACCCGGTCAGGGCGGCGCCTCCGCGCACGCGCAGGTGCCGGGGGCCGGTGTGCGCGGGCTCGCCGCCGTAGTCGAACATTCGCTCAGCGTAACGGAGTTCAGTGTCCAGTAGGGTCGATCACGTTCACTGGTTACCCCAGCTCAGCGCCGGTGTACGCGCCGGCTCTCAGGCCTGCGCTTCGGGGAGCGGCCCGATGCCTTCCGCGGCGCGCACCTGCTCGTTCAGCAGCTCCATGACGGCCGCGACGGACGGGCGCCGCGAGCCTCCGCGCAGCGTCACGGCCTGGAAGTGGCGGAACGGCGTGAACGGCCCGGAGACGGGGACGCGCACGAGGTCGAGGTGGTGGGGGAGGTCCACGAGGCGGGGGATGAGCGCGACGCCCATCTTGTGGGCGACCATGACGGCGATGACGTTCCACTCGCGCGCCTCGCCGGTGACGGTGGGCCGGAACCCGGCGTTGGAGCAGGCGGTGAGCACGTGGCGGCGGTGCATGGACCCGGGCACGCCGATGATCCACGGCTCGCGCTCGAGTTCGCGCAGGTCGACCGCCTCGCTCCCGACGCACCAGTGCCCGCCGGGCACGACGAGGTCGAACGGGTCGTTGAAGACCGTCTGCGCGTCGAAGCGGATGTCCTCCGGCGGCGGGTTGTCGGGCGTCGCCTCGACGAGCGCGAGGTCGCCCTCTCCGGCGAAGAGCAGGTCGAAGCTCTCCGAGGCCTCGGCCTCGCGCAGTCGCAGTTCGAGCGCGGGGTAGCGCTCGCGGGCGGTGTCGACCAGGGGCGCCAGCAGTGTCGCAATGGCCGTGGGGAACCCGCACAGGCGCAGCATCCCCGACGGCTCGCCTTCGGTGGCCTGGAGTTCGGCCTCGGCCAGGCGCCACATCGCCTCGATGGCGTCGATGTGGGCGATGAGGACCTGCGCCGCCGAGGAGAGCCTGACGCCGCGCCCGACCGGTTCGAGGAGCGACACGCCGAGGTCCTTGGCGAGCAGCCGGATCTGCTGCGACGCCGCTGAAGTGGACATGTGCAGGGCTTTCGCCGCACCGGAGACGGTGCCGTGGTGGGCGATCGCCCGCAGCACGTGCAGTCTCCTCAGGTCGATCACAGTGTGGCCCCAATCGCTTAAGCGTTCGCTTCACGATGAGTTTCGCAAACTAGCGTCACCAAGGTGTTGTAGCCCGGACGATTGGGACCTTAACCTCGTATTGAGCGTGAGAACAGTGCGCGAATGCCGCCGCGGGCGGTATCGGCCGGCGCTCATCCCTGGAACGAAACCCGAAGCCTTGTAAGGAGGACGCGGTCATGCAGTGCTGCCCGTTTTGCGGTTGGCCCGACGACGATCCGGTCACGACCGTGTCCCGGCACCGGAGCGCCTCGGGCATGACGGTGTGGACGCGCTGCATCTGCGGATCGCTCCAGACGCGCGTCCTGCGCGGGGCGGTCATGGAAATCTGCGCGCGGAGCAGACCGAGCGGCCATCCGGCCGCGACCCTGTAACCCCTCGGTCCTCCTCTTCCTACTTCTTCTCATTGCCACCGCGCCATCGCCGGCGCGGGGCGCCTTCCTGCCTGCCTTACGTTCTTTCGAGGATTTCTCATGCACGACTTCGACATCCGCATCATGTTCCAGATCATCGGCGCGCTCCTCTACATCACCAACTTCCTGCTCCTGCAGACCCACCGCATCCACGCGACCAAGCCGGCCTCGCTGCTCCTGGTCATCTCGGCCTGCTCGATCCTGCTCACCGCCGCGATCATCGGCCACGACTGGGGCCTCATCCTCCTCGAGGGCACCTGGCTGTTCCTGGTGACCACGACCTTCGCCATCCGGCAGCGGTCGGCCCGCCGCCAGGCGGTCCTGGAGCGCGAGGCCGCGGACTCGGCCGTGGCGCCGGTCCGCCCGGCCCCGGTCGCCGAACCGGTGCAGGCGCCTGTGGTGCGCGAGCGCGAACTGGCGGGCGCCGCCGCGTAGCGGCCGGAGAGCCGGTTAGGCTCGGGGCGTGGCAATCCGAGTGCTGATCGCAGACGACCAGGAGATGGTCCGGGCAGGGTTCCGGGCCATCATCGACGCCCAGCCCGACATGGAAGTGGTGGCCGACGCCCCCGACGGGGTGGTCGCGGTGTCCGAGGCGCGGCGGCTCAAGCCCGACGTGTGCCTCTTCGACATCCGCATGCCGCGCCTGGACGGGCTCGAGGCCACCCGCACGCTCCTGGCCGGGGCGAACGGCAGCGGCCCGCGGATCGTCGTCGTCACCACGTTCGACACCGACGAGTACGTGTACGGCGCGCTGCGCTCGGGTGCGACGGGGTTCCTGCTCAAGGACTCCGGGCCCACCCTGCTGGTCGAAGCGGTCCGCGCCGCGGCGAGCGGGGAGTCGCTCATCTCGCCGTCGGTCACGGTGCGCCTCCTCGAGCGGCTCACCGAGCCGGTTCCCGAGGGGCCCAAGGCCTCGCATGTGCTGACCGAGCGGGAGCTGGACGTCGTGGAGCTCGTGGCGCGCGGCAAGACCAACGCGGAGATCGCCGAGACCCTGTTCGTCTCCGTCTCCACGGTCAAGACGCACCTGGAGGCCGTGCGCGCGAAGCTCGGGGTCCGCAACCGCGTGGGCATCGCGGCGTGGGCCTGGGAGCACGGCGTCGTGGGCTGACGATGCGCACTCTCGCCGTCGCCCGAGCGGAGACCGAGACCGTGGTCAACCGGTCCCGGTTCATCTGCACGCTCTACCGGGTCGACTCCGATGCCCAAGCGCGCGAACGCATCGGCGCGCATCGGCGGGCCAACTGGGACGCCACGCACAACTGCACCGCCTATGTCCTGGACGACGGGCAGTCCGCCCGCTCCAGCGACGACGGCGAGCCGGCCGGGACCGCCGGCGTCCCTATGCTGGAGGTGCTGCGCGGGCGGGACCTCACCGATGTGCTCGCCGTCGTCACCCGCCATTTCGGCGGTGTGAAGCTCGGCGCGGGCGGGCTCGTGCGCGCGTACGGGGCGGCCGTCTCGGCCGCGGTGGACGCGGCGGGGACCGTGGAGCTGGCGCATTGGCAGCGGCTCACGGTGCGCGTGGACTACGGCCCGGCCGGGAGCATCGAGGGCCTGCTGCGGCTGCGCGAGGACGTGCGCCTGGTCAACGTCGAGTTCGGGGCCGAGGTGGTGTTCGACCTGGCCTGCTCGGACGTGGAACTGCTGGTCGACTGGCTCGCGTCCCAGTCTGCGGGCGCGGCGGAGGTGGAGCCTGCGGGGACGCTCCGGGTGGAGTTGTAACATGCGGGTTGTGACCGATAACAAGACTGCCTCCGCGCTGCCGAACCCCTTCATCCTCGAACGCGCCGACCCCCAGATCACCCGGCACGTGGACGGCCGGTACTACTTCACCGCCACGGTCCCGGCCTACGACCGGATCGTGCTGCGCGGCGCCGACACCCTCCTGGGCCTGCGCGACGCCGAGGAGACCACCATCTGGGTCCAGCACCCCGAAGGCCCCATGGGCTCCCACATCTGGGCCCCGGAACTGCACTGGATCGACGGCGCCTGGTACGTCTACTTCGCCGCCGGCGAAGCCGAATCGGCCACCGCGGACGTCTGGCGCATCCGCATGTACGTCCTGGAGAACCGGGGCCCCGACCCCCTCTCCGGGGAGTGGACCGAGAAGGGCCAGATCGAGACCCCGATCGACTCGTTCTCCCTCGACGCGACCACGTTCGCGCACAACGGCACCCGCTACCTGTGCTGGGCGCAGCACGACCCCGGCCTCGAAGGCTCCAACACCAGCCTGTTCCTCGCCGAACTCGCGAACCCCTGGACCATCAAGGGCGCGCCCGTCGAGCTCTCCCGCCCCGAGCTGCCCTGGGAGACCATCCGCTTCGCCGTCAACGAGGGCCCCTACGCGATCGTGCGGGGCGGCAAGGTCTTCATCACCTACTCGGCCTCCGGCACCGGCGCCGAGTACTGCATGGGCCTGCTCACCGCCGACGCCGACGCGGACCTCCTCGACCCGGCCTCGTGGACCAAGCACCCCGAGCCGGTCTTCACCACCAACGCGGCCAACGGCATCTACGGCACCGGGCACAACGCGTTCACCGTGGACGAGGACGGCAACGACCTCCTGGTCTTCCACGCCCGCGCGTACGAGGAGATCGTGGGCGACCCGCTCGACAACCCCGACCGGCACTGCCGGGTCCAGCCGTTCGGCTGGAACGAGGACGGCACCCCCGACTTCGGGGAGCCGCTTCCCGAGCACTAGTCGTCGGTGCTGCGGCGCAGCTTCTTGACGTCCGAACGGCGGCGCTTGTCCTCCAGGCGCCGCCGTTTCGCGCCCTTGGAGGGCTTCCTGTCCTTCCGCGGCGGCGGGGGTGCCGCGATGGCGCGGCGCATGACTTCGGCGAGGCGCTCCTGGGCCGCCTCGCGGTTGCGCAGCTGGGAGCGGAACTCCGAGGCGGCGATGACGACCGTGCCGTCGACGAGCCGGTCGCCGAGGCGCGCGAGCGCCCGTTCGACGAGCGCCGGCGGCAGTGCCTTCGTGCCGGCCAGGTCGAACACGAGCTCCACGCGCGAGTCGGTGGTGTTGACGCCTTGACCGCCGGGCCCTGAGGACCGCGAGAAGCGCCACCGCAGCTCACTGTCGGGAATGGCGATGGTCTCGGTGATCTGGACGGGCATGGCGGTCTCTCAGCGGTCGAGGGCGGTGCGGGCCCGGCGGACGAGCACGTCGACGATCGAGCGGCGCCGCCTTCGTAGCCGGCGCCGGATCGGTCGCCCGCGGCGAGTCGGGTGAGCGTCGCGGGGCGAGCCAACAGTACTCGGCGGCACCGGTGGCGGCGATGGCTTTTCGGGCGGCGGGTGCGCCGCGCCGGCCGGCGTCGGCGAGGCCCTCGAAGGGAAGGAGCCGGGGCGTCGAGCGATGCCGCCGGCTCCTCGGTTCCCTTGCGGTCCACCGCTAGTCGGAGAAGTCCTCCAGGGCCATGACGACGGTGCCGGTCTCGTCGGAGGCGTCGAGGTCGACCTTGAAGACCATGGCCCAGTCCTTGTCGCCGGCCGGGTCGTCGATGGTCTGGCGGACGGTCCAGGTCCGGCCCTCCTTGGCGATGTCGAGGTACTCGTTGCCACGGGCCGCGCCGGCGGTGCCGATGTCGTCGTGGGCCTGGAAGTACCGCTCCAGGGCCGCGTCCCACTTGGAGACGGGCCAGCCGGTGTCCAGCGCCGCCAAGGCATCCACGCGGTCGGCGGCCGCGAGCTCGACATGCCGGAACGCGGCGTTGCGGACGGCGATGGTGAACGCCCGCTCGTTGTCGGTGAACGCCCGGGCGGGACGGCCGGTGTCGAGGTTCTCGTCCTCGGCGGGGTTGGTGAGCTGCTCCCACTCGTTGATGAGGGAGGAGTCGGTCTGGCGGATGGTCTCGCCGAGCCACGCGGTGAGGTCGTCGAGATCGGCGCCGCCGGCGCCCTCCGGGAGCGTCTGGATGAGCGCCTTGTACGCGCTGGAGAGGTACCGCAGCAGCAGGCCCTCGCCGCGCTGGATGCCGTAGAGGCCGATGTACTCGCCGAAGCTCATCCGGCCCTCCCAGATCTCGCGGAGGATCGACTTCGGCTCCAGCTGGTAGTCCGCGGCCCACGGGTGGCTCATCCGGTAGGCGCTGAAGGCGTCGTCGAGGAGCTCGGCCAGCGGCTTCGGGTAGTCCACCTCGGCGTCTTCGAGCTGGTTCATGCGGTCGTAGTAGTCGAGGCCGTCGGCCTTCATCGCCTCGATCGCGGCGCCCTTGGCCTTGCTGCGCTGGGCGGCCAGGATCTGGCCGGGGCCCTCCAAGGTCGCCTCGACGATGGAGACGACGTCCATCGGGTACGTGTCCGACTCGGTGTCCAGCAGCTCCAGGGCCGCCAGGGCGAACGGGGCGAGCGGCTGGTTGAGCGCGAAGTGGTCGGGCATGTCGACGGTGAGGTCGACCTTGCCGTCCTCGATGACGATGATCCCGGCGTCGCGGAGGGTGCGGGCGATGGTGAGCGCGGTGCGCGCCATCTTCAACTGGGTGGCGCGGTCGGCGTGGGAGTCCTCGATGAGGGTGCGCACGTGCTCGAACGTGTTGCCGGGACGGGCGAGCAGGTTGATGAGCATCGCGTGGGTCATGCGCATGCGCGACTGCAGCGGTTCGGGCGGCGCCTCCGAGAGCGCGGCGAAGGTCTCGTCGGACCAGCCGACGAAGCCCTCGGGGGGCTTCTTCTTCGCCATCTTCTTGCGCTTCTTGGGATCGAGGCCGAACTTCTGCATGGCCTTCTCGTTCTCGATCACGTGCTCGGGGGCTTCGCAGACGACGAAGCCCTCGGTGTCGAACCCGGCGCGGCCGGCGCGTCCGGCGATCTGGTGGAACTCGCGGGCGCGCAGGCGGCGGGTGCGGCGGCCGTCGTACTTGGTGAGGCCGGTGAACAGGACGGTGCGGATCGGGACGTTGATGCCGACGCCGAGCGTGTCCGTGCCGCAGATGACCTTCAAGAGGCCCTGCTGGGCGAGGCGCTCCACCAGGCGCCGGTACTTCGGGAGCATGCCGGCGTGGTGCACGCCGATGCCGGAGCGCACGAGCCGCGCGAGGGTCTGCCCGAACTTGGTGGTGAACCGGAACCCGCCCAGGGCCGCCCCGATGGCGGCCTTCGCGTCCTTGTCCACCAGGTGGAGGCTGGAGAGCGCCTGCGCGGTGTCCAGGGCCGAGGCCTGCGTGAAGTGCACGATGTACGCCGGGGCCCGGTTGTTGTCGACGAGGTTCTCGACGGTCTCGTGCAGCGGGGTCTTGCGGTACTCGTAGTGCAGCGGCACGGGCCGGGTCGCGGAGGCGATGAGCGCGGTCTCGCGGCCGGTGCGCCGGGTCAGGTCGGTCTGGAAGAACTCGGTGTCGCCGAGCGTGGCGGACATGAGCGTGAACTGGGCGCGGTGGAGCTCCAGGAGCGGGACCTGCCAGGCCCAGCCGCGGTCGGGCTCGGCGTAGAAGTGGAACTCGTCGGCCACGACCGAGTCGCAGTCCAGGGCGGCGCCCTCGCGCAGGGCGAGGTTCGCGAGGATCTCGGCGGTGCAGCAGATCAGCGGCGCGTCCGGGTTCACGGCGGCGTCGCCGGTGAGCATGCCGACGTTCTCGTGTCCGAACTGCTCGCACAGCTCGAAGAACTTCTCGCTCACCAGCGCCTTGATCGGCGCGGTGTAGAAGGAGGTGCGCTGGTTCGCGAGCGCGTTGAAGTGCGCTGCGGCGGCGATGAGGGACTTGCCGGACCCGGTGGGTGTGGCGATGACGGCGTTCTGGCCGGTGCAGATGGCCAGGAGGGCCTCTTCCTGGTGCTCGTAGAGGACGATCCCGGTGTCTTCGGCCCATTGCGCGAAGGCCGTGTAGACGTCGTCGGGTTCGGGCGTGTTCGAGGACGGCAGGTAGTCGATGAGGCTCACGGGGTTCTATGGTGCCCGCTCGCCTTGCCGGCCGGCGAGCCGGGTCGCTTAGTGGTCGTAGGTCACCAGGACGGGGGCGTGGTCGGACCAGCGCTGGTCGTGGGCGGCGGCGCGGTCGACCCAGGCTTTGGTGGCCTTGGCGGCGAGGGGGGTGGTGGCGACGTGGAGGTCGATGCGCCAGCCGGCGTCGTTGTCGAAGGCGCGGCCGCGGTAGGACCACCAGGAGTAGGGGCCTTCGACGCCGGGGTGGAGGGCGCGGACGACGTCGACGAAGGTGCCGGTGGCGTAGAGGTCGGTGAGCCAGGCGCGTTCGTTGGGGAGGAAGCCGGCGGTCTTCTTGTTGGATTTCCAGTTCTTGAGGTCGGCTTCGGCGTGGGCGATGTTCCAGTCGCCGCAGACGAGGAGTTCGCGGCCGGTGGCTTGGGCTTTCTTGGCGGCTTCGGTGAGGTATTCGGCGAAGGCGGTCATGAAGCGTTCTTTTTCGACCTGGCGAGGGGTGTCGGTTTCGCCGGAGGGGAGGTAGAGGCTGGCGACGGTGAGGCCGGGGAGGTCGACTTCGGCGTAGCGGCCGTGGTCGTCGAAGTCGGCGCCGAAGCCGATGCGGGCGGCTTCTGGGGGGGTGCGGGTGAGGACGGCGACGCCGGCGCGGCCTTTGGCGACGGTGGAGGGGGCGACGTGCCAGTGCCAGCCGGCGGCTTCGAGGACGTCGGTGGGGATCTGGTCGTGGGCGGCGCGGACTTCTTGGAGGAGCACCACGTCCGCTTGGGTCTGCTGGAGCCAGGGGATGATGCCCTTCTTGGCTGCGGCTCGGATTCCGTTGACGTTGGCGGTGGCGATGGTGCGCATCGGGCCAGCCTAACGCGGGCGGGGGTGGTCGTCCGGTCGCGGCGCGGCGGGGTGTGGCGAAGGTCGGGCGGCCATGGAGCCGGTGGTGGCGTGGGGACCCCATAGACTGCTGGCATGACTTGGGAGGCTGGCGTGCGGGTGCGCGGGGGCGGTGCGTGGGTGCGGGGTTTCGCGGCCGTGCTGGCGGTGGTCTGCGCGGTGCTGGCGGTGCCTCCGGTGGGTGCGGCGGCGGCTGAGGATGACGGGGCCGCGGGGATCATCGTGCTGGGTGTGCCGGGGTTGGCGTGGACTGATATCGATGCGTCGGTGACGCCGAACATGTGGGCGATGGCGGGTTCGGGTGCGTCGGCGTCGATGAGTGTGCGCACGATCGGGTCGTGGACGTGTCCTGAGGCGGGTTGGTTGAGCCTGGGTGCGGGTGAGCGTGCGGGTGGTGCGGCGCCGCGTGATGCGCAGTGTGCGGCGCAGTCGCGGTTGCCGGCGCCGGTGGAGGACGGCGAGGGGTGGTCGGTCGAGGGCTGGGATGCGCTCGTGGAGGCGAACGAGTCGTTCAATTACGGGGCGCGGTTGGGTTCGCTGGCGGATGCGGTGGCGTTGATGGCCGCTGAGCAGGAGGCGGCTGCGGCGGAGGCCGAGGCGGCGGGTGAGCCGGTGGTGGCGCCGGATCCGGGGGCGTGTGTGGCGGGCATCGGTGACGGTGCGGCGCTGGCGGCGGCGGATACGGCGGGTCGGATCTCGTTCTGGGGTCCTGATCTGGAGTCGCTGGGTGCGGCGATGGCGGTGTGCGATGTGGTGGTCGTGGATCCGGGTGTGGTGGTGGGTGATGCGGCGGATGCGGCGCCGGATGCGGGCACGGACTATGACCAGTTGGGTCAGGACGATGTCGGGGTGGGTTCGGATGAGCCGTCCGGTGCGTTGGACGAGGGTGTGATCGAGCCTGAGGCGGCGTCGGTGCGTGAGCGGGCGGCGGCGGAGGCCGATGCGGCGGTGGGTGCGGTGCAGGCGGCGTTGCCGGGGGATTGGCGGCTGCTGGTGGCGGGGGTGTCGGATGCGTCGGCGCCGTCGGCGCTGCATCCGGTGCTGTATGCGGGTGCGGGTGTGGAGCCTGGTGAGTTGACGTCGGCGACGACGGGTCGTGACGGGTATGTGCAGTTGGTGGATGTGACGGCGACGGCGTTGGGGGCGATCGGGGCGGAGGTGCCGGCGGCGGTGGCGGGGGCGCCGATTCAGGTGCTGCCCGATGCGGGTCATTCGAGTGCGTCGGCGGTGGCGCGGGGTATCGACGAGACGGCGGCGTCGCAGTCGGTGATCGCGGTGAGTTTCGTGTTCTATTCGGTGTTGTCGGGTCTCGGGGTGGTCGGTGTGGCGGCTGCGGTGTGGCTGTTGTGCGGTCCGGACCGGTTCCGGGGGTTGGCGCGGACGGTGTGCCTGGCGGTGGCGGCGATGCCGGTGGCCGGGGTTGCGGCGGGGATTCCGCACTGGTGGCGGGCGGAGCGGCCGACGCTGGTGTTCTGGGCGATCATCGTCGCGTGTGTGGTGGTGCTGACGGTGGCGGCGTCGCTGCCGTGGACGCGGCGGGGGGCGCGTCCGGTGTTGGTGATCGCCGGTGCTGCGGCGCTGTTGATCGCGGTCGACCAGGTGTCGGGTGCGACGTGGCCGCTGCATACGCCGATGGGGTACACGGCGCAGGCGGGGGCGCGGTTCACGGGCTTGGGGAATTACGCGTTCAGTGTGTTCGCGGCCGCGGTGATCCTGCTGGTCGCGTTCTTGCCGTGGCGGGGGCGGGCTCGCGTGTGGGGTCCGGTCGCGATCGGGGTGTGCGCGGTCGTCATCGTCGGCGCGCCGACCCTGGGGCGCGATATGGGCGGGACGCTGACGCTGGTGGCCGCGGGCATGCTGTGCTGCTGGAAGCTGTGGGGGCGCAAGCTCACCGTCAAGGCCGTGATCCTCGCCGGGGGTCTGGCGTTCGCGGTGTTCGCGATCGGCGGGTTCCTGGACTATCTGCGGCCGCAGGAGGATCAGACGCACTTGGGCCGGTTCGTGGGGTCGGTGCTGGACGGGACTGCTGCGAACATCCTCATCCGCAAGGGCGATGCGGCCATCGGGACGATCGGGCGGCCGCTGACGTGGATCTCGCTCGCGGCGCTCGTCGGCGCGATCGTGATCTGGCGCCGGAGGGCGCCGATCCGGACGAACGAGGTGGGTGCCGCCGTGATCGGTTTGACCGCGGTCGCCGTCGTCGGTGCGGTTGTCAACGACTCGGGGATCGCCGTCACCGGGTTCACCACCGCCATCGGGTTCGGGCTCCTGGCGGTGGCAGTCGGGCCCCGTACCGACCGTGCGCAACCGGCCACACCGGACGCTGTCGTAGCGGCTCCGACCAGCGGAAACTGACGCGCGCACCCCGGGTCCGCCCAGTGCGGGCCCGGCGGCGGGTAGGGTGAGGCCCATGCGCGTGGCCACGTGGAACATCAACTCGCTCAAAGCCCGCCTCGAGCGTCTCGTCGGTTGGCTCGAGACGGCCGAGCCGGACGTGGTCTGCCTGCAGGAGCTCAAGTGCGCCGACGCGGATGTGCCGATCGAGGCGATCAGCGAGGCCGGGTACGAGACCGCGTCGTGGGGCCTGGGCCGGTGGAACGGTGTCGCGATCCTCTCGCGGGTCGGCATCGCGGACGTGCGGCGCGGCATCGCCGATCAGCCGGTGTTCGGCGACGAGACCGAGCCGCGGGCGATCACCGCCACGTGCGGGCCCGTGCGCGTCCAGTCCCTGTACATCCCCAACGGCCGTGATGTGGCCGACCCGCACTTCCCGTACAAGCTCGCGTTCCTCAAGGCCCTCGCCGCCGACGTCAAAGCCGACGCCGCCGGTGATCTCCCGTTCGCCGCCCTGGGCGACTTCAACATCTGCCCGACCGATGACGACGTGTGGGACGTCGACGCGTGGCCGGGCACGACCCATGTCACGAAGGACGAGCGCGACGCGCTCGCCGCCGTGCGGGCCGCCGGTCTCGTCGACGTCTACCCGCGGGCGCTCAAGCACGCGCAGCCGTTCACGTTCTGGGACTACCGCAACCTCGACTTCCCGAAGAACCGCGGTCTGCGGATCGACCTGGCGCTGGCCAACCCCGCTTTCAAGGCGGCGGTGAGCGACGCGTACGTCGACCGCAACGAACGCAAAGGCAAAGGCGCCTCCGACCACGCCCCTCTCGTGGTCGACCTCGACCTGTAAACCCGGTGGCCGCCCCGCCAGGGCGGCGACCCGACCCTCTGGAAGTAGACCTCCACCCGTGCGCAGCAAGCAGATCCTCCCCGTAGTGCTCCTCGCCGCCTTCGTGGCGTTCTTCCCGGTGCCGGCCTCGGCCGATCCCGACGAGGAGACCCTTGAATCGGACTTGGCCGCGGCCATCGACAAGGTCGCCGACGCCGAGGACGCGGTCGACGCCGCCAATGCGCGCGCTGCCGAGCTGGAAGTGAAGATCACCGAGACGCAGGCGCTGTTCGACGAGCTCACGGTCGACCTCAACGAGTACGCGGTCTACCTGCACACCGAGGGCGAGTTGGAGACCACGAACGCGATCCTCTCCTCTGAGAACAGCAGCGACCTGGTCGACGCCATGACCTACACCGGTTTCCTCGGCAGTGAGCGGGCTGCGCTCATGAACGAGGCCGGGCAGCTGCTGGACGAGTTGGAGGCCCAGCGGGGCGCGCACGCCGACGAGGTCAAGACCGCCGAGGACGCGTTGAAGGACGCGGAGAAGGCCGCCGATGAGCTCGAGGAGCAGTTGGAGGAGTTGCGGGCTGAAGAGGCCGCCGGTCCGGGTTCGGACGGCGGCGCCCCGGCCGCGGAGGGCTACGGCGGTGACGGCGGCGGCTGCACCGAGGACGATCCGACCACCGACGGCTGCCTGACGCCGCGCACGCTCCACATGTACAACGAGACCAAGGAGGCCGGGTTCGACCACTACGTCTCCTGCTACCGGTCGGGCGGCAGCGGCGAGCACCCGCTGGGCCGGGCCTGCGACTGGGCCGCCGACGAGTCGGGGTTCCAGAACGAGGACGCCTCCGGTTCGGACAAGGAGTACGGGGACCGGCTCGCCGCCTGGTACGTCAACAACGCCGACAGCCTCGGCGTCGAGTACGTGATCTGGTACCACGAGTTCTGGTCCTCCTCCTCGGGCTGGCGCTCCTACACCGGGGGCAACGGCGACCCCGCCTCCGACCACACCAACCACGTCCACGTCTCCATGCGTTAGAAGGCGGCACCGATGACCAGCAGCATTCGCGACCAGTACCGCACCGCCGCCCGCACCGCCCTCGGCCTCGCCGAGGACGGCGCGGTCGCCAAGGCCTGGGCGGAGCCCTCGGCGCTCGCGGGCTTCACCGTCGGCGGCCTCGCGGCCCATCTCGTCCAGCAGATCACCTCGGTCACCGCCGGCCTGGCCGCCGACCACGCCGGGAAGGAGCGCGTGGGCCTGTTCGAGCATTACGGCCGCGCGGCCTGGCTCGCCGCCGACCTCGACAACGACTACAACACCGGGATCCGCGACGGCGGCGAGCGGGCCGCCGAAGCCGGACCGGCCGCCGTCACCGCGGAGGCCCGGGCCGCCCTGGAGGCGCTGGAGACGGCCCTGGCGGCCATGGACGGCACCGAGACCAGCGGCAACACGCGCTGGCCGTACGCGATGAGTCTGGACGACTTCCTGCGTACCCGCATCATGGAGCTCGTCGTCCACGGGGACGACCTGGCCTACTCCGTCGGTGTCGACACGCCCGTGTTCGACGAGGACGTGTTCGACACGGCCGCGTGGATGCTCGCGCGCCTGTCGGTGAAGCGCCACGGGCAGGCGAGCCTGGTGCGCGCCCTCGCCCGCGCCGAGCGCGCCCCGGAGTCCGTCAGCGGCCTGTGACACCGGGCCCAGGCCGTGGCCGGCGCCCCGGCCGTGTGCTACGGTTCGCCCCATGTCTACGGCAGTTCGTTGGTATCGGCGCTTTACGCCGGCTCCGGGTGGAGCCAGGCGGCGCACGCGCTGACCGTCGAACACACCCGGAGCCAGCAAGGCAGCGACACGAGTCGCTGCCTTTCGTCGTCAGGCGGGCCGGCACCGGGGAGACCTTGAGTGGACAGGACCCGCCTCGCCACAGAGATGGGATACCGCACCCGATGACCGCCGACCGCTCACCGCAGACCAACGACCTGCGCGTCACCGCCTTCCAGCCGCTCGTCGCACCCGCCGCCCTCCGCGCGGAGCTGCCGCTGGGCGACGCGCGCGCCGCCCTCGTCGAACGCACCCGCGCCGAAGTGAAGGACGTCCTCGACGGCACCGACGACCGCCTCCTCGTCGTCGTCGGCCCCTGCTCCGTGCACGACGCGGCCGCCGCGAAGGACTACGCGCAGCGCCTCGCCGCCGCCGCGGCCCCGCTGGGCGACGCGCTCATGGTCGTCATGCGCGTGTACTTCGAGAAGCCCCGCACCACCGTCGGCTGGAAGGGCCTCATCAACGACCCGCACCTGGACGGCACGCACGACGTCGAGCTCGGTCTGCGCCTGGCCCGGCAGGTGCTCCTGGACGTGCTGGACACGGGCCTTCCGGTGGGCTGCGAGTTCCTGGAGCCCACGAGCCCGCAGCACATCGCCGACGCCGTCTCCTGGGGTGCGATCGGCGCGCGCACCACCGAGTCGCAGGTGCACCGCCAGCTCGCCTCGGGCCTGTCGATGCCGGTGGGGTTCAAGAACACCACTGACGGCGACCTGGCCTCGGCGGTCGACGGGTGCCGGGCCGCGGCCGGCGACCACGTGTTCTTCGGCGTCGACGAGGACGGGCGCGCCTCCATCGTCTCCACCTCCGGCAACCCCGACTGCCACATCATCCTGCGCGGGGGCCGCACCGGCCCGAACTTCGGGCCCGAGGACGTGCGGGACGCGCTCGCGCTCCTGTCCAAGCACGGCATGCCGCAGCGCCTCGTGGTGGACGCGAGCCACGCCAACTCCGGGAAGGACCACGTCCGCCAGGCCGAGGTCGTGCGCGAGGTCGCCGCGCGCATCGGCGCGGGGGAGCAGGGCATCGCGGGGCTGATGATCGAGAGCTTCATCGAGCCCGGCCGCCAGGAGCCGGCCCCGCTGGAGACCCTGGTCTACGGCAAGTCGGTGACCGACGCGTGCGTCGGCTGGGACGAGACCGAGGCGCTCCTGGGCGAGCTGGCCGCGGCCGTCCGCGCCTCCCGCGCCTGACCGTACCGAAAAAGGGGGCCCGCAGCATCGGCTGCGGGCCCCCTTTCGCATTGTGCGCCTAGGCGATGCGGATGGTGTTCCAGCTCATCGCGGGCAGCTCCACATAGGCCACGCCGTCCTTGACGGTGATGTCGCCGTTGGCGACCGGGGCCACGCGGGTCTGGTCCTGCAGCGTGTTCTTGGCGTCCGGGTCGTCGTCGGTGAGCGTCGAGCACGTCACGTCCGACAGGCCCCCGAGCGAACCCAGGTCGATCTCCAGCGTCAGCGGCGTCTGGAGCTCGCGGTTGACGGCGAACACGGTGTAGGTGCCGTCCTCGTTCGCCACGGCCACCGAGTGGAGGGCGTCGACCTCGCCGTACGCCTTCGTGTCGAACTTGGGGGAGTCGGCGTTGACGCGCAGGACCTTCCCGCGCCCGAACTCGGAGGCCTCCGCGAACGGGAAGAACGTGGTCTGGCGCCACGCGGGCCCGTCGGGCTCGGTCATGATCGGGGCGATCACGTTCACCAGCTGCGCCAGGCAGGCGGCGGTGACGCGGTCGCAGCGGCGCAGCAGCGTGATCATCAGCGAGCCGAACACGACCGCGTCCATCGCCGAGTACACGTCCTCGAGCTGGCGCGGGGCGACCGACCACGGCTCCTCCCGCTCACCGGTGGGCGCGGTCTGGTACCAGACGTTCCACTCGTCGAAGGAGATGTTGATCTTCTTGTCGCTCTTGAGCTTCGCGCCCACGGCGTCCGCGGTGGCGGTGACGCCGTCGATGAACAGCTCCATGTCCTGCGCCGAGGCCATGAACGACTTGAAGTCGCCGTCGCGGGGCTGGTAGTAGGCGTGCGCGGAGATGTAGTCGACCGACTCGTAGGAGAGGGTGAGGACCTCGGCCTCCCAGGCGCCGAACTCGGGCATGCCGCGGGAGGAGGACCCGCACGCGACGAGGTCGAGCCCGGGGTCGATGTAGCGCATGGAGCGGGCGACCTGGTCGGCGGTGCGGCCGTACTCGCGGGCGGTCTTCTGGCCGATCTGCCAGGGGCCGTCCATCTCGTTGCCCAGGCACCACAGCTTGATGCCGTAGGGCTCCTCGTCGCCGTGGGAGCGGCGCAGGTCCGACCAGTAGGTGCCGCCGGGGTGGTTGGCGTACTCCAGGAGGTCGAGGGCCTCCTGGAGGCCGCGGGTGCCGAGGTTGACGGCCATGTTCGGCTCGACGCCGGTGGTGCGGCAGAACTTCATGAACTCCGAGAGGCCGAACTGGTTGGTCTCGGTGGTGCCCCAGGCGAGGTCGAGGCGGCGGGGCCGGTCCTCCTTGGGGCCGGTGCCGTCCTCCCAGCGGTAGCCGGAGACGAAGTTCCCGCCGGGGTAGCGGACCATCGTCGGGCCCAGTTCGCTGATGAGGTCGAGCACGTCCTGGCGCAGGCCGTCGGCGTTCGCGGTCGCGTGGCCGGGCTCGTAGATGCCGGTGTAGACGCACCGGCCCAGATGCTCGACGAAGGAGCCGAACAGCCGCTCGGGCACGTCGGCGACGGTGAAGCGCGGATCGAACTCGATGCGCGCGCGGTGGTGCTCGGCCATAATCGCCTCCTGGAAGGGTTCACTGTGGTGCGCCGGCGGCCCGCAGGGCGCGCGAGCGCTTGCCGGGCCGGTTTCGGTGACGCTACCAGACCCGAACTTTACCGTTACACGAACGCTCGGCGCACCGTCGTGACCCCGTCACAGCTCCTGCGACGTCGAGGCCCGGGCGACCAGTTCAGGCTGGAAGACCACGTTGCGGTGGGTGTGCCCGGCGCCCTCGTTGATCTCGTCGAACAGCAGCTGCGCGGCCGTGCGGCCCAGCTGCGAGCGCGGCTGGCGGATCGAGGAGAGCGGCACGGCCGCCGCGGCCGCGAAGTCGATGTCGTCGTAGCCGATGATCGCGCACTCCTGGGGGACCTTCACGCCGTGCATCGTCAACGCCTGCAGCGCACCCAGCGCCACGAGGTCGTTGGCGCAGAACATCGCGGTGGGGCGCTCGGCGAGGCCCAGCATCTGCTCCACCGCTTCGCGCCCGGCGGCGAAGTTCAGCCCGGCGGTCGTGAAGACCTCGAGCGCCACGCCGGCCTCCTCGCACACCTCGCGGCAGCCGGCGAGGCGGTCGGCGACCTGGGGGATCGAGGCCGGCCCGCCGACGAAGGCGATCCGGGCGTGCCCGCGGTCGGCCAGGTGCTGCGCGGCCAGGCGCCCGCCGTGGACGTCGTCGACGGCCACCGAGCAGTGGGGGTGGCGGCCGGCGCCGCGGTCGACGAGGACGACGGGGATGTCGTGGCCGGAGAGCCGTTCGATCCAGGAGGCGGAGGTGTCGTCGACGGGGGTGATGAGCAGGCCCAGGACCCGCTGCTCTTCGAGGATCTCGAGGTGGCGGCGCTCGCGGCGCACGTCCTCGCCGGAGTCGCAGACGGTGACGACGCCGCCGGCGGTCTCGATGAGCGGTTCGGCGCCGCGCACGACGTCGGTGAAGAACGGGTTGGCCACGTCCAGCACGACGACCGCGACGGTGCGCGAGCGGCCGGCCCGCAGCTGGCGGGCGGAGTCGTTGCGCACGTAGCCGAGTTCGGCGATCGCGGCCTGGACCCGTGAGCGGGTCTCCTCGGCCACGGCCTCGGGCCGGTTGAGCACGTTCGAGACCGTCCCGACCGACACGCCCGCGGCGCGTGCGACGTCCTTCATGCTGGTTGTGGTCATCGTCACCTCACGAATGCTATCGGGAGCCCAGGGTAGTGCAGGGGTGCGCATCGATGGATCGAAGGCCGTCGCTGCCGGGCGGTGCCCGGTCCCGCCGTTTGAAACGGTTCAACGGTAATCCCGGAGCTTGAGGAGCATATACCGAACCGTGTTCGAATTTCTTCCCGGTCTTGCCTTGACAACCTGAGGCCCGAGGGTTTTAACTTATCGAAATCCCTTCATGAATCGATTCAAAATGTGCGCGGCCCCGAACCGCCCACACCCAGAGGAGGAACCCCTTGGCAGCCCCGACCAACGGCTTGCAAGCGCCTTCACGGGCGCGCGTGTGCTTCACCCTCCGCGTCCGGCCCGACCGCCTGGCCGAGTACCGCGAACGCCACGCCGCCGTCTGGCCCGACATGCTCGCCGCACTCGCCGAGACCGGCTGGTCCAACTACTCGCTCTTCCTCGGCGACGACGGCCTCCTCGTGGGCTACCTGGAGACCGACGACTTCGACGCCGCCCGCTCCCAGATGGCCGCCCGCGAGGTCAACGCCCGCTGGCAGGCCGAGATGGCCCCCTTCTTCGAAGGCACCGGCGGCGCCAACGCCGACGACGCCTTCACCGTCCTCCCCGAAGTGTTCAACCTCGAGACCCAACTGGCCCAGGCCGCAGGTGAAGGAGCCGGCAAATGAGCGACCGCACTGAGAACGCCAAGCAGGTCCTCGCGGCCCAGACCATCGAACTGCCCTCCTGGGCCTTCGGCAACTCCGGCACCCGCTTCAAGGTCTTCGCCCAGCACGGCGTCCCCCGCGACCCCTTCGAGAAGCTCGCCGACGCCGCACAGGTCAACCAGTACACCGGCGCCGCCGGCTCCGTCGCCCTCCACATCCCCTGGGACAAGGTCGACGACTACCAGGCCCTCGCCGCCCACGCCGCCGACCTCGACATCCGGATCGGCACCATCAACTCCAACACCTTCCAAGACGACGACTACATGCTCGGCTCCGTCTGCCACCCCGACCCCGCCGTCCGCCGCAAGGCCACCGCGCACCTCCTCGAATGCGTCGACATCATGGACGCCACCGGCTCGCGCGACCTCAAGCTCTGGTTCGCCGACGGCACCAACTACCCCGGCCAGGACTCCATCGCCGACCGCCAGGACCGCCTCGCCGAAGTCCTCGCCGAGGTCTACGCCAGGCTCGGCGACGACCAGCGCCTCCTCCTCGAGTACAAGCTGTTCGAGCCCGCGTTCTACACCACCGACGTCCCCGACTGGGGCACCGCGTACGCGCACTGCCTCAAGCTCGGCCCCAAGGCGCAGGTCGTGATCGACACCGGCCACCACGCGCCGGGCACCAACATCGAGTTCATCGTCGCGCTGCTGCTGCGCGAAGGGAAGCTCGGCGGGTTCGACTTCAACTCGCGGTTCTACGCCGACGACGACCTCATGGTCGGCTCGGCCGACCCGTTCCAGCTGTTCCGGATCATGCACGAGCTGGCGCAGCGCGGCGCGGTGGGCCCGGACTCGGGGATCGCGTACATGCTCGACCAGTGCCACAACATCGAGCCGAAGATCCCCGGCCAGATCCGCTCCGTGATGAACGTGCAGGAGGCGACGGCCAAGGCGCTGCTGGTCGACACCGAGGCGCTCGCGAAGGCGCAGGCCGCCGGCGATGTGCTGGGCGCCAACGCGGTGCTCATGGACGCGTACAACACCGACGTGCGCCCGCTGCTGGCCGAACTGCGCCAGGAGCAGGGCCTCGCGGCCGACCCGATGGCCGCCTACGCCGCCTCGGGGTACGCCGACAAGATCAAGGCCGACCGCCAGGGCGGCCAGGCCGCCGGTTGGGGGGCGTAGTCGAATGGGCGCGGTACAGGACCTCATCGGCCGGTCGAACCGGCTGGGCGCGGACAAGCGCAACACGAACTTCGCCGGCGGCAACACGTCCGCGAAGGGCACCGAGACCGATCCGGTCACCGGCGAGCCGGTGGAGCTCTTGTGGGTCAAGGGCTCCGGCGGCGACCTCGGCACCTTGACCGAGTCCGGGCTGGCCGTGCTGCGCCTGGACCGGATGCGGGCCATGGCCGGCACCTACCCGGGTGTGGACGCCGAGGACGCGATGGTCGAGCGGTTCGACTACTGCCTGCACGGGCGCGGCGGCGCCGCGCCTTCTATCGACACGGCCATGCACGGCCTGGTCGACGCGAACCACGTCGACCACCTGCACCCCGACTCCGGGATCGCGTTCGCCACCGCCGCCGACGGACCGGCGCTGACCAAGGAGTGCTTCGGCGACACGGTCGTCTGGGTCGATTGGCGCCGCCCCGGATTCCAGCTGGGCCTGGACATCGCCGCGATCAAGGCCGCGAACCCGCAGGCCATCGGGTGCATCCTCGGCGGCCACGGCATCACCGCCTGGGGCGCGACCTCCGAAGCGTGCGAGGCGAACTCGCTGGCGATCATCCGCGGCTGCGAGGCGTTCATCGCCGAACGCGGCAAGGCCGACCCGTTCGGCAAGCGGATCGCCGAGCCCCTCGACGACCGCGCCCGCGCGAAGCGCGCCGCGGCCCTGGCCCCGGTGATCCGCGGCCTGGCCTCCCGCGACAAGCGCCAGGTCGGGCACTTCACCGACGACGCCGTCGTCCTCGACTTCCTCGCCTCCGAGCGGATGCCCGAACTCGCGGCCCTGGGCACCTCGTGCCCCGACCACTTCCTGCGCACCAAGGTCCGGCCCATGGTCCTCGACCTCCCGCCGACCGCCCCCCTCGAGGACGCGGTGGCGCGGCTGGAGGCGCTGCACGCGGCCTACCGCGAGGACTACGCCGCCTACTACGAGCGGTACGCCACCGCCGCATCGCCCGCGATGCGCGGCGCCGACCCCGCGATCGTGCTCGTCCCCGGCGTCGGCATGTTCTCCTTCGGACCGGACAAGAAGACCGCCCGCGTCGCCGGCGAGTTCTACATCAACGCCGTCAACGTCATGCGCGGCGCCGAAGCGATCTCCGCCTACGCGCCGATCGACGAGTCCGAGAAGTTCCGCATCGAGTACTGGGACCTCGAAGAGGCCAAACTCCAGCGCCTTCCCAAGCCCAAGCCGCTCGCCGGGCGCATCGCCCTGGTGACCGGCGCGGCCGGCGGCATCGGCAAGGCCACCGCCGAACGGCTCGCCGCCGAAGGCGCCTGCGTCGTCATCGCCGACCTCGACCTCGGCAAGGCCCAGGCGGCCGCCGCCGAGATCGGCGGCGCCGACACCGCGATCGGCATCGCCTGCAACGTGACCGACGAAGCGGCCGTCGCCAGTGCGATCGACGCCGCGGCGCTGGCGTTCGGCGGCGTCGACCTGGTCGTCAACAACGCCGGGCTCTCCCTCTCCAAGCCGCTCCTGGAGACCACCGCCGCCGACTGGGACCTCCAGCACGACGTGATGGCCAAGGGCTCGTTCCTCGTCTCCCGCGAAGCCGCCCGCCTCATGGTGGCGCAGCGGATGGGCGGCGACATCGTCTACATCGCCTCCAAGAACTCGGTGTTCGCCGGGCCCAACAACATCGCCTACTCCGCGACCAAGGCCGACCAGGCCCACCAGGTGCGCCTCCTCGCCGCCGAACTGGGCGGGCACGGCATCCGCGTCAACGGCGTCAACCCCGACGGCGTCGTCCGCGGCTCCGGGATCTTCGCCGGCGGCTGGGGCGCCGAACGCGCCGCCGTCTACGGCGTCGAAGAGGCCAGGCTCGGCGAGTACTACGCCGGGCGCACCCTCCTCAAGCGCGAGGTGCTGCCCTCCTCGGTCGCCGACGCCGTCTACGCGCTCGTCGGCCCCGACCTCGGCCTGACCACCGGCGTCCACATCCCCGTCGACTCGGGCAACCCGCAAGGATTCCTGCGGTGACGCTCCTGGCCGCCGTCGACCTCGGCGCGACCTCCGGCCGCGTCATGGCCGCGCGCCTCACGGGAGACCGGACCGCCCTCCGGATCGTTCTCAAGCAGGCCGCCCGGTTCCCCAACCGCGCCGTCAACGTGCGCGGACGCCTCTACTGGGACGTGCTCGGCCTCTGGTCGGGCATCCTCGAAGGCCTGCGGGCCGTCGGGGACGCCAGCGCGATCGGGGTGGACTCCTGGGCGGTCGACTACGGCCTCATCGGCGCGGACGGTCACCTGGTGGCCAATCCGGTCTGCTATCGGGACGCCCGCGGTGCCGCGGCGAAGGCGCGGGTCCTGGAGGAGGTCAGTGCCGCCGACCTGTTCGCGGCCACGGGTGTCCAGCCGCAGCCGTTCAACACGGTCTTCCAGCTCGCCGCGGAGACCGCGGCCGCCCAGCAGGCGCTGCTGATCCCTGATCTCATCGGGTTCTGGTTGTCGGGGGTGCGCGCGTGGGAGGCGACGAACGCCTCGACGACCGGGCTCCTGGACCTGGCGACCGGTGAGTGGTCGGTCGCGCTGGCCGATCGGATCGGGATCGACTTGGGGCTGCTGGGTCCGGTGACGGCGACCGGGTCGGTGCTGGGGCCGGTGCTGGCGGAGGTCGCGGAGGCGACCGGGCTCGCCGCGTCCACGCAGGTGGTGGCGACGGCCAGCCATGACACGGCGGCGGCGGTCGCGGCGGTGCCGTTCGACGGGGGCCGGGCCGCGTACATCTCGTGCGGGACGTGGTCGCTGGTCGGCGTCGAGCGCGAGCAGCCGGTCACGAGTGCGGCGGCGCTGGAGGCAGGTTTCACGAACGAGCGTGGTGCGGACGGTTCGGTCCGGTTCCTGCGCAATGTCGCGGGGTTGTGGCTGCTGAACGAGTCGGTCAACGCCTGGCGGGCGCAGGGTCTGGCGGTCGATCTCGGTGGCCTGCTCGCCGAGGCGGCGGCGGTGGAGCGGCTGCGGTCGGTCGTCGATCCCGATGACGCGCGGTTCGCCGATCCGGGGGACATGCCGGCGCGGATTCGCGCGTATTGCGCTGAGACCGGCCAGCCGGTGCCCCGGACCCCGGCGGAGGTCGCGGCGTGCGTGATGGACTCGCTCGCGGTGGCGCACCGTCGTGCGGTCGGGGCGCTCGAGGCGCTCACCGGGGATCCGGTCGAGACGATTCACATCGTCGGGGGCGGTGCGAACAACGCGCTGCTGTGCCAGTTGACGGCCGATGCCACCGGTCGCATCGTGCTGGCCGGCCCTGACGAGGCCACCGCCTTGGGCAATGCCCTTGTGCAGGCTCAGGCGCTGGGGCTCATCGCGCCCGGCGCCGCGGCGCGGCGGACGGTCGCCCGCGCTTCTGCCCGTCCGCGCCGCTATGAACCTCGGGGCGCCCAGGCGCCCTGGGGGAGTGCGGTGGCGCGGCTTCAGCCCGCCCGTGTCGCCTGAGGCGGCGCGGCGCAAGCGAACTCAATAGATCCCGAAGGCCCGCCTCTGGGCGGGACCCCTCTTATAAGAAGGAGCAATCAACGATGATGCGCAACCCTCACGGCCTCCGGCGCCGTTCGATTCTCACCGGCGCTTCGGCGGCCGCGGTTCTCGCCGCGGCGGCCGCGTGCGGTGACGACGGTCCGGCCGGCACTGCCGACGACCCGATCGAGATCAACTTCGAGTGGTGGGGCGACGAGACCCGCGCCGAGCTCACGCAGCAGGCGGTCGACCTGTTCCAGGAGAAGAACGCCGGCATCAAGGTGCAGACGAACTTCGCGGACTTCCCGACGTACTGGGAGGGCATGACCGGCCGCATGGCCTCGCGCGACCTGCCCGACGTGTTCCAGATGGACTACTCGCGGCTGCGTCAGTTCGGCACCAGCGGACTGCTCCTGCCCTTGGAGGGCGTCGTCAAGACCGACGACTTCCGGGCGGGCTTCCTGGACACCGCCACGCTCGACGGGCAGCTGCTCGCGGTTCCGGTCGCGGGCAACACCCTCGGCCTGATCTACCGTGCCGACTGGTTCGAGGCCAACGGCATCGCCGCGCCGGCTCCCGGTTACAGCTGGGACCAGTACGCGGCCGACATCACCAAGCTCACTCCCGCCCTCGGCGGCGGCAAGTGGGGCGGGGGCGACTGGTCGGGGCAGTACCACTTCATGGAGTTGTGGCTGCGCCAGCAGGGCGGCAGCTTCTACACCGAGGACGGCAAGGCCCTCAACTTCGAGGCCGCGCAGTTGGCCGAGTGGTGGACCACCACCGCCGAGCTGTACGCGGCCGGGATGGTCCCGCCGGTGGAGACCACCATCGAGTGGGTCGAGGGCGGCCTCGTCCAGGACGTGCTCGGTTCCGAGATCGGGTGGGACAACTTCATGCCCGGGTTCACGCCGACGGTGGAGGCCAACGGCGGGACGCTCGCGCTGGCGGCGCCGCCGTCGCTGGACCCGGCGAACCTGGGGCTGTACCTCAAGCCGTCGATGCAGTTCGTGATCTCCGGTGCCACCGAGCAGGCCGAGGCGTCGGCGAAGCTCATCGACTTCCTGCTCGGGGACGCCGAGGCGATCAAGATCCTCGGCACCAGCCGCGGCGTGCCGGCGACCAACGCCGGTCTCGCGGGTGTGGAGATCGACGCGGCCACCCAGGCCGTGCTCGATTACGAGGAGTCCGTCGCGCAGTACCTGACCACGCCGCCGCCGGCGCCGCCGGCCGCGACCGGTGCGATCGAGGTCAAGTTCGGCGAGATCTACCAGCAGGTCCAGTACGGCGAGATGACCGCGCCGGAGGCCGCGGACCTGTTCTTCACCGAGGCCGAGACGCTGCTCGCCGCCGAGCAGTAAACCGATTTAAGGATCCTTCACCGTGTCAGCTTCACCCTCCACGACCGCGCCTCCCGCGGCGAAAGGGGCCGGAGCGCCGACCGCAGGCGGGGGACGGGGGGCGGCCAAGCGCCGCACCCCGGTCTCCCGCCGCGGGGAGCGGCTCGTCGGCTATACCTTCATGACTCCCTGGATCATCGGGTCGCTCGTCTTCACCGTCGGGCCGATGCTGTGGTCGCTGTACCTGTCGTTCACCGACTACCACCTCATCCTCGGCGGTGACTTCATCGGCCTGGAGAACTACCGGGCGATGTTCGACGACCCGATGTTCGGCCGGGCCGTGAAGGTGACGCTGCTGTACGTGCTGCTGGCCGTGCCGTTGAAGCTCATCGCGTCACTGGCGGTGGCGATGCTCCTGACGCAGTCGCGGCGGGGCATCGGGTTCTACCGGGCGGCGTTCTACATGCCTTCGCTGATCGCCATGAGCGTGGGCATCGCGATCGTGTGGAAGGCGCTGTTCGCCGGCGGCGGCCCGCAGGACCAGTTCATGTCCTGGTTCGGGTGGGAAGGCGGCGGGTTCATCGGGAACCCGTCGGTGTCGATCCTGATGCTGGTGCTGCTGAGCGTGTGGACGTTCGGGGCGCCGATGGTGATCTTCATGGCCGGGCTCCTGCAGGTGCCGTCCGAGCTGCATGAGGCGGCCGAAGTGGACGGGGCGGGGAAGTGGCACCGGTTCGTGCACATCACCATTCCGATGCTGTCGCCGGTGATCTTCTTCAACGTGCTCATGGAGACGGTGCACGCGTTCCAGTTGTTCGGTCCGGCGTTCATCATCGGCGGGACCGCCGGCGGGCCGGCCTGGTCGACGCTGTTCTACACCGTCCGCATCTACGCGCTGGCGTTCGTGGACCTGCGCATGGGCTACGCCTCGGCGTGGGCGTGGATGCTGGTGCTGGCGGTCGGGGTGGTCACGCTGATCATGTTCCGGGCGGCGAAGAACCTGGTGTACTACGCAGGGGAGGACAACAAATGAGCGCCGCGACCGAAGCGCCGCGGGTGATCGTGCGCAAGAAGCGGACCGGGGCCGACCGGGTGAAGTCCGCGGCCTGGCATGTGGCCCTGCTGGCCGTGCTCGTGGTGGTGCTGTACCCGGCGTTCTGGGTGCTGACCGCGTCGGTCCGGGAGACCTCGGACATCCTCACGAACATCTCGCCGATCCCGACGTCGATCACGTGGGAGAACTTCGCGTCGGCCTTCGACGGGCTGGCGGGGATCCCGCTGTGGCGGTTCTTCTGGAACTCGTTCGTGATCGCGGCCTTGTCGGTGATCGGCATCCTCGCGTCCTGCTCGATCACGGCGTACGCGCTGGGGCGTCTGGAGTTCCCCGGGCGCAAGGCGATGTTCGCGGTGGTCATCGCGACGCTGCTGCTGCCGGGCCAGGTCATGCTCATCCCGCAGTACCTGATCTTCGCCGAGATGGACGTGGTCAACACGATCTTCCCGCTCGTGATCGGGAAGTTCCTGGGCTTGGACGCGTTCTTCGTGTTCATGTACGTGCAGTTCCTGCGCGGCATCCCGCGCGAGCTGGACCAGGCGGCGACGATCGACGGGGCCGGGCACTTCCGGATCTTCTTCTCGATCATGCTGCCGCTGCTGCGTCCGGCGATCGTGACCTCCTCGATCTTCACGTTCATCTGGTCGTGGAACGACTTCATGGGGCCCTTGATCTACCTGCACGAGATCGAGAAGTTCCCGCTGCCGCGCCTGCTGCAGTCGTACAACAACACCGAGGCGGTCTCCAACTACGGGGGGATGATGGCGATGACGCTGCTGTCCCTGGTGCCGGTGGTGCTGTTCTTCCTGGTGTTCCAGAAGTTCCTCATCAAGGGCATCGCGACCTCGGGTGTGAAGGGCTAGCGTGGCGGTCGTGGCTCGCAGCAGGCAGGCGTTCGGCGAGGGGTTCGCGCTCCTGGCCGAGTGCCTGCTGACCGGCGTGTGGCTGCTCCTGGCGGCGCTGCCGGTGGTGACGATCCCGGCGGCGCTGGCGGCGGCGTCGCGGCACGTGGCGGCCTATGTCGACGGCGAGTCGACCGGCTGGGGCGGCTTCTGGGCGGATTTTCGGACCGCGTGGGGCGCCTCGTGGCGCACGGGCCTGGCGCTGGTCGGCGCCGGTCTGCTCGTGACGCTGAACCTCCTCGTCCTGGCCCAGGAGGGCGTCCCGGGCCGCCCGGGGTTCGCGCTGGCGACGTTCATCGTGGCGGGCCTGGCGGCGACCGTGCTGCTGCGCGCCGCGGCCGCATGGGCGCCGGGGACGCGGTGGCGGTCGCTGCTGGCCGCCTCGCTGGCGGAGACGCGCGGTGACGCGTCCGGTACGGCGATCCTGCTCGGCGGCCTGGCCGTGTTGGTCGCGTGCGCGTGGGCGCTGTGGCTGCTGGTCGTCCCGATGAGCGGGTGCCTGGTCGGTGCGGCGGTCGCGGTGCGGCGGCGGCGGATCGCGCGTGAAGCGGAGGAGCGCCGGGTCTGATTCCTGGGCGGTGAGGCCCCGGGACGGTCCGTTGCGACCGCCTCGGGGTTGTTTCCTGTCACGTTTTCCAGGCCGCCCCGCCGTCCCTTACCTCCCCAGTGGACGGTGTGTCCGGCGTCCCAGCTCGACCGCTCCCGCCCGGCCGGGCCCGGAGGCCGCCGCAGCGGTGCGCAAATTCCGCGGTACAGGTGTCGGAGCCTCCGGTTAGAATCCAGATACACCCACCGAACCGGACTTTGACGAACCGCCCGCCGCACCGTCGGGCGAGAGGAGACCGACCCAGGGCACGCGGTCGCGCAGCGTCAGCGGGCCCCGCCGAGAGGACCGCCTTGAGCAAACCAGCAGCAGCGCCGCTCCCCGGATGGGGCGTATGGACGTGGCCCAACCTGGTCACCGCCGTGCGCCTCCTCGGCATTCCGCTGGTGTGCTACCTCCTCCTGGCCACCCAGTACTACTGGCAGGCCGCGATCATCCTCGCCGTCGGCGGCGGCACCGACTGGGTCGACGGCCAGCTGGCGCGCCGCCTCAACCAGGTCTCCAAGCTCGGCCGGCTCCTCGACCCGTTCGTCGACCGGCTGTACATCCTCTCCTCCCTGCTCATGCTCACCTTCCTGGGACTCCTGCCGTGGCTGTTCGCCATCGTGGTGCTCCTGCGCGACGCCGTCATGGTCTCGATGGTGATCGTCCTGCGCTGGCACGGCTACGCGCCCCCGCAAGTGCACTTCCTCGGCAAATGCGCCACGGCCATGGTGTTCATGTCGTTCCCGGTGCTCGTCATCGCCGGCCTCGTGGCCGACGCCGACGCCTGGGCCGCCCCGCTCGGCTGGGCCCTGGCCTGGTGGGGGCTGGGCCTGTACTGGCTCGCCGCGGTCGTGTACCTGCGCCAGGCCGCCGGCCTGCTGCGGGCGGGCCGCCCGCAGCCGAGCGTCGCCGCCTGAGCGCCGCGCGCCCATGATCACGAGCCGCGGCCCCGCCGCATGCCGCCCGCGCCCGGGCGATACCGTCATGATCGTCCGACCCGCCATTGACGGCGGGGTTTCCAAGAAGGGAGCGCCAGGTGATTCCGGAGCAGTTGCGTTACACCGCGGAGCACGAGTGGGTCGAAGCGCGAGAGGGCAAGGTCGTGCGCATCGGCATCACCGAGTTCGCTCAGAACGCGCTCGGCGACGTGGTATTCGTCCAGCTCCCGGAGGCAGGCACCGAGGTTCGGGCAGGAGAGGTGGTCGGCGAAGTCGAGTCGACCAAGAGCGTCTCCGACGTGTACGCTCCGTTGACCGGTAAGATTCTTTCGTGCAATGACGAATTGTCGGAATCCCCGGAATTGGTGAACAGCGACCCCTATGCGGCGGGCTGGATGTTCGACATCGAGGTCGAGGATGCCGGCTCGCTCACTGCTTTGCTCGACGCCGGAGCGTATGCGAAGCTTACGGAGTGACCAGAGGGTCCAGACTTGTAGAAGGTGGCAATCCATGACGCGTTCGAATGACGAGTTCCCTCCGCCGGATGTGACGGCCACGATGAACCTGTCCGCTCTCCAGGAGAGCGGCGAGGTCGACGCGGAGACGAACGCCGCGAATCTGGCGAGCTCGCTTCCCGCGGGAACCGCGCTGCTGCTCGTCCGCCGCGGACCGAACGCGGGCGCTCGCTTCCTGCTCAACCAGGAAGTGACCACCTCCGGGCGGCACCCCGACTCCGACATCTTCCTCGATGACGTGACCGTTTCGCGGCGCCACGCCGAGTTCCACCGCGACGCGGCCGGATTCACCGTCCGCGACGTCGGCAGCCTCAACGGCACCTACGTCAACCGCGAGCGCGTGGAGACCGCGGGCCTGGGCAACGGCGACGAGGTCCAGATCGGCAAGTTCCGCCTCGTGTTCGTCAGCGGCCCCAAACTGGCCGCGGCCTGACAAGCCCCCGGCGACCGCCCCGCGGACGCCGACCGCGAGTAGGCTGACAGTCTCGAGGACCCGCCCGGGGCCACCCCGGTGCGGGTCCGTTCACGAACACGGCGACCCGTTGGAGGCGAACCGGTGCGGATGATGACCGTAGTCGGGGTCCGCGTGGAACTCCCGAGCAACCAGCCCGTGGTCCTGCTCAAAGAGACCGAAGGCCACCGGTACCTCCCGATCTGGATCGGGACCGTCGAGGCCGCCGCCATCGCCTACCAGCAGCAGGACGTGCAGCTCTCCCGTCCGCTCACCCACGACCTCCTGCGCGACGTTCTCGGGGCCCTCGACGTCACCCTCACCGCCGTCGAGATCACCGAACTGCGCGACACCGTCTACTTCGCCGAACTCGTCCTCGACGGCCGCACCCGCGTCTCCTCCCGCTCCTCCGACGCGATCGCGCTCGCCCTGCGGGCCGAGGCCCCGATCTGGTGCGCCGACGCCGTCCTCGACGAAGCCGGCGTCGTCCTCCCCGACACCCAAGAGGACGAAGTGGAGAAGTTCCGCGAGTTCCTCGAAGAGGTCACGCCCGAGGACTTCGGCGAGAGCCAATAACCCCCGCGACCTGCCCGAGCTTTTCTCTCGTTCAGCCCATGGTGGAGTATCCGGAAGCTTACGCTCACCTCGATACCACCAAGGGGAGGAAAGCCATGGACGCGCACAGTGAACCCGCAGGCCGCACGGCCGTCCCCCCCAACCAGATCCGCGGCTGGAGGGGCTCCGCCGCCTGCCGCGTCGTCGGCATCTCCTACCGCCAGCTCGACTACTGGGCCCGCACCGGCCTCGTCGAGCCCTCCATCCGCCGCGCCTCCGGATCGGGCTCCAACCGCCTCTACTCCTTCCGCGACATCATCGTCCTCAAAGTCATCAAGCGCCTCCTGGACGCCGGCGTCTCCCTCCAGAACATCCGCAAGGCCGTCGAGGCCCTGCGCTCGCGCGGCGTGAAGGACCTCGCCGAGATCACCCTCATGTCCGACGGCACCACGGTCTACGAATGCCGCTCCGCCGGCGAGGTCATCGACCTCCTGCGCGGCGGCCAGGGCGTCTTCGGCATCGCCGTGCGCACCACCGTCACCGAGGTCATGGGCCGCCTCGCCACCCTCCCGGGCGAAGCCCCCGTCAAGGCCCCGACCCGCCTGCACCCGCCCGAGCAGACCCAAGGGCGCCACACCGGGGCCGTGCCCGGTCGACGACGCACCGCCTCCTGACCTACCATGGCCGCAGAGCCGCAAAACCGGGCGGGAGAGATCGTGGGCCACACGCGCTACACGGCACCGAAGGGGCAAGTCCCTCGCTTCAAACTCTCAGGTACCAGGACCGCCCGGCACAGGCCGCTCTGGAGCTAGCAAGGCGCTGGTGACAGACGGGGGAGACCGCAACCGCCGTCGACCTGTCACCGGAGAGCCCTCATGACCGACCGCTCGTTCGCCGCCCGCCACATCGGCACCAGCCACGCCGACCAGGACGCCATGCTCAAGACCGTCGGGCAGCCCAGCCTCGACGCGCTCATGGACGCCTGCATGCCCGCCCTCATCCGCTCAAGCGACGGCCTCGCCCTCCCCGCCGCGGTCTCCGAGACCCAGGCCCAGGCCGAACTCGCGGACCTCGCCGCCCAGAACCGGCCCGCCCGCTCCATGATCGGCCAGGGCTACTACGGCACCCACACCCCCGCCGTCATCCGCCGCAACGTCCTGGAGAACCCCTCCTGGTACACCGCGTACACGCCCTACCAGGCCGAGATCTCCCAAGGCCGCCTCGAAGCGCTCCTGAACTTCCAGACCATGTGCGCCGACCTCACCGGCCTGCCCGTCGCCGGCGCCAGCCTCCTCGACGAGTCCACCGCCGCCGCCGAAGCCATGCTCCTTGCCCGCCGGGCCGCCAAGAAGACCGCCGGTGACGTCTTCGCCGTCGACCACCGCGTCCTCCCGCAGACCCTCGCGGTCCTCAAGACCCGCGCCGAACCGGTCGGCATCACCTTCCGCACCGCCGACCTCACCGACCCCGCCGCGATCCCCGACGGCACCTTCGGCATCCTCCTGCAGTACCCCGCCGCCGACGGCACCGTCCACGACTGGACCCCCGCGATCGACGCCGCCCACGAGGCCGGCGCCCTCGTCACCGTCGCCGCCGACCTCCTGGCCCTCACCCTCCTGACCGCGCCCGGCGAACTCGGCGCCGACATCGCCGTCGGCTCCACCCAGCGCCTGGGCATGCCCATCGGCTTCGGCGGCCCCCACGCCGGATACATGGCCGTCCGCGACGCACTCCAGCGCCAACTGCCCGGCCGGCTCGTCGGCGTCTCCCGCGACTCCTCCGGCGCCCCCGCCCTGCGCCTCGCACTCCAAGCCCGCGAACAGCACATCCGCCGTGAGAAGGCCACCAGCAACATCTGCACCGCCCAGGTGCTCCCCGCCGTCATCGCCGCCTCCTACGCCGTCTGGCACGGCCCCGAGGGCCTGCGCGGCATCGCCGAGCACGCCGCCCGCTCCGCCGCGCGCCTCGCCGCCTCCCTCGAAACCGCCGGCGTCCGACTCGCCGGCGACGCCTGCTTCGACACCGTCACCGCCACGGTCCCCGGCCGGGCCGACGCGATCGTCGCCGCCGCGGCCGCCGCAGGCGTCAACCTCCACCGCGCCGACGCCGACACCGTCACGATCGCCTGCGACGAGACCACCACCGACACCGACCTGCGCACCGTCTGCGACGCCTTCGGCGCCGCCCTCGCCGAACACGCCGAGACCCGCATCCCCGCCGGCCTGCGGCGCGCATCCGCGTACCTGACGCACCCGGTGTTCACCGCCCACCACTCCGAGACCGCCATGATGCGCTACCTGAAGCGCCTGGCGGACAAGGACTACGGGCTCGACCGCGGCATGATCCCGCTCGGCTCCTGCACCATGAAGCTCAACGCCGCCGCCGAGATGGAACCCATCACCTGGCCCGAGTTCGCCGACGTCCACCCCCTCGCTCCCGCCGACCAGACCCGCGGCTGGCAGACCCTCATCGAGCAGCTCGAGACCTGGCTCGCCGAAGTCTGCGGCTACGCCGCCGTCTCCGTCCAGCCCAACGCCGGCTCCCAAGGCGAACTCGCCGGCCTCCTCGCCATCCGCGCCTGGCAGCACGCCCGCGGCGAGACCGACCGCGACCTCTGCCTCATCCCCGCCAGCGCCCACGGCACCAACGCCGCCTCCGCGATCCTCGCGGGCATGCGGGTCGTCGTCGTGGCGTGCGACGAGGCCGGGAACGTCGACCTGGCCGACCTGGACGCCAAGATCGAGCAGCACGCCGACCGGCTCGCCGCCATCATGGTCACCTACCCGTCCACGCACGGCGTGTACGAGGAGACGATCGTGGAGGTGTGCGGACGCGTCCACGACGCCGGCGGGCAGGTGTACGTCGACGGGGCGAACCTCAACGCGCTGCTGGGGTGGGCCAAGCCCGGCCGGTTCGGCGCCGACGTGTCGCACCTGAACCTGCACAAGACGTTCTGCATCCCCCACGGCGGCGGCGGGCCCGGGGTGGGCCCGGTGGCCGTGGCCGAGCACCTGGTGCCGTTCCTGCCCTCGGACCCGACGGCCGAGACGGCCGGTCCGGTGGGGCCGGTGTCGCAGGCGCGGTGGGGTTCGGCGGGGATCCTGCAGATCCCGTGGATGTACCTGCGGATGATGGGCGCCGAGGGCGTCACCGCGGCGACCGCGTCGGCGGTGCTGGCGGCGAACTACATCGCGGCGCGGCTGCGGGACCACTACCCGGTGCTGTACACCGGCAAGCACGGGCTCGTGGCGCACGAGTGCATCCTGGACCTGCGCGAGCTGTCGCGGAGCTCGGGCGTGACCGTGGAGGACGTGGCGAAGCGCCTCATCGACTACGGGTTCCACGCGCCGACGATGTCGTTCCCGGTGGCCGGGACGCTCATGGTGGAGCCGACCGAGTCCGAGGACCTGGCCGAGCTGGACCGGTTCTGCGAGGCGATGATCGCCATCCGCGCGGAGATCGACGCCGTCGCGTCCGGGCAGGTCGCGGTGGAGGCGTCGGCGCTGCGCGCCGCCCCGCACACCGCAGCCGTGGCCACCGGTGACGAGTGGGACCGGGCGTACACGCGGTCGGCGGCGGCCTGGCCCGCCGGGGTCGGGGCGGCGTACGCGTCGCAGGGCTCGACGAGCGCGGGCAAGTACTGGCCGCCGGTCGGGCGCATCGACAATGCGTGGGGGGACCGGAACCTGGCGTGCACGTGCCCGCCGATCGAGGCCTTCGGGGAGTAGTCGAACGCGGGCCCCGCTCACCACAGTGGGCGGGGCCTGAGGCAGGGGCTTTACACTGGGCGCCGACGATTCCCCCAGGAGTGAAGCTGATGGTTTTCGGTACCACGCACAAGGTGAGGTCGCACCGGCTCGGGCGGCGACGCAAAAAGGGCGGCAACCGCATGGTGGTGGCCCCCTGGATCGTGATCACCTTGGTCTGCGTGGTCATCGCCTCGGGCCTGACCTGGGGTTTCGTGGCGCTGCTGCGGTCGGGGTGCGACGGGCCGATCTACCGGGTGAGCGTCGCGGCCGCGCCGAGCCTGGCCGGGTCGCTGCAGGACGCCGCGCAGGCCTGGGAGGCGACCTCGCCCGAGGCGAGCACGGGGCAGTGCATCGGCGCCGAGATCCGCGAGGTGCCCGCCGCCGAGGCGTCGCGGGCCATCAGCGGCGACTGGGACGTCAAGACGCTGGGGAAGCGCCCGATCGCGTGGGTCCCCGACTCGCAGGCGTGGGCGTCCTGGCTGGCGTCGAACGAGACCACCGCCGGGTACGTCACCTCCGATCCGCTCGTGCTCGGCCAGGCCGCGTCCGTGCTCGCCGTGCCGGCGTCGAAAGCCGCCGAACTGGGGTGGGAGACCGCACCGCCCACCTGGTCCGAGGTGCTGACGGCCGCGCAGGACGGCACGATCACGCTCGCCGCGGCCAACCCGCGCACCTCCACCGAGGGCCTGGTCGCGATGCTCAACGCCACCGGCGACGGCTCGGGCACGTTCTCGGCCGAGACCATGGACACCTGGAAGGCCGCGATCGGCGCCACCGCGCTGGCCGACGGCGCCGGCGAGCACCTCGCGGCCTACATCGACGCCCCCGATCCCTCCCGGGTGGTGACCGCCCTGGACTACCAGGTCGAGGACTTCAACCTCGACAACGCCCCGGCCGACCCGCTGGTGGCCGTCACCCCGTCCGACTCCAGGGTCAGCGCCGTCGCCACGTACCTGGTGCTCGGCGGCGGCTGGGTCTCGGATTCCGACGCGGCGATCGCCGAGGCGTTCGGCGACTACCTCAAGGGCGAGGTCGGCTCCGGGGGGTTCGAGGACTCCGAGCTCGCGCCGGTCGACGACCCTGAGGCGGCGCTGGCCCAGACCACGCCCGAGGTCGTTGGCGAGGCGGTCCGCACCTGGCAGGTCGGGCGCGAGGACCTGCACGTGCTGTTCCTGGTCGACCGGTCCTCGACCACCGACGAGGAGACGGTCGCGTACGACGGGAAGGACCTCACCGCCGGGGACGCGGCGGCGCAGACGGCGATCGCGACCGTGCAGGCCATGGAGTCGACCTACCGGGTCGGCGTGTGGGAGTACGGGGTCGGCGCGGGGGAGGACGAGCCGTACCGGGAGGTCTCGGGCCTGACCGAGCTCTCCGCGGACGGGCGCGGGAACCTCGAGACCGACCTGTACGACGTCTCCGAGAACCACTACGACGGCGGCTCGCCGCTGTACGACACGCTGGTCGCCGCGAGCGAGTACATGAACGGCCAGGCCGCCGACGGCGCCCTGCCGGTCATCGTGGTGCTGACCAACGCGAGCAAGGACGAGGTCAGCGAGGGCAGCGCGGAGGCCACCGCGGAGCAGCTCGCGGGCCCCGCGGTGGTGTACACGGTCGGGTTCGGCCAGATCGACCCGGTGAACCTCACGACCCTCGCCGAGGCCACCGGCGGCGCCTACATCGACGCGCCGGACGAGGGCGACCTCCTCGCCTCCATCGGCGGCTGACCCGGCCCGGTGAGGTGAGCCACACGGCTCGGGCCGCGGGGCCCGGGCGCGGTGATACTGGATCCATGCCGAACTTCCGCGCCGTCCGCCCCGCCCCGCCGGGCGTGCCCGCGGCGTGCCGGGACCGGCTCGTCGAAGTCGACCGGCTCGAATGGCGCCTGGGCGACGGCGGCGACCCGGCCGCGCTGGCCGCCGCCTTCCGCGCCCGCCACCTCGGCGGCACCGGCGGGCACGCCGATGCGGACGGGTCGGTCTGCGGTGTCGCGGTGCTCGTGTCGGCCGCCGCCGGCGCGTTCATGATCGGCGGCGCGACCGGCGCCCCCAGTCCGGTCCCGGCGGTGCCGGACCTCGCGCTCGTGGCCTATGCGCACGGGCCCGTCCGCGAGGGCGACGCCCCCGGCCAGTTCACCGTCGGTGCGTGGGAGGCGTCCTGGTCGGGGGCCGACCACGCCAAGGCCGTCACCGTCGTGCAGGACGCGATCGCCCGCGGCGACGTCTACGTGGCCAACATCGTGGGGCACCGGCGCGCCCGGTGGCGCGGGGACCCCGCCGCCCTGGCCGAAGCGGCCTCCACAGTGACCGGTGCGACCTGGGGCGGCGTCCTCGCCGGCGACGACTGGCTCGTGGCCTCCGGGTCACCGGAGTGCTTCCTCACCGCCGACGACGCGACCGCGGCCACGTACCCCATCAAAGGCACCGCACCGGCCACAGAGGACGGACGGGCCGCGCTCCTGGCCTCGGTCAAGGAACGCGCCGAGCACGTCATGATCGTCGACCTCGAACGCAACGACCTCGCCCAGGTGGCCGCCCCCGGCACCGTCACGGTCAAAGACCTCTTCCACATCGGCCGCTGGGCCGACCTGTGGCAGGCCGAGTCCACCGTCACCGCCGACCTCGCCCCCGGCACCGGCTTCACCGACCTGCTGCGCGCCATGTGCCCGCCCGGATCGGTCACCGGCGCGCCCAAACTCGCCGTCCTCGACCTCGTCGGCGGCCTCGAACCGGTGGGCCGCGGCCCCGCCATGGGCGCCTTCGGCTACCTCACCGGGGACCAGTCCCGCCTGGGCGTCACCATCCGCACCGTCGCCCTCGACGCCGAGCACGCCCACATCTGGTCCGGCGGCGGCATCACCTGGCGCTCCGACCCCGGAGCCGAAGTGGCCGAAGCCGATGCGAAGGCCGCCGGCGTCGCCGCCGCCCTCGGCCAGACGCCCTCGGACCGGTCCGGCGGCTAAGCCCGCGCCGAACGCCAGATCGCGAGTGTCTGCTCCTTCGCCTGGTCCCGCAGCGCATCGGGCCACTCCGCCCGGTACAGGCGCAGCCGCGGCGTCGAGGAGTCGAGCTCGACCACGCACCCCAGCGCCATCGGCGGATCGGGGTGGACGCGCCGCAGCCACACGGTCCCGGTATTGCCGTCGTCGCCGCTCACTTGAATAGTGCGATGCTCCAATTGGAACTGCCCTAGGATTTTCGGCTCGCTCATGCCCGAGTCCTCACCGTTTGTGTCCCACCGTTAGAAGGAACCGCGGCGGAGTCGTGTCAGCGAAGCGCCCGCGCGGGCCCGACTCAATCTTTGCCACCCCCGCGCAGCCGTGTCAATACCCGGCCGGGCACCTGCGAGGGTGAACTCCACTGGGAGCGGTCCATTGCGGAGGCCGCGCACGAACCCGTACGTTCACCCGTCCGGGTGTGAAAAACTGTGGGACGTGAGCGATGACGAGGATTTCAACGACATAGCCGAAGCCGCCTTCGACCTGGCCCGCACCGGCGAGGCCGAGCGACTGATCCGCTTCGTCGAGACCGGCCTCCCGGTCGACCTGGTGAACGGCTCGGGCGACTCCCTGCTGATGCTGGCCGCCTACCACGGCCACGCCGACACCGTCCGCGCCCTGATCAAGGCCGGCGCCGACATCGAACGGCGCAACGACCGCGACCAGTCCCCGCTCGCCGGAGCCGTCTTCAAGGACTACCGCGACGTCGCCGCCGTCCTCCTCGACGCCGGGGCCGACCCCGACGCCGGCACCCCCTCCGCCCGCCAGATCGCCGCCATGTTCGCCAGGGACACCTTCACGTAGTCAGAGGGCCTGCATGCCCTGCGGCAACCGCCCCCAGGCGTGCAGGTCCGTCAGATGCGCCTCCAGCGACGCCGCGAACGCCCCCGCCGCCTTCGTCAGCGGCGCCTCCCGCCGCGCGGCGAGGGCGATCGTGCGGCTCGCCCCCGGCGGCGCCAGCGGCGTCGCCCGCAGCCCCGGCCGCCCGGCCGCGATCATCGCCGGCAGCAGCGCGATCCCCAGCCCCGCCTCCACCAGCGACGCCACCGCGTCCGTCGCACCCCCGTCCACGCCCGTGCGCGGCGTGAACCCTGCCGCCTCGCACGTCGTGATCGTCAGGTCCCGCAGGTCGTACCCGTGCGCGGGCAGCACGAACGCCTGCTCCCGCAGCTGCGGCAGCCCGATGAACCCCTGCCGCGTCAACGGCGGCAGATGCGCCGCCGAAGCCACCACCAGGGCCTCCGACAGGAGCGGCTGCACGCTCAGCCCGGCCACCTCGGCCATGTCGCCCACCGTGAACGCCAGGTCCAGGTCCCCGGCCGACAAGTGGTCGGTCAGCGGCCCCGAACCGTCCTCGGTCAAGGTCACCGTCACCCCCGGATGCGCCTCCAGGTACCGGGTCAGCAGCGGCGCGATCAGCCACGAGCACAGCGACGGCGTCGCGCCCAGCCGCAGGTGGCCCGCGCGCACGGCCAGTACGTCGTCGATGTCCGAGCGCGCCGCCGTCACCGCCGCGGTGATCCGCCGCGCGTGCGGCAGCAGCGTCTGGCCCGCGTCGGTC
The DNA here is from genome assembly GCF_030403505.1 of Glycomyces tritici. The sequence goes on along the minus strand of NZ_JAUEMJ010000014.1, from coordinate 26,574 downwards.
AACTCGATCCGGCCCCGCGCGCGCGTGAACAGCGGCGCGCCCAGCTCCGATTCGAGCGCCTGGATCTGCTTGCTCAATGACGGTTGTGTCACACCGAGTTCTTCGGCCGCATGGGTGAAATGCCGGGTTTGTGCGACAGCGAGGAAGGCCTGAAGTTGCTGCGGACGCATGTGCATAACCTAACGGCATGAAAGAGCGCCACGCCATGAATTGGACCCGTGACCCGCATCGCGTCTAGCCTCTGGACGTGTCTACGGATTTGCAGAAACGCCCCGCCGCGAGGCCGGCCAGGCGCCCCCGGGCGCCCCAGGCGCCATGGCGCTCCAACATCGGCCTGAAGATCGCCATGGCGGTCTCCGGCATCCTCCTCGTGCTGTTCCTCGCCGCCCACATGGCCGGGAACCTCCACGTCTTCGAGGGCCGCGAGGCGATGAACGAGTACGCCCACGGCCTGCGCACCATCGGCGAACCGCTCCTGCCCCACGAGAGCCTCCTGTGGATCCTGCGCATCGGCCTCATCGCCTGCGCCGTCGTCCACATCTGGTCCGCGGTCGTCCTCACCCGCCGCGCCCTCCGGGCCCGCCCGGTCCGGTACGCGTCCAAGAAGCCCGCCAAGGGCGAGTCGCGCCACGCCGTCGCCACCATGCGCTGGGGCGCGATCGTCGTCTTCCTCTTCATCATCTGGCACCTGCTGGACCTGACCTTCCGCAGCGTGAACCCGGTCAAGGACGTCCCCGACGCCTACGGCGCCGTCATCGCCACGTTCAGCCCCGAGCGCTGGCCGGTCACCGTGTTCTACCTGCTGGCGCTCTTCGCGCTGTTCTTCCACCTGCGCCACGGCGTCTGGTCGGCCGTGCAGACCATCGCCGGCCCGGACACGAAGTGGCGGGGGCGCACCCAGGCGATCGGCCTCGCGGTCGCCCTCATCATCGTCTTGGGGTTCGCCATCGTCCCCATCTCGGTCACGTTCGGACTGGTGAACTGATATGAGCACTGACTTCTACCGGGAGGGCGCACCCGCCCTCGACACGAAGGCCCCCGCCGGGCCCATCAGCGAGCGCTGGGAGAAGCGGCGCTTCTCCGGGCGGCTGGTGAACCCGGCCAACCGCCGCAAGCTGCGCGTCATCGTCGTCGGCACCGGCCTGGCCGGCGCCTCCGCCGCCGCCACGCTCGGCGAGCTGGGCTACCGGGTCGCCAACTACTGCTTCCAGGACTCCTCGCGCCGGGCGCACTCGATCGCCGCGCAGGGCGGCATCAACGCCGCGAAGAACTACCGCAACGACGGCGACAGCGTGCACCGCCTGTTCTACGACACCGTCAAGGGCGGCGACTTCCGCTCCCGCGAGTCCAACGTGCACCGCCTGGCCGAGGTCTCCACCGAGATCATCGACCAGTGCGTCGCCCAGGGCGTCCCGTTCGCCCGCGAGTACGGCGGCCTGCTCGACAACCGCTCCTTCGGCGGCGCGCAGGTCTCCCGCACGTTCTACGCCCGCGGCCAGACCGGCCAGCAGCTGCTCCTGGGCGCCTACCAGGCCCTGCAGCGCCAGGTCGCCGCCGGCACCGTGGACCTGCACACCCGCCACGAGATGCTCGAGCTCATCATCGTCGAAGGCAAGGCCCGCGGCATCGTCGTGCGCGACCTGGTCACCGGCGAGATCTCCACCGAGCTCGCCGACGCGGTCGTCCTCGCCACCGGCGGGTACGGCAACGTGTACTTCCTGTCGACGAACGCCATGGGCTGCAACGTCACCGCGGGCTGGCGCGCGCACCGCAAGGGCGCCTACTTCGCCAACCCCTGCTACACGCAGATCCACCCGACCTGCATCCCGCAGTCCGGCGAGCACCAGTCGAAGCTCACGCTCATGTCCGAGTCGCTGCGCAACGACGGGCGCGTGTGGGTGCCCAAGAAGAAGGGCGACGACCGCCACCCGGCCGACATCCCCGAGGCCGAGCGCGACTACTACCTCGAGCGCCGCTACCCGGCGTTCGGCAACCTCGTGCCCCGCGACATCGCCTCCCGCGCGGCCAAAGTGGTGTGCGACGAGGGCCACGGGGTCGGCCCCGGCGGGCTCGGCGTCTACCTCGACTTCGCCGGCGCGATCGAGCGCCTGGGCAAGAAGGCCGTGGAAGCCAAGTACGGCAACCTGTTCGACATGTACGAGCGGATCACCGGCGAGAACCCGTACGAGCGCCCCATGCGCATCTACCCGGCCGTGCACTACACGATGGGCGGGCTGTGGGTCGACTACGACCTCTCCTCGAACATCCCCGGCCTGTTCGTGGCCGGCGAGGCGAACTTCTCCGACCACGGCGCCAACCGCCTGGGCGCCTCGGCGCTCATGCAGGGCCTCTCGGACGGCTACTTCGTCCTGCCGAACACCATCTCGGACTACCTCGCCGACGGGCCGTTCGACGCCCTCGACGAGAGCCACGAGGAGGTCGCCGCCGCCCGCAAGGCCGTGGACGACCGCATCGCGTTCTTCCTCAACAACGACGGCGACCGCACCGTCGACTCCTTCCACCGTGAACTGGGCAAGATCATGTGGGAGTACTGCGGGATGGAGCGCACCGACGAGGGCCTGCGCAAGGCCATCGGCCTCATCCGAAGCCTCAAGGACGAGTTCTACCGCCGCGTCAAGGTCACCGGCAAGGCCGAGGCCCTCAACCAGGAGCTGGAGAAGGCCGGCCGCGTCGCCGACTTCCTCGAACTCGGCGAGCTCATGTGCATCGACGCCCTGCACCGCACCGAGTCCTGCGGCGGGCACTTCCGCGCCGAGTCCCAGACCGAGGACGGCGAGGCCAAGCGCGACGACGACAACTTCTCGTACGTCGCGGCCTGGGAGTTCGGGGAGGACGCGCCCGTCCTCCACAAGGAAGCCCTCGAGTTCGAATACGTCAAGCCCACCCAACGGAGCTACAAGTGAAGCTGTCCCTGCGCATCTGGCGCCAGCCCGACGCCCAAGCCCCGGGCAAGATGGTCTCCTACGAGATCGACGAGGTCTCCGAGGACGCCTCGTTCCTGGAGATGCTCGACGTCCTCAACGAACGACTCATCAGCGAAGGCGACGACCCGATCGCGTTCGACCACGACTGCCGTGAGGGCATCTGCGGCGCCTGCTCGCTCGTCATCGACGGCCAGGCGCACGGCCCGCAGGCCGCCACCACGACCTGCCAGCTGCACATGCGCAAGTTCAAGGACGGCGACTCGATCGACGTCGAGCCCTGGCGCGCCGGCGCGTTCCCGGTCATCAAGGACCTCGTCGTCGACCGCTCGGCGTTCGACCGGATCATCCAGGCCGGCGGGTACATCTCCGCGCCGACCGGGACCGCCCCGGACGCGCACGCCGTGCCGATCCCCAAGCAGGACGCCGACGCCGCGTTCAGCGCCGCCGCGTGCATCGGCTGCGGCGCCTGCGTCGCGGCCTGCCCCAACGGCTCGGGCATGCTCTTCATGGGCGCCAAGGTCACCCACCTGAGCCTCATGCCGCAGGGCCAGCCCGAGCGGGCCACGCGCGTGCTCGGCATGGTCGCCGCCCACGACGAGGCCGGCTTCGGCGGGTGCACCAACACCGGCGAATGCGCCGCCGCGTGCCCCAAGGAGATCGGACTCGACGTCATCGGCCGGCTCAACCGCGACTTCCGCAAGGCCGCGATCCGCGCCGCCTAGCGCACCTGACGTGGAAGAAGCCCCCCGGCGAAAGCCGGGGGGCTTCTCGTTTCACCTGCCCCGCGTGAGCGGGGAGACCCCAAGGGCATGTACGCCCCACGTGAGTGGGTAATGCCGCCCCATGTGAACAACGACCCGGGCGCGGTCAGGTCGCGGCGGCGGGCCGTGACCCGTGTCTCTCTCCAGGAACCTTGCAGTTGACGCTGCGTCAGCCCCTACCGTCGTAACCGCACCGCGAACGAAGGAGCGCCATCGATGGACGACTGGACGACCGCAGAGGTCGCCCGCCTGGCCGGCGTCTCGGCGCGCACCCTGCGCCACTACGACGCCATCGGCCTCCTGGAACCGGCCTCCCACGACCGCGGCGGCCAGCGCCGCTACGGTCGGCCCGAACTGCTGCGGCTGCAGCAGATCCTCCTGCTCAAACGCCTCGGTCTGCGGCTCGACGTCGTGGCCGAGATCCTCGCGGGCGACCTCGAGCCCGTCGACGCCCTGAAGCGGCACGCCGCCGAGCTCGACACCGAGCGCTCCCGCCTCGACCGCCTCGCGGCCACCGTCGAGGCGACCATCCGACAACTCGAAGGAGGCCAGCCCATGGCGCCTGAAACCTGGTTCGGCGGACTCGACCCCGCCACCGAGGCCCACTACCGCGACGAGGCCCGCAGGCGGTGGGGCCAGGCCGTCGTCGACCGCGCCTGGAGCGTCCTGCAGGAGCTCACCCCTGAGGAGCGCCGGGCGATCCCCGACGCGTTCCACGCGATCAACGCCCGCCTGGCCGAGCTGCGCGGGGCCGGGAGGGCGGCGGACGACCAGGAGGTGCAGGAGGTCGTCGTCGACCACTACTGGCTCATCGCCAAGCACTGGGGCTCGGAGCCGACCGCCGAGGCCTATCGGGGCCTGGGCGCGCTCTACACGGACGAGCCGCGCTTTCGGGAGACCTACGAGCAGGTGGGGGAGGGCTTCGCCGCGTACATGCGCGAGGCCATGAACGCCTACGCCGCCGCGAACCTGTAGCGAACGGGGGCGGCCCGGTCGGGCCGCCCCCGTAGTACGCTTTGTAGGTACTCACTGTGGGTACATGCTGGGGAGGACGTCGATGCGAGAGATCACGGTACGGGAGTTCTCGCACAACCCGAGCGCGATACTCGCGCAGGCGGAGAAGGGGGAGCCGGTGACGGTCACCAAGCGCGGCAAGCCGATTGCGATCCTGGTTCCGGCTTCGGGGCATCTGGGGCGGTATTCCCAGCTGGTGGCCGAGGGCAGGGTCCGGCTGACCTCGTTCACGACCGACGACCTCGATCGAAGGCCGCGCTACCGCAGCGACCGGCCCGGGAACCCGATCCAGACGATCCTCGACATGAAGGACGAGGACGCCGGCCGGGAAGCGGACATGCACCGGATCCTGGGCGGGGAACCCGAGCGTGATTTACCTCGACGCCTGCGCGCTGCTGGCCTTGAGCGTGCAGCGGGACCCGGTCGACGACCTGGTCGACTTTTTGAGGAAGCATCCTGAGACGCCGCTCGGCTCGAGCGCCATCGGGTTCATGGAGACCGTGCGCGGCGCCGCCGAGTACGGCCAGTACCCGAACATGCTGTCCGAACTGCAGTCGCAGTACGCCGAGCTCACGGTCACCGCCGAGGTCATCGAGATCGCCTCGACCCTGCCGCGGCGCATCCGCTCGCTCGACGCGCTGCATCTGGCCACCGCGTTGAGCATCGCCGACTACCTGACGGCGTTCGTCAGCTACGACCGGCGCCTGATCGAGGCCGCCCGCGACCACGGGCTTCCTGCCGCCTCCCCCGGAATGAACCTGTAAGCGCAACGGCCGCTTTCGGGTTCGCCCCGATAGGCTGTGCGGCATGCGCGCACCCCGAGTCCTCTACCGCTGGTATGCGAGGCGCCTGCGCCGCAGGCTGAACGGTGCGTCGCTGCCGCGGCATGTGGCCGTGGCGATGGACGGGAACCGGCGCTGGGCCCGGCAGCAGGGCTTCGACGATCCCGGTGTCGGCCACCGCTACGGGGCCGAGCACTTGGAGGACCTCCTGGAGTGGTGCGCCGGGATCGGCATCGGGCACGTCACCGTGTACGTGGCCTCGCAGGACAACCTCACCAAGCGCGACGGCGGCGAGGTCGCGCACTTGATGGCGATGATCGAGGAGATCGTCGCCGAGCGGCTCATGCGCCCGGGGAACCGGTGGCGGCTCCACCTCGCGGGGCGATCGGACCACCTGCCCGATTCGACCGCGCACGCGCTCAAGGCCGCCGTCGAGGCGACCGGCGAGCGCACGGGCGGGCACCTGACGATCGCGATCGGCTACGACGGCCAGGTCGAGATCGTCGACGCCGTCCGGTCCCTGCTGGAGGCCGAGGCGGCCCGGGGCACCGCCGTCGGGGACCTCGCCGAGCGGTTGACGGCGGCCGACATCGGCGCCCACCGGTACACGCCGGAGCTGCCGGGCGCCGACCTCATCATCCGCACCAGCGGCGAGCGGCGGCTCTCGAGCTTCCTGCTGTGGCAGTCGGCGGGCGCCGAGCTGTACTTCTGCGACGTCTACTGGCCCGGGTTCCGGGAGGTCGACTTCCTGCGGGCGCTGCGCGACTTCGCCCGGCGCCGCGCCGCTTAAGCGGTCCAGGGCGGTGTCATCTTCGCGTCCTCCTTGCCGGGCATGTACGCCTGCATGCCGGCCGGGCCGGTGCAGATCGCGGTGAAGCCCTCGGCCCCGGGAGTGAGCTGGCGGGAGGCGTCGGCGGCGATCACGATTGTGTCGCCGGCCGCGAGGTAGGCCGCTTCGGCCTCGACGGTCACGGTGACGGTGCCGGCCAGGACGGTCCAGACCTGCTCGGCGTCGATGTGGTGCACGGGGCCGGCGGTCCCGGGGGCGGCCTCGACCTTCCACAGCGGCGCGGCCGCGCCGCCGAGGCCGGGGGAGGCGAGGGTGGTCATGACCGCTGCGGGGGTCTCGGCGCGGCGGGATTCGGTGCTGCGGACGATGCGCAAGAGGTGTACTCCTAAGATGGACAACATGGTTACCCATATAGTAAACCAGGTTGTCGAACATGGCTGAGGCGACCCCCGGGTACGAGCTCCCGCTGCGGCTCTTCGCCGCCTTCCGGTCCATCATCGACGAGGTCCACGCCGAACTCGCCCGCGAAGGCCACCCCGACATCCGGCCCATGCACGGCTTCGTCTTCCAGGCCATCGGCATCGACGGCACCACCGCCGTCGAACTCGGCGCCCGCCTGGGCGTCAGCAAGCAGGCCGCCGGCAAGACCATCGCGAACCTCGAGAAGGGCGGCTACGTCGAACGCGGCACCGACGCCCGCGACGCCCGCCGCAAGATCGTGCGCCTCACCGGCAAAGGCGTCGAGGTCCTCGACCGCTCCGCCCGCCTCTTCGAGACCATCCAGACCCGCTGGGCCGAAGCCATCGGCGAGGACCGGCTCGCCGCACTCCACGCCGACCTGCGCACCCTCACCCCCGGCGAGCTCTTCCAGCTCGACACACCCGGCTGGTTCGGCGCCGACCGCTAACCGCGGCCCCTCGCCGTGGGCCGCGATGAACCGGTTCGCCGCCAGCACCAGCGGCTCGTGCTCGGCCGCCGCATGACGCGTGCGCAACCGGTCGCACAACTCCGCCAGCGCCGCCGCGAGGTCGTGGAGGATCGGCCCCTGCTTCCCGGTGGCCGTGAGCGCCATGAGCATCGCCAGCCACGCCGGGCCGTGGTCGCGGAAGTTCAGGTGCAGGTTCCGCTCCCCGAGCCGGTCCGCGGCGGTGAGCAGGTAGTGGACCTCGGTGGCGATGCGCCACGCCAGATTCGGGTGCGTCGGGGCGAGCACGTCGACCGCCGGCTCGACCGTATGCAGCGCCACCGCCGCGAGCCCGGGGTCGCAGCGGGCGCTGATCGTCGCCGGGGCGTCCCGTCCGGCCGGATCGGGGCACAGGCGCTCGATCAGGCGCGGGTCCAGGAACGCGCCCATGCGCATCGCCGTCTCCAAGGCCGCGCGCAGCGTCAACGGGATCGGCGCCGACGGCGGCTCCACACCCGGGAAATGCCGCTTGAGCAGATCCGCCGCGCCCTTCGCGTGCGCCGGCCGCCCGGCCGCCGCATGCAGCGCCGCCGCCAACCGCAGGCTGTCGCGCAGCAGCCCCGCCGTACCGTCCAGGCCGATCCCCTCGGCGCCGAACCCGCCCGGGGCGGCCTGGCGGGCCGCGATGAGCATCCGGGTCGCCTGATCGGCCGCCCCCACGGCCAGGTCCGGGTCCGCCGCGCGGGCGAACACCCGCGCGGCCCTGGCGATCGCATCGGCCAGGATCGTGAACCCCGGACTCACCGGATCGGCCGGGTCCACGTCGTCGAGCAGCCCCAGCGCCGCGTCCGCCTCCGTCGCCGCCGTCAAGAGCCGGCCGGCGCCGACCGCGGCCTCGGCCAGGTCCAGGCGCGCCGCGGCCCGCTCCACCGGACCGGCCTCCAGGCCCGCGGTGATCGACACCCGCTCCCGCTGCGCCGCATACGCCTGCGCGACCTCGCCCACCGCCGAATGCGACGCCGCCAGGTCCGCCAGAAGCTCCGCGAAGTCGCTGCGCGTGCCCCGGTCCTCCGGGTGCACGGCCAGGCAGCCGCGGAACTCGCCCACCGCATGCGCGTAGACCGCAAGGGCGCCTTGATGGTTCCCCGCAGCCGCCAGCTTCACGGCATCGCGGTGCGTCCGCCGGGCATGGCGCCGATTGGGCATACGGACTCCTCAGCGAGGGATCGAGGCGGTCGCTCGCGCCGTCGGGACGGACGACGCGTCGGCTTCGGGCCCTTCATCGTAGACGCACCCCGCCGGTGCGCGGATCCGCCGATCAGCCGATGACGACCTGCTCGGGCCCCGGGTGCCCCAGGAACCGGTCATGCGAGATCTCCCACCCGTACGCACCGGCATTGGCGAACACCAGGCGATCCCCGACGGCCAGCGACGACACGAACTGGCCGCCGTTGAGCACATCCCGCGGCGTGCACAGCTCACCGCACACCCGCACCTCCACATCGGACCACACCGGGCCCGTGCGCGGACCCGGCACCACCGCGAAGGGATGCGAGTACCCCCACGCCGCCGGCAGCCGGAAATGATGCGTCCCACCCCGCACCACCGCGAACGCCTGCCCCCGCACCGTCTTCAGATCCAGGACCTCGGCCACGTACCAGCCCGCCGGCGCCGCCGCGTACCGGCCCGGCTCGAACACCAGCTCCGCCCCGCCCGCATCCAACCCGCGCAAACCCGCCGCCAGCGCGCCCAGATCGATCCGCGCCCCGCGCGGGTCGGCCCCGAGCCCCCCGCCAACGTTCACGTACCGCAGCGCGAACCGGCCCCGGGACGCCGCCTGCGACCACGCCAGCGCATCGCGCACATGCCACGCGTACGCCTCGGCCTCAAGGCAGTTCGACACCGCGTGCAGATGGAACCCCGCCACGTCCAGGCCCAGGCCCAGCGCCCGCTCGAGCGCCGCCGGCACCTGCGCCTCGTCGATCCCGAACGGCGTGGGCACCCCCGTCATCTGATGCGTCCCCGGCAGCGCCCGCCCCCGGTTCACCCGCAGTGCGACCGGCCCGGCGAACCCGGCCGCCGCCAGCCCCTCGAGCTCGCGCACGCTCTCGGCGTGCATCCACAGCGGCACCGCGCACGCCGCCGCCGCGGCCAGATCCGCCGGGGTCTTCGCCGGCCCCGAGAACGCCAGCCGCTGCGCACCCGCGGCCCGCGCCGCGGCCAGCTCCCCGCCGGAGGCGCACTCGACCCCGTCCGCGGCGGCCGCCGCGGCGGCCAGCACCGCCGGGTTCGCGCAGGCCTTCATCGCGTACAGCACCGTGTGCCCCAGCGTCTCCCGCACCGAGTCCAGGTACGCGCTGACCCCGGCCGGGTCGTAGATCCACGCGCTGGCGGGCGAGGCCAGGGCCCGGACGTGCCGGTCGAGCGTCGGGTGGGCGTGGACGCGGGCGGTGGCGAGCGGGTTGTCCACGGGGGCCTCGATCTCCCCGCCGGGGTGCAGGCGCATGGTCAGCAGGGCCTTGGTGGCCTGCTGCGGCGCGAGGTAGGCCTCGCGTGCCTCGCCCGAGAGGCGGTCGCCGAGTTCGTCGGCGAGCTCGGCCCAGAACGCGGTCCCGTCCAGGCCGAGGTCGCGTTCGAGGACGGCGACGAGGGCCGCGAAGTGGTTCTGGAACAGCGTGTAGGCCACTTTGGACCGGACTTGGCCCATGCTCGCGGCGTTCACCGGGCTGTCGGGCGGCAGTTCGAGGTCCCACGGGAGCGTCGGCAGGTGGATGCGGGCGCCGCCGAGGTCGCGGGAGACGGGGAAGACCGGGTCGGGGCCGCGCATCGCGATGATGCTGTTCTGCAGGTGCGCCTCCAGGCCGATGCCGGCCTCGGCCTTGGTGAGCACCGGGTGGGCGAACAGCCGCGTGTACCTGCGCAGCCACGCGTCGGGGTCGCCGGACCAGCGGGCGTACTCGGCGGCGAGGCTCAGACCGGTCACCGGCGAGGTCGCGGTGAGCGCCGTCGCCGGCACGTACACGAGGTCGCCCGGCTCGGTCGAGGTGAGCGGGGACCGGGCCAGCGCGGTGAGCTCCCGCGACCCCGGCAGCCACGCGCCCGCGGTGTCGGCGAGGATGCGGTGCTCGGATTCGAGCCCGTTGTGGCTGATGCGGTTGATCGCCAGCAGCAGCGCGGACAGGCGCGGGCCCAGGAGCGCGGTCGCGGGGGAGATGTCGCGCCGGGTGGAGGTGACGTGGATGCCCAGGGCCAGTTTCAGGAACCCGGGGGCGCCGTGCCCGGCAAGGGTGCGGATCGCGGCGGTCGGCCAGGCCGGGACGGTCGCCTCCATGACCTCGAGCCGCCCGGAGGCGAACAGGTCCCGGTACCCGGGCAGCACCCGGTGCTCCAGCTGCCACGGGTGGACCGGCAGCACCGGGTCGGGCAGGTCGAGCCCGCGCAGCATCGGGTGGTCGCGGAAGTCGCCGCCGGACCGCTCCAGGACGCCGGCGCGGTCGGCGACGAGGCGGAGGTGGACCGGGCGGGTCGCCTCCAGGTCGTACCGCTCGCGGTCGCGGCGGTCCCAGCCCAGGCGGGTGCGCGCGCACGGGTGCAGTTGGTGCCCTTCGGTCGCGAGGGTCTCCAGCAGCCGCGCCGTGGTGTGCACGTCCCGCCCGCAGGCGGCGACGAGCTCGGCGAGGGTCCCGGCCCCGGCCCGCGCCGCCAGTGCCGCGAGGTGGCGGTTGCGCCGCTCGGCCCTGGACCTGGCCTGCGCGAGGCCCGCGTGCGCCGAGTGCAGCTCGGCCGCCAGGTGCTCGGGCACGGCCGCGCCGATGATCGCCTGGAGGGTCTGCACCGGGTCCTCGTCGGGGCCGGTGACCTCGAGCTGGTTGAAGGCGCGCTCGCGGGCGCCTTCGGGCCGGGGCCGGTCGCGGAAGCCGCCCAGGTTCTCGCGCCATGCGGCGGCCTTGATCTGCGAGGCGAGGTTCACGCCGCCGCCACGGGGTTCTCGACGCGCGCCCAGATGTCCTGGGTCGGCTTGGCGGCCAGGCGCATCGCGGTGGTGGCTTTGATCGGCCACGGGCGTCGCAGGACCGCGTCGGCGATCCACGGGTCGAGGTCGAGGTCGCGGATCGCGCCGGCGACCGTGGACCACCATTTCCCCGGATCGGTGTCGGACCATGCGGCGAGCGCCGCGACGATCGCGGTGAGCGTCGTGGGGAAGAGCGCCGCGAGGAGTTTCGTCAGGCGCGCTTCGGGATCGGCCTGGACGAGGTCGCCTCGGACCTCCGCCCACCGGTCTTGCGCGGGGACCCGGACGCCGCCGAAGTCCCGGTAGACCAGGCTGACCGGTCGGTCCCCGGTGAAGGACGCGAGCGTGTTCTGCCCGTGCGCTTCGAGGGCGACGCCGGTCGCGGCGAACAGTCGCAGTGGCGCCAGCGCGACGCGCGCGAACTCGGCCCACCAGGCCTCCGGGTCGTTCCCGGTCAAGGCGACGGCGATCGGGCGGCCGTCGGACGGGCACGGCTCCGCGAGGGCCGCGATCGGGACCGCGCGGGGGTGGCCGAGCGTGTGCGGGGCGGGGCGCACGATCGCGGCCAGCCGCCGGTCGCGCTCGCCGTCGGCGGTCACCGCGCTGACGGCGGCTTCGGGCACGAGCGTGATGCCGCAGCGGCGGGCTTCCGGGGCCAGCAGCTGCGCGATCCTCGGGCCGTTGTGCATGGAGGCGGGCGAGACGTGCCGGACGGCAGAGGTCAGCTGAAGGTCGACGGCGGTCTTGAGGTGCGTGTCGCCGAGCGAGACGGTCCGCAGGCTCATCAGCGGCGCGGCGCCTGCATGGACGCGGACCGGGGCGTCGAGTCCGCATCTGCGTGCCTGCCATGGGTGCACGGGCACACCGGGCGCTTCGGATCCCTCGGCAGGCCGGTGTCGCCGCAGGTCCGCGCCGTTGCGCCGGACCGTGTCGAAAGCGTACTCACCGAGCGCGAACCTGGCCCGGTGCTCGGGTGCGTAGGAGCGGATCTCGTCGTCGGTGAGCTCGCCGCGCGAGCGGGCGAGCGGGTGGGTGGGATGCCCGAGCAGGACCGCCTGCTCGAACCACACCGACGGGTCCGGGTGCGCCGCGCCGGCGGCGGCCCACAAGTCGGTCGGGTGCGGCCGTGCCGCTTCGAGCGCGAGCGCGGTGCCGCGCACGGCGGCGGCGATCTCGGCGGTAAACCGCTCGGCGTGCGGCGATCCGGCGCTGAGCGACGCGGCGATCTCCACCGCGGTGGCCCCGGTCGCCGGGCCCGGCAGCGACTCGACGGCGGCGGCGGCCCTGAGCCGTTCGGCGACGATCGCGTCCGCGCGTCGGGCGAGGTCCGGGCCGATGCCGACAGTCGCCGCAGTGCGCGCGGCCCCGGGCGAGCCTGCGGCTTCCGCCGCGTCCGCGCGCTCGGCGGCGGCCGGGTCGGCGCGGCGCGCTGGCGAGGCGGCGGTCCGCACCGGGCCGTTCGCGCCGGCACGGTCATCGACGGGCCCGACGGCGCCGTACACGGCGGGTCCGTCGGCGCTTCGGGCGGTGCGCCCGCTGGCGTCGTCGGCTCGGTCGGTGGCGTTCACAGCCTGCACTGTACTGGCGGAACTCGCCGGTGTGGAGGGTGCGATTGCTCACGGAGCGTGCGGTTACCGTGCGGCAGAGCGAGTCTGGGCGGTTGCGGCGATCAACCCGGAGTGCCGGTCCTAGGTGCGCACGGCGGGCGTCCGGTCGCCGGTGCGCGGGGTCGGGATCGCGGCGAGGCGCATGCGCAGCGACTGGAGCACCGGCAGGTCGTAGACGGAGCCGGCGGCGGCGAGCCACAGTCCGATGTCGGTGGCGGCCTGGCCCACGGCGACGTCGTGGACGGCCGCGGTCTCGCCTGCGCGGGCGGTCTCGGGGAGGGTCGGCCACAGCACCCAGCCCTGCACGTTCGCGTCCGGCAGCGCCGCGTCGAGGGCCTTGACGGCTTCGGCGAGGTTGACCGAGTCCACATCGGCGCTGTCGCGTCCGACCGGCGCGCACAAGAGGGCGATCCGGTCGCCGCAGACGATCGCGTGCGGCACGCGCGTCTCCGTGTCCACCGGCAGCGCCACGAACAGCCGGGCCGCGGGCAGGTTGGTGAGGACCTCCCGCAGGAGCTTCCCGGTGGACCGGTCGGCCTTGGGGCGGGTGCCGACGGGCCCGAACGCGTTGAACTGGCGCAGCGCCCCGCCCACGGAGCGGCGCAGTGCGAGCGTGTACCGCAGGCGCTTCACCGTCCACGCCAAGGCGGTGCCGGTGAGCACGTACAGGCCCAGGGCCCAGCCCCAGGGCGTGGAGAGCCCGGCGAGCCAGATGACGGCGGTGGCGAACAGGAACGCGATGACCAGGCGCCCGGTGGGCGGGTTCGGCGCGGTGTCGGGCCGGCGCCGGAGCGCCCGGCTGGTCTGGACGAGCACGATGATGGCGATGGCGATCGTGACGGGGATGGCGAGGGCGAGGAACAGCCAGCCGTCGGCGGCGAACGCCTGCCCGAGGTAGCCGAGTCCGCAGAAGGCCCATACGGCGGTGACGGCCGCCGTGAACGCGGCCGCGGCCCAGCTGGAGGGACGGTGCACGGGCCTGGTGAGGCGCAGGCGGGCGTGCCAGGGGACGGCGACGAGGGCGCCTTCGGTGGGGAAGCCCTGCGCGGCCGACTGCGGTGCGGGAGCGACGTTCCAGCCGCGGACTTTGCGGTGGGTGGGCTTGGCGGCGGCCTTGCCGTAGCGGCGGGCGGCGCGGCGGCCGAAGCGCAGCAGGTCGTATTCGCGGCGCAGCCCCGGGTGGGAGAGGGTCTCCCAGGCGCCTTGGACGAGGTGGAACTCGTCTTCGTCGCCGCCGCGGTCGGGGTGGGTCTCGCGCAGGCGGCGGCGGTAGGCGGCTTGGATGTCGGCCTTCGGGGCCTGCGGGCTCACCCCGAGGACGCGGTAGTGGTCTGGTTCGTTCACCACGCGGCTCCCGGTCGTTCGTGCGGGGACGGGCCGGTGCCCGAGAGGGGAGGCGGGCGTCGGTCTCGACGGTAATGGAGTCAATCTACCGCCGTATTGCCGCTTCGGGTGTCGCCAGGTCAGACATTTTCATACGGATGCGTCTCATTCGGTGCCGCGCGCGAGGACCGCAGTGACACAGTGGAGTCACATTGCTCCGCCGAGTGGGACTGCCCGCACTCCGTTCGCACGCCGCATCCCTTACGCGTCAATGTCTTTGAAGCCGAACGTGCGCTCGCCGGGGCCGGCGTCCCATTCGGCGCCCCATTGCCGCCGAGTCCAACGGAGGCGACATCGGACAGTGCGCACTCGCATCGGCCGCCATTGCGGAAGCCAGTCCCACAGTGCCGTGCCGGTCCCGTGCGACCCGTGGCGAGCGCATCGGCTCGCGAGCGCCGTCGAGGCGCGGTGACCGCTGCGGCGGGCGGCGTGCCGGGGCCGGCCCGCGCGTGCAGCCGGTCAGCCCTGCCAGAACCGGGCGAGTGCGGTCGCGGCGGGGTCGTCGACGTCGGCGATCGCGTACTCGGAGGCCTCGACCGAGCTGCCGGAGTTCACCCACGGCTCGGACTCGGCCGAGCCGAGCACGTCCAGGTCGACCCACGGGTAGCCGTCGACCGGCTCGGGGACGTCCAGGTCCAGCTCGGGCGGGAAGCTCGGCGGGTTGTCGGCCTCGTCGACGAGCATGTCCTCGTACGTCGCGGCGTAGGCCGTCTCGTCGCCGGCGGGCTCGTCCTCGGCCTCGTCGTCGTATTCGGCGTCGACGGTGAAGTCCTCTTCGAGCGCGTCGTCGCTCTCGAAGTCGGTGTCGGCCCCTTCGAACGCGAACGCGTCGAGGTCCTCGTCGCCGGGAACCTCCCCGTCGTCGAACTCGTCCAATGCGGGGGCGTCCGCGTCGTCGTCGAGGCCGTCGGCGTCGAAGTCCGCGTTGCCTTCGGGCTCGAAGGCGTCGAACTCATCCATCACGCATCCTCCTCGCCTGGGACGAGGGTGCGGGCCTTGGCCAGCACCTCGTCGAGCTGTTTGACCTTGGCGGCCATGGAGTCGCGGCGCTGCTTGAGCGCCGCCTGCTTCTTCGCCCGGGCGGCCTGGTCGGCCTTCTGGGCGTTCTCGGCGGCCGAGATCCGCGCGTCGAACTCGGCGGCGCGGCGCTCGAGGGCGTCGTCCAGGGTGGAGTTGAACACGAACTCGACCTCGGTGAACCGGAAGCTGATCTCCTCGTTGAGATTGGCCCGGGCCTCGGCGATGACCCGCTGGATCCACTGCTTCGCGGCGGCGCGGTTGCCTTGGATCTTGCGGCGGTAGAGCAGATACCCGGCGGCGGCGATGCCGATGCCGACACCGGAGGCGGTCAGGGCGATCGCCCCGATCCCGGCGACGGCGCCGAGGCCGATCGCACCGGCGCCCATGGTGACCGCGCGTCCGGCCATCATCGCGACACCCGCCGAGGACGCCACGAGGAGCGCGCCGTCGGAATTGTCGCCGCGGCGGGCCCGCCCGGAGGCGGCCGTGCGCAGCCCGGCGGAGATCGAGTTGGTGGCCTGGCGCAGCTCGTCGTCGTTGAACACCTGCCGCAGCACGCGCTCGGCCAGGAGCACGAACCGCTGGTGCAGTTCGCCCGAGAGCCGGGCGGCGATGCCCTGCAGGGCGATGTCCACGCGCTCAGGCAGGGATTCGAGCGTGGCCTTGTTGGCCTTCTCGACCTCGTCGAGCAGCGCCTCCTCGAGCTCCTGCAGGTGGGTGCGCAGGCGGCCCTGGACCTCGATCTTGGCCCGCTGGGTCTCCACGCGGAGCGCGAGGTTCGCCTTCTTCGTCTCGGTGCGCCGCAGCGCGAGGGCCTGCTTCTTCTCCTCCTTGAGCCGGTTGGCCGCCTCAGGGTCGGGGTCGTAGGCCTTCATGTCGGCCGCCGCCGAGACCGACAGCCGCTGGAACTCGGTGCGCACCGCGCGCACCACGTTCGCCGCCACGAGCGCCTTGCCGGCGGTGGCGACCTTGACCAGGGCCCGCTGCATCTTCCCGATCCCGGACTCCTTGGCCAGGGCCTGGCGGGTGGGGCCCTGCGAGTTGAGGGCGTGCTCGGCGAGCATCGCCGACACCGGGTAGTGCGGGGCGTTGCGGAAGCGCGGGGCGTGCGCCTCGATGAGCGACCGGTTCTCCTCCATGACCGTGCGCCACCCGGGGTAGGTGTCGGTCTTGGTCAGGGCGAACACCACGAAGTTGACGCGCTTGGAGGCCTCGGTCAGGAAGTCCAGCTCGGTCTTGGCCATCGGCGAGGACGCGTCGGTGACCATGATCAGGCACGTGGCCCGGCCGACCGCTTCGAGCGCGATCTGCGCGTGGTCGGGGTCGAGCCCGCCCGTGCCGGGCGTGTCCACCACGGACATGTGCTTGAGCAGCGCCGACGGGTGGCCCACGAGCATGCGCCGCGGCGGCACCATGCCCGGGGGCATCGTGCCCAGCCGGGTGGCCCAGTTGCGCAGGTCGCCCACGCCCAGGAGCATCGGGTCGGCCGCGCCCGGCTGCCAGGCGCGCACCGACGCCTGCTCGGCCCACGCGAACTCCAGGTACGCCGTGGTCGCCACCTGGGCGTCCACAGGAGACAGGCCGGGCATGCCGAGGAGGGCGTTCACCAGCGACGACTTGCCGCGCTTGGTCTCACCGACGACGACGGCGACCGGCTTGTCAGGCTGCCAGCGCGACACCTCGTCCACTTCGGCCGCGGCCTTGGCGTCCACGGTCCGCAGACTCGCGTTGCCGGCCTTGGCCGCGCGCACGCACAGCTTGTGGATCTGCTGGGCCGGGTTCGGCTTGGCGGGGGCGGCGGCCTTCTTCGCCGGGGCCGGCTTCGCGGCCGGTGGCGGCGGGGTGGCGGTGTCGGTCATGCCCGCACCTGGCCGCGGTAGACGGTGACGATGGGGTGGCGCAGGAGGCGGCCGCGGTCGGTGTACCCGATCTGCTCGGTGCGGGCGATGATGCCGTCCTCGGCCGGGGACCCGGCGGCGATCGTGCCGCCGGCCTCGTGCACCGACGGGTCGAACCGCTGCCCGGTCGCGTCGACCTGGGCCACGCCGACCTTCGCGAACGCGCCGTCCAAGTGCTGGGCGAGCGCGGGGGAGGTGGCGCGGTCGCGCATCCAGATGCACGCCTCGACCAGCGCGTTGCGGTCCGACATGGCCTGGGCGGCCTGGGCGGGCCCCTGCAGCTGCTGCACCGGGATCGGACCCGAGGGGGCGGGCGCGAACGGCGCACCGGAGACCGGCGGCGCCGGCGGCGAGACCGGACCCGGGCCGGCCGGAGCGGACGCGATCGACCGTCCGGTGAGGACGGCCACGATCGCGGCGACGAGCACCGACCCGGCCCCTACGGCCAAAGTCACCGGATCGAACCCGCCGGTGAGGAACACCGCGCCAAGGGCGGCGGCGGCGAAGCCCACGAGGGCTCCCACCAGCGGTCCGCCGAGTCGATTCGTCACAATGCTCTCCTTAGGTCGTGCAGGCGTCCCGCGCTGGGGCCGAGTTCCGGGGCTCATCCGAGCCGCTGGGCGAGTAGATGGAAACCACGATGCACCACGTTCGCCACCCGCGCCTGGGACGGCGTCGCGCCGCCGTTGGCGAACGCCCGCCAGCGCGCGGCGGCCTCGATGGCGGCGCGCCGCAGCTGCGGGCGCGCCTCACCGGGCAGGCCGAGGACGACGCTCGCGTCGTCGGTCAGCGCCAGACGCGCGACCTCGGCCTCCATGGCCTCGGGCAGGGCGACCTGCCCGGTGGTGACCTGAGCGGCGGCCTCAAGCAGCGGCAGCCGGTGGTACTCGGGGCGGGCGACGATCGACTCGACCGCGCCCCGCAGCAGGTCGCGGTCGGCGGCCGGCCCGGACGCCGCGGCGGCGTCCAACCGGGCCAGCGCCCAACCGGCCTTGATCACGTCGGCGCGGACCCCGAAGATCTGGTGCAGCGTCGTGCGCAGCCGCGGGAACCCCGACGCCGCGAACAGCAGCCGCACCAGCTCGCCGGTCGCCAAGTGCGGGTTCGCGCCCAGATGCGCGATCGCGAAGTGGATGCCGTACAGGTCGAGCCGCTCCAGCAGGCGCTGGCGCTGGTTGCGGTCCACCGGGCCCTCGGTCGACAGGAACAGGCCCGCCGAGGCGAGCATCAGCGCCCGCTTGTCCTCGTCCAGCCCGGCGAGGGTTCGCAGCGCCTCGCAGTCGGCGGCGGTCAGCAGGCCCGCTTCGGCGGTCTCGGCCAGCAGCCCCACCACCGGGACCACGTCGCACACCGAGCGGCGCAGCACCGCGGCCTGGTCCCCGGCGATCGGACCGGCGACCGGCCACGGGTCCTGGCCCGGGCCCGGCGCGAGCTTGTCGGCCTTGTTGTACAGGCCCAACGCGTTCATGGGGGAGGACGACAGCTGCTGCGAGGCCTTCGCGAACGCCTGCAGCGCTTCGACGTCGTCGGCGCGGACCTGCTGCGTGAACACGTAGATGATCGCCTCGGCGGACTCGACCGCGGCGCGGGAGTCGTCGTCGACGTCGTCGGCGATCGGCGCGGCGAACAGCATCTCGCGCGCCGCATCCGAGATGTCGGTGTTGACCGACTGCAGACCCGGCGTGTCCACCACCGTCAAGTCCCGCAACCGGTCCGAGGACAGCTGCACGTCGATCATCGCGGCCTCGTCGGCCGGGATCGGCAGCGTGGTCGGGATCATCCCGTTCGCGTCCAGGGGCACCGCGTGCTTGGTCCCGTTGCGCGCCACCACATCCACCCGGTCGGCCGGGCCGTACCGGAACTGGGTCACCACCCGCGTGCACTCGCCGGCCGCCGTCGGCGCCACCCGGCGCCCGATCAACGCGTTGACCAGTGTCGACTTTCCTGCCTTCAACCGCCCGGCGACCGCGACGCGCAACGGCTGACCGAGCCTGGAGGCCACCTCCTCGACCACGGGACGAGACGCGCTGCTGACCTTGCCGGCCAGCTCTTCGCACATGCCCGCCACACTCGTGGTGAGTTGCCCTGCCACCATGCTCCTGCGTCCGCCCTCTCATCGTTCACTTGGCACCTCGCCGCCGACGCCGGTCTGCGGCATCGAAGGTTCCGCAATATCATGAGAGGCGTCGGCGCTCCGTCGACAAGGACGACGATACAAACCGCAGCCGCCCGGCCGCCTCCCCCATTCGTGCCACAGCGTAAGGAGCCCTCTTTTGGCCGCCCCGCCGCCCACCCCCGGTCTGGCCCGACCACGCGTCGACACCGTGCCCGCCGACCCCGGCCGCGGCGACCGCGACGAAGCGCTCCACGCCATGGCCGCGGCGCTGGCCGGCCCGGGCCTGGTGGTCGTCACCGGCCCGCCCGGCTGCGGCCGCACCCGCCTGCTCGAGCGGCTCGCCCAGGCCTCCAAACGCCCCGTGCACGCCGGCGGCGGCCTCGCCATGCTCTCCGGCGCCCCCGCGCTCGCCCTGGAACGGGCCACGCGGGCGCGCATGCCCGCCGACGACCTCCCGCTGCTGGCCGAGGCCGTGTACTCCCGCACCCGCGGGGGCCTGCTCGTCATCGACGACCTCCAGTGGTGCGACGCCGCGACCCTCGCCGTCCTCCCCGTCCTCGCCGAGCGCCTCCCCGTCGCCGCCGCCCTGCGCACCCCCAACCGCCTCACCGAGGCCGCGCTCGCGCGACTGCTCGCAGGCGCCACCGTCATCCCCGTCCCCGACCTGACCGACGCCGAAGCCGCCCGCCTCGTCGCCGAGGCCGCACCCGCACTGCCGCCCGCCCGCGCCGCGGCCCTCACCGTCCGCGCCGGCGGCAACCCGCTCGCCCTGACCGCGCTCGCCAAACGCGCCGCGCACCTGGACGCGGGCGAGACCGACCTGGACCTGGAGAACCCCGGCGACCCCGCCGCCGCCGCGGCGGCCGCGATCGCCGACCTGCCCCGCGCCGGCCGCACCGCGCTCGCCGCCCTGGGACTGCTGGGCCGCCCGGCGCACCCGAGCCTGCTCGGCGACGGCGCCGCCGTCCTCCAAGAGGCCGGCCTGGCCGTCCCCGACGGCGTCCACCTGCGCGCGGCCAGCCCGTGGATGGCCGAGGTCGCCGCCGGCATCCTCGACCACGAGGCCCGCCTGCAGATGCACGAGCACCTCGCCGACGCCACCATGGGCGTCGAATCGGCCCGGCACGCCCACGCCGCCGGCCTCCCCGACCGCGCCCTCGCCACCGCCCTCGCCGCGGCCGAGACCGCCGGTCCCCAGGCCCGCGCCGAAGCGCTCCTGCTGGCCGCCGACCTGGACCCGTCCCACGCCGTCCCCGCCGCCCGCGCCGCACTCGCGGCCGGCCGCACCCGCGCGGCCCTGGCCGTCCTCGACAGCGCCGCCAACGGCAACACCGCCCTCGACCACGCCGCGAACGACGGCGAGACCGCCCTGGCGCGCGCCTGGGCCCTCCTGGCCCTCGGCGAATCAGCGCAGGCCCGCGCGGCCCTCGCGCACGCCCCCGCCGGACCCGAGACCGACCAGCTGCGGCTCCTGTGCGCCCCGCCCTCGGAGAAGGCCGCCCTCGCCGAGGCCCTGCGCGAGGCCCACCCCGACCTCGCCCACCCGGGCCTGGCCGCCGCCCTCGCCGGGGACGACCCGGACGCGCTGGCGTTCGCCGAAGCGCTCGCGCGCGACGCCGGGGACGCGACGACCGCGTTCTGGTGCGCCTGGTCGCGGGTGATCGCCCTCGCCGACGCCGCCCGCCTGGTCGAGGCCGAAGCGGTCGCCCACGAGGCGGCCGACCGGGCCGGGGCCGCGGGCGCCTACTCGTGGCAGACCCGGTTCCTCGCCGCCGCCGCCTGGTGCCTGGTCCTGTCCGGCACCGGCCTGGACAACGTCATCGCCGCCGCCCAGTCCCTGGCCGACCACGCCCTGCCGGCGGTCGCGGACACCCTCATCGACGCCGCGATCGCCCTCGCCGAGGCCGACACCGGCGCCCTCGGCGCCGCCCGCGCCCGCCTGGCGCGCCTCAAAGACGCCCCGGCCGCCCTCGAAGGGCTCGTCTCCTGGCTCGAGCACGAGACCGCCTGGCTCGACGGCCAGCCCGGACCCGAAGCGCCCGAAGCACGACCGGGCCTGGTCGGCGGACTCGCGCACATCACCGGCCGGTGGATCGCCTACGACACCGGCACCGAACCGGTCGCCGCCGAAATGACGCCGTGGCCCGTCCCGGTCGCCTCGACCCTCTCGGCGTGGGACAAGGCCGCGCCCGGCCCGTTCGCGCAGGCCGCGACCGCCTGGGACGGCCTGGCCGCCCGCGAGCAGGTCCGCTGCCTCCTGGCGCTGGCCGCGCACGCCGGGGACGCGAAGGCGGCCGTCACGGCCTTGGAAGCGGCGGAGCGGATCGCCGACGAGCACGGCCTGATCGTCCTGGCCGGGCGCGCCCGCCGGGGCCTGCGCAAGCACGACGTGCGCCGCGACCGCCGCTCGGCGCGCGGCGGCGGGGGACTGACCGACCGCGAGAGCGAGGTGCTGCGCCACGTCGCCTCCGGGCACCCGTCGCGGCGGATCGCCGAGATCCTCGGCATCACCGCCGAGACCGTGGAGACCCACATCCGTTCGGGCATGCGCAAACTCGGCGCGAAGACCCGCACCGAGGCGGCCGTGATCCTCACGGCCGCCGACGGCGGTGAGGCGTGATGGGCGAGCAGGTGCCGCTGCACGTGGTCGGCGCGTCCGGCGACGCGGACGCGATCGTGCGCCGCTGCGCGGCCGCGGGCTGGGCGGCGCACCGCGGGTTCGCCCTCCTCGAACCGGCCTGGGACCTGGCCGAGCGGCACCTGGTGTGCCACGGGCAGGTCGGCGACGACCACACCGCCTCGCAAGCGGTCCTCGCCGCCGCCCGCGGGGCCGGGATCGTCGCGGTGGCGACCGGGGCCCTGGCCCTGAGCCTCGCGGCGGACCTGCGCCGCATCGGGCCCCTCGGGCTCACCCCCGGGAAGGCCGAAGCCGCCGACGGCCTCGACCTCGACGCCGAGCAGCGGGCCCTGCTGGGGCGCCTGGCGGCCGGGTCGACGATCGCCGCCGCCGCCGAAGCCGAGTTCGTGTCCCTGCGCACCGCCAACCGGCGCATCGCCGCCGCCCGCCAGTCCCTAGGCGTCAAGACCACCCGCGAAGCGGTCATGATCTACATCAAGCACGCCAGAGACTGAACCACCCGGGGGAACCCCCCACATCGGACGCATCGGCCCCTCCGGCGCCCGCGGCTTCCCGGCGGCCTCCAGCCCCAGACGCATCGGCAGAATCTTCGGCGCCCGCGACCGAACCACCCGAACATCAGCCCTGACCTGTGATAACGCTCGAGTGTCGGACCCGTGTGGGAGGGTGGTCCTTTTCGGTTGGTCGGAGGCGGATGCGGGTGGGAAGGGGCATGCCCTACGCGGCGAAGCCCGTTCCGAGCACACCCCCGACCACCGTCGACCACTGTCGAGCACCGTCGACCGCCGGCCCCGATGACCGCGAAGGCCGCATCCCGGACCTCCCGGAACACCGCCACGACAGCCGCACCCCACCGCACACCTCGCCGCACGGCGGGGGACCGGCCCCGCATACCCCGGCAGCGACGAGCCCCCGAAGACCGCCACGGAACCCTTCACGCGCACACAGCCGGGCCCGGTGCACCATCGCACCGGGCCCGTCGGCATTCCGTCTTCGCTTGCGCTACTTCAATTCGGCGAGGCGCGCCTCGGCCTCCTCCAGCTGGCGGCGCAGCCGCGACGCCTCCTCGGCGGCCTCGGAGCGGATCTTCTCGACCACCTCGTCAACGACCTCGGCGACCTCGTCCGAACCCGCCGCCTGGCACATCGCCAGCGCGTTCGAGTGCGCGACCTTGGCGCCCTTGACGACCGTGCGGGCGCCGCGCGTGGCCGCGACCGACCACTCGCCGTCCTCATAGGTCAACGTGATCGAGAGCTCCGGGTGCTTCGCCGCGGCGGCGCGCGGCCGGGCGACCTTCTTCTTCGGGGCCGCCGCAGCCTCAGCGGCGACGGCGGGCTGAGACACCTCAGGTGCGGTCACGGGTTTCCTCTCACTCACAGCAGGTTTCGGTTTCGGCGCGGGCTCCTCCGGGAGCAGGCCCGGACCCGAAGGCGCGACCGGCTCACTGGGCTCGCTCGCACGCTGGCGCGGCGCGCGCCGCGCGCCCTCACCGGGCGCGGGCAGGCGCAGTTCGGCGGCGGAGAACGACAGCTCGTCGGACCCGAACGCGACATGGACGAAGTCGTCCACCCCGGCCGGATCGAGGGCGACGACCTTCCCGGCGCGCCCGGCGACCTGCCCGGCGGCGTCGGTGAACACCACCTTCGGCTTCTTTCCTTGCGCCAGCACCGCTTCGAGATGAGCGATGTCGGCACTCGACAGTGACATCGGGGGCTCCTTCACAAGGTTGCGGCGGACACCGTCCTGGCGAACGGCACCCGCGGGCCGGCCCTGGGCCAGCCGGTTGCTGCATCCTCCAATACGTACCCCGCGGGTACGACACCACCCCGCATCGAAGTCGCCCACGCCCGCCCCGCACCCCCGGAACCCCACCGCCCCACCACCACCCGCCGCCCTGCCCCGCCACCGGCCCGGGCACCCCGCCGCACCCGCCCGGCCCGGAATATCGGCTGCGGTTCAGTCCCGGGCCATGTCGGGTTCCCCCACCCGCCCACCCGCCCCCCTACGCTCTGTCCATGAGAGTCGCACTGGTCACCGAGTCATTCCCGCCCCAGGTCAACGGCGTCGCCCGCTCCGTGGCCCGGGCCGCCGCCCACCTCGCCGCCCGCGGCATCGAACCGGTCGTCATCGCCCCCGCCCCCGGGCCCGGACCCCGCCCCTCCTTCGACTGGCCCGTCGTCCACGTGCCCTCCATCCAGATCCCCGCCTACAAGCACTTCCGCGCCGGACTCGCCACCCGCGCCCTCGACGACGCCCTCGACGCCCACCGCCCCGACGTCGTCCACCTCGCCAGCCCCTTCGGGTACACCGCCCGCGCCGCCGCCTGGGCCGAACGCCGAGGCATCCCCACCGTCGCCGTCTGGCAGACCGACCTGCCCGCCTACACCCGCGCCTACCACCTCACCGCCTTCGAGCAGCTCGTCTGGCACCGCCTGCGCTCCATCCACTCCCGCGCCCGCGTCAACCTCGCCCTCTCCGAATGCACCGCCAAAGCCCTCGCCGCCCAAGGCATCGGCGGCCTCGCCGTCCTCCCGCACGGCGTCGACACCGAACGCTTCCACCCCCGCTACCGCGACCAGACCCTCCACGACGCCCTCACCCCCGACCGGGAACTCCTCGTCGGCTACGTCGGCCGCCTCGCCCGCGAGAAGCAGCTCCACTGGCTCACCGACCTCGCCGCCACCCCCGGCCTCCGCCTCGTCATCGCCGGCGACGGACCCCGGCGCCGCGCCCTCGAACGCCTCCTCCCGCAAGCGACCTTCCTCGGCGCCCTCCACGGCACCGACCTCTCCCGCCTCTACGCCTCCCTCGACCTCTTCGTCCACACCGGACCCTTCGAGACGTTCGGCCAGACCATCCAAGAAGCCCACGCCTCCGCCGTCCCCGTCATCGCCGTCGACGCCGGCGGCGCCGCCGAACTCGTCGACCCCGGCGTCGACGGCACCCACTTCCCGCCCGGCGACGCCCCCGCGCTGGCCGCCACCGCCCACGCCCTCGCCGGCCGCCGCGACCTCCTGCGCCAATGGGGCGAACGCGGCCGCCGCAAAGTCCAGAACCGCACCTGGGAGGCCGAAGGCGACGCCCTCATCGCCCACTACGAGCGGGCACTGGCACTCGGCCCGGCACGCGCGCCGCGCCTCGCCGTCCCCACGGCTTGACGTACGACAGCACCACCGCACCCAGGTACACCGACGACGACACGATCGGCGCCGCCAACACCTGATCGTCAAGCACCTGCAACCGCTCAGGATCCAGCGACGCCGCCATCGCCGCCAGGCCCGGCCGCAGCAAGAGCACCGTCAACGCGAACGTGATCGCCGTGGCCACCAGCTTCACCAGCACCCACGTGTACGCGACCGTCCACTTCGTGCCCAGCATCAGCACCACCCCCGACACCAGCGCCGTAGCCCCCAACGGCACCGCCAGCGCCCCCGCCAGCACCGACATCGCCGTACCCGCCGCATACTGCCCGGCCGGATCACCCGCCCCCACGGCCCACACCCCCAGCACCAGCAGGCACAGGCTCAACCCGAGCCAGGCGACGGACGAGACCACATGGACGATGACGAAAGCCCGGTACGCGGGGCGGCGAAGCTTGAACATGACACCACCATCGCCGCCTCAGGCGCGACCGCGCATCCGCGCACGAACGTATCCGCGCCTACGCCACGACGCTGACCCCCGCGACACCCGAAACCCCCGTTAGGCCGCCGAGCAGGACCGCGAACGCCCCAAACGAGCCCCCGCTAGGCCGTGTTTGGTAAGTCGCGGAGCCAGTTGATGATGATGGCGATCTGGACTGTGGCCAGGTAGCGGACCGCGAGTTTGTCGTACCTGGTGGCGACGGCGCGGTGTTGTTTGAGGCGGGCGATGGCGCGCTCGATGCCGGAGCGGTCCTTGTACCGGTCAGCGTCGAACGCTGGTGGCCTGCCGCCTCGGGCCCCGCGCCGTTGCCGGTTCGCGATCTGGTCGGCCGGTTCGGGGATGGTGGCCTTGATCTGCTTGCGGCGCAGCCACTCACGGTTGGACCGGCATGAGTAGGCGCGGTCGGCCAGGACCCGGTCGGGGTGCCGGCGGGCCCGGCCGCCGCCGATCCTGGCGACGCTGACGGCCTCCAGTAGCGGGATCATCTGCGGGCTGTCGTTGGCTTGACCTGCGGTTACGAGCGCGGCGAGTGGGTGTCCGCTGGTATCGACCACGAGGTGGAGCTTGGTCGACCAGCCGCCGCGTGAGCGGCCCAGAGCGTGATCGGCTGGTTCGCCGGCGAGGGTTCGACGGCGGGCTCCGGCGGCGGCGAGGTGGGCCCTGGCAGTGGTCGAGTCGATGCCGACCTCCCAGGTCAGGTGCCGCTGGTCGCGGGCGAGGGCTTGGAGCGCTCGCCAGATCAGCAGCCAGGTGCCGGAGCGCTGCCAGGCGCAGAACAGCCAGTACACCGTGGCCCAGGGCCCGTATTGGGCCGGGAGGTCCCGCCAGGGCGAGCCGGTCCGAACCCGCCAGGCGATCCCGTTGACCAGGGTTCGGCGGCTGCGGGCGATCGGTCGGCCGAGCCTGGAGGGTTCGGGTAGCCAGCGTCGAAGCCGTTCCCACTGGTTATTGGTCAGGTCCCTGCGTGCTGTTACGCTCGACAATTGAAGCCTCCGGCGGATCTTGTTGCAGCACAACAGATTCAACCGGAGGCTTCCTCAATTCTCAAACACGGCCTAG
>NZ_JAUEMJ010000013.1 GCF_030403505.1 Glycomyces tritici | reverse complement strand
GGGCTGTTCGCCCATTAAAGCGGCACGCGAGCTGGGTTTAGAACGTCGTGAGACAGTTCGGTCCCTATCCGCCGCGCGCGTAAGAGATTTGATGAAGGGCTGTCCCTAGTACGAGAGGACCGGGATGGACGAACCGCTGGTGTGCCAGTTGTCCCGCCAGGGGCATGGCTGGTTGGCTACGTTCGGGAGCGATAACCGCTGAAAGCATCTAAGCGGGAAGCGTGCTTCGAGATGAGATCTCTGTCAGGTTAATCCTGGTGAGGCGCCCTGTAGATGACGGGGTTGATAGGCTCGACATGGAAGCGTCGCAAGGCGTGGAGTGGACGGGTACTAACCGCCGAGAACTTAACATATCTTCGGTCTTGATAGAAACGTTCGAGACATTCACGCACACTATGCGATTCTGAGACAACACTTGTTGGCTCGATCGCCGGCCATGAAACCCTGTTACGGGGTGGATGGTCAGCTTGATCGCTGAACAAGTGCCCTCAAGGGTTTGTTTGGTGGTGAGAGCGGAAGTGACACACCCGGTCCCATTCCGAACCCGGTCGTTACGGCTTCCAGCGCCGATGGTACTGCACTCGAGAGGGTGTGGGAGAGCAGGACACCGCCAAACATCTACTTATAAAAGCGCCTCACCGCATCGCGGTGGGGCGCTTTTTTGTGCCTTGAACTTGAAGGGCGAACGCGAATACGGCAATGGCCGCAACCTATTGGTTGCGGCCATTCCTGTTGTGCGTCTAGACGTACGGGCCCTCGAGGTGTTCGCCGGCGTGCTGGCGGTACCAGAGGCCCCGGTAGCAGCGCCACGGTTGCGGGCGGAGCTGGGTCGGGGCGAAGATCTGCTCGAGGAGGCGCCGGGCCTCGAGGAAGAAGTCGAGGCGTTCGTCGGGCGCGGCCACGTGCTGCGAGTCGTCCACGGGTGATTCGGCCGGGAGGATCGTGAGCGAGGGCCACATGGTGGTCTGCTCGGCGAGCGGCAGGAGCCAGGCGCGCATCTCGTCGAGCGGTTCGCTGCCGACGGTGTACGTGAAGGAGGTCCGGTGCCCGGCTTCGCGGGCCGCGGCGAGGATCTCAGAGAGGCGTTCCGACTGGCGGCTCGTGACCGGGACCAGGGGGTCCGCGGCTGCGGCGTCCTCAGGGACCGAGGGTTCGGCTTCCGATGCGGGACTGTCGTCCTGGAAGCTCTCGGTGGTCAGGAAGAGCAGGACGGGGCCCACTTTCGCGGCCAGTTCCGTGAAGGCGCTCTCGCTGCGCAGCGCCGGGGTGAGGACGCCGAGCGTCGTCGTCTCCGGGAGCCCCTCGGCGGTCATCGCTTCGCGAACCGCGATGAGGTGCTCGACGACGAGTGCTTCGTCGTGGAAGCCGCCGGCGGAGAGCGTGACCTCGTCGAAGAGGTGCGGCTCGCCGTCGTCGGCCAGGTCGGAGGCCAGGGCCTGCAACAGGTCCCGGTAGCACTTCACGAGTTCGGGCGTGTCCGCGGCGGCCTGCAGGAGCAGGGTCGCGGCGGTGCCGTCCGCGCGCAGGTAGCCGCGGACCTCTTCGCCGGGTTCGGCTTCGATGATCTCGGCGACCGGAGTGCCGTCGACGCAGAGCTCGCTCAGCCCGTGCTGCGGCGAGGAGGGGTCGACGTGGGCGCGGAGGCTGAACGGCGAAGTCGCGCGGTCAGCGGGCAGGACCAGCATGAACTCTTCGTCTTCGGAGTTCAGGCGCAGTCGCATGCCTTCAGAGTTGTTGCCGCGCAACCCGTACAGGTTCAACGCGATGAGCAGGAGTTCGCTCCACTCGAGGTCGTGCCGGACCGCCAGGCGCCGCCAGCGGTGCACCGTCGACGAGATCGGCCCGGCTGAGTCAGCAGGCTGTGTCGGCTCTTCCATGACCAGTTCCGATCTTTCCTCTCGTCCCCACCGCAGTCACTCCACGGTACAAGAGACTTGGCCGTACAAGTGGACGCGGTCCACCTCTATGCTAAGGGCGTCGAGAGACAAAAGCACCTGTCGTGAGCACCGGCACGCGGTTGGAGTCCGGCGCAGGCCCGGGGGTTCCGCCGTCGATGCGTCTCCCGCCCTGGTCACAGTGCCCCGAGCGATCTGGAGTCGGGAATGAGCGATGCCGCCGAACCGAACGCGATCCCGTCACCGCGTGCCCGCGGGCGAGTGCTCCAGGCGGTGAACAAGACCTGGCCCGGGTTCATCTCCGGTGCCGTGGAGGGCCGGGCCCGGGAACTGATCGACCGCGATGAGTACGGGGAGGCCGCCGAGGTCCTGG
Organism: Glycomyces tritici; assembly: GCF_030403505.1. Next base: position 155,761 of record NZ_JAUEMJ010000013.1, on the reverse strand, counting down.
AGCAGGGCATCGGGAAGTACGGGCCCGGCTCGGTCTCGCAGCTGCTCCTGGCGTGGTGCCTGCATCTGGGCGACCGGCAGGAGGACGCGCTCGGGTGGGCGGTGCGGGCGGTTGAGGAGGAGCCTTCGAACGCGGACGCGCACTGGCTGCATGCGAACATCCTGTTCGAGCTGGGCCGGGTCGACGAGGGCACGGCGTCGATGTGGCGGGCGGTCGAGCTGACGCCGGACAACGGCCGGTACTACATGCAGCTGGCCTGGCACCAGTACGGGGACCAGGAGTTCGCGAAGACGCGGGAGCTGGTGGAGCAGGCGCTGGAGCGCTCGCCCGACGACGTGTGGGTGCAGCACACCGCGGGGCGGATCTACGAGCACCATCTGCGGCTCAAGCGGGCCCATGCGCATTTCGCGCGGGCGCTGGAGCTCGATCCGGACGACGTATCGGTGCGGGACGACCTGGCCGTGATACTGCAGACCCGCGGACGGTTGAGCGCCGGGCTGCGGACCGCTTGGGAGAACCTGCGGGCGGCCGAGGCGCGGGCGCAGGCGCCGGTGCCCGAGGGCGAGGCTGTCGACGTGCCGGGGATCGACGTCGAGGAGCGCCTGTACGAGACGGCGCTGCGGCACTGGTCATGGCGCTGGTATGAGCGGGTGCTGCGGGGGGCGTTGCTGCTCAACGTCATCGACTGGATCTTCCCGACGCCGTGGGTCGAGGCGGGTGCGGTCGCGGGCGTGCTGGTGCTGCTCTACTGGGTCTCTTGGTTTTGGTCGTTGCGGGCGCTGCCTGCGGCGTGCCGCCGCGACCTGGTGGGGAAGGGCCGGCGCGGGCAGTTCGCGGGGGCGCTGGCGCGGACCCTGCTGGTGCTCGGGGTGATGGGTCTGGTGCTGTGGGGCGAGCTGAGTGCGTTGCAGCACTTGGGGATGCTTGCTTTGATCATCGGCGGGTACCTGGAGTGGTACTGGCGAGCGGCGCAGATCTCGGGGCGGCGACCGTTCGGGGCCGACCGGGAGGTCTGACCGCTCCCAGTGAGTTTCTACTTGCCGACCGGCAAGGTAGGCTTCGGGGCGTTGCAAGCGCGCGGACCTGCGGTTCGACGCGCGTCGTTCCCCCGGACGGGCCGCTGCGCGGCCCGTCGGATGCGCAAAAGGAGGACCCGTGGTCGATCAGGGTGTGGTGTGTTCGGTCGATCCGCTCGTCAGCGGAATCGGACGCGAGGTGCTCGAGAGCGGCGGCAACGCCGCCGATGCCGCGATCGCGGCGGGCGCGGCCCTGACCGTGGTGGCCCCGCACCTGTGCGGGCTCGGCGGCGACCTGTTCGCACTGGTCCATGTGCCGGGCCAGCCGGCGCCCACGTCATTGAACGCCTCGGGGCGGGCCGGTTCCGGCGCCGACCCGGAAGGGCTGCGCGCCGAGGGGCACGCGGCGATGCCGTTCCGGAACGACCTGCGGTCGGCGACCGTGCCCGGCTGCGTGGACGGCTGGTTCGCACTGCACGAGCGGCACGGGTCGCTGCCGATGCCGCAGCTGCTGGCGCCGGCGATCGCGCTGGCATCGGGCGGTTGGCCTGCGACGGCGATGCTCGCCAAGGCGGGCGCGAACCTCGCGGGTGTCGCGGGCGCCGAGGACCTGGTCGGCCTGGAGGCGGGGGCGACGGCGCGGCGCGAGCGGACCGCTGCGGCGCTGCGCGCGGTCGCCGAGGGCGGCCGGGACGGGTTCTACCTGGGCGACTTCGGGCAGGGGCTCATCGAGCTCGGGGAAGGGCTGTTCAGCGAGGACGATCTTGCTGCGTCCCAAGCGAACTGGGAGGAGCCGCTGAGCGTCGAGGCGTTCGGGCACCGGGTGTGGTCGGCGGGGCCGAACTCGCAGGGGTACCTACTGCTGCTCGCGCTGGCGATCGCGGACCGGCTGGAACTGCCGGGGGACGCGGGCGACCCGTTGTGGGCGCATTACCTGGTGGAAGCCTCGCGGCAGGCGGGGTACGACCGGCCGGAGCGGTTGTTCGAGGGCGCCGACGTCTCGGATCTGCTGGCGGCTGCGGGGGAGCGGGCGGCGCGCATCAGTGCGGACCGGAAGGCCGAGGTGCCGGTGCGGCAGGGGGCCGGCGGGACTACGTACATGGCGGTGCTCGACGGGAACGGGATGGGCGTCTCGTACATCCAGTCGAACGCGGCCGGGTTCGGTACGTGGCTGTTCGAGCCGCGGACGGGGATCGGGCTGCAGAACCGGGGGACCGGGTTCAGCCTGGAGCCGGGGCACCCGGCCGAGCTCCGGCCGGGGAAGCGGCCGCCGCACACGCTGGTGCCGGCGCTGGTGACGCGGGCCGACGGGTCGCTGCGGCTGGTGGCGGGGTCGATGGGCGGCGATTCGCAGCCGCAGATCGTGGCGCAGCTGATCGCGCGGGTGCTGCACGGCGGCGAGTCGGTCGAGTCGGCGGTGGGTGCGGCGCGGTGGCGGCTGCACCCGGGCGAGACCGGGTTCGGGACGTGGACCGGCGAGCACGAGATCGACGTCGACCTGGAGGCCGGCCGGCCCGAGGCTTGGTCCCAGGGGCTGGGCGAGCGCGGTTTCGTGGTGCGGGACGCGGAGGCCGGGAGCGGCTTCGGGCACGCGCACCTGATCGAGGTCGACGAGGACGGCCGGGCCGAAGGCGCGGCGGACCCGCGCGCGGAGACGGGGACGGTGGCGGTCGCGCCGAACTAGGGCGGGGTGGCGATTCGGGGGCTGGTGCGTCGCCTTGTGAACGGGGCTGGGGCGGTGGCTGTTTCGGTCCCGGCGGGGCTTGGGCCGGGGCCGGCATAGGGCAGGCCCATTCCCACCCGCATCCGCCTCCGACCAACCGAAAAAGACCACACTCCCACATGGGTGCGACACCTGGGCGTTGGTGCAGATCACGGGCATACTCCAGGTGCTGGGTGCTGGGTGCTGGGTGCTGGGTGCTGGGTGCTGGGTGCTGGGTGCTGGGTGCTGGGTGCTGGGTGCTGGGTGCTGGGTGCTGGGTGCTGGGTGCTGGGTGCTGGGTGCTGGGTGCTGGGTGCTGGGTGCTGGGTGCTGGGTGCTGGGTGCTCGGCGGGACGGGGCTTGGCGGGACGGGGCTCGGGTTTTCGGAATTGTCGGTGGGCGGTTGTACGGTCTGGGATGACCGCTGTCGTTGTTGGAAGGACCGGACCTGTGCCTGAGTCGTTGCGGCTTGCCGATGCCCGTCGGATCGCGATCGCCGCGCAGTTGCGGCCCAAGGCGACCCGCTTCAAGACGGTGCTGGAGCGGCTCGGGTGCATCCAGCTCGACACGATCTCCGCGGTGCGCCGCGCGCACGAGCTCACGCTCCTGGCCCGGAACCTCGACGTGGACGAGGCCGTGCGCAGCCTCGAGCGGCGCCGCAGTCCCGTCGCGTTCGAGTACTGGGCGCACGCCATGTCGCTGCTGCCCGTCTCCGCCTGGCCCTACCTCGCCCGCCGCCGCCGGAACTGGCGCGAGCGCTACCAGGACGACTCGCTGGCCGTCGCCGAAGCCGAAGTGCTGGCGCTCCTGCGCGACCGCGGCGCGATCACCGTCTCCGACTTCCCCTCCGGCGCGATGCACCGCGGCCAAGGGGTCAGCAACATGGGCGACAGCTGGAACTTCCGCACCGACCACAAGCACGCCGTCGAGCGGCTGCTCTGGTTCGGCGAGGTCGCCTGCACGCACCGGATCGGCTTCAAGCGCGTCTACCAGCTCGCTGAGCGCGCCATCCCCGCCGAGCACCTGTGGGACGCCGACGACGAGGCGTGCCTGCGCTACATGGTGTCCACGGCCCTGCGCAACCTCGGCGTGGGCACGAGCAAGGACATCGCCGACTACTTCCGCCTCAAGATCGCCGACACCGAGCGGGTGCTCAACGACCTGGAGGTCGAGCAGGTCGCCGTCGAAGGCTGGAGAGGCCGCACCTGGATCGACCCGCAGGTGCGCCGCACGCGCCTGCCCGGCGCGGAGCGGGCGGTCGCGGTGTCGATGTTCGACCAGCTGGTGTGGCTGCGCGAGCGCATGGAGCGCCTGTGGGGACACGGCTGGAAGATCGAGATCTACGTGCCCGAGCCGCAGCGGACCTTCGGCTACTACTGCCTGCCGATCTTCGCCGGCGACGACCTGCCGGGCCGGGTCGCGCTGCGCCGCAGCAACGGCGAGCTCATGGTGGAGGCCGTGCAGTGGGACGACGCCCGCGCCGACCGGGAGCACCTGCACGCCGCCGTCGACCGGGTCGCGTCGTGGGTGAACGCCGAGGTCCGGTGGAAGGCCGAGGTGCAGCCCCTCGCCCTCTGACCGCGGCCCGAAACGATCCCGGCCCGACACGACCCCGGAGCGCAGCCCTTCGTGCGCTGACCAAGGCCCGAAACGATCCCCGTTCGCTGCCTGACCTGCACAATCGGGCCTATCGTGGGAGCCATGCAGCCCATTCGCGACCGGGCCGCGCTCGCGGCCTTCGCCGGTGCGACCCTCCTCGCCGGCGGGAACGCCGTGGGCATCAGATTCAGCAACCGGGAACTCGACCCCCTGTGGGGCGCGTTCCTGCGGTTCGGTGCCGCCGCGCTCCTGCTGCTCGCGATCATGGCCGTGATGCGGCTGCGGTTCCCGCGCGGGAAGGCCCTCGCCGGGACGGTCCTGTTCGGGGTCCTCAACTTCGGGGTGTCGTTCTCCCTCGCCTACTACGCCCTCGTCTACATCCACGCGGGCCTCGGCCAGACCCTGCTGGCACTCGCGCCGCTCGCCGCGCTGCTCCTGGCGGTCGCCCAGGGCCAGGAGCGGTTCCGCGGGGCCGCGCTGGTCGGGACGCTCGTCGCCGCCGCAGGAGTCGCGGTCGTGTCGCAGGCGCCGCTGCGCGCGGACGTGCCCGTACCGGTCCTGCTCGCGGCGTTGGGCGCGGTGCTGGCGTTCGCAGAGTCGGCCGTCCTGGTGAAGCGCCTGCCGAAGGTCCACCCGGTGACGATGAACGCCGTGGGCATGGCGGCCGCGGCGGTGCTGCTGTTCGCCGGGTCGTTCGCAGCCGGGGACCGGTGGGTGCTGCCGGAGCTCACCGCCACGCGGTGGGCGCTGGCGTACGTGGTGGTGGCGGGTTCGGTGCTGACGTTCGTGCTGTACCTGATGGTGATCCAGCGGTGGGGCGCGTCGCGCGCGGCGTACGTGTTCGTGGTGATCCCGCTGGTCGCGATCGGTGTCTCGGCGTGGCTGGACGACGAGCCGCTGACGGTCTCGCTCCTGGTCGGGGCGCCGCTCATCATCGCCGGCGTCTATGTGGGCGCACTGCGCGGGGGCGACGAACAGGGGGCCTCCCTTCCGGAAGGCCCCCGAGGTGATCGCGGAGTCTAGCTGGTGACGAGGGTCAGGCCCCAGGCGCTGAGGGCCGGGCCGATGGGCTGGAAGTAGGTCGTGCCGCCGGTGCGGCAGTTGCCCGAGCCGCCGGAGGTCATGCCCTGCGCGCTGTTGCCGGAGATGAACGAGCCGCCGGAGTCGCCGGGCTCGGCGCACACGTTGGTGCGGGTCATGCCGTAGACGGCGCCTTCGGCGTAGTTCACGGTCTGGTTGAAGGCCTGGACGGTCCCGCAGTGCCAGCCGGTGGTCGAACCGGAGCGGCAGATGGAGGCGCCGACGGCGGCGGTGGTCGCGTTGGCGACGTCACGGGTGCCGGAGTACATGTTCACGTCGTCGTACAGGGCCTCGCCGGAGCCGACGGCGACCCAGGCGCGGTCGGCGGACGGGAACACCGAGTTGCGGAAGGTGCCGGGAGCGGCCTCGCCGCCGGTGACCGAGTCGCCCGCTGCGCCGCAGTGGCCGGCGGTGACGAACCCGGGGGTCGAGCCCTGGCGGACCGCGAAGCCCACGGAGCAGCGCCACGAGTTCTCGATGTTGTAGGCGTCGCCGCCGCGCACGAAGTACGTCTGGGGCGCTTCGGCACCGGCGTCGACGGTGGCGAGCGCCGGGTCGATGCCGGCGGCCTCGATCGCGTCCGCGGCGGTGGCCGCGTCGGCGGCCTCGACGACCAGGGTGTTGGCGACGACGTCGACGTAGTTGCCGTAGTAGCCGTCGATGTCGATGGCGGCGAGGGCGCTCGCGGCGTCCTCGAGGGTGGCGAGGTCGTGTTCGACGAGGACCGGGGTGGCGCCTTCGGCGCGCAGTCCGGTGGTCTCGGCGGCGTCGGTGGTGGCGACGAAGATCTGGTCGGCGTCCTCCGAGACCCACAGGCCTGCATAGGACTCGTCCAGGTCGGCGGGGACCTCGCCGAGGAGGTCGGCGGCGACGTCCTCGACCGCGAGGCGGTCGTAGGCCTCGGCTTCGGTGAGCCCGAAGGCGTCCTGGAGGCCGTCGATCACGCCTTGGGAGACGTTGCCGGTGAGGTCGGCGCGGGCCTCTTCGGCCTTGGCGTCGAGGATTTCGGCCGAGGCGGGTGCGGCCCCGGCGGCCAGGGTGAGAGCGGTGGCGATGGCACCGGCAGCGGTGACTGCAAGCGCGCGTTGGCGGTTCATGTGATGCATGCCTTTCGGGTGGGGGGCATCGGCGGTCGACGGGGAGGCGACCGCCATGGCCGGCCGGCGACGTCCGCTGGTTGCGGACGCGGCCGAGATGATGGTGAGCCGTGCCATACAAGGAGACTAGGGCCAAACGGGAAAAAGTGAAAGATGCGAGTAATTCAGTGAATATCAACCTAAGTGGTGTGTTGTTTCGGGAATGTCAAATACACTGTGAATTCCCAGAATTACCGACGAAAAGGGGCGCATCCGCGATCGGATGCGCCCCTTCGGTTGTCGCGTCTAGCGGAACGCGTCGGCGTTCGCACCCGCCCACTCGACGAACGTCCGCGCCGGGCGACCGGTCACCCGCTCGACGGTGTCCGCCACGGTCTTGCCCTCCTCGGGCGTGTTGCCCAGCGCCTCGGTGAGGAACGCGATGACGCCCTCGGGCATGCCCTCGCCGCGCCACTTCGCGTGCGCCTCGTCCACGGTGAGCTCCACGAACTCGATCTCGCGGCCGACCGCCTCGCCGAGCACCCGCACCTTCTCCTGCATCGTCAGCACCTCGGGGCCGGTGATGACCAGCGACTGCTCGTCGTACCCGCCGTCGAGCAGCACCGTCGCCGCGACCGAGCCGATGTCGGCCGGGTGGACCATCGCGCTGAGGCGGTCCCCGAAGGGCTCGCGGATCGCCTCGCCGGCCTTGATCACCGCGGACCACCACATGGCCGCATTCGACATGAACTCGACGGGGTGCAGGTAGGTCGTCTCGATCGCGCTGGCGGCGAGGGCCTGTTCGAGCGGGCCGGTCGCGACGCCGCCGAGGACGGTGGCGCGGCGGACGCCGGCGCTCTCGGCGAGGGCGACGAGCCCGGCGGGGTCGGGCAGTGCGCCGTAGCCTTCGCCGGCGAAGTTGATGAAGTGGACGGCGTCGACGTCTTTGAAGGCGTCGGTGAGCGTCTCGGGCGAGGCGAGGTCGCCGACGGCGACTTCGACGCCTGCGGGGAGGACCGCGTCGGGGTTGCGGGTGAGGGCGCGGAGCTGGACGGTGGCGTCCAGGGCGGTGAGCTGCTCGATGACGTTGCGGCCGACGGTGCCGGTGGCGCCGGTGACGAGGATGCGCATGGGGTTCTCCTTCTTCGAAACTCCGGAACGGAATGTCATGTTCCAATAGTAGCAGAGCGGAACGATCTATTCCAGTAAGGGGTGGAGTTTTTCTGTTTCCCCAGCTCAACGAGGCTGAGGGGCGGCCGCCGCCGCCCCTCAGAGCCGCTACGGAGCGGCGACCGGCGTCGTCGGGCGCCATCGTGCGGGCCACCAGCCCGCGCGGTCGATCATCGCCATGAGCGCGGGCAGGAGCATGACCCGCACGATCACGGCGTCCAGCAGGACGCCCAGGGCGAGGGCGAACCCGAGCTGCTTCATCTCGATGCGGTCGATGAAGGCGAAGGCCACGAACACCGACATCATGATCACGGCCGCGCTGGTGACGACGCTCGCCGAGGACCGGATGCCCTGGCTGATCGCCTCTCGCGGGGCCGCGCCGCCGAGCGCGGCCTCCTTGATGCGGCTCATGACGAACAGCTGGTAGTCCAGTGAGAGTCCGAAGAGGATGGTGAATACCAGGAGCGGGGTGCGCGAGCCGATGAACCCGGCGGAGTCGAAGTTGAGGAGCCCTTCGGCCCAGGTGTGCTGGAAGACCAGGACGAGCGCGCCCCAGGCGGCGAGGGTCGACAGGAGGTTGAGCACCATGCTCAGGAGCGCGAACGCCAGTGACCGGAAGGCGATGAGCATCGTGATGAAGGTGGCGGTGAGGACGAACCCGACGACGAGCGCCAGCCGCGAGGACTGGTGGTCGGCGTAGTCGTTCGCGTAGGCGGGCTCGCCGGAGACGGCGTACTCGACGCCGGGGATCTGGCCGATGGTGGCCGGCACGAGGTCCTCGCGGAGCAGCGCGAGGGACTCGGCGGCGCGGGGGTCGCTGGTGGCGTAGGGGATCGGCAGGTCGAGGCGGATCGCGGTGCCGTCGTCGGCGACGCGGAGGCGGGGCGCGTCGGTGGGGGCGAAGAGGGCGTCGCCGCGGGTGCGCTGCTCGAGGTCGGCGGCGGCCGCGGCGAGCGCGTCGGCTTCGGCGGGATCGACCTCGGCGACGATGGAGTGGGCGAGTCCGGCGGCCGGGAACTCGGCGACGAGCGCGTCGTAGGCCGCGATCGAGTCGAGCGACTTGGGGAAGGACTCCCGGCCTTCGACGCTTGTCGTCATGGCCAGTGCCGGGAGCGCGAGGCCGCCGATGACGACCAGGCCGATGACGGCGGTGGCGACGGGGTGGCGCAGGGACGGGCGCAGCAGTGCCGACCAGGCGCGGCCTTCACCGCGGCCCGCGGTCGCCTTGCGGCGCAGGAGCTTTCCGCCGTCGATGCGCCGGCCGGTCTTGGCCAGCAGCGCGGGCAGGACGGTGAGCGAGCTGATCATGGCGATGGCGACGACGATGATGCAGGCCGTGGCGATCGAGGAGAAGATGACGTCGTCGACCAGGTAGAGGCCGGCGAGGGAGACGATCACGGCGATGCCGGAGGTCACGATGGTGCGCCCGGCGGTCTCTGCGGCCAGTTCGACGGCGCGGGCGAGGTCGGCCGTGCCGCCCGATCGCTGACGTTCCTCGCGGACGCGTTTGAGGTAGAACAGCGAGTAGTCGACGCCGACGGCCATGCCGATCATGGCGAGGACGCTGGTCACCGCGCCGCCCGCGTCCGGGAAGAAGTGGGAGCTCAACGCGTACACGCCGAGTGCGGCGACGATCGAGGAGATCGCCAGCAGCAGCGGCACGCCCGCCAGCAGGAGCGACCCGAACACGATGAACAGGATGAGCAGCGTGATCGGCAGCGTGAACCGCTCGACCTGGCCGAGCTGGGTGCCGAGCTGGTCGTTGAGCTCGTTGGACATCGACTTGCCGCCGGTCTGCGCGAAGTCCAGGCCGGGGTGCGCCTCCTGCACGGCCGCAGTGGTCTCCAGCAGCGGGTCGACGTGGTCGGCGGCTTCGTGCGCGGGCATGGACATGGTGACGGCGAGCATGAGGGCGTCGCCGCTGTCGGCGGTGACCGGCTCGGTGACCTCGGCGACCTCGGCGAGGGCGCCCATGCGGGTGCGCAGGTCGGCGGCGGCCGCCGCGGCGGCCTCGGGGTCGAACGCGCCGTCGGGGGAGGAGATGAGGATCTGCTCGACGGCGGGCGCGTCGAGGCCGTGCTCCAGGGCGATGGTCTCGGCGTCGCCGGCCTCGCCGATCCAGTAGTCGGAGAACGCGACCTGGTTGGTGCCTGCGGCGGTGCCCGCGCCGAAGCACACGGCGACGAACACCGTCCAGGCGAGGATCGCCTTCCACGGGTTGGCGGCGCTCCACGAGGCGATGCGGACGGTGGGCGACCGCTTCGTCGAGCCGGTCGGCGGGGGTGCGGTTCGGGTGCTCATGGATGGCCGATCTCTGGATGCCCGCTTCCGGGCAGGGCGGATCGCCATGCGGGCCTGGGCGCCGCATGCCGCGGGAACTGGGATGGCGGGCCCGCCGAGCGGCGGGCCCGCCATCGACGCTAGTCCGATCGATGCTCCGGGGCACTGCAGCAGGCCCCACCATTGCCGGTGAGGCCCACTGGAGCAGCGCTAATGCTCCCGGGGATCGCCCGCGGTGATCAGGCCGGTCTCGTAGGCGCAGACGACCGCCTGGGCGCGGTCGCGCAGCCCCAGCTTGCTGAAGACCTTGCCCACATGGGTCTTCACCGTCTGCTCGGACACGAACAGGGCCCCGGCGATCTCCGGATTCGACAGGCCGCGCGCGATCAACCGCAGCACCTCCTCCTCGCGGGGCGTGAGCGCGTCCAGCCGCGCCGACCGCCTGAGCGCCGGCTTCGCCTTGAAGCTCTGCTCGATGAGCCGCCGCGTCACGGACGGCGCGAGCAGCGCATCGCCCGCCGCGACGATCCGCACGGCCGCGATGAGGTCGCCGGGCGGCGCGTCCTTCAGCAGGAACCCGCTGGCGCCCATGCGAAGCGCCTCGTACACGTAGTCGTCGAGGTCGAACGTGGTGAGCATGAGCACGCGCGGGCGCCGCTCCTCAGGGAAGGAGAGGATCCGCTTCGCCGCCTCCAAACCGTCCATAGTGGGCATGCGGACGTCCATGAGGACCACGCCCGGACGCAGCCGCGTCGTCTCCGTCACCGCCCCCACACCGTCCTCGGCGTCCCCCACCACCTCGATGTCCTCCTGCGCGTTCAACAGCGCCGCGAACCCCGCACGGACCATCGCCTGATCGTCGGCGATCAGCACCTTGATCGTCACAGGGACTCCTCAACACTCGAACGGTCCTCGACCGGCAGCACCGCACGCACCCGGAACCCGCCCTCATCGGTCGGCCCGGTCTCCAGCGTGCCACCCTCCAGCGACACGCGCTCGCGCATCCCCACCAGACCCAGCCCCTGCGAATCCGGCTCCACCCCGCCCGCGGACTGCTCCCGGCCCGCCGCCCGCACCGGCGCCGGACCGTTCACCACCGCCACCGCGACCCACCCGTCGGCGACCGCGACCTCCACCTCCGTCACCGCACCCGGCGCGTGCCGCACCACATTGCTCAACGCCTCCTGCACCACCCGGAACACCGTGAGCGCCACCGTCTCCGGCAGCCCCTCCGGCAACTCCCCGACACGCAGGGACACCGGCGTCCCCGCCCGGTCCACCGCCTCCGCCAGACCCCGCAGCGCCTCCGGACCCGGCTGCGGCGCCCGCGCCCCCGCCTCGTCCTCACTGCGCAGCACCCCCAGCAGCCGCCGCATCTCCGCCAGCGACTCCCGCGCCTGACCGCTGATCGACCGGAACTCCGCCTTCGCCTCCTCACTGAGGTCCGCGAGCCGGTACTCCGCCGTCGACGACTGCACCGTGATCACCGACATGTGGTGCGCCACGATGTCATGCAGCTCCCGCGCGATCCGCGTCCGCTCCTCCAGCAACCGCCGCTGATGCCGCTCGGCCTCCGCGACCTGCTCCTCCTCGGCCACCCGCGCCCGGCCCTGCCGCGAGATCCGCACCGTCAACCCGATCAGGAACGACACCGCCCCGAACAGCGAACCCAGGAGCAGGCTGTCCGTGGCCGGCGTCGGCGTCGGATTCCACACCGGATCGGACACGATCGTCACCAACCGCGAGTTCGACATCCAGATCGCGCCCGCACCCACCAGGAAGTACGAGACCCACGCCCCCACCCCGTACCACGGGTGCCGGTCGCGCGCCAGCGCGAACAGGACCACCATGAGCGCGAACAGGTTCGGCGACGTCAACGGCCACGGGAGCCAGCCGATGAAGTCCGCGCCGAACAGCGTCGCCAGTAGCGACGCCATGACCAGCAGCCAGGCCTCGACGGGCCGGAAGCGGGCGAGGACGACCGCCGCGGCCGTCGCGAACGCCGGCAGCGCGCCCCACGCGATCATGTAGTCCTCGCGGAACATCGCGTACTGGCCGAAGAGCAGGACGAGGGCGAACGGGACCGACCCGGGGCCGACGAGCGCCAGCGTCGTCGGGAACCGCCAGCGCCACGTCCCCGAACCGACCGGCCCGGCGGCGATGAGATAGCCGACCACGACGCGGATGGCGCTGAACGGGGCCGGCTCGGACTTCGATCGGAACTTCACGCCACCAACCTATGCCGCCCGCGGCCTGCCCGCCTCACTCTCAGGTAAGGGTCCCCGGCGCGCGTCTCACCCCACGGTATGAGACCCGATTCCACGCCGCGGACCGAGGAAACCGCACGTCCACGCCCCTACCGTTCGCCGCATGAACCACAACCTGCTCCATTCGCGCGCAGCCGGGGTCACCGCCATGGCCGCCGTCGCCGCCAGCCAGACCGGCTTCGCCGTCATGCACCTGACCCAGTCGGACGCGGTGGACCCGGTGGCCACCCCGGTCTCGAGCTACGCCGTGACCTGGCCCGGGATCGTCCTGTTCCCCGCCTCGGTGCTGGCGCTCGCGCTGGCGTGCGCGATCCTCGCCGGGCGCGGGGTCGGCCTCGCCCGCGACGGCCGCATCCGCTTCCTCCTCGGCGCCACCTCGGTGATGCTGCTGTGCGCCGCGGTCTTCCGCACCGGCACACCCGAATCGGGGCTCACATGGTGGGCGCAGATCCACCGGTACACCGCTGGTGCGGCGTTCGTGCTGCTCACCGTGGTCGCCGCATTGTGCGCGCTGCGGATGCGGGACGCCGAGGTACCGGAGTGGGTGCGGCGGGGCACGTGGTGGGTGACGGGCCTGGCGGCGCTGACGTTCCTGACGACGACGGCGAACACGTTCCTGCCCGGGTTCCTCAACGGCGGGGAGTGGCGCGGGCTCGGGCAGCGGGTGCTGCTGGTCGTGCTCTCGGCGCTGGTGTGGATGCTCGTCGCGAACTCGATCCGGGCGATGGTCCCGGCGGGCGCGGCGGTCCCGTCCGGCGCGGTGGCCCGGACGGCAACGCCCGCAACGGCTCCGGTCGGTGCCGACCGGTTCGCGGGGGCTTCGCGGGAGTCCGGCCAGGTCCGTGAGGCGGCGCCCGCGCTGGCGGGGTCGCGGTCATGACCGGGTTCGGGCGGTTGCGGGCCCGGTTGGGGCGGGCGCGGATGTCGGTCGGGAAGTGCGGCGAGCTGCGCCGGCACGGGCCGGTCCGGGTGTGGCGGGAGGGCGAACTGTTCCGCCGGGAGGGCGAGGCCCCGCCGGGGCCGTCGTTCGGCAGCTGGTTCTGACGAGTGTCGCGGTCGTCGTGGAGGAGTGCGGGGCCGGGGTCCGCCCGAGGGGGGCGGACCCCGGCTGTTCCCGGCGTCAGTGCGCGGCGCCGCTTCGGGCCAGTTCCGGGTAGATGACGCCCGGGTCGGCGCTCAGGATCGCCTTGAGCTCCACGGCGTTCCGGTCGGCCAGGACTTCCAGGGCGCCGGAGGCGATGCCGTCGAGTCCGGCGCGGGCGATGTCGGCGGGGTCGCTCTTCTCGGCCTCGACGGCGGCGAGCATGTCGGTGTCGATGCCGGCGACGTGCAGGCCGATGACCTGCGTGCCCTGTGCGGCGAGTTCGAGCCGGGCGCCGTTGGTGAGGCTCCACGATGCGGCTTTCGCTGCGGCGTAGGCGTTCCCGACGCCGAACGCGCGCCACGACAGCACCGAGAGGATGTTGAGGACCGCGCCGCCGCCGTTCGCGCCGAGGACCGGGGCGAAGGCCCGCACCATGTTGAGCGTGCCGAAGAAGTTCGTCTCCATCTCCCGCCGGATCGCGTCCTCGTCGCCTTCGACGAGGTTCGCGAACGTGGCGATCCCCGCGTTGTTGATGAGGATCGTCGCGTCGGCGGCGGTCTTCGCGGCGGCCGCGACCGATGCGGGGTCGGTGATGTCGAGTTGCAGGGGCACGACGCCGGGCAGGTCGACGGATGCGATGCGGCGCGCTCCGGCATAGACCTTGGCCGCGCCGCGTTCTAGGAGTTGCTGCGCGAAACGGCGGCCCAGGCCGCGGTTGGCGCCGGTGACGATTGCGATTGATCCTTGGATTTCCATGCGGTCGACGCTATGACCTCACGCCGGCGTCAGGGGCAAGCGGCAGTGTCGGACACCACATCGATCGGGGAGGCGCGGATGCGCATCGGGGAACTGGCCGAAGCGACGGGCGCGACCGTGCGCGCCATCAGGTATTACGAGGAGCAGGGGCTCCTGCGGCCCGAACGGACCGCGAGCGGCCAGCGGGTCTACGCCCCGGACGCCGTCGACCAGGTCCGCTGGATCCGCGCCCTCCTGCGGAACGGCTTCCCCAGCAGGGCGATCGCGAAGCTCCGCAGATGCACCGGCGCCGAAGAGGTCACCCCCGAGCAGCGGGCCGTCATCTACGAGGAGCACGCCCGCATCGAAGCCGAGTACCGTGCGATCGCCGCGACCAGGGAGCGGTTCGCGTCGGTCCTCGCGTTCATCGGCGACGGCCCGGAGCGCTCCGGCTAGATCGAGTTCGCGTACTGCTCGAACGTGTCGGCGCCGCCCTGGTACAGGGTGAGCGCCTCTTCGAGCTTCTCCTTCGCCTGCTGCCATTGGGAGAGGGCCTCGCCCGGCATCGCGCTGCCGGTGTCCCGGGTGGCGGCGGTGCCCGCGCCGATCGCGTCGTCCGTCAGGGTCTGGGCGCCGCCGAGCGCGCCCATCGCCTCCTGGACCTGCTCGATCGCGCCCTGGATCTGCGACTTGATCTCCGCGGTGCTCGCCATGCGCCGTCCCCTCGCCTCGAACCACTGCTGCCACACCCACCGTAATGGACACGGTCCACGCTTTCGGGCCAGCGCTTCAACCGGTCGGATTTCCGGTCCGCACATCGGAAAGCCCGCAGCCGTCCTACATCGCGGACGCTCCGCTGCCCGGTCGCCTGATCGCGCGGGCATCGGCCTCACGCTGAGCTCCTCCTCTTGGACCGCCTTCACCTCCGCGATCAAGGCCAGCCGCATCGCCTGATCCGGTCCCTCTGCGGGCCTTCAGATCGACGGCATGATCCCCAGCGCGGCCAGCGTTTGCGGCACGGCGACCAGCAGCAGGCCGAGGAGCAGCGGCGCTCCGATGACGCCGATCACGATGGGCGCCCGCCCTGTGTGGAACCTCCGCGAATGCGATATCGCCAGCGTTCCGAATGCCGAGGCCCCCAAGGCGAAGCACAGCACGTAGGCGATGCCCGAGACCTCGATCCGCTGAGCGTCGGTCACTGCCAGCACCACCGCTTGCGCCATGCTCCCCGCGGCGTACACACCGAGGGTGGCGAACGCGCCCCATACGAGGCTCGAGGTCAGGAACGGACGCAGCAATCGCGGGCGGGAGGCCGAAGCCAGGAGTGCCACGGCAGCGCCCGCGAGCTTCACTGCGATGACGAGCCAGTTCATGACGGCGATGCCGGTCGCGTATTCGGCGTACGAGCCGGTGTCGAACCTGTCCGAGGCCTCGAACCAGAGATTGAACAGCGCGAAGCCGAGGCACGACAGCGCGACCGACCAGCCGAGGATCTTGATCTTCTTGCCGTGCAGCGGCGTAACCGTGGAATCCATGCCTCGATCCAAGCCGATGGCGGCATGCCCGCGCCTCACCTGCCGAAGGGAGCCGCCTCCCCCGAGCGGGGGGTATCGCAGCGCGGTGGGCCGCCGGGGCTCACTGCCGCCAGTAGGCCATGGCGTGCATGCGGCCCTTCGGGAAGCCGACCTCCTTGCGGGCGAGGGCGGTCAGGGCTCGGGTGGACTTGGCTTCGGTGGCGATCCAGCAGTACGCCGTCGCCGTGTCCGCGGCGAGCTCGGGGAGTTCCTTGCGGACCTGGGCGACCAGGGCGTCGCCGTCGCCGGTGCGGGGGACGAGCCTGAGGTCGTGGTGGCCGGAGGTCCGGTGCGGGAGGTCGTCGTCGGAGGCGGTCTCGAACCAGATGGTCGCGGGGGTCTCGGGGAAGGCGTCGAGCAGGGAGTTCACGGCCGGGAGCGAGGCGGCGTCGCCGACGATGAGGAGGCGCTCGGGTGCGGGGTCGAGGGGTTCGAAGCCGGTGCCGTAGACCGTGGCCTGGATGGTGCCGCCCGGTTCGACCTGCTGCGACCAGTCGCTCGCGATGCCGTCGTGCAGGGCGAACTCGATGGCGAAGGTGCCGTTCCCGGCATCGGGGTCGACGATGGTGTAGCCGCGCTGGTGGGGTTTGCCGTCGTTGTCGAACCAGAGGCGGACCCACATCGTGGGGTGCAGGGGCAGTTCCGCGAGGAGCCCGCCGTCGGTGAAGGTGAGCCGGCGGTAGTGCTCGGTGATCTGCGTCGCGCCGGTGACGGTGAACGTGAAGTCCTTGGCGCGCAGCAGTTTCAGTACCGCGCCCTCCCAGCCGTGGCCCATGCCCGATCCCTTCTCGCGTCCCAGTGAAAATGAATGGTCTTACGCTTAGGTTAGACTAACCTAACTATGAGCTTCGTGTGCTATCGGGACGCCTGGGGCGTCCCTCATCTGCGCGCGGCCGACCCCCAGTCGCTCGCCTTCGCCCAGGGCCACAACGCCGCCGCCGACCGGGCCTGGCAGTTGGAGACCCTGCTGCGCCGCGCCACCGGGACCTCGGCCGCGGTCTTCGGCGCCGAGTGGCTGCCCTGGGACCGCCTCGCCCGGCAGACCGGCATCGTCGGCGCCGCCCGTGCCGCGTTCGACCACCTCGACCGGGAGACCGCCGACTGGGTCCGCGCCTACGTCGCCGGCGCCAACGCCGCCCTCCCCGCGGCGGCTGCCGCCGCACCCGAGTTCCGAAGGGCCCCTGAGCCTTGGGAGCCGTGGACACCGCTCGCGGTCTGGCACGCCGAGCACCTGCTGTTCGGGTCCGGGTTCCCCGCGAAGCTCTGGCGCGAGCGCGTCATCGAGCACCTGGGCGAGGACGCGGTCGGGCGGTTCGCCATGGACGGCCCCGCCCCGACCGGGTCGAACGGGTGGATCGTCGACGGCGCCCTCACCGCCTCCGGGGCCGCGATCGTCGCCGGGGACCCGCACCGCTTCCTGCAACTGCCCGGCACCTACCAGCAGATCCGCCTCGCCTGCACCGCAGGCGGCACTGACGGGTTCGACGTGGTCGGCCTGGCGATGCCCGGCATCCCCGGCATCGCGCACTTCGGGCACACCGGCACCGTGGCCTGGGGCATCACCAACGCCATGGCCGACACGCAGGACCTCTTCCACGAGCGGCTGCGCCGCACCGGCGACGGCGGCATCGAGGCGCTCGGGCCGGACGGGTGGGAGCCGGCGCAGTCGTGGACCGAGACCATCGAGGTCGCCGGGGGCGACCCGGCCCCGGTCGAGGTGATCACCACCCGGCGCGGGTCGGTCATCACCGACGCCGACGCCGCTGCGGGCGGTGCGGCGCTGAGCCTGCGCAGTCCCCTGCACGCCGATCCCGAGCTCGGATTCGCGGCCCTGCCGAAACTCCTGCGGGCCGCCGCGGTCGCCGACGTCGACGCCGCCCTCGACGGCTGGGTCCTGCCGGTGAACGTGGTCATGGCCGCCGACACCGCCGGCGGCCTCCTCCACCGCGTCGCCGGGCGGGTCCCCGAGCGCGACCGCGAGAACCTCGTCCGCCCCGTCCCCGCCTGGGAGCCGCGATACGCCTGGCACGGCTGGAAGCCCATGGCCGCCAAGGCCGTCCACGGCTTCGCCGCCATGGCCAACGACCGCGGCGTCTCCGGCGACCTCGGCGTCGAGTTCTGCTCCCCGCACCGCGTCGAACGGATCACCGAACTCCTCGCCGGGCGCGATGACTGGACCGCCGCCGACATGGCCGCCGTCCACACCGACACCTACCTGCCCACCGCCGCCGCACTCCTCGACCTCCTCCCCGGCCTCGACCTTCCCGACTCCGACCTCGGCGGGCCCGCCGCACTCCTGCGCAAGCGCCTGCTCGCCTGGGACCGCCGCATGGACGCCGACAGCGCCGACGCCGCCGCCTTCGCCGCGTTCCGGGCCGCGTTCGTCAGAGGCCTCGCCGCACTGCCCGTCTTCGCACCGCTCAGCGCCCCCTCCCGCTACCCCGAGGTCTTCGCGCCGTGGCTCGTCCTCGAAGTGCGCATCGGATTCGCCCTGGAACACCTGCTCAACGGCGACCTCGTCACGCTCGAGCAGCGCGACGCGGCACTGCGCGACGCGCTCGACGCGGCTGCGGCGCAACCGGACACGACCTGGGGCGAGGTCCACCGGCTCGTCCCCTGGCGGGACGTCGACCCGCCCGAGGCGATCACCGGCATGTCAGGCGACGCCGACTGCGTCCTGTCCACCTCGGGCGCACCCGGGATCACCGAGGACTTCGCCCGCGGCCCCGCCGCCCGCTGGGCCTGGGACCTCGCCGACCGCGAGCACAGCCGCTGGATCGTCCCCTTCGGAACGTCGGGGGCGCCCGGTCCGCACCTGCGCGACCAGTTCCCGCTCTGGCGGGACGGCGAACTCGTCCCCGTCGTCACCGATTGGCCGCAACTGCGCGAGGAGTACCGCATGATCGACCGTCCGACCGTGTTCGAGCAGGCATTGGAGGGCTTCGGCACCGTGTCCATCGTGCCCGTCAGCCCGGCCGAGGACCTCGACCTCATCTACGGCTGGGTCACCCAGGAGCGGGCGAAGTTCTGGGGCATGACCGAGCACTCGCGCGAGTACGTGCTCGAGATCTACGAGTACCTCGACGCGCTCGCCACGCACCACGCCTACCTCGTCCTGCGCGACCGCGAACCGATCGCGCTCCTCCAGACCTACGACCCCGGCGCCGACCCCGTGGGCGAATGCTACGAGGTCGAACCCGGCGACATCGGCGCCCACCTGCTGGTCGCCGCCGCCGGGGACCGGGCCCAGGTCGGCTTCACCGGCGTCCTCATGGGCGTGCTCGTCGCGTTCTTCTTCGCCGACCCGAAGCACCGAAGGGTCGTCGTCGAACCCGACACCCGCAACGAGCAGGCCGCGGCCCGCCTGCGCCGCACCGGCTTCACCTTCGGACCCGAAGTGCAGCTGCCGGACAAGACCGGCCGGCTCGCGTTCTTCCGCCGCGAGGACGCGCCCGCGC
Source organism: Glycomyces tritici (assembly GCF_030403505.1). The sequence goes on along the minus strand of NZ_JAUEMJ010000013.1, from coordinate 136,720 downwards.
ACCTCCTGCCCTGAGCCGCGGGCACCAGCTCGCGCGGCGCAGCAGTGGGCGGCGGCCCCCGACGCCGGTGCACAGCACCGGGGGCCGCCGCCCGAATCCAACGACAGTGTCCATCTAGGAGCACCCCCGCAGCTCAGGTCCCAATCTCGGGCTGCGGTCCGCTGAATTCGCTGAGGAGGGCCGGCACGGCGGCGGCAGGGTCGGCCCGGTAGTCGTAGAAGTCGTGCGGGTCGAACGCGTCGCCCTGCTCGCGGATCACGTCGTCCCAGGTGCAGTCGACGGTGATGTTGCCGCGCTGGACCAGCTCTCCCGCGACCGTGTAGTACGGGTTGTGCGTGCCCTCGTAGTAGCTGTTCTCGATCACCGCGCTGGTGGCGCCGCGGACGTAGTTGCCGTACGCCGAGGCGTTCTGCAGGTAGTTGTTGTACATGTGCAGGTTCGCGATGTTGTCGGCGCTGGGGTTGCGCTGCACGGTGTTCTTGAACCAGTTGTGGTGGATCGTGATCTGCGAGGTCACGTTGGGCGTCCAGCCGATGCCGAAGGTCTTGTTGTTGTCGAAGAACCGGTTCCAGGAGACGGTGAGGAACGTGGTGTCCTTGCGGCTGTCGAGGAGGCCGTCGTTCATGCGGGTGAGGGTGTTGTGGTCGATCCAGATGTGGTCGGCCGTGTCGAGCTGGATGGCGTCGTAGTCGAACTCCTTGTCGTCGGGGTCGTCCTCGGGCATGAGGGTGTCGCGGATGGTGAGGTTGCGGATGATGACATTGTGGACGCCGGTGCCGAGGAAGAAGCCGCCGCCGACGATCTCGCCCTCGGTGCCGATGCCGATGATCGTCTTGTTCGAGGCGACCTTGAGCTCGGTGCCCTTGGGGTTGATGTCGATCGCGCCGGCGACCTGGATGACGTAGGGCTCGGCGGCGGTGACGTAGCGGTGCAGGGCCTCCATCGTGTCGACGGTGACCGTCTCGCCGGCGGCGCCGCCGGTGGTGGGCCCGCGTCCCAGTCCCGGGAGGGACGCGAAGCCGTCGGCGGTGTCGGACCAGCCGTGTCCGGGGCGGCTGGGCGGGACGGCCTCGGCGCCCGGGAGGGCGGTGGCGGCGGTGAGTCCGGCGAGGACCAGGCCCGCCGCGGCGGTGGCCGCGACCAGGGCGCGGCGCAGCCTCCGGCGGGTCGGATGCCCTGTCGCTGAAGGGTTCATGTGACGCTCCTATCGGTGGAGGGTGGGCGTCTGCTCGGCCCAGCCTAAGCATGGTCATCGATTTACGTCAATGGGTTGCCGAAACTTCCATCTAATTTTTTTCATGACTTGACATAACCTGATCCGCGGTCCTAGCCTGAGTCCCACTCATCGAGTCTGATCGATGGCCCGACCCCTCGTCCGCGTGAAGGGACCTCCAGCGTGACCACTGAACGACCCCCCGCCTCCGGTTCGGAGTTCAACCGCCGCAACCTGTTCAAGCTCTCCGGCCTCGGCCTGGCCGCCGTCCCCGGGCTCGCCGCCTGCGGGCGCGGCTTCGGCGGCGGCGGCGGTGACGAGAGCGGTGACGGCGTCACCCTCAACATGGTCTGGTGGGGCGACGCCACCCGGGCCGAGAAGACCCAGGCCGCCCTCGACATCTTCACCGAGGCGAACCCGGGCATCACGATCAAGGTCGAGTACCAGGACTCGGGCCCCTACCAGGACAAGCTCGCGACCCGGTTCGCCGCGAACGACGCGCCGGACCTCATGGCGATGCGCATGGACTCGCTGCGCGAGTACGCCGACCGGGGCGCGCTCCTGGACCTCAACGAGTACGCCGACGACATCGACCTGAGCGGCCTCAGCGAGAACGCGGCCAACCTGGCCGAAGTGGACGGCAGCGTCTTCGGGGTGCCGGCCGGGCTCAACGCGGTCGGGTTCGTCATCCGCAAGGACTTCGCCGAGCAGTACGACGTGGCGGTCCCCGACGGGAACACGTGGAGTTGGGACGACCTGGCGGCGTTCGCGCAGGCGGTCAGCGACGCCTCCGGCCAGGAGGTCTACGGCACCGGGTACGACGTGCAGACGCTCCAGAACCTCGTGGTCTGGGTCCGCCAGCAGGGCGAGGACCTCTTCACGGAGGACGGGAGGCTCGGCGTCTCCGCGGGCACCATGCAGGCCTGGTTCGAGCTGGCCGACGGAATGCGCCGCTCGGGCGCGTACCCGCCGGCGGGCTTCTTCGAGGAGATCGGCGGCGGGGCCGACCAGTCGTACATCGCGCAGGGCAAGCTCGCGTCCCAGATCATCCCGACGAACAACTTCCTGGGGTACAACGAGGCGTGCGGCGGGAACCTCGCGCTGCTGCGCATTCCCGGTGAGACGCAGGCGGTCCGGCGCGGGCAATCGGTTGACTGCCCGCACCTGTGGTCGGTGGCCGCGGCCTCGAAGCACCCGAAGGAGGCCGTGAAGCTCCTCGACTTCCTCACGAACGACCCGGAGGCCTCGCTCGCGACCGGCACCACCCGCGGCGTGCCCGCGAGTGCGGCCGTGGCCGAGGAGATCAAGGGCTCCCTGGAGCCGGACGACCTGGCCGCCACCGAGTACCTCATGGGCCTGCAGGCGGAGGACCTGCCGCGCTCCTACACGTACCCGCCGGGCGGCAGCGCGATCGCCGACTTCCTCGACGTCATCGCCGTCGAGGTCGAGTTCGGCCGCCAGTCGCCCGCCGACGGGGCCGCCCAGTTCATCGCCGAGGCGACGGCGGCGATCGAAGGGTGACCGCCACGCCGACCGAGACCGCCGTCATGCCGGGGGCGGTCGCCCCTCCTCCGCCGCAGCCGCGGCGGAGGAGGGTGCGCAAGGACCGCGCCGGCTACCTGTTCCTGCTGCCCTGGTTCATCGGGATGCTCTTCACGATCGTCCCGTTCTTCGCGTCGCTCTACCTCGCGTTCACCGACTACAACCTGCTGAACGCTCCGAAGTGGATCGGGTTGGAGAACTTCGCGGAGATGTTCCGCGACCCCGTGCTGCTCAAATCCCTCAAGGTCACGTTCGTGTACACGTTCGTGTCCGTGCCGCTCTCGCTCGCGGCCGCGCTGGGCGTGGCGATGATCCTCAACCGCGGCATCCGGGGCCTGCCCTGGTACCGGGCCGTGTTCTACCTGCCCTCGCTCCTCGGCGCGAGCGTCGCCGTCGTCCTCCTGTGGCGCTACGTGTTCGGGCTCGACGGGATCGTGAACGCCTTCCTCGGCTGGTTCGGGATCGACGCGATCTCCTGGACCTCCGACCCCGACTACGCGCTCACGACGCTGATCATCCTGCACATCTGGACGTTCGGTTCGCCCATGGTGATCTTCCTGGCCGGACTGCGGCAGATCCCCGTCATGTACTACGAGGCCGCCGCCGTCGACGGCGCCTCCAAATGGCGGCGGTTCCGCTCCATCACCCTGCCGCTGCTGAGCCCGATCATCTTCTTCAACCTGATCCAGTCGCTCATCGCCTCGTTCCAGACGTTCACGCAGGGCTTCGTCATGAACAACGGCGGCGGCGGACCGGCGAACTCCACATTGTTCTACAACCTGTACCTCTACCAGCAGGGCTTCGGCCAGTTCAACATGGGCTACGCCTCGGCGATGGCCTGGACGCTGCTCGTGATCATCGCCGTGTTCACCGCGATCACCTTCTTCACCGCCAAGTACTGGGTCAACTACGACAGCTGAGGTCCCACCCATGTCCCAGACCATGCAGACCCCGCGGGCCGCCAAGCGCAGTGCCGCCAAGCCCAATGAGGACGCCGACGCGCTCATCGAGCGGTTCGGCAGCACCCGCAAGAGCCGCTTCTCCCGACACGTGATCCTCTGCGCCATCGGCCTGGTCATGATGTACCCGCTGCTGTGGCTCGTCTCCAGCTCGCTCAAACCGAACGGCCTCATCTTCGAGGACCTCTCGCTGTGGCCGACCGAATGGAGCCCGTCGAACTACACCGAGGGCTGGAACGCGCTCGAATACGACTTCGGGATCTACTTCTCGAACTCCATCATCATCGTCGTGCTCAGCATCATCGGGAACCTGTTCTCCTGCTCCCTCGCGGCGTACGGGTTCGCGCGGCTCAACTTCACCGGACGCAAGCTCTTCTTCGCGCTCATGCTCGGCACCATGATGCTGCCCGGGCACGTGCTGCTCATCCCGCAGTACATCCTGTTCGCGAAACTCGGGTGGCTCAACACGTACTACCCGCTCCTGGTGCCGAACTTCCTGGCCACCAACGCGTTCTACATCTTCCTGATGGTGCAGTTCATGCGCTCGCTCCCGCAGGAGCTCGACGACGCCGCCCGCATCGACGGCTGCGGCCCGTTCCGCACCTTCTGGAGCATCATCCTGCCGCTGTGCCGCCCCGCGTTCGCCACCACCGCGATCTTCACGTTCATCTCCGTGTGGAACGAGTTCTTCGGGCCGCTGCTGTACCTCACCGACCCGGAGCTGTACACCGTGCCGCTCGCGCTGCGCCAGTTCATCGACTCCGAAGGCCAATCCCAGTGGGGCCAGATGTTCGCGATGTCGGTGCTCTCCCTCGCACCCATCATCGGGTTCTTCATCGCAGGACAGAAATACCTGGTCAAAGGCATCGCCACCACCGGCCTCAAATAGCGGCCCCCACGACGAACGGGAACACCTTGCGCCATTTCCTTTCGAGGTTCACCTCCGACAACGGCGACGGCACCTACCGCAACCCGGTCCTGCGCGCCGACTGGTCCGACCCCGACGCGATCCGCGTCGGCGGCGACTTCTACCTGGTCGCCTCCAGCTTCCACCGCGTACCGGGCCTGCCGATCCTCCACAGCCGCGACCTCGTGAACTGGACGATCATCGGCCACGCCCTCGACCGGCTCGTACCCGAAGCCGACTTCCGCACCCCGCAGCGCGGCGGCGGCGTCTGGGCCCCGGCCCTGCGCCACCACGCCGGCCGGTACTGGATCGTCTACCCCGACCCCGACCGGGGACTGTTCACCACCAGCGCCGAAGACCCGGCGGGGGAGTGGACCACCCCGCACCTCCTCAAGGGCGGCAAGGGCCTCATCGACCCCTGCCCCCTCTGGGCGTCCGACGGCTCCGCATACCTGGTGCACGGCTGGGCCAAGAGCCGCGCGGGCGTCAACAACCGACTCACCGTGCACCGCATGAGCGAGGACGCGACCGCGCTGCTCGATGCAGGCGAAGTGGTGATCGACGGCGACGAGCTGCCCGGATACCGCACCCTCGAAGGCCCCAAGTTCTACGAACGCGACGGCTGGTACTGGATCTTCGCCCCCGCCGGCGGCGTCACAGACGGCTGGCAGTCCGCGTTCCGATCCCGCGACCCCTTCGGGCCGTACGAGGAGCGCATCGTCCTCGAACAGGGCGACACCGACATCAACGGCCCCCACCAGGGCGCATGGGTGACCACACAGGACGGTGACGACTGGTTCCTGCACTTCCAGGACAAGGGCGTCTTCGGACGCGTCGTCCACCTCCAACCCATGCGCTGGAACGACGACGGCTGGCCCGTCATCGGCGACAACGGCCAACCCGTCACCCTGCACCCCAAGCCCGTGCAAGGCCAACCGCCCGCCGCACCCGCCGCCTCCGACGACTTCACCACCGGCATCGGCCCCCAATGGGCCTGGCAGGCCAACCCCGAACCCGACTGGGCCGCCACCGACCCCGCCGGCCTCACACTCACCTGCGTCCCCACCGACGACCCCGACCTCCGGCACCTGCCCAACCTCCTCGGCCAGCGCCTCCCCGACGGCGGCTGCCGAGCCGAAACCACCATGCGCCTCGACGACGCCGCGCCCGGCACGACCGCAGGCCTCGCCGTCGTCGGCGACGACTACGCCTGTATCGGCCTGGCACGCACCAACGACACCACCACCGTCACCTGCCGCACCGCCTCCGGCGGCGAACCGCCGCGCGACAACGGCAGCCCCCTACCGATCAAGGACGCCACTGCGGTCATCGTCGGCGTCGAAGTCGACGCGACCGGCCGCTGCCAGTTCTTCGCCCACCTGCCCGGTGAAACCCCGCAACCCGTCGGCGAACCGTTCCAAGCCACCGAAGGACGCTGGGTCGGCGCCGCACTCGGCCTCTTCGCCACCGGCCACGGCACCGCCACGTTCGACGCCGTGCGCATCACCGCCACGGACACCCATGCATGACCCGCTCACCCTCAGCCAGACCGTCCCCCTCATCCTCGGCGGACGCACCGTCGCCGAATACGTCTGGCGCCCGCACCTCCCGAACACCCTGTCACCCAGACCGTTCCTCCACCCCGTGCGCACCCTCACCGGCACCACCGTGACCGAGGCGATGCCCCCCGACCACCGCCACCACCTCGGCGCCGGCCTCGCCGTCCCCGATGCCGGCGGCGCCAACTTCTGGGGCGGCCGAACCTACGTCCGCGACCAAGGCTCAACGCTCCTCCCCAACCACGGCACACAACGCCACCACCGGTGGGAGACCCGCACCGACACCGACCTCACCCACGAACTCCACTGGATCGGCCCCGACCAGACCACCCTCCTGCACGAACACCGCCGCATCACCGCCCGACCCCTCGACCACCACGCCTGGGCCCTCGACTTCCGCTACACCCTCCGCAACCTGACCGCTGCACCACTCGACTTCTCCAGCCCAGGAGCCAAGGGCCGCACCGGAGCCGGATACGGCGGATTCTTCTGGCGCGCCCCCCTCGGCAACGGCGACACCACCATCCTCGGCCCAGACCGCAACGGCATCGCACACCTCCACGGCTCGACCGTCCCCTGGCTCGCACTCCGCAACAGCGGCCCCGCACCCTGGACCCTGATCCTCATCAACCCGGAGACCGAACGCGAACCATGGTTCGTCCGCGGCGACGACTACCTCGGCGCCGGCCCCGCCCTCGCCTGGACCAAGCCCCTCACCGCCGCCCCCGGCAACGGCCCCACGCGTCGTATCATCACGGTAATCGCGGACGGCGACCTCAGCCCACAAGCCATCAAAGCCCTGGTCGAAGCCGCCGCGGCAAGCCCCGCACCCCGCGAGGCCTAAGTGATTGGAGCCGCAATGGAGCACTCCGGCACTGCCCGCGCACTCCACGCCGACCAGCCCCTGCGACTCCAAGTCCACGGCCACGACGTCGCCGACTACGTATGGCGCTCCGACCTGCCCGCCTCCACCGCACCCCGCCCCTACCTCCACCCCGTCCGCACCCTCGCCGGCACCACCGTCACCGACGCCCGCCCCCACTCTCACACCCACCAGCTCGGCATCAGCATCGCCGCACCCGACATCGGCGGCCGCAACTTCTGGGGCGGCCGCACCTTCGTCGCCGGACACGGCCCCGCCTGGCTCGACGACCACGGCGCACAACACCACCGGCGCTGGCTGCGCCACACCGAATCCGAACTGGCCCACACCCTGCACTGGGTCGACGGGCAAGGCGCGGCCCTCCTCAGCGAGCGGCGCGCGATCGCCTGCGCCCCACTGACCTCGGACGCGTGGACGCTCTCCGTCCAGACCCGGCTCACGAACGCCACCGACCGGCCGCTGCCGATCCGCAGCCCCGCCTCCCTCGGGCGCGCCGGCGCCGGATACGGCGGGTTCTTCTGGCGCGGACCCGCCGTCAACGGACAAGTGCGGGTGCAGAGCCCCGCCGGGACCGGCGTGCGCGCCGTACACGGCACCACCGCCCCCTGGATCACCGTCTCCGGCCACAGTCCGAGTGCGCCGTGGACGATGCTGTTCGCACCCGCCGACGCGACCACCGCCCAGGACCGCTGGTTCGTACGCGCCCGCGACTACCTCGGCGTCGGCTCATCGCTCACATGGGACCGTCCACTAGTCCTGGAACCCGGCCAGCACATCGAACGGCATATCCTCGCCGTCGTGGCAGACGGCAACCTCACCCAAGACGCGGCCGCAGCGCTCGCCGACGCAGCGCGGCCCCCGGCATGAACGCCGCCCGCTCCAACGACCCCGCCCGGCAAGAACGCCTGCGCGCACTGAACCTCGAACTCGTATTCCGGCACGTCCTCGCCGCCGAAACCCCCGTCTCACGCACCGAACTCGCCGCCGCCACCGGCCTCACCCGCCCCACGATCACCCGCATCGTCGAAGAACTCATCGCCGGAAACCTCGTCACCGAAACCGGCGCGACCCCGGACGGCCGAGCCGGCCGACCCCGCATGGGGCTCACCCTCTCCCGCACCGGCCCCGCCGGACTCGGCCTCGACATCCGCACCGACGGCCTCGCCGCATGCGTCGTCGACCTCAGCGGCACCGTGCGCCACCTCGCCTTCGCCCCCATCGACGACACCGCCGCCCCGGCCGTACTCGAACGCCTGGGCCGCATGGCGACCGAAGCCGCCGAAGCCGCCGCCGCCGAAGGCCTCACCGTCATCACCGCCACCCTCGCCGTCCCCGGCCCCACCGACGCTGGGCTCGTCCGCACCGCCCCCTCCCTCGGCTGGCACGACGTCGACGCAGGCGCACTCCTCGCCCACCACCTCCGCCACCTCGACGTCCACACCAACGTGGACAACGAAGCGAACCTCGCCGCCCGCGGCGAACTCCACCGCGCCACCCCCGACCACTTCCTCTACGTCTCAGGCGGACTCGACATCGGCGCCGGCATCATCCTCGACCGCCGCCTCCTGCGCGGCTCCCACGGCTGGGGCGGCGAACTCGGCCACCTCACCGTCAACCCCCACGGCAAACCATGCCGCTGCGGCTCACACGGCTGCCTCCAGACCTACGCCGGCCTCGCCGCCCTCCTCGACGGCGAAACCCTCCCCCACGGCCTCACCCCCGACGCCACCCTCCTCACCTGGGCCGACGCCGGCCGCCCCGAAACCATCGCCGCCCTCGACACCGCCGCCACCGCCCTCGGCATCGCCATCGCCAACGTCCTCAACCTCCTCGACATCGACACCGTCCTCCTCGGCGGCAGCTACGCCCTCCTCTCCTCCTGGCTCATCGCCGGCGTCCAAACCGAGATCAACCAGCGCGTCCTCTCCGCCCGCTGGGCCCCCATCACCGTCCGCCCCGCGACACTCGGCCCCGACGCCGCCGCGATCGGCGCCGCAATGGCAGTCGTCGACCGCATCCGCCAAGACCCCACGGCATGGCTCGCCTCAGGACGATGACACCACCCGCCCGAACAGGGCAGGATGAGCGTTGAACGAAGGAGACGTGCAATGACGCACCAGCCCAACGGACCGCACGACGACGCCATCGACGGCCCCGGCCACGGGACCCTCTCGATCGCCGCCATCCTCGCCGAATCCGCCCGCCGCCGCCCCGAAGCCCCGGCCCTGCACTTCATGGACCAGACCATCTCCTACGGGACCCTCTGGGACCAGACCCGCGCCTACGCCGGCGCCCTCGCCGCCCGCGGCATCGGCCCCGGCTCACGGGTCGCGATGATCGTCCCCAACGTGCCGGACTTCCCCCGCGTCTACTACGCGGTCCTCGCACTCGGCGCCGTCGCCGTCCCCGTGCACCTGCTGTTCAAGACAGAGGAGATCCGGTTCGTCCTGGAGGACGCCGACATCGACCTGGTCGTAGCCGCCGCCCCGTTCCTCGGCGAAGCCGCCCCCGCAGCCGCGCTGGCGAGGGTCCCGCTGCTCACGGTCCTCGCCCCGGCGGGTCTCGAGTCGGGCGGCGAACCCGTTGCGCGACTGGAAGACGAGGCCGCCGCAGCCGAACCGATCGAACGCTATGCGGCAGTGCACCCGCTCGCCGCCGCCACGATCCTGTACACCTCGGGCACCACGGGCACCCCCAAAGGCGCGGTCGGCTCGCACCTCGCGGTGGTCGAGCAGGTCCACACCTGCCTCATCGACACTTGGGAGTACCGGCCCGATGACGTGCTCTACGGCGGGCTGCCGTTCTTCCACACCTTCGGCCAGACGGTGGTGCTCAACGCCGGCTTCCGGCGGGGCGCGGCGATCATCCTGCTGCCGAAGTTCGACCCCGACGAGGCCCTGGCGCTCCTGGTCCGGCATCGGGCCACGGTGTTCGCGGGCGTGCCCACGAACTACGCCGCAATGGTCGCGGCCGCGGGCCGATCCGCCGACCGCCCGCCGCTGCGGTACGCGATCTCAGGCGGCGCGCCCTTGCCGACGGCCCTGCTGGAGGCATTCGAAGCCGCATACGGCGCGCAGGTCCACGAAGGCTACGGCCTGACCGAGACCTCGCCGGTGTGCAGCTTCAACCTGGTGTCCGAACCGATCCGGCCCGGCACGGTCGGCAAGGCGATCTGGGGTGTCGACGTGGCGGTCGCGGACCCGGAGATCGACGACCGCATCGAGCTGCTGCCTCCCGAGTCCTTGGGCGAGATCGTGGTGCGCGGCCACAACCTCATGAAGGGCTACCTCGGCCGCCCCGATGCCACGGCCCTGGCCGTGGTCGACGGCTGGTTCCGCACCGGCGATCTGGGCACTGTGGATGAAGGCGGCGTGATCCGGATCGTCGATCGCAAGAAGGACATGATCATCCGCAACGGCTACAACGTCTATCCGACCGAGGTCGAGGCGGTGCTCTCCCGTCACCCCGCCGTGTCGCTCGCGGCGGTCTTCGGTGTGCCGCATGCCGAGCAGGGCCAGGAGGTCCATGCCGCGATCGTGCCGGCCGAAGGCGCCGACCCGGACCCGGCCGAGCTGGTCGCGTATGTGAAGGCGAAGATCGCCGCTTACAAGTACCCCCGGGTCGTCCATGTGGTCGAGGCGCTGCCGCTAGGGCCTAGCGGGAAGATCCTCAAACGGGAGCTCCAGCGCCTCCACGGTTAAGAGTCCACGGAAATCAGAAAATGCGGGCGGCCGGTTTGGTGTGTCCGGCCGCCCGCTGGTGTTCCTCCGTGGAGGAGGTGTGGCCCGTGTGCGGGGACCGCGCGCGGGTGGGTTCCCGCGCGCGGTCTCGGTATGGTGGCGTTCGCGAATTCCCTCTATCGCCGCCATCCCGCAAGGCCAGATGGCTTTTTTGTATCAAGGCTGACACGTGTTGTAGTTGGCCCGCAACAGAAAGTTTCTGCCTGTGGATAACTTTTCGCGCGAGCACGTCCTTCCTGGACACGACCTTGTGGATGGTGGTGGTGAGTGCGGTGTTGCCGCTGTTCAGACGCATGCATCAACACTGTCACGGGGTGCGGCGGAGCGGCAACAGTGAGTTTTCCGCCTGTGGATAACTTCCGCTGCGCTGGGGAGAACCAGGGTTCGAGCCGGGGTCGGGCTATCGGTTCGGTCGGGGCTTCCATTCGGGGTCGCGACCGAGGATGGCAAGGAGGCGACTCAGGTCGCCTTGGCCCGCATCGATGGGGACGGCCGGGGCGAACGGCGCGAACGGGCCGTTGCGGGTGGGGCCCTCAAGCGGTACCTCCGCGGCCAGCAGCAGCACCGCATCGAGGAGGTCGTCGTCGAACTCGGGCGTGAGCCCGATCGACACGGCCACATCCCAGCCGTGCACGACGTAGTCGATGAAATGGAAGCCGAGGGCCTGCTTGCCGGCGACCTGGACGGACTGGTCGGCGCCGACGAGGATCGGCCAGTCGCGCTCGAGCGCTCCCTCCGAGGCGAAGGCGTCGACCACCTCGGCGGCCGACGCCGCGAAGGTATCGCCCGGGGCGGCCGACACGGGCCTGTCGGCCCAGGTGGCCGGATCGAACGCCTCGCCCCGGGCTGCCGAGGCGAAGCCGTGGTTCTGCCCGGTCATGTGGGCGAGCAGCTGCGAGAGATCCCAACCAGCGCAAGGGGTTTCCGAGTGGAGCTGGTCGTCGCGGACCTGTTCGACGATTGCCGCCGCGATGGTCATCGTGCGGCGGTGAAAGGAGAGGAGGTCGGTCATGATCCGGATCATAGGCGGCCCGCGCCCGGGCCTGCGCGGGTAATATCGCTCGCGGCGCTTTCGCCCCCGGGCGGGTCGCCGTGATCGAAGGAGACACCTCAATCAGTTCCGACACCGACCGCCTGGTCGCGTTCAGCACCCAGCTTCGCAATGTCCACCAGCGCCTGCGCAAGGCGCTCGACCTCGCCCGCCGCTCCATCGACGGTGAATTCGAAGAAACAGACGGGCAGGACCTCCTCCTGTTCTGCCGCGGCTTCTGCTCGGCCCTCAGCGGCCACCACCGCAGCGAGGACGGCGGTCTCTTCCCGCAGGTCATCGCCGAGCACCCCGGGCTCAAGCCCGTGATCGCCAATCTCATGACCGACCACAACATGCTCGAGCACCTCATCGGCCAGCTCACCGCCGCAATGGACTCCGGCGCCGGCCCCGACGAGCTCCACCGCCACCTCGACGGCATCAGCGCGGTCATGGAGACCCACTTCCGGTACGAGGAGAGTCAGCTGCTCGTCATCCTCGACGCGCTCGCCATCGAGGGCGAGCCGGCGCAGCTGCTCGGCGATCTCGTCTGAACTTCCATGTGGGCCGGTCGATCCGCTTGCGGGTCGACCGGCTTTGCCGTGCTGTGCGAGTGAGTTTCGGAGAGTGCGGGGACGCGGAAATTTGGTACCCAGTCTCTCTATCTAGTGGTAGTCAGTTAGGCTACTTAGCATGCTGGATGCGATGAGGCAGCAATGGCTGCACGGATTTCTCGACCTCTGCCTGTTGTGCCTGTTGGGTGAGCGCCGCGACTACGGGCTCGGGCTCGCGCAGCGGCTCGCCGAGTCGGGTTTCGGTGAGATCCCCGGCGGGACGCTGTACCCCTCGCTGCTGCGACTGGAGAAGCAGGGCCTGGTCCAGGCGGACTGGGTGTCCTCCACGGTTGGACCGCGGCGCAAGTACTACCGGCTCACCGCCGAAGGCCGGGCCGCGGCCGACGAGCGGGTCGCCGTCTGGCGCGAGTTCCGCCAGGCCATGGACCGCATCGCCGACCGCGTCGACCTGGCCGAGGTGGAGGCCTCGTGACCGGCGACGAATGGCACGACTCCTTCACCCGCGTACTCCTCGAGCAAGGCGTCGATCCCGCTGAGGCGCAACGGCTCTCGGAGGACAGCCGCGCCGAGGCGATCGCGGCGGGCCGCCACCCCGCGCAGCTCTTCGGACCCGCGGCGGCGTATGCGGCCGCGGTGGCCCGCGCCGCCCGGCCCGCGCCCTTGCGCGCGCCGCTCGCCAGGGCCAGGGGGCCGGTCGTCCTGCGCCTGGCCGGCGTGACGAAGCGGTACCGCCGCCGCGAGGTCCTCCGCGGCGTCGACCTGACCCTGCACGCGGGCGAAGTGGCGGCCGTGACCGGCGCGAACGGCGCCGGCAAATCCACCCTGCTCGACATCTGCGCAGGAACCACCAAGGCCACCAGCGGCGTCGTCGAACGCACCGCCCGCATCGGCTACGCCCCGCAGCAGCACGGCGTCGCCCCCTACCTCACCGCCGACGAGCACTTCCGCCTCTTCGGCGCGGTGCACCGCATGGGCGCCCGCAAAGCCGTCGCCACCGGCGCGCACCTCGCCGCCGGACTCGGTTGGCGGCCCCGGCCCGGCGTCGTCGCGTCCCAGCTCTCCGGCGGCACCCAGCAGAAGCTCAACGTCGTCCTGGGCGAGCTCAGCCGGCCCGACCTGATCCTGCTCGACGAGCCCTACCAGGGCTTCGATCAGGACTCCTATCTGGACCTGTGGGCCCAGGTGTACGCGTGGCGCGACGCGGGCGCCGGCGTCCTCGTCGTCACGCACCTGCTCCACGACCTCGACAAGGTCGACCACCTGCTCGAACTCCAAGGCGCGGAGGACCGCTGATGCTGCTCGCCATCGCAGGGATCAGCCTGCGCGAACTCACCCGCCGCCGCGCGGCGCTCCTGCTCGTCATCGCCCTGCCCCTGGCGTTCTACGCCGCCAGGAGCGACGAACCGGGCCAGGCCGTGCGCTTCCTCGCCCTCGGCGTCGGCTGGGCGGTGGCGACGCTCGCCCTGTTCTCCCATGTCGGCTCCCGCCACCTCGACCGGCGGCTCGCCGTCGTCGGCGCCTCGCCCACGGCCCTGCTCCTCGGCAGGCAGCTCGCCCTCCTCGGCACCGGCTTCACCATCGCCGGCGCCTACCTCGTCCTCGTCGCGGTGGCGCAGGACGTCGAGCGGCTCTGGGCGGTCGCGCTGCTCCTGGGGACGACGGTGCTCGTCGCCGCGCCCCTGGGCGCGGTCGTGAGCCTCGCGCTCCCGCGCGAACTCGAGGGCGCACTGGCGCTGCTGGCCGTCATGGCCACCCAGATGCTCGCCGATCCTGAAGGGACGCTCGCGAAGGTCCTGCCGCTGTGGTCGACCCGCGAGCTGACCACGTACGCGGTCGATGCGACGGGCGAGGAGTTCCTGCACCGGGGCCTGCTGCACTTCGCCGCGGCGTTCGCGCTGTGCGCCTGCGGCGCTTGGGCTGCGGCGGTCGTCCGGTTGCGGCCGAGCACCCCGCCCGAGCCCGTCCCCGCGACGGCAGCCTGACGAGTACGGCGCGGCCGTCAGCCGAAGGTAGTGCCGAAGGCCGCCCAGATGATCGGGGAGTCTTCAAGGCGGCCGTGGGACTCCCATTCAGCCGCATGGGCCCGCTGCCAGGCGCTCAAAGCGGCGACCGGGTCGGGGGACCGGTGGGCCCGGTCGACGGCGAGGACGACTTCGGGGATCACCGTGGTCTCGGGTGTAGCCCGGGGGGCGAAGCGCCGCAGGCCGGCGTCCGTGGGGAGCGTCCAGCGGGTCGCGGTCACGTACTGCGCTCCAGTGTGGAGGGCGGCGGCGACGAGGCCGACCGGTTCGGCGAAGCGGGCTTCGCCGCCGCTTTCGCACGCGATGAGCGCGACCCGGTTCGGCATGCGCCAGGCGCCGGGCGACTCGGGGCGGTGGCCGAGCACGATGTCCGCGGCGGTGAGCGGGCGGTGGCCCGCGACGACCGCCGCGCGACCGGTCGTGCCTGGGCCGCAGCTCAAATGGAGACGGGCGTCGAGGCCGTGGGCCGAGGTGGTCACGTGTCCTACATAGAGGAAACGGGAGGCTTCGGCGAGCGCGGGTTCGAGGGTGTCGCGGGTCTGGTCCGACCTGCGGAATGCGGTGTTCTCCAGGCCGAGCTGCTCGGCGAGCGCGCCGCCTTCCGGGCCCAGCACTGAGCCGAGAGCCGCTGTCGCGCCGGGGATCTTCGGGTCGAGCACGGCGGCGACGCGGCCGTCCGGGTTCCATGGGCTGATTCGACGTTCGTGAGCGTTGCGCACGGTCGCGGGGGGCAGGACCGACATGTCGGCGT
Organism: Glycomyces tritici; assembly: GCF_030403505.1. The sequence goes on along the minus strand of NZ_JAUEMJ010000013.1, from coordinate 121,543 downwards.
TGGTCACGAACCGCTCGCGGTCGTCGACTCGCAGTGCCTCCCAAGGGACTTGGGCCGTGGCGTGGGAGGGCTGGATGCGCACGTGAGGGCGGATGCCCTGCTCGAGGTAGGCGTTCAGCTCCATCGCCAGTTTGTGCGGGATGAGCGCCCGGGCGAGTGACCACGCGAGTTCGAACTCGCGCTCGGGGTCGGTGAGCGGGCCGTTCAGTGAGCGTTCCAGCGCCTGTTCGACGGTCTCGCCGGGAAGCGGGGTCGGGAGCGAGGCCGCGAGTTCGTCCAGGACCGGCCAGACGGTCTCGCCGGGGACCACGATGTTCTGGATCGCGCCGAGCTCGTGCTCCCAGCGCCATGTGTAGAACAGGTGGTCGGTGTCGACGAGCTTGAGCTGGACCGTGGGCGTCACCATGCGTCGACCACCTGGTCGGAGCGGATCGCGAACCCGTACCACTGCTCGGCTGCGGCGATCCACGGCTCCAGGGCGGACGGCCGGTTCGGGTTGACGCGCATCCGGGGTGGCAGGGCGAACCGCGGTGTCGGGAAGCCCGCCGAGACGCCGGTGACGAACGCCGACGCGGCGAACGAGAGCTCCTCGGTCGCCGCGGTGGGCATCGGGGGCTCGAACGCGTCGATACCGGTCGTGAACGCGGCGGCCGGGCTCGGCGCGTGCAGCGACATCGTGCCGCTCATGTGCTCGAGGAGTTCGGAGATCAGCGCCCCGTCCTGCAGGGCCATCGCCAGGTGCAGCGCGTGCGCCATGGCCGGGATCGCGACCGTGGCGGCCCACTGCTCCCGGGCCGTGCCGGGCGCGTACGTGTGGCGGATCGCGTCGGTGGCGAGCGCGGAGGGCAGGGAGAGGTAGAGCGCCTTCTGCATCAAGTCCAGCTGCTCGTGGGGTTCGGTCGCGCGCTCGGCCAGGTCCGAGAGGGCGATGGCGCGCCGCATGTCGACTCGCGCGAGGTGGTAGCGCGCACCGGTCTCCTGGTAGAGCGCGCGTGCTTCGAGGTAGGCGTTCTCGGCCGCGTAGAGGTCGCCTTCGGCCGCGAGCATGTCGCCCTGGAGGCCGAGGGCTTCGGCGAGCATCACCACGTGCCCTGCGCCGCGGAACGTCTCGGTCGCTTGCGGGAGCAGGGAGCCCGCCAGGTCGGTGTCGCCGATCTGGAACGCGGCGTGCGCGCGTCCGAGGCGGATCTCCGCGGCTCGCAGCGGCTGCTCGCCGTCGAGGAGCGCCTGTTCGGCGGCGGCGAGGAGTCGCACGGCGGTGTCGGTGTCGCCGCGGCGGGCGGCGACGCGGCCCTGGTTGGCGACGACCAGCGCGGCTTCGGTGGTGTTGCCTGCCGCGGTGTGGATCTGCTCGGCCAGGCGCAGGTAGGTCATGGCGGCGTCGTGCTCGTTGTGGGATTGCGCGATGAGGGCGAGGTTCGAGTAGGGGTGGGCGGCGAGGCGGGGGTCGTGGGCGGTGGCCAGTGCGAGGGCGTGGCGGGCGGCGGCCTCGGCCGCTTCGAGCTGTTCGAGGTAGATGAGTTGCACGGTGCGGGTGTTGTGGACGGTGAAGGCCAGCAGCCGGTTGTTGTGGTCGTCGTCGGCGGTGTCGATGAGGAGGAGTGCGGTGTCGAGGTCGGTGAGCGCGTCGTCGTAGCGGCCCAGGAGCTGGAACGTCTGGGCGCGGTGGATGAGGACGGAGGTGCGGACGGCGACGGTGCCGTACCGGTCGCCCGCTTCCCGTTCAGCGCGTTCGCAGGCGAGGAGTGCCTCCTCGGCGAGGCGGAGGGCTTCGTCGGTGTCGCCGCGGTGCTCGGCGAGGGAGGCGAGGTTGCCCAGGACTCGGGCGCGGGCGTCGAGTCCGGCGGCGTCGATGTCCGGTACGAGGGTGAGCCGGTAGGCCTCTTCGAACTTCGCGGTCGCCTCGGTGGGGCGGCCTTCGGCCACGAGGCGGGCGGCGGCGTTGTTGATGTCGCGCATCGGGGCCCAGCGCGGGCCTGAGCTTTCCTTGCCGTGGAGGCCGATCAGGTCGTCGTCGGTCATGCGGCGCGCTCGGCGAGGCTGGCGTTCGGGTCGGTGCGGCGTTCGCGGGCGTATTCGATGATCGCGGCCCGGTGCGGCGCCTCCTCGGCGTCGACCGGTTCGCTCACGAAGTCGGGGGAGTAGACCCAGAGGTTGCGTTGGGCGGCGGGGAGCATGAGGAACGCTTGCGGCGCTTCGGCTTCGCCGGTGAAGTCCCCGGTGGCGGGGTCGAGCCGCAGCGGGACGTCGACGTTGCCGATGGCGGCGGCCAGGCGCAGGTCGCGGGCTTCGGGTGCGGCCGGGACGGTGACGTGGACGGCCAGGCCGCCTTCGCGCTGCGTGAGGGTCCAGGTCGCCCCGGCGGCGGCGTCGACCAGGCCTTGGGGGACCCGCTCCCAGGCGACGGGTCCGCCGCCGCTGGCGAGCGCGAAGTCGACGGCGGGGGTGCCGCTCGCGGCGAGCGCCCAGTCCTCGCGGCGGAGCTGCGCGGGTTCGCGGCGCAGTTCGATGCCGTAGTCCTCGGCGAGTGCTTCGAGCGCGGCCGTGAGTTCGGTGGCGCCGTGGGCTTGCGCCGCCGCCACGTCGGCGTCGGCGAGCGCGCGTTCGACCGCTTCGTCGTCGTCGAGGAGGTGTTCGACGGCGGCGGTGCGCCAGGCGGTCTCGGCCCGCAGGAGCCCGGTGTCGAGTGCGGGGATCGCGGCGGCGTGCGAGGACGGCCACCACGCTTCGGCCCACCGCAGGTGGGCGAGGCGCCGGGCGGCGTCGAGGACCGGTGAGTCCCATTCGGTGGTGATCGTGTCGTCGCCGTTGAGGATCGCGCTCGCGGCGTCGGGTCCGTAGATTTCCCAGAGCCAGTCGGCGGCCAGGTCGCTGTCGTGGATCTCGGCGGCGGGATGGTCGCGGCGGTCCAGGACGTCCCAGTAGAGGAGGGCGCCGCGCGCTTCGAGGAGGGCGGTGCGCTCGGGGTGGGGGCGGACGACGCCGGGCGGGTTCGTTCGCCAGGCGCCGACGATGACGACGGCGCGGACGCGGCCGACCGCGAACTCGGTCATGCCGGGCCTCCGTCGCGTTCGAGGAGGCGCCTGAGCCGGTCGCGCTGGTCGAGGAGGACGGACCGGAAGACGCCGTCGAGGAGGTCCCACACGTCGGCGGCGGCGGTGGTCTCGCCGCGCAGTTCGCGCCCGTGCAGGCGCGCCCACAGTCGCCGGAGGTAGGGGCCCTGGACGTACACGATCTCGTGCTTGAGGTCGTCGGGGACGTTCGCCGATTCGGGGTCGGCGAGTCGGTGGACGGCGTGGACGTACGCCTCGCGGGCGTAGCGGGCCTGCAGGCGCCCGTTGGCGTCCGAGGTCAGGGGCGGGTCGACCCAGTAGTCGATGCCGTTGCTGGCGTCGCGTCCGAGCGCCATGGCGACGCGGCTGGGTTCCTCGGCGAGCTGCCAGGCGGAGGCCGAGCGGTGGATCTCGCCGACGACCATCGTGGGGATGTCGGCCATGGAGGCGCGCTGGAACACGGCGGTGAACGCCGCGAACAGTCGCTCCATGATGGACCGGTCGAACGGGGGCGGGAGCCGCCGCTTGGAGGCGCGGTCGCCCAGTGCCGGGGGCGCGGGCCGGTCCTTCTCGGTGAGCCCGTAGTCGCGGGCGACGCGCGGCCGGTCGAGTTCGGCCGCTTCGGCGGTGCCGGTCCCGTTCGCCGCCAGGGCCTTCCAGGCGCGCTCGTCGGGCTCGGTCGCGCAGGTGTCGAGGAACGCGGTGAGCCCGTCCCGCGGGGCGGGGCCGGGGGCGGGCCGGTCCGCCCAGGCGTGCTGGAGGAGCCCGGCGAGACGAACCACCTGGTCGGGGTCGGTCATGAAGCGGCGCAGCCGGTCCACGGTGACCTCGCCGCGCTCGGCCCGCACTTCGGCGACGGTCTCGGCCGCGATCGCCTCCGCGTCCGGGACGGCGCGCGGGTCGCCGTGCTCGTGCGCGAGTTCGAAGCAGCGCTGGAAGTAGAGGTCCTGCGGGTTGCCCTCGGTGACGCCCGCGCGCCGCCGGGCCTGCTTCAGCAGCTGGAACCAGGCCGCGGTCGCGGCCAGGGCCGGGCCCGCCTCGAGCAGGACGCGGCGCAGCTCGTCGACGTGCTCGACGCCGACCATGCCGCCGGCGAACCGCGGATTCATGGTGGGGCGCAGCACGAGCGGGTCGAGGAGGAGTTTCACGGTGCGCGCGAGCGGGCGGCCCGACGGGTTGCTCAGGGGCGCGACGCCGTCGCCGAGCTGGGCCCAGGCGTCGGCGATGAGCATGCCCCGGGGCACGGCCGCCCCGGCCGCGATGCTCTGCACCATGACGCGAAGTGTAGTCGGGTCCGGCCCTTCGCGGGCGCCGCCGAAGTTGTGATCGGTAGGGGCCGAACCGGGGGGACGCTGGAGCCCACAGCGTTCAAGGAGACCCGTCATGAGCCACGTCCCCGGATACTCGTCGGCCCGGCCGTTCCCCGCCCACCAGCAGGCCGTGCACTCCCCGTACGGCACCCCGAGCCACCCGCTGACGCCGAAGCCGCGACGCCGGGGGCTGCTCGGGGCGTTCGCGCTGATCTGGGTGCCCGGGTTGCTGATCGGGGCCGTGGCGATCGGCGGCGAGTACCTCACCGCGCCCGAACCGGACGTCGCGATCCAGTCCGGGATCGGCTTCGCGCACTACGCCGGCGCCGACCTCGCGCTCGTCCCGTACGACCGCAACGGGTCCGGGGACCTGATCACCTCGTTCGAGCACGAGATGTTCGAGGTGCGGATCGCCGCGGTCGACCTGGCGACCGGCGACACCGCGTGGGACGTGCGGCTCGCTGAGGAACCGGCCTGGAAGACGGCCGTGGTCGCGGCGGGGGAGCACTACGCGTACCTCGCCTCGGACGACGGGCTGATGATCCTCGACCTCGCCGACGGCGATCTCGTCACCGCTCCCGGCGACGTGCCCGGTCTCGAAGGCTCCCAGTCGGTCTCGGGTGCGGCCTACGGCTTCGACCCCGCGCTCGGCGCCGTCGTCGCGCTCGACGTGAACGGGGGCGTCCACACCATCGCCCTCGACGCGCTCGAAGCGACCCCGGCCGACGCGGGCACCACCGCCACCTGGTCCGGCCTGCTCTTCGCCGAAGGGACCGTCCCCGACATCGGCGGCATGACCAGCACCGAAGCGCTCCTCGCCGACGGCGAGGCCACGGTGCGGATCGAGCCGGTCGCCGACAACGCCCTCGGCGGCGGCCTCGTCCTCAGCGACTCCGAAGGCGAACGCGCCCTGGGCACCCGCGTGTTCTACGGCGCCGGGATCGTCCTCGACCAGACCGCCCTCGTCTCCCAGTTCACCGTGGAGATCGACGTGGACGCGCTCATCGAGGAGTTCATGGAGGACGCGGCCGCCGCCGGCCAGGAGCTGTGGACCGGCCTCGGCACCACCGCCGCCGGGGCCGCCTCCGGGCACGTCCTCGTCGAGCACCAGCCCGAACCCGCCGTGGACGCGTTCGCGCTCCACGTCGTCGACCTCGCCACCGGCCAGGTCACCGCCTCGCTCGACACCGGCAGCCGCCTCGGCCGCGCCCTGACCGGCCCCTCCGGCCACACCGCCGTGATCGCCGCACCCGAAGGCTCCTACTGGCTCGGCGACCTCGTGATCGTCGCCCCCGAAGGCTCCATCGAACGCGTCGAGATCGGCCGCGACTGACCGAAACCTGTGACCGGTAGGCGCAGGAACCACCAGAGACTGAACCGAACAACCCGAAAGGAACACCTCATGTTCAAGACCATCGCCGTCATCGGCCTCATCGTCGGCGCCGCACTCACCGCCGTGTTCGTCTACACCGGCCTCACCAGCGAGGGCCCCGCCGCCTGGGCCAACGGCTGGATGGCCGGACCGATCGTCCTCCTCGCCACGCTCCCCTTCTTCTCCATCTCCCGCATGGCCGACGGCGCGATCCGCGAGATGCGCGGGCTCGGCGCGAAAGGCTTCGAAGGCGCCCCGATCGCCATGGGCACCATCGTCTCCGCCTCCCGCACCGGCCTGAGCATCAACGACCAGCCGCAGCTGGAGATCCTGTTCGACGTCGACACCATGGACGGCCAGTCGTTCCGCGGCGTCGCCAAGGCGATCATCGACATCACCGAACTCGCCGCAGTCGTCCCCGGCGCGGTCCTGCCCGTCCGCTACCGGCCCGGCAGCACCGACGGGATCATCGCCATCGCCGCCGACGCCCCGCAGCAGGAGCTGCAGGCCGTGCTCGACCGCGTGCGCGTCGCCAAGGGCCTCGTCACCCCCCGCCAGCTCCAGATCTCCGAGCAGGGCGTCGAAGCGAAAGCGGTCGTGCTGGCGCTCAACCCGACCGGCGAGATCCAGGGCGACCGCGCCGTCATGGACATCAAGTTCCGCGTCACCCGCGCCGACCAGACCGCGTTCGACCTCGACCAGCGCAAGCCCGTCGACGCGAGCGCGCTGCCGCAGCTCCAGCCGGGCATGGTCGTGCGGGTCCGGTACCTCCCGCACGACGAGACCGAACTGGTGGTCCTCACCTCGCTCAACCCGTGAGGGCCCCCGCGGCCGGGCCGGCGCGGACGACCGCGCCGGCCCGCACCGGGGCCTCGAACGACCCCCGGCCCCGGGCCCCCGCGTGACGCCCCGTTCCCCGCCGCCGTCGGATGGTGGTGACACAGTAGACCGAGGGTCCGGCACCGCGATATCCTCGCGACGGATCGCCGGTCCCTCCACCCCCCGACTCACCGCCCATGAACAGGACCAGCTTGCAGACCCCCGTATGGCTCGCCGTCGACCTCGGCACCACCCACACCGTCGCCGTGGTCGGCCGCGAAGGCGCCGAACCCCGCTCCCTGCTCTTCGACGGCTCGCCGCTGCTCCCCTCCGGCGTCTACCTCGACACCAGCGGGGAACTCCACACCGGCCGCGACGCCCAGCGGCTCGCCGCCTCCGAACCCGCGCGCTTCGAACCGCACCCCAAGCGCCGCATCGACGACGGCGCCGTCCTCCTCGGCGACCGCGAAGTCCCGGTCGAAGAACTCCTCGCCACCGGCCTGCGCCGCGTCGCCGAAGCCGCCGCCTCCACCGGGCAGCGCCCCACCGAGACCGTCCTGACCTACCCCGCCGACTGGGGCCCGGTCCGCCGCGCCGTCCTCGAACGCGCCGCCGTCCTCGCCGGGTTCGGCCGCGTCCGCCTCCTCGCCGAACCCATCGCCGCCGCCACCTACTGCGCCGAGATCCTCGGCCAGGACATCCCGCGCGGCGGCGCCGTCGCCATCTTCGACTTCGGCGGCGGCACCTTCGACGTGGCCGTGGTCCGCCGCGAGGACGACGACACCGGACGCTTCCGCACCCTCGCCGTCGGCGGCCTCGACGACCTCGGCGGCCTCGACGTCGACATGGCCCTCGCCGCCCACCTCGGCCGCATCGTCGCCGGACGCGACCCCGAACTGTGGCAGCGGCTCTCGGATCCCCAGACCACCGCCGACCTGCGCGACCGCCTCGCCTTCTGGGGCGAGGTGCGCGCCGCGAAAGAGATGCTCTCGCGCACCTCCACCGCCCCCGTCGCCCTCCCCGGCCACAACCCGATGGGCCTGCACCTCACCCGCGACGAACTCCAGTCCCTCGCCGACCCGCTCGTCTCCCGCGCCATCGACGAGACCCGCCGCACCGTCGAACGCGCCGGACTCGCCGCCGGCGAACTCACCGCGCTCCTCCTCGTCGGCGGCTCCAGCCGCATGCCCCTCGTCGCCACCCGCCTCCACGCCCGCCTCGGCGTCGCCCCCGCCGTCCCCGAGCAGCCCGAACTCCCGGTCGCCTTCGGCGCCTTGCGGTTCAGCGTCACCGACCAGATCGAGGCGGTCTCGAGCCCGCCCGCGACCCCGCCCGCGGGGGCACCCGGACCGCTGCACTACGCGCCGTACCCGGTGGTCGGGGCCCCGACCCCGGCGCCGGACCCGGGCGGACGCCCCTCGCCCGCGACGCCCCCGGGCCTCGCCCCCACGCCACCGGGCCCGGCCGCCACCCCGCCGGGCGGCACGCTCCCCCCGCGCGCGACCGGGACACCGCCGCTCACCCAGCCCGTCACCCTCAACTGGCCGCCCCCGGCCCGCGCGATACCGCGGCCGTTCCGCCGGCACGTGTTGGGCATGGTGGCCAGTGCGATCGCGACCATCGCGATCGTGGCCGTCGTCATCTCCCAGCTCGACTGGGACGGCACCGCCGGCGACCTCACCGACAGCCTCATCGACGGCGTCGAGAATCTGGGCGAGAACGGCCCCGAACTCGCCTCCGTCTACCAGCAGCAGCTCGGCACCACCGGCGCCGCCACCGTGGCCGCCGGCGAGAACATCGCCGTCATCGCCGAGGTCACCACCGGGTTCACCACCGTCTACGCCGTCGACGCCCAAGGTGATTCACTGTGGACGAACGAATACGAGCTGGAACCGACCGAGCTCCACATGACGATCGTCGGCGACCTGCTCGTCTTGGACGCCCTCTACTCCGCCACCGACGAAGGCATGACCATGCGCGCCGTCGCCCGGCTCGACACCGGCGAACTGCTGTGGAAGCAGCCCTGGGAGTACCGCAACGACGTCGCCTTCTACGGCACCGACGTCCTCGTGGAGCAGCGCGACGGCTTCGAGGACAATGCCGCCATCCGCATCGACCTCACTACGGGCGAGGAGGTGTGGCGCGAAAAGGGCCCCGAGAGCCTGTACACCATCGACGACTACCGCATCCGTGCCGCGACCGTCTGGGACGAGGGCGCGGAGGACCCGGTCGGCGCGGTCCCCCCGAACTCGCACTCGCTCTACGACAACCTCATCGCCGCCGGCCAGGTCGTGGACCTGAACCCGGAGGAGGGGACGGCGATCGTGCGCGACGCCGCCAGCGGCGACCAGACCGCCGAAGGGGCGCTCCCGATCGACGATGACTTCTGGACCGTATTCGACGGCTACGTGATCGGCCGCGCCAACGAGGAGACCTCCCCCGGGCGCGACACCCTGAACGCCTACTCGCTCGACGACTTCATCGCGGCGGGGAGCGGCGGGACCGGCGAGATCGGCGCGGCCTGGAGCATCCCGTTCGACGTCAACCTCAGCGTCCAGCAGGTCAAAGCCTGCGGGCCCCATCTGGTGTGCGTCGCCCTCGACCACACCGACGCCGATAAGACCGTCGCCTACGACACCGCCACGGGCGAGCAGGTCTGGGAGGCCGTGCTGGACTGGTCCGACGAAGGGCACTGGTACACCTCCCCGAACGCGCTCATCCTCGGCGACCAGACCTTCGACACGGTGAGCACCGCCCGGGTCCTGGACTTCGACGGCGGCCAGATCGTGGAAGGCGAGCTGTTCGTCTCCGCCCTGGCGGTCCAGGGCGGCCGCGCGGTGATGGACGGCTCCCACATGGGCGGCTGGGAGGTCTCCGTGCTGGACATGGCGACCGGCGAGACCTCGGCGGCGGCGGACGTCGGCGCCGACCTCGCCGAGCACGCCTCCCTCTGGGGCGACCTCCTCGTGGTCCTCACCGGCGGGAACAACGCGATGGTCTTCACCGTCCCGGACATGTTAAAGGGGCCGGGCGCGAGCCCGGCCCCCGCTCACGTCAGGCCGCTAGGTCAGCGTGATGCTGTCGAGCTCGGCGTAGCCGGTCCCGCCGTTGAAGTTCGGCGCGCCCTTCGCCAGGCGGATCATGTTGTAGCCCGCCTTCAGGTTCACCGTGACCTGCACCGTGCCGAACTGGGCCCAGCCCGCGGTCGCCGGATAGGACACTGTGGAGAACCCGCCGCCGTTGTAGGCCAGGCCGTGGGTCGAGACCGCTCCCGTCCCGTTGGCGTACCGGATGGTCATCGTGTAGCTGCGGGCCTGCGGCACGTTCACCGAGAAGTCCACGAAGGAGTCCGAGCGCATGTCCGTGTTGTTGTCGATGCCGCCCACGTAGTAGCCGTTCGACGCGCCGCTCGCACCGCGCGTCTGCGCGTTCACCACGGTCTGGTTCTCGGCCTCGTACACCTGCTGCCAGGAGGTGGTCGGGCCGTTCACCGGGGTGACCACCAGCTGGTAGGCCGCCTCGGCGCTCATGTTGTTCACGGGCACCGAGATCGCGCCGTTCGACACGGTCATCGTCGTGGTCGAGACGGTCGTGGGCGACGCGACCGCGGTGTGGCGGCCCGATCCCGGCGTCGAGAGCAGCTGCACCCGCACCTGCGACCCGAACGCGCCCAGTCCGGTGACGCGCACGGTGTTGTTCCCGGAGTCGCCGCCGAAGACCGTGTTCACGATCTTGCGGGACGAGTCGTAGGAGGCCACGCCGTCCAGCCACGAGTGGGGCGTGGTCCGCACGATGTTGCCGGTCATGGCGCCGTACCAGCGGTACAGCCAGTACGAGGCGGTCGGCTGGTTCTGCAGCGTGAACAGGCCGTCGAACGTGCCCGCCTCGAACCAGTACGCGCGGTGCGCCTCGCGCGCGCCGTGCCGCTCCAGCACCGCCATCCAGTGGAGGGCGACCGACGGGATGTCCATCTGGTTCAAGCTGTTGTACTCATTGATCGCGATCGGCCGGTCCGCGATCCCCAGCGAGTCCTCGATGGCCCGGTAGTCGGCGACGTGGTCGTCGAAGCTGTTCCAGTCCATGTCGCCCAGCTCGTGCCACACGATCACGTCCGGCACGGTGTTCGTGGCCTTCGCGTGCGTCAGGAACGAGACCATCCGGTCGTGGTTGTAGTACGAGTCGCTCGGGCCCACGATCGGCGTCACCGGGTCGAGCGAGTCCACGAGCTTGTACGTGCGCGCCCAGCCCTCGTTGAACGAGCCGGCCTGGCCGGTGTTCCAGGTCCAGTCCGGCTCGTTCCACAGCTCCCAGCCGTGGATGTTCGTCATGCCGGTCTCGGCGAGCCGGTCCTGGACCTGCTTGCGGACCTTCGACTCCCAGTCGCCCCAGCCCTGCCACTGGTACGGGAAGGTCGGGTAGATGTCGGGCATGCGGATGAACTGCTGCGCGCCGGCCCGGATGAGGTTGTCGCCCACGTCGAGCGAGTCGCAGCACGGCTCGGTCGCGCCGTTGCCCAGGTGCGTGGTGCCCGGCGCGGGCTGCGTGAAGCTGGTCGGGTTGAGCGGCAGCAGCATCGCGGTGGTCGGCTGCGCGTCCGAGCCGACGCCGTAGAGGCCGCCCGAGGCGACCTGCGTGGCCGGGCGCACGACGCTGCCCACGTCCACGGTGAGGGTGAGTCCGGCGGCCTCGGCCGGGACCGAGCTTCCGGCTATGACCGCGGCGACGGCGGCGGCGATGACGCCCGCCCGCGTCGCGGCCCGGCGGAGCCGGGGAAATCTGAGGGTGGATCGCATGAGTGCTCCTCGTCGATAGGTCGAACCGGTTCGACACATCAATGGAGGTCTGACGCTAGTTTCGAACTCTGTTCGATACAAGATCTTCGATGTAACAAAGGCATATACATGGGAAACGTTCCCAGGGGGCACTTGCGTCAGACGCATCACGGGGTTAAGCTCCGAACCGGTTCGACGATTCGAACCGGTTCGGAGGAGGACAGCATGGTCAACATCGGCGACGTCGCCCGCGCCGCGGGCGTGGCCCGCTCGACCGCGTCGTACGCGCTCACCGGCAAGCGCGCCGTCTCGGACGAGGTGCGGATGCGCGTCCGCCAGGCCGCCCTGGACCTCGGCTACACCCCCAACGCCGGCGCCCGGGCCCTCGCCACCTCCCGCTCCAACGTCATCGGGCTCCTCGCCCAGTTCCTCCCCGACGAGTTCGCGCCCGCGATGCTCCAGTACCTCCAAGGCGTCACCGACACCGCCCGCGACCTCGGCTACGACATCCTGCTCAGCTCCGACTCGGACGGGCCCGGCGCGCTCAAGCGCATCACCGACTCCCGCATGGTCGACGGCGTCGTGCTCCTCAACGTCGCCGAGGACGACGACCGCCTCCCCGTGCTCCGCGCCGCCGCCCAGCCCGGCGCGCTCGTCGGCCTCCCGCGCGACTGCACCGGCGTCGACGTCTTCGACCTCGACTTCGAAGAGGCCGGACGCGCCATGGTCGACCACCTCGCCCGCCTCGGCCACCGCGAACTCATCCTCGTCTCCCAGCCCGAGCACGTCGTCGAACGCGGCGGCGCCTACGTCTGGCGCCTCCAGAACGCCGCCGTCCAGGCCGCCGCCGCCAAGGGCATCACCCTCCACACCGTGTTCGGCGCCGCCACCCAGCCCGACATCGGCCGCGACCTGCACGCCCTCCTCGACGCCCACCCCGGCGCCACGGGCCTGCTCCTCAACAACGAGGCCGCCGCCGCCGCGCTCCCCACCGTGCTGCGCTCGCGCGACGTCGAGAGCCCCGCCGACCTCTCCGTCATCGGCCGCTACTCCGACGAGTTCGCGCGCACCTTCTCCCTGCCCTACTCCTCGATCGAGAGCGCCCCGGACCGGTTGGGCAGCATGGCCGTGCGCCAGCTCGTGCGCCGCATCGAGAACCAGGTCCCCGAAGGCGACCCGTACGTCGTGCGGTTCGTCCACCCAGAACTCGTCGACCGGGGCAGCACCGCGGCCCCGGGCCCGGCGTCCCGGCAGTAACCCATCCCTCAATGCAGTAACCCGTTCAAGGAGGAACACCGAAATGCGAACCACCCGACCCCTCTTCAAGGCCGCGGCCGCAGGCGTCGCCTGCGCCGCCCTGGCCTTCGCCACCGCCTGCTCGTCCGGCGGCACCACCGACCAGGACGCCGACACGTACACCTGGTGGGACCCGTACCCCCAGCACGCCGAGGGCTCCGACTGGGCCAAGCGCGTCGCCGCCTGCGGCGACGCCGCCGGAGTGACGATCGAGCGCACGCCGTTCGACACCACCGCGCTCACCAACCAGGCGCTGCTCGCGGCCCAGGAGGGCACCAGCCCGGACGTCATCCTGCTCGACAACCCGGCCGTCTCCACCCTCGCCGACACCGGGATGCTCACCACCATGGACGAACTCGGCCTCGACGTCTCCGGCGTCGACGAGAACCTCCTCGCCGCCGGCGTGGTCGACGACGCGACCTACGGCATCCCCGTGGGCGCCAACACGCTCGCGCTCTACTACAACGAGGACGTGCTCACCGCCGCCGGCGTGGACCCGGCCGCCGTCACCGACTGGGCCACCCTCACCGACGCGCTCGCGAAGGTTACCGGTAACGGCGCCAAGGGGATCACCTTCGCCGGCATCGGCACCGAAGAGGGCTCCTTCCAGTTCCTGCCCTGGTTCTGGGGCGCCGGGGCCGACCTCCGCCAGCTCGACTCGCCCGAAGCCGTTGCGGCCCTCGAGCTGTGGACCGGCTGGCTCGAATCGGGATACGCGCCCGACTCGGTCATCACCAACTCCCAGAACACCACCTGGGAGGAGTTCCTGACGGGCGAGTACGGCTTCGCCGTCAACGGCACCTGGCAGGTCAACAGCGCCGCCGAAGCCGGCTTCAACACCGGCGTCATCCCGCTGCCCGGCCAGAACGGCGGCACCGCGCCCGCCCCCACGGGCGGTGAGTTCGCCCTCGCCCCCGTCCAGTCCGACACCGAGCGGTACGACGTCACCCGCCAGATCATCGAGTGCATGACCACTCCTGAAGGGTTCGTCGAGACCGCCACGACCTTCGCGTACTACATCCCGCCGACCGCCGACGGCCAGACCGCGCTCCTGGAGGCCCAGCCCGAGCTCCAGCCGTGGGTCGACGCCGTCCGCGGCGCCAAGGGCCGCACCAGCGACAACCTCGGCACCGACTACCCGAAGATCTCCGAAGCGCTCTGGACCGCCGTCCAGAACGCCCTCTCCGGCTCGGCCTCTCCGGCCGACGCCCTGGCCCAGGCGCAGGCCGACGCGGCTGCCGCCACCGAGTAAGACGGAGTTGCCATGACCTCGACCTCGGTCACCACGACCGGGCGTGGGGGCGGCCCCCGGGCGGGGGGGCCCCCCCCCCCCCCCCCCCCCCCCCCCGCCCCCCCCCCCCCCCCCCCCCGCGCCCCCCCCGCGGCCCCCCCCCGGGGGGGGGCCCCCCCCCCGGGGGGGGGGGCCCCCCGGCCCGCCGCACCCGGCCCGGCCGCCCGCCGCAAGCGCCTCGGCGGCGCCTCGCGCTGGACCGCCCTCGGCTTCGCCGCGCCGCTCCTCGCCTACCTGCTCGTGTTCTACGCGTACCCGCTGTGGCGCAACGTGGAGCTGAGCGTCCACGACTACACGGTGCGCGCCTTCGTGCAGGGCGACCCCGAGTTCGTGGGCTTCGCCAAGTACGCGGAGGTCTTCGGCTCGGGCTCCTTCGGCACCGCCGTGCTGAACACCGCCCTGTTCACCGTCGTCTCGATCGCCTTCCAGTACGCGATCGGGCTCGCACTCGCGGTGTTCTTCCGCAACAACTTCCGGCTCTCGGGCGTGCTCCGCGCCCTGTTCCTCGTGCCGTGGCTGCTGCCGCTCATCGTCTCGTCCTCCACGTGGGCGTGGATGCTCAACAGCGAGAACGGCATCGTGAACTCCGTGATCGAGGCGTTCGGCGGCGAGCAGGTCAACTGGCTCACCTCGCCCGACACCGCGCTCACGGCCGTCATCATCGCCAACATCTGGCTGGGCATCCCGTTCAACCTGGTGATCCTCTACTCAGGACTCCAGCAGATCCCGCCGGAGACCTACGAGGCCGCGTCCCTGGACGGCGCGAACGCCCGCGAGCAGTTCTGGCACATCACGCTGCCGCTCCTGCGCCCCGTCTCCGCGATCACGCTGCTCCTGGGGTTCATCTACACGCTCAAGGTCGTCGACGTCATCTGGATCATGACCACCGGCGGGCCCGGCGACTCCTCGCTCACCCTCGCGGTGTGGTCCTACCGCGAAGCCTTCGGCACCGGGCAGCCCGACTTCTCGCCCGCCGCCGCGATCGGCAACCTGCTCATCGTCATCGCGCTGGTCTTCGGCTTCGTCCACCTGCGCGTCCAGCGGAACGGAGCCCAGCGATGACCACCACGCGGTCCTGGTGGAAGACCGGCCTCGGCGTCGTCTTCACCGCCGTCATGCTGTTCCCCGTCTACTGGATGGTGAACGTCTCGCTCACCCCCACCAACGAACTGCGCCAGACCAACTGGTTCCCCGCGCACCCCACGCTCGAAGGTTTCGAGTCCGCACTGGCCCAGCAGCTCCCGGCGCTCGGCACCAGCCTCGCCATCGGCGCCGGCTGCGTCCTGCTCACCGTGGTCATCGCCGCACCGGCCGGGTACGCGCTCGCGATCCTCAACCTGCGCGGCGGGCGGGCGCTCAACTTCCTGCTCCTGGTGGCGCAGATGGTCCCCGCGGTCGTCATGGCCATGGGGTTCTACGCGATCTACGTGCGCCTGGGCATGCTGAACACGGTGTGGGGCCTCATCATCGCCGACTCGACCATCGCCGTCCCCTTCGGCGTGCTGCTGTACACGACGTTCATGGCGGGCATCCCCAAGGAGCTCATCCAGGCCGCCCGCGTCGACGGCGCCGGCGCCTGGGGCACGTTCACCAAGATCGTGCTCCCGGTGAGCCGCAACTCGACGCTCACCGTCGCGCTCTTCGCGTTCCTGTGGGCCTGGTCGGACTTCATCTTCGCCTCGACCCTCAGCCGCGCCAGCGAATACGTGCCGATCACCCTCGGGATCTACCAGTACATCGGCAACAACACCACGCAGTGGAACGCGATCATGGCCACCGCCGTCGTCGCGTCGCTCCCCGCGGCGATCCTCCTGGTCGTCGCCCAACGATATGTGGCCGCCGGCGTGACCGCCGGGGCCGTGAAGGACTGAACCAGTGCGAGACCACACCGTGCCGGTCGACGCCCCGGGCCGCTCGCGCGGCCTCGGCGTCGGCGAGTTCCACCTCGATGGCGGGTTCTGGGGCGGCCTCCAGGCCGCCAACACCGCCGCCACCCTCCGGCACTGCCTGGAGTGGATGGAACGACTCGGCTGGATCGCGAACTTCGACCGCGTCGCCAGTGGGGACACGGGCGGGGAGCGCCCCGGCTGGCAGTTCTCCGACTCCGAGATCTACAAGCTCATGGAGGCCCTGGCCTGGGAGTACGGCCGCACCGGCGCGACCTGGGCCGAGGAGACGCTGACGGCCCTGACCGAGCGGGTGGCCGCCGCCCAGGACGCGGACGGCTATCTCAACACCTGCTACGGCCATGCGGGCCAAGCGGACCGGTACTCGGACCTCTCTTCGGGGCACGAGCTGTACTGCACCGGCCACCTGCTGCAGGCCGCGGTCGCGCGCCTGCGCACCGTGGGAGAGGACAAGCTGGTCGAGATCGCCCGGCAGGCCGCCGACGAGGTGTGCCGCACGTTCGGCGCGGACGGCCGGGACGGCATCTGCGGGCACCCCGAGATCGAAGTGGGCCTTGCGGAACTGGGCCGGGCGCTGCGGGAGCCGCGCTACACCGAGCAGGCGCGGCGCTTCATCGAACGGCGCGGCCGCGGCACCCTCAAGCCCGTGACGCTGCTGGACGCCGCCTACTTCCAGGACGACCTGCCGGTGCGCGAGGCCGACGCCTGGCGCGGGCACGCGGTGCGGGCGCTGTACCTGGCGGCCGGGGCGGTCGACGTCGCGGTCGACACCGGTGATACCGACCTGCTCAATGCCGTTGAGCGCCAATGGGGGAGGAGCGTCGAGCGCCGCACGTACCTCACGGGCGGCATGGGCTCGCGCCACCAGGACGAGGGCTTCGGCGAGGACTGGGAGCTCCCGCCGGACCGCGCCTACTGCGAGACGTGCGCCGGGATCGCCTCGAACATGGTGTCGTGGCGGCTCTACCTGGCGACCGGTGCGGTCGAGTACGCCGACCTGATGGAACGCACCTTCTACAACGTCATCGCCGCCTCGCCGGCCGAGGACGGGAAGTCCTTCTTCTACGCCAACCCGCTCCACCAGCGCAGCGCTGCGGCGGAGGTGCGCCCGGACGAGGTCAACCCGCGGGCCGAGGGCGGCGTGCGCGCCCCCTGGTTCGACGTCTCGTGCTGCCCGACCAACCTGGCCAGGACGCTGGCGAGCTGGCAGGCCTACGCCGCTTCGGTCGAGGGCGAACAGGTCTCGCTGCTCCAGTACGCGAGCGGCGACCTGCGCATCGCGATCGGCGACGGCGAGGAACTGGCGCTGCGGGTGACGACCGAATACCCGCACGAGGGCACGATCCGCATCGAAGTGCTGGAGGCCCCTGAGCGCCCGGTAACGCTGCGGCTGCGGGTCCCGCACTGGGCGGACGGGGCGAGGCTGGCGACCGACACGGGGGCGCAAGCCGTGGGGCCGGGCTGGGCGAGCCCGCAGGACCCGCTGCGGCAGGGCGCGGTCATCGTGCTGCGACTCCCGGTGGAACCCCGGTTCACCTGGCCTGACGAGCGCATCGACGCGGTACGGGGCTGCGTCGCCGTCGAACGCGGCCCGCTCGTGCTGTGCGCCGAGTCGATCGACCTCCCCGACGCGGCGGTCATCGAAACCCTCCGGGTGGACCCGTCGATCCCCCCGCGCGCCGAGCGGGAAGGCGCGGTCGTGCAGGCGACCGCGGCCGCCGCGGCGAGCACACCCGGCGCACTGCCCTACGGGCCGAACCCGAGACGGTTCGACGCCGCGGCGACGCTGGAACTCGGCCTCATCCCGTACCACCGCTGGGCCCAGCGGGGCAGCACCGCGATGCGGGTCTTCCTCCCCACCGTGTGACCTTGCGGCCCTTGACCGATCACCTTGCGGTCAAGGGCCGCTTCATGTTCGTCGGCGAGCCGGGGAGTGCCCGAAGCCGACCGGTTCCGGCGCGGCCGCGGCGACCGTTCAGGACGGCGCGGCGGCCCCTGGCCGGCGGTGCGATCGGTCAGGTGCGGTGCGGCGGCTCCTGCGCCGCGTCCCAGTCGGCTCGTGCGGTCGCGATGGCGTCCTTGTGCTCGCGAGACCAGTCGGCCAGGACGTCGACCATGTCGGAGAGGCTCCGGCCCACCGGGGTGAGCCGGTACTCGACCTGCGGCGGGATCGTCGGATGCACTGTGCGCTCCACGAGGCCGTCGCGCCACAGCCGCTTCGTCGTCAGCGTCAGCATGCGCTGCGAGATCCCGGGAATCGCCCGCTCCAGTTCGCGGAAGCGGCGCACGCCCTTCGCGAGCTCGACGACGACCAGCACGGTCCACTTGTCGCCGAGCCGGTCGAGCACGTCCCTGATGCCGCAGTCGTCATCCCCACACGGGCCCTCGGGAATAAGGGCTGCGACCGGGGGAGTTACCGCCGTGTTCGTGGCTGACACAGAAGTGCCTCCTTTCGGAGTCCGCAGCCGCGTGCGAGTCTCGGGCTGCAATCGAACCTTACAACGCAAGGAGCACCCCGATGATTCTCGTGACCGGCGTGAGCGGCGGCCTCGGCGGCCTCATCCTCAACGGCCTCAAAGCGATCGACGACATCGACGTGGCGGGCGGGACCCGCGCGGGCGACGGCGCCACCGCGCGCCGCATCGACTTCGACGAGCCCGACTCCCTCGCGGAGGGCTTCGAGGACGTCGACGTCCTGGTGTTCGTCTCGGCCGGGTACGCCGAGGACGACGTGGTCCTGGCCCGCCACGGGGCCGTGATCGACGCCGCCGCCGCCGCGGGCGTGAAGCACGTGATCTACACCAGCCTGGCGTCTTCGGGCGAGCGCATGACGATCGCGCTGCCGCACCGCTGGACCGAGGCGCGTCTCGCGGAGGCCCCGTTCGACGTCACGGTCCTGCGCAACGGCCTCTACCCCGAGATCGCGGCCGGCCTGGCGGCTGCCGGAGCGGCCATGGCGGCCGAGACCGGCGTGCTCGCCGCCCCGTTCGGCGAGGGCCGGGTCTCGGTCGTCGCGAGGGAGGACCTGGCGGACGTCGCGGTCCGCGTTGCGGCCGAGACCGAACGGGACCTGGCGGCAGGGAAGCGGAGCCGCCACGCGGGGCGGACCTACGAGCTCGAAGGCCCCGCCGCGGTCGGCGGCGCGGAGATCGCAGCGGCGGTGGCCGAGGCGCTCGGCAGGCCGGTCGGCTACCACTCGATGTCCCTTTCGGACACTAGGGAAGGGCTGCAGGGCAGCGGACTCCTGCCGTACCAGATCCACCACACCCTCTCCATCGCCTCGAACATCAAGGCCGGCTGGTCCGAAGCGACGCGCACCGACCTCACGGGCCTCCTGCCCACCGGGGCCCGACCGGTCCTCGACCGCATCGTGGCCGCCGTCGGAGCGGGCGACTGAGACCGGGGACTCGGTCGGTGCCAGCGGTTGCGGCCCGCGCCTGCACTGGCGCGCGATGACCCGGCGCGGATGCAGGGCCGGACGACCAAAAGGCGTGACATGGGAATTCAGGTACGTGCAGGACTCGGTGCCGCGATGGCCGCCGCGTTGCTCCTCATCAGTGCGTGCGGCGAGGCGAACCCCGGCGACGACGGCGTGACCGACGAGGCCGGCGCGGAGGAGCCGACCGAGTCGGCCCCGGCGCCGGAGCTGCCCGCCTTCGACCCGCCCACCAAGTTCGACGCCGCGGCGCCCGCCGCCATGCCCGCTGAGGCCAGTGACAGCAAGGTGAGCATCGGCGGCACGAACATCCTGCCGCTGCCCGTGGCGCTCAGCGGCACCACCGCGTTCGTCGCGTCGGTGAACCGGCTGCAGGTGGTCGACGCGATCACCGGCGAGGTCCTCACCACGGTCGAACCCGAGCTCGCAGCCGCCAACCAGCCGGGCATCGGCGTCTTCGTCGGATCGAACCCGACCGAGGCGCCCCTGGTCGCCGAGGTCGACGGCACCGCAATGGTGCTCGTGCCGTTCGTCGTCGACCGAGAAGCGGCCGGGACGGAGGCGCCGGGCCGGGCGCTGGAGCTGATCGCCGTCGACGCCGCCACGTTCGAGCCGGCGTTCACCGCCACGATCGACCTGGCCGACTGGGCCGACGACTCCTACAACTCGGTCAACGCCGTCGCCCTGGCGCACTCCGAGGGTGTCGTGGCGGTCGAGGTCTCCGGAGGGGGCAGCCAGACCATCGGCATCGACCTCGCCACCCGGGAGGCGGTGTGGACGAGGGACTTCGGCGTCGACGTCGTCGCCGGCGACACGCTCGTCGGCTGGCCGGTCCAGGGCAGCACGGGCATCGAGGAGGGCATCGCCGGCCTCTCCGTCAAGGACGGCGAGCCGAAATGGCAGGGCAACATGGACTACGACGGCCACGGCCTCAAGCCCGCCGGCCCGAAGTTCTTCGTGAGCATCAAGGACGAGACCTTGAGCTACACCGAGGACGTCTTCAACATCGTCGACGCCGCGACCGGAACGGTCGTGGACTCCGGCGTCGGCGACTACGCGCTCATCGACTGCCTGTACGACGGCGCCGAGACGACGACCTGCTTCCGCCGCGGCGAGGACTGGGCCGGGGCGTTCGACGCCGCCACCGGCGAGTGGCTGTGGTCCCTGCCGGACGAGGCGGGCTCCAGGATCGCGCCGATGGTCACCACCGTCTGGCACGGAGCCGTCTACGGCCTCACCGAGAACGGGCCGGTCGTGCTCGACGCGCGCACCGGCGCGGACCTGGAGGTCGCCCCCGGTGCCGCCCCGTACCTCGTGAACGAGTACGTCGGGATCGCGGCCGACGAAGCGAGCGGCGGCGTCGCGGCGTTCCCCGCCACGGCCTGACGCGAGACGACCGGACGCCCCCGCCCTCCGAACCGGAGGCGGGGGCGTCCGGCCTGCCGCGGCCGTCCCGCGCGCGGCGGCGGCCCGGACCGATCGGTCCGGGCCGCCGGTTTCCCGGTGGTGGAGGGTCAGACGTCGGAGCGCCTGATGCGCCAGGCGGCCGCGCCGAGCGTGGCGGCGATGTAGCCGCCGAACACGGCCAGTCCCGCCGGCGGCGAGAGCGCGTCCGGTTCCTGTGTCACCGCGGTGAACGCGTCGCCCGCCTCAGAAGGCAGGTACTGCACGACGTCGCTCCAGCTCTCCGGGACCAGCAGCGCGGCCACCATGGCCAGCAGGAACATCACACCGAACAGCGTCGTGATCGCGCCGGGCGTGGAGCGCAGCAGCGCGCCGAGCCCGAGCCCGAGTAGCCCCGAACCGGTGAGCAGGCCCGCAGTGCCGATGACCGCGCGTGCCACGCCCGGGTCGGACCACGACGCGCCGCCGTCGCCGATGAGTGCCTGGCCCGCAGTGAAGACGACCGCCGAAGCGGCCAGCGCCACGACGAACACCACCGCGGCGAACACCGCGACCTTGGCCCACAGCACCGGCAGCCGCTTCGGCACGGCCGCCATCGAGGAGCGGATCATCCCGGTGCTGTACTCGCCGGCGGTGAACAGGACGCCGAGCGCCCCGAACGCCAGCAGCGCGAAGTTCGTGCCGGTGAAGCTCGCGCCGATCGGGTCGGTCGGCTCGTTGCCGGGAGGGCCGCCGGGGTCGCTGCCGTCGCCGTACAGGGACGAGGCGAGGAGCCCGAAGCCGATGAGCAGCAGGACCGCGATGCTCAGGGTGATGAAGGTCGAGCGCACCGACCAGAACTTGATCCATTCGCTCTTCACGACCCGCGGGAGGCTGACGCGCTTGCGGGGGAGGGCGGCGATTGCAGTGGTCATCGGGTTGCTCCGATCATGGCGGACTGGTATTCGACGGCGTCCTTGGTGAGTTCCATGAACGCCTCCTCGAGGGACGGGCGGATGACGGTGAGTTCGTGGACCGGGATCCCGGCCGCCGCGGCGCGGTCGCCGATCTCCTCGGCGGTCAGGCCCGTGACCTCGAACAGGCCGCGGTCGATGCTGAGCACCTTGGTCCCGGGGCCGGCGATGAGGTCATGCAGGGCGCTCGCGTGCGGGGAGCGCACTCGGACGCTCTCGTTGGACGCGCTCTCGATGAATCCGCTCACCGAGACGTCAGCGATCAAGCGGCCCTTGCCGATCACGATGAGGTGCTCGGCGGTCAGCGCCATCTCGCTCATCAGGTGCGAGGAGACGAAGACGGTGCGGCCCTGCTCGGCGAGGCCGCGCATCAGGTTGCGGATCCACAGCACGCCTTCGGGGTCGAGGCCGTTGGTCGGCTCGTCGAGGATGACGACTTCGGGGTCGCCGAGGAGCGCTGAGGCGATGCCCAGGCGCTGGCCCATGCCCAGGGAGAACCCGCCGACCCGCTTGCGGGCCACTTCGTGCAGGCCGACGATGTCGATCACTTCGTCCACACGGGACTTCGGAACGCCGGTGGTGGCGGCGAGGGCGAGCAGGTGGTGGTAGGCGGTGCGGCCGGTGTGGACGGCCTTCGCGTCGAGCAGGGCGCCGGCCTGGAACATCGGGTCGGGGTGCTCGGCGTAGGGGCGGCCGTTCACGGTGGCGGTGCCGGAGGTCGGCCGGTCGAGGCCGAGGATCATGCGCATGGTCGTGGACTTGCCTGAGCCGTTCGGTCCGAGGAAGCCGGTCACGATGCCCGGTTTGACGTGGAAGCTGAGGCCGTCGACGGCGGTCTTGTCGCCGTAGCGCTTGGTGAGGTCGTGTACTTCGATCATGCCTCAAGTCTCTGATCGGGCGCCGGTAGTCGTCGTCGTCCAGCCGCGGGCGGGTGCACTACCGCGGTTGCGGTAGCCGCGGCGCGCACGGCTACTGCGCATGGACGATGACCTGGGAACTCGCTCGCGCGTACGATTTCGGCATGGCATGGGGGAAGGTCCGGGCGTGGACCCGCAGGCACGCGGCGCTCATCGACGCGGTCGTCGCGGTCGCGTTCGTCGGGCTGTTCTTCCTCGGGTACTTCCGCGGCGACGAGGACCACGGCCCGCCCATCGAAAGGGTCGATTTCGCGGCGGCGGTGCACGTCGTCGCTGCCGCGACGGCGCTGTTCGCGCTCGCGATGCGCCGGCGCTGGCCTGAGCGGCTGCTCATCCTCGACACGGCGGTCTCGATCGGGATCATGGCCGCCACCGGCTACCGGCACCCGCTGCTGATCGTGACCTGGCTGATCGTGGCCTACACGTTCGCGCGGCGCACGAACCGGGGCCGGGCGTGGCTCGTCGCGGGCGCCTGCATCGCGGCCATGTTCGTCGCCGCAGGCCTGTTCGGCGGCAGCGGCTGGATCGCGCCGGACGCCTTCGGCGTCGCGGCCTGGTCGATCGCGATGGTGGCGATCGGCGACGCCACCCGCAGCCGCCGCGCCTACATCGACGAGGTCGAGGAGCGCGCCCGCCGTGCCGAGGAGACGCGTGAGGAGGAGGCCCGCCGCCGCGTCGCCGAGGAGCGGCTGCGCATCGCCCGGGAGCTCCATGACGTTGTGGCCCACCACATCGCGGTGATCAATGTGCAGGCCGGGGCGGCCGCGCACGTGCTCCGGACCCGGCCGGAGGCGGTCGGGCCCGCGCTGGCGCACATCCGGCGGGCGGCGGACACGGTGATGCAGGAGCTCGGCTCGGTCGTCGGCGTGCTCCGCGGCGACGACGGCGGCGGGCTCGACGAGTCCACCGAGCCGACCCGCGGCCTGGCCCGCCTCGCCGATCTGCTCGACTCCTTCGCCGCGTCGGGCCTGCAGGTCGAGCACCGCCAGATCGGTGCGGCGCGGGACCTGCCCGCGGTGGTCGACCTGGCGGCGTACCGGATCGTGCAGGAGTCGCTGACGAACGCCCACAAGTACGGCACCGGCCGGGCGAGCCTGGCGATCACGTACGCGCCGGACGCGGTCCGGATCGAGGTGGACAACGCGATCGCCGAGGACGCCTTGCCGGGCGGCTCCGGGTACGGTCTCGTCGGGATGCGCGAACGGGCCGCCGCCACGGGCGGCACGGTCACCGCCGAAGCGGCGGGGGGACGCTTCGCCGTCCGCGCCGCGCTGCCCGCCACCGCGAAGGAGACGCCGTGACCATCCGAGTCCTGCTGGCCGACGACCAGGCGCTCATCCGCGCGGGCTTCGCCCTCATCATCGGCTCCGAGCCCGATCTGGAGGTCGTGGGGGAGGCCCGCAACGGCCGCGAGGCGGTCGAACTCGCCCGCTCCGAGCGGGCCGACGTGGTCCTCATGGACATCCGCATGCCCGAGGTCGACGGGATCGAGGCCACGAAGCGGATCGCGGCGGACGAGGACCTCGCGGGCGTGCGCATCCTCGTCCTCACCACGTTCGAGAACGACGACAACGTGGTCCTCGCGCTGCGCGCCGGGGCGAGCGGGTTCCTCGGCAAGGGCGTCGAGCCGGCCGACCTCGTGCGCGCCATCCGGGTCGTCGCCGGCGGCGAGGCGCTCCTGTCGCCCAAGGCGACCCGCAGCATGATCGGCCGCTTCCTCTCCCAGAACGGGCCCGGCCCCCTGCCGAGCCCCGAACCCCTTGCGGCCCTGACCGAACGCGAACGCGAGGTCCTCGCGCTCGCCGCGCACGGGCTCTCCAACGACGACATCGCCGCGAAGCTCTACCTCTCGCCGCTCACGGCGAAGACCCACGTCAACCGGGCCATGACGAAGCTCGGCGTCCGCGACCGCGCCCAGCTCGTCGTCATCGCCTACCAGGCCGGCCTGGTCCGGCCCGGCGACCCGCTGCCATAGGGCCTGTCCTGCGAATCAGCGCTGCGTTGTCGGGGCGGCTGCATACCGGTGTCGTACGCGGCCGCTCCCCCCGCCTGGCGAGCGAGCGAATGGACTCGGATACCGCCGCTCCCTGATCCGCAGGTCACGCCCGGGCGCGATGACGCGGCGCCGTTCGCCGCCGCCCGACCCGGATCGGCCGAAGGACCGAGGTCCGGGACCGAACCCGGCCGAACGGCCGAAGCCCCGGGGCCCTGCCGGGTGTCAGCATTCACCGGTGAACTGCACCGCGGCAAGCCGATGACCGGACCGGTCCCGGGACTGAGCATGTCCCCCTTGGAGATCCTGGCCGTGCTCGGCGCGGTCGCGGTCGTGCTCGCGCGCTGGCTCCCGCCGCGCACCCGCAGGCCGGTCCTGTACTCGGGCGCGGCGGCGGTCGCCGTCGCGGGCGTCGGCCTCCTGCTGACCGGGCTGCGCTGGCAGATGGTCCCGGTCCTGGCGGTCTCCGCGCTGGTCCTGGCCGTCGCGGCAGCGCGGCGGCGGCGCGGCCGGATGCGCCGGTGGATCGCGATACCGGCCACGACTGCGTGCCTGCTCGCCCTCGCCGCCACTCCCGTGGCGACCTGGGCGCTGCCGATCCCGGTCTACCCCGAGCCGACGGGGGAGTACGAGGTCGGCGCGGCCGTCTTCGAGTGGACCGACGAGACCCGCGCCGAGCCGTTCACCGCGGACCCGGACGACCACCGCACGGTCGTCGTCCAGCTCTGGTACCCCGCCGACGCCGCGGCGGGCGCCGAGCGCGCCATCGGCGGCAGGCCCACGCTCGAAGAGTCCCAGGCGATCACGCAGGCCTCGGCCGAGTGCTTCGGCATCCCCGGATTCCTCCTCGCGGACGCCGCCGCGGCCCCCTCGCACGCCGTCTTCGACGCGCCGGTCGCCGCCGGGTCGGAGCGGTACCCGGTCATCGTGTTCTCCCCGGGCCTGAGCGCGACCCGCACCGCCAACACCGTCCTCGCCGAGGCATGGGCGAGCCGCGGCTACATCGTCGCCACCGTCGACCACCCCCACGACGCCGCCATGACCTATGTAGATGGTGAGCCGGTCTACTCGCGCAACGCCCTCACCACTGCCGACGAGGCCGAGATCGCCGCGATCAACCGGGCCAACATCGAGACCCGCAGCGCCGACCTCAGCTTCGTCCTCACCCGGCTCGACAGCCTGCCGGGCGACCTCGCCGCCCGCATCGACACCGGCCGCGCCGCCGTCGCCGGCCACTCCCGCGGCGGCGCCGCGGCCCTCGCGGCACTGGCCGCCGACCCCCGTTTCGACGCGGCCGTCCACATCGACGGCGGCCTGGAGCCGACCCTCCCGCCCGGGCCCTTCACGCAGCCGGTCCTGTCGGTCACCAGCCCCGTCTCCGCCGCCCGGAACCCCGACTACCTGCCGACCCTCGATGCCGCCCTCGCGTTGGGCGCCAACGAGACCTACCGTCTCGAGCTGCCCGAATCCGGCCACTTCTCCTTCACCGACGCGGCCCTCTACTTCCCGCCCGTCCCGTCGGCCGTGGGCACCATCGGCCGCACCGAAGGACTCCGCGCCACCGCCGACGCGACCACGGACTTCCTCGACGCCACCCTCCGCGGCGAATCCATCGATCTTCTTGCGGCCCTAGCGCACCACGGTGACCTCGCGGTTCATTAGCGGGACCGGCGGCGGCACCGGCCCGCCCGGCTTGGGAAGCATTGACTTGATATTGATTGAAATCTATACTATCTCTCGTGTGAGCGCTACCACACTGAGTGCGCGCACGATCCGAAAGGGTTGGGATTCAAGCACAACGCACCGAAACGGCGGGTGAACCATGCCTACAGTCGACTACAGAACGCAACGAATCGACTACGTGAAACGAGCGAGCGGCCGCGACCAACCGTCTGCATTGGACGAACGGGACGCGCGCCTGTTCCGCCGGTTCGGCTGGGGGCCCGCCCGGGCCGTTCCCCGAGTCGCGATCCACGAGATGATCGAACGGCACGCGGCCGCGAGGCCCTCGCTGACGGCCGCCGAGCACGGCGGCGAGCGCATCACCTACGGCGAGCTGGAACGGCAGGCCAACCGGCTCGCCGCCCTCCTCATCCATCGCGGCGTCAGCCCCGGCGACCGCGTCGCGCTCGTCGTCCGCCGCGGGATACCGATGATCATCGGCATCCTCGCGATCCTGAAGGCCGGCGCGGCCTACGTCCCGCAAGACGCCAAGATGGTCCGGAACCCGGCACTCCGGCACATCCTCGCCACCGCGGACTGCACGATCGTGCTCACGCAATCCGATGCGCCCGTGGAACTCCCGCCCGGCGTCCTCGGCATCGACATCGACCGGGCCCGCGCCGAAGCGCCCGACGCCCCCGCCCCGCGCATCGCCCACGACCCCTCGCGGGCCTGCTACATCCTGTTCACCTCGGGCACCACCGGCACCCCCAACGGGGTCGCGGTGACGCACGCGAACCTCGCGAACCTGCTGCTCACCGAACCCGGCGACCTCGGCATCCGGCCCGGCACTACCGTCGGCCAGATCCTCAACATCGCCTTCGACATGGCCGCATGGGAGATCCTCGGCTGCCTCTCGCACGGCGGCACGCTCCTCATCCGCGGCGACGACATCGCCGCGACCGCCCGCCGGGTGAACGTCCTGATCGCGACCCCCACGATCCTCTCCCGCATCGAACCCGAAGCGTGCGAGCACCTCCGGACCGTGGCCGTCGCCGGCGAGCCGTGCCCCGGCGCCCTCGCCGACCGGTGGGCCGCGCGCAGCGCCTTCTACAACGGCTGCGGCCCGACGGAGACCACCATCGTGAACACGATGCAGCGCCACCGCCCCGGCCTGCGGCTCACCATCGGCAGGCCCACGCCCAACAACACCGTCTACATCCTCGACGAGCACCGCAACCCCTGCCCCATAGGGGAAGTGGGGGAGATGTGGGCGGGCGGCGACGGCGTCTCCGCCGGCTACCTCGCCAACCCCGGGCTGAACGCCGAGCGGTACGCGCCCGACCCGTTCCTCGGCGGCGGGCGCACGATGTTCCGCACCCGCGACCTGGGACGGTGGACGCGCGACGGCGAACTCGAGCACTTCGGGCGCACCGACGACCAGGTCAAGGTCCGCGGCTTCCGCGTCGAACTCGACGCCGTGTCCGCCGTGCTGGAAGGCGTCCCCGGCTGCGTCCGGGCCGCCACCGTCAAGCTCGACGACCGCACACTGGCCTCGTTCGTCCAGCCCGCCCAGGTCGACCCGGCACTCGCGCGCAAGACCGTCGCGGAGGCGCTGCCGTACTACTGCGTCCCCGAATCCATCCATATTCTGGAAGCGCTCCCTCTCACCGACCGCGGCAAGATCGACAAGACGCGCCTCCTGCGGCTCGCCCGCCTCGGACGGGAGGCCACGGCATGACGCAGCTCAAGTCCGAGGTCAGCGACGACGTCGACCTCCCGCCGCTCCTCCCGCTCGCGCGGCGCGCCTTCAAGCACCCGCTGCTCATGCACTTCAACCGGCTCGCCGCCGGAGTGGTCGTGGTGAACCTCGCGGTCCTCATCATGGCGGTGCCCGACGGCGTCACCGCCGAGTTCGCCTCGCGCGCAGCGCTGTGCAACTTCGCCCTGGCGGTGCTCATCCGCCGCCAGCGCCTCATCAACCTGCTCTTCAAGATGGCGACCGCCGCGCCGGTCACATGGCCCCTTCGGGTGCGCTGGACGCTGGCGAAGGTGTACCACTTCGGCGGCCTGCACGTGGGCGGCGCGCTCGCGGGCTCGACGTGGTTCGCCGCGTTCGTCGTCCTGGCCACAGTGGAACGTGCGCCTGCGGACGTGCTCATGCTCGCGTACGCGCTCGTCGGGATCTTCGGCGCGATGCTGTGGACGACGATCCCGAAGCTGCGGGCGAAGCACCACGACCGGTTCGAGCTCACGCACCGCTTCGGCGGCTGGCTGTCGCTGGTCCTCCTGTGGTGGATGACGATGCTCCAGATCGGTCACAGCGGCGAGCCGGTGCTCGCGGTACTGGAGTTCTGGGTGCTGGTGGTGCTCACTATCGCCATCGTCGCGCCGTGGACGCGCCTGCGCCGCGTCCCGGTGGACGTGAAGCGTCCGTCCTCGCATGTGGCGATCGCCCGGTTCACGCACGGCCGCAAGCCCTTCGCGGGGTCCTCGACGGCGATCAGCCGCTCGCCGCTGCGGGAGTGGCACTCGTTCGCGAACATCCCCTCGCCCGACGAGCACGGCTTCCGGCTGACGATCTCCCGCGCGGGCGACTGGACGGGCCGGTTCATCGACGACATGCCCGGCCACGTGTGGGTCAAGGGCATCACGGTCGCGGGCGTCGCGAACATCGAGGTGCTGTTCCGGAAGGTCGTGTACGTCGCCACCGGCAGCGGGATCGGCCCGTGCCTGCCGCACCTGCTGGCGCAGGAGGTGCCGGCGCTCCTGGTGTGGTCGACGCGCTCGCCGCGGGACACGTTCGGCGACGAGCTGGTGGACGAGATCCTCGCGGTCCAGCCGGACGCGCGGATCTGGGACACCGCGCAGCGCGGCAAGCCGGACATGGTCGGTCTCGCCGTGGCCGCCTACCGCGACTTCGGCGCCGAGGCGGTCATCTGCATCTCCAACAAGAAGCTCACCTGGCAGGTCGTCCACGGCCTCGAACGCCGGGGCATCCCGGCGTACGGCGCCATCTGGGACTCCTGAGAAAGGAAGACGACATGCGACTGAAGATCGAACGCATCGGCCGGGTGGTGCGGGTGCGCCTGCACCGGCCGGAGGTCCTGAACGCCCTCGACGCCGCGCTGATGACCGAGCTGGTCGAGGCGCTCACGCCGCTCGACGCCGATCCGGGCGTCGGCTGCTTCGTGATCACCGGCTCCGAGCGGGCCTTCGCGGCCGGCGCCGACATCACCGAGATGTCGGGGAAGTCGGCGGCGGACATGCTGGCGGAGGACTACTTCGCGGGCTGGGAGGCCTTCGCGGCCCTGCGGACCCCGAAGCTCGCCGCGGTCGCCGGGTACGCGCTCGGCGGCGGCTGCGAGCTCGCGATGATGTGCGACATGATCATCGCGGCCGACAACGCGAAGTTCGGGCAGCCCGAGATCACCCTCGGCGTCATCCCCGGCATCGGCGGCACGCAGCGGCTCACGCGGCTCGTCGGCAAGGCCAAGGCGATGGACATGATCCTCACCGGCCGGCTCATCGACGCGTCCGAGGCCGAGCGGATCGGCCTGGTCTCCCGCGTGGTCCCCGCCGACCGGCTCGCCGACGAGGCGGGCGAGGTCGCCGAGCAGATCGCCGGGTTCGGCAAGCTGGCGGTGACGGCCGCCCGCGACTGCGTCGACCGCGCCCTCGAGACCGGCCTGAGCGACGGCATCCGGTACGAGCGCCGGGTCTTCCACGCCCTCTTCGCGACCGAGGACCAGAAGGAGGGCATGCGGGCGTTCAAGGAGAAGCGGAAGGCGGTCTTCACCGGCAAGTGACCGCTCGAGGGGCGCCGCGAGCGCGGTGCCCCTCAGCCGTGCAGCAGCCGCTCCACCGATCCCCACCGCTCCAGTTGCGCCACTTGGAGGCGCGACCAGGGCGAGAGGTCCGAGTCCGGCCGCAGGGCGCGGGCGACGTACGCGGGCCAATCGATCCACTCGAAGTCGCCGACCTCCGCGGCGTCGGGTGCGGGATCGCCGTCGATCCGGCCGAGGTAGACCGGGCAGATCTCGTTCTCGACCACCCCGTCGGACTCGGCCCGGTACCGGAACGTGGGCAGTGCGCACACCAGGTCCCGGACCTGGACGCCCAGTTCGGAGCGCATGCGCCGGTCGACCGCGGCCTCCATGAACTCCCCGGGTCCCGGATGCCCGCAGCACGTGTTCGTCCACACCCCCGGGAACGCCCGCTTCCCGTCGGCGCGGCGGGTCGCCAGCAGCCGCCCCTCGGCGTCGAACCCGTAGCAGGAGAACGCGAGATGCAGCGGCGTCTCGGCGCCGTGCACCCGGTCCTTGCGTTCGGTCCCCGTCGGTGTGCCGTCCTCGCCGAGCAGCACGACCATCTCCGTCGCTTCCCCCACACACGCCCCCGTAGTCGATCGGGCACCGATCGTATCGCGCCGCCGCAGGCGCCGCCTCCGCCAAAATGGCCACGCCCGCTTGACGGCGCTAGCATTGGCCGCCTTGCCCCGATTTCGAGCCCGCCGAAGGACCCGCCGCATGCGCCTGTTCAGCTTCCCCAACCCCGTGAACGAGGTCTCCGCCCGCCTCGTCGCCGGCGGCGTGGTCGCCATGAGCGCCGCCGCGCTCGCCTTCCAGCTCGAATGGCTGGTCGCGGTCATCGCGCTCGGCTTCATCGCCCGCGTCGCGACCGGCCCCACCCTGAGCGTCCTCGGCCAGTTCGTGACCCGGGTCGTCACGCCCCGGCTCCCCGCCGCCCCCAAACCCGTCCCCGGCCCGCCCAAGCGCTTCGCGCAGGGCATCGGCGCGGCCTTCTCGGTGGCCTCGGCGCTGCTGCTCCTCGTCTTCGACCTGGACGCGGCCGGCTGGATCGTCCTCGCCGCCCTCACGGTGGCCGCCGCCCTCGAGGCGTTCTTCGCGTTCTGCCTGGGCTGCAAGATCTTCGCCCTGCTCACCCGCGCGGGCCTCATCCCCGACACCGTCTGCGAGGCCTGCAACGACATCACGGCCCGCACCGACGCCGCCCTCGAACGCGTCTGACCTCAGCCCGAGGTCTCGGTCGTCTCGTGCGAGGTGCCCACGGGCTTCGACTCGGGTGAGCCGCGCTGGCGCAGGTACACGCTGAGCACGGCCAGCGAGCCCACCGCGAGGAGCTCGGACTGCCAGTTCTGCAGCGTCCGGTTCCAGAACTCGCCTGAGCCGACGTAGCCCGCCCAAGTGACGGGGTCCTGCAGTTCGGCGATCTGCTCGGCGTTGTACACGCTGAGGCCGCTCACGGACTGCGCGAACCACGAGAGCAGGAAGATCACGGCCATCGCGATGCCGAGCGAGCGCGAGAACAGGGTGGTGCGCCACCCGCCCGCCTTGGCCCACTGCGGCGAGTCCTCGTCCGCGTAGCGCCCGACCTTCTGCTCCTTGTCGGATTCGAGGCCGACCTCGCCCACCGGCTTGGACTCGGGCGAGCCGCGCTGCACGAGCCAGACGGTCGCGAACACGTACAGGAAGAACTGCAGGTACTCCGACTGCCAGTTCTCCGCGACGTTCACGGCGAAGTCGCTCGAGACCACGTACTGGAGCAGCGAGAGCTCCCGGCCGCCCTGGGCGAGCTGCCGGTGGTTGAAGTCGGACTGCCCGGCGAACGCCTGGCCGACCAGCGCGGCGAGGAACATGGCGCCGAAGCCCAGGCTCAGGCCGTTATCCCGCAGGAAGCGCTTCATCCTCTCCTCCTCACAGGCGCATCAGGCCCACGGCGATCACGTACGCGAGCCCGCCGAAGATCACGACCAGGTACGTCCAGAACAGCCACCGCCGGTCCATCAGCCGCCCACCTCGCACCGGTAGGGGCGCTCGCCCTGCGGTTCGCAGCCGGCGGCGACCACCTTCCAGCCGTCCTCGAGTTCGACGAGGAACAGCACGTCGGCACCGGTGCGGACCTGGGCGCGGTCGCCCCACACCTGCACCTCGTCGACCGCGCCGCTCGGCAGCGCCCGCACGTCCAGGGAGGCCTCGCAGGGCTCGCCCTCCGAGGCGGCCACCGATGCCGCGGTCTCGGGGGCGAGCGCGGCGCACGCCGCGGCGGCGTCACCGCCCGCGACCGCGTCCGAGAACGCCGCTGCAGCGACGGAAGCCCCGGACTCGCGCTGGTCGATGCCGCAGGCCGAGGCTCCCGAGAGCAGTGCCAGGCCACAGGCGGTGGCCAGCGTCTTCCGAAGCATCCCCCAGTTGTTCCCTTTGCGAGTCCCGGGCAAACCGGGGCAGGAGTCCCCCTTGACGCCACGCGAAGACATTGACAGACTCCGATATGAATAATGGGAGCGGTCCCGAGGAGAGGCAGACATGCAACCACATCGAAGGCGAAAACTCGTCGCGATCATCGGCGCGGCCGCGGCGGCACTCAGCGCCGGCGCGATCACCATCGTCGCGTCCCAGGGCGCGAACGCCGCCGCGGGATGCGAGGTCGACTACAACGTCGTCAGCAGCTGGGGCTCGGGCTTCCAGGCGAACATCAGCATCACCACCGACCAGCCGCTCAGCGACTGGACCGTCGAATGGGACTTCACCAGCGCTGTCTCCGGCATCAGCGCCTGGAACGTCACCGGCCAGACCCTGAGCGGGTCCCACTTCACCGCGTCCGACGCCGGCTGGAACGGCAGCATCGCCGCCGGCCAGACCCGCGAGGTCTTCGGCTTCACCGCCTCCGGCCCGCCCGGCGACATCGAGGCCGCCGAAGTCAACGGCGTCCTCTGCGGCGAAGGCGGCGGCGAGCAGACCACCGAACCCGAGCCCACCGAGACCGAGCCGACCGAGCCCGCCCCCGACGGCACCCCCGTCGAGGAGCACGGCAAGCTCCACGTCTGCGGCACCCGGATGTGCGACGCGCAGAACGCCCCCGTGCAGCTCCAAGGCGTCTCGAGCATGTGGCTGCACTGGCAGACCCAGCCGTACGCGCAGAACCTGCAGGGGCTCGAATGGATGCGCGACAACTGGAACCTCGAGGTCTTCCGCGTCGCCATGGGCGTCGAGCCCGAAGGCGCCTACCTCGACGACCCGAACCGGTGGAAGTCCGAAGTGGAGAAGGTGATCGACAATGCGGCCACCGCCGGCGTCTACGTGATCGTCGACTTCCACGCGCATGAAGCGCACCTGCACCAGGCCGAGGCCGTCGCGTTCTTCAGCGACCTCGCCGAGCGCTACGGGCACCTGCCGAACATCATCTGGGAGCCCTACAACGAGCCCCTCCAGGTCTCCTGGACAGGCACCATTAAGCCCTACCACCAGGCCGTCCTCGCCGCGATCCGCGAGCACGACCCGGACAACGTCGTCGTCCTCGGCACCCCCAGCTGGTCCCAGGACGTCGACGACGCGGCGGCCAGCCCCGTCGCGGGCACCAACCTGATGTACACGCTGCACTTCTACTCGTGCACCCACACCGGCTGGCTGCGTGACACCGCCGACCGCGCGATGGACGCCGGTATCGCCCTCTTCGTCACCGAATGGGGCGCCAGCGCCGCGGACGGCGGCCTCGACGGCCGGGTCTGCCTCGACGAGGCGCAGCGCTGGACCGACTGGATGGCGGCCAACGGGATCTCGTGGACCGCTTGGAAACTCGACGTCGGCACCGACTCCACCAACCTGCTCTCCTCGGGAGCGCCGGTCACGGGAGGGTGGGACGACTATGTGCGCGGGCACGCGCCCTTCGTGATCGAGAACATCGACTGAACCGATGCGAGGCGGCCCGGACCCGGTGGTCCGGGCCGCCCGCTCGCGCGTCGCCATGTGTCGGGTCGGCCGTCACGGGTATCCGCCAGAGGACAGGTGCAGCGAAGACGCTCGCCGCGACCGACGAAGGAGCAATGCCTTGAGCACCATCACCGAATCAGTCGACGTGCACGTCCCCGTCTCGCGGGCCTACAACCAGTGGACGCAGTTCGAGTCGTTCCCCAACTTCATGGACGGGGTCGAGAACGTCCGCCAGCTCGACGACACCCACACGCACTGGGTGACGAAGGTCGGCGGCGCCACCCGCGAGTTCGACGCGACCATCACCGAGCAGCACCCGGACGAACGGGTGGCCTGGCGGTCGATCAACGGGCCCACGCACGCCGGCGTGATCACGTTCCACCGCCTCGACGACGCCACCACCCGGGTCACGGCCCAGATGGACATCGACCCTGAGGGGTTCGTCGAAGAGGCCGCCGACAAGCTCGGCATCATCGACCGCAAGGTCAAGGGCGACATGAAGCGCTTCAAGGAGTTCATCGAGGAGCGCGGCGCCGAGACCGGGGGCTGGCGGGGCGACATCGACCCGCCCGGCACCATCTAACGACGCACGAACGGCGGGGTGCGGCAAGGACGAAGCCTTGCCGCACCCCGCCGTTCGCGTTCAGTCCTGTTCGGACAGCTCGGTCAGCCGGCGCACCAGCAGCTCGGACTCCTCGGCGTCCACGCGGATGCCGAAGACGTCGCCGAGGAGCTTCGGGACGTCCTGCGGCGGGACCGACTCCTTGTCCGCGGTGCCGCCGGGCAGCTCGGTCGTCCAGGTGAGCGCGTCGAGGGTGTCGAGCCGGTCGGTGCGCATCCGCTGGACGAACGGGCGGATGACGAACGGGGAGCGGTCGTTCGAGGCCACGAAGTGGTTGCCGACCGCGAAGTCGACGGGGTACTGCGGATGCTCGGTGAAGACCTGCCGCAGTTCCCAGCCTTCCCGCCCGGCCGTGCCGTCGCCGAGCTGGTGCACGGCCCAGCCGGGCGACCCGTGGGTGATCTCCTGCCACCGCAGCAGGTACGGCCACGGCCCCGCCTCGCTCATCGCGCCGTCGGCCAGCTCGATGGGTTCCAAAGGGCTGGCGCCGAAACCGACGTCGCTCAGCCAGCGCGCGCCGTCCAGGTCCACGAGGAGCATCGCGTGCGTCGCCGGGCGCGGCTGCTGCGGGGCCGCGCCCAGCTGCACCCGGGCCGATACGGCGGTGAAGTCGAACCCGAGCCGCTCCAGGGCCGCGGCGAAGAGCGTCACATGCTCGTAGCAGTAGCCGCCCCGGCCGCGGCGTATCAGCTTGTCCTGCAACGAAGGAAGGTCGAGCCGGACCTTCTGGTACAGGAAGCCGTCGAGCGTGTCCCATCGGACGTGGAGCACATGCGCGCGCTGCAGGGCCCGAAGCGTTTCCAGGGTCGGCGTGCGGTCGCCCTCGTAGCCCAGGAAGCCGAGATAGGCGTCGAGATCGAGATCCTCGCTGTTCCACATATGCGGGGCAACACTCCCGCCGCGCGTCCCTATTCCGCTCGGATGCCGCCCGGGCCGCACGTCACTTCTCGCGCCCGCCCCTCGGCCGTCCGGGTCAAGAGACCAGGCCGTGCCGGTGGGCGTAGACGACGGCTTGGACGCGGTCGCGCAGGCCCAGCTTGGTCAGGATGCGCGAGACGAACGTCTTCACGGTCTCGGGGCTGATGACCAGGGCCGCGGCGATCTCGCGGTTGGAGCGGCCGTCCGCGATGAGGCGCAGGACCTCCAGTTCCCTCGGGGTGAGCGGATTGCCGGGCGGCGTGTCGTCGGCGGGCCGGATGCGCGCGGCGTACCTGCCGACGAGGGCGCGCGTCACGCCCGGATCGAGCAGCGCCGCGCCGGTCGCGACCGTGCGGATCCCTTGCAGCAGTTGCGAAGGCGGCGCGTCCTTGAGGAGGAACCCGCTCGCACCGGCCCGCAGCGCCTCGTACACGTACCGGTCGAGGTTGAACGTGGTGAGCACCAGGACCTTGACCGGGTCGTCCACCGTCGCGCCCGCGATCCGGCGGGTGGCCTCGATGCCGTCGAGCACCGGCATGCGCACGTCCATGAGCACGACGTCCGGGCGCAGGCGCTCGGCCAGGTCGACCGCGGCCCGGCCGTCGCCGCACTCGCCCGCGACCTCGAGATCGGGCTGCGCGTCGATGATCGTGACCAGGCCGGTGCGGATGAGCATCTGGTCGTCGCAGACCAGGACCCTGATCGGGGCGGTCACGACGGGTTCCCTGCGGGGATGCGCGCCCGCACGGTGAATCCGCCGCCCGCCCGCGGGCCCGCGTCGAAGTCGCCGCCGAGGAGGTCGACGCGCTCGCGCAGACCGGCGAGGCCGCGCCCGCTCCCCGCCAGGTTCGACGCGGTGGCCCCTTCGGTGCTGACCTCCACGGTGATGTCGCCGGCGCGGTGGTGCACCCGCACTGCGGTGGGGCTGCTGCGGGCGTGCT
The DNA here is from genome assembly GCF_030403505.1 of Glycomyces tritici. Next base: position 85,147 of record NZ_JAUEMJ010000013.1, on the reverse strand, counting down.
TGACGGCGTTGGTGAGGGCTTCCTGGACGACCCGGTAGGCCACCAGGTCGGCGCTGCCGGTGTCGCTCGCGGGCGTGCCCTCCTCGGTGAACGCCACCGGCTGCCCGGCCAGGCGGGTCTGCTCCACGAGGGTGAGGAGGCGGCCGACCGCCGGCGTCTTGGGATCCGCGCCGTGTTCAGGATCAAGCAGGTCGAGCAGGTGCCGCAGATCGGTGGTGGCGCGCCGGCCCGTGTCGCCCACGGCCTGCAGCGCCTGGTCGAGGCGGTCGGGCGCACCCGTGAGGTACCGGGCGGCCTCGGCCTGCACGACCATCGCCGTCACATGGTGGGCGACGACGTCGTGCAGTTCGCGGGCGATATGGGTCCGCTCGGCGGCGCGCGTCGTCTCGGCGACGCGGCGGCGCTTCTCGGCCTCGGCCGCCCGGGTGGCCCGCAGCCAGGCCCCCGCGCCCCAGCAGGCGGCCAGCAGCAGGTAGAACGTCGCGAATCCGCCCACCCCTTCGGCCGACCCGAGCCGGACCAGCCCGATTGCCAAGCCGCCGTAGGCGATCGAGAGGAGGACCATGGCCGTCTTCCGGTACCGCTCCAGGTGGGCGCCGGAACTCAGCAGGGCGATGGCCAGCGCCGTGCTCGCCACCAGGTGGTAGCGGCCGAGCGAGGCCAGGACGAACCCGAGCGACACCAGCGCCAGGCACACGCCGGGCCGGCGCCGCCGCACGGCGAGCGGGAGGCATTCGAGCGCGAGGACGCCGAGGCCGAACGCGTCCAGCGGCCGCCCGGGGAGGTCGCCGAGCTGCGTCTCATGGCCGCGCAGGAGGGGCAGGAACGACGTGGCGGCGAACATCAGCCCCAAGGGGAGGTCCCGAATCGTGACGTCGACTCGCCGCCACTGCTCCGGGATCCGCCGGAGATCCATCACCGGGGCAGTGTAGCCGCGGCGCCGGCCCGCTCGGCGCGTCGGCGCATCGGCACGATGCGGCCGCGCCGCTTGGCGATCCAGAGGAACACGACCATCAGGAGGGTGCCGAAGCCCACCGCGTAGACGCTGCCTTCAGGGCCGAACGAGCCGCCGCTGACCAGGGTCGGACCAGAGGTGGCGGCGTCGAGCAGGCCCTGCGGGGTGCCGTTGCCGGAGACCTCGGTGCTGAAGAGCGCGGACGCGGCGACGTTCCATCCGAAGTGGAGCCCGATCGGCAGCCACAGGCTGCGAGTGGCGATATAGGCGGCGCCGAGCATCCCGCCGGCCTCGATCGCGATGGCGGTCGCGCCCCACAGGGTGGCGTGCGGGTTCACCAGGTGTATGAGTCCGAACACGATGCTCGTGGACGCCAGGGCGATCCACGTGCCGAAGCGCCCTTCGACGATGCGGAGCAGCACCCCCCGGAAGAGCAGTTCCTCCGTGACGGCGGCCGCGGCCATGAAGCCGATCAGCCCCATCGCCCCGGCAGGCGACCCGATACCGTCCACTGTGTAGTTACCGAGGAGCGCGATGTTCGCGATCACGGCCCCGAACATGGCGACGCCGAGCACCGTCCCCAGCCCGACCGCACCGAACGCACCCGGCCCCGCCAACTCGACGACCGCGCGGCGTTCGGTGCGCCGCACCACCCACCGGTAGACGAGCACCGCGACCGCGCTCGTGACGAGGCCGACGATCAGCACCAGCCACGGCCGCCCTTCGAGGACGACGACGGCCTGGCCACCGATGAAGGTGACCGCGCCGACGGCGAGCAGCTGCCAGACGAGTCTCATGACGATTCCTTCCGCAACACCGCGGCGGGGGCGCCGCGGCTGCGGTGAACGCTACGGACCGCAGCCCCCGGCGCCGTCCCCGTGCAGTGGACACTTCCGCGTAGCTCCCATGGGGGACAAACCCTTTCACTTGCCGAATCCGGTGGCGACCCCGCGGCGGCTCTGATTGCATGGAACCCGAGAACGACCACCGGAAGGAACGCCATGGACCCGATAGCCGACTTCCAGATCAACGTCCCCCAGGCGGCGCTCGACGACCTTCGCGAACGGCTGCGCCTCACACGCTGGCCCGCCGCGAGCCCCGAGCCGGGCTGGGCCTCCGGCGTCCCCGTCCTCTACCTGCGCCGCCTCGCCGACTACTGGCTGCACGACTACGACTGGCGGGTCCACGAAGCGGCACTGAACGCCTACCCGCAAGGCCTCACGGAGATCGACGGGCAGCGCGTGCACTTCCTCCACGTGCGGTCACCCGAACCCGATGCGCTGCCGCTCGTGATCACGCACGGCTGGCCCGGCTCGATCGTCGAGTTCACGCGCATCCTCGGGCCCCTGACCGATCCCCGCGCCCACGGCGGCGATCCCGCCGACGCCTTCCACGTCGTGGCCCCCTCACTGCCCGGCTTCGGCTTCTCCACACCGCTGTCCGCACCCGACTGGGACCACGCCCGCATCGCCCGCGCCTGGCTCACACTGATGGACCGGCTCGGATACGACCGCTTCGGCGCGCACGGCGGCGACACCGGCTCGAAGGTCTCCCCGGCCATCGGCCGCCTCGCGCCCGACCGGGTCGTCGGCGTCCACATCAACGGCGGCCTCGAACTCCCCACGGTCGACGACCCCGACCTCGACGACGCCGAACTTGCCCGCCTGGAGAGCGTGCGGGACCTGGTCCGCCACGGCACCGGCTACGCCGACCTCCAGTCGACCAAACCGCAGACGCTCGCCTACGCGCTCAACGACTCTCCCGTCGGCCAGCTCGCCTGGATCGCGGACAAGTTCAAGGACTGGACGGACCCGGCGGCCGAACTCCCGGAACAGGCCGTCGACGTCGACCAGCTCCTCACCAACGTGACCCTCTACTGGCTCACCGGAACCGGCGCGAGCTCGGCCCACCAGTACCGGGCCGTGCGCGACGAACCGGACGAAGGCGGCCCCTCCGGCGTTCCGACCGGCGTGGCCGTGTTCCCCAACGACCCGGCGATCCGGCGCCTCCTGGAACGCCGCCACCGCATCGTGCACTGGTCCGAGTTCGACCGAGGCGGCCACTTCGCGGCGATGGAAGCCCCCGACCTCCTCGTCAACGACCTCAGAAAGTGCTTCGGCCCCTTGCGAAACCACTGAGACGGGCTCCTATTCGATGGCGACGCATGGGGAGCCGCCAGTAAGGTGAGCATTGCCGACCGCGGGACTCGGGTGCGACTCCCGGATCCGTTTCTTAAGCGTCATTTCGCCTTCGTGCCTCTCATTCCCCGGTCGGCGCCCCCACCCCTCGAACCCCCGGACACCCCCATGGAACTCCTCGCCGACCGCGCCGCCGCGGAGGACGTGCTCCTGTTCGTCAACGCCGCGATCGCCTCCACCGGCCAGCGCGAGTTCCACTCCGACGCCGACGCGCAGCAGTGGTCCATGGAGTTCCTGCACGAGTACATGCTCGTCAACTACCGGGACCTGTACGCGGCCACGCTCACGCTCGGCGTCAACGACCGCAACGCCGCCGCGATCATCCTGCGGCTCCTGCAGACCGGCCGCGACGCGAGCCCCGCGCAGCGGTCCGTCGAAGGCCGCCTGATCGCCAAGGCCCTCACCGGGCTCCCGACCCACCGGGTCTACCACCTGTTCACGGCCCTGCGAAAGGCCCGCGTCAACAACCGCCGGACCCGCGCGATCATGCGCGAATGGCTCACCGCGCGACCCGACCCGGCGTTCGAGGCCGTCAAGTACCGGTCCGCATTCCTCGGCGCAGTGCGCCACGCGCACCTGAAGACCGATGACCTGCCGGGCGAAGAACTGGACGCGTTCCTCTTCAACTGGCATGCGGCGGGACGCTTCCGCACCCCGCTGTTCGAGACCTGGCGGCGGGCCCACTTCGACCGGCGGGCCGTGTTCGACCTTCCCTACACCGTGGCCGAAGGCTTCGCCGCCGGCCACCGCATCACCCGCGCCGAATTCCTCGAGAAGATCGCCCCGCAGCTCACCCGCAACGAGCGGCTGCGGCTGCAGCGCTCGGCCACCCGGGCGGGCGCGCTCGGCGTGGCCGCCGACGTCGCGGACCTGTCGCGAATGCCGCTGACCCGCCTCGCCGCTTACGTGTTGGCACTGCCGGTGGAGGAGCGCGAGCAGCGGCGCCTGGAACTGACCGACGCACTCCGCGCGGCGGCCTTGCGCGTGGCCGGACTGCGGGCCGGCACCTGGGGGCGGGTCTCGGCCGTGCTCGACGACAGCTACTCGGCGAGCGGCTCGAGCGAGAAGCGGCGCCGACCCCTCGTCGTCGCGCTGGCCGCGCACTTCCTGCTCCGCGAACTCGCCGCCGATTACCGTCCCTTGTGGTTGTCAGGCGGCGAGGACCCGCTCATGGTCCGCGCCCGCGGCGTCACCGCGCTCGGCGAGCGCCTCCTCGACGGGCTCGAAACCCGACCGGACCTGCTGGTCGTGGTCTCGGACGGGTGGGACAACGCACCGGTCGGCATGGCGGCCGAAGTGCTGCGCGTCTGGCAGGAGCGGCTCGATCCCGCGGGGAAGACCGCTGTGGCCCATCTGAACCCGGTGTTCGACGCCGCCGGATTGCAAGTGCGCCGCCTCTCGCCGACCACCCCCACCGTCGGCATCCGCGACGCCGAGGACCTGCCCGAGCTCGTCGCCTTCGCCCACTTCGCCACCGGCCGCACCGGGATCGCTGCACTGCGGGCCTACATCGATGCGCGGGTGGAACACTGGCTCGCCGAGGAGACGCCTTGCACCGCTTGACCTTCGACGGCCTCCAGATCCGCCCCGACCAAGTGTGGGGCGGCATTCGGCTCGTGCCGCTCGTCCGCGACGAGCCGATCACGTCGCTGCGACTGCACCCCAGCGGGTTCCCGGTCGACGACTCGTTCGATGCGTACGAGCCGTACTGCTGCTATACGCCGCACGGCCTGACCGCCGAGTGGACCGACGACGGCACCGCCGTGCCCGCACTCGGCACCGCACTGCGCATGCCCGCCAGGACAGTGCGCAAGTCCCGGCGACCTGCGACGAAACTCGAGCGCCGCACCCGAGTGCACTTCGTCCCGCACCAGACTGCGCTGGAAGCGTTCCTGCCGCTCACGTTCCGGGTCCCTTCGATCGCCTGGCAGGAATGGTCGACCCGCGCCTTCCGCCGCGGCCTGCCGCGCCAAGACGACCCCCGGTACAGCGGCTTCGACGTCGAAGGGCTCGCCGACGCCCTCCGCATCTTCGAACTCCACCCTGGACAGTGCGGCGTGCTCGTCTACGTCGCCGACGCGCTCGCCTCGGCCATCGTGACCCCGCACCCGGACGACTACCGGGCCCTGCACCCCACCCTCATCGAAGACGGGTTCGGCGAGCTCATCTGGCGATACGCCCACCTCTACGACGCAAGCCCGGACTTCCGCCCCCACCTCGATGCGAGCACCATCGACACCATCGCCGACCTGCGCACCGCCATGGACGCCGCGCTCCAGGAGTGGGCCGACTTCCACCAGCACGTCATGGCCGCCGGCCTCCTCGACGCCGAGTACGTCTTCACCGCGGACTACCAGATGGACCGGTACACGCTCCGCAGGTTCCGCCCGCACTTCATACCCGGCCGCGAGACCCACGTGGGCGAGGCCATCACCGACGACGAAGGCCGACTCGCCTACCTGCGCACCTTCCGCCTCTCCGAGACCCAGTCCCGCCGAGGCCGCCTCCTGCGAACCCTCTCGGACCACGACTGGAACCTGGAAGCCACCGCCGCCGCCATGGGCCTCGTACTCCCCGCCCTGATAGCCCGCATCGACGCAGCCGGCTACGGCACTCTCCTCCGCCAGGACGTGATCGACCACTTCCGAGCCAAGAAGCGCACCCCCTGAGCGCCGCGCACACAGCGGAGCCGGCACCCCGGCTCCAAGTGCTCACGTGCAAGGGGCTCTTAGGATGACGCCCATGTCAGTGAACATTCATCTGCAGCTCAACGTGGACAACCTGGAGTCCCCAGACGAAGCCGACCGCATCGGAGCGGCGGTGAACCTCGTTTTGAAGGACCACGGGATCGATTCGTGGATGGTGGTCCGCGTCCGCCACGAACCGCCCTCCGTCGGCGCGCGCAGCGCGCCCCACCCGATCATCGTCCGCGGTTTCGGCACGTGGAGCACGCAATTCGAGAGCGACATCGAAACCTCGCTCCACGCCATCGCTCCCCATGCCCGCATCGACCTGGAGTGGGGCTACCCCGACTTGGATTGACGCACCGGCGGCAACGCGCCGGGGCAGCCACCGGAACCGCTCGGGGGCCGATGTACGGCCGTCCGATCCGTTCCCGGCAGCCTCGGCGAAACCGCCCGGGCGGACTTCGTTTGGCCGACTATGGCAGGGGGGTATTGCCCCATTTCGGACCACAACGAGGGAGGCCCGCCATGGGGCACGATGCCGCACGCGACCGCAAGGACGAGCAGCTCGACCGTGATCGGGTCGTCGACGACGACCAGGCGCTGACCACACAGCAGGGCGTCCGCGTCGACCACACCGACGACTCGCTCACCGCAGGAGAGCGCGGCCCCACCCTGATGGAGGACTTCCACGTCAGGGAGAAGATCACCCACTTCGACCACGAGCGCATCCCCGAACGCGTCGTCCACGCCCGCGGGGCCGGCGCCTACGGCCTCTTCCAGGCCTACGACGACTGGCTGGCCGAGTACACGACTGCCCGGTTCCTGACCGACCCGGCCGAGACCACGCCGGTGTTCCTGCGCTTCTCCACGGTCGCCGGCTCCCGCGGCTCGTCCGACACCGTCCGCGACGTGCGCGGGTTCGCCGTCAAGTTCTACACCGGCGAGGGCAACTACGACCTGGTGGGCAACAACTTCCCGGTCTTCTTCATCCAGGACGGGGCGAAGTTCCCCGACTTCGTCCACGCGGTCAAGCCCGAGCCGAGGAACGAGATCCCGCAGGCCGCCTCCGCGCACGACACCCTGTGGGACTTCGTGTCGCTCCAGCCTGAGACGCTCCACGCGATCATGTGGCTCATGTCCGACCGGGCCCTGCCGCGCTCCTACCGGATGATGCAGGGCTTCGGCGTCCACACGTTCCGCCTCGTCGACGCGAACGGGCGCGGCACCTTCGTCAAATTCCACTGGAAGCCCACGCTCGGCACGCACTCGCTGGTATGGGACGAGGTGCAGAAGGTCGCCGGGGCCGACCCCGACTTCAACCGCCGCGACCTGTGGGACGCCATCGAGTCCGGGAACTTCCCCGAGTGGGAGCTGGGCGTGCAGCTCGTGCCCGAGGAGGACGAGCACGCGTTCGACTTCGACCTCCTCGACGCCACCAAGCTCATCCCCGAGGAGCAGGTGCCGGTGCGCCCGGTCGGGAAGATGACCCTCAACCGCAACCCGGACAACTTCTTCGCCGAGACCGAGCAGGTCGCCTTCCACACCGCGAACGTGGTGCCCGGCATCGACTTCACGAACGACCCGCTGCTCCAGGCCCGCAACTTCTCCTACCTGGACACCCAGCTCATCCGGTTGGGCGGCCCGAACTTCTCGCAGATCCCGGTCAACCGGCCCGTGGCCGAGGTCCACAACGACCAGCGCGACGGCTACGGCCAGCACCGGATCCACACCTCGGCGACCTCGTACAACAAGAACTCGATCAGCGTGAACGCCCCGATGCCCGGCTGCCCCGGCGCGTTCACGCACTACACCGAGAAGGTCGAGGGGGCCAAGATCCGCAAGCGCTCGGAGAGCTTCAAGGACTTCTACAGCCAGGCGACGCTGTTCTGGAACTCCATGACCGAGGTCGAGGCCGAGCACATCGTGGCCGCATTCCGCTTCGAGCTCGGCAAGGTCCACGACCGCGACATCCGCGCCCGCGTCGTCGACCACCTGCGCCACGTCGACCTGGACCTGGCGACGCGGGTGGCCGCGGGCATCGGCGTGCCCGCGCCGACCGAGGCCGGGCGTCCCAACCACGGCCGCACCTCACCGGCGCTCTCGCAGCTGACCGACCCGGTCACCGGTGTCGCCACCCGCAAGGTCGCGGTCCTCGCCGCCGACGGCGTCGACGCGGCGGGCGTCGCCCGCCTCGTGGAGGACCTGCGCGCTCGCGGCGCGATCCCGGAGGTCGTGGGCCTCACAGACGGGACGCTCCGCGGCGCCGACGGCGGATCCGTGGAGGTCGACAAGGCGCTGCCGACGGTCGCCTCGGTCCTGTACGACGCGGTCGCCGTCCCCAGCGGGCCCGACAGCGCCGCCGCGCTCGCGCGGGACGGCCGGGCCCTTCACTTCGTGACCGAGGCTTTCAAACACGGCAAAGCCGTCGCCGGATTCGGCGCGGGACTCGACGTGCTGCGCGCCGCCCGCATCGACGCGGACTACGCCGAGGGCGCCGATCCGATGGAGGACAAGGGCGTCGTGACCACGGCCGCGCATGGCGGCGACCTGCCCTCGGGCTTCCTCGACGCCTTCGCGGACGCGATCGGCAAGCACCGCGCCTGGGCACGCAAGACCGACGACGTCGCCGCCTGACCGGGACCGACGATCGAGGCCCGCCACTGTGTGAGGGGGCCTCGATCGTCGAGTCGACCAGGTGGACGAACTCACCGCGGCACCTCCGGGCCACGAAAATTCTCCACCCCACTACTGGAATAGATCATTCCGTTCTGATATGCTGAAGTCAGCGCAGGAGCACCGGCTCCCGAACAAGCGAGAGGAAGACGGCAGTGGCCCAGCACGAGGCGATCCAGCCCTTCACGATCGAGATTCCGCAGTCCGAACTCGACTACCTCCACACTCGCCTGTCGCGAGCCCGCCGGGCCCAGGAGATCCCCGGCGCCGGCGACGCATACGGCGTGAGCGTCGACCGCGTCGACCACCTGACCGACTACTGGCTCCAGCGGTACGACTGGCGCGAAACCGAATCGCGACTCAACGGGTACCCGCAGTTCGTCACCGAGATCGACGGCCAGCGCCTGCACTTCCTCCACATCGAGTCACCCGACCCCGCCGCGGTGCCGCTGCTGCTGATCCACGGCTGGCCCGGAACGATCATGGAGTTCGTCGACCTGATCGAGCCGCTCACTCGGCCGGGCGAAGGCCCCTCGTTCCATCTGGTCATCCCCTCGCTCCCGGGGTTCGGCTTCTCCGGCCCGACCACGGAGGCCGGCTGGGGCGCCGCCCGCACGGCGAAGGCGTTCGCGACGCTCATGGCGCGGCTCGGCTACGAGCGGTACGGCGCACACGGCAACGACGCTGGCGCGTTCATCGCCCCGGAGCTGGGCAGGATCGACGGCGAGCACGTCATCGGCGTCCATGTCGACCAGATCTTCTCGTTCCCCTCCGGCGACCCGTCCGAGATGGAGGGCATGACCGAGGAGGAGATGGGTGCGCTGCAGGTGCTGCAGTGGTTCTACGAGAACAAGAGCTCCTACGACCAGCTTCATTCCCAGCAGCCGCAGACGCTCGCCCACGCCTTGGCCGACTCGCCCCGAGGCCTCCTCGCCTGGATGGACCAGCTGTTCGGAGACGAGATCGACGACCGGTTCGTCATCGACAACGTCATCGTGCACTGGCTCAACGACACCATCGCCTCGTCGATGCGCTTCTACTTCGAGAACAAGCACCACCCGATCGACAGCACGCCGGCGGACTTCCCGGTCGCCAACTCCAGTTTCGCCGGAGACTTCCAGTCCATTCGCCGCTTCGCCGAACGCGACTACACCAACATCACGCAATGGCGGACGCACGACACCGGTGGTCACTACGCCGCCCACCAGGTACCGGACGTGCTCGCCGGCGACCTCCGCGACTTCTTCACCGAACTGGGCTGAACAGCGGATCCGCGGTTCGTCGAAGGTCCTCGCGAACAAAGGGATAGGCCCGGATCCTCGGATCCGGGCCTATCCCCGTTAGCAGGCCTCATTGAGGGCTCCCCGCGTGTTCCATACGATGCCGGTATGAATCGCGTCGAATTCACCATTGCTCACAGCGATGGGCCGTGTCTGATCATGGTCGATGGCGTGGCCCTTGAAGAGCACGCCCGGCGAGCCGAACTCCGGTCGGCCAGGGCCGATGGACAGGAGCACCTCGCCGGGGCCTACGGCGGCCTCACACACCTCGACGCCGTCCGTTGGCCGAGTCGGCACTTCCTCGGAGCACCGGCGCTGCCCGGGGCCGGGGACCGCGACACGGTGCTGCTCGGATGCGATTGCGGTGATTGGGGGTGCTGGCCCTTGTACGCGGAGGTTCTCGTCTCCGCCGCGACAGTGACCTGGCGCGCGTTCCGGAACGGACATCGACCCGCCTGGGACCTGGGCAGCCTCGGCCCGTTCGAGTTCGAGCGCGGCCAGTACGAGTCGGCTCTGCGAACCACGCAGCGAGTGTTACACCCAGCCACCGACCCGAGGGCCCGTCCGGTGAGGCGTTCAGGCGATGCGCTTCTCCACGCCCCTGCGCCAGACCCGCTCGATGGAACGCGCGTCCCGCACGTCCCTGGTCGGATCGCCTTCGACCAGGACCAGGTCGGCGCGCAGTCCCGGTTCGATCCGGCCCCGGTCCTCGAGGCCGAAGTGCCGAGCCGGCGTGCTCGTGGCCGCCGCCAGTGACTCGGCAGGGGTCAGCCCCGCCTCGCACAACAGCAGCAGTTCGCGAAGCATGCTCGCCCCGTGTGCGGGTCCGAACGGAGTCGCGTCGGTACCGGCCAGGATCGGCACCCGTGCGCGGTGGAGGCTCGCGATCGCGGCGGCGGCGTTCGCCGAGGCTTCGCTCTGCACCTTGCCGTCGCCTCCGGCGAGCGCGGTGCGGAGGTGCTCGGGCAGGCGCGGCTCGACACGATCGTCCTCGACTAGCTCGCGCCCGGTGCCGCCCCCGGTGACACCTTCGATGTACGCCAAGGTGCTCACGACGAACACGCCGCTGTCGGCGATGCGCGCGGTGAGGTCGGCCATGGCCGGGTCGTCGGCGGCGAGGTCGGTGAAGACATGTGCCAGCCCGTCGACCCCGGCATCGAGCGCCATCCGCGTGTCGGCGCTCGTCCACACGTGCGCGATGGCGATCAGATTGGCGGCGTGGGCCTCGCGGGCGAGCGCCGAGGCGATTCGGGGGGAGAGGACGGGCAGGTCCAGGCCTGAATGAGTGCCGTCGTCGATGACGATCTTGATGTAGTCGGCGCCTTCATCCAAGCGCGCCTTGACGAATGCCTCGGCTTCGTCGGCGGATCGGATCGGCTTGAACGCGTCGGCGCTCTCCCCGTAGAAGGCCATGGCCTCCGGCGTGGCGATCTGGAGGGGATGCCCTCCGGGCGGGGTGGCCAGGAGCCCTGCGCTGCGCAGGTCGGCGACGTCGTCGCGCTGGGCCGCGAGTGCACGCAGCCGGGCGTGCGTGACGGGGAGGCTGAACATGTCGAGTTCGGTGGTGACGCCGAACGCCAGCGCCAGTGCGAGGTCATCGCCCACGGCGTGGGTGTGGGCGTCGATGAGCCCGGGAAGGAGTGTCTTGCCGGTGGCGTCGATCGTCTCGTCGACGCTCCTCCCATCGGGTTCGGCGATGCGGTCGCCGTCGATGAGGATCTCGGACGAGGGTGAAACGTTGCGGCCGTTGAAAATCCGTGCGTTCTGAATCAGCGTGCGCATGAACTGCCCCTTAAATTCTATGAGACTATTTCGCTTGTTGATAGTACGCTAGCAAACTATCTTCGGGCGAATAGAATGAGAGGATGAACGAAGCGAACACGGGCGAGGACCACATCGACGGGATCTTGACGGCTTGGAAGAGCGAGCGACCCGACCTCGACCTGGAGCACATGGGCCCGATGATGCGGATGGCCTTCGTCTTCCAGCACGTCGTCATGCCGGTGGGCGAGGCGGCGATGGCCGAACACGGTCTCCAGCAGCCCGAGTACGACGTCTTGACCACCTTGCGGCGCAGCGGAGAGCCGTACGCCCTCACTCCCTCCGCGCTGTCGGCGGAACTGCTGATGTCCCGCGCCGGCATGACCAAGCGCCTCGACCGCCTCGAAGCCGCCGGACTCGTCGAGCGCACCCCCGTCCCAGGCGACCGCCGCAGCTTCCTCGTCACGCTCACCGAGGCCGGCAGGGAAGCGGCCGACGCGGCCGCGACCGCCGTCGCCCACCGCATCGGTCAGCTCACCGCGAAGATGCCCGAGCACGAACTTGCGCAACTGGACCATGCGCTGCGGTCCATGCTGGCCATCGGCACCCGGGACAAGTGAGCGAATGCCGGCATCGCCGCGATGCTCGACTCGCAGCCAGGTCGGCAAAGCAACGAAGAAGGCCCGGACCATTCGGTCCGGGCCTTCTCTATGAATCTGCAGGGATCATCGAGGCCTATGGGAACTTGTTTCCCCAGTTTATTGCCGTGCATGGTCGCCTATTGGCGGTAGCGCCCACGAAAACGACTTCACACGCGGCCGAACACGGGTAGGTCGGGATTGTCGGCCCAATCGAAGTCATGGGGGAGTACCGTGCCGAAACTTCCGTAGAAGTGGACGGCGGTCAGCATGAACTGTCCCCCGTTCGGCAGTTCATCGCCAGTCTCGAAGACGGGACCGAATCCAGACAGCCGGCCTTGAAGGCTGAAGTTCGGACCTTGAGCGAACTGGAACTGCTGCGGCGAACGTGGTGCGACCTGCCAGTTGCGCGGCGCTCTCGAAGTAGTCGTACGCCTGGCTGACAACGCGCTGTTCCTGCGCGATGACCGCTGCAGGGAGCGATGGGATTCGTTCTCGGCCTTGGGGCTGAGGGGCCCTTCCGCGCGAATAGGTCTCAATGAGACATGAGGCCACCATGGTTGTGACTGTCAGTCGCAGGATGCGAACCTGATCGGTTCTCGAGCTGCTGAATCGGTGGCTTCCGCTGGTGTCAGGCGGTCCGTGCTGAAGTAAACACGGGATGGTGCCGGCCCGTGTTCACGCGAGGGCAGCATGCGCTCGCGTTCGGTACACTCATTGTCACGATTCGCCCCCCTCTCCTCTTACAGGTGATGCCTCCCGTGCGCCGCTCTCGTGACTCCCGTGCCGACATCGTCCACTACTGGCGCGATGTCGAGATCTTCGAACCGCAGCGCATCCCTCGGCGGGATCCGCGGCAGTGGGTCTACGACGTGGTCGAGGGGGAGTCGCTGCCGTGGGAGGGGAATCAGCCGGCCGGACGCCGCGAGCGCCTCGGCAAGGGCGAACAGTGGCGGTACACGGTCTACTGCGGGGTCTTCTCGCTCGACGCGACCTTCGACGTGCTCAGCCGCTACTGCGGCCGGACGGACGATGCCTACGATGAGCGGGGCCGCGGGCAGGCTGCGCTCGCCGGATTCGAGCTCGATGCGAACGGACGGCTCCGGCCGGACACGGCGGTGCTGTCCTCCAGCGCTTGGGGGCTCGGGCGGGTACACCAGCTGCAGGGGCTGCGACCGGGGTGGAGCGATGGGCTCTCTTTCGCACAGTCGAATTTCAGCGAGCTTTTCGACCTCATCTTCGAACGCCGCCGACGCCGCGATCAATTGCTCACCGATCTGCTGAGCCAGTGCTCCGGGCTGCTGCTGGGGATCGACGGCGTCGAAGTGTTCAAGACCGTCAAGGATCAAGTCGAAGTGATACTCGGCCGCTCAGAACCGGAGGAGGCATCCGGGGCGGCATCGCGCACCCCACCGATGGACCATGCCCTGCTCGACGAGGTCAGGGCCGTCCTCCTCGCCCTCACCGGCATCGCTGGGGTACTGCCGCAAGAAGACCCCGCAATTCGGATCGCCTGCAGAGTCGTCCGTCCTCGCGAAGAGGAGGCGTCAAGTTCTGACTTCCTCAACAGCTTCATCGCAGAGGACCTGTCCAGAATCAGTGGGCAGGTGAGCACTGGACACCTCCAGGAAGCGCTCGACACCTACCTCCGCGAGGCGACAGCGAGCGGCCGCATTGATGTGCGCGACGACCTCCACACCGTGTACGAGGCGACGCGCCCTTCCCGGATCCCGCTCGGGCGCTGGCCGTCGCCGCCCGCACATTCACTTGCGCTCGGACAGCAGCTCGCGGTGAACAACGCCGTCGGCGAAGCGACCGCCCGCGGCGAGATCACCGGCGTTAACGGCCCGCCTGGCACCGGCAAGACCACGCTCCTGCGCGACATGTTCGCCGCGCTCGTCACCGAGCGCGCCCGCCACCTCGCCGACCTCGCCCGTCCCGAGGACGGCTTCACCGCCGAACTCCAGTTCACTAACGGCGAGAGGCGATTCCGGGTCCCGCAGCTGCGACCGGAGCTATGCGGGTACGAGGTCGTCGTCGCCTCGTCCAACAACGGAGCAGTCCAGAATGTCACCGCCGAGACCCCGCACCGGGATGAGATTGACGAGCGCTGGCGCGGGGACATTGACTACTTCACCGAGATCGGCCGGACCGTCCTCAACGCCTCCCGACTTGACAAGAGCGAAAGGGAGTGGGAACCGGCCTGGTCGCTCATGGCCGCCGTCCTGGGCAACTCGACGAACCGATACCGGTTCGCTTCCGCGTTCTGGTTCGGGCTCAAGGAAGGCGATGGCCGGGACGAACCTCGCCCCGGCATGCTCGCACACCTCAAGGACTGCCGGCCCGAACGCACCTGGGCCGAAGCCCGGAAGCGGTTCAAAGCCGCCGAGGGCAAGGTTCTTGCGATGGCGGCCGACCGGGAGAAGACCTACCGCGCTTGGCGGAACCGTGCAGAATACGAAGCCGCCGCCGTGGCCGATGCGGCGGTCGCCAGGGCCGAGCACGCGCACAAACGGGAGCAGGCCGAGCTCCAAGCGGCACGCGATCGGCTCGAAGAGGCGTCCACCGACCTCGAGCAGGCGCGTGCGACCCGCGACGAATGGGGCCGCCAGCGCCCTGGATTCTTGCTCGCCCTGCTCAGGGGCGGCGGGGAACTTCGCCAGTGGCGGCGACGCGCGCGGCAGTACGTCGCCGCGGCGAACGACGCCTGGGACCGTTCTCAGGAGATCGAGGCCGAGGTCAAGGCCGCCGAGCAAGCTGTGGCCGCCGCCTCCACGGACCTGTCCGTTGCAGAGGTGGGTCAGCGCAGGGCCAGTGCTGCCCTGGAAAAGCATGAGGCTTCAATGCGGAGGGCGAAGAAGCGTTTCGGCCCGGCGTTTCCGGACCTGGGGGAGGACCGGCGCGCTCGCGAGTTGTGCGCGCCGTGGTGCGACGAGGAGTTCAACTCCGCGCGATCCGAACTGTTCCTCGAAGCCCTGCGGCTGCACCGGGCGTTCATCGAGCACAACGCTGCCCGCTTCCGGCGCGGACTCGGCATCGCCGTCGATGTCGTGAACGGCTCCGTGCCCGCTGGCTTGGCCCACGAGACCCGTTTGGCTGCATGGCAGCTGCTGTTCATGGCGGTCCCGGTCGTGTCGACGACCTTCGCCTCGGTCGCTCGGCAGTTCCCCGGTCTGGCCGAGGGCGACCTGGGCTGGCTGTTTATCGACGAGGCCGGGCAGGCGACCCCGCAAGCGGCCGTCGGAGCGATCTGGCGTTCCAAGCATGTGATGGCCGTGGGCGACCCGCTCCAGCTCGAACCGGTGTTCACCCTGCCGCACACGATCCAGCAGTCGCTGCGCGAACATTACGGTCTGAGCGACCACTGGCTCCCTGGTTGGACCTCGGTGCAGAGTCTCGCCGACGCTCACACCAGGTTCGGGACCGCCCTGCCGGGCCCTGACGGCGAACCGCTGTGGGTCGGGTCCCCGCTCACCGTGCACCGCCGCTGCGACGAACCGATGTTCTCGGTCTCGAACCGGATCGCATACGACGGCCTGATGATCAACGACACCCCCGATCGTGACGCCCTGATGTTCAAGGGGACCGGCACGATCCTGACCCGCAGCATGTGGCTCGACGTGCGGCCCGACGGCAACCAGGGCCACTGGATCCCCGCCGAAGGCCGCCGACTCGACGGGCTCCTCACCCACTTGCGCACCAACGGGTTCGACATGAGTGAGGTCATGGTCATCACCCCGTTCCGCGAAGTCGCAGCCCAGTTGAAGGGGAACCGCTACCGCGACCTCGCCGGTGCGGGCACCGTCCACACCGCACAAGGTAAGCAGGCCGACATCGTGGTCCTGGTGCTCGGCGGTGACCCTGCGAAGCCCCGCGCAGGCAGCTTCGCTGCCGAGAAGCCGAACTTCGTCAACGTGGCCGTCAGCCGCGCGAAGCGGCGGCTCTACGTCATCGGCAACCACGAGACCTGGTCGAAACTCCCCAACTTCGCCGAACTCGCCGCCGCCCTCGGAGACCCTAAATGACCGACACCGTCGTGGGTCTCCTGCCCCTCCTCGTCTGCCTCGCCGTCATTGCCGGGATCGTGCTGCTCATCGTGCTGCTCACCAAGGCGAGCAGTCGCAAGTGTGACGAAGACCTTGCTGCCCAGTGGGAATGGATCAAGTCGGAAGACTCCCGTAGGCGAGGTTACCTGGCGTTCGTACGAGTCATATACCAGCGGGCGAGGACCGGGTCGAAGGCGTTGATCGTCTGGGACGGCGTCACCTGGGATCAGGACACCTGGTTCAAAGGTCGGCACCAGCGCGTCGGCGTGTTCGTGCTCGTACGAGGTGGCTCCGGGTGGGGCCCGCACAACCGCAACCCGAACGTCTTCTATGTGGACCAAGGCGGGGTCCTTGCCGAGGTGTCCGGCGCCGCGCCCGCTGCCCACCGAAGACACCACGAGCGCAGGGCGAAGCGCGATAAGCGGGCGGCAACTCGTTCGTAGAGCCGGTCTTCGACGTTGAGGAGTTCGCGTTCGATCGACTCTGCCAGCGAGGCGTCGTCAGCGCGGATGCCGAGTTCGATGTTCGCGAACTCGGCGCTCCAGGACAGGTTCGCACTGGTGACCAGGACGAACCGGTGGTCGACGATCACGAACTTGGCGTGGTTGCGGACCTTTGCCCCGTCGAAGTCCTTGGTGCGCAGCACGATCTCGGGATCTAGGTGCGCGGCGACCTCCTCCGCGGTCGGCGTGCCCCGGCCTCCCTGGGCGGCCGCGGCGTCGAGGTAGACGCGCACGTTGACGCCGGGCCGCTGGGCCGCCGCGCGCAGCGCCGCCCACAGCCCCGAGGAGCGCTGGAAGTTGAACGTGGAGCAGGTGACCGACTGCCGCGCTCCCTGGACGTGGTGGACGATCGAAGCGGTCAGCGGACCAGTCTGCGCGAGCGGTCCCGGCATGGTCCACACCGCTTCGAGTCGCCCTGCCTGTGCGCGGGCGGAGCTGACCGCGTGCAGCAGCGGAACCAGCCGGTCGGTGCCTATGCGCTCCGCGAGCGGGCCGACGAGCGCGCGCCGCTGCACCGACAGAACCCTGAGCGCGGCGTGGAGGGGCTGGCCGTCGGCCAGCCGCTCGGCGATCGCCCCCGCCTCGCCGCCGCTTAGGGTGGCGCCCAGTGCGGCGGCGGCGTCCCGGTCGTCATGTGAAGAAAGCAAGGGGCCCATGCCCTCCGGGCAGCTCGACGAGGAACCGCCGGTCCAGGAAGCGGTTCGCCCGTTCACAGGAGGTCTCCGAGGCCATGACGCAGCAGTGGCAGGCCGCGCCGTGGAGGAAGTCCTCGTTTCCGCTCGGCGTGCGCGTCGCGCACATCGGGTCGGAGGAGCAGCGCCGGGCCCGGTAGAGGGCACGCTCGATGATCTGCCGCAGCCGTTCCGGTTCACTCAGCTGGACCAGACCGCCGAGGGTGCCGTCTGAGTCGGAGGCGGTGGTGAGGATGGCGAGTCCGGCCGCGGCGGGCCGCTCCTCGCTCTCCTTCCATGCGTACAGACGCTCGCTCAGGCTCGCCGCCGAATATCCGCACGTAAGCGCGAACTGCCGGATGAGCACGTGCGCGAAGGTGTGCAGCAGCCAGTAGCGGGGCGGCCGCATGCGGGTGCTCGGCTTGACCCGCTCGGCGGTCTCCGAGAAGCGGTTCGTGAAGTTCCTGTCGTGGGCCTCGACGTGCGCCTGCCACAGCGGGCTGTCTTCGACGACGCTCTCCCATGCGGCGATGCGGGCCTCGTCGAACTGGAGGAAGATCCCTTCGCCGCGATCCTCGGTCGCGACAGTCCATTCCGGACGGTCTCGGGTGAGCGGCACGAGCCGCCGCGGCAGGTCGCCGACCCGGTCCATGTCGTCGATCCGGGTGAAGCCGAGCAGCGCGTTGACCTTCCGCAGGCTCTCGACGGCCAGCACCCGACTGACGCTTCCTCCGCGCCACGTGCTCTCCCAGTCCCGCTTGGAGAGTGTGAGCCCGCTCGCGGGGTCCTCTTGGCGGGGACCGAGCGGGTCCTTTTGGAGGTAGACCCATTCGGGGACGAGCAGGTCCACCGGGTCCCAGGTGCGGATGCGCTCCTCCTGGTCCTCCTCGGGGGCCTCAGGCGCCAGCGCCTCCTCGACAGCGGCCAGCAGCGTCGCGTCATCGACCCCTTCGAGTTCGACCTGGGACTTGAGGATCATCCGGATCAGCTTCGCGTTGCCGCGCACCTCGGCGAGGTCCTCGCCGTGGGTGCCCCGCAGCCGCACGGCCAGGCTGTCGGTCCGGTCCGCCTCGGACTGGGGCATGACGATCACCGACTGCGTGGAGCCGAACCACAGGTTCGAGGCGCCGATCAGCATCAGCTTGGCCGGATTGCCGCAGCCGCCGCTCTCGAACGTTCCCAGGTGCGGGTGCCTGCCCCGGCAGTACGGCAGTTTCGCGGCGCCGGCCTCGCCCTGCGCCTCGTTCATCGGCCGCTTCTTGTCGCACTGCGTGCAGGTGATCGTGGCCGCCGCGCCCTTGCCCGCGGTTCGGTCGGTCATCCGCAGTTGCGGGTGGTCGATCCCCGAAGCGCACGCGGCGCCGCCGTGCACCCACCAGTCGTACGGGAACTCGTCGAGGTGCCCGTCCGGGCAGGCGAGCAGGTAGCGCGCGGGCACTGCCGTCTGCGCGCTGGGCTTGCTGCGGGGTCGGTCGGGGCGGCCGTAGCACTTCTCGTGCGTGAACCGGGCCTGGTCGGGCCGGTAGCGCTTGACGTTGGCGTACGAGAACTGGCTGATCAGGCCCAGGTTGTCGCATCCGGTGCAGCGCAGCCACTGCGGGAACACCCGGGAGGGCACGCCAAGGTCCCGGCCGTCTTCCGACCCGGTGAACGCGACCGCCTGCCACGGGAACGGCCGCAGCTCGATGTGCTTGGAGTTCAACAGCTTCGCGACCACCTGACGGAGCTGCGGCGCTTCGATGACCGGAGGCGCGCCGTCGCGCCTGGCCCAGATGCGGTCCCAGTCGTCGAGTCCCGAGGGCATGATCGTGAACTGCGGCAGGTCCATCACCGCGCCCGGCCCGTACGTGTAGATCAGGGACGAGGGCCGCCCGGACCCGACCTTCGCGTAGTTCCGCTTCCGGCCGGCCTCCCGCTCGGTGTCGGCATCGCCGAGCGGATCGAGCACCTTCGGCGCCTTGGCGAACCTCGGTTGCGTGTCGGTCATGACGAGGCACCTTTCTTGGCGCGCTGGGTCTCCCACTCCGGTTCGTCCTCGCCGTGATCGAACAGGTTCGCCGCGATCGGGCTCACGAGCAGGTTGATCTCAGGCTGGACCTCGCGCATCGAGTTCGGCACCTTGAACGGCCCGATGTCGCTCCGACTGGCCATCGAGCGGGCGTTCTCGGGGCTGATCATCAACGCGCCGAACCGGGAATCGTCCGTCACCCGGTCGTACACCAGCGTCTGGCGCTGCTTCCCCACCTGTTTGTTGCGCCGCACCCACTGGTCGAGACGGTTCTCCAAGCGGGTGCGCGCCCGCTTGGCGGTCTCGTTGTCGCTGGCCCGGGCCACCCGCTCGCACACGAGGCCGATGAGACCCTGCGCGAACGCGTACTCCTGCTCGATGCGCCGTGCCTCCCGCTCCGGCGAGAGCCCTTGGGCCCGGTCGGCCTGGAGCACACGAGCAGCACTGACGAGAACTCCGTCGAGTCCGCGGTCGAGCGAGGTCTGCGAGAACGGCGTCACCGACAGCGCCTCGACCTGCGCGTAGAACGTCTCGTGGTAGTGCCGGAACGTCTCGAAATGCGTCAAGTCCCGCGGTCGGGCCCAGTTGCCCAGTGCCACAACGAGACCGGGTCGCTTGGCGTCACGGCCGACGCGCGAGGACGCCTGGATGTACTCCGCAGTGTTCTTCGGCTGGCCCACCACCATCATGAGTCCGAGCCGCGTCACGTCCACACCGACCTGCAGCATCGACGTAGCAAGCACCGTGTCGAGCGGCAGCCGGTCGCGCTTGGACGCCGCCTCGCCGTGCTCAGCAGCCTCAGCCAGTGCCCGTTTCGCCGCCGTGGAGTCGAAGGCGGGATCGAACGGCACCGCCATCTGGTCCAGCGAGGCCCCGATCTCGGCGCTGGAGATGCGCGAGGTGAGCTCGGCAGTGTTCAGGTGCCCGAACGCGCTGCCGCCGCGGCGCGGCAGCTTCGACCACTCCCGGCCTTTCTGGAGCAGCGTCTGGATGTCGTCCCCGAGGAACCGCGCCATGCCGGCGAGTTCCCTTGTGGCGCTGAAATATCCGACGAGCGTCATGTACGGGTCGGCCTCGTTCGCCTTCCCCGTGTTGATCAGCAACTGCCCGGAGGCCATGAGGATTTCGGCGACTCGGATCTCCGCGCTGGTGAGCCGGACCCCGGTCGCCGACACTCCGACGTACCGGCGGCCCGGCGTGGCCTTGGTGACGGGCAGCTCCTCGGAGAAGTACGTGTCCCCGGCGTCGATCACCTGCGGCGGGAAGATCATCGTGTCCCGCCCGTAGAGCGCCTTCACCTGGTCCGTGGCATTCCGGGCGGTCGCGGTCGAGGCCACCAGCATCGGCCGCACCGGCGAGCCGTCCGCAGTCGTCCAGGATGCGGCCGTGTCCACTACGGTCTCGAAGAGCCCCACGGTGGTCCCGAGCGAACCGGTGATCAGGTGCAGTTCGTCCTGGATGATCAGATCCGGCGGGCGCAGCCGCCCGACCGGCCGCACCCGCGCGGCGGGACGACCGTCCTTGCGCGGATGCTGCCCGCCATCCACAATGTCGCAATTCGCGTAGTCCGGGTGCACGTAGCCGTGCCGGTCGCAGTACTTCGAGACGTACCCGAACAAAGACGCGGCCTCGCCCTCGCGGGCCAGGCGGGCGAACTTGTCGACCGTGGCGATCACGAACGCCGGCGCCAGCCGGTAGATCTCCTCGTCCACAGTGAGCACCGGTAGGCCCTCGGCGGCGTCGCCGCCTTCAGCGAACGGGCACTCGGCGAGCTCGTCGCCGCAGTAGACCCGCACCCGCCGCTCGACCGGGTCAGGTTTGATGTCGCGCAGGTTGATCGCCTCGCCGCACCACGGGCAGCGCTGGATCTGGAGCACCGTCAGCCGGTGCGCGGCGCTCTTGTTCTTGTGGGCCTTCTTGATCTCGTCGTTGGCCTCGTCGAACCGCTTGGGGCTCACGCTGGTACCGACCCACAGGCCGATCCGGAACGGCTCGTCACCCCAAGTGGCTGTGTCGGCGATGCGCACGGTCTCGGCCGCGCACATGAGCGCGGTCGCGCGCTGGAACTGCTGCGAGGTGAGCAGCCGCAGCGTGTACCGCATGATCACGGCGACCCCGGCGTTCCCGTCGAGAGGACCGGACTCGCTTTCGACCTTGCCTTGCAGCCGCCGGATCGCGAACGTGAACGCCGCCAGACCGAGATAGGCCTCGGTCTTGCCACCGCCGGTGGGGAAGAACAGCAGTTGCGCCCGCGCGAGGCTCCCCGACCGGTACTTCCAGGCCGGGTCGGTCATCATGCGGATCTGCGTCAGGATGAACGCCAGCTGGAACGTGCGCCAGTGGTGGGGGTGGTTCCCGGCGAGGACACGTTCGCGCGCCTCCTCCATCGACACCGAGGTGTCGGCGGTGCGGATCGCAGCGACCTGGGTCTGGATGCGCTGGGCGGACATGACCTCGTTCATGAACTTGAAGCAGCGCTGCGCGTCGGCGTCTGCGAGCAGGAAGTCCAGGCCGTCCGCGAGCCGGTCATAGACCATGCGGGCGTCCTCGACGGCCCGCAGGGCCTCATCGCGCAGATGCGCGGGCAGCTCTTCGGCCTGGGTGACGCGTTTCTTAAGCCAGGCGTCGTATCCGGCGACGATCGGGCGCAACCCGGACTCCAGCACGGCCGACTCCGCCCCGGCGAGTTTCGTCATGTCCAGCAGCACGCCGGGGACCTCCTGCGCGGCGGTCTGCGGAGTCTCGCTGACGGGCAACCAAGTCGTCCACACGCGCTTGGCGCGGCGCTTCGCGGGATCGTCCTCGGGAGCCTTGTCCCAGTCGGTCTCCCAGTCCGCCGAACACGTGCGGCCCTGGGCGAACTCGAGCCGGTTGCGGTACTGGAGGTCGAGCCGGCGGATCTCCTCGTCCTCGTCCGGCGACCATCCGCCGTCGGCCACCAGGTCGCGGACCGGCAGGAACACCGCTTCGCCGTCCGCAGAGACCTCCAGTTTCGTCTGGTACATCCAGGCATTGACCGGGATCTGCCGCGGGGTCTCGCGGTCGTTGCAGAGCGCGAGTTCGATCAGCACGCGGCCGTGGGTGGGATCGTCGTAGCGGTCGACGCGGACCACGGTGGTATCACGCAGGTGGTATTCCCTGGTCTCGCCGGGGGTGAGGTCGGCGAGGCGGACCTCCTTTGGAATGTTGAAGTCCTCGCGCTTGTAGCGGCGGCGCTTCGACTTGGTGCCTTCCTCCCCGTCTTCGCCTTTGTAGACGTTATAGACGCCCCAGGTTGCGCGGACCTCGAAGCGCTCCAAGTCGTTCGGCACCTGGAAACGCAAGCCCATCGAGGCGGGGATCATCAGGCCGCGCTGCTGCGGGATGTCGTCGACGTTGTCTTCGTCGGACTCGGCGGAGGTTTCGTCCACACTCGACATCGGCACGCCGCGGCTGATCTCGGTGTCCGCCGCTTCGCCGAGATCGAGGACGGGTTCGTCCTCGTCGGCACTGGTCAGCGGCTCAGTGCCGGACTTGATCTTCGCCGGGGCGATCCGGCCCACAAGATAGGCCGCGTCAGGGCTGCCTTCGAGGACTTCCTCCGGGCCGCCTGCCGGGCCGAGCAGTTCACGTTCGATGACGTCGGACAGGTTCTCCCGCGCGGTCCAGGAAGTGCCGTCGGGGGAGTGCTTGACCAGGTACGTAGAACGGCCGTCGCCCACCGGGTCCACCGGTACACGTTCGATGTCGCTCACTCGTCATCCTCCTCGGCCTCGACCTCAGGAGCTTCGCCCTGCAAGGCGGCCCTGCGGTGATTCTCCTTGAGGAGTCTGTCAAAAACTTCGACCCGGGCTTCGCGCGAGAGTGTGAACCGGGTCATGCGCCGGTATTCGTGGAAGCCGTGGTCAGGGGGGATGTCCCAGCCGTAGGCCGCGAGCACGGCCAGGTCGAGCTCGACGTGGATTTCCCGAAGGCGAGTGATGTCGGGATCGGTGGTGGCGGTTGGGTCGTTGACGAGGTTGTAGAGCTTCGTGAGGCCGAGATCGCGGCGGAGCATGATCTCACGGCGCTCGGTGTCGAGGATTCTGCCGACCTCATCGAGCGCTTCGCTGTGCGGTGGCAGAGGGAAGGGCAGGAAGACATCCGAGGGGGTGTAGCGGACATCTGTGCGCATGGATGAGGCGTACTTGATGGCCCAGAGCTGGTGCAGGCTGGACGAGAGCACGGCCTGGTCGGAGTACGAGTCGGTGGCAAAAACACCGAGCATGTGGCTGAAGACCTGTCCTGTAGGAACCCGCAGCGGCATGACGGTCTTGCTTACCAGAGCGATAGCCAAGACCTCGTCGAGGTTCTTGACCGCCTTGCGAAGTGAAATAGCCTCTCGCTCGTATAGCCACCAGTATTTCTGGAGTTTTGGCTTGTTTGTTAGACGGGCGCGGGCCGGTTTGACTCGATCGTTGACCCAGTCATACGCGGCGCCAAACGCGGCAATTTCAGATTCGGATTTCCCAGTGAAGTCCACGATTCGACGGGTCGCTTTGGAACCTGGGGTCTGATTAAGATTCTCTCCGTCGAGGTAAGGTTTGATGACCGATTTCAGGTTCGGATTGTCCGCTAGGATTTCGTTTGCGTGCGACGGTGTCATGGAAAACTCATCGACACAGTTAACATTCAGTCCAATGAACGCTGTGTTGGTGTTTTCTGCCAGTCGGGCAGGCATCCTCTCCGGGCCTCTCGCAGGGTCTAGCATTGTAATGATCCACTTGGCGTTCTCACCGTCTGCAATGCGATTGACGTCGTCCGAAACTGGTCCGAATGAGCCCCAAACCGCTGCGTACTCAAGGTTCGCGGTCTTGACCGGCCACGGTTGACTCTGAATCGACTG
This sequence comes from Glycomyces tritici, assembly GCF_030403505.1. The sequence continues at coordinate 60,863 of NZ_JAUEMJ010000013.1, read as the reverse complement.
AGTAATGGTGAAGCCGCCAGCTTCGAGACGGTCGAGGCCGACCTCCCGCGTGTCGCCCTGGGCGATGGTGTTGGTGGCGATCAGCCCGAGGTTGCCGGTTGGGGTCAGGAGCTCCTTGGCGCGCAAGAAGAAGTAGGCGACAAGGTCGGCGTTGCCCTTTTGAGCTCCTGCCAGCCTGTTCACGAACCAGTCTCGAATATTCGTGCCTGTCGCGCCAGTGACTTTCTTGCCGCCAAGGAATGGCGGATTCCCGACAACGGCATCGAAGCCGCCGTGGTCAACGATCACATCCGGAGCGGCGAGTACCCAATGGAGCGGCTTCCAACGCTCGTAGTCCGTTCTGACAGTTGGTGTCAAACCCGCCTTGAGGATCCCGTCGAGCATTTCGCGGTTCGGTTCGCCCTTGTTCGGGTAAGCCAGCCCGATCGCGACGCGGAGGTCTTCGTACGCTTCCTTGAGCTTCTTGCCCGGTTTCCCGCCGAGGCGCAGCCCGGCGGCGATCACGCCGTCTGCGATGTCGGTCGCCTTCTGGGTCAGCTCCTGCTGCCGCTCCACCTGTTGGCGCTTGGCAGCGACCGAGCGTTGCGGGTCGGTGTTGTCGACTTCGCTGGCAAGGTTTCGGCGCAAGGCGATGACCTTGTTCAAGGTGTCCCTGATGTCGATGCGCTGCACCAGGTTCGTGCCTGCATCAAGGTCGAAGAGCGTCGTGGGCGCGGCGGTCTCGGGGTTGATGTTGAAGGACTCGATCTGCCTGCGGTCGATGATGCCCAGCAGGGAGTTGCCGCAGAAGATCTTGTCGTCGACGAACGAGAACGGGAGGTCCGGGTCGAGCGAGACCAGCCACAGCGAGAGCTTGCACATCTCCACGGCCAGCTCGTTGATGTCGGCCCCGTACAGGCACCGCGCGACGACCATGCGGATTGCTCGGGTCTCGACCTCGCGACCCGATCCGTAGGCCATGCCGTTTTCCTGCCAGGCCTCGACCAGCTTCCCGGCCAGATACCGGGCGGCCGCGACCAAGAATGCGCCTGAGCCGCAAGCGATGTCGGCAACCTTCAGTTCCAGGATCTCGTCCGGGTGCAGCAGGACCCACTGCTTCCGGTCGTCGGTCTGGTGCGGACCCGGTTTGTACACCAAGGGTTCCAGCGCGTGGGTGACGACCTCTTCGGCGAGGTCCTTCGGGGTGTAGTGCGCCCCAGCGTTGGCCCGCGAAGGGGTCTCGACCACCATCACACCGCCAGGCATGACCGCCAGCGGCCAGCCGCGCAGGTCGCGGCGGATGATGCCGATGAAGGGCCGCAACCGCTCCTGAAGCTCCGGGTCCATCGTGACGGCCCGGATCGCAGTCTCAACATCCTCGGCCCCGGTCTGAAAGGCCTTCGCGAGGGCACTCGCGGACGGGGGCTCGGCAGCCTTCTGGTGCTCCTTGGACCACTTGATGATCGCAGCGGCGAGTTTGCCCACGTCCAAGTGTTTTGCGGCGAGCCCTTCGAGGACACTGAGCGGGATTTCCGGTTCGGCCCCGGCTTTGCCGATGAGGCCGACCATGACCTCTTCGACATCGGCGGCGGAGTAGCCGAGCAGCCCCTCGTAGATGTAGCCGATCTGCTCGACGTCGATCTCGCGGAAGGAGATCCGCAGGGCTTCGCCCTTAATCTCGGGGACCTGGACGGCCCGGAGGACTTCGAGCATGACCCGGTCGGAGACCTTAACCGCCAGGCCGTCCGCTCCCGCTTCGGTGAGGAACCGGGTCCGGTCCGGGTCGAAGAGGGAGCCGCCGTAGGCGGGGAGCGCCTTGCCGTCGAAGATCGCGCCCTCGTACAGCGCCCGCGAAGCGGCCAGGAGCCGGTACCAGCTGATGTACGTGCCGCCGAGTGCGCCGATGCCTTCGTCTCGGGAGCGCTGGTCGAGCAGGTCGTACCGGTCGGCGAGTCCGTAACCGGCCGCGAAGAGTTCGTTCTCGGGCAGGAGGCCGCGTTCTTCGGCGAAGAGCAGGAAGACCACGCGCATCATGACGGTTACGGCGGCCTGGTAGACCTCGTCTCGGTTCTCCGGCAAGGGATCTGGCTCGCCGTTCGCGGCAGCGCGCAGCGCTGATTCGGAGAATGACTGCACGAGGAGTTCGACGGCGCGGCGGACTTGGACGCCGAGGGCGTCGGTGATGTCGGCGGCGTCGGCGACTGAGTCGACGAAGAGCTTGCCGAGCCGGTCGGATTCCTTGCCGCCGATGAGGTGCTTGCGGCTCAGCAGCTGCGCGAAGGCGAAGAGCGCCCCGGGCTCCTCGATCCACAGGTGAGCGTCGGTGACGCCGGAGGCGGTGCTGAGTTCGGGCTGGGCGCTGACGATGGCCCACCAGCGCCCGTCCGTGACGACGCCGACGGGCACGCCCGAGGCGCGCAGGAGCTCGCTCATCCGGTCGATCGGGCTGGAGTTCCAGCCGTCGGCGAGTGCGTCGTGGAGGGACGCGGCGTTCTCGCATACGAGCGTGAGCGCGCCGATCTTCTCGCCGCGCACGAGCGCGCCGCTCGGGGTCACGGTCACGGACCGGTTCGGGGCCTGGACCGAAATCCCGGCCAGTGCGGGCGCGTCGCCGGTGACATAGGAAGCGCCCCAACCGAAGACGTCGCGCAAGACCGTCTCGACCCAGGTGTCCCGGGCTTCGCGATAGCGGTCGAGAGCAGTCTCGTCGCGAACGCGGTCCAGCTCGTCCCAGGCCTTCTCGAAAGCGGGGAGCGCCGCCCGCAGCACCGCGCGCGGTTCGGGTTCCAGCGCGGCCATGCCGGCGGGCCAGACGCGCTTGAGGACGGGCAGGGACAGGAACGGTCCGTCGGTCTCGACCAGGTCGAGCCAGGCGCGGTGCAGGTCCTCGGGTTTGATCGGCTTCAGGTGCTTCACCGGCGGGCCTTCCATTGCTCAGCGTCGGCGGGGGTGAGCGCGAAGATCACGGCGGCCCCGGTCAGGTGCGGTCGGACATCGGTGTAGCGGGCTTCGATCGCGGCGCGTTCGAGGTCTTTCTGCCGGTCGAGGTCCAGCAGGCGGTCTTCCATGGCGCGCAGGTCATCGCGGAGCTGCTTCTCCTGCTCCTTGGCGAGGTCGGCTTCACCGCGGTAGTTGATACCGAACAGGCTTTCGGATTGCTCAATCAGGGCCTTGCGGAGCCGGTCGACCGATTCGCGCAGGTTGGCCCGGAACGCCTTGAAGATCTCCTCGGAGCGGTCGAGGTCGGCGCTCTGGCGTCGGTCGAGGTCGGCTTGGACCAGTTCTTTGCGCTTGTCGGCCTTGGCGTTCATCGCCTCGATGAGCCGGGTGTAGAGCAGTGAGCCGTCCGCGTTCCAGTTCGCGGCCAGTGCTGCCAGGACCTCGGGGTCGGCCAGGCTCATCTGTTCGCGGTCCAGCGCTTGGTCGACCGCCTGCTCGGTCTTCGCGGCAGCCAGGGGCCGCCCGTTGAGGCGCAGGCCGGTGAGGAACACCTCTTCGTGCAGGCGCAGGCCGCCGCGTCCGACCAGCACCAGGCGGCCCATCGCGGCGACACAGGATTCGTCGAGGTCGTCGACGACTGTAGCGGTGGCGCGGTGCAGGAGCGAGTCGCCGCCGAAGAGCTCGGCGCGCAGGAAGCGGGTGGTGCGCTGCATGAGGGCGTGCCCGAGATGCAGGTAGACGAGGTCGGGGCGCCCGGCGGCGGCCTTCGCGTCGAAGGTGACCGGCCTGGGAGAGTCCGGGGCGAGGCGGGTGGCGAGCCCGGCGAGGGCCGGCTGCCAGGAGGCGTCGAGCTTCGGAATCCGGAACAGGCCGTCCGCGTCGGTGGCCTCGTCGCGTGAGGTGTCCTCGACCGGGAGCAGCGCGGGCTGCCCGCTCAGTTCGAGTGCGGTGTCGACGACGCGGCGGGCATTCGCGGGGGTCCAGTGCATCGCCGCCTGGGTCTTCTCGTGGTCTTCGGCGAGCTTGGCGAGTTCGCGGCGCAGGTCGGTGCTGCCCGCGAGGGCCCGGCCGATGACCTCGCTGCCGTTCTCGGGGGCGACCTTGACCTTGCGGCGGCTCGCGGTGCTCGTGAAGTGGTCCTCGATTTCGACCTCGGTGTCGGCGACCTGATTGACCGAGCCGAGGTCGGCGGCGACGGTGCCGACCTTCTCGGCGATGCGCCGCATGAAGTCGGCGTCGGCCGCGTATGTGGTGGAAGACTGCGGCGGCCGGAACTGGAAGATCTCGGGCGTGTGGCGCTGCCCGTACCGGTCGATGCGGCCGATGCGCTGTTCGAGACGCGAGGGGTTGAACGGGATGTCGTAGTTGACGAGCCGGTGGCAGTGGGCCTGGAGGTCGATGCCTTCGCCCGCGGAGTCGGTGGCCAGGAGCACCCGCACCGGGTCCTTCTCGGGCGGTGCCGAGAAGCGGGCCCTGATCTGCTCGCGGTCCTCGTGCGAGGTGGAGCCCTGGATGACGGCGAGCCGGTCGCCGAAGCCGGCCTGCGCCAGGTTTTCCTGGATCCAGTCGAGGGTGCGCGCGTACTCGGTGAAGACCACGACCCGCTCGTCGGTCCAGAGCTTCCCGTCGGGCCGGCAGATCGCGGTGAGGAAGCCGATGAGGGCGGTGAGCTTGGAATCGGGGCGGTACTGAAAACTGCGCCCCCACTGGACGAGCTCGGCGACCTCGGCTTTGGACGCGGCCGAGATCGGGGCCGAGCGCTTCCCGGCGCGGAGGGTCTCTGCCTCGGGCTGGTCGGCCTCGCCCTCCTCCTCGTCGGACTGGCCCGAGCCGAGCACGTCCTGGAAGTACTCCCGCTGCTCGTCGAGCTTCCCGGCGGCGGGGCCGTCCTCGTACTGCTGCAAGGTGAGCGCGAAGGACCACGGGCTGGACAGGAACCGCTTCTTGAGGAGCATCGACATGATGTCCCCGGCGCGGCCCTTGCCGTTCCTGCGGGCGGATTCGGTGAGGATCCGCTCCAGTTCGGCGAAGTGCTCCTGTTCCTCGTCGGTCGGCTCGAACTCGATCGACTTGAGCTCGCGGGCCTTGAAGTCCATCTCCTTGATCTGGGTTTTCAGGCGGCGGACGGCGACTTCTTCGAGCGCGTGCTCGTCGAGGTTCGCGCCGCGAGCGAACCGGCGGTCGTCGATCATCTCCATGAGCGCGGTGAACGACTCGCTGTACCCGTTGTGCGGGGTGGCGGAGAGGAACAGCCGGTGCTCGCACTGCTCGGCGAGGGCACGGGCGGCGATGGTGCGCTTGCTGTCGACGGCGTACCCGCGGGCGCCCGCGACACTGTTCGGGCTGGCGGGGGCGACATGGTGGGCCTCGTCGACGACCAGCGCGTCGAAGGCGTACCGGCTTTCGCTGCCGCGCGCGTCGGCGTAGACCTCGCGAAGCAGCCGCTGGGCCCGGGCCGTGGGCAGCCAGGCGAGGCTGACGATGGTGCGGGGGAACAGACGGAAGGGGTTGGCGGCGAGACCGTGGCTGCGCCGGACGCGGGCCATGAGCTCGGAGTCGACGATGGTGAAGTCGAGCCCGAACTTGTCGCGCATCTCGTCCTGCCATTTCAGCCGCAGGCTGGGCGGACAGACGATGACGACCGATTTCGCGCGCTGGCGCAGGAGGAGTTCCTGGACGACCAGCCCGGCTTCGATGGTCTTGCCGAGGCCCACGTCGTCGGCGAGAAGCAGGTTGGTGCGGGAGGAGTCGAGGGCGCGGCGCAGCGGTTCGAGCTGGTAAGGCTCCAGGTTCACGCCGGAGCGGAACGGCGACTGGTAGGCGTCGGAGCGGGCGGAGGTCACCGCGCCCCAGCGGACGGCGTCGACGAAGGCCGCGAGCCGGTTGGGGTCGTCGAAGGTCTCGGGGCTGAGGGTCTCGGGGAGGCCGTGCGCTTCGAGGAGGCTGTGCCCGACCTCCAGTTCCCATACGACCCGCAGTTCGGTGCCGAGGTGGTCTTCGGAGAGGGACTGGAGGGTGACCACGTGCGTCGGCTCCGGGGGCGGCCCGTATCCGGAGGCGGCCGAGGCCGTCTGCTCGCGCATGTCGGTCACAGCCCAGGTCGAGCCGCGGACGGACACGACCTGGCCGAGTTCGGGCAGGCCGGTGCCGCCGGGTGTGGATGCCGCCTGATTCGCCACGAGGTCCGCTCCTTGAGTGTCATCGCAGGTCCGAGGCGCATTCCAGGCCGTGGGCGCGCTCTGGGACCGGCGGTCCACTCTAACAAGGACGGCTGGTGTGAGGTGTTCTCGCCTGTGAACTGGAGTGACACCCGGGGTGCGCCGGCCGGGCTCTTGGAAGTGCGTTGGGATGAAATTGGAAACGCTTGCGGCGCAAGGGAATCAGTGGTTCATCTAGACGTTTTCGTACACTGTGCGTGTCGTGTCTTGATTTCCGGGGTTCGGCGTGCAAACGTTGCCGTACGCGTGCATCACGCGTCTTTCAATTCCAACTGAATTTCGAAACGCGGCGGGCCGCCTGAGGCCTTGGCAGAAATCCGGCGGCCCGCCCCTTACCAGAGAGGAGACCTCTCGTGGTCTCGTTCAGCGTACGCCATGACCCGGTTCCCGCCTCCGTCAAAATCGACCTCGAACTGCACCGGCCCTACCGCACCTGGTTCGGCCTCGGCCGCCTGCGCTGCGAGTGGTGCAACCACAAGTGGGGCGCCCACGGCTGCCCGAAGCGGCGCTCCGCCGTCAAGCTCCTCGCCTCCCGGATCGCCTCCGATTCGCTGCGCGACGTGCTCACCACCCTCATCGGGTTCTCCTGGGGCGGTGCCGCATGATCAACCCCGAACGCATCGTCCTCGGCCGCTTCGACCTGGAGCACCGCCGCATCGAGATCTACCAACTCGCGGGTGGCTCCACCACCTCGGTCCGCCTGCGACGCATCGCCCCCGAACCCGCCGTGGACCTCGGCTACATCAACCGCATCGGCTCGCCGTTCAGCCGTCTCCACCTCTACCGCGCCGAATGGCCGACCGAACTGCGCCGCGCCGCGAAATCGAAGGCCACCGCGATCTGGCACCACGCCGCCCGACACGAGGCGGAGGTCGAAGGATGACCCTGCGATTCACCGACGGCCTGCCCGTCCTCGGTTACCGCGAGATCGACGGCCGCGCCCTCGCCTTTGCCTGGGTATGGCACGAACCGGCCCTCCGACTGACCTTCGCCGACCACCATCCGAACCTGATCGGCCACGTCACCCACCTCGACGGCCTCCCGCGCCTCGCCGCCGCCCCCGACAACCTCGCCTGGCTCCGCCAAGACGACCCGGCCCGCACCCGAGCCGTCCTCGACCACGCAATCGACCTCTGGCGCACCAAGGACCGCGTCTTCCGACATTGCGAAGGCTGACCACGGCACTCGCCATCGATGGAGGGGGATCGCGATGGCGAGTGCCGGGCCGGCGGCCAGAAGGGGTCTGCTGCCCAGATTCGCGCTTGCGTTGACCCGGAACGCGAGTCCGTCTACTATGAAGCGCGTTGTCCTCGGAACCCAAGAGCTCTAGTGGAATCGACTGGAGGAAAACCCCTGCCGCACGGACCTCCGGCTCGTTCTCCCGGTGAGAAGCCGCTCGACGGTGTGAACCCGCAGCAGCACCAAGGCGACTTCGGGGAAGCGGTGGTGCGGGCCTTCTGTATCGCCGCCGGATTCAACCTCGCGCGTTACGACGTTGACGACGGCATCGACTTCGTCATCACCAAGCGAGATCGGAAGCACCGGCGGGCGCCGTGCATCGAGGTGCAGGTCAAGAGCTGCAGCACGTTGGTAGAACGGAACGGCTGCTGGCCCTACGCGCTTGACGCCGACGCGTTCGAACAGCTCAGCGACGAGGACCCGGTTGGACCGCCGCAGTATCTCCTCCTGGTCCGAGTGCCTCCAGACTCGGAAAAGTTCGCCGACCCGACCGACTCGGGCCCGGGCTTCAATGCCCCGATCTACTGGATGTCGCTCAAGGGTATGGGCGACGGCCGCCGGAACACGTCGTCGCGGACGATATCGGTCCCACGCGCTAATCTGCTGACACAGGAAGTGCTGATCAAGCTCTTCGAAGAAGCGGCAGAAGACGATCGGCGCCGAAGGTACGGAGACGGGGGAGGTGGGAGCCGATGACGGACCGGCAGCAGTCGATCTCTCCCGAGCACTTCTCGTCGTACCTGCGGTCGCGCAGTTGGAGGCCTGTCGACACCTGGCGAGGCATGGTCGTCTGGGAACGGGACGTGCCCGAATCCGACCAGGTGCTGGTGCCCGCTGAAGGGGACGAGCGTTCCGTGCGGCGTCTGCTGAAGCGTGCCATTGTCGATCTGGCAGCGGTAGAGGAACGGCCGCTTGAGGACCTGCTCAGCGAACTGGAAGCACCCGATGCCGACACGCAGCGGTTCCGGCTGTTCCCGCCGACGCCTTCGGGCACGATTCCCTTCATCGATGGGCGCAAAGCGATCGACGCTATCTACCATCTGCTGAGAGATTCTGGCAGAAATGTGGATGAAGGCCATAAGTTGCTCTATCAAGATCGCGCCTCTGAGCCGGTGTACCGCTTCCTCGACCGCGTCCAGCTTGGGCTCACGGCTCCCGGCAGCTACATCTTCACGACCAGCATTGCGAAGGCCGCGAGGACTGACGGCGATCAATCAGCGCTGTTCGAGCTCGAAGCGGCTACGGATACAGCGGCTCTTTCGGACCACGAGATCGTTGTACGACTTCATGGTGCTGTGAACCAAGCGCACGCCGTCGCAAAGAAATTGCTGGAGCGCAGAGAGATAAGCGATCTCGCAGAGGTAGGTCTCTCAGCCAATTTCTGCAAGGCATTGGGTGACCTGGGTGGATCGAATCATGACCGCCCCTTCGAGATCGATTTCGACTGGGGTTTCGGGCGCGCACAATCACCGCCTGGTTCTGCATTGCGATTCACCGATCGCATGGCGGCAAAGATCCATGATTTCGGTGTGCGCCTTGAGGAACTCGCCAAGACCGGAAGCGCAGTCATCGAAGGCAAGGTCATCGGTCTGTACACCGAAGAAGCCGGATATCGACGTCGGGTGCAGATCAAGGGCCGCATACAGGCTGGGGAAGAACAGTACGACGGCACCCTCTGGGCGTTTGTGACCGAGAGCGATTATGACCGCGCCATCGAGGCTCACCGCGCAAGCGAACCAGTCCGAGCTCAGGGCGAACTTCACCTGGAGAACTCCAGCTTGCGGCTGTACCTGGGATCGGACGGATTCGAGGTACAGCAAGATTGAGCGAGCGGGGTGTGTAAGTGTGACTAGAACCCGAGTCCGTTGCTGCGCCCTCTATTCGTCGTCGGTGTCGTCCATAGCGTCGTCGACGTCGTCGACTGCCCCGACCTCGTCCCGATAGCAGGGCTTTCCCGTTCCCTGCTCGATGATCCGCAGCAAGGCCTCCTTGCGGACGCTCATGAACCGCTCGAAGTCGTCGGCGCGCAGCAGCACCGGGTCGACCAGGCTGGACCGCAGCGCTTCGTCGACCACGGATTCAGGGCCCAGGGTCGGCAGGTACTTGGACGGCGCGTTGCCGCCGACCTTCCGGTTGGTCCGGCTCGAGAGCGGGGTCTTGTTCGAAATGCCGTTGTAGACCTTCGGATCGATGCCGCGTTCCTCGCACCACCGCTTGGGGAAGATGTGGTGGATGTCCAGGCTTTCTCCGAAATAGGTGTCGACGTCGACCGCCTTGCCCGTGCGCCAGTCGGTCGCACCGGCTGCGAGCAGCTGCGCGTACAGGCCCTTGTAGGCCGCACTGTTCCTCGTGCGCAGTGTCGAAAGCCGGGATGAGGCGAACTGTGACTCGTCGACCGTGCGCGGCCTCTTGGAGCCGCCGCGCACCCAGGCGACGACCTCCGGCAGGTCCGCGGCGAACCTGGTCTCAGTCGAGCCGCCGTACAGCTCGCCGAAGACGCCGCACCAGTACCACTGCGAGATCTTCGCCTGGGCCTGTGAACTCTCGGCGTCCTCGCCGAGCTGCGCGAAGATCGCCGCCAAGGGGATGAGCTGGCTGCCGTAGGGCAGGTACTTCGCCTCGAAGAGCTTCTGGCTGAACAGAAAGCGGGCCGCGGTCTTCAGGCCTTCGACGACCCGGGGCGCGAACCGCTGGTAGTCGTCCATGCCGAGGTCGAGCATGTCGATGCGGCGGCAGCCGACGCGCGGCGCGTTCGCCGCGTCGATCCCGCCGCGCAGCGCCTCGGCGTTCCGTTCCATCGTCGACAGCAGCGTCACCGCCTGGATGAAGTCGGTCGAGGACACGTCGGTCAGCAGGCGGTGAACCAGCGGGTCGCTCAGTTCACGCCTGCACGCAGACCAGTGGCTGCGCAGGTCGAAGGAGGCGGCCGCGTAGGTCGCGGTGAGGAGTTCGAAGACGTTGAGCGGCACGGCTCCGGTGTTGACGTTCTCGAACACCTGGCAGACGGCTTCGCGTTCGGCTTCCTGCTTGAGTTCGATGAGCGGGACCTGGTAACCGCGGATGACTGCGAGCACCTTGTTGCGGAAGTCCTTGAGCCGATCGGTGAACACCTTTCGGTCCGCGCGATCCTCGTAGTAGTCACGGAAGCCGTCTTCCCAGGCATCGGAGTCGAAGACCTGGTTCAGCGGGAACAGGAACGCTTCGTACTCCGCCTCCGGGGTGGAGTAGTCCTCGATGGTCTCGCCGCGGAAGTCGCGCACTTTCCGGTCGGCGCCGATGAACCGGATCGCGTCCTCGCGGGGGAACTCCGGGGTGAGCGCTTTGCGCATGTCGATGTACAGCCAGCCGTCGCGCCGCTTCTTCTTGTGGTCTTGGGCCTGCACCGGGCGGCCGAGGCACAGGGACTGGTACAGCGAGGTGAGCCGCTGTTGGCCGTCGAGTATGAGGCTCTGCGCCCGGGCGCCGGACGCAGGGGCGCCTTCGATCGGGCGCTCGGCGAACTTGACCTCTCCGCCGGTCACCATCGTCATGATCGAGCCGATCGGGAAGCCCTTGGAGATCGAGGCTATGAGCCGGATGATGTTGTCCACGGGCCAGACCCAGTCGCGCTGGAAGTCGGGCAACTGCAGCTTCCCCTGGTGAATCTGATCCATCAACGACTTGATGGACTCCTGGTCGCTGCGAAAAAGATCCGCCATGGGTTCCTTCCGGCATTTGAAGGGTGGGCCTGCGGCGCGTCGGGCCGAACGACGCTGCGGCGTTCAAGTATCGCATGCAACGCAGACGGAACCACCATCGCCGAGATCGCCCCCGACCCAGTCAGCCGGCCCATTGGTACGCGGCGGACACTGGCCGGCCGTGTTGGGCCGCTTACACTATCGAGTAAGGTGACCGGTTCCCTACCGGTCGTCGGCAGTCGAGCCGGATTCATCGTCGAAGGCCCTGGTCCGCTCAGTCGAACCCTGTTGCACCCTCACATGAAAGGCCCCTCCACGAGTGGATGCACATACTTCCCCTCCCTCCGCACCTCTGCGAGGTACTCGAAACTCCGTGGTCGAGTCCGAGCAAGTCGGTGTCGACCATGCCTATGCCTGTTTTACGGCGATGCGGGCATCGACTCCATCGCTGAGTGCGTTCGCCGCCGCCAGTGGCGGACCGAAGTCAGGAAACGCTCTCGTTGGAACGGGGGCGCACCAACAGCGGAGTTTCGACCTGGACGGGCAGCGGCTTGTCTTCGCCCGGGTTGTTGCCCCTGAGGAGGACGGCCCCCGCAGCTACTACGTGGGGCGTCGGCGGGTTCACGATGACGACCGAGAAGCCGTCGTCGTGAACTGGGAGTCAGATCAAGGCTATCGGTGGCTCTACGCACGGGCGGATGACCGCGAAGGGGTTTTGTTCAAACGGATCTTGCGGTGTGATGAGCACATCGTCACCGGGTACACCGACGAGTTCGGCAGCGATCCGGGTGCCGTTGGGATGGTCGAAGGCAGGGTTCCGGACAAGGAGTTCGGCTGGGTCGATCCCCTGCTCGCCGAACTGGCTCGTGGACGCGACAGTTCCATGCGAGACATCATCGAGACCATCCAACGCGAGCAGCTCGCCATCGTCGACGACCAGCACCAGGGTGTCCTCGTCGTCCAGGGAGGCCCCGGAACCGGCAAGACCGCTGTAGGGATTCCTCGCATTGCCAGAATGCTGGGTCGATCAGGCTCTCTGCTGAAGACCGATCGGATTCTGGTGCTCGGACCAAGCCAGGAATTCGTAAAGTACATCGCGGGAGCCTTCGCCTCCCTGGGGGTCGGCGACGTTCCCCGAAACGACTTGCCCGCGCTTTGGAACGCTCGCGAGGCGGAGCACGATTTCGGGCTTATAGCCGGGTTCAAGGCGGGGCCGCGGATGGCTGCAGTGCTGTCTCGTGCCGTTGAAGACTGCATCTCCAATCCGAAGGTGCCATTGGCCCGGGTTTGCAAGGGCCGGAATTTTTTCTCGTTCTCATTCGGGGGATCAAGCACCGAAGTGCCCGCCGCGAGTCTTTTCTCGATTACCGCCGAGGAGATGTCAGCTGAAGCAGCTTACGAAGTACGGGCTGCGCGGTGCAGAAGCCGAATTGTCGGCTTGCTTCACGAGGCGTTCCGCAGGGACCACCCGCGGGTGGAGGAGGATTTTTCAGACCAGATCCACAGGATGTGTGAACAGACCGGTCTTTTCAACGCTGTGGCACCCGAACTCAAACCGGGAGAGGTGCTGCAGCGGCTGCTGGCAAGCGAGGTCGTCCTGAAGCGAGTCTGCTCGGGCATTGCGACCGATGCCGAGCTGAGGCAGCTGCGTGACCGGACGACGCGGTACCAACGGCGACAGTGGACTTACGAGGACAGGGTCTGCCTGCAGGAGCTCCGATACCTGCTTCAAGGTCCCGACCCCGAGCTCACATGGGACCATCTGGTGATCGACGAAGCTCAGAACGTGACGCCGATGGAGGCACGGGAGCTCGCACGTCGGTGCCCGAGCGGTTCGATGACGGTCATGGGCGACCTGGCACAGCGGCTCGCACCCTATTCGTACTTCGACTGGCAGGAGCTTGCTCGCACACTTGCGCCGGGCAAGGCGATCAAGGTCGTCGAACTCTGCATCGGATTCAGGGCCCTGCCGAGATCATGGACCTCGCGGCCCCCCTGGGCAGGCAGTTGTCACCGGAAACCGCCGTTCCGGTAGCCGTGATGCCCCAGGACGGAAACCCGGTCGCCATCGAACGGCACTTCGACCCGGTAGCGGCCGCCTCTGAACGGGCCTTCAAACTGCTGCGGAAGCACGGTGAACGGCGGAGCGTCGCGGTGATCGTACCGAGCACCCCCCGCGGCCGGGACGCCAAGGACTGGGCAGGCGAGGTTCGTGGAGCCCTGCAGCATTTCCACACCGGGCCCAAGCCTCCAGGTGCGACGGTCTCGGTGCTCACTGGACGAGAGGCACGGGGCCTCGAATTCGATCACGTGGTGGTGGTGGAGCCGCAATCGTTCATCCCGGCCTCGCATTCAGGGGAGCAGGAGCTCTACATCGCATTGACCCGATCCACGCAGACCTTGACGGTCCTGCACCGCAATGATCTTCCGAGCGTGCTGCGATCGGAAGCGCTGGCCAACGAGTCCGACCGCCTCGCCAGGGCGTCTGCTGAAGGCCGGTGCCTCCGGTTCCATCGCAACGGGGTGCGGTGTGGGAACCCGAGCGTGCATCCCGACGGATGGTGCCGCGTAAGCGGATGCGAAGGGTTCACCAGGGCGACACCGCCGCCGCGATCGAACCGCAGGCTTCGGCCGCTTGAGAAGGACGGACCTCTCGCGGACTTCGAACTCTCGGATCTTCCGGAACCGCCGGCGAAGGTGCGAGTAACCGGTGGAGCCCGAGCACAGTACGTCAAACACCACGGTGGCTCGACCGCAACGGCCCAAGCGGCCCTCCGCGGAGTAGCCACCGAGATCATGCAGCACGGCCGGGTGCACCGACTTCCGGGCCGTTGCTGCATAGCCGAGCACCAGGGCTTCCGGCTTGTCCTCAACGCTGTCGCATGGGAAGTCCTCGGATACGACACCAAGTCACCAGACCTCACCTACGAGCAGTTCGCGGCCGGTGTGAGGCCGCGTCAATCCGATGCCCTTCCCGCTCGCCAGCCTGAGGCGCCCAAGGGGGTTGCAGAAGAGGAGCCGCTGATGCAAAACAAACATGTCGTTGACTGGTCGTCCATGACCGCGGAGGAGTTCGCAGCGATGCAGATCGCCGAGCGGATCCAAGCCGAACGCGATGACCCTGACCACGAGATCCTGCGGTCGCAGATGTACCTCGATCTGCAGCGACGGAGGAAAGCAGACGGAGGCAAAGCCGGCCAAGAAGATGGAGTGGACGCCTGGTACGAGCTCGATGGTGTCACAACGGTGTTCGAGGTGCTGGAGCTCGGTGGCTTCGACTACCAGAAATTCCGCCGAGGCGCAGTCGACCTGCTGGAGGTCGCCTACATGTACTGCCAAGGAGGCAAAGCCATCAAGGTGCTGGTATCCCAACAACCTCCGGACGAACCTTGGACGACGAAGGCGCTGAAGAACATCTTCGACGTCTTCCTCGCCTGGCCCGAGGACGGCACTTGGTCAGGCCCCGGAGCGGAACACATCCGACCCGAAATCTGACCGCAGTGACTGCGGAACTGCACCTCCTTCACCTGAGTGGATCTTCGCTACGTGGCCTGAGGCGGCCGGGCCCGGCCTTCAGCGTCGTCATCAACTCGTCCGCGCACCGGGCGGACGGGTCGTTCGCCAGGTGAAGCCGCAACTGCAGATCGGGTCGACAGTGCCTGGGCTTCCGTTCACCGGCCCAGTTCGGGGGCGCCTGGCGCGAGGAACTGCTCACAGAAGTCGAATTAGTACCACATTTCTGCAGCTCTGAAAGCCAATCTCGGAAATTCAAGCTAGCCGCTGTCCGGTGACACTTGGATTGATAGACAGGATCACATTCATACCCGCCGTGGACGGAGCGTCGAATTCTTGACCTGCTTGGGGGCCGTCGAGTATTTCGACTTTTCCGGCGGAGAACGTGAGGCGTGCGTGGGTCGTCACTCTTTGTATTTTCGGACAATCGTCATGGGCGTTTCAGCGGTGACGTCGAGCTCCATACTCAGCGCGCGCTAGAGGTCCGATCCGCCGCGTTCGCGGCGTTGGGAAATGCGGAGTAGATCCACATCAGAGTGTGGCTGTTCAGCGCGCTTCAGCTATCAGTCCATCCCCAGCCGGATCCGCTCGGCGACGATGACGCGTTCTTTCAGCGGAACCGACTCGTCGTCGAGCGGGACCGGCCTCGCGTATCCGGCTGCTATGGCCATGCCGTCGACCTCCTTGGCTTCGCTTCGGCGGGCGTAGTGATCGAACAGGAGGGCCTTGTCCTCCTGGATCTCGCGGATGCGCTCGTCGATGCAGTCCTTGGCGAGTAGCCGGTGGACCTGCACCTTCCGGGCCTGGCCCATGCGGTGCGCGCGGGCGATCGCCTGCTGCTCGGTGCTCGGCTTCCATTGCGGCTCGCAGATGACGACCACCGAGGCGGCCTGGATGTTTAGTCCGACGCCGCCCGCTTCGATCTGCGCGACGAGCACTGCGGGCCCATCGATCCGGGTGAACCGGTTGATGAGGTCCTGCCTGGCGGCCGCGGGGATCCTGCCGCTGATCTGGCCGGTCACGACCGGGCCGAGGCGTTCGCCGACGGCTTTGAGGACGTCCAGGAAGTACGAGAAGACGATGACCTTGAGTCCGTCTTCGACCGCCTCCTCCACCAGGTCCTCCAACCTGTCGAGTTTCTCTGAGCCCGGCATGGCCGAGGCCGCGCGCCGCATGCCCATGAGGTTTCGGTCCTGAACGGCGGCCCGGTAGGCGGCCTCGCCGCCAGAGGTCAGCCGGAGCCAGTCTTCGACCTCGATCTTCTCGGGCAGTTCGGTGAGCACGTCTTCCTGGTTGCGGCGCAAGTAGACCGACGCGACGAGCCGCCGGAACGCCCGCGCCGCGGCGATGGTCTCGCCGTTGCCGACCCTGGAGGCCAGTGCCGGCCGGAGGTAGCCGACGAGGCTGCGGAACTCCTCCACCCGATTCTCCATCGGTGTGCCGCTGAGGAACAGCGCCCGCTGCGCCCGCCGGCTCAACGCCGCGACAGCCTGTGTGCGCTTCGCCACGGGGTTCTTGATGTAGTGGGCCTCGTCGACGATGAGAACTGCCTGCTCGACTGCGTCCGATTTCAGGAACTGGAGGCGCGCAAGCGTCTCGAACGTCGTGACCGCGACACCTCCGAGCCGCAGCCAGCGCCGCCCCGCGGCTTCTCGCCCCTGGCCGTGCAGGCTGTATGAGGACAACCGGGTGTGCTTGGCGATCTCGGCGATCCAGTTGACCTGGACGCTTGCCGGGCACACCACCAGGAACCGCCGTTGGCCCTTGGCGGCCAGGTGCGCGCAGACGGTGAGCGCCTGGATGGTCTTGCCCAGCCCCATTTCGTCGCCGATGATCGCCCGCTCTTGGTGGATCGCGTATTTGGCTCCGAACAGCTGGTACATACGCAGGTCGGTTTTGAGCAGGCTCGCGTCGAACGGGACGGCATCGATTCGCTGCTGCAGTTCCTCACCGATGAAGTCCTCAACGGATTCGGCGGCCGCGGTGTCAGTGCCGGTGATCCTGGCCAATGCGGTGTGGTACTCGGCCGTATCGGCCTCGTAGGAACGCCACAGCCAGGCAGGGTCCATCCGGTCCGGGTCGCAGCGCGCGAGCGCGTCGTCGAGTTTCGATATGAGAGCGCGGGTATCGGGTCCGTAAACGACGGATTCGAGAGTGGACAGAGCCGCCAGCGCCTCTTCCTTGCGGCGCCGGCCCGACCAGAACATGCCCCACCGGCTGGCGGCCTTATCGGCTTTTGGCATTGCTACCCGGACGCCCTGTTCGTAGCGGTTCAGAGGGTCGCCGAGCTCCGCCAAGAGGTGCGTGGCACTCCGTTCGGCGGCGAGCGCGGCGAGGAGCCGGGTTTGGCCAGGGCCCTTCGCGTCCACGTCGATGCGGAGCCGAGTTTCGGCGGCGATCTGCTGGGCGGCCTTCTCCGCGGCGGCCTTTACCTCTTCGACGGTCTGGGCGCCGACACCGGGCACCTGGAGCAGCCGATGGTGTGAGACGCCCCGGATCTTCGCGGCGGTGTCGAACCCGGCTTGTTCGAGCTTGCCGAGTCGCAGACCGCGACTGACGATCCGCCTCAGGTCGCTCGTTGACACCGCCGCGAGACGGGCTTCGACCTGCTCGCGGGTGAGGATGGCGACCTGGGCCCGGATCGATTCCTGCATCCGTCCGGGTAGGGCGCGGAGCCTCTGTCCGCGTTGGGCGATGGATCGGGCCTGTTCGGCGACTCTTCGGGCGTGCTCGCCGATTTTCTGCTTCGCGGCGAGAGGCGGAGTGCTCATGGGCGGCTCTTGTTCTTCCAGAGGGGGAAACCATCCAGTGGTCAGAGCATGATAACCCGAAGTTATGTCACGGACACGGATTTGTCTGCCACTCGAAGGCGACGACCTCGCGCCGCCGGGCCGCGGCGCACAGCAGCCGAGTTTTCCGCTCCTCGTACCGCAGCCAGTTGGAATGCCCGGGCTGTGCGACGAAACCCGGCCCCGATTCGCGCATGACCACGGTGCCGATCCGCTTCGATTCGACGTCGACGAAGTCGACCAGGACCGATCCGGTGAGCGGGAGCCAGGTCATAGCGATGCGATGCCCGTCGACGGCGATCAGGGCGGAGAGATGAGCAGACCGCCGCGCCGCGTTAGCGGCGCGGCAGTCGGCCCTGCCGGGGAGCGGTCGTGTCGAGCGTTCATTCAACTTCCCTCTCTGCTCGATCTGGTCGGGAATCCTGAATGGCCGCAGGGCCGGCTCGAAGTCAAGATGCGGCGGCTTCGCGATGAGCTGGCTGCGATTGACGAGCGCTTGACCGAGGTAGGCGACGCCAAGGTGGGGCGCACTGGTCAGGCGATCGCGATGCTGCTGCAACTGCTGGATGATCCTCGGCGGCTGTTGAAGTTGGTGCCGGAAGGTTTCCACAAGACCTTCCACAGGCCCTTCTTCAAGCGGCTGCTCGTCTACGTCGATGACGCGACTGGCGAGCCAAAGGTCGGTGCCGACGAGATCCGGTCGCCGTTCGTGCCCCTACTGCCCGAACAACGCGGTCATTGGGGCCCGAAACCACGAACACCGGGCCGTTTATCACGGCCCGGTGTTCGGATAATGCTGATCTTGCAGTGCTTGCTTTCGTTGCGGTGAAACAGGAAAACGGCTGAGGTACGGAAGGGCCTCGGCCGCTGATCGGTCGGTTGGGTAAGGCGAGGTCAGGCCGTTCCGGCGGCGGCGGACGCGATCCGCCGACTCCTGCCACCCGACGTGACGGACTGATCGAGGCAAATCCTTGGCGGGGACGGCGCAGTGCGCCCTCCCCACCTTCGTTTTTGAATCCGCTCTCTCCGCCAGTGGGCTGTCACGCTTCGGTCACCTTGGCAGAAACCTCGTCGCGGGTCCTGTCGTCGGTTGCCTGGACCAGGAACCCCAATACGGGTCGTGTTCTGCCAATTCGGGATGTTTGCATGAGCTGGATTCATGCAGGCCTGGGTGCCAATGTGACAATCGTGCCTTGTCGCGGCACGAGTGCGGTGAGATGTTGGATCCCGTCGCCGATTCAGCAGCTGCGGTAGCACCTGCATCGCGAGCCCATCCAATGTCTTGTAGTACGTCCCTTGATCGAACTTTCGACATAGAACGAATGCGGCGTAATCTGAATCGGCGATGCCCCAGGCAGGCGAGGGGCACGATTCTCAATCGTGATCGGGATTCGGCCCATCTGGATCTTGTGATCTTGAACCTGAGGCTGTTAACGTCGGCCGATCGTCCCCACAGGTCAGTCGCACGTTCAGGCAGGGAAGACACTGTGACGTTCAGAAGCAGGGCACTGCTAGGACTGGTGGCGGCCTGCGGGCCGATCGCCGCTGTAGCCGCCGCGAGGGACTTTGCCCTCCAGCACCCGATTCTCACCCTGCTCGGCGTGCTGGTTGCCGAGGGGCTGCTGGCGATCTGGGTCATCGGCATGCAAGTCGCCGGCGAAACCGTCTACAGCCGAATGAAGCAGATGGCCGAGGCATGTAACAGCGCACTGGGTAGGCGGTTCTCGCGGTACGCCCGCCGGTACCGAGAGTACGTCCTTTCGCGGCAGCGTTTCATCGATTCCAAGGACCTCGCGTACGCCGGGGCGCACACGCCGGAGCTCGACGCGATCTATGTCGACGTCGACCTCGTGCAGCGCGCCCCTCACCAGGTTCCAAGCGGGATGCTCGCAAGCACCCCTACTGATCGGGTGCAACGAAACTCCATCCAGAAGTTCATCGGCCAAGAACAACCGAACGTGCTCGCAGTGGTCGGCGCGCCCGGCAGCGGGAAGTCCACCTTGCTGCGTTACCTGGCGCGGAACACGATCCGGGGACGAAAGAGGCAGCGGCGACATGTGCCCGTACTCCTCGTCCTACGCGACCTCTCAGGGCAGATCGCAGCCGATGACTCGATCACGCTCCCCGAACTCGTACGCTCCAGTGTCCGCAAGCTGACTGTCGCTGAGCCACCGGGTTGGTGGGAATCGATACTGGGCCAAGGGAAGTGCCTCATCCTGTTGGACGGCCTTGACGAGGTCGCACTGCAATCCGACCGCACTGCCGTCACTAACTGGATCCAAGCGCAGATCGACCGATATCCCAAGAACGACTTCGTGATCACGTCCCGACCACACGGGTACCGCACCGCGTCCATTCCCCAGGCGAACGTCTTTCAAGTCTGCGCGTTCACGCCTGACCAGGTCCACCGGTTCGTTCGCGACTGGTACCGCTCGGCTGAGCGCCGAGCGACGGGTGCGTCCGGCCCGGACGTCGAGATGCTGGCGGATGAGAAGAGCGACGATCTGGCCCAGCGCCTGGCCGCCGCGCCGGCCCTCTACGACCTCACCGTCAATCCCCTCCTGCTCACCATGATCGTGCTCGTGCACCGGGAACGCCGGGCCCTCCCAGCGGGAAGGATCGACCTCTACAGCGAGATCTGCGAGGTCATGCTCTGGCGCAGAAACGACTCGAAGGGCCTCGCGGACACCGACGGAGTGACGGGAGCGCAGCGCGAGCGGATACTGGCGCTGCTCGCATTCAGCATGATGCGCGGCCGTGTGCGGGATATCGCCAAGGAACCGGCCGTCGAGGTCATCAAGCCCATGTTGGAGCGGTTCGCCCCCGGCGCGGACTGCGAAACCTATCTGAGCGGGGTGCTGTCCAGCGGACTTCTCATCGAACGCGAACGGAACCTCTACTCCTTCGCTCATCTGACGATCGCGGAGTATCTCGCCGCCAAGCACATTCGGGAGAACCACCTGGAAGCCGTGCTCTTCGAAGGGGTCGACGACACCTGGTGGCGCGAGGTCACGCTGCTGTACGTGGCTGACAACGACGCGGACGGGATCGTGGAAGCCTGCCTGCAGTCGGGTACCAATGCGGCCATGGGGCTGGCATTCGACTGTGTCGAGAGCCACGGGTCACTCGCACCTGGACTCCGGAACAAGCTCGAATCGTTCAAGGAGAACGCATTCGCCTCCGAATCCAGCGAACAGCACCGCAGGCTCGTCGCGAGCGTCCTGGCGTCGAAGCAGTCCAGCACGTTCGTGATGAACAAGGACGGCTCCCTGATCTGCCCGCTCCCGGTGTCCGCGGATCTCTACTGGCTGTACTGCCAGGAAAGGAAGAAGCCCTACCCAGACTGCTCCCTCGAACTCCGACCCAGCCCCGGAGACCCTGTCAAGGGACCTTGGATGAGCGACGTCACAGGATTCATCGAGTGGATCAACGCGATCATGGCGGACATCGGGAAGGACGGCCTCCGGCTTCCGAACCTCCTGGAGGTACAGCAATTGCCGGAGACTCTACCGCCCACCCGTGGCGGTGACGCCTCGGAGGCAGTGTGGACGTTCGACCCAGGTGTGAACCCGACCCCGCTGCCCTGGGCCTGCAACGGGCGGCAACCACACCAAGTCGAATACGAGGATGTGCTCCGGCACGCTGCAAGCGATGCCTTCAACAGCCCGATCCTGCTGTCCTTGGCGACCGAGAGCGCACGAGCGCTGGGAAACGAGATCTCCCGAACGTCGAGCCTTACGTACATGCGCAGCCGGAACTTCTCCGGCGAGCAGCTCAAAAGCCTCATCGAGGCGCTCATCATGGACCTCAAGCTCTCCAAACTCCTCATCACCGCCTACGACCGCGTGCCTTCGGAGACCTGGCCTCGGATTCGAGCCCTCGTGTCGACTCTCGACCAAGACCTGTCGTTGGAACGAGCCCACGCGAGAGTCCTCAAAATGTCACGCGACAGTCGGATCGACCGCAAGCTGACTCAAGCCAGCGCACTCGCAACCGAGCTTGACAGGCTGCTCGCTGAGCTCCTCACCTCCTCCCCGACGCCGCACGCCGGCCAGGGATTCGCGGCCCCGATCGAGATCTCAGGCTTCGTCAGAAGCGACCCCGAGACCGCCTTGAACCGCAAGTACGACGACAGCGACCGGACGTTCCAAGTCGAGCCTCACCACTGGGTTCGCCGGAACATCATGGGAAACTCGCTGTCTCAGGCGCTCGCGGCCGCCGAAGGATTGCTGAGTGACAAGGGCAGGAACTGCAAACACGCCGACGTGATCGAGGTTTTCGCCGCGACCATCCTTCAGAACGCGGGACTCGACCACGTATACAAGACCTATGTCAACCTCGACGGTCTTGCAGCCTCGCTGGAGCGAGCCAGCCAGAGGATCGCTTTCAGCAGAACTTTCAGCCCCTGGGGCGAACATGTCGCCGGTTTGCTCGTGCTCCGTGCGAATCCCTTGTTCACCCGACAGGTCTCGATCAAATTCACATCGCCGGCCACCATTCGTATTCCCGCGCTGGCACTCGCTGCGGAGGTCAGCGCCGGAGGGATGACGGAGATCGCCGACGAATACCGCGCAATCGCCGCTGGTGTCAGCCTTCTCCAACTGCGTGCCGATGGGATGGTCCCTCTTGAGCACCTTCGGCTCGCCCGAGCGTGACCACAGGGAGCAATAACCATTGCTTGCCTGATGCTTCCACGACAGCCGCAATGTTGCGCTGAGGTCCGTCGATTCCTGCCACAGGCGACGCCGTCACCAAAGCCGCACACCGCGACAGACATCGCATTATCGTGTGGGAACGTATATCTCCTGTCGGCGACGGGCGTCAAAACTTTGGGGCGTGTTCGGGGAACCAGCCGTACGGGCCGGATTTGGCCGCTCCAGCCGGACTTAGCCAGAAGTCCAAAAGGAACAGTCCCTGACCTGTCTTGATGCAGGTCAGGAACTGTATCCACTGGTAATGATCTTGCAGGGATCATCGAGGCTTATGGGAACTTGTATCCGCAGGTAGCAGGCTTGTATGTCCACCTGGTCGCGGGCTAGCGCTCTCGGCGGCCCGGTTTTTCGCGAGGTGCCTGACGACCCGTGATTCGCTCTGGTCAATACGATGAGGCCATGAACCGCGTCAAATTCAGCGTTGCGGCCGGAGATGAGCCTCGTCTGAAGATCAAGTTCGACGGGGTGGCGCTGGAAGAGCATCCGTGTGGTCGAACTCGAATCGGCTCGCCGATTGGAAGGAGCACCTCGCTGGAGCGTACAGCGGCCTCACGAGGCTCGAGGCCGTCCGTTGGCCGAGCCTGCACTTCCTAGGATCCCCATCGTTGTTGGGATCTGATGACGGCGAGACGGTGCTGCTCGGCTGTAGTTGCGGTGATAGGGGGTGCTGGCCCCTGTTCGCCGAGGTTCACGTCTCTGCCGCGACAGTGGTATGGCCGAAGTTCAGGTACGGGCATTGACCAGTCTGAGACCTGAGCCGCCTCGGACCGTTCGAGTTCGATCGCGGTCAGTATGAGTCGGCAATGCGAACCACGGTGCGGGCGTAGGACCCCAGGCTCGCTGGTAGGCAAAGAGATAGGCGCACCTAGGGCCGCATCGACCAGAACGCGACACACATCTCGGATTGGCGCTCGGTAAGTCAACTCGGCCTTCAGTGCATCGCCCGATCTACTCAATGGATCCTCGCAGTTGTTCGCCGAACTCGCTGAGTCTTCCTTCGAGGGTTGCCCAGGGAATGACTGCCGACCCAGCGCCGCAGGCGGTAGCAGCCATGGAGCCTTGGTTGAATCCCAGCATCACACCATCTGTCGTCACCGCGAATTCGAACACCGAGTTCCACGCCGTGAAGTCATCATCGGAAAGCCGCTGCTGAAGTGAATCAGTAAATTCCCCAACGCAGTTTGGAGTGTTATCGATTCCGAGAATGATTAGGGCGATGATGTCGTGGGCTTTCGACTGTGACGCATCGAGGAGGTCGGTGAAGAATATTTCCACCGTAGGGTCGATTGCGGTTGCGAACGATATCCATGAAGTGGATATGCGCCCGCCGGCGCAGGAGGCTTCGACCTGGAGGATGACGCTAGCAAACGTCTGATTCGCCAGAGCGGTCGATGCCTCGCGGTTGATACTATAATTGCCGACCGTGTCGCCGACTGCGATATTCGAGCACGACTCGTGAACTGCTTGGTAGTCGTCGAAGATGAGGTCGTAGATCCTGTCGTTGATCGACGTATCATCCTCGGTACCCGTTACAAAGCCTATCTCACCCTCGAAAGGCAGGCCCGGCTCGGCATCTTCGAACGCTCGGAAGGTGATTTGAGGAGAGTCAAGCTCGGCAGAGCTGGAGGTACTGTCCGACCCTGATCCGGGATCCGTGCAGGAGACGAGGCTGAGCGACACCGCTGCCGCGGCGACGGACTTCTTGAAGAATCGGGCAGTCGAATATCGGTTCATTCGGCGATCGTCAATTCAAGGCCATCCTCGCCCGGCGTTGCGAGATATGTGCGATCCGTCTGATAACCGACTGGCGGGCTGACGACATGAATGGGCTCATTGCTTTCGGTCGGGTACGTCATGCTCTTCCACTCGCCTTCATGCCAGAATTCGATCTTGAGTCGCACCAGGCACAAGGTTTCGGTGCCGAGTATCCCGACCTTGATGGTCTCGATGGTTTCGGGATCTACGTGTATCTGATAGCTCTCGAAGAAGGGGCCTCCCAATGCGCACGGCGTCGATGCGTCTTCACCCTCCCTGATACGTGCGACGGGTACTTCCTCGCCGAGGTCGAAACCCACGACTGTTGTCAGGGTGGATCCGCCCCCCAAGAGCTCGATCGCGGTCCCGGCAAGGGGCGCTATCCGCTCGACCTCAATTGAGATGTTCGCTATTATAAGGGGATCCGCGGTACGGTTTCCCACTCGGATGTCAACGACCCTGTCGCCCTGTTGAGACCAGCCGCCATCCAAGATGTCACGGAACTCCGTCTCTGTGTAGGCTCCCTCTGGCAGCGCTATCTCATCCTCATGCCTCCACACGGCGACTCCGCCATCCGTACTCTCAGATCCGCCTAGTTCGAGTTCTCCGGGCGGAATGGCCGCTATGTCGCTTTCATCCGATTCGGCTATGAGAGGTGCGACCTCGCCGAACGTCTGCCGGCAGCTCGAATCTTCGTCCGTCCACACCTCCGTGTCACCAGCCGGTCCACCCAGATTTGACGGCCCGCTCTCTGAGAAATCGACGTCGATCTCGTTGGAAGACCCATTCATCGCTCCACTGGCATTCCCCCAAAGATCGAAGGATCCATTCGCCAAGGTTGTGATTGTGACGAGTGAGACCGCTACGGCCGCCGCGATCAGTTTTCCCTTCCCAAACCATCGTTTAGCGCGATTGCGAGTCTTGGGGGTGCTCTCCCCGCCAAGAAGCTTTGAGAGGTCCTGGCCTCGCCGCAAGTACTCGGGAAGGTCATGATCTTGATCAGAAGGGGGCATAGAACGTATTTTAAGTGGGTCGCGACAGTTGGTGTGTTCCGGCTCATCGCCGTCCCCGGCAACCGCTCACTTGAGAGTTCGCAGGTCGCCGACGAACGGAGAAAGCCCGGACCACCAGGTCCGGGCTTATCTCAATCTGCAGGGGTGACAGGAATCGAACCTGCAACCTTCGGCTTTGGAGGCCGCTGCGCTGCCAATTGCGCCACACCCCTTCACCAGCTCGGTCACCCGGCCTGGCCGCAACTATCTTACGTGTCGCTTCCAGGCCGGTGCAACCGGGTTGGCGGCTGCCAGCACACTGCCGTTGGGCAATGTTCTGACTGGTTACGAGGCCGGGATGACCGAGCCGTCGGTCCAGGTCTCGAGGATGTACTGCTTCACCTCGTCGGACTGCAGGAGCTCGCCGAGCTTCTTGATGTCCTCGTTCTCAGCGTTCGCGGCCGTGGTGACCAGGTAGTTCGCGTACGGGTTGTTCTCGGCGGACTCGCTCGCGATGGCGTCCTCGGCCGGGCTCAGTTCCGCTTCGAGGGCGTAGTTGCCGTTGATGACGGCGGCGTCGACGTCCTCGAGGGTGCGGGGGAGCTGGGCGGCCTCTACGGCCACGAACTCCAGGTTGCGCGGGTTGTCGGCGATGTCGTCCTCGGTCGCGGTGGTGATGTCGACCCCGTCGGCGAGGGTGATCAGGCCGGCGTCCTGCAGCAGCGCCAGCGCGCGGCCGCCGTTGGACGGGTCGCCCGGGATCGCGATCTGGGCGCCGTCGGCGATGTCCGCGATCGACGTCGCGGTGTTGGCGTACAGGGCCAGCGGCTCGATGTGGACCGGGGCGATCTCGACCAGGTCGGTGCCCTTCGCCGCGTTGTCCTCCTCCAGGTAAGGCAGGTGCTGGAAGAAGTTCGCATCGGTCGAGCCGTCGGCGGTCGACGGGTTGATCTGGAGGTAGTCGCTGAACTCCTCGATCTCGATGGAAAGCCCCGCCTCTTCGGCCAGCTCGTCCTGCACGAACTGCAGGATCTGGGCGTGGGGGACGGAGGTCGCGGCGACGACGACCGTGCCGTTGGTCTCAGTGGCCTCCGAGCCGCCGTCTTCGCCGCAAGCGGCCAGGGTCAAAGCGGCTGCGGTCGCTACGGATGCGCCCACGAGGGCACGACGATTGAACATGGTGTTGCTCCTAAGGAAGGTAGGGAAATAACTTCAGCGGCGGTCGAGGGTGCGGGCGCACCGGTCGCCGAGGATCTGGAAGAGCTGCACGAGCACGACGAGGATGACCAGCGGCCAGATCATGTACTCGGTCTCGAAACGCTGGTAGCCGTAGCGGTAGGCGAGGTCGCCGAGGCCGCCGCCGCCCACGATGCCCGCCATCGCGGAGTACGAGACGATCGCGACGAGCGTCACGGTGAAACCGCGGATCAGGCCGGGCGTGGACTCGGGGAGCACGACCCGCCACACGAGCGCGGGAGTCCCCGCGCCCATCGAGCGGGCCGCCTCGATGAGGCCCGGCTGGACTTCGAGGAGCGCGCCCTCGACGAGGCGCGCGAAGAACGGGATGGACGCCACGGCGAGCGGCACGATCGCCGCCTCAGTGCCGATGCTCGTCCCGGTGATGAGGCGGGTGAGCGGCACGACCGCGACCATGAGCAGCACGAACGGAGCGCTCCGGCCGATGTTCACGACCAGGCCCAGCGGCGCGTTGACGAGCGTGATCGGCTTCGGGCCGGACTTGGACGTGATGTACAGGATCGTGCCGAGCAGCAGCCCGCCCAGCAGCGTCCACGCACCCGCGACCGCCACGATGTGCAGGGTCTCCCAGAACGCCTCGGTCAGCAGTTCGACGAGTCGGTCCGTCATCGGGCCACCTCCTCGCCGAGCAGGCGGGCCGCGAGACGCCGGGCCTGACCGCCCAGGCGCGAGCCCGGGTCTGCGAGGAGTTCGGGGACGGCGCCGATCTCGACGAACCGGCCCTCCTCCATCACCGCAGCGCGGTGGCAGATGCGGGTGATCACTTCGAGCTCGTGGGTGATGAGCAGGATCGTGAGCCCCAGCTCGCGGTTGAGCCGCGAGAGGAGGTCCAGGATCTCGTCGGTCGTGTCGGTGTCGAGCGCGCTCGTGGCCTCATCGGAGAGCAGCACCGCCGGCGCCGTGGACAGCGCGCGGGCGATCGCCAGCCGCTGGCGCTGGCCGCCGGAGAGCTGCCCGGGGTAGGCCTTGGCCTTGTCGGAGAGGCCCACGAGGTCCAGCAGTTCGAGGGCGCGTTCGCGCCGTTCGGCGCGCGGCACCCGGCGGAAGCGCAGGGGCAGGGCCACATTGGACGCCGCGTTGCGGTTCGAGAGGAGGTTGAAGTGCTGGAAGATCATCGCGGTCTTGGACCGGGACGCGCGCAGCTCGCGGCCGCGCAGGCCGGTGAGCTCGACGCCGTCGACCTCGACCGTGCCCGCATCGGGCCTGGTGAGGAGGTTGACGGTGCGCAGGAGCGTCGACTTGCCGGCGCCGGAGCGGCCGAGGATGCCGAAGATCTCGCCGGGGGCGACCTCGAGGTCGATGCCGTCGAGGGCGGCCAGATCGCCGAAGCGCTTGGTCACGCCGGACAGGCGGATACCGGGTCTTGGTTCCATGAGGAAGGAAGATCGCTTTCGCTGTGGGAGATCGCCGCTTCGGGGCGCGGCGGTGCAGGAGCCCTCAGCAGGCGCACATTCGGCAGCACGACGCGGCGCCGCGGGCGGCGCTGAGGCGTTCGATGTGCTCCGAGTTCATAGCCCAGAAGTCAAGCAGGAATTCGTGCCGTTTCCAAGCGCTTGTGACGAACGCCGCGAACTCCTCGGCGCGGCCGACGCGGCTTGCGGGCCATTGCTTGGCGGGGCTGGTACACCGAGCTGAGATAGGGTTCGGCCATGACTGTTGCGACGATTCCCGCTCCGGCGTTCGCGATCGAGCGGTTCAAGCTCGGCAACGGGCTGCGGGTGGTCCTCGCGCCGGACCCCGGGGCACCGGTGGTCGGCGTAGCGGTGGTGTACGACGTGGGCATGCGCTCCGAGCCCGAGGGCCGCACCGGATTCGCCCACCTGTTCGAGCACATGATGTTCCAGGGCTCCCACAACGTGGGCAAGGCCGAGCACATGCGGCACGTGCAGTCCGCGGGCGGGACCTTCAACGGCTCGACCCACATCGACTACACGGACTACTTCAACCTCCTGCCGTCCAACGGCCTCGAACTCGCGCTGTTCCTGGAGGCCGACCGCATGCGCGGCCCGGCGATCACCGAGGAGAACCTGGCGAACCAGGTCTCGGTGGTGAAGGAGGAGATCCGGGTCAACGTCCTCAACCGCCCCTACGGCGGCTTCCCGTGGATCAAGCTCCCGCCGGTCATGTTCGACACCTTCGCGAACTCGCACGACGGCTACGGCTCGTTCGTCGACCTCGACGCCGCCACGGTGGAGGACGCGCAGTCGTTCTTCAACGCCTACTACCCGGCCTCGAACGCGGTCCTCTCGGTCGCGGGCGACTTCGACCCAGCGCAGGCCCGCGAGCTGGTCGAACGCCACTTCGGGAACGTGGAGGCCCGCACTGCGCCGGTGCACCCGTCGTTCGCCGAACCGGACCTCAGCGCCGAACGCCGCGTCTCGTACACCGACGAGCGCGCGACCCTCCCGGCCGTCGCGGTCGCCTGGCGCGTTCCGGACCCGGTCACCGAGCTCGACGACTTCCTGGCGTACGTGGTCCTCGGCGAGCTCCTCACCGACGGCGACGCTTCGCGCCTGGTCGAGCGGCTCATCCACACCGACCGCACCGCCACGGCCGTGGCCGCGCACACCACGTTCATGGCCGAGCCCTTCGCGTCCCGCGGACCGACGGTGATGCTCGTGCAGGCGTTCCTGCCGCCGGGCAACGCCGTCGACACCGTGCTCGGCACGATCCAGGAGGAGCTCGCTCGCATCGCCGAAGGCGTCGACGAGGCCGAGCTCGACCGCGTCAAGGCCCGCGTCGCCGCCCAGCTGCTGCGCGGCGACGATTCGGTGATGGGACGCTCGCGCCGCTTCGCGACCGCCGAGATCTTCCACGGCGACGCCGCGATGTCGACGCGCTTCCCGGTCCTGCTCGGCGAGGTCACCGCCGAGGCCGTCGCCCGAGCGGCGGCGGCGCTGACGCCGAACCGCCGCGCAGTTCTCGAAGTCATTCCTGGAGGAGCGCAGTGAGCAACGTCATTCCCGGTCTCGCGCCGGAAGTCCCGCTGTCCTTGCCGGTCCCGGTCGAGCGGACCCTCCCGAACGGCCTCCGGGTGCTGCTCACGCGCCGCCCCGGCGTCCCGCTCGCCGAGGTGCGCCTGTCGATCCCGGCCGCGCACGCCGACCTCGCCGTCGCCGACCTGCTCTCCGCGGCCCTGTTCTCCGGCACCGAGACCGCCTCGATGACCGAGATCGCCCAGCGCCTCCAAGGCGTCGGCGGCGCGCTCGGCGCCGGGGCCGACCCGGACCGGATCGCCTTGTCCGGCAACAGCCTCGCCACCGGCCTGCCCGAACTCCTGGAGGTCCTCGGCGACCTCCTCAAGGCCGCCGAGTACCCGGAGGGCCCGCTCGCGGTCGAGCGCTCGCGCATCATCGACGGCCTCTCGGTCGCCGAGCAGCAGCCGGACTTCCAGGTCAACCGCGTCCTCGACGCGCGCCTGTGGAGCGGCCACCCGTACGGCCACCAGCAGCCGACCGCCGCCGAAGTCGAGGCCGTCGAACGCGACGCGGTCCTCGCCCTGCACGCCTCGCGCGTGCACCCGGCCGGCGCGCGCCTGGTCATCGTGGGGGACATCGACACCGACGCGGCCTTCGCCGCCGTCGAGAAGGCCCTCGGCGACTGGAACGGCGCGGGCGCGCCGCGCCTCATGGAGCCGCTGCCCGGGATCGTCCCGGGACCGCTCGTCCTGGTGGACCGGCCCGGCTCGGTGCAGTCCGCGATCCGCGTCGCCTACCCGGCCGTCGAGCGCACCCACCCGGACAACGCCGCGCAGCACCTCGCGAACATGGTCTTCGGCGGCTACTTCTCCTCGCGCCTGGTCATGAACCTGCGCGAGACCAAGGGCTACGGCTACTCGCCGCGCTCGCGCGTGGACCACTCGCCGGCCGGCTCGATCCAGCTCGCCGCCGTCGACGTCGCCACCGAGGTCACCGGCCCCGCGCTCGCGGAGGTCCGCGCCGAACTGCGCGGCATGGCCGAGCGCCCGCCGGCCGCCGACGAACTCGACCTGGCCCGCCGCTACGCGCTCGGCTCGGTCAAGCTCGCCACCGCGACCCAGGCCGGCATCGCCAACTACATCTCCGTGCTCGCCGCCTCGGGCCTCCCGCTCTCCTGGCTCGCCGAGCACTCCGAGCGCATCCGCGAGGTCACGCCCGCCGACATCCAGCGGGTCGCGGCCGAGCGGCTCGACCCCGACCGCGCCGTCACCGTGGTGCTCGGCGACGGCGGGGAGATCCGCGAATCGCTCAGCGAGTTCGGGGAGATCGAGACCGCATGAGCCACCCGCCCTTGGCGATCGACGTGCTCGACCGGTTCGGCGAGCACCGCGGCGACGACGAATGGCTCGCCACCGCTTGGGAGCAGGCGCAGATCGTCGTCTGCGACCCGGTGAACGAGCGCATCGCGGCGGACGAGGACGGCCTGCACTACTTCGACGCGGCGACCGCGCCCGAAGGCCAGCGGGTCTACCTCGGCGGCGACGGCCCGCCCGTGTTCACCGTCCTCGCCGACCTGCCCGACGGCCTCCCCGGCCGCTGGATCAGGCCGGACTGGGACCGCCGCGACCTCGCGATCGCCGTGCAGGCCATCGCGATCGGCCACTGGCACGCGACCTACCGGTTCCACCCGACCACCGGCGAGCCCCTCACCGCCCGCCAGGCGGGCTGGGAGCTCGAGGCCGTGTCGGGCCGCCCGGTCTTCCCGCGCACCGACCCGGCCGTGATCGTCCTCATCGACGACGGCGCCGACCGCGTGCTGCTCGCCCAGCACCGCCGCTACTCCGGCACCCCCAAGACAGGCCCGGCCGCGGTCCGCAGCAACCGGTACGCGTGCATCGCCGGTTTCGTCGAGCCCGGCGAGTCCGCGGAGGCCGCCGTGCACCGCGAGGTGGGCGAAGAGATCGGCATCAAGATCGACCGGCTCGAGTACGTCTCGAGCCAGCCGTGGCCCTACCCGCGGTCGCTCATGCTCGGCTACCGCGCCACCGCCGACCCCGCGCAGCAACTGCTCCTCCAGGCGGAGGAGATCACGGACGCGCGCTGGTTCACCCGCGACGAGGTGCGGCAGATGTGGGTCGACACGGAGGACACGACGCCGAGCGCCGTGCGGATCTCCATCGCGCGCTTCCTGATCGACGGCTGGCTGGCCGAACGTTAGACCTTCGTGACCGCGGCTTCGGCCGTCTCGTCCGAGACGGTCTTGGCCGACACGGCGCGCTGCGCGGTGAACACCCCGGCGATCACGACGAACCCGCCGATGACCTGCGGCACCGTCAGCGCCTCGCCGAGCAGCGCCCACGCGGAGAGCGAGGCGACCACGACCTCGGCGTACCCGATGCCGCCGGCGACGGGCGCCGTGATGAAGCGCAGCCCGCTCAGGCCGAGCCCGTACGCGAGCGCGGTGCAGCCGATGAGCAGGAGCACGCTGACCAGCCCGGTGGTCTCGACGCCGCCGAGCGCGACCTGCGAGGACAGCGCCGACCAGTCGAGCGCCCACGGCGCGGCGAAGGGCGCCAAGGCGACCGCGCCCACGGCGAAGCCGACCGCGAGCAGCACCCGCACGTCTACTTTCGCAGTGAGCCGCTCACCTGAGAGGAAGTACGTGGCCTGGCAGGCGGCCGCGGCCGAACCGGCGACGAGGCCCACCGCGTCGAGCCGCAGGCCCGACCAGACCTCGACGACGATGCACAGGCCCGCGATGCTCAGGAGCGTGCCGATCACCGCGGCGCGCGGCAGCACGGTGCGGCGCACGAAACGGACCCAGGCGACGACCACGATGGGACCCATGAACTCCAGCAGGAGCGCGATGCCGACGGGCAGGCGCTCGACCGCGATGAAGTAGAAGGCCTGCACCGCGGCGATGGCGGTGAGGCCGAACAGGACCAGCGCGCGCCAGGGGAGGCGCTCGCCATTGCCGCGCAGCCGCAGGAGCGGCACGACGGCGGCGGCGACCGCGATGAGGCCGACGCCGCAGATGCGCAGCCACGTGACCTGGATCGGGGTGAGTCCGGCCTGGATCACGACTTTGCCGAAGGGGCCGCAGACGCCGAAGAACAGCGATGCGGCCAGAACGAGGGTGACGCCGAGGGCGGCGCGGGGTGACGACATACGGGCTCCATTGCTCACGAACAGTGCACATGAAAAAAGGCCCGGGACGGATCCATCCCGGGCCTTGAATGCTTAGCGACCACCCCTCGAAGTCGCTAAGCAAGCTTGACGAGTCAACTATAGGGCATCGTACCGGCTTTGTGTCCTAAACGTGACCATAGTCTCGGCATGTGGCACAGGTCAAGCGCCGATCTTCGCTTTCACCTGCGCGAGAGAAGGATTCGTCAGCGCGCTGCCGTCCTCGAACAGCACCGTGGGGACGGTCATGTTGCCGCCGTTGACCCCCATGACGAACGCCGCGGCCTCGGGGTCCTCCTCGATGTTGACCTCTTTGAAGAGCACGCCCTCCCGGTCGAACGCCGACTTCAGCCGCTTGCAGTAACCGCACCAGGTGGTGCTGTACATGGTGATCATCGATCCTCCTTCGTCTATCGACACTAACGCGGGCCCGCCCGGGGGCATTCCTTCCCGACGCAGATCATCGTGGCGGTCCTCACGTTCCCCGACCGAGGGCCAGCGGCCCGGCAGTTCCTGTCGGACGCCTCTGGGAGACTGGGGGGATGACCGCACGCGATCAGGCCATCGAACAACTCCTCTCCGGACTCGACCCTGAACAGCGCGAGGCGGTGACCGCCCCGCCCGGGCCGGTCTGCATCCTCGCCGGCGCCGGCACCGGCAAGACCCGCGCGGTCACCCACCGCATCGCCTGGCGGGTGCTGCGCGGCGACATGCGCGGCCAGCACGTCACGGCCGTCACCTTCACCGCCCGCGCGGCGGGGGAGATGCGCGACCGCCTCCGCGGCCTCGGCGTCGCCGGCGTCAACGCCCGCACCTTCCACTCCGCGGCGCTGCGCCAGCTCCGCTACTTCGGCACCCGCCGCTTCGGCGGCCAGCTCCCCGAGCTCGTCGACTCCACCCTCAAGTTCACGGCCATCGCCGCCGCCCGCGCCGGACTCCAGACCTCCCGCGCCAAGAACTTCGACCTCACCACCGAGATCGAATGGGCCGCTTCGTCGCTCATCGGCCCCGACGACTACGTGAGCGCCATCGCCGCCCTCGGTCGCGACGCGCCCGCCGCCCCCGAAGACGTCGCCAAGGTCTACGCCGCCTACATCGAGGCGAAGCGCCGCGCCGGCGTCATGGACTTCGCCGACGTGCTCGCGTACACCGCCGACCTCATCACCGACCACGCCGCCACCGCCGACCAGATCCGCAGCCAGTACCGGTTCTTCGTCGTCGACGAGTACCAGGACGTCACCCCGCTCCAGCAGCGGCTCCTCGACGCCTGGGTCGGCGACCGCGACGACATCACCGTCGTGGGCGACGCCAGCCAGACCATCTACTCCTTCACCGGCGCCAGCTCCCGGAACCTGCTCGACTTCACCCGCCGGTACCGCAACGCCTCGCTCGTGCGCCTCGTGCGCGACTACCGCTCCACCCCCCAGGTGGTCGGCCTCGCCAACCAGATCATCGGCGAGTCCAAAGGGCGTGAGGCGAAGATGCGCCTCGAACTGGTCGGCCAGCGGCCGGACGGCCCCGCCGTCACCGCCGAGGTCTTCGCCGACGAGGCGGAGGAGGCGGACATGATCGCCCGCCGCTGCTCCAAGTTCATCGCAGACGGCCTGAGCCCCTCTGAGATCGCGGTCCTCTACCGCACCAACGCCCAGTCGCAGGCGTATGAAGAGGCGCTGGCCTCCTACGGCGTGCCCACGGTGATCACCGGCGCGGCGCGCTTCTTCGACCGGCCCGAGGTGCGCCAGGCCGTGGTCGCCCTGCGCTCGGCCGCCAAGACCGAGATCGGCGCGATGCCGCTGGCCGAGGCGGTGCCCGCCGCGCTCGAAGCGGTCGGCTGGCGTGCGGACGCCGCGCCTTCCGGTGGGGCGCAGCGCGAAGCGTACGAAGCGGTCGCCGCGATCGCGGCCCTCGCCGAGCAGTTCCTGGAGCACCACCGGGCGAACCCCGACGAGGACGGCCAGCCCGATCCGGACCTCGAGGCGTTCTGCGCCGAGCTCTCCCGGCGGGCCGCCGAGCAGCACGCGCCGGCCGTCGAGGGCGTCACCCTCGCGAGCCTCCACGCGGCCAAGGGCCTGGAGTGGGACGCGGTGTTCCTGGTCGGCCTGGCCGACGGCACGCTGCCGACCACCTTCGCCCGCACGGAGACCGCGCTCGAGGAGGAGCGGCGCCTGCTGTACGTGGGCATCACGCGCGCCCGCGAGCGCCTGCAGCTCTCCTACGGGCTCGCCCGGAACGCGGGCGGGCGCGAGCGGCGGCTCTGCCGCTTCCTCGCGCCGCTGGGCCTCGGCGGCTTCCCGCGGCCGTCCGACCCCGGTGCGGCGGCGCCGAAACCGCGCGAGCGCAAGAAGGCCAAGGTCCTCGACTGCTCCGGCTGCGGCAAGCCGCTCACCGACGCGCGGGACCGCAAGCTGGGGCATTGCGACGATTGTCCCGCCACTATGGATGAAGGCCTGTTCGAGCGGCTGCGCGAGTGGCGCGTCAGCGTGGCCAAGCAGGACGGTAAACCCGCCTTCACGGTCTTCACGGATGTGACCTTGATCGCTATCGCCGAGCAATGTCCGGGATCCGACACCGAGCTCGCCGCCCTCCACGGCATCGGTAAGTCCAAACTCGACAAATACGGTCCGGCGGTGTTGCACCTGGTCAACGGCGGAGAAGTGACGGAGGCCATCGCGATGTGCAACAGCGAGTCCTGACCGGCACTTGACCGGTAAATCTCACGGCAAAAACTTTCTCGCGAGACTCGCAGAAAAAGACGTTGCGCTCCCAAGCGAGACGGGCGTAGCGTTGCTCGAGCCGGGTGAGGTGTGCGCCTCAAGGCGAGAGAACGGCGAAGCTTGCGAGCTGTGACCGCGCCCGGTACAAGGAGATGAAGACGCCATGTTGACCACGAAACCCGAAGGGAGGGGACTGACCATGAATCTGATGAACGAAACCAAGAGCACGACGCCGCTCGGCGTGGCGTTCGCAGCCGCCGTCTATCGGCACATCGCGCCCGTCTCCGCCCCGGTTCGTGGCACCACTCTGCCCGGCGCCGTCCAGATCGCGACGCTGAGCACTGTGCAGACCATCGACAACACCGATATGGGCGCCAAGACCGTCCTCGGACGTGGCCGTGCATTCGCGGGCCTCGGTTGGCAGCCGGTCAACGGCTCCGAGAAGCGTCATGG
This sequence comes from Glycomyces tritici, assembly GCF_030403505.1. Next base: position 25,521 of record NZ_JAUEMJ010000013.1, on the reverse strand, counting down.
CGCCACCCGCGGGAGACCGCCTCGAGATCATCGAAAGGGCTTACAGCTAAGCCCGCTCGGAACTCTCGAGGCCGCGAATCCCGCCCCAGGGATCGCGGCCTTTTTGTATGGCTGAAACGCACGTCACACGACGTTTGCGGATCAATCGACGAGGTCGCGGCCCGCCAGTAGAAGACAGACGAGACAGATTGCGAAGCAATTGAGTCCGCAGACAGCACTGATGCGACCGAACGTCGAGAAGACCATCGAGATGAGAGAGGAGACCGAGTTCATGACCGACACCCTCATCGGACCCGAGCTGCGAGACCAGGCCCGCGAGACCGGCGGCGACCTGGCCTGCCGCGAGTACGACGCCGACCTGTGGTTCTCGGAGCAGCCCACCGAACTGGAGTTCGCCAAGTCCCTGTGCACCGACTGCCCGGTGCGCCTGGCCTGCCTGGCCGGAGCGCTCGAGCGCCACGAGCCCTGGGGCGTGTGGGGCGGCGAGATCTTCGAGAAGGGGAACGTCGTGGCCCGCAAGCGGCCCCGCGGCCGGCCCCGCAAGGACGCCGCGCTCATCGAGCAGGCCGCGCAGGCGGAGCTCGCCGAGCGGACCCGGGAACTCGCGCTCGCGGGGGTGACGGTGTCATGACGGTCGACTATCTGAGCCGCCATCTCAAGAAGGATGTCGGCGCTCCGGATCTCGAAGTCCTCCTCAGCGGGGAGATCGAAGCGGTCCGGCCGCTGACTGAGACGGGCTCGCTGTTCAGCGGGGTCGGACGACTCCGGATGCGGAGCCTGTGGAAGGAAGCCGGCTACGCCCGGACACCGCGACACACCGGACGGCACCGCCGCCGGGGCCGACTTTGACGACGCACTAACCGCGTTGGCTGAAGGGGTCCATCCCTGAGAGGGGATGGGCCCCTTTTGTTGTGCTCAGCGATTGGGGTCGGTGCCTTCCGGGTCGGCGAAGCCGGGGAGCCACTCCTCGAGGATCGAGCGCCATTTCGCGGTCGCGCCGAGCTGGCACAGGACGCCGATCGAGCCCATGGTCACGCGGTGGATCAGCAGGTACGCGGGCGGGAAGCTCATCTGCTTGTTCAGCTTCGCGGCCTCCGAGCCCTGCCCGGTCAGCCGGGTGCTCTCCTTGCGCAGCCACTCGCGCGAGAACTGGAACTCCTCGCCGGCGATCGGCTCGAGCATCGGCTGGAGCAGGTCGAGCATCGCCTTCGCGTCGATCTTCAGGCCCGGCGGGACGAAGCCCTCGCCGCGCAGTCCCGCGACCACGTCGTCGGCCTTGCCGTCGAGCGTGAGCCGCGTCAACCGCCCGACCTGCACCGGCATTCCGCCGGGCATGCGCGCCGCAGCGCCGAAGTCGTAGACCACGAGCCGCCCGTCCTCGCCGATCGCGAAGTTCCCCGGGTGCGGGTCGGCGTGCAGGAGGCCGGCGCGCTTGGGCGCCGAGAAGTGCAGGGTCGCCAGCCGCAGGCCGGCCGCGTCGCGTTCCTCCTGCGTGCCTTCGGTGATGACCTCCGAGAGCGGGCGCCCGGCGATCCACTCGGTCACGAGCACTTCACTGCTCGCGTGCACGACCTGCGGCACCACGATGAGCGGGTCGTCCAGGAAGGCCTCGGCGAACTGCTGCTGGGTGGCCGCCTCCAGCTCGTAGTCGAGCTCTTCGAGGAGTCGCTCGCGCAGCTCAACGGTGATCCGCTTGACGTCGAAGTTCGGTTGCAGCACTTTGAACATGGGGGCCATGCGCGAGAGGTGGCGCAGGTCGGAGCGGAGCGCGTCGCCCGCGCCCGGGTACTGGATCTTGACGGCGACCTGCCGCCCGTCGCGCCACACCGCGCGGTGGACCTGGCCGATGCTCGCGGCCGCGGCCGGCGCGTCGTCGAACTCGATGAAGCGGTCGCGCCAGTCGGCGCCCATCTGCCGCTCCAGCACCCCGTGGACGCTGGCCACCGGCAGCGGGGGAGCGGCGTTCTGGAGTTTCGTCAGCGCCTGGCGGTACGGCGCGGCCAGGTGCTCGGGCAGGGCCGCCTCGAAGATCGAGAGGGCCTGGCCGAGCTTCATCGCGCCGCCCTTGAGCTGCCCGAGGACGCTGAACACGTGCTCGGCGGTGCGCCGCTGCGCCTGCTCGCTCAGGATCTCGTCGGCCAGGCCGGTCACCCGCTTGCCCAGTCCCACGGTCGCCCGGCCCGCCAGCCCCAGGGGCAGCGAGGCGAGTTTCATTCCCCGTACGATCGCCCGGCGCGGGAGGTCGTCACCCGAATGGGCCGGTCCATGCCTGTCGCTCACGTTCCCAATGCTCTCACGGCGAAGCGGCTGTTGGCGACGGCACGGGCACGCCATGTCGCCGCATCTCCGCTCCCGCCCGGCGCCCTCGAAACGACCCCGCCGTCCCATACACCTCCCGCGCCTGGGAGCCCGCGCATGTCACCCTTCGGGTGAAGCGGCGAGGCGGGGCTTACAGGCGTGAAATATGTGGCATTCTGAGGCCGGACGATCGCACAGAGTGATCGTCGCAACAGGGCCTGCACCACAGGCTCGCGCACAACAGGGGGAAACCAGTGGCTCAAGCGACGAAGACCTACACCGGCTACTGCGTCAAGTGCCGCGAGAAGCGTGACTTCGAGGGCACCGTCGTGGTCTCGGACTCGGGTCGCCGGATGGCGAAGGGCACGTGCCCGGTGTGCGGCACCAAGATGAACCGGATTCTCGGCAAGGAATCGTGACCTCGGGGCCGGACGGCCCCAACCCCTCGTCTGATCCCATTCTGCGGGAAATCGGCGGGGGGATTTTCTTGGCATTTCACTGCTCTCACCGCAATCGCGACATCCGCGTTATGCGATTGTCACCCCCCGGGTTTAGTGTGCGTTCATGGCGCGCAAAGTGCATCCCCCCGTTGAAGTGCGGCGCTCTCCCCGACGCCGGGCAACCGTAGCGGCCTACGAAGAACGAGGCCGCGTGGTCGTCATGATCCCTGACGCCTTCTCGAAGACCGAGGAGCAGGAGTGGATCGACCACATGCTCGCTAGGCTGCAGAAGCGCGAGGCCCGCGACGGCCGCGCGTCCGACACGGCCCTACGAGACCGGGCCGTCAGGCTCGCCCGCCGGTACTACCCCGAGCACCCCGAATGCGCCACCCCCAGGAGCGTTCGATGGGTCGACAACCAGCAGCGCCGGTGGGGTTCATGCACGCCCTCGGACGGCACGATCCGCATCTCCCGCCGGATCATGATGATGCCCTCATGGGTGATCGACTACGTCCTGCTCCACGAACTCGCGCACCTGGTCCACCCCGACCACTCGCGCCCGTTCTGGGACATGGTCGCGCGCTACTCCAAGGCCGAGCGGGCCCGCGGCTACCTCGAGGGCATCGCGGACGCCGAGGCGAGCGACCCGCGGTAGACCGCGAGCCGGCACCACGCCCCGGGGCTACTTGTCCCCGGGCTCCTCGTCGTCCTCTTCCTTCGGGTCGTTGACCGCGAGCTGGTCGAACATCGACATGTCGAGGTCCTCGAGCGCCTCGGAGACCGTCGCGAACCCCTCGGGGTGCTCCAGGTCGCCCGCGCTCGGCATGAGGTCCGGGTGCGCCCAGACCGCTTCGCGCCCCTCGATGCCCCGCGCCTCGGTGAGCGACTGCCACAGCCGCGTCGCCGCCCGCACCTTCGCCGGGTCGAGCTCGAGCCCGACCAGCGCCTCGAAGGTCTGCTCGGCGGGCCCGCCGGTGGCCCGGCGCCGCCGCGCGGCCTCCATGAGCCGGTCGATCGTCGGCAGCCGGTCGCCCACGGCCTCGGCCACGACCGTGTTCACCCAGCCGGCGATGAGCGCCAGCGTCGTGCCCAGGCGCGACAGCGCCGCCTTCTGCTGCTCGGTGTCCTCGGTCTTGAAGACCTCGCTCAGGTCCAGGGTCGCCGCGGCCTCGGGGTCCATCGGGTCCATGCCCGACATGGCCTCCTCGATCGCGGACTCGTCGATGCGGATCTCCCGCGCGTACGCCTCCAGCGCCCCCAGCAGGTGCGCGCGCAGCCACGGGGCGTGCGTGAACAGGCGGTGCGTCGCGGCCTCGCGCAGCGCCACGTACAGCCGCACCTCCTCGACCGGGAGCTCCAGGCCCTCGGCGTAAGCGGCGAGGTTCCCCGGCAGCAGCGCGGCCACGCCCGTCTTGCCGAGCGGCAGGCCGACCTCGGAGGAGGACAGCACCTCCCCGGCGAGCTTGGCGAGCGCTTGCCCCATCTGCGCCCCGAACAGGGCCGAGCCGACGCCCTTCATGACGTCGGCCATGGGGCCGAGCATCCCGGCCATCTCCTCGGGCACGAGCGTCTGCATCGCCTCGCCCATCTGGGCGGCGAGCGGCTCGGCGAGCTGCTTCCAGGAGTTCTCGGTCTGCGTGATCCACTGCTTGCGGGTCCACGCGTCAGTGGCCGTGACGCCCGAAGGCCAGTTCACGGCGGAGTCGAGCCAGAGGTCGGCGAGGCGCACGGACTCGGCGACCTGCGCCTGCTCGGCGGGGCCGACCGTGTTCTCGGCCTTCAGCTCGGACTCGGCGAGCTGCTTGGCCAGCTGCCAGTTGACCGGACCGGAGGACAGCGACTGCGCCATCATCTGCTGCAGCTGCTGCATCATCTGCTGCACCCGCGGATCGTTCGGGTCGGGCAGGTCGCCGCCCAGGTTGCCGAAGCCGAAAGGAATGTCGGAGCCCATGGGCCAACCGTACGTCAGAGTAGGGGCCCCGGGCCACGGCCCGCCGATCTGAAACGCCCTGTTCGCTGCGGGCCGAACGCGCCTGTGGGCTAGGGCATGTAGGCTTCCGCGCATGCGAAGGCGAGGAATCACCGTCCTGTTGGGTGCGGTCCTGGTGGCGCTGCTGACCTGGCAGGCCCTGACGATGGACGTCGCCTACGTGGTCTTCAGCCCCGGCCCCACCGAGGACGTCCTCGGCGCCCAAGAGGTCGAAGGCGTCGAGCACCAGATCATCACGGCCGACACCGAATACCCCTCGGAAGGCCAGCTGCGCCTCACCACCGTGCGCGTCAAGCAGTCGGTGACCCTCGTCCAGGCCCTGAAGTACTGGACGTCCAATGAGTACGCCATCGTCCCGCGCGACCTGGTCTACCCGCCCGGCGAATCCGAAGAGGAGATCGCCGAGGAGCAGGAGGCCGACTGGGCCGAGTCCCAGTCGAACGCCGAGCAGGCCGCCCTCGCCTACCTCGGCGAGCCCGCCGTCATCGAGGTCCTGGCCGACTCCGGCGGCCTCGTCGCCGGCGACGTCATCACCGCCGTCGACGGCACCGCCGTCACCTCGCTCCAGGACCTCGCCGATTACGCCGACAGCGAAACCACGGTCACCGTCACCCGGGCCGGAGCACCGGTCGAAGTCCCCGCGGTGACGCTCGGCGACGCCGATCTCCAGTCCACGCACGACGATCCGTACGGCATCGAGATCGACACCGAAGCCCTCGACATCGGCGGGCCCTCGGCCGGCCTGATCTTCGCGCTCGGCATCGTCGACCGGGTCACCGAGGGCGATCTGACCGACGGGAAGGTCATCGCCGGCACCGGCGAGATCGACCCCGAAGGGAACGTCGGCGGCATCGGCGGCATCCAGCAGAAGATCACCGGATCGGCCGAAGCGGGCGCCGACGTCTTCCTCTCCCCGGCTTCGAACTGTTCGGACGCCGTCACCGTCGCCCCCGACGACATGACTATTGTCAGAGTCGAGACGCTTGCGGACGCGGTCTCGGCACTCGAGTCCCTAGCGGCCGGCGGCGAAGTCACGACCTGCTGACCCTGCCGATCCACGACCCGCAAGCAGCCTCGGCGAAGCTCGCGAGCCGTACCTGAGCAGCCTCGGCGAAGCTTGCACCGCACATGATGTGAAGGAGTTGCTGCAGTGGCGAACCGGACGCCCACCCCCCCACGGATGAGCCGACGAGGACGCTACGTCCTGATACTCCTTGTGGGGGCGATAGTCCTCTTGTCGGTACTGGGCTGGCTCGTCGGCCTGCGCACCGACTACCTCTGGTACGACTCGGTCGGCTACACCGCCGTGTTCTCGACCATGATGTGGACCCGCCTGGGGCTCTTCGGAGTCTTCACCCTGGCGATGGCCGCCTGGTGCGGCCTCAACCTCTACCTCGCCTTCAGGTTCCGCCCCGACACCTGGCCCGCCACGAGCGAGCAGGAAGGCCTGGAGCGCTACCGCGAGCTCATCTCGCCCAAGGCCGGCTGGTGGATCGGCGGCGTCGCCGTCATCGTCGGCATCTTCGCCGGCATGTCCGCCCAGAGCCGCTGGGAGACCTGGCTGCTGTTCCGCCAGGGCGGCAGCTTCGGCGAGAGCGACCCCGTCCTGCACATGGACGCCGGCTTCTACGTCTTCGAACTCCCGTTCTGGCAGTTCCTCATCGGCTTCGGCTTCGCCGCGGTCGTCGTCGGCATCCTCGCCTCCCTCAGCGCCTACTACCTCTACGGCGCCCTGCGCTTCTCCGGCACCGGCGACCGCATGACCAACGTCGCGCGCATCCACCTCTCGGTGCTCGTGGCCCTCTTCCTGGGGCTCAAGGCCGTCGCCTACTACTTCGACCGTTACGACTTCACCACCCAGGACAACCAGGTCACCGGCATCGTCGGCGGCGGCTACACCGAGATGACCGCACTCATGAACGCCAAGAACGCGCTCATCTGGGTCTCCCTCATCGCGGCCGTCGTCATCCTCGTCTTCTCCTGGGGCTTCACCCGCTCCCTCGCGCTGCCCGCGGCCGCGCTCGGCCTCGTCGTGGTCACCGCGATCGCCGCCGGCGGCATCTACCCCGCCGTCGTCCGCAACTTCCAGGTCGAGCCCAACCGCCCCCAGCGCGAAGGCCCCTACGCCCAGCACACCATCGACGGCACCCGGTACGCGTACGGCATGGAGGACCTGGAGACCACCACGTACCCGGTCGCCTCCCAGCCCAACGCCGAGACCATGGCCGCCGACCAGTCCACGGTCCCGTTCGTGCGCCTCATCGACCCGTTCGTCGTCTCCGACGCGTTCACCCAGGCGCAGCAGCCGCGCAGCTTCTACGACTTCAACGAGAAGCTCGACATCGACCGCTACACCTACACCGACGAGAACGGCGAAGAGGTCACCCAGGACTTCGTCGTGGGCCTGCGCGAACTCAACCCGAGCCAGCTCGCGGACGAGCAGCAGGACTGGACCGTCGCCCACACCGTCTACACGCACGGCTGGGGCTTCGTCTCCGCCTCGACCACCGAGAGCGACTCGGGCGCCCCCTGCTTCACCTCCGGCGTCCTCTCCGACGACCCGGGCAACTGCCAGATCGGCAACGACATCATCGACGTCGAGAAGCCCCAGATCTACTACGGGCTCTTGAACAACGAGTACGCGATCGTCGGCGTCCCCGAGAACGAGACGCCGCGCGAGTACGACCGGCCGATCGACGTCGCGGTCGCCGACGAGGACTCCTCCGAGGAGGACGCCGAGGAGATCGGCGCCGACCGGTACACCACCTTCGAAGGCGAAGGCGGCATCGACATCGGCTCCGTCGGACGCCGGCTCCTCTACGCCTGGGAGTTCCAGGAGCCCCGCTTCCTGCTCTCCGACCAGATCAACGACGAGTCGCAGCTGCTCTACAACCGCAACGTGCGCGAACGCGTCCAGAAGGTCGCCCCGTTCCTCACCGTCGAGGCCGACCCGTACCCGGCGGTCGTGGACGGCGAGATCGTCTGGATCGTCGACGGCTACACCACGACCAACGACTTCCCCTACTCCGACCGGGTCAACCTCGCCGACGCGACGAACGACACCTACTCCGGCCAGGGCGTCGCGAACCAGCCCTCCGAGGAGATCAACTACATCCGCTCCTCGGTCAAGGCCGTGGTGAACGCCTACGACGGCTCCGTCAAGCTCTACGAGTTCGACGACGAGGACCCGATCCTCAAGGCCTGGAACGAGATCTACGGCGGCGACCTCATCACGCCCAAGGAGGAGACCCCCGAGTCCCTCGAAGCGCACTTCCGCTACCCGCAGGACCTGTTCAAGATCCAGCGCAGCCTGCTCCAGCGCTACCACGTCGACGAGTCCCGCACCTTCATCGAGGGCAGCGAGGCCTGGGCGACCCCGGAGGACCCGTCGCAGCAGTCGCCGGTCATCCAGCCGGCCTACTACGTGTACGCGACCTACCCGGAGCAGACGCAGCCGTACTTCCAGCTCACCAGCACCTTCACGCCGAGAAACCGCGAGAACGCGCTGGCGAGCCTCTTGTCGGGCTACTACGACGAGAACGGTGATCCGAAGCTGCAGCTCTACGACGTGGTGGGCGGCGACGACCAGTCGGTGCGGCAGATCCACCAGATCATCACGTCCACCCCGGAGGTCGTGACGACGCTCCGCGACGCCACGCAGGCCGGCACGCAGATCGAATGGGGCAACCTGCTCGCGCTGCCGGTGGGCGACGGCATCCTGTACCTCGAACCGATGTACCTGCGACGGCAGGCGGGCGGCCAGGGCGAGGACCTGCCGCGTCTCACGAACGTCGCGATCAGCTACGGCGGCTACGTCGGCTTCGCGCCGACGTTCGAAGAGGCCGTCGAGATGGTGGTCGAGAAGTACGTGTCCGGCGCGCCGAGCGAGGCCGAGCAGAACGAGGGCGAGACGGACGGCGGTGAAACGCCGACCGAGACGCCGTCGGAGACGCCGAGCGAGGCGCCTTCGACCGAGGCCCCGCCCGCCGACCCGCCGGAGGTCGAGGCCGCCATCACCCAGGTCCTCGAGGCGCAGGCGGCGTACGAGGAGGCGCAGGCCTCCGGCTCGAACGAGCAGGAGGGCGCGGCCCTTGACGCACTGCTCGCAGCGCTCGACGAACTCGAGGCCGCGAGGCAGGCGGCGGGCCAGTAACGGCCTTGCCCCGCAACTGAAGCGAGGAGCGCCCGGCGACCAGATGGTCGCCGGGCGCTTTTGCATCTCCGGACTGGCGAGGCGATGCTGTGGTCGCTGGTCGCTGGTCGCTGGTCGCTGGTCGCTGGTCGCTGGTCGCTGGTCGCTGGTCGCTGGTCGCTGGTCGCTATCGGCTGAAGGCGGCGGCGTGCTCGACCGCCCACTGCCCGAACGTCAGCGCAGGGCGTCCGAGCAGGCGTTCGACGGTGTCGGTGTGCGGCCCGGCCTCGCGGGCGAAGTCGGCGAGCGAGCCGAGCAGCCGGGCCGGGATCTCCGCGGGCAGGCCCTGGGCGAGCATCGCGGCCCGCACTTGCTCGGGATCGAGCTCGATGTACGCGAGGTCGCGGCCGATCGCCTCGCCGATGAGCTGCGCCTTCCGGGTCTGGGTCAGCGATTCGGGACCGGTGAGCACGTAGGAGCGGCCCGCGTGCCCGGTCTCGGTGAGGGCCTTGACCGCCACGGCCGCGATGTCGCGCTCATGGATCGTGGACGAGGCCGCGTTCGCGTACGCCCCGCGCACCGCGCCGCTGGCGACCTGCCCCGCCCAGGCGAGGGTGTTCGTCGCGAAATCGGTGCAGCGCAGGTGCGTCCAGGCCAGGCCGGAGTCCTCGGCCGCGCGTTCGGCGGCCTTGAAGCCCTCGGCGAACCGCGGCTCGCCCGCGGGATGGACCACGGTGGCCGAGGAGATCACGGCCACCCGCTGCACGCCTTGGGCCGCAGCGGTCTTCAGGAGGTTCGCGGCCTCGGGTCCGGCCGCTCGGGGGCTGAGCAGGACGCCTTCGACGCCTTCCCAGTGGGCGTCGAGCGAGCCCGGTTCTGACGGGTCCGCGCCGATGACGCGCATGCCCTCCGGAAGCCGCGCGGACTCGGGGTCGCGGGTGACGGCGGCGACGCCGTGCCCGGCCTCGTTCAGGATGGTGATGGCGGCACGGCCGACCGGGCCGGTGGCGCCGATGACGATGATCATGGGGGAGTTCCCTTCGCGTCGAACAGGTGTCGACTCCAAGATCGATCGCCGGCCCGATCCGTGACAGGACGCCGCTGTGAACCCGGTCGCATCCGGTCCGTTCACGAGCCGCCGCTGGTCGCCTCCCGGGGAGGCCGACGAACGCTTCGCCGGACTCCCGGTCACGCCGCGGCTCCACGGAAAGCCGGCCCGCGCATGAGTCAGCGGTCGAGTCGAGGCGCCTCCGGCAGCTGCGACGCCGGGCAGCGGCATCGTCCGCGCTCGCCTCACCGCCGAACGCGGCGGTGGCATCGAGCGCTACTGCTCCTCTTGCGGGACTTCCGTCTCGCCGGTCTCGGGCTTGCACCCCTCCGCGTCCGCGGCGCGCTTCACGGTCACCTGCACCGTGGAGCCGGGCTCGACTTCGCTTCCGGCACTGGGGGACTGGCGCACCACGCCGCAGCGGGCCTCGCCCTCGCCCTCGTAGTCGACCGCAGGGGTCAGGCCCGACTCCTCGATGCGGGCGCGGGCGTCGGACTCGGACTGCGTGACCACGTTCGGCACCGAGGTCTTCGCGGGCGGCGGCGGTGACGAGCTCTCGGCGGCGCTCGGCGTCCCGCTCGGCATGAGCGAGGGACCGGCCGAGGCCGTACCCGCCGCGGGCTCCGATGCCCCTGCGTCAGAAGCGGTCTCGCTCGGATCGGCCGAAGGCGATTCGCCCTCGTCGTAGTCGCCTTCGTCCCAGACGCCGCCGTCGCCGTCCTGGCCCTGGACCTCGGCGCCGTGGAGCCCGGTCTCACCGGTCGGCAGTGCGCCGCCCCGATCCGGCTCGTTCCACGGCAGCGAGATCGCGATCGCGCTGATCGTCCCCACGGCGGCGAGCGTGGCGGCGAGCGACAGCCACAGTCCGCGCCGACGCGAGCGGGAGTGCTCGGCGGCGGGCACGGGGCCCGGGCCGGTCGGACCGGCGGGCGGGGCCGCCGCGTGCGACCCGGTGTGCGAGCCGGTGAACGGCGGCAGCGTGTGCCCGCCCGTGTGCGGCGGCGGTGACGACGGGTGCGGCTCGTGCGGCGGGGACGGCGGTATGGCCTTCGAGACCGGTTGCGGCCCGGTCTGGTACGAGCGGAGCCCGGTGTCGCCCTCCGGCGTCGGCCGCCGGTGCGCGCCCGAAGGCGGGCCCACGGTGCCGGCCCCGGTGGTGCCGCCGATCGCCGCCCGCGCCGGCTGCATCCGGGTGCGCGCCAGGGCGGGAGTGCGGCCCCCGATCATCGCCGCGCGCGTCTCGCTGCAGGCCTCGGCCAGTTCCGCGGCGTCGGTCCAGCGCGCCGCGGGGTCCTTCTGGAGCGAGCGCCGCACGATCTCGGCGACCTCGTACGGGATCTCGGTGGGCAGCGGCGGCGGGGCGTTGCGCAGGTGGGCCGAGAGCACTCCGAGCGGGGTGTCGGCCTTGAACGGCGGCGACCCGGCCAGGCACTGGTGGGCGACGACGCCGAGCGAGTACAGGTCCGAAGCGGCCGTGAGGTTCTCGCCCGCGGCCTGTTCGGGCGACATGTAGGTGACGGTGCCGAGCACGACGCCGGTGGTGGTGAGGGTCAGGTTGTGGCTGACGCGGGCGATCCCGAAGTCCACCAGGACGACCGAGCCGTCCGAGCGCACGAGGATGTTCCCGGGCTTGATGTCGCGGTGGACGATCCCGGCGGAGTGGGCCACGTGCAGCGCCTCGGCGACGCCGCCGATGACGCGCAGCGAGTCGGCCGGGCTGAGCTTGCCCCAGAGGCCGAGCAGGCGCGAGAGCGGTTTGCCGTCCACGTACTCCATGATCAGGTACGCGAGCTGGGCGTCCTCGTCCTCGATCTCGCCGTAGTCGTAGACCTCCACGACCCCGGGGCCCTGCATGACGGCGATGGCGCGGGCCTCGCGGCGGAAGCGCTCGCGGAAGCCCCGGTCGTCCACGAGGTCGGCGAGGAGCACCTTGATGGCGACGGTGCGCCAGAGGATGGTGTCGACGCCCTCCCAGACGTCGCCCATGCCGCCGCCGCCGATGCGGCGTTCGAGCCGGTACCGCCCGTCCAGGACCACGCCTGCCTTGAGGTTGCGAGTGCTCAGCATCCGGCGGCTTTCCCCTTCTCGGCGAAGCTCGCAAGCCGCGAATTCGCAGCCTTGGCGAAGCTCGCGAGCTGTGGATCCGCAGCTCCGGCGAAGCTTGCGAGCCATCATCTCTGCCCGGTGTCGGACCAGTTCTGAGGGTCTAACGAACGGCGGGCGCTGAGGCTACGCGCTGGGTCGGGCGAACTTCGGCTCGATCGAGGGATTTTCGGCGCCGCGTCCGCCCGCGGCGCCGGCCGTCAGGACTTCGCCGCGGCGACGACGGCGCCGATGGCGCGCATCGGAGTCGCGGGGCCGGGCTCGGGAAGGGCGCGGGGGGCGGCCGGGCCGCCGACGGCCTGGCCGAGCTGGCCGTCCCAGCACGCCCACGAGTGGCATGGCCAGGACTGGCTGCAGTGCCCGCACACGGGGTGCTTGACGCTGCGCTGGTCGAGGGCGGGTGTGTGGCGTTTCCACCAGCGCGCCTGCACGCGCCAGAGGCTCGGCACCAGCACTTCGCTGGGCGGCTCATCCGGCGGGGGGTTGTCGAGTGTGTACGGACTGCGCAACGCGGGCTGCCTTTCCGGTCTTTCGATGGGCTGGAATCCCTTGTGGCCCTTGGTTTCTGGGCGCCTGACTCCGGTGTGACCTGGTCGATGCCGAGTCGCGGTGTCGAATCGGTACAGTCGAGGGGAGGCGGATAGCCCCTCCGTACAGTAGAATTGCACATGCAGAATTTGGATGCAAGAGGTATAACCGGATCGGGTGGCGATTCCTCCCGCCCCGCGGCCGCGCAGGCGAGACCCGGACGATCGGTCTCGGCGACGCCGGCGGGCCGCACTTGAGAACAGCTGACGTTACCGGGTGAGCGGCCCAGAAGTCCTCCACCACTCGGTGCGTCCTCACCGAATCCGGAGAGATCAGGGTGTCAAATGGGTACATCGAACGACAACGCTGAGAGCGATCTGCCGAAGAAGTTGGGAGGCAAGGCGATGCCTTCGACCGGCAGCCCCACCGTCCGCCGCCGCCGCGCCGGGAAGATCCTCCGGGACCTGCGCGAGAAGTCCGGCAAGGACGCCAACGACGCCGCTGCAGCCCTTGAAGTCACCAGTTCCACGATCTACCGCATGGAGCTCGGCCGGGTCGGGATCAAACCCCGAGACGTCCAGGCCCTGGTCGAGGTCTACGGGGTCGACGACTCCGAACTCGTGGACGAGCTCGTGCGCCTGGCCCGCGACGGCCGCAAGCGCGGCTGGTGGGCGCGGTACTCCGACACCATCTCCCCGCCGTACGCCACGTACATCGGCCTGGAGCAGGACGCCTCCAGCCTGAACGTGTACGACGGCCTGATCATCAACGGGCTCTTGCAGACCCGCGAGTACGCCACGGCCACCTTCGGGATGGTCCCGGAGCAGTCGCAGCGGTTCATGAAGGAGCGGATCGACCTGCGCATGGAGCGCCAGCAGCGCCTGCGCGGGGACCTGAAGATCTGGAACGTCATCGACGAGGCCGCCATCCGCCGCGTCCTCGGCGGGCCTAAGGTCATGTTCGACCAGCTGCAGAACCTGCTCGAGCTCGGCTCGCTCCCGAACGTGCACCTCCAGGTGCTGCCCTTCGAGGGCGGGGCCTACCCGGGGATGCTGTCCTCGTTCACGATCCTCGGCTTCGGACCGCTGGAGGGCGAGGTCGACCCCGGCTACCGCCACCCCGACGTGGTCTACATCGAGGGCCACAACGGCGACGTCTACGAGGAGGGCGCCGACGTGCAGCCCTTCCACGAGATCTTCAGCTACCTCCGGTCGGCCGCGCTCGACCCGGGCCGGAGCCTGGAGTTCATCGAGCAGCAGGCCCAGCACCTCAAGACGCTCTAGACCCGGACGCAAGGGGGCGGACACGGCGCTGACGCCGTGTCCGCCCCCTTACCCGTCCTTACTCAATTACCTGCCGGATGTCCGCAGCAGCGAACGCCAGTCGGCTCGGCTGGCGCGCAGGATCGGGCTCACCGTCAGCTTGGTGTCCCTGATCTCCACGGCCGCTTCCGCGAGCCTGGCTTCGACACAGGCCCCGTTGGGGCCTGACCTGCTGCTCTTCCTCCATGCGTGGGTCAACATGGATCTCCTCCTTCCAAGGAGCATTCGAGTCCCCAGGACGGTGTCGAGCTTAACCATTGCGTGACAAGAGAAACGTCGACTATCCGTCAATATCAGGTACCGGACAGAAGCCCTGCCGCGCTTCACCAATGCGGTGTGCCGCAGGACGCCTCCGCGCTGCCGGGCTCGATCTGGACGGTCGCGTGCGCGATGTCGAATTGTTCTGCCAGCGTCCGCTGCGCGTCGCCGAGCACGCCGGCGGGGTCGGCGCCCGGATCGACTGCGAGATGGACGGTCGCGACCTCCATACCCGAAGTCAAAGTCCACAGATGAAGATCGTGCACAGCTTTCACCCCATCGAGTGCAGCGAGCGCGTGCTCGACCCGTTTCGGGTCGACGCCGACGGGGGCGTGCTGGAGGAGGATGCGGAGCGCGTCGCGGCCCAGCCGGTAGGCGCGCGGCAGGATGAACAGGCCCACGCCGACGGCGATCAGGCTGTCGACCGCGTACCAGTCGGTGAAGGCGATGACGAGGGCGGCGGCGATGACGCCGAGGGAGGCGATCGCGTCGCCGAGGACCTCGGTGTAGGCGCCGCGCACGTTGATCGACTCGGCGGCGGCCGAACGCAGCAGGAGCAGGGAGGCGACGTTCGCCGCGAGGCCGAAGAGGGCCACGGCGAGCATCGGGCCGGACTGCACCTCGGGCTGCTCGCCGAGGCGGCGCACGGCCTGCACGATGACGAATCCGGCGACGCCGAACAGCAGCAGCGTGTTGGCCAGGGCCGCGAGGACTTCGAGCCGGTACATCCCGTAGGTGCGTCGCGGCCGCCCGCCGGAGCGGCGCACGGCGATGATCGCGGCCAGCGCCATGGCGATCCCGAGGGCGTCGCCGGCGACGTGCCCGGCGTCCGAGAGCAGGGCGAGCGAATGGGTGTACCAGGAGGCGACCGCCTCGACGGCCGCCACTGCGAGGGCGAGGCCGAGTGCGAGCCAGAGCCGGCCCCGGTGGCGTGCGCCGAGCGAGGCGGCTCCTGCGTGCGAGTGGTCGTGGCCCATGGAGGGCGGCCTCCTTCGTCTCGGTGCGGGCGCGGCGGACCGGGCCTCGGCGGTGGGGTCCCCTCCGCATCCGAATGCTAACATGCGCATTATTGCATGTATGGCGACAGGGTCGATTCGACTTCACATGCAGCGGGTACCTTCAACCGGAAATCCGCTCGCGCGGAGCGTCCGATCCGCGGCATTTCTGTGCGGCGCACATGAAAACGCCCGAACCAGGGGGACTTTCACAAATGCCGGGCGGGAATGGAATAATATTCGTACCAACATCATCAGCACTGGTCACGGGGGGTGACGATGAAAGACGCCATTGAAACCTCTACCATCGCGTTCATCGCAATCGTTGCGATCGTCCTCGTCTTCGCAGCCGTTCTCGGCCTGCTCTCGATCATCGACACCAAGCGCCGTCGAAAAAACAGGGCCAAGACCGACGCCGAAGCCTGGACCGAGCTCCTCGGCAGCCAGCTGAAGATCGCCCCGGTCTCCGTAGGCGACACCGAAGCCGCCGCGGCCCTCGACCGCGCCAGGAAACTCCACTACAAAGCGGTCGAGCGACTCAAGACCGCCAAGAAGGCCAAGCAGTACGCGCGCATCCGCACCTACGCGCTCGCCGGACTGCACAACCTCAACATCATGCGCCGCCGCCTCGGCAAAGCCCCCGGACCGCAGGGCCCCATGCCCTTCAACGCCGCGGGCTCCACCAAGGCCGCCAAGCGCGACGCCAACGTCCGCGACACCGCCACAGGCCCGTCGACCGGACTGCCCTTCTAACAGGCACCGACCAAGAGCCCGCACGCGAGAACGGGGGCGGCCCCGCCAGGCCGCCCCCGTTGCCCATGCCCGCTACGACTCCTCGGCCGGCTTGCGCGGCGACAGCAGGTCCATCACCCACATCGCCACCGACACGATGATCGCGCCCCAGAACGCCGGCCAGAAACCGTCCACGTAGAACCCCAGCGAGAGCTTTTCCGAGACCCAGCCGGTCAACCAGAACATCAGCGCGTTCACCACCAGCCCGAACAGACCCAGGGTCAGCACGTACAACGCACAGCCGATCAGCATGATCAGCGGCTTCACGAACGTGTTCACCAGCGTGAACACCAACGCCACCACCACCAGCGACAAGAACCGCTCCAGCACCGAGTCGCCGTACAGGTGAATACCGCCGACGATCGCCGTGGCCAGCCACAGCGCCAGCGCCGTCAAGACCAAGCGCACCAGGAATCTCATCCGGCCAGTATCGCCGCCCCAGAGGCCCTCCGTCCAGTTTCCGCCGAGACGAGCGGAAACGAACCCGTCACCGACGAGACCGAGACGGGCCCGCGGATTCACCCCCGGTTCACCCGGGATCGAACCCCGGGCCACCCGCCGGGCCTACAGTCGCGGCAGCCCCGCTTGCTTCCACACCTGCCTGGCGCAGAAGGAGAAACCATGAGCGACCCGTCGTACTCGGCGCTCGGCCGGACCGTCGACCCCCGCCGCATCGGCGCGAACACCGCGCCCGGCGTCCCGCACGCACCCGTCGGACAGGGCGCCCCCACCGTCTTCGACATCCGCGGCGTCAACGTCTACTACGGCGCCTACAACGCCGTCAAGGACGTCAACTTCACCGTCGCCAAGAACGAGATCACCGCGCTCATCGGCCCCTCGGGCTGCGGCAAGTCGACCCTGCTGCGCTCCCTCAACCGCATGAACGACCTCATCCCCGGCGCCCGCGTCGAAGGCACCGTTGCCTACCACGGCAAGGACGTCTACGCCGCCGGCGTCGACCCCGTCGAAGTCCGCCGCCGCATCGGCATGGTCTTCCAGAAGGCCAACCCCTTCCCCAAGTCCATCTTCGACAACGTCGCCTACGGCCCCAAGATCCACGGCGTCCCCCGCGCCGAGCGCGAGGCCATCGTCGAGGACTCCCTCAAGAAGGCCGCCCTCTGGGACGAGGTCAAGGACAAGCTCAAGCAGAGCGCCCTGGCCCTCTCCGGCGGCCAGCAGCAGCGCCTGTGCATCGCCCGCACCATCGCGCTCGCGCCCGAGGTGGTCCTCATGGACGAGCCGTGCTCGGCCCTCGACCCGATCGCCACGGCCCGCATCGAAGAGCTCATGGTCGACCTGGCCAAGCAGTTCACGATCGTGATCGTCACCCACAACATGCAGCAGGCCGCGCGCGTCTCCGACAAGACCGCGTTCTTCTCCACCGAGGTGAACGAGCAGAGCGACACCCGCACCGGCGTCCTCGTCGAGTTCGACGACACCCAGCGCATCTTCACCACGCCTTCGGACGAGCGCACGGAGAACTACGTCACCGGCCGCTTCGGCTAGACGCACGAGCCGCGAATCCGGGCCCCGCCGATCCGGCGGGGCCTTCCGCCTATGCGGTGAACGCCGCGTTCACCGCACAGCGCCCAAAAAGCAACGGCCCCGCACCGTGAGGTGCGGGGCCGCGGCGTAGAGACCGGGCAGTGCTAGCGCTTGTCGATGGCGAACCGCGAGGCGATGATGCGCGAGACGATCGTGAACAGGAAGACGATCGCGATCAGCGTCAGCGCCGCGCCCCAGGCGCGGTCCTGCGAGGCCGCGAACGGCTGGCTCGCGTTGCGGAAGATCTGCGCGGCCAGCGTCGTGTTCGCGCCGTCGAACAGGTCGGGCTTGTAGATGTAGGTCAGGCCCACCGTGACGATGATCGGCGCGGTCTCGCCGGCCGCGCGCGCGACCGCCAGGAGCGAACCGGAGGTGATGCCCGAGGACGCCGCCGGGATCACCACGCCCATGACCGTGCGCCACTTGCGCGCGCCCAGCCCGGCCGAGGCCTGCCGCAGCTCATCGGGCACCAGCCGCAGCATCTCCTCAGTGGAGCGGATCACGATCGGCAGCATCAGGCAGGCCAGGGCCAGCGCCCCGGCGAAACCGGTCCGGTCGTCGATCACGGTCACGTAGCCGACGTAGATGAACAGGCCCATCATGATCGAGGGCACACCGGTCATGACGTCGGCCATCGTCCGGATGAACCGCGCGAGCGGCTTGTTCTTGCCGTACTCGTTGAGGTAGACCGCGCCGAGCACGCCGATCGGGATCGAGATGAGCGCGGCCATGCCGGTGATCAGCAGCGTGCCGAGGATCGCCGGGCCCATGCCCGGGCCCGCCGTGCGGTAGTTCCGCGGGATCTCCTCGACGAACCAGTCCAGGCTCCACGAGGAGGCGCCGCGCGAGACGACCTGGTAGGCCACCAGGGCGAGCGGCAGGGCGGCGATGAGGACGCAGAGGCCGATGAGGATCGTCGCGCCCTTGTCCGCGAACGAGCGCCGCAGCGACAGGTTGCGCCCCGTCAGGTCCGGAGGCGTCGCGCCGCCGTTCGAGAGCGTCGTCATGAGTGGGCACCCTTCATTTTGATCTCCGCGCGCCGGACCACGACGCGGGCCAGGAAGTTGATCAGGACGGTGATGGCGAACAGCAGCACGCCGATGCCGATGAGCGCGTCGGTGTGGAGGCCGCCGGCCTCGCCCCACTGCTGGGCGATGACCGCCGCCATGGTGTTGCCCGGCGCGAACAGGTTCGGGTTGACGCCGATCGCGCCGCCGATGACCAGCGCCACCGCGATCGTCTCGCCCATCGCGCGGCCCAGGCCGAGCATGGAGGCGCCGACGAGGCCGCCGAACGAGTGGGGCAGGATCGCACCCTTGATCATCTCCCAGCGGGTCGCGCCGAGGGCGTAGGCGCCCTGCTTGTCGATGTCGGGCACGGTCGCGAACACCTCCCGGGAGATCGAGGTGATGATCGGGATGCACATGATCGCGAGGATCAGGCCCGCGGTGAAGTAGTTGCGGCCGGTGTTGGTGTCGTCGAAGATCGCCGACAGCCCCGGGATCGGGGCGACCACTCCGGCCCACCACTGGTAGAGCGGGGTGATCCACGGGATCAGCACGATGCTGCCGACCAGGCCGAACACCACCGAGGGCACGGTGGCGAGCAGGTCGACGATGGTGACGATGTACTTGCGGCTGCGGCGGTGTGCGACTTCCGTGATGAACAGCGCGATGCCGATCGACACCGGCACCGCGATGACCATCGCGATGACCGAGGTGACGATGGTGCCGTACAGGAAGCCGAGCGTGCCGAAGACCTCGTCGCTCGGCGACCAGCGGGAGCCGGTGAGGAACTCGATCGGGTCCTTGCTGATGGCGGGCCAGGCCTGGACCGAGGTGGTGACCAGGATCAGGCCCAGCACGATGAGGACCATGAGGCCGGCCAGGGTCACCAGGCCGGTGAACCCCTTGTCGGTGCGGCGGGAGCGGGCTTCGCCACCGAGGTTCACCTCAGGGGGCGCTTCGGGGGGTGCCATTGCGGTCAAGATCTTCTCTCCGGTTTCATCGGCGGAACGGCCGAAAACCCCATCGGCTTCGCGGCCGTTGGGGTCATCGGGGTTTCCGGTGTGCTTAGGCAATCGTCGCGTTCAGGGCGTCGAGGGCCTGGGTGCGCAGCGCCTCGGGCAGCGGGGCGAAGTCCACGCCGTTGGCGAGTTCCTGGCCGTCGGTGAGCAGGTAGTTCACGAACTCCTTGACACCGGCCGCGACGTTCTCGTCCTCGTACTCGGTGCGGATGAGGATGTAGGTCGGCGCGACGATCGGGTAGGACTCGGCACCGGCCGCGTTCAGCGGGTTGTAGGAGAGGTCGTCGGCCACTTCGGCGCCTTCGAGGGCGGCCGTGGAGGCCTCCAGGCTCGGGGCGATGAAGGCGCCTTCGGCGTTCTCGATGAGCGCGGTCTGGAGACCGGTCTCGTTCGCGTCGGCGAGGTCGACGTAACCGATCGCGCCTTCGGTCTGGGTGATGACGGTGGCGACACCGGTGTTCTTCTCGCCGCCGATGGAGCCTTCGGGCCATTCGATCTCGTCCGAGGCGCCGAGGGTCCACGTGTCGGTGGCCTCGTCGAGGAAGGTCGAGAAGTTCTTGGTGGTGCCCGAACCGTCCGAGCGGTGCGCGATGGTGATCGCGGTCGCGGGGAGGGTCAGGTCCGGGTTGGCGTCGACGAGCGCCTGGTCGTTCCAGGTGGTGACGTCGCCCTGGAAGATCCCGGCCAGGGTCTCCTGGGGGATCTGCACGCCGTCGATTCCCGGCAGGTTGTACGACACCGTGATCGGGGCTGCAACGGTGGGGATGTACTGGAACGAGCCGGCTTCGGGGCCGTCGTCGTCCTTGACCAGCGAGTCGGTGCCGGCGAAGTCGTTCAGGTTCTGCCCGAACGCCTCTTTGCCGGCGCTGGAGCCCTCGGCGCTGTAGGTGACGTTCAGCTCGGGGTTCACCTCGGCGTACGCCTCGATCGCGGCGGCGTAGAACGCGTCGGGGAAGCTCGCGCCGGAACCGATGATGTCACCGGACACCAGGTCGCCGGATCCGCCCTCGTCGTCGCCGCCGCCGCAGGCCGCCAGGCCGAACGCGAGGGTGCCGGCGGTGATGCCGCCGATGATGGCTCTGCGGTTCAGTTTCATGTTCACAGCTGGTCTCTACTCCGTCTCCCAGCGCTCGGCCGGGCTACTGCTTCACTGTCCGCAACCATCAAAGCCAGACCCGGTGTTCACCCGCTGACTTGGAGTTGAACTCAAGGTGAACGACTGAGCGCGATTCGCAACAGTGAAGAGAGACCTGTGGGGGACACCCCTCTGAACAGGCGGTTTTACCGGGTATCGCCCCGGTTGTGATCGGACCGTTATGAACGGTCCAGGTGAACATCCCCTGTCACGAGGTAGACCACCTGATGCGAGATGCGGACCGCATGGTCGCCGAAGCGCTCGAAGAACCGCGCCAGGAGCGCCACGTCCACCGCCGTCTGCGGCCCGTAGCCCAGGGTCGGCAACTGGTCGTGGATGCGCTGCTGGATCGCGTCGAGCTCGTCGTCGTCGAGCCCCATCTGCGAGGCCTGCAGGTGGTCGCGCTCCTCGAGGACCGTCACCAGCTTCTGCGAGAGGTGCACGGCCGCCGCGCCCATCGCCGCGAAGTCCGCCCGCAGCGAATCGGGGATCACCGGTGCGGGCGCGCGCAGGAGCACCGACTTCGCCACGTGCTTCGCCAGGTCGCCCATCCGCTCCAGGTCCACCGAGATCCGCACGGCCCCCAGCACGAACCGCAGGTCCGTCGCCACCGGGTCGTACTGCGTCATCAGTTCCACGATCCGGTCATCCACCTGGAACTGCAGGGCGTTCACCTGGTCGTCCGCCGCCACCACAGCCTCGGCTGCGGCGACGTCCGTCTCGAGCAGCGCCGCGCCGGCCTGCTCGACCGCGTCGCCGACCCTGCGGGCCATCTCGACCAGAAGTTCGTTCAGCTCGTTGAGATGCACGTGGAAGACATTCGCCATAATGGACCAATCGAGGTTGCAAGGGTCGGATATGCGCCCAGTCTAGGCACCGGGGCCCCACCGGAGGCCGCCCCCGCTGGCAAACTCCGGGCGAACAGGCCTGGACGAGCGGCGTTAGAGTGAAGTCGACGCACGAACGATCCCTATGGAGCCGACCAGATGACCTACCCCTCGCAGCCGGGCTACCCGACGCCGCAGTACGGCGGCCAGTCCCCGCAGCCGCAACAGCAGAACAACCTGTGGCTGATCGGCGGGGCGGTACTGACGGTCCTCATCATCATCATGACCGTGATCCTCCTCGTGGTGCAGCGCACGCAGGGCTCGAGCGACAACGAGGGCAGCGGCGGCGACGGCACCGACTCGAGCGAAGGCGCCACCGAGGGCGGCGACAACGGCGGTGACGACGGAGGCGGCGACGGCGGCGACAACGGCGGTGACGACGGCGGTGACGACGGCGGCAACGCCCCGGCCTCGGGCCTGGTGTCGGAAGCCTGCGACGCCTTCGACATGTCCGCCTTCGAGGAGGCGTTCGGCGCGGTCGACCCGGACCTGACGTCCCGGACCGAGACCAGCACCAACGGCCTCGGCTCCTTGAGCTGCAATTTCTACAACGAAAATGCGACCGGGCTCAGCGTGCGGATCAACGACTACGAGGACGCCGAGGGCGCAGTGGACTGGGTCGAGCTGGACGCCGAGTACTACGGCACCGACTCCGACTACGAGTACACCGAGTACACCGCGTACGGCGACGCCGGGAGCTACTACACCAGCACCACCAGTGGCACGAAGTCCCTCTACATGAACGTCGCCGTCGGCAGTCTCGTCGTCTACGTCTCCGCAACGCTGTGGGACGGTGAGAACATCGACGAGGCCGCCGCCAAGGCCGCGATGGAGAACCTCGTCGAGCAGTCCGGCGAGCTGTTCGCCGACTTCACGTAAGCAGCAGGGCCCGGCGGCCGCAGGCCGCCGGGCCCCTTTTCGCACGCTTTCGGGGAAACCAAAAAGAGGCCCTGTGACCAGGACCTCTTGTGTGGTGCGCCGCCAGGGACTCGAACCCCGAACCCGCTGATTAAGAGTCAGCTGCTCTGCCAGTTGAGCTAGCGGCGCATGGTGTTTGAGTCACTACCGCGCTTTCGCGCCCGTGTGTCTCGCACGAGGAGAAACTTTAGCATGTGCTGCAGGCTCCGTCTCCCGGGGTCCCCGAGGTGGCTACGCTTGGGCGGTGACAAGTTTTGTAGACCGCGTGAATCTCCAGGTCATTGCCGGTAAAGGTGGCAACGGCTGTGTGTCGGTCCACCGTGAGAAGTTCAAGCCGCTCGGCGGACCCGACGGCGGCAACGGCGGCCACGGGGGTGATGTGGTCTTCGTCGTAGACCCGAACGTGCACACCCTGCTCGACTTCCACTTCCAGACCCGCCTGCAGGGCGGCAATGGCAAGCAGGGCGCAGGATCCAACCGGGACGGCGCCAACGGCGAGTCCATCCGGGTGTCCGTTCCCAACGGCACCGTCATCTACTCCGAGGGTGAGATCCTCGCCGACCTCACCGGGGCCGACGCCGAGGTGACCGTGGCGCACGGCGGCCGCGGCGGCCGCGGCAACCGCGCCCTCGTCAGCTCCAAGCGCAAGGTCCCCGGATTCGCCGAACTCGGCGAGCCCGGAGACGAGCTCTCGATCGTGCTCGAACTCAAGAGCGTGGCGGACGTCGGCCTCGTCGGCTTCCCCTCCGCGGGCAAGTCCTCGCTCATCGCCGCGATGTCGGCCGCCCGGCCGAAGATCGCCGACTACCCCTTCACGACGCTGACCCCGAACCTCGGCGTCGTGTCCGCGGGGGAGACGACCTACACGATCGCGGACGTCCCGGGCCTCATCCCGGGCGCCGCAGCCGGCAAGGGCCTCGGACTCCAGTTCCTGCGGCACATCGAGCGCTGCGCGGTGCTCGCGCACGTCGTCGACTGCGCCAGCCTCGAGTCCGACCGCGACCCGGTCTCCGACATCGACGCCCTGGAGCACGAGCTCGCCGAGTACGGCGGCCTCGCCGACCGGCCGCGCATCATCGTCCTCAACAAGATCGACGTTCCGGACGGGCGCGAGCTCGCCGACTACGTGCGCGGCGATCTCGAGAAGTACGGGTGGCCCGTCTACGCGGTCAGCGCCGTCAGCCGTGAAGGGCTGAAGGAGCTCAACTTCGCCTTCGCCAAGGAAGTGGTCGAGTACCGCGAAGCGCAGCCGCCGGTCGAGGCGACCCGCACCGTTATCCGTCCGGCCGCCATCGGCGACTCCGGCTTCAAGGTCAAGAGGGTGAAGCCGGCCTACGAGGGTGACGTCGAGTTCATCGTGACCGGCAGCAAGCCCGAGCGCTGGATCGGCCAGACCAACTTCGAGAACGAGGAAGCGGTGGGCTACCTCGCCGACCGGCTCGCCGCCATCGGCGTGGAGGACGCGCTCGTGAAGGAAGGCGCGGTGCCCGGCTCGTTCGTCCGCATCGCCGACCACGAGTTCGAGTGGCAGCCGACCGACCCGAACATCGTCGCGACCGTCGCGCCCCGCGGCACCGACGCCCGATTCGAGATCAGCGACCGCAAGGGCGCCGACGAACGCCTCGCCGAGCGCAGGGAGCGTCGCGCCGAGGTGCTCGAAAGGGTCGCGAAAGAAGAGGAAGCCAGGGGCAAACGCCGCAAGCGCTAGCCCTGATTGCGGATTGACCTGCGGAAACGTGGAGTTCGCAAGGGTGTGGCGCCGAGCACGCACCCCCCTTGCGAACCCCGTTTCCAGGTACCGTAAATTTGTCTTTGCCCGAGGGGGAAACGGACAGGAAAGCCGAAAGGCCCTGACCCGGAACCAAAAGGGTAAAACTCCGAACGAATCGATCGGGGGGCCAAAACGGCCCGAAAACCGGTCTGGTAAGTTACTGGAGCCGCTCCGGTCGGAGAGGAACTTCCAAGAAGTTTCAGATCTGATTAGTGCGTGTTGTTTGAGAACTCAACAGGGTGTTTGGATGGTCAGCGTGCGGGCTGATCGGGAATTGTTGGCCTAGGTGCTGGTGGTTTCTGGTTGGTACTGTTTTTGACTGTCTTTTCCTTGGGGCACTTGCTTGGTGCCCCGTAGAAAATCGGTCAGGACATGCTTCGACACATACCAAAGTCGCTGGTGCCGTGAGGTGTCAGTGCGCAACAGGTTTTTGTTGGAGAGTTTGATCCTGGCTCAGGACGAACGCTGGCGGCGTGCTTCACACATGCAAGTCGAACGGAAAGGCCCGCTTGCGGGTACTCGAGTGGCGAACGGGTGAGTAACACGTGGGTAACCTGCCCCCATCTCTGGGATAACCGTTGGAAACGGCGGCTAATACCGGATACGACCTTGATCCGCATGGTTCGAGGTGGAAAGTTTTTGCGGTTGGGGAGGGGCCCGCGGCCTATCAGCTTGTTGGTGCGGTAGTGGCGCACCAAGGCTTTGACGGGTAGCCGGCCTGAGAGGGCGGTCGGTCACATTGGGACTGAGATACGGCCCAGACTCCTACGGGAGGCAGCAGTGGGGAATTTTGCACAATGGGCGAAAGCCTGATGCAGCGACGCCGCGTGAGGGATGACGGCTTTCGGGTTGTAAACCTCTTTTATCCACCACGAAGGCTCCGTATTCGCGGGGTTGACGGTAGTGGTTGAATAAGCGCCGGCTAACTACGTGCCAGCAGCCGCGGTAAGACGTAGGGCGCGAGCGTTGTCCGGATTTATTGGGCGTAAAGGGCTCGTAGGCGGTTGATTGCGTCCGCCGTGAAAGGCCTCGGCTTAACCGGGGTTTTGCGGTGGATACGGGTCGACTTGAGGCAATTAGGGGAGATCGGAATTCTACGTGTAGCGGTGAAATGCGCAGATATGTGGAGGAACACCGGTGGCGAAGGCGGATCTCTGGGATTGTTCTGACGCTGAGGAGCGAAAGCGTGGGGAGCGAACAGGATTAGATACCCTGGTAGTCCATGCTGTAAACGGTGGGCGCTAGGTGTGGGGTCACGTTGGTTGATTCTGTGCCGTAGCTAACGCATTAAGCGCCCCGCCTGGGGAGTACGGCCGCAAGGCTAAAACTCAAA
>NZ_JAUEMJ010000012.1 GCF_030403505.1 Glycomyces tritici | reverse complement strand
GGCAGGGGCCTGGTGGCCGCTGGTCTTCGACCAGCTCACCGCCTGATCTCGCAGCGACCGACGAAGACCGAATGCCGGACGGGCCGACCGCAAGGTCGGCCCGTCCGCTCGTCCGGGCCGGTCTGCGAAAGCTGTGATCGGTAGGCCGTTGCGACGCGCGATGCTGGCGAAGCCCCCGCTCACCGTGGCAGGGGACGCGCCCCCGCAATGCGGGTCGCGCCGTCACCGGCCGCCCGCACGGCGGCGGAACACGAGGAGGTCCGCGATGAGCACAATGGACCCAGCGGCCGTGCGGCGCGCGAAGCGGCGGCAGCGGGCAGGGGATCGGCGCTTCCTCGCCTGGGCGGTCGTCGTCGCAACGGTCATGACCGGGTGCGCCGTCTTGCTCGGCCTCGCCATCGGGGCGACCGCAGACATGTTGCGGCACTCGATCATCGACAGCGTCTTCGACGACCGGCTGCCGTTCCCGACGTTCTGGGGCGGCGGCACGCTCGGGTACCTCTGGACCCTCGGCACGGCCGGTACCCTCTTCGGCTCCATTGCGGCGTCGTGGCTGCTCGACACCTACCGGAGCGGGGAGCGGCAGCCACGGATCCTGGCGGCCCTGGCGGTCTGCGCGGTCGCCGCCGCCGTCGTGGCGGACGCGCCGACCTGGCTGGAACCGCTCGAAGTCGGGATCAGGCTGGATCCGGTGTTCCATGAGGACACTGCCTGGAGCGTCTTCGGATGGATCGCCTACTACGCGGATGTCTGGCTGCCCGGGATCGCCGTGGTCATCGCCGGTCTCGTCGTGGCCCATTCGATCAGCCACTACCGCAGCCTGCGGCGCCAGATCGCCGACCGCTCCCGCCTGCTCATGGAGGGCCGCCGCACCGCGGGCGCGGTCACCGGGGTGGAGCTGCGCACCGCGACGAACGACCAGGGGCAGCGATCGATCGTCGGCGCCGAGGTCACGGTGCGGTTCACCGACACCCACGGCGTCGAACGGTGGGTGACCCGCTTCATCCGAGGCCGGTCCGGAGTACCGACCACGGCTTTCTCGGAGGTGCTGTTCGATCCGCGGCGGCCGGGTGACGACCACCTGATCTTCGTCGCGTTCCATCCCGACCCGGCCCCGCCGGAGTGGATCGGCGCGGATCTCTGAACCACTGCGGCGCAGGGGATCACGACGTCCAGTTTCGCGGGCGGGCGATCTCCATCGTCTCGGGCGCTGCACCGTGCAGGTCCCGGTAGGCGGCCACGATTTCGTCCTTCACGTCTTCCCCGGCTTGGAGGCGGACCAGGAACGGCACCAGCCAGTGCAGCTCTGCCGCATCGAATTCCATGTTGAAGGAGGGATTCAGCTCGCCCCGCGTCTCGTCGATCAGGATCGAGAGGCGAACCAGCCCGCCCGCGTTCACCACATGCGGGCCGATCGAGAACGCGGTGATCGAGTCCGCACCGTCCGGGTACAACGCCACTTCGACAGGGTGCGGGTAGTGCCCGGAGGGCGTGCGGGCGAGCACGAGAAAGCGCAGGGGATCAGGAGCCCGTTTCTTGTTCTTGGCCATTCGCCCATCACATCACGCCGGGCCGACAGCCCTGTCCGGGCAGCTCGCGAGACGCATAGACCACCAGGCAAGAGAAAGCGGGCCGTACAGAGCTGCGCTCCGCCGGCCCGTCGACTCACGGCCTCTTCCACCCGCACCGCCGATACGGGCGCTGTCGCCGCGATCTTCGCGGAACTCTCCACCTACTGCGGATGCGGCGTCACCGGCCCGCCGGGCAGCGGCCGACCCGGTTCGGGATCGCCGGGCTCGGGGTAGGGCCGCATCGGGTCGGGCTGGTTCGGGTCCGGGTACGGCCGCGTCGGATCACCGGGCTCCGGATACGGCCGCATGGGGTCGGGCATGTTCGGATCTGGGATCGGCTGGGCAGGGTCGGGCCTGTTCGGCTCGCCCGGCACGGGGCGGTCCGGCACTGGATTGTCCTGATCGCCCGCGATCTGCGGCTCGTCCCCGCCGATCTCCTGCTGAAGCGGAGTGCCCCGGCGCTCCTCCTCAGGGGTCAGGCCGAAGTGCTCGCCCCGGTAGTCCTCCGCGTCCCCGCCACCGTCGCGGGTGCGGTCGCCGTCGTGAGCCGTGTGTCGTTCAGACATGTCTCCCCCTCTGCTTCGAATCGAAGGGGTACCCGGTTCGGCGACCGGTCATACCGGAACGAAGCGCGCCGTCCTGCGAAGGTCTCCTGCCGTGTTCACCTGGCTCGGCAGGCCCCGAGCGGGCAGATCGACCCTCTGCGCGCGGTACCGGGCCGCCACCGCGTCGCGCCATGCCGGCCACGGCTCGAGGGAGTCCGACGAGGCGGCGTTCATCCACGGCACGGTGATCGACGCCGACGGCGGACGCACCGGCGTGGCAGTCCTGCCCGCCTGACCGTTCAGGAGGGCGGCCAGAGCGCCGGCCCGCAGGTCAGCGCTTCGAGCCCAGCTGGATGAGGGCGACGTTCCACCACGACTCGCGGTCCTCGAGCGCCGCCGGGTCGATGGCGTTCATCGTGGCGCGCAAGGCCTTCGCTCGCTTGGCGCGGCCCAGGCCGCCCGTGTCCGCGTCGATGAAGAGCGCGAAGTGGTACAGGAACTCGGCGAACGCCTTGAACGTCGAGTTCACCAGCTCCAGCGTCCCGTCCCCGACGCCCAGGAGCAGGACCTGCCCGTTGTCGGTGTCGAGGCAGAACAGCATGTCGTCCCGCTCCTCGGGGACCGCGCCGATCACGGCCAGCGCGAGCGTCCCGTCAGGGCCCATCTCCAGGTTGATCAGGCTGTACAGGTCGAACTGCGCGCCTTCGAGGTACGCGGTGAAGACCGCGGACATGTCGAGCGGCAGGAAGTCCACCGCCGGGTAGGTCGCTGCGGGCGCGGCGAACTCCTCCATCCAGTGCCGCCGCGGGTACGGGATGGTGTTGTCAGGCTCCCAGGCCTTCAGAAAAGCGTCGCTGTCGGTCACGGTGCTTCCTCACAGGGGATCGGGGCGCTCGCCGGGATGAGGTGATTTCGAGCGGGTAAGCGTACCAAGGGTCGGTGTCCCACCACGGCTCGTCGCCGGTCGCTGCGGGCGCACCGCGCTTCGGGGAGGACGCCGCGGTCAGAAGAGCCCAGCGACGGCGGCGACGACGAACAGGACCAGGATCACGAGGACGCCGATCGCGATGTACAGGAAGATATGCGGATTGATCGCGATCAGGATCAGCGCCAGCACCACCGCGACGGCGGCCGAGACGCCGACGATCTTCCACTTCTGCGAGCCCGCGTCCGCACTGTCGCGCAACTGCTGATTGACCTTCGACAACGGCTGCGCGGGCATGACCGCGGTCGGCTCCAGCCCGGCCTCCGCGAACCCAGGGGGCGGCAGCTGCTGCAGGTCAGACAACAGGATGTCCAGCTCGGAATAGACCTTCGCCTGCATGGCGGCGTCCACGCGCTCCTGGTACTCGAGCACGTCGAGGCGGCCCTCCTCGACCGCCTCCCGCAGCCGCTCCATCACGACCTGCCGGTCGGACTCTGACGCACGCATCTGATCGCGGTCCATTCGGCGACACCTCCATAGTCGGATGCTCCTCAAGGATGCCAGCACCCCGCAACCCACGCCAGGGAAACCTCCCCGCCGCGCTCCTCGCCCCCATCCTCCCGCACGACTCGCCGGCTCCACCGCGGCAGACCCTTCCCCGATCGCCCGGAAGCTGCGACGATGGGACCGTGAGCGAACGGGAGCAACTGATCGTCGGCGTCGGCGCCGGCACCGAGACCACCGACATGGTGCTCAACATCGGCCCGCAGCACCCGTCCACCCACGGCGTGCTGCGACTGCGGCTGCGCGTCGACGGCGAACGCGTCACCGAATGCGAACCGATCATCGGGTACATGCACCGCGGCGCCGAGAAACTCTACGAAGTGCGCGACTTCCGCCAGATCATGCTCCTCGCCAACCGCCACGACTGGCTCTCCGCGTTCTCCTCCGAACTCGGCGTCGCCCTCGCCGCCGAACGCCTCGCCGGCATCGAAGTCCCCGAACGCGCCACCTGGCTGCGCATGGCCCTCGCCGAGATGAACCGAGTGCTCAACCACCTCATGTTCCTCGGCTCGTACCCGCTCGAAATCGGCGCGATCACCCCGATGTTCTACGCCTTCACCGAACGCGAACGCCTCCAGGAGGTCTTCGAGGAGGCCAGCGGCGGACGCATCCACTACATGTACAACTGCGTCGGCGGCCTCAAAGCCGACGTCCCCTCAGGCTGGGAGGGACGCGCGCACCGCGCCCTCGACGAGGTCGAGCACGGCATGGTCCGGCTCGACAAGCTCCTGCGTCACAACGAGATCTTCGCGGCCCGCACCAAAGGCGTCGGCGTGCTCGACCCCGCCGCGGCCGCCGCCTACGGCGTGACCGGCCCGGTCGCGCGCGCCAGCGGCCTCGACTTCGACCTGCGCCGCGACGAGCCGTACCTGGCGTACGACCAGCTCGACGTCCCGGTCGTGCTGCGCACCGAGGGCGACTGCTACGCGCGCTTCATCTGCCTGCTCGACCAGGTCGCCGTCTCGATCTCACTTGCGCGCCAATGCCTTGAGCAGGCGTCGCTCACCGGCGGGCCGGTGCACTCGAAGCAGCCGAAGATCTTCAAGCCGCCCGCGGGCGAGACGTACGTGTGGACCGAGAACCCCTTGGGCGCCAACGGGTACTACCTGGTGAGCCGGGGCGAGAAGACGCCTTGGCG
Source organism: Glycomyces tritici (assembly GCF_030403505.1). Next base: position 197,422 of record NZ_JAUEMJ010000012.1, on the reverse strand, counting down.
GCTGAAGCTGCGCACCGCGTCCTACGCGAACGTGCAGGCGCTGGCGACGCTGATGACCGGCTGCCTGATCCCGGACATGATCGCGATCCTCGGCTCGATGTTCTTCGTGGTCGGCGACATCGACAAGTGAGCGGGCAGGGCCGAGCAGCGGTGGGGCTCAGGTGCAGCCGCCGGTGGTCTCGTGGACGCGCATGGGCTGGGCGTCGACCTGCTCGGTCCAGCTGGTGAGGGTCTCGCCGCCGGGGCAGTCGATCGAGCCGTAGTCCCAGGCGTCGGTCGCTTCGGCCGGGGGCTCGGGCGTGAACGACCCGAGGGGCGCCTCCAGTGGCCTGCAGCCGCTGATCGCTTGCACTGCCACGGGTTCGGCCCAGCGGTCGCCCGGGGGGTCGGCGGCGGGCGCGTTGACGCGCACGCCGATGAAATCCTGGGTCGTGCCCGACCACGAGGCGCCGTCGGGATCACTGGTCAAGGAGCGCAGGGCGAACCGTGCCGCCAGCGCCTCCACGTGCTCGACCGTGGCGCCCGAGACCTGGAGGGTCCGTTCGAGCGACAGGCCCTGGCGCACCGGCGTCACGTCGCACGCCTCCCAGGTCAGCGGGCCCACCGCGAGGACCGCCGCGCCGGTGAAGACCGCCGCCGCCTCGCCGACCGCGGCGTCGAGCAGCTCGCGGGCTCCGGCCGCGTCGACCTGCTCGCGCACGGTCGCGCGCGAGCCCGCGAAGGCGACCGCGACGAGCAGCACCGCCCACACGACGACCGCGATGCGCAGGCGGCGCCGCCACCGCTCCGAGAGGTTCGAGAACACGGGACAAGTCTGCCCTACGCCTTCGGTGAGATGCCGATCACAATCTGCGATCCGATGTCACACTCTTGAACCATGTCCCGTCCTCCTCGCATGAACCGACCGGAAGCGCACCCCACCGAGGCACCCGCCGAGGCGCCTCCCGCGAGCCGCGCGCTCGCGCAGTTCGAAGCACTCCGCCCGCGCCTCTTCGGCGTCGCCTACGGCCTCCTCGGCTCGGTCGCCGAAGCCGAAGACGTCGTCCAGGACGCCTGGATCCGCCTCCAGCGCACCGAGATCGAGGAGATCGAAGACCTCACCGGCTGGCTCGTCACCACCACCTCCCGCCTGGCCCTCGACGTGCTCCGCGCGGCCCGCACCCGCCGTGAGGCCTACGTGGGGCCCTGGCTCCCCGAACCGGTCGAGACCGCGCCGGACCCGGCCGATTCGGTGAGCCTCGCCGATTCGATGTCCTGGGCGATGCTCGTGGTCCTGGAGACCCTGAGCCCGGCCGAGCGCGCCGCGTTCGTCCTCCACGACGTCTTCGGCCTCACCTTCGAGGAAGTCGGCGCGGCCCTGGGCCGCAGCCCCGCGGCCTGCCGCAAACTCGCCAGCCGCGCCCGCGAGCACGTCGAGGAGCGCAAGCCCCGCTTCGACGTCGACCCCGAGGCGCACCGCGCGGTCGTCGACGCCTTCTCGCAGGCCACCCGCTCCGGCGACCTCGACGGACTGCTCGGTCTCCTCGACCCGGACGCGGTCCTCACCACCGACGGCGGCGGCCTCGTCAGGGCCGCCCGCAACCCGGTCCGCGGCGCCGACAAGGTCGCCCGCTTCCTCGTCGGCGTCACGCACAAGTACGCCGACCGCGCCCACCGCCCGATCGTCATCAACGGCAGCCCCGCCCTCATCACAGTGTCCGGCGGCATCGTCGACGGCGTCATCGCCCTCGGCATCGAGCACGGCCGCATCGTCACCGTCGACTACCTCCGCAACCCGCAGAAGTTCGCCGGCCTGCGCACCACACAGGCCGAACAGTAGGAAGGAAACACCATGGAACCCCGACTCGCCTTCACCGAGACCGAGTTCGCCAAGCAGTACTACAAGCACATGCTCGCCAACGAGAAGCTCTTCCACACCGGCCCGGTCCCGTTCGCCACCATGGAACTGCTCAAGCTCCGGGTCAGCCAGATCAACGGATGCGGCTTCTGTGTGGACATGCACTACAAGGACGCCGTGCACGCCGGCGAGGACCCCGAGCGGCTCAACCTGGTCACCGTCTGGCGCGAAGCCCCCGCCTTCACCGAGCCCGAGCGCGCCGCGCTCGCCCTGGCCGAGGAGTCGGCCCGCCTCGCGGACAACCCGCACGGCGTGACCGACGAGACCTGGGAGCAGGTGCGCAAGCACTACGACGACGAGCAGATTGCCGCCCTGGTCGCCATGTGCGCCCAGATCAACGCCTGGAACCGCATCAACGTCGCCCTCCGGACCCCGGCGGGCTTCTACGACCCGGCCACCAAGACGGCCCGCTACAAGGACATGAACGGCTAACGCCGCGGCCGGGGGGGGGGCGCGCCCCCCCGACCGGGTAAGCCGAAGCGCACCCCACGGAGCCGCCACGGCGCCGTGGCCGTCCCCGGACCGATGCGCCGGGGCAGACCGGCGACGCCTGGACCGCACGGCAATCCGAACGGCACGCGACCGTGAGGGCCGCATCCTAAGGTGCCAGGTCGTCGTCCAGGATGCGCCGGTGCGCGCGCCTGAGCTCCGGGCCCGGCTCCAAGCCGAGCGAGTCGACCATGAGATCCCGCGTCTCGGCGAAGACCTGCAAGGCCTCCCACCGCCGGTGGTCCTTGTACAGCGCGACCATCAGCAGCTCCGCGAGCCGTTCGCGGAACGGGTTCGCGACCATCGCCGCGCGAAGTTCGCCGATCGCCGCTCCGAAATCGCCGGATTCGACGAGCAGCCCCCACCGCCGCGACTCCACTGCGTAGCGCCGCTCGGTGAGCTCGACGGCGGTGGCGTAGAGCGGGTTGTCGACGTCGACGCCCTCCAAGGGATTCCCGCGCCACAGCCGCAGCGCCCGGTCGTACACCGCGACCGCCCCCGCCGCATCGCCCGCCTCCCGCGCCCGATCCGCGCTGCGGCACAAGCTGTCGAACACCTCCAGGTCGAGCTCCCCGGGCTCGGTCCGCAACGTGACCTGCCGCCGGTCCGCCACCACCCGCGACTCGAGTGAGAGCGGATCGGTCAGTGCCGACCGCAGACGGCGCAGATAGGTGCGCAGGTTCGGTCCGGCCGAAGGCGGCGGGTCGTTCCACACCAGGCTGCCCAGCCGCCGCCGCGGCAGCGGGCGGCCCGCGTTCGCGAGCAGCACCCCGAGCACCGTCTGCTGGCGGCTGCCTCCCAGATGGACGGGAACCCCGTCGATGAGCACTTCAAGTGGTCCGAGCATCCGGAACTCCATACGGGACTCCTCCGGCCGGCGGGGTGCACAAGTGTTCGCGACGAGGGGTCGCTCCATCTTATACGCGGCGTATGCGATCTGAAGTTGCTTTCATATCCACTGCGCCACATACGGTTCGGTCATGGTCAAACGCATCGAGAAGCACTCCGGATCCCCCGACCGCAAGCGCGCCTTGGTCGCCTTGGCGCTCTCCTTCACGGCCGCCGCCGGCGCGCTGGTCCTCGCCCCCTCCGCCGCGCAGGCCGAGACCACCGGCGATCACTGCGTCTACAACCTCACCCGCGACGAGCTCACCTGCTCCGAGACCCCCGAAGCGGCCCTAGCCGCCGACGCGGCCGACGCCGGAGACGTCGGCATCCAGGCCACCAGCACCCTGGTGCGCCTCTACGACCAGGTCGACTACGGCACCGCCAACGGCACGTTCACACTGACCGTGGACGGCACCTACAACTGCACCGCGGCGTACACCCCGGTCGAGTTCACCGTCGTCAACCTCTCCTCCGCGGGCTGGAGCAACCGCGCCAGCTCCGCGCGCACCTACCACCAGTGCGACGTCAAGCTGTTCGACAGCGCCGATGCGACCGGCACCTCGTCGACCTGGATCGACGCCCTCGCCAACCTCAACACCGCCTCGGGCGGCTGGTCGAACCGCGCCAGCTCCTTCCAGGTCAGCTAGACCGACACCGATACCGATGAGGCCCGGCCGCACATGCGGCCGGGCCCGCCGCGTATACGCCGCGTATACGACCTGAAACGGGTTCCATATGCATTGCGGCGCTTACGGTTCCGTCATGTCTGAACGCAAACGGCAAGACTTCCCGCTCCATCGGCGCGCCAAGGCCGCCGCGGTGCTCGCCCTCGCTGCGGTCGCGCTGCTCCTCGCTCCCGGCGCCGCGCAGGCCGACACCACCGGCGACCACTGCGTCTACAACCTCGTTCGCGAAGACCTCACGTGCGCCGACTCGCCGGAGGCGGCCCTCGCCGCGAGCTCGGTCGGCCTCCAGGCGGACACGGTCCTGCTGCGGATGTACGGCGACACCAACTACGGGACCTCCACCGGCACCCACACCCTGACCGTGCCGGGCTCCCACACCTGCTCGTCCGCGTACTCCCCGGTCGAGTTCACGATCACCCACATGGGGTCCTTCACCAACAAGGCCAGCTCGGTGCGCACCTACAACTCCTGCGACGTCAAGCTCTTCGACAACGACTCCGCCACCGGCACCTCGTCGACCTGGATCGACGCCCTCGCCAACCTCAACACCGCCTCGGGCGGCTGGGCGAACCGCGCCAGCTCCTACCAGGTGAGCTAGAACGACCCCGAAACACAAGGGACCGGCCGCAGATGCGGCCGGTCCCTTATCGTTCGGCGGCATGCAAAAGGCGGGGCCGCTGGTGCGGCCCCGCCTTTCAGACTGGGATACGAGCTGAATCGCCCCGGTCGGTCTCGATACTCGTGATCGACTAGCGGCTCACGGCCAGCTTGGTCTCGTTCAGACCGCGGTCGGCCTCGACCTCGCCGGTGGCGTCGCCGTAGCGCGAGAGCGCGCGCAGCGTCCACTTGCCGGGGGCGGCGAAGAAGCGGAACTGCCCGCCCTCACCGGTCACGACCTCGGCCGTGAACTCGCCGGAGCCGTCGAGCAGACGCACGTAGGCGCCCTGCACGAGTTCGCCCTCGTCGTTCACGACCGTGCCCGTGAGCACGGTCTCCTTCTCGATGTCGACCGACGCCGGCAGGGCCGCGTCCTGGTCGGGTGCAGCGCAGCTGTCAGACATTGGTATTCCTTTCCTACCGTCGCCGGTGTTACTTGGTGCCGGGCTCGTCGCCGAGCGCGATCGGGACGCCGACCAGGGAGCCGTACTCGGTCCAGGAGCCGTCGTAGTTCTTCACGTCCTCGTAGCCGAGGAGCTCGCGGAGCGCGAACCAGGTGTGGCTGGAGCGCTCGCCGATGCGGCAGTACGCGATCGTCGACTTGGACTCGTCCAGGCCGGCGTCGCCGACGTAGAGCTCGCGCAGCTCGGCCTCGGACTTGAAGGTCCCGTCCTCGTTCGCGGCCTTGCTCCACGGCACGCTGAGCGCGGTGGGGATGTGGCCGGCGCGCTGGGACTGCTCCTGCGGGAGGTGGGCCGGGGCCAGGAGGCGGCCGGCGTACTCGTCGGGGGAGCGCACGTCGATGAGGTTCTTGACGCCGATGGCGGCCTCGACCTCGTCGCGCTTGGCGCGCAGGTCCCAGTTGAGGGGCTTGGCGACGTAGTTGGTGGGTTCGCGCTTGACGATCTCGGCGGTCACGTCGCGGGCGTCGAGCTCCCACTTCTTGCGGCCGCCGTCGAGGAGCTTGACGTCCTCGTGGCCGTACAGCTTGAAGTACCAGTACGCGTAGGCGGCGAACCAGTTGTTGTTGCCGCCGTAGAGGACGACGGTGTCGTCGTTCGAGATCCCGCGCTCGGAAAGGAGTTGCGAGAACTGCTCCTGGTTGACGAAGTCGCGGCGGATCGGGTCCTGGAGGTCGTCCTTCCAGTCGATCTTCACCGCGCCCTTGATGTGGCCGTAGTCGTAGGCGGAGGCGTCTTCGTCGACCTCGACGAACACGACTCCGGGGGTGTCGAGGTTCTCTTCCGCCCAATCGGCGGTGACCAGCACGTCTTCACGAGCCATGGCTTGTTCTCTCCTGAACGTAAATGAAACTTGGGTTCTTAGGTCAGAGAGCGAGCCCAGTACGTGGTGCGAAGCGGGGGCGGAACGCTGCTGTTCGCAGCTGAGCAGGGTTCGTCCTGGACAGATGGTCCGGGATTCGAGCCGATTGACGTCACACCCGAGCAGTACCGCTTGTCGCAAGCGGGCCTTGGGTTTGTGGTGAGTCGTAAGCCTTGCTCTGAAGTTCGCGCACGCTGGGCCGCAATGCGGCGACCGCCGTCGGGCCTCTTGGGGCCTGGCGAGTCGCCTAGGGCATTCGACAGAGCGTGGTCGCGATCATGCAGTAGTCGATCGCGCGCCGCTTGGTGAGCATCGGCTTGCGCATGGCTGGAACGCTAGCAGACTTCCCGGGCCGAATCCATACCCGTTCTCGCGATGCGGACTGTGACGAAGACCCAGAGCTACGGGCCGGTGCCGCCCGGTGCCCGCCCGCGCTGGCGGCGGGCGGGCAGTGAAAGCGCAGGTGGATCAGGTGAGGACGACGTCCCGGGCGTTGCCCGAGATCGTGACGACGTCGCCGTCGAATCGGATCTCCGACAGTTGGATCCCATATGGCAGTTCGGGCAGTTCCACGGTGGAGGCGAACTCGCCGGCGGCCTGGTCGACGAGCGGCTGCACCTGCGGCGGCAGGCCCTCGGTGAGGGACTCGACCGCGTCGGGCGTGAAGGTGAGCGTGTTGTCGGCGAACTCGAAGTCGCCGGTGGCCTCGAGGTCGACCTGGACGCCGAGGAACTCGCGCGAGCCGGTCAGGGAGGCCGTGCCGTCCGCGTCGACCTGGAGGTCGAAGCCGGTCTGCTCGGCCACGATCGCCTCGATCGAGTCGACCGAGACGGAGCCGGTCACGTCGAGGGTGCTCGCGACGGCGTCGCCGCCGTTGCGCAGCTCGCGCCAGTCGGCGTCCACGTCGTGCGCGACCATCTCCAGGGACGGGAAGGTGAGGCCGTTCGAGCCGACGTCCCGGAGCGTGATGTCGATCTGCTCGAACTCGCCGGTCCAGGCCTGGGTGAGGAACGGCCAGCCGTGGATCTTCACGTCGGGTTCCTGGTCGGAGTAGGCGCCGTTCGCGGCGGCGGTGCTCGCCACCTCGTCGGCGATGCGGCGTTCGACCAGCGCGTTCGCGACCCGGTCGCCGAGCGCGACGACCGCGGCGACGATGACGAGGGTGATGAGCAGGCGGCGGAGGATCTTCACCAGAGGGTCTCCTGTGCAGCGGTGTGCCCGGCGGGGTGCGCCAAAGGGCGGTCGACGGACGGAATGTGTCAGTCGATCATGTAATAGGCGCTCAAGAGGTACACGACGGGGCCGGTGATGGCGAACGCCAGGAGCGGTCCGGCGGCGCTGACCACCGGGTTCGGGGCGGTGCCCGCGCCGTCGATGCGCCGCGAGGCGGACATGTACCCGCACGCGAGGTCGGCGAGGACCGCGGTGAGCGCGATGAGGAGCCCGCCGACGGCGGCGTGCGTGGGGTCGGGGCCCTCGATGACGAGCCCGGCGTACGCGGCGGAGGCGGTGCCGCACATGGTGCCGATGACGATGCCGAACGCGCCCCGGGTCACCTGCCGGTTGATGCGCGGATCGGGCATGACGAGGTCGACGGCCCGCGCGGCGAGGATCGCCGTGCCGGCCGCGACGACGGCCGAGTACATGGCGGGCGGGGCCGAACCGAGCCGCGAGAGCGCGATGTAGCAGGCGTAGCCGCAGACGGCGAGGCCGAGCAGCATCGTGAACCCGAGGTTCTCGGTGACGCCGACGTGGGTGCGGCGCACGAGCTGCGCGGCGACGGCGACGCCGAACGCCAGCGCGAGGAGCACCGTGATCGGCACGAGCGAGACGGGCGTCCAGACGACGGCGGCCGCATCGGCGGCGATCGCGAGCAGCGCGGCGACGGCGAGCGGCACCCAGGCGCCCTCGATCCGGCGCACCCAGGTCACGAGGCCGACCATGGCGAGTTGGAGGACCGCGATCCCGGCGGCGTAGACGGGGCGCTCCATCTGGGCGCCGAGCACGAGACCGGCGCTGATGACGATGGTGGCCGCGACGGCGGGGAGGCGGTGCAGGAGGGCGGGGCTGGGCGGCGGGAGGGTGTGGTCCTCGGCGCCGCCGGGGCCGGTGGTCCGGTAGGCGCCGGTGCTCCCCGAGGGGGTCTCGCCGGAGCGGGCGGCCGCGCGGCGGCGCTCGGAGCGGCTGGGCGGGGCGTCGGGCCCGGGGTAGGCCGGCCCCCCGCGCTCGTCCGCGGCGTCGGCGGTTCCGGCGTAGGCGTCGCCCCAGGCGGCGCCCTCGGCGGCGCCGGGCGCCTCGGGAGGCTCGTAGCCCCAGGTCTCGTCGGGTCGGCTGTACGACACGTCCACAGCCTACGGCAGCAGGAAATCCCGGCTCGCTACCTTGGCCATGAGTCACCCTTGCGGACGGTCGTCGGGCACGTTGCGTGACGCCGCGTCCGGTCGGGCGGATCCGGTGCCGGACCGTCGCCCACCCGCACGGAAGGAGCGGGTGGCGCACGTCCGGCGCGGCCTCGGGCGTCGGGCGGGACGCCGCCGGGCCACGGTCCGCCCCCGGTGCCGCATCGTCCCATCATGTGGACAGTTGGGGGAGGTGCTCGGAGCCCGGTCGGGCCCCGGTCGCGATCGGGCCCCGGATCCGGATGCGGGCCAACGGCGCAGGTCGCGTTCGTGACCGCTTCGTATCGATCCGGTGAACGCGGCTTGTCGAAGACCTACCGCAGAGGCATCCCGCATGGTGAGGTTTCGCCGTGGTGACGCTGGTCTTTTGACTGGTGACCGTTTACACTTGTCCAGGACTCCACCTACCGCATGTAAGCCCGCCCGCCGCCGACGCCGGGAAGAGCGATAGTCGCGTGTGCTCACCAACCAGCGGAGGACTGCTGTGGAAATCCTTATCCTCACTTCCAACCCCGTTCCGGAGTCCCCTGAGTCGATCCTGCCCTCGCTGGAACTGCTGCCCCATCGTGCGCGCTACGCCGGCCGGGACGTACGGGCGCTGCTGAGCGGCCCGAGCCCCGACGCGGTCATGGTCGACGCCAGATCGGACCTCGCTGACGCCCGCGCCACCTGCCGCGTTCTCCAGGCCACCGGACTGACCGTGCCGCTGTACGCCATCGTCACCGAGGCCGGCCTGGCCGCGCTGCAGGCCGACTGGGGTGTTGACGACTTCCTGCTCGCCTCCTCCGGCCCCGCCGAAGTCGAAGCGCGCCTGCGCCTGGCCACCGGCAAGCCGAACGCGGCCACCGCCGCCGGCCCGGCCGTGATCCGCGCCGGTGACCTCACGGTCGACCCGGACACGTACGCCGCCAAGCTCAAAGGCACGCCGCTCGACCTCACCTACAAGGAGTTCGAGCTGCTGCGCTTCCTGGCCCAGCACCCCGGCCGCGTCTTCACCCGCGAGCAGCTGCTGCGGGAGGTGTGGGGCTACGACTACTTCGGCGGCACCCGCACCGTCGACGTCCACGTGCGGCGCCTGCGCGCGAAGCTCGGCAGCGAGTACGAGTCGATGATCGGCACCGTGCGGCAGGTCGGCTACAAGTTCGTGGCCCCGCCGCCGGAGAACCTCCGCGAGTCCGAGCCCGCCCCCAAGCGGGTCGACGCCTGATTCCCGGCTTCCACTGACGAGTGACTTTCGAGCGGGTCCGCTGAGCGGGCCCGCTCATTTCGTTGTGTCCAAAGTTGACAGAGTTGCGATTGCGCTCTCTGGTGAATCAGTGATTCCTGAGTCGAGACACGGAAAGAAAAATGCAATCGAATAAGGAAAACTTACCATTATCAATGGGGCGAGAGAATGGTCCTATCGGGACAAATGCCGCAACTCTACGTACCCATGCTATTGCTCTCGGTGGTTAGAATTGAGTTCGCTTTGGACCTAACCTTCCCTCTTGGAGTGTGACCCCGTGTCCGATCGCTCCGTCGACCCCGAAGCCCTCGCGGTGTTCCGCGAGGTCGCCCAGGGCCGCTTGGACTACCTCGAAACCCTCATCGATCAGTTGCGCAACGGCAACGAACTGGGCGTCGAACCCGGGTTCGGGCTGCTCGACGGCGCCCTGACCGCGCGCGACGCCTACCGCGAGTTCCACCGGCAGACCTGGACCAACCTCCAGGACCTGCGGGCGGACTTGACCGGCATCATCGCCACGCTCGACGGTGTCGCCGAGCGGGCCGTCGAGGACGACGAGACCTCCGCCGTCCAGATGTCACGCGGTAGGGACTGATCGCCATGTCAGACACCCAGCAGCAGAACCAGAACCAGCCGCAGGACGAGCCGCAGGACCCGGACCTCGGCGAGGAGCCGAACTACGACGACGAACTCGACCCCGACCGCGCCGTCGAACCGGACCCGGACGAGGAACCCGTCGACACCCCTGCCGACCCCGACGCGGATGACGACGAACCCGCCGAGGGCTCGGAGGAGGACCCGGATGCGGACTCGGACGACGAGGACGCCGGCGAGGACGACGACGCCGAAGGCGACGAAGATGACGACGCCGACGAGCAGGACGACGACTCCGAAGACGACGACCCCGACGACGACTCCGATGACGACGAGGACGACGACGACGAAGACGAAGACGAGGAAACGGACGAGGACGACGGCAAGAAAGAGGAAGAAGACGAGGACAAGGACCACCAGGGCCGTCAGACCTACGAGCGCGAAGAATGGGACGGCCAGGCCCCCGACAACTCGGCCGACTTCGAGTACCAGCGCATGGACGCCCAGGCCCTGTTCCTCTCCGGCGCCCCCTGCTCGCACGCGACCTGCCAGAACACCGAGAACCCCGCCGAGGCCGCCTGGATCAAACTGGTCTCCGCCATCCCCGAGGTAGGGCAGGTCAGCAACCTCACCGTCGTCACCACCGGCACGGCCGCTCCCGGCCAGGACGCCATCCAGTCGCTGGTGTCCCAAGTGCGCCCCGACAACCCGGACACTTACGCGCTCAGGGCGATCAGCACGCACTGGCAGGCGTTCAAGGACGGGTTCGACACCGACCCGACCAGCGGGATCGCCCCGACCCTCAAGGCGGGCCTGCGAAGCCTCTCCGAGCACTGGCAGGGCGACGACTTCGACGCGTTCGCCGAGCAGGTGGAGGTGGTGATGTCCAACTGCGCGTCGATCTGCGACGACATCGGCGACCTTTCCTCCGGCGCGGTGGGGCTGCTGGAGCAGAAGGCCGACGAGTTCTACGGCCTGCAGGGCGGCTCCTCGGGGGAGCTGCCGTATCCCGCGCCGCTGTACTGGATCTCGGACCTCGAGTCGATGTACACCGATCCGTACGTGCATGTGCGCCCGCCGTTCCGCAGCGGGCTGTGCGACGTGACGAACGGGTGCGGGCACTCGGGCGGGCTCGTCGGCTCGCTGCTGGAGCTCGGCGGGTTCGACAAGGACTACCTGCGCGAGGTCTCGAACTATGTCGAGGCGCAGACCGAGTACTACATGAACAAGTTCAAGAACGACAAGCCGCCGCCCACCCCGGAACAGTGCGCGGCGTGGGCGCAGGCCGACGCGAACAACGAGATGAGCAGCGACATGAGCGCTGGTCTGGACGACTACGAGTCGCGGGCGCGGATCGCGAACGAGGACGTCATCAACCGGTGGGAGAACGCCGAGGAGTCGGCGGGGACGTTCGCGCCGGAGGCCAAGCCGTCGAACCCGTCGACGTTCCGGGAGGCCTCCGACATGCTCGGAGACGACTACGGGGGCCTGGACGCGGGCTCGGGCGGCTTCGTGCCCGGCAGTGTGCCGCCTTCGCCTGACGCCGCCGGCGGCGGTGCGGGCGGCGGTGGCGGCGGCCTGGTGCCGCCCGGCGGGACGAGCGGTGGTCTCGCCAGCGGCGGGTCGACGCTCGGCAGCGGCGGCTCGTTCCCGGTCGGCCCTGGGACCTCCACTCTGGAAGGCGGCGGTTCGGGGGGCGGAGCCGCAGGCGGTGGCCGCGGCGGCGGCGGCATGGGCGGCATGATGGGCGGCGGTGCCGGCGGCGGACGCGGCATGGGCGGCGAGCAGCAGGCCGAAGGCGAGCACCGCGACTGGCTCGAGGAGGACGAGGAGATCTGGGGCATCCGCGCCATCGACGACGATCCTTACGCCTGATCGCACGGCGAAGCGGCGGGCCGCGACCCTTCGGGGTCGCGGCCCGTGCCGGTTCGGGGACGGACTCATGACCGAGCCGTGACGGGCGTGGCGAGGGTGTTCCGAACGAACCCCCCGACGCGAACGGAGCGCCAGCAATGACGTACCAGCCCGATCCCCGTCAGCCGCACCCGCAGCCTGGCGTCCCGCCGCAGCACCCGCAGCCGGGTGTGCAGCCGGGCGCGCACCCGCAAGGGCTGCAGTCGAATCCGCACCCGTACGCGCCCGGACCGGTAGGCCCCTCGGGCCTGACCGCGGAGGAGGAGGCCCAGCACCGACAGCTCGTCCTGGCCGGCATCGGGCTGCTGGTCGTGCCGATCCTGCTCGCGATCATCCTGTCGGCCGTCGATGCCCCGCTCGACCCGAAGTTCACGGGCCCGGTCTTCTCGGCGGTGCTCATCGCGGGCGCCGCGACGCTCGGCAAGGCGTACCGCTTCAAGCGCGACACCCGGCGACGCTGACAGTGCCCCACTCGACTCGAAGGTCACCGGCCCGGTCTTCTCGGCCGTGCTCGCCGCCTGCGCCGCCACGCTCAGCAAGGCGTACCGCTTCAAGCACGACATGCCGCGACGCTGACAACGCCGAGACTTCGTGAAATGCACGGTGGGCCCGCTTTGCAGTGGGCCCACCGGTCTTCAGTCGTGCGTGTCGTCCTCGGGCCGATCCGGGCGGTCCGAGAGGTCGTCACGGTCTTGTTCTTGTTCCTTGCCGGTCAAGGGCTGTCGGTCCTGGACGGCGTCCAGGCTTGCTCCCCGCCCTCGACTCCGTCGAGGTTGTGCTCCTAGCCCCGACTCCGTCGAGGCTGTTCGCTTAGCCCTCGCCGCCGTCCAGGAGCGGCCAGCCTTCGGCGTTCCATTCGATCGTCTCGATGCCGAGGTCGAAGTGGCCGTCCTGGTGGTAGGAGTGGTACGCCATGAGGCCGTTGGAGATCGACTGTCCGCCGGTCGCGACGTAGTCGCCGTGGGCGCCGAGCACCAGGGTGCCGCCGCCGTCGGTGAGGGCGACGCCGTTCGCGTCCACGAACGGCCCGGTCGGGGAGGTGGAGCGTCCGACGCGGATGTTGTAGGTCGAGTCGGCGCCCGCGCAGCAGACGTCCCATGAGGTGAAGAGGTAGTAGTAGCCGTCGTGCTCGGTCAGCGCGGGCGCCTCGATGCCGGCGCCGCCGCGGCCGGCGATGTGGACCGGCGCCGCCCCGTTCGCGGCCTTGCCCGAAGGCCAGTCGAGCTCGAGCATGTAGATGCCCTGCCACCAGGAGCCGTACGCCATGTAGTGCTTGCCGTCGGCCTCGAGGATGGTCGGGTCGATCGCGTTGTACGGGTCGCCGGGGTTGGACTCCCAGACCTGGCCTTCGTCGACCCACTCGTAGTCGTCGTCGGCGGGGTCGAGGGTTTCGTTGGTGGCGACGCCGATGACCGAGCGCTGCTTGCCGAAGGTCGAGGCCGAGTAGTACAGGTAGTACCGGTCCTGGTCCTCGTCGAAGTAGATCTCGGGGGCCCAGATGTTGTCGACGCCGGGGACGGCGTCCTTGAGCCACTGGGGCTTGGCGTCCCACACGGTGTCGACGTAGTTCCAGGTGGCGCCTTCGTCGGTGGAGGAGCGGATGGTGACGTTGCCGTCGCCGAGGGGGCCCCAGCCGGTGGCGAACACGTACCAGGGGTCGCCGTCGGTGCAGGGGGCGAAGAGGCCCGGGTCGTGGGCGCCGAGGTCGCCGCCGAGCGCGGCGGGCGCTTCGATGTCGCATTGCTGCCGGTCGTGACCTCGCGCGTTGCCGTTCCCGTTCCCGTTGCCGTTGCCGGGGTCGGCGAGCGCGGCCGGCGTGATGATCGCCAGCGCCGCGGCGGCGAGGCCGATCGCGCCGGTCGCGGCGATGAGGGTGGTGCGCTTCCGTTGCATGGAAGACCGCCTTGTCCGTGAATCGATGGATTGAAACGACTCAATGTTAACGGGAACATCGAGGTGCGGTCAATCGCCCGAGACAGATCCGGAACCCGGCTACTCCCGCCCCAGCTCAGGGTCCTCCGCCCAGTCCTCCCCGCGAAGCACGGCCCAGAGCTCGCGGAGCCGGGACACGTCGGCTTGAAGATCAGGAACGTTGCAGAAGTTGACGAACGGGAGCGTCAGCTTGCGGTCGGCTACAGCATGCCGAACGAGCGCCGAGACCGGCCCCGGCACGAAACCCCCATGAAGGCCACCGGAACACGACAGCGCCCGCCGCAGCCGACCGAGGGCCTTCCGGCCCCGGTCGCCCACGACGGGCGCGTCCATCACGTCAAGCCTTGCGGCTCAACCCATCAGGTAGTGATCCCCACGATCGTCGAATCGATCGCCGAACCATCGGCCGAGTAGTTCACCGTGCCGAGGAACCGCTGCCCCTCAGCCAGGCCCGACCACGTCAGACCCACCGAGTACTCATCGCCCATCGCGACCGACTGCTCGGCCGGATCAACAGCGAGGTTCCCCTCGTCGGCACCCGGAACCACCCACGCGTGCAGCTTCGCCTCCAACGGAGAAGGACCGGCCCACTCGTCCACGAACACCACGAACGTGTAGCCGCCCGGCAGCGACACGGTCTCGTTCGAACCGCCCGAAGCCGAACTGCCCACCAGCGTCAGCGCGCCGTCAGCAGCCTTCGTGTACACGAACAGGTCAAGGTCCGTACCCGCCGGGTGATCCGCATCGAACGTCGAGAACCGCACCAGCGCCGCATCCTCCGGCGTCGTGAACTCGTACGACACCGCGTGCGAGTTCTCCACCGGCGCCTCCGACGGGAACGTCGACGAGTCCGGGTCCGACAGCGACGCCGTCTTCACCTCGGACGCCACCAGACCCGACACCGAAGCGCCCAGCGAACCGTCGAAGCCCGACGTGCCCGAAAGCGTCGCCGAACCCGAAGCGCCCGTGAAGGTCGCCTCATCCGCAGCCGCCAACTGCACCGGCTTCACCACGATCGGCGAGCGGACCTCGTGCACCGTCTTGGTGCCCTTCTTCTCCACCCACGTGACATCGCCGAACGCCCACTCGTCGAACGCCGCGTCAGTACGCGTGATCGTCAACGTGTACGTCGCCGACTCACCCGGCTTCAGCGTGAACTTCGTGACGTCAGAGGTCACCTCGAAGCCCGCCGGAGCCGTGATCTCGGCCTTGTACGAGCTCTTCTTCTCCGACACGTTCGTCACCGTACGCGTCACCTCGTACGAACCGGTCAGCTCCGCGACCGTGATCGACGGGTAGTTCAGCTGCGACGGGTCGATCGAACCCAAAGCGTCACAGTAGGACTGGACCTTCCCGGCCTCAGGCGTACCGCAGATGTACTGGATCCACTCGGTCGGGTTCGACTCGTACACCAGACCCGGATCGAACATCGCCTGACCGTCGACATGCCCCGCACCGAAGTCGAACGGCGTCGCATCCGCGCCACCGCGCTGGATCGGGTCACCGTTCTGATCGGTCTGGTACGCCGTCGTCATGATCGCCGACTTGACCGCCATCGGCGACCACTCCGGGTGCGCCGACTTCAGCAGCGCCGCCAGACCCGCGATGTGCGGGCTCGACATCGACGTGCCCTGGTTCGTCGCGAAATCGTTTCCCGCGTGGTTGAACGGCGTGATGCCGGCCAGGATCTCCACACCGGGAGCCGTGATGTCAGGCTTCAGCAGGTTCTGCTCCGCCGCCAGCGCCGGACCGTTCGACGAGAACGCCGCCATGCTCGGCGCGTTCTGGTAGTCCAGCTCCGAAGTCTCGACCTCGATGCGCGGGTTCGACTTCGAATCCACCCACTCGGCAAGCGCCAGACCGTCCTCGTAGCTCACGTGCACCACGGGAACCGCCTGCGACGTCACCGTGGTGGCCGCACCGCGCTCGTACTGGTCGCGCACGATCAGCGCGACACCGCCCGCAGCCGCAACCTGGTCCGCATTGGCGCTGAACAGGTTCCCGCGCTCGCAGATGATCGCGAAGTCCTCGGTCTTCTCCGGGTCCAACGTGCCCGCATCGCAGCGGGACGCCGCAGCCGGGTCGGTACCGTCGAACGCCGCGTCAACCGCGTTCTTCACGTACCACTTGGCCTCGCCCACCGCAGCGGCGGCAGGGATCTCCTCGCGGCCGAACTCGACCTCGGTGCGGAACGTCTGGTCGTGCGTCGACGCACCGACCGTGGTCACCCACGGCTCCTGGTGGTCGACCGTCGAGGTCGGGCCGTCGTTGCCGGCGCTGGCCGCCACGAAGACGCCCGCCGCGGCCGCGTTGAAGAACGCGAGCGACACCGAGTCGATGAACTCGGGGGTGCCGGTGGAGCCGATCGAGAAGTTGATGACGTCGACGCCGTCGTTCACGGCCGCTTCGATGCCGGCGACGAGGTCGGCGCCGGGGCAGCCGCCCCAGCAGACCTTGTAAGCGGCGACGCGGGCGGCCGGGGCCATGCCGGAGAACGTGCCGATCTTCTCGCCGTCGATCTCGACCTTGGTCTTGTAGTTGCCCGCGGCGGTCGTGGCGGTGTGGGTGCCGTGGCCGTCCTGGTCGCGGGGCGAGGCGAAGCCGTCCTCGGCGTAGCCCCAGGTGTCGAAGTAGCGGGCGCCGATGAGCTTGTTGTTGCACTCGACGTTGTTGGCCGGGTCCTCGTCGACGCCGGTGACGCACTCGCCGTTCCACTTCGCGTCGATCACGGCCTGGTCGGGGCGCGGCTCGGGGAGCGGGGCCAGGGCCGGGTTCTCGGGCCAGACACCGGTGTCGAGGACACCGACGATGACGCCTTCGCCGGCGTCCTTCGGGCCGCCGAACTCGTCTTCCCAGGAGCCGTTCCCGCCGGAGAGGCCGAGGAAGCTCGAGGTGTCGACCGCGGCGGTCGGCTGGTAGATGGTCTCGGGGATCACCGCGGCGACGTCGTCGCTCGCGGCTAGTTCCTCGGCCTCGGCTGCGGTCAGGTTCGCGGCGAAGCCGTTGAGGACGGTGTCGTACGCGGCGGTCGCGTCGACGTCGTACTCGTTGATGACCGCCTCGCGCTCTTCGGCGAGGGTGCTGCGGTACTCCTCGACTGCCGAGGCCTCGAAGTCGATCGTCTCGCCCTCGGCGGGCGCGGTGGCCTCGTGGGTGGCGATGGGGTCCGAGGCGAGCTGGACGATGTAGTTGCCGTCCTTGTAGTCGACCGGCAGCGCCGCACCCTCTTTGAGGTATTCGGGTGTGACCTCAGGGAGCGTGGGGGGCTCGGCCGAGACGGGTGCGGCGGCGGTGGTGAACGCGATGGCCACCAGGGGGACGGCCGCGGCCGCCATTACGGCTCTGGTTCTGGCTCGGGCGCGCGTCGACGCGCGCCCTCGCCTGCGGAGGGACGGAGATCCCATGCGATGAGCTCCTCTCAAGGGGGACGTGCGCCGTGGGTGAGTGATCCGGCGCGGACAGCGATCTGCGGCCGCGCCGCGGCGCACGGAAACGAGCCTATTGCGAGGTTGGTTCGCTGTAAACCCTCATATGAGGAGAATGCCGGTATCAGGCATGACTGTTATGAGGCCGTGACATATTCGGTTCCGGCAGGTGGTTATTCAGTGAATTGCGCGCAATGCGAAAAGCGCGATCACCAGCGCCACCAGAGGAATCGGCGCTCGTGCCGGAAGTTCACGGAGCTTCCGGTCGCCTTGCCCGCGACCGAGAAGCGGATGGCCGTGCCTCCTTTGTAGGTGGCGCGGTTCTTCACGGAACTGCCGAACATCTCCGTGTTGTCGTCCACTGCGTACGCGCCCTCGGGCAGCACGACGGTGAGCGAGGAACCGAGGAGCTTCACGTCGATCTCGACCGTGTCGGTGCGGATCACCGCATGGCGGCAGTCGAGCTTCACCGAGGAACCGGTCGCATTGATGAGGATCTTCGGCGGCACGACCCAGTCGCCGTCGCGCTTCACGGAGGAGCCGGTGGGCTTGAGGCGCAGCTCGGTCGGGCCCTCAGGGACCGGTTTCTTGGCGGTCGGCACGGCGAGGGCGCCGCCGGTGTCGGGCAGGTCGGCCAGGAGGCGCTCGACCTCACCGTAGGTGCGGGCCTCGTAGACCTGGCGGGAGCGGTCGGCGAACTCGTCGAGGTCGAGGCGGCCCTCCTCGGTGGCGGCGTGGAGCTTGGCGAGGATCGCCTCGCGCTCGGCGTTGGAGACGCGCATGTTCGGGTCGTGCGTCATCGGTGGCTCGCAGGCTTCGTCATGGGCTTCATCGGGTCAAGGCTTTCTCGTGGGGCCGGGCCTCAGCCGCCGGGGTCCGCGCACCAGCCCGCCGTTGCACCATTCGTGGTAGTCGAACAGGTCGGGCTGGCGGATGAGCGCTTTCGTGTTGGCGGCCCAGAGTTCAACGTACTGGTCGCGGGAATCGACCGCCTTCTCGAGGAGGCGGTCGACGCGCTTGCGCGAGTGGACCCGGAAGTTGGTGCGCACGGCGTCGCCGGCGTAGATGTAGAGCACGTGGAGCGCGAAGGAGCGCTTCGGGCAGGTGGCGTCGGCGGCGAGGTCGAGCCAGGTGTCGACGAGCTCGTCGGTGGCGAGGGTGAGGTCCCACTGGCGGCCTTCGGGGGCGGTCGAGTAGGGGTCGAGCGCCCACTCGCGGATCTCCTGGGGGGTGGGCACGGCGGGGCGCGCGAACCCGGTGAAGGACCCTTCCGCCACTGCCGCTCCTGACGATTCGAACGATGCTCGCACCGATCCTAGCCCGGCGCCGCCCCGATCCCGGGCCACGATTGCAAACCGTGAGATCGGCCGACGGGCCCCGATTTCGGGGATGCGCGCGTTCTCGGGCAAAGCGGGCGGGACCGGCCGGGACTCTTCCTGGGTTACGCGGGTGGGTTTGCCAGGGGCGTCTTCTCTGACTCTGCGGGCGGGTTCGCCCGGGGCGCCTCCTCTGACTCTGCAGGCGAGTTCGCCGGGACCCTTTGGGGCCCTCCCCCCCCCCGCCCCCCACCCACCCCTCCCTTGCCCACCCGCCGCCAGTCCACCGACCACCCTCGGCCCGCCCGCCACCATGCCGTTCCGCTCTCCTGCGGCGGCGCTGCTCGCTCGACGGCTCGACCGGCCCACCGACCACCCCGCGCCGTTCAAATCTCCTGCGGCGGCGCCGACCGCTCGACGGCCCGACCGGCCCGCAGGTTCGTAGCCTCGGCGATTCGTTGTCGCCCTTAGGTTTCGGTTCGCCGGGCCGGCGGGCGGGAGGCGCCTTCCCCCGCCACCGGTCCGGCGCCGGTTCAGCCTCGGCCCACCGCCATGTGCACCGCCTCGATGCGCTCGTTGATGTCGCGCAGTTCATTCGTGTCCGGGTCCCAGCCGCGGTCGAGGAGCATCTCCCGGAGCCGGACCAGCCACGGCCGCGGGTGCTCCATTACATCGGAGGCGGTGAGGACCAGCACCTCCCAGCCAAGGTTCTCGAGCACCTGGTGCCGGGGCGGCCGGTTGGCGGCCTCGGCGGCCAGGCCGAGATGCGTGCCCAGGCCGTCGTACTCCACCCCGACCCGCCACTGCTCCCAACCGAGGTTGAGGAACCTGGAGCGCCCGTTCGGCGTCCGCACCCGCAGCTGCGGGACCGGCGCCGGCAGGCCCGCGTCGCTGACAAGGCAGCGCGTCCAGGACTCCATCGGCGACTCCGACCGCGGGTCGGCAGCGAGCAGGGTCGCGTTCGCCCGTCTGAGCCGGTCGCCGTGCAGCGGTTCGAGTGCGGCCGAGAGGCTGCCCGCGTCGATGCCGGCCCGCAGGAACTGGTCCGCCGCGGCCACCGCCTCCAGCCGCGGGAGATCGGCCGCGCAGTCGACCAGGGTGCGCGCCAAGCGGGTCACCGGCAGGCCGTCGATCACCGTGATGTCCGCCAGCGGTGGATCGGGCGAACTCTCCACGGGCCATTCGCGCTGGTCCGCTCCCGGTGGCAGCACATCGAAGCCGTGGATCCAGGCCGCGGTGCGGCCTGTGGCCACCAGGCTGAAGTTCGCTTCGAATGCGGCCTCGAAGCGCATGAGGAGGTCTTGAGGGGTCTCGCTCGCGTCGTGGAGCGCCTGGTCGAGCGGCCGGTTCATCGTGGCTGTCATGGTGCGGTACATCGGTATCTGCGTCATATACCAACTGTCGCCGAGTCGCTCCAGAGCGTCAACAACAACTTTTCGGCCTGTGGATAACTCTGGGGATTCGGAATGAAATAGCAGGTGAGCGGCTGGCAAGAGCGAGATTCGGGGTTGTGGATCCGGCTGCCGGCGGAAGAATCCGCTCACGGATTCCGGTGGTTGCGAATGGCGCGGAACAGGGGCTTTGCGGAGGTGCCCGCTCGTGAACCCGGCTCGGAGACCGTTCGGTCCCGAAGGGTGCATACAGAGAACGGCCGTGGAGCCCAAGGCTTTCCACGGCCGTTCCTCTTCGAATCTCGCTCGCTGTCGGAGTCGCTACTCGACGAACCCGTACTCCACGTCGTAGAGCTTCCAGGCGCCGTCTTCCTCGACCAGCGTGTACGTGTAGCCGGTGACGATGTCGGACTCCTCATCGGGGGCCGAGTCGTCCATGGTCCAGCCCGCCCAGGCCCGCATGGTGCCGTCCGCGTCCTCGCGCGCCATGCCCCAGTACGGGTACGGGTAGGGCTCCGTCGTGTCCTCGATTTCCCATTCGAGGTCGATGGTCATATTGGAGGTCGCATCAGCGCTCACCAGCGCCCGCATGGCGTCGTCGTCGCCCGTGTTCTGCGCGACCTGGTAGGCGATCGCGACACCCTCGGGTGAGGCCGGGTCGAAATCGTCGGAGCTGGACGGCGGTCCCCACTCGCTGAAGGCGCCGCCCGCGTCAGGGGTGGCCGCCTCCTCTTCCGCAGTCGTCTCTTCGGCCGCCTCGGTCGTCTCCTCCTCCTTCGAGGGTTCGACGCTCTCGGAGGTGTCACCGTCGCCGGCCTGAGGATCGTCGTCGTCGACCATCCCGGGGATGATCAGGACCGCGGCGATGCCGAGGACCACGACGAGCGCGACGATCACGCCCAGGATCACCGGCAGGTTGCCGCCCTGCTTCGCGGGCGGGAGCGGCGGGGGCAGGATCGAGCCGGGCGCCGACGGGTAGCCCGGTTGCACGCCCACAGGCGGCATCGGCGACTGCATCGGCGGCTGCGTGTACTGCTGCGGCGGCTGCGGCTGCTGGTAGTAGTTGCCAGGCGGAGGCGTGCTGTTGTAGCCCTGCGAGTAGGGGTCGCTGGGCTGCTGCGGTTCGGGCTGCAGCTGATACTGCGGGTTCCCACCGCCGGGGGGCGGATACGTCATCGCTTCTACACGCCTCGTCTGCTCGGGGGCAATCGGTCGCGGTGATCGGGCTTCACCGGGGTGACCTCGATCGTACAGGCATCCGCCGACACCGTGGCCCCCGGAAATCCCCAGGTCGCATCGCCTGGCAAAGGCGAAGGGGCCGTACAGGGACGAACCGCTCCCTCCGCCCTGCCGCGAGCGAACCGTCGCACACCCAGTGCGACGGCCCGCACAACGATGGGACTACGATTTATGCCCCGGCACCGCGCATGCGGCCTGAAACCCGGCGCCGTCGATCCCACGTCGAGGCCGCGCGCGGCGCCCGAGGCAGCGCGCTGCCGCGGACGCCGTACCGAGAAGTCCCCGCCGCTTCTACCCGAGGTTCGACGTATGGCGAACGCCAATGCAGTGCAGCTTTGGACCATCCGCTTCTCCGCCGCGCTCGCCGCCCCCGTCCCGGTGGTCGAGCTCCTCGACGCGGGCCGCTGGGGCTACGGCCTCCTCTACCCCGCGATCGCCGCGACCTGGGCGACCGGCTGCTGGCAGCGCCGCCGCCAGCTCGCCCGCATGCGCGACGAGCCCGACCCGGAGCCGCGCAAGACCCGCGCCCGCTTCTGGGGCAGTGAGACGGATGAGCCGGACGAGTACCGCATGGGCGCCTACGAATCCGCGATCAGCGACGCCTACCGCTCGCCCGCCGGCGAATCCACGACCGGCGCGTACACCGACGCGAACAAACCGGCCGGCGCCTTCGGCGATCCGTGCGAGCCGTCGATCGGCACCTTCGGCGACGCTTGCGAGCCGTCGATCGGCATGGCGGTCGTGGCCGTCCCGCATCAGCGCCGCGACCGCGCCATGAGCAACCTCGTGGGCTCCATCAAGAACGAGGCTATCGACGCCGAACTGCGCATACAGCTCATCCAGGACCTCGTCGACCTCGGCGGCCGGGACATGGCCATGCGGCTCTCTTCCGTAGCCAAATCGTCCAATGTGGATGTAGAGGTGCGGCTCGAGGTCGCCGAGCACATGGGCCGCTTCAGCGTCGAGGACGCCGCCCGCGCGCTCGAATCCATCGCCGCCGACGCCACCGTCGACGCCAAGTACCGCCTGGACGCCGCCAGCGCCCTCGTCGACTGCGCCGCCGGTCCGGCCGGGATCGCCCTCATGCAGCTGGTCACCGACGAGTCGGTGAGCGAGTACGTGCGGCACAGCGCCGCCCACGAACTGCGCAACGTCCACGGCTCCGCCGCAGCGATGGCCCTGCGGCACTTGGCGAACGCGCCGCTGCTCTCGGTGCGGCTGCGGATCATCTGCGCGGAGCAGCTCGCCGAGGACAGTGTCATCGACGCCGAGAACGCGTTGTGGCGCATCGTTAAAGGCGTCGAGTCCGTCATGGACTTCCATCTGGGCATCGATGCGGCCGAGGCGATGTACGGCATCAGCCCCGATGTGGGCGTCGAGGCGTACTCGGTGCTGGCCTCCGACGGGTGCTTCCACTGGTTCGGGCGCATTGAGGCCGCGTTCCGGCTCGGTCGGCTCGGCCTGCGCGACGGTTACGACCTGCTCAGCGATTTCGCGCGCGCCGAGCACTTGGAAGAGGTGTACGCGCGGGCCGCGCTCGAGCGGCTCTTCCAGCTGGAGGTCGACTCCGGGGGCGAGTGAAGCGGTGAGCCGCGGGGGCGCTCAGGGTTTGACGGCGACGAAGTACGTTTCGATCGACAGGTGGTGGAGGTCGCGGCGGCGGCCGAGCCAGTCGGGGCCGTCTTCGTCGAGGAGTCGCGCCCAGGCGGCCTTGTCGTCGTCGCTGAGGAAGTGCTCGAACCACTCCGACCGGGTCTGCAGTGATTCGAGGGCGTGCGTGAGGGCGGTGCCTTCGAGCGGGGCGGGGGTCGCGTCGAGCTCGTTCACCTCGCGCACCTCGGTCAGGCCGGCGCGTTCGAGCGCGATGTTCCAGCCGTACGGGAGCGGCGTGGAGCCGTGCTCGACGCCCTCGCCTTC
This sequence comes from Glycomyces tritici, assembly GCF_030403505.1. Next base: position 174,130 of record NZ_JAUEMJ010000012.1, on the reverse strand, counting down.
GAGGCGGCGCGATCCGGCTTCGATGAGGCGCAGTTCCAGGCCGGGCCTGCCGACGCCCACGTGCCAGGGCAGGTACTGCGGGGCGGTGCCGCCCTCGCCGATCGCCAGGCGTCCGCCGGGGGCGAGCAGATCGGCCAGGTTCTGAAGGGCCGCTTGGGGATCGGTGGCGTGGTGGATGACGCGCCCGGCCCAGAGGAGGTCGGCGGGCGTCCCGAATGCCGCGGTGAGCGCGTCCGGGTCGTCGACGGACGCCTGCGCGGCCCGCACCGCGGCGCCGGTCTCGGCGGCGCGTTCGCGCACGAGGTCGAGCATGGCCGGTTCGGCGTCCACGGCCACCACCTGGGCTTCGGGGAGTGCCTCGGCGAGTGCGAACGCCATCGAGGCGGCGCCGCAGCCGATGTCGGCCACGAGCTGGTCGGCCGGGTCCGCGAGCCGTTCGGCGAGGCGCCGGTACTTGGCGGCCTCGGCCGCGGCGCGCTCCTTGAAGCGGGGAGCGGCCTCGGCGAAGTCGAAGGCGGCGGCGTGGTCGTCGTGCCGGTGTCCGTGATGGGCTGCCATGCGCCCCAACCTAGCACCGGCTGCTATCGGTTTTCGGGGTGAAAGCGGCGACCGGGCGGCCGCGTGAGCGGCCGCTCGGTCGGGGTTTCCCGGAGGTGAGGTCTATGCGGCGAGGCGCTCCTGGATGCGGGTGACCTCAGCGTTGATCGTGGCGGTGCGGACCGGGCCCTGGGGTGCGTCCGACTCGGTGAGCGAGGCGAGCAGGCCCTTGCCGAGCGAGGCCTGGGTGATCGCGAAACCGCGCAGGACCAGCGGCAGCAGCAGGGCCATGACCAGGCCGCCGAGGACGGCGAGCAGGGAGGCGGCGGCGTACGAGTCGCCCCAGCCGAGCCAGCGGGTCGCGTACTCCAGGCCGTCGCCCCCGCCGCTGCCGTCGACGGCGCGGATGATGATCCAGCCGTACAGGGGGTAGGCGAGCGAGGCGACCGTGGCGGCCCACCAGCTCAGGGCGACGCAGAAGCCGGCGACGGCGAGCGGGAAGTTCACCAGGCCCCAGAGGAGGTTCAGCCACGACTGGCCGTCGGTGACGGGCGTGAGGGCGCGGCGCAGTGCGGAGGCGTTCTCGGGGGCCCGCTTGTAGTGCGGCTGGTTGATCGGCTGGCGCAGGACGGCACTGAGCTGGCTGCGTCCGGCGGCGGCGAGGCCGCGCATGGCGAAGAGGGTCGCGGCGAGGATGGGGACGCCGACCCAGACGACGGCGGTCCCGATGCCGGCGGCGAAGCCGGCGACGGTGATGACGAACGCGGGAAGCGCGATCGGAAACGCGGAGAGCAGGTACGCGGAGTCGGCGCCGAGCTGCTTGAAGATCTTGTTCATGTCACTAATCTTCGTCCGATCCGGGCGCCGCAACGACCCTGCGAGCAGGCATTTCACGGGTAGGGACAGCCCTACCCGGGTTGTGGGGCCTGCCCTTGGCGGTGGGGACGGAGCGCGTCGGCGGCCGTTTCGGGCCGCCGACACGGTGTTGCCGTCTCTGGGGCGGAGCACGGGTTCGCGGCGGCGCCGCTAGGTCCGCCGGGCCCACCACGGTCCGGGCGGCTTGCTCGGCAAGGGGATCGTCAGTCGCAGGAACCGCTCGTCGAGCGGTGCGACGAGATGCCGCAGCTCCTGGGCGGAGCGTCGCGGCAGGAGGTGCAGGGCCAGTTCGAGGACGTCGCGGCTCGGTGGATTGCAGAGCTCGCAGTCGGCGTGCACCGCATGGTCTTGGGCGCGCCGGGCCGGGCCGCCGGTGACCCGCTGCCAGACGCGGAACGCCGAGGCCACATCGCCTGGGTGGAAACGGGAGTCATCGGTCTCGAGGCGCGCGATCGCGCCTTGCAGGGCGCTCGAGGCGCCGGGGATGCGGGGGAGCGGCCGGTCCGCCGAGGGGGAGGCGTAGCGGCGCTGCTGTGCGCGTACTCGCGCGGGCGGCCTACGCGGCATCGCCCTTTCTGTTGTCGCTCATGGCGACCATTGTGCCGTGCCCGCCGTGTCCGTGCAATGGGCATAGGTGCGGCCCGGGTCGTTGACCTCGACACCGGGCCGCCATGTGCCACATAGTGGCCGCTGCGATCTGCGGTAGCCGTTGAGTCTGCTGCTAGCACCGTGCTCTGCCATTGAGCTACCGCCGCATGTGGTGCGGCGGGGAGGATTCGAACCCCCAACATCGATGTCCCAGAGGAGCTACTCGCGGATACGCGCGGCGTGGCGAATGCTGAAGCTGGAGCGAGAGTCTCAGGTTCGGCGGTGAACGGATCCGTACGCTGCGGGGTTAAATTCCGCAGGGGACCGTGTTCCCGCGTGATACTCGGACTGAATCTCAGTTTCAGCGTGTTCGGCGCTTTTCGGGCGCCACCCCTGTCGCTCAAAACAGGGGCGTCTGTGGGCCTATTCGCCGAGCAGGTAGCCGAAGACCTTGGCGCCGATCTGCTCGTCGGCGACTTCGGTCCCGTTGGCCTCCTCCCGGGCGAACTTGACGGCGATCTGGAGCTTCTCGAGCCGCTCGGAGAGCTGCGCGACCCGCTTGGCGGGGGCCGCTCCGGAGAACTTCACGGTCGTCCAGTACCCGACCGGGATGTCCTCGTAGTACACCTCGACCTGCGCCGGGTGCTCCTCGGTGGCTTCGGCCTTGACGTGGTTGCGCGGGATCTTCTTGGTGCGCACCGTCTTCACCGGGTCGGTCGCGAAGGCGTCGGAGGCGTCGTTGTACGTCCACGACTCGCCCGCGTCCAGCACGGGCAGGGCCTTGACGAACGACTGCAGCTCGGCGAGCTGCTTCTCCAGGAACAGGAGGTAGGTGACGGGGACGTCGGCGACGAGCACCTCACCGTCCACGGTGATGTCGGCAGTGGCGAGGGCGTTCGTGCGGTCCTTGGTGGCCGTGACGTCGAACAGTCGCGTCATCGCCGCTGACACCTCGCGCAGCTGTTCCTCGACGCGGCGCTGCACCTTCGTCGACTCGGGCGGCAGCTGCTCGCCCTCCTCGTCCTTGGGCTGGTAGGTCCGGGAGATGCCGGACAGCAGCGGCGCCTTGGCGAGCTCGCGCCCGGCGTCGCCGAGCGCACGCGCGGCCTTCGCCTTGACGCTCTTCTCGATCGCGATGATCTGGTTCAACTTGGTCACGGAGCAACCCTCACTTTCGGGCTTCACCTTAGGACCTTCGCGCCACCCCGGGCAACGCGTTAACCGCAGCGGCCGCCGGAGGACCGAGTCCTCCGGCGGCCGCGTGGCGCTGCTACTCGTTGCACCAGCGCTTGGAGTCCGCAGTGGACAGCAAGCCGATGATGATGGCGGCCAAGGCGATGCCGATGACGGCGCCGATGACGGTGCCCGCCGTGTTGCCGGCGGTGCTGGCACCGGTGACCTCGACCTCGGGGGTGAAGATCCACGACACGACCGCCAGGGCCAGGCCGACGAGCTCGAGGATGATCGCGCCCTTGCGGGCGCCGGCGCTGCGCTTGGCGATCCGCACGGCGAAGATAGCGCGCAGGACCGTCCAGATCAGGATCTGGACGATCGACGCGATCAGGAACGGCATGAACGACGAGGGGATGACCACGTCACCGGTGTCCTCCAGCGCCACGAGCGCGGTGTAGCCGAAGACGGAGAGGGCGCCGCCGCAGATGCCGAAGCCGAACAGGATCCACAGGAGCACCACGGCGCCCTTCGTGGAGCCGGGAATCGTCTCGGGACCGGACCCGAGCGGCGGGCCGGGCGGAGGAGCGGGGGGAAGCGGGGGATTGCTCATTCGGGGGTTCTCCTAACAATGGGCGGAACAAAGGGGTCTCAGCGGTCGCACCACCAGAGCGACCGTGAAGCGGAGAGGAAGCAGATGACCAGGATGGGGAGCACGAGACCGGTGCAGTCGAAGGTGAAGTTGTAGCTGTACCCGCTTTCGCGCGGGGCGGAGGAGAACGCGGCGACCGAGACCGCCAGGTACGCCACCTGGAACACGAGCGCGATCGACTCGGCCCAGATCGCGCCGCGGCGGGCCCGAGCGCTGCGCCTGGCGATCCCTACCGCGAAGTACGCGCGCAGCCCCGCCCAGACCAGGCCCTGCAGGGCGCCGAACGCCAGCAGCCACACCGCCCACTCCCCGAGCGGTCCGAGCAGCGCCGATGAACTCACGTCCTGCAGCAGCAGGAGCGGCACCACCGCCAGGAAGCCGCCGACCACGGCCAGGGCCACCATCACCCACATCAGCACGATGGCGGTGATCGTCAGCCCCGGCATGCGCGGCGGCGGAGGGGGCTGCTGCCAGTACAAGTAGTTCGGAGGAGGGTAGTGGTGGTGGGCTGGGGGCTGCGGGGGGACGGCCAACGGCGGATCTCCAGGGGCAGTGAAGGGTCTGGTTGCTCATTGTAGGTGCTTCGAGCCCGAAACGGGGTACCCCAAGGCCGCAACCGTTAAGCGCGCATACAGAACGCCCAGGTCAAAGCAGTGGTGTTCATGCGTTTCGCGAAGGGGTACTAGGCTGGACGGAGGCCCGCGCCGCCCGAAATGACGGGGTTCGTCGCGGCAGGCGGCGAGTGCGAACGCCGCGCGGGCCTGGCGGCCGACGGTTGGACGGAGGAGCAGATGATCACGCGATTGGCAGAGTCTCTCGGATACCAGGTGCTCGAGGTGCAGGACGGGGACGGCACCTTGTCGGTCGGAGGCCACGACGGGGCGAGCGCGCTCCGCGTCGGCTGGAAACCGCTCATAGTCGAGGGCTACACCGGCTCCGGCTCGATCGACCGCTTCGCGATCCGCACGCGCGACGCGGCCTTCCGCGGATCCCTGCGCGACCTGCGCGGGCGCCTGCGCCACGCCACCCGCGACACCGACCCCGTGGATCTCGCGCGGCCGATCCTCAGGCTCCTGCAGCCCGGCCACTACGGCGTGCGGATCTGGCGCGATGCGAACATCCACATCGAACCGTTCGGCGAGAACGGCACCGCCTGGTGGTACCCGTACGAGCCCATCGGCACCGAAGGCACCGCCGTCATCCCCACGGACGTGTGGCCGCCCCGCGACGAGGGGACCATCGCCGGGTACGTGGACGCCATCGAGGAGGGCGACCGCCCGCTCGCGGTCATCCTCCGCTCCGAACCGCCCGGCGACGAGCAGGACTGCGCGTCCTTCCTCATCGACGGCCACCACAAGCTGGCCGCCTACCGCCGCACCGGCATCAACCCCCACTTCCTCGACATCGCCCGCCTCGCCGACCGGCGCCCGTGCAAACCCGCCGACCTCCGCGACGTGATCGACGGCGACGAGAAGCTCAGGCAGTCCGCGGCGAACCTCATGCGCTACTTGGAGGACCGGGGCAACTGACCCCTGCGCCCTGCGCCCCCCGCGCACGGCCGGCCGGCGGGAACTTCGCCCACGGCACTCACGATGCGATCCCGGCCGGGCGCAGGCTACCGCCCCGCGGGCTTGCGCAGGTATGCCAGCAGTCTGGCGGTGGCCTCCCGCAGCACCGGGTCCTCACCGGCCACCGCGTCGAGGTCCGCAGGGTCGCAGGCGGTCTCCTCCGACACCCGGGCGATGTCCAGGCAGTGCGGGGCCACACCGAGGCGCTGGTAGGCCGCCAGCTTGTGGTGGCCGTCGACGACGAACGCGACCGCGTCGTCCTCGTCCTCGGGCGGGGCGGCCCGGAGGGTCACGACCAGGGGCCGCTCGCCGCGCTTGATCCTGCGGCAGTAGTCGGCGACCGTGGCGGCGTCCCGGGGCGGCCACTGGTCGGTCGGGAGCAGGACCGCGCCGAGGTCCGGGGTCGTGATGCCCACATACCAGCTCTTGATCCGCTCGGGCTGCACCGCTTCGACGTAGTAGGTGCCCGGCACCCACCGGCGGAGGCCGTAGCGGCCCGGCGCGAGCAGGGGCCACAGCGCCCGCGACATCTCCAGCGCCGAAGCCTGCGCGGGCTCGCGGAGCGCGGCCCGCAGCCGCCGCACCTTCCGGCGCACCCACGGGTCGCCCGAACGCACAGCCAGGCGGTCGGCGGTCCCCGAACCCGTGTACCCCTCGACCAGGCAGGGCTTGCCGCCGATCCGCAGGGCGCTCGCCCCGTCGCGGCCCACGACATGGAGCACGCCGGTCCCGGACTCGTTCTCGGAGAACCGGTACTCCTCCGACGGCTCCTCAAGATAGGAGAGGTAGTCGCGGCGCGCCGTGTAGGCCTCGATCACCACGCACACCGGATCGCGTTCGAGCGCAAGGTAAGCGGCGAGTTTGTGGTGCCCGTCCAGGAGGTAGTACGCCTCCGATTCCGGGTGCGTGACGAGGATGAGCGCCGGCTGCGCCCGCGCGTCGGCGATCTGCTCCCGGTAGGCGGCCACGGCCGCCTTGTCCGGCGGCGGCCAGTGATGCGTCGGAATGATCGTGTGCCCGAAGAACGGGATGGAGCTGTCGGCGTACCACCGCGCCTCCTTGCCGGTCTTCACCGCCCGCACATGGGCGTTCGGCAGGGTCCCCAGCCCGACCCCGTACCGGCCGGACGCGAGCAGCCCCAGGAGCGGGCGCAGCGGCACTACGGGGTCGTCCTCCGGTTCGACATGGCGCACCCATTGGCGAAGCACGTCCCACTCCGCCGGTTCCGCCCATGCCTCCGGACGGTGCAGCGGTTCGTCATCCGGCTGCGGCGCAATGCGTCTGGCGAGCCACATGATGGAGCCGCCGCGCTCGTCCCAGTCCCGGGCGATCGGATCCCCGGCGAGCTTCAGCGTGACACGGCCTACCCCGGCGTCGAAGTCGATGACGCCGAGCCCGTCCGGCACGTCGACGCGGTTGCAGGGGAGCGGAAAGTCGAAGGGCATAGTGGACCGACCGTACTCGGAGACGGCAACTCAGCCGAGGACCAGCTGCGGGGCGTACGCGATCGCGATGAAGCGGATCGAGCGGCCGACCAGGCAGGCCGCGACGAACAGCGGGAGGTTGATGCGCGTGCCCGCAGCGTAGATGCTCGTGGCCATCAACGGCGGCAGACCCGTTGTGGCGCTGAGGAGCAGGATCGGCACGGCGAGGGACGGGCGGTCCAGCAGCGCGAGAAGCCTGCGACCGAACGCGATCAGCGCCGCGAGCGGGCCGCGGCGCACCCGCACAGCGGTCGAAGCGGCCCCGTCGCCCTCCGCTGCGGCCCCTTCGGGACTCCGGTCGGCACGCCGCCGGTCGCGCCGCTCCTCGGCGGCCTCGACCCACCGGCGCAGCCGAGCCGACCGAAACGCCCCGCGGGCCCCCAGGAAGAGCGTCGTCTTCCCGAGCGTCTGGCCCACGGCGGCCGCGATGCCGAGCGCGATCGGGCTGTACGAGGTCGCGGCGGCCAGCGCCAGCAGGTAGGGCTCGACGGGCGTGATCGGGAAGAACGCCGACACGAACGCGGTGAGCGCGGCCGTCAGGCACGCGGCGATCACCGGCGCGCCCTCGGCGCGAGGGCGGGCGGCGGGGGCGCGTCGTTCACGCGGTCGCGGGGGGCCCTCGGGGCGGGGGTTGCGGGTCGCTCGATCATTCCAAGTTCATGTTCGCTGGCGGGGGGTGTGGCTTGGCGCACTGGGAGCGACTGTAGTGCACCGATGCAGGCCCGGGAACCCCCACCGCTTCGCTCAGTGCTGAGTTGCCGTGCGCCCCATGGGAATACCGCCTTCGCGGTCGATCGCTTCGAACAGGGTCCTCGCGTCCCAGTCGGTCGGCCTCGCGCCTTCGGCCGATTCGAGGTACGCCTCCATGAACGTGCGCAGCGGCCGCCCTGAGAGGCGGTCCGGGCGTCCCTGCGTGAAGGACGGGTCCGCGTGGAGCACCAGCAGGAGCATGCCCCGCACGCGCCGAGAGGGGCTGCCGATGCCCGGCTGGAAGTACGGCAGGTCGAGGACGCGGGCGCCGGCCGCCTCGTAGAACGCCAGGCGGCGGCGCGGGTCGCCGTAGGCCTCGTGCACCGTGGGCGCGTCCGGGGACTCGACCTCGGCGACGATCGCGCACGGGTCGTACCGCTCGCGCCACGCCTCGATCGCGTCGCGCAGCAGCCGCCCGCCGAGGCCGTGCCCGCGCGTGCCCGGCTTCACCGCCAGGTACGCCAGCAGCTGCACCCGCGACGCCTCCGACCAGCGCCCGAACGCCGCCCCGGCAGGCCGGCCCGCCTCGTCGACCGCCACGAGCAGGCTCCCGAGCCCGGCCTCCAGGGTCTCTGTGACACCCGATTCGCTCTCCAGCTCCTCAGCGGGGAACGCGGGCGCCAGCACCTCGCGGTACACCTGCTCCACCAGCCCGCCGGGCCGCGTCTGCTCCATGATCCGGTACTTCATCCCCAGCCCCCTCACGCGCCAGTATTCCAAGCGAACCCAGCTCAGGAGGCCACTCGCCAAGACCGCGCGGAGCGCGCATCCGACGGGGGAGCGCCACGACCCGCCAATGCCGCTAACGCCAGTTAATGAGACGGTGGAGCGCCAGGCTGGACCTTACAGATCATAATGAACCGCATGAAAAAGGACAAAGAACCTGTCACTCGCACCTGATTGCCTCGAAATCTAAGAGGTGATGCTTGGCCAGGTTCGGTGGCTGTCGTCCTCAACGCTCCGCGAGGCGGACCCGTCGGGCGAAGGACGCGGCGGGAGTCGGCGGCTTGTGGTTGAGGTCGGTGGGTCCGGTCCAATAGGGTGTGGTCATGGGTAGGTTGTTCCGGCGTGTCGTTCGCACCGCTCGAGGTCCGCGCCGTGCTAGCCGCGGGTCCACGGTCCGCAGCTCCGACGGCAAGCAGTACCGAGTCGTCGCGGTAGACCAGACCGAGGACACCGAATTCGCCGACCCGCCAAGAAAGTGGGGCCGCGTCGGAGCAATGGCAGCCCTCTGGGCTGTCGCCCTGGGTTTCGGCGCCTGGGCCGCTCCTGGCATCGCAGCGAGCGGGAATCCGGAGAACGTTGACCCGCGGGACGAAGCTGCCACTGACGCGATCGGTGCTGCCTTGCGCTATCTCAGCAACGGCTCTAATGAGGATCCGGAGCGGGCAAACGCAGCACTCTGTGAAGACGCCTCCCCAGAAGTGACAACTTCTGATCTCGATGACATTCGCCAAACTCATGCAGATGACCTAGGAGGAATCACTCGAGTCGACCTCGACGCAGGTGACGCTGTGCCCACTACCGATGGCATTGGGGTCGGGATCACGGTCTTCTACATCTACGACGGCAAGCAGCAGTTCGAGGACTTTGTTGTCACGGTCCAAGAAGACGACGGCACCTTCTGCGTCTCCGACGCTGTTCTGGCGGCGGTGGAAGAGGAGCCAAGCTCAGACGACGCCACGGGTGAGGCTGTCGATCCGCAGGCGCTGGCTACTGACTTCTTGCGCACAATCGTCGTCGAGCGCGAGCCGGCCACGGCAGCTGACTTCCAATGCGGTTCCTACACAGGTGTAACGCCACAAGACCTAGATACTGCAATCACCGAATGGGCTGTGTCCAACGGTGAAACGACCGCCTTCCTAAACGGAGCCGAACCCGCAGAGACCTCAGGGACGTCCATCACGAACATCGAGGTGGAAGTTTCCCTCGAAGGCGACTTGAACAATGAAACGTTTGTCTTTGTCGTTGCAGTGCAAGGTGATTGCGTCGCCTCGCTCGCGGGCGGAGAGGGACTGATCTGACCGCCCCGCAGAGAAGCACCACTTAAGACTTCACGACACACCGAGAGTGACGGTTGACAACCATCCGATGTTCGCTCACCATTTGGTCAGCACGTCTGTGCACCTTCGGTTGATCCGGCTGTGCGAAGATTCGCTGAACATGGCAGAGATGGCACTGCCGCCCGGTGGCCCTAGTCGCCAAACAAGATCCACCGGGCGGCCCCTAAACCAGAGGAGCAAGCTCCCTTGGCAACTACGACCATACTCGATTTCGGGCTGCCCGCAAACAGCCATTCCGGGGCGAATCAGAACCGTCGACCGGGCGTTCCCACCTACCTTGAGCAGGTGGTTTATGTCGTCGCTGGCGACCACGACTCACTCGGCGCGTACCGCTACGACCCCGACTCGTCCGACCCGGCGCTCCCCGAATCGGACCCGCGTTCCCCGCGTTTCGAGCCGCCGCATCTGCGGCATCGGCCCGGCGACACGTGGATTATCGACCGCGAGCGCCCGCATGATCCGCTCGATCACGGCCCATTCGACTCGCCGGACTGGCGTCCTGACAACCGCACTGGCCGACACCGCCGAGGCGAACAACCTGACCCACCCCACACGGCTGAGACGGGCCGACCCCGCTCCGGACACGCGGATCGGCCATCGCCCGGCCCCACCTCCGAAGGGGCCGCGGGGCGTCGCCCTGCACCTTGCCGCAATGGCGACGAACCACCAGAGCCGCCGGAGCGGCCCCGCCGCCGGTTCTGGGAGGACGATCGCGAGGACCGCTACGACTTCGGCAAGCTCCGAGAAGACGCCTGGGCGCGGTTCCTGGTCGGTTCACAAGAGCTGCACCATGCTCACCTGACCGCAACGACCACCTTCGCCGACCGCTGTGTCCAGCTCTGGGTGGGGCTGCTCGCCTTCCTCCGGCGCGCGCTCGGCGTCGACTCGGCCGAGGCCCCGGCACTTTTCGAGAGCCCGACAGTGCCGCTCCGTATCGTGTCCGCGCTTGTCCCGACAGCCTCACGACGGATCCTGGCTGGAACGCCTTTCCAAGGGGCGCACCGAACCAACCCGATCAGCCCGTACCTCGGCAACTGGGAGCGACATTTCGATGAGCGTCAGGCATTCCGCGAGGCGGTGGCACTGGGAGCTTCGAGCACGATGGCAGATTCGACAAGCACGCGACTGAGTCCACCGGTCCTTACCTGGCCGGCCTGCACTTCGCAGCCGTGATCGGAGGGCGACGGCTCTACTACGCTGCATTTCCTTCCCAAGCGCGCTTTCGCATCACGATGGTTCAGGCTTGGGAGCGCCGGACCGGACCGCTCAGCTCGGTGATCAGGCTCGATACCGACAGCCCTGGCCTGCGGGTCTGCGCGCCGCTGGAGGTCGAGTGGGCTGAGGACCACGCAGTGGAGATCGTTGCGGAAGCCGTGTCGGTTTGGAGGTCGAGCTCTCGCGGCGGTGGAGCTGGAGCATTAGGGGTTGGTCGGCGCACCGCGGTGGGGCAGTGCGCCGACCTGTTCATTATGAAGCTTCGAAATCCGTGCGGCCCAACCCGTCGGGCGTTTCGCGCCGCGTGGCGTTCAGAACTGCTGGAGCCGATCGATGCCGAGACGATCCTGTCCAGACCCCGCGCACCTCGTTTTCCTAAGACAGCCGCCTGTTCGGAACCCCGATAGAGGTATAGCTGCCTCTTCCACCCTGAGCCGCCGACCCTCCTCGAACCCCTAGCGAGACTCAAGGTCACCGGCCCCACCAGGCCTTCCCGACCAACGGCGTGGGAGGCGATTATTCGAAGCGAGTCAAGCCCAAAACCGCACTGAACAGCGCCGAAGCTTCCTCGACTGGACACGCCGTTAGCTCGAACCTATAGTTCGTAGCCACAAGAATTCCCCGAGCAATCTCGCTTCGCTATCGTGGCATCGTATTTCTCAGAAGAGCCATCTCGGCACCATACTGGCCTGCAGCGCCTACTACATCCGGACCGATTCCGCCTCGCTCCATCATCACCAGGCTGACCGCTACGAACCCGCGTACAAGTGAGCGGTACACCTCATGTTTCGAAGTGCTCCCGAAGCCGAGTTCGTAAACGAATGCCGGGAACTGCTGAGGATGCAGCTCGTACATATCCGATGCCTCGGCGATGAGCCCGGTTGAGACACCGATGCTCAGACCCATCGCTTCCGTCGTCTCAACGTAGAGGCGACCGACGCTCAGCGAAGGGCTCCAGACCGTTTCATCTCCGACATCAAAAATGTAGCTCACTACGACCATTCCAATCGAATATCAACGTCAGGGTTCTGCGCTTGCAGCTCGGCGATCTTCGCCTCCACTGCTGACTTGAAGGCAGGATCAGCGTTGGGCTCTGTGAATTTGAATCCAATGGGAGCGTCCTCGTACCCCTTCATGTACTGCTGGGCCCGAAGGTAAGCATTGAACTTCTTTTCAATGTGCTTGTCCACCCATTTGCCTGTATCCCCTGCGGAAGTCGCAGATTTCTCCTCCCACAGGACGCCGTCCTTCACCCGGTCGATGTCCGTGATCGTATCGGACGGATCGTTGGGGTTATTGATCGGCGTGTCAACCTCCCCTTCGAGGTTCTCCTCCGTCGCATAGGGACCGCCCTCGGAAGTCGTGTCGGGTTGGCCGTCCCCATCCGAATCCTGCGAGGTGTCGGCATCCGAGTCGGTCGGGCTGCCTTCGGTACTGTCGCTGCGTCCGCTTTGGGCCTCGTCCTCGGCTGCTTTCGCTACGCCTTCGAAGTCTTTGCCGGCATCTTGCCCCTTGTAGGACATGTCTTCTTTGCGCTCGGCATCGGACTTGGGTTTGCCAGTGGCCGGGTCGATGGTGTTGTCGGTGCCCCCAGGGGTGATACCACCGTCTTTGTCCTTCGCCATCAAGAGGCCGATGCCAAGGAGCAGGAGGAGTTTCAGGGTTCTTCTCATGGTTCCGCCTCAGAGCCCCAGGAGTGCTTTGAGGTTCTGGAGGCTCTGGACCAGAGCCATGCCGTACCCGAGGATGATTCCGGCCCACTTCACGACTGCCGCAACGATCTGCGCGGCGATGACAGGAATCGTGACCACGAAGATCGCCTCGATAGCCCACACGATGACATGCGCGACCAGCTCGGCGATCAAGTCCCGCACGAGATCGTGCGAGACCTGTACGAGCCCGCCTGCGCCCTGCGTTGCTGCGGACAGTGCCTCCGCCATGGCGCTGAGCGCGTTGGCTGAGTTCACGTTGTGCACCATCAACGCCTGGTAGGAGTCGGCGGCGTCGCCGCTCCAGCCGGGCATGTCAGAGGCGAGGAACGACTGCAGATCCTCGGCGATCGACTTCAGCTCGCTGGACATGTTGGTCCAGGTCTGGGCGTGCGACATGACCACGTCGGCCTTGCCGGTGAGCTCTTCGAGCATCTCCCGGAGCGGTTCGAAGTACTCCATGGCCCACCCGAGGCCGTTGGCCAGCAATGCGCTGAAGGGGTCGAGCGCCGAGCCGACCACCTCGAGAGCGAATCCGGCGCCGCCGAGGAGGTCGTCCACCCATCCGTCGGATTTGAAGGCGGCGACCATGTCGAAGTAGCCCTCGACCAGACCGGCGCCGTCGTAGGCGTTCCGGTTCGATTCGACCGGGGCGATCAATGAGTTGTCCGACATCGCCTACGCCCCCATCCGGCCTTCGAGCTCACTGAACGCGCCTTGGGACTCGGTATCGCTGGTCTCGTAGTCGTCGGCGCAATCCCGGAGGGACTGGGCGGCGATGGTGAAGTTCTCGGCCAGGTAGGCGGTGATCCTGTCCTGGTCCTGGTGGCGTTCCTCCAGGCACCCGGAGATCCAGCCGCACAGGGTCCCGTACGCTTCGTCGTCCTGTTCGATGTGTGTGCTGGCGTTAATGACCGCGTCGAAGCGGCCCTTCAGCTCTTCGAGGTGGCCCGCGTGCGCGCGCAGTTCCTCCGGGTCGACTGTGAATCCGTTCCCCATGGCTACCAGCGCTCCTCGGGCTCGACCGGCGGCATGAGCTGGTTGCGGACCCGTTCGGCGATGGCGCGGCCGGCAGCCGAATCACCGCCCAGGGTGGTTTCGATGATCTCCTTGGCCTGCTCGGCGACCTGGACCTTCGCTTCCCGGATCGTCTCCATGATCGTCTGCGAGACGTGCTGCAGCTCGACGCGCCTGCTGCGCTCGGTGAGCTGAATGTCGAGGAGGTTGCCGGTGGAATCGACCGTCACGCTGACCATGTGGTTCGGGTCGGACACTGTCACGCGGAGTTCCTGCATCCGATCGCTCATGGCCTGCGTGTCGGCGGCGAGCTGGTCGATCCTGCCCTTCCACGCTCGCAGACGCTCTCGAGACTCCTCGGGATCAGGTATTGCTTCGACCATCGCAACTCCTCTGTACTGCAGCAGCACAAGGGGTTGTGTGCCGCTCACAATCCGAGAGTTTATCGACCTGAGGCAAGTCGGGGGGTACGCGACGAGTTCTCATTTTGAGGAGGGCGAACGCGCCTGTGGGAAGACTGGTGGCACTCGACGTGGGTCGGGCACGGTTGCTTTCGCGTGGGTCGTTATCCGAGAGGGGCGCCCATCTGGTTCATGAAGTCGACGGGGTCCACCGCGCCGGCCGGGCTGCGGTCGGCGTTCAGGTGCGTCTCGAAGTGCAGGTGCGGCCCGCTCGACCGGCCCGAAGAGCCGACATAGCCGAGGATCTGACCGGCCTGGACCACGTCGCCTTCTTTCACCATCGGTGCGGAACCGAAGTGGCAGTAGCGGGTCAGATAATCACCGGCGTGCACGATGTTGACGTACCAGCCGCATCCGGCCACTTCGGGCGAGCCGTCCTGGTTGCAGGAGTACGGCGCCCCGTACAGACTGGCATTGCACTCTGAGGTGATCACGGTTCCCGCAGCTGCGGCGACTACGGTCGCGCCGCGCGGTGCGCCGATGTCGACGCCGTTGTGGGTCGGCCGCTGGGCGGTCCGAAACCCGGAGTTGAGCGGCCCCTCGACAGGGATGATCCAGCCCGAGGCCGAGAGTTCACCCGAGGGCGTGCAGCTGCCGAGCTGCGTGTCCACCGCTGCCACGCGGCCGCCACCGCCGGTCAGGGTGTTGACGATCTCGGTCGCCTTCGGTTCGTGCTTGGCGTACGCGTTGGGGAAGGCGGAGATCTGGACCCGTTGGGCCGCAACGGTGAGCGGGAGCCTTTCCCAGTTGTCGATGGTCAGGAGCTTCTCGTAGAACTTGGTGGAGGCGTAGACGGGGTCCTGGATCTGTTCGGGTGTGCCCCAGCCGGATGAGGGGCGCTGCTGGAACAGGCCGAGGGAGTCGTGGTCGTTCTGGTCGCCGAGGTGGCCGTGGTTGGTCAGGCTCGACTCCTGCATCGCCGTCGCGACGGCGATGATCCAGCCGCGGGCCGGGATTTCGAGGTCCTGCCCGACCGAGATGATGATCGCGGCGTTCTTGATCTCCTCGGAGGTGTACGGGGTGATCGCGGGGAACTCGGCGTTCGGGTCGACCGTCGAGTTCGTACCGCAGCCGGCCAGGCTCACCGTGCCGTCGTCGCCGTTCGACTGGTCGGACAGCAGCTGCATGATAGAGACGACCGCTCCGAGGCAGCACACGCTGACCACGGTCAGGATCCACATCCACGGCCGGAGCTTCTTGGGGATCTTGGGGGCGATGGGGTTCGCGGAGCGTTCCTTCGCGGTGGTCTCGTCGTCGCCGATGGCACTCATGACTGCTCCCAGTCGATCGCCGAGACGAGCCAGCCGGTCCCGGTCAGGTTGTTGGAGCCTTCGGTCATGGTGAGCGTCAGCGTTCCCGTGTCCATCGGGAAGGCGACCTTCAGGCCCTCGGGGACCGGTGGTGCGGTGATCTCTGTGGCGGGCACCGCGCTGGGGTCGACGCCCTGCATCAGTTCGGCCTGCTCGTCGGTGAGGAACGGGATGATGGACTCGTACCAGCCGTCGGCGCTGTAGCCGTTCGGATTGAGCCAGGCCTCGGCGAACTCGACCGAGCGGTCGACCGCTTCCTGCGGCAGCTCCTCTTCGGGGTAGCAGTCGTCGCCTTCGCAGTTCTCCGTCGCAAAGCCGTCGTCTTCAGTGAACGCCTCGGAACTGGCCTCTGCGGTAGAGCCGCCGTTGCTGGAGTTGCCGCCGTCGAGCGGTGTCTGCGCGCGTTGGCTGGCCAGTGCGATGACACCGAGCACGAGGATCAGGATGATGACGACGATCCCGTAGCGGGAGAAGATGATCCGGAGGGCTCGGTTCATCGGTCACTCTTTTCTCGAAGGCCGGTAGACCTCTCCACCACCGGAGCCGCCTCCGCCGGACGCCGCCGTCCCGCTTTGACCGCCCGCGCCGGCCGATTGGTCGGCTCCCGTCTTCTGTTCCGGCAGGGTGTCAGTGCCGCGCGGAGTTCGCACGGTGTCAGGGACCTCTTCGGGCCGCGCGTCGTCACGGCGGCGCGAGACCCGTTCGCGCTCTCGCTCCCGTTCGGCCTCGCGCTCGGATTCGGTGGTCCGCCTGCCGAGAAGGGAGTCGGCCACGCCTCCGCCGGCGACGAGCCCTGCGATGCGCCTGCCTGGTCGTAGCAGCAGCCAGGCAGCGACACCCAAGAGTCCAATGAGGACGACCTGGAGCCAGACGGGCATCGTGGTGCCCAGGATTCGGCTCGAAGCCCAGATGTAGATCACCGCGGCGAGCGAGAAGATGGCAACGTTGATGATCGCGCCGAGGACCGTATTGACGAGGCGTTTGAACGGGCCGCCCGCTGGGCGCAGGAGCGCGATCGTGCCGATGATCGGAAGGGCGACGATCGCAAAACGCACGATCATGAAGCCCAGGATGATCAGGATCGAGGCCGTGAGGTCGAAGAGTGAGAAGAAGATCGCGGTTAGTAGGGCAAGGAAGCCAGTGCCTGTCCGCTCCCAAGCGCGCTGGCCGCTGATGTTCGCGTACGCCTCAGGGTCCTCGGTCTGGATCTGGGCGACCAGGTTCCGCCAGGCCTCCTGTTTCTCCTCGATGAGGTCATTGCGGTAGGTGGGTGACTCTTCCGCATCTTCGTTCTCCTGCCAGGAAAAGGCCTGGGCGGCGAAGAGAGCAGGACCGTATTTGTAAGCGGTGTTGGAATCCGTGACGACCGGGTTGCCGTCGCCGTCCTCGACGACCTCGCCGTCACGTTCCTGGAAGGTGACTTCTTCGCTCTGGCCGAGCATGGTCCGCAGCCAGTTCTGGTAGAGCACCTGGCCGGAGACCGTGTCGGAGGCGACCACGGCGGCAGAGCGGGTGTCGATGCAGAAGTCCTCGCCGTTGAGCTCTTTGAGCTCGTCGTAGCGGTCCTGGGTCATGCCGTCTTCGCGGATGCAGCCCTCGACCTTGTCATCGTTGATGAGAACGGTGCTCAGGTTCATTCCGATGGTCAAAGCTTGGTCGGTGTACTCGGCGGCCTTGACCGGCCAGCGGACCACGGCGGTGACGAGCACGAGGATGAGCACAGCCCAGGCCACGGTCGTGACCGCGTTGTTCATGTCGGCTTGCTTTGAGCGCCAAAGCAGATAGAGGCCGATGAGGCCCACGGTGACCGCGCCGAAGACGGTGAAGATCTGGCGGTACAGGACCTCGGTGCCCTGCTCCATGAAGTCGTTGGACCAGCCCCACATGTTGTCGGGCTCCCACGCGGCCTGGCGCATCGAGTTCGCTGCGCCGACCGTGGCCAGGGACAGGTTGAACTCCATGTTCGCCAAGGCGTTCGCGGTGTCGGCGCCGTTGGGGATCGAGACCGCGTCCACACAGCCCCCGCCGATCGCCATTTCCTGCGACCCGTACATCGGGAGTTGGTAGCCGGCGTAGCCATAGGCGCTGTAGGTGCCGATGCCTTCGCTCTTGTCGAGTCTGCTCGGCTCGGCGAACCAGCCCGCCATGCCGGAGTCGGGCGAGGCGGGCTGGGGGGCGGCCTCGCACTGGAGTTCCTGTCCCGCAGGCAGTTCATCGAGGCAACCCGACCATTCGGTGTGCCACTCGTAGTCCGTGCACCCCTCCGCATCGCCTTGCGCCCCAGCCATGCCCGGCGTGAATACCAAGGCCCCGGCTGCCGCTGTCAAGGCGAGCAGTACCCGGCCCAGGCGACCGACCGTGCGTTTGGCGAGGCCAGGTCGTCGGTGTGAGGGAGTAGGAGGAGCAAGGTCGTGATCGGTGGAGGGGTCGGTCACTTCGCCTCCCCAGGCGTGGTGTTCAGGTACTCAAGCAGGTTGCGGACCCAGCTGAAGTCGGCGCGGATGCGCTGCACGCGTCCGTCGACGTCGCGCATCACGAACTCGCGGTAGGGGAGCTTCTGCGTCTCCGCCGCGTCCACTTCGGACAGTGAGGCGAGGACGCTCTCGTAGCCGACGCCCGTGGGCACGCGGAGCAGCTTCAGGGCCTCCTCGGCCACCTCGCGGTCCTCGGCGATGCGGCCGACGAAGACCGTGGAGACCAGGTTCTGCACGTCGAGCCCGAGGATGTCCTTCGGGTTCTGGCTCGCGACCAGCGCCGCGAGGTTCCACTTGCGGGAGTCGCGGGCCAGGCGCACCAGGAACGAGCGGCCGGACTTCCAGCCCTCCATGAAGTGCGCCTCGTCGAGGCCGACGAGCTTGCGGCGGTGCATGTCCCCGCCGTAGGCGCGGCGCACGGCCAAGCGGTGGGCGGTGTGGAGCATCGGCAGGGCCAGGGCCTCTTCGGCGCTCCAGTACTCGCGCTCGATCCCGAGGTCGGGGAGGCGCAGGCCGGACATGGTGATCACCGTGAGCGCGGTGTCGTCCTCCAGCACGCCCTTGTCGGGGCTGCCGAAGAACAGCTTCGCGAGCGGCATCTCGGCGGTGTCGAGCAGGAGCGCGGCGAGTTCGGCGCCGTCGCCGGTGACGTGGTCCTCGGCGTCCTGGAGCGACTCGACGATGTCCTCGATGGTCGAGTCCTCCTCGGCCGGCACATGCCGGGCCGCGTGGCGCAGGAGCCGCGCCGTGGAGGCCTCGCGCTGGATCTGCGGCGGCAGGAGCATTGCGCAGATGTCCTGCACGAGCATGCGCCTTTCGCTGCGCGCGTTGGAGACCGCGATGTCGTACTCGCGTTGGCCGTCCGGGGAGTCCTCGTAGTGCTCCCGCTTCGGGGAGGGGATGAGCGCGTACGGCGCGAGCGTCCCGTACTCCGAGCCGGTCAGGTTGAGGACCCGTGAGAACGGCTTGAGCTCGGGCATCTCGCACAGCCGCGCGAGCGGGCCCGAAGGGTCCAGGAGGGTGACCTGGACGCCGCGGCGGGCCGCGAGGTAGCCGATCGCGCCCATGAGCGTGGACTTGCCGCCGCCGGGTTCGGCGACGAAGACCGAGAGGCCGGACTTCTCGCGCACTTCGGTGGCGAAGTGCATGTCGAGGAAGACCGGGCGGCGGCAGGTGCCGGCGGTGCGGCCGATGAGGTCGCCCCGCTGGTCGCCCACGGTGGAGGCCGCCTGCGGCAGGGCCGCGGCGAAGAGCTTGACGGGCATGCGGCGCACGTAGCCGGTCTGCGCGACCGGTTCGCCCGGGATGAACTCGCGGGCCAGCCAGTCCTGGTTCTTGGGGTGCTGGAGGCTGATGCGCATGTCCCGCTGGTACATCTGCATCAGCGTGCGGGCGCGTTCCAGGCACTCCTCTTTCGTGTCGGCGGTGACGGCGATGCGGTGCCAGCCGTGGGCGCGGGCGGCGTCGATCGGCAGGCCGGTGGTCATCTCGTCGCCCACGCCGAGGGCGCGTTCGGCGAGGCGCTGGAGTTCCGGCGGGGCGTCCATCGCGTGCTCGTCGTAGTCGCGCTGCTGGCTTCTGATGAGGCGCAGGCGGTGGTCGAGGTCGCGGAACGCCTCGCCGGGGCCGAGGATGTCGATGCGGCTGGAGATCTCGACGGGCCACGGGCAGCGCTCGTGGAAGTGCAGCCACGGCTCGTGGCGCTGGGGGATCTCCAGCTCTTCCATGCGCCCGACGGTGAGGACCGCGGTGTGCTTCTCCTCGCCGGTGAGGCGGTTGACGAGTTTGACGGTGGAGCCGTAAGGGCTGCGGTAGCGCTCGATGGACTCGGTGAGGGCCAGGACGTCGCCGGACTCCCACTCGCCGTTGGAGCCCGAGAGCAGGCGCGGCGGCGACATGCCGAGGGCGACGGAGCGGTAGACGAGCCATTCGAGCTCGGCGGTGGTGGCGCGGCGGGCGCGCACGCCGAAGGAGCCGAGGACCTCGTCGAACTGGAGGCTGCGCTTCTCGATCTTCTCGCGCTCGGAGAGCCTGGTGCCGCGGCCGAACATGCGGCCGACCTTCTCGCCCAGCTGGTCGAGGGCGCCGCGGCGGCTGAAGGTGATGCCGAGGAAGGTCTCGCCCTCGGCGTGGGAGAGCTGCTGGAGGTGGCGCTGGGCGGCCACGAGGTGGTCGGCCCAGCTGGTGCCGCCCGGGACGGTGCGCAGCGGGCGGGCGGTGTTGTGGTCGACGGTGCGGGCCC
This sequence comes from Glycomyces tritici, assembly GCF_030403505.1. Next base: position 154,014 of record NZ_JAUEMJ010000012.1, on the reverse strand, counting down.
ACTGGTCGGCAGGGAACGGCCGGGTGGTGCGGCGCAGGTGGACGCGGAGGCCCGCGAGGCCGGCGAACTGCTCGGCGATGGCGACGATGAGCGCCTCGCGCTCGAGGTCGGGCCGGAAGGACCAGCGCACGCCGGGCAGCTTGTACCAGGCGGTGACCGAGGCGGGCGTGAACGTGGCGTGCCCGGCGATCTCGGTGAGGCTCAGTTCGCGGAGCGGCTGCTTCTCCTTGTCGCGGGGCAGCGGCTTGACGCGGGTCGGCTTGAGGTCGGTGGTCTGCAGCTGGGCGGCCTCGGCGCGGGCCTGCTTGACCGGGACGAGGTCCTGGCCCGGCACCCGTTGTGCACCCTTTTGTTCAGCTGCTGTACGACCTGTGGAAACATTCCCGCGCCGCTGGTCAACAGCCTGTGGATAACTCTGCCCTTGCTGTGGATAACTTCCGTTGTGCTGTGGATAACCCTGTGGATTTCCGCTGGTGGGAGCCTGTGGGTACCGCTGTTGATAGCCCTGTGGATAACTCCCCGGATTCTGTGGATAACCCTGGGGATAAGCCTGTGGACGACTCCCGGCGGGAGGGGTCATCGGTGCAGGTGGTGAAGCGTGTCGGACGGAGTCCGAAGGGGAGGCCGGACGTCCCGGGTCCGTCGGGGAGGGCTGGGCGGCCGGGCTCGGCTGCGTGGGGGCCGGGGCGGGCGGGCTCGCCGTGCGGTGCGCGGTGACCGGCTCTGCCCTGAAGACGGCGTCGGCCAGCGCGGTGGCGTCGTCGCCGAGGTCGCCGGACTGCCGCTCCCGGTCCCGCACGGGTGCGGGGGGCCGGGGGGCGGAGAACTTGGCGACGGGCTGTCGGCGATCCTCGCCGCTCATAGACGCTCCTCAGTTCGGACGGGCTCCACGAGTGTGGGCCGCAAGCGGATCGAACGGGTCGTGAACGCCGGTATCCGCTTCTCGTCGCCGGCGTCGCGCGTGTGCTTCCAGTCGGTGAGCAGCGTGCGGACGACGGTGGACGCGGGGCGGTCGGAGTCGACGTAGCGGAAGATCAGCGAGGTGGCGACGAGGGCGAGGGAGATCTCGATGGCGGGGAAGAGGTCCACGTCGCCGGTGAAGGACCAGCGGAGCAGCATGAAGAGGGCCAGGATGGCGGCGAAGGCACCGTACTGCCCGTAGGGGAGGTGGACGGGGAGGGTGTAGCCGGGAGGGCCGAGGTACAGCAGCCGGGCACGGTAGATGTCATCGTCGGTGCGCAAGCGCATGGCGTCCTCCGTCCGGCCTTACTTCAGGGGCGATGTGGGGGGCTTCGCTAGTCCTCGGAGCTGAAGAGGACGTCGACCAGGCCGCTGCCGACGGCGACCAGGACCACGGCTCCGGCGATGAACGCGATGCCGATGATCGCGATCGTGGAGGAGGTGAGCACGCGGCTGACCTCGCCCTTGTTGGAGCGCGCGATGAAGATGAGTCCCAGGATGGCCAAGAGGATCGGGGCGATCTTCGACAGGAAGAACCCGATGATCCCCTGCGTGTTGATCTCGGCGCCGGCCTGGGCGTGCGCGGCCACCGTCCAGAGTGTCTCACTCATCATCGTCAGTCCCATCCTTCCGTCACAGGAGTCACTGTTGTCTCACGTAACGCAATTTTCACTCATGTTTCTTGTCTCCCAACCCAATGCCGGGTCTTGCCCTCATCATATGCCGCGGTGCTGACAGAACGCACCTTCGTCGGGCCGAAGAGCGACTGCAAGCGCTGCCAGGAGACAGTGAATCTGATTCAGCCGCGGAAGGCAATCCGATGGGCGCGATCACTCCGTGTCGGCAATCCGACACTAAACTCGGGGAGGACGGTGTCCTACGCTCGGAGACGCCCCGGCACCGCACAATAGAGCCCGAGTACCCGACGCCGCCCGCCACAACCGAATCCAGCCCACACCGCCGGCCACCAGGCCGAGCACCGACCTCGCGGAGACCACCTTGGACAACATCGACGACATCGCCGGGAGGCTGACCGCCGCCGCGATCGCCTTCGCCGTCGCCGGTCTCGCCGTCGCCGCCCTCTCGGCCGCCGCCCTCGGCGGCGTCCGCGCCTCCGAGAAGTGGCCCTCCGCCCCCGTCCCGCGCCTCGGCCGCCCCGCCGTCATGACCGGCGCGCTCGTCGGCCTCATCATGTTCGCCCTCGCCGCGGGACTGTTCTCCTTGGCGCAGTTCGGCACCGGGCTCAACGCGAACCTGCGGGTGCTCATCGCGGTCGGCGTCGACCTCGCCGCCCTCGCCCTCGGATTGTGGTTGGTGAGCTACGTTGCGGGGAACGTCGAGATGCGCACGCTCATCAACGTGCCCGACCAGCCGCTGAACCCGCCGCCGATCCCGGTGTCGGGCGACCCGACCCGCTACCAGATGCCGGACTACACGGAGACCCCCATGGAACCCGAGCCGCAGGACTACCCGCACCCCGCACCCGAACCGCGCCACCCGCAGCAGTACCAGCAGACGTACTCGGAACCGCGGTCGCCGTACGCCCCCGACACCGCCGCGACCGGCAGCCTCCCCGCCGCCCGCTCCAAGGTCCCGACCATCCCCACCGACACCAGGCCCGGCTGGGTCTTCCAGGACCGCGGCACCGGCGCGTACTACGCCGCCGTCGCCCAGAGCCGCGGCGGCATCAGCCTCCTCGCCCTCGACGACTTCACCGTCGCCCGCACCGCCTCCCTCGTCGGCCCCCTCGAACTCGTCGGATCCGTCGAAGCCACCGTGTGGCCCTTGGAGAACGGCGAGAACGGCAGGACCGAGGCCGAAGCCGACCGCTGAGGCGACCGCTTGGAATAGTGCCCACCGTGGCGGTGAGCTGCCCGAACGGTCGCCCTACCGCTCGTGCAGCGGTGCGCTCCACACGCGTTTGTTCGGTATTGTCATGGTGACGTCCACCGAAGTGAGCCGCCGCTGTGACCGATCCCGGCCAGACTTTCACCGACATCGATGAATATGTGACGCTGCGCCTCGACGACGACAAGATCATCGTCGCGGTGACGGCCGCCGGATTCCGCCAGCCCACCAGCACCATCGCGCGACTCGTCACTGAACTCGCCGCCCGGCTCCCCCGCCCCGGCGCCGAAGCCGACGCCGCCGTCGCCGACGGCGTCAAAGCGATCGGCGCGCTCCAGCAGGCCGCCGCCACCGGCGGCTACGAGGCCTTCGCCGCCGTCATGCGCGGACGCCTCGGCATCGACGGGCTCACCAGCCCCATCGGGCCCGCCACCACCCTCAGCCGCGACCCCGAGCACGACCGCGCCCTCGCCGGGCACCTCGACGGCGTCCTCAAGACCATGCGCGCCGCCCAGACCGCCCGCACCGGCCCCACCGCCCAACGCGACCACCTCGACGTCAGACTCCACAGCGACGAAGGCGACCTTGCCGTCACCACCAGCGCCGCCCTGGCCGTCGCCGCCGTCTGGATCGCCCCCGCCGCCCGCCAGCGGGGCCTCGACGGCCTCGGCCGCGCCCTCACCGACCTCATCGCCCGCGCCCGCGACGAACTGCGCCGCACCGCAGAAGAGCGCGCCCGCGGCGAGCTCCCCGCCGACCTCGCCCGCAAGGCCGAGCAGGCCCCCGCCGCCGCCGACCGCGCCACCCGCGCCGCCGGCGACATGGCCGAGCGCATCCAGCGGCTCAGCGACAGCATCCAGCGAAAGGCAGGACCCCGATGACCCGCGTCTTCGACAGCGAATTCGTCCGGCGGCTCGGCGCCGACATCGAGGCCAACGTCGTCCCGATCCTGGAGAGCACCGACGAGTACCTCCAGGTCATGAGCGAGATCGATCGCGGCCTCTACACCACCGTCACCCTCCCCATGGCCGCCGCCTACTCCATCGCCACCTCCACCGTCACCGAGTCCATGGCCGGAGCCGCCGCATGCTTCCGCGAAGTCAACGCCGCACTTGACGCGTGCGCGCAGGATATGGACGACACCGACGAAGCCTGCGCCACCGCGTTCGGCGCGAACGGATAGGAGCGGGCGGACCATGTCTACGGGGCAGAGCATCATGGAGGCCGGGGAGGCGATGGCCGGCGAGTACAACGCCGTCATCAAAGGCTGCGCCATCGGCATCGCCGCGCCCGCCATCGCCTTCGGGCTCTCCACGCAGGCGCTCGCCACCGTCGTCTACCTCAACCAGTGCAACCCCGGCGACATCATGAAAGGCGCCGGGGCCTGGATCTCCCTGGCGGAGAAGAACCTCGAAGCGGTCGAAGCACTCCAGGCCGAGGTCGACAAGGTCGACGACGAGCACTGGTCGGGCGCCGACGCCGACGCCTTCAAAGCCGCCGCCGGGGACGTCAAAGCCCAGCTCACCGAGCTCGCCGTCAACGCCTACCTCGTCGGCGCGCAACTGCTCGCGTTCGCGGTGATGCTCACCGTCTTCTGGATGTTCCTCACCGCCGCCACCGCCATCATGGCCGTCTACTTCGGCGCCTACATCGCCGCGCTCTCCGGCGTGGTGAGCGCCGTCGGCGCCCCCGCAATCCTGACCAGCGCGAACGTCACCGCCGCCGCACTGCTGGCCACCGCCAAGAGCTTCGAGGCCACCCTCATCGCCATCTCGACCGGGTGCGCGGCGATCACCGGAGCGATGTCGATCTTCACGTTCGCGTTCCAGAAGTCCCAGGGCAACCCGGTCTCGCCGCTCGACATCGCCGGCGCCGGCCTGGCCAACATCGTCGAGGGCCTGCTCGTCTACGGGCTCAACGCGGCCACGATGACCTCGGGCGGACGGCACGCGACCGGTGCGCTGGCCAGCGGCTGGGCGCTCGCGGGGCACCTCACGCAGGCGGCGTCCACGGCGTTCCCGGCGTACAAGGGCGAGGACGAGGGCTGGAAGGCCGGGTTCGACGGCGGCGGGCCGCTGCTCGGCGTCCCCGACTCCGCGCTCAACTGGCTGTGGGAGGACAACGCGCCCGAGTCGATGAAGAACCCCGAAGACCTGGACTGGTCCTGATGCGCACCGGGAGCCCTTCGTTCCGGGCGCCGCGGCCGGGCTGGGAGATCACGCGCATCGGCGAACCGCCGAGTGCGCCCGGCGGGGGCGTACTGGACCTGCGGGTCGGCCACTGCGGCGGCGCGACCGACAAGACGCCGGCGCAAGCCGCGGTGAACGTCTCGGAGCGCCGCAAGACGGGCGACCCGATCGCCGTCTGGAGCGACCTGCGGTCGAGCCTGGTACCGGTGGTGCTCGTCGACGGGACGCCGGCCGCGACCGGGTGGGGCCGCGTCGAACTGCCGCTCGCCGCGGGCCGGCACCTGATCGAGGTGCAGAGCCAGCACTCCCGCACGTGGCGGGCGTTCGACATCGCGGCCGGGAAGACCACGAAGCTCGACTACATCGGGATGCTCGGCGAAGCGCACCGGGCGTACGGCGAGGAGGAGCTCCGCTGGAACCTGAGGGGCCTGCACGGGCACACCGTGGGGCCGCGCGGGCGCTTGAACTACTTCCAGTACCTGCCCGCGAACGCCAAGGAGCGCAGGAGCTTCCTGGCGTTCATGCTTTCGCTCCTCGTCGCGGCCACCCTCGCGGGCACGCTCGCCTACGCCGGGCTGCCGATCAACGTCGTCATGTCCGTCTCCAGCGCGATCTGGCTGGGCGCCTTGGCGGTGTGGGGGTGCAGGGTCCTGTGGACGCACCGGCGCTACAACCGGCTCGCACCCGAAGCGCCGCTGGACACGCGCCCGTTCACCCGCGGTGCGGCCGCGCCGCTCGTGCTCGACGCCGACGGGGACCTGCCCGGACTTGGGCCCGGGGCCGCGGCCGTGCTGCTCGACGCGCGGTTCCTGAAGGCCGACCTCGCCTCCGACGAGCTGGCGCTGCAGCTGCCCGAGGGCCAGGACCGCATCGACGGGAAGCAGGCCAAGGCGTTCAACGCCGTCGGCGAGGTCGTCCCGATCCGGCACCGGTACGCCGTGCCGCCACCGGAAGTCCTGCTCGACGGGGTCGCCTTGGGGGCGTTCTGGACCCGCATGTGGCTGGAGGTGCCGCCCGGCGCGCACCGGCTCGAGGTGCGCACGCCTGCCGCGCCGCTCCCGATCGAAGGGCGGACGCACCTGCCGCACACCGCCGCCGCCCAGATCGACCTCGACGCGGGCGAGGTGGCGCGGATCGACCTCGCGGTCACGGTGACCGCGGTGCCCGACCCGCTGCGTCCCGTGCTGCACCTGTGGCACTGCCGCATCGACCGGCTCGGCCCCGCGGCGGCGCACGAGGCGCCCGCCGCGCCGAAGGCCGACCTCCGCGGCGGGCTGCGCCGCGCGGTCACCGGCCGGTACTGGGAGACTAGGCACGACAATCCCCCCGAGCGGTGATGGCGGCCGTTCGGGAGGTTCCCATCGATGGCGCCCGGTTGCTACCGTGAACCCATCCGGTCACCCCTGAAGGCGCGAGGTGCGTATCGATGAGCGACAACTCGAGCGGGTCCTACCCTGGGCTCGACGCCGCCGCCCCGGCCCTGGGTGCGCCCGCGTTCGGCAGTGCCGCACCGCCCGCCGCGCCCCCTCCGCCCGCGGCGCCGCCGCCTTCCTCTGACGAGGCGGTCCCGCCGGTGGCCGAGGAGAGCCTGCCCGCAGGGCGCACGGCCTGCTCCAACCCCAACTGCGGCAACCCGACCGAGCACCCCGCCGAACTCGACTGGCAGCAGCTCGTCTCCGCCGTACCGGTCGAGGGCCAGCTGTACCGCCTGCGCCCCAAGGAAGCCGGGATGGCGTTCCCGACCGAGGCCGACTTCCGGGCCGCCGTCGCCGCCGTGCGGCCCGAGCGCGCCGACGCGCACTCGCTCCAGCGCCTGCGCGGCGCCTGGACCGAGCAGGTGTCCGGGAGGCTCGCGGACTGGTCCGAGCAGATCAAGTCCAACCTGAACGACCTCGCCGAAGGCTGGTCGGGCACCGACTTCGAGGCGTTCGAGAGCGCGTGCGCGCAGACGCGCGAGCTCGTCGAGGACCTCGTCGACGACATCGACGCCACCGTCGCCGGCCTCGAGTCCACTGAGGAGGCGCTCTACTCGATCCAGGGCGGCGCCTCGGGCGAGATCCCTTACCCCGCACCGCAGTTCTGGATCGACGGCGACTGGCACAGCTGGGTGTCCGTGCATGTGCGGCCCGCGTGGTGGCACGGCGACTGCATCGAGTACACCTGCCAGGACGCCGAGCACGTGCTCGCCCTCGGCGGGGCCGAACCCGAGCTCGCCACCGAGATCATCGACTACATCGACGAGCGCATCCTCCATTACATCGACTACTACGCCAGCCCGGTCAACATCGAGCGCGACGGCCTCGACCCCTCGAAGGGGCTCACCGTGGTGGAGGCCAAGGAGCTCGCCGTCGCCGATGCGATGGAGCACTACGGGACCCTCGTCGACCAGAGCTGGGGCGCGTACGACGCCCGCCAAGCAGAGTCCAATGAGGACATCCAGCAGCGGAGCACCGACACCGACGCCGAGGACCGCTCCGTGCGGACCGTGCACAGCGACAAGGAGTACCCGGCGTCCGCCGACCCCGCGTACATGCACCTCGAGCCCCCGCCGATGGAGCAGCCCACCGGTTCCGCGCAGCCCATGGCCAGCGAGGACCCCTCTCTCGACCCGCCCGTCGGCGATACTCTCGCCGGCCCCGTGGAGCCCGACGAGCCCGCTGAGGACGATGGCGAGGAGACGAGCGGCGGCCTGGCGAGCGGCGGTCCGGGTACCGCCACCGGGGGCGGCTTCGGTGGAGGCGGCGGTTTCGGCGCGGGCGCCGGAGGCGGCACCGTACCCGCCAGTGCCGCTTCAGGTTCCGTTCCGATGGGCGGCGCCCTCGGCGGTGCGGCCCTCGGCGCCGCAGCGGGCGGCGCGGCCGCAGCATCGGGCTCGCGCGGCTCCACGGCCATGATGAGCGGCGGGGGAGCCGGCGCCGGGCACGGCGCGAACATGGACGACAAGGACCGCGAACCCGACGTCGACCTGGTCGAGGACGAGAACATGTGGGGCTTCGTCAACGAGGACGACGACCCCTACGCGTAACGCCCCGCGTCCACGACACCTTCGGAAGGGAACCCTGACATGCCAACGCGCGCTTTCGATCCGGCCGCACTCGAGCGGTACCGGGAGTTCCTCGCCGAACGCCTCGAAGAGCTCGAGAACGAGATCATCCCGTCCCTCAGCGAGGGCGACCTGAAGAAGGCCCCGGCCTTCGGCACCGCCCCCGGCGCGGCCGAGAACGCCGCCGTCCAGTACGCCGACTTCCACGCCACCACCTGGCGCAACCTCCAGTACCTTCGCGGCACCCTCCACGGCCTCATCGCCGGCCTCCAGGCGGCCATCGACACCGGCGGCGCCGTCGACCAGCAGGTGGCCACCGACATCGCCCGGCTCGCCGAAGGCGACGACCTCTACGCGTGAGCCGTGCGCGGGGTGGTTCCAGAGTGGTAACTGTGGTTCCTGTTGCGGCACAAGATATCGCCGGACCCGCAGATTTGCGCCGCCGATATATGATGAGTGATCCTCAGATGGCACAAAGCGACTGGAGATCACATGTTCGGAGAGGACGCGATCGCTCAGCAACTGGCGGATGCTCGGGCGACCTTGAGCACGGTGGTCAAGTCTCCTGAGGCCAACCAGGTCGAACCGGTGGTCGTGGAGGGCGTCGAGGGCCTTCTCAGACTCACCCTCGGTGTCGAAGGCCGCGTGGACAAGTTCGAGTTCGATTCCCGCGTCATGCGCATCGGCTCCGAAACCCTCTTCAATGAGATCAAACGCATGGTCAACGCCGCCTTGGACGAACGCGCCGAGGCCATGGGCACCGACGAGCCCGTGCCGGACCTCGAGGCCATCAACGAGTCCGTGGCCGAAATCCAGGACCGGTCGCTGCGCCAGTTCCAGGCCATGAGCGCCTCGATCAGCGAGGTCATGAACAAGCTCCATGGAGGCAAGTAGCCATGCCGAGCTTCGACATCGACCCCGATTCCATGCGCCAGGCCGCCGACCAGCTCGACGCCGCCAAAGAAGAAGTGCAGGGCCTCCTCGACCAGTTCACCGGTGCGCTGGAGCAGTTCGCCGACGCCTTCGGCGGCGACGAGATCGGCATGCTCGTGGGCCTCGCCCACCAGGCCTGCGCCGACGCCCTCAGCGAATGCTTCGGGACCAACATCGAAGAGCTCGCCGACTACGCGCAATGCGTTCGCGAGATGGCCGACAACCACCAGGCCACGGACGACGAGACCGCGCAGATCTTCAACGAACTCCTCGGCGAGCTCGGCACCTGACCCTGACCCCGGCCTCCGAGGAGGTACCACCCCCATGGGACTGCAACTCCCCTCAGAACTCACCGGCCTGCTGAGCATGCTCGGCTACGACTTCCCCGAATCCGACGAGGAGTCGATCTTCAACCTCGCCGGCGAGTGGACCGGTATGGCCGACCAGATCTCGGGGAGGGTCGAGACGCTGAACGCCGCCGCATCGACGCTCCTCGAGAACAACATCGGCAAGGAGATCGACGCGTTCAAGAGCGAGTGGGACGATGCCGAGTCGGCGGTGCGGAACATCGCCGACGCCGCCGACCCGACCAACCTCATCAACATCGGCCTGACGATCGCGGCCGGAGTTGTTCTCGCCCTGAAGGTCCAGGTGATCGTCCAGTTGGTGATGCTCGCCTTCCAGATAGCCCAAGCCATCGCCACCGCGGCGGTCACCTTCGGTGCGTCCCTTGTGCAGATCCCGATCTTCAAGACCATTACCGGCATCATCGTCGACCAGCTCATCGGCATGGCCATTGACATGGTGCTCAATGGCTAGGCCGCGCGTGAACCCGAATCGCTCCACTCGTACCCCGACTGCGAGGCTCGTCAGCGCGACCCTTGAAGACGTCAAAGCCTTCCGCACGTCCAAGGGCGGCCGAGACGCGATGGACAACTCCGGGAAGCAGCCGATGGTCCTGGAGCTCAAGCTGACCAAGGACTTGAAGAGGCGCGACTTCCGTAGAAAGGCGAAGGCGCTGGAAGCGCTCGGCAGGGACGGCAAACTCATCAAGACGAAGCCTCCGAAGCGAGGCAATCCGGTGAAGAAGTACCGGAAGGACACGGTGAAACGCATTGAGCAGCGGTACGCCGGCAATCCGACGCTGATGAAGAAGATGCTCAAGAAATTCGACTCGTCGCAAAGCGGCGTCGATCCCAGAAGCGTCACCAAACGCGACCAGTACATGGAGCCGGATCACATCCACGAACTGCAGCTCGGCGGCAAGGACGAGGCCGCTAACCTCAGATGGATGGACTCTCGGACCAACCGTCTGCTCGGAGGCGACATCAACGTCGCGCTGTCGGGCGTACCCGAGGGCACGCCGATCATTGTGAGGATCGTCTGATGAGTGACCTGCTGAGGCAGCGTGTGGAGCGGTTCAAGGCCGCCTTGGTCGAGCTCGGCCTCGACGGCATCCGAGTGCTCGACCCGATTCCCGTCGACCGGCTGCCCGAAGCGATGCATGCCGAGATGAAGACCGTGTACTCGGTCGTCGGGGGCGTCGTCGGCGAGTCATTGCGCATCCACGACCTCGAGGAGATCACGGCCGAGTACGGCAGGCCCGACCTGAACGAGGTGACCGGGGAGTTCACCGATCCCGTCCCCCGCGAATGGAAGAACTTCGGGGCCCTTGTCGGCGGCTTCGACTTCACGCTTTCGGGCAACACCGAGACCGGGGCTATGGGCTTCTACGACCCGGAGGAGATCCAGTACGCGGTCGTGGACGGCGAATGGCTCGAGGTCCAGGAGGTCTGCCCCCGGCCGCTCCAGTTCTTCACTGAGTACCTCTTCGGTCCCCGCTACCCCGAGCTGATCCCTGAGGAAACGATCTACTCGTCGGATTCGATCCCCAAGGAAGAGTGGTTCGACGAGACCTGGTTCCGAGTGCTGCAGCAGGCCGGGTTGGACGAGCAGCCGAGCGACGGATAGGTAAGGAAGGAACATGGCGGCATCAGCGAGGTTCCGAGCCCTGTGGAGCGAGGACGAGATGGTTCCGTATCCCCGCGGTCCCTGGGTCGAGGCGGGCATGCCCGCCCCCGCCCTTCCCGAAGGGGACGAGGTGCCACTCGACGTCGCCGTCGTGTACACCGCCTATCTCACCGGGGACCTCAAGCTCTACGACCCGATCCGCCTGACCACGGCGACCGGCTCGCTCGACATTCCCCTCATTGTGATCGGGGCCGTGCCTGAAGACCATGACCTGCTGTACATGCTGGATCCGGGCACGGGGGATGTCGTCCTGTTCGACCTCACCGGCCAGGAGGTCCAAGGTGTCAACTCGAACTATCGGTGCTTCGTCGAGTTCCTCTACCGCTTCGCCCAGTTCGTCGAAGCGGACGAGGGGAAGCCGGACCGAGCCGACAAGGCCTCGGCCCTACGGGAGTCCCTCGCTGCGATCGACCAGAACGCGTTCCAAGAAGGTGCCTGGTGGCCGATGGTCTTCGACCAGCTGATGTCGTGACGTCCCGGGACTTGGGGTTCGAGTTCCCGTTTCAGGCCATCCGCGCGCAGCGGACGCTCCTTCGCGCGCTTCGGTGAGCCCCGGTCGTGACTGACGTACCTCCCCGCCAAGACGGTGCGGCGAAAACCGACATCACGGACCCTGAACTCGGTCCGGAACCGGCGGCGCAAGGCGGCCTGTACTGGACCTTCGACGCCTTCTTTCGGGAATGCACCGGTTGCGGCCCCCTGCTAACCTGAATTCTGAACTCACATCGAGACCCGCGTAATCCCCCCGGAGGACGCATGGCCGCGCACAGTCCCCGGACCTGACCGCAGCCGTCCTCTCGCGATGGCGTCCGACCGTTCGTCGGGGGAACGTACCGCAGGTACTGAACTCATAGACAGGGAATGCGATGGCGTCCAAGCAAGTCGACCCGGAAGCGTTGCGCGCCTACCGTACAAAGGTGGAGCAGCAGCTCGAAATCGTGGAGAACACCCTCATCCCGAAGCTCCGCAACGGTGAAGTCCTCGGCAAGGCGCCGGCGTTCGGGTACCTGGAGAGCTCGCAGACCGCGAAGCAGAGCTACGCGACCTTCCACTCCACGACCTGGGAGAACCTGCAGCTGCTCCGGCAAGCGCTGGAAGGCATCATCGACACCCTCAACGATTCCGGGGCCGCGCACGAGGACTCGGACGAGAGCAGTGCCACCGACTTCGAGAACGAACTGTGACAGTGGTCAGCCGGCATACGGGCGGCCGACAGAGAGGAACACTGACGTGACCCGAAATCTGACCCTGATCAAGAGCCTCGCCGTCGCGGGCGTGGCCGGTCTACTCCTCTCCGGTTGCGGCGGCGGTGGCGACAACCCCCCTGCCGGCAATACCGACGGCGGAGAGGACTCCAGCACCGGCGGGAGTACTGCGGGCAGTTCGTTCTCGGTCATGGAGAGCTGGGAAGGGTGCGAGGCACTCGACGACATCCAGCCGATCCAGGATTACATGGCAGTGTCGGACCTCGGCAGCAGCGGGCTGGTGACCAGCAAGATCGGCGCCGGTCTTGACGGTGAGGCCTTCACCTGCGGGGCCATGGCCGACATCGCCCCCCTCGAGAAGGACGGCCGGGAGTTCCCCGGCAACGCCACCATCACCGTCGGCGGCGTGCCGTGGAACTCTGAGGAAGAGGCGACGGAGAACTTCCAGTCGCGCGTCACCCAGCTCTTGGACTCGATCGAGACCGACGGCACCGAGCGCACGAACGTGAAGGAGGGTGAACTCGAAGGCGACTGGGACGAGAGCTACCTCTACACAGGCCAGGACACCACGTCCTGGTACATCAACGCCATCGGCCGCAAGGGGGACCTGGTCGTCTACACCTTCCTCAACTACACCGAGGACCCGGGCGTCATGTTCGATGCCGAGCCGACCTACCCCTTCACCCACGAGGAGATCATTCCCTGGGTCGCCAACGACTACATGTCGCAGACGCTCACCGACCTCCTCGCCAAGAAAGAGAGCGGGCTTTAGTCATGGCCGATGAATTCGAGAAGGAAGAGTACGGCGACGCCAAGGCCGGGATCGAGGATTCCGCGATCCAGGCCCGTATCTCGGAGCTGGTGAAGACGCCGAGCTGCAGCCTCAGCGAATGCACTGCCAAGGTCGTCGAACCGGCTGAGGAGGCATGGCTCCGGCTCATGTCGGCGGTTCCCATGAAGGGGCAGACTGCCAATATCCGACCTGCGCGAGACATTCAGTCCTACGCGCTGCCGAATGGCGAGTCGGTAGCCTCGCTCGTCGCCTCGGTGCGCCCCTCGCCAGCCGATGAGTACTCGATCGAGAAGATCAGCTCGGAGTGGCAGACGTTCTATTCCGAGCTCTACAACGTGCCCGAGGACCTCAAGGCCGGCCTCTCCACGCTCTCCGAGGACTGGGAAGGCGATGACTACGACGCCTTCGAGGAGCAGGTGGAAAAGGTCATCAAGAACTGCCGCACGATCCTCGACGACGTCTGGGGCGATGACGGCGGCGCGGTCAAGGTCCTCAACGACAAGGCCGAGGAGATCTTCAGCCAGCAGGGCGGCAACGAGTGCGTGTACCCCGCGCCGAAGTTCCACCTCGAAGACGCCGCCGCGTGCTCGCACAAGATCCACATCCGCCCGGCGTACTTCCAGAAGTGCGAGGTCTTCCCGGACGACGAGACCAAGACCGCGATGGAGTGGGCCGGGTTCGACTCGAGCATCATCACCGACATCGAGAACAATCGCGATGAGCTCTACCAGAACTCGCTCCAGTTCGCCACCGACTACCCGAACGCGTACGTCGTGGGAGGCAGGACGCCTTCCCAGTACGCTCAGGAAACGACCGACCAGTGGGTCAAGGACCAGACCGACGCCCTGGGCACCGACGGTCAGGAGGACCTGCAGGAGCAGGCCACGATCGTCAACGGCGACATCATGGACCGCAAGACCAACGCCAATGTGCAGGTCTCCGAGATCGATACGAAGGCGAAGAACTCGGAGCAGACGGCCTTCAACGACGCCGCTGTCCCTCCCACTCCCGATCTCGACGGCGGCAGCCCTCCCGGCGGCGGCGCCCCTCCCGGCCTCGGCGACATGACTCCTCCCGACTCTCCCAAGCCGATGAACCCGCCGTCCCTTCCGACCGGCCCCGGCCCCGGGGACTTCGACCCCAACAACCCGAACCTCCCGGGCAACCCGGACCGTCCGGGCTCGAACCTCCCCGACCCCAACGGGTTGGACGACAACCCGTGGAGCCCTTCCACTCCCGACCCCGATGACCTGTCCGGTGGTCTGGCCTCCGGCGGCGGGCTCGGCGGTGGCGGCCTCGGCGGCGGCGGGCTTCCCGGTGGTGGGCCCGGCGGCGGTGCCGGCGGCGGCCTCGGCGGTGGCGCCGGCGGCGGCCTCGGTGGTGGCATGGGCGGCGGCATGGGCGGCATGATGGGCGGCGCCGGTGGCGGCCGCGGAGCCGGTGCAGGTGCCGGCGGCGGCCGCGGTGCCGGCGGTCCCAAGGGCATGGGCAAGGGCATGGGCGGCGCAGGTCGCGGCGGCATGGCCGGCGGCATGATGGGCGGCGCCGGTGGCGGCCGCGGCATGGGCGGCCAAGGCGAAGGCGACCAGGAGACCGGCACCTGGCTGACCGAGGACGAAGACGTCTGGGGCATCGGCAACGAAGAAGAAGACCCCTACTCGTAGACCGATTCCGGGCCGGACGATGATCGATGTCGTCCGGCCCGACCCATACCGCGACGATGGCCGGGCCGCGTGCCCGGCCATCGTCTTACCTGAAGGAGTACGACATGGTCGAGATGCTGCTCGAAGGCCTCGTCAACGCGGGCGTCGACTCTGTCGACCAGCGTCTGCACGCCCGCCGCACGGCCCGCTTCGCGGAGAAGGCGGGCCTGCGCTACGACGCGGCCGTGCAGGCGCCCCACATGGCCCGGACCTTCGGGGAGATCGGCGCCGGCCCGCTCCGGAACGTCGTCTCCGGCCAGGTCGGCGGCGGGCACGCCATCGCCTGGGAGCGCGAGGTCAAGGTCCCCCTCGGGGAGGACCACGTGCAGTACGCGAACCTGCATCCGGGCGGCGCCTTCGTCGCCGTCCCGCTGCGGCGCCCCCGCCCGGCGGTGGTCGTCCGGCAGTGGGTCCCGGTGATCACGAGCGATGAATGCGGTTGGCTCCCAGGGGCAACCAGAGTGCACCTGGAGGATTCGACGGCTGAGCGGCTGTTCCGGGTCTCGGCCGTGGACCATGCTGTTGCGCGGCATCTCGTGGACGAGCGCGGGCTCCTCGCCAAGCCCCGTCGCTCCTGGGCGGTCCTGGGCGGGTGGGCGGTCTCGTTCGGGGACCGGATTCGTCGCCGGGGCAAGCGCGGCCTGCACGCCGAGGTCGCGTTCCTCCGCGCGCTGGCCGACCGCTCTGATCGCATGTGAGGGAACGACGCCTACTGGAAGTTAGCCCGAATGCGTTAGATTGGGCCCGTCGCGACCCCGAAGCGACACGGAGTGTTCATCCCCCGGCCCACTGGAGTCTGATGCCATGACAGGCAACGCTGATCAGTACGGATCCGACATCTCGCAGTACGACACCCCCACCGAAGACGGCACCCTCACCGACATCGCGCAGGGCACCCCGGTCGTCAAGAGCGTCTACAAGACCGCTGAGGACATCTACGGAGTCGTCGCCGGAGACGACCGGATGGCCTCGGCGGCAGGGCTCGCCGGCGACATCTACACCCTCGGCCTCGACGCGATGCTCGCCGTCCGGGACCCGGTCTACGCACTCGTCAACGCCGGCTTGAGCATTGTGCTCGAACTCGTGGACCCCCTGCAGGAGATGCTGCACGCGGTCTCGGGCGACCCCGACGAGATGCAGGTCCAGATCGAGGTCTGGGGCCAGGTCGCGGAGGCCCTCACCGCGCTCAAGGACGAGACGGCCGACGCGGTGAACAGCCACCTGACGGCGTGGACCGGCCAAGCGGCGGACGCCGCGTTCAACCAGCTCGGCGGGCTCGAGGCCTCGGCCTACGCCGCCGCGCACGAGGTCGAGGGCGTGCAGCAGCTCCTGGAGTGGTCGAAGCTCCTGGCCGAGACCATCGAGGCGGTCATCAGGTCGATCATCGCCGAGCTGGTGTCCTGGCTGATCATGCGGGGGCTCTTGGCCCTGGCCTCCAGCGCGTTCACGTTCGGGGCGTCCGTGGCGACGTTCCTGCTCTCGGCGGCCTACAAGTCGTATTCGATGTTCAGCCGCGCGTTCCGGAAGTTCTCCGAGGCCAGCCGCCTGTTCCGCATGCTCTACGGCTTCCTCGGGAAGTTCCTCCTCGACAACCCGACGATCCTGCGCGGCGCGGGCGGCTTCCTGGACTTCCTGAAGGCGATCGGCGCCAAGGCCGGCCTCTCGGTCGCCACCGTCGGCGGTCTCGGGGCGGTCATGCAGGGCAAGGACATCGGGAAGAACGCGGCGTTGGATGCGTTGATGCCGAACGAGAGCGGTATCTCGCGCGGCAGCGGCGGGCAGCTGGCCGTGGACCCGGACGAACTGGTGGCCACCGCCGGGGCGCTCGAGGGCCTCGCGGGCAACACCGACTCGATCCAGTCGGTCGCCCAGCAGGCCACGTCCGCGGAGATGACCTGGGGCCTTCCGGGCTTGATCTTCGCGAGCAAGTACACCGACACCGGCCAGGGCCTCACCGAGGTGATCGGCGATCTCTCGACGGCCCAGACGGGGACGGCGACGAGCCTTCGTCAGTGCGCGGACGACTATTCGGCGGCCGACGGCGACATCGCCGGGGAGTTCGGCAACCTCCAGGGGCAGCTCGACGGCAAGTGACCCGCAGGCGCGGGCCCCGGCTACGGCTTGGGGCCCGGCCGGCAGCGCAGCGGGTCCCATTGGTCGCACGTCGCCGCAGCGGCGCGCCCGCCGGCCCTGCCGGGCGGCGCGGCCTGCGCGAGGGCGCGCGCACGCTGCGTTCGGATGCGGGCGGGAGCCGGTTAACATGCAGGTGAACCGCGGGCGAATTGCGATCGCGGAATCGAAGGGAGGCGCCGTGGACGCGGATCCGACAGCGGACATGCAGCGCAAAGCGGGCGAGATTCAGCGCCTCGCCGTCGAGGCCCGAGGCGAGGCGGTGAGCGAGGACGGTTCCGTCCGCGTGGTCACCGGCGCGGCCGGGGACCTCCGGGAGCTCGATCTGCGACTCAGCGCGTTCCAGTTGAGCGGCGTGGAGCTCGGCGAGGCGATCGTCGAGACCATCAGGGCCGCCGAGCACAAGGTCCAGGCCGAGCTCTCCGCGGAGATGAGCCGCATCATGGGCCTGCCCGTCAGCGAGAACGTGTTCGGCGGCGGACTGCCGCGCGTCGACCCCGAGCCGGAGGCGTGACGATGACCGACCGCAACCGCGACCCGCAGGAGATGCTGCGGCGCCTGGAGCAGATGCAGGCCGACGCCGAGCAGATGATGGCGAAGTACAACCGGCTCGCCGATGAGATGGGCGCCAGCGAGATCGAAGTGGTCTCGGACGACGGCCTCCTGCGCGTGAAGCTCGACGCCGAGGGAAAGGTCGCCCACATCGGCATCGACGAGTACGCGATGCGGATGCGCCAGACCCTCGCGCCGGCGATCATGATGCTCATCGAGCAGGCCAAGGCCGAGTACGGCGTCAAGATGACCGAGATGGCCCAGTCGCTGCTCGGCGACCGCATGGACGTGATGGGCATGGTGCGCAGCACGCTTCCTGAGGACATGCGCGCCCGGTTCGACCGCGAACGCGGCCTGTAGCCCGACCTCGGCAGTAGAGGCCCTCGATGCCCCGGAACCCCCGCTTCGACCTGCAACTGGACTCCCCGGGCCTGCTCGAGCGCCAGTGGTTGGAGCCCGGTGAGCGGACGATCGACTGGATCCCGCAGTGGAGGCTGCCCGTGTTCGAGGGCGTGCCCAGGCCGCCTTGGACGGCCGGGCAGGTCCTGCGGCGCGTCGGGAAGACCGCCGCGCTGACGCTGGCCTGGATCGTCGGCTCCGTCGTGCTGCTGGTCGTGCTCGCCATGCTCAGCGACGGACTGGGCGGCGCGAGCGCCGACGGATCCGGCGGATCGAAGCTGAAGGGCCCCAACGTGGTCCTGCGCGGCAAAGGCCGGGACTCGGTCATGGGCCGCCTGGTGACGCCCGAGCTGCGGTGCCGCGGCCTGTGGGTGTTCACCGACCGGCGCATCGCGTTCGTCGCGGTCGAGGGGCGCACCTACGGGAGGTTCCTGAGCGGGGCGGGGAATCCGAACACGTTCACCGAGCCGGTGCCGATCCGGACGATACTCGAAGTGCGCGGCACGCAGTACGAGTACGAGGGCGAGGTGGACCGGCTGCGCCGGACCCGGATTCTGCGGCGGTTCAAGCCGGCCGGGGTGTACCGCCGGATCGCGTTCGCCGACGGCTCGGGCATCGACCTGCGCCGCTACCGGAAGTAGGCGCGATGCGCGGATTCGTTGCGGTGCAGCGACTGTGGGAGGCGGCGCGCGATGGCGGGCAGTGAGGGCCGGGCCGGCGGGCGACGGGACGGCAACCGGGTCTGGCGGCGGCTCGACAACCTCGCCTACGTAAGCGACATGGTGGTCGGGGACGCCACCCTCGACGCGACGCGGACCAGGACCGACCTGGTGAACGACGCCTCGAAGGTGTGGAAGCGGAACGCCCGCCCGAACCGCCTCGAGTTCACCGACCCGAAGTCCGACGCCGAGGCGTTCGCGCTGCCGCAGTGGCGGCCGCTGCTCATGCAGCTGCGGCTGCTCGGCCTGCCGGTGCAGCGGGTGCGGGCGCTCGTGCGCGGCGAGCGCGGGGGCGTCCCCTTCGAGAGCCTGTGCGTATGCGACGCCGACGAGGACGGCGAGGTCCTCCCGTACCGGATCTGGGTGCTCCGCAACACCGAGCGGCTGCCCGACCTGATCTGCGACTACCGTTCCAGCCGAGGCGAAGTGCCCGACGACGTCGCGTGGTGCGATGCGCCGGGCGCGTTCGCGAAGGCCGCGGCGTTCACGGCGGACAGGCCCGTGATCGCCGAGGGGCGCTTCACGAAGAGCCTCATCGGGCGTGCGATCGCGGGGAAGATCAACGACTTCCTGGACACTTCAGTGCAGGTCACCGTGTGGGCCAAGGATTCAGGGGCCGCGCGGGCCGTGGCCGAGGCCGCGAAGGACGAGCTGCAGATGCTCCGCGTCGTGTGGATGGCGCGCGGCGGCATGTTCGTCTACGCGACGCCGAACCTCACGCAGGGCGCGGACCCGAAGCAGGAGCAGGAGCACCTGTTCACGCACAAGCTCGTTGCGCTGCAACGGAAGTACGCGGCGATCCTGAACGGTTAGGCGGTCTCCAGCCGCAGGCGCGGCTCGAAGGACTCGACCTCACCGGTGGCGGAGCGCCAGACCGCGTACACCTGCGCCTCGGCTTCGACCGCGACCGCTTGCCCCGCATGGGCTTCGACGACGAGGTCGCGCTGCGCCCCGGGGCCGCCGGTGTGGCGTTCGGGGACGTCGAGGTTCACCGGGCGGCCGTCGACGAGCACCGTGACCTGGTATTCGCCCGTGGGGACGAGGTAGCGCCAGTGCCCCCAGGAGGCGCGGCGCTCGATGCCGTTGATGCGCACGCTCGGCGGTCGCGTCCAGGCGCGGGCCAGGAACGAGCCGTGCGCGGCCTTGCGCCCGCCGGCCCACAGGTGCCGGCCGCAGGTGAGGTGCAGGTCGATCGCGGCCATGCCCTCCGGCAGCGGCGGCACGGCGGTCGGCTGGGCGCCGAGGAGGATCGCGTCGGTCCCGTACGCGACGGGCTCGCGCGGGAGCGCGCGGCGCTGCCGGGCGATGTCGCGGTGGTACTTGGCCTTCGTGCGCCGGTACAGGGGCCAGCCCGCGCCGATGAGCACCACTGCGACCGCGCCGAGGACGATGCCCGTGACCAGGTGCCAGGTCTCGCTGGGCATGAGGATCGAGACCGCGCTCATCGGCAGGCAGCAGATCGCGGAGACCATGACCAGCCAGGACCAGCAGCCCGCGTTCGTGGGGATGAACTCGGCGGTCTCGGGCAGCTCGCCGAGGACGCGGTGGCCGCTCACGCCGTCCTCGAAGTACTGCACCTGGTGCGCGCCGTGCTCGGCGACCTGCACGACGACCGGGTCGACGGTGGCGGTGTTCTGCACTTCGACGGTGTGCGGCCCGGCCGGGAGCACCAGGTCGAGCTGGCCGTTGCCGACGGCGACGGGCACGCCGTCGACGGCGATGACGGGCGCGGTGGCACCGGAGTCGGCCACGACCGAGACGACGCCCTCGCCGGGCCCGGGCCGGAGGTCGGCGCTCTGCACGACCCGCATGGGCTTGCGGCTGGGCAGGCCGGTGAGCGGGTCGCTGCGGGACCGGTTCGGGCGCGCCGCCGCCGTGGCGCGTTCGTTGACGACGCGCATCTCGTTGTCGCCCACCCGCAGCGGCAGCGGCTGCGGGTAGGCGTCGTCGCGGGTGCGGTAGGCGCCGCGGCCGAGGCGGCGGCGGGGCGTGTCGTCGCGGGCGGGCGTCATGGGGTCCTTTCAGCAGGCCTTGCAGGTGCTCCAGCCAACGGTAGGCGACGGCTGCTCCACTGGGTGACTGGCCCGCGACCTGTATCTTGCTCGCATGGGAATGAAAGACCGCCTCGAGCAGATGAAGCAGCGCGCGCAGGAAGCGGGCAAGATGGTCGTCGACGTGGGCGTCGACGCGGCCCGGGAGAAGCGCGACGCCGCCGTCGGCCTCGCCAAGAGCAAAGTGGACGCAACGACCGGCTATGCGGTCGCCAAGCGCGACGGCGCCGTCAATTTCGCGAGCGACGCCAAGACCGCGTTGAAAGAAGGCGACCTCGAAGAGCTCCTCAGGCGGCTGCCCCTGCCGGCCTCGCCGGTGCAGGAGGAGTGGCAGTGGAGCCTCGGCAAGCTCATCACCTCAGGCGGCAAGCCCCCCATGGGCACCGGGATGCTGCTGGGCCTGCTCGACAACTTCGGGACCATCGACATCGGCCCCGAAGAGGTCGGCTTCGACGGCTCGACCGCCAAATGGCACAAGGTGAAGGCCATCCGCACGCGTTCCCTGGACGGCATCATCCAGAAGCTCTCCACCGACTCCTTCACCGAGAGCATCGAGAACCTCCTGCCGCTCGTGCCCGGCCGCGGCTGGGTCGCCGAGAAGGCCACCTCCGCGATCTTCACGATCTGGGCGATGGTCGCCGACCTCGCCATCCGCGACCCCGAAGCCGGTCGGCGCCAAGTGGTCTGCGAGATCGAGTACAAGGGCTGGATCCGGACGAAGGAGGCCGAGACCGGGTTCTTCACCGGCCCCGTGATGGCCCTCCTGCCGGGCCTGGACCAGGTATTCCGCGAGGAGGCCGCGCGGCGCGGCGTGCTCGTCGAGCAGGCCGAGCAGACCACGATCGAGACCGCCGAGAACCGGGTCGCGTGGCTGCGCGAGAAGCACGCGGCCATCAGCGCCAAACGCGAAGAGGCCCGCAAGCAGATCGAGTACTGATCCGCCTGCGGGCCAAGGAGCCTGAGTTACTTCGGGTGGGTCTCGCCGGGGTAGCGCAGCCCGATCTGGGCGCGCGCCTCGTCCATGATCTCCATGACCTCGATGGTGCTCTGGGGCGGCACGAGCGTCGACTCGAGTCGCCCCTGGCGCAGCGCCCGGTGCACCTCCAGCGCCTCGTGGACGTAGCCGTGGCCGACGTACGGCGCCTCGAACTCGCGGGGCGACTCGTCGTACCGCACGAGCGTGTACCCGCTCGGGCGGTAGGCGTAGTCGCGCAGTTCGATGCGGCCCAAGGTGCCGCTGATCGTGACCTCGTTGGCCGGCCCGCCCCGGTAGGAGCAGGAGAGCTGCGCGATCGCGTTCGGGTACTTGAGGGTCAGCGCGGTCTGCGCGTCCACCCCGGTCGTGTCCATGACGCTGTGGGCCTCGATCGCATCGGGCTTGCCGAGGACCAAGTGCGCCAAGGTGATCGGATAGACCCCGAGGTCGAGGAGGGCGCCCCCGGCGAGCTCGAGGTTGCGGAGCCGGTGGCTCGCCGGCATGTCGCCGGCGAAGGAGAAGTTGCCGTGCACGGACACGACCTCGCCGATCATGCCCTCCTTGATGGCACGGCGCATCTCGCGGATCGCCGGATTGCAGCGGGTCCACATTGCTTCCATGAGGAAGCGCTGGTGCTCGCGGGCGACGTCGAACATCGTGCGGGCCTGCGAGGCGTTGTAGGCGAAGGCCTTCTCGCACAGGACGTGCTTGCCGGCTTCGAGGAGCTGGAGGGTGGGCAGGTAGTGATGGGAGTGCGGCGTGGCGACGTAGACGATGTCGACTTCGTCGTCTGCCGCAAGGGCCTGGACGGACTCCCAGGCCTGGGGGATGTCGTGCTTCTTGGCGAACGCGGCGGCGCGCTCCGCCGATCGAGAGGCCACAGCGGTGACGCGGCAATCGTCGAGGAGGGCAAGATCTTCCACAAAGGTCGATGCGATTCCACCGGTCGCCAGGATTCCCCATCGGATCGGTTCAACCATGGACGTAAGCACATCACAACTTCTCGCGATCGTCAACACGAGGGTCAGCGGTACTATCTGCGCCAACCGGGCCATATTCGCCGATGACGATCACCGTCCGTCACGCCACTCCTGTGACCTGGTGATTGATGTGACCTTTCCCGCAATGGGGTGCCGAACGCTCCGTGGCACTATGGCGAAATGGATCGAACTCCCA
Source organism: Glycomyces tritici (assembly GCF_030403505.1). The sequence goes on along the minus strand of NZ_JAUEMJ010000012.1, from coordinate 131,306 downwards.
TACTCCGCGCCAAAGCCCCGCGCGCCGGTCGCGCCGCCGCGCTCGCGCTGGCCGCCGTCGGCGGCGGCCTCCTGACGCTCGGCCTCGCCGCCCCCGCCTCGGCGCACGCGGCGCTCACCGGCACCGACCCCGAGGACGGCGCCACGGTCGCCGAAGCGCCCGCCGAAGTCTCGGCCACGTTCTCCGAGATCCTCGACGAGGCCTCGACCGAGATCGCGGTGACCGACCCGACCGGCGAGGTCCTCGACGTGGCCGACCCGAGCTACGACGGCGACACGTTCATCCAGCCGATGCTCTACACCACCCCCGGCGAGTACACGGTGGCGTTCCGGGTGATCTCCGAGGACGGCCACCGGGTGGACGACACGATCACGTTCACCGTCGAGTCGATCCCCGAGGGCCTCTACGCCCCCGGCGCGGAGCCGACCGCCGACGCCACGACCGGCGCCGAGGCGACAACGGACCCCACGACGCAGGAGGAGACCAGCCGGGCGACCGGCGGCCAGACCCGCGAGGAGGAGGACTCGAACACGGGCGCGGCGCTGGCCGCGATCCTCCTCGGCCTCCTGGTGGTCGTGGTCGGCGGCGTGGTCCTGGTGAAGACCTTGGGCCGCAAGCAGCGGCACGACGGCGAAGGCCAGGGCGGCGGCGAGGGTTCGGCCTGACGCGCCGAAGCTGAGCGGAGGGTCCCGGCAAATCGGACATTGATGGGCCCCCGGTATAGACCCTGCACCATGGGTACGACATTTCGTGAAGCGGCCGCGGGGCCCGGCCCCGCGGCCGTTGTCGTTGAGGACGCCGGTGTGCGGGGCGAATCTGACGGGCACCAAGCGCGGGGCCGGGTGCTCGGAGCAGCGCTGCGAGCCCGCCCGGGTGCACCGACCGGAGCTAAGGGCAGTTGACCCATTCGTCGGTGCCGTCGTCGAAGAACTGGTGCTTCCAGATCGGGAGGCGGGCCTTCACTTCGTCGACGAGGTCGGCGCAGGCGTCGAAGGCCTCCTTGCGGTGCTCGGCGGCGACGGCCGCGACGAGGGCCGGGTCGCCGATCGCGAGGTCGCCGATCCGGTGCGAGACGACGACGCCCCGCACGCCCGGCCGCGCCGCGATCTCCGCGGCGATCGTGCGCAGCAGCTCGCCCGAGGACGGGTGCCCCTCGTAGGACAGCCGGAGCACGCCCCGGCCGTGGTCGTGGTTGCGGACGACGCCCGAGAACGACACGACCGCCCCGGCCTCGGCCGCGGCGACCGCGGCCTCGTGCTCGGCGACGTCGAGCGGGGCGTCCAGCACATGTGCGCGGATCATGGTTTCACGCTCCAGGGACGGTGGCGAGTTCGACGGTGGCGCCTGCGGCCCCAGCGCTCTCGGGGCCGATCACGGCGAACCCGGCGGCGTTGGCCAGGCCCCGCAGCATCGCGGAGCCGTGGTGGCCGAGGCGGTGCCCGGCCCGGTCGACCAGGGCCAGGTGGGTGAAGCCGCCGCGGCCCGGGACGTCCTCGGCGAGCGTGACGGTGCCGAGCGGCGGCAGCGGCAGGCCGCGCAGGCCCGCGAGCAGCGGCGCGACGAGCGAGACGACCGCGATCACCGCGGACTGCGGGTTGCCCGGCAGGCCGGCGATGAACTTGCCGTCCTCGGTGCGCGCCAGCAGCATCGGGAAGCCCGGTCGCACGGCGACGGTGTTGATGACGTACGCCGCGCCGATCTCGGCGAGCGCGGCGTGCAGGTGGTCGACCGGGCCGACCATGGTGCCGCCGGTGGTGCACACCAGGTCCGCGTCGGCGAGCGCCTCGCGCAGCGCCGCGACATGCGCATCGAGGGTGTCCTCGACCGGCCCGATGCTCGGCCCGGCCGCCGCGCCGGCGGCTTGGAGCATGTGGGGGACCATGGGCCCCAGGGAATCGCGCACCCGGCCCTCGCGGGAGACGCCGGAGGTCAGCAGCTCGTCGCCGAAGACGACGACGCGCACGGCGGGCCTGGCGTGCGCGGGCAGCGTCGCGTGCCCGGCGGCGGCCGCGAGGCCGATCACGGGCGGGCTGACCGGGGTGCCGGCCGCGAGCAGCTCCTCGCCCTGCGCGGCCTCCTCGCCGGCCTCGCGCCATTCGCGTGCGGCCGGGCCGTTGACCAGGCCGTCCTCGAACTCGCTGTGCTCCAAGCGGATGATGCCCTCGGTCCCCTCGGGGACCTGCGCGCCGGTCGCGATCTTGACCGCGTGGCCGGGTTTGAGCGCGTCCGGCACCTGGCCGGCCAGCACGGCCCCGCCGAACTGCGCCGGTTCGACCCGCCACGGGCCCTCGCCGGCGACGGCCCAGCCGTCGACCGCGGAGGTCGGGAACGCGGGCAGGTCGGAGACGGCCACGAGCGGCGCGGCCAGCGCGGAGCCGACCGCCTCGCCGAACGGCAGCTCGGCAGCGGCGGGCTTGGCCGCGAAGCCTGCGGCCCAAGCGGTCTCGCGGGCCTCGGCCCAGGGCATCGGGGTGGTCATCAGTCGCCTCCTAGTGGGCGTCGGTGTCGTCGCCGGGCGCGTGCGCGGTGTCGGTGCCGCTGGACCCCGGTGCCGCGCCGGAGTCGGGCCCTACTGCGCTCTCGCCGGGCGCGTGGGTCGCGCCGGTGCCGTGCACTTGCGCCACGCTCGCCACGTCGCTGAACTCCGGCGTCGCGCCGGGGTCCTTCGCCGCGTCGGTGCGGGCGTGGTCGCCGCCGTGCAGCTGCGACACCGCGTGCTCGATGAGTTCGGCGGTGAGCACCGCGAGCCCGTCCTTCGCGGCGCCCGCGGACCCGGCGAGGTTCACGATCAGCGTCTTGCCCGCGGTCCCGGCGATGCCGCGCGAGAGCGCCGCGTGCGGGGTCTTCGCGAGTCCGGCGGCGCGGAGGGCCTCGGCGATGCCGGGGACCTCGCGGTCGATGACGCGGCGCGTCATCTCCGGTGTCAGGTCCAGCGGGGTCAGCCCGGTGCCGCCCGAGGTGACGACCAGGGCGAACCCGTCGTCCACGGCGTCGCGCAGGGCCTGCTCGACCTCGTCGCCGTCGTGCACGACGACGGGCCCGGCCACGTCGAATCCGGCGGCGGCGAAGCCCTGGATCAGGATCGGCCCGGAGGTGTCGACGTAAACGCCGTCGGCCGCGCGGTTCGATGCGACGACCACGAGTGTGCTTATCGGTGCCATGTGCCGGTCTTCCCTCCGAGTTTCTCCTCTACGCGGACATCGGTGACGACCGCGGCGGGATCGACGGCTTTCACCATGTCCACCAACGTCAACGCCGCCACGGACACGGCCGTGAGGGCCTCCATCTCGACGCCGGTGCGGTCGGTGGTCTTCACGCGCGCCGCGATCTCGACGCCTTCGTCGGTCACCGTGAGGTCGAGCTTCACACCGCTGATCGCGATCGGGTGGCACAGCGGCACCAGGTCCGGCGTGCGCTTCGCCGCCATGATCCCCGCGATCCGGGCCGTCGCCAGCGCATCGCCCTTCGCCAGCGAGTTCTCGCGCAGCGCCGCGACCACCTCGGGGGTGGTCAGGAGCCGCCCGGTCGCGAGCGCCGAACGGTGCGAGACGTCCTTCTCTGAGACGTCGACCATCCGGGCGGCCCCGGTCGAGTCGACGTGCGTGAGGTCTGCCATGCCGCGAAGTCTAGTCGCGCGGTGGGACGCCGCCGAGCTTCCGAGCTCAGTCGTCGCGGCGGGAGGACCAGAACGCGACGTTGGCGAGGCCTGAGGTGAGCACCGCCGGTCCGGCGATGACCAGCGGCATGACGGCCATGAAGCGCGAGGTCAGCCCGAGGCCGGGCAGCGGGCCGATGAGGATCTGCGGTTCCATGCCGGGCTCGAAGTCGGCGAGGACCGTGATCGTCTCGGTGCCGCCGTCCCCTTCGTAGGTCGCGGGCGAGCGCATCCAGGTCCCGTCGCTGCACCAGGTGCCGACGCAGTTCGGGGATGCGCCGTCGTCGAGGACGGTCACCTGGTGGTACTCGCCCCAGAACAGGTACGAGACGCACCACACGACCACGGCGGCCGCGAGGGCGAACCAGATCGCGAGGGCGAGGGCGGCGGCGCTGAACTTGAAGGCGCGCATGGGAGTGGTCCACTTCGATCAGAGGGGGCAGAGGGGCTGCCGGGGCCAGACCACGATACGCGCCGGCCACTCCGCAGTGCGGCCTCGGAGGCGCCGCCGGGGCCCTGTATTAGCGTCGAGGCGTGATCGAATGGCTCTACCTCGCCGTCCAGGCCGCCGCGCTGCTGATGAGCGCCTGGTTCTTCGTGGACACGGCCCGCTCCCAGCTCGTCGGACGCCGCCACCTCGTCGGCGTCGCGGCGCTGGAAGTGCTGCTCCTGGCGCAGCTCGCGGTGTCGATCGCGATCGTGCCGGGCGAGGCCGGCGACGGGAAGGCCCTGTTCTTCTCCTACCTGGTGACGACGATCCTGGTGCCCGTGGCGGCCTGCTTCTGGGGCTCGATCGACCGGAGCCGGTGGGGGATCGGGACCGTGGCGGCGTCGGGGCTGATCTGCGCGGCGCTCATGCTGCGCGTGCACCAGATCTGGGAGCTGCAGGTCAATGTCTGAGACCGAGGCGGCGCCGCGGGCGCTCGCGGCCGGGTTCGGGCGCCTCATCGTGCTGGTCTACGTGGTGTTCGCCGTCTCGGCGGGGGTCCGGGCCGTGTTCCAGGTGGTGACGAAGTTCGACGCGGCGCCGGTGAGCTTCACGCTGAGCGCGATCGCCGCGCTCATCTACCTGGTGGCCGCGATCGCGATCATCCGCGGCGCGGGCGCCCTCGCGATGCTCGCCGTCGGCGTGGAGATGGCCGGGGTGCTCGCGGTGGGCGCGTTGAGTTTCGCGGTGCCGCACTGGTTCCCGGAGCCTTCGGTGTGGTCGCACTTCGGTTCCGGGTACGGCTATGTGCCGCTGGTGCTGCCCGCGGTGGGCCTGGTGTACCTCTTCAAGCGCCGCAAGGGCGCTTAAGCCCGGTCGATGAGGTCGAGGGCGGTGTCGATGCTGCTGAGGGCGCTGGCGTTGTCGACGCGGGTGAGCGCGTAGGCGGCCACGACGAGGGCCGTGCAGGTCTCGGTGAGCCGCTCGACCTGGTCGGCGGGCAGGTCGGCGAGGTGGCGGCGGAGTCCGCTGCCGATGGCGGCGCGCAGTTCCGCGCGGTAGGCGGCGACCGTTTCGCGCACGGTGGCGTCGTCGGCGATGGGCGCTCCGGCGGTGTTGATGAGCAGGCACCCGTTCGCGGAGGTGAAGGAGCCGGCGCGTTCGAGCCCGGTGCGCAGGCCGTGCAGGTAGTCGAGGATCGCGTTGGGTGCGGGGAGCTCGGCCTTGAGCGGCTCGAGCCGCGGGCGCACGATCTCGTCGAGGTATGAGGCGACGGCGGCGTCGAAGAGGCCGCGTTTGCTGCCGAAGGCGTTGTAGATGCTCGATCGGCGCAGTCCGGTGGCGGTTTCGAGCGCCGGGATGGAGGCGGCCTCGTAGCCGTGCTTCCAGAACACGCCTCGGGCGGCCCGGACCACTTCACCGGTGTCGAAGGTCTGCGTTCGCCCCATGACCGACCTCTCTTTGCGTAATGATCGTTCCAGTATATATTAGTAGAACGACCATTACAAAAACGAGGGGAACCGACATGTCAGAGGCCGTCAGCACCCAGATCCAGCTCGTCCGCCGCCCGCAGGGCTGGCCCGAGCCCGAGGACTTCCGCATCGAGAAGGTCGCCTACGGCGAGCTCGAACCCGGCCAGGTGCGGGTCGCGAACGCGTTCCTCTCGGTCGACCCGTACATGCGCGGGCGCATGAACGACGCCAAGAGCTACATCCCGCCGTTCGTCCTCGGCGAGACCATGACCGGCGGCGCGGTCGGCCGCGTCGTCGAGTCCGCCGCCGAGGCCCTCCCGGTCGGCTCGGTCGTCCTCCACCAGTACGGGTGGCGCGACCTCGTCCAGGAGGACGCCGCCGGGTTCACCCTCGTGCCCGAGATGCCGGGCGTGCCGCTCTCGCTGCGCCTGGGCATCCTCGGCATGACCGGGATGACCGGCTACGTCGGCCTCACCGCGATCGCGGACCTGCAGCCGGGCGACACCGTCTTCGTCTCCGGCGCGGCGGGCGCCGTCGGCACCGCGGTCGGCCAGATCGCCAAGCTCCTCGGCGCGGGCCGCGTCATCGGCTCCGCCGGCAGCCCCGAGAAGGTCCGCCTCCTCACCGAGAAGTACGGCTACGACGCCGCGTTCAACTACAAGGACGCGCCCGTCCGCGAGCAGCTCAAGGCCCTCGCGCCCGACGGCGTGGACGTCTTCTTCGACAACGTGGGCGGCGACCACCTCGAGGCCGCGCTCGACGTCATGAACCGCGAGGGGCGCATCGCCGCCTGCGGCGCGATCTCCCTGTACAACAGCACCGAGCGCAAGCCCGGCCCGGACAACCTCGCCAAGATCATCCAGCAGAGCCTCACCATCAAGGGCTTCACCCTCGGCGGCTACACGCACCTGCGCGAAGAGTTCGGCACGCGCATGGCCGAATGGTTCGGCCAGGGGAGGATCGCCTACGACGAGACCATTGTGGACGGCGTTGAGCACGCGGTGGACGCGCTGCTCGACATGATGCGCGGCAAGAACACCGGCAAGATGATCGTCCGAGTCTGAGCCGCCGCTACGAACGCTCGCAGGCGTCGGCGGCTGAGGTCAGGAACTCCAGCGCCGACGCCGCGTCGTTCGCGCCGCCGGTCCGCAGGCGGCCGCGATGCCAGCCGATCACCCAGTTCGCCCGCACCATCCACGAATGGTCGAGCGGCCCTTGACCACGCAACGCCGCGAGCACCGCACTCGCGGAACCCGGATCGGCCGCGGAGACCACTGATCCCTGAGGAGCCGGCACCGGCAGGCATGGGGCATCGGGCTTGAACCAGGCCGGAGTCTCGTTCGCGACCAGCAGATCCGGCACCGCCCGAACCAGTTTCACCGCCGTGAACCGGTGAGGGACGTTGCGGCGCTTGCGCTTGCTCCAGACCAGGTTCTCGAACCCGAGCACGTGCCGCCCCTGGTGCGAACCCGCGAACGTGTCGGCCACCGGCTGCACGAACGGCACGCCCAGCATCTCCAGCTCGTCGAACCATCCGGACGAGGCGTCGTCCCCAGGGCGGCCCTCCGCGTGGAACCGCAGCCCGAGCGAAGCGGCGAACGCCGACGCCCGGCGGCGCCGCGCGGCCCGCGAAGCCTCGCCGAACACGACCTCGGCGATCCCTTGGACGAACGACTCCATGCGCGGCTCCTAGGCCAGCTCGTTGTACTTCGCCTCGAACTCCGCCGCGGCGACCTCGTCAGAGGAGCAGTATGCCGCCTTGCAGTCCCGCAGCAGCTGCCCGTGCCCGTTGAGCGACTCCGAGAGCTGCCCGGTCGATGCGGCCGCCTCCTCGCACGAGCCTTGGTACGACGAGGCGAAGAAGAGTCCCGTGAGCCCCCAGGTCATCTCCTCCGAGGCGGCCCCGGACGCGACGGTGTTGATCGACCCGCCCCTGCCCGCCAGCCCCTCGAGCTGCCCTGCGAGGGCGTCCAACTCGTCCAGGTCGACGGTGAGGCCCTGCGCGCTCAGCGCCGAGAGCGAGACGGTCAGGCCGGACCCGCCCGACAGCTGCTGGTAGCCCGTGGTGGCCGCCCCGAGGCCGCCGGTGACGCCGATGCTGACCAGCCCCTTCATCAGCACGGCCTTCCACAGCGGCTTGCCCGCGGGCAGGAAGAACTTCTCCAGCAGGGGCGCGATCTTCGCGAAGATCTTGCCCGCCTTCGCGAACTTGTCGATCGCCCGCGAGATCGCGTTCATCGCCTTCACCATGCCGCTGAGCAGGAACTCCGCGAACGCCGCGCCGAACGTGAACGAGCTGGCCGCCAACGCGACCAGCCCCCGCATGATCAGCCACGACACCAGTTCGGCGAGGATCGACTTGATGACGTCGTAGATCGTCTGCGCGACCACCTCGGCCCAGGCCAGCAATTGCTTGATACCGGCCGCCTCGTGCCCCATCGCGCCGATCGCGGCCGACAATCCGTACAGCTGGTTGTAGGCCGCGTCGGCCGCCGAGCCCTGCCAGTTCGGGATGCACGTGTCGACGGCGGTGCCGACCTCTTCGCTCAGCGCGCCCAGCGCCTCCTCGACCTGCCCCCAGACCTCCTGCTGATGCTGCATCTGGCCCGGGTCGCCCGAGACCATCTCGAGCAGGTCGTTCAGCGGCGTCACCAGCTCCAGCAGGATCGTGAGCCCGGCGTTCGCGAGCGCGTAGACGGGGTCCTTGATGGCCATGAGCCCGCCCACGGCGAGCATCCCGAGGTCGGCGGCGATGCCGCCCGCGGCGTCGGCGACGGACGTGTCGCCGTTGACGGCGTCGTTGATCTCCTGGGCGATCCCGTACACCGGCTTGGCCAAGGGGATGTCGTTCGCGATCCGTTCGCCCGCGCCGGGGTCCTGGACCGGGGCGTACTGGGTGATGTTGGAGCCGTGCTCGCTGGAATCGGACATGGTGTCAGCCGTTCTGCTCGCGCACCGCAGGGCGAAATCCGGGGGTGGGAACGCCCCCGCGCGGTACTGCTCCTGCGACTATAAGCCGCGAATGCCACTAGCTGAAGAACCCCAGACAGGCCACGACCAGGGTCGATGCGCACACGACGAGGCCGAGGCGGTAGTTGCGCTCCAGGCGCTTCTCCTCGTCGCCGATCCGCGGGCGGGCGGCGACACCGATCGTCAACCAGCCCAAGCCGAACGCCCCGAGCGGCGCTCCGATGAGGACCGCTGCGAGCAGGACGATGCCGAACGTGTCCTCCGCCCGCAGGTTGCGCAGCACCAGCAGCTGCACCACCACGCACAGCAGCGCGAACAGCCCGTAGATCAGCCCGTTGCGCTCGTCCGCGCGCCAGCGCGGCAGCAGCGGCGCCCGGTGCGCGAGGTACCTTGCCTCCTCGAGTTCCGCGCCCGCCGTCCGCAGGTCGGCCTCGGCGGCGTCCAGGTCCGCGGTCGGATCGCCGTGCAGCGGCGGGGGGTTCGGGACGCGCTGCGGGGGCGCGATGCGGGCGGCGCGGGCGAGGTCGTCGACGGCGGTGCGCTGTGCGGCGGCCTGGTCGGCGAGGCGGGCCGTGCGCTGGCCGAGCGACTCGGCCGCCGAGGCCGTGCGGGCGGCGGCCTCGGCGGCGCTGCGGCGGGTCTCGTCGAGGCGGCGCAGCTGCGCGAGGTAGTCGTCGAAGGCGCTCACTGGCGGGTCCTCTCCATCGGGGCGCTGCCGCCGCTGCGCTGCGGTCCCGGCCCGTGGTCTTCATTGCGGGAGAAGGGGACCACGAGTTTGCCGCCGCCGGTGTCGGCGTGGCGGTCGATGAGCAGGGCCCGGCCCGCGCGCGGGCTCCAGTGCTGGAACTGCTGCCCGAAGTGGCTCATGATCTCGCCGCCGGGGAGGTTGAGGACGAGCGCGCACGCGACGTCCTCGCGGCCCGCGGAGCCGCCGATGTCGTCGGTGAAGCGGCGGAGGTTGCGCCACCAGCCGAGCAGGTGCACGTCCCGGGCGGGCCCGGTGCGCAGGAGCGCGCGCAGTGCCTGCTGCGCCTTCATGTCCAGGGCCGCGGCGTCGAGGCCCCACGCGGCGATCACGGTGCCGTCGGGGATGGCCGCGAGCGCCGCCGCGAAGGCCTCGGGTGCGATGCGGTCGGCGGCCGAGCGCAGGTCGGCGCTGCCGGTGAAGTCGACGGCGAGGATGCGGGAGCCGTTGCCCGCCAGGCATTCGACGGCCGCTTCGAGGGCTTCGCCGCCCACCGGGTCGGAGCCGAGCACGGCCAGGTGCCGGCCGGGGCGGCGGTCGAGGTCGACGCCGGCGGCGTCCAGGCGCAGCGAGACCTCGCGGCCGAGCAGGGCGCGTCCCGGCTTCCGTTCCCCCGGAAGGGTGTCGGTGAGGTGCACGGGCCGGTAGCCGTAGAACACGCGCGGCGCGCCGACGCCCGCGTGGGCCTCGCCGAGCTGCTCGCGCAGCCGGTGCATCACATGCGTGTCGGTGTCGGGGAAGCGCGCGATGCGGTCGGCCCCGGCCGTGCCGCCTTCGGTGTTGACGACGACCTGGCCGAGCGAGATCCGCGACGCCGCATCGTTGTTCGTCTCCAGCACGGTGCGGGCGCCGGGGAGGGCGATGCGCATCGGGAACTGCCCGAAGATCGAGTCCTTCTTCGCCCACAGCGCCTCGATGCCCGAGACGGTCTGCGAGGCGAGCACGAGGTGCACGCCGTACGAGCGGCCCTTGCGGGCCAGGTTCTCCAGCAGCGCAACGGCTTCGGAGGCGACCCGGTCGTTCCCGGCGAGGAGCACCTGGAACTCGTCGGCGACGCACACGATCCGCGGGTACGCCTCGTGCTCGCGCAGGCCCGCGAAGGACGCCACGCCGTACCGCTTCATCACCGTGGAGCGGCGCGTCATCTCCTCGTTCAGCGTCTTGAGCACGGCGAGCCCGTACTCGCGGTCGGACTCGACGCCGACGGCGCGCGCGTGCGGGATGAAGCTGGGGTCGCGCTCGGTCGGGATGAACTCGGTGAACGAGACGCCCTCCTTGAAGTCCAGCAAAAACAATGCCAGATCCGAAGGGGCGTAACGGGACGCGAGCCCGTACAGGACGTCGAGGAGGAACACGGTCTTGCCGCCGCCGGTGCGCCCGCCCACGAGCCAGTGCGGGGTCGCGTCGTCGAACCGCAGCCGCACCTCCCCGGCCGCGTCGCGTCCGATGAGGACTTCCAGGCCGCGCGACGGGTCGCCCGATTCGGGCCGGTCCGGGATGAGGTCGGCGAAGGTGAGGGTCGCGGCGGCCTTGGCGCGATCGGCGAGGCGCAGCGCCTCACCGGCCACGAAGGACGGATCGAGGGCCTCGGGCCAGTCCACGGGCGCGGCCAGCCGCTCCCCGCGCCCGAACGGCGCCGCGGGCGGGTTCGTGATCGCCACCGCGCCCGCCTCCGCGTGCATGACCGCGGCCTGCGGCAGGTCGGGCAGCCCGCAGCCGAGGACGGTGACGCCGTGCGCCAGGCCCGAGCGGGCCAGCGCGTAGACGCGTTCGACGAGCTGGCGCGGCGCTTCGCCGAGTGAGGCGACGACGAGCAGCATCCGGTCGGTGCGGCGTCCCGCGATGTGCTCGGCCACTTGGGATTCGGCCAGGGCGACGGCGTCGGCGGCGGCGCGCGCGTCGGTGGCGACCGCTTCGATCACGCCCGCGTCGGCGAGCGGGCGCAGCGGTGCGAACGACGCCCCGAGGGTCGCGGTGTCGATCCCGACCACCCGCAGCCCGCCCGGTTCGCGGGTGGCCACGGCGTGGAGGATCGCGGTCCGCACGAGGGTCGCGACGCCTTCGACGCGGGCGTCCACCGAGGTCGCGAGGTGCCCGCGCACGCCGAACGGCACGATGAGCGGCACGGTGCGTCCTTCGTGGAGCATCACGCGACCGGCGTGGAGCAGTTCGGGGTCGGTGCGCAGCTGCTGCGCGGAGGCGGCGGCCGCGTCGGCGATCTGCCGCTCGGCCGCGAGGAGCTCGGGGTCCACCGGGGTCTGGAAGGCGGCGTCGCCGAGGCGCTGCGCCACCTGGGCGAGGCGGGCGGCGGCGGCGTCGCAGCCTGCGGCCGCGTTCGCCAGTGCGGTCGGGAAACCGGGCACCGGACCTCCTTGCGCGATGTGAGTGACGGCCTGTCCGCCTTGCGGGCGGACGAGCTGTTCGACCGGTCACACCATATCGCGGAGAGGCTCCCCGGGCCTGCCCAGTGCCCGGGCCTGGACGCGAGCCCGGTGGCGCCCGCCCGCAGCGCCGGTCGGCGGGCCGGACCGTCCGCTTTGCGCAACCTTCCCCGGAGTGGGCGCGTGCATTACCCTAGAAGCAGGCTCGATCTCGCTGACCCGGAGAGACCGGCCGAACGCCTACAGCGCCGCAAGCGCCCGCATCCGCCGCCCGCGGGCCCTCGGCTTCGCCAAGAAGGACCCGTGCCCCATGAGTGAGTTCCTGGATATAGCCCTATCCTTCCCACCGGTCGTCTTCTCGTTCGGCCTCGTCGTCGTCGTCCTGTACTGGATCACCGTGATCATCGGCGCGCTCGACGTCGACATCGTCGACGTGGGGGACGCCGAGCTCGACGCCGGAGGCGGCTTCTGGTCGGCCTTCGGGTTCGGCGCGGTCCCGTTCACCGTCGTCCTCTCGCTGTGGATCACCTTGGGCTGGATCGTGACCGTGCTCGGCACCAGCTGGGTGCGCAGTGCCGACATGTTCATCCCGCCCGCCCTCACCGGCACCGCCGTGCTCGTCGCCGGGATCGGCGTCGGCATGCTCGGCGCCAAGCTCCTCACCCGGCCGCTCGGCCGGCTCTTCGAGGACGCGCCCGCCACCGCGCACGCCGACCTCGTCGGCAAGGTCTGCGTGGTGCGCACCGGGACCGTCACCCTCGACTCGGGCCAGGCCGAGATCACCGACGACGAGGGCAGCCTGCTCCTCATCAACGTGCGCCGCTCCCCGCACGAGCCCGAAGGCCTCGACGAGGAGCTGTTCGCGCGCCACTCGAAGGTCGTGGTCTTCGACTACGACGAGGTCGAGAAGGTGTTCCTGGTCGTGCCGGTGGCGCTGCCGCCGGGCCTGGTCATGGAGTCCTGACCTCCGCCGCACCGTGAGTTCACTCCCACCTCACAGTGGACCGTCATGTATTGCCACGGTGTGCCCGGTTTGCGCTCTCCCGGTTTCGTGCCTCGAGCACCCTCGCGTACCCACGACATGGCGCACCTTGGTTAGGGTGTGGTCACGCCCGCCGCGGCGGCGTTGACTCGCGCGTCGCCCTGCACGTCAAGTCCCCGTTCCCCCGAAGTCTCGTTAGGAACCATCGCATGGACGCCACCAACTCGGCGACGCTGATCACGTTCGTGGTCGTCGCGGTCGTCTTCATCGGCCTGCTGCTCATGATCATCCGGCTGTACCGCAAGGTCGCGCCCGGCCAGGCCCTCGTCGTGACGAAGCTGCGCACCCGCAAGGTCTCCTTCACCTCCGCGCTGGTGCTGCCCATCATCCACCGCGCCGAGTACATGGACATCTCGGTCAAGACCATCGAGATCAACCGCGCGGGCAAGGACGGCCTGATCTGCCAGGACAACATCCGCGCCGACATCTCCATCACGTTCTTCGTGCGCGTCAACGCCACGGTCGAGGACGTCATCAACGTCGCCGGCGCGATCGGCACCAAGCGCGCCTCGGACCAGAGCACGCTGCAGGAGCTGTTCAACGCCAAGTTCGCCGAGGCGCTCAAGACCGTCGGCAAGCAGCTGGACTTCACCGACCTGTACACCAACCGCGACGAGTTCCGCGACCGCATCCTCAACGTCATCGGCACCGACCTCAACGGGTACTCCCTCGAGGACGCGGCGATCGACTACCTCGAGCAGACCCCGATGGACCAGCTCGACCCCAAGAACATCCTCGACGCGCAGGGCATCCGCAAGATCACCCAGCTCACCGCGATCGAAGCGGTCACCACGAACGAGCACCGCCGCACCGAGGAGAAGGAGATCAAGCGCCAGGACGTCGAGGCCAAGGAGGCCGTGCTCGAACTCGAGCGCCGCCAGACCGAGGCCGAGATCCGCCAGCAGCGCGAGATCGAGACCCTGCGGGCCCGCGAGTCCGCCGAGGTGCAGAAGGTCCAGGCCGAGGAGCGCCTGAAGAGCGAGACCGCGCGCATCAAGACCGAAGAGGCCACGGGCATCCAGCACGAGAACCGCCTCCGCGAGATCGCCGTCGCCGAGAAGAACCGCGAGCGCGTCATCGCCGTCGAGACCGAGCGCATCGAGAAGGACCGCATCCTCGAGGTCGTCAGCCGCGAGCGCGAGGAAGAGCTCGCCCGCATCGCCGCCCAGAAGGAGCTCGAGGCGCAGAAGCGCGACATCGCCGACGTCATCCGCGAGCGCATCGCCGTCGAGAAGACCGTCGCCGAGCAGGAAGAGGGCATCAAGCGCCTGCGCGCGGTCGAAGAGGCCGAGCGCGAGCGCCAGCGCGTGATCATCCTCGCCGAGGCCGAGGCCCAGGAGAGCCTGGTCAAGGACATCAAGGCCGCCGAGGCCGGCGAAGCCGCCTCGAAGCACCTTGCGCGCCAGCGCCTCACCGAGGCCGAAGCCGCCCAGCAGGCCGCCGAGCTCGAGGCGCGCGCCAAGATCCGCCAGGCCGAAGGGGACCAGGCCATCGCGGCCGCCCCGGGTCTGGCCGCCGTCCAGGTCCGCGAGGCCGAGGCGGACGCGATCGAGAAGGGCGGGCTCGCCGAGGCGAAGGCCGCCGAGGCCAAGGGCCTGGCCGAAGCCGAGGCGCAGGCCGCCATCGGCAAGGCCGAGGCGACCGCCACCTCCGCGAAGGGCCTGGCCGAGGCCGAGGCCCAGGCCGCGAAGGGCACCGCCGAGGCGAACGCCCTGCGCGAGAAGCTCCTCGCCGAGTCCATCGGCCTCACCGAGAAGGCCGTCGCGATGGACGCGCTCTCGGACGCCAGCCGCGGGCACGAGGAGTACCGCCTGCGACTGGAGATGGAGAAGGAGCTGCGGGGCATGGAGATCGAGGCCCGCCGCTCGATCGCCGAGCAGCAGGCCGGGGTCATCTCCGCCGGGCTCAGCAACGCCGACATCTCCCTGGTCGGCGGCGACACCCAGTTCTTCGACCGGGTCGTCGGCGCGATCGGCTACGGCAAGGCCGTCGACGGCTTCGTCGCCCACTCCGAAGTGGCGCAGTCGGTCGCGGCCACGTGGGGCAACGGCTCCACGTCGTTCGCCGAGGACCTCAAGGGCGTCCTCAGCGGTGTCGGCAGCGAGGACGTCAAGAACCTGACGGTCTCGGCCGCGCTCGTCAAGCTCATGCAGGGCGGCGGCGACCACGACGTGCTCTCCGGTCTCCTCGGCAAGGCCAAGGAACTCGGCGTCGCCGAGAAGCCCGCGCTCGAGATCGCCAAGTAGGTCATCGCACGGGACCGCGGCCCGCAGGGTCGCGGTCCCTCAGTCCGACTCCCAACGCTCCCAGGGGAACCCATGGCCGAAGAGAAGTCCGCCACCGAAGCGCCCGCCGCTGCCGCCCTCGACGCCGGCACGTACGAGGTCCTCTCGTCCCGCCTCGCCGACTTCGCCGACGAGCTCGCCGGGCGCGCCGAGGCGCTCAACACCGCCCGCACCGACGCCTTCGGCTCCACCGGGCTCACCCTCCTCGGCACCACCCGCATCCGCACCGCGAACAACTGCGTGCCCCGCGACATCGCCCGCGTCGGCGACCGCCTCCTCTTCGGCTACAACGTCCACATGGGACTCAAGTCCCAATCCGAGGTCGGCGACGTCTTCGCGCTCCACGACTTCGAGCGCGAGGGCAGTGAGTTCGCGTTCACCGAGGTCACCGAGCCCGGGCACCTCCTCGACCAGCCGAAGTTCACCGCCGACTTCACCGAGATGTACCGGTACTACCGGTCCACCGAGCTCCTCCAGGTCCGCGAGGTCGACGGCCGCCTCCTCGCCGTCTTCAAGATCGGCGACAACCTCGCCGACCAGCGCGTTCTGCGCTGGGCGCTCGCCCCCGGCAAGGAACCGGCCTATATGGACGCCCGCGGCGACGCGGACGCCGTCTGGCCCGAACCTCACGACTTCGAGTGGACCCCCACCGGCCGCGAGCACCATGTCACCGGCCGCCACCCGCACGTCTCCATCGAGGACGAGATCTTCGTCGAGTGCCTCGGCGGCGACCTCACCGTCAAGATCGAGGACAACACCGAGACCGGCGAGGGCGTCTACTCCGAGCCCGTCGCCGAGCCCCTGCAGTCCCTCGCGGACGCCGACATCGCCTACGCCCGCATCGGCCCCCTCATCCTGCTGAAGATCCTCCCCTACAAGGAGACCGTCACCCGGTACCTGATCTTCAACTCCCGCACCGGCACCATCGTCCGCGCCGACGCCATCGGCCAGGCCTGCCGCCGCCTCCCCGAGGACCACGGCCTCATCTTCCCCGGCGGCTACTACCTCAACGAGGGCAAGCTCAAGACCTTCGACCACGACGTCACGGACCTCCGCTTCAAGCGCGTGATCCGCTCGCCCAACGGCGAAGACGTCCTCTTCGTCTTCTACCACGAGGTCGAGGGCCGCTCACTCCTCCTGCCGTACAACGTCATCCGCAAGGAAGTGGCCGCTCCGATGAGCGTCCACGGCTACGCGGTCTTCGACGACGGCACCCTCGCGGCCTTCCGCTTCACCGGCGAGCAGGCCACCCGCGTCCACCCGATGCAGATCTGGTCCACGCCCTTCGTCTCCGAAGCCCACGCCGCCGCAGCGGAAACCGGCGACACCCCGGTGCACCGCATCGGCAACGCCGAGGCCGTGCGCGCCGTCTCGGACGCGCTCTCCGTGGCCCGCATGGTCCGCGAGATGCAGCCCGCCCAAGCGGTCTTCGAAGCCCTCATCGCGGCCGCCACCCGCTGCCTCGACGACTACCCGTGGCTCGGCGACGACGGCCTCCACGGCCTGGACGAGAGCCTCGCCAAGGTCCGCGACACCGCCGAAGCCGTGCTCGACGAGTACGCCACCGTGGCCGAGCTGACCGCCGAGGCCAAGAAGTCCCTCGAACTCGCCCAGACCGACACCGTGAAGCTCCTGCGCCGCGCCCGCGGCGAGGCCCCCAAATCCGCCGAGCAGTGGGTCGAGCTCCTCGCCGAGCTCCGCGGCGCGGGCGGCCACCTGGTCACCCTCCGCGAGACCCGCTACATCGACCTCGCCGGGATCGACGCCCTCGCCGCCGAGGTCACCGAGACGCTCGACTCCACCGGACGCCGCGCCGTCGCGTTCCTGGAGCGCGAGGACGCGTTCGCCGCGTACTTCGAGCAGGTCGCCGACCTCGAGCACAAAGCCGAGGCGATCGGCTCCGTCGCCGAGTCCGACCCGCTCCTCAAGGACCTGGACGACCGCCAGCGGGGCCTGGAGACCCTCACCGAAGTCGTCGCGACCCTGGAGATCGGCGACGCCGTCGTGCGCACCGCGATCCTCGGGCGCGTCTCGGAGGTGCTCGCCGCCGTCAACCGCGCCCGCGCCACCCTCGCGGCGCGCCGCCGCGAACTCGCCGTGGGCGAAGGCAAGGCGGAGTTCGCGGCCGAGTTCGCGCTGCTCGGCCAGTCCGTGACCGCCGCGATCGCCGCCGCCGACACGCCGGCCGCGTGCGACGAGCAGCTGGGCCGCCTCCTGCTCACCGTCGAGAACCTCGAGACCCGCTTCGCGGACTTCGACGAGTTCCTGACCCGGTTGGCGGACAAGCGCACCGACGTCTACGAGGCGTTCTCCGGGCGCAAGCAGCACCTCCTGGACGAGGCCGCCCGCCGCGCCGAGCAGCTCGCGCAGTCGGCCGACCGCATCCTGGAGGCCGTGGCCCGCCGCACCGCCACACTGTCCTCACTGGACGAAGTGAACACGTACTTCGCCACCGACCCGATGGTGGAGCGCCTCCGCAAGGTCATCACCGAGCTGCGCGGCCTCGACGACACCGTGCGCGCCGAGGAGATCGAGGGCCGCATCAGCGCCGCCCGCGCCGAGGCCGGGCGGGCGCTCTCCGACCGCCTCGACCTCTTCGACGGCGACGCCGTCAAGTTCGGCGAGCACCGCATCCCCGTCAACACGCAGCCGCTCGACCTCACCCTCGTGCCCTCCGGGGACGCGCTCGCGTTCTCGCTCACCGGCACCGACTACCGGCACGTCGTCACCGACGCCGGCTTCAGCGACACGAAGCCGTACTGGCACCAGTTCCTCCCCTCGGAGAACAACGACGTCTACCGCGCCGAGCACCTCGCCGCCGCGCTCCTGGCCGAGCACGGCCCCGCGAAGCTCCTCGCCGAGGACCTCCCGGCGTTCACCTCCACGGCCGCCGCCGAACGCTACGACGAGGGGTACGAGCGCGGCGTCCACGACGCCGACGCCGCCGCGATCCTCGCCGAGGCCCTGCGTCTCTACGCCGCGTCCGGGCTCCTGCGCTACCGCTCGGCCGAGCGGGCCGCCGCCCAGCTCTACTGGGGGCACGGCATCCCGAAGGAGGAGCGGATCGCGATCCGCACCCAGGCCCGGTCGCTCGCGCGCGCCCGCGCCGTGTTCGGCCGCGCCGACGCCCTCGCCGACCTCGGCGCGGACCTCGGCGAAGCCGTCAACCACTACCTCAACAGCACGCTGCTGCCGCTCGAGGTCGACCCCGACCTCGCGGGGGAGTACCTGGTCGAGGAGCTCGCCGACCCCAGCGGCGGGTTCGCCGTCTCGCAGCGGGCGCGCTCGCTCCTGGCCGCGTTCGAACGCCAGATCGGCCCGGGTGCCAAGGCGGACTTCGAATCCGACCTGCGCGCCCTCGAAGGCGACATGACCTCCAAATGGGAGCTCGCCGCCGTCTGGCTCGAGTCGTTCCTGCGCCAGGCCGAACCCGATGGCTTCGACGAGGCGGACCTCCCCGAAGCGCTCGCGGTGATCCTCGCCGAGGTCGACACGTACGACGTCACCGCCGAACTCTCCAGCCAGGTCACCGGCCTGCTCGGCACGCACGCCCGCATCGAGGGCCGCGTGCTGCCGCTGCGCCTGGACGAGTTCCTGGCCCGCACCGGGCGGTTCCGCCGCACCGTGCTCCCCGGCTACCGGGCCTACCAGCGCCGCCGCGCCGAGATCATCGAGACCCACCGCCGGACGCTGCGCGTCGAGGAGTTCAAGCCCAAGACGATGGCCGGGTTCGTGCGCAACCAGCTCATCGACGACGTGTACCTGCCGCTCATCGGCTCGAACCTCGCCAAGCAGATCGGCGCCGGCTCGGGGGAGGGGCGCCGCACCGACCAGTCGGGCATGCTCATGCTCATCTCCCCGCCCGGCTACGGCAAGACCACGCTCATGGAGTACGTGGCCGACCGGCTCGGGATGCTCCTGGTCAAGGTCAACGGGCCCGCGCTCGGGCACGAGACCGTGTCGGTGGACCCTGACGACGCGCCGAACGCGACCGCCCGCGCCGAGGTCCAGAAGATCAACTTCGCGCTCGAATGCGGCAACAACGTGCTGCTCTACCTCGACGACATCCAGCACACCAACCCCGAGCTGCTGCAGAAGTTCATCTCGCTGTGCGACGCGCAGCGGAAGATGGAGGGCGTCTGGAACGGGCGCACCCGCACGTACGACCTGCGCGGCAAGCGGTTCGCGGTGTGCATGGCCGGCAACCCGTACACCGAGGCCGGCCAGAAGTTCCGCATCCCGGACATGCTCGCCAACCGCGCCGACGTGTGGAACCTCGGCGACGTCCTCTCCGGCCGCGACCAGGTGTTCGCGCAGTCCTACATCGAGAACGCGCTGACCTCGAACAAGGTCACCGCGCCGCTCGCCGGGCGCGAGCGCTCCGACACGTCGATCCTCATCCGGCTCGCGAGCGGCGACCCGACCGCCGCGCCCGAAGCGCTGCAGCACCCCTACAGCGCGGGCGAGCTCGACCAGCTTCTGTCGGTGCTGCGCAAGCTCGTGCGGATCCAGAAGACCGTGCTCGGCAACAACCTCGCGTACATCGCGTCCGCGGCGATGGACGACAGCGCCCGCACCGAGCCGCCGTTCCTCCTCCAGGGCTCCTACCGGAACATGAACCGGCTCGCCGAGCGGGTGGTGCCGGTGATGAACGACGACGAGCTCGAAGCGGTGATCGACGACCACTACGCGGGCGAGGCGCAGACGCTCGCGTCCGGCGCGGAGGCGAACCTGCTCAAACTCGCCGATCTCCGCGGCCGCCTCACTCCCGAGCGCGCTTCGCGTTGGGAGGCCGTGAAAGAGGCCTACCGCCGCGAGCAGACCCTCGGCGGCTCGAGCGACGATCCGATGTCGCGAGCGGTCGGCGCCATCACCTTGCTCTCCGACCGCGTCAAGGGCATCGAAACGGCTTTGCAGCAAAGGAGCGGCACCGAACTGGAGTAAGTCCTCTCCGCTGGCCCGGACCTCCCCTGGCACCCGGTACGCTCTTGACAAAAGCTTGGCGCGTAGCCCGTAGTGCCCCTGCAGCCGCTAACCATCGAATAAGGGAGGTCCCCCGTGCCGACGAAGACGGGAGATAAGGTCCGGATCATCGTCCTGGGCACCGGCCCCGACGCCGAAACTGCCCGCCTCATCGCCGAGTCCGACGCCGATGTCGCCCTCGCCAAACAGTTCACCAAGACCGTGACCCACCTGGTCATCGACGACACCGTGAAGGCCACCGAGGCCCGCTTGAAGAAGGCCGAGGAGGCCGGCGTGCCGGTCCTCTCCTTCGCCGAGTTCAAGGCGCTGCTGGTCGCCGGCGCGGAGGACGAGGTCGAAGAGGCAGAGGTCGTGGAGGCGGAGCTCGAAGAGACCCCCGCCGAGACCCCTGCGGCCGTGGTGGACGCCGAGCCCGAACCCGAACCCGAGCCCGAACCCGTCGACGAGCCCGGTCCCGTGGGGGTCGAACCCGAGGCCGAGCCGCTCGAGGAGCCCGAGCCGGTCGCCGACCCCGACCCCGCCATCGCCGACGAGCCCGGACCCGCCGCGGAGGCCGAGCCCGAGGCCGCCGCGTCCGAGAAGGACGCCGGCAAGGACGCCGTGGTGGAGCCGGTCGCCGAGGCGATCGACGAGCCCGAGGAAGTCCCGGCCGACCCCGAGAAGTCGGTCCCGCACCAGGCGGACGCCCCCGCCATCGAGACCGACGCGAAGGGCTCCAAGCCGTCCTTCATCGACAAGATCAAGTCGATCTTCGGCCTCAGCACCGCCAAGAAGTAGGTCCCGCAAGACCACGAGGGCCCCGAGCCGCACGGCTCGGGGCCCTCGGCGTCGGACCTGGCAATCGCGCGAGGTGGAATCCGGCCGTCGCCACGCTGACGCATACGCCCCGGACCGGCGGCCTCGAGGCTTTACGCTACGGGCGAAACGGATCGAACCCGTCCCGGGAAGTTGAGTCGGATACACTCAACTTCGGGCCGCTTCGGCAGCCGCGCCCCGGTGCGCCGGCCCTCGGAGCACGAGGCCCGCATTCCTTGGACACCATTCCTGTCGGACATCGCAGAGGAGCAGGGGAACCGTGGACGTCAACCGTCTGACCACCAAGAGCCGTGAAGTGATCTCCCAGGCCGCGCGCACCGCGGCCGCCGGCGGCAACCCCGCCGTCGAACCCTGGCACCTCCTCGACGCGCTCCTCACCGTTGACGGCTCCACCGCGCCCGGCCTGCTCCAGCTCGTCGGCGTCACCCCCGGCACCGTCTCCGCCGAGACCGAGCGGCGCATCGACGAGCTCCCCTCGGCCTCCGGGCCCTCCGTCTCCGAGCCGTCCATGGCCCGCGAATCCCTGCGCGCCATCAACGCCGCAGACAAGCTCGCCACCGACTACGGCGACGAGTACGTCTCCACCGAGCACCTCATCACCGGCCTCGCCCAGGCCGGCGGCGAGGTGGGCACGTTCCTCGCCGCCCAGGGCGCCACCGACAAGAAGCTCCTCAGCGCCTTCCCGACCCTCCGCGGCGGCGACCGCAAGATCTCCACCGCCGACCCCGAGCAGGGCTACAAGGCCCTCGAGAAGTACGCCGTGGACCTCACCGAGACCGCCCGCTCCGGCAAAGTGGACCCCGTCATCGGCCGCGACACCGAGATCCGCCGCGTCATCCAGGTCCTCTCCCGCCGCACCAAGAACAACCCGGTGCTCATCGGCGAGCCCGGCGTCGGCAAGACCGCGATCGTCGAAGGCCTCGCCCAGCGCATCGTCGCCGGTGACGTCCCCGAATCGCTGCGCAACCGGCGCGTCATGCTCCTCGACCTCGCCAGCATGATCGCCGGCGCCCAGTACCGCGGCCAGTTCGAAGAACGCTTCAAGTCCGTCATGGAGGAGATCAAATCCTCTGACGGCGAGATCATCCCGTTCATCGACGAGCTCCACACCATGGTCGGGGCCGGCAAGTCCGAAGGCTCCCTCGACGCCGGCAACATGCTCAAGCCCGCCCTCGCCCGCGGCGAACTCCACATGATCGGCGCGACCACCCTCAACGAGTACCGCGAGCACATCGAGAAGGACGCCGCCCTCGAACGCCGCTTCCAGCAGGTGTACGTCGGCGAACCCACCATCGAGGACACCGTCGCGATCCTCCGCGGCCTCAAGGAGCGCTACGAGGTCCACCACGGCGTGCGCATCACCGACTCCGCGCTCGTCGCCGCCGCGCAGCTCTCCGCCCGCTACCTCCCCGACCGCAGGCTGCCCGACAAGGCCATCGACCTCATCGACGAGGCCGCCAGCCGCCTGCGCATCGAGATCGACTCCCGCCCCGAGGAGATCGACACCATCGAGCGCGCCGTGCGCCGCCTCGAGATCGAGGAGACCGCCCTCCAGAACGAGAAGGACGACCCGGCCTCCGCCGAGCGCCTCGCGTCCCTCCAGCGCGAACTCGCCGACGAACGCGAGAAGCTCGCCGCCCTCTCCCGCCAGTGGGAGTCGGAGAAGCACCGCATCGGCAAGGTCTCCGAGCTGAAGGAGGAGCTCGACGACCTCCGCACGCAGGCCGAACGCGCCGAACGCGAATACGACCTCGAGAAGGCCGCGCAGCTGCGCTACGGCCGCATCCCCGAACTCGAGCAGCAGCTCGCCGGGGCCGAAGCCGAACTCGCCAGTGCGGACACCGACCCGAACACCCAGCCGATGCTCAAAGAGGAGATCGACGCCGACGAGATCGCCGACGTCGTCTCAGCGTGGACCGGCATCCCCGCCGGCCGCCTCCAGGAGAGCGAGACCCACAAGCTCCTCCACGCCGAGGAGGTCCTGGGCGAACGCGTCGTCGGCCAGCTCGAGGCGGTCACCGTCGTCTCCGACGCCCTCCGCCGCGCCCGCGCGGGACTGTCGGACCCGAACCGGCCCACCGGCTCGTTCATCTTCGCCGGGCCCACGGGCGTCGGCAAGACTGAACTCGCGAAAGCCTTGGCGCAGTTCATGTTCGACGACGACCGGGCGATGATCCGCATCGACATGGGCGAGTACACCGAGCAGCACTCCACGGCCCGCCTCATCGGCGCCCCGCCCGGATACGTCGGCTACGAGGAAGGCGGCCAGCTCACCGAGCCCGTGCGCCGCCGCCCGTACTCGGTGGTCCTCCTGGACGAGGTCGAAAAGGCCCATCCGCGGGTCTTCGACACGCTCCTCCAGGTCCTGGACGACGGCCGCCTGACGGACGGCCAGGGCCGCACCGTCGACTTCCGCAACGTCATCCTCATCATGACCTCGAACCTCGGCTCCTCGGCCCTGGTCGACCCGCTGCTGGAGGACACCGCGAAGCACGACCAGGTCATGGCCGCCATCCGGTCGCACTTCAAACCCGAGTTCCTCAACCGCCTGGACGACATCGTCATCTTCCACGCGCTCGCCCACGACCACCTGAAGTCGATCGTCGACGTCCAGCTGCGCCACCTCGAGCACCGCATGGAGACCCGCCGCCTCAAGCTCGCCGTCAGCGACGCCGCCAAGTCCTGGCTCGCCGACCGCGGCTTCGACCCGGTCTACGGCGCCCGGCCACTGCGCCGCCTCATCCAGTCCAGCATCGGCGACCCGCTCTCCCGCGAACTCCTCGAAGGCAAGATCATCGACGGCGACACGGTCCAGGTCGGCGTGAGCGAACAGGGCGACAAGCTCACCGTCGCCAAGAGCTGATCGAGGCGGGGGGGGGGGGCCCCCCCCCCCCCCCCCGCCCCGCACTTCCGGTTGCATCACGACGCTTCAACGGCGAGCACTGATGCGCGTGACCTGACCCCTGGGGTCGTCACCGATGCCTCAGCCCGATGCCCACAGCGCAGCGAGCGGGAGGCCGGTGAGCCGGTCGCCGAAGGACACGGGGGTCGGATGCATGCTCAAGACGAAGCCGTGCACGAATCGAGTTCCGAGTTTGTCTCGAAGTGCCGCAAGGTGTTTGAAGTCTCTGGCCTGGGTGGTTGCAGCGGCCTTGACCTCGATGGCCACAATGCGGCCGTCGGGCTGCTCCAAGATCAGATCCACTTCTGCGCCGTGCTGGTCCCTGAAGTGGAACATCTTGGCGCGGGTGCCCGACCATGCGAGTTGCTTCTTGACCTCACCGATGACGAAGGTCTCGGTCAATGGACCGCGCCGTTGATCCTCGGGTACGGCGAGCCCGTCGACGTCGGCCCCTAGAAGGTGTGCAGCGAGACCGGAGTCGAGCACATAGGTCTTCGGCGTACGACGGGCCCGGTTGGTGAAGTTGGTGGACCAAGCCGGCACCTTGTGGACCATGTAGGTCATCTCAAGGAAGCCGATGTAGTCGGCCGTGGTGTCCCGTCCGAGCCCTGAATCGGCGTGGATCTGGGAGACCACCAGTTCACTCGCAGTTCGTGCCGCCAGCAAGCGCAGCAAGGCGGGGATTTCGTTCGAGCGTCGTGCATTGGTCAGTGCGGTGATGTCCCGCTGCGTGACGGTGAGGATCAGTCCGTCGAACCAGTCGCCCCTGTCCTCTGCCGGCAGCATGCATGCTTCAGGGAATCCGCCGCGCACGATGCGGTCCAGGTAGTCGGCGCGGGTGGCCTTCGAGGTCGGCAGCCCTCTCATCGAGTCGGGTTCGGTGAAGGCGCGCCTGACGAAGTCGTCCCGTGCGCCTTCGATCTCGCCCTGGCTGAACGGGAGGAGTTCGTAGAAGACGGCTCTCCCTGCCAGCGACTCGGACAAGCCCGGAACCGTGAGGAAATCGGCCGAGCCGTCGAGAAGGAACTGACCCTTCGTCGGATCGTCGTCGACCACCGTCTTGATGGCGCGAATGAGCGCATCGCCGCCGAGCTGGATCTCATCGATGGCTCGCGGGACCGCGCCGTAGCTGGCGAAGCCGATGGGGTCTGCCTGAGCTGCTTGAAGGGTGGCGTCGTCGTCTAGCCTCCGGAACGTTCCCGCGGGCGCGACCAGGCTGCGGACGAGGGTGGTCTTGCCGGATTGGCGGGGCCCGGTGACCACCACGACCCGGGCGAGGCCCAGCCCGCGCTCGACGCGATCCGAAAGCCAGCGTTTTCTCGGTCCCATGTTCCCACCCGTCAATCCGCACACTTCCTATCAGTAGATTTACTCGGAACGTACCAGTAAAATTGCTCAGAATCTATCAGTAAGTTTGCTCAGAAGACTGCGCCGACTCACCAGCTCCTCTCGTCTGCAGGTATCGCCCTTTGTTCTCGGCCGCAGACCTCTCACCGCTGTGTGATCTCGTCGCGCTTCGTAGCCGCCGCTCTCGGACCGTTCCTAGCATTGGCGCAGTGACCACGACCCCGGCAGGCCCACCAAGCCCCGAGACCCCGGCGGGCCCGGCCGCCCTGGACGTCCCGAAGAACCGCAAGCTCGACCCGCTCGACCTCGTCAGCCTCGGCATCCTCGCCGCCGGGCTGCTCTGCTGGGCCACGGGCGTCCTCCCCACAGCCGACGCGCTCGCCAACCTCACCCGGGTCGCACCGCTCGTGCTCTTCCTCGGCACCGTCATGGTCATGGTCGCGATCGTCCAGGCCTCGCAGCTGTTCGACCTCGCCGCCGCCGCACTCGCGCGACTCGGCCGCGGCAGCCACGCCGCCCTGTTCGCGTGCTGCTTCGCGCTCGCCACCGCGACCACCGTCTTCCTCAACCTCGACACGACGATCGTGCTGCTCACGCCCGTCATGCTCGCCCTCGCGGCGGCGACCCGCGCGCCCGCGCTCGCGCTGGCGATGACCACCGTGTGGCTGGCGAACACGGCGAGCCTGCTCCTGCCCGTGTCGAACCTGACGAACCTCCTCGCCGCCGACCGGATCGGCCTCGACCCGCTCGGGTTCGCGTCCCGCATGTGGGCGCCGCAGCTTGCGGTCCTCGCCGCCACGGCCCTGTGCCTGTGGTTCGGGTTCTGGCGGCGGCGCCACCGCGAACGCGACCGCTACCTCGTCCCCGCGAGACTCCCTCTCGTCGCCGACCGGCGACTGCTGTGGACGGCGGCGGTCGTCACCGCCGGGTTCGTCGTCGCGGTCGTCGCCGACGTCCCGATCCAGATCGTCTCGAGCTGCGCGGCCGGCCTTCTCCTCGTCCACTGCGTGCGCCGCCGCCGGGACCTCTTGACCTGGGAGCTCATCCCGTGGCGGCTGCTCGTGCTCACCGCCGGGCTGTTCCTCGTCATCCCGGCGGTCATGCGCCACGGCGGCGCCGACGCGGTCGCCGCGCTCATCGGCACCGGGGCGGGCGACGGCGCGGTGCTGCGGGCCGGGTTCACCGGCGCGGGCCTGGCGAACCTCGTCAACAACCTCCCCGCGTACACCGCGGTCGAAGCGGTCGTCCCGCCCGGCGACGCGACCACGCTGCTGGGCCTGCTCATCGGCACGAACGTCGGGCCGCTGATCCTCCCGTGGGGGTCGATGGCGACCCTCCTGTGGTTCGACCTGGTCTCGGACCGGCGCCCGGCGCCGCAGGCCGGTGCGGTAGCACCCGCAGGTCTCGAAGGCGACGCCGACGTTCCCGAAGACCTTGCGCAGCGCGGCCTCCGCGTCCCCATCGGACGCTTCATCACCGCCGGTGCGATCCTCGCCGCCACCGGGACATCCGTCGGCCTGGCCGCGCTGCTCTGGCTCTGATTCCCCTACTTCTCCAGAAGCGCAAGAGCACTATGGAATGAAAAACCGCGGTTCGCCGGAATAACCCGGCACGGTTGGTCATAGTGCACACATGGCCGTTCCCGAACCACTGGGCCTGAAACGCCGCACCGTCCTCACCGGTGCGGCCGCCCTCCTCGCCGCCGGAACCGCGGGTCTCACCACCGCGCGACCCGCACGCGCCGCGAACCTGCCGCAGATCCGCGCCGCCGCCGCGGGCTGGATCGGACGGGACGGCGAACTCCTCGTCCTCACCGCCGACCCCGCGACCGAAGCCGACTACGCGCTCCGCCTGCTCAAGGCGGCTGAGAACCCGGACAGCGGCGCCGAACTGGGCCCGCCGCTGCCGCTGCCGCTGCCCTCCGGGTTCCACCCGCATTCGATGGCCGCGCTCGGCAACGCCCTCTGGATCACCGGCGCGACCGAACTCGCGCCCGACCGGGCCCGGCCCGCACTCGTCCGCGTCTACGAGTCGATGGCCGCGTACGTCGCACTGCCGGTGCCGAAGACGGTCCGCTCCGGCATCGCGACCGCCATCGCGCCGGTCGGCGAGCGCGGGCTCGCCGTCGCCATCGAGGGCTGCCCCGACCGGCACCTGGCCGTCATCACCGAATCCCACCTCCTCCGCACTGCCGACGCGGGCCGCACTTGGACGCGGCGGCCGCTCGCCACCGGCCTCGGCGAGGGCTACGGCACCGTCCTCACCTCGCACGAGGGCGGCCTGTTCGTCGCGGTCGGCAGCGGCGAAGGCGCTCAGACCATCCACACCGCAGGCGCCCAGTCCGCCCTGACCCGGGCCGTGACGATCAGCGACGCCGGCCGGCCCATGGCCGCCGTCGCCGCAGCAGGCCACGTCAGCGTCTTCTCCGACCACCACGGCACCGTCACCGAAGCCCGCTTCACCGCCGCGGGCGCACCGCTCGAAGCCGCCCCCGCGTGCGCCTGCCAGGGCGAGATCCACGCCGTACCGGGCCGCCCCGGCACCTGGCTCGAGACCGACGGCCAGACCATCCACATCAGAGGCACGAGCTGACAGCAGGCACCGCACGGCGAAGGAGGACCCATGGCATTCCCCAGCAGCAGCACCGCATTCGCGCGATCGACCTGCGACTATCCCGACATCACGCGCGACTGGCTCCACCAGAGCGCGCTCAAGACCCGCTACCGCACCGCCTTCGACGAGGACGGCAACGGCGTCCACCCCTCCACCACCTCGTTCACCATGCACGAGGAGACCCACATCCAGGCCGGCCGCGTGATCCGCGACCTCCACAACCTCGGCGCGCAGTACGCCCGCAGCGAAGGCCCCTGGACCTACCGGTGGACCGGCCTCGCGGGCGCCAAGGTCTGCAAGCCGGGCTACCACCGCTACGGCGCCGCCATCGACTTCACCCGCTTCGACTGGGGCTCGGGGAACTACGTCGACACCGCCCTCCACGGCAAGGACGGCCGCCTCTACCTGCGCCGCCGCTACCTCGCCGTGATCGCGACCTGCCGCAAGCACTTCGGCACGGTCCTGCACTGCAACAACGACCCCGACGGCTCGCACTGGAACCACATCCACACCGACCGCGGCCGCCAGGCCGTCGCCGCCAACTGGGGCTACCAGACCGACACCACGATCATCCAATGGGCCGCAAGGGACCTCGCGGGCGTGAAGGACATGCCCATCGACGGCGACTTCGGCCCCAAGACCAAGCGCGGCTACGAGGTCCTGCGCGAGCAGTTCGGGACGGGCGGCATCGACCCCACCGCCTCGGGCGACAACTTCCGGGTCTGGCTCGACCTCATCGGCCGCCACGGCATCGCCGACAAGCCCGCGGGCACCTTCAGCGCCGCCGCCATGACCGCCGCCGCGAGCGACTGAAACCCGACCGGCCCGCACCAGTAAGGAGCAAGCCTTGGACGACCCGCACCGGAGCAGCAGCCGCAAGCACCTCACCATCGCCGCCGTGCTCGCCCTCGCGGGCGCTCTCGCCGCCTGCGACCTCGATGCCATGTCCGGCAACGGCGCTGACGGCGGCGTGTTCTACGCCCTCGGCGACGACCACCGGCTCTACCGCTGGGACCCGGGCGCCGACTCAGGCGACGGCGACGCCGCGGACGTCGAACCCGTGCTCGACCTCTCCGGGGTCTGGGACGCCGAAGGCGACGTCGGCACCGTCCTGCGCGCGTCCCTCAGCGTCGACCCGACCGGGCGGCACGCCGCCTGGGTCGCCGGGGCGAGCCCTCATGCGTCGCTCATGTTCGGCGACCTCGACACCGGCGAGGTCGCCACCGCGATCGAGTACCCGGTCGACCACGCCTGCATCGACCCGGTCTGGCTCCCCGACGGCTCCGCGGTCCTCGCCCACCGCGCCCCCGTCTGGGGCACCGCGACCGCTGCGGGCGACGAGATCCCGTTCCCCGTCACGACCTGGGGCGCCACCGAATGGCACTCGCCCGATGCCGGGCGGCTCCCCACCACCGTCGAACTCACGCCGCACGGCTGCCGGCTGCGCTGGTACACCGCCGAAGACGGCTCGGCCCAGGCGCTCTACCACGACCTCGAACTCTCCGAGCTGTACCGCATCGACACGAACGGCCACGTGCTGGAGACGATCCCGGTCTCGAACCTCGAAGGGGCCGAACCGCTCACCATCGGCCTCGTCAACGTCGACCCAGCCGGCCGCTACGCCTGCGTCGTCGAGGACTACGGTCCCGACGGCGCCGTCAAAGGCGGCTTCACCATCCGCGCCGAATCCGGCACCCGCGTGGTCGACCTCGCCTCCGGCGAGGCGGTCGGCCCCGACGAGTCCGGCTGCACCACCCTTCACGAGGACGGGTTCGTCTCCCGCACCGACGCCACGGTCGACTTCATCGGCTACGACGGCGAGCACCGCTGGACCATCGAGCTCCCGGGCCCGATCGCCGAGTCGCCGGTCCTGTACTTCGTCCCGGGCGGGTCCTGAACGGTCGGCATAGGATCGCAGGCGTGAACAGCGTCATCGGCATCCGCCGCCACCCGCTCAAATCAGCAGCCGCAGAGCACGTGACCGAGGCCTTTGTCGGCAAGCACGGCCTCGACGGCGACCGCACCTGGACCTGCCTCGACGCCGACGGCACCATCGGCAGCGCCAAGCAGCCGCGCCTGTGGGGAGCCCTCCTCGGCGTCGCCGCCACTTACCGACCGGCCCAGGGCGACACGCACAGCACCGTCCACATCGAGGCCCCCGGAACCGCCCCCGCGCAGGCAGGCACGCCGGAGGCCGACGCGGCCGTCTCGGCCTGGCTCGGCCGCCCGGTCCGCCTCACCCGCAGCGCACCCCAGCAGCTCAAACGCCACCACTGGTGGCCCGACGAGCCCGGCATGATCCCCGACTGGGTCGCCGACCCGACGCCCGGCGAGGACGACACCGTCGCCGCCCGCCACGACGCCGAAGGCGGCCGCTTCTTCGACTTCGGCCCCGTCCACCTCGTCACCACGGGCGCCCTGGAGCGGCTCAGCACCGAGCACGGCAGCGAGGTCGACCCGGCCCGCTTCCGCCCCAACCTGATCCTTGACCTCCCCACCGACCCCATGCCGGGCCAACGGATCGCGATCGGCCCCGACGCTGTCCTCGAAGTGGCGATCCCGACGCCGCGCTGCGTCATCCCGTCCCTCGCCCACGGCGCCGCCCCCGCCGACCGCGCACTCCTCAAGACCCTCGCTGCGCACCACCGCATCGACGTCGCCGACTACGGCCGCGCCACCTGCTTCGGCATCTACGCCAACGTCCTCGCCGTCGGCCCGGTCGCCACCGGCGACCGCGTCACGATCACGGGGTAGTGAACGGCCCGTCCAGCACTGTGTGCCGAACGGGCCGTTCACTACTGGTCGAGTTGCAATACCGCTTGGCTAGTTGAAACCGGTCGCGTAGTACCGCGCCTTGTAGAACTCCGCGCCGGAGCGCGTCCGGTCGGCCGACTGCGAGAACACCACGGTCGGGCTGCCCCAGTCGCGCGAGCCGGCGTTGTCGCCGCGTACGTAGAAGTGCTCACCCGAGCGCATCTTCACGTAAGCCTTGATGCGCGTGGTCGTGTGCAGCGTCGTCTTCGACAGCGTCGACTTGCTGATCGAGTAGACCCCGTACGAGTCCGAGACCAGGAGCCGGTCCGAGTTCGAGTAGTCCGGCTGCAGGTCGTGCCCGAGCCCGGAGAGCGCCACCTTCTTGCTGGACGCCTTGATCCGCACGTTCCGGTACGTGCCCGACACCGTGTACGCCTGCACGACCTTGTTCCCGCAGGCCCACAGCAGCTTGTTGTTCGGGTCCCACAGCACCCCGTGCGCACCAGCGAGCGTCACCCGCTGCACCTGCGCGAGCGTCGACGGCTTCGACACCGCCGTCGGCCCGTACACCGTGAGGTAGCCGTCGGACGACGCGGCGACGAACGCCCCGATGTCCGGGATGCGCTCCAGCGCATGCGGGTTCCCGCCCGGCGTCGCGCTCCACAGCACGTCGTTGAGCTCTTGATCCTTCTCGTCGGTGATGTTCCAGATCCCGACCCGCCCACCTGACGCCGCGGCCAGCCCGATCGCCCCGAACTGCGACGTATCCCGGATCCGGCAGTCCGACAGGTTCGCCCAACCACCCGTGCCCGGGCTGAACGACTTGTACCGGTTGGCATCGCTGAACGCCGCGTTCTTGTCGAACACCATCACCTTGTTGGAAACCTGCTCGGTCACCATGATCCTGAAGTTCGCCGTGTCCGCCGTAGCGACCCCGGCCCCGATCACCCCGGCCGCCGCCAATGGCGCCCCAACAGCCGCCGCCCGCAAAAAGTTCCGCCGTCTCATGCCGCTCCTCATGGGGGTAGGAAGCGTCCGCAACCAGCCCAGGCCACGAACCACCCAACAGTGTGCGACACGGGATCCAATAGCGGCAAGTCACGCATCAAGCACCCGATCGGACCGCCGCGCCGGCCGTCCCAATGACCCGGGAAACCAGAAAAGCCAGGTCCGGAGACCTGGCTTTCGTTGGTGCGCCGCGAGGGATTCGAACCCCCAACCTTCTGATCCGTAGTCAGATGCTCTATCCGTTGAGCTAGCGGCGCAGGTCGGCTTGATCGTTGCGATCAGGACCGGGCATAACCTT
This sequence comes from Glycomyces tritici, assembly GCF_030403505.1. The sequence goes on along the minus strand of NZ_JAUEMJ010000012.1, from coordinate 99,608 downwards.
ACCTGGGGCGAAAACGGATCTGCAACCGGGTATGCGGATGTGCCCTGGGTCATCCGGCACGGTGTGCGGCCTCTGCCAGCGGGGGATTCGAACCCCCAACCTTCTGATCCGTAGTCAGATGGGCGACCCCTCAGCAGTTGTCCAGGACCGTCCGGGCCAGGGCGCGCCAGGCGGCCGGGAGGGCTTCGGCCCGTTCGGGGAGAGGGGCGCTCGCCGCGGTCCAGACTGCGGCTTCGGCCTCGGGGACCTCGTCGCCGAGCAGGTAGCGCTCGACGAACGCGGCGCGGTTCTCGTGGCCGGGGAAGAAGTAGCCGCCAGCCGCGAAGAGCGCGACGTAGGCGTGGTGCAGGCCCTCGGTGAGGGTCTCGGCCAGCTCCCAGGGGTCGGACGCGTCGCCCAGGCGCTTCGCCAGGGTCTCGACCTCTCCGGCCACGGCTTCGCGGGAGGCGATGGCGAGTGCCTGCGGGAACTCGGTGACCTCGGCGCGGGCCTGCGAGCCCAGTTCGGAGTCGTCCGCGAGGAGCGTGCCCTCGGCGAAGCGGGCGATGACGTGCAGGGCCTCGTCGCCGGGGTGCCGCCAGCCCTCGCCGCGGTCGAGGGCCTCCATGTGGGCCTGGAAGCGCGCGACGGTGAGGTGCACGGCCTCGTCGCTGGCGTCGGCGGGGACGGTGTCGGTCTCCCACACGCAGACCAGTTCGGCCTCCTCCCCGAATCCGGACAGGGCGGGGCCGTGGGCGTAGGCGAACGCGAGGCGCTCGTCGTCGTTGATCTCGGCGAGGACGTCGGTGGAGAGCCTCAGGACCGCGTTGGGAAGGGACATGCCGCAATTGTGGCCGTTGTTCGCAACCGCGTCCACCCGCGCGTTCGTGCGCCCACGCGGTGATTCCGGCCATGCGGCCGGGCGCGGCGGGACACGCTGATCGGCGGAGGGCTCATGTCGCAAGGGACGGTTAGCATGTCCACATGGCATCACCCACCGCCCGTGTCGGCACGGATCTCGAGCCGGGCGCGGTCGCAGCCTGGCGGGCCCACTCTCAGCGCCTGTGGGGCGAGCCCTTCGCCACACCCTTGGACGCGTTCAAGCACCTGGGCGCGGTCCAGTCCCAGGAGTTCCAGCCCTCGAAGCTCACCCCCGCGATGCGCACTCGGCCCGACGCGGAAGGTCTCCCGTTCGCGGGCGTCGACGCGGTCGACGTCCTCATCGAGAAGGGCGCCGTGATCCGCACCCACGTGCTGCGCCCGACCTGGCACACCGTCCCAGTCGAGGACCTGCGGATGATGCTCGCGGCCACCGCCCACCGGGTCCTGCAAGTGGCCGGCACGCAGTTCCGCAGCCTCGGGCTCAGCGAGGCCGAGCTGCTGCTCGGGGACGACGTGCTCGCGGCGGCCACAGCCGGCGGGCGGCACCTGCTGCGCGAGGAGGCCTCCGAGGCGCTGGCGGCCGCCGGGATCGCCGACCCGACCGGGCTGCGCCTGATCCACCTGCTGTTCCACGCCGAGCTGGTGTCGGCGATCTGCTCGGGGACGCCGAAGGGCGGCAAGCAGACCTACGCGAACTTCGACGAGCGCGTCCCGGCCGGCGCCGTGGAGCAGGACGAGGCGGTCCGCGCGCTGGCGCTGCGGTTCTTCTCCTCGCGCGGGCCCGCGACCGTGAAGGACTTCACGCGCTGGGCGACGTTGAAGGTGGCCGACGCGAAGGCGGCGATCGACGGGCTCGGTCTGGAGTCGCTCAAGGTCGGCGAGCGGGTGCTCTACTACGTGCAGGAGCCGCCGGCGGAGCGCGATGCGGTTCCGGTGGTGGACTTCGTGCAGGGCTTCGACGAGATGATGTGCTCGTACACGGACACGAAGGAGTTCGTGACGCACCATTCGGTGCCGCCGACGCGGTTCCCGGGCCGGGCGCGGTTCACTTCGGTGATCCTGCTCGACGGCCAGGTTATCGGCAGTTGGAAGGCGACGCTGAAGCGCGAGAGCGTGCTGCTCGAGACGTGGCGGGTGCGGGGGTTCACGGCCGCCGAGATCGCGGCGCTGCGCCGCGGTGCGGACAAGCTGCGGACCTGGTACGGGAAGCCGGAGATGGAGCTCGTCCTCGAGCATGAGGACTGATAGCCGCGAAGGCGCGCTTGTGATGATCGCTCACGTGCCGCCGGTGTCACAGGTGTGAATTACTGTGGTTGAACGGGGGTGCTGCGTGAGGGGCAAATCCGGAATGACGGATATGTTCCGTACGTAGCACCCCCGTTCAACAACCTGTACCTCGGAGGTACGACAACCCGCGTGAACGCGAAACGGCCTCGCTCGCACTGCGAGCGAGGCCGTTCCTTCGGTGCTAGAGGCGGCCGAGGGCTTCGGCGAACGGGGCGAGGCCCATCGAGCCGAGGTTCAGCGCGTCCGAGTGGAACTGCTTGAGGCTGAACTCAGTGCCCTTGCGGGCCTTGTAGTCCTCGCGGGCCTGCATCCAGAGGCGCTCGCCGACCTTGTACGACGGGGCCTGGCCGGCCCAGCCGAGGTAGCGGTTGACCTCGAAGTGGAGCATGTCGTCCTCGATCGTGCGGGTGTGGGCCCGCATGAACTCGAACATCTTCTCGCCGTCCCAGGTCTCGCCGCCGCGCCAGCCGAACGGGTTGTCCTCGGGGATGGCGAACTCGCAGTGGAGGCCGATGTCGACGATGACGCGGGCGGCGCGGAAGGCCTGCGCGTCGAGCATGCCGAGGCGCCCGGCCGGGTCATCGTCGTAGTAGCCGAGCTCGTCCATGAGCCGCTCGGAGTAGAGCGCCCAGCCCTCGCCGTGGCCCGAGCACCACATCATCTGGCGCTGGAAGCGGTTGAGCAGCTCGATGCGGGCCATGGTCTGGCCGACCTGGAGGTGGTGGCCCGGCACGCCCTCGTGGTACACAGTGGACTTCTCACGCCACTTGCCGAACAGCTTCTGGCCCTCCGGCACCGACCACCACATGGCGCCGGGACGGGAGAAGTCCTCGCTCGGCCCGGTGTAGTAGATCGCCCCGTCCTCGGTCGGCGCGATCTTGCAGTCGATGGCGCGGATCTGCTCGGGGATGTCGAAGTGCTTGTCCGCGAGGTCGGCGATGGTGGAGTCGGCGAGGTCCTGCATCCAGTCGCGGAACACGTCCTTGTCGGTCATGTTCTCGTTGGGGTCCTGGTCCAGGAACGCCACGACCTCCTCGATCGACGCGCCCGGCTTGATGCGCTCGCAGGTCGCGCGCATGTCGTCCTCGATGCGGGCCAGCTCCTGCCAGCCCCACGCGTACGTCTCCTCGAGGTCGATCGCGGAGCCGATGAAGTAGCGGGAGGCGCGCGAGTACCGGTCGCGGCCGACCGCGTCGTTCTTCGGCGCCTGCGGGGCCAGCTCCTCGCGCAGGAACAGCGCGAACTTCGTGGCGGCGTACCGGGCGCGGGTGGCGCCGTCGCTCAGGGCGATGCGCAGCGGGCCGGTCTTGATCGGCTCGCCGTCGACGGTGACCCCGTTGACCAGGTTCGCCCAGAAGTCGGTCTCGATGCCCTTGGCGCCGTTCCAGTTGTCGCAGTGCGTGGCGACTTCGAGGACCTGCCGCTCGGCGGCGACGCGGCCCGCGGCGGCCTCGGCGCGCAGCGTCTCGGTGTACTGCTCGAACGCGTTCGGGACGGCCTCGAGGCGGGCCGCGATGTTCTCGGCGGCCTCCCGGCCGTCCTTGGGCATGAGGTCGAAGATCTGCCGCACGCTGTGCACGGGGGAGGCCAGGACGTTGAGGCTCAAGTAGGTGTCGCCCGCTTCGTGGCGCTCCATCTGGAGGTGCAGGCGCTCGAGGATGGCGTCCTTGGCGACGCGCTCGCGCTCGTCGACCGGTTCGGCGGCTTCCAGGTCGGCGATCGCCTTGCGGGTCAGGGCGGCCTCGGCCTCGAGCCCGGCGGGCGAGAGGTCGTCGATCTCGTGGTCGTGTCCGGGGACGCCCATGCTCGTGGCCGTGAGGGGGCTCAGGGCGATGACGTCCTCTACGTACTGGTCGGCGATGCGATCGATGCTTCTCATGGAGTGGACTTTACGCGAGGGCGCCGGGCGAGCGCGACCTCGCTTTCGACCGCTTCGAGCCAGCCGCCGGCCGCGCAAAGCTCCATGAGCGACGCTTTCGTGATCGGGATGCGTTGCGCTGCATCAGGTTCGACGGGCCAGTCGGCGCGGAGGGCGCGGGCCCGGTCGAACCATTCACTGATTGAGTTTGGCCGATCGGTGTAGGCGTCCAGGTCGGCCGCCGCGGCATCCAGCTCGGCGGCGAGGTCCTCCGCGGCCGCCATGAGCTGCTCCCGGTTGCCTTCGACCATGCCGGTGAAGAGGGCGGTCGGGCTGGCCGCGACACGGGTGCCGTCGCGGTACGAGCCGGCCGCGAGGGTGCGGGCCAGCGGCTCGTCGGCGACGTGCACGAGCGCGGCGGCGACCAGGTGCTCCAGGTGCGAGATGCGGGCGGCGGCCCGGTCGTGGTCGGCGGCGGTGGCGGGCACGACCTGCGCGCCGATCGACGTCCACAGCGCGGCGAGGGCAGTCCAGTCGGCGAGGTCGGTGCCCTCCTCGAGGCACAGCACCCACTTGCGGCCCTGGAACAGGCCCGACTCGGCGGCGGTGAAACCGTTGGTCTCCTTGCCCGCCATGGGATGCCCGCCCACGAACCGGTGGCGCGCGAACACCCGCGCGGGCTCGGCCTTCACCGAGGAGACGTCCGTGACCAGGCCCGTGTAGCCGTCCAGCATCTCGACCGCGACGGCGGCGAGGTGGCGGTACGGCGCGGCCACGACCGCGAGGTCGGTGCCCGAAAGATCGGCCGGGTCGGCGGTGACGGGGAAATGCGCGGCGGCGGCTTCGCGGGTGGCCGGGTCGGGGTCGAGGCCGAGCACGTCGTGCCCGGCTTCGGTGAGGGCGAGCGCGGCGGAGCCGCCGATGAGGCCGAGCCCGATGACCGCGACGCGCATCAGAGGTAGAGCCCCGTGCCGTCGTTGTCGACGCGCTTGGCGGCGACCGCGTGGATGTCGCGCTCGCGCAGGAGGAGGAAGGTGCGGCCCTGCATCTCGACCTCGGCCTTGTCCTCGGGGTCGAACAGGACGCGGTCGCCCTTGACGACCGAGCGCACGAGCGGCCCGACGCCGACGGCCTCGGCCCAGTGCAGGCGCCGGCCCATGGCGGCGGTGGCGGGGATGACGATCCCGGCGGCGGAGCGGCGCTCGGAGTCCGCATCCTCGCGCACGAGGAGGCGGTCGTGCAGGAGCCGGACCGGCAGGCCGGTCGTGGAGTCCAACGGTGTATCGGTCACAGCGCGCCAGCTTACCGGCAGCGGCGGCGCCGCATGAAATGCGAGCGGGGAGTCTCACGTCCGCACCCCGGGGTCGGGTGCGCCGGACCGACGCTCGGCCCGGCCGCCGCGCCGGCGACCCAAGCGTGTGGGGGAACATTGGGCGCCAACGAATCGCGCACCCGGCCCTCGCGGGGGACGCCGGAGCGCCAGGGGTCCGCCGCGGGTACGACACCTTCGGTCCGACCGGCCCCCGCGCTCGGGTGCGGCGAGACCGCGCGCCCCCCGAATACCAGGGTGCACCGCGGGTACGACAGTCGCCGCCGCCCGCCGCGGACCCGCCCTTCCACGGGGTGCCCACGGGCACTCGGTACAGGCTGCTGTATCGGAAGAGTCGCACCCGCCCGGTACGGTACGTGTTGACGTTGCACCCGCCTCCTTCCGGAGGAACCGTCCTTGGAGAGACCGTGAGCCGATTCCGCCGCACCACCGCCCGGGCACGTCAACTGTGGATCGGCATGCGCCTCAACCCGGTCGCCGAACGGGCCATGGCCCGGCGGGACGAACCGGTCGAAGACGAACCCGAGATCCCCGCGGGCATACCGCCGGAACTCGACGGGTCGGGCGACGGCGAACGCCCCGAGCGCGACTTCGTCCCGATCGGCCTCGCGGTCGGCGCGGCCTGGTCCTGGCGGCTCCTCATCGTCGGCGCGGCGGTCGCCATCTTCCTGTACCTCCTCAGCTACGTCACCACGGTCGTCATCCCCGTCGCGATCTCCTTCCTCCTCGCCGCGATGCTGCAGCCGCCCGCGGCCTGGCTGATCCGCAAGGGCTGGAACAAGTCCCTCGCCTCGATCTTCATGCTCGTCGCCGGCCTCGCGGCCGTCAGCGCGATCCTCACGTTCGTCGTCCAGCAGTTCATCGCCGGCATCCCCGACTTCTACGACTCGATCGTCACCGGCCTCAAGGACGCCCAGGCCTGGCTCGAATCGGGCCCCTACGGCCTCAACGGCGCGCAGGTCGCCGAGATCGTCGCGAACATCCAGGACAACATCACCAACTGGTACGACGAGAACCAGCAGGCCATCGTCCAGACCGGCGTCGACGTCGCCACCTCGACCGCCTCCGGCCTCGGCAACTTCGCGACCGGCCTGTTCCTGGTCCTGTTCACGACCTACTTCTTCATCCGCGACGGCCGCAAGATCTGGACCTTCCTCACCGGGATGCTCCCGCGCACCGCCTCCGAGCCGCTGCGCTACGCCGGCGGCGCCGGCTGGTCGACTCTCGTGCAGTACATGCGCACCATCGTGGTCGTCGCCGCCGTGGACGCGATCTTCATCGGGCTCGGCCTGTACCTCCTCGAAGTCCCGCTGTGGCTGCCGCTGACCACGCTGATCTTCCTCGGCGCGTTCATCCCGATCATCGGTGCCACGATCTCGGGCATCGTCGCCGTCGTCGTGGCCCTCGTCGGCACCCCGAACGGCCTCGTCACCGCGCTCATCGTCCTCGGCATCGTCCTCGCCGTGCAGCAGCTCGAGTCGAACCTGCTGCAGCCCTTCCTCATGAGCCGCGCGGTCAAACTCCATCCGCTCGCGATCGTCCTCGCCGTCACCGCGGGCGGCTTCGTGTGGGGCATCATCGGCGCCCTCGTGGCCGTCCCCATCCTCGCGATCGTCAACGGCACCGTGCGCGCCCTCAACCGCTACCGCGAGGCCCGCCGCGAGGCCCAGGCCCGCGGCCTCGAAGGCGAGGACGCCACCGCCGAAGCGGTCAGAGTCAGCGCCGCCGCCGAACGCGCCCGCCGCGCCGCCGGAACCAAGAACGGCGCCAAGAACGGCAACGGCGCCAAAGACGGCACCGGATCCAAGGACAGCAGCCCACAAGACGGCACCGACTCCGGCGAGCAGGCGGCGCAGGAGGCATGAGCACCAACGTCACCGTCTCCGAAGCCCCCGCCGAGCCCGCCGCGAAAGCGGCCGTCAAAGGCGCCACCAAAGCCGAACGCGACGCCCTCGCCATCCTCGACGCCGCCGTAGCCGCCACCCCGCACGGCCAGGCACGCGAAGGCCAGCGCGAGATGTGCGCGGCCGTCGCCAACGCCGTCGACTCGGGCGAGCACCTGCTCGTCCAGGCCGGCACCGGCACCGGCAAGTCCCTCGCCTACCTGTGCGCCGCGCTCGCCGCGGGCAAGCCCGTGGTCGTCTCGACCGCCACGCTCGCCCTCCAGCACCAGCTCGTCGCCGTCGACCTGCCGCGCCTGGTCGAGGCGGTCGCGCCCGTCCTGGGCCGCAAGCCGACCTTCGCGCTCCTCAAGGGCCGCCACAACTACATCTGCAAGCGCAAGATCGCCGGCGAAGAGGACGAGGACGACGGCGCGATCGAGGGCACCGAGACCCTGAAATGGGCCGGCCAGCAGGCGTCCTTCGCCAAGCAGGTGCAGCGCCTCTTCGACTGGGCGGGCGACACCGACACCGGCGACCGCGACGACCTCGACCCGGGCGTCTCCGACCGCGCCTGGAAGCAGGCGTCCACGTCCTCGACCGAGTGCCCCGGCGCGAAGGACTGCGCGCAGGGGCCCGACTGCTTCGCCGAGTGGGCCCGCGCGAAGGCGCACGAGGCCGACATCGTGGTCACCAACCACGCCCTGCTCTCGATCGACATGATGAACGAGCGCAGCGTCCTGCCCGAGCACGCCGTGCTCATCGTGGACGAGGCGCACGAGCTGGTCGACCGCGTCACCTCGGCCGCCCGCGCCGAGCTGCACCCTGCCCGGCTGCGCTGGCTCGCGCAGCGCGGGCGCCGCCTCATCGACCCCGATGTGGCCGACCAGGTCCGGGAGGCCGCGGACGCGCTGGAGGGCGCGCTCACCGCGGCCGGCGAGCGCCGGTTCTCCGGTGAACTGCCCGCGCCGCTCGTCGAGGCGCTCAACCTGATCAACGGCGCGTGCGTCAAGGCCGCCACCCACCTGTCCACGCTCGATGCGGAGACGAAGAAGCAGCTGAGCGCCCAGCAGCTCAAGGCCGGGCTCGTGGAGACGATCGAGACGGCCGGGCGGTGCATCGGGCCGGCGGGGGACGACGTGATCTGGGCGGAGCCGAACGGCCCGCAGCTGGTGGCCGCGCCGCTCTCGGTGGGCGGCCTGCTCTCGGCGATGCTGTACGAGGACCGCACGGTGATCGCGGCGTCGGCGACGCTGACGCTCGGCGGCCGGTTCGACATCGTGGCGCGGAACCTCGGCCTGCCCGCGGACGGGCACGGCTGGACCTCGCTGGACGTCGGCTCCCCGTTCGACTACCGCAAGCAGGGCATCCTCTATGTGGCGGCGTCGCTGCCGCGTCCGACCGCGTCGGGCCTGTCGGACGAGTCCGGCAAGGAGCTGCTGCGCCTGGTCGAGGCGAGCCGCGGGGCGACCCTGGGCCTGTTCTCGTCGAAGAAGGCCGCCGAGGCGGCGGCCGAGCTCCTTCGCGCCCAGACCGACTACGACATCCTGCTGCAGGGCGAGGAGACGCTCGGGAGTCTGGTGAAGCGGTTCAAGGAGGAGGAGTCGACCTGCCTGCTGGGGGTCATGAGCCTCTGGCAGGGCGTTGACGTGCCGGGCATGACCTGCCGCCTCGTGGTGGTGGACCGGATCCCGTTCCCGCGCCCGACCGAGCCGCTGACGGCGGCGCGTTCGGAGGCGGCGGACGCGGCGGGCCGCTCGGGGTTCACCGAGGTGTCGGTCCCGGCGGCGGCGATCCGGCTCGCGCAGGGCGCGGGCAGGCTCATCCGCCGCACCACGGACCGCGGGGTGGTCGCGATCCTCGACTCGCGGCTGGAGACGAGCCGCTCGTACGGGAAGTTCCTGCGGGACTCGCTGCCGCCGTTCTGGTACACGACGAAGTCCGATTCGGTGGCGGGCGCGCTGAGCCGGCTCGCCGAGACCGCGAACGACTGATTAGGCGCGGCCCGATCGGGGAACCCGTCTTGTCGCCATGGCAAGCGGGTCACTTCGCGGTGCGCTCCAGGTGTTCCATAAGTCAAAGGTGAACGCAAGGTGAATTCAAGTGAAACCTTTGCATAACCCCAGCTTAGAGCGGTTTCGTGGATTCTCACACAGCAGACTTCACGAGCTTGTGTCGCGTTCACCTGGATGTTAACTTCGCGGTGACGATTTCCACCCGTCCACTGAGCCGATCGGTACAGTGAGGACAGTCAAAACGACCGAAAGCAGGGGTGCCCAGTGCGGTTCTCGCTGAAGCCTCAGGACGACACGTTCTACGCCTTCTTCAATGACGCGGCCGACAACATCCGCCGCGGCGTGGCGATCCTGGCCGAACTGGGGGACGAGTCGGCTGACTACCAGAAGATCTCCGAGCGTCTCGTCGACGTCGAGCACGACAACGACCAGCTGACCCACCGGCTGTTCAACAAGATCAACTCGACGTTCGTCACCCCGATGGACCGCACGGACATGTACCACCTGGCCGGCAAGCTCGACGACATCCTCGACCACATCGAGGCCGCCGCGAACCTGGTCTACCTCTACGGCCTCTCCGAGCTCCCCGACCTCCCGCGCGAGATGATCGAGCAGGTCACCGTCCTCGGCGCCCAGGCCGACCTCCTCGCCGAGTACATGCCGAAGCTCAAGGGCCTCAACTCGACCATGGCCGACTTCTGGGTCGAGTGCAACCGCCTCGAGAACGACGGCGACCGCGCCTACCGCATGCTGCTGGTCCGCCTGTACTCCGGCGAGTATCCGGCGCTCACCGTCATGAAGCTCAAAGAGGTCGCCGACGAGCTCGAAGCCGCCTGCGACTCGTTCGAGTCGGTCTCCAACGTCGTCGAGTCGGTCTACGTCAAGGAATCCTGAACGTGGACAGTGTGTTCATCGCGGTCGTCGTCTGTATCGGCGCGGCCCTCCTCTTCGGCTACACCAACGGGTTCCACGACTCCGCGAACGCCATCGCCACCTCGATCTCGACCCGGGCGCTCAAGCCCCGGGTCGCGCTCGGCATGGCGGCGATCGGCAACTTCGTCGGCGCGCACCTCGGCGGGAAGGTCGCGGCCACCGTGGCCAGCGGCCTCGTCGAGCTCCCCGACGGCATCGACGGCATCCTGATCGTCATCGCCGGCCTCCTCGGCGCGATCACCTGGAACTTCATCACCTGGTACTTCGGCCTGCCGACCTCGTCCTCCCACTCGCTGTTCGGCGGCATGGTCGGCGCGACCATGGCCGGCGGCGCGGTCGTGCTGTGGGGCGGCATCCTCGACAAGATCGTGCTCCCCACGATCGTCTCCCCGCTCGTCGGCTTCACCCTCGGCTTCCTCGTCATGATCGCCGTGTACTGGATCTTCCGGCGCGGTCGCCCCGACAAGCTCAACCGCGGCTTCCGCCACGCGCAGACCGCCTCCGCGGCCGCGATGGCCATCGGCCACGGCATGCAGGACGCCGCCAAGGTCATGGGCATCATCATCCTGGCCCTGTCGGTCGGCGGGTACTACACCGACGGCGCGCCCATCCCCGAATGGGTCTACCTCGCCAGCGCCGCCGTCATGGCCGCCGGCACCTACGCGGGCGGCTGGCGCATCATCAAGACCATGGGCCGCAAGATCATCGACCTCGGCCCGCCCCAGGGCTTCGCGGCCGAGACCGTCGCCAGCGCCGTGCTCTACGCGAACACGTTCCTGCTGGGCGCGCCCATCTCGACCACCCACACGATCACCTCGGCGATCATGGGCGTCGGCTCGACCGGCGGCAAGCGCGCCGTCCGGTGGGGCGTGGCCCGCTCGATCGTGATCGCGTGGATCATCACGTTCCCGATCGCGGCGCTCGTGGGCGCCCTGTTCTACCTGCCGATCCAGTTCATCGGCTAGGTCTTCGACCTCGACCGGCCCGGCTTCGGCCGGGCCGGCGTCGTTTCGGCCGTTGCGCGCTGGAATCGCACCGTCTTGGGTTAGCGTGAGGGCATGTCCATCCAGCGCTTCGGGAAATGGGACTTCAGAGCGGTCGACTCGGCGTCGGCCGCTCGCGCTCTCGCCCGCCTCCGCAAGCAGGGCGCCCCCGCCGAGCCCGAGCGCGCCGCCGCCGTCGTCCTCCTCCGCGAGGCCCCGCTGCGGGTGTTCCTGCTGCGGCACGCGGCGAAGGAGCCGTTCGGGCTCCCGACGATCGGCCCCGCCGAGACGCTCCAGGTGCGCGAGCGGTGGTCGCACCTCGACGTCGACCACTACGAGAACGCCATGAACGGGCCCCGAGGCGCCCAGTACGGCTTCCCGGGGGGCCGGCACAAGCCCGACGACCCTGACGTGGCCATGACGGGCCTGCGGTCCGTGGAGGAGGAGACCGGCGCGATGGTCGCCCTGCAGCGCGCCTGGGCGCGCTGGGTGACCCCTGAGTACGAGCCGGTGCGGTTCGACTCGTGGATATATGTGGCGACGCTCGCCGAGGGCTTCCAGCCGCGCATCCGGGTGCGCGAGCCGGAGTACGCGACGTGGATCGGGCCGGAGCAGGCGGTGTGCCAGTACGGTGGCCAGATGTCGATCCCGGAGGCGACCACGCTGGCCGAGCTCGCGCGGTACTCCACGGTGGGTGAGGTGTTCGCCGCCGCCGAGCAGCGCGACATGTCGCCGATCCTGCCGCGGGTCGCGGTCGACGGCGAGGACGCCCGCCTGGTGCTGCCGGGCGAAGAGGGCTACCCGGCGGACGCGCTCGCTTCGGCTTGACAAGGGCGCATGTCCGTCATTACGGAAATGTCCTTGTCGAAGGCCCCCTTGCAAACCAACGTACCCGCGCGGTCGGACACTGCGTAGTCGATCATTCACGCGAGCCTCGCTCGCTTCCGCTCAGCGCAGGCGCTTCGCCCACTGCACGTCGGTGCGCACGACGTCGAACCCCTGCGAGCGGTACAGCTTGACCGCCTTGGTGTTCGACTCGTCGGCGTAGAGTTCGACCTGCTTGATCCCATGCGCCGCAAGGTGGGCGAGCCCGGCGAGGGTGAGGGTCCGGCCAAGGCCGGTGCCCTGCGCGCGGGGGTCGACGCCGAGGACGTAGACCTCGCCGATGCCGTCCTCCACTTTGGTCCAGTGGAAGCCGAGCAGTCCCTGTTCATCCTCTGCCACCAGCAGACCGTCGGGGTCGAACCAGGTCTCCTGCTCGCGCGCGGCGAGATCCGCTGCGGTCCAGCGGCCCTGCTCGGGATGGGCGGCGAACGCCGCCGCGTTCACCCGCAGCCACTCGGCCTCGTCGCGGCCGACCCTGAAGGGCCGCAACCGCACCCCTTCAGGCAGGGTTGCGGCCGGGCCGTCGCCGACCGGCCAGTTCCGGCCGATGCCCTCCGGCCACGCCGCGGGCCAAGCGAAACCGTCGAGGTCGCGCGAGAACTGGAACAGCACGCGGTCCCGCGTGAAGCCGTGCTTCGCTGCGAACCGCTGCGAAACGGGCAGATCGCCGTGCGCCCACATTCGCAATACCGTGATGTCCGCCTCAATCCAATCCAGGACGTTGAGGAGCAACCGGTGCCCGACACCCTTGCCGCGATGCGACGGATCGACGGCCATCTCTGCCTCGGCGACGTCGCCGATCTTCTCCACCCCCGCGTAGGCGATGACCGTTTCGCCTAGGCGCACAACGAAATGCCGCCGATGGCGTTCGGGGTGGCGGGACAGTGCGAGCGTCGTCTGCTCGTTGAACGGGGCGATGCCGTCCGCCTCCTCGCTGCGGTGCGCCATCGTAACGATTCTGTGAATATCCCGACCCGGAAGTGAAGCATGTTGCGCCATGGGGTTACCCTAATCGTGGACTCAGCACCGTGCCGGGGTGCTGAGTCCTTTTTCATGCCCTGAGCACGACAAGACCCCCACGCGCACAGCAGTGGCCGGGGGTCTGTGCGATCGATTGCTGGCGCGAATGCACCGTTCGCCGGAATTGCCGCGAACGATCGGCGGCAGGTGGCGGAGAGGGACCTCGCAGGATTCCCATGCTTCGTCAGACGTTCCTCGGCCGGTTCGGTCTCGGTGTCGCCTACCGGAATCCGACCGGACGCCCGGCCTGACCGGTCGGTTCGGCCGGACCGCACCCATAGCACGCCAAACGGCCCTTGGCCGAGGAATTCCCTGGTCAAGAGCCGAACTCGCTGATGGTTGCGGAGAGGGTGGGATTCGAACCCACGGTGAGCTTTGACACCCACGGCGGTTTTCAAGACCGCTGCACTAGTCCACTATGCGACCCCTCCAGGGCCCTTTGGGGCAAGCGCCAATCTACCAAACGGCCGTCAGGGCCGCTCCTGGCGCACGCAGCAGGTCGAGCAGGTGCGGTTGCCGTCGATGGTGAGCGCGAGGCAGCAGGTGCGCCGCTGGTAGACCAGCCGGCCCACTTCGTCCGTGGTGATGTCGACCAGGTCGGCGACGTCCAGCGTCTCCAGCAGCGTCTTGGCGAGCACGTCGTCGGGGTCCGGCACGACCTGCGCGATCGACGCGACCGCGTAGGCGATCCCCGAAGCGACCGAGCCCATGAGGGTGCGGCGCCCGACCCGCGCCTTGGCGAGGAACGCTTCCAGCACCGGGCCCAGGTGGTCCTCGAACACGGTGGCGCGCAAGCGGTCCAGCAGGACCGCCTCGTTCGCGACCACTTCTGCCTCGGGGTGCGCCGCACTCGGGTCGTGCGGCAGGACCAGGAACCGCGGCTGCAGCTGGCGTACCGAGAACATCGGGGCGTCCTCGGCGACGCGGAAGACCGCGTTCGAGGCGTCCATGACCGGGACGCGTCGGGCGGCGACATAGCCGAGCACGACCGGCGCGAGCGTCCAGTAGCAGTAGGTCTTCCAGGCGAGGGCCGCGTTCGCGTGGGCGGAGCCGCCCCACAGTGCGCCCGCCGTGCCCATGAGCTCCTCGACTCGCTCGCCGGCGGCCAGCTCGGCGGCGGGGAACTCGATCCCGTCTCGGGGCGCCTCACCGTCGAGCCAGGCGCGTACGCCCGCGAGCGGGTGGACGCTGACGTCGCGGTCGACCCGGTCGGCGACGGTGCGGAGCGCTTCGATCGGGTGGGGAAGCGGAGCCGGGAGGCGGTTCGGGCGCTCCACCGGGAGGGGCGCCAGGGGGCGGCGTTCGAGTGCGGTGGTGCTCAGGACATGAGCCTCCGCAATCGCGAGCCGCATAGCGTACCCCTCTCAGGTAAGGACTGGCTAACCTTACCTGATTTGCAACGACGAATGTCAAGAAACCGACAGACACCGGGCCGCGACGGGGTGTAGGAAAGCGAGGTGCCGTGAATGGTGAGCGTCGCCGAGTGGGATGAGACTCACAGCACCTCGCCTCGTTCCATGATCATCTCGAACCCCCGGGTCGACGCGTCGCACACCAAGTGCGACGGCCGATAGTCGGCACAGCCCGGGCGTGTCGACCGGTCGGCACGCGTGTTCCGCCGTTCTGGCAGGCTGGAACGCATGTCGAACCGCCCCGAGACCGCGCTCGCCGAAGCACCGGCACTGCTCGCGCCCCGCGTCATCAGGCGCGAGATCTGGATCGTCCTCGCCCTGTCCCTGGGCGCGTCCGCGATCTGGTCGATCGTCGGCATCATCGGCACCCTCACCGAACCGGGCGGCCTCGCCGACAGCGTGCAGTCCATGAACTCGGCGAAGGCCGAGGCCGAACGCCCCTGGTACGACCTCTCGCGGCAGCTCGTCAGCCTCGTCCTCGCGATGGCGCCCGTCGCGCTCGCCCTGCACCTGCTGAGCCTCGACCGCGGGAACCCCTTCCGCGCCATCGGCCTCGACACCCGCCGCCCCGCCTTCGACCTCCTCAGCGGGGCCGGCCTGGCCGCGTGCATCGGCATCCCCGGCCTCGGCCTCTACCTCACCGCCCGCGCCCTCGGATTGAACGCCGAGATCGCCGCGGCGAACCTCAACGACGTGTGGTGGGCCGTCCCGATCCTCGTCCTGGCCGCGCTCAAGAACGCGGTCATCGAGGAGGTCGTCGGCCTCGGCTACCTCGTCACGCGCCTGCGCCAGCTCGCTTGGAGCCCGCTCGCGATCATCGTCACCCATGCCGTCCTCCGCGGCACCTACCACCTCTACCAGGGCTTCGGCGGGTTCGTCGGCAACATGGTCATGGGCGCCGTCTTCGCGGTGTTCTATCTCCGCTGGAAGCGCACCGGCCCTCTGATCTGGGCCCACACCCTCCTCGACATCGCCGCCTTCGTCGGATACCTCCTGGTCGCGCCCCACGTGAGCTGGCTCTGACCGACCCGAACCCGCTTGGGCGTTCCGGGACCGGACCGGTATGCTCTGTGCTTGGTACGTGCTCCGGCGCGTCCTGGAGGATTCGCATAGTGGCCTAGTGCGCCCGCCTGCTAAGCGGGTTTCGGGTGATACCCGATCATGGGTTCAAATCCCATATCCTCCGCCACATATGCAGGTTGACCTGCGAAAACAGTAGCCGACCGGTTCTTATGAGCCGGTCGGCTTCTTGCTGTGCCGGCCCGGTGGTGACCGCTGTCGTCCTTCGCTAAGGGTGCGCGAGAGTCACAGCCTACTTAGGACGAGCATGAGGCATTGACCGTGCGTCGACTCGTCCGTCTCGCCGGCGCCGCCCCAGCCCTCCCCGAACCTCGCCTTCAGGCCAGGTCGGATTGCCGTCGGCACCGCGTTTCAAGTGCGATCAAGCGCATATCCGCAGGTGAGTGGAGGTAGCGTAACCCTGGGGGTTGAAGCTCGTGGATAGGACGCATGAGGCGCAGAGCCGGTCGGCAACAACGGACCTGGATTACGCCGCGCTCTTCGAGGCGACACCGAGCCCGTGCGCGGTGCTCGGTCCCGATCTGGTGCTCGTCGAGGTCAACCGGGCCTATCTCAAAGCCGCCGGCCGCACGCGCGAGGACCTGCTCGGGCGATACCTCTTCGACTCATTCCCGGAGAACCGGGCCGATCCCAAGACGAACGGGATGGAGAACCTGAGAGCTTCACTTGACAAGGTCCTTCAGTCGCGGGAGCCGGACACGATGGCGCTGCAGCATTGTGAAATCCCAATGGGTCGGCCCGAAGTGGCCCAGAAGCGCTGGTGGTTGCCGGTCAACACGCCGATCCTGGGCCCGGACCGCGCAGTCAAGTGGATCGTCCTTCGGATGGACGACGTGACCCCGCTCATCAAGGCCATCGCCCCCGGTGACGAGCCGTCGATCGAGAGGGCGGCAGAGGAGACCGAGCTGTACGCGCGGGCTCTCGAGCTGAACCACCTCAACCAGGAACTGCGGCTGGCCCACATGCGCGAGCATGAAATGACGGTCACCCTGCAGCGGACCATGCTGATGACGCCGGACTTCGAGCACCACGACGACGTCGCGGTGCGTTACCTGCCCGCCGATGACTCGCTGGCCGTGTCGGGGGACTGGTACGACTTGATCGACCTGCAAGACGGCCGCTTTGCGCTGACGATAGGCGACGTCGTCGGGCACGGCCTGGAGGCCGCCGCGGTCATGGGCATGCTGCGAAGTGTGGTCAACGCCGCCGCCCGCACCTTGGAGCGGCCCGCTCAAGCCTTGGAGGTCCTGGGCCTGTTCGCCCGCTCGATTGAGGGGGCCATGAACACCACATCGATCAACGCGCTGGTGGACCCCGCCAGCCGGTTGATCACCTACACCAACGCGGGGCACCCGCCCCCTGTTCTGCTGCACTCGAACGGCGAGTGCGAGCTGCTGAACCAGGCCCTCGATCCGCCGCTGGGCGCTCGCCCCCAGCACGTGCCCTGCTCGCAGGCCGGGCGTTCCTACATCCCCGGCGATACCCTCGTGCTCTATACCGACGGGTTGATCGAGCGCCGCGGGGAGGACATCGACGTGGGGCTCGACCGCCTCATCACGACGTTGGGACGCCACAGCAACCACGATCCGGAAGTACTGGCCGACGCGCTGATGTCCGACCTCGGTGTGGGCAGCGGCCTCGCACGCGACGACATCGCCTTGATCGTCGTCGGGCTGTGACCGCCGATCGGCGCTGATGCTTGCCGAGCTCTTCCTTTGGACCGACTGGCTCAGGCGGAGCGTTTGTTCCGTCTGTCCGGATCGTCGGCAGCGACGGTGTGCACGGTCACATTATCTTTGCGGCGATCTGGCCCTGCCCGAAAAGACGAGGTGAAACCCGTACCTCCGTATGCCCACCGGAGGGGACAAATCAGGTAAGACACCGAGCAAGTAGATGGTGAGCGCTCTACCGCAACTTCCTGGCGAAGGCCGCAAGGCGATCGGTTCGTCTTGTAGTGCTCGCCGATCTGGAGTGGCTTGGAAATGGCCAACATCTCCGCTCGTACCTCCGATTCTACGTTTGGCCGGTGCAGAACCGGCAGATGAATGAAGGCGCACTCGGCCTCGCCCAGGGCGCCGTCCCCTCCATCCGAACGCGGGCCAGTTCGCGGGCCAGTGGGTCGCGTCGGCGGTCCAGCATCTGGTCTGCCCGGCTAGGAGCGGTCGTAGCAAGCGTCGCCTGGTTCCTCGGGGATGCCATGACTCCTGCGGCGACACTCGCTGGACGGCTCCGTGAGACCGCGGCACCCGCCATTGAGCGAGTCGAATGCTTGATCGCTTGGTCGTCCCGGCGACTCCAGCCCTGGACCGCCCGTTTGAAGTACGTCGCCGTCGTCGTCGCCGAGTCGGCGGGACCGGTGGTCGCAGAGGCCGCCGACCTGGGAAGGCGGCTGCTCGCCAAGGTTGTCGATCGATTCGGCATGCGGGTGACCGTCATGGGCGCGGCCACCGCGATATTCATCGGTTCCACCGGCAGCGCCGCGATGGCCATCAGCGGCCTGGGCACCCAACCTGCCGTGCAGCCGCATGTCGACGTCGTGGCCGCCGAGACCGCACTCTCCGAGGAGTCCGCAGCGGCGGCCGCCGAATCGATCGCGAACGACCAGCGTGCGGCGGCGGCCGCAGCTCAAGAAGCAGCCGAGCCCGAGCCTGTCGGTGGGCTCAGCGAGCTCCAGATGGCCAACGCCGTCGCCATCATCGAGGCCGGCAAGGACGAAGGACTCGACCAGAAAGCCTGGGCGATCGCGTTGGCGACCGCCATGCAGGAGTCCAAGTTCAAGAACTACGCGAATGTCAACGTCGCGGAGTCCTACAACTACGAGTACCAGGCCGAAGGCTCTGACCACGACTCGGTAGGACTCTTTCAGCAGCGGCCCTCTTCGGGCTGGGGCAGCGTCAAAGAGCTCATGGACCCGAAGACCTCGGCTTCCAAGTTCTACGACTCGCTCAAGCGGGTCGACGACTGGAGGGACATGCCCGTCACAACGGCGGCTCAGACCGTCCAGGTCTCGGCGTTCCCGGACGCCTATGCCCAGTGGGAAGACCTGGCCTGGGACATCATCGCCTCATACAACGCCAGCTGACGTCTCGCGCGCATTGCCGAGACTGATGCGAACCGAGGGCCCCTTCTTCTGCCGCCTGCACCTGGGTGCCCCTGCTTTCCCGGCCGTCTGTCGGCGACTCGCGAACAGGCTGATGCCTCGACCCGCCCCACGTTCGCTACGGCGTAGCGGGCGCGCGCTCCGCGTCAACGGCGTACCGGAAACGACCAGCGTTCGGGTCGGCAGGCCGATCCAATGCCACAGTTGCCGGCCCCGTCGAGTTGACGCAACTCAATGGTTGCGATAGCATCGCAACCCTGAGGTTGCGATCATTGGAGGCAGGCGATGGGATTTCCGGACAGCATCGAACGCACCGTGGAGCTCGCTCATCCGCCGGACCGGGTATGGGCCGCGCTGACGACCGCCGAGGGCCTGAGCGGCTGGTTCGGGTCCGAAGCGCGGATCGATCCGCGCCCGGGCGGGTCGGGGTGGATGCGTTGGCCCGGGGGCGAGACCGCCGACCTCCGCGTGGAGCGGGCAGAGAAGGCGAAGGTCTTCGGCTTCACCTGGCCGATCACCGGACTGCCCGAGGACGACCCGCGCCGCACCTATGTCGAGTTCACCCTCGAGCCGATCGCCGCGGGCACGCTGCTTCGCGTGGTCGAGACCGGATTCGCGCAGCTCCCCGAGAGTGCGCACCGCGAGGCGTTCGAAGGCAACGTCGAAGGATGGGCGATCGAGCTCGATGAACTCGTCGCATACCTCGATGCCTCCTGACGCCGAGGCGACCGCCGAGCAGGTCTTCATCGCGCTCGCCGACCCGACCCGGCGGGCCGTGCTGACCGAGCTGGCGTCCGGCGGTCCGGCCACCGTCACCGAACTCGCCGAGCGGTTGCCGATCACGCGCCAGGCGATCGCCAAGCACCTGGCACTGCTCGCCGAGACGGGTCTGGTGACGCCGGAACCGAGGGAGGGCCGCCGCGTGCGGTACCGGTTGCATTCCGCGCCGATGAAAGTCGCGCAGCAGTTCTTGGCCGCGATGGCCCGGGACTGGGACACGCGCCTGGACGCCCTGCAAGACCATCTGGACCGAACACCGGAGGACCCGTCATGAACCCTCAGTTCCGCGGAGGCCAGAACATCGCCATGAAGCTTCCGAAAGCGAAGTTCGAGGAGACCGTCGCCTTCTACCGGGACACACTGGGGATGGAGGTGGTCGACGAGAGCGCGGCCGGCATCGCATCCGGCGTGCAGCAGTGCGCGTCCGTCCAGTTCGGGCCGGTGAAACTCTGGCTCGACCGGGTCGACAACTACGCGAGCGCCGAACTCTGGCTGGAGCTGTTCACGGACGACGTGGAACAGGCCACCGGCCATCTGGCCGAGCACGGTGTGGAGCCTCAGGACGAGCTGGAGCCACTGCCGACCGGACTGAAGGCCCACTGGATCACCAACCCGGTCGGCATCCCGCACCTCGTACGGCGCGCCGACTGAAGGGACGCGACAGGGCCGCGCAGCGCACGCAGGCTGATGCGCCCGGGCGGCCTCGGTGTCGGTGAACCGGTGGCGCAGACACCGTCTTGACGATGCAGCAGGGGTGTGCCGACGCACGACGCGCAACGGCGACTGCTGCATCAGCTACCCCGACCCCGACCTGGCCGACCCCGGCCCCGAGCATTCGAGGACGCCGATGCCGGTCCGCGGGGTCAATGCGCGGGAACCGAGACGCAGACGAGCGTGGTGTCCTCAAGCGCCTCGACCTCGCCCGGTGTCCTCTCCGGGACATGGAGGAATTCGCCGGGGCCGACCCGCACCGCGGTCTCGCCGCTGCGAATCAGCAGCCGGCCGTGCACGACCACCCACATCTCCTCATAGGGGGCGGGGAGATCGGCGCGCTCGCCGCGGCCGAAGCGGGCCGAGTACGCGCTCAGCGGGCCTCCTTCGGCCTGCTCCACCGCAGGGGTGATGGAGATCCGGCGGTCGCCGAAGCGCAGTGTTCGGTCGTTCTCCTCCGTGTCGAAAATGCGAACGAGTCCATCGGCCATGGTCGATCACCTCTCAGATCGTGTCGGTCGGTTCAGGGTGCCTTGCGGGCCGGCTAGGTCGAGGAGGCGGGGCCAGGTCCGGCAGGGGTTTCGGCCTCCCGCCCAGCGGCCGGAACCTACTGTGCTGCAGGCAGCGTCTGGAAACCAGGGACCGGCAATCGGCCATGGCGGTCGCGAGCGGAACAGAAGATGATTGAACGGCGATATCAGGAGGACGGGAAGGGCGCAGCCATGGGGTTCGAGGCCGACGGACAGCGACCGTGGTGCCGGCACCACGCGATGTGGACCTGCGGGCCGCCGTCTGCATCGAGGTCACGACGGCTCTGGGAACATCCGTGACCGTGTTGCCGATCGCCGGCGTGCGGCGTTGCGGCGCAGTCGTTCGCATCATCGAGGAGGTCGGCAGGTGACGTACCTGGCCATCGTGCGGCACGGTCAGACCGAATGGAACCGCATCGGGGTCTTCACCGGTTGGGCCGATGAAGGGCTCACCGAGCAGGGGCACCGCGACAGCAGGGCCGCCGGGATCGCTCTGGCCGAGACCGGCGTCCAGTGGGACACCGTCTACGTTTCCACGCTGCGCCGGTCGGCGGAGACCGCGGCCGTGGCGGTGGCCCAGTTCGGGCACCGCCCGGCGACGCACTTCGTCGACTGGCGCATCAACGAACGGCATGTCGGCGACCTGGAGGGCGCGCGGCGTGTCGATCTGGCTGCAGTGCACGGCGCGGACCGGGTGGCGCAGTGGCGGTGGGGCTTCGACCACCGCCCGCCGCTCATGGACGTCGACGACCCGCGCCAGGCCGTGCACCGGTCGCGCCACCCCGAGCTCGGCATGTCGATTCCCCGCGGTGAGTCGCTCGCCGATGTCATGGCGCGGGTGCGGCCGTGGCTCGCCGAAGCACGGGAAGCCGTTGCGGCGTCGGCCAACGTCGTGGCCTTCACCCACGGCACGACGTTCCGTGCCATCCGGGCGCTGGTCGAGGGCGTTGCACCGAAGGACGTGCACCGGATGCAGCCGCCCAATGGCGGTATCGCGATGTACCAGATGTCCGAGCACCGGCTGCTGCCCGTGGCGGCAGCCCCGATTGATCCGGCGGAACGCTGACGTTCGACCGTGACGAGGGCGGAGCCGACGAGGAGCCGGCGGCTGCCCGGATCGCTATGAGAGCCAGACACAGTGCCGGCAGACGTGCGTTTCAGGGGCGGCCGCGACTGTGGGCCGCGGCCGCCCGGGCTTCATCTGAGGGTCCAGCGCTGGTTGGCGCCGCCGTTGCAGGTCCAGAGGACGAGCGGAGTGCCGTTGGCGGTGGCCGCGCCGCTGGCGTCCAAGCAGAGTCCGTTGTGGACGTTGGTGATGGTGCCGTTCGCGTTCACGTTCCAGCGCTGGTTGGCGCCGCCCGAGCAGTCCCAGACCACGGCCTTGGTGCCGTTGGTCGTGCCCCAGCCCGAGGCGTCGAGGCATTTGCCGCCGACCCTCAGTTCGCCTGCGGCGGTGCGGGTGAACGCCTGGTTGGCGCGCTGGTTGCAGTCCCACAGCTGCGCCTGGGTGCCGTTCGCGGTGGCGGCGCCGGGGAGGTCGGCGCAGCGGTTGGAGGCGGCGCCGACGATCGCGGTGGTGCCCGCCTGCTGACCGGTGAGGCCGAAGAAGCGGAGGGTCTCGGTGATCGGGTGGGGGATGTTGTGGGCCTGGTCGCCCATGCTGATCGCCTCGACGAGCGCCTGGCCGCCGGTGCCGCCGTAGCGCGTGCGGGTCCAGTTCGCCTGCGGGGCGTCGGTGTAGTCGGCGACCTGGTCGGTGCCGTTCACGTTGGTCCACTGGTCGATCTGCTCTTGGAAGTTCGGGTAGCGCAGCACGTCGTCGTTGACGCCGTGCCACAACTGCATCCGCGGCCACGGCCCGGTGTAACCGGGATTGGCGTTGCGGACCGCGTCGCCCCACTGCTGCGGCGTGCGGTTGATCCGGCCCTCCGAGCACTCGGAGTTCCATTCCGAGCCGTTGCCGGTCGCGAAGCAGGTGTAGGGCACCCCGGCGAACGCCGCGCCGGCCTTGAAGACCTCGGGGTAGACCCCGAGCAGGACGTTGGTCATCATCGCGCCGGAGGAGACGCCGGCGGCGAAGACGCGGTTCCGGTCGGCCCCGTAGTTGGCGATGACATGGTCGACCATCGACTTGATGCTGACGGAGTCGCCGCCGGTGCCCGAGAGCGAGGCCTGGGACGCGACGTCGAAGCACTTGCTGGCGCGGGTCACCGAGGGGTAGATGACGATGAAGCCGTACTGGTTCGCCTGCTCGTCGAATTGCGAGCCGTTGTAGAAGTCGGGGCCGGAGCCGCCGCACCAGTGGTTGCCGACCACGATCGCGGGGTTCGCGGTGACGTTGTCGGGCACGTACAGGTACATGCCGAGGTTGCCGGGGTTGCTGCCGAAGCCGCTGATCTGGGTCAGCTGCGCGGCGTAGGCGGGTCTGGGGCCGGACAGTGCGAGGAGCGCGGCCGTGATCGCGATGATCAGGGCCAGTGCCGTCGCCGTCGTGCGGCGCCATCGGAGGGCAGCTGCCATGAAGGCTTCCTTGTCTCGAGGTGGCGGTGCAGGCCGGGCGGCCTGCGCCGTGCGTGTCGGTGTCGGAAGTGGATGGCGCGAGTGCGCCGCCCGGCCGCGGGTTCGGCGGCCCGGCCGGTGCTCGGCGCCGCCGGTCAGACGCGGGTCCACTTCTGGTTGTCGCCGCCCCAGCAGCTGTAGAGCTGGACCGGGGCGCCGTCGGAGGAGCTGTAGACGTCCAGGCACGCGTTCGCGTACCCGGCGCTGCGGATCGTCCCGTCGGAGCCGAACGTCCACTTCTGGCCCGAAGTGTTGGCGCACGCGTTGATCTGCACCTGCGTGCCGTTGCTCCCCGAGGTCGTCTCGAGGCACTTGCCGAGGACCCGCAGTTCTTGCGCCGCAGTGTAGGTGAACTGCTGGTTCGAGCCTTCGTGGCAGGTGTAGAGCTGGACCTTCGCGCCGTTGGCGGCGTTGCCGCCGGGCACGTCGATGCACTTCCCGGCCGAGTTGCTGCGCAGCATGTCGGTCCAGGTGCCGTTGCCGGAGCCGTCGGGGGCGACGGCCTTGCCGGTGGCCGGGGAGATCATCCCCGTGCACAGCCCGCGTGCGCGCAGGTCGGCGGCGATCTGCGGGATCGCGTCGAGCGTGCTCTGGTACAGGTCGTGCATGAGGACGACGCCGCCGTTCTGGACGCTGCGGACGTTCTGCACGATCTGCGCGCTGGTGGTGGCGGAGTTCCAGTCGAACGAGTCGACGGTCCAGAGGATCTCGGTGAGCCCTTGCTGGTTCGCGATGGACTTGACCGTGGCGTTGGTGGCGCCGTACGGCGGCCGGAACAGGGTCGGGGTGATGCCGGTGGCCTGCCGTATCGCCTGCTGGGCGCTGGAGATCTCCTGGGCGATCTGGGTGGTGTTCAGCTTGGTGAGGTCGGTGTGGGTCTGCGTGTGGTTGGCGATCCACATGCCCGCGTTGACTTGTGCGCGGGCGAGCGCGGGGTTGGCGGCGACCTCGCGCCCGACGTTGAACATGGTCGCCCGGAGGCCGTTGGCCGTCAGGGTGTTGAGCAGCCTGGTGGTGGTGCTCGAGCGGGGTCCGTCGTCGAAGGTCAGCGCGACGTAGCCGTTGCAGGTCTGCGCCTGTGCCGGGGCGGCGGCGACGAGCATGACGGCGGCGGTGCCGATGGCGATGACGAGGGCGGACAGGGCGGCGATGAGCGTGCTCATGCGACTTCGCATGATCGGCCTCCTTGGGGTGTCGCCAGGAGGCGCCGGGCGGCGGGTGCCGGCGGCGTCCCGGGCCTGCAATTATCCGGTCCCGATCCGCTGGAGGACAAGGGTTCCAGCCGCCAAAACATCGATATACATAAATTCATATGCGGCCGGTCGGGGAACGGGCGGCGAGTGGGAGGCGAGCGGCGGCACGTCGATCGGAGGGACGGGCCGACCGCGGTCGCCCCCGCCTCGTCCTCTATAGCGAAGCCCCGCCGGTCTGCAGGACCGGCGGGGCCGTCGGCGTTCGGCGAATAGTGCTATCAGGACGGTGTTATCGCCTGGGTGAAGAGGTCGTTGCCGTCCAGGTCCTTCAGGGTCACCTCGCACACCTCGGTCTCGGCGTCGATGAACACCTCGCCGAAGAACTGGTACCCCACGGCCGGGTTGGTGTTGGCGGCCGGCGGCGGCTTCTGGAAGACCACCTGCGGACCGAAGGTCGCGTCGAGGCGGCCGGGCCCGAACGAGCCCGCGTTCAGCGGCCCGGAGACGAACTCCCAGAACGGGTCGAAGTCCTGGAACGCGGCGCGGTCGGGGCTGTAGTGGTGGGCGGCGGTGTAGTGGACGTCGGCGGTCAGCCACACCAGGTTGCGGATGCCGCCGCGGTGGCAGTGGGCGAGGACGTCGGCGATGTCGGTCTCGCGTCCGAGCGGGGCGCCGTTGTTCCGCTGGGCGATGCCCTCGTAGATGTTGGTGCCGTCGCCGATGATCAGGCCGATCGGCAGGTCGGCGGCGATGATCTTCCACGTGGCGGTCGAGGCGGCGAGTTCGGTCTTGAGCCATTCGCGCTGCTCGTCGCCGAGGAGCCGACCGCCCTCGGGGGCGTTGTTGGCGCCGTTGGCGTCCTTGTAGGTGCGCATGTCGAGCACGAACAGGTCCATCAGCGGCCCGTAGGCGATCTTGCGGTAGATCCGCCCGTCCGGGTTGAGCCCGACCGCGCCCGGCGTGTACTCGGCGAACGCCTGGCGCGCGCGGGAGGCCAGCACGTCGACCCGCTTCTCGGTGTACTCGGGCAGGTCCAGGATCTCGCCGGGGTACCAGTTGTTGACCACTTCGTGGTCGTCCCACTGGTTCACCATCGGGACCTTCGCGAGGTAGTCGCGGAGGTTCTCGTCGATGAGGTTGTACTGGAACTGGGCCCGGAACTCCTGGAGGGTCTCGGCCACTTTGGACTTGCCCTCGGTGGTGACGTTGCGCCAGACCGTGCCGTCCGGCTGCACGACCTCGGCCTTGATCGGGTTGTCCGCGTAGATGAAGTCGCCCGAGCACAGGAAGAAGTCGGGTTCGGACGCCGCCATGGTGTCGAAGATCCGGTAGCCGCCCAGATCGGGGTTGATGCCCCAGCCCTGGCCGGCGAGGTCGCCCGACCACTGGAAGCGGATGTCGGCCGGCTCGTCCGAGGCGGTCGTGAACGAGCCCTCGAGCGGCGCCGAGCAGTGGTCGGCCGCGGCGGTGATCCGGTAGTGGTAGGTGCGGCCCGGCTGCAGCCCGTTCAGGCGGAGCTTCCCGGTGAAGTCGGTCGCCTCCGTGAGGACCGGGCCGGTGATCGTCCTGGCGTGCTTGAAGTCCGGGCGCTTCGCGAGCTCGACCCGCATCTGCGAGCTCCGGTCCGCCCGCGTCCACACGACCGCGCCGCGGTCGCCGACGTCCCCGGACTGGACGCCGTGCGTCAACTGCGGCCGGGAGGCCGCGAACGAGATCCCTGGCGTACCGAGCGCGATCGCGCTCCCGGCCCCTGCGGCCAGCATTCGACGTCGGTTCAAACGCACAGCAGTGCCCCTTTCACGTGGAGTCCGCGCCGCGGCGGCGACGCATAGCAGTACAGACGCAACCGGTTCGGAGAAAGGTTGCACCGATCAGGTCCGATCGGACAGCGCGCCCGAACGCCGGCGGTCCCGGGCAGCGGCGGTCTCTTCGGCGCCGATCGGTCGATACGATCGGCCCCACCCCTGAACCGCATCGAGATCGGACCGACGATGGACCAAGAGGACCCGCCCGACGATCCGATCGAGGACGCGATGGCGCGGGGCCGGTTCGCGAACGTGCGCCGCGAGGGCGACACCGTGGTGCGGCACCCGACCGTGGGCAACTCGGGTTCCCTTGCGCTGCTGCGGCATTTCGAGGGCCAGGGCTGCGCACTCACCCCGAGGGTGCTCGAGGCGTCCGAGCGGCACGAGCGGCTCTCCTACATTCCGGGCAACACCGGCTATCCGCCGCTGACCGAGGCCCTGCGGTCCGAGGAGGCGCTCGTGTCGGTGGCGCAGGCCGTCCGCACGGTCCACGACCTCTCGGCGTCCTTTGCCGGGCGCGGGGACTTCGCATGGCATCCGCTCGAGACCTGCCGGCCCGTCCGGGACGCGTCGATCATCGGGCACGGCGACCTGGCCCCGTGGAACATCGTGTTCGAGGGCACCGAGGTCAAAGGCATCATCGACTGGGACGCGGCCGGGCCGATGACCCGGTCCTGGGACATGGCCTACCTCGCGCACCAGTTCGTGCCGTTCCACTCGGGCGGGGACATCTCGAACTGGGGATGGGACCGCCCGCCGGACCGGCGGGCCCGGCTCGCGCTCCTGTGCGAGGCCTACGGCGGGCTCGACCCGGAGGACGTCGTGGACGACGCGATCCTGCGGCTGCACTCGACCGGCGTGTTCCTGCGGCATCGCATCAAGGCCGGCGACCCGCACTTCGAGGCGCAGCGCCGCGAACGGCACGATCGGGGCTTCATAACGGCCGCCGCGAAACTGGCGGCGCACCGCGATGCCCTGCTGGGCTAGTGCACCCGGGGAACCGGCCCCGACTCACTCTGACGGGCGGGCCACCGTGATGAGGAAGACCGCGTCCTCGAGCACGTCCAGGTCGTACTCGTCGACGTCGGGGACGGGGATGAGGTCGAAGGGGACGCCCGTGGTGGACTCGCCGTTCGCGGTCAGGCGGACGCGACCGCGGATGACCAGGAAAGTGGTCTCGCCCGGGTTGGGGTTGTCGTCCAGGACCGCGCCGCGGTTGAGGGCGACGAGGGTCTGGCCCAGGAGCCGCCCGCTGCCGCCGTACACCGTCTTCCCCGCCCTGCCGGAGGGCGAGCCCGCGGCGGCCCGCACCAGTTCCTCTACAACGGTTCCTTCTGCGCTGATCTGCATAGGCCGATGCTAAGGCGCTAGCACAGTTCACGTTGCCGTACGCGCAAATCGTTGGAACCTCGGCATCGCCGCCGGCCCTCGACGGCTCGCATGCGCGTTCGTATCATTCTTCGCGGGCACCGGAAATCCCCTCCCGCGCAGGTGCAACACGAACTGAGGAGCAGCGATGAGCAGCGAAGCCACACCCCGACTGATCGAGCTGCGGTCCGGGCCGCAAGACCGGCGGTTCGACGGCATCGGGGCGGTCAACGGCGGCGGCGCGACCTCGGCGCTGTTCAAGGACTACCCGGAGCCGCAGCGCAGCCAGATCCTGGACCTGGTGTTCGCGCCGCGATTCGGCGCGTCGGTCAGCGCCATGCTCGTCGAGGTCCCCGGCGACGGCAACTCGACGCAGGGCTCCATGCCCAGCCACATGCACACGCCTGACGACCTCGGCACCCACCGCGGCTACACCTGGTGGGTGATGCGGGAGGCCAAGCGCCGCAACCTGAACCTCAGCCTGGACGCCGTCGCCTGGAGCGCGCCCGGCTGGATCGGCGACGGCGAGTACTGGTCGCAGGACATGGCCGACTACTACGTCTCCTGGGTGCAGATCCTGCGCGACGCGCACGGCCTCGAACTCGACGCCATCGGCTGCCGCAACGAGAAGGGCGTGAGCATCCCGTTCGCCAAGCAGCTCAAGGCCTCCCTCGACAAGGCCGGGTTCGGGTCGGTCGCGTTGCACGCCTTCGACAACTGGACGAGCGACAAGTTCGACTTCATCGAGGACCTGCAGCGCGACCCCGAAGCGGCCCGAGCGATCGACGTGCTCGGCGGCCACGTCATGTACGGCGGCGAGGGCTCCGGCTCGTCCCCCGAAGTGCGCGCGTGGTCCGAGGCCACCGGCAAGCCGATCTGGAACACCGAGGACCACGTCTACCGGCCCGGCTTCGACTGCCTCATCGGCATCGTCGAGTGCTTCAACGAGAACTACCTGCTCCACGGAGCCACGAAAGTGGTGCTCTGGTACGACATCGCGGGGGTCTACCCGGTCGAGCCCTACCCGGAGGAGCCGGCGATGGTCGTCGCCCGCGAACCGTGGAGCGGCCACTACACCGTGCGCGAAGCACTCTGGGGATACGCCCATTACGGACAGTTCACTGAGCTCGGCTGGACCTACCTGCACGACGCCTCGACACTCCTGGACGGCGGCGGCAGCGTCGTCGCCCTCCGCTCCGAGACGGGCGACTACAGCCTCATCGCCGAGACCAAGGACGCCGAGGGCCCGCAGCGGCTGCACCTGCGCATCGGCGACGGCCTCGCCGACACACCGGTCACCGTGTGGCGCAGCACCGCCGAGGAACAGTTCATCCACATCGGAGACATCACTCCCGTGGACGGCGCGTTCGACGTCGAACTGGCGCCCGACGCCGTCTACTCCCTGTCGACCACCACCGGCCAGCGCAAGGGCGGCTTCGAGGACGTGCCGGCGAGCCGGCCGTTCCCCTTCCCCTACCGGGACACCTTCGACGGCTACGCCGACCCCGCCGCGCGCGGGCTCCTGCCGCGCTACACCGCCGACATCGCAGGCGCCTTCGAACTCGCGCCCGACCCCGACGGCCGCGGCACGCTCGTGCGCCAGGCCGTACCGCACGCGCCGCACTCGTGGTCGCCGGACTGGCTGCCGTACACCATCATCGGCGACGAGCACTGGGACGACTACGAGGTCGGCGTCCGCGTGCGGCTCGAAGCGGGCGAGACCGCGGCCGTCATGGGCCGGGTCAACCACGTCGGCACCGGCTACGGGTTCGTTCCCAAGTGCTACCTGCTCGAGCTGTCCGCCGACGGGACCTGCCGGCTCGCGCTCGTGAACGGCAAGGAGGACAAGGCCGAGCTCGTCGGCGACGCCGAGCAGCAGGCCATCATCGCCGCCGCGAACGACCGCGACCCCGGCGGCGAACGCACCCTCGCCTCGGCCGCGCTCGACGCGCCCGGCCCGCGCTGGCACCGGTTGGCCCTGCGCTTCGAAGGCACCCGCATCACCGGCCTCGTGGACGGCGAACCGGTCCTGACCGCCGAGGACGCCACCCACGCGCACGGCATGGCGGGCCTGCTCGCGCGCGCCGGGTCCGCTTACAGCACCGCGAGTTTCGCGGACCTGGTCGTCAAGGACATCGGCGCGGACGACCCCGAGCCCTTCACCGACGCGGCGCAGCCCCTCTACTAGCGGCGTCCACGAGCCCGGTCGACTGCGCCGGCAACGACACCGGCGTGGAACGGTCCGGCAGCGGCACTCCACTCGCGAAGCGCGGCCCCGGCTCCCCAGGAGCCGGGGCCGCCGCGCGTCGGAGACGGGTTCATCACTGATGGAGAAAGTTTCTGCAATCGGTTGCACGGTAGGTCTTGACCCTGGGAAAGCCCTTTCCCTACACTCATTGACATCTATCGATCTATCCTTCGCGAAGGAGCAACCACCAGATGAGAAGAACCGTCACCCGAAGTATCGCCGCGGTGATCGCCACCGCGGCCGTGGTCGCCGCAGGCGTCGCCCTGTCGATCACCCACGCCTCGGCGGCAACCGGCGGCGTAACCGGCTACGCCACCCAGAACGGCGGCACCACCGGCGGCGCCGGCGGCGCCACGGTCAAGGCCACCACCGGCACGCAGATCAACCAGGCCCTGTGCAACCGGGCCAGCGCCAGCACCCCGATCACCATCCAGGTCGAGGGCACCATCAACCACGGCAACACCAGTGACGTCTCCGGCAGCAGCTGCGACGTCGGCGCCACCCTCATCGACCTCAAGGAGGTCAGCAACGTCACCATCGTCGGCGTCGGCTCCGGCGCCGTGTTCGACCAGATCGGCATCCACATCCGGTCATCCAGCAACATCATCCTGCAGAACCTGACGATCAAGAACGTCAAGAAGTCCGGCTCGCCCACCTCCAACGGCGGCGACGCCATCGGCATGGAGTCCGGCGTGCGCAACGTCTGGGCCGACCACCTCACCCTCGAGGCCTCAGGCGGTGAGGCCGAAGGCTACGACGGCCTCTTCGACATGAAGGACGACACCAAGTACGTCACGCTCTCCTACAGCATTCTGCGCAACTCCGAGCGCGGCGGCCTGATCGGCTCCAGCGAGACCGACACGTCGAACAGCTTCATCTCCTACCACCACAACCTCTACCAGAACCTCAACTCGCGCGTGCCCCTGCTGCGCGGCGGCACCGCCCACGTCTACAACAACCACTACGTCGGCATCGTCGAGTCGGGCATCAACTCCCGCGCCGGCGGCAAGGCCAAAGTGGACAACAACTACTTCGAGGACTCGAAGGACGTGCTCGGCACCTTCTACACCGACGAGCGCGGCACCTGGCAGACCAGCGGCAACATCCTCGACAACGTGACCTGGTCCAGCCAGGGCAGCGAGAACTACCCCGCCGGCCCCGCCATGGCCTCCACCACCACGGTGAGCATCCCCTACGGCTACGCGCTCGACAACGCCTCCTGCGTCCCGCAGATCGTGGCCAAGACCGCCGGCGCGAACAAGGGCAACCAGGTCTCCGACGGCAGCTGCAACGCGCAGACCCCGTCCCAGAACCCGACGACCCCCACCACCAGCCCGACCACCGGCCCGACCGACCCCGGCACGACCAACCCGCCCGGCGGCGCCAACCTCGCCATCGGCGCCGGCGCCGACGGCTCCAGCAAGGCCAGCGGCACGAGCTTCGGCAACGTCGTCGACGGCAGCATGAGCACCTACTGGTCGCCCTCCGGCACCACCGGCCGCGTCTCCGTCAAATGGGGCTCCGCGCAGACCATCGACACGGTCAACATCCGCGAAGCCGCAGGCAGCGAAGGCAACATCGACAACTGGCAGGTCGTGAACAACGCGACCGGCGCCGTCCTCGCCTCCGGCACCGGGGCGGGCGTGATCACCTTCACCGCCGTCTCCACGACCAAGATCAACTTCGTCATCACCAGTGCGAGCGGCACGCCCCGCGTCGCCGAATTCGAGGCCTACGCCTGACCCCCGGCACACCCCGCGCGGCTTCGCCCCGCGCGGGGTGTCTTCCCTGTCACGCCCGACCCGAACCGCAGTACTGGCCCCGTGACCTGCGACGTTGATACAGTCGCAGGAGTGTTCGCGGGGCTGCCGCGTCCGCGGGATCGGGGGAACGGTGCAACAGGACGAGCTCGACGGGCTGCCGCTCGAGGGACGCGCCCGCTATGCGGTGCTCGGCGTCCTCCAGCGGGCCCGGAGTCTGCGCCTCGACTGGGTCGACGCCGCCTCCGACCTGGAGGGCGGCTCGGATGCGGCGGGCTGGCCGGGGGCGCTCGCCGGGGTCTTCGACGAACTCGGCTCCGATGCGGCCCTGCGCGCGTGGGAGTGGGGCTGGATGCCGCGGGAGGCCTTGAGCGCCTTGCGGAAGTCCCTGAGTCCTGAGGCGGTGCAGGCGGGCGCGGTGATGATGCGCGGCCAGCTGGCGCGGTACCGGGACCTGCAGTTGAGCGACCGCTGGAACGTGCAGCGGGAGGAGCTCGCCGCGATCGCCCCGTTCGCGGGTGTCGCCAAGGCGAGTGCGGGCCTGGGCCGGTGGGACCGGATCGTCCTGTGGGGCGCGGTCCTGGAGGCGCTCGACTTCCTCAGTGGACTCCCGAAGATCCCGAAGGTCGAGCCGCTGCCGGGCGACCTGCTCATCACGCACGGCCTGGGCGTGGCGGAGTCCTCGCGCATCTACGAGAAGATCCGGGCGCTGCTGGCGAAGGCGGAGTCGACGGACTCCGACGCGGAGGCCGAGGCGTTCACGGCCAAGGCGCAGCAGCTCATCGCCCGCCACAGCATCAACGAGGCGCTCCTTGCCGAAGCGGGGCACGGGAAGCGGGACCCCGAGGCGCTGCGCGTGATCATCGAGCGCCCGTACGAGCAGCCCAAGTCGGAGCTGCTGGCGCAGATCGCCGACGCCAACCACTGCCGTTCGGTGTACTGGCCCGACGGGGGTTTCACCACGCTCATCGGCGACCGCGCGGACCTGCGCTCAGTCGAGCTGCTCTTCAACTCCCTGCTGGTGCAGGCGACTTCGGCGATGACCCGGGTCGGCTCCGTATCGGCCAAGCGCGGGAAGTCCCAGACCCGCTCGTTCCGCCAGTCGTTCCTGGCGTCCTTCGCCATGCGCATCGGCGAGCGCCTCCGCGAGTCGGCCGCCGACACCGAGCGCGAGTACGCGGAGGAGACCGGCACCGACCTCGTTCCCGTGATGCGCCAACGCGACCAGCGCGTGGACTCCCGCACGGAGGAGCTCTTCCCCCGCTTGAAGTTCGGGCGCTCCACCCGGATCACGAACTACGAGGGGCACCTCGCGGGCCTGGCCGCGGCCGACGCCGCCCGCCTGACCGCCCCGGAACCGATCACCCGCCGCTGAACGGACACCGCGACGAGGCCCCCGGCGCGCGGCGCCGGGGGCCTCGCCGCCGGTTCTCAGCGCTGGTGCGTGCGGCGGGGGCGGCCGTTGGCGTGGATGAGGTCGCAGTGGTCGAGCCGCCAGCCGTGCCGGGTCGCCCGGAAGGTGAGGGTCATGGCCTGGTGGGCGGGGCCGTTCTCGACCATGGCGACGATCTCGGCCGATTCCCGGGTGGGGAAGTCGGCGCGGACGACCCGGACCCGGCGGAACCTGGTGGGGACGCGGCGCCTGACTCTGGTGAAGGCCTGCCATCCGGCGTCGGTGGCGAAGAGGCGGGCTTCGGCGGCGGATTTGCGTCCGGTGAGGACGTTCAGGAAGAAGGTCGAGTACGAGACGGCCTGGCGGGGCGGGAATCGGTTCGGCAGGTCGCTGAAGTCATTGCGGCACTTCATGGTCTCTCCAGGAAATCGATGGCGGGTCTCGGTTTCGAAGGAGAATCTATTCATCACTTTGGGTGAAGTCAAGCGCACCTGCAGTGACCATCCGGCGTTGGGCGCGTGGCGGTTGTGGGATCTGCACGAGGTCACTTGGCCACGGCTGCTTCGTAAGCGACAGGAGCGCGACGTTGCAGCGGGCGGTCTGCGGAATCCTACAAAAACCAGACAGTCCGCCGTGGCGTGTCGCGTGAAGGGGCCGGGCCGGTCGCCGCGAATGCGGTGACCGGCCCGGTATTCAGTTGTGTCTTGACCCTCGGATTCAGCCTTTGATGGCGCCGGTGAGGACGCCGGAGGTGAAGTAGCGCTGGAGGAACGGGTAGACGATGAGGATCGGCACGGTGGCGAGGACGATGACGGCCATCTGGAGGGTGACGCCGGGCGGGGGCGGGGCGTCGGGGGTGACGGTCGCTCCGGGGATGGCGACGCCGGCGAGGACGTACTGCTGGAGCACGACCTGGATGGGCCACTTCTCGGAGTCGTTGATGTACAGCAGCGCGTTGAAGTAGGTGTTCCAGTAGCCGACGGCGTAGAACAGGCCCATCACGGCGAGCACGGGCTTCGACAGGGGCAGGACGATCTGGAGGAAGATCCGCCATTCGCCGGCGCCGTCGATGCGGGCCGCTTCGATGAGTTCCTCGGGGAGTCCTTGGAAGAAGTTCCTGATGACGATCATGTTGAAGGCCGAGATGAGGCCGGGGATGATCAGGGACCAGGTGGAGTCGAGGAGCCCGAGGTACTTGATGAGCATGAAGTTGGGGATGATGCCGGCGCTGAAGAACATGGTCGCGAGGATGCCGATGAGCACGGCTTTCGCGCCGGGCACTTGGCGGGTGCGGGCCAGGCCCCAGGCGAGCATCGAGGTCGCCGCGAGCGACAGGATCGTGCCGACCACGGTGATGAACAGCGAGTTGGACAGGCCCCGGGTGACGGTGCCGCCGTTGAAGATCGCCCGGTAGGCGTCGAGCGAGTACTCGGTCGGGAAGACCACGCCCGCCCGCGCCTGCTCGGGGGCGGCGAAGCTCATCGCGATGACGTAGAGCAGCGGGTAGATCATGGTGATGACGATGCAGACGATGACGATCGCCTTGATCGCCCTGACCCCCACCGAGGGCGGGTTCATCCATGGTGGACGGCTGGCGGTTGCGGTACCCATCAGAAGATCCCCTCTCCGCCCATCTTCTTGGCGAGCTTGTTGGCCGACAGGACCAGGACGGTGCCGATGATGCCCTTGAGCAGGCCCGCGGCGGTGGCGATGCCCCATTGGCCGCCGAGCACGCCCCGGAAGTAGACGAAGGTGTCGAGCACTTGCGCGGCTTCGGCGCCGACCATGGGCTGCTGGAGCAGGAGCTGCTCGAAGCCGACGGTGAGGATCGAGCCGATGTTGAGGATGAGCAGGAGGGTGGCGACCGGGACGAGCGCGGGCAGGGTGATGTGCCAGGTGCGCTGCCAGCCGGAGGCGCCGTCGATGGCCGCCGCCTCGTACCGCTCGGAGGGGATGCCGGCGATGGCGGCGAAGAAGATGATGGTGCCCCAGCCGGCGTCCTTCCAGATGTTCTGGGCGACGACGAGGAACTTGAAGTTGTCGGCGTCGGTCATCATGTCGAAGCCGGGCATGCCGAACCCGTCGAGGATGCCGGCGACGAGTCCGCCGCCGCCGACGACCTGCTGCCACACCGAGATGACGATGACCCAGGAGAGGAAGTTCGGCAGGTAGACGATGGTCTGCACCAGCCGTTTGACCTTCTCCGACAGGAGCGATTGCAGCAGGAGCGCGAGGGCGATCGGGGCCGGGAACGCGAAGGCCAGCTGCAGGAACGCGATGATGAGCGTGTTCTGCAGGGCGGTGAGGATCTCGGGGTCGGTCCAGATCGCGGTGAAGTTCGCGAGGCCGACCCAGGGCGAGCCCTCGATGCCGCGGAACGGCGAGTAGTCCTGGAACGCGACGACGTTGCCCGCCATGGGCACGTACATGAAGACCAGGAAGAACGCGGCGCCGGGGATGATGAACGTGTACGACCAGCGTTCACGCCAGATCCGCTGGCGCAGTGTGAGGGTGCGCGGTGCGGCGGCGGGCGCGGACGGCCCCGGGGCCCGCTCAGTGCGGGTCCCGGGGCCGGCGTCCGTGGTGTTCACGCTCACTTGCCCGCGTCCTTGAGCGCCTGGGTGTACTCGTCCTTGACCTGCGTGCCCCCTTGGGCCATGTAGTTGGAGACGAAGGACTCGAGGTCGTCGACGCTCTCGCGGCCGGTGATGACGCCGGTCTCGAAGTCGGTCCACAACTGCTTGAGCTGCGCGCCTTTGGTGACGAAGGTCTGCGAGGCGGATTCGAGCCCTTCGAGGGGGCGCGCGATCGAGTTCTGGGCCAGGGCCTCCATGACCGCGACGAACGAGTCGGCCCACGGGGCCGCCTTCGGGTGGAGGCGGTACGAGTTGTCGCCGGAGGTGAGGCCGACGTACTGCACGCCGAGCTCGGTGATGTTGTCCATGTTCGTGACGGGCATGCCGAACTCGTCGAACTCGTAGTGGCGCCCGGGCTGGCCGGAGGCGACGAACAGGGCCTCTTCGGAGCCGAACGGGGCCGAGAAGTAGTCGAGGACGTTGAGGATCTCGGTGAGCCGGTCCTCGTCCTCGGCGGCCTTGGCGGACACGCAGGTCGACTTGCCGTAGGGGATGTTGCGGACGACGAGCTGCGCGGAGCCGTCGAAGCCGGGCATGTCGAAGAAGTCGTACGTCGCGCCCGGGAGGTCGGCCTCCCACTGGGACAGGCCGGTCGCGCCGATGGCCCCGCCGACCGGGTCGTAGCGCAGGGCCGCGCCGGAGACGATGTCGGTCGGCGTGGGGGACATGGAGACCGGGTCGAAGATGCCCTCGGCCCAGGCGCGGGCGAGCCACTCGAGCATCATCTTGTAGTTCTCGGTCTGGACCATGTGGACCAGGTCGCCGTCGCCGTTCAGCTGCCATTCGGGGCCGGTCTTGAACAGGCGCTGGAACATCGAGACGGTCCCGGGGTGGGCGTCGAACTTGTTGAGCCCGTAGACCTTCTGGCCGCCGGGGCCCGATCCGAGCGCCGAGACCTCCTTGAGCATGGTGAACAGCTCGTCGGCGTCCTTGGGGGCGCGGCCGATCGAGGTCTGGTCGACCAGGTCGGTGCGCATCGTCGGGAGGTTCGTGAGGTTCCAGACGATCGAGGGGATCTGGTAGATGCGGCCGTCCTTCAGGCTGGCCTGCCAGATCTCCTCTTTGCGGGCGGCCAGGTTGGGCCACTTGAGGATGTTGTCGCCCGAGAGGGCCTCGGAGAGGTCGGCGAACGCGCCGTCGCGGATGCCCTGCAGGTTCACCGCGGACTGGTCGTTGACGAAGACCAGGTCGGGGACGTCGCCGGAGGCGAGCATGGTCGCGAACTTCTGGTCGAACACCGGCTGGGGGACGAACTGCGGCTCGAAGCTGACGCCGAGGCGCTCGTTGAGCTCCTGCCAGTACGGGTTCTCGTCCAGGGGCTTGGAGGGGTCGCCCCAGGTGAGCTGGAAGCTGGTGACCGTGCCGCCGGAGCCGGGTTCGCGCTCGACCGACTTGAAGTAGGTCTTCGGGTACTCGGTGTAGACGTTCTCCATGCCGGGCGTCTCGGTCGAGTAGTACGGCTGGACGTCCAGGTCCGGGGCCGGCTGGAACGTCGGCATGTCGTAGTCGCCGCCCGTGGCGCCGCCTCCGGCGCTGCCGGAGCAGGCGGCGGTCGAGCCGAGCGCGGTGGCTGCGGCGGCGGCGCCGGCCGCGCCGAGGAGCTTGCGGCGAGAGAGTTCGGCCATGAGGGGCCTCCTTAGATCAACGTTGATACAGGGGTGAGGGATGAGGCTGCCGTGAAGGTTAATTCGGCAGTCGGTGCGGGAGTCCTGCCGGGTGCCGCACCAGGTCGCCGGGGAGATAACGCTATCACCAGAGATGGAAATCAGTCAATGATTCGCGTTGCGGATTCTCGGCTCCCGGCGAGTGGTTTTCGATTGCGGCGCAACGTATTCCCAGCATGATGCCAATTCGTTGCCAAAGCCGCAGGCGCTTTCCTGTCGTCGGTTCGACCGGAAAACGATTAGATATCGGTTTCTATCTTCGCCGCATCACGCCTGCCTCCACAACGTCTCGGCATCCACGCGGTGCAGCAGCGGCTCGCCCGCCGCGTACCGCTCGGCGTCCTCGACCATGAACAGGCCCATGCGGGACAGCTCGTTGCCGTGCGAACCCGCCACATGCGGCGTCAGGAAGACGTTCGGAAGATCGTAGAGCGGCGAATGCGCCGGCAGCGGCTCCGGATGCGTCACGTCGATGACCGCCGAGAGCCGCCCGTTGAGCAGCTCCACGGTGAGCGCCTCCGTGTCGACCAGGCGCCCGCGCGACGTGTTGACCACCACCGTGCCCTCCCGCATGAGCGCCAACCGCTCCGCGTTGATGAGGTGCTCGGTCTCGGGCAGGTCGGGGGCGTGGACGCTGACCACGTCCGCCCGGGCCACCAGCTCATCGAGCCCGACCGACACCGCGCCCAGCTCCGCCGCCTCCGCCGCGTCCACGAACGGGTCGTACAGCAGCACCGTGAAATCGAAGGGCCGCAAGAGCTCCAGCACGCGCCGCCCGATCTTCGAAGCGCTCACGATGCCGATGGTGCGGCCGAAGTTGCCCACATCCGGGTGGATGTAGCCGAGCGTGAAGCTCCGCTCCTTGCGGAAGTCCTCGCGGAGCTGGAAGATGCCCTTGCCCGCCAGGAGGATCGACGCGAGCGTGTACTCCGCGACCGGCAGCGCGTTCGCCCCCGACGAACTCGAGACGACCACGCCCCGCGCCCAGCCGGCCTCGCCGAGAAGCCATTTCACCGTCCCGGCCGCGTGCAGCACGGCCTTGAGGTTCGGCGCCCCGGCCAGCACGTCGTCGTTCAGCCTCGGCACACCCCAACTGGAGACGACGACCTCCGCCTCCGCGAGCGCCGCCTTCGCGGCGGGCTCGGCGAAGTCCTGGACGACGAGACCGGGGTCGAAGTCGAGCACGGCGGCGAGACGCCGCATGAGCGGCTCGGGGAAGAGCTGATGGAGGAACTCAGGGCTCATGGCCAAGAGCGCTCTGGGTCGGTCTGCCACTCGGGGTCCTTCAGGGTCGCCGGATAGATATCGGTTTCTAAGTTAGATCTGAAACCCCGGCTTGTCGAGACCCGCAGATCGACCAATGTCACCGAACTTGTGCCAGATCACCCGTCGCACCAGTCGATCATGCAGCTAGACAACAAGATTCATAAAAGATAACGATTCGGTAACCGGCCTTCACGGCCTCAGAACACCACCTCACTGAGCAGAGAACGTTATCTGCTCAAGCCTTGATTCTCGCCACCGCAACCGCTATCGTCCGCATAGACGAATCCCGATATCCCCCCGCCAACGCACCCGACCGGGCCACGCCGGCACCCGCCGCCCGCAAACCCGAGGCACCACGCCTCCACCCCCTCATGCGAGGCCCACCCCCACGGGCCCCAACCCGAAAGGACGTGCAATGACGCAAGTCGACCGACGAAAGCGGCCGCGCCTCATCGCGCTCGCCGCCGCCCTCGCGGCGGGCATCGCGGTAGTCGCCGCACCGCCCCCCGCACACGCGCAGGAGCAGGACCCACCGCCCTACGCCGGACTCCTCACCGACCACGTCGTACAGGTCAACGAAACCGTGAGCGACGCCGGATTCGTCCACCCCGGCGTCGGCCTCTCCGCCGACGACCTGCGCAACGCCCAAGACATGGTCCGCACCGGCCAAGAACCCTGGGCCTCCTACTTCGACGCCATGACCAAGACCGGCGCCACCTCCAAGACCTACCGCGCGACCAACTCCAAATCCGCCGCCCAACCCGACGTCGCGCTCGACCCGAACTTCAACCACGGAGGCCTCCGCGGCCGCGAGACCGCCGACTCCTTCGGCGCCCTCAGCCAATCCCTCATGTGGGTCATGACCGGCAACGAGGTCTACCGCAAGAACGCCATCCAGGCCCTGCGCACCTGGGCCAGCATGAACCCCGACGGATTCAAGTACTTCCCCGACGCCCACATCCACACCGGCAAACCGCTCTCCCAGTTCCTCATGGCCGCCGAGATCATCCGCGCCACCGAACCGGTCGCCGACG
Source organism: Glycomyces tritici (assembly GCF_030403505.1). The sequence continues at coordinate 60,017 of NZ_JAUEMJ010000012.1, read as the reverse complement.
ACACCCCCGGCACCCACGACGGCTACAGCGTCGAATGGACCGCCGACGACGACGCGAACCTGCTCGGCAACTTCGCCCAGCCACTCGTCGAGACGTTCCTCTACTCGCCCGAGAAGTGGATGAACCAGCACAACTTCGGGCTCTACGGCCGCATCGCCACCGCGATCTACGCCGACGACACCGCCGCCTACGCCAAAGGCGTCGAGTGGTTCACCGTCAACTCCGAATTCGTGAACTACACCAGCGGCGGACTCGCGCAGCAGATCCCGCTCATCGAAGCCGACGACCCCGCCAACCCCTACGGCGAAGACTTCGTGCAACTCCGCGAAATGGGCCGCGACCAGGCCCACGCCGAGTGCAACATCGACAACTTCGCCGCACTGGCGCGCTTCCTCCACGTCCAGGGCACCGAAGTGGACCCCGAGGACGGGACCGTCTCCACCGCCGACGACGCCGTGAGCGCCTACGGCTTCCTCGGCAACCGGCTCCTCGCCGGCGCGAACGCCTTCGACGGCTACATGATGGGCCTGCCCACCAAGTACATCGACGACCGCGGCACCGGCGGGACCGTCTCACCGGCCTACCGCGGCCGGATGTTCAACGCGCTCAACGAGTTGTACTACCAGTACAAGTACGTCGAAGGCGTCGACGTCGAGACCGAGGCACCGAACGTCGCACTCCTCAACGAGCGCATGGACGGCCCCCTCTACAGCTACGGGACCGGCGTCAACAACTTCTGGAGCGCCGGCGACAAGAGCGTCGAGTACTGGGTGGCGTTCCCGCCCGAGATCGCCGGCACCGAGCCGGCCCCGGTCGAGGACACCGCCCTCACCTTCGGCAACTACGGCCTCCCGCTCGACGACGGCACCGAGATCGTCACCGAGGACGAGCTGACCTTCGCCCGCGCCACCGCTGACGCGGACGGCACCGTCAGCGTCGTCAGCCGCGTGATGTACCCCGGCTCCAGCAAGCTGGGCGTGCGCGTGCGCACCGACGGCCCCGCCGTCCTCGAAGTGCTCGACAAGGAGGAGCGCGACCCCCGCAACGAGGCCGAACCCGAGCCGGGCGTCATGGCCCGGATCGAACTGCCTGACACCCAAGGCGAATGGCGGTACATCACCTACCCCGCCGCCGGACCCCACACCCAGTACTACCGGATCACCGGCGACGGCACCACTGTGGACATGGACAGCCTCATGTTCAACGCCCAGACCCAACTCAGCCCACCCGTCTTCGAGCAGGCGCGCGGCAGGTACTACCTGTGGCCGGACGCGACCTCGACGTTCGAACTCGGCGCGACCGACACGGGCAGCGCTCCGGCGTACACCGCCGCCGGCCTGCCCGAAGGCGCCGGACTCGACGCCGAGACCGGCACGCTGACCTGGAAGCCGACCCCGCACGACCGCGGCACCCACAACGTCCAGATCATCGCCGACGATGGCGACGCCCTCTCCACGCGGACCTTCGAGATCGTCGTGGCCAAGAACCGGCCCAAGATGATCGACGCCGCCGTCGCCGACGGCACCGAAGAGGGCGCGGTCTACACCACGGTCTCCGACGAGCCCTACCGGGCCGCCCTCGCCGCCGCGCGCGACGCGTCCGAGAACGGCACCGACGAGGAGTTCCGCACCGCGTTCCAGGCCCTGCTCGACGCCATCGAGGGGCTCGAACTGCTCAACCCGCGCCTGGCGGACGGATCGCTGGACTACCGCAATGCGGTCACACCTGCCAACATGACCGCGGACCAGGCCCGCGCCCTCGCCGACGGCAACACCCACAGCCACTTCGGCGACCTGCGGGTCGGGTTCGTCACGTTCGACTACGGCACCCGGTACCGCGTCTCGGTCGAGGAGTTCGGCCTCCAGGCCCGCTTCTCGTTCCCGATGCGCTCGCAGGGCACCAACGTGTACGGCTCCAACGACGGCATCACCTGGGACCTCCTCACCGAGCGGCCCACCGGCGACACCAACGACATGGAGACCATCCCCGTCGTCGCCGAGCACCGCGGCAAGGAGTACCGCTACCTGAAGCTCCAGATCGACGATCCGGCCCCGCCGATCGACCCCGCCTACCCGGGCATCTGGTCCCTCGGCGAGTTCCACGTCTTCGGCGACCGCTCTGAAGTCACCGGCGACATCGCCGACGTCTCGGTGGCCTCACCGGGCGCCCTGGCGGGCAGGGTGACCGCCGGCGCCGACGTCAACGTGACCTTCACCAGCGCGAAGCCCGTCAGCGACGTCGCGGTCAGCGTCGGAGGGCAAGCACTCACGGCCACCAGCGAGGATTCGCTGTCGTGGACGGCCACGGGCACGCTCGGCGACCTCACCGGCGGCGGCCGCCTCGACCTCGTGGTCGACCACACCACAGAGGACGGTGAAACGGCAGCGACGATCCACGGCGCCACCGACGGCACCGCCCTGTACGGCTCGGACGAGAGCAACCTGATCGACCTCGCCGACGCCGAAGTGGTCAAGGCGGACGGTACGGCCGACCAGTCCAAGGCCGTCCACGCGGCGAACATGCTCGACGGCAAGGCGAACACGTTCAGCGACGTGCCCGCCGTCGACGGCCAGACCTACCTCGTCTGGGACTTCGGCGCGGGCACGCAGGTGAGCGTGGACCGCATCGACTACCTTGCGCGCCAGGACAGCGAAGGCGTGCGCCGCATGGACGACCAGGTGATCCAGGGCTCGAACGACCTCACGACCTGGACCACGGTCGCCGACGCGTCGTACAAGACCCTCACGTGGCAGAACCTCCCGGCGGAGCACACGGACGGCTACCGCTACCTGAGGGTCACGAACAGCGCGCCGATCTACATCGCGGAGCTGCGGCTCTTCGGCGAGCCCGTCTACGACATCGACCCGCTCCTGGAGCGCGCCGACGCCGTGGACCTGAGCGGCTACACCCGAGGCTCGCAGATCCTCTTCCCACGCGAGGTCGCTGCGGTCCGCGCGGCCCTGGCCGAACCGGACGCCGACGAGCAGGACCTCGCCCAGCGACTCGTGAACGCCTGGGACCTGTTGGACCCCGCGGCGGCCGAAGCGCCCGCCGGATTCGACCAGTCCTGGGTCGCGGCCAGCACCGCGACCGCCGACGGCGCGACCAGCGCGGCCGCCAACGGCTGGCGGATGTTCGACGGCAACACCGGCACGTGGACGGACACGACCACGAAGTCCTGCACCAACACCGTGCTCCCCGCCGACGGCACCGCATACACGATCGTCGGCGTGAAGTACTTCCCGCGGGACAACGCGCATCTGCGGGCGACCGGCCTGGAAATCCAGGGATCGAACGACGGCGGCGCGACCTGGACCAAGTTCGCGAGCACGGGGACCCCGGTCCGCGGCTGGAACACGGTCGCCCTCGCCGAGCCCGTCCACTACGGGGCCCTGCGCCTCAGCGGCGGCAACGGCTACTGCAACGTCGCTGAACTCCAGTTCATCGTCGAAGTCATCGACAAGTCCGGCCTCGCCGTCCACCTCGACGACGCGGCCGCACTCACCGAGACCGACTGGACCGCCGACACCTGGGCGGCCCTGGTCGCCGCCCGCGACGCGGCGACCACCGCCAACGACGACAAGGGCGCCACACAGGAAGAGGTGGACACCGCCACCGAAGCCCTTGCCGCAGCGATCGACGGTCTGACCAAGGCCTGACGCAGCTCGACGAAAAGGGCCCCAAGCGCGGAAGCGCTTGGGGCCCTTGCCTTTTCGCGTTCTAGAAGTGAGTGGCGATGCCGAACGCCTCGCGCAGGCGCGCCATGTCGTGAAGGTCCCGGTCCGCGGGCTCATAGCCCTGGTGGAAGTGCACCTGCTGCTCAGCCGAAAGGCACGGCACCGCGATGCCGTCGATGCCGCCCTCGGCGAAGGCCGAAGCCGGGTAGAGGAACGGCTTCCCGGGCTCGAGCGAGGCCTGCTCGGCCGACCCGTCCGCGGCGAACACCAGCGGGTGCAGGTCGATCTCCCGGCCGTCCGGGTGCGCCATCACGAACCGCACCGGCCGCCAGTCGACGGTCTCGGCGAACCCGAGCCCTGCGAGCAGTGCCATGAGCCGGGATTCCTCGCCGGCCACATGCAGGAGGTCGAGGTCGCGGTGCGGACGCGTCTGCTTCCCGAGCAACGCGTCGATCCCCCAGCCGCCGCCGACCCACACTGACAATCCTGCTCGCTCGATCTCGCCGAGCACCGCTATGGCCTGTTCCGACTGCATCATCGCGCCGATCGTAGTCGCGGGTTCCCGGCGAGCCGTACAAACCGGGCGTCCGTGGTTACGATCAGCCGATGAGCGTGTCGGGTGTGCGGGCGGCCGAGGTGGTGTCTCGGCCGCCCGCGTGTGCTCCCGCGGGAGCGAGGGGCGGTAGGGCATCTGGCGGGGACCGCGCGCGGCCGGATTGCCGCGCGCGACCTCGGTATGGCGACGTTCGCGAATCCCCTTCTGTCGCCGCCATCCCGCTGATGCCCGATGGCGTTTTTGCCATCTACTACAACACGATGGGTAGTGGAGTGGCAACAGAAGTTTTCCGCCTGTGGATAACTCACCGCAAAATCAGTGTTACTGCAGGTCAACTGCCTGTGGATAACTTCGGGGGTGTGGAGGCCTCCGGCGGCCGGGTTCGCTGGAAGTGCTCTCGCGGGGTCGGGGGCTCCGGTGCCGCTCGCGTCCGCTCGTCTGCGTTGCGGCCCTTCGGGAGGCGGTCGTGATCCTCGGCGGCGTGGAGTTCGGTGCGGGTGGCGTGGCCGCGGTGGTCCTGGGGCTGGCTACCCTCGTCGTCGTCTGGCGCCTCTATCTCGGCGCTCGCCCCGGCGATGACGAGCGCGCTGCCGCGCCTGAGGACTTTCGTCGCGCCTCCGCTTTCGCGCACGCCCTCATGGTCGGCGCTGCCGTCCTCATCGGCGTCGGCGCGCTGCTCGTACTCGCCGATCCCTGGGGCACCGCGGACACCACCGCGATCGCCACCGTCCTCGGTGGTCCCGCGGTCTACCTCGTCGGCGAACTCGTCCTCACCCGCGCAGACAGCGGCCGCATCGCCGCCTCGCGGATCGCCGCCCTCTGCTGCCTCGCCGTGCTCGCGCTCATCGCGTTCGCGCTGCCCGCCCTCGTCCTCGCGGCCCTCGCGCTCGCCGTCGTACTGCTGCTTTCGCTCGCGGCCTCCGGCTGGTTCCGCCTGCCGTCCATGGACGTCGACGAGTGAGGCGAGCGGTCGGCGGAGCCGGCCCAGGCGGGTGAGAGCGGAGCCGGCTCCTACGAGTGCGGCGGCCGTTCAGCGGTTGCGGTTCAGCCGCATCGCCGGCTCCTCGGAGACCGTGAACCCGAGTTCCCGGTACAGCCCTTCGCCCTCCTGCGAAGCGAGCAGCTCCATGACGTGCACGCTCTGGTCCTCGAACCAGTCGAGCAGCGCCTTCGTGCAGGCCCGGCTGTACCCGCGGCCCCGCCACTGCGGATCGGTGACCACGTTGAAGATCCAGCCGTACCGCCCCGAAGGGTTGAACGGGTTCGGCAGCCGCTCGCTGATCACCCCGGTCGCGCAGGACGCCAGCGCGCCCGAGCCGTCCGGGGCCTCGACGACGGTGACGGCCATCGTCGGTTTCGGCTCGTCGAGGCGGCGCTGGAGGATCGCGGCGGTCTCGGGCTTCCAGCCGGTGTCGCTCATGTCGAACCAGGGCGCGAGCATGACCTCGCGGAGCCGGATGATCTCGTCGATGTCGCCGAGTTCGGCGTGGCGTGCGTTCGTCATGCCGGGAGCTTACGGGCGGATCGGGCGTTCGCCTAGGCGGTTTCTCGGGTTCCCTTGGCGCGCAGAACGTGCCATGATGTGGTCTATGTCCCACCGCCCCAAGGACCTCAGTCCTGAGCAGCTCCGTTTCCGGCCGCAGGGGCCGGTGCGCTGGTTGTCGCCGCGCACGCTGCTCGATACGAGCATGCGGTTCGGGCTGGCGCGGGTCTTCGGCGGCTATGTGGACAAGCGCGAGATCATCGGGGGCCGCCCGCAGGGGGTGTTCAACCATGCGGACGCCGATGAGCTGTGGCTCGATTACGTGGCGGACGTGGGGGACGGTTTCAATGCGACGTACTCGGTCGCGTACCTGATGGCGCAGGAGCACCTCGAGGTGGCCGGGGAGCGGCTGCCGCGCGGGTCGGTGCTCATCATGGGCGGCGACGAGGTGTACCCGGCGGGGGACTGGCTCGAGTACGAGCAGCGGATGAAGGGCCCGTACGAGGCGGCGAACCCGGGCAGTCCGGTGTCGCTGTATGCGATCCCTGGGAACCACGACTGGTTCGACGGGTTGACGGCGTTCGCGCGGCAGTTCACCGAGGGCCGGAAGGTGGGCGGGTACCGGACGTATCAGAAGCGGTCGTATTTCGCGTTGGAGCTGCCGCACCGCTGGTGGTTGTTCGCGGTGGACGCCCAGTTCGACACGCATCTGGATCAGACGCAGATCGAGTACTTCCGGCATGCGGCGCAGCGGATGCGCCAGGGCGACCAGGTGATCCTGTGCGTGCCGCAGCCCTCCTGGCTGTGGACGGAGGACGATCCGCGCTCGTTCGACCGGATCGACCATTTCATCCGGGACGTGGTGGCGGCGCGCGGCGCGCGGGTGCCGCTCGTGGTCACCGGCGACCGCCACCATTACGCGCACTACGAGGAGATCGACGGCTCACGCCACCTGGTCACGGCCGGCGGCGGGGGCGCGTACCTGTCGCCGACGCACACACTGCCGGAGGAGTTGACGGCGCCGCGGAAGTCGGTGTCCGAACCCGATGCGCGCGAGCGGGACTACCGGTTGACGCAGGCGTATCCGTCGAAGGCGAAGTCGATGGGGTACGCGTTCGGGATCTTCGCGCGGCTGCCGTGGTTCAACAAGGGCTTCGTGGCGCTGATGGCGGTGGTGGGGCTCATCGCGACGGTGTCCATTCTGGAGGGCACGGGCACGTTCGTGGCGGTGACGGCGGTGCTCCTGGGGGCCGGGGTCGGTTTCGCGCACCCGGGTCAGGGCAGCCGCACGTCGCGCCATTACACGCTCGGGGGCCTGCACGGCCTGGCGCAGGTGGCCTTGTCGTGGGGCGGGGCCCAGGCGATCAAGATGTTCGACGACGTGAGCCTGTGGACGTACCTGGCGTACCTGCCGCTGGCGGGGCTGGCGGGCACGTGGGTCGTGGGCCTGTACCTGGTGGTGGCGAACCGGTTGGGCGTCAACGCGAACGAGCTGTTCGCGGGCATGTCGGTGATCGATCAGAAGTGCTTCCTGCGGATCAAGGTCGCGTCGGACGGGGTCACGGTGTACCCGATCGGGTTGGACCGCGTGTCGCGCCGCTGGGTCGCCGATCCCGACGGGGCGCCGACGGATTCGTTCATCAAGCCGGTCGATCCGCTCAAGCCGCGGCTCATCGAGCCGGGCTTCTCGGCCCTCCACCCGGGGCCGCGCAGTGCCGAGTTGCCCCCGCAGCATCCCGTGCGCCGCCTGATGGCCCAGGCCGGCGAGTGGTTCAAGTCGGGTTAGTCGACGCGGCCGTCCGAGCCCCTGCCGAACTCGGGTTCGGGCGGCGTCTCGAGCGTCGCGTTCGGCCCGTGCCCGCCGCGGCCCATGAGCCGGTGGATGGCGGGGCTGAAGATCGCGAGGACGACGGCGGTGAGGATCGCGATGCCGGCGAGGATGTAGAAGAACGCGGCCTCGCCGACCCTCGGCACGAGGAACGCGAACGCCTGCCCGCCGAGCGGTGTGCCCACCGCGGGGCCGAGGAACCACACGCCCATCATCTGCCCCTTGAGGTTCGGCGGGGCGAGCTGCGTGGTGACGCTCAGGCCGACGGGGGAGACGCACAGCTCGCCGAAGGTGAGCAGCAGGTACACCCAGGCCATCCAGGCGAGGCCGACGAGCACGCCGTCGTCGGCGCGGGTCTGGAGCCAGCCGAGGAACACGTACGCGAAGCCGACGAGGAACACGCCGACCGCGAACTTGTACGCGGTCCCGAAGCGGGTGCCGGCCTTCAGCCAGATGACGCCGAAGATCGGGGAGAAGATCAGGATGAAGATCGAGTTGAAGTTCTGGACCCCGCCGGCGGGCAGGTGGAAGCCCCACGAGTCGAGGTCGACGGAGTTCGCGGCGAACGCGGTGAGCACGGAGCCCATCTGGAGGTACAGCATCCAGAACACGACCGAGGCGATGAACAGGCCCACGTAGGCGCGCAGCCCGGCCTTCTCGGCGGGCGTGATGTCCTTGGCCTCGCCGAAGATGTAGACGAAGTACCAGACGGCGGCGGCGATCGAGAGGCCCGTGACGACCGTGGGCACGGTGGAGAGGGTGAGCGTCCCGGTCCAGGCCCAGATCGCGATCGCGACGGCCGCGATGGCCAGCGCGATGACGATGATCTTGGCGGACTGCTTCTTCTCGGCTTCGCTGAGCGGGCGGGCCGGGCCGATGCCGGCGTTCGACAGGCGCGGCCAGCCGCGCACGTACCAGAGGAGGCCGAGGGCCATGCCGACCGCGGCGGCGCCGAAGCCGAGGTGCCACCGGTCGTCCCCGGCGAGGTAGGGGGTGATGAGGATGCCGAGGAACGCGCCGAGGTTGATGCCCATGTAGAACACGGAGAACCCGGCGTCGCGGCGGGCGTCGGTGTCGCCGTCGTAGAGCTTGCCGACCATCACGGAGATGTTCGGCTTCAGCAGGCCCGAGCCGGCGACGACGAGGAAGAGGCCGAAGAAGACCATCGCCGGGTTGTCGAGGGGGATGGCCATGGAGATGTGGCCGGCCATGATGATGATGCCGCCGATGAGGACGGCGCGGCGGGGCCCGAGGATGCGGTCGGCCAGCCAGCCGCCGGGCAGCGCCGTCAGGTAGACGAGCCCGGAGTAGAGCGAGGCGATCGGGACGGCGACGGTGTCGGCGAGGCCGAGGCCGTTCTGCGCGGTGTCGGCGACGAGGAACGTGAGGAGGATGCCCTGCAGGCCGTAGAAGCTGAACCGCTCCCACATCTCGGTGCCGAAGAGGACGGCGAGGCCGCGGGGATGCCCGAAGAAGGTCTTCTCGCGGCCGACCGGTCGCGGTTCGCGGTGGGACATCGGCGCTCCCGGTGTGCTCGGCGGTCTCTTCTACCGGCGCGACGTGCACCGATACCTGCGTACGGTAGTGGCTCGGGGGCGGCCGGGCAGGGGAATGCGCGAACGTGTCATCCCCGAACGGATGCGTTGCAGCTGTTTGTCTGATATGCACCGTTCATTGCCTTAAGATCCCGCGTATGAGCGACGATCCATACTGGAACGCGGGGCAGGGCGGCGAGCCCTCGGGCCGCTTCTCCGGCGGCGACCCCCTGGTGACCGACACGTTCGAGGGCTGGTGGCACGCGTCGATGGACGTCGTGCAGCGCTCCTGGCGCACGGTCGGCCTCATCCTCCTCATCGGGGTCGTCCTGCCGCGCTGGGTCCTCGGCGCGTTCAACAACACCGTGCGCACCCCCCACATCGACGTGGACCAGACCGACTGGGGCACGATCGTCCGCGAGTACAGCCCCGGCGTCGCCGTGGGCGTCATCGGCGCGATCCTCTCCCTGGCCGTCCTCTACGTCTCCGGCTCGGCCGCGCTCGCCGCCGTGCGCACCGCCGCCGCCGAAGCGGCCGGCGGCTTCCTCGCCCTCGGCGAGGCCTTCTCCTTCGGCTTCAAGCGCGGCGGCCGGTTCTTCCTGTGGCTCCTGCTCGCCTGGGTCACCATCGCCGTCGGCCTCGTGCTCTGCGTCCTGCCCGGCCTGTGGGCGATCTTCGCGCTCAGCCTCATGGCGCCCGCCGCCGTCTTCGAGGCCCGCCGCAGTCCCTACGCCCGCTCCATCCAGCTGACGCACTCGGCGTTCTGGCCCGCCCTGGGCCGCATCGTCATCGTCGTCCTCGTCGCCATCGCCGCGAACCTCATCATCTCCCTCGTCGGCCTGCTCCTGGCCGGTGTCTGGCACGCGGTCTTCGCGTCCTGGCTCGCCACCGTGCTCACCGTCCTCACCGAGGCGGTCATGGCGCTGCTCCTGCTCGTGCCCATGATCTGGATCCTCGCCGCGTCCCTGTGCACGTACGCGTGGCTGCGCGGGCGCGCCGAATCCGTCTCGGCCACCTCGCTCTCCGCGGAGGCCGCGGGCGTCGCCGTCGACCCGGCCGAGCCCGGCGAACCGGGCCACCCGGCCCCGCCGCCGCCACCGAATCCGTAGACCGCACCAGCGAGGCCCGGGCGCCAGCCCGGGCCTCCTTGCTCGTTTACGGCCCGCAAGCGTCGCCGAGGCCGCTTTTTACCACTTGTTTCGCGCCCCGGATTGGCACTCTCAAGGCGAGAGTGCTATACCTGGAGCTGGCACTCGCAGCTGGCGAGTGCTAAGAACGCTAAGAACGCGATGAGGTGGTCGAGCCTGCACAGGCTCACCGTCGCGGGGATGCCGCCTCACCGTCGACCACGAACGTTATCCGAAAGGAAGCCATCGACCATGGCGAAGATGATCGCATTCGACGAGGAGGCTCGCCGCGGGCTCGAGCGGGGCATGAACACCCTCGCTGAAGCCGTCAAGGTGACCCTCGGCCCGAAGGGCCGCAACGTGGTGCTCGACAAGAAGTGGGGCGCCCCGACGATCACCAACGACGGTGTGTCCGTCGCCAAGGAGATCGAGCTCGAAGACCCGTACGAGCGCATCGGCGCCGAACTGGTCAAGGAAGTCGCCAAGAAGACCGACGACGTCGCGGGCGACGGCACCACCACCGCCACCGTGCTGGCCCAGGCCCTCGTCAAGGAAGGCCTCCGCGCGGTCGCCGCCGGCGCCAACCCGATCGCCATCAAGAAGGGCATCGAGAAGGCCGTCGCCGCCGTTGTGGAGCACCTCCAGTCCACCTCCACCGAGGTCGAGACCGAGGAGCAGATCGCTTCCACCGCTTCGATCTCTGCGGGCGACGTCACCGTCGGCGCCATCATCGCCGAGGCGATGGAGAAGGTCGGCAAGGAAGGCGTCATCACCGTCGAGGAGTCGAACACCTTCGGCCTCGACCTCGAGCTCACCGAGGGCATGCGCTTCGACAAGGGCTACCTGTCCGGTTACTTCGTGACCGACCAGGACCGCATGGAGGCCGTGCTCGAGGACCCGTACATCCTCGTCGCCAACCAGAAGATCTCCGCGGTCAAGGACCTGCTCCCGACCCTGGAGAAGGTCACCCAGACCGGCAAGCCGCTCCTGATCATCGCCGAGGACGTGGACGGCGAAGCCCTCCCGACCCTCGTCGTGAACAAGATCCGCGGCATCTTCAAGTCGGCCGCCGTCAAGGCCCCCGGCTTCGGCGACCGCCGCAAGGCCATGCTCGGCGACATCGCCATCCTCACCGGCGGCCAGGTCATCTCCGAGGAGATCGGCCTCAAGCTCGAGAACACCGACCTGTCCCTCCTGGGCCAGGCCCGCAAGGTCGTCATCACCAAGGACGACACCATCATCGTCGACGGCGGTGGCGAGGAAGAGGCGATCCAGGGCCGGATCAACCAGATCCGCGCCGAGATCGACAACTCCGACTCCGACTACGACCGCGAGAAGCTGCAGGAGCGCCTGGCGCGCCTCGCCGGCGGCGTGGCCGTCATCAAGGTCGGCGCGGCCACCGAGGTCGAGCTCAAGGAGCGCAAGCACCGCGTCGAAGACGCCGTGCGCAACGCCAAGGCTGCCGTCGAAGAGGGCATCCTCGCCGGCGGCGGCACCGCGCTGGCCCAGGCCGGCGCGATCGCCTTCGACAAGATCGAGGCCGACGGCGACGAGGCGACCGGTGTCGAGATCGTGCGCCGCTCGCTCGGTGCGCCGCTGCGCGCCATCGCCGAGAACGCCGGCCTCGAAGGCGGCGTCGTGGTGGAGAAGGTCCGCAACCTGCCCACCGGCCACGGCCTGAACGCCGCGACCGGCGAGTACGTGGACATGCTCGCCGCGGGCATCCCCGACCCGACCAAGGTCACCCGCTCGGCGCTGCAGAACGCCGCGTCGATCGCCGCGCTGTTCCTCACCACCGAGGCCGTCGTCGCCGACGCCCCGGAGAAGGAATCCGCCGGCGGCGCGCCCGACATGGGCGGCATGGGCGGCATGATGTAGCCAGTCCTTCGGGACCGGCTGCTCAGGCCGACTGAGTACTGCGGGGGAGAACCGCTCACTGTATTGTGAGTGGTTCTCCCTTTCTCTGTACTGGCTGCCAGTGCAGACGGCGTAGTCCGCTGCGCAAGCGCGGCATACCGCCCCCTCCAAGGACGGTATGCCGCGTTACCGCCGCCGCAGGCACTCTTTCGGGTGACAGATTTCCTTACGACGGTAAGAACGGCGGTTTTCTGTCGGACCCCGGCGGCACACTTGAACCGGGGTCGCCCCCCTGGGAGGGCGGGGGACTGCCCGGGGATCGCCGAGGGGACCGAACCGACTGCGCCCCATCGCATTCCGCCCCTTCACATCGAGTGCGCCTCGCGTTACCCTGAGCCCGTGCCCCCCGCGCCCCGCCCCCAGCACCGCCTCGCGATGGCCGTCTTCATCCTGATCGCCTTCGCGGCCATAGGGCTGAGCGGACTCCTCGCCGCCCAAGACCGCCCCGACGAGCCTCCCTACCCCGACATCCCCGTCTACGAGCGCACCATCGAACCGCCCGCGTACCGCGAGGACGGCTCCTACCTCCTCGTCTGCCCCGCCGACCCCGAGACGTTCGCGGCACGGAACGAGGGAGTGGAGTACCTGCGCCGCCTCGAGAACGAACGCCTCTACGAGGACTGCCAGGACACCGGCTTCGCTTCGCTCCCCGCCGCGCTCGCACAGTCCGAACCCGGGATGCGCGTGCTCATCCTGCCCGGCGACTACACGCTCGACGAACCCGCGCGCATCCCCGAAGACCTCCAGAACCTCCAGATCGAGGGCCGCGGCGACAGCCCCGAAGACGTCCTCCTCTCCGGCCGCTTCGCACTCGACACGGTCATGGAAGTCGACGGCGCACCCGGCCTGTACCTCAAGGGGTTCACCCTCGCACAGGCCCGCGAGCAAGCCCTGGACCTCCGCTCCCAGGGCGCGACCGTCGAAGCCGTCGCCGCGGTCCAGAGCGGCGGCGCCGGCATCCACGTCACCGGGTCGCGCGCGGTGGCGCTCACCGACTGCCGAGCCGAGTCCAACGACACCGCGGGCATCCTCATCGAGCAGTCCGACGCCGACGTCAACGGCTGCGAGGCCACCGGGAACACGGTCGGCGTCTGGTACCGGGGCATGGACGCGACCGGCAGCATCGCCGGAAACCGCCTGCACGGCAACACGACCGGCATCGCCGTCGACCACACCGGCGCACGACCCGACATCCCCGGAGTGGACGTCACCGACAACCTCCTGTACGGCAACAACACCGGCCACTACGACCAGCTCGGCACGGCCGCCTGCCGAGCACCCCTCGGCGAGCGCGCCTGGGACGACGTCCGCTGCCCCGACTTCGCCCTGCCCGCGGGCGTCGGCCTCCTCGTCGCCGAATCCGACAAGCTGACCGCGACCGGCAACCGCATCTGGGACCAGCAGACCGCCGCGATCGCCGCCTGGGGCGAGACCGGCACCGACTACCAGGCGGCGGGCGACCAGAACACCTTCTCCGGCAACACCTTCGGCATCCGCGAGGACGGCCAGCGCCAACGCAACCAGGTCGACCTGTGGTGGGACGGGACCGGAACCGGCCTCTGCTTCGACGAGCCCGGCGTCTTCCGGTCCTCCCCCGCAGTCCTCCCCGACTGCGATGCGAGCCTGCAGCCCTCGCGCATCGCCGGTGATCCGTTGAAGGCGCTCAAGACCGCGGTCTGCGGTGTCGCCGGGACCGAGGACCTCCCCGACGGCTGCGACTGGTTCGGCGCGCGCTTCACCGACCGCCTCGAGTTCCAGGCGGCCGTGGTCTTCGCCGCCTCGCTGCTGTTCCTCACCGGTGCCGGCTGGCTCGCCGCCGCCCGCACCGACGAGCCCCCGCGCGCGGGCCGCATGACGTTCTCCGCCATGGCGACCGGCGCGGGCGGCCTGCTCCTCGTCCTCGCGATCTGGTCGGGCCGGGCCGATTACGAGGCGCTGGCGATCGGCCTGTGGGGCGTCGGCTGGCTGCTCGCCGGGCGCTCCTGGCGGCAGTGCGGGATGACGTTCTTCGGGCTGTTCACCGGCCTCATCGGCGCGATCGCGGTGCTCGACGCGGTCGACCGCGCGGTCATGACCCTCCCGTACGTCCCGGTCGCCCCCGCCTGGCTCTGGGTCGCGCTCCTACCCTTGTGGACACTCGTCGCACTGGGCCTCGCGTTCGGCCCCCGCCGCCGCCGCGAGGAAGAACCGGAGCCGGTCGAGCGCACCCCGGTGACCGCCCCGGCCCACGACCGCTTCGACTGGTGAGCGCGGCCCCTGGGCGCTCGCACGCTGACCGGAAACCGTGCCGGCACCCGACGACCGCTCGACCGCAACCCCGCCGCCTGGCGCCTGATCCCCTGGTCGCTGGGCGGCGCGGCCGCGCTCGCCTACGGATCTGGATCACCGGAGGGGTCCTCGTCCTCGCCACCCTCACCCTCCAGCTCCGGAACAGGCGGTCCAGGAAACCCGCAAGGTGGCCGGCGACGAGCGCGTCGCTGCCGCGGGTGCGCCCATGCCCCTGCCGCACAAGGGCGATGCGGCGTGCGGAGGCCGACGCACTCGGCAGCCGCGACAGGGCCCGATCACGTACTGTGGTGCCATGACTTGGACCTGGAATCTCGAAGACGCCGACGGCAACGCGATCGAAACTCCGGACAGCGACCTGGGCAGCCAGGGCGACGCGGAGTCGTGGCTCGGCGAACGGTGGCGCGAGTTCGCCGACCAGGGCGCCGCCGCCGCGATCCTCCTCGAGGACGGCCGCCAGGTCTACCGCATGGAACTCTCCCCTGCCGAGGAGTAGCCGCCCGCGAAAGCCGCGCACCGCGCGCGAGTTGCCGGTGTGGCAAGACCGGCGCACTGTGAGCGTCGCCGACTGCGGCCGGGCCGTAATAGGCTGTGCGACGTGACCGACTCTGGTTCCCTCACTTTGACAGCGACCCGCGCCAAGGCCGGGCTCGACGCCCGCCGCGGCATCGTGCGCCTCCACCCCGAAGCCCTCACCGCCCTCGGCCTCCGCGCCGGCGACGCGGTCGAGCTCACGGGGCGGCGCACGACGGCCGCGATCGCGCTGGCCGCCGACCGGTACGCGTCCCGGCGCGCCCTCTACGCCGACGACCTGACCTTGGGGAACATCGGTGCGCGCGACGGCGACCCGGTGCGCCTCTCGCCCGTCGACCTCGCCGCCGCCGACCGCGTGGTCCTCTCCGGCCCGGCTTCGGCGGTGGCCGTGGTCGACCCCGACACGCTGCGCCTGGCGCTCCTGTCGAAGGTCGTGGGCGAGGGCGACGACGTGTCGCTCCTGCCGATCGAGCTGGGGGACGCGCAGCGCGACATCGTCGCCGCCACCCGCCGCACGCTCAACAACACCCTCGGCATCGGCTGGACCACCATGGTGCTCAACGTGGTCGAGGCCAGCCCCGCCAGCGGCGCCATGATCACCTCGGACACGCGCGTGGAGTGGGAGCACGACGCCCCGGCCTCCATCGACCTGCCGCTGGAGTCCGGCCGCGTCGCGAACCTCGGCCGCGCCCGCGCCGCGATGCCCGCCGCCTACTCCGGCGGCGAGGCCGCCGCGACCCGCCCGCGCACCGAGCCGCAGGGCCGCGTCGCCGCGACCCCTGAGGCCCAGCCGGGCATCGCGCCGATCCCCTACGAGGAGCTGGCCGGCGCCAAGATCCCCGCTGAGGAGCTGCGCGAACTGCTCGACCTCGGCTTCAACCACCGCGAGGTCCTGAAGGTGGTGGGGACGGACATGGCGCTCGGCGTGCTCGTCTCGGGGCCCTCGGGCGCCGGGAAGGCCACCGTGGCCCGCTCGGTCGCGGCCGCCGTCGGCGCCCGCGTCAGCGAGGTCTCCGGGCACGACCTGGCCGCGCTCGAGGCGAACGCGGCGGCCGACCGGCTCCGCGCCGCCGTCGCCGCGCTCACCGTCCCGGGCGTGCTCCTGGTGCGCGGGGTCGAGGCGATCGCCCCGGCCGGGAAGCGGACCCCGTTGGGCACCATGTTCACCCAGCTCTGCGACGAGGTCCTCGCCGAAGCCGGCGAGCACGCCGTGGTGTGCACGACCGCGCGCGTCGAGGACGTCGACGCCGCACTGCGCTCGCGCCTGGAGCACGAGGTCGTCGTCCCGATGCCGGACGCCGACGCCCGCCGCGACCTCCTCGTGTACTTCACGCGCGGCATGAAGGTGGCCGAGGACGTGAAGCTGGAGCACGTGGCGCACCGCGCCCCCGGCTACGTGGCCTCCGACCTCGCCGTCATGGTCCGCGAGGCGGGTGTGCGGGCCGCCATGCGCGCCAAGGCCGGCGGCGCGACCGCCCTGCAGGGCACCGACTTCGACGGCGCGCTCGAATCGGTGCGGCCCACGAGCATGTCCGGCGACTCGGTCGAGCTCGGCGGGCTCACCCTCGCCGACGTGGGCGGCATGGAGGGCCTCAAGCAGACCCTCACCGAGACCGTGCTCTGGCCGCTGACCTACCCGGACGCGTTCACGCGCCTGGGCATCGAGGCCCCCCGCGGCATCCTCCTCTATGGACCGCCGGGGTGCGGCAAGACCTACATCGTGCGCGCCGTCGCCGGTGAGGGCCACGCGAACGTGCTCAGCGTCAAGGGCTCCGAGCTGCTGAACAAGTGGGTGGGGGAGTCGGAGAAGAACGTGCGGGAGCTGTTCCGCCGCGCCCGCCAGGCCAGCCCGACCCTGATGTTCTTCGACGAGCTCGACGCCCTCGCGCCGGTCCGCGGCGGCGGGACCGACGGCGGCACCGCCGACCGCGTGGTCGCCGCGCTGCTCACCGAGCTCGACGGCGCCGAGTCCCTGCGGGACGTGGTGGTCGTGGGCGCGACGAACCGGCCGGACATGATCGACCCGGCGCTGCTGCGGCCCGGCCGCCTCGAACGCCTCGTGTACGTGCCCCCGCCGGACGCGGTCGGCCGCGCGGACATCCTGCGCGCCAACGCGAAGAACGTGCCGTTCGCCGATGACGTGAACCTCGACGAGGTCGCCGACGAGCTGTGGCTCTACTCGGCCGCGGACTGCGCCGCGCTCGTGCGCGAGGCCGCGCTCACCGCGATGCGCGAGTCCCTGGACGCCAGCATCGTCACCGCCTCCCATGTGGCCCAGGCGATGGAGCGCGTGCGCCCCAGTCTCGACCCCGAGCAGCTGGAGTACCTGGAGAACTACGCCCACAACCGGGAAGGCTGACCGCCCGCCGGAGGACCGCGCGCGCACGCTCCGCTGGATAACCTGGGGCGATGTCCGATTCCTCGACGCACCCCGCCGACCCCTCGCACTGGCCTCCCCAGTTGACCGCCTGGGAGCGCGCGACCAACCTGCCGCTGTTCGCCCTCGCCCTGCTGTTCCTGGCCGCCTACGCGGTCCCGATCCTCTACCCGGGGCTCCCGGCGTGGGTCGGCTCCGCCGCCACCGCGGTCTACGCCCTGGTGTGGGCGGTGTACGGGGTCGACTTCGCGGTCCGGTTCGCGATGGCGGGCCGCGGGAACCGGTGGCGATTCGTCTACTCGCATCCGCTCGACCTCGTCATGGTCCTGCTCCCCATGCTGCGCCCGCTGCGGGTGCTGCGGATCGTCGTGCTGCTGGCCGAGGTGTTCCGCCGCCACGCGCAGGCCTCGAAGCGCTTCCAGGCCGTCTTCTACGTGGTCACCGTGACCGGGATGATCCTGCTGATCTCCAGCCTGGCCATCCTCGACGCCGAACGGCACGCCCCCGACACCCAGGTCGCCGACTTCGGCGACGCCCTGTGGTGGTCGATCGTCACCGCCACCACGGTGGGTTACGGGGACATGGTGCCCCAGACCGTCGAGGGCAAGGCCATCGCGGCGTTCCTGATGTTCGCGGCCATCGGCCTGGTCGGCCTGGTGAGCGGCTCGCTCGCGTCCTGGTTCGTCGACCGCGTCTCGGCCGCCGAGGAGACCGCCGAGCGCGCCGAGTTCGTCGAGCTGCGCTCGCGGCTGCAGCGGCTGGAGCTGCAGCTCGCGGAGATCCACGCGGTGCTGGTGCCGGAGCCCGCGGGCGACGATCCCGCGGAAGTGCCTGCCCCGCGCGCCGATCCCTTGCCCGGCAACGCCTCCGCGAACTGAGCATACGACTCCACAGGGGATTGAGCGTTCCCGCGCCGTTGTCCCGGAGTTGGCCCGCCCTTCACCCTCGGGCACTAGCCTGCGCGGTGGCGCGCCGCCGCGGCCGCCGCCGCACCCTTCCGGGAGGGAACTCCATGCGACTGACGCGACTGCTGCCCGCGCGGCTGCGCCGCAGGCTGCGCACGATCCGCAACGCCGCACCGGCCAGTGCCGGACCGCTCCCGGCCTCCTCGGAACTCCTGCACGTCATCGCCACCCGCCACGGCATCGGCGTGTTCGACGAGCAGTGGTTCGCCTACCGCCAACTCCTCCTGGAGCACCTGACGCTCGCCTCGCTCGACGCGCAGACCCACCGCGACTTCGTGTGGTACATCGCGATCGACCGCGAGATGCCCCCGGTCGCCCGGCGGCGCCTCGAAGCGCTCGCCGCCGACAGGCCCTGGATCCACCTGGCCGAGACCGAGCTCAAGCGCGACTTCGTCCCCGACCTCGTGGCCTGGACCCGCGAGGAGGCTCGCACTCGCGGCAGGGGCTGGGCCCTCACCACGCGCCTGGACGACGACGACGCGGTCCACCGCGACCTCGTCGGCCGCCTCCACGAGACCGCCGCCGCGTACCTGGCCGAAGGCAGCGCCGCCCCCGCCATCCTCTCGCCCACGCTGGGCTGCAACTGGGTGCCGTCGGAGGCCGCCGGCCACCGCACCTACCACCACAGCCCCTCGATCGGCCTGAGCCTGCTGGAGCCGGCGTCGCGCGCCCTGAGCGTCTATCGCCGCAACCACTCCACGCTCGCGCAGAAGCTCGTCCCCGGCGGGGTGAGCGTCCGGCACATCGACGGCGAGACCATGTGGTGGCTCTACGCCCACACCGGCCTCTCCGACCAGCAGCGCGAAGGCTCCGAACGGATGTCCAAAGTGGCCGACCACCCGAACGCGGTCGTGTTCGACGCGGCCGCCCTCGCCCAGTTCGGCATCACCGCCGAGGGCCTGCGCCTGCTGCGGCGCACGCCCGAACCCGAACCGCACGAGACCCTGCACCTGCTCAACCGGCGCGGCCTCGACGTCGAGCAGGAGATCCACGACCTGCGGGAGGCCATGTCCCGCAGCGGCGACGGCGACGCGGCACTGCACGCGAAGATCGCGAGGCTCCACGCCGAGCGCCGCCGCATGCACGAGAAGCTCATCCGCTGACCTAGTGTTGAGCGGCCCCGCCGGCCGCTGTCCGGCCCATTCGCCGCGTTGCCGGGCCTTCGCATACCCCCCACGTCTTGCGAGCGAAGACTCGGATACCGACTCGCCGGGACCGCTCGAACACCCCTTAGCGCTTCTTCTGGTAGACGTTCTCGTGGTGGACCAGGCGGTAGCCGACCGCCTCGTTGATGGCGATCATGTGGCTGTTGCTGGTGGCGTTGCCGGTCCACACGTAGCGCATCTTCGGCCGCCACTGGCGGATCGCGCGCTGGTTCGCGATCTTGAGGATCGTGCCGAGCCGGTGGCCCCGGAAGCGCGGGTCGACGATCGTGTCGCCCTGGATGCAGTGCTCCTCGCCGCCGGCCTCCACGATGACCTCGGTGAGACCTGCGATCGCGCCGCTCTCCTTGTGCCGCACCACGGCCTGGAGGTGCAGCTCGCCTCGCAGGCGGCGCACCCGCGCCTCTTTGAGGATCCGCTCGCCGTCGACCGCGGCCTCCTGGAGGTCCCAGTCGCCGAGCGGCATGTCGGTGTACATGCGGGCGTGCAGGTGCGCGACCCCGTCGAGGAGCTCGGGGGGCGGTGCGCCGGTGAACGTGATCAGCTCGAACCCCTCGGCCCGCTCCCAGGCGGCGTCCCAGAGCCGTTCGAGCTCGGTGTCGTCGACCGCGTCGAGGTCGCAGACTCGGGTGGCGCCTTCGAGCGAGGTCCGGTAGCCGTGGTGGACCGCGAAGTGCGAGCCGTCGGGGCTGATCGGCGCGCCGCCCTCGATGGGCACGGGCACCCATGAGGAGACGCTGGTCCGCCCCTCCTCCGCGGCGCGCTGCTCCGCGTGCCGAAGCAGGGCCGAGCCGACCCCGCGGCGGCGCTCGTCGGGATGGACGCCCAGTTCGAGGTTCATCAGGTGGGTGTTGTCGAGGAACGGCAGCGAGAGGTCGAGGTGGCCGAGAACGCGCCCGTCGCGGACCGCCGCCCACCGCTCGCGGCGGACGTCGCTGCTGGCCAGAACTAGTGCGGCCCAGGTGTAGACGGGGTTCAAGGGCCTGGTCCCGGGCCAGTCGCGGGTGGCGACGGCCTCGCGGGCCGCGAACCAGGACTGCACCAGCGCATGGTCGTTCGGGTCGACCCGAACGATGTCGAAATAGGTCATGGGCCGATTGTGTCGGGAGGCACCGACACCGGCAAGCCCATTACCTGGCGGCAATGGGCTGGAAGAAGGTTTGGGAGCGTGAGGATGCGGGCAATCCACCGTTAAGGGATTGGTCGGGAGACCGCAGTTCCTGACACCGGCTGGCGCTGCTCGACACGTTCTAGCCCCAGGACTCGCAGTCAACCGGGTGAGTGGCGACAGGACGTCTGCGGCCTCCCGCAAGAAGAATTCTTGCTTATTCACTGAATAGGGTCAAGACCCGCCGAGCGATTGATTTCTGTCGGGTATCCGACACAACCATTCACATTGGTCACTCACAGTGATAAATTCGGGAGTTCGGAAAGCGTTTGACTGGAAATGCTTCCCAAACTCCCGCTCTACTCAGGACTCCAGAAGTCCCGCTTCCTTCGCCGCCTTCAAAGAAGGCTTCACCGTGTGCGTCGGTCCGACCAGCGAGGACACTGCATCGAGCGTCTTGAGGCCCTCGCCGGTGTTGTAGATGACGGTCTCGGCCTCCGGATCCAACTGACCCGACTCCAGGAGCTTACGGAGCGTAGCGACGACCACGCCGCCGGCCGTTTCCGCGAAGACACCGGTGGTCGCCGCGAGCAGCCGCACGCCCTCGCGGATCTCGTCGTCGTTCACCTTCGCCATGCCGCCGCCCGTGCTGCGGCACGCCTCGATCGCGTAGGGCCCGGCCGCCGGGTCGCCGATGTTGAGGCTCTTCGCGATGCCCGTCGGCTTCACCGGCGTGATCACGTCGGTGCCCTCGGCGTACGCGTCCGCGATCGGGCTGCACCCGGCCGACTGCGCGCCGAAGACCCGCACCTTGCCCGGCTCGACCAGCCCGATCTCGGCCGACTCCTCGAACGCCTTGTGGATCTTGGTCAGGAGCTCGCCCGAGGCCATCGGCACCACGACCTGCTCCGGCAGCCGCCACCCGAGCTGCTCGGCCACCTCGTACCCGAGCGTCTTGGAGCCCTCGGCGTAGTAGGGGCGGATGTTGACGTTCACGAACGCGGTCGTCTCGAAGTCGTCCGTCTCCGTCAGCTCCGAGCACAGCCGGTTCACATCGTCGTACGAGCCCTGCACCGCGACCAGCTTGCCGCCGTAGATCGCCGACTGGACGATCTTCCCCGGCTCCAGGTCGTGCGGGATGAACACGATCGACGGCACGCCCGCGCGGGCGGCGTGCGCGGCCACCGAGTTCGCCAGGTTGCCCGTCGAAGCGCACGCGAACCGGTCGAAACCGAGCTTGATCGCGGCCGAGACCGCGGTCGACACCACGCGGTCCTTGAACGAGTGGGTGGGGTTCGCCGAGTCGTCCTTCACCCAGAGCTTGCGCATGCCCAGGGCCTTCGCGAGGTTCTTCGCGTCGATGAGCGGGGTCAGGCCCGGGTTCAGGCTCACCCGGTCCTCGGGGTGGACGCCGACGGGCAGCAGCGGCGCGTACCGCCAGATGTTCTGCGGGCCGGCCTCGATCTGCTCCCGCGTGACCTTCGCCAGCTCCGCCTGGTCGTAATCGACTTCGAGCGGGCCGAAACACTGCCAACAGGCGTGCTGGGCCACGAGCTCATAGGTGGCGTTGCAGTTGCGGCAGACCAGGCCCTTGGCCGGGCTGTCTTCGAACAGGGTATTGGACATACGAGAAGGCTCCTCCCTCATCTTCCCCGCGCAGCGGGCCGGAATTGGCACCTGCCGCCTGCCCCTGAAAAAGCGGGTCGGTGGTTGCCGCAGCTTCGCAGGGCCGGACCCCTCAGCTGCTCTGGATGAAGTACGAGCCGAATGCTACGGGTGAGACGGGCGAAACCGCAACCGTTGTTCCAAGTTCCGAGATGGCCTCGCAATCCCACCGGTCCGATCGGTGAGCTGCACACGCCCAGGTCACAGCGCACGGCAGCGCAGCGCGCCGACGGCGCGCTGTCAGGGATCCGTCAGGGCCTACCGGGCCCGGCGCGTCGCCATCCACACGGCCCGCGCGTCCGCCGTCCCGGCCACGTCGTGCACCCGCACGCCCCACACGCCCGCCTCGAACGCCAGCAGCGAGGTCGCCAGCGTCGCCGCCTCCCGCTGCCCCACCGGGCGCGGCTTCCCGCTC
This sequence comes from Glycomyces tritici, assembly GCF_030403505.1. The sequence continues at coordinate 37,381 of NZ_JAUEMJ010000012.1, read as the reverse complement.
TCGTCCTCCAGGAGCTTCCCCAGGTACGACTTGCGGGAGGAGCCGAACAGCACCGGGAACCCCAGCGCCGTGAACTCGTCGAGGTGCGCCGAGAGCCGCCAGTTGTGCTCGGCCGACTTCGCGAACCCCAGACCCGGGTCCAGGATCAGCCTCGAGCGGTCCACACCGGAGTCCAGGGCCGCCTCCACCCGGTCCTCCAGCTCGGCCTTCACATCGGCGACGACGTTCTCGTAGTGCTGGAGGCGCTGCATGTCCGCCGAATGGCCGCGCCAGTGCATGAGCACCCACCGCACGCCCGTGTCCGCCACGACCCGCGCCATGTCCGGATCGGCCAAACCGCCCGACACGTCGTTCACCACGCTCGCACCGGCCCCGATCGCCGCCGCGGCCACCGCCGCCCGGGTCGTGTCGATCGAGACGGCAAGGCCCCGTTCGCACAAGGCCGCCACCACGTCCACCACGCGCGCGATCTCGGTCGCCGGGTCCACCCGGTCCGCACCCGGGCGCGTCGACTCGCCGCCCACGTCGATCAGGTCGGCGCCCTCGGCGCCCATCTGCTCGCCGTGCGCCACGGCGTCGCCGAAGTCGAGGTAGCGCCCACCGTCGGAGAACGAGTCGGGGGTGACATTGAGGACACCCATGATCTGGGGCCGGGCCGGGCCCGGCTCCTCCGGTGTGTGCAACGCTCCAGGTGTGGTCACGGCATCGACGTTACCCGGGCCGGGTCCGCGAACGCCTCGCATCAAGCGAGGTCCGTGAGGTCCAGCACGTGCCACTCCAGCAGCTCGCCCGTCCCGGTCGACCACCACAGGCACTGCGCGTCCGCGCCCGTCTCGCCCGCACGGGAGGCCACCAGGTACTCGGCGTCCGCCTCGAGGTCGAAGAGCGTCACCGTCGTCGCGTCCCCCGTGGCGGCCTTGGCCTCCGCGAGCGGCTCGAACCGGTCGATGAGCCCCACGTCCGGCGACACCGCCGACTTGAAGCCCTCCGCCACGGTGACCCGGTCGCTCCCGTCTGGACGGACGAGGTCCACCCGCGCCCCGTCGTCGGCGGTCACGATCAACCGGCACCACGTGGCCGAGCACAGCGTCAGCTCGTCCGACCCGGAGAACACCTTCACGCCCGCACCCGTGTCGGTGCGCACCAACTGCGCCCCGCCCAGCGAGTCGGACCCGGCGCTGGCGAGCCACGGCCAGGCGGCGGACTGCCACGCCCCGCGGTGGCCCACGACCGCCACCTCGCCGCCTGCGACGGGGATCGAGCGGTGCTCGGTGACGAGCGTGCCGCCGCGCGCGGTCGAGAGCCAGTGCAGCCCTTCGGCCGCGAACTGGAGGTCGTACGCGCTGCCGGCGGTGATCACGTCCCCGGTGTCGGCCGTCAGCAGGGCGGCCTCGCCGGGCCGGCCGTCCGCACCGCGCTCGGCGGTCCACAGTTCGGAGACGACCCGGCCCTGCGCGTCGGGCACCGTCTGGAGCCACGCGAGGCGCGCATCGGTGGCCGCCGCGGCCACCACGCCGGGCACGCCGCCGGGCTCGGCGACCACGCTCGAGGTCGCCGCTCCTTCGGCGGGCAGCTCCACATAGAGCAGCGACCCGGCCTCGTCGGTGCCGAGGAACGCGTCGACATCGGGGGCTGGGTCGTCGAGGACGGTGAGCGGGGTCCAGGCCCGACCGTCGATGACGCCGGGCAGGTCGGTGGGCTCGGCGTCCCAGGTCTCCCACACGGTCGGCACCGCATCGGGCACCGCGGCGGCCTCGGGACGGTCGGGGGAGGGCCAGGCGAGCCAGGCGAGGGCGAGCACGGCGGTCCCCGCGAGGGTGAGCCGCTGCGCCGCGTCGATGTGCCCTGCCATTCGCCTCTTCGTGTTCCGCCGGCCGCGGCCGGGTGCGCCTAGTCCCGCTCGCGGGACTTGTACAGGTACAGCAGGCCGGCGCCCACCCCGGCGGCGGCCGCGGTCGGCAGTGCGAGCTTCGCGGCGCGGCGCCCGCGCCGGAAGTCGAGGACGGGCCAGCCGTAGTGGCGGGCCTGGCGGGCGAGGCGCGTGTCCGGGTTGACGGCGATGGCGCGCCCCACCTTGCGCAGCATCGGCAGGTCGTTCGCCGAGTCCGAGTAGGCGGTGCACCGCTCGAGGTCGAAGCCGCGCTCGGCGGCGAGCTCGGCGATGCCGTCCGCCTTCGCGGGGCCGTGCATGAGGTCGCCGACGAGGCGGCCGGTGTAGCAGCCCTCCTCGACCTCGGCGATCGTGCCGAGCGCCCCGGTCAGGCCCAGCCGCGAGGCGAGGACCCCGGCGAGCTCGACCGGGCTGGCCGTCACGAGCCACACCTCCTGGTCGGCCTCGAGGTGGCGTTCGGCGATCCGCCGCACCGGAGCGAGGATGCGCGGGGAGATGTCGCGGTCGACGACCTCTTCGCAGACGGCCTTCATCTCCGAGACCGGGAACCCGGCGACGAGCTCGAGCGCGGAGGACTTGACGGAGGAGATGTGCCCGTGGTTCTCGGCGCCGAACTTGAAGCGGGCCTGCTTCCAGGCGAAGCTGAGGATGTCGCGGCCCGAGAGCACCCCGTGCTTGGAGAGGGCGCGCGCGAGCCAGTACGTGGAGGCTCCGTGCATGAGGGTGTTGTCGACGTCGAAGAAGGCGGCGGTGGGGCGGTGGGCGAGCTCGTCGTCGCCCGGTGCGGCGGGCTCGACGACGACGGAATGGGTCAGCGCGGAGCCGCCGGCCTGCGCGGTTCTCGGAAGGGGCGCGGCGGAGGCGGTGGAGGAAGCCTCGATCTCAGACACTCTAAAAGCCTACAAGCCTCAGGCAGACGCCCTGTAACGCCAGGACGCGAGCTCGATGAATTTCCAGTGTGGCCCTGGTTATACGGCCAACGCTGCGTGCGTTCCCTTTCGGGCGACATGTGCTCCGCGACCCCCTCGTCGTGTCGTACCCCCGCGCCGTCGTGGTGACGACGGTCCCCAGGGCGGGTGGGGGTCAGGGACGGTATACGGCCCGCAGCACACAAGGCGGCGGGCCGGGACGCCTCTCGACGTCCCGGCCCGTTACTCCACACCTTGCATCACTGCCGGGCCGACATCGGCCCGATACGGCGTACCCCGAAGGGCGCCAAGTTACTCGAACAAATCCGAGAGGATCCCGGTCAATTCGCCCAGGACGTCCTCGCCCTCGGGCTCGCTGCTCGGCTCACCGGTGGTCGCCGGGTCGCTCGCGCCGCCCGTGGTCGGGTCCGTCCGCGGCTCCTCGGCGCTCCCGGCGGGCTCCCCGCCCGCAGCGGGCTCCGACTCGCCGTCGGTCCCGCCGGTCGCCGCATCGCCCCCGTCGGTCTCGACCGCACCGCTCTCGGCGCCTTCGGCACCGCTCGGCTCGACCGGGGTCGTCGCGTCCATGGAGTCCTTCGCGCACGAGCCCGGGATCGGGCCCAGCGCGTCGGTCTCGCCGCCGGCCTCGGTGCAGTCGAGCGCGCCGCGCAGCTCCACCGAGCGGACCGCCGCGCCCTCGAGCACCGCGACCAGCTCCTCGCCGGCCGTCAGGGCCTCGCCGTCGAGCTCGGCCACCAGGTCCTCGAGCACCCAGCGGTGCTCGTTGGTGAACAGGTCGATGTAGTCGAGGGGTGCCGGATCGCCACTCTCCACTGCGATCGCGCCCAGCAGCGCGGTGCCGCTGCGCAGTTCGCCCGTGGCGTCGCTCAAAGCGGTGGCGACCGCCGCGTCGTCGCCGACGACCTCGGAGGCCTCCTGGATGCGCGTGCGCGCGAACTCCAGGTACAGCTGCGCCCGCCCGAGGTCGTTGCCCGCCAGTGCGAGCTGCGCCTTCTCGGTGGAGCGCTTGACGCCGTAGAGCGTCTCGCCCGGCAGCGCGTCCCCCGAGGCCGCTGAGACCCCGGAGACGGCCACGGTGCCGGTGAGCAGGGCCGCCACGATCGCGAGGCGGCGCCCGCCGCGGGGGCGGCGCGGGAACATGTCGTCCAGCACCGGGGCCCGTTTGGTGTCGGGCACGACGGCGCTGGCGCGGGCCCGGGCGGTGACGCCGATGCCCTCTTCCGCGGCGACGGCCATGAGCCGCCGCCTGGTGGCGTCCTGCCAGTGCTGCGACGGCCGGCTCGCGGCCATGAGCTGCTCGCCGAGACCGCCGAGCCGTTCGGTGACGCCGACGAGTTCGGCGAACGCTTCCGCGGTGTCGATGTGCACTGTCGCGGCCGATGTGTCAGCCCTGTGCTGGTGAGGGAGGGAGGGTTCCTCGGAGTCAAGCAGCCGTGCGAATTCCTCCGCGCGGCGGCGCTCCATAGGGTTCAAAGTCACCGGGCACACCCCCTCTCACTGCATGGATCCTGCTCCTGTACTGAGAACAACGCACGAGTAGCCCCTGAGGTTACGGTTCGCCGAGAACCTTGCGACGCGGACCACTTTGTCCGCCTCGCGGCTCGATTCCACGGCGGTAGAGGACCGGTGAACGGCCCTGACCTGGCAGTGTCGGTCCGGCCGGGTAGGGCCCGGCGGATCGCTGATGACGGGTTCGCGGGTCGGTGCCCGCGGAGACGGGTTTTTGTCGAGTTTCCGACAGCAGCCTGAGCCGTCGGAGAAGGAAGGAGAGGAGAAGGAAAAGGGATCGGAAACGCCTACCTCAACCTCGGAAGCCGTCCGGCAGCAGCCGGGCGAGGGTGCGCACGGCCCGGTACTGCAGGGCCTTGACCGCGCCTTCGTTCTTGCCCATGGTGCGGGCGGTCTCGGCGACGGTGAACCCCTGGAGGAACCGCAGGACGATGCACTCCTGCTGGTCGGGGTTGAGCTTCTTGACCGCGGTCAGGAGGGTGGCGTTGGTGAGCTTCTCCAGCGCGGCGGTCTCGGGGGAGGTGGTCGGGTCCGTCTCGGGGGAGTCGGTCCCCAGGACGTCGGGCTTGACGATCTCGAGCCGGTAGCGGCCCGACTTGAAGTGGTCGACGACCAGGTTCCGCGCGATCGTCACCAGCCAGGCCCCGAAGGCCCGGCCCTGCCAGCTGAAGCTGGAGATGCGGCGCAGCGCCCGCAGGAAGGTCTCGGAGGCGAGGTCCTCGGCCAGTTGGGCGTTGTTCACGCGGAAGTAGATGTAGCGGTAGACCGTCTCGCTGTAGCGGTCGTAGATCTCGCCGAAGGCGCCCGGGTCGCCGTCCTGGGCGCGCGCCACCAGGTCGGCCACTTCGTCGCCGTCGACCTGGTCGGTGCTCGGGTCGTGCTGGTCGGGGCCGGCGGCCTCGGTGGCCCCGCCCGCGGCGCCGGCGCCGGAGCGCACGTGGTGCTGCTCGGCGGTGCCGGTGTCGAGGCTCAGGACCGTCCAGACGGCCTGCCGGAGCCGCTCGAAGGTCGGGGCGGGCAGCCGGGTCAGGGCGTCGGCGATGGCGGTGGCGTTCAGGTAAGGGGCGAATTCTGCTGTGAGCGTTGCGGTGTGGCGGTTCGCGTAGTTCGTCACCATTGCTGGTGCAATACCGGGCACTAGTGGCCTCCTCGTGTGAGGGGTCGGGCCGAGTCATGCGATCGGGTCCCGCAGGGACTGACCCGCCTGAGTCTAGAAATCAGGAAGGCCGCCGACGCGGATTTGCGTTCGGCGTGTCGCGTTCGGTGACGGCTTGACTGCGGGTGATGTCGGCGCTCGCCCGGCGCACCGACGTACCCTTCTTCGCGGGGGCGGAATCCCACCATTACCTCCCCAAATGTTTGGAGGTCCGCGTTCGCGGACCGGTTCTGGCTCAATAGTGATCGAGGAATGACGGAGGGTGTCGCACAGATTGTGCGATCTTCTGATCCAGGGAGGGAGCAGGGTGAACAGGCTGACGCTGCTGACTACAAGGGATTGCCATCTGTGCGGGGCGGCGCGCGCCGATCTCGACCGGGTGGCGCGCGCGGCGGGCCTCGGCTTCACCGAGGTGGACGTCGCCGATGACGCTGCGTTGGCGCGCGAATACGGCGATCGGCTCCCCGTGGTGCTGCTCGACGGCCGCGAGCACAGCTACTGGGACGTCGACGTGCCGCGCCTCACGCGCGATCTCGAGGCTTCCTCGAATTCGTGATCCCGAGGACGACGCGCCGAAAAATATTGATTTACGGGCATCAGCGGTCTTTTAGGGCAAAATCAATCCAGACGGCGGCTCGCCGGGAACAACCGGCTATCGGTACAGCTGGGCTTCGCCCAGTGTTACGGGGGTGTACCGCACCGGTCCCGCGAGCCGCCGAGTCGCGTCCGGCGCAGGTTAGCGCCGCCTGTGCGAGCTCGCGCACGGTCCACCTCCTAAGCTGGGTTGCGCGCCGGTGAACGGCGGCGCGGGACTAGCGGACCTGGAGTTCCACCATTGACGACCACCGGCGAAGGCACTGACCACCGGGCCCCCAGCGGCCCTTCCGCAACGGCCGCCGACCTCCCGGCCGCGACGGTCAGGCGCCTGCCCGAGTACCTGCGGGCGCTGAGCTCGCTGGGCGAAGCCGGCGTCGAGACCGTCTCCTCCGAAACCCTCGCCGCCGCCACGGGCGTGAACTCGGCGATGCTCCGCAAGGACCTCTCCCAGCTCGGGGCCTCCGGGATGCGCGGCGTCGGCTACAACGTGGCCGCGCTCGCCGCCTACATCGCGGGTGTGCTCGGACTCACGAAAGACTCCCGCGTGGCCATCATCGGCCTGGGTCACTTGGGCCAAGCCCTGGCCAGGTACCCCGGATTCTCCGAACGAGGCTTCGACATCGTTGGCCTCTTCGACGCCGACCCGGGCATCATAGGGAAGGACCTGGACGGGATCCTGGTGCGCGATGTGGCGCTGCTGGCAGGCGCGATACGTGACGAAGGCATCAACATAGGGGTCATCGCCACACCCGGCGCGGCCGCCCAACACGTGGCCGACCTCCTCGTAGATGCTGGTGTCACAAGCATTCTCAACTTCGCGCCATGTGTTCTCGCCGTGCCGCAAGGTGTGGCGGTCCGCAAGGTCGACCTGGCCGTCGAGCTGCAGATCCTCTCCTTCCACGAACACCACAAGACCATCGGCCGGACGAACACAGACGTCAAGCAGCAGTCGCGTCGACCGCTCGCGGAGACGTAGATGAGGCACGTCGACCGCTTGCGGGGACGTGAAGAGCACGGCCGAGAGACGGGAACGGTGAAGTGAACCTCCTGGTAGTGGGCATCTCGCACCGCAGTGCCGCGGTGGAGACCCTGGAACGGCTCGCGGTGGGCCCCGAGGCCGCCGCCGACCTCGCGCGCTCGCTCCTGAGCGGCGGCGGCGAGGTCCGCGAAGCCGTCGTGCTCTCGACCTGCAACCGCGTCGAGGTGTATGCCACCGCCGCCACCTTCCACGGAGGCCTCTCCGCGATCGTCGACGAGCTCCACCGCGTGTGGGGCCTGAGCGACGCCGAAGCCGAGCTCGACTTCGCCTCCTGCGGGTACGTGCGCCACGGCGCCGACGCCGCCGCCCACGCCTTCCGGGTCGCCGCGGGCCTCGACTCCATGGTCGCGGGCGAGCCCCAGATCCTCGGCCAGCTGCGCGACGCCTACGAGACCGCGCGCGAGGCCGACCAGGTCGGGCGCCACCTCCACGAGCTGTTCCAGCAGGCCCTGCGCGTGGGCAAGCGGATCCACGCCGAGACCGACGTGGACGCCGCCGCGCCCTCCGTCGTCACCGCCGCCCTCGAACTCGCCGAGCGCGAACTGGCCCGCACCGGGTTCGCCAACGGCCTCTCCCAGGCCCGCGCCGCCGTCGTCGGCGCCGGCGCCATGGGCAGCCTCGCCACCGCGACCCTCGCGCGCTCGGGCGTCAAGTCCCTCAAGGTCGCCAACCGCGACCGCGAGAAGGCCGAGCGGCTCGCCGCCGTCTGGGACGCCGAGACCGCCGCCTACGACGACCTCACCTCCCTTGCCGCGCAAGTGGACCTGCTCGTGTGCGCGACCTCCTCGCCCGAGCCGGTCCTGCGCGCCGCCCACCTCGCCGGCCGCACCGCGCCGCTCGTCGTCTGCGACCTCGCCCTCCCCAAGGACGTCGCCGAGGAGGTGTCGCGCCTCGAGGGCGTGCACGTCATCGACATCGCCGAGATCCAGCGCGCCGACGCCGCCGGCGCCGCCGCCGACACCCTCGCCGAAGTCGAGGCGCTCCTCGCCGAGGAGATCGCGGCCTACAACGAGAGCCTGCGCGCCGACGCCGTCACCCCCACCGTGGCCGCCCTGCGCTCGGCCGCCGCCGACATCGTCGAGGCCGAGCTCTCCCGCGTCGCCCGCCGCGGCGACTTCACCGACGACCAGCGCGCCGAGGTCGCCCGCACCGTGCACCGCGTGGTGCAGCGGCTCCTCCACGAGCCCACCGTCCGCGTCCGCGAGCTCGCCGGCCAGCCCGGTGCGCCCGACTACGCGCGCGCCCTGCGCGACCTGTTCGCGCTCGACGCGGCCGCCGTCGCCGAACCGCAGAGCGGCGACCTCGCGGAAGCCCTCAAAGTCAATCCGGTCCTCGCGGCCGAAGCAGGCAAGACCCTCGGCACCGCCCCATAGCAGCCCGGAGCGCTTCGCGCCGCCGGCCTTAGGAAGGGAAACCACCTGTGATCCGAGTCGGGACCAGGGGATCGAAGCTCGCGCTCGCGCAGAGCGGCATGATCGCGGACGAGATCGCGCGCCTCACGGGGGAGCAGGTCGAGCTCGTCGAGATCAAGACCACAGGAGACGGCACCACGGTGCCCGTCGCCCAGCTCGGCGTCGGCGTCTTCGTCAACCAGCTGCGCGATGCGCTGGAGCGCGAGGAGATCGACATCGCCGTCCACTCGTACAAGGACCTGCCCACGGCCCAGCCCGAGCACCTCGTCATCAGTGTGCCCCCGCGCGCCGATCCGCGCGACGTGCTCATCGCCTCGGACGGCCGCACCCTCTCCGACCTGGGGCCGGGCGCGCGGATCGGGACCGGTTCGCCCCGGCGCATCGCGCAGCTGAACGCCCTGGGGCGCGGCTTCGAGTGCGTGCCGATCCGCGGCAATATCGACACGCGCATCGGCCGCGTCGGCGACGACCTCGATGGGGTGATCCTCGCGGCAGCCGGCCTCAAGCGCATCGAGCGGCAGGCGGAGATCACGGAGTACCTGGACCCGCTAGTGATGCTTCCCGCCCCAGCACAAGGGGCATTGGCGGTCGAATGCCGCAAAGCCGACATGACATCTGCGCGGATCTCAAGTAAGCTCAACGACCGGTACGCACAGGCCGTCGTCGCCGCCGAACGCGCCCTTCTGCAACGACTCGAAGCCGGATGCAGCGCTCCCGTCGCCGCACTCGCCGATGTCGCCGAAGGCGCTTCGCCAGACGAGGTCGACCTGTATCTGCGGGGGGCCGTCGGTGCCGAGGACGGTTCCGTCATCGAGCGGCTCTCGACCACCGCCGCTCTCCCTGACACAGGCGATGCGGGCGCCGACGAACTGGCCGCCCGTGCCGCCGCCGTGGGGCGAGCGCTGGCCGAGGACCTCCTCGAGGCCGGTGCCGAGCAACTATTGAAGTTAGACCCAAGCTTTAGACGACTGTTGATGGAGAGAACATGACCAGTGCCCGTAAGCCGGTGGGCCGCGTGCGTTTCGTCGGGACCGGCCCAGGCGACCCGGGACTGCTGACCAAGCGCGCCCTCGACGCGATTCGCGAGGCCGACCGGGTCTACTACGACCGGTCGCTCCCGCAGTCGCTCATCGAGACCGCCAAGGAGCTCAACGGCGACGACTCGAAGATCAAGCTCATCGAGTCCTCCCCGAGCGACCAGGGCAAGCTCATGGCCGCCGCGGCGCGCGAGGGCGAGAACATCGCCCGCCTCATCGTCGGCGACGCGTACCCGAACCGGCTCGCGAAGGCCGAGATCAGGGCCGCCAGCGCCGAGCAGGCCCGTTTCGAGGTCATCCCGGGCATGAGCCACGCGCAGGCCGTCGCCGTGTACGCGGGCATGCCTCCCGGGGAGATCCGCACGGTCATCGACATCGACGACATCGCCTCCATCGAGCCGCTCATGATCGCGGACGCGATCAAGCGCGGCAGCCTCACCGTCACCGCCGACGTCTCGGACCTGTCCTCCTTGCGCGACATCCTGCTCGCGGGCGGGGTCTCCGGCGAGACCGCGGTCGCCGTGACCGGTGACGCGACGGGCGAGACCGAGTACACCACGACCTCCTCTGTGGACACGTTCGTGGAGGCGGCGCTCGGCTACGCCGGGCAGGTCGTGCTCACCATCGGCCCCGGCGTGGACGACCGGCACGAACTCGCGTGGTGGGAGGGTCGCCCGCTCTACGGCTGGAAGGTCCTCATCCCCCGCACCAAGGAGCAGGCCGGCATCATGTCGGAGCGCCTGCGCGCCTACGGCGCCATCCCGTGCGAGGTCCCGACGATCGCCGTCGAGCCGCCGCGCACGCCCGCCCAGATGGAGCGGGCCATCAAGGGCCTGGTCGACGGCCGGTACGCGTGGATCGTGTTCACCAGCCAGAACTCGGTGAAGGCGATCTGGGAGAAGTTCAAGGAGCACGGCCTGGACGCGCGCGCGTTCGGCGGGCTGCGCATCGCCTGCATCGGCGAGGCGACCGCGAACGCCGTGCGGGAGTTCGGCATCGAGCCCGAGCTGATCCCGACCGGGCAGCAGTCCTCGGAGGGCCTGCTCGAGGTCTTCCCGCCGCACGACCCGATCCTCGACATGGTCGGCCGGGTGCTCCTGCCGCGCGCCGACATCGCGACCGAGACGCTGGTCTCGGGCCTGAGCGAGCGCGGCTGGGAGGTCGACGACGTCACCGCGTACCGCACGGTGCGCGCCTCGCCGCCGGCCGCTGACATCCGCGACGCCATCAAGTCCGGCGGGTTCGACGCGGTGCTCTTCACCTCGTCGTCCACTGTGCGCAACCTCGTGGGCATCGCGGGCAAGCCGCACCAGCGCACCGTGGTGGCGTGCATCGGCCCGGCGACCGCCGACACGGCGACCGAGTTCGGTCTGCGCGTGGACGCCAAGCCGGAGAACGCCTCCGTGCCGGACCTCATCGAGGCCCTCGCGGAGTACGCCATGGAGCTGAAGCAGCGCCTGGCCGAGGGCCCGATCAAGACCCGTCGGGGCCAGAAGATCCAGGGGCCGACGGCCCTGAGGTTCCGTTAGCAACGCAAAGGAAGTGGTCGCAGTGCCGAACAGTCCCGAGTTCCCGGTCATCCGCCCTCGGAGGCTGCGACGCACTGCGGCCCTTCGCCGTCTCGTGGCCGAGACGCGCGTGCATCCGTCGGACCTGGTGCTGCCGGTGTTCGTCAAGGAGGGCTTGAACGAGCCCGTCGAGATCGCGTCGATGCCCGGGGTGTTCCAGCATTCGGTGGACTCGGTGCGCAAGCTCGCGGTCGAGGCCGCTCGGGCCGGGCTCGGCGGGCTCATGCCCTTCGGCATCCCGGCGGTGCGTGACGCGATCGGTTCGGCCGCAACCGATCCGAACGGGATCCTGAACGTCGTGACGCGGGCGATCCGCGAGGAGGTCGGCGACGACCTCGTGGTCATCCCGGACCTGTGCCTGGACGAGTTCACCGACCACGGCCACTGCGGCGTGCTCCGCCCGGACGGCACTGTGGACAACGACGCTTCGCTGGTGCGGTACGCCGAGATGGGCGTGTCCCTGGCCGAAGCGGGCGCGGACCTGCTCGGCGCCTCGGGGATGATGGACGGCCAGATCGGCTACGTCCGTGCGGCCCTTGACGAAGCGGGCCACACCGACACGGGCTTGCTGGCCTACGCGGCGAAGTACGCGAGCGCGTTCTACGGCCCGTTCCGGGACGCGGTCGAGTCGCAGCTGCAGGGGGACCGCCGCACGTACCAGCAGGACAACGCGAACGTGACCGAGGCGCTGCACGAGATCGATCTCGACATCCAGCAGGGCGCGGACATCGTGATGGTCAAGCCGGCGCTGCCGTACCTCGACATCGTGAAGGCCGCGGCCGAGCGGAGCCCGGTTCCCGTTGCGGCCTACCACATCAGCGGTGAGTACGCCCAGATCGTGGCGGCGTCCGAGCGCGGCTGGATCGACCGCGACGCGGCGATCCTGGAGTCCTTGACGAGCATCAAGCGCGCGGGCGCCGGCGTCATCGCGACCTACGCGGCAATGGAAGCGGCGGCCTTGCTCCGTTAGGATGAAGTCATTTCGCATCCAGTGCAGCTATAATGCAAGCATGGCTAAAGCGGATGCGATCGAAACCAGCGTGACGATCCGGCATGTGCCGGTCGAATGGCGGGACGAACTGGCTGCTCGGGCGGCCCGCCAGCGGCAGTCGTTGCAGGAGTACATGCTCACCTTGATCGAGTCCACGGTGTCGCATCCGCCCCTTGATGTGGTTCTCGAACGTGCACGCGCGCGGGTACACGCTTCGGGTTCGACCGTCACCATCGAAGACATCCTCGAATCGCGGGACGCAGATCGCCGATGACCGATGGAGACGGGCTGGTCGTCGACGCGTCAGCGGTCGCCGCGGTGCTCATCGAGCCTGGGCCGATCAGTGAATGGGCGGTCGGCCACATGCGGGGCAAGCGGCTCTTCGCGCCGGAAATGCTGCACTACGAGACGGCGGACATCCTCCGGCGCGAAGCGCGCAAGGGAACCATCGATGAGACGGCGGCCGCTCTCGCCTACCGCGACCTGCAGGCCCTGCCGGTGCACTGCGAACCGTTCGCGGTTCTGGCGAGTCGAATCTGGGAACTGCGCGGCAGCGTGACCGCATACGACGCCTCTTATATCGCTGTCGCCGAATGGCGACGGGCTCCGCTGCTGACCACTGACCTCAAGTTGACACGCAGCAACGGACCCCGCTGCAAGTTCCTCACTCCTCCTTGTCCGTGACGCGGTACGGCTCGGCTTCGCGCGCCTCGACGGCCTCGTGAAGCGATCGGGTGATCGCGTCGGTCCGGGAGTCGACGTCCAGGACCTCCATCGCGTAGCGCAGTAGTCCGTCGTCGACCGACTTGTCGAGGTCGACCGCTCGGTCGAAATCGAACAGGCCTTCATCCGCCGTGCGGCGGAGGTTCGCCCGCGCGGCCCGCGCTCGTTCCTCCTCGGCCGGTGTGCGAGTCGTTCGTCGCGGGTAGGTCCCGATGCGGGATGACAGGTAATCGCGGAGTACGCCCTTGGTATCGGCGACGAGGGTGGGCAGGTCCTCCTCTGCCGCGCTCATGATGAGGGGGAGCAGACCTCTGAAGAGGTGGACCGCGACTTCCGCTGTGCGGGTTCGCTGCTCTGCCGGGAGGCCGGGGGCCCGCCGCTCCAGGATCTGGTCGAGGCGCTGGAACATGATCTTCTGGGCGGGCTTCTTCGCGCTCGCCAGTTCCGGGGAGAGGTGGGGGTCCGCCAGCAGGGCGTAGAAGCCCGGGTTGGCGCGGTCGAAGGCCACCACCGGGTCGATGATGCGGTCGAGCATCTCCGGCAGGGGCAGTTCGGCCACGGCCGGGTCGAAGGCCTCGCCGTGGGCCGCCCGCAGGCGCGCCACGTACCGCGCCATGAGGGCCTCGGCGATGGCCTCCTTGTTCTCGAAGAACTGGTACAGCGTGCCGGGGGAGGCGCCCGCGCGCCGGGCGATCTCGTTGGTGCCGGCCGCTTTGTAGCCGCGCTCGGCGAAGACCGCGGCGGCGGCGTCGAGCAGTTCCTCGATGCGCTTCTCGCCTCTGGCCTGGCGTTTCCGCTCCGGCTTGGCTGTGTCGTCGGGCACGCGTCCCCCTCGGGCTTGTAATTGCGAGCGATCGCTCGTATTTTTATTGCGAGCGCTCACTCGCATTCTCAAGTCTAGCCAGTCGGAGACCCCATGCACCGCCTTGGTCGATTCACCGTGCGCCGCAGACGCATCCTGCTCCTCGCCGCCCTCCTCGCCTTCCTCGCCAGCGCCTTCATCGGCTCCGGCACCATGAACGCGCTCGTCCTCTCCCGCTTCGAGGCGCCCGGCTCCGAATCGATCGTCACCGGCGACGAACTCGACCGTCGCTTCGGCATCGGCAGCGCCAACTTCCTGCTGCTCGTCACGGCCGCCGACGGCGACGTGGACTCCGCCGCAAGCAAAGCGGCGGGCACCGCGCTCGCCGCCGAGCTGGCCGCCGCCGAGGGCACCGGAGCCGTCGACTCCTACTGGGACGCCGGCTCACCCGCGCTCCGCTCCGAGGACGGCTCGCAGGCGCTCGTCACCGCCTACCTCCCCGGCGACGTCACCTTCGTGCGCGAGGAGCTGCTGCCGGACCTGAAGGCCGAGTTCGCCCGGGACGGCGGCGCGCTCACGGTGGCCGTCGGCGGCTCCGACGAGCTGTTCCGCGAGGCCGCGCAGCTGGCCCGCGAGGACTTCGTGCTCGCCGAGATGATCGTCCTCCCGGGGATGCTGGTGCTGCTCATCGTGCTCTACCGGCGTCCGGTCGCGGCCCTCCTCACCCTCGGGACCGGCGTCTTCGCGCTCGCACTCTCCTTGGCCGCCATGCGCGCCGTCGCGGCGATGACCGAGGTCTCGACGTTCGCCGCGAACCTCATCCTGGTCATGAGCCTGGGCCTGGCCGTGGACTACTGCCTGTTCATCGTCAACCGCTTCCGGGAGGAGTCGGCGCTCCACCACCGCGCGGAGGCCGTCGCCCGCACGGTCGCCACCGCCGGCCGCACCGTCGTGTTCAGCGCCGTCACCGTGGCCGCGAGCCTCTCCGTGCTGCTGCTCATGCCGTTCCCGTTCCTGCGGTCCTTCGGGTACGCGGGGATCATCGTGCCGCTCGCCGCGCTCGTCGGCGCCGTCGTCGTCCTCCCTGCGGCCCTGGCGGTCTGGGGCCCCCGGGTGACGCGCACGCGCCCGGTGCGGCCGGTCGAGGAGGGCCGGTGGTTCACGCTCGCGACGGCGGTCACGCGCCGCCCGTTCATCTGGGGCACTGCGGCACTGGTCCTCGTGCTGACGCTGGCGTCGCCGATCCTGGGGGTGCGCTTCGGCGTCCCCGACGAGCGGGCGCTCCCGGAGGACGCCGCGAGCCGCGTGGTCACCGACCAGATCACCGCAGGCTTCGCCGCCGAGGAGTCGGACGCGTTCCAGATCCTCATCGAAGGGGCCGAACCGGAAGCGCTCGGCGCCTACGCCGCCGAACTGTCGACAGTGGAGGGCATCGCCCAGGTCGACTCGAGCGCCGGACGGTACGTGGACGGCGTCGCGGTCGCCCCCGGCGACACCGAGCGGTTCGCGCACTCGGGCGGCGCCACATGGCTTTCGGCGGTCCCCGCGGCGGACGCGATGCGCGCCGACCCCTACGCCCTCGTCGGCGACGTCCGCGCCGTCGAGCCCGGGTTCACGGTTGCCGTGTCCGGCTACCCGGCCGACCTCGCGGACTTCCGCGACGCCCTGCTCGACCGGCTCCCGCTCGTGCTCGGCCTCATCGTCCTCATCACCGTCGTGATCCTGTTCCTCATGACCGGCAGCGTGATCGCCCCGCTCAAGGCCACACTCCTCAACGGACTCTCACTCGCGGTCATGTTCGGGGCCCTCGTGTGGGTCTTCCAGGACGGGCATCTCTCGGGCCTCATCGGTTTCACACCGCAGGGCTCGTTCGAGCCGAGCATCCCGATCCTCATGTTCTGCATCGCCTACGGACTCTCCATGGACTACGAGGTGTTCATGCTCGCGCGCATCAAAGAGGAGCACGACCGCACCGGGGACCGGACCGGCTCGATCGCCGCCGGCCTGCAGCGGTCCGCGCCGCTCGTCACCGCCGCCGCGGCCGTCCTGGCGTTCTCCTTCGCGGTCTACGCGACCGGCGACGTCGTCTTCCTGCAGATGCTCGGCCTCGGCATGGCCCTGGCGGTCATCGTGGACGCCACCGTGATCCGCGGCGTGCTCCTGCCCGCCCTCATGCGGCTCACCGGAAGATGGAACTGGTGGGCCCCGGCGCCGCTGCGCCGCCTCCACGACCGCATCGGACTGCGCGAGGGCTAAAGCACCATCACCGGCTCGGGGTGGAGGCGGACGCCGAAGTCCGCTTCCACCTTGTCCGCCACCTCGTCCGCGAGCGCGAGCAGCTCGGCCGCAGTGGCGCCGCCCCGGTTCGTCAACGCCAGCGTGTGCTTCGTCGAGAGGCTCACGTTCCCCCGCCGGTAGCCCTTCGCGAACCCCGCCGCCCCGATGAGCCACGCGGCCGAGACCTTCACGGCCCCTTCGCCCGCAGGCCAGTGCGGCGGCTCGCCCCCCGCCCGCTCGGCCACCTGGTGCAGGTCCGCCGCGCCGACGACCGGGTTCGTGAAGAACGAACCCGCACTCCACGTGTCATGATCGGCCTCGTCGAGGACCATGCCCTTGCCCCGGCGCAGCTCCAGGACCGCCTCCCGCACGGAATGCACCGGCGCCCGGTCGCCCACCTCGACCTCGAGCCGCTTCGCCAGCTCCGCGTACGCGACCGGCTCCGACTCGCCGCCCCCGGTGAGCTGGAAGTCCACACTCAGCACCAGGTACCGGTCCGAGTGCTTGAACACGCTGCGGCGGTACGCGAACCCGCACTCGGCCGGCGACCAGTCGCGGACCTCGTCCGCCTCCCGGTCCCACACCTTCACCGCCGCAATGGTCTGCGCGACCTCCTGGCCGTACGCGCCCACGTTCTGGATCGGCGTCGCCCCGGTCGAACCGGGGATGCCGCTCAGGCACTCGACACCGGAGGAGCCGTTGCGCACCGTCCAGGCGACGAACTCGTCCCACACATGACCGGCCTGGACCCGGAACCGCTCGGGCCCGACCTCCTCGATGCCCTCGCCGCGCAGCAGCACCACCGTCCCGTCGAACCCCCCGTCCCCGACGACGACGTTCGAGCCGCCCCCGAGCACCAGCGTCCGACCGGACGCCCCGCGGATCGCCGCGACCGCCTCCGACCAGTGGCGCGTCTCGATCACTTCGCGGGCCGGACCTCCTATCCTCAGCGTCGTGTACTCGCTGAGGGACCTGCCCGGGACCGGGCCGTTCGGAGCCTGCTCGCTCGACGTTGGGCTGGCGTGTGTCACACCGGAAAGCCTAAGCTTTACGCAGGCTACGAGGAACGGCGGTCACCATGGCTAAGCTGCGCATCACCGACTACCTCACCGAGTTGAAGACCGAGGCCGCAGGCCTGCGCTCGGCGTGCGGGCCCGAGGCCCTCGACCGCGTCGCCCCCTCCCGCCCCGACTCCACCGTCGCGGGCATCCTCCTCGAACTCGCCCGCGAGTACCGCTGGGCCGTCGAGGCCCTCTGCACCCGCCCCACGGCCGACCAGGACCTCCCGCAGCCCCCACCCGTGACCGCGCAGGGCACCGCCGTGCTCGACGTCTACGACCAGGCGCTGGCGGCCGTGCTCGACGCGATCGAGGCGCGCGGCGCCGACTCGCCGGCGTGGACGTGGGCGCCGGTGGAGTGGCGGGCCGAGTTCTGGCACCGGCGCGTCGCCGTCGCCACGGGCCTGGCCCGCTGGGACGTGCAGATGGCCGTGGGGGCGACCGCGCCCGTCCCGGTGGCGCTCGCGGCCGAGGCGATCAGCGAGGTGTTCGAAGCGTTTCTCCCGGTGGGCGCCCGCCGCGGGGCCCACCCCGAGGCCGCGGGCCTGGTGCAGCTGTTCGCGCAGGACGCGGACGCGACCTGGTTCGTGCGCCTGCGCGACGGCCGGGTCGCACTGCTCGAGCAGCCCGATTCGCGCACGGAACTGCAGGCCCGCGCGGCGGGCTCGGCCTCGGACATCGCCCTCGCGCTGTGGGGCCGGCTGCCGTTCGGGATCTGCGACGTGGCCGGTGACGAGCGGCTCCTGCAGGCCATGCGGGTGGAATAACGTTTCGGTAAACCTTCACGGTAAACCGGACAAACGTTCGGCACCGACTTGGCAAAGGCATTCCCCCGCGGCTAGGCTCAGCTCACGACCGCACGGTGCTGCGCATCACGCGGTCGTGATCGCAGCGCAGGGTCGCGCCGCTCCGGCGAGGTCCCGTCTGTGATGAAAAGCCGCCTTTTACTACGGATCGTCTGGCACGTGCCTGCCAGTGAAAGGGACCATAATCATGGCCACAGTGACGTACGCCGGTGCCACGCGCATCTACCCGGGCACCGAGAAGCCCGCCGTCGACAAGCTCGACATCGAGATCCAGGACGGCGAATTCCTCGTCCTCGTCGGCCCCTCCGGTTGTGGAAAGTCCACCTCCCTCCGGATGCTCGCCGGCCTCGAAGAGGTCGACGAAGGCTCGATCTTCATCAACGACACCGACGTGTCGAACCTCCCCCCGAAGTCCCGCGACATCGCGATGGTCTTCCAGAACTACGCGCTCTACCCGCACATGTCCGTCTTCGACAACATGGCGTTCGCCCTCAAGCTGCGCCGCATGCCGAAGGCCGAGATCAAGCAGCGCGTGGAGGACGCCGCCAAGCTCCTCGACCTCCAGGACTACCTCGGCCGCAAGCCGAAGGCCCTCTCCGGCGGCCAGCGCCAGCGCGTCGCCATGGGCCGCGCCATCGTGCGCGAGCCGCAGGTGTTCCTCATGGACGAGCCGCTGTCGAACCTCGACGCCAAGCTCCGCGTCCAGACCCGTTCGCAGATCGCCTCGCTCCAGAAGCGCCTGGGCATCACCACCGTCTACGTCACCCACGACCAGGTCGAGGCGCTGACGATGGGCCACCGCATCGCGGTCATGAAGGACGGCCTGCTGCAGCAGTGCGACACCCCGCGCACCCTGTACGACGCGCCGAAGAACACCTTCGTCGCCGGCTTCATCGGCTCCCCGGCCATGAACCTGAAGACCGTGAGCCTCACCGAGGCCGGCGGCCTGTTCGGCGACGTGACCCTCCCGCTCTCGCGCGAGGTCCGCGACGCCGCCACCCAGGACGGCGGCGACCAGCAGGTCACCATCGGCATCCGCCCCGAGCACTGCAAGCTCGGCACCGAGGGCTCCGGCGGCATCCCGATCGAGGTCGACCTCGTCGAGGAGCTGGGCTCGGAGGCCTACGTGTACGGCCACGCCGCGTACAGCAGCGAAGCCGAGCGCTTCGTCGTCCGGACCGAGTCGGCGAACGTGCCGCGCCTGGCCGAGACCGTGTACGTCGTGCCCGAGCCGGGCCACGAGCACGTCTTCCACGCCAAGACCGGCGAGCGCCTGAACTAGTACCTCCGGGCCGCGTGCGGCCCGAATGGTCGAGACCGGTAGGGGTCGCGCCGAGCATCCAGTGCTCGGGGCGGCCCCTTTCGCTTGCAAACCGCTCGCGTCCATGCCGAAACGCAACGGCAACGGAGCGGGCGCTACCGTAGTGAGTATGGCCACCCTCACTCCCCGTAGGCCACGGACCGAAGGGGCCGACGAGTTCACCGTCGGCACCGGTTTCCATCGCGTCCTGGACGACGGGCGCCTCGAGTGCACCGTCTGCCCCCGCGCCTGCCGCCTGCGCGAGGGCCAGCGCGGCCTGTGCTTCGTGCGGGCCCGCCGCGGCGACCAGATCGTGCTGACCTCGTACGGGCGCTCCTCCGGGTTCTGCATCGATCCGATCGAGAAGAAGCCCCTCAACCACTTCCTGCCCGGCACGCCCGTGCTCTCCTTCGGCACCGCCGGATGCAACCTGGCCTGCCGGTTCTGCCAGAACTGGGACATCTCCAAGTCCCGCGAGATCGACACGCTCACTTCGGAGGCCGAGCCCGAGACCCTCGCCACCACTGCGAAGCGCCTGGGCTGCAGGTCGATCGCGTTCACCTACAATGACCCTACGGTGTTCCTCGAATACGCTGCGGATTGCGCGGACGCGGCCCGCGAGGCCGGGCTCAAAGCGGTGGCGGTGTCGGCGGGGTACATCAGACCGGAAGCGCGGCGAGAGCTCTACGCGCACATGGACGCCGCGAACATCGACCTCAAGGCGTTCACCGAGGAGTTCTACCGCAAGATCGCATTCGCTTCACTGAGGACCGTCCTCGACACACTCGAATACCTGGTGCACGAGACCGACGTGTGGACCGAGATCACCACACTGCTCATTCCCGGGCACAACGACTCCGACGCGGAGATCGCCGCCGAATGCGCGTGGATCCACGACCACCTCGGACCTGATGTGCCGCTCCACTTCACCGCGTTCCACCCGGACTTCAAGATGCGGGACGTGCCGCCGACCCCGGTCGCGACACTCCGCCGGGCCAGGCGGATCGCCCGTGAAGCGGGCCTGCGGCACGTCTACACCGGCAACGTGCACGACCCCGAAGGCCAGACCACGAGCTGCTCCAGTTGTGGCCAAGCCCTCATCGTGCGTGATTGGTACCGAATTGACCGGTATGCAGTGTCGGATAGCGGACAGTGCGGCGGTTGCGGCGCGAACGTTCCCGGAGTTTTCGACGGACCGGCGGGAGACTGGGGTCCCAAGCGGCAACCGATCCGCATCGCCCCGCCGTCAACCAGGCGAGCACCGGCGCAAGACCACATTCCGGCTCACCGACCAGAGCCTTCACACCGACCATAGGAACCACCACCGGAAGACCTGCGATGCCTTCGATCAAATCAGACACCGTACGGCCCGCTGCCGTCGCCGGACGCTTCTACCCGGCCGACCCCGGGCTGCTCCGCGCCGACATCGAGCGGCTCATCGACGCCGCCGGACCGGTGAGCGAACCGCTCGCCGCCGCCTACATCGCCCCGCACGCCGGCCACCGCTACTCCGGGCCCGTCGCCGCCGAGGTCTACGCCCGACTCGCCGCCCACCGCGGCCGCGTCAAGCGCGTGGTCCTCGTCGGCCCCTCCCACCACTACCCGCTCCGCGGGCACGCCGCCGCGCCCTACGCGCGCTGGGAGACCCCGCTCGGGGAGGTCAACGTGGCCGCCACGGGCGTCGTCGGCTCCTCGCGCCTCCCGCACGAGGCCGAGCACTCGCTGGAGGTCCAGCTGCCGTTCCTGCAGGTGGCGTTGGGGCCCGACATCGAGATCACGCCCGTCGCCTTCGGCATGGGCCAGTCCCCGGACGGCGCGCGGCTCATCAGTGCGCTCCGCGAGGAGGCCGGGGAGGACTCGGTCATCATCTGCTCCACGGACCTGTCGCACTTCCACGACCAGGCGACCGCCGAGCGGATCGACGCCGCGACCGCCGAGGCCATCCGGAGCCTGCGCCCGCGCGAGATCGCCCCGCACCACGCGTGCGGCGTCTTCGCGCTGCGCGCCACGCTCGCGTGGGCCGACGCCACCGGCCGCCGCCCGCGCCAGCTCGCGCTCGCCACGTCGGCGGACACGGTGGGCCGGCCCGACCGCGTCGTCGGCTACCCGGCGTTCGCGATCGAACGGCCGATCCTGGCCGACTAGGCGACACGCCTGAGCGGCGCGTCATGGCCGATCTGGTGACACGGCTGAGCGGCGGGTCCCTGGCCGACTAGTCGGCACGCCTGAGCGCCGGGCCCTGGGCGACTGGGCGACTCACCCGAGCGGCCGGTCCCGGGCGGACCGCGCGACGGAGCGGCGATCGCGGCAGACCAGCGGGCGCCCACCGGTCGCGAAGGGGCGCGAACGAAGTTCGCGTTCGGGGGCATGTCGGACCCGTGTGGGAGAGTCGTCGCATTTCTTCGGTTGGTCGGAGGTGGATGCGGGTGGGAAGGGGCTTGCCCTATAGCCGCATCACCCCGTTCCGCCCCGCTCCGCGACGCGGAGGCGGTGTGACACGGCGCGACGGGGGGAAACTCGCATGCCGCCGCGCAGGAGCGGCATTTACCCTGTAAGACGTGACCGAGCACGAGCAGAACACCGACAGCGGCGACGACCTTCCCGAGCAGATGCAGATCCGGCGCGACAAGCGCGCCGCCCTCCTCGCGGAAGGCAAGGAGCCCTACGCGCTCGGCTACCCGCGCACCCACACGCTGGCCGAGCTGCGCGAGCAGTTCGCGGGCCTCGCCGACGGCGAGTCCTCGGGCGTCACCGTGGGCACCACCGGACGGGTGATCTTCGTCCGCACGGCCGGGAAGCTCTGCTTCGCGCGCCTGCGCGACGGCGACGGCACCGAGTTCCAGGTGATGCTCTCCCAGGGCAAGATCGGCGAGGAGCGCCTCGCCGACTGGAAGCGCCTGGCCGACATCGGCGACCACATCGGCGTCACCGGCGAGGTCGTCACCTCCAAGCGCGGCGAGCTGTCGGTCATGGCCGACTCCTTCGAGATCACCGGCAAGGCCCTGCGCCCGCTGCCGGTGGCCCACAAGCCGCTCGCCGAAGAGACCCGCGTGCGCCAGCGGTACGTCGACCTCATCGTCCGGCCCGAGGCCCGCGCGAACGCCCGCAACCGGGCGAAGGTCGTGCGCTCGCTGCGTTCGCAGCTCGACGACCGCGACTTCGTCGAGGTCGAGACGCCGATGATGCAGGTGCAGCCGGGCGGGGCGACCGCGCGGCCGTTCGTGACGCACATGAACGCGTACGACATGGACCTGTACATGCGCATCGCCCCCGAGCTCTATCTGAAAAGGTGCGTCGTCGGCGGTATCGACCGCGTATTCGAGATCAACCGGAACTTCCGCAACGAGGGCGCCGACTCGTCGCATTCGCCGGAGTTCGCGATGCTGGAGGCCTATCAGGCCTACGGCGACTACCGCACGATCGCCGGGCTCACCAAGTCGCTCATTCAAGGCGCGGCGCGCTCGGTGTTCGGCTCCGAGACGGTGGCTCTCGCGGACGGCTCCGAGTTCGATCTCGGCGGCGAGTGGGCCGAGATCACCCTCTTCGGGTCCCTTTCCGAAGCACTCGGAGAAACCGTGACCGTCGACACGCCGCTGGAGACGCTGCGCGTTTACGCGGAGAAAGTCGAACTCGCGGTCGACCCCAAGTGGGGAGCCGGGAAACTCGCGGAGGAATTGTTCGAGCTGCTGGTCTCCGACCACATCACGGCACCGACCTTCGTCTTCGACTACCCCGAGGAGACCTCGCCGCTCACGCGCGGTCACCGCACCACTCCCGGGCTCACCGAGAAATGGGACCTGTACGTCCGGGGCTTCGAACTCGCCACCGGCTATTCGGAGCTCATCGACCCGGTGATCCAGCGCGAGCGCCTGGAGGCGCAGGCCAGACTGGCCGCGAAGGGCGACGACGAGGCGATGGGCGTCGACGAGGACTTCCTGCGCGCGATGGAGTACGGCCTCCCGCCGCTGTGCGGGATGGGCATGGGAATCGACCGGTTGCTTATGGCGCTCACCGGACTCGGTATCCGAGAGACCATCCTCTTCCCGCTGGTGAAACCCGAATAGCAAAGCCAAAGGAACCGCGCCGGAAGGCCGCCTTATTCAAGGGGCGATCTTCGGGCGCGGTCCCTTTTCGCCCGGACCCGGGAGACTTGGACGCATTCAAGTCGCCTCGTGGCCTGGACGGTAGCGGCGCATTCACAAATAGATGCGGCCACCCTCTTTCCCTTCGCTAATGGACTCGTATATGCTCTGGCACTAGCAAGACGGTTGTCCCGGCAGCGGTAGTCGCTACAGTTCGAGAGGAATTTGCCATGGCGAAGAAGACACAGGTCATCCTGATCGACGATATCGACGGCAGCAAGGCTGAGGAGACCGTCAAATTCGCTATCGACGGGCAGGCCTACGAGATCGACCTCTCGGCGGGACATGCCAAGGAACTGCGCGATGCCTTGGAGAAGTTCCAGGAGGCCGGCACCCGACTCGGCCGTTACAGCCTGGGCGCCCCCCGCGGCCCGGTCCGCGGCGCCGTCGCCCCGCGTCGCCAGACTGTGGACCGCGAGCAGAACAAGGCCATCCGCGAGTGGGCCGAGCGCAGCGGCAAGCGCGTCTCTCCCCGCGGGCGCATCCCGCAGGCCATCGTCGAGGAATACAACGCCGCGCACAACTAGTCAGGCACCCGGCGAACCGACTTCCATGCCCGCTCTCTCCCGGGGAGCGGGTATTTTCGCGCGCAGCGAACAAAATGAGGATGCGGGCCGTCATCGCCATAGCGGGCACGCTGCGAACAGAGGCCGAGAACGGCCGTGCCGTTCCGTTCTTCGGGACGGCGGAGTCGGCCGGGCTGTCACACCCGTCGGGCACCATTGGATTGCCGCGACGCGGGACGGGTATTGCGCTCACAGCGAACCTGTTATCACCGGGAATGGTCGAAGAGGCACGCTTGTTGTCACCCACGTGGCACCCGTCGTCCGCGGACCCGGGAGATAAGGTGTACCCACAGGGTTTTGCAAGCCACGACCAGTAACGACGACAAGTAGCGGCGGACGCGAGGAGCAGAAGCGCATGTTTGAACGGTTTACGGACCGTGCCCGACGCGTGGTCGTCTTGGCTCAAGAAGAAGCCAGGATGCTCAACCACAACTACATCGGCACGGAACACATCCTGCTCGGCCTCATCCACGAGGGCGAGGGCGTGGCGGCGAAGGCCCTGGAGAGCCTGGGCATTTCCTTGGAAGGCGTCCGCCAGCAGGTCGAGGAGATCATCGGCCAGGGCCAGCAGGCCCCGTCCGGGCACATCCCCTTCACCCCGCGGGCGAAGAAGGTGCTCGAGCTGAGCCTGCGCGAAGCGCTGCAGCTGGGCCACAACTACATCGGGACCGAGCACATCCTGCTCGGCCTGATCCGCGAGGGCGAGGGCGTCGCCGCCCAGGTCCTCATCAAGCTCGGCGCGGACCTCAACCGCGTCCGCCAGCAGGTGCTCCAGCTCCTGTCCGGCTACCAGGGCAAGGAGCCCGCGGGCGCCACGGCCGGCGGCACCTCCCAGGAGGCGCAGCAGTCCGGTTCGCTCGTGCTCGACCAGTTCGGCCGCAACCTCACGCAGGCCGCCCGCGACGGCAAGCTCGACCCCGTGATCGGGCGCCAGCGCGAGATCGAGCGCGTCATGCAGGTCCTCTCCCGCCGCACCAAGAACAACCCGGTGCTCATCGGCGAGCCCGGCGTCGGCAAGACCGCCGCCGTCGAGGGCCTCGCGCAGGCGATCACCAAGGGCGAGGTCCCCGAGACCCTCAAGGACAAGCAGCTGTACACGCTCGACCTGGGCGCCCTGGTGGCCGGTTCGCGCTACCGCGGCGACTTCGAAGAGCGGCTGAAGAAGGTCCTCAAGGAGATCAAGACCCGCGGCGACATCATCCTGTTCATCGACGAGATCCACACGCTCGTCGGTGCGGGGGCCGCCGAGGGCGCGATCGACGCGGCCTCGATCCTCAAGCCCATGCTGGCCCGCGGCGAGCTGCAGACCATCGGCGCGACCACGCTCGACGAGTACCGCAAGTACCTCGAGAAGGACGCCGCCCTGGAACGACGCTTCCAGCCGATCCAGGTGGCCGAGCCGTCGTTGGCGCACACCATCGAGATCCTCAAGGGCCTGCGGGACCGCTACGAGGCCCACCACCGCGTGTCCATCACGGACGGCGCCCTGGTGCAGGCCGCGACGCTCGCGGACCGGTACATCTCGGACCGGTTCCTGCCCGACAAGGCCATCGACCTCATCGACGAGGCGGGCGCGAGAATGCGCATCCGCCGGATGACCGCACCGCCGGACCTCCGCGAGATCGACGAGGAGATCGCGGAGACGCGCCGCCAGAAGGAGTCGGCGATCGACGCCCAGGACTTCGAGGCCGCCGCGCGCCTGCGCGACACCGAGAAGCGCCTCCACGAGAAGCGCGCCAAGCGCGAGCAGGAGTGGAAGGCCGGCGACCTCGACCAGGTCACCGAGGTCGACGAGGAGATGATCTCCGAGGTCCTCGCGAACTGGACCGGCATCCCGGTCTACAAGCTCACCGAGGAGGAGACCTCCCGTCTGCTGAAGATGGAGGAGGAGATCCACAAGCGGATCATCGGCCAGGAGGACGCCGTCAAGGCCGTCTCGAAGGCGATCCGCCGTACCCGCGCCGGGCTCAAGGACCCCAAGCGCCCGTCCGGTTCGTTCATCTTCGCCGGCCCGTCCGGTGTGGGTAAGACCGAGCTGGCGAAGGCGCTCGCGGAGTTCCTGTTCGGCTCCGAGGACTCGCTGATCCAGCTCGACATGTCCGAGTTCCACGACCGGTACACGGTGTCGCGCCTGGTCGGTGCGCCTCCCGGGTACGTCGGGTACGACGAGGGCGGGCAGCTCACCGAGAAGGTGCGCCGCAAGCCGTTCTCGGTGGTCCTGTTCGACGAGATCGAGAAGGCCCACCCGGACGTGTTCAACACGCTCCTGCAGATCCTGGAGGACGGTCGCCTGACCGACGGCCAGGGCCGCATCGTGGACTTCAAGAACACGGTGATCATCCTGACCACCAACCTCGGCACGAAGGACGTCGGCAAGGCCGTCTCGCTGGGCTTCCAGTCGGACGCGTCCGAGGGCGGCGACTACGACCGGATGAAGGAGAAGGTCTCGGAGGAGCTGAAGAACCACTTCCGCCCCGAGTTCCTGAACCGCATCGACGACACGATCGTGTTCCCGAAGCACTCGCAGGACGCGATCGTCGCGATCGTCGACCTCATGGTCAAGCGCATCGAGGACCAGCTCGCGAACCGCGACATGGCCCTGGAGCTGACGGACGCCGCGAAGCTGTACCTGGGGCACAAGGGCTACGACCCGGTCATGGGTGCGCGGCCGCTGCGCCGCACGATCCAGCGCGAGATCGAGGACACGCTCTCGGAGAAGATCCTCTTCAACGAGTTCACCCCCGGTCAGATCGTGATCGTGGACGTCGACGGCGACCCGAAGGACGTCGAGAAGACGAACCTGACGTTCAGGGGCGCCGACAAGCCCGCGAGCGTCCCGGACACGCCTCCGGCCGAGCTGGCCGGCGAGCGGGCTCCCAAGAGCCCGGGAGCCGGTACCGGCACGATGCCGCCGAAGAGCCCGGGAGCCGGGCCGCGCGGCGGCCAGGTGGGCCAGGGCGGCGCCGCTTAACCGCGGAGGCCGATCGAGCGAACAGGGGCGGGACCGCGAGGTCCCGCCCCTTCGTCGTGCCGTGCCGCCGCGAGCCGGCGGCGGCCGGGCAGGCGTACTCGGCGCCGCGTCCGGGTCGAGCCGGTTCGGTGCCCGACGGCGTCCGGAGCACCCGTGGCCCGGGCGCGCGGAGGGCATGAAAAAAGCCGGAGCGGCTGCTCCGGCTTCTCTCTTCTCGCCACTGGCGGAGGATAGGGGATTCGAACCCCTGAGGGCGTTAACCCAACACGCTTTCCAAGCGTGCGCACTAGGCCACTATGCGAATCCTCCGCGGAAGACCTTACCGGATGCCTCCGGCGACTTCCAACCGGGTTGAACGAGGTGACCTGCGCTGCATCGGGCCCCGTCGGGGCGCTCCCGGTTCGGTGGCGGCGGAGGCGTGGGGTAGACTTTCGCCCGTCCCTCATGCGGCGTCATCTTGTGAACCTCCCCAGGGCCGGAAGGCAGCAAGGATAAGCGGGCTCTGTCGGGTGCGTGAGGGACCCCGCCGCCTTAGCTCAGTCGGTAGAGCGATTCACTCGTAATGAATAGGTCAACGGTTCGATTCCGTTAGGCGGCTCCAGCAGAAAGACCCCGGTTTCCCGGGGTCTTTTCTCGTTTCCCCGGTCAGTCGCCCGCGGCAGGCAGCCGCACCGTGACCGCCAAGCCCCCCTCGGCGCGGGCCGCCGCGGTGACCTCGCCGCCGTGGGCCTTCGCGACCGCCCTGACGATGGACAGGCCGAGCCCGGCCCCCTTGGAGGCCGTGGCGAGCCGCTCGGTGCCCAGGCGCCGGAACGGCTCGAACAGGCCCTCCACCTCGAACACGGGCACCACCGGGCCCGCGTTGACGACCTCCAGGACCGCGAAGGCGCCCTCGCGGCGGGTCGCCACGCGCATCCATCCGCCCTCCGGCGCGTTGTACCGGATCGCGTTCTCCACGAGGTTCTGCGCCAGGCGCTCCAGCAGCACCGGCTCGCCCATGGTCGGCGCCTCCTCGCAGCGGGTCGCCACCGCGACCCCGCCCGCCGGGGTCTGCGCCACCACGTACTCGGCCACGTCCGACAGGTCCACGTACGACCGCTCGGCCAGCTCGCGGTCCGAGCGCATGAGCAGCAGCAGGCCCTCGATGAGCCGCTCGTGCCGCGCGTTCACCTCCAGCAGGGTCTCGCCCAGCAGCCGCACCTCCGCGGACGCGTCCTGCCGGTGCACCGCCACCTCCAGCAGCGCCCGCGTCACCGTCAGCGGCGTCCGCAGCTCATGGGAGGCGTTGGAGATGAACGCACGCTGCCCGTCGAAGGACTGGTCGAGCCGCTCCAGCATCCGGTTGAACGTCTCCGAGAGCTCCCGCAGCTCATCGCGCGGACCGCTCACCTTGATCCGCTGGTGCAGGCCCCGGTCCGCAGCCGGGGCCTCCGCGATCTGCGCCGCCGTGTCGGTCACCCGCTGCAGGGGCCGCAGCATCCGCCCCGCCACGAGCCAGCCGATCGCGATCGTCCCGAGCCCTACCAGCAGCAGCGCCAGCGGCCCTTGGTTGCGGATCGCGTCCAGCGCCTCGGCCCACACCTCGTTCGTGGCGATGAGCCGCAGGTGCTGGTCCTCCGTCAGCACCTCGGTCTCGGGCGGCGCGACCTCCTCCCCGGAGGAGTTGAAGCTGCGGATGATCGCCCCCTCATCGGGGATGCCCTGCTCGACGAGGCTGTAGGTGAGGACCAGGAGCAGCGCCCCGCCGGCGAGGAACAGCCCGCCGTAGACGAGGGTCAGGCGGGCCCGGAGCGTGAGTCGGATGCGGCGCTTCATTGCAGGTAGTACCCCACTCCGGGTTCGGTCAGGACCACCGGCGGGTCGCCGAGCTTGCGCCTGAGCTTGAGGATGGTCATCCGCACCGCCTGCGTGAACGGGTCGGTGTGCTCGTCCCAGGCCTTCTCGAGCAGCTGCTCGGCCGAGACGGGCGCGCCGCCCGCCCGCAGCAGCTCGGTGAGGACCGCGAACTCCTTGCGCGACAACGGCACGTACCGGCCGTCACGGAACACCTGGTGCAGATGCGTGTCGAGGGTGATCCCGGCCCGCTCGAGCACCGGCGGCGCCGCCGGCCGGGCCCGCCGCCCCAGCGCCGCCACACGCGCCGCCAGCTCCCGGAACGCGAACGGCTTCGGCAAGTAGTCGTCCGCGCCGAGCGAGAGCCCGGTGACCCGGTCGTCGATGTCGGACGCGGCCGTGAGCATCAGCACCCGCGTGTCCCCGTGCTCGGCGGCGATCGCCCGGCACACCTGGTCGCCGTGCACCCCCGGCAGGTCCCGGTCGAGGACGACCACGTCGTAGTCGTTGACGCCGAACCGCTCGAGCGCCGCCGCACCGTCGAACGCGATGTCCACCGCATGCGACTCTCCGCGCAGCCACTCGGCCACGGCATCGGCGAGCAGCGGCTCGTCCTCCACCACCAGGATTCTCATGCCCTCCATCATGGCCCGCCCCGCGTTGCCGCGGCATTGCCGTTTCGGCTTACGGCCGGGCAACGCCGCCGCGACTGTACTGGTGCTGCGCCGGGACCTCCCTGGCGGAGAAAGGACGAGCTTTCATGCGGCGATACACGATCGCACTCCTCTTGGGCCTGACGGCCCTGACGGTCGCGGCCTGCAGCGACGACGACGGCGACGGGGGCGTGGCCAGCGTCGACACCACCGCTTCCGAGTCCGCGAGCGAGGACGCCGGCGGCGGCGAGGAGCTGGACGGCTTCGAGCAGGCGCTGGCCTATTCGGAGTGCATGCGCGAGAACGGGATCACGGAGTTCCCGGACCCGGAGCGCAACGGCGAGAACGGCGTGGGCCTGTCCCTGCCCGAGGGCATGGACCCGCAGGACGAGGACTTCAAGGCCGCCGAGGAGGCCTGCGAGGACCTGATGCCCGGCCCGGGTGAGGGCGAGACGCTCGACCCGGAGATCTACGAGGCACTGCTGGACTACTCGGAGTGCATGCGTGAGAACGGCATCACCGAGTTCCCGGACCCGCAGCCGAACGGCGGCATCATGATGAACGGCGAACAGGGCTTCGACCCGCAGAGCGAGGAGTTCCAGGCGGCCGACGAGGCGTGCGCGGACCTGCGCCCCGAGCGTCCTAGCGAGGACGAGTGATGACCCGCGAGCGCCGCAGGGGCGCCGTCGGGAAGGCGGTCGCCGTGACCGCCGTGGCGGTGGCCGCCGCCGGGGCCGCCGCGGCCGCTCTCGGCTTCGATCCTCGGGTGTTCTTCGAGGAGGCCGAGGCCGGAGCGTCGCAGGAGACCCCGGCGACCGCCGAGGTCGTGCAGCAGACGCTCACCGAGACCGTGACGGCCTCCGGCGATCTCGGCTTCGGGGACGTGATCGGTCTCGACTGCCTGCGGGGCGGCACGTTCACGGCGCTGCCGAAGGCGGGCGACGTGATCGAGCGCGGCGGTGAGCTGTACGCGGTGGACGACCAGCCGGTGACCCTCCTGTACGGGTCGCTCCCGGCGTACCGGTCGCTGACGCCGGGCGCCGAGGGCGCCGACGTGCAGCAGTTCGAGGAGAACCTGTCGAAGCTCGGCTATGACGGGTTCACCGTGGACGACGAGTACACGGACGCGACCGCGGAGGCGGTGGAGGAGTGGCAGGATGACCTGGGCCTGCCGGAGACCGGTGTCGTCGATCTGGGTCAGATCGCTTACGCCCCTGGGGAGGTGCGGGTGGATACGGTCGGCGTCGAGCTGGGCGACCCGGCCCAGCCGGGCGCGCCGGTGCTCGACTACACGGGCCTCGACAAGGTCGTGACGGTGGAGGTCGACCTGGAGGACCAGGAGCTGGTCACGGTCGGCGAGGCCGTCGCGATCACCCTCCCTGACGGCACCGAGGCGACCGGGACGATCGCCGACTCCGAGTCGCTGGTGAGCGAGGAGGACACGCAGAGCGGCACCGAGAGCACCACGTACCTGGAGGTGACGGTGGCCGCGGACGACCCGGCGGTGTTCGACGGGCTCGACCAGGCCGCGGTCGACATCGGGTTCGCCGGGGACACGGCCGAGGACGTGCTCACCGTTCCGGTGGAGGCCCTGCTGGGCCTCGGCGCCGGCGGGTACGGCCTGGAGATCGCCCACGGCGACACCACTGAGGTGATCGCGGTCGACACGGGCCTGTTCGCCGACGGGTCGGTGGAAGTGAGCGGCGAGGGCCTCGAAGCGGGCATGGCCGTGGTGGTGCCCTCATGAGCACCCTCGCGCAGGCCCCTGCGGAGGCCGAGACGCCGGCGGGGCCGCGGCCGGTGGTGGAGCTCGACGGGGTCTCCAAGACGTATCCGGGCGGGGTGCGGGCGCTGCGCGGCGTCTCCCTGCGGATCGAGGCGGGGGAGATGTGCGCGATCGTCGGCCCCTCGGGTTCGGGCAAGTCGACGATGCTGCATCTCATCGGCACGCTCGACCGGCCCAGCGAGGGCACGGTCCGCATCGACGGGTTCGATGTGGCGCGGCTGCGCGACAAGCAGCTGTCCGCGCTGCGTGCCACCAGGATCGGGTTCGTGTTCCAGCAGTTCCACCTTGCGGTGGGCCAGCAGGTGCTCGACAACGTCGCGGACGGGCTGCTCTATTCGGGGCGGCGCGGTCCGGACCGGCGGGCGCGTGCCGCCGCGGCCTTGGAGAAGGTCGGGCTCGCGCACCGCTTGGACCACTTGCCGAACGAGCTGTCCGGTGGCGAGCGGCAGCGGGTGGCGGTGGCGCGGGCGATCGTCGGGGAGCCGGCGGTGCTGCTCGCGGACGAGCCGACGGGCAACCTCGACTCGGTGTCCGGGGCCGGGGTGATGGCGCTGCTGCACGAGCTGCACGCGGCCGGGACCACCGTCGTGGTCATCACGCACGACCAGGACATCGCGCGGTCGCTGCCGCGGCAGGTCGCGATGCGCGACGGAGAGGTGGTCTGAATGCCAACGCCCTCAACCGGTCCGGGCCGCGGCGAGGAGCCGCTCCCGGGCGGCTGGCCGCCGCCGATCCCCGCGCCGCCGACACCGAACGCCGACGGGGCCGATGCGGCGGGAGGCCGACTCGGACCGCGAACGCCTACCGGGCCTTCGGGGAACGAACCGCCGGCACCGAACGTCGACGGAACCAATGCGGCGGGAGGCCGACTCGGACCGCGAACGCCTACCGGGCCTTCGGGGAACGAACCGCCGGCACCGGACGCGGACGAGGCGGCCTCGTGGCGTTCGGCCAGCGGGTCCTCGCGTCCGCAGCCGAGCAGCGCGCCGCAAGGCGGTCCGCTCGAACCGGCGCCGGGCGTCGAGCAGGCATCGACGCCGACGCGACCGGCAAGTGCGCCTTCGCGACCGCAGCCGGGAACCGCGCAAGGAGGCCCGCTCGAACCCCCGCAGGCCGCCGCTTCGGCGTCGCCGCCCGGTTCGGGCACGGCCCCGGTGCCGGACGCCGGGCCGCCACCGCCGGGGAGGCGGCCGAAGGGCGCTCGCCGGATGCGGTCGCTGCGGTCGTCCGGTCCGGCGGAGCCTTCCGCGAAGTCGCTGCGGTCGGCTCGGATGCACCCGGGGGACGTGCTGCGGGTGGGGGCCACCGGCCTGCGCACGCGGCCGCTGCGGGCGTGGTTGTCCGCGTTGGGCATCGCGATCGGGATCGCGGCGATGATCGCGGTCGTCGGGATCTCGTCGTCGAGCCGGGCCGAGCTCGACCGGCAGCTCGCGGCGCTCGGCACGAACCTGCTCACGGTCTCGCCGGGCACGTCGATGATGAGCGGCGAGGTCGGGGTGCTGCCGTACGAGGCGGTGTCGATGATCGGCCGGATCACGCCGGTCACGCAGGTCGCGGCGACCGGGGTGGTGCCGGACGTGAACGTGTACCGGTCGGACCGGATTCCGGAGTCGCAGAGCGGCGGCATGACCGTGCAGGCGGCCGAGCTCAACCTGCTCGACACGGTGGGTGCGGCGCTCGCGGACGGCGTGTGGCTCAACGAGGCCACGGCGCAGTACCCGGCGGTGGTGCTCGGCTCGAGCGCCGCCGAGCAGCTGGGGGTCACCGGCGCCGGCGTGGACGTCTACATCGGCGGGCAGTGGTTCTCGGTGGTGGGCGTGCTGGAGCCGGTGGCGCTCGCGCCGGAGCTGAACCTGACGGCGCTCATCGGCTGGGAGTCCGCTGCGGCGTACCTCGCGTTCGACGGGCACGCGACCACGGTGTACACCCGCGCTGAGGACGCTTATGTGCTCGATGTGGCGAACGTGCTCGCGGCGACGGCCGATCCGTCGGCGCCCGATGAGATGTCGGTGTCGCGGCCCTCTGACGCGCTCGAGGCGCAGCAGGCGGTGGACTCGGCGTTCACCGGGATGCTGCTGGGGCTCGGCGCGGTGGCGCTGCTCGTCGGCGGGGTCGGGGTCGCGAACACGATGGTGATCTCGGTGCTGGAGCGGCGCAGTGAGATCGGGCTGCGCAGGTCGCTGGGGGCGACGCGCGGCCAGGTGCGGGTGCAGTTCCTCGCGGAGTCGCTGCTGCTCAGTGCCCTGGGCGGCCTGGGCGGGGTGCTCATCGGGACCGTGGTGACGGTCGGGTACGCGTCCTCGCAGGGCTGGCCTGCGGTGGTGCCGTACTGGGCGAGTGCGGGCGGTGTCGGCGCGACGCTCTTCATCGGCGCGGTCGCGGGGCTCTACCCGGCGATCCGGGCGTCCCGGCTCTCGCCGACGGAGGCCCTCTCGACCCAATAGGGAGAGGCGGGGGCCGGTGGGGGCACCGCCTCTGGGTGCGGCGGCCGCCGATACCAGGGGCGGCCGCCGCGTTGCGCTTACAGGTACTGGCGCAGGATCGGCGTCAGCAGGCCGGCGATCTTCGCGTGGCCGGCGTCGTGCGGATGCACGTTGTCGCTGGTGTCGGTGGACGCATTCACCCAGCCGCGGGTGTCGACGTAGTGGACCTTCGAGTCACCGGCGTTGTTGCGGTTGGCGACGGCGTTCTGCACCTCCGTGAGCAGGCGTTCGCGGAAGACGCCCATCGCGAGGATCTCCGCGTTCGGGTACGACTGACGGACCCGCTGCAGCAGCAGGATGTAGTCGGCCTGGAACTGCGCCGCGGACACCTTGTTGTTGGTGCCCAGGTTGATGACGACCACGTCGGTCTCGTAGGTGTTGAACTCCCACATGTCGTTCGCGTCCTGGTTGGTGGTGCGCAGGAACCAGTCGACCATGCCGCGGCAGTCGGTGGTCGAGACGCACGCGCCGCCTTCGGCGACCTGCATGTGGGAGGCGCCGACCGCTTCGGCCGAGTTCCACGCGTAGGTCGAGAAGGGACGGTTCGCGTTCGGCGAGCCGACGGTGATGGAGTCGCCGATGAACTCGATGTGCTTGTCGGGCCGCACGGTCGCGCTGGTCGCGCCGCCCGAGCCGAGGATGAACCCGCCGAAGGACGGGTCGCCGGTGTAGGAGCCGGCCCGCTCGCGGAAGCCGATGCGGATCGTGTGGGTGCCGCTGAGGCCGCTCCTGACGGTCACGTTCCCGGAGACGTTCCGCATCCAGGTCTCGTTGCCGCCGTCGATCGAGTACCACATGTCGATGGTGTTGCGCAGCTTCACGCCGATCGAGGAGCCGGTGAAGGCGGTCTCGACGTACCCGCCGGCCCAGCCCATCTGGTACCAGGTGGCGTTGTCCTTGTCCCAGCGCCCGTAGAACTGGACGTTCGGGTCGGTGAGGGAGCCGTTCCCGGAGGTGCCGCCCGTCTCGACCGGCACGAGCTTCCAGTGCTGCGTCTCGAGGTTGTTGCGGGTGTACTGCGAGACGCGGCTGCCCGCGGTGGTCGCCCCCTCCCAGTTGTCGAGGGCCTTGCCCGAGTTGCGGTTCACGAGTTCGACGCTGCCGTCGGACTGGTTGTTGACCTGCCACTGCTGGTTGGTGCCGTTGTTGTCGGCCCACTGGACGATGTCGGCGCCGTTGGCGGTGGACTTGGCGTAGACGTCGAGTACCTGATTCGAGTGCCGGGCCTGGATCCGGTAGTAGCCGCTGCCGGAGTCGACGAAGCGGAACTGCTGGCTGGTCGCGTTCGACGTGGTGGCGAGGACGGCTTTCGCGCCCGCGGTGGTGGAGCCGCCTTCGATGCTGACGGCGAGGCCGGTCTGGTCGTTGACGATCCGGTACCAGACGTTGGTCTCGACGGCGGACGCCGGAGCGGCCGTGAGGGCGGTGAGGCCCGCGGCCGTGCAGACGGCGACGGTCACCGCGGCGAACCAGCGCGCCAGTCTGGCGCGGGATGGAGCGGGAGTGCGCAAGGGGGAACTCCTTACATTGAAACGTTTAAATGCGTCGGTATCGTTAGAGGATACCGCTTACACGTGAGCGAAGCCACCCCCGAGAACGCCCGAAAACAACGAGATACCGACACCACCCGACACGCCGCGGCCCCTGCTGTGCCGCCCGCACCAACTCCACCGGTCGCGCCGCCATATGTCAGAGCCAGGCCGTACCCTGGCAGGAACGGAAGAGCCCCGGCCAGCAGGAGGAAGACGTGGCACTCGCGCTGTACCGCAAATACCGGCCGCAGACCTTCGCAGAGGTCGTCGGCCAAGAGCACGTCACCGAACCGCTCATCAACGCCATCCGCGCCGGGCGCCTCAACCACGCCTACCTCTTCTCAGGCCCCCGCGGCTGCGGCAAGACCTCCTCCGCCCGCATCCTCGCCCGCTCCCTCAACTGCGCCCAGGGCCCCACCCCCGAACCCTGCGGCGAATGCCGCTCCTGCCGCGCCCTCGCCGCAGACGGCCACGGCTCCGTCGACGTCATCGAGATCGACGCCGCCAGCCACGGCGGCGTCGACGACGCCCGCGAACTGCGCGAACGCGCCGTCTTCGCCCCCGTCGACTCCCGCTTCAAGATCTACATCATCGACGAAGCCCACATGGTCACCGCCGCAGGCTTCAACGCCCTCCTCAAACTCGTCGAAGAACCCCCCGAATACGTCCTCTTCATCTTCGCCACCACCGAGCCGGACAAGGTCCTCCCCACCATCCGCTCCCGCACCCACCACTACCCCTTCCGCCTCATCGCCCCGCCCGCGATGCGCGAACTCTGCCGCAGGCTCTGCGACGAAGAAGGCGCCGTCGTCGCCGACGACGTCCTCCCCCTCGTCGTCCGCTCCGGCGGCGGCTCCGCCCGCGACACCCTCTCCGTCCTCGACCAGCTCATCGCCGGCGCCGGACCCGAAGGCGTCACCTACGAACGCGCCGCCGGACTCCTCGGCGTCACCGACGCCGGACTCCTCGACGAAATGTGCGAAGCCTTCGCCGCCGCCGACGGCCGCGCCGTCATGGAAGTCGTCGAACGCGTCGTCGAAGGCGGCCACGACCCCCGCCGCTTCGCCGGCGACCTCCTCGAACGCCTCCGCGACCTCATCGTCCTCCACCAGGTCCCCGACGCGGGCTCCTCCGGCCTCGTCGACGCCCCCGCCGACCAGCTCGCCAAGATGACCAGCCAGGCCACCCGCATGGGCACCTCCACCATCACCCGCATGGCCGAGGTCATCGCCGCCGGACTCGCCAGCATGCGCGGCGCCACCGCCCCCCGCCTCCTCCTCGAACTCGCCTGCGTCCGCGCCATCCTGCCCGGCTCCGACGAATCCATGGCCGGACTCACCCAGCGCCTCGAAACCCTCGAGCAGCGCGCCGCCGGAGCCGCCTTCGCGGCGCCGGCGCGCGAAATCCCGACCGGCGGCGCCGCCGCGGCACGCGCCGCGCTGGCGAAGACCGCCGAGCCCGCTGCTCCCGTCCCTGCCGCGACTCCGGCACCGGTCCCGCCGCCGCCCGCAGAGGAGACGGCCGCAGTGCCGGCCGCTCCGGTCGCCGTGCCGCCCTGGGAAGACGAAGCCCCGCAGGCGAGCCCGCCGGTGCCCGAGCCCGCGGCGCCCGCTGACGACTGGGCCGACGCCGAGCCCGTCCCGGCCGCCGAGCCGGCGGCTCCGGCGTACGCGCCGGTCGCCGAGTCCGGTGGGGCCTCAGCCGCTTCGATCCGGCGCCAGTGGGACCGGATCATGATGGCGGTCAAGGACAAGAAGCGCACCACTGCGGCGCTGCTGCAGGATGCGACGATCGCCGACGCCACGGACAACGAAGTGGTGCTCGCCTTCAAGCACTCCTTCCATGCGGAGAACCTGCAGAAGGAGCCCGCGTACGGGATCGTCGTGGGGGTTCTCAACGACGTCCTCGGCGGCAACTGGAAGATCCGGTGCGAAGTGGGGGAGGCCGGGAGCCTCCCAAAAGCGGGAACGGGACCGGCGCCTAGCCCGGCGCCGAGCCGCCCCGCGCCTGCGGGCTCGTCGAACGGCCAGGCGCAGAGCGCTCGGCAGCAGGGCGCCCCGTCCCGCCAGGCCCCGCCGCCGGCCGCGGAGTCCTTCGAGGAGCCTCCTGCGGACGACTTCGACGAGCCGAGCCCTGACGACCCCGTCGCCCCGGGCGGCTTCGGCACGAGCGAGGAGCAGGCCGTGAAGCTCCTGACGACCGCCTTCAGCGCCAAGCAGATCGCCTGAATTCCCCAAAGTTATCCACAGGCTTCCTACCTGCAATAACACTGATTTTGCGGTGGGTTATCCACAGGCGGAAAACTTCTGTTGCCACTCCG
>NZ_JAUEMJ010000011.1 GCF_030403505.1 Glycomyces tritici | reverse complement strand
AGCGATGTCCCGTTAGTTGCTCGTGGGTGCGCCCAGGCGCGGCGGTTTCGCGGGTGTCAGCCTGTAAGGGTGAGGTTGTGGAGGCGGGCGATGCCGGCCATTGCCTCGGCGGAGCCCTCGCCACGGAGGCGGCAGTCGCGCAGGACTTTCCAGACTTTCAACTTCGCGAACGTGTGCTCGATCCGGGCGCGGACATGCCGGTGCGACGCGTTGTGCTCTTCCTTCCACCCGACCAGTGGTTCGTCCTTGGATTTGCGCCGGTGCGGAATGACCGCCCTGGTTCCCGGGTAGCCGCCATCAGCGATCACGGTCGCGGTGCGCGTGGCGTGGTCGATACCGGAAGCGGCGAAGGCGATCGAGTCGTTCCGGTTACCCGGTAGCGGCGTCCCGACGGTGACCACGAGCTGGGTGTCGGCGTGAATCACGACCTGATGGTTCGTGGAGTATCGGTAGTTCTTCGACTTAGCCGCTACGGCGTGGTCCCTGGTGGGGACCAGGGTGCCGTCAACGATGAGGACGGTCTCGGGCGCGAAGCGCTGTCGGGGCCGAAGCGCGAGTTTCGGTGCCAGGTCGTCGATGATCCGATCCGCGGCGGACTTTGAAGTCCCGAACAGCGCCGCGAGCTGGCGCATGGTCAGGTTGGTGCGCCAGTACGCGGCGACCAGCAGGACCCGGTCTTCGAAGGCAAGTCCCCAGGGACGGCCCTTGAGGGCGGGCTCGGCGCCCTCGGATCGCAACTGCCGCAAGAGCTTGGCGAACTGCCGGGCCGGCAGGCCGCTGAACAGCTCGATCATCGTCTCGTCCGCCGCACTGATCACACTTGCCACTCGCCTATGATCCCTTGTGTTCCAACAGCATCCGAGCCGGTCCAGTTGAACCCGATCGTGAAGCGTGCGGGCTCCTACGGGCACCTCGATCGCAGCGTCATCAACGTGCGACCCTTCCTCGGTGAGTACTTTCGACGAAGCCGAGGTCGGCGAGCTGCTCCATCGGCGTGGCTGGCGGACAGCATTCACCGTTGCCGAGCGGGTCAATCGGTGGGCGCACCTGGTGGCCGACGTCGAACGCGGCTACGGCGACGACATCTACGAGTACGCCAACGACCTCTACTGCCGAAACTGGCTCCACGAGGCATGGATCCTGTTGCACGATGATGTCGTCCGACGCTGGACTCCGCAGATCAAGACCCTCGATGACCGCTTCCGCGCGGCGACGATCGATGACGATGGTCTGGCACTCGACCAGTTCCACAAACTGCCCGACCACGACATGTGGTGGTGGCGTCGCCACCCCCGTATCCTCACCGGATCTCTAGGTCAGTCCCTTCGCTCCGCCGGCGCCAGAGGCACCGACACGGATGCGGACTGACCGACCCCAAGCTTCCGGGACATCGCTTAGGTACAGCGTCGCGTTCATTCTCGATGAACCCGATCGCTACCGGCTCCTCAAAGCCTGGCCTGCCGCGGCAGATTTCGGAGTCATACCGGAGCTCGCTCACCTTGGATGAGATCCAATCGAGCCCCGTCTTGCTCCGCGAAATCGAGGCTGCGCCGCCCTCGCACAGATGCACGCCGTCAGCCACGTCGAACTCGACCCCGGCCCCGGTCCGCGGCCGCCTCGGCTTCTAGTACTGCTGCGACACTTGACTTGAGGACTCAGCAGTTGCGGCTGCGGGCTTAGGGTTCGAGGTCGTATCGGGAGTCATGATCCGTCTGGTCTTCGTCGACCGCTTCGCGCATCGCTTCGATCTTGGCTTCGAGGGCCTTGCGCTCGGCGCCGTCAAGCGCCCCGGCCCTGGCGGTGGACTGGTCGATGATGTCCGGGTACTTCGGTGCGAGAAACCAGAGCAGGTCAAGCAGCGCAGGGCTTGCCGACGGGGTTGTTTGCTGGAGGTCGCGGAGGTAGAGATCCTTGTGTTCGTACAGCTCACGGAACACCGCTTGCCACATGGTCACCCGTTCGCCGGTCTCGGGATCGGTCATCTCGAGTTCAGTCCGGGATGAAGTGAGCACCTCGAGTAGTTCATAAAGCAGGTCGGGCTTGACCGCCAAGTCCATCGCAAGGAGGCGGTTGACGGTGCGGACCGTCGGCAGGGTTAGCTCGCTCATGGTGCCCTGCAGGCAGATGTGGTTGACGAGTCCAGAGCAGTAGTACCGCTCTTCCTGAGGGAGCCGCCGGTCCAACGCGATCCGCAGCAAGGGCTCGCTCAGATCGACGGCGGCGCCAAGTGGGTCAGGGAAGTTCTTCCAGGGCACCGAGTCGACGACGCTGCGAATCCTCGCGATTCGCGTCTGCTGGTCCATAGGCTGTCATGCTAGTGCCGCGAGACGACGCCTTCGATAGTGGCTTTCTCTGGCCTGGTGCTGTTTTCGTCGCCTCCACCGTGACCAGGCAAGCATTCGCTCGTTATCCGGTTGGGGCGCAAGGACAAGCGCGTAGAACAGTCGCCGGAGTTCGGGGACGGTCAACGGAATGCCCTCCTCTCCCGGATCCGAGACACCCCCTTTTGTGCTCTCGTAGCGCGGCTGGCCGCGAGCAGAGCGTGGGCGATCATCGCGAACGTGATGTGCGCATGCCAAGCCCGCCAAGTCCTGGCCTGGTACTGGTCAAGGCCGCAGACGTCCTTGGCCTGCTGGAAGCACTCCTCGACCTTCCAGCGAGTCCCGGCGATCCACGCCAGATCGGTCAGGCTGGAGCGGCGGGGCCCGTAGCAGATGTAGTAGGCGATCTGGGTCGGGTCCGAGATCGAGCGCCTGGCCAGGAGCCAGTGGCCCCGGCCAGGCCGCCACAGGAAACGGACCGGGACCCGGGCCCAGTCGTAGCGGCGTGGACCATGCGAGCCGGCCCCGACGCTGAGTCGCTGCCAGGCTCTCGCGGGAAGAGCGGCGATGACGGCCTGGGCGCGCTGCTGGGAGAAGCCGATGACCACGTCGTCCTTGCCACGCAACGCGAGCACATTGAACCGGTCGCGTTCCTCAAGCCAGACTCTGAGGTACTTCGCCGATCCGTAGGCCGCGTCGGCGGTCACCCATCGGAACGGCATCCCCGACGACTCGGCGCGTTCGATCACGGTCTGGGCCGGGGTTTCGTGAGCGTGCCCGCCGCGACGCGTTCAGCGGACCCCCGCGCTCTCACATCGAGCAGGGTCGTCGATCCACTCTTTGGGCAGATAGAGCTCGCGGTCGACCAGGGCATGCCCACGCGAGGAGGCGTAGGCGGCGAACAGAGCGATCTGCGAGTTCTCGATTCTGCCCGCCGTTCCTGAGTACTGTCGGGCCACTCCGACCGAGGCTCGGCCCTTCTTGACGAACCCGGTCTCGTCCAGGATCAGAACACCGTCGGACTCGCCGAGCCGGTCAGCGACATAGCCTGCCAGGTCATCGCGGATGCCGTCGATGTCGCAGCGGGCCTTGCGCAGCAGGCGCTGCATGCCCTCCGGTCCGGCCTCCCCGGCGTGCTCGGCCAGCCACCACGAGTTCTTACGAGCGATGCCCGAAAGTAGCCCCGCGATGTAGTCACGAACCCGGCCCCGCGGCTCCGAGCGGACGTACCGTGGCCCGATCCGGCCCATCAAGTCCTCAAACTCCGCACTCCAGCGAGCAAGATTCACACTCTCCATGACTGGAGAACGAGCAAGCCTCGCAACCGGTAACGCCAAGTGTCGCAGCAGTACTAGAGATCCGGACGCGCCGCCATGCTCGACCCCTTCACCGACGCACCCATTCCGCCCCAGGGCGATCGACCCCCCGAGAACGGCATCGGCATCACCGCGCTCGTCCTCGGGTTGATCGCGTTTGCGCTCCTGTGGGTGCCCATGCTCTACCTCTTCACCTGGCCAGTCGGCCTACTGGCGGTCGTATTCGGCGCCATCGGCCTCAACCGGGCCCGCACCGGCCTCGCCACCAACCGCAGCACTGCGGCCGGCGGGTTCTTCAGCGGGCTCGGCGCACTGGTCGTCATGGCCCTGGCCGTGCTCATCACCCTCTAGGACGACCCACTCCAGTTCCTCTGACGCGCATGCCATCGGTCCAAAGGGGACCTTGCTCGCCCAAGGCGCTCGCCATCGAGGGCGAATCTGTCGTAGTCGGTGAGTCGAGGACCCACGGAGCGTCGACCAGACCAGCTTCAGAGCCTGTTCCATTATTGATTGTGATCGCGGAAGCGAGGAACTTCGGATGTTTATGGCTCGTAATACGATAGGGGTCCCTTCGACGAAAGTGAGCGGTCTTGCGTACCTTCGAAGCCTCTGCGTTGAAGCCGCGCATGCCGAGTCGAACTACCGTGTTCGTAGTCAGTGCGGCCGCGCTTGTCCTCGTTGTCGTGGTCGCCGCCGTCGTCGGAGCGCTTAGGCAGGGCGAAGTGCGACCGGAGGCGTCGGGGACAACCCCCATCGAAGCCGCACCTTCAAGTGAGAGTTCGCCAGCGGACACGGAGGTCCTGCTGGCAACGGTCACGCAGCTCGGCGGTGGCGATGACTGCCGGAACTTCGTGTTCGACGAGAGTTTGAGCGCCGAAGCTGACGTGATGCTCGAAAGCCTCCCGTACTACCGGAACAACGCTGAACTCGTTGGAACCATGCTGACTGCGGGCGCGTACCTCGAAGGCACCATGAGTGTCTTCTTCACCCTCCAAACCGACCTGGCGCAGCAGGTGACCGTCAAGGACATCCGGGCCGAGATCATCTCCGAACGTGAAACGATCGAAGGTGGCACGTTTGTTGAACCTCCTCCGTGCGGTGGGGATCCGATTGACCAGATGCATCTGCTGCTGAACGCACCGGATCAGGGCCCCTACACGATCGATGAGGAATCCGGATACCCCACCGATCGTGCATTCTTCGAGGAGCAGGTCATCAACGTGGCGCCTGGCGATAAGCAGGCGGTCATGGTCAAGGTGACGCTGGATCACGAATTGCCCGGTGGCGCGTACGAGTATCGGCTGGTAGTCGACTACGAGGTCGACGGCGAATTGGGATCGGTGACGATCGACAACGGGGGCACACCGTTTCGAATGACCTCGATGTCGTGCGCCCAAGACCGGTTCTTTGGAAATCCGGAATCCGGCTGGGGGGAAGAAGAAGACCCAGGCTACGTGGAAATGGTCAACGTGTTTGAGTGTGAATTCAGTTGATCAGCCCTCCGAACTGGATACGGTGAATCCCAAGAGCGCGAGGTGCTTGTGTGAATCCTTTCGTTACTCGCAATCAGGTGCGGTCCTTGCATGATGAGGTCCACGCGCTGGCTCGCGAGCAGCAGCGAACGAACGAATTGCTGACCGAACTCATCGAACAACACCAGCTTGCGTGGGAGCGTCAGCGCCGATTGTCGGAGCATGCAGTCCGAAACGGCGCCAGTCTTTCCACGATCGCGCTATCGGTAGCGATGATGGGCTTCGTGGTCGGCTTGCTGGCGGTGTTTGTGACGTTGCCTGCTTCTCCAATGAAGCTCGTCGGGACGGTCACGGCTGGTGTCGCCATAGTTCTCTTCCTTTGCCTCGCTGCTCGTCACTTTCTAGCAGCGTCCCGGTCACGCGTCGAAGACGACGAGGCCGAAAGCGCCGACGACAGCGATCCGCGGTGACGTTCACGCCGCACCTATTTCGGTTTACTTCCGGGACAACGATGCCGCCATCGAGGGGTTCCTCGAGTTCCTTCGAGGGCTTGCCGACAGTGATCACGACTGCCGCCTCACGGCCGCCGGCGGCGCTGAGGCCGTGACGCATTGTTCGATGGCCGTGACATCAAAAGTCGAGCTCGTCGAAAAGGCGTACAAGCGAGGGCGGACGCTCTCCAGGAGCCTTCAAGAAATCATGCAAGATCTGTGTGTTTTCGTCGATGCATTCCTTTACGCCCTGTGCGGCTTCCCCTTGACTCTCCATCCACTGCAAGTTGATCTCGGTATGCTCGCCACCCCAGTAGGTCAACGAACTGTTCGCTGGTGAGTGGGGCAGAGAGACTATGACGGTCCCGACGGCTAGATCTTCTGCCGGCCCGTCAACGGCCAGCTGAACATCCAACCGAAACAACGTCTCAAAGCCCATGGCAGCTTGGTCCAAGCGGGCGTTGATAGCGAAACGGTCAGCTTCGTCAGGACCGACCTGCTGACTAACGGGTACGGTGAACTGGTCGCCTTTTTCGGCTCTCGAAGGAAGTAGCAGGTCATACTCCGCCGAGAGTTCAACGATGCCGCCGCCGACACAGGGGACCACGGTGATGACCTCCTCTACGGTGAAGACCGCTTCCTCCACGATCCCACGGCTGCTACCGGTGTTATGGATCGTGAACTCCATAGACGCCACATCGCCGTCGGGTTCATGGACAATCACGCTCGCGAGCCGCACTTCAGGCGCAGGCGGGTCATCCGAGAGTGCTTTGATGAGAGGTGGAACAGTGAGGGTTCCCAGGGCCACGACAACGGCGATGACACCAGAGACCATAGTGGTTCGCATCGCTTCAGAGCGCCTGCGCCACCATGAACGCAAGCCCCTTCCGTTTGGCGTTGACCGTGGAGCCCCAGGAGTTTCCTGATCTCTCAGCACTTCCGGCATCAGCTTGCCCCATTTCTTCTGGCTGCAGCACCAGAGTAGATGAGCGCTGTCCACCTTTGGGTTCTCAAGCTCAGCAGCGGAGATTGGCTTTCTTCTACCCGCCCTGTACCTCGCCGCACCATGAAAGTTCGGTAAAGGCCGGAGCGGCACCAGGGGGCTCCTCGATGAGATAGGCCCGGCGCGACAATCTCCCGCCGGGCCCCTCTCAGTCGGTGGTGGCGTTGTCCGTCAGGTCGGTTGCGGGCCGGGTTTGGAGGAGTTCGCGGACTTGTTCTGCGGCGCGCTGGATGGCTTCGCTGATGTGGTCGCCGAAGCGGGCCATGTTCTCCAGGCGGACGCCGGC
Organism: Glycomyces tritici; assembly: GCF_030403505.1. The sequence goes on along the minus strand of NZ_JAUEMJ010000011.1, from coordinate 206,804 downwards.
CGACGTGTCGCGGCCGAGGACGGTGACGCCCTGCCGGGCGACGTCTGCGAGTTCGGCCGTGCCGCGGGCGCTGTCGATCGTGGACTGGTACCAGACGTCGCTGTCGACGAAGTAGCGCTCGCGGCGACCCTCGCCGCGTTCCCTGCTGATGAGCCCCTGTGCGTTTGCCTTGGCGGGTTCGGCGTTCGGCGGCGAGGTGGGCCAGATCCGGGCGGTAGCCTCCCGGCCCGCCGTTTCGCATCACCTCGCGCGTCACCGTCGATGTAGGACGGTTGATCTGGCGGGCGATCGCCGCGTAGGGGAGGTCGTCGGTCAGTCCCCGCGCGAGCTGAGAGGCTCTAGTTTGATCCTGTCGTGGGGATGGAGATTGAACTGGGTGAGCTCCACAGGAGCCTCCAATCGGGGTGGGCCGCCTTCCCGATCGAGTCGGCGGCGCCAGCTGAAGGCCCAGGCCCCAGCCGCGAAGGCGCAGCTCCATCGCTGCGAGCGGGTGCCCTCCACGCCCACGACGCCAAGGGAAGCCGCGGTGCGAGAAGCGCGACAGGGTCCGATGGAAGGTACGCTCGGCACGATCCCTTCATTGAGCGCTGAAGCTCATGCGCGCGGATGTGAGGGACGAGCCGGTCCGAGCGCTTTGGTTTGCGGGACTTCGACTTCGCCATTACACCGTCCTTCCATCCGCGACACGGGCGTCGCTCCCACCAGGTGCTGGCGGCGACCACGGTGCTGGACCACAGATGAGGTTGGCTCGGAAAGACCACCATAGGGCTTTGCGAGGTCTCATACGAACATTCTTGCAGCACAGTCACATGAGTACACACCCAGCAGGGGTGGATGACGACCTTGCGAGCTGTTGAGCCGCCTGAACGGGTTTGGGGGCCCCGAGGTTCAGACACGGTGGCTGAAGTGGAGGCGCTCACCCGGATAGCCGCCTGCACCGCCCTGCCAGCCCCGTCAAGTCTGCTATGGTTCTGCGATGGGCTTTCTCCAGCAGCTTAGCGATAATGCCGCCCTCCTATCTGCCCTGATCGCACTTCTCGCACTCGTTATTAGCCTTATTGGACTGATGCAAAGTAGATCAGCTTCCAAAGACTCCAAAACCGCTCGTGACAAAGCCTCTGATGCCCAATGGAAAATGAGCGAGCACTTGGAAGCAATTGCAGGATCATTGCGGATTCCAGAACGGTCGAGTGGCTCACCTGTTCCCATGACTGGATTGCTCACGGGGCGCTTGGTTGAACGTAGTGGCATCGGGATGTTGGTGGTCGCCAACATTGGTCCGCAAACTGTCCGAGTCGAAGGTATTGCGGCAGACCAACCTTATATATTGCGGCGAGATCAGATTGAGATCCTCATTGGATCCGAGTTGCTGCCTGGAGAGCACTGCACGATCCCGGCAAACCTCGGCTTCGGCACGAGTCTGCCAGCTAGGGTCACTTTCAAGTGGATCGGGCCCGACGGCGAACTTCGTGAAAGAATCCAAGCTCTTAGTATTTCAGAGACCTTTTGAGCAGGTTCCCGTGCGCGTCGGCGTGCGCCTGCAGGTTCATGCCGTGCCTCTTGTGCTTTCCGGAGTAGTCCGCTTCGCGTGGCGCAGGGCGTCGCGCAGGCCCGGGGCGTGGGCGGCGAGGAGGGCGATGGTCTCGCGGGTGCGCCGCCAGGCGGTGGCCGGCGAGATCCCGGAGCCAGCGGCGAGGTCGCGGAGTCGCTCGCCTTTGCACAGGTAGGCCAGGGTGAGCAGGGCCTGGGCACCTGGGTCGAGGGCCCGCCATCTGGAGCCGATGGCTCGGCGGTGGCCGCGGATAAGGACGGCGACTTGCTGGAGGGTCGAGGTGGACAGCGGGAGGGCGGCAGGGTAGAACAGCAAGGGGAAGCTCCTGGGTTCGATCCGTTGAAGTGGTATTCGCCGTTCTACCAGGAGCTTCCTGCAGGCACCGAAGACCTGGGTCCACCAAATCCGCTGCGCCCCAACGGCCTCCGATCAGGACGCAACAATCTCAATAGCGTCGCCTGGCGGGTCCCGGTCGACGCGCTCACCGATGACGAGGCGCCGCGCCTGTGAGACGAAGGAGCTTCTTCCACCAGGGACGGTTGACGGACAGGAAGTCCTGGTAGCGATCCCGGTCTTCGGGCCGGGCCGTCTCCTCGAAGATCATGGTCGCCTCCTCGCTGCGGGCCTGGTCTCGCTGCGCCATCTGCTCGAAAAGCATCCAGCCGTGGTACAGGGCGCCAAGTGCGCGGTCCTTGATCTCCGGTTCGGAGTGGAGACTCAGCCGATAGAGCGGCCTGACCAGGTCCATGGGATCATCCATCAAGTCGTTCCTGGCCGCGAGAAACTTCGCGAGTTCCAACGTGAAGACGAGTTCCGCGGCTGATGCCCCGGGTATTTGCTCGTGCAACGCCGCGAGGACGCCCGGCGCGGCCGACTCGCTGTTGTCGCTCTGGACCACCTGCCGGATCCGGCGCCGCAGTTCGTACCCGAACCCTTTAGGTTTGTCCCGTCCGGCCAACACGATCGCCGCGCTCACGATCCCCGGCGACGGCGGCGCCTCATACTCGCGGTTCCAGGGTTCCTGGTCCCTAGCGTCGCCGAGGAGTCCGGACTCGCTCAACTGGCGCATCGCCTCCCACCGGTCCGGCGGCGAGTCCATCGCCATGTACACCAGCGGATCTCGGATATCCGCGAGCGCGAGGCGGTCAGCGTTGCTGGTCGCGAGCTCGTTCACCAAGCGCCACAGGCGCACCCGGCCCTCAGGGCTTGTCTCCGCAGCGAGGCGCGTCCTGGCATGGGACACGGAGACACCATAGTCGCGGACGGTCTCGACGAGTGCTCGAAACTGCCTGTCGTCGAGTTTAACCCGGGCCGCCGCATCGAGCAGGTGCCGCTTCGCGCCTTCGACCCGGATGTCACGCAATGCCAATGTTGCTGAATCGATGCCGACCGGGTCGGCCAACGCCTTGCAGAGGACGGCTCCCGCTCTCACATCCCCGATGCGGTGCAAGGCCGTGATTAGGCCGTCAACCAGCAGGCTGTTGTCAACGGGGCGCGCCGGTCGGTCGGGAAGCGACGATGTCGGGATAGAGCGATACCGTTCGACGTCGGCGCCGACGCCATGCACGGCCGAGAGTTGCTCGCTCTCGTCGTACCACTGCCGCCACACCTTGAGCACCGAGTCGACTCGAGCGAAGTACTCGGCCCACTCGGTCAGTAGCCCGTCCAGCCTCGAGATCAGCACGGGCGCGGCTTCTGAGCCGCGCTCCTGGAGCGCGACGATCGCGCGATCCCGCGGGCTCACCTCGCTGTACCCGGACTGCGGGCGCTCCAGGTCGTTGATGAGCCCTTCCAAGTCTGCCGCCATGTGGACCTCTCCTCTACCGATCAGCGTCCCGCCTCGACACGATGCTCGCACGGCAGCGGCGGGAGGGGTCCCGACCCGAGCCGGGCGACGACACTCATGTCTATGCGTCGGTTCCCGGTTCTCGAGACTGAACACTCCCGGCACTCGGATGCAACGTCGCTGCCTTCACGTCTGATAGTGCGCAAGCATGCCATCAGGTTCAATGAGCGTGAGCAGGGGCTTGCGCGGCTTCGCGGCACACTCAACCGGATGCCGTTTATGCATCCTCAAATCCCGTTACGAAGCCAGCTCCGCGGCCCCAAGCCACAGCCTCTCCGACCGGTTCCCAGAGATTCAGCGGACTTACGGTCAGGTGGCGGCGTTGGAATACCGCTGAGCGGCTCGATGAGGAGGCTCGCAGGAGCTTCGCTGTCGTTCGTTACGCGTAAAGTGGAGTGATGGTTGAGGCAGTGTGGCCGCCCATCTCTCGCACGGACCTAGCTCTCGCGGCGGACCGAGATGGGTTCGCGGCCTTGTTCCCGATTCTGATTCGTCGGCTGATTGCGGAGACAGCGGTCGGTCTTGAAGAGTTGGAGATGCCGGGCGAAGGAGGTACCGCGGTCGGTGGCTTCGACGGCGTCGTCGCCACCAGTGGTGCGACTTCGAGGGTGCCCTCAGGGCGTTCGGTGTGGGAGCTGTCTGTCCAGCAGAGTCCGGGCGTGAAGGCGGACGATGACTACGGGAAGCGCAAGTCCGGGCCGCATGACGCCGATCCGAGTGATTTCACGTATGTACAGGTCAGTTTGAGGGTTTGGGCGAAAGGGCCCGATTGGGCCACTGATCGTGCTGCTGAGGGCCGGTGGAAGTCGGTCAGGGCGATCAATCTCGATAGCATCCACCAATGGCTCGAGAGCGCTCCGGGCACCACGGTGTGGCTGGCGAACCAATTGGGCAAGCCGCTTCATGGTGTCCGATCGGTTGCGGATTGGTTCGAGCGCAACTGGCTGCCCTCAACCGAACCGGCACTGAGCCCGGCGCTCGTCCTTGCCGGTCGCGAAGCGAGCGCAAATAAGCTCCGGACGACGTTGCGGTCATCGACCCCGTACATTTCGGTCGCCGGGGATGTGACATCACAGCACGCGAGCGTCGGTGCTCTGAGCCCTGACGAGTTCACCGCATTCGTAGCAAGCACTATCGCAACATCCGATGCCGCGCATCGGGAAGCATGGTTCTCACGAGCGCTGGTTGTGAGCGCACGCGAGAGCCTGCCGCAGGTCTGGCAGCAGACATCGCCACTGCTGCTCGTCGTGCCTGACGCCGCGATGGCCGCGGAGATCCCCTACGGTCTGCCGCATCAACTGATCGTGCTTGCACCTCTGGGGAACGATGCTGATGTCTCGATCGGGCGGGTTGATTCTGATGCCGCGGCTTCGGCGTTCACTGCGGCCGGCCTACCGAGGGACGCAGCGCAGCGCCTCGGTGTCTTGGCCAGGGAGAGCCTGCCGGCGGTGCGGCGAGCGATCGCCAAGCGTCCCGCGAACATGCACCCAGAATGGGCGACCCAACCCGACGCCATGAGCCGACGACTGCTCCTGCTGGGCGCCTGGAACGGCAGCGACCAAGACGATCGAGCCCTGCTTGCCGAGCACCTCGGTTGCAACTACAGCGATGCCGAGGACCGGGCAGCCGTGCTCGCCGAGGCCACGATTCCCGCCCTCGGCAGATTTGACGGCCGCTGGTACTCGCTTTCGGCAGAAGACACCTGGAAGCTCATCCGACCCACAATCACTCCTGAGGATCTGAACATCCTCGCGGCTATGATCGAGCAGGTCCTTCAAGAACCCGACCCCTTCCTCGGCATGGAAGCGCAGGATCGCATCACCGAGCAACTCACAGGATCGCGCCGACGCTACTCCGACACGCTGCGGCGTAGTCTCGCCCAATCGCTGGCGCTCCTGGCGATCGCCCCGCCACCGAACCACAACGGCGCCACCTTCAGTCGTCGACTCGTATGGATGCTCTTGACCAACGCCAACGATGACCGCACCTACCAGCGGTGGGGAGCCCTCGCCGACGTCCTCGACCTTCTAGCAGAAGCCGCTCCCGAAGAGTTCCTCGAAGCGGTCCGCCGCGGCCTCGATGGCGACAATCCGCTCCACAGCCGAATGTTCGAAGAAGCCGGGCCGAACGCCATGTTCGGATCCACCCCGATCTATCCCACCTTCATGCACACCCTCGAACTTCTCGCGAGACCTGCTGAGCACTTCGACGAGACAGTGGACGTGCTCTTCCGCCTTGACGCACTCGACCCTGGACGGGGCAACTGGGCCAACCGACCCGACCGCAGCCTTGCCGACATCTTCAGCACCTGGGCCCCAGAAACGACCGCTGACATCGAGCAGCGCATGAGGGCGCTCCGCAGATTCGCCGGCCAGCGCCCTGCACGAGCATTCGAGCTCGTGCTCAACCTCATCCCCGACGGCACCCAGAACCAGGTCGTGCACAGGGGTCCACGGTTCCGGTCGTGGGAGGCGCCGGCTCGGTTGACTCGTACGGAATTCGATAACAACGTGCTGCAGCTCAGCGATCTCCTCCTGGAAATGCTCGGCACCGACTTCAGCCGCTACGACGCGACCACCCGGAAGATCGGCTTCCTGCCGCCCTCACAACGGCAGAAGTTCCTCGAGCGGCTCATCGAACAAGCGCCGGCGCAGAACGACCTCGAGCGGGCACAGGAGTGGCAGGCGCTGCACGACGTCTACGCCAACCATCGCGATCATGCCGAAGCCCCATGGGCGATGTCCGCCGAAGAACTCGAACCGTTGAAATCGGCACTGAACGCACTCAAGCCAGAGAGCGTCGTCGCCCGGAACGCATGGCTGTTCGCTTCCGAGGTGGTGTACCTCGGAGACGGGCCTGCAGCGACCGACTTCGCCGTCCACCGTGTCGAGGTCGCCCATCGACGGACCGAAGCGATCACCGAGATCCTCAACGAAGGGGGAATCGCATCGATTGCCGAACTGGCGAGAACCACGGAGTTTCCTTACATCGTCGGAGTCGCACTCGCCAGCAGCACAAGCCAGGACGACCACGACCGGGCGATACTCGGATGGACTGCTTCCCCTAGTCCGGAACGTGTCGCCGCTTCGGCCTACTTCGCGCGACGACTCTCCCAGGAGGGCGCGACGCTCCTCGACAACCTCCTGGAGGCCACCCACAGCGCCGACCAACAAGTCGTCGTGCTCCTCGCGGCAGGGGCGAACGCCGAGACGTGGCATCGGGTCAACGCCCACCCGCTTGATGTGAACCGGGCCTACTGGCAGAGATTCCAAGGTCTCGGCAGCACCCCAGGCGAGATCCGCGCCATCGCGGCCGGGTTCCTTGGAGTGGGCCGGTACGCCGCTGTGTTGGATCTTCTCAGTGTTCACCGCGGGACGTTTGAAACAGCCGAAGCCGCTGAGTTCGCCGCAGTCGCGTGCGAGCGGATGATCGCCGCTGATGTTGCGGATCCTGAGTTGCAGCGCCTGTCGTCCTATGACTTCGAGCATCTCTTCGAACTGATGTACCGGCATCGAGCCGAACTCGGAGGGAGCCGCGCCCTCGACCTGGAATGGCAGTTGTATCCAGTTCTCAGGTTCGATGCACAGGCACCCTCACTGCACCGGACCATGGCCGCCGAGGCCGGGCTGTTCGTGCAACTGGTGACCTTGCTCGGTGATCACTCTGCCTCATCCAAGCAGCGAAACCAGGCGTTCCAAGTCCTGAGGTCCTGGAGGCTCTGCCCCGGTGTCCTGGAGGACGGCACGATGGACCGGGACCTCCTGCGAGGGTGGGTCGAGGAAGCCGTCGCCGGGCTGCGCGACGCCGGTGTGCTCGAACTCGGCATCGAGCGACTCGGTGGCATTCTCGCGCACGCACCGTCCGATCCAGATGGCATGGCGCCACCTCGTGCGGTCCGAGACCTACTCGAGGACATCAATGACGACGATCTCGACTCTGGTCTGAGCGTGGGGCTGTTCAATAAACGTGGCGTGGTCAGCCGGTCTATCGGCTCCGGAGGCGACAGCGAACGAGAGTTGGCCGCAGCCTTCCAAGCTGCTGCCGCTGGTGCCGGCCCTTGGCCGCGAACTCGGAGAGTACTTCAAAGGCTCGCGGGCAGCTACGAGAGCTTCGCTCGGGATCATGACATTCGAGATGAGCAATTTCGACGAGGGCTTTCATGAGGCAAATATGCAGCAAGGGAGATTCCGTAGGTCGGGTGACGGAAGCTGTTCCCGCGGTGTAGGTAGGTGCTAGATCGAGAACGCCTGGCTCCGTCCGGATCCATCTCCACCAGTCTCGCGCCAGAACACCCATATCCGATTGTCGAAGCCCATAGCCGGAATGACTGTCAGTTGGAAAACCTCGCCATTCTGGATAGGACCATCATTCGAGTCACGGCGCTGTTGCACCAACCGCGCGTTTATGACCTTGAAGTGAACATCGACCGCGACCTCCCCATTGAACGTGGCCTCGAATATCCGGCGCGTGATCCCTTCGAAGCTCCACGGCCGTCGGCGAAGTTCTTCTTCCGCAGCCGCGCGGTCACGAAGTTCTATCTGCAGCAGCTCCTGATCCACATGCGCGGATTTCTCAGCCGCATCCGCCGAGCGGACCGCTGCGCCTGCGGAGATGTTCGCGGCGCCGGCAGATTGAACAGCCGCTTCGGCGGAAGCCTCGGAGGCGCGCGATGACTTCCAGGAGAAGTACACTGCCCCAAGCGAAATAACCGCACCTACGATAGCGATAGTATCTCCAAGACCACCCCCATAATCTAGAACCTTGGCCCAACGCTGCCAATCCACCGAACGGGCGCGGATTCGTCTGCGGGGCGCTCGGCGCGGTGGCATCAAGGTCGATCTTGAACCAGCTAAAGCCCGAAGGGCTGTATCCAGTCCTGACCGGCTAGATCCCGGTCACGCCATCCTTCCGTCCGCGGATGAGGTCCACGGGTTGCGGGTGTAGTAAGACGGTGACGTTCAGGGATCCTTCGCCCGGACATCACCCACTGAGCACGCCGCCGCGTGGGCTTGTTGAGTTCGCGGTCGTGGATAGTGCAGGCGGATATCGGGAACTGTCCGTGTCGGACCGACGGCGTAGGCTCCGTCTACTTGAAACCTCGGAGGCAAAGATGGAAGAGTCCAGCTCCGCATCGCCTAGCGGCTACCGGGATGTGCCTGCACAGCGGGACCATGCCAACATCGAAGCGAGCGGCACGGCGGCGGCATATGGATTCGATCCCGGCCAGACCGCCGAGTTGGCCGCCCTGGTAGATGGTGCCTGCGAGGGTGCTGAGGACATGTACCTGGTGCCAGACCGGATTCGGCGTACCAGCGCTGGCATGCCGCCGGAGTTCGACCCAAACGCCTTGCGGGGGCTGTCGGCCACTTTCGACTACCGGCTGACCTGCGAACAGGAACGGCCAAAACGCTTCGCCGCGACCTTGCAGCCTATGGAGGGAGACTCCGAGTTCCCGCAACCGCTACGTCAGGCGAGCGAGGACATCCGCCAGCTTTGGGTCGGGTTGGAACAGGTTGTTACGCACCCAATTGCCAGGGCACGCTTTGCGGACATAGTCTTCTCGCTTCGGCTCGCCGACAACTCCCGAGAGGCCGGATCCCGCGCGATCCGCGCATACCTCGAGACTGTCGGAGGTGAGCTGAGCCGCCTCGACCAGGGTATGAATCTGGTTCGGGCCTGGAGCATCACCCGTGAGGTCGCCCTGAGCGAGCTGGAAGCCGAGACCATTGACGCAATGCTGGTGTTCACCGAAGCTCGCGTGGACGCCAAGGAGGAGCCGTATGCGGTGCTGCCAGTACTCCAGGCGATGACCATGCCGCGAGCCAAGGGAGGAACCCCTTGGCTCCCCGCCGCGAATGCCTTGCTCGAGAGAGCCCTGCTCGCTTACCACCCCTCGCACGTAGTCAAGAACTTCGCGGAGCTGGTCCGCCGGCGCGCCGGCGATGACCAGGCCCGTATCGAGCACGCCAGCCGGGTCCAAGTGCAGGCGGTTCTTGCCGAAGCCGAGGCTGCCAAAGACGGCATGGGAGTTCGCCACCACCTAGAAATTGCCGCCACCGAGGCGCGGCGCTTGGGCATCATCGACCTCGCCGAGCAAGCGGAGGTCGGCCTTCAACAGGCACCACCCATCGAGTGGGTGGTCGAGGAGTTCGAATTCAAAGTCCCTGACGCCGTCACCGGACGGTTCATGCGCAGCTTCGAACTCGCCCAAACCTGGCAGGACGTTCTTGCCCTTTGGATCTCAACCGATGCCCCGAGTGGTGACGTCGCATCCAACCGCGAAACGGCCCGCGCGGCCACCGAGGCATCGCCAATCCGTAGCCTCATGACCAACGTGACGTACCGCGACGGCGACATGCCATCCCGGAAACTGACCGGATCCGACGCGGTGTTCAACCAGGAACTCGCCCGCGCCGAAACGCTCTCTATGACAGTGCGAGGCGTCCTGCTCGCCCAAGCACTGGAATTGATCAAGAACCGCTTCGCGATCCCGACCGAAGTGGAACTGGAAACATTCATCCGCAGCCGAGCGAAGGATGTTCATCCTCCCTACGCCCGCGCGCTTGCGAAGGCGCTGCGGCTATTTTTGTTCGGCGAGTTCGAAGCCGCCGTTCACTTGGCCGTCCCCAAGATCGAAGCCGCCGCTCGGGCGCTGCTACTCCATCTGAACGAACCGATCTACCGGACGCAAGTCGGCGACACCGATGGACATTTCCTCGGATTGGGCGCGTTGCTCCCGCTGCTATGTGAAAACGACTTCGACCCGAACTGGGAACGATACTTTCGCACCTTCCTGCTTTCCGAAGGCTCGAATTTCCGCAACCTGATCGCGCATGGCTTCGTGGATGAAGTCGACCCCGTCTACGCGGCGCTGGCATTGCGCGCCTGTGCACTGCTGGTCCTCATCACTCCGAGCGCACCTGCCCGACACGACGCCGACACGGTTCGTTCTGCGCTTACACAACCTCACGCGACAGTCGCATTTTGACCCGATCCACAGATATGGAATGCACTCTCGCAAGTGTGTGCCCTACCTGGGATTGCAGGTCTTGAGTCCGCGCTCTCTCTGCCAGTTGGAGTAGTAGGGCCGGTACCGGTGGTCAGGCCGGGAGCGATGCTACCTGCAGCCCACGGTCGTCCGGGAAGCCTGGTGGCGACCGTGGCCGGGGGAGGGGCGGGGCGTTCACGCTGAGGTCACCGCGGCGGTGAGCTCGTTGCCGTCCCTGTCATACGTCGACCGGACGAGGAAACTCGGGGAGGAGTCGTGTTCGGCCAGTTCAGAGGCATACGGGTCTGTGACATGACCCGGGCGGGTCCCATGCCCCCACGGCCGTAGACGTTAGTCGATTATGGACGGGTTTGCGGAGCCAATTTACGAGCCATTCGCTGCGGAAAACGATGCTCAATGTTGCCGGACAATGACTATTGATGACTAACGCGAGGTATGATCTACCTGCGAGGATGATCAGCAAATTGGACTCTGAAGGCCATAAAATAGACTTGAGGTGCTAGTGTCCTATTATGGACGTGGGGGTTCAAGTCCCCCCTCGCGCACAGACGAAAGGCCCTGGTGACAGGGCCTTTTTTCGTGTCTTTCGGGCAGCCCTGCGGCCCCGCGTGACACCTTTGTAGAGGGCCTCGGGGAGCCAATAGGGGAGCCATTGGAGCCTTTTGCCGTTCGCGAAGGCGCCGTTGCGGATCGGCCTTTGCTGGTCAATGCTGGGCGTTAGCCAGTGGTGGCGGGTGGTTGTTGGCTTCGGGGTCTTGATCGGGGCGTTCGCTCGTTCCGTGGTTGCTGGTCGGTGAGCCGATCGGGTCCGGGTGATCGTGTCATTTCGTGGGTCGGGGGAGAGTGCGGCCCCCAGCGGTGGTTCCATCGGTGGCCGTTAAAGCGCCATTCGATGGGGTTAGGACTCGGTCAAGGCGTCTTGCGCCTGTCCAGCGTGCTGACGGTGATGCACCACTGGTAGGACGACCGCACAGTCCGTCGGACGACGACGATGATCTACAGGCAACGCATGAGCTGGTAAAGACGAGGCATCTTTACGGATAGGATTCTCGGCACCGGCCAGCGATGAAAAGTTCTGTCGGGCAGCAAGAATCGTCCAAGGGAGCCGACGCGAGTGAGCGAGCACGATTTCAAGAAGATCCCACCGCTTGCTGAGGAAGCGCCCCTTCGACTGCCTAACGTGATCGAATCTCGGTTCTCGAGTGGGCTTCGACTCATCATGGCCCGGCGTCCAGGCGTGCCACTGGCTGAACTTCGGCTCTCCATCCCGACCGCTCGCATCAACCAGGCGGTCAAGGACATGGCAGCCGCCGCACTGCTCACCGGCACGGCGAACGCGACCTCGACCCAGCTCGCGCAGCGCATCCAAGGCGCAGGAGGCACGCTCCGCGCCGACACCGGCCCGGGCGAGCTCACGATCTCCGGCAACTGCCTCGCCTCAGGACTCCCTGACCTCCTAGCCGTCCTCGGGGACCTGCTCGCCACCGCCGATTACCCTGAACGGCCCTTCGAGACCAAACGCGCCCGGGTGATCAGCTGGCTCTCGGTGGCTGAGCAGCGAGCCGACTTCCAGGTTGACCGGGCCTTCAACGCACGCCTCTGGGGAAAACACCCCTACGGTCGCCGCACACCCTCCGCCGATGAAATCGCCGCGGTCGAACGCGAGGCTGTCATAGCCGCCCACCGGTCCATGCTCCAGCCCAAGGGCGCCCGGCTGGTCATCGTCGGCGACATCGACCCCGAGCAGACCGCCACCGACGTCGAGAAGGCGTTCGAATCCTGGAGCGGTTCCGCGGGCCCCGGCCTCCCGGAGCCGCTGCCCGAACTGGAGCCCGGGCCGCTGGTCCTGGCCGACCGCCCCGGCTCGGTGCAGTCGTCGATCCGCGTAGCGTGCGGCGCCGTCGGCCGCACCCATCCCGACAACGCCGCCCAGCACCTCGCCGTCATGGCGCTGGGCGGCTATTCGATCTCCCGGCTCGTATCGAACCTGCGCGAGACCAAAGGCTTCGGATACTCACTCTGGGCGTACGTCGACCAACTCCCGGTCGGGTCGGTGCAATTGATCGGGGTGGACGTCGCCACGGACGTGACCGCCGCGGCACTGGCGGAGATTCTCGGTGAACTCCGCGGAATGACCGAGCGCCCGGTGGACGAGGAGGAACTCCGCTCTGCGCGAGGGTTCGCACTCGGCGCGATGAAGATGGGCATCGCCACGCAGGCCGGACTCGCCAACTGCATAGAGGCCCTCGCCGCTTGCGGCCTGCCGCTCTCCTGGCTCGCCGACCACGCCGAGCAGCTGCGGGGTGTCACGCCCGGCGATGTGCGACGGGTCGCCGCTGAACGCATGGGTCCCGACAACGCGGTCGTGGTGATCCTCGCGGACGTCGACCAGGTCGCCGAGTCCCTCGCCCGGTATCGGGGAGCCGAGCCGCAGTAGGTGCGCAGGCCGGCTTCGCCGCAGCCGATTAGCGCTCGACCCGTGCGCGGCTTTCCGGCCACGAACACAGGGTGGTCATGGAATCGGCGAGCAGCTGACGCACGCACTCGGACCGCCGAGGCTTACCGCTGTCGGTCACAGGGAGCTCGCCGGGCCCGACCAGCACGATCCGGTGGGCGCGAACGCCGGTCACAGCCGGAATGAACCTGGCGATTCTCCGGACGACCTCGTCAGGAGCCAAGTCGTCCCCGGGCTCCGCGGCGACCCAGAGCTGCTCGGACCTCAGCCCGCCACCGGCGAGTGCGCACCACCGCCGGACACCGAGTTCTGCCGCCGCCTTTGCGATCTCATGGTCGATCGACGACAGCGAGTGGGTCACGCCTCGGATCTTGACGATGTCCCGCCGCCGGCCGACGACCCACAGCATGCCGTCCTCGAACACGCCGAGGTCTCCGGTGACGAGAGAAACGGCAGCCGCAGCCGAACGCTCCTGAGCGGACCGGTTGCTCTCGTCCTCACCGACGACCATCGCCACTTGCGGCCCCGACACCCGTATCTCGCCGACCGCGCCCGGTGCGCACGTACTGCCGGTCTCTGGATCGACGATGGTGATCGAGGTTCCCGGCATCGGCCGACCTGCGGCGACCACCTCGTTCTGCGACCAGGAACTGAGAGCCGCCCGCGGGGGATAAGGCTCGCCCGGCCTCGTGCCGGAGACGAAGAGGGTGGCCTCGGTCAATCCGTAGGAGGGGCAGAACGCCTCCGCGCGAAAGCCCGACGGACCGAAGCGTTCGACGAAGCCGTCGAGCACCTCACTCCACAAGGGCCCCGCAGCGACCCTCGCCACCCGCCAGGAGCTCAAGTCCAGTCCGGCCGCGAGCTCCGGCCCGATCCGGTCGACGCAGCGCGAGTAGCCGAATTCCGGCGCGGAGGAATAGGTGCCGCGGTACCGCTGGACGGCGCGGAGCCAGGCCATCGGGTCCTCTGCGAAACCTCGGGAGGCTACGAGCGTGGAGGTGGCCCCCAGCGTGAGCGGCAGGAGCAGAGCGTTCACTATGCCCATGCTGTAGTGCATCGGGGTCCACGAGACGAACCGGTCCTCCGCAGTCAGCCCGTACGCCTCGGCCGCCTGTTCGCAGGCCGCCTCGATGTTTCGGTGTGAGACCAAGACGGTCTTGGGATTCCCGGTCGTGCCCGACGTCGATTGGATGAACGCGATGTCGGTCAGCGATCGCGCGAACGACGGGGTCTTCTTGGGCCGGGCGAAGAGGTTGAACTCGCTCTTGCCGAAAGCGACCTGACGCCAGCCGGCGCCGCCGATCACGCGGTCGCTCAGGACCTGGTCGGTGCTGCAGGCGCGCTGCGGATCGGATGAGAAAGTATCGGTCCCGCGCACCTCCGCTGGGGACGGCAGCACTTCGCAGGCCAGGCCGGAAGCAAGGCAAGCCAGGACTCCGACCGCCGCATTCAGCGGTGAGGCGCAGGCGATACCGACCGGCACATCGACGACGCTGCCCTCGATCTGCGCCGCCAGGATCAGCGCGGCCCGGTGCATCCCTCCGTAATCCAGCGTCTCGGCATGCCCGTCTTTCCCAGAGACCCACCGCATCGCGGTCTTTGAGGGATCAACGTCGGCATGAAGGGCCACCCGGTCCATGAGCGACGTAGGTTGGCCGCTCCCGTCAAGCAGGTCGAGCATGGGCCAATGCGTTCGTCACAATGATCGCGACCGCGGTCAGGTCCGAAGCCGACAGGAGTTGGTCGACGGCCAGTTCCACGCCCCATTCGTCATGGATCGCGCCCAGCAACTCGACGACCGCCAGGGAGTCCCCTCCGAAGTCGAAGAAGTTCGCGTCGGCCTCAAGGCCATCGATCTCCAGGATCTCCACGCACTGCTGGATCAACCGGGGCAATACGAGTTCCAAGGCGGGTGCGGCGGATGCTTCAGTCATTCACAGGTTCCCTTCACGGTCGCCAGGATGGGGAGGCCTCCGGAAACTGCGCCTTCCCCACCTAGGGTCGTCGTGCTCACGTGGAACCCGAAGGTAAAGACGGAGAGTATGAACCTCGCATTTTCAACGCACGATGCAGCGAAATGGATGAACCAATGATTCCAGAGTGGCGAGAGTGGCCAAGTGGGCGGTGCAATTACCACTTAGGTCACTAAAGGAATCTTGACTTCACTACTCAAGCTGCTAGGCTCGAAAATTACCGGGAAAATCTCGAAACTTTCGGGCCCCGGACCCCGGGGCAGCGAGGAAAGGTAAAGATGCAGGTAACTCGCACGGGACCTCTCACCTGGGCGCAGCACATGTTCTGGTTCTACAACGATCCTTACTTCATGGAGGATTGGGGCGCGGAGCCGCGGATCTCGCAGAGGATCCGGCTGCCGGACGGAACCTCGATCGCGAACCTCGAAGCGGCGCTTTCGGCAAGCGCCGAGCGACATGAGGCCTTGCGAACCTTCTACGAGCGTCCTGGAAGCGAGGCTCCGAGGCAGTCGGTGCTCGCCGCCTACCGGCCCGAGGTCACGATCGGCCCGCCTGACGCGGTGCAGCCGGTGAGCATGTTCGATCGGCCCGGCTTCCGGTGCCAGGCGACTGTCGACGGGGCCACGGTGCTGGCGGCCATGCTGGTCGCCAACCAGGTAGACCTCGACGGGACCTCCATGGCGATGATCGGCCGGGAGGTGGAGGTCTTCCTGTTCTCCGGCGGGAGATCGCGTCCGGTCATCGCGGCCGACAGGCTCCAGCCCATCGACGTCGCCACCTCGGAACTCGCTTCGGACTTCAGGGCCGCAGTTCGAGGAGAGCGCGCGGTCCAGTACTTCCGGGAGCTCAGGGAAGACGCTCCTCGGAACTTTCTGCCCTCGCTGAGCTGGAAGTACGGCTCAGGCAACACCAGGTCCGTCACCTTGCTGGACAAGACGATCATGGAAGCGGCCACCTCGGTCGCGGATCGCTGCGCCGTCTCGACTCCCTCGGTATTCCACGCAGCGGTCTGCAAGGTGGTGAGCGACTGGACGCGAACCCCTCGGTTCCTGTTCACGACCGCGGTCGCGAACCGGTGGAACAAGAAGGTCCGCGATTACGTCGGCCGACTCGCTTCGACCGTGGACTGCCGGTTCGAACTCGCTCCCGACGACACCTACCGCTCAGTCCTCAAGCGGACCCACAGCTCGCTGATCAATGCGTACTTCTTCGCGAATCGCGACATCGGCGCCTGCATGATGGACAACGCAAGGGCCAGTGAGACCGCAGGGTCGACCCTGGCCAGTCCTGTGCTCATCGAGTACCTCGACTACTTGAGCAACGTCGCGATCGTGTGGCCCCATGAGGGGCAGGACATCTATCCCGGGGTAGGAGAGGCCCGCACCGATCATCTCTGGTTCAACATCTCGCCTTACCGAAACGCGACCAGTCTGAACGTGAACTCGGATGCGGCAGTGTTCTCCGAGACGGACACCATCGAGATACTGCGGCAACTCGTCGACTTCATTCAACGGGCGGCGAACGGGTTGGATCGTCCGGTCCAGCGCTCTGGGGACTGTTCGGATGCGTGGGCTGGATCGCCGGAGACCAGGTGGCTCGAGTTCGGCGCCTCGCGGTTCTCCGCGAACCGCATCGAAGCGCTCATCGAACGCTGCGAGGGTGTCGTTGCGGCGATGGTCATCGTGAGCGGAACCGATGGCCTCGTCGCCTATGTCGCGGGCGTCGAAGTGGATCTCACTGAGATCCACGAACGGCTGCTGGTCGAGTCCTCCCACGATCCGCTCGTCAAGATCCCCGCGCTCTACGTCCTTACTTCCGAACAGCCGGAGTCCGCGCATCGTGCAGCCTCCTGGCAGGCGAGCCCCGTGATCGACCAGTTCAGTCCCATCGACGACTACCCGGCACGAGTCTTCGTCGACGAGCGCTTCGAGGTCCTGAAGCAGGTCTTCACCGAGTGCAATAAATCGTCGAATGTGGATCCGACGAGGTCGTACAGTGCACTCGGGGGCAGCTACCTGATGATCGCGGGGATGATGGAACTGCTGCGCAACAGCGGATACACCGGCCTCGACCCAGGAGATTTCCTCGGTCTCGGCTCCATGGCCTCACTCGCGAAGCGCATGCGGCGAGAGGCGTCGCTTTGAGACCGATGCAACCTGCGAGAGACCAGACTCGTCCCGACCGATCCCCCTTCCCAGGAGCACTTGCGCCTCAAGTCGGCAAGGAGACCCCTTTGAACATTCGCATCCGTTTGCTCGACAGCGTCGCGATCAGTGACGGACGCATCACGCACACCCCTTCCCACCACATCAGGAGAGGCGTCCTCGCCGCCCTGTCCTTGAACGCCGGCAAGCTGGTCACGTTCGAAGCCATGAAGCACTGGTGCTGGGTGGACGCGCCGGCGTCCGCTCTTCCCAACCTTCGATCGGCCGTCTCAGGGCTCCGCACCGACCTCGAGAAGGTCATACCCGGCACGTCCGGCCTGCTCACCACGCAGCGCGGGGCACGAGGAGGAAGCGGCGGAGGATACCGGCTGGCAATCGACCCCGGCCAGGTCGACGTGATCGAGTTCGAGCACCTGTGCAGCCAGGCGCACCGGCGCTTCAAGTCCGCCGATTGGCCCATGGCAACCCGGTACTGCCTGCAGGCCGAGGCGCTGTGGTCCGGCGGTTTCAGCACGGATCTGCCCTCGACTCCCACGGTCTCGACGCACGAGACCGCCCTGGTCCTGCAGCACGAATCCCTTTTGGAAACGCTGTTTTCGGCGTCATTGCTGGAAGGAGCGGAGATCACCGCTCGGCTTCCCGAGCTCAGCATCGCCGTGTCCCAAGCGCCCCACCGGGAACGACTTCGGCTGCTCCACGCCGCCGCTCAATTCCTCGTCGGTGATCTCGAGGGAGCGCTCGCATCGATCAAGCGCTGCATGATGTACTTCGACGAACTCGGGGTGGGCATGCCCGAATCAATCGCTTCGCTGCAGTATGCCGCGCTCAATCGGGATGCGAGTCGCGTCCGCGCATTGATCCACAACGAGGTCTGCCGGTGCTGAACTGCACGGTATGCGAGTGATGCGTTGCCTGTACGCGAGCTGATTACGGTCGATGACGGTGGCATGCAAAAGCGTTGTCTGCTGCAAGGGCGAATGACCGACTGCCGCTCGAAGGCGTCGCTTCGCATCACGACAGGAAAGGAAAAGCCATGATTCTCGCTTTGCAAGAGCTGGAACCGGTGGACGTTACCGGCCCGATCGAGCTCAACTTCAGTTCGACCTCCTGCGCCCTCGGCAGCTGCACTTCCAAGTAGAAGTGGATTCAGGGAGATCTGAGGGGCATCGCCGATCACCCCGATCAAGCCGTGACGGGCGATCGGCGGTGCCCCGATTGCACGTCGTGCCTGAGGAGCGAGTCGCGGCACGGATCTTCCACCGACCCGAGGACCTCCAGATTTCGCTCACATCGGTGAACTGAATGGAGTCGACACCGACCATGGCCCACGAAGACTGCTACCGCGACCGCTATCTCGCTGCGCTGCACGGAGCCGGGGCGGCGGTGAGGAGAAGCACCCGAGCGGCCGTCGAGTCGGTGCACCCGTGCCGTTTCGGGTCCGACGGCATCGACGGCTCGTCAGGTCTGATCCCGACGCCGCGGGCGACCCGAATCGGGATGATCGACCTGTTGGACCTCCGGTCCGGCATGAGGGTGCTGGAAATCGGCACAGGGTCGGGTTATGCCAGCGCCTTGATCGCGCACTGCATCGGTGCCAGCGGCCGGCTGACGACCATCGAGCTCGACGCGACTCGGGTCGAGAGAGCGGCAACGGCTCTCTCGACCGCGAGCGTCACCGAAATCGACCGCCGCTGCGGCGACGGCCTGGCGCTCGAACCTGGTCGCCGCGACTTCGACCGAATCGTCGTCTGGCCCTCCATCGCGATGCTGCCGATGCGACTCTGCGAGTCCCTCGCTCCGGAAGGTCGCGCGCTGTGCATATTCGACAGACCGGACCTGCAAGTGGGCGCGGAGGTCAGGCGTGGATCGGACTCCTTCAGTGTCGGACTCGTCAAGATCCTCGTCCAGCATGAGACGCCCGTGGCAGGAAGTCTGACAGCCGTCGTGGACCGAGTGGCGCGTCAGGGCGCTGCGACGTCCACACGATCATGGACGGAGGGTCCCGCCGGTCGTGTCGTCGACTTCTGGGCATGGCTACTCTGGCGCGGGCACGCCGCCTTCCTGTGGCCCAAGGCCGGACCAGAGGTCATGTGGCTCGAGAACGGCGGGGGTGACCATTGGGCCCGATATCGCCTGGCGCGGCGCGAGGTCGCCGGAAGCGGCGACGGCATCGGAACCATGGAGCAGGAGTACGCCGACTGGCTCGACCGAGGATCTCCACGGGCCGCCGACCTTCCGATCCGATGGGGCGAAGCGTCCTCGCCCGTCGGAGACTGCCTGGTCCCGGCCTGGGAAGGCGTCGAACCGCGTTTGAAGGAGCCGGCATGAAAACACCGCTGACGATTCCCGGCCTGCTCGAGGAGCGGGCGGCAAGGGATCCGGAGCTCCGAGCCGTGAGCGAGTTCGACGGCAGCGCAATGACCTACGGGAGATGGTGGAGCGAGGCGACGAGACTCGCGGCCGACCTGCGGGGCCGCGGGGTTCCACCGGGGCGCGCCGTGGCCATCGCCTTGAGCGAGGAACGACTCGGTGAGATCGCCGTGGCGTGGATCGGCGTCGCCCTGAGCGGTGCCGTGCCGATGCTGGCCACGGGTCTTGAGCCGAGCGCGCTCAGGCGGGGCATCGAGACCGTCCGTCCTGTCGCCGTCATCCATCGCCTTGAACGTTCGACGGACGAGGTCTCAGGCGAGTGCCCGCTCGAAGTCCGCATGGAACCACTGGAGCACCCGCCCACGGCATCGTCCGACGTGCTGCCGGCCGACGCGGCCCTCGTGCTGCACACGTCCGGCTCCACCGGGGAACCGAAATGGGTCTCCTGCAGCAGCGATAACCTGTTGTGGGGCAAGTGCATCTGGGAGGCTCGCCGGAAGACCGACTACCTCTGCGCGGTCAGTCCGCGGGACGCGCTCGGCATGCTCATCGACGCGATGTGCCGCGGCTGGACGATCGTCTGGCAGCCCCACTTCAACGTCCCGGACTTCCTCGATCTCGCCGTGAGGCACCAGGTCCGCGTGGCCTCCTTGTACGCCAGAGGGATCACCCGCCTGAACGCCGACGAATGCCGGCCGCCCGGCGGACTCGATCGACTGCGCACGATCTTCGTCTCCGGCAGCCCGCCGACTGCGGACGCGATCGCCCGCTTCCAGGCCGTCGTGCCGAAGGCGAAGATACTGAACCTCTACACGCAGACCGAGACCTGGCCAGAGGGCGCGATGATGGTCTACGACGGCAGTCGTCCCGACGCTGTGGGCACGCCGACGACGGGCAGCGAGATTCGGGTGACCGGGGCGGACGGCTCGGCCCTACTGCCGAACCAGGTCGGCGAGGTCTGGCTGTTCCCCGCGCGTCCGGCACGGAGATACGTCGGTAGGACGACGGACGACCGCAAGGGGTTCACCAACGGCTGGATTCGCACCGGCGATCGGGGCTACGTCGACGACGAGGGACGGCTGCATCTGCTTGACCGCTGGCGGGCGGTGATCTACCGCGGTTTCACCTCGGTTTCGGTGGCCGAGGTCGAAACGGTCCTGTCCGAGCACACGCAGGTGACGGAGGCGGCTGTCTACGGCGTCCCCGATCCCCGCGTGGGTGAGGAGGTCGTCGCTGCGGTCGTGGTCGACTCGGCGGTCGACGAGGATGACCTGCTGCACTTCCTCCTCGCAAGGCTGCGGCCGAACCAGGTGCCGCGGCACTTCCAATTCGTCGGCGAGCTGCCGAGGAACGCGGAGGGCGAGGTGGCGAAGATGCTGCTAAGGCGGCGATTCGACGAGCGCCAGCTGACCTGAGTCAGGTTCGCCCGGAGCTCAAGCGGCTTCGCGCTCGGCGGGTTGCGGTTGCGGCTCCTCGTCGTCGTCCACCACTGCCGTGCTCGCCAATCGCGCTGAGGTCAGGAGGGACCCGGCGACGACCGCGACCACTGCCGCGACGACGCCGTAGACGATGAGGACGGTGCGGACCTCGATCAGTCCGGTCAAGGCGGCAACACCGGCGTTGAGCGCCACGTACAACCCGCGTTCGACGGCGTTGACCGCCGAGCCGACCCGTCCGAGCTGGTGGTTCGGAGTGATCGCCAGGAATAGCGACTCGATGCTGGCGGAGAGCCTGACGCCGACGCAGTTGAAGAGGAAATGCAGGGCGACCAGGTGCCAGAGGCTGGGCGAGAGGCCGTATCCGATTCCGAGGAGGGCGAAGGCGAGGATGCCGATCCTGAACCAGGCCAGGTCGCTGAGCACCCGTGAGAGATGGCCGGCGAGCAGACCGACGACCACGGTGCCGAGACCCGCGGTGGCCTGCACGGCGAAGATCCCGAATCCGTCGGCGTGCAGTTCGTCCACGGCCAGTGGCACGTAGAGGACGTTGATCGCCGCCGTCGCGATCGAGATGCTGGCAAAACCGAACAGCAGGTACCGCATGGCCGAGTTCCGCGACAAGAACACCATCCCTTCGGTCAGGTCCTCCTTGAACGCCGGCCTGGTGGCCGCTACTGGGGGCTTGCCCACCGCGGGGTTGCGGCGGATTCGCAGGTACAGCAGTGCCGCGGCGATGAAGGTGACCGCGTCCAGGACGAACACGGCGTCGAGCATGTCGGTGGCGTACATGGTCGAGGCGACTCCCGCCCCGATCGTGCCGACCACGAACCCCGTCGCTCCGCCCAGGCCCGACGCACCTGCGCGGCCGTGGTTCGGGATCACGAGCCCGAAGATCGCACCGGCTGCGGGGGCGGTGAACGTGGACACGGTGAACTGCGCGGCGATGACCAGTGCCGCGAGCCAGAGGAGATCGGGCTCCATGAACATCAGCGACA
This sequence comes from Glycomyces tritici, assembly GCF_030403505.1. The sequence continues at coordinate 185,000 of NZ_JAUEMJ010000011.1, read as the reverse complement.
GCACGAGCACCGCCTGGATCAGACGGCCGACCACCACGATCGCCATCCGGTTCCAGCGGTCCACCAGGACCCCGGCGAACGGGCCCACCAGGATCATCGGAACGGTGCTGGCGATGGTGAAGACGGCGATGATGCCGGGGTCGTCGGACCAGTCCGTCAGCATGAGCAGCATTGCGAGCCCGGTCGCGCCGGAGCCGATCCCGCTCACGAGGTCCGCCAGCCAGATCGCCCGGTAGTCGGGGATCTTCAATACCTGCCAGGCGGACAGGGCGGTCGGCCGGTCGGGCCCGGCGGAGCTCACAGGCGTTCGCCTGGAGTCGGACGCGGCTTCGCACGCTGCGGCAGATGGTCCGGAAGCAGCTGGACAGGGCCGGGGTCGCCGCCGGCTCGAACCCCCTCGAGGCGGTGGAGGAACATGCCGATTCCCGCTGCGCCGGTGGCGAAGTCCGCTGAATGGCGCAGCAGCTGCGACCCTGGGAAGAGGAGGTGCCCGTCCTCCTCCCGGGCGAAGATCGCGATGCCTTCGGCAACGCGGCAAGCACCCCGGAGCGCCTCGTCCTTCCCGGTGAAGGAGTGGACGTCCAGCAGGAAGTCCCCCATTCCTGACAGGCCCGACAGGTAGCCGGGCATCATCGTGTATTTGCGGGAGGCGTCGACGACCAGGTCGTCGACGAACCTCTGCAGGTCCTCCTCCTGGAAACGGAGCCAGAATCGGAGCGCCGCGCCGCCGACGCCGGCGGAGCCGGAGAGCCAATAGGGGCTGACGGTCTCTCGGTACTTGACATCCAGGGTCTCAGGGATGCTGCGGTAGCCCGCGTCCATCGCGCGGGCGTGGGACATGACCTCGCGGATGAGGTTGAGTCCGGCGAGCTCGAGCTTGTCGTCTCCGGTGGCCGTCCCGGCGTACAGCAGCGCGAGCGCGGACCCGCTGGCGCCGAAGGCGAACCCCGGTCGGTCGAACTGCGAGCTCTCGAGCGCTTGGCGGACTCGTTCGGCCAGTCGCGCGGCGGTCTCCAAGTACGTGGTGTCGCCACTCCGGTGCCAGAAGTGCAGATTGGCGAAGACGACTCCGGCGTCTCCGTCGAACACGGTGCTGCTCTCGCCGATGAGCGAGTGGCCGTTCGCGAGCGCCATCACGTCGTGCGCGTACTCGCGCATACCGAGTTCGTCGCAGGCCCACGCGATCCCGGACATTCCGAGGTACAGGCCCGGAGGCAGGTCGTCGGCGTGAATGCGGCGCTGCAGCAGCCACGATCGAGGACCGCTGAGATCCGTCTGTCCCATGTAGGCCAGAGCCCGCATCACGCCGACCACACCGTAGGCGACGGACAGGGGGTTGGTGCTGTACAGCATCGGATCCCCGGCGTACGCGCGGTCAGACCTGTCGAGCGTCGAGGCGAACCCGATGCCGGATACAAGGCGCATGAGGTCGAGTTTCGACGCTTCGGCCTCGAGCCGGCCCGCGGGCCCGACCGCTTCTGGAGCCTTCGGCTTGAGTTGCTTCAGGCGGGCGACTACCGCTTCAATGGGCGGTCGCCGCAGCGGGTCCTCGTCCGTCATGGCGGTGACGAGTTCCGCGAGGCCTTCGGGAAGTGGCAGGTCGGCGTTGAGGTTGCCGATGAGCCTGTGGAACTGCCTTCGATCCGCGATGCCCGGTTCGGTCGAAGGGAAGAGGCACGCGAGCATCAGTGTTCCCAGAGCGAACACGTCGTTCGCGAACTTCGGCAATCGGTCCTGACGCTGATTCATCGGGGTGAAACCGGTCGAGATCAAGTACGAGGTCTCGTGCTCGTCGAGGCAGACGGCCGATTCGAAGTCGATGAGCGTCACGTGGGGGAGGTCGTCGCCCGTCCGCCAGTCCAGCATGATGTTCAACAGGCTCAAGTCGCCGTGGACGACCCGGGCGTCATGAAGGCGTGCAATGGTGGTCGCCACCTCGATCCACACGTGGACCGCGGTTCGGAAGTAGTCCTCGTAGGCGTCGGCACCGTCCAGGGTGAGGAGCGGGTGCCTACCGGTGATGAAGCTCAGCAGGTGGACCGACTCGTCAAGGAACTCGATGATGAGAAAGGCGTGCTCGTCCTGGACGAAGTAGTCGATGGGCTCGACGATCCCGTTCGAGCCTTTCAGGCGGCTCAGCATCGAGTACTCGTTCCGCCTGATGCTGACGGCGTCCATGTCCCTGTCCGGAAGCGTGTCCGTGCCGGGGCGGGCCTCTTTGGCGACGATCTGCCGCCCGGTCTCGAGGTCGGTGCCCAGATAGATGCCGCCGATGTTAGTGAAGCGCAGGGCGCTCTCGACCCGGTAGCGGTCGGCGAGCACGATGCCTTGCACCGCCGCGGGCTCTTCGGCCGCGAACGGGTCATACCGGATCCACTCCGGGGGCGACCAGTGAGGGAGCCGCATGTCCGGAACGAGTTCGCCGTTCTCCGGATTGCGGATCATGGCCATCGGCGCGCCGGTCGTGGTCATTTGCCAAAGTGGACGATGACCGCCGAACCGATAGTAGAGCACCGCGCAGTCGCGGTATCGGCGGTCGGAGAGGATCCTGGGCCCCTTGAAATCTCGGAGCGCTTCGTAGAGGATTCCGAGCAGGTGCCCGCACTGCAGCTCCGAAACGGGGTAGACCGTGATGAACTTGCAGCCGTTGCCGCGTGGCATGAGCCGGCTGTTGCTGTCCGCGAGTCTCGCCTCGTCCGACAGGAACTTGAAGTCCACCTTGAGTTCGGCGAGTGCGGCGACGGTTCGATCGAGTACTGCTTCGGCGTTGGAGTTCAAGGCGGAGACGTGGATCTTCCACCCTTGTTCGACGCCTTCGCCTGTGCCCTGGTCGACCATGGTCCAGTTGCCGGACTGGTCGAATCGCGCGCTCGGGCCGACATGGGAGCGAACGATCTCCAAGTACTTCGGCGAGACGGGCTGCAAGGATGGGTCGGTGAACCACAGCTTCGAGGAGCTTGTGTAGAGCTGCAGCAGCTTCGCGTCAAAGAGTGTCATCGATTCACTTCCCACGGGATCGCGCCGTTGATGGACTTGAGATCGGAGGTGACACCGCCGATCCGGGTACACGATGGACCGCGACCCGATCGACGGCACCACGCTTCGTGCTACTTGTTGCAGCTGTTGCTGATGCAGGAGCTCGTACTGGTGTTGAGTTCGATGGGACCGGTGAGTTCGATGGGATCCAGTTCCTGCAAGGCGAGTACCATGGCAGTCCTTTCCGATTCGACGGCCGCGTGCGTCTCGATGGAAGCCCATGGGATTCTGGTCCCCATGCTGCGCAACCGGCCGTGTGGAGGTGTGCTTGTACGCGAGACAGACGATAGCGCCGGAGCGCATGATCAATGCATGAGCCGCATACCAACCCGCTTTCAACCAAGGTGGTGACGCACATGGACACTGCTTGACGGACTCGTTCGATGGCCCGACTGAGGATCTCGAAATTCGTTTCCCATGCAAAGACCGTGCGCGTCGCGGGCATCCTTCAAGGCCTGTCGAATTCGGGACCGAGAGGTGGACGCGATGAAGGAGAAACCATGGTACGAGACGTCATTCGACGAGTTCTATCTGGATCTGGACAAGTTCGCCCACTCTCCGGAAGGCAGCCGCAAGGAGGCTAGTGACGCGATCGCGCTGCTGGGAATCAGGGAGCGCTCGAGCGTGCTCGACCTCTGCTGCGGCCAGGGCCGTCACTCAATCGCCATAGCGGAGTTCGGACACGAGGTCCGGGGTCTCGACCTCAGCAAGAGGATGCTTGATGCCGCTCGTGCGCACCAATTGGCTGCCGGTGTGGACGTCACCTGGATACATGCTGATATGCGTGATATTCCTGCGGGGCTTGAGTTGGACGCGGTGCTGTCGCTCTACCAATCGTTCGGCTACCTTGAGCATCGGAACGATGACCTTGAGGTACTGAAGGCAATCCGGGCAGCTCTCGCCACTGATGGCCGACTGCTGTTGCAGGTTCCGAACCGAGATGCGGTGGCGAAGGACTTCTGGCAGTCGCGGTTCACGCTGCTCCCGGACGGCTCACACCTCGGTGAGGTCCGGCAGTTCGATCCGGCCTCGGGCTGGTTGCGGCTCACAATGACCATCTTTCGAGACGGATCATCTCAGAGGCGTGAGTTTCGCATACGGCTGTATAACGCCTCAGAAATCGAACAGATGCTGATCTCTGCCGGCCTACGGCTCGTGCAGGTGTCCGCTTCCCTGAGCGGGGCCGCCTTCAACCTGGACAGCGATCGGATGGTAGTCGTGGCGTCGAAGGTGACCTGACTATTGGCATGATCAGGAACTCGTGCTCTCAAAGTCATCGCATACGGTTTCTTTCTTGAGGTGCTAGTCTCCTATTTGGATGTGGGGTTCAAGTCCCCCTCGCACACAGATTAGAGGCCCTGGTAGCAGGGCCTTTTTCGTGTCCTTCGGGCAGGCCTGCGGCCCCGCGCGACGCCTTTGTAGAGCCGCAGCACTGAGAGCGGAGTTCCTTGCAATATTGTGAGAATATATCGGGTGCGAGACATAGTGTCAGCCCGGTGCAACCACCAAGTTTGAAGCTCTCAAAGAGTTGAACGCCGCCTTCAGGAGTCATTTGGGGCACCGATTCGATTGTCCCGCTGGATAACCAGTTGCCGGCGGCTCGCCGTACATTCGACACTGGGCGAATGCCCATCAGTGACGTCATACCGCTCTACCGGCTCCGGATCAACACCGCTCGGCTCGCGCTGCGACTTCCCCACCCTGATGAGCTGCCGCTGCTCGCCGACTGCGCGCGCGAACCCATCCATGCAGTGGGGGAGGAGCCGTTCGAGAACCCGATCGGGTCGGCCCGGTCGTCATGGTCGAGCGCACCGCCTGAAGATCGCGCGAGAAGAGTTGTCCAGGTCCAGCTTGGGGAAGTCGCCCGGTGGACTGCCGACAACTGGCACCTGGAACTCGGTGTGTGGCTCGACGGGAAACCCATTGGTGTCCAAACCCTGTACTCCAAACACTTCCCGGTGACGCGCGAAGCCGTCACGATCTCGTGGCTGACCCTCGCACAACAGGGCAACGGGTACGGCACCGAAGCGCGCGCCGGCGTTCTCGGGTTCGCGTTCGACTGGCTGCAGGCCCGGAGTTGCCGCTCCAGATCGTTCAGAACGAACGGCAAGTCGGTCGGGGTGTCTGAACGGCTCGGCTACCGCGACGACGGTATCGACGTCGAAGCGGTCTACGGCGGTGTCGCTCGGACCTCCCGCAGGTTCCGCATGGAAGCAGCCGACTGGCGTTCCCGGTTGCGTCCCCCGGTCACAGTGACCGGGTTCGACGGCGACTGCCGGACTTGGTTCGGACTCGGGTCCGAGGGCGCGGGAGAGGCCGGTCGGATCAGAGGCCATGGTGGCACTGAGCCTTTTCGGGCAACGCATCATGTGTGCTGAGTGAGGATGAGTCGTCGGGGTCGCTCGATGCGTTGGATGGCCAGGCAGGCGCGGGCGAAGATCCCGATCTTCCAGGGATCGAGTGAGACCTTCTGCAGGCAGCGGAAACGCATCTTACGATAGGCAACCTGCGGGAATGGAGGCGCTACAGGCGGAAACGGGGTGCAGGCGAGCTCCCCTACTGTAATTCCGATGAGTGCTATCATTTGTTTTCAGTCGCTCGAACATCCCCACGACGTGCGATTCGAGCCATCCCTTGACTTCGCAACAATCAGGACATTCTAGTGCTTAAGAAGACGCTTATAGCCGTCGGCCTGGTCGTCGCCGCCCTCGCTGCCACCGCGACCCCGGCCTCCGCTGCCGAGTACCAGTCGGCCCTCAAGATCCGCGGAATCCAGTACAACGCGCCCGGCCGCGATGACAACCGCTGCGTGGGAGGGAACACCTCCGAGGAGTACCTGACCATCAAGAACTACTCCACGACTGCGACGATCAATCTCCGTGGCTACCTGGTCAAGGACGCTGTCGGCAACAGCTTCAAGTTCACCGCCGACCACTACCTCCAGCCCGGTGACTACGTTCGGCTTCGCGGCGGCAACGGCAACGATTCGGACGGGAACAACGTCGTCTACCGGGACAACTGCAACTTCATCTGGAACAACACCGGCGACTCTATCTATCTGTACAAGCCGTCGGGCGCGGGGGCGGATTCCCACTCCTACAACCCGGCGCGCAATGACGCCGACGGCAACGGCTACGTAACCTTCCACTGAGCTTCTTCGGGCTACTCACGCGGCACTCTGATGAGGATGAGGCGGCGGGGGTGCTCGATGCGGAAGAACGCCAGGCACGCGCGGGCGATGGTCCCGATCCTCCAGGGGTTGAGCGAGACTTTCTGCAGGCAGCGGAAACGCGTCTTCAGGTCGGCGTTGGCTTTCTCGGCCAGGGCCCTCTTGGCGCCGATGAGCCAGGTCCATGACTTCTGGTCCTCGGTCAGCTTGCCGCCGCTTCTTGTGCCCCATGACCACAGCGGGGAACGCCCGGAACTTCTCATACCCCAGATCGACCAGGACCAGCAGGTGCTCCTCTATAACGACGCCGATGTTCATGCTCTGGCGCTGCCTACAAAGCGTTGAGGTCGTCGAAGCACAGCGCGCCGCGGCCGACCGCGTCACGGACCGCGGCAGCTGAACGCGAAACGATGTCACTGACGGCCAGGTCGCTGAACGGAGTTCAGAAGTTCCCCACGGTCCACTCAAGAAGTTCAGCGGCCATCGCCAGGCGGCGCGGAGCCGCCAGCTGCGCGAACGTCTCCTTGATCGCGTCCAGGTCATTCCATGCAGTTGCCATGTCCTTTGTCCTTCCTTGGTACCAGCGGAGTCCGGGGCCGCTGTCGGCTCGGAAACTACTCCTCGGAACCCGCCTCAGAACCGAACTCCACGCACGTGGAGGTACTCCGACGGCAGGGCCCTCACTCATCCGATTGAAGATCCGAACCAGCGGCGCAGCTCAGCGCCGTTCAGGACCTTGCCTGACAGCAGCTCCAGCATGAAGTCGTCGCCGATGTCCGATCCGGCCAGCCCGCGGATAAAGTCCGCGTCGACCGCGGTGACCTCATGCGCGTCCAGCCGCGACGGTTCACGAACTGGTGACTATTCGCGAGCATCGTCGTTGCTGAGCGGCACGTCACGCATTCACGACACCAGCTAGGGCCCGGACGGGCCCGAACGCTCCAGTGCTCGTCTTCGAGGAATCTGCCGATAGGACTCGCAGCGAGCGCAGGGTCCGTGCCCTGAGCCTCTTGGGGAGCATCGAATTCGGCCCGACCGAGGGGCGGCCGGTAAGTAAGGCCCGCACTTTCCGCCTCTGGACGAGCGGTGCCCGGGCTTGGAGAAGCCCGGGCGAATAGGCGGATGACGCTGCCGCCTAGCAGGATTTCAAAGCGCCGTAGCCCGTGAGGAACTCGTCCTTGATCCAGCCGCTGACACCTGTGGTGTAGTTGAAGACGTGCGTCCAGGTGCCGCCGGTGCCGCCGGTATAGCAGTCGAATCGAAGCGAGTGAGACGGTTGGGCCTGGCCGAGGATCGTGCAGGAAGGGCTGGTGTTGTGAGGGCCGGAGCGGATGTTCACGTCGGTGGCAGTGGTGGAGCCGGTGCGGCCGTCGGCGAAGTGCCAAAAGTGCTCGCAGCTGCTCTGGATGCTGATATCGCCAGCTGCCCCGGCATCTTGCGCGTTGGCTTGCACGGCGGAGAAGCCGAGCATGGCAATGACCATCATCGCGGTCCCTGTGACTCCTGCGAGTCTGCTGGTGAAGCGTTTCACTGATGTCCTCCTGGGGTGAGCACGAATCCTCGTAGGCTTCCACCGCTTGGCAGATCCAATGAGGTCCGTCCTCTTAAAAGGTGGTGCACCAACTCTAGCTCGGGACATTCCCGCGGGCTCCCTCGCGCGAGGAAGCGATGTCCCCTGCGCGGGGGAGCTCCGGTCTACTGTGACCCTTGGGTTTCGTGTGCTCCGGTTGCACCCTCCCGGCGCTCGCACAGTCGTATCTGGAGTGCTGGCCACGGTATCGAACCTCCCAAGGGGAGTGGTGTCTGCAGAGCTTGGCCTCCTCGGGTTCTGGGGACACCGGCGCATGGCCAGTTCCTCACTGTGGCAAGGACTCTCGAAGTCGAGCTACGCACACGATCGCGGCGTCGAAGAAGAGCGATGGATCGTGGAAGCCTCGACCGAACGCCGTGTAGTCAACGGCTCGACGGAAGTTTGTTGGCATACCCAGCGTTAAATGGGACCGGGCCGAAGCGCAGAAGGAGGTGTTCGCCGTCCCGGCGTCGGGAACGGTGGACGAACTCCTCGCGCGCGAGGTGGACCTGAAGATCCCCGCCGAGAACGTGGGGGTCGGCCTCGAGGTGCCGCGCGCTGATCGCCATCGCTCATCTGCGAAGACGGCAACCGGTGAGCTGGATCCGTACCCAGCTGATGAGTGGTCCGCTCTCTCGAACTCGGCCGCGGTCGCGGTCGCCAGAACAATGAGGGGTTGCCACGGTGGTGATGGCGGCGAGGAGGGTGAACATCTGCGGGACCGCTGGACCACCGCTTCGGTCCGGCCCCTCGCCGCAATGACGCCAGTCGCGACCCTGCCTTCGACCTCGCATGTCGGGACTCGCGAAGAGCAGTCGTGGCTTTGCGGTGGCGCCTCCGAACGCTACGCCGAGTACTCACCGAGGAATTCCAGCGCGGCTGGTCGCAACGCCTGCGAACCCCATGAGCCCCACTGTCCCGTGAAGCCGTGATGCGACCATGCCAGGTCCAGCTCCGTGACCGGGACACCCACCGCCCTGAGCGCTTCCGCGAGCGCCGCGCCCTGGCCGAGGGACACGAGCCGATCCGCCTCGCCCTGCACGATCATCGTCGGGGGCGCCTCGGCGTCCACATGGGTCAGCGGCGAGGTCGTCTCGTAACGGCCGGTTTCCTCGTCCAGGCTCGCGCCGAGGAACGGGGTGAGGTAGCCCTCGGCGCTGGCGGGCATGTCCGACTCGGCGGCGAGCGTGGTGAGGTCGGTGGGGGCGAACCAGGCGGACACCGAGGTCACCGGCGCTTCCTCGACGGCGCATGAGGGCGTGAACTCCGGGTCGCCGACGGTGTAGGCGGCCATCATCGAGAGGTGCCCGCCCGCGGAGTCGCCGACGAGCGAGACCGCGGCGGGATCGGCGCCGTACGCCGTCGCGTTGGCGCGCACCCATCCGAGTGCGCACTTGACGTCGCCCACCGCGTCCTGCCAGCGCGGCGGAGGAGCGAGCCGGTAGTCGATCGAGAAGACCGCATAGCCTTGATCGGCCAGCCACTGCTGCCATGGGGCGCTTTCGGATCGCGAGCCGCCGGACCAGCCGCCGCCGTGGACGTAGACGATCGCGGGCACCGGGCCGGAGGCGTCGGCGGGCTCGTAGACGTCGACTCGGAGGTCCTGGCCGTCCACTGTCGCGTAGGTCTCGGTCGCGTCCGGCGTGGCTTCCGGTGCGGCGGCGAAGTACTCGCCCCAGGACACGTCGGCGTCGCGGCTTGCGGCGGCCCATGGGACGGCGCACATGAGCGAGGCGGCGAGACCCGCGAGAATTCCGGCGGTCGCGAGAGCCCGGCGCCGAGCCCGCCACGCGTAGACGAGCGTGGCGATGCCGATGAGGCCGAACACGACCAGCGTGCCGGTCAGCCAAGGCACGAGCATCGCGACCACGCTGACCGTGTCCTCGGCGGGGCCGAGCGGGATCGGGCCGCTGAAGAACGCGAGTCCGATCAGTACGGTCAAGACTGCGATGGCCCAAGCGAGTCCACGCCCGAGGCCGCCGATCAGGCGGCGGCCGAGCGATCGGCGCGGTTCGGTTGCAACGTCGTTCATCATGTCTCCCTCGGTTCTGCGCACAGTGTGCGCTTGATGAGCACACTGTACGCATCCTAGCGGGCGCCGCGCAAGAGGGGCCCGCGTTTTCGCATCGAACTGCTTGGGGCGCACCGAAAACGGGCGGCGCGAAAGCGCCGCCCGTCCTGGTGGTCGAGGTCAGGGCTTGCGGTCGAGCCGGGCTTGAAGCCCGTCCAAGATGAGATCGAGCCCGAACGCGAAGGCGTCCTCGCGGTACACGGCCGGGTCGTCGTACGCCTCGGCGGCAGCCGTCTCGTTCAGGTGGTCCTGCACCTCCTGCAGGCCTGCGACGAGTTCCGCCTCGGACTTGCCGCTGCGGTGGACCAGGCTCAGCCACGCGGCCTCACTGGTCACAGTGCCGACCACAAAGGAGGTGACCGCGCTCATCGCCTGATCGGCCTCCAGCGGGTCGAACCCGCCTGCGCCGAGCACGTCGAGCATCCGCTGCGAGACCCGAGAGAGATTGGGCCCCAAGTAGGCCAGTCCCACCTGCCCGAGGACGCCGGTCACCCACTGGTGGCGCAGCGCCATCGCACGCAGGCTCCGCGCCGCAGCGGCGACCCCGCCGCGCCAGCCGTCCCGTCCGGCCGGCTCGGGCACCGCCACCTCGCCGTACACCTCGTCCACGACCAGTTCGATGAGCTCGTCCTTGTTGGCGACGTGCCGGTACATCGAGGTCGCGCCCGCGTCGAGCCGCTTCCCGAGCGAGCGCATGCTCAACGCCGCCAAGCCCTCCGCATCCAGCAGCTCCAGCGCGGCGGCCACAATCCGATCGCGGCTGAGCCCGGCGGGCTTCGCGGCGAGCTCACGCGCCCACACGGACGGAATCGACGGTTCGGTCATGGCAACCTCCTCCAGCTCCCGGCGAGGATAGCGCACACCGTGCGCACCGAGCGTTGCTTGTGGGGCCGCAACACCCTGGTACTCGAACAGACCGCCCGGCACACTGGTGCGTCCTCCCGGGTGAAGCTCTGCTCTTCGGTCACGGCCACGAGGACGCGCAACTCGCTCGGGGAAAGGTCGCTCACCGAGCGAATCTAGCCACGCATTCGCCGTCCGGGCATCCGCGGCGCTCCGCCGCCACTTCCATGAGCGCCGTTCATGCAAGCGGCAGATTCTTCCGCGCAGACCGCTGTATGCCGACCCGAACCGCAGGTAGACATGCGCCATGACCGATCGCATGGCCTCCATGCACCTCGTCAACCGGCCGAACGAATTCCCTTCGACCGACGGCGTCGTCTTCACTGACGTCCCGCTGCCGGAACCGGTACCGTGCACCGCCCTGGTCGAGAACCTGTACCTCTCGGTCTACCCGCACATTGGCCAGCTCATGGACGAGGGCTGGGAGCTGCTGCGGGGACGCGAGACGATCCTCGATTTCGACCCCGGCGGGTAGGCGCAGTTCGAGGCCGCGTACGCCGCGGCGTGCGCCGCTGAAACCGCACTGTAGGGACCCGACAGGCCTATTTGGTCGAGGCGGGGTCGCTGTCGCCGATGTGCCCGGGGGCGTTGGCGGCCAGGACTCGCTGTACGAAAGCGCAGTACTCCTCCATATAGTGGCGCAGGAATTTGGCGGTGCTCTCGTTCGTCACCGACCCGTTCTCGCCGAAGTCATCTGGCGTGTAGGTGATGTACGCCTCGGGGGCGTTGAGCTGTGGCGCGTCGAGGAAGCTCAGCACGCTGCGCATCGACGACTGCATCACCGCCGTCCCGACGCCGCCTGGTGAGGCGCCGATGATGCCGGTGGGTTTGCGGGCGAAGGAGTTCTGCCCCCACGGACGCGAGCCCCAGTCGATGGCGTTCTTCAGCGCCCCGGGGATCGACCGGTTGTACTCCGGGGAGACGAACAGCAGTCCGTCCGAGGACTCGATGCCCTCCTTGAACCGCCTGCCCTCTGGCGGGAAGTCGGCGTCGTAGTCCCAGCTGTAGAGCGGAAGATCGCCGATGGGGATCTCGGTGAACTCGAGGTCGTCGGGTGCCAAAGCGATGAGCGCCTTCGACAGCGTGCGGTTGATCGAGCCCGTGGCGAGGCTGCCGACGAGGTAGCCGATCTGGTAGGTCATGGTGTCTCCGGTTCTTCGAGGCGGGCGTCGACGGGCCCGTTGACGCCGAGATCGATTGTCGTAGAGAACCGCCGCGATTACCGACGGTTGGTGAAAGTGCCAGCCAATCGACCGGTACTCCACCATCGCCGTCCTCGCGGACTGAATGCCATTCCAGGAGCGAGGGGGCTCGGATGCACCTGCCTGCAGGCGACTGGGTGGAGATGCAAATGCCGCCATTCGAGCGGCGCGCTTCCTCGGTGCGGATGCCCCTGAGCACTGAGAGCGCGATGTAGCCGCGGAACGGGCGGTCCCGGCGGGCGTAGAGGAGCAAGGCCTGGTCAAGGGTGAGTGCTTTGCTTGGTCTGCCAGGTTTTCCTTTGAGGGCGTCGACGAGCGCGGCGACGTTGTGGCCGGCGTGGTTGCGTGCCTGGGCGAGTGGGGGTGTCCGTGATACGGACCTGCTCGTCATCCGCCGACCCTCGATCGGGTCGCTCTCTCGGGCATTATCCGGCTATCCCATGGGGCGTCTTCGACGCCCAGGCGCAAACCGGGAGAGGGATCGCGACGCCATTCTTCGCGCCAGTTCAGAGGTCGGGGCTGCCGTCGCCGTGGGCTTGTGTAGATCGGGACGGGTTCGCCAGCGGCTGAAAGAGAGCGGAGCGGGCATGTCAAGCGCCCGTGTCGCGCCAAATCTCTGCTGAGAGAAGGAAGGCGGCGAATCTACAGGCCCGGCCAACCGGTGCCGCTCTGGCACGAAACCGAATCGGGCCGGCTCAAGGCCGCATGACGCGCTGTTCCCTGCCCCTTTCATTGTCTATCACCCCGAGTGCGAAACCAGGTTCACCGGGGGCCTGATATGGGTTCTGACCTGGGGCAGAATCGGCGGTCGACACCGAAATCGCTCCAACCGAGGAGACATGGAATGCGCGTACTGCTCGCCTCCCGCGGGTCCCGCGGGGACATCGAACCGCTCGCCGGACTCGCCGCTCGTCTCACCGCCAAGGGCGCCGACGTGACGATCGCCGCGCCGCCGGACCGGGAGTTCACCGATCTGGCCAACCGTGCCGGCGCACGGCACATGCCGGTCGATGCGCCGATCCGCCAGATGGTCCAGGCCATCGCCAAAGGCACCGGCCCCAGCATGCACCAGCACATCCGCGAGATCCTCGCCTCCCACGGCCCCGCGTTCACTGCCGTGGCAGAGGAGGGCTGCGACGCGATCATCGCAACCGGGTTGTTCCCCGTCGTCGCCACCGCTCAAGCCATCGCCGAGCGCTACGACATTCCGTTCGCCAGCGCCGCCCTCCAACCCACCACTTTGCCCTCGCACACCCAGCGGCCGTTCCCGATGCCCGGATGGCCGCTGCCCGAGGGGCTCGACAACCGTGAGCTGTGGGAGTGGGACAAGCGGAAGATGCAGGCGACGTTCGGTGAACCGGTCAACGCCTACCGCGAGTCCATCGGGCTGCCGCCGACCGACGACATCCGGACCCGCACCTTGACCGATCACCGCTGGCTCGCCACCGACCCGGTCCTCAGCCCCTGGGAGCCGACGGACCTCATCGAAGTGGTCCAGACCGGCGCCTGGATGCTGCCTGACGAGCGCCCGCTCCCTGCCGACCTGGAGGTCTTCCTCGATGCTGGAGATGCCCCGGTGTACATCGGGTTCGGGAGCATCCCGGTCCGCGATGCCGAGGACGCGGCCCGCGCGGTGGTCGAGTCGGTCCGCGCGCACGGCCGCCGCGCCGTCCTTTCGCGAGGCTGGGCCGGGCTGGCCCCGATCGACGACGCCGACGACTGCTTCGTCATCGACGAGGTCAATCAGCAGGCGCTGTTCCCACGAGCGGCCGCGATCGTCCACCACGGCGGGGCCGGCACCACCCACACCGCGACCCGCTCGGGCACACCGCAGGTGGTCGTGCCCCAGATCGTCGACCAGCCTTACTGGGCCGGTCGTGTCGCCGAACTCGGCATCGGCGCCCACCACGACGGCCCTGTGCCCACTACCGAGACCCTCACTGCCGCGCTGGGGATCGCGCTCGCGCCCGAGGCGCGGGCGCGCGCCGCCGAGGTCGGCCCGTTGGTCCGCACCGACGGCGCCGACATCGCAGCGGACCTCGTCCTCGACATGGCCGGCTGACCGCCGAGGACATGCTGAGGAGTCAGGTCCGCCCGGCTCCTCAGCATGCGCGCAGTCGACTCCGGCAGTTTCCGCCATATCCGCGTTTCATCGATGTACTCCAAGCTCGCGGAGGTCACCCCGCCCGTCGAGCATCGCGTCAGCGCACTCGCCTTGGCGCCGATCGTGCCTTCGTGCGTCGGCTATGCCCCGGATGCGGAGCGGGGGCTCTCGGCTCGCATCGCCGGGAGCACCGCCGGGGGAGTCGTCAGCAGCGCGTGCGTTCGGCGAGCCAGCCGGACATGGCGCGGACGCCGATGCCGATGGCGGACTCGTCGGGTTCGAACGTGCCGAAGTGGGGGAAGGACGTGGCGATGTCGGCTCCGGGGGAGCGGACGCCGAGGTACGTGTAGGTGCCGGGGACCTGTTCGAGGAACAGTGCGAAGTCCTCGCCGCTGAAGGGCAACGAAGCGCGCATCACGATCGCCGAGTCCCGGCCCATCGCGCGGCGCAGGTGGCGCTTGAGGTCGTGGGCCTCCGTCTCCGGGCAGACCATGGCGGGGAAGGGATCGGCCGGGAAGTGCACGGCCGCAACGCCATAGGCGGCGGCGAGTGCGGCGATGCCGTCGCGGACCTCGGTGTAGCGCTCCTGGGGCCAGCAGCGGTAGGCGAGGCCGACTTCGGCGCCGTCCTCGGATTCGCTCTCGACCCAGGCCTGAGCGGTGACGAACTGCGTGAGGGGGCCGTCCTCGATCTGGAGCGCTTCGGCCAGCGCTTCAAGGTCTTCGGAGCTCGTCGGCAGTGGAACCGTGCTGAGCCCGTTGATGTCGGCGGCCAGCCGGGCCGCTCGGTCGCCCGCGTCCGGGCCGGTGAGGACGACGGTGCCGCGGTCTTGACCGGGCAGCCCGACGCCGGGGTTGATCCCGAAGGTGCCCACGGGCATCGCCGCGCAGTGGAGGGCGTGGATCTCCTCGGGGCCGGTGTTCAGGATACCGTCGGCGATCATGGCGCGGGCGCCGGTCAGATCCTCTTCGGCGGGTTGGAAGACGAATACGACGGTGCCGCTCAGCCTGCGGCGCAACCGCGCGAGGGTCTGTGCGACGCCGACGCCGACGGCCGTGTGCAGGTCGTGCCCGCACAGGTGCGCCGTGTCGGCTCCGCCGCCGATCTGATCGTGCGGCGGCACGGCGTCCATGTCGGCACGGTAGGCCACCGTTCGGCCCGGATGGTGTCCCTTGAGGATGCCGACGACGCCGTTGCCGCCGACACCGGTGGTGACGGCGAGCCCGGCGGCGGTCAGGAGCTCGGCCACGAGCGCGCTGGTGCGGGTCTCTTCGCCCGGGCCTTCGGGATGGGCGTGGAGGTCGCGGCGCAGCGCGATGAGATCCGCTTCGAAGCGGGCGGCGGTCGAGTCGATCAGGTGTTGAGCCAAGCCGGTGGCGTCGGCGGTTGCGGCGTGGGCCGGGTCGCCGGCGACCACGGCGGCGGCGGTCGCCGCGCCGAAGACGGCCCGCCGGGTGAGAGCGGTGTGCTTGAAGTGGGACATGGGTTTCCTTCACTGTCAGCGGCAGGGCCGCGGGGTGTTGACAGTGATGATTCTGCTGTGGACGAAAGTGCGGCGCAGTCATGCCAGCCCCCGCATCCGCAGGACTGCTGTCCCCCGCGCGGGAGGGGACATTGGCCCCGGGCCTCAGCGGGCAAGGCGTGACGTGGATCAGGGTGTTGGCCGCGGACCTCGTAACGGTTGGCTTCAGGCGGCGCGAGAAGGCCGCTGTCGTTTCAGGAACTAGTGCTCCATCCGTGAGTTGTTCGGGCTGGTCGCGGCGGCGGTAGTGGCTTCGCTTGGCGGCCTTGTTCTTCCGGCGTCGCCATCGGATCCAGGCCAGGATGTGGGCGGCCGGTGACCTCTTCGGCGACAGCGAGGTCGAGCCAGCCGCAGGCGTATTCGTGCAGGTTTCTGCTGCCCTTGCCGATCGGGTGGACGGACCAGTTTCGGGATGGGATCGCCTCGGTGAGGGCATCGGCCCCGCGCCGGTTCGGTGAGCGGGTCGGTGCGCAGCTTCGTGGAAGCGGCCCAGGCCAGTGCGAACGGAAGCCCGGTGTCGTAGGGGCCGCGGCGCCGACGGTGACCGCCCCATGGTCGTCAAGGTGAGCTGAGCGCCGTCAGCGGTACCAGGCACGGTCGGATCCGCGATGTCGGGAAGTTGACACGAGGCGGCGTCCCAGCAGCGAATAGAGACATTGACCTGCGGGTTCAGCATGTCTTCGGGCGGGGTCGAGACGGCATCGAGCGCGGTGTCCGGATTGAACCAGCCGGTAGCGCGGAATGTGTCGATATTCTCACGTTCAGTGACTGGCGATGCGCAGTGCACGCCGACGCCTAGATCGAGGAGATCGCAATGGTGCAACAGCAGACCACTACCGCCGTGCCAACCAAGGATCACGGCGGGCCCGAACAACAGCCCAAGCGACCGCCGATGCCCCATATCAAGGACGTGGCCCCCGCGTGGGCAATCGCCCACCCGGACGGATCGTGGGAGCTGGACTGGAACGTCAATGGAGCCGACCACTATCAGGTCGTCCTTGAAGGCGCCGAGGGTGAGGCGCCTCGGGTCGTCGCCAAAGGGCCGGACCTCGGTTCGTTGCAGCTTCCCAATATCGCCAAAGCGCATCGGCTACGCGTCATCGCTCGAATGGGCGATGACGCCTACGCGGTGTCGAAGGTCGGCACCGGAGCTCGCGACGCCAAGGCGGACGTCAGTGAGCACTTGCGGGAGTGGAAGTCCTGGAAGGAGTTGGCTCCTCCCCATCCGGATGGAAAGACGCTCCTGCACACCACGACAGAGCCAGTCTGGTTGGGCGGCTGGACGACGATCACCACGCAGCGGTGGCGAGTGGTCCGAACCCCTCAGACCCTGATGACGTTCCGTTCGGCCTTCGGCGACCTGTTCCCCGGGGCGATCGTGCAGTCCAAGACCGCCATCGCGAATGGGGCGCTCACCTCTGCCAAGGTCGAAACGGAGGAGCGCGTGCCGCTCACCCCGGTGATCACCGCGCTCAACAGCGGCAAGATCAGCCCAGTGCCGCCCATCTACGACGCGGTCTACGGCGCGATCAAGGAGGCGGTGGCGGGTCGAAAATGCACCTCGTCCGACATCCGGTTCTCCATCGCCGAGGCCCAGACCAGCGAGCAGACGGCGCTCTCACTGAACGTCTCCGGAAAATACGGCGGCTTCGCCGCCAGCCTTAACGTCGAGAGCAACCGCAAGGAAAACCAGAACACCGTGCTGGCCTTCCTGCAGCAGCGGGCTTTCACCGCCAGCGTGCAGATCGTGAGCCCCGAAGATCTGTTCAGCGACAAGTTCACCGAAGAGCGGCTCGCCCGCTTGAAGACGTTGGGGACGATGGACCGGGACAACCCTCCGCTGCTCGTCTCCGATGTCATCTACGGGCGGATCGTGGCCATCACCATCACCTCGAAAGCGTCCGAAAGCGACCTCACGGCCGCTGCGCAAGCCTCCTACAACGGGTTCGGCGCCGAAGTCGGCACCGACGTCAAAGACGCGCACAAAGAGACACTCGCAAAATCCGACATCAAGGTCTTCGCGCAAGGCGGCGACACGGAGGCGATCAAAGCCGCTATGAAAGACGGCGCGCTGGCCGACTACTTCGGCGAGGAGAAGAACCTCGAGGACTTCGAGCCCATCGGCTTCGTCCTCAAGACGCTCGACGATGAACTCGCAACGATGAGCGAGCACTACGAGTACGAAACCACGTCGTTCTCCTGAAGCGCGGACTCCAGCCGGCGGATTCCACGAAACGGGCGTCGCCGTGCGTGGGCAGAGCACGCGGCGGTCAGGGGCCGTGCGGCCCGGTGTTGAGCCTGCCGCAAAGCCCCTGCCGCATCAGCGGCACCGCTCGGTCTGCGCTCATTCGGGCTCCACCGGGGGCCTGCATTGGTGCAACGTCACGATGCTCTTGGTGGCGTTGTCGAATCCGTAGAGGTCGCGACGACTCGTATGCGCGCAGACGAGAAACAGGCCGATTCCGGTGCCGTCGCGCTGATTGGCCAGACGAACGGGGAAATTGGAGTTGTTGCGGATTGAACTGGCCCGGTACTCGGTCGAGGCCGACAGATTGTAGAGCGCGCCGCCGGCATGGCGCGGATTCCAATCGACGAGCTTCTCACCGCTGAAGTCCGGCTTCGACCACATGCAGACGTGGCCCTTGGCGCAGTCGTCCCATGCCTCCGGGGCATCGGCCGGTGCCGCGGACGCCGTCCCGGCGGTGAAGCCGGTGGCCATGAGCACGGCCGCACCGGCAGCCGTCAAGGCGGCCCTGAACTTCCTGGACATCGCCGTCTCCCTCCTCGGTTCGCGTCCGGCATGGCCGCTTCGGTGGCGACTTGCTGCGGTCGCGTAATACGACACGGAAAACCCTAGGATCGGCACAGGCGCCGGAGCGCGATTCACGGTGATCGCCGCTGACGGATATCCGACGGTGGGGTTCGGCCGAATCACCGACACGATCACCATGGATTGCGAAAACCGTTCATTGCGTGGTCGATCGACTGTCGGCACTCCGATTCCAAGCCCGGGAGGCACAGCGCTCATGACCATCACCGAGCAAGGCGCCACCGCCACGGAGTTTCAACCGGCCTCAGGGGAGCTGCAGAACGTGCATGCCGTGCGGCTCGGCTGACCGATCACGGCAGTGGGGGCTTGGTAAGGCGCTGAGGTGGACCCCGGCTTCATGCTCGGGCGAGCCAGGGCCGGCGTGCCGGATGGCCCGATGCTCTCGAGGTGCCCGCGAGGGCGCTAGGGCGCGTCCGTGTCCAGTTGGAGTGCGAGTCCGTCGAGCAGGAAGCGCAGTCCGTTGTGGAAGCTGCCTTCCCAGTCGTCGTCGTAGAGGTAGCGCTGGGCGGCGAGGGTCGGGTAGCGGTCGGCCTCGGACTGGAGCCGTTGTTGGCCGATGCGGCGTTCTTCGTCGCTGATGTGGAGTGCGGTCTCGGTGGAGGCCGAGCCCATGACGTGGTTGTACAGCGCCCAGGTCGCCGCGCGGAGTGCGTGGTCGGTGAAGCCGGTGCGGACGAGCGTGGACTGCAGCGTCTCCATCTGCGCGAGGAAGTTCGGCCCCAGGCTCGGACGGCGCCGGGCGGTGACCGCTGCGGCCCAAGGGTGTCGCAGCAGCGCGGTGCGCCAGGCGACGAGCACCGCGGTGAGGTCGTCGCGCCAGCCGACCGCCCGCTCGGGGGCCGGGGCCACCTCGCCGAAGATCGCGTCGACTGCGAGGTCGACGACGTCGTCCTTGGTCTTCACGTGCCAGTACAGCGAGGGAGCGGCGACGCCCAGGCGTTGGGCGAGCCTGCGCATGGAGAGCTGCTCGATGCCCTCTTCGTCCAAGAGCGCTACGGCCGCTTCTACAATGCGCGCCAATGAGAGCGGCGGATCCTCCTTCGCCGTGCGGGCCGGCCGCAGCCAGACGCTGCGCACCTCCTCGGCATCGTGCTTTCCGCTCATGCCGACCCTCCTTCGCCTGAATCGAGCCTCAGTGTAGTACGGTGCTCGATGCAACTAACACTGTTAGTTTCATGGAACAACGTTCGAGAGGATTCGCGATGAGGACGAGGCGACATGACTGAGTCACGCGCAGCACGATGGACCCTGCCCGTGGTGGCAGCGGCACAACTCCTGGTGGTCCTTGACGGGACCATCGTCAACATCGCCCTTCCGTCCGCACAGGACGAGCTGGGGATGAGCGACGCGAGCCGGCATTGGGCGATCACCGCCTACCTGCTGGCCTTCGGCGGCCTCCTGCTGATCGGCGGCAGGATCAGCGGCCTCCTGGGCCACCGGCGCGCGTTCGGCGTCGGCCTGGCCGGGTTCGCGGCCGCCTCCGCACTCGGCGGTCTCGCCGTCGACCCGGCGATGCTGTTCGGTGCCCGCGCCTTGCAGGGCGTCTTCGCCGCCCTGCTCGCCCCGGCCGCGCTGGCGCTGCTGACGACGACCTTCACCGATCCGCGCGAACGGGGCCGCGCGTTCGGCGTGTTCGCCGCTATCGGCGCCGCGGGTTCAGCCGTCGGCCTGATCGCGGGCGGCCTGCTCACCGAGTACGCCAGCTGGCGGTGGTGCCTCTACATCAACGTGCCCATCGCGGTCCTCGCCCTCATCGGCACGGCCCTGGTGCCCAAGGACCTCCCCGTGCGGGGCACCGGCCGACTCGATGTCGCCGGCGCGGTCCTCAGCTCGGCGGGATTCGTCGCCATCGTCTACGCCTTCAACGAGGCCGAGCCCCGCGGCTGGGACTCGCCCGTGGTCCTGGGCCTCCTCGCGGGCGGCGTCCTGCTCTTGGCGGTCTTCGTCCTGGTCGAGCGCCGGACATCGGACCCGCTGCTGCCCATGCGCATCCTGGCGCACCGGGCCCGCGCGGGCGCGTTCATCGCGATCACGCTCATGATCCTTTCGATGTTCGGCTTCTACCTCTTCATGAGCTACTACACCCAGGCCGTACTCGGATACACGCCTTTGCAGGCGGGCCTGACGCTCATCATCAACGCCGTCGCGGCCCTGGTCGGCTCGATGCTCATCGCGGGCCGCCTGTACGGCCGCGTCCCGAACGCGGCCCTGATCCTGCCCGGCCTGCTCGCGGCCGCGGCAGGGATGCTCCTGCTGACCCGGCTGGAAGCGGACACCGCGAACGTCCTGCCGCTCTTCCTCGTTCCCGCGATGGTGCTCACCGGGCTGGGGCTCGGCCTGGTCATCACGCCCACCGCGATCCTGGCCACCACCGGGATGGGAGGCCACGAGATCGGCGCCGCGTCGGCGACCTACAACGCGGCCCAGCAGCTCGGCGCGGCGCTGGGCATCGCACTGCTGAACACCGTCGCCACGAGCGCGACCGCCTCCTACCTGGCGGAGAACGCCGACGCCACACTCGATGCGGCACCGGTCCACGGCTACACCATCGCCCTGGCTGTCGCGACAGGCATCCTGATCGCCACGGCGATCGCCTGCGCGCCGCTGCTGAAGGCGACGCGCACCGCAGTGCACTCGGACGAGGACCACGACGAGCCCGTCTTGACGTCGTACTAGCGGCGGTTCCCGCGCGGCCGTCGAGCCGCTCTGCACCGCGGGCCCCTCATTGCAAGGTATAGCGAGGACCGCCCTCGACCTCCTCGTCGCCCGGAGGTCGAGGGCGGTCCCGTTCGGATCAGACGCTCACCGGGAGCGATTCCTACCGATTTAAGATCTCTGCGCTACCTGCGCTTACTGTCGCATTTGCGATAGACACTCATGCGGTTACCGATTTAATCTTGCCTATGCGGTGGATACCGGCATACAACGTCATCTACCGCACAATCCTGACAACAGGAAGGGAATCGACGTGACCGAACCGTACGTCATCCACGGCAGGGGCAAAGACCAATGCCCGCCCAACACGTTCTGCCTGTTCGCCGACATCAACTTCAATGTCGACGGCCCCCGAACCTCCATCCTCGTCATCCCTGCCGGATCGACCTCGAACAACTTCTCAGAACACGGCTTCAACCAGTCCGACGACGGCGTCTCCTCCGTCGTCAACGGCACCAACGAGGAAAACGCCCTGTTCACCAAGATCGACCAGGGCGGCCACCGCTTCCCCGTGCCGGCGAAGAGCGAGATCGCCGACCTCACGAAGTACAAGCTGCCCGGAAGCCGCACCGGCACGTGGAACGACCAGCCGCAGTCCGCCCTCGCGTACAAAGAAGTCGTACCGGTGCCGGTCATCGACCAGCCGCTCGCCGATGCCAAGGTCGAGAACGCCACGCAGCACGTCTCGGGCACCGCCCCCGGGGCGGTCGACAAGGTCGAGATCTACGACGAGCTCAAGCTCATCGGCACCGTTCCGGTCTCCAACGGCCAGTGGACCTTCACGCCCAGCACCGACTGGAGCGAGGGCAAGCATGAACTCGCTGTCCTCGCCGTGCACGGCAGCGCGAAGTCCGGCCGCGCCTACCGCAACTTCTACCTGGTGAAACCCACCGCGACCGTGCAGATCACCACCCCGAAGAACGGCGCGCACGTCGACGACTCGGCGCACATCGAGGGGCACGCATTCCACGCAGGCGCCGTCGAACTCAAAGACGGCGACACCGCCCTCGGCACCGTGCCGGTCACCGGCGACATGTGGGCGTACGCCCACGCCGAAGCATGGGCGCTCGGCGAGCACACCGTCCACGCCACCGCCGTCTCCGGCGGCATCCGGTCCACCGAGGCGCGGACCACCTTCACCGTCGAGAAGCAGAACCTCAACGTCACCTACCAGTTCTCCGGAAG
This sequence comes from Glycomyces tritici, assembly GCF_030403505.1. The sequence goes on along the minus strand of NZ_JAUEMJ010000011.1, from coordinate 162,693 downwards.
CTGGTCGGACACCACCAGCGGCGTCGAAGAGCACGTGTACTCCTACAACATCGTCCTGACCGCCGACACCAAGTCCGTTGAACGGTGGCGGTTGGGATTCAAGCAGCTCCCCGCGAAGGCGCACCTCGCCAAGATGTTCACCGACACGTTCTGGGGCGTGATCATCAAGGATGGCGCCGACGGGACCGTCCTCCTCGGTTCCCCGCCGCCCGAGCAGGGCAAGCACATCATCTTCGCCGGGAAGGAGCTGCACGTCCAAGTGCAGGTGGCGTTCCCTGACAAGAACTCCGCGCACGAGAAGCTCTACGGCCTCTTCGCCGAGGACTGGGGCAAGTCCGCCTGACTCCTGCTGGGGCACTTCCTTCGACTGCGGCCGGAACCTGCGCAGGTACCGGCCGCCAATGCCGCGTCACTGTCGAGCATGGAGGCCGCCCGTCGATGCCGCGGCCGGTCACTCCATGTCACCAGTTCGAGCGGTGCCGTCACAGCGACCAAATGCTCCGGATGCAGGGACTTCGGTCCCTTCTAAACGGACACGCACGGGCCGCGACCATCGGTCGCGGCCCAAGCGTGTCCATCGTGTTCAGCCCCGGACGACGACGACCGGGCATTCGGCGTGGGTGACGCAGTGGAGGCTGACGGAACCGAGCAGGGTGCCGGCGAACGCGCCTCGCCCGCGGCTGCCGACGACCAGCAGGTCCGCGGTCTTCGAGCGCTCGACCAGGATCTTGGGCGGATACCCCTGGAGGGTCGCCGCCTCGACCGGTGCATCGGTCCGGCCGGCGAGGACTTCGTCGATCGAGCCCTGCAGGGCGCGTTTGGCCGTGCCCTCGAAGTTCTCGCCGGGCACTCTCGTGATCGGGACGCCGTACTCGTTGGGGATCTGCCAGACGTGCAGTGCCTCGACGACGGCGCCGAGACGATCGGCATGGTCGATCGCCCACCGTAGGGCGTCGAGCGACGCCGGCGAGCCGTCGATCGCTACGACGATGCGTTCGGGTACCTGATCCACCATTTCGTTGCTCCTTATGCGACGACACCGACGACGATGCCCCGCTCTTGATTGCGGTTCGACATGACCCGCTCCTTCCTCTCGGTCTCCAGTCTCGCCGCGGCGGGGGCGCTGAATCAGTGCCGAAGGTCCCTCGCCCTGGGGCCGGTGGTCACGAGAAGCGGAAGCGGGCTCAGTGGGTGATGCTCAGGCGCAGGCCGGTCACTTCGCGGGGATGGATGGCGATGACCATGTCGTGGGGCCGGTCGATCCACGACTGGACCTGCCTGCCCAGCTGCGCGGCGCGGGGGTGGTCGGAGACGTCGGTCGCGGTGCCGGTGACCAGCACGCTCCAGCCGAAGTGGCTGTGGGCCTTGATCTCGTCGGACTGGTACGAGACGGGCAGTCCCGGCTGCGCTTTGACGGCTTCGGCGAACGCCGAGGCGTGGTGGGTGTACACGACGATCTCGCCATCGACCACGGCGTGGTTCAGCGGCCTGATGACCGGCAGCCCGTCGACGACGAACGCGACGCGCCCGTACTCGGCGTGGATCAGGTACCCCATCGCGACTTTGGGCTCCAGTCGGACCGGCTCTCGCTCGTGCTCCACATCAGCCTCCGCGCTGCCTGCCGCCGGCGGTCTCGCCGGTGGCGGCTCGGTTCCATGACAGGCGGCTCGCGCCCTCGATTCGACCGTAGCAGCGTTACGCGGCCGGATCGCGCGAACGCGGGGCGGCGAGCGTAGGTGCCACCTCGTGGTCGCGCCCATCCCCGGCGACGAAGACGCCGCAGTGCTCGTCCAGCCGATGGTCGACGCCTTCGTCGAACGCGCCGCGGCATCGTCAACCCGGTCATACCCGCCCCCTGCGGCGTCCAAGCCGTCGACATCAAGCTCCGACTTGCCCGCATCGGCGATGAACCCGACCCGCTCGCCCGGAGCCTCCGCGACCGTCCCGGCGCCCGACGGCCGATGCTTTCGGACCGTTAGCTCCCCCCGCCAGTCCCGATGGGCCCAAGCTGGACGGGCCGGTTCGGGCATCAAATGAACCATGAGCACCTGACGAAGAAAGGCACTGCGATGACCGCGACGACGCACAGGTACGTGTACGCCTTCGCCGAAGGCGACAAGGACCACCGCGACCTTCTGGGAGGCAAAGGCGCCGGGCTCGCCGAGATGACCAACCTCGGCCTGCCCGTCCCGCCCGGCTTCACCATCACCACCGAGGCGTGCCGCCGCTACCTCGCCACCGGCGACGACCCTCCGGGCCTGGCCGAAGAGATCGACAAGCACCTGGCGGGCCTGGAGGCCGATCGCGGCAAACGCCTCGGCGACCCCGAGGACCCGCTGCTCGTCTCCGTCCGCTCAGGGGCGAAGTTCTCCATGCCCGGCATGATGGACACCGTCCTGGACATCGGACTCAACGACGAGGCCGTGATCGGCCTGGCCGCCGCCGGCGGCGAACGCTTCGCCTGGGACTCCTACCGGCGCCTCATCCAGATGTTCGGCGCCACGGTCCTGGGCATCGAGGCCGAGGAGTTCACCAAGGCCCTGGAAGAGGCCAAACACCGCAGCGGCGCGCGACGCGACATCGACCTGGACGCCGCCGCCCTGCGCGACCTCGTGGCGGACTACAAGCGGATCGTCAACGCCGCCACCGGGATCGACTTCCCGCAGGACCCGCGCGAGCAGCTCGACATGACCGTCCGCGCCGTCTTCGACTCCTGGAACACCGACCGCGCCCGCGTCTACCGCCGCAGCGAACGCATCCCCGAGGACCTCGGCACCGCCGTCAACGTCATGTCGATGGTCTACGGCAACCTCGGGCCCGACTCGGGCACCGGCGTCGCCTTCACCCGCGACCCCGCCACCGGCGCTCCCGGCGTCTACGGCGACTACCTAGCGAACGCCCAAGGCGAAGACGTCGTCGCCGGCGTCCGCACACCCGTGCCGCTCGCCCAGCTCGAGCAACTCGACCCCGCCGCCTACGCCGAACTCCTGCGCATCATGGCGCTCCTCGAAGCGCACTACCAGGACCTGTGCGACATCGAGTTCACCATCGAGCACGGGCGCCTGTGGATGCTCCAGACCCGCATCGGCAAGCGCACCGCCGCAGCGGCGTTCCGCATCGCGCTCCAACTGGTCGACGACAACCGCATCAGCATCGAAGACGCCCTCGGCCGCGTCACCGGCGAGCAGCTCTCACAGCTGATGTTCCCCCGGTTCGACACCGAGGCGAATGCCCAACCGATCGCCTCCGGCGTGCCCGCCTCACCCGGAGCCGCCGTCGGCGCGGCCGTCTTCGACGCCGCCACCGCCGAATCACGCGAAGGCCCGACCATCCTGGTCCGGCGGGAGACCAGCCCGGACGACCTCCCCGGCATCATCGCCGCCGCCGGCGTCCTCACCAGTCGCGGTGGCAAGACCTCCCATGCCGCCGTCGTCGCCCGCGGCATGGGCAAGACCTGCGTCGTCGGTGCCGACGACCTCCAGATCGACTACGACCGCAAGCAGTTCACGACCCCCGGCGGCGCCGTCGTGCGCGAAGGCGACATCGTCTCCATCGACGGCGCCACCGGAGCCGTGTACGCCGGGGCGATCCCCGTCGTCCCGCCACCGGTCGTGGAGTACTTCGAAGGCCGCCTCACCCGCGAACAGCACCGAGCCGACCCCGTCGTCCAAGCCGTCGCCCGCATGATGGCGTACGCCGACGAACGCCGCCGCCTCGGCGTCCACGCCAACGCCGACACGCCCGCAGACGCCGCCAGAGCCCGGCGCTTCGGCGCCGACGGCATCGGCCTGTGCCGCACCGAGCACATGTTCCTCGGCGAGCGCCGCCGCCTGGTCGAACGACTCGTCCTCGCCGACACCGAGGACGAACGCGACAGCGCGCTCGCCGAACTCCTCCCGCTCCAGCTCGGGGACTTCACCGGGCTCTTCGCCGCCATGGACGGGCTGCCGGTCACGATCCGGCTCCTCGACCCGCCGCTGCACGAGTTCCTGCCCGACCTCACCGAGCTGTCCGTCAAGGTCGCGCTGGCCGAAGCACGCGGCGAGCCCGACGAGACCGACATCCGGCTCCTGGCGGCCGTGCGACGCCTCCACGAGCAGAACCCGATGCTCGGTCTGCGCGGTGTACGACTCGGCCTGGCCGTTCCAGGCCTGGTGGCCGTCCAGGTCCGCGCGATCGCGCTCGCCGCCACGGCCCGCATCAAGGCCGGCAGCGACCCCCGCCCGGAGATCATGGTGCCGCTCATCGGCAGCGTCGAGGAGTTCGACCTCATGCACGCCGAGATCCGCCGCGTCCTCGACGAAGTCGCCGCCGAGACCGGCATCGCCGTCGACGCGGCGATCGGCACGATGATCGAACTGCCCCGTGCCGCGCTGACGGCCGGGCGCATCGCCGAGCGCGCCGCGTTCTTCTCGTTCGGGACCAACGACCTCACACAGACGACCTGGGGGTTCTCCCGCGACGACGTCGAAGGCTCCTTCTTCCCCGTCTACTTCGCCAAGGGCGTCTTCGCCGACTCCCCGTTCGAGTCCCTCGATGAAGAGGGCGTCGGCCGCCTCGTCGAGCTCGCGGTCGAAGAGGGCCGGGCCGCCAACCGCGACCTCGTTATCGGCGTCTGCGGCGAGCACGGCGGCGACCCGTCCTCCGTTCGCTTCTTCGACCGCATCGGTCTCGACTACGTCTCCTGCTCGCCGTTCCGCGTCCCCATCGCCCGCCTTGAAGCGGGCCGGGCGGCCGTCGCCGCACAGAAGGAGGACATGGACACGCGTTGAGCCGAGCGCTGCTCCACGACGCGGACGCCCGATCGGGATTCGCACGAGGCCCGGCTCCAAAGTCGGGGCCGGGCCCAAGTCCATTCCCAACTGCAGAAAGGCGGTCGCCATGCGAGCCGCAGTGATCTACGAATCGATGTTCGGCAACACGAGGACCGTCGCCGAAGCCCTTTCGGAGGAACTCGCGAAGCACATGGAGGTCGAGCTCTACGAAGCCGGCGAGGCACCGGCGTCAATCGACGCCTCCATCGGCCTGGTGGTGCTCGGCGCCCCTACACACGGGTTCACGTTGAGCCGCCCGTCTTCACGCCAAGAGGCCGCAGGCATGACGCCGGACGAACTGGTCTCCACCGGGATCGGCGTCCGGGAATGGCTTGAGGCGGCCAAAGCCGCCCCCGGCACGCGGGCGGCCGCCTTCGACACACGGATCAGCCACGTGCCCGGGTCCGCTGCTCGCGCCGCGACCCGCAGGCTGCGCCGCAGCGGCTTCGCGATCATCGCGCGCCCTGCGAGCTTCATGGTCGAGAAGACCCTCGGACCACTGGTACCGGGTCAGCTCGACCGCGTCCGCTCTTGGGCGACTGCGATCGCAGCGGCGGCGCACTCGACGAGTGGCCCCGCAGAGGGCTGAGGCCGCTCGTGTGCTCATGCCCTGTCGTGGACGACGACGACGGGACAGGTCGCGTGGTGGACGCAGTGATTGCTCACCGAGCCGAGCAGTGCCCCTGCGAACCCGCCGTGGCCTCGGCTGCCCACGACGAGGAGGTCGGCGCTTCGGGCCTGGGCGAGCAGGATCTCGGCCGGGTGCCCTTCAAGGACCCGCTGCTCGACGGGCACCTGCGGCCACGGTGCTGAAGCGGGCGCGACGATCGCCTCCAGCGAAACCCTCGCCTCGTCCGCCCAGTCCACACCCTGCGCTACGAGCGCCCCGGTCCCGTAGCCGGTCGGCGCCCGCCAGGCCAGCACGGCCACGACCTTCAAGCCGGTGGCATCGGCCTGCCGCAACGCCCAGTCCAGGGCCCGTCGCGACGAAGGCGAACCGTCCACCCCGACCACGATGCCTCCTTGGCGTCGCACACGATCCGACATGGCTTCCACTTCCTCGCTGTAACCCGGCCTGCTCTTGTCCGTCGCGGATGACGACGACGGGGCAGGCCGCGTGATGGATGCAGTGCTGGCTGACCGACCCGAGCAGCGAGCGGGCGAACCCGCCGTAGCCGCGGTCGCCGACCACGAGCAGATCCGCGCCCTCTGCCCTGCCGAGCAGGACGCTGGCAGGATCGCCAAGCACGACCAGACGGTGGACCGTCACCCCGGAATCAGCGGCTGTGGCGTGCTCGATGGCGTCGGCCAGCGCAGTCCCTGCTTCAGCGGCGATGTCCTCCCCGGGCAGTAGCGCCACGGGCGCTCCGAAACTGATCGGGAACTGCCAAGCGTGAACCGCCTCGACTTCAGCCCCGGTCGCTTTCGCCTGCTTCAGCGCCCAGCGAAAGGCCGCGATCGACGACGGCGAGCCGTCAATGCCCACTACAACGCGTGACATCGGCAGTGCCCCCTCGATCTCCGTCCTCGGCTCCAGTCTGTCCGCAATCCTGAGGTGAAGCTGCGAATTGGCATCCTTGCCCAGTACGGCTCCTGATGCGGCTCGTCGCAATGACGCAGGCGTTCCCAACTGGGATATGCGGACGGCTGCGAACGCCCAACAATCGCGCCCTGATTGATGCCCGGGCATGCGATCGAACGTTCGACGGCCTGCCACCCGGAACCTTGATACGGTCGAATCACGAAGGGCCGGCCTGCCCTTGCGTGCCTGGCCGGTTCCCGGCCAGTCGCGACTTCGGAGACCGCATCCGCTCGGTCGCGGTGTTTCCAGATCGTCGCGAAGGAAAGCAATGGAGAGCCAGCGAGTCCCCGTCGAACTCGACCCGAAGCTCGCGCTCGAACTGCTCGGCCGTGCCGGGTTCGGGCGCGTCGCCTTCCTCTCCGATGGCGTCCCCACCATTCGGCCGCTCAACCACGTCGTGCTCGACGGCCGCATCATCATCTACACGCGACACACCTCCGCGCTCGGACGGGCGATAAGGCATCAAGCGGACTCGCGGGTGACCTATCAGGCCGATGAGATCGAGCCGCGCACCCGGCTCGGCTGGAGCGTGCTCGTCACGGGCACCGCCACCGACATCTCACGCGATCCCCACGCAGAGCAGCTCGCGTTGCAGGTCCAGTCCTGGATGAAGCACCCCTTGGACATGGTCATCGCCATCGAACCGCAAGCAGTGACGGGCCTGCGTCTCACGACGGGGAGCTGACCTCGCTGGACGACGAGACATACGCAGCCATCACGAGCTCGGTCGCGAGTCTGCGCGCCGCCCCTTGATGGCGGTCTACGGGCTCGCCGCGGTCTTCCTGTACCAGCTGCCGACCTCGCTCGTGTCGGTCGAGCTGGACTCAGGCTGGAACGGCGGCGTCTACAAGTGGGTCAGCGAGGGGATCTCGGCGCCGATCGGCGCCGGCGCTCGGCGATCATCCAGCCGCTCGGCCAAGACCGGGGCGGTCGCAGACTGATCGGTCGCTGCCCGCCTCGAAGCCGACCGTGAACATTGTCGTCCGCGCTTCCAGACGGTGCTCGGGCTCGACCTCCACGCCTCCCGACGACGTGCCCATCCCGTGCAGGGCCGCATCGACGTTGACGTACAGCTCGCCTCGTTCGACGAGTTCGTGCGGGTGCCGCGCCGCGTCCAGGTCCTCGCTCGTCCACGGCCGCACCGTGAACGCGAACGACGGTGCGCCGATGAAGCTGAGCGTGCGGCCGCCGCCGGACAGCGTCGCCCAGCGCACGTCGATGCGGGAGCCGTTCTCCTGCGGGAACATGTACGGGGTCTGCATTCGGGCGACAGTGGACTGGAACCTGCCGACGCGGGCGGCCGCGCGGGTGTCGGCGTAGGCCTCGCCGGGCCCGCCGCCGAACCATTCGACCTCGTTGAGGGCCTTCGGTACCGCGAGCCGCAGGCCCAGGCGTGGCAGCGGCGCCTCCCACTTGCCCTCCGGCGCCACTGCCACGGTGAGCCAGAGCCGTGCCGGCACCGCCGCGTCGGCGCGCCAGCGGTACACGGCGCCGATCGCGGTGTCCGCGCCCGCCGCGGCGACTCGCGTGGTGACGACGAGCCCGTCGGAGTCCGCCTCGACGGCGAGCGTCTTATGCTCCAGCCGGTCAAGTGCGAGGTCGCGGCTCCGCCACTGGGCTGCCAGGCCGGTGCCGAACCAGGAGATCCGGTCGTTGTCGGTCGGCGCCCGCCAGAGGTCCAGGCGTGGTCCGGTCATCTCGATGCCGCCCAAAGAGGTCAGGCGACCGAAGCCGTCGAAGACGGCCCCGCCGAGCATGCACCTGTCCGCGGCGGCAACGGGCGCGGGGCCCGGGCCGTCTACGACCGGCACCGGCGCCGCCGACAGCGCCGTCTGGCCCCAAGCGAGCTCGAATCCGGTTTCGCCCCATGCGTTGTCGGCGGCGAGACGTGCGCTCACGGTCAACCATCGCTCGCCCTCGGACGGCGATGCGATGGCCTTCGCGAGCGCTTCGGGCCAGTCCGCGACGACCGCCGCCCCGGCCGTCGCGACCGGCACTTCGAGCACGCCGCTCGCGACCTGCTCGCCGTCGTCCTCGATCCGCCATTCGAAGCGCAGATGCGCGGTGTCGATGAAGTCGTAGCCGTTCGCGACCGACACGGTCGCGGTCTCGGCGTTGATGCGGATCTTGACCGGTTCGACGACCTTCTTGTACTCGATGAGGCCGGGGGAGGGGGTGCGGTCGGGGAAGACCAGCCCGTCGGCGATGACGCTGCCATCGTGGAGCTGTTCGCCGAAGTCGCCGCCGTAGGCGAACCATTCGCGGCCGTCCTCGGTGCGCCTGCGCACGCCCTTGTCGATCCACTCCCACACGAATCCGCCTTGGAGGCGAGGGTACCGCTCGAACAGGCGCTGGTACTCGCTCAGGCCGCCGGGGCCGTTGCCCATGGCGAAGGCGTACTCGCACAGGATGAACGGCAGGCTCCGGCGGCGTTCGTCGTTCGCCGGGTCGTCGCATCGGTCTTCTTCGCGGCGGCCGATGCGCTCGAGATCGGCGTGCCCGACGTACATCTGGCTGTAGACATCGGCATAGCGGCACTGGAGGTCGCATTCGTAGTGGAGCGGTCGGCTCGCGTCGCGTTCCTTGGCCCAAGCTGCCATCGCGTCGAGGTTCTGGCCTTCGCGGCATTCGTTGCCGAGGGACCACATGATCACGCTCGGGTGGTTCTTGTCGCGCTCGACCATGCGCGTCATGCGGTCGAGGAGCGCGTCGCGCCAGACGGGGTCCTTCGCCGGGTTGTCGCGCCAGGTGCTGGCGTCGAAGCCGTGGGTTTCGAGGTCGCATTCGTCGATGACCCAGACGCCGAGTTCGTCGCAGAGGTCGAGGAAGCGGCGGTCGGGCGGGTAGTGGCTGGTGCGGACGGCGTTGACGTTGTGCCGCTTCATGAGTTCGAGGTCGTGGCGCATGGTCTCGACGGTGAGGGTCCGGCCGGTGTCGGGGTCCCATTCGTGGCGGTTGACGCCGCGCAGGAGGATCGGCTTGCCGTTGACCTTGAGGACGCCGTCCTCGATCGTGACGGTGCGGAAGCCGATGCGCAGGCTCACGCGTTCGGTCTCGGTGGCGACGACGGCGTCGTACAGGCGTGGCGTTTCGGCGGTCCACGGTTCGACCGGGATGGTGGCGCTCTCGCCTGCGGCGATGTCGATGCCGAGTTCGGGCACGGTGACGCGGGCGTTCGCGGCGGTCTCCACGCGGAGGGTGCCGAGGCCGGTGGCGTGGTCGTAAGCAGCGTGCGCGAACACGTCGTCGATGCCGTTCTCGGGGCGGTGGACGAGGGCGACGGGCCGGAAGATCCCCGAAAGCCACCACATGTCCTGGTCCTCCAGATAGGAGCCCGCCGACCACTGGTGGACCCGAACCGCCACGGTGTTCTCACCCGCCACCAGATGCTCGGTCGCGTCGAACTCGGTCGGCAGCCGCGAACCCTTGCCGTCACCTAGGCGAATGCCGTTGATCCACACCGCGAACGCCGAATCGACGCCCTCGAACCGCATCACGGCGCGCCCGCTCTCGAGCCACCCGTCAGGCAGCTCGAACGTCCGCCGGTACTCACCGGTCGGGTTCGCCTCGGACACCCGCGGCGGGTCGACCGGGAAGGGGTAGGCGATGTTGGTGTACTGCGGCTTCCCATACGGCGCTTCGCCATCCAGGTCGGTCATCTGCCACATCGACGGAACGGCGAGAACCGCCCAGCCGCTCGCGTCGAAGCCGGGCGCTTCGAAACCCTCGGTGAGGTCGTGCAGGCCGGCGCACCAGCGGAACCGCCAGTCGCCGTCGAGGGAGAGCACCGGCGCATCGGTATCGAGCGCAGCTCGCGGCGCCAGTCGCCCGCTCCCTGGATCGACGCTTTCAACGAACGCGGTGCCGAATCGGTCGGCCGACGCGAGAGCAAAGCCAGTCACCGGTCGAACGTAGCTAGTCCGCCCGCTGACGCAGTTGGCGGAATTCACCGAGTAGTGGTCAATTCTCCCCGAGTGCTCACGCTTCGGACGCGCGCGAGATCGCTTTGAAGCGCCACAATGCGAAAGCCGCTCCGCAGGGCGCGGGGCGGCTTTCGCGCTGACGTAACGGAGCGACCGCTGCTGGTTCGACGCGCCGTGGCGGTCCCGATGACCGGGGCTGTGCCGTTGACGCTGTCGCCCTCGCAGGTGTCCTAGCCCTTGCGCGCGGAGCCGGGGAGACGGCGCATCGTTGGGCGCGAGGGTCCACCGCTGACCCCGCCATGACTCGCGCTCGGCGGCCTACGCCTGTCCGGCTCGGTGCTCGCCGACGTCGGCGGCTCCCGCTCCTCGCGCCTGGGGGAGCGCTCGTCCTCGATATCACGGGCCAAACCTGAACCGATCGACGTTCACCGCTTTGGCGACACGCCTGCACCGGCGGCGACCGTCCGCGCCCGCGGCATGCCCGATCTGGACGGGCAGCGGGGGAACGGTGTACCTGCCGCCCACCCACTCCTTTGTGAAGAGAGAGAACCAACCACCGGTCACATGCTGCAGCCTGAAGAGGTTGGCCGCCAAAATTATGGCGACGGCGTCAAATTATGTCCCCAATGTCGACTTGAGTCCCCACGGGGTCATGCGGCGAGCGCTTACTTGGTTCTGTTCGTTGACAAACTCATCGGCGGTTGAGTACCGTACTCGAAATCGAGCAGGAATCTACATGCCTCGATGCTTCCGAACCCCCCTTTCTTTATGAATCCCTTCTCCTGCAAGGAGTCCCGAATGAGTCCAACCACTGTCCGTAGACGGCTGCGCCTCGGCGTGATCGCCACGGCCGCCGTCACCGCCATGACGGCCGGTCTGGTCGGCGCGGTCAGCGCCCAAGCAGCCCAAGGCTGCGAGGTCGAATACGAGGTCACCGGCGAATGGCCCGGTGGTTTCATCGCCGATGTCGAGGTCACCAACCTCGGTGAGGCGGTGGACGGCTGGAGCCTCGAGTGGTCCTGGCCCGACGGTCAGCGCGTCACGAACATGTGGAACGCGAAGCACACCCCCTCGGGCGACGCCGTGAAGGCGGAGAACCTGGGCTACAACGCCAAGGTCGCCACCGGCGACTCGACTTCGTTCGGGTTCACCGGCTCCTGGTCCGGTGAGAACACCGACCCGACCGAGTTCCGCCTCAACGGCCGCCTCTGCGACGGCACCACCGGCGAGCCCACCGAGACCCCCACGGGCGGCCCGCAGGAGTGGGACAACGCCGTGGACCAGGTCGCGGACATGGAGCCGAGCACGAACATCGGCAACACCCTCGACGCGCTGGGCGGCGAGACCGCCTGGGGCAACCCGATGATCACCGAGGAACTGCTCCAGACCTACAAGGCTGAGGGGTACAACTCGATCCGCCTGCCCGTCACCTGGGACGAGTTCACCGGCCCGGGTCCGGACTACGCGATCGCGCCCGAGCGCATGGAGCGCGTCGCTCAGGTCGTGGACTGGGCCTTGGAGAACGACCTCCAGGTCATGATCAACCTCCACCACGACTCGTGGATGTGGCTCGACGAGCTGCCGAACGACCACGACAACGTGATGGCGAAGTTCGAGTCGATGTGGACGCAGATCGCGACCCGCTTCAAGGACTACCCGGAAGGGCTGTCGTTCGAGAGCAATAACGAACCGCAGTTCGCGGGCACCGAGAACGATGCGGGCGACCTGTACAACGAGGAGCTCAACCAGGTCTTCTACGACATCGTCCGCGGTTCCGGCGGCGGCAACGACGACCGTCTCCTGGTCCTGCCGACGCTGCACACCAACGCCGCGCAGGAGCGCCTCGACCCGGTCAAGGCCATGATCGACAGCCTCGACGACGACATGGTCGCCGCGACGATCCACTACTACGGGTTCTGGCCGTTCTCGGTGAACGTCGCCGGGTTCCCGACCTACGAGGAGCAGTCCCAGGCGGACCTCGCGGGCGCGTTCAAGCGTACGCACGACACCTTCACGGCGAACGGCATCCCGGTCATCGTGGGCGAGTGGGCGATCCTGAACTACGGCGTGACCGGTCCCCAGGTGGTCGAGTACGGGGAGATGCTGAAGTTCTTCGAGGACGTGCAGTTCCAGGCCCGTGAGTACCACTTCACGACGATGATCTGGGACGCGATCCAGTTCCTCAACCGCAACACCCTGGAGTGGCACGACCCGTACCTCCAGGACCGGATCTCCGCCAGCTGGACGACCCGCTCGGGTGCGACCTCGTTCGACCGGATCTACCTCGAGAAGGCCGGCACCATCGGCGACGTGTCGCAGACGCTGGACCTCAACGGCCTCGAGTTCGAGGGCGTGTGGGACGGGGACACGCAGCTCGTCGAGGGCACCGACTACACGCTCTCGGGTGACACGCTGACCTTCAAGGCCGCGACCCTCACCCGGCTCGCGGGCGACCGGGCCTACGGCACCAACGCCACCATCGAGGCCCGCTTCTCCGCGGGCGTCCCGTGGCGCATCAACATCATCACCTTCGACCAGGCCGTCCTCTCGGACGCGACCGGGACGGGCTCGCTCGTCATCCCGACGCAGTGGAATGGCGACCACATCGAGCAGATGGAGGCCCACTACGCGGACGGCTCGAACGCCGGCCCCGCCGAGTGGACCGCGTTCCAGGAGTCGCAGGTGAGCTGGCTGCCGGACTACATCAACGGCTCGATCACCGTTCCGAGCGCCTTCGTCAACGCGATCAGGGACGGCGAACCCGTCACGATCACGTACCACCTCTGGGGCGGCGAGTCGGTCGACTACACGGTCGTCAAGAACGGCACGACAGTGACCGGAACGGCCTCCTAGCGGCCGCACCCCCTTCAATCACAATGAGAACCGCCGACCCGGAGCAGCGGCTCCGGGTCGGCGGCCGTTCATGCCGGTTTCCCGTCGCGGGCTGCGAGCTTGTCGCGGACACCGGTCCGCCCCAGTGTGCTCCCGGGCGGGCGCTACCAGGTCTTGGCGCGGGCCGCGACGTCAGCAGCAGCCGTCGAGGAAGGCGCGGAGGCGGTCAAGCGCGGCACCGATCCGGGCCTTGTCCGCGCGGTAGTAGACCGTCTTCGCCTCCCGGCGGCTGGTGAGCAGCCCGCCGTCCTTGAGCTGTGCAAGTTGCTGTGAGGCGGTGGACTGGCCGATTCCCAACCGATCGGCCACCTCGCCGACGTTCAACTCGGCCCCACCGGCGAACAGGAGCATCACCTGCTGACGCGCCTCGCTCGCCAGGGCCTTCAAGAACCGGCCCGTCACCTCGTCGGGTACGGGCGGGACCGTTTCGCTCGGTGCAGTCGACATAGGTCCCAGTCTAACTTCATATCGTCATTTCGTGAAATCATGAAATGACGATATGATGCGATCATGGACCTCATCGACACCCTCGTCATCGGCGCCGGCCAGTCCGGCCTCGCCACCGCACGCGCCCTCCGCAGGCTGGGGGTGGAACCGGTCGTCCTCGAGGCCGGCGACGCCCCGACCGGTGCCTGGCCGAAGTACTACGAGTCGCTCACCCTGTTCTCCCCGGCCCGCTACTCCGCCCTGCCCGGCATGCCCTTCCCCGGCGACCCCGAGCGCTACCCCCGCCGCGATGAGGTCGTCGCCTACCTCGAGGGGTACGCCAAGCAGCTCGACGCCGACATCCGCACCGGCCACTGTGTTCGGGCACTCGAGCACCGTGACGGGGTCTTCACCGCTGAGCTTGCCGACGGCCGTGCCCTGCACGCCCGCACGGTCGTCGCCGCCACGGGCGGTTTCAGGAACCCCTACCGGCCCGCTCTGCCCGGACTCGCCTCCTTCTGCGGGACCGTCTTGCACGCCGCCGAATACCAGCGGCCCGAGCCCTTCGCCGGGCAGCGGGTCGTGGTCGTCGGCGGCGGCAACTCCGCGATCCAGATCGCCACGGAACTCGCCGAGCCGGCTCGCGTCACCGTCACCACCCGCGGGAAGCTCCGCTTCGCGCCCCAGCGGCCGCTCGGGCGAGACCTGCATTTCTGGTACACGATCACCGGTCTCGACGCGGCCCCCATCGGTCGCTTCCTCTCCCACCCGCCCACCGTTCCGGTCCTGGACACCGGCCGCTACCGCACCGCCATCGCCGCCGGGCGACTCGACCACCGGCCGATGTTCACCTCGTTGGAATCCAACCAAGTGCTCTGGAGCGATGGCACCAGCGAGCCCGTCGACGCGATCATCCTCGCCACCGGCTACCGACCCGCCCTCGACTACCTCACCGCACTCGAGGTCATCGACGCCGAAGGCCATCCCCGCCACCGGGGCGGACTCGCCACCGACCTGCCGGGTCTGGCGTTCGTCGGCCTCGAATGGCAGCGCAGCCTCTCATCGGCCAGCATCCGCGGCGTCGGCCACGACGCCGCCCGCATCGCCCGGCCTCTGGCCGCACTCGTATTGAACTCCCGCAAGGAAATCGGGTAGATCTGCGGTGCACGCCGGCTCCTCGGCCGCATCGCCTGCACCCCCATCGCGTTCCGAACCGGGCCGATCGTCCGCGCTACCGCGCTCATCACCGGGCCCGTCGCGATCAACCGCCGTCGTAGTATTCGCGCATGAGCTCATCGGCCCATGCCGGTTGTGCCACTGGGTCCCTCGGTGCGAACTCCCGCAGGTAGGGCTTGACGTCGAGGACCGGCGTGCCGGCGAGGGCGTCGAGGTCGGCGATGTGCAGGGTGAGGCCGTCGATCTTTACAAGACGGCAACGCGAGATTCCGATCCTGTTGGGGCGGAACGGACCTCGGTGCGCGAATACGCCGACGGGGGGCCAGGCGGGGTTGCCGCGGGCCGGTCGCGGTTCCAGGTGCAGATCCCGCTCCTCGACGCGGTCGAAGAGGAAGACGACTTCCAGGTGCGAAAATTCGTCCAGGCCCTGCGTCGCGGACGGCTCGAACCGATCCGCGTCGAGCCGGATGGTCGCTCCGACGCCCCGCCACCGGTCCTCGTGCCAGTCCTCGCGACCCCCCTCTACCCAGCCCACCGGCCGCATTGTCACCGGCCGCGGTTGCCGAGCGGCGCTCATCGCGTCGCCTCCGGCGGGTTTCCGGCCGGGGTCTCGCATAGTTGCGTCCGCAGATTCGCCAGGGTCCAGCCCCGCCACTGCTCGTTGCTCCAGCCTCGGGTCTGCACCATCACGAGGAACAGCTCAGGGCTCGTCAGCCCGTACAGGACGTCGGCTGCGTATTCGGCCCCGATGCCTTCTGCCGCATCGGGTTTAGTGACCAGCGCCCGCGCCGCCTCGGCGTTCACGGTGTAGCGGGGGTCCTCCTCGCTGCGCCACAGCTCGGCGAGTTCCGGATCGGTGGCCGCGGCGGACTCCGCCACCTTGAGGACCGGCGCGAGCCGGGCGAGTATGCCGGCGGTTCCGGCCGTGTACCGCTCCAGCAGCTCGGCGGCGCTCGGTGCGCCGACCGCGTCGTGGAACCACTGTCGCTCAAGGGTGGCGACCGGTTCATCGTCGCCTGCGATGACGACGTCCACCAGTTCCTTCATCAAGGTCCGCTTGTTCCCGAAGCTGAAGTAGATGGTCTGTACCGCGACCCCGGCGGCATCGGCGACGTCTTGGACGGTTGTCGCCCCGTAGCCGTGCTCGATGAACAGCCGCTCGGCCGCGGCGAGGATTCTGCGCCTGGTGAGGCGGGCCTTCTCAGCCCGCTTCCCAGTGCCCTTGACGATGCTCATGCCTAGAGTGTAATACTAGTGACGATCACTAGTGAACGACTCTAGTGAAATTCCGACAGGAGCCCCGCATGCACCTCGCACTCTGGATCACCGCCTCGCTCCTCGCCCTCGTCTTTCTCCTCGCCGGGACGCTCACCCTGTTCAGCGGCAAGGACAAGCTGCAATCCAGCGGCATGACCTGGGTAGAGGACTTCCCCAATGGAGTCGTCAAGGCCATCGGCGCCGTCGAGGTCCTCGGTGCGGCAGGCCTGATCCTGCCCGCCGTCCTCGACACCGCGACCGTGCTCGTCCCCATAGCCGCCGTCGGGGCCGCCGTTCTCATGGTCGGCGCCGCCATCACCCACGCCCGCCGCGGCGAGTTCGCCGCGATCGCCGTCAACGCCGTCCTGTTCGCGCTTGCCGCGTTCACCGCCTGGGGCCGCTTCGGCCTGGGCAACTTCTAACCGACCCTCCACGATGCCAACACAGACAAGGAGCGACCACATGTCCGCCATCACCGTCACCCGATTCACCGTCGACCCGGCCGACATCGACGCGCTGCGCGCCGAGCACACCGCCCTCGCCACCGCAGTGAAGGGAGCCGGCATCGGCCTTGAGGACGCCTGGCTCGGCCGCGTCAGTGAGACCGAATGGGCGGGCGTCTGGCGCTGGGATTCCCTTGCCAGCCTCCGGGCCGCGCGCGAAACCCCGCCCGCACCCGAACTCGCTCGCGCCGCGCTCGCCTTGGTCGAATCCCCGACCGTCGACGAGATCGAAGTCTTCGACGAGCACTGATCCCTCCCGGTCCCGGCCCGGACGGCCGGGACCCCTCCGAAAAGGAACCGCCATGCCAGTCCCCGCCATCGAGATCACCAACCTCGCCAAGCGATACGGCGAGGCCGGACCCCTCGCCGTGAACGACGTCTCCCTCACCGTCGAGTCCGGGTCCGTCATCGGATTCCTCGGCCCCAACGGCGCCGGCAAGACCACCACGATCAAGATCCTCGCCGGACTGCTCTCGGCGACCTCCGGCTCGGCGCGTCTCAACGGCTTCCACGTCGTCGATCAGCGCGCAAACGCCATGGCCCAGTTCGGCGCGGTCCTCGAAGGCTCGCGCAACGTCTACTGGACCCTCTCGTCCTGGCAGAACCTGATCTACTTCGGACGCCTCAAGGGCCTGCGCAAATCCGCCGCGACAGCCAGGGCCGAACGTCTGCTCACCGAGCTCGACCTGTGGGAACGGCGGCACCAGAAGGTCGGCGGCTTCTCCAGGGGCATGCAGCAGAAGGTCGCCATCGCCGCGGCGCTCATCGCCGACCCCGCCATCATCCTGCTCGACGAACCCACACTCGGCCTCGACGTCGCCGCCACCCGCACCGTCAAGAACTGGATCCGCACGCTCGCCCGCGACGAGGGCAAGACGATCCTGCTCACGACCCACCAGCTCGACGTCGTCGAGGAGCTCTGCGACCGCGTCGCGGTCGTCAGCTCGGGCCGAGTCGTCACCGACCTGCCGACCGGAACGCTGCTTTCCCAGTTCAGACAGCACGACCACTACGAGATCCGAGTCGAGGCGCGGGCCGAACCGGTCGCCCTGCCCGACGGGTTCACCGCCGTGCGCGGCGACGAGGACACCGTCGTCACCGGGCACGTGCAGGGCGGCGACGAGTTGTACGCGCTCATCGAGGCGCTCCGCGGCCAAGGGCTGCCGCTGCGGTCCCTCGTGCAGGTCCAGCCGAGCCTCGAAGAGGTCTTCCTCTCCCTGGTCGAGGAGCCGGTCCATGGTTGAGATCCGCACAGCGGTCCCTGTCGCGGGGGTCCGGATCGGGGCGGCCGTCCTGGCCGCCGAAGTCCGCAAGGGACTGGCCAACCAGCTCGCTCATCCGCTCGGTCACATTGTGACGCTTGCCATCAGCGTTCTGATGTACCTCGGCCTGCAGTACGTCATGGGCCAGGGCGAACTGCGCGCCGACCTGCTGCCCGCCACGCTGATCGCCATCGGCGCCTACTGGTTCCTCCAGTACTCAGGGCAGGTCATGGTCGCCGACCTCATCGAGGAGCAACGCAGCGGGACGTTCGCCGCCGCACTCATGTCGCCCGCACCCCCATGGGTGGCGATGATCGGCAGGCTCGCGACGGCGACGGTCTTCGCACTGCCCGTCGCGGTGCTCGCCTCGCTGGTTCCCGCTCTGGCAGTCGGGATCGACATTCCCTGGCGCTGGAGTGCGCTCATGCCGTACCTGCTGCTGGCGGCGAACATCCTGGCGTTCACGTTCCTCATGGCGGCCGTGGCGATCCGCAGCCCGGCGGTCGGATCGCTGCACTCACTGCTGACTTCACTGGTCCTGATGCTCAACGGCGCCTTCATGCCGCTGTCGCTCTACCCCGAGTGGATGGCCGCCGCCGCGCGGCTGCTGCCGACGACCCTCGCCATCGAATCGATCAACCGCGTGCTGTTCGACGGCGACTCGCTCGCCGCGGTCTGGAGGGAGGGCACGATGCCGCTTCTCATCGCCCACACCGCGATGCTCACCGCCCTCGGCGCCTGGCTGTTCCGTCGCAACCGACGGCTCGCCATCGCCGAGGGCCGCGTGGGCCAGTACTGAGAGGAAACGACATGACCACCATGGTCTCCGTCCCCGCCCTCGCCTCCGCGGGCTGGGCCAACGCCTTCGGCAACGAGGTCGGCAAGGGCCTGCGCGAACTGGCCGGCGGCTGGCGTGCCGTCGTCATCGAGATGATCACCTTCCCGCTGTTCTACCTCCTCATCGTCATGTTCATGGGGCGCGGCCACCTCCTTGAGGAGCTGCTGGTGCCGGTCCTGATAGGTCTGGTCGGACTCGCGTTCATCCACGAGCAGATCAACCGCATGTTCTGGAGCTACCTCGGGGACCTCCAGTCGGGCGTGCTCGAGCAGACGTATCTCACTCCGCTCCCCTCTGCCGCACTGATCCTGGGCCGCCAAGCGGCGGCGGTGATCGGCGCGCTGCCGGTGGTCGCCACCCTCCTGGTCACCGGCTTCATCGCGGTGACCGCGAAGGGTGGGACGTTCCCGTTCGAGCTGGGTGCGCTCATTCCGGCGGCGGCGATCGTGGTCGGCACTTGCGCACTGGCACTCGTGCTCTGCGGCCTGACACTGGTGTTCAAGCGGATCGAGAGCATCACCCAGGCGTCGATCGCGGTCTACGCGATCATCGGCGGCACCCTGGTGCCCCTGTCGGCACTCCCGGACTGGATCGCGTCGGCCAGCCGTGCCCTGATCCCGGTCGCGCCCGGCGTCGAGGCCGTCCGCGCCATGCTCCTGGACGGCGCACCATTGACCGAGCTCGACGCGGGTTGGGGCCTCGGCTGGATCCTGCTGCAGCCGGTCCTGCTCACCGGCCTCGGCATCTTCCTGTTCACCAGGCTTGAGCGCGTCGCGAAATCGCGCGGGACCCTAGGCCGCTACTGACGGCCCACCCCGGCCGCAAACCGATGAGATGCCGGGCAGGCCCGAACCGATCGGTGAACTGAATGAGAGCCGGCCGCCTGAAGGCCGGGTCGAGCAGGTGAACAGCGGCTCGACCCGGCCCGGGCGGCCACAGCCGCGCCTGGATCTCTTGCAGGTCAAGGCCGACCGCGAGGTCGTCGCACGATGGTTCGTTCCCGGCTCGACGCCTGGGGGGTACCGCACCGGTGCGAAACGGTTGATGTCGTTGACGCCCAGGTTCATTGACCTTTGTCGGTGCCAGACCGTTTCGGGCCCTGTTCGCGCCGGGCACGAACTTCAATGCCGTCGGCACCCACGCCACCACCGAAGGAAACTGGCGGTCATGGTCACCGCCTACACGGCGCTCGCGACGATCCTCATGGCCATGGCCCCTGGTGTATTGGCCGCTCCAGGCGTTCCCGTTCACGGCGGCCGCCGCGCAGGCGGTTCGGGCGGGCGAGCTGGACCCGGATGTGGCTGCAGCTCGAGCCCGGTGAGCACGAGCCGGTGGTGCGTGTCGCGTTGCCCCGGAAGCAGGTCGGCCCGCAGACGGTCGTCGACCTGGACAGCGCCGAGTACCGGCGGGTGATCCGCCTGGCGGCGGGAGAGACTCATCAGGAGATCCTGACCGCCGAGATCACCGCGGTCCCGCGACCCGATCGCCCGGAACTGGCTGCATTCCGCGCCTGCCTGCGTTGAACCGGCGAGGGCGCCGGCCTTGGTGTCGAGCTGGACGCCGCAATCGGTGTGAAACGAGAGTCTCCTGCTGAGTTCCGTCGTGGCACAACGGAACTCAGCAGGAGACTTTCTCAGTTCGTAAACTCGGCCTCAGCGTCTCGTCGGGTTACAGGTAGGGGCTCTGGGTGAGCAGGTGGCTCCTGTAGCCTTCACCGACGCCGGGCTCCGGGGTGCCGGCCCAGTCCTTGATGAGGACCGCGCCGCCGGTGCAGCCCCACGGGTTCCAGGTCCACGCCAGGTAGCCCATGCCATTCGCGTCGGCCCAGTCGACCAGCTCCTGCATGTAGTCGAACCCGCAGTCGTCCTGGCCGAACTCGCCGAGCACGACCGGCACCTCCTCCATCAGCGGGGCGATCTCACTGTCCCAGCAGGACTCGGTCACGCACCGGTTGAAGCTGTACGAGTGCCAGGACGCGGCGATGTTGTCCAGCGGGTCCTCCGGCATGTAGGCCAGCCATTCCCGCATGTCGTTGGTCCACTCGAGCCCGCTGACCATGAGTATGTTCGTGGCACCGGTGTCGCGGACCGCGTCGACGAGGTCCTGCATACCGGCCACCTCGTACCCGATGCCGGCGCAGGTGCCGCCGTCGCGCAGGCACTGCCAGCCCAACGTCTTGTCCCAGTTGCTGGCCATGTCCGGGTACGGCTCGTTGAACAGGTCGAAGACGACGGCGTCGTTGCCCTTGAAGGTGTCGGCGACGCCGGCCCAGAACTGCGGGGCGTACTGCGCGTCGGGCATCGGCTTCTGGCAGGTGGCGTGCACATCGGTGCAATGCCAGTCCGGTCCCGTGGTGTAGGCGCCCCAGGTCCAGTGCAGGTCGAGGATGACGTTGAGGCCGTTGGCGACCAGGAGATCGACGTACTCCTTGATGCCTTCCTGGTAGGCCGCGCCGCTGGGCGAGCCGTTGAGGCCGAGCCAGCACTCCTCGTTGAGCGGGAGGCGCACGGCGTGGATGTTCCAGGACTTCATGGCGTCGACGGACGCCTGGTCGACCGGGCCGGAGTCGAACAGGCCCTTGCCCTGCACGCACGCGAACTCGGCGGAGGACCGGTCCACGCCCAGCAGCCGGTACGGATCGCCGTCTTCGGTGACGATCTGGTTGCCGGAGACGCTGAGCTGCGGCGCCGGACCGGCCGGCGGGGTGGTGGTCGGGTCCTCGCTGGGGGTGGCGGTCGGGTCCCCGGTAGGTGTCGTCGAGCCGGTGCAGGGCGTGCCGTTGAGCGCGAAGGACGCCGGTTCGGGGTTGGCGTCGCGCCATGTGCCGACGAACCCGAGCGAAGTGGAGGCGTCGGTGCCCAGTGACCCGTTCCAGCTCATGCTGTCGGCGGAGACGCTGGTGCCGGATTGGGTCCAGGCGGCGCTCCAGCCCTGCGTGACCTTCTGGCCGGCGTTCGGGAAGTCGAAGGTCAGCGTCCAGTCGGACACCGCGTCACCGAGGTTGGTGACGTCCAGGTCGGCGCGGAACCCGCCCGGCCACTCGCTCTGCACGGTATAGGTGACCGTGCAGCCAGAGGTGGCCGCCGATGCGGGAAGGGTCGCCGTTGCCAAGCCGCCCAGTAGCAGTGCGCCGGCGGTGCCGGCGACCAACAGTATCTGACGATGTCGCATGTCAGCTCCTTGATTCTCGTGAGGGATGGGAGCGCTTCCGTTTTTCACCTTAGTTAGGCAGCCGAATAAAGTCAAGCATTCACATAGATCTATGCTTAGTGATCACCGTGCAGCCGATCGAGAAAGGGCGAGCAGGGCAGCCCGACCAAGGACAGCGAAGGAGGCACGCGTGGCGCTCAGCCCGACGTGGACAAGCAAATCAAGGACCAGGGGTCTGATCCTGGACGCCATCCGTGCGGCCCGCACGATCAGCCGGGTGGAGCTCGCGGGAGCGACGGGTCTCACCGGCGCCACGATCTCCGATCTCGTGCGGGAGCTCATCGACGAGGGATTGGTCGTCGAGGCCGGCCGAGGTGCGCCCACCGGCGGCAAGCCGCGCACGCTGGTGCAGCTCGACCCCAGGGCCCGCTACAGCGTCGGCGTCCAGATGGAGCGCAACACCTGCGTCATCGTCATCGTCGACCTGGCCGGCCGGCCGGTGGCCCGGACTTCGTTCCATGGTGTGGCGTCGATGCCGCCGGACCAGGCACTGCCGATTATCGCCTCGCAGGTGGACGATCTGCTGGCCACGGCCGCCGTCGACCGCGACCGGGTGCTGGGGGTCGGGCTGGTCAGCTACGGCCCGCAGGACCGCCGAGCGGGGGTCCTGTTGAGCCCGCAGCCCTCCGAGCCATGGCTCGAATACCCGGTCGCGGAGCGACTCGCGCAGAGCCTCGGCCTGCCCGTGCTGCTCGACAACGACGCCGCGGCCGCCGCGATCGGCGAATACTGGCTGGGCGCGGTCGACCGACGAAGCACCTACGGCTGCATCTACATGGCCAGCGGAATCGGCGGCGGGATCGTGGTCGCCGGCGAGGTATACCGAGGCAGCTCCTCCAACAGCGTAGAACTCGGCCATATGTCGATCGACGTCAACGGCGAAGAGTGCCCATGCGGCAACGTCGGCTGCCTGGAGAACTTCGCCGGCCCGGCAGCCCTGGTCCGGCAGGCCGCTGCCACGCCCGCGCTGGCCGAGCGACTGGCGCCCGACCCCGACTCCGCCGACTTCCTCACCGAGTTCGCGCGGATCGCGGCAGCTGCCGACGCCGGCGATCCGGCCGCCCGTGAGCTCATCGAGCGGTCGGCCCGCTACCTCGGTGCCGCCGCCGTCACCATGACCATCCTCTTCGATGTGGACGCGATCGTCCTGGCCGGTCCGAGCTTCGCGGTAGCGGGCTCCGTCTACCCGACCGTGATCCAGGAGGAAGTAGACCGCCGCACCGTCACCTGGCGGACGCATCCGGTGCGGGTGACGCCGTCGGTCAACGGCCCCGACGCAGCGGCGATCGGCGCAGCGGCCCTCGTGCTGCAAAGCGAGCTGACCCACGGCCCGACTCGGACTGCGGAGGGGAGGGGTGCCGGCGTCCATGCCCGACCGGTGGTCGGCGGGCGCGGAATTCTCCTCCACTGAGCTCTATCCGAATGCGGCGATCGCTGCCATACTCATTGGTATCGATACCATCGGACGGAGGACAGTCTTGAGAAGACTTCCGATCGCTTGCGCTACAGCGGTATTCGTCAGCATGCTGGTCATCCAGCCCACCCAGGCCCTCCCACCGGAATCGGCCCCTGAGACCACCCCCCATGCCGAGGTGGAGACCGAGGAGCTCCAGCAGCAGGGCGTCCCCGAACCCCAGCCGTTCGACCAGGCCGCCTTCGACGCGTTCACCGACGACGGCGACGCCGAGTTCGGCCCGTACGAAGCGGACTCGGCGCGGGCCGCCGAGAGCAGCGCCGTGCGCCAGGAGATCACCGCCGAGTCGCTCGACATGGAGCCGTTCGCCATGGAGGACGCCGCCACCGCGGCCGCCGACGACTGCGCCTCCTCCTACAACTACAACTTCCACGACTACGAGTGCCAGGCGTTCGCCGGCGACTTCGTGTTCCTCTACGACGTCAAGGACAACCCGGGCGACACCCGCGGCGTCCCCGCGGCCGCCGGCGCCAACGGCCGCGCGACCGCCGTGGTCGACATGATCAACGCCATCGACGAGGCCCAGTCGGCCTACCGCTCGATGGGCTACGAGGTCGACCCCGGCAGCGGCCCCTGGGCGGTCATCGTGGGGCTCAACGACACCCAGGAGGGCTGGTTCAACGGCGGCGCGTTCACGCTCCCGTTCGGCGCCAACAGCCAGCCGATGATCATCCTGCCCTCCGACCCGGGCCTGTACGACAGCGACAACTACGACTACCTGCCCCGGCACGAGTTCTTCCACATCGTCCAGTACCAGTACTGGGACGACACCGGCGACATCGGCTGGGCCTACGTGCGCGACTGGATGGGCGGCAGCGACTTCAAGACGATGAACTGGTGGATGGAGTCGACCGCCGAGTGGGCCAGCCTCATGTCCTACCGCCTCCAGCCGTACGACCCGCGGAACCCGACCGCGGCGAAGATGTACGCCCACGCGCTCCCCGAGTTCCTCGGCGACCCCGGCAGGGCGCTCAACGCCGCCGAGGAGCTCGGCAGCTCGCGCCAGTACAGCACGTTCCTATTGGCGTTCTACATGAACGAGACCACCGGCAGCATGAACGCGGTCCGCAAGACCTGGGAGCACATCCGCGCCCACGACTCGACGCCGATCACCGCGATCAAGGCCGTCCTCACCGGTTACGGCCTCGACATCCCTTCCACACTGCTCGGCTTCTCCGTGGCGAACTACCGCCTCGCAGAGGAGCAGGGCGGCGCACCGCCGAACCCCATGGCCGGGTACGGGTACGCCGACGAGGAGCGCACCGTGTGGCGCGACGAGCTCATGGGCGACAACCGCACCGACGACCACGTCCTCGGCGAGTACCGCCCGGCCCGCACCACCCGCGCCGTCCCCATGGGCACCCAGGAGACTTACGCGGCCGACATCGAACCGGGCGGCTCCGCCTACTTCGACTTCTCCGCCATGCAGAACTCCGGCGACCCCACCGACGGCTACCGGTCCAAGCTCACCATCGCGGCCGAGGACCGCGACGACCTCGAGTACGTGGCCATGGTCTGGTCCCCCCAGGGCAGCCCCGGCACCCTCGCCGAGTACCCGACCGCCGCACGCGCGGTCTACCCCGACGCGAACAACGTCATCACCGTCAACGACTACGCGTACCCGATGGTCGTCACCCTCATCGCCACCCGCACCGACCTGCAGACCAACTCCGTCGAAGCCGACGGCGACGGCCGCGAGTACCGGTTCCGCGTCGTGTCCCTGGTCCCGCTCGACAGCCCGTCGTGCAACCTCTCCAACCTGAACGTCAGCAACCTCCAGGACGACGGCGTGGCACCCGAGCAGCAGTTCCTCGACTACGCCGAGACCACTCCGAACGGCTGGACCGGAGGGGACTCCACCTATTCGGTGCGACTGCCCGACGGCGACCTGCTGTGGCTGTTCTCCGACACGTTCCTCGGGCCGCTCAACGACGACGGCACCAGACCGGTCACCGCGCCGCTCATCAACAGCACCTTCGTCAGACAGGACGGCGGCAGCTTCTCGACCATCCAGGGCGGCACCACCGCCAACCCTGAGGCGATCATGCCGCCGCCCGAGGCCAACCACTGGTACTGGCTCGGCGACGGCATGATCTCCCGCCAGAACGGCACCGACTACCTGCAAGTGGTCTACCAGGAGTACCTGCGGTTCGGCAGCGGCGACTGGGACTGGCGGTTCGACCAGAACGTCGTCGCGACCTTCTCCTTGTCGAACCTGAGCGACCCGATCAGCGTCGAGGCCCTGCCCTCCCAGGCCGGAGCCTGGGGCTCGGCGCTCCTGCCGGCAAGCCAGTCCGGGGACGGCTACACCTACATCTACGGACTCGCCGACGCGCCCACGAACAAGAAGCAGCGCATCGCCCGCGTCCATGGCTCCGACCTCGGGGCGATTGCGAAGTGGCAGTACTGGACCGCGAACGGCTGGACCGCCTACGAATCCGACACCGGCATCGGCCTCAACGGCATCGCCAACGAGTACTCGGTGACCAAGTGGAACGGCCAGTACCTCCTGGTCAGCCAGGACTCCACGGTCGGGTTCAGCAACAAGGTGTATGCCTACACCTCGTGCTCGCCGGCCGGGCCCTTCACCAACCAGAGCCTGGTCTACCAGATGCCGGAGACCGGCATGTTCGGCGTCCCGTACTACGACGAGCGGATCTTCGCCTACAACCCGCACATCCACGCGACGCTGAGTTCAGGCAATCGATTCGTCATGTCGTACAACGTCAACACCTTCGACAGTCGAATGACCGCCGAGGGGTCCCACTACACGGACCCGAGCATCTACAAGCCACGGTTCATCAGCTTCACCCTGAATTAGGAAGTCGCAAGGCGAACCAGCCGGATCGCTCGGTTCGGGCCGGACCGGCCCGAACCGAGCGATCCGGCGGTGTGGAACCGCCGGATGCATGGTCGCGGACCGTCAAGGCTCGAGGTCGGCGACTCCTTTCCCGCTTGCGAGGTCGAACGGCACGGAGACCTGGTCATGGACGATCAGCCACTCGCCGTCGATCTTCCGGAAGCAGAAGGTGGCGCGGACCCACATGCCGTTCGTCGCGGTTCCGTTCACCAGGGTGCCGCTGAGCCGGCCGAACCCGTGTGCGAACGCCACGTCCTGGCCGGCGGTGACCTCCAAGTCGCGGACTTCGTAGTCCAGGGCCTGGAAGACCGTGAAGACCTTCTCCCAGTTCTTCAGTTTCGCGGCGAGGCCGACGTGCTGGAGTGGCGGTTCGACGTCGAAGGAGACGACATCTGCCGCGTAGATCGTTGCCAGGTGGTCGAGGTCTTTGGCGCGGAGTGCCTCGACTATCGCATCGATCTTCCCGGCGACAGCGGCTTCATTCGGTGTGTTCATGGTTGTGCTCGCCTTTCATGACGGTGCTGATCTGGGCGTACCCGGCGTTGTTCACGTCCACGTCGATCTGTCCGAAGTGGTTTGATGACGGCTTCCTAGTTAGGCGTTGGAACCGAGCCGAACGGTCCGGGGCTCGGGCGAGACCGCCACACGGTGGCGGCGGACCGGCATGCCGAAGGTGGGGTGAGCGACGCTCCAGGCGGCGAACCCGCAGACGAAGTCCTTCATGCGTGCGGCGAGGGGGCCGCGGAGCGAGGAGTTCTTCGTCCTGTCGTCGGGGGTGACCCACTGGACCAGGCCGTTCTTGCGTCCCAGGCTGATGCACTGCCCCGAGTACTTCAGTGACGTGCGTCCGGCCTTGGTGCCGGTGAGGCGGGCCGCGATCGAGTCGGCGGCCTGCCAGGCCATCGGGGTGCCCGTGGCGCAGGACATCCGCAGCGGCTTGCCGGCGTCACCGATCGCGTAGCCGGAGTCGCCGACGGCGAACACGTCCGGGTGCGAAACCGAGGCCATGTCGCGGTCGACCACGATGCGGCCGTCCGGCCTGGTCTCCATCGTGGTGGCGGCGGCGATCGGGTGGACGACGAAACCGGCGGTCCACACCGTGACCGTGGCCGGGATCTCCCGGCCGTCGGCGGTGGCGATCGCGTCGGCGCGGACTTCGGCGACGTCGGTGTGCTCATGGACGGTGATCCCGAGCTTCCCGAAGACCTTCCGCAGGTGCGCCTGCGCCTTCGTGGAGACCCAGTCGCCCAGGCCGCCGCGGGCGATGAGGACGACGCCGAGGTCGGGTCGCGCCTCGGCGAGTTCGGTGGCCGCCTCGATGCCGGTGAGTCCGCCGCCCACCACGGTGACGGTGCCGCCGGCGTCCGTGCGCGCCAAGCAGTCGCGCAGCTTGAGGGCGCCGGGGCGGCTGGCGAGTTCGTAGGCGTGCTCGGCGACGCCGGGAACGCCCTGGTCGTTCCAGCCGCTGCCCAGGGCGTACACGAGCGTGTCGTACTGGAGCTCCTCGACGCCGTCGGCGCCGATGACGGTGACGGTCTTGGCGTCGGCGTCGACGGCGGTGACCTTCGCGAGCTTCAGCTCGACACCGCTGCCGGCGAACATCGCGGCGAAGGGCCGGTGCTTGAGGACCTGTCCCGCCGCCAACTGGTGGTTGCGGACGCGCTCGACGAAGTCGGGTTCGGCGTTGACGAGCGTGATGGCGACGTCCTCGGGGTGCAGCCGCTTCGCGAGGCGGCCCGCCGCGCTGGTGCCGGCGTATCCGGCGCCGAGGACGATGATGCGGTGCTGCATGGTCTTGCTCCTGTCTGGGTGGCTCGCGACCTGAACCGGGCTGGCCCGCGATTCCTGACAGATTCGGACGTGAAGCAGGTCACGAAGTGTCAGAAGCGGGGGCGCGGGTGGTCGTTGCGATCCACTGTCGATCCCACGGCGAGACGACGTCAATGGCGAAGCGCTCAACGCAGTGTTCAGTACCGGTGAAGACCCTGATGGGCACCGCCGAGCTCCTGCCGCGGTGGGGCGAAATGCTGGCCGAACCCCGGTTCCGTGCGCTCACCGCCCGGCTCCTGGGGGCCGGGCCGAGCCACCCCAGGCTGCTCGAAGCGTATGTGCGCCTCCACCTCGAACCGCGACGCGAGCGGATCCGCGCCGCAATGATCCAGGCCCAGGCCGCCGGCGTGCTGGCGCCGACCGAGGACGTCGACGTGCTCGTCGACATGATGAACGGCGCCATCATGCAGCACCTGCTGCTCGGGCCCGATCCCGCCGACCCGGCCGAGATCGGCGACTACCTCCGCCGAGTGCTCCGCCAAGCCGGATTCACCCTGGCTTAAGGCGCGGATCGCGTACTCCTTCACGCACTAGGGTCTCGACGCCCGAGCCGTCCCCGGGGTCACTCGGGCGCTGGAGTGCGGCGGTGCAGGCGCCGGTAATTGGACGGCGTGGCGTCGAGGTAGTCGAGGAACGCGGTCCTGAGGGTCTCGGTGGAGCCGAATCCGCAGCGTCGGGCGATTGCGGCCAGCGGCAGCGAGGTCGTCTCCAACAGCCGCGCCGCGGCCTCGGTGCGGACCGTCCGCACATACCTGCTCGGGGTGGTGTGCAGGTGGGCTTCGAAGAGCCGGGCGAGCTGACGCGGGCTGACGCCGGCTCTGGCCGCCAGGACCGGCGTGCTCAGATCGGCGCCCGGGTGGGCGGTCACGTGCGCGGCGAGATCGCGCACGACGCCGTGCTCGGGCGGCGGCGCGGACAGGAGCGCGCTGATCTGGGCCTGATTGGACGGCCGCTGCATGTACGTGACGAGCCGGCGGGCGACCTCCCGCGCCAGCGAAGCCCCTTCGTCCTCCTCCACGAAGGCCAGCGCGAGGTCCAGCGCGCTGGTGATGCCGGCGGCGGTGGCGATGCGGCCGTCGCGGATGAACAGCGGCCCGGCGTCCACCCGCACCTGCGGGTAGCGGGCGGCGAGCCACTCCGCATAGGCCCAGTGGGTGGTGGCGCGCCGCCCGTTGAGCAGTCCGGCCTCGGCGAGGACGGTCGCGCCCGTGCACACCGACGCGACGCGGCGGCTGAGCCGTGCCAGCCTCCGCACCTGGGCGATGAGCCGGGGGTCGGCCGCAGCCGCCTCATGGCTCCGCCCGCCCGCGACCACGAGCGTGTCCACCGGGCCGCGCACCTGGTCGAGACGCCGGTCGGCCACGAGCCGCAGCCCCGACTGGCAGCGGAACGCACCGCCGTCCACACTGGCCAGTTCGATGGCGTAGGCCCGCCGTGCGCCGAGCCGGTTCGCCGAGTCGAACACGTCCGATGGGCACGCGATGTCGAGCATCTCGGCACCCCCGTATCCGACGAGGACCATGCGCCGCGCTTCCCACATGGCCGCGACGATACCAACACCCGTCAGCTGGACGCGGTTCGCAGGATTCCGGACGCCCGGTCCACGTCGGAGCGGACCAGGAAGCACGCTCGTGGGCATGACAGCTTCTTCGCGAACCGTTGGGCCGCAGCCGAAAACGATCGCCTTCGTGCTCTACCCCGGGATCACGCTCCTCGATCTCGCCGGTCCGCTGCAGGTCCTCTCCGCGCTCGCGCATGCGGTCCCGGGCTTCGCGATCGCCGTCGTCGCCGAACGGCTCGCGCCGCTGCCCACCGACACGCCCTTGACCATTGCCGCGGACCGGACCTTCGACGACCTGCCCGAGCCGTTCGCGGTCGTCGTCCCCGGGGGTGGCGCGCCGACGCTGCGCGCGATGGGCGATCGGACGCTCCTCGGCTACCTGCGCCGCGCCGCGGCAGGAGCCGAGATCGTCGCCTCGGTCTGCACCGGCGCCCTGCTGCTGGGCGCCGCCGGACTGCTCGAAGGACGCCGGGCGACCACACACTGGACCTACCGCCACCTCCTCCCTGTCTTCGGCGCCGCCCCCGCGACCGCCCGATGGGTCGAAGACGGACCGGTCCTCACCTCCGCGGGCGTCTCCGCCGGCATCGACATGGCGCTCCACCTGGCCGGTCGCCTCGCCGGCGAGACGACCGCTCGAACCCTCCAGTACGCCCTCGAGTACGACCCCGCGCCGCCGCAAGGCGCGCTGGACTGGGCGCGCGCGCCCGCAGACCTGTTCGCCCCCGTCGTCGACCGACTCGTCCGCGACGCCTGGCCCGACGGTGCCGCGGGGAAACCGGCGGACCGGTGACGTGAGCGGGAACCGGCAGACGCACGTCCTCCTGGCCGGCCTGTGGACGTCGCAGTGGCTGGCCCCCAGCTTCCTGGGCATGGGCGGGCTCGCGACCATCCTCTACCAGCAGCACGTCCCGCTGGAGCGCCTCGCGGTCTTCCAAGCGCTCACCCTCATCGGACTGGCCCGCTTCCTATGGGCCCCTCTGATCGACCGCTTCGGCAGTCGCCGTTCGGGCCACTACCGCTCCTGGCTGCTTGTCGCGCAACCGGCGATGGCACTGGCGACCGCCGGACTGATCGCGCTCGATCCGGTCGCGGACCTGACGGCGGTCACCGCTGTAGTGATCGTCATGTGGGTGCTCATGGGCGTCCAGGACATCGCCACGGACGCCCTGTCGATCCGGCTGCTGGACACCGCCGGGCGCGGTGTCGCGAACGGCGTCCAGACCGCCGCCGGATTCCTCGGCACCCTCCTCGGCAGCGGCGCGGTGCTCCTCGTCTACGACCGGTGGGGGTGGGCGCCGGCGCTGCTCACGCTGACCGCGGGAACGCTCCTGCCTCTCGCGCAGATCCTGCGGTTCAAGGAGCCTCCGCCTCGGTCCCGGGGCCGCAGCGGCTTCGGCTCCCTGCCGAGTCTGCTGCGTACACCGGGCGTCGCCCCATGGGCACTCGTCCTGCTGCCGCTCATGTGGGCCGGCACCGGCGTCTACTTCGCCGTGCTCAACCCCATGCTGGTCGACCTCGGCTGGTCGCTGACCCGCATCGGACTGGTCGTCACCGTCCTGGGCAGCCTGGCCGCGATCGCCGGCGGCCTGGCCGCGGGACCCATCACGGCACGGACCGGCCCGCGACGCGCACTGGTCCTGTTCGGCGTTGCTCAGGCCGCCGCCGTTACCGGGCTCTTCGCACCCGCCTCAGGAAACGGCGAGCCGGTCGTCGTCGCGGCGGTCGTCGCCGCGATCCATCTGACGTACGCCGCCGCGGTCACGGCCGTGACCGCGGTGTGCATGGAGCTCGCGCGCCCCGCCAGCGCCGGCGGCGACTACACCGCCGTGACCACGATCGGCACCGCGGTCGCTCTCGGTACCGGCGCTGCGGCCACCGCAGCGGCGGGGGCCCTCGGCTACCCGGCCGTGCTCACAGTGTCGATCCTGCTGCTCGCCATCGGGATCGCGGCGACCTTCCTGTGGCATCCCGAGCAGAAGGCGCCGCCATCGACGCGATGACCGCCGGCGAGAGACCGGACCGAGCCGCCCGCAGCGAGACCGCATACGTACCGGAGCGCCGGATCCCGCCGGTAAACCGCCGCTCGATCGCCTTTACATCGGCCGAGCCCCGCCCTATGTTGAAGTCGCCCTTCAGCGGACGGTCGGTTCCGCACTCCTTCACCGCCCCAATACAACTGAAAGGGAGGAAGCGATGCCCGGACTCGAAGTCGACCCCGACGATCTGATCGACGTAGGGGAGATAACGCTGCCGTACGCGGCCGACTTCTACGACGAGATGGCCAACCGGCTCGGCGCCATCGGCAACAGCGCCGGGCGCGGACTGATCCCGACGATGAGCAGCTCGCCGGCGGGCAACGCCCTCGGCGAGGCCATCATGCGCTGCCAGCGCTTCCTCTACGCGGTCACCGAGGAGACTGCCGACAGCCACCGTGCGGTCGGGGTGAGCGTGGCCGAAGCGGGACACGAGTACCGGCAGGCCGACAACGCGAGCGCGCGCGACTTCGAGATGACCGGCGAGGATCTGACCGACTCCGTCGCAACCGAGTTCACCAAGGTCGACGCGGGCGAGTACGAGTCCGACAGCGGCTACCGATTCGACAACTTCGACGCCCAGGGAGGCTCCGCCTACGAGGAAGCGCTCTCGGGCGGCCCGCCGCAGCCGGCGGACCACCAGGACTACGAGATCGAACCTGAGCCGTTGTTCGAACGGCCCCGACCGACCGACCGCGGCGGCGACCGGCTGCCCCTCGAAGAACGCAGAGACCGCTGACCATGCCGAAGTTCGCCACGTTCCAGAACATGCGGGACGACCCGCCGCCGAGCAAGGACGAGCTCAAGGAGATGGTCGCGCAGTTCGGCGAACCGCTCCAGCTGCTGTACGTCAGGTCCCGCTACGACGCGTTCTTCAATGAGCGGTACCCCACCGGGAGCGGGCGCCAGAACCCGCGCGAGAACTGGACGTTCGACTTCGAGACGCACATGACCGCGGCGGAGGAGGCAGAGCTGCGCAGCCTGTGCTGGCCGCTCGCCACGAACTTCGTCATCGACATCATGGTCGGCATCGACAACCTCCTCGACAAGGACGAAGGCGACCTCGACGCGCTGGTGGAGGACCTCCTGCAACTGGCCGCGTCGTACGGCGGCGCGATGACCGACGCCAAGCTCGCACTCGTGCAGGAGCGGTTCGAGAGCTGGCACGGTGATGCCGGCTCCGCGATTCGGGAGGGCTACTCCGATCACCTCACCAGGTCGACGCAGACCCACAGTGCGATGGCGAACGCGCTGGCCAACGCGGCACAGCTCGATTCCCTGATCATGATGAAGGTCCGCCACCACCTCGACGGCCTGGTGAGGGCCGCCGGAACCGCCATCGACAACGGTCCGGCGGGTTCCCACCTCGATTTCGAGCCGATCATCGGCTGGCTGACGTTCATCGGCATCCTGGTGAGCACACCCGGCGGCCCGGCCGTGCCCGCCGCGGTCGGCTGGGTGGGGAGCACCATCAAGACGATCCTCTCGGAACTGCCTCTCGAACAGGCCGACGAGCCGACGATGGACTCCTCGGATCCGGACGAGTTGCGGGACCAGGTACTCGCGGCTTTGGACCAGGTCGCCGAGGTCGTCAAGGCGGACAGGGAGCAACTCGCCGAGGAGCTCGTCGCGTTCTTCGCGGAGGTGGCGGCGCCGCTCGGCAGCGGTGACGCCGCGGCGTCCAGTCGCGTGATCCCGAACCCGAACGGCGTCGACGGCATCACCCTCTGACCGACCGTCGCGCCGCGTCAGCGATCTCAGCACTCGGCGGCGCGGTCGATGCCGATGTCGGCCGTGCGGGCACGATCGCTTGCGTTCCAGTGGCCTTCCCGATCGCCGACTAGGAGTTCGTACCGCACAATCCGGTGGTCAGGAGGGCGAAGAGGGCCTGGTCGAAGGCGTCGGGGTCGGTGTAGGCGTGCTTGTCGTCGATGCTCCAGGACAGTGTGATCTGGCGTTCGCCGTCGAAGGAGTGGAAGGACTGGGTCTGGTGGCCCATGCCGTCGCCCACATGGCCGAGGAAGAGTGCTTCGGGGTCGTCGGGGCAGCCGACTTGGACGCCGCCCAGGCCCAGGCCGTACTGGAAGCCCGTGCCGGTGTCGGTGAACTCGGTGGCCTCGGCGAGCTGGTCGGCGGTCAGCAGGGTGCCGTCGGTGAGCGCGTCGTAGAAGTCGTTCACATCGCCCACAGTGGAGAAGGCGCCGCCGGAGGCGCCCAGCTGGGTGTTGGAGACCGCGGTGGCGTCGAAGTACGGGTCGTCGGGATCACCGGTGGTGATGTAGGGGGTCGAGTGCTTGCCGCGGATGCCGGCGGTGTCGTCCCGCGGGAAGTACGTGTGGTCGAGGTCGGCGGGTTCGAAGATGCGCTCTTGGAGTTCGTGCCGGAGGCTGTGGCCGGTGCGCTCCTCGATGAGCAGGCCCAGGGCCACGTAGCCGGTGTTGGAGTAGGACCAGCCCTCGCCCGGGTCGAACAGCGGCTCCTCCTGGGCGGCGAGGGCGATGAGCTCTTCGGGTTCGTAGTGGGTCCGGTAGTTCTCGCGGACCTCGGTCAGGTCGCCGTTCTCCATGCCCGGGTAGGCGATCGGGACCCAGTCGGGGACGCCGCCGGTGTGGCCGAGGAGCTGTCGGATCGTCGGCTGCTGCTCGTAGGGGAGGAGGTCCGGGAGGTAGTCGGAGAGGGGCGCGTCGAGGTCGAGTTCGCCTTCGCCGTCGAGTTGGAGGACGACCGCGGCCACCATCGACTTGGTGACGCTGCCGATGCGGACCCGGTCGCCCGGGCGCGCCCGGCGCGCGTCCTCGTCGAGGCTGCGGGTCCCGGCCGCTTCGCTCCACGTGTCGTCGCCGTCGCGGACCTCGACGAGGACGGAGCCGGCCGTGAGGTCGGCGAGGTCGTCGAGCCGGCCTTGCAGGGCCTCGGTGTCGAGTCGGCCGGTGTCGGGCCGGGGGTCGGCCGCGGCGATCTGCGTCGCTGTCAGCGCGCCGACGAGGCCCAGCACCGCGACCGCGGCGGGGATCATGTGTTTTCTCATGATCGAACCGTATGGGCTGCAACGGGATGAAACGATCCTGCGGACCCCCGGTCCGGTAGTACGGCCTGCCCTACCCAAGGCCCGGTGCGGCCGCACGCTCGCCGACCTTGGGAAGAGCCTCGTCCTCGTGCTCGTAGTCGACCACCAGGCCGGTCGTGCCATCACCGTCCACGACGATCAACGTTCACGGATGGAGCGCTCGGTGAAGTGGTCATCACGGCATTGACCAACATCGATTTAGTTGTATCATGTATTACGTCTGATGTGATGCTGTCGACCGCTCGGGGCAGATCGGAGAGGCGTGTGTCCGGCTCGATTCGGTGCTTCGACTCGGACCTTCTCAGCGCCCGGAAACCGTCGGGACTGCCGGCTTCGACGGCCGTCGTCCACGTCGGTTCGGCGGCCAAGCTCCCCGGCCACGCCGAGCACGGGCGGCACGAGCAGAAGCAATGAATCGGCCGCCGGAGTCCTCGTGCCAGAGGTCCGACCGCCCGCAAACCCGGCACCACCCCCACCGGACCCGAACGAAGGAGCCCCATGGCCTCTCGACCCGACCAACCCAACCTCTCCCGTCGCCGCCTCCTCCAGTCCGCCGCCATCCTGCCGGCCGCCGCGATCCACGTGTTGGCGCCGGAGGGAGCCGGTGCCGCCGTCGAGGCGGCCGCGACCGATGGCGTCTCCGCCGGCAATGCCGCGCTCGCGTCCGTCGATCTTGCCGGGACGTGGAGCTTCACCCCGGCGGGCCGGGCGACGACGTCGATCAGCGTGCCAGGCGGCGGCTGGTACAAACAAGGATTCACCGACGTGAACGAGGCGGTGTACTCGCGCAGCATCACCGTGCCGGACTCGGGGCAGCCGCAGTCGACCTGGATCGAGTTCGGCGCCGTCAATCACCAGGCGACACTGTCGGTCGACGGCCGCCTGGTCGCCACCCAGACCACGGCGTTCACCCCCTCGAGCTTCGACATCAGCGCCTACGCCGCGCCCGGGACCACCCACACGATCACGGTGAACGTGAAGGGCCGAGGCGCGTTGAAGGCGTCCAACGGCCGGTACCTGGTGCCCGACGCCGCCGACTGGTGCGAGGCGATCCCGCAGGGGATCTTCCGGTCCGCGTTCCTGCGGGTGTACCCGGCGGTGTACGTCAGCGACACCTTCGTGCGCACGTCGGTGGCGAACAAGACGTTGAGCTACGACGTGTCGGTGCGGAACACGTCGGGCAGCTCCCGGTCGGTGACGTTGACCGGGGCGCTGTCGTCCAGCAACGGAACGGCTTTCAGCTACCCCGAGCTGCCCAGCCGTACGGTCACCGTGGCGGCCCGCTCGACCGTGACCGTGACCGTCGGGCCGGTCGCGTGGAACCTCGACAGCGCCTCGTACTGGTGGCCCAACGTGCCGTACCGGTCGGGGTACCGGGCGCAGCTGCACCGGCTGGCGGTGCACGCCGTCGCCGATGACGGGCACACCAGCGACGCCGCGTACCGGTTCGGGTTCCGGGAGGCCACCCAGAACGGTGACTACTACTACCTCAACGGCGTGCGCGTGAACTTCCGCGGCGACAACCTCCAAGGCGCCGACTACGACCGGATCAACCACGGCGGCAAGGGCGACGCCTACAACACCCTGCCCGGCTTCCTGCCCCCGTCGCCCGGCAACGGCGGCTGGCCGCAAGCGGTGGACAACTACCAGCGGCTGAACTTCAACGTGGTGCGCATCCACCAGGAGCCCGCGAGCCCGTACATGTTGGATGTCGCCGACGAGACGGGCCTGATGATCATCGGCGAGACCGCGATCCGCGGCTCCTCTGGAAAGCAGGACTGGATCGCCGGGCGCGACAACATGGTCAACCACGCCCGTGCGCTGGTGCTGCGCGACCGCAACCACCCCGCGGTCATCCGCTGGAGCCAGTCCAACGAGCCGAACCAGAGCGGCCAGGACTCCGAGCAGTTCGAGAAGGACCTGTACGCGGCGATGAACGGCAGCGACGGCACCCGGCCGGTCATTGTGGAGGTGGGCGTCGACGGGAATCTCAACGGGTACCCCGGGATGACGTACGCCAACTTCGCGGTCATCCCGCACTACGTCGACGGCTTCGGCAGGTACGGGGAGGGCCTGAAGACCGTGAACGGGCGGCCCGACGGCGAAGGCGAGTACATCTGGCCGGCATGCAACACCAAGCAGGGCTTCGAGTGGTTCGCCACGGCGACCCTGGCCAAGCGCGGCAAGAACGCCAGCGACCTGCGTCCGTACACGCTGCTGTCCTCCTGGGCCAGCGTCGTGCCCGGAGTGCGGACCACCGACTTCGTGCCGGAGGAGGGCGGCCGCCCCGTCTACGGCGCGGACAACCTCCCGGACCCCTGGAGCAACGCGCAGATCCAGCGTGTGCAGGCGGCGTTCAACCCGGTGGCCGCGGTCGACCTCCCGTACTGGTCGGCCTCCGGCGTCTCGGACGCGAACGGCACCTTCCCGCTGCCGCAGGCCGTGCCCAACTACGCCCGGAACGCCGCGATCACCCGCACCATCACCGTGTTCAACGACGGCTTCACCGGCACCTCGGTGGACTTCTCCTGGACCGCCCGGCTCGACAGCCCGAGCGGCACGGTCGTCGCGTCGGGCAGCACCAACCTGACCATCCCGCTCGGCACGCGGGCCACCCAGCAGGTGTCCTTCACCGCGCCCGCCACCGGCAGCCGCGTGTACCTGGTGCTGTCGACGGCGAAGTCCGGCAGCACCCTCTTCACCGACGCGGTCGAGTACTTCACCATCGGCGGAACCGAATCCGGACCCGCACCCGGCACCTACCGCATCGTCAACCGCAACAGCGGCAAGCCCCTCACCATCGCCGGCAACTCCACCGCCGACGGCGCCAAGGCGATCCAGCAGAGCGGCACTCCCACATGGACGATCAGCACCGCCCAGGGCGCTTACACCCTGCGCTACAACGCCTCCGGAAAGATGCTCGACGTCAACGCCGGCAGCAGCACCGCGGGCCTGCAGTTGCAGCAGTGGTCGGCCAACGGCGGCACCAACCAACTGTGGTACCTGCGCCCCACCGGTGACGGTCACTACACGATCGTCGCCCGTGACAGCGGACTGGTGGCCGACGTCTCCGGCGCGTCGACCAACGACGGGGCGCAGGTGGTGCAATGGAGCGTCAACGGCGGGACCAACCAGCAGTGGCAGTTCGTATCCGCCTAAGGGGTTTCGGGGCCGGGACGGTACGCGGTCCAGGTGAGGGCGATACGTTGGCAGGCAGCCCCTAAGGGAGTGATGGCGCAACGGGTCGAGCGGTGGGGGGGGGGGGGGGGGGGGGGGCCCCCCGCCCCCCCCCCCCCCCCCCCCCCCCCCCCCCACCGCTCGAGCGATGCTCGGGAGGGTGTCCTCTCTCGCTGCCCGTAAGCGCAGCGCCGGACTTCTAGAAGAGGCCGTTGCCGTGGGGCAGTTCGGCCGGGATCGGGGCCACGATGTCCCAGTGCTCGACGATCTTGCCGTCGGCGACGCGGAACAGGTCCCAGTAGGCGACCGGTTCGCCGAACTCGCCCTCGGACTGGAGCAGCACGAGGTCGCCCTCCGCGACGACCTTGTGGAGGTGCCTGTAGACCAGGTTCTTGCCCTGCTCGCCCCATGCGGCCGCGGCGGCGCCGAAGCCGTCGAGGCCGTCGGCGGCCTCAGGGTTGTGCTGGTCGTACTGCCCGGTGGAGATGTAGTCGGTCAATGCCGAGTAGTCGGCGCCTTTGAGGACCTTCTCGGCGAACTCGACGACCAGTGCGCGGTTGGCCTCGGTCTTGTCGAGGTCGGTGGCTGCGGTGGGGCCGTCGATCTGTGTGCGGCCGGAGGCGGTGTGCTCGACCACGGGAGTGAGGGCGTCCCAGTGCTCGGCGAGCCTGCCGTCGCCGTCGATGCGGAACAGGTCGAACGCGACCAGCGGATCGGGGCCGAAGCCGTGGTAGACGCCGTGCAGGGCGACCAGGTCGCCGTCGGCGATCACCCGCGCCCCTTCGTAGCGGAAGCCCTCGGGGAGGTTGGCGACGAGACCGCGCAGGCCCTCGCGCCCGTCGGGGGCGAGGGCGCTGTGCTGCCGGTAGTCCGGCGCGACCAGGCGGTCGACGGCGGTGACGTCCTTGTCGGCGAACAGTTCCTTCGCAGCGGTCAGTACCGTTTCCTTCGCATTCCCCTTGCCCATGGCGTCCTCCCTTGTATTCGTGCGCCACCTGGCGGCGCCGCATCTGCCTTGGCTCCTCGAATCTAGGGT
The DNA here is from genome assembly GCF_030403505.1 of Glycomyces tritici. The sequence goes on along the minus strand of NZ_JAUEMJ010000011.1, from coordinate 123,769 downwards.
CGGATCTGGGCCGACGCCCGATACACTCGGGACTGATGATGGTGAAAAACCGACAAGATAGGTCGGCGGGGATTCTGGAGGTCGGCTTCCGCGCTCCGATCGGCTCCCCGGCCGGAGTCGAGGTGGTGGACCTCGGCGAGCTGCGGCGCCGGAACCTGCCGACGCTCGCGCGGCTCCAGCGGCCGCATTTCCATCAGATCCTCACGCTCTCCGAAGGGCGCCTTGACTTCATGGTCGACTTCGTGGACTTCGAGGTCGGCCCCGGCGACTGGCTGTGGGTGCGGCCCGGGCAGGTCCAGCACTGGGGGGCCCTCGATGGTGTCGAGGGGACGATGATCCTGTTCGAGAACGACTTCCTCGATCCCGAGACGGCGGAAGCGGCCAGGGTCGACGAGCCGGGCGGCCCGACCCGCTTCCCGTCCGGGGCCTGCGACGACGCGCTCGAGGCGGCCCGGGCTCATCTGGACCGCGAGTTCCGGTCGTTCGGCGAGCTGCCCCTCCCGATCCACCTCGCGGCCATGAGCCATCTGCTCGCGGTTCTCGTCCTCCGCTTGGGGCACTGCGGAACCGGGGAGCATCACGCCGGCGAGTCGGGCGAGGCGTTCCGGCGGTTCCGCTACGCGGTCGAACGAGGATTCGCCCGCAGCCGTCGAGTCGAGGACTACGCCGCCCAGCTCGGTTATTCGCCGCGCACCCTCGCCCGCGCCGCGATCGCCGCGACCGGCATGGGCGCCAAGGAGTTCATCGACCAGCGCATCATCCTGGAGGCCAAGCGGCTGCTCGCGCACTCCGACCGCACTGCGGCGAGGATCGCGCGCGACCTCGGCTTCAACGACGCCACCAACTTCTCCAAGTACTTTCAGCAACGCGTCGGTCAGACCCCGATCGCCTTCCGCACCACCGCCCGCCGGACGACCGCGCCCAAGCCACGATGAACCCGTGCGGTGCGTGACGCGAAATCGGAATCGGACACTCCTAACCGGCCGGTTCGGCTCGCCGCTATGCCGGAGAGCGACCGCACGCCGTGGTAGCCGGAGATCGGACCAGTCCAGTAGTGGCCGCCGGTGCGTGCCGACCGCGGGTCTGCCATGTGCAGGCCCGCCCGTGCACTGAATAATCAGGAATCGGTGCCCGTTTCAGGGGCGAGGGCTGCATTCCTCGATCGCGGCCGCCACGTCCGGGTCGGATGCGTCGAACTGCGAGACGTCCTCACCCAGCTCCACGTCGTGCTCGGCGAGGCAGTCGCGGTAGGCCGTGAGCTCATCGGACTCACCCGAGCCCGGAGCTCCGCTGCCGGGGCCGCCGCCCATGGGCAACTGGTCGGCGCAGGCCTCCTGAGCCGACTGCCAGTCTTCGTCGCTCACACCCTCCGGGGCTTCGAAACCGCCGCCGAAGCCGCCGGTGGGCCTGGCGGTCGGCATCTCCCCGGACATGTCAGTGGGCATATCCGTGGGCATGTTGGTCGGAGCGCTCTCGGGATCGAAGCCCGGCATGCCGTCGCCGAGGTCGGCGGCCCAGTCCTCGGGCAGGTCGACGCCCTGTTCCTCAATGCAGGTGACATAGGCGCTCAGCGCATCGCCGCCTGACGAAGTGCTCTCTTCTGGATTCGCTTCGGTTTCGTTCCGGCTCCGCAGGCGGTCAAGAGCAGGCCGGCGGCCGTGAGTGCAGCCGCATGCAGCAGATGCCGCGGCATGGAGGGAATGGTGCGCATACCGGCATACTGTTCGCCCTGGAAATCGAGAACGGCTCGAAGTCCGCTCAAGATCAGCTCGCAGTCCGATTCCGAGTCGGCTTTGAGGTCGGATTGAGGCCGCATCGAGGGACGGGGCCGACCATGCCCCATATGGGATTGTCCTCAGCACGGCCTTCACGGTCCAGATTCCTCCTCAACACCTTTGCCGTCGCAACGATCGCCGGAGTCGGCAGCGTTACCAACCACCTCATCGACGACGAACCGCGGCGTGTTGGCGGCAGCATCCACACCATGCAAACCATCACCTTCGCTGCTGGTCAACAGCTGGCTCTGCTGCTAGTCGTCGGCGTAGCGCACTTCCGTTCGGAAGGACTACGTAGCGTCATCCCTTCCGCATGGCTATTTCTGATATGGGCGTTTCTCTGAGTCAACTTTGAGTTCACCATGAGTTCACTAAAACCTTCGCCAGGTTGACTCGTCAACGTTCCCAAGCATTCAAGGAGCGTTGATGAGCCAACTCAGCGGAGGAGAAGCCGCGCACCTGCGCCGCACCGCAAGTGCGCTGCATTCGTTCAACCGGTTCGAGATCAAGTACCTGCTCGCGTACGACCAGGTACCCAGGCTGCGCGAGGAGCTGCGGGCGCGCATGGAGGCCGACCCGTACACCGTGCGCGGCGGCTACCCGGTGACCAGCCTGTACTACGACTCGAAGTCCCTGCGGTACTACTGGGAGAAGATCGAGGGTCTGCACTTCCGCCGGAAGCTCCGCGTCCGCGCCTACGGCGAGCGGCACGAGCTCACCGACGAGACCCCGGTGTACGTCGAGATCAAGCAGCGGGTCAACCGGGTGACCCAGAAGCGCCGGGTCAAGGTCCCGTACCTGCTGGCCCGCAGGCTCTGCGACGAGCGGGTCCTCATCGAGCACGAACCGGAGCAGGGGCCGTTCCTCGAAGAGGTCCTCGGGCTGGTCGAGGGGCACGGGCTGCGTCCGACCGCGATCACCGCCTACAACCGCGAGGCATACCTGGGCTACGACGCCGACCTGGGACTGCGGGTGACGATCGACCACCGGGTGCGCGGCCGCGACCGTGACTTCCACCTGGGCGCCGAGGTCGAGAACCGGCTGATCATCCCGCCCGCGAGGGCGGTCGTGGAGGTCAAGGCCAACGAGCGGGTCCCGTACTGGATCACCGACCTCTCGGCCCGTCTGGGCATGGCGGTCGTCCGCGTCTCCAAGTACTGCCAGAGCATCGAGGCGTTCGGCCAGGCGCCGCGCTCGGTGTTCCACGTCCCCGTCGAGGACGACTTCGCCGTCCACGCCAAGCCGGAGGGCGCCGGCGCACCGGCGGTCTCCATTGTCCAGTAACCGATCGGGCATCGCCCACTAACTGCGGAAAGCAGCCGTCCAGATGGATTTCCTGACCAACTTCACCGACCTCTCGGGTGAGTTCAGCGTCGCCGACATCGCGATCTCGCTATCGCTCTCGTTCGTGCTCAGCTGCGTGATCTCGCTGGTGTACCGCCGGACCCACCGCAACGTCTCCTACAGCCAGTCCTATGTGCAGACCCTGATCATCATGGGCATGATCATCGCGATGATCATGCTCATCGTCGGCTCGAACGTCGCCCGCGCGTTCGCGCTCGTCGGCGCACTCTCGATCATCCGGTTCCGCAACGCGCTCAAGGAAACCCGCGACGTCGGGTACATCTTCCTGGTGATGGGCGTGGGCATGGCCTGCGGCACCCGGTTCTACCTGCTGGCGATCATCGCGACCGCCGTGATCTGCCTGGTGCTGCTCATCATGCACCGCTTCAACTGGTTCGCGCACAGCGTCGAGCGCCAGGTCGTCAAGGTGCAGGTGCCGGCGCACGAGGACCTGTCCGGCGAGGTCGACGACGTCCTGATCCGCCACACCGACGAGTACGAGCAGGTGAGCATGGAGACGATCAGAGGCGGCGCTCTGACGGAGATGACGTTCACCGTCAAGCTCAAGTCCGGCAAGAAACCCGCCGACCTGCTCGCCGAACTGCGCGACGTCACGCAAGGCCAGCAGGTGACGGTGCTGACCGGCTACGACCAGACGGACCTGTAGCCATGAACGCCAAGGCACTGCGGCACCGGATCCCGGTGAGCGTCCGGCACTACTGGAAGCTCATCGCCGGGTCGATCGGCCTGGTCGCGGTCCTGGTGCTGGCGGTCGGCACGATCCGCGTCAGCGCGGTCGTGACCTCGGACGCGAACGAGGGGTTCGTCGTCACCAACGACGTGCAGGGCACTGCGGACCTGTTCGACACGACGGTGGCGCATGAGATCAGCCTCGAGTACAGCGAGGACGACTACGAGAAGATGATCGAGACGTTCCAGGACTCCGGTGAGAAGGAGTGGGTCAAGGCCGACATCACCATCGACGGCGTCACGATCAACGACGTGGGCATCCGCCTGAAGGGCAACTCGACTCTGGCGAGCCTCGGGGGCGAGATCACCGTCGGCGGCCAGGAGATGCCCGAGAACATGGAGATGCCCGAAGGCATGGAGATGCCGGAGGGCATGGAGATGCCCGGCGGCGAGGGCGGCTTCGGCGGCATGGGCAGTTCGCTGAGCTTCGAGGACCCGGAGTCGCTGCCGTGGCTGGTGGACTTCTCCAAGTTCGTCGAAGGCCAGGTCTACCAGGGCAACCAGCAGATCACGCTGCGCGTCGACTCGGGGATGGGCGGTTCGACCCTGACCGAGTCGGTCGCGCTCGAGCTGATCGAGGCCAGTGGCGAGCCGAGCTACGACTGGACCTATTCGAAGGTCTCGGTCAACGGATCTGCAGCGGTGACCCGCAGGGTCGTGGACGCCATGGACGTGACCTGGGCCGACGAGGAGTACGGCGCGAGCGAAGGAGTGCTCTACAAGGGACGGGCCGGGGGGCAGTTCGCCTACCAGGGCCAGGATCCCAGCGAGTACGAGGACGATTTCAAACAGGTCACCATGGAGGGGTCGGCGGATGTGCAGCCGCTCATCGACTTCCTGGAGTGGCTGGAATCGGCCGACGACGCGACCTTCGACGCCGAGCTCGCCGATTGGGTCGACGTCGCATCGTTCGCGAACTACACGGCGCTGCAGAACCTGATCGTCAACACTGACGACATGGCAGGGCCCGGTAGCAACTACTACCTCTGGTACGACTACGACACCGGTCTGATCTCGGTCATCACCTGGGACCTCGACCTGTCACTGACCAACGCCGAACTGGCGCCCGGCGAGTCCGGGTCCATCATGGGCGGCGGTGGCGGCATGGGCGAGATGCCTGAGGGGATGGAGATGCCTGAGGGGATGGAGATGCCTGAGGGGATGGAGATGCCTGAGGGGATGGAGATGCCTGAGGGGATGGAGATGCCTGAGGGGATGGAGATGCCGGAGGGCATGGAGATGCCCGAAGGCGGCGGCATGCCCGAGGGGATGGGCGGCGGGATGTCCGCCGGCGCGGGCGATTTCAAGCAGCGGTTCCTCGACTCCGAGGCGTTCCAGGAGGTCTACATGGAGGCCTATAACGACCTCTATGAACGGATCTATGCCAGTGGTGCGGCCGAGGAAGCGGTCGAGACCGCGGCGGCGGCTGCTGAGCTCAACGGCGCCGCCGATGTGGCGGCGTCGGCGGAGTCGCTCAAGACGGTCATCCAGCAGCGCGAGGAGTTCCTGGCAGTACAACTCGATGCAAGCTGAGGGATGATCCGGCGCGACGGGGGCCAGGCAGGGGGGATTGCTGCCGGCCCCCGTCGCGTCACGCTCGGCGGGTGCCGCTGCGCACGGCGAGTCCCGGTGGCGTGCACGGTCAATGGCGGGAGCTGCCCCGGAGGGTGCGCGGCGAGGCGCCGAATTCGCGGTGGCAGGCCTTGTTGAACGTCTGGAGATCGGGAATCGGGGCGTCGGCGACGGTCGTGATGGTCTGCCACAGCATCTCGTCGAGCGACGGACCGGCGGGCCCGGCGTCCTGACCGAGGGGCGTTTCTGGCGTGGACCGCCCGGCTCGCCGAGGGCATGCCCGCCGGCGAGAGGGCGAGCCCGATCGCGGTCGGAGCGGGAAGATTACTCGCCTGGGCCATTCATCCCTTATGGGCGCCCTGTCATAAACGGCCCATTGTCGGCAACCGCAATCCTCGGAAGGCCGCCAACGACAACCCGTGTCGATTTAACAGTGAAAATCAACCACTGAACAGTGAATTCTTCCAATTACAGAAGGCAGATTTCCGCTTAGTCTCGTCGTATGACAACCACTCAGCACCTACTGTCATCCGTGGAGATGGCGCGGTTCGTCGCCAACGGGTACCACCGTATGGACGGGGTCGTGCCGGCCGAACTCAACGAGCGGGCCATCCCCGAGTTCGACGCCGGCCAGCAACCGCACGTCGACTACGGCACTCCGGTGAAGCAGGCCTTCCCCGAGGGCTCGATCTCCCGGGCGCTCTTGGAGATCCCGACCGTGGCCGGGGCGCTCCAGAGCCTCGTCGGACCCGACCCCACCGTCGACCACCACCACACCCACATCCGCGAGCCGAACGAGGGCAGCGCGCAGCCGCTCCACGGGGACGCGATCATCGACACGCGGATCGACGCGTTCGACGTGCAGCTCATGTACTACCCGCAGGAGGTCAGGGCCGACATGGGCGGGACGCTCTCGGTTCCGGGCTCGCACCTGCGCCGCACCAACGAGTCCGACACCGGCCGCTACCAGAACCTGCGCGGCCAGACCCGCCTCACCTGCCCGCCGGGCACCGTGGTCCTGCTTCACCACGGCATCTGGCACGGCGGACGCCGCAACGACTCCGACATCCGCCGCTACATGTACAAGATCCGGTTCAACCCCACAGTGCCGCAGGTGCGCACCTGGGACGTGTCCGACCTGGACGATCCGAAGGTGTCGGCCGAACTCTCGACCTACCACCCCTGGAGCGAGCACGCCACGTCGCGCCTGGAGATCTACAACCGGATCAGGATGTGGCGGGCGCTCACCAACAACCCCGCCTTCGACATCGACTACTGGGCGACCCGTGTCGCCAACCGCCCCGGGAGGGTCTGATGAAGCAGCAAGTCCTCGTCCTCTACTTGAACACCTCCGGACTCGACTCGCACGTCCTCGCCTGGGCCAACTACGACGGCACCGGCAAAACCGACCCGACCACCGGCGACAGCGACGACCCGCCGTACGAGACCGGCGTCGAGGCGCTGCGCGACGGCTGGCGGCTGTTCCAGGCCTCGCAGCTGATCCCGCCCTACCCGGGGCACGAGTACGACACCTCGTTCCTCAAGCACGAGTTCTGGTTCGAGAAGCTCGAATAAAGGGCCGACCCGCTGTCGCCGAACGCCCGCGCAGTCGGCGTCCGGCAACGGCCCCGCAACCGACGAAACAGACCGCAATAAGCCGCAACGGCAACAGAGGCCCCGGCGACGCTCGCCGGGGCCTCCGCTGCGCGCTGCGACTACCCGGCAGTCCAGCGCTGGTTGCTCTGGCCATTGCAGGTCCAGAGCTGTACGAGGGCGCCGTTGGCGGTACCGGCGCCGGTGACGTCGAGGCAGAGTCCGCTCGCGGCATTCGTGATGCTGCCGTTCGCGTTCCGGTTCCACTTCTGGTTCGCCCCGCCATGGCAGGACCAGATGATGACCGGCGTGCCGTTGGCACTGCCGTTGCCGGAGGCGTCGAGGCACTTCCGGTTCCCGCCCGAGTAGACGGACAACTCGCCTGCGGCGGTCGCCGTCCACTGCTGGTTCGCGCCGGTCCAGCAGTCCCAGATCTGCGTTCGCGCGCCGTTGGCCGTCGACTGGTTCGGCACGTCCAGGCACTTGTTCGAAGCGGCCGAGCGCAAGGTGCCCGAGCCGCCGCCCGGGGCGCCGCCGTCGAGGCCGAGGAAGGCGATGGCGTTGGCGAACATGCCCGTGAGCGGCAGCGAATGGCCGTAGCCCGCGATGCTCATGCCTTCGACCGTGGCTTGGGTTCCGGTGGCGCCGTACCGGGTCCGCACCCAGCCGCCGGCGAGGTTCTCGGTGGACGACGGGGTCTGGTTCAGGCCGTTGAGGTTGGTCCACTCTTTGATCTGCTCGCCGAAGTTCGGGTACCGCAGGATGTCGTCCTCGGTGCCGTGCCATACCTGCATCCGCGGGTACTCGCCGGCGTATCCGGGGTACATGGCGCGCACCTGGTCGCCCCACTGCTGCGGTGTCTTGATGAGGTTCCCGCCGGAGCACTGGCTGTTCCACAGGGACCCGTTGTTCGTGGCGAAGCAGCCGGCCGCCACGCCGGAGAACGACGAGGCCGCGGAGAACACGTCCGGGTACTCGGCGGCGAGGACGTTCGTCATCATCGCCCCGGAGGAGAAGCCGCTGACGACGATCCGGTCGGCGTCCACGTTGTAGCGCTGGCGGACCCAGCCGACCATCGACATGATGCCCGTGGAGTCGCTGCCGCCGTTGCGGGTCAGTGCCGCGGGGGTGGCGACGTCGAAGCAGCCTTCCTGGCGGGTGACCTCGGGCAGGACGATGATGTACCCGTATCGGTCGGCCGCCGCCACGAAGTCGCGCCCGATGCTGTTGAAGACGGCGCCGGCCGTGCCGCCGCAGTAGTGGTTGAGCACGAGCAGCGCCGGCTCGGCCGCCACCGTGTCGGGGACGTACAGGTACATGTTGAGGTTGGTCGGATTGGTCCCGAAGTTCGTCACTCGGTTCATCGTCGCGGCCGCCGCCGGTTGCGCGGTCAGCAGCAAGGTCCCGATGATGAGCGGCAGCGACAGGGCCGCCGCGAGCGCGGCTCTGAAAGTTCGCTTCATCGATCGAATCTCCCTTCAAGGTGGGGGGTCGCGCGCGGCATGGAAACCTCACCGATCGCTCCCGCGGTCTGGTTATCGCTCACAACCCGTCGCGCCAGCGATGGTTTCGAGAATTCTCACGAACGTTAAGGCGCTGGGGGACAGCTTATCCATGACAGTCCTGTATGTAAATAGGTCGATATATGGCGTTCATTTGACCTGGGGCCGCGGTGTCGAGGGCACGAGCTTGCGATCCAGTTGTCGAAATCCGCTGACTAGTTGCCGGTTTCCACGATGACGGGTCCACGTCCGCCGGACCCCGCTGGGACGGTCGCGTCGATACCATCGGAACCATGCCCCAGGCGATCGAACAGTTGAACAAGGAACTGGCCGAAGCGAGAGCACTGTTGCGCCGCAAGCAGCACCACGAGCAGGTGCTGGCCCGAACCGAGCAGCAGGTGGCCTCCGCCGAAGCGGCGCTGCAGCTCGCCGAGGAGCGAGCGGCCGGCGAGCAGAAAGACGTCGATCAGCTGGAGCGCGTGTCGTTCAAAGCCTTGTGGGCCGCGGTCATCGGCGCCCGGGAGGAGCGACTGGACATCGAGCGCGCCGAGGCGGCGGCCGCGCAGATCCGAGTGGAGCAGGAGCGGGCCCGAGTCCGCCGGCTGATCCAGGACCGGGCGTCGCTCGAGGCCGCCGGAGCCGAATTCGAGGCCGCGGAGGAGCGGTTCCGCGAACTGCTGGCGGACAAGGAACGGGCCGTGCTCATGCTGGGTCTGCCCGCAGGCGGCGAACTGGAGGCGATCGCGGACCAGGCGGCCGGCCTGAGCGCTGAGCGGCGCGAACTCAAGGAGGCCTGCGACGCCGGGCGGCGGGCGCTGGAATGGGTCGACGAGGTCGGGCGCCTGCTCGGCAGCGCCGGTGCCGCCTCCGGCTGGGACCTGATCGGCGGCGGCGAGCTGGTCAGCCAGTTCAAGTACGACAAGCTCGACTCGGCGGGCCGCGCCGTGGCCTACGCGCAGTGGGCGCTCGACGCGTTCAGCCGTGAACTGGTCGACGTCGGTGTCGAGCAGCGCCACCGCGTCCCCGCGATCCCGAACAACTGGCTCACCGATGTCCTGTTCGACAACATCTTCACCGACGCAGTGCGCAACGGGCAGATCCGCAACGCCACTGAGCAGTTCAGGTCCATCCGAGATGCGGTTCAGACGACGATTCGGTCGTTGGGGGAACGGGACGCGGAGGCCGAGCGCAGTCTCGTCCGGCTGCAGACCCGCAAGGAAACGCTGCTCGTCGGGGACTGACTGCGTCGGCGGCGTGCCCGGCCCACTGCATGAGGTCAAGGCGGCCGGCTGGTCGCCCCGGCCTATGCGGTCGCGAGTTTCGCGCTGAGACTTTCCGCCTCAGGATGGCCGAGGGCGCGGTATATCGCTTCGGCGTCGCGCCAGGCTTCGCGGGCTTCGTCAGGACGGCCGCCGTCGTGGTGGACTTCCCCGATCACGGCGAGGACCTCGGCCTCCAAGTACCGGCTCCCCAGCTCCACCGCGACGGCGAGCGATCGCCGGAGATGCTCCAGCGCCTCGTCGAGCCGGTTGAGCCCGTGGTGGGCCCGGCCGAGGTTGGCCAGAATGTTGGCGGTGCCCGCCTGGCTGCCGGCCTTCTCCCAGATCTCGAGTGCCTGACGGCCGTACTCGATGGCATCGGCGTAGGCACCCACGAGTATGGACGTCCAGGCGAGTGCGTTGAAGGCCATCGCCTTCCCGCGTTCGTTGCCCGCCGATCGGAGGGCGCTCCGCGCATGCTCGAGCGCCGCGTCGAACCGGCCGTCGGCCTCCGCGAGCGAGGCGAGGTACACCTCTGTCGTTCCCGTCCCTTCATGGTCCCCGAGTTCCAGAGACAGCGCGAGCGAGTCGAGCAGATGGGCTTCAGCCGCGTCGAACCGGCGCAGCCGGGTGAGCGCGACGCCGATATTGCGGTGGGCGTACGCGGTCATCGACCGATCTTCCAGGGCCTCGGCGGCCTCCAACGCCGCCGAGTGGATGCTCGCCATGAACTGCCAATGCCCCTGCTGGTACAGGAAGTCCCGGAGGTTCCAGGCGAGATGGCAGGTGTGCGCGTGGAGTCCCGCCGCGGCGGCGTGCTCGGCGATCTGGCGGATCGACTGGTATTCGGCGCGGAACCATGCCACTGCGGCCCCGGAGTCCTCGATGTGCTCCGGCTCGATGGAGGTCGGCGGTGTCGGCGCGAGCGTGCGCCGACTCGGATTCAGCCGCAAAGCGGCATCGCGCGATGTCAGTACATAGTGGTCGATCATGCGGAGGGTGGCCCGCCGGTGCTCTTCGGCGCTCTCCTCGGACGTCGCGAGCTCTGCGGCATAGGCGCGGAGCAGGTCGTGAAGGACATACCGCCCCGGGGCCGGTTCGTTGAGCAGGTTCACGCGGCACAGGCGGTCCAGGTGCGTGCGGGCGTGCGACGCCGACATGCCGACCAGGGCGGCCACAGCGGATATTGATATCGAGGGGCCGGGGTGCAATCCGAGCAGGCGGAACGTGCGTGCGGTCTCGGCGTCCAGCTCCTGGTAGGACCAGGAGAACACCGCCCGGAGGTCCACCGAGGCCTCGTCGACCGCGAGGGCGTCCAGCCGTGCGGCGTCCAGCTCGTCGGCGATGGCGCTCAGGGCATGGTCGGACCGGGTCGAGGCTTTGGCGCCGATGATGGCGAGCGCCAGCGGCAGACCTGCGCACGCGGTCAGGATCCGCTCCACCGACGCCGGCTGGGCGGCGAGGCGCGCCTTGCCCAACTGCCGTTCGAGCAAGGCGGCCGCTTCGGTCCGGTCGAACGCCCCGATCTCGATGATCTTGGCCCCGTGCGAGGCCGCGAGTCCGACGAGTTGATTGCGGCTGATGACGACCGTGTGCACCTGGGGGGAGTTCGGCAGCAGCGGCCGCACCTGGGCGGCGTCTCGCGCGTTGTCCAGCACCAGCAGGCGGCACTCGCTGCCGATGATGCTGCGGTAGAGCGTGAACAGGGCGTCGGTGTCGGCTGGAATCCGGAGCGGTTCCACCCCTACGGAACCGAGCAGTTGACGCGCTGCTTCAGCCGGTTCCATCACGGCCCCGCTCGAGCTGAAACCGCGCAGGTCGATGTAGATCTCTCCGCCGGGGAACCGCTCGGTCGACCGGTGGCCCCAGTGCAGGGCGAGCATCGTCTTGCCGATGCCGCCGACCCCGGTCAGGACGGTGAGCCGGGACGTTCCCGCCTCGGCCGATCGGTCGAGCCTGGCCAGGAGTTCGCTTCTGCCGGTGAAGACCGTGGTGCCAGAGGGAAGTGTCACCGGGGGGACGTTCCGGGACGCTGCCGCATCCTGATCCGACGCCCCGGTCAGCAGGGCTTGACCGTCCTCGTCCAGATTCAGCGCCTCGATCAGCAGCCGCAGGGTTCGCGGTTGCGGCCGCACCTTCCCGGTCTCGATGTCCCTGATCGTGCGCGTTCCCAGGCCCGACTTGAGGGCGAGTTCTTCTTGCGTCATCATCGCCCGAAGCCGCAAAGGCCGCAGGTTGACGCGGGCGTCGGACGCTCGGTCGGCCATGCCGCAATGATAGGGCAACCCGTAAACGAGTCCGAGCACCGACAGCGGACCGGCTACGCGTGCGCTCGGTGCGGATGATCGCCTGCCATCTCTCTGTCGGCCTCCAGTCGATGACCGACCTGTCCTGTGCACCCGCGTGAGCGGGGCGTGAGCCGGGAGTGCGCACGATGTGAGCCGCACGTGAGCGCCCGTCCATACGGTGGGGCCATGACTCAGAAGACCACGCCGCTCCGGCGTACCACCGCAGCCCTCGCCCGCACCGCCGCCGCCTGCTCGCTCGCCGGGCTCGCCGTGGCCGCTTTCGCCGTCCCCGCCCAGGCGGCCGGCGACGTCCCCAACCCGTTCCTCCCGCCGTACGCCAGCGTCCGCATCACCGGCGGCGATGTCGACAACCGTGACTTCAGCGTCCGCATCACAGGGAGGGACCAGAGCGTCCGCATCACCGGGGAGGACCTGCGGAAGATCGACCCCGACAACCGCGAGTTCAGCGTCCGCATCACCGGACCCACCACCCCCGACAACCGCGACTTCAGCGTCCGCATCACGGGCTTCGACCTGGACAACCGCGACATGAGCGTGGACCCTGACAACAACATCCAGGGCGAGCGGCCGTCGGCCTTCACCCCGCCTTACCGCCAGCTGCCGACCGAGGCTGCCGACAACCGGGACATGTAGGGCTCGAACCCGTCGGCGCCCGAGGCGTTCGCCTCGGACGCGCCAAGGAATCGAACGTAAGGGGGCGCATCGCCCGCTCGCGGCCGAGCGGGCGATGCGCTCAAGAGCGCCCGGCGACGTGGTCGCCGGGCGTCTCGCCTGCGTGCGCTGCGGCGTCCCCCCGGCGCGGTTCGGGCGCGGCAGCGCCGTCCCGGTCCGCCAGCAGGCGGCGGATCTCCTCGGCCCGAGGATCATCGAGCGTGACGGCGAGTTCCAGCGCCTGCTCCAGTACGGCATCGGCCTCGTCGGCGCGGCCGTCGGCCCGCAGCGCGCGGCCGAGACCGGTGAGGCTCCCCGACTGGTGCCAGCGGTCCCCGATGCCCGCGAACACCTCGGACGCCCGCCGCAGCCACGAAGCCGCGACCCCGTGTTCGCCTATCTGCCCGTGGGCGAGTCCGATCGTCTCCATCGCCCTGCCCTGGCCCCGCCGATGCGCCAACTCGCGCAGGAGCTCCAGCGATCGCCCGGCCGTCTCGATCGCCTCGGGCGCCCGTCCCCCCTCGATATAGGACTGGGCCAGGTTCAGCAGCGACACCGCCAGGTCGCCCGGCTCGCCGGTCCGCTCGTCGAGCGCGACGCAGCGCCGCAGGTGCTCGATCGCCTCCTCGTGGCGGCCCATGCTGCGGAAGATCATGCCCAGGTTGTTGAGCACTGTGGCCTGGCCGCTGAGGCTCTCCTGCTCGCGGTAGATGACCAGTGCCCGCTCCTGTGAGGCGATCGCCTCGTCGAAGCGCCCGAGGTGCCGCAGGCTGGCCCCCATGGTGAGCATCTCGGCCTCGCCGTAGCCGTCGCCCGCGCGCCGCGCCGCCCCCAGCCCGATCGCGCCGAGCGAGGCGATCTCCGGCCAGGCCCGGCAGCGGTCCAGGTGCGCCCACAGGAGATGCACCAGCCGCCAGCAGGCGCGGTCCAGGCCGGCGCTCTCCGCCGCGCCCACCGCCGCGATCAGATTGTCCTGTTCGGTCTCGAACCAGTCCAGCGCAGACGGTGCGTCGGCGAAGACGAGCGGGGCGACCTCGGTCCGGGGCGTCTCCAGACCGGGGCCCATCGACGTCGGCTGCACATGCGACCAGGCGTCGAGACCGGTCGCGATGTACCAGTCGAGCACCCGGGCCAAGGCCTGCGTTCGCCGCTGCTCACCGTCGATCGCCGCGCCGAGTTCGGCGGCGTAGACCCGCAGCAGGTCGTGCAGTTCGTACCGGCCCGGACGGTGGCGGCGCAGCAGATTGTGGTCCACAAGCGACTCCAGGAGGCGGAGCGCGACCGGCGGGGCGGTACCGGTCAGCGCCGCCGCGGCCGAGGCGCCGATATCAGGTCCCGGGGCGGCGCTGAGCGTCCGGAACATCATGGCGGCCTGCGGGGGCAGGGCCCGGTACGACCACGAGAAGACCTTGCGGACGTCGTCGGCCCCGTCGTCGAGCGCGTCCAGGCGCGCGCGGTCGTCCCGGGCCTCCTCGACCAGGACCGGCAGCGCGATCCCGGTGTTGCGGACCCGTTCGGCGGCCAGCGCCACGGCCAGCGGCAGGTGCCCGCACAGGCCGGTGAGCTCGGCGATCGCGCCGGGATGGTCGGACACCGTCGCGGAGCCGAGGACGCGGCGCAGGAGCGCGGCCGACTCGGCGGGCGTGAACGGGTCGAGCTCCAGCAGCCGGGCGCCCTCGTGCCGGCGCAGGCTCCGCAGCCGGTTGCGGCTGGTGGCCAGGACGAGGCTGCCGGAGCCGGGCAGGAGCGGGCGCACCTGGTCGGCGTCCCGGGCGTTGTCGAGCAGCATCAGCACGCGCCGGCCCGACAGCGCGGTGCGCAGCGCCGCGGACCGTCCCTCGGTGTCCGGCGGGATGCGCTGCGGCGGCGTGCCGAGGGACAGGAGCACGGTCATGAGCGCGGCGTCGGCGGTCGAGGATCCGCTCGTCCCGCGTCCGGAGAGGTTCAGATGGAGCTGCCCGTCGGGGAAGCGGTCGGCGACCCGGTGCGCCCAGTGCACGGCCAGGGTGGTCTTGCCGACACCGGCGGGGCCGCTGATCACCGCGATGGTGACCGGTGCGCCGCCTGCCTCGTCCGCGTCGAGGAGCCGGTCGAGCTCCGTCAGACTGTCGGCGCGTCCGGTGAACCCGGGGGTGTCGATGGCCAGCTGCCGGGGAGCGGGGACGGCGAGGAGCGCGGCGGGCCGGGTCGCGGCGGGCTCGGGCGGCGGCCCGCTCAGGGGCCGCAGCACCGTGCGGTGGACCCGCTGCAGCTCCTCCCCGGGGTCGACGCCGAGCCGGTCGGCCAGCAGGGTCCGGACGCGCTGGTAGGCGGCGAGGGCCTCGGCCTGTCGGCCTGACCGGTGCAGGGCGAGCATCAGCCGGGACCACAGGAACTCGCGCAGCGGGTGCGCGGTGGTGAGCTCGCTGAGCTCGGCGACCAGCTCGGCGTGGCCGCCCTCCTCCAGCATCAGGTCGGCGCGCCGCTCGAGGGCGCGCAGCCGCTCCTCGAACAGGGCGGGGGCGTGCGCGGCCACGAGTCGTTCGGCGTCGATGTCGATCAGCGGGTCGCCGCGCCACAGGCCCAGGGCCCGGTCGAGCAGGGCCAGTTCGGCGGCTCCCTCGGCGTGCTTGGATTCGGCTGCCAGGGAACGGAATCGGTGGACGTCGACCGCATCGGGGTCGAGGACCAGCGTGTACTCGCCGGGCGCGGCGCGGAGGGCTTCGGCGCCGATCGCCTGGCGCAGGCGGTTGACGACCGCGTGCAGGCGGTGCCGGGCGGGCGGGGCGTCCTCGCCCCAGACGAGCGCGGCGAGGGTGCTGCTGCGCACGGGTTTCCCCGCGGACAGGGCGAGGGCGGCGAGGACCGCCCGCTGCCTTCCCCCGGCGACGGTCTTCGGCAGGCCCTCGGCGGTGACCTGGAACGGGCCGAGCAGGCCGATTCGCATCGTCTCTGTCATGGCGCAGCAATCTCGCATCGGTCGTCTCGTGTCGCCGGTCCCGGACGATCGGACCGGTCGCAGTGGACGCGCGGGGCCGACTCCGGTCTCCCGGATTCCGCGGCCTGCGGTGTCCGGTGATCACACTATCCAGTGTCGACCACCGCGCCCGCGGCTCGTCCTCGCCGCGGTCCTAGGGCCTGTCCTGTGAATCCGGAAGCCCGCTACCCGGCCCATGCGGCCCTCGCCGCGTTGCCGGGGCGGCTGCGTGCCCGGACGCGGTCGACGCCGCCTGCGATCGCGACGACGTCGCCGATCGGGGGGGTTCTCGCTCGGGCCCGCAAGCCGCGCAACGCTGCTGGAGGTCGCTCGCTCAGGCGTCGATCGCGATGAGGACCTCGTCTCGCAGCCGTGCGAGCCGATCCAGCACCGCTCGCAGTGCCGCGGGATCGGGAGCGAGCAGTCCGAGCGCCTCGTTCACTCGGTTCGGGTAGTCCTCGGGCGCGTGCGCGAAGGTCTCGACGATCCTCGTGGCGCCTTTCTCGTTGAGCATGAAGCGACGGTTCGCGGCGAAGAGGACCTGGTTCAGGCTGGCCACCGCCCGGAACGCGCAGCCGGCGACGTAGTGGAGGTCGCCCCGGTCCGCCGCGGAGCCGGCCGTCTCCAAGGCGAACTGCGCCTCCCATCCGAACTTCCCCACCAGCGCCGCCGCCAGTCGCTCCGGATAGGGGTCGACCTGGGCCCGCAATCGCGGGAGCACGCCGTCGGGATCGTGCAACGGCACGTTCCGGCTGACCTCGCCGGCATAGATGGCAGTGGAGAAGCCGTGGGGATGGCCGGGCTGGTAGTGGATCTGGGGACGACCCTCTGCGCACTGGCGGACATGGTCGTCCACGTGCTCGATCTCCCGCAGGAGCAGGTCGGTCTTGAACCCGCCCACGCGAAGCCAGATCCCGCCGTTGATCCACGGCCCCCACTGGCCGTAGTCCCCATGGCCGTCCGGTCGGCCGCGGTCGTCCAACCTCGCCGCGCACTCGAGCAGGCGGTCGAAACCGGGTGCCGCGGTGCGTGAGTAGTAGAGCCCTATGTCGATATCCGAGTTCGCGTGCGCCGTGCCGGTCGAACGTGAACCCCCCAGCGTCACCGCTGCGACACCCGGAACCTGTGCGAGCGCCGCGACGATCGCTTCCATCACTTGGTCCGCGGATCGTTGTCCCATACCCACATCTCCTTGTCGGCCGCGTCATCGCGCAATGACGCCCGACTCTAGCCACACCGGCGGGAGCCCTCAACTGGTTTGGTTGTATCGCAACGAGACTCGGTTCCGAGGGACAGGTCAGTCCGGCGAGCGCCCGCGGGTTCGCGACCCTTCGCCGCCGGTGGACTGGTCTGCGGCCCGGGCGCCTTCGAAGTGCGGGCGGCGGAACGGTCACTTCACCGCGCACGAACCTTCAGGGGCCGCTTCGCGATGCGTTCCACCAGGATGATGACGGCTGCTAGGGCGGTGACCGCGGCGAGGAGGGTGAACATCTGCGGGGTGCCGCCGGTCCAGTTCGCGAGGTGGGCTCCGGCCCAGGGGCTGAGGGCGATGGCGATGGTGGCGGGCGCGGAGAGGATGCCGTGGAGGGTGCCGTAGCCGTGCGGGCCCCAGCGATCGGTGATCGCGGTGGCGTCGAGCAGGGTGAAGGCGCCGCGCGCGGCGCCGAGCAGGACGACCGTGGCGAAGACCAGGCCGAGGGGCCCGGCGATGAGCGCGGTGGCGAGGGTGGTCGCTGCGCCGATGGCGAGGATGGCGACCGCGCGGACGGTCGGGCCGGTGCGTATCGCGATGGGCGCGTAAGCGATACGGCCGAGGAGCTGTCCGGCACCGCAGATGCCCAGGACCCACGCGGCGGTGGCGGTGTCCGTGCCGCGCTCGGTCATGAGCGGGACGAGATAGAGGTTCGAGGTGCTCATCGCGAACGCGGCCAGCGCGATTGCGGCGGCCAGGGCGATGAACGTCGGCGAGGTGATGATCTCGCGGCGGTCCAGTGTGGTGGCCACGTTGCCGCCGGTTTCGGCAGGAGCCTGGGGCCATGGCGGGTTGAGGGCGATGGCGTGGGCGGGGACGGTGAGGACTGCGAGGATCGCGGCGAGGACGAGGTAGACGCCGCGCCAGTCGAAGTGCCCGGCGAGGTAGGCGGTGAAGGGTGCGTAGACGGTGCTGGCGAGGCCGCCGGCGAGGGTGAGGACGGTCAGGGCCTGGACGCGTCTGGGGCCGTACCAGGTGGTGATGGCGGCGAACGCGGGCTTGTAGAGGACGGCGGCCTGGGCGATGCCGGCGAGGATCCATGCGGCGGTGAACGTCCACAGGTTCGGCGCGGTCGCGATGCCGACGAGCGCGAGTGCGGCGAGTATCGAGCCTGCGGTCATGACGGGGCGGGGACCTCGGCGGTCCAGGAGGTGTCCGACGCCGATTCCGGCGAGGGCGGAGGCGGCGAGCCCGGCGGAGAAGGCGCCCATGACGGCGGCCGTCGACCAGCCGGTGTCGGCGGTGATGTCGCCGAGCAGAACCGGGAGGGCGTAGAAGAGCACGCCCCAGCTGGTGATCTGAGTGGCGCACAGAGCGATGAGCACTCGCCGCGGCACCGGTGGGTGCGCGCCGGCGGTCTCGGGGGATGCGGTGCGGGTGGGCATGGGCATGTGGTCAGGTTTATCCGATTTCCCGGCGGGAGTTCAATGCGGGCGCGGCCGATTCCTCAGGGCGGCGCTGATCGGCGGTCGGTCCGTTCACCTTGCAGCTGCTGCACGGCCCTGATCGGTATTCGGCTACCTGCCCGTTCCGCGGTGGTGGCGTTCCACATCGGCGGCCACCCGCCTGAAGGCTCCGAGGACCTGCTTGACCGCCAACCGTTCCGCCCGGTCCGGGCGCAGGATCGCGGTGATGTGCCGCCGCGTCGGGATGTCGGTGATCTCCCGCAGGACGAGGCCGGCTCCGGTCGGAGTGGTGAACCGGGGGAGTACGGCGATGCGGCGGCTCCCCGCGACCAGCGACTCTACGAGTCGGTTGTCCCGGATGCGTTGGGACACTTGCAAGGTTGCTCCGGTGGCCCGTTCGATCGATTCGAGGACGGAGTTGAAGGGGTAGCCCTTGGGCACGCCGATCCACTCGTAGTCGACCAGGTCCTCGGTGCGGACCGCCCCCTTCGCGGCGAGCGGGTGGTCGGCGGCCATCGCCACGTCGAGCGGTTCGCGTGCGAGCGGCTGGACGCGGAGGGCGCTCTCGCCCGCGGGGCGCACACCGGTGAAGCTGTGGGCGATCACGATGTCATTGTCCGACGCGAGCGAGGCGAACTCCGCCTCGGCGATGTCGATGTCGCTGCACCGAATCTCGATCTCGCTCCCCTCGAACTCCTGCAGGACCGCCGCGAGCATGAAGGTCGCGGCGCTGGGGAGGGCCGCGACGGTGACCGTGCCGGAGGGTTGGCCGCGGAACGAGTCCCATTGGGCGCGAACCTGTTCGATCGCGGTGGCGACCGCCGCCCCTCCCTCGGCCAGGACCCTGCCCGCCTCGGTCAGGCGCAGGCCGCGGCCCGAAGGCTCCGCCAGCGCCATGCCGAACTCTCGTTGCGCGGCTTTGAGCTGCTGGGAGACCGCAGACGGGGTTCGGTGGGTAGCGCGGGCGACCTCGGTGACGCTGCCGCGCAGCGCCAGTTCGCGAAGCAGCTCCAGATGACGCACGTCCATGTAGCGATACTACATAATGCCTTTAGCATTTTTCATTTGTACTTTACTGTTCTGGCTCGCATCATGGAGCAATGCCTGTTCGCCACGTCCTGCTCGCCATGGCGGTCGCCGTCATGTGGGGCCTCAACTTCATCGCCATCGACGCCTCGCTCCAGCACTTCCCTCCGATGTTCCTCGTCGCGCTCCGGTTCGCGCTCATCGCCGTCCCCACGGTGCTCCTGATCAAGCGGCCGGAGGTTCCGCTGCGCTGGCTCATCGGCTACGGGCTCGGCTTCGGGACCGTGCAGTTCCTGTTCCTGTACTGGGGCATGGCCGCTGGCATGCCGGCGGGTCTGGCCTCGCTGGTCCTCCAGGCATCCGGGCCGTTCACGATGCTCTTGGGGGCCACCGTCCTGCGGGAGCGCGTGAGCGGCCCGCAGCTGCTCGGCGTCCTGGTCGCCGTCGGCGGGCTCGCGGTGGTGGGCTGGCAGCGCGCTGAGCACGCCAGTGTGGTGCCGTTCCTGCTGACGCTCGCCGGGGCCCTCGGATGGGCGATGGGCAACATCTGCAACCGGCAGGCGAGAGCGGCGAGTCCGCTGCACTTGACGCTGTGGATGTCGGTGGTGCCGCCCTTGCCGATGCTCGGGCTGGCGATGTGGGTCGAGGGGCCGTCGCGCATCGGCGACTCCCTGACCGGACTCGCCGATCCAGGTGCGGTCGGCGCCGTTGTCGGCCTGCTCTACACGGTGGTGATCGGTACGATCCTCGGTTCGGGCCTGTGGACCTGGCTCATGTCGAAGCACCCTGCGGGCGTGGTGGCGCCGTTCTCGATGCTGGTGCCGATCACCGGCATGACCGCGGCTTGGCTGATCCTGGGCGAGACGGTGACTCGCGCCGAGGCCCTGGGCGGCATCCTCGTGGTAGGCGGGGTACTGCTGGGAAGCCTCCGCAAGCGGGCGAAGCCCATGCAGGGGCAGGCGGTCCCGCGGGCCACCACCGAAAACGATCGAGCCGCAGTCGGCTAGCGTGCCGAAGTAGGCGGCGGTCGAAGGGGCGACGCAGGCGCGCCGTCCCGAATAAGGAGGACATATGCGACGTGGCGAAGTCTGGTGGGCGGATTTCGACGGGCAGCAGGCAGTCGTACTGCTGTCGGGAGAAGCGGCGTCCGGTCTCTCGGCGATGCAGGTCGTCGCTCCCGCGGGCACCGATCTCAACGGCATGGCCGTTGAGGTGGCGGTAGGCGCCCCCGAAGGACTGCCTTTCGAAGGCGTAGTGAGAGTCGCACTTCCACGTCGCGGCCAAATCCCTTGCACTTGGCTGGTCACCCTGACCAGGGAGGACCTGATCCGGCAGGCGGGCGTCCTGTCGTCCGCGAAGCTCAGCGAGATCGAGGAGGCGCTTCGTTCGGTTCCGCCTGGAGAGACCGATGCCGCTCAGCCGACGAGGGGTCGGGTTTCGGGGTAGCGGTAGTGGCGTTTGCGGGTGGTCATCGCCAATGCGGTCGCGAAGAGGACCGGACCGATCCGGCCGCCGTACATGACCGCTGCGAGCAGCCATTTGGACTGGTCGGTGAGGTTGTAGGTGATGCCCGTGGACTGGCCGACGGTGGCGGCGGCCGAGACCACTTCGAACATGATGGGCGCCAGCATGATGCCGGGTTCGAAGCGCTGCATGAGGAGTACGGCGGTGACGTTGAGGGCGACGTAGACGAGGGCCACCGTGAGCGCTTCGCGGATGACGGGCGTCGGCAGGCGTCGGCGGAAGGCCGAGGCGTCGCGTTCGCCGCGGACTTCGGCCCAGATCACCAGCATCAGGAGGAAGAACGTGGTGACCTTGATGCCGCCTGCGGTCGAGGCCGAGCCGCCGCCGATGAACATGAGCGCCATGGAGACCAGCAGCGAGTCGTCGTTCAACCGGCCTATGTCGATGGAGTTGAAGCCGCTGGTGCGCAGCACCGCGGACTGGAAGAACGCGGGCAGGAACCGGTCCTGCCACGGGTACTGCCCGAACGTGCCGGGGTTCGCCCACTCCAGGGCGAGCAGGACCAGCCAGCCGCCGAAGAGGAGGAACGCCGTGCCCGCGAGGGTCATCTTGGTGTGCAGCGACCACTTGCGCGGGCCGCCTCGCAGGCTCCGGCGGCGCGTGAGCTCGTAGACCACGGGTATGCCGAGGCCGCCGAGGACGGTGCCCAGGGCCAGCGGCAGGCTGATCCACGGGTCCGTCGCGAAGCCGATGATGGAATCGCTGAAGAGCGCGAAACCGGCGTTGTTGAACGCGGCGACGCTGTGGAAGACCCCGTGCCACGCGGAGTCGCCGGCGCTGAAGCCGTAGCCGAAGTGGAACCGCAGGCCCAGGACTGCGGCGAAGGCGACTTCGACGATGAGCGTGAACAGCACGGCGAAGCGCAGGACGCTCTTGACGTCGCCGAGGCTGATCGAGGGGTGGAGTTCGGCCTGCGTCATGAGTTTCGACCGGAGGCGGAGTCTGCGGCTGACGAGCATGCCGAGGAATGCCGCGGTGGTCATGATGCCCAGGCCGCCGAGTTGCATGCAGCCGAAGATGACCGCCTGCCCGAACCCGGTCCAGTGCACCGGGGTGTCCACGGTGATCAGTCCGGTGACACTGATCGCCGAGGTGGCGGTGAACACCGCGTCGACGAACCGGGTGCCGCCCGGTTCGACCTGCGCGACCGGCAGCATGAGCAGCGCGGTGGCGACCGCGATCGCGAGGGCGAACGCCACCGGGACGATGCGGAGCGGGCTCCGGACGAAGCCGTCGAGCACGGCGCGCGGCACGGTTTGCAGGGCACAGTCCTCGGATCGGTGGGGATCGCGGCGCGGGCCCGCGCCGCCGGATGCAGGATATCGCCGCCGCCCCTCGACCGAAGGCGACACAACGCCGTCTACCTGGGGAAATCGAGTTCGCCCCGAGTGCTCGCCGAGAGTATTGACGTTTTCTTTACGCCTCACAGGTTCGGGGCGCGCGCCGACGGGAGCAGACGTCTCGTCGGCAATCCACCAGCCGATGCGGCTTCTCACTGAGCGCGCATGGCGGCGGGTGCTCGAGCGGCGCCGCGTCGGCTGTAGCGAATTCGATGCGAGAGGCTGAGCGCATTGCTCAGTTGGTGTATTCGCTGTTCGCAGAGAACAGCCGCAGCGAAACTGCTCGGTAGACTTGGGACGCATGAGCGAACAAGCGGACCCCCTGGGGCATCAGAGCCGATCCGCCTTGCGGCGCAAGGGACGCGAGGTCGCCATGGGCAAGACCCTTGTGGTCAGTCTCGCTCAGGTTGCCGCTGCCGCCGCGATCACGTTCGGCGGCGACACCGTCTCCTCATCCTGGGCTGACAGCTCAGAAGCGTTCGCCCCCGGCGCGGGCATACCGTACATGGTGGCCCTCCTGCTGCTCGCCCCACTCGGCGCGATGATCATCGGACCCCTAGTAGCCGAGAAGCTGCGACTCGCCGCCCCCGGCATCTACAGCCTCGCCTTCATCGCCGGCTATCTGGTCTGGCTGCTGGCATTGTGGAACCCGAGATCCGGAAACGTGCTGTTGCTCCTCCTGGTCCTGGCAGCCGTGAACCTGCTCGTCGGCTACAGCACCGGCATGCATCGAAGCTGGACACCTCCTCCAGGCACCTCCAGCTCAGCCCCTTGAGCTCGCCCCGCTTGCGGTGCAACCGATCTGGTCGAGATCTGACATGGATGAGTCCGGCGGACGCATGATGCCCGATGGTTGTGGGAGATCACCGAACCGTTGATCCCGGTAGCACCGAAGCGGGCGCAGGGCGGTGGGATTCCTCGGGCCGATAAGCGCCAGACCTTCGCAGCGATAGCGTTCGTGCTGACCGCCGGCTGCGCCTGGCACCACCTCCCGCCGCCTTTCGGCGCCTCCCACCATCCCTCGTCCTCGCGGCAGCCCTCACCTGCTACAAGAAACGCACCAACCGAGACGCGCGCTAAGGCCTCCGCGCCCAATGCGATAGAGATCGAGGAAGTCCCATGCCCAAGCCCGCCGCCGTCCAACCCAACGAATGGGCGACGGTCCATGACAACTTCACCCCGTTCGACATCGGGGCGCTCAACCGGGTCGTACTCGACTACGCGCAAGTCGAACTGACCCTTGCGAACCGCTGGTACCGGCGCACGGCGCTGGGGAGGACGGTCGCCGTGGCGGGATTGAGCCTCACGGTCATCTGCCTGATCGTGGCGGTGGGACTCGGATTCCTCATGCTCGCCGGCGGCATCGCGGACGAGGCGCTGCTGACAGTGGTGTGGGCGGGCGTCGGGCTCTCGTGCTGCGCGCTCCTCGGGTTCTTCGTGCCGTGGCTGTTGACGCCCTACCGGCAGTGGGACCGAACCCTGAACGGCATCGCGGTGATGATCGTCGTCGTCGCGGCGGTCTCGCTCCTGGCGGTGCTCATCAGGCAGTGGGAACACGCCGCCAAGTCGGCACTGGCGGTGCCGTTCATCCTGCTGCTGGCGTTCGCGATCGGCGTCATGGTCGCGCATGCGCGGCTGCGGGTCACCGAGAAGCCCCCGGCGGTCAACGTCGCATCCCTGTCGCCGCGAGACGTCGAGATCCTGCGGAAGGTCCGGTGGAGGGCGCTGCGGATTCTGCGGTCCCGGAACGTCGTCGCGTACAAGGACTTCAACGGGTACGACAACGCGCCCTTCGACCCTGCGCCATCGCCTGAGACGACGGGCGGCCAGACCTGATGCTCAAGGCCGTCAGTCGCGCACCTCGCCGCTGCTCTGCGACATCCGAGCCGGCCGGCCTGCCGCGGGGCCCGTCAGCGGGCGAGTGATCGGGGCAGGCCGAATCGCGGGAGTACGACGCTGTCGAACCTGACGAGGGCGCTGATGCGGTCGCCCGCGAGGGTGATGACGGTGAGGCCGGTGCCCGGGCGCGGTCCTCCGGGGACCGGGTCGAGGTAAGCCGCGAATGCCGGCTGGCCGTTGGCGCGCGTGGGGACGAGGGCGAGCGACCGGCCGTCCTTCATGACCGCGGCGAAGAAGTCGCCGGCGACCTCGCGACCCTCGTACTCGAGCGGGATCGGCGGCATGGAGACTCGGACGTCCTCCGCGAAGAGCGCGACCAGTCCCTCGACATCGCCTGCGGCGTAAGCGCGAACGAACCTGTCGATGAGGGCCCGCTCGGCGGCCGAACCGGGCGCGGGAGCCGGTTCGTGGTCCTTCGGCAGCCGCCGTCCGAGTCCGGCGCGGGCGCGCTTGAGGGCACTGTGGACGGATTCGGTGGTCGAGTCGAGCATCTCGGCCACCTCGTCGGCGCGGTAGCCGAGCACGTCGCGCAGGATGAGCACGGCGCGCTGGCGGGCGGGCAGCAGCTGCACCGCCGTCGTGAACGCGAGTGAGATCGCCTCGGTCTGCTCGTAGCGTGCCTCGGGGCCCGGCGCGACGGTGAGCGCGCCTTCGAGCAGCGTGTCCGGGTAGGGCTCGAGCCAGGTGACCTCGCCGATCCGGGTCGGTTCCGGTGGTTCGACGCCGGGGTTGCCCCACGCCCGCGCCGGACGGCGGCGCGTCGAGCGCAGCGCGTTGAGGCACCGGTTGGTGGCGACGCGGTAGAGCCAGGTCCGGATCGACGAGCGGCCCGCGAACCCGCCCAGGCCGCGCCAGGCGTCGAGGAGCGTGTCCTGCAGTGCGTCCTCGGCATCCTGCACCGAACCGAGCATCCGGTAGCAGTGGACCTGGAGTTCGCGCCGGTACGGCTCGGTCAAGCGCCTGAACGCTTCGCCGTCGCCCGCTCGCGCCTCGGTGAGCAGTTCGGTCGCGGCCATCTCGTCGCTCCGCTCCGGTTGGAAAGTCCTCATTCATGTGCTGACACCGGCCGGGCCTCGAATTGGTCGCTTAGGGACCGACCAATGCCGCGTGTCCGCGGTGCCTACCCCTTCGACGCCGCTCGAGACGGCAGCCCATCGGACACGCGGTCCGGGAGGACCGCGTACCAATCTACGGAGGAACCATGACGTTCGCGGACACGACCGTGCTCATCACAGGAGCCAATCGCGGCGTGGGGAAGGCGCTGGTCGCCGAGGCGCTGGAACGGGGTGCGAAGCGCGTGTACGCGGGGACCCGCGGCCCGCTGGCCCACCCGGACGGGCGGGTCGTGCCGATCCGGCTCGACGTGACCGACGCCGGCGACATACGGGCGGCCGCCGAGGAGATCGGCGCACTCGACGTCCTCGTCAACAACGCGGGGATCGCGCTTCCGGACGCACTCGACGACAGTGACGCGCTTGAACGGCACTTCGCCGTCAACTGCTTC
The DNA here is from genome assembly GCF_030403505.1 of Glycomyces tritici. The sequence goes on along the minus strand of NZ_JAUEMJ010000011.1, from coordinate 98,107 downwards.
GGCCCCTATGCGGTGACGCAGGCGTTCCTGCCGGCGCTCCGGCGCTCCCGCGGCCGCATCGTCAACATCCTGTCGCTGTCGGGGGTGGCGGCGATGCCGCTCCAGCCGACGTACTCGATGTCGAAGGCGGCGGCGTTCTCGATGACCCAGTCGCTGCGGATGCTCACGGCAGGCGACGGCATCAGCGTGCACGCCGTGCTGCTGGGCCCGACGGACACCGACATGACCCGCGGTTTCGACATCCCGAAGGCCGCGCCGGAGGCGGTCGCGCGCCAGGTCTTCGACGGCGTGGAGAAGGGCGAAGAAGACCTCTTCCCGGACCCGTTGTCGGCGTCAGCGACCGCGGGCTGGGACGGCGGTCCGACGAAGGCGCTGGAACGCCACATGGCGACCTACCTGGCGGGCGACCGTGACTGACCTCAGCGGGACGACGGCACTCGTCGTGGGCGGCGGCCGGGGCCTCGGGCGCGGGATCGCGCTCGCGTTCGCCGACGCGAAGGCCTCGGTGGTCGCGGTGGCCCGGACCGGCAGGGACCTCGACGAACTGGCCGCCGCGAGCGGCCGGATCCGGGCCGAGACGGCCGACGCGACCGATCCGGAGGCCGCGTGGCGGCTGCTCGACCGGTACGAGCCCGGGGTCCTCGTCCTGGTCGCGGGCGCCGGTCCGGTGATGCGCCCGCTCCAGCACCAGACCTGGGAGACCTTCTCCGCCAACTGGAACGCCGACGTCAAGATCGCGTTCACGTGGCTGCGCGAGGCGCTCTTGCAGCCGCTGCCGCCCGGCAGCCGGATCGTGGTGGTCAGCAGTGGCGCGGCCATCGGCGGGTCGCCCGCCAGCGGCGGCTACGCCGGGGCCAAGGCGGCCCAGCGGTTCATCGCCGGGTACGCCCAGGACGAGTCGGACCGGGCCGGGCTCGCCCTCACCGTGACCACCGTGCTGCCCAAGATCACGCCGTTCGGCGAGGTGGGCAGGCGCGGCATCCGCGCCTACGCCGCCCGAAACGGCGAGACCGAGGACGCATTCCTGCAGCGCCTCGGCGACCCGCTGACACCGGAGCAGGCGGGATCGGCGGTGCTCGGCCTCGTCCGCACCGACCCGGAGGCCCTCGCCGCCGGATACATGCTCACCGCGGCCGGACTGGCCGAACTGCCGTGACCGCACCAATGCTCAAAGGAGATTCGATGCTGCTCAAGGACAAGAACGCGATCATCTACGGCGCCGCCGGAGCGGTCGGCGGAGCGGTGGCCCGGGCGTTCGCCCGCGAAGGCGCCCGCGTTCACCTGACCGGACGCCGCCTCGGCGCCCTCGAAGCCCTCGCGAAGGGCATCGACGCCTCCGGCGGCAGCGCCCGAACCGCCGAAGTGGACGCCCTCGACGGACGCGCGATAGCCGAGCACCTGGATGCCGTCGCGGGCGAGGCCGGGACGATCGACGTCTCCTTCAACGCGATCGGCATCCCGCAGCACCACCTGCAGGGCACTCCGCTCACCGAACTGGAGGCGGAGCACTTCTCCGCTCCGATCGCGACCTACACCCGGTCGCACTTCCTCACCGGCCGGGAGGCGGCCCGCCGCATGATCGCGCAGGGCTCCGGCGTGATCCTGATGCACACGCCGACGCCGAGCGCGCTGGGCATCCCGCTGATGGGCGGCATGAGCCCGGCCTGGGCGGCGATGGAATCGCTCAACCGGCAGTTCTCCGCCGAGTGGGCCCAGCACGGCGTGCGCGCGGTGTGCCTGCGCACCACGGGAATGGAGGAGACGGGCACGATCGACGTGGTCTTCGGCCTGCACGCCGCGGCCTATGGCATCTCCACAGACGAGTTCGCCGCCATGATGTCCGACCGGACCCACCGCAAGCGGGCGACCACACTGGGGGAACTCGCCGCAGCGGCCGCGTTCCTGGCCTCCGACCGCGCCGCCGCGATCACGGGGACGGTGGCCAACCTGACCGGCGGCTTCGTCGTCGACTAACCCAGTGCCGTTCGGCCAGGCCTGGGTTCGGTCGTCAGTCCTGGCCCGGGCGTGAGCGAAGCCGCGGAGGGCCGATGGCCCTCCGCGGCTCTTTGCCTGCGTCAGCGTGGACCTAGCCGAACTGGCAGCAGATGTTGTAGCCCCTGGCGGTCCAGAAGCTCGTCGGGTTCGGGTTGCTCAGGGTGGGGTCGCCGACGCTCGGGGCCGCGGCGGTCTGGCGGCCGTTGCGCATCTCGACGTGCGTGTGGGCGCCGCCGGAGGAGCTGACGCCGCGCCAGTCCTCGACGCCGATCTTCTCGCCCACGGAGATGGTCGCGCCGACACCGACGGTCGGGTCGAGATGCAGGTAGACGACGGTCTTGTCGAGACTCGAGTTGTAGACGGCGAGGGTGGACAGGCCGCCGGAGCCCCGGGAGCCCTCGGTCATGCGGACCACGGTGCCGGAGACCGGCGCGTACACCGAGGCGCCGACGGCGTGCGCGATGTCGACGCCCTCGTGCCGGCCCGACGTGGTGGTGTAGCCGTCGAAGTACGCGGTGATGTTCGCCGACGACGAGTGGTAGACGGCGTACTCGAGGTTGGCGGTGGCGTTGCCGCTGACGCCGATGAGGTGGGCGGCGTTCTCGTTCTTCAGGTAGGCGCGGAGGTTGGCCTCCGCCCCTGGGCTGAAGTTGTCGATCGGGCCGCTGTAGCCGCTGTTGTAGAACACCGTGACGTACCGGCTGGTCCGGTTCCAGGCCGAGGCGGCGTTGTTCTTGACGCACTGCCCCTGGCCGGCGCCCGCGCTGATGAACTTGTAGCAGCCCGTGCTCGAGCCGTAGTCGCTGACGGACCCGGCGAAGTCGCTCACCGAGCCGGAGGTGTCGCTGTTGTAGTAGAGGCAGAACTCCCCGGACTCGCACACGCCGTTGCGGGCCGTCGCGGCCTGCGCGGGCAAGGCGCCGGCGACTGCTGCCGCAACGCCCATCACGGCCGCTGCGAACAGCGCGGTCAGGGCATGCCGCTTCGATCTGATCCAACTCATGACTGCTCCTTGTGGGAGGGGGTGGGAAAGGAGGTCGGGCGCTTCTCATCATGGGGTCGAACGACGTCCGGCGGGATGGACTCGAATCGCAGCGATGGCGACGCTTGGGAATCCATCCCCAGGTCGACCGGACCTTTCCAGGATCTGACAGGAATCTCCACAAGTCAAGCAACTGATGAAGGAATTCTTCATTTCAGACATCGCCGCACCCCGATGCGACCGACCGCTCGGGCACAATGGTGCGATGCGCACCATCGGGCTGATCGGCGGAATGTCCTGGGAGTCCTCGGCCGAGTACTACCGCCTCATCAACGAGGACGTCCGGGCCCGGCTCGGCGGGCAGCACAATGCCCACAGCATCATGGTCACCGTCGACTTCGCCGAGATCGAGGACATGCAGCGCGCCGGCGACTGGGAAGCCGCGGGCGAACGCCTCGCACGCGCGGCCGCCACGCTCGAACGCGCAGGCGCCGACTACATCGCCTTGTGCACCAACACGATGCACGTCGTCGCGGATCAGCTCGAATCGGCGGTGGCCGTGCCGTTCATCCACCTGGTCGACGCGACCGCCGAATCCGTCCGAGCCGCCGGGCTCACCCGTATCGGGCTGCTCGCCACGCGGTTCACGATGGAGATGGACTTCTACCGCGAACGCATGGCCGCGCACGGCGTCGAAGTCGTCGTGCCGATCGAAGCGGACCGCACACGGATCCACGACATCATCTACAACGAGCTCACCCTCGGCGTGCTCCGCGACGAGTCCCGCGAGGAGTACCGCCGGGTCATGGCCGACCTCGCCGAGCGAGGATGCCAGGGAATGATCTACGGCTGCACCGAGATCACCTTGCTCGTGGACGCCACCGACAGCCCGGTCCCCGTCTTCGACTCCACGCGGCTGCACGCGGAGCGCCTGGTCGACCTGGCGCTTGCTTGAGCGGCCCCCTCGGACATCAGCACCACGGCGATCGGTGGTGGATCGGTAAAGGGCTCGGGTTATGGTTTGCGGCGTGGAGCTACATGTCGCGAAGACCGGGTCCGATACCGCCGCCGGAACCGTTGAAGACCCGCTGCTCAGCATCGGTGCGGCCGCGGCGCTGGCGCAACCGGGCGACACCGTGCTCGTGCACGAGGGCGTGTACCGGGAGTGGGTCAATCCGCCTCGCGGCGGCACCGCCGACGCACCGATCACCTACCAGGCCGCGCCAGGAGCGGACGGCCTCTACGAGCCGGTCACCATCTCCGGCGCCGAGGTGGTCGCCGACTGGCGCCCCCACCCCGGTGCCGCGGGGGTCTGGACGGCCACGGTGCCGAACACCCTGTTCGGGGAGCGCAACCCGTATGCCGAGCGCATCGGCGGCGACTGGTTCTTCGACCAGGTCAACACCTGGCACACCGGCGAGGTGTACCTCGACGGCAAGTCCATGTACGAGTCGCTGACCCTGGACGGCGTCGAACACCCCGCAGCCACCGAAGACTCCTTCGACCAGGCGGGCTCCCTGCTCACCTGGTACTGCGAAACAGGGGACGACGCCACCACGATCTGGGCGAACTTCGGGGGCGCCGACCCCGCCGACCACGAGATCGAGATCAACGCCCGCACATTCGTCTTCTGGCCCGAGGCCACGGGAACCGACCACATCACGGTGCGCGGCTTCACCCTGACCAAGGCCGCCACGCAGTGGGCGCCGCCCACCGCGCTGCAGGAGGGCCTGATCGGCCCGCACTGGTCCAAGGGCTGGGTGATCGAGGACAACACGATCACCGACTCGAAGAACGTCGGCGTCTCCCTGGGCAAGGAGGCCGGCACCGGGCAGAACGAGTGGACCGCGAGCCCCAAGGGCGCCAAAGGCGGCACACAGCGCGAACGCGAGGTCATCCAGCGGGCACTCGCCCTGCGCGGACCCGCCGCCGGCGAGCCGCACCCGTGGGACCGGGACCACGTCGGCTCCCACACGGTGCGCCGCAACACCATCCAGGACTGCGAGCAGGCGGGCATCGTCGGACACCTCGGCGCGGCGTTCTCCCGCATCGTCGACAACCACATCGCCCGCATCCACGTGAAGCGGCAATGGCACGGCGCCGAGGTGGCCGGCATCAAACTGCACGCCGCCATCGACACCGTGATCAGCGGAAACACCATCCACCACACGCACCGGGCCCTGTGGCTCGACTGGCAGGCCCAAGGCACCCTGGTGCGGCGCAACGTCTTCTACGCCTCCACCGCCGAAGACTTCATGGTCGAGGTCTGCCACGGCCCGTACCTCGTGGACTCGAACCTGTTCCTCTCGCCGTGGTCGGTCAAGGACATGTCCACCGGCGGCGCCTACGTGCACAACTACTTCGCGGGCCGCATCGCGAACTGCACCGAGCACCAGCGGTACACCCCGTACCACCTGCCGCACGCCACGGCCGTCTACGGCGTCTCGAACATCCTCGGCGGCGACAACCGGTTCTACAACAACGTCTTCGTCGGCGACGGGGAACGTGCCGAACCGCAGGCGGAACCGGTGCTCGCGAGCTTCTGGAACGGCGCGATCGACATCGACGGCGTGCCCGGCCAGGCCACGTTCGTGCCCACCCCGGTGGGCACCTCGCAGTACGACGCATGCCCGACCCCGGAGGAGTACCCGCACGAGGACGGCAGCGCGCTGGCCGGGCCCCGGCTCCCGGTGTGGGTCGAAGGCAACCTGTACGCGGACGGCGCCGAACCGTTCCGCGCGGAACCCGCGCCCCGTGTCTTGGACACGTCGCCGGTGCGCGTCGAGGTGCACGACGCCGCAGCCGGCATCGTTCGCGTCGAGTTGAGCGACGCCATCGACCTCGTCGCACCGGTGACGACCGAGCGCCTCGGCACGAGCTACCAGGCCGAGATGGGCTACTCCAACCCCGACGGGTCCGATCTGGACCTGAGCTCGGACATCACCGGCCTCCCGCGCGGCGGGGTCGTGCCCGGGCCGTTCTCGGCGTCGGCCCCCGGCACCCGTCTGCTCACTGCGCCGGCCCCGAGACGTGGGTGACGCCGGGTCCTGGAACAGCGGTCATAGACTCGTGCCGATGAGCGAGCACACCGTCCTGGCCGACGGCGCGGTCCTGCGTCGCGCCCATCCGGAAGACCTGCCTCAGATCCTTCAGCGGATCCGCGACCTCGCGGCGTACGAGCGCGAGCCCGACGCGGTCGAGACCACCGTCGAGGACCTCGACGCGGCGCTGTTCGGACCCGATCCCGCGGTCTTCGCGCATGTCGTCGAGGCCGGCGGCCGTATCGCGGGCATCGCCGTATGGTTCCTCAACTTCTCGACCTGGACCGGGAAGCACGGCATCTACCTCGAAGACCTCTACGTCGACCCCGCCGCCCGCGGCAGCGGATACGGTGCGGCGCTCCTGCGCGAGCTCGCCCGCATATGCGAGGCCAACGGCTACCAGCGGATCGACTGGTCAGTGCTCAAATGGAACGCGCCCGCCATCGGCTTCTACGAATCGCTCGGCGCGGTGCCCATGGAGGAATGGGTCGGCTATCGGCTCAGCGACACCGGCTTGAAGACGCTCGGCGACTGACCTCGCGTTGCGCTTGGAAGCCAACCGGGGCTGGTGACCTGGACGGCGCGCAACGCAATGAGGATTCGCCGCGCCACCGATGAATCCGCGTGCGCCGCCTCGTCTATACGGGCAGAACCCATCCACTGCCCCAAGGAGCACACTGATGACCACCGCTACCGCAGCCCCGCCCGCCGCCTCCGCGACCGCGACCGTCCGAGGCCTGCTGGCGTGCGGCGTCGCCGCCGGACCGCTGTTCGTCGGCCTCACCCTCGTCCAAGCCGCGACCCGCGAAGGATTCGACCCCGTCGTCCATCCGCTGAGCCTGCTCAGCCTCAGCGACCTCGGCTGGATCCAGATCGCGAACTTCATCGTCTCCGGCCTGCTGGCCCTGGCCGGGGCGGTGGGACTCCGCCGCTCCCTCGGCGGCGGCCCCGCCGCGACGTGGGGACCGAGACTGTTCGGCCTGTACGGGATCGCGCTGGTGTGGGGCGGCGTCTTCGTCGCCGACCCCGCCTTCGGCTATCCCGCCGGGACCCCGGACGGCGCTCCCGCCGAGCAGAGCTGGCACAGCATCCTGCACGCGTTCGCAGCGCCCGGAGCCGGGCTCACCCTCCTCGTCGCCTGCTTCGTCTTCGCACGCCGGTTCCGCTCCGAGCGCCGGACCGCTTGGCGCGCAGTCTGCTACATCGTGCCCGCCCTGTACCTGGCGCTCACCGCGGTCACCTTCGCCGCGGCCGACTACCGGTGGATGCTCACCGGCGGCGCGCTCATCTGGCTGTGGGCGTCGGCCGTCACGCTCCAGCAGCTGCGTGCGAGCCGATAGCGATCATCGACCGCTGACCGACGACAGCGACAGGAACGAAGAAGCACCTCGGGACCCGCAGACCGGCGGGTCCCGAGGTGCTTCACAGAGCGCAGGCGACGCGATTCGAGCCGGCCGATCCGCTCGCGCAGTTCAGGTCTCACCGCGACGACTCGAGAACGGTGCGCTCTTCGCGACCGGGTTGGACCTTGTCGTCCCTTATGATCCGGTGGTGAACGAGACTGGGACAGCAGCGGCACGCGCGGCCGGCAAGCGGGCCTCGGCGCCGCGGAGGTCGATGGACCGGGCGCTGTGGGCCGCCCCGGCGCTCTCGCCGTCCACGCGGCCGCACGTGGGCATGATGCTGCACTGCATGGGCGCGCCACCGAATCTGGACCAGGTCACCGCCCACGTCTCCGCGCGGCTGGCGCTGCTCCCGGCGCTGCGGAGCCTCCCGGCCGGGTCGTCCTGGCGCATCGAGGCGGATCTGGACCTGGCGGCCCATGTGCGAGAGCACCGCCTCGCTCCGGGCCCGGCGTCGCTTGAGACGGCGGCGAGCGAGCTCATCGGCGCGCCGCTGCCGGAGCAGGGCCCCGCATGGCAGCTCCACCTGCTGCACGGCCACTCCGAGGACGGCTTCGCGCTGCTCTACCGGGTCCACCATTCGCTGCAGGACGGCGGCGGCATCCTCCACACCTTGGAGACGCTGTTCGCAGACGACACCGGGACGCCCTCCTCCGCGTACCCCGGGTTCGCTCAAAGGCCGCGGGTCTCCATGCGGGCCATGACCACCGCCGCGGGTGCGCTCCTCGGCGGGGCCCGGCGCTCCGGGATCTGGGCGTCGCACCCGGCGGGGTTCTCCGCCGAGCGGACGCACCGGTGGTGCGAGATGCCGGTCGACCTGCTCCGCCGCGCCGCTTCCGCCCGCGGCACCACCGTGAACGACGTCTACCTCGCCGCGCTCGCCCACGCCCTCACCGAAGGGACGCAGCGGTTGCCCTCGGCTCCGGTCCCGGCCGCGGTGCCGTTCCTGGTCCCGGTGAACCTGCGCCGCCCCGGCGAGGAGGACCTGCCGGGCAACCGCGTCATCCTCGCGTCCATCGCCGTCCCCGGCGGGCAGTGCACCGCCGAGGAGCGACTCGCCATGACGCCGAGCGCGACCACCGTGCTGCATTCAGCGTCCCTGCGCGAGGCCATGCGCCGGATCACGGCCCTGACCCCGGTCGTCGCGATGACCGAGGTGCTCAAAACGGTGTCGAAGCCCGCCCACGCGGCGGCGCTCGCATCCAATCTGGTGCTGCGGCGACGACTCGAGTTCCAAGGCGCGCCGGTCACCCGCGTCGCGCCGGTGATGTGGGCGCCACTCGGCGTCCCTGTGGCGACGGTGCTCCTGACCTACCGGGACACCGCGTCGGTGTGCTTCACGCTCGACCCGGCGATGCCCGGTCTCGACGATCTCCCGGCCCGCTGGCAGGCGACCGTGACGTCCTGGGCCTGAGCGCCCGCCCCGCAACGGGCCTGGCGGTACGGCAGTCCGGGGCATGGTCGGGGGTGCTCAACGGCATCGCCACCGCTCGGCAACACCCGGCCGAGCAGGACGGCCCCGCCTCAGGCACCGCCGACACCGGCAGCCAGATCGGCTCGACCCGGCGGCCGGACGGCGACAGTGGACCGCGGTGGTACGCGGCACCTATGATCGAAGGTCCGGCACCCGTCGATCGGAGACCCTCATGAACCGACTCGCGAGTCCCCCGCGGCCGAAGCCGAACCGCTCCGAATCCGCGGTCATCCTCTCCTTCTCACTGGCGGTGATCCTCCTCGCCTGCGCGGTCTTCCTGCTCGATGCCGCCGGCCCCGCCAGGGACGCTGCCGCGGAGACCCTGCTCGACGACAACGACGACTTCGGCGCGAGCTACCTCCCGCAGCTCGACGCGATCGTGAACTTCCGGTTCGTCTACCCGGCCGTCGGCTGCCTGCTCCTCGCGGCCGCGTTCACGGCCCTCGCGGTCGCCTCACGGATCGGCCCGCGCTGGTCGGTCATCGTCTTGGGCGTGTTCTGCGCCGTCGGCGCGCTCGGCCTCGTCATGGTCGCCGCACTCCGACTGATGGTCGACATCCCGATCGGCGACTACGAGTACGACGAGCTCACCTCGTGGCTGAAAGCCGGTGCGCCGTCCGGGTTCGAGTCGGCCGAGGAGATCCCTGTGCTCACGACCCTCTTCGGGCTGCCGCTCATCGGCGCGCTCCTGACCCTCGGGCACCATCGCAATCGGGAATCCGATTGAAGGCCTTCACCTGGTCGAACACTGGGTCCCCTGTGGCCGAGGGGATTCCCCTCTTCGGACCGCCGCTCGTCGGCATCCTGCTGATCAAGCGGCATCTCCGCACCGCAGACATGGCCTGAGCGCCGGTGAGGGGCTTCTTTTCGCGTCGCCGCTGTGCCAGTATCAGTGCGGCGACCATCACCACCCCTCGCGCTGTGATTCCCTCCCAAGGAGAGCCGCCATGCCACGTCCTACCCCGCTGCTGGGAGTGACCAATCGCGTCCTGAGCCTCACCCAGCGCCGCCGCAGCCCCGAGGCGCTGTGGCGCCGGCTCCTCGACGGCTGCGAGCGCGACTTCGGCCTGGTCCCCGACGGGCCCGAAGCCGAAGCGCTGCGGCAGCTCCTGATCGCCATGTACAAGGAGCCGGGACTGTCCGCAATGGGGCGCTACAGCGCCGAGCACTCCCAGGTCGGGCCGCGCCTTCGCAACGTCGCCCAGGTCGACGCGCAGCACCGAGCCGACCCCGCGATCGCCGAGGAGCCCATCGACGATCCGATCTTCATCCTCGGACTGCCTCGCACGGCCACCACCGTCACCCACCGGCTCCTCGCCGGAGCCGAGGGCTGCCGCGGCCCGCTCATGGCCGAACTGGTCTCGACCAGGACCCACTACGAGGACTGGCGGAAGGAGTCGAAGGGCATCGAGAAGGTCATCAAGCTGATGTACCGCTACGAACCCTACTTCCAGGACATCCACCCGCTCAGCGCCTTCGAGCCCGAGGAGACGTTCTTCGCCGAGGTCGCCACCAGGTTCTTCATGGGCACGGCACCGTTGAAGGGCTATCGCAGATGGATCGACGAGGCCGACGCGCTGCCGTGGTACGAGTACCTCAAGCGGGTGCTCCAGGTACTCCAGTACGGGCGGCCGCGCAAGCGCTGGGTCCTGAAGCAGCCGGCCCACCTGTGGCACCTGCCGGAGATCTTCAAGGTCTTCCCGAGCGCGACGATCGTCTGGTGCCACAGGGATCCGGTGACCGCGTTCGGGTCGACCTGCTCGATGAACGAGGCGACCTGGCGGATGCATCTGAACCCCGAGGCCGTCGACCTGCACGAGCTCGGCGACCTCTGGCTCGACCTCCTCGTCGAAGGCATCGAGGCCGACCGGACCGCCCGGGCCGGCCTCCCGCGGGAGCGGATCGTGGATGTGCCCTACCACTGGCTGACCACCGACCCCTGCAGCACGATCCCGGCGCTGTTCTCCCACCTGGGCATCGAATGGGACCCGGCATCCGACCGCCGCCTCGACGAGCACTTCGGGAAGCGCGATACGACCCGCCGCCACGAATACGACTCGAGCGCCTACGGAAAGAGCCACGACGAGGTCAACGCGGCCTTCGGCGACTACGTGCAGATGGTCCACAACCTCAACGCCGTGCAGCCGAACTGGATTCGCCGCTTCTCGAGGTGAACCCGGGCCCCTCGCGTCCCGCGCAGGGCAGCGTCTTTGATCCGATGTCCGCCCTGAGCGGACACTCGTACGCCGCCGTGACGGCGCAGCCTGCGGGCGAGCACAGGTGCCGTCCGGCGGGTGCCGCGGCCTGCCCCGAGCGTGGCGGGCAGCGAAGGCCGGCCATTTCCTGTTCCGGCCCTGGCGATCTGCCGCGCAGGCGGCAGCGCATCGAACGTTCGGGGGCCATCGGTCGTCGCCCGTGTCGATCGAGCGGTTGCGCAAACCGGAAAACGTTTTTAGCATGGGTGCATCGCGCGGACCCCGCCGCGCGCTCGACAAGACGGGTGACCTGTGAGTCCACACGACGCTTTGACGGTGACGCACCGCGACTGGGAGCTTCCGCTCGCCGCTCCGGCCATGGCCTCCGGCACGAACCACCGGATCGGTCTGACCAGCCGGTACCTGACCCGCAAGGGCGAGCCCTGGTTCCCGGTGTCCGGCGAGCTCCACTTCACCCGGGTGCCGCGGGAGTCGTGGCGGCGCCGGCTCCGGGCCATGCGCAACGGCGGCGTGAACACCGTCGCGACCTACCTCTTCTGGAACCACCACCAGCCCGAGCGCGACCAGCCTCCCTCCTTCGAAGGCGACCGCGACATCAGCGCGTTCCTCGACCTGTGCGTCGAGACCGGCCTCGAGGTGGTGCTGCGGATCGGCCCGTGGTGCCACGGCGAGGTGCGCAACGGCGGCTTCCCGGACTGGGTCCAGGAGGCCGGAGTCAGCCACCGCAGCGACGACCCCGCCTACCTCGCACTCGTCGCGCCCTGGTTCGCCGCGCTCGCCGACCAGCTCTCCGCGCACTTCGAGCCCGGCAGCCCGGTCATCGGCATCCAAGTCGAGAACGAGCTGTACGACCAGCCCGCCCACATCGCGACGTTGAAGCGCATGGCGGTCGCGGCCGGCCTGCGGGCACCACTGTGGATGGCCACCGCCTGGGGCGGCGCGGTGCTGCCGGAGGACGAGGTCCTCCCCATGTACGGCGGCTACGCGGACGGGTTCTGGACCGACGCGACCGCCCCGTGGGACGTCTCGTTCCGCGAGCACTTCTTCTTCCGCCACGTGTGGGACGACCCAGGCATCGGCGCCGACCTCCGCGCCCCGGGCCTGCCCGGTCCGGAGTCGCGCTCGCCTTCGACGGTGTTCCCGCCGGTGACCTGCGAACTGGGCGGGGGCATGGCCACCGCCTACCACCGCCGGCCCGTGCTCGACGCCGAGGACATCGCCGCGGTCGCCAACGTCAAGCTGGGCAACGGATCGGCCTGGCAGGGCTACTACATGTACGCCGGCGGCCGCAATCCCGGCCTCGGCCTGCAGGAATCCCACGCCACGGGCTACCCGAACGACCTGCCGCAGATCGACTACGACTTCCATGCCCCCATCGGCGCCGCCGGGCAGCCCACCCGGACGCACGCGCTCCTGCGCCAGCAGCACGCCTTCCTTGCGGCCGTGGGCGACCGGCTCGTCCAGATGCCCTCCACCCTGCCCGACCGCGTGCCCGCCGACGCCTTCGACGCCGAGACGCCGCGGTGGGCGATCCGCTCCGACGGCGAGTGCGGCTTCGTGTTCGTCAACCGCCGCCAGCCGCACGAGGCGCTGGGCCCGAGCGCCCCGGTCGCCTTCGCGATCACGCTCCCAGGCAGCACGCTCACCTTCCCCGACGAGCCCATCGCGATCCCGCCCGGGACCATCGCGCGGTTCCCGTTCGGCCTCCAGATCGGACGAATGCGCCTCGACTGGGCGACGGCGAACCTGCTGACGCTCCTGGACCGCCCCGGTGGCGGGCGCGTCGCGGTCCTGGCCGCGCTCCCCGGCATCAGCGCGTGGATCGCTGTCGGGGGTGCCGTGTCCGAGGCGGATCCGGATCGAGTGCGGGCATTCGAGCGCGGTCAGGACGCGGTCGTCGTGCTGCCCGCCGATCTCGCCGAGCAGGCCTGGGTGATCGACGGCGTCCTGTACACCAGCGCCGATGAACTGGACGTCGACGAGTCCGGCGTCCTCACCTGGGACCGCACCGGCGGACCCGTCGCCCGCTTCGACACCGAGCACCTGCGGTTCGACCCGCTCACCCCGGCGCCCGGCCCGGCCGCCGTCACGAGCGACCTCCATGTCGCCCTGCGCCGCCCGGCGGCCGAACCGCCGGTCGACTACGGTGCCTCGAACGGCCGGGCCTCCGCCCCTCCGCTCGAGCAGGTGTTCGCGGACGGGGCCCGCTACGACATCGCCGTTCCGGACCCGTTGCAGGACGACGACTTCGAGTTGACGATCGAATGGATCGGCGACGTCGCCGTGGCCGAGGCCGACGGCGTCCTGTTGACCGACCGGTTCTGGGATGGCACACTGTGGACGATCACTGTTCCGGCAGGGACCGCCGAGGTCACCGTGCACGTCCTGCCGCTCCACCCGCAGGCGCCGATCTGGCTCCACCCCGACGCGCGCCGGGCACTCGCCGAGACGAGCGGCCAAGGCGTCCTCCGCGCACTCGCCCGCCCGGTCCGCGCCCGCCGCCACGCCGTCGACGGGTCGTCATGAGCCCCTTCGCCTCCGACGGGAGCGACACGGCCGATCAGGAGTACTCGCGGCCCCGTCCGCGCCGCCGCCGCGAGGGCATCACCATCCGGGATGTCGCCGACACCGCCGGCGTCTCCATCGGCACCGTCTCGCGAGTGCTCAACGACCGCAACTGGGTCAGCCCCGCCACCCGCGAGAAGGTGATGGCGGCGGTCCGTGCGACCGGGTTCACCGCGAACGCCCGTGCCCGGGCACTGGTCATGCAGCGCACCAACAGCGTCGCCCTCGTGCTCGGGGCGGCGCCGACGGCACTCTTCGAGGACCCGAACTACGCCGTGATCCTGCAGGAGGCGAGCCGCGAACTCGCCGCCGCGGACCGCTCCCTGGTCTTCCTCACTGCGGCCGACGCCGCCGAGCGCGATCGGGTCGCGGCGTTCCTCCGCGCCGGCCACGTCGACGGCGTCCTGTTCGTCAGTCCCGCCGAAACCGGGCAGGACCCCCTGCTCGACCTGCTCGAGTCCCGGGCCCTGCCGGTCGTGGTCTGCGGCAACCCCTTCGCCGAGCCCCGCGAGTTCGCCCTCGTCCGCAGTGACGACGCGCCCGGCTGCGAAGCGCTCGGCCGCCACTTCCGCGACCAGGGCTATCAGCGCACGGCCGTGATCGCCGCCTATCCCGAGACCCTCTGCCCGCAGCAGCGCATCGAAGCGTTCACGCGCGGCCTCGGCCGCGATCTCGTCCACCTCGAACCGGCCGCGCGGTACTCGCAGGCGGACGGGCACGCCGCCATGGCGGCGCTCCTGGACGCCGGGCGCGAGATCGACAGTGTCTTCGCCACTTCAGACCTGCTCGCCGCCGGCGCGATCGAGGCCATCCGCACGCGCGGCCTGGGGGTGCCCGCCGACCTCGCCGTCGCGGGCTTCGACGACTCCGCGATCGCGAGGCGGACCGCGCCGGAGCTGACCACGGTCCACCAGCCCGTGGCGGCGGTCGCCCAGACCATGGTCCGCGAAGTGCTGCAGGCCATCGACGGCGCCGAGGCCACGACGCGCGTGCTTCCCACCGAGCTGGTCGTCCGCGACTCCGCCTGATCGCGGCTAGGACACTATGGACGCTAAGGGTGCGCCCTGCGCCGTTGAGGCCGAGCGGTATCCGGCCGTCTACAGGTCGGTGAAGCCGTGCTGCGCCGCGAATGCCGCGAGGTGGTCGTCGGCCGCCATGAAGGTGCCCAGGTACTCCTCGTCGAGGCCGAAGGCGTCGACGAGGTCGGCGAGGCGGGGGAGCAGGAGGTCGCAGGTGCGGTGCGCCAGGTCTTCGAGGGACTCCAGGGCGGCGCCGGTGAGGAGGCCGCATCGGGTGAGCGCCGCGGCCCGCCTTCGCGCCCAGCCGATGCCGTGCATGATCAGCAGGCGCTCCAGCGCCGCGCGGGCGTCCGGGCCGGATGCGGCCGCGGCCGCCGCGAAGTGCTCCATGAGGAGCCGTTCCGCGCGGACGGCGGCGGCTTCGGCCCCGAGTGCGAGCGCGCCGTCCCAGGCCTCGAACGGGTCGCCGTCCTTCGCGGTGACGCGCTCGGTCAGCTTGGCGCGCAGACGGTGCTCGCAGGCCCGGGCGAGGCGCAGGAAGTCGTCCGTGACTCGGATGCCTTGGGGTGCTGCGTCTTCGGGCGGCTCGAAGCCCTCGTCGCACATCGCGCGGGCGGTGTCGAAGCGGATGAGGGCGTTGTCGCCGCCTGCGCTGAGGTAGGCGTGGGCCGTGTTCTGGTGGGCGAGCAGGAGGGGCGTCCCGGCGTAGGCGAGCGCGCCGGAGCGTTCCCGGCACGTGTGCGCGACGCGTTCGGCGGTCTCGCTCGCGACCGCTTTGAGCAGCGGCAGCGTGGCGTCCACGGCCGACCAGGGCGCCCAGGTCGAGCCTGCCGCAGCGGTCGGGGCGTCCGTGCGCTGCTTGGCGTGGTTGGCGAGTGCGGTGAGGGCGTACGCGTCCGCGAGGGCGGTGAGCAGTTCGACCTGCTGGAAGCGGTGTCCGATGAGCGGGCGGTCGGCGGAGAGCGTGTCGGAGGTGAGGCGGGTGCGGGCGTACCGGACCGCGATGGCGCAGGCGGCGCGGGTGAACGCCGCGCAGCCGGCGACCATGGCGGTCCACGTGCGGGTCCCGACGCCCATGGAGCGGCTCAGCCGGGCCTCGCGTGTGCCGAGGGGATCGCTGAATCGACCGTCCGTGCCGATCGCGGCGCTGTCGGCGAGCCAGGCGTCGAACGGGAGCCGGGTGCCCGCGAACGCGACTGCGGCGTAGTCGACCGGGAGCGCCGTGACCTCCGGGGTCGGCGCGATCCGCATCCCCTCCGGACGCCCGTGGGCGCCGCCGAATCGGATCTCGAAGGCGAACACGCCGCAGTCGGCGTCGTCGACGACGAGGCGCGCGTAAACCAGTGCGGTTCTGGAGACCGAGGCCAGGCCGGCCGCGGTCGGGAACTTGACGGCGGTCGCGTCCGGGGTGCGCAGGACGAATTCGCGGGCGGCCGGGTCGTAGCGGGCTTCGGTGCGGATCGCGCGGTGGCTGCCGCTGCGGCCGGCCTCGGTCATGAGGAGGACGCCGATGTCGCCGCGTTCCTCGACCGCGGCGAGGGCCCTGACCGGGTCGGGGCTGAACTCGGCGATCCCGTTGAGGCACAGGCAGTAGTGGAGCAGCAGGGCGTGGAAGAGCACGGGGTCGCGGGTGGCGGCCCAGCCCATGAGGTCGGTGAGGCGGGTCCGGTCGGCGAGGAGCGAGGCGGCGGGACCCGCGGCCGAGGTGACGCTTCGCACCAGCTCGGACATGTGCTCGTGGGACTGCGCCGCGGTGAGCCCCTGCGGCCGGTCGAAGGCGGGCCCGGCAAAGAGGGCGCGCAGCGCGGTCTGGTCGGTGCCTCCGGTGACGAAGGCGGCGAGGTCGTCGTTCACTTCGGGGCTCCTTCTGGTGGCGGGGTGGGCCAGTGGATGAGGATCGAACCCCAGGTGAGGCCAGCGCCGATGGCCATGAGCAGGACGCGTTGCCCGGGTTTGAGCCGCCCGTCCGCGGCGGCTTCGGCGAGGGCGGTGGGGATGGACCCGGCGCCGATGTTGCCGAGGCGGTCGCCGATGACGACGACCTTCTCGAGCGGGATGCCGGCGTCCTCGGCGAACATGCGCAGCGTCCTGGGGTTCGGCTGGTGCGGCACGAGGAGGTCGATGCCGTCCACGCCGATGCGGTGCTCCGCGAGGGTCTCGGCGAGCATCATGTCGAACAGTTCGGGGAAGGCTTTGCGGATGGCCTTGGCGTCCATGGTGATCC
Source organism: Glycomyces tritici (assembly GCF_030403505.1). The sequence continues at coordinate 81,188 of NZ_JAUEMJ010000011.1, read as the reverse complement.
GCTGAGCGGCGGGCTCGAAGGGACGCCGGCTGCCGCCCGCGGGGATGAGGACGGCGTCCGCGCGGGTGCCGTCTGAGCCGAGGCGAACCGACCGGATGCCCTCGCCGTCCGCCACGGGGCCGACGATGCTCGCGCCGGCGCCGTCGCCGAAGATGACGGCGGTGGAGCGGTCGCGGGGGTCGAGGAACCGCGAGTAGACCTCGACGCCGATGACGAGCGCATATCCGGCGCCGGGCCGGGCCGCGAGCCAGTCGCGGGCGAGACTCAGACCGAAGAGGTAGCCCGCGCAGGCGGCCCCGACGTCGAGGGCGACGGCGCCGCGGGCGCCCAGAAGCGCCTGGACCCGGCACGCGGTGCTGGGACCGAGTTCGTCCGGTGTGGAGGTGCCGACGACGATGAGCCCGATGTCCGCGATGCCGAGGCCGGTGCGGCGAAGCGCAGCGCGGGCGGCGTGCGCGGCGAGGTCGGAGGCGGCCTCGCCGGAAGCGGCGCGGCGGCGTTCGCGGATGCCGGTGGCGTCGAGGATCCATTGCGGCGCAACGGTGAGCGCGGCGGCCGCGGCCTCGTTGTCGATCACCGTGGCCGGGGCGTAGGCGCCCGATCCGATGATGCCCCAGTCGGCCATGGTTCACGTCCTCCCGACGATGCAGCAGGCCAGGCCCGGCCGTTCGATGCCGGTGAGCGCGAAATCCGTTCCGGGACCGGTGGTCTCGAGGACGGCGGCGAGGGCGAAGCCCATGGCGGCGGCCGAGGTGTCGCCGAGCCGCTCGTGCGCCGCCACGGTCTCGGGGAGGGCACCGAGGACCTCCCGGAGCGCTTCGGCCTCTTCGGGTCCGCCCGTGGCGGCGACGGCCCCGATGGCCTCCGGCGCCGTGCGGGCCGAGGCGAGTGCGCGCCGCACTGCGCCTTCCAGGGCGGAGGGGCCGAGCTGGGTGGCGATCGCGGTGATGCGCGGGCCCGGTTCGTCGTCGGCGACGAGGCGGAACATGACGCTCCCTTCGCCGATGGGCCGCTTGCCGCCGCTTGCGGCGTGTTCGAGCCAGGCGCGTTCGGCGGTGGCCTCTTCGGCCGCGCCGCAGAGCACCTGGTCGACCCGTCCGGAGGCGAGGAGCCGGCGGGCGTATCGCAACGCCTGCGCTCCGGCGGCGGTGCCGCCGCGGACCACCGCGTTCGGGCCGGTGATCCCGTGGCGGATCGCGACCTGCCCGGCCGCGTAGTTCATGACCGCGACCGGGAACCGGCCCGGATCGACCTGGTACGGCTTGGGTTTGGTGAGCGACTGCGCCCCGAACGCCATCATGGTCGCGAAACTGCCGGCGGTGGTGGCGAGGACGACGCCCGTGCGCGCCGGATCGCCGCCGTCGAGCAGGCGCCCGGCCGTGGCGACGGCGAACGCGGTGGCCCGGTCCATCGAGCGGACGCCCTTGGCGCCGACCTCGGCGCCGATGTCGAAGCCGGGGACCGGGACGATGCCGCCCGGAGGCAGGTCGGCGGCGTGGACGACGTCAGGCTCGCCCGCGCCCGAGAGCGCCGGGCGCGCGCCGAGCGGCGACCAGTAGGCGAAGTCCTTGATTCGCATCAGTGCCGTCCGATGAGGACGACGGCATTGGTGCCGCCGAAACCGAAGCCGTGGTTCTCGACCACGTCGAGGCGGGCCGGCCGGCCCGTGTTCGGGACGCAGTCGACCGCGCAGGCGGGGTCGGTGCGGCGGTGGTTGATCGTGGGCGGCAGGTACTGCGCCCCGATGGCGAGCGCGGAGGCGATCGCGCCGAGCGCGGACGAGGCGCCCATGGCGTGGCCGAGCATCGACTTGACCGCCGTCATCGGCGGGAGCCGGTCGCCGAACACGAGCCGCGCCGCGCTCGCCTCGTTGACGTCGTTGGCCGGCGTCCCCGTGCCGTGCGCGCAGATCGCGTCCACATCGGCCGGTTCCAGGCCCGCGTCGGCGAGCGCGAGGCCGATGCACGCGGCCACCGAGTCCCTGTCGGGCGCAACGGGGTGGAGGGCATCGCAGTTGACGGCGGCGCCGAGGACCTCGCCGTGGACGGTCGCACCGCGCTCGAGCGCCCGGTCGCGCTCCTCGAGGACGAGGACGCCCGCGCCTTCGCCCGTGATGGTCCCGGCGCGGTCGGCGTCGAAGGGCCGGCAGGCGTCCGGGGCCAGGGTCTTCACCCGGTGGAAGCCGGTGAACATGCGGCGTCCGAACGCGTCGGCGCCGCCGCAGAGCACGATGTCGGCCTCGCCGAGCCGGATCGCGTCGAGCCCGTGGGCGATGGCGTGGTTCCCCGCGGCGCAGGCCGCGGCGATGTCGATGGTCTCGGCGTGCGGCAGGTCGAGTTCGGCCGCCACCTGTGTCGATGCGGGCGTGGCGAACCTGGCAGCGGTGGCCGGATCGAACCCGCGCGGGCCGTGCCGGACGGCCTGCTCGGCCAGCCGGTCCTCGTCTGCCGCTTCGCAGTCGCTCACTCCGACGGCGATGAGGACCTCCCGGTCCGCAAGCGCCTCATGGGCTAGGCCCGCGTCGGCCAGCGCCAGCCGCGCCCCGGCGACGGCGAGCGCCGCCGAGCGGCCCACGTCCGCCGGGTCGAGCCGTTCGATCCAGTGCCGGGGATCGAAGTCGGGGATGTCGCAGGCGTGGTGGATGCGGTATCCGCTGGTGTCGAAGGCGGTCACGTCGCGCCGGCCGCTCCGGCCGGTCATGAGCGCTTCGGCGAAGGCCTCGCGTCCGGTGCCGATGGCGCTGACGGGCCCGAGACCGGTGATGACGGCCCGTCTCACGGCCCGGCCTCGGCGGCGAGGAGTTCGCGGACTTCGGCGAATGACGCGGGCGGCTCGTCCGACTCCACGCCGAGCTCGTCTTCGAGGGCGGCGGCGATCTCTGCCAGCTGCAGCGAGTCCGCGTCCAGGTCGTCGCGGAAGTCGGCCCCGTCGGCCACGTCCTCCGGAGGTACTTCGAGGACGCGGGCCACCAGTGCGCGGGCCCGGTCGATCTGGTCGGGGTTCACGGTTCCTCCGGTTCAGGCCGCGGCGCGGCCGAGGTCGAGCAGGTTGCGGGCGACGTGCGAGAGCTGGCTGGTGAGGCCGCCGTCGAGGACGAGCACCGATCCGGTGACGAAGGCGGCACCGTCGCAGCTGAGGTAGACGGCGGCGCCCGCGACGTCCTCGGGCCGGCCCCAGCGGTCCTGAGGCACCTCGCTTTGCAGGCCCAGGCGCACCTGGTCGTGGGCGGTGAAGGAGCCGGTGAGGGCGGTGTCGATCCAGCCGGGGGCGATCGCGTTGACGCGCACGCCCGAGGCGGCCCATTCGACGGCGAGGGTGTGGGTCAGGGAGATCATGGCGGCCTTGCAGACCGCGTAGAAGGACAGGCGCGGCGCGCCGCCGAGCCCGGCGATCGAGGAGACGTTCAGGACCGAGCCGGAGCCCTGGGCGGTCAGGTGCGCGCCGACGCGGCGCAGGAGCGACACGCTCGCATCGAGGTTCAGGCCGCGGACCTCCTCCCAGTCCGCGGCGGTCATGTCGAGGAACGGGCCGGTCCAGTTGAACCCGCCGGCGTTGTTCACGGCGATGTCGAGCCCGCCCAAGGCATCGACGGCCTCGCCCACCGCCGCGTCGATCCGGGCCGGGTCGGTGACGTCGCAGACGACCGGGACCCCTTGGCGGCCGAGGTCCTTGATCTCGGCGGCCACCGACTCCAGGGCGTCTCCGCCGCGGGCGAGGACGGCGACATCGGCGCCGGCTTCGGCGAGGGCGAGCGCGATCGCGCGCCCGATGCCGCGGGAGGCCCCGGTGACGAGGGCGCGCTTGCCGGTCAGAGGCTGGGTGTTCATCGCTGCTCCAGAAAGGTCGGATCGGTGGTTCGGGTGAGCACTGCGTCGGCGCGTTCGCGCTCAAGGCCGGCGAGGAGGCCGCGCTCGAAGGCCTGCGACCGGAAGCGCATGGTCATGACGCGCCGGCCGCCCTGGTGGATCTGGGCGGTCGCGTCGAGTTCGAGGACTTCCGGGCCTGACCAGGCCACGCGGTCGGCGTGCAGTTCGACCACGGCCTGCAGCGGGAACATGAAGGCCTCGAAGGCGATCTCGACCCGGTTGGACGTGAAGTCGAAGGCGCCCGGGCGCGGCAGCAGGTACTGCTCGGCCACGGCCATCGCCGTCTGGAGCCCCACTTCGACCTCGACCATGCCCGGGACGTGCGCGGTGCCGTTGTCGCGGTCCGCGAGGGGGGCGCTCTCGGGGTGGATGACGATCGCGGCCCGCCAGTGGTGGTCCGTCACCGGTTCGAGGTCGGCGATGAGGACGTTCCGCGGGTCCCGCTGGTGGACGCCCACCCGGACCGGCTCCCGGCAGAGGAAGGGGTCCGCGGTGACCGCTCCGGCCCCGGCCGCTTCGATGTCCGACCACTCCTCGGCGGTGACGCCCTGCCCGGGGACGAGGTGGGCCGGGCCGAGCGTGCGCCCCCGCAGGGCGGTCAGGGCGGCGTCGGGGGTCAGGCCGCCGACGAGCGCGGCGAATCGCGCGAAGGGACGGCCGACGACAGGGATGGTGTGCGCTGGCATGCGTTGAGGCTATGGAGGTTTCGGTACTCCCGGCGGCGACGCGGTGCAGTGTTCCGGGTCTTGGAACGGGGCCGTTCCGCCGTCCGGAACGGTCTGCGGTGAGCGGCGGTTGTGGGCGTCGGAGGCGGCTTTGGCCACCGTGCGCAGCTGGGCGACGTGCTCGCCGGGCCGGAACCCGCGGACCGGTCCGGCCAGGCCGATGGCGCCGACCGCGCGGCCGGAGGTGTCGACCAGCGGGGCGGCCACGCCCCAGAAGCCGGCCACGTGCTCCTGGTGGTCGATGGCGACGCCCCGCAGCCGCGTCTCCACCAGCGCCGCGTCCAATGCCTGCCGGGTGCCGATGCTGTGCCGGGTCAGGCGGGTCAGATGGTGCTTGCGCAGGTACTGCTCGGCGGTCGCGGGGTCGAACGCGAGCATGGCCTTGCCGGTGGCGGTGCAGTGCAGGGGGACGGCGGCGGTGGTGCGCAGCAGGATCTCGGTGAAGCGGTGCGGGTAGAGCACGTCGAGGAACCGGGCCATGTCGCCGCAGGCGGTGGCGAGGGTGACCACGTGCCCGGTCCGCGCGTACAGCTCCAGCAGGTACGGCTTGACGACCTTGCGCAGCGTCACGTCCCGCTGCGGGCCCGGGTTCGCCCAGTGCGGCCGGGAGGCGAGCTGGTAGCGGCCCTGGTCGCGGTGGACGATGCCGTTGCTCTCGAGGTCGGCGAGGAGGCGGTGCACGGTGGTCTTGGGGAGCCCGGTGCTCCGGGCCAGGTGCGAGACGCCGGCCGGTTCGCGGCCCGCGGCGAGCTCGCGGAGCAGGAGGACCAGTTTGGCGGTGACGCCGCGCGGTCTCGCAGATTCACTCACAGTGCAAGCACCTCATAGGAAGCGAAGACGGAGGCGACACTGCCTCGAGACGTCCTCATTGTCGCCGCGGCGACGGCGACATCACGCGTCGTTAGCGGATACCCGACAGTAGAAGACGGCAGTACCGTCCACATCTCACCCGATCGGGCGATTCCGCGCGCGGGCCTCGCAAGGCGCCGCGACCGCAGCCCGGACCCCGTTGACTAGATATCGATAGATCTCTATAGTTCAAATCAGTTAATTTTCGGAACTTCACCCGAACGTTTCGAAACCGGTCTGCACTCCGGCCCCCGAACCCCGCCCCCGTTCCCGCGTCCGCTAAGGAGCACCCGATGACATCGGCCGCACCCGATTGCTCGATCCTGTCCCGATGGACCCGCGGCCTGGCCGCGCTCGCGGCGGCCGTCGTGATCGCCACCGCCGCACTCGTGGCCCTCGCCCCCGACCGCGCCGAAGCGCAGCCGCCGAGCACCAGCGACTGGTACACCGTCGTCTCCCGCCACTCGGGCCTCGCGCTCGACATCCAGGGCGCCTCGACCGCGACCGGCGCGATCCTCACCCAGTACACCAACCTCGAAGCCACCAACCAGCAGTTCCGCTTCATCGACAGCGGCGGCGGCTACTACCGGATGCAGATCCGCCACTCCGGGCAGGTGCTCGACGTGTGGAACCTCAGCACCGCCGACGGCGGCACCATCGCGCAGTACACCAACGTGAACGGCAACAACCAGCAGTGGCAGGTGAACCGGAACGCCGAAGGCTACTACTCCTTCGTCAACCGCCACTCGGGCAAGGCCATCGACGTCTACAACTGGTCGACCGCCCTGGGCGCCCCGATCCGCCAGTGGGCGCCGACGGGCGCGACGAACCAGCAGTTCTCGCTCATTCCCGTGGGCGTCACCTGCGGAGCGGACACCGTCCTCGCCGACATCGACGCGGCCGCGATCTGACCGGCCGGGACCGGACCGAGGGGGCGCACCCTCCGGTCCGGCCACGCCCTGCCGCGACCCGTCCGACCAGCCCACCTACGTAGACCATCCTCGACCAGCGAAGGGAGCCACCATGTCCTGGCTCGAATTTTCCAAGAGCCGCAGGGGAGTGCTCATCGGCGGGGCCAGCGCGCTCGCCGGAGCCGTCGCCGCGACCGCCGTCCACCCGTTCACCGCCGGAGCCCAGCAGTCGACCTTCGCCAACCCCGTCATCTGGCAGGACTTCGCCGACGTCGAGGTCATCCGCGTCGGCTCGGACTTCTACATGACCGCGTCCACCATGCACTACTCGCCAGGCGCGCCCGTCCTGCACTCGCGAGACCTCGTGAACTGGGAGTTCATCGGCCACTCCGTGCCCTCGCTCGACTTCGGGGCGAAGTACAACATGAGCGGCGGCCGCGGCTACGTGCGCGGCATCTGGGCGTCCTCGATCGCGCACCGCACCAGCGAGAACCGCTTCTACTGGCTCGGCCAGATCGACTTCGCCCGCTCCTACATGTACACCGCCGCCAACCCCGCCGGGCCCTGGACCCGCCACGCCGAACTGAGCCGCGCCTACTACGACGCCGGGATGCTCGTCGACACCGACAACACCATCTACGTCGCCTACGGCAACACCCAGATCTCGGTCGCCCAGCTCTCGCCCGACGGCAGGACCGAAGTCCGCAACCAGCAGGTCTTCAGCACGCCCTCGAACATCGGCACCCTCGAAGGCGCCCGGTTCTACAAGATCAACGGCAGCTACTACATCTTCCTCACCCGGCCGGCCAACGGCCAGTACATCCTCAAATCCTCCTCGCCTTGGGGCCCTTACACACTCAGGCAGGTCCTGCTGGACATGCGCGGCCCGATCTCCGGCGGCGGCGTCCCCCACCAGGGCGGGCTCATCTCGACGCCGAACGGCGCCTGGTACTACATGGCCTTCGTCGACGCCTACCCCGGCGGGCGGATGCCCGCGCTGGCGCCGATCACCTGGACCTCGGACGGCTGGCCGCAGGTCACCACCGTGAACGGCGCGTGGGGGAGCACCTACCCGTTCCCGAACCTCACCCCGCACCCCGTGCCGTCCCTGACCGGCACCGACGAGTTCACCGCCGCGACGCTCGCCGCCAAGTGGGAGTGGAACCACAACCCCGACAACACGAAATGGACGACCGGGAACGGGCTGCGGCTCCAGACCGCCACGGTCACCAACGACCTCTACTCGGCCCGCAACACCCTCACCCACCGGATCCAGGGGCCCTCCTCCACGGCGACCGTGGAACTCGACCCCTCCGCCATGGCGAACGGCGACCGCGCGGGCCTGGCGATGCTCCGCGACGCCTCGGCCTGGATCGGCCTGCGCCGCGACAACGGCGTCACCCGGCTCTCCATGACCGACGGCCTGACCATGGACGGCAGCTGGAACACGACCGGCACCGGCACCGAACGCGCGAGCGCCGAGCTGTGCGGCGCCCGGGTCTGGCTGCGCGTCACCGCGGACATCCGCCCCGGTTCGGGACGCCAGGCCGTCTTCTCCTACAGCGAGGACGGATCGAGCTTCAGCCAGCTCGGGCCCGCGTTCACGCTCAACAGCAACTGGACGTTCTTCATGGGATACCGCTTCGCCGTCTTCAACCACGCCACCACCGCGCTCGGCGGGGCCGTCACCGTCAAGAGGTTCTCGGTCACCACTTAGGCGTTGCGAGGCGCCGTGCACCCCCGAGCGAGCCGGCGCCTCGGCGACCCCACTGGACGATCCGCGTCTCTTCTGTGGACGGTCACCGGTTTCCATTCCACGGCACCGTCATACGTTCGGAGGATTGCTCAATGTGGTCGGACTGCAACAGACTCTGGAGGTCATCACATCGATGATGTTCGATCATCTCTGATTCAAGGAGCGCAATGCGAACGAACCTCCTCCGGCGGGTCCTCGTGGCCTTCGCCGCCGTCCTCGCCATGACCGCCGGCGCGGTCATGACCGCCTCGCCGGCCCAGGCGGCCTGGGGCGGCCAGATCCCCGTCACCATCCAGGTCACCGGGAACGGGCACTCGCTCGGGTACGCCAGCGGCTGGGTCCAGTTCGACACGGGCGGGACGACGTTCCAGTACTCGATCACCGTGTGCCGCCAATCGAGCTACACCACGCCGACGCTGACCGTGGCCGTCAACAACCAGAGCAACAACCAGGTGGGCACGGTCGTCGCCACCCACTACATGAGCTCGTGGACCCCCGGCGGCACGGCCCCCTGCTACGGCGGCAGCCAGACCTTCACCGGCGTGCACTCGTACTCCCCGCTCTCCAACACCTACTTCCTGCTCGCGGGCAACACCTTCGTCAACGGCAACAACTTCACGGTCTTCACCCAGGACCGCCTCGTCTACAAGCAGTACTAGCGTCCCACCCGGCCACCCACACGCCTCGGTCCGTTGGGAGGGCACTCGGACCCGAACCCCGGGCACCGGGCCCTGACCAGGCGTCACCCCAGGTTCCGCACCAGGTCGGTCACGTCCTGCCAGACAGGGCTCTCGCCGAGGACGTACCCGGCGAACGGCAGCAGGAGCACCAGGTTCCGCACGGTGAACCGCCGCCGGATCGCCGGATCGATCGGCCACACCGGTGTCGCCTCGAACTGCCGGTAGCGCTCGACCAGCGTCTCGAGCCGCTGCTTGGCGGCGTCCACGTCGCCCGCGCCGCCCTCCGCCGCGTGCCGGTGCGACGCCTCGATGCCGGGCGTGAGCCCGTCGGCCTCGGCCAGCAGCACGGCCTCCTTCTGCCGCCGCATCATCCGGTGTATCGAGTACAGCGGCAGGATGAACGCGAGCACGCCCATCAGCGTCGCCACCGCCAGCAGCGTCAAGTACTGGCCGAGGAAGGGGCGGTAGCGGTCGATCGCCGGTGCGCCCTGGGCCAGCGAGAGGGTCAGCACCCAGGCCCCGAGGAACGCGGCGGGCAGATTCGCCAGCAGCGAATGGTAGAAGTAGAAGTCGCCGATCGGCTTCAGCCCGGCGGCCTCGTCGGGGTGGACCGGGACCATCCGCAAGGTCACCTCCAGGCGCCGCAGCGACCTGCCGAGCAGCCCGTAGCCGATCAAGCGCCCCATCCAGGCGCCGATCACCGCCCCGGTGACCGTGACCCAGACCTGGTCCGCGACGGCCGGACCGAACTCCCAGTAACGCCAGTTCGCCTGCAGCTCTTCGAACCTCGGCCACGTCACCGTGAGCGCGACCGCCACGGCTCCCGCGCCGGCGATCGCCAGGCGCCTTCCCGAGCGCTCGAACTCGCGCTCCAGCCGCCGCACCGCCTGCCGGTCACCGGACAGCAGTTCGCGCCGGCACAGCCGCCGCAGCGCGTACCGCAACCGTGCCGGGGTGTCCTCGGCCAGCTCCAGCCCGATGAGCAGGACGAGCCAGGCGCTGAGGACGAGCAGGTCGCCGCGCTGGTGATCGGCCATGTAGGCCAGCTGCTGGAGGATCATCGCCGGGAGCGTCGACCACCGCAGCCACCGCATCGCCGTCCGCGACATCCGGCGGCCCGCGACGAGCGCCGCGGCGAGCACGACGATGCTCCACGCCTGGGGCAGCATGAAACCGAAGTACTTCCAGCTGCCCGCCGATCCGTGCACGAGGACGACGGCGCTGAGCGCGGCGCACGCGGCCAGCCGTGCGATCGGGCGGCCCGCCCGGGGCCGGGCGACGGGCGCGGGCGGGGTGGCAGGGGGAGCCGGTGGTTCCAATCCCGTTCGTCCTTGGGATCTCGAGGGCGCACGGCGCCGGGGCGTCCTGCGGCGCAGCGGTTCGGGAGGAGCCGCGCACACCACAGTGTCCCAGGCGGACCCTCACGAGTAAAGCTCCCGAGCGAACCGAGACCGCAGTGGCCGGGTGCGGCACGGCGGCCCTGCGTCAGCCGAAGAGGTCGTCCTGGAGGTGCACCGCATGGCCGACCACGTCCGCGCCGAGCGTCAGGGCGTCCCTTCCGGCCGTGCGGAAGTGGATGCCGGTCAGCACGCGCGCCGAGACGGCCTCCGGACCCAGTGCGGCCCAACCCGAGTACGAGCGCGGCGTCGCCGGGAAGTCCGGGCTCGTGAGCCGGAACCCGCGCCCGGGACCCTGCGGCACGAGCGCCTGCAGCAGTGCTTGGCCCACGCCGGTGTAGAGGCTGGTCCCGCTGATGTAGTCGGGGTGGCTCGGGGTCGTCTCGAACGGGGTCCAGCCCGGCTCGGGGGCGTCCGGGTCCTCCCGGACGGCGCTGATCGGACGCCAGTGCCAGTAGTGGTACTTCGTCTCGGCGCCGGCGATCTGGGAGTCGACCTGTCCGATGTAGAAGAGGGCGACGAGCTCCACGCGGTCGGCGAGGTCGTCCGTCCGCTCGAGGCCCCGCCGCAGCGACTGCTGGAGCAGCGGGACCGCCGAGGTGAACCAGAACTGCGCGATGAACGACTGCTCCTCGGTGCGGTCGGGGGAGTCGAGCCGGCCCAGCGACCGGACCTCGTCGAGTTCGGCGCGGTAGGCGTCGGAGCCGACGGGCGGCGGGCCGGCGGGCCGGAACTGCTCGACCGATTCGAGCGCGAAGGGCCTGGCGTAGGCGATCCCGGCGGTGGTCGGGCGCGACAGTGCCGGCGGGGTGGGCCGCCAGATCCCCGGTGCGGGTGCGGGGACTTCGATCTGGGGGCTGATCGAGGCGGGGTCGAGGCCGTCGCCTTCACGGTCGGCGAGCAGGGCTCGGGCTTCCCGCGCGCCGGCGGCGACGCCCTCGCTCTTGGCCCTGCCCTTGGGAATCCGGGCGAGCGCCTCAGCCAGCGCCGCGTCGAGCGCTTCCTGCTGCCCGGTGGTGAGCGCTGACAACCCGGTGTGGAGCGCCGACGCGAGGGCGGCTCGGGAGTAGTGCTCGCGGCTTCTGCGCGGCGCGGTTCGCAGGGCCCGCGCGGCGGCGCTCCAGGCGATGGCCCAGGAGCGGTCGTTGATGACGCGGACGGTCGACCCTCCCGCGGCGGTGACGGCGACCGTGGTGTCGAACCAGGTCAGGGCGTCGTCCGCGCCGCAATCCGCAGTGGCTCCGGAGGCGGGTTCGGCGAGGCTCGCGCCGACGCCCGCGGCGACCGAGGCCGCGGCGACGGCGGCGAGGAGACTGCGTCGGCGGGGGTTGACGAACTTGAAATCGTGGTCGGGCCGGCTGAGCACGTGGCGTTCACTCTCCTGAAAGGGGTGGTCCGATGGGGATCGGGACGTGATGCTCGTGGTGTGGCGGTGACGGGTCGGCGGGCTTGCCGCGTGCCGATCGCGGCGGAACGGGTGCGCTATGTCGGAGCGGCGGCGGGTTCGCGGACGGGGTGTCGCCCCCGTTCGGCGTCGCGTCGCCCGCTCGTGCCCATGCGTCCATGATGGCCCAGTGGGCGGTGCCGCGCCTCCACTGAACGGATGAGTTCGCGGCGGCCCTCCGGGGTGCGCGGCAGCCGACCTGGCCTCGGCAGTGCGGGTCACGGGGTGGCGCGGCCGGTCTGCCAGCACCAGGCGGCGATGCCCACGCGGTTGGCGGCGCCGAGCTTGGCCTGGATGTTGGCCAGGTGCGTCTTGACCGTGCCGACGGAGATGAACAGTTCGGCGGCGATGTCGGCGTTGGAGAGGCCGCGTGCCACCAGCCGGGCCAGTTCGGTCTCTCGCGGCGTGAGCGGATTCCGCTGCGCCTTACCGGTTCGGACCGGCGCGAGATGCTGGAGCAGCCGGACGGTGATGGCCGGGCTGATCAGCGATTCGCCGGCGACGGCGGCGCGCACGGCCTCGGCGAGCAGGGCCGGGCCGGAGCGCTTCAGCACGAAACCGCACGCGCCTGCCTGCAGCGCTGTGTGGACGTACTCGTCGTGGTCGAACGTGGTGACGATGACGACCCGGACCGGTTCGGGCGCCGACGCGTCGGCGAGGAGCCGGGTGACGTCCAAGCCGTCCAGGCGCGGCATCCGGATGTCGACCAGGGCCACATCGGGGCGCAGCGACCGGGCGAGCGCGACCGCCTGGAGGCCGTCGGCGGCCTCGCCGACGACGGCCATGTCGGACTGGGCGTCGATGAGGCGGCACAGTCCGCGGCGGACGCCGTCCTGGTCGTCGGCGACGAGGACACGGATCGTCACGACGCCTCCCGTCCGAGCGGCAGGCTCGCCTCGACGAGCCAGCCCGTGGCGTCGGGGCCGGCGTGCAGTTCGCCGCCGAGCGCCTCGACCCGGGCGGCGAGTCCGATGAGGCCGGTCCCGCCGTGGCCGCCGCGGTGCGCGAGGCGGTGGTGGCGCACCAGTGATCGCGAGGCGGTGTCGGCGACGCGCACCCGCAGCACCGCCGCCTCGGCGGTGAGCGCGACGCTGACCTCGGCGGCGCTCGGGGCGTGCCTGCGAACGTTCGTCAGGGCCTCGGCCACCAGCCGGTAGACGGCGTCACCGGCCTCGCGCGGGACGCGATCGGCCAGATCCGGGTCGATATGCCGGTGCACGGGGACGCGCGCGGTGGCCGCGAACCTGTCGGCCAGCTCGGCCACGTCGGCCACCCCGTACGTGCGGGTGCCGGGCTCCGCCGCGCCGCCCTCGTCGCGGAGCATCCCGACGGTCCGGTCCATCGCGGCCAAGGCCTGCAGTCCGGCCTTCTCGATGCGCTCCAGCGCGTCCGGTGCCTGCGCGGGGTCCGCTTCGGCGCGGGTCGCCTGCGCGTCGAGCACGATCCCGGTCACGTCGTGCGCCACCAGGTCGTGCAGGTCGCCGGCGAGGGCGAGCCGCTCGCGCCGCCGCACCTCGGCCAGCGCCCGCGACCGGCGCCGGTCGGCCAGTCGCGCGACGACACCGACCGCTACGGCGACCAGTCCGACGATGGTCCAGCCGCCGAGGAAGAACACGTACTCGGTCCACAGGGGAGACGCGTCGCGCAGCATCCGCAACGGCTGCAGGCCGAGCGCGAGCACGGCCAGGGCCGCGGCACCCGCGGCCTGCCGGCCGGGCGCGTGTCGCACTGCCACGCCGACGAGCACGGCGAACGCGGCGAGCTCCACGAGGACCCAGATGCCGGCCGAGCCGGTCAGCGGGCCCCGGTGAAGCAGGGTGCACAGCAGTGAGACGGCGGCGACCGCGGAGGCCGCCGCACCCGTGCGCCGGTACCGGAGGCACCTGCCGCCCGGGGCGGCGAGTGCGAGGACCGCCGCGACCGCGGGCACCACCGCCGACCACTGCGCGAACGCCAAGCCGACCGCCCCGGCGGCCACTACGGCAGCCGCCGTGAGCATCCGGGCCACACGGGCCGTGCTGTCCTTGCGTCGCGATGCATCGTTCATGCCCCGAACCGTACCGAGCCCGGTCCGCGGCGTCTCTCTGCCGAAAGACGGATATGCCGTCCGGCCGATCCCTCCGACGACGGATGCACGACGGCGGCCCGCGGCGGGCACGCTGGACCGCACGTCAACGCCCATCGAGGAGACCGAACATGATCCAGACCCCAGTCCCGTTGCGCCGCAACCCGATCATTCGCACGATCAGCGACCGCCCGCTTCTGAGCTTCTTCGTCCTGTCGTTCGCGCCCGCATTCGCCTACGAGCTGCTGTGCATCCTCGTCCTGCGCCTTCCGCTGGTGCCCTGGATGTTCGCCGCGCCCTTCATCGGGCCGTTCCTCGCCGCCTTCGTCGTCACGGCGGCAACCGACGGCCGCGCCGGTGTGCGGGCCCTGGTGCGCGACCTGTGCCATTGGCGAGTGGGACGGCGCTGGTACGCCCTGGTCATGATCGGCCTCCCGGCACTGCTGATGCTGTGCGTCCTACCGCTGCCCGGCGCGCTCGCGGCGTTCCGGCCCGAGCCCGGGGAGCTCGGCGGCTGGGCGGTCGCGTTCGTCGTCGTCCTCATCGTGGGCGGCCCGCTCGGGGAGGAGCCCGGGTGGCGCAACTTCGCCACGCCGCGGCTGCAGGAGCGGTTCGGGCCCGCGCTCGGCACGCTCGTCCTGGGGGTGATGTGGGGCCTGTGGCACCTGCCGCTGTTCCTCATCGACGGCTACAACCACGCCGGCAGCGACCTCGCCGCCAGCGTCCGCCCCTACCTCGTGTTCCTCGGCTTCACGATCGCGATCGCCTACCTGTTCACCTGGTTGTACAACCGCACGGAGGGCAGCGGGCCGATCGCGATCCTGGCGCACACCTACTGCAACGTCTCGCTGCTCCCGGTGCTGTTCCCCGGTGTCGACAACGACCTTGCGTACGAGACCGTGCAGCTCGTGGCCTTCGCGATCCTCGCCGTCATCCTGCTGCTCGCGACCCGGGGGCGCCTGGGCCTGCGCAACTGAGCGCGACGCCGGTCCGGCCGCGCCCGGCTCCACGCGACCGCAGCGGAGCCGGGCCCGGACCGGAGGCGTTCACCGCACGGACTCGGTCCAGCGCGTCAGCTCGGCGGCGAGGCGGACCGGCGCGTCGAGTTGGACGAGGTGCCCGGCGTCTTCGATGACGGCGAGCGAGGCGCCCGGCATGGCCGCGTGGAGCCGGTGCGCATGGTCGACCGGGATCCAGGCGTCGTCGGCGCCCCACAGGATGCGGGTCGGTTCGTCGATGTCCCCGTAGCGGTCCTCCACCTCGTCGGTGAACCGCTCGTCGGCCGCCTCGATCTGCCGGTAGAAGGCCGGCTGACCGGACTCGCCGGTCCACGGATCGACCAGGGCTCCGAGGTCGGCGTCGCTCAGCCCGCGGTGGGAAGCGCCGCGGATGTACGCCTCGACAGCTCCACGGTGGACGGGCGGAGGCAGCCGGGTGAGGACGTCGGCGTGTTCGCGTACGAGGCGGTAGAACGGCGAGCCCCAAGGCCGCAGCGCCACGACGTCGACGAGGCACAGCGAGGCGTACCTGGTGCCGTGGAGCAGCCGGGCCCGCAACGCGACGGTGCCGCCGTAGTCGTGCGCGATCACATGGGGCCGTTCAAGACCCCACGCCTCGAGCAGGTGCGCGAACAGCTCGGACTGGAAGCCGAGGTCGACGGCGTGGGACGGGTCCTTTGATGAGCGGCCGTAGCCGGGCATGTCCCAGAGGTGGACGGTGAAGCGCTCGGCGAACGCGTCGGCGAAGGGCCGCCACAGGTAGGACGACCAAGGCGTGCCGTGCAGGAGCACCAGGGCGGGACCGGACCCGAAGCGGTCCCACGCGATCGTCCGTCCCTGCCAATCGAGCGTTCGGGAGAGATCATGGGTCGGCATCCGTGCACCCTACCGGCGATCGCCGCGCCCGTCATGCGTTCACGCCGATCGGGGCGGGGACGGTGCCGTGCCTCAGGTAACCGGATTGTTCGGTCCCGCAACGCTTCCCGTGCCGCCGGCGCGTCCCCGGCGCCGGACGGCGGTCAGTCGAGGTCGAGGATCGCCATGGCCCCCAGGAAGAGTGCTTCGCGGAGCGCTTCGACGGGGGCGTCCGGGAACCGGCCGACCGGATCGGTGGCGGCCGCGAACGCCTGCGCGGCGCGGAGTCGCCGGCGCCAGTCGGCGCCCGGGCCGGCGAGGATCGCTGTCGCGCGGTCGACCGTGGCGACGACCGTGCCGACGAGCTGCATGGAGTCGTCGCTGTAGATCGACGCGTCCCGCAGGAGCAGGCGCATGACGTCCTGGTGCGTGATCATCACCGCGATGCAGTCGCGCAGGAGGCGGCGCCGCGCCTCGTCGGCGTCGGGCTCGCCGGCGGCGGCCTCCACTGCCGCGCCGAGCGCCTCGATCGGTGCTTCCAGCAGCTGCTCGAGGATCTCAGCCTTGCTGCTGAAGTGGTGGTAGAGCGAGGGTTTGGCGATGCCGAGCCTGGCCGCGATCTCGCGCATCGAAGAGGCCCGGTACGTGTTCGCGCCGAACAGCTCGCGAGCGGTCTCCAAGATCCGGTCCCGCGTGACCGCGGTGTCCTGCCTGCCCGCCAATGCCGCTCCTTCGTCGTCGCTACGCCGGTCATGCTACCCCATTGACTACCGACCGGGCGGTAGGCTAATCTACCGACCGGACGGTAGGCTACGAGGAAGGGGCGCACCATGCCGACAACGATCGAAGGCGTCACGGCCGCAGGGTTCGAGCCGGTACGCGAGTGCTTCGCGCGGCACTTCGCGGACCGCAAGGAGGTCGGGGCGGCGGTCGCGGTGCTGCACCGCGGCCGCCCGGTCGTCGACCTGTGGGGCGGGCAGGCCGACCCCGAATCGGGCCGGGCGTGGCACCGCGACACCGTGACGGGCATCGCCTCGACCACCAAGGCCATGGCCGCCGTCAGCGTCCTGCACCTGGTCGACCGCGGCAGCCTCGAACTCGACCGACCGATCGCCGACTACTGGCCCGCTTTCGCCGCCGAAGGCAAGCAGGACATCACCCTCCGCATGGTGCTCACCCACCGCTCGGGCGTCGTCTCGCTTGAACACGCGCCGGTCACCTACGAGGCGCTGGCAGCAGGCACCCCGGTGTTCGACGCGATCGCCGCCGCACGTCCGCAATGGACGCCCGGCGGGGCGCACGGGTACCACGGGGTCACGTTCGGCCACCTCCTCAGCGGGGTCGTCAAAGCGGTCACCGGCGCCACCGTGGGCCGGTACTTCGCGTCCGCGATCGCCGAGCCCCTCGGCCTGGACTGCTACATCGGCCTGCCCGAGAGCGAACTGCCGCGCCTGGCGACGCTCGTCGTGCCCGCCGCGACCGAAGCGGTGATGCTCGGCAGCCGGGTCGCCGAACTCCAAGGCCTGTACGAAGGCCTCGCGGACCCGGCCTCACTCACGTACCGGGCGATGTACGGCAGCTTCCAGATCGGATGGGAATCGGCGAGCGACCCCAAGTTCTCGCTGGTCGAGGCGCCCTCGACCGACGGCGCGGCGAATGCGGCCGGCCTGGCGAAGCTGTTCGCCGCCACCATCGGCGAGGTCGACGGCATCCGGCTGTTCGGCCCCGAGCTGGCCCGGCAGGCCGGAACGGTCTACAGCACCGGCCGGGACCGGGTGCTGAACATCCGCACCGACTGGGGCCTGGGGTTCATGGTCCCGGGCGGCCCGTTCGTCCCCGGCGGCGTCCCGGCCGGGAGCTTCGGCCACGGTGGAGCGACCGGGTCCTTCGCGTTCGCCGACCCCGGCGGCGAGCTCGCGTTCGGCTACACCCCCAACCGCGGATCGGAACTGCTGGAGGGCAACGACCTCCGCGTCAACGGACTCGTGGACACCGTCTACCGATGCCTGCGGGCATGAGCGGGCACTCGGCCATGCCCGAGCGTGCACCTGCGACGCGGACGGGGGGACGTGTAGATCGCGGCGACCGACGGTCAGTCCGCCCAGTGGTCCCGGTCCGAGTCCATTCCTATGTAGATTCTCATGGTGGTGCCCGCCGGGCCCGTGTGGGTGCGGAGCAGGTCCACGACATGGTTGACCAGCAGCAGTCCGTGGCCCTCGCGGCCCCCGTCGACCGGGCGGCGGCCCGCGAGGGGGTCGGTGAGGTGCCCGGCGTCGGCCACTTCGCAGACGAGCAGGTCGCCATCGGTCCAGACGCGCAGCGTCCCGGTCCCTCCGCCGTGGCGGATGCTGTTGGTGACCAGTTCGGTGACGGCGATCTCGAGGTCGATGAGCCGGTCGGCGCGCAGGCCGGCCTTGCGTCCGAAGGAGGTCACGAACCAGCGGGCGTTGTCGACGGTGCCGCGGTCGACGGCGCGTTCGATGGCCGTCTTGGGCGGCGGCGGGAGCGGCCGGTTGTAGCGGGCGACGACGCGCTCGTGATCGAACGCGGCGCTGGTGCGGCGCCCCTTGCCGTCGATGACGACCGGATGCGTCGCGAGCGAGTCGGCGATCGCCCGCCGGTCGAGGCCGTCGACGTCGTACGGGCACAGGATGGCGACGTTCCTGCCGGTGAAGGCGGGGTTGATCAGCGCCTCGTGCTGGGCGCAGGCCGGGTACTCCAGATCGCTGCGGCCCTGCCAGATCGGCTCGCCGATGATCCGGACGCGGCGGTCGCGATGCCGGTCGGCGAACTCGCGCAGGACGCCGGGGATGATCCGGCCGGGGTTCGCGCCGGCCTTGGTCATGTCGAGCATGTGCACGCGTGCCGCCGAGGCGCCCAAGGCGTCCTGCAGCAGGTCCAGGTTGCGGGCCGGCACTGCGACGGCCACGGGTTCACCGGCGGTGAGCGCCTCGTCGATGAACGGGATCGTGCCTTCCAGGTACTCCTGGGGGCCGCGGTAGTGCAGGGTGGGATGATCGAACGGCTCCTCGGCCCGGAGGGCGGGCATTGAGCTCATCACGCGCCTCCTTCGACCGGGACGGTGCCTGCCGCTCGTCGGTGTTCACGACCGCCGACAAGTGTGCATCGAGTCGCGGTCGAGTATACGTGAAGCAACCAAACGTAGTTGCGGAGACAGCTGTGAGTTATCGACCGACGTCTATTCGCTGATATCCGGGGAGCGGGTCGGCCGCTGATTCCGGAGGTGCGGCAGCGAACCCCTGTGGCGGGGGAGTGGCGATCGTGCTGGTGGCGTAGCTGATCGCCGGCCGCATTCCCGGCTCGCGAAGCACATGTGATCTCCATCTCAAACAGGTTTAAGAATTGCGTTGGGAGCCGCCTGGTGACATCCCCAAGCCATTCTCGTATGCTGATGAAAACGTTGAAGTCGATGGGAGTCAAAGGCGACGAAGTCGCTGAAGGACATGCTACTCCTGACCAGAATGGTCGGACGGTGACCACGGCGTTGACAGCATTGAGGGCTCGGTGGACAGCCGGGCCCGCTGCAACTCCAGGGCACCTACCCCCCAAGCCAAGACTGGAGGAAGAACCTATGACCCACACACGACAGCAGCAGCGCCGCAAGTCGGACGAGTACAGCCACCTCGAGCCGCTGTTCGAGGACCTGGCGCGGCTCGACCCGGACGATCCCGAGTGGACCGAGGTCAGGGACCGCCTGGTCACCGGCTACCTCCCGCTGGCCGAGCACATCGCGCAGCGGTTCTCCGGCAAGGGCATTGCGAAGGACGACCTGGTCCAGGTCGCCTCGGTCGGTCTGATCCACGCGGTCGACCGGTTCGACGCCCGCAAGGGCGCGGACTTCCTCTCCTTCGCCGTCCCGACGGTCATGGGCGAGGTGCGACGCCACTTCCGCGACACCACCTGGCCCATGCGCGTGCCGCGCCGGCTCCAAGAGCTGCGCCTCTCCCTCAACCACGCCAGCGCCGAGCTCTCCCAGGACCTCGGCCGCCCGCCGACCGACGAGGAGCTGGCCGAGCACCTCGACATCACCGTGCGCGAAGTCCAGGAGGGCTACGAAGCCCGCCAGGCCTTCCGGGCGGTCTCGCTCGACGAGCCCCCGTTCGAGGACGAGAACCGGCTCTCCCTGGCCGAGACGATCGGCGGCGAGGACAGCGCCCTCGAGCTCGTCGAGAACCACGAGACGCTCGCCCCGCTCGTCCAGGAGCTGCCCGAGCGCGAGCGCAGGATCCTCGGCCTGCGCTACTTCGGCGACATGACCCAGACGCAGATCGCCGAGGAGGTGGGCATCTCCCAGATGCACGTCTCCCGCCTGCTCAACCGCACGCTCAACGAGCTCCGCGAGGAACTCGCCTGAGCCGCTGCGCCGGGTCTACGCGCCGGGCAGGCGAAGGTAGATCCGGATGGTGGTCCCACGGGGACTGGTGTGCGCGAGGAACAGGTCCACGACCTGGTTGACGAGCACCAGTCCCCGTCCGTGTCCCTGCGACTCGTCCTTCGGCATGCGACCCGCGAGCGGGTCGGTGATGTGCCCGACGTCGCAGACCTCGCAGATGAACTGCGCGCCTTCGGTCCAGACGCGGAACGTGCCGGTGCCGCCGCCGTGCTGGATGCTGTTGGTCAAGAGTTCGGTGACGGCGATCTCGAGGTCGATGAGCTGCATGCTCGAGAGGCCGGCCGAGCGCCCGTACGAGGTCACGAACCAGCGCGCGTTGTCGAGCGTCCGCTTGTCGGCGACGCGCTCGATGGCGGTCCTCGGCGCGGGGGCCAGCGGCTGGTTGTAGTCGGTCAGGATGCGGCCCGGATCGTACTGCTCGCTCGGGTGCCGCCCCGTGCTGTCGATGACCAGCGGGTGCGTGGCGCGCGCGTCCGCGATCGTCTGCGGGCTGAGGCCTTCGGCGTCGTAAGGGCAGAGCTTGGTGACCGGGCGGCCGTCGAAGGCGAGGTTGAGCAGCGCCTCGTGCTGGACGCACGCCGGGTACTCCAGTTCGCTGCGGCCGGGCCAGATCGGCTCGCCGATGATGCGCACCCGGTGACTGCCCTTGTGGGCGTCTACGAATGAGCGCAGCACCCCGGGGATGATCCGGCCGGGATTGGCGCCGGCATCGGTCATGTCGATGAGCATGACGCGCTCGGCGGAGGTCCCCAGCGCCTTCCTGAGGGACTCCAGGTTGTGCTTGGGCACGGCGGCGGCCGCGGGCTCATCGGCGCTCAGGGCGGCCTCGATGAACGGAACGGTGCCGGCGAGGAACTCGTCGGGCGAGGAGTAGAAGAAGACGGGGTGCTCGAACCCGTCCGTGTTCTCCTGATCGCGGATGCCCGATGTTGATGCTTCGGTCATTGATCTCCTTCGATCAGTATCCCGGCCGCGCAGTCCGGCCACAGCACCCGCATGACCCGGTCGAAGCCAGGGGGCGCCCCGTGGGCGACGATCAGCTGACCGCCGTCCAGGCCGTCTGCGATGTTCACGAGCAAGGTGACCCCTCGGACGTCGATGAATCGGAGCCCAGCGAGGTGGAGGTGGACCTCGGCGCCATGGCCGGTGACCCGACGCAGTGCTTTCTCCCAGTCGTCGTGGCCGTTCAAATCTATCTCACCGACCACCAGCAGTCCGGCCTCGTGGCAGTCGCATTCGGTGATCAGCAGCTGCTCGACCGAAGTGTCCGGTTCGGTAAGAGGTGTACGCGAATTCGCCACTGGGGAGGAATGCGACTCACCGGACTTGCCGTCCGCAGGTTCCGCTGTCACGACACCTCCCAATGGGTCACTACAAACCGGTGCATCTCACGGGAGCCGGTGCTCCGCGCTTGCCACATGGCCCACCTCTCGCGAAGCGGTGATGAGGTCGATAAAGATTCCATCCGAGGTCGGGCCCTTGCGGGGCGCGGGCCGATCCGCGGTGGTGAGGATGCTATCACCGGCGCGCCCGAGCGCCTCAGATCCACGGCACGGTCCACCAGTCGGGACACTGAGGACTGCGCCCGGAACGGCGTCTCACCGGTGAGACGGTCCCGCGAGCCCGGCCCCCGCCGACTCGATGCCGCGGATGGTCGCGCTTGATGGAGGATAGCGCTCATGCCGATCGACGCCAAGCTGCACATCGCCGATTACGACCCCGACTGGCCGCGCCAGGCGCACGCGGCCATCGACATGCTCAGCGGTGCGGCGCCGGGCCTGTTCGCGGCGATCGAGCACATCGGGTCCACCGCGGTGCCAGGACTGGCCGCGAAGCCCGTCATCGACCTCATGGCCGCCGTGCCGAGGCTCGAACTCGTCGGCGCGCACCAGGATGCGCTGGCCGCGCGCGGATTCCACCCGCACGACAACGGCATGGCCGACCGCCTGCTGTTCGTCCGCGCCGACCAGGGCGTTCGCAGCCACATCCTGCACGTGGTCACCCTCGACGGCTGGCCGACCAGAAACCAGCGAATCCTCCGCGACTACCTGCGACGACACCCCGAGGACGCCGCCCGCTACGCGAGCCTCAAGCGCGAGATCGCCGCTACCGGAACGGTGCCGGGGGAGTACTCGCGCGCGAAGACCGCACTGGTGCAGGAGCTGACCGACCGCGCCCGTGCCGAGCAGGGGCTGCCGTCCGAGCCGGTATGGGAGAAGCGCTGACCGGTGCCCGGGACCGGCCCGTTCGCGGTGACCGGGTTCACGGCCCTGCGCGGGCGTCCCGGCTTGACCCTCACGCGGCGTGAGGCTCGACGATCGGGGCATGACCGAGTACATCAGCCCAGTTCCCATGCCGTCCCCGACCGCGGTCGCACCCGAGATCTACAAGGGCGTCTACGGCATGCCCATGTTCGCCTCCATCCCCACGAGCGACTTCGAGGCCTCGAAGCGCTTCTGGACCGAAGGGCTCGGGTTCATCGACTTCTTCACGACGCCGGGCCAGATGACGCACCTGCGGCGCTGGGCGTTCCAGGACGTCCTGCTCCTGCCCGGGGAGCCGACCGCGCAGACCCCTGGGATGACCGTCACCTTCACCTGCGTGCTCAGCCAGTTCGACGAGATCAAGGAGCGCTGCGAGGCGATCCTCCCCGGCTGCACGGAAGGGCCGATCGACCGGCCCTGGAACACGGTCGACCTCATCGTCACCACGCCCGAGAACGTCAAGGTCGTCATGACCAGCGGCAAGCCCCTGGACCTGAACGGCCCGGTGGCCGACTACCTGCGGGAGAGCGGATGGGACCTGCCGACCGAGTGATACTGGACCGGTGAACGACCGACAGCACCGCGCCCCCGGCGGCCTCACCGTCGGGGGCGCGGCCGCGCTCGTCGGGGTCAGCGTGCGGACGCTGCACCACTGGGACGAGATCGGCCTGGCGCGCCCGAGCCACCGCACCGGCGCCGGGTACCGGCTCTACACCGACGACGACATCGCCCGGGTCCACCGCGTCCTGGTCTACCGCGAGATCGGCATGCCGCTGAGCGAGATCAAGCGGCTCCTCGACGACCCGGCCGTCGACGCCCGCGAGCACCTGCGCCGACAGAAGGCACAGCTCCAGCAGGGCATCGCCCGCATGGAGCGGATGGCCGGCGCGGTCGATCGAATGCTCGACGCCCTGGGCCGTGGCATCCGGTTGACGGCCGAGGAGCAGGTGGCGATCTTCGGCGAATCCTGGGACCCGGACTGGCAGGCCGGGGCCGAGGAGCGCTGGGGCGACACGCCGCAGTGGCGGCAGTACGCCGCACGCGCCGCGCATTTGGAAGCGGACGACTGGAAGGCCGTGGCGGCGCGCACCGAGGCGTTGAACGCCGACCTCGTCGCCGCGAAGCGCTCGGGCGCCCTGCCGGGTTCGGCCGCGGCGAACGCGCTGGCGGAGCGGCACCGGGAGCTCATGTCCACGTACTTCGACTGCACGCACGCGATGCACGTGTGCATCGGCCGCACCTATGTGGACGACGCCGCGTTCACTGCGAACCTCGACGCCGCCGAGCCGGGCCTGGCGGTGTGGCTGCGCGAGGTCTTCGACGCGAACGCCGAGGCCAACGGGACCGATCCCGAGACGGCGACCTGGGATTGAGCCCGGAGCCGCTCCTTCAGGAGCCGAGCGCATGTCGGTTACGATCCGGATCGCGCGGCGAGGATTCGGCGCGGCGGCGAGCAGGGGGCGACGACATGGCTGACACGGAAATCGACGTCGAACGGATCCGGCGGCGGCTGCTGGACCTCGAGGGACGGGTGCACACCCTCGAGTCGATCGCGATCCGCTCGCTCGCCTTCGCCGCGGCCTGCCTGCTGATGCTCGGCAGTGCGCTGCCCACCTTCACCGACGCGCGGTCGTTCGACCCGATGACGGTGCGGCTGCTGACCGCGCCGTTCGCGGTCCTCGGTTCCCTCGGCGAGGACGAGGACGAGCAGGTCTTCGGGGTCGTGATGGGACTGGTCTTCCTGGTGCTCCTGGCATGCGTCCTCACCGCGGTCGGGATCTGCATCGCCCAGTGGCGGCGCTGGGCCGGTCCCGGCCTGGTCCTGACCGCCCGGATCGTCGCGGTGCTGCTGCTGGTGGGCATGCTCGTGCCCGTCCTGCTGACGTACGGGGCGTCGAAGCCTGAAGTGGACGACGTACCCGGCCCCGCGGCGTGGTACTTCGTGCCGGGAGCGGTCGTCTTCGCCGTGGTCACGTTCAACGAGCACCTGCGGCAGCTGTGGTGCCGCGAGGAGTGATCGCCAGCCGTTGAGGCGGAGGGCGGAGCGGCCCCCTCGCTTCGGTCTCGACCCGCTGAGCCTCACGCAGCTCGAGGGCGCTCGCGAAAGTTTGGGCAATCGGTTGCATCGAAACCATTGACTCCTTGAAAGCCCTTGCCTTAGATTCATTGAAATGCCTCAATATCACCCTCACGAGAGGTAGTTCACAGATGAGACGTACAGCGAGACTCAAGATCGGCGCGGCGCTGGCCGCCGCTGCGGTGGTGATCGCCGGGAGCGCCATGTCGATGACGATGGCCGCGGCCGAGACCGCCGACAGCCCGTCCTACTCGACCCAGGCCCTCGGCGCCAACCTCAGCCTCGGCGCGGGCGCCGACGGCACCAGCAAGGCCAGTGGCACCAGCTACGGCAACGTCATCGACGGGAACGCGAGCACCTACTGGTCTCCCGCCGGGAGCACCGGCCGCGTCTCCGTCAAATGGGGCTCGGCCCAGACCGTCTCCACCGTGGTCATCACGACGGCCTCCGGCGGCGGCACCATCGGCAACTGGCAGGTCGTCAACAACGACAACGGGTCCGTGCTGGCCTCCGGCACGGGCGCGGGCACCATCACCTTCGCGGCGACCTCGCTCAAGAAGATCAACTTCGTCATCACCAGCGCCAGCGGCACCCCGCGGATCGCCGAGTTCGAGACCTACGCGGGCACCCCTGACGGCGGCGGCACCACCGAGCCCCCGACCGAGGAGCCCACGACACCGGGCGACCCCGGCACGACCACGCCGCCGCCGAGCTCGGACGCGCTCTACGCCGCCCCCAACGGCTCCGCGAGCGCCGACGGCTCGATCGGGAACCCGACCACGCTCGCCTCGGCCGTCAGCCGGATCAACGCCGGCGGCACGATCTACCTGCGCGGCGGCACCTACAACCTGTCGACCACGATCGACATCCCGCCGGGCAGGGACGGCGCCTCGGGCAACCGCACCGAGCTGTTCGCCTACGGCACCGAGAAGCCGGTGCTCAACTTCTCGGCGCAGGCCGAGAACACCGCCAACCGCGGCATCGCGCTCGGCGGCGACTGGTGGCATCTCAAGGGCTTCGTGGTCGAGCACGCCGGCGACAACGGCATCCTGGTCGGCGGCAGCAACAACGTCGTCGAACGGGTCGTGACCCGCCACAACGCCGACACCGGCCTCCAGATCGCCCGGTACACCGCGGGTGCGCCCTCCAGCGAGTGGCCGGCGAACAACCTCATCCTCAGCTCCGAGTCGCACGACAACGTCGACTCCGACGGCGAGGACGCGGACGGGTTCGCCGCGAAGCTCACCTCCGGCTCCGGGAACGTGTTCCGGTTCTGCGTGGCCCACAACAACATCGACGACGGCTGGGACCTGTACACGAAGGGGGACACCGGGCCGATCGGCGCGGTGACCATCGAGGACTCGCTCGCGTACGACAACGGGACGCTCTCCAACGGCGGCCAGGCCGGCAACGGCGACCGCAACGGCTTCAAGCTCGGGGGCGAGGACATCGCCGTCAACCACACGGTGGTGCGCACCATCGCCTTCGAGAACGGCAAGCACGGGTTCACGTACAACTCGAACCCCGGCGCCATGACGATCTCGAACAACCTGAGCATCCGCAACGGCGAGCGCAACTTCAACTTCGACGCCGGCAGCTCGGTCTTCCGCGGCAACACGTCGTGCGACAGCGGCTCGAACGACCGGATCGTCGGGAACTCCGACGGTTCGAACCAGTGGGACACCGGATCGAACGGCTCCCGCTGCTCCGCTTACGGCGGCAGCCTGAGCTGGAGCTTCAACTCCAGCGGCACGCTCGTGGTCGCCATAGGCGGGGCGGTGGTCGACCTGTAGTCCGCACCGTCCGCGCATGAGGCGGCCGCTCCCGTGCCGGGAGCGGCCGCCTCATTTCGTATGGGATGCCAGTGCGCACGCACGCTGCCGCATGGCGATACGGGGACCTCGCATCAGGTGCGCGCGCGATGCGGCCTCAGCCGAGACCCGCGCTGAGATTGCCGACCGGCTCGCGTCCGGCGGCCGCGGCGACGCATTCGGGGCATTCGTGGCGTCCGTAGAAGGCGGGGTCGATGCGCCAGCCTTCCGCGTCGGCCGCGGAGCAGAGCACGTCCCAGCTGAGATAGGAATCGTCGTTGCAGCGGAACAGTGTGCGGCAGCGGTCGCAGTCCAGTTCGTACGAAAGGCCGCCGTTCGATTCGCGAAATGCCATACCGCTCATGACAGGTAACCTCACTCCGGTCGTGACGAACGGGCCGCCGATCTCCTGGTGGGGATCGGCGCCCCTGGGAGGGGCCAGAGGTTTCCCAGCGCGGCGAGAAGTAAACAGCAGGAGGGGACGCGCTCGTGGAAGCCGCGCGCTCGGGCCCGGTGCATGCGAAACGGGCAGCGCCGACCGGCGCTGCCCGTTGGCACTCAGATCAGAATGCGGCGTCGAACGTCGGGGCTGCGAAGGCCGTCAGGGCGAATGCGGCGCCGAGGAGGGCGAGGCTCACGCCGCGGGAGCGGCGGGACGGGAGCGGCAGCGCTGCGGCGACGAGCAGCACGATCGCGATGAGGTAGAACAGGGCTTGGAATACGGCCATGATGGACTCCGATGCAGTGGGCGGAAGGCCGGAGTACCGCTCGCCGTCGCAGTTGCGCTGCGAGCGCCGGCTTCTCCTGATCGTACGACTAAAATGGATTGATATCCACTGCGGATTCGAGGTTTAAAACCGGTCTGAGCTGGGAACTCGCCCGCGCGATAGTGCCTATGTGTCCAGTGTTGCGAAACTGGAAACCGGATCAGTCTGCCGCGCAGTGCGTATCGTCATCGCCGCTTTGGGTGCAGGTGGTCGCGGACGGGGAACTGGGCGATGCATCTGGGCCCACGTTCCTCCCGGCGGTATCCCGCACCGAGTGCGGCCGCGAGGGAGGCGAAGTCCCAGGAGGCCACTTTGGACCGCGAACTACGGCGACGGGCCCGGCCGGGTTGTTCAGGTCCGGCCGGGCCCGTCTGGGAATCACACCCCGCCTCCCGGCGACGGTGTCGAGGAGAGCGGCGTCGCTCTCCGCGCCTTCGCGGACGCCCGCGCGTCGGTCATGCGGCCGTCGCGGCCGCGTATCGGGCGGCGACGTCCTGCCAGTTCACGACCTCCCACATCGCCTTCACGAAGTCGGGGCGGACGTTCTTGTACTGCAGGTAGTACGCGTGCTCCCAGGCGTCGAACGCCAGCAGCGGGACCGAGGTCTGCGCGACGTTGCCGTGGTGGTCGTAGACCTGCTCCACGATGAGCCGCTTCGAGGTCGGCTCGTAGGAGAGGACGCCCCAGCCCGAGCCCTGCACGAGGGTGGTCGCGGCCGAGAGCTGGCCGTGGAACCCCTCGAACGATCCGAAGTGCTCGGTGATGGCCTCGGCGAGGTCCCCTTCGGGGCGGTCGCCGCCGTCGGGGCTCATGTTCTCCCAGTAGAGGGAGTGCAGGACGTGGCCGGAGACGTTGAACGCGAGGGTCTTCTCCAGGCCCACGATGCCGCTGAAGTCGCCCTTGTCGCGGGCTTCGGCGATGCGTTCGAGTGTGTCGTTGGCGCCCTTGACGTATGCGGCGTGGTGCTTGTCGTGGTGGAGCTCCAGGATGTGGCCGTTGATGTGCGGCTCCAGGGAGCCGTAGTCGTAGGGCAGGTCCGGAAGCGTGTAGACGGTCATGCGAGTGGTCTCCCTCGATCGCGGCGGGGTTCCTAACGCCAGAAGCTTACTATTGCATATTTCTTGCAATAGCTAAGTCTTGCCTTCATGGCGTTCGCGGTGCGTCGACGAGGCGATGCCGATCGGGAAGCCGCACCTGGGAGCGCGCGAAGGGGCGGCACCGCGTCGCGGTGCCGCCCCCTGTCCGAGCCCGGGTGACCGGGCGATGGTGCGGTCGGGTCTAGCGGAGGGTCCAGCGCTGGTTGGAGCCGCCGTTGCAGGACCAGAGGATGAGCTGGGTGCCGTTGGCGGTGCCGGCGGCGTTGGCGTCGAGGCACAGGTTGTTGTGGACGTTGGTGATGGTGCCGTTCGAGTTCACGTTCCAGCGCTGGTTCGCGCCGCCCGTGCAGTCCCAGATGGTCGCCTTGGTGCCGTTGGCCGTGCCCCAGCCCGCCGCCTCGAGGCACTTGCCGTTGACCCGCAGCTCGCCCGCGGAGGTGCGGGTGACCTGCTGGTTGATGCGCTGGTTGCAGTCCCACAGCTGCGCCTGGGTGCCGTTGGCCGTCAAGGAGTTCGGGATGTCCAGGCAGCGGTTGGAGGCGGCGCCCACGATCGCGGTGGAGCCGGACGGCTGGCCGCCGCCGAGGCCGGTCATGATGGCGTCGATGATGCCCTGCTGGGTCACCGTGTTGTTCGAGCGGTTGAACAGGCCGAACCCGTACTGCCCGTTGACGCCGTTGTCCCAGTAGATGGTGGCGGCGCCGTACTTCTTGGAAGTGGACACCATGGTGCGCGCGAAGTCCTGCCGGTAGCGGTTGTTCGCCGAGTCGTGCGAGGACTTGTCGATCGAGCCGTACTCGCCGACGACGACCGGGTACCCCTTGGAGACGAACGCGTCGTAGGTCTTCTTCATCTGGGAGTCCATGTAATCGGCCTGGCCCCAGGTGGAGGTCTTCGACGGGTTGGTCGCGCCGGGGCCCCATTGGGTGATGGTGCCGTTCTCCTCACCGGCGAAGTCCCAGGGGGCGTAGTAGTGCACGGAGATCATGATCCGCTTCTCGCCGCTGGGGATGGAGGGCGAGCGGTGGTTGTCCGTGGGGATCGCGAAGCCATAGTTCCCGGTGGTGTAGTCGATGTTGGTGTTCCAGCCGGGGACGAGCAGCCACCGGGAGGTGTTGTTCCCGCCGGTCTGGCGCACGGTGTCGACGAAGATCTGGTTGTAGGCGTTGATGTTCGAGTAGCAGGGCTGGGTGGGGTTGCCGTACTGCCCGTCGAAGTTCTCGTTCATGGACTCGAGGATCAGGCGCTGGTCGTAGTCGCGGAACCGGGTGGCGATCTGCTGCCACGCCTTCTGGTACTTGTCCCTGATCGCCGTCTGGTTGGACGCGTCGCAGATCAGCCAGGCGCCGGTGATGCTCTTGTAGCCGTCGCCGTGCATGTTGATGACCACGTGCATGCCGCGGTCGTAGGCGTAGTCGACGACCTGCTGGATGCGGTTCAGCCAGGAGGCGTTGATCGTGTAGTTCGGGCCGGAGCCGATGTGGTTGAGGTAGGAGACCGGGATGCGGATGGTGTCGAATCCCGCGGCCTGGACGCGGTCGATCAGGGCCTGGGTGACGGTCGGGTTGTTCCACGCGGTCTCGTTCGGGACGCCGTTGGAGTTGGCTTCCAGGCTGTTGCCGAGGTTCCAGCCGGCGCCCATGTCCGCGATGATCTGCGTCGCGTTGCGCTGTGTCATGGTGTCGGCCGACGCCGGGGCCGCCCAGCCTGTGACGGACACGCCGACCGCCAGCATCACCGCGACGAACGCGGCCTTGCATCGTCTCTTCATCGAAACCACGAGGAGCTCCCTCTCTAGTCCAGCTTGCTACGGGTGACTGGAGGACCCGCCTGCGCCGATGCTCCGGTGCGGACAGGGCGTCTCGATGCGAAGCGGCTTCCGGGGTGGGAAGTTTGTTGGATCAACCAGTAAAACTATGATCCATCTGAATATTTGCGATTGTCAATACTTTCGTTGGATTTTGGGGACTCGATTTGGCGTCCGGTGCCGCCGGACGCCTCACCGGCTCCCCGTTCCAGGGTGCCGGGCGTTTACGCGGCCGATTCGGCGGTGACGAGCCAGACCGATCCGGCGAGCCGCAGGACGCCGTCGACGAGGTGGCGGCGGAGTTCGGCGCGGACCTCATCTAGCACGGACTCCCAGCCTGCGGCGCCGATGCGCGGCACCAGCTGCTCCCGGGCGTGGCGGCCGGTGCCGCCGCTCACGATCATCGAGAGCCGCTCTTCGACGCCGTCGGTGCCGTTGAAGCCGAAGTCGTGCACGTAGTCGAACGGGTCGATCCGGACCGGGTCCCACCCGGACCCGGCGAGCACCGCGTCGAGGCGGTCGCGGTCGGCGAACGCCGTCGGGCCGGGCGCCCCCGGATCGGACGGCTCCGGCTCCGGGTCGAGCCGGTCCATGAGGACCGTCGTCCCGGTGCGGAAGATCGGGTTCTCCGCTTCGCTTCGCCAGCAGGCGAACACGAGCCGCCCACCTGGAGCGGCGGCGCTGCGGAGGTTCGCGAAGGCGGCCACCGGGTCCTCGAAGAACATGACGCCGAACCGCGAGACGATCCGGTCGAACGGCGCGCCCGGGGCCGCGTCGAGCAGATCGGTCGTCTGCGCGTCCGCGACGAGCACGGTCGCCTCCGGGACGCGGCGGCGCGCCGCCGCGGCCATGCCCTCGGCGATGTCGACGCCGACCACTGCGGCCCCTGCCGCGGCGCACTCGGCCAGGAGCGTCCCGCTCCCGCAGCCGACGTCGAGCACCCGGTGCCCGGACGCCGGTGCGGCCCTGGCGATGATCGCCGCGGTGACCGGCGCGAACACGGCGTCGAAGACCGCCTCGTTCGCCACCCATCCTGAAGCGCCTTCGGACCAGTTCTGCCGCATCGATTCATTCACCACAGCGCCACCCTACTGAATCGGCCGCGCGACGCAGGCGATTGCGCCGCCGCGAGCGCCGCCGCAGTGCCATCCGCGGCCCCGCTCCCGGATTGGCGAGCCGCGGAGGCGGTCGGGCGGGCAGAATCGGTGGGGAGCCGAGGAGGGCCGCCGATGAACGTCAACGTGGACCGATCGAGTGTCGCCATGGGCGACGACGTCTACCCGCACGCCGAGACGATCGACCTGCCGGAGTCGAGCACGATCGCCGAAGCGGTCGCCTACCTGCGGCAGCGGCGGTTCCTCGCCACGATCGCGAGCGGGCGCGCGACCTGGCTCCTGGAAGTCAACGGCCGGCCCGCGGCCGTGATCGCCCAGCAGTGGGCGGAGCCGAAGTTCGTCACCGACCCCTCGGACACGCTCGGCTCGTTCGGGAGCGAGGTCTCGCTCATGTTCCGCTACCGCGCGCAGATCGACCCCGACGACCTCTACGACACCCTCGAAGAAGAGGACACCCCTCCCGCGCGGTGAAGCGGGCCGCCGTCGACCCGACCGGCACCGCGGGGGGTCAGCACTGCCAGAGGAACGCGGCTTCGGTGCAGGGGCGGCACGTGAAGACGTACGCGCGGCCGGCGCCTCCGAAGTTCGCCGCGGTGGCGTGGTCCCGCCCCTCCTCGAGGGACGCGGTGAACGCCATGGGGGCGGCGCATCGAGGGCAGGAGGGCGTCTCGTCGTTCTGCAGCCACTCCGGTTCGCCGCCCAGTCGCCCCAGCGCCGACTCCTCGGCGGACGCGTCACGGGCGACGGGACGCAGCGCGGTGGCCGCGCCGAGGAGGGTTTCGCCTTCCGCCGGGACCGCCGCCGGCGCCAGGTCGCCGGTGAACAGGAACGCCCGGTTGCCGCCGGAGGTCGCATCCCAGTCGTCGCACATCCCTGGGTCGTTCTGGCAGAAGAACACCGCCACCGAACCGTCCTCAACGGGCAGATGCGCCAGGAACTGTATGGCGCCGTCGCACTCGCTGCAGAGAGGCCAGTCGAATCCGTCCGGGGTGAGGGGGACGCCGCCGGTGCGGAGCACGGCGGCGTCGGAGGCGGTGTCCCCGCCATATGTCAACAGCATGGCCCACACCGTAGTCCGACAGTGCGACCGCGGATCTTCGGATCACGTGTTCGCGCTGGTCAGTGAGAGGAAAGTGTCGTACCCGCATGGCAATATGAGTGCATGACAACGATCCCTGCGGCACCTGCCGTCACCATCGACACTGAATCCGACTACCTTGCTGCGGTCGCTGCGGCCCGTACCGCCGCGGAGGCCTACTACGGCTCCGGCGAGTCCGGTATGGACGATGACGACTACGACCGGCTCCTGCGCGGCATCACCGCATGGGAGGCCGAGCACCCCGACGAGGTCGCCGCCGACTCGCCCACGCGCGAGGTCGCCGCCGGCGTCGCGACCGGCGACGTGCCGCACCTGGTGCGCATGCTCAGCCTCGGGAACGTGTTCTCGGCCGAGCAGCTGGCCGACTGGGAGGCGTCCCTCCAGCGCCGCATCGGCGGCCGCGACGTGGCCGGATGGGTGGTCGAACCCAAGCTCGACGGTGTCGCTCTCGCCGCCCGCTACCGCGAGGGGCGGCTGGTGCAGCTCGTGACCCGCGGCGACGGCTCCACCGGTGAAGACGTGTCGCATGTGGTCGGCGACCTCCTCGGCCTCCCGAGCGAGCTGGCCGAGCCGGTCACCGTCGAGATCCGATATGTTGAGCGGACTTTCAGAGAAATCCTCGGCGTGTTGCAGTGAGGTAGCACCGTCGGCTCGGTAGATGCTGATTCAAGGAAGATCGAAGTCATCCGGCTGCCGTTGTGGGGCCAGGTCGTCAAGGATGAGGGTGTAGTGCCTTGGGTCCTCCGAGACGGCTTGGGTGAGCCGGTGACACCCGTGCAGACGTTCCTGCAGGACTTCACGGCCCGCGGTAACTCAGCGGGCTCGGTTCGCAGCTATGCGATGGACTTGCTGCGGTGGTGGCGGTTTCTTCTCGCCGTCGGCGTCGCCTGGGATCACGTCACTTCCGCTGAGGTCCGAGATTTCGTGCTCTGGTTCAGGCAGGCCGCGAAGCCTATTGCGGCAGTGAGGAAGCAGTCGGCAAGGACGGCTGGGACCGTCAATCCGATCACGCGCAAGACCTATCTCGATGACAAGTACAAGCCCGCAACGATCCGGCACTCGAACGCTGTCCTGCGGAGCTTCTACGACTACTGGATCGAACGCGGTGAAGGTCCGATGTTCAATCCGGTCGTTCGTGAGCTCGGCAGGGGCGGATCGCGCGCGAATGCGCGCCACAATCCGTTGCAGCCGTTCCGATCTGGGACGTCTTCGATATAATCCGCGCCTGCCCAAGCGGAAGCCGCGGATGATGCCCGACGACGAGTGGAAAAGGCTGTTCAAGGAGCTCGGTTCGAACCGGGACCGGGCGATTGTCTCCGTCAGTACCGACATAGACTGGGGCAGCCAGCTCATTCGCGTGATCCGGAAGGGCTCTCGTGCGGAGCAGTGGCTCCCGGTCAGCCCCGAGGCGATCGTCTGACTTCGCCTGTACCTCAATGATATTGGCCCCATCGGTGCAACCGCCCCCGTCTGGCAGACCCTCTATCGAACCGGCGGGAAACGACAGCCGTTGAACTACGACGCGCTGCGCGCGATTCTGCGTCGTGCCAACGCGAAGCTCGGCACCAACTGGACCATGCACGACTTCCGACACACCGCCGGAAAACGCACGGCCCGTGACCCTGGCCTGTCGCTCCTGGACGTCCAGACAGGCCTCGGGCACGCGGTCCTTGGGCTTCCTACGCGGCGCCGATGAGCGTTGGCATCGGACGTCCTCAGGTCACGATGAGCGGCCCGGGAAGCGTCGATTCGACATTCAGTGTCGGCGTGTCGGCGACTGGGAGCTCTACTGAGCCCAGTCCTGTTGCAGCGCAGCCTTTCAGCGGCCCTCACCGCATTGCCGTCTACCGCCACGTGAGCACGGTCAGAATGCCTTGTTATCGAACTGTGACGATTCTAGGCGTCAAGCGGTGCCGGGGGGCGGAGTCACTGGTCAGGATTCGGATGATCGCGGTGTCAGCCTGGTCATACACCGATGCCGGGGGTTGTCGACGGTTGTTGTGGTTGGAAACTTTGACGGGATTCGCGTTCGACGATCGATATGATTTGTCCTTTTTGGTGATGGTGTTATGGATGGGACCGGTCTTGACAGGATGGTTCGGCAACCGATAACTTTCCGTACCGTTGCGGTCGGTGTTCGACTGCTTGCTTGCCCCCACTCATAATTGAAAGCGACCCCTCCGTGAACCCCAAGCCTCTCTTGTGGGCTAGCAGCCGCACCCCTTCCGGCGGCCGGCCTGTTCCCCTCACCCGTCTGCACTGGAGTCGGGCTCGAGCTGCCCGTGCCCTGGTCGTAGCTGCCGCAGTAGCTATTGGACTGACTGGCTTGTCGGTGCCGGGGGCCGCGCAGGAATCGCTGGAGTCCTGCCCGATCGCTCCGGGAGCTGAGAACGCAGTTGAGGGTGAACTCGCCGCGATTGTGGTTGCTGCGGCATGTGACCAGACCGTGGAAGTGATCGACCAGCGCAATGAGTTCGGTGAGGTGTACGCGCTGCCGTCGGGGGAGTTGCGCGCTGAGCTCGGCGTGGTGCCGGTGCGGGCTGAGAACGAGGCGGGCGAGTGGGCGCCGATCGCGACCACCCTTGAGGTTGCCGAGGACGGGTCGATTCAGCCGGTCAATACGACTGAGGATATGGCGTTCTCCGCGGGCGGGACCGCCCCGCTGGTCACGGTTGACTATGGGGCTGAAGGGCTGTTCGCGTTGAACTGGCCTACGGCGCTTCCCGAGCCGGTCCTGGATGGCCCGAGTGCGATCTACGATGAGGTCTATTCCGGGGTCGACCTGGTGGTTGAGGCCACTGCTCAAGGATTCCGGTATGACTTCGTAGTTGCCGATGCCGCGGCTGCGGCCAATCCCGCGCTCGATGCGATCGAGCTCGGCGTTGATGCGGTCGGCGGTGCGACGTTCTCCACGAATGAGACCGGTCTGGTTGAGGTAGCCGTCGCCGGCGAGCCGGTGCTTGAGTCTGGTCCGGCGCAGATGTGGGAGGCGCCGGTCGGTCACGACGAAGCCGATATCGTCCCTGACCTTACTGCCGCTACCGATGCCTCGGCCGGTGCGGACCAGGAAGTCGCGGCGGTCGCGGTGACGGCGACCGATGAGGCTGTGGTCTTGGAACCAGACCTGGGGCTGCTGCGAGGCGAGGACACACGGTACCCCGTTGTCATCGATCCCGACTTCGACGGTGGCATCGACGACGGCGGCTGGGGCATGGTCGTCTCGCGGTCCGATGTAGCTGGCGATGACTTCTACCAGGGTAAGAACAATTCGAACAACTACTTCTTCCGCGAGACTGGTGACCAGGGCACCGTCGGTTCAGGGCAGACTTGCGACGACTGGTCGGTTCTGACGTGCACGACCGACGAGTACCGTGTCAGGTCCTTCTTCCGGATGGATACGGGCACCATCACCGAGGACAGCTATAGGATTGCGCGTTCGGCCACGTTCAAGATCATCCAGCGTCACTCCGCCGACTGCAACAACGGCACCGCCAAAATCTGGTTGACCGGCCTCTATGGCAGTAGCACCACCTGGAACAACCAGCCTAGCTGGAACGCGAACGAGACGGCGACCATCTCCACCGCCAAACGCGGATTTGACTGCAGTGGAGGATCAGGATACGTCGATTTCAATGTGAGCGGCCAGATCGCCAATGCCGAAGCGGGCTCGTGGGCCAACATCACCCTCGGGCTCCGGGCAGCCGACGAGACGCCCTCCCCTGACTTGGCCCAATGGGACCGGTGGGACGGAGACTCCGCGCAGCTCGACATCGTCTACGACGTGAGCCCGTACATGCCCAAGGAAGCGCAGATCAGCGGCAAGAGGTGCGAATCAACGGTGGCGAAAGCCCCGTGGGTCACTGACAAGACTCCGGAGATGAGCGCGGTCATCTCCACAAAAGACTCCAGCGTGAAGTGGGCGGCGCGCCTGCGGAGGTCGTCCGACGATGTGATCCTGATGGAGTACACCTCGGCTGGGCTCGCACCGAACTTTCGGCAGTCCAAGTCTCCCGCATCGGATCTGCCCGACGGCCACTACCACTGGCATGCGCGAGGGATCAGTGCCACTAACAGTGCTGTGGCCTCGGACTGGACGGTCGCGTGCCGGTTCATCCTCGACGGCACCGCTCCAACAGACCCGGTGGTCACGCCCTCGGCAGAGCGACCGTACAGCGTCGGCGCCGAGCTAGCACTGACAGTGTCTTCCACCGACAAAGTCGTCAACACCGTCTCCTCGGGGCTTTCCCATTTCGAATACGCGTGGACCGATGGGGTGTACGACAACCGCACCGTTTCAGCCACGGCTTCTGGGACTGCGGCAATCCCCATGACGGAAGTACTCGATAGCGAAGGCGGCTTGAAGGCCGGAAGGCATGTGTTGCATGTCCAGGCACGTGACCGCGCGGGCAACCCTTCGGGCGAAACGGTGTACACCTTCTTCGCCGGCAACGACATCCCGACCACGCCGATAGCCGCCTGGCGGTTTGAAGGCGACACGTTCGACGACACGGGACACCAGTACAACTTGAACGCCGACATGCCACTGGGCAGTGGCTTCGGCCCTGATGCGGATGGCCGAACGGCGGGTGCCGCGACCCTCGATGGATCGACCTGTCTCACCTCGGCACTGCCCAACAATCGCGCGCCGATCGATACAAGTGCGGCCTATTCCATCGCAGCTTGGACGTATGTAACCGAAGGGGGCGGCACCAACCCCGCGATCGTGACGCAGGTCGGCAATGTCCGGCCCGGCTTCTACCTCGAATTCATTCGCGCCGAGAACAAGTGGAACTTCACCACGCCGCAGTACGACGCTACATCGACGACCTTCCAGAGTCTGCGCTCGAACAGCACCGCGGAGTTCGGTACATGGACACACTTGGCCGCCACCATGGACCCCGAGGGCGGTGTCATGCGCCTGTACGTCAACGGTGTGCTCGACGCGGAGCGGGTGATCGCCTTCAAGCCGTGGAATGCGAAGGGCCCGGCGGTGGTCGGTTGCGCCAGCACGATCGGCGGCAACCCCTGGCACCGACTGGAGGGAAGTGTCGACAATGTCGGCCTCTGGCAGGGCGTCCTCACGCCCGAGCAGGTCCAAGCGGCGATGACCGACCTTCCGACCGCGAAATTGCAGGCCCGGTGGACTTTCAAGGACCAAGGCAAAGATGATTCCGGATACGGGCGGACGCTCCCGCTGCCGGAGGGCATCCCGGTCGGGCCAGACGCCTACAACCGTCCTTCGGGAGCAGTCGAACTGGACGGCGAAACCTGCCTCGAGTATGCGGAACCGGTCGTTTCCACCGACCGGTCAGTCAGCATCGCGTCCTGGGTCAAGTTCGACACCAGCGGGCAAGAGGACGTCATCGCCGCACTCACGGGCACGAACAACAATGCGATGGTGTTGCGACGGCTAGCGACGAATCAGGTGCAGTTCCGGCTCACCTCGGCCGACACCGCAGAGATTCCCGGCTCGACGACGAATCCCGCCGTGTGGGAGCGGAAGACCCCGTTGGAGTCGCCGCTGCTGGCAGGCACGTGGTACCACGTCGCTGGGGTCTACGATGCCGCCGCGGGAACGATGAGCGTGTATCTCAACGGCGTCCTCTCCTCGACGCGCACGCTTCCGCAGGATCTGTGGCGTGCGGAAGGTCCGACACTGGTCGGCTGCAAGCACGGTATCGAGAGCGATGTGCTCAACGGTCACATGGACGGCTACCTCTACGACGTGACCATCTGGCGCGGGGCGATTGACCAGACGCACCTAGCAGCGTTGATGGGGGTCCGCCCAGACGAGCGCGTCGGCGCGTGGGACTTCGTCGAGGGTGCTGCTGGATACGACGGGTCACGCAAGGGCAACGACTTGATCATTCCTGAATCAGTCCTTCCGAGCGCTGGATGGACTTGCCATAATCCCACCGCGTTGGGTTTCGATGGGACCAATTGGGCGCAGACGAATAAGTCTTCGATCGTTGCCACCGACGAATCGTTCTCGATCAAGGCGTGGGTGCGCCTTGACGACCTGTCCCGCGACCAGGTGATGGTCAGTGTGACCGGTGCCAGTCGCGGCGTCATCACCTTGAAGTACTCCGCGGCCAACAACGCGTTCGAATTCGCAGCGCCACCGTCAGGTACTAACGGCTGGAAGATTGTCCGGTCTACGACGACACCAAAAGTCAACGAGTGGACCTACCTGGTCGGCGTGTACGACATGCCGAAGAACGAGCTCCGGCTGTACGCCGAGGGGCCTGACGCCGAAGACAAGTACGCGCTGACTGTGGCGACGCAAACGGGTGTGGTGCTTCCCGCCGCGACCGGGGCGGTGACGATCGGCGCCGAAGGCAATACCGACGGCACAGTTCAGAACGGTCTCATCGGAGCACTCGACGATGTCGCTATCTGGCAGGGCATGGTCACCGACACCACGATCTCGACGCTTGGGCGGGACCTCACCAGAGAAGGAAACCTGGACTGCTATGACGAGTAGTTACGGACTCCAAATATGCTCGCGAACTGCGGAGCGCCGGGTTTCTCCGCTCAGGGCTGCGTCGGGTTTGGCCATGGCGGCCTTGATCGGGTCGCTCATGGTGGCTGCACCGGCGCTTGCGCAGTTGCAAACTCCTGACCAGGAAGTACAGCAGTTCAGCTCGGCTGATGTGGAGACGGTTGGCAACGGCGAGAGTCCGTTCTCGGACGACGCCGCCAACTGGGCGCCGCCCGGCGACGGGACTGCTGGGCTCGACGTGGACGCAGTGCAGGCCTTGGCAATCGACACCAGCACCTCGATCACCGCTGAGGGCGCCAGCGACGTCGGTGGCGACATCACGACCGTTGAGGTTGCTGCGGCGGAAGACGCTGGGCTGGCCTTGGGCGATCGCGGCCTGGCGTTCACTGTCGAGGTTCCCATCGGTGCGGACGAACTAAGTTTCGCCATCGACTACGCTGCCGCCGCGGACCGCTTCGGCGGCGACTGGGTGAGCCGACTCGACCTCGTCGTGGTGCCCGCCTGCGCATCTGCATCCGGCCTCTCCGCCGAATGCCAACTGATCCCGCTGCAGGCGATGAGCGACGACAGCGACGAGCAGACACTCAGGGCGAGCGTGAGCACCGCCGACCTGCTCGAAGGCAGCGACACCACCGCTGGCGGCGGATATGTTCGCACTAGCGGGGCGACGTATTCGATCGGTACTACCGATGAGGGTTCGGCGCAGAGCAGTTCGTCCTCAGCTTCGGCAACCGTGGCGGTGCTGCCCTCAACCAACGGCAACACCGGGAACTGGACCGCGACCGACCTCTCGGCCGCGGGCTCGTGGACCTCCGGGACCGGCGCGGGCTCCTTCGAGTACGCCTACCCGATCACGCTGCCGCCCGCGACCGGGCCGCTCCCCGACGTGGGCCTGTCGTACTCCTCCGCCTCTCACGACGGCGCGACCTCGGCGACCAACAACCAGGCATCATGGATCGGCGACGGCTGGGAATTCCAGCCCGGCCTTATCGAGCGGACCTACACTGCCTGCGGCGACGACGCGGAAGACGCGAACAACGCCGAATGGCCCTCCGGCGACCTGTGCTGGAAAGGCAAATCAGAGGCGTTCACGCTCTCGCTCGCCGGCGTCAACGCGTCCCTGATCAAGGACGCCGAGACCGGCGCGTGGACGATGACGAACGACAACGGCTGGAAAGTGGAACTGCTCGGCAGTTCAGCCACTGCA
This sequence comes from Glycomyces tritici, assembly GCF_030403505.1. The sequence continues at coordinate 41,482 of NZ_JAUEMJ010000011.1, read as the reverse complement.
TCGGCGGCGTCCACCGAGCACTGGAAGGTCACCACTACCGACGGCACCCAGTACTTTTTCGCTGGGCGCGCGGACGACGCGAAGTCGCGGTGGACGATCCCGGTGTTTGGCAACCACTCCGGTGAACCTTGCTACAAGGCCGACGACTTCGCCGGCTCCTCATGCGATCAGGGCTTCCGGTGGATGCTCGACCGAATCGTCGACACCTCCGGCAACGAGACCCACCTGACCTACACGACCGAGACCGGAAAGTACGCGGCCGCGTTCAACCCCGAGAAGCTCGCCTCATACACCCGCTGGGGCTACCTCGAGCGCATCGACTACGGCATCCGCGCCGGCGTGGCCACCGGACGCGTCGAATTCACCCTCGGCGACCGGTGCCTCTCCAACTGCCGCGACACCGCGGGCAAGCCCATCACCGCGAACTGGCCCGACACCCCCTGGGACCTCGCCTGCGACACCACCCCTTGCTGGGCGCTGGGACCGAGCTTCTACGCCTCCAAACGACTGACCGGGATCACCACGAAGATCGCCGATGGCACCGGCTGGAAAGACGTCGACTCCTGGAGCCTCGTCCACGAGTTCAAGCACAACGGCACCGCCGCCAATGCGGTCCTCTGGCTCGCCTCAATCCAGCACACAGGGAAGATCGGCGGCACCCTGACGCTCCCGGCGACCGAATTCGGCGCTACATTCCTGGCCAACCGCGTCGACGTCGGCTCCAACCCAAATATCGCACGCCCCCGCCTATCCGCGATCAAGTCCGAGTCCGGCGGCGTGACCAGCATCAACTACTCCAGTCCTGACTGCGCCGCAGGCAACCTCCCCGGAGCCGAGGACAGCAACGCCCGCCGCTGCTTCCCGGTCTGGTACACCCCGGAAGGCCTCGAGGAACCGCAGAAGGAGTACTTCCACAAGTACGTGGTCGACTCGATCGGCCAAAGCCCCGCTGTCGGCGGCGGCGACACCGTATGGACCACCTACCAGTACTCCAACGCCGGTGCCGGCACTAGCGCCCTGTGGGCCTGGGACGACTCGGAATTCAACGATGACAAGTACCGCACCTACAACCAGTGGCGCGGCTACTCGCTCGTGACGACCCTGGTCGGCGACCCCGCCGACGGCAACCAGCTGCGCTCCAGCACACGATTCCTGCGCGGCATGAACAACCAACCCCGGTCCGATGGCTCCAAACGCGCAGTGGCCGTCACCGACTCGCGCGGCAAGACGCACACCGACCATGAAGCACTCGCCGGCACCACACTGGAGACCCTGGGCTACAACGGCACACAGGCCATCCAATCGACAGTGGTCGAGTACTGGACCAAGCAGACCGCCAGCCGCACCCATGACGGCGGCAGACTCAAAGCCTGGAAGATCGCACCTGAAGTGCAGCGCACCAGCACCTGGCTCACCGGTTCCGCCTGGCAGACCGTCGAGAGCCACACCACCTACGACGATCGAGGCCGCCCCTACCTCGTGGAGGACCTCGGTGTATCTGGCGTTGACGGGGACGAACTGTGCGCCAAGACCTGGTACGCCGAGAACACGACCAAGAATATGGTCGACCTGCCAAGCCGGACGCAGACGCTCAGCGTCCCCTGCGACACCGGAAGCCCTGCACCGGGCGACGTCATCTCGGACGACCTCTACTACTACGACCACGCTACGTCGAACACCGCCGCGCCCGACAAAGGCCGCCTGACGCAGATCGACACCCTCGTCGGCTGGGACGACACCACGCCCAAATACGAGATGTCCGAACAGCACACCTACGACGACCTCGGCCGCATCGCCAGCGACACCAACGCGCTCGGCAAGACCACGACCACCGCGTACACTCCCGCGACCGGACCGCTGACCCAGACCGTGGTCACGAACCCGCTGGGCCACAAGGTGACCACAGCCCTGGAACCGGCGTGGGGGGAACCGGTGTCGATCACCGACCCCAACGGCATCCTCACGCAAGTGGGCTACAACCCCCTCGGATTCCAGACCGGTGTGTGGCTGCCCGGGCGGGCCAAGGCCACACAGAAAGCCAGCCTCGTCTTCACCTACGCGATCTCCCAGACCGCACCGACCACGGTCACGACAGAGACGATCACCGCGACCGGCACGTACGTCAAGTCGGTCAAGATCTTCGACGGACTCCTGCGGCAGCGCCAGACCCAGACCGACACCTACGGCGGGCGTCTGCTCACCCAAGCCGAGTTCGACTCCCGCGGCCTGGTCACCTTCGAATCAGGCGGCACGTTCAACAACGAGTCGGGCGCGACCGGCACACTCGTCGCATTCAGCGAGTCCAGCGACGTCTCACGAACGCAGTTCACCTATGACGGTGCCGGCCGGACGGTCGAAGCGACCTTCAAGGTCAAAGGCGCCGAACAGTGGTCCACCCAGACCCTCTACGGCAGCATCGACGGCTATCTCCAGCAGACCACCATCCCCCCTGCCGGAGACACGCCGACGAGCGTCCTCGCCGACGCCCGCGGCCAAGCGGTCGAGTTGCGCCAGTACCACGGCGCCGACGCGACCGGCGAATTCGATGCCACGAAGTACACGTACGAGCCGTCCGGCGCGATCGCCTCAGTGACCGACCCGGTCGGAAACCAGTGGACCTACGACTACGACGTCCAGGGCCGCCTGTCCTCGGTGACTGACCCCGACACCGGCACCACCACCATGTCCTACGACAAGGCCGGGCAGGTGATCGCCACCGTCGACGAAAACGAGACCGAACGGCGCTTCGCCTACGACGCGATCGGCCGCCAGACCCAGATCACCGACGCCGCCGGGAAACTCGAGGCGACCTTCACCTACGACCTCGCGACCAAGGGCATCGGGCACCCCTACAAGAGCACCCGGTATGTCGACGATCAGCCGTGGACGACGCAGACCTCGCGGTACAGCTCCGGCGGCCAGCCGCTGTCGCAGACCTGGACGCTGCCCTCGACAGCCGGGACACTGGCGAACAAGTCGTATTCGCGGACGCTCTCGTACGCGGTCGACGGGTCGATCTCGATGATGACCGTCCCCGCGGTCGGAGGCCTGAACGAGGAGATCATCTACTACAAGTACGACGCACTCGGCGGCGTCAAGGAAATCTACGGCACCTTCTACAGCACCACCAACGTCTACCTCAAAGAAGCGCTGTACTCCCCGTACACGCAGCTCATGCAGCGCAAGCTTGGCGACCCCACAGACAATTCGAATGTCGAGGGGCAGGTCTGGCAGACCTGGATCTATGAAGAAGGCACCGGGCGCCTCTCGGACTACTTCTTCGACAAGGACTCCTACAGCACCGAACCGACCGACACCCTCGCTGCTCTCTCTTACGAGTACAACCCGGCGGGGAACATCACCTCGATCACCGATGCGAACAGCCACACCCAAGTCGATCCCGAGACGCAGTGCTTCGAATACGACTACCTCAAACGGCTCACCGAAGCCTGGACCCAAGCTGGCACCGGCGAATGCGCGGCCTCAGTTGATGAAGCCGAGATCGGCGGCCTCAACGGCTACGGCCGCGCCTACACCTACGACAAGACCGGCAACCGCACCAGCTTGACCGAGTGGACAACCGCTGGCGAGGTCACCCACACGTACGGGTACAAGCCGGGGAAGGCCCACCAGCTACAAGAAGTCGTCACCACCGGCGCGCGGACAGGCCAGGTGGAATTCATATATGACGAGGCGGGCAACACCAGTTCGATCAGCCGCGACGGCAACCTGCAAACCCTCAAATGGGATCAGCGCGACCGCATCAAGGAAGCCTCCGAAGGCGAGGAGATTACCAAGTTCATTGACACCGCCGCCGGCGAGCGCCTATTCCGGTCTGATCCGGACGGTTCTGTGACCGCCTACGTCGCAGGCATGGAGATCACCGGCAAGAACGGCGCGGTCACCGCCACCCGCTACTACGAGCACTACGGCCAGACCATCGCAGTCCGGGAAGGCCAGACCGCCCTGCACTGGATCGGATCCGACCACCACGGTACCGCCTCGTGGTCGGTGAACGCCGTTTCACTCGATGTGCAGGTCCGCCGCTACGATTCCTTCGGCGTCGCCCGAGACACCGCGAGCTCCTTCCCCGGGCAAAAGGGCTTCGTCGGCGGCACCGAGAACGACTCGACCGGCTTCACTACCATCGGCGCCCGCGAGTACCTCGCGGAGACCGGACGCTTCCTCAGCCGGGACCTCATCGCCGAAGTCTCGAACCCCCAGCAGCTCAACGGGTATGCCTATGCCATGAACAACCCGGTCCTCTATTCGGACTCGACGGGTATGTGGCCAAGTTGGGACGACATCAAGTCCGGGGTCTCTGACGGCATCGACAAGGTCGCCGATACCGCCGAGAGCGTCTACGAATCGACCACGAACGCCGTCGCCACCGCGTGGGACGCGACCACCGAATGGGCCTACGAGAACCGCTGGGAGATCGCGGCGTTCGCGATCGAGACAGCCGTCGGCGCCGCCTGCATCGCCGCGATCAAGATGGCGAAGATCTGCTCTATCGCCGCAGGCGCACTTACAGGTGCACTCATCGCCTGGTGGCAGGGCAAGTCCGGAGAAGAGATCGCCGCAGCCGCCCTCGAAGGCGCAATCGCGGGTCTCATCGGGTACGGGCTAGGGAAGGTTCTTCAGCGGATCCTCTCCAAATATCTGAAACCGAGCCAGATCAAGAAGTTCTTCGGGGGCAGCGATGAAGCCGCCGAGAACGGAACGAACAAGGCCGACGATGCCGCAGAAGCTGCCGATGATGCACCCCGAAACGGTGGCTGCAACAGCTTCATACCTGGCACCCAGGTTGTCATGGCTGACGACAGCACCAAGCCGATCGAGGAAGTGCATGTCGGCGACGAAGTCGTCGCTACCGACATGACCACCGGCGAGACCGGTGCGGCTGAAGTCTCAGGAATCAAGGCGACCGCCGAGACCGAACGTGAACTGGTCACCATCGGCTTGTCCGACAAAGCCAGCAACGCGCCACCGTTCGAAGGCGGCTCCGACAGCAGCCCAGAAGCCGTCAATGAGGATGGCGCACAAACCAATACCTCAGACAACTCAGAAGAATTTGCCCAGGACGGCAACACCATCACCGCCACCGCCGGACACGCCTACTGGGCCGCCCCGGCAGGCACCGAGCTCTGGATCGGCGACTCTGCCCAGTGGACACTAGCGCGCGACCTTACCATCGGCGCTTGGCTCCGCACCAGCGACGGCACCTGGACGCAAATCACCGCCGTCACCTACCACACCGACACAACCAACACCCGCAACCTCACCGTCGCAGGTGCGCACACCTTCTACGTCACCAATGGTTCAAACGATACCCTTGTTCATAATTGCCCCACGCGATTCTCATCGAGGATCGATGGCTATGCGCAGCACCTTACGCTTCGTGATCTTCAGGCAGTTAAAATCGAGGTGCGTGGGGGAATAGTTGGCTTGAAGAGAAACGGAAGAGCCTGGAATCACGTCCGCGAAGTCTGGGAGGCGATGAAGGGACTGAAGGCGCTCATCAAGCGAATCAAGCGGGATCTTGGCGGTATGAGTCACTCAGACTCAGATCGAGCAGGTCTCTATGCGGACCTGTCCCGGGCAAGCAGGCTCTATGACCGAACTCGGGCGTACCTCGGCATGAGCGAGAGACAGTTGGCCTACTTCCTTCGAAGATAGGTGAATTATGGGAGACATGGACAAAACACTTACGGAGCTTGAAGGTGATGATTGGGGTAATGCAGCGGATGATTCTACTTATCTGATAAGGAGATCGCATCAACTGAGGTATGTTCCTATATCGAGGCTTTCTATTGAAGGGCTTCGAATGCTTATCGGTCAGGAAATGGGTCTTCCTTGGCTTGTTGGCATTGCGCTTGATCGTCTTGAAATCTGTCCCTGCGTGGAAGGTGACATGTATCCTGGCGACCTTCTTCAAAGTGTTGGGATGATCTCAAGAAGCTATTGGAAGCTTCACCCGGATCAAGAATCTAGGCTATCTTCCATTCTTGCGAAAGCAATGAAGATGGAGTGCGCGGACAATATTGACACGCAATATTTTGCTAGCATCCAGGAATGAATCTTTCAGACTGATCGCGGGATGTTCCCACTTCGCTACCCCGAACGAGTTCGGTCAGCGAGGCGGAGGACGATCTCGCGCCGAACAGTAACAACTGAAGTGTCCTGTGCGCCGGGTGTGTTGTCTGCAGCATTCCGCAAGGAGTATGGTCCACAAAGTCCAGTAAAGCACGATCCAGCGCATCGTCGCCTTCGAACCTACCGCCTACGGCCTGCGCTCGACCGCGGTTCTATGCGGAGGCTTCCTCGCGCAACGGGGACGCGACGCCCACCCCCGCGCCACGGTGGCGTTGAACGAGGAAATCACCGCTGTCACCGAAAGCGACCTCGGCCTCGATGCAGGGGTGCTTGACTCGCTGGCGGCCGAACCCGGTCACCATCTGGACCGGTACCGAACTGCCCTACCCGGGGCGGTTCGACCGCCTCATCGTCTACCTGTCGCTCCACCACGAGGGCTTGTCCACGATGACCGCGCCTCGCGACTTCCTGCCCGAAGCGCTCCGCGCCTGGAACGTCATCTACGCCATCGCACGCGGCGAGACGATCGCGAACCTTCGGCTGCGGGCAGTGGACCCTGGGACCCGAAGACTGGCAACGAGATCGGCGCCTGTGCGCACGGCCCAGTTCGCCTCGAACGACGACATCGTCTCGGCGATGATTCGCCTGAGGGAGGCGTTCGATCCGCAGGCCGGGATCTCTTCCGCTGTAACGTGTCGGCAGGCGCGAACGACCTCAACCTGGAGCGAGCGGATCTGCGCGTTCTTCTTCGCCCGCAAGTCGACCTTGTCGCCGGCCTGAAGATCAGCTGCCCAGCCGCACTCCCGCAGCGGGATGATCGCCTGCGTCTTGGCGCCTCGGAGGCTGGTGCCAACGCTGCGCGGGGACATCGGCATCCAACGACGCGGTTGCTTCGCCATCGTCTTGGCGTCCGGGGTTTGTTCGAACGCTGCGCTGCGCGGGTCGGTCATCCATCGGATGCTAACGGCGGTGCGCTGCAGTTTGCAGTTGACACGTCGCGACCGTAGAGGACTGTCGCCGACAGAAGTTAGACTCCGCTTATGGAATCCCGTGCCCTGATCGTCGGCGCCTTGACGGCCGCTCTGCCGTTCATGCTGGGCACCGTTTCTTCAACCTCTTCGACGTGGGGCCTGGTCACGGCCTATCTGGGTGCCGTCAGTGTCGTCGCGCTTTTTAAAAAACACTCTAGTGTCGAAAACCCGACAGATGCTGACATTGCCATGGGACCATGTTTTCCCTGATTGCCTTCGCGATTCGAACGTTAAGTCCTAATTGCCCGTTCGTCGGATCGCCGTCACCGATCGTGCTGGGCCTGCGCAGCTCCGCGTTCTCAGGCGACAACAGATTCACGGCCCTTGCATATGTCTCGATGTTTCCCTTGCGCATCCGGACCTACTTCCGATACGGCGTGTGCGAACACGAGGTTGGCGTGCCCGAACTCGACGACGTGCAAAAGTTCCTGGTGAAGAAGGACTTCATCTGGAGTCATTACAAATGGGACCACTTCGACTTGGTTGCCGAAGGTGACGGCCAATTCCAGCCTGTCGTGTTCAAGTCGGTCCCTGAAGCGCTGGCGCCGACGCTCGTCGACGGGGGCACGGTCTACCCATGGGCGGAAGTACAGCGGTACTGGGACTAGTTTCCTGTCGGCTGTGGTCTGGTGCGACAGCATGTTCGCTCGACACGCGGTGCACGTCAACAGGCCAGCCAAGACAACAATCTGTAGTTGTTGTGTATCCGCTCGTCAACATAAACGCCGTGATTTCGAAGACTGGCCGCTCCAGAGATGCCAAGGAGCTGTCGACCCATTGAGGCGGAACCGACTTTGCGGTTCAATAGGCCCATGACCAGCTCACGCGAGCAGCAACGTGCACGGCTCAAAGGCCGGATCGATCGCCTAGCGCCCGATCGCATCGCCGACATCATCATCGAGCACGTACTCACCGAACGCGGGTACCTGGACGTCGACGGGTTCGTCTACGTTCACGAGGACACCGTTCGCGACGAACTCGATGCGTTGCATGGCGGCCTGGTCAACCGCCGGACGATCACGCTCGGGATTCAGCACCTGCTGTACTGGGAGCGGATTGCCGAAGTCACTGGATCCCGCCTCGAGGACGGTTCAACCACCTACCCGCCCGTCGACGGATCACCGCGAACCGCTCTGCTGCGCTGTCAGATCAACCGATACGAAGACTGGTCCGCCGACGCCGATGGAGGCAGCGACGGTGCCGCGTTCGATGCCGGTGTCTCCGGGCATACGCGCAAGCTCCGGCCCGGACAACAAGCGAGTGACGCTGCGATGCGAGCGCATCAGGAGGCCAAACAAGCCGGGCAGGTCGCCAAAAACGATCCACTCCCCATCGGCTACACCTTCGTTGCCGAGCACCGGCGCCGCTCCCGCAGTCAGATGCGAGTGCCGCGGACCTCGACCGGAGTAACGAATGTAGGTACCGACACGGACGAGATCGATGACGTGGGCTACGAGCAGTACACGTAGGTGGGTTCGCTTGACAGTCTTGCCGGCCGCCCCCACTGCAGCCACCGCTCCGGCTGGGCGCGGCTTCCAGCCGGTTGTGCCGCAGCGGCACCCACGGTTCAATAGGTCCCAACCTCCAGTTCCCTGACTTAAAGGAGCCCAGTGACGGACTTCGACGGCATCGCCCGCTACCTCTTCGAAGCAGGGAACCTGAAACGGATACCCCGCGCAGGCTGGCTGTTTACCCAAGTCCAGGATCCTGAATCGGTGGCGGAACACTCCCATCGCACTGCTGTCATCGCCATGGTGCTTGCAGCTCTCGAAGGCGCCGACGCGAACCGAGCAGCCGCGCTTGCCGTTCTCCACGATGCGGCTGAGACTCGTATCGGCGACATTCCCTTCATCGGCCGGAAGTACCTCCAAGCGGCGAGCGCCGAGACCATCACCGCCGACCAAACGGCTGGCATGCCTGTAGCGGTCGCGGAGTTCCTGGCTGGCACCGTCGCCGAGTTCGAAGCGAAGGACTCCCCAAAGGCGCGCTGCGCGAGCGATGCTGACAAGCTCGAATGCCTCGTTCAAGCGGTCGAATACCAGCACTCCGGATACCGGACCGAGGAATGGATCGCGAACTCGAGAGCGTCGCTGCGCACCGAGTCCGCCCGACAGATCGCCGAAGCAGCGCTCACGGCCGACCCGCTTGCGTGGCAGCGGAACCGACCCAATGCCTCCTTACATCTACCGCGTCACCAAATACGATCCTGCCGACCGTGACGAATCAGGCCACTACGTCGGCACCGAGGACACTGACAGTGATCGTGGCCCGGTCGAAGCCGCGTACCTCCAGGCGGTAGCCACCTTCGCCGGAGACGCCGGCATCGACAGCCTCACCATTCGGGAGCCGACCGTAGCCGGTTCGAACCGCTTCGGTGCGGCACCGGCGGCGCCAGGCCATGGCCTGGTCGGAATCTTCCCGCCGGACCTGACCGGCTACCACGACGGCGCGGACGTCACACTCGACGTTGCACAGGAACTGGTTCGCGCGATGCTGCGCGAAACAGGAGCCTGGTGCCGCCTCGAAGTCGACGACCGGTTCACTGTCCACGTTGGTTGGGACCAGTACGTCTACATCAGCACACACGCGCCCAGCGAAGACGCCCTTGCCTGCACGCGGGAACTCGGCTTGTTCCCCGAACCGCTGGACGCCTCACCTTACGACGCTGAATTCGACGAGTACGACGTCGAGCAACGCCCCGCCGACGATGATTTCTGGGCACGGCTGCGATGGTCAGTCGCTATGGGACAGACCGCGATCCTCGAAGAAACCGCCGTCGCCGGCGTTCCGCGCTGGCACCGCCTTACCCGAGACACGATGGACTCGGTGCGTTCCCATCTCGCGCCGCGGGCGATGCTGACGGTCTGGCCAGACCTGTCCACTGATCTTGCAGCGGTCGTTGACGAACTTCCCGAGGAAGGCTTGGCTGACCTCGTCTGGGAGCGCGACGACGGGCGGATCGCTGGCGTCACTGCCGACGACGCCGAGTTCGGTGAACTTGCCGCGCTCATTCGCTCCGCCAAGGCTGCAGCTGTATCGTTCGATGGCGCTGCACGTCAGCCGCTCTTCACCGCGGTGCTCCCGGACCACGACGGGGCGCTCCGGGCACGGTGGAGGACCGAACCGACCGAGAGCGACCGCCGCTGGGCTGTCTTGAAGACGTTGCGCAGGGGCCAGGTCTGCACCGGGACCGTCACCGACATTCCACCATTCCAGGTCACGTTCGTTGACATCGGCGGTGTGATCGGCCAGATCAACGTTTCCGAACTGTCCTGGCGACACATTGACCACCCCACCGACATCGTCGCAGTCGGCCAGGAGGTCACCGTACAGATTCTCGACGTCGACATGGTGCGCGAACGAGTGGCACTGTCACTGCGCGCCGCGGAACGCAACCCCTTGGAAGCGTTCGTTGAGCGAGTCGGTCAAATCGTGACCGGCCCGGTGACGAAGGTGCTCCCGATCGGAGTGGTCGTGCGCATCGAGGACTGCGCGGACGGCTTCGAAGGTTTGCTGCTCAACGAGGCCGTCAGCGACATGCTCGATCACATCAAGGACGGTTTCGAGCGGCAAGTGCTTGACGAGACCGACCGCGGACCCCTTGCCGTCGGCGACGTGATCGCTGTGAGGATCGTCGAAGTGGACCCGTCACGGCGCCACATTCGCCTGGCTCACGCGGACCCGCCTCGAGAGGAGCCCGCCAATGAAGATCAGCGGTGAGCTGACCTCGTTCTGGAAAGGAACGTCAGCCTGACATGACCCCCCCGACGAAAGCGGAAGTGGAACACCAGTGGGGCAACCTGATTCGTGGAGTGATCACACGCGAGCAAGCGCACGCGTGGGCGAAGCCATGGGTTGAAGAATGCTTCGAGCAGGTAGATCCGATAGTCGAGAACGCGCTTCAATCCTTGCACGGATTCGACCTGGTTTACACCGATCCCGACCGCACCTGGATCGCTCATGGCGGGCCGGGCGATTACGTTCACGATTCGGCATGGATCCGTGAGTCTTTCGAGCGGTGGCAGACGAGGTGGGCGCATTGATGGCGGTCCGGTCGAGCAGCAAAGTCAGATCAGGCCAGGGTTTTGGCACATCTCGCAATGGTCCAGGTGCTTCTGGTCGATCAACCCTGCCGCGTCGAGGGCGCTGCGGGCGAGTTGGCGCACTGCGACCGTGAGCGTCCGCGTAGGCACCGAGTACGTTCGCGATTCCAGCTTCCCACCCTCGTTCTCGAACACTTCGACCTCGAGCACGTGCCCTTCGGGGCCTCCTCCTGACGAGGACAGGAAGTCGAGGCCGGCGCTAGTGAGGTCGTTTGCGAGTCCGAGCTTCCCCTCCCGGTCCTGGCGCCAGCCCACACCGCGAACGTACTCGTCGAAATGCTCGAACCGGTCGCGTATCCGCGTGAGTTCCGGGTGCTCCGTCTTGAATTGCTGGAGGAGGGAGTGTTCGTTGGGTAGGAGCTTCTCCGCGCCGCGGATGACGTTGTGAGAAGCATCAACGAGCGCTAGCGTCAAGGCGTCCCGGTGCCCGAACGACACGTTGTCCTCGCGCGGTCGTTCCATTGCCGCAAGCACTTCGCTTGCCGCGAGCGCCCACATGTGCGTCCAAGCAGCCAGACGCTGGTCCAGATGCGTCGCAGCGGGAGTGTTCGCTTCCGTTGGCGGGTTCGGTTCACGATTGGTCATGGACAAAGCCTGCCAGGTTCACCATGGGGCTGCTCGCAACGACCGGGACATGATCAGCGTCCGACCGTCTCAGGCCGACGTACGTGGGTTGGGCGCCGAGTCAGCTTCGACCGGCACGCTGAGGTAGGTCTGCAGTGCTTCGTGTCGGAATTCGTAAGCTCCTCCGACCTGCCGAAGGACGCCACGTTCGTGCGCAGACTTAAGAAAGGTCATCAGCCGCCAAGGAAGCTTGCGGCCGTTGGGAAGGCCAAGAGCGAGATGGCAGCAGCGGTACGCGAACCAAGCGAAGTCGACTGAAACGCCCACAGTCCCACACGCGAGCCCGAACCCGAACCCTGACCAGAGGCCGACCACTATCCCATCGGTGAGACCCGATGAGAGCCCGGTCAATAGTCCGACCGAGAGTCCCAGACCTAGCCCACCCGCGAGTGAGGCTCGGCGCGACGCGGCGAGGAGACTAAGCGATGTCCCGTAAGCGGAGAGAGCGCGCCTGGGTATGGCTGCCTCGGCGACTGTCGCCCGTTTCATTTGGTATCGAGGGCTGCTCCGATTTTCGCTCGGTGTCCTGGCCACAAATCCAGGTGAACCAGCTCCTGCGCCGTCACCCACATGACCTGGCGCACTTCGTGGTTGATGGCAAGGTCATCTGGTGCTGCGTCGAGACGGGCAGTGAAAACGGCGGCGATGGGTATGGACAGCTTCTCTGGGGTGACCGCGCGGTTGTCGAACACGTTGACCAGTGTCAGCGTCTCTGGGTCAACGCGTACGCCGATCTCCTCGCGCATTTCGCGGACGGCGGTCGCTACCCACGATTCGCCAACGTCGCAGGCGCCTTCGGGCATCCCCCAGTGACCGGTGTCGGACCGCTGTACCAGCAGTACACGCCTTCGGTCGTCAAAGAACACGACCCCAGCGCCGGTCGCGGCGATGTCAATGTTGAGCGCATACTCGGACAACGGTTCATATTCGACGGTCTCGATGATGATGTTCTCGGCGAGACGGCGCACCTGCGTGAACCGTTCGACCTGGTAGGAGTCTCCCGAGGCCGCCGCGCCTTCAGCCGCGAGAGCGGCGATGCGCTCGCAGATGGTTCCCGCAGCTGCGCTCACCACTGTGGGCCCCTCCTGACCACCGTCTTCGGGGGCGGGCGGGCGAGCGGCACCGCCTGCGCGCAAAGCCTTCTGCAGGTCCGAATCCGGTTCAGGCCAGGCCGCGCTGACATCGCGAGCCTCCAACGCACTAACGACCTCGTAGAGCGCCACGTGGGTGTGCGGGCCGGGAAGCGCGAGCGCCCGGGAGTCGGTCAGCATCACGGGTCGCTCCGGCACTGGCGCCTGCAGCAGTTTTCCCGCATCTGCCAAGAGGTCGGGCATCAGTTCGTCGCCGACGTAGCGCGTCCGCCACAGCTCCACACCGTCCGCTGTTGTCACGCGCCATGCAATCGAGGCCATCGGTGTATGCACTCCCGCATCGCGCCCATATGCTGCCGCGATTGCGGCTTCGTCGCGGTCGTCGATCAGGGCCGCTAGTTCCGCGCTGTAGCGGCGGAGCCGCTCGAACCGCCCTCGGTCAGCTTCATCCGGGAAGTAGTGCAAGCCAAGCGTGGCAAAGGCGCGAAATCGGTCGGCCAGCCAAGCGAGCGTGAGGTGGTGCGCAGGAAGAGGCATCTATAACGGCCTTTCAGACGAACAGCTATGCGATTTCGGGCTGCTCCGCTGCGAAGCGAGCCACCGGGTATGAGAGGGGTACATGGAATCATGGCGCCGTGGCGGGCGTGGTTTCAGCAGCGGACAAGACGATGATCGAGCTGTTCAGCGGCCTGTCGAGCCAGCAGTTCGCCAAGCTCGTCCGGCAACTTCGTCGCGAAGGAGCCGACCCCGCGCCCAAGGGCCGACCGTGGAAGCTCTCCTTCGAGAACCGGGTTCTGCTGCTGACGGCCTATTGGCGAACCAATCTGACCATGCGCCAGCTCGCGGCGCTGTTCGGCACTTCGAAGTCGGCCGCCGACCGGATCATCGACGACCTTGCGCCGAAACTCGCGCTCCGACCCCGGCAGCGGTATGCGCCCGAGACCGTGCTCATCGTCGATGGCACCCTGGTCCCCACCAGGGACCACACCGTAGCGGCGAAGTCGAAGAACTACCGGTACTCGACCAACCATCAGGTGGTCATCCACGCCGACACCCAATTGGTGGTCGTTGTCGGAGAGCCGCTGCCGGGCAACCGCAATGACTCGGTGGCTTTCGCCGCCTCTGGCGTCGACCACGCCACCCGCACCGCGACGGTCGTTGCCGACGGCGGCTACCGGGGAACGCGGGCGGTGATCCCGCACCGGCGCAGGGCCAAGGACGAGCCGCTCGTGGGATGGAAGGAGATGCACAACGCCTCGCACCGGAAGGTACGTGCGCGCATCGAGCACACCTTCGCGAAGATGAAGGTTTGGAAGGTGCTGCGCGATTGCCGACTGCGGGGACATGGCACCGCCGAAGCGATGGCCGGCATCGCCCGGCTCCACAACCTCACACTCGAAGGCTGAATCCCGCAGGCACGGCATCGGGGTGCGCGGCAGTCAACTTACGGGACATCGCTTAGCCTGACGTTGTGGCCCATGCTGCGATCACGTCGTCGAGCGCGGCGATCGCGAGTGCCGACTCGCTCAGCGGCTTCCTCCAGACGAAGGCCTGTAGCTCCTCGCTGGCTTGCGCCTGCGGGTCGGCGACGCGCGTGCGGTAGACCGCGCCGAGCTCCTCACGTTGCGGTTTGGTCAGGGTGAACCTCGCATAGCCGACCAGATCGAGAGTCTCGACCCTGATTGCTGTTTCCTCCTCGAGTTCACGTTTCGCGGCTGCGAGGAACGATTCGCCTTCCTCGACAATGCCGCCGGGGAGTTCGTATTCTCGCCGCCAGCTATTCAGACCGAACAGTACTTCGTCGGTCGACTTGTCGGTGAGGACGACGAGCGCGAGCGGGCAAGGCGTGTGCCTGGCGGCATCTTCGAGTTGTTCCCTGGTCGCGGTGGTCAAATCGATCAGTGCGTTGCCGTGGGAGTCAGTCGCCAGGGGAGAGGTCATGAGCAAACGCTATCAGGCCTTGGGGTCAAGACCCGCCCGAGCAGGGCAACTACGGGAAGTTGCGCTCGATGAGCATGATTTCCGTCGCGCTGAGCTGCGTATTCCTTCGTAGCGCCCCCGCAATGTAGCTGATGCCCAGGATCGGTAGGGCTCGTTCGGGTTCCTCACCGATTGCCCTGGTGGCCTTGGGGATGTTGGTCGCGCCGAGGATCTTGAGGGCGCCGGTGGCGGGTCGCTGGTTAGCTTCCTGATCGCTTGCGGAACGGCTTCGCTAGCTGCTCAAGGGTCAAACGAACTTCGGGATGTTCGAGATCGTTCAAGAGGCGTGTGCCTCGGGCGGTCAACCGCATAGGTGTGTCGCCGCGCGCTCGTTGAAACAGCCGCCAACCAATGTCACGCTCGAGTTGAACAATCTGTTTGACGAGACCGCTGGGGTCAACCTTGATCGCGAGGGCTGCGGCTTTGATGCTGTCATGAGGAGCGACCTGTCGAAAGCGGTGTAGTCGGAGCCAGCCGTAACGATGGCCTTCGACTGCGCGGCGGATGGCAGCTGGGAAATCGGGGAAGCGTCGGCAGCTGTTCTCGGCCCCCGCCGATCGTGCGGGGAGGCCGAGTTCTATTCGACGTCTTCGAACCGTGTCGCCATCAATACCCAGCTCCCGGGCGATGTCCTGGTTGACTCGGTTGAACGTGAGAACCTGCTCGCGGAGCCATTCGGGGTCGATCTTGATGCGGTGTCGGTGAGGACGCTCGTTGACGCCCAAGGCTAGGGCGTGCTGGCGAACGGTCCATTTTGAGAAACCCGTCTCGTTGGCAATGGTTCCGATCGTCTTGCGGGCCTGGAAGTACTCACGGTCGAAGAAGTCGCGCGTGAACGTCTCGAAAGCCGGCGTGTCACCGGGCCGCGTGCGTTCCAACTTGGGGAAAGGGAGGCGCTCGAGCTGTTGAACGGCGTATCGGACGTGGTCGAAGGTGACGCCAAGTCCGCGTGCGACGGTCGCGACATTCCGGCGTTCGACGATGACAAGGCGGTGAAGTTCATCGGTATCGATGTCGGCCGGGTCGCGTCCGGGGAGGGCGAGCCCCGCAACGCAGTCCGTCGGCGGACTCCAGGTCAGTGGCTCGTCGATGCCGGCGTCGTGCAGGATTTCGGTCGCGTGCAGGGTGAGTGCTGTGCGCAGGGATGTTGGCATCTCGTATTCGAACTTGTTCCAATACTCGTGTCGGTCGAAGGAGCTGGAAAAGGCCAGCTTGTGCCGTGGATCGACAAGGGCGGCTCCGGTGAGCAGTTCGAAGAGGTGGCGCCTGGCGTTGAACAGACGGCGGTCAGCGCCGGGGCGGGTGCCGGCGCCTCGGCAGAGCACCTTCCATTGATGTGCGGTGAGCTCGATGTCAGTGAAAGTCGCCCGCCGCCTTCGGTAGTCGATCGGTGAGCCGTGCTGGTCCAGGTGAGCGGCGAGTTTGCAGATCGCAATCGGGGTGTCGGGATATCGGGTGAAAATGGCGCACAGCATCAGGTTGTGCCACTCGCGCCAAGGTTGCAGTTCGCCGGTGGCGTGGCTGCTGCGGACTGGGTTGCCGGGGAGGAGCGTGGCGGCGGTGATGGCGCCTGCGATGGCCAATCGGCCGTGGTCATCTGGTGGAACGAACCGAATGAGCCAGTCGGGCCGGAGGGCCTGGGGCAAGTATTTGCCGCGATCGAGTGCGGTGGTCGACTTGGGTGTGGGGAGACCGGGGTCTGGCATGCAAGTGCGTGAACGGAGCCGTTCGGTGACCGTAAGATGCGGGTCGCAGGCGGTGAGGATGTCGTGTTGCGTCGGCTCTGAAAGTTGGGCGATGCGCTGGTGTGAGAGTGCCCTTGGAACCGGAGGCGGGCGGTGCTTCGGGCCGGCGACGTCTCGGAAGATGACCACGAGGCGCTGAAAGCGGTCTTCAGGGCCGCCTGCATCGATGATGCTGATCGCATGGACGCTGAGAGCGGCCGAGATAATCGCGGCTGTTCGGTGGAGGCGATGCCATTCGCGAGGGTGGGATTTCCTGCGGTACTCGGTGAACGCCTCGACGCTGTCACGGCCGAGATAAGCGAGGTCGTCCGGAGAGATACGTCGCCGCAGTAGCGTGCCGAGCGTTTCGAGGTCACGAAGCTCCCTGACGGCATTGCTGTCCATGGCGTCCAATCGCTGATCGATCCAACACTGTGCTGCAATACGCGGGTCCGCAGGTGCAAGCGCCTCGCTTGGGTGGTCGAGTAGGTTCGTGCCGCAGATGTCCTTGGTGTTGCGTCGGAGATGGGCGCAATGGTGCGAGGAGAAGGCTCTGCTCCTGGGTGGGACCCGACTGTGCGGGATGTTGCCGCAAACCGGGCAGGACACTGTGAGCAGCTTCTGATGGATGACGCAAGCGAAGCTGTAGGGCAACTGCCAACGGATCGGCCATGGAGATCCAGGTGTGGCGAGGCAGTCGGTGCAGTAGCGTGAGCCGGCTGTTGCCTTCCAGCCGAGGGCGTTGAACTTGTCGAGGACCGCTTCGTCGAGTCTTCCGGCAGCAAGTCCTGCTTGGCGTTCGATCTGGCGCAGCAAGTTCGACGGATGTCCGCGGACCAGGGCAAAGTTTCGGGCGGGCTGGATCCGTTCCGCCAACCCAAGTTGCGGGGCGATGCTGTGAATGGCAATGTCGTTGCGGGCGGCCAGGCGCAGCAGCCAGGAGTCGAGCGCTTCCCCGTCGAGGATGGGGACGCGAACGGGGAGCGTGCGTCCGTCGCCGCTCATCGGACGGGCCGGGTGACCTGGGTGGAAAGCGTTCCCTTCTTGAATGAGGCTTGCAGGTCAGCACGTTCGTTCTCGGCTGCCTGGTCAATGCGGACGGTGTCAAGCAGGTCGGTGTCGATCCGTTCCTTGCCGGTCTTGATGGCCTGGCGACAGCCTCGTTGGATGAGTGTGAAGAACGAGCCGATGTGGCCGGTGGTGCGGGCGAAGAGGTAGTCGGAGATGTCGGTCAGCATCCCCGGGTGGGTGCGAGCGAGGACGAGGTTGCGTTCGGTGGCGCGGACCAGCAAAAACCACGCCTGCTTCCCCGATTCGGTGGTGATCGTGAACGGCGGCAGGGCCAGGCGGGTCCAGCGCCGGCCGGTTTGGGCCATCTCCAGGTGTTCGTCGTCCAGGCATTCGGAGAAGAATCCGCGTTTGGTAAGGCCGACGCCGGCGAAGATGAACGTGATCGCCAGTTCATTCGCGAGCCATTTCAGGTGGTTGGCGACTTCGACGCCGCTGCTGTGTCGCATATTGATGAAGTGCAGGTCGTCGATGAAGCCGATGCGGGTGCCGCAGGAGTTGACGCAGTCGACGGCGAAGTTGGTCAGTCGTGCGGCCGTCGCGCGCTCGATTCCAGGGCGGCCGTAGAACTCGCAGATCATGTAGTTCAGGGTTCGCAGTGTCGTCCGTGAAGTCAGTCCGATGTTGAACACCGGCAGGTGCTCGTGGTCGCCGATGGTTTCACCGAACCGGCGTCGCTGCCGGCGGTCGAACTCGCGCATGAACGCCCGGGCGATCGTGGTCTTTCCCAGGCCTGCGTGGGCGTCGATGACGGCGGCACCCCGGACGCGGTCGGGGTCTTGGCGGTTGCTGGAGACGATGAGGTCGAGATCGTCGTGGATCGCCTTGAGTTGCGGAGTTTCGAGAATGCCGAAGTTCGCATGCCAGTCGTCGCGGGCGTCGTCGTAGTCTTCCCTGGCTGGGAAGCTGAGGTTCCCCAACTGGCGTGCGGTGAGTTGTTCGGGGCGGTTCCGGCCGGGGCTGTCGACCCAGCGGTGCCAGCCTTCCTTGCGCGACAGGCTGTAGGCGTCGGTCATGTCAGTACCCGGTAGCCCTCGTCCCAGTCCCCGTCGAAGTCCATCTCATCGTCGTCGCCGGTGACGACGTCGGCGCCGTCCTCGGTTGCGGCCCTGGACGGCTCCGTGATGAGGGCTTCGATCGGGAGGGCGGCATGTTCGGCCGACCATCGTGCCAGCATCCGCCGCTCGCGCCGGTCGGCGACGAGACCGGCATCCCAGCGGCGCAGCAGTCCCGCGAACGCTTTGGCCGGGTCGATGTGTTCGTCCCTTGCCGCGGCCAGGCGCCGGGCGTAGGCGGCGGCCTCTGTTGAGAAGCCGGTGTGGAGCATCGCGGCATGCTCCCAGTCGAGTTGGTGCCATTGACCGTCGGCGGGGTCCTGGAACCAGGCGTAGCGAACATCATTGGGGTCGACGCGTATGGGCCACTTGCCGGCGAGTGCCCCGCCGAACGGGCTGGTCCGGCCGCGGTAGTCGTTGAGGCCGGGACCGTTGTAGCGCAGCCTGTCGATCTCGACGCCGTAGTGTTGGATGGTGCGGGCCCGGACCGGCAGGAAGTCCAAGGCGAGCGTGGGAGTGACCGGCAGCCGCAGATAACCTGCCTTCGCCAGCCCGATCGCGAACATCTCCGCCGGGGAAAACTCGAGGCCTGGGTGCTCGGCGACGGCGAGCCCGGAATGCTTGGTGCGGTGATAGACCAGGGCGATCCATTCACGGATGGCGTCCTCGAGCTCGTGCAGGAACAGAAATGCCTGATCTTCGACCCGTTCGCCCCGCGAGTGCAGGTCCGGTCCTTTGTAGGCGGGCAGGTGCTGTGTGAACCCTTCGCGGAGGGTGCGGAAGAACCGCTCGACCGTGGGTTTGTCCGTCGGCTTCCGTGTCTGCGCGGGCTGGATCGAGATACCCAACCGGGCGCAGATCCCTTTGACATGCGTGGACAGGAATACCTTCCCGTGGTCGACCACCAGGGTCTCCGGGGCGCAGACCGGTCCGGCGAGCGTCTCGACCTCGTCGACGACCAGATGCCCGGGGACCCCGTGGTAAGGCCAGACTGCCTCTGGCGGCCATGATGTGGGCGCTTCGCGGCCGGCGACCGCTTCGTAGAGCACTCCGGCGACATCGACGGCCTGGGTTGACACTGCCGTCACTCGCATGCCGACGACGCAGCGGGTGAACAGGTCCTGCGCGATCGTGAGCTGTGCCCCGACCCATCGGCAGGTCACTGGTTCCATCGCGAACACATCGATGTCTTGGGTGTCCAGGATCAGGTATTCGCCCGGCCTGGTCGCCCGCAACCGGCCGTAGACTCCCTCGGGCCGGTCTGCGATCGACCGGCGCCCCTTGGCGCTGCCCGAGACGGCGTTGGTCCCGCGAGTCAGCTCCGCGAAGCGCCGAAAAGCGGTCGCCCTGGACGGGAGCGGGACGACGCCGGCGCCGAATTCGTCCTCCAGGCGTTCGGCGGCCAGGTCTATCACCGCGGAGCGCGTCGGCGTTGATGCGTTCACCTTCTCGCCAACGATCTGTTTGACCGCCGCATCCCATTTAGGATCAACCGAGGTGGATCTGCGCCTGAGCATCCGGCCGTCAACCAAACCGGCCTCGCCATCTCGGAGGAAGTCCTGCAACCAGCGTTCAAGCGTTCGGGCCGTCACGCCCAGCTCGGCGGCTTTGTCCCCAAGACGGTCCGCCTGCCGGCGCCCGTCGTCGACAAGCACTTCGCGCAAATGCGCCGCGCGCTCTTCAAGCTGCTCCCGCTGCGCGGCGGTCAGGCCCGCCAGCGTCGTCCCGATGCTCCCGCCAGGCAGCGGCTCGTCAGGGACCTCCAATGCTGCGCAGCCTGTGATCAACCGCGACAACGTCAACACCCGGTACTGGCCGGTCCGCTCAACCTTGACCGTGACCGTGGCCGCATCCAGTTCCTCGATCCGGACCAGGTCCCCATCGAACAACACTTGCGATCCCGGCCCGACCGCCATCACGAACTCCGACATCACGGCTCCGCCAACCAGATCGAAGTCTCCAAACTGAGCGGAACGGCCAAGTCTGCGGCAAAGACCCCTCGCCAGATCAGATGCAGCAGCGCGGGCCTGACCTTCGCCGCTGGCCCCAGCGACCGGGCTACTCGCTCGACACCACCGACTGTGCCCTGAGCGGCCGCGATCTCGGCCAACGGCCCCAGCAGTGCCGCGTCGATGACGCTCGGCCGCCGGAAGCCTGCGAGGAAGCGGACGTTCGCCAACAGGACCGCGTCGACCCCAGTCCAGACTTCGAATCGCCAGCCGCGCATCCGAACCAGCGTGCCGGCCCACTCGAACACTGCGGTGACCACCGGGTCGTCCAACCGGTTCGCGGGCTTCACATCGACGACGGTGACCGTGCGGTCCTGGTGCAAGAGCAGCAGATCAGGAACGTGGCTGCGTGTCTTGGATTCTGTGCTCTCTGCCATCTGGAACGGCTGCGCCGCGATCCCGCAGACGTCTGGGTCGAAGTCAGCCAGCAGAATCCGCGCCAGCTCCAACAAGCTCTCGTACGCGACCATGCCGCCGGTCGTGGACGACCAGTACCAGCCCGAATAATGCTTGCGGCCCTTGTACCAACGGAACTCGCGAACCGGGACTGATGCGGCAAGCGCGTCAACCCTGGCTAGGTTCATGGTCGTGTCGACGAACTCGCCGCCATCACGCCGATACCGCACCTCGACCGACGACAACCGGTCTTCCAGGTTCCCCACCACACGTCCAGCATGAACGTGTCACGTCGTCATGTCTGTCACCCGCGCGAGTGGATTTCTCACGTAGATGTCGGAACCGACATCCAGACCGACATCTACGTGAGACACCGACAGATTGGATGAGACCCTACACTGCGCTGACGCGGAGCGTTCGCCAGGATTCGCTGATGCTTCGCATAGTCGGGGTGGCGGAGCTTGGCGATCAGTTCACGTCCGGCCGTCCGGGCGATGATGCCTTCCGCTTGGCCTTTCCCGGTGTCGTCCAGGCGAACCTGTGTCTCGGTGAGGACCGAAGTCAGCCACTGGTGTGCATCTTCGATGTCGGTGGGAATGTCGTCCCCGTTGACGGTGCCGAGCTCGGGGACCCGTTCGAGCGGCAGTTCCATCTTCAAGTCCAGCGGCGCGAACTGCTGCCCGCCAGCATCCCGCCACGCGGCCGCGTCAGCCGCGGTCTGCGTGAGGATGTACGGGTCGATGAGCGCAACGTCGAAGATCCGCGCCCCGACAGTGTGCTTGTCCGTCGAGTAGTTCTGCCAGCCCGCGGCGGTGGCCGCGCCGTACACTTCCGCCCAGATGACCAGCGCGTCCTTCCCGTCCCAGGCCGCAGCGGCCTGCTCGGCAGCGGGAACCAGGGCTCGCGCCATGGCAAGGTTGACCGGGCCTTGGTTCGGGACGCGGTCGCCGCGCGCAGTGATGAGGTCTTCCCGCGAGCCGATGAACCAGTCGCCGCCGGGCAGGATCGCGATCCGGCCGTTCGTCCCATCCACATTTTCGGTAAGGATGACGTCCTGGCCGCGAAAGTCAACACAGGGTGTCGCTTCCAGTTCTTCCGCGGTGTTCAGGCTGCGGCTGGTGGTAGGCGAGAATCGACGGGTACTTCGTTGCCGAGTTGAGGGCCTGGAAGTCCATTAGCGACCTTTCACGGGAGAGCGCTCACTTGCTTGTACTGCAAGTATATCCGTCTCTAGCTCGCGGTCGCGCTTTCATTGTTGCGTTGCTACACAGTTGTTGCCGCGTTGTGGTACGGCTCGGACAACATTGAAAGCGCAAGCAGGGAAACGTCATTGAGACTTTCCGCAACGCCTCAAAAATGGAAGGGCCGCATTCGACATGGCGAAGCAACGCGTCATCCACCTCATTGACGACTTGGACGGAACGACCGCCGACGAAACCCTCCGGTTCGCGATCGACGAGCAGGTCTACGAGATCGACCTGTCCGCCACACACGCGAACGAGCTGCGGCGAGTGCTCTCCCGGTACCAGGCGAAAGGCCGCAAGCTCGGCCGTGCCCGCCTCCTGGCTCCCGGCGAACGCCCCAGACGTCGCCGCAACACCAGCGGCGAGTCCGCCCGTGTCCGCGAGTGGGCGAAACGCAACGGGTACGGCGTCCAACCGTACGGGCGCGTGCCGAACACGATTCTCGAGCTGTACAAGGCCTCCAACGGCACCCCAGCTTGATCTAGCGGGACGCAGCAAACGGAATTTACTCTGGGCTCCCCGAACAGGAGGTACGCGGCGGCGGACTCAACTGCTCTACGGTTGAACGATGAGCATGACCGGCAGCTCCCACCCGGCCGATCCCCCTGAACCCCAAGCACAGCAGCACCTCACCGAGCAACAAGAGCGGTTCCGCCGCGATGAGCGGGCAACCCGAACCCTCACATACCTACTCCGACAGTGGCAGTGTGACGTCGTCGAGTCCCTACCTACCGAACTTCGGACTGTGGCTGGAATGGACAACGACCAGGTGTTCGGGCATTGGCTGGTGGCAGTGACTGGGCACGAATACACGACGATCCGCAATACGATGGCCGGCTTCCGTCCCTCCAGCACGTCTGAAGCTGACTGCTTCTGGAGCTTGCTCGCGTTGCTGGAGCAGACCCCCACGGCATCATCCAACGCGAAACTGCTCGCCCAAGTTAAAGAAGACGCTGCCGTTGCCAAACAGCCAGTCCTCCTTCCCGCCAGTCCCTTCCTGACAGGAGCCCAGCAGACACGTGGCACCGCCTCTGTCCAGGGCGAAACGCTTCAGCAGGCTGCTGACAGCTCGACATGGATCGCGCTGGCAGCAGCTTCAGGGGTGATCGGGGCCGTCGCTGTACAGACGTGCCGCTGGGTCGGTCGCACGGTTTTCCGCGTTTTCGGGAAGGTGACTCGAAGGCACTGGGCCACCTACCCCCTGCAAGACGCAGTTCACGCGCACGCAGCCGCGCTAGCTGCAGTGAACCAGGCCTTGGGCGAGGATGCCTTGCAGCAATTCCAGGTCCTGCGAGTGGCATCAGCAGGCGGGGTGCGTCCGAACTGGGAAGTCGACCTGATCGCTGAACGAACCTGGGTGCACGTCCAGATGTCCTCAGCGCATCCAGTTGACGCTGCGGTGCGGGTCGTGTCGCTGCCGGTACCGCTTGGCGGAGATGGCCTTGTCTGACCTATGCGATGCTTCGGCGACATGGTGTCGGCCGTCCTGCAGGACTGCCATCGCTCGGAACGGCGTGCCCGCGCCGACTTCCCCCGGATTCCCCTCTACCGTGGGGCCATGAGCGACAAGACGAGCCGGTTGGCCTCGCGCGAATCGCTGATGGCGCTCGCTCAAGTCGAACGCGTCCAGACACTCCTGGAGCACTACCATCCGGGGATCACTGTCGAAGCGGTCACGACCACGACCGAAGGCGACCGTTGGACCGGCGCGCTCGCTGACCGCGGCGGGAAGGCTCTGTTCTGCAAAGAAGTCGACCAGCTCATCGTTGCCGGCCGCGCGGACGTGGCCGTGCACTGCCTGAAGGATGTGCCCGGTGATGTCGGGTTGCCCGCGGGCACCATGTTCGCGGCGTTCCTTGAACGCGACAGCCCCGCTGACTGCCTCGTCCACCCCGGAGGTCTCACCTTCGCCCAGTTGCCCGCCGGCGCCCGCGTCGGTACGTCCTCGCCGCGCCGCGCCGCACCGCGCAGCTGCGCAGGCTCCGCGATGACCTCGACTATCCGCCCATCCGCGGCAACGCCGGGTCACGCCTCGCGAGTTGCGGCGTGGCGACGTCGACGCGCTCATCATGGCCGAAGCCGGACTCGTCCGCGTCGGACAGATCGCCGCGGCAACCGACACGTTCAGCACTGACGACCTCCTGCCCGCTGCCCGCTGCCGGCGCCGGCATCATCGCGCTCCAATGCCGCGACGACGACACCCCCACGCGCGCGCTCCTCGCCCCGCTCGACCACCCCGCGACCCACATCGAAGCGACGTGCGAACGCGCCTACTTCGGACCCTTCGCGGGAACGCCGCACTGCCGTTGCCGCGCACGCCATGTTCAACGGCCAGGATGTGTACTTGCACGCCCGCGTTTACTCACCGGACGGCCGCCGTGTCCTGGAAGCGTCCGGGACCGCAGGCAACGGTGACGCTGCAAAACTCGGTGCAGCAGTCGCACAGCGGCTCCTCGATGAAGGCGCGCGGGCGGTGATTGACGATCGGCCCGAACGATAGCGGCGCGCCAGCCGGTGGTCATGCCCAGGTCCACACGGTGACGTCAAGTACCACCCACAGGCCTGCATATTCGTCTTCGGCGGGGCCCATGTCGGTGATCGTGGCAAGCGCGACCTGGTCTTCGTCAGTGATAACGCAGAAGGTCGCCCCCGTTTCCAACGGGAGGTTCTCCGGCGCCCAGGGATCGACCGCCCACTGGCGTCCAGTTTCGACATAGGTGCCTGCGTCGAAGCAGGCGGCGGGGTCGGTGACCGTCTCGGGGTACACGACCATGCGGGTCTGCGCCGCGGCAACGATGTACGCGGCGTAGTCGTATCCGGTGCAGTCGTCCCAGATCAGGTCCATGCCGGGGGAGACGCTGCCGTCCTCGGGGAAGTCCTTGTTGAGGAAGCCGTCGATGTTGAGACGGTCGAAGTCCAGCTGGTCAGTACTGCATATCCCGTCGCCCCAACCGAATCCGCCCAAGTGCTCGCGGAGGCCTTCATGGAGGACCGTCCATGAGGGTTCTGCAATCGGTACCGCGGTCGTTGGAGCTTCCGTCGTTGCGACGATTGTCGTTGCCGGATCGGTGGACGGCGCTGGCGCTGGCGTCGGCGAGGGCTCTGGGTCCGGCCCAGCGGTCGGCGCTGCTGCGGTGGTTGTCAATTCGGGCGCCGGTTTGCCAGCAGCGAAGTCGATGATGCCGACAATGTCAGCGACGAATCCGAACAGTGCCAGGAACACTGCGAGGCCGCCACCGATGATGCTCCGACGGATCTTGGTCGACCGCGAGAGGGTACCGGCAGGTGGGGCTTTCGCGTTCGCCAGTGCGGGTTGGCCGCCCGCAGGAGGTGAGGGCTGGGTCATCTTGGGATCGTATCCGCGCTAGTGACATGTCCCCGTGCACGCCTGCACGTGAGTGCGTACCTGACCTGCGAGGACACTGTAGCCAGTGAAGGTTGCTTCCATGAGGTGTCAGAAATCGGATTAGACCTGTCCTGTAGTTACTCACGGGACAGCCGCCGTCCTCAAAGGCTGAGCCTGGACTCGGAGCCGGTAGCAAATAGCGTCCTTGAAGCGCCGAGGAACGGTGCGGCCAATTTCGGTGAAGCAATCAAGCAGCGGCTCCCGGACGAAGGCGTTCGCGACCGCGTCGACTCAGGAAACGCCCGTAAGAACGTCGCTCGGCGGCTCGTGCCGGTCTCACCATGACGCCATGAGCAGCGACGAATCCACCCAGGAAGCAAACGTCACCTTGCCGTTGACCTCGGCTGAACTCGACCGGATTCGTGCAGCGGCACAGGACGCCGGGCAGACTCCTGAGCAGTGGATGGCGCGCGTGCTCCGCACGGAATCCCGCCGTGCCCAGATCGCCGCCTATGAAGGCCCGGACTCCCACACGCAGGCGAGGATGGCCGCTGCCGACCATGAGACCGAAGCGATGCTCACAGAGGCCGCTATGCGCGACGAGCGCTGATCACTGCAGCAGCACCCACTCGAGAAGGTCCTTGCCCGTGACACCATCTGCAACCAGCAGTATCAAGACCACCGTGACCCCAGCGAGCAGCATCAGCGCCCGAACCGTCTTGTCAGTGAGTTCAACGGTGGTCGAGAGCCAACTCGACCATGACCGACGTTGAGGCGCGGCTTGGACCTGGTCTGCCAGGTGCCGCGTTCGAGCCTCGCAGCTTTCCAGAAACTCCCGCCCTGAAGCTCCCGCGAGCAGCAGCGTCATCCGTCGCAGCGTCACGTCGAGCTCGTCAGGAACGTGACCGCTGACCGACGCGAAGGTCGACAAGTGACCCCGAAGCTGGGCGGTGCTCAAATGCAGGAGGTGCGCGACAGGGTGGCGCACATCAAGGCCCTGCTTGCGCTGCAGACGATCCGCGTACCGCTCCGTTTCGGCAACGACCCGAACCAGCGTTGCACGCGACTGGGCTGCACCCGGGGATATCGCGCGGCGCTGGCGCGCCGGTGGCTGCACGTACGCGGCAGCGAGGCTGAGGGCGCGCAATCGTCTTCTGAACTGCTGGTTGATTACCCAGCCGAGCACCATCAACACACCGAGCGCGACGGCGTACCCCAGCCCGGGGAACTGATTGGAGCGAGGCGGCAGCACCACGGGCAGCGCCGTCAAGAACACCGTTGCCACCAGTGCAGACTTCAATAGGAACTGCTGCAGACCGAGGCGGTAGACGTTGACCGCAGCCGCGAACCGGTCATCACGCGTTACCCCAGTCCGGACGTCGGGAATCGACAGCGACCAACGGACATGAAACGAATGCGGTGCCCCGGTGAGCTTGACAGCGTGCACCAACCCGATCCTTGCGCGGAGTGCCACCACCGCAGCAAGCAAGGCGAACACAACGATCCCTTCGTGCGCGAGACGTTCAGTGTCGCTGAACAAGGGGCGCCCATCGGCGATGACCTCGAACCGAAAACCCATCAGGACCACCGCGGACCCAGCCAGACAGCAACTGAGCACGAGACCGATGACCCCACTGCCCCGTTGCCAGCTGTGGACCACCATGTGCCACCGGCACGCGAGGAAGCATTGGTCCTCGCGATCCGTCGGCCTCGCCGCGCGACCATGAACGCCCGACGCAGCCCTCGCCTGGCGATCAGCCCTGCAGATCTCGCGGGAATCTCCGACAGCACCATCCCGAACGTCACACCCGCGGTGGTGAGCAGGAGCGCGAAAGTACCGAAGAACACCACCGCTTGCAGCGCGGGGGACACGAACGTGGAGGCGGCGGCCATGAGACCTGCTTTCGCGGGGGCGAGCCGCCGCAGCGGGGACCGCACCCGAAGGGGGATGAGAAGGGGACCTCCGCATTATCCCTGCCTCCCAACAGACCTGGTCCCCGCGTTCGCTGGTGCAGCCTCGATGCTTGCACTCCGGTTTGGCTGCTCCGCACACGCGACCGTAGTTCAGTAGCTGGCGAGGAGCACGCCGGTCGCGTCGTCGCTGGCTTTGCCGCGGCCTCCGGTCGCGCCGGCGGCACGGTCGGCTTCATGGACGACGTGGATGAGCTCCGGCACGCCGCGGGCCGCCCCTTCCTCGAGCAAGCCAGCCCACGTCCACCCGTACCGTTCGACGAGCCGCGTGAGCCCGTCTGAGAGGAGCGCGATTGTCCCGGGCCGGTCGACGGGAATCTGCCCCGACAGGCCCTCCCACGCCGCTTGCGGGTCAGTGGACGCAACCCAGAATCCGCCCTTCGCCTTAGGGTTGTTCCGCATCCTCGCGATGTAGTCGAGCGGGTAGCGGCGGACGCCGTTGATGAGGACCGGCGCCGGCGGGTTCGGCAGTCGGACCACACGGTCGTCGCAGACCGCGACCGGTGATTCCCCATCGACTTGCCACACGACCGTGCAGTCACCGAGTACCAGATACTCGCCGATGCCGCGCTGGACGCGGACGATCGCGACCTGCGCGGCCGGGCTCGTACGGTTCGCCAAGTCGCACGTGTCCCGGTGCGATTCGGCCACGTCGTGAATCGCTGCGGCAAGGATGGACTCCAAGCTCGAGGAGCCGCCCGGGAGGCGTGCCGCCGCGAGAGCGTGCACGAGGCCCTTCACGAACCAGGGCACGTCGTGCATGCACCCGTCGTCGGGCGTCCGGGTGACGCCGTCGATGACGAACGCCCAGCCGGGCCCGGTCGCGTACGCGTCCTCGTTCGGAACTGAAGGGGATCCTGGCAGCCTTGCTGCGGAGACGATGTGAAGCATCAGATGAGCGTAGCGGCTTTCGCTCACACGCTCAGCAGCCAAAACTCACCAGTTCGTCCTCTTAGGACATCAGTTCGATTGTCGCGCAACGAAAGACGGTTGCCGGAAGTGCACCACCTGTCTCACACTGGGCAAATGCCCATCAGTGACGTCATACCGCTCTACCGGCTCCGGATCGACACGCCGCGGCTCACGCTCCGCCTGCCGCACCCGGACGAACTGCCGCTCCTGGCCGACTGCGCCCGCGAACCCATTCATGCTGTGGGGGAGGAGCCGTTCGAGAATCCGATCGGATTGGGGCGGCCGTCCTGGTCGAGCGCGCCGCCTGCCGATCGTG
Organism: Glycomyces tritici; assembly: GCF_030403505.1. Next base: position 12,516 of record NZ_JAUEMJ010000011.1, on the reverse strand, counting down.
CGCGGAAGGCCGTCCAGGTCCAGCTTGGGGAAGTCGCCAAATGGACTGCTGACAACTGGCATCTCGAACTCACTGTGTGGCTTGACGGGAAACCCATCGGTGTGCAAACCCTGTACGCCAAGCACTTCCCTGTGACGCGCGAAGCGGCCACGATCTCGTGGCTGACGCTCGCCCAGCAGGGCAACGGGTTCGGGACCGAAGCGCGAGCCGGCGTCCTCGCGTTCGCTTTCGAGTGGCTCGAGGCCCGCTCGTGCCGGTCAAGGTCGTTCAACACGAACGGCAAGTCAGTGGGGGTGTCGGAACGGCTCGGTTATCGCGAAGACGGCATCGACGTCGAAGCGGTCTACAGCGGAGTCGCGCGAACATCCCGGAGGTTCCGGATGGACGCAACCGACTGGCATTCCAGATCCCGCCCGTCGGTGACCGTTACCGGGTTTGATGACGACTGCCGGACCTGGTTCGGAATTGCGACGCAGGCCGCCCGGGACTGAGCGTCGCACCTGCCAGGGACAATGGAGTCACAGGTAACGTGGCACAAGACCGCGAGAGACGAATCGGTCCGTTCCCAGACTCGAACCGACCAGGTTCGCCGACATGGTCGTGCTTGCTGAATGCCTCACCGGGCGAGGCGATAGCACGCTCACAGCGCGTCGCCGCGGTAGAAGGTCTCGCGCTGGCGGTCGGCGCGCTCGCGCTAGGCGAGGGGCGGTGTAGGTTCTCAAATCGAATGTCAGCTCATGGCAGCCATGACCAGCGGTTCGCAGGGCGGCAGGTGTTATCCACCGCAAGAAGGTGGTGTTCCACCATCCCGGCAACCAATAGTTTCATTGGCACCGTCCGGATAGACTGAGCCTCTGTGTTCCCCGGCGAGCAAAGAGGTCCCCTCACCCCATGCTTTCTGCAATCAACGTCGATCTCGCCGCCTTGACCGTGTCTGTACTGGGCGTGCTCGTAGCCGTGCTGGGGATCATGGCCGCAAGCCGGCCGCCAAGGCGACACCTGCGGATCGTCGCCTTCCCGCCGCAACCCCTGCTGCGGAACAAACCCCTCGACCTCCACATCACCATTGCCGGGCAAGATCTCATCGATCCATATGTCACTGAACTGGCGGTTCGCAGCACGGGCCGGTTCGACTTCACCGAGGCGAATACACCTGATGGCGGGAACGTTGGGGTGTACTTCAGCAGGAACATTCGAGTCAATGGCTTTTCGCAAGTGCATTGGTCCTACCGTGACGACGAGAATGTCGACCATATTGCCTTCGAGCCGCACAAGCTCACGAGGAATCAGCAACTGCACCGAGTTTGGGTGCTGACCGAGGGCCGCCCAAAGGTCACGCTCAATGCTGACGCGCTCATCGACGCGACGGCACGTCTCCACCAGGCCCCGTGGCGGAAGGTGCGGACGCGCCGAGGCCCCTAGATAAGCCAAAAGCCTGCGGTTGTGCCACCGCGGTAGCGGTGAGCCGCTGGTGCAGGTGCTGCAACCCCTTCACGGTGACTCGCACCTGCGGCGCGTCCACCTGCCATTCCTCAGTTTTCGGGTTCCAGTGCGACTGGGCGCGTTCGGCCAGACGGCCAGTGTCGATTGCCGACTGGTAGACATGCCAGCACCCGTCGCCTTTGTGACGGTAGATCAGACCTTCCGTGTTGAGGAACTGGAACAAGCGGATCTTCCCGATGGTGACGCGCGGGTCCCGCGACAGGAGCTTCGCGGCGTCTTCCACCGAGTAGTCGCCGGTCGCGGACGCGAGGACGCGCCACGCGGCAGCAGCGGCATAAGATCCCGCCCCGACCAGTACTCGCCCAGCTCGTCGGTGCGGCGGATCTGATCGAACGGTGAGGTGGCCGCGTCGATAGGCTCGGGAAGCATCGCGTTTCACTTTCGCTCAAACGCTGCCCGCCGGTCGTGGACGCCGGGCAGTCAAAGGGTGTTTGACCTGGTGTTTCACCTGGTTTGCAAACCCAAATGTATCGTCCTGATGCGACTGCATTGAGCGATTGCTAATGCGCTGCAACAACAATCGAGCAACGACCTTGGAGTGCCGCATGCGGATTGCCGCCCTGGTCGCGAACCTGACCGAACCGGTGCGCGACCTCATGACCACCGGAGCACCGTGGGTCCGGCCCCGCGACCCTTCCGACTACTGGCTGGCCGCTGAACTGTTCGCCGATACGTGCCCTGTCGCGATCGCCGACGACGGGACCGTGACCGGTGCCGCCATCGGATTCAGATCCCAAACCCGCCCAGCCGACGTGTACGTCCAAGACGTGATCGTGCACCCGGCCCACCGCCGGCAAGGCATCGCGGCCGCGCTCATCAGCCATCTGCGTACCGTTGCCAGCGCCGCGGGGGCGACGCGGATCTACTTGACGTCCGAACCGGCGAACACGGCCGCGCATGCCGCGTGGCTGGCGCTCGGGTTCACCAACCGCCACGGTGACTACCGCGACCCGCAGACTGGCGTGGAGGTCATCGCGAACTCCAAGGGTCCGGGAAAGGACCGGGCCGTGTACGACCTCGACATTGCATGAACGGCTTGGCCTGACCCGTAGTCGCGGCAGCGAAAGGCGGGCCTCCGGTACGAACGGAGACCCGCCTTGCGGGGACCCGAAAGCTGGCCCGAGCACAAACGCCGAGGGAACGTCCACCCGCAGTACTGCCCAATGACGCGGCACGGGGACCTCCCTGATCTGCGGCCCCAGCATCAGCGCACGAGCGGTTTGTTCAGGTAGGCGCCGGCTGCCATGCAACGGAAGACGGTCGCGCCTCAGGTTCGTCGAAGAACTCCAGTATCGCTGCCTTAACCCGTTCTTCGGGAATCAACGCTTCAACCGGAACATTCTCATGTTGGAGACGCCTTACCAGGCCACTGTCGTTCACGCGGAGACCCGGTGTCCGAGCTGTCCATGAGCCTGCACTACCGGAATATCGCAGCGTGGCGCACTGTCGGTCGGCACTCTCGAGCATCGTGTGCCAGATGATGACGTCGAGGTGAGGTCCGCTGCCGTCAGGCTTCTCAACCCGAAGCGCCTCTCCAGGGTCGGCGACCTGCTCGAACTCATTGAGCACATTGAGTGCGTCGTTATGGCTCTTGCAGATCGACAGCACTCGGCGGGTGTGAGCGGTGTAGGAGATTCGCACGCCTAGCTGCTTGGAAGCCCATTCCTGCGGGACGTGCTCAATGCGGTCGCCGCCAGTTGATGATGTGACAGGCGAAGGCTCCTCGCCGTGATCTTCCTCGGGACCCCACCAATACAGAACCCCATGATCGAAGTCGTCGTCAGGGTACTTCTCAATGATGGCCCACCCTTGATACCCAGGCGGATCATACGGAGGTTCAAGCCCCAGCGTACGGGCGTACTCGGCGAGTTCTCGAGAGTCAAGATCGGTGTCGAACCGATGGAGAAGGTCAGCGAGAATCTCGGGATCTGCTTGGACCGGTCTGTCGTACTCGCCCATCACTTGATGCCTTCCCCAGTGCCTTTGAACCTGATCCTAGAAGGTGATCCGTGTTCCGGCACCACATGAACCCAGACTGTTCTGCCAGCCGGGATGATGTGCCGAAGGTTCTCGTAGCACCGTCTCGGGTCAGGATGCTCTGACGAGGGTGCTCTCTTGCCGCATGGCGGCACATTGAGGTACAGCACGGCGTTGTCGAGCTTGCCTTCGCGAATGTCGGCCGCAGCGTCGCCCTCAACGTGCCACGTCGTGGTCAGTTCCTCTGAAGAAGCCTACGGCTCTTTCAACTCCGGTCTGACTGGAGCCTGCCCAGGGGGGTACGCCTTGAGCACGTCCGTGTGGCGCCGGCGGCCGGCAGCGTCGTACAGAATCCCGCGAGCGGAGACACGGCCCTCGGGATTGCGCGGATAGCCAGCGTCACGGATAGCTTTTACCGCTTCAGGATGGAACCGCTTTGGATCAAAGCCTTCAAGCGGCCGCGTTCGAGCGAGTCGAGCCTGTGAGGCAAGAGCGCCGCTGCCACCGCCGGTCAGTAAAGCCTTGAGCGCTTCGACGCGAGCGCGAAGCTGGTCGAGCGCATCGGCGAGCGCCCAGGCGCGCTCCGTAGCCGCTTCGAGGTCATCGCGATCGCACCCGCAACTTCGGCCTTAGGCTCCAGGCTCGCGGCCGTGATCGCCGCCGTGAGTTTGTCGTGCTCCTCTTTCGTCCTGGCGATGCCGACTGCAAGTTGACGGGCCTCATCGGATCGTGCAGCGACGGCGCTGGCGACCTCGTCGATACTGGACACGCGCCCTCCCGAGGGGTTGGGAGAGGCCAGGATAGGGAGTCGGCCTCTCCGGCACAACCCTCACGATGGGCGGAAGGCGCTGGACTGCGGCCGTTGGGTGCTTCATCCGTCGGGGACCTCGAGGCCGAGCGTGGCAACTTTCGCTCTAACCACCCGAAATACAGAAAGAAGCTAGTTTCACCGCTTTTGCTCTGTATGGGAGAATTAGTCGATTCCAAAAACCCGCTTCGACGACCACGGAGGCACACCCGCATGCCCGAGGACATCTTGACCGCGAAGATAGAGTACGGCTTCGACCACCTGGACACCACCGGTGACGGCCGGCTCGGCGAGCACGACCACATCCAGATGGGCAAGCGCGCCGCCACCGGCCTGGGGCATGCACCCGGATCGCCCGAAGAGGGCCGGATCGTCGCCGCCTACACGGCGATCTGGAACGACCTCCACCGCCCGCACCTCCCTGCGGGCCAGGAAGACATCGACAAGGCGACGTTCGTCGCCTCCAGCAAGACCCTCGCCCAGGATCCGGATGCCGCCGACGCCGTCCTGGGTGCACTGGCACGGACCTATCTGTCGATCGCCGACGTCGACGGCAGCGGCGATGTCAGCGCCGAGGAGTTCGCAGTGTTCCTGCGGTCGCACTTCCCCGGCCTGAACCCGAACGACATCGACAAAGCCTTCACCTACCTCGACCGCGACGGCAGCGGGCGACTCAGCGCCGAGGAGTTCGTCGCGGCCGTCGTCGAGTACTGGTCGAGCGCTGACATCAATGCGCCGGGCAACTGGTGGATGGGCCAGCCGATCTACGAGCGCTGAAGCCGGTACCGGGGTGCATCCGGTCGCACCCCGGTACCGGAACCGGCCTGCTGAACCTGTTCACGCTCCCACTGATCCAGGTCGACGCGCGGGCGCTGCTGCAAATGCGACAACCCTCTCCGCGGCCTGGGGCAGCGGCTCGCTGCCATCTGGCTTACAGAACCATTCTGGTCATGCGCCAGGCCCGAACCGCCGGAAGTCCTCGATCTGCATCTCCTGCCACGCATCCTCACGGATGCCCAGGTCCGCCACAGCCTTCCATCCAGCTTTAAGTGTGTCCGCTTCCGCGACCAGGCGGTGGTAGAACCTGACGCGCAGCGCCTCCAGCAGGTACAACTGTTCGCGGGCGCGGTTGATGGATTGCTCAAGGGTGATTTGAACGTCGAGGTTCGGCCGAGGTGTCGGCCCGTCACCGGCGAAACCGCGCTCGCTGACCGCTGCGGAGTAAATCCGCTCGAGCGCGACCGCGGCTTTACGCATCGAGGCATGCCGCTCGCCCCAGGACTCCTGGGTCGACTCGAAGTTTTCCGTGAATATGGCGGCGGTCGCGACCTCGTGCGCCGGGACCGTGCGACACGCACCCTTCCGTGCGGTCGTCCGTCCATTCGTTCGGACCGACGACGCACACCGTGTGGCTGGCCGCGTCGTGGAAGACGATCGAGCTGTGGAACATCGGCTCGATGTCAGGTTCGCGGACCGCGTTCGGGTAGGTGGACTGGACGGCGGCTACCGCGTCGTCCATGGTGGGGTAGAAGTCTTCCGTCATGCCGCGGACCGTAGCGGTCGCAGTGCCGGTCGTCAACCGCAGCTGTCGGTTGGAGGTCCGCCGCCTCTGCCGCAGGAGGAGCGCGGTGTGATGCGGGGACGAGCCCTGCTGTCAGTCTACGAATCAGGGGTTGCGTACACGTCCCTAAGTTCCTGCTGTGACAGGTTCGATACCTCGAACACTGCAATCGTCCGTTCGTTCAGGCAGTCCGCAGGCAGGGTGGGTGCTGGCTTGACCTCGTAGTTGTAGCCGGCGACGAGGTCCCCCTCGTACAGCGCCCCGTTCGGGCTCTGCGGTGTGTGCACCTCGACGCCGGCGCTGTCCCCGGAGTGGGCAGGCAGGGCTTCCACATGCCAGACCACGTTGAACCGTGTACCGGCATGGTCAATGAACAGGCATTGCGTAGCCGTGTCGTAGCCGAGTTCACCGGCGATGTTGAGGATGTCGGGGTTCCCTGGTTCGCTTTCGCCCCTGATGACGATCGGGTCGCCGTCCTCGACCCAATACTCCGGGTCCGTGTCTTCACCGCATGCCGCAATGACGGCCGCGGCCAAGACCAGGACAGCTACAAGATTTGCCGATCGCATCAGGGGCTCCTTGCTCGAGTATTCCGGCGCGTCACCCACCTACGAGGTGAGCAGTGTCAAGTCGAGGTATTCAAGTGCCGGTTCGATCTTGCTGAAAGCCGACCGTGACGCGCCACCGTGCGACCAGTATCCGCTGTGGACGCCAAGCGCGGTCTCGCCGGTGAACCACGCTCCTCCGCTGTCACCGCCGCCTGAGATGTAGTCCTCAGCGAGCGCCATGCTGCAGAATGTCGGGTACCCGCGGTACTGGATGCATGTGGACGGCAGCATGACGGTGCTGGAGCTGCGGCCGGTGGTCTGTCCGTAGAACTGCACGGACTGTCCAAGGACGACTTCAGCAGTGCCGGAGGCCGACATGAAGGTTGAGTCGGTCACGTTGAACCATGATGACGAAGGCCGGTCGGCGCTGCCGTACCACGCCACTTCACCGCCGAATCCTGATACGTCTGGTTCGTTCGCTTCGACGAAGTACAGTGTTGCTTCGACACCGTCGCCCCGCCAGAACTCGTAATCGAGTGAGCGGTGCGTCGGCGGTGTCGAGTCCCAACCGGTTGAACAGTGGTAGGCGGTCAGGAGCCCGTTGAGCGTGCCTCCGCGGACGCCGAACGCAGTCGAGCAGTGGTCGACGCCGCCTGCCCGAATTAGGTTGCCGCCGCCGCGGAGGCTCCCTTGCTGCGGTGCCCCGGCATCGGTAGCGATCACGTCGACGTCAACCGGGACCGTTGCAGTCCGCAGTCGCGTTGCGGTGGCGTCGACGACGGCTTGCTCTGTCTGCTCGGTACTGAACCCGTCTGCTGGTTGCAGTTCCATGTGCACCGAGCCCGCGGTGATGTCGATGAAGCCCATCCCGCCATCGACCTCCGCAAGATCGGTCATGACGTCGAATTGGGTTTCGAGCTGTTCGTTCAGTTCCGCTTCGGAGAAACCCCTCTCGGCGATGACATCGACGTCGAGGTGGGAGGGGATGTCAACCGAAGCAGGCGCTTGGCCCCGGAACGCAATCCACGAGGTGCCGCCTGGGACATACTCGGCGCCTGCGTACTCGTCGGGGTAGCGCTGCTTGAGGCCGTTCGCGAGCTCGACGAAAGCGTCTTGATCCGCGTAGTCCTGGATGGCCTGGTTGAACGTCAACCCTTGGTCGATCCCGGTTTGGTGAATCGCCTCGAAGTCGGTGAGGCTCGCGGTGTGCCCGCAGATGGTGGCTTCGCGGTTGGGGATGAACCCGGGTGTGGCGGGGCCTGTGACCGCGGCTTCGATGTGGTCTTGGAACTTGTCCAGGCAGGAGGTTTTCGCCGACTCTGCTGCGGCGGTTGTCATTCCTGGGAGGACAAGCGCTGCGGTGGCGGTGAGCGTGATGAACAGTTGACGCGGCGTGATCCGTGTGGAGGTCATACGTCTCTTTCGCGTAGGAAGATTCGTAAAGGAGGTGATTACGATGGGTTCGCGGCTCCCTACGCTAGCAAAGCGCTCCCACAGAATCAATATGTTGCCTGCCTTGGCTATGCGCCCTTCTGAAGGCGGCACCGTCAGCGGCGACTGGACTGCCGCCTCCTACTCGGCCGCCGCGCCTGCGCGTCGTTCGCGTCCGACGAGCTCGCGCTCTTTGCGCTCACCTCGAAGCCCGAAGGTCCCATTCGGGAGCGGCTCGCGTGGGTCCTGCACACCAGCGTTCCCGGTGTCATTGTCGCCCGTGAATGGCCCTCTCCACTGAGCCGCGCCCACACCGACCTTGCAGTGCTGGACTCGACGACACACCAACCGCTCGGCCTGGTCGAGTTGAAAGCCTCATGCACGTTCGACTTCGCTCACGAGTACATGCTTGCGGGTCAGAAATATGCGCGACTGGTTGCTGCTGACCTCGACAAGGCCCGGGTTGCCATTGCCGGCAGACGTCAGCCCCGCCCTCTGAACTGCCGCTGCCTGAGAACGCCAGCATGTTTGAACACTGGAGCTTTGCCCCCGGGAAAGTTGAGGACCGCGAGCGCCCGTGAAGGGGACGCACCACTGCGTTACCCTCCAACCCTCACTTGACCTCGGACTCCGGTTCGGTCGGTGCGGTTGTCGTCGGAGAGCGGCTCCCGATCGGTAGGGCCGAGGGAAGCGCACGGAGGATCTCTGATCGCTCGTTTGGTTTCGTGCCGCGCAAGGCCATCCAGGCGATGAAGGCGCGTAAAAGGACCGAGGAGATCGCAGCGGCGGCAAACCACGGGCCGAGACTCGAGACGTCCATTACCTGCTGTATCCGTGGCTCATGGAATTGAGTTCCACAGCTTGACCCTGTAGATACCTGCCATCGATGTCGAATCTCATCGGACGTTTGTAGCCCTGCGATCGACCTTCAAGGGGGACACTTTGTCCCCACTGACTCATGGGGACAGACTGTCCCCCTGGGGATGGAGACAGGTTGTCCCCCTTGGGGTGGGGACACCATGCGGCGTCGAAACCGCGGCGCGGCGGCTGGCACCGTCGATGAGCACCAGGCGGGCGTTCAAGATCGCGCCGTGCGGGCGAGTGCACCGAAGTCGCCGCGGCCGAGCCACAGCACCGGCCCGCTCGAGCCCGCTTTCGTATCCCGGACACCCACGCGCGCGGCGTCGACGGCCACGGCCACACAGTCGCCGCCGTTGCCCCCGCTGCGGGACGCCTTCCGCCAGGTGAGCCGGTCGCCGAAGTCGACGCGGTAGGGCGAGCGCTCGCTGCGTTGAACAGGCACGGCATGGGCGGGAACGGTCTCGCCGACATTGCACTGGATCCGGCTCATCGGCACAGTCTCATGATCTCGTCGTTGAAGTCGGGAAACTCCTGTGCGGCCTGCACGATGATTGCCATAGCCGACATGCGGCAGTCCGGAGCGAACAGCTTCGCGACAGCTGCCAGATCATGATTGAACTGGGGCACCCAATCCGGTTCGAGCTCGAGCCAGGCTGCTGCTTCCCACGGGCCGAAGCCGTCAGCTAGCAACCACAAGAAGGCGCCCAGATCGCGCGCGACAACGCTTGTCTCCCCCTCGGAGCCTAGAAAGACGACAGGCTGCTCACCCAGTTCCCGACCACCGCGAACCAGCCACAACGCGGCATACCCGCCGGTGCCGTCCTGGCCGAAAACGCGGAAGCCGTCCCCGTTCAGCTCGTTGTTGCCAGTCCACGCACGAAACCAGTCGGTGGTCTCGTCTGCGGTCAGGAAGAACTCGTACGGTTCGAAGTCGACACCGTCCCTGCCGCACTCGAGCCGGACTGCCATCGCAGCGGCGAGCGCGGCAGGGAACCGGCGATCGCTGTTCACGGTCATAGAAAGAGCATAGTGATCGGGGCGGGCACGGCGGTGTCGGCCAAACACGGCCGCGAACCTCAACACCGAAATCGATGTGGGGTGCCGAGCGCTTGCGGCCCGTACCGATGCGCGCGATCTCAGCGGCTCAGGTGGCGGGTCAGGAGCGCCCAGTCGCCGCGGCCGACCCAGAGCGCCGCGCCGGCAGGGCCTTCTTTCGAGTCGCGGACGCCGACACTCGATGCTTCGGCGGCGACGAACACGCACTCGCCTTGTTCGCCGCTCCGCGAAGACTTTCGCCAGGTACGGCCGTCGCAGAAATCCATCGTCACTGCCATGCCCACGTGCCTCCAGAACTCGAAACAGGTTGCTGGACCGCCAGTGTGAAGGGTGGACCAGGCACCGTCAACCTCAACAACGAGGTGCGGACACGACGAAGGGGCGTGCCGAGCACACGCCCCTTCTGCTGTCCTGGGTGTCGCTTCAGGATTCCGGGTGACCCATTGGTCACTCTGATCCGCTATGGTCGATGCAGGTTGTCTTGCTCGTCGAAGCGAACCGTACGTGTCGAGCGAAGCGGTTCAACTCTCACCAAACGGAGCTAGCGCGAGACTGACCTGGCCAGGGAGGCCCAGTCGCTACGGTTCAGCCGGAGGATCGGGCCTTCCTGGCCCATCTTCGAGTCACGGATCCCGAGCGTCGTCTCCTCAAGTTCAGCAACGAAGACGCACTGGCCGCCGTTGTCTCCGCTGCGGGAGGACTTGCGCCAGGTCCACTGGTCGCCAAAGTCCTTCACATATGTCATGAGTACAGGTCCTTTCGGAGTTTTGCGATGAGTTCGACTGACTCCTTCTGAGGCAGCGCGCTCATTATGACGCGTCGGAAGGTGTCGTCGTATTCCTGGACCACCTGTGGGGCGTCGTAGAAGAGCGACCGCAGGTTCTCGATGTGGACGACGCCGAACTGCGGCGCGATGTTGAACCGCAAAATCAAGAAGCAAGTGTTGATCGAGGCATGCGCTCCAGCGCTGTTCGGGATGACCTGCAGCGTCACGTTGTCTGCCTCAGCTGCTTCCACCAGGTAGTTCAGCTGTTCGGCCATAACCTTGCGCCCACCGATGACTCGGTGAAAGGCGCTTTCGTGGATGACGCCCCAGTACTGAAGTGGATCCTCGCGTTCGAGGACGAGCTTCCTGCTCATCCGAGCTTCAACGAGTTTGTCGATGTCCATGTTGTGTCTGCCGACGCGCAGGATGGCCCGCGCGTAGTCCGGGGTCTGCAGGAGGCCAGCGACCACGTTGAGGTTGAGGTCGAAGATCTGGGAAGCGTCCCGTTCCAGGATGAAGTACTGGCGGAACCAGTCAGGCGCCGCGCCGGACACGACCGGTCCATCGGTCCGCTTCCGGGATCCCTTGGCGATCTCCACCAGGTTCTCTAAGCGATGTCCCGGAAGCTTGGGGTCGGTCAGTCCGCATCCGTGTCGGTGCCTCTGGCGCCGGCGGAGCGAAGGGACTGACCTAGAGATCCGGTGAGGATACGGGGGTGGCGACGCCACCACCACATGTCGTGGTCGGGCAGTTTGTGGAACTGGTCGAGTGCCAGACCATCGTCATCGATCGTCGCCGCGCGGAAGCGGTCATCGAGGGTCTTGATCTGCGGAGTCCAGCGTCGGACGACATCATCGTGCAACAGGATCCATGCCTCGTGGAGCCAGTTTCGGCAGTAGAGGTCGTTGGCGTACTCGTAGATGTCGTCGCCGTAGCCGCGTTCGACGTCGGCCACCAGGTGCGCCCACCGATTGACCCGCTCGGCAACGGTGAATGCTGTCCGCCAGCCACGCCGATGGAGCAGCTCGCCGACCTCGGCTTCGTCGAAAGTACTCACCGAGGAAGGGTCGCACGTTGATGACGCTGCGATCGAGGTGCCCGTAGGAGCCCGCACGCTTCACGATCGGGTTCAACTGGACCGGCTCGGATGCTGTTGGAACACAAGGGATCATAGGCGAGTGGCAAGTGTGATCAGTGCGGCGGACGAGACGATGATCGAGCTGTTCAGCGGCCTGCCGGCCCGGCAGTTCGCCAAGCTCTTGCGGCAGTTGCGATCCGAGGGCGCCGAGCCCGCCCTCAAGGGCCGTCCCTGGGGACTTGCCTTCGAAGACCGGGTCCTGCTGGTCGCCGCGTACTGGCGCACCAACCTGACCATGCGCCAGCTCGCGGCGCTGTTCGGGACTTCAAAGTCCGCCGCGGATCGGATCATCGACGACCTGGCACCGAAACTCGCGCTTCGGCCCCGACAGCGCTTCGCGCCCGAGACCGTCCTCATCGTTGACGGCACCCTGGTCCCCACCAGGGACCACGCCGTAGCGGCTAAGTCGAAGAACTACCGATACTCCACGAACCATCAGGTCGTGATTCACGCCGACACCCAGCTCGTGGTCACCGTCGGGACGCCGCTACCGGGTAACCGGAACGACTCGATCGCCTTCGCCGCTTCCGGTATCGACCACGCCACGCGCACCGCGACCGTGATCGCTGATGGCGGCTACCCGGGAACCAGGGCGGTCATTCCGCACCGGCGCAAATCCAAGGACGAACCACTGGTCGGGTGGAAGGAAGAGCACAACGCGTCGCACCGGCATGTCCGCGCCCGGATCGAGCACACGTTCGCGAAGTTGAAAGTCTGGAAAGTCCTGCGCGACTGCCGCCTCCGTGGCGAGGGCTCCGCCGAGGCAATGGCCGGCATCGCCCGCCTCCACAACCTCACCCTTACAGGCTGACACCCGCGAAACCGCCGCGCCTGGGCGCACCCACGAGCAACTAACGGGACATCGCT
>NZ_JAUEMJ010000010.1 GCF_030403505.1 Glycomyces tritici | reverse complement strand
TTTGAGTTTTAGCCTTGCGGCCGTACTCCCCAGGCGGGGCGCTTAATGCGTTAGCTACGGCACAGAATCAACCAACGTGACCCCACACCTAGCGCCCACCGTTTACAGCATGGACTACCAGGGTATCTAATCCTGTTCGCTCCCCACGCTTTCGCTCCTCAGCGTCAGAACAATCCCAGAGATCCGCCTTCGCCACCGGTGTTCCTCCACATATCTGCGCATTTCACCGCTACACGTAGAATTCCGATCTCCCCTAATTGCCTCAAGTCGACCCGTATCCACCGCAAAACCCCGGTTAAGCCGAGGCCTTTCACGGCGGACGCAATCAACCGCCTACGAGCCCTTTACGCCCAATAAATCCGGACAACGCTCGCGCCCTACGTCTTACCGCGGCTGCTGGCACGTAGTTAGCCGGCGCTTATTCAACCACTACCGTCAACCCCGCGAATACGGAGCCTTCGTGGTGGATAAAAGAGGTTTACAACCCGAAAGCCGTCATCCCTCACGCGGCGTCGCTGCATCAGGCTTTCGCCCATTGTGCAAAATTCCCCACTGCTGCCTCCCGTAGGAGTCTGGGCCGTATCTCAGTCCCAATGTGACCGACCGCCCTCTCAGGCCGGCTACCCGTCAAAGCCTTGGTGCGCCACTACCGCACCAACAAGCTGATAGGCCGCGGGCCCCTCCCCAACCGCAAAAACTTTCCACCTCGAACCATGCGGATCAAGGTCGTATCCGGTATTAGCCGCCGTTTCCAACGGTTATCCCAGAGATGGGGGCAGGTTACCCACGTGTTACTCACCCGTTCGCCACTCGAGTACCCGCAAGCGGGCCTTTCCGTTCGACTTGCATGTGTGAAGCACGCCGCCAGCGTTCGTCCTGAGCCAGGATCAAACTCTCCAACAAAAACCTGTTGCGCACTGACACCTCACGGCACCAGCGACTTTGGTATGTGTCGAAGCATGTCCTGACCGATTTTCTACGGGGCACCAAGCAAGTGCCCCAAGGAAAAGACAGTCAAAAACAGTACCAACCAGAAACCACCAGCACCTAGGCCAACAATTCCCGATCAGCCCGCACGCTGACCATCCAAACACCCTGTTGAGTTCTCAAACAACACGCCAACCCAGAACGATCCTCATAAGGATTCGGCCTCAGCCGGAGCAACCTCTCAACTCTAACAGTCTCGATTCGTTCTGCAACCTTCAGGCTTGTTAACCTGAGTCACACTCGATCGAGCCTCTATTGAGTCTCAAAGATTCCCGAGATTCAGCTTCCGGACCGCGCCTAAACTCTGTGAGCTTGTCGCTGGTCTCCGGCGGCTTCCGGACCAGTCCGTTTCGGCTGTTCCGTTCCCCCTCGGGCTAGGACAACATTACACGCCTTTTCGAGGGCACGAAACAGGGGGTCCCCTTTTCGATCGCGACGGCGCTGAGCTGCGGCGATACCGCTGCGACGCAATCGGATCGGCCGAAGGCGGTCGATGCGGGCGCAAGCGGGGGCCGGCTCTTCTCGCTTCATCGCGGGGTCCCTGGTTCGAACTTAGGGGAAGGGTCCGACATTCCGGGGTCGTCGCGGTGAACAGACCGTTGCCATCGGTGCGCGTGACCGGGCCGGCGCGGAGGCGGTGGCGCCGTACGGGTCCCGGGTACGCGAAAGGGCCGGGCCCGTCTTTCGACGGGCCCGGCCCTTGTTCATGCTTTCGAGCGTTGCCGCTCCGGTCTTACGCCGCAACCTCGGTGGAGGCGGGGACGATGTTGACCAGCTTGCGGCCGCGCTTGGAGGAGAAGAGGACCTCTCCCTCGGCCAGAGCGAACAGCGTGTCGTCGCCGCCGCGGCCGACCAGGTCGCCCGGGTGGTACTTGGTGCCGCGCTGACGGATGAGGATCTCGCCCGCGCTCACGTGCTGACCGCCGAAGCGCTTGACGCCAAGTCGCTTGGAGTTGGAGTCGCGCCCGTTGCGGGAGCTGGATGCGCCCTTCTTGTGTGCCATCTGTCCAACCCCTTACTTGGTGATGCCGGTGACCCGGACGAGGGTCAGCGGCTGGCGGTGACCCTGTCGCTTGTGGTAGCCGGTCTTGTTCTTGTACTTGTGGATCTTGATCTTCGGGCCCTTGGTGTGCTCGAGAAGTTCACCGCTCACCGTGACGCCAGAGGCGTCGGTGACCACAGTGCCTTCGTCGACGAGCAACACCGCAGGCAGCGTAAGCGTGTCGCCGGGCGCGCCCTGAAGCTTCTCGACTTCGAGGACGTCTCCTTCGGCGACCTTGTACTGCTTTCCGCCAGTCTTGACGATTGCGTACATGTCGACGCGGTCTCCTTGGGTCCTCCCCGGTGCGGGGAAATGAGTTCCCCGCAGGGGAACGGTGTTTGTCAATTTCGCGGTGCCAGGCACCTGCCGGTCTTCGGTTTCGCGAACGTCACCTGGGCCGGCCCGCCGATCGAGCTCCGCGTTCATCCCCGTGAGTGCGGGGAGGAAAAGCTGAGGGCTCTATAGGCCGCTCACTAGGGTACGTCATGTACCCGCTGGTTCGGGCATCGGGATCAGCTCAGCGCCGCGGACGTCACAGTCCGCGGCGCCGGGCCGTCCTAGTGCTCGGGTGCCGTCGAACCGGCTTCGTCGCCGGATTCGGTGTCGGCTTCCGCTGCCTCGGTGGACGAGTCGGCGGAGCTCTGCTCCTCGGCCAGGACCGCGTCGGCGTCCGCGGGGACGGCCTCCTCGGTCGCGGCGGCGAGGTCCACGGGCTCGGTCTCGACGACCGTGGCCGCGTCAACCGGCTCGTCGGTCGTCTCGTCGACGATCGCGACGTCTTCGTAGTCGTCGTGGTCGTCGTGCTCGTGGTCGTGCTCGGGCAGCGCTGCCGCGATCTTCGCGGTCTCGGCCGCAGCCGACTTCACGTGCGGCTCGGCCTGCTCCTGCTCCTGCTGGCCCTGCTGGCGGCCGGACTTGTTCCGGTCCCGCTTCTTCTTGCCGCCGCCCTGGGCCTGCTGCTGCTGTTGGGGCTGGTTCGCGTTGGCGTTGCCGCCCCCGCCGCCGTTGCCCTTCTTGCGGGTGTTGCCGAGGATCTCGTCCGTGTTGACGATGACCCCGCGGCCCTTGCAGTGCTCGCAGGGCTCGGAGAAGGCCTCGATGAGGCCCTGGCCGACGCGCTTGCGGGTCATCTGGACCAGGCCGAGCGAGGTGACCTCGGTGACCTGGTGCTTGGTCCGGTCACGGCCCAGGCATTCGGTCAGGCGGCGCAGCACCAGGTCGCGGTTCGACTCGAGCACCATGTCGATGAAGTCGATCACGATGATGCCGCCGATGTCGCGCAGGCGCAGCTGCCTGACGATCTCCTCGGCCGCCTCCAGGTTGTTCCTGGTGACGGTCTCCTCAAGGTTGCCGCCCTCACCGGTGAAGCGGCCGGTGTTGACGTCGATCACGGTCATGGCCTCGGTGCGGTCGATGACGAGCGAGCCGCCGGAAGGCAGGTAGACCTTGCGGTCCAGGGCCTTGAGGAGCTGCTCGTCGACGCGCATCTCGGCGAAGACGTCCTTGGAGCCGGTGTGGCGCTTGAGCCGCGGGAGCAGCTCGGGCGAGACCGACTCGAGGTACTTGTGGATCTCGTCGTACGCCTCTTCGCCTTCGACCACGATCTCCTTGAAGTCCTCGTTGAAGACGTCGCGGACCACCCGGATCAAGACGTCGGGCTCGGAGTGCAGCACGCTGGGCGCGTTGCCCTTCTTCGACTTGGCCTGGATCTCCTCCCACTCCATCTGGAGGCGGGAGATGTCGCGGGCCAGCTCCTCGGGACCGGCGCCTTCGGCGGCGGTGCGGACGATCACGCCGGCGCCCTCGGGCACCAGCTTCTTGAGCGCCGCGCGCAGGCGGGTGCGCTCGCGGTCCGGGAGCTTGCGGGAGATCCCGGAGGCGTTGCCGCCCGGGACGTAGACCAGGTGGCGGCCCGACAGGGCGACGTGGCTGGTCAGGCGGGCGCCCTTGTGGCCGACCGGGTCCTTGGTGACCTGGACGAGCACGGCGTCGCCGGGGCGCAGGGCCTGCTCGATCGAGCGGGCCTTGCCGGCGAGGCCGGTGGCGTCCCAGTTCACTTCACCGGCGTAGAGCACGGCGTTGCGGCCGCGGCCGATGTCGACGAAGGCGGCCTCCATGCTGGGGAGCACGTTCTGGACCTTGCCGAGGTAGACGTTCCCGACCAGGCCCTGGGTGCCGGACTTCGACACGTAGTGCTCGGCGAGGATGCCGTCCTCGAGGACTGCTGCCTGGGACTTGCCCGCGCGGACGCGGACGATCATCTGGCGCTCGACGGCTTCGCGGCGGGCGAGGAACTCGGCCTCGCTCACGACGTTGACCCGGCCGCGGCCGGACTTGCGGCCGTCGCGGCGGCGCTGGCGCTTGGCCTCGAGGCGGGTGGAGCCGGAGACGCCGCGCACCTCCTCGTTGGAGGAGAGGGCCCGGCGCTGCGGGGTGCGGACCTTGACGACCACTTCGGCGTCGTCGTCGGTGTCGTCCGGACGCGAGCGGTCGGAGTCCTCCGAGCCGGCGCGGCGACGGCGGCGACGGCGGCGACGGGTGACCTCGGGGCCGTCGGCCTCGGAGTCCTCGTCCTCTTCGTCGTCGGACTCGCGGTCCTCGTCATCGTTCTCGTCGTCATCGTCCATGGCGCCGTCGACGCCCTTGCCGCGGCCGCGGCCGCGGCGGCCCCGGCGACCGCGGCGGCGACGCCCGGCCTCGGAGTCGTCATCGTCGTCGAAGTCGTCGTCGTCGAACTCGTCGACGGCGGGCGCCTCGCCCTTCGGCTCGGGCTTGTCGGAGGACCGCTCGGTCCTCTCGGGGCCCTTGTCGGCGGTCTTCTCTGCAGCCCGGTTCTCGGAGCGGTTGCGGGTGCGCTTGCGCGTCGCCTGCTGCTCCTGGGGCTGGGCCTTCTTGGCCTGCGTCTTCTTCGCCTGGCCGCGGCGCGGCTCGGGCTCTTCCTCACGCGGTTCGCGCTTGGCGGGTTCGGCCTTGGGTTCGGCAGCCTTGGGCTGGACCTTCGGCGGGGGGGCGAACATCGGCGCGACGGTCGCTGCGGCGGCGCGGGGGCGCTCGGTCCGCGGCGGATCCGCCGGAGGCTCGTCGTTCTTGGGTTTCTGAGGAGCCATGAAGGTCACCGCGACAACGGGAACCTGTTCGCGCGGCTCATTCTCGCGCATATGAATAAATCTCCATTCCAGCCGCCGCCCGGGCGCGTGATGCGATCTGCATCCGCTGCCGCACGGGCGCGGCATCAGCAGTGCGGTCCTCCCGGCGTGGCGAGGCCGGCATCCGGCTCGCTTCGCCCAAGAGGCTGGCGAGCCATGCTCCGGCGCTCAAATCATGCCGTTCGGGCCGCACTGTAAGCCTCAACTCGCGCTGGGATTTCAACCTCTGCCCCAGCCGAGTGGTCAAGTCCGTCGCCGTCGTGAGGGACGCGGACAGGACATCTCCAGGTCGCACCATACGTAGCTGTGTGCGGTACGACAAGGTCGAGTATCGCACACTCTGCGCCATTCACCGAGCCGGACGACGGACCGGTGCCGCCGCTCTCAGTCCCCGACCACGTCACAGGCCCGAAAGTAATGAGCGCCGTCACGAATGGGTGAGAAAACACGACTCCTCGTGGTTGGCACGGTTCGAGCGTGGCCCGTGTCCCATGTACTCGATAAGCTGTGGGCTGGCGCGTCGGCACCGAGCCTCTCGACCGAGCCCGGGCGCGCCCCGCAAGCTTCGGCACTGAAGGATGACGACCATCGCACTCCAGGTGATCGACTCGGACGAGTCCGAGGAACCCCGGGCGGACGGCAAACCCTCCACCTACCAGGGGCGGCATCGCGGTGCCGACCTCTTCCGCCAGCTCACGAGCGTCGGCTGGGTGCTCGCCGTCGTCGCGCTGCTGCTCGCGGGCGGGGCCACCGTCCTGTACTGGTCCTCCGGGAGCGGCGACGAGGAGCCCTTGATCGACGCCGGGCAGATCGATGACCTGTGCGCGCTCTCGGTGGACGCCGAGCTGCTGGCCCCGTGGGCCGACACCGAGCAGGCCCGCAACCCCGAGGAGTCCTCGAAGGAAGCGGTGCAGACGTTCAAGTGCACCTACTCGGCCGAGTACACCGGGGACGACGCGTACCGGCTGGTGACGCTCTTCTCAACGGTCCAGGTGTACGAGGACGCGTCGAAGGCGCGGGCAGCGCACGCCGGGGTGCTCGAGTTCGAGTCCTCCGAGGGCTTCACGACCGAGGACGTGGGCGGCATCGGCGAGCAGGCGGCGGCAGTGACCGTGGCCGAGGGCGAGGAGACACAGGTCAGGCTCCACATCCAGACCGCGAACGTGACGTTGACCATCAACCTGTTCTTCACGGGCGTGCCGCCCGAGGGCGGCGACGTGCGCCGGCTGACCGAGGATCTCGGCACGAGCCTCGTCGACGCGCTCCCCCGAGTGGCGAATTAGGCGGCTCCCCTTAAGCTGGCGGTGACTACCGCGGCGTCAAGTCGACACGCCGGGAATCATTCGCGGAGGATCATCGTGAGCGCCACACCACCCTTTGGCCCGGCATATGACGAGCAGCCCGAAGACGGGCAGCGGCCGGGCTCGGGCCAGTGGCGCCCCCGGGCGGGCAGACCGCGCGGAGCGCAGGGCGAGCCGGGCCGCAACCCCAGCGGGCAGATGCCGCAGGCAGGCGGACCGCAGGGCGGGCCGCAGTCAGGCGGCGTGCAGCCCGGTGGACCCCAGGCCGGCGGCCCTCAAGGCGGACCCCAGGGCGGACAACGCCCGATGCCGCAGGCCGGGCGGCCTTCCCAGGACCCTCGCGGCGGCGTGCCGCGCGCAGGCGGTCCCTCGGCGGGCCGCGGCCCCCAGCCCGGCCAGGGCCGACCCGGCACTTCAGGGCAGGGCCAGTCGCCGCAGCACTTCTCCCCCCAGTCCGGCGGCTACGAGTCGCGCCGTCCGCAGGGCGGGCCGGTGACCGGTTCGACGCCGCGCACCGCGCCCGGGTCGGAGCCGCGTCCGGACCAGTGGGGTGCGGGTTCGCCACCCAGGCGCGAGGCCGGGTCGCCGCCGCGCCGTGACGCGGGCGCCGCACCCGGTCGCCCGGGTGAGCCGCAGCAGCAGTTCCAGAACCAGAGCCCGCAGGGCGAGCCGATTCCGCGACGGGACCAGCCGTTCGAGGAGACCGCGTTCGCCGACGAGGCCCGCGGCGAGTGGAGCGGCGGGAACGAGACGACGACGATCGGCCGGCTCGGGTACATGCCCAAGGAGCCGCGGCGCCGTTCGGACTTCCAGAAGGTGCGCAGCCGCGCCCGCAAATCGAGCCCGATCCCGAAGATCATCATCGGTGTCGTGGCGCTGGCCCTGGTGGGTGGCGGCGTGTACTGGTTCATGAACCGGGACGGCGGTACCGAGAGCACCGGCGGCACGGCGACGAACCTGACCTACGAGGGCAGCGACGAGCCGTGCTCGCTGGTCGACACCGCACCGCTCGATCCCATCGTGGACGGGGCGGAGCCGCAGCCGGTCGCGAACGCCGAGCAGAAGAGCCGCGGGTGGGTGCAGTCCTGCTCGTTGACGTACGGCGAGGCGCAAGGGGCGACGGCGCTCCTCGAGGTCGAGAGCACGGTCTTCGACACGGACGCGAAGGCGAGCGTCAACTTCGAGCTGGGCACGAGCGACATCGGCGAGCTGGGCGAGGCCTGGACCCTGGTGGAGCCGGCGCCGTCGATCGGCGACCAGTCGGCGGCGATCGCGCGCGTCCCCGAGGGCGAGACCTCGAACTTCCACCTCCATGTGCAGGACGACAACACGTACATGGTGGTGCGGCTCTCGGTGTCGAAAGACGCCGCACTGGACCAGCAGGGCCTGACCGACATCGCACTGGCGGTCGCGAACGGGTACCTGGAGAACTGGCGCGAGGCGAGTTAGGGACATGCGAAGGAGGGGCGGGGCCTAACGGCCCCGCCCCTCCTTCTATGCCTTGATCAGTACGTTCGCATCGGCGCGCCGAACATCTGCGCTTCGATCGAGGTCGGGGAGCACCACAGGTACCGCTCCTTCTGGCCCTTGCGCAGCATGGCGATCATGTCGTCGTGCAGCATCTGGAGCCATTGCAGCACTTCCTGGTTGACGCGGATCGCCGAGCGGGCGATCTGGGCCTCTTCGGCGGTGAGCCGCTGCAGGACCGTCATGTGGGCCTCGCCGGTGAGCTCGTCCGCGTAGTTGGTGAGACGCGGGAGCACGGTGAGCTGGGTGCGCCAGGGGCCGAGGACCGGTTTGGTCTGGGAGCCGCGCTCGCCGACGTCGTAGACGTACAGCGCCGGGGAGTGCTGGCTGGCCTCGACGGTGACGGGCTGGTCGCCGTGCAGGACCGCGAGGCGGTCGTTGCGGCCGGTCGCGGTCTCGCCCAGGCCGTTCCACTCCTGCGGGCGGGTGGTGCAGACCGCGACGCGGGTGCCGATCGCCAGGGCGCGGAAGACGAGCAGGCGGGCGAGGTACACGCCGCCGATGAGGTTGATGCGCGTCTCCTCCGGGCGGAAGAACGGGGCGACGACGGGCACCTGCTCGGCGTCGCGGCCGATCACGAGGCCCGAGGGCGGGCTGGCGGAGGTCATGAGCTCCAGCGCACGCGCGGTCGGGATCTGCGGGGCGGGCTTGACGGCCTCGACGGGGCGGCCCGCGTCGCTGGCGGTCTCGACGGCGCGGTCGGTGACCGGGAGGCCGTATACGGTGCCCTCGGTGGGCCCGGCGGAGACCGACCCGACGCCGAACAGGCCGGCCGAGGTCGGCAGCGAGCTGATCGGGCCGCCGGTGATCGGCGCCGCGCCGGAATACGGCATGCCCGAGTACGGCTGGGCCGAGGCGGGCTGCGCGGAGAACGGATGGCCCGAGACGGGCTGGCCGGACACCGGCTGCGCCGAGACCGGGGAGATCGAGGGCGCGCTGACGGGCGCGGCGGAGACCGGCGCGACCGACTGCTGCGAGTACTGCGGCGGCTGCGGCTGCGACTGCTGCGGCCGGGGCGGTTGCACCACCGGCGGTTGCGGCGTCTGCTGCTGCGGAGGCGGGGTGGCCCGGGCTGGCGTCGGCGGCTGGGCCGGAGGACGCTGCGGCTGCTGGTACTGCGGCGGCGACGACGGTTGCGGCGCTTGGTGCTGCGGCACCGGCGGACGCATCTCGGGCGGCCGGGGCGTCTGCTGCTGCGGCGACATGGGCTGGGCCGGGCGCGGCGGCTGGGCCGGCTGGCTCCCGGTCTGACCGGGCTGCGGGGGCTGCGCGCCGCCGCGGGCGGTGGGCGGCTGCGGCGGCGAGGTCGGGCGGCCCTGCGGTGCGACGGGCGGCTGGCCTTGGCGCGCACCGTACACGGCGCCGGACGCGGGCGGCTGCGCCGGCTGGCTCCCGGTCTGACCGGGCTGCGGCTGGCCGCCGTAGACGGCCGGCTGCGGGGGCTGCGCGCCGCCGCGGGCGCTCGGCGGCGGGGTGGCCGCACCCGCGGTGCCGGCGCGGCCGATCTTCGCGGTGCCCGAGGACTCGTCGTCGACAGCGCGGCGCTGGCCGCCCTGCTGCTCTTCGTCCTCTTCGGAGTGGCGGCTGGTGCGGTGGGCGCCGCTCTGGTACGTGCCCCCCTGGTAGGTGCCGCCGCCGTAGACGTTGCCGTTGCCGTTGTTGCGGTCGCTCATCGGGGGCCTCCTCCGGTGGGGGCGGATGCGTAGGCGGCGGGGCCGTGCTCGCCGTCGAGGCGCTGCAGGCGGACGCCGAGCTGGTCGGCGACGTTCAGCAGCTGGTTCTGGGCCGACTCCCAGGAGGCCTGGTCGAGGGCGAGGCGCACGATGCCGTCGACGGCGAGCTGGCGTCCGGTCACGCGGCCGTCGGGGTTGACCTTGCCGTTCGTGCCCGCGGTGACCACGGTCGAGACGGTGACGAACGCGGCGGGCACGCCCGAGAGCGCGTCGCCGGTGCGGTGCAGGGACGCGGCGTCGGTGGGCCACTTGGTGATCCGGTACGCGACGTGGCGCAGGCCGTCCGCGTACCAGTGGCTCCACTCCTCGGCGGTGCGCTCGCCCGGAACCGGCGCGAACGCGACGCCGAGCGATTGCGAGACCGCTTCGCGGACGCCCTCGGCGTCCAGGATGCGGTTGGGGACGCCGACATTGCCGAGCAGCTTGCTGACGCGCTGCGAAGTGCTGGCCAGCGCCTTGTACACGCCGTCGACCTCGCCGCCGCGTTCGGCGGTGGCCTCGCGGGCGTCGCGGGCGCCGAGGCGCACGGCGAGCCAGGCCTTGTGGTGGACCACGGCGGGGTAGTCGCCGAGGAGCTCGCGGTAGGAGCGGGAGGCGGGGCTGTTGTCGTAGGCGCTCAGGCCGACCGGGGTGGTGTGGCCGATGAGCTGGACGGCGGTGACGGGGACGGAGGTCTCGTCGAAGAGGCGCTCGAGGCGTTCGAGCGGGACGGCCTTGGTGCCCTCGTCGGTGGTGCCGATCTCGATGACGGAGAACCAGCCGCCGTTGTCGTGGCCGATGCCGACGTTCTCGTCGCGGTCCTCGATGCCGGTGATGCCCAGGTCGGGGGCGATGCGGTGGAGGACCTCGGTGAGCTGCTCGGGGTCGAGGGCGCGGATGCGCCGCTTCATGCGGGACTTGAGCGGCCAGGTCTGGTACCACCAGTAGTCGCCCTTGCGCCAGAAGACGATGACGAGCACGATCAGGGCGACGCCGCCGCCGGCGGCGCCGGGGATCATGCCGAAAGCCAGGCACGCCAGCGCGAGCACGAGTGCCAGCTCGATGGTGATGAGCTGCGCGACCGTGAGCGGGCCGAGCCTGCCGGTCGAACGCGTCGTGAACACGACCGACTCGCCGGGGGCCGGGCCGTTGCCTTGCTGGGCTTGCACGGACGCGGTGCCGCGAGCTTGCTGTTGGGCCTGCAGCATCGTCATGGGCGACGTCTCCAAGATGAAGGTGAGTGGTCGTATCCATCGTATGCGGACGAGTCCACCTCTTGGTCCCCCGCCCTTCCGGTGTTTCGCGCCGATACGGGTGCACCTGGCCCCTGGTATTGCGGCGTTAGACTGACCGGGTGCGATTCCTCCCGCGTGTACCTCTCTATTCCGCTGCTGTCGCGATGGCGACGGCGGGGATGGTCCTGCTGACCACCGCCCCCGCTCAGGCGCAGGCGTGGGGATTGCCCCCGGCGCCCGAGAACGAGCGGGGCGAGTGCGTCCCCATCGCCGAGGGCGGTAAGCCGCTCAACAAGGAGCAGTGGGCGAAGAACTTCATCGGCCTGGAGCAGGCGCAGCAGTACAACCGCGGGACCTTCGAGACCGGTGCCAAGAAGGGCCAGCCGGTGACGATCGCGGTCATCGACTCGGGCGTCGCCGCGGAGCGCGAGGAGGACGTGTTCACCGGCCGCCTGCTGGACGGTTACGACTGGTTCGACGGGAATGCCAAGGGGCAGTGCGATTCGAGCGGCCACGGCACGGCGGTGGCGGCGATCGCGGCGGGAAACCCGATGGGCAATCCCGGCGATCCGGATTTCATCGGGGTCGCGCCTGAGGCGAACATCCTGCCGATCCGAGTGTTCACCGGCGGCAAGGACGAGGGCGGGGACGCCAATAAGAGCAAGGCGGTCGGCCTCGCGATCATCGACGCTGTGGACCATGGCGCCGACGTCATCAACATTTCCTCGGTGATGCTCGAGTCCGATTGGCTCGCGGACGGCGTCACTTACGCCATGGAGCACGACGTCGTCATCGTCGCTGCATCGGGGAACGCCACGTCGCACATGGACGACGACAGCATCGATGCCGACAAGAAGACGTTCTATCCGGCCAACTACCCCGAGGTCATTGCGGTGGGGGCGCACAACCCGTACGGGAACTGGTACGAGGGGACCAACTTCGGGAACAATCTCGACCTGCTCGCGCCCGGAGTCGATGTGCCCTTCCCGCATGCTTCGGGCGAATGGTTCGTGGACCAGGGCACGAGCTACGCCGCGCCGTTCGTGGCCGGGGCGGCCGCGCTGCTGAAGGGCCAGTACGGGGCCGAGGCGACGCCGGCGTGGATTCAGCAGCGTCTGCAGGAGACTGCGATCCACCCGCCGAACGAGTTCAACATCTACCAGGGCCACGGCATCCTGAACGTGGGCGCGGCGTTGACCGCGCCGGTCGATGAGGCGGCGATCGCCTCGGACACGGTTTCGGAGGCGCCGACCGAGGAGCCGAGCGAGATCCCGATCGCCGACGAGGACCGCGACTCGATCGCCGGCCTCGACCCGGACTACGACCCGCTTCGCACGGAGAAGGCGATCGCGTGGGCGAGTGTCGGCGGTTCGATCGTGCTCGTCACGCTGGTGCTCGTGCTGCGGAAGATCGTGCCGAAGGGCCGCAAGCGCGGTTGGCGGCCTGGTAGCCGCAAGGCCGATCTGGTGCCGGTGAAGACCGTGAGCGATTGACGCATTCTGCAGGGAAGGGCGGGACCGGGTGGTCCCGCCCTTCTTCGTCTGGTGGAGCCGTGGCTTCCCGCCCGGGATATGCCGGTGCCGTGCGTGGTGTCCTCGCGGGCACGCCTGCATCGCGGGGTATGAAGAAACCCGGGCTGTCCTGTGGACTACCCGGGTTTCTTGTCGTCTTCGAGCTCGGGGAAACTGCTACGCGAAACGGCTGGCGTTTGCGGCTTCCGTCTCCTGGTAGCGGTTCTTCGCGTTGTCGACCGCGCGGCCGACGGCTTCGAGGATGTCGTTGATCTTCTCGAAGGACGAGTCCCACTGGGCCTTGGCCTCTTCGTAGGCGGCCTGGTCGCCACCGGTCCAGTCGAGGGCTTCGAGCTGGGTGCGGAGGTCGGCGAGCGTGCTGGTCATTTCACCAGACTGCGACGCGATCTCAGCAGTTGCCGCTTCGAGCTCCTCGTAGCTCATAGCAATACGAGAACCCATGGTTCACCTCTTTCCTTGGTTTTTGGGGGAAGGTCTACAGTTCGCCGTCGAAGGCGCCGAACTCGGAGTTGGACTCGGCGTCCATTTCCGCCTGCGCAGCGGACGAGGCGTCAAGGCTGTCGGCGATGTCCTGGAGCGCGTCGAGGAGCTTCGCAGCCTCGATGTCCCACGCCTGCATGACGTTGGCGAACGCTGCCGCACCCTGGCCGGACCAGGAAGAGGCGAGCTCGTCGCACAGTGCCTTCAGTCGAGCGAGGTTGCCGTCGACCGAGAGCTTCGCGTTGACGGTGTCAGTCGCGGCTTGGGCGACTGTTTCTGTGTCCATTGCGACATTGCCCATATTTCACCTCCAGGTGAATAACCGGGGCTGAGGCGCTAGAAACCTAGGCCTGCAGGGGTATCCCAGTGAGTATTGATCGATTCCGCAGTCACCATAACCCGTCCGTGCAAACTCACCGGGTTGGCGGTGCGCCTCTGAGTTTACAAGCATCGGAGGCGGCCGTGTATCCCCACTTTGTGCCAGCTCCGCAGGCGGTCCTCCCCCGATCGGGTGAGTGCAGGACCCTGTCGTTCGACTGCGAGGCAAGACGGTACGCAAACCGGTCTTACCAGGGCGAACGGGCGCCGGCGCGATGTCGACGATGGCGGCGGATGCGGCTGCTGACGACTTGTGTCCCGAACTCCCGCTTTCGTGCCATGCGGGACGACCTGTTCGGCCCAGGTGGTCGCCGCTCGGTATGCTGGAACTCAGCACAATCGAGCGACCGTGCCCGCAGCGCCACGCCGAACGGCTCGGGTCGATATCCCCCTGTAAACCCGATTCATTGCACCGAGGTGATGACGTTGTTGGACGCCGACTCCGGCTACACAGCTAGCTACGACGCGAGCGAGAACCTGTACTCGGTCACGAACTCCTCGACCGGTGTGACAACCCAGATGACCGAAGAGTCCTTCGACGAGTTCATCTCGAAGATGGATACCACAATCCAGGACCTCGGCCTCTTCCGAGACCGGGTCCTCGGTGGCACCGTCGTCACCATCAAAGAGAGCTGGAACCAGGACTACCTCAGCATGGGCGCCATGCAGGAGGTCGACGCGCAGAACCTCAAGCTCGGCGGCTTCGACGACGCGCTCGAGCTGCAGGAGGCGTACCGGACCGTCTTCTATCCTTCTCGCGCCGAGCAACTCGACCGGGTCGTGCACGGTCTCGACACTGGTCGCGTGGTCAGCCAGGACATCAAAGAAAGCTATCTCGAGAACGACGGCAACGTCTCGGCAGACGTGGTCAACATCCAGAGCGAGTTCGACTCCAGCAGCGGTCACATCACGGCCGGCGACGTGGACGAGGCCCGTTCGGAGAACCAGCGCGGCGGCGACGCGCCCGCAGGCGACGAGTCCGGCACCGGTGCGGACCCCGGCACCGAAGAGCAGCCTCGAGTGCTCTAGTCCTCGTTCATCGCTGAAGACCTGACCCCCTAGGAAGGAGTCGAAGATGGCCGCCAAAGGCAAAGGTGTCGACTACTACAAGAGCACCTATACCCACCAGCAGCTCTGGGACATGCTCCACGAAGGCGACGACTACACCGTCGAACAGGCGGGCTACATCTGGGTCTCCGCCGCGAGCGGCATGAAGGCCGCGCGCGAGGAGATGGACACGCACGTCGCTTCGCTCCGCACGCAGTGGACCGGCCCTGCCTCGGACGAGTTCCATGGCCGGATGAACCTGGTCAAGCAGTACAGCGTCGAGTCCGAGATGGGAATGCAAGACGCTGGAGAAATCGCTATCCCTCGGCTGGCTCAGTACCTCAAAGAAGCTCAGACTCAGTCCGAGACCCTCAACCCCGCGTACATCGACGAGTACGAAGACTGGGTTGAGAGCACGAAGCATGTCGATCCCGCTAGCGCTGAGGCTCAGTCCAAGAAGACTCAGTGGCAGCAGGAGTACCAGAACGACCTCAACACAAAACACGGCGAACTTGCCAAGATCGTTGCTGATCTTGGCGACCATTACGCCAAGGCAAACGAAGAGACCTTCGGCGAACTTCCGCCACCCCCGCCGAGCGACATGCCCGGTAACAGCACCTACACGAAGCCGACCGGCGGCGTGTTCTCCGAGACCGCGCTGAACTCTTCGAATTCGCTCGGCAGTGTCCCGGCAGACCAGTCCACCGACCTCGACGGCGACGGCTTCGCCGATACTCCGGGCGGTTTCGACCCGGTGGATCAGTCCGACGACCTCGACCCGGTTGCAGACGACTGGGGCTTCGGTTCCTACGACGATGTCGACTCGGATGTCGGTGGTCTTGCCAGCGCCACCCTTCAGGGTGGAGGCGGCGGGGGCGGCTTCCCGACCGGTGGCGGGACCGGCGGCACGGGCGGCGCCACCATTCCCGGTGGCACCGGACTTTTCGGCCCTTCCCAGGGTGGTTCGTCGGGTGGCAATCGCGGTGCCGGCACCAGCCCTGCGCGCTCTGGCGCGAACGGCGGCAAGCCGGGGTCGAGCCCTGCTCGTTCCGGCGCCAACAGCAGCCGCGGAGGCAACACCGGAAACCGCCTCTCTTCGACCAGCCGCAACACGATCGGTCGTGGCGGCAGCGGCGGCAACAACCCTCGTGGCGGTACCCGCTCCGGGTACAACGACGATGACGACGAAGAGACGTACACCCGCGAGACCTGGCTGCGGGAGGACGATGTCGACTGGAGCCAGAACAACGTTCGTCGTGAAGAACTCGACGACGATGACGACGACTGACGGACGCTGAGACGCCAGAGGAGTGGTTGCCAAAGATCAACCGCCCCTCTGGCGTTTTCGAGCGGCACGTTGAAGGGGCCCGAACGCATCGCGCTTGGGCCCCTTCTTGATGCTCTACTGCCGGTTCGGATCACTCGGTCGCCAGGGCGTGCCCTGATCCCCGCCGTTCGGAGGAAGAGTGAAGCCTTGTTGAGCGCGAGGTGGGCTGCTGTAGCCCTGTGGGCCAGGAGGAGGCGGAGCGCCGTATCCCTGGCTGCCGCCCATTGGCGGGCCACCGTACTGCTGCTGCATTGCAGGTGGCTGCTGGTACCCGCCTTGCACTGGACTACTGGCCGGGTTGTACGGTCCGGGCTCTCCGGCAGCGGCGTTCTTTCGGCCACGCCCCCGAAGAACGAGCCAGACGGCAATCGCTGCGCCGATAAGTACGACCGCCGCAGCGACCACTATGGTGGTCGAGAGGTTCGATTCCTTGCTAGCCTCTGCTCCACCGGCGGCCGGACCTGCAGACTCGTCGACGGCCTCAGATTCGGTAGGCTCGTCGGTGCCCTCATCATCAGGAGACGCCCCACTCGCGCCCGCCTCACCCATCGGGTAACCGAGCGGGTTCTCGGCGACTTCTTCGATGCCCTCCGCATGAACGGCTTGGTCAGCGTTCACCAATCCATATCCCGTGTCTTCGGCCTTATTGCCGCTGCCGTCACCTGCTGTCTGGATCATGCGCTGGATGACATTGCTCGCGTCGAGATCCGGATGCGAGGCCCAAGTCAATGCAGCGACACCGCCTGCAACGCCCGAGCCCATTGAGGTGCCGCCGACAACGTCGGCGTAGAGATCCGTGTTTCCAAGTGAACTGTCCTGTGGCAACGGCGCGGTCATCGAGTCAGCTGGTGCCGCAAGTTCTACTTCCGGCCCAGTGGTGGTGTTCTCGAACCAGATGTCACCATTGCGATCGGTACCTGTCACAGTCACTACGCCAGGCACAAATCCTGGATAGGGAACCTCTTCGTCCGGATCATTGCCTGCTGATGCAATGATCATCGCGCCTTTATCGATTGCGTACTGGAGGACCTCGAGGTAATCCCCTTCAAATCCTCGGCCATAGATTGCCCAAGGAACCACCAGGACATCTGCCCCATTGTCGACCGCCCATCGAACAGCGTCAAACTGTATGTCGCCCATGCCACCTGACAGAACCGACGCACCTGTACCAATGCGGACGGGCATGATGGTGGCCTCAGGCGCTGTCAGTAGGACAGCGGCAGCAATAGCGGATCCATGTCCGTCCGTATCATTCCAGCCGGTTCCATCCTCGGTTCCGAGCGCGGAATAGCCGGGCAGGATGTCCTTGTCAGCGAAAAACGGGTGGTCGTTGATTCCGGTGTCCAGCACCGCGACGGTGACGCCTTTGCCCTTGGTGGTCTCCCAAGCGGCAGGGGCCTGCACCTGCTCGGGGACCCAGGCGTTGTCGGCTTCATAAGTCGGGTCCTGCGCCAGGGCCGTGCCTGGAGTCGCGGCGATGACCGCTGCCGTGGCGAGGGCTGCGAGCCCTGCTCCGAATACAGCAAGTGGTCCTGGATTGCGTTGCGCTGGTTGGGGTTTCGGAGGGATTGGCGTGAGAGGTGTGGCCATAGGGTGAGACCCCTTCCGTGTGCCGGTCGTTACAGCGCGGTCCGCTCTGTCCCACAAGATACCGGACCAAGCGCAGGAGGCCTTATTCGGTGAAGGCGGTGGAGGGGAGCGACTGGGGTCGCCTCCCTGTAGAGGCCTTCGCCGATTTCGGGGATGCGGGAGCTGGCGACGAATGCAGTGCTGCCGTCGATCTCGACCACGAAGGGCGGCGACTGCTGCGAGCGTCAGGAGCCGGCAGCGGGGGAACAGAAACGTGCGGGTGCGGCGGTTGTCATCAGGCCGGCTCGCACCAGGACTCGTAGCCGTCCTGCCAGGCGGCCGGGTCGGGGTCGGTGGCGGGGTTCGGGTCCTGGTTCGGGCCGATGGCGTAGTCGCCGGTCTCGTCGTAGACCAGGTAGAGGCCGTCCGTGGAGATCGTGCACTCGAACACGCGCTCCTCGCCCGTCGCCGAATCGACAGCCGTGACGCGGGAGCGGCCTTCATTGCGGGTCAGCAGTCCGAATCCGAGCCCTTCGGCATAGACGGGGCCGCCGAAGCCGGCGGCGGTCACCTGGGGGTATTCGATGATCTCCCAGCGGTTGTCGTCGCCCGCGCTGAAGGAGGCGTCGCCGAGGTCCCGCTGCTGCAGGTCGAACGGGCAGCCGTAGACCTCGGGCCCCTCAGGGTCCGCCATGCACGCGTCCAGGTAGGCGGCGAGCCGGGCGTTGAGCTCCGGTTCGTCGCCCTCGACCGCAGTGAACCCCTCGAAGGTCCCGCGCAGGACCGGCGTCTCCGACCCGTCCGCGTTCACGAGGCGACTCCCCAGGGCGAGCAGCGGTTCAGCGTCGTAGGCGAAGAACTCGGGAGGGTCCTCGTAGAGCTGGTACGAGCCCGGGAGCAGCGAGAAGTCGTAACTCGTGAACGGCTCGGTAGACATCGGCAGCGTGAATCCGTTGACGTCCACATAGGGCACAGGGGGCGCATCGATGGTCAATGTCGCGAACGGGTCCGCCACCTTCCAGTGGTCGCCGTCGGGCTCGAGGTCGAACACCGTCGTGAGTTCGGTGTCGTTGGGCCCCTTGATGGTCGCCCACACCGTGGCGTAGTCGGTGTACGGCGACCAGGACTGGAGGCCGAGACCCTGGACCTCCCAGTCGGTGCTCATCGCCTCGGGGACGAGCAGGTCCCTCGCACCGTTCGGGTCCCCGGTCGTCATGGCCAGTGCCGCTTCCACATCCCCGGAGCGGGAGGCTTCGAGGAAGGCCCGCACGGTCTCGACCGGTTCGTCCGCCTCGCGGCCCGTGTCGATCCAGCGCGCGGTGTAGATGCCCGCGCCGAGGGCGAGGATCAGGGGGACGGCCACGGCGATCCGGCGGCGGGTGCGGGCCTGCATGGGTACGTCGGGCCAGCGCTTCGGCGGACGAGCATCGGGGTTGCCAGGGCGGACGGCCATCGGGGTTCCTTGGGCGGTTCGGGGGCTCACGGGATCGCGACCCACCGTACTGCGGGAGTTCCACACGGTTGCGGCCGATTTCTATGATGGCGGCGTGACCCCCTCTCCCGAACCCGCAGCTCCCCGCCCACCTCGCATCCCTGACTGGGTGTTCGCGCTGGGGCTGGCCGTCTCGCTGCTGGTCCTGGTCTTCTCGCCCCTCTTGACCGTCGCGCCCGCGAGTTTCCTCGATCCTCGAACGGTGGCGGATGCCGAGTCGGTGCCGCCGGACGAGGGCGGGACCGGCGACTACGCGGCGCTGGCGGAGGTGCTGCCGGAGGAGGAGCCGCCGGCGGCCTCGACTGTCGCGGTTGCGGATTTCGGGTACGACGTGTCGGTGGACGGCACGGCGTTCACCTGGGGCGCTTCGATTCGCAATACGCACGGCGAGTACGCGGCGCGGTTCGGGGTGCAGGTGTCCGTCGACGGAGTGCCGCTGTACGAGGAGGGCGGGTACACGTCCACGTACGGCACGATGACGCCCCCGGGCGGCGAGGTGCGGGTCGGGAACTCGCGGTATTTCGAGGACCTGCCGTCCGACCCGGTCGTCGCGATCGAGGTCGTGCGATTGGAGTGGTTCGCCTTCGACGACGGGACGCCTCCGGAGCCGCAGGCGCCGCCGCTGGGCGTCCGGGTCGACGGGATCGACGAGGGGGACGAGCCGCGCGGCCAGATGCGGTTCTCAGTGACGGTCGCGAACAGTGCCGACCATGCGATCGACCCCTGGTTGATGGCGGTCTTCCACCGCGCCGACGGCACCCCGGTGGGCGGTGCCCGGTTGTTCACCGACCTGCCGGTGCCGCCTGGGGAGTCAGTGCGCGAGTTCCGGGTCTGGAAGCAGGACGTTCCGGCCGGGGCGGACCTTTCGCTGACCGAATTCGTGCCGAGCTGGTAGCCGCTATTCGCGGCAGGTGATGCCGTTGACGGTGTCCGTGTCCGGGTCGCCTTGGGGCAGTATGCATTCGGTGGATTCGGTGGCGCGTTCGACGCAGGGGCTCTCGAGGTGGAGGGTCGGCGCCGGGGCCTCGGTGTAGGCCAGGGTGATGGCATGGACGCCGGTCGCGGTGGGGTACGTGCCGCGGCCCTCCTCGGTTGGGAAGGTGCGTTCGGCGGTGATGAGGCGGGTGCCGTCGATGGTGGCGCCGTCGTAGGTGAGGGTGAACTCGCCTTCACTCCAGCGGGCCGCGATGGGGGCGGCGGCACTGGGTTCGGGGGCGCCGGGTTCGGTGGCGCTGTCGCGCAGTTCGTAGGTGAGCAGGTAGCGGTAGGTGGGCAGGCCTGCTGGGGTGTGGTATTCGCAGGACTGGACCTCGAGGGTGCGGGTGGTGAAGCCGGTGAAGCCGGGGATCGCGTCGGTGGTCTCGGTGACGGCCTGTTCGAGGCCGGCCCAGGTGCCGGGTTCGGCGTACTCGCCGGCGGGGGCCCCGGTGGCGGAGGCCGTGTGGGTCCATTGGCGCACTTCGGTTCCCATGGCGACGATGCAGGCGAGGGCGAGGCACCACACGATCGCTTCGAGGCCGGGGAGGCGGCGCGTCCTGGGGGCGGCGCCGAGCCAGGTGCGGGCTCGGGTCGTGGTGGCGAGCCAGAGGCCGGCGAAGACGAGGGGCCCGGTGGTGAGGAGGTGGCGGATGCCGACGTCGTTGGAGCCGTCGCTCATGGTGTCGGCCAGGGGCATGGCGCTCGGGGTCAGGAGCAGCACGGTCTGGACGGCGGCGAGGGCCGCGGCGGCGGCGAGGTAGCGCGCCGCCCGCCGACCGCCTCGGGCGAGGCGGATCGCGGCGATGAGGTTCACGGGGACGGCGGGGGCGAGGATGAGCAGGTAGGCGAGGCCGCGTTCGGTGATGTCGTTGTCGACGCCGGGCCAGGCGTAGGCCTGCACGCCTTGCCAGGCCCAGAGCCAGGTCGCGATGACGGAGGCGGTGGCGGCGATGAGGAGGAGCCGGAGGATCTGCACGCTCAGGGGGGCGCGGGTGCGGGCGTGCGGGACCGCGGTCTCGGCCGCGCCGCCTGCGACTGTCGCGCTGGCGACAGTGGGGGCGTCGGGGCCGGGGGGTGTGAGCAGCGGTTTCATGCGGGGCCTTGGTCTCCAGTGGCGCGAGCGGGATTCGCGACCGTTCTGCAACCTATACGCCGCAGGGCCGCCCACCGGTTGCGGTGGGCGGCCGTGCGATGTGCGTCAAACGCAGTGATCTGCGCCAGGCTGTCCTGCGGGTCAGGGTGCGGCGTATCCGAGTTTGTTCGTTCGCTCGCAAGGCGAAGGGGCCTTTGCATACACACCGGTATGCAAAGGCCCCTGCAACGCAACGAGCGGGCGAACGGGCCGGCCTGACTCGCCGGACAGGCCCTAGGCGGTGCCGTTCGGGGGCAGCAGCGTCGTCTGGATGAGCTGCTCGCCGTCCTTGCGGCGCACCAGGGTGCCGCGGCCCGGGGGCTGCGGGCTGGGGCGGAGCTTCCCGAAGATCGCGCCTTCCTCCTTGCGGCCGCTCATGAGCAGGCCTGGGGATTCGAGCTGCTTGATCTGGCCGACGATCGGGTCCATCATCGCGCGGGACGCGCCGGAGGCGCGGCGGGCGATGATGACGTGGAAGCCGATGTCGCGTCCCTGCGGGATGAGTTCGGCGATGGCGGTCATCGGGTTCACCCGCTGGGCCACCATCTCGTAGTCGTCCACGATCAGGTACAGGTCCGGGCCGGTCCACCAGGACCGGTCACGCAGCTGCGCCGGGGAGACGTCGTCTCCGGGGAGCCGCCGCTCGATCGGGCCCTTGAGGTTCTTGATCGAGGTCTCGAACTGCTTGCCCGACATGGCGTAGTCCAGCAGGGTCGGCTTCGAGATCTCCTCGAGCATGCCGCGCCGGTAGTCCGCCATGATGACCTTGGCCTCCTTGGGCGAGTACGTCGCCTGGATCTGCCGGGCGATGTGGCGCAGGAGGTTGGTCTTGCCGGACTCGGAGTCGCCGAACACGAGCAGGTGCGGCTCGGTCTGGAAGTCGAGGTACACCGGCTTGAGGCCGGCCTCGTTGAGGCCGATCGGGATGCCCGGCTTCGTGCGGTCGACCGCCTGGAGGAAGTCGGCCACGTGGAGCTGGCGCGGCAGGAGTCGCACCGGCGGGCAGGGCGCGAAGCGCCAGGCCTGCTTGACCTTCTTGACGAAGTCCTCGACGCCGGGCTGCAGGTCGTCGCCGTCGCGGATCCCGTCGATGCGGGGCACGCCGGAGAGGAAGTGCAGCTTCTGGAGCGAGAGGCCGCGGCCGGGGCGGTTCTTCGGCACGTTCGCCGCCGCCTTGCGGTCGATCTCGGACTCCATGTTGTCCGAGAGCTTCAGCTCCAGTTTCAGGCCGAACATGTCGCGCATGTTCATGCGGATGTCGCCCCAGCGGGTGCAGGTGACCATGACGTGGACGCCGTAGGCCAGGCCGCGGTTGCCGATGGCGCGGACCTGGTCGACGAACGGCTCGAAATCCTCGCGCAGCGTCATCCAGTTGTCGATGACGAGGAAGATGTCCCCGTAGGGGTCCTCCTGGAACCGCCCGTCGGCCTTCATGCGCCGGTAGGAGTTCATGCCGTCGATCTTGTTGTCGGTGAAGAACTTCTCGCGCTCGTCCAGGATGGTCGAGACCTCCTGGATGGTGCGGCGCACGCCCTCTTCCTCCTGGCGGCCGAAGACGCCCGCGACGTGCGGGAGGTCCTCGATGCCGCGCAGGGTGCCGCCGCCGAAGTCCAGGCAGTAGAACTGCACTTCGCGCGGCGTGTGGAGGAGCGCGAGCGAGCCGATGAGCCCGCGGAGCATCGTCGACTTGCCCGACTGGGCGCCGCCGGCGATGGCCACGGTGCCCTGGGCGCCGGAGAGGTCGACCACGAACGGGCTGCGGCGCTGCTCGAACGGCCGGTCCTCTTCACCGAGGACGGCGTGGAGCTTCCCGTTGAGCGAGAAGCCCTTCGGGTGCAGGCCGCGCACGGGGTCGGCTTCGAGCGGGGGCAGCAGCTGGTCGAGCGTCGGCGGCTCCAGGAGCGGCGGGAGCCACACCTCGTGGGCCGGGCGGCCCATGCCGAGGCAGTTGTTGACCATGACCTCGAGTTCGGAGAGCTTCTCGTTCTCGTCGTCGGCCTCGGTCGCCTCCAGCACTTCCTCGGGCTCCTCCTCGACCTCGGGCTCCGGGGGGAGCTCGACGAATCCGGGGAGGAACCGCTGCACCTTGTGCTGCACGGCCGCGATGCGCTCGGCGCGCGAGGCGACGCGTTTCGGCGGCTTGTAGGGGCCGCCGACGTAGGCGGCGCGGAAGCGCACGAGGTCCTGCGTGCCGACCTGGAGGTACCCGTGGCCGGGCGCCTGCGGCAGCTCGTAGGCCGCGCCGGAGCCGATCACGGTGCGCGACTCCTGCGCCGAGAAGGTGCGGAGCGCGACGCGGTACGACAGGAACGTGTCCAGGCCCTTGAGCTTGCCCTCTTCGAGGCGCTGCGAGGCGAGGAGCATGTGCACGCCGATGGAGCGGCCGATGCGGCCGATCTGGAGGAACAGGTTGATGAACTCGGGCTTGGCGACGAGCATCTCGGAGAACTCGTCCGCGATGATGAGCAGCGTCGGCATGGGGTCCATCGGCTGCCCGGCCTTGCGGGCCTTCTCGTACTCCCACCGGTTCGTGTAGTTGCCGGCGGCGCGCAGCACCTCCTGGCGGCGCACGAGCTCGCCTTCGAGCGCGTCGGCCATGCGGTCGACCAGCTCGATCTCGTCGGCGAGGTTGGTGATGACCGCGCTGACGTGCGGCAGGTCGTCGAGCGCCGCGAAGGTCGCGCCGCCCTTGAAGTCGACGAGGATGAAGTTGAGCTCCTCGGAGGAGTGCGTGGCGATCAGTGAGCCGATGATGGTGCGCAGCACCTCGGACTTACCGGAACCGGTCGCGCCGATGAGCAGGCCGTGCGGGCCCATGCCGCCGACCGCGGACTCCTTGAAGTCGATGTCGACGATGCCGCCGTCGGGACCGGGCCCGATGGGGACCTTCAGGTAGTCCTTGACGGGCTTCTCGCGCCAGTGGACGGCCGGGTCGAGCGCCGCGGCGTCGTTGAAGCCGAGCATCTCGGGCAGCGACGACGGGTTCGCCAGCGGCGACTGGTCCTCGTCCCCCGACTCGGTCTTGCCGCTCGAGCCCTTGAGCGTCAGCCGCCAGGGCGCGAGCGAGCGGGCCACGCCCTCGGCCTGGTTGTACGACATGCGGTCGGGCTTGCCGAGCACGCGGCGCCGGCCGGCCTGGTCGGTGTAGATCTCCTCGGCCGTGACGTCGTAGAGCTTGATCTGCGGCCCGGGCTTGCGCGGCAGGTAGCCGGAGAAGTCGAAGACGGTGACCCCGCCCATGCCGTCGGCGGCGATGATGCCGGTGGGGTCGACCTCGCCGCCGTCGAGGATGACGACCAGGTGCGGCTGCCCCTCCCCCGCGGTGGCGCCGGGCGACCACGCGCCGCGGCCGGAGAGCTGCTCGCGCAGCGAGTTCTCCAGCTGCGTGGTGGTGTTGTAGAACATGCGGACCGGTCCGGCCCCGTCCTCTGCGGACGGGTGCTGGAGGTGCGGCAGCCACTTCATCCAGTGCCACTCGGGCATGCGCTCGTTGTCCGCGACCACCGCGACGATGATGTCGTCGGGCGAGTGCAGGACCGCGGCCTGGACGAGCTGGGCGCGGATGTTGTCGACGACGAGCGCCCGGTCGCCGCGCAGGACCACGCGGGCGGCTTCGGTGTACTTCATCGAGCGGGGGATGTCGATGACGTTGGAGTGCGCGGCCACGAAGCGGCGCAACGCCATCGAGGTCATCGGCTCCAGGTCCTCGACGGGCTTGGTCTCGGGCGGGACCAGCTTCATCGTCATGCGCTGCTTGCCGACGCCCACGCGGATGTCCAGCGCGTCGTCGTCCTTCGCGCGCCGCTCCCACATGCGGCGGGAGCCGACGAGCGACCACAGGGCCTTGGGGTCGGGGTGGCGCCACCGGGCCGCGCGCCACTGCCGCTCGGCGCCCTTGCGGGCGCGGCGGCGGACCTGGTTGAGGTAGCGCATGTAGTCGCGGCGGTCGGCGTTGAACTCGGCCTTCTTCTGGGCGCGGTTGCCGCCCATGGAAGTGGCCATCATGCCGACCATCGAGATGCCCATCATGGCGCCCATGGCGATGCGCATGGTGTTGCTGCCCGAGCTCGGGTTCGAACCGGTGCCGACGCGGGACATCATCATCATCGCCATCGCCGCGGCACCCGCGAGCATCGGCAGGATCATCAGATACTGCGAGATGTTCTTGGGCTGCGGGTCGGGCATGTCCGGCGGCGACTCCAGGAGGATGTCACCGCGCGGGGCCTGCGGTCCGCGTTTGCGCGGAGGCCGGCGGAAGAGTTTGGTCGTCACAGAGGGTCCTTGTGCTCACCGGGGGATGCGCCTACCACGGGGACGCTTGCTGGCCGTAACTTAGCGCTGTCGTATAAAAGATGTAAGTGCGCTCTGTCGAGTATCGCACTACTAGGGTAATGCCGGGTCGCCACTCTTGCCGGTACACCCACGCCGGTCCCCCCGCCGTTGCATGCGGCATTTATCCTTGAACGGTCCCCACGATCACCGACCCGACCCGGAGGTTCGCACGGTGAGCACCAAGTCGGCCACTCTCTCAAGGGTGACGATCGTCAGTCCTCGCACGAGGATCGACCTCGCACTGCCCTCAGACGTCCCCCTGTCCGACCTGCTGCCGACGATCCTGCACCAAGCCGGCGAGTACTACATCGACGAGGCCGGCGACAACGGCGGCTGGATCCTCACCCGCCTGGGCGAGGAGGCGATCGACACCGGTCACTCCTGCTCCCAGCTGGGGATCAACGACGGCGAGATGCTGTACCTCAACCCCGCCGACGCCGCCAAGCCCGAGGTGGTCTTCGACGACATCATCGACGCGATCGCCACCGCCACCGATCAGCGCGGCAACCGCTGGGACCACCTGGCGACCAAGCGCTTCAGCGTCGGCGTCGGCACCGCGGCCCTGGCCGTGGGCGCCATCGCGATCCTCCTGACCGGCCACCTCGCCTCGGCGATCGTCGGCCTGTCGGTCGCGGCGATCCTGGTCGGCGCCTCGGCGCTGCTCTCGCGCGCGGTCGGCGACTCGCGGGCGGCCACGTACTTCGGCGTCACCGCCGTGCTCTACGCCGGCGTCGGCGGCCTGCTCATCGCCGACACCGAGAACACGGGGCTGTTCGACCTCGAAGGCCCGCACGTGCTCATCGCGGCCTCGGCGATCCTGCTGTTCAGCGTCCTGGCCATGGTCGCCGTGGGCGACATGGCGTCGGCGCCGGTGTTCATCGTGACGATCCTCGGCGCGGTGGTACTGGGCATCGCGACGGCGCTGATGATGGCGCTGAAAGGCTCGGCCGCCACGGCCGCCGGCATCGCCGCGCCGCTGGCGCTGGTGATCCTGCCGTTCGCGCCGAGCCTGTCGCTGTCCATGGCGATGGTGCCCACCCCGCAGCTGCCGACGACCACGGAGGAGCTGAAGGAGGGCGACGCCGAGGCCATCGACGGCAAGCGGATCCTCAAGCTCTCCGAGCACGCCGGCAACTACCTCGAGGCCCTGTACTCGTTCGCGGCCGTGGTCAGCCTGGTCTCCTCGATCGCGCTCGCGTTCTCGGGCGAGATCCCCGGCCTCATCCTCTCCACGATCCTGTCGCTCGTGCTGCTCAGCCGGTCGCGCTCGGTCGAGGACCGCGCCGCCCGCATCGTGATGCTCACCGGCGGCATGGGCGGCCTCGCCGCGACCCTCGCGGCGATCTTCGTCGCCAGCGAGGACAACATCCTGGTGCGACTCACGGTCATCCTCGGTGCGCTGACGCTCCTGACGCTCATCGCGATGGTCTACGGCCTCGCCGTGGCGGGCAAGAAGATCGCCCCCACCTGGGGCCGCGCCCTCGACATCATCGAGGCGCTGCTCATCGTGTCGATCCTGCCGCTGGTCGGCTGGGTCTGCGACCTGTACTCGATCGCCTTGTCGCTGCGCGGCTGACCCCACCCCTGACCTCGACTCCGAGAGAGGCGAATCCGAATGGCCCAGATGCGCTCCCGCCGCGAACAGGTGGAGGCCCACAAGTTCATCACCTCGCGCATGAACCAGGCGCTGGTGCTGGCCAACCCCGACTCGATCGAGCGTCCGCTGCGGCGCATCGGCGTCTCGATCTTCGCTTCGGTGATGGTGCTGGCGCTGGTGTTCGGCGGGTTCGCCATCGCGACCCTGTTCAACAAGGGGAACGCGCTGCCGGTCGAGGGCAACATCATCACCATCAAGGGCTCCAACGCCGTCTATGTGTACATCACGAAGGACGGCAAGGAGGGCACCCCGGAGGACCCGGCCCGGCTCTGGCAGGTCACGAACTACACGTCGGCGCTGCTGCTGGCCAAGCCCGGTTCGACCGGGATGCCGGAGGTCCAGGACCTCAAGCCGTCTTCGCTGGCGGGCATTCCCCGCGGCTCCTTCACCATCGGCATCCAGGGGATTCCCTCGCAGCCGCCGGACAAGAAGGAGCTGCTGCAGAAGATCAACTGGAACGTCTGCTCCATGCCTCGCGAGGACGGCGGCACGGACGACTACCAGCTGACGCAGCTCGTGGTCGGGGACATGGACCAGCCGACCGAGTGGCTCGGCGACGGCAAGTGGATTCTGGCGAAGACCACGGTCAAGCCCAACAGCGAGGAAGTGCCCGACTACTACCTGCTGTGGAACGGCGCCCGGTACGAGATCGGCAACGACGAGGAGTACCCGGCCGAGACCCTCATCGACGACTTGGGCTTGCTCACCAGCGACGCGATGGCCTTGAACGAGAGCATGATCAACACGATCCCGGCCGCCTCTCCGATGGCGCCGCCGGTCAGGGACGAGTTCGGGGAGCCGTCCGAGGTGCCGGCCTCCGGCGGCGGGACCCTCACCTACGGGGTGCCCGTGGAGGCCGCCGGCGACAAGTACGTGCTCATCCACGAGAACGGCGTCGACACGTTCGCGCGGATCTCGGACACGATGGCGAAGCTGCTGCAGAAGCACGTCGGCAGCACGCAGCAGGCGGAGCCGACGACGGTGTCGCAGTTCGGCAGCCAAGCGGCGTACGAGCCCAGGAACTACCCGAAGGAAGACCTGAGCGAAAGCCTGTGGAGCTCCCAGGGCAAGCGCCCGGCGGTGTGCGCGGTCTACGATCCGCGCGAGCAGAACGTGGAGTCGACCGTGATCCAGGTGGCGATGTACGAGACCGCCCCCGAGACGCTCACCGACAACGCGAAGTCCGTCGAGGTCCTCGAGGACGGCAGCATCTTCTCCGATGTCGAAGGGCTGGAAGCGCAGACGGTGCTCCCGCAGGGCACCGCGGCGCTGATCGACAGCCGCACCGACCAGGGCGCGACGATCTCGGGCATCACCTACATGGTGAGCGACCAGGGCGTCCGCCACGGCATCTCCGACGACGGCAAGACCGACACGACCCAGACGATGCTCGGCTACGGCGGAGTCAAACCGGTCTCGGTGCCGGACACGATGATCCACCTGATCCCCCGGGGCCCGGACCTCGATCCGTTCGAGGCGCGGAAGCAGATGTCCTCGAACGCGGAGGACATCCAGGTCTACGAGACCGCCCCCGCGGAAGAAGAGGGCGGCGGCGGCTGACGCCGCATCACGTGAGGGCGACGCCGGGACCTGGTGGGTTCCGGCGTCGTCCGTTCTCCGGCCGGATCGGAGGGCGGTGATGTTGGCGTCTGCGTGTTAACCTGGCGCAACCCACTCCCGACAAACGAGGACACGTCATGGCCTACCCGCCCCAGCAGCCGGGGTTCGACCCGAACCAGCAACCGCCCTACGGCCAGCAGCCGGGGTACGGTCAGTCGCAGCCCCAGCAGCCGGGGTACGGCCAGCAGCCCGGATACGGGCAGTCGCAGCCGGGATACGGGCAGCAGCCCGGGTACGGCCAGCAGCCGCAGCAGCCCGGGTACGGCCAGACCCCGCCGCCCGGGTACGGCCAGCAGCCCGGTTACGGTGCCCCGCAGCAGCCCGGCTTCGGGGGCCAGCCCCCGCTGCCCCCGGCCCCGAAGAAGTCGAAGACCGGCCTCATCGTCGGCGTCGGCGCCGGCGCGGTGGTCCTCATCGTCGCGATCGTCCTGCTCGTCATGAACCCGTTCGGCGGCAGCGGCCCGGGGGCCGGCGACTCGCCCACCGAGGTCGTCGAGGCCTACATGGACGTCTCGGTCTCCTCCTTCGAGTCCAACGGCATGTCGGACCTGGAAGCGCTTGTCGAGGACGTGCGTCCGTTCCTGTGCTCGGAGTCCCAGGGCGAGATCGACGCCGCCATCGAGGGCGCTACCGGCGAGGACATGGCCGGCACCGAGGACCTGATGGAGGGCGTCGAGGTCTCCATGGACTACGAGGTCAGCAACGAGGCGATCGACGGCGACGACGCCACCGTCGACGTGGCCATGACCGGTGAGATCACCATCCCCGACTACGGCAGCACGCCGGTCGACGAGACCATGACCATCGACCTGGTGAAGGAAGACGGCAAGTGGCTCATCTGCGACAGCGACGCCGCCGGGGTCATCCCCTCCTAAAGGCGACAGCGTGAAAGGGGCCCCACCGGATTCCGGTGGGGCCCTTCGTTTTTGCCGCAACTCAGACGAGGTCGTCGACGGCGTCGAGGTAGCCGGCCTGGCCGGCCTTGTTGGGGTGGTAGGACTCGATGATCGGGTAGGAGAGGCCGTTGATCCATTCGGCGTCGTCGCAGACGGCGTGGCCGTCGAAGGCGGCGCGGACGTCGGCGTACCGGAAGCCGTGGCTGCGTGCGGCCGTGCCGATCACGTCGCCGAGGAGGTCGGTGGCGTCGTTGAGCGCGGCCTGCTCGGCGGGGCTGATGCGGGTGACGACGTTGCACTGCTCCCCGTTGAACAGGAGCGGGTAGCCGACCACGATGACCTCGGCGTTCGGGGCAGCGGCCTCGATCGCGGCGTAGACCTCGTGGAGCCTGCCGGGCAGCACGTCCCGGACGAAGGCCTCGGCCGCGTCGATCTCCTTGGTGCAGGTCCACGGGTACGGGTAGGCGCACCGTTGGACCACGCCGGCCCAGCCGGTGTCGTTGCCGCCGATGGTGACCGTGACGAGGTCGGTGCTCGCGGAGAGCCCGCCGAGCTGTCCGGCGAGGACGTCGCCGGTCTTCGCGCCCGAGCAGGCGGCGAATTCGAGGTCCGCGCCGATCGCCTCGGCGAGGAGCGAGGGGTAGGCCGCCTCGGAGCGGCGGCAGTCGGAGTCGTCGATGTAGTCGCGGGTGCCGACCCCGGAGGCGTAGGAGTCGCCGAGGGCGACGTACTCGAGGGTCTGCGCTTGGGCGGCACCGCTGGTGAGGGCCGTGACGGACACGAAGGCGGCGAGGAGTGCCGCCGCCATTGTGGAGATTCGTCGGGGGTATGACATTTTGGGCTCCGTCTCGAATTTTGTCCGGGGTCGGGGCCCTATTTATATAGGTTTCGTAACGGACGGTCCACCAACGGACCGTGAACTGTCAGGATATTGACAGTCGTCGTTCCAACTTGCGCGGCAACGGGTCGCGGAACGGACTGCGCGCCAGGTCAGATGCCCTCGGGGAGGTCGAGGCGGTCGAGCGGCTGCGGCTCGTCCGGGGTCTCGGCCAGGAGCCGGTCGGCGTCGTCCTCTGTGGCCGCTTCGGGCTCGGAGAGGAGGCGCCGGACCTCGGCGTCGAGGTGCGCGCACATGAGGTCGCTGAACCGCTCGGCGTCCTCGGCGGCCAGCGCCTCGACGAAGGCGGCGTGCTCGGGCACGAGGTCGACGGCGACCTCGAAGTGCTCGTACATGGAGAACGTGCACAGGCGCGTCTCGATGAGGAGCGTGGACATCATGCGCGCGAGGCGGATCGAGCCGCCCCAGGCGGCGAGGCCGCGGTGGAAGTCGAGGTAGGCGTCGCCGAGGGCGCGGGCGTCGTTCTTCTTGAGGGCGCGCTGCATGCGCTTGACCTCGGTGCCGAGTTCGGCGAGGACGGTCTTGCGTTCGGCGAGCGGGCGGGCGAGGATGCGGCGGCCGAGTTCGGGTTCGATGCGGGCGCGCAGCCAGTGGATGTCGCGCACGTCTTCGGGGGTCATGGTGCGCACGGCGAGGCCGCGGCGGCGCGGGATGACGAGGAGGCCTTCGGCGGTGAGCCGCTGCATGGCCTCGCGGAGCGGGCCGCGGCTGACGCCGAGTTGGAAGGCGAGTTCGGCTTCGCCGAGGGCGGCCCCGGGTGGGAGCGACCCGTCCACGACCGCGTCGCGGAGCCGGTCGGCGATGAGATCCACCGTCGAGGTGCGTCGCACCGGGGCCAGGCGCCCCACCTGGCGGGCGCTGGTGAGCCCGCTCAATCCGCTGCTGCGCGTCGACACTCTGGCTGTTCCCCCTCTGTCTCTTCTGGGCAGCATCTTAGCGCTGCCGGTACATCACGTTCCGGTGCAAGCTCTGGTTGCGTCCCCCGTCGACATGCTTGCTTTTTTGTTATCTAACGTCGATCATCGTATTGTCGACAAACTTACAATAGAACGTTAGTGTCGGCAACGTACCCGACCCCGAACCAGGAGGCGACCACGTGTCGAACCGAATGCACCTCAACCGCCGCCATCTGCTCGGCGGGGCCGCCGCCGGGGCGGCGGCCTTCGCGCTGGCGGCCTGTTCACGCACTGACCAGGGCGGCGGCGATGGGAACGGGCTGCTGGAGAAGGCCCAGGACGGCGGCAAGCTCCGCATCGCCTACGCCAACGAGGCCCCGTACGCGTACACCGCCGACGACGAGTCGGTCACCGGCCAGTCGGTGGCGGTCCAGCTGTACCTGCTGGACAA
The DNA here is from genome assembly GCF_030403505.1 of Glycomyces tritici. Next base: position 188,197 of record NZ_JAUEMJ010000010.1, on the reverse strand, counting down.
GCTCGGCATCAAGGCCGATCAGATCGAATGGAAGCTCACCGAGTGGGATGCGCTCATCCCGGGCCTGGGCACCAACCACGACATGGTCGTCGCCGGCATGTACGTGACCCCCGAACGCTGCGACGCGGTGGCCTTCGCGAACCCGGACTACATCATGCCGGACGCGCTCATGGTCCGGGCCGGGAATCCGGGCGGCTGGACCACGCTCAACGCCATGGCCGAGACCGACGGCGTCATCGGCGTCATGAACGGCACGAGCGAGCAGGAGGTCGCGGACGCGATCTTCGACGCCGAGCGCATCAACGTCCAGGCCGACCTGTCCGGGCTCATCCTCGAACTCAAGTCCGGGCGCTGCGACGCGATCGGGCTGACCAGCGCGAACCTCCGGCTCGCGGCCGAGGCCGACCCCGAGGTCGAGGTCACCGAGGGCTTCTGGCTCGTGGACCCCGACTCCGGGGAGGACATGATCGGCGCGGGCGCGGCGGTCTTCCAGCCCGCCGACACCGGCTTCCGGGACGCGGTGAACAAGGAGCTCGAGAAGCTCCTCGCCGACAAGGCCGCCTGGGAGGGCCTGGTGTCCGAGTACGGGTTCACCGTCGAGGAGAACCACCCGGAGGGGCTCACCGCCGAGGACCTCTGCCCGGACACCTACCAGTAGGAGTCGCCATGGACTTGCAAGCAGTCGTCGACTCATTGCCCCGGTACGCGGAGCCGCTGCTGGTCACCGTCCAGGTCACCCTGGCCTCGGCGGCCCTGGCCCTGGTGGTGGCGTTCGCGCTGGGGCTCATGACGAGCTCGAAGCACCTCGCGGTGCGCACTCCCGCGCGGGCGTTCGTGGAGTTCTTCCGCGGCTCCTCAGTGGTGGTGCAGCTGTTCTGGTTCGCCTTCGCCATGCCGGTGGTCCTGGGCATCCAGTTCGACTACGCGATCGTCGCCGGCATCATCGCCCTCGGCCTCAACTACGGCGCCTACTGCTCCGAGGTCGTGCGCGGCGCGATCGCCGCCGTCCCCCCGGGCCAGCTCGAAGCGAGCCTGGCCGTGAACTTCACCCCGTTCCAGCGCCTCCGGCTCGTGGTCCTCCCCCAGGCCTGGCCCGAGATGATCCCCTCCCTGTGCGCCTTCGCGATCATGCTGCTCAAGGCCAGCGCGCTCGTGTCGCTCATCAGCGTCACCGACCTCACGGCGATGGCCGGTCTGATCGGCGGGCAGAACGGCGGCGCGAACCTGCTGCCGCACTACGGCCTCATCCTCGTCGTCTACTTCGTGCTCGCCTGGCTCATCTGGACCGGGATGCGCGCGCTCGAACGCCGGGCCAAGCGCGGCATGGGCATCGACGCGAAGCCCGTCAAGGGCCGCTTGACCACGGCCGTCGCCGAGAAGGGCATGGCCTGATGAACGAGTGGAACAGCGAGATCGTCGTCGAGATCTTCCCGGCGATGTGGCAGGGCTTCCTCGTCGTCCTGCAGGTCACCCTGGTCGCCGGGATCATCGCGGTGCTCCTGGGGCTGCTGGTGGCCGTCGGCATCCGCACCGGCCCGCCGTGGCTGCGGCGGGTCCTCTCGGGGGTCTTCCAGTTCATCCGGAACACGCCCCTGCTGGTGCAGGTGCTGTTCGTGTGGACCGCGACGAGCTACTACGTCAACCCCGAGTGGAGCGCGTTCGCCGTCGGCTCGGCGGTGCTGGGCGTGCACTACGCGTCCTACACCATGGAGTCGTTCCGGGCCGGGATCGAGGCGATCCCGGTGGGGCAGTGGGAGGCCGCGACGGCGCTGAGCCTGCCGACCCACCGCGTGTGGGGCGCGATCGTGCTCCCGCAGATGCTGCGGCGCTCGGCCGCGGCCGTCGCCAACTGGATCATCGCCATGTTCAAGGAGGTGCCGACCCTGTTCGTGATCGGCGTCCTGGAGATGATCGCGCAAGCGCAGAAGTACCAAGGGCAGCACTACGACGGCGCCGTCGAGGGCTACACCATCGCAGGCATCCTGTTCCTGGCCGCCTCCTACCCGGTGGCGGTCGCGGCGCGGAGATTGGAGAACCGTCTTGCCAAGTCCAACTTCTAGTGACCAGCGTGGAGCGCCGTACAGTGTTCGCTTCGACCGCGTCGACAAGTCCTTCGGGGACCTCAAGGTCCTGGACGGGTTGAGCTTCGACGTCGCCCCGGGCGAGCGCGTGACGCTCATCGGGCCCTCCGGATCGGGCAAGACCACGATCCTGCGGCTGCTCATGACGTTGGAGCACGTGACCGCGCCCAAGGATCCGGCCGCCGACGGCGGCGTCATCTGGGTCGATGGGAAGCCCTTGTCCCACATGGAGAAGGGCGGGAGGCTCGTGGTGGCGAACGAGCGCCACATGCGGCAGGCGCGCAAGAAGATCGGCATGGTCTTCCAGTCGTTCAACCTGTTCCCGAACATGCGGGTGCTGCGCAACGTCACCGAGGCGCAGGTCCACACGCTCGGCCGCTCCAAGGACGAGGCCGAGGCCAAGGCCCGCGACCTGCTGGAGCTGGTCGGGCTCTCGGCCAAGGTGGACAACTACCCGTCGCAGCTCTCGGGCGGCCAGCAGCAGCGGGTGGCGATCGCCCGGGCGCTGGCGATGGACCCGGACATCCTGCTGCTGGACGAGGTGACCAGCGCGCTCGACCCCGAGCTGGTGGCCGACGTGCTGGGCGTGCTGCGCGACGTCGCGGACACGACCAGCATCACGATGCTCATCGTCACGCACGAGATGGGCTTCGCGCGGGACGTCTCGAACCGGGTGATGATGTTCGACCGCGGCCGGATCGTGGAGGAGGGCGCCCCGGATGAAATCTTCTCCGATCCGCGAGAAGCGCGCACGCAGGACTTCCTCCGGGCCGTGCTCGCGGAGTAGACTCGGGGTTCTCCTCCATCCTTGGAGAGTGTTAGGGGTGTTCGAGGGGGGCGGCCATGAGGGGTTATCGGCCGCCCCCCTCTTCTTTTTCGCCCTCGAATCCGAAGTGGACCGCCGATGTGGACGCGTCGTCGCGGCCCGCCGCGGGTACGGACCGCCGCCGCTCGGGGCGGGTGGCAGAATCAGACAGCGTGTCAGCACCTACTGAGGAAGCGATCCGATGAACCTGTTCGGCAAGGGCGAAAGCACCGTAGAGGAGACCGTGGCCGTGATCGGCCTGGGCCGCTTCGGGTCCGCGGTCGCCGAGTCCCTCACACGGCTCGGCCACGAAGTCCTCGCGATCGACGAGCGCCCCGAGATCGTGCAGCGCGCCTCGGAGACCCTCACCCACGTGGTGCAGGCCGACTCCACCGAGTCGACGGTGCTCAACCAGCTCGGCATCGGCGAGTTCGACCACGTCGTGGTCGCGATCGGCACCGACATCGAGGCGAGCGTCCTCACCGTGCTGGCCTGCGAGGAGGTCGGGGTCCGCGAGATCTGGGCCAAGGCCATCAACGCCAAGCACGGCCAGATCCTCCACCGCACCGGCGCCCACCACGTGGTCTACCCCGAGGCGGCGATGGGCGAGCGGGTCGCGCACCTGGTGAGCGGCAAGATGCTCGACTTCATCGAGTTCGACGACGGCTTCGCGATCGTCAAGACCAAGGCCCCCACCGAGGCCGTCGGGAAGACCCTCGGCGAGTCGAAGCTCCGCAGCAAGTACGGGGTCACCGTCGTCGGCGTCAAGCAGCCCGGCGAGGACTTCACCTACGCCACACCCGACACCGTGATCGCCGAAGGGGACACCCTCATCGTCTCCGGTGCCACCACGAGGGTCGAGCACTTCGCCTCCACGACCTGACATGACCCGCGTCCAGGCCTTCTTCCGCCACCCCGCCCGGCTCATCCCGCTGATCTTCCTGGCCACGATCATGGCCGGGACGCTGCTCCTCATGCTGCCGCTCGCGCATCTGGAGAACGACGTCACGCACTTCACCGACGCGTTCTTCACCGCCACCTCCGCGGTGTCGGTGACCGGCCTCGCCGTGGTCGACACGCCCTTCCACTGGAGCTGGTTCGGGCAGTTCGTCATCATGCTGCTCTTCCAGGTCGGCGGCCTGGGCATCATGACCAGCGCCGTCCTCGTCGGGCTGCTCGTGTCGAACAAGCTGGGCCTGCGCACGAAGCTGATGACGCAGACCGAGATCAGCCGGGCGCTGAGCCTCGGGGACGTCAAGGCCGTGCTCCTGCGGACCGTGGCGCTCTCGCTCGTCGTCGAGGCCGCCACCGCGCTGGTCCTCGCGATCCGCTTCTCCACCTACGGGTTCGGGCTCGGCGACGCGGTCTGGTACGGGATCTTCCACGCCGTCAGCGCGTTCAACAGCGCCGGGTTCGCGCTGTTCTCGGACTCGTTCATGAGCTACGCGACCGACTGGTGGATCTGCCTGCCCCTGTGCCTGTCGACCATCATCGGCGGCCTCGGCATGCCCGTGATCTTCGAGGTCACGCGCCGCAAGTGGGGCCGCAAGCAGTGGTCGGTGCACACCAAGATCACCCTGGTCGGCTCGGCGTTCCTGCTCGTCGGCGGCTGGATCGCGTTCCTCGTGTTCGAGTGGTCGAACCCGGCCACGTTCGGGCAGTGGCCCTGGTACGACCGGATCCTGCCGGCCTTCTTCCAGACCTCGATGGTGCGCGCGGCGGGCCTGAACTCGGTCGACATCGGCGCGATGAACCAGGACTCGCAGCTCGCCTCGATCATCCTCATGTTCATCGGCGGCGGCTCCGCCTCGACCGCCGGCGGCATCAAGGTGGGCACGTTCTTCGTGCTGCTCCTGGTCATCTGGGCGGAGGTGCGCGGCGAGCCCGACGTCACGGCCTTCCGGCACCGCATCAACCCCTCGGTGATCCGCGAGGCGCTCACGGTGGCGCTGGTGTACGTGGCCTGCAACGCCTTCGGCGTGTTCCTCATGCAGCGGTTCGAGCCGAACCTGGACCTGATGTCGATCATGTTCGAGGTGACGAGCGCGCTCGCGACCCTCGGCCAGTCCACCGGCGTCACGTACGACCTGTCCGAGCCGTCCAAGTGGCTCTTGGCGATCGCCATGTACACCGGGCGCATCGGGCCGGTACTGTTCGCCGCGTCCCTCGCCCTCCGCTCCCGCCACCGCCTGTACCGATACCCGGAAGGACGGCCGCTCGTGGGCTGAACGGCCGACCTGCGGAGTGACCCCTGCCTCATACAGCCCTGAAAGCACAAGCAAAGATGGTCAGCAGCACGCCGCAGCGCTTTCGCCCCTCAGAAAGGACGCCCCTCGATGGCTCGTAAAAGCCGGCAGCGCACCAGTCGCCTCCCGATTCGGATGCAGTTGATGCTGCCGATCGCGGCGGCGCTCATGGGGATGCTGGTGCTCGGGCTGTTCCAGACGGTGACGGTGTGGGACTCCTACCAGAACGCCACCGACGCCGAGGTCCTCGCCGAGCTCTCGGAGAGCCTGAACAAGACCCTGGACCAGCATCAGGCCGAGATCGGCCCGGTCGTGATGGCCGTGGTCAACGGCGGCGGCGGCCAGTTCGACTCCGCGGTGGCCCGCCGCGAGACCGACGAGGCCTTCGACGCGCTGCGGGGCGCCTCGGACGCGGCGGTGACCCGCTTCCCCGAGCTCGCCAACGACATGGACAACCTGTTCGCGAAGGTCGACGAGCTCGGCACCGCCAGGCTCGCGTTCGACGAGATGTACACCGGCGACGCCGTCTACACCGATGACGAAGTGGCGGAAGGCATCCAGGTCTACCGCGACCTCGCCGACCACATCGTGGGGATCGCGTCGATCCTGCCCCGCCTCGTCGACGACTCCGAGATCTCCGCGCACCTGGACTCCCTCGCCGCGGTCATGCAGGCCGGGCGCATCGCCGCCGAGATCCAGTTCACCGTCGCCGCCGACCTCGCGCTCCTGGAGTCCGAGGGCACGGGCCTGGTCGACCGCGAGGCGCTCGGGCAGGTCGCGAGCCTCTCAGGCAAGTTCGACCAGCAGATCACCGAGTTCCGGGCCAACGCCTCGAACGAGACCGCCTCGGTCTACAAGGCGGCCATGGAGTCCCAGGACGCCAAGGACGCCCGGACCGCGATGAGCGTCTACCTGCGCGGCAACATCCCCACGATCTCCCCCACCGACTTCATGGCGGCGCAGGGCGCGGTCGTCGCATCCCTGGACACGACCCAGGTCTCGGTGCTGGCCTTCCTGGGCGAGGACGTGAACCGCATGCGCGAGGCCGCCTCGCGCACCCTGCTCACCACGTTCGCGCTGGTGCTCGTGCTGGCGCTGACCTCGATCATCTCCGCGGCGATGCTGGCGCGCCGGATCAGCCTGCGCGTCGACGGCGTCCGCGAGGCGACCCTGACCGCCGCGTACGACACGCTGCCGAAGACGGTGGCCGCGGTGTCCCAGGCCGCCAACGCGAACGAGGTCGACCGGCTGCTGCAGGCCGCGAAGCAGCAGACGGTGCTGCAGACCGACTCGCGGTACGCCGACGAGCTCGACAGCCTGGCCGAGGCCTTCAGCGCCGCCCACCACCAGGCGCTGCGCCAGACCGCGAACCAGGCCCTGCTGCGCATCGACGTCGAGGCGATGATGAAGACCCTCGCCCGCCGCGGCCAGAGCCTCATCCGCCGCCAGCAGCAGGTCATGGAGGCCCTCGTCGAGGGCACCGCCGCGTCGTCGATCCCCGACGAGTGGCGCAGCGTCTACCACCTGCTCGCGCGCATGCGCCGCAACGAGGAGAACCTGCTCCTGCTCGCCGGCGGCGACCCGCAGCGCCGCTACAACCACCCGGCCGGGCTCGAGGCGATCATCCGCGACGCCGTGGCCGAGATCGAGGACGCCGGGCGCGTCGTGGTCGAGAACCAGGTCGCGGTCCGGCTGGAGACCAAGCCCGCCGGCGACCTCGTGCGCATCCTCGCGGAGCTGCTCGACAACGCCGCGTCGTACTCGCCGCCGACGCAGTCGGTGCGGGTCACCTCGCGCCGCTCGGGCTCGGAGATCGTCATCTCGATCGCCGACGACGGCATCGGCCTGGCCCCCGAGCCGATGGCCGCGATCAACCGCCGCCTCGCCGAGCCGACGCAGCTGAACTCCGAGCTCACCGCGACCATGGGCCTCCTGGTGGTGGGGCGGCTCGCCGCCGAGCACTCGATCAGCGTCCAGCTCCACTCCACGATGGGCAAGGGCACGCTGGCGCTGGTGCGCATCCCCTCGAGCGCGCACGCCGAGGACCCCGTGGGGCTCTCTCCGGCGGACCGGGGCACGGCCGCGCAGCTGGCGCTGTCGGCCCGCGCCGCGAACCTGCCGGTGACCGGGACGGGCGCCGAGACGGGCGCGCCGGGCGCCGTCGAGCCGATCGTGCCGCGTCCGCGCCGCGCCGGCTCCGCCCCCGAACCGCTGCCTGTGGCCGGGAACAACTACGGCGCGCAGGGTTCGCCGGGCCCGGCGGCGCGCAACGGCGGGAACGGATCCCACGCCCCTGCGGGGCCTGCGCCCGAGACGCTGGATGTTACCTTCAGGAAGGTGAACCGAGCACTCGAAACCTCCGGCAGGGTCAACGGCGCGGAACTGCCCCGCCGCGCTCCTGGTTCCCGGCTGCTCCCCGGTTCCGTCCCCAGCTCGCGTTCGGGCGGCGGCGGAACCGACCTCGACCCTGCCGAGATCAGGGACCGGCTCGCCGGTTTCGCCTCCGGCATCGCGGCGGCCGCCGCGCACGAACAACGCCAATAGAAAGCAGCGAGATGGACAACAAGGACAAGAACGTCGGTGAACTCGACTGGCTCCTGACCTCCTTCGTGGAGAAGGTCCCGGACGTGTCAGAGGCGCTCACGGTCTCCGTCGACGGACTCGCCATCGCCGCCTCGCGCGGCCTGTCGACCGACCGGGCCGACCAGCTCGCCGCCATCACCTCGGGGCTCGCGAGCCTGACGACGGGGGCGGCGAAGGTCCTCGACGCCGGCCGCATCCGCCAGTCCGTCATCGACATGGACGAGGGCGTGCTGCTGCTCATGGCCGTCGGCGACCGTGCCCAGCTCGCCGTGCTCGCCAACGCCGGCTGCGACCTCGGCCAGGTCGGCTACGAGACCGCCCTGCTGGTCAAGCGGGTCTACGCCGCGCTCGAGCCCGACGCCCGCGGCAGCTTGTGATCCTGTAGGAGATTGCTCACCCGCGGGCGCCGGCCCGATCCGGCGACCCGCGGGCGCCACTCCCCCCGACCTGCCGGTCGCTGACGCGACCTGCGGGAACCACGGTGCACACGGCATGCGGTCACGCTCCGCCACGCCGCTAGTGCAATCCCCCTCCGCATCGGCGGCCCTTCCCGGGGCTATGCTGCGTTTCGCTACCTGGAAATGAATCATGGAGGCCCACAGGTGACCACGGTTGAGCCGAAGCTTGAGCCAACGCCTATCGTCGCGCGCCCCTGGCCGGTACGCCGGGAGCCCAACGGTTCCTGGCTCGCCCGCACGCTCCGCACGACGGACGCGAAGCAGATCGGTCTGCTCTACTTCGTGACGTCCTTCGCGTTCTTCGCGATCGGCGGCGTCCTCGCCCTCCTGATCCGCGCCGAGCTGTTCCGGCCCGGCCTCCAGATCGTCTCGTCCGAGCAGTTCAACCAGCTGTTCACGATGCACGGCACCATCATGCTGCTCATGTTCGCGACGCCCATCGTGTTCGCGTTCGGCAACTACCTGGTGCCCTTGCAGATCGGCGCGCCCGACGTGGCGTTCCCGCGGCTCAACGCCTTCGCGTACTGGCTGTACCTGCTGGGCTCGATCCTCGCGGTCTCCGGGTTCATCACCCCCGGCGGCGCGGCCTCCTTCGGCTGGTTCGCCTACCAGCCGCTGTCGAACGCGGTCAACTCGCCGGGCATCGGCGCGGACATGTGGTTCGTGGGCCTGTCCATCTCGGGTATCGGCACCATCCTCGGCGCGGTCAACATGATCACCACGATCATCACGATGCGCGCCCCGGGCATGCTCATGTTCCGCATGCCGATCTTCACCTGGAACATCCTCATCACGAGCCTCCTGGTGATCCTGGTCTTCCCGATCCTGTTCGCCGCGCTCCTCGCCGTCATGGCCGACCGCCAGCTCGGCGCGCACGTCTTCGACTCCGAGACCGGCGGCGCGATCCTGTGGCAGCACCTGTTCTGGTTCTTCGGGCACCCCGAGGTGTACATCGTGGCGCTGCCGTTCTTCGGCATCGTCTCCGAGATCTTCCCGGTGTTCAGCCGCAAGCCGATCTTCGGCTACAAGACGCTGGTCGCCGCGACCCTGGCGATCGCGGGCCTGTCGATGGCCGTGTGGGCCCACCACATGTACGCCACCGGTTCGGTGATGCTGCCGTTCTTCTCGCTGATGACCTTCCTGATCGCGGTCCCGACCGGCGTGAAGTTCTTCAACTGGATCGGCACCATGTGGAAGGGCCAGCTGACCTTCGAGACCCCGATGCTGTTCAGCATCGGATTCCTGGTCACGTTCCTCCTCGGCGGCCTCTCGGGCGTCCTGCTCGCCAGCCCGCCGGTGGACTTCCACGTCTCCGACTCGTACTTCGTGGTGGCGCACTTCCACTACGTCCTGTTCGGCACCATCGTGTTCGCCGTCTACGCCGGCGTCTACTTCTGGTTCCCGAAGGTCGCCGGCCGCATGTACGACGAGCGGCTCGGCAAGGTCCACTTCTGGCTGACCTTCATCGGCTTCCACACCACGTTCCTGGTGCAGCACTGGCTCGGCGCCGAGGGCATGCCCCGCCGGTACGCCGACTACCTGGAGTCCGACGGCTTCACGACGCTGAACATGATCTCCACCGTGGGCGCGTTCATCCTGGGCCTGTCGACCCTGCCGTTCATCTGGAACCTGTTCAAGTCCTGGAAGACCGGCCGCGTGGTCGAGACCAACGACCCGTGGGGCTACGGCGGCTCGCTCGAGTGGGCGACCAGCTGCCCGCCGCCGCTGCGCAACTTCGACCGCCTCCCGCGCATCCGCTCGGAGCGCCCCGTCTTCGACGAGAAGTGGGGCCACCTGGTGAAGGAAGTCAAGGGGCACTAAAGCACGCATGAGAGGAAACCCGGAGCCGGTCGGCTCCGGGTTTCCCCGTTTCCAGGGCGAAATTCGGCTCCAGGCGCCCACCGGGACTTCCACTGCCGCGACCGCGTCACTAGGATCGAAGTATGAGCCGGGCACTGATCGTGGTAGACGTCCAGAACGACTTCTGTGAGGGCGGGTCGCTCGCTGTCGCGGGCGGTGCCGCCGTCGCATCGGCCGTCACCGAACTCATCGGCTCCGCCCCGGGCCGCTGGGACCACATCGTCGCGACCCGCGACTGGCACATCGACCCCGGCCTGCACTTCTCGGCCGAACCGGACTTCCGCGACTCCTGGCCCCCGCACTGCGTCGTGGGCACCGCCGGCGCGGGCTTCCACCCCGACTTCGACCACTCCGTCGCCGAGGCCGTGTTCGACAAGGGCGCCTACGAGGCCGCGTACTCGGGCTTCGAGGGCTCGGCGGGCGAGACGGGCCTGGCCGAATGGCTGCGCGAACGCGGCGTCGACGCGGTCGACGTCGTCGGCATCGCCACCGACCACTGCGTCCGCGCCACCGCACTGGACGCCGTCACCGAGGGCTTCGACACCACGGTGCTCCTGGAGTACACCGCCGCCGTGGCTGAGGAGACGAAGGCCAAGGCCCTCAAGGACCTCGAAGCGGCGGGCGTGACCCTCGCCTGACCCCGCATGCGCCAAAGCCCCCGCGGGCGATGCCGGCGGGGGCCTCGTCAGGTGGCGCCTAGGAAGTGGGCTCCTCGGACGCGGACCACTCTTCGGACGGTGACACCGACTCCTCGTCGAAGCCGGTGGTGGGCTCCTCTTCAGACGGGGTCGCCTCACCCGTTTCCGTGGGCTCCTCCTCGGACCAGGAGGGCTCCTCGGCGGGCTCCGACCCTGCTTCGGACGGCTCGTCGCCGGGCTCGGACTCCTCGGCCCCGGTGGGCTCCTCGCCAGGGGTGCCTTCGGACGGTTCCCCGCACGGCGTGGACTCCTCGGAGGGCGCCTCGGTGGCCTCCCCGGGGGACTCCTCGGAGGGCTCCTCCTCCGTGCCGTAGTCGGTCTGCTCCTCGCTCGCGGAGACGTCGTCCTCGGTGGGCGACTCGCCGCTTCCGGTCGGCTCCTCGCTGGGCGACTCCTCAGTGCCGGTCGGCTCCTCGCTGGGCGACTCCTCAGTGCCGGTCGGCTCCTCCGAGGGATCCTCGTCGGTGGGCCAGTCCTCGCTCGGCGGGTCCGTCGGCTCGAATCCGCAGCCGGCCTCCTCGCTGACCTCCGAGGTCGGGCCGCCGTCGGCCGGGCCGGGGCCCTGGTCGCTCGCCCCGGCCTGCTGGAGCGCCCAGCCTCCCGGCACGGCCAGCACTGCGGCGGCCACACCGGCCGCGGCGACGCGGGCGGTGCGGTGGCGGCGCAGCCGGCGCCGCAGCTGCCCGGTGGAGGGCGGGGAGGACTCGGCGGCGGTGATGGCGGCGTACTGGTCGAACATGGCGCTCAAAGGGTCGCGTTGAGGGGCGTTCATCGGTTCTCCTCGAATTCGGCGGGGTTGTCGGCGATGCGCAGGCGCGCTGCGAGCGCCGCCTTGCCTCGTGTCAGCCAGGAGCGGACGGTCGTCTCGGCGACGCCCTCCTGCTCGGCGATCTCCGCGGTGGTCATGCCCGCCATGTAGCGCAGGATGACCGCCTTGCGGTGGCGCTCGTTCAGCTCCGAGAGCGCCTGCTCCAGGTCGAGCCGGTCGGGCCCGGGCCCTTCGGCGGTCGCGGGCCGCTGCCACCGCAGGAACCGCCGCAGCACGGCGGCGCGGCGCAGCCGCGAGGTCGCCAGGTTCCACGCGACCCGCCGCACCCAGGTCGCCGGGTTGTCGTAGGCGCTGATCGCCCCCCAGCGGGCCAGCGCCCGGCAGAACGCCTCCGCGACCAGGTCCTCGGCCTCGGCGAGGTCACCGACGTAGGCGCGGATCTGCGCGGTGATCTGGGCGGCGTTCGCGGCGTAGAAGCCGTCGAAGTCCGCGCGGTCCGCGGACGTTACATGGGACACAGTGGACTGTTGCACCATGGGGCTCGCAGTCATCCGGTTCCTCGATTCCAGGGAGGTTGACGTGCAGTCGGTTTGATCGCACTCCCCACACGAAGGAACCGGCCGGAATGACGCAGCGCCTCGAGAAGTTTTTTCGGGTGAAACCGGGACTACTTGCCGTAGCGGCGGTCGCGGATCGCGAAGGAGCGCACCGCGCGCAGGAAGTCGACCCGCCGGAAGTCGGGCCAGTTCGAGTCGCAGAAGTAGAACTCCGAGTAGGCCGACTGCCACAGCAGGAACCCGGAGATCCGTTGCTCGCCGCTGGTGCGGATCACCAGGTCCGGGTCGGGCTGGCCGGTCATGTACAGGTGGCGGGCGATCGAGTCGGCGTCGATGGACTCGGCGACCTCCTCGAGGCTGGCGCCGTGGGCGGCCTGTTCGAGGATGAAGGAGCGCACGGCGTCGGCGATCTCGCGCTGGCCGCCGTAGCAGACGGCGAGGTTGACCTGCATGCCGCGCTTGTCGGCGGTGCGCTGCTGGGCGCGTTTGAGGGCGGCCTGGTGCTCCTCGGGGAGGAGGTCGAGGGCGCCGACCATGCGCAGCTGCCAGGGCTGGTCGTCCTCGGCGAGCTCGCCGGCGAGTTCGTCGATGATGTCGAGGAGGGGGTCGAGCTGCTCCTTGGGGCGCGAGAGGTTCTCGGTGGAGAGGAGCCAGATCGTGACGTGCTCGACGCCCAGCTCTTCGCACCAGCCGAGGAAGCGCTCGATGTGCTTGGCGCCGGCCCGGTGGCCGTCGTTGGGGTCGGTCAGGCCCATGTCGCGGGCCCAGCGACGGTTGCCGTCGACCATGACACCGATGTGCCGGGGCAGCGGCTGGCCGGTCAGCTCGCGCGCGAGCCGACGCTCGTAGATCCGGTAAAGCAGGTTCGAGATCGCCACAACCGGCAATTGTAGGCTCTGCCAAATTCACGGCTCGCGAGCTTCGCCATGGAGGCCGGTTTCGCGGCTCGCCGGCCTCGTTGCGGCGGCCGGTTTCGCGGCCTGCGGGCCTCCTTGCGGAGGCCGTCGGCTGCCCGCAGGACGGCGCTCCGGGCTCGGCGGCATCGCCGCGGAGACCGCGCGGGGTGCTGGGGTGCGGGCGCGCCATCGCCCGCGTGCTGGGAGCACGCGGGCGATGGAAGTCGGGCCTACTGCAGGTCGAGGCGTTGCTTGAGCGCGTCGAGCTCGCTCCAGAGCACGGTCGGGAGCCGGTCGCCGAAGCGCGCGAACCAGCTTTCGACCAGCGGGATCTCGGCGGCCCACTCTTCCGGGTCGACCTCGAGGGCGGCCTTGAGGTCGTCCTCGCTCATGTCGAGACCGGTCACGTCGACGGCCTCCGGGGTCGGGCAGTACCCGATCGGGGTCTCGACGGCCGCGCCGCGGCCTTCGAGGCGCTCGACGACCCACTTGAGGACGCGGGCGTTCTCGCCGAAGCCGGGCCACAGGAAGCGGCCGTCCTCGCTGCGGCGGAACCAGTTCACGTAGAAGACCTCGGGCAGGAGGTCCTCGCTGACGGCGGACTTGCCCATGTCGATCCAGTGGCCGAAGTAGTCGGCGGCGTTGTACCCGATGAACGGCAGCATCGCCATGGGGTCGCGGCGTACGACGCCGACCTGGCCGACCGCGGCGGCGGTGGTCTCCGAGGAGAGGGTCGCGCCCATGTACACGCCGTGGGCCCAGTCGCGGGCCTGCGTGACGAGCGGGATGGTGGTGGCGCGGCGGCCGCCGAAGAGGATCGCGTCGATCGGGACGCCGCGGGGGTCGTCGTACTGCGGTGCGAGCACCGGGCACTGCTTGATGGGCGTGCAGAACCGGCTGTTGGGGTGGCTGGAGGGCTCCTCGGAGTTCGGGGTCCAGTCCTCGCCCTTCCAGTCGATGAGGTGCTCGGGCGCCTCGCCCATGCCCTCCCACCACACGTCGCCGTCGTCGGTGAGCGCGACGTTCGTGAAGAGCGTGTGGCCCTTCTCGATGGTGCGCATGGCGTTCGGGTTGGTCCTGTAGTCGGTGCCGGGTGCGACGCCGAAGAAGCCGTACTCGGGGTTGGAGGCCCACAGGCGCCCGTCCTCGCCGAAGCGCAGCCAGGCGATGTCGTCGCCGAGGGTCTCGACCTTCCAGCCCGGGATGGTCGGCTCGAGCATCGCGAGGTTGGTCTTGCCGCACGCGGAGGGGAACGCGCCGGTCACGTGGTAGACCTTCCCCTCCGGGCTGGTCAGGCGCAGGATGAGCATGTGCTCGGCGAGCCAGCCCTCGTCGCGGCCCATCGCGGAGCCGATGCGCAGGGCGTAGCACTTCTTGCCCAGCAGCGAGTTGCCGCCGTAGCCGGAGCCGTAGGACCAGATCTCGCGGTCCTCGGGGAAGTGCGAGATGTACTTCGTGGAGTTGCAGGGCCAGGCGACGTCGGTCTGGCCGGGCGCGAGCGGCGCCCCGACGGAGTGGAGGCACTTGACGAAGTCGGCGTCCCGGCCCATCGCCTCGAGCACCTTGGTGCCCATGCGGGTCATGATGTGCATCGAGACCGCGACGTAGGCGGAGTCGGTGAGTTCCACGCCGAACATCGGCTTCTCGGCGTCGAGCGAGCCCATGCAGAACGGGACGACGTACATGGTGCGCCCGCGCATCGAGCCGCGGTAGAGGCCGGTCATGGTCTCGCGCATGTAGTCGGGCGCGGTCCAGTTGTTGGTGGGCCCGGCGTCCTCGGGGTCGGTGGAGCAGATGAAGGTGCGCTCTTCGACGCGCGCGACGTCGTTCGGGTCGGTGCGGGCCAGGAACGAGTCGGGCTTCGCGGGGACCGGTTCGAGCGTCCCGAAGGCGACGAGTTCGGCGGTCAGGCGCTCCCATTCGGCGGGGCTGCCGTCGCACCACACGATCTGGTCGGGGTCGGTCAGCTCGGCCACCTCGCCGACCCAGGCGAGCAGCCTGTGGTGGCGCGTGGGCGGATCGGTGAGTCCGATCGAGGCGGTGCTGTCGACGACGCTGGCGGTGGAGACTTCGATGCTCACGGTGGCTCCTTCAATGCTGTGCTCATGCACGGTGCGCGCTGCCGCTCGTGGCGGCCGGCGACGGGCCGTGCCTCAGGGCCGGAGCTGGTCGCTCCGGTCGGGGCCGGTCATTCGGACGCTACGGGAATACCCGGGCGCGCGCAGGCACTCGTGCGCGTTCAGTCTGCGCCTGAACAGGGGCTCTGTTCCCATATTTTGATCATGTGCTTATTCAAGCTCGAAACGAGCACAACTACTCGCACTTTCTGCGTGACCGAGCAGTAACGCGCACTGCGAACTGAATTCGGCCACTCCTCACAACTAATGCGATCGGTTTCGATCATGGAACGAGCGCGTTAGCGCGCGGTCGCGATCGCGTTTCGCGCACGAGTCGCCACCGTTTTGGCCCGAATCGCCGCACACCGCCCCTCCCTGGGTGAAGATGCAGGTCCGCACATCCGCACCCGAGTGTCGAAGCGTTGGAGACGCCCATGGCGCACCGAGAACCGGAACCGCAGTCGAACCGCGCGAAGAGCGCCACCCTCGGCTTCGTCGTCGCGATCGCCATCGTCATGGCGATCCTGCTCGCCTACCTGCTCCTGCGCTGAGCGCACGGCCGGGCACACGAAAAAAGGGGCCCGAACGCGCACGTCCGGGCCCCGATCTCGTCTCGCGGCTACACCGAGGGCCCCCGGCGGCGCAGCTCGTCCACGCTCACCATCGCCTCCCGCAGCTCCTTCAGCCAGTCTTCGGCGTGCTGCTCGACCAGGCGCACGCACCACGCGAGCGCATCCGAGCGGGACGCGGCCACACCCGATCCCACGAGCGTGTCCAGCACCAGCCGCTCGGGCTGGCGCAGACGCGTGGTGACCGGCAGCGACTGGTGCGTGAACACCATCGTGGTGGACCCGCACCGCGCACCCCACGAGGACTGCCGGTGGTACCGGTACTGCAGCTGCTGCGCGATCTGCACCCGCATGTCCCGCGTGGCCTCCCGGAACCGCGAGATCCGGCCCTCCTCGGTCGCGGCCCGGTCGGACTCGGTCGCGTCCGCCGGGTGGTCCGGGGTCGGCAGCGGGCAGATGATGATCATCTCGTCGCGGTCCACGGTCACATCGGGCATGCCGGCGATCCAGCCGTCCGGGACGATCCCGTAGATCCAGGCGGGGGCGTCGTCAGTGGACGGCAGTGGGCCGTAATGCCACGAGCCGGTGTCGTCGATGGCGGCCATTGACGGGACTCCTCACGTTTCGTTGACGCATCAGGTGTACCCCATCGCGTCAACGCCCTGCCGACTGAGGGCCCGCGAGCCGCGGATACGGCACGCCCGGACCTTACAGGCCCCGCATGAACAGAGCCGCCAGCGCGCACACCGCGATGATCGCCGCCCCCACGCACACCAGCGTCTGCCCCGGGCGCGGGCGCACCCGGTACTGCCATGACAGCCACGCGCCCAGCACGATCGGGCCCGTGCCGACCCCGGCGAACAACGTCAGCGCCGCCAGGGCCTCGGCGAACGGCACGCGCGCGGACTCCAGCAGCCCCAGCGCCGCCCAGACCGCGAGCGCCCCCAGGCCGAGCCCGATCGCGGCGGCGGTGACCTCGGTGTGCCGGGGCGCCTCGATCGGCAGTTCACCCTGACGGGCGAGGGAGAGGAGCCGTTCGGAGCGTTCGAGCCGGGTCCGCACGCGTTCGGCGTCCGGCTCCGGGTCGGGCTCGCCCGCGGAGGGCGTGGGGCCGATGCGGCGGTGGCCCACGAAGTCCCCGAGGGCCCGCCACATGACGGTGACGTTCTTGTCGGTCTCGGCCACGAGCGCCGCGGCGTCCACGGCGGCGCCGTCGGCGTCGGCGCGGGCGGTCCGGGCGGCCTCGACGGCGGCGGCCAGCCGGTCGGCCTCGCTGCGGTAGGCGACGACGGCGGCGCGGATCTCGGCGTCCGCGTCGGACCGCTCCTTCAGGTAGGCGGCGACGGCGGTGGCGTACTCGGTGTCGCTGACGGGCATGGCGCTCCTTACGGCAGGTCGAGGACGGCCTCGGGCCGCGGCAGGAGCGCGGCGGTCCGGTAGGGGATGACGACCTGCGGGGTGCGGTGCCGGGCGCGGTCGAAGTACAGGCCGCGGCGCACGCGCGGGTACCAGGCGGGGCCGCCGCTCGCGGGCGAGAGCGGGGCGAGTTCGGGCCCCTGGACGTCGAGGGCGAGCCACGCGTCGACGGCGTCGAAGCGGGCGGAGAACCCGCCGAGGTCCTCGCGCAGGCGCGGCACCGACCGCCACCAGCCGAGGGTGTGGAGGTGGCGTTCGGGGCCGTCGATGAGCATGGCGCGCAGGGCGGCGGTTCCGGCGGCGTCGAGCCGCGCCGAACCGGCGTCGACGGCGTAGACGAGGTTGAGGCGCAGGGCGCCGTCGCAGCGCCCGGCCCAGTCCTTGCAGAGCTCGTCGAGCTGATCGTGCCAGTCGACTTCGGCGCCTTCGGCTTCGAGGGCGGAGGCGAGGGCGAGCGCGGAGGGGGCGGCGTCGGGTTCGAGGCAGCAGAGGTCGACGCCGATGCGCTGGCCGCGGGCGGCGGTGAGGGCGGCGGCGGCGAGGATGTCGGCGGCTTCGGCGGCCCTGGTGCCGAGGATGGCGAGGTTGCGGCCAGGCGCGCGGTGGAGGGCGAGTTCGGCGCCGCGGGAGGCGACGTCGATGGTCTGGCCGAGGAGGGCGGTCTCGGGCGGCGGCGACGTCTGGGTGAGGTCGGGGACGTGGTCGCCGTCGAAGAGGGCGGGCGGTTGGTTGCCGTGGGGGCGGGCTTCCCAGAGCCGCTTCTGGAGCGGTTCCCAGGCGTCGGCGTGCCCGGCGTTGGGGACGGCGACGGTCTTGTTGGCGCCGGTGTGCCCGGATTCGTCGTTGACGACGGCGTGGAAGCGGGGGACGGTGTCGGCGGCGTGGTTGTTCTCGGCGAGGACCCTGCGGGCCTTGGGGAGGGCGATGCGGAGGGTGAACTGGGCGACGAGGCTGGGGCGGCCCCAGAGCGCTTCGATGCCGGCGATGTCCTGGGAGGCGAGGACGAGGTGGATGCCTTGGCTGCGGCCGCGGCGGGCGAGGTCCTCGAGGAGCTGGACGGCTTCGTCGGTGACGGCGTCGCGGGTTTCGAGGAGGACTTGGAACTCGTCGACGACGGCGACGATGCGGGGCCAGTGGCCTTCGGGGTCGGCGGCGCGGAGTTCTTCGAGTTTGGTGGCCTCGTGGGCTTTGGCGGCTTCGGCGCGGCGGCGCAGCTCCTCTTTGAGGTGGCGCAGGAGGGCGAGGCCGAACTCGCGGTCGTCGTTGATGTTGACGCCGACGAGGCGCACGTGCGGGAGCCAGGTGGGGTCGCGGCGGCCGGAGGCGAAGCGGGCGAAGGAGACGCCTTCTTTGAAGTCGAGGAGGTAGAGCGCGAGTTCGTCGGGGCTGTAGTTGGAGGCGAGTCCGGCGATCCAGGCGTAGAGCAGGTTGGTCTTGCCCGATCCCGAAGGGCCGCCGACGAGGGCGTGGGGCGGGTTGTCGCCGAGGGCGAGGCGGGCGACGTCGCCGGCGGCGGTCTCGCCGATGGCGGCGAAGAGGCCGGTGGCGGAGGAGGCGGCCCAGAGGCGCGGCGGGAGGAGGTCGACGAGCCGGGCGGGTTCCCTGCCGGCGCGGTGCTTCTCGGCGACGGCTTTGGCGGCGGCGGTGATGGTGCCCAGGGGCGGGGGGCCGTCGAGTTCGAGGGCGGCGCCGGGGAGTCCGGTGTAGGCGGTGGCGGTGAGGCGGGGGAGGTCGGCGGGTCCGGCGGTGTCGTCGCCGACGACGACGAGGTGCACGCCGGCGGCGACGCCGGTGCGGCGCAGGCGCGCGAGCTGGGCCTGGTCGTGGGCGGGCCAGGAGGCGAGGTCGGCGTTGAGCAGGACGAGGACGCGCCAGGGTTCGGGGCGGCGTCCGGTGGCGGCGGCGAGTTCGGCGAGGGAGGCGTGCTCGCCGGCGAGCACTTCGGCGTTGACGCGGCGGACGGTCTCGACGAGCGCGTCGAGGGTCTCGCGGAGTCCGGAGGGGCCGATGAAGGAGAGGAGTCCGGCTTTGCCGAGGGCGGCGAAGGCGGAGAGCGATCCGCCGAGCCGCTCGGGGTCGTAGACGTGGAGCCGGGTGAGTCCGGCGGGGACCGATCCGACGGCGCGGAGCAGGAGTCCCGGGAGTGCTTGCGCCGCTTCGGTGTCGATGCGCAGGTGGGCGCGGTCGAGCAGCGGCACGAGCGCGGGGAGTGAGATTGCCGTCACCGTGGGTGCTGGATTGTCGTACCCCCCTGCCACACTGGACTCGTCGGCGGATGCAACCGCTGCACCGGAACGAATCCGGAGTTTTCCGGAGGCACCGGGGTCATCACCACGCTCGACCGGAGCGCGCCCGGTCGAGGTGGCGGCCGACAAGGCGGTGGCGGTGGTGGGCGGGTGGGGAGGGGGGAGGGAGGGCCCCAGAGGCAGCGACTCGCTGTCGGCGATGCGCCCCACGCGCAGCAGTGGCGCCGGGCCGCGCCCCAGGCCCGATTCGGGCTGCCAGTCGCTCCACAGTGCGCCCGCGGCGGCCGGTGCCGCCTGCACGGCCGCGCCGAGGGCCGCTTCGTGGCCTTCCCGCACGGCGGTGGCCTTGCGGGCCTTGAGGGTGGCGAGCATGCGCTCGTGGATGCTCTCGAGCTGCGCCTGCTTGCGGGTGGCGTCGGTGATGGCCTGCTCGGCCGCGGTGCGTTCGCGCTCGGCTTCGATCGAGGTGCGTTCGGCGAGGTACCGGGCTTCGCCGCGGGCGCGCCCGAGTTCGTCGCCCATGGCCGCTACCAGTCGTCGCCGCCAGCTGCTCATGGTCAGGCCCTCCGCTCGCTCTTGCTCAACCGGTGCAGGGCCGCGACCAGGGCCGGGCCCATCGCCGCGGTCCGGGCCGCGTCGCCGTCGTCGTCGGCGCCCCGGCGCCCCAAGGTGCAGGCCGAGGCGAGTGCGGCCCCGATGTGGTCCGGCTCGGCCTTGGGCACGAGCGACCGCACCTTGTCGGCGCACTTGTCGCGCAGGCCGGGCACGTCGCGCGCGGTCGGGGCGCGTCCGAGGTGCTCGGCGGCGAGGGTGCGCACGAGCGGCCAGGCGAGGCCGGGCAGTTTCACGCCCGTCTGGGGGCCGGCGTCGCGCAGGCGCTTGCAGTAGGCCTCGGCGTTGCCGTCGCCGGCGGCTTTGAGCAGGTCGTTGAACAGGCGCGTGGGCGGCACCCGCTGCGGGTCGGCGGCGCCGGTCCGGTCGCAGAGCTCGTTCACGCGGTCGGTCCACCACTGGCGCGGGTCGACCGGCGGCGGCGTCGCGGTGCCGCCTTTGGGGGCGGCCAGGGCCGGTGCCGCTACGGCGGTTGTGGCGCCGATGCCGTCGAGGTAGTCGTCGATCGCGGTGGCGGCCTCGGCGAGGCGGACGCGGGCGGCGTCGAGGCGTTCGCGGGCGGCGCCGAGCTTGTGGAGGCCGATCTCGGCGTTCGACTCGCGTGAGGATTCCTTCAGTTCCGCCTGGGCGGCTTCGAAGCAGTGCTCGGCGGTGTCGAGGGCGGGCAGCGGGAGGTCGGCGGCCAGGGCCTTGAGGCGTCCGGCGAGGGCGGCGACGTCCACAGGGGGCTCCGTTCTACAGGGACACTGTCTAGAGGGTCGCGGCGTACGCCTCGGCCTGTTCGGCGGCGGCGAAGGTGGCGGCCAGGGACTGCTCCAGTTCGGCGGCCGCCTGGGCGAGCGCCGATTGGGCGGTGGCGACCGAGTCGTGGCCCGAGCCTGCGGTGACGGCGGTGAGGCTCCCCTGGGCGGCTTCGATGTTCTGGCTGGCGGAGGCAATGGCGGCCTGGCCGTCGCGGACCTGCTGGAGGGCGGCGGCGATGGCGGACTTGAGTTCGGCGACGCTCACGGTGGACACAGGCTCATTCTCGCCGAGAAGCGGCCCGCTTTCTGTGATCGAACGATAACCCGGCGTGTCTGCTTTGTCGGATTTCCGACGCTGCCGTGACTGCGAGTGTTGCTTTCAATGCATTTAACGGTGGCGGAGTGACGTACCTCCCAACTAGAGTGTGAGTACCAACGGGGCTCCGTCCCCTACACATCGACACCCGGGAGGCGACCGTGCCAGTGCAACGCACTTACGTCCTCGACACCTCGGTTCTGCTATCAGACCCTGGTGCGTTCTCACGGTTCGACGAACACCACGTGGTCATTCCGCTCGTCGTAGTAAGCGAACTGGAGGGCAAACGCCACCATCCCGAACTGGGCTGGTTCGCCCGGGAGTGCCTCAGGCGCCTCGACGAACTCCGCATCAGGCACGGGCGCCTCGACCAGCCGATCCCCGTCGGGGACCACGGCGGTTCCATCCGGGTCGAGCTCAACCACGTCGACACCTCCGGCCTGCCGGCCGGTTTCGCCGTGGACACCAACGACTCGCGCATCATCGCCGTCACCCGGGCACTGGGGCTCGAAGGCGCCGACGCCGTGCTGGTCACCAAGGACATGCCGCTGCGGGTCAAGGCCTCCGCGGTCGGCATCCCCACCGAGGAGTACCGCCACGGGCAGGCCGTGGACCCCACCTGGACCGGGATGCACGAGCTCGCCGTCGCCGACGAGGTGATCGACCAGCTCTTCGACGGCGGCGAAGCGGCGCTCCCGCACGACGTGGAGCTGCCCTGCCACACCGGGCTCGTCCTCACCGGCAACAGCTCCAAGGCGCTGGGCCGGGTCACTGTGGACAAGCAGATCCGTCTCATCCGGGGTCGTGACGCCTTCGGCGTCCACGGCCGCTCCGCCGAGCAGCGGGTCGCGCTCGACCTGCTGCTCGATCCCGAGATCGGGATCGTCTCGCTCGGCGGGAAGGCCGGCACCGGCAAGTCCGCGATGGCGCTGTGCGCCGGGCTCGAGCAGGTGCTCGAACGCGAGCTGTTCAAGAAGGTCATCGTGTTCCGGCCGCTGTACGCGGTCGGCGGCCAGCAGCTGGGCTACCTGCCGGGCTCCGAGGGCGAGAAGATGAGCCCGTGGGGCCAGGCCGTGTTCGACACGCTCGGCGCCGTCACCAACGACGTCGTGATCTCGGAGGTGCTGGAGCGCGGGATGCTCGAAGTCCTGCCGCTCACGCACATCCGCGGGCGCTCGTTGCACGACGCGTTCGTCATCGTCGACGAGGCGCAGTCGCTCGAGCGCGGGGTGCTCCTGACGGTGCTCTCGCGCATCGGGCAGGGTTCCAAAGTGGTGCTCACTCACGATGTCGCGCAACGCGACAACCTGCGGGTGGGCCGCCACGACGGGGTCGCCTCGGTGATCGACGTGCTCAAGGGCCACCCACTGTTCGCTCACGTGACGCTTACGCGCAGTGAGCGTTCGGAGATCGCGGAAATGGTCACCAACCTGCTCGAAGGCTAGGGACACCGCTCTGGCATGCTGTGTCCCGGGCGTCTGTGGACAGACGCCCGGGACACAGGAGTAGAGCGAATGATCCCACTGCTGACCCGCTACGGCGCGAAAATCGCCGCCGTGGTCGTTCTTGCACTCGGGGCCGTCGTGGCCGTCAGCGCCGCGAGCGACAATCTCTGGCAGACCGACGCCAACCACCCCAGCCAGGCCGCGGCCGAACAGCAGGCCGAGGCCGAGGCGGCGTACGAGGAAGTCCGCTACCAGCACGTCAACTACATCGCCGAGACCGCGGGCGCCGACGTCACCGTCAAGTCCGAGGCCGTCTTCGACTACGCCGCCGACAAGGCGAACAGCCTCAACGACGCCCAGAAGGAAGCCGACGAGGCCGAGAAGGAGGCCGAAGAGGCCGCCGAGGAGGCCGCGAACGCCGGCCGCACCGATGTGGACATCCCCGGCAGCTGCGGCGAGTACTCCGGCAACAAGGCCACCGGCTGCGCGCTCGCGCAGGAGCACGGTTTCGGCATGGACGAGATCGGCTGCCTCGTGGCACTGTGGGACCGCGAGTCCGGCTGGAACCACACCGCCGCCAACGGGATCGGCGCCTACGGCATCCCGCAGGCCCTCCCCGGCGACAAGATGGCCAGCGAGGGCGCCGACTGGGAGACCAACCCCGTCACCCAGATCGAGTGGGGCCTGGGCTACATCGAGGGCCGCTACGGCACGCCCTGCGAAGCCTGGAACCACTCCGAAGACGTCGGCTGGTACTAGACCCCGCCGCTGCCCGGTCCGCCGGGCGGCGGTCTTTTCTTGGAGCCCCCATGATCCCGAAGCTGACCCGCTACGGGGCCCGGATCGCCGCCCTCGTGGTGCTCGCGATCGGCGCCCTCATCGCCGTCTCCGCCGTCACCGACCACCCCGCCGAGATCGACGCCGAGCACCCCGGGCAGGCCGCCGCCGAGCAGCAGGCCGACGCCGAGGCGGCCTACGAGGAGGCGCGCGGGCACCACCGCGACTACATCGCCGCGACCGCAGGCGCCGACGTCACGGTCAAGGCCGAAGCGGTCTTCGAGTACGCCGCGGACAAGGCGAACGGCCTGAACGACGCCCAGGAGGACGCCGACCAGGCCGCTGAGGAGGCCGCCGCGAACAACAACCCGACGTCAGTCGACATCCCGGCCAGCTGCGACGAGTTCTCCGGGAACAAGGCGACGGGCTGCGCGCTCACGCTCGAGGCCGGGTTCGACCTGGAGCAGTTCGCGTGTCTGGAGCTCCTGTGGGACAAGGAGTCCGGCTGGAACGAACTGGCCGAGAACTCGATCGGCGCCTACGGCATTCCGCAGTCCTACCCCGGGAACAAGATGGCGTCCTTCGGCGACGACTGGCGCACCAACCCGGTCACGCAGATCCTCTGGGGCCTCGACTACATCGAGCGGCGCTACGACGCCCCCTGCGACGCCTGGGCCAAATCCGAGGCCGAGGGCTTCTACTGAGCCCTTGAGCCAGGCGCCCACGAACGCCAGGGCCACCAGCTCCATGCCCACCGTGGTGCGCTGCAGCAGGCCGGCCGCGAACGCGCCGGGCTCGCGCGGCACCCCGAACCACTCGGCGACGTACGGCGCCGAGCAGGCGGTGAGCGCGACGACGGCGATCCAGCTGGCCGCGAGGATCGACCTGCGGGTCTTCTCGGGGCATTCGGTGCCCTTCGCCCAGCGGGCGAACGCGAGGCCCATGACGGCCATGGTGCTGAACGCGCAGAACGCCGCGTAGCGGTGGATCGCCGAGATCAGCGACACCTCGGGGAGGCCGGGCGGGTCGGTCGGGAAGAGGGCCACCAGGCCCAGGAACCCGGCCCAGACCAGCAGCATCGGGCTGAGCCAGCGCGGGGCGTCGACGCGGCGGGCGACGGCCGCGAACGCGCAGGCGCCGAGGCCGAAGAGGACGAGCGCGACGGGCAGGAGCCAGCCGAGCGGGGTGTAGAGGTGGAGGCTGATGACGACCTCGACGGGGTTGAGGCCGGAGGTCGCGTGGAGGACGACCATAGCGGCGAACCCGACGCCGAGCGCGGTGAATCCGGCCGTCGTCAGTCCCTTGAGGGTGGTCGCAGTGTCGGCACTGTCGCCAAGGGGCGCATGGATGATCATGCCCTCTAGCCTCGCGAAATCGGGCCTTGGAATCAGTGACGCGGGCACCCGAATCGCTCCCCCCGCCAGCACCCGGCCGGTGGTAGCGCCTGCCCTACCTCTTCGCTCCCGCTCGCCGCACCGCCGGGGTGTGCGAGGCTTGGGGGGTGAACGAGTTGGCGGGAGCCCTGTCCCCGTATCTGCGTCAGCATGCCGAGAACCCGGTGGCGTGGCGCCAGTGGAGCGCCGCGGCGCTCGCGGAGGCCGCCGCGCGCGACGTCCCGGTCCTGATCTCGGTGGGGTACTCGACCTGCCACTGGTGCCATGTGATGGCGCATGAGTCGTTCGAGGACAAGACGGTCGCCGATGCGATCAACTCCCGGTTCGTGGCCGTGAAGGTCGACCGGGAGGAGCGGCCCGACCTGGACGCGGTGTACATGCAGGCGACGATGGCGATCACGGGCCAGGGCGGGTGGCCGATGACGGTCTTCGCGTTCCCTGACGGGACGCCGTTCTTCGCCGGGACGTACTTCCCGAAGGCGCATTTCCTGCGGCTGCTCGACGCGGTGCACACGGCGTGGACGACGCAGCGGGAGGAGCTGGCGCACCAGGGCGCGGCGATCGTGGAGGCGAGCGCGGGCAGCGGCCCGGCGTTCGCCGACGTCACGGTGGCGTGCCCGCTGGACGGGCCGTGCCCGCCCGCGCCGCCGATCCGCACCGAGCTGCTGGATGCGGCCGCGGCGGCGACGATGGCCTCCGCCGACAGCGTGAACGGCGGCTTCGGCGCGGCGCCGAAGTTCCCGAGCGTGCCGGCGCTGCGGTTCCTCTGCGACGCGTACGTGCGCACCGGGGACGAGCGCCTGCTGGGCCATGTGCGGCTCACCGCGGAGCGGATGGCGCGCGGCGGGATCTACGACCAGCTCGAGGGCGGGTTCGCGCGGTACAGCGTGGACGCGGCGTGGACGGTGCCGCACTTCGAGAAGATGCTGTACGACAACGCCGAGCTCCTTTGGCTGTACTCGCGGCTGAACGGCGAGGGCGCGCTGTTCGCGCGGGTCGCGGACGAGACGGCGGCGTTCCTCTTGGAGCGGTTCTCGACCGAGGAGGGCGGGTTCGCGGCGGCGTTCGACGCCGACACCGAGGGCGTCGAGGGCCTGACCTACGTGTGGACCGCCGCCGAGCTGGAGGCGGTGCTCGGCGAGGACGCGGCGTGGGCCGCCGAGTCCTTCGGGGTCGACCTGGCGAATCCGAACTTCGAGCACGGCGCGAACGTGCTGGAGCTGCCCCGCGATCCGCGCGACGGCGCCCGCTGGGAGGCGGCGCGCCACCGGCTGCTCGCGGCGCGGCGCGGCCGGCCGCAGCCGGGCCGGGACGACAAGGTGGTCGCGGCCTGGAACGGCCTCGCGATCGCGGCGCTCGCCGAGTACGCCTCGCGTACGGGCCACCGCGACTCGCTGCTGGCGGCCGAGCGGGCCGCGGAGCTGCTGCGGCGCGTCCACATCGGCGCTGACGGGCGCCTGGCTCGGGTCTCGCTCGGCGGCACCGCTTCGGAGGCGCCGGGCATCTTGGAGGACTACGCGGCGGTCGCGCTCGGGTTCCTGCGGCTCGGCGGTGACTGGACGGCCCGCGCGCAGGGGCTCATCGAGCAGATCCGGGAGCATTTCACGGACTTCGAGGGCGGGTTCTACGACACGGCCGCTGACGCGGAGGCGCTGGTGACGCGACCGGCCGACGTGCACGACGGCCCGACCGCGTCGGGTTGGGCGCTGGCGGCGGCCGCGATGCTGGAGGCGTTCCAGGTGACGGGCGATGCGACGTACAAGGACGATGCGTGGCGGGCGGTGGCTCGGGCCGAGCCGGTGATGGCCGCGAACCCGCGCTTCACGGCGGGGCTGCATGCGGTGGCGGAAGCGCTGGTGCGGGCCCAGCGCACGGAGTTATCCACAGGGTGTTGTCCACAGGACACGGCGAGTTATCCACAGGCGAAAACTTCCTGTTGCCACTCGACTACAGCACGTGTCAGCCTTGATGTAAAAAGCCATCCGGCTCCTGCGGGATGGCGGCGACAGAGGGAATTCGCGAACGTCGCCATACCGAGGCCGCGCGCGGGGAGCCACCCGCGCGCGGTCCCCGCAGGAGCCGCCTCCTCCGTGGAGACGCGGGTGGCCGGGCCGCACCAGGGCCGGACACCCGCAACATCCGCACTGCGTGCCGGATCACACCGGCAGCTGTCACATAAGCGCTTGCCGCCCGGCTAGTCGCATGCTTACGTTTGTGAGTTGTGAAGCCCAACCCACTGCACCCCCCTGCCTTGTCCCCCGCGGACATTCCAACCGACCCGTGGCGGTACCTCTGGTACGTCGCCCGCGCCCAGACCGGCCTGGTCGCGCTCGGGTTCGTGCTGCTCAGCATCTCCGGCGCGGCCTGGATCCTGCTGCCGTGGACGATCGCGAAGATCATCGACGAGGTGCTCCTGGCGGGCTCGTCCGAGCCGCTGGTGCGGTGGTCGGTCATGCTCGTCGTCGTGGCGATCGCGTCCTCGTGGGTGTTCGTGGCCGGGTACCGGTCGCTGTTCATGGCCGAGTCGCACGCGCGCGTGCGCACGGTCCGCAACCTCACCGACCACCTGAACCGGGCCGGGACGGGCGTGCGGGGCGCGATCTCCCCGGGCGAGATGGTGAACCTCTCCACTGAGGACGCGCACAAGACCGGTTCGTTCATCTTCCAGCTGGGGTTCGGCTGGATGGGCCTGGTCATGACGACCGTGGGCGCAGTGCTGCTGTGGCGGGCCAGCCCCGCGCTGGGAATCACCACGCTCACCGGGGTGCTGCTCATCGGGTTCGTGGTCGGGCCGGTGCTCAGCCGGCTGCAGCACCACCAGATCGCGTACCGGTCCTCGGTCGCGACCCTCACGGGCCAGGCGAGCGATGTCGTCGGCGGCCTGCGGGTGCTGCGCGGGGTCGGCGGCGAGGAGCAGTTCTCGCAGCGCTACCGCGCGGCCTCGGCGGAGCTGCGCGACGCCGGGTACGGCGTGGCGACCGCCGACTCGTGGGTGCAGGGCCTGAAGGCGAGCCTGCCGCTGGCGCTCATCGCGGCGGTCACCTGGGTCGGCGCGCGCCTGGCGTTGAGCGGCACGATCAGCATCGGGGAGCTCTCGGCGGCGTTCGGCATGACGGCGCTCGTCGCGCAGCACTCGGGCGCGATGATCGGCATGGCCCAGGCCGTGATCGCGGCGCAGGTCGCGTCCCGGCGGCTCACCGCGTTCTTCAGCACCCGCAGCGACATCGCCGACGACGGCACCGCCACGGGCGCGGCCGGCGCGCTGCGCGACCCCGAATCGGGGCTCGCGATCGAGCCCGGCCGGCTCACGGTGGTCGTCAGCGCCGAGGCGAAGCCCGCCGAGGCCGCGATGGAGCGCCTGGCCCGGTACCGCGAGGCCGGAACAGAGCCGGGAGCCGACAGGGGTTCGAAAACAGGCTGGGGTTCAGGGGCCGACAGGGGCTCGGGAGCAGAGTGGGGCGACGTGAAACTCGCCGACCTCGCGCTGGACGAAGTGCGCGAGCGCGTGCTGCTCCTGCGCGACGACTACCTGTTCGCGCAGACCCTCGGCGAGACCCTGCGGGTCGACGAGGACCGCGCGCTCGCGGCGATCCACGCGGCGGGCGCGGGCGATGTGCACTCGAGTCTCGGCTCGACCATGGACGGCGAGGTCCACAACGCCGGCCGCAACCTCTCCGGGGGCCAGCGCCAGCGGCTTCGCCTGGCGCGGGCGCTGGCGGCCGATGCGGAGGTGCTGCTCGCGGTGGAGCCGACGTCGGCGGTCGACGCGCACACGGAGTCGTTGATCGCCGAGCGGGTGGCGGCGGCCCGGGCGGGGCGGACGACGGCGGTGGTGACGGCGTCGCCGTTGTGGCTGGCGCGGGCCGATGCGGTGGCGTGGCTGGTGGACGGGAAGGTCCGGGCCACTGGCAGCCATGCGGAGCTTTCGCTGCAAGACGAGTACCGGTTCCTCACTTCTAGGCAGGAGTCCTGATGAGCGTCAAGGAGACTGCGGGTCGGCTGCCGGTGGCGGGCCGGGCCGCGATGATCGAGGCGATCAAGCGGCTGGTGCTGGCTGATCGGCGTGCGTTCGCGGGTGTGGTCGCGTTGTACGTGCTGGCGGCTGGGGCGAGTGCGGCGCTGCCGGTGATGCTGGGTGAGGTGATCGACGGGATCGGGACGGGTTGGACGGCGTCCCGGGTGGATCTGGTGTGCGGTGTGATCGTCGCGTGCGTGGTGCTGCAGTTGGTGCTGATGCGCACGGGTCGGCGTCTGGGGTACCGGTTGGGCGAGCGGGCGGCGGCGCGGTTGCGTGAGTCGTTCATCGACCGGGTGCTGCGGTTGCCGTTGGGGACGGTGGAGCGTGCGGGGACGGGTGACCTGGCGACGCGGACGTCGGGTGATGTGGGTGCGGTGGCGGAGCTGCTGCGCAAGACGGCGCCGGAGGTGGCGGTCGCGATGATCGAAGGCACGGTGATCATCGTGGCGGCGTTCGTGGTGAGTCCGCTGCTGGGGTTGTTGTTCGTGGTCGGTATGCCGATGCTGTTCATTGCGGGTCGGCGGTATCTGCGGTTGGCGAGTCCGGTGTTCTTGAGTGAGCGGGCCGCGATGAGTGAGATCGCGGAGACGGCGACGGCTTCGGCGGCGGGTGCGCAGACGGTGGCGGCGTACCGGATGCAGGAGGAGCGGGGTGCGGCCGGGTATGCGCGGGCGGCGACGCACATGGACCGGTTGAAGGGGATCGTGCGGCTGCAGACGTGGTTCTTCCCGGCGACGGATTTGACCTTCTTGACGCCGGCCATGGTGGTCACGATCGTGGGTGCCTTGTGGTACTTGAACGATTGGGTGACGGTGGGCGAGGTGGTGGCGGTGGCGATGCTGACGCTGCGGTTGGACGGGCCGGTGTTCCGGACGATGATGTCGCTGAGCGAGTTCCAGATGGGCGGTGCGGCGATGGCGCGTGTCGAGGGCGTGCATTTGATGCCGGACGAGGTTCGGGAGGCCGCGCCTGAGGGTGCGGAGGTGCGGCTCGATGACGTGACGTTCGGGTACGGGGACGGTCCCGATGTGCTGCACGGTTTGAGCCTGCATCCGCGGCGCGGTGAGCGTCTGGTGGTGGTCGGGCCTTCGGGGGCGGGGAAGTCGACGATTGCGCGGTTGGTGGCCGGGATCGACCGGCCGCGGGCGGGGTCGGTGACGCTGGGGGGTGCGCCGGTGGCCGATATTCCGTTGGAGGTGTTGCGTCGCAAGGTGGTGCTGGTGACGCAGGAGCATTACATCTTTACGGCGACGCTGCGGGAGAACTTGAATCTTGCGGCGCCGGAGGCGGGTGACGAGGCGTTGCGTGCGGCGCTGGCGACGGTGGACGCGCGGTGGGCGGCGGATCTGCCGGAGGGGTTGGACACGATGCTCGGGGACGAGCACCACCGGTTGAACCTGGCTGAGGCGCAGCAGCTCGCGTTGGCGCGGGTGATCCTGGCCGATCCTGATGTGGTGATCCTGGATGAGGCGACGGCCGGTATCGATCCGGGTAGTGCGGGGAATGTGGAGGCGGCGCTTGCGGCGGCGTTGAACGGGCGCACGGTGATCGCGATCGCGCACCAGTTGCAGGCGGCGGAGTCGGCGGATCGGATCGCGGTGGTGCAGGACGGCCGGATCGCCGAGGAGGGCTCCCATGCGGAGCTGCTCGAGGCGGGCGGCGCGTACGCGAGCCTGTGGGGGGCGTGGAAGGGTGTCGCGGTCTAGGCCGGGGCTGAGCGCTCTTTTGGAGTGGAGCTGAGCGGTCCGGGCCGGGGCTAAGCGCTCTTGGCGTGGAGCTGAGCGGTCTGGCCTGTTGGAGCGGTTCGGGGCGGGTGCCCCGGGCC
Organism: Glycomyces tritici; assembly: GCF_030403505.1. Next base: position 157,766 of record NZ_JAUEMJ010000010.1, on the reverse strand, counting down.
GCTTCGTCGTCTCGTTGAGGCGTGTCGGCGGTGCGATACGGCGGTGCATCCCTACAACGCAAGTCGGACATGCTCCTTGATTAACTGCAAAATACCAGAAATTCGCATTTCGGATACTAGGGTGATTTCCCGTACCTGCGGCGGCCCTGACGGCGCCGCGAACCTTGAACGGGAGCCTTCATGCCGCGCAATGCCGCCATTCCTCAGGAATACAAGCACCGTCTCGCGGGCTACACGTACTGGTCGCGGCGCACGTATTCGGACTCGCCGCAGTTCGCGCCGGTCGTGCTCATCGGCGGTGCGCTGCACCGCAAGGAGGACTGGGGCCGGGTCGAGCAGGGCCTGCTCGCCCATGCGGACGTGATCTGTCCGGACCTGCCGGGCTGGGGGCGCGCCGACCTCCTGCCGCCGTATCTGGGGCCGGACGTCCCGGCCGAGGCGATGGTGCGAATCCTCGACGATCTGGATATCGATCGGGTGAACGTCTTCGCGGGTTCCTACGGCTCGTCGGTGGGCTACCGGCTCGCGCAGACGCACCCGGAGCGGATCGCCCGCATGGTGCTCGCCGGGACGATGGGCGTCATCCCTGCCGAGTCGCGGCCGATGATGCGTGCGGCGGTGGCCCTGGCGGAGCGGGGCCCGCGCGAGCACTTCGGCCCGGCCGCGGTGGACGCGCTGATGAGCCCGCACCCGGACATCGCGGCGAAGGCCGTGGTGCGCCGCATCCTGGCGATGCGGTTCGGCGCGGCGGACGACGCGGACCTTGCGAAGTTCATCGCGAACACGAACCGCCTGCTCTCGCGCGACCTCATCGACCCGTCGATCCCGCCCGCGGTGCCGACCCTGTTCACCACGGGCGAGCATGACACGCTGACGCCGCCGGACCTGTGCCGCGAGCTCGCGTTCACCTGCCCGGAGAGCTGGTATGTGGAGTTCGCCCGCGCCGATCACCTCATCCACCTCGAGCGTCCGACGCAGCTGGTGGACCTCATGAACCGCTTCTTCTCCTGCGAGCCTTTGGAAGATCTGTCGTACGCGACGACGGTCGAGGACCTGCGCCGCATTCCCGCGATCGTCTGAGCGGACGGCACGGCGCGGACGGCACGGCTTGACCAGCGCGGCCTGGCAGGCGCGGTGCGGCCAGCGCGGTGGCGTGGGCGCGACCTGGACGATGCAGTAGCACTGGCGTGGTTGGGGTGGGCTTGGTGTGGTGGGGCCGGTCGCAGGCGGGTTGGGCGGTGTCGTGGTCGAGTGCGTCGGCGCCGTTGAGGAGTGGTGCGGGTGGGCCTGATGTATGCGGCGGCGTGTGCGGTGGTGTTCGGGGTGGTTCGTCCGATGCTTTCTACGTTAGGTCCGGGCGGTGGTCTTGGACAGATCGGGGCTCGCCCCGCCTCATTTACTTGACGCATCATCTATCTTGCGCTATGGTAAATGATGCATCATGCATTTCCATCGCTAGATGAGTGACGCATCAACTAGATGCTCGTGCCGGCGGCCGTCCCCATCACAGCGCCACCGAGGGGGGTTCGGCCGAACCGCACCGGAGCACCCTGCCACCGACCTATCGTCCCGAGTGAAGCACCGGGGACACCGAACCGAAAGGCACCACCATGACCGAGCAGAAGATCATCGCAGTCGTCGGCGCCACCGGCCAGCAGGGCGGCGGGCTCGCCCGCGCGATCCTCGACGAGCCGGACGCCGGGTTCGCCGTGCGCGCGATCACCCGCAGCGCCGACTCGGCGAAGGCCCGTGAACTCGCGCGGCGCGGCGCCGAGGTCGTGGAGGCCGACCTCGACGACGAGGCGAGCCTCGCGAAGGCCTTCGACGGCGCGTACGGCGCGTTCCTCGTCACCAACTTCTGGGAGCACATGTCCCCCGACCGCGAGTACGAGCAGGCCGGCAACCTCGCCCGCGCCGCCGCGAGCGCGGGCGTCGAGCACGCGATCTGGTCCACCTTGGAGGACACGCGCGACGCGGTGCCGCTCGAGGACGACCGCATGCCGACCCTCCTGGGCCGCTTCAAGGTCCCGCACTTCGACGTCAAGGGCGAGGCGAACGCCCTGTTCACCGCGGCCGGGGTGCCGGCCACGTTCTTGCAGACCACCTTCTACTGGGAGGGGTTCATGGCCTACTTCCCGCCCCAGCGGCAGGAGGACGGCACCCTGGTCCTGGCGATGCCGATGGACGAGGGCGCGCTGGCCGGGATCGCCGCCGAGGACATCGGCCGCACCGCGTTCGGGATCTTCAAGCGCGGCAAGGAGACCGTCGGGAAGACCATCAGCATCGCCGGGGAGCACCTGACGGGCACCGAGTACGCCGACGTGTTCACCGACGTCCTGGACGAGCCGGTCGCCTACCGGCCGGTGCCGTTCGGGGACTTCCGCGCGGCGGGCTTCCCTGCCGCGGAGGAGATGGGGAACATGTTCCAGTACTACGCCGAGTTCGACGACGAGTTCACCGGCCGCCGCGACCTCGACACCGTGCGCGCCTTGAACCCCGAGCTCAAGACGTTCAAGGAGTGGCTCACCGAGCACAAGGGCGCGTTCGCGGCCTGACCCGCGGATCGCGTTGCAGGAGTAGAGGGACCGCCCCGGTGGGGACGGTCCCTCTCCGCGTGTCAGTGTCGGGCGGCGACGGCGCTGGTCGCGAACGCCTCCACGGCGTTGACGACCGCTTCGAAGCGGGGCGAGTGGAACAGGTCGAAGCCGTGCTGGGCGCCGGGCAGTTCGGCGTAGACCACGGGCTGGGCCGAGACCGCTTGCAGCGCTTCGGCGAAGCGGCGGGCCGAGGCGACCGGGACCACGGTGTCGTGATCGCCGTGCACGATGAGGAACGGCGGGGCGTCCGCGCGGGCGTGGGTCAGCGGGTCGCTGTCGGGGTCGCCGTCGAAGTAGGCGCCGTAGTAGCCGCCCAGGCCCACGACCGCCGACACGGACGTGTCGACGTCCTCGAAGCCCGGCTGGAAGCGCGGGTCGCCGGGGGTGAGCGCGGCCAGCGCCGACATGTTGGCGCCCGCCGAGGAGCCGGCGAGGACGATCCGGTCGGGGTCCATGCCCCATTCGCGGGCGTGGGTGCGGACCCAGGCGACAACGCGTTTCGCATCCTGGAGGTGGGGTTCGAAGCCCGCCGCGTGCCCCAGCCGGTAGTTGGCGCTGATGGTGACCCATCCTTGGTCGGCGAGGCGGTGGAGCAGCGGCAGGGCCTGGGAGTTCTTGTAGCCGGTCGTGTAGTAGCCGCCGTGGAAGTGGATGAGGACCGGGGCGTTGACGGGGGCGGAGCGGTGGCGGTAGAGGTCGAGGAGGTTGCGCTTGCCGTGCGGGCCGTAGGGGAGGTTGGCGGTCCGCGCGACCGAGCGGGGCCGGAATCCGAAGGGCTGCAGGAGGATGCGGGCCCATGGCAGGCGGGGTGAGACGTGGAGGTCTCCCATGGCGCGGGTGAGGGTCGGCATGGCGCGCATGCCGCGCCAGGTCGTCAGGGTCAGGCAGGCGCCGGTGAGCGCTGCGGCGGCGATCGTCACGGGTGAGTCGAGGTCGCCTTCGGCGGCCGCGAGTGCGGTGCCGGCCGAGAACGCGGCCGAGGCGAGGAACGGCAGTTCGAGAATGGCGATGCTCGCGAAGAAGAGCGAGGTTCCGGGTCCGATCGGCATGCGGGGCAGGCGCAGTGCGGGGAGCGCGAGGACGGCCAGGCCGGTGAGGTAGCCCCAGGGGAGGCTCATCGGCGCGCCAGGCCCGCGATGAGGACGCCGCCGGTGACGGCGTGCATGCCCATGAGGACGAGCATCGCGCCGGTGGTGGTGGCGGCGAGCGGGCCGGTGAGCGAGAGGGCGAGCACGGCCGCGGCGGTGATCGACCAGATCATTGCGGCGCGGGCGGTGAACCGCTCGAGGACCGCCAGGAGGCCCCAGGCGGCGAAGCCGATCAGGAGGGCGGCGGGGGCGATCAGGAGCGGCCCCACGGTGAGGGGGGTGCCGGCCTGGTCGACGGTGAGGTCGACGCCGCCGAGCGGAGCGGCTGCGGCCCAGAGGAGGAGGGCGGCGGCGGGGGCGGCGAGGACGGTGAGGAGTCGGCGGGTTCGCGTGGTCATGTCGACAGTCTCGCTGGGGGCGAGGGGGTCGCGCATCGGTCGCGGAGCCGCGCCGTCTCCGTCCCGGGGAGGGTCCGTCTCCTACTTTCGGAGGTGATCGCTCGGCCTTGACCGCAGCTAGCATTCGTGCCGTGGCCGAGTCTCGAAAGCCCCGCCCTGTGGAGGTGGCGTCCCTGGTCGGGGGCGTGTCCGTGTTGACCGCGTTGACGCTGTGGTCGCGGACCGGGCTGGGCCCCTTGGACTTCGCGGTCGCGGCGCTCGGTGTCGGGGCCGCGTTGGTGCAGGTGTGGCGGCCCGTGACCGGGGCGCTCGGGGCGACGGTGCTCGCGGTCCTGTCGCCGGTCGCGACGCCCGCGGCGACGGTGGGGGCGCTCCAGGCGGCGTGGTGCGGCAGGTTCCGCACTGCCGCGGCCATCGCCGGGGCCGGGGTGCTGGCGCATCTCCTGCAATGGGTGCGGTACCCGAATCCGGCGCTCGGTTTCGACTGGTGGGCCATGCTCTGCGTCGTCTCGTACGGTGCGCTGCTCGGCTGGGGCGCCCTGGCCAACTCCCGCCGCAGGCTGCTGATCTCGCTGCACGAGCGGGCCGAGCGGGCCGAGGCGGAGCAGGGCCGCCGGATCGCCGAAGCCCGTGCGGCGGAGCGGCGTGCGCTCGCCCGCGACATGCACGACGTGCTGGCGAACCGGCTCTCGCTGGTCGCGACGCATGCGGGGGCGCTGGAGTTCCGTCCGGACGCCCCGCCGGAGAAGGTGGCGATGGCCGCCGGGGTGGTCCGCGCGGGGGTGCAGCAGGCGCTCGAGGAGCTGCGGCAGGTGATCGGGCTGCTGCGCGAGGGCGACGAGGCCGGGGCGGGCGGCCCGGTGGCCGTCGCCGACTTCGAGAAGCTGGTCGAGGAGTCCAGGGCCGCAGGCCAGCCCGTCGAGGTCAGCAGCGGCCTCCCGGCGGGTGTGCTGCCTCCTTCGATCGGTCGCACCGCGTTCCGGGTCCTCCAAGAGGGACTGACGAACGCGCGGAAGCACGCGGCCGGGGAGCCTGTGGAGCTCGCACTGCGCGGGGAGCCCGGGGCCGGTCTGATCGTCGAGCTCACCAACCCGGTTCCCGCGCACGGTGGTCCGCCCGCGGTGCCGGGCGGTGGCGTGGGCCTGGTCGGGCTCACCGAGCGGGTGCGGCTGGCGGGCGGGGAACTCGACCACGGGCGCAGCGGCGAGCGGTTCCGGCTGCGGGCTCGGCTACCATGGCCGACGTGATCCGCCTGCTCCTGGTCGACGACGATGCCCTGGTCAGGGCCGGGCTGTCGATGATGCTCGATGGGACCGGCGACATCGTCGTGGTCGCGGAGGCCGGCGACGGCCGCGAGGCGATCGCTGCCGTCGACGCCCACGCGCCCGATGTCGTCCTCATGGACCTCCAGATGCCGCACGTGGACGGCATCACCGCCACCCGGCGGCTGCGCGAGCGCCCCGGCGCGCCCGAGGTCATCGTGCTGACGACGTTCGACACCGACGAGCACATCGTCCACGCCCTCCGGGCCGGCGCGAGCGGCTTCCTCCTCAAGGACACCCCGCCCGCGCAGATCGCCGACGCGGTCGCGCGCGTCGCCACCGGCGGCCCGATGCTCTCCCCCGGCGTCATGCGCCGGCTCATGGACCGGACCGTCGCGCAGGCCGGCGCCTATGAGCGGGCGCGCGCCGCGCTCGCCGCGCTCACCCCGCGCGAGCACGAGGTGGCGGTCGCGATCGCCCGCGGCCGCTCCAACGCCGAGATCGGGGCCGAACTGCTCATGAGCGTCACCACCGTGAAGTCGCACGTCTCGAGCATCCTCACCAAACTCGCCCTGGACAACCGCACTCAGGTGGCGCTGCTCGCGCACGACGCCGACCTCGTCTGACCCGCGGGCGGCGGCCCGCGAGGCCGCTCCCGCCGCTCAGTCCCGGAGCGGGTCGTTCGCGAAGGCGCGCATGCCTTCCGCGAAGGCGGTCTCGGCGCGGAACCCGAGCGCGTCGGCGGCGAGGTCCGGGGCGGCCACGATGTGCCGGACGTCGCCGAGGCGGTACTCCCCGGTGACGACGGGTTCGATGCCGTCGAAGCCGGCCGCGAGGGCGCGGGCCATGTCGCCGACGCTGTGCGGTTCGCCGCTGGCGATGTTGCACGCGCCGGTCCAGTCGCCGTCGAGGGCGAGGAGGTTCGCGCGGGCCACGTCGTGGACGTGGACGAAGTCGCGGGTCTGGCCGCCGTCCTCGAACACCCGTGGGGCCGAGCCGGATTCGAGGGCGCTGCGGAAGATGCTGGCCACCCCGGCGTACGGGGTGTCGCGGGGCATCCTCGGTCCGTACACGTTGTGGTAGCGCAGGGCGCAGACGCGCGCGCCGGATTCGCGGCCGTACAGGAACGACAGGTTCTCGGTCTGGACCTTCGTTGCGGCGTAGACGTTCCGCGGATCGAGCCGGGCGTCCTCGCGCACGGGCGCCCAGGAGAGGTCGGCGCCGCAGCGGGGGCAGCGCGGTTCGAACCGTCCATTGTCGAGATCATGGCGGTCGCGGGGAGCGGCGGCGGCGTCGCCGTGCTCGGGGCAGCGGTAGCGGCCCTCGCCGTAGACGACCATGGAGGAGGCGACGACGAGACGGCCCGTGAACGAGCGGCGCCACAAGGCGCGCAGCAGGTTCGCGGTCCCGCCGTCGTTGTCCGCGACGTAGTCGCTCACATCGTCGAAGTCCACGCCGAGGCCCACGCGCGCGGCCTGATGGCAGACGGCGTCGACGCCCTCGACCGCGCGCCCCAGGGCCCGCTCGTCCCGGAGGTCGCCCACGATGAGCTCCACCGAGCCCGGTAGCGGCGGCGGCTCCTTGTGGGCCGCAAGCGAGTCGAAGACGACGACCTCGTCGCCGCGCGCGGCGAGCCGCTCGACGATCGACCCGCCGATGAACCCGGCGCCGCCGGTCACCAGTACACGCAAGGACTTGCCTTTCTCTCGGTCACCACTGCACGTGCAGCGCGGCGGCGAGGACGACGGCGACGGCCAGCTGCAGCGCCAGCCACACCCGGGGACGAGGCAGGGCGCACCCCGCCAGCAGGACGAACGGCATGAACGGCTGCCAGATCCGCTCGGTCTCCGCCGAGGACATCCCCGACAGGTCCGCGATCACGACGGCCGCCAGGCACGAGCCGACGACGATCCACATGCGACTGTCACGCAGCCGGGCCAGCGCTGCGGCGATCGCCGGGCCGAGCGCGAGCGCGAACACCGCCAGGTTCGCGAACAGGAAGTACCAGTACCCGCGCACCGCCGCCACCCCCGCGTAGTAGCGGACCCGCGTCACCTGCAGCCCCTCGAGCCACCAGTACCCCCACAGCAGCGGCGCGAGCACCACCGCCGCCGCCAGGGCGCCGCCTCCGGCCAGGACGCTCCAGCGGCGGCGCCGGATCGCCACGGCCAGGACCGGTATCGCGAGCAGCGCCGCGGAGAACGAGAGCATGAGCCCCGCACCCGCCAGCAGGCCGCCGGCGACGGTCAGGGCCGCCGATCGCGGGCCGGTGCGGTTCGTGGCCAGGATGAGGCAGGCCGCGGCGGAGAGGGTGACGCCCGCGAACACCAGGTCGGCGTTGTTGTGCCAGAACGCGGCCGGGGCCACCACCAGGAACGGGGCGGCCCGGCGGGCCAGCCGCTCCCCCGCGACGTCGCGGCCGGTCATGAGCGCGGCCGCCGCCATCGCCGCGACCGCGATCTGGATGACGGCGTTCTGGAACACGAGCCCGTCGAGGCCGATGCGCGCCGCGCCCCAGAAGAACAGGACGAGACCGGGCGGGTGCGACTGGAGGTGCACCGGGTACGCGCCTTCGAGCTGCGCCTCGGTGTAGTGCCGCAGGAACGGTGCGAGTCCCCCGGCGTCGTCCACGAGGTGCGCGTGGCTCGCATAGTGGTTGTCCAGGTCGCTCCACGTCTGCGGATGCGAGTGCGCGAGCGCCAGGGCGGTGCTGAAGAGGACCGCGGCGGCCGCGGTCGCGATGACGACGTACCGCCAGCGCCATCGCGCGGCGGCGGCGGGCAGGACCGCGATGGCGAGCGCGCCCGCGGCGAGCGGGGCGAGGAGCGTCGCGTCGAGGCGGGGTTCCCAGCTGCCGTAGAGGGGCATCGCGTCGAGTTGGAGGCCGCCTGCGGTGTGCGCGAGTTTGGCCTGGCCGAGGAGCCATGCGAGGGCCAGGAGGAGGGTCCAGGCGGCGAGGGCGGCGCCGGTCCGGGCGCGGGTCGTCACCGGCGGTCCGGGGCGGGGAGGCGGACGGTGAAGCGGCAGCCTTGCGCGGTGTTGGCGGCGGTCACCGTGCCGGCGTGGGCTTCGATGAGGCCGCGGCTGATGGCGAGGCCGAGGCCGCCGCCGCGGTCGTCGCGGCGGCGGGCCTCGTCGCCGCGGAAGGCGATGTCGAAGACGCGCGGGAGGTCGTGGTCGGGGATGCCGCCGCATTCGTCGTCGATGTGGAGGACGGCGGTGCCCCCTTCGGCTGCGGCCGCGATGACGACGGTGCCGCCGGCGGGGGTGTGGCGGATGGCGTTGTCGAAGAGGTTGTCGAGGGCGCGGCAGCATTCGCGGGCGGCGACTTCGATCGGGGGGAGGGTGTCGAGGCGTTCGATGACGGCGACGCCTTTGACTTCGGCTGCGGCGCCGGCGCCTGCGATGGCGTCGGCGACCGCGTCGCACAGGTCGACCTTCTCGCGGCCGAGGCGGAGGGTGCCGCTGTTGATGCGGGAGAGTTCGAACAGGTCGTCGACGAGGGCGGTGAGGCGTTCGGCGTCGGTGCGGATCTGGGAGTGGTAGCGCTTGACGGCCGCGTCGTCGTCGACGACGCCGTCGTCCAGGGCTTCGGCCATGGCGCGGATGGTGGCGAGGGGGGCGCGCAGGTCGTGGGAGACCCAACTGATGAGTTCGCGGCGGGAGGATTCGAGGGCGCGTTCGCGCCGCTGTGACTCTTCGAGGCGGCGGGAGACGTCGGCGAGTTCGCCTGCGAGGGCGGCGAGTTCGCCGGGGCCGGTGACGGCGGGGGCGAGGGCGGCGCTGATGCGGCCGTCGCTGCCGACCATGGTGCGGGCGTAGGCGCCGACCTGCTGGGCGCCGGCGCCGATGTCGTCCCCGAGCTGCCAGGCGGCGCCGAACGCGACGCCGGAGGCGACGATGAGGACCACGAAGAGGACGACGAGGTCGTGGAAGGAGATGAACATGGCGAGTGCGGCGGTGACGACGCCGGTGGCGGCGACCAGGACCGAGGAGAGGGCGACGGTCATGGTCTGGACGCGGGCGGGGCGGCTGCGCAGGCGCCTGAGGGCGACGCCGCCGACGGCGCCGGCCACGGCCGAGGCGACCGCGGCGACGGTGACGAGGACGGCGATGTCGCGGGGCGGGAAGTCGAAGGCGACCGCGAGGGCGGTGGCCGCGGCGAGGGCGGAGGCGAGGATCAGCAGTGAGCCGGTGCGGCGGTGGCGCAGGTGCTGCATCAGTGCTCCCATCGGTAGCCGACGCCGCGGACGGTGGTGAGGTGGCGGGGCGCGGAGGGGTCGTCCTCGACCTTCTCGCGCAGGCGCCGGACGTGGACGGTGACGGTGGAGGTGTCGCCGATGCTCCAGCCCCACACGGCTTCGAGGAGCTCGTCGCGCTGGAAGGCGCGGCCGGGGTTGCTGAGGAAGCACACGAGGAGGTCGTACTCCTTGGTGGTGAGTTCGACGGGTGCGCCGTCGCGGCGGACCTGGTGGGCGAGGGTGTCGATGGCGATGCGGCCGCCGGTGAGGACGGCGGCGGGCGGGGGTGCGGCGGTGGCGCGGCGCAGGACGGCCCGGACGCGGGCGGCGAGCTCTCCTGGTGAGAACGGTTTGGTGACGTAGTCGTCGGCGCCGAGGTCGAGGCCGGCGATGCGGTCGTGCTCCTCGCCGCGGGCGGTGAGCATGACGACGGGGACGTTGGCGGTCTCGCGGAGGCGGCGGCAGACTTCGAAGCCGTCCATGCCGGGCATCATGAGGTCGAGGACGACGAGGTCGGGGAGGGTGGCGAGGGCGCGTTCGAGGCCGGTGGCGCCGTCGGCGGCGTAGTCGACGTCGAAGCCTTCGCGGCGCAGGTAGCGGGCGACGACCTCCGCGAGGGCGGTGTCGTCGTCGACGACGAGCACGCGGGGGACGGCTTGGGAGCTCATGGGTCAACGATGACCGATCCCGTGCGCCGCCGTCACGGGACGGCCCAAGACTTTCGCATACCGTAAGCATTCGACCCTGCCTCTGCGGGCGTGACCGTCAGTAGCATCGGCCCCATGCAGCGGACCCATCTCCTCGTGTTGGCGAAGGCCCCGGTCGCGGGGCGGTCCAAGACCAGGCTCACCCCGCCGTTGACCACTGTGGAGGCGGCGGCGGTGGCGGAGGCGGCGCTCGCGGACACGCTCGAAGCGGTCGCCGCGTGCGGCGCGGACCGGCGCATCCTCGCGCTCGACGGCGATCCCGGGCCGTGGCTCCCCGCGGGCTTCGAGGTGGTGCCGCAGGTCGAGGGCACGTTCAATGCGCGGCTCGCGGCGGCGTGGGCGTTCGCGGGCGGGCCGGGGATCCAGATCGGCATGGACACGCCGCAGGTCACGCCCGACCTGCTCGATGCGGCGCTGGGGGTCGTGGCCGGCGGCGCGGAGGCGGCGCTCGGCCTCGCCGAGGACGGCGGCTGGTGGGCCCTGGGCCTGGCCCGGCCGCACCCCGGCGCGTTCGACGGCGTCCCGATGAGCCGGGACGACACGGGTGCCTTGCAGCGCAAGCGGTTGGAGGCCCTCGGCCTCACCGTGGCCGACCTGCCGGTGCTGCGCGACCTCGACGACATCGAGGACGCCCGGGCCGTCGCCGCGCTCGCGCCGCGGACGCGCACCGCGCGGCGGGTCCGGTCCCTCCTGGAACCGGCGGTCGACGTGGTCCTGCCGGTGCTCAACGAGCGCGGCGCGCTCCCGTGGGTGCTCGAGCGGATGCCGCCCGGGTACCGGCCGATCGTGGTCGACAACGGCTCCGACGACGGCTCCGCGGAGGTCGCCGCCGGCCTCGGCGCGCACGTGATTGCCGAGGCCCGCCGCGGGTTCGGCGCGGCCTGCTTCACCGGGCTCACCGCCGCGACCGCCCCGGTGGTCGCGTTCATGGACTGCGACGCGTCCCTCGACCCGGCCGACCTGCCCCGGGTGTGCGCGCCCGTCCTCGCGGGCGACGCCGACCTCGTGCTCGGCGCCCGGGACGCCGCGGCGGGCGCGCAGCCCCTGCACGGGCGCCTCGCCAACCGCTACCTCGCCCGGCAGATCCGCCGCCGCTGCGACGCGCACGTCACCGACCTCGGGCCGATGCGCGCCGCCCGGCGCGACGCCCTCCTCGACCTCGCCATCGCCGACCGCCGCTCGGGCTGGCCGCTCGAGATGGTGCTGCGCGCCGGGCGGGACGGGTGGCGGATCACCGAAGTGCCCGTCCGCTACCGGCCCCGCATCGGCAGGAGCAAAGTCACCGGGACCCTCGGCGGGACCCTCCGGGCGGTCAAGGACATGCGCGCGCAACTCGCACGGTTCGCAACGATGAGGAGCAGGCAGTGAACGAGACCCCACCCAGGGCCGACATCGGCGTCTTCGGCGGCTCCGGCTTCTACTCCCTCACCGCCGAAGCCGAGACCGTGGAGATGCGGACCGAGTGGGGGCCGCCGTCCGCGCCGGTCGCCATCGCCGCGTTCGGGACCGCGCGCGTCGCGTTCCTCCCCCGGCACGGCGCCGGCCACCGGCACCCGCCCCACCGCGTCAACTACCGGGCCAATGTGGACGCCATGCGGCAGCTGGGCGTGCGCGCCCTCATCTCGCCGTTCGCGGCCGGATCGCTGCGCCCCGAGATCAGGCCCGGCGAGTTCGTCGTCTGCGACCAGCTCGTCGACCGCACCTGGGGCCGCGAGTCCACCTTCCACGACGAGTTCCACGACGGCCCCGTGCACGTCCCGTTCGCCGAACCGTACGACCCCCGCCTGCGCCGCATCATGCTCGACGCCGCCGCCGAGGTCGGCGCGGTCGCCCACGACGGCGGCACCGTCGTCGTCGTCAACGGCCCCCGCTTCTCCACCCGCGCCGAATCCCGCTGGCACCGCGACAGCGGCTGGCACGTGGTCAACATGACCCAGTCCCCCGAGGCGCCGCTCGCCATGGAGGCCGGCATCCCCTTCGTCGGCATCGCCCTGGTCACCGACTACGACGCCGGGCTCGACGAAGACCCCGGGATCGAACCGGTCAGCCAGGACGCGGTCTTCGCCGTCTTCGAGGCGAACCTCCACAAAGTCCGCGAACTCCTCGACGCCGCGATCCCGAGGCTGGCCCGATGAGCGGTGAGCGGTTCGAGACCCTCGCCGTCCACGGCGGCGAACCCCGCCCCGCCCCCGGCGGCTCGGTCGTGCACCCGATCCACCAGGGCACCGTCTACGAGGCCGGCCCCGGCGGCGACGCCCCCTACAGCCGGCTCGGCACCAACCCCACCCAGCGCCACCTCCACCGCAGGCTCGCCGCCCTCGAAGACGCCGAGGACGCCCTCGCCACCGCCTCCGGCATGGCCGCGATCTCCATCGCGCTCCACAGCGTGCTCGGCGCCGGCGACCACCTGATCGCCGCCGGCTCCTTCTACGGCGGCACCCTCCGGTTCCTCACCGACCACGCCGAACGGCTCGGCTGGACGTTCGACCTCGTCGACCCCGCCGACACCGACGCCTGGCGGAAAGCGCGACGACCCGAGACGAAGGCGTTCCTGACCGAGACCATCACCAACCCGCTCGTCCAGGTCGGCGACCTCGCCGGCGCCGCCCGCTTCGCCCGCGAGCACGACATCGCCTCCATCATCGACAACACCCTCGCGACCCCCGTGGTCTTCCGCCCCCACTCGGTCGGCTTCGACCTGGTCTGCCACTCGGCGACCAAGGCCCTCAACGGCCACTCGGACCTCGCCGCCGGGGTCGTGACCGGCTCGCGCGAGCGCATCGCCCGCGTCGCGGCCGTCATGGGCGCCTACGGGTGCGCGCTCGACCCGCACGCGGCGTACCTGCTCTCGCGCGGCCTCAAGACCCTGGCGCTGCGCGTGCGGCAGCAGCACGCCAACGCCATGGCGGTCGCCCGGTTCCTCCACGGGCACACCCGGGTCGCCGAAGTCCGCTACCCCGGGCTCACCGCCCACCCCGACCACGAGCGGGCCGCCGCACTGTTCGACGGGTTCGGGTCCGTGCTGGCGTTCCGGCCGGCCGGCGGCGCCGCCGCAGCCGACGCCCTGGTCGCGTCGCTGCGCCTGCCGTACGCCGCGTCGAGCCTCGGCGGCGTCGAATCACTCGTCACCCGCGTCGCCGGCCGGGAGGCCGCGGGCCTGCCCGCGGACCTGATCCGCTTCTCGGCCGGCATCGAAGCCCCCGAAGACCTGGTCGCGGACTTCGCCCGCGCACTCGGCGACTGAACGGCGCGCCGCGAGGCCCGGCCGCGCCGCACGATGCGGCGGGCGACGCCCACCGGCGCCACACGCCCGCGGACCACGCGGCCGCGCCCCGCGCATCGGGCTCCTTATTTAGCGGATCGTAAGGCTGCGGCGCGGGACCTGCGGCCGCGAAAGCGCGATGATGGTGGAGTGAACACCACGCAACCCGCCTCACCGCGCGCCTGGGGCGCCGCCGGGCTCCTCGCGACCCTCGCCGGGCTGGCGGTCGGGCACCTCGTCGCCGCGTTCGCCGCACCGCGGGCCGCGCCGCTCTCCGCGCTCAGCGACACCGTGATCGCCGTCGTCCCGCTCGAGGTCTCGCACTGGTTCATCGACCTCGTCGGCACCCTCGACAAGCCGCTGCTGGTCATCGGCCTGGCGATCGGCGTCGCTCTCGCCGGGTACTGGATCGGCCGGCTCTGGCGGACCCGCCCGTGGCCGGCGCGGGCCGCGATCCTGGCGTTCGCCCTCCTCGGCGCGGCAGCCGCCGTCACCAGGCCCGGCCTCGGCGCCGGCGCGGCAGTACCGTCGCTCCTGGCCGGAGCGGTCGCACTCGCAGGCCTCCAATGGTGGGCGTCGCGCTTCAGCGCGCCGTCGGCGACCGGCCGCCGCGGATTCCTCGCAGCCGCCGGCGGCGTCGCCGCCGCCGCGGTCGCCGCCTCCTGGTGGGCCGGCCGGGTCGGACCCGCCGCCGTCGAAGCCGACCGCGAGGCGCTCACCCTGCCCGAACCCGACGTCCCCGCCGTCGAACCCGGCCCCGTCGCCGAGTTCGAGCAGCGGGGCCTCTCCCCGTACCTGACCCCGAACCAGGACTTCTACCGGATCGACACCGCCATCACCGTCCCCCGCGTCGACGTCGACACCTGGACGCTCCGCGTGCACGGCATGGTCGACCGCGAACGCACCTACACGATGGACGACCTGCTCGGCCGCGAACTCATCGAACGCGACATCACCCTGTGCTGCGTCTCCAACCAGGTCGGCGGCGACCTCGTCGGCAACGCCCGCTGGCTCGGCGTCGCCCTCGCCGACCTCCTCGCCGAATCCGGCGTCGACCCCGGCGCCGACCAGCTCGTGTCCCGCTCCACCGACGGCTGGACCGCCGGCTCCCCCACCGACCTCGTCTTCGACGGCCGCGACGCCATGATCGCCCTCGGCATGAACGGCCAACCGCTCCCGGTCGACCACGGCTGGCCCGCCCGCCTCGTCATCCCCGGCCTCTACGGGTACGTCTCGGCCACCAAGTGGCTCACCGAACTCGAACTCACCACCTTCGACGCGTACGACGCCTACTGGATCACCCGCGGCTGGTCCACCCCGCGGCCCATCAAGACCCAGTCGCGCATCGACACGCCCCGCTCCAAAGCCGACTCCGGCACCGTCGTCGTCGCCGGCGTCGCCTGGGCCCAGCACCGCGGCATCAGCGCCGTCGAACTCCGCGTCGACGACGGCGCATGGCAGCCCTGCCGACTGTCCGATGTCGCCACCACCGACACCTGGCGGCAGTGGCTCCTCGAATGGGACGCCGAACCCGGCGACCACACCCTCACCGTCCGCGCCACCGACGGCGACGGCACCCCCCAGACCAGCGACGTCCAAGGCGTCATCCCCGACGGCGCCACCGGACTCCACAGCGTGACCGTCACCGTCTCCTGAGGCGCAACCGAACGCACGCGGCAACGGCCGGCCGCCGCAGCGACCGGCCGAGACGCGCCGGGACCGGGCCCGCAGGCCCGGCCCCGGTCCGGCTGCGACGCCGGTGCGCGGACCTCTTCGGTGCGCGCACCGGCCTCCCGCCGTCCGGCGCGGGACCGGGGCCCGATCGGCCCCGGCCGCCGCCGTGTTCCGTCCGCCCGCCCCATGGCGGGCAGCGCATTAACGCCAAGCGCTGTCCTTCTGGACGTGGTTGTTGTTCGTCATGGCTCCTCCTCTCTCACGTTCGACTCGGTTCCGCCCGGTCCCCGGCCGCAGCCGGGGACCGCTCGGGATCTGCCGCCTCGGACGCACCGGCGAGTCCGAAGGCGAGACTGATGACGACCGCGCCCAGCGAGCCCGCGGCCCCGCACACCGCGATCGCCGCGGACGGCGGCATCGCCTCGGCGAGACCGCCGGCGATCACCATCCCCAGGCCCTGGGCGGTCTGGAGGCCCGCGGCGGCGAAGCCCACGGCACGGGCGCGCATCCCGTCCGGCACCAGCTGCACGAACCTCACCTGCGCGAGCACCAGATAGCTCGACATCAGGCCCGACAACGCCCACAAGGCGACCGTGACCACGACGTTCGGCGCGATCAGCGTGGCGACCAGCGGCAGCCCGGCGGCGAACGCGAGCGGCACCGTCAACCGCCGCCGCAGCCCCGAGCCGAGCCGGGCGACCAGCAGCCCGCCGATCACCATGCCCACCACGTCCGCCGCCATCAGCACCCCCACCGCGGCCTCGCCCCGGCCGAGCTCCGCGGCGTACGGTGCGGCCATCGCCTCGGGCACCACGAAGAGACCGAACAGCCAGACCAGCGCGGCCAAGCCCATCAGGCGCCGGTCCCCCGCCACGAGCCTGATCCCGGCCAGCGCGAATCCGCCTGCGCGCGAAGCGGCCCCGTCCGATTCGGACGCGGGCAGGTGGGGGCGCAGCCCCCAGCGCAGCAGCGCGGCGGAGACCAGGAACGAGACGGCGTCGATCGCCAGCACCAGGTGCGGGCTGCCGGTGGCGGCCACGACGATGCCGCCCAGGGCGAATCCGGCGATCTGCGCGATGCCGTCGGTGGAGCTGCTGATGCTCATGCCGACCTGGTAGCGCCCGCCGGGCAGCACTTTCGGAAGGGTCGCGATGCGGGCGGCGGAGAACAGCGGGTCGAAGCAGGATGCGGCGACCACGAGGACGGCGAGGGCCGGGAGCGGTACGGCCGGGATCGCCATGATGCCGATGAGCGCGGCGCGCAGGAGTTCGACGGCCCACATCACGGTCCGGCGCGAGTAGCGGTCCGCCAGGCCGGCCAGCAGCGGGGCGGTGAGCAGCGGCGGCAGGTACGTCGAGGCGTAGACCAGTGCGGTGAGGACGGCCGAGGAGGTCCGCTCGAAGATGAGGAGCGCCAGTGCGACGCGCGCGAACTGGTCGCCGATGCGCGATTGCGTCTGGGCGATCCACAGCACCCGGAACTCGCCGACGGCGAACACGTCCCGGAACCGGGCCGTCTGCTCTGCCATCCCGCTCCTTCCACCCTAAGTGTCCTTTAGGGACTTTCTGATCGCCCGGCTGCTGCGGGCTACGCCATTCAATCCCCTGGGGCCGTTGACGAGAAGCGTCCGTTGAACTACGTTGAACTGAGCCCTGACGCCGCCCATTCCAGCGGAGGCACCCTGCCGTGACCGCGAGTCCGCGCCCCCTCGGCCCCGACACCGTCGCCAAGCTCGCTTCGTGGCTGTCCGTCCACCTCGCGGACCCGGGGCAGTCCGTCGCGGAGGTCGCGCGCGACCTCGGCGTGAGCGAGGCGACCGTCCGCTCCTGGCTGGCGGGCCGCCGCCCGGAGGACGGGGGCGGCGAGTTCGCCCACCTCGACACCCCCGCGAAGCTCGGCGCCTGGCTGCGGGCCCGCATCATCGACTCCGGCTGCACCGTGCGGCAGATCGCGGAGACCACCGCGCACGTCAGCCGGGTCACGATCTACTACTGGATCCGGGGCGAGCACCTGCCGCGCCCGCCGACCGGGGACGAGCCCGACCGGTTCGACCTGGTGCTCAGCAACCCGCGCCTGGGGTTGAGCCTGCGCGAGCGGGTGCAGCTGGACGAGGTCCGGCGGCGCCTGACCGGCACCTCCCTGCACGCGGCCGGCCCGTCCGCGGACTGGCCGGACCGCGGCCTGCCCGCCGGCGACCGGGCCTTCACCGGCCGGAACGAGGAGCTGCGGCGCCTCGACCGGCTGCTGCGCGAGCACCAGCGCGGCCGGGCGGCGGTCATCGCGGCCCTCACCGGCATCGGCGGGGTCGGCAAGACCGCGCTGGCCGTGCACTGGGCGCGCAGCCGGGCCGTCAGGGCGCGGTTCACCGACGGGTGCCTGTACCTCAATCTGAACGGCTTCGCCGACGTCCCGCCCACCAGCCCCGAGCAGGCGCTGACCGGCCTGCTGGAGCAGCTCGGCGTCGATCCGCGGGCGGTGCCGACCGCGCCCGACGCGCTCGCCGCGCAGTACCGGGAGTCGCTGCGGGGCAAGCGGCTGCTGATCGTGCTCGACAACGCCCGCGCCGAACCGCAGGTGCGCCCGCTGCTGCCCGCCGAGGAGGGCTGCCTGGTCGTCATCACCAGCCGCAACCGGCTCGACGGGCTGCGCGTCACCCACGCCGGCGTCGTCACCGTGGCGCTGGACGCCCTCATCGAGGCCGAAGCCGCGTCGCTGGTGCGGAACCTGCTGGGGCGATTGACCGTCAAGGGCGCCGGAGAGGAGGAGATCGCCGCGTTCACCGCGGCCTGCGGGCGGCTGCCGCTGGCGATCCAGATCGCGGCGGCCGACTACCTCAACCACCATGCGCGTTCGACCGCGATCGGCGCGTACGCCCGGGCCCTCGCCGGCGACCGCCTCGGCCACTTGACCGTGGGGCCGAACGACCCGTCCACGTCGGTCGCCGCGGTCATGGACCGGTCCTACCTTCAGCTCTCCGCCGCGGCCCGGCGGACCTACCGGCTGCTCGGCCTGCACCCGGGCCCGGACGTCACCGCCGCCCAGGCCGCCGCCCTCACCGGTCTGGGCGCCGCCGACACGCGGGCCGCGCTGATGGAGCTGACTCGGGCGAACCTGCTCGCCGAGGACGCCCGGGCCCGCTGCTCCTTCCACGACCTCCTGCGCGACCACGCCGCGGCCCTGGCGGCCCGCACCGACACCGGGGCCGAGCGCCGGGCGGCGATGCGGCGGCTGCTCGACCATTACGTGCACACCGCGTACCCCGCCGCCGTCCTGATCCAGCCGAGCACGCACGAACTGGCGCTGCCGCTCGGCGAACCGAGCGAGGGCGCCGCCCCCGAGGCCTTCGCCGAGCGGGAGGCGGCGATGGCGTGGTTCGAGGCCGAGCACCCGGGCATGACCGCGACCGCGCTGCACCAGCCGCCCGGAGCGTTCGACGTCCAGGTCTGGCAGTCGGCGTGGGCGCTGTTCGGGTTCTTCTCCGGGCGCGGGCACCTGCGCACCCAGATCGCACTCCAGCGCGCCGCACTGGGCGCGGCGGAGCGGCTGGACGAGCCGGTCGCGCAGGCGCACTCGCACCGCCTGCTGGCCTGGAGCGACACCCGGCTCGGGCGGTTCGCGGACAGCCGCGCGCATCTGATGCGGGCGCTGAAGCTCTCCGGCCGGGCGGGCGACCTGGTGGGGCAGGCGGCGACGTACAACGGCCTGGCGATCCTCGCCGGGCAGCAGGGGGACCACGCCGAGGCGCTCGACCACGCCTGGCGGTTCCTGAAGCTGTTCGAGGCCGCGGGCAGCGGGGTGGGCGTCGCCCGCGGGCTGAACGCGGTCGGCTGCTACCTCGCCGAGCTCGGCCGGTACACCGAGGCGCTCGGCTACTGCGAGCGGTCGGCCGATGCGTGCCAGGGGCTCGACGCCGGGTTCCGCCTGCCGTTGGAGGCCCACGTCTGGGACAGCCTCGGCCTGGTCCACCACCGGCTCGGCGACTTCGAGCAGGCGCGCTTCCACTACCAGCGGGCCCTCGACCGCCACCGGGAGCTCCGCGAGCGCCTGAACGAAGGCGAGACCCTCGCGGCCCTGGGCGATCTCCACCGCTCCGCAGGCGATCCGGACGCGGCCCGTGCGGCCTGGCGGGAGGCGTCGGTCATCCTCGCCGACCTCGAGCACGTCAGCGCCGCCGAGGTCCAGGGCAAGCTCGCGGCCCTCGACGCCTGACCGGGCGGCCGATCGGCGCCCGACAAGAGTGCCGGCGCGATCGCGCCCCTTGCCCAGAAAGGAGCGACTTGTTATGTTGGGCCCCAAAACAAACTATGTCCTCGAATACCCCTTCACCCCTTTGGAGCACCCGTGCGACGACGCACCCTCGCCGCTTCACTCGGCGCCGCCGCTGTCGCGGCCGCCGCCGTTCCCACTGGCGCCCAAGCCGAAGCCTCCGGCCGCTGCGAAGACGCCTACACCTGGCGCAACGCGGTCGTCAACGGCGGCGGCTGGGTCCCCGGCATCGTCTTCAACGAGACCGAGGCCGATCTCATCTACGCCCGCACCGACATCGGCGGCCTCTACCGCTGGCAGGAGCCGACACAGACCTGGAAGCCGCTGCTGGACTGGATCGGCTGGGACCAATGGGGCTGGACCGGCATCGTCTCGGTCGCCACCGACCCGGTCGAACCCAACCGCGTCTACGCCGCCGCCGGGACCTACACAAACGACTGGGACCCGACCTCCGGCGCGGTCCTCTACTCCGACGACTACGGGGCGACCTGGGGCGCGGCCGAACTGCCGTTCAAGCAGGGCGGCAACATGCCCGGCCGCGGCATGGGCGAACGCCTCGCGGTCGACCCGCACGACAACGCGACCGTCTACTTGGGAGCGCCGAACGGGAACGGGCTGTGGCGCTCGATCGACCACGGCCGCACCTGGTCCGAGGTCGCCGACTTCCCCAACCCCGGGAACTTCGTCGTCACCCCCGGCGACCCCTACTCCGGCGACGACCAGGGCGTCATCTGGGTCGAGTTCGCCGCCGACGGCCGGATCTTCGTCGGCGTCGCCGACCCGGCCGACCCGCTGTACGTCTCCGCCGACCGCGGCCGGACCTGGCAGCCCGTCCCCGGCGCGGCCGCAGCCCTCGGCGCCGCCGACGGCAACCGCACCATCCCCAAGCAGGCCGCGATCGACCACGAGCACGGCCACCTCTTCATCGTCACCAGCTGGGACCCCGGCCCCTACAACGGCCCGCCCGCCACGGGCAGGGGCGGCGCGATCCAGCGCCTGGCGCTGGCCACCGGCGAGTGGACCGACGTCACCCCCGCGTACGACCCGCTCGGCGCCATCCCGGGATTCGGCGGCCTCACCGTCGACCGGCAGCGCCCCGGCACCCTCATGGCGGCGACCGAGAACCACTGGTACCCCGACGAGATCCTGTTCCGCTCCACCGACTCCGGCGCCACCTGGCAGACCAGCTGGGACTACGCGTGGGACGCGAACTGGTCGTGGCCGCCGGAGCGCACCGACCGGTTCACCCTGGACCCCACCGGAAGCGAGTGGCTGACCTTCGGCAAGACCGACGACGGCCCGGCCTACGCGATCAAGCACGGCTGGATGATCGACGCCCTCTCGATCGACCCGCACGACTCCGACCGGATCATGTGGATCGGCGGGACCATCTGGGGTACCGAGCAGCTGACCGCCTGGGACGCGCAGGGCCCGCTGGTCGGCTGGGACGACGCGGCCGGGCACCAGGTGGCGCTGCCGGTCGAACCGTTCGACGTGGGCATCCGCGTCCAGGGCATCGAGGAGACCGCAGTCCAGGACATCGCCGCCCTCGGCGGCACCCTCGTCTCGGCGATGGGCGACCTCGGCGGGTTCGTCCAGACCGACCTCGATCAGCCCGGTGTCATGATCCGCCGCCCGAACTGGACGTCCGGCCGCAGCCTCGACTTCGCCGGCCTGCACCCCGATGTCGTCGTCGGCACCGGCGACGTCGAAGGCGACGTCGACGGGCACGTGGGCGTCTCCCTCGACCGCGGCGCGACCTGGCTGACCACGAAGCGCCTCGACGGCGTCGCGGGCGGCGCCAACGCGGGAACCGTGGCGGTGAGCGCCGACGGCTCGGTGATCGTCTGGTCCCCGGGGGACGGGACGACCGCACCGGTGTGGAGCACCGACCTCGGCCAGACCTGGACTCCCGTCGAGGGGCTCCCCGCCGGAGCACTCGTGCGGTCCGACAGGGCCGACCCGAACCGCCTGTACGCCTTCGCCGCGGGCGTCTGCTACGCCAGCGCGAACGGCGGCCGGGCCTTCGCCGCGACGGCGGCGACCGGCCTGCCTTCCGAAGGGCCCGTGGACCTCCGCGCGGTCCCCGGCAAGGCGAAGCACCTGTGGCTCGCTGGCGGCGAGCCCGGCAAGACGTACGGCATGTGGCGCTCGGTCGACGCCGGCCGGAGCTGGCGGCGCGTGCGCGACTTCGAGGAGGCCGACGCGGTCGGCTTCGGCAGGAGCCGCACCCGGCACGGCTACCCGGCGGTCTACGCCTCGGCGAAGGCCGGCGGCGTCCGCGGCATCTGGCGCTCGACCGACGAGGGCCGCACCTGGCACCGGATCAACGACGACGCCCACCAGTGGGGCTGGACCGGCAAAGCCGTCTCCGGCGACCCGGACGTCTACGGCCGGGTCTACATCGCCACGAACGGCCGCGGCCTGATCTACGGCGACATCGGCTGATCGCTCCGAGAAGACCGGCGGCATCAAGCCGTATAGGAAAAGAAGAAGGACCTTCGAGTCGAAGGTCCTTCTTCTGCTTGCCTGCTGGTGGAGCTTAGGGGATTCGAACCCCTGACCTTTTCATTGCGAACGAAACGCGCTACCAACTGCGCCAAAGCCCCTTGCGGCGACAAGGTTAGCACAGCGGCGGCAGGGCCCCGCAAGGGCGGCGTGTGGGCCCGGTCTCGCCCGGGAAGCGGTCAGATCCAGGAGTCGAGCCACATGCGGGCGTGCCAGTCGTCGCGGGGGATGGGCTCGCCGACGTAGATCGGCCAGAAATAGGCGAAGCAGAGGACGACGACGGCCACGAACGCCCCGGCGATGAGCGCGCCCGTGAGGCGCCGCTCCGGGGAGCCGAGGGACGGGACGTCCAGGCCGCGCCGGCGGCGGTCGCTGCGTCCGATGATCAGCCCCAGGCACCAGGTGACCGCGCCGATGAAGAACGGGACGGCCGGGGCCGAGTAGAAGAAGAACATCGTCCGCTCGGGGTAGAAGAACCACGGGGCGATGCCCGCGCCGAGGCCGGCGAGGAGGAACCAGGCGCGCCAGTCGCGCCGGTGCAGCGCCCACACCAGGAGCGCGAGGGTCGCCGGCACGAACGTCCACCACAGCAGCGGGGTGCCCAGCAGCAGCACCTCGCCGGCGCAGTCGTTCGTGCCGCAGTCGACGTCGGAGCTCCAGTAGAAGACCACCGGCCGCAGGTCGAACAGCCACTGCCACGGCCACGACTGGTAGGCGTGCTCGGAGTCCAGCGTCTCGTGGAAGTTCAGGACGCTGAAGTGGTACTGCATCCAGTTGACGAGCGCGCCGATGACGGGCGGCTCGCTCTTGCCCTGGTCGGCGAGCCAGTGCCGGTACGAGCCGGTGTCATTGAGGAACCAGCCGGTCCACGAGGCCGTGTACACGCCGACCGCGAGGAGCCCGAACCACAGGTTCTGCCCGAACTCGTAGATGAGCGTGTCGCGGAAGGGCTTGCGGGCGCCCACGTCCACGCGCAGCCGCCAGTCCCACACGATGAACAGGAGGATGGCCGCGATGATGTACCACAGCGCACTCCACTTGGTGCCCATGGCGAGTCCGAGGAGCACCGCGCACGTGATCCGCCACCACGGCAGGCCGAGGCGGGGCCGGCGGCGGAGCACGTCGAGGCCGTCCTCGATCGCGGCGAGCCACTTCGCGCGGCGCCAGTCGCGGTCGCGCACCAGGCAGTACATGGCGGCGAGCAGCAGTGTGGCGATGAAGATGTCGAGCAGGGACGTGCGGGAGAGCACGAGGTGGCTGCCTTCGACGGCGAGGAGCAGGCCCGCGGTGCCGCCGAGGAGGGTCGAGCCGGTGAGGCGGCGCATGAGGCGGATGAGGATCGCGACGCCGATGATCCCGGCGAACGCGGCGGCGATGCGCCACCCGATCTCGTCGTAGCCGAACGCCCATTCACCGAGGCCGATGAGCCACTTGCCGAACGGCGGGTGCGCGACGTACGCGGAGCCGTCCGAGCCCGGGTCCCATTCGACGCCGTGGCGCAGCATCGAGTGCGCGTCCTGCGCGTAGTAGACCTCGTCGAAGATCAGGCCCTTGGGGTGGTCCAGGCCGATCAGGCGCAGCACGGCGGCGATCCCGGTGACCACGAGGGTCACCCAGAGGGCGCGGCGGCGGTCGTCCGGGACGGCGCTGGAGAGGCGGGCCCGGACGGCGGGGAGGGGGCCGGGGAGCGGCGTCGGCCGCCAGGCGGCGGGCGGCTGCTCGGGCCGGACTGCGGTGGCGCTCACCGTGGTGAGTCTAGGGCCTCCTGCGGCATGCCCGGCGAGGCGGTATCCGAGTCCATGTGCTCGCTCGCTCCTCCGATTGACGGCTCGCAAGCGTCGCCGAGACCGCGGAAGGCCTCCCGATACCGGTGTTGTATCTGGGAGGCCGACAACGAAGCGAGCGGGCGAATGGGCCGGACAGCGCCCGGCGGGGGTGCCGCAGGAGGCCCTAGGGCCCGAGCGCCGACAATGGCGAGTCGCGGTCAGGCCCTTTCACTCGACGGTCAGTGCACCAGTTCCTTCGGGGGCGTGAAGTCGCCCTCGCCGTTCATCTCCCACTGCGCGGCCAGGATGTCGGCGACCGCGTTCGCGGGTTTGCCGAGGTTGCCCTTGCCCACGAGGTTCTGGGGGCTGTCCGGGTCGGCGATGAACGCCGCGGCGGCCGCGTTCGGGGTGAATCCCACGAACCAGTTGGTGGAGTTCCCGTCGGTGGTGCCGGTCTTGCCCGCGACCGGGCCGTCCACGGCGTTGCCGACCTGCGGCGCGGTGCCCCACGTGCAGTTGCCCTTGGCCGCACCGTACTCGGTCGGGCAGCGGGCCGCGTCCACGGCCGCGCGGGCGACCTCGACGCTCAGCGCCTGGTCGCACGCGGACTCGAACGGGATGGTCTCGCCGGCCAGCGTGGTCGCGCTCTGCGCGGGGATCGGCGGGCAGTACACGCCGTCCGCCGGGAGCGCCGCGTACGCCGCGGCCATGTCCAGCGGCGTGGTCTGCGTGACGCCGAGGACGAACGGCCCGTACGTCTCCGGGTAGTTCGTGACGAAGTTCAGGTCCTCCTGGGACCGGAACTTGATGCCCAGGCGCTCGGCCACGCCGATGGCCTTCTCGACGCCGACCCGCTCCGCGAGCTGCACGAAGTACGTGTTCACCGACTCGCCGAACCCGGTCCACATGTTGTAGTTCCCGACCTCCGACTCCGAGGCGTTCTTCGGGCACCACTTGTTGCCGCACGAGGCCGCGCCGTCCCCCACCACGTACTTCGACGTGTACTGGTACGGCGAGTAGATCGTCGTGTCCAGCGGGTAGCCCTCCTCGAGGGCCGCGAGCATCGTGAACATCTTGAACGACGAGCCCGCCTGGTAGCCCGGCACCGCCGAGTTGCCGCTCAGCAGCGGGTTCGTGGTGTTCGGGTACGAGCCCTTGTACTCCGGGTTGGAGGTGTTGGGGCCGTTCTCGGAGGTGTCGTTGGAGTAGTTGCGGTTGACGGCCATCACCTGGATGCCGCCGGTCCCCGGTTCGACCACGACCGAGCCGAGCGCGAACTCCGAGCCCATCGGCTTCTGCTCCTCGACCGCGTCCTGCGCGGCCTCCTGCAGCCCCACGTCGAGGGTCGACACGATCTCGTAGCCGCCCCGGTAGAGGCGGGCCTTGCGGACCTCGTCGGAGTCGCCGAAGTCCTCCTGCTGGTTCCACCACTGCTCGAAGTAGTCGACGAAGAACCCGTAGTCGGAGTCGATCGCCCCGCCCATGGTGTTGTTGGCGTCCTGCGGGTTCAGGTTCAACCCCTCGGCGCGCGCCGTGTCGCCTTCGGCCGGGGTCAGCGCCTCGACGTCGACCATCCGGTCGATCACGTGGTCGCGGCGGACCTGCGCGGCCTCGGAGGAGCCGTTGATCGGGTCGTAGGTCGACGGCGACTGGATCAGGCCCACCAGCATCGCCGACTCGGCGACGGTGAGGTCCGCGGGGACCTTGCCGTAGTAGACCTGCGCCGCCGCGCCGATCCCGTACGCGCCGTTGCCGAAGTACACGGTGTTCAGGTAGTTGGTGAGGATCTCCTGCTTGGTCATCTCCTCTTCGAGCGCCAGCGCGTACCCCATCTCCTTGACCTTGCGGTCGATGGTGACCTCGCTGGCGGCGGCGACCTCGTCGGGGGTGGTCGCGGTGTAGGAGAGGACCTGCCGCACGTACTGCATGGTGATCGTGGAGGCGCCTTCGGAGGTGCCGCCGTTGGCGACGTTGGTGACGAGGGCGCGCATGACGCCTTCGGGGTCGACGCCGTTGTGCTCGAAGAAGTTCGAGTCCTCGGTGGCGAGGAGGGCGTCGATCACCGATTCGGGGATCTGGTCGTATTCGAGCTGGACCCGGTACTGGTCGCCGAAGGTGGCGATGACGGTGGTGCCGTCGGAGGCGTAGAGGGTCGAGGACTCGGGCGCGGGGGGCAGCACGAGTTCGTCGGGGAGTTCGAGGACGGTCTCGGAGCCGACTTTGGCGAGGCCGCCGAAGGCGCTCGTCAGCGGCAGGAAGGCGAGGCCGACGACGAGACCGAAGGCGACCGCCACCGGCACGAGCGCGAACATGGCGCGTCGCTGCACGGCGGTGATGGGGCCGAACCAGGTCTGCGCCACCGGTTTCGAAGATGCACTCACGCTGTCTCCCGAAGTGCCCCGCGAGCGGGGAAGGATACGGTCAATTCAAATGGGCGCGGCGTAGCGCCGAGTCGAGCGGAGTTCCGGGGGCTGGTTCACTCTACGACGCCGCGCGCGGCGGCCTGAGGGGCCTTCCGACCCGGGTGGGCGTCATTACAGCCCGTCCCGGGGCGGTGTGCCGCCGTCACCAGGCGAAGGCGAGGGCGGCGGCGAGGACGGCTCCGGCGGCGGCCCAGCAGAGTCCGATGGCGCCCGATCGTCCTTCGTAGAGCCTTGTGGCGCCGGAGAGGGCGACGAGGGCGAACGCGACGGCCATGAACATCACGAGTGAGGGCGCCCAGCGCAGCAGGAGGCCGGCGGTGTCGCCGACGTAGGCGCTGTGCGCGTCGGGGCCGGTGGAGCGGGCGGGGAGGTGGGCGCCGAGGTCGGCGACGGTGACGTCGCCGGTGATGTGGAGTTCGCGGGACCAGCCGTCGGCTTCGAAGCGGCCGGTGCAGGAGGGCGCGAAGCCGTCTTGGCAGGCGGTGACCTCGACGGTGCCGTACTCGTAGTGGCCCACGGAGATCCAGAGGGCGGGTGCGGCGGTCCAGGCGAAGAACATGAGGAGGCAGGCGCAGACGAGGATGCCGAGGAGGGCGGGCGCGAAGGCCTTGGGTTCGCGGCGGCGCTGGGGCATGCCCGGCCTGGCGGGGCGGTGGCGGTCGGTCTCGGCGGCGCGTTCCCAGACGGCCCGGATGGCGGCCATGCCGTCGGTCTGGGAGCCGAGGGGGCCGCGCTGGGAGACGGGGCGGGCGGGTTCGGCGGGTTCCCAGTCGGGGTCGCCGGTGGTGTCCCGGACGATCCCGTAGGCGGCGGGCATCTCGGGGACGGGCACGTTCGGCTCCGGTGCGGCGGGGGGCACGGGCTGGTGCTGGGGGTCGACCGCGCGGTTGCTTCCAGACATACCGGTTATTGCATCACCGAATCGGCTGGCATGGGCGGAATCGGGCGGCGGTAGTGTGTCGCGGTGAGTGCGAGGCGCGTGTGAGACCGGTGCGAGACGTGCGCCGTTTAGGTGTGCGGACTGTGCGGTCCTGACATCTGGACCGATAACATGGGGCGCATGACTCATGTATTGACCGCGCTGGCCTGGCCTTACGCCAACGGCCCGCGCCACATCGGCCATGTAGCAGGATTCGGGGTCCCCGCCGACGTCTTCGCCCGCTACATGCGCATGCGCGGTCACGACGTGCTCATGGTCTCGGGGACGGACGAGCACGGGACGCCGATCCTGGTGCAGGCCGACGCGGAGGGCCTGACGGCGGCGGAGGCCGCGGCGAAGTACAACCGGATCATCGTGGAGGACCTGGACGCGCTGGGCCTGTCGTACGACCTGTTCACGCGGACGACGACGGGGAACCACTACAAGACCGTGCAGGAGCTGTTCACGACGCTGCACGCGAACGGGTACATCCTGCAGCAGCGCACGCTGGGGGCGATCAGCCCGTCGACGGGGCGCACGCTGCCGGACCGGTACATCGAGGGCACGTGCCCGCATTGCGGGTTCGACTCGGCGCGCGGGGACCAGTGCGACAACTGCGGGCGCCAGCTCGACCCGGTGGACCTGATCGACCCGAAGTCGCGGATCAACGGCGAGACGCCGAAGTTCGTGGAGGAGGACCACTTCTTCCTGGACCTGCCGGCGTTCGCGGAGGCGCTGAACGCGTGGCTGGACACGCGCACGGGCTGGCGGACGAACGTCCTGCGGTTCACGAAGAACCTGCTCGACGAGATGCATCCGCGCCCGATCTCGCGCGACCTGGACTGGGGTGTGCCGATCCCGCTCGAGGGGTGGGCGGACCGGCCGGACAAGCGCCTGTACGTGTGGTTCGACGCGGTGATCGGCTACTTGAGCGCCACGATCGAGTGGGCGCGGCGCTCGGGGGACCCGGAGGCGTGGAAGCGCTGGTGGCAGGACCCGGAGGCGGTGTCCTACTACTTCATGGGCAAGGACAACATCGTCTTCCACTCCGAGATCTGGCCGGCGATGCTGCTGGGCGCCAACGGCGAGGGCGCGAAGGGCGGCGAGCCGGGGTCGCTCGGGACGCTGAACCTGCCGACCGAGGTCGTGTCCTCGGAGTTCCTGACGATGGAGGGCAAGCAGTTCTCGTCGTCGCGGCGCGTGGTGATCTACGTGCGGGACTTCCTGGAGCGGTACTCCCCCGACGCGCTGCGGTACTACATCTGCGCGGCGGGCCCGGAGAACCAGGACTCGGACTTCACGTGGGCGGAGTTCCTGCGGCGCAACAACGATGAGCTGGTGGCGGGCTGGGGGAACCTGGTGAACCGCTCGATCGCGATGGCCGCGAAGAACTTCGGGGCCGTTCCCGAGCCGGGCGAGCTCGAGGACGTCGACCGGGAGCTGCTGGCGACGACGAAGGCGGCGTTCGACACGATCGGGGACCTGATCGGCGCGAACAAGGTCCGGGCGGGGATCGGCGAGGCCATGAAGACCGTGGCGGCGGCGAACAAGTACCTGGCGGACACCGCGCCGTGGAAGATGAAGGAGGACCCCAAGCGCCAGGGCACGGTCCTCTACACGGTGCTGCAGGCGGTCTCGGACCTGAAGACGATCATGAGCCCGTTCCTGCCGCACTCGTCGCAGCGGGTGCACGAGCTGCTCGGCGGCGAGGGCGTGTTCGCGCCGATGCCGTACATCGAGGAGGTCGCGGACCTGGACGAGGGCGGCGCGACCGACGGCCCGTACCCGATCCTCACCGGCGACTACTCGGACGTGCCGAAGTGGGAGTCGGTGCCGCTGGTGCCGGGCACGGTGCTGGAGAAGCCGGTCCCGGTGTTCACCAAGCTCGAGCCGTCCATCGTGGACGAGGAGATCGAGCGGCTGAACGCCTAGGGGCGCAAGCGTGAAGGGCCCGGCGGGAGCCGGGCCCTTTTCTCGTGCCTCAGATCGCGGGTGCGACGTCGCCGCGCTCGACCCACTTCTCGTAGACGCCGCGGCGGACCGGTTCGGCCCCGGTGCGGGACAGGACGTCGGGGCTCGGGCGGGAGAGCCGGAACCGGGCCCAGTCGTCGTCGGCGTCTACAAGAGATCCCGGGACGCCCTTCCAGACGACGTGGTTCGCCTCGCGCAGCACGCGGCGCACCTGGTGGACGCGGCCCTGCTCCACGCCGGGGATGTCGACGCGGCGTTCGAGGGTGAGCGGCGACCACTGCTGGCCCGCGTACGCGAACAGCTCGAGTTCGGCGCCCTGCTCGGTGTAGGCCAGGAGCCGCGCGCCCTCCGGCAGCGGCAGGTCGGTGAGGTCGGCGGTGACGTGCTCGGGCAGGAGGTGCGCGGTCGAGATCGCGAAGCCGGTGCCGAGCACGGGCATGCCGCGCCGGTCGGAGGACGGCATCGCCGTCAGACCCTCGTATTCGGGGGCGACGGGCGCCTGGTAGTCCCAGGCGTCGGCCGCGTGCCAGCGCAGGGCGAACACCCACGGGTCGCCCGGCTCGGTCTCGCCGCCGAGGACGGAGCGGGCGGCGGGGGTGCGCAGGTGCGCGATGTCCCAGCGGCGGTAGCAGAAGCCGCCGGGGACGGCGGCGGTCTCCATGAGGCGGCTGATCATCGGAGCGGTGACGGGTCGCTCCATGACCTCGCCGGCGGCGACCGCGGCGGAGCGGCGGACGCGGTCGAGGAGGACGCGCGCGGCCGGGTCGAGGTGCGGGGTCTGGGTGAGGCGGCGGACGTACTCGAGGTCGAGGCCGGGCGCGAGGGGCACGGTGAGGGAGCGGTCGTCGGCGACGGCGACGGGCACGCCATCGCGCAGGACCTCGCCGGCGTGCGCGAAGCGGCGGTACGGGTAGTCGCTGCCGGGCCGGGGGTTGGGGAGGAAGTCGGGGCGCGGGAGGGCGGAGTAGAGCTCCCAGGCGGCGCCGTCCGCGTAGGGGGTGCCGGGGTACTTCTCGCCGCGCCATTCGACGGTGACGAGGGTCTGGGTCTGCGTCGGTTCGGCCGGGACGGCGGGGCGGCGTTGCTGGAGCGCTGCGGCGCGGTTGCGGCGGGACGCGAGGTCGCGGGTCATGTGCGTCTCGATTCGTCTTGCGCGGATGCGACGGCGTTGTCGTGGCTGGTCCTGTCGCCGGACGGTAGTGGCTTGTCCACAGCCGGTACTTCGACTGTCCGCCAACGTAAGCGCGGCGTGTCAGGCGCGGATGTCCGGAATATGAAAAAGATGTTACGCAGAGAGCATCGCGCACTTCCGGCCTCGGCAAACGCACAGGCGGTCCGATGCCCGGACCGGCTCGTGGCATCGTTGAGGCGTGTACCGATCCGAACCCGCGCCGCTGCCCGCACCGCTGCCGCATCCCGTGGCCGACAGCCACACCCACCTCGACCTCGTCGACGTCTTCGGCGCGGAGGAGGAGCTTCCGACGCCGGCACCCGACGCGCCCGGCGTGCGCGCCCGCCTGGACGAGGCCGAGGCCGCCGGGGTCGCGCGGGTCGTGCAGGTCGGCACCGACGTCGAGTCCTCCCGGTGGGCCGCCGCGCTCGCCGCCGCCGACCCGCGCGTGCTCGCCGCCGCTGCGCTGCACCCGAACGACGCCCCGCGCCAGGCCGACCTGGACGCGGCGCTGGCCGAGATCGACGCGATCGCCGCGCTCCCGCGTGTCGCGGCCCTGGGCGAGACGGGCCTGGACTACTTCCGCACCGACGAGACCGGCCGCGCCGCGCAGCAGCGGTCGTTCCGCGCGCACATCGAGATCGCGAAGCAGCGGGGCAAGGCCCTCGTCATCCACGACCGGGACGCGCATGAGGACGTCCTGTCGATCCTCGACGCCGACGGCGCCCCCGAGCGCGTGGTGCTGCACTGCTTCTCAGGGGATTTCGCGTTCGCGAAGGAGTGCGCGCGGCGCGGGTTCTTCATGAGCTTCGCGGGGAACGTGACGTTCAAGAACGCCCAGAACCTGCGCGACGCCGCCTCGGTGGCCCCCGCCGAGCTGGTGCTGGTCGAGACGGACGCGCCGTTCATGGCGCCGATCCCCGTGCGCGGCCACCGGAACCACCCGGCGCTCACGAACTACACGGCCCGGTTCCTCGCCGAGCACCTCGGCCGCGACCTTGAAGCGTGGTGCGAGCGGCTGTGGGCGAACACAGCGTCCGCGTTCGGGCCGTGGTGATCAGCTGACGTCCACGGCCGCTTCGGCGGTCGCGGTGTTCCCTTCGGCGTCGGTCAAGGTGAAGGTGAAGATCCATCGGCCCTCGTCGGGCAGGCTGACCTCGCCCGCGAGGATGCCGGTGCGCAGCTCGATGAGGGGCATCGCCTCGGGCGCTTTGCCTTCGAGCCCGTATGTGGCGGTCCACTCCTCGGCGGGGAACGGCGCGCCTTCGAGGTCGGTGGCGAGGATGCGCACGCTGTTGGGCCCGGGCCGGCCCGGTTCGAGCACGAGCTGCGCCGAGAACGCCTCGGTGGTCACGAGCGTGGCCGTCTCGGTGGACTCGGCTTCGGCCGTCTCGGTCTCCAGCAGCGCGGTCTTGGCGGGCACGGCCTGCACGAGCACCGCGACGGCGCCCAGCACGACCGCGAGGAACACGACCTCGACGCCGGCCGCGACCCGCAGCCGCCCGCGTGCCTGCGTGCGGCGCAGCAGGGCCCGGCGCGTGAACAGGCCCGCGCCGACGATGAGGACGAACAGCGCGGCCTTGAGGATCACCAGGCGCCCGTACCTGGTGTCGGTGAGCGCTTCGATCGAGTCGATGTGGAGCAGCCCGGAGGCGAGCCCGGCGACGAGCACGTTCGCGCACAGCCACGGCACCAGGGCGATCCAGGTCTCGGCGGTCTTGTCGGGGATCTCGGCGTCCTTGCGGAACGCGAGGACGAGGATCGCGATCACGCCGCCCGCCCAGGCCATCGCGGCGGCCAGGTGCACCAGGTCCGCGACGAACGCGACCACCACCGGTTCGGTCGCCATGGGGTGCCCGGCGAGCGGCCAGGTCGCCGCGAGTGCGAGCCCGACGCCGGCGAGGCCGGCCACCAGGAGCGGCTTCGGCTCCTCCTCGCTCGTGACCACGGTCCGCATGAGCGGCAGGGCGAGGAGGACGAGCAGGAGCCGCAGCAGGCCGGCGAGGCCGATGTTCGATTCCATGACGGACTGGAGCCCGACCGCGTCGAGGCCGGAGATGCTGGTCCCGGTCTCGTACGCGGCCTGCAGCGGCAGGCCGAGCACGGCGGTCATGGCGACGACGGCGAGGCCGGTCGCGACCATCTTGGCCGCGGCCTCGCGCGGCCGCGCCCCGATGGCCAGGAAGATCCCCGCGCCGAGGGCGAGCGCGAGCGCCGCGTACCCGAGCCAGCGGTTGCCGTAGAGCAGGGCCTGCACGAACGGATCGGTTCCGGCCGTGAGCGCTTCGGCGCTCGGCGCTTCGCTCTCGGCGCCCACGGAGTAGGTGAACGTGCCGGAGACGGGGTGCCCGTCGTGGGAGACGACCCGGTAGCCGACGAGGTAGGTGCCCTCCTGGTCGGCGTCGACCGCGATCGTCAGGGTGGTCTCTTCGGCGTTCTGCGTGACCCCGGTGTCGGCTCGGTCACCATCGGGAGCCACCACGCCGGTGGCCGCGTCTACGGGGGTGACTGGTTCGTTGAACTCGACGACGACTTCGCTCGGCGGCGCCTCAAGGAGCGCCCCTGAGGCGGGCGTGGTCTTGGTGGCCGTGGCGTGCGCCCAGGCCCCTGAGGCCCAGAGCGCGCCGAAGAACACGCCGAGCAGGGCCGCTGCAAGCGACGACCAGGCGAAGCGGGTCGCTTGAGCGGCAGTGCGGCGGTCGTTGGATCGGGAGCGCATCGCCGCTGAGCGTACTCGAATCCGCTTCGTGAATCGAGAGTTGGACCGCAGAAAGGCTGAGCGAGGCACATGGGGAAGTCGAACCGGAATACCGACCGCCGCCAGGCCGCCGAGGCGCTGCGCAGGCAGCAGGCCGCGGAGGCGCGGCGCCGGAAGATCGTGTTCGGAGTGGCGATCGGCGCCGCCGTCGTGCTGATCGGAGGGCTCCTCGCCTGGGGCATCTGGATGAACCGCGAGCCTGAGTACGAGGTCCAGGATCCGGCCGCGCAGGTCACCGACACGTTCGGCGTGCAGATCGGCGACGGGCCGGTCCAGGTCGACCTCTACATCGACTACATGTGCCCGGCCTGCAACCAGTTCGAGTCCGCGTACGCCGAGCAGATCCAGTCCTGGGTGGACGACGGCTCGGTCACCGTGAACTACCACCCGCTCGCGATCCTCGACCGCCTGAGCGCGGGCACCGAGTACTCCAGCCGCGCGGCCGCGGCCGCCGTGTGCGCCGCCGATGTAGGCGAGCAGCAGTTCCTCGACTACACGCTGGCGCTGTACGCGAACCAGCCCGCCGAGAACACCTCGGGCCTGAGCGACGCGGAGCTCATCGCGATCGGCACGGACGACGTCGGCCTCGGCGCCGACTGGAAGTCCTGTGTGGAGGACGAGAAGTACCGGGGCTGGGTCAAGGAGGGCAACGCCAGCGCGACGGGCGAGCAGGGCGTCTCCGGTACGCCGACCGCGAAGGTGAACGGCGAACTGGTCGAGAACTCGGCGTTCGCCGACGAGGTCCAGGCCGCCATCGACGCGAGCTGATCCGACACGTTTTGCAAGGGGCGCGGCCGTTCTCACGGCCGCGCCCCTTTCGTTCGGCGCCGGCGGGACGTGTGCCCGGGCGTTACGCCCGCATCGCCGCCAGTGCCGTCTCCAGGGAGAAGCCGAAGGGGAGTTCGAGCCGGTGCCGTTGCAGCAGTGCGGTGTCGGCGAGGATCTCGGCGGTGGGGCCGTCGGCGGCGACGCGGCCCGCGTCGAGGATGACCGAGCGTTCGCACAACTGCAGGGCGTACGGCAGGTCGTGGGTGACCAGCAGCAGTGTGGGCGCGGTGGACTGGAGGATGCGGGCGAGGTCGCGGCGGGCGGCCGGGTCGAGGTTGGCGCTCGGCTCGTCGCAGACCACGATGTCGGGGCGCATCGCGAGGACCCCGGCGAGTGCGGCGCGGCGCTGCTGGCCGACCGAGAGGTGGTGCGGGGGGCGGTCGGCGAGGTCTGCCAGGCCCACTTCGGCGAGGGCGGCGGCGACGCGGGCGGCGAGTTCGGGCCCGCGCAGGCCGAGGTTGGCGGGGCCGAAGCCCACGTCGTCGGCGACGGTGGGCATGAACAGCTGGTCGTCCGGGCTCTGGAAGACGATGCCGACGCGGCGGCGGATCTCGGTGAGGGTCTTCCTCGCCACGGTGACGCCCGCGACCGACACGTCCCCGGCGGTGGCGGTGAGGAGCCCGGCGAGGTGGAGCATGAGCGTGGTCTTCCCGGCGCCGTTGGGGCCGAGGATGGCGACGCGTTCGCCGGTGCGCACGTCGAGGAAGACGCCGTCGAGGGCGCGGTGGCCGTCCGGGTAGACGTGCTCGAGGGCCCGGATGCGCAGGGCTGGAGTCGTATCGGCGCTCATGCGAGGACCGCCGTCCAGGTCGCGACGGCGGCGGCGAGCGCGGGGACGGCGAGTGCGGCCGACCATTGGAGGGCGCCGGCGGGGGCGGGGCCGACTTCGAGCGGGAGGCGGCCGGTGTAGCCGCGGGCGGCCATGGCCTGCCAGACGCGTTCGCCGCGTTCGAAGGAGCGGATGAAGACCACGCCGAGGCTGCGGGCGAGCGCGCCGGCCTGCCAGAGGAAGCGCGGGTCGTCGCAGCGGGCGAGGCGGGCCAGGCGCATCTGGGTCACCTCGGCGACGGTGAGGTGGGCGTAGCGGATGGCGAACGCGGTGATCTGGAGGAGGATCTCGGGGCAGCGCAGCCGGGAGAGTCCGGCGAGGACTCCGGCAATCGGCGTGGTGGCCGAGAGCAGGAGGGCGGCCCAGACGCCGAGGGTGGCTTTGGCGAGGAGGTTCCATCCGGCCCACAGGCCCGGTTCGGAGACCTGGAGGAAGCCGAGCTGGACGGCGGGGCCGTCGATCATGAACGGGAACGCCAAGGCCAGCACCAGGAACGGTGATTCGATGAGGCTGCGGGAGAGCAGCCAGGTCAGGGGCACACGGGCGAGCGTGAACAGGGCGGCCAGGAGCGCGGCGTAGATCCCGAAGGCCCACACCGCCTCTCGCGGGGTGGCGGCGATGGCGCAGGTGAAGGCCGCGAGCGCGACGATCTTCACCTGCGGCCGGAGCCGGTGGACCGGTGAGTCCCCCGGCCGGTAGAGCCCGTCGACCGGGCTCACGCTTCGCCCTGGGTCTGCTTGCCGCGTGCGAGGAGCCAGAAGAGGCCGGTGGCGACGACCAGGGTGAGGACGACGCCGAGGATCCCGGCGAGCGAGGCGCCGAGGATCTCGTTGCCGAGGAAGGACATGCCGTAGTCGGCGAAGGCCCCGCCGATCTCGTGGTCGCCCGCGGCCTGGAGGACGCAGGCGCCGCCGGTGATCTCCCCTTCGGCGGTGTCGCAGCCGGTGAGGAGCACCGATTCGAGTCCGTCGGGCGAGGCGGAGGCGAACAGGGACACGAACCCGGCGAGGACCAGCGTGACGACGACGCCGGTGGTCCAGAAGCGCTTGGTCTTCACACCGTCTCCTTGGGGGCCTGGGCGAGGCGGGTGCCGCGCAGGGCGTGGACGAGGTCGGGGCGGGCGGCGGCTACCGCGGTGACGGCGCCGGCGGTGATGACGCCTTCGCCGATGCCGACGAGGACGTGGGTGCCGAGGATCGCGGCGGCCATGGCCCCGAAGGACTGGCCGACCTCCTCGCCGCCGAGCCAGAACTGGAGCACGAACCCGGCCGAGGCGGCGACGACGCTGACGAGGGCCGCGGCGAAGACCGCGGCGCCCAGGCCCCAGCGGGTGCGCGGGAGGACCTTGAGCGCGAGGACGATCACGGCGTAGCCGGTGAAACTGGCGATGACGGCCATGTTCACGACGTTGAGGCCGAGGGCCGTGACGGCGCCGTCGGCGAACAGGAGCGCCTGGATGACGATGACGACGGTGACGCAGAGCGCCCCGAGCCAGGGCCCGAGGAGCGCGGCGGCGAGCGCGCCGCCGAGGAGGTGGCCGGAGACGCCGGCGGCGACGGGGAAGTTGAGCATCTGCGCGGCGAAGATGAACGCCGTGGCGAGGCCCGCGAGCGGCACGAGCCGCTCGTCGAGGTGCCTGCGGGCCATCACGACGCAGAGGCCGACGGCGATGGCGGCGAGGAGGGCGAAGGCGAGGGAGGTCGGTCCGTTGACGACGTCCGTCGGGATGTGCAGCGCCAGGTCTGACACGGGCAGTGCCGCCTTTCGACTGGTTGTGGGGGCCTGGGGCGGGCCGGGGCGGTGGTGGCGGCCGCCCTGCCGGATGCAAGGCGCCCACGCGCGGAATCAACAGCCCACGGTGAGGCTATTGCAATTATTTTGCAATAGCCGCTCTCTCGTCGTCAACCCGGACCGGGAAGTGTCGGGAAGCCGCCCGCCGCCGGACAGGGACCGTCAAGCGTGCTCCCAGGCGATTGTCAGGGACGACCGGTAGGGTTGCGACCTGTGAACGTACGACTTCAGCCTGGTGAGACGGCGCCTGACTTCACGCTGACCACCGACACCGGCGACCCTGTGACCTTGTCGAGCCTCCAGGGCCGCAAGGTGATCCTGTTCGCATATCCGAAGGCCATGACGCCCGGCTGCACCAAGGAGGCCTGCGACTTCCGCGACAGCCTCACCGGTCTGCAGGACGCCGGCTACGCGGTGCTCGGGATCTCCCCCGACGCCCCGGAGGCCCTGGCCAAGTTCGTCGAGCGCGACGGCCTGACCTTCCCGCTCCTGTCCGACCCCGAGCACAAGGTGCTCGAGGAGTACGGCGCGTGGGGCGAGAAGAAGAACTACGGCCGCACGATCGTCGGCGTCGTCCGCTCCACGTTCGTCATCGACGAGCACGGCGACATCGAGCTCGCGCAGTACAACGTGAAGGCCACCGGCCACGTCGCGCGCCTGAAGAAGCAGCTCGGCCTCCCCGAGTAGACCCGGGTCAGCTCCGCGGCAGGACCACTCGGAACGTCGCTCCGCCGCCGGGCGTCTCGCACAGGCGCACGCAGCCGCCGTGACCGGCCACGATGGCCGCGACGATCGACAGACCCAGCCCTGAGCCGCCTTCGGCGCCGCGGGTGCGGCCCTGGTCGACCCGGTACAGCCGCTCGAACACCCCTGCGGCGTGCTCGGGCGCGACCCCCGGCCCGGTGTCCGCCACCTCGACCACGGCCGCCGGCAGCGCCGGGACCTCGCCGACCTGCGCGAGGCACCGCGGCCCTTCGAGGTCCGCGCTCCAGCCCAGGCGCACGGTGATCCGCGCGTCGGACGGGGTGTGCCGCAGCGCGTTGGCCACGAGGTTCGTCAGGACCTGGCGCAGCCGCGGCTCGTCCCCCATGACGTCGACCGCTTCGAGCAGGTCGTCGTCGGAGCCGTGCAGGGATTCGAGCGCGATGAACCGGCCCGGTTCGCGCAGGTGCGCGTCCCCGACCGCGTCCGCGGCGACGCCGAGCAGGTCGACCGGCCCGCGGCTCAGCGGCCGCCGCCGGTCCAGGGACGCGAGCAGCATCAGGTCGTCCAGCAGCAGCCCCATCCGCTTGGACTCGGCCTCGATCCGCCCGATCGTCTCGTCCAGCACCGGCCCCGGCGGCACCCCGCCGCGCCGGTACAGCTGCGCGAACCCCTTGATCGAGGTCAGCGGGGTCCGCAGTTCATGCGAGGCGTCCGCGAGGAACTGCCGCAGGCGCGCCTCGGAGGCGGCGCTGGCGTCGAGCGCCGCCTGGATGCGGGCGAGCATCGTGTTGAGCGCCGCGCCGAGCCGCCCGGTCTCGGTGTGCGGGTCGGTGTCGGTGACGCGCGCATCGAGGCGGCCTTCGGCGATCGCGTCCGCGGTCGCCTGCATCCGGTCGAGCGGGCGCAGGCCCAGCCGCGCGACCCAGAACGCGCTCACGGCGAGCAGCAGCAGGATCGCGAGCGTCACGCCGCCGCCGATGAGCAGCAGCGACTCCGTGGCCGCGCTGATGTACTCCGAGGACAGGGCGTAGACCACGTACGTGCCCGCCGCGTCGCCTTCTTCGACGAGGACGCGCCAGGAGTTCCCGTCCACGTCCTCGACCGTGGTCGCCTCGCCGGTGCTCGCGGCGAGGCCGCCCAGGCCGGTGAGCGCGGCGGCGTCGTCGACACCGAACGCGTGGACCAGCGAGCCGTCCGCGTCGTAGACGTAGACCCGCGGCGCGTCCGGCATCCCCGGCTGCGGCCCCGGCGGCTCGAACCCGTCGTCCTGCCCGGTCGGCGGCGCCTCGTCGCGCATCGCCGTCGCGGCGGTCCGCAGCTGCGAGTCGATCCGGTCGGTGAGCACGTTCTGCAGCAGGAGCGTGGCGGCCAGGACCGCCGCGGCCAGCGCCAGCGCGCACAGCGTCACGATGGTGAACGCCATGCGGGAGCGGACGGTCCAGTGCCGCCAGCGCCGGGGCTGCTTCACTTCGACCGCGGTTCCCTGAGGGCGTAGCCGAAGCCGCGCACGGTCTGGATGAGCGCGGGTTCGACCTGGTCGATCTTCTTGCGCAGGTAGTAGACGTAGGACTCGACGATGCGGCCGTTGCCGCCGAAGTCGTAGTTCCAGACCCGGTCGAGGATCTGGGACTTGCTCACGACCTTGCCGGCGTTGAGCATGAGGTAGCGCAGGAGCTTGAACTCGGTGGGCGAGAGCTCGACGGGCCGGCCGCCGCGGCGGACCTCGTGGACTGCTTCGTCGAGTTCGAGGTCGGCGTAGCGGAGCACGTGGTCATCGGGCGGGGCGG
This sequence comes from Glycomyces tritici, assembly GCF_030403505.1. Next base: position 118,815 of record NZ_JAUEMJ010000010.1, on the reverse strand, counting down.
GGGCCTTGGCGCGGCGCAGGACGGCCTGGACCCGGAGGACGACCTCTTCGAGGTCGAAGGGCTTGGTCACGTAGTCGTCGCCGCCGACGGTGAGGCCGGTGACGCGGTCGCGCACCGCATCGCGGGCGGTGAGGAAGAGGACGGGCAGGTCGCGGGCGGCGCGCAGGCGGCGGGCGACCTCGAAGCCGTCCATGTCCGGGAGCATGACGTCGAGGATCACGAGGTCGGGCTCGAACCGGTCGGCGGCCCGGAGGGCCTCGGCGGCGTCGCGGGCGACGTCGACCTCGAAGCCGGTGAGGCGGAGGGTGGCGGACAGGAGCGCGCCGATGTTCTCCTCGTCGTCGACGACGAGGACGCGGTCTTTGGGCTCGGTCGCTTCGGTCACCTGGACTCCTTCGGCGCTGCGTACCGGCCATGTCTACCGAGGCGGACCGCAGCGGCGCTGGGAGCCAGCTCAAAGAACGGTAAGAGTCGCGCCCTCGTGGGCGCGGATCTATGAGCGCCGTCGTATCGGCGCTTATGAGCGCGGTTTCATGGGCGCGGTTTCATGAGCGCAGCCGGGTGAGCACCGGCGGTCGGGGCCCGGCGGCCTCGTCGAACTCCAGGAGCCGCTGGACGGTCTCGGCCGTGCCGGTGCGCAGCACGTGGTCGCGCAGGCGCCGGTACCGGTCGAGGAGCGCGGCCTGCTCCTCCTGCGGCAGCAGGCCCGCCCGCTGGACCGCGAGGGCGAGGGCGGCGACGCGTGCGAGGTCGGCGTTGTCAGCGGCGTTCATGCCATGACCGTCCATGCCGCAGGCGTCCTGGAGGCGAACCGGAGGTGAACCGGACCGGACGCGACTGCAACGATCGATGTCCGATTTGCCCCCGAACGGGTTCTCCGGTTCCAGGGCTCGAATCGGCCGGTATCCGTGGGGCGATTTCAGGCTTAAGTAGGCATTGTGATGGTATGACCTCATGGGGGGCTCCCTCAACCGAGCACTGGGCTCCCCGACGCGTCCATGCGGAAGGATTCCCATGTCTGCCAAGCAAGAAGCGAACGACCAGGAGACCGGCGGCTGTCCCGTGCAGCACAGCCGCGCCCTCCTCCCCGTCCAAGGCGGCGGCAATCGGGGCTGGTGGCCCGACCGGCTCAACCTCAAGCTCCTCGCGAAGAACCCGTCCGTGCGCGACCCGTTCGGCACCGACTTCGACTACGGCGCGGCGTTCGAGTCCCTCGACCTCCCCGCGGTCAAGCGCGACATCGAAGCGGTCATGACCGACTCCAAGGACTGGTGGCCGGCGGACTTCGGGCACTACGGCCCGCTGTTCATCCGCATGGCCTGGCACAGCGCCGGCACCTACCGCATCAGCGACGGGCGCGGTGGCGCCGGTACCAGCCAGCAGCGGTTCGCGCCGCTCAACAGCTGGCCGGACAACATCAGCCTCGACAAGGCCAGGCGGCTCCTGTGGCCGGTCAAGCAGAAGTACGGCCGCAGCCTCTCCTGGGCCGACCTGCTCATCCTCACCGGGAACGTGGCCCTGGAGTCGATGGGCCTGCGGACCTTCGGGTTCGGCGGCGGCCGGGTCGACGCGTGGGAGGCCGACGAGGACATCTACTGGGGTCCCGAATCCGACTGGCTCGACGACCAGCGCCGCGGCGAGGACCGGCAGATCGAGGACGCGTTCGCCGCGGCCCAGATGGGCCTCATCTACGTGAACCCGCAGGGCACGGGCGGCAATCCCGACCCGGTCGAGTCGGCCGGCGACATCCGCGAGACGTTCCGGCGCATGGCGATGAACGACGAGGAGACCGTCGCGCTCATCGTCGGCGGCCACACGTTCGGCAAGACCCACGGCGCCGCTCCCGAAGAGCACCTCGGCCCCGAGCCCGAGGCCGCGCCGCTCGAGGCGCAGGGCCTGGGCTGGGCCAACTCGCACGGCACCGGCAAAGGCAACGACACGATCACCAGCGGTCTCGAGGGGATCTGGACCAACACCCCGATCACCTGGGACAACAGCTTCCTGGAGATCCTGTTCGGCTACGAGTGGGAGCTGGTGCAGAGCCCTGCCGGCGCGCACCAGTGGCGGCCGAAGGACGGCGCGGGCGAGGGCACCGTCCCGGACGCGCACGACCCGGCCAAGCGCCACGCGCCGACGATGCTCACCACCGACCTCTCGCTGCGGTTCGACCCGGTGTACGAGGCGATCTCGCGGCGCTTCCTGGAGCACCCGGACGAGCTCGCGGACGCGTTCGCGCGCGCGTGGTTCAAACTCACCCACCGCGACCTGGGGCCGATCATTCGCTACCGGGGCCCGGAGGTCCCCGCCGAGCAGCTCCTGTGGCAGGACCCGCTGCCCGCTCCGTCATGGGAGCCGATCGACGCCGACGACATCGCGCAGCTCAAGGAGCGCATCCTCGGGTCGGGCCCGAGCCTGCGGCAGTTCGTGGCCGCCGCCTGGGCGTCGGCGTCCACGTTCCGCGGCAGCGACAAGCGCGGCGGCGCGAACGGCGCCCGCATCCGGCTCGAGCCGCAGAAGGACTGGGAGGTCAACGAACCCGGGTCGCTGGCCGCGGTGCTCCGCGCGCTCCAAGGGGTGCAGGAGGCGTTCAACGGCGGTGGCGGCGGCAAGGGCGTCTCGCTCGCGGACCTGATCGTCCTGGGCGGCTCGGCGGCGGTCGAGCGCGCCGCGCAGCTCGCCGGGCACCAGGTCGAGGTGCCGTTCTCGCCCGGCCGGGTCGACGCGTCGCAGGAGCAGACCGACGTGGATTCGTTCGCGCCGCTGGAGCCCACCGCGGACGGCTTCCGCAACTACCTCGGCAAGGACCACCCGCTCCCCGCCGAGTACCTGCTGGTCGACCGGTCGAACCTGCTGGGGCTCACGGTCCCTGAGATGACCGTCCTCATCGGCGGCCTGCGCGTGCTGGGCGCGAACGTCGAGGACTCGCCCGTCGGCGTCCTCACCGACCGGCCCGGGACGCTCCAGAACGACTACTACCGGAACCTGCTCTCGCTCGACATCGACTGGGAGCCTGCGGGGCACGACTCGCAGACGTACGAGGGCCGCGACCGCGCCACCGGCGCGGTGCGATGGACCGGGTCCCGCGTGGACCTCGTGTTCGGCTCCAACGCGGAGCTCCGGGCCGTCGCCGAGGTGTACGCGGCCGACGACGCCGAGGAGCACTTCGTCCGCGACTTCGTCGCCGCCTGGGCGAAGGTGATGGACCTGGACCGCTTCGACCTGCGCTGACGCGCAGCGCGTGCAGCGGCCCCCGGCGACCCGCCGGGGGCCGCCTGCGTTCGGGGCGGCCGGGCCGGTCGGAGCGCGTCCCGGACGGACGAAGGCGTCGAGCGGAACGATCCGTCTTGCGGACGTCAGGCGGGCCCGGACGACCGGCGGCTCGTGCCGGGCTCAAGCGCCCCGCGGCGGGCGCTCCCCCGAACCCCGCTCGATGAAGCGGGTCGGCAGTTCGATGCGCCTGGTGAACCCGAGCGGGTCGCCGATGCGCTCGATCGCGAGCCGGGCCGCGCGGCGGCCGAGTTCGACCGGGTCGTGGGAGACGACGCTGACCCCGAGCACGTCCGCGGTGTCGAAGTCGTCGAAGCCGATGAGGGCGGGCACGTCCTCACCGAGGCCGCGCATGGCGCGCAGCGCGCCGATCGTCATCCGGTTGTTCCCGGTGATGAGCGCGGTCGGCGGGTCCTCGCCGCAGAGCAGGTCCGCCACGATCCGCTCCGGTGCGGCGCGCGGGTCGTCCACGAGCCGCTCCCAGCGCTCGGTGCCGCCGATGCCGTACGCGGCCATGGCCTCCCGGTACCCCTGCACCCGCTCGGCCTGAGCCCGGACCGCGGCCGGGTTGCACACGTAGCCGATCCGGCGGTGGCCCCGGGCGAGCAGCCGCGAGGCCGCGTCGAAGACCCCGCTGCGGTTGGCGAGCACGATCGCGTCGGCCACCAGGTTGCGGGCGGGCCGGTCGATGGCGATCACCGGCGTCCCCAGGTGCCGCTCCCCTTCGAGGTAGGACTGGTCGGCGGCGACTGGCACCAGCAGGAGCGCGCCGACCCGCTGCGCGAGCAGGGCGTCGACCACCCGCTCCTCGCCGTCCGGGGTGTCCCCTGTGGTGGCGACGACGAGCGCGTTCCCGTTGCGCGAGGCCTCCTGCTCGATCCCGGAGGCGATCCCGTAGTAGAACGGGTTGCCGAGCTCGCCCATGACGAAGCCGATGGTGTCGGTGCCGCCGCCGCGGCGCAGGGTCCGCGCCAGCGAGTTCGGCCGGAACCGCAGCCGCTTGGCGGCGTCGAGGACCCGCTCCACCGTCGCGGGGGCGACGAGGTCCCGGTTCCCGAACACCCGCGACACGGTCTTCGAGCTGACCCCCGCGAGCCTCGCGACGTCCTCGACCGTCGCTCGCTGCTGCACCGCCATACCGGCCTCCTCCCCTGAAAGTTGAGCTTACCCGGTCAAGTTCAGCGATGTCCATCGTCGGACAGTCGAACAAGTTTCGACGAAATCATTGCCGCCCGACTGAAATGAATCACCAGCTCAACGCTGGGATAGAGGTCACCCAGGTCACCGATCGATAACAAGACAGCGTTGACATGAACTTGCGATTAACCGGTTCAGAACCTAGGCTTTCGGGAGCTCCGCTTGAACGGCCGCGCGGAGCAGTTCAATGAAGAACCCGACAAGGAGTCCCTCATGACAAAGAAGGCATTGGCCGGTGTCGCGACCTTCGCCGCCGCCGCGATCGCTCTGAGCGGTTGCACCGGCGGCGCCGCCGACAACGACCCCTCAAACACGATCGACGGCGAGGTGAAGGGTGACCTCAAGATCATCACCTGGCGCACCGACCTCGTCGAGAACGGCAAGTTCGACGAGTACATCGCGGCGTTCGAGGAGCAGTACCCGGACGTCTCGGTCGAAGTCGAAGGCATCACCGACTACGCCGGCGAGATGACCACCCGCCTCAGCAGCGACAACTACGGCGACGTCATCGGCATCCCGGCCGCGATCCAGCCCGACCAGTTCGAGCAGTTCCTCGAGCCGCTCGGCGAGAAGGCCGAGTTCGAGGAGACCCACCGGTTCCTCAACGGCGCCTCCTACGACGGGACCCAGTACGGGCTCGCCATCGGCGGCAACGCGAACGGCGTCCTCTACAACAAGCGCGTCTTCGAGCAGGCCGGGATCACCGAGCTGCCCACCACCCCTGAGGCGTTCATCGCCGCGCTGCAGCAGGTCAAGGACAACACCGACGCCATCCCGATGTACACCAACTACAAGGACGGCTGGCCCCTCGGCCAGTCCTTCGGGAACCTCGGCGGCGTCACCGCCAACCCCGACGCCTCCAGCGAGATGGCGAAGGACACCGCGCCCTGGACCGAGGGCAAGGACATGTACGCGATCGACGGCCTGCTCTACGACGCCGTCGCCGCGGGCCTGACCGAAGAGGACCCGCTGACCACGAACTGGGAGCAGTCCAAGATCGACATCGCGACCGGCAAGATCGGCACGATGACCCTCGGCTCCTGGGCGATCTCGCAGATGCAGGCCGCCGCCGAGGCCAACGGCGCCTCCGCCGACGACATCGGCTACATGGCGTTCCCCTCGAACGTCGACGGCACCCAGCACGCGGTCATCGGCGGCGACTACAACCTCGCCGTCAGCCGCCACTCCGAGTCCAAGGCCGCGGCCTGGGCCTGGATCCAGTGGTTCATCGAGGAGTCGGGCTTCGCCGAGAACGAGGCCATGATCTCCACCGTGAAGGCCGACCCGCTGCCCGAGAACCTGGCCGGCCTCGAGGAGAACGGCGTCCAGCTCATGGAGATGAACGCCGCCCCCGCCGGTGAGGAGGGCCTGCTCAACGAGGTCTCCAGCGACTCGCAGGTCGACCTGTTCGGCAACATCTACCGCCAGGAGCTCGTCGACGTCGCCCGCGGCGCCGCCGACGGCGACAAGGAGAGCGTCTTCGCCGACCTGAACGCCCGCTGGGGCGAGTCGGTCGAACGGGTCGCGGGCTAAGGAAACCCCATGGCGATCAACGCAACCGGTGCCGCCTCGGCGGAAACCAGCGCCGACCGCCTCCACCCGGAGGGCCGCCCCGCGCGGCCCTCCGGGGCCGCCCGGCGGCGGACCTGGAGGCAGACGCGGCGCCAGCTCACCCCGTACCTGTTCATCGCGGCGGCCGTGGCGCTGCTGATCCTGCTCACGTACTGGCCCGCGGCGAACCTGCTGTACTTCAGCGTCACCGACTGGGACGGCCTCGACCAGGACCTGAACTACGTGGGCTTCGAGAACTACGTGCAGGTCTTCACCGACCCGCGCATCTTCGAGGTCTTCTACGTCAGCCTCTACTACTTCGGGGCCTCGTTCCTCCAGATCGGGCTGGCCCTGTACTTCGCGACGATCCTGAGCTTCAACACGAAGTTCAGGAACTTCTTCCGCGGCGTGCTGTTCTTCCCCTACCTCATCAACGGCGTCGCCATCGGGTTCGTGTTCCTGTACCTGTTCCAGCCGGACGGGACGCTCGACACGGTCCTGTCGTGGTTCGGCCTCACCGACCCGCCGCAGTGGATCGGCGACCCCGAGATCGCGAACTGGTCCCTCGCCGGCACCAGCGTGTGGCGGTACATGGGCATGAACTTCGTGCTGTTCCTCGGTGCGATCCAGTCGATCCCGAGCGACATCTACGAGGCGGCCGAGCTCGACGGCGCCAACAAGTGGCAGCAGTTCTGGGCGATCATCCTGCCGGGCATCCGCCGGATCATCGGCCTGTGCTTCGTGCTCTCGATCGCGGGCTCGCTCAGCGTCTTCGAGATCCCGTTCATCATGACCGGCGGCGCGAACGGCACCTCCACGTTCGTCATCCAGACCATCCAGACCGCGTTCACCCACCGCCAGGTGGGCACCGCCTCCGCGATGGCCGTCGTCCTGCTCGCGATCGTCCTCGTGGTGACCTTCGTGCAGCGCAAGCTCTTCCCCGACGAGAAGGTGGACCTGACATGACCACCATCCACAATGTCCCGCGGCCGGGCGTGAAGGCGCAGAAGGCCACCGTCGGCACCGCGAAGTACCTCAGCCTGGTCATCGCCGCGGCGTGCACGCTCCTGCCGCTCGTCACCGTGCTGTTCGCGAGCCTGAAGACCTCGGAGGAGTACGGCTCGACCGGTGCGCTGACGCCGCCGTCGAACTGGTTCAACCTGTCGAACTTCGTGACCGCCTTCGACAGCGGCAAGATGCTCGAAGGCATCCTCAACACCGGGATCGTCCTCGTCGTCTCGCTCGCCGGCACGATCTTCATCGGCACCATGGCCGCCTACGGCCTCGACCGGTTCGAGTTCCGCGGCAAGAAGCTCGTGTTCGCCCTGTTCCTCATCGCCACGCTCGTCCCGGGCGTGACGAGCCAGGTCGCCACGTTCCAGGTCATCAACGGCATGGGGCTGTACGACACGAAGGCCGCCCTGATCCTGCTGTTCATGGGCACCGACATCATCGCGATCTACCTGTTCATCCAGTTCATGCAGGCCATCCCGCCGTCCCTGGACGAGGCCGCGATGATCGACGGCGCGAACCGGTGGACGATCTACTGGAAGATCGTGCTCCCGCTGCTGCGGCCGGCGATCGCCACGGTCGTGATCATCAAGGGCATCGCGATCTACAACGAGTTCTACACGCCGTTCCTGTACCTGCCCTCGCAGGACATGATCTCGACCTCGCTGTTCCGCTTCAAGGGGCCGTTCGGCGCGCAGTGGGAGGTCATCTCGGCCGGGACGCTCATCGTCATCATCCCCACCCTCATCGCGTTCCTGTTCCTCCAGCGGTGGATCTACAGGGGCCTCACCTCGGGAGCCGTGAAATGACCGCGAACCCTCTGGCCCCGTACGTCGCGGGTATGACCTGGGGCTGGACCGGCGTGCGCGGGACCTGGGCGGCCCCGGAGGCCGCCGAGTCGATGCGCGCCATGACCGGCATCGGCGCCAACTGGACCGCGCTCGCGTACGCCGCGGTCCAGGAGACCGCGCAATCGACCGAGGTGCCGTTCCGCGAGGCGCCCACGGTCCGCGACGACGAGGTGGTGTGGGCGATCCGCGAGGCGAAGTCCCACGGCCTCAAGGTCTGCCTCAAGCCCGTGGTGAACGTCGGCGACGGCACCTGGCGCGCCCACATCGGCTTCTTCGACCAGGACGTGCCGGGCGAGCCGACATGGGGCGAGTGGTTCGCGTCCTACCGGGAGTTCATCCTGCACGCGGCCCGCATCGCCGAAACCGAGGCCTGCGAGATGCTCTGCGTCGGATGCGAAATGGTCCGCGCCGATGCCCGCGAGGCCGAGTGGCGCGCGCTCATCGCCGACGTGCGCGAGGTGTACTCCGGGCTCGTCACCTACAACTGCGACAAGTACCAGGAGGACCGCGTCACCTGGTGGGACGCCGTCGATGTGGTCTCCTCCTCCGGCTACTACCCGATCGACGGCTGGGAGGCCCAGCTCGACCGCATCGAGCCGGCCGTGGCCGCCGCGGGCAAGCCGTTCTTCTTCATGGAGGCCGGCTGCCCCTCCCGCACCGGCTCCCCCGACAAGCCCAACGACTGGGCCCTGCCCGGGACGCCTTCGGGCGAGGAGCAGGCGCGATACTACGAGGCCATGTTCGCGGCGTGCGACGCCCGGCCGTGGGTCGGCGGGTTCATGCTCTGGGACTGGCCGCCGCGTCTCTACACCGAGGACGAAGCGGCCGCGAACGACGACTACTGCCCCTACGCCAAGCCCGCGGCCGATGTGATCGCCCGCCACTACACCGAGAGGACCGCCCGGTGAACGGTGCGACCGCGACACTGGCGATCGACGCAGGGCAGACCAGTGTCAAAGTGCGCCTTCGGGACGGGGACCGCGCCACCGAGTGGTCGGCCCCCGGCGTCCGCACCGACGGCCCGCTCCTGCCGCAGCTCGCCGCCGTGGTCGACCGGGCCGTCGCCGAAGGCCACGCCTTCGAGCGGCTCGCACTCGGCGTCTCGGGCCTGGAGTCCGCGCACGCCGAGGCGGCCGGGCTCCTCGAGCGGTACCGGCGCGGCGGCGTGCGATCCGTCCACATCGCACACGACTCGGTCTCGGCGTTCCTCGGCGCGCTCGGCGACGGGCGCGGGGCCGTGGTCGCCGCCGGGACCGGCGTCGTGACACTCGCGGTGGGCCGCACCGAGGTCGCCCGCGTCGACGGCTGGGGCCACCTCATCGGCGACGCCGGCAGCGGCTACTGGATCGGGCGGGCCGGCCTGGACGCGGTCATGCGCGCCCACGACGGCCGCGGCGACGCCACCGCACTCACCGACCTGGTCAGGGCCGACTTCCCGGACCTGGAGCGGGCGTACCTCGAACTCCAGGCCGACGCGGACCGCGTGCGCCGCACCGCCGGGTACGCGCGCGCCGTCACCACCGCTGCGGCCGAAGGCGATCCGGTCGCCGCCGCCGTCCTCGGCGCCGCGGGCCGCGAACTCGCACTCTCGGCCCTCGCGGGCCTGCGCCGCACCGGTGAAGACGCCGCCGAACGGCCGCGCGTGCGGGGCATCGGCGGCGTCTTCACCGCCCCGGCGCTGGCCGAGGCGTTCACCCGCGAGGTGTGCGCGAGCCTCCCTGGAGCCGATGTGGCCGTGGGCGAATCGAACCCGCTCGACGGCGCGGGCCTGCTCCCGGACGTCGCCGAGTCGAGCGCCCTCGCCGCACGCATCGCCGCCGCGAGCGTGCCGCAGGCCGACGCCTGAGGAGCATGGTGGCGATGCCGAACGGGATGGAGCGAAGGGGCCTCGGCGGCGCGGGGCTCGGACCTGAGTGCCGCATTCGCTCTGCAGCGCAGCCGGAACGGGGAGGCGGGGGTCCGACCGCCATACCGCTCGGTTCACCGCGCGAACCGGGCGGCACGCCCGGCATCGCAGCGCGATCGGTACGCCTGACGCCGACGCTGCAGGTCGCAGCCCGCAGCACCGCATACCGGCCCCTCCGGCCGAAAGCCGTGCGGCCGGCGCTGGTGCCCGCGGCCCGGCATCGCAGCGCAGCCGGTACGCCTGGCGCCCTCGCTCCGGACCGCGAGCGCGGCCACCGCATCACCGGACCTGACGACGACTCCGCAACAACCTGAAGAGAGGCAACGGCTTTGCTCATCCCCATCGACAACGGCCCCCGCCCGTACGCGTGGGGCGCGGTCGGCCGGATCTCGGCACTGCTCGGCCGCCCGGCCGCGGGCGGCCCCGAAGCCGAGCTGTGGCTGGGCGCCCATGCGGGTTCGCCCGCGCGCGTCCTCGACCCGGCTGCGACCGGCGGCGCCGTCGACCTCCGGGAGTGGATCGCGCAGGATCCGGGGAGCGCTCTCGGAGCGCACGTCGCCGCCGGGGGTCGCCTGCCGTTCCTCCTCAAGGTGCTCGCGGCCGGCTCCCCGCTCTCGCTCCAGGCCCATCCGAACCCGGAGCAGGCGGCCGAGGGCTTCGCCCGCGAGAACGCCGCCGGGCTCGCGCTCGACGCCCCGGACCGCAACTACAAGGACCCGTTCCACAAGCCCGAGCTGATCGTGGCCGTGAGCGAGACGTTCGACGCGCTGTGCGGGTTCCGGCCCGTCGCCGAGGCCCGCTCGATCCTGGACACGATCGTCGAACTCGACGCCGCCTCAGCCGATCCGGAGCCGGAACCGCTGCGGGCGTTCACGAAACACCTCGAGGACGGCTACAGCTCCACGGTCGCGTGGCTCCTCGGAGGCGAGGCCGGACCGGCCGTGGCCCGCATCGTGCACCTCGCAGCAACCGTCCCGGACTGCCCCGCCCCGCTCGCCACGGTCCGCGACCTCGCCGCCGCCTACCCCGGCGATCCCGGTGCGGCCGTGTCGCTCCTGCTCAACCGGGTGCGCCTGCACCGCGGCGAGGCGCTGTACCTGCCGGCCGGGAACATCCACGCCTACCTCGACGGCGTCGGCATCGAACTCATGGCCGCCTCCGACAACGTGCTGCGCGGCGGCCTCACCGCCAAGCACATCGACGTGCCGGAGCTGCTGCGCGTGCTCGACTGCGACCCGCTGCCGGTCCCGCGGCTCGACCCCGAGCGCCCCGCGCCCGGAGTGCGCCTGTTCCGCCCGGACGTGCCCGACTTCGCGCTCTACCAGCTCGACCTCGACACCGCGCCCGCCTCGATCCGCCTCGACGGCCCGGCCATCGCACTCGCGACCAGCGGCCGCGGCCGGATCGTCGGCACCGACTTCGCCCCCGGTACCGCCTGGTACCTCACGCCGGAGGAGTCGCCCGTGACGGTCACCGGCAGCGGCGAGGTCTTCCTGGCCACGGTCGCCGCACCGCCGACCCGGCACCACCTGACACCCGAACACCAAGAGGACCAGCGATGACCGACCTTCCTTCGACCTTCCGCGCGCTCCACGAGGGCTGGACGCTCACCGCCGCCGACCTCGCCGCCGGCGCACCCGAAGCGGTCGCCGCGCCGCTCGCGGACGGCATCCCGGCCGCCGTTCCCGGTGAGGCCCACCTGGATCTGGTCCGCGCCGGATTGATCGACGACCCGTTCGACGGGGACAACGAGTCCGCGCAGCAGTGGATCGGCGACACCGCCTGGCGATTCACCACGGCGTTCGACTGGACCGACGACGGCTCGGCCCGCCACGACCTCGTCGCGCACGGACTCGACACCGTCGCCGTCGTGTCGCTCAACGGGATCGAGATCGGCCGCACCGAGAACCAGCACCGCGGCTACCGCTGGGACGTGCGCAAGGCGCTCCGCGAAGGCGCCAACACGCTCACCGTGGCGTTCGCCGCGCCGGTGCCCGAGACCGAGGCCCGCGCCGAGCGCGACGGCGCGCTGCCCCGCGTGAACCACCACGAGTACAACCAGATCCGGAAGATGGCCTGCTCGTTCGGGTGGGACTGGGGCATCGACGTCGCCGGAGCCGGGATCTGGAAGCCGATCGGCCTCGAATCCTGGTCCGGCGTCCGCGTCGCCGCGGTCCGTCCCCTCGTGGACGTGGTCGAGCGCGTCGGCGGCGGCCATGACGGCGTCCTCACCGCGCATGTCGACATCGAACGCGCCCAAGGCGACGCGCCCGTTCCGGTCACCGTGACGGTGACCGACCCGGACGGCGGAACCCGCCGGGCCACGGGCACCGTCGCGCCCGGCGCGTCCTCGGCGATCGTGGAGATGCGGGTCCCGGACGTGCGCCGCTGGTGGCCGGTCGGCTACGGCGACCAGCCGCTGTACGGCGTCGAAGCCGCCACCGCCGATGCCGCCTGGCGCGGCCGGGTCGGCTTCCGCACCGTCGGACTCGACACCGCCCCCGACGAGGGCGGCGCGCCGTTCCTGCTGCGGGTCAACGGCGAACGCGTCCTCGTGCGCGGCGCGAACTGGATCCCTGACCACGCGTTCCTCACCGAGATCGACGCCGACCGGTACGCGCGCCGCTTCGCGGACGCGTTGGACGCCAACATGAACCTGCTGCGGGTGTGGGGCGGCGGGATCTACGAGGCCGATGCGTTCTACGACCTCGCCGACGAGCGCGGCCTGCTCGTCTGGCAGGACTTCCCGTTCGCCTGCGCCGCCTACAGCGAGGACGCGCAGACCAGGTCCGAAGTGGAGGCCGAGGTCCGCGAGAACGTCACGAGGCTCAGCCCCCACCCCTCGCTCGTGCTCTGGAACGGCAACAACGAGAACACGTGGGGCTCGGTCGACTGGGAGTGGGCGCACCGCGTCGACGAGCGCGGCTGGGGCGACGCCTACTACAGCGAGGTCCTGCCGGGCCTCCTGGCCGAGCTCGACCCGACCCGCCCGTACTCCCCCGCGAGCCCGTACTCCTTCGGGGACTACCGGCACCCCAACGACGAGCGCTACGGGACCATGCACATCTGGGACGTGTGGAACCGCGAGGACTACACGAAGTACGCGGAGTACAAGCCGCGCTTCCTCTCTGAGTTCGGGTTCCAGGCCCCGCCCGCGTGGTCGACCCTCACCGCCGTGGTGCACGACGAGCCGCTCGACCCGTTCGGGCCGCAGATGCTCGTGCACCAGAAGGCGAACCTGGGCAACGCGAAGCTCGAACGGGGCTGGCAGGGCCACCTCCCCGACCCGCAGTCCATTCAGGACTGGCACTGGACGACGCAGCTCAACCAGGCGCACGCGATCCGCTTCGGCGTCGAGCACTGCCGCTCGCTCACCCCGCACAACACGGGCACGATCCTGTGGCAGCTCAACGACAACTGGCCCGTCGTCTCCTGGGCGGCCGTGGACTTCAACGAGCACCGCAAGCCCATGTGGCACGCCCTGCGCGACGCCTACGCCCCGCGCCTGGCCACGCTCCAGCCGCGCGCTTCCGAAGCGGCGCAGGCGAACGCGTGGGAGGGCACCGAGCCCGCGCCCGACCACCTGGCCCTCGTGCTCGTCAACGACACGGGCGAGGACTACGCGGGCGCGTTCACCCTGACCCGCGAGACCTTCGACGGCACCGTGCTCGCCGAGGCCGTGCTCCAGGTCGGCGTCCCCGCACGCGGCAGCGCCCAGCTCGCGGTGCCGGCGGACGTCGCCGCGTTCGGCGACCCGGCGTCCGAAGCGCTCGTCGCCGTCGCCGAGCCCGGCTCCGGGTTCGCCCCCGCGTTCCGCTACGCCGCCGAGGTCGTCGACCAGCGACTCGACCCGAAGCCGCTGCGCGTCGAAGCGGTCGGCGAGGGCGACACGGTCCTGCTGCGCCTGACCGCGACCTCCCTCGTGCGCGACGCGCACTGCCTCGCCGACACCGTCCACCCGAGCGCGAAGCCCGACCGCGGCATGGTCACCCTCCGCGCCGGAGAGACCGCCGAGATCCGCGTCAGCGCGACCGGCGACGCCGACCCGGCCGCGTTCGCGGCGGCCGTCCGCTGCGCCAACGACCTGCTCTGACCGCGTGCGTGCTCAGCGCGAGGGCCCTGGCCTTTGCGCTGAGCACGGCCCTTTTCGGGCCCCTGAGCAGTACGATCGAGGCGTGGTCCGCTTCGAGGACATCAGCTCACCCGCACGGCTGGCCGAGCCCGACGAGGGCATCGGCCCGGACGAGCTCTCGCTCGCCGCCCGCAACCACGGCCTGCCGCTCGAGGGCCTGCGCTACAGCCTCACCCCGCCAGGCATGCACTACGTCCTCACCCACTACGACATCCCGTACGTCCCCGACGACACGTCCTGGGAACTGACCGTGGGCGGCCACGTGGAACACCCGCTGTGCCTCGGCATGGCCGAGCTCCGGGCGCACCATCCGGTCACCACCCGCGTCACCATGGAGTGCGCCGGGAACGGGCGGGCGCTCCTCTCGCCCCGCCCGGTGAGCCAGCCGTGGCTGCTCGAAGCGGTCGGCACCGCGGACTGGACCGGCGTGCCCCTGCGGGCACTGCTCAGTGAGGCCGGCGTGCGGGACGGCGCGGTCGACGTGGTCTTCACCGGCGCCGACCACGGCGTGGAGCGCGGCGTCGAGCAGGACTACCAGCGCGCCCTCCCGCTGGACACGGCCCTTGGCCACACGCCCGAGGTCCTCGTCGCCTACGCGATGAACGGCGCGCCGCTGCCGCCGCAGCACGGGCATCCGCTCCGGCTGGTCGTCCCCGGCTGGTACGGCATGGCGCACGTCAAATGGCTGCGCGACATCACCGTCGCCGAGGAGCCGTTCACGGGCTTCCAGCAGACCGTGGCCTACCGGCTCCGGCAGGAACCGGACGAGGAGGGCACGCCGGTCACCCGGATCGCCCCGCGCGCGCTGATGATCCCGCCCGGCTTCCCCGACTTCATGTCCCGCTCCCGCGTCGTCAGCCCCGGCGACGTGCTGCTCGAAGGCCGCGCCTGGTCCGGCCGGGCGCCCATCATCGCCGTGGACGTCAGCACCGACGAGGGCCGGACCTGGAGCCCCGCGAACCTCGAACCGCCCACCGACCACCGTTGGGCTTGGCGCCATTGGCATGTCACCTGGACGGCCACCCCCGGCAGCCACGTCCTGTGCGCTCGGGCCACCGACGCCGAAGGCCGCACCCAGCCCCTCGAGCAACCCTGGAACCGGGGCGGCTTCGCCAACAACCTCGTCCAACGCGTCCCGGTCCTCTGCGCCGAACCGGACTGACGCGGACAGCGAAAAAGGCCCCGAATGCTCAGGGCCTCTCGATGGTGCACCTTATCGGGGGTCTTTCGAGGCCGGACCCGACCGCTCAACGCCTCCTTGACCAGCAATAACGGCCCTAGGGTCCGTGCCGTGGAGCACGGACCCTTCGCCTTCCCGTGTCCACGATAGTGAGTCTCAGTGCCTCTCAGTGATACACTGGTCATCACAGCGACTAACAGTGGTCGCTGAATAGTCACTAAGAGGTTCATAGTGAAGATTCAGATCCAATTCGACACAACAGAGGACATCGCCTACGACGTGGCACTGTCGGTGGCTCGGGCATACGGGCTGAGCTCCGTCGAGGAGTTCATCGAGCCCGACGACGAGGAAGCAGTCATCGACGACGAACCGACTCCGTCTCCGATCCCTGGCGGCTGGACGAAGACCAAGATGAACCGCTATGTCAAGGCCCTCCAGCCCAACGCGAAGAAGGTGCTGGGGATTATCGCCGAGTATGCGCCGGCTGTGGACGTTGACGTGGTGCAGCGCCGCTCGGGCCTTGAGGGATACACGTACGCGGGGTCCATGTCCTCCTTTGGGTTTGCAGTGCGCAACACCCACGGGGTCAAGGAGAAGCCGTTCACGAAGGTAGGACGCTCCTACCGGATGGATGAGGCGGTTGCGCAGTTGGTACTCACGGTGCTCAAAGAGGCTTAGGATTCTCCTGTGAAAGCCCCGGCTCCGACGAGCCGGGGCTTTCTTGCTCCCCGTTGCCCCTGGGGCAGCGATCTCCAACAGGCAAAGCTCTGAGCGGACGGACAACCCCTGCTCGGTACTATCGAATCGTGAGCATGGAATGGGACGTGTCCGAACTGCTTGAAGAGGCGGAACGCATCGTTGTGCAGGTCGAGGCGATGGTCGAATCGCCCGGAGATCCCGACGAAGACTCGAAGCGGTTGAGGGAGCTCTACTCACCGTGGAAGGCTGCGGCGGTCAGATACCTCAGCGACGAGCAGCGGAAACGATTTGACGCTGAATATACGGGTTCGATGATGTTTCCAAAGATTCGTCGGTGTCTCGAAGGCATCGATAAACGTCCGGGAGTAAGCAGGACCCAGAAGAGCCTTGAAAGCATTTCTGGAAGCTGGCATGAGCAGCTGCCAGCACGTTTCGTTAACCCGATTCGCGAGCAATGCGACATACTTCGGGAGCTCGACGATTTCCAAGTTCTCAGGCCCGAGAAGACCTTGAGTCAGCTTGAAGCGATGGGACGTCGACTCCCCGAGGTATTCAGAGAGCTTCGAGAGCAGACCCGGCGCCACGATGCCTGGGTTATGAAGAACGAATATGACGTTCAGGATGTGCTGTCCTTGATTCTGAAGGGGCAGTTTGATGATGTTCGCGACGAAGAGTCTGCCCCGAGCTTCGCGGGATCGGGCTATAGGATGGATTTTTGGCTCAAGAAAGAGCGGATCGCCATCGAAGTCAAGATGACTCGCCAAGGACTCTCAGCTAAAAAGCTCCGCGATGAGCTTCTTGTCGATATCGTTCAGTACCAGAAGTTCCCTGAGGCGAAGGGGCTTTTTATATACGTGTACGACCCCACCCATCGAGTCGGCAATACGACGGCGTTCGAAACAGACTTGAATCAGGCGGACGCACGCTTTCCGATCCGCACAGTCGTTGGCCGCTTAGGTAGATTCGGCACTTCAAACTGAAATGCACTCGCTAATCTGCGGCTTTACTATATTTTCCCTAGGGCAGAGGTTCAAGCTTGTCAGAGTATGCCAGCAAATTGTCGAAATCAGATCGGCATCGCGAAATCTCGGCATTATTCATCGTTACGTATCCGCGAGCAGTTCCATCGTGAGAGTGTTCATCGATCAATGCAACTCGACTTCCGATTGCAATCAGGCCGTCTCCAACTCGGGTCAGAAGTTGCGGATCAAGGCGTTGAAGACGCTCCCTGAACACATATCGGATATTACTCAACGGGCCGGCTCCGCATTGCTGCACGACAGGTGGTAGTACTCGCACCTTGTCGTAGTCAGCTTGAGGGAACACAAAAATACGCGACAGCCGCACGCCTCGAGCCACTGCGTCCACGTTTAGGTTCAAGAACTCACGCTCTTCAGGTGAGTCGTCCCATTCGCAGTCCATCATCATTGATATGGCCCAAATTTCGGAATCCGGAGTGGCAGTGCGTAGGATGGGCAGGAGCCAGTTGTAGTATTCTCCTGTGAAAAGCGTTCCGGATCGCTTTTGATGAGCAAGCCGATCAAGCTCCATTCGGGCGTCCTCAACTACCCTATCCTTGACCCGCATAAACTCTGGTTCAATTGTGCGGAAATACAGGTCGCAAAGCTGGCGCAATGAATCTGCCTTTGCATGGGCCGTAGTGTCCACAACGTTTGCAAGACCACGAATAGTATCAAGTTCCGTGTCGATTCTCTGGGAGAAAGCCTTCAAATCATCGCGGACTGAACGCGCGAGTGTGTATCGCGCTAGGATCTGGAAAGACCCAATTATCCACGTGATTTGAGCAAGCTCCTTTACGTCCAAGAGAAACAGGAGCAGCCCTAGAAGCCCTGTGGCAGTTATTTCTGCCGCAAGGATAATCCACTGGCGATGGCTGAAACCTTCCATATCATTCCTAGCGGCGAGGGGTACGGGCCAATAGGTCTACGAGGAAAAGCTAGTCCTGCTCGAATTCATGGTCGAATTCATACTTCGAGATCGTATCTACGCCGGAGTACCCGCCGTCGGCAGTCACGGTCGATCCGTTAACGAAACTTGAGTCGCCGCCGAGGAGGAAGGAAACAACCCCCGCAATTTCTTTTGCTTCTCCAAGTCTTGCAAGAGGAGTGATGCGGCGTGACATGTTGAATACTTCATCGGTGTCCATCACTCCACCGATCCAACCAGCAGCAACCGCGTTAACTCGGACTTGCTTGGCACCCGCGATGTTAGCCAATGATTTGACCAAGTTGTGCGTTGCCGCCTTAGTTGATGCGTATGCATGTGCGCCGAACGATCCTATGAAGCCTTCGGTGCTCGTGACGAAGACAGTGGATGACGCGGTATCAAACTTTTCGATCAGGCCGTGGAAAGCCAGTTTCGGAAGAGTGAGATTGACTGCCAGGCTACGGTTCCACTGGGCGAGATCGAAGTTGTTAGGGTCCTCCATTGCAAAATAGAACTCAGCGACTACAAGGCCCGCAAGAGGTCCCTTGATTGAAGCAAGATATTCTTCGACGGCACCGAGGTCTGAATGATCAAGCTCGATGAGGTTCATCGACGGATTCTGGGCGGCGAATTCGTTCCCTTCGTCGGCGTAGTCGTTATCGAATGTTCCCTGTATCGAGTATCCATCTTGCTGAAGCCGAAGAGCAGTTGCCTGGCCATAGCCGGGCCTTCCTGCGCCGAATACAACGATATTCCTCATGATATTCCTTTCCTATTCATAAAACCAGTGTAATGGAATTATGAGCGTGATTCAATCGTCCCCGAAAAGATGCTTTGTAAGATCCGTGGGTCGAGAAGATTCAGGAGAGTCTGGTGTATAAAAGTTCATTGCGGCGACTACCCGCACAGCATCAGAGGACCGCAGAGACCTCACATAGTGGGCGTGCTTACGTGCATCAAAAAGCACCAAGTATCCAGCCTTCGGGTAAATTTGTGCCGAATTCTCCTCGATTTGGGTGATTCCGCTGGCATCATAACACTGGGCTACGACAAGCTCGCCACCCGCCCCCGGGGGGTGGTCAGTGACGTAGAGAAGACCTTGCAGAGGATTCGAATCTACGTGCGCCTCGTATCGCATCTCCGTGCCGACCTGGAGATTCAGATTCACCTTTATTCGTGTGTCAGAGGCAGTGTGCACCCTCGACCCCGCGACTCGGCATGCGAGCTCTCGAAACGCTGATTCATAAAGCGCCAGAAGCCAGGGGGCTTCCTCCTGGAGTTTTATGCCATCGACAGTCGCCAGCACAAGATTCGTAGTTTGTTCGTCCTCGCGAGAAGTTACCGACTCGGGGATGATCTCATTAAAAGTCGCGCTACGCCTGGCAATCTGCACGAGCTCAGCATCCCATCCGGGGGGCAAGAGTGGGCGTACGTCGATTGTGTGCCATACGAACATTTGGTCGGTTACGGGGCTGTAGGTCGAGCGGGCTCCGTCTGTGAAGTTCTCTTCGAGGGGCAAATCTGGCTCCCGGCTAAGCTTGCGAAATGCAGGTTAGTATGCCGACTAATTCCGCACTCTCGCAAGGTGTCTTGTGGCCAGATGTAGCGTCGGATCGTCTTGATAGTCTGTAGGGCGCGCAGGAATCCATATCTGCGGGCTAATTAGGAGAAAGCTTAAGTTGATCTTGATATAGCCCCGCCGCTCGCTCACCCACCGTCTCGGGCGCACCCTAGGATCGTGGCATGACCTGTGCGCACTGCGGAAGCCCGCAAACGCGAGTGAAGGAAACAAGGAAGAGTAAAGCTGAGGTGATTCGTGCCCGAATTTGTCTCAAATGCGGGCAAAAGTTCACTACTTCCGAGCGAATCACTGCTGACTATATTCAGGTGCGTTATCGCGACGGCACAACGCAGCCGTTTGCTCGGGAGAGACTCCGCAAGTCCATCGCTCGAGCTGATCCTGAAGGTTTGCTCTCCTCGGGGGAGATCGACGAGCATGTGAATCGGGTTGTTGAGCTTCTCCAGCCTGACGCACCGAACGTACCAGTTCGAAGCAGCCGCATCGGGGACCTGGTGCTGCAGCAACTTCACCAAAGTGAGCTCGCGGACATTGTGGGCATGCGTTACGCTCTGGCACTGCTTGGGCCCTCCAGTGAACACAAGTTGTTCAGACGACTGCGAGACCTCGCGACTTGGCTACAAGAAGAGCGCGGCAACCCGACGGTCTCGAAGCCGGACCGCATACCCGCGATCGTGATAAAGCGGGGTGACACGAGAGAGAAGTTCGAACCGGATAAGCTCGCTCGAAGCATTGTCAGGGCGGCCGAGGGTTGTGGCACCGAGGCCGACCTACGCAGCCTCGGTAGCCGGGTAGCGTTTGTGGTACAGGATGAGCTGAAGAACCAAGTACTCGTGACCACGGGCCAGATTGCCGCTGAGGCTCTCAAAGAACTTTTGCAGCACAATGAGCTGGCATATCTCCGCTACGCATCGGCCGTCAAGAGATACAGGTCACTAAACGACTTTTGGCTAGACATCCATCCTCTAGTCGAGGATTAAGAAGACTCCACGGTTTCTGTGTCTCTAACACAGCTGCCGAGAGCAGGCGGATGCCCGGCCGCATCCACCCATGCGACCGGGCATTCTCGCCAGCACTCAGAGGCGCGGCGAACTATCCAAGGTCGGAGGGCTGCCCCACCGCAGCGCCAGAACTCCGCCTCAGAGGTTGAGCGACGGCCGGAGGAGTCTCGGCGTTCGCCCGCGAAGAAAGATCAGGGATCGGGGTGCGGCTCTTGTAGCTGCTTGATCAACAGCTGCTGAACCCTCCCGATCAGCTGGATGCGGATATTCGGAGCCCACATCCGTTGCCAGTACTCAACCCAGCGAACCTCTCGGATTCGCCCCCGTTCGTGGATCATCCAGAGCACGGTGTCGGCTTCGCTCGCCCACAGCTTCGCGCGGTAGCGCACCACCGCGTTTGTCTCGTCCAGCTCCACCGAGAACGGAAGTTTCCGCTCAGGCTGCTGGCTGATGGGAATCTCGAACTGGACGACGGTGACCGTCATGCGTCTGACCGTGCTGCATGCCAGTCCGCGAGGATAGCCGCAGCCTTGCTGCGCTGGATTTCCTTCCAGCCGGCCGTCTGCTGGCGCCACAGCTCTTCCCATCGGGTCGAGCGGAGGACACCTCCGGCATGTTCGACCCGTCCGATCTTCCGCGGCATGCCACCGTCGCGCTGCATCCAGATGGAGGCGTACTGTCCGCTGGCCTTGCCGACGAGGGACAAGGTGGTGCCGCCCTCGGTGGTCCACTCGCCCAGGACCTCGGGCAGCTCGCGTTGATCTTGCTCGGTTGGTGGAACTACTCGTAGGCTGGTATTTGGCATCAGAGGTTCGCCCTTCTGGTGTCGCTGCAATGGCGGGCCGCTGACCAGTCGCTCTCACACATCCGGGCAGCGGCCCGTATGAAGTTGTGAACAGTCGCCCTAGGCGTCTCGGCGCTACCCGGTCCACTCGCTGGGTCGATCGGACCGAACAACGGCCGGATCAGTTGAGACGTCCAGACGACCGTCCCGCCGCGCGGGCGGCGAGACACGGCCGGATCGGCCCGTTTTCCCACGTCAGTGGGCTTTCGGGACGGCGGCCGTATCTGTAGTGTGGGACACGGCAAGATCACGATCAAGAATCTCAATGGGACAAGACCGGTCCGGACCGCTTGTCCAATTCGACCGGTCGAGGAGGCGACGTGCCCAAGCCGCTCAAGACCCTGGAGCCGTGGAGGAGCGTCGACCATTGGGTCGGTGCCGAGCTCCGCCACCGCCGGACTGCGGCCGAGTTGGATCAGCCTGAGCTAGCAGCTCGGGCGACCGTGTCGACCTCGCTCATCAGCAAGCTCGAACTCGGTCAGCGCTCGCTCCAGTTGGACATCGCCAAGAAGCTTGATGAGGTGCTCCACTCGGACGGCTTCTTCGTTCGAGCCATGCCGCTCGTGGAAGGCCAAAGAGACAAGGCCACTGCCGAACTGGACAACCCGCTAAACGCGGGCCCGCTTCTTGGCAAACATGCTGGGCTGCGAGGCATGCTGGGGCAAGCTGACCAGTCCATGACCGAGGAGCCCGAGGTGAACCGCAGAGAGTTCTTGGCGAGTACCGGCGCGTGGGCTGCGCTGCTCGCCACGGGGACCACCCGCATGCCGGGTCTCGCAAACTTGATCGCCGTCGTGCTCGACACGGCACCGACCTACTCCGGTGACCTCGCAACTCTGGATGCGCTCGAAGGCGGATTTGCTCTCGCCAAGCGGGAGTATCAGGCCTGCAAGTACCGCGAGGTGCTCGAACGGCTGCCGGGTCTCGTGCAACAACTGCACCTGGCGGAGGGCGAAACGACGGACGCAGATCGCTTGGCGGCCCTGCGGGCCAACGCGTATCAAGTCGTCGCGGGCGTCATGTTGAAGCACTCCGAGCAGACCCTAGCGACCCTGGCCGCCGACCGCTCCATGACATCGGCGAACCTCTTGGGCGACCCGATCGCGGTGGCCTCGAGCGCCCGAGCGGTCACCCACGTATTGCTGCGCACCGGATATGCCGACGTCGCGGCCGACTTCGCGGCCAAGCAAGCGAGCCTGCTTGAATCCGAGGCTCGAACTCCGGTGAACCTCTCTGTCCAAGGCGCGCTGCTCCTACGAGGAGCCGTGGCCGCCGCGGACGCCGGCAGGCGAGCGAAGTCTTCGGAACTGCTCGACGCTGCCGACGTCGCGAGCGCGCAGCTTGATGACGCGGACAACCTGCGCGGCACGGGATTCAACCGGGTGAACGTCTCCCTGCACCGTGTCCGTATTGCCATTGCCCTTGGCGACGCTGGCCGGGCAATCGAGATCGCTCGGGACATCGACATGACCTCGATCAACTTGGTGGAGCGCCAAGTGAGCCTGGCAATCGACGTAGCGCGAGCGTTCGCCTTGTGGGGTCGGTATGAGCGAGCCATGGACACGCTGTACTACGCCGAAGCCACTGCCCCGCAGGAGGTCCGCGTACGAAAGGGTGTGTCTGAATTGCTGACAACGATCGAGGGCGCGGCACCTCCCTCGATTCGCTCTCACGCCCGTGAGTTCGCCAAGAAGTTGGCGACCGTATGAGCAGGGTCGTCTACCTGATCGTCTGCGGCGCTGGTCCCGCGCCGCACGCAGGTGAGTTCATCGCGGCCGCGAAGGCTAAGGGCTGGGACTGCCACGTGATCACGACGCCCGCGGGGCGCGGGTTCGTGGACGTCCAGGCGCTCGAGGAGGCTTCAGGCAACCTGGTGATTTCGGAGCACCGCCGGCCAGGTACGCCGCGCCGGGGGCGACCTCCAGCTGATGCAGTGGTGATAGCTCCCGCGTCGGCTAACACGATCTGCAAGTTGGGGGCCGGGATTGCGGACACCTACGCGCTGGACATCGCTTCGGAGTGCATTGGACTCGGTGTGCCCATGGTGGTGGTGCCGTTCGTGAACTCGGCACTCGCCGGGAGGGCGCCGTATCAACGTGCCGTGACTGCGCTGAACGACGAAGGTGTTGCGGTACTTGGGATCGAGCCGCATGAGCCGAAGCAAGGTGGAGAGCAGATCACGAGCTTTCCATGGCAAGCAGCCCTTGAGCGGATCGGTTCGTTAGAACGCACGCACTTGTCAGAAACCCCATACCTGCAGCCACGGAGGACAAGCACATGGAGGACCCAACTCAGTTCTGGATGCTCTTTTGGACTGCGACGACCGCTGCAGCCACTATCGCCACCGCGATCTCGACGTCATGGGTGCTCTGGCTTCGTAGGAGGGAGCGGCCCGAACCCGACTGGATCATCCATGGGGAGGCTGTCTCGGCTGACGAGGAAAGTATCCGACGCGGAGAGAAGCCGACAATCCTCGGAAGACTCAACAACGTTGGCGACGGGAGGGCGTTTCAAGTTTCACTCACAGGAATCAATTGCGAGGCGAAGGCAACCGAAGAGCAAAAAGGTCATCCTCTCGCTCGTGCTGGAAAAATTCCTGTTGTTGCTCTGATCGAGCCCGGAGCAAGCGTCCGAGTTTCAATAAGTTGGGATCCCGACGAATGGCCTGACGCCAAGGTGAAAATCTCCTGGATATCTCCACCTACTCGTCTTCGTAAAGGCAATTCCACTACCATGACGCTCCGAGAAATTGGGCGATTCATTTCATTACCCCTGGGGTGTTCGACAGTAGGCCGAAGCTAATCCTCGCAGAGTGCGATCCTTTCTGGCGGATCATCACCCGGCACCTTCGGGGTGTTCACGAAGATGTCTGGAATCCAGTAGCCATTATCGAGCTTGTTCCAGACTGGCCAGTCCTCGTCGTACCGAGGTGACACCTCACCATCTGCGAACTCCTCTGCGGTCATGACCTCTCCGTTGCGCTCCTGGCAAACGATGTTGAGGTCCTCACCCTCCGGCAGCGCTTCACCCGGCACGGCATCCCGTGAAGGTCCGGCGTTGGTGATCGCTCCTACGCCGTAGGTGTAGGCGACCTCGTACTGGGTCGAAGCTGGCACGACCGCTGAGTCATCCCCTTCGCCGGGAGTCTCAGAACCGGTGTCTGAGCTAGCGCTGTCCGCCAGCAACTTGCCCGCGAATGCGGAGAGTCCCACCGCGAGGGCCAAGATCAAGGCGGTAATGACGACTCGATTTTTCGGCCAACCAGACGACCGCGCCAAGTTCGAAGGTGACGCAGCCGGCGGGGGCATCGGGGTCGGTACTTCGGGAGGCGGCGGCTGGACCGGTGCAGGTTGGGCTTCCCAGTGGCGCGCATACCTTGAGCTCAGCGTCTCCCGGACTTCAGGGCGTGCCACGTAGACCTTGACCGCAGACAACAGCGCAAGGACACACTCGTCCTCGCGACGCTCCCCAGTTTTCGCCGAGGCTGCCGCCAGCCACAGTGACGCTCGCAGTCGTCGATGGTTGCGTTCGCCCTGGTTGTCGTCCTTCTCGATCAGCTCTGACCATCGCCATGTGGCGTTCTGCATTTCAAGGTGCGTCCTCAATTGGATGAAGCGATCTTCGTCTGAGATCCCCAGTAGCTCACCGGCTGCCGCAACCTTGAAGCAGTCGTCCAAGCTCTGGCGCGACTTACGTATGTCGGCGCGCCGGTTGAACGCCGTCTCTTGTTGCTCACCAATCACCTGGGTGAGCACCTCCCTGACAAGCGTTGCCTGCCAACCCGTCAGGCCATGCTCCGGTACCACGATCGCAGACACGCCAAGCTCATCCAGAATGACCTTGGCGAGCGCCTGACACCCGTGTAGCGAAGTTGGAGTGACGCCGACAGCTGCGAGACCGCGCAGGTTGTCGACAGCGGTTGGTTCACGGTCTGCGGCTTGTCCGTCTACAGACATCCCCCGAAGCTCCTTTGAGTACGTGCCTGAGGTAATCAATACCTCACGGACGGTCCTCCTGGCTAGAGCAACCTCGTGCCAATTCAGATAACGGTCACCTTGACATAAATACCCTAATCAGGCATAAGTAAGTACAGGCTGGCCTTCTACGTCAAAGGAGGCCGCAGTGAGAAATCTAGGTGAAGCCGCAGCCCAGTCGTTTCAAGACTTCGTCGTCGGATTCGACGGTCTTGGGCTCAACGAGGACGGCTCTCTCGACGCCAGGATCACCGGCGACCTATGTCTCGCCGACTACATCGCCGCATGGCTGACTGAGGGCGAGGGTCTGCGCATCTGCTGCGGCAGCCGGGAGATGTTCCTGGAGACCATCATCGCAATCACCGAGGCGTGGGCTGGGGACCCCGAGCTCTTGTACTACGTCGCCGGACAGGGCCGCATCATTCCCCGAACCGTGGATTCCGTCTTCGGCGAGGATGGTTTCGATCATCGAATCCTTGAGCCGTATTGGTTCGAGCGGATCACGTACGACTCACAAAGCAAGACGACCGCACCGAATCACTAGTTCACAAGCCACAGGCCAGCCTGCCCGCTCATCGAGCGGGCTTTCTCTTGTCCTCGGACCGTCGATTTGCTGTCCTCCACCTGTCCTACGACTGTCTTTGCAGGTGGTACAGGGACATACCAGGGACATTTTTGACGCTCCTTAAAGAGGCGTGGATAAAGGAATCACGCACTCAAACGAGAGGAGCAAGAAATGTCAGAGCTGAGTCCACGCCTCGGTGACGCCCTTGCGTCGCTACGCGGAGACGGGCAGACCTCCCGCCTCAAGAGGGAGGTCGCGCGTGAAGTAGACCGTGAGCAGGGCGCCGCCGTCGTGCGGGCTGCCCGCGTCGATGGCCGCGCTCTCGTCGCCCATGTGGCGCTCGCCAGCACGGCGGCGCTGAGCAACGAAGAGGCCCTGTACATCCAGGCCGCGCCGCTGGGCGAAGCCCGGTACAAGGCCATCGTCGATGCCTTCGCCATCGCCGTCGCGAACGAGGTCGGTCACCCGTGACCACCTTCATCGTGGTGCTGGTCCTCATCCTCATTCTCGGCGGTGTCGTAGACGGATGGATCCTGCACCAGTACTGGCACGAGGAGAGGGAGCGCGAGCTTGGTGCTCGTGAAGCCGTCCTCGAGGAACGGTGGCAGGCGCTAGAGCAATCGCAGCGGGTTCACCTCGCGTTCTGGCGGGCGCGAAACCTGATGCGGGACGAGGCCATCAAGGCGCAGCGGGACAAGTTCGGGGACATCACGTAACTCGTCCTTCCATCTCCGGCCGCCTCGATCTGGGGCGGCCGGTCACCAAGCTCAACCACACTCACTTAGGAGGAGTCATGTGCCGAGGCGTACTCGGAAGCAGATCGTCGGCAAGCGCGAGGACCACGAGCGCAGCGAACGTGAAGCGCAGATGCAGGAGCTCGGGAGCGAGCTTCACCGCGACCACGAGTTGAACGAGGCCTTCAGCGGGCCGAAGCGGCGTCGTCGGGCGTCCGCCGCAGAAGAGAAGGACTAGGAACCAGTGGGCAGGTGCGCGCCGCGTACGTGCCCACTTCTCGTGGAAGGAAGTATACGAGGTGAAATGCATCAGGTGCAGCCCCGTGGTGATGCCGGGATGAGCGAGAGGCCGAAGGTGCCGCCCGCCGGCCGCGTCCTTGGGTGGGTGCTCGTGGTGGTTGCAGTAGCGTTCGCGGCCCGCATGGTATGGGAGATCCTGCGCCCGCTGGTGCCGGTGTTGATCGCGCTGCTGGCGGTTGGCATCGTCTACCTGCTGATATTCCGGCGGTGGTTCAGCTGAGTTTCCGTTGTGGACAATACTGTGGTAGGAGCCTGCCGATCGGTGTTGTGAAAGCTGCCAAGTCCCTTTACCGCCGAGTTGTCAAGGCTCACAATAAGAAATGTAGCGAGGGCCTGGGCGCTCGGGACGGAATTCGTCCGGCATCACCAGCGCAGAGATCGCCCCTCGCGTCACGTCTGCTGGTCGTTCCCGGGTCTCGCCGATGCACCCCTGAGCCTTCATGTGGGGTGTGTTCGTGGTGCCCCAAAGACTCTCGAGCGACTGGCTTTTCCCGAAGCGTCATCAACAACGTCACAAGGAGAGGAGGTCGCCTATGAGCAAAGAATCAACGGGACCAGTACACGTCACAGGGGAGGAACGGGAACGACCAGAGATCAGGAAGCTGGCCCGCGCCTGTTTGGAGCTGGCACGCATCGAGATCCAAGCGCAGCATCACCAGGAGCTGCCGCCCGGGGAGGAGAGCGTTCGACCGCGCTCCGAGCCCGAGGACCCGGGAGCCGCGCAATGAGTGAGCTGCGCTGGTTCGACCTCACCCCGCCGCGGGATCTCGATCTCGAGACCGTGACGACCCTCCTTCGTCCGCTCGCCCATCGGCCGCGCGTCGGGTGGCTTCACACAACGCCGCCGGTCGTCCTGGAACTCTGGGGCGAAGGTGAACGCCTCGGCTGGCGGCTTGGGGTAGATGCCCGTGTACTTGGGCATGTAGCCGAAACCTTCCATGCCCACCTGCCACGTCTTGGCATGGCTCCGGTTTCGCCGGAGATTCGTCGGCCGCTCTCGCTTGCTGCGGACGTCCGGCTTTCAAGTCTGGCCGCTCCGCTTCGACTGGATACGGCCGGAGGCACCAGCGCGCAGTTGACCGAGGTTCTCGCCCAACTCACCGGGGATGAGACGGCCTGCCTGCAATGGGTGCTCGGTCCGTCCCAGGGCCGCACCCAACCATCGGGGCCGCTGAACCTGGCGGAGTCGTTGGGACTGCGGGCTCCTTCGACGTCGGACGCCCGAGCCCAACGCTCGTGGCAGCAGAAATCTTCGGAAGCCCTGTTCGCTGCTCAAGGACGGATCGGGGCGATGGCTCGAAACCCTCAGCGAGCGCGAGCGATCATCGGGCGTATCGGTAGTGCACTCAAACTGGCGAACAGCCAACATGCCGCGCTCACTTTCAGCCGGCCGACCGCGGCCAGGGCGCTGCGGCAGCACCATGCGGTCTCGCCGGTGGTCAGCTGGTCCTGCGTTCTCAACGCTGCCGAGCTGGCGGCGCTTCTGGGCTGGCCGGTTCAGGACAGGCTGCCGGAGACGCTGCCAGTGATCGGCGGGCACATCTCGGAGGTGCCGAACAAGCTCCTGACAAACGAAGACGATCGGAAGGCCACTCACCACCGGACGCTCGGCGAGAGTCTGCACCCTGGGCAGCGGGGCCGGCTGGTGGTCGTACCGCCTGCGACGAGCCTGCATCATCTGCACGTCATCGGGCCGACAGGTTCGGGCAAGTCCACACTCCTGTGTGGGCTTTCTCTAGCCGACATCGAAGCTGGGCGCTCGGTGCTCGTGGTTGAGCCTCGTGGCGATCTGGTGCGTGACTTGCTCGCGCGGATTCCTGAGCATCGCCGTAAAGACGTCGTAGTAATCGACCCTGCGGGCGAGCGCAGCGTGGGGATCAACGTGCTTGGTGGGGATCACTCAGGTGCAGAGCGACGGGCGGATCAGATCGTCCATCTGCTTGCGGAGATGCACGGGCCGAACTTCGGGCCGCGCACCACCGACGTGGCGCTGCATGCGCTGGTCGCGGTGAGCCGACTCAAAGACGGCACCATCTGCGACGTGCCCATGCTGCTGACCAACCCAGCGTTCCGGCGACGGGCACTCGCAGAAGTTGGTGACCCGCTCACTCTCGGCCCGTTCTTCGCCTGGTTCGACGGACTCTCGGAAGGTGAACGCGCCCAGGTGATCGCGCCGCTGCTGAACAAGTTGCGAGCACTCACGAGCCGCGAGACCACCCGCCGAATGCTCGGCCAGACTGCACCGAAGTTCGACCTGGAAGAGTTGTTCACCAAGCGTCGGATCGTGTTGGTGAACCTTAACCGTGGACTCCTCGGATCGCCTGCGGCGAACTTGCTGGGTGCGCTGCTGCTGAGCCAAGTTTGGTCGGCGGCGCAGCGGCGCGCGGCTGTACCGCAGGAGAAGCGGCATGAGGTGATGATGGTCGTTGACGAGTTCCAGGATTACCTGCGACTCTCTGGCGGCCTCGACTTCGGGGACGCGCTCGCGCAGTCCCGAGGGCTGGGGGTCGGATGGACGCTGGCGCATCAGCATCTGAACCAGCTCAGTCTGAATCCGAGGGCCGCAGTCCTCGCTAACGCCCGATCACGCGTGACCTTCCGACCCGCAGCTGAGGACGCCAAGGCGCTAGCCGCGTCGCTCGGTGGTGACCTCACGGGCGACGACCTCTTGCGCCTGCGTGCCTTCGAGGCGTGTGCACAGCTTCTTCTTGATCGTCACCCCACCGCGCCATTCTCGGTGAAGACCCAGCCGCTCCCCCCGTGGGTGAGCGACCCGGATGAAGTCCAGCACGAGAGCGAGTCGCGCTACGGTGTCGACGGTGCCGAGCTGGACCGCGCGCAACTTGAACGTTGGGAAGGCGGTGACCTGCCGCCTGTCGGTCCCATCGGGACGAAGCCAAGGAGGTCGGCATGACCGATTGGCCTACCTACAGGGGTGAAACTGGGGCTACCGGTCGGACTGCCGATCGCGCTGAGCAAGGGGTGGCCCCGACGTGCGAAATCAGCTCACAGGACACAACGACTCTTGAGCCGTCTGGTGAGCACTCTCCGACGACTCGTCCCGCGCGCGGCCGGGTGGAGCGGCTGCGACAGAAACTCAGCGAACGAGACTTCGCAGTCCTGCGTTCGCTTCACAAGTTGCGACTCCTTACTGGTGCTCAGATCGCGCGACTTCACGTAGCGGGCGGGTCGAGGGCGACGCAGGCGCGGCGGACACGGGCTTTGCTTCAGCGGTTGAGCGAGCTCAACGTCGTGGTGCGTCTTGGCCAACGCGTCGGCGGCGTGCGAGCTGGATCGGCAGGGTTCATCTACGGGCTGTCCGGCTACGGGCAAGCTGTGCTGGAGGTTGATGGCCCGACCGGCAAGAAGCGGCGACGGGTATGGGAGACCAGTCCGCCCCACCAGCGGCACGTGCTGGCCGTCTCGGAGTTGTTTGTCCAGCTGGTCGAGGCGGATCGAGACGGTCGTGTGGACCTTCTGGAGTTCCAGCCTGAACCGACATGTTGGCGTCGGTTCCCGGGGGCTGCCGGTGGCGTCGTGACCCTCAAACCTGATGCAGCGCTCCGTCTTGGCGTGCGAGCCGTTGAACTGTCGGTCTTCATCGAGGTCGACATGGGCACCGAGAGCACTCCGACGCTCACCAAGAAGTGCCAGTCCTACATCGCTTACTGGCGCAGCGGCATCGAGCAGCAGGCACACGATGTCTTCCCAGTGGTGCTGTGGCTGGCCGAGGCCACACGACGCGCCGACCAGCTCTCCGAGGTAATCCGGCGACTACCGCATGAAACCCAAGCGCTGTTCCGCGTCGCTCTGCTCAGCGAAACCATCCATCTGCTTAGCGCCGAAGGAGGCGAACAATGAACCTCGGCCCCGACCATCTCCCGCTGAGGCGCATCCTCCTCGGTGACGCACGCGAACGGTTGGCCGATCTGCCCGCGAACAGTGTGGACTGCGCGATCACCAGCCCGCCCTACTTCGCTCTTCGCGACTACGGCCACCCGGAGCAGATCGGCTTGGAGAGCGACGTGGACGGCTGGGTACGCGCACTCGTGGATATCTGCCGCCGACTCGCCCGCGTTCTCAAACCGGGCGGCGCCCTGTGGTTGAACGTCGGCGACGGCTACAGCAACCACGTCCGGCAAGGTGCACCCCCGAAGGGCCTGCTGCTTGGGCCGCAGCGCTTGGCTCTGGTGCTGGCCGAGGACGGCTGGATCATGCGCAACCAGATCATCTGGGCCAAGACCAACCCCATTCCATCGAGCGTGGCTGACCGCTTCAGCTGCGGATACGAGGTGCTGTTCCTCCTGGTGCGATCACGGCACTACTTCTTCGACCTCGACGCTGTTCGAGTTCCACCTCGTTCTCGGGCCGGCCGCCGGACCGACGTCGAGGGTTACCGCTACTTGCCCGAGGAGGCGCTGCCGGAGGGTGGCGGCGTCGATGACAACCGCGGGCTCAACCGCATGAAGGGCGCGGGCAAGGTGTCGCATCCCTTGGGCAAGAACCCCGGCGACGTCTGGCAACTGTCCACTGCGGCCTATCGAGGCGAGCACTTCGCCACCTTCCCGCTGGGACTGGTGGAGACGCCGCTACTCGCAACGTGCCCCGAGAAGGTGTGCGCGGAATGCGGCACACCCTGGCTGCGAGCCAAGGTGGATCGCGACCGGCAGCCGCCACAGCTCGGCGAACTTCGCCCAGGTTGCACGTGCGATGCGGAGACGGTGCCGGGCGTGGTGCTCGATCCGTTCATGGGCTCGGGGACGGTGGCGCTGGCTGCGGAGATGCACGGGCGGGACTGGATCGGCTGTGAGCTTAACCCGGTGTACGTCGCGCTGGCTCGACAGCGCTTGGCGGAGTGGCGGGCCGAGCATCGCTCAGCTACCGAGCGGGAGGGCTGCGACCCGTGAGGTGTTCAGGGGCTCGTCGGGGGCCTGCGGCTGAGAATCGTCATCTCTACAGGGAGATGGCCAGCCGCACCACACCGAGGAGGAGCGTTATGGAGCCCAAGAGTTCGGGCATCAAGACGCTAGGCATCAAGCTGCCGGATGAACTGCACGCGCAGTTCACGCTGGTGGCCCAGCTGGACGGGCTGTCCCTCGCCGATGCCCTGCGGCGCGCGGTCGAGGAGTACGTAGCCCGCAAGCGTGCCGAAGGCGACTTCGCCGCTCGTGCCGCTGCTGCGCTCGAGGAGATCGAGCGCGAGGCGGCGGCCCGGCGCGACGCCATCCAGGCGCTGTTCGGGTCTGAGACTCCGGCGAGCGCAGAGGCGAAGACGACGCCTCGTCGCAAGAGCAACCAGAGCTAGAACTTTCTGCTCAGGTCAGGGGTGAAGAGTGGCGTGCTAGCCCCTCTTCACCCTCATTTCCCGGACGGCGCTTCGACTGTGTTCGATTCGCTCCGAAGCGATTGAGGCTGGATCAAAGTAGCTTCCTTCCAGAATTTCTCGATCGTAGCGACGTACGACCGCTGCAAAGATGAAGGTAGAGGGTAGATCACGGTGAGATGACTATGAATACCCGTAAGCGAAGTCCCTAGAAGGGAGACTGTTTTATCCTCGCTGATTATGCAACGGTCATGCAGGTTAGTGCTCGTGGAATACCTCACTTCCAATCGGTCCTTCACCTCAGCCTGAAGATCATGCAATGCGGAAGCAAGCAGTTGGATCGGTCCCGCCTTCTTCTTCGGCGGGTGCTTCGGTTCCTTGACCAGGACTCTTGTAATTTTGGTGCTCCGAAGAAGCCACGGAAGCATGTCTGGAAGAAAATAGGGGTCGACAAGTAGGCCCGCTCCAGCTTCGCTTGTGAATCGAGTTAGCTGGGTGACAGGGAGGCCACTCTCATCTTCTGAGGAGTTGAGAACTTCGCAAACTTGCGTGGCCTCATCCGAGATGCCAGTGAGCATCCGATGGGCTTGTAGAACGTGGCGACCAAGATCAGTAATTATCAATCCATTATCACCATGCGCGACCCAACCAGAATTCAAGAAGAAGTCGACGACTTGCTCCGGCTCACGACGGTACATCATGAGTCTCTGCATTCTCTCGATTGAGGACTCGTATTTCTCGTCTGATGGCATCGGAGTGGAAGAGTAGCCGTCGATTGCGAGCGGATGGGGCTCGTGACCTACGTCATTTAGTGCCGAAATTAGAACTAGGGACCGATACGTCACGTTCGACATGATGGGTGAGTTGCTCATGGCGGAACTATAGCCCACGACTCGATTGAAAGCTGTCAAATCCACAGCTCCCAAGAGTCGAAAAGGCTGAAATAATAAATACATGGGAATGTATTTATATGAACAAAATCGTGTCTGGCGGGGACGTTTTCCCAGGTGTACCCTGCCTGGACTGAGACGCGGATAGACGCGTTCTCGTGAGAGAAAGGAGAATCGGCATGAAAGAAGAATCGTCGTACACGGATCAAGGAATGGATCTTGATCTCACCGGAATCGCGGAGAGCACCCGCATTCGGAACACCAGAACCGCTCGATACCAGGGCAAGCGCGAGCTGCTTATCGAACAGCTCAACGACCCCTCCGGCGGCCTCGGTTCACTGGTTCGCGAGCTACAAGGTGAGGAGCCGCCGTCGCTTGACCACGTGCTCCGAATCGTCATCTACCTGCGGGTGAGCACCGAGGAACAGGCCCGCGTCGGGGGCGAGATGGAGGGCTACTCGATCCCGGCGCAGCGTGAGGCATGCCTGCTCAAGGTGCGACAGCTCGGTGGCATCCTGGTCGAGGAGTACGTGGACGCTGGTGAGTCAGCCAAGTCCGCCAACCGCCCGCTCCTCCAGAAGATGTTGCGCGAGTTGAAGTCTCGCCGAATCGAACGTCGTCGTGCACAAGATCGACCAGCTCGCTCGCAACCGAGCGGACGACGTGGAGATAAACGCCGCGATTGCTCGGGCGGGGGCCAAGCTCATCTCGGTGTCTGAGCCGGTGGACGAGACGCCTGCAGGGCGACTGCTTTACAACATGATGGCCGACGTGGCGCAGTACCACTCGGACAACCTCGCCGTGGAAGTCCTCAAGGGTATGGACGGCAAGGCTAAAGCCGGAGGCACGCCGTACCGAGCGCCGATCGGGTACCTCAACCACCGCGAGTTTCGGGACGGGGCGGACATCCGCACGATCATCGTTGACCCCGAGCGCGGGCCGCTGGTGCGCTGGGCGTTCGA
The DNA here is from genome assembly GCF_030403505.1 of Glycomyces tritici. The sequence continues at coordinate 84,902 of NZ_JAUEMJ010000010.1, read as the reverse complement.
GCAGTATGCCCTTGGCGACTGGGCCATCCGGCAACTGGTCGACGCGCTCAACGCCCAAGGGCTGCGGACTCGCGCCACCCGCAAGCGCACCGCGAAGCCACTCACCATCAACGGCGTCCACCACATGCTGCGCAACCCCTACTACATGGGGGTCGTCCCCTATCGAGGTATCTACCACGAAGGCAAGCACGAGCCACTAGTGAGCAGCGAGACGTGGCTGCGCGTCCAAGACGTGCTTTCAGCCCATCGCCTCACCGGGGAGAAGGAGCGCAAGCACCCGCACTACCTCAAGGGCACGATCTTCTGCGGTGAGTGCGGCGCACGCCTCATCTACTCCGAGAACACCGGCAAGTCCGGTGGCGTCTACGTGTACTACGTCTGCCTGTCGCACCTGACCAAGCGCCAGCCCTGCACCCGCAAATACGTACGACTGGACAAAATCGAGCCCGCCATCGAGGACTTCTACCGCTCGTTGCGGCTGCCAGCCGACCGGGCCGAGATGATCCGCGCAGGCGTCATGAAGGAGCTCGAAAGCGAGCGCGAAGAGGTTGCCCAGAACAAGCGCCGAGCCGAGAAGCGGCTCAAGGACGCCGAAGAACAACGCGCCAAGCTGATCCAGGCTCACTACGCCGGTGCGGTACCGCTCGACCTCATGAAGGGCGAGATGGCCCGGCTCACGCGGGACATTGACGAGGCACGGCAGGCGATCACGGACGCAACGAGAAACGTCACGAACCTGGAGGACACGCTGGATCTCGCCCTGGAGATGGCGAAGGACTGCGCCAACCAGTACCTCGCAGCCAACCCACGCATCCGGAGATTGATTAATCAAGGGCTGTTCAAAAAGCTCTACATCGGCGAAGACGGCGCCGTGGACCGCTTCGAGATGACCGAGCCGTTCGCTACGCTCCTTGATCCGGAGCTGTTGGAGGACCTTGCGAGCGCTGAGCCGGCCACTTCCATTCGCGGCGAGGCGACAGCCGAGCTGCCGCCAGCTACGGATCATGGGGACGAGGCACGGGCCTCGCTCTCACACATGTTCACATGCGAAAAACGGACAAAAAAGAACCAGCCGGACGTTTCGTACGTCCGGCTGGGTTCAAACATGATTACTCTGGTGCGCGAGGGGGGACTCGAACCCCCACGTCCTAGGACACAGGAACCTAAATCCTGCGCGTCTGCCAGTTCCGCCACTCGCGCGCAGCGCGGCGCGGCGGATCGGAAGGATCAGTCGCCACTCGCGCCAGCAGTGGCCGGCGGCATCGTCGCCGATGCGCCGGGTGCCGTGCCGGGTGGTCCGGCGATGGGCAGCAACTAGTGTTTCACACGCGTCAGGGGTCCCGTAGTCTGGTGGGGATGACTCGACCTGACAAGCGCGCCGCCGATGAGCTGCGCCCCGTGAAGTTCACCCGCTCCTGGACCGACCACCCCGAGGGCTCGGTGCTCGTTGAATTCGGCCGCACCCGGGTGCTCTGCACCGCGACGGTGACGCCCGGCGTCCCGCGCTGGCGCCGCGGGTCCGGCGAGGGCTGGGTGACCGCCGAGTACTCGATGCTCCCGCGGTCCACGCACTCGCGCTCCGACCGCGAGTCGATCCGCGGGAAGATCGGCGGCCGGACCCATGAGATCTCGCGTCTCATCGGCCGTTCCCTGCGCGCCTGCATCGACTTCAAAGCCCTCGGCGAGAACACGATCACGCTCGACTGCGATGTGCTGCAGGCGGACGGCGGGACCCGCACAGCCGCGATCACCGGGGCCTACGTGGCCCTGCACGACGCCGTGGACTGGCTCAAGGAGCAGAAGATCGCCCGCAAGCCCGACAAGATCCTGACGACCTCGGTCGCGGCGATCAGCGTCGGCGTGGTCAACGGCGTGCCGGTGCTCGACCTTCCTTACGAGGAGGACGTCGCCGCTTCGGTCGACATGAACGTGGTCTGCACCGGCGAAGGCGACTTCGTCGAGGTCCAGGGCACGGGCGAGGAGGCGGTGTTCAACCGCGCCGAGCTCGACTCGCTGCTGGACCTGGCCCTCAAGGGCTGCAAGGAACTCGCCGGCCTCCAGGCCCGGACCCTGCTCTCGCCATGAGGGTCCTGCTCGCCACCCGCAACGCCGGGAAGATCGACGAGCTGCGGGAGATCCTCGCCGAGGCCGCTCCGCACATCGAGCTCGTCGGCCTGAACGCCGTCGCCGACTACCCCGAGACCCCCGAGACCGAGCTGACGTTCGCAGGGAACGCGCTGCTCAAGGCCCATGACGGTGTCAAGCACACCGGGCTCGCGACGATCGCCGACGACTCCGGTCTCGCCGTTGACGCCCTCAACGGGATGCCCGGCGTGCTCTCGGCCCGCTGGGCCGGCAGCGCCAAGGACGACGCGGCGAACAACGCGCTGCTGCTCGACCAGCTCGCGGACGTCCCTGACGGCCTGCGCGGCGCGAAGTTCGTGTGCGCCGCCGCGATCGTCTGGCCCGACGGGCGCGAGCTCGTGGTCCACGGCGAAATGCACGGGACCGTGGGACGTGAACCGAAGGGCGCCAACGGCTTCGGCTACGACCCGCTCTTCACCCCCGACGGCTTCGACCGCACCAGCGCCGAGCTCACCGCGGCGGAGAAGAACGCGATCTCCCACCGGGGGAAGGCATTCCGGGAGCTTGCGAGCGGAATCTGAGGCTCTGCCGCGAGCTTGCGAGCGGAATCTGAGGCTCTGCCGGGAGCTTGCGACCGGAGTCTGAGGCTCTGCCGAGAACTTGTGAACGGAATCTGAGGCTCGCGAGCCTGCGACTGGCATCTGAGCCACGGCTGGGAGCTTGCGACCTAAAACTGAAGCACCGCAACACCTGAGCGTTGCGATTGAGGCGGCCCTAGGGCCGCCTCTTCGCTTACCGGTTCTTCAGCAGCTCGAGGGCTTTGTCCGCGTGGGCGTTCATGTTCAGCTCGCTCTTGAACGCACCGAGGATGACGCGGCCCTCGCCGATGACGAAGGTCTTGCGCTTGGTGGCGATGATGCCGAGCTTGCGGCGCACGTCGAAGGCCTCGGCGATCTTCCCCTCCGGGTCGGACAGGAGCGGGTAGCCGAAGGAGTGCTTGGCGGCGAACGCGGCCTGGCGGTCGACCGTGTCGTTGGAGATGCCGACCGGGGTGGCGCCGGCAGCCTCGAAGTCGGCGGCGAGGTCGCGGAAGTGGCAGGCCTCGGCGGTGCAGCCCGGTGTCATCGCCTGCGGGTAGAAGAAGAGCACGACGGGGCCGTTCTCGAGGAGCTCGTCGAGGCTGCGGGGCGTCCCCGTCTCGTCGTCGAGGGTGAATGCGGGGGCGGTGTCTCCGGTGTCCATGGAGCCGAGTGTATCCGCGCGTCCGCGAATCGAATCGTTCCTTGCCGGGCGGCCGGATACCGTTGCGTTCCACCAAGTGATATAGATACACTCGAATATCACGATATCGTCAGCAGCAGTCCACAAGATCGCGCTGGCTCTTCGAGGGCCAGGTTGGGAGCGCTCCATGTCCGGCAGAGGAGTAATTCCATGTCCACCACCGCCACGTCGGCGCTCGGCGGCAGACGCCGCAGAATCGCCGCCGTCATGTCAATGGTCCTGGCCGCAGTAACGGCCATGACCATCACGGGGCTCTTCAGCAGAGACGAGGCCGAAGCCCACGGCGCCACGGTCTTCCCGGGCTCGCGCCAGTACTTCTGCTACTTCGACGGCCTCAGCGGGGGCGGCCAGCTCGACCCCTACAACGAAGCCTGCCAGGCCGCCCTCGACCAGGGCGGGTCCACCCCGTTCTACAACTGGTTCGGGAACCTCGACTCCAACGGCGCGGGCAAGACCGTCGGCTACATCCCCGACGGGCAGATCTGCGACGGCGGGGGCCGCGGCCCGTACGACTTCTCGGCGTTCAACGAGCCGGGCAACTGGCCGAAGACCCACGTGACCGCCGGCGCGAACGTCGAGTGGCGCTACAACAACTGGGCCCACCACCCCGGCAAGTTCGACCTCTACATCACCAAGGACGGGTGGGACCCGAACCAGCCGCTCGCCTGGGACGACCTCGAGAAGTTCCAGACCTTCACGAACCCGGCCTCCAACGGCGGGCCCGGGAGCGACGACCACTACTACTACGCGAACCTGAAGCTGCCGCAGAAGTCCGGTTACCACGTGGTCTTCACGCACTGGGTGCGCTCGGACTCGACCGAGAACTTCTACGCCTGCTCCGACGTCGTCTTCGACGGCGGCAACGGCGAGGTCACCGGCATCCGCCCGGGCGCGAACCTGCCGGGCAACGACGGCGGCGTCGTCGACCCGCCGACCGAGACCGAGACCCCCACGGGCGGACCGACCGGCGGCCCGACGGGCGCCTGCACCGCCACCGCCTCCATCTACTCGTGGAGCGGCGGCGCGACGGTCAACATCACCGTCAAGAACACCAGCGCCTCGACCATGAGCGACTGGATGATCCACTGGCTGTGGGCGCCGAACTCCGGCGTCACCATCCGGGACTCGTGGAACACCACGATCACCACGATGGGCGATATGCAGATGGCCGGACCGTCCGGCTGGAACGCGACCATCGCATCGGGCGGGACGGCGAGCTTCGGCTTCAATGTCAGCGGCAACCTGTCGACGATGCCGGCCATGGAGTGCATGCCCGCGTGACAACGCGGTGATTCGTGAAGGCGACGCGCGCAGGGCTGGAACCTGAACGTTCGTCGACATAATCGCCGCTTCGACTCCTCCCTCCGGAGGCCTCCTGGAATACTTGAACCAGCAGGTCTTCCGGGGGGAGGAGCCATGTCAGCACCCGCAGCGCCGGCAAAAGCCGGCCCGCAGCCGATGACGGCGTCGACACGCGCCGGCGTCGTCGTCCAGACCTACATCTCCGATCACGTCGACGCGCTCAACCGCGCCATCGCGGCCTTCGAGCGCCAGGCGCCCGGCTCCGCCGGGACCGTCCGCGTCACCATCCACCAGCTGCGCACCGTGATCCGCGGGTACGCGCACCTGTTCACCGAGACGCCGCCGCGCAGCCAGGAACTCGACCACCTGCTCGAAGCGCTCAAGCACACCGAGGACCTCGAGAAGCTCCGCGTCCACTTCTCCGACCGCTTCGACCAGCTCGCGCTCGAGGCCTCTGAGCACCCGAAATGGTATGCGGCCCTTGAATACGAGATGCGCGAGTCCTACCGCCAGACCGAGGGGATCGCCTCCCAGACCTGGGTCGCGGTCCTGCTCAGCCAGGTGCGGCTCTTCACCGAGCACGCCCGGCTCAGCCGGGACGGCGACAAGCCCGCGTCCTCGCTCATGGGCGTCCTGTCGCAGGCCAGGACGCACCTGCTCGACACCTACGGGCGGCTCAGCCACGCCACCGACCTCGTGCTCGCGCGGGACGAGACGCGCATCGCGGCGCGGGAGGCGCACTACCTCGCCGAAGCCGCCGCGCCCGCGCTCGGGCAGGTCGCCATGGACGTCGTGGCGCCGATGGCGGACCTCGAGCGCCTGCTCGACCGGTACCGCCAGGCCGTGATCGCCCGCAACTGGCTGCTGCGGCTGCCGGGCGCGGACCGGGCCGACCGCCTCACCGCGAGCCTCGCCGAGCTCGAGAAGGAGCACCTGCGCCAGCTGGGCGAGGAGATCGACCGGGCCGCATCGGAGATGGCCGAGCGCTGGTCCTAGAGCAAAGAACAGTGGTCTTGTGAGCGTGACGAAGTCGCGCACCGGAACGGGCCCGAGGCTTTCGCCTCGGGCCCGTTGCTCATGCGTGGATACCGACTACCCGCGCAGCACCGAGGCGAGGTTGTCGAGGCCGATCGGGCCGAGGTTGAGGGCCCTGGTGTGCCAGGCCTTCAGGTCGAAGGCCGCTCCGGCGGCGGCCTGGGCCTCGGCGCGGGCGTCGACCCAGGCGCGTTCGCCGAGCTTGTAGCAGATGGCCTGGCCGGGCCAGCCCGCGTAGCGGACGATCTCCGGGTAGGCGCGGTGCTCGGCGATGCGGCCGCGGGTCTTGAGCACGTCGAGCGCGACGTCGAAGTTCCAGCGCTCGCCGTGGAGCTTGGCCTCGGCGGCGGGCAGCGGCAGGTCGAGGTGCCAGCCGATGTCGATCACGACGCGGGCGGCCCGCAGGGCCGAGCCCTTGAGCATCCCGAGGCGGGTGCCGGTGTCGGCGAACCAGCCGAGCTCGTCGGAGAGCCGCTCGGCGTACAGGGCCCAGCCCTCGGCGTGGCCGGAGACGGAGCCGAAGACCTTCGCGAAGCGGGAGAGGCCGTCGCCGGTGACCTTGGTCTGGCCGATCTGGAGGTGGTGGCCGGGCACGCCCTCGTGGAAGACCGTGGTCAGCTCGCCCCAGGTGCGGAACGTCTCGCGTTCGGCGACGGGCCACCAGGTGCGGCCCGGCCGGGAGAGGTCCTCGCTGGGGCCGGTGTAGTAGGCCGAGCCGGCGGAGGAGCCGTGCACGATCTGAACGTCGAGGTTCATCAGGCGCGGGTCGATGTCGAAGTGGACGCCGTTGAGCGCTTCGAGGGCGCTCTGGTGCTTCTCGGTGAGCCAGGCCAGGTACGCCTCGTGGGTGTCGACGGCCTGGGTGGCGTCGAGGTGGGCGATGACCTCGTCGAGCCCGGCGCCGGAGAGCCGGTGCGCGGCGGCGATGCCCGCGGCCTCGGCGATCATCTCGTCCTCGATGCGGTGCAGTTCGTCCCAGGCCCAGTCGTAGGCCTCGCGGGGGTCGAGGACCGCGCCGAGGGTGGAGCGGGCCGCGAGGAGGTACCGCTCCTCGCCCACGCCGTCGCTCGCGGCGGCGTGCGGGGCGTAGGTGCGCTCCAGGAAGTCGGCGATGCCGTTGAACGCCTGGTAGGCGGCTTCGGCGGCCTCGCGCAGGTCGCGGGCCTGGGGGCCGTCGCCGTACGCGGCGAGGTGCTTGTCGAAGGTGCGCGACTCGGCGTTGCGGCGGGCCTGCTTCGCGCCTTCGGTGACCTGGAGGAGTGCGACGGTCTGGCCCGCCGCGATCCCGGCCTCGAGGGTCTGACGCCAGGTCGTGAGCATCTGGGGGATGGCGCGCATCCGCGAGGCGTTGAGCCGCCAGTCGTTCTCGGTGCGGCGCGGCGTCAGGTCCACATAGCTCACCAGGCTCTGGAGCATGCCGTAGGGCACGCGCAGGGCGCGGCGCCATTCGCCGGCCTCGTGCTGGGCGACGCTCACGTCGAGGCGCTCGGCCATGTGGAGGCGGGCGAGGTCGTCGGCGGGGCCGGTCGAGGTGAGCGCGTTGAGCTTCGCGAGCGTGTCGCGGTCGAGCTCGGCCCGCTCGGCGACGGCCTCGGGGCCGAAATCGGTGGCGACGCCGAAGTCGCCCTTGATGCCGGCCGACCCGGCGAACATGGGGTGCAGCCGGGCGAACGCGGTGATGTACTCGTCGGCCAGTGCGAATATCGGTGAGGTCATGGCCGCCAGCTTACCGCGCGGCTAGTAAACCTTCGTTACGTGATTGTTGCTCGGTGGCGCCGCTGCTCCGGGTCGAGACGACGACCGCTCCGACCAGGGCCGCGAGCAGCAGGAGCGACAGCACTTCGAACGGCAGCACCCAGTCGGCGAAGACCGCTTCGCCCATGACGGCGGCCCCGCCGCTCTCGCGGTCGGCGGTCCCGGCCCTGGTCCAGCCGAAGGCGCCGGTGACGACGGCCGCGAGGCCGAGCCCGACCCCGCCGGCGATGAGCGCGCCGGGCAGCCTCGCCCGGTCGAGGTCGTCGGCCGGATCGGTCGGGGCCCTGGTGAGCATGGTCGCGAAGAGCAGCAGCACCACGATCGCGCCGACGTAGACGAGGACGAGCACCCACGCGAGGAACTCGGCGGTGAGCACGAGCGCGGCCCCCGCGATCCCGGCGAACGCGACCGCGAGCCACAGTCCGGCCCGCACGATCCGCTTCGTGGTCACGACGGCGAGCGCGGCACCGAGCGCGAGGAGCCCGAACGCCAGGAGCAGGACGTCGGCGAGCGTCACTCGACACCGTCCGGCTTCGCGGCGTCCGGGACGGTGCCCATCCACTCCCCCAGGTGCTCCTTGTCGTGGAGCAGGTTGCGGATGTCGCCTTCGGCGTAGGCGAAGTCGGGGGCCCAGAAGAGGGCGTCGAAGGGGCACACGTCGACGCAGATCCCGCAGTACATGCACAGCGAGAAGTCGATGTCGAAGCGGTCGAGGACGTTCACCTGCCGCGGCCGGGCGGCGCCTTCGACCTCGACGGTCTCCTTGTGCGAGTCGATGTAGATGCACCAGTCGGGGCATTCGCGGGCGCACAGCATGCAGGAGGTGCAGTTCGGTTCGTGCAGGGCGATCACGCCCCGGGTGCGCTCGGGCAGTACCGGTTCGTTCTCGGGGTACTGGCTGGTGACCGTGCGGCGCGCGGCGGTGCGCGCGGTCGCGGCGAGACCGCTGACCAGACCGCTCCCGGGAAGCCTCATGCCCTCATCGTGGCAGACGCCGCCGCTTAATTCCAGACCTGCAGCCGCGAAGCGCGGCTTAATTGCCCGTCCGCTTCGCAGCTGGGCCGCCCGTCTTCATCGCAGCTCGGTCGCCGGTCCTCTCCGCGGCGGCATTGCCGGTCCGCTCCGCTGAGGTGCCGGTCCGCTTCGCAGCCGGGTTGTCCCTCCGCTTCGCGACTGGGTTGCCGGTCCGCTTCGCGACTGAGTTGCTCGTCCGCTTCGCGACTGAGTTGCCCGTCCGCTTCGCGGAGCAGCTTGTCCGATTCCCGACTCCGCAGGCGTGTCCGGTAGTGCCGGTTTTCCCTTGAAACCGCCTGCTGCGTCCACAAGAGCCGTTACCGTGAGCCATTGACACGTCACGTGCCGGGCGCGACCCGGCGCCGTTCGGGAGGAACCGTGCCCATGCGAATGACGCAGCCCATCCGAGGGATGCTCGCCGCGCTGAGCCTCAGCGTCGCACTCGTGCTGACCAGCGCCGTTCCTGCGAACGCGGCCATCACCGTCACGCTCTCGCCGACGGCGGGCGCCGTCGGCACCCGGGTGGACGTGCTGGCCGCGAACTGCGACATGGACGCGACGGGCGATGTCGAGAACACCGACACCAGCTTCAAACTGCCGAAGAACAACAACAACGCGCAGGGCAGCTTCACCGTCACGGAGAAGATGAAGCCCGGCACGTACACCGTGACGGTGACCTGCGGCTCCGACACCGCCTCGACGAAGTTCACGGTGACTTCGGGGACTGGCGCCGCCACCGGCGGCGGCTCGACGGCCTCCGATGCGGCCACGGCGGTCCTGTGGACGGGCGCCGCCGCGGTGCTGATCGCCGCCGCGGGGCTCTGGGTGCTCAAGCGCCGCAGCAATGTCACTGCCGTCTGAACCGGCGGGCGACGCGTCGCCCGAGGAACGACCTGAAACCGCAAGACCCTGCCACCGGCCGGAACCCGCGTTCCGGCCGGTGGCCGCTGTCATCCTCTCGTTCGTGCTCGCCGGGGGCCTCGGGCTCATGCTCGGCAGCGTCGTCCCGGTGCCCTCGCTGCGGATGCCGCAGTTCGGGAGCCCGTTCCACGACGACCCGTTCGCCGTCGCCGACCCCGCGGGCGGCACCTGGCTCGACCGCTCGGAGCCGACCCGCGTCGACATCGACGCGGTCGGCGTCCACGCCCCGCTCACCGCGCTCGGCCTCGACTACGAGGGGAACTTCGAGGTCCCCCGCATGTGGCGCCCCCACGAGGCGGGCTGGTTCGAGGCCGGTCCCACGCCCGGCGAGTTCGGGCCCACGGTCCTCATAGGGCACGTGGACACCGAGCGCTCCGGCCCCGCAGTGTTCTTCCCGCTCAGAGAAGTCGACAAGGGCGACCGCATCGAGGTCACCCGGGAGGACGGGATCGTCGTCGCCTTCAAGGTGACCGCGATCGAGTCCTACGCGAAGCGGCGCCTGCCGTACGAAGAGGTCTTCGGCATCGAGCCCGAGCCGGCCCTGCGCCTGATCACCTGCGGCGGCGCCTTCGACCGCGAGACCGGCGACTACACCGAGAACCTGGTGGTCTTCGCGAGCTACACCGGCCACCGCGACGCCACCGAAAAGGACCGCGAGCGCCTCCTCAACGGCCGCGACCACTTCAACGACTGAACCTCCGCACGGCTTGGAAAAACCGACCGCGGGGGCGGGACCGGGGTCTTGACCCCAACCGGTCCCGCCCCCGCGGCATTCCGGGGGGGTCGTCCGCGGGCGCGGGGTCCGGCCAGTCCAACCTGCCGGTCCGCGCCCGCGGCGCCTATGTCAGGACCCGCTCGAAAGCGGCCCTGGTCTCTTCGAAGACCTCCGCGCCCGGGCGGGCCCAGAGCGCGTCGTTGAACAGCTCGACCTCGATCGGGCCGTCGAACCCGGTCGCGTCCACCGCGTCCAGGTACCGGCGCATCTCGATGCAGCCGTCCCCGAGCTGCCCGCGCCCGGTGAGGACCCCCGCCGGGAGCGGGGTGACCCAGTCGGCGAGCTGGAACGAGGCGATGCGCCCTTCGGCGCCGGCCCGCTCGATCCCGTTCCACACCTCCGGGTCCCACCAGAGGTGGTACGTGTCGACCACGACGCCGACGGCGGCCGGGTCGAACGGCGCGGCCAGGTCGAGCGACTCCTTGAGCGTGGTCACCACGCACCGGTCGGAGGCGAACATGGGGTGCAGCGGCTCGATCGCGAGCGTCACGCCCTGCTCGAGCGCGTACGGCGCGAGCTCGGCGAGTGCGGTCTTGACGCCCTCGCGGGCGCTGTCGATGGTGCCGCCCGGCTGGATCGGGCCCGAGACGAGCACGAGCGTCGGCGCGCCGATGGCGGCGGCCTCGTCGATCGCCTTGCGGTTGTCCTCGAGGGCGGCCTCGGTCGGGTCGGTGAAGAACCCGGCCCGGCACAGGCTCGTGACGGCGACGCCGAAGTCCTCGACGAGCTTCGCGCTCGCCTCGACGCCCATCTCCTGCACCGGTTCGCGCCACAGGCCGATCCCGGAGCCGGTGCGCGCGCAGGCCTCGACGGCCTCGCGCTGGTCCCAGAACTTCGCGGTGGCGTGGTTGAAGGAGAACCGCTCCATGATGCTCATGCGAGCGTCCGCTTCGGCTGGCCCGCGACCTTGAGCAGGGCGTTGAAGCGGTCGACGGCGAGCGCTTCGTCGGGGAAGAGGTGCACTTCGAGGGCGAGGTCGACGATCTCACCGAGGTGCGTGATCGACCGGGCCGATTCCAGTCCGCCGACCATCCTGAAGTGGTCCTGGTGGCCCGAGAGCCAGGCCAGGAACACGACGCCGGTCTTGTAGTTGAACGTGGGAACCTCGAAGACCTTGCGCGCCAGCGGGACCGTGGGGTCCAGGATCGCGTGGAAGCCGGCGATGTCGCCTTCGTCCAAGCGCTGCACGGCCTTGGACGCGAGCGGCGCGAGCGGGTCGAAGATGCCCAAGAGCGCGTCGGAGTGCCCGAACTCGTCGCCGGCGATGAGGCGCGGGTAGTTGAAGTCGTCGCCGGTGTAGCAGCGGACCCCTTCGGGGAGCCTGCGGCGCACCGCGATCTCGGCTTCGGCGTCGAGGAGGCTCATCTTGATGCCGTCGATCTTCGCCGCGTTCTCGGTGATGATCTCGATGAACGTGTCCGCGGCGGCCTCGAGGTCCGAGGAGCCCCAGTAGCCTTCGAGCGACGGGTCGAACATCGGGCCGAGCCAGTGCAGGATCGCCTTGCCGCTGACCTCCGAGAGGAGCTCGGCGTAGAGCGCCTTGTAGTCGTCGGCGCTCTTCGCACTCGCGGCGAGGGCCCTGGAGCACATGAGGATCGTGCCCGCGCCGGCGTCCTCGACCACGCCGAGCTGCTCGAGGTAGGTCGCGCGGATCTCGTCCATGGTGGTCGGTGCGGCGCCGAGCTGGTCGGTGCCGACGCCGCAGGCGAGGAGGTCGTCCGGGCCGGCCGCTTCGGCGGAGCGGCGGATGAGCTGCTTGGTGGCCTCCCAGTCCAGGCCCATGCCGCGCTGGGCGGTGTCCATGGCGTCGGCGATGCCGAGGCCGAGGTCCCACAGGTGCCGGCGGTAGGCGATGGTGGCGTCCCAGTCGACCTGGGCGGGGCGGCCGGGGCCGTTGTCCGCCAAGGGGTCCGCGACCACGTGGGCCGCGGAGTAGATGACGCGTGAGGTGAACTTGCGGGTCACAGGACCAGGTCCTCCAGCTCGATGCGGCGGCCTTCGCGGGCGGACCGGTAGCCGGCCTCGGCCAGCTGCACGCCGCGGGCGGCGGCGAGGAAGTCGTGGTGCCACGGCTCGTCGTCCACGACGTGCCGCAGGAACTCCTCCCACTGGATCTTGAAGCCGTTGTCGAAGACCTCGTTGTCGGGGACCTCGTGCCACTGCTGCCGGAACGGGATCGGCTGGTCGATGTCGGGGTTCCAGACGGGCTTGGGGGTGTGGACGCGGTGCTGGGCGCGGGCCTTGCGCAGGCCGGCGATCGCGGAGCCCTCGGTGCCGTCGACGTGGAACTCGACGAGCTCCTCGCGGTCGACGCGGGTGGCCCAGGAGGAGTTCATCTGGACGACGGTGCCGTCCTGGAGTTCGAAGACCGCGTACGCCGCGTCGTCGGCGGTGGCGGCGTAGGCCTTGCCGTGCTCGTCGAAGCGCTCGGGGATGTGGGTGGTGACGTGGGCGGAGACGGACTTGACCTTGGCGAACGTCTCCTCGAAGACGTAGGACCAGTGGGGGAACATGTCGAGGACCATGCCGCCGCCGTCTTCGGCGCGGTAGTTCCAGGAGGGCCGCTGGGCCTCCTGCCAGTCGCCTTCGAAGACCCAGTAGCCGAACTCGCCGCGGACGGAGAGGACCCGGCCGAAGAAGCCGGAGTCGACCAGGCGCTTGAGCTTGCGCAGGCCGGGGAGGTACAGCTTGTCGGCGACCGCGCCGTTCTTGACGCCGGCGTCGCGCGCGGCGCGGGCCAGGGAGAGGGCGTCGTCGAGGTTCGTGGCGATGGGCTTCTCGGTGTACACGTGCTTGCCGGCCTTGATGGCCGAGTTGACGGCGGCGAGGCGGTGCTGGGTGGTGAGGGCGTCGAAGTAGACGTCGATCTTGTCGTCGCCGAGGGCCTCGTCCAGGCTGGTCGTGTACTTGTCGAGGCCGTGGCGGCCGGCGATCTCGGCGAGCTTGTCGGCGCTGCGGCCGACCAGGGTGAGCTCGGGCCAGATCACGCTGCCGTCGGCGCGCTCCACGCCGCCCTGCTCGCGGATGGCGAGGAGTGAGCGCACGAGGTGCTGCCGGTAGCCCATGCGCCCGGTCACCCCGTTGAGGGCGATGCCGACGGTGATTCTCTCTGCCATAGGGATGTGCTCCAGACCTTGCCGAACATGGCTGCGGAAGCGCTTGCCGGCCGGACGCGGAGGCACGGCCGCGGATTCGCCGCGGACTGCGCGAGATCTACGGCTCGCACGCGCCGCCGAAGACGGAGGCAAACGCTTTCTTATTTTCCTGAACTATACATCAAACGGCATCCATGTGAAAGCGGTCTCCTGACACTTTCGCCTCACGGTCGAGCCCAGCGGATTCGCCCGGGCACGCGGAAAGCCCCGGCCGGTCGGCCGGGGCTCGCCAGTAGGTCTTAGAGGTACTGCTCGCTGATGTCGGTGACTTCCTCGGCGGGCGCCCAGATCTGGTACACGCCGTTGTCGTACGGCTCGAGCCCGAGCGAGCGGGCCACGTCGCTGCGGCCGCCGCGGTACTCCAGCCGCAGCCACTCCCCCGACGCGCCGAGCACCAGGAACGGCTCGCCGCGCCAGGTGGCGACGGTGCGCACGTAGAAGAAGTCCTCGAGCTCGCCGATCGGCACGCCGCGCCGGAACCGGCCGTCGGCGACCTCGACGAACCCGTCGCCGCCCGTGGGCGAGTACAGCCGCACGTGGGCGCCGTCGGGGCTCGAGTCGTATTCGGCGCCCTTCCAGCGGGCGATGTAGCCGTCGCGCATCAGGCGTCCTTCCATTCGCGGTCGCGGGTGTCGAGCACGTGCGCGGCCCGCTCCTCGGGCTTGGGCCGCACGAGGTCGTAGTGGCCGTCGGCGTCGCCCCAGGCCTCGCCCAACGCGGAGTCGTACCCGTACGCCTCGCCCATCGGGCCGCTCGGCGCGGGCACGGCCGGCGCGGCGGGCAGCGCCGGCGTCGGCGGGGCCTCGATGGCCGCGGGGCCCTTCGCGTAGGCGCCGTCGATCGGCGTCCACTCGCGGGTGTCGGCGTCGTAGAACGCCAGTTCGGTGACCTCGCCGCGGGAGTCGATCCGGAGGATCTTCGCGCCGTGCGGGAGGCGCACCGAGTCGACCTTGTGCTCGGGGATGCGCTCGTCGCCCTCGGAGGGCGCGAACCCGTCGCCGCGGAACGGGCCGGGCTCGACGACGGTGCCGCCGCGCGCTTCGGCCGTCGCGTAGTCGTTGCCGCCCAAGGCGGTCGGGTAGAGGTCCGTGCGGTAGCCGATCCAGCGGAGCACGTGCACCGAGTCGTCGGCGGGGCTGAACTCCTCGTTCAGGCGGATGAGCCCCAGCGCCAGGTACAGCTGCGCGGGCGTGCGCAGGTGGTCCACGGCCTCGGCCGGGTGCACGAAGCCGCCGACGCGGTCGTAGCCGCGGTCGAGGTAGAACGGCACCTGCTGGTGCGGGATGGTCTTCTGCCACAGGATCGGCTGGACCTTGTGCGACGGCGATTCGGCGCGCGCGGCCGCGGCCTGGCGCTTCTCCATCTCGGTCGCGAACGCGAGCAGGTCCTTCGCCTCGGCCCACTTGATGAGCGGTTCGATCTCGGGGCCGCTCATGTTGGCGCCCACGGAGGTCCCGGGGTTGACGTACAGCGCGTAGTCCTGCGCGGGCCAGTGCTGGATGAGCCAGCCGAACGGGACGACCGTGTGCGGGGTGTCCTCGCCGGCGCGCTCGGCCATGCGCTCGATCGTGGTGTAGACGGTGATGCCGATGATGCCGTCGACGATGTCGCTGGCCCACCGGAACGCCGGGTCGCCGACGCGCAGGTGCGCGGCCTCGGGGTCGCCGATCGGCAGGATCACGCTGGCGCACAGGAGGGTCTGGAGGAACGCTGCGGTGTCGCCGGAGGAGGCGGCCTCGGCGAGCAGCGGCTCGGCCTCGTCGCCGGTGAGCTCGGTCGGCTGCCCCTGGTCCTGCGTCTGGACGCTCGGCTGCGGTTCGTCGGCGGGGCGCCGGCCGAACGCGCTCGACATGGACGCGAACGATTCGGCGGAGCGCGCGTCGGCGTCGAACGGGTCGTTGCCGAAGGCGCCGCCGCCCTGGTACGCCTGTTGCGGCGCGGCCGGGGTCGGGGCGCCGAACGCGGCGGCGCCGCCGAAGGACTCGCCGGCCGGGTACGGGGTGGGCGCGGCGTGCGGCGGGGCCGGTGCGCGGGTCGGCAGCGTCGACGGGTCGGGCTGCTGATCGCGGAGCCAGTCGGGCGCGTCGGGCCACTGGTCCTGCGGGTTCGGCTGGCTCGGCCACTGCGAGTCGCCGGGGAACGCCTGCGGGGTCGGCACGGCCGGCGGCTGCGAGTGGTGCTGCGGCTGGGAGCCGAAGCCCTGGGGCTGCGACCCGAAGCCCTGCGGCTGGGAGCCGAACTCGCGCGGCTGCGATCCGGTGCCGCGCGGCTGGGAGCCGAACCCCTGCGAGCGGGGCTGGGACTGCTCGGGCTCGGGCGGCGGCTGGGACGCGAAGGCGTGCCCGTTGAACCCGTCGGGTTCAGGGGTCTCGTCGCGCGGCGGCTGGCGCAGCGGCAGGCCCGCGGGGGTGGTGCCGCCGACGGTGGACTGCTGCTGCGCGGTGCCGTTCAGGTCCGAGGAGCGCCGCGGGGCGGGCGGCACGTCGGGCACCGGCGGGGCCGGGGGCATGAAGCTCTCGCGGCGCGGCTCGGGGGCGGGCGCCATCGGGTTCGCGAACGGGTCCGACTGCGCGGCCGCGAACGGCGACGCTTGCGCGCCAGAGGAATAGGTGTCGCCGTACGGGTCGGCGGCGGGTTCAGGGGCGGACTCGGCCGGGACCGTGGTCATGCCCTGGGCGACCTGGGTGACGAACCAGGCCGGGAGGTAGCCCTCGATCGGCAGGCCGGGGTTGACGGCGAGCCACCACTCCTCGTCGGGCCAGGCCTCGGCCAGCGCGGCGAAGGAGACGCGGCGGGAGGCGCCGGCGTTGTCGCGCAGGCACGTCTGGAGGGCGGTTTCGGAGGTGAAGGCGAGGATGTGGGTGCGGTCGTCGGTGGTCCAGGTGGCCCAGGTGTCGGCGCCGGACCCGTTCGAGTCCTCATAGGACAATGGAAGGACGAGTTCGATCTGCGCCAGGATGCGGAAGTATCCGTCCTGGTCCTCGGCCCGCAGCGCCTCGCGGAGGCGGTGCTCGATCTCGTTACTGGGTTCCCACATCGATCCCACTCAGCCCTTCCCCCCTACCGGTCTTGGATGGGGCGGTGCACGGTTGCGGCTCGCAAGCTTCGCCGTGCATGTCGAGCGAACGCGGCGTCCCCTCGCGATCGTCACCGTAACGCGAGGGCGCTGTCAAGTTTCCGTCAGTAGGGCGAGAATAACGAATTCATAAAGGAGAACGTGTGTCATTCCCACGCTGTGGGCCTGTCGCTGTGTAACGATCCGGTTCTCATGGGAGACCGCTCTGCACGCTTCGTTCTCGCCTGTCTGTGCTCGACGCTGTTGGCGCTCTTGCTCTCCGCGCACACGGGCCGGGCGTCCGCGCCCGGCGCCTGGCACCTCTCCGCGGTGCGGGCCCCGGAGGCCTGGCCGGTGGCGACGGGCGAGGGGGTCACAGTGGCGGTGATCGACTCGGGTGTGGACGCGGATCACCCGGCCCTGGAGGGGGCGGTGCTCCCCGGCCGCAGTTATGTCGACATCGACCCGGGTGCGGAGCCGCGGCTGCTGGCGTTCGGGTCGGATCCGGGGCCGGTGTACGAGCGGGCGTTCGGGCAGGCCGACCCGGTGGGGCACGGTACGGCCGTGGCGGGGCTGATCGCGGGGAGCGCGGAGTCGCGGCACCCGGGGATCGCCCCGGACGCGGCGATCCTGCCGGTGCGGGTCCTGGACGACGAGAACCGGTACCACGATTCGGCGATGGTGGGCGCGGCGGTCGAGTGGGCGGTCGACAACGGTGCGGACATCGTGAACCTGTCCCTGGGGGGCCATTACGACTCGCCGCCGTTCGCGGAGGCGATCGCGTACGCGGAGCGGCATGACGTGCTGATCGTGGCGTGCACGGGGAACCAGCACGAGGACGCGCCGGACGAGGACGTGTGGTTCCCGGCGCGGGTCTCGGACGTGCTGGCGGTGACGGGCTCGGACCAGCACGGCGACCGGTGGCGGACGGCGGTCACGGGCGGGGAGACGGACCTGGCGGCGCCGGGCGTGGATCTGCACGCGGCGAAACCGGGCGGCGGGTACAAGACGGTGACGGGGACCTCGTTCGCTTCGGCGGTGGTGTCGGGGGCGGCGGCGGTGGTGCGTTCGGCGCATCCGGAGTGGAGCGCCGACCAGGTGCGGCGGGCGCTCACGGAGACGGCGTCCGCGGGCGGGCCGGGCCTGGGCGAGGGGATCGTGGACGTGGCCGCGGCGGTGGCGGCGGAGGTGCTGCCGCGGGCGGCGGCGCCGGTCGAGGCCGGGATCTCACCGGTGTGGAGTGCGGCGGCGACGGCGGCCGGGGGCGGCCTGATCGGGGTGTCCGCGCTGGTGCTGCGGGGCGGGCGCGGCGTGCGGCGAGGCGGTCGGCTGCCCGGGCGCCCGCGTACGATGGCGGGGTGACCGCCGCCGACGCCCGGAAGGGCACTGAAAGCGAGCTGGCCAAGAAGCGCCGGGCCCGCGTCATCGACCGCCTCCTCGCTGCGGCCCACCCGGACGCGCATTGCGAGCTGGACTACACGAATCCGCTGGAGCTGGCGGTGGCGACGATCCTGTCGGCGCAGTGCACGGACGTGCGGGTCAACCTGACGACGCCGGCGCTGTTCAAGAAGTACCGCTCCGCGGAGGACTACGCGGAGGCGAATCCCGAAGAGGTCGAGGCGATCATCCGGCCCACGGGTTTCTACCGCAACAAGGCGAAGTCGATCATGGGCCTGGGGAAGGCCCTGGTCGAGCATCACGGCGGGAGGCTCCCGGAGGACATGGAGTCCCTGGTGAAGCTGCCGGGCATCGGCCGCAAGACGGCGAACGTCATCCGCGGCAACGCGTTCGGCGTTCCGGGGATCACCGTGGACACGCACATGATCCGGATCACGAACCGGCTCGGACTGGTCGCGGGCAAGGACCCGGTGAAGCTCGAGTTCGAGTTGCAGAAGCTCATCGACCACCGAGAGTGGACGATGTTCTCGCACCGGATCATCTTCCACGGCCGCCGCGTCTGCATCGCGCGCAAGCCCGCGTGCGGGGCGTGCACGCTCGCGAAGCAGTGCCCGTCGTACGGCGAGGGCCCCACGGACCCGGCCGAGGCGGCGAAACTCCTCAAGGGCGACAACGTCGACGAGCTGATTCGTCTCGCGGGCGTCGAGAACGCGGTGAGCGCGTGAAGCGGGTCCTGACGGCTGCCGCCGCACTCTGCTTCTTGGCGGCCTGCACGAGCGAGTCCCCGGAGCCGGGCGTCTCGGTCCCCGACGAGGGCGAGCCGACCTGGTCGGTCGCCTGCGCCTCCGGTTCGGCGCCGATCGAGGGGGTCGGCGACCTGGAGCTGGACTGCCTCGGCGACGAGGCGGCGACGTCGGTCGGCCCCGGCGGGAAGCCGATGGTCGTGGTCCTGTGGGCGAGCTGGTGCGGGCCGTGCCAGGCGGAGGCGCCGGAGGTCGAGGCGTTCTACCAGGCGTACGGCGACCAGGTCGACGTGCTGGGGGTGGACACGGCCGATGCGCGGGACGTCGGGCGCTCGTTCGCCGAGGGGTTCGGGATGACCTTCCCTTCGGTGTTCGATCCCGATGAGGCCGTGCGGATCGGGCTCGGTGTGCCGGGCCTGCCGGGCATGGCCTACGTGCGCACGGACGGCACCGTGGCCGCGCTCGTGGCCGAACCGGGCGTCACCACCGAGTCGATGGTCGAGACCGCCGAGTCGGCGTTCGGTCTGGAGCTTTCATGAGCGATCCCCGCCCCGACTGGTGGCCGCCGCTGCTGAAGGCCGCGGCCGAGGCCGAGCCGCCCTCGGTCATGCGGGTGATCGCCGATCACCTGCAGCCGTACGAGGAGGCCGACGCCCGGACCGCTTCGGTCCTGGTGCTGCTCAAGGACGGCGACGAGGGCCCCTCGGTGCTCCTGCAGCAGCGCGCCGCGACCCTGCGCCACCACCCGGGCGAGGTCGCGTTCCCCGGCGGCGGCACCGAACCCGGTGACGCCGACGCCGCGGCGACCGCGCTGCGCGAGGCCGCCGAAGAGCTCGCGGTCGACCCGGCATCGGTGTCCGTCGGCCGGTCGCTCCCGAAACTGTGGATCCCGGTGTCCGGCTTCGCGGTCACGCCCGTGCTGGCCCTGTGGAAGCGCCCGCACCTCGTCGCGCCGCAGGCGGCCTCCGAAGTGGCCGCCGCGCACCAGGTGCCGCTGCCGCTCCTGGCCGACCCGGCCTCCCGTGGCACCGTCAGATTCCCGTCCGGCCGCAGCGGCCCCGGCTTCGAGATCGAAGGCGTGCCCTTGATTTGGGGCTTCACCGCCGGGGTACTGTCGTGGCTGCTGGACCTGGGCGGCTGGGCCCGCCCCTGGGACGCCGAACGGACGATGGAGCTCGAACGGCACTGAACGGAGGGCGCATGGAGCCGACCACTGCCGGACTCCTCGTCGACGTCGTGATCGTGCTGCTGGCGCTCCTGTTCGCCATCAACGGCTACCGCGAGGGCTTCATCGCCTCCGCGACCACGTTCTTCGGCTTCCTCGGCGGAGCGATCCTCGGCACGCAGCTCGCGCCGTTCGCCGCCGACTTCTACACCGAGGCGCTCGCGAAGCTCATCGCCTCGCTCCTGGTCGTCTTCGCACTCGCCTTGGGCGGCATGGCCATCGCCACCTCCATCGGGTACAAGCTCCGCCGGCGGCTGCGCCGGGACGGCTCCAAGCGCCTCGACCACCTCGCGGGCCCGCTCGTCTCCGTCGCCGCGGTGCTCCTGGTCACCTGGGTCGCGGCCGCGCCGCTCGCGAACTCCTCGATGCCCGCGGTCGCCTCCGCCGTCCGCAACTCGAGCCTCCTCACCGGCATCGACGAGCACATGCCCGAGGCGGTCAAGGGCGTCTACGAGTCGATGCGCGAATCGCTCAACACCTCCGGGATGCCGGACGTGTTCTCCGGGCTCGACCCGACCGAGGCCCGCGACGTCGACCCGCCCGACCCCGAGCTCGCCGCCTCCAGCGTGGTCGTCAACGCCGAGGACTCGGTCCTCAAGGTCCACGGCTCGGCCCCCTCCTGCGACCGCCAGATCGAGGGCTCCAGCTTCGTCTACGCCGACGGCCTCGTGGCCACGAACGCGCACGTCGTCGCCGGCACCGAGCAGGTGCAGGTCGAATCCGACGGCGACCTGTACGACGCCGAGGTCATCGTGTTCGAGCCCGAGAAGGACCTCGCGATCCTCAGCGTCCCCGACCTCGACGCCGCACCGCTCCCGCTCCAGTCCGACACCGCCGCCTCCGGCGACGACGCGATCGTCCTCGGCTACCCCGGCGGCGGCCCCTACACCGCGACCGCCGCCCGCATCCGCGAGGCGCGCATCGTCACCGGCCCCGACATCTACGACGACGGCACGGTCACCCGCGAGGTCTACCAGCTCTACGCGCGGATCATCGGCGGCAATTCCGGCGGCCCCCTGCTCAACCCGCACGGCGAGGTGATCGGAGTCATCTTCGCCGCCGCCATCGACGACCCGGAGACCGGATACGCGCTCACCATGGACGAGTCCGCGCCTGTCCTGGACGCGGGGCGCACCGCTTCGGGCCCCGTCGGCACCGGATCTTGTACGTGATCTGTGGGTTCCTGTGGGAATACGCCATTGCCTGATACTGGGCGTGGCGTCACATTGCAGGTAGGCTGTACCGGTCGCTGTCGACGCTTTCCGTTTTCCGGAACGTACACCCTGCTGAGACGGCGTGGTGAGTCTCTCGCGGTGACGCTCGGAACCGACGGAACGCATTCATTCGGATACGAATGTCGATTCCGGCGTCTACGTGCGCATGTGGATTTACGGGGGTCTCGCTCCCGCAATGCGGACAAGAGGCATAGACTCAGTACTTGCACTAGCGGTGCGTTGAAGAAAGGTGCGAACGGACATGGAAGATGTATTGGCCAGGGCCGCCCTGTTCAAGGGCGTAGATCCCGAAGCTGTCGAGTCGCTCATCAAAGAGATGGAGTACGTCGACGTCAACAAGGGCCAGACCGTCTTCACCGAGAACGAGCCGGGTGACAGTCTCTACATCGTCATGTCCGGGAAGGTGAAGCTGGGGCGTCGCTCTGCCGACGGCCGCCAGAACCTGATCGCGGTCATGGGCCCGTCCGACATGGTCGGCGAGCTCGCGCTGTTCGACCCCGGTCCCCGCACCGCCACCGCCACCGCTCTGACCGACACCCGCATGGCCCGCCTGTCGAAGACGGCGCTGCGCCCTTGGCTGGCCAACCGGCCCGAGATCGCCGAGCAGCTGCTGCGCGTGATAGCACGCCGGCTGCGTCGCACGAACGACTCGATGGCGGACCTCATCTTCACCGACGTCCCCGGTCGTGTCGCGAAGGCCCTCCTGCACATGGCGAGCCGCTTCGGCACCCGCGACGGCGGCGTCCTGCGCGTCACCCACGACCTGACGCAGGAGGAGCTCGCCCAGCTGGTCGGCGCCTCCCGCGAGACCGTGAACAAGGCCCTCGCCGACTTCGCCGGCCGCGGCTGGCTGCGCCTGGACGGCAAGAGCGTCATCATCATGGACCCCGAGCGGTTGGCTCGGCGCGCCCGCGTGTAACGCTCACGTGTGAACTTGCAGGCCCCCGGCATCGCCGGGGGCCTTCTTCATTCCCCGGTCAGTGCCGGTGATCACCCCGTCCCCCGCCCTTGGGCGATTCGACGTTCGCACCCGCGTCCGTCTAGACTTCCGGTAACCATCCCGGAGTCTGCTGAAGGAGCGTTGTGGCAGGGCAACTGAACGTCGAAGTCGTAGCAGTCGACTCGAAAGTGTGGTCCGGAGCGGCCAAGGCCGTGTACGCGCGCACCACTGAAGGCGAACTGGGAATCCTCCCGAACCACCAACCCCTGCTGGGCGAGCTGCGGGTCGACAGCACCGTGAGGGTGCAGCCGGTCGACGGCGGCGAACTGGCCTGGCAGATCGAGGGCGGCTTCCTGTCGGTGACCACCGACGGGGTCACCATCCTCGCCGAGACCGCCGAGGCGGTCGCCCCCGCTTCGGCATAGTCATGCTGAAGGCACTGCTCGTCGTCGCCGCACTGGCGGCGGCCGTCGCGGTGTTCTTGGTGCTGACCTACGTCCGCCGCTCCTTCCTGTCCCGCTCGGGCTCGGTCGCCATGGCGGCCAGGCTCTCCCGGCACATGGAGGGGCGCGGCTGGGCCCCCGGCTTCGCCGTCTACGAGAGCGGCACGCTCCGCTGGTACCGGATGTTCTCCCTCGCGTTCGGCCCCCGCTACTCGCTCCTGCGCCACGACGTCCAGGTCTCCGAGCGCCGCAAGCCGGTCGGGCCCGAAGCCCAGATCTTCCCCCCCGAAGTCGCGATCCTGCGATGCAAGAGCGCCACAGGCGAAGTGGAGCTCGCGATGACCACCTCGGCCGTCACCGGCTTCCTCTCCTGGCTCGAGGCCGCCCCACCAGGGGCGGAGTTCTACTCGGGCCGCGACTGACCCGCGCCTCCTCCCCACAACGGAGGAGGCGCTTCGCCGTCGCGTCCTCCTTGCGGCCCATGCGAACTTCAGCCGTTTCGGGGTGGACCCGCCCGATTCGGGCCGATACCGTGGCGGCATGCGCACTCACCTCCCCCTGGCGGGCGCACTCGCGCTCGCGATCATCGCCACCCCCGGCGCCGCGGGCGCCGCACCCACCGGCCTCGATGAGGACCTGCTCGACCGGAAGCTCGAAGCGCTCCACGACGTCGCCGACCACTCCGTCACCGCCGAAGTCCGCCTCGGCGACGACACCTGGGCCGAGACCGCCGGCACCCGCCGCATCGACGGCGGCGGCGGGCAGGTCGACGAGGACGACCGCGTCCGCATCGCCAGCCTCACCAAGTCCATGGTCGCGACCGTGCTCCTCCAGCTCCAGGACGAAGGCGACGTCGACCTCGACCGGCCCCTCAGCGACTACCTCCCCGGCCTCCTCCCCTACGAGCAGGAGCCCACGGTCCGGCAGGTCATGCAGCACACCAGCGGCATGTTCGAGTACTTCTACTACCTGTACGTCTCGCTGTGGGAAGGCGACCCCGCCGACTTCTACGCGAACTACCGGACCCATTACAGCCCAGAGGAACTCGTCGAGATCGGCACCCAGGACCCGCTGCTGTTCGAACCCGGCACGAACTGGTCGTACTCCAACACCGGGTACATCGCGCTCGGCCTCCTCATCGAGGAGCTCACCGGCGACGACCTCCACGAGGTCCTCGACGACCGGGTCTTCGACCCCGCCGACCTGGACGACACGTACCTCCCGAAGGACGACACCTCCGGCATCCGCGGCGCGAACCCGGTCCCGTACCTGACCACCGGCGACCCGCGACACCCCTACTTCGACACCACGAAGCTCTCCAACAACCAGTTCTGGGCCGCGGGCGGCGTCATGTCCACCATGGAGGACGTCAACGACTTCTACGACGCCCTCACCGACGGCACCCTCCTGGACGACGCCGCACTGGCCGAGATGAGCCAGTACGTCGAGACCGGTGACGGCACCGTCTACGGCCTCGGCCTCATCGGGCTCCCGCTCACCTGCCCCGGCGCGTCCGAGCAGGAGGTCTTCCTCGGCCACACCGGCGGCGGCCTCGGCCACCAGACCTACTCGTTCCACTCCGCCGACGGGGAACGGCAGGCGACGTTCACCTGGAACATCGACGACCGGCACGGCGCCGCCGACCCGGCCGAACTGAACTGGGCCCTCAGCGCCCTGCTCATCGCCGGCCTCTGCGGCGCCGACATCGGCGACATGCCCGCCGGCGCGGACCAGCGGGCCCAGGCCGCGCCGCTGATCCCGGCCGTCGAAGACCTGCTGCTCCTCGGCTGACCCGACGCGAGAGGCCCGCGGGAGTCGCCTCCCGCGGGCCTCTCTTCGCACGCCTAAGCGACCGGCTCGAGCGCCTTCGTGAACAGCGTCCCGCCGTCGAGGTCCTTGAGCGACACCGTGAACACCTCCGTCTCGGCGTCGATCGCGACCTCGCCGAAGAACTGGAAGCCCTGCGCCGGCGACGTGTTCGCCGCCGGAGGCGCCTGCACGAACACCGCCTCGGGCCCGAACGTCGCATCGAGCTTGTTGGGCCCGAACGCGCCCGCGTTCAACGGCCCGGACACGAACTCCCAGAACGGGTCGAAGTCCTGGAACACCGCCCGGTCCGGGCTGTAGTGGTGCGCCGCGGTGTAGTGCACGTCCGCGGTCAGCCACACCAGGTTCCTCACGCCCTCGCGCTTCGCGAACGAGAGCAGCCCCGCGATCTCGCCCTCGCGCCCGCCCGGCGCGCCCCCGGCGCCGTTCGAGACCCCTTCCTGCGCACCGGTGCCGTCGCCCACGACCAGACCGATCGGCAGGTCCGCCGCGATCACCTTCCAGGTGGCCTTCGAGCGGCGCAGCTCCCGCTTGAGCCACTCCAGCTGCACCTCGCCCAGCACGGTCCCGGTCGGGCCGTCCGCGTCCGGGTTGGGGCTCTTGAAGGTCCGCATGTCCAGCACGAACACGTCCAGCAGCGGGCCGTACGCGAGCTTCCGGTAGATCCGGCCCGCGGCGTCGAAGCCGCCCGGCGTGAACTCCGCGAAGGCCTGCCGGGCCCGCGCGGCGAGCACGTCCACGTTCTTCTCGGTGTACTGCGGCAGGTCGAGGATCTCGCCGGGGTACCAGTTGTTGGTGACCTCGTGGTCGTCCCACTGGTTCACCATCGGCACGGCCGCCAGGTACGCCCGCAGGTTCTCGTCCAAGAGGTTGTACTTGAACTGGCCCCGGTACTCCTCGAGCGTCTCGGCGACCTTCAGCTTCTCGTCGACGAGCGTGTTCTTCCACGTCGTGCCGTCCGGCAGCGCCACCGACTCCGCGAGCGGGCCGTCGCTGTACACGAAGTCGCCCGAGCACAGGAAGAAGTCCGGTTCGGCGTCGGCCATGGCCTGGAAGATCCGGTACCCGCCGAAGTCCGGGTTGATCCCCCAGCCCTGCCCGGCGAGGTCGCCCGACCACTGGAACCTGATGTCCGCCGGTTCGCATGCGGCCGTGGTGAACGAGCCCTCCAGCGCCTCGGACCGCCGCTCGCCCTCGGCGTGGATCCGGTAGTGGTACCGCTGCCCGGGGCGCAGGCCCTTGAGCCGCACCTTCCCGGTGAAGTCGGTGTCGGCGGTGAGCGACGGGCCGCCGATCTGGCGGGCGTGCTTGAAATCGGGGCGCGTCGCGATCTCCACGCGCATGCGCGAACCGCGGTCGGCGCGGGTCCACAGGACCGCGCCTTGCGCGGTCACGTCTCCGGACTGGACGCCGTGGGTGAGCTTGGGGCGCGAGGACGCGTACGAGATCCCGGGGGTCCCGAGCAGGACCGCGCCGCCGGCTCCGGCGGCCAGCAGCCGCCGACGAGCAATCTGCACTGTTGTCTCCAATGGCTTGGGAATCGGGGTGAACAGCCCTCACCCTCCCAGCCGAGGTCGACGCGCCGGTGGCCGCGACGTGAACAAACGGGCCCCGCGCTCCGGCCGGCCGGGGGCCGTGGTGTTGCCGGAGCGCGGGGCCCGTCTTCCTGGAGTGGGGTCCTTGTCCGTTCAGGCGCCGAGGCGCGACTCTACTCAGGTTCCCGCGCCGAGGCGCGGGAATGGCTTGGTGGAGAACACGACTTCCACGGGCACCTCGAAGTACTCGGCGAGCTTCAGGGCGAGGTGGAGGCTCGGGCTGTATTCGCCGCGTTCGAGGTAGCCGACGGTCTGGTAGTGGACGCCGAGGGCGTCGGCCAGCTGCCGCCGCGAGACGCCCCGTTCGGCGCGCAGCATCGCGATGCGGTTGTAGACCTCGTCCCCGGCCACGCCTCGATCACCAGTCCCTCTGCATGTCGGCGCGGCGCGCCGCCACGGCCGAACCCGATTCGCGCCGCGACATCCGCCGCAGCAGCCTGGGCGCCAACGCCATCGAGGCCACCGCCCACAACGCGAGCACGGCGAACATGGTAACGGTGCGCCATTCGCCGCCGATCTCCACGGCCGCCATCGCGTCCGGCAGCAGCGCGTGCCGCATGCCCAGGCCCATCCAGTAGATCGGGAAGACCTGCCCGACGCCCTGCAGCCAGCCCGGCAGGGCCGTGATCGGGTAGAAGATCCCGGAGATCGCGATCAGGCCCATGATGGGGAGCATGATGAGGCCCATGTTCCGCGGGTTGTCGAGGAGCGCCCCGATGACCGCGCCGATCGGCAGCGCCGCGATGAGCCCCATGAGCAGCACGGCGACGAACATCAGCCACCGGTCGGGGGTCCCGAACTCGAGGCCGTCGAACAGCGGCAGGCCCACGGCGAGGAGCACCACGACCGTGACGCAGATGAACAGCGCCGTGGAGACCAGGTGCCCGACGAGGTAGCCGGTCATGCCGCCGGGCATGGACTTGGCGCGCAGGAGCGTGCCGTTGGTGCGGTCCATCGCGAGCGCGCCGACCATCGCGGTGATGCCGCCGAAGACGACGTTCATGCCGATGAGGCTCGGCATGTTCATGGAGCCCAAGGAGACCGGTGCGCCCTCGAATTCGGCGCGCTGCATGAACAGGAGCACGACGATCGCGATCCCGGTGGGCATGATGAAGCCCATCAGGTCCCCCGGGGAGGTGAGCGAGATCTTCGTCTCGATCAAGCCCCGCTTCCAACCGGTGCGGTACTCGTGGAGGGTGTTGGTGCTCATCGAGTGGCCTCCTTGAAGGTGTCGACGGCGGTCGCGGCCTCGCCGGCCTCGAACTCGGCGACCAGCTCCAGGTAGGCGTCCTCGAGGCTGGCGCGGCGGATCTCGAGGTCGGTGACCCGGCCGTCGTCGGTGGCGAGGAGCTTGCGCACGAAGTCGGTGGCGTCCTCGGTGGCGTGGATCTGGAGCTGCCCGTCCTGGACCCACTTCACCTCGGCGGTGGTCGCGGCGGCGCGGGCGAGCTGGTCGGGCGAGCCGTCGGCGATGATGCGCCCGCCCGCGAGGATGAGGATCCGCTCGGCCAGCTTCTCGGCCTCGTCGAGGTCGTGGGTGGTGAGCAGGATCGTGGTGCCGTCGAGGTCGGTGAGCCGGTGGATGAGCTCGTGGAACTCCCGGCGGGCGTGCGGGTCGAACCCGGTCGTGGGCTCGTCGAGGAACAGCAGGGACGGGCGGCCGATGATGCCGAGGGCCACGTCGAGGCGGCGGCGCTGGCCGCCCGAGAGGGTCCGTACGCGCTGCCCGGACTGGGCGGCGAGGCCGACCATCTCGAGCAGCTCGTCGGCACCCCAGGGCTCGGCGTACGGCCGGTAGTACTCGGCGAAGTGCGCGACGATGTCGCGCACCTTCCACTTGCCGTTGTCCCGCCATTCCTGGAGGACGACGCCGAGCTGGGCGCGCCAGGCCTCGCCGCCGTTCGCGGGGTCGACGCCGAGGACCGAGACGCGCCCGTCCGAGCGGGCGCGGAAGCCTTCGAGGATCTCGATGGTGGTGGTCTTGCCCGCCCCGTTGGGGCCGAGGAGGGCGGTGACCCCGCCGGGCTCGATCTCGAGGTCGAGCCCGGTGAGCACGTCCTTGTCGCCGTAACGCATCCGGAGGTCGGATACGGCGATGGCGGGCCCGTCGTGAGCCGGGGGGTGTCCCATGGTTCATCTCCGCAGTATCAGTTCGCTAATCGATAGCATACATACTACATCTTGGCGTACAGCTCCGTCGAACCGAATAACGACGAGGGCCGCCCATCAGGAGATGGACGGCCCTCGCGGTGCGGAGAGTGGAGCCTAAGTGCGCCGCTTCTCGCCCGAGCGGGCCAGGAAGCGCTGCAGGAGGATGAAGGCCAGCAGGAGCACGCCCATGACGATCCGCGCCCACCACGAGGAGAGTCCGCCGTGGAAGGCGATGAGCGTGTTGAGCAGGCCCCAGACCATGACGCCCGCGACGGTGCCGAGCACGAACCCGGCGCCGCCGGTGAGCAGCGTCCCGCCGATGACGACGGCGGCGATCGCGTCGAGTTCGGCGCCGATGTTGGCCAGCGGGTTGGCGCTCTTGGTCGCGAACGCGGCCAGCACCCCGGCGAGGGCGGCGCAGAAGCCGCTGATCGCGTACACGCCGATCTTGGTGCGCGCCACCGGAAGGCCCATGAGCAGCGCGGACTGCTCCGAGCCGCCCACGGCGTAGACGCCGCGCCCGAACCGGGTGTAGTGGAGGACCACGAAGGCGATGATGACGACCGCGAACGCGATGAACGACAGGTACGGAAGCCAGAAGCCGCCGTCGCGGACCTTCCCGCCGAACTCGACGTGGGTCATGCCCCACTGCCAGAAGTCGACCTCGCGCATGGACACGTCGGTGTCGGAGATCTGGAGCGTCAGGCCGCGGAACAGGAAGAGCCCCACGAGGGTCGCGATGAACGGCTGCACGTTGAAGTAGTGGATGACGGCCCCGATGAGCAGCCCCCACACCGTGCCGAAGGCCAGCACCAGCACCATCGCCAGCGGCGCCGAGACGCCCGCGTCGACGGTGAGCCAGGCGCACGCCATCGTCGAGAACGCCATCACCGAGCCCACGGAGAGGTCGATGCCGCCGGAGAGGATCACGAAGGTCATGCCGATCGCGATGACCAGCAGCGGCGCGTAGTCGATGAAGAGGCCGGCGAGGACCTGCGGGCTGTCGAAGTTCCGGAAGTTCGCGATGCCGCCGAGGTACATCACGACGAGCAGCACCACGGTGGCACCGATCGGGATGTACTTGGTGAGCCCGTCGAACAGGGTCGAGCGCGCGGGGCGCTCGGTCAGTGTCTCGGTGGTCATTTGGCCGGTACCTCCTCGGCGGGCGCGGGCGCGGAGACTTCCGGCTTCGGCTTGAACGGCTTCAGGATCCAGCCCCGGAACTCGGGGCTCTGCAGCAGCGCGACGGCGAAGACCACGATGGCCTTCGCGGTGAACTGCCACTGGCTGGAGAGGCCGACGTTGATGATGGTGTCCTCGAGCGTGCCGATGATGACGACGCCGATGGTGGTGCCCAGCAGGTAGAACCGGCCGCCGAGCAGCGCGGTGCCGCCGATGACCACGGCGAGGATCGCGTCGAGCTCGATCCACAGGCCGCCGTTGTTGGCGTCGGCGCTGCCGAGGTTGGCCGCGCCGATGAGCCCGGCCAGGCCCGCGCACAGCCCGCACACCAGGTACACGAGGACGGTGATGCCCTTGGACCGGATGCCCGCGAGGCGGCTCGCCTCGGGGTTGCCGCCGACGGACTCGAGCAGCATGCCCAGGGCGGTCTTGCGGGTGAGCAGGGCGATCGCGGTGAACACGAGCGCGGCGATCCAGATGGGCAGCGGGATCGTGAGGATCTCGCCGCGGCCGAGCTGCGTGAACGGGCTCGAGTCCTCGACCTTCGGGATCTGGCCGCCGGTGATGAGCTGCGCGATGCCGCGCCCGGCGATCATGAGGATGAGGGTGGCGACGATCGGCTGGATGCCGAAGTACGCCACCATGGTCCCGTTCCACGCGCCGATCACGGCGGTGACGAGGAGCGCGACGGCCACGGCGGTGAAGATGAGGCCAGCGGCGGACTGGTCGGGGGCGTCGATGATCATCTGGCAGGCGATGGCCGCGCCGATGGCGTAGACCGCGCCCACGGAGAGGTCGATGCCCTTGGTGGCGATGACGAGCGTCATGCCGAGCGCGATGAGCAGCAGCGGCGCGGAGCGGCGCAGGATGTTCACGAACGCGCCGCCGAGGCGGCCGTCGTTGACGCTCGGGACGATGAAGTCGATGCCGGTGGCGACGATGTTGACGACGATGAGCGCCAGCAGGATCAGCACCGGCCACATGAGGCGCTTCGCGTAGGCGTTCATCGGTCCCCGCCCTTCGCCACGATGGTGTCGACGATCTTCTCGGTGGTCATGTCGGCCTCGGATTCGAGCACGGCGATGAGTTCGCGGTCGCGCAGGACCGCGATCCGGTCGGAGAGGCGCGTGACCTCGTCGAGCTCGGCGGAGACGAACAGCACCGCCATCCCGTCCGCGGAGAGCTCGGCGACGAGCTTCTGGATGTCGGCCTTGGCGCCGACGTCGATGCCGCGCGTGGGCTCGTCGAGGATGAGGAGCTTGGGCTCGATGAGCATCCAGCGGGCCAGGAGCACCTTCTGCTGGTTGCCGCCCGAGAGGTTCTTCACGGGCATGTCCGGGTTCGCCGGGCGGATGTCGAGCTTCTCGATGAACTCGGCGACGAGCTTGTCGCGGCGGGCCACCGGGATGGACCGGGCCCAGCCGCGGGCGGCCTGCATCGCCAGGATCATGTTCTCGGCCACCGTGAGGTCGCCGACGAGCCCTTCGGTCTTGCGGTTCTCAGGGCAGAACGCGATGCCGCGCGCGGCGGCGGTGCGCGGGTTGTGCCCGCCCATGCGGGAGGCGGTGCTCTCGCCGTCGAAGTGCAGCGACCCGGAGTCGGCGCGGTCGGCGCCGGCGATGAGCCGGATGGTCTCGGTGCGCCCGGAGCCGAGCAGCCCGGCCAGGCCCACGACCTCCCCGCGGCGCACGGTGAGGTCGTACGGGGCGATGGAGCCCTTGCGGCCCAGGCCGGTCGCGGTGACCAGCGGCTCCTCGTCGGCGACGTGGTGCGCGGCGGCGGCCCGCTCGATCTGCTCGAGCGTGGCGGCCTCGCGGCCGAGCATGTGCCCGATGAGGTCGTTCTCCGGCAGGTCCGCGGTCGCCCATTCGCCGACGAGCTTCCCGTTGCGCAGCACCGTCATCCGGTCGGAGATGTCGTAGACCTGCTCGAGGAAGTGGGAGATGAACACCATCGCGGTGCCCTTGGCGGCGAGGCGGCGCATGACGCCGAGGAGGACGGCCACCTCGTCGCGGTCGAGCGAGGAGGTCGGCTCGTCGAGGATGAGGACCTTCGACTCGATGTCGACGGCCCGGGCGATCGCGACGAGCTGCTGCATGGCGATCGAGTAGGAGGACAGGGGCGCGGCGACGTTGAGGTCGATCCCGATGTCGTCCAGGAGCGCCTTCGCCTTGCGGCGCATGGCGCGGAAGTTGATGAACGGGCCGACGCGCGGTTCGCGCCCGGCGAAGAGGTTCTCGGCCACCGACAGGTTGTCGGTGAGGTTGACCTCCTGGTAGACCGTGGAGATGCCGGCGGCCTGGGCCGCGCCCGGGCTGTGGAACCGGACCGGCTTCCCGTCGAGCAGGATGTCGCCGGCATCCGGGTTGTGGACGCCCGTGAGCACCTTGATCAGTGTGGACTTCCCGGCACCGTTCTCCCCCATGACGGCGTGGATCTCTCCTGGCCTGAGGGTGAAGTCCACGCCGTCGAGGGCGCGGACACCGGTGAAGTCCTTTCTGATCCCGGTCATCTGGACGATCGGGTCGTCAGACATGGGATGAGACCTTCGCTTTGGATTGGAGCACTCTGGGGTCGGTGCGCTGCGGGATCGGCATTGTCCGGGCGGGCCTCGCGGGCCCGCCCGGACGGAGGGGGAGTGCCGTTAGAACTGGCGGTTCGGGAGCTCGGCCTCGAACTGGGTGGCGTCGAAGACGCCCTCCTCGACCGGGGTGAACTTCTCGACCTCGTCGCCGGCGACGACCGACTCGAGGACCTCCATCAGCTGCGGGCCGAAGGCGGGGTTGCACTCGACGATGTAGTTGAGCTTGCCGTCGACGCCCGCCTGGAAGCCGGCGGTCGAACCGTCGACGATGATGATCTGGATGTCGGTGCCGGGGACCTTGCCGGCCTCTTCGATGGCCTGGATCGCGCCGAGGCCCATCTCGTCGTTGTGGGCGTACAGCAGGTCGATGCCGTCGAGGCCGTGGGTGGTGATGAAGGTTTCCATGACCGCCTTGCCCTCTTCGGCGGTGAAGTTGCCCGACTGGGAGTCGACGATCTCGTAGTTCAGGCCTTCGGCGTCGAGGACCTCGAAGAACCCGGCCTTGCGGTCGTTCGCGGGAGCGGAGCCGGTGGTGCCCTGGAGCTCCAGGATCTTGGTGCCGTCGGCGTCGTCCGCGAAGGTCTCGGCCGCCCATGCGCCGGCCTTGCGGCCCTCTTCGGCGAAGTCGGAGCCGAGGCGCGTCACGTACAGGTCCTCGTCGGCGGCTTCGACACCGCGGTCGGCCAGGACGACGGGGATGCCCGCGTCCTCGGCCTCCTGGAGGACGTCGGTCCACCCGGTCTCGACCACCGGTGCCAGGACGATGACGTCAACCTGCTGGTTGATGAAGCCGCGGACGGCCTCGATC
This sequence comes from Glycomyces tritici, assembly GCF_030403505.1. The sequence goes on along the minus strand of NZ_JAUEMJ010000010.1, from coordinate 52,393 downwards.
TGCTTCTCCTGGTCCTGCTGGGCGTCGTTGAACTTCAGCTCGTGGCCCGCGGCCTCGGCCGCGTCCTGGATGGACTTCGAGTTGGCGGTGCGCCAAGCGGATTCGGCGCCGACCTGGGCGAAGCCGATGACGAGGCTGCCGTCGTCGCCGCCGCCTTCAGAGCCGCCGTCGTCGCTGCCGCAAGCGGCCATGGTCAGGAGGAGTGCACCGGCGCCGATGCCGGCGAGAGCTTTTTTGAACACGTGGGGGTCGCCTTTCAAGCGTGTTGAATATGAGGGTTTTCGATATTTGCGTGAACGCATGTTACCGCTCATATCCTGACCCGTGTTATCGCTCTCGTCAAGCTGGAACCCCTGCGCAGAGCAGTAACGATTTCACAACACGCCGGAAAGAAACCTGCTCATTTCCCCCTCGATCAACCCGGCAAGCGGTAACTCGCCGCTTCCCGCGCCGGGCTTCCAGAGCACGTCGCCGCCCGGGCTGGCACCTTCGGCGCCGCTTGCGAGCCGTCGATTCGCACAGCGGGCCAGGACGAACAGCAGGTCGGACAGGCGGTTGAGGTAGGTGACCGGCACCGGGTGCGTCGTGTCCGGCTCGGCGTCGAGCAGCGCCCACACCGACCGCTCGGCCCGCCGCACCACCGTGCACGCCTGGTGCAGCAGCGCCGCGCCCGGCGTCCCGCCGCGCAGGATGAACGACCGGAGCGCCTCCAGATCGGCGTTGCACTCGTCGATCCAGCCCTCCAGGCGCGTCACGTACGAGTCGTCGATGCGCAGCGGCGGGTACTTCGGGTCGGGCGACACCGGCGTCGCGAGGTCGGCGCCCACATCGAACATGTCGTTCTGGACCGCGAGCAGGATCTCCCGCTCCCGCTCCCCGATCTCGCCCTGGTGCAGGGCGAGCGCCGCGCCGATCACCGCGTTCGCCTCGTCCACGTCCCCGTAGGCCGCGAGCCGGACATGCGTCTTCGGGACGCGGGAGAAGTCGGCGAGACCGGTCGTGCCGTCGTCGCCGGTCTTCGTATAAATCCTGGTGAGATTGACCGCCATGCACCGACCATATAGCCTCGCCCCATGGCAAAAGTCACGGTAATCGGTTCGGGACTCATGGGTTCCGGGATCGCGCAGGTCACGAGCCTGGGCGGCCTGGACGTCACACTGATCGACACTGACGCGGGCGCACTCGACCGCGCGCAGGCGGCGATCCGCGGTTCACTCGACCGCTTCGTAGCGAAGGAGAAGGTCACCGCAGCGGACGCCGAGGCGGCCGTCGACCGGATCTCCGTCGCCACCGACCTCGAGGCCGCCGCGGGCTCCCAGATCTGCGTAGAGGCCGTCTTCGAGCGCCTCGCGGTCAAGCAGGAGGTGTTCCGCAAGCTCTCGGCGATCTGCTCGCCCGAGACCGTCTTCGCGACGAACACCTCGGCCATCCCGATCACGGAGATCGCCGCCGCCGCAACGCATCCCGAACGGGTCGTCGGCACCCACTTCTTCTCACCGGTCCCCATGATGCAGCTGTGCGAGCTCGTGCGCGGCATCCACACCACCGACGAGACGCTCGCGGCGGCCCGCAAGTTCGCCGAGACCGCCGGGAAGACCTGCGTCGTCGTCAACCGGGACGTCGCCGGGTTCGCGACCACGCGCCTCATCTGCGCCCTCGTCAACGAGGCGGCCCGGCTCGTCGAAGACGGCGTGATCTCCGCCGAGGACCTCGACACGGCCTGCCGGCTCGGCTTCGGGCACCCGATGGGCCCGCTCGCCACCGCCGACCTCACCGGCATCGACGTGATCACGCACGCGACCGAGAACATCTACGAGGACACCGCCGACCCGCAGTTCTTCCCGCCCGCGCTCCTGCGCCGCCTCGTCGCCGCCGGCGAGATCGGCCGCAAGAGCGGCAAGGGCTTCTTCGACTACCCCTCGTAACGAAGCGAGTTGTCCACAGGCCTGTGGACAAACGAGAACGGCGCTGACCAGGAGGTCAGCGCCGTTCGCTACCGCTTCGCTACTTCGCGGCGAGGGTCGCGCGCGCCGGGGCGAGCACCTTCTCACCGGCGCTCGTCACGGTCATCGCCAGCTCGACCGAGGTCTCGTCGAGCTTGCGGACCTTGCCTTCCACGACCACTTCGGCACCGCCGTCGGCGGGCACCACCACGGGCTTCGCGAAACGCGCGGAGAAGTCCGTGAGTGTCGCGTCGATCCCGGCGCCGGCGGCCCATTCGCGCACCGCGCGCGAGACCAGGCCCATCGTGTACATGCCGTGGGCGATCACATCGGGGAGCCCGGCGGCCTTCGCCGCGGCCTCGTCCTGGTGGATCGGGTTCTGGTCCCCGGAGGCGTCCGCATAGGCGACGAGGTCGGCCCGCGTCACGGGGAACGCCGTGGTGAACACGGTCTCGCCGACGGCCAGTCCGCTCAGACTCATGCGGGGTCTCCAGCCACGAACAGGGTCGTCCACACCTCGGCGGCCAGCACATCGCCGTCCATGACGTCCGTGCGCAGCGCGAGCAGGTCGTTCCCGGCGACGGACTTGATCGACTCGATGGTCGAAGCGCACGACACGGCCGCGCCCGCCCGCAGTTCACGGTGGTACGCGAAACGCTGCTCTCGGTGCAGGACGCGGCTCCAGTCGAGCCCGAAGTCGGGGTCGTCAATGAGCCGCTCCGCCGCGGGCAGCGTGAGCGATATCAAGAATGTGGGCGGAACCGTCCCGTCGTCGTCAAGGCCGAGGGCCTGGGCGAAACGGGTCACCGAATCCGGGGTGATGACCACCGGTTCGGTGGGCGGCAAGGACCGGCCTGCGTACGAAGTGTTGAGCATGTACCGGAGCGGGGAAGACTAGCGGGTCTCTTTGTGGACCTGCGAGGTCTTGCAGCGCGGGCAGTACTTCTTGAGCTCGAGCCGGTCGGGGTGGTTCCGCCGGTTCTTCTTCGTGACGTAGTTGCGCTCCTTGCACTCCACGCACGCCATGGTGATCTTGGGGCGGACGTCAGTAGCCTTGGCCACGATGAGTGCCTTCCTCTAACTCGACCCGCCGGGCGGCGGACCGTTCTTGAACAAAACAAAGCGTCGACCAGCATATCTCGGTGGTCGACGCTTTACAAAAGTAGCGATGGGCAGGATCGAACTGCCGACACAACGATTATGAGTCGTTTGCTCTACCACTGAGCTACACCGCCGTGCGCTCACTGCCACCAGATGGCTCTGTGTGAGCAGTACGGCACTTCGCTGAAAACTGGCTTGAAGTGCTTCCGAGCCCCCATGCGGAATCGAACCGCAGACCTTCTCCTTACCATGGAGACGCTCTACCGACTGAGCTATAGGGGCGATCGCGAGGCTTCCCTCGCGGCCTTGACAAGAGTACATGACGGGCCGCCCAGAACGAACGCGGGGCCCGCCTTGCGGTGCGGGCCACAGTAGTGCGGCCGGGGCCCCTCCTAGACCACCCGGAGGCGGCTCTGACCACGTCCGCCGTCCTGCTGGGCGAGCCACGCCGCGAAGCGGTCGGCCGGCAGCGGACGCGAGAAGTAGTAGCCCTGACCGGCCTCGCACTGCAGCCCGCGCAGCTGCTCGACGGTCTGGTGGGCCTCGATGCCCTCCGCGACGACGTCGATCGCGAAGTGCCGGGCCAGGCCCAGGACCGCCTCCACGATCGCGCGGTCGTCCGCGTCGGTCGCCATGCCCTGCACGAACCGCAGGTCGATCTTGATCTCCTGGACCGGCAGCCGCCGCAGGTACGCGAGCGAGGAGTACCCGGTGCCGAAGTCGTCCACCGAGAGGCGCACGCCCATCTCGTGCAGCCGGTCGAGCGCCGGCGTGAGCCGCGGCTCCCCCGAGACCACGTCGTCCTCGGTGATCTCGAACGTCAACCGCTCCGCAGGGACCCCGTGCCGCTCCAGGAGCGCCGCGACCTTGTCCGGGAAGTCCGCGTCGGCGAGCGTGCGCGGCGACAGGTTCACCGCCATCGGCAGCGCCCCGTCCTCACCGGCCCATTCGGCCGAACGCCGCAGCGCCTCGTCCAGCACCGTCTCCGTGAGCTGCCCGAGCTGACCGGTCGACCCGGCGATCGGAATGAACTCCTCCGGCGCGACGAGCCCGAACGTCGGGTGCGGCCACCGCACGAGCGCCTCCGCGCCCATGACCGCCCCGGAGTCGCCGAGGGCCCGGTCGAGCCGGACCTTCGGCTGGAAGTGCACTTCGAGCTGGCCGCGGTCCAGCGCCCGACGCAGGTCGGAGGCGAGACCGATGCGGCGCAGGCTCTCCGATTCGAGGCCCGAGTGGTAGAGCTGCACGCCGTCCGCCGCGTTCTTGGCCTGCCTGGTGGCCCCGTCGGCGCGCTTGAGGAGCTCGTCGGCGTCCGCGGCGAAGTCCGGGTGCGTGACCACGCCGACGGCCGCTGAGAGGCTCACCGCGACCCCGCCGACCTCGAACGGCCCCTGGACGGCCGCGCGCAGCCGCCGCGCGGTGTCGAGCGCCTCGTCGGTCGAGGCGAGGCGGGTCTGGAGGATGAACTCGTCGGAGTCGATGCGGCCGAGGAACGACGCCGCGGGCGCGTGGTCCTTGAGGCGCTTCGCGAACTCCTTCAGCGCAGTGTCGCCGGCCTCGTGGCCGAGCGCGTCGTTGATCTCGTGCAGCGAGTCCACATCGAACATGAACACGGCGACGACCTCGCCGGGAACGGTGATGGAAAGCGCCTCTTGGAGGGCTTCGAGCGAACGGCGGCGGCTGGCCATGCCGGTGAGGGGGTCGTGGTAGGCGTCGTAGCGGAGCTGGTCGGTGAGCCGGGAGTTGTCGACGGCGACACTCACATGGGCGGCGACCGTCTCCAGCAGCTGCAGGTCGACCGGGAGGAAGCTCGACTCCTGGCCGCCCATGCGGTCGGCGACCGAGAGGCAGCCGTAGACGTCGTCGCCGGCGCGGAGCGGCACCAGCATCACGTTGCGGAGGTCGGCGTCCTCAAGGAGGGCCCGCTGCTCGGCGGTGGCGTTCTTGATGCCCAGGAGCATGGACTCACCGCTGGCGATGACCTCCCGCTGGAAGACGACCGGGACGGGGTCGAGGTCGGTGAGGCCGACGTCGTCGGCTCCCGCCGTGAGGCGGATCTCGGAGTAGCGGCCTTCGGCGGGCACCCACACGGTGGCGGCCTCGGCGGCGAGGATCTCGCGGAGGCGTCCGAGCATCGCATCGATGAGCCGGTTGGAGCGCACCGAGTCCGAGACGAGCTGGGTGAAGTCGTTGAGCTGGGTGAGCACCTGGCGCTGCCGCCGGAGCGCGATGTAGTTCCGTGCGAAGTAGAGCATGGCGACGGTGACGATCCCGACGGGGACCGCGGTCCACAAAGTCGCTTCGAAGAGGATGAGCACGAGGACGCCGGTCGAGGCGGCGAGGACGGGGCCGACCATGTTCAGCAGGAAGCCCGACCAGGCGTTGAGGAGGCTCTTCCAGCCGTCGATGATGAGCAGCATCACCGAGATGAAGACGGTCGTGACGACGCCCGCGATGATGGTGGCGCCGATGAGGACGAGCCAGGTGTAGGGGTCGGCCGCGCCGCGCAGGCCGACTGCGGCGACGAACACGGTCGCCGACGCCGCGCCGAGCGTGGTGAGCGAGGTGTTGAAGAGCGGCTTGAGCGCGCCGATGTCCTGGACGACGTAACGCCGCGCGTAGACGAAGAGCGAGGCGGCCAGCCGGGTCGCGATGACCCAGAACGGGTCGAGGTAGAACAGTGCCAGGACGAGGGGGATGTCCGCGAGGCTGTAGGCGATGCGGTGGTGCCGGAAGTACTGGATGATCAGCAGCGAGTGCGCCGCGGCGAATCCGACCGCGAAGAGCGCGAGCTGCACCGGCGGGCTGCTGTCGGGCAACCCGAAGCGGACGAGCGTTCCCGCGATCAGCGCGAACGGAAGCGCGGTGAACAGCCAGGGCAGGATCCTGAAGATCTGGGGATGGCGCTGGCGGATCATCGACGGCCCCGGCGCACGGCGCTGATCGCGGGACCGTCGCTAGGACAGTTCGCCGGCGTTGGCGATCCCCAGCGCCGTTGCGCCATCGGGCTGCGCGCTGGAGAGCTCGCCGGCGTTCCCGCCGTTCGCCACCACGTCGGCGGAGGCCGAAGAGGCGGCCCCGGCGATGATGCCGAGCGCGAGGAGACCCGCGGAAAGCGCAGCGCCGAGCTTCTTGAAAAGTTTGACCGGTTTCACGAGGCCTCCCGTGAGGTGTGGGAATGTGCTGTCAAGGGGACCAGTAGAGCCCATGGTGCCACAGTCCGCAGGCCCTGGGGAAGGCTTGGGACCGTGATTCTCGCGCTCTTTCTGGTTCAACCGTACGGGTGAGCACGGCTCATGACCATTCTCTCCGATGCCCGCACGAGCCTTGCTCACGGGTCGGGTGTTCGCGCGCCTACCCGCAGGCACCCCTATAGGTTAGGCTCGCCTTACTCAAGAACATGATCGTAGTTCGACAAAGGAATGCGCACATGCCAGCAGACACCGCCGCTGCGAACGGCCCGGCCGACACCGGTACGACCCTCTTCTCGGCCCGGATCCGCGAAGCCTCCTGGTCGCGCCATCAAGGCCTCGACCCCTCGGCCGACGCCGATGCGATCAAGGCCCCGGGCGTGTTCGACCGGCTCTTCGACGGCTCGCTGAGCGTCGGCGACTACACGCGCTGGCACGCCCAGCAGTACTTCGTGTACGAGGCGATCGAGGCCGCGGCCGCGCGCTTCGCCGACGACCCGGTGGCGGGGCCGTTCGTGTTCCCTGAGCTGGCGCGCGTTCCCGCGATCGAGGCGGACCTGCAGTTCCTAATGGGACCGAAGTGGCGCTCAGGGATCGAACCGCTCCCGGAGACGAGGGCCTACGTGGACCGGATCGACGCGGTGACGGCCGACTGGCCCGGCGGCTACATCGCCCACGCGTACACCCGCTACCTGGGCGACCTCTCCGGCGGCCAGGCCTTCGGCAAGGCCGCCCGCCGCAACTACGGCTTCGAGGCCGCGGGCGCGTCGTTCTACGAGTTCGCAGACATCAAGAGCCCCAAGGCGTTCAAGGAGGAGTACCGCTCGCGGCTCGACGGAGTCGACCTCGCCGAGGCCGACCGGGCGCGCGTCATCGAGGAGGTCCTGCTGGCCTACGACCACAACGGGGCGGTGCTCGCGGCACTCGGCGAGGGCCTGGACCGCAACCCGTTCGAGCCGAAGGTGGTCGCCGCGATCTGCCACCACATGAACACCGACCACGCGGCGGACACGCTCGTGATCTGCCGGGGCGCGGGCGGCAGGCGCGATGCAGCGACGGCCCGCATGACCGGCTTCGACGGCGAGGGCGCGGATTTCGCGGTGGTCGTGGACGGCGCCGAGGCGGCGGTCCGGGTCGAGTGGGCCGCTCCGCTGTCGGAGCGGGCCGAGGTGCGGCCGGAGATCGTGCGGCTGTTCACCGAGTCGAAGGCCACGCTTCTCGACGAAGCGCGCGAGTCATGAATCGGCACTTCCTGACGTCTCGCGAGTCATCAATCATCACGGTGAACGCGTGACCACTACCGCCCGGGAATGTCCTGATTGTCGCGACACGCCGGGCGGTGACGAATCTCGCGCGAGCGTCGCTCGCGGCGCTACCGTGTGGCGGTTGCCAAGCCCACGGCCGGCCGGCCCCCCGGGACTCCGAGTCCTCCGCCGCCGCCGATGGGCACCGCCACGAGCCGTGCCGCTTCACGGCTCGCCAGCTTCATCAAGGGTGAGTACGCATGTCCGACACCGGACCGGTATCCGCCGACCAGATCAGGCGTCACGCCGCCCGGCCGCACCGCACGAGGGGCCAGCACCGCGCCTCGTGGGCCGCAGAACTCTCCCCGCTGCTGGCGGGGACGCAACGCCGTTACACCGCCGTCGTCGGCTCGGCCGTGGCCGGGGCGTCGATCGTCGCCATGGCGACGGGGGCCGGGTTCTCCTCCGAAGAGAGCGAACCCGGTACGTCGCAGGCGGTCGCCGACATCGCGGCGCTCGCCGCCGAGGCGAGCGTCCCGGAGACGGGGTCGGACGGCGGGTCCCCTGCCGATGCGCCGCTGGGCGCGGCGACGGCCGAGGAGGTCGTGATGTCGGAGCGGACGTCGCCGGTGACGGGGCAGGACGCGCAGATCAAGTGGGAGCCGATGCTGGACAACATCACGATCACGTCCTTGTTCGGGCAGCGCTGGGGCCGCAACCACAACGGGGTCGACTTCGACGCCGCGACCGGCGACCCGGTGTACGCCGCGTATCCGGGCACGATCACGCACGCCGGGTGGGAGACGGGGTTCGGGAACCTCGTCATCATCGACCACGGCGACGGCGTCGAGACCTACTACGCGCACAACTCCGAGGTGCTCGTGGGCGAGGGCGACTGGGTGGACGCGGGCGGGCAGATCGCGAATGCGGGCAACACGGGCCGCTCGTTCGGCTCGCATGTGCACTTCGAAGTGCATGTGAACGGCGAGCCGGTGGAGCCGCTGAGCTACCTCGCGGAGGTCGGGCTCGACCTGCGCTGAGGCGGCGGGCAGGAGGGCGTACGGGCGGCCCCGGGTACCCTCCCTATCCCACCTTCTCCACTACCAGTGAAAAGGACACCATCCCACACGGGTACGACAGTGAGCGACGCTCACAATTTGCTGACCGGTGCGAGCCTGAGGATGACCCATTTCGGTTCGCCGTCGCCGAAGTCGATGCGCGCCTGGGCCCTGGGGCCCGAGCCTTTGAGCTCGACGACACGGCCGAGGCCCCACTTGTCGTGGGTGACCCTGTCCCCCACGTCGAGTGACGGAATGTCCGCGGCGTTGCGCATGACGATCGGCGAGCCGAAGTTCGCGGTCGACTTCGGCTTCACGACGCGCGGCGGCGGCGCGGACTCGGACCATTCGATGAGGTCGCCCGGGATCTCGGCGAGGAAGCGGCTGGCCGCATAGTACTGCGGCTGCCCGAAGATGTTGCGGGTCCCGGCGCGGGTCAGATGCAAGTGCTTCCTGGCGCGGGTGAGCCCCACGTACGCGAGGCGCCGCTCCTCCTCCATGTCGCCGGGCTTGTTCATCGACCGCTCGTGCGGGAACAGGCCGTCGTCGAGGCCGGTGAGGAACACCGTGTCGAACTCCAGCCCCTTCGCGGTGTGGAGGGTCATCAGCGTGATGACCCCGCCCTCCTCCGCCTCGGGGTCGGGGATCGAGTCGGCGTCGGAGACGAGCGCGACGTGCTCCAGGAACGACGGCACGTCGGCGGTGAGGTCGGCTTCGTCGGCCTCGGTGGTGCCGCGCACGACCGACTCGGTGAACTCGTGGGCGACGGCCACGAGCTCCTGCAGGTTCTCGATGCGGCCCTCGTCCTGCGGGTCCTTGGACTGCTCCAGGCCCTCGAGGTAGCCGGTGTCCCCGATGAGCTTGTCGAGCACCTCTTCGGGCGGGGCGGTCTTCGCGAGTTCCGTTGCCGCGTCGATGATCTCGCAGAACCGCTTGATGCCGGTGCGGGCGCGGCCGGAGACCCCGGGGGCCTCGTCGACGCGGTGCAGCGCGGCCGGGAAGGAGAGCCGCAGCCTGGCCGCGAGCGCTTCGATCTCGGCGACGGCGCGGTCGCCGACGCCGCGCTTGGGCGTGTTGACGACGCGCATCGCCGAGACCGTGTCGTCGGGGTTCGCGGTGAGCTTCAGGTACGCGAGCATGTCGCGGACCTCTTTGCGCTCGTAGAAGCGCACGCCGCCGACGACCTTGTACGGGATGCCGCGGCGCACGAACACTTCTTCGAACGCGCGCGACTGGGCGTTGGTGCGGTAGAAGATCGCGGCGTCGCCGAAGCTGGTCTCGCCGGCGTCGACGAGCTCGTCGATCCGGTTGGCGACCCAGGCCGCCTCGTCGTGCTCGTTGTCGCCGGTGTGGCCGAGGATCGCCGAGCCGGGGCCCTCGTCGCTCCACAGCCGCTTCTCGCGGCCGCGCTCGGTGTTGTTGCGGATGACCCCGTTGGCGGCGTCGAGGATCGTCTGGGTGGAGCGGTAGTTCTGCTCCAGCAGGATCGTCTTGGCGTCGGGGAAGTCCCGCTCGAACTCGATGATGTTGCGGATGGTGGCGCCGCGGAAGGCGTAGATCGACTGGTCGGCGTCGCCGACGACGCACAGCTCGGCGCGGTCCTCGCCGGTGCCGACGAGTTCGCGCACCAGCGTGTACTGGGCGTGGTTGGTGTCCTGGTACTCGTCGACCATGACGTGCCGGAACCGCAGCCGGTACGACTTCGCGACCTCCGGGAACGCCTGGAACAGGTGCACTGTGGACCCGATGATGTCGTCGAAGTCGACGGCCTGGGCGAGGCGCAGGCGCTCGGTGTACTGCCCGTACACGTCGGCGACGAGCTTCCCGCGGGCGTCGTCGGCCTTCGCGGCGGCCTCCTCGGGGCCGATGAGCTCGTTCTTCAACCGGGAGATCTCGGCGGCGAACCAGCGCGGCGACTGCTTCTTGGAGTCGAGCCCGAGGTCCTTGACGATCTGGGTGAGGAGCCGGCGGGCGTCGTCGGTGTCGTAGATCGTGAAGCTGGACTTCCAGCCGAGCCGGTGCGCCTCGCGGCGGAGGATGCGCAGGCACGCGGAGTGGAAGGTGAGCACCCACATCGCGCGCGAGCGCGGGCCGACCAGGGCGTCGACGCGTTCGCGCATCTCGGCGGCGGCCTTGTTGGTGAAGGTGATGGCGAGGATCTCGCCGGGGTGGGCGCCGCGCTCGGCCAGGAGGTGGCCGATGCGGTGGGTGAGGACGCGGGTCTTGCCCGAGCCCGCGCCCGCGACGATGAGCAGCGGGGATCCGGCGTGCTCGACGGCTTGGCGTTGCGGTTCGTTGAGGCCGGTCAGAAGGTCGTTCATCGCGTTCAATTATGCCGCAGCTTGCAAGGCATCACGGAGGCGCAGTTGCCGCGCCGGGCACGACGGTGGTCTTCCAAGGCCCGGCTACGGCGCGGCGTCACTCTTGAGAGCGGTCTGCGGCTTAGAGCGGTCCGCGGCCGGAGCGCAGGACGAGCATCGCGATCTGGATGCCGTCGTCGCCGAGGGCGGAGCGGTACTTCTCGAGGATGGCGCGTTCGCGGTCCAGGACCAGGCGGGTGCCGCCGTTGGCCATGCGGATCTCGCCGACGCGCTTGGAGACTTCGGCGCGGCGCTGCCACAGGCGGATGATCTCGGCGTCCAGGGCGTCGATCTCGGTGCGCAGGTCCTGGAGTTCGTCAGGTGCGATTTCGGCGGATGCGGTCATCAGGGCTTCTCCTTAGAGCGATGCGTGTATCGAACTCCGGGCGGTAGCCGCCTCGCGGCGGCGCTGGCGAGCCGTACATTTGCCCAGGCGTGAAAAAAGCCCCGGGCTGTTCGCCCGGGGCCGGTAGGTCGGTGTGTCAGCGCGACGACCTACGGCTCGGACGGTTCCGGCCGTAGTAAAAGTAAAATCGCGCGCTCTGAGTCACGCGGCAAGTATGCCACACGCCCGCCGGTGTGACCAGCGGGCGTGTGGCGTTTGTCGCAGTGTTCAGTCGCTGTTAAGCGTCCGAGCCCCAGTCCGCGCGGGCGGCGCGGCGGCGCATGAGCACCATCGCGGCGACGCCGGCGAGCAGGACCGCGCCGCCGACGGTGGCGACGGTGGTCAGGCTGGAACCGGTGACGGGCAGCTGCGGCTTCGGGGACTCACTCGGGACCTCGTCGACGGTGATCTCGAAGGGGATCTCGAAGTAGAACTCCTCGGTGAACTCCTCGGCGAGGATGAGGCGCTGGCCCTCGACGTCGGCGCCGTCGGCGTCGACCGGGACGAAGGTGCGGCCGGCCGGGGTGGTCCATTCGACGATGTCGGTGATGATCGTGACCGATGCGGTCTCGGCCTTGTCGAACTTCACGGAGAAGACCTGGCCGTCGGTGAGGGTGGTGAGCTCCTCGCCGTTCTCGTCGACGACGGTGGCGCCTTCGGGCTGCTCGAAGCTGAGCGAGTCGATGTTGGTGTCGACGGTGAACGGGCCGACGGTGGTGCCTTCGACCTTGGCGTCGGTGGCGTCGTAGTCGAAGTAGGGCTCTTCGGGCTCCTCGACGGGCGCGGAGTTCTCGAGCAGCCAGGCCTGGAGCGCCGGGACGATCTCGTCGGCGACGTCGTCACCGGTCGGGTCGGTGGCGTCGAGGGTCCAGCCGTCGGTCAGCGACCAGATGGCGGACTGGGTGGCCGCGTAGGCCAGCTGGTCCTGGGTGACGTCGCCGTAGTCGTCGCTCGCCAGGCCCGCCTCTTCGAGGAGCTCGCCGGCGTTGGTGCCGTCGTAGCCGGCGAGGAGGACGCCGAGGACCTTCGGGAGGTCTTCGACGGGGACGTCGTCCCACGGGCGCTCTTCGTGGAGGTACTGCTCTTCGAGGTCGACCTCGAGCTGGATGCAGTAGACGGTGCGGTACTCGCCGTCGCCGGTGTCGAGGGCGATCATCGAGGCGTTCGGCTCCTTCTCCTCACCGCCCGCGGTGCCGTACAGCTCGATGCCGTCGTCCTCGATCACGACGTTGCCGGCGGCGAGGATTCCCGCTTCCTCGTCCTGGGCTTGAGCGGCGGTGACGCCGGTGAGGCCGAGTGCGACGCCGGCAGCAGCGGCCATCGTCCCTTTCAGGGCTTTGGTCATCATTGGTTGAAGTCCCTTTGCTTTTCCGAGGGATTGACGCGGTCTGAGGGTGCTTGCGAGTCTTGAATCGGTACCGACTCTTCATGCGACACGTTAGCGGCACGCTGCCGGTTGCATTCGGCGGCAGGAAATCTCCGAGCTGGGTTTCGACTGCGCGGCAAGGGAAATGGCGCGAGCTCGGAGAGCCGCGCCACTATAACGATTCGGTATAGGCCGGGCCGTCGGCGAAGGACGGTGGCGAGTGGGTACCGGTGGGACGGAAGTGGCCGGGGCCAGGGGGGATCGCTTCCCCCGGCCCCGGCCGCACCATGCACCGGGCTTTCTTGGAACCGCGGAGCGCGCCCGGGTCCGGACCGTTCGACGTGGTCCGGAACGCTCCTGCGGCAGCGGGCGCTCGCCATCGGCAAGCGGGCGCCCGCATCCTTCAGGTCTTAGTGGTCGGAAGCCTTGCGGCGCTTGCCCAGCGCGATCACGGTCATGCCGCCCACCAGGAGCGCCAGGCCCGCCGCGAAGGCGACGCTCAGGGTCGAACCGGTGACGGGCAGCTGCGGCTTCGGCGGGGCGCTGGCCTCCGGCGGCGCGTCGAGGGCGAAGCGCCATTCGGCGGGGACCTCGCCTTCGCGCGGCTGCGCCAGGATGAGCTTCTGCGAGTCGCCCACGGTCATCGGGTTGACCGCGTCGTCCGAGAGCGCTTCGTCGGTGGTGGCCAGGAAGACCCGGCCCACCGGCAGGTCGTAGGCGGCGGTGCCCTTGACGGTGATCTCGTTCGTGTCCTCGTCGAGGACGATCCAGAACTCCTCGCCGTCCTTGCGGGACTCGACCGCGTCGCCGCCCTCGGTCTCGAGGCGGCCGCCTTCGGCGGTGAGCTCGACGGGGCCGGCGTTGGAGCGGATCGTGTAGGGGCCGAAGCGCCCGTCGACGAAGGTCGCCGACTCCTCGCCCTCGAGGTCCACGGTGAACTCGGACGGGTCCGGGACGCGCCCGGTGTCCTCGGTGAGGTGCTCGTAGACCGCGAGGACCGCCTCGTCCTCGCCGCTGTTGCCGCCCTTGACCGGGTTGTCCGCCAAGAGGTCCCAGGCGTCCGTGAAGTGCCAGACGGCGGCCTGCGTGCCCGCGTAGGCGACCTCGGCGACCTCCTCATCGGACCAGTCGGGGTTCACCTCGCCGCCGGAGGTCTCGATGAGCTCCTCGGCGCCCACGTTCGGGAAGCCGTTGAACAGGACCCAGCGGACCTCTTCGAGGTTCGCGACCTCCGACTCCTCCCAGTCGCCCTCGGTGTAGGGGCTCTCGGTGTCGAGCGGGGTGTGGATGTCGATGCAGTAGACGACGAGCGTCTCCTCGCCGCCGTGCGGCTTGAGGCCGAGGACGTTCGCCCACACGTCGTAGCGCTCCTCCGCGAACCGCCCGCGCAGCTCCAGGCCGGGGGCGGTGACGATGTCGCCGGAGACCGGCTCGGGCTCCTCGGCCCGGGCGGGGGCGCCCGCGGCCGTGCTCATGAGAGCGGCGGCGAGGAGCGCGGCGGTGCCCGCGAGCGGAGTGCGGATCGTCTTGAGTCTCATCGTGGTTCGGTCCTCCTGGGAGCGGACTTGAGGCGGCAGGTCGTGAGTGGAGTGCCGGGTCGGCCTGACAAGAGGGGAAACGAGACGACCCAGAGTGACGGCGCGGCCACTCATCCGAACGATGTGCAGAACCCGCCGAAAGTACGATCCCAAACCAGGGCAATGGTCGCGTCTCACCCTTGCGCAACACGCGAACGCGACCCGGACCCGTCAGACAGGCGCTCTATAGTCGAAGCCATGCCGATCTCGAAAGCCGCCGCTCGCGGCATCACCGACGAATTCGCTCGCCGGAGGGGCCCCAAGACCGGCCTGGTCGTGGGCGCGGCCTGGGGGAACCCGGTCCTCACCGCCGCGCTCGAGGCGCTGATGCCCGCCGACCGGCTCACCGTCGTCGCCGACCCGGTCTCCATTGAGGACCTGAAGGCCTCTCTTGCGGCCGAGGGCTCCTGGACCGCCGGGAACGTCACCGCCGTCGCCGCGCTCGCCGACGCCGAACCGGCCGAAGAGGTCATGCTCGCCTCCCCCGTCACCGTCGAGGCCGAGGCGTTCATCGCCGACATCGAGCTGCTGCGGGGGAAGGTCGCGCCCGGCGGCGTGCTCTCCTTCGCCGCCACGCTCACCGCGCCCGCCCGCGAGGAGATCGCCGAGCTCGTCGCCGAGTACGGCATCGGCACCGACCTCATCGTCCGGTCGCTCCCGCCCGTGCGCATCCACAAGCTCCGCATCGGCTCCGCCGCCAAGCGCGAAGGCGAACCGCACGCGATCGCCCCCGCCGAAGACCTCGCCCCCGCGTGGCGCGCCTCCTCGGTCGCCGTCACGCCCTCGATGCACCTCGACTCGAACGGCGTGATCGCCGCCGGGCTGCTCTTCGGGGCCGCTTGGGCCGCGAAGCAGATCAGGCCCTCCTCGAAGGCGTGGGTCCTGCCCGCGCTCGCCGCCGTCCCGGTCGCCGCGTTCTTCCGCGACCCGCAGCGCGAAGCGGACCTGCGCGGCGAGGACGACGAGCCCGAAGCGGTGCTCGCCGCCTCGGACGGGCGCGTCATGGCCGTCGAGACCGTCGTCGACGAGCGCTTCGGCGCCGCCACCGGCACCGCCGGCGCCGAATGGCTGCGCATCAGCGCGTACCTCTCGGTCACCGACGTGCACATCAACCGCGCGCCCGTCGCCGGTGAAGTCGTGGACGTGTTCACCGAACGCGGCGGCTACGCCAAAGTGAGCGCGCCCGAAGCCGAGCACAACGCCGCCTGCTACACGGTCCTGTCGACCCCGCGCGGCCGCGTCGTCGTCGCCCAGCGCACCGGCGCGCTCCTGCGCCGCATCGTCAACCGCACCAAACCCGGTGCGGCCGTGGCGAAAGGCGAACGGTACGGCCTCATCCGGTTCGGCTCCCGCACCGACGTGTACCTGCCCGCGGGCGCCGCCGAAGCCGCGGTCGTCCCGGGAGAGACCATCCGCGCCGGAGAGACGGTGCTCGCGCGCTGGCGTTAGGCCTGGGCTGCGAGATTCTTCAAGTCGACCACTTGGAGGGCGTCCTCGACGGCCGCCGACAGCGGCAGGTCGTCGAGCGCGTCCGCGTCCCACCAGCGCGATTCGCTCGTGGAGCCGCCCGCGGCCTCGATCACCTGCGCGGCGGAGGGGTCCTCGACGGTGGCCGAGTAGATGGCGCGCACGCCGTGCCAGTCGAGCGGGTACCCCTCGGGGCCGATCGCGCGGCGGTGGCGGAACGACGTGACGTTGAGGAGTTCGCCGACCTGGGCGGCCTGGCCGGTCTCCTCGTAGATCTCGCGGGAGACGGCCGCGCGCGGGGACTCCCCGAAGTCGACGCCGCCGCCGGGCAGGTGCCAGGTGCCGCCGCCGGGGTAGCCCTCGGCGATGCGGGCGAGGAGGATGCGGCCGTCGCCGTCGGCGACGACCCCGTACGCGCCGAAGCGCTGGCCCCGTCTGCGGCGGCCCTTCTTGGCTTTCGAGGGCGGGACGGGCCGGGTCTCCTGCGGGGCCTTGTCGACGCGTCCGGCGAGCCGGTCGTCGGCGAGGTGCAGGCAGGCGGAGACGAACGGCGAATGGGATTCGGCGGCCGCGCGGGCCGGTTCGACCCATTCGGCGGCGTCGCCTTCGAAGTCGTCGCCGGGTTCGCCGGTGACCTTCGCGGTGTAGATGATCGCGTTGGTGTGGACGCCCCGCCTGGCGACGGCGACCGCTTCGAGGGGCGCGCCGACGGCGACCTCGTAGCCGGTGTGCTCGCCGACCAGGCGTCCGGCGGCCCGCTTCGGGGGCTCGCCGTGGTCGAGCACGCCGCCCGGCAGGTGCCAGGGGCCCGCTTCGCGCCCGCGGGTCCGCCTCGTCAGCAGGACCCGGCCGTTCTCGTCACGGACCTCCCCGTACGCAGCTATCCGGAATTGCATCCCTCAACTGTACGGCGTGATCACGGCGCCACGGTGAAGCTTGCGAGCCGTGCGTGAGCAGAGGGGCGACGCTTGCGGGCCGTGTATGAGCCGAGAGGCGACGCTTGCGGGCCGTGCGCTGAGGCTATTCCCATTCGATGGTGCCCGGGGGCTTGGAGGTGACGTCGAGCACGACGCGGTTGACGTCGGCGACCTCGTTGGTGATGCGCGTGGAGATCTTCGCGAGGAGCTCGTAGGGCAGGCGGGACCAGTCGGCGGTCATCGCGTCCTCGGAGGAGACCGGGCGGAGCACGATCGGGTGGCCGTAGGTGCGGCCGTCGCCCTGGACGCCCACGGAGCGGACGTCGGCGAGGAGCACGACCGGGAACTGCCACACGGACCGGTCGAGGCCGGCGGCGGTGAGTTCGGCGCGGGCGATCGCGTCGGCGGCCTTGAGCAGGTCGAGGCGTTCGCGGGTGATCTCGCCGACGATGCGGATCCCCAGGCCGGGGCCGGGGAACGGGTGGCGCCAGATCATGGCCTCGGGCAGGCCCAGTTCGAGACCGATCGCGCGGACCTCGTCCTTGAAGAGGGTGCGCAGCGGTTCGATGAGCGCGAACTGGAGGTCGTCGGGCAGGCCGCCCACGTTGTGGTGGCTCTTGATGTTGGCGGTGCCGGTGCCGCCGCCGGACTCGACGACGTCGGGGTACAGGGTGCCCTGGACGAGGAACTCGATGTCCTTCTCGGCGGCGATCTCGCGGGCGGCGGCCTCGAAGGTGCGGATGAACTCGCGGCCGATGATCTTGCGCTTCTCCTCGGGGTCCGTGACGCCCTTGAGGGCGGTGAGGAACTGCTCGGAGACGTCCACGGCGCGCACGTCGATGCCGGTGAGCTGCGCGTAGTCCTTCTCGACCTGCTCGGCCTCGCCGGCGCGGAGCAGCCCGTGGTCGACGAAGACGCAGGTCAGCTGGTCGCCGACGGCGCGGTGCACGAGTGCGGCGGCCACGGAGGAGTCGACGCCGCCGGAGAGGGCGCAGAGGACGCGCTTGTCGCCGACCTGCTCGCGGATGGCGGCGACCTGCTCGTCGATGATCGCCGAGTTCGTCCAGTTCGGCTTGATGCCGGCGATGTCGTGCAGGAAGTGGCGGATGACGGCCTGGCCGTGCGGGGTGTGGGCGACCTCGGGGTGGTACTGGACGCCCGCGAGGCGCGCCTCGAGGTTCTCGAACGCCGCGACGGGGGCGCCGTTGGTGCGGGCCACGACCTCGAACCCGGCGGGGGCCTCGGTCACGGAGTCGCCGTGGCTCATCCACACCGACTGGTGGTCGGGGAGCCCGTCGAGGAGCTTCGAGGGGCAGAGCACGTCGAGCTGGGTGCCGCCGTACTCGGAGAGCCCGGTCCTGGCCACGGTCCCGCCGAGCGAGGCGGCCATGGCCTGGAAGCCGTAGCAGATGCCGAGCACGGGCACGCCGGCCTCGAACAGGGCCTTCTCCACCTGCGGGGCGCCTTCGGCGTACACGCTCGAAGGACCGCCCGAGAGGATGATCGCGGCCGGCTCCTTGGCGAGCATCTCGCTCGCGGGCATCGAGGAGGGCACGATCTCCGAGTAGACGTTCGCTTCGCGGACGCGCCGCGCAATGAGCTGCGCGTACTGCGCACCGAAGTCGACCACCAGCACCGTTTGTCGCATGCCACCAGGGTAACCGGTAAGGGGCCTCACACCGGAAGGCGCGGCTACCCTGATGACGTGCTCAACCCTGGGGTCCGCGAATCGTTCCGCCGGGTCGGCCGGGACCTGCGGTCATGGACGCCGGGCGAGGCCGTGCCGGTCCTCGCGGTGCGCGCCGCGTTCGGCATCGCGGTCGCCATGAGCGCCGTCGCGTTCGCCGGCCACCCCTCGTGGGGGCAGGCCGCGGTCATGGGCGCGTGGCTCGGCGGCGTCGCGATGCTGACCCCCGGCACCCGCACCGGGCCCTCGCTGCCGCTGCTGGTCGGCGCGGCCGGCGCGCTCGGGGTCGTGCTCGGCTCGATCGGCGACCCGATCGTGCTCATCGCCGCGGCGGCCGCCTACGCGTTCACGCTCACGTTCATCGGCTCGGTCACGCACATCGCGGGCGTCACGTTCACCGTCTCCGGCATCATGTTCTTCCTCGCCGATCACCTCACCGCCGAAGCCGGGGTGCTCCTCGCGGCGGTCGCGTGCGCGGCGGGCGGCGCGGTGCAGGCGCTGACGGCGCTCCTGCCCCCGTACTACCGGTGGGCCGAGGACCGGCGCACCCTCGCCGACGCCTGGCTGGCCCTCGCGGCCGAAGCGGACGCGCTCGCCGCCGACCCCAACGCGCCGTTCCGCACCGAGCCGCTCTTCGAGGCCGCGCAGGAACTCGACCGCCGCCGGGCCCTGCCCGCGGCGGTCCTGGAGGCGCGCCGCCAGATCTACGCCGTGTCGACCGCGATCGGCCGGGTCGCCTCGGCGCGCGCCCGCGCCGACGCGCAGGACCGCGACACCGTCGAGTTCTATTCGGAGGCTTTGGAACTCGCCGCCCGGCTCCTCGGCCACTTCGCCGAGCAGATCACCTCCCGCGCCCCCACCGAACTCGACTGGGACGCCCTCCTCGACGGCCTCTCGCAGAACCCGATGGCCACCGCCACCGGCACCATGCCCACCGAGATCGGCGGGCTCCTGCGCACCCTCCACGAGACCGGCGGGTTCGCCGAGCGCCTCACCGCCGGCGGCGACGACGTCGTCGCCGACCCCGCGCTCGCGCACGCCGCCGGCACCGCCCGCCAGGCCGTGGGCCAGCTCCGGGCCCGCCTGCACCGCCGCGACCCGGTGATCCACCACGCGCTGCGCCGCGCCGGCGTCATCGCGCTCGCCATGACCATCGGCCTCGCCTGGCCCACCGGCCACGGCTACTGGATCCCGCTCACCGCCTGGCTGGTGCTGCAGGCCGATTTCGCCGGGACCCTCACCCGCGGCGTCACCCGCGCGGTCGGCACCACCGGCGGCGTCGTCTTCGCCTCGCTCCTGGGGATGCTGCTGCCGCAGGACCAGCTGTGGCTGAGCCTGGTCGTGCTCGCGTACGCGCTCATCGCCTATCTGACGCGGCCGGTGTCGATGCTCGTGTTCGCCGCGGCCGTCTCCGGTTTCACCGTGTTCCAGATCGACCTCTCGGGTGAGAACCCGATCGCCGCCGCACTCGACCGGGGCGCCTGCACCCTCGTGGGCGCGGCGCTCGCGATCGGCTTCTACACGCTCGCCCCCACCTGGCAGACCCGCCGCCTCGGCGACCTCCTGGGGGACCTCGTGGACGCCTACCGCGACTACGCCCGGCTCTCCCTGGACCGCCAGGCGCACCCGGCCGACTACGACCGCAAGGTCATGCACGCCGCGATCGACCAGATCCGGGCCCGCCGCTCCGCCCTCACCGCCGCCGCCGACCAGGCGAAGGCCGAACCGGTCGCCGGGCCGGGCCCGCTCTCGGCGGACGCACTCGGTGCGGAGGCGGCATTGTCAAGGGCGGCAAGGGCCCTGGTGGCGGTGAATGCGACGCTGGGCCGGGACGAGCAGGCGACGGGCCTCGCGGGGGTCGACGCGTTCGCGGACTCGCTCGACACGGCCTACCTGCGGCTGGCGGCGCTGGCCCGGGGCGACGCGCCGCCGCGCGGCATCGACCTCAGCGAGGCCGTGCAGCGCCTCGACTTCCGCCTCGCGGCCATCGAGGACCGGGACACGCGGACGCGGCGCAGCGTGCTGCGCTGGGAGTCCGACAACGTGGTGGAGGCCCTGGACGACGCCGCCCTGCTCATGGCCGGCTGGAACGCCTAGAACAGCGCGGACCGGGCCCGCTGGATCGCCGCTTCGGCGGCGGCCCGCTGCTCCTCGGTGAGCTTCGACTCGAACTCGAGGAGGTCGAGGCCGATCACCTGCAGCTGGTCGGGCAGGTGCGTGTCGTTCGGCAGGCGCGGCACGATCCGCCGCGGCTGGCCCTCGGCGTCGGCCGCGAGGTCGGCCAGGGCCTGGACGAGGGCGTGCATCGCCGTCGCCCGAGAGGACAGGCGAGCGGGCGACCAGTGGCGCGTGCCTTCGACGACACGCCCGATCGCCCGCTCGAGTTCGGTGCTCAAAGCCGCTAGTCGCCCTGGAAGTAGGACAGGAGGCGCAGCAGGTTCCAGTACAGGAAGATGAGGCCCGCGGTGAGGCCGAAGGCCCCCGCCCAGGCGTACTTCTTCGCGGCGCCGTTGTTCGCGGCGTACTCGATCATGTCGAAGTCGAGGATGAACGAGAACGCGGCCCACAGCGTGATGCCGATCGCGATGATCCACTGGAGCGCCGAGGCCGACTCGCCGGGAGCGGCGAACAGGCCCAGGTCCATGCCGAACGCGCCCGCGATGAGGTTGACCATCGAGAGGGCGAAGATGCCGATGCCCGCGCCGACGATGACCTTGGTGAACATCGGCGAGTTCTTCAGGATGCGGAACTTGTACAGCGCGAGCATCGCGCCGAACACGAGGATGGTCGCCAGGAGGGCGTTCACGACGATGCCCGGCCACTGCTGCTCGAACACGGCGGAGACGCCGCCGAGGAGCAGGCCCTGGCCGATCGCGTACGCGAAGGCCACGAACGGGTTCGTGACCGGCTTGAACATCGAGAAGATCATGATGCCGAGGCCCACGACCATGCCGATCGTCCCGAGCATCATGGCGGTGCCGATGGCGTCCGCGTCGTTGTTCGCGATGCCGTCGGCGACCATCGAGTACGTGAGGATCGCCGCGACGAAGGTCGCGCCGACCAGCGCCACAGTACGGACGATGACGTCGTCGATCCGCATGGTCTCAGCCTGCGGAGCCTGGGTCATCTGCCCGTAAGGCCCGTACGCGGCACCCATGTGCTGCTCGTTGTACTGGGTCTTCACCATATTTCGAAGGGATGAGTTCCTGCTCTGCATTGCCATGACCTGCGGTCCTCCGTTGGAATTTCAAGGGTGATTATCAGCCTATCCGGTCACTGCCCTGAACACGACACAGCGGCGAAGCATTCCCTGCTCCGCCGCTGTGAATCCACTCAGACAGCTAGGAGATCACTGTGACCCGTCCGAGCTCGGGCGCCTGGAGCGGCGCCGCGGCGGTGCCGAACTCCGCGAGGTAGTCCTCGAACGCGTCCACATCGAGTTCGCCGAAGAGGCGGTTGGTGCCGTCCTTGAACGCGGTGAACGAGTCGCCGCCGTCGGCGAGGAACGAGTTCATCGTGACCCGGTAGGTCTGGTCCATGGCGATCGGCTCGCCGTTGAGCATGAGCGAGTCGGCCACGATCTGGTCCGTGCCCGTCTTGGTCTTGTCCCATGTGTACGTGAAGCCCTCGGAGACCTGGAGCTGCAGGGTCGTCGAGCGGGCCGCGCTCGGCAGCTGCTGCTGGAGCCCGGCCAGGATCTGCGCGCCGGTCAGGTCGAGCGTGACCACGTAGTTCGCGAACGGCTGGACCTCGAAGACCTCCTTGTACGTGACCTCGCCGGGGGTGCCGGCGCCGTACACGAGGTCCTGGCGCACCCCGCCGGGGTTCATGAGGGCCAGCTCGGCTCCGCCGGTGTCGGCGCTCGCGGTGTTCCACAGCTGCGCGTCGGCGATGAGGCTCCCGAGGGGGAACTCGACGGCGCGGTTGCCGTTCGGCGCGCGCTTGATGTCCTCGGCGATGAGGCAGACCAGGCGGTTGGCGACCTCGTCGTAGCCCTCGCCCGTGTAGGAGGCGATGATGTCCTGCTGCTCGCCGTTCGGCTCCACGTCGCGGGTGACGATCGTGTTCGAACCGGTCACCGACGAGCGCACGATGTCCTTGGTGCGCTTGTCATACGTCGCGTCGATCTGCGTGAACACGCGGCCGTACGAGGACGCGGAGGTGACCATGCGCGGGTTCCCGGCCGGGTCGGGCACCGAGCACACGTACTCGTTGTGGGTGTGGCCGGTGACCAGGACGTCAACGAGCGGGGTCATGTTCTCGGCGATGTCCACGATCGGGCCGGACATGCCGACCGCCGTGCCGTCCAGCGACTCGCACTCGTGGCCGGTGTCCTCGGCGACCGGGACGCCGCCCTCGTGCATGAGCACCACGATCGCGTTGACGCCCTTGCGCTTGAGCTCCTTGGCGTACTTGTTGGCCGTCTCCACCTCGTCGGTGAACTCCAGGCCCGCGATGCCGGACTGGGAGACGATGTCGCCCGTGCCCTCCAGGGTCATGCCGATGAAGCCGACCTTGATGCCGCGGCCGAAGTCCTTGACCCAGTACGGGTCCAGGACGGGCTTGCCGGTGGCCTCGTCGACGACGTTCGCGCCGAGGTATGGGAAGTCCGCGCCCTCGAAGTCCCCGTCGCCTTCGATGATGCGGTTGAGCTCGTCGAACCCGGCGTCGAACTCGTGGTTGCCGACCGAGGAGACCTCGACGCCCATGGCGTTCAGGGACTCGATCGTCGGCTCGTCGTCGTACACGGCGGAGAGGAAGGGGCTGGCGCCGATGAGGTCGCCGGCGGCCACGGTCGTGGAGTAGCGCTCGCCTTCGCGGGCCTTTTCGAGGTGGGTCGCCAGGTACTCGGCGCCGCCCACGGGCGTGTTCACGCCGTCGATCGGCCACGTGTTGGAGGCGCTGGCCTCGATGTAGCCGTGGAAGTCGTTGAGGGCCAGCAGCTGCAGGTCCACCTCGCGGTTGGGGTGGTGCTGGCCGGCGTTGGCCGACCACGCGCCGACGGCGAGCGTGGTCGCGGCGAGCGCCGCGGCGCCGACGACGGCCACGGCGCGGCGCTTCCTTCTGATGGTGAACATGGCACTCCGTTGGAGGTCGATGGGATGGCGGGCCGGGGCTGCCCCCAGTCAGATCCAATCATGGGACGATTGCACCCGAGTCAACGCAGCATAACGCCTTCACAACGCCCCGATAACAGTAAAGACGGCCTATCCCGTAGCACAATGCGACGGTTAGCGCACCCTCACTCTCGCGATACGAGACTCGTATTCGCGCACGTGATCCCTTGCAGCACAGCGACTTGTTACTGACCCGTCACAACTGCGTGTCCACATTGTCGACCCTTGCCCCATGCGAAACCGGTTGCTACAGTCACTGCGAATACAACTCGCATATACAGCTCGTCACCGGTGGGGACTGCTGCGGAGCGGTCATAGGCGAGCAAGACGCCCACAGGGGGTTACCCGTTGACGACCGGCTACTTCACCAATGAACAGCACGACGCCCTCAGAGCCGAGGTCCGGGCCTTCGCCGAACGCGAAGTGCGCCCGCGCGTCCCCGAGATGGAGACCCAGAAGACCGTCCACCACGAGCTCTCCCGCCTCATCGCCGCCCAAGGCTGGCTCGGAGTCACCATCCCCGTCGACTACGGCGGGATGGGCATGGGGCACTTGGCGAAGACCATCATCATCGAAGAACTGGCCCGAGTCTCCGGTGCCATGGGCGCGATGGTGCAGGCCTCCCAGCTCGGGGTCGCCAAGATCCTCCATTACGGCTCGGACGAGCAGAAGAAGACCTGGCTGCCCAAGGTCGCCTACGGCGACTGCCTCCCCACGATCGCCGTCACCGAATCCGCCTCCGGCGGCCACGTGCTCGGCATGCGCGCCAGGGCCGTCCGCGACGGCGACGACTACATCCTCAACGGCCACAAGGTCTTCGTCGGCAACAGCCATGTCGGCGACCTCCACGGCGTGGTCGTGCGCACCGGCTTGGGCCCCAAGGGGCTCACGGCGTTCCTCGTCGAGTCCGACCGGCCCGGGTTCGCACTGGCCCCGCAGCAGTCCACGATGGGCCTGCACGGGTTCAGCTTCGGGGAGCTCCTGTTCGAGAACTGCCGCGTGCCCGCCACGAACCGGCTCGGCGAAGAGGGCCAAGGCCTCTCGGTCGCCTACTCCTCGTCGATCCTGTACGGGCGCTCCAACCTGACGGCGGTGTCGCTCGGCATCCACCAGGCGATCCTCGACGAGACCGTCGCCTACGCGTCCCAACGGGAGCTGTACGGGAAGCCCCTCGCCGAGCTCGACAACATCAAGCAGAAGATCGGACAGATCACCTCACGGCTCATGACGGCCAGGATCACCGCCTACCACGCGGTGCACCTGCTCGACCAGGGCATGCCCTGCGACATCGAGCTGATGAACGCCAAGCTCGTCAACGTGGAGTCCGCACTGGACTCGGCGCGCGAGGCGATGGAGATCCATGCCGCGATCGGCCTCACCACCGAGCGGCCGATCGAGCGGTTCCTGCGGGACGCGTACCACATCTTCGCCCCCGCAGGCACCTCCGACGTGCAGCGCCTGCGCCTCGCCGAGGCGGCGATGGGACGGACCAAGGGCCAGTGGTCCGAGCGCATCGTCAACGGCGAGGCGGTCGCAGTGCACTAGAGCGCGAGATCCGGAGGATCGGCCGGAAGCTCGGGCATGCAGCAATGGGGAGGCGGCGTCGGCCGCCTCCCCATTCGTTCACCCCTGCAGAGAATTGCCGGACTGGATCCCGGCGTTGCGCTCCCGGATCCGGTCCATCACCTTGGCGGCCATGCCCTTGATGATCTCCAGGCCCGGGCGGCCCCAGTCGTGGGTCTCCGTGTCGACCACGCACACCGTACCCAGCGTGTTCCCCTCGTCGTCGATCAGCGGCGCCCCCAGATAGGAGCGGATGCCGATCTTGTCGACCACCGGGTTCCCCGCGAACCGGGGGTAGTCGCAGACGTCCCCCAGGACGAGGGCCTTGCCGCGCACCACCACATGCGGGCAGTAACCGTGGTCGCGGTCCATCTCGCGGCCGACCTCGGGGGCCTCGGAGGCCCCCGCGATCGCCTGGCTGGCCGCATCCGGGGTCGGGGCCGCGAGGCCCGCGAAGTACTGGTGCTCCTCGTCGATGAAGTTCACCATCGCGTAAGGCGCACCGGTGAGCTCGGTCAGCTCGTGGGCGAGCTCATCGAACTCGGGGTCGGGCAGATTGCCGATCCCCAGGTCGCGCAGGCGCTTGGCCCGCTCGGTGGCTCCCGGGTCATCGGGCGTGATCGTGAGTCGGAACTCGCTCTCGGGCATGGACATGCTGGGCTCCTTCACCGGACGCTGGAAGCAGCGGCCGACATCAGGTGCTTGGTCAACGTGACCAGCACCAAGGTCGCGGAACGTGGATCGCGTGCGTCGCAGCAGACGATCGGGATATTCGGTTTGAGGTCCAATGCGGCCCTGACCTCTTCCGGCTCGTAGTGGAAGCCGGATTCGAACTCGTTGACCGCCACGATGAACGACGTGCCCCGCCGCTCGAAGAAGTCGAGCGCCGGGAAGCAGTCCTCCAAGCGCCGCGTGTCCGCCAGCACCACCGCGCCGAAGGCCCCGTCCGAAAGCTCATTCCACATGAACCAGAACCGGTCCTGACCGGGCGTGCCGAACAGGTACAGGATGTGCTGCCGGTCGAGGGTGATACGGCCGAAGTCCAACGCCACGGTCGTCGTCACCTTGTCTCCGACGCCGGTGAGGTCGTCCGTGCCGATCGAGGCCATCGTGATGGTCTCCTCGGTGCTCAGCGGCTCGATCTCCGAGACCGCCCCGACGAAGGTGGTCTTGCCGACGCCGAACCCCCCGGCGACGAGCAGCTTGATGGCAGTGGGCAGTGCTGGTTGTTGTGCTGGCGAGCGGTCAAAGTCGCCGTTGTAGGCCATTGAGGAGTGCCTCCAATACGGTTTGGTCAGTGGGGTCGACGGCCGGGTCCGGAGCGTGGGTGACGATCGCTCCGCAGTCGACGAGATCGGAGAGCAACACCTTGATGACCATCGCCGGCAGGCGCATGTGCGCCGAGACCTCGGCGACCGAGATCGGCTCCCGGCACAGGAGCAGGGTCTCGGCGTGCTCGGCCTCCAACTGCGCCGGCCGCATCTGCCCGGTCGACCGGACCAGCGACAGCAGGTCCATCTTCTTCGTCGGCACGGTGCGGCCGTTCGACACGGTGTAGGGCCGCACCAGCGGCCCCGCATCGTCGTCGAGCAGCGGCTGATGCTCGAAGTCGGCCATCAGCCGACCATTTCACCGCTGGCGGCCGCGGCCCTGCGCACGGGCGTCTCCAGATACGGGCGCACACTCTTGACCAGAATGGACATCTCGTAGCCGAGGACTCCCGCGTCCGCCTCGCGTCCCGCCGCCACGGCCAGGACGGCGCCCTGGCCCGCGGTCGACACGAACAGCAGCGTGTCGTCGAGCTCCGCCACCACCTGGCGAACGCCCGCCGACGAACCGAACTGCACGCCCGCGCTCCGCGCCAGCGAGAACATGCCCGACGCGATCGCCGAGAGCTGGTCGGCCTGGTCGACGCCCATGCCGTGGAACGCCTTCTTGATACCGTCCGAGGACAGCAGGAGTGCGCTTCGCGTGTGCGGAACCTTCCTCACCAGCCCGGCCAACAGCCAGCTGAGATCTGAAGGCGCGCCTGCCTCATCGCCTGCCATTACAACTCCTCATTCCTGTACGGAGAAACGGAACCATCGGATGCGGGGATCTGCGGATCGAAGTCCGCGCGCTGTCGGCCCTGCTGGAACGCCTTCATCAGACCCGGGTCGTGGCCGGCCTCCGAACCTCGGGCCCCGTGCTGCGGCGCATCGCGCAACTGCGGCGCCAGGTGCGTCTGCTTCGCGCGTTTCGGAAGCTCCGGACGAGTGCCCGAACCGAAGCCGTGCCCGCCCGGGTGATCGGGATCCACCTCGGGGATCTCGGCCGTCACCGGCAGGGCACCGGTGTCGACCCTCGTGGCTGCAGTGCTGTGGCCGTTGACCGGTCCGTCCATGCGAGCTTGAGGCACGGAACCACCGTAGTGTCGGGTACCCGCGGTAGGCAAGGGGCGCAGCTGCACCGAGGGAAGGTGCGGCGACGGCGCCGCCGCCCCCGGCTGGCGCACCGGCATCGCCTGCACCGGCGGCGCAGGCAGCTCCCGCGGCGCGGGGGCCTTGGGCGTGTCGTCGCCCAGCAGCACCTCGGGAATCACCAGGATCGCCTGCGTGCCGCCGAAGATGTTGGACTGCAACTGCACCGTCAGCTCATGGCGGTGCGCCAGCGACGAGACCACGTACAGGCCGATGCGGCCGTCCGCGAGCAGCTCGTCCAGATCCACCTGGTCCGGCGTCGCCAGCATCGTGTTGAACCGGTCCCGCTCGTGCGCCTCCATGCCCAGGCCGCGGTCCTCGACCTCGACGGCCAGGCCCGTGCGCACCCGGGCGACCCGGATGAGCACCTGCGTGTTCGGCGCCGAGAACGTCGTCGCGTTCTCCACCAGCTCCGCCACCAGGTGGATGACGTCCGCGACCGCGTGGCCCTTGAGCGTGCCGTCGATGGGGCGCACCAGCTTCACTCGCGCGTACTGCTCCACCTCCGCGACGGCGCTGCGGAGCGCTTCGTAGACGTTGACCGGACGCGACCACTGCCGGTGCGAGGTCGCACCGCCCAGGACCGCCAGGTTCTCCGCGTGGCGGCGGATGCGCGTCGCCAAGTGGTCGACCGAGAACAGGCCCTTGAGGAGATCAGGGTCCTCCACCTGGTTCTCGAGCTCGTCGAGCTGCTCGATCTCCCGGTGCACCAGTGACTGCAGGCGCCGGGCCAGATTCACGAAGATGCCCACGCGCGAATGCACGCTCACCGCATCGATCGGACCCGAAGTCGTCGCAGGCTGCGGACTGCGGGCCGGCGCTTGCGGGGCGGGACGCCCGCTTCGCGCCGTGACCGCCTCGGCGGCCGCACGGAGTTGCCGGGCCTCCGCGGCCAGGAGCCGCAACGCCTCGCCGGTCGTGGCCGCACTGGCCGAGGCGTTGGGGAGCGGAACCGACCATCGCTGGTCGACGGGCAGCTCCCGCTGCAGGTCGTCGAGGACCTGCCAGACCTTGAAATGCGTCTCGACAGTGGCTCGACGGACCGCGACCACCTGACGGCCCAGGTCGGCGTCGACCTTGGAGGCGGCGCTGGCGGACAGGTAGGCCACGAGCGCGATGAGCACCGCGGCGAGGCCGAGCACCGCCGGAGCGGTCCATGAGGGACCGTCCGTTGGAGCCAGATTGAAGAAGACCACGACACCGGCACCGACCAGCACCGCGGATACGAGCGGCAGGAGTGCGATGCGCAGCAGACGGGCCTTGAGATCCCCCGACTCCCCGGGTCCCTCTGCGGCAATGGAACCGTAGGGATGAGGCGGCGGCGGACCGGTGGGCTGGAAAGTTTGAGTTGTGGACAGAGGTGTTTCGGGCATCGCCATCCTCACGACACTGGCCTACGGCTTCCGCGATACCGGGGAAGTGACAAAGTCATTGCAGCACAATGGAAAGCCATGTCCCCACCGGCCGTTTCGACAAAATGGTATCGCGCTCGCCTCCCTGGATAGCACGGTGTCCCTGCGCAGTCAACCTGTCCATGCAGTCCGTACCGAGCCTGAAACTCCCGGTTCACAGAACCGATCCACCAGGTCATCGACGGTGCGAACACAGAGCGTGACGTTATCCGGGGGCTGGGCGACCATCACCCGTTCGGACGGCGATGCCGGGAATGCGAGGAACGACACTCCGAGGGTCGGACGGCCCCACTCCGTCCGATCCCGTTGGCCGACAAGTTCATCCCACCTCCGTGCCCGAGACGGGATTTGAACCCGCAAGTCTCACGACGGCCGGTTTTAAGCCGACTGTGTCTACCAGATTCCACCACTCGGGCCCGTATGCTGCCACGCTAGCGGGAATCCGAGCGTGATGGACCCCCCAAGTTTCCCGTCCGGCGCGCTCACCTGAGGGAACACCGAAGTGTCGTGATTCCGACAGTTGGCGGTCCACTTCCCTTGCGGTACAAGCAACGGCGACAAGCGGCGTGTGCCTCCAGTGTCCCACTTCGACTTTCGGCGTGCTGTACACAAAGTTCAAGCGGCGGCGACAAAGAGGCAGTACGAAGCCCAGGTCGGATGTCGGCCCGCGGCCCGCATTCCGAGCCATCTCGGTCCACAATGGCCTGATATTCACCCCTTCGAGTGATGCCACCAAGACCATTACCTGTCATCATTAATCTATAACCGCCACAAGACTAATCGGATAACTCCCAAGGGGGTGAGCAGGATGAATGGCACAGATCGAAACTCTCAGGCGGCAGTCCTGCGCCCCCGGATCGATTCCCTCACCTCTCAGCTCTGCGCAGTCGAGGCCAATCTCCTGCAAGCAGTGATCGCCTACACCTCTCAAGGGCTCCACAAGGAATGCGACGGCTTCTCCGGCATCCGCGACTGGATCAAGGAGTCCTTCAGTCTCAATGAGGCCTGCGCGGGCCAGATCGCCTCCATTGCCCGCCTTTCCCCGAAGTTCAAGCACCTCACCGAGGCCGCCCTCGCAGGGGCCGCCCGCATCGACGCCATCGCCTACGCCATGCGCCGCATCGAGCGCGAGGGCCTGGCCGTCTACTCCCGGGTCCCCTACCCCGCCCCGGTCGAATCCCCGTACGGCGCAGTGCTCTGCCGAACTCCCGAGGAGCTGATCCGGGAGTACTGCATCCACTCCACCCGCGCCGAACTCGCCGAGCACCTCGACCGCATCTGCGCCGAGCTCTTCGACCAGCAGTCGCTCCTCGACGAGCTGAGCCAGCAGTCCCTGGCCTGGCTGGAGGTCAACCAGCGCCCTGATGGCATGTGGGACATCGAAGGCCTGCTCACCGATGACACTGGGAAGCTCATCAGCAACGCCCTGAAGACCGCCGTTCCCCCTCCTCGCCAAGAGGACAAGGACGCCGATGGTCTACTCCCCCGAGTCTCCGGCCGGAATGCCGAAGCGCTGCACCAGATGGCAGCGGCCTACGGCACCGACCCCTCGGCTCCCAAGCGCCACGGCCACACCGCCACCCTGAACCTCACCTGCGACCTCGCGACCCTGCGCGGCGAGAAGACCGGTCGGCTCCCCATGCTCGACGGCAAGCCGGTCTCCGTCGCCAAGGCCCGCCTCCTCGCCTGCGAAGCCGGGGTCATCCCCTCGGTCTTCGACTACAGCACCGGCGAAGCCATCGAACTGGGCCGAGCCAAGCGCCTCCCCAACACGGCCCTCCGCCACAAACTCGAACTCGAGCAGCCAACCGGGTGCGCCTGGTCCGGTTGCCGGGCTCCGATCGCTTGGACCGAGGCGCATCACTTGGAGCATTGGGCAGACGGGGGCTTGACGGCCGCTGAGAACCTGGTCCTCCTCTGCAGGTTCCATCACGGTCGGATACATACGGGCAAATGGGATATTGAGAAGACCGGCCCGGGCCGCGTCTCGATCCGGCACAAGAGCACCGGCTGCACCGACGAGGAGTGGGAAGCGGACCTTTTCAAGGACTTGCCGAACGGGCATGACTCCACGGAATGGTCGCCCACGTATCGACGCGAGCTGACCGACTATGCCGCCTGGTACGCCCAGAAGAGCATGGAAGCCGTGATCGTCAAGACCCGGGAGCGGTTCCGGAAGACCGAGGCCGCCAAAGAGACGGCACCCGTGGCGATGCGGGAGGACCCGGGCGATCCACCGTTCTTAACCTGCCCTCAGCGGGCGACTGCTGAGGGGAGCGCGGGTCATGGCCAGCGCAGCCCGATTCCCAAGGGGGACCGGGCCCCTCAGCATGTCCAGGGTCGAAAGGGGCACCTGGGATGCGCCCTCGCGGAGTCAGCGGGGAGATCCGACCCGCAGGCCGCAGTGCGACCGGGGAGGGAGCGCACCTCTTGTCGCTGCCAGGTTGAACCCGGGCCAGGTGAGGGCCAAGGGCCGGACTGCAACCGGGGAAGGTGCCATCCCTTTGCCGCTGCCAGGTTGCACCCGCACCCCGTCAAGCCGGTCGGCCGCAACCCAGCCTGGCCGCTACCCCACCCCTTCGTCGCTGCCGGTTGAACCGGAGGGAAATCGGGCCCGGGTCCCGCATCCGGACCTCGCCCTGCCCCTGCCGCTTCGTCGGTGCCCGCTTGAGCCTGGGCCTAGCCGAGCCGGAGGCCCGCATCCGGACCTCGCCCTGCCCCTGCCGCTTCGTCGCTGCCGGTTGAACCGGAGGGAATTCGGGCCCGGGACCCGCATCCGGACCTCGCCCTGCCCCTTCGTCGCTGCCCGCTTGAACCAGGCTCCAGCCAAGCCGGAGGCCCGCGTCCCAACCCCGCATTGACTCTGCCCCTTCGTCGGCGCCCGCTTGAAGCCGCGCCAAGTCCGTCCCGAGAGGGAGTCGGGTCGGCCCCCGTTATCGTCTTTCCGACAATCGGGCGCCGGCGATTCAGGCCACCGGGATCGCCTGCCGCTGCGAGCATGGGGCGGCATTGTCGTCCTACAACGAGGTGGTCAAATGCGACGAGTTCTGGCCAGTGCGGCCGCTGCTCTGGCGATCGGGGCGGTGTGGGCCGCTCCCGCCGCGGCAGAGCCGGTCGGGTCCGAGGTTCCGGTGGCGGTCCAGGCGGCCGACGACACCGAGAGCGTGTACTGCAGCGCGGCGTTCAGCGTCGCGACCGTGGTGCGCGAGTACCCGAGCGCGAGTGCGAAGCAGATCGGGCCGAAGATCCCGGCCGGGACCTGGGTCGACGGGTCCTGGTGCTCGCCGTTCACCGACGGCGGGCAGCACAAGACCTGCGGGTCCTCGTCGAAGGTGTGGGTCGCCGTGGACTGGAACGACACATGGGGCTTCGCGCACGTGGGCTGCATGCAGGCGTACCACGTCGACTGACCGAGTCGTTGCAGACCGGACCGCGGGTCTCTCAGCCGCGGCCCGGTTTCGCCTTCCCGGCGGCCTTGGCGGCGTAGTAGACGGCCTCGCAGAGGTCGTCGACGTCGTCGTTGTCGCGCCAGTCGTCGAAGTCGGCGACGAACACCATCCTCGCCTCGAGCTGCCGGTCGCCCCTGAGGAGCTTGAGGACCTGCTTCCAGTCCGCCAGGTTCGGGTGGTCGTAGTCCCGGCACGCCCCGGCCGGTTCGAGGAGGCGGATCGCCTGCTGCAGGGTGGCCGCGTCCACCTCGTACGACTCCGAGCCGCCCTCGTGGCCGAGGATCGTGGCCATGACCGCGGCCGGGAGCGGGTGGTCGCCGGTGTTCTTGTGGCCGAAGACCAGTTCGCCGGAGACGTCGTAGACCCCGAGTCCGTAGGCGGCCGGGACCTTCCAGCCGGGGAGGTCGGCGGTGAGGCGCTCCCGGGCGGCGGCGATCTTCTCGCGGGTCTCCCACCGGTCGCCGAGTTCGGCGAGCAGGGCGGTCACGGTGGCTTTGGCTGATGCGGTCATGGCGGAAGTCTCGCACTGGAGGGCGCGGGCGCGCGAACCGATGAGGGAGAAAGAGACGGGGCCGCCCCACCGGAAAGGTGGAACGGCCCCGTGCAGCGTTCGCTAGACGAGCTGCTTCGGCTCCGCGTAGTGGCAGGCCGCGCGGGTCAGGCCCGCGTGGTCGGACCGCAGGAGCGGCTCGACGTCGATGCACTTGGCCTGCTGCGATTCCCCGAGTTCCTGGAACAGCGGGCAGCGGGTGCGGAAGCGGC
This sequence comes from Glycomyces tritici, assembly GCF_030403505.1. The sequence continues at coordinate 19,335 of NZ_JAUEMJ010000010.1, read as the reverse complement.
AGCCCGAAGGCGGGTTGGACGGGCTCGGCACGTCGCCTTGGAGGACGATGCGCTCGCGGGTCCGCTCCTTGCGCGGGTCCGGCAGCGGGATCGCCGACATGAGGGCCTGCGTGTACGGGTGGGCCGGGCCGGCGAAGAGCTGGTCCGTGGTCCCTTCCTCGACGATCTTGCCGAGGTACATGACCGCGACCTTGTCGGCGATGTGCCGCACCACCGAGAGGTCGTGCGAGACGAACAGGTACGACAGCCCCAGTTCGTCCTGCAGGTCCTCCAGTAGGTTGATCACGCCGGCCTGGATCGACACGTCGAGGGCCGACACCGGCTCGTCGAGCATGAGCACCTTCGGCTGGAGCGCGAGCGCACGGGCGATGCCGATGCGCTGGCGCTGGCCGCCGGAGAACTCGTGCGGGTACCGGTTGCGGTGCTCCGGGTTCAGGCCGACGATCTCGATCAGGCTGTTGACCCGGTCGCGGCCGCCGTTCTTGAACAGGTTGTGCACGCGCAGCGGCTCGGCGATGATCTCGAAGACCGTCATGCGCGGGTCCAGCGAGGCCATCGGGTCCTGGAACACCAGCTGGAGGTCCCGGCGGATCGGCCGCATCTGGTTGCGCGAGAGCTTCGTCAGGTCGCGGCCCTCGTAGAGGATCTCGCCCGACGTCGGCGGGATGAGGTTCATCATCAGCCGCGCGGTCGTGGACTTGCCGCAGCCGGACTCGCCGACGAGCGCGAGCGTCTCGGTCTGGCCGATCTCCAGGCTCACGCCCGAGACGGCGTGGACCGCCCCGACCTTGCGCCGGAGGATCCCCTTGGCGCGCACGGGGAACTCCTTGACCAGGTTCCTCCCGGCGATGACGGGGTTCGCCGCGGTCTGCGGAGTGTCGAGCATGGCGTTCACTTCTCCTCCTCCTGAGCGTGCAGGGCGGCGGCCTCGGCCTCGGCGGCTTCGACCTCCGCTTCGACCGACAGGTCGGTGGCCACGGCCGCGAACACGTCGTCGGGGGCCTTGCCCTCGAGCTGGTCCGAGAAGTGGCAGGCCGAGACGTGCCCGGTGGGGCCGATCGGCATGAGGGCCGGCTCGACCTCCGCGCAGATGTCCTGGTGCATGGGGCACCGCGGGCGGAACGGGCAGCCCGGCGGCAGGTTGAGCATCGACGGCGGCGTGCCGTGGACGGGGGTGAGCCGCTGGCTGCGGTCCTCGTCCATGCGCGGCAGCGATCCGATCAGGCCCAGCGTGTAGGGCATGCGCGGCTCGTAGAAGATCTCGTCGACGGAGCCCTGCTCGACCGGTTTGCCCGCGTACATGACGAGGACGTCGTCGGTGTGCCCGGCGATGACCCCGAGGTCGTGCGTGATGAGGATCAGCGCGGCGTTGACCTCTTCGCGGGCCTTCTCCAGGGCCTCGAGGACCTGGGCTTGGACCGTGACGTCGAGGGCCGTGGTGGGTTCGTCGGCGATGATGACGTCCGGGTTGTTCGCCATGGCGATGGCGATGACCACGCGCTGGCGCATGCCGCCGGAGAGCTCGTGCGGGTAGGCGTCGACACGCTGCTGCGGGTTCGGGATGCCGACCGAGTCGAGCAGGTCGATGCAGCGCTTGCGGGCCTCGGCCTTGTTGACGTCCGGGTAGTGGACGCGGATGGCCTCGGACAGCTGGAAGCCGACCGTGTAGACCGGGTTGAGGCTGGTCAGCGGGTCCTGGAAGATCATGGAGATCTTCTTGCCGCGGATGCGGGAGAGTTCGGCGTCGCCGAGGCCGAGGAGCTCGTCGCCCTCGAGCCGGGCGGAGCCGGTGATCTGGGCGGTCTTGGGCAGGAGGCCCATGATCGCCATGGAGGTCACCGACTTGCCGGAGCCGGACTCGCCGACGATGCCGAGGCTCTGGCCGCGGCGCAGCTCGTAGGTCACGCCGCGCACGGCGTGGACGAGGCCGTCGTCGGTCGGGAACGACACGTTGAGGTCGTTCACCTCCAGGACCATGTCGCCCTTGGTGCCGGTGGAGCGCTTGGCGCCGTTGGTGCTCACTGAGATGTTCGACATCGCTATCGCCTCACCATCGTCTGCCGCGGGTCCATGGCGTCGCGCAGGCCGTCACCGATGAAGTTGATGGTGAGCGCGATGAGAATGATCATGAGACCCGGGATGTAGAACAGGTACCAGTGCTCGTTGAACGCCGACGCGCCCGCCGCCTCGATGAGGAGGCCCAGCGACGTGTCGGGGCTCTGGATGCCCAGACCGAGGAAGGACAGGGTCGTCTCCGACAGGATGGCGAAGGCGATCTGCAGCGTCACCGAGACGATGATGACGCTCATCGTGTTCGGGATCAGGTGCTTCACGATGATGTGCCAGTCCGAGCCCCCCGCCGAGCGGGCGGCTTCGATGAACTCCTTCTCCCTCAGGGATAGCACTTCGGCGCGCACGGCGCGGGCGATCGAGGTCCAGCCGAAGATCGCGAGGATGAACGCCATGTGGTACCAGCGGACGCTGGAGTCGATGGCGCCCGCGATCGCACCGGTGATGACCAGGAAGGGGATCACGAACATGATGTCGAGGAAGCGCATCATGATCGAGTCGACCCAGCCGCGGTAGAAGCCGGCGACGGCGCCGTAGAGCGCGCCGAGGACGGTGGAGCCGATGGCCACGACGAGCGAGACGTTGAGCGACTGCTTCGTCGCCTGCATCATCGCGCCGAGCATGTCGCGCCCGGCCTTGTCGGTGCCGAACGGGTGGTCCAGGCTCGGGGCGGCCCACGAGGGGATCTCCGAGTGGATCTTGTAGTCCCACTTCCACAGGAAGGGGCCCAGGTAGGCGAACAGCACGATCAGCAGGAAGATGACGAGGCTGACGACGGCGGCGCGGTGCCGGAAGAAGCGGCGGCCCACCATCTCCCACTGGCCGCGTTCCTTGCTGGTGAGGGCCTCCGCGTCAAGGCGGGGCGATGCGGTGTTACTCATAGCGGATCCTCGGGTCGAGCACGCCGTACAGGATGTCGGAGATCAGGACGCCGATGAGGACGACCAGACCTGAGATGAGCACGTAGGCCATGACGACGAACGTGTCGCCGGCGCGGATGGCGTCCAGGGAGTAGACGCCCAGGCCGCGCCAGCCGAAGATGCTCTCGGTGACCATGGCGCCGCCCATCGCGCCGGAGAGGGCGAGGGGCGCGAAGGTCGCGACCGGGATGAGCGCGGTCCGCAGGGCGTGCCGGCGCATGACGGTGCGGTTGCGAACGCCTTTGGCGCGGGCGAGCCGCACGTAGTCGGAGTTCATGACCTCGAGCATGGAGGCGCGCTGGTACCGCGAGATCGCGGCGTAGCCGCCGAGCATGAGCACCAGGGTCGGCACGATGAGGTAGGGCAGGGAGTCGGCGAAGACCTCCCAGCCGTTGCCTCGGAAGCCGGTGGAGCCGGAGCCGTAGGTCTGGAAGACCGTGGAGCCGAGGATCTTGTTCAGCTGCACCGCGCCTTCCTTGAACAGCGAGCCGAGCCAGAACACCGGCATGGCCAGGAACAGGAAGCCCAGGAAGGTCAGCGTGTAGTCAGTGCGAGAATACTGCTTGACCGCGCTGACGACACCGGAGAGAATGGCGAGGCCGATGGACGCGAGGGTCGCGAACAGGACCAGCCGGAGGGTGATCCAGAAGCGGGTGGAGATCTCGTAGCCGATGTCCATGGCGGAGCCCTCGATGGAGGGGCCCCATTCGCCCTTGAGGAGGCCGATGTCGCCGTTGGTGTCACCGATGCCGGTGAGCCAGATCCAGTAGCGCTCGGGGATGGACCGGTCGTAGTACAGCGACTCCTCGAGGGCGTCGACGGTCGACTGGGGCACCGGTTCGCCGGTGGACTGCTGGATCTCGAAGACCATGTCCTGGACGGGGTCGTTCACCGCGTCGACCAGGACAAAGCACAAGATAGTGGCTCCCAGCAGCACCGGGATCATCAGTAGGATGCGCCGGATTATGAATACAACCATAATGCCTCGTTAACGGTTTCTCTGGTGTGGACCGGTTCGCCTGCCGACCGGCCCGGCCGCGCAGCGACGCGGCCTCTCCTACGGCTCACTGACTCCCCATTCTGCGGCCGGGTCCGTGAGCCCCTGGCACTGTTCCAAACTTCTTCCGGTTCGCGGTGCGCCTGCGGCTCCGCTCGGGTTCTGCTCGAGGTCACTCAGCGGCCACGCCCCACTCTGCAATGTTGTACGCGGCTCGCTGCTGCGACGCCCAATTGTCGCGGACGTTGACCAACCTATCGGAGACCATGACCGCGACCGGTGTGTCCACGATAGGGAGCGAGTAGGCGTCCTGGACGACCTGCTGGACGGCGGCGTTGGCGCGCACGGCGGCCTCGTCGATGTCGAGGGTGCCGTTGATCTCGGCGATGAGCTCGTCGAGGTCGGGGTCGGAGAGCGCGCCGAAGTTGGATCCGGAGCCGGTCTCCCAGTACTGGGAGGCGGCGGCGACGAACACGGGCTCGGAGCTCCAGCCGAAGTCGATCATGTCGAACTCGCCCTCGCCGAGGACGGTGCCGAGGTCGGCGTCGGGGATGGAGCGCAGCTCGACCTGGATGCCGAGGTCGGCGAGGTTCGCCTGGACGAGCTCGCCGGTGATGCGGCGGTTCTCCTTGGACTCGGAGTAGCGGAAGTCGAGCTCGACGGCCTTGCCGTCGGGGTCCTTCAGCACGCCGCCGTCGAGTTCGTAGCCGGCCTCTTCGAGGAGGTCGTAGGCGAGTTCGATGTCGCCGGTGCCCTGGCCGGTGGCCGAGAGGTAGTCCGTGTAGTAGTCCGAGCCGTTGCGGAAGAGGTGGTTGCCCTTGCGCTCGATGTCGGACTGCACGTACGCGTAGGTGCGCGAGATGATGTTCTCGATGTCTATGGCGGTGAAGATCGCCTGGCGCAGCACGGGGTCGGCGAGGAACTCGTTCTTCGTGTTCAGGTCGATGTGCTCGAAGGAGGGCCCGCCCGCGACCGCGTACTCGAGGCCGTCGGCGCCTTGGAGCTGGGTGATGGTCTCGGCGGTGACCGAGAACGGGGAGGCGCCGTCGATCTCGCCGTTGCGCAGGGCGGTGACGATGTTCTCGAGGCCGTCGATGACGCGGAAGGTGACCTTGTCGAGGGTCACCTCGGTCTCACCGGCCCAGTCGTCGTTGGGCACGTAGATGACGTGCTCGCCGACCTTGGCGTCGTCGATCGTGAAGGGGCCGGTGGTCCACGTGGGGATGGTCTCCGAGAAGTAGTCCTCGGCGGCCTTCATGTCCGCGGGGTCGTTCTGCCAGTCGAAGCCCTGCGCCTCGGCCACGTGGGCGGGCGAGGAGAGGATCTCCTCGTACTGCCACTCGGCTGAGTGGTAGGAGTCCTTGTAGGTCACGGTGACGTGGGCGCCGTCGCCGGTGATGGACTCGACCTGGGAGCCGCGGGTGGTGTTGGCGGGGTCGCAGCCGTCGCAGAGCGACTCGTCCCCGGAGGTGGCGTACCAGTGGTAGATGAAGTCGTCGACGGTGATGTCGGTGCCGTCGCCCCAGTTCGCGCCGTCCTTGAGGGTGTACTCGACGGTGACCGGGTCCTCTTTGACGAGTTCGGGGGCGGAGCCGAGGATGCCTTCGTTGAAGACGTACTCGCCGCTGGGGTCGAACTGGCCGGTGTAGGGCCACATGCCGACGAGCGCGGCGCTGACGTACGCGTTGTTGCCTTCGGAGGTGTTCTGGTTCCAGGTGCCCCACGAGCCGTCGAGGGCCCAGGTGATCTCGCCGCCGTCGGCCCGCTCGCCGGAGTTGCAGCCGGCGGGGTCGGTGAGGCAGGCATCGAGGCTGGAGGTGGCGGACTCGCCGTCCTGTCCGCAACCCGTCAGCACCAGGGCGGTGCAGGCGAGGGCGGCGACGGCCGCCGTGTGGTGTCGCTTCATGGTTCCTCTCGAAGGTTTGCGCCACCGACCGGCGGGAGCACCGAGGTGGGTTCGGGGCTCCGGGCCGTGCCGCCGGGCTCCTGTTCGGATCGGCGGCGGTCAGTGACGCGAGGTACAGCCTTCCACGGGAATCCCGGGTTTCGGACAACCGAACACGAGATGAGCTTCGTTCGTTATGTTCCCGTGACGTTCATTCCCTGAATGGCGGCGATAAGTGAAAATTCACCGTCTGCCAGCGAGAACTCTCGTCTGGCGGTCACCGCCGCAGGGCGTCCGCGCGCGCCGGTCCGGTCGCGGAGACGAGGGCCGCGGTCGGTCCGGGTCGGCCGCGACGGTGCGGCCGAGGCGAAGAGAGGTAGGGCGAGGGATGGCGGAGGAGTGGCGAACGTTCACCTCGCGGCGACGCCGCCGAAACCTCGGCTCTCGAAACGTTGAAGCGGCGGGGCCCAGGGAGGCCCCGCCGCTCAGCTCACTGAGCTCTTAGACGGTCTTCCACTCGGCGCAGTTGAAGATCGGGCCGCCCTGGCTGTTGCCGTTGCCCTTGACGCCCTCGATGAGGTTCTTGTTCCACAGGATGCCCTGCGGCTCGTCGAACAGCGGGAGGGTCAGGGCGAGCGGCACGGCGATCGCCTCGACCTCGTTGGCGAGGGCCGCGGCCTCGGCCTGGTCCGACGTGGTCTTGAGCGCGTCGATCGCCGTGTCGAGCTCGGGGAAGGAGTAGTTCCCGTAGTTGACGCCGGTCTTGAAGTACTGGTTGGGGGCCGCCACGAACGTGGGGCTGCCCGACCAGCCGAAGATGACCAGGTCGAAGTCGCTCTCGGTGAGCACGGTGCCGAGCTCGCCGTCGGGGATCGCCTTGAGGTCGACGGTGAGGCCAATGAGCGCCAGCTGGGACTGGGCCAGTTCGGCGATCGTGGTGCGGGTGGCGTCGCCCTCGCCGAAGCGGAAGACGAGGTTGGGGACCGCGGTGCCGTCCTTGGTCAGCTTCTCGCCCTCGGCCGCGCCGGTGTAGCCGGCCTCGGTGAGGATCTGGGCGGCCTTGACGGGGTCGCCCGAGCCCTGGCCGGTCGGGGTGATGAGGTCCTGGAAGAACTCGCTCTTCTGCCCGAAGAAGTGGTTGAGGCGCTGAGAGACCTTGGTCGACGGGTAAACGCGGCCGATGGCGTCGGCGACGTTGATGGCGGTGAAGATCGCCTGGCGCAGGGCCACGTCCTTGAGCGGTTCGGAGTTCAGGTTGGTGTCGATGTGGAGCCAGACGCCGCCCTCGTAGATCTCCTGGCCGAGGGCCTCGTCCTCGGCGGCCTTGTCGAACTCCTCCTGGGAGAACTCGCTGGGCCACGCGCCGGCGATGGTGCTCTGGCGCAGCTCGGTGACGACCGCCTCGGTGCCCTCGACGACCTTCATGGTGAGCTTCTTGACGGTGGGCTTGACCGAGCCGTTCCACTTGTCGTTGAGCTCGTATGTGATGTACTCGCCCATCTTGAAGTCGACGGGCTTGTAGGGGCCGGTCACGACGTCGGAAAGGTTCTGCTCGAACCAGGCGATGGCGTCGCCCATGACGGCCGGGTCGGTCTGCCAGTCGGCGAAGCCCTCGGCCTCGGCGACGTGCGAGGGCAGGTAGACGGTGGGGCTGAACTGCCACTCGGGGTCGAGGTAGCCGTCGATGAAGGTCACCACGATCTTGCCCTCTTCAGGGGACTCGATGGAGGCGATGTTGGGGCCGTAGCTGGTCGAGGCCGGGAGCGCCTTGGTCTGGTCGGCGTGCTCCTCGAGACCGGAGATGCTGTACCACTGGAAGATGAAGTCCTCGACGCGGACGGGCTTGCCGTCCGACCACTGGGCGTTCTCCTGCAGCGTGTACTGGACCTGGAGCGGGGCCTCGGAGATGATCTCCGAGGAGGCGAAGACGGCGTCGTTGAGGTGGAACTCGCCGTTCTCGTCCCAGTCGCCGGTGGTGTTGCCGTCGAGTCCGTAGCGCATGGGGTACATGGCCTGGTGGCCGTACGAGTTGTTGCCGGACTGAGTGTTCTCGTTCCAGGACTCCCACGCCGAGGGGATCGCCCAGGTGAGCTCGGTGGCACCGGAGCCGCCGTTGCCTTCGTTGCCGCCGCAGGCGGCCAGGGTGAAGGCGGCCGTACCGCCGATGGTCAGGCCGCCGAGAGCTCTACGGGTCAGAGCCATGAGTGTTCTCCTCCAGGTATCGATGCCGAGGGGCCTTCGCGAAGGCGCCGATGCCTCGCGTCCGGATACCCGAGCCCCGAGGGATCGGGTTGGGGAAGGCGTCAGTGGCGCCCTCGGCGGTGTTGTGACAAACACTTGCACAGACGTGAGGGGATTGACATGGTCGCGGCCTCAACTGGAGTTTATTCGTGATGTATTCGTGACTTTGCGCCGCGAAGCCGGTGCCACACATGGACCGTGGGGCCGATGTGGCATCGGCCCCACGGGGGAATTCACTGAATTAACAGGACGGATGGTGGCGAATCCAATACGGCTTCGAGCGGCCGTCCATCCCGGAATGTGGTACTAGGGACGCTTCCACTCCCGGACGTTCCACAGTGCCGAGGCCTGGCTGGCCGGGTTCACTTCAAGGCCACTGACCATCTCGGTGTTCCAGAAGACCGCCATGGGGCTGCTGTAGAGCGGCAGGGTGTATGCCTGCGCCACGGCTTGGGCGCTGATCTGGTTCGCGACCTCGGCCGCCGCGTCGAGCTCGAGCGTGGCGCGGACCTGCGGCAGCAGCTCGTTGATGACCGGGTCGTCGTAGTTGCCGTGGTTCGAGTCCGAATCCGGCGAGAAGAACTGGTCGGGCGAGGTGGTGAACGCCGGATTGCCGACCCAGGAGAAGACGACCAGGTCGAAGTCGCCCTCGGAGAGGGTCGTGGAGAGCTCGTCGTCGCCGAAGCCCTTGAGTTCCAGGTCGATGCCCAGCTCGACCAGCTGCGCCTGGATGATCTCGCCGGTGAGCTTGCGGATCTCGTTCGAGGAGGCGAAGCGGAAGTTGAACAGCACCTGCTCGCCGCCGGGAGCCAGGAGCTTCCCGTCGCCGTTGGTGGTGTAGCCGGCGCCGGTGAGAATCGTCTTGGCCGCCTCGATGTCGCCCTTGCCGTAGTTCGCCGGACCCGTGTAGTCCACGTAGTACGGGCTTTCCTCGGTGAAGAAGTGGTTGCCGAGCCACGGGGCCTCGGTCCCGGGGAAGGCCCGGGACTTGATCTCCTCGATGTCGATGGCGGTGAACACCGCCTGGCGCAGCGCCACGTCCTTGAGGAACGTGTTGTTGACGTTCATGTCGAAGTGCGACCAGGTCGCGCCCGCGTACGTCTCGTACGCCAGCTCCGGCTGGTCTTCGAGCGGCTGCATGATCTCGAGGCTGAAGTCATTGGGCCAGCAGCCGGCGATGGTGCCCTGGCGGAGCTCGGTGACCTGGGCCTCGATGCCCTCGATGGCCTTCATGGTGAGTTTGTCGTACGAGGCCTTGTGCTCGCCCTGGTAGTTCTCGTTCGGCTCGTAGATGACGTACTCGCCGACCTTCCACTCGACCGGCTTGTACGGGCCGATCACGACGTCCCACAGGTCGTCGTTGAAGAAGTTGACCGCGTCGCCCATGACCTCAGGGTCGGTGGCCCATGCCTCGAAGCCGTTGGCCTCGGCCACGTGGCTGGGCAGGTACACGCCACCGTTGAAGATCCACTCGGGGTCGGTGGTGCCCTCCTTGAAGGTGAGGACGATCTTGCCCGGCTCGGGCTCTTCGATGCTCGCGATGTTCGCCATGGCGGTGCCGGCGGGCAGCGCCTTCTCCTGGTTGGCGTGCAGCGGGTCGCCGGAGGTCGAGTACCACTGGAAGATGAAGTCCTCCAGGCGGACCGGCTTGCCGTCCGACCACTGGGCCCCCTCTTTCAGGGTGAGCTGGACCTGCATCGGGGCCTCGTTGAGGAGTTCCGGCGCGCCTTCGAAGATCGCCTCGTCGTAGAAGACGTTGCCCTCGGGGTCGAAGTCGTACCCGAGAGTGCCGACCGGGTTCATCGGGGTCGTGGCGATGTTGGTGGCAGAGGCGTTGCCGGTACCGGTGTTCCGGTTCCAGGCCGACCAGCCCGACGAGACCGCCCAGACGAGTTCGCCGCCCCCTTCGCTGCCGCCGTCACCGTCGTTGCCACCGCATGCGGCCAGCATGAGAGCGGAGGAACCGCCGATCGTGAGGCCGCCGAATGCTCTACGAGTCAGAGCCATGTGTGTTCTCCTCCATAGGGTGTCCGGCCGAGGGGGTTCGCCTGATGCGCCGTTGGGGGCTTCGTCGCCGTCACAGGGGTCGCGGAGGGGCCAGGCGGCCGCTCGGCAGTGCTGGGTGCCACAGTGCCATGTATCACGGGCGAAGGCCACGCATCGGTACGAAGTTGCCTGAGCATTGTTACCTGACCGATACGCAGCGGGGGCGGCCCGTTCAGGCCGCCCCCGCACTGGAATCCGAGCCCTACGCGGGCTTCCACTCCTGGATGTTCCACATCGGGCCCGCCTGGCTGTTGCCGTTGGGGACGAGCCCGGCGAGGTTCCCGTTCAGGTACACGACCGACTGCGGCTCGTCGAAGATCGGCAGCGTGAACGCCTGCGGCACGACCATCGCCTCCACGTCGTTCGCGAACTGCGCCGCCTCGGCGATGTCGGTCGTCGAGCGCACCTTCGCGATCGCCTCGTCGAGGCCGTCGAGCCGGAACTGGCCGAAGTTCGACGACGAGTCCGAGCCGAAGTACTGCTGCGGCGCGGTCGTGAACGCCGGCGTGCCCGACCAGCCGAAGATGACCATGTCGAAGTCCCCTTCGGAGAGGACCGTGCCGAGCTGGCCGTCGGGGATCGCCTCGAGGGTCACGTCGATGCCGATCTCGCTCAGGTAGGACTGCACGAGTTCGCCGGCGAGCGTGCGGGTCGCGTCCCCTTCGCCGTAGCGGAAGTTCAGCGTGACCGCCTCGCCCTCCGGCGTCATCAGCGTCTCGCCGGTGGTGTAGCCCGCGGCCTCCAGCGCCGCGTTGGCCGCGGCCTCGTCGCCGGTGCCCTGCGGCGGGTCGGACGAGCCGATCTCGTCCACGAAGAACTCCGACTGCTGGTTGAAGAAGTGGTTCAGGCGCGCCGAGACCTCGGTGTCCGGGTAGGCCTTCTTGATGATGTCCCCGTTGTCGATCGCCGTGAACACCGCTTGGCGCAGCGCCTGGTCGGCCAGGAACGTGTTGTTCATGTTCGTGTCGATGTGGAGCCAGATCGAGCCCTCGTAGACCTCGGTGGTCACCGCCGAGTCGTCCTTGACCTTGTCGAGCTCCTCCTGGCTGAACTCCGAGGGCCAGGCTCCGTCGATGGAGCCCTGCCGCAGCTCGGTGATGATCGCCTCGGTGCCTTCGACGACCTTCATCGTCAGCTTGTCCAGGGCCGGCTTGGTCGAGCCCTGGTAGTTCTCGTTGGGCTCGAAGACGACGAACTCGCCCGGGGACGCGTCGGTCGGCTTGTACGGCCCGGTGGACCAGGTGGGCGCGTTCTGGGTGAACCAGGTGGCGCTGCCGCCCATCTGGGCCGGGTCGGTGGCCCAGTTCGGGAAGCCGTTGGCCTCGGCGATGTGGGCCGGGTACATCGGCGTCTGGAAGTACTGCCACTCGGGGTCCAGGTAGCCGTCCACATAGGTCATGGTGACGACGTCGCCCTCCTGCTCGATCGAGGCGACGTTCGCACCCCAGTCGGTGGAGGCGGGCAGGCACTGGGTCTGGTCGCAGTGCTCGGCCTTGCCTGACATCTGGTGCCAGATGTAGGTGAAGTCGTCCACGTCGAACGGGTCGCCGTCGGACCACTGGGCGTTCTCGTTGAGCGTGTACGCCACGGTCATCGGCGACTCGCCGGTCAACTCCGGGGCCTTCGCGAGGAGCGCGTCGTTGAAGACCCACTCGGCGTCCTGGTCGAAGTCGCCGAGCGCGGTCGTCCCCGGAGACAGGGCCTGGTGCAGGTATGAGGTGTTGCCGTCGGCCGTGTTCTCGTTCCACGACTCCCAGCCCGAGCTGACCGCCCAGGTGACGTCGGTGTCGCCGCCGCCCGAATCGCTGCCGCCGCCGCAGGCGGCGAGCGCCGCGGCGGCGAGCACCGCCGTTCCGGCGAGGACGCTGGCCCTCGCTTGTGCTGGTCGCATATGACCACTCCCCCGTGTGTGGATCCACTGTGGGCCGCAAAGCCCGCAATTGGATCATCGTTACACCTGGAAGGGCCGGTTTCGGGAAGTTTCGGACAAACAACCGGTAGTGGCGGAGTCTCAGGCCTCCATCTCGGGCGGCAGCGCCCGCGAGTGGACGACGGTGAGCCGCGAGACCGCCCGCGTCAGGGCGACGTAGAGGTGGCGGAGGCCGATGCCCTCGACCGCGGCGCCCTCCGCTCCCGGCGACGCTTGCGGGCCGTGGTTCGGCACGGGCGGGGCGGCGACGATCTCGGCGGGCTCCACGACCACCACGTGGTCGTACTCGAGGCCCTTGGCGAGGCTCGCGGCCACGAGCTCCACCCGCTCGGTGCCCTCCAGCAGGGGCCGCAGCGCGGCGGCCCGGTCGTCGGCGGCGATGACGCCGACGAGGCCCTCCTCCGCGAGCGCCCGGTCGACCGCCTCGCGGACGCCCGCTTCGAGGTCGGCGGTCGCCACCGTGTCGAGGGAGCCGTCGGAGCGGATCGAGCGGGCGGGCGCGACGTCGACCCCCAGGTGCGGCAGGACCCGGTTGGCGAGGGCGATGATGACCGCCGGGACGCGGAAGCCGGTGGTCAGCTCGGTGTGCTCGACCTGCTCCTTGCCGAGGTGGCGCATCTGGTCCTGCCAGGACGACGCGGCCCACGGGGTGGTGCCCTGGGCGAGGTCGCCGAGCACCGTGACCGAGCCCTTGCCGGAGCGGCGGGCGATCACCCGGCACTGCATCGGCGAGAGGTCCTGGGCCTCGTCGATCACGATGTGGCCGAAGGACTCCGAAGGCTCGCGGAGCTTCAGGTGCGACTCGATCTCGTCGAAGATGAGCAGGTCCCCCGGGGTCGGCTTCGTCGGCTTCCCCGCCAGGTGGGCCGCCTCCTCCTCAGTGAGGATGCCGCGCGTGGCGTCGGCGCGGAAGGCCGCGTCGCCGTACAGCTGCTTCATCACCGTCTTGGTGTTGAGCTTCGGCCACACCGCCTCCATGAACGCCTTCACCGACTCGGTGCGCTTGAGCTTCGTGGCCCATTTGCCGTCCGGAGAGTGGCCCGAGCGGATCTCGGCCTGGCGGCGCGCGCCCTGCACGATCGCGTCCTCCACCGCCGCGCGCCCGGCGGTGTAGGTGCGGGTGTGCTTGCGGGCGTTGGCGATCGCCTCGTCGAGGTAGCGCTGGCCGAGGCGCCAGCGCCAGCCGCCGTCGGCGATGAGGAGGCCGTCGTCGGGGGTGACGCCGCCGTCTGCGGCGGTGCCGACGCGGCCCCAGACGGCGCGTTCGCAGACGAGGGCCATGCGGGCGTCGTGCTTGACGAGGGCGGCTTCGTGGGTGTCGGCGGCGAGGGCGGTGTGGGCGCCGGTGAGCTGCTGGACGGTGACCTGCCAGACGGAGGATTCGCCGAGGGTGGGGAGGACGCCGGAGATGTAGGAGAGGAAGCCTTCGTTGGGGCCGACGACGAGGACGCCGGCCTTGTCGAGCTTCTCGGTGTAGTTGTAGAGGAGCCAGGCGGCGCGGTGGAGGCCGACGGCGGTCTTGCCGGTGCCGGGGGCGCCTTGGACGCAGAGGTTGACGGCGGCTTCGCGGCGGATGAGCTCGTCCTGCTCGGGCTGGATGGTGGCGACGATGTCGCGCATCGGGCCGGTGCGGGGGCGTTCGATCTCCTCGGTGAGGATGTCGGAGGCGACTTCTTCGCCGAGGAGGAGGTTCTCGTCTTCGAAGCCGGTGATGCGGGCGCCTTGGAAGCCGAAGCGGCGGCGTTTGGCGACGTCTTGGCGGTTGTGGGCGGAGGCGCGGTAGTACTGCTCGGAGAGCGGGGCGCGCCAGTCGAGGACGACGGGGTCGCCGTGCTCGTCGCGGATGTGGCGGCGGCCGATGTGGAAGTCCTCGCCGTCGTCCATCCAGATGCGGCCGAAGAAGAGGGCGATGTCGCGGTCGGTGAGGTCGGCGAGGCGCGGGACGGTGTAGTTGGCCATGGCCCAGCCGAAGAGGTGGTCGGAGCGGACGTCGCCGAGGCCGAGGTTCTTGGTGGATTCGTTGAAGTCGCCGGAGTAGATGCGGTGGATGCCCTCGGTGAGGTCGCGCATGGCGCTCATCTGGGCGCGGGCGTATTCGTGGTGGTCGAGTTCGGCTTGGAGTTCGCTTGCAGACACGCTTGTCTCCCGGTGGATTTGTACAGGATTGAAGCAGACGAACGGTCGAGCCTACTGTCTCCTGACCTGCGGGAGCAATTGATTTACGGCGTTATCGGGCGGCGAGGGGTTTGACGTCGACGAGGCGGCCGTCGTCGCGGTGGAGGACCCATCCGGTGCCGGGCGGGGCGGTGTCGGGGCCGTCGAGCGGGAGGGTGAGGTCGTGGCCGGCGAGGTCGTGGCCGTCGCGGGCGGCGACGGCGACGAGGAGTGCGGCGAGGACGATGCCTTCGGCGCAGACGACGGTGGTGCGGCGGGGGTCGGGGAGGGTGCGGAGTGCTTTGGCGGCCAGCCAGACCGCGGTGTGGGGGGCGCCGGGGAGTGTGGGGGCGGCGGCGCTGAGGTCGTCGGTGGCGGTGACGCGGAGGTCGAGGCGGCTGGCGAGGGGCGCGAGGGTGTCGGCGCAGGCGCGGCCGGGGCCGCTGAGGAGTGCGGTGGGGTTGTAGAGCTGGAGGAAGTCGGCGAGGGCCCAGGCGCGGCGCGACTGCGCGTCGGTGAGGGGGGCGGGTTCGGCTGCGGGGAGGGCGACGTGGCGCAGGAGGATGAGCGCGGACAGCATCAGCGGCCCCCGTTCGCGCGGAGGCGGGACGAGGACCGGGGTTCGGCGACCGGGAGACGCATATTGAAGATGCTTCATCCCTAAGTGAACTGTGGATGAACCCGAAGTTGAAGCGGAGGTGAACAGTCCGCGGCAGAGGTGTCTAGGGCTGGTAGCGGAGGTCTTCGTACTCGTCGTGGCGCTGGATCCAGCGGTCCACGAACGGGCAGGTCGGGTAGGCCTTGGTGCCTTTGGTCCGCAGGTCGTCGAGGGCGTGGCGCACGAGCCGGTCGCCCCAGCCCTGGCCGCGCAGGGAGCGGTCCACTTCGGTGTGGGGCAGCACGAAGAAGTCCTCGCGGGGGAGGTATTCGAGGTAGCCGAGCACGGCCCCTTCGTCGTCGCGCAGCTCGTACCGGTGCTCGTCGACATTCTCGACCACAGAAAGATCCGCCATGTGGCCAACCCTATCCAGAGAAGGGCCCGGTCAGCGAGGAGTTGCGGTCTCGCACACGTCCGGGAATAGCCAGCGAGACGAGTGCGGCGGCGGCGCAGATGGCGGCGGCGGCGGTGAAGACCTCGGCGTACTGGGCGGCGAGGGCCGCGTTGAAGGCTTTGAGGTATTCCGCTTGGGCCGCAAGGTACTCGGCTTCGGGGACGCCGAAGGGCAGGGGCGTGTCGAGGTCGGCGGTGGCCTGCTGGAAGCGGTGGAGGCTCCAGGAGGTGAGGGCGGCGACGCCGATGAGCATGCCCATCATGCGGGCGACGACGACCGCGGCGGAGGCCGTGCCGTGGCTGTCCTCGGGGGTGGTGCGCAGGGCGGCGGAGGAGAGCGGGGCGATCGTGACGCCGAGGGCGGCCCCGGCGAGGGCGAGGCCCGGTTCGATGTCGGGGACGGCGGTGCCGATCCACCAGTAGGCGGCGGCCGCGGCGGCGAAGCCGGTCACCGTGGGGACGCGTTCGCCGAGGCGGGAGGCGAGGAATCCGCCGAGGAGGGCGCCGGCGGGGAGGCCGATGAGGAACCAGAGCAGGAGCAGCGCGCCGCCCGTGGCGTCGAGGCCGCGGAGGGTCTGGGCGAGGAGCTGCACGTCGACGAGGGTGACCATGAGGACGGCCCCGGCGGCGAGGCTCGCGGCGAGTCCGGCGGCGAAGGGCCGCCAGGAGACCCCGGCCGGGTCGAGGAGGCGGGTGGAGGAGCGCCACTGCTGGAGCCCGAAGGCGATGAGGACGGCGACGCCCGCGAGCACGGTGGGCGGCCCCCAGGAGGGCAGGACGGCGTGCTCGGGGTCGGGGTTGTAGAGCCCGACCGTGAAGAGCCCCAAGGCGGTGGCGAGCAGGAGCCCGCCGAGGTAGTCGACGCGCCCGGCGCCGGGCCGCCGCTCGGTCTTCGGCAGGGCGTAGTGGATCGCCAGCGCGGCGAGCACGGCGAGGGGGACGTTGATCCAGAAGATGCCGCGCCATCCGACGAGGGCGGCGACGGCGGCGCCGAAGAGGGGGCCGAGGACGGCGCCGAGTTCCTGTGCGGCGCCGACCCAGCCGAGGACGGCGGGTCGCCGCCGGGCGGCGAAGAGGTCGGCGGCGAGGGCCATGGTGACCGGCAGGAGGGCGCCGCCGGCGAGTCCTTGGAGGGCGCGTCCGGCGACGAGGGGCCAGAGGTCGGTGGCGGTCGCGCTGATGACGGAGCCGATGGCGAACGCGGCGAGGCAGGCGTGGATGACGGGTGCGCGTCCGAGCCGGTCGGAGAGGCGGCCGAGGAGGGGCATGCCGGCGGTGTAGCCGAGGAGGTAGCCGGTCACGAGCGGGGTGGCGCGTTCGAGGTGGTTGACGGGGATGTCGAACTCGCCGATCATGTCGACCAGGACGGTGACCAGGACGTAGGCGTCGATCGAGCCGATGAGGACGGCGGCTCCGGCGGCGCTGATGGCGAGCCGGCGGCGGCCGGACTCGGTGCGCTTCACGTCAGGGCGCCGCAATCGTCACCGGCTCGTCGTAGTCGGAGAGGAGCAGTGTCACCGTCGCGTCCCCTTGGGAGAACTCGGCTTTGACGATGCGGGAGGTCTCCTGGTCGAACCAGACGGTGGCGGTGTTCCAGTCCCCTTCGGCGGGGATGAGGGCGGCGAAGGCGGCGGGGTCGAACTCGACGGCGTACCGGTAGGTGTCGGTGCCGTCGATGTCCTCGGTGTCTTCGGGTTCGGCGGATTCGGCGGTCTCGAGGAGGGCGGCGACGCCGGAGTCGGGGTCGAGGAGGAGGGTGGGGTCGTAGGGGAGCATGTCGTCGCCGACGGGGATCTGCTGGAAGCCGCCGGTGGGGCCCTTGACCCAGGCGTCTTCGCCGATGATCACGTACTCGGCTTCGATGTCCATGCCGAAGGCGGTGAGGGTGCCGGTGCCCTGCGCGGAGCCGTCGGCGGTGATCTGGCCGTCGGCGGCTTTGATGTCGAGGCCGGGGACGTCGCCGTCCACGGTGAGGTCGAAGCGGACGGTCTCGACGCCGCGCATGGCGGTGGCGGCGTCGGGGAGCATCTCGTCGGCGGGCGGCAGGTCCCCGCCGCCCGAGCAGGCGGCGGCCGCGACGAGCGCGAGTCCGACGGTGACCACGAGGGGTATCGATCGCATGGGCCGATCCTATGCCGTGGCCGACACCGGCCGGAGGCCTCGAGCGCCGCGGTGCGCGCGGCGGCCGGGCGCTGCCCGCTCCCCCGGGCGTGACCTGCCGCAAGGGCGTTGAAGACCACAGGGGCCGTTGAGGATCCCGGTGTTAGTGTCGGCCGCAGGAAACCCCATGTGACACCCCGTGGAACGCCGTCGAAAGGACACCCTGCCGTGCTCGCGAACCCCGTCTTCCGCTACCGCATGCTGACGCTGGCAGAGGGGTGGTCGTTCGTGCTGCTCCTCGTGTTCGGCTCGCTCTTGAGCCGCATCTCGGAGATCGACCTGGTGATGCCGCTCGGGGCCCTGCACGGCGCCCTGTTCGTGCTCCTGGTCCTGGGGACGCTCCTGATCCGCCGCCGCCTCGGCTGGGGCTTCGGCACCACCCTCATCGCCCTGGTCTGCTCGGTGGTGCCGCTGGCGCCGTTCGTCTTCCACCACTGGAAGAAGGACGAGTTCCTGGCGGCCGAGCGCACCGCCCAGCCGGCTTAGGTCCCTTCCCGAGCTCATGCGAAGCGGTCGTCCCGGCGGCGCTGGCCGTGCTCCAGGAGAGCGCGGCGCCGTCCGCTGACGAAGAGGGGCGGCGCACACCGGTCGCGGTGTGCCCTGGCGTGGACCTGCTCGCCGCTGGCGCTGTGGAAGCGGCCATCGCCCGCGGCCTGTCGGTGACGGGCGCCATCGCCCTCGCGGGCTTCGACGATGCCGCGATCGCCGTCGACGGCGCCGAGGCCACGACCGGCATGCTCCCCACCGGACGGGTCGTCCGCAAATCCGCCTGACCCCGACCCGAACACGACCACCCTTGACGTCATTGAAATGTATCGATATAATCGACGTTGCTGGAAACGTTTTTAGCAACTCGATCGCAAGCCGTTCGAGAGCTGCGGTCGCACTCCCCGAACTCGGCCGGGCGGCACTTCGCCACCGCCCCCACCCTCCATGAAGGAATCCGCATGTCAATGAATCGACGATCCCTGCTGAGCCTGGGCGCGGCCGGAGCGGTCGGTGTGGGCGCGTCCCTCCTCGGCGCCGGGTCCGCGCTCGCCGCCACCGCACCGTCGACGCCGTTCGCGGTAGGCGTGCGGCAGTACACCTGGTCGCGCGGTTCCCGCCAGATCTCGACCTATGTGTACTACCCCGCGACCGGCAGCCCCGGCGGCAACCCGGTCACCAACGCGCCCGTCGCCAACGGGGTCTTCCCCATCTGCGAGTACACGCACGGCTCCGGCGCCAGCCCGCAGCGCGCCCTGAACCACATCCGCCCGCTGGCCGCGGCCGGCTTCATCGTCCCGGCGCCCGTCTTCACCAGCTCCAGCGTCGGCGACGCCTACAACGGCAACCTGTCGCGCGACGTCTCGGAAGTCCTCACCCGGACGCTGGCCCTGAACAGCGGCAGCGACCCGCTCGCGGGCCACATCGACACCGCGGCCGGCGTCGGCGTGTCCGGCTACTCCATGGGCGGCATGACCACCCACGGCCTGCTCACCGCCTGGCCCGACACCCGTATCAAGGCGGCGGTCCCGATCTCCTGCGTGGACGTGGGCAACCCGGGCGGCACGGTCAAGGCCAACGTCCTGTTCATCCACGGCGACCGTGACGAGGTCTGCGCGTACTCCTCCGCGCGGCAGGCCTACTCGGAACTGCCTTCGCCCAAGGGCTTCCTCACCTTCTTCGGCGCGGACCACAGCGGCACCAGCTGGAACACCGCCACCAGCGGCATCGCCCTGAGGACCTGGCACGACTGGATGCGCTGGAGCCTCTACGGCGACACCGCCGCCCGCGACCGCCTGCCCGCCGACGCCTCCGGCTCCGGCACCCGCTGGGAGGCCGCGCTCGGCGACACCACACCCACCGAACCCGGCACCTACCGGCTCGTCGCGCAGCACA
>NZ_JAUEMJ010000001.1:952605-1147123 GCF_030403505.1 Glycomyces tritici | reverse complement strand
GGTTCATGGGCAGGATCGTGTTCGTCATGTCGTGTCACCTCCTCTCGTGCTGCTGCTGTGGTCGATCGGTGTCGGTCGCGTCGCTTCGCTTCGCTTCGACACGAGGGCCTTGACCTGGTCGCGCCGTTCCCACCGGGGAGGGTGCTGTTGCCTTCCTCGACTGTGGGAATGGTCGGGCCGTCCTGCCCTGGTAGAGCCCTGGTGGAGCCCTGGTGGGCGGCGGGTGGTGGTGTCGCCTCCTGGTGTGTGCCTCTTGCCCGGGACCTTGGTCCTGGCGGCCGGGCGTTGCCCGCGCGCTATCGCGCCCGGACAGGATCCGGCTCGCCCGCGCACGGTGGCGCGTTCGGGCGGTGGTGGTGCTCGTCCGCGCACTAGGGCGCGTTCGGGCGAGGGTGGTGCTTTGGTGGTGCTGGTCGCCATGGACGTGGTGCCGGTACTGTGCCGGGTCCGAGTCCTCATTGCTCGGCCTGGAGTGCCGGTCACGCTGGCGGGTCTGGCTGGGGTTGAAGACGCCTCCGTGTGAGGTGTTTCCTTCTGGTGAGGGTGATCCGGACCA
Organism: Glycomyces tritici; assembly: GCF_030403505.1. The sequence continues at coordinate 1,146,567 of NZ_JAUEMJ010000001.1, read as the reverse complement.
GGATCGTCCACCCAGTCACGGCCCTTCGGGGGCGCGGACAGCTGCGGGCGATGGCACGGGGATGAGATCGGTCGCCTCCAGTAGCGGAGGGCCACCCCTGGCTTGCGGGGTCGTCGCCTCGAAACAAGTCGGTTTGTCGGTTCGGCCAGAGGCTTGGCTTAGTCTGCTTACACCAGCCCCGACACCTGTACAAATTTCCTGTCCCTGTACGTACCTCAAGTATCCCTCGAACAGCCCCCGACCGTCATCACCCACACGCGTACAACACCCTCACATTCCGCCTCGGAACCGCAGCGCCGCAAGCGAAGACGCCCGCGTTCGCGAGTCCCCGCCCCGGCCCCACCGCACCGCAAGGAAAGACGCCCCCGTTCGCGAGTCGCCACCCCGGCCCCACCGCGCCGCAAGCCAAGACGCCCCCGTTCGCGAGTGCCGCCCCAGACTCACTGCGCCGCCGCGCCACCGCGCCAAGACGCCCGCGATCAGGAACGCCGCCGCCCCGGCCCCACCACGCCACCGCGCCGCAAGCCAACAGGCCCCCGTTCGCGAGTCGCCGCCCGCCCCGGAACGAACCTGCAACCCCGCCACCCGACCCCACCCCACCACCCACCCTTTCGTCGCTGCCCGGTTTGACCGCAACCCACCCCGACCCGAGCTCCGACACCCACCTGATGCGCCGGTCCAGCTGCATCCGAACCCATCCGAGCCGACGACGCTCGCGCAGCAGCCCGGGGGCTCGCGCTACGCGAAGGCGAAGACCGGCGGGAAGACCAGCACCACGATCCACGCCCAGGCGGCGTACACCGGCACGTAGTCGGTCTGCCAGCGCTCCAGCAGCGCGAACCGCTTGCGGCCCTTCACGATTCCCCAGTACAGCCAGGCCGTCCAGGCAAGGTTCACGAAGAGGATCAGGTTCTCGCCGAGCGCCGCCGTCTTGTTCGGGGTGAACCCGAACTCGGTGATCCGGCCCAGGATCGCGATGAGCACGAGCACGTCGATGAGCAGGGCGCTCACCACGAGCGCGAGCTGCATCCAGTCGAAGATCCTCGGCGGGGCGCCCGGGTCGCGCGCCGAGATCGAGTACAGGACCAGGGCGAGCACGACCACCAGCAGCAGGTCGAACAGGATGAGCATGTCCCGCTCGACGTCGATCGCGTTGGTGGTCACTGCGATCGCGACGAGCACGGCCACGAGCGTCACCGCGAACAGCGGTGTGAACACGCGGGTGAGCACCGGCGCCATGTTCTCGATGACGCTCTGCTTCGCCTCTACGAGCCAGGCGGCGACGATCACGGCGGCGGCGACGCCGCAGGGGATGAGCCATTCGCTGATGAAGGTCTCGGCGTCGATCCCGATGGCGCTGAACGTGCCGATGGTGATGCCGGTGAGCACGCCGCCGCCGAGGGCGATGAGCACCATGTAGATGAACCACTCGCCGCTGAAGCGGATGAAGTCCATGCGCCGCCGGCTCGAGCGCCAGTCGCCTTCGGCGTAGGCGACGCCGACGACGAGCCACAGCGCCAGCGGCAGGTGGATCGCGGAGAGCACTATGGACTGCGAGTCGTCGTCGAGCCGGTACGCGTTGGCGCCGACGGCCCCGAGTGCGAAGAGGCCCAGGAGCGCGATCGCGGTGCCTCGGCCGACCTTGCGGCGCCACGCGAAGTAGACGGTGAGCGGCGCGAGGATGAGCAGGCCGATGTTGCGCCCGTAGAACTCCGCGCTCTCGTCGAACCCGAAGCCGAACAGCGCCGGGAGCTTCACGGCCAGCACGCCGAGGGCCGCGCACACGACCATGACGAGCAGGCCTCGTCGCCGCTCGGCCTCGGCGGGCGCGTCCTCGTCGGTGAGCACGAGCTGCTTCCACAGCCGGTCGGAGTGCTCGCGGGCGAACTCGCGGGAGAGTTCGTCCATGCGGCCCATGCGTTTGACGGCGATGAGGAAGGCCTCGTCGGGGTGCAGGCCCGTCTCGGTGAGGTCGGCGACGCGCTCGCGGAGGTGGTCCTCCAGTTCGTCCACGTCGGCGCTGGCGACGGCGCGGCGGCGCAGCATGTAGGAGCGCCATTCGGCGATCTGCGTTTCGAGTTCAGTCTCGTTCTCTGTCATGTCACCCCTCCAGTACGGGGCCAGGGGCCGGGACGATCGACCGCGTGGCCTTCCAGATGTCTTGCAGCGCTTCGGTGACGGCGTCCCACTGTTTGCGCTGCTCGGCCAGTTCCTTCAGGCCCGAGGGGGTGATGGCGTAGTACTTGCGGCGCCGGCCGCCTTCGGGGGTGCGCCAGTGGGCTTCGACGTGGCCGAGCCGTTCGAGGCGGTGGAGGAGTGGGTAGAGCAGGCCTTCGGTCCATTCGAGGCGGCCGCCGGAGCGTTCGCTGATCGCTTTGAGGATCGCGTAGCCGTAGCTCTCCTCTTCGGCGAGGATGCCGAGGACCAGGGGTGTCGCCGAGGCGGCGACGAGGTCTTTGGCGATGTGCATGAGGGGGTGCCTCCTAACCCTAGTAGTTCTATGCCTTGAGGTTCTATGCATCGTAGCGCTAGGGTTCGGATTCGGCAAGGCCCCAGGTCAGCACGCAACAGCGGGGCCGAGCAGGCGCACCCGCTCGGCCCCGCCGCCGCGAACCCGGTCAGCCGTTCGGCACGATCACCGCGAACCCGGTCAGCCGTTCGGCACGATCACCGCGCGCCCGTCGATCGTCCCCGCGTGCAGCCGCTCGTACGCCTCCGGCGCCTCATCGAGCGAGAACCGCTCCACGTGCACGTCCACCAGACCCGCGCTTGCGAGGTCGAACACCTCGACCAGCTCATCGCGCGAACCCCAGTACGGGGCCTTCACCGACACCTCGAACGGCAGCGCCCCGAACCCCACCGGCAGCGTCCCGCCGCCGATGCCCACGATCACCACGTCGGCCTCCACCGCCGCGCACTCGCCCGCCGTCGCGACGGTCGGCGCCGCGCCCACGAAGTCGAACACCGCCTGCGCCCCGATCCCGCCGGTCAGCTCCTTCACCTTCCCGGCCGCCGCCGCATCCGAGAGCACCGTCTCGTGCGCCCCCACCCGGCGCGCGAGCGCGAGCTTCTCCTCGGAGACGTCGAGCGCGACCACCCGCGCGGTCGTGAGCGCCCGCAGCAGCTGCACCGCCACGTGCCCGAGCCCGCCGGTGCCGATCACCACGGCCGTCGATCCGGGCACCAGCTTCGGCAGCGAACCCTTGATCGCGTGGTACGGCGTGAGCCCGGCGTCGGTGAGCGGCACGGTCTGCACCGGGTCCAGGTCCCCGAGCGGCACGAGGTGCCGCGCGTCGTCCACGATCAGGTACTCGGCGATCGCGCCGGGCGCGCCGAGACCGGGCGGGTTGATCCCCAGCTCGGCGGCGCGCTGACAGTAGTTCTCCTTGCCGGCGGCGCATTTGGCGCAGCGCCCGCAGCCCCACGGGCCGTAGACGGCGACGGACTCGCCGATCTCGATCCCGTGCACGCCGTCGCCGAGGGCGGCCACGGTCCCGGCGCCTTCGTGGCCGAGCGTCAGCGGCAGCGCGTACGGGAACGCGTCGGCGGGCCAGGACATGACGGCGATGTCGGAGTGGCACACCCCGGCGGCCGTGACCTTGAGGAGCACCTCGCCGGGTCTCGGCTCGGGCGTGGGGACCTCGACGACTTCCGGGGCCGCGCCGATCTCGCGGTACTGCAGGGCTCTCATGGACTCCTCCGGTTCTCGGGCGAAACGGCCGAACCACCGGCGAAATCGCTGATGGCGGGCCCTGTCGACCCGGTCACCGTAACCCGGGGCGGGACGCCGGAGGCGCGATTCCGGACCGCCGGGGGCCCGCGCACGCGGGCGGTCGGCTAGGTTCGGGCGCGTGGACATCGCAGACGACCCCCAGGCGCTGTTGGACCGCGCGAAGGCCCTCACCGCGCCGGGCCGCGTGCTCATCGGCATCGCCGGCTGCCCCGGCGCGGGCAAATCGACCGCCGCCGCGTGGCTCGCGCACGCGCTCGACCGGGAGGGCCGCCGGGCCGTGCAGGTCCCGATGGACGGCTTCCATCTGGCGAACGCCGAACTCGTGCGCCTCGGCCGCCGGGGCCGCAAGGGCGCGATCGACACGTTCGACGGCCACGGCTACCGGGCTCTGCTGGAACGCGTTGCGGCCGAACGGGAAGCGACCGTGTACGCGCCCGAGTTCGACCGCCGCGTCGGCGAGCCCGTCGCCGGTTCGATCGCGGTCCCGCCCGAGGCCGAGATCGTGGTCACCGAGGGGAACTACCTGCTCGACGAGGACGGCCCCTGGCCCGCCGTGCGGGCCGCGCTGACCGAGGTCTGGTACTGCGAGACGCCCGAACCGCTGCGCCTGGCCCGGCTCGTGGCCCGGCACGAGCGCTTCGGCAAGTCGCCCGAACACGCCCGCTCCTGGGTCGCCGACGTCGACGAACGAAACGCCGAACGAATCCGCGCCGCCAGGCACCGCGCCGACCTCGTGATCGACTTCGAGGCGCTGGGCATCGGCAGGCCGGACGCGTAAGGCGCCGCCTGAGCTCAGGCCGAGGCGGGCGGCAGGGCGACGAACGGTTCGGTCAGGTGCGAGGACGCCACGTGCAGTGTGCCCGCCCGTCCCGCCAGCAGCCGTTCCCTTGAGCGCCTTGCCTCCTCGGGGTCGATCTCGTACACGTAGGCGAGTTCCGGGTAGAGCGCCTGGATCGCGTGGACGAGGAGGTCGCCGGTGATGAGCACCGATTCGCGGCCGTCGGCGACGACCACGCTCTGGTGCCCGGGGGTGTGCCCCGGGGTCGCCACCACGCGGCCCGCGTCGCGGAGCGGCGCGTCGCCGTCGAGCAGCCGGAGCTGGTCGGACGCCCGGAGCGGGTCGATCAGGGTCTCGCGCAACTGCGGGTTGAGGGTGTCGACGGCGTCGAACTCGGCGCGCTGGATCAGGTACGCGGCGTTGGGGAAGAAGGAGCTGAGGCCGGTGCTCGGACCGTCCCCGCTCGTGGTGACGGCCTCCTCGGCCACGACGGCCCAGCCGATGTGGTCGGTGTGGAGGTGCGTGAGCACCACCGTGTCCACTTCAGACGGGTCGATGCCGGCCGCCGCCAGGGACTCCGGAAGCTTCCCGGGCAGCGGCGCCCAGGTCGCGGGGGCGTCGGCCGGGCCGATGCCGGCGTCCACCACGGTGATGCCCTCGGGGCCGCGGATCGCGAACGCCCGGAAGTTGAGGGACCACCGCCCTTCCGCGTCGACCGCGCCGGGGTCGAACCGGTCGACCGCCGCCCACTGCTCGGCGGTGGCGTCCGGGAAGGCGCCCTCCCGCGACGTGAACGGGAAGGGGCCCACGCCGTCGGCGAGGGCGATGATCTCGGTGGCACCGATGCGAATCGAGGGGGTCACGGCCGCGATTCTGCCACGATCGAGTGACACCGCCGCCGCAGCCGGGCGTTTCTGTCGCACCCCCCTGCCATCGTGGTGACAACGGTCCCCGGGGTGGGTGGGGGTTTGGGATGGTACCCCTGCTTTAGCCCCCCGATGAGCAGGCTGTTTGGGTTGGAGTGCACTCCAGGTCGTAGGCTGCGAGCGGTTGTACTGATCGATACATGGGGGAAGAGCATGGCACGCGTGGCGGTGACCGGCGGCAGCGGCAAACTCGGACGAGCCTGCGTCCGCGACCTGGTGGAGCACGGGTACGAGGTGGTCAACCTCGACCGCGTGCCCTCGCCTGACGGCCTCGCGCCGTTCCTGCAGATCGACCTCGCCGATCACGGGCAGGTCGTCTCGGCCCTCACCGGCGTGGACGACCGCTACGACCGCCTCGACGCCGTCGTGCACCTCGCCGCGATCCCGGCCCCTGGCCTGCGGCCGAACTCGGCGATCTTCCAGAACAACATGCTGAGCACCTACAACGTGTTCGCCGCCGCCAAGACCGCCGGCATCGACAACATCGTCTGGGCCTCGAGCGAGACCGTGCTCGGCCTCCCCTTCGAGACCCCGCCGCCCTACCTCCCGGTCGACGAGGAGTACGAGCCCCGCCCCGAGTCCACGTACTCGCTCGTCAAGACCCTCGAAGAGGCCATGGTCGGCCAGCTCTGCCGCTGGAACCCCGCCCTCAAGGCCACCGGCCTGCGCTTCTCGAACGTCATGTACGTCGAGGACTACGCGGCCTTCCCCGCCTTCGAAGCGGACCCGAAGCTCCGCGACTGGAACCTCTGGTCCTACATCGACGCCCGCGACGGCGCGCTCGCGATCCGCCTCGGCCTCGAACGCGAGGGCACCGGCAAGGAGGTCTTCGTGATCGCCTCCCCCGACACGGTGATGAGCACGACGACGCCGGATCTCGTGGCCGCCCACTACCCCGACCTCGAGCTCAAGCGGCCCGTCGCGGGGCACGAGACGCTCCTGTCGATCGACAAGGCCCGCAGGCTCCTCGGCTTCGACCCGAAGCACACCTGGCGCGACCACGTCTGAGACGCAGTGAAGGGCGGGACCGAGGTCCCGCCCTTCACCTTGTCCCGCATGGGCGCTCAGCCTGCGATCAGCTCCTGCGCCTTCACCGTGTACCCGCGGATCTGCTCCTGCCACGCGTACGTGTCCACCTCGATCGCCGCGTACTGCTCGTTGACCGCGGCGTCGAACGTGGCGAGCGCGGTCTCCCGGTAGCCGGTCGCGTCGCCGCACTCGGCGAACGCCACCGCCATGTCGACCTCGTACGCGCGCTTGCCGTCGAAGTCGTCCGGCACGTCCTCAGGGAGGTCCGGGACGGGCGGGCTCGTGTCGACCGGCGCCTCCTCGCCCGGGATCGTGCCCGGGTCGTACGGCTCCCCGGTGTACAGCATCGCGGAGTAGTCCTGCATGTCGAGCCTCCCGAGGTCGTCGATCTCCCAGCCCGGGTACCCGGCCTCGTCGATGCAGCCCAGGAATCCGGCGTGCTCGTCGGCCATCTGCTCCGCGTACCCGGCCTCCATCGCGTCGTAGTCGGCTTCGGGCTGCACCGGACGCCACTGCCAGACGAGGTAGCCGCCGTCGAAGTCGAGTTCCACCTGCTGCGGCTCGCCGTAGAGCGCCTCGATCATCTCCAGTTGGCAGCCGCCCGGTTTCGGCTCGCCTTGGACCTCGCCGTCGCCGAACTCGAGCGAACCGTCCTCAGAGGACCCATCGGGGACCGGCTCGCCGGTGCCCTCCAGCGCCGCCGTGGCCTCCTCGCCCTGGTACGCGACCCTCCAGGCGCGGCGCTCGTCGTCGGGCAGCGACTCGAACTTGGAGTTGTCGAACACCGGTTCATCAGCGAACGGATCGGGGAACGTCGCCTCGTAGTAGTCCTGCGTCTCTTGGGAGTCGAACATCTCCTCGGTCTGGGACCACCAGCCGAAACCCCACTCCGCGGCGATGTTCGCCTCTGGCAGGAAGCCGTCGGTCGGGTAGTAGTCCACAAGGGACTGCATCTCGTACGGCTCGTGCTGCCCCAGTTCCCGCAGATCGTGCACCTCGAAGCCCTGCGCCTCCAGGCAATCGGCGATCACCCGGTCCTCGGCCGCGTCCAGCTCCTTCGAGAGCCGCACGTTCTCGTTGGCCATCTCGAGCAGTCCGGCCGCGTCCACGGCCTCGCCGTCCGCGCCCGTCTCGGCCGCGTCCGTGGGATCGCCGCCCGACGCCGTGCAGGCCGCGGTCGCGGCCAGCGCGACCGCACCGAGCACTCCCGCCGCCCGCCGCCACCGGAACACCGAGCCCTGCCGTTCGCCCACTTCATGCATAAGGCTGATACGCCGCGATGCGCCGCGCCGGTTGCAAGTTCCGCCGCGCAACGGCGCCGCTACCGCCGGTGCGCTACTCCAGGCGCTTGCGCCATTCCAGGTCGGTGATCCTGATCCGGGTGCGTTCCGAACCGTCCCAAGCGGTCTGGAGCCCGTGCGCCTGCAGGGTCTTGACCACGTCGTGCCCCACGGCGACGGTGTCCTCGACCGCGTCCGACCGGGACCCGTAGGCGAGGTAGAGGACGCCGTCGTGGGCGGACTCGGTGTCCTGCATGTGGAAGAACACGTACCCGCGGTGCTCGGGGCCGGCCTCGTCCCAGATCTCGGTGGTGCCGCAGCGCTGGCAGCACGCGAAGTGCTCGCGCGCGACGATCCCGCTCCGGTCGAGCTCCGCGAACGCCTCGGTCAGCCGGTCGCAGTCCGTGACGCCCCATCCGGCCTGCTCGGCGACCTTCTCGCGCCACATGGGGGCGAGGATCTCGCGGGCCTGGGCCTGCGTGATCGGCGGGTCGGTTTCGGACATCTCCTCGAGGTCCTGCACCATCCGGTCGAACGACAGGTACCCCATCTGGAGGTATTTGGCGGCCAGGACGGTGGTCTCGGCGGCGGCTTCGGGGGAGGGCGCGGGCGCCGGCTCCGCGTTCCACCACTCGGCCGGCTCCCACGGGTGCCCGCCCTCCCAGCCGGGTTCATTGCGCGCCCAGGCCGTGAACACCGCGGACGCCGCCTCGACGGTCAGCGACGCCTCCACCCAGGGCTCGTCGCCGACCCGGTACGACACGTCGACGTGCCCGGAACCGGGCTCGCCCGCGGCCTGGATGGTGTCGTGCGGCAGGTCCGGGACCCGCTGGACGACGATCCACTCTGAGGTCCCGTCGTCGAGCCGGTGCACGCGTTCGCCGAGTTCGCCGGCGGTGAGGTGCGCGAACGTCCGGTTCCGGTCGTCGTAGCCGCGGATCGCCAGCGGCTCGTCAGGGGTCTGGCTCATCCGGCCACCCTACGACGCCGCCTCCAGCGGTCAGACCTCGTACCAGATGTGGAAGTCGTCGTACTTGTGGACGCCCGGCGCGCCGCCGATCTCCCGCACGGCCTCCTGCAGCGCCCGGAGCTGGTCTACCCGCATGGGCAGCGCGGCCTCGTCCGGCTGGTAGGTCGATCCGCGCGGGTAGTCGAGGCCCGGTGCGATCGACATCTCGACGTGGCAGCCCAGCACGTGCGACACGGGGTGCTCCTCGCACCACGCCACAAGTCGGTCCACAGTGGCCTCGAAAGCGTTCCAGTCCTGCACGTACAACCGGCCCGGGTAGAACGTGTCCCCGGTGAGGAGCAGGCCGCTCCACCGGTCGTAGAACACCGTCGCCGACGCGTGGTGCCCCGGCCCCGGCACGACGTCGACCACCCGGCCGCCCAGGTCCAGCTCGCGCGGCGTCAGCGGCCAGTCGTCGAAACCGTAGAACGCCCGCACCGCATCGAGGCCGGGACTGACCACAATGGTGTCCGGCCGGTCCGCGAACTGCGCGTCGGCGGCCTTGTGGTCGCCGTGGCCGTGCGTGTGCGCGACGATCAGCCGGTACTCCTCGCGCCGGTGGCGGCCCAGCCAGTCCTCGATGTGCGCGTCCACGACCTCCCGCAGCGGGAAGTACTCCGGCTCGGGCGTCGCGCCGGTGTCGATGAGCAGCGCCGCGTCGTTGCCGAACAGCAGGAACATGAACGGCGCCTCGTAGTTCACCGACTTGTTCTGCCGCATGATGACCGTGTGCTCGTCGGCGGGGTGCGACTGGATCTCCGGGGCCGGGTCGTGCTTCGCGGACGGCCAGCCCGCGTGCCAGTCCACCTCCAGGTCGGGCGTGCACCCGCCGGGACGGAACCGCACCGGGCGGCCCGACCTCCCCGACTCCTCGGCACCGGCCGGTCGCTGTTCGAAAGCCATGGCACCCACGGTAAGGGTGCCCAGTGCACCGGCGGCCAACAGGCTGCGGCGGCGTGTCGAGGTCATGCGGACTCCTTGCGGTCGAAGGGATTGACACCACCAGTCTCACCACCCCCGGCGGTATGCGCCTCGTGTCCGCGGATGAACTGCGCCCCAAGCACTCCCGACCAAAGATGCAACCGCACGCCCTCCTTCGGTCGTACACCTCTCGAACGATTCGCTACAGTGGCGCGGCAGCCCCGCCGCAGCCTGAAACCCCGGAAGGCGGTCGCCGAAATGCGCCGTGCCGCAATCACCCTGTTCGCCGGAGCCTTCGTGCTCACCGGATGCTCGGAACCGGAAACCGAGGTCACCGCCGAGGACATCACCGCCATCGAGGCGAGCATCGTGAACGGCTCCGCGCTGGCCTGGGAGCTCACGCAGGCCGAGACGCGGGTCGCGAGCATGTGCATGCAGGACGAGGGCTTCACCGTCCACGACACGGTCCGCCTCCACGGCAGCATGACCCCGAACCGCTTCGAGGGCTTCAACGCCCCGTACGCGCGCCTCCCCACGGTCGAGCAGGCCGGGAAGTTCGGTTTCGGCTCCTGGGTCTGGGCGTCCGAATCCGAAGAGGCCCTTGCCATGCGCGAGGATCTGGACTTCCTCGCCTTCACCGCCGTGGACCAGGGTTGGCACGATCCGGCCGAGGACGACGCGTACGCGGAGTGGGACGCGATGGACGAGGAGTACAAGGAGTCGTGGACTGTGGCGTTCGTGGGCGCGGAGCGGGCCGCATATGACAAGGCCATGTCGGACGCCTTCGAAGGGGCCGACACCCCCGAGGAGGTCGAAGCGGTCGACACCGAGGCGCTCGGCCCGCAGCCGCCCTTCGGCGGCTGCGAACTGAAGACCATCGAGATCGTCTACGGGGAGCCGTTCCACCGGGAGGTCGACGGCGAGGACTACTGGAGCCGGCCCGACATGGAGAGCCCGCTCACCTGGATCGGCGACGGCGAGCTGTACGCCGAACTCTCGAACGAGTACGCCGACCAGGAAGAGGACTTCCTGATCTGTGTGAGCGAACGCGGCTACGGCGAATGGGAGTTCGACGACTTCGGCGCATTGCCCGTCGCCTGGTACCTCGAGCAGCTTTACGGCGGCGGCGCCTCCTACGAGGGGATGGAGGAGGAGGTCCCGCCGCTCACTGAAGCAGCCGAGGACGCCGCCGACCCTGTGGCGTACGAGTTCGCGATGGCCCTCGACTTCGCCGAGTGCGCCGAGAGCAGCGGCCTGCGCGAGGGGTCGGACGAGGCCTGGGCCCGAATGAGCGTCCAGAGGGTCATCGACCGCGAGTCCGAGGTCTACGCCTGGGAGCAGCAGATCCAGGAGTACCTGAACAACGCGCAGGACTACATCGCGGGAACGTGACCGGGCGGGAACGGGCGACCCGAGGCGCCGGGGCCTCCGGCCCGCGCGGCGGCCCCGGATAGGGGACTGGCACCCCGATCCGCTTGCCGCACTTAAGAAGGAGACGGGATCACCCGTTCGGTACAGTGACCGAAGACAGCCGCACCCCCGTCTCACGGAAGGCGGTCGTCCCATGCGCCGCATCGCGACCGCACTGTTCGCCGGCACGCTGGTCCTCACCGGATGCTCGGAACCGGAAGCCGAGGTCACCGCGGAGGACATCGCGAGCCTGGAGCAGACCCTCGTCCACGGCTCGGCACTGAGCTGGGAACTCACCCAGGTGGAGACCAGGGTCGCGAGCATGTGCATGGCCGACCTGGGCTTCGACGTGCACGACGCGAACACCCTCCACGGCAAGGTCACCCCCGGCCGGTTCGAAGGGTTCGCCTCGCCGTACGCCGAGATCCCCACGGTCGAGCAGGCCGAGAAGTTCGCCTTCGGCGCCTGGGTCGATTTCGTCGGCTCCGACGAGGCCGAAGCGATGCAGGCGGACCCCGACTTCCTCGCCTTCAACGCGGCCGAGGAGGGCTGGTGGGACACGGCCTGGGACGAGGCCCGCGAGGAGTGGGAGGCCACCGACGAGGAGTACCAGCAGGCTTGGAACGAAGCCTTCGTCGGATCGGAACGGGCCGCCTACGACGCGGCGCGGACCGCCGCGTCCGAGGAGGCCGAGGAGGACGAGGAGATCGACCTCGGCACCGAGCCTCCGTTCGGCGGCTGCGAGTTGGAGACGATCGAGATCGTCTACGGCGGACCGGCGAAGACGGAGGACGTCGACGGCGTCTACTGGAGCAGACCCGACACCGAGAACCCCCTCGCCCAGTTCGGCGACACCGGGTATGAGGAGCTCTCAGCCGCCTATGCGGACGAGGAGCAGGCGTTCCTCGACTGCATCGAGGACCGCGGACACGGCGAGTGGGAGTTCGACGAATTCGGCGGCCTGCCCATGTTCGAGTACGTCCGCCGCGCCTACCCGGCGGAGATGACGTTGTACATTCCCGTCGAGGACACGGTGCCCGAGCTGACCGACGAGCACGAGGATCTGGTCGAAGCCGAAGGCCCCCAGGCGTTCGAGTTCAAGGCGGCCACGGATTTCGCGGGTTGCGCGGAGGATGCGGGCCTGCGTGATGGGGCCGAGGACGCCTGGGCCCGCATCAAAGTCGGGCAGATCATCGACCATGAGGTCGAGGTCTACGCCTGGGAGCAGGAGATCGAGGAATACCTGGGCAACGCCCAGGACTACCTCGCCGGCAATTAGCGGTCGTCCTCGAACCGGGCACCCGGGTCCGCTTGCTTGCCGCGCCCGTTCGCCGCACCGGTCGGTGAGGTGTTCCGAGGGCCACCGAATCCGACGTGCTGAGCGGACGCTGCTGACCGAACGGCTCACGCGGACGATCGCCGAACTGCAAGGTGGAGCAGTTCGGTGATCGTCCGCGCTCCCCGAATCAGGCGGTCCTGACCGAGACTCCGAGTGCGTTGGGGAAGTACGCGACCGGTGTGAAGACACTGTCTCCGGCACAGCGCCCCACATGGCCTCCGTACGCCCGGTTGCCGTGGGACCAGCCGCCACCGGAGTCGCCGCCGGTGGTGACGTGCTTGTTCATCTGGACCAGGCGATCGGTGCTGGTGCCGTTGATCGTGCAGGTGAGGCTGGGCCGCAACAACAGCGCCGAGCAGTCACGCTCATTGGTCGACCGGCCGTAGACGCAGATCGATTCGCCGGTGGTGAGTCCGGCGGCCGGTTCGATGGAGGTCGTGGTGCGACGCGTGCTCGCATTGGCGTAGAACCGGGCTGGAGTGGATTGGCCGGGCACGCTGTGCCATTCGACGTCGCCCCACCGGCCGCGATGCTGCGCCCTGTAGTCCATCGCGTGCCAGCCGCTGCCGTTTTCGAGGATGCGGGTCATGCCGTCGCAGTGGCCGGCGGTGGTCACGCCTTGGGCGCCCCTGGGGGTGATGACGGTCCAACCGCTGGTGCACGATGCTCCGCCGCCGTTGACCCTGGCGCCTCCGAAGGCGTACTCGAGCCCGGCTTCCAGCGAGTCGACGAAGTGCAGTTCGACGCCCTCTTCGAACTCCTCGGACAGAGCGGCTCGAACGGTCGTCCTGCTGGACGAGAACTCCTCGGTGGTCTCGATGGCGGCTTCGACGGTGCCGCTGGTGATGTCGACGGCCGTCATGAGGGTGTCGTATCCCATGCCGATGAGCTCGGCGTGCAGCTTGTCGTTGCGCTCTTGCAGCTCGGCGAACGAATAGGGCTGACCGTCGGCGATGTCGACGGCGACCTCGGCCGAGGCGGCGAGTGCGTTGATCGCAGGGGCGGCGGTGCCTTTGATGTAGAGCGTGGGAGTGCCGCCGGGCGTTGTGGACAATGCGGATCCGACGAAGGCGTCAGGGTATGCCTCCGCGACCTGGACTGCCAGGTCCCCGATCGCTTCGGTCGCCTTGTGCTGGGCGAGCGCTTCGGCGTAGGTCCAACCCTGGGCCGCGGCGATGAGGGTGAGGTCTTGGGCGAGGGCTTCGTCGGCGGTCTGGAGGTAGGGATCTGCTTCGAGTTCTTCGGCATTCGCGGCCGCCGCGGGGGCGAGCAGGAGTGCGGATGATGCGAGCGCGATGAGCGCACGGTTCTTCATCATGTTCCGTCCAGTCTCTCGGAGGGGAGTCGTCTCGGCGGCGACCTGTCCGATGGACGAAGGCCGGAAGCCGTGACTGAGACCGTGGCCGCCGAGTCGGGAACCCGAACGCGACCAGGCCTTGACGCCATTCTTTCGGTGGAGGGAGGGGAAAGCGAGGCGGAACACCGGCGGATGACCGGCAGCTGTCGGACACACCGCGGCGGGTTGAGCCTCCGCGGTCGACGGATGCTCAGTGCGCCTCTGGGAGCTGCGGCAGTTCCGGCGCGCCGCTGATGGGCTCGACCGTGCCGATGACCGTGATCGCGCCGTCGTCGAGCCGGTCGTCGTCGAGCACGACCTTGCCGTGGCTGCCGTCGGCGGCGACGAGGGTCCAGCGGTAGTCCTCCGCGGTCTCCGGTCCGAAGACCGCCCGGTGCTTGAGCCTCGTGGCGAGTTCCACGGCCACATCGAGGAGTTCAGGGTCGCCCGCATGCGAGGCGAACGCGTCGAAGCCGACGAACTCGGCATACGCACCCGGCCCCGAACCGGCGGCGACCTGGGCGATGATCGGCTCGACCACGGGAGCGGCGAACGCGCTGCCGTCCCAGACCTCGATCTGCTCGCGGGGGATCGCGAAGGCCGCGGCGGCTTCGGCTGCAAGCACACCGAGGTCCACCGGCTCTATGAACACGATCGTGTAGTCGCGCATCAGGCCCGCTCCTGTCCCTGATTGAACACATTTCGCGCAGTTTCCCACGTTTTATCCGTCATATGACGGCTGAACCGGGCGATTTGCGGATCGCGTTCGGCCGCAGCCCGGTCCCCCTTGTAGACCTTCAGGCCCTTCAACGCGGTGTACTCGAGCTTGTCCAGCTCCACGAAACCCTTGCCTCGCACGGGATACACGGTCCCCGTGGGCTTGACGCCGTAGGTCCGGTCGTTGACCTTGTAGAGGTTGTCGCGCACGTACTCGGCCCGGCCGCCCCGGATCGAGGCGATGTCGGCATCGGTGTCGACCCCGGGCAGCACGACCGTGTTCCGCTCTTTCGCCTGGCTCTTCATCTGGAGCTTCCCGAGGAAGTGCCGCTTGCTGATGCCTTTCGGGGAGACCGAAGCGGCCGGTCCTTTGAGCGGCCGCGACTCTTGCCCGGCGGCGCTTCCCGCCGCGGAAACCGAGCGCGAAGCGCGGCCCCGCATCGGATTCCCCGCGCCGCTCCGGATGGCGCTTGCAAGTAAACCTTTGAGCGCATCGACTTGCTGCCGAAGGGAATCGAGGGCATCGGCCAATGCATTGGCATGGCCGGCGAGTTCTTCGGCCCGGCTCCCGGCGACTTGGGTCTGTCGTGCCGTGGTCTCCACGCCGATGGCGTCGAGTCGCGCCGCCAATCGGTCCAGGAGGTCTTTCGAGGACGTGATGCTTCCGGCGAGTTCCCGCGCGCTATCGGCGTTCGTGGCGACTGAGCCAGAAGCTTCTTCGATACTCGACACCGGAGCTCCTTCCGGGAGGGGGGTCTCATCAGTATGGAGGCGTGAGAGGGTGATCACAACTACGCGAGTCGTTGCGCGGCATGCCAAGTTTCGAAAATGGGGCCGGCCGACCCCCACCAGGTCAGCCGGCCCCCGCCGGGAGAGTCAAGTCTCTAAAATGCTCGCACTTCGCCTACGCGGGAAGGGCGTTCATCCATCGCAGTACCGGCTGTCCCACGGGCGCGTGGTGACCTTGTAGAAGACCTTGAACGCCGTGTCCTCCAGCCAGACCTTCCACTCGGGGGAGTAGGAGCGCCAGACTTCACCCCAGGTCGCGTGCAGGTGTCCCGTGTTGATCCCCGAGACGATCATGACGATGTCCACGCGTTCGCCGGGGACATAGACCTGGAACGAGTCGGGTGCGTCGACACTCGATGCGCGGACGCAGAACTCATTGCGGCCGTCCGTGAATCGTCCGCGCAGCAGCGGATCGGAAGGTTCAGCGATCTTCATTGCACTCACTCCACTTCGGATGTTGTCGGATATCCGACAGATCCCTGGCGTACTGCCGAGCCGGGACCTCTTCAACCTACGGAGCGCGCAAGCCGCTGAACAGGAGATTCCAATCGTGAGTCGAGGGTGCCTTGCTAAGTACCCCTACAAAACAGGCCTTGTTTTGTAGGGATGGATTGGTAAGGCGTGCTTTCGGAGTGCTGATTGTGACAGGTGTCCACCTTGTCGCAACGCAATGTCATCATTGGAGACCAGCATGAATTCCGCTGAGGCAGGAGGCAACCCACCGTGCCATCATCGAAGCTCGCAAAGTGGCTCCCGGGCAGGGAAATCCGAATCCGAGGCGATCAGACCGTCTCCAAGTGGGAGCACTTCGTGAAGTGCCCTGAGGCGACTCAGATGTACGTGCTCGCCGCCAAGCTCGGCATGGACGACGAGTTGCGCGACTACATGGTCCAGATCGCAGAGAACGAGCACGAGCAGAATCTCCGCTCTGACCGCCGCTTCAACGCGCTGTGCTTGAGCATGGCCGAGCGGTCGAACGGCCAGATCCACAAGTGGGAGCCGATCTTCGTGCCGGGCATCGCCCAAACGCGCGACTACCACTTCAATCTGCTGCCGCGTTCGCAGCCGTACACCGCCGAACAACTCAACCGAGGTTGGTCGTTCAAGAAGTCACGCCAAGCAGCCCTGATCAGCCGCACGGACAACCCGACCATGCGCCTGGTCATCGGTGCGCAGGCCCTTCGAGACCTCGGACTCCTCACGGAGGAGGCGCGAGAGGAGCAGGTCGACCGCCTGCGGGAACTCGACGCTCTCCCGAACTGGGAAATCCGCATCGTCAGAGGGCCGCATCCGGAAGGAGCGAGCGCCTTCGACATCTACAAGCCCGCCGGTGCCGAGTTCGGAAGCCCGCCATTCGTCTATACGGAGCTCTTCGACGAGAGCTGGTGCATCGAGGAGACCGAAAGGATCGCGCGTTACGATGGACTGTGGCAGCTCCTCTGGGGCAAATCAATACCATTGAGGGAGTTTCTGAATGACTGACGTGACTGCCTGGCGCAAGAGCAGCCGCAGCGGTGGCGACAACAATTCCAACTGTGTTGAGCTCCGCCGGGCATGGCGCAAGAGCAGCCGCAGCGGCGTTGACAACAACTCTGATTGCGTCGAACTGGCCGCCTGCCCTGAGCGCGACGGCTTCCACGTCCGCGACTCCAAGCTCGGCAACGCTTCCCCGGTCTTCGACCTGTCGGCCGGCGACCTGACGAGCCTCCTGAGCCACACCCGCTAAAAGCGTGCGCCGCCGGAGACGGAGGCGCTAGAGGACCCGCTCGGTGGCGCCCACGGCAACCGTGCCCGGTTGGCCGGCGAATCCGGAACTGGAGCCGGAGGTGGTCCCGATGGGCAGCCACGAACCGTCGGTCCGGCGGACGGAATACCTGATGACCTGGTTGTTACTGGCAGTGGTGTCGATGATCCCGACATGGATTTCGCCGCCGACGTTGGCGGCGCAGAACCTGGAGGGCCTCTTGTCGGTGAAGACGCTCAGTGTCGTGAACTGCCGCCAGGAGCCGTCCGCCCGCCGAATGGCATGGAAGATCCCGCCGCGAGTTTGGCTCAGCGCGAAGACATGAAGCTGCCCGCCGACTCCTGCCAGGGCCACATTGTAGAAGCCCCCGATCTCACCTGCGGCGTTCCCGACGTTGCCCCAGCCGCCCCACGTCCCGTCCGAGGCTTGAAAGGAGAGGTGAAGCTTGTCTTCATCGGTCGTGACGGCGGTGGCGATCGCCGAGTCGACTCGGGTGGTGGCCAGATTCGTGACGCCGGTGAAGGATTTCACGGCTGACCAGCGGGGGGACCAGTTCCCGTCCTTGTCGCGGGTGGTGGAGTACAGGGTGGCTGTTCCGTAAGTAGCAGCGAAGACATGAAGCGTGTTGGAGCGTGCGGTCACCGCGATGTTCGGAGTGCCAGCGGGTGCCGATGTCGACGGGATCGGCGTGAAGTCCGACCAGGTGCCATCGGCCGCCCGGATGACGTGGCTCGGAGCCTCATTGATGTTCGCCGCGACGACGTTGAGGCCGTTGAACATTCCGACGCAGGAGACGTTGTAGGCGTGAGCACCGTCGACCGGATTCCAGCTCGGGGTCCACTTGCCGTCTGCTCCGCTTCGTGTGCGGTGCTGCAGCGGCTGCCCGCCGGCACCTGCCACATATTGCGCATCCCAGTCCGCGGGGGCGGCCGAGGCCGCGGCGGGTGCGAGCGCGCCGAGACTCGCGCCGGCCAGGGCGGCGGCGGGGACGGCGAGGAGCGACCGGGTGAACGTCCGACGGTCGAGTGAGGCCATGTCCGACTCCTAGATAGTCAAATGAAGTTGCGAGTCGACGCGTTCTGGTGCGTTTCGATGCGTTTCGCAGTCCTGAAGCGAACTGGGCGCAGGAGGCCGCGTCGATCAGCCCCAGTCTGATGACGGGCGAGGTCGTTTACAAGGCGGGACACCGGCGGGATAGAGGCGGGAATCGGAGTCGCGAGGCGCGGAGGAACCGTCGCAGCGATCAGCAGGTGGGCAACACCCGGAGCTCTGCTTCGCTTGCCCGCCAGGGCAGGCGGTACAGGAGAGGGCCCGGCCGCGGCATGCCGCGGCCGGGCTGTGGCTTTCTTAGAAGCCGTAGTTCGGGGTGTAGATATCGGGTCGGTGTGCCGCGTTCGCGTAGACCTGCATCGACGCGTAGGGCGTCCCGGTGTCGGGGGTCTTCTCGCGGTAGGTGTAGCGCTGCCAGGAGCTGCTCATGGTGCTGAACACGACCTCGTTGAAGTCGCCCTCCTTGTATCGCACCTTCGCGGAGTAGCCGTCAGCGGGGCGCAGGTCGCGAAGCTCGCCGGTGTAGACCCCGTTGCCGTCGCAGGTGCCGGACACCCGGCGCTCCTGCGCGACGGCGACGCCGTTCTCGTAGTGAGTGATCGTGTGCGCGTTGTCGCCCTGGCACGCGGCCTCGGCGGGGGCGGCGGAGATGAGCATGGTGCCGACGACGGCGACAGCCGAAGCGGAGGCCGTGGCGATCACACGTTTGACGTTGGCGCTCTTGAGTAGTCGCATTGCGATCCCCTCGCGGTTCATCCGTGGGAACGGACCCCACGGCTGCCTCCATCCTGTAGCGATTGAGGAGGGTTTGCGAGGCGGTAGACCGGCGGGACACCGGCGGGACCGGCATCGCGGTAGCGCAATCGAGCGGTTCGTCCTCGCCTCAGGCGGAGAGGAGGTCACCGCAGAAGGAAGCGATCGCGCGGTTGACGATCTCGGGCCGTTCCCATGGCATGAAGTGTCCGGCGCCCTTGACCCAGAAGGGCCCGACCGCGGCGGGGAAGGCGATGGCGCACTGCTCCTCGATGTGCTCGCCGAGGGTCACCTGGTCGGCGCCGACGAGGACCAGGGTCCGGTGCGGGACGGGGCGGTCGGTCATCTCGGGAGCGGAGAGCTTCCTGGCGCCCATGACGACCTCGTAGTCGGCGAAGGACGCGCGCAGCCTGGCCGCGTCGCCGTAGGGCTCGGTCAGGAAGGCCAGGTCATCGGCGTCGAACGCGTCGGGCGGGCACCACATCCGGTGGCCGAAGAACTCGCCGATGTACCGGCGGCGGCGCTCGGGCGTGTCCAGTTCGGCGACCAGTTCCTCGGCGTGGAGCCCTTGGCGGCGTTGGTAGTCGTAGACGGCGGGCTTGGGACGTCCGGCCGGGATGCCTGCGGCGGCGAACGCCTCGTCGAGTTCGGGCATGGAGTCGTCCAGGATGACCAGGCGTTCGACCCGGTCGGGGTGGCGGGTCGCCATGTCGATGGCGATCATCGCGCCGAGGTCGTGCCCGGCGACGACGGCCTTGTCCCACCCGAGGGCGTCGAGCAGCCCGGTCAGGTCGGTGTTGAACGCGTTGAAGTCGTAGTACTCGTCGGGCGCGAAGTCGGAGTCGCCGTAGCCGCGCAGGTCCGCCGCGACCACGTCGAATCCCGCTTCGGCCAAGGGGATCAGATTGTGCGACCAGATCCTGCTGGTGCACGGGAACCCGTGGACGAGCAGCAGCGGCACACCGCCGTCCCCGCGGCGGCGCACCGCCAGACGATGCCCCCGGCCCACTTCGACCATCACGGGCGCGACCACTTCAGCAGGAAGAACCATGCCCAAGGTCTACACCACTCCCGCACCAGGCGACACCACCTCCCTGAACCCTGCGATGATCGCCGGAGGATGCGAGGAGAGCGGTGATCGTGAGCGACCGAAGTCCGAGTCTGGTGCTCATGTGCGGCCTGCCCGGGGCCGGGAAGACCACGCTGGCCAGGCGCTTGGAACGCGAGCTGCCCGCGGTGCGCCTGTGCCCCGATGAGCAGCTTGCGGCGGAGGGCGCCGACCTGTTCGATGAGGCGGCGCGCGCGGATCTTGAACAGCGCCAATGGAACCAAGCTCAGAGGCTGCTGGCCGTCGGGACCAGCGTGATCCTGGAGAACGGCTTCTGGGGGCGTTCGGAGCGGGACGAGAAGCGGCTTCGGGCCCGTGAACTGGGCGCGCGCGTCGAACTGCGCTACCTCGCGGTGCCGATGACCGAACTGGAGCGGCGCATCGCCGTCCGGAACCGGGAACCGGGTGCGCCGGTGCTGACCGCCGCGATGCTCCGGGAGTGGCTGCGCCTGTTCGAGGCCCCGGCACCGGCCGAACTCGACCTGTTCGACCGGCCGTCGTCCTAGGCCGGAGGCGTCCTCACCCGCCGGTGTAGACCGGCCACTTGCCCGGGTTGCGCTGGTAGGTCACGAGGGCGTTCGCGTGGCCGTGCCCCATGCCGTGCTCGGTCTTGAGCCATTCGACGAGCGGCTTGTGGCCGTCGAGATCGCTCGCGGCGATGTCGGCGAGCCAGTCGGCGATCGGGCGGCCGTACTTCTTCTCGATCGAGGGGAAGTACGAGTGCGGGCCATTGGGCTGCGGCGCGGTCATGCGGGTCCTCCAAGTGCGGTTGCTACACCCGTGAAGACGAGGGTCCCGGCGCGGATTCATCGCGACGGGGGGACTCCGTGTCGGCCGTCACGCGGCATTGCGGGCGCGCCTCATCGCCGGGGTGCACGGGCATGGCGACAGCCCGGCCCCGCGAGGTGCGGGGCCGGGCTCGGGTGTTGGAGTCGGCTTGCGGCGCTTAGCGCTTGTTGAACTTCTTCTTCGCGATCACGTAGCCCAGCAGAGCGAACGCCAGCGACCAGGCGATCGTCAGGACCAGGTCCTTGCCGTCCACCGCGTTGGCGAACAGGAGGCTGCGGACGACCTCGATGAACGGGGTGAAGGGCTGGTACTCGGCGAAGTACTGGACCACGGTGGGCATCGAGTCGGTGGGCACGAAGGCCGACCCGAGGAAGGGCAGGAGCATCAGCGGCATCGGCGAGTTCGAGGCTTCTTCGACGCTCTTGGCGGCCATGCCCAGACCCACCGTGAGCCAGGTGAGGCCGAAGGAGATCAGGGCCAGGACTCCGGCGAGCCCGAGGTAGCCGAGGGCGTCCGCCTCGGGGCGGAAGCCGATCGCGATGGCGACGCCCAGCGTCACGGCCATGCACAGGAAGGACTGGATCATCGAGCCGATGACATGTCCGGTGAGGACGGAGACCCGGGCGATCGACATGGTGCGGAAGCGGTCGATGATGCCTTCGGTCATGTCCATCGCGACGCTGATCGCGGTGCCCTGCACGGCGGCGACGATCGCCATCAGCAGCATGCCCGGCGTCAGGTAGGTCAGGTACGCCTCGCGGCCGCCGGTCGGGCCGCCGAGTCCGTCGCCGATCGTCCCGCCGAAGACGTAGACGAACAGGAGGAGGAAGACCACCGGCATGCCGACGAGCATGATCGTCAGGGACGGGTAGCGGAGCATGTGCTTGAGCTGGCGGCGCAGCATCGTGGAGGTGTCGGAAACGGTGTAGGCGAGGGTGCTCATCGGAGTTCTCCTTGTGGGCGTAGCGGAAAGGTTCAGGGGGGCGGGTTACGCGGAGGCCGCGGCTTCGAGGTTCGTGGTGTGGCCGGTGAGGGTCAGGAAGACGTCGTCGAGGTCCGGCGTGTGCACCGTGAGCTCGTCGACCTCGATGCCCTCGCGGTCGATCGTGTCGAGGATCTTGCGCAGCGAGTCGACCGAGCCGTCAGAGGCGACCTGGACGCCGAGCGAGTCGGTGTCCGAGACGGTGGCGGAGAGGATCTGCACGGCCTTCGCGACCTGCTCGCCGCGGTGGAGGCGGAGCTTGACGTGGCCGCCGGGGACGAGCCGCTTGAGCTCCTCGGGCGTGCCCTCGGCGACGATCTTGCCGCCGTCGAGGACCGCGATCCTGTCGGCCAGCTCGTCGGCCTCCTCCAGGTATTGCGTGGTCAGGAAGATCGTGGTGCCGCCCTTGACGAGATCGCGGATGATCGACCAGACGACGCGGCGCCCGGCCGGGTCGAGGCCGGTGGTCGGCTCGTCCAGGAAGATCACCTTCGGGTCGCCCATGAGGCACATCGCGATGTCGAGGCGGCGCTTCATGCCGCCCGAGTAGGTGGCCGGGGCGCGCTTCGCCGCCTCGACGAGGTCGAACCGCTCCAGCAGGTCCTCGGTGCGGCGCTTGGTCTCCGCCTTGCCCAGGTGGTGCAGGCGCCCCATGAGGTGGAGGTTCTCGCGGCCGGTGAGCAGGCCGTCGACGGCCGCGAACTGGCCGGTGACGCCGATGCTGCCGCGCACCGCGTCGGCGTCGCCCACGACGTGGTTGCCGTGGATGAACGCGTCGCCGCCGCTGGCGGGGATCAGGGTCGTGAGGATGTTGACCGTCGTCGTCTTGCCGGCGCCGTTGGGGCCGAGCAGGGAGAAGATGGTGCCTTCGGGGACGGAGATGTCGACGCCGCCGAGGACGGACTTCTCGCCGTAGGACTTGGTGAGGTTGCGGGCTTCGATCGCGATCGGCTTGGTGGTCATGATTCCTGCTTTCGGGGGTCTTCGTGGTCTGCGTCGTTGGGAGGATCGGCCGGTTCGGTTTCCCTCGCCGGGCATGTGAGTACTTTGGCCGGGGCTGCTGACACGGCGCTGACATCGACCTGACATGGCGACAGGTCCGGCGACAGGGGGCGCGGCGGCGGGAAGAGCGTGAGCACCATTCCAAGGTCGAACACGGTTTCACCTCGATGTTCAGGCACGACGACCGTGCAATGTGGACTGTCGGTGGACAGGGCTCCGCCCCGGGTCGGTCAGCGGTCTGCGGGTGCGGGCGGCCACCGGGATGCGCCCGGGGCCGCGGATGTCAGTGGGCTCGGCTCGCTGGAGCGGGTCGGCGCGTTCGGGACGTCCGGTCAACTCGACTTGCTTGGGCGCGAGGCGCTCTAGCGGTCGAGGCGGCTCAGATGTCGAGGTCCTGCACCGGCGGGGCCTCGGCCGTCGCGGCGACCATCTGGTACAGCTCGGCCGGGATCTTCGCCTTGAGGTCCTCGAGGGTCTCGACCACTTCGAGGGTGGCGTCCCCGTAGTTCATGGCGAAGCTCTGCTCGCCGAAGCCGAGGAGCTTGCGCCAGCCCGTCTCGCTCGTCTCGTGCACGAAGTCGGGCGTCTTCTCGGTGTGGATCACGAACTTGCCCGAGCGCGAGCGGTAGACCCGGTAGATCTCGGCCTTGTTGCTGTCCGAGCGGACCCACTCGCCGAGCTTGACGCCGGTGAACCGCTGGCGCTGGCGCTTGCGGCCGGTGCCCGGGCCGACGGGGACGGTGATCTCCTCGTAGCCCTCGAGGCGGCCCTCCTCGGCGTCGACGTAGCGCTTGAGCGCCGTCGAGATCGCCTTGGAGAGGTTGCCTCCCGCGAGTTCCTGCGCTCGGGTGTAGAGCGGCAGGTCCTTGTCGGCGACGTAGATCGTCTTGTTGGGCATGACGGCATCTTAACCTCCTTCCAGGGGCTGTCCTTCGTATACGTAGATACTATACGTATACGTAGAACATGCGCAAGTCCGCTCCCTAAGTTTTCCGCCGGCACGCGAGAAGGCGGCCCCGCGATTGCTCGCGGGACCGCCCCTTGGCTCTTCTAGCTGCGCTTATGCGCCCTTCTGGGCCAGCAGCTGCGTCAGCTGCGCCTTCACGGTCTCCGTCACATCGCCCGGCTCGGCCGTCGGCAGCGAGAACCGGATCGTCGAGTTCAGGTCCGGAGCCAGCAGCTCCGCCGAGTTGTCCGCAGCGAACACCACATCGGTGTTCGCCTCGCC
This sequence comes from Glycomyces tritici, assembly GCF_030403505.1. The sequence continues at coordinate 1,122,644 of NZ_JAUEMJ010000001.1, read as the reverse complement.
GGCCACGAACACGACCTCCAGCTCGCGCACCCGGCCGTGGAACTCGCCCTCGGTCGCCCAGAACTCGACCTCCTGGTAGAACGGCACCGTCGCGCCCTGGATCGTGCCCAGCTCGAGGTCCGTCTCCTGGAACGCGAAGCCCAAGGCCTCCAGCGCCTCCCAGACCGCCCGGTGCACCGGCAGCGCCTCCACCGTCAGCCAGTCCAGGTCGCCCTTGTCCAGGGCCTGGTCCAGCGACAGGTGCGTCGACACGCCCAGCTTCATGCCGCCCACGAGCGGGCGCTCGGCGACATTGTTGAACGGCGTCTCCCAAGGCACCTGCACCTCGAACGCGATCGGGTGGGCAGTGCCTTTCGCGAGGTCGAACTTGCCCGAGATCTCCGCCCGGAAGTAGTCGTGCACGACGCCGGCCGCGTCCTCGCCCTTGCTGTCGTCCTCGACCAGAGCGGTGAACTCGATCTCGACGCTCTCCACCGCGGCGTCCACCTCGGCACCGGAGATCCGCACCTCGCCCTTGATCACGCCGCCGGGGACGACGTGCTTCTCGTGCAGGAGCGTGTCGACTTGGATGCCACTACCGAGAATGGCCTTGAGCTTGCTGAACACCATTGGGGCGGTTCCTTTCGGGGAGGATCGCAGGTACTACGAAGGCACAGGGGGTGGGAACGCGGACAGGGGCGCGTCGATCGTATCCCGAAAGCGCCGCCGCTATTCGCCCCCATGCAGCTGGACCACCGGAATCGCCGGATCGCCGGGGGAGAGTTTCAGCCCCTCCCAAGGGATCGAGATGAGCCGCTGGCGCAGCAGTTCGCGCGACTCCTCAAGCGACGACTGCTGCACGAGTTCGCCTTGGCGGAACAGCGGCGTCTGCAGCAGCTTGTCGCCCGGCATCGACTCCGGCACTCCCTGGGAGACGATCACTTCCTCCGTCGCCGTGCCCGTCGGCTTGTGCCGGCGCACCGCGACTTTGCGACCTCCATTGGTGCCCTTGTGCTCCGAGCGCTTCGCAACCGGGCGACCCTCCACTTCGACCAGTTTGTAGACCAGCTGTGCCGTGGGCGCGCCCGACCCGACCACGACCGCCGTGCCCGCCCCGTAGATGTCCACAGGGGCCGCCGCCAGCGCCGCGATCGAGAACTCGTCCAAGTCACCGGAGACCACGATCTTCGTGTCATGCGCTCCCAGTTCGTCCAGGAGCTCCCTTGCGCCGGTGGCCATCACATCGAGGTCGCCCGAGTCGATGCGGATCGCGCGCAGGCGCGGCCCCGCCACCGCGATCGCGTTGCGGATGCCCTGCGTGATGTCGTACGTGTCCACCAGCAGCGTCGTGTCAGTGCCGAACGCGTCGATCTGCGCCTGGAACGCCTCGACCTCGGACTTGTGCAGCAGCGTGAACGCGTGCGCGCTGGTACCCGAGGTCGGCACGTCGTACCGCCGCCCGGCCTCCAGGTTCGACGTCGCCACGAACCCGGCCAGGTACGCCGCGCGCGACGCCGCGATCGCCGCCGCCTCATGCGTGCGCCGCGAACCCATCTCCAGGATCGGCCGGCCGCGCGCGGCCGTGACCATGCGGGCGGCGGCGCTGGCGATCGCGCTGTCGTGGTTGAGGATCGAGAGGGTCAGCGTCTCCAGGAGCACGCACTCGGCGAACGTCCCGGTGAGGGTGACGATGGGGGAGCCGGGGAAGTACAGCTCGCCCTCGGCGTAGATGTCGATGTCGCCCTTGAAGCGGTAGTCGGCGAGCCACTCGGCCGTGGACTGCTTGACGACCCCGCGCGAAGTGAGGTCCTCGAGGTCGCTGTCCTCGAAGCGGAAGCGCTCGATGGCCTCGGAGAGGCGGCCGATGCCGGCGACGACGCCGTAGCGGCGGCCGGTGGGCAGGCGGCGGCCGAAGACCTCGAAGACGCACGGCGTCTCGGCGGTGCCGTCGCGGAGGGCCGCTTCGAGCATCGTGTACTCGTAGTGGTCGGTGTACAGGGGCGTGCGCGGCAGCGTGACGGACATAGTGGTGAGCGTAATGCACCTGTGGAACGCGCGGGCCCCGTGAGCGAGCGGTGTTCACACCCGTCCGTTTATTCCCTCCCATTGCAGGTGGAGGGCCTTGTCTCACGCTCTGAGCGAGGGCTTCTGGCCCCGTCGCGCCGCGTGTACGCTTGCTTGCGTGTTGCGGATCGCGCATGAACTGGTCGAGGCGATGGTCGCGCACGCCCGGGCTGACCACCCCGACGAGGCGTGCGGTCTCATCGCGGGCCCCGAGGGCACGGGAGCGCCGAAGAGGCACATCCCGATGATCAACGCTGCCCGCTCCGCCACCTTCTACGAGTTCGACTCGGAAGAGTGGAAGCAGGTCTACGACCAGATGTGGGACAACGACGAGGAAGTCGTCGTGGCCTACCACTCCCACACCCACACCGAGGCCTACCCTTCGCGCTCAGACGCGGGGATCGCCTCGCAGCTGGGCCTGCCGGGCGCGCACTACGTGCTGGTGACGACGAAGGACCCGGACATCGCCGAGGTCCGCTCGTTCCGCATCGCCGACGAGGTGATCACCGAGGAGCCCATCGAGGTCACCGGTGCGCCCGAGGCGGTGCAGAGCTACAAGTTCGCCCACACCCCCGACTCGACGGTCTACGACTGTTCCTGAGTTCCCGCCGGGCTCGACCGGCGTTCGTCATGCAGTACCCGCTGCGCGTCAGACACATCGACGGCCCCTGCCGGGCTGTTCAGAGAATCGAAGGAAAATCCATCATGTCCGTTGAAGTCCGCGTTCCCACCATCCTCCGCACCCACACCGGCGGCCAGAAGCTCGTCTCCGGCGAAGGCGACACCCTGGCGAAGCTGTTCGACAGCCTCGACTCCCAGCACGCCGGCCTCAAGGGCCGCATCGTGACCGACGAGGGCACCCTGCACCGCTTCGTGAACGTCTACATCAACGACGAGGACGTGCGGTTCATCGGCGGCCTCGACGCCCCGCTCGCCGACGGCGACCAGGTCACCATCCTCCCCGCCGTCGCGGGCGGCATGTAGTTCGGGAAAGGAATGGCCGTGGCACGCTTCACGGACATCACCGCGACGGTCGGCGACACGCCGCTCGTCGGACTCCCGCGGCTCTCGCCCTCGCCGGACATCCGGCTGTGGGTGAAGCTCGAGGGCGCGAACCCGACCGGCTCGGTCAAGGACCGGGTGGCCGCCAAGATGATCGAGGCGGCCGAAGACGACGGGCTCTTGCAACCCGGTGCGACGATCCTCGAACCGACCTCGGGGAACACCGGCATCGCCGTGGCGATGCTGGCGCGGCGCAAGGGCTACAAGCTGATCGCCGTCATGCCCGAGAACACCTCGCTGGAGCGGCGGCAGCTGCTGACCGCGTTCGGCGCGGAGATCGTGTTCTCGCCGGCTGCGGGCGGCTCGAACGCGGCCGTCGCGAAAGCCCGTCTCATGGCCGCCGAACGTCCTGACCTGGTGATGCTCAACCAGTACGCGAACCCGGCGAACGCCGCCGCGCACTACGAGGGCACCGGGCCCGAACTGCTGCGCGACCTGCCCGAGATCACGCACTTCGTGGCCGGGCTCGGCACCACGGCCACGCTCATGGGCGTGGGCCGGTACCTGCGCGAGCAGGCGCCGGGCGTGCAGATCGTGGCGGCCGAGCCGCGGTACGGCGAGCTCGTGTACGGGCTGCGGAACCTCGACGAGGGGTTCGTGCCCGAGCTGTACGACGAGAAGGTGCTCGACCGGCGGCTCTCGGTGGGCACCGAGGACGCGCTGCGCCGCACTCGCGAGATCCTGAGCGAGGAGGGCCTGTTCGTGGGGCTCTCCACGGGCGCGGTGCTGCACGCGGGGCTCGCGCTGGCGCGCGAGGCCGCGAAGGCGGGCCGGGCCGCGGACATCGCGCTGCTCGTCGCCGACGGCGGTTGGAAGTACCTCTCGACCGGCGCGTACTCGGACGGGATGGACGACGCGGCGAACGCCCTCGACGGTCAAGTCTGGGCCTAGCGAGGCAGAGTGCTGGAGGGCCGGGCCCGCGCGGATGCGCGGCCCGGCTTTCGTTTGCGCTGGTCCGGACCCCGGGGTCGGGTGTGTCGGGCGCGAACGCCCCGAGTACAAGGGTCCCGCGGGGGTACGACATCGCGCGGGCCCGGCCCGCTTGCCCGGCCTTTCGTTCCGCGAGGTCTGCGCCGCACCGCTGCGGTGCGATCCTGAGTCGTCCTCAGTGGCTTTGCTAGCCTGGGCCGTATGAGTCCCGCCGGCAAGCTCAAGCTGCGTTCCGTCTCGCTCCGCAAGCCGAGCGGTCCGCCAAAGCAGGGCACGGCCCCCGAAGGCGCGGCCGCGGAGAACGCCTGGGGGAGCAGCCCGGTGCCGAAAGTGGAGAAATCCGCGCTCGGCAGCATCCAGGGCGGCATCACGGCTGCGAAGGACCCCGCGCCGCTGCGCCCCGAGAAGCCCGCGGTGCGCCTGCGCCGGCTCGCCGGCGTCGCCAGCTGGGCGCTCGTGCTCGTGCTCGCCGGGGTCGCGACCGCGGTCGTGGGCCTCTTCCGCGTCTTCGGTGAAAGCCCCGCCTGGTTCACGCCCGCGTTCATCACCTGCGGCGTGATCGGCATGCTCCTGACGATGATGGCCTTCGCGACACTGCGCTTCAAAGGCGTGCCGTGGATGTTCATGGCCGCCGCCACGATCACCCTCTTCGCCGCGTTCGTGATGCTGCGCGCCTAGCACGCCGGGCCCCGCCGCTCGTTCGAACACCGATCTTGTGGCGATCGCCACCCTGTCATTTTGGCGACATTCCCGTGACGAGCAGGGGCGCTTCAGGCCCGTTTGGACGTACGCTCGTAGCCCATGAACGACGCGCCCATCGGGATCTTCGACTCCGGTGTCGGAGGCCTGACCGTCGCCCGATCGATCAGCGAACTGCTGCCCGCCGAGCAACTGGTCTACGTCGGCGACACCGCCCACGTCCCGTACGGTCCCAGGCCCATCGCCGAGGTCCGCAAGCTTTCACTCGACGTCTGCGACCACCTGGTCGAACAGGAGGTCAAGGCGCTCGTGATCGCCTGCAACTCCGCTTCGGCCGCGAGCCTGGCCGACATCCGAGACCGCTACGACATTCCCGTCGTCGAGGTCATCCGGCCCGCCGTCCGCCGCGCCGTCGCCACGACGCGCACCGGCCGGGTCGGGGTCATCGGGACGGTTTCGACGATCTCCTCGGGTGCGTACCTGGACGCGTTCAACGCCGTCCCGGACGTCAAGGCGACCGCAGTGGCCTGCCCGGCGTTCGTGGATTTCGTGGAACGCGGTGTGACAACCGGCCGACAGCTCCTGGGCCTCGCCCAGGGGTACCTTGAGCCGCTACAGCAGTCGGACGTCGACACTGTCGTGTTGGGCTGCACCCACTATCCGCTGCTGTCGGGACTCATAGGACTGGTGATGGGAGAGGACGTGACACTGGTGAACTCCGCGAGCGAGAGCGCGCGCGAACTCTACCGCGTGCTCACCGACCACGACCTCCTGGCCGCCCGCACCGACACCCCCGAGCACCGGTTCCTCGCGACCGGCGACCCGGAGGCCTTCACCAGGACCGCGCGGCGGTTCCTGGGGAACCTGTTCCCGAACGCGGCGGCGGCCGTACTGGACAAGGTGTGATCTGCCATGAAACTGACGGTTATCGGCTGCGCCGGCTCGTTCCCGGCACCCGACACCCCCTGCTCGGCCTACCTGGTCGAAGCGGGCGGCTACCGACTGCTCATCGACTTCGGCACCGGATCCCTCGGTGAGCTGCAGAAGCACCTCGACCCGCACCTGATCGACGCGGTCATCGTCACCCACCTGCACGCCGACCACTTCTTCGACGCCTGCGCGTACGCCGTCATGCGCCGCTACGCCTCCGACGCGCCGAAGCACCCGCTGCCGCTCTACGGCCCCACCGGCGTCGCCGACCGCATCGTCGCCGCCTACGGCGGCCAGGGCGAGCTGTGCAGCCCGAACATGCGCGACGTCTACGACTTCCGCGAGCTCCAGTCCGGCACGTTCGACCTCGGCCCGCTCACCGTCACCGTCGACCGCGTCGCGCACCCCGTGGAGACCTACGGCCTCCGCGTCGAGCACGCCGGGTCCTCCCTGGCGTACACCTCCGACTCCGGTCCGTGCCAGGCGCTCGAAGCGCTCGCCACCCATTGCGACGTGCTCCTCGCCGAAGCCTCCTACCTGGAGGGCCGCGAGAACCCGAAGGACGTGCACCTCACCGGGAAGGAAGCGGGGGAGTACGCCACGAAGTCCGGGGCCGCCCGCCTGCTCCTCACCCACCTCGTCGAGCCCTGGAACTCCAAGGACCAGACCCTCGCCGAGGCCCGCGCCGCCTACACCGGACCGGTCGAGGTCGTGCGCCCCGGCCAGGTCTACGAGTTCTGACCGCCCACCGAGCCGCATTTGGCACGTTCCCGGGATTCGGTTGTTGCACAAGGGCCGTAGCGTCGAAGGATGTCGAGCGATGCCAGCCCCCAGCCGTACCCCGGCGACCCCAACCAGCCGCCTCCGGGCGCTTACGGGCCGCCGCCGGGCGCGTACCAGCCCCCGCCCGGGGCCTACCAGCCGCAGCAGCCCCAGCCCTATGTGGAGCAGGGCGTGCCGCAGCAGCCGCCCGGGGCCTACGTCCCGCCCGGCGCGTACGCACCGGTCCCGGTGCAGGGCGGGAACCCGCGCGGGCGCGGCCCCAAGGTCGCCGTCGCCGCGATCCTCTCCGTCGTGCTCCTCGCCGCCGTCGGCGCGGTCGTCCTCTTCAAGTTCGTCCTGAACCAGGGCCCCGACCCGGCCGAGAGCTTCCCCGCCACCGCGACCATGTACGTCGAGCTCAACCTCGACCCCTCCTTCGACCAGACCCCGAAGCTCCTCGAGCACCTCCAGAAGTTCGAGGACCTCGAGGAGTACGACGACACGAACGAGCTCATCGACGGCTTCATCGACGAGTCCGGCATCGAAGGCGTCGACGCCGACGAGGACATCAACTCCTGGCTCGGGCGCCGCCACGGCCTCGCCACCTGGGAGCACGACGACCAGACCTTCGCCGTCCTGAGCCTCGCCAGCACCGACGCCGAGGCCGCCGAAGACGGCATGGCCCAGATCCGCACCGCCGCCGGCACCACCGAGGAGCAGTTCGCCTACACCGTCGAGGACGACCACGTCCTCGTCGTCATCGGCGAGACCGGCGCCGCCGACGCGCTCGCCGCCGCCGAGACCGAGGCCTCCGACCAGCCGCTCGCCGAGTCCGACCAGTACAGCGAGGCCCGCGCCTGGCTCGACGAGGACCAGCTCCTCGTCCACTGGGTCGACATGGAGGCCGTCGGCGACCTCGCCGAGATGACCTACGGCACCGAGAGCGAGGCCGTCAAGGACCTCTACTCCGGGCACCTCATCTACGGCTTCTCCGCCTTCGACCAGGGCTTCCAGCTCACCTACCGGATGTTCGGCGACGCCGACCACCTGTGGACCGGCACCGACGGGCTCGTCGAGTCCACGGGCGACCTGCCCGCCTCCGACATCGCCGTCTCCGCCTACGTCCCCGAGAACATCGACGAGGTCACCAAGACCTGGCTCGGCTTCTTCGAGGACTTCTACGGCGTCGACGCCGCCGCGTCGGAACCGGTCGAAGCCCCGCTCACCGCCGAGGAGTACGCCGAGTACCTGGAGCTCGACGCCCAGTTCTGGGCCGACACGCTCGCCCCCGAGGACGAGGCGCGCTACGCCGAGCTCGAGTCCCGCTTCTGGGCCGCCGGCACCGAGGACGACCCCTACGTCGAGGAGTCCTACGGCCCCGACTTCGGCGAGGTCGAATCCACCGTGAACGACCTCACCGGCCTCCTGGCCGGCGCCACCCTCAGCGGCGGCGGGAACTTCAGCAACGACGACGACATCGACCCCGACTCGCTCCACTTCGCCGCCCACCTCGCCGAGGAGCGCGCCCAGGAACTCCAGGAACTCATCACGACCTGGAGCGAGGGCGAGCCCCTCCCCGAAGGCATCGAAGTGGACGGCTCGGAACTGAGCTACGCCGGTCCGGCCACCGCCGAAGGCACGCTCGCCGAAGACGACCGCTTCAGCGACTTCGCCGCGAACACCCCCGGCAAGTGCTCCGTCGTCGCCTGGGTCGACCTCGGCCGCGCCGCCGAGGAGTACCCCGACGACTTCGCCGGCCTCGAACCGCTCTCGGCCTTCGCGTGGGCCCACGGCGCCGAGGACGGCGACGGCACCGGCGTCATGCGCCTCTACCTGAAGGATTAACGACTGTCGAACGGGATCGGCCGCGCTACGCTCGATGGCGTGACCGATCCCGTTCTCCGTACCCACCAGGCGCGCCGGCCCGCCGAGGAGCGGCTGGTCGCAGAGCCCGACTCGGTCCGCACCCCGTTCCAGCGCGACCGCGCCCGCATCCTCCACTCGGCCGGGTTCCGGCGCCTCGCCGACAAGACCCAGGTCCACACGGCCGGCACCGACGACTTCCTGCGCACCCGCCTCACCCACTCCCTCGAAGTCGCCCAGATCTCCCGCGAGATGGGCCAGGACCTCGGCTGCGACTCCGACGTCGTCGACGTCGCCGGGCTCGCCCACGACCTCGGCCACCCGCCCTTCGGGCACAACGGCGAAGACGCCCTCCACGAGGTCGCCGGTCCCTGCGGCGGCTTCGAGGGCAACGCCCAGACCCTCCGCGTCCTCGCCCGCCTGGAGGCGAAGGTGCTCGACGGCGAGGGCCGCTCCGTGGGCCTGAACCTCACGCGCGCTTCGCTCGACGCGACCTGCAAGTACCCGTGGACCGCCCGCGAGGGCGTGCGGAAGTTCGGCGTCTACGAGGACGACCGGCACGTCTTCGAATGGCTCCGCGACGGCGCCCCCGAAGGCGTCAAATGCCTTGAGGCCCAGGTCATGGACTGGTCCGACGACGTCGCCTACTCCGTGCACGACGTCGAGGACGGCCTCCACGGCGGCTACATCAACCTCGCGAAGCTCATGCGCGACACCGACGAGCAGGCCCGGGTCTGCGACGCCGTCGCGGGCCGCTACTCCGACGAGTCGCCCGCGGCCCTCGGCGAAGCGCTCCGCGACCTGCTGGCGGACCCCGTCCTGGCCGGCATCCACGACTACGACGGCTCGTTCGGCGCCATGGTCGCGGTCAAGAACTTCACCTCGACCATGGTGGGCCGCTTCGTGAACGCCGCCGCCAAGGCCACCAGGGAGCGGTTCGGCGACGGCCGGTTCCGCCGCTACGACGCCGACCTCGTCGTCCCCGAACGCGAACGCGTCCAATGCGCCCTGCTCAAAGGCATCGCCTGGTGCTACGTGATGCAGCCCCGCAGCGACGAGACCTGGTACACCCGCCAGCGCGAGATCCTCCAGGACCTCGTCGCCCTGCTCTGCGACCGCGGCGCGGACGCCATGGAACCGATGTTCGCCGAACTCTGGAACCGGGCCTCGGACGACACCGCACGACTCCGCGTCGCCATCGACCAGGTCGCCTCCCTCACCGATGCCTCAGCAGCGGCCTGGCACCAGCGCCTCACGGCCTGAGGCTCAGCCGAGCAAGCGAGCATCCCGTTCGCGCAGCACTGGCATCACCGATGCCGCGGCGCGGAAGTCCTCGCCGACGCGGAGCACCGTGAGGTCATGGCGGACCGCGGTCACGCAGACGAGGTACCCCTCTCAGCGCTTGGTGAAGATCAGGTCGAAGATCTCGCGGTCGGCCTTCACACCGCGGCGCTCGAACTTCGTGACCGGGCGGTGATCGGGGCGCGGGGCGTAGCCCTCGGCGGTGTTCGCGAAGGCCTCGTCCGCCGTGAGGACCTCGAGCATCTGCTCCGCGTAGTCCGCGATGTCCGTCGCGCAGTGGAGGACCCCGCCGGGGCGCAGGAGCCCTGCCATCGTCTTCACGTGCTCGGCCTGGATGATGCGGCGCTTGTGGTGGCGCTTCTTCGGCCACGGGTCGGGGAAGTACACCCGGATCTCGTCGAGCGACCCGGGCGCGATGCCCTTCCACAGCAGCGGCAGGGCGTCGCCCTGGTAGATCCGCAGGTTCGTGAGGCCGCGCGCTTCGGCGCGGTCCATGAGGTCGGCGATGCCCTGCGGGTAGACCTCGACGGCGAGGAGGTCGCGGTCCCGGTCGGCGTCGCCCATCGCGGCGGCGGCCTCGCCGTTGCCCGAGCCGATCTCGAGGATCACGGGCGCGGTGCGGCCGAACAGCTTCGCGAAGTCGATGCGGCCCTCGTCCGGCTCCCAGTCCAGGCCATAGCGCGGCCACAGGCGCGCGAAGGCCTCGTCGTGGCGGGGCTTGTTGCGTCCTTGACGGAAGTTGAACGTCAGGATGTGGCGGTGCTGCGATTCCTCATCAGGCATAACCGGGCAAGTTTAGCGGCAGGCCCGGTGTGCGCTGCTTCATGAGCGGCGCGGCGTCAGCGCTCGAGCTTCGCCGGCGCCTCGTAGGAGCGCCCGCGCACGCCCGCGGGGCCGTCGGGACGGCGCGGGTCGGGGCGCGGCGGCGGCGGGGCCTCCTCGTCGAGCGAGCCGTTCTCGAACAGGAACGACTCGCGGGGGCCGAGCTCCTCGTCGTCGTCCTCGTCCCCGTCGGGCTGCTCGGGCACGTAGGTGGGCGGGCCGACCTCGTCGTGCTCGGGCTCGGCCGTGATCATGGCCTTGGGCCGGCGGCCCGCCCGGCGCCGGCGCTTGGCGCGCTCGCGCAGGAAGTAGACGTAGCCGCCGAGGGCGACCGTGGAGAGGCCCGCGCCGACCCAGAAGCCGGGGCCGGCGATGGCGACGCCGGCGAGTTCGAGCACGGTCAGTGCGATGAGCACGTAGAGAATGCGGCGGTGGCGCCGCCGCCACCATTCGGCGCGCATCCGCCGGAGCCTGGCCTGCTCGTGCATCTCGGGGTCCTCGCCGGTGTACGACTCGTCGGCCTTCAACCGTACCGAGTCGCCGCGGCGCGTGCCGCGCCGCTCCCACCCGCGTGAGTTCGATTGCGCCGGAAGGTCTTGGCCGTCGAGGAGTTCGTCGAGGGAGTCGTCCTGCCCGGACGGGCTCCCGGCGTGCTGGAGTTCGAGCTCGGCGGTGTCGTGGGAGGCGGGCCGGGTGGGGCGGTGGCCTTCGCGGTCGAGGACGCGGGCGTCGGACGAGGCCCGGTCGGCGATCATGCGCTCATCAGGGTCGTAGCGGCGCACCAGGGCCGGGGTGAGGGCCAGCAGGGCGGTGGCGGCGAGGAGTGCGAGTAGGACGGACGCGGGCATCGTTCACCTCCCTTGCGTCGAAGTCGGCCGGGAATGCGTTAGCAAACTGTACGCAATGGCCTGACGTAATTCCGACAGTTGCCTGGAACCAGGACGGGAAGTCCCAATACGATCACACCTGGTCACAATCACATCACAATCCATGGTTATGACGGGTTTTTGCCCTAAACTCACTGCAATGTCCAGTTCGCCGGAAGCCTGCCCGAACGGCTGAACGGGCGCAACTCGAGACGTACTCGATCGTTAAGTCAAGGAAGGCTCGCAAAGGGGGACGGCGAGTACACCTCCCACTCGGCAGTGAAGTCCCCGCCCGCGAGCAGACACCCGAGCCCCCCGATCGTACGAGCTCGGCGCAACCTGGAAGGAGCACCGGCGAACGATGCCCGAGACCGTCCCCGCCGGCGATCCCCGCCACCTGGACCCGGACCCCGGCGACAACCCCGAGACCCGCTCCGATCCCGAACTCATCGCCGCCACCCGCGGCGGCGACACCACGGCCTACGCCGTGCTCTACGAACGCCACGTCCACTCCGCGCGCCGCCTCGCCCGCGTCCTCTCCCGCGACCCCGCCGGCGCCGACGACCTCGTCTCCGAGGCCTTCGCCAAACTCCTCCACACCTTCCGCGAAGGCGGCGGCCCCGACCTCGCCTTCCGGCCCTACATGCTCCAGACCCTCCGCAACACCTTCTACGACCGGGTGCGCCGCGACAAGAAGGTCGAGTTCACCGACGACCTCACCGCGCACGACTCCGGCGAGATCTACGTCGACCCCGCCGTCGAGGGCCAGGAGCGCCGCTACGCCGCGCTCGCCTTCGGGAAGCTCCCCGAGCGCTGGCGGATGGTGCTGTGGCACACCGAGGTCGAGGAGGACTCCCCGGCCAAGATCGCCACCATGCTCGGCATGACCCCGAACGGGGTCTCCGCGCTCGCCTACCGCGCGCGCGAGAAGCTGCGCCAGAACTACCTGAGCGAGCACGCGGCCGACTCCCCGCGCGAGGAGTGCCGCTGGACCGTCGACCGGATCGGCGCGCGCGTGCGCGGCAAGCTCGGCGAGCGCGACGCCACCAAAGTGGACGACCACCTCGACTCGTGCGTCACCTGCAACCTGCTGTTCGCCGAACTCACCGAGTTGAACTCGGGCCTGCGCGGCGTCATCGCCGTGATCTTCCTGGGCGGCGCGGCCTCGCCGTACCTGGCGGCGGGCGCGGTCTCGGCCGCGGGGATCGCGTTCGGCGGCGTGCTCGCGTACCTGTTCACGCCGTTCAAGGCCGTCGCGAACTGGATCCGCCGGATCGTGCAGCAGCTCGGCACCAAGGGCACCGTCGCCACCAGCACCGCCGCGGCGGTGGTCGCCGTCGTCGCGATCGTCGCGCTCAGCGGCGAGGAGGAGCAGCCGCCGCAGGCCGCCCCCGAGGAGCCGGTGGTCCAAGCGGACGACCCGGAGGCCGAGCCCACGGCGCCCGGGCCCCCGCCGCCCGACGACGTGCCCGAGCCCGACCCGGAGGACCCGGCCGATCCGCAGCCCGAACCCGAGGACGAGTCCGAGGCGCCCGCCGAGCCGGCCGCGTACGCGATCGAGCACGGCCTGGGCTCGAGCGGCCTCGTGGCCGGCGGCGAGGCGATCCTCCCGATCCGCCTCGCACCGCCCGGCGGCACCGGCGGCGGCTACGCGCCGGTGACCGAGCGGGCCGAGAGCGAAGACGGTGCGGGCGACGCCGATGCGAATGAACGACCGGCCGAATCGTCTGGGGCGCAAGCGGATACAGAAGCTGCAGAACGACGCGGCGGCGGCTACGCGGCCCCCGTCGGGCGAAACGACGGCGAAGCGGCCCCGTCCCCGCCCAGCGGTGACGGTCAGGCGGCGCTGCTCGAACGCAGTGGTACCGGCGAAGCGGCCCCGGTCGAACGGCACGGGCAGGCCGCCGCTGATCGCGTCACGCTCGACATCACGATGCCCGCGGGCATCACGCTCGCTTCGGAGACCGCCGATCCCGGCTGGACGTGCGACGAGGACGGCGCGGTCGTCCGCTGCACGATCCCGGCGATGCCCGACCCGGCGGAGGCCAACGTGCGCATCCTCATCGGGGAGGAAGTGAGCGGCTACCAGACGTTCGAGGTCGCGGTGGAGGGCCCGGGCATCAGCGGCACCACGTCGCTGCAGGTGCCGATCGCGCCCGCCGGCAGCGAGGTCGGGTACGCGAGCGTGGACGCCACGGGCGTCACCGCGGCCGGGAACACCTGGCTGACCTGCTCCGTCCCCGGCTGCAGGGAAGTGGTGCGCATCGGCGGCGGCGAGCAGTGGCCGATGAAGGCGTACAAGGCCGCGACCGCGCCCGCGGGGCGCGAAGGCGAGGCCGTCTCGGGGGCGGTGCTCGAGGTGCCGGAGGGGGCCGAGATCCAATGGGCGGGCCTGTACTGGGCCGGTGTCGAGGACGGCCTGCCGACGGCGGTCTCGCTCGCGGGGCCGGGCGGGTCCTGGACCGCGCTCAGCGCCGAGGCGATGCGGGACACGAGCCCCGGGAAGCAGGCGTTCGTCGAGGTCACCGACCTCGTGTCGGACGGCGGCGCGTACTGGGTCGCGACCGACAACCACCAGCTGCCGACCAGCGAATGCGACCACTGGCCGATCGACCTCGGCGCCGAGTGCGCCGAGCGGCGCTGGGCGGGCTGGTCGCTCACGGTGGTGTACGCGGAGCCGGGGGCGCCGGCCACGGAGGTCGCGGTCTACGACGGTCCGCGCGCGGCTGACACCGAGATCGAGGTCGAGGACGGCGGCGAGGTCCAGGTCGCGGCGACGCTCTGGGGCGGCTCGGGGTACCGCCGCGGGGACAGCCTGAGCGCGGGCGGGCAGGGGCTCGGCGAGCCGGCGACCTGCCGCGCGCACGGGGCCGTGGAGAACCCGGACTGGTACGCCTTCGGCGTCGACGTGAACGTGTACCGGGTGGCCACGGGCGAGGACGCGGTGATCCGCTTCGAACGCGGCGACGACCCGTTCACCGTGGGCGTGGTGGCGGTGGCGGCCCCGGTCGGCGACGACACCACGAAGTAGGCCCGGCCGCGCATCTCGGCGGTATCGCTCCCGCGCTGCTCCGGGTAGGCTGTGGCTTGATGTCGACCTCCATTGAGACTCCGTCGCCCCCGGCCCGCCGCGGCCTCACGGGTCTGTTCGTGCGCGCCATTGACCTGCTGAAACGCCACGCGGCCGAGCTGATCCGCTTCGCCGGGGTCGGCGGTGTGGCCTACGTGGTCGACATCGGGCTGTTCAACCTGATGTTTCTCGGCCTCGACTGGTCCGAGTGGTACGCCAAGATCATCTCCGCCGTCATCGCGATGACCGTCGCGTTCTTCGGGAACCGCCACTGGACCTGGCGCGAGCGCCGCGGCAGCGCCGCCGCCCACCGCCAGTACGCCCTCTACTTCTTCTTCAACGGCATCGGCCTGCTCATCGCCCTCGCCTGCCTCTGGGCCAACTCCGGTCTCGCCGCGGTCTGGCCGCAGTACTTCGACAACGACCTCGCGGTGAACATCGCAGGCAACATCGTCGGCGTCGGCCTCGGCTCGGTCTTCCGATTCTTCGCCTACCGCACCTGGGTCTTCCGGCACGACCCCGAACTGGCCCGGTCCTCGGTCGGCTGACGCAGCCCCGGTCGACGCAGAAGGCCCGCGCCGCAACGGCACGGGCCTCTCGTCACGCCTCGGGCGGTCAGGTGCCGTCGGCCGCGCCGGCACGACGCGAGCGGTCGTCCTCGGCCAGCTGGTACAGCAGCGCCTTGGTCTTGTCGACCTTCGGGACGTCGATCAGGTTGATCTCGCCGTCGTCAGAGGCCGAGTCGATGTTCATGTCGCCGAACCCGAAGATCCGCTCCCAGACGTTCTGGGTGTACGACACGGTGTTCACGCGCGCCAGCGGGATGTGGCGGCTCTCGCGGGTCACGAGGCCTTCGCGCCACATGATGCGCTGGTCGGTGATCACGTAGTGGGTGGAGCGCCAGCGGATCCACGGCAGCACCGAGAGCCAGATGAGCAGGGCCAGGAAGAGCACGACTTCGGCGAGGATCAGCCACAGGGACCAGCTCTCGTCGATCCGCGCGGTGAACGTGATCGCGATGGCGCCGATGGCGAGGAAGACGACGAACCACAGGACGGGGCCGACACCTTCCTTCCAGTGCGGGCGGGTGTGCAGCTTGACCACTTCACCGCGGGCGAGTTGATCGTCGGGATATCCCACTGCGGACCTCCAGGAGTGAGAACGGGCGGGGGCAGGACGCATTCACGGCCCGCAGGCTTCACCGAGGCTGCCAGTCCGCGGTTCGCAAGTCGTGCCATGGGTACAAATACCAAAAGCACAGTACAACACCCAGGCATCGCGGTTCGTCCCCCGATTCGGGCGAAATCCCTGAACCCGTCGGCCGCTCGCTTTTGCTATGGCACCCAACCGTTCTTCGCGGCGTGCCAGCCCAGCTGGATGCGGGTGTCCACGTCGGCCAGATCCATGAGCTCGCGCACGCGGCGCTGCACGGTCCGCAGGCCGATGCCGAGCTTCGACGCGATCGACTGGTCCGTGAGCCCGGCGATCAAGAGCCCCAGCAGGACCGCGTCGTCCTCGTCGATCCGCTGGGCGCTGCTGGACGCGGTCGTCGCGGGGATGCCCGCCGACCACAACTGGTCGAACAGCGCGCCCGCGAGCTCCACGATGGAGCGGTTGCTGGTGACGATCGCCTTCGGGCGTCCGCCGCCCTCCTCCATGAGCGCGGTCTTGTCGTCCACGATGAGGAGCTTGAGCGGCAGCCGCTTCGCGAACCGCACCTCGTCGCCCGAGGCGAGCGCGTGGCGCAGGTAGTCCGAGTACGGGTCGATGTCGAGCACGCTGCGGTCGAAGAGGATGCGGTGGCAGACCCCGCGGGCCTGCAGGCCCTCGTGCAGTGCGGTTTCGGGGACGGGCAGGACCATGGGCGGGCGCACGAACGTGCGCAGCCGCTTCTCGGCGCTGGCCTTGAGCTGCCGCAGGCGCGAGCGGATCGCGACGGGGCCGGAGACGACCTCCCAGCTGCCCTGCTCGCGGCCGCCCGGGCCGGGGCCGGCGCGGTGGATCTCGAGGAGTTCGCGCAGGGCCTCGTACTCGCCGAGGACGTCGCCGAGCTGAGAGGCGATGCGCCCGCCGAGGACGGTGTCGGGTCCGACGGCGCGGAAGCTGGAGTCGGCGACCATCGTGGCGAAGCCGTCGTCCACCAGGCGCATGAGGACGTCCCTGGTGCGGCCGGGCGGGAGTCCCGAGTCGGCCGCGAGCTGCGAGACGGAACCGTCCGACTTGGACAGCAGGAGCCGGTAGAGCCCTTCGGCCTCGGGGTCGAGGCCGGTCGGCCCCGGAGGCTGCCGGGCCTCGAAGGGTTCGTCGCCGTGCGCCTGGTCGGCCAATGCGCTGCTCCTTCGCTGCTGTGCTTCACGGCGCCGCGCCGCGCGGGATGTCGGGGCGCTAGCCCTGGGGCCGCAGGTGGACGATGTCGCCGGCGGCGACGGTCTCCACGGTGCCGTCAGGGGCGGCGATCCGCAGGCAGCCGTTCTCGTCGATGCCCGCGGCGCGGCCGGTGAGGTTGCGGCCGTTGGGGAACGATACCGCGACGTGGCGTCCCAGAGTCGCCGAATTGCGGCGCCACCGCTCGATCACGGAGCCCGGTCCGCGCTCGTTCCAGGTCTCGTAGACGGCCGCGACGTGGGCGAGGAAACCGGCGGCGATCTCGGTGCGGTCCAGTGTCGAGGCCCCGGCGATCTGCAGCGAGGTGGCCTCGGGGACCGGCAGCTCCTCCTCGGTGAGCGAGACGTTCAGCCCGGCGCCGACGATCACCGCGTTCCCCTCGACCTGGGCGAGGATGCCGCAGACCTTCCGGCCGTCGATGAGGACGTCGTTGGGCCACTTGAGCTTCGCACTGACGCCGCACACGGCCTTGAGCGACTCCTCGAGGGCGACGGCGGTGAGGAGGCTCAGCGTGCCCCACTGCTCGCGCGGCACGGTGGGCCGCAGGAGGAACGACATGGTGAGTCCGGCGCGGGGCGGGCTCACCCACTGGCGGTCGAGGCGGCCGCGGCCGTGCGACTGCTCCTCGGCGATGAGGACCTTCCCCTGGGGAGCGCCGTGCTTGGCGGCCTCGGCCAGGTCCGCGTTCGTCGAACCGGTGACTTGCACCACATCGAGCTCGGTCCAGAAGCCGGACTTCTCCGACAACAGCGACCAGAGCTCGTGCCGGTCCAGTGGCTTTCTCATCGGTGTGCTCACGCACATAGCGTAGCCACAGGGAAGGCCGATACGATCCGAGTCGTGACCGACATCGACTTCCACACGACCGCCGGGCGGCTCACCGACCTGGCCGAGCGCCTCTCCGAATCGGCCACCGGGAACCCCCGGGCGATCGAGAAGCAGCACGAGAAGGGCAAGCGCACCGCCCGCGAACGCCTCGAGCAGCTGCTCGACGAGGGGTCGTTCGTCGAACTGGACGCCTTGCGCAAGCACCACTCGACCAGCTTCGGCATGGAGGCCAACCGGCCGTACGGCGACGGCGTCGTCACCGGCTACGGCACCATCGAAGGCCGCGAGGTCTGCGTGTTCGCGCAGGACTTCACCGTCCTCGGCGGCTCGCTCGGGCAGGTCTCGGGCGAGAAGATCACCAAGATCCAGGACCTCGCGCTGCGCACCGGCCGCCCGATCATCGGCATCTCCGACTCCGGCGGCGCCCGCATCCAGGAAGGCGTGGCCTCCCTCGGCGGCTACTCCGAGATCTTCTTCCGGAACGTGCGCGCCTCCGGCGTCATCCCGCAGATCTCGCTCATCATGGGCCCCTGCGCCGGCGGCGCCGTCTACTCGCCGGCGATCACCGACTTCACCGTGATGGTCGACCAGACCAGCCACATGTTCATCACCGGACCCGACGTCGTCCGCGCCGTCACCGGCGAGGACGTCGGCATGGAGGAGCTCGGCGGCGCCCGCACCCACAACGCGGTCGCGGGCAACGCCCACTACCTGGCCTCGGACGAGACCGACGCGCTCGAGTACGTCAAGCACCTCCTCTCGTACCTGCCGTCGAACAACCTCGACGAGCCGCCCGCCTACGAGTCCAAGGACGTCGAACTCGACCTCACCGCCACGGACCTCGAACTCGACACCGTCATCCCCGACTCGGCGAACCAGCCGTACGACATGCACAAGGTCCTCGAATCGGTGCTCGACGACGGCGAGTTCCTGGAGACCCAGGCGCTGTTCGCGAAGAACATCATCACCGGGTTCGGCCGCCTCGACGGCAAGCCCGTCGGCGTCGTCGCCAACCAGCCCATGCACTTCGCCGGCTGCCTCGACATCGACGCCTCGGAGAAGGCCGCGCGGTTCATCCGCTTCTGCGACGCCTTCAACATCCCGATCATCTCCTTCGTGGACGTCCCGGGCTTCCTGCCGGGCACCTCGCAGGAGCACGACGGCATCATCCGCCGCGGCGCGAAGCTCATCTACGCGTACGCCGAGGCCACCGTCCCCAAGCTCACCGTCGTCACCCGCAAGGACTACGGCGGCGCGTACTGCGTCATGGGCTCCAAGGGCGTCGGCGCCGACCTTAACCTGGCGTGGCCGACCGCGGAGATCGCGGTCATGGGCTCCCAGGGCGCGGTCAACATCCTCTACCGGCGCGAACTCGCCAAGGCCGACGACGAGCAGGCCAAGCGCGCCGAGCTCATGGCCGAGTACGAGGAGAAGCTGAACAACCCGTACGTCGCGGCCGAGCTCGGCTACATCGACGCGGTCATCCAGCCGCGCGAGACCCGGGCGATGCTCGTGCGCGGCCTGCGCATGAACGCCTCCAAGCGCGACGAGCTGCCCGCCAAGAAGCACGGCAACATCCCGCTGTAGCGGGCACCGAGAGGGCGGCGGGGGCCGTCGCGCAAGCACGGTTCGCACGCTTCACCGCGGCCGGCCCCGCCGCCCTTTGCCGTTTCCTCTCACCCGATCCGGTGAGACCCCCACGCGTCCGCCACGCCGCCCGCGCCCGCTACCGGGCGAAACCGCTTTGCCACCCAAAGCGTCGCGCACCACTCCCATCCCTGGAGCCCGATCCGGGTACCGTCTTATACAGCTGGGGGAAGCGGGACAATTCGTCCCGCCCGACGATTGGGAGTGGGCCATGACACCTTTCGGAGGGATGCTGCCAGGATCGCCGTCCCGGCGGTACGCCATATTGATCGACGTCGGCTACCTCTACGCGGCGGCGGCGGAGCTCCTGCTCGACGCCACCTCCCGCCGCGACTACCGCGTCGACGCCGAGAAGCTCATCAAATCCCTCATCGAACGCGCCGCCCACCACCTCTCCGACGGCGAACTGCTCCGCCTGTACTGGTTCGACGCCGCCCGCGACCGCGTGCCCACCGTCGACCAGCGCGTCATCGCCAACATGGAATTCGTCAAAGTCCGCCTCGGAAACCTCAACTCGCGCGGCCAGCAGAAAGGCGTCGACGCCCAGATCCGCTCCGACCTCGAACTGCTCGCCCGCCACCACGCCGTCCACGAGGCCATCCTCCTCGCCGGCGACGAGGACATGGTCCCCGCCGTCGAGGTCGCCCAGGCCTACGGCGTGCGCGTCCACCTCTGGGGCGTCGAGCCGCCCTACGGCACCAACCAGGCCGAGCGCCTGGTGTGGGAGTCCGACACCGTCGCCACCATCGAAGCCGAAGACCTCCGGGCGTACTTCACCAAGAGCGGCACCGCCGCCGCGGCCACGTACAGCATGGTCGGCGCGCCCATGACGCAGCCCGAACCGCGTGTGCCCAGCCCGGCCGCGGTCTTCGGCCAGCGCCAGTCCGTGGCCGTCACCATGAACGCCGCCGAGGCGCTGGCCCAAGCCGAGTCCGCTCGGCCGAAATTCGTCCGCACCACGCAGACCGGTGAGAAGCTCGACCCCGAGACCGTGCGCCAGATCGGGGAGTACGTGGGCCACAAATGGCTCCTGACCAGGGGCGCGGACAACATAGCGGATCTGCTCCCCGGCCCCCAGCTGCCCACGGTCATCGACAAGGAGCTGCTGGTGGAAGCCGAGAAGGAACTCGGATACTCTCTACGCGACCACCCGGAAGCGCGGATCTGGGTCCGCGACGGCTTCTGGGAGCGGGTGCACCGCGAATTCGATATCGACGAGGAGTAGTTCTCGATGAGTCTGGAACTCAAGGTCGTCCGTGGCAACCCCACAGATGAGGAGCTCGCCGCGCTGGTCGGGCTGATCACGGCCCTGCCGCGCCCGGTCGAGGAGTCCGAGGCGCCGAGCCGCCGGGCCGCCTGGTCGAACCCGGGGCTGCAGCTGCGGGTGCGCCGGTCCTGGCGCGACACCGCGGTCCCGGCCCGCAGGGGCATGGACCGTTGAGCCGACCGTTCGTCCTCGCTTCGCAGTCGCCTGCGCGCCGCGAGCTGCTGAAGGCGGCCGGGATCGAGCCGCAGGTGATCGTCTCCGGCGTCGACGAGAGCCAGGTGATGGGCCACGACCCGGCCGAGCTGGCGGCGACGCTCGCGGAGATGAAGGCGAACGCGGTCCTGAACCTGGTGGGCCCTGATTCGCTGGTGCTGGGGTGCGACTCGGTGCTGCACTTCGGGCACGAGATCCTCGGCAAGCCCGGCGGGCCCGAAGAGGCGACGTCGCGGTGGAAGCGGATGCGCGGGAACTCAGGGACGCTCTACACCGGGCACTGCCTGATCGACGTGGCCGCCGACCGGCAGATCGTGCGCTCGGCGGGGACGGTCGTGCACTTCGCGGAGGTCTCCGACGAGGAGATCGCCGCGTACGTGGCGACGGGGGAGCCGCTGCACGTGGCCGGCTCGTTCACGCTCGACGGCTACGGCTCGGCGTTCATCGACCGCATCGACGGCGACCCGGGCACGGTCATCGGCCTCTCGATGCCGCTGCTGCGCAACATGCTCGGTGAGCTGGAGATCGCGCTGCACAGTCTCTGGCGTTACGCGTTACGCGTTACGCGTTACGCGTTACGCGCCGGGGCGACGGCCGCGGCGCGTAGGGCATGCCCCTTCCCACCCGCATCCGCCTCCGACCAACCGAAAAGGACCACACTCCCACAAGGGTCCGACATTCCGCGTATCCGCAGGTCAAGACGCCTGCGGCTTCGCCGTGCGCGCCGGTCGGCGGCGGGTCTTCGTGGCCTCGTTGGGGTCCACCGCTTCGAGCCGCCAGCGGCGCGTCGCCGCCAGGGTCGGGCCGCGCCCGTCCTCGATGTGCGCCAGGGCGATCGCGGCGGCCCGGTCGGGGTCGGCCGCTTCGAGCGCTTCGAGGAGTTCGGCGTGCTCGAGGCGCTGGCGGTCGGGGTCGCGTTCGGCGGACAGGTGGAAGAGCCAGCGCATGCGCGCTTCGAGGGGCTCCATGATCTGGGCGAGGAGCGGGTTGCCCGCGGCGGCCGTGACCTCGCGGTGGAAGGCCGCGTTGGCCTCGGTGAGCGCTTCAGGGTCGGCCTGGGGGCGGACGCAGTCGCGCAGGCGGGCCAGGGCCTCGGGCCCGGCTCCGGTGGCGGCGAGGCGGGCGGCGAGCGGTTCGAGTCCGGCTCGCACGTCGAGGAGGTCTTCGATGTCCTTCGGGGTGGGCACGGTGACGATGCTGCCCTGGCCGGGGACCGTGGTGACGAGGCCGTCGGCCGCCAGGCGCTGCAGCGCCTCCCGCAGGGGGATGCGGGAGACCTCGAACTCGGCGGCGAGGTCGCGTTCGATGAGCCGCGCGCCGGGCGTGAGGGCGACGGTGACGATGCGCTCGCGCAGGGCCTGGTAGACCTGTTCGGCTCGGGTCATGGCGCTTCTCTCTCCGCGGGCCCGGCCGGTGGCCGGGGGTCGGTGCAACGGTATACCGTCTCCATTAGTGGTATACCGCTATGGGCGGGAACTGAGGCGAGAGGATCTGCACATGACCGACCTGCTGCTGCGCGACGCCCGGCTCTGGGGCCGTGAGGGACGCACCGACCTCCTGGTCCGCGACGGCACCATCCACGCCGTCGCGGACTCGCTCGAGAGCGACGGCGCGATCGTCGAAGACCTCGCCGGCGCCGTCGTCATCCCCGGGCTCGTGGACGCCCACGCCCACGTCGACAAGACCCTGTGGGGCGGCCCCTGGGTGCCCCGCACCGCCGGGCCCGGCCTCGCCGCGGCCATCGCGTACGGCGCCGAGCGCCGCGCCGAGTTCGGCGTCCCCAACCCCGACTTCATCACCGCGCTCCTCACCAACATGGTCGTCTCCGGCACCACCCACGCCCGCTCCCACGTGGACATCGACCCCGGCATCGGCATCGGCGCCGTCCACGCCGTGCGCGAGGCCGCCGAACGCCTCGCCGGGCGCATCGACGTCGAACTCGTCGCCTTCCCGCAGACCGGCATCCTCGCCAGTCCCGGCACCGCCGCCCTCCTGGACGAGGCGCTGCAGGTCGGCGTCAAGTCGATCGGCGGCATCGACCCCGAGGGCTTCGACGGCGACGCCGAACGCCACCTCGACCTCGTCTTCGCCCTCGCCGAGAAGCACGGCGCCGAGATCGACATCCACCTCCACGACGGCGGCGACCTCGGCATCCGCGAGTTCGACATGATCATCGAGCGCACCCGCGCCCTCGGCTACACCGGCAAGGTCGTCATCAGCCACGCCTTCGCGCTCTGCGACGCCGACGACGCCACCCGCGCCCGCCTCATCGCCGACCTCGCCGAACTCAAGATCGGCCTGACCTCCGTGGCGCCCAAGAAGATCCTGCCGCTGCGCGAACTCGACGAAGCCGGCGTCGCCATGGGCATCGGCAACGACGGCGTGCGCGACCTCTGGAGCCCCTACGGCACCGGCGACAACCTGCAGCGCACCCAGTGGTTCGCCCGCAACGCCGGCTACAGCAAGGACGCCGACATCGAACTGGCCCTGGAGGCCGCGACCTTCGGCGGCGCCCGCCTGCTCAAGCTCGACGGCTACGGCCTCGCCGTCGGCGACAACGCCGACCTCGTCGCCGTCGCCGGACGCAACCCGTCCGAAGCCGTGCTCGAGCACCACCGGCGCAAGCTCGTCGTCAAGAACGGCACCGTGGTCGCCCGCGACGGCGCACTCGTCTGAACCGCGGGGCGAACGACGCTCGGGCCGCAGAGCGAACGACGCTCGGACCGCCGGACGGCCGACTCGTCCCAGCCGCCGGGCGGCCACTTCGTAGGGGCCGCCGACGACCACGCCGTCCGGGCCGCCGGGCGGCTACACCTGCTGAACGGCTACGACCGCCACTTGATGCCGCACCCCGTCGACGGGTAGTGCGGCTCGGGCACCGGCTCGCCCCGGCGGACCAGCTCGATCGCGCCGGCCAGGTACTCCCCGGTGACGGGCACGCCGTTGCCGGGGGTCGAGCCGTCGAACGCGCCCCGGTAGGCGAGCGTGCGGTCGGGCCCGTACAGGAAGAAGTCCGGGGTGCAGGCCGCGCTGTAGGCGCGGGCGACCTCCTGCGACTCGTCGACCAGGTACGGGAACGTCCAGTTCGCGCGCGCCACCTGGTCGGCCAGGCCCGCGGGCGCGTCGTCGGGGTAGTTCACGGCGTCGTTGGAGCACACCGCGACCACGTCCAGGTCCACCTGGCCGGCGGCGAAGGACCCGAAGGCCTGCTCGATGTGCCGCACGTAGGGGCAGTGGTTGCACACGAACGCGAGCAGCAGCATCGGCGCGTCGAAGCCCGCGAGCGACCGCACCTCGCCCTCGAGGTCCGGCAGCGAGAAATCGGGGGCGGGCGTGCCGAGCGGCACCATGCTCGAGTTGAGGGCCAAGGGAATCGCACTCCTCACTAGTCGGACCGTCCACCCATCGTAGGCGGCCGCGCAGAAAAAGGCTGCGTCCGTTCCCCTGCTGCCCTAAGCTCTTCCGGTGCTTCCCCACAGATACGTCTCAGACATGGAAGACAGCCACCGCTGGCTCGGCTTCCCCGCCCGCGACGGCGACATCGTCATCAGCACCCGCTCCAAACACGGCACCACCTGGACGCAGATGATCTGCGCCCTCCTGGCCTTCCAGACCCCCGAACTCCCCGCGCCCCTGTCGGAACTCTCGCCCTGGCTCGACTGGACCATCGCGCCCGCGGACGAGGTCTTCGCCCGGCTCGAAGCCCAGCGCCACCGCCGCATCATCAAGACCCACACCCCGCTCGACGGCATCCCGATCCGACCCGAGACCCGCTACATCGTCGTCGCCCGCCACCCCCTCGACGCCGCCGTCTCCCTCTACCACCAGGGCGACAACATCATCCGCGAACGCGTCGCCGAACTCACCGGCGAGCCCGTGCCCGAAGCGAGAAGCGGACCCCGCCCCGAACTCCGCGACTGGCTGGCCGGCTGGACCCGGTCCCACCACGACCCGCGCGAAGCCCCCGACATGCTCCCCGGCGTCATGGCCCACCTCGCCGACGCCTGGGCCCGCCGCGATGCGCCGAACCTCCTCCTCGTCCACTACGCCGACCTCGCCGCCGACCTCGACGGCGAGATGCGCCGCATCGCCGCCTGGCTCGACATCGAAGTGGACGAATCGCGCTGGCCCGAACTCGTCAAAGCCGCGACCTTCGGCGAGATGAAGGCGAAGGCCGCGCACACGGCCCCGGACCCGGCGGGCCTCTTCCGCAGCCGCGACGCCTTCTTCCGGAACGGCACGTCGGGTTCGGGGGCGGCGCTCCTGGGCGACGAGGCGCTGGCGGCCTACACGGCACGGGTCGCGCAGATGGCCCCGAAAGAACTGCTGGACTGGCTCCACCGGCCGTGAGCCGGGAGCCGTGAGAAGTGCGGCGGGGCTCCAGGCCAGGTAGATGGAGCCCCGCCGCCGGCCGTCTCGACTACCCCACTTCGTCGGACGGCCTCCTGGTGATGGCGGCAAAGTCTCTCGTCGAGCAGGCTTGGCCTCTGCCGCCGCGCCATCAGGTGCGTGGAATCAGCGTAGAACCGCCCATTCGACTTGCACAGTCGAAAACCCGACAAGTGCAGACATTGCCATTTTCGCATGGACGGGCTCCGCGACGGGCGCGGACGGTCCGGCATCAGCATCCCTTGTGGATAAGGAACATTCAGGATCGGCCCGATCGTGATCGGGCCCTTTGATGTCGCGGCCGGAGATCTCGACCTGGGCGATGCGCCGGAGGGTCGTCAAGAGCGCGTCGCCGAGCACGGTCCCCACGATCATCGTCTCGAGAATTTCGTCGCGCTCCTCGCGCTGCATGAGGAGGTGGATGTCGGCCTCGGCCACCTGCTCGGCCGCGAGCGCGTACCGGTCCTCGTGTTCGACCATGTCGGCGAGGCCGAGGAGGCGCAGGCGCCCGATGACGTCGGCGAGCGTCCGCAGATGCGGGTGGTCGAGCGGAATCCGGTCCCAGCCGCGCCGCCGCACGATCGCCCGCGCCGTCTCGAGGTCGGCCTCCTCGGGCTCCTCGATCGGCGCGCGGTGGCTGGCGAGGGCCCGGCTGGCGACGCCGAGGGCGCTGTCGAGGTCCCGGCCCGGCTCCTCGACCTCGGCGATGACCTCGCGGACCTTGGCGATCGGGAGCGCGCCGGTCTCGACCATGGCGCGGACCAGCCGCAGCCGCCGCACGTGCTCCTCGCCGTAGCGGACCTGGTTGTGGCCGGTCCGCTCGCCGCCCGAGACGAGGCCTTCGCGCACGTAGTACTTGATCGTGGCCACGGGGACCCCGGTCCTGGCGCTGAGCTCTCCGATTCGCATGCGTCCTTCATACCCGAGCGGCGGTTGTGACCTGTCCGATTTAGTGATAGCTTGACTATCGATAGTTTAGCTCACGACACTAGGAGCACCCCCTCATGAGCGCCACCCTCACCGCCCCGAAGCGGGCCGGCTCGAGACGCGGCCGCATCGCGGTCGTCGTGGTCGCGGTCGCCGGCGTCGCGATCGTCCTCAGCGCCGTACCGCCCTACCTCGCGGGGGTGGAACCGCGCGTGGACCTCCGCGAGAACGTCCCGTTCCACCTCCCGGTCCTCGTCGCCCACGCCGCCGCCGGGGGCATCGCGCTCCTGGTGGGGCCGTTCCAGTTCTTCGGCTCGATCCGCCGCAGGCACCCGAAGGCCCACCGCGTCCTCGGCCGCGTCTACCTGCTCGGCGGGATCCTCCCGGGCGCGCTCACCGGCATCGTCGTCGCCGTGCTGACCACGGCCGGGCCGATCGCGCTCGTGACGTTCGTGTTCCTCGACGTGTTCTGGCTCTACTCGGCCTGGCGCGCCTACCGGGCGGTGCGGGCGCGCGACTTCGCCGCGCACGAGCGGTGGATGCTGCGCTCCATGGCCGCGACCTTCGCCGCCGTGATGCTCAGGGTCTACCTGGGCCTGTTCATCGTCGTGCAGCTGCCGCTGCTCGACGGGTTCTACGGCGGCGACTTCGACGCGCTCTTCAGCGTCGCCTACACGGCCTCGATCGTCGGCTCGGTGGTGCTCAACCTGCTGTTCATCGAGGTCTACCTGCGCCGCAAGGAGAGCCGCCGGATTTCCGTTGGCGCGGCCTGAGCGGCGGGCATAGGTTGGAGCGATGAGCGACGCGTACACGATCTCCTCCGACCCCGACCGGCTCGACCGCGAGTGGATCCACAAGGTCATCTCGACCGACACGTACTGGGCGATGGGCCGCACCCGCGAACGCAGCGACCTCGCCATCGACCACTCGCTCCCATTCGGGCTCTACGACGGCGACGGCCGCCAGCTCGCGTTCGCGCGGCTGGTCACCGACCACGCGTACTTCGCGTGGCTCAGCGACGTGTACGTCGACCGGGAGGCGCGCGGCAAAGGGCTGAGCAAGCGGCTCATCGCGCACATCCTGGAAGAGGCCGAGCGGATGGGCCTTAAACGGGTCCTCCTGGCGACCGGTGACGCGCAGGGCCTCTACCGCCAGTTCGGGTTCGAGGAGATCGACGACGACTACTCCTGGATGTACCGGGTGCGGCCCGCGCAGCCCTGAGGAGGGCGGCGGCGGGTCCCCAGGGTGCGCAAGCACTCCCTCGTCCATGATCGCCGGACGGGTGTCGTCGCGACGCGCTAGGCTGGTGCGTTCCCGAATTCGAGCGAGGAGCGCAGTGTCCCAGGAACCAGGCCCCGCCGACGCCCAGCACGACCAGGACGTCGACACGACGCACGCCGTCCCCGTCCCCGATCCGGCCAGCACCCCCGAGCAGGAGATCGCGATCGAGCAGCGCTTCGTCGACCGCGTGTACGCGCGCGTCGACGTGCTCCGCGGTGAAGCCGAGGGCAACCGCGACTCCGGCTACGCCCATCTCGCCGCCACCGTCCCCGGCGCGCGGTACGAACGCGACGTGTTCGTGTTCCAAGCCGCCCGCCGCATCGCCGACCTCGACTCCCAGCACGAGGGGCTCGTCTTCGGGCGCCTCGACTTCGACGACGGCAAGGTCCGCCACGTCGGCCGCCTCGGCGTGCGCGACGAGGAGTACCGCACCCTCCTGGTCGACTGGCGCGCGCCCGCCGCCGCCCCGTTCTACCGCGCCACCGCCCTCGACCGCCAGGAGGTCTCGCGGCGCCGCGTCATCCGCTCCTTCGGCCGCACGGTCGAAGAGATCAGCGACGACCTGCTCAATGAGGACGCCGGCGAACGCCTCCCCGTGATCGGCGACGGCGCGCTCATGGCCGCCTTGGGCCGCAAGCGGACCGGGCGGATGCGCGACATCGTCGCCACGATCCAGGCCGAGCAGGACGCCGCCATCCGCGCGCCCGGGCGCGGCGCCACCATCATCACCGGCGGGCCCGGCACCGGCAAGACCGTCGTGGCCCTGCACCGCGCCGCGTTCCTGCTCTACCAGGACCGCAGCCGGTACGAGGCCGCCGGCATCCTCGTCGTCGGCCCCTCGGCCGTGTTCATGAAGTACATCGGGCGGGTCCTCCCCAGCCTCGGCGAGGAGACCGCCGCCCTGTACTCGCTCGGCGAGCTGTACGCCGGCGTCGAGGCCACCCGCCAGGACCGGCCCGAGGTCGCGGCCGTCAAGGGCGGCACCGTGATGCTCCCGATCCTGCGCCGCCTCGTGCGCCAGACGCCCCCGGGCGCCCCGAGCGAACTGCGGATCGTCTACCGCGGCGACGTGTTCAAACTCGACGCCGCCGAGCTCGCGGCCGCCCGCGCCCGCGTCTTCGAGAAGGAGCCGCGCCCCAACCTCGCCAAGACCGAGGCCGGACGCGCACTGCTGGTCGCCTTGTGGCGCAAGATCAAACCGGTCATCGAAGAGGCCGAGCCGGCGAAGTTCTCCCGCGACGTGGGCTCGCGCGGGGAGTTCCTCACCTTCCTCGACCACTGGTGGCCCGACCTCGACCCGGCCGACGTGCTCGGCTGGGGCGGCGACGTCCGCCGCCTCGCCTCCGCCGCCGAAGGGCACATGAAGAAGGAGGCGATCGAAGGCGTCGCCGCCTCGCTGCGCGAGACCGACTTCTCGATCCCCGACGTGGCCCTCCTCGACGAGCTGCGCATCCTCCTCGGCGTGAAGCCCCAGCCCCGCGGCCGCGACCGCATCCGCTCGTGGGACGGCATCCAGGAGGTCTCCACGGTCCAGGACCGCTACTACGACCGGCCCGAACGGCAGGCGCGCGACGCGTTCTACGAGGACTACGCGCACGTCATCGTCGACGAGGCCCAGGACCTCTCGCCCATGCAGTGGCGCATGCTCGGACGCCGCGGACGCGGCGCCGGGTGGACCATCGTCGGCGACGAGGCCCAGTCGAGCTGGCCGCGGCCGAGGGAGAGCGCCGACGCCCGCCGCCGCGCCGTCCCCAGCGGGCGCCTCCACGAGTTCCACCTCACCAAGAACTACCGGAACTCCAAAGAGGTCTTCGAATACGCCGCCGACTGGGCGAAACCGCGCCTGCGCAACATCGACCTCCCCGAGGCCGTGCGCGAGACCGGTGTCGCCGTCGTCGAGAAGACCGTCGCCGCCGACGCCCTCCTCCCGGAGGTCGCGGGCGCGGTCGTCCAGGCCCTCGCCGCCGTCGAAGGCACCGTCGGCATCATCGCCCCCTACGGGCGCCACGCCGAACTGGCCGACATCGTCCACGACGGCCGCGTGACCCTCGTGGGCCCCTTGGAGTCCAAGGGCCTCGAATGGGACGCGGTCATCGCCGTGGACCTCGAAGCCGTCGCCAAGGCGCACGGCGCGGGCGTCGCCTATGTGGTCCTCACCCGGGCCACGCAGCGCCTCACCAGGATCGACCTCGCCTAGCCGTCAGCCCTCGGGAGTGTCCTGGCCGCGACGCCGCTCGGACCTCCTGAGGGCGTAGAAGAACAGGACGGCCACCAGGATCCCCGGCCCCATGTGGACCAAGAGGACGCCGATGAGGCTCGGGCCGCCCCAGTCGTTCTCATAGCTCGACGGGTCGCCGAAGTCGATCACGAACGGCTCGATCAGGGCCCGGACGATGAAGAAGCCGCCGATCACGAAGGCCAGCAGCCACAAGACGCGTTTCATGACCCGACTCTAGTGCCGCCCGCCACCCGGCGCTGGTACCGCTTGAGCAGCGCCGCGGACAGCGCGGTCGCAGCGACGAGCGTCGCCGTAGGCAGCCACACCAGGTTCGGGCGGTCCTCAGCGGACACCGGCTGCCAGTGGGAGCCACCGGAGCCGAGGAACGCGAAATCGGTCCATCCGGAGGACGAGTAGCGGGCGACCCGGTCCCCGGGCTCGACGGCATCGCCCGTGACGACCTCGATCGCCTCCGACCACGGCGCGGGGCCCTGTCCCCATGCGGTGTAGCGGTACTCCGTCACCTCGCACGAGCGGACGACACCGAAACCGAGCGGGCCGCGCTCGCACCCGCCGACCCCGACCACCTCCACAGTGGGATAGGCGCGCTCCGAACGGGGCGCCGTACGCGAACCGGACTTCGACCGCCAGCTGTACCAGGGCGATGACGGCCAGCACGCCGACGAGGTCGACGAGCATCCTGCGCCGACTGCGCGACCACTTGGGCCGTTCGGACCGGTGAGGCTCAGCGGGGATCAGGAAGCGCAGCGCCAACGTCACGCCGCCGAAGACCAGGAACGCGAACACGAGGATCGCGGCGATGTCGACCAGCGAGCTCATGCGGCGGCCTCGCGGGGAAGCGCCCTGATGGTGCCGAGGACCAGGAGCAGTTGCGCCGCAGCATACGTCGCCATCACCGCCTGCGACTGCAGCGGGAAGTCCACACCGGCCACGCCCAGACCGAGGACCAGGTCCGAGACCACGAACAGCACCCCGCCGAGCGCGGCCTCGCGGTTGAGCCCGGCCGCTGCCGCCGCCATCGCCACCAGCAGCAGGCTGTACACCGCCACCGGAACCGCGAGGTCCCCGAGTCGCGGCCACAGGACAAGGTTGGCGCCCAACCAGACCGCCAGATAGCAGGCGGGCGCCAGGAAGCGCCGCCGCAGCGGCAGCGCCCCCAAGCGGGCGAAGACCGTGAAGTACGTGATCTGCATGAGGCCGAACAGGCCCATGCCGACCAGGAACGCCGTCTCGCCCTCCACCAGCAGCGCGATGTCCGCTGCGCAGGCCAGCAGCAGGCCGAGCCCGAACAGGCGGGCCGGGCGCATGCCCGGCTGCGTCGAGACGATCAGATGGGCGAGCAGCAGGAGCGCCAGCGCGGGCTTGGACGCCCAGCGGAGCGCACCGAGATCGAGGCTGATCGCGGCGAGGTCCACCGCGATGGCGATCGCGAACGCCCACAGCCAGAAACGCGCAGGGAAGCGCACCAGCAGCGAGCGGGCCACCAGGAGGGGAGGGTTCATGGGTGCCGGAGCCTATCAGAGCCCGCGCCCGCCGCCGACCGGTCGCGGGCCGGTCGTCGGCACGCGTCGGCGCTCGGCGCATCGATCGCGGATCGCCTGGAAGCGCCGGCGCGGTGCTCGCGGAGCCTCGCCTGCCGCGGACCACGCGGATCGCCGGAAAAGCGCTGGCACTCTGCGGGCCGATCGGCGATGCTGCGTCGATGAGCAACGGGAGCCGCTCCGATGACCGCTGACGCCGCCGCATGGGAGTGGGACGAGACCCTCTTCGCCGGCAGCGCCGCCCACTACAGCGTCGGCCGGGTGCCCTACCCGACCGGCCTCGCCGACGCCGTGCGCGTCGCGCTCGGACTCGACGGCACCGGCCGACTCCTCGACGTCGGCTGCGGCCCAGGCTCGCTGACACTGCCGCTCGCCCCGCACTTCGCGTCCACTGTGGGCGTCGACCCGGACGCGGGCATGCTCGCCGAGGCCGCCCGGCGCGCCGAGGAGGCCGGACTCACCGGCATCGAATGGCGGCAACTGCGCGCCGAAGCGCTCCCCGACGACCTGGGCGTCTTCAAGGTCGCGGCGTTCGCGCAATCCTTCCACTGGATGGACCGCCCGCTCGTGGCCCGCCGCGTTCGCGCCATGCTCGAACCCGGCGGGTTCTGGATCCACGTGGGCGCCACCACGCACCGCGGTGCCGAGGTCGGTGCACTGCCCCATCCGGCGCCGCCATGGGACCGCATCGGCGAACTCGTCGCGGGCTACCTCGGGCCGGTCCGCCGCGCCGGGCAGGGCTTCCTGCCGGGCGGCACCGCGGGCGGCGAAGAGGACATCATGCGCGAAGCCGGGTACACCAAGGTCGCCCGCCTCCAGGTCGACGACGGCAGGGTCTTCGAACGCGACGTCGACTCCGTCGTCTCGGCGGTGTTCTCGCTGTCGAGCTCGGCGCCGCACCTGTTCGCGGAACGCCTGCCCGCCTTCGAGACCGAGCTGCGGGCGCTCTTGGCCGACGCGGCGCCGGACGGCCGGTTCTCCGAGCGCGAGGTGTCCACCGGCGTCGTCATCTGGCGGCCTTGACCGACCGTGGGGGAGAAGCGGTTCGAGCGTCCAGCGTCACCCGGGCGGTGTCACCGCTCGCCGGTCGCGGCCGCCGCCGTGAGGTTCCACAGCGTGATCGCGTGGTGCCCGTGCTCGTAGCCGAGGGCGGCGATCGAGGCGGTGTCGATCTTGAACTCGCGGCCGTCGCGGGCCGGCCGGCCGAGCCAGCGGGCCGCCGCGACGCGGAGGCTGTGGCCGTGGGCGATGAACGCGACGTCGCCGCGTTCGAGGAGCGGTTCGGCCTCGGCGAGGGCGCGGTCGAGGCGGGCGGCGACCTCCTCGGCCGTCTCACCGCCGGGGCCCTTGCCGCCGTCGGTCCAGAGCGACCAGTCGGGGTTCTCGGCCTCGATCTCCTCGCTGGTGCGCCCTTCGTAGTCGCCGTAGCCCCATTCGGCCAGGTCGGGGACGACGGCGCTGATCGCGAGGCCGGCCAGGTCGGCGGTGATGAGCGCCCGTTTGCGCGGGCTCGACCAGACCGCGGCGAACTCGCGTCCGGCGAGCAGCGGCGCGAGCGCTTTCGCCTGGGCCACACCGTTCTCGGTGAGCTCGAGGTCGGTGACGGACGTATGCCGGCCCGACGCGGACCAGGTGGTCTCGCCGTGGCGGATGAGCACGATCTCTCCCATGCCGACCACCTTAGTGCGGCCCGGCCCGGAAGGCCCCTAGATCGCGCGGGCGAGGAACACGCCCATGTACCCGTGCTCGTCGGTCCAGCAGCGGGTGGTCTCGAATCCGCTGGCCTGGAGCTGGTTCTGGAGTTCGCCTCGGTGGAACTTGGTGGAGATGCCGGTGTGGATCTCCTCGCCGATGCGGAAGGCGATGTCGATCGCGAGCGCCGCGATGTCCACCTTCATCGGCTTCATGGCGCGCAGGCGCATGTCGATGGTGGCGGTGTCGTTGTCCCACAACGCGATGTGCTCGAAGTTGTCGGGTTCGAAATCGGCGTCGAGGCGGTGGTTGAGGACGTACAGGACGTGCCGGTTGAACTCGGCGGTCACCCCGGCGGCGTCGTTGTAGGCCGCGAGGATCACGTCCGGGTCCTTCACGAGGTCGGCGCCGAGGAGGAACCAGTCGCCGGGGCGCAGGGACTCGCGCAGGTCGCTCAGGAACTGGCTGCGCTCCATGCCGGTGAAGTTCCCGAAGGTGCCGCCGAGGAACGCGACGAGCCGCATGTCGTGGTGGTCGGGCAGGTGCGCGAGGTGGCGGGTGAAGTCGCCGATGATGCCGCCGAGGCGGGCGTCGGGGTAGGCCGTGGCCAGTTCGAGGAGCACGTCCCGGACTTCGCCCTCGGCCACGTCGAAGGGCCAGAACGCGTCGAGCCTCCCGGCCGCCGCGAGGGCGCTGAGGAGCGGCCGGATCTTCTCGGCCCTGCCCGCGCCGAGCTCGATCACGGAGACCGGTTCGGTGCCGAGCGCTTCCGCGATCTCGGCGGCCCGGTCGTGGAGGACCGCCCGCTCGCTGCGCGTCTGGTAGTACTCGGGCTGGCGGGTGAGCTCGGCGAAGAGCGTCGAACCGCGGCCGTCGTAGTGCAGGCGCATGGGCAGGTGCTTGGGGTGCGCGGTCAGGCCCCGCCGGACGTCGCTCTGCAGCGACGCGTCGAGGTCGGACACGTCGAGGCAGATACGCAGTTCAGGAGCAGGCACACCACGATCTTATGTCGACTCGGGGCGTGTTTCGCCTCAGTGGGCGCCTGGTGTCACGGCGCGCCGGGGACGGTGCAGGCCTGGGCGGCGACCTGGGCCGCGTAGCGCAGGGCCGCGGTGACCACGGCCTGGTTGCCCCAGGCGGGGAGCCGGTCGAGGCGCATCCAGCCCGCCGAGGTGAGCCAGCCGATGAGGCCCGAGGTGAACGCGTCGCCCGCGCCGATGGAGTCCACGAGGTCGACCGGCGGGGCCGTCATCTCGGTGGTGTGGTTGCGGTGGAACGCCACCGAGCCGGCGTTGCCGAGGGTGACGACCACGAGTTCGGGGCCCGTTTCGAGCCATCTGCGGGCGATCTGGTCGACGGCGGTGCCCGGGTAGAGCTGGGCGAGGTCGCGTTCGGAGACGCGCACGAGGGTGGCGAGGCCGACCAGGCGCTCGGTGCGTTCGAGGACTTCGGCGTGGTCGCCCATGGCGCTGAGGCGGATGTTCGGGTCGAAGGAGACGGGGACGGCGCGGCGGGCGCGGTTCACCCAGTGCTCGATGGTGCGGGCGGTGGGCTCGAGGTAGGCGGCGAGGGAGCCGAAGTGGATGAGGTCGACCTGGGCGGGGTCGGCTTTGGGGAGGGGGCGGGTGTCCGAGGTGAAGTCGGCGGTGCCGGTCGTCCAGTAGTCGTAGTCGGCGGTGCCGTCCTCGTGCACGATCGCGAGGCCGAGGGTGGAGGGGAGGTCGGTGCGCAGCAGCCAGTTGCGGTGGACGCCCGCGGCGATGTGGCGGCGCCAGACCTGGCGGCCGAAGTGGTCGCCGCCCACGGCGCCGACGAGTGCGGTCGGGATGCCGCGCCGGGCGAGTGCGACGGCGGTGTTCGCGGGCCCGCCGCCGCAGGTGGGGCGCAGTCGGCCGCCGGGGGCCGGTACGAGGTCGATGATGTTCTCGCCTGCCACGAGGATCAAAGGGGGCTCCTTCCGTCGGTTGCGGGTGCCGCTGCGGAGAGGGTATTGCAGGTGCCGGACGGCCCGGAAGTCGGATTCGCGTCACGATGGGCGGGCGCGTCCCGGTTGCAGCGGCTGGAGGGCGTTCGGCCGGTCTCGTGCGCCGGGTTTCGGGTGCGGGCTTCGTGCGCCACGCCGGGGCGGGCCGGTGCGGCGGGCGGCGGGGCGGTCGTTCAGGATGGAGGCATGTCCACCGAAGAGGTCAAGGTCGAAGCCGAGGTCGCTGGAGGCGCGGTCCAAGGCGGCACCGGTGCTGCCGAAGAGAGCGCTGGCGGAGGCGGCGCCGTCGACGGCGCGGCTCCGGGTGGTGCGGAGCGCGGCGCGGCCGCCGATGAGGCCGTCGCGAACGCCGACGCGGCCAAGTCGGCGCGCCCGAAGCAGCGGCGGATGCGCGACATGGCGATGTCGATGGCGGTGCTGCTGGTGCCGATCGGCCTGTTCTACGTCGGCTGGCAGTGGCTGGCCGAGGACCGGCAGGTCAGCGTGGTCGACACGAGCGCGAACTACTCCACCGCGGCGAGCCTGGGCCTGGCGGTGATCGAACCGGAGCTCAGCGGCGAGTGGAAGGCGATCTCGAGCGACCTCGCGGTCGAGGGCGAGACCGTCACGCTCCGGACCGGCTACTACTCGCCGGAGGGCAACGGCCTCCAGCTCTCGGAGACCAACGGCACGGCCGCCGACGTGAACGAGGACCTCCAGGGCGCCGGCACCCCGGTCGAAGCGGCCGGGATCGCATGGGCCTCCTACACGTCGGACATCGGCGAGACCTGGGTGGCCGAGATCGGCGGCGAGACCATCGTGCTGAGCGCCGAAACCGACGGTGCCGGCGACCTCCCTGAACTCGCGGCAGGCGTGGCCGAAGCCGCGGGCGCTTAGCGAAGCGTTACGCCCGCGGCCGAGCCACACCCCCATGCCGGCATGGAACCGGGGAACCCAAGGGGTGGCCCGATGTGCAGGCTGATGCCGAAAACGCGGCGTTAGTCCTCGTCGTTTGCTTCCGGTTCCGTGCGGGCCTTCAGGCGCTCCCTCGCGCCCTCCAGGTGCGACTGGCACAGGTCGGCCAGCTTCTCGCCCCGCTCCCACAGCGCCAGCGACTCCTCCAGCGTGGCACCGCCCGCCTCCAGCCGCTCGACCGTGGCCACCAGCTCCGCCCGGGCCTCTTCGTAACTCAACACCGTCTTCGACTGCTCAGTGCTCACTGCTCGTCCTCCCTCGTGTGCACGACTGCGGCCCGCAGCGATCCCGCCGCCAGCCGCACTTCGATCGCTTCGCCCGCATCGGCCGCCTCCCGCAGCACCGCACCGGTCTCGGTGTCCGTGACGATCGCGTAGCCCCGGTCGAGCGTCGACTGCGGCGACAGCGACCGCAGCCGCGCCCGCAGGTGCTCCAACTCGTCCGTCGACCGCTCGAGCCGCGAGTCCACGCGGGCGCGCATGCGGTGCTGGAGATTCGCGACCACCTCGCCGCGCGCTTCCAGCATCGTCTCGGGCCGCGCCAGGACCGGGCGGGCGCGCATCGCCGCGAGGCCGTCCGCCTCGCGGGTCAGCATCGCGCCCAGCGCCTGGCGCAGCCGGGTGCGGCTGATGTTCAGGCCGCGCTGCTCCTCCGCGAGGTCAGGGACCACTTTCTTCCCGGCCTCGGTGGGGGTCGAGGCCCGCCAGTCGGCCACGTAGTCGAGGATCGGCGTGTCCGGTTCGTGCCCGATCGCCGAGACCACGGGCGTCACCGCTTCGGCGACCGCGCGGCACAGCGTCTCGTCGGAGAACGGCAGCAGATCCTCCATCGAGCCGCCGCCGCGGGCGATCACGATGACCTCCACGTCAGGGTCCCGGTCGAGTTCGGCCAGCGCCGCGCACACCTCCGTGACCGCGCGAGGCCCCTGGACGGCGACCTCGCGGACCTCGAAATCGGCGGACGGCAGGCGGGCCTTGGCGTTCTTCAGCACGTCGCGCATCGCGTCCGACGCGCGGCCGGTGATGAGGCCGATCCGATACGGCAGGAAGGGAAGCGGCTTCTTGCGCTCGGCCGCGAACAGGCCCTCGGCGGCGAGCAGCTTCTTGAGGCGTTCGAGGCGGGCGAGGAGCTCGCCGAGGCCGACCTGGCGGATCTCGCGCACATGCAGCGAGAGCGAGCCGTTCTTGTCCCACCACTGGGCCTGGGCGCGGATGACGACCTGCGCGCCGTCCCGCAGCGGCGGCTCGCAGGCGGCGACGGCGCCGGTGAAGTCGACGACCCGCATCGAGACCTCGGCGGAGGGGTCGCGCAAGGTCAGGTAGACGGTGCGGCCCCGGTGGCTGATCTCGGTGATCTGGCCCTCGGTCCACACCTCGCCGAGGCGGGCGAGCCAGTCGCCGATCTTCTTCGAGACGACCCGCAGCGGCCACGGGTTCTCAGCGCTCATCGGCACGCCCGGGCCCGTCGCGGCCGGTTTCGCCGCGCCCGGACCGGCGGACCTGGCCGCGGCTCCCGGCTGCTCCGGGGTGCCGGGTCGTTCCGAGGTGCTGTCGGTGGCGCTGCTCGCTGCGTCGGTCACGTGGCCAGACTAACTGCAGGGTGTGACGAAACCGGGCGGCCGGATACCATCGAGGCGTGGCAGACCCGAAGCGAGTGTTGTTGGCCAAGCCGCGCGGGTACTGCGCGGGCGTGGACCGGGCCGTGGTGACCGTCGAGAAGGCGCTGGAGCTCTACGGCGCTCCCGTCTACGTGCGCAAGGAGATCGTGCACAACCGGCATGTGGTGGAGACCCTCGCCGGCAAGGGCGCGGTGTTCGTGGAGGAGAACGAGGAGGTGCCGCCGGGCTCGGTGGTGGTCTTCTCGGCGCACGGCGTGGCGCCCGAGGTCCACGACCAGGCGGCCGAGCGCGGCCTGAAGGCGATCGACGCGACCTGCCCGCTGGTGACGAAGGTGCACAAGGAGGCCGTGCGGTACGCCGAGGAGGACTTCGACATCCTGCTCATCGGCCACGAGGGCCATGAAGAGGTCATCGGGACCTCCGGCGAGGCGCCCGACCACATCCAGCTCGTGGACGGCCCCGACTCGGTCGACCAGGTCACCGTGCGCGACCCCGCGAAGGTCGTGTGGCTCTCGCAGACGACGCTCTCGGTCGACGAGACCATGGAGACGGTCGACCGCCTCAAGAAGCGCCTGCCGATGCTCCAGAGCCCGCCGAGCGACGACATCTGCTACGCGACCCAGAACCGCCAGCAGGTCGTCAAGGACATCGCGGACGAATGCGACGTGATGCTCGTGGTCGGCTCGAAGAACTCCTCGAACTCGGTGCGGCTGGTCGAGGTCGCGGTGCAGCACGGCGCGACGACCGGGCACCTGATCGACTTCGCGCACGAGATCGACGAGGCCTGGCTCGAAGGAGCGTCCACTGTGGGCCTCTCCTCGGGGGCCTCGGTGCCGGACAACCTGGTGCAGGACGTACTCGCGCACCTGGCCGAACGCGGCTTCACGAATGTGGAGGAGTTCGAGCCGGTGACCGAGAAGATCGCCTTCTCCCTCCCGCGCGAACTCGCCAAGGACCTCAAGGCCGCCGGCCGCCTCTGAACGCCGACGACCCCTTTCGGGTGACACATTCGTTAACGACGGTAAGAACGGCGGGTTCTTGTCGGACCCGCGCGGCAGACTTGAACCGGGGTCGCCCCCCTGGGAGGGCGGGGGACTGCCCGCCTCCGTGAACGGCACTAAGGGCGCACGTCCTCAGCCGCATCCCAAGTCGGCTTGCGCGTCGGCGTGATCACCGGCGCCGGCGACTCCGGCGCCTCGCCCGCGACCTCCAGCTCGGTGAACCGCCGCGCCGTCACCAGCAGCCGCGACTCCACACTCGCCACCGCCGCGTTGTACGACCCCACCGCCGCCTCCAGCGACGACCCCAGCCGCGAGAAATGCCCCGCCACCGCACCGAGCCGCTCATGCAACTCCCGCCCCAGCTTGTGCACCTCCTTGGCGTGCAACGCCAGCGCCTCCTGCCGCCACGTGTGCGCCACCGTCCGCAGCAGCGCCATCAGCGTCGTCGGCGACGCGATCACCACACCCCGCGCGAACGAGTCCTCCAGCAGCGCCGGATCGCCCCGCAGCGCCGCGTCCAAGAACGCATCCGCCGGCACGAACAGCACCACCATCTCCGGCGTGTCCTCGAACGCCCGCCAGTACTCCTTGCCCGCCAACGACTCCACATGCCGCCGCAGATGCTTCGCGTGCATCCGCAGCAACTGGTCCCGCCCCGCCTCGTCCTCCGACTCCAGCGCCTGCAGATACGACTGGAGCGGCGCCTTCGCATCCACCACCAGGGTCCGCCCGCCCGACAACCGCACCACCAGGTCAGGCCGCACCCCGCGCCCGTCCACCACACCCGAAAGCTGCTCGGAGAAGTCGCAGTGCTCGACCATCCCCGCCGCCTCCACGATCCGCCGCAATTGCACTTCGCCCCACTGGCCGCGCACCTGCGGCGACCGCAGCGCCCCCAGCAGCCGCCCCGTCTGCTCCCGCAGATCCTCCGAGGTCTCCGCGACCCCCGAGAGCTGAATCCGCAACTGCGCGTACGCGTCCACCCGAGCCCGCTCCACATCGCCGAGCCGCGTCTCGTACCGCGCCAACGTCTCCGCGATCGGCGCCAGCACCTGCCCCACCGCCTGCCGCGAGTGGTCCGTCGCCTCGTACGCGACCGCCTTCAACGTCGACTCGAGCCGCTGCTCGTTGTCCGCCGCCGCCTCCAGCCGCGCCGTCGCCGCCGCCAACTCCGCGCTCTGGCGCGACCGCCCCGCGAACCAGCCGCCGAAACCGCCCGCCGCCAGGCACACCACCGCCAATAGGACCCACGTCATACGGGCCAGTCTAGGGTGGTGACCACGGGTACAGTCGGTACATGGAGCTGTGGTTGACCCTGCTGGTAGTTGCGGTACTCGTCATCTTCTTCGTGGTGCAATCCAACAAGAAGCGAGCGCAAGCCGAACTCGCGGACGCCGAGGCCGAGGCCCGGCGCCTCTACGAGCGCCTCGGCGGCCAGACCATGAACCTCGTCGCCCCAGGCGACAACCTCCCCGCGGGCCAGGCCCTCGCCGACGCCGGCGAGCGCTACACCGCCGCGGGCTCCCAGCTCGAATCGGCGCGCACCATCAACCAGTACCGGCTCGTCGCCGAGACCTCAATCGAAGGCCTGCTCTACGTGCGGGCCGCCCGCACCGCGATGGACATGGACCCCGGCCCCGAAGTCCCCACCCTCGTCGGCAAACGCCGCACCGGCGCACTCACCGAACCGGTCAGCGCCGAGGTCGAGGGCCGCACCTACTCCGGCTCGCCCGACCCCAGCGACGAGAACCGCCACTACTACCCGGGCGGCCGCGTCGAAGGCCGCCCCGTGCCCGCGGGCTGGTACAACACCCCGTGGTGGCAGCCGGCGCTGGCGGGCGCGGCGGGCGTGTTCGTCGGCATGATGGTCTTCGACGCGATGATCGCCCCCGCTTACGCGATGGGCGCGGTCGAAGGCGCCGACAGCGGCGATTCGGGTGGCGACGGCGGTGACGCCGGTTCTGACGGCGGGGACGCGGGCGGCGATGCCGGTGGCGACGCCGGCGGCGGTGGCGACTTCGGTGGCGGTGACTTCGGCGGCGGAGGCGACTTCGGCGGGTTCTAGTACGCGCTGACCTGGCTTCACCGGCCCCGGACCGCACGATGGTCCGGGGCTTTTCCTTGCCCTGAAACCAGAGTCGCCAAGAATTTCCAGTGCCTAAAACGTGACGCATGCAACCGTCCCGGTCCTTCAGGGCGTACCGAATTTGGGGTCGCCAATGTGGAGCTACCCCAGCGAACCTGTCCATAGTCACCAAATTCCTGCCTCTCGGAGACCACCCCCGGTCTCGCGGCCGGCACCGCGAGGCCACCCCCAGCAAGGAGAGTTCGTGACAGTTGCACAGCGGCGTTCACGCCGCATTCTCGCCGCCGCCTTCGCCGGCGCGCTCGTCCCGGCCGCGGTCGCCACCGGCGCCGCCGCCCAGGAATCGGAGACCGAGATCCTCATCGAGGAGAAGGTCGCCCCCGAACTGCTCGAGGAGATCGACGACCAGGGCGACGCGGAGCTGTGGCTCCTCTTCGCCGGATCGCCCGACTACAGCACCGCGCTCGCCGCGGACACCAAGGAGGCCAAGGGCGCCGCGGCGGTCGAGGCCGCCAAGGAGTACGCCGAGACTTCGCAGGCGGGCGTGATCGCCGCGCTCGACGAGGCCGGCGCCGACTACGAATCCTATTGGGGCGCTTCCACGGTGAAGGTCGTCGGCGACGCCGGCCTGCTCGCCGACCTGGTCGCGTTCGACGAGGTCGAGGCGGTCGTGGCCGCGCCCGACTACTCGATGATCGAGCCGATCGCCCCCGACGACAAGCCCGAGAACGACTTCCAGACCTGGGACGCGGTCAAGGAGGCCGCCGTCGAATGGGGCGTCGAGGACGTGGGCGCGCCCGACGTGTGGGAGCAGGGCTTCACCGGCGAGGGCATCGTCGTGGCCAGCATCGACTCCGGCGTCCAGTACGACCACCCGGCGCTCGTGGACCAGTACCGCGGCAACAACGGCGACGGGACTTTCACGCACGACTACAACTTCTACGACATCCAGGACGTCTGCGAGGGCGACGCGCCCTGCGACGACGACGGCCACGGCACCCACACGATGGGCACCATGGTCGGGTCCGAGGGCATCGGCGTCGCCCCCGGTGCGGAGTGGATCGCCGTCAACGGCTGCTGCCCCGACATCGAGACGCTGATCCTGGCCGGGCAGTGGCTCGCCGCGCCCACCGACTCGGAGGGCCGCAACCCCGACCCGCTGAAGGCCCCGCACGTGGTCAACAACTCGTGGGGCTCGACCATCCCGGGCTACGACCCGATCTACGCCGAGGTCGTGGACCTGTGGCACGCCTCGGGCATCATCCCGGTGTTCGCGGCGGGCAACAACGGCCCGGCGTGCCTGACGATGAGCACCCCCGGCGTGTACGAGAACGTGATCGCCGTGGGCGCTTACGACGAGAACCACGAGATCGCCGAGTTCTCCTCGCGCGGCCACGGGTTGAACGGCGTGCTGAAGCCCGACCTCTCGGCCCCGGGCGTGGGCATCCGCTCCTCGCTCCCGGGCGACGAGTACGGGCTCGGCGACGGGACCTCGATGGCCACACCGCATGTGGTGGGCACGATCGCGCTGCTCATGTCGGCCTCGCCGTCGCTGGAAGGCGATTACGAGGCGGTCTACGAGACGCTCACGGGCACCGCCGTCGACACCGCGGACGACCAGTGCACGGGCGACAAGGAGGCCAACAACGTCTACGGGCACGGCCGTGTGAACGTCGAGGACGCCGTGGACGAGGCCCCCGCGGGCAAGTTCGGGTCGCTCTCGGGCCAGGTCACCGACCAGGACGGCGAGCCCGTCGCGGGCGTCCGCCTCGTGTTCGAGGGCGCGGTGGTCCGCGAGGCCGCCACGAACGCCGACGGCGTCTACGACTTCGCGCGCATCCCGGCCGGGCGCTACCACGTGACGGTCTCGAAGTTCCTGTACGGCACCGTCACCGGCTCCGTGCGCATCAAGAACAACGGCGAGGCCGTCTTCGACGCCGAACTGCAGAAGGAGGCGACGCAGGTCGTCGAGGGCACCGTGGTCGACGGCGGCGGGCACGGGTGGGCGCTCGACGCCACCGTGTCGACCGCGGGCGACGAGGTGGTCGCCCAGACCGACCCGTTCACCGGCGCGTTCAGCATGGAGGTCCCGGCCGAGGGCGACTGGCCGCTCACCGTCGAGACCGCCTACCCCGGTTACGAAGTGGTCCAAGTGGATCCGGCGGACGCGGGCCTGGTCGAGGTGCCGGTCCTGCCCGGGTGCCTCGCCCCCGGCTACGGGTCCGACGTGCTCGACGAGGGCTTCGAGTCGCGGGCGCTGCCTGCGGGCTGGGAGGTCGTGGACCGCGGCGAGACCGCCGGCTGGGTCTTCGACGACCCGTTCGGGTACGGCAACCGGACGCCGGGCTCGGGCGGCTTCGCGGAGGCGAACTCCGATGCGGCCGACCCGGACCACCAGGTCGACACCGACCTCATCACCCCGGCGTTCGACCTGAGCGCCGCCGAGGACCCGACCCTGTCGTTCGCGAGCTTCTTCGTGGACGGCCTGATCGGCTCCGAAGCGGAAGTGCTGCTCTCCGTGGACGGCGGCGCGACCTGGGAGCAGATCTGGTACTCCAATGAGGACCTGGAGGCCACGGTCGAGTCCGTCGACCTCGCCGCCTGGGCCGACCAGACCGCCGTGCAGCTGAAGTTCCACTTCAACGACAACGACACGTGGGCCTACTGGTGGATGGTCGACAACGTCCGCATCGGCTGCGGCGAACTCGAAGGCGGCCTCGTGCGCGGCACCGTCACCGACGCGGCCACGGGCGACCCGATCGAGGGCGCGGTCGTCACCGACCCCGCCACCGGCCGGGCCGCCACCACCGAAGCGGACGGCTCCTACGTCCTCTTCACCGACGCCGGCCCGGCGAGTCTCGAAGCGGGCCTTGAAGGCTGGACCACCGGCACCGCCGAGGCCGAAGTGGAGGCCGACGCCGTAGTCGCCGCCGACTTCGCACTGGAGGCCGACGCCTGACCTGGCTGAAAGCCGAGGGGCTCGCGCCGCACTGCGGCGCGAGCCCCTTCGTGTGCGGTGGGGTGCCTGCCCTCGACGATGCACGCCGCGGTCCCGGCGAGCGCCGCACCGTTTCGACTGGCCGGATCCGGCTATCGTGGGCCGCGCGAAACCCCTTGCCCCCGAGCGCAAGGGACGGCCGAGCCAGTGAGGAGCCCAGATGCGGTACCGGGATTTCATCGTCGGACGGGACCTGGTCCCCCTGCTCACCGCGACGTACGACGGCGAGCGGTTCGTCGTCTACGGCGCGGCGGACCAGCCTCGCAGCGCCGCCTTCGCGGTGCCCGGCCGCCCCGGCGTGCCGAAGCGGACGGGGGAGGAGGGCGGCAAGCCGCGGGTCGGCATGGTCGTCGCCAGCGCCGACCCGGCCGGCACGGCGGTCCGGATCGCCGACTTCCTGGCCGGTGAGGCCGGCGGGTACCTCCTCACCGACCGCCGCTTCACCGCTTTCCGGCTCGTCCCGGCGGATCCGAGCCTGAAGAAGCCCACGTTCGGGGACGGCCTGGTCGATCTGGGCCGCTTCCTGACGAAGAAGGAGGAGCTGCCGGTCTACCCGATGGCCTGCGAGCCGGTCGTGGAGTTCCCCGCGCAGCACGCCTCCTATCAAGGCGTGCAACGGGAGCAGCCGCACAACTGCCGCAAGGCCGACTACCACCGGATCGCCTTCGCCGACGGTTCGGTGCTCGGCCTGCTGGCGAGCTGACCGGTACCGCTCAGCCGATCACCACTCTGCGAAGGAGCCGTCCTTCAGGCGCCAGATCTCGTT
Organism: Glycomyces tritici; assembly: GCF_030403505.1. Next base: position 1,078,479 of record NZ_JAUEMJ010000001.1, on the reverse strand, counting down.
GCGCCAGCGGTGGGGGTCCTCGGCGGCCTTGCGGACCGCCGCCTCGTCGACGTCGATGCCCAGGCCGGGGCCGGTCGGGCGCGCGACGTGCCCGTCGGTGAACGCGAAGACCGCCGGGTCGACCAGGTAGTCGAGCAGGTCGTTGCCCGCGTTGTAGTGGATGCCGAGGCTCTGCTCCTGGATCAGGAAGTTCGGGGACGCGAAGTCGACCTGGAGGCTCGCGGCGAGCGCGATCGGCCCCAGCGGGCAGTGCGGGGCCAAGGCCACGTCGTACGCCTCGGCCATGGCGGCGATGCGGCGCACCTCGGAGATGCCGCCCGCGTGCGAGAGGTCCGGCTGCGCGACCGCGATGCCCGTGCTGAGCACGTCGCGGTAGTCCCAGCGCGAGTACAGGCGCTCGCCGGTGGCGATCGGGATCGAGGTGCTCGCGGTGATCCGGGCGAGGTCGCGCGAGAACTCCGGCAGCACCGTCTCCTCGACGAACAGCGGGAACAGCGGTTCGAGGAGGGGCAGGACGCGGCGGGCCATCGCGGTGGAGAAGCGGCCGTGGAAGTCGATCGCGAAGTCCATCTCGTCGCCGACGGCGGCGCGCAGCTCGGTGAACTGGTCGACGATCCGGTGGACCTGCGCGGCGGTCTCGATGCGGCCGAGCTGGGCCGCGGCGTTGCACTTGACGGCGTCGAAGCCGTTCGCCTTGGCGCGCAGGGCGTCGTCGGCGAGGGCTTCGGCGGAGTCGCCGCCGATCCACGTGTAGACGCGGGCCTTGTCGCGCACCGCGCCGCCGAGCAGCTCGTACACCGGGACGCCCAGGGACTTGCCCTTGAGGTCCCACAGGGCCTGGTCGATCCCGGCGACGGCGCTGGAGAGCACGGGCCCGCCCCGGTAGAAGCCGCCCTTGGTCATGACCTGCCAGTGGTCCTCGATGCGGGAGGCGTCGGCGCCGATCAGCCGGTCGGCGAGCGCTTCGACGACGCTCGCGACCGCTTCGGCGCGGCCCTCGACGATCGGCTCGCCCCAGCCGACCAGGCCGTCGTCGGTCTCGACGCGCACGAAGAGCCACCGGGGCCGGACGAAGAAGGTCTCGATTCTGGCGATGTTCAAGGGAGCCTCTATCTCTTGTGGAGGTGGGTCAGCGGTGCCGGATGAGCCAGCCGCCGTCGACGGGCAGTTCGGCGCCGGTGATGAAGCCGGCCTCGTCGGAGGCGAGGAAGGCGATGGCGGCGGCGACTTCTTCGGCGCCGCCCATGCGCCCCAGGAGGGTCCGTCCGGTCTCGTCGGCGATGCCTTCGGCCGGGACGGGGTCCCACTGGGGCGTGAGGATGGGGCCGGGCACGACGGTGTTGACGCGCACGGCGGGGGCGTACTCGATGGCGAGCTGCCGCGCGAGCGCGCTGACGCCGCCTTTCGCGGCGGCGTAGGCGGCGAATCCGGGGAAGGACGCGTGGGCGTGCACGGAGGAGACGGCGACGACCGCGCCGCCGGCCTCGGGCAGGAGCGGTGCGAGGGCTTTGACGCCGAGGTACAGGGCTTTGAGGGTCACGTCGAGGACCCGGTCCCAGTCGTCCTCGCCGAGTTCGTGCGCCGCACCGAAGCGGATCGCGTACGCGTTGGAGACGAGCACGTCGACGTTCCCCTGGGCGCCTTCGATCTGGGCGGCGAGCGCCGCCCAGTCGGCGGCCCGCGCCACGTCGCATTGGACGAAGTGGACGTTCGGGCCGAGGTCGGCGGCGGTCTGCTCGCCCTGCTCGCGGTCGATGTCGGCGAGGTACACGACCGCGCCCTCGCTCGCGAGGCGCTGCGCGGTGGCCGCCCCGATGCCTTTGGCGCCGCCGGTGACGACGGCGGTCTTGCCCTCGAATCGATGCATGCGGCCGACCCTATCGCCCGCCGGCGGTCGTATCGCCCGGCTGCGCGCCGGGTTCGGTGAGGTCGACCAGGGCCGAGGCGAGGCCGGGGCGCTCGCGGAGGATGAGGGCCGCGCCGCCGACGGCGCCGGCGCGGGCGCCGAGGTCGAGGGCGGCGGGGACGACGTCGACGTCGCGCACGAGGGTGAGCGCGTACCTGCGGATCGCGGTGCGCAGGGGGTCGAGGAGCACTTCGCCGGCGCGGGCGAGCTCGCCGCCGACGACGATGCGCTCGGGGTTGAGCAGGTTGCAGAGGCTGGCCAGGACGCGGCCGGTCATCTGTCCGACGTCGGCGAGCACGCCTTCGCACGCGCGGTCGCCCGCCGCCGCGGCGGCGAGCACGTCCTCCACGGTCGCCTTGGCGCCCAAGTGGGGCCGCAGCGCGGTGAGGACGGCGGGGATGCCGGCGTGGAGGACGAGGCAGCCGCGGTTGCCGCACGGGCACGCCGGTCCGTCCACATTGATCGAGGTGTGGCCGAGTTCCCCGGCGGCGCCGACCGCGCCGCGGAAGACCCGGCCGTCGAGGATGAGCCCGGCCGCGATGCCGCTGGACAGGCCCACGTACATGAGGTCGCGCACGCCCCGGCCCGCGCCGCTGTAGGCCTCGGCCACGGCCTCGAGCCGGGTGTTGTTCTCGATGGCCACGGGCAGGCGGAGGCGTCGCTTGAACTCGTCCGCGGCGTGCACATGGGACCACGGCTGGTCGGGCAGCGAGGTGGAGACGATGCCGGTGGCCTGCTCGATGGGGCCGGGCAGGCCGACGCCCGCACCCACGATCCGGCCCCGGTCGAGCGCGTGCTCGCCGATGAGCCGGTCGAGGAGGTCGGCGGCGACGTCGATGCGCTCGGCCCAGCCCAGGTCGGGGTCCACGGCCCGCCCGGCGCCCGCGATCTCGTTGTGCGCCAGGTCGGAGAGGTGCACCCAGACGTGGTCGAAGGTGAAGTCGAGGCCGAGCGCGACGGCCGCGCCGGGATTGACCGCGAGGGTCTCCTTGGCGCGGCCGTCCCCGTGGGGGTCGCCGTCCCGTTCGATTACGAGACCGCGCGCCATCAGGTCGGTGACGATCGTCGACACGGTCGTGCGCGAGAGGTCGGCGCGGCGGGCCAGCTCGGCGCGGTGCGTGGGTCCCTTGCGCAGCAAGAGGGTCAGCAGCCGTTCCTGGTTCGCGCGGCGCAGTGACTGGAGTGATCCGCTCTTCGTCCGGGGCATGAGCCGATCATACAGGCGGTCCAACAATCTGTGTCAAGACTATTGACGTACTTATGTGACGAGGGCTAGCCTTCGTCCACAGACTTTCGTACCCCTTCCCTGAAAGGCGAAAACCCATGCGTGGATCCCTCGGGACGCCGGTGTCCCAGGCACCCTTGACCCGCCGCAACCTCATGCGCGGCACGGCCCTCGGCGCGGCGGCCGCCGCCGGAGCCGGAACCCTCACCGCCTGCGCCCCCTCCGCAGGCGGCGGCGCCGGCGGCAAGACGACGCTGACGATCATGGCGCCGGAGAACGAGTTCAGCCCCGAATTCCTCAAGACCGCGGAAGCGCAGCTCGACCTCACGATCAAGCGCGTCGAAGTCGACAACACCAAACTCACCGCCATGCTCGCCAGCGGCACCGCGCCCGACCTGGTCCGCGGCCTCGGCGCCGTCGAGACCCCCTACTTCGTCGCCCGCGACCTCGCCCTCGACCTCGACGACTACTTCGCCTCCAGCGAACTGCTCAAAGCGGACGACCTCGACCCGGTCAACGACGTCTGGCGCTACGACGGCACCGTCCAAGGCCAAGGCCCCCGCTACGGCATGGCCAAGGACTACTCCCAGGACGCCATGTTCTGGTACAACACCGCCCTCTTCGACGCCGCCGGCCTCGCCTACCCCTCCGAGACCGAACCCGTCACCTACGACGCATGGCTCGACATGGGCAGAGAACTCACCCAGAAGGACGGCGGCACCACCACCGTCTACGGCCTCTCCGCCGGCGGCCTCGGCCTGTTCATCAGCCTCGCCAACATGACCGCCTCCGCCGGCGGCAGCCTCCTCTCCGAAGACCTCGGCACCGTCGACTTCTCCTCGCCCGAAGCGCAGCAGACGCTCACCTGGTACCTCGAATACGCCCGCGCCAAAGTCGGATTCTCACCCGTGGAACCCAACCCCGACGGCTGGGACTGGCCCCCCTACCAGACCGGACGCCTCGCCCAGACCTGGTCCGGCTACTGGTTCGGCGGCGCGATCGCCGCCGAACCCGAACTCGCCGCGACGTCCCGCCTCGCCCCCGCCCCCACCATGGGCGGCGAGCGCATCAGCCCCTGCTTCGGCGCCACCGGCTACTGGATCCCCAAGGCCTCCAAGCACCACGACGACGCCTGGCGGCTCTTCGAATGGTTCATGGGCGGCGACCCGGCCAAAGAACGCGCCGCCGGAGGATGGGGCCTGCCGAGCCTCCTCTCCCTCCGCGCCGACCTCCCCACCGGCACCCCCGCCCAGGAGCAGGCCCTCGCCGCCGCCGAAGCCGAAGCCGACTACTTCAAGGTCCTGTCCTTCTCCCCGTACGTCAAGGTCGAGGCGCTCGACGCGGTCCTCAACCAGTACCTGCCCGACGCGATCAACGAAGGAGTCTCGGCCGGCGCGCTGGCCGACACGCTCAACACCGACATGCAGGCGCTCCTGGACGAAGGCAAGGAGCTGGTGAAGTGACCGCGACGCTGCCGGCGTCGCGAGCGACGCCCCCCGCGGCACCGGCCCGGCCCCGCCGCACCCGGGGCCGGGCCGGGCAGCGGACGCGGACGTTCTACCTGTTCGTCGGCCCATGGATCGCCGGGTTCGTGCTCCTGACGCTGTTCCCGCTGGGCTACGCGTTCTGGATGAGCCTCACCAACACCGACGGGCTCTCACCGAACTGGTCCTATGTGGGACTCGACAACTACGTGCGGGTCTTCCAGGACCAGCAGACCCTCGCGTCCCTCGGGCGCACCGGGATCTTCATGCTCGCCACCGTGCCCACCGGCGTCGCCGCCGGCCTGGTCATGGCGGTCATGCTCAACCGCGACTTCAAGGGCCGGACGCTCTTCCGCGCCCTGTTCTACCTGCCGGCCGTGGTGCCCGGCGTGGCCGCCGCACTGACCTTCAAGATCATCTTCGACAAGAACGCCGGTGCGGCCAACGCCGTCGTCGGCGCCGCCGGCGGCGAACCGGTCTCGTGGCTGGCCGACCCGTACACCCGCTTCGTGCTCATCCTGATGATCCTGTGGGGCGTCGGCGGCTCGATGATCATCTCCCTCGCCGCCCTGCAGGACGTGCCGAGGGAACTCCTCGAAGCAGCCAAAGTAGACGGCGCGAGTCCGGCCTACTCGTTCTTCAAGATCACCCTGCCCCTGCTCAGCCCCATCATCTTCTTCCAGGTCGTCACCGGCGTCATCGGATCGCTCCAGGTCTTCGTGCCCTCGCTGCTGCTCGCACCGGTCAACGGCCCCGCCGCGGTCACGGCCGTGCCGGAGGGCAACTACCTGTTCATGGTGCACGTCTACGCCGAGTACTTCGCCAAGAGCCACTTCGGGTACGCCTCGGCCCTGCTGTGGGTGCTGTTCCTGTTCGTCCTGCTCATCACCGGCATCGTGTTCAAGATCGGGAACCGCGCCGTCTTCTACGGCGGCGTCGACCCCACCGAGCGGAAGGAGGGCTGATGAACGTCGACATCGCGCGCCGAGCCCGCCTCACGGCCCTGTACCTCACGCTGATCACGCTCGCCGTGATCTTCTCCGGGCCACTCGGCTGGCTCGTCCTCACCTCGCTGAAGGCCCCGGACGAGCTCTCGGTCTTCCCGATCCAGCTGTTCCCCGCGACCCCGCAGTGGCACAACTACATCGACGCCCTGACCTTCATCGACTACCTCGGCTACGCCCGCAACTCGCTGATCCTCGCCACGATCACGTCGGTGCTGACCACCGTCTCGTCGGCGTGGATGGCGTACGGGTTCGCGCGGCTCTCGGCCCCCGGCAAGAAGTTCTGGTTCGGCCTCTTGATCTCCACGATGATGATGCCCGGCATCATCACGCTCATCCCCACCTACCTGATGTTCGCCAAGGCCGGGCTGGTCGACACCTACGTGCCGTGGATCCTGTGGGGCCTGTGCGGCGCCGCGTTCATGGTCTTCCTGTTCCGCCAGTTCTTCGCGGGCATCCCGAAGGAGCTGGAAGAGGCGGCGATCCTCGACGGGTGCGGCCATGTGCGGATCTTCTGGCAGGTCTTCATCCCGCAGTCCGGACCGATCCTGGCCGCCTGCATGGTCCTGACCTTCACCGCCAGCTGGGGCGACTTCATCGCCCCGAGCCTGCTGCTCAGCGATGAGACCACGACCCTGGCGGTGAAGATGACCGCCGGATACGTCAACGAGAAGGGCTTCCCGATCCAGAACCTGCTCGCGGCCGGCAGCACCATGTTCATCCTGCCCGTACTGCTGATGTTCCTGTTCTTCCAGCGGTTCTTCGTGCAGGGCTTCTCGACCTCCGGCCTGAAGTAGGCGGCTCGACGCGATCGGCTTGCAGTGAAAGGCGTCCGGCGCGCCGCTCGCCGAAGCCCGCTTCGCGAGCATCGGCGCAGTCGTCTCGGCGGGGCGCCGGTGCCGTGCCGAAGTGGCGGGGCGCCGGTGCGAGACCGGGGCGGCGGAACGGAAGAGGGGGCAAGCCTCCGTTCCGCCGCCCCTCAGCCTGCCGGGGGCCAGCGGCGCGACCCGGCTGCCGCCCTCGGAAAGACGACGCTCCCGCCGAGTCCGGGGAGCGGCACCGCACTCGAACGAGCCGCCGTTCAGATGCCACCCCTCCCGGGGCGGCCGCACCTCGTCGCGACGCCGTCGAACGGTGTGTGTCGTGCTTCATAGCGGCCTTCTGTCAGGGATTCGGCGCCCGTCCGGTTCAAGTACCGAACGCACGTCATCCACTGATGCAGAAGGAGACACCACCATGAGCAAGGTCTGGTTCGTCACCGGTTCGTCCCGCGGCCTCGGCCGCCAGTTCGTCGAAGCCGCCCTCTCGCGCGGCGACAAGGTCGCCGCCACCGCCCGGGGCGTCGAGGGCTTCGGCGGCCTCGTCGAGACGTACGGCGACGCGGTCCTGCCCCTCGCGATGGACGTCACCGACCGGGCCGCGGTCTTCTCGGCCGTCGAGCGCGCCGTCGGGCACTTCGGGCGCATCGACGTGGTCGTGAACAACGCCGGGTACGCGCAGATCGGCGCCGTCGAAGAGCTCTCCGAGGCCGAGCTGCGGGACCAGATGGAGACCAACGTGTTCGGCGCCGCCTGGGTCGTCCAGGCCGTGCTGCCGCACCTGCGCGAGCAGGGCAGCGGGCGGATCTTCCAGCTCTCCTCGGCCGCGGGCCTCATCACCGTCCCGCTCGGCGCGGCCTACAGCGCCTCCAAGTGGGCCCTCGAAGGCTTCAACGAGGCGCTCGCCAAGGAGGTAGCCGAGTTCGGCATCAAGGTGACCATCATCGAGCCCGGCGGGTTCGCCACCCGGCAGGGTGAGAACCCCGACCCGATGAACAACGGCCACATGGCCGAGAAGCTCCCCGCGTACGACGCCCTGCGCGAACGCCTCGCCGGGTTCGCGGGCAAGCAGCCCGCGGGCGACCCGGCCGCCGCCGCGCAGGCGCTCCTCACCCTCGCCGACCACGACGACCCGCCCGTGCGGATCCTGTTCGGCACCGGCTTCTACCCGATGGTCCAGCAGGCCTACGCCGACCGGCTCAAGACCTGGGCCGACTGGGAGGACCTCGCCGTCGCGGCGCAGGGGTGACCCGGCCTCCTCAGCGAGTGAGCGAGGGGCGGCGGATCGAACGGCCCGACAGGGCGTCGGTCCGCCGCCCGTCCTCGATCGCCAAGGCGCCGTTGACGAACACGTAGGGGATGCCGGCGGCCTGCTGCCTGGGTTCGGCGAACGTAGCGCGGGCGTCCACGGTCTGCGGGTCGAACAGGACCAGGTCCGCCGCGAAGCCCTCCCTCACGAGGCCCCGGTCGTTCAGCCCGAGTACCGCTGCGGGCCTTCCGGTCAGGTGGGCCACGCACTCCTCGATCCCCATGAGGCCGAGTTCGCGGGTGTAGTGGCCGAGGTAGCGGGCGAACGAGCCCCAGGCGCGCGGGTGGATCTTGTCGCCCGCGAGCACGCCGTCGGTCGATCCGGTGTGGACGCCGTGGCGCATGATCGCGCGGACGTTCTCCTCATTGCCCACGTGCATGAGGCAGGCGGTCCCGAACTCGTCGCGCTCGACGAGGTCGAGGAAGAACGCCGAAGCGGGCCGCTCCCCGGCGGCCTCGCTCACGCGGAGGCCGACCAGGTCGCGCAGCTCCGGTTTCGCGACCCCGGCGATCTCGATCTTCGACCAGTCGACCGGGACGCCGTTCGCGCCGTCGGTGCCCTCGACGTCGAGTTCGCGGATGATCCGCGCCCGCAGCTCGGTGCTGCGGAGCCGCTCGGTCAGGGCCCCGTAGCCTCCGGCGACCGACCAGCTCGGCAGCAGCGCCGCGAGCATCGTCATGCCCGGCAGGTACGGGTACGTGTCGAGGCTGATCGGCAGCCCTTCGTCGAGCCCTTCGTCGACGAGCTTGAGGAGTTCGGCGGCGCGGCCCTCGTTGACGCCGTAGTTCAGGGTGGCGTGGGCGAGGTGCAGGGCGCAGCTCGCCCCGCGGCCGATTTCGATCATCTCCGCGTAGCCCTCCATCGCGCCCGCGCCGTAACTGCGCTGGTGGGGGCCGAAGTAGCCGCCGTAGCTCGCGACCACCTTGCACAATTCGACCAGCTCGCCGGTCTTGCCGTACATGCCCGGCGCGTAGCTCAGCCCGGCCGAGAGGCCGAACGCGCCGTCTTCCATGCCTTGGGCGACCTGGGCTTTCATGGCCTCGAGTTCGGCGGGGGTCGGTTCGCGGTCGTCCCAGCCCATGGCGAGCATCCGCACCGTCCCGTGGGGGACGAGGTAGGCGGCGTTGGTGGGGATGCCGCGGTTGTCGATGCCTCGGTCGAGGCGGTCGAGGTACTCGCCGACGGTGCGCCAGTCGTAGTCGACGTCGAGGCGGCCGTTCCATGCGGCGATGGCCTCCCACATCTGCGGGGCGGTGGTCTCGTCGACCGGCGCGTAGGAGAGGCCGTCCTGGCCGAGCACTTCGAGGGTGCAGCCCTGGCCGAGCTTCGCGAGGTGGTCGTGGTCGGCGAGGACGGCGAGCTCGGAGTGGGCGTGCATGTCGATGAACCCGGGGGCGAGGACGAGTCCTTCGGCGTCGATGACGCGGGCGCCGTCGAGCTGGGCGCTGTCGTGTTGGGCACGGTCGAGCCGAGCACTGTCGTGACGGTCGGCGCGGATGGCCGCGATGCGGCCGTCCTTGACGCCGACGTCGGCGCGGAACCGGGGCGAGCCGGTGCCGTCGGCGACCTCGGCTCCCCGGATCACGATGTCCATTGCGGCCACTCGGCGCCCTCCCTCGTTCGGCACGGAGCGTCAGTCTATGCAGGCCAGGGCGTCGATCTCCACCAGCATCTCGGCCCTCGGGAGGGTGCAGATCACGGTGGTGCGGGTCGGGAACGGCACGCCCGCGGGGGTCTTCTCGGTCAGGAACGCCTCGTAGACCTCGTTCATCGCGGCGAAGTCGGCGCGGTCGGCGAGGTACACCCGGAGGGTCATCACGTCGCCGATGCCGGCGCCGCCGGCTTCGAGGATCGCGGCGACGTTCTCCAGGGTGCGGCGGGTCTGGGCCCGCACGTCACCGGGGTGGAGGTACGCGCCGGTGGCCGGATCGACGGGTCCCTGGCCGGAGACGGCGAGCAGCGGTCCCTTGCGGACGCCCTGGGGGAAGGCGTGGGCGGGGGCCGGGGCGGCCGTGGTGTGGATCGCGATCTTCTCGGTCATATAGTAAAGATACATTCCAATTAAGGAGGTGGGCCATGGACGAGACCCGGCTGCGCGCCCTCCACGACGAGGTCCTCGACTGGCGCCACAAGGGCGTTCCGGCCTCGGCTCACGGCCTGACGATCGCCGAGTGGATCGCTTCGGGGCCCCCCACCCCCACCCTCCCCACCCCCGTCGTGACGCTCTCGGCGCAGGCCCTTGAGCACAACCTCCTTTCCATGGCCTCCTGGTGCGCCGAGCGGCGCCTTTCGCTCGCCCCTCACGGCAAGGCCACGATGGCCCCCCAGCTCTGGCGGCGCCAGCTCGATGCCGGCGCCGCCGCGATCACCGTCGCCAACCTCTTCCAAGCCGGTGTGGCCCACCGGTTCGGCGTGCCCCGGATCCTCATCGCCAACGAGATCGCCGACCCTGCCGCGGCCGTCCGACTAAGCCTATGGGCCGGTGAAGGGGCCCGCATGTGTCTTTTTTCCGATTCCGAGGTGCCGAAAGTCAGGGTTTCGGAGGCGGCGGCTACGTCGATCGACGTACTCGTCGAGCTCGGCGCGACGGGCGGCCGGGCCGGGGCGCGGGGGATCGAGGCCGCGCTCAAGGTCGCCGCCGGTGTCGAAGCCGCCCCGAACCTGCGGCTCGCGGGCGTCGCTGGATACGAGGGCGCGGTGGCCTCCGGGACCGGCGCGGCCGACCTGGCGGCCGTCGACGACTACCTCGGCGACCTCGCGACCCTGTTCGCGGCCTTGGACTTCGAGACCGACAGGCCGGTCGTCAGCGCCGGCGGCAGCGCCTACTTCGACCGGGTCGCCGCCGTGCTCGGCCCGCTCGCCCCCCGCGCCGAAGTGCTCCTGCGCTCGGGCTCCTACCTCGTCCACGACCACGGCTGCTACGCCCGCACCACCCCCGTGGCCCGCGGCGGCGACGGACCGGTCCTGCTGCCCGCACTGCGCGCGCGGGCGACCGTCCTCTCCCGACCGGAGCCCGGCCTGGCGATCCTCGACGCCGGCCGCCGCGACCTCCCGTTCGACCAGGACCTTCCGATCCCGCTGCGACATAACGGAAGCGGGGCATGGGACGCGACCGCCGCGCGGTGCCCGCAGATCAGCGACCAGCACCTGCACCTCACCGGCGCCGAAGGACTGGCCGTCGGCGACGTGGTCGAACTCGGCCTCTCCCACCCCTGCACCGCCTTCGACAAGTGGCGCCTCATCCCCGTCGTCGACGACGAGACCGGCCTGGTGGTCGACGCGGTGCACACCTTCTTCTAGGGGCGGCTTCTAGAGGCGGTTCAGGAGAGCAGCTCCCGGAGCGTGTCGACGGCCGGGCGGTTGCCCGGGAGCCACGGCACGGAGTCGAGTTCGCCGGGGGCGAGCCACCGCAGCTCCGCGTGCTCCTTGGCGTGCGGTTCGCCCTCGGTGAGGTCCGCGAAGTAGACCCGCAGCAGGTACCTCCCGTTGCCGGTCGCGAGATCGCCGCCCACGCGCTCGCCGACCGCGATCTCGACGCCGAGCTCTTCGCGGCACTCGCGCGCCAGCGCCTCGGCCTCGGTCTCGTCCGGCTCGACCTTGCCGCCGGGGAACTCCCAGAGCCCGGCGAGTTCGGGCGGGTAGGCGCGGGCGGCGGCGAGGATGCGGTGCCCGGCGCGGATCGCGGCGCCGACGACGACCCTCGGCGGCTCAGGACGCGGTTCGTTCACCGCAAGAGCTTATCGGCGCCGCGGTGTCGTCCAGGCTTCGCGGCCGTTGCCGGTTTGAGGGCGTTTCGTTATCTTTCGCGCGTCAGATTACGAACAGTGATCACTAGTGAGCAACGTGTTGTTCATACGTTCGGATGATGTTGCGTCGCCCCTACGGTCAGGAATCGTGTCCACCAGCACAAAACCAGACAAGAACTGTCCCGCGGAAGCCGGTATTACCGATTAATCCCATTTGCCGGTCTGGACAGAAACTGGGAGACGCGCAAGACTCGGTTCAGAAACGATAAAGATCCGGCGACAATTCAGACACGAAGCCCCCGTGTCCGTCGGAGCCGAATCAGACCACCTTACTGATCGGCCGCCGCCCTGCCTAGGCAGGGCACCGCTTTGCCGGTCGCGGCCAGGACGAAATGGCGACGGTGCCATATGGGGAGAACGGAGCAAGACGACAACGTGCTGCTGGATGCACTGAGGGAGCTCAATGGTTGGGTAGCGGATGATGCCGGCCGCCTGTCGCGGTCGCTGCCGCTCGACGATTCCCAGCACGCGGAGCTCGCCGAACACATCAAGATCTTCGCCGACACGCTCGGCGTCAGGCCGGACGTCTCGCGCACCGATGAAGCCACGCTCATCGTGCTCGCCAGCGAAGGCGGGTTCAGTCTCACCGACGTGACCTTCGCGGGCCGCGTCGAGACCGCCTACATCACCATCGCAGGAGAGCTCGCGGCACAGCAGGACCCGAGCTCCAAGGGCCGCTTCCGCTGGCTCAGACGGGGCGAATGACCCGAACCGCACGGCGGATCGCCGGGGACCCCACCTCCCCGCCGGTCCGCCTTCTTCATGCCCGGGCACGCCTGCACTGACGCGAATGGCGCGGCACGCTCACGGCATGGCCGCGCCCTCTCAGGAGGGCACCACGGCCTCCGGGTCGTGGCCCTGCGCCGAGCGGGCGCCGTCGACCGGCAGCACGGCGCCGCTGATGAACGACGACTGCTCCGAGAGCAGGAACGCCACCGTGTCGGCCACCTCGCCCGCCTCGCCCGCCCTGCCGAGCGGATGCAGCTCCTGCATGGCCGCCTCGACCTGCGCGTACACGGCCGTACCGGAGTCCTCCAGCGCCCGCAGCCGCTCGGTCGCCACCGACCCGAGCGCGAGCGCGTTCACCCGCACGTTCCAAGGGCCGTAATCGACCGCCAGCGCCCGCGTGAGGCCCTCGATCGCGGCCTTGGCGGTCGCGTAGGGCAGCGCTCCGCGCACGGCCCGCTGCGCCTGATGGGACGAGATGTTGACGATGCTCCCGGGGACACCCTGGACGCGGAACGCGGCCACTGCGGCGGCCGACCCGGCCAGGCACGGCTGGAGGTTGCGCCGGACCAGCTCCGCGACGGCCGCACCGCCCGCCTCGTGGAGCCAGGCGTCGCGGAACACCGCGGCGTTGTTGACCCAGCCGGTGAGCGCGCCGAGGGATTCGGCGGCGGCGACGGCCCGCGCGGCGACGGCGTCGTCGCCCGCGTCGCCCACGACCACCCAGGCCCGGCTCTCGCTGATGGCCTCGTCGAGCCATTCGAGCTGCTCGTCGTGCAGCTCGATGACGACGACCGCGCGGTCGTCGCCGAGGAGCCGTTCGGTGATCGCCCTGCCGATGCCCTGCCCGCCGCCGGTCACGACCGCGACTTCCCGCTGTCTCGGCTCACGCTGCATGGCCCACCTCCGAATCGAAGACGCCGCGACCGAACGTCGCGGCGTCAGATTCCTTAGTGCTCAAGGAAAGGCGTGTTTAAACCTGGGCACGGCGGGATTGCCGTGCCTCGGAGCCCGAAGGCGCTGCCGCGCACGGGGTCTGCGTTCCCGGAAGTGGCGAGGTCTACACGTTGAAGCGGAACTCGACCACGTCGCCGTCGGCCATGACGTAGTCCTTGCCCTCCATGCGGACCTTGCCGGCGGCTTTGGCGGCCTGCATGGTGCCGGCCTCCATGAGGTCGTCGTAGGAGACGATCTCGGCCTTGATGAAGCCGCGCTGGAAGTCGGTGTGGATCTCGCCGGCGGCCTCGGGGGCGGTCGCGCCGCGCGGGATGGTCCACGCCCGGGTCTCCTTCGGGCCCGCGGTCAGGTAGGTCTGGAGGCCCAGCGTGTGGAAGCCGACGCTCGCGAGGCGGTCCAGGCCCGGCTCGCTCTGGCCGGTGGACTCCAGCATCTCGCGGGCCTCGTCGGGTTCCAGGTCGACCAGTTCGGACTCGAACTTGGCGTCCAGGAGCACCGCGTCGGCGGGCGCGACGAGGGCGCGCAGCTTGGCGGCCAGCGCTTCGTCGCCGACCTGGTCCTCGTCGACGTTGAACACGTAGATGAACGGCTTGGCCGTCAAGAGGTGCAGGTCGTAGAGGTGCTCGGTGTCGAGGCCGGCGGCGAACACGGTCTTGCCGCCGTCGAGGACCTCCTGGGCCTGCTTGACCGCGGCCACCTTCGGGGCCTTGGTCTTGTCCATGCGCGCTTCCTTCTCGAGGCGCGGCAGGACGTTCTCGATGGTCTGGAGGTCCGCGAGGATCAGCTCGGTGTTGATGGTCTCGATGTCGTCGATCGGGGAGACGCGGCCGTCGACGTGGGTGACGTTGCCGTCCTCGAAGACCCGCACGACCTGTGCGATGGCGGAGCATTCGCGGATGTTGGACAGGAACTTGTTGCCCTTGCCCGCGCCTTCGGAGGCGCCCTTGACCAGGCCCGCGATGTCGACGAAGGTCACGGTCGCGGGGAGGATCTTCTCCGAGTCGTAGACCTCGGCCAGCTTCGGGAGCCGGGCGTCCGGGACGGCGACGACGCCGACGTTCGGCTCGATGGTCGCGAACGGGTAGTTCGCCGCGAGGATCTCCGAGCGGGTCAGCGCGTTGAACAGCGTGCTCTTGCCGACGTTGGGCAGGCCGACGATACCGATGCTGAGTTTCACGAGGGTCAAGTCTAGGCGGGCCCGTGGCGCCGTTGCACGGCGCGCGCGAGGATGGAGTGGGGGCCCACGCCCCGGCGGGGGCCGGGCGGCTGGTTCGGCGTGGCCGGGGCGCGGGACCCGGCTCTGTCAGGCGAGCAGCAGGCCGATGCCGAGGGTCACGACGCCGAGGGCGAGGCTCGCGGCGCCGACGAGGACGATCGCGATGAACCTGTTCGGCGCGGTGCGGCCCGCACCCGCCATGGCGGCGAAGAACCCGCCGGACATGAGGACGGCGGCGGTGGGGATCGCGATGCGGGCGGTCCAGCCCCAGAAGCCGTCGAGGCCGGTCGCGTCGGCGAGGATCAGGCTGACGAGGCTGAGGATGACGAGGACGCCGGCGTGGGCGTGCCCGGCGCGGGAGAAGGACTTCTGGAAGTCGGTGAGCGGGACCTTGCCTGCGGCGATCCTGAGCAGGAACATGCCGCCGAACTCGATGGTGACGATGGTGAGCAGGCCGATCCCGGCGATGATGCGGGAGGCGTCGCTCAGGGCGAGAGTGGACTCGAACATCAGGGGCTTCCAATCGTGTGTGGTGTGGAACCCAACGTACGCCCCGGTCTTGACAGTGTCAAGTTAGTTGCCTCGGTGGCCGCAGTGGTGTTTGACACTGTCAAGATCCGCGCTACAGTGGCTCTCGTGACCGATCGCTACCACCACGGCGACCTGCGCCGGGCCCTCATCGACGCCGCCGTGGCGTCCATCGCCGAGACCGGGCCGAGCGCGCTGAGCCTGCGCGCCGTCGCCAAGCTGGCGGGCGTCTCGCACGCCGCGCCGGCCCACCACTTCGGCGACAAGGCCGGGCTCCTGACCGCCGTCGCCGCCGAGGGCTACGACCGCTTCGCCGACGCGCTCGACACCGCCTGGGCGGCCACGGGCGACTTCGTCGAGGTCGGGATCGCCTACGTGCGCTTCGCCATCGACAACAAGGCGTATTTCGAGACGATGTTCCGACCTGAACTGCTCCATGAGGACGATCCCGACCTCGCCCGCGCCGAGGCCCGCTCGCGCGCCGCGCTCGTGCGCGGCGCGGGGGATGCGAAGCCCGGGCCGGACGGGGCGCCGCCGGACTTCAACGCGAGCGCGCTGGGCGCGTGGTCGCTCGTCCACGGCTTCGCCGGACTGCTCATGACCGGCAACTTCCCGCCCGCGGTGGTCGCCGATCCCGAAGGCGCCCTGCGGGAGATCGGGCGGCACGTCCGCTTCGGCCCGATTGACTAGTGGCTCACAACTAGATTGCGCACAACTTAGTTGTGCGCTATGTTCGTGTGCATGGACAAGACACCCCGGCTCCGGGAGCAGGCCTGCTTCGCGCTGTACACCGCCTCCCGCGCGGTCATCGGCCTGTACCGGCCGATGCTCGACCAGCTCGGGCTGACCTACCCGCAGTTCCTGGTCCTCATGGCGCTGTGGGAGACCGACGGCCTCACCGTGACCGCCCTCGGCGACGCGCTCCAGCTCGACTCCGGCACCGTCTCCCCGCTGCTCAAGCGGCTCGAGGCCGCCGGGTTCGTCGAGCGCCGCCGCGGTGCGGACGCCGGCGACGAGCGCCGCGTGACCGTGCACCTCACCGAGGCCGGGGCCGCGCTCGAGAGCCGCGGCTGCGAGGTCACGCAAGTGGTCGGCGGCGCCTCCGGGATGTCCTATGAGGAGCTGGTCGCCTTGCGCGACAAGCTCAACGAGTTCACCGAGTCCATCCGCACCCGCGAGACCACCGAGTGAGAAGGAGACACCATGAAGGCGCTTTACACTGCCCATGCCGTTTCGACCGGCGAAGGCCGCAACGGCCACGTCACCGGCGGCGACGGCCTCATCGACTTCGACGTCCGCATGCCGCCCGAGCTCGGCGGCCCCGGCGGCGCCCCCAACCCCGAGCTGCTGTTCGCCGCCGGCTACGCGGCCTGCTTCCACAGCGCGCTCCAGAGCATCGCCCGCTCGGCGAAGGTCGACCTCGGCGCCTCCGAGGTCCAGGCCAGCGTCGGCATCGGCAAACTGGACGGCGGCGACGGCTTCGGCCTGAACGCCATCCTCGAGGTCTCCATCCCCGGCCAGCCCCGCAGCATCGCCGAAGGCCTCGTCGCGCAGTGCCGGTCAGCCCGGCTGCCCGCTCTTCCCCTTGCGGAAGATCTTGCGGCCCAGCCACACCAGCGGGTCGTAGCGGTCCCCGGCGACGCGCTCCTTCATCGGGATGATCGCGTTGTCGGTGATCCTGATGTGCTCGGGGCACACCTCGGTGCAGCACTTCGTGATGTTGCACAGGCCCAGGCCCTGGTCGTCCTGCGCCTGCTCGCGGCGGTCACCGCGCGCGTCCAGCGGGTGCATGTCGAGCTCGGCGGCCCGGATGAACAGGCGCGGGCCCGAGAACGGCGGCTTGTTCTCCTCGTGGTCGCGCACCACGTGGCAGGTGTTCTGGCACAGGAAGCACTCGATGCACTTGCGGAACTCCTGGCTGCGCTCCACATCGACCTGCTGCATCCGGTACTCGCCCGGCTCCAGGCCCTCCGGCGGCGCGAACGCCGGCATCTGCCGGGCCTTCTCGTAGTTGAACGACACGTCCGTGACGAGGTCGCGCACCACCGGGAACGTCCGCAGGGGAGTGATGGTCACGGCCTCGCCCTCCTCGAAGAGGTTCATGCGGGTCATGCACATTAGCCGCGGCATCCCGTTCACCTCCGCCGAGCACGAGCCGCACTTGCCGGCCTTGCAGTTCCACCGCACCGCGAGGTCGGGCGCCTGCTCGGCCTGGATGCGGTGCACCACGTCGAGGATCACCTCGCCCTCGTTGACCTCGACGTCGAACTCGGCGAAGCCGCCGCCCTCGGCGTCGCCCCGCCACACCCGGAAGGTCCTCTCGCTCATCGGCTCTCCTCCTCTGTCGACGAGGACTGGTACTCCTCGGGGGTCATGTACTTCGCGAGCTCCGTCTGCTCGAACAGGCCGAGCAGCTCCGGCGTCATCGCCGGCACCGCCTGGCGCTCCAGCCGCACCCGGCCGTCCTCGAGCGAGGCCACCAGGTTCACCTTGCGCCACTGCGGGTCCATGCCCGGCGCGTCCTCGCGGGTGTGCCCGCCGCGCGACTCGTCCCGCTCCAGCGCGGCCATCGCGGTCGCGACCGAGCAGACGTACATGTTCCGCAGGTCCAGCGCCAGGTGCCAGCCGGGGTTGTAGGCCCGGCCGCCGATCGCGGTGACGTTCGCGATGCGCTCCTCCAGCGCCGCCAGTTCGGTCAGCGCCTCCTCGAGCTCGCCCGCGCGGCGGATGATCCCCACGAGGCGGCCGTTGATCTGCTGCATCGCGTCCTGCAGCGCGTACGGGTTCTCGCCGTCGTTCCCGAAGGGCCGCAAAGCGTCCTCCACGGCCGCCGCGATCGCCGCCTCAGCGAGCTCTGGAGGTTCCGTCGCCGAGGCGTGCGCGGCGGCGTACTCGCCCGCGCGCTTGCCGAACACCAGCAGGTCCGAGAGCGAGTTCCCGCCGAGCCGGTTCGAGCCGTGCATGCCGCCCGAGACCTCCCCGGCCGCGAACAGGCCCGACACCGCCGACGCGGTCGTGTCGGCGTCGACCTCGATGCCGCCCATGATGTAGTGGCAGGTCGGGCCCACCTCCATCGGCGCCGCCGTGATGTCCACATCGGCCAGCTCCTTGAACTGGTGGAACATCGACGGCAGGCGCTCGCGGATGTACTCGGCACTGCGCCGGGACGCGATGTCGAGGTACACGCCGCCGTGCTCGGTCCCCCTGCCCGCCTTCACCTCCGAGTTGATCGCCCGCGCGACCTCGTCGCGCGGCAGCAGCTCGGGGGGCCTGCGGTTGTGGTCGGGGTCGGTGTACCAGCGGTCGGCCTCCTCGGGGTTGTCGGCGTACTGCGCCTTGAACACCTCGGGGATGTAGTCGAACATGAACCGCACGCCGTCGGCGTTCTTCAGCACCCCGCCGTCGCCGCGCACCGACTCGGTGACGAGGATGCCGCGAACCGAAGGGGGCCAGACCATCCCGGTCGGGTGGAACTGGATGAACTCCATGTTGACCAGCTTCGCCCCGGCTCGCAGGGCCAGCGCGTGGCCGTCCCCGGTGTACTCCCACGAGTTCGACGTGACCTTGAAGGACCGCCCGATCCCGCCCGTGGCGAGCACGATCGCGGGGGCCGCGATCGCGATGAACCGGCCCGTGCCGCGCCGGTACCCGAAGGCGCCCTTGACCGCGCCGCCCTCGGTGAACAGCTCGGTGATCGTCGTCTCGTCGATGACCTGGAGCCGGTCGGGGCTCTCGCCCACCGCCTCGTCGTCCTGCTGGAGCGAGACGAGCTTCTGCTGGAGCGTGCGGATCAGCTCGAGCCCGGTGCGGTCGCCCACGTGCGCCAGGCGCGGGTACTCGTGGCCGCCGAAGTTGCGCTGGCTGATCTTGCCGTCGGCGGTCCGGTCGAACAGGGCCCCGTACGTCTCGAGCTCCCAGATCCGGTCCGGCGCCTCCTTGGCGTGCAGCTCGGCCATCCGGTAATTGTTGAGGAACTTGCCCCCGCGCATGGTGTCGCGGAAGTGGACCTGCCAGTTGTCGTTCGCGTTGACGTTCCCCATGGCGGCTGCGGCGCCGCCTTCGGCCATGACGGTGTGCGCCTTGCCGAACAGGGACTTGGAGATCACGATGACGCTCTTGCCCGCCAGCCGCGCCTCGACCGCGGCCCGCAGGCCCGCCCCGCCCGCGCCGATCACGAGGACGTCGCAGGCCAGGTGCTCGACCTCGGTGATGTCGTTGTCGCTCATGCCCATGCCCCTTTAACCGATGAACCGGAGGTCGGTGATCCAGCCGGCGGCGACGGCCATGACGTAGCAGTCCGTGAGCGCCAGCGACGCCAGGGTGATCCAGGCCCACATCATGTGGCGGCTGTTGAGAGCGCTGGAGAACGTCCACAGCCGGTACCGGACCGGGTGCTTCGAGAAGTGCTTGAGCCGCCCGCCCATCACGTGGCGGCAGGAGTGGCAGCCGAGGGTGTAGCACCACAGCAGCACCACGTTGGCCCACAGGATGACGTTCCCCAGGCCCAGGCCGAAGCCGTCGGGGGAGTGGAACGCCAGCACCGCGTCCCAGGTGTTCACCAGGGAGATTGCGACGGCCAGGTAGAAGAAGTAGCGGTGGAAGTTCTGCAGCAGCAGCGGGAACCGGGTCTCGCCGGTGTAGCGCGGGTGCCCGTCGGGGACGGCGCACGCGGGCGGGGAGAGCCAGAACGACCGGTAGTAGGCCTTGCGGTAGTAGTAGCAGGTGAGCCGGAACGCCAGCAGGAACGGCAGGCTCAGCGCCGCGTAGGGGATCAGCGGGTGGTCGGGGAGGAACCGTCCGAAGTGGGCGGATTCGGGGACGCAGCCCTCGGAGACGCAGGGGGAGTAGAACGGCGTCAGGTAGTGGTAGTCCGCGACCCAGTAGTCGCCTTGGTAGAAGACCCGGAACGTCGCGTACGCGACCCAGGCGGTAATGCCGAGCACCGTCAGGATCGGGCCCCGCCGCCAGTTGTCGGTCCGGAGGTTCCGCGCGGCTATGGCGGCCCGGGGCGACGAGACGGCACTGTCTTCGGTCGTGGTCATCAGCGCAGGATATCCCTGAACCTGTGACGTAAGTCCATGGGGTACATCACAATCGCGAGCATTATTCCGACTGGGGCTGTAGATTGCAAAGTTTCATTTGAAGCCTTGTCATGTCTCCTGCGGCGCAAGTGAACCGGGACGGCCCCGCGCTGGCTAGGCTTGCACCCATGAGCGCACGCGGCATCCGCCCACCCGTCACCCCCCACCGCCCTGACCGGAGCAGGCGCTCGATCCTTTTCGTCCACGCCCACCCCGACGACGAGACCGTCGGCACCGGCGCGACCGTCGCCCACTACGCCGCCCGCCCCGACGCGCACGTCACCATCGTCACCTGCACCCTCGGCGAAGAGGGCGAAGTCCGCGTCCCCCACCTCGCCGGCCTCGCCGCAGACCAAGCCGACCAGCTCGGCGGCTACCGCTACTGGGAGTACCGGCAGGCCACCGCCGCACTCGGCGTCCAGGACACCCACTTCCTCGGCGGCGTCGCCCGCTACCGCGACTCCGGCATGATGGGCCTGCCCTCCAACCGGCACCCGCGCGCGTTCTGGGGCGCCGACGTCGACGAGGCCGCCGCCGACCTCGTGGCGCTCATCCGCGACCGCACCCCCGAAGTCCTCGTCACCTACGACCCCGACGGCTTCTACGGCCACCCCGACCACATCCAGGCCCACCGCGTCGCCATGCGCGCCGCCGAACTCGCCGCCGACCCCGCCTGGCGCCCCGCGCTCGGCGCACCCCACGACATCCGCAAGATCTACTGGACCACCATGCCCCGCAGCATCATCGAAGCCCAGTTCGAGGCCTTCGCCAGCGCCACCGACAACCCCTTCGCCGACGCCGCCTCCGTCGACGACCTCCCCTTCGGCGTCCCCGACGACCAGATCCACGCCTGCGTCACCGGCGACCCCGCCCGCAAACGCGAGGCCATGGCCGCCTACGCCACCCAGATCGCCCCCGGCGACTGGCTCGACGTCCTCGGCGACAAACTCGGCGACGACGCGCTCGCCGCCGAGCACTACCGCCTCGTCAAAGGCGAGCCGGGCCCCGGTGACGGCGAACACGGCTGGGAGACCGACCTTCTGGCCTGACCTGGGATTCCGCGAGGCCCGAAAGGGGTACCCCGGGGAGTTATGGACCCTTGGACTTATCTCGGCCCCCTCGGACTCGCACTGCTGCTCGGCCTCGTCGTCGGCGCCGAACGCGAATGGCAGGGCAAGCCCGCCGGCATGCGCACGCACGCCCTCATCGCCGTCGGCACCTGCCTGTTCGTCCTCGCCGGCCGCTTCGGCTTCCCCGAGACCGTGCCCGGCACCGCCGGCGTCGACCCCGCCCGCATCGCCGCGCAGGTCGTCACCGGCATCGGCTTCCTCGGCGCGGGCGTCATCTTCTTCAACAAGAACATCGTCCACGGCATGACCACCGCCGCCTCCATCTGGTCCACCACCGCCATCGCCCTCGCCTGCGGCGCCGGCCTCTACTGGGCGGCCGTCGCCGTCGCCGTCGCGCAGCTCGCCATCGTCGCCGGACTCGCCCCCGTCGAGAACGCCCTCGCCCACCACGCGAGGCACGCCGGACGCCTCCAGGTCCGCTACACCAGCTCCGGCGCGCTGGCCGCGGTGATCGCCAAATGCACCGAAGAGGGGTACAAGGTCACCGAGATGCAGGGCGAGGACGGCGACGGCTACGAGCGGACCACCGACTTCGTCCTCTCCGGCCGCGGCCAGGTCGGCGAACTCACGGTGAAGCTCAGGACCATCGACGGCATCGAAAGCGTCAAGTACCACGAAGAGCAGTCGGACATCGTCTGAGGCGGGCACGGCCCGGCTAACGTCCAGCGATGAGCCCCGCGACCGCACGGGAACGGGGCCACCTCGGCTGGACATCGGACAAGGGGCACGACGTTGCGACCACACCACCTCGCCGCACCCGCCCTGGCGGCGATCGCGGCCGCCCTGCTCGCGGCATGCGGTGACGAACCCGCGCCCGCGATGACGACCACTGGCGAGCAGGTCGCCGAGAGCGTCGTCCGAACGCTGGAGGTGCAGACCGGCGTGGTGTTCGAGGCCGACTGCGGCGACGAGGAGGGCCTCGTCGTCGCCGACGACCTGGAAGTTCCCTGCACCGTGGTCGATCCCGCCACCGGCGTCGAGCAGGACGCCACCGCCGTCTTGGAGATCATCGGCCGCAACGAGGGATGGCGGACCAGGGTCGAGATTGCGGAAGGGCCGAGCGCCGCCAGTCCGACCGGCCCCGAGGGCGGATCCGACTAGGCGGCGTTCGAAGTCTGCTACGGGCGTTGCCACGAAGGCCCCAGAGGCGGGGATTGAGGCGGTGCAGGCTTGGTCGATAGGAGCGCTACCTGCGAGTCTGGCGCGCCCGGCAGGATTCGAACCTGCGACCATTGGATTAGAAGTCCAGTGCTCTATCCAGCTGAGCTACGGGCGCCGGGCGGGGCCGCACAGGGCGCCGCGCCAGCGCAAGAATACCTGGGCACCGGCCCGTGAGGGTACCGGGGAGTCCAGAAGAGGGCATGGATACGGGGCGTCGCAAGAACACCCCAAACGATTCTCCACGACGCCCCGGAATTGCTGACCCACATCAATGAGTAGTCCTTGCGAGCCTGAGTGTCAAGCGCCGCAGGGCGTGTTGACGCCGATTCGTTATCTCGCCCCCTTGTGGGCGGCAATGCCCGCTATGCGTCCGGACCGCTTGGGGCCCTTGCGGACTTCCAGGGTGAAATCCGGCACCGGCCTGCCGCCGCGGCGCGGATCGGCCTGGGGCCGTGCCGTTCGCGCGCAGCCGCCGCCGCTGGCGCGGCCGTGCCACACTTGCACCAGAGCCAACCGTGAGGAGCGGGCATGAGCGAGGACCAGTCACCGGGCGAACGCGGTCCGGTCGAGGCCAGGGACCAGGCTCGCGGGCCGGTCATCCTGCGCGGCATATCGACTCGGGCCTGGGAGCACCCCGCCGACCGGGGCGCGCTCGTCGCACTGCGGGAGCTGCGCGGCTTCGACATCGTCCTGCGCAAGGTCTCCGGGATGGTCTCCGAGCGGGCCCTGCGCCTGAGCCTCATGGGCTCCTCGATCCGCGTCGACCGCCACCAGTACTCCCGCGTCTACGAGGCCTACCAGCAGGTGGGCGCCGTGCTCGACGCCTCGGAGCTGCCGGAGCTGTACATCACGCGCGACCCCGACCTGGGCGGGATGTGCATCGGCATCGACAAGCCGGTGATCGTGATCAACTCCGGTTCGATCGAGCTGCTGGACGACGCCGAACTGAAGTTCCTGCTCGCGCACGAGCTGGGCCACGCCCTCTCCGGGCACGGGCTCTACCGCACGCTGCTGATGGTGCTGGTGCGGCTCACCACCTCGGTCGCCTGGATCCCGGTCGGCGTGGTCGGCCTGCGGGTCATCACCGCCGCGCTCTACGAGTGGAGCCGCAAGTCCGAGCTCTCGGCAGACCGGGCCGGCGTATTGGCGGTGCAGGACCCGGCCGCGGCCATCCGCGTGATGGCGAAGCTCGCCGGCGGGGGCGATCTGCACGATGTGGACACTGCGGCGTTCCTGGAGCAGGCCAAGGAGTTCGAGACCGGCGGGGACCTTCGCGACAGCTTCCTCAAGCTCATGCTGCTGGAGCAGCGCAGCCACGACTTCGCCGTCGCCCGCGCGGCCGCGGTCAAGTCGTGGATCGACGACGGCGAGTACCGCGAGTACCTCGCCGGCGACTATCCGAAGCGCGAGGACGACAAGGACGCGTCGATCGCGGCCGAGGCCAAGGCCGCCGCGAACTCGTACCGCCACGTCTTCCAGACCTCGGGCGACCCGCTCGCCAAGGTGCTGCGGAAGGTCCGCGAAGGCTTCTAGACGCACGGCAACGGGCCCGGTCCAATGAGGACCGGGCCCGTTCGCGTCCGCTAGCGCTTGAGCTTCTCCAGCAGGAGGGCCTCGGCCACGCAGACCCGCTCGAACATCGCGATGTCGAGCGACTCGTTGGGGCCGTGCGGGTTCGAGTACTGGTCCTCCACGCCCGTCACCAGGATCGCGGCCTCGGGGAACAGCTCCTGGAACGTGGCGATCATCGGGATCGAGCCGCCGACGCCGATCTCCACCGGCTCGGTGCCGTCCCAGGCCTCCGCGAACGCCGCGCGCGCGGCGTCGTAGGACGGGCCGGTCGCGTCGATCGAGCACGGGTCGCCAAGGCCGCCTTCGGGAGTCACCGTGACCTCGGCGCCCCACGGGGCGTTCGCCAGGAGGTGCTCCTCGACGGCCTTGAGCGCGTTCGCGGCCGAGTCGCCCGCCGCGAGCCGGAACGAGACCTTCGCGCGCGCCCGCGGCTGCAGCGCGTTCGCCGACTCCGCGGCGCCCGGCGCGTCGATGCCCAGCACGGTGGCGGTCGGCTTCGACCACAGGCGCTCGGTCAGCCGCCCGGTGCCGATGAACTCGGCGCCCGGCAGCATCCCCGCCTCATGGCGCAGCGCCGCCTCGTCGTAGTCGAGGTCCGAGCTGCGGCCGGTGACCAGGCCCGCGACGGCCACATCGCCGGCGTCGTCGTGCAGGGTCGCCACGAGCCGCGCCAGCGCGGTCAGCGCGTCCGGCACCGGCCCGCCGAAGAGCCCGGAGTGCACCGCGCCCTTGAGGACCGCGACCTCCACGTACACGTTGATGACGCCGCGCAGCGTCGTGGTGAGGGCCGGGACCTCGGTGCGCCAGTTCTGCGAGTCGGCGATGACCACCACGTCGGCGGCCAGGAGTTCCCGGTGCTCGCGCAGCAGCGCCTCGAGCGTGGGGGAGCCGAACTCCTCCTCGCCCTCGATGAGGAGCTTCACGCCCACGGGCGGCTTCCCGCCGTAGGCGCGCAGCGCGGCGACGTGCGCCATCACGCCGGCCTTGTCGTCGGCGACGCCGCGGCCGTACAGCCGCCCGTCCTTCTCGACCACGGTGAACGGGTCGGGCTGCTCCCACTTCGCGAGGTCGCCGACCGGCTGCACGTCCTGGTGGGCGTACAGCAGGACCGTCGGCTGGCCCGCGGGGGCGGGGAAGTGCGCGTACACGCTCGGCTGCCCGCCGCCGTGGGAGAGCTGGCGGGTCTCGGCCGCGCCGGCCTCCTCGAGGAGGCGCTGGACGGCGTTCGCGCCCTGGCGGACCGGCTCGTGGTCGAGTCCTTCGAAGGCGATCGCCGGGATCTTGACGAGGGCCTCCAGATCGGCGCGCACCGCGGGCATGGCGGCGCGCACCGCATTCACTACATCGCTCATGAGGCGCAAGTGTAGAGCGGGTCTAGACTCGGCGGCGTGATGCAGCGGTACCGATTCGTCCTCGCACCTCGCTGGCTCCTGCTGACGCTGGCGGGCCTGGTCGTGATGGTCGTGTGCGTGCTGCTCTCCCAGTGGCAGTGGGGCCGCGCGGTCGAGCGGGCGGCCGCGAACGACGTCATCGAGCACAGCCGCGAGGCCGCACCGCTCGACGCGACCCTGCCCCCCGGGGAGGGCCTGGACGACGACGTGCGCTGGACCCTCGTGGAGGCCACCGGCGTGTACGACGCCGAGAACGAGATCGTGCTGCGCGCCCAGACGAACAACAGCCTCAACGGCTTCGAGATCGTCACGCCGCTCGTCCTGGAGGACGGCACCGCGATCCTCGTCGACCGCGGCTTCGTGCCCTCCGAGAACACCGGCAGCGTCCCCGACTACCCCGAGGCGCCGAGCGGCGAGGTCACCGTCACCGGCCGCGTCTACGAGTACGAGGAGTCCAGCGGCGGCGTCAGCGAGACCGGCGGGCACCTCGAATCGCGCCGCCTGAGCATCGACATGCTCGGCCCGCACCTGGACTACGAGCTGCGCTCGGCGTGGATCGCCGACATCGAGCCGGCCGAGGGCTTCACCGCCCTGGAGACGCCCTCGTTCAAGGACTGGCAGAACTACTCGTACGCGGTCCAGTGGGCGCTGTTCGCGGCCATGGTCCCCCTCGGGTGGGTCGTCCTCGCGCGCCGCGAGCGCCGCGACATGGACACCGAGGACGCCGAAGCAACGGCAACGGCCCCCGGCGGTGAGCCGGAGGCCGCTGCGTCGTCCGAGGCGGTCAATCCCCGTACATGATGTCGTGTGACGGGGGTTTGAACTTGACCTCCTCCACGCCCTTCAAGGCGTCCCTGAAGATCTTCCCCGCCGTCTCCTTCGACTTGGTCGTGTTCGACTTGCCCACCGGGTTGAAGATGTAGTCCGGGTCGGCCATGAACGCCCCCACCGTCAACTGCGGCGTGTAGCCCAGGAACCACGAGGCCCGGTCGCCGTCCGTCGTACCGGACTTGCCCGCCACGGGCCTCCCGGCCAGTTCGCCCACGACCCGCGAGGTGCCCCAGGGCCCGCACTGCGCGCCCTTGCGCTCGGTCTCGGTGACGCACCGGCCGGCGTCGGTCGCGGCCCGCGCCACGTCCGCGTCCAGCTCCTGGTGGCAGCGCGGCGTGGCCGCGTCGAGTTCCTTGCCGTGGGGGTCGATGATGCGCATCGCCGGTATCGGCTCGCAGTAGAGCCCCTCGGCGGCGAGCGTGTTGAAGACGTTCGTCATCTCGATCGGCTGCACGTCCGAGACGCCCAGGGTGAACGGCCCCCAGCCCGAGCGCCGCTCCTCCGAGGCGTAGTACGCGTCGCCCTCGGAACGCCACTGCAGGCCCATCCGCTCGGCCATCTCCACGGCCTTGTCCGCTCCCACCCGGTCGATGAGCTGCGCGAAGTACGTGTTCACCGACATCCCGAACCCGGACCACATGTCGCGGGTGCCCGCCATCGCGGCCGAGCCGTTCTTCGGGCACCACCTGCCGCCGCACGCCGTGGTCGCCGAGACGAAGCTCGTCGCCACCCGGTTGGGGGAGTTGATGTTGTAGTCCAGCGGGTAGCCCGCGTCGAGCGCCGCGAGCATCGTGAAGACCTTGAACGTCGAACCGGCCTGGTAGCCGCCCTCCGCGCCGCCGCCGAGCACCGGGTTCACGGTGTTCGGGTAGTTGCCCTTGCGGTCGAAGGACGGGTTCGAGTGCGGGCCGTTGTGCTTCTGGTCGTACGAGAAGGTCCGGTTCAGGCCCATCGCCTTGATCCGGCCCGTGCCCGGCTCCATCACCACCGCGCCGTGCGCGAGCCTCGACTCCTGGCCCTTGGCGCTGTTGACGTGCTTGTTCGCCGTCTTCTGCAGCTCGGGGTCGAGCGTGGTGATGATCGTGTACCCGCCCTGGCGCAGCTCGCGCTCGCGCTCGGCCGGGGTCGCCCCGAAGGCGTCCTGCTCCCGCCACCAGCGGCGGAAGTAGTCGCAGAAGAACCCGAACTCGGTCGGCGTGCCCTGGATGCCGATGCACGAGTTCGGCGGGTCCGAGACCGCCAGCTCGATCGGCAGGCCGCGCACCTCTGAGGCGTCGCCCCGCGAGAGGTAGTCGATGTCGACCATCCGGTCGAGCACCCAGTTGCGGCGCTCCAGCGCCCTCGACTGGTCGGAGGTGATCGGGTCGTACGCCGAGGGGGCCTGCACGAGCCCGGCGAGCGTCGCCGACTCCTGGAGGTTCAGTTCGGACGGGTGCTTGGAGAAGTAGACCTGGGCGGCGGCGAAGATCCCGTACGCGTTGTGCCCGAAGTACGCCTGGTTGAGGTAGCGCTCGAGGATCTCGTCCTTGGTGAGCTGCTCCTCGACGGCCATCGCGAGGCGGGCCTCACGGAGCTTGCGGGTGGCGGTCTGCTCGGTGGCCTCGATGACCTCGTCGATGGACTCGGCGTTGAGCTGGAGCGCGCCGCGCACGTACTGCATGGTGATCGTGGAGGCGCCCTGCTCGACCCCGCCGGAGGAGTTGTTGGCGACCATGGCGCGCACGATGCCCCGGTAGTCGACGCCGTTGTGCGTGTAGAACCGGGCGTCCTCGGCGGAGACCATGGCCTGCTGCATGACGGGCGCGACCTCGTCGAGCGGGACGTGGCGGCGGAACTCGTCGTAGAAGAGGCTCACGAGCGTCTCGCCGTCGGCCGCGTACACGTACGAGGTCAGCGGCGGGTCGGTCTCGGTGACCTCCACGGAGAGCGTGTCGATCGAGTCGAAGCCGGCTTTCGCGCT
Organism: Glycomyces tritici; assembly: GCF_030403505.1. The sequence continues at coordinate 1,050,374 of NZ_JAUEMJ010000001.1, read as the reverse complement.
CAAGCCGGCCATCGCGGCGAGCGGGAACACCAGGGCCGCGATCGCGAGCCCAGCGAGCAGGCTCGTGCGCAGCAGCGCGTACACGCCTTCGGCGGATGGTCCGGGTTCGTCGCTCCCATGTGCGGACAGTCCGGGCACACGGTGCTGGCGGGGTCGATCACGCATATATCCAGCCTAGGGCACATGGAGGGCCCCAAGGTGAAAAAACTCACGAGGGCCGGCACCGCTTTCCCGAACGCCTCGAACGCAATGCGAGCTCGCATAACTCTGGCCGAATCGCGCATCGCGGGTTTCGCGTAACAGGCTCGCAATCCGCCGGTTAGATGCTCGCGACGAAACGCGCATACGCTTGTCGAGTCTTAACGGGGGAGTGCTGGAGGAGGCACACGTGTCGGTCTACGAGATCGGGCTGCGGCTGCAGGGCAAGTCGGTGCTCGTCGTCGGCGGCGGTTCCATTGCCGGCCGCCGGGTGCCGCGCCTGCTGGCCGCCGGCGCCCGCGTCCTACTGGTCGCCCCTGAGGCCACCACCACGCTCTCCGACTACGCCGCCGCCGGCGAGATCCAGTGGGAGCGGCGCGAGTGGCGCTCGGGCGACGGGGACGACGCCTGGTTCGTGCTCGCCGCGACCGACGCCCCTGACGTGAACGCGGCCGTCGCCGCCGAGGCCGAGGCCCGCCGCACCTGGTGCGTGCGCGCCGACGACGCCGCGGCCTCCGACGCCTGGACGCTCGCGCACACCGAGTTCGACGGCGTCGCCGTGGCGGTCTCCGCCTCCGGCGACCCGCGCCGCGCCGCCTCGATCCGTGACTCGATCGCCGCGGGCCTGCGCACCGGCGACATCGACGCCCCCCGCAGCCGCACCGCCCGCCCCGCGGGCGTGGCCCTCGTCGGCGCGGGCCCGGGCGACGCCGACCTCATCACCCTCCGCGGCCTCGAGCTGCTCCGCCAGGCCGAAGTGGTCGTCTCGGACCGGCTCGCCCCGCAGGAGCTGCTCGACATGCTCGGCGAGGACGTCGAGATCGTCGACGCCGCGAAGCTCCCGTACGGGCGCCACACCACGCAGGAGCAGATCAACGCCGTCATGGTCGAGCGCGCCCTCGAAGGCAAGTTCGTGGTGCGCCTCAAAGGCGGCGACGGGTTCGTCTTCGGCCGCGGCGCCGAAGAGCTCGACGCGTGCCTCGAAGCCGGGGTGCCCGTCGAGGTCGTCCCGGGCCTCTCCTCCTCCATCGCGGGACCGGCCGCCGCCGGCATCCCCGTGACCGAGCGCGGCGTCGTGCACGACTTCACCGTCGCCACCGGCCACGTCCCGCCCGGCCCGCAGAGCAAGGTCAACTGGGCCGCGCTCGGCGCCGGGAACGGCACGATCGTGTTGCTCATGGCCGTCAAGAACCGCGCCGCGATCGCCGCCGCGCTGATCGAGGGCGGGCGGGCGCCGCAGACGCCCGTGCGCATCGTGGAGAACGCGACCACGAAGAACCAGACCGTCCGCAATTGCGTGCTCGCCGACCTCGGTGTCACCGAAGCGCACCACCCGTCCGTCATCGTCATCGGGGACGTCGCCGGGAGGGCCCGCGAACTGTGAGTTCTCGCAGGTAGACCCTGAAATTGCGGCGGCGCCGGAGGTTCACTCCGGCGCCGCCGCAGTTTTACCTGATCCACTCTTTACAAGCCCGACCACAGGCCGTAATATTCGTCCATCAACAGCGCAGCGATCGTTGCGCTAAACCACCGTGGTCACGTTCTGCACCACCGGTGTACTTCCATTCAAGCGGGTGCTCCCGCTGACCCTTTCTGTCCTTTTTGGAGTGTGCATGCGCATTCGTGAGTTCTCCGCTGAGCTCGCTTCGCGGCTCAAAGTCGCCTACGCGGTCCGGAATGTCGACCTGACATCACCCGGGCTGACCCTGGTCGACGGATGCGCGCCCCGACCCGGCCACATCCTGGCCGCACGGGTCGACGCGATCGGCCACCACAACTGGCTCGAGCTCGGCAACGGCCGCAAGGCCGCCATCTACCCCGGGGACGAGATCCTCCTGGCCTTCGGCGAGCGCTACGCGCCCGACCAGTACGAGTCCCGCGTGCCCGAGGTCCTCGGCAGCTCCGTGGACCTCGTCGCCGCCGGCGGCGTCGCGGGCGAGGTCCTCTCGCGCCACGGCGACATGCGCCCGCCCACCCGTCTGGAGCCGCTCGGCATCCTCGCCGACCGCGAAGGCGTGCCGATCGACCTGCGGCGCTACAACGTCCTCGCCCCGTTCGGCCTCGGCGACCACCCGCCCGTGGTGTGCGTCGTCGGCACCTCCATGAACGCCGGGAAGTCCACCACCGCCGCCAGCGTGATCCGCGGCCTGTCGCGCGGCGGCCGCCGCGTCGCCGGCATCAAGATCACCGGCACCGGCGCCGGAGGCGACCCCTGGATGTTCCGCGACTCCGGCGCGGTCGTCGCCGCCGACTTCACCGACGGCGGCTACCCGACCACCGCGGGCATCCCGGTGCCCGAACTCGCCGAACTCGCCCAGACGCTCTACCACCACGCCGCCGCGCACGACGTCGACGCCGTGGTCATGGAGATCGCCGACGGCATCCTCCAGTCCGAAACCTCCGCGCTCCTCGAGCACCCGCTCGTGCGCGAACTCGTCGACGGCGTGGTCCTCGCCGCGGCCGACGCCGCCGGAGCCCGCTACGGCGCGATGCACCTGCGGAGCCTGGGCCTCCCGGTGATCGCCGCCTCCGGCAAGCTCACCCAGTCCCAGCTCGCGATCCGCGAGGCCATGGCGGGCATGGACGCCCCGGTCTACACCCCCGGCGACCTCGCCGAGGCGCACGTGGCCCAGGAGATCCTGGCGCTCGCCGGCGTCGCCCGCGCCCGCCGCGCCGGCGTCCTCGAGCTCGGCGAGGCCGCCTAGCGAAGACCCATGCGAAGACGGCAATCGGCGGCGTCCAGAACGTCGCCGAACGAGAACAGGCAGGCAGACGACCAAGGCGGTGCGTACAACGCACCGCCGCTTTGTGTTCTCAGGACACCATTTGCACTGGCCGTACGCATCGGTAACGTGACCCGCTCAGGCCACTTTGGCCCACCCCGGACCGATACCGTCTTGTGACAATGGCAGCCTAGTCCTAGTTGCGCTGACGAATTAGGCTCGGATTCGTGTGCCGCCCCCGAGGCACCACCAGGGGCCCTTCTGGCGCTCGCGCCCCGAACAACCGGCATAGCTGACCCCGCAGAGGATTTCCCCCTTATGACCATTCGCAACGTCGATGCCCGACGCCTCAATGTCAAGGGCCTGCTCATCGCGATAGGCCTGCCGGTGGTGCTGGTGGGCGCGCTGGTCGCGACCCTGCTCGGCACGGGTGCGTTCAGCCGCGACAGCGAGTTGGAGGATGAGAGCCTGTGGCTGTGGACGACCCCGGCCGGCGAGATCGCCCGGGTCAACGGCCTCACCGCCGCCACCGACGTCCGCTTCCCCCTCACCGACGCGGCCGGCAACGAAGTGCAGATCGTCCAGACCGACTCACACCTCCTCCTGCGGGAGATCGCGTCCGGCAAGGTCTCCGCGATCGACCTCTCCACCCTCGAACTGACCGGCTCGGCCGAGACGGCCCCCGGCGAGGGCGTGCGCCTGGCGCTGGCCGATGAGGGTGCGTTCATCATCGACCAGACGCAGGGCCTGGTGAACCAGGTGGATCCGAGCAGCCTTACGGCGATCGGTGATCCGCTGCAGTTCCCGGCCGGGCTCACCGGCGGTGCGTTCGACAAGTCGGGGAAGTTGTGGGTCGGCGTGCCGCGCGAGGGCACGATCGTGCAGATCGAGCCGAAGGACCAGGGCGCGAAGACGGTGGCGACCGAGGTCGTGGCCGAGCCGCGTCAGGAGCTGGCGCTCACCGTGCTCGGTGACGGTGTGGCGGTGTTGAACTCGACGGCGAAGCAGATGACGACGCTGCGCTCGGATGGGCGCAAGTCGGTGACCGATGTCGAACTGGTCGGACCGGCCGAGACGGCGGACACCAGCCCGGGCACGATCGCCTCGGTCACGGTCACGGACCCGCCGTCGGTGATCACGGTGAACGATGAGGAGTCGAAGCACTTCTCGATCGCGGCGGCCCCGTCGAACCTGCTGGGCGCTTCGGTGGAGTTCCATCAGCGGATCTATGTGCCGGACGGGTCCTCGGGCCTCGTGTGGGTGTACGACCTGGACGGCAAGGAGCTGGACCGGATCGAGATCGACGCGGGCGGCGGCCCGGTGGAGATGTACCACACCGGTGACACGCTGTTCGCGAACGCGGTGAACACGAACGCGGCCGTGGTCGTGTCCTCGGACGGGAACGCCCGGCAGGCCGAGAAGGACCGCGACGACATCCTCGGCGGCAACGCCCCGCCCGAGGACGAGGAAGCGACGGGCGACGAAGGCGACGAGGAGGGCGACGAGGAGTCCGCTCCCCAGATCGGCCCGCCCGGCGCGGTCACCAACCTCCGCGGCACGGTCGGCGACGGCCTCATCAACCTCTCTTGGGACGCCGCGCCGAACAACGGCTCCGCGCTCACCAAGTACACGATCGAAGGCGCTGGCGAGACCTGGGAGATCGCCCCGGACCAGCGGGTCCTGGAGATCGGCGACCTCACCAACGGCACGCCCTACACCTTCACCGTGACCGCCCACAACGCCGAGGGCCAGGGCGACAGCGCCACTTCGCCGACGATCACGCCCTCGGCCGACGTGCCCGACCCGGTCGGCAGTGTCGAGGCAACCGCCAACAAGGACGGCACCGTCACCGTGAAATGGGACGAGGCCAACGGCCAGGGCAACGACGTCAGCGGCTACCAGGTCGAGGCCATCGCCTCCGGGACGCAGGTCGTGGTCGGCCAGTCCGACTCGACCTCCTTCACCGTTCCCGAAGGGGGTGGGCTCGACTACGGCACCCAGTACGTGTTCCAGGTGACGACCCTCGCCGGAGCCGCGGCCTCGTCGCCTTCGGCGCCGTCGAACTCGGTGACGCCGTTCAACGTGCCCGACGCGCCGAGCAGCCTCCTCGCAGAGACCGCGAGCGATGCGGCCGGATCGATCGACGTGACCTGGCAGCAGCCGTCCAACAACGGCCGCGACATCACCGAGTACATCGTCAGGGCCGGCGCCCAGACCGTCTCGGTCGCCGGGAACACTACGACTGCCCGGGTTTCGGGCATCGAGAACGGCGCCACGGTGCCGGTCTCGGTCGTCGCGGTGAACGAGGCCGGCGAGTCCGCGCCCGCCGAGACCACCTCGAACACGATGAGCGAGCCGACCGTTCAGATCAGCGGCCACTCGGCGACCGCGGACTCGATCACCCTGAACCTGACCTCCGATGACGGCGGCGGCGAAGCGACCTGCCAGCTGCTCCGCGACGGCCAGACGCCCGTCACGGAAGGTTCGTGCGACAGCCTCACCCAGAACGGACTGAAGGCCTCGACCGAGCACACCTACACGGTGAAGATCACCAACCCGGCTGGTAGCGCCACCACCGGCAACTACACCGCGAGCACCTCAGTCGTCAACGGCCAGATCTACTTCGGCTGCGACGAGGGCATGGACACGAGGTACTGCAGGTCCGCCGACGGCATCGCCGTCTACTCCGCCGCGACCAACAACGGGGACTCGATCGGGAAGACGCACTCCGGCGACCGGCACAAGGCCTACTGCTGGACCACCGGCAAGTTCGTCGCGAGAGGCGGCCAGGAGAGCGACGGGAACAACGACTACCACCCCGGCAAGAACGACTCCGACAAGTGGATCAAGATCGACTACGCTGCCAATGCGTACGTTCCTTTCGTCTGGATCAACATCGACGGCGTGGACAAGAACTCCACCGGCGACCTCCCGGCCTGTTAGCGAGCGAGAGAGATGACAACCCATGCACGACACCGAGCACACCCATCCGCTGCGAGTGCCTAAGCGCATGCAGCAGCCGGTGACGCTGGGCGCCGCGCATGCCGAGCAGTTCGCGGCGACCTTCGAGGCGCTCGCCGCGGCCGTCGACACCGTCCTGCTCGGCAAGCAGGAGGTCGTGCGGCTGGCGCTGACGGCGATGTTCTCCCAGGGCCACATCCTGCTCGAGGACGTGCCCGGGACCGGCAAGACCACGCTCGCCAGGACGATCGCCGCCGCGGTCTCCGGGCAGTGGCGGCGCATCCAGTTCACGCCGGACCTCCTGCCCTCTGACGTGTCGGGCGTGACGATCTTCAACCAGTCCAGCGGCGCCTTCGAGTTCCACCCCGGCCCGGTCTTCGCGAACATCGTGATCGCCGACGAGATCAACCGGGCCAGCCCGAAGACCCAGTCCGCGCTCCTGGAGGTCATGGAGGAGGGCCGCGTGACCGTGGACGGCAACCCGCACCAGGTGCCGCAGCCGTTCCTCGTCGTGGCCACCCAGAACCCGGTCGAGATGGACGGCACCTACCGCCTCCCCGAGGCCCAGCTCGACCGCTTCCTCGTGAAGCTCTCCGTCGGCTACCCCGTGGAGGCCGCGGAGATCGAGGTCCTGCGCGGCACGCACCAGCGCAGCCCCGAGCACCTGGCCCCGATCGTCGACACCGAGACGGTGGCGCAGATGGCGGAGATGGCGAAGAACGTCTACATCGCCGAGCCGCTGTACGCGTACCTCGTGCAGCTCGCGAACGCGACCCGGAACCACCCGCAGGTGGCCGTGGGCGTCAGCCCGCGCGGCCTCATCGCGCTCACCCGGGCCGCGAGCGTCTTCGCGCTCTCGCAGGGCCGCACGTACATCATCCCGGAGGATGTGAAGGCCCTCGCCGGACCGGTGTTCTCGCACCGCATCCAGACGGCCCCCGACGCGGCCATGCGCGGCATCACCGGTGCCCAGATCGTCGCGGACGCCTTCGACCAGGTGCCCGTGCCGCTGCCGGCCTCGGCGGCATGAGCGAGACCGGTCAGGCCACCGGAGCCGGACCGGGCGAGGTCGATAAGTCCATTTTGTCCCGTCGGAGGCGCGGGCGCCGCAGCGCCGCAGCCGGTTCGAGGTCCGCGTCGCGCGTGCAGAACCTCGCCCTCGCCGTCCCGGTCACCGGACGCGGGGTCGCCCTCGCCCTCGCCGCGGTCGGACTGCTGCTCGCCGGCTGGGTCTGGGGCTACCCGGAGTTCGCGACCCTCGGCGCCGCCGCCGCGCTCGCCTGCGTCGCCGCCGGCTCGGTGATCGCCGCGAGGCCGCGCCTCGAAGTCGAACGCTCCGTCACCCCCGACCGGATCTCCGTGGGCCACACCGCCACGATCCACCTCAACGTGCGCAACGCCGGCCGCTGGCGCGCCGTGAACGCCCGCGCCGTCGACGCCTACGGCGGGAGCGGCCTCGAGACGCGCCGCGTCGCCGTCCCCCTCGCACGCCTGCGCCCGGGCCGGAGCGCCGGGGCGAGCTACGAGATCCGGGCCGAGCGCCGCGGCGTGGTCGACGCCGGGCCGCTCGGCATCGGCAAGCGCGACCTCCTCGGTCTCGCCGCGACCGCAGGGAACTTCGGCCCCACTGCGCGCCTGTGGATCCACCCGCGCCTCCACCAGCTCGCCCGCACCCCGGACGGCCTCGCCCGCTCCCTCGAAGGCACCGCGGACAAGGTCGAGCAGGGCTCGCTCACCTTCCACGCCTTGCGCGAGTACGTGATCGGCGACGAGCTGCGGCACGTCCACTGGCGCACCTCCGCGCGCATCGGCAAGCTCATGGTGAAAGAGCACCTCGACACCTCGCTGCCGACCGTCGCCATTGCCATCGACGACCGCGCCGAGGCCTGGGCCGCCGAAGGCGCGCCGGCCGGGCAGCCCTGGGCCGCGCCGTTCGAGGCCGCCTGCGAGGCCGCCTACTCGGTCCTCACCGCCTGCTTCCGCGCCGAGTACCACGCCGCGCTCGTGCCCGCCTCCGGCGCGGTCGTCTCCGGGGCCGGCCGCGACTCCTACGGCGACCTCCTCGCCGAGCTGAACCCGGACGCGAAGGACTCGCTGAGCACCTACGTCTCCCGCCTCACCGCCGCCCGCTACGGCGACACGCTCGTGTGGATCACCGGCACCGAGCCGCCCACGGACCGCCTCGCGACCCTCAAGCGCGCCTACCCCACGGTGATCGCCGTGCACCTGGCGACCGGGCTCCCGACCTCGGCCTCGCTCGCCGGGGGCGTGCCCACGATCCGCGCCGCCGACGGCGAGCAGTTCGCCGCGGCCTGGAACAACGGCGGGACCCGGCTGTGAGCACGGCGAACACGAACCAGAGGCGGCAGCGCCGCGCCCGCTACCGCCTGCGCGTCGCCGCCGTCGCCGCCTCGCTCACGCTCATGTGCCTGGTCGCCGGCACCGTGGCGGCGCGCGTCTACCACGGCCGGATGCTCCTGCTCCTGGTCGCCGGGGCCGCGTTCGCGGCGTTCGCGATCGGCTTCGCGCTGCGCAACCGGCCCGCGTTCCTCGCCCCCGGCGTCTCGGCCGCGGGCCTGGCCGCCTACCTGCTCGGGGCCATCGCCCTCACGAGCGACGGCACCGACCCGCTCGGCGTGACCGCGGTCGACGCGCTGGTCAACGCCGTGCCGCGGACCTTGACCGCGCTCATCCCCGTCGAGCCCGTGCCCGACACCGTGGTCGTGCCCGTCTTCCTGACCTGGCTCGCGGCGACGCTCTCGTGCGAGTTCGCGATCCGCTACGGCCGCACGCTCCTGGGCTGCCTGCCGCCGACGCTCCTGTACGGCGCGGGCCTGTACCTCGTCGGTCCGAACGCCGACGCGGGCCCGCTCTACGCGATCGCCTACTGCGTGCTCGCCGCCGTCGCCCTGGCGGTGACCGCTGCGCCGCCCGAGCGGCGGCCCGACCGCGACGCCACGGTTGAGGGCCAGGCGCCGTCGCGCACACCCGCCCTCGTGGGCGCGGTCGTCACCACCACCGTGCTGGTCGCGGCGGTCGCGGTCCTCGGCCCGGCCGCGGCCCGGCTGGTCACGACCAGCCCCGGGGACCCGCGCGAGTACGTGGAGCCGCCGCAGCTCACCGACATCGACCTCAACCCGCTCGTGCGCATCGCCGAGTGGGCGCAGTCCCCCGACAAGGAGCTGTTCAAGGCGGACACGAGCGCGGACGCGTGGATGCGCCTCGCCGTGCTCACCGAGTACGACGGCACCACCTGGCAGTCCACCGGCGACTTCCGGACCGCGGGCACCGTGGTGCCGGGCGCGGGCGAGGCCACCTACTCGGCCGACGTCGAGATCATCGGGCTCGGCGGCAAGCTCGTGCCGGCCCCCGCCGATCCCGCGGGCGTCACCGATCTGCCGATCGCCGTGAACCTCGAGACGAAATGCCTGCTCACCCCGGACGGCCTCGCCACGGGCACGAGGTTCCACATCGACGCCGCGCTCGTGGGCAACGATCCGGCCGGCGCCGAGTCGGCCCGGCCCGACCTCTCGGACGCGACCACGGTCGCGGTCCCGCCCGGGACCCCGGAGATCATGGTCCAGATCGCCGAGTACATCAACGCCACCTACGACACGCCTTTCGAACGGGCCCAAGGGCTCGCGGACTTCCTCTCCCAGCACTACGCCTTCGACGCCGACGCGCCTTCAGGCCACGACATGCCCGCCCTCGGGTTCTTCCTCGGCAGCCCGGTGACGGCGGGCGGCCAGCGCGGCACCTCGGAGCATTTCGCCTCCGCGTACGCGGTGATCGCCCGCATGGCGGGCCTGCCGAGCCGGGTGGTGGTCGGTTTCGACGTGCCCTCGGGCGCCAGTACGGTGACGGCCGCGCAGGGCCAGGCCTGGCCGGAGGTCGCGTTCGACGGGCCGGGGTGGGTCCGGTTCGATCCGATGCCTGCTGCGGGGGTCGCTCCGATTCCGCCGGAGGACACGTTGGAGAAGATGGAGGAGGAGACGCCGAGCCCTGAGGAGGCCGAGGGCGGCGGCGGTGAGGCCGAGGACTTCAACGACGAGGCGCTGGAGCAGGACGGCGACTTCAACGAGGAGGCCGGGCAGGAGGACGCGGGCATCCCGCGCTGGGTCTGGTACGCGGCGGCGGCGCTGCTGCTGGCCTGCGTCCCGTTGGCGCTCAAGGCGAGGCGGGCCCTGCGGCGGCGGCGCCGGCTCCGGAAGGGGACGCCGGCCGAGCGGGTCGCGGGGGCCTGGGCCGAGGTGCTGGCGGAGGCCGGCCGGGCGGGTGTGCGGGTGCCCGCGCATGCGAACGCGGAGGAGGCCGCGGTGCGGCTGGCCGCGCTCGAGGCGGATGTCGGGGCGCTGCCGCGGCTGGTGAACGCCGCGGCGTTCGCGCCGGGGGCGGTCTCGGACGCCGACGCGGATGCGGCCGCGGCTCTGGTCGCCCCGTTCTCACGGACAATTCGGCATCAAGTGAATTGGGTGAGGCGTTTCCTCACTTAACTTGTGGCCGTTACGAGTTGTTTCGACCGTCGAAAATTGATCTAGGGCGGGCCGATCCCACTCCGTGGTGTTGACCTGGCAGACTGTGACGTATGGAGAACCCCTTCTTCTCTGTCCGTTTCCGCGGATACGACCGTGCCCAAGTCGACCGTGCGGTGGCCCGCATCAGGCAGGCCACCGATGCCGGCGCGCCTCCGCACCCCGACTCCCTCAAGAACCTCGGCTTCCAGTTGACGTTGCGCGGCTACGACACCAGGGAGGTCGACGAGTACTTCACCGAGGTCGCGAGAACCCTTCGAGGCGGCTAGTCTGGGGGCGTGACCGCGCAGGACCCGTACCAACCTCACATGCAGCAGCCGCCTCAGGCGCCGCCCGTTCCGCCGGTCCACGGCTACCCGCAGCCGCAGCCGCAGCCGCAGTACCAGCACCTTTATCCCATGCAGCCGATGCAGCCCGTCTGGCAGCCGATGGCAGTCCCCGCACCTGTCCTCGTCGACGGCTTTCCCCTCATGTTCCCGCGGCTCAAGCCGATCCCTTCAGGTCCGGCCATCGGTTCGCTGGTGGCCGGGATCGCGGGGATCGGCGGTGCCGTGCCCGGGCTGATCGGCGCGATCTTCAGCCCGTGGGCGGGCCTCACGTTCTTCATGTCCGCGGCGCTCTTCGGCATCGGCTCGGTCTCCCTGGCCGTGTACGCGAAGCGCCAGATCCGGTACGCGCAGGGCGGCGTCTCGGGCAAGGGCATCGCGACGACCGGCCTGATCCTGGGGCTCGTGGCCTGCGGGCTCGCGCTCCTGGTCGGTTTGATCTCCCTGGTCAACGCTTAGGCGACACGGAACGGCGGCCCGCTCGCGTTGAGCGGGCCGCCGTTCCGCGCGTCTAGCAGTAGGTGTTGAAGTGCGACTGGATCGCGCTCTTCTCGGCGGCGTTCACCGTGAGGTCGTACAGGTACTTCACGTGCGTCCAGGCCTTGACGTAGTCGCAGCGCACGGAGGTGTTCGGCGGCATCCACTCGGCGGGGTCCTTGTCGCCCTTGGCGGAGTTGATGGAGGTCGTGGCGATCCACAGCTGCGGCGAGCTGATGTCGTTGGCGAAGGCCTGGCGCTCGGAGGTGCTCCACTGGCTCGCGCCCGAGGCCCAGGCCTCGGAGAGGGCCACGACGTGGTCGACGGTGGCGTTGGAGACCGTGGAGGTCCAGACGTTGTCGAAATCGGACTGCCAGGAGCCGGAGTCGGGCTGGCAGTCGGAGCCGGTCTGGACGTTCGAGCCGTCGCGCTTGAGCACGTACTGGCGGGCGGTGCAGCCGCCGCCGACCGAGGACCAGTGCGGGAAGAGGTCGCGGTCGTAGGAGTCGCCGTTCGACTCGTTCGCGACGGTGAGCTGGTTGAGTTCGGACTGCGCGGTGGAGAGCGAGGGGATGCCCGGGGGCCGCACGGCCTCGGCGGGGGCGGCGTCGAGCACGATCACGGAGAGGACGGCGAGCGAGGCGGCCGCCGCGAGGGCGAGGGCGCGCTTCGAGACGCGTTTGACTGCAAGCATGGAGGCTCCTGTGGGGGAGTGACCGGCGGTTTCAGGGGGACGGGCGGGAACGGCGCACGCGAATGCGATGTTCACTCGTGAATCATCGAATCATGGGATGTCAACGCCGCGCAAGGGGCGAAGTCAATCTTTTACCCACAGGACATTGCATACTTACGAAATCATCCCGATGTGGACATCCAGGCGCGCGCGACCCGCGACGCGCAAGTCCGGTTTCGCGCGTGGACGAATGGGTACGATCGCGGCATGACGATCAGCGGCACCGAATCGCGCCTCGACGGCCTCGCCCTCACCTACCTGCCCGAAGACCTCGGCACCCCCTCGGATTTCGTGACCGAATGGGAGGGCGTCGACTGCACCCAGCGCGTATGGGAGACCGAGATCGAGCCCGGCACGTGGCGCGTCGACCTCCAAGTGCAGGTCATGCGCGCGCCGCGCCTCAAGGACGGCCAGGCCCTCAAGGGGTTCCTCGCCGAGTACCACGAGCGCGGCGACGACTGGAGCCCGAGCGCCTTCGGCGACGACGGCTTCGCGAGCGAGCGCGAGATCGCCCGCCTCATCGAGCCGGGCCTCGCCGTCGAGGTGCGCGACCCGTTCGAGCGCAAGGGGTTCGAAGCGGTCAAGGCCGTGGCCGAGGGCATCCGCTACCCCGAATGACCTGCGCCTTCGAGAGTGCAGATCACATTCCGCATTCGGCGCTTTCCCATTAGGTTAGGCTCGCCTATGCTCTAGGGCGTGCCCGTCGCCCGACTCCGACCCGCCCGGACCGCGCGCGGGGCCCGCAACCGGGCCCTGCCCGTCGGGGCCTCCGCGATCGCCTTGGGGCTCATCGTGATCGCCTCGCTCGCGATCGGCGCCCGCGACCTCACCCCCGTCGAGGTCTGGCACGGCCTCACCCGCACCGACGCCATCGCGGCGGCCGTCGTCTGGGAGCAGCGCGTCCCCCGCACCGCCGTCGGCCTCCTCGCCGGGGCCGGCCTCGCCGTCGCCGGGGTCCTCATGCAGACCCTCACCCGCAACCCCCTCGCCGACCCGCGCATCTTCGGCGTCGCCGCCGGCGCCAGCCTCGGCGTGGTCATCGGCCTCAGCGTCCTGGGCCTCACCGGCATCGGCCAGTACGTGTGGCTCGGCATCGCGGGCGCCCTCGCCGCCGGACTCATCGGCTACGCCGTCTCCACGGTCGCCGCCCGGAACACCGGCGGCGGCACCGTCACCTACGCCCTGTGCGGGGCCGCCCTGGACGCCAGCCTCTCCGCGATGGTCTACGCCGTGCTCGCCACCGACGTGCACTCCTTCGACCAGTACCGGTTCTGGGCCGTCGGCTCCCTCGCCGGACGCGACGCCGAAGTCGCCTGGGGCATGGCCCCGTTCCTGCTGGGCGGCCTCGTCCTCGCACTCCTGGCGGCCCGCGGCATGGACGGCCTGCAGCTCGGCGCCGAAGCCGCCGCCGGCCTCGGCCACCGCGTCGGCCTCACCCGCGCCACCGCCGCCGTCACCGTGGCGCTCCTGACGGGCGCGGCCGTCGCGGCGGCCGGCCCGATCGGCTTCATCGGCCTCGCCATCCCGCACCTCGCCCGATGGGCGGTGGGCGCGAGCCACCGCGCGCAGATCGCCCTGAGCCTCATGCTCGGTCCCTGCATGCTGCTGACCGCCGACGTCATCGGACGAGTGATCGTCCCCGGCGAAGCCCCCGCGGGCATCATCTGCGCCGTCATCGGCGCACCGCTGCTCATCGTGCTGGTCAGGCGCGCTCGCCAGATTTACGGCTCGCAAGCTTCGAGGGGACGGTGACGGCATGAGGCGCCTTGCGAACACCCCCGCCCGAAGCGAAACGGCCGCGCCGCTCCCCGGCCGCACCGTCCTGCGCTCCGGCCCGCTCTCCCTCACCTGGCACCGCCGCAGCGCCGCCGTCTGCGTGCTCCTCCTCATCGCCCTGCTCGCGGCCGTCACCGCCGCACTCTGCCTGGGCGACACCTACATCACCTTCGCGGACACGATCGCCACCCTCACCGGCACCACCGGCTACGACCGCACCGTCGAGGTCCTGCGACTGCCCCGCACCGTCCTCGCCGTCGCCGCCGGGGCCGCCCTCGGCATCGCCGGCGCGCTCATCCAGTCCGTCGCCCGCAACCCCCTCGCCAGCCCCGACATCATCGGCGTCACCGCCGGAGCCGGGCTCGCCGCGACCTTCGCGCTCACCGCCGGGCTCGCCTACGCCCTCCTCGCCCCGGCCGCCCTCGCCGGCGGCCTCGCCGCCGCAGCGCTCGTCCTCCTCACCGCCTCCCGCGGCTCGCTCTCCGCGCCCCGCTTCGTGCTCGCCGGCGTCGCCGTCGCCGTCCTCCTCAAGTCCGGCACGCAGATCCTCCTGCTCTCCGCCGACGCCATCGACGCCCAGCGCGCCCAGATCTGGCTCATCGGCACCCTCGCCGGGCGCGGCTGGACCGAGACGGCCTTCCTCGGCGCCTTCCTCCTCCTCGCCCTCCCCGCACTCGTCTGGGCGCAGCGCGCCCTCGACACCACCGACCTCGACGACCCCACCGCAATCGGCATCGGCGTCCGCGTCACCGGCCGCCGCATCGGCCTCGCCGTCCTCGGCATCGTCCTCGCCTCCGCGGCCGTCTCCCAGGTCGGCGCCGTCGAGTTCGTCGCCCTCGCCGCGCCCCAGGTCGCCCGCCGCCTCGCCCGCACCTCCCGCCCGCCCCTGCTCGCCTCCGCCCTCACCGGCGCCGTACTGCTCGTCCTCGCGGACTGGCTGGGCCGCACCGCATTCGGCGACTACCAGATGCCCGCCGGCGTCCTCACCGCCGCGCTCGGCGGCGTCTACCTCATCTACCTGCTGCTGACGAAGGGAACCCGAAATGAGAAGAAGACTGCTGGCCTTCGGCGCCGCCTCGGCCTGCGCGCTCGCGCTGGCCGCATGCGGGACGTCTGACCCGGCCGCCGAACGCAACGAGGCCGAAGGCGAGACCCGCACCATCGAGCACGCCATGGGCAGCTCCGAGATCCCCGCCGAACCCCAGCGGGTCGTCGTCCTCGACACCGACAAGATCGACACCGCGCTCTCGCTCGGCGTCACCCCGGTCGGCGCGGCCCGCGCCGGAGAGACCGAACTGCCCACCTACCTCGGCGACCTCTCCGGGGTCACCGTCGTCGGCACCACGTCCGAGCCCGACCTGGAGGCGATCGAGGCCCTCGAACCCGACCTCATCCTCGGCTCGAAGTTCCGCCAAGAGGCGTTCTACGACGAGCTGAACGCGATCGCCCCGACCGTGTTCACCGAGCAGGTCGGCGTCACCTGGAAGGAGAACTTCCTCCTCGACGGCGACGCGCTCGGCAAGGGCGAGGAGGCGAAGCAGCTGCTCGACGATTACGAGGCCCGCGCCGCCGAGTTCGGCGCCTCCCTCGGGGACGCGATCAGCACCGAGGTGAGCCTGGTGCGGTTCATGCCCGACCAGATCCGGGTCTACGGCCCGGACTCGTTCTCCGGCATCGTGGTCGGCGACGTCGGCCTGGCCCGGCCCGAGCTGCAGCAGCTGGCCGACGCCGACGACAAGCGCTTCGCCGAGGTCTCTGCCGAGGAGCTCGACACGGTCGGCGGCGACGTGGTCTTCTACTGCGCCTATGGCGCCGACGGCGCGTCGATGCTCGCCGACTACACCGGCGGTGAGCTGTGGCAGTCGATCGCGGCCGTGCAGGGCGGCAAGGCCTACGAGGTCGACGACGAGGTCTGGATGACCGGCATCGGGGTCACCGCCGCCGGCATGATCCTGGACGACCTGGAGCAGTACCTCCAGGCCTGAGCGAACGACCAGGGCGCGTCCCCCTGCGGGGCGCGCCCTTCGCGCTGCCCGATGGGGGCCCATTGCGGCCCAACATCTTTCTGCACGCCTGCGGAGCACCGCGATCAGCGCGGGTGTGCGCGTGTCCGAGCCGAACGCCCGCATCCGGCCTCGCGCACCTGCGCATTCCGGCCCGGGACACCATGCTTGAGCGGCCGCGACGCGGCGCCGAGGTGACGTCCGCCGACCGCCTGGTCCCTTATGCTTACCGGACTGATCGGACAAAAGCGACTTTCGATGCGCGCTCGAATCGGTATCTCCAGTTTCTCCAGCGATCACGCAGGGACATGCACACAGTGAAGACTTTTGCCAGACTGGCGACGGCCGCCGCCGTCGTCGCGGCCGGTGCCCTCGTCGGCGCCCCGGCTGCGGCGCAGACCACCGGATGCGGCTACGGGACGGACGGCGAGTTCGCCAACACGATCTGCTGGATCGACATGAGCGGCTTCGACCAGGCCCAGGCGATGGAGGCGGCCGGGCAGCCGATGTCCATCGAGCTGACCCCCGACTACACGATGACCTTCACCTTCAAGGTCGCCCCCGGTGCCGACGGCTACCGCGTGCTCAAGCCGACGGCGTTCCCCACCTACGGCAAGGCCCCGATCGGCAACACCGTCTACCGGGACACCCCGGGCAAGCCCGCGCTCTACCAGCAGGTGAACGCCGGGACCGGCGCCGCAGGCGACCTCGGCACCCTCACGATCGACGACCTGGTGGTCACCGGCCCTGACGGCGCCGCCGTCGACGGCTACGGCATCGTCATGGCCGACGCCGAGACCACCAACCGCCAAGAGGGCCTGACCTTCTCGTCCGACAAGCCCATCGAGGAGCTGACCCGCGCGACCATGCCCGACGCCCAGCCCGCGTGCGGGCAGGAGCTCTCGGGGATCGGCACCACCTCGGTGACCTGCAAGGGCAACACCGCGGGCGGCCTCCCGGTCGACGAGATCATCCTCTACTCGGTCGCTCCCACCACCGCGACCATCGGCTTCCTCGACCGCACCGCGAACGCCGTGCAGGGCGTCGCGTTCGGCATCCTCACCGCGAAGGTCGGGATGGACAAGACCGTGGTCGACAAGACGGCCGAGTCCGACTCGTTCGCCTTGACCATCGAGGACGAGCACGGCGACCTCATCGGCGAGGGCTCCACCGACGGCGGCGACTCCGGGACCATCGAGTCCCAGACGGTCCTCGCGTCCGTCGGCGGCCGCGACTACACGCTCGCGGAGACCGCCGAAGGGGACACCGACCTCGCCACGTACACGCAGGACTGGACGTGCACCAACAACGGCGCCGACGACCCGTCGCTGCCCTCGGGCGACGGCACGTCGCAGGTCGTGAAGGTGAAGGTGGGCGACGACATCCGCTGCACCGTCACCAACACCGGCACGCCCCCGGGCCCGTCGCCGAGTCCCAGTCCCGGCCCGAGTCAGAGCGGCTCCGACGGCCCGACCGATCCCGGCACCTCTGACGACTCCGGCGACGGGGCGCTCCCGGTGACCGGCGCTTCCGCGATGCTCTACGGCACACTGGCCGCGCTCGCCCTCGCCGCGGCCGTGGTCGGCTGGCTCATGATCCGCCGCGCCCGCCGCGCCGACGACGAGTGGCCGAGCATCTGATCCCTTGAGCGGTAAGGAAAGGGGAGGCCGGGCCTCAAGGCCCGGCCTCCCTCTTCGCTCATGGCTCGGCGCAGCGACCCGGTCTCCCGATTCGCATGCGGATCAGACGGTCGCTCGATCTCCCGTGGCGCTCAAGACTCAGGCCAGCGGCTCGGCATCCTCGCGGCTCCTGGCGCGCACCGCCGCGATCATCACCGCGCCGGCCCCGAGGAGGAACACGGCCGCCGCCACGACCACGATGTACAGGCTCTCGCCGGTGAGCGGCAGGTCGTCGTCATGCGCGGCACCCATCGGAGCGTCGCCGGCCGGGCTCTCGCCGGGACCATCGCCCGGCCCGCTCCCCGCGTCACCGGTCCCGGGACCACCAGGTCCGGGCCCCGGACCCGTCGTCGGCCCGTCCGGCTCGGAAGCGACCAGTGCGAAGTCGGCGACCGCGTCGCCGCAGGTGCCGGTGTTGGCGACGGTCTGCTCCTCCTCGCCGTCCACCTCGTACCCGGCCGGAGCGGTGATCGCCACCGTGTGGCTGCCGGCCTTCAGGTCGCCGACGCTGTACATGCCGTCGTCCCCTGTGGCCGCCTGCTTCGGCGCCTCGCCTTCGGGCGTCACGACGAGGCCGACACCGGCCAGCGGCTCGCCGCCGGGACCGGTCACGGTCCCCACGACCGCGGCGGGCTTGGCGTACGTGAAGTCGATGCCGTCCACATCGGTGCCCGCCAGTTCCACGTTCCGCGTCGTCGCGCCTGCGGCGGAATGCCCCTCGGGCACGTCGACCTCGACCGTGTAATCGCCGGCTGCGAGGCCCGCGAACGCATAGGCGCCCGCCGCGTCGGTCACGGTCGACTCGGTCGATCCGCCGGGCCGGGTGAGCGTCACCGTCACCCCGGGAACGGGTCCGCCGCACGCGACGGCCTCGCCCGCCAGCTTCGGCAGCGCCGAGAGCACGAAGTCCTGGCCGGTGATGGGCGTGGTCTGCCCGGGCGACACGGTGATGTCGCGCCGGCCCGCGCCCTCGTACTCGTACTGCTCGGGCTTGTCGATGGTGATGCTGTGGTCGCCCGCGGCGACCTCGTCGAACAGGTAGTCGCCCTTCGAGTCGGTGACGGTGGTCCTGGTGGTGCCGTCCTCGAGGGCGACCGTCACCGTGACGCCGCCGAGGTGCTCGCCGTCGGTGGTGGAGACGTTGCCGCTGACCGAGGTCGGCACGATGTCCCGCAGCCGGAAGTCGGCCGGGGCCGCGGGGCAGCTGCCGAGGTCCACCTCCTGGCGGCCGGGGCCGTCCGTGATCTTCCCGGGGGGCGCGATGACCTCGACGGTGTAGGTGCCGCCGACCATGTAGTCCGGGAACGAGTAAGAGCCGTCGTCGCCGGTGGAAGTCGCGGCGACCACGTTCCCGGCGCGGTCGACGGCGTTGACCGTCACCCCGGCGGCCGGGGCTCCGGAGTCGGTGACCGACCCGGTGATGTCGCAGCCCAGCGAGGCGAACCAGGTCTGGTAGACCGGGAACCCGGCGCGGCGGGTGAACACGAAGGTGAGCGAGGCGACCGGTGCGGTCGGTTCGAACCAGCCGCTCGCGCCGTCCGTGTCCACCGCCGCGGCGTTGCCGGTCAGCGTCTCGGTCGCGGCGTCCCAGGTCGGCACGTCGGTGCCGTCCCGCGTGCAGGAGGGGCCTCCGGGGGAGGAGGCGCTGCAGTAGTTGAAGGCGCCTTGGAACCCGAGCTCGGCGGCCGTCAGGGCCGACCCGTCCGGGCCTTTGGCGATCACCTTGACCTGGTCGGCGTCGATGTCGCCCAGCGCGAAGGCCCAGCCGCCGGGCGGCACGGGCTCGTTGAAGGCGTACGTCGTGTAGGAGGGCGAGTCGGGCCGGTCGGCCTGGGGCCGCAGGTTGACATAGGGCTGGTGCTTCGAGGTCCCGTACTTCGCGCCGATGTCGGTCCCCGCCGACAGCCAGTTGGACTCGCCGGACATGACCCCGACCCCGCCGCCGCGCGAGTTCGACTCCATCCCGGCGGTGATCGCCGGGCTGGTCGCGAACGTCATGTCGGCGTGGAAGTCCCCGGACTCGCCCGCGAACGGCCCCCACTCGCCCCACGCCCCGCTCGCCTGCGCCCGCGCCGGCCGCTCGAACACCAGCCCGCTCGAGACCAGCGCCAGCAGCACTGCGAGCAACGCAACCGAAACCCTTATGGACACTCGACTCGCGTACATGCAGGCAGCCTAAGGCAAAAACCGCACCATACTGCGTCAACGTTCCATAGTGCCCGAAAAACCGAAACCTGCCCGAACCCGTCCGGCCCGCCGGAAGCGACTGCCTGGCGGCTGCGAGGCGGTCACGGCCGTCGCGGGGGAGTGGCCGGCGCCGGTGCCGTCAAAGGTGCGATGGCGCTCATGGCCTGGTCGAGCAGGTCGCCGAGCGACTGTTCGTTGTCGTCGCCCACCCATCGGGTCATGGCGGCGTCGAGTGCGGCCAGGGCGGCGCCGACGAGGGAGGCCGCGGCGAACTGCCCGAGCTCGCCGCCGTCCTCGGACGGGCGGTGCTGCAGCACGTCGGCGAGGGCGACCCGCCAGAGGGCGTGCTTCTGCAGGTGAGTGGCGTGCAGTGCAGGGGTCTGCAGGATCATGCGGGTGATCAGGAGCGACTGGGGCTGCTCGCTCAGGCCCTGCACGACGCCGTCGAAGGACCGGCGCAGGGCGGGCCAGGGGCGCTCCTCGTCGGGGCGTGCGGCGAGGGCCGCGGCGAGCTGCCGGCCCGTCTCCACGAACCACTGCCCGAACACGTCCTCCTTGCTGGAGAAGTAGCGGTGGAAGCTGCGGCGGGACAGGCCGGTCGCCGCCGCGATCTGCTCCACTGTGGTCGCCTCGAACCCCTGCTCCACGAACAGCTCGAGTGCTGCCTGCGCCAGCTCCGCGCGCACCATGTTGCGCGTGCGCTCGCGCAGTCCCGCTTTCGGCTCCTCCATGACCCCAGGCTACACCGATCGACACGAAGAGTCGCCTCGAGCACACCGGGCCGGACTTGACACAGTGAGACATGTTTGGCGTATAGTGAAGTCACGGCGGCGACGCGGCACCAGGCCCGACGCCGATTCCTCCCGGCCCCCGCCGGGACATCGAAGGGATTTCCAATGACGAAGACATGGCTCATCACGGGCGCTTCCCGAGGCTTCGGCCGCGCCTGGACCACCGCCGCACTCGAGCGCGGCGACCGGGTCGCCGCCACCGCCCGCGACACCGACACCCTCGACGAACTGCGCGACCGCTTCGGCGACGCCCTGCTCCCGATGCGGCTCGACGTCAACGACCGCAGCGCGGACATCGCCGCCGTCCAGGCGGCGCACCGGCACTTCGGCCGCCTCGACGTGGTGGTCAACAACGCGGGCTACGGCCACTTCGGCACCACCGAGGAGGTGACCGAGGACGAGGTCCGCGCGCAGATGGAGACCAACTTCTTCGGTGCACTGTGGATCACCCAGGCCGCGATCCCGCTGCTGCGCGAGCAGGGCGGCGGCCACATCGTCCAGGTCTCCAGCATCGGCGGCGTGACCGCGTTCCCCGGCCTGGGCGTCTACAACGCCTCGAAGTGGGCGCTCGAAGGATTCACCGAGGCGCTGGCCGGGGAGGTGGCCGGGTTCGGCATCAAGACCACCCTGATCGAGCCGTCCGGCTTCGCGACCGACTGGGCCGGCGCGTCCGCGAACCGCTCGGAGCCGAACCCGCTGTACCAGCCGCTGCGGGACGCGATGGCGAGCTGGGGCGACGGCCCGACGCCCACGGCGAAGGACAGTGTCGCGGCGGTGTTCGAGGCCGTCGACGCGGCCGAGCCGCCCACCCGCCTCATCCTGGCGTCCCAGGGCTACGACCTGGTCCTCGCCGTCCACGAGCAGCGGATGGCCACCTGGCGCGACTGGGAGAAGACCGCCCGCTCGGCCGACCCCGAGTGAAACGGCCGAGGTCGCGGACGCACCGCGGGCTCGTGCGAAACCCAGGCCTGGAGCGCGAGGCCGCCTGTCTCTCAGCGCCCCATAGGGCCTGAAAGCACCGAAGCCCCGGCAGAGCCGGGGCTTCGGTGCTGTGTATCTACGTATCTACTTGTACTCCCGAGCGGATTCGAACCGCCGTTTCCGCCTTGAGAGGGCAGCGTCCTAGGCCCCTAGACGACGGGAGCTTGGCCTGTGTTTTCGCGGCTTGCCGCGGCAACGACGACAACTATACATGGATTACCCGGGGGGTCCGCAACCGGGATGCCGCTTGTGATGCGGCCTACCCTTCGGGCCCTTCGCGAGCGAGTGCGGGCCGGGCCGGTGCCGACACCTTTTCAGGTGAACCCCCGTTGCACCGGGCTCCGGCCCGCCGAGCGACTGTAACGCGATCCGCCGCCGGGCGGCGGCCGATCCTACTGGTTGGCGCTCTCGGCCTGACCCGTGATCTCGTCGAGCCAGGCGGCGTCGACGCCGTCGTGGTAGTTCACGAGCTTCGCGGTGTAAGCGGTGTCGCCGACCTTCGCGGAGACACTGGCGATGACGCCCACGGTGGTCACGCAGATCTCGTACGCGCCCACGGGCGAATCCGCCGCGCCCCGCACGTCGACGCAGTCGGCCAGTTCGCCGGCGAGCGTCGTGTCGGAGAACTCGGCCGAGGCCGAGGGGTCGGCGGCGGTCTCGGAGAGCCAGGCGGCCACGGTCTCCTCGGGGGGCAGGATGCCCTCGAGCTCCTGGCTCAGCCACACGCTGAGCTCGGCCGCGTCCTCGCCGGCCCAAAGGCGGGGCCGGTCCTCGACGACGACGGCCGCGGTCCCGGCCTCCGGGTCCACCGCGACCAGCACCGACTCCTCCGAGCCCTCGATGAGGTACTCGGCGGTGTAGGCGGGCTGGTCGCCTTCGACGAGGCGGCCGCCCAGCTCGGTGAGCGCGGCCTGGTCCTCCGACGCCGACTCACCGCCGTTCGCCTGGTCCGAGCAGCCGGCGAGGGCCAGGAGCGCCGCCGCGCTCAATACAGCGCAGCGCCGCAGGGGCTTCTGCAGGATCATGGGGCTCCACTTCCATTGCGCGAGGCGAGGGGGATTGCCGTAGCGCAGCCGGCATCCGGGGGGCGCGCCTAGCACAGGTGTCTGATCTGAGATAGGACTCCACCATATAGCGGTCCGTCCACGCCCCATGTAACACGAGCGCCCGCGTCGCGGGCAACACTAATTCCCGACGCGCGGAACCCGCAGGACGCGCCCTTTTAGCGGCTCGGAGGCATCGCCGACCCGCCTAGGGCGTATCCTCGGGAGCTGTGGCCGACGCAGTGTCGGGTCGGCCGAAATCCTTCGGACACGGCCCGGTAATGGGGCCGGTCGTCAGATTCGGCTATTTCAGGAGTGACAGTGGCTGCAATTGAAGACATCCGGGCACGGGAGATCCTCGACTCCCGCGGCAACCCCACCGTCGAAGTGGAGATCCTGCTCGACGACGACACGCTGCAGCGGGCGGCCGTCCCGTCCGGCGCCTCCACCGGCGCCTTCGAAGCCATCGAGCTGCGCGACGGCGACAAGAACCGCTACCTCGGCAAGGGCGTCGAGAAGGCCGTCGACAACGTCAACGGTCCGATCCGCGAGGCCCTGATCGACATCGAGGCCTCCGAGCAGCGCCTGGTCGACCAGGCCCTCCTCGACGCCGACGGCACCCCCGACAAGTCCAACCTCGGCGCGAACGCCATCCTCGGCGCCTCGCTCGCCGCGGCCAAGGCCGCCGCCGACTCCGCCGAGCTCCCGCTCTACCGCTACCTGGGCGGCCCCAACGCGCACCTGCTCCCGGTGCCGATGATGAACATCCTCAACGGCGGATCCCACGCGGACTCCAACGTCGACGTGCAGGAGTTCATGATCGCCCCGATCGGCGCCCCCACCTTCAAGGAGGCCCTGCGCTGGGGCGCGGAGACCTACCACGCGCTCAAGTCGGTCCTCAAGGAGCGCGGCCTCTCCACCGGCCTGGGCGACGAGGGCGGCTTCGCCCCCAACCTGGAGTCGAACCGCGCCGCGCTCGACCTGATCGCGGTCGCCGTCGAGAAGGCCGGCTACAAGCTCGGCACCGACATCGCCTTCGCGATGGACGTGGCCGCCACCGAGTTCTACACCGACGGCGCCTACCTCTTCGAGGGCCAGAAGAAGACCGGCGAGGAGATGAGCGCCTACTACGAGGAGCTCATCGCCGCCTACCCGTTCGTGTCCATCGAGGACCCGCTCTCCGAGGACGACTGGGCCGGCTGGTCCGCGCTCACCGCCAAGGTCGGCGACCGCCTGCAGATCGTCGGCGACGACCTGTTCGTGACCAACCCCGAGCGCATCCGCCGCGGCATCGACGAGAAGGCCGCAAACGGCCTCCTCGTCAAGGTCAACCAGATCGGCACGCTCACCGAGACCACCGACGCCGTCGAGATGGCCCACCGCGCGGGCTTCGGCTGCATGATGAGCCACCGCTCCGGTGAGACCGAGGACACCACGATCGCCGACCTGGCCGTCGCGATGTCCTGCGGCCAGATCAAGACCGGCGCCCCGGCCCGCTCGGACCGCGTCGCCAAGTACAACCAGCTGCTGCGCATCGAGGAAGACCTCGGCGACGCCGCCCGCTACGCCGGCGCTTCGGCATTCCCGAAGTTCGGAAAGTAAGCGGCACCGCAGTAAGACGACAGGCCCTCGCGCTTCAGCGCGGGGGCCTTCGGCCTTCCCCGATCGACTAGGCTGGGCCCGTGAACGCGAGCCGCCGACCCAGCCATCCGGGAGGACGATCCACCGGACCCGGCCGCACCCGTGCCGCCCGCCGACCCGCCCCCGGGACCGGCCGCGCCGAGGTCAAGCGTGTCCGCTACCGGCCCGGCCGCAAGGTCTCCCGCCGCGCCGCGATCGTCGCCCTCGTCCTCTCCGCACTGGCCCTGGCCTACGCCTACCCGCTCCGCACCTACGTCGAGCAGCGCATCGAGATCAACCGGCTCGAAGCCGAGCAGTCGGCCCAGTCCGAGCACATCGAGGAGCTCGCCGCCGAACGCGTCAAGTGGGACGACCCCGAGTACGTCAAGGCCCAGATCCGCTCCAGCCTCCTCCTCGTCCCGCCCGGTGAGGACCTCGTCATCGTCATCGACGAGGACGACCCCAAGCACACCGGTGGCGCAGACGACGAAGCGACCGAGGACCAGGCCTGGTACGACGAGCTGGCCGATACCTTTGCAGACGCCGACCGAGTCGAACCAGACGAAACAGAGGAACCAGCAGAGTGAAGGCTGTGCAACCGCAGGACGCGCCACTGCAGACGGCACCGAACGGCGGAACGCCGTGAAGCCCGCCGACTGGCCCCAGCAGCCCGAACCCGTCTCCGAGGCCGACGCCGCGGCCGTCCGCAAGCAGCTCGGGCGCCCCATCCGCGGCGCCCACGCCGTCGCGTGGCGCTGCCCCTGCGGCCAGCCCGCCGTGGTCGAGACCGAACCGCGCCTGCCCGACGGCACGCCCTTCCCGACCACGTACTACCTGACCTGCCCGAAGGCCGCCTCGGCCATCGGCCGGCTCGAAGGCGGCGGGGTCATGAAGGACATGAACGCCGCCCTCGGCGACGACCCCGAACTCGCCGCGCAGCACCGCCGCGCGCACGAGGACTACCTGGCCCGCCGCGCCCGGCTCGGCGACGTGCCCGAGATCGCCGGCATCTCCGCCGGGGGACTGCCCGACCGCGTCAAGTGCCTGCACGCCCTCGTCGGCCACGCGCTCGCCGCCGGACCCGGCGTCAGCCCCATGGGCGACCAGGCCATCGAGATGCTCCCCGAATGGTGGCAGCGCAGCAGCTGCGCCACGGGAACCGAGGAGGACGAATGACCCGTCGCGTGGCCGGCATCGACTGCGGCACCAACTCCATCCGCCTCCTCATCGCCGACATCGACGATGCGGGGCGCCTCCACGACGTGGTCCGCCGCATGGAGGTCGTGCGCCTCGGCGAAGGCGTCGACCGCACCGGCCGCCTCTCCGACGCCGCGCTCGAGCGCACCCGCGTCGCGCTGGCCGACTACACCGCCCAGATCCGCGAGCACGGCGTCGAGGCGGTGCGCATGGTCGCGACCTCCGCGAGCCGCGACGCCGCGAACGCCGCCGACTTCAAGGCCATGGTCTCGGCCGAGCTCGGCCAGGACCCCGAGGTCATCACCGGCGACGAGGAGGCCCGCCTCTCCTTCACCGGCGCGGTCGCGACCCTGCCGGTCCATGAAGGACAGCGCCTTCTCATCGACATCGGCGGCGGCTCGACCGAGTTCGTGCGCGGCACCGGATCCGTGGTGGCCGCCGCGATCTCGGTGAACGTCGGCTGTGTGCGGATGACCGAGCGGCACTTGCGGTCCGACCCGCCCCGCGCGGACGAGATCGCCGGAGCCGTCGCCGACATCACCGGCATCGCCGACGGCGCGCTGGCGGTCGCCGACGCGGGCCGCGAGGCGACCGAGCTCGTCGCGGTGGCGGGGACGGCGACCACGATCGCCGCTATCGCCCTGGGGCTCAAGGCCTACGATGCGGACGCGATCGACGGGACGCGGCTCTCGTACGAGCAGGTCGCCCAGGTGACCGCCGATCTGGCCGCCGCGGACCACGAAGCGCGCCTGGCGATCCCGGTGATGCACCCGGGGCGCGCCGACGTCATCGTCGGCGGCGCGCTCGTGCTGCGAACGATCATGGAGCGCAGCGGCATCGACTCGGTGCTCATCAGCGAGCACGACATCCTCGACGGCATCGCCCTGTCGGCGTAGACGAAGCGAGACGACACGGAGGCGGGGGCCCCCCGGGGGGGGGGCCCCCCCCGGGGGGGGGGGGGGGCGCCGCCCGGGGGGGGGGGTTGACCCCCCGCCCCCCCCCGGGGGGGGCCCCCCCCCCGGGGGGCCCCCGCCTCCGTGTTCGTGATGAGCGCTCGCCTTCGGCTGTTGTCGGACCCTAGGGGGAGCATGACATCGGGGGTCCCGGTTCCGGCGAAGCTTGCGAGCCGTCGATTGGCACGTCGTCCGATGTGAAGGCTAGTGCCGGAAACATCCGTCAGGCTCGGCGGTCAGGCCTCCTGGAGTTCCCGCTCCTGCGCCTTCGCCGGGGCCCGCCACAGCTCGGCCGCGAGCCACAGGGAGGCCACCGTCACGAGTGCGCCCCAAGCGATCCGGCCGCTGTGCGGCAGGAAGAACTGCGGGAGCATCGTCACCAGCAGCACCGCGAGCGGCACCGCGCTCCACTTGTTCAGCGTGCCCGAGCGCCACACCGCGACCGCCGCGAGCACCGCGGCGACCGCGATCAGGACGAGGCCGATCAGGAAGACGCCCATGGCGGTCGGGTCGTACCGGAACGCCTCGCCGACCTCGGCCATCGTCGCGTCGCCGTCCTCGACGGCCCGCTGGCCGATCGCCTTGAGGCCGTAGACCTCGGCGCCGTAGTACGAGATCGTCAGGGCCGACCCGATGTACCCGATCGTCGCGGCCGCGAAGGCCGTCTTCTCGTTCCGGGTGCCCTCGAGGTGGCCGCGCAGCGCGCCGTAGCCGAGCGGGAAGAGGATGAGGCCCACGATCGCGGCGATGTGGGCGATCGACCAGCTGGCGCTCGTCCAGGACTCGGCCCCTTCGAGCGTGGTCTGGTCGAGCCGCGGCGCGGCGGCCTCGTAGACGACGAAGAGGACGCCGGCGAGGGCGAACGCCAAGGCGCCCATGCGGGCTCGGGGGTCGGTGGAGGGCTTGGACATGACTGCTCCTTGGGGGTTCAGTGCTCAAAGTTGAGAGCACTGCTCTCTGTTGAGAGCAATGATTGCACACGCGCCGCGACAATGCAAGAGCGGTGCTCTTGTGTCGGTACAATGGGTCGATGAACGCGCCGAGAACCGCCAGAGAGCGCGCACGCGCCGAACTCACTGCCGAGATCCTCGCCGCGGCAAGGCGTCAGCTCGCCGAGGGCGGCGCCGCGATGCTCTCCCTGCGCTCCATCGCGCGCGAGCTCGGCATGGCCTCCTCGGCCGTGTACCGCTACTTCTCCAGCCGCGATGAGCTGCTCACCGCCCTGATAGTGCAGTCCTACAACGAGATCGGCGAAGCCGCTGAGAACGCGGACCTTCCCGGCGCCGCACCGCAGGAGCGCTGGCTCGCCGTCTGGCGCGCGGTGCGGGAGTGGTCCCTGGCCCACCGCCACGAGTACGCGCTCATCTTCGGCACGCCCGTGCCCGGCTACGTCGCACCGCACGTCACCATCGAGGTCGCCGGCCGCATGCCGCTCACCCTCGCGCGGATCGTCGCCGACGCCAGACGGGACGGGAACCTCACGCCCGCAACGGGGCCGGTCTGCCCGGCCGAGGCCATCACCCCGGACATGCTCATGCTCCTGGAGGGCGAGTCGTTCAGCCCCGACGAGGTCGCCCGGCTCATCTTCTGCTGGAACCGGCTCGTCGGCATCATCGGCTACGAACTCCACGGCCACCTCGCCAACGTCACCGCGGACGACGCCCTGTTCTTCGACCACACCGCCCGCACCGAGGGCGCGTACATCGGCCTGCCGTTCCGCTGACGCGGCGCAGGGGCCGAAGGCCGGCGGGTCGGGCCTCAGTTCTTGAGGACCAGCGCCACCACGATCGCCGCGATGACCAGCACAACCCCGAGGGCGGCGACCGCCCACGGCCAGCGCCGCGGCGGCTTGTGCTCGGCGACGTCGCCGACGACGACAGTGACGTTGTCCGGTCCGCCGCCTTCGAGGGCGAGCCGCACGAGTTCGTCCGCGGCCGCCTGGGGGTCGGCGAAGTCGCGGAGGACGTTCTCGATCACGGCGTCGCCGACGACGTCGCTGAGGCCGTCGGAGCACAGCATGTACCGGTCGCCGATCAGTGCCGGGCGGGTCTCGAAGTGCGCGGGGGCGGGATTGGCCTGCAGCACGCGGGTGACGACCGACTTGTACGGGTGGTCCTGGGCTTCGGCGGGGGTGATCGCGCCTTCGTCGACGAGGTGCTGGACGTACGAGTCGTCCACGGTCACCTGCACGAAGTCCTCGCCGCGCACCTGGTACGCCCGCGAGTCTCCGATGTGGACGATGTCGACCGCGCTGTCGCCC
This sequence comes from Glycomyces tritici, assembly GCF_030403505.1. Next base: position 1,021,934 of record NZ_JAUEMJ010000001.1, on the reverse strand, counting down.
AGCCACAGCCCGGTGAGGGTCGTTGCCATGCCCTCGGACTCGGGGTTCTCGGCGACGGCCGCGCGGATGCGGTCGCGGGCGGCCTCGACGACCGCGCCCAGCTCGGCGGTGGCCTCGACGGGGGAGCGGCGGGCGAGCCGTGTCACCTCGGCGATGGTCACGCCGCTGGCGACCTCGCCGGCGGCCGCGCCGCCCACGCCGTCGGCCACCGCGAGGAGCCGGCGCGACGCGAGGTGGGAGTCCTCGTTCAGGTCGCGGACTTTGCCCACGTCGGTCGCGGCGCCGTAGCGCCAACGCAATTCAGTCACAGGCGATCACCACTGATTCCGCACCGGGATTCGGCTGTCTGTTCAAAGCTTGGCCGTTCGAGGGACATGGGCGCAAGTGTAGTGTCCCGCCACTCACAGCACGCGACCGTTGATCCCGGTGCGCCCGCACTCGTCCGTGCTGCGGTGTATCCCCCGTTCGTGCCACCCTGCGACTCCGGTGCTGAGCTGCGACGACACCACCTTTACAGTGGATTCAGCCCGCCTTGCCAGCCCTCGAGGAGCACCCATGCAGACGGTTCTGGCCGACCGGTACGTCCTGGAGCGCGAGATCGCGCGCGGTTCGGTCGGCGTCGTGTGGCGCGGCCTCGACCAGGTCACCGGCGACCTCGTCGCGGTGAAGATCCTCCGTCCGGAGCTGCGCGGCGAGGAGGAGATCTTCGAGAGCTTCCGGGCCGAGGCCGGCATCCTGCGCACCCTCGACCACCCGGGCGTGGTCTCCGTGAAGGACTTCATCGTCACCGACGCGGTGTGCGCGGTCGTGCTCGAGTTCATCGAAGGGCTCGACCTGCGCGAGCACCTGCGCCTCCACGGGCCGCTCTCGGCCGCTGAGGCCGCGCGCCGCTGCGCCGGCGCCGCCGAGACCCTCGCGGCGATCCACCGGGCCGGGTACCGGCACGGGGACGTCAAGCCCGGGAACCTGATGCTGGCCGGGACCGAGAGCCTGAAGTTCATCGACTTCGGGATCGCGCGCGCCGCCGCGTCCAAGACCGCGCCCTCTCACGGCACCCCCGAGTACATCGCTCCCGAGGTCGCCTCGGGCGACTCCGCCAGTCCCGGCGTGGACAACTACGCGCTCGGCCTGGTCCTCTACGAGGCGCTCACCGCCCACAGCGCCTACCGCGGCGGCTCGATCACCGAGGTGGTCGAGCGACACCTGACGCGGATCCCGGTGAAGCCCGCCGCCGTGGACGCCGAGCTGTGGCGGATCGTCGAGATGCTCCTGGCGCTCGACCCGCGCGCCCGCGGCGACCTCGACGCGGTCGCCGCCGACCTGCGCCGCCTCGCCCCGCGCCTGTCGAACCAGCCGACCGCGCCGATCGCGCCGAAGCTCAAGGAGCGGGACGCGACCGCGACCTTCAAGTACGACCCGGTGACGCCTCACGCGCCCGAGATCGAGGCGGGTGCGCTGGGCGCGATGCTCACCGCGACCGAGGGGGGCCCGTCGGACGGGGACGACCGCGGGGGCGCGGTGTACGGCGAGGAATCCGAGAAGCTCGGCCGCGGCTGGCTCATCGGCCTCGCGGCGGCGGGATGCTTCGTCGTGATCGCCGTGATCTGGGCCTTTCTGGTGGTTACCCGCCCTGATCTGCCGGATGAGGACGATGTGGCCGATCCGTCCCAGAGTGCGAGCGAGACCGCGCCCGTCGAGGACGAGTCCTCCGCCGCGTCAACGGAACCGAGCCCGGAGGCGAGCGCCACGCCCAGTGAAGCGCCGACCACTCCTCAAGGGCCGGACGTGGAGAGCGAGTCCCCTGGCCAGAATTCGGATGAAATGTCCGAATCGGAAGACGACGGCGGTGATTCCACTGAGGGCGGTTCCGACGACGACTCGCCCGGATCGGATCTCATCGGATCACCGATGCCCCGCAACTGAAAGCGATCGCGACAGTCGATAATGATCCGTGACCGCCGGGCGACGCCGAGTCATCGCAACCCATGGGGGCGATCGGGATCACATGATTGGAATTCTCGAAACAGGCGTTGCAATCCAGCGAACGACTCCAACCGTTTCACAAGGCTTGCAGCGTAATCCGTGAGCCCATCCAATCAAGTATCGGTAACGGTCTATCGACACATTGGAGCTGTCCACTTGTCATGGCGGCATCCACATGGCATCCTGTCGGGCATGGCAGGAAAAGAACTCAACGCAACCTCAGCAGCATTGCTGGGCTTGCTTCACGAAGGACCGATGACCGGCGGACAACTCATGGCGGAGGCGACCCGTCGCCTCGGTCCGTACTGGACCATGACGCGTTCGCAGGTCTACCGCGAACTCCCGGCGCTGGCCGAAGGCGGACTCGTCCGCGTCGGGAAGCCGGGGCCCCGAGCCTCGGTGCCCTACACGATCAGCGCCAACGGCAAGCGGGCGTTCACCCGCTGGCTCAACGAGCCGGCCCGAATCGGCCAGCTGCGCGACCCCGTCGCGCTGCGCACGGCCTTCCTCGACTACCTCTCCAAGGACACCGCCGAGGAGATGTTCGCCGACGCGACCGAGCAGCACCAGGAGGCCTTGGCAGAGGCCCGCGCCGCTGCGAAGGACTACTCGGACGAGGACCCGAACGCGGCGATCGCGATGGAGTTCGCGATCGGCTACCACCGCTCGGCCCTCAGCTGGCTGAAGAAGCGATAGCGATAGGCACCACACCCGGGTAGCGACCCGGGGTACGACGATCAAGCACGAACGGGACGCGGCCCCAGCGGGGGCTCGCGTCCCGTTTCGTATGAGCCCGAATACAGGCGTAGTCTGATCTGTTGTGACCAGTGTCGATGTTTCCGCCGATCTCCGTGAACTGAAGGCGACGCTCAGCAGCGTCGAGGCCGTCCTCGACCTTCCCGCGCTCCGGCGCGAGCTGGCCGAACTCGAGGCCGCGGCCGCCGACCCAGGGCTGTGGGACGACACCACACAGGCCCAGAAGATCACTTCACGCCTCTCCTACGTGCAGGCCGAGCTCAAGAAGCTCGCGTCCCTGCACGAGCGCATGGACGATGTCGCCATCATGTTCGAGCTGGCCGACGACGAGTCCGACCCGGGCGCCGCCGCCGAGGCGGCCACCGAGCTCGACTCGATCCGCAAGGCCGTCGACGAGCTCGAGGTGCGCACCCTCCTCTCCGGGGAGTACGACGAGCGCGACTGCGTCCTGACCGTGCGCTCCGGTGCCGGGGGCGCCGACGCCTGCGACTTCGCCGAGCAGCTCATGCGCATGTACCTGCGGTGGTCCGAGGCCCACAACTTCGGCACGGAGGTCTACGACATCTCCTACGCCGAAGAGGCGGGCATCCGCTCGGCCACGTTCGCCGTGAACGGCCCGTACGCGTACGGGCACCTCTCGGTCGAGCAGGGCACGCACCGCGTGGTGCGCATCAGCAAATACGACAACCAGGGGCGCCGCCAGACCGGCTTCGCGGCCGTCGAGGTCGTGCCGGCCCTGGAGCAGACCGACGAGATCGAGGACATCCCCGAGGACGAGATCCGCGTGGACGTCTACCGCTCCTCGGGCCCCGGCGGGCAGGGCGTCAACACCACCGACTCGGCGGTGCGCCTGACCCACCTCCCGACGGGCATCGTCGTCTCCTGCCAGAACGAGCGCTCGCAGCTGCAGAACAAGGCCACCGCCATGGGCGTCCTCAAGGCCAAGCTCCTCCAGCGCAAGCGCGACGAGGAGCGGGCGAAGGTCGACGAGCTGCGCGGCTCGGCGACGGCCTCGTGGGGCGACCAGATGCGCTCCTACGTGGAGCACCCGTACCAGATGGTCAAGGACCTGCGCACCAGCTTCGAGACGGCCGACGTCAAGGGCGTCTACGACGGCAACATCGACGGCTTCCTCGAGGCCGGCATCCGCTGGCGCAAGAGCGGCGAGAAGACCGCCGAGTAGCGCCGCAGGGGACCGTAGATCCTATACGAAACCGGATCTACGGTCCGTTCCCGTGGCCGCCCGGTGACGCTCCGACGAGCGTTCATGGGCCGCCTGACCATGCGGGCTTCCCCCGTTCGGCTGAAATCGCGTCGTTACCCTTGCACGGCCGTGACATATGGGGCTGAAACTGCGGAATATGCCACGCTTGTACTGGAGCCGCCCGACCGGCCCGGCGGTTCGGCGGTTAGACTCCGCCTCGTGATTCAGCTTGAGGGTGTAACCAAGCACTACCCCCGGTCGAACCGCCCGTCGGTGGAGGACGTGAACGTCTTCATCGACAAGGGAGAGTTCGTCTTCTTCATCGGTCCGACCGGTGCGGGTAAGTCCACGATGATCAAGCTCCTGCTGCGCGAAGAAGTTCCGGACAAGGGCAGGATCTCCGTCGGGGACACCGACGTGACGAAGCTGCGCCGGTGGAAGGTCCCCGCCTACCGGCGCAGCATCGGCTGCGTGTTCCAGGACTTCCGGCTGCTGCCCAACCGCACGGCCGCCGAGAACGTGGCGTTCGCGCTCGAGGTCATCGGCAAGCCGCGGTCGGTCGCCCGCCGGGTCGTCCCCGAGGTGCTCGAACTGGTCGGCCTCGGCGGCAAGGAGCACCGCTACCCGCACGAGCTGTCCGGCGGCGAGCAGCAGCGCGTCGCGGTCGCCCGCGCGTTCGTCAACCGGCCGCTCCTGCTGCTGGCCGACGAGCCCACCGGTAACCTCGACCCGGACACCTCGATCGAGATCATGCGGCTCCTCGACCGGATCAGCCGCACCGGCACCACCATCCTGATGGTCACCCACGACTCCAACATCGTGAACCAGATGCGCCGTCGCGTCATCGAGATCGAGAACGGCCAGATCGTCCGCGACCAGGCTCGCGGCGTCTACGGCTAAGCGGAAGGCAGATTCAGAGCACATGCGCGCGAAGTACGTGATGTCCGAGGTCTTCCTCGGACTGTGGCGCAACATCTCCATGACCGTCGCCATGATCATCACCATGGCCGTCTCGTTGTCGATGCTCGGCGCGGGCCTGCTGCTGTACAACCAGGTCGACGTGATCGAGGAGCACTACCAGACGAACCTCGAGGTGGTCGTCTACCTCGAGCGCGACATCGATCAGGAGACGACCGACCAGATCAACGCCGAGCTCAAGGACAACGACCTCGTCGCCGAGGTCGTGTACGAGTCCAAGGAGAAGGCGCTCGAGCGCTTCCAGGAGACCTTCGAGGACTCCCCGGACCTCGTGAAGTCGGTCGACGCCGACGTCCTGCCCTCGGCGTTCCGCGTCAAGATGAAGGACATCGCCGACGCCCCCGAGCTCATCAAGCAGTTCGAGAGCCGCGAAGGGGTCTACCAGGTCACCAACCAGCGCGAGATCCTCCAGCAGGTGTTCGACATCCTCGGCGGGGCCCAGCGCCTCACCCTGGTCATCGCGCTCGTGCAGGGTGTGGCCGCGCTCATGCTGGTGGCCAACACGATCCAGGTCGCCGCGTACTCGCGTCGCCGCGAGGTCGCGATCATGAAGCTCGTGGGCGCGCCGAACTGGTTCGTCCAGGCGCCGTTCGTCCTCGAGGCGGTCTTCGCCGCCGTGATCGGCTCGATCTTCGCCTTCGGGACGCTCATCGCCGCGAAGTACCTGGTGATCGACGGGCAGTTCGAGGAACTCTTCCAGCTGATGCCCGAGATCAAGATGCAGGCGATCCTCGTCCTGCTGCCGATCCTGGTGGGCGTCTCGGCGGTGATCAGCGCGATCACGGCGTGGATCACCTTGCGCTTCAACATCAAGGTCTGACCCCGGGCACGTACCACTACAGAGGGTAGTGTTCCGAATACCCTGAACGTCCGTCGCAGATGGACTAAATTCAGGCCTTATGAGACGAATCGGTGGGCTGCTCGCGGTCCTGCTCCTGGCAGGGTCCGCGAGCAGTCCCGCGTTCGGGGTCTCGCAGTCAGAGCTCGACCAGGTCGAGCGCGAGAAGGCCGAGATGGCCGCGCAGCTCGAGAACGCCTCGGACGAGGTGCGGCAGGCGGGCCAGGTCCTCGCCGAGACCGAGGCCGAGCTGCCCGGCGCCGAGCACGCCGTCGCCGTCGCGCAGGGTCGCGTCGCCGCCGCCGAAACCGAAGCGGCCCAAGCTGAGCGCGAGGCCGATGCCGCGCGCGAGGCGCTCCAGGCGGCCGAGGCCGAGTACCAGGCCGCGCGCGAGGCCGTCGAGGCCGCCCGCGAAGCCCGCGCCTCCCTGCTTGCCGCCACGGCCCGCGGCTCCGAACTGCTCACCGTGGACGCCGTCCTCGCCTCCGGCGACCCCCAGACCGCCGTCGACGGCCTCACCTACCTCGAGTTCATGATGGACGGCAAGAACCGCGCGGTTGAAGAGGTCACCCTCGCCCGCCGCGAGGCCGCCAACGCCGAGAACGCCGCGTCCCTCGCCGAGACCGAGGCCGAGGCCGCCGAAGCGGCCGCCGCCGAGGCGCTCGCGGCCGCCGAGACCCGCTACACCGAGGCCCAGGCCGCGCAGGCCGCCGTGCAGGAGCTCGTCGGCCGGCACGAGGCGGCGCTCGCGGTCGCCGAAGGCGCCCGGGACAACGCCCAGTCCGAGTACGACCAGCTCGAGGCCGAGTCCGAGCGCCTCGCCGACCAGCTGCGCCAGGCCCAGGCCGACGAGGACGACGACGATTCGAACGGCTCCGGCGGGGGCTCCTCCGGTGGCGGCGGCGGCGGCTTCGTCGTGCCGGTCGACGGCTGGAAGTCCTCCGACTACGGCTGGCGGCGCCATCCGATCTACGGCACCACCCGCCTGCACGGCGGCACCGACTTCGCCGCCGGCACGGGCGCGGAGATCCACGCCGCCGACTCCGGGAAGGTGGTGTACGCGGGCTGGAGCTCCGGCTACGGCCAGCTGACGTGCATCAGCCACGGCGGGGGCGTGTCGACCTGCTACGCGCACCAGTCCGAGATCTGGGTGAACGACGGCGAGTACGTCGACCGCGACGAGGGGATCGGAGCGGTCGGCAGCACCGGCGACAGCACCGGCCCGCACCTGCACTTCGAGGTCCGCGTGCACGGCGACCGGGTCAACCCGGTGGGGTACCTGCCCAGCTGTCTGTGCCGGTAGCGAATCGCTCCCCGCTCTCCGAAATCACGGCTCGCAAGCTTTGCCGAGCGGGGGCGCTCGCGAAGCCGCAAATCAGAGTCGCCAGACACATGTTCGATCGTTAAGCTTGCTGCGTGTCCAAGAAGCAAACGCAGGAGAAGGTCAAGCACTCGGGTCCCGAGCGCTCGGTCGTGACGACCAACCGCAAGGCCCGGCACGACTACGAGATCCTGGACACCTACGAGGCCGGCATGGTCCTCTCGGGGACCGAGGTCAAGGCCTTGCGCCAGGGCAAGGGGAACATCGTCGACGCGTACGCCGAGATCTACAACGGCGAGGCGCGGGTCCACAACCTGCACATCCCGGAGTACGACTTCGGGACGTGGACGAACCACCCGCCCCGGCGCATCCGCAAGCTGCTGCTCCACCGCGGCGAGATCGCCAAGCTGGCGCACAAGCTCGACGAGCCGGGCCTGACGCTCGTGCCGCTCTCGGTGTACTTCCTCAACGGCTACGCCAAAATGGAGCTCGGGCTCGCCCGCGGCCGGAAGAACTACGACAAGCGCCAGGCCATCGCCAAGCGCGAGTCCGACCGCGAGATCGAGAAGGCCATGGGCCGCGCCGCCAAGCGCGGCGGGAAGTGACCGGGGGAATATCGGTTCGACGCCCGCCGTTGGACTGGGTTAGAATTCCACAGCACGACTGCAGTACCTACAACTGAACAGGGTGAAACACTCACTCACCAAGTCTCGGGGCTGATCGGTTTCGACTCCGTATGTTGAGGTGAGGGAAGCGGGTCGAGGAAGCCAACGCTGTCTCGTAAACCAACGTTGGAAACCAATAAGTGCCAACGCAAAACGCACTGACTTCGCTCTCGCTGCTTAAGCGACTGTGAAGTTGCCGCTCCAGGGGCGCATCCGCTCTGGGTTCGCGGCATCATTTAAGGATGCTGGGCCGACGTCTTGATCGCTGGGACGGAAGGCCGAGATTATCGGCGATTAGAGCCCGCCACACCGTCTCGTCCGCGTGATCGGTGGGGCTCGATAAAAGGCACAGCGGACTGCACCCGGAGAAGTCTCACAGATGCAGCGGAGGACCAGGGTTCGATTCCCTGCAGCTCCACGGCCATACGGGCCGGGCCCGGACGCGAAGGCGTCCGGGCCCGGCCTTTTTCATGCCCGGTTCCGGGCCCGGACGCCGCGTGCCATCGGGTTCACCGGGCGCGGTGGGTGTTTTGTCCGTAAGATCACAATATGCACACTCTGTTGTCGGTCCTGCACGTGCTGCTGGCCGTCGCGTTCGTCGGCCCGGCCATGCTGACGCCGTGGCTGGGGGAGCGGGCGCTGCGGGAGCGGGACGGCGACCGCGTGCACCGCGCCGGGCGGCGCTGCATGGCCTTCAACGCGCTCACACTGGTGGCCGCGCTCCTGGGGGTCCTGACGATGATGACGAGCGAGCGGTACTCGTTCGCCGACCCGTGGGTCATCATCGCCTCGACGCTCTATGCGGTGGCGGTGGTCAACGGCGCGGCCGTGATCCCCGGCGTGCTCGCGCGCATCGGCAAGGAGCTCCAGGACGCGCACGGCACCATGGACGGCGAACTGCTGGAACAGCATCGGGGGCGGCTGCTGGCGCTCTCGGGGCTGAACATCGTCTTCTACGCGGTGGTCGTGATACTCATGGCCTGGCGGCCCGGTGCTTGATCTACGGCTCCGCAAGCGTTCGCCGTGAGTGCGGCCCGGTGCTTGATCTACGGCTCCGCAAGCGTTCGCCGTGAGTGCGGCCCGGAGCTTGATCCGCAGGCGACCGCCGCGAGTGCGGCCCCATGCGTGAGCCACATGCAGCGGCCGGGGTCCTCAGTTCATGACGGGGTCGGCGGGGAACTGCGCCACCGCGGAGAGCATGCCGCCCTGGCGCTTCCACACCATGGCCCACAGCTCCTCGGGGTTGGCCGAGAACGGATCGGCGGGCAGGGCGTCGAAGACCATCCAGGCCCCCGCGTCGATCTCGTCCTCCAGCTGCCCCGGCGCCCAGCCGGCGTAGCCGGTGAAGACCCGCATCCCCTCCAGGAGCGGCGCGACCTCGTCGGGGTCCCGGGCCAGGTCGAGCGTGCCGAGGCGCCCGAGCACGGGCCGGAACGCGTCGTTGAAGGGCGCGTCCGCCTTCCGCCAGCCCAGTCCGATCGCCGCGTCGGGCTGCACCGGTCCGCCCTCGAAGAGGACGGCGGGGTGTCCCGCCAGATCGGCCCACTGGTCGAGGTAGTGGACGACCTTCCGCTCGGTGGCCCGGTTGAGGACCACGCCCAGCACCCCGTCGGACTCGTGCCCGACGCCGATGACGACCGTGCGGTCGAAGTTGGGGTCCTGCAGCGTGGGTGTGGCGACGAGGAGACTGCCGACGAACGACTTGGTGCGCGCCGGTGTTGTTTCGCGACTGACCATGGGGCCACCTCCGTTCTGCGCCCGCCTCCGCGAATACGTCCCTGACTCGGGTTCGCCCCGGTTCTCCCGGCACGGTAACCCGCGGGGGCGCGCTTGCAGCAAGGTTCCCGCACTTTCCGAGGAAATACACCGTGGTGTCGGGAGCCCGACAGTTGTTTCCTCACTGAGGGTGCACGAGGCCCGACGATCCGGTGTCCAGGTCGTAACGCACGGTTCCGCAGTCGTCGCAAGTGGAGAAAACGGCCCCAGGAGTTCCCTGGGGCCGTTGTGAAGCAGTGGTGCCGGAGCGGTGCTACCGGAGGCCGGCGAAGAGGTCGTCCTCGGGCAGGCGCGACTCGATGCGCGTCTCCACGAGCTCGTAGTCCTCGGTGGGCCAGGCCTTCTGCTGGAGCTCGCGCGGCACCGCGAACCAGAACCCGTCAGGGTCGACCTGGGTCGCGTGGGCCTTCAGCGCCTCGTCGCGGATGTCGAAGTACTCGGCGCACTCGACCCGCGTGGTGACCCGCTCGCTCTTGTCGCGGGTCCAGTCGCCCGCGTCCATCCAGTCCTTGTACGGCGACTCGAGCCCGGCGTCGAGCATCGCGTAGTGCAGGGCCTCGATGCGCGCCTTGCCGAACGAGTGGTTGTAGTAGAGCTTCAGAGGCTGCCACGGCTCGCCCAGGCCCGGGTACCGCTCCGGGTCGCCCGCGGCGGCGAAGGCCGCGACGGAGATCTCGTGGGTCTTCACGTGGTCGGGGTGCGGGTAACCGCCCTCTTCGTCGTAGGTGGTGACCACATGCGGTTTGAACGAGCGCATGATCTCCACGAGCGGGGCGGCGGCCTCCTCGGTGGGCACGAGGTAGAACGCGTCCTCGGGCAGCTCGGTGCCGGAGTCGGGGAGCCAGCCGTCCGGGAGCCCGGAGTCGATGAAACCCAGCCAGTGCTGCTCGACGCCCAGGATCTCGCGGGCCCGGGCCATCTCCTCGTTGCGAATGCGCGGCAGGTTCTCCTGCACCTCGGGGCGGTCCATCTTCGGGTTGAGCACGTCGCCGCGCTCACCGCCGGTGCACGTCACCACGAGCACCTCGATGCCCTCGCGCACGTAGCGCGCCATCATGCCCGCGCCCTTGCTCGACTCGTCGTCGGGATGGGCGTGCACGCACATGAGGCGCAGCTTGCTCTGGTTCGTCACGTCGGTCAACCTCACTGGCGGGTGCTTCTAGTGGTAAGGCTCGGCGCACGGAACCGACTCGCGCACTGCGGTGGTTGTCGGCTCTGGCATTCTGTGCAACGATACTCGATAATCATTACTTCCCGGTTCTGCCAGGAACCGCGGCTCCGGCGGTGAAACCGCTGATCGCGAAGGAAAGCGACGCAATGACTGAGATGCAGACCACGGATGGGCGCGTGCCGGCTGTGTCTTTCACAGACCCGGCCGACGTGACCTTTCCTGACGGTCGCTACGGTCGCCGCCGCGAACCCAGGCGCCGCCGCCCCGCGGTGACCGCGGTCCTCACGATCGGCGTCGTCCTGGCCGGCCTCGTCGCCGCCTACCGCCTCTCGGAACTGTACGGCCAGAACGAGGTCTCCGAACGCCTGCGCGGCTTCGACGACTCCGTCCCGGGCCAGGTCACCGTCGAGTTCGAGGTCTACAAGCCGGCCGGCGAGGGCGCCACCTGCGCCGTCAGGTCCCGCGACCTCGCGGGCGCCGAGATCGGGTACGCCGAGGTCGAGATCCCGGCGGACGATGCCACCCATGTGGTGATGTCGTACCCCCTCGCAGTCGAGGGCGTGCCCAACACCGGCGAAGTCCTGAGGTGTTGGCAGACGGACTGACTATTGACTTTCGGCCCGTCGCACCGCGTTTCGGTCGGCGGGCCTTTCGCTATCCGGGGTGAACCCCGGGTCGCGAGGACGTTCACGCAGAGGCAGGACCTCGCAGTACGGATCGCACTATTCGGAGGATATGGATCACATGGCTACCGACGCTAACCAGGGCACTTGGCTCACACAAGAGGCCTTCGACCGCCTTCAGGGCGAACTGGACGAACTCATCGCGAACCGTCCCGCCATGGCAGCCGAGATCAACGCCCGCCGTGAAGAAGGCGACCTCAAGGAGAACGGCGGCTACCACGCGGCCCGCGACGAGCAGGGCAAGCAGGAGGCCCGCATTCGCCAGCTCCAGGACCTGCTGCGCAATGCGAAGGTGGGAGAGGCGAACGACAGCGACGAGATCCAGATCGGCACCGTCGTGACCATCGCCTTCGACGGCGACCCCGACGACACCGAGAAGTTCCTCCTGGGCTCCCGCGAGATCTCGGCGACCACCGACCTCACGGTGTACAGCCCCGACTCCGCACTGGGCGCGGCCATCCTCGGCCACAAGGTCGGCGACACCGTCTCCTACAAGACCCCCAGGGACACCGAGATCTCGGTGAAGATCATCGACGCCGAGAAGTTCTTGGGCTGAGAGCACTGACGCGAACGCCGCGGGACCCGAACGGGGCCCGCGGCGTTGTGCTTTCTGGATCCGTTGCGCGCCTAAGCGCGCGCCGACCAGCCGACGTCGATCCGCTTGCCGTACTTGTCGAAGTAGTGCAGCGCATCCATGTGCACGGCCACCGTGATCGGCTGCCCGGCCGAGACCGGGATGTGCGGAGGCAGGCGGAACACCAGGTCCGCGGGCTTGCGGATCGGGCCCGTGTCGGCCTCGCGGCGCTCGACCGGGGCCTGCCCGAACCCGGAGAACAGGCCGCTGAGGCGGCGGCGCGGCTTCGAGCCGCCCCGCGCCAGGTCCGGCTTGTCGCCGATGCCGTCCGGCACCACCGCCGTGGCGCCGATGTCGAGGAACACGAGCGTCTCGTGGCCGTGGTGCTCGTAGAAGCGCACGCGGCCCGCGATCGACTGGCCCGGGTGGCCGTCGGCCACCGGCGCCAGCGCCTCGGCCCGCATCCCGACCACGATGTTCTCGCCGTGGTAGCGGGCCACGGCCCGCCCGCGCAGGTCGTGCCACGGCAGCCGCAGCTCCTGCTCGCCGAAGTCAAGGGCCACATAGCGATCGAGGTACACGTTGACGCGCGCTTCGAGGAGGTTCATGCGCGGGGTGCCGAGGAACGCGGCCACGTACATCGTCGCCGGGCGCTCGTAGACCTCGTCCGGGGTGCCCACGTCCTGCAGGACCCCCTTGCGCATCACCGCGACCCGGTCGGCCATCGTGAGCGCCTCGGTCTGGTCGTGCGTGACGTAGAGCGTCGTCGCGTCGTGGCGGCGCACCAGGGAGGAGATCTCGGTGCGCAGCTCGGCGCGCAGGCCCACGTCGAGGTTCGAGAGCGGCTCGTCCATGAGGAAGAGCTTGGGGCGGCGCACGAGCGCGCGGCCCATGGCGACGCGCTGCTGCTGGCCGCCGGAGAGCTGGTTCGGCTTGCGGTCCTTGAGGTCCGAGATGCCGAGGGCGCTGGCCATGTCGCCCACGGCGTCGGGCACGGACTGGGCGCCGTTCTGCTTGCCGAGCTTGAGGGGGAAGCCGATGTTGTCGGCGACGGACATGTGCGGATAGAGCGCGAAAGTCTGGAAGATCATGGCCGCGTTGCGGTCTCGCGGCGGCAGTTCGTTGGCGTACTCGCCGTCGAGGAGGATCTCGCCGTCGGAGGGGGTCTCGAGGCCGGCGACCATGCGGAGCACTGTGGACTTGCCGCAGCCGGACGGGCCGAGCAGGACGAGGAATTCGCCGTGGTTGACTTCCATGCTCAAGGAGTCCACGGCCAGGGTGTCTCCGGGGAACACCTTCGAGACGTTCTTCAGCGTGACAGCAGTCACCGTTGACTCCAGGGGTGCTAAGGGGATGGATTTGTCGTCAATCCCGGCGAGGCCCCGCGAGGCCTGCGGGCCGTGAGGCCGCCTGGTGAGTCGGCAGGTCGGACGGGCGGTCGGTGCGGATGACTCGTAGGCTTCTTCCCGGTTAAGGATTGACGCTTAGTAGCTTAAGCCTTCCTTATCCGATGCGTAACGGCGGTCACCCGCGATCGCAGGAGGTGAACGCCGGTTCACACTAGGTACGACCTGCGGTTTCAATGGCGCGACGCAGCGCCCAAGCGGGCCGAAGGTCGGCATATCGGCATACAGTAACCGCTTTCTCGCCTGGGGCCGCCCTGCCGGGAACCGCTGTCCGGCGGGTTCGCGGGGACTGCCGGGGCCGCGCACTACGATCGAGGCGTGACGCAACTCGTGACACTCAACGACGTCCGCGCCGCGGCGGCCGAACTCGCCGGGATCGTGCGACGCACCCCCCTCGAACCCTCCCGCGACCCCGTCCTCGACGGTGTCCACCTCAAATGCGAGAACCTGCAGCGCGCCGGGTCCTTCAAGATCCGCGGCGCCTACATGCGCGTCTCGCACCTCACCCCGGCCGAACGCGCCCTCGGCGTCGTCGCCGCCTCCGCGGGCAACCACGCCCAAGGGGTCGCCCTCGCCGCGTCCACCCTCGGCATCCGCTCCACCGTCTTCATGCCCGAGCCCGCACCGCTCCCGAAGGTGGCCGCCACCAAGGGGTACGGGGCCGACGTGATCCTCGGCGGCCTCACCGTCGACGACGCCCTCGAATCGGCCCACAAGTTCGCCGCCGAGACCGGGGCCACCCTCATCCACCCCTTCGACCACCACGACATCGTCGCCGGACAGGGCACCATCGCCCTCGAGATCCTCGAGCAGCTGCCCGAGACCGGCACCATCGTCACCTCGGTCGGCGGCGGCGGGCTCATCGCCGGCATCGCGGCCGCCGCGAAGCAGCTCAAGCCCGGCATCCGCATCATCGGCGTCCAGGCCGAAGGCGCCGCCGCCTACCCGAACTCCCTCGCGGCCGGGCGACCCGTGCGACTCGAGAAGATGCACACCATCGCGGACGGCATCAAGGTCGGCCGCCCCGGCGACGTCCCCTTCGCACACGTTGCCTCCCTTGTGGACGAAATAGTCACCGTCACCGAGGAGGACATCAGCCGCGCCCTCCTCTCACTCCTGGAACGCAACAAGCTCGTCGTCGAACCCGCCGGGGCCACCGCATACGCCGCGCTCCTCAACTACTCGGTCGACTACGACACCCCCACCGTCGCCGTCATCTCCGGCGGCAACATCGACCCGCTGCTGCTCATGCGGCTCATCGAACACGGCCTCGGCGCCTCCGGCCGCTTCATGCGCGCCAACCTGCGCTGCCCCGACCGGCCCGGTGCGCTCGCCTCGATCCTGCAGCTCGTAGGCGCCTACGGCGGCAACATCGTCGACGTCTACCACCAGCGCAGCGACCCGCGACTTTCCGTCGGCGAAGTCGCCGTGGACCTCTCGATCGAGACCCGCGGTTCCGAACACGCGACCGAAATCGTTGCGGCCCTGCGCGACGCGGGGTATTTCGTGTCGGTGGAGGGTCCTAGCATCTGAGTCATGAACAAACCGCTTGAAGAACTGATGGAGCCCGGCTGGGCCAAGGCCCTCGCCCCCGTCGCCGACGACGTCGCCAAGATGGGCGAGTTCCTCCGCGCCGAAGTCGCCGCCGGACGCCGCTACCTGCCCGCCGCCGAGCACATCCTGCGCGCCTTCCAGCAGCCGTTCGACGACGTCAAGGTGATCATCGTCGGCCAGGACCCCTACCCCACCCCCGGCCACGCCATCGGCCTCTCGTTCGCCGTCGCCCCCGACGTGCGCCCCATCCCCAAGAGCCTGGTCAACATCTTCAACGAGTACCGCGACGACCTCGGCTTCCCGCTCCCGGCCAACGGCGACCTCACCCCCTGGGCCGAGCAGGGCGTCCTCCTGCTCAACCGCTCGCTGAGCGTCGCCCCCGGCACGCCCGCCTCGCACCGCGGCAAAGGCTGGGAAGCGGTCACCGAGCAGGCCATCCGCGCCCTCGCCGAGCGCGGCGGCGCGTCGGTCGCCATCCTCTGGGGCAACGACGCGCGCAAGCTCAAGGACCTCCTCGGCGCGGTCCCGGCCATCGAATCGGCCCACCCGTCGCCGCTGAGCGCCCGCCGCGGCTTCTTCGGCTCCAAGCCCTTCAGCCGCGCCAACGCCCTCCTCGTCGAGCAGGGCGGTGAGCCGGTCGACTGGCGGCTTCCGGCGCTGCAGGAGTCCTAGGGCCCGCGGGATACGGTTGACCCGTGATCGAGATCCTGGCGCAGCAAGAGTTCGGGCCGGAGCGCGACCAGGCGATGGCCGGGCCGCTCGGGCTGTTCGTGACCGTGTTCCTCGTCGTCGTGACGATCTTCCTCATCAGGGGGATGAACAAGCACGTCCGCCGGTTGAACGAGCGGGTCGAGCGCGAAGCGGCCGAGGCGGAGGCCGCCGCGGCGACCGACGCCGGGCGAGACGACCCCGCTCACGCTTAAGGGCGCACCATGCCGCGCAAGAACCGCCGCCAGAGCGAAGCCCGGCGGCCGACATCGGGCGCTCAGGACCCGAGCCTGATCGACGGCCCGGACGGACCCGTCCGGGTCCGCCGCATCCCCGGCGCCGGGGCCGAGAAGACCTACCGGTGCCCCGGCTGCGACCTGGAGATCCAGCCGGGCACGCCCCACGTCGTCGCCTGGGCCGACGACGGCGACGGCGGCGACCGCCGCCACTGGCACACCGGCTGCTGGAACGCCAGGAGCCGTCGTCAGCCCGGACGCTGGCGCTGAACCACAACCGAACGATCTGAGGGGCGGGGCCGCGAGGCCCCGCCCCTCGGCACGCCGCCCCTCGGCACGCCGCCCCTCGGCACGCCGCCCCTCGGCACGCCGCCCTTCGGCACGCCGCCCTTCGGCACGCCCCCCAGCACGAGGCCAGGTTCGCGTGCCAGGTGTGCCACACGCGGTGGTGCCGATCGCCTTCCAGCGGGGATAATTCCGGCGTGGCTGTCATCAGATCCGCGAGCATGCTCCCTGCCGAACGCAAGGCGCTCACGCTCGAAACCGCCGACGGGCTCGAACTCGTCGGCGAACTCGCCCTGCCCGCCGACCGCGCGCCCGAGGCGACCATCATCTGCGTCCACCCGCTGCCCACCCATGGCGGCATGATGGATTCGCACATCTTCCGCAAGGCCGCCTGGCGGCTCCCCGCGCTGGCGAACATGGCGGTGCTGCGGTTCAACACCCGCGGCACCGAGTCCCAGCAGGGCACGAGCCAGGGCGCGTTCGACAACGGCGTGGGCGAGCGCTTCGACGTCGCCGCGGCGGTCGAGTACGCGGAGTTCGCGGACCTGCCGCGGGTGTGGCTCGTGGGCTGGTCCTTCGGCACCGACCTCACCCTCAAGTACGGCCTGGAGCCGGGAGTCGAAGGAGCCGTGCTCCTCTCGCCGCCGCTGCGGTACTCCAAAGAGGACGACCTGGAGCGGTGGGCCGAGGACGGCCGCCCGCTGCTGGCGCTCATTCCCGAGCAGGACGACTACCTCCAGTACCCGGAGGCGAAGCAGCGCTTCGCGGCCGTGCCGCAGGCGGAGGTCGTGGAGATCGCCAACGGCAGCCACCTGTGGGTCGGCAAGGCCGAAGAGGCCCTGGACCGGATCGTGGGCCGCATCCTCCCCGAGCACGCGCCGGTGCCGACCACATGGCACGGCCCGATGGAGCGCGGCGACACCTCCGCCTACGCCAACAAGACCGTCGCCGCCTTCGGCGGATTCCTGCCGAAGCCCGAACGCGACTGAGCTTCGGGCAGGACCCGCTCCGAGTCGGGCTCGCAGCCGCTTGAATCCGGCTTCCTGAAGCCGCCTTCAGGCGGCTTCAGCGTGGCTTCAGGTTCGGCCTCCCATCATGGAGCCACGCCGGAAGGACCGGCGTAGCAGACCGGCTCAGACGAGGAGGCCGAGATGACGGCCAAGCAGGCGGCGCGAACCATGAGCGGGCGGGTCCTGAGGACCGCAACGGCAACAGGGCCCGGTCACCAACGGCCCGGCGGTATCGCACCGGCCGCGGTCTCCGGGGTGCCGTGCGTTCAGGCGCACTCGAGGAAGTCGGCGATGGCGGTGGGCAGCGCCGCGTCGGTGCAGTCGGTGACGGCCACGAGGTCTTCACCCTCGATGCGCCACACCCTGCGCTCGGTGGCGCCCTCGCCGTCGCCCCCGGAGCCGCCCGGATAGTCCACAGTGGCGGCCACGTAGTCGCCCTCCTCGGCGCACCAGCTGTCGACGATCCGGCCGTCTTCCAGCTGCTCGTCGATGCGCCCGCCCAGCAGGGCCGGGTCGGAGCAGAACGTCTCGGTGCTCTCGGGGTTGGTGGCCGCATAGGTCGCCAGTGCGGCGCCACCGAGGAGCGCTCCCGTGAGGGCGACCCCGGCGGTGGCCGTGGCGATGGAGCGCAGCCGCGGGCGCAGGCCGACGCGTTCGCGGCCGGGCCGGTAGGGCGCGAGTTCGGTCGAGACCGCGACCGTCACAGGGCGAAGGCCGCGCCGGGGGAGGAGGCCGTTGGCGACGGTGTCGGGCCGGGGGCCCTGGGCCTTGGGGCCGGAGAGCTGGAGGCGGGTGAGCTGCTCGCGGAAGGCGTCGGCGGTCGGCCGGCGGCGCGGGTCGGGGCTGAGGGCCGCGCCGATCATGTCGGTGAGCTCGGCGTCCACGCCGGGGATGTGCGGCACGGGGGCGGCGCGCAGCAGGGGGTCGGCGGCGTCCTCGCGGGCGTGCCGGACCCACGGAAGCCGACCGCCGAGAGCGGCGTAGAGGGCCGTGGCGAGGGCGTAGACGTCTCCGGAGGGGCTCGCGGCCACCTCTCCCGCGACGGCGGCGTCGAGGTGCTCAGGGGCGGTGTAGGGGCTCGGGGGGAGGGGCGCGGCCAGGACGGGGGCGGTCACGTCGTAGGCGGTGAGCTGGAGGTGGCGGGCGGTCCCGACGAGGATGTGGGACGGCTGGATGGCACCGTGGATCAACCCGGCGCGGTGGTAGACGGCGACGGCGTCGCTCAAGGCCACGCCGAGGGCGCGCACCTGCCCGGGAGGCATCGGCCCCTGCTCGGCGAGGAGGTCGGCCAGGCTGCGCCGGGCCGTGCCGACCGCCAGGTAGGGGCGGCCGTTCTCGGTGAGCCCGACGGCGGTGCAGGGGGACAGGTGGGGGTGGGCGGGGAGGCCGGTGAGCTTCGCGGCCCATTCGAGGAACACCTCGCGTCGGGAGCCGTCGACGCGCTCATGGGCGACGGTGACGCACAGCAGATCGGTGGGGCCCGTCGCGACGGTGCCGCTGAAGACGCTGCACACCGCGTCCCGGTGCAGTAAACGGTGTACGGCGGCGGGTCCGATGGTCTGGGTGGTCGACATCCTCACCTCCTCCGGGGGGTCAGCTGTTCGGTGTCGTGATTTGGCACTAAATGTGAGGCTAACCCATCCGATCGGTCAAGCGGTAGTCGGCCGTAGGGATGTGGGACGATCAGGTGAGGAAGTAAATACGCACAGTTATTTTCATTGAGGTGTCACGGGTTCGATGTGCCGCGAGGGAGTCGAGTGTCGGAATTCGTCGTTGTTGGAAAGCAACGATTCGGACACGAGACGCATCCGCTGTTGACGGTTGTGGAAAAACGTTGAACTATCGAATCCGTCTTGACCCCAGGGCGTCGTCGGTCGTGCACCGGCACCGCCCGGTACGAAGGAGTACTAAGCAGATGAACGTCAACCGACGACACCTGATGACCGGAACCATCGGCGCGGCCGCAGTCGCCATGGTCGCTTCCGCCTGCGCCTCTGAAGAAGGCGGCGGCGACGGCTCGGGCGGCAAGAAGGTCGGCATCGCGATGCCGACCAAGACCTCCGAGCGCTGGATCCTTGACGGCGACAACCTGAAGGCCGCGTTCGAGGAAGAGGGCTACGAAGTCACCCTCCAGTACTCGAACGACGTCGCCGCCGACCAGGTCAGCGCCATCGAGACCATGGTCGGCCAGAACGTGGACGTCCTCGTCATCGCCGCGATCGACAACAAGTCCCTCAGCGGCGTCCTCGCCCAGGCCAAGGGTCAGGACATCACGGTCATCGCCTACGACCGCCTCATCCTGGACACGCCGGACGTCGACTACTACGCGTCGTTCGACAACACCAAGGTCGGCACCCTGCAGGGCACCTACATCGTCGAGGCCCTCGACCTCGCCAACCAGGCCGGCCCGTTCAACATCGAGCTCTTCGCCGGGGCGTTGACCGATAACAACACCCAGTACTTCTTCAACGGCGCCTGGGAGGTCCTCGAGCCCTACGTCACCGGCGGCCAGCTCGTGGTGAAGTCCGGCCAGACCACGCTCGAGCAGATCGCCACCGAGAACTGGGACGGCGCCGTCGCGCAGGAGCGCATGGACAACATCCTGTCCAACTTCTACAACGACGGCTCCCAGGTCGACGCGATCCTCGCGCCGTACGACGGCATCAGCCGCGGCATCATCGCCTCGCTCCAGGGCAGCGGCTACACCGAGATGCCCGTCGTGACCGGCCAGGACGCCGAGGTCGAGTCCGTGAAGTACATCATCGACGGACTGCAGTCGATGACCGTCTACAAGGACACCCGCGAACTCGCGGCCACCACGGTCGACATGGTCGTCGCGGTCCTCGACGGCAAGGAGCCCGAGGTCAACAACACCGAGACCTACGACAACGGCAACAAGGTCGTCCCGGCCTACCTGCTCGAGCCGGTCAGCGTGGACGTGAACAACTACCAGGAGATCGTCGTCGACTCCGGTTACATCGACGCCGAAGAACTGGCCTAACGGTCACCGCCAGACCTTTCTCTCAGGGACGCCCTGCCCGCCATGGGCGTCCCTGAACCTCTCTCCCCAGAGCAGTCCAATCTTTCAAAATGGGACGAAGCAATGTCTGAAGACATCCTCCGAATGCGGGGGATCACCAAGCGGTTCCCGGGCGTGCTCGCACTGTCCGGGGTCGCGTTGGGGGTCAAGCGGGCCACGATCCACGCACTCGTCGGCGAGAACGGCGCCGGCAAGTCGACGCTGATGAAGATCCTGTCGGGCGTCTACGCCTACGGGGACTTCGACGGCGAGATCGAGTTCGACGGTGAGCCCGCCCAGTTCAAGAACATCCGCGACTCCGAAGCCGCCGGCGTCGTCATCATCCACCAGGAGCTCGCCCTCGTCGGGGAGCTCTCCATCGCCGAGAACATCTTCCTCGGCAACGAGCGCAAGCGCGGCGGTGTCATCTCCTGGGACCGCACCAACACCGAGGCCGCCCGCCTCATGCAGAAGGTCGGCCTCCACGACAACCCGGCCACGCTGGTCGAGAAGATCGGCGTGGGCAAGCAGCAGCTCGTCGAGATCGCCAAGGCCCTGTCCAAGGACGTCAAGCTCCTGATCCTGGACGAGCCGACCGCCGCCCTCAACGACTCCGACTCCGAGAACCTCCTGGAGCTGCTCCGCCAGCTCCGCGAGGAGGGCGTCACCAGCATCATCATCTCCCACAAGCTGGGCGAGGTCCTGTCGGTCGCCGACCGGATCACCGTGCTGCGCGACGGCCAGTCGATCGAGACGATGGAGACCGAGGCCGGCGCCGTCACCGAGGACCGGCTCATCAAGTCCATGGTCGGCCGCGACCTCGAGCACCTGTACCCGCCGCACGACCCGAAGATCGGCAAGGTCTTCTTCGAGGTCAACGACTGGACGGTCTACCACCCTGAGCAGCGCGACCGGGTGATCGTCAACAAGGCCTCGCTCAACGTCGCCCGCGGCGAGATCGTCGGCCTGGCCGGGCTCATGGGCGCCGGGCGCACCGAGTTCGCGATGAGCGTCTTCGGCCGCAGCTGGGGCTCGAACATCTCGGGCGAGGCCACGATGGACGGCAAGCGACTGCACGTGCGCGACGTCCCCGAGGCCATCGAGGCCGGCCTGGCCTACGCCACCGAGGACCGCAAGCACTACGGCCTGCACCTCGACTACGACCTGCGGGAGAACTTCACCCTCCCCGGGCTCGACCGGCTCTCCTCGCGCGGCGTCGTCGACCAGGACAAGGTCAACGCGGTCTCCGAGCGTCTGCGCGTCGAGTTCGGCGTCAAGGCGCCGTCGGTCTACTCGCTCGCCGGCAACCTGTCCGGCGGCAACCAGCAGAAGGTCGTGCTCGGGAAGTGGGTCTTCACCGAACCCGAGCTGCTCATCCTCGACGAGCCGACGCGAGGCATCGACGTCGGCGCCAAGTACGAGATCTACGAGCTGATCCACAAGCTGGTCGACCAGGGCAAGGGGGTTCTCATGATCTCCTCCGAACTGCCAGAGCTGCTCGGCATGTGCGACCGCATCTATGCGATGAGCGCCGGCCACATCACCGGTCAGGTCGACCGGGCCAACGCCACACAGGAAGAGCTGATGCGTCTCATGACCCTTGAGACCGCCAGCGGGGGAGAAGAGCAACGCCAATGACCACCGTCCCGACCAAGACCCGGCCGAGCTTCCTCTCGGCAGTGCGCAACATCAACCTGCGCGCCTACGGCATGATCATCGCCCTGGTGCTGATCATGATCCTGTTCCAGGTCCTCAACGTGACCCTGCAGAACGAAAACTTCATCACGCCGCTGAACATCACGAACGTGATCCTGCAGAACTCGTACATCCTGATCCTCGCGATCGGGATGATGCTGGTCATCGTCAACGGCCACATCGACCTGTCGGTCGGCTCCGTGCTGGCGTTCTGCGGCGCCATGTCGGCGATCGCCCTCTCGGACTGGGGCTGGCCCTGGTACGTCGCGGTGCTCTTCGCCGTGGCCCTGGGCGCCGCGATCGGCGTCTGGCAGGCGTTCTGGATCGCGTACGTGCGCATCCCGGCGTTCATCGTGACCCTCGCGGGCATGCTCATCTTCCGCGGCCTGACCCTCAAGGTCCTGGACGCGGAGACGAAGGGCACCACCGGCACCTTCAACGAGCTCGCCTCCGGCTACCAGTTCATGGGCGTCGACCTGCGGGTGCCGACCCTCGTGGTGGGCATCCTGGGCGCGGCCCTGTTCGTGTACTTCTCGGTGCGCAGCCGCAGCCGCCAGGTGAAGGCCGGCATCGCCGCGTCCTCCCAGACGACCTGGCTGATCAAGACCGCGGCGATCGCCGCGGTCATGCTCGCCGCCGCGTACACGTTCTACTCGTACAAGGGCCTGCCGATCATCGGCTGGATCCTGCTGGGTCTGGTCCTGCTGTTCACGTTCATCGCGAACCGCACCGTGTTCGGCCGCCACGTCTACGCGGGTGGCGGGAACGAGAAGGCCGCGATGCTCTCGGGCGTCAAGACCAAGCAGACCACGTTCTTCGTCTTCGTGATCATGGGTGCGCTGGCCGGTCTCGCCGGCGTCATCGTGACCGCCCGCCTGCACGCGGCGACCCCGGGCGCGGGCAACGCGTTCGAGCTCGACGCCATCGCGGCCTCGTTCATCGGCGGCGCCTCGGTCACCGGCGGCGTCGGCACGATCATCGGTGCGGTCATCGGTGGTCTCGTGATGGGCGTCCTGCGCCAGGGCATGCAGGTCCTGGGCATCGCGACCGACACGGTCCAGATCATCCTGGGCCTGGTCGTGCTCGCCGCGGTGCTGTTCGACGTGTGGAACAAGAAGCGCGCCACCGGCGGCGGCCTGATGCCGCCGATCGTCGGCACCACCCCCGGCGGTGCGGGCGACGCCAAGCGCAAGGCCAAGGAGGGCACTGACGAGGAGCCCACCAAGGCCGGGACGCTCGACGCGACCACGGATGACAAGCCCATCTCGTAGTCGCTCACGTTGGATCTGAGGGCCCGCAGCGCATATGCGCTGCGGGCCCTTTCGCGTGCGGCCGTCCACGAACCCCCACCCTCCCGAGAGGGGAAGGAACCCTAGCGCCCAGCTTTGCTCGGGGGACCGACGAAAACGGGGGTCGGCGGCGGCCGTGTCACCCGAAAGAGTCGGGCGAGCATCGTCGGGTGCGGGGTGCGGGGTGCGGGGTGCGGGGTGCGGGGTGCGGGGTGCGGGGTGCGGGGTGCGGGGTGCGGGGTGCGGGGTGCGGGGTGCGGGGTGCGGGGTGCGGGGTGCGGGGTGCGGGGTGCGGGGTGCGGGGTGCGGGGTGCGGGGTGCGGGGTGCGGGGTGCGGGGTGCGGGGTGCGGGGTGCGGGGTGCGGGGGACATGCGAAAGGGCCCGGTGCGGATCTTCGCACCGGGCCCTCCCGTTCGTTTCGCCTGCTTAGGAGAACGAGACCTTCTCTGCGGCGCCGCTGTTCTGCTTGCCGCCGCCCTGGGGCCGCTTGCGGGCGTTGGTCGGCTTGTTCACCGCGGCCTCGGCGGTCGCCTCCTGGACGGCCTGCTCGGCCGCCTTCGGGGGCTCCTCGGCGCGGGCCGCGCGGGCCTCTTCGATGAGCTTCTTCGCCTGCGCGCGGGCCGTGGCCAGGATGGCCTCGGAGTCGCGGCGCGCGGTCTGCTTGGCGGTCTTGGAGAGCTCCTCGGCGCGGCGCTTGGCGTTCTCGGCCTTCTTCTCGGCCTCGGACACGTACTGGTCGCGCTCGGAGCGGACCTGCTCGGCCTCCATGCCGGCCTGCTCGAGGATGCGCGCGGCTTCCGCCTTGGCCTCGGCGAGCAGCCGCTCGCGCTCGGTCTCGATCTCGGTCAGCTGCGCGCGGGCGCGCTCCACTTCGGACTCCGCTTCGACCCTCGCCCGGTCGGCGTTCTCGCGCAGCTTGGCGGCCTCCGCGGCGGCCTCGGCGGTGACCCGCTCGGCCTCGGCGGCGGCCTGCTCGCGCAGGCGGGCCGTCTCGGCCGCGGTCTCCTCGGTGAGCTTGCGGGCGGCGACCTCGGCGGCCTCGCGCTCCTTGCGGGAGGCGTCGGCCGCCTCCTCGCGCAGGCGCTGGGTCTCGCGCTCGGTCTCCTCGGCCAGCCGCAGTGCGCTCGCCTCGGCGGCCTCGCGCTCCAGGCGGGCGGCCTCCTCGGCTTCGGCGGTGAGCTTCGCGACCTTCTCGTCGGTCTCGGTGGTGAGCCGCTGCGCTTCGGCCTCGGCCTCCTCCAGGCGCCGCTGGGCGTCGAGGCGGAGGCGCTTGGCCTCGTCGGCGGCCTCGGTGCGCGTGAGGGTCGCATTGTCGGCCGCCTCGGCCCGCACCCGCGTGGCCTCGCTCTCGGCGTCGGTGCGGACGGTCTGCGCGAACGTCTCGGTCTCCTGCTTGAACTTCTCGAGGTTCTCGACGGCCTCGGTGCGCAGGTCCCGCAGCTCGGCCTCGTGCTCGGCGCGCTTGCGCTCGGCCTCGGCCTCCGCTTCGGCGGCGATCCGCTCGGCCTTCTCGCGGGCCTCGCTGATGACCTGCTCCGACGCGAGAGCGGCGTCGTCCTTGAGCTGCTGGGCCTCGGCGCGGAGGCGCTCGACGTGAGCGACCAGCTGCCGGGTCTGCTCGTCAGCCGCGGCGCGCTTGTTCTCGGCGTCCTGCTCGGCCTCGGCCACCAGCGCGGCGGCGCGCTCCTTGGCCTGGTCCACCATGGTCTGCGCTTCGCGGGCCCGCTTGTTGATCTCGGCGTCGATGATCGCGCGCCGGTCGGCCTCGGCCTTCTCGGCGGCGGCCCGGCGGGCCTTCAGCGTGGTCTCGAAGTCCTTGCGGGCCTGCTCGATCTGCGCCTCGGCCTCGCGAAGACGGTTGTCCGCGTGGTGGTGCAGGTGCTGGGTCTGCGCGTGGGCGTTGGCCTTGATCTCCTCGGCCTGCTCCTCCGCGAGGGTCAGCATGTGCTCGATCCGCACGCCCAGGTGCCGGTACGAGGCCTTGTCGCCCGCGGCACTGCGGCGCCTGAGCTCCTGGATCTGGGCTTGCAGCTGCTGGATCTGGATCACGAGCCGGTCGATCTGCGCGACCGCCTCCGCCCGTTCACCTGCGAGGGTGTCCATCTGGAGCTGCATCTGCTGCAGGAACCGCTTGACCTGTCCCTTGTCGTATCCGCGCAAGGCGGTCTCGAACTCGTACTCGACGGGTCCACCCTCGTTGAATCCGGTCAGCAGTTCCGAGTCGTCCAGTCTGTCTTCACGCGCCATACCCTCATCCTCACGTAAGCCGCGTCCCGTCACGCCCGGCAAGGGACCGGATGTGACGGGACGCGGCCGAAGCTGTGGTTCCTCCACCGTCGACCTACGCCTGCGATCATTCTTCACGGTCGCAGACTTCGACGGTAACGCGGATTCGCCAGGTTTACTTGTCGTCCTGTTTTTCTACTTGTCGTCGCCCTGCTGCCCAAGGGCGCCACCAAGGGCGCCGCTGACCAGACCGCTGAGATTGCGCAGCGTCTCCTGCACCTGGTCCCGCTTCGCGGTGAGCTCGGCCACCTTGGTCTCGGCGTCGGTCGTGACGCGTTCGGCGTCCGACTTGGCGTCCGCGAGCAGCCGCTCGGCCTCGGACTTCGCGTCGGAGACGAGCTTCTGCGCGTCCTTCTTGGCCTTGCTGGTGGTCTCGCTCGCGTAGTTGTCGGCCTCGGAGCGCTTCTCCTCGCCGCGGGTCTCCGCGGCCTTGGCGCGCTCCTCGGCGTCGCGGGCGCGGTTCTCGGCGTCGGACACGAGCTTCTGGGTCTCGGCGACCGCGCGGGTGTGGCGGTCGGACTCCTCGCGCTCGGCCTTCTCCTTGCGCTCGGCCAGCTCGAGGTCGAGGGCCTGGAGGTCCTTGTCGCGCTTCTCCTTCGCCTCGGCGAAGAGCTTCGCGGCCTCGGCGCGCTTCTCCTCGGCCTCGCGGGCGGCCTTGGCGCGCAGCTGGGTGATCTCGCGGTCCGCCGTGGCACGGAGGGTCGCGACCTCGCGCTCGACGGAAGCCTTGAGCTCGGCCACTTCGTGGCCGGTGGCGGTGCGCAGCTGCTTGGTCTCGCGCTCGGCGTCGGCGCGGAGGGTCTCGCACTCGCGGCGGGCGTTGGTCCGCAGCTCCGCGACCTCGCGCTCCACCTGCGTGCGGAGGGTGTTGGCCTCGCGCTCGGCGTTCTGCTTCAGGGAGCCGGCCTCGCCGCGGGCGGCGTCGGTGATCTCGCGGGACTCGAGGCGGGCGGCCGAGAGGATGCCCTCGGTCTCGCGCTTGGCCTCGGCGCGGTGCTCGTTCGCCTGCTCCTCGGCCAGCCGCAGGATCTGCTCGACCCGGGTGCCGAGCCCGGAGAGCGTCGGGCGGGTGTTCTCCTCGAGCTGCTTCTGCTGCTCGGCGAGGCGCTGCTCGAGACCCTGGATGCGCTGCTCGGCCTGGCGCAGACGACGCTGGGCGTCGGTCATCCGCTGCTCGGCCTCGGTCCGCTGCGACTCGGTCTGCTTCAGCTTGCCGAGGTTCTTCTGGATGAACTCATCCACCTGGTGTCGGTCGTAACCCCGCAACTGCACGGGGAATTCCGGCACCGATTGGTCGTTGTCGAAAAAGGTACTGCTGGAGGGCTGCTGCGACATGGACCAATACTTGCAGACGCGAATGCGAATGTCGACAGCAAGGTCAGGGGTTTGTGGAGGGCGAACCACCCGCAACACTAGCCGCAAAACGGTCGAAATCCTTGAAACGACACGGAAGTCGCCAGCGGTGAAGTTTCGGCGTCCTTCGCGTGTCACCCGAACGACGTCGTCTATCCGACAGTGCGCGTGCCCTCACCGTCGCCCTCCGACAGCGGACCTGCAAGGGCCCTATGCGGGTTCGACCAGTTCGACCAGGACGCCTCCGGCGTCACGCGGGTGCACGAAGTTGATCTTGGAGCCCGCGGTGCCTTGGCGGGCTTCGTCGTAGAGGAGCCGGCACCCGCGCGCCCGCAGCGCGGCCGCCGCCGTCTCGACGTCCTCGACGGTGAACGCCAGCTGCTGCAGCCCCGGCCCCTTCGACCCGATGAACTTCGCGATCGGCGAGGCGTCCCCGATCGGCGCGAGGAGCTGCACCTGCGCGCCGCCCTCGGGCCACGCGACCATCGCCTCGACCACCCCCTGCGCCTCGTTCACCTCGCGGTGCACCTCGGTCCCGCCGAGCGCGCCCGCATACCACTCCAGGGCCGCATCCAGGTCCGGGACCGCGATCCCGACATGATCGATGCGCCGCAGTCCGATTCCCTCAGTGAACGTCATACGATCGAGGGTATCGACCAACGGAGGTCTCCATGAACGACGACAACACCGTCATCCTCGCCAGTGCCCGGACACCCATCGGGCGCTTCAACGGCGCGCTCAGCGACATCCCCGCCACCGATCTGGCCGGGACCGCGATCAGAGCCGCACTCGAACGCGCCGGGGTCGACCCCGGCCGCGTCGACCAGGTCATCCTCGGGCAGGTCCTGCCCGCCGGATGCGGACAGAACCCGGCCCGCCAGGCGGCCGTCGCGGCCGGGCTGCCCATGAGCATCCCGTCCCTGTCGGTCAACAAGGTCTGCCTCTCGGGGCTCACCGCCGTCGGCCTGGCCGACCAGCTCCTGCGCGGCGGGGCCGCCGACGTCATCGTCGCCGGGGGCATGGAGTCGATGAGCCGCGCCCCGCACCTGCTGCCGGGCTCGCGCCGCGGCTTCAAGTACGGCGAGACCGTGCTCCTGGACCACCTCGCGCACGACGGCCTCACCGACGCCTACGACGGCATCTCCATGGGCGAGTCCACCGAGCGCCACCTCAAGGGCCGCTCGATCACCCGCGAGGACCAGGACGCCTTCGCCGCGTACTCGCACCAGCGCGCCGCCAAGGCCGCCGAGCGGCTCGCCGAGGAGATCACCGCCGTCGAGACCCGCAAGGGGCTCGTGGACGCCGACGAGGGCGTCCGGCCCGAGTCCACCGCGGCCGGCCTGGGCCACCTGCGACCGGCGTTCACCGAGAACGGCACCATCACCGCCGCCACGGCCTCGCAGATCTCCGACGGCGCCTCCGCGCTCGTCCTCGCCAGGAAGTCCACCGCCGTCGCGAACGGCTGGACCTGGACGGCCGAGATCCTGGCGTACGCCACCGTGGCCGGGCCCGACAACTCGCTGCTCGACCAGCCGGCCAACGCGATCGCCAAAGCCCTCGCCATGGCCGGCGTCGCGGCCGCCGACCTCGACGTGGTCGAGATGAACGAGGCCTTCGCCGCCGTGGTCCTGGCCTCGGCCGAGACGCTCGGCGTCGACCTCGAACGCGTGAACCCCGACGGCGGGGCCATCGCGCTCGGCCACCCGATCGGGGCCTCCGGGGCGCGCCTCGCCCAGACCCTCGCCCGTCAGCTCGGCCCCGGCCAGTTCGGAGCGGCAGGGCTGTGCGGCGGCGGCGGCCAGGGCGACGCGATCGTCCTCAAGGGAGCCTGATGCAGGTCAGTGACCTGGTGGCGGCGGCCCGTGCGGGAGACCGCCGGGCCACCGCCCGCCTCATCACCGCCGTCGAGAACAGCACGGCCGACGCCCCCGAGGTCGCGCGCCTCGCCACCGGCGGCGACGCGCTCATCATCGGCGTCACCGGCTCGCCCGGCGTCGGCAAGTCGACCCTCGTCTCGGCGCTCATCACCGCCTGGCGCGAATCCTCCTTGCGCGTGGGCGTCCTCGCCGTCGACCCTTCGAGCCCCTTCAGCGGCGGCGCGATCCTCGGCGACCGCGTCCGCATGGCCGACCACGCCCTCGACCCCGGCGTCTACATCCGCTCCGTCGCCACCCGCGGCCATCTCGGCGGCCTCGCGGCCACCACCGGCGCGGCCGTGCGGCTCCTCGAAGGCGTCGGCTTCGACGTCGTCATCGTCGAGACCGTCGGCGTCGGCCAGGCCGAGGTCGAGATCGCGGCCCTCGCCGACACCACACTCCTCCTCCTCGCACCCGGCATGGGCGACGGCATCCAGGCCGTCAAGGCCGGGGTCGTGGAGATCGCGGACGTGTACGTCGTCAACAAGGCCGACCGGCCCGGCGCCGACGGCACGGTGCGCGACCTCCGGGCCCTCATGAGCCTCGTCCGCCGCGAACCAGGCGAGTGGCGCCAGCCGATCTGCTCGACCGTGGCCTCCGAGGCCAAGGGCATCGACGACCTCGTCGCGGCCATCACCAAGCACCGCGACTGGCTCGCCGGGGGCGACCACCTCGCCGACAAGCGCCGCCGCCGCGCCGAGGCCGAGATCCGCGCCCGCGTCGACGCCGAGCTCCGCCGCCGCTACACCGTTCCTGAGGCGCTGGCCGAACAGGTCGCGAACGGCGAGACGGACGTGGCGACGGCGGTGGGAAGGGTTCTGGGCGACACCGCGTAAACCGCTTCGCATGCCTGCATGCGTGCTCCTTACACTTGACTGGTGACAGACGCAGCGAAGAAGACACCGGACATGGAAACCCAGCTCCCGAAGACGTACGCGCCCGTAGACGTAGAGGCGCGACGCTACGCGAAGTGGGTAGCCGACGGTCGCTTCAAGGCTGACGACGCCTCGGACCGCGAGCCCTACGCCATCGTGATCCCGCCGCCGAACGTGACCGGCCAGCTCCACCTCGGGCATGCGCTCAACCACACCCTCATCGACTGGATGGTGCGGCGCGAGCGCATGCGCGGCAAGGAGGCCCTGTTCCTGCCGGGCACCGACCACGCCGGGATCTCGACCCAGAACGTGGTGGAGCGCCAGCTCGCCGACAAGGAGGGCCTCTCCCGCCACGACCTGGGCCGCGACGCCTTCGTGGCGAAGGCGTGGGAGTGGAAGGACACCTACCACGAGCGCATCTCCTCGCAGATGAAGAAGATCGGCGACGGCGTCGACTGGGACCGCGAGCGGTTCACGCTCGACGAGGGCCTCTCCAGCGCCGTGCAGACGATGTTCAAGCGCATGTACGACGACGGCATGATCTACCGCGCCGAGCGCATCATCAACTGGTGCCCGCGCTGCATGACCGCGCTCTCCGACGCCGAAGTGGAGCACCAGGACGACGCGGGCGAGCTCGTGTCCATGCGCTACGGCGACGGCGAGGCCTCGATCGTGGTGGCCACGACCCGTCTGGAGACGATGCTCGGCGACACCGCCGTGGCCGTCCACCCCGACGACGAGCGCTACAAGCACCTGCTCGGCACCACCGTCGAGGTGCCCTTCACCGGCCGGCGCATCCCGATCGTGGCCGACACGCACGTCGACCCCGAGTTCGGGACCGGCGCGGTCAAGGTGACCCCGGCGCACGACCCGAACGACTTCGCGATCGGCCAGCGCCACGACCTCGCCTCGATCCTCATCATGGACGAGCGCGGCATCATCACCGCGCACGGCCCGTTCCAGGGGCTCGACCGGTTCGAGGCGCGTTCGGCGATCGCGTCCGCGCTGCGCGCCGAGGGCCGCATCGTGGCCGAGAAGCGCCCGTACGTGCACGCGGTCGGCCACTGCGAGCGCTGCGACACCACGGTGGAGCCGCGCCTGTCGCTCCAGTGGTTCGTGAAGGTCGAGCGCCTCGCGAAGCTCGCGGGCGACGCGGTGCGCAGCGGCGAGACGAAGATCTACCCGCCGGAGATGGAGAAGCGCTACTTCGCGTGGGTGGACAACCTGCTCGACTGGTGCATCTCGCGCCAGCTGTGGTGGGGCCACCGCATCCCGATCTGGTACGGCCCCAATGGCGAAGAGGTGTGCGTGGGCCCGGGCGAGACCGCCCCGGAGGGGTACACGCAGGACCCCGACGTGCTCGACACGTGGTTCTCCTCGGGGCTGTGGCCGTTCTCGACGTTCGGCTGGCCGGAGGAGACCCCGGCGCTCGACAAGTTCTATCCGACGGCCGCGCTCATCACCGGCTGGGACATCATCTTCTTCTGGGTGGTCCGGATGATGATGTTCGGGACCTACGCGATGGGCAAGGCGCCGTTCTCCGAGGTGGTCCTGCACGGCCTGCTCCGGGACAAGAACGGCGTGAAGATGTCGAAGTCCCTGGGCAACGGCATCGACCCGCTCGAGGTGGTCGACCGGTTCGGGGCGGACGCGCTGCGGTTCATGCTGGCGCGCGAGGCCAACCCGGGCGCCGACGGCATCGCGTCGATCGAGCTGGCCGAGGTCGCCCGGAACTTCTGCAACAAGCTGTGGAACGGCACCCGGTTCGCGCTGATGAGCGGGGCCACTGTGGAGGGCGAGCTCCCCGCTGACCTCTCGCTCATCGACCGGTGGGTGCTCTCGCGCCTGTCCGGCACGATCGCCCAGGTCGATGCCCACTTGGAGCAGTACGAGTTCGCGAAGGCCATGGACGTGCTCTACCACTTCGCGTGGGACGACGTGTTCGACGTGTACCTCGAGCTCACCAAGCCGGTGCTCGGTGCGGGCGGCCAGGCCGCCGACGACACCCGGCGGGTGCTCGGCCACGTCTTCGACCAGCTGCTGCGCCTGCTGCACCCGGTGATCCCGTTCGTCACGGAGGAGCTGTGGCTGACCCTCACCGGCACTGAAGAGCAGGGCGACTCGCTCACGGTGGCCGCGTGGCCGACGCCGTCCGATGTGGACGAGGAGGCCGAGCGGCTGGTGGCGGCCATGCAGCACGTGGTCGTCGAGGTGCGCCGCTTCCGCTCGGACCAGGGTGTGAAGCCCAGCCAGCGGGTGGCCGCGCGCATCAGCGGCCTGGACGCGGCGGGACTGGGCGACCAGGAGTGGCTCATCCGCTCGTTCGTGAAGCTCGACGCCGAGCCCGAAGGGTTCGAGCCGACCGCTGAACTCGCCGTGTCCGACCAGGTCACGGTCGCGCTCGACACGTCGGGGACGATCGACGTCGCCGCCGAGCGGGCCCGTCTCGACAAGGCGTTGAAGGCCGCCGAGAAGGAGCTGGCGGGCACCGTGGGCAAGCTCGGCAACGAGGCGTTCCTGTCGAAGGCGCCCGACGCCGTGGTCGACAAGATCAAGGCGCGCAAGGCGACCGCCGAAGCCGACATCGCGCGCATCACGGCGCAGCTCGAACGACTGGCGTAATCGGGGCCGCGGGCGCCCATCCGGGCGCCCGCGGCTTTCACAGTGCACATATATGGCTCGCAAGCATCGCCATGAGCCGGGGGAGACAACCACATTGAACGCCGAACTGGCGCAAGTCGAAGCGCTCCTGGAAGCCCGCGGGTTCTCCCGCTGGGACTTCACGCTCGACCGCATCAAGCAGCTGCTCGACATGATGGGCGACCCGCAGCGGTCCTTCCGGTCGATCCACATCACCGGCACCAACGGCAAGACCTCGACCTCGCGCATGATCGAGCGGCTCCTGCGCGGGCACGGCCTGCGCACCGGCATGTTCACCTCGCCGCACCTCAACAGCGTCAACGAGCGCATCGCGATCGACGGCGAGCCGATCAGCCCTGACAAGCTCGCCGCCCAGTACTACGAGATCGCGCCGCTCGCCGAACTCGTCGACCGCGAGGCCTCCGAGCCGCTCACCTACTTCGAGATGACGGTGGCGCTCGCCATGGGCGCGTTCGCGGACACGCCGATCGACGTCGGCGTCGTCGAAGTGGGCCTCGGCGGCGAGACCGACTCGACGAACGTCCTGAACGCCGAGGTCGCGGTCATCACCCCCATCGGGATCGACCACACCAAGTGGCTCGGCGAGACCCTCGCCGAGATCGCGACCATGAAGGCCGGGATCGTCCACGAGGGCTCCACGCTCGTCACTTCGACGCAGGAGCGCTCCGCGATGGAGCCGCTGCTGCGCCGCGCCGGCGCCGTCGGCGCGAAGCTCGTGCCCGAGGGCCGCGGCTTCGAGGTCACCGCCCGCGAAGTGGCCGTGGGCGGGCAGCTCATCACGATCGAGACCCGCGCCGCCCGCTACCAGGACCTGTTCCTGCCGCTCCACGGCGAGTACCAGGCCCACAACGCCGCGCTGGCGCTGGCCGCCGTCGAAGTGCTGCTGGGCGCGGGCGAGCCGAAGGCGCTCGACGCCGAGGTCGTGGGCGAGGCGTTCGCGGAGTTCTCCTCGCCCGGCCGCCTCGAGGTGGTGCGGACGGCGCCGACGGTGGTCCTCGACGCCGCGCACAACCCGGCGGGCATGGAGGCCATGGTGAAGGCCGTGGAGGAGGAGTTCAACTTCCGCAAGCTCGTCGGGGTCGTGGGCATGCTGGGGGACAAGGAGACCGACCACATGCTCGAGCTCCTGGAGCCGCTGCTCGACGAGATCGTGATCACGAAGTCCTCTTCGGACCGGGCGATGCCGGCGGCGACGCTCGCGAAGATCGCCAAGGAGGTCTTCGGCGAGGAGCGGGTCACCGTGCTCCCGCACATGGCCGACGCGATCGCGCGCGCGGTCGAGCTCGCCGAAGAGGCCGACGACATCTACGAATCGGGCGGCGGCGTCCTGATCACCGGCTCGGTGTTCACCGTCGCGGACGCCCGCCAGCTGCTGGTCGGCCGTCGTGGCTGAGCACGACGAGCATGTGACGCCCGAAGAGGCCGAGGAGCCCTGGAGCGAGCCGGACGAGGGCCGCTCGGGCCTGCGCGACCCGGCCCGGGCCGCGCGCAGCCTCGCCGCGATGGCGCTGAGCTTCGAGGCGCTGGCGCTGCTGCTGGCGATCGTGCCGATGCGGATGATCCTGGACGACGCGACGCTCGCGGTCACCGTGGTCCTGGTCCTCACCGTGGTGTGCATCGTCTTGGCGGGCATGGCGAAGCGCCCCTGGGTCTGGCAGGCGGGCGCGGTGGTGCAGCTCGCGCTGATCGCGTGCTGGCCGATCCACTGGGCGCTCGGCGTGGCCGGGATCGTGTTCGGCCTCGTGTGGGCCTACTGCTGGTACGTGAAGATCGCGCTGGAGAGGCCCCCGAAGCGGTGACATCGGCATTGCGGACCGAACGGCTCGTGCTGCGCCCGATAGCGGCCGACGACGCCGAGGCGATGCAGGTCATGAACGCCGATCCGGAGGTCATGCGCTACATCGGCGCCGGTGTCCCGCTCACCCCGGCGGAGACCGAGGCCCGCACGGCGAAGGCGGCGGCGCACTGGGACGCGTACGGCTGGGGCGTCTTCGCCGCCGTCGAGGTCGACACCGGCACGCTGGTGGGCTGGGCGGCGCTGGCGACCCCGACGTTCCTGCCGGAGATCCTCCCGGTCACCGAGCTCGGCTGGCGGATGCGCCGCGACCGCTGGGGCCGGGGCTATGCGCCCGAGGCGGCGCGCGCGGCGGCCGGGTTCGCGTTCGGTGAGCTCGGGCTCGACCGGGTGGTCTCGTGCATCCACGCCGAGAACGCCGCTTCGATCCGCGTGGCGGCGAAGCTCGGCATGTCGTTGGAGCGCGAAACGCTGATCCCGGGCTTCGAGGTGCCCTGCAAGGTCTTTGAACTCAAGGCCTGAGGGGGCTCAGTCGCAGCCGCCTCCACCGCCGCCCGAGTCGCCGCCTCCGCCACCGGAGTCGCCGCTCGGGCCGCAGTCGCTCGAGCCTGCGCCGGAACCGCCGCTGTGGCCCGAGTCGTAGTACGGGGTGCCGGACGAGCTCGAGTACCCGCCGCCGCTGCGCCGAGTCTTGGACGCCGAGGCGGTGAACGCCGAGGCGATGATGCACACCCCCACGATGACGGCGACGACGACGAGGCAGATCGCAGTTTGCATCCGAACTCCTTCGCGGGTGAGGGGTGCTCAGGGTACCGGCGCCGCGCCAGTCGCAGGCGCCGCTCAGCGTCCGCCGCCGCGGAGGGCCTGTCGCCCTTCGTCGGCCGCGGCCCAGCCGCCGGGGATCGGTTCGCCGGACGGGTCGCCGCCGCGTTCGGTCGCGAGCCGGGCCGCCTTGCGGCGGTGGTGGTCGCGGATGCCCGTGACCAGGGCGGCGGCGCTGACGGCGCCGATGATCACGCCCGCGAGGATCAGTTCGACCATCTCGACTCCTTGCGCCTGAAGGGTACCGGTACGCCCGGTTTGCCGACCCTACTCATAGGACGCTCGAAAGCCCTGTCGAAGACGCCTCCCGTCTGTCGGGTAAGCGACACATCGCGTTCTGCGAGGCGGTTCGCGTCACATGGGCGTGCGATAGTGGACCTGTCCGATTCGGCCCTGTGAGCGCTCGGCGGTGATCCCCTGTGAAGATGCAGCCTCGGCAACAGCTCCTGGACATCTGGCGGGCCCAGGTGGCCTACAGCTGGCGCGCTACCGAGGAGGGCGGCAAGCGGAAGGTCTGGCACTGGGGCGGCCGCAACCAGTCCGACGCCGTGGGCGACGCCCAGCAGCTCCTGTGCCTGCTGTACCCCGCGCAGGAACTCGTGGAACTGCGCTACGCCGACCCTGACGCGACCAGTGACGCGGTGCTCGGCGCCCTCTCCGGGCTCGGCGACGCCGTCGAGATCCCGATCCGGATCATGCGGCTGGTGAAGGACTACATGGAGCGGCACGTCGACGACGAGGGCGTGCCCGTCTACTCCGGCGGCTCCAACATGCACCGGGTCGACCGCACCCAGAAGGCCAGCCCAGAGCAGCGCGCCGTCGACGTCACCGAGGGCTTCGCGCTCGCGATCCCGCTGTGCCTCACGGCCTTGACGTTCCTCGCCGACTTCCAGCCCACGGTCGACCGGATGGGCCGCGCCGACCTCATCAAGGAGCTCGAGCACGTCCAGCAGGCCATCCACCGCCGCCTGCTCGGCGCGATCACCGGGCTGCTGCGGTCCTTCGCGGTCGCCACCTTCGACGCCGACGACGAGTTCGGCCGCCAGCTCATCGCCCTCATCAACGTGGACGGCCAGCCCGACCGCAAGATCGTGCGCCGCTTCCGCGAGGCCTCCGAGGAGATCATCGCGACCCTGCGCACGATCACCGTCGGCTCGGGCGGCACCGCCGGCGTCGAGGCCCCCACGAAGCTCTTCGAGATCGGCTGGTCCTGGTCGGTCGTGGAGAAGGCCCCGGACATCCCGGACGTCTCCGACACCTCCACGCAGCGCCCCGGCCGCGCCTTGGACGCCCCGTACCAGTACTTCACCGTGGTCGCCCTCGAAGCGATCGCGACCCTGTTCTCGCCCAGGGTCATGCGCCGCAACCTCCTCACCGAGGAGGAGCAGCGCCTCGCCCAGAACCTCCAGGTGCGCATGGACGTCACCCGCGCCTACTGGGCCATGGTGGCCTCCTTCGGCGGCGGCTCGAAGTGGCCGCTCGAGGACGTCCCCTGGCGCACCACCGACGGCCTGGAGTACGACTACTACTCGCTCCTGGTCTGCGCCGTCGCCACCGACACGTTCGGCGCCTCCCGCGGCGGCGACGACGACCTCATCCGCCTCGGCGACGTCCTCATCGAACTCGCCAACCGCGGCCGCATCACCCGCCGCGCCCTCGCCGGGGACCAGGCCGTCCAGATCCACTTCCCCGGCGTGAAGTCCCTGCTGACCGGCATCGAGAAGCTCGACGGCCCGCCCATGGTCTGGAACATGGTCGACTTCGCGCCGCTGCTGCTCAAGCGCCTCTACCACGCCGCGGGCCTGCTCGTCACGATCGAGGCCCGCGCCGAACTGCTCGAAGTGGCCGACCTCGTCTGGGACCACCTGGAGCGCAGGCGCATCCGCGAAGGCGCGGCCGCGCGCCTGTGGGACCAGCCCAAGCAGGTCTACGGCGAACTCGGCAACTGGTTCGAGGACCCCTCCTGGCACTTCACCATCCGCGTGGTCGAGGCCATGGTGCTCGCCGCCCAGTTCGCGACCTCCGAACCGGCCCGCTCCCGCAGCCTGGAGGACCTGGCGCACGAACTGCTCGTCGAGGCCGAGCACGTCTACGACCAGGAGCTCCTGCGCGGCTCCGGCCACGCCGGACCCGCACTGGCGCAGGAGATCCGCTCGGTGGGGCTGACGATCAGCCACGCCAAGGACGTCGTCGACGAGCGCCCCGGCACCGCGTTCTCCCTCGGCGTCAAGGCGCTCATCGACCTCGACCGGCTCATCGCCGCCGGGCGCGACGCCGAGACCGGAGTGTGACGATGCTGCTGTTCGCGACCTCCGACAAGGGCGGCACGGGACGCTCCGTGTCCTCGTGCAACCTGGCCTACCGGCGCGCCCTCCAAGGCGCCAACGTGTGCTATGTGGACTTCGACTTCGGCTCGCCCACGGCCGGCGCGATCTTCGCCATCGACGACCTCGACCACGGCACCTACGGCAACGGCATCCACGAGTACCTCCAGGACCTCGCCTCCGAACCCGAGCGCCACTCCGTGTGGTCGGCGACCGACCGGGCCGAACTCCAGGCCAGGCCCGACGGCGCGGGCGAACTCGTGCTCTGCCCCGGCGACGCCGACGGCTCCGAGTTCCCCGGCGACGACACCACAGTGGACCGCTGCGTGAAGCTCCTCCAGGAGCTCTCGCGCGAATTCGACCTCGTCATCGTCGACCTCTCCGCGGGCCGCTCCCACGCCACCGAGATGGTCATGGCCGCCACCGCCCGCCCCGAGCTCGCCAACCTCCCCTGGCGCTGGATCGTCTACCACCGCTGGACCAAGCAGCACGTCATCGCCGCCCACTCCCTCGTCTACGGCGAACGCGGCCTCGTCGAGACCAGCAAGGCCCTCGGCGAGGACTACCAGCGCAAGCTCCTCGCCTCCATCCGCTACGTGCGCACCGCCGTCGTCGACCCCGACGGCGCCGACCTCTCCGGCCTCAAACCCACCCAGGTGCGATGGCTGCGCAAGATCGACGCCGACCTCCACCAGATGGCCGCCCGCCTCAAACTCGGCCGCATGAACCTCCTCGGGTCGGTCCCGCTCGACCCGGTCCTGCAGTGGCGCGAGCAGATCATCACCGACGCCGACACCGTCACGCTCGACATCGCCAACCAGGAGACCGTCAAGGCCTTCGCCGAGCTGGCCGTGCGCTCCGCCGAGGAGCTGTTCGTGCCCGGCCTCGAGGCCATCGCCCGCGGCATCGATTGAGTGGACCCATGAGCTACGAAGAGACCAGCGCGAAGCAGCGGACCGAGCGCTTCGGCATGTCCCACCTGTCGATCGAGGTCGGCCACCTCTACGCCGACGACCTGGCCCGGCCCGACACCCTCAAAGCCGAGATGGCCTCCGCGGCGGCCTGGGTCCACGGCACCACCGAAGCCCTCTCCAAGCGACTCGGCGGCCGCCGCCCGCGCGTGAGCACCTGCTACCTCGTGGACGACTACAGCCAGCAGGGCATGCCCCCGCCCGAGGAGCTCATCGGCGTCATCGGCGAGGCCGCCGCCGACGCCGGCCTGCGCATCGACTACCTCGCCCGCGAATCCGCCTGCGCCCACATGGGTCCGCTCAACCTCGCCGGGCTCGTGGCCGACCGGATCGTGTTCGAGCCGCCGCCGGGCGCCAACGGCTCCCGCCCCGCGGTCGCCCGCTCCGGCTGGCTCTGCAACGGCGTGCCCAGCCCCAAGCCCAAGGGCATCGCGATGGGCGTGCCCGACCAGTGGCGCCCGCCCAGCCAGAACGCCAAACGCGACCACTCCGTGTTCCTCGACGTCGAGCTGTGGAGCGACACCGAGCAGGGCCGGCGCTGGTCCTGCCCGATGCTCGCCGCCGTCTGGCAGCTCCTGCGACTCGGCGTGCTGCGCAACCAGGGGCGCCGCATCGGCGTGCCCGAGGCCGTCGCCGAAGTCGTACCGGACGAGCACGGCCACGACCCCGACCGCCCCGCGCGGGCCCGCTTCCCCGAGACGTGGGAGGCGATGCCGCCGATCCTGCAGCTGGAGCCCGCGGCGTTCCCGTTCCCCGCCTACCGCACCGTCTCGATCCTCTCGGTCAACTACCTGGAGGTCGAGCACGCGGTGCGGGTCATCTGCGGGTCCGTGCGGCCCGAGGCGAGCGCGGTCGAGATCATCCGCAAGTCCGCCGAACGGGAGGGCCTGGTCCTCCCCGACGAGCTCGTCGACCGGCTCAGCTACATCTTCCAGGGCCCGCTCTAGGACAGGCCCC
Source organism: Glycomyces tritici (assembly GCF_030403505.1). The sequence goes on along the minus strand of NZ_JAUEMJ010000001.1, from coordinate 982,822 downwards.
AGCTAGCGGTGGAACACGCCGCCCGGGCCGCCGGACTGGCGCTGGCGGTGCTCCATCAGGTCGAGGATCTGCGCGGCCAGATCGGCTGCGCCGTAGTCGATCTGGGACCGCACCCGCTCGGTCATCGTCGTCCACTGCCGGGTCAGGCCGGGACGCCGCTCCAGTGCGTCCCACATGAACTCGAGGTCCGTGGAGGTGCGGGCGCCGGCCGACCACAGGTGCAGCAGGTGGTCCACGACCGGCCGGAGCGTGCGCAGCGTGTGCCGCGAGTCCTCGCCGATCTTCGCGAGCGCGACCCGCGCGGCGACGGCGGTGAGCAGCCAGTCGTGGACGGCGAGGTCCTCGGCGGCGGCCGCCACCTGCTCGGGGTCGACGGGCCCGGTGACCATGCGCAGGCGTCGCCTGTTGTTGCCCGCCAGGCGGAACGCGACCGCGGCGGGCTGGCCGGGGTCGGTGATCGCGGCCCAGCGCAGCCTCGTGGAGCCGGTCTTGATGGGCGGGCGCTGGTCGAACATGGGCCGGGCGAGGACGTCGTGGATCGAATGGCGGGCGACCGCGGCGGTGTCGAGGAGTTTCGCGCGGTCGGGGCGGTTCTCGGCCACGAGGTAGCCCTCGGCGAGGCGGGGCGCGTCGAACCTGCCGATGGTCTCGAGGGTGCCGGGCTTGGCGAGGTAGTACGACCACGGCATGCGCCGCGGGTGCTGCGAGGGGGTGACCGCCGCCCAGGCTGAGCCCTGGAGGAGCTGCCCGCCGGTGAGGACCGCGCGTGAGGCGACGGAGCCGACGGCCCGCAGGGACCCGTTGCGGTCGTCCTCGTCGGTGTGGTGGCTGTCGGGCTTGGGGCCCAGCGGGAGCCGACAGTCGACGCCGTGCAGGAGCGCGGGCGAGGCCGTGTGCGGGACCGGCCGCGCCCATTGGACGACGGTCTCGCCGACGGCGAGCGAGAGCGCCGCGCGGGCCTCCTCGGGGGTGAGGGGGCGCGAGTGCGGCAGCAGCGCGGTGTGGATCTCGCCGACGATGAGCATGGGCGCTCGCTCCTGTTCGCTTGGGCGGGAAGGCAGCGCCCAGGGCCTGTCCGGTGGACCCGGACGGGCGCTGTCGCCTCACCCGGATGCACCGGACGGTCCCTAGTCGCGCTCCCGGTGCTCGGTGATGGCCAGGCCGTGGCCGTCGGGGTCGCGGAAGGCCGCGGCCCGCATCTCGTAGTTCTGGCCGAGCAGTGCGGTGCGCGGCAGGTGCAGGAACTCGACGCCGGCCTGGTTCATCTCCGCGAAGGTGGCGTCGATGTCGCCGACCTCGAACGTCAGGTGCATGACGCCGGTCTCGCCGGGCGGCGCGTCCGGCCGCTCCCACAGGAGGATCTTGCCGAACCCGGCGTCGAGGATCGCGGCCTCGTCGGTGCGGTCGGCGATGTGGAGTCCCAGCGCGTCGGTGTAGAACTCGACTGAGCGCTGCAGGTCGGCGACGACGAGTGTGGCGGCCACGTCGGTGACGTCGGTGCCGCCGAGCCGCTGCTCCGAGAGGAGCAGTTCGGCCAGGTCGTCGGCGAGGCTGCTGCCTTCGGCGGAGGTCCGCTGCCGGGGCGGCGACGGCGCCTTGAGCTTCGTCACCGCTTCGGCGATCGGTCCTTTCGGCGGAGGCGGGTCCGCGGGCGGCGGCGTCGCGGGAGGCGGGACCGGCGCGGCCGTTGCCGTCGCGCTGCCGTGCGATCCCGGCGCGTCGCCGCCGACCTGGTCGGTCGGGAGCGTGAACGCCCCGGTCGGGGCGTGGTTCGGCGGCGGGTCGTTCGGCGGCGGGTCGTTCGGCAGCGGCGCGGACTCGGCGACGGGCGCCGGCGGTGCGGGCTCGTCGTCTTCGTCGTCGATGAGTTCGGCGTCGATCGGCTCGGTGATCAGCGTCCGCCCCGGCGGGGGCACGACGGCGGCGCCTTCCGGTTCGGCCGCAACGGGTTCGACGATCACGACCGCGGGCGCGGTGGTGTACACCGGGGCGGGGTCCGCCGCCGCCTTGGCCGGCGCAGGGTTCGTCTCAGGGCGCGCGGGAGGCTCGAACAGGTCGTCGAGCGAGCTCGCGGCCGGTTCCTTCACCGCGGCAGGGCGCGGCGGGTCGTCCTCCACGATGAGGTCCTCGAGCCGGTGCTGCCCGATGAGTGGCGGGGCCGGGACCGGCTGCGGGAAGCGGCGCGCCGAATGCTCGACGGTGACGAACGCGATGCACCCGGCGAAGCAGGCGAACGCGGTGATGGCGATGCCGACGCTCTGCGCGCCGACCGCCATGGAAGCGAGGAAGAAGGAGAGGATCAGTAAAGTGATGGCGCCGACCGCGTGGGAGGTGCGCCACCGCATCCGCCTGTCGCCGTTGAGGGTCGTGCCGATCGCCTCGCCGCCCGCCGCATGGTGCTGCCGAGAGTGCAGGTCTTTGAGGGCGTGCTGGTTGATCGCCCACCAGCGGGCCTCGCGCGAGCGGCGCTGCTGGTCGAGCATGAGCCGCTGCTGGCGCAGCTGCTCGGCGGTCGCGCCCCGGCCCATCGGCTGGCGTGCGGTGCGGGGCATCGGCTTGCCGGGCGCGGCCTTGCGGACGCCGGGCTGCGCCTTCTTCGGGGCACCGCCCTTCGCGCCGCCTTTCGCGCCTCCGCGCGCGGCCCCGCCTTTCGCGCCGCCCCTGCTGGGCGCCTTGGAAGGCCGGGGGGCCGGCCTTGGTGGTTGGCTGCCACGTGCCATCGGGGACACCTCATCCACAACTGGGAGAACCGGGTTGCAACGTGAATCGTACGTGGGTGAGGCAACGGACACAACATCCCTTACGATGGCAGCCAGAATCCGACTGACACTTTCGAGGAGTCCTCCCGTGGCCGAACAGCGCACGCTCGTCCTGATCAAACCCGACGCGGTCCGGCGCGGGCTCATCGGCGAGGTCCTGTCCCGCTTGGAGCGCAAGGGGCTGCGCGTCGAGCAGCTGCGGCTGCGGACGATGGACGCGGCGCTCTCGGACGCGCACTACGCCGAGCACGTGGGCCGCGAGTACTACGACGGGTTGAAGACGTTCATGACCTCCGGACCCCTGGTGAGCCTGGTGGTCTCCGGTGACGAGGCGATCCCGGTGGTGCGCAAGCTGGCCGGTGCGACCGACGGCCGCAAGGCCGAGCCGGGCACGATCCGCGGCGACTTCTCGGTGTCGAACCAGCAGAACCTCATCCACGCCTCGGACTCGGAGGAGTCCGCGAAGCGCGAGATCGACCTCTGGTTCGCCGCTTGAGCACTGGTGACCGCACCACTGACGACGCTGGCAGCGGCACGGAGCTCATGCGGGCCGTCTAACTCGGTATGAGGTGCGGCCCGCCGGCGGTGGGCCGCGTCAGCGCCTCCAGGTCGGCCTGCGTGTCGACGTCGAGCGGGTCGCCCGGGCACGCGACCTCCCGCACCAGGTGCGGGTTCGCGGCCAGGAAGTCCCGCGCGCCCCGGTCGCCCACGGCGCCGGCGGCGATCGCGTCCAGGTGCTCGCGCGCGAAGTACATCGGGTGGCCGCGCCGGCCCGCGTAGACGGCGACGGCGATCGCCGCGCCCTCCTCGGCGGCGTCGATGACGCGCCTGACCGCCTCGGGGACGATCCGCGGCTGGTCGACGAGGGTCACGACGACCCCGTTGTAGCGCTCCGGGACGGCCGCGAGTCCGGCCTTGAGCGAGGTCGAGAGCCCCTGCCCCCAGCGCCGGTTCATGACGGGCGTGAACGCCTCGGTGGCGGCGGCGAGCGCCTGCTCGGCGCCCGCGCCGAGCACGGCGAGCACCTGGCGGCACCCGCCGGCGTGCAACGTGGCGACGGCCCGGTCGAGCAGGCTGCGGCCGTCGAACTCGGCCAGGGCCTTCGGTCCGCCGAAGCGCCGTCCGGCGCCCGCGGCGAGCACGAGGCCCGCGGTGTTCTTCATGTGTTCCCCCCTTTCACGGCCCCGGTCGGGGCCGCGTTCACTCCAGGCTCACCGCGAGGGCGAGGTCCATCCGGTCGAGGGGGTTGCGCAGATCGCGGCCGGTCAGCTCTTCGACCCGCCGCATCCGGTACCGGACGGTGTTGACGTGCAGGTGGAGGCTCGCGGCGCACTGGCGCCAGGAGCCGTCGCATTCGAGGAAGCGCCGCAGGGTCGGCAGCAGGTCGGAGCGGTGGTGCGCGTCGTACTCGAGCAGCGGGTCGAGGACGCGGGTGCGGAACGCCCGGCTGACGTCGGCCGGGACGGCGGCCAGCAGCATCCGGTGCGAGACGAGGTGGTCCGGTTCGGCGATGTCGACGCCGCCGGGGCGCGGCTGCGCGAGCGCGGCCGTGTGCCGGGCCTGCTCGAGCGCGCCGCACAGGCCCGCGGGCGAGCGCACCGGGTCGGCGAGGCCGACGCTCACGGCCCCGTTCCCGCCGAGCCCCGAGAGCACCTTCGCGCACTGCCGCGACCAGTCAAGGAGCCGCGGCCGCTCTTCGGCCGAGCCGGCCGGGCCCGCGAGCACGGCGACCGTCTCGTCCCCGATCGTGGCCCAGGCGGCGACGGGCGGCTCCAGCGGATCGCCCGCTTGACCGGCGACCGCCTCGGCGACCACGACCTCCCGCAGCGCGACCGGCTCGCCGACCGCGGCGATGACGGTGACCGTGCCGCCGACCGGCAGGCCCGCCGAGCGCATCAGGTGCTCGTCGACCCGGCCCTCCCGCAGGGCGGCGACCAGTTCGACGTGCGGCGCGGGCCGTACCGCCGGGTCGTCGAGTTCGAGCATGAGCAGGGCCGCGAGCTGCTCGGCGACGAGCCGCCGCTCCGGCGCCCAGTGCGTGTGGTCGTCGTCGATGACGAGGAACCGGCCGGTGTGGAGGGTCGAGCCGATGCCGAACACCGAGTACGCGCGGTGCCGGTCGAGGGTCACCTTCTGCGGCAGCCGCTCCGCCGCGTGCGCGCGGGTCACGACCGCGGCCCGGTCGGTCTCGCCGAGCTCCAGGCCGCCGCGCAGCGCCCGCCCCGTAGGCGACAGCACCTGGCACTCCATGCCCAGTTCGCCGCGGATCAGCTCGAGGATCTGGCCGATCCCGTCGGCGGCGATGAGCCGCCGGTGCCGGTCCAGCAGTGAGGCGAGGTCGCCCGAGCGGCCCACCGAGAGCCGCTGCACGATCCGCTCGGTGATCTCGGCGAACGCCACCGCCGCGTCCACGGCGAACAGCGGCAGGTCGTGGCGGGCGCACGCGTCCACCAGGTCCACCGGCACCGAGTGGAACTCCGGATGGTCGCCCGCGCCGAGCGCCGTCACCCCCGCCGCGATCAGGTTGCGCACGTAAGCGTCCGAGTCCTGCTCGGCCCGGCGCCACATCAGCCCGGTGAGCACCAGCTCGCCGCCTGAGAGGTACCGGCGCGGGTCGTGCATGTCGGTCGGCACGACCCAGCGGATCTCGCGGTCGAGGTGGTGGCGGCCCGAGACCAGGGTCAAGCCCAGTTCGGGCATCTGCAGCAGTGAACGGAGTCGCATGGTGTGGCCCCCAGGGGTCCGGCCTTCACAGGCGCGTCGGGACGCGGTAGGCAACTCCACCATAGCGCCGCCCAGCTGGAGTCTTTGGACGATCCTCCAGCATTTAACGGCGGGGAAACCAAGCTTTCATAGCCGAACACAGTGCCCCCGGCCTCGGGTTTCGGCTTCACTTATCCCACACGGCGAGTTCGTGCGACGGTGAAGGCGGCGAGCCGTCTACAGAGAATGGACCAGGAGGCGCCGATGTGGACTCTCGAAGCGTTCGACACCGCTGACGCCGAGGACGCGGTGGAGGTGCTCACGGCCTGCTGCGCCTCCCGGGCCTGGGCCGAGAAGCTCGTCTCGGGCCGCCCGTACGGGACCGTGGCCGCACTGCGGGCCGCCGCACTGGCCGGCTTCGACGAGCTCCCGGAAACCGAACTCGCCGTCGCCCACGCCGCGCACGCCCCCATCGGGAAACCGAAACCCGCCGGGCAGGACCAGTGGTCGCGGGGCGAGCAGTCCCGCGCGCTGGCCGCGGGCGAAGCGGTCCGGGACGAGCTCACCGCGGTGAACGCCGCCTACGAGCGCCGCTTCGGGCGGGTCTTCCTCATCTGCGCCACCGGCCTCACCGGCGAGGAGATCCTCGCCGAAGCCCAGCGCCGCCTGGGCAACGACGACGCGACCGAGCACCGCGAAGCGGTCGCCGAACTGCGCAAGATCGTGGCGCTGCGGCTCGAGAAGGCGGTGCGGCCGTGAACGAACCGTGCACCGTGACCTCCCACGTCCTCGACGCCGTCGCGGGCCGGCCCGCCGCCGGCCTCCTCATCACCCTCCTCAGGCTGGACCGCGACGGGTACACCGCGCTCGCCTCGGCCCCCACCGACGAGGACGGCCGCGTCGCGGGCTGGCGCACCGCGCCTGGCCCGCACAAGCTCCGCTTCGAGACCGGCGCCTGGTTCGCACTCCGGGACGTCCCCACGTTCTACCCGGAGGTCGAGATCGCGTTCACCGCCGCCGCGGGCCACAGCCATGTGCCGCTCCTGCTCAGCCCCTTCGCCTACTCCACGTACAGGGGGAGCTAGCCATGCCGTACGCCATGGGCCCCAACAACTACGGGAAATCCGGGATACGCCTGGTCCGCGTCGCCCGCGACACCGCCCGCCACGGCCTGCGCGACCTCACGGTGCACACCGCGCTCTCGGGCGACCTCGACGCCACGCACTACACCGGCGACAACACCGGCGTCCTGCCCACCGACACGCAGAAGAACACCGTGTACGCGTTCGCCCGGGACGGCATCGGCCCCATCGAGGCCTTCGCCGAGCGGCTCGCCCGCCACTTCGTCGACGCGACCCCCGCGATCACCGCCGCCCGCGTCCAGATCGAGGAGCACGCGTGGACGCGCATCGGCGACCACTCCTTCACCCGCGGCGAAGGCGGCGAGCTGCGCACCACCGAGGTCGTCTACGACGGCACCAGCGCCCGCACCGCCTCCGGCGTCCGGGACCTGCTCCTGCTCAACACCACCGACTCCGAGTTCAACGGCTTCCTCGCCGACGAGTACACGACCCTGCCCGAGACCGACGACCGCATCCTCGCCACCGCCGTGACCGCGACCTGGGACTACCGGGCCGAACCGGATGACGGCGGCGCCTTCTACGACCAGGCGTTCAACGCGGCGCGCGGGGCGCTCCTCGCCGCGTTCGCGGACACGTACTCGCTCTCGCTGCAACAGACCCTCCACGCCGTCGGCGAGCGCATACTGAAGGCGGTTCCCGAGGTCGGCGAGGTGCGCCTGTCGCTGCCGAACCGGCACCACTACCGCTTCGACCTCGAACGGTTCGGCCTCGACAACCCCGGCGTGGTCTTCCAGGCCGGAGACCTGCCGTACGGGCTGATCGAAGGCACGGTCCGAAGGGAGGCGGCATGACAGCGCCCATCACGACGGCGGGCGCCGCCCCCGCCCGCCCGGACTTCGACTTCCACCGCCCCGCCGGCCTCGACGAGGCCCTGCGCCTCCTCAACGCGCACCCCGAGGCCGTGCCCGTCGCGGGCGGCACCGACCTCATGGTCGCCGTCAACTACCGCCACACCCGGCCCACCGCGATGCTCGACCTCACCCGCCTCCCCGAACTGCGCGAATGGTCCGACGAAGGCGACTCGATCCGCATCGGCTCCGGCGTCCCCTACGCGAAGATCTGCGCCGAACTCGCCACGGTCCTGCCCGGCCTCGCCGCCGCCGCCCGCACCGTCGGCTCCCCACAGATCCGCAACCGCGGCACCCTCGGCGGCAACCTCGCCACCGCCTCCCCGGCCGGCGACGGCCACCCGCCGCTCCTGGCGACCGGCGCGGCCATCGAGATCGCCTCGGTCGGCGGCACCCGGACCGTCCCGGTCGCAGCCTTCTTCACCGGCCCCAAACGCAGCGTCCTCGCCCCCGGCGAACTCATCACCGCCATCACCGTGCCGAAGGCGACCGGGCCGCAGCAGTTCCTGAAAGTGGGCACGCGCAACGCGATGGTCATCGCCGTCTGCTCCCTCGCGGTCGCCCTCGACCTGGACGCGCGCCGCCTCGGCACCGGCATCGGCTCCGCCGGACCCACACCCCTCACCGCGCCCGACGCGAACCTGATCGAACTGCCCTGGAACCGGCCGGACCTGTTCAACGACGCCCTCGCGGAGGAGTTCGGCCGCCGCGTCGCCGCCGCCGCGCGACCCATCGACGACGTGCGCGGCACCGCCGCGTACCGGCGCCACGCACTGGCGGTGTGCGCCTCACGGGCCCTGCGGCGGGTCTGGACCGCCGCCCACGGAACGGAGAGCACCCGATGAGAGTCCAGATGCGCGTCGACGGCGAGGCCGCGGTCGCCGAGATCGACCGGCCGGGGGAGAGCCTGCTCGCCACCCTGCGGGACCGCCTCGGCCGCTACGGCACCAAGAACGCCTGCGAGCAGGGCGAATGCGGGTCCTGCACGGTGCTCCTGGACGGCGACCCGGTCTGCGCCTGCCTCGTCGCGACCGCGCAATGCGAAGGGCGCGAAGTGAAGACGGTGGTAGGGGCGGTGCCCCGGCCGGTGCGCGACGCGTTCATCGCGTGCGGCGCCGTGCAATGCGGGTTCTGCACCCCCGGGCTCCTCGTCTCGGTGGCCGACCTCCTCGCCCGCGACGGCGACCCGAACGACGTGCAGATCCGCGAAGCGCTGGCCGGCAACCTGTGCCGGTGCACCGGGTACGAGAAGATCATCGACGCCGTGCACGCGGCCGCCGAGGCGATGAGCGACGGGACACCCGCCCCCTCCCGCCGCCACTGGATCACGACCCCGGTAGTCCCAAGCGCCGCAAGCGATGCGACGGAGGCCGCGCCATGACCGCGCTGGTGATCGAGAACGCCGCGATCGCGGTGGTGGACCCGGCCGGGACCGAGCACCGGCGCGGCCACATCGTCGCCGAGCACGGCGTCATCACCGCCATCGGCGAAGGCCCCGCCCCGCGCCTCGAAGACGCGCAATACATCGACGGCACCGGCTGCCTCGCCACCCCGGGCCTGGTGAACACCCACCACCACCTCTACCAGTGGGCCACCAGGGGATACGCGACCGACCACAGCCTCTTCGAATGGCTCGTCGACCTCTACCCGGTCTGGGCCCGCATCGGCCCCGCGCACGTCGCCGCCTCCAACACCGCCGGCCTCGCCTGGCTCGCCCTCTCCGGCTGCACCACCGCCGCCGACCACCACTACGTCTACCCGAAAGGGCACGCCACCGACCTCATCGAGGTCCAGATCGCCGCCGCCTCCCAGATCGGCGTCCGCCTCCACCTCGCCCGCGGCTCCATGGACCGCGGCGTGAGCGACGGCGGCCTCCCACCCGACCACCTCGTCGAGGACATCGACGCCGCCCTCGCCGCCACCGCCGACGCGATCGACCGCCACCACGACCCCGCCCCCGGCTCGATGCTGCGCATCGCCGTCGCCCCCTGCTCCCCGTTCTCCGTCTCCACCGAACTGCTCCGCGAATCCGCCGCCCTCGCCCGCGACAAGCGCGTCCGCCTCCACACCCACCTGTGCGAGACCCTCGACGAAGCCGAGTTCTGCCAGAACGTCCACGGCTGCGACCCGGTCGAGTACATGGACAAAGTCGGCTGGATCGACGCCGACACCTGGCTCGCCCACGCCGTCCACCTCGACGCGAACGCCCAACGCCGCCTCGGCGCGGCCGGCACCGGCGTCGCCCACTGCCCGTCCTCCAACGCCCGCCTGGGCACCGGCCTCGCCGACGTCCCCGCCATGCTCGACGCGGGCATCCCCGTCGGCCTCGGCGTCGACGGCGCCGCCAGCCAGGAGGCCGGGCACCTCGGCGAGGAACTGCGCCAAGCCCTCTACACCGCCAGGCAACGCAAAGGCCCACATGCGATGGACGCCCGCACCGCACTGCGCCTCGGCACGATCGGCGGCGCCCGCGTCCTCGGCCGCGACACCGAGATCGGCTCACTCGAGAACGGCAAGCAGGCCGACATCGCCCTGTGGGACCTCACCGGCCTCGGCCACGCCGGCATCGCCGATCCCATCGCGGCCCTGGTACTCGGACCGCCCGCACCCCTGCGGCTCCTCACCGTCGCCGGGAACCCGATCGTCGCCCACGGCGAACTGCGCACCGCCGACACCGCGACCCTCGCCCGCGACCTCGCCACCGCCAGCGCGAACCTCAGGGAGGCCCGCGATGCCTGACGCATTGCACGAGCCGACCGGCCGCACCGCGAACACGTCTTCCGCGCCCGCGCCCGCCGGACCGGTGCCCGCTTCGACCGCCACCGCCGCCACCGAGCTTCCGACCCCGCCGACAAGGGCAGCCGGCGGGGTCGGAACCCCAACACCCCGCCTCCCCGGCGGCGTCGGATCCAGCCCCACCCGCCCCGACGCCGAAGCAAAGGTCAACGGCACCTTCGACTACGCCTCCGACCTGGACTTCCCCGGGATGCTGTGGGGCCACACCCTCCGCAGCCCCCACCCCCGCGCCCGCCTCAGCGCGATCGACACGACCGCCGCGCTGGCGATGCCCGGCGTCGCCGCCGTCCTCACCGCCGCCGACGTCCCCGGGAAGCTCCACTACGGACTCATCGAGGCCGACCAGCCCGTGCTCGCCCTCGACCAGGTCAACTACGAGGGCGAACCCGTCGCGATCATCGCCGCCGAGACCCTCGACCTCGCCCGCCGCGCCGCCGAAGCGATCACCGTCGACTACGAACCGCTCGAACCCGCCTGCGACCCTGAGGAAGCCGTCGAAGCCGGCAGCTACTTCCGATACCAGCCCGTGCGCCTCGGCGACCCGGACGCGCAGACCCCGGCCGCCGTGGTCACCCGCGATTACGTGGTCGGCATGCAGGACCAGGCACCGCTCGGCCCCGAGTCCGGCGCGGCCGTCCCCACCGGCGACGGCGGCGTCGAACTCTATGTGGCGACCCAATGGGTCCACTCCGACCTCGAGCAGATCGCGCCCTGCCTCGGCCTGGAACCGGACCGCATCCACATGGCGATCGCCGGCATCGGCGGCGCGTTCGGCGCCCGCGAAGACCTCTCCGTGCAGGTCCACATGGCGATGCTCGCCCTCGCCACCGGCCGCCCCGTGAAGATGATGTACGACCGGGCCGAGTCCTTCTGGGGCCACGTGCACCGCCACCCGGCGCGGATGCGCTACGAGCACGCCGCCGACGCCGACGGGAGACTCCTGTACGTGAAGGCCCGCATCGTGCTCGACGGCGGCGCGTACGCCTCCACGACCGAGGCCGTCGTCGGCAACGCCGCCTCACTCGCCGTGGGCCCCTACGAAGTCGAACACGTGAGCATCGACGTGTGGGGCGCACGCACCAACAACCCGCCGTGCGGCGCGATGCGCGGCTTCGGCGGCGTCCAGACCTGCTTCGCCTACGAATCCCAAATGGACGCCCTCGCCGAAGCGCTCGGCCTCGAACCCCTCGAGTTCCGGCGCCGCAACGCGGTCGCCCAGGGCTCCAAACTCATCACCGGCCAGATCGTCGACGCCTACGACCCGTCCCGAGCCGACGGCGGCAGGCCCTTCTCACCGCTCGCGGACATGCTCGGCCGGTTCAAGGACATCCCGGTCCCCGCCGTACCCACCGGCCGCGACATCGTCGAACTGCCCGGAGGCACCGGCAACACCACGCACGGCGAAGGCGTGCGCCGCGGCGTCGGCTACGGCGTCGGACTCAAGAACATCTGCTACTCCGAAGGCTTCGACGACTACTCGACCGCCAGCGTCCGCCTCGAACTCGTCGACGGGCAGACCGTGGCGTTCGTCCACACCGCCGCCGCCGAAGTGGGCCAAGGGCACTGGAGCCTCCAGGCGCAGATCGTCCGCACCGAGCTGGGCGTCGACCGCGTCGAACTGCTCCCCAACGACACGAAGGCCGGCTCCGCCGGATCCTCCTCCGCCTCACGCCAGTCGTACATGACCGGCGGCGCCGTCAAAGCCGCCTGCGAAGCCGTCCGCGAACTGCTGCACGACCACGATCTCGCCGACGGACCCGTCGAAGCCACCCGGGAGTTCCGCCACCGCGCCACCAAACCCATGGACCCCGTCACCGGCCAAGGCGAATCGCACGTCCAACTCGCCCTCGCCGTCCACCGCGCCACCGTGGACGTCGACGTGGAACTCGGACTCGTCAAAGTCGTGGACCTGACCTGCGTCCAGGATGTCGGGAAGATCATGAACCCGGTCGCCCTCGAAGGCCAGATCCAAGGCGGCTCCGCGCAGGGCCTCGGCCTCGCCGTCATGGAAGAGATGATCACCGTCCAAGGGCGCGTCAAGAACGCCTCCTTCACGGACTACCTCATCCCCACCATCCTCGACATGCCGCCGATGCGCCTGCGCATCGTCGAGAACGCCGACCCCGAAGCGCCCTACGGACTCCGGGGCGCGGGCGAACCGCCCACGCTCTCGTCCACACCCGCGATCGTCGCCGCCATCCGCGACGCCACGGGCCTCGCACTCACACAGATCCCGGTCAGGCCCGAACACCTGACCGCCCACTTCGGGAGGCAGCCATGAGGGACATCGCCGCGACACTCCGCGCCTGGATGGACGAAGGCAAACCGTTCGCGCTGGCATCGGTGGTCGACATCGTGGGAGCCTCGCCGCGCCCGCTCGGCACGGCGCTCGCCGTCGACGGGGACGGCACGGCCGTGGGCGGCGTCTCGGGCGGATGCGTCGAAGCCGCTGTGTACGGCCGCTGCCAGGAGGTCCTCGAGACGGGTACCGCCGCGGTCGACACCTACGGTGCGACCGAGGAGGAGCGGTTCTTCCTCGGCATCACGTGCGACGGCACGATGGACGTGCTGGTCGTGCGGGTCGAACCGGACGACCCGGCCATCAACGCGACCCTCGACGCGGTGCTCGCGGGCGAGTCCGCCTCGCTGGTGCGCGTCGTCGAGGGCCCGGATCTGGGCGCGGCGGTGGCCATCAGCGCCAACGGGTTCGCGGGCCGTCTCGAACTCGGCGCGATCGACCTGCCGGCGGTCTCGGGCCGGGTCGGCCGGTTCGCCGTCGAGGACTACTCGCCGCCGCCGGACCTCTACGTGTACGGCGCCGTGGATTTCGCCGCGCCGATCGTGCGGATCGCCAGAAGCGTCGGGTTCAAGGTCACGGTGTGCGACGCGCGGCCCGTGTTCGCCACCGAGATCCGCTTCCCTGATGCCGATGCGATCGTCGTGGACTGGCCGCACCGCCACTTCGCCGCAGCCGAGGTCGACGCGACCACGGCCGTCGTGGTGCTCACCCACGATGAGAAGTTCGACCTCCCGCTCCTCGAACTCGCCCTCGTCTCCGAGGCCGGGTACGTCGGCGCGCTCGGTTCCCGCGCCACGCATCGCGACCGGCTCGAACGGCTCCGCGCGGCCGGACTGGACGAGCAGGCGCTCGCCCGCCTCCGCTCGCCGATCGGCCTGGACCTCAACGGCCGCACCGCCGATGAGACCGCGCTGTCGATCGTCGCGGAGATCGTCGCCGTCAGGAACGACGCGCGAGCCGGGTTCCTCACCGGGGCGGACGGCCCGATCCACCACTGAGCTGAGCGGGCGGCAGCGGCAGCCTCCGGCGACCCGACGCGCCGGGGCTCGAACCCAAGTCCGAGTCGGCCACGGGCCACGGGCCACCGGCCACCGGCCACCGGCCACCGGCCACCGGCCACCGGCCACCGGCCACCGGCCACCGGCCACCGGCCACCGGCCACCGGCCACCGGCCACCGGCCACCGAGCCTTACCACCGAACCGCAAGCGCAGCAACCGAGCACCGAGAACCGAAGGAGCCGATGATGGTCCACATGTTCCTCAACGGAGGCGGCATGAAAGGCGGGAACCTCCACCACCTCATCGGCGGCGCGCCGTTCGTCGGCCCCGCCACGACGCTGCCGATCTACCGGCTGCACTCGGTCGGCGACGACCACCCGGCCCTCCAACTCGCGCCCGAAGGCCAGGGCTCGGCCATCGAAGGCGAGCTCTACGACATCGACCTCAGCGTCCTGCGCACCTCCCTCCTGCCGGCCGAACCGGCCGACCTCGAACTCGGCGTCGTCGGCATGGCCGACGGCACCGAAGCGCTCGGCATGCGCCTGCGCGACGACTGCGCCGACCTGCCCGAGCTCATCGACATCACCGCCCACGGCTCCTGGCGCGCCTACCGCGCCACGAAGGCCGAGGCCCCATGAGCCTGAAGCGCCACCTCCGTTCCGAGAAACCGGACCCGATCGCCGACCCGCGGCCGGCAGGCCGAACACCGGCGAGACCGTCGAAGCTCATGCGTCGCAACGGCACCGCTGGGACCATCCCGGGCGGCGGCCATGACCACAACACCACAGGTCCTCGCGCGGATCGCGACTCCGGTCCCGATCTCGGCCCCGGCCCCGGACTTGGCTGCGGCCAAGGCCGGGGCCCCAGCCGCGTTGCCGAACCGTCCACCCGAACTCTCGCGCCCGCCCATCGCACCTCCACCGTCGTCGTCAACGGGCCCGCCACAACAGCGACCATCTCGTCACCGAACGAGCACCTGGAGTCACCATGATGACCGACCCCTACGACATTGCCGCTCCCGTCATCTACGACCTGGTGCTCCGCTCCCGCCGGACCGTCCTCCCCGATGGTGAGCGACCCGCCGCCGTCGCCATCGCGGGCGAGCGCATCGCGGTCATCGGCGACTACGACGAGCCCATCCCCGCCCACCGCACCGAGGACCTCCGCGACCTCGCCCTCCTGCCCGGCCTCGTCGACACACACGTCCACGTCAACGAGCCCGGCCGCACCGAATGGGAGGGCTTCGCCACCGCCACCCGCGCCGCCGCCGCGGGCGGGGTCACCACGATCGTCGACATGCCGCTCAACAGCCTCCCGCCCACCGTCGACACCGCCGCGCTCGCCGCCAAACGCGACGCCGCCCGCGACCAGACCTGGGTCGACACCGGCTTCTGGGGCGGCGCGATCCCCGGCAACGACACCGAACTCAAGGGCCTCCACGACGCGGGCGTATTCGGCTTCAAATGCTTCACGGCCCCTTCAGGAGTCGACGAGTTCCCGCCGCTCGACACCGCCGGCCTCCACCGCGCGTGCGCCACCGTCGCCGCCCTCGACGCCCTCCTCCTCGTCCACGCCGAAGACCCCGCGCACCTCCACGCCGCCGACACCGCAGGGCGCATTCACGGCTCGCAAGCATCACCGAGCAGCGCCTTCGGCAGCTTCCTCGCCACCCGGCCGCCCGAAGCCGAGACCAGTGCCGTCCGCGAGGTCATCGCCGGCGCCCGCGCCACCGGCGCCCGCGTCCACCTCCTCCACCTCGCCGCGGCCGAAGCCCTCGCTGACATCGACGCCGCCCGGCGGGAGGGCGTGCGCATCACCGTCGAGACCTGCCCCCACTACCTCCACCTCGCCGCCGAACGCATCTTGGACGGCGCCACCGCCTTCAAATGCTGCCCGCCGATCCGCGGCGAAGCCAACCGCGAAGCCCTCTGGGACGGGCTCGCCGACGGCCGCATCGACATCGTCGTCTCCGACCACTCGCCCAGTCCGCCCGGCATGAAGACCGGCGACTTCGCCACCTCCTGGGGCGGCATCGCCTCACTCCAGCTCGGACTCCCCGTCATGTGGACCGAAGCGCGCCGCCGCGGCCTCGCCCTGGCCGACCTGGCCCGGTGGATGTGCACCGGCCCCGCCGACCTCGTCGGCCTCGACCGCAAGGGCCGCATCGCGACCGGAGCCGACGCCGATCTCGTCGTCTTCGACCCGGACCGGGAGTGGACCGTCCGCGCCGAAGACCTCCTGCACCGCCACCCCGTGACCCCCTACGACCGCGAGACGCTGACGGGCGGGGTCGTCTCGACCTGGCTGCGCGGCAAGCGCATCGACACCGACGCCGCGCCGCGCGGCCGCCAACTGCGAAGGAGCCCGCGATGACCCCCACGCTCGAACCCGGCGACCACCTGCAGGACCCGGACCACTGGCGGGCCCTGCCCGACCTCGCCGCCCGCGCCCTCGGCGGCGCCGTGCTCGCCGCCAACGACGAGTCCTTCGCCGAGAAGGAGAGCCTCATCCGGCCCTACCCGGTCGTGCACCAGGCGCACACGTTCGGCCATAAAGGACAGATCTACGACGGCTGGGAGACCCGCCGCCGCCGCGAAAGCGGCCACGACTGGGCGATCGTCCGCCTCGGCATCCCCGGCACGATCAGCGGCATCATCGTGGACACCGCCTACTTCACCGGCAACTACCCGCCCCGCATCTCGGTCGACGCGTGCCGGGTCGACGGCCACCCCGCCCTCACCGACATCCTGGAAGCCGACTGGCGGCCCCTCGTACCGGTCGCCGATGCCAAGGGCGACAGCGTGAACGAGTACGCCGTCAGCGACACGCGCCGCTGCACCCACGTGCGCCTCAACATGCATCCGGACGGCGGCATCGCCCGCCTCCGCGTCCACGGCACCCCCGTGCCCGACCCGACCGGCTTCGCCGACCTGCCCCTCGACCTCGCCGCGCTCGCCAACGGCGCCGCCGTCACCGGCGCCTCGAACGCCTTTTACTCCAACCCGGTCGGCGCCATCATGCCCGGCCTGCCCGCCAGCCAGGCGGACGGCTGGGAGACGGCCCGCCGCCGCGAACCCGGCAACGAATGGCTCGACGTGCGCCTCGCCGGCCGCGGCACCGTCCGCGTCGCCGAGCTCGACACCACCCACCTCAAGCACAACGCCCCCGGCTGGGCCGCGATCGAGGCGCACGACGGCGACACCGCGTTCACGCTCCTGCCGCGCACGAAACTCCAGCCGGACACGCCGCATCGCTTCGTCCTCGACAACGACAGGCCCGCCACCTCGGTGAGGCTGCACATCTTCCCTGACGGCGGCATGGCGCGGCTGCGCCTCTACGGGCGCCTCACCGACGACGCCCTCGCCGAAATGCGGCGGCGCTTCGATGCCGCCTAGCGCTATTCTGCGGCGATGACCGAACCCGCCCAGACCCCCGAGGCCAGTTCCGCCGAAGACTTCTTCCGCACCGAGGTCCGCGCCGGACGCGTCGTCAAGACCGAGGTCAACGCGAAGGCCCGCGTCCCCGCCTACAAGCTGTGGATCGACTTCGGCGAGCACGGCGTCAAGCAGTCGAGCGCGCAGATCACCGCCCGCTACAGCGCCGAGGAACTGGTGGGGCGCATGGTGGTCGCCGTGACCAACTTCCCGCCGCGCCGCATCGCGGGCTTCAAATCCGAGGTGCTGGTCCTCGGCGTCCCCGTCGAGGGCACTGACGAGGTGGTGCTCCTGGCCCCCGACGCGGACGTCCCGCTCGGCGCGCGCGTCGCCTGACGGCTAGGGCAGTCCGGTGAATCCGGGAGGGCCGGATGCACCTGACGGGCCCTAGGCCCGGATCGCCGTGTACACGGTGTTCGAGGACCGCCCGCGCGTGTACGGGTTGTCGAACCAGACCCGCTTGGCCTGCACGCCCGTGAAGACCTCCATCAGGACCTTCATGAACTCGGGCTCCGGAGGGTCGTCCGACCAGATCGCGAACACCCCTTCGGGCTTCAGGTGCGCGGCCATGGCCCGCATGCCCGCGGCGGTGTAGAAATCGGCGTGCGGGGAGTGCAGGACCCGGCTGGGGGAGTGGTCGATGTCCAGCAGGATCGCATCGAAGGCCCGGCCGGGCCGCTCGGGATCGAACCCCTCGTCGCTCATCGCCGCGGCGAAGAAGTCCGCGCACGCCAAGTGCACCCGCTCGTCCGCCGCCAAGCCCACCGTGTCGGGCAGCAGGTCCCGCTCGTGCCAGTCGATGACCGCCTCCGAGTACTCGATCACCGTCAAGTCCCGCACCCGCGGGTCCTCAAGGGCCGCAAGGGCGGTGTAGCCCAGGCCGAGGCCGCCGACGATCACCTCGAGGTCCCCGCCGCCGCTCAACCGGGCCAGGCCCAGGTGCGAGAGCTCCCGCTCGGCCACGGTGAACAGGCTCGACATGAGGAAGTCCTCGTCCAGCTTGACCTCGTAGACCTCGGCCCGCACCTCAGGGTCGTACCGCCGCCGCAGACTGATCTCGCCCATCGGCGAATCACGCCAGCCCAGTTCCTCGAATCGCGTCATCACCGCACCATCGAACCATCAGCGGTCCAGCGTGCGGCGACCCGCACCGCTAATAGCCGTTCTCGACCACGTTCCGGAGCGGCTCGCCCGCCGCGAAACGCCGGATCTGCTCGCCCACCCGCGGGTACACCCGCTCGATGAACCCGAGCACCGCGCCGCCCACGTGCGGCGTCACGATCGCGCCCTCCAGGCGCCACAGCTCGTGGTCGGCGGGCAGCGGCTCCGGTTCGGTCACGTCGAGCGCGCACCGCAGCCGCCCCGAGGCGACCTCCGCGGTCAGCGCGGCAGTGTCCACGATCTTCCCGCGGGCCGCGTTCACCAGCAGCGCGCCGTCGCGCATCCGCGCCAGGAACGCCGCGTCGACCAGGCCCTCGGTCTCCGGCGTCAACGGCACCATGACCACCACGACATCGGCTTCAGGAAGGAGCCCGGGGAGGTCCGCGAGCGTCCCGACGCCCGGCCGCGCCGTGCGCGCCACCATCTGCACCTCCATGCCGGAGGCCTCGAACCGGCGCGCCACGGCCGCACCGATCGAGCCGGCGCCGATGATCACGGCGCGCTTGCCCGACAGCGTGGTGCCCCAAGCGAGTTCCCACTTGCCGTCGGGCTGGTTGCGGGCGAACACGTCGAACCGCCGCACGGAAGCGAGCGCCGCGGCCATCACCCACTCGGCCGTCACCTCCGTGTGCGCGCCGCGGTTGTTGCACAGCAGCACGCCGTCCGGGACATGCGGCACCCAGTTCTCGACACCCGCACTGAGCAGCTGCACGACCTTGAGGTTCGGCATGTCGTCGAGCACTGGCGGCGTCGAGTACGACATGCCCGGCAGCGTCGCCTTGGGCGCGGCCGGCGGCACCAGGAACTCGACGCCAGCGGGGTCGGACGGGTAGTCGCCGCCGTCGTACACCTCGACGACCACGCCGTCGGGGACTGCACCGAGCTGGTCGAGCCCGGCCTCATGGGGGATCCAAGCCTTCATGCGGCCATCGTAAGGAGCGCCCGCCGCGAAGCGACGGCGCCGACCAGAACCCGAGAACCGGTCACAGAGCGGCCGACCCGGACGGCGCGTTTTTTTATCGCCTTCCCCGCATCCGCCGATCACGCGCTTTCAGAAGCCCCTCTCATTGCGGCGCAGCGCCAAGCGGAACAGCGCACCCCCTTCGGGCGCGTCGAGCACGTACACCATGCCGTGATGCTCCAGCGCCACGTCCTGCACGATCGCCAGCCCCAGGCCGGCGCCGCCCTCGTCGCGGCTGCGGGACTCGTCAAGCCGCACGAACCGGTCGAAGATCCGCCGCCGCTGGCCCTCGGGCACGCCGTTGCCGTCGTCGGCCACCTCCAGCCGCAGCCAGTCGTCGTCCTCGGCCGCCAGCCGCACCGAGACCTCCCCGGCCGCGTGGCGCTGCGCGTTCGCGAGCAGGTTCCCGACCGCCCGCGCCAAGTGCCCGCGCACGCCCCACACCGACAGGTCCTCCTCCACCTCGAGCCGCACCGGGACCCGGTCGGTGGCGGCCCGGCGGGCCACCTCCTCCCGCACCAGCTCCGTGAGCGGCACCGCCACGTGCGGGGGCCGCTCCCCGGCGTCGAGGCGCGCGAGCAGCAGCAGGTCGGTGGAGAGGTCCTGCAGCCGCGTCACGTCCCCGAGCGTGGCGTCCAGGTCGAGCAGTTCGGGGTGCTCCTTGGCGATCTCCAACTGCGTGCGCAGGATCGCGAGCGGGCTGCGCAGCTCGTGCGAGGCGTCCGCGACGAACCGGCGCTGCTGCTCGACGGACGCGTCGAGCGCCGCGAGGGTCATGTTGGTGGTCCTGGCGAGGCTGTGGATCTCATCGCGGCTCGCGGGCACCGGCACCCGCCGGCTCAGGTCGCCGCCGGTGATCTCGATGAGCTCCTTCTGGATCGCCCGCACCGGCCGCAGCGCCCGCCTGACCACCAGCCAGGTGACCACGGCGACCACGAGCAGCAGCGGCGCCAGCGCCCACGCCATCGCGGCCCCGACGCTGTCGACGGCCTCCTCCTGGGTCTCAAGGGAAGCGCCCGAGTAGACGGCGTACGTGCCGCCGTCCGGGGCCGTGGCGGAGAGCGAGGCGAACCGGTAGGACGGCTCGTCGCCGGGCAGGTCCACCGTCTCGAAGTTGACGGTCGACCCGACCGCGCCGCCGGCGGCCGTGGTGCTCGGGGCGTCGTCCGAAGGCGTCGGGGCGTCGTCGTCATCCGCGTCGTCGTCCTGGTCGTCGCCGTCATCGTCGTCATCGTCGGTCTCGGTCGCGGTCCGGGTCTGCGCCGGCTCGCTCTCGACGGGGACCGGATCGGGTTCGGGGGCGAAGGCGCCGACCGCATCCGCGCCCGCGAGGTCTTCGCTGGCCGCGACCACCTTCCCGTTCGCGTCCACGATCTGCACGAGCTCGTCGTCGTCGGGCAGTTCGATCGCCGTAGGCGCGACGCCGGAGGCGAGCTGGCCGGCGACGGACCGCGCGCCGACCTCCGCGGTGAGTTCGGCGCGGCCGTAGAGGTTGTCGCGCAGCAGGGTCACGACCAGGAGCCCGGCGGCGACCAGGGCCACCGCGACGACGAGGATCGCGCCCACGGTGGCGCGCGCCCGGACCGAATCGGGCCGCCAGAAGGGCTTCTTACCCTCGGCGCGCTTCATGGCCCGCCGGATCTCGGCCCGCTGCGCCTTGCTCGCCTCGGGCCTAGCCACCGTCGGCCGCCAGTCGGTAGCCCGCGCCGCGCACGGTCGCGATCGAGGTGCGTCGGTAGGGGGCGTCGATCTTGCGGCGCAGGTTGGAGACGTATACCTCGACGATGTTCACGTCGCCGTCGTAGGCGAAGTCCCACACGTGGTGGAGGATCTCGGATTTGGACACGACCTCGCCGGCGCGGCTCGCCAGGAACTCCAGGACCGAGAACTCCTTCGAGGTGAGTTCGACGGGCTCGCCGCCGCGCCGGCAGGTGCGGGTGGCCGGGTCGACGGTGAGGTCGCCGAAGCGCCACACGGTGGGGGCGGCGGCCGCGGACCGGCCGCGGCGCATCATGGCGCGGATGCGCGCCTGGAGGACCACGAAGGAGAAGGGCTTGGTGAGGTAGTCGTCTGCGCCGGTGTCGAGGCCTTCGGCCTCGTCGTATTCGCCGTCTTTGGCGGTGAGCATGAGGATCGGCGTGCTGACGCCCTCTTGGCGGAGGGCCGCGCAGACCTGGTAACCGTTCATGGCAGGCAGCATGATGTCGAGGATGATCGCGTCGTAATCGCCGATGCGGGCCATCGACAGGCCGGTCCGGCCGTCATGGGCGAGGTCGACGGCGTACCCCTCGGCCGCCAGCCCTGCGGCGACCATCTTGGCCAGCCGCTGCTCGTCTTCCACCATCAGCAATCGCATGTCCCGAAGCTTGACACAGCGAACCTGAAGCCAACCTGAAGTCGCTCGCGAACGTGCAGAACAGGCCGCTGCCAGGCAGAACACCCGAGCCCGCCGTTTTCCCCGACTTTCCTGAAGACGGCTTCAGGTGACTTCAGCTTGGCTTCAGGTTCGGACGCGCATGGTTGCCGACATCAGATCCGCACAGCAGCGAGAGGACACGACATGAACGCTCCGACCGACACCCAGCAGGCTTCGAACCCCGACCAGCCCGAGGCGACCCCGCGCCGCCGCTTCCGCGGCCGCCAGCGCACCCTCGTCATCGCCGGTGCCGCGGGCGTCCTGCTCCTCGGCGGCGGTGCCGCCGCCGCGTTCGCGGCGGACGAGATCGACGACCGGGACGACCGCGCCGAGCAGGCGGCGGACGACGCGAACGGTTCGGACGACCGCTACGACGACGACCGCGACGGCACCGATGACGACGACTTCGTGCTCCCTGCCGAGGCCATCGGTGAGGACGCGGCCGTCGAGGCCGCGCTCGCGGAGGTCGCGGGCGAGGTCTACGACGTCGACCTCGAAGGCACCGCCGAGGCCCCGGTCTGGGTGGTCGAGGTGACGGACGCCGACGGCGCCGACTGGGACGTCGCGGTCAACGCCCTCGACGGCAAGGTCACCGATGTGTTCGCCGACGACGACGCGAACGACGACGACGGTGACGACGACAACGACGGCACCGATGACGACAACGACAACGATGACAACGACGCCGACGACCGGGACGACAACGACAACGACTAGTGGCAGGCCCGGCCCGCCCGGCCCTCTCGGACCGGGCGGGCCGGGCACTACCGCGCGGCCGCACCGGCGTCATCGACCCCCGATGACGCCAATGCGGCTGAGCCGCTAACTCGACACCGACCCGCATCGCGGGTCCACAGACCAGAACGGGCCGGACCGTCCGGACTCGAGCGGTATGCCAGCCGTTCGGCTCCGGCCCGAAACATCAGGGCGGGCGGGGTGGGGGGAGGGGGCCCCTCTCCCCATTTCTCGCATTGAGGATCTTGCGCTCGGTCCTAGGCCGGCGCTACTTCACCTTGTAAGTGAGGCAGGCGAACTGGCCGATGCTCTTGGCCTCGGTCAGTTCGAGGTGGTGGGAGAGGATCCGGCGCGGCAGGATCGGGGCGCCGTCACCGAGGAAGACCGGCGCGAGCGATGCGCGGATCTCGTCGAGGAGCCCGGCGTCGAAGAACTGGCCGACGAGGTCGCCGCCGCCCATGAGCCACCGGTCCTTGTCGCCGGCGACCGCGACCATCTCGGCGTGGACCGCCTCGACGTCGCCGGACACGAACCGGATGTCCTTGCCGGGCACCGCCGGGAGGTCCCGGCTCGTGAACACCCACAAAGGCACTTCGTACTCCCACTTGTCCGGGTTCTCGAGCAGGTGCTCGTGCTCGAGGATCCACTCGTACGTCGTGGAGCCCATGCAGATCGCGCCGACCCCGGCGACGAACTCGCCCATCTCGTCGAGCGGGGTGTCCGCATCCCCGCCCTCCTCCTCGGGATGGCCTCCCGGCACGGTGAAGAGCCACTCGAGGGAGTTCTCGGGGTCTGCGAGGTAGCCGTCGATGCTGGTCGCTGTGTTGTACACGGTTTTCGCCATCCCGCCAGCAAATCACGTCCCACCGACACCCGCAAACGAACCCGTTCGAACAGTCCGCGCCTCGCGGAATCCCTTGATCCCCATGCCATTCGCCGCAGTCGGGGGAGTATCGCCGACAGGTCGCGGGACCGCAGTGCCGCCCTGGCGGATCGACGGCGCAGGACGCAGTGCCGCGCGGAATCCGACGGGGCAGGACTGCAGCGCCGTGCGAGACGTTCGGCGGCGCGGGACCGCAACGCCGCCCTGGCGGACCGACGGCGCGGCACGTGAGGCGCCCTGGCCGGGATTGGTCATGGCGTCCCGCAGGGCGCCGCCGCAAGCCGGATGGATCTGTCGGCTTCCTGACATTACCCGTTTTGTGCATGAACGCGCTCTTCATCGTAATTAGGTTGAGATCACGTCATCAGGCGTAAGCATGATCAAGTCACCAAAGGGGTGATCCTGGTAATGAAGAGGTTCTTCACTGCCATCGGCGTCATTGCGGCCGCGCTCGCGCTGTCGCTCTCCGCCATGTCCTCGGCCGCCGCGGCTCCGCGCGTACCCGTGGACATGCCGACGCCCGTGAAATCGCGGATCGAGAGCACCGACGTCCCGGCCACCGCCGCGGAGCAGCGGACCTGCAGGGCCCGCTTCGCCGAAGGCGTCAACCACCGCCGTCTCGCCGAGACCGGCTCGGCGATCCTCGAGGTCATCCCGGCCGACACCTGGGTACCGGTCTCCTGCGAGCGAGGCTCCGGCGGCGAGTACCGCGCCTGCGGCCTCACCAGCGACTACTGGATGGAGGTCTACTGGAACGGCGCCTGGGGCTACAGCGCCTGGTCCTGCGTCCAAGACTGGGAGTACACCTCGTAGCGGCCGAAACCGAACGCCCGCATCGCAAGGGCTGGGAAGCGCTGTTGCGCCCCGGCCCTCTCGCGTCGGCGCGGGCCTGAAATCCAACGCCCGCATCGCAAGGGCTGGGAAGCCTGTCGCGCCCCGGCCCTCTCGCATCGGCGCGGGCCTGAAATCCAACGCCGCATCGCAAGGGCTGGGAAGCCTGTCGCGCCCCGGCCCTCTCGCGTCGGCGCGGGCCCGAAGTCCAACGCCCGCAACGCAGAAGGGCCGGGAAGCGCTGTCGCGCCCCCGGCCCTCTCGCGTCAGTGCGGGACCCTCAAGCGGTCAACCGCAGCACGTTCCCGATGATCCGGTGCCCGTGCGCGCCCGCCGCGGTCAGGATCGACTCAGGGTGGAACTGCACGGCGAACCAGCGCTTCCCGGGCGCCTCGATCGCCATGACGACCTCGTCGATCGCCGCGGTCGCCGCGAAATCGCCCTTCACCTGGTCGGGCGTGGCGTACAGCGAGTGGTAGCGCGCCGCGACCACCTCGGCCGGCAGCCCGTCGAACAGGCCCCCGCCGGTCACCTTCACGTTCCCGGGCTTGCCGTGGCTCGGCTGGTCCAGCAGCGACAGCGAACCGCCCGCGTGCTCCACCATCGCCTGCAGCCCCAGGCAGACCCCGAACACCGGCAGGCCCCGCCGCTGGAGCTCGTCGAGCAGCCCGGCCGTGCCGAAGTCCTGCGGCCGGCCCGGCCCGGGCGAGAGCACCACCAGGTCAGGGTCGGTCTCGGCCAGGACCTGCGCGGCGTCGAACCCGAACCGCATGGTCGTGACCTCGCAGCCGTGCTGGCGGAAGTAGTCGCCGAGGGTGTTCACGAACGAGTCCTCGTGGTCCACCAGCAGGACCTTGCGGCCGTTGCCCGCCGGTCCGCCCGCGACCTCGATCGGCTCGGGCACCACAGCGGCCGCGCCGATCCCGCCCGCCGCGGTCTCCAGCAGCGCACGGGCCTTCAAGTGGGTCTCGGCCTCTTCGGCGTCCGGGTCGGAGTCGTACAAGAGGGTCGCGCCCGCGCGCACGCACGCCACGCCGTCGCGGATCTGCGCCGTGCGCAGCGTCAGGCCCGTGTTCATCGACCCGTCGAACCCGATGAAGCCCACCGCACCGCCGTACCAGCGCCGCGGCGTCGTCTCCTGCTCCTCGATGAACCGCATCGCCCAGGTCTTCGGGGCGCCGGTCACCGTCACCGCCCACATGTGGGTCAGGAACGCGTCCAGCGCGTCCATCTCCGGCCGCAGCCGCCCCTCGATGTGGTCCACGGTGTGGATCAGCCGCGAGTACATCTCGATCTGCCTGCGCCCCAGCACCTTCACGGAACCGGGCACGCATACGCGCGCCTTGTCGTTGCGGTCCACGTCGGTGCACATCGTCAGCTCCGACTCCTCCTTCGAGGAGCCGATGAGCAGGGCGATCTGCGAGGCGTCGTGCATCGGGTCGTCCCCGCGCGCGATCGTCCCCGAGATCGGGCACGTCTCCACCCGGTCGCCCGAGACCCGCACGAACATCTCCGGCGAAGCGCCCACGAGGTACTCGCGCTCGCCGAGGTTGAACAGGAACTCGTACGGCGCCGGATTCGCGGTCCGCAGCCGCTCGTAGAACAAGGTCGGCGAATCGCACGCCGCGTACATCTCGTGGCCCGGCACGACCTCGAACAGATTGCCCGCCTTGAACTCCTGCCGCGCGCGCCGCACCGTGTCGGCGTACACGCCCGGCACCGGCCCGTCAGGGACCGACTCGGCCTGCACGTAGTCCAGCGACTCGGTCTCGCGCGAGAGGCCCTTCGTGGAGCGGCCGCCGAACGAGAAGTCGTAGCGGCGCACCTGCGCGGTCTCGCGCTTGCGGTCGACCACGTAGATCTCGTCGGCCAAGTGCAGCACCAGGTCGCGGGCGTCCTCGGGCCGGTCCTTCGCGAACGGGATCGGCTCGAACTGGTAGGCCAGGTCGTACCCGAACGCGCCCCACAGCCCCAGGTACGGGTCGTCGCAGCGCAGCGCCTCGATGATCACCCGCAGCGCCGAGAACGCCGTCGGCAGCTTCGAGCGCAGCTCCTCGGGAACCCGCTCGGTCGGCGTCGGCACCTGGACGTGCACCTCGCGGTCGCACCGGGTGACCTCGCCGACCTCGGCGGCCGTCAGCGCATCGGCGAGCACGTCCACGAGCAGGAACCCGCGGGCGTTCAGCTGCCGCACGGTGACCTCGCGCCCGCGCGCCACGACCTCGAGGGACGGGTCGACATAGGCGAGGTGGTAGCGCGAGTACCGGCCCGGGTACTCCATGCCGCTCGACAGGACCCCGCCGCGGCGGGTCTCCACCTGCGCGACGATCGGCGTCAGGTCCGGGTCGTCGAGCTCGCTGACGTGGCGTTCGACCGTCACGCCGGCGGGTGTCAGAAACTTGGTCATCGGCCCTCTCAATGGGTCTCAGGTCCCGACTCGAGGCGGCCGACCCCGGATACGACGAAGCGACCGCCAGAGAGACGGTCGCTAACTTCTTGCACGCAAGAGCAGGGACGCCGCCTCAGCGACGCCACCACCAGTTGCGTGCGTGGATTCTCACAGGCCGAATACTACATGCCCGATGGGTGGGATCGCCGCCGGTGCGCTGCGGCGACGTGCCGCCGTGCCGCGCCGCAAATCGCTCGCGAACCGAGGCGGGGGCGGCGCTACACTTGCGTACAACAGCGTCGACCCGGCCATCACCGGCGAGCTTCCGGAAGAACCGGCCCCACCGCGGCAGCGCACCACGCAGCCGCACCGGTGGAGCCCCAGTAGAACCGGACGGACGCGGCCCGTCACGCCGCCGAATCGAGCGGGCGCGCCGGCTTCACCAGAAGCAGGCCGCCAAGCGAGGTGGTACCGCGGGTCAGGCCCCCAAAGCCCCGACTCGTCCTCGCACACCGTAAGTCCGCAAGGCGTGTGTGTGAGGAGACACCGGTCCCATGGCCTATCCACTCGACGACCCCGCACGGGGCGTACCCGCGAGCCCGAACCTGCCCGAGGTCGAGCGCCGCGTGCTCGACTTCTGGACCAAGGACGACACCTTCGCCGCCTCCATCGAGAACCGCGAAGCGGGCGAGAACGGCGCGAACGAGTTCGTCTTCTACGACGGCCCCCCCTTCGCCAACGGCCTGCCCCACTACGGGCACCTCCTCACCGGCTACGTCAAGGACATCGTCCCCCGCTACCAGACGATGCGCGGCAAGCGCGTCGAGCGCCGCTTCGGCTGGGACACCCACGGCATGCCCGCCGAGGTCACCACCGAGAAGGAACTCGGCCTCAAGTCGAAGGCCGACATCGAGGCGTACGGCGTCGACCGGTTCAACGCCGCCGCCAAGGCCTCGGTCCTCCAGTTCACCGACGACTGGGTCGACTACGTGACCCGCCAGGCCCGCTGGGTCGACTTCGAGAACGACTACAAGACCCTCGACCTCTCCTACATGGAGAGCGTCATGTGGGCCTTCAAGACCCTCCACGACAAGGGCCTCATCTACGAGGGCTACCGCGTCCTCTGGTACTGCTGGCGCTGCGAGACCCCGCTGGCCGCCACCGAGACGAAGATGGACGACACCTACCGGGACCGCCAGGACCCGGCCGTCACCGTCGGCCTCGACGTCACCACCGAGGGCCCGCTCAACGGCGTCAAGCTCCTCGTCTGGACCACCACGCCCTGGACCCTCCCGTCCAACCTCGCCGCCGCCGTCCACCCGGACGTCGACTACGCCGTCGTCGAATCCGAAGGCTCGCGCTATCTGCTCGCCGAGGCCCGCCTCGCCGCGTACGCCCGCGAACTCGGCGAGAGCCCCGAGATCCTCGCCCGCTACAAAGGCGCCGACCTCGTCGGCCTGCGCTACAACCCGCCGTTCGACTTCTTCACCGGCCGCGAGAACGCCCACCAGGTGCTCACCGCCGACTACGTGACCACCGATGACGGCACCGGCGTCGTCCACATCGCCCCCGCCTTCGGTGAAGAGGACAAGCTCGTCACCGACGCCGCCGGCATCGAACCGGTCGTCCCCGTCGACGACTCCGGCAAGTTCACCGACGAAGTCCCCCCGTACGCGGGCGTCCACGTCTTCGAGGCCAACAAGCTCATCATCAAGGACCTCAAGGACACCCAGCGCCTGCTGCGCCACGACACCTACAACCACAACTACCCGCACTGCTGGCGCTGCGGCTCCCCGCTGATCCAGCGCGCCCTCTCCGCGTGGTTCGTGGCCGTCACCAGCTTCCGCGACCGCATGCTCGAGCTCAACCAGCAGATCGACTGGACGCCCGGGCACATCCAGGACGGCCAGTTCGGCAAGTGGCTCGCCAACGCCCGCGACTGGAACATCAGCCGCAACCGCTACTGGGGCGCCCCCATCCCGGTGTGGGTCTCCGACGACCCCGCCTACCCGCGCGTCGACGTCTACGGCTCGCTTGCCGACCTCGAACGCGACTTCGGCGTGCCCGTCCACGACCTGCACCGGCCCGGCATCGACAACCTGGTGCGGCCCAACCCGGACGACCCCACGGGCAAGTCCTCGATGCGCCGCGTCCCCGAAGTCCTCGACTGCTGGTTCGAATCGGGCTCCATGCCGTTCGCGCAGGTCCACTACCCGTTCGAGAACGCCGACTGGTTCGAGCACCACTACCCGGGCGACTTCATCGTCGAGTACACGGCCCAGACCCGCGGCTGGTTCTACACGCTGCACGTCCTCGCCACGGCCCTGTTCGACCGGCCCGCGTTCCGCACCGCGCTCGTCCACGGCACGCTGCTGGGCGAAGACGGGCAGAAGATGTCGAAGTCGCTCAGCAACTACCCGGACGTGCGGGAGTCGTACGAGCAGTTCGGCTCCGACGCGATGCGCTGGTTCCTGGTGTCCTCCCCGGTGCTGCGCGGCGGCGACATGCCGGTCACCGAGACCGGGTTCCGCGACGCCGTCCGCCAGGTCGTCCTTCCCTTGTGGAACGTGTGGTACTTCTACACGCTCTACGCGGGCGCGGCCGGCTACGAGGCGACACCGGAGCAGGCGCGGGCGACCGCGCTGGCGAGCGAGCACCGGCTGGACCGGTACCTGCTGGCGAAGACGCGCGAGCTCGTCGAGTCGACCACCGCGATGATGGACGCCTATGACCTCGCGGGCGCGACCGCCGCGTTCCGCTCCTACCTGGAGAGCCTCACCAACTGGTACGTGCGCCGCTCGCGCGACCGGTTCTGGGAAGGCGACGAGGACGGGTTCGCCACGCTCGCAACCGCGTTGAAGACCGCGTGCGAGGTGGCTGCGCCGCTGCTGCCGCTCATCAGCGAGGACATCTGGCGGGGCCTGACCGGCGGCCGCTCGGTGCACCTCGCCGACTGGCCCTCGGCCGAGGACCTGCCCGCCGACCACGCCCTGGTCGAGGCGATGGACGCCGTGCGCGAGATCGCCTCGGTCGGCCTGTTCATGCGCAAGGCCCGCAAGCTCCGGGTGCGCCTGCCGCTGGCGAAGGCCACCGTGGCGACCGGGCACGCCGAGCGGCTCGCGCCGTTCGCGGACCTGCTCAAGGACGAGCTGAACGTCAAGGCCGTCGAGTTCGACTCCGATGTGAGCGCCTACTCGAAGTCCGACCTGAAGCTGGTCCCGCGCGTGCTCGGGCCCCGGCTCGGCAAGGACGTGCAGCGGGTCATCAAAGCCGTGAAGACCGGGGACTGGACCGTCGAGGACGGCACAGTCACCGCGGGCGGCGTGGTCTTGGAGGACGGCGAGTTCGAGCTGACCATGGTCGCGGTCGACGCCGACCACACCGAGGCCCTGCCGAACGGCGCGGGCGTCATCGTGCTCGACACCGAGGTCACCCCGGAGCTCGCGGCCGAGGGCCTGGCCCGCGACGTGGTCCGGGTGATCCAGCAGGCCCGCAAGGACGCCGACCTGAACGTCAGCGACCGCGTCTCGGTCGTTCTCGACGCCGCGGCCGGAGTGCAGGCCGCGATCGAGACGCACCGCGAGTTCGTCCAGGCCGAGACCCTCGCCCTGGAGCTGACCTTCGGCGCGCTGGACGACACAGCCACCAGCGGCGAAGCCGGAGAGGTGACGGTCAAGGCAGCGGTGACGAAGCAGTAAGTACTGCAAAGTGCGAGGGGCCCGGACGCCGTCAGGTGTCCGGGCCCTGTCGTTTGATTCGGAAGCCCGAATCGCTGCCCGACGCGGTGCGTCGGCAATGATGCTGGGCGATGTGTGTGCGGTGTTCGGAGCGGGCGCGTCGGCTGGTTGCCGACGCGCCCGC
>NZ_JAUEMJ010000001.1:433761-952595 GCF_030403505.1 Glycomyces tritici | reverse complement strand
GGGCGGATTGGTGGGGGGGCTTGGTGGGGGGGGGGGGGGGGGGGGGCGGGGGGGGGGGGGCCCCCCCCCCCCGCTCTTTCTCTTTTCTCGCGAGATGTGCTGACAGGAGCCGCGCGGGAGTGCACCCCCGCGCGGTCTTCGGGGGCGGCCCCCGGGGTTCCCACATTCGCCGCCAGTCCTGCCAGAACCAGCTCCACCTTCCTCGCTCCTCCACTGCCTCCGGAGGAAGGTGTTTTTATCTACTAACTCTCACAGGTTGGTCCAGAGTTGCCAAGGAGAAGTTTTGAGACTGTGGATAACCCGTGAAACTGCAGTTCGCCGTCGCTTTCGGAGTATCGGCCCGACTAACTCGAGGTTCGGATCGCCCGGCCCTGATGCAGGGCGCCGCAACAGCTCCTGGTGTTCGCGTACCGCTTTCGCCGCGAGCGCCTCCGACGCGACCGCTTGCTCGAATGCGTCGCGCATCATTTCGACCACGAGATCCTGGCGGGAGCACCGCCGTGTCACCGCGGCGTTGGCGAGCCATGCGGCGAGATCATCCGGGAGTTCGACTGTCAGTTTCACCATTCGGAGATGATCAGTCCGGAGCACGGGCGAGCAACCGCAATACGCGGCTCGGACCTGGCGCCCTTCGAGGTCGGGCCGCCGGGTGTGACCGTCGGTATAGCGGAAGCCGAAGATCGAACAGCGGGGCCCGGCGAGCATCGCTCGCCGGACCCCGTCGTCGGACCGTTTAGCCCATCCAGCCGCAGATCTTCCAGGCGTCGTCTTCCTTGACCATGTCGAGGGTCTCGTCGCTGGTCTCGCCACCGGCGGTGATGGAGACTTCGACCGTCGCGGTGTCGCCGTCTTCGTTGACCTCGCCGATCTCGTACTTCATGTCGTCGACATCGGCGAACGCGTCATCGGCCCCTTCAAGGGCCTCCTTGCGCTCCTCCTCGGAGAGCTCCGCGAACATGCCCGCGGCCTCCTTGACGCTGGCGACGTCGTCGTCGCAGAAGTACTCTTCGGCGACTTCACCGGCCTTGTCGGCGTCGCCGTCCACCATCGCGCCGACGAGGTCCTCGATGCCGTTGTCGAGGAAGTTCTCGACCGCGCCGTCAGGCGTGTCGGAGTTGCCGCCGCAGGCGGCGAGGGCGAGGACCGTGGCGAACGTGCCGCCGAGGAGCGCGGCGGTGCGGCGGGCGCGGCGGGGCGTCATCTCAGTGTTCATGGGTTCCAATCAAAAAGGGGTTCCGTTGCGGCCCCGGGCAGGACCGGAGGCCGGTATGGGCCCGGCCCCGGGAACGGGGTCCACATTAGCGATGCACTGCAAACCGGCGGCGTCGTCGCCGTGGATGCCGGAGGGACGGCACGTTAACCGAGGTCGGGCCACCAGGTGTGGTCGGCGGCGATGTAGTGGAAGGCCGTGCGGACCTCGGATTCGTCGATGCCCTTGAGGCGGGCCCAGGCTTTTCGATACACCTTGAGCTGGAGGGCCGCATGGCGGGCGGCCTCGCCCTGCGGAGGGCGGCCGGTCTTCCAGTCGACGATGTCGTAGCCGCCGGACTCTCCATGGAACACCGCGTCGATGCGGCCGCGCACGATCGTGCCCTCGTAGTCGATGACGAACGGGACCTCCTGCGCCGCGATGCGCCGCTTCGACCAGGCCGAGTTCCGGAACGCCTGCTTGAGCCGTTCGAGGTCGGCGTCAGGGCCGACCGGGTCGGCCGCCCCCGGCAGGTCGGCCGGGTCGAAGAGCGTGCCGCCGCCGAAGAACTCCTCCACCCACGAGTGGAACTCCGTGCCGCGCTGGGTCGCCGGGCGCGGCGGGACCGGCATCGGGCGGCGCCGCTCGGCCGCGAACCGCTCCTCGTCCTCCCGCATCGCCATGAGCTGCGACGTCGAGAGCCGCTTCGGGCGCGGCAGCTTCACTACCCCCGATTCGCGCTCCGCGCGCTCGGCGAGCAGCAGTTCGGCCTCGTCGCGCCAAGCCTGCGCCTGCGGGCCCTCCGCACCGGCCCCGTCGGCGACCGCCAGCACCAGGTCCGCCGCGTCGGCGAAGGCCTCCTGCCGGGAACCCAAGGGCGCCTTGCTCGGCCACTCCACCGTGCGCGCGTCCTCCTCGAGCGGGTTCGACGGGCCCGGATCGGCCCACACCGTCGCTTCGGCACCCGCCGCCACGGCCTCGGTCAAATACGGGGCCGGCTTGCGGGGCTGGCGCCGCTCGGCCTCCCACCAGTAGCCGCTCGCCAGCAGCGCCTGCCGCGCGCGGGTCAGCGCCACGTACGCGAGGCGCCGCTCCTCCTCCAGGCGCGCCTCCTCGTCATCGCGCTTGAACTCCTCAACGGCCCCTTTGACTTCGGACGGCACCGTCGCGTCGTCCAAGTACAGGGACGGCAGGTTCGCGGCGTCCCCGCGCAGCGGGTACGGCAGCCGCGCCGCATCGCTCACCCACGTCTGGTCGCCCTTCACCTTGCCCGGCAGGATGCCCTCGCACAGGCCCGGCACCGCCACCACGTCCCACTCCAGGCCCTTCGCGGCGTGCACCGTGAGCAGCTGCACCACCCCGCCCGCCGGCGAAGCGCCCTCCACCGTCAGGCCCCGCTCCCGCTCGGCCGCAGTCTCCAGATAGGACAGGAACCCCGGGATGCTCGCCCCGCTCGTGTCGTTCTCGTACGCCGCCGCGATGTCGACGAACTCGTCCAGGTTCGAGAGGTCCCCGTGGTGCAGCATCACCTCGACGTCCAGCCCCGAATGCGCGATCACATCGCCCACCACGTCCGGCAGGCTCTGCCCCAGCCGCCCGCGCACCCACGCCAACTCCTCGTGCAGCTGCCCGAACCGCAGGTACCCCAGCGCCGAGTACCGCTCGGCCGGGCCCGGATCGGCCAGTGCGTCCGCCAGCGACGCCTCGGCCTCGCGCCCCGCGTCCGGTTCGAAGCCGCGCGTGTCGGGCGCGAGCTCGCGGGCGCGGGCCCACAGGCCGGCGATGTCGCGCGGCCCGATCCGCCACCGGTTCCCGGCCAGGAGCCGCATGAGCGAGGGCCCGTCGGTCGGGTCGGCCGCGGCCCTGAGCATCGCGACCGCTTCGGCCACTTCGGGATGAAACAGCAGGCCCAGCGAGCCCACCACTTCCACCGGCAGCCCGGCCGCCGTCAGGGCCCGATGCAGGGCCGGGATCTGGCGGCGCTTGCGCACGAGGACGGCGGCCTCGACGGGCTTGGCGGCGTCCCCCAGCTCGGCCCGCCGCTGCTCCTCAATGGAGGAACGGATCACGGCGAGGTTCGCGGCGAGCCAGTCCGCTTCGTCCGCGACGGTGACGTGCATGGCGGCCCGCACCAGGCCCCGGCCGTCGACGCCCGCCTCGAGGGGCCGGATGTCGCCCGCACGCAGCGGCTCGGACACCTGGTTGGCGACGGCGAGGATCTCGGCCCGGTTGCGCCACGACTTCGTCAGCTCGACCCGCGACGCGGGCAGCCCTGCGGGCGTGGGGAAGTCGGTGGGGAACCGCAGGAGCGTCCCGGCCGAGGCGCCGCGCCAGGAGTAGATCGACTGGTTCGGGTCGCCCACGGCCGTCACGGGATGGCCGCCGCCGAACAGGTCCCGCAGCAGCGACACCTGCGAGTACGAGGTGTCCTGGTACTCGTCGAGGAGGACGACGCGCCAGCGCTCGCGCTCGCTCCTGATGATCTCGGGCGCGCCCGCGACGAGCTGCGCGGCGAGCGAGAGCTGGTCCGCGAAGTCCATGACGCCGAGCTCGCGCTTGCGCCGGTCCCAGGACTCCACGAGCGGCAGGAGCTGCTCCCGCTTGCGCCGCAAGGACATCAGCGCCCGGAACTGGTCGTTCGACTGCCGCGAGCCCTGGCGCTCGCCGAGCATCTCGGCGAGCTCGCGGTCGAACGCGCGCAGGTCGTCGCCGTCGCGCAGGTGCTCGGCGAGCTGCCCCGCGAGCTGCAGCACCTGCTCGGTGACCTTGTCGACGCCCACGTCGAACTCGCTCATCGGCCCGTCCCACGCGCACACCAGGTCCCGCGCGATCTGCCAGCGGCCCGTGTCGGTGATGACCCGCGTCCCCGGCTCGATGCCGATCCGGAGGCCGTGCTCGGCGACCAGGCCCCCGGCGTACGCGTTGTACGTCGACACCGTGGGTTCGCCGTGGAGGTCGGCGAGTTCGGGGATCGACTCGGTGAGCCGCCGCAGCTTGTCGCGCACGCGGGCGGCGAGTTCGGCCGCGGCCTTGCGCGTGAAGGTGAGGCCGAGGATGTGCTCGGGCCGGGCGACCCGGTTGGCGATGAGCCACACGACCCGGTCGGCCATGGTCGTGGTCTTGCCCGAGCCGGCGCCCGCGACGACGAGCATCGGGTCCGGCCCGGCCTCGATCACGGTGGCCTGCTCCGGGGTCGGAGTGGGGGTGCCGAGCCGGTTGGCCAGACCCACCGCGGTGTAGCGGGGTGCGGGGCGCTCACTCATCGGTCACCTGTCGTCCCTCGTCGGCGATCGGGCAGCACCGCTTGACCGAGCAGGTCTCGCATCTGCTGGTGTTGCGGGCCTCGAACACCGACCCGGCCATGCGCAGGGCCGTGTCCTCGGCCATCTCGCGCGCCCAGTCCGGGTTCTCGTGCTCGCCGAGCGGGCCCTGCTCGCGGGCGACCGCCGTGGCGCCCTTCGCGTTCGGGTACACGAGCTCGGCCCCGCCCGGCTCCGAGCCCTCCTCGAACGCCCCCTCGGCGATCGCGAGCTGGTAGATGCCCAGCTGCGGGTTGGTCTGCGCCTCGGCCTTGGTGACCGCGCTCTTCCCGGTCTTGAGGTCGACCACGTAGAGGCGGCCGTCGCCGTCGCGTTCGAGCCGGTCGATCTGGCCGGACATGACCACTTCGACGCCGGGCGGGCCGACCTCGAGCTTGATCCGGAACGACCGCTCGGCGCCGATGAGCTCCCTGCGGTTGGCGCTGAGCCACTTCGCGAACCGCTCGACAGCGCCGGAGACGCGCTGGCGCTGCTGCTCGGCGTGCCACGGCGCTTCGAACGGGAGCCGGTCGAAGTGCTCGCCCACGACCTGCTCCATCACCGTCTTCGGGTCGGCGGCGGGGTCGACGGTGACGGCTTCGGCGGCGGCGTGCAGGAGGGTGCCGAGGTGGCGGGGGAGGAGGTCGCCGGAGTCGCCGCCGTGGGCCTCGAGGACCCACCGCAGCCCGCACTGCTGCGTCTTCTCCACTTGGGACGGTGAGATGCGGATCGTCTCACCGGCGAGCGCGAGGGCCCGTTCGTCGGAGACCTCCGCGAGCCCCCACCACTTCGCCGGGTCGGCGCCCGGCACGTCGGAGGCGGCCAGGCGCCGCAGGGCCGCGGCGGCGGCGTCGCGTTCGGCATGGCCGGAGTCGACCACGGCCTCGCGCAGGCGCGCAGTGAGCGCGGCGAGGCTCAGCGGCCGCCCGCGGCGGGGCGCGGTGACCGGTTCGACGCCGAGTTCGGCGCTGAACCGGCTCGGTTGCGCCTCTTCGGAGTCCACGGCGGTCACGAGCAGCCGCACCCGCGCGCGGGTGCACGCGCTGTAGAACAGGCGCCGCTCCTCGTCGAGGAGCTGCGCCACCTGGTCAACGTCGGCGCGCCCGTCGATCACGTCGACGAGCGCTTCGGCCCCGAGGAGGGACCCGCGCGGCCGCAGGTTCGGCCAGGCACCCTCCTGCGCGCCCGCGACGACCACGAACTCCCAGCGGCGCCCGTGCGCGGCGTGCGCGGTCGCGAGGGTGACCGCGTCGCCCAGTTCCGCACGCGCGGAGAGGAAGTCGCCGGGGAGCTGCTGGTGGAGCACGTGCTCGCAGAAGACCTCGACGCCCGCGCCGGGCTGCTTCTTCTCGTAGTCGGCGGCCAGGTCGAACAGGGCGATCACCGCGTCCAGCTCGGCGTCGGCGCGCTGCGCCCGCCGGTCGCCCGAGAGCGCGCGCCGCCGCAGCCGCTCGCTCATCGAGGAGGCCTCCCAGACCGCCCACAGGGTGCCGCTCAGGCCGGTGCCCTCCTTGGCGGCCTTGAAGAGCGCGCCGAGACGCCGCGCGGGCTCGGCCCAGTCCTCGTCGGGCAGCGCGGCGGTGCGCTCGGGGTCGCGCAGGGTCTCCACGAGGAGGTCCGCGCCGGGGGAGAAGTTGTCGGCGGCGACCGCGAGCCGCCGCAGCTCCTGGCGCAGGCGGCGCTCCTCGAACGGGTCCGCGCCGCCGTACGCCGAGTGCAGGAGCCCGGCCGCGTTCGACTCGTCGAGCCGTTCGCGCCCGCGCCCGACCAGGACGAGGTGCAGGAGGTTGCGCACGGTGGGGTGCGCGGGCAGCGGCACGTCGTCGGCGGCCTGGCGGGTCGGGACGCCCGCGTGCTGCATGGCCCGGCGCAGGCGCGGGATCTCCGAAGCCGATTTGACCACGACCGCCATGTCCCCGTAGGGAATCCCGTCGAGCAGGTGCGCGCGGCGCGCGACGTCGGCGAGGTACACGGCCTCGCGGGTCGGCGACGGCAGGTAGACCACGTCGACGCGGCCCTGCTCCTCGGAGGCGGTGCCGCGCTTGCGGTCGCGGTCGTGCCCGCGCAGCCGCCGCGAGAGCGCGGTGGTGGCGTTGAGCGGTGCGAGCGCGACGTCGTGCGTGTCGTCCAGCTGCACCACGGGCGCTTCGGCGCCGCCGCGCCCGGTGAAGCGGAACGGGAAGTCCCGCACCGATTCGGGGTCGCCGCCCTGGTAGCCGAACACGGCCGCGTCCGGCGTGCCGGCGGCGACGAGGTTCGCGCCGTCCCCGGCGAGCAGGTCGAGGAGCCGCAGGTGCGCGGGCGTGGCGTCCTGGAGGTCGTCCACGAACACCCAGGCGGGCCTGGGGAACAGCGTGGGGTCGCGGCGCAGCGCGGCACCGGCGGCGCGGACGATCTCGGCCGAGTCGTACAGGGCGCTCGACATCGACTGGAGCGCGAGGGTGGTCACGTACCGGTCGTAGAACCGCGCC
Organism: Glycomyces tritici; assembly: GCF_030403505.1. Next base: position 945,636 of record NZ_JAUEMJ010000001.1, on the reverse strand, counting down.
GCCGAGATCCACTCGGGACGGTCGTGCTCGCGGCCGAGGCGGGTCAGCTCGGGCGCGGACAGGCCCCGCTCGCCGCAGCGGAGCACGAGGTCGCGCAGCTGCTGCGCGAACGCGTAGGTGCGCACGGCCTCGTCGAAGCCGGGGGGCCAGGCGAAGTCCTCGCCTTCGAGCATGGAACGGATGAGCGCGTCCGCTTCGGGGCCGGTGAGCAGGCGCGGCTCGTCGCGGCCCGCGGCCACCGCCGAGGCGCGCAGCAGCGCGAACGCGAACGCCGCGAACGTGTAGACGCCGACCTCGGCGGACGAGAACCCGGCGGTGGCCGTGTTCAGTCGCGAGCGGAGGTGGGCGGTGTCCTGGCGGCGCAGGCCGAACACGAGGATCGAGGCCGGGTCGACCCCGGCCTCGACTTTCGCGGTGACCGCGCGCAGCAGCGCCTCGGTCTTGCCGGTGCCGGGGCCGCCGCGCACGAGCAGCGGTCCGGAGGCGTGCTCGACCACCGCCCGCTGCCGGGCGTCGAGGTCGAAACCCGGCTCGGCCGCGGCGGGCGGATCCGTGAGCTCATACCGAAGGTCGGACACGCACCCTATGGAACCACGGCCCCACGACAATTCGAATCGGCACGGCGAGTCGGGCGCCCTCGGCGGTTCGCCGCGCCCCGCGGCGCCGTCCCGCGCCCGGCCCGCCGGCGGTCTGAGCGGCGCCGATTGCGCCACCGCGGTGCGCCGCCGGTCGACCGTGCCCGGCGTTCACGCTTTCGAGTGAACTCGGGCGCCGTGACGACTCGTAACCCGATTTCTTGTCGGACCCCGCGGCGACGATTGAGGCAGGCTGGTCGGCCCCCAGGGTGGGTGGGGTGGGTTCAGTGAGTTCAGCGAGATCAGTGAGTTCAGCGCGTGTGGGCCCCAGGCCCCCGCGGACTCGCGCGCGCCGCCGGCCGACCCGGACAACATCGAGGTTTCCGATGGTCTTCGCGGACTCGCGCGCAGCGCCGCCGGGCCCGATCGGGCCCGGCGGCGCTCGGTTTCCTTGGTGTCGAAGCTAACTGAAATGCAGGTCCCGGCGGCGCGCTCCCGCGTAGCCGAGCGCCGTCAAGGCCCCGGCCGCCGCGGTCACCAGGGCCGCCGCGAGCCAGTCGACGTCGTTCGCCGGGTACTTCGCCAGGTGCTCGAACGGCGAGACCGCCCGCGCCCACTCCGGTAGGTCCAGGAGGTTCGCGAAGTACAGCACCACGAACAGCCACACCCACGCGAGCCAGCGCAGCCAGCCCAGCCGCGGCAGCCACGTGTACGCCGCGAACGCGAACGCCGTGAGCGCCCACACCGCCGGCAGCTGCAGGAGCGAGGCCCACAGTGCCGTCCGGAAGTACGACCAGTCGTCGAGCGAGGCCGAACCGGACAGGGCCAGGAACACCCCGGCCGTCACGGTCGCGATCGTCACGGTCCACAGGGCCGCGGGCAGGTACGAGCCCGGCCAGCCCGAGCGGGAGACCGCGGAGGCGGCGATGAGTTCGCCGCGGCCCTGGGTCTCCTCCTTGCCGGCACGGCCCACGACCAGCAGCCCGAACAGGCCCGCGAACAGGCCGTTCAGCGCCACGAACGTCGCGGTGATGTTCTCCTCGATGCTCGCGCCGCCTTGGTCGAGCACGGCCCGCTCGGTCTCCGAGAGGCCTTCGAGCATCTCGTCGGCTCCGCCCATGAGCGAGCCGTACGCGGCGCCGAGCAGCAGCATCGTGATGACCCCGGCCAGGGTCATGCCGCGCGTCAACCGGAACGTCAGGGCGGTGGCGCTGTCGAGGCCCGGCTTCGCCTCGCCGCGCCCGAGCCGCCCGGCGAGCATCCCGATCCCGAAGTCGCGCCGAGTGACCAGCGCGAACGCCAGCCCGACCGCGAGGACCGCGACCCCCGCGCTCATGACGAGCGGCCACCACCGCTGCTCGGGGGTGTACACGAAGGTCAGCTGCGACCAGCCGATCGGCGAGAGCCAGGTCGCCCAGTTCTCCTGGGCGTTGCCGATGCCGGCGGTCAGGGCCGACCAGCCCAGGACCATGAACGCGAGCCCGTTCGCGCTCGAAGCGAAGCCGGCGAGCTGGGCCGTCACCGCCGCGACGGCGGCGAAGACCATGGCGATCGCGGTGTGCGCGAGTCCGAAGAGGAGCGCGCTCGCGCCCTGGTCGCCCGGGAGCGCGGCGACCGCGGCCGCCATGAGCGCGCCGAGCACCACGGCCGCGATCCCGGCGAGCGACAGCGCCGCGGCGAGGTCGGCGCGGCGGCCGATCGGGTTGGAGCGGAACACCTCCGAGCGGGAGGTCTCCTCGTCGGCGCGGGTGAGCCGCACGATGAGCAGCAGGAACATGACGGCGGTGAGCGCCCCGGTCCACAGGATCATCTGGTGGGCGAACATCGCGCCGGTGCTCTCGCCGTAGGCCTGGATGTACTCGACGGGCCCGGTCATGGAGCGCATCGCGGGCGTGTTCACGGTGACGCCGTAGGCGACGCGGCCCTCGGCGTCCGGGTAGAGGCCGGGGAAGGAGGCGGCGACCATCCAGGTGCCCCCGGCGAGGCCGGCGAGCCAGCCCAGGAGGTACAGGCGCGAGCGGCGGGCCTGGAAGCGCAGGAGTTTGCCGGTGCCGGCGAGCGTGCCCAGGCCGTCTTCGAGCTCGGCGACCGCGGTGGTCATTTCGACTCCCCGTTGGCGACGCCCTTGGCGGCGAGCTCGTCGCCGTAGAAGCGCAGGAAGATCTCCTCGAGCGACGGCGGCTCGCAGGTGAGGCCGGCGACGCCGGCGACGGCGAGCTGGGCCAGCACGTCGTCGAGGGCGGCGGTGTCGATGCTGCACTCGATGTCGAGGCCGTCGGTCTTGAGGTCGTGAACGCCTTCGTGGTCTTCGAGGCCGCGCACGGGGTTCTTGAGGGTGGCGCGCAGGCGGGAGCGCGAGAAGTGGCGCATCTCGGCGAGGGTGCCGGTCTCGACGATGACGCCCTTGCGGATGATGCTCACCCGCTCGCACAATGCCTCGACCTCGCTCATGATGTGGCTGGAGAGGAGCACGGTGCGCCCGGCGGCCGAGGCCTCCTTGACGCATTCGTTGAAGACGGCGCCCATGAGCGGGTCGAGTCCGGAGGTGGGCTCGTCGAGCAGGAGCAGGTCGACGTCGGCGGCGAACGCGGCGACGAGCGCGACCTTCTGCCGGTTGCCCTTGGAGTAGGAGCGGCCCTTCTTGCGCGGGTCGAGGTCGAAGCGCTCGAGCAGCTCGTCGCGTTTGGCCTTGTCGACGCCGCCGCGCAGGCGGCCGAGGAGGTCGATGGTCTCGCCGCCGGTGAGGCCGGGCCAGAGGGCGACGTCGCCGGGGACGTAGGCGAGGCGCTTGTGGAGGGTGGCGGCGTCCTTCCAGGGGTCGGCGCCGAAGAGTTCGGCGCGGCCCTCGTCGGAGCGGAGCATCCCGAGGAGGACGCGGATGGCGGTGGACTTGCCTGCGCCGTTCGGGCCGAGGAAGCCGTGCGTCTCCCCTTGGGCCACTTCGAGGTCGAGGCGGTCGAGGGCGGTCACGTGGCCGAAGCGCTTGACCAGTCCTTCAGTGCGGATCACTGCGTTCATGCGCTCAAGCTATCATAGTTTTCATGAATTTGTGAAATCTATAGCGTGTCAAGATAACATCAAGACCTGATCGGCGGACCGCGAAGGGGAACGATGGAAGAGCACACCGAACAGTGCAAGGCCCTGCTGGAGTACGTGGAGCGGTTCGCCGGGCTCCTCATCGCCAGCGGCCTCCAGCGCATGTCGGCGCGGATCTTCTCGTACATCCTGGTCGACGACGCCGACACGTACACCGCCGCGGAGGTCGCCGAAGGACTCGGCATCAGCCTCGCCGCCGTCTCCGGCGCCGTCCGCGAACTGACCACGGCCGGACTCCTCATCAAGGGCCGCCGCACCTCCACCCGCGCCGACGTGTACCGCCTCAACGACGACGACATCTGGGGCTCGATCATGCTCGACCGCGGCCCGATCATCGACCGCTACCGCGAGCTCGCGATCGTCGGCATCGACACGATGCCGGAGGGCCCCGGCCGCGACCGGCTCATCCAGACCGCCGCGTTCATGGAGTTCGTCGACCACGAGATGGCCGCCATGCGCGCACGCTGGAACGAGTGCCGCGGCGAACTCGTCGCCGCGTACGCCGAGCGACGCCGAACCATGCCGCCGCGATAGTGACGAGCCATACCGTTCCGGTATGCTGCTAGCCTGACCGCCCCGATCAGAAGAACCCTGGAGGAAGCCGACGTGGCCGACGACACCAGCAGCTCCGATGCGGATGCGACCGCTGAAAAGGGTCGTCCCACTCGCAAGCAGGGCGAGAAGACCGCGTCGCGCAACCCCGTGAAGCGGCTCGGCCGCTTCCTCAAAGAGGTCGTCGAGCAGCTGCGCAAGGTGGTCTACCCGACCCGGCGCCAGCTCATCACCTACTCCGTCGTCGTCCTGGTCTTCGTCGGCATCATGATGGCCTACATCGGCGGCCTCGACCTGCTCTTCGGCGACCTCGTCCGCCGGGCCTTCGGCGCCGGCTCCTAGCCCCCCGTTCCATTCGCCCCGCCCACCGGGCCCGCGGGCGGATTGCGTGACCTGCGCCGGTTCGCCGGTGCCTGAGGCGCGCCGCCGTCCCGAGCGGCTACCCTAGGGGGTATGACGCGCGCCGGTTCCGCCGGCGCGCGACTTCACAGGCGGGGATCGCCGCATCCGAGAAGCCGGTCGCGAAACCGGTCCGGAGCGTGCACCATCGCAGAGAATCAGTCGCAGTACCTCGCCGTTGCGAGGTCGAGCCGGAATGAGAGTTGAGCGTGTCTGAGTTCGACGAGGCCCTGAAGGTCGAGGTCGCGGCGCAGGCTGCTGCGGCGCAGGTCGCGGACGTCGAAGCGGAGCCGGAGATCGACGAGGACGCCGTTCCCGGCGAGCCCGAGGTCGACCCGGCAGAGGCGCTCCGCGCCAAGCTGCGCTTCGCGCCGGGCGAGTGGTACGTGCTGCACTCCTACGCCGGCTTCGAGAACCGCGTGCGCTCCAACCTGGAGAACCGGATCCAGTCCTTCGACATGGAGGACTACATCTACCAGATCGAGGTCCCCACCCACACCGAGGTGGAGATCAAGAACGGCAAGCGCTCGAAGGTGGAGGCCAAGGTCTTCCCCAGCTACGTGCTCGTCCGCATGGAGATGACCCCCGAGTCGTACTCGGTCGTGCGCAACACGCCCGGCGTGACCGGCTTCGTGGGCGTGGTCGACCGCACCGACCGCCCGAGCCCGCTCCCGCTCGACGAGGTCATCCAGTGGCTGCTCCCTCCGGAGCAGAAGCCCAAGGAAGAGGGCCAGGCCGACTCCGGCGGCGGCGACATCGACATCAAGGTCGACTTCACCGAGGGCGAGTCCGTCACCGTCGTGGACGGCGCGTTCGCCTCCATGCCGGCCACCATCGCCGAGATCAACGCCGAGCAGCAGAAGCTCAAGGTGCTCGTCTCGATCTTCGGCCGCGAGACCCCGGTGGAGCTCAACTTCAACCAGGTCTCGAAGCTGTAGCACGAGCTACAGCTCACATACCTCCTTCAGAGTGCCCGCCACCTGGGCGAGTACCCTGGATGAGTTGCGCGCAGGCCGCTGGCGTGCGCGCGCATGGAAGGCGGGGGCGCAAGCCTCCGCATAGCCCAGGATCAAGAGAAGGACACGATGGCTCCCAACAAGAAGGCCGTTGTGACGTTCAAGCTGGAGCTCGCGGGTGGCCAGGCCACCCCGGCCCCGCCGGTGGGTCCCGCCCTCGGCCAGCACGGCGTCAACATCATGGAGTTCTGCAAGGCCTACAACGCGGCCACCGAATCCCAGCGCGGCGAAGTCCTCCCCGCTGAGATCACGGTGTACGAGGACCGTTCGTTCACGTTCGTCCTCAAGACCCCGCCGGCCGCCAAGCTCCTGCTCAAGGCCGCCGGTGTCGCGAAGGGCTCTGGCGAGCCCCACCGCGTCAAGGTCGGCAAGGTGACCCAGGCCCAGGTGCGCGAGATCGCGGAGAAGAAGCTCCCCGACCTCAACGCCAACGACCTCGACGCCGCGTCGCTCATCGTCGCGGGCACCGCCCGCTCCATGGGCATCACGGTCGAATAGGCACCGTCGAGTAATCGTCGGGCCGCCGAGCACTCGGCAGTCACCAGACCAACCCAGTGGAAGGGCGCGCGCCCGCCCTCACCACGACATCCGAAGGATGGAACATGAAGCGCAGCAAGAAGTACACCGACCTCGCCAAGAAGGTCGACCGCAACCAGCTCTACGCGCCCTCCGAGGCGACCGGGCTGGCGAAGGAGACCTCGCCGACCACGTTCGACGCCACCGTCGAGCTGTCGATCCGACTCGGCGTCGACCCGCGCCAGGCCGACCAGCTGGTCCGCGGCACCGTCGCCCTGCCCCACGGCACGGGCAAGACCGTCCGTGTCATCGTCTTCGCCGAGGGTGACAAGGCCGAGGCCGCCGTCAACGCCGGCGCCGACGAGGTCGGCTCCGACGAGCTCGTCAAGCGCATCTCCGAAGGCTGGCTCGACTTCGACGCCGCCGTCGCCACGCCCGACCAGATGGCCAAGATCGGCCGGATCGCGCGCATCCTGGGCCCGCGCGGTCTCATGCCGAACCCGAAGACCGGCACCGTCACGCCGGACGTCGCCAAGGCCGTCACGGAGATCAAGGCCGGCAAGATCTCGTTCCGCGTCGACAAGCACGCGAACCTGAACCTGCCGATCGGCAAGACCAGCTTCACCGCTGAGCAGCTCACCGAGAACTACAACGCCGCCCTCGAAGAGGTGCAGCGCTTGAAGCCCGCCAGCTCCAAGGGCGTGTACCTCAAGAAGACGGTCATCTCCACCACGATGGGCCCCGGTATCCCGGTCGACCCGTCGGCGGTCAAGATCAAGTAATCACCGCAAGGTGTGACGTGGCCCCAGTGCGGACTCCTGCGCTGGGGCCACGCTCATGCCCCGTGCTAATTTAGAGGCCACAACCCAAAGACCGTTCGGTTACCGCCTTGTGCGGTTGTAAACCACCCGGAACCGACGTAGGGCGACTACTCGAAGCGACCATGGTGTGGGCCAACTCAGTTGGCCTCAGGTCCCAGTGATGAGGCGTCCCGCAGGGGCGCCTTTTTTGTTTGTCGCCTCCGCGAACGGTTGAGGATTGATCAGCCGAGAAAGGAGGGAATTATGGCTGAACGGGAATACCCGGCGGGTAAGCAGACCGCCATCGCCGAACTCGCCCAGGACTTCTCCAACGCGAACGCCACGGTGCTCACCGAGTACCGCGGCCTCACTGTTGCGGAAATGCGCGAGCTGCGGCGTTCCCTCGGCGAGGGGACGCACTACCGCGTCGCGAAGAACACCCTTGCCAAGCGCGCTGCCAACCAGGCCGGCGTCAACGGCCTGGACGAGCTGTTCGTCGGCCCCACCGCGATCACCTTCATCGAAGGCGACCCGGTGGAAGCCGCGAAGAGCCTCCGCGCCTTCGCCAAGACGCACGAAGCCCTGGTGATCAAGGGCGGTTACATGGAGGGCAAGCCCCTCACCGTCGAAGAGATCACCAAGCTCGCCGACCTCGAGTCGCGCGAAGTGCTGCTGGCCAAGCTGGCCGGCGCGATGAAGGCCACCGCGCAGAAGACCGCCTCCGTGCTCGCCGCCCCTGCCTCGCAGGTGGCCCGGCTCGGTGCAGCGCTGCAGGACAAGAAGGCGGCCAGTGGGGAGTAACCCCACTAGCCCGAGACTTTAAAGAAAGGACACACCATGGCTAAGCTTTCCACCACTGAACTGCTCGACGCGTTCAAGGAGATGACCCTCCTCGAGGTCTCCGAGTTCGTCAAGGCGTTCGAGGAAGAGTTCGACGTCACCGCCGCCGCTCCGGTCGCCGTTGCCGCCGCTGCCGGCCCGGCCGCCGAAGCCGCTGTCGAGAAGGACACGTTCGACGTCGTTCTCGAGTCTGCAGGCGAGTCGAAGATCAAGGTCATCAAGGAAGTTCGCGGCCTCACCGGCCTCGGCCTCAAGGAAGCCAAGGAGCTCGTCGAGAGCGCCCCCAAGGCTGTCGTTGAAGGCGCGAAGAAGGAAGACGCGGAGAAGGCCAAGGAGGCCCTCGAGGGCGCCGGCGCCACCGTCACCCTGAAGTAATCGCGACTGCCGTGATTTGAAAGAGGGGCCTCCCAGCCCTTGTACGTGGACCGGGTCCGCACGCCGTCAGGCGGTGCGGGCCCGGTCTTCTGCTTTTCCGGAGAATTCTTGGAAGAATTCGCACCGGGCGCAACGAAATCCGCCCACGCCCGCGTCTTTGCGAGTAGACACACCCCACGCACTCAAGGAGATGGACGATGTCCGCAAGGAGATGGGCTGCCGGGCTCGGCGGAGCGACAGTGCTCGCGCTGACCGCCGGCTGCGGGATGCTCGGTATCGGCGGCGGCGAGGACGAGAAGTCCGATGAGGACCGCCTGCTCACGATCCTCAACGAGAGCAGCCGCATCGAGTCCGAGCTCGTCACTGCCGAGAACCGCATCGTCCAGAACTGCCTGGAGGAGGCCGGGTTCACCGTCCACGAGCCCTACTCCTTCCAGGACTGGGGGGTGTACGAGCAGGACACGCTCGCGGGAGGCTACCCCCACGAGGAATTCCTGATCGACCCTGAAGAGGCCAAGGAGTACGGCTTCGGCGCCTGGGCGGACAGCCCCGAGGCCCAGGAGAACGGCGAAGCCGAGGACTACTGGGCCGCCCAAGAGGAGAAGTGGGAAGAGGAAGAGGGCGGCGACGACGAGTGGGTCGAGCCCGACACCACCGACTGGGATGCCCTCGAGCCCGGTGAGCAGTACGACTGGTACGTCGCCTACCAGGGCGCCGAGTACACCGAGAACATGAACGGCACGCGCGACCAGTACATCTCGTCGATGTCCGAGGAGGAGCTCACCGAAGAGGAGTGGGAAGCCCTCGAAGGCGAAGAGGGCGCCGAAGAGGAGATCGTCGACGAAGGCGAGATCAACGTCGACGAGGAGGCGTACGTCGAGCCCAAGCCCGGCGGCTGCCAGCTCGAGATGATCGAGGCCCTCTACGGCGAGCCCACCCTGGTCGAGGAGCACTACGAGGAGGACGAGGGCGGCGACTACTCCTACTGGACGTACCGCCCCGAGAACCCCACGTACGGCTCCGGTGAAGAGGACACGATGTGGGACGCCATCTCGGCCGACTACGCCGCCGCCATCGGAGACCTCCAGGGCAAGTACCTCGACTGCCTCACCGAGCGCGGCTACCCCGACTTCTCGTTCGACGAGTACAACAGCGTGCAGGTGCGCGCCTGGCTGTACGAGATCTACTACGACGGCGTTCCCGAAGAGGAGCGCATGGTCTCCTACGGCGACGAGGACATGGACCTCCCGCCGCTCCCCGACGACATGCCCGCCGACTACGAGGCCAAGAAGGCCTTCGAGATCCAGACCGCGGTCGAATTCGCCGAATGCGGCGAGGAGACCGGGTTCGCCGAGGCCTCCGAGAAGGCCTACGACGAGGCGACCGTCAAGGCCTACGTCGCCGTTGAAGAGGACCTCTACGGCTGGCAGCAGGAAATGCAGGACGCGCTGACCAAGGCCCAGGAGATGCTCGACAAGTAACAAGCCACCTCTCTATCGGGGAAGAAAGGCCCGGGCCGCGCAGATGGGGCGCAGCCCGGGCCGCCCTGTATCCGCTCGCCTTCACGGGCGCACTACCGGCCGGCACGGCAGTGGGGCACCCTGTTGCCCACGCCCCCAACGGGTCTGCCGGCCCTCCTCGCCTCGGTCGCGGCCGCCGACCGCCGGGTCCGGCTTCTTGCCCTCCCTGAACGAGGAGCGGTACGCCTGCCAGGACGACCTGCCCGCCGCCATCGGGGACCCCTGGGAGGCCTCTCGGTCCACCATCGCGATGAGCCCGCGTCACCTTCGGGGCGCGGGCTCGTTGTACACGTCGAGGCGGTCGGCCCGTTCGCGGACCTGCCGCCCCGAAGGTGCGAGGCCGGGACGCCGCATTGCGGCCGGGCGCCGGGACGCGCGAGCGATCCGGCACCGGCGGCAGGCGACGCAAAGGCGTCCCGTGCCCGCACCGAATCCGAATCGCCCCGCGCTCGCCGCGGCGCTCGGACACCGGGCGCTCCGCCGGCACCGCCCGCCGGGCCCGCGCCGCGCGGAAGCCGCACCGGATTCGGCTCCGCAGACGCGACGCCGCGTCCGCTGCCGCGAGTACGACGGCCATCGCCGTCACCCCGGCCTCGGCGCGACACGCCCGGGCTCCGAAGCTTGTGCGGCCCTTCGCAACGGCCGCGCGACCCCGCCGCGCCCCGCCCCGTGTCCGCCGCCGCGCCCCTGCTGCGCTGGGATTCGAACGCCCGCCGCGGCCTGCCGGAGCACCGGTTCAGGCGCTGGGGCCGAAGGGGCGCATCCGGGCGAATTAGACGCCTGACTTGACGAACTGTGACTTGATCCTGCAAACTAGTTCCTCAAGCGCCACTGCGTGGCGCGCGCAACGTTCGCCCCCACCGGGCCGGTCCCGGCACCGCGGACGGAGCGCCAGGGCCGCCGCGGGGCGGCCCGGAGGCAGGACTGAACCGGCGAGCGTGCGAACCGGACTCGGAGCGATGTACGGAAGGAACTTCGGCAGCGGGAGAGATTGTCGTCACCCCTTACCCCACCACCCGGTGGGGAAGTTGACAGTTGCCGGAGCGTACATTAAGCTATTAATTTGCGCTGCCTCCTTCACGCCTTCTTGACGCGGTGAGGGTCGTGGACGGTGGGGATTCCAGGCAATCGACCGACGTTGGACGCCGCTTTTCGGCTGCTCCGCCTCGATCTGATGCCCGACTCCGGCTGTCCTCGTCTATCCCGCATCGGTGCGGAGACTGCGGCATGCGCCGGCCGTCGTAACAATCAGGTCCTCGGAAGGACGAATCTTGGCAGCTTCCCGCACTGGCAAGACCAGCTCCAGCAAGAGCAAGCACGCACCTCGCCGTATCTCGTTCGGCAGGATCGAAGAGAAACTCGAAGTCCCGAACCTTCTGGCGCTCCAGACCGACTCGTTCGACTGGCTCGTCGGCAACGAGGCCTACCGCGCCCGCGTGGGCGAGGAGGCGGTCAGCGGCCTCGACGAGATCCTCGAGGAGATCAGCCCGATCGAGGACTTCTCGGGCACCATGAGCCTGTCCTTCTCCAATCCTCGCTTCGACGAGGTCAAGGCCCCCATCGAGGAGTGCCGCGAGAAGGACCTCACCTACTGCGCCCCGCTGTTCGTCACGGCGGAGTTCATCAACCACACCACCGGTGAGATCAAGAGCCAGACGGTCTTCATGGGCGACTTCCCCATGATGACCCCGAAGGGCACCTTCATCATCAACGGCACCGAGCGCGTGGTGGTCTCGCAGCTCGTCCGTTCGCCGGGCGTGTACTTCGACAAGCAGCCCGACAAGACCTCGGACCGCGACCTCACCAGCGCGAAGGTGATCCCGGGCCGCGGTGCGTGGCTCGAGTTCGACATCGACAAGCGCGAGACCGTCGGCGTGCGCGTGGACCGCAAGCGCCGCCAGGCCGTCACCGTGCTGCTGAAGGCCATCGGCTGGGACAACGACCGCATCCGCGAGCGCTTCGGCTGGTCCGAGCTCATGATGACGACCTTGGAAAAGGACACCATCAACTCGCAGGACGAGGCGCTGCTCGACATCTACCGCAAGCTCCGCCCGGGCGAGCCGCCGACCAAGGACAACGCGCAGTCGCTGCTGGAGAACCTGTTCTTCAACAAGAAGCGCTACGACCTCGCGAAGGTCGGCCGCTACAAGGTCAACAAGAAGTTCGGCCTCGACTCGCCGATCTCGACGGGCGTCCTCACCGAGGACGACCTGGCCGCGACGATCGAGTTCATGCTGCGCCTGCACTCGGCCGAGCCCGGTTACGGCCCCGACGACATCGACCACTTCGGCAACCGCCGCCTGCGCACCGTCGGCGAGCTCATCCAGAACCAGATCCGGGTGGGCCTCTCCCGCATGGAGCGCGTCGTGCGCGAGCGGATGACGACCCAGGACGTCGAGGCGATCACGCCGCAGACCCTGATCAACATCCGCCCCGTGGTGGCCGCGATCAAGGAGTTCTTCGGTACTTCGCAGCTGTCGCAGTTCATGGACCAGGTCAACCCGATCACGGGCCTGACCCACCGCCGACGCCTCTCGGCGCTCGGCCCGGGTGGTCTGTCCCGCGACCGCGCCGCCATGGACGTGCGCGACGTTCACCCGTCGCACTACGGCCGCATGTGCCCGATCGAGACGCCGGAAGGCCCGAACATCGGCCTCATCGGCGCCATGTCGACCTTCGCGCGCGTCAACCCGTTCGGCTTCATCGAGACGCCGTACCGGAAGGTCGTCGACGGTCACGTCACCGACGACATCCAGTACCTGACGGCCGATGAAGAGGACCGGGTCGCCATCGCGCAGGCGAACCAGCTGCTCAACGAAGACGGTTCGTTCATCGACGCGCAGATTCTGGCCCGCGGCCGCGACGGCGGCGAGGCCGAGCTGCTCTCCGCCGACGAGATCGACTTCATGGACGTCTCGCCGCGCCAGATGACCTCGGTCGCGACCGCGCTGGTGCCGTTCCTCGAGCACGACGACGCCAACCGCGCCCTCATGGGCGCGAACATGCAGCGTCAGGCCGTCCCGCTCATCAAGACGGACTCGCCGCTGGTGGGCACCGGCATGGAGTACCGCGCCGCGGTCGACGCCGGCGACGTGGTCGTCGCCGAGGCCGACGGCACCGTCGAGGACTCCAGCGCCGACTACATCACCATCGCGCAGGACAACGGCATGCGCCGCACCTACCTGCTGCACAAGTTCCGCCGCTCCAACGCGGGCTCGTGCATCAACCAGGTGCCCCTCGTCACCGAGGGCCAGCGCGTCGAGGCCGGCCAGCCGATCGCCGACGGTCCGTCCACGGACAAGGGCGAGATGGCGCTGGGCAAGAACCTGCTCGTCGCGTTCACCACCTGGGAGGGCCAGAACTTCGAGGACGCCATCGTGCTCTCCTCGCGGCTGGTCGAAGAGGACGTGCTCACCTCGATCCACATCGACGAGCACGAGGTCGACGCCCGCGACACCAAGCTGGGCCCGGAGGAGATCACCCGCGACATCCCGAACGTCGGCGAGGAGATGCTCTCCGACCTGGACGACCGCGGCATCATCCGCATCGGTGCCGAGGTCGAGGACGGCGACATCCTGGTCGGCAAGGTCACGCCGAAGGGCGAGACCGAGCTGACCCCGGAGGAGCGCCTGCTCCGCGCGATCTTCGGCGAGAAGGCCCGCGAGGTCCGCGACACGTCGCTGAAGGTCCCGCACGGCGAGGCCGGCACGGTCATCGGCGTCCGCACCTTCTCGCGCGAGGACGGCGACGAGCTGTCCCCGGGCGTGAACGAGATGGTGCGCGTCTACATCGCCCAGAAGCGCAAGATCGGCGTCGGCGACAAGCTCGCCGGCCGCCACGGCAACAAGGGCGTCATCTCGAAGGTCGTGCCGCAGGAGGACATGCCGTTCCTCCCCGACGGCACGCCGGTCGACATCCTGCTCAACCCGCTGGGTGTGCCGGGCCGAATGAACATCGGCCAGGTACTGGAGGTCCACCTCGGGTGGGCGGCCAAGACCGGCTGGAAGCTGGAGGGCTTCGACGAGGCCTGGCAGCAGGCCCTCAAGGCCATCGGCGCCGACGAGGCCCCGGCCGACTCCAAGGTGGGCACGCCGGTGTTCGACGGTGCGCACCCGGACGAGGTCCAGGGCGTCCTGGCGAACACGCTCCCCAACCGCGACGGCCAGCGCATGGTCGCCCCGACGGGCAAGGCGCAGCTGTTCGACGGCCGCTCCGGCGAGCCGTTCCCGGACCCGATCTCGGTCGGCTACATGTACATCCTGAAGCTGAACCACATGGTCGACGACAAGATCCACGCGCGTTCGACCGGTCCGTACTCGATGATCACCCAGCAGCCGCTCGGCGGTAAGGCCCAGTTCGGTGGCCAGCGCTTCGGTGAGATGGAGTGCTGGGCGATGCAGGCCTACGGCGCCGCTTACGCGCTGCAGGAGCTGCTGACGATCAAGTCCGACGACGTGGTCGGCCGCGTGAAGGTCTACGAGGCCATCGTCAAGGGCGAGAATGTGCCTGAACCGGGCATTCCGGAATCGTTCAAGGTGCTGCTCAAGGAGCTCCAGTCGCTCTGCCTCAACGTGGAGGTGCTGTCCGCCGACGGGCAGGCCATCCAGATGACGGAGAGCGACGACGAGGTCTTCCGCGCCGCTGAGGAGCTGGGGATCGACCTGTCCCACGAAGAGCCCTCGAGCGTGGACTTCGAGAGCGCCTGACGTCGAGAGGGAGCGGGCGGCATAGATCTGCAAGAGCTGCCCGCTCTCCCCAACGTCTCATCCAATCCTTAAGAACCATCAAGGGGAAGAGTTCAGTGCTCGACGTCAACTTCTTCGACAAGTTGAAGATCGGCCTCGCCACCGCCGAGGACATTCGGCAGTGGTCGCACGGCGAGGTGAAGAAGCCCGAGACCATCAACTACCGCACTTTGAAGCCTGAGAAGGACGGTCTTTTCTGCGAGAAGATCTTCGGTCCGACCCGGGACTGGGAGTGCTACTGCGGCAAGTACAAGCGGATCCGCTTCAAGGGCATCATCTGTGAGCGCTGCGGCGTCGAGGTGACCCGTTCGAAGGTTCGCCGCGAGCGCATGGGCCACATCGAGCTCGCCGCGCCCGTGACCCACATCTGGTACTTCAAGGGCGTTCCCTCGCGCTTGGGCTACCTGCTGGACCTGGCGCCGAAGGACCTGGAGAAGGTCATCTACTTCGCGGCGTACGTGATCACCGCGGTCGACGACGAGGCCCGCCAGCGGGACGTCCCGACCCTGGAGAACGAGATCGTCGCCGAGAAGCGCCACCTCGAGCAGCAGCGCGACGCCGCGATCGAGGAGCGCGCCTCGAAGCTCGAAGGCGACCTGGCCGAGCTGGAGGCCGAAGGCGCCCGCGCCGACGTCCGCCGCAAGGTCAAGGACGGCGGCGAGCGCGAGATGCGCCAGATCCGTGACAAGGCGCAGCGTGAGATCGACCGTCTCGACGAGGTCATGGACACGTTCCGCAAGCTCGAGGTGCGCCAGCTCATCGGCGACGAGATGCTCTACCGCGAGCTGCAGCAGCGCTTCGGCGAGTACTTCACCGGCGGCATGGGCGCGGAGTCCATCAAGAACCTGCTGGAGAACCTGGACCTGGACGCCGAGGCGATCAGCCTGCGCGAGACGATCGCGACCGGCAAGGGCCAGAAGAAGCTCCGTGCGCTCAAGCGCCTGAAGGTCGTGGCCGCGTTCCAGGCCACGGGCAACTCGCCCCTGGGCATGGTCCTCGACTGCGTGCCGGTGATCCCGCCGGAGCTGCGCCCGATGGTGCAGCTCGACGGCGGCCGGTTCGCGACCTCGGACCTGAACGACCTGTACCGCCGCGTCATCAACCGCAACAACCGCCTCAAGCGCCTGATGGACCTCGGTGCGCCCGAGATCATCGTGGCGAACGAGAAGCGGATGCTGCAGGAGTCGGTGGACGCGCTGTTCGACAACGGCCGCCGCGGCCGCCCGGTGACGGGCCCCGGCAACCGTCCGCTCAAGTCGCTGTCCGACATGCTCAAGGGCAAGCAGGGCCGGTTCCGCCAGAACCTGCTCGGCAAGCGCGTCGACTACTCGGGCCGCTCGGTCATCGTGGTCGGCCCGCGCCTGAAGCTGCACCAGTGCGGTCTGCCCAAGCAGATGGCGCTGGAGCTGTTCAAGCCGTTCGTGATGAAGCGCCTGGTGGACCTGAACCACGCGCAGAACATCAAGTCGGCCAAGCGCATGGTCGAGCGGGCTCGCCCGGTCGTGTGGGACGTGCTCGAAGAGGTCATCTCCGAGCACCCGGTCCTGCTCAACCGTGCACCTACGCTGCACCGCCTCGGCATCCAGGCCTTCGAGCCGCAGCTGGTCGAGGGCAAGGCCATCCAGCTTCACCCGCTGGTCTGCACCGCCTTCAACGCCGACTTCGACGGCGACCAGATGGCCGTGCACGTGCCGCTGAGCGCCGAGGCCCAGGCCGAGGCCCGCATCCTGATGCTGGCGTCGAACAACATCCTGAAGCCTTCGGACGGCAAGCCGGTGGCCCTGCCCACGCAGGACCAGATCATCGGCCTGTACTACCTGACGCACCTCTCCGAAGGCCGTCCCGGTGAGGGGCGCGCGTTCGCGAACGAGGGCGAAGCGCAGATGGCGAAGGACCGCGGCGAGCTGGACCTCCAGGCGCCCATCCGGATCCGCCTGGAAGACATCGAGACCATCAACAACGGTCCCGGTGCCGAGCCGTGGACGGCCCCTGAGGGCTGGACCCCGGGCGAGCCGCTGCTGGTCGAGACGACGCTGGGCCGGGTGTTCTTCAACGAGTGCCTGCCGCCGGACTTCGAGTTCGTGAACTACGAGGTCCGCAAGGGCCAGCTCTCGGAGATCATCCACGACCTGTCCGAGCACTACTCCAAGGTGCAGCTGGGCGCCTGCCTGGACGCGTTGAAGTCCGCGGGCTTCAAGTGGGCCGGCTGGTCCGGCGTCACCATCGGCATCGAGGATGTCGTGGAGCCGGAGCACAAGGCCGAGATCCTGGAGAAGTACGAAGCGGACTCCGCCAAGATCGACAAGCAGTACGTGCGCGGTCTCATGACCGCTGAAGAGCGTCGCGGCGAGCTGACGGAGATCTGGACCAAGGCCACGGCCGAGGTGCTGGACGACCTGAACCAGACGCTGCAGCCGGAGAACCCGCTGTGGCAGATGATCAACTCGGGCGCGCGAGGCAACATGCTGCAGCTGCGTCAGATCGCCGGCATGCGCGGCCTGGTGGCGAACCCGAAGGGCGAGATCATCCCGCGCCCGATCAAGTCCTCGCTGCGCGAGGGCCTGACGGTGCTGGAGTACTTCATCTCGACCCACGGTTCCCGCAAGGGCCTCGCCGACACCGCGCTGCGCACCGCCGACTCGGGTTACCTGACCCGTCGTCTGGTGGACGTCTCGCAGGACGTCATCATCCGCGAGGACGACTGCGGCACCGACCGCGGCCTGGAGTTCCAGGTCTCGGTCGAGATCGACGGCCGCCGCATCGAGTCCGACCTGGTCGACTCCTCGATCGACGCCCGCAACCTCGCGGACGACGTCGAGGTCGACGGCAAGGTCATCCTCGAGCGGAACACGCCGCTGAACTCGGACCACATCGCCACGCTGGTCGCCGCAGGCGTCCAGGACGTGAAGATCCGTTCGGTGCTCACGTGCGAGTCCCGCCAGGGCGTCTGCGCGGCCTGCTACGGCCGGTCGATGCCGACGGGCGAGAAGGTGGACCTCGGCGAGGCCGTGGGCATCATCGCGGCCCAGTCGATCGGTGAGCCGGGCACGCAGCTGACCATGCGTACCTTCCACACCGGTGGCGCGGCGACCGCGAACGACATCACGCAGGGTCTGCCCCGTGTGCAGGAGGTCTTCGAGGCGCGTGTCCCGAAGGGCAAGGCGCCGATCGCGGAAGCGAGCGGCACCGTGCGCATCGAGGACGCCGAGAAGAGCCGGAAGATCATCATCACCCCGGACGACGGTTCCGAGGAGATCGTGGTCGAGAAGGTGCCGCGTCGTCTGCGCCTGCGCTTCGGCGACGGCGAGCACGTCGAGGTCGGCGAGAAGCTCGTCGAGGGCACCATCGACCCGCACGAGCTGCTGCGCGTGCTCGGTCCGCGCAAGGTCCAGCGCCACCTGGTGGAGCAGGTCCAGGACGTGTACCGCTCGCAGGGCGTGATGATCCACGACAAGCACATCGAGATCATCGTGCGCCAGATGCTCAAGCGCGTCACGATCATCGACTCGGGCACCCTGGAGTTCCTCCCGGGCTCCCTGGTCGACCGCCTGGACTTCGAGGAGCAGAACCGCAAGGTGCTGGCCGACGGCGGCGAGCCGGCCTCCGGCCGCCCGCAGCTCATGGGCATCACCAAGGCCTCGCTGGCGACGGAGTCGTGGCTGTCCGCGGCCTCGTTCCAGGAGACCACCCGCGTGCTCACCGAGGCCGCGATCTCCGGCAAGTCCGACTCGCTGGTCGGCCTGAAGGAGAACGTGATCCTGGGCAAGCTGATCCCGGCCGGTACCGGCATCGCCAAGTACCGGAACGTGTCGGTCGAGCCCACCGAGGAAGCCAAGGCCGCGGTCTACTCCCTCGGCGGCTACGAGGACACGACCGCCAACGCCTTCGCCTACGGCGGCGGCCCGGCGGTCAGCCTCGAGGACTCGTACGACCTGGGGTCCTTCTAGCTACAACCTGCCGATTCCCGACGGCATGAAGAAACCGGTGGGGCGGGGGGGGGGTGGGGGCCCCCCCCCCCCCCCGGTTTACAAAACCCATTTTAGCTGACGGAGCAATGAGAAAACGGGGCCGGTGGCGCTTTCGCGCCACCGGCCCACCGGCGTTTCCCAACACGATGTTCAGCTGCGGAAGCATGTAGAACTCGGGCATGGTGAACATCGAGATTCGTGATGTGCCGCAGGAAGTCTGGGATGTCCTCGTGGCAGATGCCGAGGCGCGCGGGCTTTCCATGCAGGACCACCTCCTCGGAATCTTGGTGGAGGAGGCGCAGCGCACACGGAGCGGGACGAAGCGGGAGCGGCGGGACGCTCAGTAGAGGTCGAGGTGCATCCGCAGGCCTTCATCGACATGAGCGAGCAGTTCGGCGTTCAGCCCGCCGATCCGGTGGAGGAACCTACCTCAAGGTGAGGCTCGAAAGGGATATCCGAGGGTGTGTCGCGGGTGGGCGGCGGATCGGGGCGGCGGCGAATGCCGTTGGTCCTGAACCGGCGGGTAGCGCGCCGCGCGATGGAGCCCGACGGCCAATAGGATGGGCGGGTGGTTGAGGTGCAGCGGGTGTTCGGGGTTCGGCATCCGGATGATCCGGAGCCGGTGGAGTCGACGAAGATCGTGGCGGCACGGCTGCTCGCGGCCGTCGGGGTCGCCTTGTCGCCCTTTGTGGGCGGTGCGATCCCCGCACTGATCGCCCTGATGCTGGCGCGGCAGGCCGAGGCCGATATCCGTGCGTCCGAAGGGTTCCTGCTCGGCGCCTCGCGGCTGCCCCTGGTGCGGCGGCTCTCCTGGATCGCCATCGGGATCGCCTCGGCGGTCGTCGTGGCGGGCCTGCTGATCTGGATCGTCTCGCTCGCGCGCGCCGCCGGAGGCCCGGGCTACGACGGGGGCGTCGCGGTTTCGGTTTGACACCTCGGGGAACTGCTGGTGAACAGCGCCTCCAGTAGGGCATCCCGCGCGGGCCCGTCCCGCATAGCGAGCTAATATAGGCCACGGTGTGTCTACCGCACCGAACGAACTGGTCAGGGTCCGAACGCGGCGAAGCTTGCGAGCCGCACTCGTGCACAGCGGTGAAGCTTCCAAGCCGAACAACTGGCCGCCCTCAGGCTCCGTGACACTGAACACGGATGCCTTGCGGGGCGAAAACGGCTTTGACCTTGTTCGTTAGGCTAGGTAGGCTTCTCCCTTGCGCCTGGACACCGCTTTGAGCGGCATGGTGGCCCTGTCAACTCCGGCAGCTCGGTCCCCGTGAGAGCCAGGCCAGGTTGCGTGCCTGCAAGACGGCGGGATCTGATCCCGCCGGCTGGCGTCACCGGCACGCATCCCTCGCACTGGGGGCTTCGTGAACACGGTCGTGATGGCCGGCCCTGACGGGTCCGTTCGCGAACGCGTCTGAATCTGCACGACGGTACGACCCGGGTTTCGGCCCTGGCCTGCCGGTTGGGCGGATATGGGTCCGGAGAGACGCGACACGCCCGAACGCGGGGGACGGGAACCCACGCCGCTGACCTGGGCCGTTATACGGCTCCGGAGAGGCGCGCGGGTGAACAGGTGACGCCGCAGAGTCAGGAATACGCAACCGTCGACTGTTGAGAGGGGTTCGCCTCAGTGCCAACCATCCAGCAGCTGGTCCGAAACGGCCGCAAGGCCAAGACCAGCAAAACCAAGACGCCCGCGCTGAAGGGCAGCCCGCAGGCTCGCGGTGTGTGCACGCGTGTGTACACCACGACGCCGAAGAAGCCGAACTCGGCCATGCGCAAGGTCGCCCGTGTGCGCCTCATGAACGGCACCGAGGTCACCGCCTACATCCCGGGTGTGGGCCACAACCTGCAGGAGCACTCCATCGTGCTCGTCCGCGGCGGTCGTGTCCGCGACCTCCCCGGTGTCCGTTACAAGATCATCCGCGGCGCGCTCGACACCCAGGGTGTGCGCGACCGCAAGCAGGCCCGCAGCCGCTACGGCGCGAAGAAGGAGAAGTAAGCCATGCCGCGTAAAGGTCCCGCGCCGCGCCGGCCGCTTACCGCCGACCCGGTCTACAACTCGGTGCTCGTCACCCAGCTGATCAACAAGGTCCTCAAGGACGGCAAGCGCCGCCTCGCCGAGCGCATCGTCTACGAAGCCCTCGAGAACTGCCGCAAGAAGGCCGACTCGGACCCCGTGGTGATCCTCAAGCGTGCGCTCGACAACGTCAAGCCCACCCTCGAGGTCCGCTCCCGCCGCGTCGGCGGTGCGACGTACCAGGTCCCGGTCGACGTTCGTCCGCAGCGCGCCACCACCCTCGGTCTCCGCTGGCTCGTGGGCTACTCCCGCGACCGCCGCGAGAAGAGCATGGTCGAGCGCCTCACGAACGAGATCCTGGACGCTTCGAACGGCCTCGGTGCCGCGGTCAAGAAGCGTGAAGACACGCACAAGATGGCCGATTCCAACAAGGCATTCGCGCACTACCGCTGGTAGTCGCAGAGAGACTGAGAGATCGTGGCTAACAAAGCTAACGCGGCGCTCGCCAAGCTCCGCAACATCGGCATCATGGCCCACATCGACGCGGGCAAGACGACCACCACCGAGCGCATCCTGTACTACACGGGCGTGTCGCACAAGATCGGTGAGGTCCACGACGGCGCCGCGACGATGGACTGGATGGAGCAGGAGCAGGAGCGTGGTATCACCATCACCTCCGCTGCTACCAAGTGCGAGTGGGACGACCACATCATCCAGATCATCGACACGCCCGGCCACGTCGACTTCACCGTCGAAGTGGAGCGCTCGCTGCGCGTGCTGGACTCCGCCATCGCCGTCTACGACGGTGTCGCGGGCGTCGAGCCGCAGACCGAGAACGTCTGGCGCCAGGCGAACAAGTACGACGTTCCGCGCATGTGCTTCGTCAACAAGCTCGACCGCACCGGTGCGAACTTCTTCCGCTGCGTCGAGATGATGCAGGACCGCCTCAACTCCAACACCGCGGTGATCCAGCTGCCGATCGGGAACGAGGCCGACTTCATCGGCGTCGTCGACCTGGTCGAGATGCACGCCAAGGTGTGGCGCGGCGAGACCGGTCTGGGCGAGGAGTACACGGTCGAGGAGATCCCCGCGGACCTGGCCGACCAGGCCGAGGAGTACCGCGAGAAGCTCCTGGAGACCCTCTCGGACGTCGAGGACGAGTTCGCCGAGAAGTTCCTCTCCGGCGAGGAGATCACGACCGCCGAGATCAAGGCCGCGATCCGCAAGGCCACGATCGCCAACCAGATCAACCCGGTGCTCTGCGGCACCGCGTTCAAGAACAAGGGCGTCCAGCCCCTGCTCGACGCGGTCGTGGACTACCTGCCGAGCCCGCTCGACATCCCCGCGATCGAGGGCACGCTCACCGACAACGAGACCCCGGCGCAGCGTCACGCGGACGTCGAGGAGCCCTTCTCCGGTCTGGCCTTCAAGATCCAGACGGACAAGCACCTCGGGCGCCTGACCTACGTCCGGATCTACTCGGGCACGGTCTCCACCGGCACCCAGGTCGTGAACTCGACCAAGGGCCGCAAGGAGCGCGTCGGCAAGATCTACCAGATGCACGCCAACAAGCGTGAGGAGCGCTCGGAGGCGCAGGCGGGCGACATCATCGCGGTGCAGGGCCTCAAGGCCACCACCACCGGTGACACGCTCAGCGACTCCAGCGACCAGGTGATCCTCGAGTCGATGATCTTCCCTGAGCCGGTCATCGACGTGGCCATCGAGCCGAAGTCGAAGGCCGACCAGGACAAGCTGGCCACCGCGATCCAGCGCCTCGCCGAAGAGGACCCGACCTTCCGGGTCAAGACCGACGAGGACTCCGGCCAGACGATCATCTCGGGCATGGGCGAGCTCCACCTCGACATCCTGGTCGACCGCATGAAGCGGGAGTTCAACGTCGAGGCCAACATCGGCAAGCCGCAGGTGGCCTACCGCGAGACGGTCACCCAGCGGATCGAGAAGGTCGAGTACCTGCACAAGAAGCAGACCGGTGGTTCCGGTCAGTTCGCGCGCGTGCTCGTCAACCTCGAACCGCTGGAGATGAAGTCCAACGAGGACGAGATCTTCGCCTTCGAGGACAAGATCACCGGTGGCCGCATCCCGCGCGAGTACATCCCGTCGGTCAAGGCCGGCGCGGAGTCCGCGCTCGAGGACGGCGTCCTGGCGGGCTACCCGCTGGTGGGCGTCAAGATGGAACTGATCGACGGTCAGTACCACGAGGTCGACTCCTCGGAGATGGCCTTCAAGATCGCCGGCCGCATGGCGCTCAAGGAAGCCGCCAAGCGGGCGCGCCCCGTGATCCTCGAGCCGATGATGTCCGTGGAGGTCATCTGCCCCGAGGACAACATGGGCGACGTCATCGGCGACATCAACTCCCGTCGCGGCATGGTCCAGGAGATGGGCGAGCGCGGCAACGACCGTACGGTCAAGGCCGTCGTTCCGCTGTCGGAGATGTTCGGTTACGTCGGCGACCTGCGGTCGAAGACGGCCGGGCGTGCGAACTACTCGATGCAGTTCGACACCTACGCCGAAGTCCCGGCGAACGTCGCCAAGGAGATCATCGCCAAGGCGACAGGCGAGTAAGCGTTTCGGGCGCCCAAGCCTGGGCGCCCGGCGCTGACCACCTGTTGCCAGCAGAGGCGCTGAGTTCCAAAGCGACGCAATAGGTCAGATAAGTCAAACCAGATTTAACCAGTCCACAGGAGGACGAAGTGGCAAAGGCAAAGTTCGAGCGGACCAAGCCGCACGTCAACATCGGCACGCTGGGTCACGTCGACCACGGCAAGACCACGCTCACCGCGGCGATCACCAAGGTCCTGCACGACAAGTTCCCGGACCTGAACCCGTACACGCCGTTCGACGAGATCGACAACGCTCCCGAGGAGCGCCAGCGCGGTATCACGATCTCGATCTCGCACGTCGAGTACCAGACCGAGGCTCGTCACTACGCGCACGTCGACTGCCCCGGCCACGCCGACTACATCAAGAACATGATCACCGGTGCGGCGCAGATGGACGGCGCGATCCTGGTCGTGTCCGCCGCTGACGGCCCCATGCCGCAGACCCGCGAGCACGTCCTGCTCGCCCGCCAGGTCGGCGTTCCTTACGTCGTCGTGGCGCTCAACAAGTCCGACATGGTCGACGACGAGGAGATCCTCGAGCTCGTCGAGATGGAGGTCCGCGAGCTGCTGTCCGACCAGGGCTTCCCGGGCGACGACGCTCCGGTGGTCCAGGTCTCCGCTCTGGGCGCCCTCGAGGGCGAGCAGAAGTGGGTCGACGCCGTCGCCGAGCTCATGCAGGCCGTCGACGACTCGGTCCCGGAGCCGGAGCGCGCGACCGACCTGCCGTTCCTCATGCCGATCGAGGACGTCTTCACCATCACCGGCCGCGGCACCGTGGTCACCGGTCGTGTGGAGCGCGGTGTGCTCCTCCCCAACGAGGAAGTCGAGATCGTCGGCATCCGCGAGGGCGCGATCCAGACCAAGGTCACCGCCATCGAGATGTTCCGCAAGACCCTCGACGACGCGCGCGCCGGTGAGAACGTGGGGCTCCTGCTCCGCGGCACCAAGCGCGAAGAGGTCGAGCGCGGCATGGTCGTCGTCAAGCCGAAGACGACCACCCCGCACACGGACTTCGAGGCCGCGGTCTACATCCTGTCCAAGGACGAAGGCGGCCGTCACACGCCGTTCTTCAACAACTACCGTCCGCAGTTCTACTTCCGGACCACCGACGTGACCGGCGTCGTGACCCTCCCCGAGGGCACCGAGATGGTCATGCCGGGTGACAACACCGACATGAAGGTGGAGCTCATCCAGCCCATCGCCATGGACGAAGGCCTGCTCTTCGCGATCCGCGAGGGTGGCCGCACGGTCGGTTCCGGCCGCGTCACCAAGGTCCTCAAGTAAGACCGCACACCGGGGTGGCCCGACGCCCTAGGCGACGCTCACGAGCCGAGCCGAAGCCAAGGGCCACCCCGGTTCACTTGCGTCTCATACCGAACGCATGGTGACCGGGGGCATCCTCCGGTCCGGCGCATGAGACGTGCACGAAGCGCATACGCGTAACCTGTCCCACTGTTGCCCGACCCCAGCTTGCTGGGCGAATGGGGGAGCAGGCATAATATTCAGGTTGCGTACGCTCCGGCGTTCCCAGTGCTGTGCACTGCGAAGGACACCGGTGCTCACGCCCGGCCCGCGGGCCCGAGTAGGCACTTAGCCGTGCTGAGAGGGACCGTTTCATGACGGGCAGGCGGGCGAGCCAAAGAGACCGGCAAGGGGGACAGCTGTGCCCCCAGGCAAGTCTTAAACTCGCGACACGCCCGACCGCGTGGAGCGGTCTGAACAGCCAATTTACGTTAGGTTAGGAATCATGGCGGGACAGAAGATCCGCATCAGGCTGAAAGCCTACGACCACGAGGTCGTAGACTCCTCGGCCCGCAAGATCGTGGAGACGGTCACCCGTACCGGTGCTGCCATCTCCGGGCCGGTGCCGCTGCCGACTGAGATCAACCGCTTCTGCGTGATCCGGTCGCCGCACAAGTACAAGGACTCGCGCGAGCACTTCGAGATGCGCACGCACAAGCGCCTCATCGACATTCTCGACCCGACCCCGAAGACGGTCGACTCGTTGATGCGCCTTGACCTCCCGGCCGGCGTCGACATCGAGATCAAGCTGTAGGGGACCAATGGACAGGCAGATCAAGGGAATCCTGGGCACCAAGCTCGGCATGACCCAGGTTTGGGACGAGAACGGCCGCGCCGTTCCCGTCACTGTGGTGCAGGCCGGCCCGAACGTGGTCACCCAGGTTCGCAAGCCCGACGTCGACGGCTACTCGGCCGTCCAGCTGGGCTTCGGCGACATCAAACTCAAGAACGTGACCAAGCCGCTTCAGGGCCACTTCGAGAAGGCCGGTGTCGCTCCGCGTCGCCACCTCGTCGAACTGCGCACTGCGGACGCCGCCGACTACGACCTCGGACAGACCGTCGAAGCCACCATCTTCGAAACCGGTCAGCTCGTGGACGTCACCGGCACGACCAAGGGCAAGGGCTTCGCCGGTGTGATGAAGCGCCACGGCTTCGGGGGTCTCCCCGCCAGCCACGGTGCTCACAAGGTCCACCGCGCGCCCGGCTCGATCGGTGGCTGCGCCACCCCGGGCCGCGTCTTCAAGGGCATGCGCATGGCCGGCCGGATGGGTCACTCCCGACACACGACGCAGAACCTGCGCATTCAGGCGGTCGACGCCGAGCGCGGTCTGCTGCTCATCGTGGGCGCCATCCCCGGGCCGAAGAACGGCCTGGTGCTCGTCCGCACGGCAGTCAAGCAGGTGGCATAACCATGAGCCTCGAAATCAACGTGAAGAACGCCTCTGGTGAGGCGACGGGTAAGACCATCGAGCTCCCGGCGTCGATCTTCGACGTCGAGCCGAACATCCCGCTCATGCACCAGGTCGTCACCGCGCAACTGGCCGCCGCCCGCACCGGTTCGGCGAAGACCAAGACCCGCGGCGAAGTCCGCGGCGGTGGCAAGAAGCCGTACCGCCAGAAGGGCACCGGTCGCGCCCGTCAGGGCTCGATCCGCGCGCCGCAGTTCAACGGCGGTGGCGTCGTCCACGGCCCGCAGCCGCGGTCGTACGCCGAGCGGACCCCCAAGAAGATGAAGGCGGCCGCTCTCGCGGGCGCCCTCACCGACCGGGTGCGCGGCGAGAACGTGCACGTCATCGACGCCTTCGTCGAGGGCGAGTCGCCCAAGACGAAGTCCGCGCAGGCCGCTCTGGCCACGATCACCGAGTCCTCCAAGGTCCTGGTGGTCCTCACGCGCGACGAGCAGACCGCGGCCCTGAGCCTGCGGAACCTGCCCGAGGTGCACCTCCTCGACTGGGGCCAGGTCAACACCTACGACGTGCTCAACAACGAGGACATCGTGTTCAGCGAGGCCGCCATCGAGGCGTTCATCGCTGACCGGACTGAGCAGGAGGTCGCGGCGTGAGCGAAGTGACCGTCGCCGACCCGCGCGACATCATCATCAAGCCGGTCATCTCGGAGAAGACCTACACCCTCCTCGGCGAGGGCAAGTACACCTTCGAGGTCGACCCGCGCGCCAACAAGAGCCACATCAAGATCGCTATCAAGCAGATCTTCAACGTGGACGTCAAGAGCGTCAACACCCTGAACCGGTCGGGCAAGCGCAAGCGCACCCGCACGGGCTGGGGACAGCGCAAGAGTGTCAAGCACGCGATCGTCACCGTGGAAGGCGACCCCGGTCGCCTGGGTGAGATCTTCGGCGGACAGATCTCGTAGGAGCTAGAAGAGATGGCTATTCGCAAGTACAAGCCGACGACCCCGGGTCGTCGCGGTTCGAGCGTCTCCGACTTCGCCGAGATCACCCGCTCGACTCCTGAGAAGTCGCTGCTCCGTCCGATCTCCAAGACCGGTGGACGCAACAACTCGGGCAAGATCTCGACCCGTCACCGCGGCGGCGGCCACAAGCGCCGTTACCGCGTGATCGACTTCCGTCGTCACGACAAGGACGGCGTGCCGGCGAAGGTCGCTCACATCGAGTACGACCCCAACCGCACCGCCAACATCGCGCTGCTGCACTACGCGGACGGCGAGAAGCGCTACATCCTGGCCCCCAAGGGCATCAAGCAGGGTGACGTGATCGAGAACGGCCCGGAGGCCGACATCAAGCCCGGCAACTCGCTGGAGCTGCGTCACATTCCGGTCGGTACCACGATCCACGCGGTGGAGCTCAAGCCCGGCGGCGGCGCCGCTCTGGGCCGTTCCGCCGGCGCCTCGATCCAGCTCCTCGCCCGTGAAGGCAAGTACGCGCACCTGCGCATGCCTTCCGGTGAGATCCGCCTGGTCCAGGTCACCTGCCGCGGCACCGTCGGTGAAGTCGGCAACGCCGAGCAGGGCAACATCAACTGGGGCAAGGCCGGCCGCATGCGTTGGAAGGGCTGGCGCCCGACCGTCCGCGGTGTCGTCATGAACCCGGTCGACCACCCGCACGGTGGTGGTGAAGGCCGTACGTCCGGTGGTCGCCACCCGGTGAACCCGCAGGGCAAGCCCGAGGGCCGCACCCGCAAGCGCAACCACCCGAACGACCGGCTCATCGTCCGTCGTCGCAACGTCAACCGGAAGCGAGGGAAGTAGTCCATGGCTCGCAGCCTCAAGAAGGGCCCGTTCATCGACGACCACCTGCAGAAGAAGGTGGACGTTGCGATCGAGACCAAGAGCAAGAACGTCATCAAGACGTGGTCGCGCCGCTCGACGATCACCCCGGACTTCATCGGGTTGACCTTCGGCGTGCACGACGGTCGCAAGCACGTTCCGGTCTACGTCACGGAGAACATGGTCGGGCACAAGCTCGGCGAGTTCGCTCCCACCCGCACGTTCCGCGGGCACGAGAAGGACGACCGGAAGAGCCGTCGCCGCTAGGCCACGGGCTATGAGAAACGAACGAAGGATTTAAAACGATGGCAACAGTGGAGCAGGAGGCTCCGAAGGCGCGCGCGGTGGCGCGGTACGTCCGCGTAGCACCTCGCAAGGCGCGCCGCGTCGTCGACCTCGTGCGTGGTCTGCCCGTGGACGAGGCCTTGACGACTCTCGAGTTCGCGCCTTTCAGCGCGGCCGAGATCGTGTACAAGGTCATCGCGTCGGCTCAGGCGAACGCCGAGAACAACCTCGGTCTCGACCCGGAATCGCTTCTGGTGTCCGAGATCAAGGTCGACGAGGGCCCGACCATGCGTCGGTACCGCCCGCGCGCCCACGGTCGCGCCTACCGGATCAACAAGCGCACCAGCCACATCACCGTGGTGGTCGAGTCGGTCCAGGCCAAGCAGTCCGCCGCTCCCTCGGTTCGCCGGCCCAAGGCCGCCGCCCCGAAGCCGGTCGAGGCTGACGTGAAGTCCGAGAACGCTGAGAAGGAGGAGACCGCCTAATGGGTCAGAAAATCCACCCGCACGGGTACCGCCTCGGCATCAGCGCCGACTGGACCTCGCGTTGGTACGCCGACAAGGAGTACGCCGACTACATCGGCGAGGACGTCAAGATCCGCCAGCTCATGACCAAGGGTCTCGAGCGCGCCGGCATCTCCAAGGTGGAGATCGAACGCACCCGCGAGCGGGTCCGCGTCGACATCCACACCGCCCGCCCGGGCATCGTCATCGGCCGCAAAGGCGCCGAGGCCGATCGTCTGCGCGGCAACCTGGAGAAGCTGACGGGCAAGCAGGTCCAGCTGAACATCATCGAGGTCAAGAACCCCGACATCGATGCGCAGCTCGTCGCCCAGGGCGTCGCGGAGCAGCTGTCCAGCCGTGTCAACTTCCGTCGCGCGATGCGCAAGGCCATTCAGTCGGCCATGCGCAACCCGACCGTGAAGGGCATCAAGGTCCAGTGCTCCGGCCGCCTCGGCGGTGCCGAGATGAGCCGTTCCGAGCAGTACCGCGAGGGCCAGGTCCCTCTGCACACGCTGCGCGCGAACATCGACTACGGCCTGTTCGAGGCCGCCACGACCTTCGGCCGCATCGGCGTGAAGGTCTGGATCTACAAGGGTGAGGCCACGCTCAAGGAGCAGGCCGAGCAGGTGCAGCGTCGCCGGGACTCCGGTCCCGACCGCGGCGGCCGTGGTGGCCGCGGCGGAGCCGGCGCCGCCCGTGGCGGACGCGGCCGTGGTGGCCGTGGCACCGCCGCTCAGCCTGCGGAGGCCGTTGCCGCCGCGCCCGCCGAGTCTGA
Organism: Glycomyces tritici; assembly: GCF_030403505.1. Next base: position 916,482 of record NZ_JAUEMJ010000001.1, on the reverse strand, counting down.
GAAGCAGGAGGGCTAAGCGACATGCTCATGCCACGGAAACCGCCGCGCGGTTACCGGAAGCCTCACGCTCCGAAGCGCAAGGGCAAGGCCACTCGCGGCACGAAGGTCTCCTTCGGCGAGTACGGCATCCAGGCGCTGGAGCACAGCTATGTGACCAACCGCCAGATCGAGTCCGCTCGTATCGCCATGACCCGCCACATCAAGCGTGGCGGCAAGGTCTGGATCACGATCTTCCCGGACCGTGCGATCACGAAGAAGCCCGCCGAGACCCGTCAGGGTTCCGGTAAGGGTTCGCCCGAGTTCTGGGTGGCGAACGTCAAGCCCGGCCGCGTCATGTTCGAGCTTTCGTATCCGACCGAGGAGATCGCCCACGAGGCGCTCCAGCGGGCGATCCACAAGCTGCCGATGAAGTGCCGCATCGTCTCTCGTGAAGGGGCAGGTGAGTAGCAATGGCTACTGGTATCGACACCGGTGAGCTGCGCGAGCTCAACGACAAGGAACTCCAGGCGAAGCTCGTGGAGAAGAAGGAAGAGCTGTTCAACCTGCGGGTCCGTAACGCTACGGGCCAGCTGGAGAACAACCACGAGCTCGGTCTGGTCCGCAAGGAGATCGCGCGGATCTACACCGTGATGAACGAGCGCCGGTTGGGCCTCAGCGCCGCGCCGGAGGAGGTTGAGAAGTGAGCGAGGAAACTCAGACTCGCGGTCGGCGCAAGGTCCTTGAGGGCTTCGTGACCGGCGACAAGATGGACAAGACCGCTGTCGTCGAGGTCGAAGACCGCAAGAAGCACCCGCTGTACGGCAAGGTCATTCGGTCCAACAAGAAGTACAAGGCTCACGACGAGAACAACGAGGCCGGCATCGGCGACCGCGTCTCCATCATGGAGACCCGTCCGCTGTCGAAGACCAAGCGTTGGCGCATCGTCGAGATCCTCGAGAAGGCGAAGTAGGGGGATCGGGACGTGATTCAGCAAGAGTCGCGGCTCAAGGTCGCCGACAACACCGGTGCGCGGGAGATCCTGTGCATCCGTGTCCTCGGCGGCTCCGGCCGACGCTACGCCGGTATCGGCGACACGATCGTGGCGACCGTCAAGGACGCCAACCCCGGAGCCGGGGTGAAGAAGGGTGACGTCGTCAAGGCGGTCATCGTTCGGACGGTCAAGGAGACGCGCCGTCCCGACGGCACGTACATCAAGTTCGACGAGAACGCCGCCGTCCTCGTCAAGGACGGCGAACCGCGAGGGACCCGTATCTTCGGGCCGGTCGCCCGCGAACTGCGCGACAAGCAGTTCATGAAGATCATCTCCCTCGCACCGGAGGTGCTGTAAGAGATGAAGATCAAGAAGGGCGACCGAGTCCGCGTCATCGCGGGCAAGGACAAGGGAGCCGAGGGCCTGGTGCTGGAGTCGTACCCCGACCGCGAGCGCGTGCTCGTCGAGGGCGTCAACCGCATCACCAAGCACACCAAGGCCGGGCAGACCGCGCGCGGTTCGAAGACCGGTGGCATCGTGGTGCAGGAATCCGCGATCCACATCTCGAACGTGCAGGTCCTGGACGCCGACAACCAGCCCACCCGCGTGGGCTACCGGTTCGGCGACGACGGCCGCAAGGTCCGCGTTTCGAAGCGGACGGGTAAGGACCTGTAATGACTGACGTTGCAGAGAAGGTCCAGCCGCGCCTGAAGGAGACTTACCGCTCCGAGATCAGGCCCGCGCTGCAGGACCAGTTCAAGTACGTGAACATCCACCAGATCCCCGGTCTGACGAAGATCGTGGTCAACATGGGTGTCGGCGAGGCCGCTCGCGACTCGAAGCTCATCAACGGTGCGCTGGAGGACCTGACCACCATCACCGGTCAGAAGCCTCTCGTCCGTCGGGCCAAGAAGTCGATCGCGCAGTTCAAGCTGCGCGAGGGCCAGGCGATCGGCGCGAAGGTGACCCTTCGCGGCGACCGCATGTGGGAGTTCCTCGACCGCCTTCTGGCGATCGCGCTGCCGCGCATCCGCGACTTCCGCGGTCTTTCGGACCAGCAGTTCGACGGCAACGGGAACTACACCTTCGGTCTCACCGAGCAGAGCGTGTTCCCCGAGATCGACCAGGACAAGATCGACCGGGTTCGCGGTATGGACATCACGCTGGTGACCACTGCGAAGACCGACGACGAAGGCCGGGCGTTCCTGAAGCTGCTCGGCTTCCCGTTCAAGGAGAACGACAATGGCTAAGAAAGCCCTCATCGCGAAGGCCAAGCGGAAGCCGAAGTTCGCCGTGCGCGCCTACACCCGCTGCCAGAAGTGCGGCCGGCCGAAGGCCGTCTACCGCAAGTTCGGCCTGTGCCGCGTCTGCGTGCGCGACATGGCCCACGCGGGTGAACTCCCGGGCGTCCACAAGGCTTCCTGGTAACTCCAGGGCCCATAGCTCCGATCGCCACAGGCCCCGCCAGTCTTCATAAGGCGGGGAACCGGGGTGAGAAAGGTAAACAACGCTAATGACAATGACCGACCCGATCGCAGACATGCTGACCCGTCTGCGGAACGCCAACCAGGCGTACCACGACGAGCTCAAGATGCCGCACTCCAAGATGAAGGCCTCCATCGCGGAGGTCCTCAAGCAGGAGGGCTACATCGCCGAGTGGAAGGTCGTGGACCCTGAAGAGGGCAAAGTCGGCAAGACCTTGGTGATCGACCTGAAGTTCGGCGAGCGCCGCGAGCGGTCCCTTGCGGGCCTGCGCCGCGTCTCCAAGCCGGGCCTGCGGGTCTACGCCAAGTCCACTGAGCTGCCGCGCGTCCTCGGCGGCCTGGGTGTGGCCATCGTGTCCACCTCCCAGGGCCTGCTGACGGACCGCCAGGCTCGCAAGCGCGGCGTTGGCGGCGAAGTCATCGCCTACGTCTGGTAGCAGGAGGGTATAAGCATGTCCCGCATTGGGAAGCAGCCGATTCTGGTGCCCTCCGGCGTCGAGCTCAAGATCGATGGCGCGACGGTGACCGTGAAGGGCCCCAAGGGCCAGCTCAGCACTGAGCTGCCCGAGCCGATCACCATCGAGAAGAACGAGGACGGGACCTTCGCGGTCACCCGCCCCAACGACGAGCGCAAGTCCCGGGCCCTGCACGGCCTGGCCCGCAGCCTCGTCAACAACATGGTCGTCGGCGTCTCGGAGGGCTACAAGAAGTCCCTCGAGATCAACGGCACCGGTTACCGGGCCGTCGCCAAGGGCAAGGGCGTGGAGATGAGCCTCGGCTTCTCCCACACCATCCAGGTCGACGCTCCGGAAGGCATCTCGTTCAAGGTCGAGAAGCCGACCCTGCTGCACGTCGAGGGCATCGACAAGCAGCTCGTCGGTCAGGTCGCGTCGAACATTCGCCGTCTGCGTCCGCCGGAGCCCTACAAGGGCAAGGGCGTCAAGTACGTCGACGAGCGCATCCGCCGCAAGGCCGGAAAGGCTGGTAAGTAATGGCGAGCAAACTCGAAAACCGCCGCCCGTCCGGCTCGGTCTCCGAGCGTCGCCGGATCGGCAAGAACCGGCGCCACTTCCGTGGCCGCAAGAAGATCACGGGTACGGCCTCGCAGCCGCGCCTCGCGGTCTTCCGGTCCTCGAAGCACATCGTGGCCCAGGTCATCGACGACGTCACCGGCCACACGCTGGCCGCCGCGTCGACGGTGGAAGCCGGCCTCCGTGCGTTCGAGGGCGACAAGACCGCCAAGGCCAAGGAAGTCGGCAAGCTGGTCGCCGAGCGCGCCAAGGAAGCCGGCGTCGAAGCGGTCGTGTTCGACCGCGGTGGTGTCAAGTACCACGGCCGCGTTGCGGCCCTGGCCGACGCCGCCCGTGACAACGGCCTGAAGTTCTAGGACTTCAGAACGGTTTCGAAGCCGGGAAGGAGCATCTGCTCCTTCCCGGCTTTCGTCGTATTCGGTGTGATTTGCGACGGGACCGCCGCGGGTCGCGTCGGCGGCGGTCGCGGGTCTGGGTCAGGATGGGCGGGTGCGTTCGCCGAAGCTCTCCCGCAAGACCGTGCTCGTCTCGAGCGTCGCCGGGGCCTTCGCGGTCGTCGGCGGCGGTGCAGTGCTCATCGAGGCCGCTTCGCGGCGCGGCGAGGAGCAGCCGCAGGGCGACGAGCCGGCGGCCCCGACCCCGGAGCGGGTCGAGACGCAGCTCGCCGAGATGTCCCTGGAGGACAAGGTCGGCCAGCTGTTCATGGTCTACGTGCACGGCGAGTCGGCTGACACCGGCCAGGCCGATGCGGTCGCCTCGAACATGGAGCGGCTCGGCGCGGCCAACGGCGCCGCGTTCATCGCCGCCTTCAAGCCCGGCGGGATCATCTACTTCGACTGGTCCAACGGACTGTCCGATCCTGACCAGGTCGCGGCGCTCTCGAACGGCCTCCAGGAGGCCTCCGAGATCCCGCTGTTCATCGCCACCGACCAGGAGTACGGCTCGGTCGTGCGGATCGGCGAGCCGGCCACGCAGTTCCCCGGGGCGATGCCGCTGGGGGCGACCCGGGACACCGAGGCCGCGCGCCGGGCGGCCGAGGCCGCCGGCGCGGAGCTGCGCGCGATGGGCCTCAACCTCAACTTCGCGCCGGACTCGGACGTGAACGTGGACCCGCGGAACCCGGTCATCGGGGTGCGGTCCTTCAGCTCGGACCCGGCGCTCGTCGCCGAGTTCACGGCCGCGCAGACGGGCGGCTACCAGGCCGGGGGCGTGGCGGTCGCCGCCAAGCACTTCCCCGGGCATGGCGACACGGGCACGGACAGCCACGTGGGCCTGCCCGTCATCACGCACACCGCCGAGGAGTGGGAGCGGATCGACGCCCCGCCGTTCACGGCCGCGATCGACGCCGGGACCGACATGGTCATGTCAGGCCACCTCCAGTTTCCGGCGCTCGACGACTCGTTGAAGCCCGCCACGCTCTCGGCGCCGATCCTCACCGGCCTGCTGCGCGAGCGGCTCGGCTTCGACGGCGTGGTCGTCACCGACTCCCTCGAGATGGAGGGGGTCCGCGCCGAGTACGGGGACGAGCGGGTGCCGGTGATGGCGCTGCAGGCCGGGGTCGACATGCTGCTCATGCCGCCGGACTTCCAGCTGGCCTTCGAGGCGGTGCTGGCGGCCGTCGAATCGGGGGAGCTGACCGAGGAGCGCATCGACGCCTCCGTGCGGCGCCTGCTCGCCCTCAAGGCCGCCCGCGGCATCATCGCGGAGCCCTCGACCGACCCCGCCGGCACGGACGTGGTCGGCTCGGAGGAGCACCGGCAGGTCGCCGCCGACATCGCCGACCGCTCGATCACGCTGCTCGCCAACGACGGCACCCTGCCGTTCGCGGCCGGGAGCGTACTGGTCACCGGCTGGGGCGAGAACACCACCGCCCGCCTGGCCGAATCCCTGGGTGCCGAAGGGCTGCAGGCGGAAGCGCTCGTCACCGGCGAGGAGCCGAGCGCGGACCAGATCAAGGCCGCCGTCGCCGCCGCCGCGGGCCGCGACCTCGTGGTCGTCACGACGTACGGCGTGCAGGCCGGCGGGGCCCAGGCCGACCTGGTCGCCGAACTGCTGAACGCCGGGGTCCCGGTCGTCCACGCAGCGGTCGGCACGCCCTACGACGCCGCGCACCTCGGCTCGGTCAACGCGAGCCTGGCGACCTACTCGTACACGGCCGCCTCCCTGGCGTCCCTGGCGAAGGTGATCACCGGCGCGGTCGACCCGAGCGGGACGCTCCCGGTGGACGTGCCCGGAGCGGACGGCGCGGTCGCCTTCGCGTTCGGCCACGGCCTGCGCTACCCGTAGGGCCGTTCACCTGCGCGTAGCAGAAAGTTATTTTCACACGCTTGACTCCCTGTGGAACTTCTCTTCATACTGGGTTCCGGGTGCAAAACCGTGCACTCCTCCCATTCCACTGATCTCCTCACAAGCAGGGAGTAATAGTGCTGCGTCTCTCAACCCTCAATGTCCCCACCGGCCGAGCAGGCCTCCGAAACCCCCGCCGGAGCCTGAGGGCGGCCGTCGTGCTCCTCGCGGCCACCGTCCTCACCGTCGCCGGGCTGACCCTCGCGAGCCCGGCCCAGGCGCAGACCCGCGTCGCCGGCATCGACGTCTCCAACTACCAGGGCTCGATCAACTGGACCTCCGTCAGGAACTCCGGCGTCCAGTGGGCCTACATCAAGGCCACCGAGGGCACCACCTACAAGGACCCCCGGTTCAACACCAACTACGTGGCGGCCTACAACGCGGGCGTCATCCGCGGGGCGTACCACTTCGCCCGGCCCGGCAGCTCCAGCGGCACCGCGCAGGCGGACTACTTCGCCAGCAACGGCGGCGGCTGGTCGGCCGACAACCTGACCCTCCCCGGCGCGGTCGACCTGGAGGCCCCGCCCTCGGGCGCGGCCTGCTACGGCCTGAGCACCACCCAGATGCGCACGTGGATCACCGACTTCTACAACCGGTACAAGACGCGCACCGGCCGCGACGTGGTCATCTACACGACCGCCTCCTGGTGGAACTCCTGCACCGGCTCGTGGACCGGCATGGCCTCCAAGAGCCCCTTGTGGATCGCGCACTGGGGCGCGGCGAGCCCGGCCCTCCCGGCGGGCTGGAGCAGCACGACCTGGACGTTCTGGCAGTACACCGCCACCGGATCGGTCTCCGGCATCGCCGGCAACGTCGACCGCGACCACTTCAACGGATCGAGGGACCGCCTCCTGGCCCTCGCCAACAACACCTGACGCGGGTCACGGAGAGGCGGGGGCCCTTGCGGTCCCCGCCTTCGTCGTGCTCAGGCGCGCTGGCGGCCTGAGACCGCCGCCGCCGTGGCGGCGAGGGCTTTGGCGGTTCGCTTGCGCTGCTTGGCCGCCACGCCGACGAAGAGGCAGTCGACGACCATGAGCTGCGCGATGCGGCTGACCGTGGCACCGGAGCGGAACGTCGTTTCCCTTGCGGCGGTGGTCAAGACGAGGTCCGCCGCCTTCGCGAGCGGCGAGCGCGCGTGGTTGGTGATGGCGATCGTGGTCGCCTCGCGGTCGCGCGCGGACTCCAGGAACTCGACGGTCTCGGTGGTCGCCCCGGAGTGGGAGATCGCGACCGCCACGTCCTTCGGGCTCGCGAGCGCGGTCGCCACGAGCGCGGCGTGCACGTCCGGCCAGGAGAACGCGGTGCAGCCGATGCGGTGGAGCTTCTTGACGAGGTCCGAGGCGACGATCCCCGAGGCCTCGACGCCGAAGACGTCGATGCGGCCCGCGGCCGCGAGGGCGGCGACGGCGGCTTCGCAGGCGGCCGTGTCGAGGGCGTTCGCGGTGTCGGTGATCGCGCCGACGTCCGCGTAGGAGACGGTGGCGATGATGCGGGACATGTCGGCGCCCGTGGGGATGTCGCCGCCCGCGATCTCGCGGTCCGGGCCCTCGCCGGTGCCGATGACGGCCTGCGCGGCGCGCATGCGAAGCTCTCGGTGCCCGGCGAGGCCGAGGGAGCGGCAGAACCGCACCACGGTGGCCTCGGAGGTGCCCGCGGCGCGGGCGAGCTCGGTGATCGTCCGGGTCGAGGCGGCCTCGGGCTCGCGGATGATCTCTTGGGCGACCTTGGTCTCCGCCTTCGACAGCGAAGGCAGGACGGACTTGATGAGCACCAGGAGGTTGGGCGTGTCGGTGCGGCTGGCAGGCATGACGTCACCGTACACCTGCGCGGGCGCCCCCACGGTACGGCGTGATTCTTCATGTCCAGTCGGTGGGATGAAAATTCATTTCATTGCGCTAGGCTCGCAACTGTGAGTGAGACGACCGAGCGCCTGCGGGCGCGCACGCAGCTGGCCACCTTGGCAACCGAGCAGGCCGACCCCCGCTACGCCGGGATCGAGGCGCTCGCGACCCTCGACTTGGCGCGCACCATGAACGAGGCCGACGCGAGCGTCGCGGCCGCCGTCGCCGCGGTGCTCCCGGACGTGGCCGCCGCGATCGACGCCGTGGCCGAGCGGCTCGCCAAAGGCGGGCGACTGCGGTACGTGGGGGCCGGGACGGCCGGGCGCATGGCGGTCATGGACGCCGCCGAGTGCCCGCCCACGTTCTCGACCGACCCCGAACTGGTGAAGGCGATCCTCGCGGGCGGCAGGGCCGCCGAAGGCGGCGCGGTGGAAGGCACCGAGGACGACGCGGCGGCCGGGGCGGCGGCCATGGCCGCCGAGGACATCGGCCCCGCCGACGCGGTGGTCGGCCTGGCCGCGAGCGGCCGCACCCCGTTCGTGGTCGCGGCGGTCGAGGAGGCCCGGCGGCGCGGGGCGCTGACCGTGGGCCTGTCGTGCAACGCCGGCACGCTCCTGTCGGCTGCGGCCGAGCACCGCATCGAGGTCGAGGTCGGGCCCGAGGTCGTGGCCGGTTCGACGCGTCTGAAATCGGGCACGGCGCAGAAGTTCGTGCTCAACATGATCTCGACGATCACGATGGTGCGCTTGGGGAAGGTCTACCGGAACTACATGGTGGACATGCGGGTCGCCAACTCGAAGCTCGCGGCGCGGGCGGTGCGGATGATCCGCGAGATCACCGGCGCCGACGCCGAGGCCGCAGAGGCGGCGCTGGCCGCCTCCGGCGAGCATGTGAAGACCGCGGTGGTCATGCTCGAGCTCGGTGTCGAAGCGGCCGAGGCGAAGGCGCGGCTGGAGGCGGCCGAAGGCCGCCTCTCGGGGGCGCTCAAGGCGGCCTGAGCGCAGGGTGAGCCTGACTCGCGTGCTGTTCGATGTCGGACCCGTGTGGGAGCGTCATCGCATTTATTCGGTTGGTCGGAGGTGGATGCGGGTGGGAAGGGGCATGCCCTACGCCTGCCGCCAGACGGCCCTCCCGGCCGCCGACGGCCCGCCCCTCCGACAGGCCAGCGCCCGGTTGCCGCGCGCCCCGCTGGAGCCGCTCAGCGGCTAGCGCCAGGCGAGTTGGCGGTGGAGGCGGACGCGGGCTTCGGGGTCGGTGACGAAGGCGCTGGCGGCCATCCAGGCCGCGCCGATCGCGGGGTCGGTGGCCTTGCTGATGCCGGCCTTCGGGTACACGAGCCGGAACCGCTCCTGGAGCAGTGCGGCGATCGGGGTCGGGCGCGTCAGGAGGCTTCCGGCCATGACGATCGGCAGTTCGCGGTCGACCACGTACGAGACGGATTCGGCGAGGTGCCCGACCGCCCTGGCGACGATCGACTCGGCGACCGGGTCGCCGCCGTCGGCCGCCTCGCATACGAGCGCGGAGAAGCGCGAGAGCCGCACCGGCGGGTCCGCCATGCACTTGGCGACGAGCGCGCCCGAGCGCCGCTTGTCCGGTGAGATCGCGGCGATGATGGCCTCGACGAGCCGCCCGCCGGGGCCGTTGCCGTCGATGTGCCGCAGTGTGGCGCGCACGGCCTCGCGGCCGAGCCAGAAGCCCGAGCCGGCGTCGCCGAAGAGCCAGCCGTAGCCGTCGGAGCGCAGGGCGGGGGTGCGGTCGCGGATCGCGAACGCCACCGCGCCGGTGCCCGAGACCACGACGGTGCCGTCCGGTGCGGACGATCCGGCCGCGAAGGCGATCACCGCGTCGGAGACGACCCGGACGTCGCACTGGGTCGCGAAGCGCCGCTTGAGGTCCGCGGAGAGTTCGCGCACTTCCTCGGTGAGCGAGAGCGCTCCGGCCGTGCCGATGCAGACCGAGCCGACCTCGGTAGGGTCGATGCCGCCGAGGGCCCGCTGGAACGCGAGGGCCATGTTGGACAGCGCGATCTCCCGGTCGCCGCCGACCGGATTGGCCGGTCCTGAGGCGCCGGTGCCGAGCAGTGCGCCGGTCTCGTCGATGAGGACGGCGCGGCTGCTGGTCCCGCCGGCGTCGAGGCCGACGGCGAGTCTTGCGTGCATGTTGGGGTCCCCGCTCCTTGCGATACCAGCAGTATCCGCCTTCGGTGCAAATCAGTAAAAATAATTCTCATGAACTTGACACGAGTGTGTCACAGGTAATAGTTTTTCTTGCATCCACCTCCCGAAGGGGATGCCAATGGAGCGAACCAGCCCAGATGCGCCCATCGCACCCGCCGCGGCCGGAGTCCTCGAACGGATCCGGCACGGCGCCAGTGAACTGTCCGAAGCCATGTCCAAAGTGGCCGAACAAGTGCTCGCCGACCCCGAAGCCGCGGCTCGGGCCACGATCATGGACCTCGCTGAAATCTCGGGCACCTCCCCAGGAACCATCACCCGATTCTGCCGTCATCTCGGATATGACGGTTACGCAGCCCTCAGGGTTGCAATCGCAACCGAAACGGGACGCGCCTCCGCCCGCCGCGAGACCGGCTGGGACGTCAACATCGGCCAGGAGATCGCCCCCTCCGACCCCCTCGACCGGGTCCTCAAGCAGCTCATCACCATCGACGCCGCGATGCTCCGCGACACCGTCGACACCCTCGACCTCGCCGCCGTCGAGCGCGTCGCCGCCCGCGTCTGCGACGCCCGCCGCGTCGACGTCTACGGCGTCGGCACGAGTGCCACCGTCGCCCGCGAACTCCAGATGGGCTTCTACCGCACCGGCGTCGCCGCCTGGGTCTGGACCGAGGTCCACGACGCCCTCGCCAGCGCCGCCCTCCTCGGCGCCGGGGACGTCGCGTTCGCCGTCTCCCTCTCCGGGTCCACCGCCGAGGTCATCGAGATGCTCTCCGAGGCCGACAGCCGCGGCGCGCTCACCGTGGCCCTCACCGGCGACGCCGACTCGGCGCTCGCGGACATCGCGGACATCTGCCTGACCTCGGCCACCACCCGCACCGGCCACCGCGCCGACCTGCTCGCGTCCCGGCACTCGGCGCTGCTCGTCGCCGACCTCGTCCACATCGCGGTCGCGCAGCAGCGCTTCCCCGCAGCCCTCGAGGCCCTGGAGTCCCGGGCCCGAGCCGTGGTCGGCCACCGGCCGGCGCGCCAACGCGACGGAGCGGGCTGACCCGCCCGCCGTCCACAGCGGTCTTGCCCAACCTGCAAACCCCCTTGAAGGAGCGACCATGACGAACACGCCAGCCGACAAGCATCCGATGTTCAACCGCCGCAACCTGTTCGGCGCCACCGCTGCCGGCATCGCGGCCTCCTCGCTGGCGGCCTGCGCCACCAGCGGCGGGGACGACGACGCCGACGAGGTCACCGTGGGGGAGGACGCCGAGAACCCCTTCGGCGTCGACCCCAAGGCGCCCTTGGACGTCGTCATCTTCGACGGCGGCTTCGGCAACGAGTACGCCGTCGCGCACCAGGAGATCTACAAGCGGGCCTTCCCCGAGGCCGATGTCGAGCACACGGCGACGCAGGCGATCGCGGAGACGCAGCAGCCGCGCTTCGCCGAAGGCAAGCCCGCCGACGTCCTCGACAACTCCGGCGCGCAGCAGATCCCGATGGACGCGCTCGTGAGCGACGGCGAGCTCGCCGAGCTCACCCCGCTGCTCGAAGCGCCGTCCTACGACGACCCCGAGATGACCGTGCGCGACACGCTCCGCGACGGCGTGCTCGAGGCCGGCACCTTCAACGGCAAGGTCTACGCCCTCAACTACGTGTTCAACGCGTGGACGATCTGGTACGACGCCAAGCTCTTCCGCGACCAGGGCTGGACCCCGCCGACCACCTGGGACGAGATGATCGCCCTCTGCCCGACCATCAAGGCCGCAGGGATCGCGCCGTGGACCTACGCCGGGCAGCACCCGGTGTACCTCTACGACATGTTCCTCATGCTCGCCGGCAGGCACGGCGGCGTCCAGGTCCTCAAGGACATCGACAACCTGAAAGAAGGCGCCTGGGGCCACGAGTCCGTGGCGCTGGCGGCCGAGGCGATGCACAGCCTCGGCGCGTCCGGGTTCCTCCTCGACGGCAGCGCGGGCATCGACCACATCCAGTCGCAGACGGCCTTCAACAACAACGAGGCCGCGTTCCTGCCGTGCGGCTCCTGGCTTCCCAACGAGCAGAAGGCGATCGCCCCGGCCGACTTCGAGTACGCCCCGATGGGCGTGCCCTACCTCGAGGGCAGTGCGCAGCCGGGGCTGATCAGCGCCGGCGGCGACGAGCCGTTCGTGGTGCCGAAGAACGCGACCAACCTCGCGGGCGCGTACGAGTACCTGCGGATCATGCTCTCGCAGGAGGGCTCGCAGATCTTCGGCGACACCGTGCAGGCCACCACCGTCGTCAAGGGCGTGGCGCTCGACAACGAGGCCGCGAAGATGACCGACGCCCTGGTGTCCAACCCGGACGACATGTTCCAGCCGCAGTTCCGGTACTGGTACACGAAGATGAACGAGGAGGTGCGCCCCGCGCTCGGCCAGCTCATCAACGCCGAGTCGACGCCCGAGGAGTTCATCGAGCGGATGCAGACGGTCGCGGACGAGACCGCCGCCGACGACACCGTGGAGAAGTTCACCCACGACGACTAGCCGCGACGAACCGAGAGGAGGGCCTGGGCTGTGAAGCACGGCAAGTACCCGTTCATTTTGAGCTTCCTGGCACTGCCGGTGGGGCTGTACGCCTGGCTGGTGATCCTGCCGTTCGCCCAGGCCTTCCAGATCTCCCTGACCGACTGGTCGGGGTCGTCGAACTCGTTCGAGTACATCGGGTTCGACAACTACGTGAACCTCTTCAAGGACGAGCGGCTCGTCCTGCCCGCCTTGCGGCACACCGGGATCATCCTGGTGGTGCTGCCGGTCGTGACGATCACGCTGGGCCTGTTCTTCGCGTTCATGCTCAACCTCGGCGGGCGGGTCCGCCGGGGCCGCATCGAGGGCGTGCGCGGGGCCCGGTTCCACAAGATCGTGTACTTCTTCCCGCAGGTGCTCTCGGTGGCGATCATCGGCATCCTCTGGAAGCAGGTGTACGCGCCCGAGAACTTCGGCGGCCTCATCACGGGGGCGCTCACCGCGGTCGGGCTCCCGGCCCCGGTCAACGGGTTCCTCGCCGACAAGCAGTTGGTGCTGGCGGCGGTGATCGGCGTCCTGGTGTGGAGCGCGGTCGGGTTCTACCTGGTGTTCTTCTCATCGGCGATGGCCTCGATCCCGCGCGACCTGTACGAGGCGGCGGTCATCGACGGCGCCGGGCGGGGTCCGATGTTCTTCCGGATCACGCTGCCGCTCCTGTGGGACTCGGTGCAGACCGCGTGGATCTACCTCTCGATCGTGGCCCTGGACGTGTTCGTCCTCATCTATGTGATGACGCCCGAGCGCGGCGGGCCCGACGCGGCGAGCGAAGTGGTCGGCGGGGTCATCTGGAAGTACGCGTTCAACCACGGCGAGCAGGCGTTCGCGTCGGCGCTGGGCGTGGTCCTGTTCTTCGCCGCCCTGTCCTTGGCGGTCGTGTCGCTGCGGTTCGGCCGCCGCGAGCGGATCGAGTTCTGAGGAGCGACATGGCAACCGACACCGCCCCCGAGACAGCACCCGAGACGACCGAGGCCGGTCCCGCCAGGGCCCCGCAGCGCGCCCCGCGGCCCGAGGGGAACGTGCTCAACGTGTTCTCGCAGGGCTTCCTGTGGCTGTGGGCGCTCATGGTCATCATCCCGGTGGTCTGGATCGTCATGTCCTCCTTCAAGACCACCCGGGAGATCGCGTCGAACCCGCTCGGCCTGCCCGAGGCGATGCACTGGGCGAACTACGTGAACGCCTGGACGAACGGGAACATCGGCGGCTACTTCCTCAACACCCTGCAGGTCATGGTCTTCAGCGTCGCCGGCACCATGCTGCTGGGCGCGATGGCCGCGTACGTGCTGGCGCGCTACGAGTTCCCCGGGAACCGCGCCATCTACCTCGGGTTCGCCGCGGGGATGATGTTCCCGGTGTTCCTGGCCCTGTTCCCGCTGTTCAAGACGTTGCAGAACGTCGCACTGCTGAACACCTACACCGGTCTCGTGCTCGTGTACATCGCCTACTCGCTGCCGTTCACGGTGTTCTTCCTGACGGCGTTCTTCCGCACGCTCCCGACCGGGGTCGCCGAGGCCGCGGTCGTGGACGGCGCCGGGCACTACCGGTTGTTCTTCCAGGTGATGCTGCCCATGGCGAAACCCGGCCTGATCGCCATCACGATCTTCAACATCATCGGGCAGTGGAACCAGTTCCTGCTGCCGCTGGTGCTCCTGGGCCGCAACCCCGAGGACGCGATGATCTCCCAGGGGCTCGCGAACCTCGCACTGCGCCAAGGCTACGAAGGCGACTCGGGCGCGCTCTTCGCCGGCACCGTGCTCGCCATGATCCCGATCTTCGTCGCCTACCTCCTCTTCCAGCGCCAGATCCAGGCCGGCCTGACCGCGGGCGCCATCAAGTAGGCGGCGCGCCGAGGTTTATAGAAGTATAGTTATAAAAACTGTAGTTCTATAAACCCGGGAGCTTTCGTGGACAAACCGCAAGAAATGTTCGACCGCGATAGCGAATGGGCTGCTCTGTCCGCTTTCGTGACCGACGATCGGCCTGGAGCAACCCTCGGCGTGGTGTCGGGACGCAGGCGCCAGGGCAAGACCTTCCTGCTCGACGCGATCACCAGGGCGGCGGGCGGCTTCTACTTCGGCGCGACCGAAGCTACGAACGCCGAGTCGCTGCGGCGGTTCAGCGATGCCCTCACCCGGTTCTCGTCCCCACCATCCGCCTACCACTTCGAGGACTGGGTCGAAGCGGTCGACGCACTCCTTGCGCTCGGAGTCGCCCGCCCGATCCCGATCGTCATCGACGAATTCCCGTACCTTGCCAGGGCCAACCCCGAACTGCCGTCGATCCTTCAGCAGGCTTTCGGTCCGCTGCGGCCGGAACGCACCGGCTCCCGTGCGCGGCTCCTGCTGTGCGGGTCGGCCATGTCCTTCATGGGCCGGCTCCTGTCCGGCAGTGCGCCTCTGCGAGGCCGCGCAGGTCTGGAGCTGGTGGTTCCGCCGCTCGAATACCGGATGGCCGCTCAGTTCTGGGGCATCGAGGACCCCGAGCTCGCGATCAAAACCCACGCGATCGTCGGCGGTACCCCCGCGTATCCGAATGAATTCCTCCGCGGCGACGTGCCTCGGGGACCCGAAGACTTCGATGCATGGGTGGTCCGCACGGTTCTCAACCCGCAGACACCGTTGTTCCGCGAAGGACGCTACCTGCTGGCGGAGGAGGCCGATGTGCGCGATCCGGCCATCTACCTGTCGGTGCTCTCCGCGGTCGCGGACGGCAATACGACGCGGGGCGGTATTGCGACATACCTGGGGCGCAAGGCCATTGATGTCGCCCATCCAATCGCGGTACTAGAGGACATCGGCCTCCTGCGGCGTGACGGTGACGCCTTCCGAAAGAACCGTTCGGCCTTCCGCATCGCCGAGCCTCTGGTCGCCTTCTACGCCGGCATCATGCGCCCGGTTTGGGACCAGCTCCAGCGCCCCGGCATGGCTGAGCGGGTATGGAAGGCGTCCGGCCACCGCTTCGCCAGCAAGATCCTCGGCCCGCACTTCGAGCAACTGTGTCGGGAATGGGCGCTGTTCCATGCTGATCCGGAAGTCTTCGGCGGTATGCCGACCTCGGTGGCCAGCGGAGGTGTCAATGACCCCGACGCCCGCACGCTGCACGAGGTCGACGTCGTCACCATCGAATCGACCGGTTCAGGCAAGCCGCGCTTGCTCGCCATCGGGGAGGCGAAATGGCAGGACACCATGGGCCGCGCCCATCTGGAACGGCTCGAACACATCCGGACGATCCTCAGGAAGTCGGGTTCCTTCGACACGACCGAGACGCGGCTGCTCTGCTTCAGTGGCGCGGGATTCAACGACCACCTGCGAGAAGCGTCCGAGTCCCGGAACGACTTGCGGCTCATCGGGGCCGCCGATCTCTACCGAGCAGTGGGATAGGTCAAGCCGAGAAGAGTATAGAAGTTGGTACTCACAATTTTGGTACTCTCCGCTCGCAGAGTACCAAAATCTATACTCTTCTCTTCCTGACCGCTTCGGCATCGGAAAGCCGCCCGGAACACCCCCTTCGCGTCCCGGGCGGCGGAAGGCACCGGAGGCCTAGTGGGGCCCCCGGTGCCGGTCTAGGTGACGGTGACCGAGTCGAACACCGCCGTTCCTGGATCAGATCCGTCGTGGGAGGTCACGAAGAGCCCCACCGTGGCGTCTCCGGCAATCGGGGCGGTTCCCAGCAAGGTCCAAGCCTCGCCGTCGGCCGAGTACTCGGCCGTGACCGTGTCACCGGTTCTGGTGAGCCGCAGCCACATCGGTGCGCCTGTGTCCGGGCCGTCGACATCCGTGTCGAAGGCCGATTGCAGGTGCACCCCGTTCTGCGGCGTCACCATCAGCGCGGCGTAGTCGGACCCGGCCGTAGTGCTGGACTTGATCATCACCCCGGCCTTGGCCCAGTCGTTCGTGTCCTCCTGCGAGACCACCCGGGCCGTGATCTGACCATCGCCCGCGAGCGGCTGGTGGCAGTAGTGGAACTGGTCCGCATCGCCCCAGATGTCGTCGCCGGCGCCCACCACGGTCCAGGTCCCGCCGTCGTACACGGCGTCGCCGGGCATCCTCGGGTTCCCGACGTCGGCGCACGACCACGGCTCGGGGACCGCCGGCGCGTCGTCCCGGAAGGCGATCGAGTCGAACACGGCCGTGGCCGCCTCGCTCCCGTCATGGGAGGTCACGAACAGGCCTACCGTCGCTGGGCCCTCCAGCGCGGCGCTGGCGAACGGCTCCCAGGCCAGGCCGTCCGCGGAGTGGTAGGCCGTGACGGTCGTTCCCTCCCGTACGAGTCGGACCCACACCGGTGCGTCGGTGACCGGGCCGTTCACATCGCGATCGAAACCGGTCTGGAAATGGACCCCTTCCGCGGCGGTCGCCATGGCCGCCGCGTAGTCCGCGCCCTCCTCAGGCGCGGTCTTGATCATCACGCCGGCCTTGGCCCAGTCGTTCGTGTCCTCCAGCGACGCCACGCGGGCAATGATCTCGCCGTCGCCCGCGAGCTCCTTGTGGCAGTAGTGGAACTGGTCCGCGTCGCCCCAGATGTCGTCGCCCGCGCCGGTCATCGTCAGCGTGCCTTCGGGGTCGAACGACGCGGAGCCCGCGATGGCCGGGTCGCCCACGTCCTCACACGTCAACTCCGGGTCCGCCGCCGCGACCGCGACCGAGTCGAAGACCGCCGTGGAGAACTGCGTGTTGTCGTGCGCGGTCGCGAACAGGCCGACCTGCGCGCTCGCGGACATGGGCACCGCGGCCGAGCCGATCACCGTCCACGCCACGCCGTCGGGTGAAAGCTCCGCGGTGAACTCGTCCCCGGCCCGCGTCAGCCGCAGCCAGGCGCTGCCTTCGGTGTACGCGAAGCCGCCGCCGTCGGTCCCGAAGTCCGCCTGGAAGTGCGCGCCGTGCTCAGGGGTCACCGCGATCGACGCGTACGTGGCGCCCTCATCGGTGGACTCCTTGATCATGACTCCGGCCTTCGCCCACGGGTTCGTGTTCCCCTGCGACGTCAGCCTGGCCGTGATCGACCCGTCCCCGGTGAGCGGCCGGTGCGCGAAGTGGAACTCGTCGGTCGCGCCCCAGATGTCCCAGCCCGCGCCGGTCACCGTGAATTCGCCGTCGTCGAAGCTGCTGAGCCCCAATTGGGTCCGCTCCCCGACATCGGTGGACTCCCACGGTTCCGGCGGGTACGGCAGCTCCTCGAACTGGGCCGTCACCGCCGTGTCCTCGCCCGGCACGGTGAACACGTGCTGCTGCTCGGCCCCCGTCGACCAGCCGGAGAAGCGGAACCTGGAGCCGTCCGCGTACTGCGGCGACTCCGCGCCCAGCACGTACTCGGTGCCCACGACCATCCGCTTCGTCGCCGATGCGAGCGGGCGCCCGTCGAGCGTGAACTCCAGCCCCGCAGGGTCGGTGGCGATCGCGACTTCGACGGTGTTCGGGTGCACGTCGACGTACGCGGTGTCGGTGAGGCCCCCGGCATCCGTGGCGGTCAACGCGATCCGGTAGAACGTGTTGTCCCCGCCGTGCGGCGCGGTCGGGATCTCGATCTGCCCCGAGGCGCCTTCGGCCGGTCCGTAGAACGGGTGCACGTGGTCGGCATGGTGGAACTGCACCGTCCACGACAGCGAGGCCGCGTCGAGCGCCCCGTCCTCGGGGTCCTGGGCCGAGCCCGAGAATGACACGACGTCGCCCCCGTCGTACGTCAGGCCCGCTTCGGGCGTGAGCACCACCGCCTCGGGCCGGGTGTTCCCCACCTGTATCTCCACGGTGGACTGCGCCGACTTCTCGCCGTCCGAGACCGTGAGCACCGC
This sequence comes from Glycomyces tritici, assembly GCF_030403505.1. Next base: position 898,296 of record NZ_JAUEMJ010000001.1, on the reverse strand, counting down.
CTGGTAGACCCCGTCCTCGGTGTAGGTGTGCACGGGGTCCGCCTCAGCTGAGGCCGCCCCGTCGCCGAAGTCCCACGCGTAGGTCAGCGCATCCCCGTCCGCGTCCGCGGAGCCCGCCGAGGAGAACTCGACCTCCAAGGGCGCGTAGCCGTTGTCCGGGGTCGCCGCCGCCTGCGCCACCGGCGTCCGGTTCCCGCCCGAGGGCGCGATCCGGTACAGCTCTCCGGGGTAGATGTTCAACTGGTACAGCGCCCCGTCCGGCCCGGTCTGCAACTCCACGGGCGTCCCCGCCTCGGTGTCGAAGTCGTGCACCGACACCACGGACTCGAAGGCCTCGTCCATCACCAGGTACTTCACGAACCCGAGCGTGTAGTCCGCGAAGAACACCGCCTGCTCGTACTCCTCGCCGAGCAGCCCGCCCTCGTACACCTCCACCGCCGAGATCGAGCCCGCGCTCGCGGGCGGCGCCGTGTGCGGGTAGGCGTACACCGGCTGCGCGTACGGGCAGTCCGCGCACACCCCCTCCACGTGCGGCCAGCCGTAGTTCGCGCCGCGCTCGATGAGGTTGAGCTCCTCCCACTCCGAGCCGCCCACGTCGCCGGCCAGCATGCTCCCCGCGTTCGGTCCACTGGGGACGAAGTCCCATCGGAACGAGTTCCGCAGCCCGTACGCCCACACCGAAGGCTCCGCCCCCGGCGTGTCCGCGAACGGGTTGTCCGGCGGGATCGAGCCGTCGGCGTTGATCCGGTGCATCTTGCCGTGCACGTTGCCCAGGTTCGGCGGGTTCTGGTTGTTCGTGTTCATCCCGAGGGTCCAGTACAGCTTCCCGTCCGGACCGAACTTGACGCTCCCGGAGTGATGGAACACGTTCGCGTCCTGCTGCGACTGCAGCAGCACCAGCTCCGAGCCCGGGTCGATCGCGTGCCCGGTCATCGTGAAGCGGCTCAACCGGTCCAGGTTGTCCGCCGCCGTGTACCCCACGTACACGTACCCGTTGACCGCGAAGTCCGGGTCCAGCTCCATCCCCAGCAGCCCCCGCTCGTCAGAGCCGGCCGTGGCCAGCTCGATCAGCGGGTGCTCGTGCAGCACGCCGTCGTGCAGGAGCTGGATCGCCCCGTTCTTCTCCGCGATCAGCACGTCCCCGTCCGGCGTGAACCGGAACGCGGTCGGCTCCTCCAGCCCGCCGACGACGAGCAGCTTCTCGAACTCCACCGGGGGCGCGGCCTGCGCTCCCCCCGGCACCACCAGCAGCGCGGCTCCCACCAGCGCTCCGACCGTCAAGCGGCCCAAGCGTTCACCGAGCACGTACGACCTCCGCATCCACCTCGTCCGATGTGTCCAACCCGTGTTCGGTCAGCTCCCAGAAATGGCGCTTGCTGGGCTGCAGCAGCTGCCCGAGCGCCTTGTACGCCGCCACGCTCATCAACCCCCAGTACAGGGGCACCGTGAGCATCGCCCGCACCGCCGCGTACAGCCCCCGCTTGAGGCAGCCCAGCATCAGCGCGTAGCACATGAGGGCGTTGCCCGCGATCATCGCGAACATCCCTCCATAAAGGACTACCGGCGGGAACAGCGGCTCCATCCACTGCGGCCCGAAGACGAAGTACGACAGCGTCAATGCCCACATCAGCGGGTTCACCAGCGTCGTCACCGTCGAGAACCCCAGCGTCAGATGGATCGCAAGGGTCTTGCGGGTCCCCAGCTCCCGCCACAGCTTCACCGGCTCCCTCGAGTGCACCAGCCACGTCTGCATGTACCCCTTGATCCAGCGGCTGCGCTGGCGGATCCAGTTGCCCAGGCGGGAGTTCGCCTCCTCCTCGGTGACCGAGACGAACATGCGCACGTCCCAGCCGCGGCGGGCGATGCGGATGCCGAGGTCGGCGTCCTCGGTGACGTTGAACGGGTCCCAGCCGCCGAGGTCGCGCAGCGCGTCGATCCGGAAGTGGTTCGACGTGCCGCCCAACGGGATCGCCAGCCGGTGCCGGTCCATGCCGTGCAGGGTCAGGCTGAAGTTCGTGGCGTACTCGGCCGAGAAGCACCGCGTCAGCCAGTTCGTCCACGGGTTCCAGTACTGGAGTTCGGCCTGCACGCACACCACCCGGTCGGGCAGCACCCGGAACGCCAGCGCCGCCTTGCGCAGCTGATCGGGATCGGGCCGGTCCTCGGCGTCGAAGATGACGCAGAGCTCGCCGGTGGCCTGGGCCAGGCCCACGTTGCACGCCTTGGGCTTCGTCTTCGGCAGCGTGTCGGGCACGACCACCGTCCTGAAGGCCGGGCCGAGGCCCTGCGCGGCGAGGGCGGTCCGGGTCTCGCCGTCGTCGGCTTCGACCAGGAGCAGGATCTCGAGCTTGTCGGCCGGGTAGTCCAGGGCCGAGAGGCGCCGGACGAGCCCGGGGACGACGGCCGCTTCGCGGTACAGCGGCACGAGGACGGTGTACCGGGGCAGTTCGGAGTCGGGGAACGTCTGCAGCGCACCGGGTTCGAACCGCATCGCGGTGGACCGGCCGGAGCCGAGGACCATCGCGAGCTTGAACCCGATCACGGCGAGGTAGAGCAGGATGAGGGCGAACATGCCGCCCTGGGCCCACTGGAGCGGGCCGGGACCGAAGCCGGTGAGCAGGTCGAGCGCGATCGCGGCGGCGATGAAGCCGACGACGCCGATCGCGAGGCCGGCCTGGCCGGGGGAGAGGAGCCGCTGGGCGCTGAGGCCGGAGGGCGGGGCGTCGGGGTTCACGCGGCGCCTCCGTCCTCGGCGCGGTACACGAGGCGGTCGCCTTCGTCGTAGACCAGTTCGTAGTGGTCGGCGAGGACCTCGGTGCCCCACAGGGCCTCCCAGACGTCGTCCTCGCTGCCCGGGGTCGCGCGCATGTAGATCCATTCGACGCCCGCCGCGTGCGGGTCGGCGAGCGACGCCTCCCAGATCCGGTAGGAGCCTTCGTAGACGAGGGACCCGGTGGGGACCTGGGACTCGAAGGTCACCGACTCGTTCTCGAAGGACATCATGAGCGTGGTCCCGCCGTCGTGGTGCTCGCGCAGCCACGCGGAGACGGCGGCGTTGTCGACCTCCCAGCCGCTGGCGCGGTACTCGACGGCCTCGTCGAGGGTGACCGCGCCGTCGACGGCCACCGTGGCGCCCGCGACGGCGGCCGCGGCGAGGGTCCCGGCGGCGAGGCGCCGCCCGGGGAGGCGCTTGGCGAGCGTCCCGATGAGGAACCCGGCGAAGACGGCGGCGGGGATGAGCATGATGAGCCCGAAGCGCACGTTGTAGAGCGCGCCCATGACCTCCTTGACGTGGAGGGGCCGCTCGCCGCTGTAGAGCGCCCACACGAAGAACGGCGCGAACACGAGCATGGCGTAGGGCACGAGCGCCCGCGACCGCAGCCGCTTCTGGACCGCGTAGAGGATGAGCCCGGCGACGCCCAAGGCGACCGTCGCGATCCCGAGGTTGTGCAGGGACGCGAGGCCGTACGTCTCGGCGGCGGTCGGCAGCGAGCCGACGTTGGCCTCGCCTTCGGAGACCCACAGCGAGGAGTCGCCGTACTCGCCGGACTTCCAGTTCAGCGGGTCGCCGAAGATCGCGAGGTTCCAGGCCAGCCAGCCGATGATCCCGGCGCCGGCGATGAACCCGAACACGACGACCGAGCCTTCGGTGTGCGAGTAGCGGCGGTGGCGGCGCAGCGAGGCGTAGGCGACGATCGCGCCGGCGACGGCGCAGAGGATCCAGCCCTCGTAGCGGGTGAGGGTCGCGGCGAAGACCGCGCCGGAGGCCAGGGAGAGGTCCCGCAGGCGGCCTTCGGTGCACCACTCGTGCAGGTAGTGCAGTGCGACGATCGCGCATGCGAACAGCAGCAGCTCGGTCATGGCCGTGGCCTGGAGGTACAGGACGTTCGGGTTGAGCGCGAAGAGCCCTGCGGCGGTGAGGCCGCCGGCCCAGTGGCCCGAGAGCGACCGGGCGTGGGCGAACAGGAACCGCACGGCGACCACGTAGGAGGCCATGGAGACGAACGCCCCGGCGAACCCGTTGAGGTACAGGGCCTCCCAGGTCGCGAGTGGGGCGGAGAGCAGGTGCGGGAGCGGCAGCCAGACGCCGCCGAGCTGGGCGAGCCCGGCCGTGGGGCTGTCGACGACGCGCCGGGCGATGAGCAGGTGCGAGTTGGCGTCCTTGTACGCCAGGAGGTACCCGTGGTCGGCGAAGTAGAGGTACGCGGCGACCGCGGCGACGCAGGCGGCGAGGGCGATGAGGGCCGCGCCGGGGTCTTTGGGCGAGGCGAGGCGGCGGACCCAGCCGAGGCGGCGGGCGTCGCGGACCATGTGGCCGTAGACGACCGCGAGGCTGATGAGGGATTTGGCGACGACGGAGAGGCGCGCGCCGGTCTGCTCGCCGTGCTCGCGCGGGTAGTGCTCGACGGGGTGCTCGACGATGCGGGCGCCGTCGCCGCTGATGCGGCACAGGAGTTCGGGGGAGATCGCGGCGGCTTCGCCGCTGAGCCGCAGGTCCTGGAGGAGCGAGCGGTCGATGAGCTTGTAGGCGCAGTCGACGTCGCGGCCGGGGACCTGCAGCAGCGTCTTGCACAGCAGGGTCCACACCTTGGCGTTGAGGCGGCGGCGCCACGGGTCGGCGCGCTGGCGGCGGTAGCCGATGACCGCGTCGGCGCGCTCCTCCCTCTTGAACTCGCGCAGGCGGACCAGGTCCTCGGCGTGGAACTGGCGGTCGGCGTCGGTCAGCAGGATCTCGCGGAACCCGGTGCGGCGCAGGGCGGTCTCGAGTCCGGTGCGCACGGCGGCGCCGTAGCCCTGGTTGTGCTCGTGGTGGACGGCGATGACGCGGGCGGGGTGGGCCGCGGCGAGCCGGTCGATGATCGCTCCGGTGCGGTCGTCGCTGCCGTCGTCGACGACGATGACGGCGTGCGGGATGCCTTCGCGGACAAGAGTGGACAGGAAGTCCTGCACTGTGCCGGCGACGTTCGCCTCCTCGCGGAAGGCGGGCATGACGACGGCGATGCCGTCAGTCGGCGGTGGTGCGGCCGTTCGGACCGGGGAGTGCTGCGGCTGGTCGGCGATGATCGTCAAGGGAGTCTCCAATGTGGTCGGTCGGAGCCGCCTTGCGGCGGCGGAAGACGAGGTGGTCGCTGGCGAGGTAGGTGAGGAGGGCCCCGGCGCACACGGCCACGGCCGCGGCCGCCACCGAGGGCGCGAAGCGCGAGACGAGCGCGAACACGCCGGTGTTGCAGGCCAGGCTGATCGCGACGGTGACCTGGAAGGAGGCCCAGCGCGCCGCGACGGGCCGCGCCCCCGGTCCGGGGAGGCGGCGGTCGGCCCAGGTGAAGGCGGAACTCAGCAGGAAGTTGACCTGCGCCGAGGCGAGGAACCCGGCCGCATTGGCGGCCGTGTCCGGGACGCCGGCCTCGCTGAGGGCGAGGAGTATCCCCGCCTGTATTGCGAAACAGGTGGCTCCGACGACTGAGAATCGGGCGAGCCGCTTTATCGGCGGCCGGTGCCGATGCATTTGATAAGCCTCCATTGGGCACGACGGATAGACGCACCGACTCGTCCTCAATAGAGGAGGTCGTGCGTATGGAATTCGGGTCTGGGGATCGCTATGGGAAGGGGCCGCGGGAGCGCCGTCGCCTGCGGATCTTGCTGTGACTGAACGGGTTGCACTCACTACGCTAGCGGAGATTCACCTGGTGATGGGGTCCCGCAGGCTTACGTCTCTGTTACGTTCAGTCATCGCGCGCGGTCAAATGTCCTTTTTGCGCGATAAGGAATTCGCCGCAGGTCGTGCGTTTCCGATTGAATCGGGCAACTCGCGGTGACAATGTGGTGTGCAAGGAGTCGAATTGCCGACAGAAATACCCACTCGTTCGGGGGACGACGGCGGAGTAACTTTATCGAGTTCTCGCGAAACATGAAATTCCTTGTTCTTATGCCGGTTATACAAAGGGTCTTTACAAGGGGGCGAATCTGTGGAAATATCGAAATGATTCGATCGCACCTCCATCCCCGGGGGTGCTCGTGAAGGAGACGACGATGTCAGCAAGCAAGCGGCTGGGCGCCCTCGCCGCCGCGACCGCCCTCGCGACCACGGCCATCGGCCTCGCCGCCCCGGCCCCCGCGGCGGGCGCGCCCGTGGCGTTCGACAACGGCCAGACCATCACCGACACCTCCGGCAACCTCATGCACGCCCACGGCGGCGGCATGCTCAAGGTCGGCAACACCTACTACCTCGTCGGCGAGCAGCGCGACGACTACCTCTTCGACCAGGTCAGCATGTACTCCTCGACCGACCTCGTGAACTGGACGTTCGAGAACGACATCCTCAGCGCCGAGTCCGACCCCGACCTCTCCCCGGCCAACATCGAGCGGCCCAAGGTCATCTACAACGCCGCCACCGACAAGTACGTCCTCTGGGCCCACAAGGAGAACGGCGTCGACTACGGCGATGCCGAAGTGGCCGTGGCCGTCTCGGACACCGTCGACGGCGACTACGACTACCAGGGCTCCTTCCGGCCCGCCGGCTACGACTCCCGCGACATGACCCTCTTCGTCGACACCGACGGCACCGGCTACCTCATCTCCGCCGCCGACGTGAACTACGACCTCAACGTCTACCGGCTCACCCCCGACTACCTCGCCATCGACGAGCTCGTCCACGTCTTCGACGGGTTCCACCGCGAGGCCCCGGCCGTGTTCCAGCGCAACGGGGTCTACTTCCTGGTGACCTCCGGCGCCACCGGCTGGAACGCCAACCAGACCAAGTACGCCACCACCACGAACTTCCCCGAGGGCACGTGGTCGGGCTGGACCAACGCCGGGAACGGCACCACCTACGGCTCCCAGCCGACCTTCGTCACCACCGTGCAGGGCACCAGCGGCACCAGCTACCTCTACATGGGCGACCGCTGGGGACCGCAATGGGGCGGCAAGCCCATGGACAGCGAGTACGTCTGGCTCCCCATCAGCTTCCCCAGCAACACCAGCATGACCCTCACCTGGTACTCGACCCTCAACATCGACGCCGCCGCGGGCACGGTCCAGGGCGTCGTCGGCAGCGAGGACGGCAGCCCTTACGGCACCAAGTTCGTCAACGCCGCCTCCGGCCGCTGCATCGACGTGCCCAGCGGCTCGGGCACCGACGGCACCAGGCTCATCCAGTACGACTGCTGGAACGGCGCGCCCCAGGCCTTCACCTTCGACCCGGTCTACCCCGGCTCCAAGGTCGGCGCCGTCTCCAACACCGCCACCGGCAAGTGCTGGGACGTGCTCGACGAGGCCACCGCCAACGGCGCCCCCGTCGGCCAGTGGGGCTGCTGGGCCGGCGGCAACCAGCGCTTCTCCCTGCGCGCCTCCGCGAACGGCAACTACGCCATCGTCGCCCAGCACTCCGGGCTCTGCCTCCAGGCCGCCTCGACCGCCAACAACGCCGCCATCGTCCAGAGCGCCTGCACCGGTGCCGCCAACCAGCAGTGGGACGTGACCGGGCTCTAGGTTCCGTCCTCACCTCAAGGACCGCCGCCGACGTTCTGCGCAGCGCCGGCGGCGGTCCGGCTGTGTCCCCGGCCTCAGCCCGACCCCGCCGTTCGCCGATGCACCCCTGACCAGGCATAATCGAGAGGTTGCGCCTAGGCGCAGCGTCCCCAGGTCTTGAATCTGGACGCCCAGGGCCGAAGGCCCGCAAAGGGCACAGTATGCGAGTCAGCCCGGTTTCGGGCTGGCGTTGAGCGAACGAAAGGAATCAGTCTCGTGGCTGATCAACAGCAAGCGGCCGGCAGCCGTGACGGCGCCGCCGCCGGCGGCGACCGCCGCGGCGGTGGCGGTCGTGGCGCCGGAGGCGGACGCGGTGGCCGTGACGGCGGTCGCGGTCGCGACCGCGCCGAGAAGTCCCCGCACGTCGAGCGCGTAGTCACCATCAACCGCGTCGCCAAGGTCGTCAAGGGCGGCCGTCGCTTCGCCTTCACCGCCCTCGTGGTGGTCGGCGACGGCAACGGCAACGTCGGTGTCGGCTACGGCAAGGCCAAGGAAGTTCCCGCGGCCATCGCCAAGGGCGTCGAGGAGGCCAAGAAGAACTTCTTCACGGTCCCCCGCATCGGCGGCACCATCCCGCACGAGGTCTTCGGTGAAGACGCGGCCGGCAAGGTGCTCCTGAAGCCCGCCTCCTCGGGTACCGGTGTCATCGCGGGTGGTCCCGTGCGCGCCGTGCTCGAATGCGCCGGCATTCACGACATCCTGTCGAAGTCCCTGGGCTCCTCGAACGCGATCAACATCGTCCACGCGACGGTTGCCGCGCTCAAGGCCCTCGAGTCCCCGGAGGCCGTCGCGGCCCGCCGCGGCATGGCGCTGGAGGACATCGCTCCCCAGGGTCTGCTGCGCGCCCGCGCCGAGGCCGCCGCGGCCGCGAAGGCGTAGGGGTATCGACATGGCACGTTTGAAGATCACCCAGCACAAGTCGGTCATCGGCGAGAAGCCGAAGGCCCGTGCGACCATCCAGACGCTCGGCCTTCGCAAGATCGGCCAGACCGTCTTCAAAGAGGACCTCCCGCAGTACCGCGGCATGGTCCACCGTGTCCGCCACCTGGTCGACGTCGAGGAGGTTGAGTAGTCATGGCTATTCGCATTCATGACCTGCAGCCGGCCCCCGGCGCCAAGAAGGCCAAGACCCGCGTGGGTCGCGGTGAGGGCTCGAAGGGCAAGACCGCCGGCCGCGGCACCAAGGGCACCAAGGCCCGCAAGACCGTGCCGGCCGGATTCGAGGGTGGCCAGCAGCCGCTCCAGATCCGCCTGCCGAAGCTCAAGGGCTTCAAGCCGCACAACAAGCTCGTCTACACCGTGGTCAACCTCGACCGCCTCGCGGAGCTCTTCCCCGAGGGCGGCCAGGTCGGCCCCGAGCAGCTGATCGAGGTGGGCGTCCTCAACAAGAAGGAGCTCATCAAGGTCCTCGGCTCCGGCGAGCTCGAAGGCGTCAAGCTGGACGTGAAGGCCCACGCCTTCTCCTCCTCCGCCTTCACCAAGATCACCGCCGCCGGTGGCACGGCCACCGTGGTGGACAAGAAGACCGGCGAGGCCCTGGGCGAGTAACCGCCAGGTCTTCCCTGTTAGAACAAGAGATCTGCGAAACGGGTCGGAGGAAACTCCGGCCCGTTTCGTCGTGATGAATGCCGAATACTCTGCGTCCGAATGCGCCTGCTAGGCTCCCATGGCGAGGACCACCGTCTGCCTCGGGCGTGTGACGCTCTCGCTACGAACTACACACGCCCACTGGTAACGAAAGGTGTTGCCCCGCAACACCATGGGCCCCGCCAGGGGGTCTTGTTCAGGAGGAACCGCATTGCTCTCCGCCTTCATCAGCGCGTTTCGGACCCCCGATCTGCGCAAGAAGATCCTGTTCACCTTGATGATCATCGGACTGTATCGTCTGGGTGCGCAGGTGCCGAGTCCCGGTGTGGACTACGCGGCAGTGCAGTCCTGCCTCAACATGAGGCCGACCGACGAGGCCGGCGTCTTCGGGCTCCTGAACCTGTTCACCGGTGGAGCGCTCCTCCAGCTCTCGGTCTTCGCGCTCGGCGTCATGCCGTACATCACCGCGTCGATCATCATGCAGCTGCTGACCGTGGTGATCCCCAGGCTTGAGCAGCTCCGCAAGGAGGGCCAGCCCGGCCAGGTCAAGATCACCCAGTACACCCGGTACCTGACGCTGGGCCTCGCCCTGCTCCAGGCCGCCAGCTACATCGCGCTGGCCCGCTCGGGCGTGCTGTTCCAGACCCAGTGCCCGGACGACATCCTGCCGGACCTGTCCGCCACGGACGCGAACATCCCGTACTGGATGACGATCGTGGCCGTCGTGGCCGTCATGGTCGCGGGCACCGCGATCATCATGTGGTTCGGCGAGCAGATCACCGAGCGTGGCATCGGCAACGGCATGAGCCTCCTGATCTTCGCCTCCATCGCGGCGCAGATGCCGGGCCAGTTCTGGTCCCTGCAGAAGTCCGAGGGCTGGTTCATGTTCAGCGTGATCATCGGTCTGTGCATCGTGATCATGGTGGCGGTCATCTTCATCGAGCAGTCGCAGCGCCGCATCCCGGTGCAGTACGCCAAGAAGATGGTCGGCCGCCGGATGTACGGCGGCACCTCGACCTACATCCCGCTCAAGGTCAACCAGGCCGGCGTCGTGCCCGTCATCTTCGGCTCCTCGCTGCTGTACATCCCGACGCTGTTCCGCCAGCTCAACCAGAACAGCGACTCGTCGTGGGTGCAGTTCATCGACCGGTACCTGCTCAACCAGGGCTCGTGGGTCTACATCTCGCTGTACGCGCTCCTGATCATCTTCTTCACCTACTTCTACGTCTCGATCACCTTCAAGGTCGACGACGTCGCTGAGAACATGAAGAAGGCCGGCGGGTTCATCCCCGGCGTGCGCCCGGGCAAGCCCACCGCGACCTACTTGCAGCGAGTCCTGTCACGCCTGACCTTCCCGGGCTCGCTGTACCTGGCCATCATCGCTATCCTTCCCAATCTGGCCATCATCGCTTTCGGTAACGAGCAGCTGTTCGCGACATTCGCGTTCGGCGGTACCTCGGTGCTGATCATGGTGGGCGTCGGCCTGGAGTCGGTCAAGCAGATCGAGTCCCAGCTGATGCAGCGCCACTACGAAGGCTTCCTCCGCTGACGCAGGAACATCTTCATAGGCACCACACGGGAGGAACAACTGTGCGACTGGTACTCGTAGGCCCGCCCGGGGCCGGCAAGGGCACCCAGGCGGAGATCATCGCCGAGCGGCTCGGCGTCCCCAAGATCTCGACCGGCGACATCTTCCGCGCCAACGTCTCCGGCGGCACGCCGCTGGGGCTGAAGGCCAAGGAGTACATGGACGCGGGGAACCTCGTGCCCGACGAGGTCACCAACGAGATGGTGGCCGACCGGCTGGCCGAGGACGACGCCAAGGGCGGTTTCCTGCTCGACGGCTACCCCCGCAACACCGAGCAGGCCAAGGTCCTCGACCGGGTCCTCGAAGCGGCGGGCGCGACCCTCGACCTGGCCCTGGAGCTGGTCGCCAGTGACGACGAGGTCGTGCGCCGCCTGTCCGGGCGCCGCGTCTCGAAGTCGACCGGCAAGGTCTACCACCTGGAGTTCGACCCGCCCGCGGATCCCGACTCCGAGGACTTGTACCAGCGCACGGACGACCAGCCCGAGACGATCAAGAACCGCCTCAAGGTCTACGCGGAGCAGACCGCGCCGCTCGTGGGCTACTACGAGGCCCAGGGCAAGCTCGTGCGGATCGACGCGATCGGCGAGGTCGCCGAGGTCACCGAGCGCGCCCTGAACGCCATCGGCGCCGCGGAATAGCCACCGTGTTTCGCCGTCGCCAGCAGATCCAGTACAAGACGCCCGAGCAGATCCGCAAGATGCGGACCGCCGGCCTCGTCGTGGCCGAGGTCCACCAGGCCATGCGCGAGTCGGCCGGGCCGGGCGTGACGACGGCGGAACTCGACCGCATCGCCGAGCACGTGATCCGCGACTGCGGGGCCGTGCCGTCCTTCAAGGGCTACGACATCGGCAACGGGCCCTACCCGGGCTCGATCTGCTCGTCGGTGAACGAGCAGGTCGTGCACGCGATCCCCTCCGAGGACGCGGTCCTCAAGGAAGGGGACCTCCTCTCGGTCGACGTCGGCGCGATCGTCGACGGCTGGCACGGGGACGCGGCGATCACCATCGAGATCGGCCAGGTCGCCCCTGAGCTGACGGCCCTGCGGGAGGCCTGCGAGGCCGCCATGTGGGCCGGGATCAAGGCCGCGGCGACCGCGAAGCGCCTCGGCGGGATCTCCGCCGCCATCGAGCACTCGGTCGACCACTCCGGCGAGTACGGCATCGTGACCGGCTTCGGCGGGCACGGCATCGGCACCGAGATGCACCAGGACCCGCACATCCTCAACTACGGCCGCCCCGGTGAGGGCCCGAAGCTGCGCCCGGGCATGGCCCTGGCGATCGAGCCGATGATCACCCTCGGCTCGGAGGAGACCGCTGAACTGGCGGACGGCTGGACCATCGTGACCGACGACGGCTCGATCGCCGCGCACGTCGAGCACACCATCGCGCTCTGCGAGGACGGCGTCTGGGTCCTCACCGCCCCGGACGGCGGCGTCGAACAACTGGGCGACGCGGTCGCGAGCGCGGCTCGCGCCGAATAGGATCCCGGTGCCATAATTGGCAGCGTGACCGAAGACCACGGCAAGCTGCGCATCTCGAACGCCGACCGCGAACTGGCGATCGCGCAGTTGCAGGCCGCTCTCGACGAAGGCCGTATCGACCTCGTCGAGTTCGACGAGCGCGCCAAGACCGCCTACGAGGCCAAGACGAACGCCGAGCTCGACCTCATCTTCGACGACCTCCCCGGCGGCCGCCCGAAGGAGGGCGAGGTCGTCCCCGCCGGGCCCGCCGCCGTGAACGCCAAGGCCGAGCGGGCGCCCCGCGGCCGCAACTGGTTCCACGAAGTCCCCGCCCTCAGGGCGCTGGTCCTCGTCGGCGGCATCTGCACCCTGATCTGGCTGGCCGGCGCGGTCTCCTCCGGGTACTACGGCAGCTTCTGGCCGGTCTGGCCGATCATGGGCCTCTCCATCGCCACGTTCGTGCAACTGGTCAACCGCGGCCGTTGGGGCGATGACGACGAAGACGACGAAGACGACGGGCCCCGGCGCGAGCGCCGCGGCCACGACTGGCACTGAACCGACTCCCCGCCCCCCTAGGAGCCCAACGAATGTCCTCCCTCGAACGCTTCGGCGCCGACCGCGAGCTGCGGGTCGGCAACGCCGAACGCGCTTCCTTGACCGAGATTCTGCGCTCCGCCGTGGACCAGGGCTACATCGACCTCGAGGAGTACGAGAAGCGCGTCGACATCCTCATGGCGGCCAAGACCGTCGGTGAGACCGAGGTCGTCCTGGCGGACCTGCCGGCGTACCAGCGCGTCCTGCAGGCCCAAGAGGACGCGCACGTGTCCGACAAGCTCCCCACTCCCGAATGGATCAAGTGGCTGTGGGCGGGCGTCTCGATCCCGATCGGCATCGTCACCGGCGTCTGGGGGTTCGTCTTCTTCCTGACGGGCAGCCACCAGTACTTCTGGCCGCTCTGGGTCGTGATCCCGCTGGGCGTCGTCGCCTCGGTGCTGACCGTGGCCGAGCGGAACATCATCCGCCCGGCCGAGGAGCGAAAGCGCCGTGAGCGGTTGCGCCGCAAGCGGAACCAGGGCTGAACCGTTGTGCTACGGCCGGTGCTGCGGCACCGGCCGTAGCCGCCGGCTTCAAGGCAAAGGCGAAAGGCCCCGTAAGCGGCTGACGCCTGCTCACGGGGCCTTTCGACTTGGGGTGACCGACGGGGCTTGAACCCGCGACCTCCTGGACCACAACCAGGTGCTCTACCAGCTGAGCTACGACCACCAAGACCGGTACCGCAGGAAAAACCTGGGACCGGCGACAATCATAGCCAAGCTCCCGGTGTTCGTGTCAACGGGGTTCGGTGTCGGCCGTCTCAGTGGCGGCGCGGGCGACGTCCGCGGCTGCGGCCTTGGCCTCGTCGCTGCTCGGTCCGGGCAGGGGTACGAACACCGTGCGCCGGTAGTACTCGAGTTCCTGCACGCTCTCGAGGATGTCGGCGAGCGCGCGGTGGGCGAGGCCCTTGGGCGGCTGGTTGTAGTAGACGCGCGGGTACCAGCGCCGGGCGAGCTCCTTGATGGAGGAGACGTCGATCATCCGGTAGTGGAGGTGGTCGTCCAGTCGCGGCATGTACTTGGTGATGAACGTGCGGTCCGTGGCGATCGAGTTGCCGCACAACGGGGCCGTGCGCGCTTCGGGCACGTGCTGCTTGATGTACTCCAGGACCGTGTCCTCGGCTTCGGCCAGCGAGACCGGCGATGCCCGCACTTCGTCGGTGAGCCCGGACTTGGCGTGCATGTCGGCGACGAACGCGCCCATGTTCGCCAGAGTCGTCTCGTCGCAGGCGATGACGATGTCGAGTCCGGTGTCCAAAGGGGTGAGGTCGGGCTCCGTGACGAGTACGGCGATCTCGATGAGGGCTTCGGTCTCCGGGTCGAGGCCGGTCATTTCGCAGTCGACCCACACTAGGCGTTCTTCAGTCACCGGGCCAACTCTACGCGCAAGGGGCACGGAAGGTGATCTACGAGGCACGCCGCCGGAAGCGCCCCCGTGGGCCGCTGGAGAGCGGAGAATGAGAAGAACGAGAGGTGTTCGGAATCGGACATCAACGCCTGGGAAAGGTGTTGCTTGTCACCGCTACCGTCCGCTATGGTGCGGGTATCAGAGCGTCGCCGCCTTTGCGGCCCGGATCGCAGTGATTAGGGCCGCAAAAAGATGATCTCTCAACTTTTTCAAGGTAGGGCGCGTGTACCCCTAGAGATTGAAGGTTTGCGATGAAGCAGACCGGAGACGATACCGTGACCAGGACTCGGGTCATCATGCCTCTGCCGAGGTGAGGTGATCTCCATCTCAGAGGCATCATGAGCGCGACGCGCCCCCGTCTCAGAGATGGAAGCCGTGAACCGAGCTTAGCCGATGAAAATGGGTACCCGAAACGGTGCGAAGGCCTTAAGGCCACCGATTCGCATCGATTCCGTAACCGTGGCGCATCGAACACCGGGACACGGAATTCCACGCAACGAAGCGGTCGTTGTAACTGGTACACCGTTCACGCGGTGTCGGGGGACGAGGAAGCTGGAGGAGACCTTGAGCGTGGAGCAAACGACAACACCCACCCTCACCACCGAAGAGGTCGCTGAGGAACGAGACCTTGTGGGTGTTTACCTGCATGAGATCTCGAAGACGCCGCTGCTTGACGCCGCCGCCGAGGTCGACTTGGCGAAGGCTGTCGAAGCCGGTCTGTTCGCGAAGCACCTGCTCGGCGAGGGGGAGACCTTCGGCGACGCCACCGAGAAGGACCTGAAGCGCCTGGTCGAGGACGGGGCGAAGGCGAAGGAGCAGTTCATCAAGGCGAACCTGCGGTTGGTCGTCTCGATCGCCCGCCGGTACGTCCGCTCCGGGATGCCGATGCTCGACCTGATCCAGGAGGGCAACACGGGCCTGGTCCGCGCCGTCGAGAAATTCGACTACCAGCGCGGCTTCAAGTTCTCGACCTACGCCACGTGGTGGATCCGCCAGGCCATCAGCCGGGCGATCGCCCAGCAGGAGCGCACGGTGCGCCTGCCGGTGCACCTGGTCGAGGACGTCAACCGGATGCGCAACGTCACCCGCCAGCTCACCCGTGAGCTCGGCGGCGACCCCGAACCCGAGCAGGTGGCCGCCGCACTCGGCGTCACCGTCGAACGGGTCCGGGAGCTCATCCGCTGGAGCCAGGACACCGTCTCGCTGGACACGCCGATCGGCGACGACGGCGACACCAACCTCGGCGACCTGGTCGCCGACTCCGACGAGCCCAGCCCCGAGGACGTCGTCCTCGCCGGCATGGAACGCCAGCGCATCGAGATGATGCTGAATCACCTCGACGAGCGCTCGGCGGGGATCGTCAAGGCCCGCTACGGGCTCGAGGACGGCCGCGAGCACTCGCTCACGGAGGTCGCGCACCGGTTCCACCTGTCGCGCGAGCGCATCCGCCAACTCGAGATCCAGGCGCTGGCCCGTCTCAAGGAACTGGCCAACGACCAGGTCATGGCCGAAGCGGCTTGACTGCGCAAGCGTTAAGACCGCGTAAGCACTAGGACCGATAGCGGGAGGGCCGGGGCGAAAGCCCCGGCCCTCCCGTCGTATCCGGAGTCCGGAGCGGTGCGGAGGCGGGGCCTCACGGGTGGCAGCGTGACTTGGCGAGGCGAGGCGAGGCGAGGCGAGGCGAGGCGAGGCGAGGCGGCGCGGTGCGGCGGTGCGGGGCAGCATCATGCCGACCGACTTCCCGACTGCCCGACCCCGCCCGATCGACTTCCCGCCCGGGCTCACTGCCGTCGGGCCCGGGTGCCCCGGGCGGAGGCGAACGCAAGCGTGGCCCGTCCCCACTGGGGACGGGCCACGCTCGTTCGTGCCGTTCGGTGGTCAGACCCGGCGGTACCCGTCGATGGACATGCCCATGTCGAGGTCCGAGATCTTCACGACGTCGCCCGGCTTGGGCGCGTGGATGACCTGGCCGTCGCCGATGTACATGGCGACGTGGTTCTGGCCGTTGTAGAAGACGAGGTCGCCCGGCTGCAGGTCGCCGCGGTCGATCGCGCTGGTCTCGTCCCACATGGTCCAGGTCGAGTGGGTCAGCGAGATGTCCGAGACGCCGTAGGCGCCCGCGATCAAGCCCGAGCAGTCCCAGGTGTCGGGGCCGGCGGCACCGAACACGTACGACTCGCCGAGCTGGTCCTTGGCGAACTGGACGGCCGCGGTGGCGGCGTCGGCGCTGTAGGACGCGGTCGAGCCGGAGTCCGACCCGGAGTCCGAGCTGGAGGTCGCCTCGCTGGTCGCGGCGGCCTCGGCTTCAGCGGCGGCAGCTGCTTCGGCCTCGGCGGCCTCGGCTTCGTCGCGGGCCTTCTCGGCTTCGTCGATCTGCTTGTCGAGGCCGGCGATCTCCTGCTGCTCGGCCTTGATGTCGGCAGTGAGCGTCTCGGCGTCCTCGGCGGCGTCCTGCGCCTCCTCGTACTTGTCGGACTGTTCCTGCGCGTAGGCCGCCAGGCTGGAGACCTTCGCGTCGAGGTCGTCCTCGGCGGATTCGACCGCGGCGGTGACGACGGTGAGCTGCGCGTTGGAGGTACCGTACTCGGCCGCTGCGGCGTCGATGACGGCTTGGGCCGCGTCGAGCCGGGCCTGGAGGCCCTCGAGGTCGGCGGCGGCGGCGTCCCGCTGGGTCTCGAGATCGGTGAGGTGGTCTTCGATCTCGGCGGCGGACGCGGAGGTGTAGTCGATGTCGGCCGCGTCGGCGTGCGTGCCGGCGAATGCGGTCACGAGCCCGACGGTGGCGAGGGTGACCCCCGTGTAGGCGGCGACGCGGCGAAGGATGGCGCTGGTTCGTGAACGTTGTGCGGTTTCAGAGCAGGCGTGAGCCACAAGGTGGCCTTTCTTCCTCGGCCGCCTACCGGGTTAGCTGTCGGGTTCGGGCAGGGAAGAGCGCCCTACCCGCCGCAGCGGAGCTGCAGCGGGATTCACCCCATGCGCCACGTGACTGGGGGACGCGGCACGGCTGGGTCCCCGGCCCGCGCATCGGTGTTTCGTCCAAGACCGGGAGGAACGGACGTCATGCGAGCGCGGCTCGGCGGTCCGGACGGGTGGGTCTCTGGGGGAGCCCTGAGGACCCGACCGGAACAGGCGCCGACGCTAACGCAAGGTGACCCGAATCGCCAAGCCCTCTGTGAGTCGCTCCACAGTCCAGTAACGGACAGTGAGGACGCGCAGGGAGACAGGGCCACTATCCAGCGGGTTTAATGTCCGAACGGCCGAGTCGCCGGTGGTCCGGGCGGCGGCGGGTGCAAGAGGCGGGGCATTCTCGGGTTTTTGCCCGCCCCCGGCTGCAATGGTGGCCGGCGCGTACGACACCGAAACGCGGTCGGAGCCGGCCTCGAACCGGCGAAGCGAGCGCGGCGGTGTCAGAAGCTTCAGAAGCTGCGGAGCGAGCGCGGGGGCGGCGGGGACTGGATCGCGGTCGCGTCCGTGGCCGGGGGAGCGCCGCCGATGTACTCCTTCAACTCGGTGCCCTCGAGCACCCGGCACGGGAAGGCCGCGCCCGCGCAGCGGCGGCGCAGCGCCGCGATCGGCAGCTCCACGTCGGCCGCCACGGCGACCACGTTGCCGAACCGCCGGCCCCGCAGCACCGCGGGCTCGGCCATGACCGCGACATGCGGCCACACCGCGCCCATCGCGGCGAGCGCCGGCTTGAGGAACTTCATCTGGCCGCCGTCGCACAGGTTCACCGCGTAGTGCCCGCCCGCGCGCAGCACCCGCCGTGCGCCGTGCAGGAACTCGGTGCTCGTGACGTGCGCGGGCACGCGGGCGCCCGCGTACACGTCGGTCACGATGAGCTCGTAGCTCGCGTCGGGTGCGGCCTCGACCGCTTCGCGCGCGTCCGTGTGCCGGATCTTCACCTTCACGCCGCGCGGCAGCGGCGCCTCGGCCCGCACGAGGGCGACCAGCTCCTGGTTCGTCTCGACCGCCTGCTGGTACGAGCCGGGCCGCGTGGCCGCCACGTACCGGGCCATCGCGAGCCCGCCCGCACCCAGGTGCAGGACCCGCAGCGGCTGCTTCGGCTCGGCCATCGCGTCGATGAGGTACGCGATCCGCTGCATGTACTCGGCATCCAGATAGGACGGATCGTCGAGGTCGACCGTGGCCTGGACGACCTCGTCGGCGACGAGATGCAGCAGGTTCGGGCGGTCGGGATCGCGGTCGATGCGCAAGGCGGGCCGCTGGGCCTCGGACGGGTTCACGAACCCATTGTGCCCGAGGGCCGGGTCGAGGAGCCTGGGCGAGGCGGCATCCGGGTGCGTATCGGGGGGACCGGCGACGAAGCGAGCGGGCAAGCGGGGCGGACAGCGCCCTGCCGCGGCTCAGCCAGGCCTCCTAGCGCCCTTGTCCGGCCTCGGTCTTGGTCGGGCGTATGGCCCTTTGTCCGGCCTCGGTCTTGGTCGGGCGTATGGCCCTTGTCCGATCTTGGTCTTGGTCGGGCCGGACGCTAAGGCCCCTGCCCGGCCTGGGTCTTGGCCGACGCCGCCACGTGCGCGATGCGCCGCAGCGCCGCGAACACCGTCTCGCCCAGCACCGTCGCCACCACCGCCTGCTCCACGTTCACGCCGTCGACCCGGGTCGCCTCCGCGATCGCCTCCATGTCAGCCGACGCCAGCGCCGCCGCCGCGTCCGCGTAGTGCCCCAGCACCTCCTGCGGATCGGGGTTCCCCAAGCGGTAGAACGCGCTCAATGCGATGACCAGTGCGTCCCGGTAGTTCGGCGGGGCCACCTCGGCCCAGCCGTACTCGTGCAGCAGCTGGTCCACGGTGCGCTCGGCCGCCTCGGTCGTGCCCTCGCTCGCGAGCGAGAACTTCGGGTCCCGGTGGGTCGCCGCGAGGGTCGCGCCGAGCGCCTGGAACGCCGACTCCGGGTGGCGCCCAAGCACAGTCAGCACTTCTCCGATCTGCGCGACCGACAGCCCGGCCGTCTCCGAGAGGGCGCGGATGAGCGTCAGCCGGTGCACGTGGGCCGGACCGTACTCGACGGTGTTGCCCTCGCCGTGCTCCCCGGCCTGGAGCAGGTGCTCCCGCAGGTAGTACTTGATGGTGGCGGCCGGAACGCCCGTCCGCTCCGACAGCTCCCCGATGCGCATACGAGGGAGTCTATGACGGAAAGCGCGCCCGCGTTACCGTTGAGCCCGGCAGGAACCCCCGCCTTCGATCCACGCCACCTTGGAAAGGCGACGGTCAATGACGGACCCACGCCCGTCGCCCCACCCGACCGCTCGCTACGCTCGCTTCCCCGAACCGGAATGGCCGCGCCATGACTGACCTTCTCCGTTCCGCACTCCTCGAAGAGCTGCGTGAGATCGCCGCGCTTCCCGTGCCCGCCTTCGACCCGGACCTCGCCGCCGACTACGCCGAGTCGGGCCGCCGGCTGCCGTTCGAGAACCAGTACTTCGCCCGCCGCCGCCACCTCGCCGCCCTCGCGCTCGTCGGCGACGGCGCCGCCCTCTCCTCCCTCATCGCCGACATCTGCGACGAGCCCTCCTGGGCCCTCCCCGCGCACTGGGACGAGGGCGACCCGGCCGTCTGCGTCGACCTCTTCGCCTGCGAGACCGCCGGGGCCCTCGCCGAGATCCTGCGGCTGCGCGACGACGTGAAGGACCCCGAGCGCGTCGAAGCCGAGATCCGCCGCCGCGTCCTCGACCCGTTCTTCGACTCCGAGGACGCGTTCTGGTGGGAGGAGCGCTTCTCCAACTGGACCGCCGTGTGCGCCGGCGCCGCCGGGATGGCCGCCCTCGCCCTCGGCTACGACACCGACGTCGTCCGCGGCCGCGTCCTGCCCGCCCTCCAGGCCTATCTGTTCTCCTTCGGGCCGGACGGCGGCTGCGTCGAAGGCATCGACTACTGGGTCTACGGCTTCGGCTACTTCACCTACTTCGCCGAGGCCTGGCTCGAGGCCACCGGCGAGGACCTCCTCGCCGGGACCGAGGCCATCGCCTCCTTCCCCGCGAACGTCCAGCTCTACCCGCGGTCCTTCGCGACGTTCGGCGACGCCCAGGACAACCCGTCGCTCCCGCCCGGGCTCCTCTCCCGGCTCGCCGACCGGCTCGGCGTCCCGCTCCCCGCGATCGAGCACGCGCCCACCTTCGCCGACGACTACTGCGCCCGCTGGGCCCACCTCACCCGCACCCTCGAATGGGGGCGCGAACTCGGCGGCGAGATCGCGCCCGGACGCACCCTCCTCGCGGACGTCGGCTGGTACGTCGAACGCCGCCGGCTCGGCCGCCGGATGTGGTCGCTCGCGGTCAAGGGCGGCTACAACATGGAGCCCCACAACCACCTCGACCTCGGGTCGTTCATCATCGCCGCCGACGGCGAGCAGCTCCTGTGCGACCCCGGCGCCGGCGAATACACCGCCGCGTACTTCGGCGACGAGCGCTACGAGCAGGTCCACCCCTCCGCCGCCTGGCACTCCGTCCCCACCGTCGAAGGCGCCGAGCAGCAGGTCGGCGAGGACTCCCGCGCTGAGCTCGTCTACACCGACGACGGCGTCGACGCCTACATCGACGCCTACGGCGACGGCGCGCTCCTGCGCAAGTTCACCTGGACCGAGAACGGCATCGAGCTCTTCGACGCCGGGCCCGAGCTCGTCGAGTCCTTCATCAGCCGCATCAAGCCCGAGACCGAGGGCGACCGCGCCACCTGGATCGGCGAGCGCGGCACCCTCGTCCTCCACGGCGTCGACCCGGCCACGGTGCGCATCGAGGACGTCGAGACCAGCACGCACCTCGGGCAGCCCGACCGCCTATGGGCGCTCCGCTTCGACTTCAGCGGCAGCCTCCGCTTCGAGCTGCTCTAGGAGCCCGTCGGCCTTGAGGCGCTGGCGGGCGGCGGCGATGGCCTCGCTGGTGTGCTCGAACAGCCGGCCCTGCTGCCAGATCGGTTCCAGGATGCCCAGGGCCGCAAGCGGTTTGGCGTGCACCGGTTCGAGGCCCGAGAGGTAGACCGCTATGCCGCGGTGCTCCAGGCGCTTGATCGCGTCCGCGAGCACCCTCGCCCCTGAGGCATCCATCGTGGACACACGGCTCATCCGCAGCACCACCACCCGCACGTCGGCGACGTCCAGGAGCTGCAGCAGGAACCGGTGCGCCGCCGCGAAGAACAGCGGGCCCTCGAGCCGGTACGCCACGATGTGCTCGTGGAGCAGCGCCGCCTCCTCGTCGTGGTGGTCGGCGGGCTCGATCGGCTCCTCCTCGACCGAGACCGACCGCGAGATCCGCCCCAGCGCCAGCAGCCCGGCGAGCGCGATGCCCACGGCCACGGCCCACACCAGGTTGAACAGCACCGTCGCCGCGAGCGTCAGCCACATGACGGCCGCGTCCGCGCGCGTCGACCGCGCCAGCGCCAGCATCGAGCCGACCTCGATCATCCGGATCGAGGTCGCGATGAGCACGCCCGCGAGCGCCGCCAGGGGGACGTGCGCCACCAGCGGCGCGAGCGCGAGCATCATGAGCGCCAGCACGATCGCGTGCGTCAGCGACGCGAGCCGCCCCGCGGCCCCCGACCGCACGTTCACCGCCGTGCGCGCCAGCGCGCCCGAAGACGGCATCCCGCCGAAGAACGGCGTCACCAGGTTCGCGACCCCTTGGCCGAACAGCTCCCGGTCCGGGTTGTGGTGCTGGTCCACGGTCATGTTGTCCGCCACCGTGGCCGACAAGAGCGATTCGAGCGCGCAGAGGGCGCAGATCGCGACGGCCGCCGCCACGAGCTCGGGCATCTCCGCGAACTCCAGGAAGCCCGCCTCCGGGGCCGGGATCGTGCGCGGCAGCGCCCCGATGACCGAGACGTCGGCCGCGGCCCACCAGGTGGCGACCGTGGCGACGACGACCGCGAGCAGCGGTGTCGGGATCTGCGAGTGCAGGCGCGAGCCGAGCAGGATCGCGGCGGCCACGCCGAACGCGACCGCGGGCGGGGCCCAGTTTGGGTCGGCCGCGAAGAGCCGCACCGATTCCCAAGCGCCGCTGAGGATGTGGGCGTTCTGCGCGGGCAGCCCGAGCGCGGGCGGCAGCTGCTGCACCGCGATCACGATCGCGACCCCGGCGGTGAACCCCTCGACCACGGGCACCGGCACGTAGCGTGCGTAGCGGCCCGCACCGGTGAGCGCGAGGGCCACCAGCATGAGCCCGGCCATGATGCCCACGAGCATCACTCCCGCGTGGCTGTGCGTGGCCGCGAGCGGCACCAGGACCACGGCCATGGTGCCCGTGGGCCCGGTGACCTGCAGGTTCGAGCCGCCCAGGAGTGCGGCGATCATCCCGGCGAGGATCGAGGTGATGAGCCCGGCGAACGCGCCGAGGCCCGAGGCGATCCCGAAGCCGAGCGCCAGCGGCAGGGCGACGACCGCGACGGTGAGGCCCGCGAGGAGGTCGGTGTGCCAGTGGCGGCCGAGGTGCAGGTAGTCGGACCGTTCGGGAAACAGCTGTCGGAAGCGTCGGCGTTTCGTGGCAGTTGTCTCTCGTATCGTGGTCATGGGCTGATTGTCCCGGATCGGTTGATCTGCAACGTCTTCCGAAAGCCCCGGGCGAGTCGCCCGTGACACCGCGGAACACGTTCGAGTGACAAGTGCGGGGCCGGGCCCGGTTCTTGTCGGACCCGCGCGCAACGCTGGGCAGTATCTTCCCCTCTTGTGGTGGGTGGGGGCTGTGGACGGCGATCGCGCCCCGCACCGCCGAAACCGCCCCGCGCTGCCGTTCCACCCCGTCGCTTCCTGCCGTAGGATCGCCACCGTGCGTGCGAAGGGGCTTGAGGCGGCGATCCGCATCGGCGGCGCGGTGATCGTCACCGCTGCGGCCGTGCTCGCGGCCGTCCTCGAATCCTTCCTCGTGCCGTATTACATCGGCGGGATCGCGGTCCCGATCGCCGGAGCGATCGCGTTCGTCGCGAACTGGCGCCTGGCGGCGCTGGCCGTGTACTGGACCGGCGGGCGCTGGTCCGTCCTGCTCACCGCCCTCGCCTGGTTCGCCGTGGTCCTCGCGGCCTCGGCCCCCACCGAGGCGGGCTCGCTGGTGATCACCAGCGGCTTCAACGGCTACATGCTGCTCCTGGCGGGGACCGCCGGGATCGCCCTCTCGCTGTGGCAGTATTTTCGACCCAGGCCGAACGCCAAGGCCCGAACCGTCGCCGGTCCCCCGGTCGCCGCGCAGGCCACCCCCACCGCTACGAAGGAGTCCCGACCGTGACCCTCCTCAGCCGCCTCCTGATGCCGCACTGGCCCTCGATCTACGGCTTCGCCCTCGGCCTGATCGTCGCCAACCTGGCCGGCCGGTTCGCCTCCACGAAGTGGAGCGAGGGCACCGCGGTCGGCGACCTCGTCGGCGTCTTCACGTTCGGCGCGATGGCCGCCGTCGCCATCGCGGCCGGGATCTGGTGGGGCGTGCGCCGCCGCCGCCAGGAGATCACCGGCGAGCTCCTGCCGATCTTCGTGGTCGCCACCCTGTTCACCGTCCTGGTGAACCCGCTCATCGCCCGCGTCGACTACCCCTCGCTCGAAGGGGTCTTCTCGCAGACCCTCATCTACTTCGCGCTGCTGGCCCTCTCGGGCTGGGTCGGGTACCTCATCGTGATGGCGCTCGGCGTCGACATGTACGGCCGCGAGCTCAAGGCCACCCGGATCGCCTGGGAGCGCAAGGCGAACCCGAAGGCCGCCTAGCTCGGGCCCCGGTAGCAGTACCGGTACCGCTCGGCGTACCCGAGCCGCTCGTACATCGCGATCGCGGCCTCGTTGTCGGCCTCGACCTGGAGCGCGGCCCGCCGCGCTCCATGCTCGTACCCCCACGCCTCCAGCGCACGCAGGATCTCGGTGCCGAGCCCCTGGCGCCGGAACGCCGGCAGTGTGCCGATGTTCGTGATCGCCACCAGGTCGCCCGCGACGGCGCCCCGGCCCCGGGCGGCGAGTTCGCCGCCGCGCCAGACCTCCGCGTACCCGCGGCCCGGCCCCGAACCGAAGACCCGCGCCGCGGTCTCGGGGGCTTCGCGTCCGACCTGCTCCAGCAGCGCCGCTCCCGGTGCGTCGACCACGACGGTCTCGCCGTCGTACGCGGTGCCCTCGAGCCGCTTCGTCATCACCGCGGTGCGGCCCTCGGCCTCCCACCCGCGCGCCGCCAGCTCCTCGTCGAGCCGCTTGGCCACGCCACCGGGCAGGGCGACGAGCGGCCGCGCCCCGCGGGCCTCGTACCAGGCGCCTACCGCCGCGAGCGCCGCGTCGGTCCCGCCCGGCGGCGCGGTGAGCGCCAGCACCGAGTTCGCGCGCCGCGAGAAGCCCGCCGCGTACCGCAGCAGCCAGCCGCCGAGCTCGGCGGTCTCCAGGGCGGGCCAGGTGGCGGCGAGGAGCCGCTCCAGTTCGAGGATCTCGGAGAACGGCGTCGGCTTGGGCGGAATCGCCCGCGCCGCGACCACCGCTGACGCGTCGATCGTGACGGCCGTCCCGGAATGCGCCACACTGTCGGGCAGCACGCGCCAGATCGCCGGGCCCATCTCGATAAGCTCACCCGTGACATCCGTGAACCGGCGACCCGGTTCGGGGTTGGCCAATCTGATCCGTACCGCCACTCGCCGACCGACATGTTCTGGTCCCAGCATCTGGCGCACCCCCTGCCTTCGGGTCTATACATGGAAATAGGCTTTAGGCTCATCTCAGCGCAGTCCGCCCGATTGCGCGCTGTAGGAAGGACGACTCGTGACTTACGTAATCGCCGAGCCGTGCGTGGATCTCCTCGACAAGGCCTGCATTGAAGAATGCCCTGTCGACTGCATCTACGAAGGCAACCGTAAGCTCTACATCCACCCTGACGAGTGCGTCGACTGCGGTGCATGCGAGCCGGTGTGCCCGGTCGAGGCGATCTTCTACGAGGACGACGTCCCCGAGGAGTGGGCCCCGTACACGAAGGCCGAAGTCGACTTCTTCGACGAGCTGGGCAGCCCCGGCGGCGCCTCGAAGGTCGGCAAGATCGACAGCGACGTCCCGTTCGTGGTCGCGCTGCCCGCGAAAGAGGAGTAACCGCGATGGCGCTGCGCCGTCTTCACAGCGCCTCCCCGGCCAGGCGGCTGCCGCGCTTCCCTTGGGACCGCATGGCCCCGTACCAGGAGCGCGCGGCGGCCCATCCCGGCGGGATGGTCGACCTCACGGTCGGCGCCCCCGTGGACGAGGTGCCCGAGTCGATTCGGCAGGCGCTCATCGACGCGTCCGCCCGGCCCGGCTACCCCACGGTGGCCGGGCCGGCGGCGCTCGGCGAGGCGATGCGGTCGTGGCTCCACCGGCACACCGGTGTGGCCGAGGACGTCGCGGTCCTGCCGACCGTGGGTTCCAAGGAACTGGTCGCGAACCTGCCGCTGCAGCTCGGCATCGGCCCCGGCGAAGCCGTGGCCTATCCCGAGATCGCCTATCCCACGTATGAGATCGGCGCGATCCTCGCGAAAGCGGACGCGGTGCCGGTGGCCGACCCGCGCGACGCGGCGGGCTCGCGCCTGCGCCTGGCGTGGATCAACTACCCGACGAACCCGACCGGTGAGGTCGCCTCCGTCGAGCACCTGCGCGACCTGGTCCGCTGGGCCCGCGACAGCGGTGTGGTGCTGGCCAGCGACGAGTGCTACCTGACGCTCGGCTGGGACGACGAGCACCCGCCCGTGTCGGTCCTGGACCCGCGCGTGAACGACGGGGACCTCACGGGTCTCCTTGCGGCGCACTCGCTTTCGAAGCGCTCGAACCTGGCCGGGTACCGCTCGGCGTTCCTCGCCGGGGACCCCGTGCTCATCGCGGACCTCCTGGAGATCCGCCGCCACTCGGGCTTCATGGTCCCGTGGGCCGTCCAGCAGGCCACCATCGCGGCCCTGCACGACGAGTCGCACGCGATCGAGCAGCGCGCCCGCTACGAGCACCGGCGCAGCGTCCTGCGCGGCGCCGTCGAGGCCGCCGGGTTCCGCATCGACCACTCGACCGCGGGCCTGTACCTGTGGGCCACGCGCGGCGAGGACTGCTGGGAGACCGTGCGGTGGCTCGCCGACCGCGGCATCCTCGCGGCGGCGGGGGAGTTCTATGGCGCCAAGGGCGCTCAGCACGTGCGCCTCTCGCTCACCGCGACCGACGAGGCGATCGACGACGCCGCGCAGCGGCTGAAATGAGCACCGGCGCCGAGCAGTGGTTGAAATGAGCGGCGCCGGGCAGCGGTTGAAATGAGCCGCGCCGCGGTTGCGGGCACGGCGCTCGTATCCATGCGAGACGAAGGACCCGCGGCTGGTGGCCGCGGGTCCTTCGCCGTTCAATCGGTGTCGCCTACTCGGTCCGCAGCGTGCCCGGGGCCGCCGGCGGGGCGACCGGCGGCGCCGCGCCGGTGACCGTGGCGAGGACCTGCTGGCAGATCTCGTTCAGCGCTCCGATGTCGGGCACGGCCGGCGCCCCGGGATCGGGGAGCGGCAGGCCCGGCAGCTGCTCCGCCTCCACCGGCGCGGCGACCGGCGGCTCGGCGGGCAGCGCCGCCTGCAGGTCGGTGAGGCACTTCTGGAGGTCCAGCAGCGCCTGCGGGTCGGGCAGGCCCGGTGCCGGGGGCAGCTGCTCGCTGTTGACGGTCTGGACCTCGTGTGTCTCGACCTCCGCCGCGCTCACGGCCGGTGCGGCCGCGAGCATCGCGAACGGGACGGCGGCCCCGACGACGACGGCTCGCCAGGCCTTGTCGGTGGATTCGGTACGGGCGTCTGTGGTGCGTGCTTCGTTGAACATGGACCATGCCATGAGGATTGCCCCCGTTGATCGTCGCTTTCCCGGCTCAGGCGCGGTCGGTGCGAACCGCCGGTGGGGGCGGCTCGACCGCCCTTCGACACCGGGATGTCTACTTTCCGTAGCACTTTAAGGACTCACGGTGATCAACGCTTGGGTTCGGTGAAACAAACTGCACCCCTGTTGCACCAGTAAACCGGTACTTCACGGGCTGACCTGCCGCAACGTCAAAACATGAGGTACATCGTCTGAAAGTCGACAAACTACTGCGGACCCCCGCCCCGGGGTCCTAGGACCAGAACCCCATGGCGCATGTCGCACCCTTCGGCCACACTGGTCGGGTGACCTTCCTGATCGGCCGCGACCACCCGGCGGCGGCCCTCCGCTCGGCCGTCGAACGCACCGTGAGCAGCCACGGTGGACTCGCGCTCGTCACCGGCGAGGCGGGCATCGGCAAATCCACCCTCGTCACCGACGTGGCCGCGGCCTTCCGCGGCGAGCTCACCGTCGCCTTCGCCACCTCCTGGGAGTCCGAGGCCGTCCCCGACCACTGGCTCTGGGTCCAGGTCCTGCGCTCCCTCCGCGCCCAGCTCGGCGACGAGACCTGGCAGGAGCTGCACCCCGCCCCCGCCGTCGCCGCCCTCCTCGGCCAGGGCGAGGGCTCCGCACCCGCCCAGTTCGAGCTCTACGACGCCGTCACCCAGCTCCTGATCAGCGCCTCCCAGCGCGGCCCGGTCCTCGTCGTCCTCGACGACCTCCACTTCGCCGACCCCGGCAGCCTCGAACTGCTCAAGTTCGCCTCCCAGCACACCTGGTTCGAGCGCCTCCTGTTCGTGGGCACCTACCGCGACTCCGAGATCGACCCCGGCCACCGCCTGCGGGCCCGGATGCTGCCGCTCGTCGCCAAGGCGACCATGATCAGCCTCGAAGGCCTCGACGAGCACGGCGTCGCCGAACTCTGCCGCACCACCGTCGGCGACGCGCCCGACGCCGCCACGGTCGCCGAGATCACCCGCCGCACCGGCGGCAACCCGTTCTTCGTCGAGCAGACCGCGCAGCTGTGGGCCTCCGGACAGCGCGTCGACGCCACCACCGCCGGGATGCGCGACGCGCTCCAGCGCCGCATCGACCAGCTCCCCGAACCCATCGTCCGGATGCTCACCCTCGCCTCGGTCGGCGGCCGCGAGTTCCACGCCGGCGTCATGTCCCAGGCCTCCGGGCTCGAACTCCACCGGATCGAATCGGCCCTCGACGCCGCCTGCGAGACCCGGCTCGTGCGCCGCGAGTCCGACCGGTACGTGTTCGTCCACGACCTCGTGCGCGAGACCCTCTACAACACGATGACCAGTGGCGAGGCCGCCCACCACCACGGGTGCATCGTGCGCGCCCTCGTCGCCGACGAGTCGCTGCAGAAGCTCATGCTCTCCACCGAGATCGCCCACCACGCCTGGCTCGCAGGAGACGACCTCGACCCCGCGATCGCCGTCGAGTTCCTGGAGCGCGCCGCCACCGAATCCCGCGGCTGCCTCAGCGCCCCCGGCGCCGAGAAGTACTTCCGGCGCGCCCTCGAGCGCTGCACCCCCGAGATGGTGCGGCGCAGGATCCTGCTCCGCCTCGAGCTGGCCGGCACCGTCAAATGGCTGCAGCGCGAAGAGGAGTCCTGGAGGCTCTACGACCAGGCCGTCCTCGAGGCCCGCGACTCCGGCGAGCCGATGCTGCTCGCCCGCGCCGCCATCGAACTGCCCCAGAACGAACGCGTCGACCTCCTGTGCCGCTTGAAGGCCGACGCGTACGAGGCGCTCACCGGGAAGCGGCCCGACCCCGGCCTCGACCACGACGGGCTGACCCGGCAGCTGAACTACGAGTTCCTCATGGCGGCCAGGAAGACCGGCGACGACGAGGAGGTCGCCTTCGGACTGTGGGCCACGCACTCGGTCGACTGGGGCCCCGGCACCGCCGCCACCCGCCAGGTCATCGTCGAGGAGCTCGACGAGATCACCCGCCGCACCGGCGACATCGACATGCGCCTGTTCGCCGCCTCCCTGCGCTGGGTCGCGATGCTCGAGCAGGGCGACCCGGCCTTCCGCTCCCAGGTCGACCTCTTCTGCGCCCTCGCCGAGAACAGCGACTCCGAGCGCTGGCACAGCGGAGCCGACATCGACCACGCGGTCATCGACATCATGCAGGGCCACTGGGAATCGGCCGCCGAACGCATCGACAAGGCCTACGCCGTCGCCGGCGACGACCCCATGAACGACCACATGATGCGCCACCTCCGCTGGGAGCTGGCGTTCGCGCGCGGCGAAGCGCCCGAGCCGATCCGGGACTCGTGGTGGACCTCCTTCGGGGTATGGCACTCCGACCTGCTCGCCGCCCTGAGCGCCGTCCGCCGCGGCGACCTCGACGAGGCCCACCGGGCCAAGACCCGTCTCGACGGCGAGGCCGACCCGCACGACGCCTGGGTCTCCCTGCGCCTGCGGTTCGAGGTCGAACTCGCCGCCGCCGAAGGGGACGCCGAAGCGATCGCGGCACTGCGCGAACGACTCGAACCCCACGAAGGCGAATGGCTCGTCGCCCTGTGGGGCAGCAGCATCCACGGCCCCATCAGCCACTGGCTCGGCGTGCTCGCCGCCGCCTCCGGCGACCGCACCCGCGCCGCGACGCACTTCGCCGCCGCGATCGAGCAGGCCGAGCGGCTCGACGCCCGGCCCTGGGCCGAGGCCGCCCGCAGCGCCCTCGCCGAGACCGCCGCACCGGAACCCGAGCGCCGCACCGCGGCCGCCCCCGGCGCGGTCTTCCGCCGCGAAGGCGCCACCTGGACGCTCCGCTACGAAGGCCGCAGCGTCCACCTCCCGCACACCAAAGGCCTCGCCGACCTGCACCGGCTCCTCCAGCAGCCGGGCATCGAAGTCGGCGCGGTCGATCTGCTGGACCCCGAAGGCGGCGAAGCGGTCACGGCCGACGCCCGCCTCGGCGGCGACGACCTCCTCGACGCCGAGGCCCGCGCCCGCTACCGGGACCACCTCGAATCCCTCGACGAGCAGATCGACACCGCCGCCGCGCTCGGCGACGACGCCCGCGCCGCCCGCCTCGACGCCGAACGCCAGGCCCTCATCGAGCAGCTCAAAGCCGCCACCGGCCTCGGCGGCCGCTCCCGCCGCCTCGGCGACAACGCCGAACGCGCCCGCAAGAGCGTCACCAACCGCATCCGCAACACCCTCAAGAAGATCGAGACCGTCCACCCCGCGCTGGCCCGCCACCTCAGCGCCGCCGTCGGCACCGGATCGGCCTGCGTCTACCGGCCCGAAACCGAAGCGCCCCCGTGGGAGCTGTGAACGCGGAAGGGGCCGGGCGGATCCTGGGATCCGCCCGGCCCCGCCGGGTGTTGTTGCAGTAAAGCGTTACTTGCGGTTGTAGGCCCTGATCGTCAGGAACCCGAAGACCGCGATGAAACCGGCCGACCAGATCAGCGTCGTGACCACCGAAGCGGGGTCCACGTTGCCGTCGAACAGGCCCCGCACGCCGTCGACCAGCTGGCTGATCGGCGTGTTCTCGACGATCGGCTGCAGCCAGCCGGGCATCGTCGACGGGTCCACCATGATGTTCGACAGGAACGTCAGCGGGAACATGATCGACATCGAGATCGACATGACGGTCTTCTCCGACCGCGTGATCAGGCCCAGCCAGGTCCACAGCCACGAGAACGCGAAGCAGAACAGCAGCAGCAGGCCCACGCCCAGCAGCACGCCGACCGCGCCGCCGTCGGGCCGGTAGCCCATGATCAGACCGGTGCCGAACATGACCGCTCCCGCTGCGGCGTAACGGAACACGTCCGCCAGCAGGTACCCGACCATCGGCGCGGCCCGCCAGATCGGCAGCGTCCGGAACCGGTCCGAGACGCCCTTGTTGATGTCGATGTTCACGCTCATGCCCGTGTACATCGTGGTCATCACGATGCTCATCACCATGATGCCCGGCAGCAGGAACTGCAGGTAGTCACCGGTGCCGCCGGCGATCGCGCCGCCGAACAGGTACGTGAACATCAGCAGCATCATGATCGGGAACAGCAGGATGTCGAACGCCTGCTCGGGCACGTGCTTGATCTTCAGCATCGCCCGCCAGGCGAACGCCCGCGCCGAGGCGAACGCGCTCGGCGCCGCCGGACGCTCCCCGGTGGCCAGCAGACGGCGCAGGTGCTCCTTCTCGACCGGTGCCGGAGCGTCGACATCGGACTTCGTGTTGGGTTGCGTGACAGTCATTGCGAGTTCCTTCCTGAAAGTCCGTAGGGGTTAGGCGTCGACTTTGTTGGTGAGCGAGAGGAAGACCTCGTCCAGGCTCGGCTGGCCGAGCGAGAAGTCGTCCACGAGGATGCCGGCGCGGGCCAGCTCGCCGAGGGCGTGCGAGCCCTGCTCGGCGGTGTCCTGGCCCGGGGCCAGGCGCGCGGTGAGCGCCACCGGGTCGTCGTCGAACGCGACCTCCCCGGCCAGCGCCCCGGTGAGCACCTTCTGCGCGTGCTCGCGCTGGTCGGCGTGGTGCAGCCGCACCCGGATCGAGCCCGCGCCCACCGAGGACTTCAGCTGGCCCGGGGTGCCCTCGGCGATGACCTTGCCGGTGTCGATGACCGCGATGCGGCTCGCCAGCTGGTCGGCCTCCTCGAGGTACTGGGTCGTCAGCAGCACCGTGGTGCCCTCGCCGACGATCGTCCGGACCACGTCCCACACCTGGTTGCGGCTGCGCGGGTCCAGACCCGTCGTCGGCTCGTCCAGGAACAGGAGCTTCGGCGTCACGATGATCGAGGCCGCGATGTCCAGGCGCCGGCGCATACCGCCGGAGTACGCCTTCACCAGCTTGCCGCCGGCGGCGGTCAATCCGAACGCCTCCAGCAGGTCGGCGGCGCGCGACCGCGCCGCCGGCTTCCCGTAGCCGTACAGCCGCGACAGCAGCACCAGGTTCTCCAGCCCGGTCAGGTCCTCGTCCAGCGACGCGTACTGCCCGGTGAGGCTCACCTGGGACCGCACCGAGGCGGCGTCCGAGATCAGGTCGCGGCCGAACACGGTCGCGTTCCCGGCGTCCGGACGCAGCAGGGTGGCCAGCATCCGAACCGTGGTGGTCTTGCCGGCCCCGTTCGGGCCGAGCACGCCGTAGACCGTGCCGGCCGGGACCTCGAGGTCCACGCCGTCGACCGCCTTGACGTCCTTGAAGTGCTTGACGAGCCCTTCGGCTCGGATCGCGAGGTCGCGCTGCGACATGTCCGCCTCCTGGATGATTCGCTCAGTTGCTCTCATCCAGAAGGCGCTACGCGAACGCCACGGCCCCCGCTACATCGGATGTAGCGGGGGCCGGAGCCTAGGGTCTGTCCGGGGAATCCGGATGGCCGCTGGCTAGTCCTTGAGGTGCTTGGGGCGCACGACCAGCCAGAACAGCAGCGCCGCCACACCGGAGCCCACCGCGATCGCCGCCGCTGTGGTGTTCCACACGCCCGGCAGCTCCAGCTCGTAGAACGCCGCGAGCGGCGGCACCGCGATCACGGTCACGAACGCCGCCGCGCAGCCGCCCACCAGGAGGACCTTCCACCACACGTACGGCTTCGCCACGATCGCCAGCGCGGTGAGCGCGAGGCAGAACAGCGTGATCGCCGCCGTCGTCTGCGGCAGCTGCGAATCGGTCCCGTCATGCGCCAGCGACATCAGGTACACGACGAACGTGGGCACCGCGCAGCAGATGCCGGCCGGGATCGCGAACTTGAGCACCCGCCGCACGAAGTTCGGCCGCGCCCGCTCGAACGTGGGCGCGAGCGCCAGGAAGAACGCCGGGAGCCCGATCGTGAACAGGTTGATGAGCGACTGGTGGATCGGCAGGAACGGGTACGGCAGCGCGTCGTTGCCCGTGGCCCACGCCGAGATCGCGCCCACCGCGATGAACAGCGCGAGCGCGATCGCGTAGACGGTCTTCGTCAGGAACAGGTTCGAGACCCGGCCGATGTTGCCGAGCACCCGCCGGCCCTCGTCCACCACGTGCGGGAGCGTAGCGAACTCGTCGTCGAGCAGCACCACCTGCGCGACCGAGCGCGCCGCCGCCGAACCCGAGCCCATCGCGATGCCGAGGTCGGCGTCCTTGAGCGCCAGTACGTCGTTCACGCCGTCGCCGGTCATCGCCACGGTGTGCCCGCGCGACTGGAGGGCCTTCACGAACGCCTGCTTCTGGTGCGGCTTCACGCGCCCGAAGATCGTGGCCCGCTCGAGCAGGTCCGCGAGCTCCTCCGGGTCCTCCGGGAGGCGGCGCGCGTCGACCGTGTCGGCCGAGCCGTCCACGCCCAGCTGCGCCGCGACCGCGCCGACGGCGGCGGGGGAGTCGCCGGAGATGATCTTGACCTTGACGCCCTGCTCCTTGAAGTACGCCAGGGTGGCCGCGGCGGTCTCGCGCAGGCGCTGGCGCAGGACCACGAGGGCCTGGGCCTTGACGCCGCTGACGCCGCCGGTGGTGGAGGCGGATTCGGCGGTGACGAGGGCGAGCACGCGCAGGCCCTGGGCGGCGAGCATGTCCGCTTCGAGGGCGACGGGGTCGCCTTGCTCGAGGAGGATGTCCGGCGCGCCGAGGAGCCAGGTGCCGTTGTCGGTGAAGCGGGTACCGCTCCACTTGCGGGCCGAGGAGAACGGCATGACGTCGATGACGCGCCAGTTCGGGTCGGCGACCCCGCGCTCGCGCAGGTACTCGGCGACGGCCTGCATGGTCGGGTTGGGGCTGTCGTCGGAGGCGGCCAGGGCGGCGAGCGCGGCGTTGATGCCGGTGGCGTCGGTGCCGTCGATGGGGCGGATCTCGTCGACGTCCATGCCGCCCTCGGTGAGGGTGCCGGTCTTGTCGAGGCACAGCACGTCGGTGCGGGCGAGGCCTTCGATGGCGGGGAGCTCCTGCACGAGGACGTGGCGCGCGCCGAGGCGGATGACGCCGACGGCGAACGCGACGGAGGTGAGGAGCACCAGGCCCTCGGGGATCATCGGCACGATCCCGGCGACGGTGCGGACGATGATCTGGCGCCAGTTGGCGGCGTCGGCGAGCTGGCTGATGATGAGGAGCAGCGCGATCGGGACGATGAGCCAGTTGATGAGCTTGATGAAGCGGTTGATGCCCTCGCGCAGCTCGGAGCGGGCCAGGGTGAACTTGCTGGCCTCCTCGACGAGCTTGGCGGCGTAGGACTCCGCGCCGATCTGCTCGGCCCGGAAGAGGCCGGTGCCGGCGACGGCGAAGGAGCCGGAGCGGACCTCGTCGCCGGGGGTCTTCGCGACCGGGTCGGCCTCGCCGGTGAGCAGCGACTCGTCGATCTCGAGGTTGCGGGACTCGACGACGGGTCCGTCCACGACGATCCGGTCGCCCGGTTCGACGTAGACGAGGTCGTCGCGGACGATCCGGTGCGGCTCGATCTCCTGCACCTCGCCGTCGCGCAGGACCTTCGCGTTCGAGCGGTTCATCAGCGAGAGCTTGTCGAGGGTGCGTTTGGCGCGCAGCTCCTGGATGGTGCCGATCGCGATGTTGGCGATGATGACGCCGGCGAAGAGCCCCTGCTTCAGACCTTCGAACAGGCCCTCCTCCATCGCGGTGAAGCCGATCGCGATCGCGGCGAGCACGCCGATGACGGCGTTGAGCGGTGTGAAGAAGTTGGCGCGGAGAATGGCGGAGAGCGGTCGACTGGTGTGGCGCTTGGCCTCGTTGACGGCTCCGGCCTCGACGCGTTCGGCCACCTCGGCGGCCGTCAGGCCGCGGTCACCTGCCAGCATGGGTGTTGTCACGTCGACAGCTTATGCGACTGGTGCCGTCCTGTATCACCACCGAAGGACGGAGGAGCCTGTTTCGCGCCTCCTCCATTCGACCGAGGCGTTCGGCAATGGAGACGCGGCCCCCACGCGGTCTTATCCGATTGCGGCGCCAAAGGGCGCGACCACTAGAATCGCTGATTATGGCCAATGTACTCACACCGCAGGGCGAGGACTTTCCTCGCTGGTACCAGGACGTCATCGCCAAGGCCCAGCTGGCCGAGAACGGCCCGGCGAAGGGCTCGCAGGTGATCCGACCGACCGGTTTCGCCCTGTGGGAGCGCATGGTCGACGAGCTTGACGCCCGCATCAAGGAGACCGGCACGGAGAACGCCTCGTTCCCCCTGCTCATCCCCGAGTCGTACTTCAGCCGGGAGGCCGACCACGTCGAGGGCTTCGCCCCCGAGGTCTGGATGGTCACCCACGGCGGCGGCAAGGAGCTCGAAGAGAAGCTCGCGATCCGCCCCACCTCCGAGACCATCATCGGCGAGTACATGGGCAAGTGGACGAACTCGTACCGCGACCTGCCCCTGCTGCTCAACCAGTGGTGCAACGTCATGCGCTACGAGATGCGGACCCGCCTGTTCCTGCGCTCCTCGGAGTTCCTGTGGCAGGAGGGGCACACCGTCCACGAGACCTATGAGGACGCCCACGCGTTCACGCTGCGCATCCTCCACGAGGTCTACGCCGACTTCATCGAGAACGTGCTGGCCCTGCCGGTGCTGCGCGGCATCAAGACCGAGGCCGAGCGGTTCGCGGGTGCGCTCAACACCTTCGCGGTCGAGTCGCTGATGCGCGACGGCAAGGCCCTCCAGATGGGCACCTCGCACGAGCTGGGCCAGAAGTTCGCCAAGGCCTTCGACATCCAGTTCCAGGGCCGCGACGGCCAGCAGCACCACGGCTGGACCACCTCGTGGGGCGTCTCGACCCGCATGGTCGGCGGCCTCATCATGGGCCACGGCGACGACGCGGGCCTCCGCGTCCCGCCGAAGCTCGCGCCCGTGCAGGTCCTCGTCATGGTCGTCAAGGACACCGACGAGGTCCAGGCCGCCGCGAAGCAGGTCTACGACGAGCTCAAGGCCGACGGCGTGCGCGTGAAGCTCGACCACCGCGGCGACGTGGCCTTCGGCCGCCGCGCCGTGGACGCCGAGCTCAAGGGCTACCCCGTGCGCATCGAGATCGGCCCCCGCGACCTCAAGAACGGCGAGGCGACCATCGCCAGCCGCGTCGAGGGCACGAAGCAGACCGTCCCGCTCGGGATGCTCGCCGAAGCCGTTGCCGCCGCCCTCCAGGGCGCACAGGACCAGCTGTGGGACGAGGCCGTGGCCTTCCGCGAGTCCCACACCGTCGACGCCGCGACGCTCGAGGAAGCGGTGGAGGCCGCGCAGACCGGTTACGCCCGCATCCCGTGGGACGCCTGCGGCGTCGAGGGGGAGGCGAAAGCGGCCGAGTCCGCGGTGTTCGTACGCGTGCTCCAGCGCGAGGACGGCACTGTGCCGGACTCCCTGGATGAGTCCGGTCTCATCGCCTACCTCGCGCGGCAGTACTGATCACCCGATGCGCTAGACTCGGTCGCTGTACATGAGCTTTGGGACGGAAGCCCTCTCAACTACCGTGACGCAAGGCCAAGTTTCGGCGCGAACGAAATCCGGAGTAATTCCCCTGGACGTCGTGCGCGCTAACGTGATCCTTACTACAGGAGTAACAAAACGTGGCAGTTAAGATTCGCCTCACGCGAATGGGGAAGATCCGTACTCCCCAGTACCGAATCGTCATCGCCGACTCGCGCGTCAAGCGCGACGGCAAGGTGATCGAGAACGTCGGGATCTACCACCCGAAGGAGAACCCGTCCCGGATCGAGGTCAAGTCCGACCGCATCCAGCACTGGCTCTCGGTGGGCGCCCAGCCGTCCGACACCGTCAAGGCCATCCTCCGCAAGACCGGGGACTGGCAGCAGTTCAAGGGCCTGCCCGCGCCGGCCCCGCTGAAGGTCGCCGAGCCCAAGCCGGAGAAGGAGAGCCTCTACGTGGCCGCCCTCAAGGAGTCGGGTATCGACCCCTCGAAGGCGTACGTCTCGGAGGAGGCCGCCAAGGCCGCGCCGAAGTCGAAGAAGTCCGCCGCCAAGGCTGACGAATCGGCTAAGACTGAAGAGGTCGAGGCCGCTGCCGACGAGGCCTCTGAGACCAAAGGGGAGTAATCGTGCTGCGACCGGCGCTTGAACACCTTGTCAAAGGCATCGTCGACAATCCTGACGACGTCCGTGTCCGTCTGGTCGATTCCCGCCGCGGCAAGCGGCTCGAGGTCCGGGTCAACCCGGAGGACCTCGGGACCGTGATCGGCCGCGGGGGTCGCACCGTCAACGCACTGCGCCAGGTCATCGGCTCGATCGGCGGCAAAGGCATTCGTGTCGAAGTCGTCGATTCCTACTGAGTCTTGTTCGGAACGGCCCCGGGGTTCCCTCGGGGCCGTTCCGGTCTTTAAAAAGGGGTTTTCTCTTGTCTGAAGTGTTGGTGGTCGGCCGGATCGTGCGCCCGCACGGGCTGCGCGGCGAGGTGGTCGTCGAGGTCCGCACCGACGATCCCGAGACCCGGTTCCAGCCCGGCGTCGAGTACCAGACCAAGGGCGGCCAGCTCAAGGGCGCGCCGCTCAAGGCCGTCACGGTGCGCTGGCACCAGGGCCGGCCGATGATCGGCTTCGAGGGCCACTCGGACCGCAACGCCTCCGAACTGCTGCGCGGCGTCCTGCTCAGCGTCGAGGTCGATGAGGAGGAGCTGGTCGCCGAGGAGGACGAAGTCCACGACACCCTGCTCATGGGCCTCACCGTCATCGACAAGGAGGCCGGGGAGGTCGGCACCGTCAGCCGCATCGACCACGGCGCCGCGTACGAGACGCTCGTCGTCAAGCGCCAGGGCCAGACCCCCGCGCTCATCCCGTTCGTCGCCGACATGGTCGTCGAGGTCGACGTCGAAGCCGGGGTCATCAACGTGGATCTGCCGCCGGGCCTGCTGGAGCTGTAACGCGTTCGGAGCTGCTATGAAAATCGATGTGGTCACGGTGTTCCCCGAATACCTTCAGCCGCTTGACCTCTCGCTCATCGGGCGCGCCCGCGAGCGCGGGATGCTCGACCTCAACGTCCACGACCTGCGCCGCTGGACCCACGACGTGCACCACTCGGTGGACGGCGCCCCTGCCGGCGGCGGCGCCGGGATGGTCATGAAGCCGCAGCCGTGGGGCGAGTGCTTCGACGAGCTCATCCCCGCTGACGCGAAGCCGCGCCTGCTGGTGACCAGCCCCGCGGGGCGGCCCTTCACGCAGGCCTTGGCGCACGAGCTGGCGGCCGAGCCCTGGCTCATGTTCGCCTGCGGCCGCTATGAGGGCATCGATCAGCGGGTCGTCGACTACGCGGCCGACCGCATGGAGGTCACTGAGGTCTCCATCGGCGACTATGTCCTCTTCGGCGGCGAGGTCGCGGTGCTCGCGATCATCGAGGCCGTCACCCGGCTCGTGCCCGGCGTCCTCGGCAACGCCGCGTCGCTCGACGACGAGTCGCACACCGCGGGGCTCCTGGAGGCCCCCGCGTACACCCGCCCGGCCGAATGGCGCGGGTACGAGGTCCCGCCCGTGCTCCTCTCGGGGGACCACGGCAAGGTCGACCGCTGGCGGCGTGAGCAGGCACTCCTTCGCACCGCGCGGGCCCGCCCGGATTTGCTGGAGCGGCTCGACCCGGGTAGCCTCGACAAACGTGACCGGCTCCTCCTCGAAGGGGCCGGGTTCAGCCCGCCCGAGCAGGGTGTGGCAGAGTAGGTGAGTTCCCGTGACGTGCCGTTCGTTCAAGCGGTACCTCTCCCGGTAGAACTTCTGAGCATTACCAACCAAGAGGACCGAAACCCATGAACATTCTGGATGAGCTGAACGCCGCCTCCATGCGCGCCGACGTGCCGGACTTCCGTCCTGGCGACACCGTCAAGGTGAACGTCCGAGTCCAGGAAGGCGCCCGGTCCCGTGTCCAGGTGTTCCAGGGCGTCGTCATCCGCCGCCACGGCGCCGGCATCGGCGAGACCTTCACGGTCCGCAAGCTGAGCTACGGCATCGGCGTCGAGCGCACCTTCCCGGTGCACGGCCCCATGGTCGACACCATCGAGATCGCCATGCGAGGCAAGGTCCGCCGCGCGAAGCTGTACTACCTGCGCGACCGCAAGGGCAAGGCCGCCAAGATCAAGGAGAAGCGCGAGCTCTAAGCCGCGCCGCTCCACTGCCGGTCTCCGGCACGAGCTTTCGGAGAACCCCGGGCATCGCCCGGGGTTTTTCGCTGCCCGCCGCCCTCGGCGAAGCGTGCGAGCCGAGCATGTTCGCGGGCGGCGAAGCTTGCGATCCGAGCATGAACCCGGTCGGCAAAGCTTGCGAACCGCGGATGAGCACAATCGGATACCCTCAGCACATGAGTCCTGGTACCCCCGGCGGGGGGAAGGGGCCCCGCCGCATCGGTTGGGACCGCCTCCCCGGTCCCGGCGGCCCGGACGCCCCGCCCCCTGCCCCAGCGCGCCCTCCCGGCCTGCCGACCGGTCCCGTCGCGGGCTCCGGCGGCGACGCCGATGCGACGCACCGCCTCCGCCAGGACCCCGACGCGACCCGCACGTTCCGCCGCCCGGAGACCCCTTCGGCCGCCCACGACCGCGTGGCCGCCGAACGCGAACGGGTGGGCGCGGTCGGGCGCGCCACCGCCTCGAACGACCACGTCGTCGAAGAGCCGAGTGGAAAGAGCAAGGGCGGCAAGGGAACCGAGAGCCGCCTCTCGCAGCCGCACAAGCGCCAGTACCTGTCGCTGTGGGTCGAGCTGCCGCTGCTGCTCGTGATCGCGTTCTCGGCGGCCGTGCTGCTGCGCACGTTCGCCGTGCAGCCGTTCTACATCCCCTCCGGGTCGATGGAGCAGACCCTCCAGGAGGGCGACAAGGTCCTCGTCCTCAAGCTCACGAACACGCTGCGCACCCCGCAGCGCGGCGAGGTCGTGGTCTTCCGCGGCACCGACTCCTGGGATCCCGAGTACCGCCCGGCCACGGGCGACACCGGCGCGTTCTCGGCCTTCACCACCGGCGTGCTCGACCTCATCGGCCTCGCGAAGCCCGACGAGAAGGACTTCATCAAGCGGGTGATCGCCGTCGGCGGCGACACCGTCTCCTGCTGCGACGAGGACGGCAACGTGGTCGTCAACGGCGTGTCCCTCCACGAGGAGGCGTACGTCTACGAGAACTCGCCGCTGGAGATCGAGCCCGGCGTGTGCGGCGCGCGGCGCTTCGAGGAGCTCACCGTGCCCGAAGGCGAAGTGTGGGTCATGGGCGACCACCGCGGCGACTCCTCCGACTCGCGCTGCTCGGGCACCGTGCCGGTGGAGAACATCATCGGCCGCGCCATCGCCCTCGTCTGGCCCACCGACCGCGCCCGCGAACTCGAGATCCCGGACGCGTTCGACGCCCTCGACGAGACCGGCGAGGCGGCGGGGGAGCAGCCGGCCTCCGCCGCGACCTCCGGCGGCGTCGGCGACGGCGTCCCCGCCGCGTGGAATACCGCCTGGCAGCAGCCGCCTTCCTTGCCCGGCACGGTGATGCTGACCCCTGGGGCCGGAGCGCGAGCGCGTAGACTCGGACCGTGATCGATGAAGGGCAAGCGCCCGGCGCTGACGGTGAGAGCGCCGAGGAGACCTCCAAAGAACAGCAGCCCAAGAAGAAGGGATCGTTCTGGAAAGAACTGCCGATCCTGCTCGGCGTCGCCATTCTCGTGGCGATCGTGGTGCGGACCTGGGTCGTCCAGACCTACTACATTCCTTCCGGTTCGATGGAGAACACGCTCCTGATCAACGATCGGGTGCTCGTCAACAAGCTCGTCTACGACTTCTCCGAACCCGAGCGCGGTGAGATCATCGTCTTCACGGCCCCCGAGTCGTGGCGCTCCGTGATGGAGGAGGACGAGTTCATCAAGCGCGTGATCGCCGTGGGCGGCGACCACATCGTCGCCGACGACGAGGGCAACATCACGATCAACGGCGAACCGCTCGAAGAAGAGTCCTATCTGTACACGAACCCGATGACGGGTGAGCAGGACCTCTCCTCGCAGGACCCGTTCGACGTGGTCGTGCCGGAAGGCCGCCTGTGGGTCATGGGCGACCACCGCTCGGCCTCGGGCGACTCGCGCGAGCGGTACGTGCGCACCGGCGGCGACATCGAGTCGTCGACGATCCCGGTGGACGCGGTCATCGGCAAGGCCTTCGTGCTCTTCTGGCCGGTCGCCGACTTCACCTGGTTCAACATCCCCGAGACCTTCGACGACGTCCCGGCGCCGTCCTGAGCCCATGCTCCGTCCCGCTCCCTCCCGCATCAGGCGCGACAGCGACCTGTACGCGCTGGAGGCCGCGCTCTACCGGCGCGGCCTCGGCCCGGTCGCAGGAGCCGACGAGGCGGGTCGCGGCGCCTGCGCGGGACCGCTGGTCGTCGCGGCGGTGCGACTGCCGCCGAGCGCGCGGCTCGACGAGCTCAACGACTCGAAGCTGCTCACCGAGGCCGCGCGCGAGCGGGTCTTCGAGCGG
Source organism: Glycomyces tritici (assembly GCF_030403505.1). The sequence goes on along the minus strand of NZ_JAUEMJ010000001.1, from coordinate 856,993 downwards.
CTGCAGCGGTCGCAGGCCGAGATCAGCGTGGTCGCGTACGGACCCGACGAGATCGACCGGCGCGGCATCGCCGTCTGCAACCTCGAGGGCATGCGGGTCGCGGTGGCGCGCCTGCCCGAGCGTCCCGGGTACGTGCTCACGGACGGTTTCGCGGTGCCGGGCCTGCCCGGCAACCTGGGTGTGGTCAAGGGCGACCGCACGGCCGCATGCGTCGCCGCGGCGGGCGTGGTCGCCAAGGTCACGCGGGACCGGATCATGACCGAACTCGACCGCGACCACCCGGAATACGGGTTCGCCGTCCATAAGGGATACAGCACGGCGATGCACGAGCAGGCGCTGCGGCGCTTCGGCCCGTGCGAGCTGCACCGCAAGTCCTACGCGAATGTCGCCGCGTGCGCAGCAGGGGTTTGAACGGGTTTGACGGCACTGGGCGCGGTGAAACCAGGAGTCCGGTACTGCACCGATTTGCGGCTTCGCCGGCGTTCGCTGCGAGAGCCGCGAGCGGACCGGGGCACCCGCGCACTATCGTGGGAACCGTCGTTGAGAAGGAGGAGCGTTGAGCGCCGAGGACCTCGAGAAGTACGAGACCGACATGGAGCTGCAGCTGTACCGGGAGTACCGGGACATCGTGCGGCAGTTCACCTACGTCGTCGAGACCGAGCGGCGGTTCTACCTGGCCAACGCTGTCGAAGTCCACGTGCGGGGGGCCGACGCCGAGACCTACTTCGAGGTCGAGATGAGTGACGCGTGGGTCTGGGACATGTACCGCCCGGCCCGCTTCGTCAAGCACGTGCGGGTCTTGACCTTCAAGGACGTGAACGTCGAGGAGCTGGACAAACCCGATATGACGCTCCCGTAACCGCTCGGTCCTCGCCCCGCCCTCTGCGGCGGGGCTTTTCGCTTGCCCGCGTCGGCGAGCGCTTGCGGCCGCGGAGCGGGCACGGTGACCTGCGCCGGTGCGCGTTCGAGGTCGGGGTCCGGGCCCCGGACCGCCGCTAGTATTGGTCGGGTGTCCACTCTCCGCGACGTCATCAGCGCGCACACCGACCTGACCTCGAACTCCGCGGCGCACCTGCAGCGGCTCGTGGCCGAATGGCAGCTCCTCGCCGACCTCTCCTTCGCCGACTTCCTGCTCTGGGCCGCGGTCAAGGACCACCCCGGCCGGTACGTCTGCCTCGCGCAGGTCCGGCCCACCACCGGCCCGACCGCCTACGAGGAGGACCAGGTCGGCCGCATCCTCGAAGGCGAGGACGCCCAGCACCTGCACGTCGCCTTCACCGAGGGCCGGATCTTCCGCGAGGGCGACCCGGTCTGGCGCGGCGACGTCGCCGCCCGCCACGAGGCCATCCCGGTCCGCCGCCGCGACCGCCGCGAGGTCATCGCCGTCGCCGCCCGCGACACCAACCTCTCCGACACCCGCAGCCCCTCCCACCTGGAGCTGAACTACCTCAAGACCGCCGACTACCTGGTGCAGATGCTCACCGACGGCGGCTTCCCGCCGCCGCTGCTGCCCGGCGAGCCGACCACCGCGCCGCGCATCGGCGACGGCCTGGTCCGCATCGGCTCGGACGGCCTCGTCCGCTACGCCTCGCCGAACGCGCTCTCCGCCTACCGCCGCATGGGCGTCACCGGGCACCTGCGCGACCGCGACCTCGCCGAGCTGACCCGCAGCCTGCCGTCGAACTCCGACGTCGGCGCGGACGCGGCCCGCCGCATCGCCGACGCGCTCGCCGGAGGCACCCCGCGCCGCAAGGAGATCGAGTCCAAGGGCGCCACGGTCCTCATGCGCGCGCTGCCGCTGCGACCGGGCGGCAAGGCCGCCGGCGCGCTCGTGCTGGTGCGCGACATCACCGAGGTCCGCCGCCTCGACCGCGAGCTGGTCACCAAGGACGCCACGATCCGCGAGATCCACCACCGCGTCAAGAACAACCTCCAGACCGTCGCCGCGCTGCTGCGCCTGCAGGCCCGCCGCGTCGGCTCCCCGCAGGCCCGCCAGTCCCTCGAGGAGTCGGTGCGCCGCGTCTCCTCGATCGCGCTGGTCCACGAGACCCTGTCCCAGTCGGGCGACGAGTCGGTCGGCTTCGACCAGATCGTCGACCGCGTCGCCTCCATGGCCGTCGAAGTCTCCGTCGCCGAGTCGAAGGTGACGCTCCGCCGCGAAGGCACCTTCGGCGTCCTGCCGAGCGAGTACGCGACCCCGCTGGTGATGGTCGTCAACGAGCTGCTGCAGAACGCCGTCGAGCACGCCTACCCGCCCGGCCAGGAAGGCGAGGTCGTCCTCTCCGTCGCCCGCGACCGCGACCACTTCCGCGTCACCGTCTCCGACCACGGCAAGGGCCTCCCCGAGGGCTTCCGCATCGCCGGCTCCACCCGCCTGGGCCTCCAGATCGTCCACACCCTCGTCACCGGCGAGCTCCGCGGCACGATCGACATGCGCCCCCGCGCCGAAGGCGGCACCGAAGCCGTTGTCGACTTCGCCCTGCAGTGACGAAGGAACGGAACGGGCGAAGCGGGAAGTACAGCGCCCTGCAGTGACGAAGGAACGGAACGGGCGAAGCGGGAAGCGCAGCGCCCTGCAGTGAGCGGGCGAAGCATGCGGCGCAGCGCACTGCGATGAGCGCCGGAAGTGAGCCGGGCCGGTCATCCGACCTGCCCGGCTCCCGCATGTGACGCCCCGTCCAAGCAGCGGGACGACAGATGCCATGCGCTGAGATGTGTGGCATGCTTGCAGGCATGTCTCGCGCACATGGGCTCCGACTGGTGGCACGCCGCCACGTCGACTTCTGCCGTGTGTTCAGCGCCGCCTGTCTGATGCGCCGCTAAATCCTTCCGGCATTCTGCCGTTGAACCACGCCACATCTGTGTCCGCATGAGGAGAACTGTGCCAACGCCAACGCGCAAACCGTCCCGCCCGAAGGGCCAAGGCCAGTGGGCCCTGGGCCACCGGGAGCCGCTCAACAAGAACGAGCAGTCCAAGAAGGACGACAACCCGCTCAACGTGCGCCAGCGCATCGAGGGCGTCTACGCACACCGCGGCTTCGACTCCATCGACCCGGCAGACCTGCGCGGACGCTTCCGCTGGTGGGGCCTGTACACCCAGCGCAAGCCCGGCATCGCCGGCGGCAAGACCGGCATCCTCGAAGAGGAGGAGCTGGACGACAAGTTCTTCATGATGCGCGTGCGCATGGACGGCGGCCAGCTCAACCTGGCGCAGCTGCGCACCATCGCCGGGATCTCCAAGGAGTTCGGGCGCGACACGGCCGACGTCACCGACCGCGAGAACGTCCAGTACCACTGGATCCGCGTCGAGGACGTCCCCGAGATCTGGCGCCGCCTCGAGGCCGTCGGCCTCGACACCCAGGAGGCCTGCGGCGACTGCCCGCGCGTCATCATGGGATCCCCGGTCGCCGGCGTCTCCACCGAAGAGGTCATCGACCCGACCCCGCAGATCCAGGAGATCTACGACCGGTTCATCGGCGACAAGAGCCTCTCCAACCTGCCGCGCAAGTTCAAGTCGACCATCGGCTGGCTGCCCGACAGCCCGTACGAGGTCAACGACATCTCGCTCATCGGCGCCCACCACCCCGAGCACGGCCCCGGCTTCGACCTCTACGTCGGCGGCGGCCTCTCCACCAACCCGATGTTCGCGCCGCGCCTGGGCGTCTGGGTCTCCCAGGACGACATCGTCGAGGTGTGGGTCAACGTGGTCCGCATCTTCCGCGACTGGGGCTACCGCCGCCTGCGCACCCGCGCGCGCTTGAAGTTCCTCGTGAAGGACTGGGGCGCGGAGAAGTTCCGCGAAGTCCTCGAGTCCGACGCGTACCTCGGCCGCAAGCTCCCCGACCTCGAGCAGCCCCCGGTCCCCGAGAAGCTCCTCGACCACATCGGCGTCCACAAGCAGACCGACGGCAAGTACTACATCGGCGTCGCGCCGGTCGTCGGCCGCGTCTCCGGCACCATCCTCGACCAGCTCGCGGACATCGCCGAGAAGTACGGCTCCGACCGCGTTCGCGCCACCCCGCTCCAGAAGCTCCTGCTCCTGGACGTCCCGGAGGACAAGGTCCGCGACGCCGTCGTCGACCTGCGCGCCATCGGGCTCGAGGCCGAGCCGTCCAACTGGCGCCGGGCCACCATGGCGTGCACCGGCATCCAGTTCTGCAAGCTCGCCATCGTCGACACCAAGGACCGCGCCCGCGACCTCGTCGAGGAGCTGGAGAAGCGCGTCCCCGAACTCGACGTGCCGATCTCCATCCACGTCAACGGCTGCCCCAACGCCTGCGCCCGCACCCAGACCGCGGACATCGGCCTCAAAGGACAGCTCGTCACCGACGAGGCCGGCGAGCAGGTCGAAGGCTTCCAGGTCCACCTCGGCGGCGGCCACGCCTCCGCGGCGAGCCTCGGACGCAAGTCCCGCGGCCTCAAGGTCACCTCGGCCGACCTCGGCGACTATGTGGAACGCCTCACCCGTCGCTACCTCACGGCCAGGTCGGAAGGCGAGACCTTCGCCCAGTGGATCCACCGGGCCGACGATGCGGAATTGCAGTGACCGCACGCGTCGTTCCCTACTACTGCCCCTACTGCGGCGAGGAAGACCTCCGGCCGTACGAGCCCGAAGCCGACAGCGCGGTCGACTTCAAGGGCGGATGGCACTGCGCGGACTGCACCCGCGTCTTCGCCGTCAAATACCACGGGATGGCCGCCGCACCGGTGTACGCGGCGCCGCCCACGGGCCCAGGGCCCGAGTGATGTACCCCCGATCGGAGTGAAGCAGCATGAGCAGCACAGGGAACGAGAGAGACCCCTTCGAACTCCGTGACCTCGCAACGGACGCGGGGAAGCGCCTGGAAGACGCCACGGCCCACCAGATCCTCGAGTGGGCGGTCGGCGAGTTCGGCGAGCGCTTCTGTGTGACCTCCTCGATGGCCGACGCCGCCGTGGTCCACCTCGCCAGCGAGGTCGCCCCCGGCATCGACGTCGTCTTCCTCGACACCGGTCTGCACTTCCCCGAGACCCTCGAAGTCCGCGACTTCGTGGCCTCCACGATGAACGTGAACGTCCGCTCCATCCAGCCCGACCAGTCGGTGCTGGCCCAGGACGCCGAGTTCGGCCCGCGCCTGTTCGCGCGCTCCCCTGACGAATGCTGCTCGCTGCGCAAGGTCCTGCCGCTCAACGCGGCCCTGGCCGACTACGACGGCTGGGCCACCGGCCTGCGCCGGGACGAGGGCCCGACCCGCGCCAACACGCGCGTCGTCGACTTCGACCTCTCCCGCCGCAAGGTCAAGGTCTCTCCGATCGCGAAGTGGACCGAGGCCGACCAGGAGGCGTACATCGAGCGCTACAACATCCCGGTCAACCCGCTGCTCAAGGACGGCTTCCGCTCCATCGGCTGCTGGCCGTGCACCCGGCGCACCTCGCCGGGCGAGGACCCGCGCGCCGGCCGCTGGGCCGCGTTCGACAAGACCGAATGCGGACTGCATGTCTGACGGAACCACGCCGGAGACCGACGCGCCCGCCGCGTCGGGTTCCGGCGTGTCGGCGCTTCCGGATGCCGGAGCGTCGAACTCGGAGCCGCCGCGGCCGATCGTCCTGGTCGCCCACGGCAGCCCCGACCCACGCTCCCCGGAGGTCGTCCGCGCCATCGCGCGGGCGGCCGGAGCGGACGCGGGCTTCCTGGAATTCAATGAGCCGCACCCGGTCGAGGTCCTGCGGGGCCTCGCCGACACCGGCATCGGCGCCGCAGTGGCCCTGCCGCTGCTGCTCACCGACGCCTACCACTCCCGGACCGACCTGCCCGATGTCGCGAAGCGGGCCGAGGAGTCCCGCCCGGGCTTCGCCGTCGCGGTGGCCAGGCCCGTGGGGGACCTGTCACTCGCGAAGGCGCTCGTCCGCGACCTGCCTTTCGGGATCGACGGCCTGGTGGTCTGCGCCGCAGGCACGCGCGTCGACGAGGGCCGCGCGCATGTGGCGGCCGTGGCCGCCGAAGCCGGCCGCCTGCTCGGCGTCCCGGCCGGACCGGGATTCGCCTCAGGGCCCGGCCCGAAAGCGGGCGAGACCGTCGAAGCATTGAAAGCCCAAGGCGCCCAGCACATCGCGGCGGTCTGCTACTTCATCGCGCCGGGTCTGCTGTGCGACACGGCGATCGCGTCCGCCCGTGAGGCCGGCGTCGACCACGTCGGCGAACCGCTCGGCACGGCACCGGAACTCATCGAGCTCATCGCGAAGCGCGCCGCCGCGGCTTAGGCCGATCCAGTTGGTAGAGCACCTGGTTGTGGTCCAGGAGGTCGCGGCTTCAAGGCGGCTATTCGCGACTGGGCCGGTTATTCGGCTCCGCCACCGGACTTGCTACTCGGCTCCGCCACAGCGACGGCTATTCGGCTCCGCCCCTGCGGCAGCTATTCGGCTCTGCCACAGCGCTAGCTATTCGGCCCCGCCCCTGCGGCAGCTATTCGGCTCCGCCCCTGCGCTGGCTATTCGGCTCCGCCGAAAGGCCGCCGATCGCCGAACCCGACCGCGCGCCGCGTCGGCCCGCTGAGGACCAGCCCCACGATCGCCGCCGCCAGCGCCCAGGCCCCGATTCCGATGACCGGGTGGGCCGCTTCCCGGAGGTAGTACCCGACCGGAAGCCAAAGGAGCCCTTGGAAGACCGCTTGCGCGATGACATCGTCCATCCGCAGCAGCCGGCGCCCGATGAACCAGTAGTAGAGCGCCCCGAGGAACGCGATCAGCGCGACGCCGACGGCGCCGCCCACGGTGTCCACCTGGTCAGTCACGATCTGCACCAGGCCCCACACTCCTGCGGCGGCGAGTCCCGTTGCGAGGAGCCAGAACAGGATCGCCGCGGCGGTCAAGGTCCAAGGACGGTCACCGGAGTCGGGGGTTTCGGTGACCGCGCCCATGTCGGCATCGGTTTCGTTCACACGCCAACCGTATCCCGGGCTACGCTGCGCGTATGCGCGACCTGAAAGCAGCGCCACAACGTGGTCTGCTCATCGTGAACCCGAAGGCCTCCACCGGCTCGCGCCGGCGCACGCGCTGGGTGAGGAAGAAGCTCGACGAGGTGCTCGACCTCGAGGTCGAGGTGACCCGCAGACGCGACCACGCCGAGATCCTCGCGAAGCGCGGGGCGGACAAGGGCTACGACGTGGTCCTCAGCCTCGGCGGCGACGGCACGGTGAACGAGGTCGTCAACGGCCTGGTCTCCGGCGGCCGGCCGGCCGATGAGGCCCCGATCTTCGCGCCGATCCCCGCCGGCTCCACGAACGTCTTCGCGCGCGCCCTCGGGCTGCCTTGGGACCGCCGCAGGGCCTCGCTGGCGATCGTGTCGGCCTTGGAGGAGCGACGGGTGCGCACGGTGAGCCTGGGGCGGGCGACCGGTGACGACGTGGACCGGCTGTTCACGTTCTGCGCGGGACTGGGCTGGGACGCGTCGATCATCAAGAAGGTCGAGTCGTACCGCAAGAAGCGCAACCTCGGCGCGCACTACGCGCGCGCGGTCATGGCGGAGCTGAATGAGCACGGGGTGGAAGGGGACACCATTGAGGTGGAGCTCTCCTCTGGTGAGGAGGACCTCTCCGAAGGGATGGTCGTGGTGCAGAACTGCGCACCGTGGACCTATCTCGGTACCCTTCCGGTGAATCTCAACGCGCGGGCATCCTTTAATGCTGGACTTGACGTCCTGGTTCTGCGTAAACTTGGCCTGTCGGACGCCGCGATGACCGCCGCTTCACTGCTGGTGGGTCGGGACGGGCCCGACGGCAAACACGCGGTGACGCATCACGATCTCTCCAGGATCAGACTGCGCGCTTCGCTGCCCCAGGCCTTCCAGCTCGACGGGGACTATCTCGGAGAGCGAACCGATGTGGAACTCAGCTCGGTTCCGGAGGCGCTGCGGGTGGCCTGCTAACAACTTGGGAAAACCTCAAGGCGGGTGTTGACAAGTCACCCGTGAGCAGGCAAGGTTGATTTCGCCATCCCTACCGGGACGGCACGAGACTTACAACCGAATATCGTATTTTCGGTGCGTATAGACCGGGCATTCGGTGGGTACTCACGCTTTGGCGAAGTTGCAAGCCTTAACTTTGTCAGACCCTGGCGAACTTCCGAGCGTGGTAAGCAAGCCAACGTTGAGTACCAGTGTGTCAAACCGGTTCGACTCGCTGTCACCGACCCCGGCGTTTTCTGTTCGGGTGAGTGTGGCGGAGGCCGCCACGAGGATCCGCGGTAGGGATTCCGGCGGTATGGTGGAACGTGTTCCGCGAGTCTTCTTCGAGGTACAGCGCGGTGAGTTCACTCACTTCGAGCTGATTTCCCGAGTCGAACCCTTGACAAATCCCGAGCTTGTGAAAGTATTCACAAGGTAGGTCGGGTCAGAGAGATGCGGACTCATCAGTCGCCACTTGGGCGACCGACGCCGTAGGCGGGTGTGCTCCCCGATGCCCTGGCGTTCAGCAATGACGCTGATGCGAGAGTGCTCCGGACGCGCGGTGACAACGATTCCCTTTGCCGGGAAACGGGTTCCGTGCCGAGCGCTCACTGTGTCGCCCGCAAGGTGCGACCGTCACACCGGTTTTCGTGACGGACGCGGCGCGGCACGCATGCGAAGCGCGTCTTGAACGCCGCCGCGGCCGCAACGGCCCGCGGAACGCCCGAACCGCAAGAGCTGTTCATAACACCGTGAAAGCGAAACGCTTGATGCTTAGCAAGGAGATGTTTTGATGGATTGGCGCCACGAGGCCATCTGCCGTGACGAGGACCCCGAGCTGTTCTTCCCGATCGGGGACACCGGACCGGCACTGACGCAGATCGAGCAGGCGAAGAACGTCTGCCGGCGCTGCCCGGTGACCGAGGAGTGCCTGCGGTGGGCACTCGAGTCCGGTCAGGACGCGGGCGTCTGGGGTGGCATGAGCGAGATCGAGCGCCGCGAGCTGAAGCGTCGCTCGGGTGCGCTGCGCACGTTGGCGACCCAGGTCGTCGGCTAGCACCGCCGCGCAATCCCTTGATTTAGTCCATCCCTCGAATTTGTGACAACAGAAGCTTGGAAGGCCCGGCGGGTTCCGCCGGGCCTTCAAGCTTGCACGGACGTGAAGATCCCTCGATCTGAAGGACCCCCTATCAAGCCAACGTATCGGAGGGGTACGACACTTTCCGGCGCGAACGGGTGAATCCCGTTCGCTAGTAGATCTGGTGGCGCTGGGTGTCGGCGTCGGCTTCGGTGGCCGGGCGGCGCTGGGAGATCGTGATGGTGGTGGTCGCGTCCTCTACGTGGGCGTCGACCTCGTCCGTGAGGGCCCTGAGGACCTGCCACTGGTACGACCCGGCATCGGGAAGGGGCTCGCCCTTGGGGCGGCTCAGGGCGATCTGGAGGGTCTCCTCGCCCACCGCGAGGCGGCAGTGGAGGGGCTGGTCGTTCGCCTTCCGCCGGAACGGGCGCGGGCGCCCGGGCTCGGAGGGGATCAGGAGCGCCACGGCGGCGTTGACCGCCGCCCGGAGGTCCTCGATCTCGTCGAGCGAGAACCCGAGCCTGGTCGCCACCGCCGCGGTCGCGGTCGGCAGGACCGACAGGTAGTCGCCCGTCGAGGGCACGTCGAGCAGCAGCACGTCCTCGCGCTCATCGCTCACCGGCATCGCCGCTTCCTGTGATTGAGGGGACGAAGGACTTCCGCCCTCACGCTGCAAAGGATAATCGGGTCGGCTCCGCAGTGCGGAACACCCCGGCTGAAATCCCACTCCCGGGGGGTCGCAGCCGCCGTTCCGCGAAGCGCTTGCCCTGTCCGACCCCGATCGGGTGGAATACCGGCCCGCCCGGCGGCCTCGCGGGGGACATCGGCCCTGAGCGACTGCCCGGCAGCGGGGCTTCGGCCCTGCCGGACCGCGTTGCGGCCGCGCATCCGCCCCGCCCGGGCCGCTCTACGGCGAAGCGCCCGCACCGCTGGCCGCGGTGGCGGGCGCTCCTCACGGATGCTGCAGCGGGCGCTAGGCCTGCTTGGTCTCCCAGAAGATCTTGGCGATCTCGTCGATCTTCGCGAGCAGCTCCTCGGCGACCTTCGGGTCGGCGGAGCCCTTGGCGCCCGAGGCGCCGGCCAGCTTCGTCGCCTCGTTCACGAGGGAGTGCAGCTGCGGGTACTTCTCGAAGTGCGGCGGCTTGAAGTAGTCGGTCCACAGCACCCACAGGTGCTCCTTGACCAGGTTCGAACGCTGTTCCTTGATGATCAGGGCGCGCGTGCGGAACTCAGGGTCCTCGTTGGCCTGGTACTTCTCGCAGATGGCCTTGACCGACTCCGCTTCAATGCGGGCCTGCGCCGGGTCGTAGACCCCGCACGGCAGATCGCAGTGAGCCGAAGCCGAGATCTGCGGCATGAGCCGCTTGAACAGAGGCTTGAACATTGCCCCTCCGCTTCTTTTCAGTGGGTGTGATTCCACCGCCGACCCTACCTCTCCGGGGCGCGATTTCGGCCCGGCCCCTACAGTTAGAGACCCAGCGCCGCCCTGCACGGAAGGCCATGCTGGACAGTGCAAACGCCGTCGCCATAAGCGCCGGCACCGCAAGTGCCGCAAAGATGGAGGTCAATCCAGATGCTCGCCGCCTACGCCAGTGCAGTGAACCCCGACGACCCCTTCGCCGCCCTCTCGGTGGGTGAGATCGAGCCTCCGGACGTTCCCGAGGACTGGACGCGCGTCCCGCTCGCCGCGGCCTCGCTCAACCACCACGACCTGTGGTCGCTCGCCGGGGTCGGCCTGCGCGCCGAGCAGTGCCCGATGATCCTCGGCACGGATGCGGTGGGGCGCACCGGCAGTGGGAAGCACGTCGTGATCTACCCGGTCATCGGCGACGCCTCGCTCGACGACGAGACCTTGGACCCCAAGCGGACTCTGCTCTCCGAACTGCATCCGGGCACGCTCGCCGAGTACGTGGCCGTGCCGGAGCGGAACCTCGTGCCGGCCCCGCCGGGGTGGACCGCCGCCGAGGCCTCGTGCCTCCCGACGACCTTCCTCACCGCCTGGCGGATGCTCACCACGCGCGGGCGGCTGCCCGCTGACGGGGCGGTGCTCGTGCAGGGCACCGGCGGCGGTGTCGCCACGGCCGCGATCTTGCTCGCCAAGGCCCTCGGCGCCCGCGTCTACGCCACCGGCCGCGACCCCGAGCGCCGCGAGAAGGCCGCCGCGATCGGCGCGGTGCCGGTCGAGTCCGGCGGCCGCCTGCCCGAGCGCATGGACGTCGTCATCGATTCCGTGGGCGCCCCGGTCATGTCGCACTCGATCAAGTCCCTCAAGCCCGGCGGGCGCCTCGTCAGCTGCGGTGTGACCGGCGGGCCGGTCGCGGAGGTGGACATGCGGCATGTGTTCTTCAAGCAGCTCGAGATCCTCGGCTCGACCATGGGCACCCGGGACGAACTGGTCGAGGTCGTCCGATTCTGCGCCGAACGGGACGTCAGGCCGGTCATCGACTCGACGTTCGCCCTCGCCGACGCCGAGCGGGCGCTGCGGCGCCTCGCCTCAGGCGAGGCCTTCGGCAAGGTCGTGCTCGTCAACGAGTGAGCACAGCGTCGTAAGTACGACACTGGAGCCGCTTTCTGCCGGGTTCGCACCACGGGCGGGCCCGCCTGCGTTCACCCTGTAATGGATGTCACCGCCGACAGAGGTTCGCGGTTGCACAAGGGGGAGAGCGGCCATGTCAGTAATGGGTCGGGTCAAGGGCGGGTTCAAGTCCGCCGCCGGGAGCACGTGGGTCGTCACGAAGAAGCTCCTGGTCAGAGTCGCGATCGCGGCCGCCATCATGGTCGTCGCCGTCGCCCTGGCCAGGCACGGGGAGAGCGCCGCGGCCGAGACCGGGGGCTCGGGGGTCTCGGGGACCGAGGCGCATCCGATCAGCGCGCAGCGGGCGATCCTCTCGGAGGGCTGGACCGACGAGCAGCTCTTCCTGTGCACGTACCGGGTGGACGCCACGTTCGGCGTCTCGATCTTCACCGAGACCAGCTGGAGCTCGCGCCGGCTCGCACGGCTGTACAACGACACCGAGGTGCAAGGGGCCTGCCTGTCCACCGAGGGGGAGAAGGCCTTGGGCTGCAAGGGCCTCGAGTTCGAGACGGCGTGGATCCACGTCCGCCACGGCGACACGGTCGGGTACACGCCCGCCTCCTGCCTCGTCAGCGACGGCATCTTCTAGAAGGCGGAGCCAGGAGGCGGAGCTCTAGAGGCGGAGCGCCGCTTGGGACGCGGCGTTCTCGGACGCGGCGTGAGGAGGCACTGAACGGCACTTGGGGAACGCGAAGCGGGGTCCGGCGACAGCCGGACCCCGCTCGCTGCGTGCTGGGCGCCTACTTCAGGCCGACGCCCGCCACGCCTTCGACGATCCGCTTCTGGAAGATCAGGAAGACGATGAGCAGCGGCGCGGCACCGAGGACCGCGGCGGCCATGTTCTGGGCGTAGAACAGGCCGTAGCCGCCCGCGACGACCTGCAGACCCACGGGCAGGGTCATCATCGACGGGTCGGTGGCCACCAGGAGCGGCCACAGGTAGTTGTTCCAGGAGCCGATGAAGGTGAAGATCGCGACGGCCGCGATGATCGGGCCCGACATCGGGAGGATGACGTTCCACAGCACCCGGAAGTGCCCGGCGCCGTCGAGCTTCGCGGCCTCCTCGTAGTCCTTCGGGATGGCGTCGAAGAACCGCTTGAGGATGAACACCATGACCGGGGCGACGACCTGCGGGAGCGCCAGGCCCCAGTAGGTGCCGCCCATGTGCAGGGCGTTGACCAGGTCGAACAGCGGGATGATGAGCGCCTGGCCGGGGACCATGAGGCCGGCGATGATCGCGCCGAACAGCACGTTCTTGGCCGGGAAGTCGAACCGCGAGAACCCGTAGGCGGCCGTGACGCACAGGACCAGCGTCAGCACGGTGACGATCACCGAGACGATCGTGGAGTTGAGCATCCAGGTGAAGTGGTCGCCGCGTTCGAACAGGACCTTGTAACCCTCGACCGACCAGGTCTCGGGCCACCAGTGGATGTCCTGGCCGAGGCTCGCCTCGGTCTCCGTCTTGAACGAGGTCGACAGAGCCCACAGGAGCGGGAGCAGCCAGAACACCGCCAGGAGGGTGGCCGCGACGTACACGATGACGGCGCCGACGGAGGGGCGCCGGAACCGGCGCCGCACCGTGCGGGGCTCGGTGGGGGTGGCCGCGACGGAAGTCGCCTGCGCTGCGGTCATGTCAGGACTCCTTCCGGGAGAACAGCCGGAACTGGAAGATGGAGATGATCAGGATGAGGATGAACAGCACATAGGACAGCGCGGAGGCGTAGCCGATGCGGTAGCCCTCGAAGCCGGCGATGTAGATGTAGTGGATCGCGACCTCGGACTCGCGGTTCGGGCCGCCGCCGGTCATGATGTACATCTGGTCGAAGATGCGCAGTGAGGCGATGAGCTGCAGCACGATCACCATCGCGGTGGTGCGGTTGAGCAGCGGCAGGGTGATGTGCCACAGCTGGCGCCACCAGCTCGCGCCGTCGATGCTCGAGGCCTCGTAGACGCTCGGGTCGATCGTCTGGAGCGCGGCCAGGTACAGCAGGAAGTTGAAGCCGACCGTCCACCACACGGTGGTGATGACGACCGACCACATGGCGATGCCGTTCTCGCCCTGGTACCAGACCTGCGGCGCCGAGGCGTCCTGGAGCCCGAGCATCTGCAGGTAGTGGTTGAGCAGGCCGCCTTCGGGCTGGTAGATCCACATCCAGATCATGGTGACCACGGAGACGGGGACCACGAACGGCGCGAAGAACGCCATGCGCAGGAACCAGCCGAGCCGGCGCGCCCGGTTGACCAACAGCGCGAAGACGATCGCGAGGACGACCAGCGGCGGCGTCGAGTACAGCGTGAACTCGGCGGTGTTGACCAGGGCGTTCCAGGCGCGCTCGTCGCCGAAGGCCTCGGCCCAGTTGTCGAACCCGACCCAGGAGGCCGGGCGGCCGGTGAGGCTCTTGTCGGTGAAGGAGTAGTAGAGGCCGAGGAAGGTCGGCCAGATCAGGAACAGGGCGTAGAAGGCCACGAAGGGGAGCACGAACCAGAGTCCGGTCCACGACTTCTTCTTGCGCGGGGCGCTCGGGGGCCGCGTCATCGCGGCCGACGCCGCTGCGGGCGTCGCGGTTTTCACAGTCATCGGGAGTCCTAATGGAACGATTCAGTCGACCGGGTTGGGAAGGGCGAGAAGGGTGTGGATCCGGTCCTTCATGAGCTCCAGAGCCGCTTCGGGCTTCATGGTCAGGGCGTAGACCTGGTTGAAGATCGAGCCGGTCTCGTCGAAGAGGCGGGCGGCGGAGCCCGAGAACCACGCGTCGGGGTCGAACTGCACGTTCTGGACGACGCCGGAGTACTCCGCGTTCGGCTGCAGCGCCTGGTACTCGGGGCTATCGGTGACGGGCAGGTACGACGGGGTGTGGCCGCCGCCCTCGCCCCAGCGGTAGCTGTGCTTGAGCATGTAGGCGGCGTACTCGACCGTGGCCTTGCGGACCTCGGGGTCCCAGCTGTTGTGGTGGGGGAGCACGAACGAGTGGCAGTCGCCCTGGGTGCGGCGGTTGCCGAAGAAGTCCGGCATCTCGGTCATGGAGAACCACTCGGGGTTGTCGCCGCCGAAGAGCTTGAAGCGGTTGATCTCCCAGTTGCCGACTTGGACGAAGGCGGCGGCGCCGTTCTCGAAGTTGGCGGCGCACTGGGCGCCGTCGGAGAAAGTGGGACAGAGCCCTTCCTCGGCCATGAGGTACATGGTCTCGATGGCCTGGAGCGCCTTGTCGTCGTCCATCTCGAAGTCGTCGTCGCCGAAGGTCATCTCGCCGTCCGCCTGGCGGTACCAGGCCCAGAACTGGCGCCAGCCGCCGAACGTGTCGAGCGAGGTGCCGAACTGGCCGGTGACCTCCTTCGCCGCGCGGAGCAGGTCGAAGTAGGCCTCGCGGCCGGTGGTGTCGATGAGGGTGCCGTCGGCGTTCAGGGCACCGATCTGCTGGCAGACGTCCTTGTTGTAGTAGTTGACGAGGGCGTGCGTGTCCAGGGGGAGCGCGTAGAGGCGGTCGTCGTGGAAGCACTTGTCCCAGATCTTCTCCGGGAAGTCCGCCGCGTCGATGCCGACCTCGGTGAGCTCGTCGATCGTGATGGCGTCGAGGAGCGTGTCGGGCGAGACGCTCTTGAGCCGGGAGAGGTGGATCGTGGCGATGTCGGCGGCGTTGCCGCTGGAGGCTCCCATGACCAGGCGGGTGTAGAACGGGGTGCCCCAGCCGAAGGTGGTGGCCTCGAGTTCGACGTCGGGGTGCTCGTCCGAGAAGTTGCCGTGCATCTCGGTCATGATGGCGCCGTCGGCGCCGGCGAGGAGGTTCCACTGCTTCACGCGGGTCCGGTCGCTCAGGCCGCCGGTGACCGAGCCGCAGCCGGCCAGTCCCAGTCCGGCGGCGGCCGCCGTGCCGGTGAGGAGTGCCCGTCTGGAAACACCTGGTTTCAAGGCGGAGCCAGGGGGCGAGGGATGATTCGGCATCAATGCATCACTCCAATGTGATTCTTCGTGAGGAGGCCGGTCGGGGGGTGGGCCGTGGAGCCATTGTTATCGTTCTCACCAGCACGGTCAAGGGCGGACATCGGAAGAAAACGATATTGCAATGTGCGTAAAGTGCCTTGTCGCCGAAACGTTATCGGTAAAGTTACGGCGGGCATGACACAGGGGAGGCCTTTCGGCCTCCCCTGCTTCGTCTGGTGCTTTTCGGCGCTACTGCGGCTGCGGGACCGCCACGTCGACCAGCGCCTGCTGCTCGACCTCATGGACCTTCGGCGAGCCGGTGGACGGCGCGGCGGCGGCCGGGCGCGAGATGCGGCGGAGGTGGACCCCGCCGAGCTGCTCGAGCAGGTTGAGCGCGATGTGCGACCAGGCGCCCTGGTTCGCCGGCTCCTCCTGGACCCACGCGGTGTCGGTCGCGTTCGGGAACGCCTCGAGGAGGCTCTTCAGCTCCTCGGCCGGCAGCGGGTAGAGCTGCTCGACGCGCAGGATCGCGGTGTCGGTGACGCCGCGGCTCTCGCGGGCGGCGGCCAGGTCGTAGTAGACCTTGCCGGAGCACAGGAGCACGCGCTTGACGTCCTCGGCGCGGATCTGGCCGCTCTCCACGGCGGTGTCGCGCAGGACCGGCTGGAAGCGGCCGGTGGTGAACTCCTCGAGCTGGCTGACCGCGGCCTTGTGGCGCAGCAGCGACTTCGGCGTGAAGACGATGAGCGGCTTCTTGACCGGGTCGAGGGCCTGGCGGCGCAGCAGGTGGAAGTAGTTCGCCGGGCTCGTGGAGTTGACCACGCGCATGTTCTCGTCGGCGCACAGCTGCAGGAACCGCTCGATGCGGCCCGAGGTGTGGTCGGGGCCGGCGCCTTCGTGGCCGTGCGGGAGCAGCAGGGTGATGCCGGTGTGCTGGCCCCACTTGGCCTCGCCGGAGGAGATGAACTCGTCCGTGATGGTCTGGGCGCCGTCGACGAAGTCGCCGAACTGGGCCTCCCACAGGACCAGCATCTCGGGGTTCTCGACCGAGTAGCCGTACTCGAAGCCGACCGCGGCGAACTCCGACAGCAGCGAGTCGTAGACGAAGAACTTCGCGGCCTGCTCGCCCAGGTGCGCCAGCGGCGTGTACTCGGCGCCGGTGGCCTGGTCGACGACGACGGCGTGGCGCTGCACGAAGGTGCCGCGGCGCGAGTCCTGGCCGGCGAGGCGGATCGGCTTGCCCTGCATGAGGAGCGAGCCGAACGCGAGGGTCTCGGCGTACGCCCAGTCGACGGTGCCCGAAGTGGACATCTCGCTGCGCTTCTCGAGGACCTTGCGGACCGCCTTGTGCGGGCCGAAGCCCTCCGGCAGGGTCGTGTGGGCCTTGCCGATCATGGCGATGGTCTCGGCGTCGACGGACGTGTCGATGTTCGCGACCGGCTCGGGCTGGTGGCGCCACGGCAGCGGGCCGGTCTGCCCGGCCAGGGCCTCCTTGGTCTCGCGGAAGACCCGTTCGAGCTGGGCCTGGTAGTCCGCGAGCGCCTCCTCGGCGTCCTCCATCGTGATGTCGCCGCGGCCGATGAGCGCACGGGTGTAGAGCTTGCGCACGGACTGCTTGCCGTCGATGACCTGGTACATCTGCGGGTTGGTCATCTTCGGGTCGTCGCCCTCGTTGTGGCCGCGGCGGCGGTAGCAGACCATGTCGATGACGACGTCCTTGTTGAACTGCTGCCGGTACGCGAAGGCGAGCTTCGCGACCTCGCACACGGCCTCGGGGTCGTCCCCGTTGACGTGGAAGATCGGCGCCTGGATCATGCGGGCGACGTCGGTGCAGTACAGCGAGGAGCGGGAGTGGGCCGGGGCGGTGGTGAAGCCGACCTGGTTGTTCACGACCACGTGCACGGTGCCGCCGGTGCGGTAGCCGCGCAGCTGCGAGAGGTTCAGGGTCTCGGCCACGACGCCCTGGCCCGCGAAGGCCGCGTCGCCGTGGATCGCCACGGGCATGACGGTGAAGCCGTCCTCGCCCAGGTTGAGGCGGTCCTGCTTGGCGCGGACGATGCCCTCGAGGACCGGGTTCACGGCCTCCAGGTGCGACGGGTTGGCCGCGACCGACACGACGGTTTCGCTGCGCCCGTCGGGCGAGGTGAACTTGCCGGTGAGGCCGAGGTGGTACTTGACGTCGCCGGAGCCGCCGATGCTCTTGGGGTCGATGTGCCCCTCGAACTCGGTGAAGATCTTGGAGAGCTTCTTGCCGACGATGTTGGCGAGGACGTTCAGGCGGCCGCGGTGCGGCATGCCGATGACGACCTCGTCGATGTCCGCGGTCGCCGCTTCGTTCAGGACGCGGTCGAGCAGCGGGATGAGCGACTCGCCGCCTTCGAGGCTGAAGCGCTTCTGGCCCACGAACTTCGTCTGCAGGAACGTCTCGAACGCCTCGGCGGCGTTGAGGCGGCCCAGGATGTGCTTCTGCTCCTCGACCTTCGGCTTCTCGAACGGGACCTCGATGCGGCGCTGGATCCACGCGCGCTCTTCGGGGTCCTGGATGTGCATGTACTCCACGCCGACGCGGCGGCAGTAGGAGTCGCGGAGCACGCCGAGGATGTCGCGCAGCTTCATGCGCTGCTGGCCCGCGAACCCGCCGACCGGGAAGGTCCGGTCCAGGTCCCACAGGGTGAGGCCGTGCGACAGGATGTCCAGGTCGGGGTGGCGGCGGATCTCGTAGTGCAGCGGGTTCGTGTCGGCCATGAGGTGGCCGCGCACGCGGTAGGCGTGGATGAGCTCGATGACCCGGGCGTTCTTGTCGATCTGCCCCTCGTGGGTCTTCGACACGTCGCGGACCCAGCGGACCGGCTCGTAGGGGATGAGCAGCGAGCGGAAGACCTCGTCGAAGAAGCCGTCGCCGAGCAGCAGCTTGTGGAGCGTGGCCAGGAACTGGCCCGACTCGGCGCCCTGGATGATCCGGTGGTCGTAGGTCGAGGTCACGGTCATGATCCGGGAGACGCCCAGGTCGGAGAGGGTCTCGTCGGAGGCCCCGGCGAACTCGGCGGGCACCTCCATGGCGCCGACGCCGACGATGAGGCCCTGGCCCTTCATCAGGCGCGGCACGGAGTGGACGGTGCCGATCCCGCCGGGGTTGGTGAGCGTCAGCGTCGCCCCGGCGTGGTCCTCCATCGTGAGCTTGTTGTTGCGGGCCTTGCGGACCAGGTCCTCATAGGCCTGCCAGAACTCGCGGAAGTCCATCGACTCGGTGTGCTTGATCGACGGCACGACCAGGGTGCGGGTGCCGTCCGGCCGGGCGAGGTCGATGGCCAGGCCGAGGTTGATGTGCTCGGGGGTGACCAGCTGCGGCTTGCCGTCCACCACCTTGTAGGAGGCGTTCATGCCCGGGTGGGCCTTCATGGCCTGCACCAGCGCGTAGCCGATCAGGTGGGTGAAGGAGACCTTCCCGCCCTGGCCGCGCTTGAGGTGGTTGTTGATGACGATCCGGTTGTCGAACAGGAGCTTCGCGGGGACCGCACGCACCGAGGTGGCCGTGGGGATCTCCAGGGACGCGTCCATGTTCTGGGCCACCTTGGCCGCGACGCCTTTGAGCGGCTTGGTGGTACCGGGTTCGTTCACAGTCGGGGTCGCCTTCTTCGCGGGTTCGGCCTGGTCGGCCTTCGGCTCGGGAACCGCAGCGGGAGGTTCGTTCGCAGGCGCGTCGGTGATGGACTCGACCGGTGCCGCCTTCGGCTCGGGCTTCGGCTCCGGCTTCACCGCTGCGACGGGGGCCGGAGCGGGTTTCGCGGGCTCGGCGGCAGGGGCCGGTGCGGCCTCGGCCTTGGGCTCGCCCTCATCGCTGAACGATGCGCCCGACGGATCGCCGCCGAAGAACTCGCGCCAGCCGGCGCTGACACTTTCGGGGTTTTCGCGGTAACGCTCGTACATCTCGTTGACCAGCCATTCATTGGCACCGAAATCGGTCAACGGATTACCCGGAGTCGCACTCGACACGACTGAATCGCCTCTTCTTTGACGCTGCGTGGACGGGGACGGCAGTCCCCGGACTCAAGGGTAACCGGGGGGAGGAAAAAGTGTAGTACCGGTAACGCCGTTGCGGGGCCGGTCACTCAGGTCGCGGTGAATGTGCTGCGCAGCAGCGGGAAACGCGCGGAAGTCTCGTTCGCCACAACGGCGTTTCGCACAACCGCGAGCGCTCCGATGTGCGCAGAACCGGCCTCCGCGTGTGCGGGAAACGCCGGGTGAGAGCGCGAACGCGCCCCGGCCGAGCCGGGGCGCGATCGAAGACTGCGAAGCCGCGGGCGGAACTAGCCGGCCGCGCTGCGCTCCTTGCTCGAGAACGTCTCGGTCGGCTCCTCGAGGAGCTCCTCGGCACCGACGACGGTGAACAGGCGGGTGATGAAGCGGTTGGGATTGACGACGGCCAGCGCGACGCCCATCTCGCGGGCGATGCGGTAGGCCACCACGATGGTGCCGATGCCGGTGGAGTCGAGGACCGTCACCTTGGCGACGTCGACCCGGATGGCGGTGGCGCCGCCGGCCTCGAGGGCGTTGGTGATCGTCTCGCGGATCTGCGGCGCGGTCGCGTAGTCGACTTCGCCGGCCAGCTCCACGGTGACGACCCCCGCGTCGGTCGTGGCAGTCTCGATTGACAGCGTCATGAACTCACCTGATTCGGTAGGGTCCCGCGTACTTCGGAAAGCACAGCCGTGACGTGCTCGGCTGCGACACAAAGTCTATCCGACCGGTACGACGGAGAACAGTTCGCGCGCGCCAGTTTCCCGCATAGCCGCACACACTTCTGATAAAGGTCACTCGAACGTGTTTCACGCGGGTGCGCAGTGTCACCGCCGAACGGTGTGACCGCTCGCGGACGGCTTGGCACGCCCCAGGTCCGGGCGTATGCTTCACAACCACCCGTGACCTGCGGACCGCTGACCCGCCGACCCTGTGAGAGGCCCATGCCGCTTTCGACTAGCCAGCCGAACGCCGAGACCGAGGCCACCCTGCTCGTCGTCGAGGACGACGAGAACATCTGCGAGCTGCTCTCCACCTCCCTGCGGTACGCGGGCTTCGCCGTCCACGGCGTCGGCACCGGTGACGAAGCCCTCCGCTCCATCGCCCGGCACCGCCCCGACCTGGTCGTCCTCGACGTCAACCTCCCCGACTTCGACGGATTCGAGGTCGTGCGCCGCATGCGCTCGGGCTCCGACCACACCCCCGTGCTCTTCCTCACCGCCCGCGACGACACCGCCGACACCGTCACCGGCCTCTCGGTGGGCGGCGACGACTACATCACCAAGCCCTTCGCGCTCGAAGAGGTCGTCGCCCGCATCCGCGCGGTCCTGCGCCGCTCCTCCGGCGAACTGCCCCGGCCCTCCCGCCTCCAGTACGCCGACCTCGAACTCGACGAGGAGACCCACGAGGTGTGGCGCTCCGGCAAGGCCGTGCAGCTCTCGCCCACCGAGTTCAAGCTCCTGCGCTACTTCATGATCAACGCCGGCCGCGTGCTCTCCAAGGCCCAGATCCTCGACCACGTGTGGCGCTACGACTTCCGCGGCGACGACGGCATCGTCGAGTCCTACGTCTCCTACCTGCGGCGCAAGGTCGACACCGGCGAGCCCAAACTCATCCAGACCCTCCGGGGCATCGGCTACGTCCTGCGGGAGCAGCATCGTTGAGCGCACCTCGCGTACTCGAGGGCGTCCGCGACAAGTGGGACCGGACGCCGCTGAGGGTCCGGCTCACCGCGGCCGTGCTCGTCCTCGTGGCGGGCTCCCTCATCCTCATCAGCGTCTCCACGATCCTCGCGCTGCACTCCTACTTCCTCGGCACGGTCGACGACGAGCTCAAGACCCAGCTCGTGAGCTGGAGCCCCGACACGTTCGACCCCGAGTACGACGAGGACTCCGATGAGGCGCCGGGCCTGCGCCCCGAGCAGTACGTCTTCAGCCTCGTCTCCCCGACCGGGAACCGCCACGACCGGCCCGACGACCGCGCCGACTACCCCGTCTTCACCTACGACCAGCTCGAGGCCGCGAACGGCGAGGCGTTCACGGCGCTGAGCGCGGACGGGGCGACGCGCTGGCGGGTGCTGGGCCTGCCGGGCTCCGAAGTGGGCAGCAAGTACGACGACTACGAGCCCGAGGAGCACAACCTCGACTCGGACTCCTACTACGTGCTCTCCTACAAGCTCTCGCACTTCGACAAGACCGTGGCCGGGCTCGTGTGGGTCGACCTGCTCATCGGCGCGGGCGTGCTCGCCGGGCTCGCCGCGATCGGCGTGGGCCTGGTGCGGGCGAGCCTCTCGCCGCTGCGGCAGATCGAGAACACGGCCGCGATGATCGCCGCGGGGAACTACTCGCGGCGCGTGCCCGACCACGACCCGAGCACCGAGGTCGGCCGAGTGGGGCGCGCCATCAACTCGATGCTGACCAAAGTAGAGGGCGCGATCCGCGCCCGCGAATGGTCCGAGCAGCGCGCGCACGACTCCGAGGAGCGGATGCGCGAGTTCATCGCGGACGCCTCGCACGAGCTGCGCACGCCCCTGACGAGCGTGCGCGGGTACGCGGAGCTGGTGCGCACCAACCCGCAGATGCCCGAGGCCGACCGGCAGCAGTACGTGGGGCAGATCGAGGAGGCCGCCAAGCGCATGGGCCTGCTCGTGGGCGACCTCCTGCACCTCGCGCGGCTCGGGCAGGAGCGGCCGGTCGAGACCGAGCCGGTCGACCTGGCCGTGCTCGGCCACGAGGCCGTGGCGGCGCACGCCGTGATGGCCGAGGGCCACGAGTTCCGCTTCAGCTGCGTCCCCGGCGACTCCACTGTCGTCGCCGCCGACAGGGCCCGGATGCGGCAGGTGCTCGACAACCTCCTGTCGAACGCGGTCCGCCACACCCCGGAGGGCACGAGCATCAGCGTCGAGGTCGCCCCCGGGGACGACACCGTGCGCCTCACCGTCGCCGACGACGGCCCCGGCATGACCCCCGAGACCGCCGAACGGGTCTTCGAGCGGTTCTTCCGCTCCGACTCGGTCACCCACCCCGGTTCAGGCCTCGGCCTCGCCATCGTGGCCGCGATCGTCAAGGCCCACGGCGGGACCGTCGGCGTCGAGTCCGAGCCCGGCGAGGGCACGGTGTTCACCGTGGTCCTCACCGCCGAACCCCAGGCCGCCGCGGAATGAGCCCCGAAGCTTGGAAAGCTTTAATGGATGTCAATGCCCGGCCCGCCCGCCGCAGCGGGCCCGACCCCGCTGACCTGTGCGCCCGCGCCTGAACGGGACGCGGAGCATTAAAGGGTTTTAAGGCGTTTTCGCAGCGGGCCGCGAGCTGGGCCCGGCATGCTGCCTTACATGAGCAGCACTGAGAGCACCAAGGGCCCCGAGGGGACCGCACCGCAGGGCCCCGACGGGCCTCGCACCCCCGACACCGCACCCGAGCCGGCGGCCCAGCCCGCCGTCCCGGCCGCCGAGCCGGCCGCGAGCCTGCCCCCGAGCACCGCGCCCGCCGCAGGCGACACCGCCGTCATCGGCGGGTCCGCCCACAGCCCGGCGCCCGAGCAGCCGTACGCCGCGCAGCAGCAGGCCGCCGGAGCGCCGCCCTACCCGGGCGACGCTCTCGGGGCCGCGCCGCACCCGGCCGAACACGTGCACACCGCGCACACCCAAGTCCTGCAAGGCACTCCCGCACCGGCACCCGCCGGGGCCCCGCACATGTCCGCCCCCGCCTGGCAGCCCGGCGCGCCCGTCCCGCCGATGTACCGGCACCCGGGCGCACCGGTCGGACCGCCGCCGCGGCCCCGCGGCCGCGGCAAGATCGTGGCCGGGGCGCTCGCCCTCGCCCTCATCGCCGGCGGCGCCGGCGGCATCGCGGGATGGTTCATCGGCAGCGGCGACGGCGCCACCACCACCGTCCAGTCCGTCTCGATGGACGCCGGGCAGGGCATGACCTACACGGAGATCGTGAACAAGGTCAGGCCCTCGGTCGTCACCATCGTCACCGACGCCGCCGAAGGCTCGGGCGTCGTCTACTCCAAGGACGGCTACATCGTCACCAACAACCACGTCGTCGACGGCGCCCAGTCCGTGGAGGTCCGCTTCTCCGACGGCACCACCAGGGAAGCGACCATCGTGGCCACCGACGCCACCCAGGACCTCGCCGTCATCCAAGTGAACGGCGGAGACGACCTGACACCGGTCACCTTCGCCGACTCCAGCGCCGTGCAGGTCGGCGACATCGCCGTCGCGATCGGCTCCCCGCTCGGCCTCGAAGGCACCGTGACCACCGGCATCGTCTCGGCCCTCGACCGGTCCATGACCGTCTCCGGCGAGCAGGGCGGCGGCATGGGCCAGCAGTCCAGCTCGACCCTGAGCGGCCTCATCCAGACCGACGCGGCCATCAACTCCGGCAACTCCGGCGGCGCGCTCGTCAACGGCGACGGCGAGCTCATCGGCATCAACACCGCCATCGCCACCACCGACTCGGGCTCGATCGGCCTCGGCTTCTCGATCCCCTCCAACACCGTGAAGGACACCGTCGAGCAGCTGATCCAGAACGGCTCGGTCGAGCAGGGCTACCTCGGGGTCTCGGTGGCCAACACCGACGGCAACGGGGCCATGGTCCTCAGCGTCGAACCCGACTCCCCGGCCGCGCAGGCCGGGCTCCAGGAGGGCGACGTGATCACCGCGATCGACGGGACCCCCGTCACCACCGCGTCCGAAGTGGTCGCCGCCGTGCAGGGCACCTCCTCGGGCACCGAGGTCGCCATCACCTACGTGCGCGACCAGCAGGAGGCCGAGACCACGGCCACCCTCGACGCCTCCTGACGGATCGAGCTCCTCAAGGCGGACACGAACGCGGCCCCGAGCCAATGGCTCGGGGCCGTGGACGTGCTCAGGGGCCGCTGAGCACGCGTCTGTCTCGCGGCGTCGTGGCGCCGTGTCGCGATCACAGCGCCACGACAATCCTGCGACACCCAGCAGCGCATCGGGGCCGCCTCGCGACCCCCGCGCTCACTGCGCCGCGGTGCTCCCGCTCGACTCGAGCGCGGCGCGGACCGGGCGCAGCTGCGGCGGGGCCTCGCCGGTGTCGATCCACTCCGCGAGCCGGTCGCGGTCCACGATGAGGACGCCCAGCTGCGCGGCGACGGCCTCGTTCCGCGCGGCGTGGTGCATCCAGTGCAGGTTCGCGTTCGTGATGAGGACGCCCGCGTCGCAGTCCCAGCGGGCCTTGATCTCCCCGCCGAGGATCTGGACGTGGCGGTTGCCGTTGCGCCGCCGCATCGTCTTGTCGTCCTTCTTGGCGCGCACGATGATGCGCTGGCCGTTGTTGAAGGTGACGACGAAGTTGCAGCCGAGGTCGTTCTTGCGGTGGCCGAACTTCTTGACCCGCTTGGCGTCCAGGCCGACCAGGAGCTGGCCCGCCATGGCGTCGAAGGCGGGGATGTTCATCTTGTCGACGCTGCGCATGATGGTCTGGCGCTCGGCCGCGACCGCGCGGTCGCGGTGCTCGTGCCCGCGGCTGCGGAACAGGATCCAGCCCGCGAGTGCGGTGCCGCCCAACAGGATCGCTATGGACGCGAACCATGCCCAGTGATCGGCTATGAATCCGAGAACGAAGTATCCGAGGATGAGAACGGCGATTCCCGCTCCGGCTCGAAGGATCACGGACATGGCGGCCTCCACTGGGTTAGAGGGCTCGGCAGATTACGGCTTCCCGGTCGCCGTGGGGCGGCCGGCGATATGTCGCCTGTGATGTCGTAAAGCATGGCTCGCAAGCGTCGCCATGACTTTGAGTATCCGTTACCGTTCGCTCACGCGTAAGGCCAATGTCCGGTACCCGACAGCTTGGCGCGGCATCCTGCATGTGCGGCCCGTCGCCACACGCTCACCGAGCCCGCGCCCCGCCTTCGGCGGTGGGGGATACTGGCCGGATGTCGACATCTTCAACGGGCGTTTTGGTGCTTCTCGGTGCGCCCCTGGGAAATCCAGAGGACGCCTCGTCTCGGCTCCGGACCGAGCTGGCCCGCGCCGACGTCATCGCCGCAGAGGATACCCGGCGGCTTCGGCGGCTCCTCAGTGAACTGGATGTCGTTCCCACTGCCTCGATCACGTCGTATTTCGAGGCGAACGAGGCGGGCCGAACGACGACCCTTATCGAACAATTGTACGACGGAAAGCGGGTCGCCGTCATCACCGACGGCGGCATGCCCTCGGTCTCCGACCCGGGCTTCCGGCTGGTCAAGGCCGCGATCGACGCAGGGATCGCGATCACCTGCGCGCCGGGCGCGAGCGCGGTGACGACTGCGCTGGCGCTCTCGGGGATGCCCTGCGACCGGTTCTGCTTCGAGGGGTTCGCGCCGCGCAAGGACGGCGAGCGCCGGCGGCTGTTCGGCGAACTCGCCGAGGAGAAGCGCACCATGGTCTTCTTCGAGTCGCCGCGGCGCGTCGAGGAGACCCTGCGGGCCATGGCCGCGGCATTCGGCGACGACCGGCCCGCGGCGCTCTGCCGCGAACTCACCAAGACCCACGAGGAGGTCCGCCGCGGCGGCCTCGCCGAACTCGCCGAAGGCGCGCAGGCCGACCCGCCGCGCGGCGAGGTCACCCTGGTGGTCTCGGGCTGGACCGGCCCGGACGCGAGCGAGGCCACCCCGGAGGCGATGGCCGCGGCGGTGGCGGCCCTCGAGGCCGCGGGCACCGACCGCAAACTCGCCATGAAGGAAGTCGCCGTCCGCTACGGCGTCAGCCGGCGCGACGTGTACGCCGCGGTGCTCAAGGCGGACTGAGCGGCATCAAGTGATTGCCGAAGGGGAAAATTTCCGCAAATAAGCGGATATATACCCCCTAAGGGACCCCTGGCGCAAAAGTACTCCTGGGGTCCGACGATCCGGCCTCGAACACGACGTGAGCGAAACTCAGAGTTCGTCGAACTTGAAGGTCTTCCAGGAGAAGAGGGCCACGACGGCCGCGAAGGCGGCCAGGAAGCCGATCTGCGGGAGCACCGCCGTCGGCGGCTCGCCGTAGACCACCACCGACTGCAGGGCCTCGTTCAGGTACCGCATCGGCGAGAGGTACGAGACCGCCTGCACCCACCCCGGCGAGAGCGCCAGCGGGTAGAACGCGCCTGACACGAACGCCATCGGCATCGTCACCAGGTTGCTCAATCCGGCCGCGGCCGGGCTCGTCTGCGCGATCCCGCCGATGACCACGCCGATCGCCAGGAACGCGAGCGTCCCGAGCAGCACCAGCGGCGCGGCGAACCACGTCCACGCCGAGAGCTCGAGCCCGAAGCCCAGCGCCGCCACCGCGAGGAACACCGCGGTCTGGCCGAGCGCGACCACGAGGTTCACCGAGATCTTCGCGCCCAGGAACGTCCGCACCGAAGCGGGCGTCAGCCGCAGGCGCCGCAGCAGCTTGTCGCGCTTCCAGTCCACGATCGTGCCGGCCGCGCCGAACACGCCCGAGATCGCCACGCCCCACGCCAGGATGCCCGGCGCGAGGTACTGGATCGGCTGCAGCGCCCCGCCGTCGGCCTCCTCGACCTCGGTCGCCAGCACCGGCTCGCCCGGAGCCGCCGCCGAGAGGACCTCGACGTTCACATCGTCGACCAGCGCCGAGAGCCGCCCCTGGGCGATCGCCCCCGACGTCGAGTTCGTCGCCGACGGGTAGATCCGCACCGTGGCGCCGTCCTGGACCACCGCGGCGTCCGCGTCGCCCTCGCGCAGCATCGCCAGCGCCGCGTCCAGGTCGGACGCCTCCGTGACGGCGAACTCGTCCGGGTCCGCGCCGTCGAGCACGGCCGCGTCGCCGACCGCGACGATCCGCGACGCCGCGGTCTCGCCGGAGCCGAACACGCTCGCGAGCAGCACCATGAACATCAGCGGCAGGAGGATCGTGAAGAAGATCTGGCTGCGGTCGCGGATCCACCCGCGCCCCAGCGCCTTGAACAGGCTCAGGAACGCCCGGCCGCCCGAACGCTCGGCGCGCTCGGTGCGCACCTCGGCCGTATCGGTGCTCATCCGCGCCACTCCCGTCCGGTCACGTGCAAGAAGACGTCCTCGAGGTTCGCCGTGCGCACCGACAGGCCCTCGAGGGCCCCGTCCGAGGCCAGCGCCGTCAAGAGCTTGCGGGGGTCGCGGGTCTCGAACACCACCGTGCTCTCGCCCGCCGCCACCGCCTCGCCCGCCGCGAGCTCCCGGACGCGTTCGCCGCTGAGCTGCCCGGCCGCGACCGTGACCTTCGTGGGGGCGTCCAGGTCCCGCACGAACCCGGCGGGGGAGTCGATCGCCTTGATCTTCCCCGCGTCCATGATGGCGACCCGGTCGCAGAGCGCCTCGGCCTCCTCCATGTAGTGGGTGGTGAGCACCACGGTGCGGCCTTCGGCGTTGATCGAGCGCATGAGGTCCCACAGGTTGCGCCGCGCCTGCGGGTCGAGCGCGGCGGTCGGCTCGTCGAGGAACACCAGCTCGGGGTCGCCCACGAGCGCGCACGCGATGGACAGGCGCTGCTGCTGGCCGCCGGAGAGCTTCTCGCAGCGCACGTTCGCGTGCTCGGCGAGGCCCACGGTCTCGAGCATCTCGCCCGCGCGGGCCTTCCCGGCCCCGTACAGCTCCGCGAACGTCTCGATCTGCTCGCGCGCGGTCAGGAACTCGAAGAACGCGGACGCCTGGAGCTGCACGCCGAGTCGGCCGGTCAGCTCGGGGGAGTGTGGCCACGGGGAGCGGCCGAGGAGGTGCACCGTCCCGGAGTCGGGCTTGCGCAGGCCCTCGACGATCTCGAGGGTCGTGGTCTTCCCGGCCCCGTTGGGGCCGAGGATGCCGAAGAACTCGCCGCGTTCGACGCGGAAGCTCACGCCGTCGACCGCGCGGACCTCACCGGTCCTGCGGCCGCGGTAGGTCTTGCGGAGGTCGGCGACCTCGATGGCGGCGTCCATAGCCGCTAACGCTATGCCATCGGCCTCTGTGACCGGGTTCTCGCCTTCCGGGTGCAGGCGTCCGGTCCGCGTACGCCCTGGGGCGTAGCCGCGGCCCTTTCACACCCTCCGTAACAAGACCGTGAGCCGAACTTCATCGCCCCGGCACAGGTGCCGCACAACCAGGCAATGCCGCTCGCGGAAGGTAGCGGCATGACAGCGACCTTGACGCAATCCGCACCACCCACCGCCCGCAAGGGCTGGATCACCGACTGGCGCCCGGACGACGAGGCCTTCTGGCAGTCGACCGGCCGCAAGGTCGCCCGGCGCAACCTGGTCTGGTCCGTGCTCGCCGAGCACCTGGGCTTCTCGGTGTGGACGATGTTCAGCATCATCACCCCGTTCCTGGCCGCGGCGGGCTACGACTTCACCACCAGCCAGCTGTTCTGGCTGACCGCGGTGCCCAACCTGGTCGGCGCGTTCCTGCGCATCCCTTACACCGCCGCAGTGGCGCTGTTCGGCGGCCGGAACTGGACCATCATCTCGGCGGCGCTGCTGGTCCTGCCCACCTCGCTCCTGGCGTACTGCGTGATGACGCCGGGCACGCCGTACTGGATGTTCGTCCTCTCGGGCGTCCTCGCCGGGTTCGGCGGCGGCAACTTCGCGTCCTCGATGGCCAACATCTCCTACTTCTACCCGGAGCGCCACCGCGGCGCGGCCCTCGGCATCAACGCCGCCGGCGGCAACATCGGCGTCTCGGCGGTGCAGTTCATCGGCCCGCTCGTGATCGGCCTCGCCATCTTCGGCACCTCGCAGGGGACCTCGCCCGCCGGCAAGGAGTTCTTCCTGCACAACGTGCCGCTGCTGTGGCTCGTGCTCGGCGTGTTCGCCGCGATCATGGCCTGGCGGGCCATGGACAACCTGGCGGTCGCCCGCACCCCGCTGCGTGAGCAGGTCCCGGCGCTGGCCCGCCGCCACACCTGGATCATGAGCGTCCTCTACATCGGCACGTTCGGGTCGTTCATCGGCTACTCCTTCGCGTTCCCCCTGGTCATCAAGATCGAGTTCCCCGAGTTCCAGTCGCTGTGGATCGCCGCGCTCGGACCGCTCGTGGGCTCCCTCGTGCGGCCCATCGGCGGCTGGTTCGCCGACCGGCTCGCCGGGGCGCCGATCACCAGCAGCGCGTTCATCCTCATGGGCGTCGGCGCGATGGGCGCCATCTGGGGCATCAACTCCGGGTCGTTCCCCCTCTTCTTCACCTCGTTCATGCTGCTGTTCGCCATGAGCGGCATCGCGAACGGCTCCACGTACCGCTCGATCCCGGCGATCTTCCAGGCCGAGGCGGCGGCCGCCGCGGGCGGCAAGGCCAGTGAGGCCGAGGTCGTCAAGGCCAAGAAGGTCACGGCCGCCGCGCTCGGCTGGATCTCCGCGATCGGCGCCTTCGGCGGGTTCCTCATCAACCAGGGCTTCCGCATCGCGAACGAGCAGACCGGGTCCGTCGTCCCCGCCATGTGGGCCTTCGTCGCCGCTTACGGCGTCTTCCTGGTGATCAACTGGTGGTGCTACCAGCGCACGGTCCTGGTCGAGAAGGCCCCGAGCCTGGCCTACGCGAAGGTCTGACCGAGACTCCCCCCGCGGCAGCGTCGCCGTCGAGCCCCCGGCCCGCAATCGTCACTCCACGACGATTGCGGGCCACTTAGCATTCCGGAAACATTGCTCACGTGACGCCGAAACGACTCCTGGGCACACTCGCCGCATGACCGTTCGCGCCGCCCTCCCCGTCGTCCGCACCGCCGACACCCATTGCCCGTACTGCGCGCTCCAGTGCGGCATGCGGCTGGAGGAGGACACCGAAGGGAAGGTCACGGCCTCGCCCCGCGGCGGCGGCATGTGCAAGAAGGGCTGGACCTCGCCCGAGCTCCTCGACCACCCCGAGCGGCTCACCACCCCCCTGCTGCGCGGCGAACCCGTCTCCTGGGAGACCGCCCTCGACCACGTCGCCGACCGCATCCGCTCGGTCCAGGCCGAGCACGGGAACGACGCCGTGGGCGTCTTCGGCGGCGGCGGCCTCACCAACGAGAAGGTCTACCAGCTCGGCAAGTGGACACGCCTCGCCTTGGGCAGCAAGCACATCGACTACAACGGCCGGTTCTGCATGTCCTCGGCGGCCGGGGCGCTCAACCGCTCGTTCGGCATCGACCGCGGACTCCCCTTCCCGAAGGAGGACCTGCAGGACGCGGACGTCATCGTCCTCGTCGGCGCCAACCCCGCCGAGACCATGCCGCCGCTCATGCGGTTCCTCACCGGCGCCGAACTCATCGTCATCGACCCCCGCCGCACCGCCACCGCCGAGCAGGCCCAGCTGCACCTCCAGGCCGCCCCCGGCACGGACCTCGCGCTGGCGAACGGGCTGCTGCACATCGCGATCGAGCAGGGCTACCTCGACCACGACTACATCAAGGCCCACACGAACGGCTTCGACGAGGTCCGCCAGACCGTCGCCGGATACTGGCCGGCGTTCGTCGAGCGCATCACCGGGGTCAGCGTCCCGGACCTGTACGCCGCGGCGCGCCTGATGGCGGGCAAGAAGACCGCGATCCTCACCGCGCGCGGCTCGGAGCAGCACGCGAAGGGCGTCGACACCGTCACCGCCTGGATCAACCTCGCCCTCGCCCTCGGCCTGCCCGGCAAGCCGAGCTCCGGGTACGGCTGCATCACCGGCCAGGGCAACGGCCAGGGCGGGCGCGAGCACGGCCAGAAGGCCGACCAGCTCCCCGGCTACCGCATGATCACCGACCCGGCCGCGCGCGAGCACGTCGCCAAGGTCTGGGGCGTCGACCCCGAGACCCTGCCCGGCGCGGGCGTGTCCGCCGTCGAGCTGCTGCGCAAGTGCGGCGACGAGGTGAAGATGCTCTTCGTGCTCGGCTCCAACCCGGTCGTCTCGGCCCCCCGCGCCGCGCGCGTCGCCGACCGCCTGAAGGACCTCGACTGCCTCGTCTCGTTCGACTTCGTCATGTCCGAGACCGCGCGCCTCGCCGAGGTCGTCCTCCCCGTCACCCAATGGGCCGAGGAGGACGGCACCATGACCAACCTCGAAGGGCGCATCATCCGCCGCAAGTCCCTGCGCGGCGCCCCCGACGGCGTCCACTCGGACCTGTGGATCATGAAGGAGCTCGCCGCGCGGCTCGACGCCCCCGGCTCGTATTCGACCGACCCGGAGGCGATCTTCGAGGAGCTCGGCCGCGCCTCGGCCGGCGGCAAGGCCGACTACTCGGGCGTCTCCTATGAGCGCCTTGAAGACCGCACGTTCCAGTGGCCCGTGCCCGGCCCCGACCACGACGGCACCCCGCGCATGTTCGCCGACTTCAAGTTCCCCACCCCGGACGGGCGCGCCAAGTTCATCGCCGTCGACCACCGCCACCCGGCCGAACGCCGCGACCGCTCCTACCCGCTGTACCTCACCACCGGCCGCGTCCTCACCCAGTACCAGTCGGGCGCGCAGACCCGCCTCATCGCCTCCCTCGACGGGCCCGACAGCGAGCAGTTCCTGCAGATCCACCCCGACACCGCTGTGCGCCACGGCATCGGCGAGGGCGACTGGGTCCGCATCACCTCCCGGCGCGGCTCCTACACCGCGCCCGCGCGCCTGACCGCGGACATCAGGCCGGACACCGTCTTCAGCCCGTTCCACTTCCCCGGCGCCGGCAACGCCAACGCCGCAGTGTCTGACGTGCTCGACCCGATCAGCCGCATGCCCGAGTTCAAGGTCTGCGCCGTGAAGATCGCCCCGGCCGCCCGGCCCTGACCGCGGCACCCCTGACTTTCGGCAGGGGCCGAGGCGCCGAATACCGGTCTAAAGACCTAGGTGGTTTTGGTCGAAATACCCAGGGCGGCAGCGATTCCAGACGCCAGAGTTGATGGTGCGGGCCCGAGCGGGCCCGCACCACCGACCGATTGGAACTCGACGTTGCGACGCCAAGCGAAACGCCTCCTCCTCGGTGCCACCGCCCTCGCGGTCACCGCCGGAGCGACCGTGGCCGCCATCTCCACCGCGCAAGCCGAAACCACCGAGCCGACCGCGAACGCCGCACCGGCGCTGGCCATCCCCGAGCCGGGCGGTGCGTTCGACACCGGCACCACGCAACTCCACCTCGTCGACGAGGGCCGGCCCGATGTCTGGGTCCCCGAATCGGACCGGGAGCTCATGGTCACCATGTGGTACCCGACCGCCGAGACCGAAGGCGCGACCGCGCCGTACATGACCGCCGAGGAAGGCGCGCTCTTCGGCGCGCAGCTGCAACTGCCCGGCGAGCTCCTCGCCTCGGTCGAGACGAACTCGGTGGCCGGCGCCGAACCGCTCGCCGACGACGGCTCGCTGCCGCTCGTGGTCCTCTCACCGGGCTTCTCGTTCCCCCGCGCCACCCTCACCGGCATGGCCGAAGAGCTTGCGAGCCAGGGTTACGCGGTGGCCGCGGTCGGCCACACCTACGAAGCGCCGATCTCCTTCCCCGACGGCCGCACGACCGAGTGCCTCACCTGCCGGCACGAGGACCTGGACGACCAGACGCTGGTGCCGAACCGCGCCGAGGACCTCTCCTTCGTCCTGGACGAACTCACCGGCGACGACCCGGCCTGGGAAAACGCCGGCGTCATCGATGCCGAGCGGATCGCCGTGGGCGGCCACTCGATCGGCGGCGCGAGCAGCCACCGCGCGATGCACGCCGACGAGCGCTTCGACGCCGGGTTCAACCTCGACGGCACCTTCTTCGCGCTCGACCCCCACAAGCTCGACCGCCCGTTCATGATGGTCGGCGGCGGGGACGACCACGGCTCGCCCGGCCAGGACAAGACCTGGGACAAGGCCTGGAAGAAGCTCGACGACTGGAAGCGCTGGATCACCGTCTCCGGCACCACCCACAGCTCGATGACGGACTTCGGGCCCCTCGGCGAGCAGGCGGGGATGAACCAGGACGACCTCGACGGCAACCGCAGCAACGAGATCGCCCGCGCCCTCGTCACCGGCTTCGTCGACACCCACCTCCGCGGCGAATCGGCCCCGGTCCTCGACCCGAGCACGGACTGGCCCGAGCTGGTCTTCCACAACCCGTAAACGACAGCAGGAAACCGAAGGCCCGGCCGCGCGTTGCGCGGCCGGGCCCTTCCGAACTGGGACGGCTCTCGAAATGCGTGCAGTGCTTGGGGCGGGCGGACGACATTGAGGTGGCGGAGGTCAACGGTCGCCACCGCGGTCAGGAGCCGTTGCGGAGGTCCGCGAGGGTCTCCTGCTTGAAGGCGATGTCGGTGAACCGGACGTTGCAGCCCTGGCCCTCGGGGGCCTGGACGCCGAAGCCGGCCTTGATCGGGGCGTCGAGGCCGAAACCGAAGCAGCGCACGAACTCCCAGCGCTCGCCGTCGGAGGAGGCGTGGAAGGCGAAGCCCTCGCCGATGCGGCTGACGCGCATCCAGACCGAGTCGCCGTCGACGTTCCAGGCGTTGGCGTCGTCGGAGATGTCGCGGGTGACGACCGAGACGACCATGCCCTGCTCGTCCGGGGAGTACTCGAAGCACAGCTTCGACCAGTGGTGCTCGTCGGCGAGGAGGAAGAGGGTGCCGGCGTCGTACTTGCCGTTGAAGTCCACGGTGATGCGGGCGCTGAACTGCCAGTCGCCCTCGGGCGGCAGGCCGAGGAGGCGGGCGCCGTTGGCGGGGGCGTGTGTTTCGGGGGCGGGGGCGTAGACGTACCAGTCGGTGCCGGCCGCGGCGGTCGCTTCGAGGCCGGCGTCGGTGACCTGCCACTTCGGAGGCTCGACGGCGTCTTCCCAGCCGAGGGGGAAGGGGAGTGCGGGAATGTTGACTGTCATCCCGTCAGCTTAGCGGTGGGCGGAAGACCCGGGGATTCTTTATTCACTGGTTGGAAAAAGGGTGGTGGAGCGGTAAGGAGAGCGCAGCGTCGTTGTGAACCAAAGGGGCGGAGTCGGAGAGCAGCGTCGTTTCGGGCCACGGCGGGGATTGAGCCGAGGGCGGTATGCGGCGGTGGCGAGGGGCGGTGGCGCCGCGGTTCGGAGGGAACGCGGAGTCGATCCGGGCCGGGTGGGCCGAGTCGAGCTCGTCCGCTGGGGCCGGTCCGGTCGGATCGGGTCTCAGCTCTGGCGGTTCTTGGTGGCTGGCCGTAGCCGTTGGGGGAGCAGGAACTCCTGGGTCTCGCGGGTGTGGACCCGTTCGACGACCTCGATCGGACCCAAGGCGGCGAGGGCCTGCACCACTTCGTCGACGAGGCGCGGCGGCGCCGAGGCTCCGGCCGTCACCGCCACGGCCGATGCGCCCTCCAGCCAGGCCGGGTCGATCGCGTCGGCGTCCTCGATGAGGTGGGCCGCGACGCCGGCGCTCCTCGCGAGCTCCACGAGGCGGTTCGAGTTGGAGGAGTTCGCCGAGCCGACCACCAGTACGAGGTCGGCTTCGTCCACGACCGCGGCGACCGCTGCCTGGCGATTGGTCGTGGCGTAGCAGATGTCCTCGGCCCCTTGGCCTTTGATCTGCGGGAAGCGCTGTTTCAGGGCCTCGGCGATGGTCTCGACCTCGGCCACCGCGAGGGTCGTCTGGCTGAGGTACGTGAGCTTCGCCGGGTCGGGGACCACCAGCGCCGCGATCTCGGCGGTGCTCTCGACCAGCAGGGTCCGGTCCGGGGCCACGCCGATCGTGCCGACGACCTCTTCGTGGCCTTCGTGTCCGATCAGGATCACCGTGTCGCCGCCTTCGGCCGCACGCTTGGCCTCGGCATGGACCTTCGCGACCAATGGGCAGGTCGCGTCGATCGCGTCGAGGCCGCGTACGGCGGCCTCGCGCTCCACCGCCGGGGCGACACCGTGGGCGCTGAAGACCACGACCGCGTCGTCGGGCACCTCGTCGAGCTCGCCCACGAAGACCGCCCCCCGCGACTCCAGGTCCGCCACCACGTGCGCGTTGTGCACGATCTGGTTGCGCACGTAGACGGGCGGGCCGTGCTCTTCGAGCAGGCGCTCCACGATCTCGATCGCCCGCTCCACACCGGCGCAGAACGACCGCGGCGCCGGAAGCAGCACGCGGCGCTGTTCGGGAGCCGTCAGCGCCATCAGTTCGCCCTCTTGGCGAAGCGAGCCATGAATTTGCCCTCTCGGCGAAGCTTGCGAGCCATGAGTTCGGCTCCTCGGCGAAGCGTGCGAGCCATAAATTGGCCTCCTCGGCGAGGCTTGCGAGCCATAAGTTGGCCTACTTGGCGAGGCTTGCGAGCCATCAATTGGCTCTGTGGACCGTGCTCGCGGCGAGGTCCGTCAGTTCCTCCACGGCCTCGGGCCGGAGGCCTTCCACGTTGAGGCTGTTCGTCGCCGCCTCGGTGAGCATCTCGGCGGAGCGCCGGCTCGCCTGCCGGCCGCCGCACGCCTCCACGAGGTCGGCGGCGCGGCGCAGCTCGGTCTCCGTGAGCTGCCCAGTCGCGCCATAGATCGCGGCGAGCTCGGGCGCGTCCGGGTGCCCGGAGCCGAGCGCGGCCGTGACCGGCAGCGACTTCTTGCGGTTGCGCAGGTCCGAGTAGACGGCCTTGCCGGTGACCGCGGGATCGCCCCAGATCCCCAGCAGGTCGTCCACGTGCTGGAACGCCAGTCCGAGCCGGAACCCGAAGTCGCGCAAGGCGTCCACCTGCTGCGCAGTGCCGCCGCCGAAGAGCGCGCCGAGCGCGGTCGCGCAGCCCATGAGCGAGGCCGTCTTCGCCTCGGACATCGCGACGCATTCGGCGAGTTCGACCCGCTCGCGGGTCTCGAACCGCGTGTCCTCGAGCTGCCCTTCGATGAGCGCCCGCACGGTCTGGGCGAGCAGGCCCGTGCCCGCCGGGACCTTGTCGCCGCCGGCTTCGGCCAGGCACTCGAACGCCAGCGCGTGCAGGGCGTCGCCGACGAGGATCGCGTCGTTGACGCCGTAGACCTTCCATGCGGTCGGGCGGTGGCGGCGCAGGCTGTCGCGGTCGATGATGTCGTCGTGGATGAGGGAGAAGTTGTGGACCATCTCCACGGCCACGGCCGCCGGGACGGCCTGCCGCCAGCCGTCCTCGCCGCCGACGGCCTTGGCGGCCAGCAGGGTCAGGAGGGGCCGCAGGGCCTTGCCGGAGTTGGCCTGGACGGGCGAGCCCGAGGCGTCGGTCCAGCCGAAGTGGTAGGCCGCGATGCGCGCGGCGGGGGCGGGGAGCCGGGCCGCGGCGGCGCGGAGTCCCGCGTCGACGGCCTCGCGGGCGGCGGTGTGGTCGGTCAGGACGGTCAAGCGGGGCCTCCCTGGGCGGCGGGGTCTGCGGAGAACGTGGTGGGGCTCTGGGGCGTGTGCTCCGAATCGGGGAGCGGCGGCATTCGAGGCCGTTCGTTCGCTCGCACGTAGGAGGGGCGTCTGCATAGCGGTGTCGTATGCAGGCGCCGCGACGACGCGGCGAGCAGGCGAACGGGCCGGAAAGCGACCGGTCTGATTCGCGGCACGGGCCTGAGGGCCCGGGCGTCCGCCTCAGTGCGGAGGCGGACGCCCGGAATGCTCAGCGCCCGATCTCGACGTGCTCGAGGATGCCGAGCGCGTCGGGGACGAGGACGGCGACGGAGTAGTAGGCGCTCACGAGGTAGGACATGACGGCCTTCTCGTCGATGCCCATGAACCGCACCGAGAGGCCCGGCTCGTACTCGTCCGGCAGGCCGGTCTGGTGCAGGCCGACGACGCCCTGCTCCGACTCGCCGGTGCGCATGCAGAGGATCGACGTGGTGCGCGCCCCGGTGATCGGGATCTTGTTGCAGGGCAGCATCGGGATGCCGCGCCAGGCCGGGAGGTGGTGCCCGTGGTAGTCCACCGTGTTCGGGTAGATGCCGCGCTTGGTGCACTCGCGGCCGAACGCGGCGATCGCCTTCGGGTGCGCGAGCAGGACTTCGGGCTTGCGGCGGCGGCTGATGAGCTCGTCCAGGTCGTCCGGGGTCGGCGGGCCCGAGCGGGTCGGGATGCGCTGGCTCAGGGCCGCGTTGTGCAGGAGGCCGAATTCCTTGTTGTTGATCATCTGGTCTTCCTGCAGTTCGCGCAGGGCCTCGACGGTGAGCCGGAGCTGCTGCTCCATCTGGTTCATCGGCTGGTTGTAGAGGTCGGCGACGCGGGTGTGGACCCGCAGCACGGTCTGGGCGACCGAGAGCTCGTACTCGCGGGGCGAGAGCTCGTAGTCCACGAAGGTGCGCGGCAGGTCCGGCTCGCCGGTGTGGCCCGCGGCGACGTCGATCGCGGCCTCGCCGTGCTTGTTGGACCTGGCCGAGCGGCCCGCCTTGTAGCGCCGCAGGTGCGCGGCGAGCTCGGGGATGCGCTCGATCAGCTCGGCCGCGGCGGCGGCCGGGAGCGTG
The DNA here is from genome assembly GCF_030403505.1 of Glycomyces tritici. Next base: position 819,213 of record NZ_JAUEMJ010000001.1, on the reverse strand, counting down.
AGGACCGTGACCGGGGTCGCGGCGACGACGTCGTGGTCCCACTTGGCGTCGTCCTCGACGAGGAGCTCTTCGCCGAAGTGGTCGCCGTCGACCATGAGGCCGAGCGACGACTGGTCCCCGAACGGGCCGGCGCCGAACTGCTCGACGCGGCCGTGCGCGATGAGGTGGATGCCGTCGACGGGCCGGCCCTCCTGCGCCAGGTGCTCGCCGGCGCCGACCTCGCGCTGCTCGAAGCGGTCGGCCAGCGCCGACAGCACGTCCTCGTCCTCGATGCCGCGCAGCTGCGCGATCTCGCCGAGCTCGGTGGGGATGACGCGGACGGCGTCCCCTTCGGTGCTGAACTCGACGCGGCCGTCGCCGACCGTGTGGGTCAGGCGCCGGTTGACGCGGTACGCGCCGCCCTGGGTCTGGACCCACGGCAGGACCTTGAGGAGCCACCGGGAGGTGATCTCCTGCATCTGCGGGGCGGACTTGGTGGTGGTGGCGAGGTTGCGGGCGGCGGCGGTGCTGAGGCTGGTCTGGGGATGCTGACCGTTCGAGGTCTGCGTTGGTACGGCCGGCGTGCTGTCGACGACAGAGTCGGTCATGCAGTCACTTCCTCACATTGGGGCTGCTTTGGCTCGTAGAGCATCTTAGCGCTCATTGATATGAGAAAGCCAATAATTCACCCATAAGGGTCATCATTGTGAGTACTCCGCATCAATGACGTCGAAGCGCTCGATCGCCGTCTCGTACGCGGTCGGGTCCGCGGCCCCGCCCCGGCTGAACGGGTACTCCAGCTGGTAAGCGGCGAACAGCATGAGCGCCACCATCCCGGAGATGAGCCCCACCAGCACGAACTGGTACTTGCGGGTGGGAGTGCCGAGCGTCAGCATCACCGCGAACACCAGCAGCGCCCCCGGCACCAGCACCGTCCACATCACCGGACCGAGCCCTCGCTGGGCCGTGAACAGGCGATCGGTCCGGGACTCCTCCACCAGCGCCACGCCGTCGCGCACGGTGTCGAGCCGCGCCTGCTCCACATCGTCGTCCGTCTGCAGCCCCGACACCGGCGCGCGCATCTCGTCCAGCAGCAGCAGCCCCTCGGACGACACCGGTTCCTGCTCGCGCATCGCGGGCCACTCGACCTCGATCACCTCGGCCGTGTACGCCCGCACCGCCGCGCGCACCTCATCGCGGTCCGCGGGCTCGAGCGCCGCCGCGGCCCAGTACACCTCGACCAGCTGGTTCGACTCCTGGAAGGTCACATGACCCGCCTCGTTCTTGTCCTCCCAAGCGGTGATCAGCACGAACGCCAGCACGATCGCGTACAGGACCGTGAGCAGCTCGAAGAGCGTCGTGCCCAGCTCGTTGTTGTGCCCCCGGGTGGTGGGCGGCGCGAACTTCTGCAGCAGCGCGACGACCACGCTCGCCGCCGCGACGACCATCAGGAAGAACAGCAACCCTTGCAGCCAAATGGCCATTTGTGCCTACCAAATCTCATAAAGCAGAATATTCACGTGGATACTAGTGAATTCCGGAATCAAGGTCGGAGATGGACATGCGACGCCTCATAGCGCTCGTCGTCGCGGCCGTCGCGCTGACGGTGCTGCCCGCGCTCGCGCTGGCCTTCGACGGCGGCCCCGCTCCGCAGTGGGCGAGCGAGGAGCACCACCACCCCGACTATCCGACCTGGCCGGACTATCCGACCTTCTGCCTGACCTACCCCGAGTACCCGACCTACCCCGACCGCCCGGGGGAGCGGGGCGAAGGGCGGCACCACCACCATCACCACCACTGCCCCGAGCCCCCGGAGCCGTCGCCCGAACCGCCTTCTCCCGACCCGCCCACGCCGCCTTCGCCGGAGCCCCCGAGCCCGCCCGCCCCCGAGCCTCCGTCGCCTCCGGCCCCTGAGCCGCCGAACCCGCCCGCACCGGAGCCGCCGAGCCCGCGCCCGGAGCCCGCGGCTTCACCGGCCGCGGCGTCCCCGACGCCCGTCGCGGACCCGCCGGCCGAGGACCCCGCCCCGCCGCCGGCCCCCGGGCCGCTGCCCGAGGCGCTCGCGGTGGAGGAGGAGGAACCCGAAGCGGTCGCCGAGGATGCCGACGACGACGGGACGCCTCAGCGGCGCATGATCGCCGCGATGGTCGGGTTCGTCGTCGCCACCGGCGCAGGATCGGCGCTGTCGCGCCGCGCCGGCAGGTAGTCCCGCCACGACGGCGGCCGCAGTCCAGCGGTCGCCGTCGCGGGCAGCCGGAACTCCTTGGGGGCCTCCGCTTCCAGAGGGGCGCTCTTCGGGAAGTCCCTGGACCCGCCCGCCGCGCCCGGTCCCGCCATCATGAGCGGGCGGAGCTTGTCGTCGTCGTAGCGGGCGGTGACGCGGTGCCAGTTGAGGATCGCCGCGTTCCAGTCCCGCAGGCTCAGCACGTACGCGTCGAGCGCCCGCCGCGCGTCCGCGTCCAGGTCGAGTTCGGCGACCACCGGCGGCAGGTCGTTCTCGGCGATGAACTGGAACTGCTCGACCCGGGCGGTCATGAGCGCGTTGACGACCTCCATCGCCTCGACCGGACCGCAGCCGAGGTACTCCTCGACGATGGTCACGGCATTGGCGATCTGGCCTTCGAACTCCGTCTCCTTGCGGTACGAGAAGAGGTCGTTGAGCAGGCACGACTGGTCCATGGCGGCGGTCTCCATGGCGCGGATCGGCCGGGACCGGAACACCGCGTCCGGAATCTCGCGGCCGGCCTTCAGCCTGGCGAGCGCCATGGTGAGGTCGGAGCCGAACGTCCTGCGGCGCATCTCGACGTAGTCGACCGGGTCGGGCACCCGGTTCTGGTTCTCCGAGTGCAGCTCCCAGAGCCAGGACTCGACCATCACCGTGACGGTGTCCTTGAACTCGGCGCGCGCCCGCTCGTCGAACTGGGCGGCGGTGCGCCGCCACAGGTCGGCCAGGCCCTTCTCGATCGGGTTGGCCGGGGCCGGGGTCGGGCCGAGGTCCAGCGGCAGGAACTCCAGGAGCCGCCGGTGCTGGGCGATCGCGGGGGCGAGGTTGCGGCCGCGGCCGAACACCGCCGGGTAGTAGTCGTCGCCGTACGTGCCCCAGGCGAGCCAGTCCGCGGACGTGTCCAGCTCCGCCTGCTCCGCTTCAGGGGCGATGCCCGCGGAGCAGATGGCGAAGTCGAAGCCGAGGAACTGCTCCCGGTCCCACAGGCCCGAGCCCGGCAGCGCCGGGTCGGGTGCGAGGAAGCCCATCGCCGCCGCCCACTCCTCGCCGTGGCGGCGGGCCTGGTCGAGCAGCGGGTTGAGCCGCAGCTCGTACGGCAGGTGGATCTCCGGCAGCGTCATCGGCCCGACCTGGCGGAACGGCTCGCGCGCGTGCTGTTTCAGCCCCGACAGCGAGATCCGGGCCGCGCCGGTCCCGATCCCGCTGGGGCCGCCCAGGACCCGCTGCGCCGCGTCGTTCATGTACCGGCTGGACCGCATGTGCCACTCGTGGCCGCCGGCCTGCCAGTCCTGGAGCCCCTTGGCGTACAAGGCGATAGCGGTCTGCTCGGCAGGGGAGAGCCGCCGGTCGGCGGCGAGGATCGGCAGTTCGGTGAGGGTCGTGTTCTCGAACTGGTGGAGCCGTGAGGTGAGGATGTCGTTCACCAAGTTCGCCGCCTGCTGGGTGCCCATGCCGAGGAACCGCTCGAAGACGAGCACGGCGTTGGCGTTCTCGCCCTCGTCGGTGACCTCGCGCTCGTAGGAGAACAGGTCGTTGCGCAGGTGCACGGCGTCGCTGAAGGTGTCGCGCAGGACCTCGAGGGGCCGTTCGCCCGCGACGGCGTCGGGCACCTCCGCGCCGACGGCGTACTCGACGATCCCCGCCGACCACGGCGCGCCGCCGACCTTGCGCCGCATCTCGATGTACTCGATCGGGTTGGCGACCCGGTCGGTGGTGATGTTCGTGAGCTCCCACAGGGACTCGAACAAGAGGTTGATCGTGCTCTCGAGGAAGCGTCGGCGCCAGCCCATCGACATCGACGGGGCCGTGCGCCGCCACAGGTCCACCAGGCCCAGTTCGACCGGGTTCTCCGGCTGCGGAGGCTCGCTGAGGTCCAGCGGCATGAACAGCGGGATGCGGTCCAGGTACGCCTTGGCGCCCTGCATGTCCCGGGTGCGCTTGAACGCGTCGAGGAAGTGGTCGTCGAAGAAGAACACCCACACGTACCAGTCGGTGACCAGGTCCAGCGCGGGCGCGTCGCAGTCGGGGTGCGTGTACGCGCAGAGCAGCCCGTAGTCGTGGCGGTCGAGCTCGGCCTCGTCCCAGATGACGCCGCCCTCCTCGGCCGGGGCGTCGAGCATCCCCATCTCCTTGGCCCACACGCGCGCGTGGGCGCGCGCGCCCTCGACGTTCGGATTCAGGCGCGCCGGGTAGGGAAGATAGAACACGGGTAGCTCGAACGGGTGATTTTCTGGCATAGCGCTCCCTAGGGGTGAAACCGGCTGTTTGCAACGCGATTCACTGTAAGGCCTCCGGAGGGAAGCCGCTACCCCCAGTCGGGTGGCGTTCACGAGCTGTCGGTTCGCAGCGGGCGAAGCGTGCGGACTACTTAGCACACGCGAAACATTCACCGCTCGATCGCGTAACAGCCCCGGGCGAATCTAGACGCCAGTCGGGGACTGACAGCGTCGTCGCCCAGACAGCGCGCGGCGGGCGGGCTTGCGGGAAACGCAAGACAGCGAGCCCACCGCCGCCTACGCAGTCAGTCCAGCACCGGGAGGTCCAGCGCGTGAAGGTCGCGATCGTCGGTTACGGCATGGCCGGGGCCCGCATCGCCCGCGAGCTCGGGCGGCGCGGCGTCGAGGTCACCGTCTTCGGGGACGAGCCCCAGGCCGCCTACAACCGCATCCTGCTCTCCAGCATGATCGCGGGCAAGCAGACCGAGGACGAGATCGCCCTGCCGGTCCCGCCCGAGAACGTCGAAGTGCGCCTCGGCGAAGCGGTGGAGACCGTGGACCTGGAGCACAAGACCGTCAACGGCGTCGCCTTCGACAAACTGGTCCTGGCCACCGGCGCGGACGCGTTCGTCCCGCCGATCCCCGGCCTTTCACCGCTCCCCACCGGCGCCTACGTCCTCCGCACGATCGAGGACGCCCGCTCCATCCTCGACGAGGCCGCCAACCGCGCCAGCGCGATCGTGCTCGGCGGCGGGCTCCTCGGCCTCGAAGCCGCCCGCGGCCTCGCCAAGCGCGGCATGGACGTCACCGTGGTCCACGCGGCCGGCCACCTCATGGACCGGCAGCTCGACCACCTGGGCGCCAAGGTCCTCGCCGACTCCTACGCCGAGGTCGGCGTCCAGTCGGTCGTGGACGCGCAGACCACCCGGGTCATCCACGGCGACGACGGCCTCACCCTCGTGCTCGCGGACGGCCGCACCATCACCGGCCAGCTCATGGTCGTCTCGTGCGGCATCCGCCCCAACGCCGACCTGGCCCGCTCGATGGGGATCGAGTGCGGCCGGGCCGTGAAGATCGACGACCAGTGCCGCACCTCCCACCCGGACGTGTTCGCCGTGGGCGACTGCGCCGAGCACCGCGGCATCCCCTACGGGCTCGTCGGCCCCGCCTGGGAGCAGTCGGACGTCGTGGTCGACCTCCTCTCCGGTGTGAACCCGGACGCGGCCTACGAGGGCTCGCGCCTGGTCACCCGCCTGAAGGCCTCCGGGATCGAGCTCGCCGCGATGGGCGAGGTCGAGGGCGACGAGGTCGTCTCCTTCGCCGACCCGACGCGGGGCACGTACGCCCGCTTGGTGATCGACGCCGACGGCCGCCTCGCGGGGGCGGTCATGCTCGGCGACAACCCCATGGTGGGCCAGGTGGTCCAGTTGTTCGACACCGGTGACCCGGTGCCGCACGACCGCCGCACCCTCCTGATGGGCCGCCCCGGCGAGTCCGTGTCGGTGGCCCCCGATACTCCGGCGTCCATGTCCGACGAGGTCGTGGTCTGCCGCTGCAACAACGTCACGAAAGGGGTCCTGGGCAAGGCGTTCCTCAATGGAGCGCGCACGCCCGAGGCCCTGTCGGAGGCCACGCAGGCCTCGACGGGCTGCGGCACCTGTGCCGAGGACGTCGCGGGCCTGTGCAAGTGGCTGAACAGCACCGTCGCTGGAATCGGTCAGGCTGCCGAGCAATTGAATGAGGTGTCAGCATGAGCAAGTTGGTAGTCATCGGCGACGGCATGGTCGGCCGCCGGTTCCTGGAGGCGGTCACCCAGCGCGACCCGTCCTGGGAGGTCACGGTCCTCTGCGAGGAGCCCCGCCCGGCCTACGACCGGGTGCGCCTGTCGGCGTTCTTCGACGGGGTCAGCGCCGAGGAGCTCTCGCTCGCCTCGGACCTCGACGGCGTCGACGTGCGCCTCGGTGAAGCGGCCGTGTCGATCGACCGCGAGGCCAAGGTCGTGCGCTCCGCCTCCGGCGAGTACGCCTACGACAAGCTCGTGTTCGCCACCGGCTCCTACGCGTTCGTGCCCCCGATGGAGGGCGCCGACCTCGAAGGCGTGTTCGTCTACCGCACCATCGAGGACCTCGAGGCGATCAAGGCCCACTCCGAGGGCCGGCGCCACGGCGTGGTCATCGGCGGCGGGCTCCTCGGCCTCGAGGCCGCGAACGCGCTGAAGCTCCTCGGGCTCGAGACGCAGATCGTCGAGTTCGCCCCCTGGCTCATGGCCCGCCAGCTCGACGAGGCCGGCGGCGGCATCCTCAAGCAGCACATCGTGAAGCTCGGCATCGGCGTCGACTGCGGCACCGGCGGCACCAAGATCGAGGCCGTCGACGGCCGCCTGCGCATGGAGACCAACCGCGAAGGCGTCGCGTACGACACCGACCTGATCATCTTCGCGGCGGGCGTGCGCCCCCGCGACCAGCTCGCCCGCGACTGCGGCATCGAGGTGGGCGAGCGCGGCGGCATCATCACCGACCTGTCCTGCCAGACCTCGGACCCGGACGTGTACGCGATCGGCGAAGTCGCCGCGATGGAAGGCATGTGCTACGGCCTGGTGGCCCCCGGCTACTCGATGGCCGAAGTGGTCGCCGACCGGCTCGCGGGCGGCGAGGCGACCTTCCCGGGCGCCGACATGTCGACGAAGCTGAAGCTCCTCGGCGTCGACGTCGCCCAGTTCGGCGCGATGGAGGGCCCGCTCTCCACCACCTACCTGGACCCGGCGCACGGCACCTACGCCAAGCTGATCCTCTCCGACGACGCCCAGACTCTCCTGGGCGGCATGCTCGTCGGCGACGCCGAGCCCTACCCGCTGCTGCGCGCCTCCGTGGGCGGCAAGGTCCCCGGCAAGCTCGCCGACCTCCTCGGCGGCGGCGAGATCGAGGGCGCCCTGCCCGACGGCGCGCAGGTCTGCTCCTGCAACGCGGTCACCAAGGGCGACATCATGGGCGCCATCCACGAGCAGGGCTGCACCGACGTCGGCGAGCTCAAGGCCTGCACCAAGGCCGGCACCTCCTGCGGCTCGTGCATCCCGATGCTCAAGCAGCTGCTCAAGGAAGGCGGCGTCGAGGTCTCCAACGCGGTGTGCGAGCACTTCACGCAGTCGCGGGCCGAGCTGTTCGACATCGTCAAGGTCACCGGCATCACCACGTTCTCCGAGCTCATCGCCCGGTACGGCACCGGCGCCGGCTGCGACCTGTGCAAGCCCACGGTCGCCTCGATCCTCGCGAGCCTCTCCAACGGGCACATCCTCGAAGGCGAGCAGGCGTCCCTCCAGGACACCAACGACCACTTCCTGGCGAACATGCAGCGCAACGGCACCTACTCGGTGGTCCCGCGCATCCCCGGCGGCGAGATCACCCCGGACAAGCTCATCGTCATCGGCGAGGTCGCCAAGGAGTTCGACCTCTACACGAAGATCACGGGCGGCCAGCGCATCGACATGTTCGGCGCCCGCGTCGAGGACCTGCCGAAGATCTGGCGCAAGCTCGTGGACGCCGGCTTCGAGTCGGGCCACGCCTACGGCAAGGCCCTGCGGACCGTCAAGTCCTGCGTCGGCACCGACTGGTGCCGCTACGGCGTCCAGGACTCGGTGAAGATGGCGATCGACCTCGAACTGCGCTACCGCGGGCTGCGCAGCCCGCACAAGCTCAAGTCCGCCGTCTCCGGCTGCGCGCGCGAATGCGCCGAGGCCCGCGGCAAGGACTTCGGGATCATCGCGACCGAGCACGGCTGGAACCTGTACGTGGGCGGCAACGGCGGCTTCACGCCCCGCCACGCCGACCTGCTGCTGTCTGATGTGGACACCGAGACGCTGGTGCGAACCATCGACCGGTTCCTGATGTTCTACATCTCGACCGCCGACCGCCTGCAGCGCACCTCGAAGTGGGTCGAGGCCCTCGAAGGCGGCATCGACTACCTCCGCGAGGTCATCGTGGACGACAAGCTCGGCATCTGCGGCGAACTCGACGCGCTCATGGAGAAGCACGTCGAGAACTACGCCGACGAGTGGAAGGGCGTCATCGACGACCCCGAGAAGCTCCAGCGCTTCGTGTCCTTCGTCAACGCACCCGAGGCCCCGGACCCGAAGATCGAGTTCGAGACCGTCCGCGGCCAGAAGTTCCCGGCCGGGACCACCGAGCGCTCGCACAGCACGCCCGTCGCTCTCGGCACGCCCATAAGGAAGTGATCAGAATGCAAACCATCTGCCGGTTCGATCGCATCATTCCCGGCCGCGGAGTGGCCGCCCTCCTGGAGGACGGCACCCAGGTCGCGGTGTTCCGCCTCCACGACGACAGCCTCTACGCCGTCGCCAACCTGGACCCGTTCATGGACGCCAACGTCATGAGCCGGGGCCTGGTGGGCGACCGCGGCGGCGAGCCGATCGTCACCAGCCCCCTGCTCAAGCAGGCGTTCTCGCTCAAGACCGGCATCTGCCTCGACGACGAGACGGTGGCCCTGGAGGTCTTCGCCGTCGAAGTCCTCGACGGGCAGGTCCGCGTCGGCGTCAACTCGGAAGTGAAAGCGAGCGCCTGATGGTCGCAGCCCCTGCCCCCTCCCGCGAAGCCGTCGACTCGACGCTGGCGCCGCTGACCGGCTACACCGTGGCCGTCACCGCCCAGCGCCGCGCCGACGAGCTGGCGACCCTCCTGGAGCGCCGCGGCGCCCGCACGGTGGTCGCCCCGACGCTGCGCATCGTCCCGCTGCCGGACGACGAGGCGCTGCGAGCGGCCACTGTGGAGCTCATCCGCGAAGCCCCCGACCTCGTGGTCGCGACCACCGGCATCGGCTTCCGCGGCTGGCTCGAGGCGGCCGAGGGCTGGGGCATGGGCGACGACCTGCTCACCGTGATGGGCCGCGCGCGCATTCTGTGCCGCGGCCCCAAGGCCCTCGGCGCGGTGCGCGCGGCGGGCCTCACCGAGGAGTGGACCGCGCCGAGCGAGACCGGCGACGAGGTCGTGGAGTACCTGCGCGAGCGCGGCGTCAACGGCCAGCGGGTCGCGATCCAGCTTCACGGCGACCCCGCCGAGGACTTCATCCAGACCGTCCGCGACGGCGGCGGCGCGGCCGTCGCCGTGCCGGTCTACCGCTGGACTCTGCCCACCGACATCACGCCCGTGCAGCGCCTCGTGGACGCCATCTGCGCCCGCCGCATCGACGCGGTGACCTTCACCTCCGCGCCCGCCGCGAACGCCCTGCTGCGCATCGCGGGCGACCAGGCAGCCGACATGCTCGAGGCGTTCCGCGCCTCGGCCGAGGACAACGGGGTCCTCTCCGTCTCGGTCGGCCCGATCACCGCCGCGCCGCTCACCCGCCTCGGCGTCGAATCGGTGCAGCCGCAGCGGGCCCGCCTCGGCGCGCTCGTGCGCACCGTCGCCTCGGCCCTGCCCAAGCGCTCCCGCAAGCTCCAGCTCGCGACCGGGCACAGCATCGAGCTGCGCGGCCACATGGTCCTCCTCGACGACCAGCCGTTCCAGCTCCCGCCCGCGCCGATGGCCGTCATAAGAGCACTGGCCTCCGCGAACGGCAAGGTCCTCTCCCGCGCCGAGCTCCTCGGCCACCTGCCGCGCGGGGCCGACGGCCACGCCGTCGAGATGGCGGTGACCCGCCTGCGCGACGCCGTGCACCTGCGGTCCTGTGTGGAAACAGTGATCAAGCGCGGCTACCGCTTGAACCTCGAAGTCTGAAATCGCTGCTCGCGCCGCCCCGGTCCTCCGATCGGGGCGGCGTCAGCGTCTCCTCGCAGTTCACCGGCCATTGAGGATGGGTGGCGCGGCGGTCCGCGACTCCGTACGATGAGGTTCCTGAGACCGTCACGCCCAGCCCATCATTGATCGGAGACCGCCATGGCTTACCCGCCGGCGCCGCAATACCCGCAGTCGCCCCCGCCGGGGCCCAGGCCCAGGCCGACATCGGTCACCGCCGTCGTGTGGACCCAGATCCTCACGGCGGCGTTCCTCGTCCTCACCGCCATCAGCATGTTCGCGGTGTCGGGTGCGGTCGAGGAGATCGTGGTCGACGAGATGCTCAACGACCCGTCGATGGCGGAGTCGGGCCTCACGAGCGACGACGTCAGCACGTTGATGACCCTCTCGTTCGCGGCCGTCGCCGGCATCTACATCGTCTTCGCGGTCTTCTACGTGGTCCTGGCCCTCTTGGTGAACAAGGGCAAGCGCCCGGCGCGGATCCTCAGCTGGATCCTCGCCGGCATCGGCCTGCTGTGCTGCGGGATCGGCGGCCTCATCGGCCAGCTCGGCTCCATGACCACCACGGTCAACGGCCAGGAGTACGAGGACGAGATGACGCAGGCGATCGAGGACGCCACGCCCGGCTGGGTCTCGGCGTTCGAATGGATCACGGTGCTCTTGTTCATCGTCGGCTCGCTGGTGATCATCATCCTCCTCGCCGTCCCGGCCTCGAACGAGTTCTTCCGCAAGGACGAGGCGCCGATGGGCCCGTACATGGGCCAGCCGCCCTACGGTCAGCAGCCGCCCGGGCCGCAGCAGCCGGGACCGGGGCAGCCCGGTCCGGGCCAGCCCCCGTACGGCCAGCAGCCCCCCGGCCCGCCGCAGCAGTAGACGAGACGTCCACGGCCCCACCTGCTTTCGCAGGTGGGGCCGTTGCGTTCAGCCTTCGTACTTGACGTTGCCCGGCTCCGGCACGGTGAAGCGGCGCTCGCCGAGATGCGGCTCCGGGACGCGGTCCGGGTCGCCGTGCCAGGCGGCGAGCACGGCGCTCTCCTTCTCCCGGGTGAGCCCGGCCTTCAAGCGCGGCGACGCGGCGTTGGCGTCCCACCAGCGGTTCACGGTGACGTCCAGGGGCGAGGCCCGGAAGCCCGCCGCCGCTGCGGGGCCGCCGGGGCGGCCCTGCATGCCGTCGTAGTCGGGCGAGGGCACCCACATGCCGAGCGAGTCGGGCCCGGCCCAGGGGTTGACGCCGTGCTCGAGCAGGAACTCCTGCGGCACCCACGTCAGGTTCGGGCGCTCGGTGAGGACGCCCCGTTCGATGAGCGCGTCCGCGACGCCGTCGAGGAAGGCCCCGAAGGCGACCGGTTCGCCGATGGCGTCGATCGTGCCGCCGGCGCCCGCGTCGGCGGCGTCGAGGAGCCAGGCCGCGTAGTCCTCGACGTCGATCCACTGGACCCGCCGGTCAGGGGTGCCGGGGGCGAGCACTTCGCCGCCTTCGGTGAAGCGCAGCGGCCAGTAGCCGAGGCGGTCGTTGCGGTCCCCGGGCCCGACGATGAGGCCGGGCCGGGTGATGAGGGCCTTGTCGCCCAGGCGATCCCGCACCAGGGTCTCGCAGGCGACCTTGCTGGCGCCGTAGATCTCCCAGGCGGCGTCGGTCGAGTCGGGCGCGGTCGGCTCGTGGAGCTCGTCGCTCACCACGTCGTTCCTCGCGTAGACCGAGATCGTGGACACGAGCGACCAGTGGCCGACGTGGTCGGTGAGCGCGTCGAGGACCGGGCCGATGTGGCCCGGGACGCGCGCGACGTCGAAGACGGCATCGAACTCCTTGCCGCGCAGGGCGTCGAGGCCCTCCCCGGTGGATCGGTCGAGCCTGCTGAACGCGGCGCCTTCGGGCGGTTCGCCGGTGGTGCCGCGCGAGGCGATGGTGACGCGGTGCCCGCGCGCGACGGCGTGCTTCGCGATGGCCTCGGACAGGAACACGGTCCCGCCGAGGACGAGGATGCGCTTCTCGGTGCTCATCACCTGAGCATGGCCCCTGACCGGGCGGCGGGCAAGGGCCGTTCGCCCTGAGCGGATCGGGCGGGCCGGTGCGGACGGGTGCGGGCGTCGCACCCACCGAATATGGTGGGAGGCAGGCAGTGACGCTATGAGGAGGACGCCGTGACCGACGACCTGTTCGACGAGGACGGGACCTTCGACGACGGCTTCTTCTCCTCTCTGGCGGCGAATCCGGACGACCCGGCGTCGGCGTACGAGCCCGCCTTCGGTCCCGAAGCGGGGGAGGACGACTACCGCTTCCTCTACGAGACCGAGGCCGACGGCAGCTTCGAGACCGACGGGGAGGACTTCGCCGACGATGACCTCGACTACGAGCCCGTCTTCGATGACGGCCTCGGCACCGACACCGAGATCGACCTCGAACCCGACTTCGATCCCGATGGGGACTTCCACCACGAGGGCGACGACGAGTTCGGGCCCGAGTTCGGTCGCGGCTTCTGACCCGGCCTCTGAGGCCCTCCGCCCCGAACGACCCCTTTCGTTAGGCTCTCGACGTGAGCGATCAACCCCGAGCCGCCTATGCCCGCCTTCCGCGCGACGAGGCCGAAGCGGTCGCGATGCAGACCGAACTGGCCGGATGCGTGGTCGTCGCCGAGGACGACACTCCTATAGAGACGATCGCCGGGCTCGACATCGCCTACGACAAGGACAGCGACACCGCCATAGCGACCGCCGTCGTCATGCGCCGCGGCGACCTCGAGGTCCTCGACCAGTCGATCGTGCACGGCGCCTCCGACTTCCCGTACGTGCCCGGCCTCCTGGCCTTTCGTGAACTTCCCTTGCTGCTCAAGGCGATCGAAGCGCTCTCGATCACCCCCGACCTCTACGTGTGCGACGGCTACGGGCTCACCCACCCGCGCCGGTTCGGCCTCGCCTGCCACCTCGGCGTCGTCCTCGACGCGCCCGCGATCGGCGTCGCCAAGAACCCGCCGCACCTGCCCTGGGAGGCCCCCGGGCCCGAGCGCGGCGCGTGGACCGCGATCACCGCGAGCGGCGAGACCGTCGGCTGCGCCCTGCGCACCCAGGACGGCGTCAAGCCCGTCTACGTCTCGGTCGGGCACCGCCGCACCCTCGCCGGCGCTCGCGACCTCGTGCTCGAACTCGCCCCGTCCTACCGGCTCCCCGAACCGATCCGCGCCGCGGACCAGTTGGGCCGCAGGCGACTCGCCGCGACCGAGTGATCACGCGGTAGGGCCGCCCCTACCCCGCACCGGGACGCTGGCAGGATGGAGCCCGGCCCCCTTCCGCCAATAGCGTGGACACCATGGAAGCACCCGAAACCGTCAAGCACGCCACCCTGCTGTGGGCCACCGCGATCGCCGCCGGGATCGTCGAGACCGTGCTCGCCGTCAGCGAGATCGCCCGCGACTCCGGCCTGGACGCCGGGGTCTGGATGAACATCGGCGTCCGCTCGGCGATCTACCTCGGCGCGTTCGTCCTCGTCGCGTTCTTCGCCCGTGGCCGCCGCTGGGCCCGCGTCAGCCTCGCCCTGCTGCTCTCCGTCGTCGGCCTCGCCGCGATGGTCGTGCCCTCCGCGATGCAGCTCGCCGACGGCGAAACGCTCATCGCGGCCGTCGGCGGCGACGGCGAATTCGCCCTCGCGTTCTTCGTCGTCCGGCTCCTCCACGTCGCCGCCGTCCTGCTCGCCACGGGCCTCATGTTCAGTACCGGAGCGAACGACTACTTCCGCAAGCCCGCCCTCGCCGCCGCCTAGAGCGACAGCGCCTGAGAACGGCGGTGCCTCGGCCGAAGGCCGGGGCACCGCCGCGTGCTCGCCGTGTCAGCGGCTCCGCAGCCAATCCGCAGCGCCCGGCGGCAGCTCGGGCACCACGGCGACCGTCTCGACGAGATCCCGCTCTCCCATGGCCGCCCGGAAGAACATCGCGACCGTGACGCCGTGGTCGGGCCGGTGCGCCACCTCCATTTCGGCGCCCGCCTCGACGTGGCCCGGCTCCACCACCCGCAGGTACGGGCCCGGGCGCGCCTCGCGCGTGAACGTCTTGAGCCATCCGCGCTCGGCGATCCAGCCCCGGAACGTCGCGCAAGGGATCCGTGCGCCGGTCACCTGGAGTACCAGCCCGCCGGGTCCGGCCCACCGCTCGCCGATGAGGGCCTCGTTCACGTCGTAGCCGGTCGTCGTCAGGTTCTCCCCGAACGCGCCGGGGCCGAACTCGCGGCCGAGCAACCCGCTGAAGTGCCCGTAATCCTCGCTGCCGTAGACATATACGGCCTGGTCGGTGCCACCGTGGTGCTCCACATCCCCGACCTTGTCGCCCGCGAGCCCGACTGAGCCGTCGCCTTTGGGTCCGGGCGAGGTCACCTGCACCGGCCCGTCCACCGGCTGCTTGTCGATATACGTGGCCGTGAGGCCCTTCCACGGGTTCTCCCGCGGCCTGCCCACGTTCACACTCATGATCTTCACGGCCGGGAGCCTAACGGGACCGCGGCCGGGCCTCAACCGCATTAGGGGTGTCGGACCCTCCGGCTAGGCTTGCGACATGGGGGTGAGCACTCGGAAGCTGTTCCGCGACGACGCGGTGGTCCTGCGCACCTTCAAACTCGGTGAAGCGGATGCGATCGTCTCCCTGCTCGGCCGCCAGCGGGGCCGCTACCGCGCCATGGCCAAGGGGCTGCGCCGCACCTCCTCCAAGTTCGGGGCGCGTCTCTCGCCCTTCAGCCACGTCGACCTCCAGCTCATCGAGGGCCGCGCCGAACTGCACACCGTCACCCAGGCCGTCGGCCTGCACCTCTCCGGCGGCGCGATCGCCGCTGACTGGACCGCGTACACCGCCGCGTGCGTGATCGCCGAGGCCGCCGAGCGGCTCGTCCCCGAAGACCACCAGCCCGACCTCGACGTCTTCCAGCTCACGCTCGGCGCGTTCCGGGCGCTGGCCGAGACCGACCTGCCCGCCGTGCTCATCATGGACTCGTACCTGCTGCGCGGCATGAAGACCGCCGGCTGGGCGCCCTCGCTCGACGAGTGCGCCAGCTGCGGCAAGGACGGCGACCACCGGGCCTTCGCGGTGGCGGCCGGCGGCGCGGTCTGCGGCGACTGCCGCCCCGGCGGCGCGACGGTGCCGAAACCGGCCTCGATCGAACTCATGCGCGCGCTGGAGAAGGGCGACTGGGCGAATGCGACGGCGGCCGACCCCCGCCAGCGCTCCGAAGCGGCCGGGCTCATCGCCGCCCACTTCCAGTGGCACTCCGAGCGGCCCTTGAAGACGCTGAAGTACGTGCCGCACCAGTCCTGAAACGCGCGCTCAGGTGGTGCGGAGCAGGAACTCGACGGTGAGGTCGAGCAGTCTCGCGCGGGCGGGCACGGTCTCGAAGCAGTGGTCGAGGTCCTCGAAGCGGTGCAGTTCGAGCCGGTCGCCGTAGGTCCGGCGGTAGTCGTCGACCACGTCGTCGGGCAGGAGTTCGTCCTCGGTGCCGTAGGCGAGCAGAGCCGGCCCGGTGTGCGCCGCGGCGTCGGCCCACGGGTCGATGCCGAAGCCGTCCTCGACGAAGCGGCGGGTCACGGGCCTCCCGCCCAGGTCCTGGTAGCCGTTCTCGAGGATCTCGGGCCAGTACGCGTCCTCGTCGGGCTCGTTCGCCTCGACCGCGAGTGCGGCCGGGGCCCACAGCGCCAGTGACCGCACGGGGTGCTTCGCGGCGGTGAGCGATGCGGTGAGACCGCCGAGGCTCATGCCCATGAGCGAGAGGCGGTCAGGGTCGAGCGCGCGGTGGGAGGCCAGCGTCTCGAGCACGGCGCCGGCCTGCGCGACCTGGTCGGAGACCGTGAGGTCGGCGAAGTCGCCGTCGGATTCGCCGCAGGCGGCGAAGTCGAACCGGTAGGCGGCGAGCCCTTCGGCGGCGAGGCGCCGGGCGAGGGCGGTGAAGATGTTGCCGAACTCGAAGCGGTTGGAGCCGAAGCCGTGGCAGAGGACGACGGCGGGCGCGGGGGAGGGGTGCGGCCGGGGGAGGTGGAGGACGCCGCGGAGGGTGCGGCCGGCGTGCTCGACGTTGAGAGGTTCCACGGCCCGAACGTAACAGAGCGCCTACCCGGCCGCCATGGCGTAAAGGCGCTCCGGCCCCGATGCGGGCACCGTGGCGGATGCCGGGCGGCTGCTTCGGGATCCGCACCGGGCCAGGCGTGCTCAGGGCCTCTGCCCGGCCCGGATTAGGATCGAGGCCCCCGCTGACGACTTGGCCGCCTGGAGGTCCTGTGAGCCGCACGTACGAGCCGCCGAAACCGCACCCCTCTGGGGCGGTCCCGCCCGCGCTGCCGCGCGAGCTGGTGCCCAGGCACGTGGCGCTCGTCATGGACGGCAACGGCCGCTGGGCCAAGGAGCGCGGCCTGAAGCGCACCGAGGGCCACACCATGGGCGAGGCCTCGCTCTTCGACACGATCGAGGGCGCGATCGAGATGGGCATCTCCACGGTCTCGGCCTACGCCTTCTCGACCGAGAACTGGCGGCGCAGCCCCGACGAGGTCCGCTGGCTCATGGGCTTCAACCGCGACGTGATCCACCGCCGCCGCGACGAGCTGCACGCCATGGGCGTGCGCATCCGCTGGGCCGGGCGCCGCCCGAAGCTGTGGAAGAGCGTCATCAGCGAAC
This sequence comes from Glycomyces tritici, assembly GCF_030403505.1. The sequence continues at coordinate 802,412 of NZ_JAUEMJ010000001.1, read as the reverse complement.
TCGAAGTCGCCGAGGAGATGTCGAAGAAGAACGACAAGATCACGCTGCAGTTCTGCGTGAACTACGGCGGTCGCGCCGAGATCGCCGACGCCGCGGCGGCGCTCGCGCGCGACGTGAAGGCCGGGCGGCTCAACCCCGAGCGCATCACCGAGAAGACCTTCGCGAAGTACCTGTACAACCCGGACCTGCCGGACGTCGACCTGTTCCTGCGCCCGTCGGGGGAGCAGCGCACCTCGAACTTCCTGCTGTGGCAGTCCGCGTACGCCGAGATGGTGTACCTGGACGTGCTCTGGCCCGACTTCGACCGCCGCCACCTGTGGCACGCCTGCGAGATCTACGCGAGCCGCGACCGCCGCTTCGGCGGAGCCGTGCCGAACCCCGTCGCGCCGTAGGCAGAAGACCGAGGTTGGGCGGCGGCGGAGCCGAATCTGAAGTGCAGTGGCGGAGCCGTGCCGAACCCCGTGGTGCCCTAGGCGGAAGACCGGGGCCGGGGCGGCGGCGGAGCCGAATCTGAAGTGCAGTGGCGGAGCCGTGCCGGACCCCGTGGTGCCCTAGGCGGAAGACCGGGGCCGGGACGGCTTAGCCGTGCCCGATCCGGTGCCCGCTACCTGAACGGGGTGTAGCCCCGGCCGCGCTCCTGGTCCGCCTGGAGCTTGTCGACCGTGACCTGCAGCTTGTCGATCCGCTCCAGGATGATCGCGGTGTCGGCCGAGATCTGGTCGTCTATGTCGTCGAGGCGCTGCGCCTCCTCCATCGACGCGAGCACCACGCCGAGCAGCAGGTTGACCAGCACGAACGCGCCGAACAGGATGAACACCAGGTAGTACGGCAGGGTCCATATGTTGTTGGCCATGCTGTTGCGCATGACGTTCCCCATGTCGTCGAACGCCACCAGCTGGAAGAGGTTCAGCAGGGCCTTGCCGACGGTGCCGAAGTGGTCGGGGTCGCTGGCGCTGAACGCGATCCATCCGACCATCGCCCACAGGTACATGACCACGCCGGTCAGTGCGAACACGCCCGCCGACTTGGGAATCGCCTTCCCGGCCGCGACGAGGAGCAGGCGCAGCGACGGCAGGTTCCGGAATATTCGCACGATCCGCGCCAGCCGCAGCATTCGCAGGATCGTCACGTTCTCGCGCAGGCCCGGCATGAACGACGCGAACACGATCACGAAGTCGAAGACGTTCCAGGCGTCCTTGAAGAACCGCAGCGGCCGGCGCCCGAACGAGAGGAGCCCGGCCATCACCTCGAACGTGAAGAACCCGAGGCACACGAGGTCCACCCTGTGGAGGAGCTTCGCGACCTCGGCCGAGTGCGGGAAGGTCATGGCCCCCAGCGCGGCCGCGTTCACGATGATCACCACCATCGACACCATCTGGAACCGAGGGTTCGCCAGCAGCCACCGGCAGGCGGCCGGGACGCGGCTGGGATCGGTACCTAGGGTGGGAACGCGCACCGCCCAAGAGTAATAAAGCGGAACCCTCACGTACTGGTGGGTCACGTCGGGCGGCCGATGTTCACCTGCGGCCATGCCGCACAATGGCAGCGTGAGCGCCGAACTCGCCAAGGCCGAGACCCCCGCCGAGAGATCGGCCACTCCCGTGCCCGCGCCCCCGGGCCGCCGCCGCGGGCTCACCTCGATCGAGGCCCTCGCGCTCCTGCTCATCTTCGGGCTCACCGCCCGCCCCGGCCTCACCAAGATCTTCTCCGCCCCCGCCGCCCAGGCCTGGTCCGCCCGGTTCGTGGCGGTCTGCGTGCAGGCCTTCCCGTTCCTCGTCCTCGGCGTGGTCCTCTCCGCCGCCATCGCGGCGTTCGTGCCCGCCGGGTTCTTCCACAAGGTCGTCCCCAAGCGCACGGTCCTCGCCGTCCCCGTCGCCGGGGTCGCCGGGGCCGTGCTGCCCGCCTGCGAATGCGCCTCCGTACCGGTCGCCGGGGCGCTCGTGCGCCGCGGCGTCGCCCCCGCCGCCGCGTTCACCTTCATGCTCGCCTCGCCGGCGATCAACCCGATCGTCGTCGTCTCGACGATCGTGGCCTTCCCCGGCAACCCCGAGATGGTCTTCGCCCGCGTCGCCGCCTCCCTCGCCGCCGCGATCACGATCGGCTGGCTCTGGGCCCGCCTCGGCAAGACCGAATGGCTCAAGCTGCCCAAGCACCACCACCACGAGGACGGGAAGTGGGCCGCGTTCTGGTCGGCGATCCGCCACGACTTCCTCCACGCCGGCGGCTACCTCGTCATCGGCGCGGCCATCGCCGCGAGCCTGAACACGCTCGTGCCCGAGACCTGGCTCCAGCCGATCGCCGACCACCCTGTGCTCGGGGTGCTGGCGCTGGCGGTCCTGGCGGTGCTGGTGTCGATCTGCTCGGAGTCGGACGCGTTCGTGGCCGCCTCGCTGACCCAGTTCTCGCCCACCGCGAAGCTGGCGTTCATGGTCGTGGGCCCGTTCATCGACGTGAAGCTCGCGGCGATGCAGGCCGGGACCTTCGGCCGCCGGTTCGCGCTGCGCTTCGCGCCGACCGCGTTCGTCGCCGCCGTGCTCGCGGCCGTCCTGATGGGAGCCCTGCTGCTGTGAGACGCGATGCGCAGGCGGTCATCCTGCTCCTGGTCGGCGGCGGCATGCTGCGCCTGGCCGCCACGGGGGACTACCTCAACTATGTGAAGCCGTACGCGTTCTGGCTCATCGTCCCGGCCGGGGTCATCCTCATCGCGGTCGCCGCGATCACCGGCTGGAACGCGTTCCGGGGGAAGCACGAGGCCGACGACGGCCACGGCCACGGCGAACCGAAGGTCGCCTGGCTGCTGCTGGCCCCTGTGGTCGGGATGCTGCTCGTGGCCCCGGACGCGCTCGGCTCCTACGAGGCCGAGCGCACCGGCACCGTGGTCGGCGCCGAGGAGAACCGCTCGAGCTACCCCGAGCTGCCGGGCGACGTCGACCCCGTGCCGCTCACCCTCCTCGACTACGCCGCGCGGGCGATCTTCGACGAAGGCGAGACCCTCGAGGGCCACCGCATCCAGCTGCGCGGCTTCATCCTCTACGAAGGGGACGAACCGCAGCTCGCGCGCATGGTCGTCTCGTGCTGCGCGGCGGACGCGCGGCCGGTCAAGATCGGCTTCGAGGGCGATGTGCCCGCGAGCCTGGAACCCGACCAGTGGGTCGAGGTCGTCGGCGTCTACACGGCCCGCCAGAGCCGGGATGAGATCAACGGCGAGCTGGTGCCGTACATCGAGGTCGAGTCGATGACGAACATCCCGACCCCCGACAACGAATACCAGTGACGCCGGTCATCGGCGCGTGTCGCCGATCGAGTACGTACCGAAGTGTTTACGCTGGTCGCGAGCGTTGCTCCCGTCCCGGGCGCACATATTAGATGTTGACAATGATTGTCATGACTGGGCAGAGTGCACTCATGCGCCGTTCCCGATTGATGCTCGTGCCCGCCGCCGGACTCGCGGCGGCGGCCGCCCTCGCCGCCTGCGGCTCCGGCTCCGACGACCCCGCCGCAGACGGCGAGATCAACGTCGTCACCGCCTTCTACCCCCTCACCTACGCCACCGAGCAGGTCGGCGGCGACCACGTCGCCGTCACCAACCTCACCCCCGCCGGCCAGGAGCCCCACGACCTCGAACTCGCGCCCTCCGACATCGCCGCGATCGAGGAGGCCGACTACGTCGTCTACCTCAAGGGCTTCATCCCCGAGCTCGACGCCGCCGTCGAGGAGTACGCCCCCGACAAGTCGCTCGACGTGCTCACCGCCGTCGACACCAGCGAGTACGACTACCAGCAGGCCATCGAGGAAGAGGCGCACGCCGAGGACGAGCACGCCGAAGGCGAGCACTCCGAGGACGAGCACGCCGACGAGCACGCTGAAGCGACCGCCGCCTCCGAGGAACCCTCCGCCGAAGAAGAGCACAGCGAAGAGGAGGGCCACGACCACGAGGAGGCGCCCGAAGGCGTCGACCCGCACGTCTGGCTCGACCCGATCCGCTACGGCCAGATCGGCACCGCGATCGGCGAGGCCCTCGCCGGCATCGACGACGCCAACAAGGCCGACTACACCGCCGGCGCGGAGGCCTTCAACGCCGACATGACCTCGCTCGACGCCGAGTTCACCGACGCCCTCGCCTCCCGCACCAGCGACGCGATCGTCACCTCCCACGCCGCCTTCGGCTACCTCGCCGACCGCTACGGCCTCACCCAGATCGCCATCTCGGGCCTGAGCCCCGACCAGGAGCCCGACTCCCAGCACATGGCCGAGGTCGCCGCGTACGTCGAGGCCAACGGCATCACCACGATCTTCTTCGAGACCCTCGTGTCGCCCGACATCGCCGACACGCTCGCGGCCGAGACCGGCGCCGAGACCGCCGTCCTCAACCCGCTCGAAGGCCTCACCCAGGAGCAGATCGACGCCGGCGCCGACTACTTCACTGTGATGCGCGAGAACCTGGCCACGTTGCAGGCGGCTCTGGGCGCGGCATAAGGCAGCATTAGCCCAATGCCCGTTCTCAACGTCCGCGGTGCGACCGTCTCCTACGGCGGTCGCGCCGTCGTCCGCGGCGTGGACCTCGCCGTCGAGCCCGGAGAGGCCGTGGCCCTCATGGGCGCCAACGGCTCCGGGAAGTCCACGCTCATCAAGGCCGTCGCCGGGCTCGTCCCGCTCGCCGGCGGGTCGATCGAGCTCTTCGGCGCCCCTCAGAAGCGCTTCCGCGCATGGCAGCGCATCGGCTACGTGCCCCAGCGCACCGGCGCCGCCTCCGGCGTCCCCTCCACCGCCGCGGAGGTCGTCTCCCAGGGCCGCCTCGCCCACCGGTTCCTCGGCATGCCCCCGCGCCGGGCCGACCGCGAGGCCGTGCCCCGCAGCCTCGCCGAAGTCGGCCTCGCCGACCACGCCCACTGCTCCGTCGACACCCTCTCGGGCGGCCAGCAGCAGCGCGTCCTCATCGCCCGCGCGCTCGCCACCGACCCCGACCTGCTCATCATGGACGAGCCGACCGTGGGCGTCGACGCCGAGACCCAGGCCGCGCTCGCGCGGGTCGTCTCGGACCGCATCGACGCCGGCTGCGCGGTCCTCCTCGTCACCCACGAGCTCGGCCCGCTCACCGACCGGCTCGACCGCGCCGTGGTCCTCGCCGACGGCAAGGTCGTCCACGACGGCGCCCCGCCGCGCCCCGTCGGCGAGCACGCCGACCCCCACCACGAGCACGCCCACCCGCACGCCAACGGCGACGACGCCGACGAACCCTTCTGGGGCGGCAAATGAACCTCGGCCTCTTGGACTACTTCCAGTACGAGTTCATGCAGCGCGCCCTCATCAGCGCGCTCGTCGTCGGGCTCTGCGCCCCCGCCGTCGGCGTGTTCCTCGTCCAGAAGCGCCTCGCGCTCATCGGGGACGGCCTCGGCCACATCGCGCTCACCGGCGTCGCCATCGGCTTCCTCACCGGCACCGCCCCGATGTGGACGACCCTCGCGGTCACCGTCGCCGCCTCGATCGTCATGGAGATCCTCCGCAGCCACTCCAAGACCTCCGGCGACGTCGCCCTCGCCATGATGTTCTACGGCGGCATCGCCGGCGGCGTCTACCTCACCGGCATCGCCTCCGACAAGGGCGTCGCGAACCTCCAGCAGTACCTGTTCGGCTCGCTCCTCACCGCCGGCTGGGACGAGGTCTGGACCATCGCCGTCGGCGGCACGGTCGTCGCCGTCCTCATGCTGGTGCTCCGGCCCTGGCTCGCCGCGATCTGCGCCGACGAGCAGTACGCGCGCGTCTCCGGCCTGCCCGTCGCCGCGCTCAACCTGCTGCTGCTCATCACCACGGCCGTGGTCGTCTCGGTCTCGATGCGCGCGGTCGGCCTGCTCCTGGTCAGCGCCCTCCTCGTCATCCCGGTCGTCACCGTCCAGCAGTTCACGCGCTCCTTCAAGGCCACCATGTTCGCCGCGATGGCCGCCGGCTTCCTCATCGCCGGCGCGGGCGTGCTCGCCTCCGCCGTGAAGGACGTCCCGCCCGGCTCCACGATCGTGCTCATCGGCGTCGCCGTCTTCGTCGTCACCGCCGTCCTGGCCGCCGTCGTGCGCCGCGTCCGGCGCGTGCGCCGCGGCCACCTCCCGCCCGAAGGCGAGCCGCTCGAGGTCGAACTGCCCGCCGCGAACGCATGACCGGAGCGGGACCCGCGCCACCTGGACCCGCGAAGGGACGCGGGACGCGATATTTTTGCAGTGTGCGCCACGAGCCCGAGCTAGCCGAAGAATCCACCCCAGCCGACTACGAAGCGGCAGGGGAGCTCCTGCGAGCCCTCGCCGCGCCGCTGCGGATCGCGATCGTCATGGAGCTGGCCGCCGGGCCGAAGTACGTGCACCAGATCGTCGAGACCCTGCGCGTCACCCAGCCGCTCGTCTCCCAGCATTTGCGGGTGCTCCGGGGAGCGGGTATCGTGCGCGGCACCCGGTCGGGCCGTGAGATCTCCTATTCGCTCATCGACGACCACATCGCGCACATCGTCACCGACGCCGTCCACCACGCCCGAGAGGAACGCTAGTGGCCACCAAGCCTCCGGCCGAGAACATGGCCCGCTCCACCAAGCAGCGGACCGCCATCCTCGAACTGCTCGAGCACGACGACGCGTTCCGCTCCGCCCAGGACCTTCACGCGATCCTCCGCGAAGCCGGGTCCAAGATCGGCCTCACCACCGTCTACCGGACCCTCCAGGCCTTCGCCGAGGCCGACATCGTCGACGTCATGCGCCTCCCCGGCGGCGACCACCTCTACCGCCTCTGCTCCGCCGAGGAGCACCACCACCACCTGGTGTGCCGCTCGTGCGGCAAGACCGTCGAGGTCGCCGGGCCCACCGTCGAGCGCTGGGCCAACAAGGTCGCGGCCGACCACGGCTTCACCGAGGTCGGGCACACGCTCGAACTCCACGGCCTCTGCGCCGAGTGCTCCAAGTAGGCTGGGCGCCGTGCTGGTTGTATATCGTTTCGCCGTAACCGAAGGCGAGACGGAGGCCTTCGCCCGCGATGCCGAGGGCGCGCTCGCGGCGCTGGCCTCCTGCGGGGGCTACGAACGCGGCGGCCTGGGCCGCGCGCTCGACTCCTTCACCGACGGGGAGGACGCCGCCTGGATGCTCTGGACCGAGTGGAGCGACGTCGGCTCCTACCGCCGGGCGCTTTCCAACTTTCAGGTGAAGATGTCCACCCCGCTCCTCTCCCGCGCCCTGCCCGAGGCCTCCGGCTTCGAGGTGCTCGCCGAATGCGCGCCCGGCGGCGAACCGCAGCGCACCGGTTCGGACCGCGAGGCCGACCCCGATGAGGCCCGCCGGGAGGCCTCCCGATGACCGACCGACCGAACCCCCAAGGGCCCGCACAGGACCGCGGACCGGAAGCCGAACGGGACCCTGCCGCCGCGACTGCGCAGGAACCGGCCGCGCCCGAAGCAGCGTCGCCCGAGCCTGACGCCGCCGCGCAGGCCTCGCCGCTCGAGCCCCTCCCGGTGTCGGTCCCGATCGAGCCCATCCCCTTGGAACCCACGCCGCCGCTGCCCACGTCCACGGCCGGACCCGCCCCCGAGCCGGAGTCGCCGCAGTCGCGCGAGCCGGTCCAGGCCGAGCCGCACACGTCCATCGCACCGGTGGCCGAGCCCTCCGCTCCGGCGCAGATCGCCCCGGACTCCGGCGCGCCCCCGATCCCGATGGAACCCGAACCCTCCGTCCCCGACCACGTGTCGCCCGACCAGGGCGCGCCCGTCGCGCTCATGGCCGAGACCGAAGCGACGCTCGCGCTTCCCCCCACCACCAAAGAGGTCGAGCCTCCGCCGGTGCCGTCGAGCCCGCCGCCGCCCACCGGCGTGCCGGTCCCGTTCGCGGCCCCGCCGACCGGGCACTCCCGGTTCTTCGGCGCGAAGCTCGGCTTCGGCATCGCCGGCAGCGCGCTGGCCGTCATCATCGTCGCCGTCGCCGTCGTGTTCGCCGTCTTTGTCTTCATGAACTCGGTCACCGAAAAGGTCGAGGGCACCGCCGAGGACTTCGTCGGCGCGATCGCCGAGGACGACTGGGACACCGCCTACGCGATGCTCTGCGACTCCTACCGCGAGCGCCCGGTCGGGGACTACACGGACGAGTGGGAGGGCTGGGACGCCGAGGGCGCCGAGGTCCAGGACATGAACCCCAGCACCGGCAACGTCACGGTCGAGTTCGCCGACGGCTCCGCGATCGAGCTGACCATCGCCATCGAGCAGACCTCCGAGAGCCTCAGCACCAGCGTGTGCGGCTGGAGATCGGTGACGGTCTAGTACCCGCCCCCGTAGGGCGGCTGCTGCGGCGGATACTGCCGCTGAGGCGGCTGATGCCCCGGCTGCGGCTGCTGGGCGTACGGACCGGGCTGCTGCGGGGCCTGGTGCTGCTGCTGCGGATAGCCTTGCGGCGCTTGGTATCCCTGCTGCGGGTGCCCGGGTGGGGCCGGTCCGGTCGGCGGCTGGCCCGGCAGCGATCGCCCCTGCGCCCCGGGCTCGTATGAGACGACGGTCTGCCGCCCTGGCGTCCAGGAGCGGACGCCGCGCAGGAACACCATGATGAAGGCGAGCACCGCGAGCACGGTGAAGACGCCCCCGGCGGCGGTCGCGACGATGTACACCGTGAACGCATCCGAGCCGGATTCCGTCGCGTTGACGCTCGTCGCGAGCACCCACATCGCACCCGCGACGGTGGCGAGGCCGACCCAGACCGGGGTGAAGACGCGCGCCCAGAAGCGTCCGCGCTGCAGGCCGACCGCCGAGATGATCGCCAGCGTCCCGAGGACGGCGAACCCGACCACGCCGGTCACGCCGAGGAGCATGAGGTCGGAGTCCATGAAGTGGTCGAACGGGCTCGACGCGCTCTCCCAGCTGTCGAGGCCGTCTTCGAAGTCCAACTGTGCGAACCGCAGGCCGACCCAGACCCAGGTCAGCGCCAGCAGCGCGAGGAACCACAGCGCGAGCTGCACGAAGGTGACCGAGCCCGGTTTCGTCTCGGGGCGTTCGGGTTCGAGCTCCACGAGCACGCCCCGCGCGCCCGGGGCCGGGAAGCCGATCGACCGGACCTCGCCGCGTTCGATGCGGTGCATGAGGATCCAGCCGCGCGCCGACTTCGAGCCGAGCAGGACGGTGAGGGTGCCATAGAGACCGCCGAGCACCACGCCGATGAGGACCGGCAGCGGCGTCAGCTCGATGACGCTCAACCCGAACACGATCGCGAAGGCGGCGATGGCGAGACCGAGGACGGCGCTCACGAGCGCCCAGATCCACGCCCAGCGCTTGCCGCGGGTGATCTGGACGGGAGTGATCATCGACTGGATCGTGGAGTACACGGCGAAGGCCAGGCCGATGAGGGCAAGCGGGTTCTCGTACTCGATCGCGTTCATGACCGAGAACAGGTCGCCGACCGCGGCGACGGCCGCGAGGATCCACAGGATCACCTGGATGCCGAGGATGCTGCGGGGCTTCGCCATCGTCATCTCCGGCGGCGGCAGCCGGCCGGGGACCGGTTGGCCGATCGGGGACTCGATGGGGCCGTACGCGCCGCCGGGCCCGGCGAGCTGCGGCCCGCCGTAAGGCCCGCCGGGCTGCATCCCGACGCGGTCGGGCGGGGGCGGCGGGAGCTGGTTGTAGGACATGCCTGCCTCGGGCGTCAGTACTGCGGCGGGTAAGGCGGTTGCTGCTGCTGCTGGGGATAGCCCGGGTGTGTCTGCTGCGGGTGGCCGCCCTGCGGCTGTCCCATGGGGACCACCATGATCAGCGCGGTCGCGGGCTTGCCGGGCGTCCACGCCTTGACACCGGGCGTCAGGACCGCGATGAAGACAGTGAGGACCAATGCGGCAACGGCGATGTCGCGGGCGAGGGTCACGGTCCACGACGTGCGCATCGGCGGCGGCATGATGTCTGCGAAGACGAGGAACTCGCGCAGGTTGCTCACCGCGACGAACCCGGCCGCGAGGATGAGGACGGGGGTCCAGATGAGCGTGTAGACGCGTGCGCCGAACTTCCCGCGATGCAGTCCGATCGCCGAGATCAACGCGTTCACCAACACGAGGAATGCCGCGATTCCCGCCATGAGCGGCAGCCTGGAGCCGTTGAACCACGCCGGGTCGTTCTCGGCCAGGACCATCGAGCCGCTGAGGGCCAGCTGGAGCCGAACGGCGCCGTAGATCGTCCACACGCCCAAGGCGATCAGCAGGCCGAGCACCACGATGGTGAACGTGACGCCACCGGGCTTGGTGTCCGGGCGCTGCGGCGCTGCCGGTCCCTGCTGACCCATGCCCATCGGTGCCGTGCCGGGCATCCCGCCCATGCCCATGCCGGGCGCCTGCACCTCACCTCTCTGGATGCGGTGCATGAGGATCCACTGCCGTGCGGACTTGGTGCAGAGCAGGATGAGGAGCGTTCCGTAGAGGGCGGCGAGCGGGCAGGTGATCAGGAGCATGACGTCGCCGCCGGTGTCCCAGAAGATGGTCCCGTAGACAATCCCGGTGCAGGCCAGAGCGAGACCCAGGATCGCGCTGACGAGCGACCAGATCCACGCCCAGCGCTTGCCGCGCGAGATCTGCACGCCGCTGGCGAGCGACTGGATGGCCGAGTACACGGCGAACGCGAGTCCGATGAGGCTGAACGGGTTGAAGAACTCGACCATGCTCATGATCGAGAGAACGTTCCCGACCGCGCTCACGGCCAGGAAGACATAGAGGATCACCTGGATGCCGGTGATCGTGCCGGGCTTGCTCATCGACAAGCCGACGGGCATCTGCCCGGGTATGGGCTGGTCGGGGGCGTACTGCGCCGGGCCGTACGCGCCGCCGGGGCCCATCTGCTGCGGTCCCGGCGGTGGCGGCGGGGCGGGCTGGTACTGGAGGTGCATCCGGTCCGGGGGCGGGGGCGGCATCGTCATGCGGGGCGTGTTCCTCTTGGCTACTGGGGCTTCGGTAGCGGTCACCTTACCGGACCTCACCCGTTCGGGCGGTGCCCAATCGGGCGGTGCGCGCCGGTTCGCGGTGGTTCGGGCAGGTGCGAAGGGGCGCAAGCGCTCCGCGTCCCCGTTCGTCCCGAGGGTCCTTTTCACGCGTTCCCGCGATGCGGCGGTTTGCTAGTCTGACTGACGCCGAACGACCTCCGAGTGAAGCAGGACGCGCTGTGGTTGAGACAACGCCCACTTCCCATACCTTCCAAGTGGACCTGCGCGGCCTGGTGGACCTCTTGTCCCACCACCTGTACTCCTCCCCGAAGGTCTATGTGCGCGAGCTGCTGCAGAACGCGGTCGACGCGATCACCGCCCGCGCCCAGGCCGACCCGGGTTTCGAACCCGGGTCGCAGCATGTCGCGATCGTCGCCGACGGCAGGCGGCTGCGGATCACCGATCCGGGTGTGGGACTGACCCTCGAGGAGGTCCACAAACTGCTCGCGACGATCGGCGGCTCCTCCAAGCGGGACGAGGAGATCGAGGGCGCCCGCCGGGACTTCCTGGGCCAGTTCGGCATCGGCCTGCTCGCGTGCTTCACCGTGGCCTCGGTCATCACCGTGACCTCGCGTTCGGCGAAGGACCCGGCCGCGCAGCCGGTCCGCTGGACCGCCCGCGACGACGGCTCCTACACCGTGACGGAGGTGCCGCCCGGCGATCACCCCGAGCCCGGCACCACGGTGGAACTGGAGGCCCGCCGCGGTGAGGACTGGCTGCAGCCCAAGCGGGTCGCCGACCTCGCCCGCGAGTACGGATCGCTGCTGCCGGTGCGGATCACCGTCTCCGACGGCGGCACGCCGGTCGACGTCTCCGAGACGCCGCCGCTGTGGGAACGGGAACATCCGACCCCGACGGCCCGCCGCCTCGCCCTGAACACCTACTGCGAGCAGGTGCTGGGCTTCCCGCCGCTCGACGTGATCGACCTCGACGTGCCGCTCGCCGGCATCAAGGGCGTCGCGTACGTCCTCCCGCACGCCACCTCTCCTTCGACCCGCCCGGCGCACCGCGTGCACCTCAAGCGGATGCTCCTGACCAGCACCGCGGACAACCTGGTCCCCGAGTGGGCGTTCTTCGTCCGATGCGTGATCGACACCGATGCGCTGCGCCCCACGGCCTCCCGCGAGTCGCTCTACGACGACGAGGCGCTCGCGGTCGCCCGGGACGCGATCGGCGCGCAGATCCGCGAGTGGATCTCCCGCCTCGCCGCCGAGGACCCCCACCGCCTCGAGTCCTTCCTCGCCGTGCACGAGCTGGGCGTGAAGGCCCTCGCCCGGCACGACGCCGAGCTGCTCGCGGCGATGCTGCCGTGGCTGCGGTTCGAGACCACCGCCGGGCACACCAACCTCCCCGAGTTCGCCCGCACCCACCAGCCGATCTACCTGGCCTCCAGTGTGGACGAGTACCGGCAGGTCGCCCCGATCGCCGCCGCGCAGGGCATCGGCGTCGTCAACGGCGGCTACACCTACGACGCGGAGCTCGTGCAGGCCCTGCCGCGCCTCGACCCGCAGGTCAAGGTCGAGCACCTCCAGCCCGGGGTCATCTCGGCGAGCCTCGACCCCGTCGACACCGGCACCGAACTCGCGCTGCGCCCCTTCCTCAACGCCGCCCGCGCCCGCCTCGACTCCGTCGACGTCGACGTGGTCGTGCGCGAGTTCAACCCCGTCTCCGTGCCCGCCCTGCTCCTCGACGACCGCGAGTCCCGCCGCGAACGCCAGCGGGCCGAAGCGGAAGCCGAGGCCGACGACCTCTGGGGCGGCATCCTCGCCTCCATCAAGCAGCACGCGCCGCGCGCCCAGCTCGTCCTCAACCACCGCAACCCCACCGTCCGCCGCATCAGCGCCATCGACGACCCCCAGCTCGCGGGCACCGCGGTCGAGTCCCTGTACGGCCAGGCGCTCCTGATGAGCCACCGGCCGCTTCGCAGCGCCGACACCGCGCTCCTCAACCGTTCCTTCATGAACCTGCTGGAACACATCACCCAGGACTGAGCCGTCCCCATCGCGAACCCGCGGCTCACTCCTCACATAGGACAGTTAAGGACTGGTATGGCCACTCCCGACCCCGACGAGATCTGGCGACTGCTCAACGAGGCCCGCTTCGAAGAGGCCAGCGAGGCGAAGGTCGCGGCCCTCGAGCGAGCGGTCGAGGCCGCCGACGCCGTCGGCGACCCCGAACTGCAGAACTACGCCCTCAACGGCCTGGTCGACGCCTACGAGTTCTCCCGCGACTCCACCCGCCTCCTCGTCCCCTTCGCCCGGCTCCTGCGCAACTTCGACTCCCAGCCCGAGCACTTCGACGCCTACCTGACGCGCTCCCTGTACTGGACGTTCAAGTGGATCGTCGACACGATGATCGAGCAGCCCGACGTGCCGCTCGAATCCATCGAGCACTGGCTCGAGGAGATGCGCCGCCGGTACCGGGAGGCCGGCTACTCCATGCACGCCCCGGCCGCCTACGAGATGCAGCTGGCCTACCACGTGGGCGACTACGACCGGGTCGCCGCCGCCATCGAAGCCCTCGGCGAGGCCGAGGAGGACGAGATGTCCGACTGCACCGCCTGCCAGTACACCTCCCTGGCCACCATCGTGTTCTACGCCGAGGAGGACTCCGCCGACGCCGCGATGGAGATGCTCGAACCGGTCCTCTCCGGCGAGCAGACCTGCGCCCACGAACCCCACTACGGGCTCGCGCTCTCCCTCCTGCCCCTGGTCGAGCTCGGCCGCATCGACGAGGCCCGCGGCAACCACCTGCGCGGCTACCCGATGTGCAAGGGCAAGGAGGACATGGTGCACATGTGGGCCCTCCACGTCGAGTTCTGCGCCCTCACCGGCAACGAGCACCGCGCCGTCGAGATCCTCGCCGACCACGCCCGCTTCTACGACCTCGACCTGGGCGTGCGCGACCGCCAGCGCCTCATGGAGGTCACCGTCCTCACCTGCCGGCGCCTCGCCGCCCTCGGCTTCGCCGACACCGCGATGCCCGGACCCGCCGGCACCGAATGGACCGCGGCCGCCCTCCAGGACTGGGCCGAGGCCGAGCGGGCGGCGATCTGCGCGCGCTTCGACGCCCGCAACGGCAACGACCACCACTCCCGGATGTCCGCCTGCGTCATCGAGTCCACGCCCTACGACAAGCCGGTCCACCTGGGCCTCAAGGAGCCCAAGCCCAAGGCCGCCGCGCCGGTGCTCGTCCCCGAGCAGGTCCAGGGCCCCGACCTCGACGCGGCCATCGACGCCGCCTACGCCGCATACGACGACTGCTCGCCCGACACGTGGAAGGCCTGGCTCCGCGTCGGCGCCCTCGCCGACGCGCTCGGCATCGAGCTCATCCCCGAGCACCGCGCCGAGATCGCCCACGCCGAATCGGCCCAGTCCGACGAACCCGAGCTCGTCGCCTCCGGGCTCACCCGCGCCATCGAGCTGTTCGGCATCGCGGGCCAGCCCGGCCGCGCCCTCGTCGCCGAGTCCTTCCTCCTCATCCACCGCTCCGAGACCGAGCCCGAGGCCATCGGCGACGGCGCCGCCCGCATCACCGCCACCGCCCGCGCGCTGCGCGCCGAGCAGCGCATCGACGACCGGAGCTTCCACACCGGCCAGGTCCTCGCCATGCGCGCCGAATACCTCGCCTCCACCGCCAGGCCCGACCTGCTCCCCGCCGACCTCGACGAGCGCGCCCGCGCGCTCGAAGGCGAACTCGCGGCCTTCCCCGACCGGCGCTACGCGCTCATCCGCCGCTGCGACCTCCTCGACCTGCGCGCCCGCCTCGAATCCGACCCGGCCGCGAAGACCGCGCTCCTCGCGGCCCAGATCGAGCTGGCCCGCGCCGCCGGCGCCGGCTGGGCCGTCGCCCGCGCCAGCGCCGACCTCGCCGACCAGGTCGGCATCACCGGCGACTTCGAAGCGGCCCTTGCCATCTGCCGTGAAGGCCTGGCCGCGCTCGGCGGCGAGCCCTCCCACACCGTCGCCGCGAAGCTCCACCTCCAGGCGGCGGAGTTCACCATGCGCGCCGCCGACCACGACGCCACCTACGAGCACGCGCTGGCCGCCTCCGTCCACTGCGACGCGGTCGGCATGGCCGTCCCGGCCGCCGTCGCCCGCCACCTCATGGGCGTGGCCCTCGTCGAGCTCGACCGCCGCGCCGAGGCCGTCCCGCTCCTGGAGGCCGCCCTCGAAGACCTCCCGCCCCAGGAGCTGTGGCGGATCTGCAACGTGCGCTTCAACCTCGCCGAGTCCTACGACCGCCAAGGAGACACCCGCCAAGGCGTCGAGCACGGCCTGGCGGCCCTCGCGCTCATGGAGTCCGCCGAGGAGGACTACCTCGTCAACCTGTACGCCGACACGCTGTTCCTCACCGGTGAGCTGCTCCAGAAGCTCGGCGAGCACGACCACGCCCTCGAGGTCTACACCCGGGCGATCGAGGCGGCCGACGCCGTCGGCGACCTCGCCTGCTGGACCCGCGTCAGCCGCTCCCGCGCCTGGCTCCTGCGCACCACCCTCGGCGACAGCGCGTTCGGGGAAGGGCTCCAGACGATGGCGCAGATCGCCGCCCGCCTCCACACCGTGCGCGCCGATCCCGAAGCGCCCGAGACGCTCCGCGAGGCCGCCCGCTTCGAACTCGGCGAGACCTACCGCCAGCACGCCCAGCTGACCTTCCAGTTCCTGGAGAGCCAGGCCGGCGAGCAGGGCCTGCACCGCGACGAGGCCGAACCGGTGCTCGACCTGCAGCGCCGCGCGCTGGCCGTGTTCCGGGAGGGCCCGCTGCTGCTGGAGCGGGCGAGCCTGACCGCGCACCAGACCATGTGGCTGCTCGCGGAGCTCGGCGACGCGCAGGGCGCGATCGAGGTGGGGGAGGACGCCCTGACATGGCTCACTGCACCGGAGTCCGCCGAGGCCAGGGAGGGTTTCGAGGGGCACCTGGCGGACCTGCGGCAAGGCGGGGCGGAGGCGTGAGCGGGGCGCTGTGAGGCCGTGACCCGCCGAGCGGGCCGCGGCGTGTCCGGGGTCCGCTGCGAGGTACGCTTGCTCACTGGCGGACCGTACTTGACGTGCGTCTCGGGCGACCACACAGCATCGAAACTGGGTTGACCGAGTATCCGCCGCCTGGGCAGTCTGTCCAGAGGATCTCAACCGAGAGCAATCATCCGCAGTCTCACCGACCGCCAGCCGGATCGAGAGGAATCATCGTGTCCCAAGATCGCACCGAAGCGCTCATCAGCCTGTCCAAACGCCGCGGCTTCGTCTTCCCCAGTTCCGAGATCTACGGAGGCACCCGCTCCGCTTGGGACTACGGCCCGCTCGGCGTGGAGCTGAAGGAGAACATCCGCCGCGAGTGGTGGAACGCGATGGTGCGCGAGCGCGACGACGTGGTCGGCCTCGACTCCGCCGTCGTCCTCAACCCCCAGGTGTGGGTCGCCTCCGGCCACCTCGAGGAGTTCACGGACCCGCTCACCGAGTGCCAGTCCTGCCACAAGCGCTACCGCGCGGACCACCTCATCGAGGCCTACCAGGAGAAGCACGACGGCCGCGAGCCCGAGAACGGCCTCGCCGACCTCACCTGCCCGCACTGCGGCGCCCGCGGCTCCTTCACCGAGCCGCGCATGTTCAACGGCATGATGAAGACCTTCCTCGGCGCCACCGAGGACACCGAGAACACGCACTACCTGCGCCCCGAGACCGCCCAGGGCATCTTCGTGAACTTCACGAACGTCATGACCGCGTCCCGCCGCAAGCCCCCGTTCGGCATCGCGCAGACCGGCAAGTCCTTCCGCAACGAGATCACGCCGGGCAACTTCATCTTCCGCACCCGCGAGTTCGAGCAGATGGAGATGGAGTTCTTCGTCGAGCCGGGCACCGACGAGGAATGGCACGAGTACTGGCTGCAGACCCGCTGGGACTGGTACGTCGACCTCGGCCTCAAGGAAGAGAACCTGCGGCGCTACGAGCACCCGAAGGACAAGCTCTCCCACTACTCCAAGCGCACCGTCGACATCGAGTACAAGTTCAACTTCGCCGGCAGCGAGTTCGGCGAGCTCGAGGGCATCGCCAACCGCACCGACTTCGACCTCTCGACCCACTCGAAGCACTCGGGCGCCGACCTGTCGTACTTCGACCAGGCCAAGGGCGAGCGCTGGACCCCGTACGTGATCGAGCCCGCGGCGGGCCTGACCCGCTCGGTGCTGGCCTTCCTCATCGAGGCCTACGACGTGGACGAGGCCCCGAACACCAAGGGCGGCGTCGACAAGCGCACCGTGCTCCGCTTCGACCCGCGCCTGGCGCCGGTCAAGGCCGCGGTGCTGCCGCTGAGCCGCAACGAGGACCTCTCGCCGAAGGCGAAGGACCTGGCCGCGACCCTGCGCAAGCGCTGGAACGTCGACTTCGACGACGCCGGCGCGATCGGCCGCCGCTACCGCCGCGCCGACGAGATCGGCACGCCGTACTGCATCACCGTCGACTTCGACACCCTCGAAGACCAGGCCGTGACGATCCGCGACCGCGACACGATGCAGCAGGAGCGCGTCGCCATCGACCAGGTCGAGCGGTTCCTGCTCGAGCGCCTGTAGAACGTCAGTACCTGCTGGGGCCGATCTCGATCCGATCGAGGTCGGCCCCTTCGGGTATCCACGCCGCGGTCACGTCGACGTACTGGTCCGAAACGCCTTCGGGGAAGGTCCGGAACGCCCCCGTGTAGAACTCCGAGTCGCTGTCGGCGGGAAGGCCCCCGAGCAGCTTCCCGTCGCCGTCGCGGAACAGCACCGCGATCTGCGCGTCCGTCTCCTCGGCGGTCTCGGCGCGGAAGTGCACCCGGTACCCGTCCGGACTCGCCATCGGCTCGAGCTCGGTGAACGAGAACGCCGGCAGCGCCGCCGTCTCGAACCACTCCATGTCCTCCAAGGCGTCCGGAGGGTAGAGGACCGTGGGCTCCTCACGCTCCAGCGTCAGGTCCTCGACCTCGACACCGGAGACGTCGACGGCCATCACGTAGCCGACCGCGGCCGTCGAACGCGGCGGGACGGAACCGAGGTACATCGTGTCCAGGTCGACCGGGTAGCCGCGCTTGGTCTCGGTCCGGATCGTCAGCGACCCGGGCACCAGCTCCCCGTCGTGCGGATTGCGGACCACCACGGCGACGAGTACGCGCTCCTCGCCGTCCTGGTCGGTGATCTTGCTGAAGCCGTGCTCGACGATCTCGAGCTCGACCTGCTCCTCGATGAGCATCCCCTCGTCGGTGTACTCCTCGGGGTCCAGCGAGGTCTGCTCCTCGACATTGGCGACCGCCGCGTCCGTTCCCGGGCGGTGCTCCACCGCCACCGCGAGCGCCACCACCGCGACGACGAGCGCGATCACGAACGGCAGGCTCGGCAAGAGTTCCGCCCGCATATGGGCGTGGGTCGCGAGATCCCGCGACGCGCGCGCGAGGCGCCTGGGCCACCGGTTCGAGGGCATGGGGTTCCTTGTCGAGGCCGCTACACTTTCCACAGCAACGGTAGCAGTCGAGCCACGGGAGCGAGCGTGTCGGAATCCGCCTCTCCGCAGCGGTGGGGCGAGGAGCACATGATCGATCTGGGCGCCGTCGGCGAAGCCGCCCCGGCCCCCGAACCCGCCCCCTCGCCGCCCCGCCGTTTTCTGCGGATACCCAACGCCGCCTTGGCGTACGCGGCCATCGCGATCGCGCTGGCCGCCGCGGTGGTGACCGTCGTGAAGTGGTCCCCGCTGCACCGGCCGCTCGCCGAGTCCACTGTCACCGGATTCCTCGAAGCGGTCCACGACCGCGATGTGGAGGCCGCGCTCGCCTTCACCGACCAGAAGGACGCCGAGGGCGAGTACCTGGTGCCCGAGGCGCTCGACGCGCGTTGGAAGATCACGAAGGTCGCCCAGGTCGCGTACACCGACCTCGGCGACGGCCGGGCGGCGGCCGAGGTCTACGCCGAGATCGAGGGCCCGGGGGACTCCCTGGTCGGTCACCGGTACCAGGTGGCCATCGACCGCGGCGAGGCCGAGATCAAGGGCGCCATGATCGAGCACGAGGCGTACGGGACCTTCGACTACCTCGACCTGAACGGCGTCAGGCTCGAGCTCGACCTCCAGGAGGGGCCGACGTACGTCCTGCTCCTGCCCGGGTACTACGAGTTCTACCCGGATATGCCGTCCACCATGGAGTTCGAAGACGGCGGGTCGATGCTGGTGCTCGGGAGCAAGTTCCTCCAGATCGAGAGCGGCGTCCTCGATGAATGGATGCCCTCGCCGTGGGTGGTGGTCTCCCAGGAGGGCGAGGACGCGGTGAACGAGGCCCTGCGCGAGTTCTACGACGGCTGTACCGCCGACCCGACGGTGGAGGGCTGCCCGTTCAAGTTCCCCGAGGACCCCGCGCGCGACGTCGCGCTCGCGCCCGGCGCCCGGTGGGAGGTCACGGCCTATCCCGAGGTGCGCTCCGAGCGGCTCTGGTACGAGCACGGCGCGGGCTTCGGCCTCGAGTCGTCACTGCCGGGCGAGGCCCGGGCGCAGGTCGAGATCACCGAGGACGGCCAGACGCGCACGGCGCTGGTGGCCTGCCCCATCTGGGTGAACGGGCTGTACGCGGCGTTCGACTTCGAAGCCGGCTTCTCGATCGACGCCGGGTACGAGATGTTCGAGGACCGCTGCCGCTCGCTCATCGAGGTGGAGGGTTAGGGGCCTTCGCGCTATTCGCTGTGGATGACGCAGCCGCAGTCGATCCAGGCGTGCTCGGCCTGGTCGGTGTGGGTGATGGAGTAGTTCGCACGGCTCTCCGACGCCCACAGGGCGGCGGGGCTGGCGGGCACGTCGTCGGCGGCGGTCGCGGCGAGCGGGTTGGGCTCGTCGGCCCTTTCGGGCGTCGTCGCCGGGGCGGTCTCCAATTGCTGGGCCATCGCAGTTTCGCTCCTTCGTTCATCGAGTCAAACGCAGGAGGAGCTCACACGGTTCCGGGCTTGAGAGCAGTCTCACAGCGCACTCGCAATGCCCACACTAGCGCCCCCTTGCGACGGTCGTATAACGCTTTCATTCCATGGAGTCGCAAGAGGGCGCCGACCTGGTGCGGCGTTTGACCGATGTGTGGGGAATTACTACCAGGACGCTTTTCGCACACCGGGCAATTCGCCGCGATGGGCCATCTCCCTGAGTCGGACACGCGACAGTCCGAACCTCCGGTTGAACCCGCGCGGGCGCCCGTCCACGACGTCGCGGTTGCGCAGCCGCGTCGCCGAGGAGTCCCGCGGCAGCTTCTGGAGCTTCACCACGGCCGCCGCGCGGACCTCGGGGTCGGTGCCCGGGTGCGCGACGAGCCGCTTGAGCTCGGCACGCTGCTCGCGGTAGCGCTCGACGAGCACCTCCCGCTGCCGCTGCCTGGCGATCATGCTCTTCTTGGCCATCTAGCGGTCCTCTCTACTGCGCTTCTGGCGGGTCGTCACTAGCGTTCCTCCCGGCTGCGCTCCACGGTTCCGGGTCGTCACTAGCGTTCCTCCCGGCTGCGCTGCACGGTTCCGGGTCGTCACTAGCGTTCCTCCCGGAACTCGACGTGCTTGCGCACGACCGGGTCGTACTTCTTCAGGACCATGCGGTCCGGGTCGTTGCGGCGGTTCTTGCGGGTCACGTACGTGTAGCCGGTCCCCGCGGTCGACCGCAGCTTGATCACGGGCCGCACATCGGTGCTCTTGCTCGCCATCTCAGACCTTCCTCCCTTCCGCGCGCAGCCGCGCCACGACGGACTCGATCCCGTCGCGGTCGATCACCTTGATGCCCTTGGCGGACACCCGAAGCCGCACGTGCCGGCCTTCGCTGGGCAGGTAGTACCGCTTGCTCTGCAGGTTGACGTTCCACTTGCGCCTGGTCTTCTTCTTCGACCACGGCACGTTGTTGCCGAAGCCGGGGCCGGCGCCGGTCACCTCGCATGTTCTGGACACTGTCGTCCTCCTCTCGCGAACAATAGTATAATGACAATCGTTTTCAAATAGATCGGAGGCCTCATGAGCCAGCTCGCCCAACCCGGTTCCTCTGTGTCACCGGCCGACCTCCGGCCGGCGCTGACACTCCTGACCGGCTTCGCCCCCAAGGCGACCCGCGAGGCCGCCGACCTGCTCACCCTCGCCGACCCGAGCCTCCTCGTCGTCACCTACGACCTCGCCGAACTCCTCGACAGCGGCACCGTCCGCCGCCTCGTGCACGACGGGCGCGGCCCCATCGAGGACGAGCGCGTGACCCTCGAGCACGGCTGCATCAACTGCACCATCCGCGAAGACCTCCTCCCGGCCCTCGTGCGCCTCGCCCGCTCCCGGCCCGCCGCCGACCTCGCCCTCGTGCTCCCGCCCTCCATGGAGCCCGAGGCCGTCACCACCGCCTGCGGCTGGTGCGACGTCGACGGCGCGCCCGTCTCCGACGCGATCCGCATCGACTCCGTCGTCGCCGTCTGCGACCCCGGCAGCCTCCTCGAGACCCTCGACTCCGACCAGGACCTCGCCGACCGCAGCCTCCAGGCCGCCGACGACGACACCCGGTCCGTCTCCGAGGTCGCCGCCCGCCAGATCGAGTTCGCCGACACCGTCCTCCTCTGGGCCCCGGACTCGGACCTCGACTACGAGCACACCCGCCTGTCCGTCCTGCTCCAGCGCCTCAACCCCTGGGCCCGCCACCTCGTGCTGGACCTCCCTGAACCGGCCTGGCTCTCAGCCCGCATCCGCCGCAGCGGGCGCTTCGACCCCGAAGCGCCCGAACCGCACGGCCGCGGCCTCGAGGGCTACGCCGTCGGCTGCCACGAGCCCGAACCCGACTGCGGCGTCGTCGCCTCCGTCTACCGCGCCCGGCGCCCCTTCCACCCCGAGCGCTTCCACCAGGCCCTTCCCGCGCTCGCCGGCCGCACTCTCCGCGGGCGCGGCCATCTGTGGCTCGCCGGGCAGCCCGACACGATCGTGGCCTGGGAGTCCAGCGGCGGCGGCGTCTCGATGGGCGACCTCGGGCGCTGGCTCGCGGCCACCCCGGACGAGGAGTGGGAGGAGTCCAGCCCCGAGCGGCGCGTCAACGCCGACCTGCACTGGGACGCCGACTTCGGCGACCGCGGCATCCAGCTGGCGTTCGTGGGCATCCACTTCGCGGCCGACGAGCTCACGGCCGTCCTCGACGCCTGCCTGCTCACCGATGACGAAGTGGCCGAAGGCGCCGCCGCCTGGCGGGAATACCCCGACCCCTTCGAAGGTTGTTTCGAAAGCAAGGAGAGGAACCAGGAATGAAGCAAGGTATTCACCCGAAATACGACTACGTCGTCTTCCGCGACCGCGCCGCGGACTTCGCCTTCCTCACCCGGTCCACGGTCGGTTCGGCCGAGACCGTCGAGTGGGAGGACGGCAAGACCTACCCGGTGATCGACGTCCAGATCTCATCGGCCTCGCACCCGTTCTGGACCGGCAAGAGCCGTGTCATGGACGACGAGGGCCGTGTCGCCAAGTTCTACAAGAAGTACGGCAAGGCACCCGCCGAGTAAGGCGGGACACGAGCGAAGGGGAGGCCTCCCGGCACCGGAGGCCTCCCCTTTCCTCGTATGCCGCGCCTGCCGAGCAGGTCGTGCCGTCCTCGGGCCGAACCCGAAGGGTCAGCCGCCGGACGAGTCGATCTCGGCGCCCGCGGGGACCGTGAGGTCGTCCCGGTCGTCGAGCCAGCCCTCCGGCAGGGTCACCTTGCCGGGGCTGTTGGTGCGCCCGCGCGGCTTGCCGATGGTCGACTCGGGGAACGGCGCGTCCGCCTCGAGCTTGCCCAGGAGGTCTTCGAGCTCGTTGAGGTGGGAGACCATCGAGAGGGCCCGGCGCATGTCGCCGCCGACCGGGAAGCCCTTGAGGTACCAGGCCACGTGCTTGCGGAACTCGCGGCAGCCGTGCTCCTCGGCGGCGATGTTCCGCCGCGCCTCGTACGACTCGGCGCCCGCGATCCACTCGACCAGCAGCTCCGCGTGCCGGTACATGACCTTCGCGACCTCGCCGAGCTGGGGCATGATGCGCTGTTCCCGGCCCCTGAAGGCCGCTTCGAGGTCCCCGAAGAGCCACGGCCTGCCCAGGCACCCCCGGCCGACCACGACGCCGTCGCAGCCCGTTTGCTCGACCATGCGCAGCGCGTCGTCGGCCTCCCAGATGTCGCCGTTGCCGAGCACCGGCAGGTCCAGGTGCTCTTTCAGCCGGGTGATCGCGTCCCAGTCGGCGGTGCCGGAGTACCGCTCTGCGGCGGTGCGCCCGTGCAGCGCCACCCATGCGACGCCCGCGTCCTGGGCGATCTTCCCCGCTTCGAGGTAGGTGAGGTGGTCGTCGTCGATGCCCTTGCGCATCTTCACGGTGACCGGGATGCTCCCGGCGGCGTCGACCGCGGCGGTCACGATCTCGCGGAACAGCCGCCGCTTCCACGGCAGTGCCGAACCGCCGCCGCGGCGGGTGACCTTCGGCACCGGGCAGCCGAAGTTCAGGTCGATGTGGTCGGCGAGGTCTTCATCGGCGACCATCTGCACGGCCTTGCGCATCCCGGCCGGGTCGACGCCGTACAGCTGCAGGCTGCGGGTCTGCTCCTCGGGATCGAACTCGATCAGCCGCATCGTCTTCGGGTTGCGCTCGGTGAGCGCCACCGTCGTGATCATCTCGCACACGTAGATGCCCGCCCCCTGCTCTCTGCAGAGCTTGCGGAACGGGAGGTTCGTGATCCCGGCCATGGGTGCCAGCACCACGGGCGGGTCGACCGTGGTGCCTGCGAGCGAGAGCTGCTGTGTCACCGGTCCATTATTCCAGCGGGCCGGGCGAGCCGCCCGGCCCGGTGACGCGCCGCACCTGAGCCTTCGGCCTCCATGCGCTTGAACGACGAAGGCCGCCCGGCGATCGCCGGGCGGCCTTCGGTCCGTGCTTCGTCTACTCGAGGTCCACGGTCACCGAGGCGCCCCACGGGTTGCCCGCGACCTCGTAGGCCCCGGCGTAGGAGAACCCGTCGCCGCCCACGGTGCCGCCGCCCGGGATCGAGGCCTGGCCGTCGAGGTACGAGTGGAGCTTCTGGCCCGTGTAGTCCGTGACCAGGACGACGGCGGCGGTGCCGTCGTAGCCCTTCGCGTTCAGTGCGGGCGTCTCGGAGGCGCACAGTGGGTCGGCCATGCGCGAGTCTGCGAGCTCCTTCACGACCTCGCCGCCCGAGACCCAGCTGACGGTGGCCTCGCCGCGGCTCGTGGCGATGAACGCGCCGCTCTGGGTGCCCACGACCAGGCAGGTCGGGTTCGCGCCGACCTCGGTCGCGGCCGTCTCCTTGAGCGCGCCGTCGAGTTCGCGCACGGTGCCGTCGGTGGTCGCGACGGCGAAGACGCCCTCGGTGGCGGCCACGTCGGCGACGCCGCCGTCGAAGCCGACCGCTTCACCGGCGGTGGCGGCGAACTGGAACTCGGTGCTGTCGTAGTGCTGCGCCGCGAGGCCTTCCAGCGTCGAGGCGAGATCGACCGTGGTGACCTGGCCGGCGCTCAGATCGCCCACGATCGCGGCGCCGGCGGTCGCGACCTGGTCGCGTCCGGCGCCGCCTTCGACGTCGCTGCGTTCGGCCGAGAGCGAGCCGTTCGAGTTCGACCACGCGTCGACCGAGGTCGGCGCGGTGAACGGCAGCTCGACGGTGCCCACGACCTCGGCCTCGCCGAAGTGGCCCGGGTTCGGCAGGCCGGGGTAGGCCTGCGACCAGCTCGACTGGTACGAGCCCTTCTTGTCGCCCAAGGCGATCACGACGAGCGATCCGGTCTGCGACTCAGGCGTCCAGGTGGTGACGAGCGCGAGCTCGTTGCCGTCGGTGAGCGCCACATCGGTCGGGACCTGCCCGGCCGGCAGCTGGAGGCAGGTGCCGCCCTGCGCGCCGCTGATGCCCGCCGTGGCGACGACGCCCGACGAGAACGCGATCACGGAGTGCGCGTTGACCTCGGCGCTCTGCTCGGGCCGCGCCATGGCGACGGGCTCGCCCAGTTCGCCGCCGAGGCCGTTGAGGCAGTCGGCCGTGGCGCCTTCCTGCAGTTCGAGTTCGGGGCGGCCCTCGTCGGTGAAGCGCCCGCCGGCGCGGGGCGTGAGGCCCAGCGACTCGTCGGTCGACTCGACGACGGTGACGTGGTCGATCCCGGTCAGCCCGGACTCGTCGGTGACGTAGCCGAGCTGGCCCTGGATGCTGCGGTCGGCGTCGCCGAGCAGCGGTTCGGAGGCGAGGGCGTCGCCGCTCGCGGCGGCGAGCTCCTCGGCGCCGTTCTCGCCCGCTTCGCCGTAGCGCCAGGAGAACCATTCGGCGGTGCCCGCGGCGGCGGCGAGTTCGGTGTAGCGCTCGGGGGTCAGGGCCTCGTCGGCGCCGGGGCTCTCGTTGGAGGAGTCGCTGTCGCCGTTGCCGTCTCCCGGCTGGGTCGGCTCACGCGGCGGCTCGGCGCCGAGCATGAGCACGATGCCGATGATCAGGCCGAGGGTGATGAGGCCGCCGATGCCGTAGATCGCGTAGCGGACCCCGCGGTGCGTCGGCGGGGCGACGCGGATGGGCCCTGACGGCGATTCGACCACGGGCTCGGGCTTCTTCTCGGCCGGCTCGGCGGTGCGCTGGGCGGGAACGGCGTCCGGCGCCGCGATCGGTGCGCTCTGCTCGGCGTAGACCGAGTGCGCCCCCGACGGCTGGTCGCCGTACGCGGACTGCGGCGGGGCCGGGACGGTGTCCTGCTGCGCGTACGGGACCTGTTGCGGCGCAGCGGCGAACGGGTCCTGCTGGGCGAACTGGTCCTGCGCGGCGGCGAACGGGTCCTGCTGCTCAGGGGCGGTTCCGGTCGGGCCGAACGCGTCAGCGCCCGAACCGAACGGGGCGCCGGTGCGCTGCTCCCCATAGGACTGCTGCGGTTGCTGCGGCACGGGCGGGAACGGATCGGCCTGCTGCTGCGCCTGGTACTCCTCGCGGGCCTGCTGGGCCTCGGCCTGCAGCCGCTCGGCCTGGTACGGGTCGGACTGGTAGAGGTCCTGGCCGCCCGAGTCGCCGCGGTACTGGTTGTGGCCGTAGACGTCCGCCTCGTACGGGTCGGAGCGCAGCTCCGGGAACTCGAGGCTCTCGCCTTGGGCGGGCTGGCGCGGCGCGTCATAGGTCGGCTGGTCGAACCCGGGCGCCTGCTGCGGGGCGACGAACGGCGATCCGGCCTGCTCGGGACGGAACGACTGCTCGGCGGGCGCCTCCGCTGCGGGGGCCGCGGCCGGCGGCGGGATCTCACCCGCGCCCGTCCATGCGGCGCCGCCGCTGGTCAGGCCCCAACCGGTCTGGGACTGCTGGTGCATCCACTCCTGGCTCGACTTCGGCGGCCAGTCGGGTGCGTCCGCTTCGCCCTTCGCGTTCCAGTCGCCTTGCGGCGCAGGAGGTTCTTGGTAAGCGGGCTGCTGGTACTCCGGCTCGGGAGCGCCTTGCCCGCCGTACTGCGGCGCCTGGCGCTGCGCGAACGGCGCTTCGCCGTACGGTGCGCCGCCGTGCTGGGGCCCCGGCTGCTGCGGCACCTCCGGGGTCGCGTCGTCGAACGCGCCCCATTCACTGCGGCGCGACTCGGGGTCGAGCTCCTCGTAGGGGCCGGCCTGGTGCGGCGGCTCGCTGAACGCGCCTCCGCTCGGCGGCGGGCGCAGGAATCGGTCGGCCGCCGAAGGCTCGTCCTCCGTAGTCGCGGGAGCCGGCGCTTTGGAAGGCAGGTGGCCCACTCCGCGCGCGGTGATTCGGGGCGGATTGGTGGGTGTGGCCGCCGGTTCACTGGTGGGAGGCCAGGAGGGCGGCTGCTCGGGCGATGGGTCCGGCATGATAGGCGACTCTAGCGGATCGGACCGCGCTCGCGTGAGGCGTGGTCGGGAAAATTGCTGACCAGAACCATGGTACAGCGGGCTTTCACACCGGTTCTGATCTGCGCCAACGGTTTCCGTGAACCCGATTCGCGACGTGACCTCCGCGACCCGTCCATGGTGGCCGATCACTCACCCGTGGTGCCGCAGCGGGGTCGGGCGGCTACGCAGTGCTCGCGGACGGGGTGCCGCTTCGACTTCAGTGCTCACACCGGGCGGCGTCTGCGAGCGGGTTGTCAGGGGGACCGGGCAGAATGGTGGGGCAGCGAGAAGAGGTGAACAGTGGCGGGGCGAATCCGGGACGCCGATATCCAGCTGGTGCGCGAGCGCGTGGATATCGCCGATGTCATCGGCGAGCGCGTCACCCTGCGCAACGCCGGCGGCGGCAATCTCAAGGGCCTGTGCCCGTTCCACGACGAGCGCTCGCCGAGTTTCAACGTCACACCCGCTCGCGGCGTCTACCACTGCTTCGGCTGCGGCGTCGGCGGCGACGCCATCACGTTCCTCACCGAGCTCGACGGCCTCACCTTCATCGAGGCGGTCGAGCGCCTCGCCGCCCGGGCCGGCCTCAAGCTCACCTACGAGGACGTCGACGGCCGCGTCCAGCGCGGTCCCTCGGGCGCGCCCGGCCTCAAGCAGCGCCTCCTCGACGCGCACACCGCGGCGGCCGAGTTCTACACCGCCAAGCTCCTCTCTCCCGAGGCGCTGACCGCCCGCCAGTTCCTCACCGCCCGCGGCTTCGACCGCGAGGCCGCCGGGACCTTCGGCTGCGGCTACGCCCCCGACTCCTGGGACGCGCTCGCGAAGCACCTGCGCGCCAAGGGCTTCTCGGCCGAGGAGCTGAACACGGCAGGGCTCGCCAAGCCCTCGCGCACCGGCAACCTCATCGACCGCTTCCGCCGCCGCCTGGTCTGGCCGATCCGCGACTCCTCGGGCTCGGTGATCGGGTTCGGCGCGCGCAAGCTCTTCGACGACGACCAGGGCCCGAAGTACCTGAACACCCCTGAGACGCCGCTCTACAAGAAGTCCCAGGTCCTCTACGGGATCGACCTGGCCCGCAAGGAGATCGCCAAGACCGGCCGGGTCGTCATCGTCGAGGGGTACACCGACGTCATGGCCTGCCACCTCGCGGGCGTCCCGATGGCGGTCGCCACCTGCGGCACCGCGTTCGGGCCCGATCACATCCGCATCCTGCGACGGTTCCTGTTCGACTCGGAGTCGGCGGACGGGCGCATCATCTTCACCTTCGACGGGGACGAGGCCGGCCAGCGCGCCGCGCTCAAGGCCTTCGACGAGGAGCAGCGCTTCGTCTCCCAGACGTACATCGCGGTCACGCCCGGCGGGCAGGACCCGTGCGAGCTGCGCCAGAGCGCCGGGGACGCGGCGGTGCGCGAGCTCATCGAGCGGCACACGCCGCTGGTGCAGTTCGCACTGGAGCGGGCGATCGTCAAGCACGACCTGGACACCGCCGAGGGCCGCCTGCACGCCACGCGGGCCATCGCGCCGCTCCTGGCGCGGGTGAAGGACCGGGGCCTGGTCGAGGAGTACATCGGCGTCTACGCCGGGCGCCTGGGCAAGGAGAAGGCGGAGCTGCGCCGCGCCGTGCAGGGCGCCGCCGCGGGGCAGCAGCCGGAGGCCCCGGAGGGGCCGAAGCGGGTGCAGCGCACGGACTCGACGCAGCTGCGCGCGCAGCGCGAGGTCTTGAAGGTCGCCCTCCAGCAGCCGCAGATCGCCGGTCCGTACTTCGACGCTGTCGACGCCACCCCGTACACCGACCCGAACTACCGGGCGGTGCGCGAGGCCGTGGCCGCGGCCGGGGGAGCGGCCCGGGCCGCCGCGGGGCCGAACTGGATCGCCGCGGTGCAGAGCGCGTGCACCGAGATCGCCGCCGGTGCGCTGGTGAGCGAGCTGGCGGTGGAGGAGCTGCGGCTCGCGGGGGAGCCTGACGGCCTCTATGTCCGTACGATCCTGGCCCGCATTCAGCGGCCGGTGGTCGAGGCGGAGGTCGCCGATCTGAAGCGCCGCCTCCAGCGCATCAACCCCAGTACTGACAAGGACGAGTACATGAAGCTCTTCGGGCAGCTCATGGGCCTGGAGCAGCACGTGCGGTCCCTGCGCGACCAGGCGGCGAACGCGGTCGAGTAGCGCCGCCGGCCAGCGCGGGCGAGCAGTCCGGGAACCGGGCGATATCCGAGACAGCCTCTCATTCTCGTGTTGTGATGCAGGTAACAGGCATGTCGTTCAGTGGTGGACCGTTCGGCAATCGAGTGTCCCGCCGCAGCGTGTTCGGCAGCCGCATCTGGAGGGGAAGCCATGTCCCAGCCGCCTGCCTCACCGCCGCCCGAGCAGTACCCGCCGAATGAGCCGCCTCCCGCGTCGGGGTACGAGCGGCCGACCGGCCCTGCATACGAACCGCCTCGCGGCCCGCAGCCGTACGAACCGCCCCCGGGGCCGCCGCCGTTCTACCCGCCGCCGCCCGGCCCGCCGGCGGATGGAACGGCGGGGGAGCCTTCCAAGACCATCGCGATCCTCGCGCTCGTCTTCGGCGGTGCGGCGCTGCTGTTCGGCCTCATCCCCGTCGCGGGGATCTTCCTCGGCGGGGCCTTCGCGCTGGCGGGCATCGTGCTCGGCGTCGTCGGGATCTTCAAGTCCCACCGGCTGATGTCGATCATCGGCATCGGCCTGGCCGTGCTCGGCCTGATCGTCACGGTGATCGTGACCGTCGCCGTCGGCAAGGCGGCCGAGGACATCATCGAGGACTGGCCGACGGACTACGGGACCGAAGGCGAAAGCGGGTCCGAGAGCGAGTCCGACGACGGCACCGGCCACGGCGACCTGCCGAAGGACCAGGTCGTGGACGGGACCGACCCGAACGCGCCGCTCCCGGCGGGCAGTGAGATAGCCACCGGGAACTGGACCGTGGTCATCAGCGAGGTGGTGCCGGACGCGACCGAGGAGGTCATGGCCGAGAACGAGTTCAACACGCCGCCGCCCGAGGGGTCCCAGTTCTTCATGTTCCGGGTCGAGGCGACGTACCAGGGCGAGGCGTCGAGCTTCGCCTGGTCCGACCTGCTGTTCGGGGTCTTCATCGAGGACAGCGTCCACAGCGGGGCGTGCGGTGTCATTCCCGATGACCTCTTCAACGCCCCAGAGGTGTTCGCGGGCGGGACGGCGACGGGGAACTTCTGCGTCATCGTGCCGAGCGCCGGCGTCGAGTCGGCCGCGATCGGCGTCGAGGACTTCTGGGCCTCCGGCCAGCGGTACTTCGTCGCCGCTTCGTGACCGAACGGCGAGCGCCGCCCGCGGCATCCGCGGGCGGCGCAGCCATGGCGGTCACTCTCCGAAATCGATGACACACCCACACGTATCATGGTGTGTTCCAGGCTACTTCTGCCTGGCTCTCCTTGTGAAGGACCTGCCCATGACCCATCCCTCTCCGGTGGACCCTCAGCAGCCCAATGAGGTTCCGCCGCCGCCCTCGGCCGGGAGCGAGCCGCCCGCGCCTTCGCAGTACTCTCCCCCACAGCAGTACACTCCCACGCCGTTCCCTCCGACGGCGCAACCGCCGGTCGGAGGCGCGGCACGGTCCAAGACGATCGGCCTGCTCTCACTGATCTTCGGTGGCGCGGCGCTGCTGTTCGGCCTCATTCCCGTCGCCGGGATCTTCATCGGCGGCCTGTTCGGTACCGCCGCGATCGTGCTCGGGATCATCGGCATCCTCAAATCGCACAAGATCATGTCGATCATCGGCATCGTGCTGTCGGTACTGGGCGCGATCCTGTCCTTCTCGATCACCAACTCGGTGGCCGACGACCTCGAAAGCACTCTCGAAGCCGAAGCGTCCGAAAGTCCTCGCGGTGAGGCGGAGTCAGATGCGGCGGCCAGTGAGGAGGGCGGCGGCGAGGCCGCCGAACCCGAAGCGGCCGGGGTGGGCGACACTGTCGCCGACGGCGACTTCGAGTTCACAGTCGGCGGTTTCGAGCAGGGAGTCGCTGAAGTCGGCAACGAGTACCTGAATGAGCAGGCGCAGGGCGAGTTCGTGATCATCGACCTGACGGTGAAGAACATCGGCAGCGAGGCCGCCTACTTCTCCGACAGCGACCAGAAGCTGTTCGACGCCGACGGCAATGAGTACTCCGCCAACTCGACTGCCGGAATCTACCTGGAGGACAACGAGGTCTGGCTTACCGAGATCAACCCCGGCAACCAGGTCGAGGGCAAGATCGTCTTCGACGTGCCGGCCGGGACCGAGCTGGCGAGCCTGCAGCTGCACGACTCCATGTTCTCCGGGGGCATCGAAGTCTCCCTGAAGTAGAAGCAACGAGAACGGGCCCGGGTCGCATCGCGACCCGGGCCCGTTCTCGTATGTCTAGGCGGCGTTCGCCGACTGCGGGTTGCGCAGGGGTTCGCCGTGGGCGTGGAGTTCGGTGAGGGCCTCGCGCCAGGACTGGATCAGGCCGGTCGCGTGGTAGGAGATGTCCTTCTCCTTGCAGAACTCCTCGACGATGGGCTGCGCCTTGGCCAGGTTGACCGAGGGCATCGCCGGGAAGAGGTGGTGCTCGATCTGGTAGTTCAGGCCGCCGAGGGCGAAGTTGGTGAACCAGCCGCCCTTGACGTTGCGGGAGGTCAGCACCTGCTTGCGGAGGAAGTCCAGCTCGGTCTCGCCGACGAAGGTCGGCATGCCCTTGTGGTTCGGCGCGAACACCGAGCCCATGTACAGGCCCCACACGGCCTTGTGCACGAGGAAGAAGACGATGGCCTTGCCGGGGGAGAGCACGATGAACAGCGCGGCCAGGTAGGCGGCCCAGTGGAGGCCCAGGAAGAGGGCTTCCCAGCCGCGGTTCTTCAGGCCGGGCTTGATGACCGACTTGATGCCCGACCAGTTGAGGTTGATGCCCTCGAGGAGGAGGATCGGGAAGAACAGCTCGGCCTGGTACTTGCCGAAGAACTTGCTGAAGCCCTGCGCGATGCCGGCCTGGCGCTTGGACCAGGAGAACAGGCCCGGGGAGACGTCGGGGTCGAGTTCCTCGTGGTTGGGGTTGGCGTGGTGGCGGTTGTGCTTGTCGTTCCACCAGCCGTAGCCCATGCCGTTGGCGAGGTTGCCGGTGAACCAGCCCAGGCGCTCGGAGGTGGCCCGGCTGCGGATGACCTGGCGGTGCGCGAGGTCGTGGCCGAGGAAGGCCACCTGGGTGCTGACGAGGGCCATGAAGACGGCCGTGAACATCTGGAACCAGGTGTCGCCGATGAGCGCGAACGCCGCCCAGCCGCCGACGAAGACCGCGGCCATGAGCGCGAAGCGGATCACGTAGTACGCGGGGCGACGGGCCATCAGCCCGGCCTCGTTGATCCGCCGGCCGAGTTCGGCGAAGTCACTGCCGGTCCTCGGCTTATCGGGGGCCTGCTGTGCCTTGTCGGCGATGAGCGTCATGAAAAGGTCCGTCCTGTCGGGAAACTTCGACTCTTTAATCATTCCCCCTCGGCTGTGACTTGTAACTACCGCTGACCCCTCAATGGGGGTAGGGCAAGCACTACCTTTACTGGCCGGTATTTATGAAGGATTCGCTTCAAAATCTGTTGTACTCTGTCGGGCACCGGGCTTAGGGTTGCCCCATGCCACATGACGATGAGATCCTGGTGCGCGCCGGGGACCTGCGGAAAAGCTACGGCGAGCACGAAGCGGTGCGCGGCGTCGACTTCGAGATCCGCCGCGGCGAGGCCTTCGGCTTCCTCGGCGCGAACGGCGCGGGCAAGTCCACCACGATGCGGATGATCGGCTGCGTCTCCCAGCCCACCGGGGGCGAGCTCGAGGTCTTCGGCCGCGACCCCCACACCCAGGGCGCCGAGATCCGCGCCCGCCTCGGCGTCGTCCCCCAGGACAACACCCTCGACGGGATGCTCACCGTCTTCGAGAACCTCGTGGTCTACGCCGGCTACTTCGGCATCAAGAAGAAGGACGCCAAGGTCCGGGCCGCCGAGCTCCTCGAGTTCGTGCAGCTCACCTCCCGCTCCAAGGACCAGGTCAGCGAGCTCTCCGGCGGCATGCAGCGCCGCCTCGCCATCGCCCGCTCGCTCATCAACGACCCCGAGCTGGTGATCCTCGACGAGCCCACCACCGGCCTCGACCCGCAGGCCCGCCACCTCGTGTGGGAGCGGCTGTTCCAGCTCAAGCAGCGCGGCGTCTCGATCCTGCTCACCACCCACTACATGGACGAGGCCGAGCAGCTCTGCGACCGCCTCGTCGTCATGGACGAAGGCCGCATCATCGCCTCCGGCTCCCCCCGCGAACTCATCGACACGCACGTCACCAAGGAGGTCGTGGAACTGCGCTTCGGCGCCGCCCACACCACCGAGCTCGCCGAACTCGCCTTGACCCTCAACGGGATCGGCGCCCAGATCGAGGCCCTCCCGGACAAGATCCTGGTCTACACCGACAGCGCCGACGACACCAGCGCCGCGCTCGAGGCCCGCAGCATCAGCCCTACCTCGGTCCTGGCCCGCCGCGCCGGCCTCGAAGACGTCTTCCTGCGCCTCACCGGCCGCGCCCTCGTGGAGGACGAAGCGTGACCGCACTGATCGTCGACCGCGCCGCCCCCACCCCGACCCAGGCCGCCTGGCGCGCCTTCAACCTCCAACTGGCCCTGTACCGGCACGTCTGGCACGGCACCGTCTTCACCTCCGTGCTCCTGCCGATCCTCTACATGGTCTCGATCGGCATCGGCGTCGGCGCCTACATCGACCCCGCCTCGATCGGCGGCCTCGACTACGCCGCGTTCATCGCCCCCGGCCTCATCTGCTCGGTCGCCGTCATGATGCTCGGCAACGACATGGTCTTCCCCGTCTTCGGCGGCTACGCGGACTGGGGCGGCCACTACCTCGCCCAGCGGGCCACCCCGCTGCGCCCGGTCGACATGCTCAACGGCCACCTCGCCTACGCGGCCGTGTTCCGGCCCTTCACGAACTGCACGCTCGTGGCGGTCGTGCTCGCGTTCTTCGGGGTCTACACCTCGTGGTGGGCCGCGCTCGCAGTGGTCGCCGCCGCGCTCGTCTCGGCCTCGATGGCGCCCTGGCTTCACTTCTGGTCCACCAGCCTGCGCAACGACGCGAACCTCAACATGATCTTCCGGTTCGCCGTCATGCCGATCTCGCTGTTCTCCGGAGTGTTCTTCCCCGCCAGTGAGATGCCCTGGTTCCTGCAGCCGCTGGTGTGGCTCTCGCCCCTGTGGCACGGCACCGAGCTCGCCCGGGCCGCGACCGCCGGCACCGCGCCCGCGCTGGCGCCGGTCCTCCACATCGCCTACCTCGCCGCGCTCGCCGTCGGCGGCTGGTTCGCCGCCCGCCACGCCATCCAGCGCCGCCTGAACTTCTAGGAGCCCAACGCATGTCGGTAATCGCCTACGGCGCCGCCCGCGCCTCCTTGAAGTCCTCGGGCGCCCTGCTCAACCGCAACTGGGTGGCCATGCGCCGCGCCTGGATCCTCGTGATCTCCGGCGCGGTCGAGTCGCTGCTCTTCCTGTTCGCCTTCGGCTTCGGCGTCGGCGGCCTCGTCGGGGACATCACCCTCCCCGACGGCACCACCGTCTCCTACACCGCCTACGTCGCGCCCGCGATCCTCGCGAACGCCGCCATGATGGGCGTGCTCGCCGAGACCTCCATCAACGTGTTCGCCAAGTTCAAGTGGATGAAGGTCTACGACGGCATCCTCGCGACCCCCTTGCGCCCCTGGGACGTCGCGCTCGGCGAGGTCTGGTGGGCGCTCATCCGCGGCGGCACCTACATCGGCGCGTTCGTGGTCGTCATGGGGCTGTTCGGCCTCCTCGACTCCTGGTGGTCGCTCCTGGCGGTGCCCGCGTGCGTCTTCGTCGCCCTGGCCTTCGCCGGGATCGGCCTCACCCTCGCCACCCTCTTCCGCGACTGGGTCGACTTCGACTGGATGAACGCGGTCGTGTTCGCCATGTTTCTGTTCGGCGGCACCTTCACGCCCGTGGAGGCCTACCCGGCGTTCGCGCAGCCGATCGTCTACGCCATGCCGCTGTACCACGGCATCGAGCTGGTGCGCGGCCTCAGCCTCGGCCAGGTCGGCCCGATGATGCTCGTGCACATCGCCTACCTCATGGCGCTGTGCGTGGCGGGCATGTGGATCGCGCAGAAGCGGCTGGCGAAGGCCTTGTACAAATAGCGGACAGGTCAAGCAGCAGGCCGCGCCCTCCGCCAGGAGGGCGCGGCCGTCTTCATTCTGTAAGAAGAAATTCTTCAAATGTGACCTTCACAACGAAACGTTTCTTCGATACCGTCCTGTCATGAGACCTCCTCCCACCGCCCAGCGGCGCCTCGCGCTCCTCGCCGCCGCGCTCTTCGCCGCGGCGGCCACCTTCCTCTCCCCGGGCCTCGCGGCGAACGCCGGCGAGATCACCATCCAGGCCGTGAGCCACAAGAGCCCCTTCAACTGCAGCAAGACCTTCTGGGCCAACAACTGGATCGACAGCCCGGCCCACAGCCCGCAGAACACCATCGACTGGCAGACCTACGGCTCCGACGCCATCAACGGCGAGAGCGTGCGCGCCACCGCCGGCGGCACGGCCACCTTCTACAACGAAGGCGGCACCAGCTACGGCAAGTGGGTCCAGATCGTCCACTCCGACGGCACCCGCACCCGGTACGCGCACCTGGACACCATGGTCGGCTCCGTCGGCACCTCCAGGTCCGTCGCGCAGGGCACGGTCATCGGCACCGTCGGCTCCACCGGCGGCTCCACGGCCCCGCACCTGCACTACGAGCAGCGGAGCGTCTCCGGCTCCGTCGTCACCCCCGTGGTCGAGGGCGTCCAGGTCCCGTACGGCTCGAAGAAGGCCATCACCTCCTCCAACGGCTGCGGCGGCGGGAACCCGTACACGCCCGGCGAGGTCTGCGGCTCCGGGTACAGCCAGATCAACACCCACGCGCTCGGTACCGTCGGCCGGATCTACCTCATGTACAACGCCTCCAACGGCTACAACTGCGTCGTGACCCTCAAGTACACGAGCGTCGGCACCGCCAGCGCCGTGTCGGCCAGCCTCCAGGTCGAAGGCGGCACCGTCGCCCGCGACTCCGGCAACTTCGCCTACTACGCAGGGCCGGTGAAGAAGTCCGCGCCGAACACGTGCGTCAAGTGGGGCGGTTCGGTCGGTTCGACGACGTGGACCAGTGCCTGGAGCCATTGCGGCTGAGGGGCGCTGTGCCAATGACCGGCTCGAAAGCGCCGCCGGGCGCCGGGCCCGCTAGGCTGGGCGCGTGAGAATCCTGCTGCGACTGTGCATGATCGTCGCGCTGGCCTGCGCGCCCGCCTTCGTCCCCTCGGCGGCGCTCGCCGCCGAAGGGCCGAGGGTCCTGGTCGTCACGACCGGGAACGGCGCGCAGGACGTGGCCGACTACGCGCTGGAGCGCCTCCAGATGGAGGCGCGGCGCTGGAACTTCACCCTCATTGAGGGCGCCCCGGAAGACCTCGAGGACCTCGGCGGGTACGACGTGGTCATGTTCGTCAACACCGGGGCGGACTTCCTCGATGCGGCCCAGCAGGAGTCGGTCGAGGACTTCGTGGAGGAGGGCGGCGGCCTCGTCGCCACCAACAGCGCGATCCAGAGCGAGATGGACTGGACCTGGTACCACGAGGCGCTCGGCGCGAGCGCGCTCCCGCCGGCCGAGGCCTCGACCGAGGAGGCCGTCACGTTCAACTCGGGTTCGCAGGTCACCGAGGGCCTCAACGAGGAGCTCAAGCTCACCGAGCACTGGTACCGGTTCGATCCCGCTCCGGCGCAACCGGGTTCGGAGATCCTGGCGCAGCTGGGCTCGGGCGAGGCGGTGGCGTGGGTGAACGAGGAGCTGCCGGTCTTCTACGCCTCGCCGGGCGGCGAGGGAAAGACCTGGGGCGACCGGGACTTCCTGAAGCTCATGCGCCAGGCGATCTGGTGGGGCGGGGGCCAGGAGAACGCGATGGTCCAGAACTCCGATGACGCCGCGCCGTCGTGGCCGTACACGCTGACGTTCGTGATGTTCGTGGTCGCGGTCGCCGGCGGCGGCTCGATCGCGGTGTGGCGCTTGGACAAGGCCGAGACGGAGAAGGAAGCGGCCGCCGCGCGGGCGTAAGAGCGGAGAGCAGTGATCGGGCGGGCCGTCTCGAACTTCGGCCCGCCCGATCCGTATGCGATGCGCGCGGTGCACCTCCTGCGCCAGACGGCGCCGGACCGGCTCGAAGGGAAGTTCCCACGACCCACGCTCTGGACGGTCATTTCGTCGAGAGGCCGAGCCGGATCCGGCACCGCGCGGATCGCATTTTAGGGGATGCTCGAGCATCCCCTAAAGCCGCCCGACCACCGTCGTGGTCACGGGGGCGACGCCGTTGTCGAACGGCAGGTCCTCGTCCTCGGGCTCCTCGACCGGCGGGCCCGACCGCTGCTTCAGCGAGACCTCTTCGAGCGGGATCGCCAGGAGCGCGGACATCGCGTTCTCCTTGTCGCTGGCCTCCCGTGAGCGCTCCGCGCGGCCGTCGCCCATCCGGTTGATGAGGGCCTTGAACACGTCCCAGCGCTCCGCCGGGTCGGTCACGAGCTGCGCGTTCGCGTGGACCACGACGCTGCGGTAGTTCATGGAGTGGTGGAACCAGCTCTTGGAGTAGACGAGCCCGTCGACGATCGTGGCGGTGGCGCTCACCGCGAACCCCTCGCGGCCGCCCAGGCCCATGCTCGATCCGGTCGAACCGTGCACGAACAGCGTGTCCCCAACGCGCACATGGAACGTCGGGAGCACGCGCGGCGCGCCGTCCGGTCCGACGAAGGCGAGGTCGACGAAGAGCGCCTCGTCGAGCACCTGGTAGGCGGCGTCGCGCTCGTACGTGACCCGTTCGCGGGAGCGGTTGGGGGTGGTGCGCTCGGTCGGGGTGAACTGGCCGCTGTAGGGGCATTCGAGGGCGGACATCGGGGGTGGCTCCTAACGCCGTTTTATGTACTGGTACAATGATCTGGTTATGTCGGTACAGTATCAGATCACCGGATCGGCGGCAAGCGAGATCGCCGCCAGCATCGAGTCCGGCGTGCGCTCCGGGAAGCTCGCGCCAGGCCGCACCCTGCCCCCCGTCCGCAAGCTCGCGGCCGACCTCGGCGTCGCCGCCGGCACCGTCGCCTCCGCCTACCGCCGCCTGCGCGAACGCGGCGTCGTCGAGACCGGCGGCCGCGCGGGCACCTTCATCCGCCAGCGCTCGGCCTTCACCCCGACCGGCACCCTCACGGTCCCTTCGGGAGTGCTCGACCTCGTCTCCGGTGAACCCGACCCCGACCTGCTGCCCGACCTCGCCGCGCTCATGCCGCGCGTCGAGATCGCGCCCGGCAACTACCGCGACGGCGGTCCCTGCCCGGACCTGCTCGACCTCGCCCGCGACCGCTTCGCCGACGACGGCGTGCGCGGCGACCTCACCGTCACCTCCGGCGCCCTCGACGCCTTCGAACGCGGCCTCGCCGCCCGGCTCGAACCCGGCGACACCGTCGCCGTCGAGGAGCCGACCTGGTCCAACGGGCGCGACCTGCTGCTCTCGGCCGGATACCAGGTCACCCCCGTCGCGATCGACGGCGAAGGGCCGCTGCCCGACGAGCTCGCCGCGGCCCTCGCCGGCGGCGCGAAGGCGTTCATCCTCACCTCGCGGGGCCAGAACCCCACAGGCGCAGCGGTGTCCGCCGAACGCGCCGCCGCCCTCCGCGAGGTGATCACGCGCCACTCGGACGTGTTCGTCATCGAGGACGACCACTGGGGCGAGCTCTCGCAGGTGCCGCTGCACTTCGTCGCCGACGCCGCCGACCGCTGGATGTTCGTGCGCTCGGTCTCCAAGCCCTACGGCCCGAACCTGCGCTGCGCGCTCGTCGCCGCCGACGCGGACACGAAGGCCCGCGTCCAGGGGCGCATGCAGATCGGCCACGGCTGGGTCTCGCGCATCCTGCAGCACTTCGTGATCGCGGCCTGGACCGACGAGACCGTGGAGGAGTGCGTCGCCGCCGCCGGCCGCGTCTACGCCGAACGACAAGGGGCCCTTCGTGAAGCGCTCGCCGTCCGCGGCATCGACGTCTGGGGCCGCTCGGGGCTCAACGTGTGGGTCCCCGTCGCCGACGAGACCGCCGCCGTCGTGGGCCTGCGCGACGCCAGGTTCGCCGTCGCCCCCGGCCGGGCCTACTCCTTCCACGGCCACCAGGGCATCCGCGTCAGCACCGCCCGCCTCGACCCCAGCCTCGCCGAAGCGGTGGCCGACGCCGTCGCCCAGTCCTCCGGACCGGCGTCGCCGCCGATCTGACCGGTCCTCCGGCCCTCCACCGGACGGACCCCGGCCGCATCCCCCGATCCGGCCGACAACTCCAGAAAGGAACCCCCGTGACCGCCCACCAGCCCCCTCCCTCCGCGCCGCTCGAAGCCGACCCCCTCGAGGGCACCGCCGCCCTCCAGAAGCGCATCCTGCGGACCCTCTTCCTCACCCAGGTCCTCGGCGGCCTCGCCGTCGGCATCGGCATCGCCGTGGGCGCCCTGCTCATCGAGGAGATGACCGGCTCGGCGACCTTCACCGGCCTCGCCCAGAGCCTCTTCGTCGGCGGCTCGGCGCTCGTCGTCGTCCCGGCCGTGCGCATCACCGAGCGGTTCGGGCGCCGCGGCGGCCTCGCCTTCGGCTACGGCTGCGCGGTCGTCGGCACCGTGATCGTCGCCTCCGCCATCCACCTCGGCAGCGCCGTGCTCGCGGTCGTGGGCTACTTCCTGCTCGGCGCGGCCTCCTTCGCCGGACTCCAGTCCCGGTACGCCGCAGCCGACCTCGCCCCCGCCGCCCGCCGCGGCTCCCACCTGGCCCTCATCGTCTGGGCCACCACGATCGGGTCGGTCGCCGGCCCGTCCCTCGCCGGAGTCGCCGAGCGCGTCTGGACCGGCTGGTTCGGCGGCCCCGCCTACGTCGGCTCCATGGTCGCCATCGGCCTGCTCTGCCTCCTCACGGCCGCGGTCCTCCTCGTGTTCCTGCGCCCCGACCCGCTCCTGACCGCCCGCGAGATCAGCGGCGAGACCGACGCCCCGAAACGCTCCATCGCGGACGGCTACCGCACCGCCAAGGCCAACCCGGCCGTGCGCACCGGCGTCATCGCCGCCGCCCTCGGCCACTTCGTGATGGTCGGCGTCATGGCCATGACCGCCGTGCACATCAAGCACGGCATGGCCGACCCGAAAGAGGCCCTCAGCGTCGTCGGCGTCATCCTCGGCCTGCACATCGGCGGCATGTACGCGTTCGCGCCGATCATCGGCCGCCTCGTCGACAAGCACGGCGCGCGCCCGGTCCTCGTCACCGGCACCGCGCTCCTCGTCGCCGCGTGCACCGTCTCGGGCTCCTCGCCCGCCGACGACCACGTGCGCCTCTCGATCGGCCTGGTCCTGCTCGGCGTCGGCTGGTCCGCCATGACCGTCGGCTCCGCCGCGCTCGTCACCGGCGCCATCACCCCCGCCGAACGCCCGTCCACGCAGGGCTTCTCGGACCTCGTCATGGGCCTGGCCGCCATGGCCGCCGGCCTCGCCTCCGGCCCCATCGTCGAGTACGCCAGCTACGGCATCCTCTGCGTCTGCTGCGCCGTCGTCGCCCTGCTGGTCTTCCCGTTCCTGCTGGGCAAGCCCACCGGTCCGGCGCCCACCGCAGCCTGAGACTAGTAGCCGTAGGCGCTGGGCGCGTTCTGCCCGCCGTCGACCGGGATGACCGCGCCGTTGATCGCCTTCGCCTTGTCCGAGAGGAGGAAGGCGATCACCTCGGCCACATCGCGCGGGTCGAGCAGCTCGCGGTTCGGGAACTCCTCCAGGAACGCCTCGTACCGCCCCGGGTCGGCCAGGCGCAGGCGGTCCCAGTTGCGGTCGGGGATGAGCATCGAACCGGGCGCGACCGCGTTGACGCGCACCCCGGCCGGACCGAGCTCGCGGCCCAGCACCGTCGCGGCGTGGTTGAGCGCGGCCTTCGTCGAGCCGTACGCGAGCCCGGGGGAGGGCTTCGTGCCGGAGATCGAGGAGACCAGGACCGCCGCGCCGCCGGTGCGCCGCAGCTGCGACAGGGACGCCCGGAGGGCGGTCATCGCACTGGTGACGTTGACGCTCAGCGAGTACGCCCAGTCGTCCGGCTCGGTGTCGACGATGCTGCGGCCCCGCGCCCCGCCGACATTCGCGACCAGGCCCTTCAGGTCGCCGAGGCGCCGCTGGGCCTCGTGCACGAACTCGACCATCAGCTCGGTGTCGTTGACGTCGAGCGCTCTGGTGGCGACGGGGACGTCGAACTCGGCGCGGAGCTTCTCGGCGAACTCGTTCAGCGGGGCGGCGTTCCGCGCGCAGAGCGCCAGCGGCACGCCTTCGGAGGCGAGCACCGAGGCCGTGGCCATACCCAGACCGTGGCTGGCACCGGTGATGAGAACAGGGCTGTTCAGTTGCATACCGTTCATAATGACCCGCCTCGTCCAGTCCCCGCACCCGCCAGGTGGCGGGAGTTCACTCGAGCGCAGTGAAGAAGTCCCAGATCTCGGCGCTGGCCCAGATCCCGTCGGCCGCGCCGGGCGTGCCGAACCACACGTGTCCGCCGTCGACCTGGTACTCGACCATCGGCACGTCGCCCGCGCACGTCCACGAGGCGCGCGCGAAGCCGCCGCCCGAGGTCTGCTCCGCCGCCGCGCAGGACCCTTGCTCGCGCCACGCCTCCAGGACCGCCCGGCCTTCGGTGCGCGGGTCGCTCGTCCCCACGAAGGCGGCCAAGGGGATCGGCGTCTGGAGGCCCTCGACCTGCGCGAGCGTGTCATGGGTGCCCGCCGGGACGACCACTGCGGCGCCGGCCAGGCGGTCGCCGAGCCCGACCGCGGCGGCCAGCGTCATGTCGCCGCCGTTGGAGAAGCCGGTCAGGTAGATCCGCTCGGGGTCGGCGCCGTGCTCGGCGACCAGCTCGTCGATCAGGTCCGAGAGGAACGCGGCGTCGTCGCCGGCGGCCTGGGCGTCCCATTCGTTGGCGGGGTTCGACGGGTACACGGCCAGGAACCCGGCCTCCTCGGCCAGGGTGTCCATGTTGGAGGTGCCCCGCACCATCGCGCCGCTGCTGGGCATGCCGTGGAGCACGATCACCGTCGGCAGGAGCGCGTCGGCCTCGGGGCACTGGAAAGCCGCCGTGTACGTGTAGTCGCCGATGGCGGCTTCGGGCACCTGGGTGAACCGGCCCGCCTCGCAGTCGAGGGCGGCGGCGGGCTCGGCGTCGTCGGGGGTGCAGGCGGTCAAGGCGAGGAGGAGTGCCGCCGCACCGAAAAGGCGTTTCATGCGTGGGAGCGTATTGCACTCCACTCTGGAGCGCCAGCCGCCGAACGGTCGGAATGCGCCGCGGGAGCGGCACTCGCCACGCGCGACACCAAGCACTTCGAAGGGCTCGGCCCGGTGCTCGTCGACCCCTGGAGCGAATGATCGCCGCCTTGCACGACGCGGAGGGGGGACTCCATGGAGTCCCCCCTCCGCGTCCTTGCGCAGTGCCGCCCCTGCTGCCGGGCGGGCTCAGCGCCAGGCGTGCAGGGGGTTGTCGAGCCGACCGGCATAGATCAGGCTCTCCTCCTGGTTCTCGATGTCGACCATCTGCTGATTGTTCTTGAGCTGCAGGCGGTTCAGGCACGAGAGCGTGAAGCCCTCCTCGAACAGCGGGAACCGCTCGAACGCGTCGGCCAGGTCCGGGTGCGCGGCCTGGTAGTCCTTCAGTGACTCGGCGGCGACGCGCCAGAACTCGTCCTCGCTGAGCACGCCGTCGAGGTGGAGGTGCCCGGCGAGGAACCGCAGGAAGCAGTCCACGACATCGGTGAGGATCGACAGGGCCCGCACGTTGTCGGGCACCTCGGCGCGGATGCGCGCGATCGCCTCGGGCACCGGGGTGGCGGCTTCCAGGACCGCGCACTCCTCGCCGATGTCCTTGAAGAACACGCGCTCGACGGCGCCGTCCTTGAGCACGAGGATCACGTTCTCGCCGTGGGGCATGAACACCAGGCCGTACCGGTACAGGCAGTGCGCGACGGGCACGAGGTAGGCGTCGAGGTAGCCGCGCAGCCAGTCGGCCGGGCGCAGGCCCGAGCGGCGGATGAGGGCCGACGCGAGCGGCTTCCCCTCCGCGTCCACATGCAGCAGCGAGGCCATGGTGGCGACCTGCTCGCCCTTGGCGAGTTTGGGGATCGGGCTCTCGCGCCACAGGGCCGCGAGCATCTTCCGGTACGGGGAGCCCTTCGGCGCGCCGGCCGTGTAGGCCGGGTGCCGGTAGCCGACCGAGGCGCGCTCGCGCAGGATCGTCACACCGTGCCGCTTCAGGGTCGGGTCGCCGTGCACGAGGTCGGCCACGAAGTCGCTGATCGCGGGCGTGACCTCCATGTACTCGGTGGAGAGCCCGCGCATGAAGCCCATGTTGAGCACCGAGAGCGCGGTCTTCACGTAGTCGGCGCCGGGCCGGGAGCGGTTGAAGAACGTGCGGATCGACTGCTGCGCCTGGAACTCGTCATGCCCCTCGCCGAGGGGGATGAGCCGCCCGGCGGCGATCTCGGGCGCGAAGGTCACGGAGATCTTGTTGCGCCACTGCCAGGGGTGCACCGGGATCAGGTACACATCCTCATAGGACAGTCCGCGGTCGGTGAGCATGGACTCGAAATACTCTCGCGAGTCCGCGTCGATCTGCGTGTCGAGCAGCCAGTCGAAGCCCAGCTCCGGCGAAGACGCGAACATCGCGTGCTCGCGCGGCGCCGCCAGCCACATGAGTCGCACGCCCGCCCCGGCCTCGGGCGCGTACGAGCGGTAGTCCTCGGAGGTGAAGCCGAGCCGGCCCGAGCCGGCGACGAAGCACGGGTGCCCGCCGGTCATGCCCGCCTCAATGGCCTGGAACCCCGCGTCCACCAGGGCCGCGGCGCTCAACTGGCCCTCGCCGAGCTGGTACGCCCCGCGGTTGATCGTCGCGGCGACCTCCTCGAGGTACACCGGCAGGACCGTGTCGCTCAGCCCGAGCTCGCCCCTGAACGAGAGGAAGAACGCGGCCGCGTCCAGTTCGAGGCCCTCACCCGCGGCGCCGGTGCGCTCGATCGAGGCGGGGTCGACCACCCAGTGGTCGAGCTTGAAGCGCTGCGCCGCGAACCGGTACCGCTCCGCGCCGGCGGCGAGCGCGTACCGCTCGCCGTCCTTGACCGGCACCAGCAGCCGCTCATGGGCGAACTCGCCGATGGCCTTGGCCAGCAGGTTCCTCGTGGCCTGCTGCCACAGCTGCGGGGTGAGGTGGTCGATGGCGCTCACGCGGGCACTCCTCTCGCGGCGGACCGCTCGAAATCGATTCGGGTGCAGAAGCTCAGCAGCGCCTGCTTGTCCTTGAGCCCCACGCTTCGCTCGGGTTTGAACCCCACGAACTCGTTGAGGCGGTGGATGGCCTCGTTGGCCGTGTCGGGCTCCACGACGACCCGCTGCGCGCCGAAGCCGTCGAACAGCAGGTGCATCACGGTCTCCATGACGCCCTTGGTGAATCCCGGGATCGGCTTCTCGGTGGGGGCGGTGAGCACGTGCATGCCGATGTCGCCCTCTGCGGGGGTGTAGACGCCCGCGAGCTCGGAGGCGGCCGGGTCGTAGACCTCGACGAGGAACCGGGCGCGGTAGTGGTAGAGCCCCATGTACGCGAAGTGCCCGGGGTCGACCTCGATGGCCTCGTGCTCGGCGAGCACGTCGGCCACGGA
The DNA here is from genome assembly GCF_030403505.1 of Glycomyces tritici. The sequence continues at coordinate 757,870 of NZ_JAUEMJ010000001.1, read as the reverse complement.
GGCGTCCTGCATCATCCAGTACTTCGCCTTCGGGTGCGTCACCCACTCGTGGAGGAGCGGGGAGTCGGTGGGCGGGTCGACCGGCCGCAGGCCGAAGTCGCCCAGCTGCGGGTGCAGGTGGTAGAACGTGCTGGGGGCCTTCATCACTGGGCTGCTCACGACACTGGTGCTCCGAATTCCTGGAAGCCGATGCGGCGCTCGATGGGGTAGACCTCCCGGCCGGTCAGGGACCGGATGATCCAGGAGTTGCGGTAGGCGGCCATGCCGAGGTCGGGGGAGACGAAGCCGTGGGTGGCGAGTTCGGCGTTCTGGACGAAGACCTCGCCCTCGCCCGAGGCGTCGACGCTGTAGTCGCGGCGGGCCTCCAGGCGCCCGGTCGCGTCGAAGCGCAGCCGGTCGCGGACCTCGTCGAGGAACGCCGGGACGCGGTAACTGTAGCCGGTCGCCAGGACCAGCCCCTCGGTCTGGAGTTCGAAGGAGCGGTCCTGCTCGTGCTGGCGCACGGAGAGCCGCACGCTGCCGCAACCGGCGGCCTTCTCGACAGTGCAGTTGGTGAACAGCCTGGTCGGCACGGAACCGTGCTCGAACCGCTTCTGGTACAGGAGGTCGAAGATCTCGTTGATGAGCTCGGTGTTGATGCCCTTGTACAGGTTCTTGTGGGCCGCGTTCAGCTCGTCGCGCTTCGGCGCGGGCAGCGCGTGGAAGTAGTCGACGTACTCCGGGCTGGTCATCTCCAGCGTGAGCTTGGTGTACTCGAGCGGGAAGAACCGGGGCGAGCGGGTGACCCAGTTCAGCTCGTAGCCGCCGCCCTCGATGTCGACCAGGAGGTCCCGGTAGATCTCGGCGGCGCTCTGGCCGCTGCCGACCACGGTGACGGACCCGCATTCGCGCAGGCGGTCGCGGTGCTCCAGGTAGGCGGAGGCGTGGCAGACCGTGGGGCTCTCCAGCTCGCGGCACGCGGGCGGGATCCAGGGGGGCGTGCCGGTGCCGAGCACGATCCGCCGCGCGTAGTCCACGGTCGCGCCGCCGGGCCCTTCAGAGCGGACGGCGTAGACCCCGTCCTCCCAGGTCACGCCCGTGACATTCCGTCCGAACCGGAGGTTGTCGAGCTTCTCGGCGGCCCAGCGCAGGTAGTCCTGGAACTCGGTGCGCAGCTGGTAGAAGGACTCGCGGATGTAGAACGGGTAGATCCGCCCGCTCTCCTTGAGGTAGTTGAGGAACGAGTACTCGGAGGTCGGGTCGGCGAGGGTGACGAGGTCGGCCATGAAGGGCACCTGCATCGTGGTGCCCTCGATGAGCATCCCGGGGTGCCAGTCCACGTTCGGCTTGCGCTCCAGGAAGATCCCGTCGAGGCCCTCGATCGGCGCGGTGAGCGCCGCGAGGCCGAGGTTGAACGGTCCGAGGCCGATCCCGATGAAGTCGTGGGTCACCGCGTCGCCTGTTTCGCCGGTGCTCATGCGGACTCCTGCGCCTTCTTGCCGTGGCGCGCGAGCGCTTCGAGCACGGGGACGATGTCCGCGAGCCCGGTCTCCGGGTTCAGCAGAGTGAGCTTGAGGGCGGTGCGCCCCTCCACTTTGGTGGCCGCGACCATGCCTTCGCCGGAGGCCGCGAGGGACTCCCGGGCGAGGCGGTGCGTCTCGTCGTCGGCCCCGGCGAGGCGGAAGAGGACCGTGGAGAGCTGCGAGGGCGGCGCGGCGACTTCGAAGCGCGGATCCGAGGCGAGCCAGTCCCAGGTCTGGTCGGCGAGGTCGCACACCCGGTCGAACATGGCGCCCAGCGCGTCGGGTCCCAAGGTGCGCAGGGTCATCCAGAGCTTCAGCGCGTCGAAGCGGCGCGTGGTCTGCAGGCTCTTGTCGACCTGGTTGGGGAAGGCGCCCTCGGCCGGGTTGAGGTAGTCGGCGTGGTGCGTGACGTGCCGCAGCGAGGCCCGGTCGCGTACGAGGAGCGCGGAGGAGCTGACCGGCTGGAAGAACGACTTGTGGTAGTCCACGGTGACCGAGTCGGCGTGCTCGATGCCGCCGAGGAGCCCGCGGTGCTGCTGCGAGACGAGGATGCCGCAGCCGTACGCGGCGTCCACGTGGAACCAGACCCGGTGGGCCGCGGTGATCTCGGCGATCGGGCCGAGCGGGTCGACGGACCCGAAGTCGGTGGTCCCGGCGGTCGCGACGACCGCCGCGGGGATGAGGCCCTGCTCGCGGCAGGTCTCGATCGCCGCGTCCAGGGCGGCGGGGTTCATGCGGAACCAGTCGTCGGCGGGCACGGTGATCACGGCCTCCTCCCCGAGGCCGAGGAGCCGGGCGGCCTTGACGACCGAGAAGTGCGAGTGCGGTGAGGCGAAGAACCGCAGGCGGGGGAGTACCTCGACGCCGCGCAGCGGCGTGCCGACCTCGACCCGGTGCTTGAGCAGGACCGCCTCGACGGCCTCGTCCCGCGCCAGCAGCAGCGCCTGCAGGTTCGACTGCGTCCCACCGGAGGTGAAGATGCCGTCGGCGTCGGGCCCGAGGCCGATGCGCCGCGCGGTCCAGTCGATGAGCCGCTGCTCGATGAAGGTGCCGCCGGCGCTCTGGTCCCAGGTGTCGACCGAGGTGTTGACGGCGGCGAGCACGGTCTCGGCGGCGACGGCCGGTAGCGCGACCGGGCAGTTCAGGTGTGCGAGGTAGCGGGGGTGGTGGAACCAGACCGCGTCCTTGAGGTAGAGCTCGCCGACCTCGTCCATCGCGTCCTCGAAGGACTCCAGGGGCCGGTCGAGGTCGACCGCGGCGATGGCCGGGCCGAGGTCGGCGGGTGCGGCGCCGGTCCACGGCCGATCGACGGCGGCGAACCGGTCGGCAAGGCGCCCTGCGACATCGACGATCATGCCGCGGTAGGCGGCGGCCGATTCGCGGCCCAGGAGGGCCGGCGGGTCGGAGCTGGTGAGCGGCGCGGGAGCCGGACGGAGGTCGGCGCTTGTCAGCACGGAGGGTCACCTTTCGGAGAAGGACGGCGCGGAGGGACGTGAACTCGCAGTAGTGCCGGGGAACGTGTAGGTTAGGCTAACCTAAATCACGGTCGCGCAGAAGGGCCGGTCCCGAATGGTGACGTTCTCCACGAATTCTTGCGAAAGCTTCCCGCTCAAGGCATTTGCGCGCGGTGTCAAGTACCGCGAAGAGTCCCTTATGGACTGTCAGAATCGGCTGCGCCGCAATGAAAGACGTGCACGCAGCGCGCCTTAGTCGAAGATTGCGGCGGAGCCCGGGGGGAGCACCGCCGCGCTCATATCGTGCAATACGGGGCCCGAACTGTCTGTCACCAATCCGACAACCTCCCGTCGGGGCCCGGAACTTCCTAAGCGGACTCGGCGATCCAGTCCTCCACGACCCCCGTCATCGTCTCCAGCGGGATCGACCCGTTCGCGAGGATGCGGTCGTGGAAGCGCCGCAGGTCGAACGCCCCGCCCAGCGCCTCGCGGGCCCGCTCCCGCAGCGCCCCGATGTGCCGGCGCCCGATCATGTAGGCCAGCGCCTGGCCCGGCCATGCGATGTAGCGGTCGACCTCGTTGGCGATGTTGGCCTCCGAGAGCGCGGTGTGCTCGCGCATGTACGCGACCGCCCGCTCCCGCGACCACCCGAAGACGTGCATCCCGGTGTCCACGACCAGGCGGCAGGCCCGCCACGCGTCGAACGAGACCATGCCCAGCCGCTGCAGGTCCCCGCTGTAGAGCCCGATCTCGTCGCAGAGCCGCTCGGTGTACAGGCCCCAGCCCTCGCCGAACGCGGTCACGTACGCGAACCGCCGGAACTGCGGCAGCCCGTCCAGGGTCTGGCCGAGCGCGAACTGGAGGTGGTGCCCGGGAACCGATTCGTGGAACGCGAGCGCCTCGTACTCGTAGCGGGCCCGGCTCGCGGGCTCGTACGTGTTCACCCAGTGCGTGCCCGGCCTGGAGCCGTCCGCGGCCGGGACGGTGTAGTACGCGAGGGTCGAGCCCTTGGCGGCGGCCTCGGGGATCACCTCGACCGAGCAGGGCGCGATGTCGTAGTCCAGGAACGCCTTCGGCAGCGCCGCCTCGGCCCGGCGGAGCGCTTCGGTGACATCGGCGAGGATCTCGTCCGAGTGCGCGTACCGCAGCGACCGGTCGTTGCGGAGCCGGTCGACGACCTCCGCCGCATCGGCGGTCCCGAGCGCCCGCGCACCGATCTCGGCGAACTCGCCGCGCACCCGGGCGACCTCCTCGAGGCCGATCCGGTGGACCTCCTCGGGCGTCAGGTCGGTGGTCGTGAACTGCCTTGAGGCCGCCGCGTACCCGTCCGACCCGCCGGGCACGTGGCAGACCCCGACGTACTCGTCGAGCCGGGAGACGGGCAGGAACTCCGACTCCAGGGCCTCGCGCCACCGCCGGAGCGAGGGCCGGACCCGCTCGGCCACCAACGCGGCGGCCTCGTCCTTCCAGCCGTCCACACCGGTCGGCGTCGGCGAGATGAGCGGATCGCTCCGCACATCGGTGCCGAGGTAATCGTCGATCTGCTCGATCACCGCGAGCACGCCGCGGCGGGTCTGGTGCCGCCCTTCGGCCCCGGCCTGCCGGTACCGCTCGAGCACGGCGTCGAAGTACCCGCCGAGCGAGCCGAGCCGCACGAGGTAGTCCCGGCTCCGCTGCTCCGTGTTCAGGCTCATGCGCGGCAGCGAGGAGAGCATCGTCGAGACCGGCCCGGTGATGGTGTTGGAGAGGCCCACCTCCCCGAGCGCCGCTTCGATGCCCGCCGCCTGATCGGCGGTGAGCCGCGCGAGCATGGAGTACGTGATCCGGTCCTGCCCTTCGAGGGCGCCCGCATCGATCCCGTCGAGGCCCGCGCGGACCTCGGCGGCGTGCGAGAGCCGCGTCCGGTCGCCCTCCCTGCTCGGATCCGGCAGCTTGTCGTCGTAACCGGCGATGCCGTAGAAGCTGGCCGATGTGGGGTTGTCGGCCAGGTGGAAGTCGAAGTACCGCTGCGCCAGCGCAGCCAGCTGAGGGTCGCCCATGGCACGACCCTACTTGGACGCCATGCACTATGAATGGGAGCCGTCGCCGACACGAGGAGCACGTCCATGGGTGCGAAGGCCGCCATCGTCTATCTCGGGAAAGGGCTCCCGAAGGACGCGCTGCGCGCTGCGCCGCCGCTCGACCCCGCCGTGGCCGACGCTTCCGCCGCACTCGCCGCGTCGGTGCTCGGCGCGCCGGTCGTCGAGGCGGGCCGCGGCGACCTCACCGACTCGACCTGGCCTGGCGGGGAGACGATCTGCACGGCGAGCTACCCCGACTTCGACCTGATCTGCTTCAAGCCGCTCGCCCAGGACCGCCCGAGCAACCTGACCGAGTGGATCAACCGCGTGTCGCCCGCGGGGAACGCGTACGGCGTCTTCATGTCCAGCGTCGTCGACTACCTTTCGATGGCGGTGTGGGAGGACGGCGCCGTCCGCCGCTCGCTGAGCCTCGCGCCCGACGACGGGACCATGGAGGACCTGGGCCGGCGGTACGAATTCGAAGCGCCGTACTGGAACGGCGACCACTCGATCCGCGACTACGCCCCCGAGTACCCCCTCCCGTTCCACCCGCTCGACCTCGGCGAAGCCGCCTTGCGCGCATGGTTCGGCTTCAACCTCGAAGGCCCGCCGAACCCGGAAGCCGACTCATGGGCGTTCGAGATCCCGTGCTACCGCCGGGCCTCGTTATGGCAAGGTGGGCGGCATGTCTGCAGCTCTCGTTCTGCCGCGCAGCGTCGACGAGGCCGTCGCGCTGACCTCCGCCGGCCAGTCCTTCGAATACGTGCACTTCTGGGGCCACTCGCCGAACGCCGACGGCAGCGCCGGCCGCGGCTGCCTGAGCCAGTGGTGGCCCGCGTCGTTCAGCGAGGACGAGCACCGCTTCGCCTCGGCCGAGCACTACATGATGGCGCACAAGGCCTGGCTCTTCGACGACGACGCCGGCGCCCGCAAGATCCTCGCCGCCGGCCACCCGGGCGAAGCCCAATCCCTCGGCCGCAAAGTCCGCGGCTTCGACCAGCGCACCTGGGAGGCCGAGCGCTTCGGCATCGTCGTGCGCGCCAACCTCGCCAAATTCGGTCAGCACGACGACCTTCGCGCCTACCTCCTCGGCACCGGCGACCGCGTCCTGGTCGAGGCCAGCCCCCGCGACCGCATCTGGGGCATCGGCCTCGGCGAGACCGACCCCCTCGCCGCGTCCCCGCACACCTGGAAGGGCCTGAACCTCCTCGGCTTCGCCCTCATGCAAACCCGAGCGCAACTCGCCGCCTCCTGATGCGCATAGGCGTCACCGGGCACATGAACCTCACGCCCGCCACGGCCGACCTCGTCAGGGCCGCACTCCGCAGCGAACTCGAACGCTTCGATCCAGTGGACCTGACCGGCGTCTCGTGCCTCGCCGAAGGCGCCGACGCGCTCTTCGCGCAAGCCGTGCTCGACGCGGGCGGACTCCTCGAGGCGATCCTCCCGGCCCGCGACTACCAGGACACCCAAGCGGGCCCGGTCCATCGACCCGTCCTCGACGCGCTGGCCGCCCGCGCAGCAAGCGTCACCTACGTCGCCGAGACCTCCTCGGTCCAGGCCTACGCCGCCGCGAACGACGCGATGCTCGCCTCGATCGACCTGCTCCTCGCCGTCTGGGACGGCGTCCCGTCCGCCAAACCGGGAGGCACGGCCGACGCGGTCGCCGCCGCCCGCGACCTCGGCCTCCCGACCCGGATCATCTGGCCCGAAGGCGCGCAACGGGCGGCGCCGAGCTGAGGGGGGCGTTCGCGAGCAGCGGCCCAAGATATTGAGGTGCTTGACTATATCGATGTGTTATCGATATCATCGAACCCCGCGCCGGGCTTCGACGGATGCCGCAGGCCCGCAACGAGGAGTCCATCATGCGACGCATACTGACGGTTGCGCTGACGGCGGCATCGGCCGCCGTCATGCTCCTGGCCGGGGCGGCTCCGGCCGCCGCCGCCCACCACCTGACCGACGGCGCCTCCGTCAACCTCATCGCGCAGCACTCGCGCAAATGCGCCGACGTGATCACCGGCTCCACCGCCAACGGCGCCGAGATCGGGCAGTACGACTGCAATGCCGGCCTCAACCAGCTGTGGCGCATCCGCGACCTCGGCAACGGCTACGTGCAGCTCGCCGCCCGCCACTCCGACAAGTGCCTCGACGTCGACGGCGCCTCGAGCGCCAACGGCGCCAAGGTGATCCAGTGGACGTGCGGCAACGGCACGAACCAGCAGTGGAAGATCGAGAACGCCGGCACCGGAGTCACGCGACTCGTCGCGCGGCATTCGGGCAAGTGCCTGGAGGTGCCGAGCGCCTCGACCGCGAACGGGGCGCGGCTCCAGCAGCGCGACTGCGGCACCGGTGCCAACCAGCAGTGGAGCCTGAACACCGTGTCGAACCCCGCGATCCCGGGGCTGTTCGCCGACCCGAACATCGTGCGGTTCGGCGACACGTACTACCTCTACGCGACCACTGACGGGTTCGCCGGCTGGTCCGGCACCCAGTTCCGGGCGTTCTCCTCCAAGGACCTCGTCACCTGGACCGACCATGGCGTGATCCTGGACGTCGCCGCCGACATCTCCTGGGCCGACAACTCGGCCTGGGCTCCGGGCATCGCGGAGAAGAACGGCAAGTACTACTTCTACTTCTCCGCCGGGAAGGCCAGCGGCGACACCCGCAAGCACCTGGGCGTGGCCGTCGCCGACTCGCCCACCGGCCCGTTCCGGGACGCCCTCGGGAAGCCCCTCGTGCCCGCCGGTGCCTACGGGGGCCAGATGATCGACCCGGCCGTGCTCACCGACACCGACGGCAGGTCCTACCTGTACTGGGGTCAGGGATCCTCGCACCAGGTGCCGCTGAACGCCGACATGACCTCGTTCAACGCCGCGCAGGTGCGCACCTACCAGCCCGCGAACTACAACGAGGGCAGCTTCGTCGTCAAGCGCGGCGCCACGTACTACTTCATGTGGTCGGAGAACGACACCCGATCGGAGGACTACCGGGTCGCCTACGCCACCGGATCCTCGCCGACCGGGCCGTGGAGCGCGCGTGCCGGCGTGATCCTGCAGAAGGACCTGAGCCAGGGCATCAAGGGCACCGGCCACCACTCGGTCGTGCAAGCCCCCGGCACCGACCAGTGGTACATCGCCTACCACCGGTTCGCGATCCCGAACGGCGACGGGACCCATCGCGAGACCATGATCGACCGCATGTACTTCAACGCCGACGGCACCATCCGCCCCGTCGTCCCGACCATCGTCGGCGTCGATCCGATCTGATCACCGACCCTGAATGAAAAGGCCCGGGCGGCATGCGCCGCCCGGGCCGTTCCCACTGTCTCAAGGTGGCGCCCTCCTCAAGGTCTATGCGTGTCTTTCCCCGCAGGTAGCAACCCTGAGAACCCGCCTAGCGGCCCTGACAACCCTGACCGGCTGACTTAGCATCGTGCTAACTTAGAAGGCATCTAAGTTAGGGAACCTGGTCGGGGGTGGCATGCGCAAGGCTCCGTTCGTAGGGCGCAAACGGGAGATGGCAGATCTGCGGTGGCGACAGGAACTGGTCGAACGTGATGGCCAGGGTGTCGCCGTCGCCATCCGGGGCCGTCGGCAGGCGGGCAAGTCGAGGCTGGTCGAGCAGTACTGCGTCGAGGCGGCAGTGCCGAGGCTGTACTTCCAAGCGAGCAAGGGGGTCGGAACTGTCGAATCGCTCGAGCTGTTCATGGCCGCGCTTCGGACCTCGGACCTCCCCGGGGCCGCTGCTCTGCCGGGTGCGGCGCCCCGAACTTGGCTGGAGGCGTTCGAACTGCTCGCGCTCGCTCTGCCCGAGGACCGCGTTTCGGTCGTGGTCATAGACGAGATCCCATGGTTGTTCCAGCAGGATTCGCGCCTTGAAGGCTATCTGCAGACGGCATGGGACCGGCTGCTCAAGAGGAAGCCGGTACTACTGCTGTTGGTGGGCAGCGACATCCACATGATGGAGGCGTTCATCGGCTATGACCGTCCGTTCTACGGGCGAGCGGATCCGATGGTGGTCAAGCCGTTGAACCCCGCGGACACTGCGGAGCTCACTGGCCTGAGCGGCGTCGACGCGCTCGACGCCTACCTGATCACCGGCGGATTCCCTGCGCTCTGCAGAACGTGGGGCGACGGATCGAACGCCCTGGACTTCTTCGCCGAGCAGTGCCGCAGAGCGACGAGTCCCCTGTTCACCATCGGTGAGCAGATGTTGGACTCGGAGTTCCCGCAACCGGATCAGACCCGCAGGGTGTTCTCGGCGATCGGGAGCGGTGAGCGGACCTTCGGCAATATCGCCGCCCATGCGGGGCGGGGCCCGGACGAACCGATCAAGTCAGGCTCGCTCGGTCCCATCCTCAACCGGCTCCACGACAAGTACGCCATCGCCTTCGATCAGCCTCTCGCCGCCCGACCCGGCAATGGCGGCAAGCTGTACCGCGTCGCCGATTCGTATCTGCGGTTGTACCTGGCGATGCTCGCCGGCGCCCATGAGGAAGTGAAGCGCGATCGTCATGAGCAGGCGCTGCGGATGATCAAGCGGCGATGGGAAAGCTGGCGCGGCCGGGCGATCGAGCCGGTGGTTCGCGAAGCGCTCGCTCGCGCGTCCGCCTCGGATGAATTCCCCTGGCCGGAGGCGGTCGAGGTCGGTGGCTGGTGGCCGCGAAGCTTCGACCCAGAGGTGGACCTCGTGGGAGCAGACCGCGGACCCGTGGCGAGGACGGTCTTCTATACGGGCTCGATCAAATGGCTCGGCACGCCCTTCGACCACGATGATCTGAACAGTCTCAGGAAGTCCGCGGGGGCGGTCCCCGGGGCTTCGGAAGAGGAGAGCGGCATGGTGGTGGTCAGTCGATCCGGTGTGTCCGACGGCGTGGTCGCAGACATCGTGTGGGGGCCTGAAGACGTCTTGGCTGCATGGGAGTGACTTCGGCAAGAAACGAAAAAGCCCGGACCGGCTTGCGCCGTCCGGGCCGTTCCCACTGTCTCAAGGTGGCTCCCCAACTTGGACTCGAACCAAGAACCTGCCGATTAACAGTCGGCTGCTCTGCCAATTGAGCTATTGGGGAAGGGGTTCGAGTTCGGCTTTCACCGTGCGAACCGGATATGACAGTACAGGACCGGCGCGGGCGGGTGCCACCGGGGTGGGTGTGGTGTCGGTCCGATCGAGGGCGGGGAAGGGCGGTTTTGAATCGCTCGGCGCGTTTCCGTCATGGGCCGCGTGGGCACCCTCACATGAGGCAGAATGGCCGCTATATGCGGCGACGCACAGTGAACTCCTGAGCACAGTGAAACCAGATCGGCCTGCGGGTCGGCCGAGGAGGCAAAGAATGCGGAAGTTGTATCTCGTAGCAGGGTTCGCGGTCGGCTACATCCTGGGGGCGAAGGCCGGGCGGGAACGCTACGACCAGATCGTCGACTACACCAGGCGCGTGACCGGGAACGACAAGGTCCAGCAGGTCGCCTCGACGGTGCGCACACAGGCGAACAAGGCCGTGGACGCGGCCCAGGACAAGATCAAGGGCACCAAGTTCGGCGACATCGTGGAGAACTTCACGGCGAGCGCCGACGAACCCCCAAAAGCTGAGCCCTGGGACTCCGCCGGGGTGACCACGCCGGCCCGGAGCGACAGGGCACTGCGCGGGGACGCTCCCGGGTTCTGATCCCCTGAGGCGCATGGCGCGGGGGGGGGGGGGGGGGGGGCCCCCCCCCCCCCCCGGGGCGCCGGGGGGGGGGGGTGGGGCCCGGCGCGGGGACGCGCCCGGGGGCTGCTCCCCGGCGGCGCCGGGCGCGGGGGGCGGGACTGCGGCCCCGCCCGCCGCGCTTTGCTATGCCGGTTTGACCGATGCCTGCAGGCGCAGGTCGGCGACGCTGCGGCCCGCGGCGACCGTCCAGGCGCCCGGGACGTGCTTCCAGGCGTGGTCGGCTTCATCCCAGTACTGGAAGGAACGCTCCTCGAGGGGGATCGCGACGTCGACGGTCTCGCCCGGGGCCGCTTCGATCGCGGCGAAGCCCGCGAGGCGGTGGGCCTCGATGCCGTCCGCGATGTCAAGGCCGGCCTCGGGGGAGAGGTAGACCTGGACGACTTCGCGGCCGGTCTTGCTGCCGCTGTTGCGGACTCGCACGGTCACCTCGCCGGCGTCGACGTGGAGGTCCTCGTACGTCCACTCGGTGTAGGAGAGGCCGTGGCCGAACCAGAACGCGGGCTCGGCGCCGTCCTGCCGCTCCCAGGCGCGGTAGCCGATGAAGACGCCCTCGTCGTAGTGGAGCTCGCCGTCGGTGGGCACGACCTGGACGACGGGCGCGTCATCGAGGCGCCGCGGCCAGGTGGTGGTGAGGCGCCCGCCCGGTTCGGCGCCCAGCAGGACGTCGGCGAGGGCGTGCCCGCCCTCCTGCCCGGGGAACCAGGTCAGAAGGATCGCGGCCACGTCGTCGGCCCAGGGCATCTCGACGGGGGCGCCGGTGTTGACGACGACGACCGTGTTCGGGTTCGCCGCGGCGACGGCCGCGACGAGCTCGTCCTGGCGGCCGGGCAGACGCAGGTTCGGCCGGTCGAAGCCCTCGGATTCGGTGAGGGCGGTCGTGGAGACGACGACTACCGCCACGTCGGCGGCGCGGGCCGCCTCGACCGCTTCGGCGATGAGCCGGTCCTCGTCCGGGCGGGGCCCGGCGTGCATGAGCCCGAACAGGACCGACGGCGGGTAGCCGGGCGGGAAGACGGATACCGGCGAGTGCTCGAGGCGGATCGGGACGCGCTGCCCGGCCTCCAGGTGGACGGTGGCGCGTTCGACGGCGGGCCCGAAGAACGCCTCGAACGGGTCGTCGCTGGAGGGCACGTGCTCGCCGTCGAAGACCACTTCGCCGCCGATGGAGAGGCGGTGGTGGCCGGTGCCCCTGGTGCCGAAGACGTGGTCGCCGGTGGTGTCGACGGTGAAGACGCCTTCGACGACCGCGTGGGAGAAGTCGTCCTGCGCGAGGTCGCCCGCCAGGTACCCCATCCACTTGACGTCCCCGTTCGCGAGCGCGAGGGCGGGCAGTGCGGTGCCGTCCTTCCGCACCGGGTGCGCCTCGAGGTCGAAGCCCTTGCCGGCAGCCTGGATCTTCTCGAAGAGGTCCACGCCCTGCGCGTACCGGACGCGGTCGCCGAGGGCTTCGCGGAGGCCGTCGAGCGGGGACACCACGTTGCTCGGGAACACGGTGGCCGAGCCGCCGCCGAGGATGCGGGCCTCGGCCGCGGCGGGTCCGATGAGCGCGAGGCCGCCGAGCGAGTCGGCGGCGAGCGGCAGGATCGGCGTGTCGCCACCTTCGGGGGCGTCGTTCTGCGCGAGGACGAAGGAGCGCCGGGCGATCTCGCGCAGCAGCGCTTCCGGATCGGCGACGGCCGCAAGGCGGTCGTCCACTGCGGCCTGGACGCCTTCGAGGGCGCCGACGCGCGCGGCGAGTTTGAGCATGCGGCGCACGGCGTCGTCGACGTAGGCCTCGCTGGTGCGCCCTTCACGGACGGCGGCGACGAGGTCCTTGCCGTACACGGTGAACGGCCCCGGCATGGCGAGATCGAGCCCGGCCTCGATGTCCTCGACGGTGTGGCGGGCAGCGCCCCAGTCGGAGACGTTGAACCCGTCGAACCCGAACTCCTCGCGCAGGACGCTCATGAGCTCCTTGTGCGCGGTCATGGTGTGGCCGTTGACGGCGTTGTAGGCGGTCATGACGCCCCACGGGCGCACGGCGGCGGTGATCATCTCGAAGGGCCGCAGGTAGAGCTCCCGCAACGCCCGCTCGCCGATGATGTTGTTCGCGGTGAACCGGTCGGTCTCGGCGTCGTTGCCCACGTAGTGCTTCATGGTGGTGCCGACGCCGCACTCCTGGATGCCGGCCACGTACGCCTGGGCGATGCGCCCGGTCAGGTACGGGTCCTCGCTGAACGCCTCGAAGTGGCGTCCGCCGAGCGGGGAGCGCTGGAGGTTGATGGTGGGCGCCAGCAGCACGTCCACGTCCTTGCGGCGGGACTCGGCGGCGAGCAGGTTTCCGATGCGGCGCACCAGTTCCGGGTCCCAGGAGGCGGCCTGCGCGGTGGGGCTCGGCAGTGCCAGGGACGGATCGGCGGCGGTCCAGAAGCGGCCGCGCACGCCGATCGGGCCGTCCGAGACGGTCATCGACCGCAGCCCGGCCTCGGGCACTGCGATGGTGCGCCACATGTCGAGCCCGGCCACCAGGTCGGCCTTCGTCTCCAGATCCATCTTCGCGAGGGCCGCTTCGACGGCCTCGGCATACTCGGGCCGGTCGTCCGGGATGACCCAGTCGCTCATGCGCCCTTCCTTTCGGTGTTCCTCGTCGATCCCCTCGGGGCGGCACCTGCGAGTCTCGCACGCGTACCGAGCAATCGGTAGGTTTAGTCGCCGAACTGTTACCATCTATGCTCGTTCCAACGACACCCCGCAGATTCGAGACGCCCATGCCGAGCATCCAGCACAGCGCCCGCGGGCACGCCCGCCGCGACGCGATCGTGCGGGCCGCGATCGAGGTCATCGCCGAGCGCGGCTACCGGGGCGCCAGCCTCGCTGCCGTCGCCGAGAAGGCCGGCCTCAGCCAGCAGGGGCTCCTGCACTACTTCCGGAGCAAGGAGGACCTGCTCATCGGGGTCCTCCAGTGGCGTGCCGAGACCGACACGGGCGGGCGCGACATCGTCGCCGAACCGATGTCCCTCGCCGCCACCCAGGGCGTCGTCGAGGCCAACGCGCACCGCGAGGCCATCGTCCGCACCTTCTCGGCGCTGCTCGGCGAGTCCGTCACCGGCGACCACCCCGCCGCCGAGTACTTCCGGCTCCGCTACCGCCGCGTCCGCGAGGCCATGACCGCCACGCTCCGCCTGGAATGGGGTGACCGGCTCCCGTCCGGCCTCACCCCGGAGGAGGCCGCGCCGCTCGTCGTCGCGATCATGGACGGTCTCCAGTTCCAGTGGCTCCACGAGCCCGAGTCGTTCGACATGCCCGCTGCATTCAGGGCCTTCGTCCGGCTCCTCGATCCGAAAGCGGCACCTTGACAGACAGCCCAGTGACCCTGCCCGCCCTCGACGCGCTGGCCTGCCCGAACTGCGCAGGGCCGCTCACGCAGGCCGACCGCCGCCTGTCCTGCGCCAACGGGCACTCCTTCGACCTCGCCAAGCAGGGCTACGCGCCGCTGCTCGCGCCCGGGTCGAACACCACCACCGGCGACACCGCCGACCAGATCGCCGCCCGTGAGGACTTCCTCGACTCCGGGGTCTACGACCCGTTCATGGCCGCCGTCGCCACCGCCTCGCTCACCGACGCCCCCGGCGTGTTCGTCGAACCCGGTTGCGGCACAGGGCACTACCTCGCCGCCGCGCTCGCCGCCGACCCCGCGCGCGAAGGCATCGGCCTCGACACCTCCAAGTACGCGCTGCGGCGCTGCGCCAAGCGCACCGTCCCCGGGAGCGAACCGGGCGCGCGGCAGCGCATCGCCGCGGTGCTCGCCGACGCGTGGCAGCGGCTCCCCATCCGCGACGGCGCCGCCGCCGCGGTCCTCAACGTCTTCGCCCCTCGCAACGCCGAGGAGATCGCGCGCGTGCTCCACCCGGGGGGCGCGCTCGTGGTCCTCACTCCCCGGCAGGACCACCTGCGCGAGCTCGTCGGCACCCTGGACATGCTGAGCGTCGACCCCGAGAAGGAGCAGCGGACCGCCGACCAGCTCGGCACCCTCTTCGAGGCCGAGCGGACCGACGAGGTCGTGTACTCGATCGGCTTGGGGCACAGCGAGGTCCTGCGCCTGGTCGGCATGGGCCCGAGCGCCCGCCACCTCGACGCCGCCGCGCTCGCCGCGACGGTGGCCGCACTCCCTGAGCGGATCGAGGTCCAGGCGGCCGCGAACGTCACGCGGTGGCGCAAGAAGCATTGACAGAGCTCGATCCGTGTGCCGGGGTGAGCACCCCTCACGGGGCACTTGTCCTCCTTTGCCGCGACCAGTACGGTACGAAGCATCACCCCTGACCGGCTGGAGATGAGATCAGTGTTCGATGAGAAGCGCGCGACGCGGCGCGGCCTGGCCCTCGGCGCGGCCGGACTGCTCGCCCTCGCCGGCTGCGGCACCGGCGACGCCGTCGCGGAGGACCAGGTGACCGTCTCCGAGGACGCGGGCGTCGAGGAGCTCCAGGTCAAGGTCCTGGAGACCTACGACCACGACGCGACCTCCTTCACCCAGGGCCTCCAGCTCGCCGAGCACCCCGAGCACGGCACCGTCCTCTACGAGAGCGCCGGCCAGTACGGCGCCTCGGACGTGCGCATCGTCGACCCCGGCACCGGCGCCGTGCTCGCCTCCCAGGACCTCCCCGCCGAGCAGTTCGCCGAAGGCCTCACCCTCACCGACGACTCGATCTGGCAGATCACCTGGCAGGAGCACGTGGCCCACCGGCGGGACCCGGTCACCCTCGACATCCTCGAGAGCGTCCAGTACGAAGGCGAAGGCTGGGGCATCTGCTATGACGGCACGCAGCTCGTCATGAGCGACGGCTCCTCGACGCTGACGTTCCGCGACCCGGTCACGTTCGCGGAGACCGGCACCGTCGAAGTCACGCTCGAGGGCGAGCCGGTCTACCAGATCAACGAGCTCGAATGCACCGGCGGCCAGGTCTGGGCCAACCTCTGGCAGACCGACCAGATCGTGCGCATCGACCCCGCCACCGGCGAAGTCGGCGCGGTCGTGGACGCCACCGGCCTCCTCCCGCCCGAGGAGGCGGGCGGCGCCGACGTCCTCAACGGGATCGCCGCGGCCGAGGAGGAGGGCGCGTTCTACCTCACCGGCAAGCTCTGGCCCAAGCTCTACCTGGTCGAGTTCACACCGGCCCAATAATGCGGTGCGGCAGGGCCGCCGCCATGGCAGCATTCGGGCCATGACGCCGACCCTGCGCACCGAGCGCCTCGTCCTCGACCCGTACGTCCCCGCCGACGAGGAGGGCTTCGTCGCGCTCTTCGGCGACCCGCGCGTCTCGCAGTGGATGGGCGACGGACCCGAGCCCGAGGAGGCCAACCGGGCCCTGTTCCACCGCGTCTTCACGCACGTCTACGACACCGGCAAGTTCGACGTGTGGGCCGTGCGCGAGGACGGCGACCTCATCGGCCACGCCGAGATCAAGCCGACCGAGGAGTCCGGCGGCCACGAGCTCATCTACGCCCTCGCCCACCGCGCCTGGGGCCGGGGCCTCGGTACCGAACTGGCGCAGGCGATCATCGACTACGGCTTCACCCGCCTCGGTCTCGACGAAGTGCACGCCACCGTCGCCGACCAGAACACCGGCTCGCTCGCCGTCATGAAGAAGCTCGGCTTCGAGCACGTGCGAGACAAGCCCGAAGACAACGGCTCTGTCACGAAGGTCCTCACTCTGAAGCGCCCGAGCGCGTAGGGGACCGAGTACAGACCGTCCTCAGTGAACGGACCGCCGCCGAATCGGGAATTGCGCGGGAGGTGCGGGTAGGCCATGATGAGGTCATGGCCATCACACCCCTGGACCGATTGCTGGAGTACAAGATGCACCTCTTGACCGACTCCCGGCAGCCCCGCGCCTACGCCACCTGGTGGCAGGACCTCACCACCGCGGCCTTCTCCGCGTGGTTCTTCGGCGGCCTCATCCTCGACGTCACCGCCCACGCCCGCGGCTGGGCCGAATCGTTCTTCACCTGGTGGCACCTGGCGTTCTACACCGGCTTCTTCGCCACCGCCGCCTGGATCGCCTGGATCTTCATCCGCGCCCACCGCGCCGAGGGCCGCACCGGCATGGCCGCCGTCCCCCACGGCTACGGGCCCGCCGTCATCGGCATCCCGCTCTTCCTCGCCTCCGGCATCGCCGACATGATCTGGCACGAGGTGCTCGGCGTCGAGACGAACCTCGCGATCCTCTTCAGCCCTTCGCACCTCACCCTGGCCGCGGGCGGCGTCCTCATCGTCGCCGCACCCCTCCTCTCGGCCTGGCGCCGCGCCACACTCGCGGCCGAACCCGAGCCGATCCCGCTCGAGGCCCGCATGGCCGCCCCCGCACTCTCCTTGGGCTACATCACGACCGCACTCGTGCTCTTCCTCGCCTACCTCGTGCCGCACACGAACTCGCCGTTCGCCGTCGCGGCGGCCCTGAAGGGCCCGCACGTCTTCGAGGGCTTCCCGGTGGCGGGCATCGTGTTCACCACCGTGCTGGTGCTCGCGCTGGCGGTCATGATGACCGGCCGGTTCCGGCTGCCGCTGGGGTTCTTCACGGTCGCGTTCGCGTACCCGGCGATCATGGCCGGCGCGTACTCGGGCTTCGAGTACGGCGGGTACGTGTGGATCTTCCTGCTCTCGGGCGCGTGGCTCGACTTCCTGGTGTGGCTCATCCGCCCCGAGCTGCGCCGCCGCCGCGACCTGCTCGTGCTCGCCGGGGCCTGGGCGGTGCCGGTCTGGGCCGCGTTCCTCATCAGCACGGGCGCCGCCACCGGCATCTGGCCGGCCACCGAGATCGGCCTGGGCGCCCCGCTCGTCGCGGCCGTCGTCGGCTGCCTGTTCATGCTGGTGGTCCAGCCTGAGCGGCGCGACGCGGTGCGCACGGTGCCCGTGGAGCCCTCGCCGTTCGACGACGTGATCGCCCGCGCGAAGGCCATGACCGCGAACAAGCCCGCGGAGTAGCGAACGGCCCCGGCGCTCTGCGCCGGGGCCGTCGATCACCGCTTCAGCGCCGCAAGGCTTTCGGCCAGCAGCTCCGCGGAGATGAGGGCCGTGCTCGTGCCCTTGGTACGGCACGCGTACGCGCCCGCCACGCGGCCCGCGTTGATGGCGGCCGCGAGGTCGCCGCCCCGGGCCCGCGCCCACAGCATCCCCGAGACGAACGCGTCGCCCGCGCCGTTGGAGTCCACGGGGGACCAGTCGGCCCATGCAGGGACCGCCGCGCCGAGCTGGGCGACCGGGTCGATCGCGTCGTACTGCTCCAGGGACCCGCCGCGTTCGAGCACGTACCCGCCGTGCTCGCCGTTCGTGGCGATCACGACCGCGGCGCGGCCGTTGTCGAGGATCCAGCGCATCGCCTTCTCCGGGTCGCCGCCGAGCTTCGCTGCGGAGAGGGTCACGAGGTCGGCGCGCAGGGCGAAGGCCTTCTGGTGCTCGGCCTCGCCGTCCCACCCGTGCAGGTCGGTCGAGACGGTCACGCCTTCGGGGATCGCGGTCAGCACGTCCCTGGTGTGGTTAGGGATCGAGACATGGACGTGCTTGGCCTCGGCGACGTGCGGGCCGAAGAACTCGGCGGGCATGCGCAGATCGGCGTCGTGGCGGTAGTCGTAGAAGGAGTAGCGCCGCCCGCCGGCGTCGACCAGGTTCACCGAGCGCGAGGTCCCGTTGGGGGAGATGAGGTGCCGGAAGTCGAGGCCGTGCCGCTCGTAGTGGCCCAGGACCAGCCGGCCCTGCTCGTCGTCGCCGATGTAGTCGATGAAGCGGGTGGCGAGCCCGAGGTGGAGGCAGCCGAGGGCGACCCCGTTCCCGGTGTGGGCCACGTAGTCGTAGATCGGTTCCACGCCGAGCGAGTCGCCGTCGCCGATCGCGATCTCGGGGACGCGCACGATGGTGTCGACGCCGACGCCGCCCACGACCAGGATGTCGAGCATGTGTTTGCTTCCTTTGCAAGGAGTTGCAGATTTGTGCGGAATTGATTGCAGGACTCGACCTTAGGCCGGGTCCCGCAATCGGTCAAGCCCCTATCGGACCACTCCCGTGTCGACCCTGCCCCGCCGGATCGCGTAGGCGAACGTCGCCGCGCCGAGGGCGGGGCCCCACAGCCAGAACGGGAACGACCAGATCAGCTCGGGGGCGTCCTGGCGAATCCCCAACGCCGCCATGGGCACCGCCATGAACGTGAACACCCCGGCCATGATCGCCCCGGGGACGATCGCGACCATCGGCGGCACTGGGCGGCCCTTGAGGGCGAACATCCAGAACGGCCAGCGCTCGCCCCACCGCTGCGTCAGGCCCAGGCACAGCACGCCGCCGCCGAGCGCGGCGAAGCCGAGCAGCAGGCCCCAGATCCGCATCTCGAGCGGAAAGTCCTCGCCGACCGGGCCGCCCGCGTAGGCCCACGGAGTCAGCCAGCTCATGCGCACCAGGCCGTAGGGGAGGGCGCAGGCGAACGCGGTCCAGGCGGCGATCCGGCCCCACTTCGCGGCGCGCTCGGGGGCGAGCCACTCGGGCGCGGGCTCGCCCTCGCGGCGCTGCAAGCGCAGCAGCATGGTCAGCGCGCTCCAGACGACGGCTCCCGCGAGCGTCCAGATCTGCGCCAGGAAGTAGCCGCCGATGCCGACCATGGTGGCGCCCAGGTCCTTCGCGAATCCGACGACCGCGGGGTAGTCGACGACCCCGGTCACGCCGAGCGCGACGAGGACCGCGGCGATCACGGCGGCGGTGACGAGGCGGGCGATCGTGCCGCGGGCCACGAGGACCGGGACGACGACGGCCGCGATCGGGATGAGGAACGCGCACAGGTACCCGGCGAGCGAGATGGGCGAGATCGTCGTCAGCAGCAGCCCGAAGACCGCGGCGTAGAGCGCGGTGAGCGGCCACAGCTTCGGCTTGGCCCGGGCGATGAGCAGTCCGCCGACGCCGGCGGCGATGAGCGCGGCGGGCGCGAACCAGTCGGGCAGCGCTGCGGGGAGCGGGATCGTGGGCTCGTAGAGCTCGTGCGAGTAGGGGCCGCTCTCGGGGTCGAGGAGCTGCCACAGCCCGAACGGGAGGGCCAGGAGCGACCAGAGGAAGGCGGCGAGCACGGTCGCCCGTGCGAGGCGGGTGGGCCGTCGGAGCGGCGTTCGCGTTGTCATGCTTACAGACTCGCGGTCTGGCGCGCCCGGCCCCTCCCGCGAGCGGGCGACCGGCCTCCCCTTGCAGGGGCGACCGTGCTCCCCCTGCCGGGGGAGCCGCCCGCGGGGAGGGCGGCCCGAACGTCGCTGGGCGGCAACACGGACGACCTGCGATTGCAATACCTGTACGAGAAGGTCACGGACTCATCACAAACAGGATCGGGTGTGGTCACGACCGCTGTCATCAGGTTCCCTACTGCCATAGTGTGTAACTCGGATCACGCAAACCTCCAATCTCTGCCGCGTGTCCTCTCGAACAAAAAAACTAGGAGCAACCATGTCCCGCTTTCCCCGAGCTCTGCTGGCAGTGGCCACAGCTGGTATCACAGCGCTCTCCATCACCGCGTGCGGCGACGATTCGGATTCCGGCGGCGCTGCCGACTGCGAAAGCGACGGCTTGAAGATCGGCACGATCCTGCCGCAGACCGGCTCGCTCGCCTTCCTCGGCCCGCCCGAATTCGCCGGCGTCGACCTCGCCATCCAGGAGATCAACGAGGCCGGCGGCGTACTCGGCTGCGACGCCTCGGTCATCCACCAGGACTCGGGCGACACCACCTCGCCCATCGCCAGCGAGTCGGCGGACGCGCTCATCCGCCAGGGCGTGCACACCGTCATCGGCGCCGCCTCCTCCAGCGTGTCGCTCAGCTTCATCGACAAGCTCTACCAGGAGGGGATCGTCCAGATTTCCCCGGCGAACACCTCGCCCGAGTTCACCACGTACGCGAACGGCGACTACTACTTCCGCACGGCCCCTTCGGACATCCTCCAGGGCCGCGTCCTCGCCGACACGATCATCCAGGACGGGCACGAGAAGATCATCATTCTCGCGCTCCAGGACTCCTATGGCACCGGCCTCGCCGAGGCCGTGGAGCAGAACTTCACCGACTTCGGCGGTGAGGTCATCGACACGATCGTCTACGACCCGGCCGCCACCGAGTTCTCCGCCGAGGCCGGCCAGGTCGCCGACTCCGGCGCCGACGCGGTCGTCCTCATCACCTTCAACGAGATCGTGAACCTCGCTCCCGCGCTCGCCGAAGAGAACATGAGCGCGCAGGACCTCGGCTGGTACTTCGTCGACGGCAACCTCTCCAACTACGGCGACCAGTTCCCCGAGGGCTTCCTGGAGGGCGCCAAGGGCACCTACCCGGGTGCCGACACCGCCGCCATCCAGGAGCGCCTCCTCGGTGTGGACCCGGAGCTGACCGACTTCACGTACGGCCCCGAGTCCTATGACGCGACCGTGCTCGCCGCACTCGCCGCACTCCAAGGCGGCGAGGTCGACTCCGAGGTCATCAAGGAGAACCTGATCGGCGTCAGCCGCGAAGGCACCAAGTGCAACGGCTACACCGAGTGCGCCGACCTCCTGAAGGACGGCGAGGACATCGACTACGAGGGCTACTCCGGCCCTATCGAGTTCTCGCCTGAGGGCGACGTCTCCGCCGCCACCATCGGCGTCTTCGAATACCAGGCCGACAACACCTTCGTGAACCTCGGCTACACGTTCGGCGACCTCGAAGAGTAAGCAGCGAACACCAACGGCGATGCCCCTCGGGACCACAGGACCCGAGGGGCATCGCCTTATCCGTGTTCTAGCGGGCCGCACCCGCGGACGCCTGCGCCGTCAACGCTCTCGGCGAAGCTTGCGAGCCGTAAATTAGCTCGGCCCAGCGTCCCCAGGTACAGCTCGACCACCTTCGGATCGTCGATCAGGCTCGCACCCGGACCGGTGTAGGCACTGCGGCCCTGGTCCAGCACGTAACCCCGGTCGCAGATCTGGAGGCACCGCCGAGCGTTCTGCTCGACCATGACCACTGTGACCCCGGTCTGGTTGATCTGCTTGGTGTTGAAGAAGACCTCGTCCTGCATCGCCGGGGACAGCCCCGCCGACGGCTCGTCCAGCAGCAGCACCGTGGGCTCCATCATGAGCGCCCGGCCCATCGCCACCATCTGCCGCTCGCCGCCCGAGAGCGAGCCGGCCCGCTGCGCACGCCGCTCGCCCAGGATCGGGAACAGGTCCACCACGAACGCGAACCGCTCACGGAACGCCTTGGGCCGCAGGAACACCCCCATTTCGAGGTTCTCCTCCACGGTGAGCGCCGCGAACACGTTGTTCGTCTGCGGCACGAACCCCACGCCCAGCGGCACCAGCTGGTGCGCCTTCCGGTTCGTGATGTCCTGGCCCCGCAGCGTCACCGCTCCCGAGGTCACCCCCACGAGCCCGAACATCGCCTTCAGCAGCGTCGACTTCCCGGCCCCGTTCGGGCCGATGATGCCCACCAGCTCGCCCTCGTTCGCGTACAGGTCCGTGCCGTTCAGGATCGACACGCCCGGCAGGTACCCGGCCTGCACCTCGTCGGCGCGCAGCAGCGCGTCCTGCGAGGCCGCCAGGTGCCCCTCGCGGGAGCACACCTCCGTGTCCGAGTCCGGCGTCGCCTCCAAGGGCGCGCCCGTCGGTCCGATGCCGACCGCAGTCTCGTTGTCGCTCATGTCGTCTCCTAACGCTGAGCCGCGTCGTGGTGGGCGCCCAGGTACGCGTCGATGACCCGCCGGTCCGCCGAGATCTGGTCCGGCGTGCCCTCCGTGATGAGCTGCCCGGCCGCCATCACGGCGACCCAGTCCGCGATCTCGTGGACCATGTCCATGTCGTGCTCGACGAACAGGACCGTCATCCCCTCCTCGCGCAGGTTCTTGATGTGCTCCAGCAGCGTCTGCTTCAGCGCCGGGTTCACCCCGGCCATCGGCTCGTCGAGCATCACCATCTTCGGTTCGAGCATGAGCGCGCGGGCCATCTCCAGCAGCTTGCGCTGGCCGCCGGAGAGCTCCCCGGCGTAGTCCTCGCGCTTGTCGATGAGTTTGAACCGCTCCAGCAGCTCCAAGGCCCGCGTCCGGTTCGCCGCCTCCTGCGCCTTCCACAGGGGCGGGATCAGGCCGGCCCAGAAGCGCTCGCCGATCTGGTCGGCGGCGCCGATGAGCATGTTGTCCATGACGCTCATGCGGGTGAGCGCCTTCGTCAACTGGAACGTGCGGACCATGCCCGCCCGCGCCACCTGGTACGAGCGCATCCGGTCGGCGCGGCGGCCGTCGAACACCCACTCGCCCCGGCTCGGCCGGTCGAAACCGGTGAGCAGGTTGAAGAACGTGGTCTTGCCCGCGCCGTTGGGCCCGATGAGGGCGGTGATGGTGCCCCGCTGGACCTCCAGGTGCGCCACGTCGACGGCCACCAGGCCGCCGAAGGCCCGGCGCACGTCCGTGGCGTTGAGGATCGGGTCCTGCTTCGGCGCACCGGGTTCGGGCGGCACGTCCGCCAGCGACGCGCGCGCCGCGGCGATGCCCGCCCTGGCGCTCTTGTCCGCAACGGCCGGTTCGGCCGTCTCGGTCTCCGGCGCCGCTTCACCGGGCTGCGCTTCATTGGGCATCGAGGCTCTATCGGACATCGAGCATCAGCTCCCTTTTGTTGCCGAGGATGCCCTGCGGCCGGAAGATCAGCAGCAGGACCATGCCGAGGCCCAGCAGGAAGAACACGAGCGGCCCCACCTGCGTCTGGTTGATGAGCTCGGGCGAGATCAGGTCCGCGGTGATCGCCTGGCTCAGGCCCTGCGAGAAGACGGTGTACAGGAACCAGAACAGCGCCGCCCCGAGCACGGGCCCGAAGATCCGGGCCGCGCCGCCGAGGATCAGGACCACGTAGAAGTAGAACGTGAAGTCCGTCGAGAACGTGTCGGGCTGCACGTTCGCGCGGCTCAGCGCGAACACGAACCCGGCCACCGCGCCGATGACGCCGCCGATGACCAGCGCCTGCATCTTGTACGCGAACACGTTCTTGCCCAGGCTCCGCACGGCCTCCTCGTCCTCGCGGATGCCCTTGAGGACCCGGCCCCACGGGCTGTGCACGAGCAGGGCCAGCACGATGCAGAAGAACGCCACCAGCGCCCAGCCGATCGTCATGACCCACAGGTCGCGGTGGGAGTACTGGAGGTCGAACAGTCCGAAGTCGACGGTCAGGCGGCCGCTGTCCATGGAGATGAACCCGAACGTCCAGGTCGCGTCCTCCGAGAGCGGGTTCAGCTCGAAGAACGGGTCGGAGAACCCGCGCATGCCGTCCGAGCCGCCGGTGTGCTCCGACCAGACCGTGGCCCGGAAGAGGCGGCGCACGATCTCGGCCGCGGCGATCGTGACGATCGCGAGGTAGTCGGCGCGCAGCCGCAGTGTCGGAATGCCCATGAGCAGGGCCAGCACCACAGCGCAGCCCAGCCCGACGAGGATGCCCCACCAGAACGGCAGCCCGAAGGCCACCACCGCCAGTGCGAGCCCGTAGGCCCCGACCGCGGCGAACGCGGCCTGGCCGAAGTTGAGCAGGCCCGTGTAGCCGAACTGGAGGTTCAGGCCGATCGCGCCGAGCGCGTACACGAGCATCGTCGGCCCGATGGCCTGCGTGAGCGCCTGGCTGAAGACGAAGTGCCAATCCATTTCGCTCTCCTAGCCGATTCTCTCGCGGCGGCCGAGGATCCCCTGCGGCCGGGTGAGCATGATGATGATGAGGACCGCCAGCGCGCCGACGTACTTCAGCTCGGGCGCGACCACGAGGGTCGACATCTGCACGAACACGCCGATGAGCATCGCGCCGACGAACGCGCCGAATGCGGTGCCGAGCCCGCCGAGCACGACCGCGGCGAACACCATGAGCAGCAGGTGCTGGCCCATGTCGAACTTCACGCCGTCGCTGATGCCCAGGAAGACGCCGGACATGGCCGCGAGCGCGCCGCCGATCGTCCACACCAGGCGCACGACCTGGTTCACGTCGATGCCGGTGGACTCCGCGAGCGACGGGTTGTCCGCGACCGCGCGGGTGGCCTTGCCGAGCCGCGTGAAGACGAGGGCGAGGCCGACCGCGATGCAGACGACGAGCGCGATCGAGCCCGTCACGACCTCCTTCGGGGTGATCACGAGCCAGCCGAAGTCCCAGGGCTGCTGCCCCACGAACTCGTTGTAGCGCTGGCGTTCGCCGCCGACGAAGAACAGGGTCACGTTGCGGATGAGCAGGGCCACGCCGATGGAGATGATCATCATCGAGACCAGGCCGGTGCCGCGGCGGCGCAGCCGCGCCCACAGGCCCCAGTCCTGGAGCCAGCCGAAGGCGGCGCCGAGGATGACGGCGGCGATGGCCGCGACCCAGACGGGCACGCCGAAGGTGAGGTTGAACAGCAGGGCCATGACCGCGCCGAAGGTGACGAGGTCGCCGTGGGCGAAGTTGGTGAGTCCGGTCGTGCCGAACACCATGGAGAGGCCGACCGCCGCCAGGGCGATCATGAGTCCGAAGTGGAGTCCGGAGAACAGGAGGCTGACGGCGCGGGTGGCGCCGCCCTCGTCCTCGATCTCGGCGAGGTTCTCGCCGTTCTCCGCCTCGTCGGCGCCGGTGCTCGACTCGTCGTCACCGGGGGTCTCGCCGGTCGCGTCGCCGCCGGAGGAGGGTTCGTCCCCGCCGGGTTCCGCGCCGCCGGCGACCTGTGTGTCGAGCGGGAACAGCACGGTCCTGTCGGAGCTGATGGTGACTTCGAGCTCCGGCTTGCCGTTGCGCACGACCAGCCCGTCGGGCAGGGTGGACTCGTCGAGCACGACGACGTAGTCGCCGCCCGCCTCGAGCGGTACGGCCCAGGTGCCGTCCTCGGCGCTCTGGACCGTGGCGACCTCGGTGCCGGAGGCGTCGGTCACGGTGATGGAGACTCCTGCGACCGGCTCGTCCTGCTGGTTCTCCAGGGTGCCGTGGACGCCGAAGGCGTCCTGGGCGGTGGCGCTGCTGTTCACCCCCAGACCCAGCAACAGGCCGGCGAACGCAGCCGACAGCAACAACACTGCACGTCTCAAAGGGCCCCCTCGGGAGGTTTGGGCTTCGGAACCCGCGCATCGTGGATTGTTCGAGAAACACGAAACGACGGGAGTGAGACGGATCTTATGGAGAGCTGGGTAACAACTGCAGGTGTCGTTATCAAACCGTTGCAGTTGTGGCCCAGATGTTACCGGAGACCACCCTCGTCTCGCCCTGTTGTTCCCTACGCCCGTTGCGCCCGCATTCGGGACCGATGAAGTCTCCGCGACGATCCCGCGGCGCCGTCCCGGTCCCGGCCATCCCCTCCGGACACCGAGGGGCCACGCGGTGTGAGAGGATATTGCCCGCTCGGGGCAGTAGCTCAGCTGGTTAGAGCAGGGGACTCATAATCCCTGGGTCGCGGGTTCAAGTCCTGCCTGCCCTACAAGAAAGGCCCTGGTTACAGGGCCTTTTTCGTGCGACTCGCCGTGTTCTCCCGAGCTCTTGTCCATCGGCCTGTCCACGACATCGTCGCCCTCTTCCACCGCGGCGACAGCTGGGCCGACGACGTCGAGTCGAGGACACCGCCGGTGGCGAACGCGAAGACCGCCATCACCGCAGCGGTAAGGATCAGGACCGGATGGGCCCATATCCGCGGGTCGGGACCGCCGTAACTGCCATCCGCCACGCCTCTGGCCCAGAGAGAAGCCATACCGATTACCGCTGCGAGTTATCAAGGTGATGAGCGCTGGGAGGCGGGGCCTTGGCGACAGCAGATCCGCTGCGGTCTGGACGACCGCTCGGCGCTGCAACCACCGAATCGGTTGACCAATTCGATCCATTCTCACCAGGCCTCCTCGAGAGAACGGTGCTCGGGCTGTGCGGGAGCACAGCGGCGAAGCTTGCGAGCCGTATTCGAGAACTGCTGTCTAGGCTGACCTGGACCATGCTTCGAAGGGGCCCAAGGCTTAACCGCCTTGGGCCCCTTCGTTCCGTCCTCGCACCGCTTTCAGTGTTCCAGGCATCCGCTCACCCGGATATCACTGGCCCCCAAGGCCTTTCAAAGTCTCGGTCCTCTGCGGATCTGTTGTGGAGGCGTGCAGGGCTTCGCTATCGTCGGAGGTCCACCCACCGAAACGAGCGAAACCAGTGAGCGACACTGACGCGATATACACCGACATTGACGAATTTGTAACCATCCGCGCCGGGGAGCAGATCGTCATCGAGCTGTCCTCCCAGACCTTGGGCCGCCCCCCAGGTGAGATCGCCAGGCTGATAACGGAGGTCGCCGAGCGCCTCCCGCGTCCCGGCACGGAGGCCGAGGAGGTCGTGGCCGCGAGCCTGACCGCGATAGGCGAACTCCAGGAGGCCATGGCCGGCGGCGGCTACGAGGCGTTCGCGGCCATGGCACGCCGGCGCCTGGGCATCGAGGCGGTGCCGGACGGCGCCGTCCCCTTCGCCGTCGAGAAGCACGACCGCGCTCTCGGAGCGCACCTCGGCGGAGTCCTGAGCGCCTTCCGCGAGACCGCTGCGGCCAGAGAGGAAGCACCTGCCGATGTCCTCCTCGCCGAGGCGGTCAGCGGCACCGGCGACCTTGCCGTCGTCTCCACCACCGAGCGGGTCATCGCCGAGGTCCGGATCGGCGCCGCCGCCCGCCAGCGCGGTGTCGAAGGGCTCGGCCAGCGCCTCACCGAGCTCGTCGCCGAGGCCCGCGAGAAACTGCGCGAGCTCTCGAGCGACCAGGTCCGCGAGCGACTGCCCGCAGACGTGGTGGCGACCATCGACAATGCCGAGTCCGGCGCCGCCGAGGACGTCTGGGCGACCGAGGCGTTCTTCGAAAGCACCCTCAATGCCGGTGACGACATCAAGCGAAGGATCAGCGAACGAGCATGAGCAGAGTATTCGATGCCCAGTTCATTACCGAGATGAACGCGAACATCACCAACAACGTGGTGCCCATCTTGGAGTCGACCAACGAGCCCCTGGGGAACCTCGAGTCGATCGACCGCAGCCTCTACACCGTTGTGACCCTCACCATGGCCGTCGCGTACACCACCGCGGTGTCGACCGTGACCGAGGCGATGGCGGGGGCCGGGCAGTGCTTCCAAGAGCTCCACGACGCCGTTGAAGGATGCGTCACCGACATGGAGGAAGCGGACAAGTCCTGCGCGACCGCATTCAGCGGCAACGGAAACTAGCTGAGGAGCACCACCCCGATGACCATGGGAGAAACCCTGTTCGACGCGGGCAGCCAGATGTCGCCGTACTTCAACGGGGTCATCAAGAGCTGCGCGCTCGCCATCATGCCGCCCGCGATCGCGTTCAGCCTGGGCGTGCAGACCCTGGCGACCAGCATTTACATGAACCAGTGCAATCCCGGCGACCTGACCAAGGCCGCCGGCGCGTGGTTGACGCTCGCCGAACGCAACATGGACGCCGTCGAGGCCCTGCGGGCCGAGGTCGAATCCGTCAACGACGAGAACTGGTGCGGCGAGGACGCCGGCGGCTTCAAGCAGAAGTCCGAGGACTTCATGCAACAGCTCACCGAGCTGGCCGTGAACGCCTGCCTCGTCGCCTCCGCACTGCTCGTCATGGCAGCGCTGCTGGCCGCCTACTGGGTGTTCCTGCTGACGGTCACGATTGTCATGAACGCCTTCCTGGTCGCCTACCTCGCGGCGCTCGCCACCGGCATCGGCGCGCCCGCGGCGGCCGGGATCCGGGCCAGCGCGACCGCGGTGGCCGCCACGATGGCGGGGTTCGCGAAGACCGCAGAAGCCGGGATCTCCACCGCCGGGCATACCTGTGCGGCGTTGATGGGGGCGTTCACGGCCTTCACATGGGTCTTCCAGAAGGCCAACGGCAACCCCGCGAGCCCGCTCGACGCCGCGGGCGCCAGCATCGCGAACATGATCGAGGGCTTCGGCACCTTCTTCGCCCGCAAGTTCACGATGACCCCGGCCGGCCGGCACGCGAACACCGGCTACTGGCAGCACGGCGTCCAGTCCGTCACGAACATTTTCCCGACCTACCAGGGCGGGAACTTCTTCGACTCCGAAAGCTGGAACGGCGGCTACGACGGCGGCGGTGCGGGCCTGGGCGTCGCCGACGGCCTCGCCAACACCGCGCAGAGCCAGGACTGGTGGCCCTCCAATCCCACCGAGGTCGAATGGAGCTGACCGCGGGCCGCAGCCCCTGCTTCAAAGCGCCTTGGCGCGCTTGGCGGATCGCCCCGATCGGGCGGATGCCGAGCGCGCCGGGCGGCGGGGTGCTGCGGCTGCGGACCGGCTACTGCCGGGGCCTGGGCGGCAAGCCGCTCGGGCCCCGCGCCGAGGCGTACCGGGCGCGCCGGTCCGCCGGCGACCCGGTCGCGAGCATGGACGACCTCAAGGCCGGTCTCGTCCCGGTCGTCCTCGTGGACGGCAGGGCCGTTGCGGCCGGATGGGGTTCGATCGACCTTCCGCTCACGGCCGGGCGCCACCTGGTGGAGGTGCAGAGCCTTCACTCGCGGACGTGGCGAGCCGTCGACATCCAGGCCGGATCGAGAACGGATCTCGACTACGTGGGCGTGCTGGGTGAGGTCCATCGGAACTTCGCGATTGGACGGCTGCACGGCGCCCTCGCCGCGAACACCGGCCACACGCTGGGCCCGCGCGGTCGGTTGAACTACCGCCAGTACCTGCCCGCGCTTGCAGGGCACCGCCGCAGCGCCGTCCTCGCCGTGGTCGCGATGCTGCTGTGCCCGCTGATCCTCGTCGGCGCCGTGAGGCTCGGACTACTCACCGCCGGAGGGCCGGTGCCGGAGGCGGCAGGGTTCGTCTTCGTGTTCGGCATCCCCGTTGCCGCTCTTGCGGGGTGGGCGCTGCGGGTCCTGTGGACCTACTTGCGCTACAACCGGCTCCCGCCCGAAGCGCCGCTCGACACCCGGCCCTTCACACCCTCCGAGCTGGCCGCACCGACCGTACTCGACCCCGAAGGCGAGACACCGGCGCTCAGCCCGGGCTCGGCCGGTCTGCTCATCGAAGCCCGATTCGTCAAGGCCGACTTGTCCTCTGAGGAACTCGCCCGCCAGCTGCCCTCCGGGCAGGCCCGCATCAACGGCGCGCAGCGCAAGGCCCTCGACTGGCTCGGCGAACTCGTCCCCATCCGCCACCGCACCGCCGTGCCCGCGCCCGAGCTCGTGCTCGACGGTGCTCGCGTCGCGGCCTCTTGGACGCGCATGTGGTTCGAGGTCGCCCCCGGACTCCACCGCCTCGAGCTGAGTGCTCCCGAAGCGCCCCTTCCCGTCCCGGGAGGCTCCGACGATGCCGCGCGCGAGGTCGCCGCATTCGAGGTCGCCGCCGGGCAGATCGCGCGGATCGAACTCGTCATCGACCTCACCGCCGTGCCCGATCCCGAGCGATCGATCCTGCACCGCTGGGATGCGCGCATCGACCGGTTCGGGCCCCGAGGCGCGCAACCGGAGACTCCCGCGCCGAAGGTGGATCTGCGCGGCGGCCTGCGGCGCATGTGGACCAATCGGTACTGGGAGGCCCCCGAGCGCTGACCCGACCGCGTCGGGCACGGATTCGGTCTACGAGAAGTCCGCGGCGACTGCGCGTGGGCGTGCGGACGAGATCGTGGCAGGCTTCCTCGACGACAACGCGAAGACCCGCAACCTTGCGCGCCGGCTCATGGATCAGGCCATGGCGCAACGGGCAGTACCGCAGGTATCTGAACCGCAAGGCGACTGATCCGAGGCAGAGGTCCGGCGGGGAGCGGTGCTGTCGGCGTTTGCGCAGCGAAGCCTCCGGTGCATCCACCTCGTCAGCGCCTCGGCGTCATCGGGAGAGCCGCACCGGCGGCCGCGCCGAGCACGGCGCGGCCGGGATGCTCACCCCTTCATCCGCGGCGTGCTCGGCGACCGATGGTCGGCGTCCCGCCGGACCGGATCGAGGCCCCTACCAGGGGACCACCGCGGTGTCGAAGTACTCGTTGCCCTCCTGGAAGAACCCGCCGTTCGGGCCGTCCTCCCCGATGAGCGCCAGCTCGACGGCGGCGCCCGCGGCGTCCTCGGGCCGGCGCGTCCCCTGGTTGCCGTTGAGATCGGTCGCGGTGTAGCCCGGGGTCATCGCGTTGATCTTGATGCCGGTGGGCTCCAGCTCCTTCGACCAGGAGACGGTGAGCATGTTCAGCGCCGACTTGGAGGCGCCGTAGGCGCCGGCCTGCATGGACGCGAACGGCTGGTTCGGATCGGTCATGAAGCCGAGGGAGCCGACCTCGCTGGAGACGTTCACGATCCGGCCCGCGCCCGCCCTGCGGATGAGCGGGAGGAGTGCGTTGGTCACCGAGATGACGCCGATGACGTTGGTCTCGAAGACCTTCCGGGCCGTCGCCACGGTGAGCTCGCTGGTGTTCCAGTCCCCGTCCGCCAGGGCGATGCCCGCGTTGTTCACGAGGATGTCGAGGTGGTCGAAGTCGTCCTCGACCCGCTTCGCGGCGGCGGCGACCGAGGTTTCGTCGGTCACGTCGAGGTGGAGGAAGCGGGCGTCCAGGCCCTCCTCGCGCAGGGCCGCGGCGGCGGTCTCGCCGCGCTCCTCCGAGCGGGCGCCGACGAGCACGGTGTGGCCCTGCTTTCCGAGGGCGCGGGCGATGTGGAAGCCGATGCCCTTGTTGGCGCCGGTGACGAGGGCGATGCGGTGCAGTGCGGTCTTGGGTGCGGTGGTCTCGTTCATGTCCACGATCCTGCGCGCGATCGCGGGCGCTGCAAAGAGGACCGTTTATGGTGGTACCGGCCGTACCTGGTTCCGGGCGGCGAACCGGGGGATGATCGACCCATGGACCGCCAGCAGCTCGCCGACTTCCTCCGCACCCGCCGCGCCGCCCTCAAGCCGGGCGACGTGGGCCTGCCCGAGGGGCCGCGCCGGCGCACGCCCGGCCTGCGGCGCCAGGAGGTCGCGCAGCTCGCGGGGATCTCGGTCGAGTACTACATCCGCCTCGAGCAGGCGCGCGGGCCGAAGCCGTCCCGGCAGGTCCTCGGGGCGCTCTCCCGGGCGCTCATGCTCGTCCACGACGAGCGCGCGCACCTGTTCAACCTCGCCGACGAGCGGCCCGACACGAGTGCGGCGAACCGCGGCGAGGTGCCTTTTACCATCCGCAACCTCCTGGCCGGTCTCGACGACTACCCGGCCTATGCGGTGAACGCGGCCTACGACATGCTCGCCTGGAACCCGACCGCGGACCGGCTGATGGGGTGGCTCTCGCAGCTGGAGCCCGCGCAGCGGAACATCCTGCGCACGAACTTCTCGGGCCCGCACGCCGCCGCGGCCCTGTCGGACGAGCGCTATGCGGGGTTCCTGCGCCAGTGCGTGGCCGATGTGCGCGCCTCGCTCGCCCGCGACCCGGCCGACTCGGTGCTGCGGGCGCTGGTGGACGACCTGCTGCGGTCGAGCCCGGAGTTCGGGGAGCTGTGGGCCGACCACGAGGTCGGCGTCCGCACCGTCCAGACCAAGCAGGTCGTGCACGAGGAGTACGGGCCGCTCGAGTTCGACTGCCAGGTGCTCGAGGTGCCCGGCACCTGCTTCCGGCTGATCTTCTATGTGCCGCAACCGGGTTCGCGCACCGCCGAGGTGTTCGCGATGATGGCGGCATTGACGCCGGTCACCGCCGAAACACCCGGGCGGCGTTCGTAACGCGGCGGCGACGGACATCACGCCAGGATTTCATCTCCAAGCCTTTTACTCCGTGGGCGAGTGTATTTATGATTGGTGCGGAGGCGCGAGCCTCCCGTTCTTGACAGCGACCGGTACGGCAAGGAAGCAGCCGGTGACAGCCTCAGCGTTCTCACCCTCCTTCTCTTCTTCCCGGAGCTGCTTTCCATGCGCATGCCCCTGTTCGCCATGTCAATCGGCGCGTTCGGCATCGGCACCGCCGAGTTCGTCATCATGGGCATCCTGCCCCAGGTGGCCGCCTCCTCGGGCGTCTCGCTCGCCGAGGCCGGCCTGGCCGTCTCGGCCTACGCCATCGGCGTGGTCCTCGGCGCCCCGCTGCTCACCGTCGCCACCACCCGCGTCCCCCGCAAGCCGCTGCTCATCGCCCTGATGGCGTGGTTCGCGGTCGCCAACCTCGTCACCGCCCTGGCCCCCGACTTCGGGACCCTGCTCGCCTCCCGGTTCTTCGCCGGGCTGCCGCACGGCGCGTTCTTCGGCGCGGCCGCGGTGGTCGGCGCGAGCCTGGTCTCCTACGAGCGGCGCGCCCGCGCGATCTCGGGGATCATGTCCGGCCTCACCGTGGCCACGATCATCGGCGTCCCGGTGAGCGCCCTGCTCATCGGCCAGTTCTCCTGGCGCTGGATCTTCGCCGCGGTCGCCGCGCTCGGCCTGGTGGCCGCCGCCGCGATCTGGGCCACCGTGCCCGACACCCGCGGGGTCATCGTGCCCACCAAGGCGTCCGACGAGATCCGGGCGATCCGCTCCAAGCGCGTCCTGCTCCCGCTCGTCACGGGCGCGGTGGGCTTCGGCGGCATGTTCGCGGCCTACACCTACCTGACGCCGATCCTCGAAGAGGTCACCGGCCTGGGCACGGTCGCCATCGCGATCACCCTCGCGGTGTTCGGCCTCGGCCTCACGGCCGGGAACATCGTGGGCGGCCACGTCGCCGACCGCGCCCCGATCCAGGGCCTGTTCGCCTCGTTCACGACCATCGCGGCCGTGATGCTGATGATGTTCTTCACGATGGCGAACCCGTTCCTGGCGATCACCGGGGTGTTCCTGATGGCGCTCTCGTCCTCGCTGGTCGGCCCGATCATGCAGCGGCTGCTGCTCGACGGCGCGCACGCCGCCCCGTCGCTGGCCTCCTCCCTGCACCACGCGGCCTTCAACCTCGCCAACGCCAACGGCGCCTGGCTCGGCGGCCTGGCCCTCTCGGCCGGGCTGAGCCTGACCGCGCCGATCCTCGTCGGTGTGGGCCTGGCCCTGGCCGGCCTCGCCCTCTCGGTCCCGCTCGCGCGGGCCCACGCCGAGGCCGAGGTCCTGCCGGTGGTGCCGGCCCACCTGACGACCGCCGAACTCGCCCGGGCCTCCTAAGGCCCGACAGCCGCCCGGCGGCCTACCGGCCCCGAGCCGCCAGGTCCCGACCCGATGACGCCGCCCCGGCCAAGCCGCCGGGGCGGCGTCGCCGTGTTCCCGGTGCCCGCGGCGCGCACCGGTGCATGGTCCGCTTCCGGACCGTACCGGCTACGGGACCAGGACCACCTTGCCGGTGGTGCCCCGGTTCTCAAGGGCGCGATGGGCTTCGGCGGCTTCGGACAGCTTGAAGGTGTGCACCGCCGGGCGGAGGCGTCCCGCTCCCAGCTCGGCCAGCGAGCGCTCTTCGAGGGCCCGGAGGCCGCCCAGTTTCTCGAGGAGCTTCGGGCCGAGCGCGCCGGAGACCGTGAGGCCGCGGCCCACGATGTCCGCGACCGTGGCCTCGGTGGCCTTCCCGGCCGACCACCCGAAGACCACCATGCGGCCCCCGAAGCCCAGCCGGTCGAAGGCCGCCCGGCCGGTCTCGCCGCCCACGGAGTCGAACAGCAGGGTCGCCTCGCGGCCCTCCAACGCCTTGTCCAGCACCGAGGTCCAGTCCGCGGCCTTGTAGTCGATCGCCGCATCGGCCCCGTTCTCGGCGACCTGGCGCACCTTGTCCGGCCCGCCCGCCAGGCCGACCACGTACGCCCCGGCGTTCTTGGCGGCCTGCACCAGGAGGGTGCCGATGCCGCCCGCGGCGGCCGGCACGATCACCACGTCATCACTGCTCACCGGCCCGACCGCGAGGACCATGAGCGCGGTGCGGCCGGTGCCGATCATCGCGATCGCCTCCGCGAACCCCGCGCCCTCGGGGATCTCGTGCACGTTCGCGACCTCGCGCACGGCCTTCTCGGCGTACCCGCCGGAGGCGAACCCGAGGTGGGCGACCACGCGCTTGCCGATCCACGACGGGTCGACGCCCTCGCCGACCGCGTCGACGATCCCGGCGGCCTCGCGGCCGGGGATCATCGGCAGGTCCGGGAGCGGGTACGGGCCGCTCTTGTCGCCGCTGCGGAAGGTCGTGTCGAGCAGGTGGACGCCGGCGGCGCGGGTCGCGATGCGCAGCTGCCCGGGGCCGGGCTCGGGGTCGGCCACCTCCTCGTACACGAGCACTTCGGGGCCGCCGAATTCGTGGTGCCGGATCGCGTGCATGTCGTTCCCTCGCTGTCGTTCGGATGCGTTCGCATCGGTGGGTGTGGACACCACTGTAGGAACCGGCCGACTGGGACCGCATCTGTCGAACGACTGGACCCGCCCCTGACCAAAGTCATGGGCGGCCGCGGGCGTTCACGCTTTCGGGTGAAGATCGGCGGCGTGACGACTCGTTACCCGGATTCCTGTCGGACCTGCCGGAGACCATTGACGCAGGCTGGTCGGCCCCCGGGTGGGTGGGGTGGGTGCTTCGCCGGTCGGTAAGCCCGGGTCGATGCCCAAGGCGCTCAAGAGGTCCCGCGACTCCTCGCGGCACCGCTCGGCCTCGCCCGCGAGCCCGGCCGCCTCGTAGGCGTTCGCCAGCGCGAGCAGGCTGCGGGCCTGGCGCAGCGGGTCGGGCATGGCCGCGAAGACGTCGCACGCCTGGCGGCCCAGGCTGATCGCCTTGCGCAGATCGCCTTCGGCGGTGTGGAGCTTGCACATGACCCTGGCCTTGACCGCGAGCGACTCCGAGGTCTCGTACCGGGCCAGGTGCGCGACCCGCTCCAGGGTGTCCCGCACCTGCTCGAACTGCTCGGCGTCCACGTACAGGTCGGCCAGCCAGTAGGTGTAGATGAGCTGGTGGCGCCAGTTGTTGAACTGCTCGACGAGTTCGAGGCTGCGCAGCAGCGCGGCCTCGGCCCGCGGGTAGTCCTCGTCGGCGCGGTGGACCGCGAACTGCCGGAAATAGAGCCGCGACCGGAAGTACTTCGAGGGGTGGTCGCTGAGCATCTCGGCGATCTCGCGGCTGAGGTGCTCGGCGGCGCTGATGCGCCCTTGGTCGACGTACAGCTCCGAGAGCGACAGCAGCGGGTAGACCGTGGTCGGCCCGTCGGGGGCCGCCGCGTCGAGGTCGCGGGCCTTCAAGAGCAGCGCCTCGGCCTCGGCGAAGATCCCCATGCGCCGCAGCACGGTGCCGAGCGAGGTGAGGACCTCGACGCGCACGTCCCGGTTGCCGGAGCGCTCGGCGGCGACGACGGCCTCGCGCAGCAGCGACACGGCCTCCCGGTACCGGCCGAGCTGGGTGAGGGTGGTCGCGAGGTCGTTGCGGGCCTTGCCCGTGGCGTCGCCGTGCGGGGTGAGGCGCAGGTACTCGAGGGTCTTCTCCGCGTACGCCTTCGACTTGTGGAGGTCGCCGGACGCGAAGGCCACCGCGTCCGCGAGGGCGTAGGCGCGCACGGCGTCCATCGGCTCGTCCGAGCGCTTGCCGGTCTCGATGCCGAGTTCGGCGACGTGGGCGAGTTCGGGCAGCTCGTAGAGGGAGTCCGAGAGCGCCCGCCGGTTCGCGGCGTCGTCGCGGTAGCCGGCGTCGGCGAAGGAGATGAGCCGGGCGAGGAGCCGCGAGACGTGCGGGTGGCCGTTCCATTCGAGGAAGGTCGCCACGATGTTGCGGTACTCGAGCACCGGCAGGCGCGTGGACCCCTTCGCGTACCACGCGACGGCCTGCTCCCGGAGCCGTTGCAGCGCAGCCGGGTCGAAGGCCGCCTCCGCTTTGCGGCGGGCGTACTCGCGCACCAGGTCGTGGAAGCGGTAGCGGCCGGGCCGGTACTCGTCGATGCGGTGGGCGGCCACGAGGTTCGCCAGGAGCCGTTCGGCCGCTTCGGGTTCCCACGTGACGAGCGCGCACGCGAGCCCTTTGGAGAAGTCCGTGCCCGGCAGGCACGCCAGGTTGAGGTACAGCAGCTCCTCTTCGGGTTCGAGCGCCTGGTAGGACAGGTCGAACGCGGCGGCCACGGTCGTCGTGGGGTCGCCTTCGACGGCGAGGCGGGAGAGCCGGTCGTGCCCGGCGAGCGCCGTCGCGGTCGCCGCCAAGGTGGTGCCGGGCTGCGCGTCGAGGTTGGTGCCGACGATGCGCAGCGCGAGCGGGAGGCCGCCGCAGAGGTCCGCGACCCGTTCGGCCGCATCGGGTTCGCGTCCGACCCGGTCGTCCCCGATGAGGCTCTCCAGGAGCCGCACGGATTCGCCGCCGTCGAGTGCGCCCACGGTGACCTGACGGATGTCGTGCGCGGCGGCGAGGTCGGGGAGCCGCCCGCGGCTGGTCACGACCGCCACGCAGCCGGCCGTGGCCGGCAGCAGCGGCAGCACCTGGGCCGAGTTGCGGGCGTTGTCGAGGAAGAGGAGCGTCCGGGTGTCGGCCAGGCGCGAGCGCAGCAGCGCGGCGGCCTCGTCGAGGTCGGAGGGGATGGCCTCGGTCGGGACGCGCAGGGCCCTGAGGAACCCGGCGAGGGCGTCCAGCGGGGCGAGCGAGGGCGTGCGGTCGAAGCCGCGCAGGTTCACGTACAGCTGCCCGTCCGGGAACCGCTCGCGCACCAGGTGCGCCCAGTGGAGGGCGAGCGTGGTCTTCCCCGAGCCGCCGATCCCTGAGATCACGGCGACCTGCGGGCCCCCTTCGAGGAGCCGGTCGAGCACCGCCAGCTGCGCGGCGCGGCCGGTGAAGTGGACGCTGTCCGAAGGCAGCTGCGCGGGCGCGGGGAGTTCGGGGCGGGGGGCCGGGGCCGCGGTTCGCGGTGCGGCCCTGAGGGACGGGTCGTCGCGCAGGATCGCGGTGTGGAGCTCCTTGAGGCGCCGGCCGGGGTCGATGCCGAGCTCCTCGGCGAGTTCGCGGCGGATCGACTCGTACACGTCGAGGGCCTCGGCGGGCCGGTCCTCCCGGTAGAGCGCGGTCATGAGCAGCTCGGCCGTGTGCTGGCGGTACGGGTGGGCCTCCAGGACCCGCCGCAGGTCGGCCACCACGGACACGCCGGTGGCGAGCGCGAGTTCGAGTTCGGCGCGGGACTCCTCGGCGGCGGCGCGCTCCTCGTCCCAGCGGCGCGCCCCCGCCGCGATGACGCGCCCGCCGAGCCCGGCGAGGGTCGGGCCGCGCCACAGGTCGAGCGCTTCGCGCAGGCTCACAAGGGCCGCTTCGGGTTCGGAGGCCGCCTCCTGCTCGCGGGCGATGCGCACGCTGCGCTGGAACCGCAGCGAGTCCAGTTGCTCGGGACGCACGCGCAACCGGTAGCCGTCGCCGACGGTCTCGAGTTCGCTCGTGCCGTTCGGCAGCAGGATGCCGCGGGCGCTGGCGACGGTGTTCTGGATCTGGCGCCGCGCGGTCGCGGGCGGCAGCTCCTCCCATATCGCGTCGACGAGCTTGGGCAGGGGCACCACGTGTCCGGCCTCCAGGAGCAGCACGGCGAGCAGCCGGGGCAGGACCCGCCCGGGCAGTGCCACGGGCAGGCCCTCCAAGGCCAGCTGCAGGGGCCCGAGGATGCCGAAGTCCACGGTCCACCTCCCGGGGGAGTCGAGGTGCGGCCGTCATTGGCGGGGACGGTTCCAGTCTATGGGCAGTTGATGATCATTTGGGAACGGTTGCAAAGGGTTTGCGCAGAGTGACGGTGCAGGTACCGGTGTGTGTCTCATGAACGACTCGTGAAGGTCTTGACGCGCCCGCCACGAGGCTCGACGTATCGAGCAGAGGAGGAGCGATGTTCACGAGACAGCGTCCCGAGGCCCAGACCAAGCCTCACGAGGCCCGCGCCAGGTTCCGCGGCGGCCTGGTCGCCACGACGAGCGGCTGGTCGCACGGGTACGTGCAGGCCAACCTGGTGTCGGTGCCGTCCCGCCATGCGATCAGCCTGCGCCGCTTCGCGGTCCGCAACCCGCGGGCCTGCCCGCTGCTGGACGTGGTGGGGCCCGGCCGGTACTGGACCGACCTGGCCTTCGGCGCGGACCTGCGCCGCGACCTGCCCGCGTACCGGGTGTGGCAGAAGGGCGAGCTGGTCGCCGAGCGCACCGACGTGGCCGACCTGTGGGGCTCGGACCTGGTGACCTTCCTGACCGGCTGCACCTTCACGTTCGAGCCGTTCCTGGAGCGCGCGGGCATACCGCTGCGCCACCTCGAGCAGGGCGTCAACGTCCCCATGTACCGCACCTCGCTGAAATGCCTGGGCGCCAGGCGCTTCCGCGGCCCCGTGGTGGTCTCGATGCGGCCCATGCCGGCCGCGATGATCGACCTCGCCGCGGCGGTCACCGCCGACATGCCGTACGCGCACGGCGCCCCCGTCCACATCGGCCGCCCCGGCGCGATCGGCATCCGCGACCTCGACCGGCCCGACTTCGGGGACCCGGTGCGCCTCCACGACGGCGACGTACCGGTGTTCTGGGCCTGCGGTGTGACGCTTCAGGAAGCGGTGGTCAAGGCGAAGCTGCCGTTCGCGATCACCCACGCGCCCGGGCACATGCTCATCACCGACCGCCGCGCCAGGCCCGGCGGCACCGGGGAGATCCGCCTGGTTTCATGAGCACCGCATCCGTAGAACGGACCCGGCCGCTAAACCGGGCCCGGCGTCGCCCCCGCCGATGCCGGGGCCGGCTCCGGCAGGCGGAACAGGCCCAGGAACCGCTCGGCCATCGCCTGGTCGCCCTGGACGGTCACGCGGCCCGCGTGCAGCGAGACGTCGAGGCTGCGGTTGCCCAGCGTGAGGCGCTTGAGCGTCTCGGCATCGGTGCGGATCACCGCGTGCGGGTGCTCGGGCCGGCCCGGCGCCAGGAGCAGCTGCGCGTCGATGATCTCGGCGATGAACGGCCGGTCGTCGACCCACAGCTCGAACGCCGCGTCGAACCCGCGCGCCGCGACCGGCATGAACAGCGTCCGCATCGACAGGATCAGCGCGTCCGCGCCCATCGGCGCGTCCAGCGGGATCGCT
Source organism: Glycomyces tritici (assembly GCF_030403505.1). Next base: position 718,264 of record NZ_JAUEMJ010000001.1, on the reverse strand, counting down.
GCGGAGCGGGCGCCCCAGCGCAGCAGGAACACGATGACCGGTTCGAGGTCGCGGCCCCATTCGGTGAGCTCGTACACCTTGGAGGCGGCCGGGGGCGGCAGGCGGCGCTTGGAGACCACGCCGTGCGTCTCGAGTTCGCGCAGCCGCTGCGAGAGGACGTTGGCGCTGGCCCCGTGGAGGCCGACGCGGAGATCGGTGAAACGCTTGGGGCCCAGGAGCAGTTCGCGGACGATGAGCAGCGACCAGCGCTCGCCCACGAGGTCGAGCGCGTGGGCGGCCGGACAGCCGTCGCCGTAAGTGCGCACGGGTCTCCTCCAGAGCACAGAGTGGGGTGTGAAACCGCTGGTGAATCCCATTGCGGTTGTATGTATTCATCATAGAGTCACGTAAGGCGAGCCTCAAGTCCTGGTTAATGACCAACAGATCTCGAAACGGTAACGTGCGCTCTGTAAAAGGTGCGTGTCCGCTCTCGCGTCCGGGTTGCGCCGGGCGGGATCGTGCGGCACCATTCAGGGCGTGCCAGAACTGACCGCCTCCTCACTGATGGAGCACCAGCAAGCCGCCAACACGTTGGTCGCCCTCCTCGAGGGCAACGGCCGATTCATCGCCGGCGAGCCCCGCTACAAGCGCGACATCACCGCGGCCCGCGAGGCCGCACCCGGGCAGACCCCCAGCGCCGCCGTCTTCACGTGCATCGACTCGCGGGTGACCGCCGAGAGCGTGTTCGACTGCGACTTCGGGCAGCTGCTCGTGGTCCGCACGGCCGGGCACGTCCCGGACCGGGCCGCCGTCGGCTCGCTCGAGTTCGCCGCCGCCGAGCTCGGCATCGCGCTCGTGGTGGTGCTGGGGCACGAGCGGTGCGGCGCGATCAACGCGGCGCTGCACGCGGTCGAGGACGACGCGCACGACCCGCGCACCGACTACCTCGTCGAGCAGCTGTGGCAGCCGGCCTCGCAGGCGTGGTCGGAGACGAAGGAGCCCGAGGAGGCCGCCTCGCGCGCGATGCGGCTCCAGGTGCGCCGCACCGTCGCCGACCTGAGCCGCCGCGAGAGCCTCGACGGCGTCCTGGTGGTCGGCGCGGTCTACGACCTGGACACGGGCAGAGTAACCCTCATCGACGAGAACTGATCGCGAAGAGCTGTCAGAATCAGGGTATGAGCGACCAACCCTTGACCGAGGCCGAGATCGAACTCGCGCTGTCGGACCTCCCCGGCTGGAGTCACGTCGGCGACCGGCTGGAGCAGACCTGGACCTTCGACGGCCACCTCCGGGCGCTCGCCGCCGCGACCGCGGTCGGCTTCCTGAACGAGCAGCGCGGCCACCACGCGGACCTCACCGTCAACTACGACAAGCTGCGCGTCTCCGCGACCACCCACTCGGCAGGCAACAAGGTGTCCGCCAAGGACACCGAACTGGCGCGGGCCGTCAGCGACCTCCTCGACTGAACTCCCAACGGATCTGCTCGATCGGCCGCGCGGGAGTGGCTCCTGCGGCCTGTGGTGCACCTGTGCCACCTATGCGTACTACCAGGGGAAATGGGGAATGCATAGGGTCTTCATCTCTGCGAAGATGAAGTGAGCACAGGTGGGAGCACCTCATGGACGCAATGGACGCATTTGCCGCGCGGCCTTCCAGTACCGACAAGCGCATCGCCCTCGACCGCCTCGCCACGGCCCGGCGCAAGGGCGTGCTCGACGCCCGGCAGTACCGCCTGCGGCGCCGGATGGCCCAGCGGGCCCGGAGCGTCGCCGACCTCCAGGCGCTCCTGCTGGACGTCGGCGACGACGAGCTCGGCGGCGAGGACCACTGGCGGTACGGGCGCTGGCGCGGGCCGGTCAGGGAAGGCCGCGAACTCGAGATCCAGCGCTTCGTGGGCGCGCTGTTCGTCGTGGCCGCCATCGTGGCGGTGATCGTCTGCGTGTCCGTGGCGATCGTCCTCTACAGGCACTTCAGCTAGGCGACGAGCGCCTTCAGCTTGTCCCGCAAGGCGTCGAGGGACTCGGCGAGCCACGGCATCTCCAGCGGGTCGTCCGACATGAGCGCCGCGAGGCGCTGGGAGTCGGACTCGCCGTAGAGGCCGGTGACGGCGACGCGGATCGTCAGCGCCGCCGGGTCGTCCCCGAACGCGTCCCCCGCGATGACCACGATCCCGAACTCGTCCAGCAAAACCTGGGAGAGGTCGGCGCTGGTGCGCACGCCCCAGCGCTCGGCCAGCGCCGCGCGCAGGGGAGCGAACTCCGGCCACACGTAGAACCCGCCCTGCGGGACGCGCACCTGGCAGCCGACCGCCGCGAAGATCTCGGCGACGGCGTTCGCGACCGCGCCGTGCAGGCGCCGCGCCATGGCGACCCGGTCGACGAGCTCGGCCGGGTCCGACCAGGCGTAGGCGGCGGCGTGCTGCATCGGCAGCGGCGCCGAGGACCAGAGCTCGGAGGCGATGCCGCGCACCGACTCCTGGAGTCCGCGGCCCAGGTCCGAGTCGGGGAAGCGGGCCGCGCCGATGCGCCAGCCGCCGAGCGCGTAGTTCTTGGAGAGCGCGGTGGTCGTGACGGTGCGCTCGGGCGCCCACTCGCTGGGGGAGGGGAAGGCACCGGGTTTGAACACGAGGTCGCGGTAGATCTCGTCGGCGACGATGACGAGGTCGAGTTCGCGGGCCTTGGCGCACAGGGCCTGCACGGAGGCCTCGGAGGCGAGGCGGCCGGTCGGGTTGTCCGGGAGGGTGACCACGACCAGGCGCGGGTCCCGGCCGGCGGCGCGGGCCTCGCGCACGGCCGCCTCCATGAGGGCCGCGTCGGGAACGCCGCCTTCGCCTTCGGGCACGGGCACCCGGATCGGCTCGCGGCCGAGCAGGTGCGACTGGGCGGCGTAGGAGACCCACGCGGGGCGCGGGAGGACGACGTCGCCGCCGATGGCGTGCTGGAGCGCGAACAGCAGCGGCTTGGAGCCGGGGCCGAGGAGCACCTGCCCGCCTTCGGTGGGGTTGCCGCGGCGGGTCCAGTACCCGGCGGCGGCGTCGCGGGCCTCGTCGGTCCCGGCCACGGGGCCGTAGGCGATGCGGCCGGCGGCCTGGGCGAGCCGCTGGCTCAGCAAGGGGTGCACGGGGATGCCCGCCTCACCGAAGCCGAGCGCGACCACCTCCTGCCCGGCGGCGCGGCGCGCGGCGATGGCTTCGTTGGCGGCGAGGGTGGCGGAGACGGTCACGGTGACTCCCTGGTGGATGGTCGTGAGACGTGGACCAATCTCCTCTCGAATGAGCATCATCGCAAGTATTTCTAGCTTTCGCCGAGGGTAAGATTTCCTTATGCTCGATGTGCGCCGCCTGCGGCTTCTCTACGAATTCGCGGGCCAGGGATCGATAGCCGCCACTGCCTCGGCGACCGGCCAGACCGCTTCGGCCGTCTCGCAGCAGCTGGCCGCCTTGGAAAAGGAGACCGGCGTGTCGCTCCTGGAGCGCACCGCCCGGTCGGCCCAGCTGACCGACGCGGGGCGCCGCCTCGTCGCCCACACCGCGCACATCCTCGAGGCGATCGACGCGGCCGAGACCGACCTGCTCGCCGAGTCCGCCGAGCCGCGCGGACGGGTCACCGTCACCGCGTTCCCCACCGTCGCCGTCGCCCTCGCGGGCCCGATCGTGCGCCGCCTGCGCCGCTACCCCGAGCTCCAGATGGTCCTGCTCCAGCAGCACACCGTCTCGGAGTCCCTGGCGCGCGTGCGGTCCGGCGAGATCGACCTGGCCCTCATCGACGACTGGTCAGGCCAGCGCCGCCCGCCCACCTCCGGCCCGCTGACCTTCCACCACCTCGTGAACGACCCGCTCGTGGCGGTCCTGCCGACCAAGCACCCCTTGGCGGCCAAGGAGGTCCTCTCGGCGCACGAGCTGGCGGGGGAGTCCTGGATCGCCTCCCCGGACGGCGAGCCGTCGCGCATGGCGCTGGCGCGGCTGTGGCGGGCCGAGGGGATCAGCGCGCCGGTCTCGGAGTTCGAGGGGCTCGACACGATCCTCACTTTGGTCGCGAAGGGCCTGGGAGTGACGGTGGCGCCGTGGATGGCCGCGGCCGAGCGCAAGGACGTGGCGGTGCGGAAGGTGGCCGAGGACCTGCCGGGCCGGGAGGTCTACGTGGTGCACCGGACGGCCTCGACGGGCCGCCCGGCGGTGATGACCGTGCTCCAGGCGCTGCACCAGGCCGCGCGGAAGCTGATGACCGCTGCGGAGCGGTTCTAGGAAGCGAGGCTCACCTGAGGTGCGAGGGCGGGTAGGGCGACTCGTCCTCGTCCCACGCCGCCGCCTCAGGGGCGGGCTTGGGCTTCGGCTTCTCCTTGGGGGCCTTGGGTGCCTTCGGCTGGGGGTTGCGCCGCGCGAGGTAGGCGGCGAGCCAGGTCGTGATCGGCACGGCCGCGATGAGGCCGAGCGTGCCGGCGACCGACCGCACGATCTCGGTGGCGACGAGCTGGCTCGTGAGCACCTGCTCCAGGGGCCGGTTCGCGGCGCTGATGAGCACCAGCAGCGGCAGGGACGCGCCCGCGTACGCCAGGACCAGGGTGTTCACGACCGAGGTCAGGTGGTCGCGCCCGACCCGCATCCCCGATGTGAACAGCCGCCCCGAGCTCCACTTCGGGTTGGCCTTCGCGACTTCGTCCACAGTGGCGGCCTGCGAGACCGTCACGTCGTCGATGACGCCGAGCGCGCCGATGAGGATGCCCGCCAGGAGCAGGCCCGACATGTCGATCGGGTACTGCAGCGCCAGGTTCGTGGTGTTCTCGTCGAGCACCCCGTTGAGCTTCGTGAGGTTCACGGCCGCCTCGGCCAGCAGCACCGTGACGATGAGCGACGCGAGCGTCCCGACCACGGCCACCGTGGTCGTGCGGTTCCAGCCGTGCCCCAGGTAGAGCGAGACGAGCATGATCGCGGCCGAGCCGACCACGGCGACGAGGATCGGCGAGGACCCGTCGAGCACCGCCGGGACCATGAACAGCAGCACCACGGCGAAGGTGATCCCGAGGCTCACCAGCGACCGCAGGCCCTTCCACCGTCCGAACGCGACCACGGCGAGCGCGAACGCGATCGCGAGCGCCCACAGCGCGCTGGAGCGGTCGTGGTCGATGATGTGGTACTGCTGGCCCGAGACGGAGTCGGGCGTGTGGAGGAGGATGACGTCGTCCCCGACCTCGACGACGGGAGCGCCTGGGCCGCTGGGGATGTCGACGATCGCCTCCTCGTCCGCGTGCTCGCCGGACAGCAGGCGCACGACCACGTCGCCGCACACGGTCGCCTGCAGCTGCTCGTTCAGCTCGGCGTCCGCCTCGTCGCACTCGGTCTCGTGCACCGCGAGCACGTGGCCGTCCACCTCGGTGCCGTACGCGTCGATCGCCTCGGCGTCGGCGACCCCGGAGGGCCACAGGAGGATCAGGCCGAGGATCGTCGCGGCCGCCGCCGGGACCAGGATCCACAGGGCGGCACGGGGTACGGCGTCGTTCGGGACGGCATGGCTGTGCATCGGCTGATTCGCGGCATCCTCGTTCACGACCGTGAGCTTACGATCCCCGCCCCCCGCCGCCGCGCAGCAGCGCGCCCGACCGAGTGCCGCTCGGATGCCGCAACTCCGCACCGCCCGGACAAATCGGACCGTGAGCAGTCGGCTACCAGCAGTTTCGGACTGTAGCGCTCCAGTCGCCCAGAGTCAGAAACGTCATACGTCCACCGGGTCGACCCAGCGGACCGCGGAGTAATTGCGCCACAAGTGGAGCAGTGCCGGGTCCCCGCGGACCAGCAGGTCGTCGAACGGCAGCCGGTTCCACAGCGCCAGGTACAAGAGCTCCACCGGGCCCTCGATGACGCAGTGCGGGGTCTCGACCTCGCTGAACGTCACGAGCGGACCCGTGTCGGTGGGGTGGATGTACCAGTCGCCGCGCCCCGGCGGCAGATCGGTGGCATGGATGTGGAGCACGGACGGGCGCAGCGCCCGCACCCTGCTCGACGGCCTGCCGTGGAACCCCAGCAGCAGCTCGTCGATGCCGTCCGCCGCGAACTCGGGACAGATCGGTGAGATCTCGTCGCCCCGGGCCTGCTCGGCGTCGACACGGTGGATGGTGGTCTCGTGGGCCTGCCTGCGGACCCAGAAGCGGCGCGACGACTCGGAGGGGAACTGCTGCCAGCACTGGAGCCCGCTCGGGGCGGCCTCCAGCACGGCCGCGAGCCGCAGCAGCCCTTCGCGGACCCAGTCGACCAGCAGGTCGTCGTGCGGCATGGGCCCCACGATGCGCTGGAACTCCTGTTTCCGTGGATCGTAAGGCAACGCTTCGCCCACGATCGCCGCCGCCCATCGATGGACGGTCCCGATGTGGGTCAAGAGATCCTTGACGTTCCATCCTGGGCAGGTGGGCACGCTCGCATTCAGCGCGAGTTCTCCACCAGCGACAGCGATCCGCTCCCCTTCGGTGCGCAGCCCGTTGATTTGATCGCCGATGTTCATCCCCTGAAGTTTCGCACCTGTGTCGCGAATTACGCAAGCTCGGACATCGGACCGATACATAAGTGTTAAAAGAGGAAGCCCTGGCGAGTAGGACGATTCGGGACTCCAACCCCACCGGCAGCACCCGGATAAGGTCGACCCGTGGACCACCGACTGCTCGTCATCACCGCGATCCCCGGCTGCCCCCGGCCGCTCATCGAGCAGATCGCCCTCGCCCTCCGTGGCGGACCCTTCGCACTCGTCCTGCGCGACAAGCACCTCCGCTGGGACGAGCGCGCCGCACTCGCCGAGGCGCTGCAGCCGGCAGTGGACGCGGCCGGAGGCCTGCTCATCATCGCCGACCCGGCCGCACCCGTCGCCGCCGCGCACCTCTCGCGCGCGTTCCCGGTGCCCCGGCCCCGCCCCGCGCTCGTCGGCCGCTCCGTCCACGCCGGCGAGCCGATCGACCCCGGCCTCGACTACTGCACCTACTCGCCGGTCTGGGCCACCGACTCCAAACCCGGCTACGGGCCCCCGATCGGGACCGACGCCCTGCGCGAGGCGTGCGCGGCGAGCCCGGTCCCGGTGTACGCGCTCGGCGGCGTCACCGGCCCCGACCGCGCCCTCGCCGCAAGGGAGGCGGGTGCGGCGGGGGTCGCGGTCATGGGCGCGGTGATGCGCGCCGCCGACCCGGAGCGCGCGGTGCGCTCGCTCCGGGCCGCGCTGGGGTTACCTGGTCAGGCCGTTGTCGGCGATGACCTTTGAGTAGAACTTCGCGCTGTCCTTGGGAGTGCGCTGCTGGGTGGCGTAGTCGACGTGGACGATGCCGAAGCGCTTGTCGTAGCCGAAGGCCCACTCGAAGTTGTCCATGAGCGACCAGGCGGTGTAGCCGCGCACGTCGGCGCCGGCCTCGATCGCGTCGTGGACGGCCGCGATGTGCGCGCGCAGGTACGCGACGCGCTCGTCGTCGTGGACCTCGCCGTCCTCGCCCGGCCCGGTCGGGTAGGCCGCGCCGTTCTCGGTGATCATCGTGGGCACGCCGTAGTCCTTCTGGATGCGCACCAGCAGGTCGGTCAGGCCCGTGGCGTCGACGGCCCAGCCCATGTCGGTGAACTCCAGGCCCTCCGGCGTGTAGGTCTCGATGCCGATCGTGCCCGGGCCGACGTCGCTCTCCGGCTCGCCGGGCTTCGCGCGCAGCCAGGTGGGGCTGTAGTAGTTGACCCCGAGCACGTCGATGGGCTGGTTGATGGTCTCGAGGTCGCCCTCTTGGACGAAGGACCAGTCGGTGTGGTGCCGGGTGCGCTCGATGACGTCGGCGGGGTACCGGCCGAGCAGGATCGGGTCAAAGAAGACCCGGTTCGCGATGCCGTCCACGACCCGCACGGCCTCTTCCTCGCCGCGGCACTGCGTGGGGTTGAGCACGATCGAGACCTGCTCGGCCCCGGCGGCGCGCAGCGACTGCACGGCGAGGCCGTGCGCGAGGTTCAGGTGGTGCACGGCGGCGAGCGCGGCGGCGGGCTCGGTGCGGCCCGGCGCGTGGTGGCCGTTGCCGTAGCCGAGGTAGGCCGAGCACCACGGCTCGTTGAGGGTCCACCAGGTGTGGACCCGGTCCGAGAGGCGCGCGCCGACGATGGCGGCGTAGTCGCCGAAGCGCTCGGCGGTCTCGCGCACGGGCCAGCCGCCGCGGTCCTCGAACGCCTGGGGGAGGTCCCAGTGGTAGAGCGTGGGCATCGGCTTGATGCCGGCGGCCACGAGCTTGTCGACGAGGCGGTCGTAGAAGTCCAGGCCCTTGGGGTTGGCCGGGCCGGTGCCGTCGGGCTGGATGCGCGGCCACGCGATGGAGAACCGGTAGGTGTCGACGCCGAGGGAGGCCATCAGGGCGATGTCCTCGTCGACGCGGTGGTAGTGGTCGCAGGCCACGGCCCCGGACTGGCCGCGCCAGGTCTTGCCGGGGGTCGCCGAGAACGTGTCCCAGATGGACTGGCCCCGGCCGTCCTCGGTCGCCGCGCCCTCGATCTGGTATGAGGCCGTGGCGGTTCCCCACAGGAAGCCCTGGGGGAAGGTCAGCTGCGTCATCGGTCGCACCTTTCGCGAACTATTCGGCTGTACTTCTGTAACAGCAGGCGGTTGCCGGGCCCCGGAATGATACGTCATTGGTATCGCTCCCATGAATTGGGTGGCGACAGATATCGATCCAATCCCGCCGGGTAACGATTCGGCAATGCACACTTGACAATCAGTGTTACCCAGAGCACCATTGCCAGCGTCGCCCCAACGGCGGGTGAGGCAGTCCCTACCTGGGGCGGAACCAGTGAGAGCGGTTCCCGGCAGGCAGGGACAGGGAGGCAGTCGGACTCGCCGGGGGCACCAACACCTGCGAAGAGAGGGAAACCCCGATGAGCAAGACGCGAAGAATATCCTGCCTTGCGGCTGCCACCAGTGTCACCGCGCTCGCCGTGGCGGCGTGCGGCGCCCCTGACGAGGGGAACGAACAGGAGAGCTTCAACATCCGCGGCGAGATCCCCGCGGCCGCCGAGGACTGCGCGCAGTACGACTCCTACGGCGACTTCGAGGACGAGACCGTCACCATCTTCGCCTCCATCCTCGACCAAGAGGCCGACGAGATGCAGGCCGGCTGGCACTACTTCGAAGAGTGCACCGGCATCAACATCGAGTACGAGGGCACCGGCCAGTTCGAGGCCGACATGAAGGTCCGCGTCGACGGCGGCACCGCCCCCGACATCGCGCTCTTCCCGCAGCCCGGCCTCATGTCCAACTTCAAGGACGACCTGGTCCCGGCCTCGCCGGAGCTCACCACGCTCGCCACCGAGGGCTGGTCGGAGGACTGGCTCGCCTACGGCACCATCGACGGCCAGCTCTACGCCGCGCCGAACTCGGCGAACGCCAAGTCGTTCATCTGGTACTCGCCGCAGTTCTTCGCCGACAACGACTACACCGTCCCCACCACGTGGGACGAGCTGATCGCCCTCTCCGACACGATCGCCGCATCCGGCACCACCCCGTGGTGCGCCGGCTTCGAATCGGGCGGCGCCACCGGCTGGCCGGGCACCGACTGGATCGAGGACATCGTCCTGCGCGAGGGCACCGACGTGTACGACCAGTGGGTCAACCACGAGATCCCCTTCAACGACCCGCAGATCGTCAGCGCGATCGACAAGGCCGGAACGGTGCTCCAGAACGAGGAGTACGTCTTCAACGGTCCGGACACGATCAGCTCCACCGCGTTCCAGACCGCCGGGCACCCGATCCTGAACAACGAGTGCGCCTTCTACCGCATGGCCTCCTTCTACGGCGCCATGTGGCCTGAGGACACCGTGGTCGCCGAGGACGGCGACGTGTTCGCGTTCCAGTTCCCGGAGACCGACCCGGCCGCCAACACCATGCTCGTCGGCGGCGAGTTCGTGGCCGCGTTCTCCGACTCCGAGGCCACCGAGGCCACCCGCCAGTTCCTGGCGTCGGAGCTCTACCACAGCACGCGTCTGCAGACCGGCCCGTGGAGCACCGCCCAGCAGGGCGTCGACCCGGCGGTCGCCACGACGCCGGTCAACGTGTTCGCCACCGAGATCCTGACCGACCCGGCCGTCACCGTCCGCTTCGACGGCTCGGACCTCATGCCCGGTGAGGTCGGCGCCTCGTCCTTCTGGACCGGCATCGTCGAATGGGCCGACGGCACCAAGACCTCGCAGCAGATGGCCGACGACATCGAAGCCTCCTGGCCGCAGTAGCCTGCCGCCTGCACAGCTGTAGATGAGCACGCCGAGCGGGACCGGACCGGTCCCGCTCGGCCCCATTGCACCCGCGGCACCGCCCGCGACCCGCCGATGGACCCGCTCGGTGCAGCTGGCAAGCCGTCATCAGGCAGAGACAACTGGAGTCGCACAACGTGGACATCTCCGATTACACCGACCGCTTCGGCCTCCTGGGCGTCGGCCTCGTCGCCTTCGCAGCGGTCCTGCTGGCCCTCTACGGCCTCGCCGAACTCGCCTCGCGCCGCGACCGCAGCCGTGCGGTCGCGCTCGTGTTCCTGGCCCCCGCCGTCCTGTTCCTCGTGGTCGGCCTCGTCTACCCCGCCATCCGCACCGTCGCCATGTCGTTCTTCTCCGGCGACGGCTCGGAGTTCGTGGGGATCGACAACTACACCTGGGCCGTCACCGACCCGGACGCCCTGAAAGTCCTCATCAACACCGTCCTGTGGATCGTCATCGTCCCGCTCGTGTCGACGGTGGTCGGCCTCGTCTACGCCGTCCTCATCGACGGCCGCAAAGGCGAGCGCGCCTACAAGGCCCTCGTGTTCCTCCCCATGGGCATCTCGTTCGTGGGCGCCTCCATCATCTGGAAGCTCGTCTACGAGTACGACCGCTCGGGCGACCAGATCGGCCTGCTCAACCAGATCCTCGTCTGGTTCGGCGGCGACCCCGTCAACTGGCTCAACGAGACCCCCTGGAACAACTTCCTGCTCATGGTGGTCCTCGTGTGGATCGAGGTCGGCTTCGCCACCGTCGTCCTCTCGGCCGCGCTCAAGGGCGTGCCCACCGAGATCGTCGAGGCCGCCCGCATCGACGGGGCGAGCCCCTCGGAGATCTTCTGGAACGTCACCGTCCCGTCGATCCGCTCGGCCATCGTCGTCGTCGCCGTCACCGTCTTCATCGCCACGCTGAAGCTCTTCGACATCGTGCGCGCCATGACCGGCGGCCACCACGGCACCGACGTCCTCGCCCACAACATGTGGGACCAGGCCTTCCGGCTCGGCAATGACGGACGCGGCGCCACCATGGCCGTGCTGCTGTTCGCGCTCGTCATCCCCGTCGTCATCTACCAGGTGCGCAACATGCGCCGCCAGGAACTGGAGACCCGATGAGCGTCGACACCAAAGCGCAGGAGCAGGCCTCCCGGATCGGCGAGACCCGCGGCGCGCGCCTGCGCCGCGTCCTCTCCAGCCGGGTCGCGAGCATCGTCGCCCTCGTCATCGCAGCACTGTGGACGATCCCGACCGCCGGGCTCTTCATCTCCTCGCTGCGCCCGGAGGACGACATCAACGAGACCGGCTGGTGGATGTTCTTCACCAACCCGGGCTCGGCCACGCTCGAGACCTACAACTACGTCCTGTACTCGAACACGCAGGGCGGCGGGCTCATCCGCAACCTCATCAACACGATCGTCATCACCATCCCCGGCGTGGTCATCCCGGTGGTGTTCGCGGCCATGGCGGCCTACGCGCTGTCCTGGATCGACTTCAAGGGCCGGAACTTCCTGTACATCGCGATCTTCGCGCTGCAGGTCGTCCCGCTCCAGATGGCGCTCATCCCGCTGCTGTCGTTCTTCAGCAAGGGCCTCCACGTGGGCGGCGTGACCATCACGCCCGCCTGGGAGCTCGAGGGCGTGAACACGATCGTGCAAGTGTGGATCGCCCACTCGATCTTCGGGCTGCCACTGGCGATCTTCCTGCTGCACAACTTCATGCGGGAGCTCCCCGGCGACGTCATGGAGGCCGCCCGGATCGACGGCGCCACCCACTCGCAGATCTTCCGCAAGGTGGTCCTGCCGCTGGTGACCCCGGCGATCGCGTCCATCGCGATCTTCCAGTTCCTGTGGGTGTGGAACGACTTCCTGGTCGGCCGCACCTTCGGCGGCGGCGAGGCCACCCGGCCGCTCACCGCGGTCCTCGGCGACATGGCCGGCAGCTGGGGCAACAACTGGACCCGCCTGCCGGCGGCGGGCTTCATCGCGATCATCGTGCCGCTCCTGGTGTTCCTGCTGCTGCAGCGCTACTTCGTGCGCGGTCTGCTGGCGGGCTCCGTCAAGGGCTGAGCGAGGCGATCACCGTGAGGGGAGGGGGCCGCGAGAAGGCCCCCTCCCCTCCGGTCTACCTGCCGCCGTTCCACAGTCGCTGGAAGTGCTCGGCGTAGCGGTCGGCCACGCCCTGGTCCGCGACCCGCAGCAGGTTGTCGTCCGCGTGCTTCAAGGCGTTGCCGCTGAGGTTGTGCGTCCCGGTCCACACCACCGCGCGGTGCGTCCCGCCGAAGCCCGCCTCGGCGACGATGTACTTGTTCCGGTGCGACGCATGCACCTTCACGTTGCTCGAGCCGAGCTTCTCCTCGATCCAGCCCGGACTCGACGTCTCCGCGTCGAGCACCACCACCCGCACGGTGCAGCCGAGCCCTTGGATCCGGTCGAGCTGGGTCCGCACGGCCGGGCGGTTCGACTGGAAGTTCGCGTGCGCCACCAGCACCCGGTCGCCCCAGGCGCACTCGGTGATCTCCGCGAGCTGGTCGGCGACCGCGTCGCTGCCGCGCGGGAACACCCACGCCCGCCCGAGGACGCTCCTGGTGCTCTTCTCCTTGTCGGTCCAGCCGTCCCAGTTCCCGGCGTACAGCCGGTTCCAGTACGACGTGTAGAAGTCGAACAGGCCCCGGTCGCCGTGGACGCCGAGGAGGTTGTGCGCCTGCGTCGTCTGCGACCACGTGAAGTTGAAGCTCGTCACCAGCACCGTGGGCGCGCCGCCCTGCTCGATGAGGAAGAACCGGTTGTGCATGGGGCCCTTGCGGGTCCCGAACGCGTTCGGCAGGCACGAGCCGGGGCACTGGCGGACCATCGCCCCGGCGGCCTTGAGCTTGCCGATCGCCGGGTCGTTCGCCGCCGGCCTGTCGGAGCGGGTGCCGAGCACGGCCCGCACGTCCACGCCGCGCTTCTCGGCGGCGACCATCGCATCGGCCAGCGGCGCCACGGGGGCGTCGAGCGTCCACTGGTAGACGGCGGCGCGGATCGTGTCGCCCGCCGCGGTCGCGTCGACCTGCCGGACGAGCTCGCTGACGATCGCAGTGTCCTTGGCGCCGTTGGGATCGGTGGCGCACATCGTGTAGCTGCCGGTCCGGGTGCAGCCGGTGCCCGCCGCGTCGGCCTCGGTCGCGGCGTTCAGGGTCAGTGCCGCGAGTAGTACGCCCGCCGCCGCCAAGGCGATGATGCTCCGGTTCATGCCGGTTCTCCGTTTCTGCGGTGCCTGGGACATGAACATGGCACGGGTTCGGGCGGTCGGCGGGCTTTCGGGCGGGTACCGGACGTTTCGCATGGTAGGGCGGTCACGGCCGTGTAATTTCCACGAGGGTGAAATGCGGTTGTTGTCAGGCGGATTCCTGGAAACGACGGTCGGATAGCCGACGATCTCTCAACAATTGATGGAGAGATCCCCACTCGCAATGCCGCTTCGACCAGTGCAGTCAGGAGTCATCATGAGTATGAGCGCCGCAGACGAACTGCCCGAGGAATTCCGCCGCAGCCTCTCTGAGCAGGCCCGGCAGGACCCCGACCACCTGGAACCGAAGATCCTCGCGGAGGAGCAGCCCCGGCTGGCCGAGCCCGCGAGCCCCGGGTGGCTCTTCATCGGCATGCTGCTGGTGGTGGCCGTGGGGGTGCTGCTGCTGCTCATCTTCGCCTCGGGCGGGAACGCCGACCAGTCGCTGATGCTCTAGGGAACACGCTTGCATCACTGCCGCCCCATCACGGCGCCGTCCGCGTTGCGGGAGTGGCAAGATCTGGACCGTGGAAACCTGGCGTGGAATAGACGCGACCCCTGAGGGCTGGCCCGCCTCCGTCGTCGCCATCGGCGTGTTCGACGGGGTGCACCGCGGCCACGCGGCCCTCGTCCGCACCGCCGTCAAGGCCGCAGCCGAGCGCGAGGCCCGCTGCGTCGTCGTCACCTTCGATCCCCATCCGACCGCCGTGGTCGCACCGCACGCGATGCCCACGCAGCTCACCGGCATCGAGCGGCGCATCGAACTGCTCGGCGCGCTCGGCGTCGACGCCGTGTGCGTGCTGCCGTTCACGAAAGAGCTCTCGCAGCTGAGCCCGGACTACTTCGTGCGGCACGTCCTGGTGGGCGGCCTGCACGCCAAGGCCGTGGTCGTCGGCGAGAACTGGCGCTTCGGCCACAAGGCCGCCGGCGACGTCAAGAAGCTCGCCGAGCTCGGCGAGGAGTTCGAGTTCGAGGTGCTGCCGCAGACGCTCACCTCCGATGAGGAGGCGTTCTCCTCGACCCGCGTGCGCGGCCTCATCGCCGAGGGCGACGTCGCCGGCGCCGCGGTCCTGCTCGGGCGCGACTACGGCATCGAGGGCACCGTGGTCCACGGGGCCGGGCGCGGCGGGACCGCCCTGGGCTTCCCGACCGCGAACATCGAGTGGACGCCGGGCGCGGCGATCCCCGCCGACGGGGTCTACGCGGGCTGGTTCCACCACGACGCCCACCGGCACGCCGCCGCGATCAGCGTCGGCACGAACCCCACCTTCGAGGGCACCGCGCGCACGGTCGAGGCGCACCTGCTCGACTTCGACGGCGACCTCTACGGCGAGCACGTCCGGCTCGACTTCACCGCCCGCCTGCGCGGCCAGATCACCTTCACCGGGATCGAGCCGCTCATCGAGCAGATCGAGACCGACGTCGCAGACACCCGCCGGGCTTTGGACCTGGGCTGACGCCCTGTTAGCCTGGACGGGTTGTTCACTTGACCAGCCTGCTCGACACCGCGGGTTGGCCGTAACCATGAAAGGGTGTTCGAACATGGCGCTCGACGCTGAAAAGAAGGCCGCGATCATCAAGGAGTTCGCGCAGTCCGAGGGCGACTCGGGTTCCACCGACGTCCAGGTCGCGATCCTGACGACCCGCATCCGCGAGCTCACCGGCCACGTCCAGGAGCACAAGCACGACCACCACTCGCGTCGTGGCCTGCTCCTCCTGGTCGGCAAGCGCCGCCGCCTTCTCAAGTACCTGAAGAAGGAAGACATCACGCGCTACCGTGCGCTCATCGAGAAGCTCGGCATCCGCGACAACGCCTAATCACGACTTGCAGATAGGGAGCGTCCCGCCCGGGACGCTCCCTTTCGCGTACCCCGCCCGAGTGCCTGTCGCGGCTCACTTTTGCTTCGCCTCTGCCGCCGCGTCGGCCGGATAACGTATGGTGGGGGCTGAGCACACGCTCGACCGCAGCGCCTCAGGGAGGCGCGGCGCGGCCCGCCAGAGACCGCCCCGGTCCTCGGTAGTGGCATCCGGAACGTCCCGCACGACGCGGGGCCGAGCTTCCGAGTGCTTCGATCGAAGACCGGAAAAGCGCGCAGGCGAGCCGCATTCCGAACGACGCAGTGCGATGCACTGCAAAAGGAGATCGACACTCTATGTCCGATAACGAACGGACACCCGAGGCCTTCAACCTCGGGGAGCACCACGCCACCGCCGTGATCGACAACGGCGCCTTCGGCACCCGCAAGATCGTCTTCAGCACCGGCCGCCTGGCCAAGCTGGCCCAGGGCTCCGCGATCGTCCAGATGGACGACACCGTCGTCCTCGCGACCACCGCGGCCTCGAAGAACCCGAAGGACCACTTCGACTTCTTCCCGCTCACCGTCGACATCGAGGAGCGGATGTACGCCGCCGGGCGCATCCCCGGGTCGTTCTTCCGCCGCGAGGGCCGCCCGAGCGAGAACGCCATCCTCACCTGCCGCCTGATCGACCGCGGCCTGCGCCCGTCCTTCGTGTCGGGTCTGCGCAACGAGGTCCAGGTCATCGGCACGATCCTCTCGGTCGACGCCCGCGACGAGTACGACGTGGTCGCCATGAACGGCGCCTCCATGTCGACCCAGCTCGCCGGCCTGCCCTTCTCGGGCCCGCTGGGCTCGACCCGCATCGTCCTCATCGAGGGCACCTGGGTCGCGTTCCCGACCCTGGAGCAGATCGAGAAGGCCACCTTCGACATGATCGTCACCGGCCGGGTCCTCGACTCGGGCGACGTCGCGATCATGATGGTCGAGGCCGAGGCCACCGACAACACGATCAGCCTCATCGCGGCCGGCGGCACCAAGCCGACCGAAGAGGTCGTCGCGAGCGGCCTCGAGGCCGTCAAGCCGGTCATCGCCGAGCTCGTGCGCGCCCAGGCCGAACTGGCCAAGGTCGCCGCGAAGCCCGTCGCCGACTACCCGCGCTTCCTGGACTACCAGGACGACGCGTACGCCGCCGTCGAAGCGGCCGTCTCGGCCGAGCTCGACCAGGCCCTGCAGATCGCCGACAAGACCGACCGCCAGGACGAGCTCGACCGCGTCAAGTCGGTCATGCTCGAGAAGCTCGGCGCGGACTTCGAAGGCCGCGAAGGCGAACTGGGCGCCTCGCTGCGCTCGCTCACCAAGAAGCTGGTCCGCAAGCGCGTCATCACCGAGGGCGTCCGCATCGACGGCCGCCTCCCGGCGTACATCCGGCCGCTCGCCGCCGAGGCCGGGATCCTTCCCCGCGTCCACGGCTCGGCCCTGTTCGAGCGCGGCGAGACCCAGATCATGGGTGTCACCACGCTGAACATGCTGCGCATGGAGCAGGCCATCGACACGCTGTCGCCGGTCAGCAAGAAGCGCTACATGCACAACTACAACTTCCCGCCGTACTCGACCGGTGAGACCGGCCGCGTGGGCTCGCCCAAGCGCCGCGAGATCGGCCACGGCGCGCTCGCCGAGCGCGCCCTCGTGCCGGTGCTGCCGAGCCGCGAGGAGTTCCCGTACGCGATCCGCCAGGTCTCCGAGGCGCTCGCGTCCAACGGCTCGACCTCGATGGGCTCGGTCTGCGCGTCCACGATGTCGCTCATGAACGCCGGCGTGCCGATCAAGGCCCCCGTCGCGGGCATCGCGATGGGCCTCATCTCCGAGGAGGTCGACGGCGAGACCAAGTACGTCACGCTGACCGACATCCTCGGCGCCGAGGACGCTTACGGCGACATGGACTTCAAGGTCGCCGGCACCGCCGAGTTCGTCACCGCCCTGCAGCTGGACACCAAGCTCGACGGCCTGCCGTCGGACGTGCTGGCCCAGGCGCTGCAGCAGGCCAACGACGCCCGCCACGCGATCCTCGACGTCATGCTCGACGCGATCAGCGAGCCGGGCGAGCTGGCCGCGACCGCGCCGCGCATCACGACCCTGAAGATCCCCGTCGACAAGATCGGCGCGATCATCGGCCCGAAGGGCCAGACGATCAACCAGATCCAGGACGACACGGGCGCGGACATCACCGTCGAGGACGACGGCACGATCTACGTGTCGGCGGAGAACGGCGAGGCCGCTCAGGCCGCGGTCGAGACGATCAACGCGATCGCGAACCCGACCCTCCCGAACGTGGGGGACCGGTTCCTGGGCACCGTCGTCAAGACCACCGACTTCGGCGCGTTCATCTCGCTGACGCCGGGCCGCGACGGCCTCCTGCACATCTCGAAGGTCGGCGACGGCAAGCGCGTCGAGCGGGTCGAGGACGTGCTGAGCGTCGGCGACAAGGTCGAGGTCGAGATCGGCGACATCGACAACCGCGGCAAGATCTACCTGGACAAGGTGTACCCGGAGGGCCAGGAGCCCGAGGGGTACAAGAAGGGCCGTCCGGCCGAGCGCAAGGAGTCCCGCGGGGACTCTCGCGGTGACCGGGGCGACCGCGGCGACCGCGGCCCGCGCCGCGACCGCGAGCGTTCCGGCGGCGGCGAGCGCGGCGAGCGCCCCTCCAGCGGTGAGCGCGAGCGCACCGGCGAGCGCGGTGCTTCGAGCGACGGCGAGCGCCGCCGCCGCCGCACCCGCCGCAGCGACGAAGGCGGAGGCTCGGAAGAGTAGATGAGTCGACCCCAGACTCACACGCTGATTGACGATCCGCTGGGCGGCACGGTCCGAGTGACCGTGCTGCCCGGCGGTTTGCGTGTGCTCACCGAATCCGTTCCGACCATGCGCTCCGTTTCGGTGGGCGTGTGGGTCGGCGTGGGGTCCCGCGACGAGGCCCCCGAGCTCGCCGGCGTCTCGCACTTCTTGGAGCACCTGCTGTTCAAGGGCACCGAGAAGCGCACCGCCACGGAGATCGCCGAGGCCGTGGAGGCCGTCGGCGGCGAGTCGAACGCGTACACCGCGCGGGAGCTGACCTGCTTCTATGCGCGCGTGCTCGACGACGACCTGCCGATGGCCGTCGACGTGCTCGGCGACGCCATGTGCAACTCGCTCGTGACCGCCGCCGACGTCGAGGTGGAGCGCGACGTGATCCTCGAGGAGATCGCCGCGTCCGCCGACGAGCCGTCGGATGTGGTGCACGAGCTGTTCTCGCTGGCGCTGTTCGGCGAAGGCGCCCTGGGCC
This sequence comes from Glycomyces tritici, assembly GCF_030403505.1. Next base: position 699,670 of record NZ_JAUEMJ010000001.1, on the reverse strand, counting down.
GGGACATCGCGGGCGACCCGGACACGGTCCGGGCGCTCACGCGCGACCAGATCTTCGACTTCTACCGGCAGCACTACCGGGCCCCGAACCTGACGGTGTGCGCGGCGGGCGGGGTCGACCACGCCGAGACCGTGAAGCTCGTGGCGGAGGCGTTCGCGCCGATCCTGGGCGGCGCCGAGGTGCCGCGCCAGCGCCGCCACGACGAGGACGTGCTGCCCGCGCCGGTGCCGCTCATGGTGGAGCACCACGACACCGAGCAGGCGCACCTGGTGGTCGGCTGCCGCCTGTTCTCGCGGCACGACCCGCGCAAGGACGCCTTCGAGGTGCTGAACAACATCCTCGGGGGCGGCATGTCCTCGCGGCTGTTCCAGTCGGTGCGCGAGCGGCGCGGCCTGGCGTACACGGTGTACTCGTTCTCGACGTACTTCGCGGACACGGGCATGTTCGGCGTCTACGCCGGCTCCAACCCGGACCGGGTCCACCAGGTCCGCGACCTGGTGCTCGCCGAGCTCGCGAAGGTGGCCGCCGAAGGCGTCACCGAGGCGGAGCTGCGGCGCGGCCAGGGCATGAGCAAGGGCGGCATGGTGCTGGCGATGGAGGACTCCGGTTCGCGCATGAACGCGCTGGGCCGCGAGGAGCTGCTGTACGGCGAGCACACGACGCTGGAGCGGGACATCGCCGACATCGAGGCCGTGACGGTGGAGCAGATCAAGGCGGTGGCCGCCGAGATCCTGACGCAGCCGATGACGACCGTGGCCGTGGGGCCGTTCGACCAGGGGGATTTCGCATGATCAAGGTGGGTGTGCTCGGCGCGCACGGACGCATGGGCAAGGCCGTGTGCGAGGCGGTCGACGCCGCCGAGGACATGGAGTTGGCGGCGACCGTGGACCGGGACGAGTCGCTGGACGCGCTCGCGGGCGTCGACGTGGTCGTGGACTTCACGCTGCCCGACGTCGTGATGGGCAATCTGGAGTGGTGCGTCGAGCACGGCATCCACACCGTGGTCGGCGTGTCGGGCTTCGACGCGAAGCGCTTGGAGGCCGCCCGCGAGATCATCGCGGCGGACCCCGAGGTCGGTTCCGTGATCGCCCCGAACTTCGGGATCGGCGCGGTCTTGATGATGCAGTTCGCTGCGAAGGCCGCCAAGCACTTCGACTCGGCGGAGATCATCGAGTCGCACCACCCGCGCAAGGTCGACGCGCCTTCGGGCACGGCCGTGCACACCGCGCGCGTGATCGCGGCTGCCCGCGCCGAGGCCGAGCTGCCGGACATGCCGGACGCGACGGAGACGGACCCGCAGGGTGCGCGCGGCGCTGAGGTCGAAGGGGTGCGGATCCACGCGGTCCGCTCGGCGGGGTACGTGGCGAGCCAGGAGGTGCGCTTCGGCGGCCCCGGTGAGCGGTTCGCGATCAGCCACGACTCGCTCGACCGGGCCTCGTTCATGCCGGGCGTGCTGCTGGCGGTGCGCGAGGTCGTGAAGCGACCGGGTCTGACGGTGGGTCTCGACGACCTGCTCGACTGAACTCAGCAGAACCAGAGCTCATCAAGACCAGAGCTGCTTGAACACCAGAGCCGTTTGAGCACCAGAGCGACGAATACGAAAGGGCCCGCCGGAAGGCGGGCCCTTGTTCGTTGCCTCCGCTACTCGATGGCGGGGCTTTCGCTGACGGTGTCGTCCTGCGGTGTCGGGCTGGGGGTCGCCTCGGAGCCGCCGGACCCGGTGTCGGGCGTGGTGGGCGCGCTCGGCGACTCGGTGGTCGCGGACTCGCTGGGGGAGGTGCTCGACGAGGGCGCCTCGGAGGTGGGCGTCTCGCTCGGGGACCCGGATTCGGTGGGCGCCTCGGAGGTCGTCGGGCTCACGGGGGCGTCGCTCTCGATGTGGGTCTCGGTGATGGTCACCTGCGGGTTGTTGGTGATGAACCGGTCGGGCTCGCCGGTCAGGGCGCCGAGGACGTAGAGGGCGCCGACGGTGAGGGCGAAGACGAGGACGCTGGAGATGAGGATGGCGACGAGGGCCCGCTTGTTCGACTGGGTCTTCGTGAGGTGGCCCTCGGGCGCCGGTTCGGCCGGGATCACGATGACGTCGGTGTCGGCCGCGCCGACGGAGCCGGTGGCATCGGCCGTGCCGGCGTCGCCGGGCCGGCCGGCGAGAACGGCCGTCTCGTCCCCGGGCTGTTCGGTGCCGGGGAGCTTCGCGGTGGCCGTGACCTTCTCGGCGCCCATCTCCACGGTCGCGGCCGTGACCTTGCCCCTGGCGACCGGTGCGAGTGCGGTGATCTGCGATTTGATCTTCTCGCCGGTGCGGCGCATGGCCCGGAGGATGAGGACGGCGCCGATGGAGGAGCAGACGCTCAAGACCGCGGTGCCGGCGAGGGTGCCCCAGAGGCCGAGGAGTTTGGCGAGGACTGCGCCGAGGACGGTGGCGCCCGCGGCGGCGAGGACCTGCCCGATGCTCAGTTCCATGCTGGGGTCGTGTTGCTTGTGCCCCTTGCTCTTCGACTCGTACTGAGTCACCGACCCTCCCCGCTGGTGTTATAGATCCGTTATGCCGACAGGCTCACCAGAATACGGGCCGTGTGGAACACGGCTACGGTTTGTGCTGGAGCTAACGGCTCACGCAGACGGGTTGCCGACGGAGAAGCGGCGCAAACGCGTCCACTGCCACAGCCACAGCAGCCCGCAGACGACCAGCAGGAACACGATGCCCGCTATGAGGAACGCGACGCCGTCGTTCGCGACGGCGGTGGCGTTGAGGTCGTACTCCTCGCCGGGGGTCATGGTCCAGGTGACGGTGCGGCCATCGAGGGTGCCGTTGTGCTCGGTGACGCGGGCGGGGAAGTCGACGCTGAGGAGGATCTCGGCGTCCTCGAACGCGGTCGGGTCGAGGAACCCGGCGGCGCGCAGGTCCCAGTGGCCCTCGAGGCCGTATTCGCGGCCGGTGTGGTCGAGGCGGAGGTAGCCCCAGTCGTCGCCGCCGAACTCCGCGAAGTCGGCGAGCGGGCGGTCGGTGAAGGTCGCGGTGTAGCCGCTGTAGCCGTCCTCGTCGTACGGGGTGCGCTCGGTGCCGGGCACGCCGTCGAGGAGGGCGTCGAGGAACGCGTCGAGCTGCGCCTGGTCCAGGCCCTCGTCGGCGGCCTGGGCGACGAACTCGTCGCTCCAGGCGGCGGTGAACTCGCCGCCCACGGTGTCGTCGGGGCGGACCTGGAGGCCGAGGTCGAGCCGGAGGCACCCGGAGGTAGCGACGAGCAGCCCGAGCGCGGCGGCGACGGCGAGCGCACGGCGAGTTTGCAGACCCAGCATGACCTGAGCCTAGGCCCGGAAAAGCGCCGCTTCGGCGGTTTCGACCGACTCGGGAGGAGCGGAATGTCGTACCCGTACGCCATCCTGTTTTCGGGGGCCCTGAAAACGAGCCCCGGTCCCTCCGGCCGTGCCCGAGAAACCGACGTGAGCGCGATGCGCTGCCCGCATGCCGCCCGATCCAGGTGACGCCTGCGAGCCATCGATCGGGGGGCGTCCGGGAACCCCGAGGAACGGGCCCCGATCCCCTCCCGCCGTGCCCGCCGAACCCGACCCGCTCACCCGTTCCCGTTAGGCTGTCGGGGAGGAGGCGATGTGTGCGCAGTCGATGAGGCCACGCTGGCGTCAGAGCCCGGTCAGGGCCCGCCCGAATCCAAGCGCGGCAACCCGGTGCAGCGCTGGGTCGCCGGCGTGCTCGGGCACCCCGCGTTCGCGCCGCTCGCGATCCTCGGCTGCTTCTCGGCCGCCGCGGCCGGGATCGTCGTCACGGACCCGACCGACAACACCGGCCCCAGCACCTGCCTGTTCAAGATCGCCACGGGCTTCGACTGCCCCGGCTGCGGCGGCACCCGCGCGTTCTACTACCTCGTCACCCTCAACCTGCCCGAGGCCGCGCGCCACCACCTCATGGCCGTCTTCGCCGCCCCGTTCATCGTCTGGATGTACCTCGCCTGGGCCCTGCCGCGCCTCGCCCCGCGCCGCACCTGGCGGCTCCCGACCTTCCACCTCACCCCGAACGCCCTCACCGCGTTCCTCATCGTCTGGGGCGTCTTCTTCATCGCCCGCAACCTGCCGTGGGAGCCGTTCAGCTTCTTCTACGTATGAGAAAGGCCCGGCCGCGCGAGCGGCCGGGCCTCATGTGGGTGTCGGATTGCAGCTGTTACGCGTAGGCGCTCGCGCGGTGCAGGTAGATGTCGCCCGAGACCGAGCGGGCCCGCACTTCGAGGCTCGTGCCCGTGCTCGACGGGGCCGGCGAGGTGTCGCCCGTGGCCAGCTCGGAGGTGACCGAGCCCGCCTTGGCGTCCAGGTCGACCCAGATGTCCGTCCCGGGGATCACGCCGAGGCTGATCCGGCCCGAGACCGTGTTCGCCTTGACCGAACCGGAGCGGAGCGCGCTCAGCTCGATCCCGCCCGAGAGCGTGTTCACGTTCGCGTTCGAGTCGAGCCGCTCGGCCGTGATCGAACCGGCCACCGTCTTCGCGGAGAAGTCCCCGCCGACGTGGTCGGCCCGCACCTGGCCCGAAGCGGTGTTCGCCCGGAAGTCCTCGACCGCGTCGATGACGCTGATCGAACCCGAGACGGTGTTCGCGCGGACGCTGGTCGCGTTCTCCACGGTCGCCGACCCGGCGACCGTGTTGATCGAGACCGCGCCGAGCTTGCCGTGCAGGCTGATCGGCGCCGACGTCGTCTTGACCGAGATCTCCGAGCGGACCGGCACCTTCACCGAGAGGTGCACGCCGATCTCCTTGCGGAAGAACCAGTTCTGCGCCTTCTCGGGGGCCACGACGCGCAGGTGCCCGTTCTCGAACTCGACGCGCGCCAGGTCGGCGGCGTCGGCGTCCCCCTCGGTGCGGCGCTGCGCGGGCTTGACCTCCACGAGCACCGTGTCGAGCTCGTGGGAGGTGACGGTGACCGAGCCGTCGGCGAGGGTGATCGCCGCCGTGATCGGCCCGTCATGGGTGAATTCGGTGTACTCGTTCATGCTCGGTGCTCCTAAGCCCTGGCGTAGCCGGTGATGCGCTGGCTGTACTTCGCGCCGGCGGGCTGGCCCGAAGTGCGCGAGATGTGGACGGCGTTGTTGATCGCGCGCACCAGCCAGGCGTTGACCGAGGCGCCGTCCGAGGAGGCCGCCTTCTCGACGTCCTCCTTCAGCGACTCGGGAAGACGCAATGTGATGCGGGCGACGTCGTCGTCCACCGGCGGGGCCGGAGGCGGCGCGATCTCGGCGGTCTCGCCGCCGCTCACCCGCAGGTCCACTTCGCGGCCGCGCACGCGCAGGTCGACCGAGGCCGAGGAACCGGCCTGGTCGAGGCCCGCGGTGATCTCGGCGGCGGCCTCCGAAAGGGCTTCCATGAGCGCCAGGCGAGCCCCCGCGTCGAGCGCCTCGGACAGCAGTTCAGCGGTCCGCGCGGCTTCCTCGCCACCGGGCGCGGCGGCAGCGGTGAGGCTCCGGCGGAGCGATTCGATATACGGCGTCAAGTCCATGACACCATGGTGACATCATTTCTGACGTCTGTCAAGCGGCGTCATAGAACCAGACAGTGCGATCCGAACCACCACCCCCACCCGCACACCGACCCGACACCCCCCGAAGCCGGGCGCGTGCCGGACCACACTCCGCAGCCGAGTACCCTCAGGGAGTCGAGAACCAGCAATAACAGGCACCGAACACGAAACGAGGGGGAGCGGGGATGCCCGAAATCGTACCGATGGACGTCCAACTCATCGCCTGGACGCACTTCGAGTCCCCGGCCGACGTCCCCTGGGAGACGGACGCCGACGGCGGCCAAGCCCTCGCCGAATTCGCCGGACGCGCCTGCTACCAGTCCTGGAAGAAGCCCAACCCCAAGACCGCCACGAACGCCGGATACCTCGAGCACATCCTCCAGGTCGGCCACCTCTCGGTCCTCGAGCACGGCACCGTCAGCTTCTACCTCAGCGGCATCTCCCGCTCCCTGACGCACGAGCTGATCCGCCACCGCCACTTCTCGTACTCCCAGCTCTCCCAGCGCTACGTCCCCGAACGCGACGCCGCCATGGTCGAACCCGACGCCATCGCGAACGACCCCGAACTGCACCAGCGCTTCCTCGCCGCGGCCGAAGCCGCCCAGAGCGCCTACAACGACCTCCTCGAAGGACTCGAGAAGCAGTTCGCCGACGTCGCCAACCCCACGCTGCGCCGAAAGCAAGCGCGCCAAGCGGCGCGTTCAGTACTCCCCAACGCCACCGAGACCCGCATCGTCGTGACCGGCAACTACCGCGCCTGGCGGCACTTCATCGCCATGCGCGCCTCCGAGCACGCCGACGTCGAGATCCGGGCGCTGGCCATCGAATGCCTCAAGCAGCTCAAAGAGAAGGCCGCCAACGTCTTCGCCGACTTCCAGATCACGAAGCTCGACGACGGCACCGAGGTCGCCTCCAGCCCCTACGTCACCGAGGGCTAGAGCCGCGGGCAACTTCACGCACCACCGGGCAACGCTCGCAAGGACCGCCGAGCGGGCCGACCACAGGCCCGCAAGGCCCCATGAGCGCCGTTTCAAGGTGGCGCGGCGAAAAAACTTGAGACAGTTACAAACGCAGCGAGCGGCCGGGCGCAGGCGCCCCGGCCGCCGGACCAAGCATTGGTGAAAGCAACATGCGCAACGCAACGCGCCCCTTCGGGCGAACACTCGCGGCCATGATCACGCCGTTCACGCCCTCGGGCGAACTCGACGTCCCCGGCACCGCCGCCCTCGCGCGCCACCTCGTCGACGAGCAGGGCTGCGAGGGCCTGGTCGTCAACGGCACCACCGGCGAATCCCCCACGACCACCGACGCCGAGAAGACCCAGGTCCTGGAGACCGTCCTCGAAGCCGTCGGCGACCGCGCCCACATCATCGCCGGGGCCTCCACCTACGACACCCGCCACTCCGTGCGCCTCGCCCAGGACGCCGAGAAGGCCGGCGCCCACGGGCTCCTGCTCGTCACCCCCTACTACAACAAGCCCACCCAGGCCGGCGTCGTCGCCCACTTCACCGCCATCGCCGACGCCGCCGACCTGCCGGTCATGCTCTACGACATCCCCCCGCGCTCGGTCATCGGCATCGAAGAGGAGACCTTCCAGCGCCTCGCCGAGCACACCCGGATCATCAGCGTCAAGGACGCCACCGGCGACCTCGCCAAGGCCCAGCGCGTCCGCGCCGCCACCGGCCTCGCCTTCTACTGCGGCGTCGACGAACTCAACCTCGCCGCCTACGCCACCGGCCAGGTCGGCATCGTCTCCGTCGTCGCCCACCTCATCGGCAAGCACCTCAACGCCATGTTCGACGCCTACGACGACGGCGACACGGCCAAGGCCTCCGAGATCAACGACCGGCTCCTGCCCGCCGTCACCGCCCTCATGGGACGGGGACCCGGGGTCATCGCCGTCAAGGCCGGACTCGCCGGCCAGGGCGTGCCCGCCGGCGAACCCCGCCTGCCGCTCCTGCCCGCGGACGACGCGCTCGCCGCCGACATCGCCACCGCCCTCGCCGACCTGAAGGAGGCCTGATGGGCCTGACACGACCCAAGAACCTCGGCGCCCCGGGCGCCCTCCCCGAAGGGGCGCTGCGCGTCATCCCCCTCGGCGGACTCGGCGCCATCGGACGCAACATGACGCTCTTCGAGTTCGAAGGGCGCCTGCTCATCGTCGACTGCGGGGTGCTCTTCCCCGACGTCGACCAGCCCGGCGTCGACCTGATCCTGCCGGACTTCACGCAGATCCTCGACCGCCTCGACGACATCGAGGCCATCGTCGTCACCCACGGCCACGAGGACCACATCGGCGCGATCCCCTACCTCCTGGAGCACAAGAACGACATCCCCGTCGTCGGCTCCAGGTTCTCGGTCGCCCTCGTGGAGGCCAAACTCCGCGAGCGCCGCATCAAGCCCGCCGGGATCGTCGTCGCCGAGAACGAGACGCTGCAGCTCGGGCCGTTCGGCTGCGAGTTCCTCGCCGTCAACCACTCGATCCCGGACGCGCTCGCCGTCGCGATCCGCACCGATGCCGGCCTGGTGCTCCACACCGGCGACTTCAAGATGGACCAGCTCCCGCTCGACGGCCGCATCACCGACCTCGCCGGCTTCGCCCGCCTCGGCGACCAGGGCGTCGACCTGCTCCTCTCGGACTCCACGAACGCCGAGATCCCCGGCTTCGTGACCTCCGAGCGCCAGATCGGGCCCGTGCTCGACCGGCTCTTCGAGGACGTCAAGGGCCGCATCATCGTCGCCTCCTTCGCCAGCCACGTGCACCGCGTGCAGCAGGTCCTGGACGCCGCCTACGCGCACGGCCGCAAGGTCGCCTTCGTCGGCCGCTCCATGGTCCGCAACATGGCGATCGCCCGCGACCTCGGCCTCATGGAGGTCCCCGAAGGCCTCCTCGTCAGCATGGACGAGGCCGTGCGCCTGCCCGCCGACGAGATCGTCTACATGTCCACCGGTTCGCAGGGCGAGCCGATGAGCGCCCTGGGCCGCATGGCCTCCGGCGACCACCGGCACATCGCCGTCGAGCCCGACGACACGATCATCCTCGCCTCGTCGCTCGTGCCCGGCAACGAGACCGCCGTGTACGGCGTCATCAACCGCCTCGCGCGCACCGGCGCCACCGTGATCCACAAGGACGTCGCGAAGGTCCACGTCTCCGGCCACGCCCCCGCGGGCGAGCTGCTGTACGTGCTCAACGTCGTCAAGCCCTCCAACATGATCCCGGTCCACGGCGAGGCCCGGCACCTCCAGGCGCACGCGCGCCTCGCCATCGAGTCCGGGGTCCCGGCCGACCAGGTCATCGTCATCGAGAACGGCGACGTCGTCGACCTGATCGACGGCCGCGCGCGGCTCGTCGGGAACGTCCCGAACAACCTGATCTATGTGGACGGCCTCTCCGTGGGCGACGTCGGCGAGCCGGTGCTCAGCGAGCGCCGGATGCTCGGCGACGGCGGCTTCATCGCGGCCACGGTGGTCATCGACTCCGAGAACGGCAAGATCGTCGGCGGCCCCACGGTCTCCGCGCGCGGGTTCTCCGAGGACCCCAAGGCCTTCGACGGCGTCCTGCCGCTCATCGACGACGCCATGGAGCGCGCCGCCGTGGACGGCATCACCGACCCGCACCAGCTCCAGCAGATCCTGCGGCGCACGGTCGGCAAGTGGGTCAACGACACCTACCGCCGCCGCCCGATGATCGTGCCGCACGTCCTCGAAGTATGAGGGGACGCTTGAGGCGCAGTCTCGGGGTATGAGTGGACGCATGAGGCGCAGTCTCGGAGTATGAGAGAACGCCTGAGGCGCAGTCTCGGAGTATGAGGACGCGAGCAGCGCAGTCGGAAGTCCGAGGCGCGCACGTCTCGAAGCAAGCGAACGCAAAGCGGCGGGGCCGCGTCCGATCGGACGCGGCCCCGCCGCTTTCTCGACGCCTACTGCTGCGGGTTGTGGCCCGGCCAGGCGTTGCCCGGCTGTTGCTGCTGCGGGGGCTGCGGCTGGACCGTCATCTGCATGGTCTGCGGCGGCTGCTGCTGGTACGGCTGCTGCGCGTACTGCGGCTGGGCGGGCTGCTTCGGCGGCGACCAGCGCATGAGGAAGATGCTGGCGGCCAGGAGCGCGGCGGCCAGGATGTAGAGCCAGATGCCGCCTCCGGCGCTGGCCTTCACATCGATGTCGGCGTCCTCCCAGGCCTCGCTGCTGAAGGCGTTGTTGAACTCGATGACAGGGTGGAGCGCGGCGGCGATGGTGATCGCGGCCAGGCCGATGCCGCCGAGCTTGGCGGCCCACTGGAGTCCGGGCTTGACGCCGGCGGCGGCCCAGCCGGCGAGGACCGCGAGGACGAGCGCGGGGGCGAGGCCGGGCAGGCCGACCCCGGCCGTGTCGATCCCGAAGACGCCGACCTCGTCGGCGTCGCTGCCGCCGAACGAGACCTGCGGGATGAGGGAGCCGATCGCGATGAGCAGCAGGCCGGCCCCGGCGAGGCCGAGTCCGATCGGCGTCGGGCGGTCCGGGCCGCTCGGGAGGAGCTGCTGGTAGACCGGCTGCGCCTGCGCCTGCGCCTGCGCCTGCGGCTGGCTCGGCTGAGGTTGGGCAGAGTAGTGGGCTGCGGGGTCGCTCAAAGGAGTGATCACACCTAACTGCGCATCATGGTGAGGACGGGTCACCTTGTCGGACATGGGGCATGCCGTTCCACATCCTAAAGGGTGCTTGCCAGTCGCGAGATTCACTCGCGTCACAAGGGTGTAGGGGCGATGTCGTACCCCCGCGCTATTTTTGTGCCAGGGGTCCCTTAAGGGGGATTTATCAGCTTAAAGCAGGATTTGCTAGCCTTTCGCGCGGAATGGCAGCGGGTTCGGCGGTTCGATGCGGAGCTCGTTGACCACCATGTCCTCGGGGGAGTTGAGGAGGCCGATGATGGTCGCCGCGATCGACTCCGGGCTCGTCGCGCGGGCCGGGTCGTAGTCCGCGCCGTACTGCTCGCGCACACTGCGCTGCATGTCCGTGGCGAAATGCGAGGGGTACACGCTGGTCACCCGCACCCCGTTGGGCTGCTCCTCGCCACGCAGCGAATCCGCCAGCGCCCGCAGCGCATGCTTGCTCGCCGCGTACGAACTCCACTTCGGCCCCGCGTTGAGCCCCGCACCCGAGTTGACGAAGACGACGTGGCCGCGCGCGGCGCGCAGGGCCGGGAGCAGGGCGCGGGTCAGCTCGGCCGGGGCGGTCACGTTGATCGTGAGCGTCCGCTCCCACTGCTCGAGCGGCTGCTCGGCGACGGCGCCGAGGTGGGCGATCCCGGCATTGTGGATCACGGCGTCGAGCCGTTCGAGGCCGAGTGCGGCCACCGCGTCCGCGATCCCCGCCGGCTCGGCCAGGTCGAGCACGAGCTTCCGGTCGTGCGACACACCGTCCAGAGCGGACTCGCTGCGCGCGTGCGCGATCACCGTGTCGCCGCGCGCGGTGAGCTGCTCGGCGAGGGTGCGGCCGAGTCCACGGCCCGCGCCGGTCACCAGAATCGTTTTCGACATGCCGTCACATTAACCGTTTTCATGGTTGCCTTCGGGCCGACTCCGCTCGGGATGAGGGCGGTAACGTATGGGGCATGATGGCCAGGACGAGCGGCAGTTCGGGCGGCGCCGCCCGCAAGGGGGGCGCGGTCCGCAAGAGCAGTGCACCCGCGGCGCGCCGCAAGCCCGCCGCCTCCGCGGCCAGATCTCCCGCGAAGCCCGCCCCCCGCAAGGCGGCGAAGAAGACCGCCAAGAAGACCACCGCAAAACGGGCCGCCAAGAAGACCGCCGCGAAGCGCAAAGGCATGGACGCGGTCCCCGGGCCGCTCGAAGCGCTGGGCCTCGGCCTGCGCGGCCTCTGGGTCGGCACCGCCCGTTCTACGGGCTGGATGGCCCGTTCCGTCGGCAAGGAGGCCGCCACGGCCCGCGACATCGATCCCGCGCACCGTCGAGACGGCCTCGGGCTCTTCCTCATCGCCATCGCGATCGTCCTGGCCTGCGCGGTCTGGTTCGACGTGGCCGGCCCCATCGGGGAGCGGCTCGCGTTCATCCTCGACTGGCTGCTGGGCCTCGCCACGCGCGCGCTCCCGGTGCTGCTGGTCCTGTGGGGACTGCGCGTGATGCGGCAGGTGGCGCCCGAGGACGCGCACGGCCGTTCGCTGGTGGGCTGGTCCTCGATCTGGCTCTCGAGCCTCGGTCTGCTGCACCTGATCTCGGGCCTGCCGTCCGACATGGGGGAGCGGATGGTCGCGGGCGGCCAGATCGGCTGGATCGTGGGCGGCGGCCTCGCGCTGGGCGTCTCGTCGTACGTGGCGTTCCCGCTGCTGATCCTGCTGCTGCTCTTCGGGGTCCTGGTGGTGACGGCGACGCCGCTGAACCAGGTGCCGTACAAGCTCGGCCGCCTGTGGGACCTGGCGACCGGCCGGGTCGACGCCTATGAGGACGACGACGAGGAGGGCGAGGAGCCCACTCCCCGCATGACGCGCGCCGAGAGCCGTGAAGCGAAGCGGCTCAAGGAGGAAGAGGCCCGCCGGGTGCACCGTCCGACGACGGTGCTGCCGCGCCTGGCGCCCGAGGAGGTGCCGGAGCTCAACTCCGAGCACGTGTCGGCGCGCGACTCCACGCCGATCGCCGAACCGGAGCCGGTGCGCGAACCGCCGAAGCACTCGCCGCCGCCCAAGCGGATCGAGCAGCCGACCCTGTCGGACGGCGGCGCGGCCATGGACGGCGACTACCGGCTCCCGTCGATGGACCTGCTCCCGATCGGCCCGACCGCCAAGAAGCGCTCCAAGGCCAACGACTCGGTCATCGCCGCCCTGCAGGAGGTGTTCGCGCAGTTCCAAGTGGACGCCGCGGTCACCGGCTTCACGCGCGGCCCCACGGTGACCCGCTACGAGGTCGAGCTGGGCCCGGCGGTGAAGGTCGAGCGGATCATCCAGCTCTCGAAGAACATCGCGTACGCGGTCAAGAGCTCCGACATCCGCATCATCAACCCGATCCCGGGCAAGAGCGCCGTGGGCGTCGAGATCCCGAACACCGACCGCGACGACGTGGCGCTGGGCGACGTGCTCCGCTCGCCGCTCGCGCAGTCCGACGCGCACCCGATGATCGTGGGCCTGGGCAAGGACGTCGAGGGCGGCTACGTCCTCACCAACCTGACGAAGACCCCGCACCTCTTGGTGGCCGGCGCCACAGGCTCAGGTAAATCGAGCCTCATCAATACTTTGCTGGTGTCGATGCTGGTGCGGGCCACGCCTGAGCAGGTGCGACTGCTCCTCATCGACCCCAAGCGGGTCGAGCTCACCAACTACGAGGGCGTGCCGCACCTCGTCCATCCCATCGTCACCAACCCGAAGAAGGCGTCCGACGCCCTCCAGTGGGTGGTGAAGGAGATGGACATGCGCTACGAGGACCTTGCGAAGGCCGGTGTGCGCCATGTGGACGACTTCAACCGGAAGGTGCGCTCGGGCGAGCTGAAGACCGATCCGGCCTCGGGCCGGGAGCTGCGCCCGCACCCGTACCTGCTGGTGATCGTGGACGAACTGGCGGACCTCATGATGGTGGCGGCCAGGGACGTCGAGGAGTCGGTCGTCCGCATCACCCAGCTGGCCCGCGCGGCCGGCATCCACCTGGTGCTCGCCACGCAGCGGCCCTCGGTGGACGTGGTCACCGGCCTCATCAAGGCGAACGTGCCCTCGCGCCTGGCGTTCTCGACGTCGTCGCTGGCGGACTCGCGGGTAATCCTCGACCAGCCGGGCGCGGAGAAGCTCGTCGGCCGCGGAGACGGGCTCTTCCTGCCGATGGGCGCGTCCAAGCCCGAGCGCATCCAGGGCGCGTGGGTCAGCGACGCCGAGATCGAGGCGGTCGTGGAGCATGTGAAGTCCCAGATGGAGCCGCAGTTCATCGAGGAGGTCACCGCGACCCCGGGCTCGACGCGCGACATCGACCCTGACATCGGCGACGACCTCGAACTGCTCATCCAGGCGATCGAGCAGGTCGTGACCACCCAGTTCGGTTCGACTTCGATGCTGCAGCGCAAACTGCGCGTGGGCTTCGCGAAGGCCGGGCGGCTCATGGACCTCATGGAGACCCGCGGTGTCGTGGGCCCCTCGGAGGGGACGAAGGCCCGCGATGTGCTGGTGAAACCCGACGAGCTGGACGGCGTGATCGCCTCGCTCCAGGGCTGACGATGCGCGAAGGGCCGGTCCGCAGTGGACCGGCCCTTCGCGTTGCCGTCTAGGCGAAGCTGACGGCGAGTTCGTGGTTCTTGTCGCCGGTGATCGGCATGTCGATGTCCTCCGCGGGCCACTTGACCGGGCCCTTGGGGTGGAAGCTGATCGTGTAGTCGAGCGACTCGGCGGGCACGTCGTACGTGAAGGTGTACGTGCGCCAGACGGCGTCGGTCAGGTCCTCGTCCACGTGCTCGGAGGAGAGCGGCGTGAGCGTGCCGTCGGCGTCCGCGATCTTGAACGCGTCGTTGACGTCGATGGGCCATTCGAGGCCGTTGGCCGATTGGAGCCAGCCGAACTCGACGGTGATCAGCGCCCGGTCAGGTTCGGCGACCCAGCCCGCGCCGGGCCGGAAGGCCTCGCGGGACATGAAGAACTGGGTCTGGTAGCGCCAGTCGTCGAAGGAGTACTCGTAGCTGCCGCGGGTGGCGGAGCCGCTCACCTTGCCTTCGACCACTTCGGACTCGGCCACGGAGTTGCCGGTGTACAGCGCCTGGATGAGTCCGTCGCGCGTGCGTGCGCGCAGGTCCATGGTCTGGGCGCGTTCGACGTCGACCACTTCGAGCGTGACCGGGGCGTCCTTCTTGGCGACGGTGAAGAAGACCTCGCCGGGGGCGGGCACCTCGCCGTCGAAGTCCCAGGTCTGCTCGCCGACCTTGAGCGTCGCGGCCAGCTCGCCGGCCTCGGCGTTGAACGGCGCCTCGACACCGGGCTCGCTCGAGAACTGGATGAGCGTGAACTCGTATCCCGGCTGGGGCGAGTACAGGCTCGGGTCCTCGCCGAAGAGGTAGTCGAACTCGAAGCCCTCGGGCAGGGCGTCGAACGACGCGACGCACTCGACGCGGAGCGCGAAGTGGGCGCCGATGAGCAGGCCCTCGTCGTCGACGAACCGGGACGCGTCGCCTTCGGGGCACACCGAGACCGGGACCTCGTCGCTGGTGAGCGTGTAGCCGGCGCGCGTGTGGAGCGTGCCGGTGGGCGGGGCGCCGCAGGCGGCGACCGTCATCACCGCGATCGAGGCGAGCAGCGCGAACGCGGATCGTCGAAGGGCGGGGCGATGGGCTGGGGCGATGTCTTTGAGGGACATAGCGCAAGCCTAGGGTATGGCCACCAGGTGCGGCGATGCACTGTTGCCCCTGCGCAGACGGGCACTGAAAGGACCGGATTGTCCGTTCCGTAACCGACTCATAACCGGTCGATAGCGACGCCCGGAGTAACGCCGGTCACCCCGCCGACCAGGGTCACTGTGGCCCGGCCCGCCGCCGGGGGCATTCGCGGCCCGCCGGTAGGTACGCTTTCCTGGTGTCTGCAGCTCATTCGACCCGTTCCGAGGATTCGACCGCACGCGAAGCCGGCAAGAGCGTCGCGCTCTTGACCCTCGGCTGCGCCCGCAACGAGACCGACTCCGAGGAGCTGGCCGCCCGCCTCGCCGCCGGCGGTTGGCGCATCAGCGACGACGGCGAGAACGCCGACGTCGTCATGGTCAACACCTGCGGTTTCATCGAGCAGGCGAAGACCGAGTCCATCGACGTCCTCCTCGACGCCTCCTCCACCGGCGCCAAGGTCGTCGCGACCGGCTGCATGGCCGAGCGATACGGCCGCGAGCTGGCCGAGAGCCTGCCCGAGGCCGACGCCGTGCTCGGCTTCGACCACTACCCGGACATGGCCGCCCGCCTGGACGACATCCTCGCCGGGCGCTCGGTCGAGTCCCACCAGCCGTCCGACCGCCGCAAGCTCCTGCCGCTGGCCCCGGCCGCGCGCCAGAGCGCCGCCGCCGTCGTGCCCGGCCACTCCCGCGCCTCCCAGGCCGACGCCGCGACCCTCGGGGCCGGCGCCCCGCAGCACCTCGCGGTCGTGCGCAAGCGGCTCACCGACGGCCCCGTCGCGAACCTCAAGCTCGCCTCCGGCTGCGACCGCCGCTGCACCTTCTGCGCGATCCCGTCCTTCCGCGGCTCGTTCGTCTCCCGCACGCCCGAGGAGATCCTCGCCGAGGCCGCCTGGCTCGCCTCCGAAGGCGTCAAGGAGCTCAACCTCGTCTCCGAGAACACCACCTCCTACGGCAAGGACCTCGCCGACTCCCAGGCGCTGGAGCACCTGCTGGAGGGCATGTCCGCGATCGACGGCATCGAGTGGATCCGCCTCTCCTACCTGCAGCCCGCCGAGCTGCGCCCCAGCCTCATCGAGGCGATGCAGCGCACCGAGAAGGTCGTGCCGTACTTCGACCTCTCGTTCCAGCACTCCTCCGCGAAGGTGCTGCGCCGCATGCGCCGGTTCGGCTCCACCGAGAACTTCCTGGCGCTGCTCAAGCAGATCCGCGACGTCGACCCGCTCGCCGGGGCCCGCACCAACGTCATCGTCGGCTTCCCCGGCGAGACCGAAGAGGACGTCGAGGAGCTCATGGGCTTCCTCGAGGAGGCCCGCCTCGACTCCACCGGCGTGTTCGCCTACTCCGACGAGGACGGCACCGAAGCGGTGCACCTCGACGGGCACGTGGACGAGGACGTCGTCTCCGAGCGCCACACCCGCGTCTCGATGCTCGTCGACGAGCTGGTGAGCCAGCGCGCCGCCGAGCGCGTGGGCGAGGTCATGAAGGTCCTGGTCGAGTCCGTGGAGGACGACGGCGTGGACGGCCGGGGCGCGCACCAGGCCCCGGAGGTCGACGGCACGATCGCGCTCGTGGGCGAAGTCGAGGGCCTGGAGCCCGGCGACTTCGTGACGGCGAAGGTGATCGACTCGCACGGCGTCGACCTCGTGGCGGAGATCGTCGAGGAGGCCTGGTGACCACTGAGGACCCGCCGGTCTCGCCGTGGAACATCGCGAACGTGGTGACGGTGGCCCGGATCTTCCTGGTGCCGGTCTTCGCGGTGTTCGTGGTCCTCTCGGGGATGGAGCACTCGGGGTGGCGGATGGCCGCCTGCGTGCTGTTCGTGTTCATCTCGGCGACGGACTTCGTGGACGGCTGGCTGGCGCGCTCGCGCGGCCTGGTCACCGATTTCGGGAAGCTCGCGGACCCGATCGCCGACAAGATCCTCATCGGCGCCTCGCTGATCCTCTTGAGCTACTACGACCACCTGGCGTGGTGGGTGACCGTGGTCATCCTTCTGCGTGAACTCGGGATCACGGCGTTGCGGATGGCGGTGCTGCGGCGCACGGTGATCGCGGCCGACCGGGGCGGGAAGCTCAAGACGGTCCTGCAGATCACGGCTGTGGCCTGGTACCTGTGGCCTTGGCCGTCCCCGCTCGACGCGGTGGGTCCGTGGCTGATGGGGGCCGCGCTCGTCCTCACGGTGGCGACGGGAATGGATTACCTCTGGAAAGCATTCAAAACGAAGAAGAGCGAGCCGAACCGGACGAGATAGGCTTGCGGAACCCACCTAAGCTCATGTGAGCTATCGCGGCGCGGAGGAGAATCTCATGGTGTTGTTGCGGGAACTGCTGGGAGAGACCCTGCGGCGCCGCCGCCGCGCGCAGAAGCGGACGCTGCGGGACGTGTCGAAGCAGGCCAATGTGAGTCTGGGATACCTCTCGGAGATCGAGCGGGGCCATAAGGAACCGTCGAGCGAGCTGCTCGCTTCGGTGTGCGGGGCCCTGCAGGTGCGCCTGTCCGAGGTGCTGGCGGAGGTCTCGCGCGAGGTCGCCGTCCACGAGCGCGGTGAGGCGGAGACCCTGGGGCGCGAGGCGCTGGCGCAGGGCCGTCAGGTGGCGGTGCTGCCGCGGCCGCGGGACAAGGCCGAGCCTTTGAGCGACGTCCAGGAGGAGGTCGCCCGGCGGCGTCGCGCCCTGTCGGCGGCGCCCGCTTCGATCGCGCAGGTCCGCTCTCGGCACCGTCGTGGTGAGGTGACCGATTCGGTGGTCCGCGCGGCGGCTTGAAATCCGCTGATGATGTAGTTTTGGCGATTGAGGCGTCACCCTGTCCCACGCATGTGGCGCCGATGTCCGACACTAGAGGCATGTCGGCGTAGCAATCACCGGAAGGACCCCGATAATGGCCAATCCGTTCGTCAAGGGCTGGAAATACATGATGGCGCTCTTCGGTGCGAAGATCGATGAGCACGCCGACCCCAAGATCCAGATCCAGCAGGCGATTGAAGAAGCCCAGAAGCAGCACCAGGCGCTGGTGGGGCAGGCGGCGTCCGTGATCGGGAACCAGCGTCAGCTGGAGATGAAGCTCAACCGCTCGATGTCCGAGGTGGAGCGTCTGCAGGCGCAGGCCCGCCAGGCGCTCGTGCTCGCGGACAAGGCCCGCGCCGACGGCGACGAGGCGAAGGCGCAGCAGTTCGAGTCGACCGCCGAGATCCTCGCCGGTCAGCTGGTCTCCACCGAACAGTCCCTCGAGGACATGAAGGTGATGCACGACCAGGCGCTCACCGCTGCGGACCAGGCCAAGAAGGCCGTCGAGAACAACCAGATGATCCTGCAGCAGAAGCTGCAGGAGCGCACGAAGCTGCTCGGCCAGCTCGAGCAGGCCAAGATGCAGGAGACGATCGCCTCCTCGCTCGAGTCGATGTCGCAGACCGCCGCCCCCGGCAACGTGCCGAACTTCGACGAGATCCGCGACAAGATCGAGGGCCGCTACTCCAACGCCATGGGCCGCGCCGAGCTCGCCTCGAACTCGGTGGAGGGTCGCCTCCTGGAGGTCAACCGGGCCACGCGGGACATGGCGGGCGCCTCGCGCCTGGACCAGATCCGCGCGTCGCTGGAGGGCGAGCAGCTCTCGGGCGGCAAGGCGAGCCCGGCGATCGAGTCGAAGGAGTCGGTCACCAGCGCCCGCCTCGCGGACATCCGCGCGTCGCTGGGCAACGACGACGGCACGGCCGAGCCCGAGGCCGAAGCCGACAAGGCCAAGAGCTGATCTGAGAGGACTGCCGGTGGACGCTAAGGACCGCAAGCGCGCGTTCAAGCGCCTGCGCTCGCGGCTGTCCTCCGCCAAGTCCTGGACCACCATTGCGGGAGGCGCTGCCGCCGGCAGCGCCTTCTTCGTGCCCTATGCCGGTCTCGGTGCGGCGGACGGCGTCTGGGTGACGATCGCGGGGTTCTCGACCGCGATGGCGGTGGTCCGGTGGTTCGACTACCGGCGCCTGGCCCGTGCGCTTCCCGCCGCCGAGCGCGTCTCCTTGGAGCTGCACGGCCCGGCGAAGCTGGCGAAGGAGGCGCAGGGCCTGTTCGGTGAGACGGCCGAGGCGATCCGGCGCGGGCGGATCCGGGCGCGGTTCCGGGGGAGCCGGGCGCTGCCGCCGTACGAGCGGTTGGAGCGGGCCTCTGTGGCCGCCGAGCAGATGGCGAACCGTCTCGAAGGGAATGTCGAGGCGGTGGCGATCCTCGCGGGGGCGTCGAAGGCCGGGCAGGAGCTGTACCGGCTCGCCTTGGGCGTCAAGGACGTCGAGGCGGCGATCGCGATCGCGCCGGAGGTGAAGCGGGCCGGTCTGGGGGCGAACCTGGACCGGATGGTGGAGCGCCTGGAAGCGGGCGTGGCCGCCTATGAGGACATGGTGAGTGCGGCGGGGGAGTGCCTGGCGGGTTCGATCGGGCTCCAGCAGGCGCTGTCGGCGCATCGTTCGGACGAGACGCTGGACCTGCTCACCGACGCCGCGGACCGGTTGCGCGCGGCCGGGGACGCGGCGAGCGAGATCCGCGGGAGTGTCGGGCCGCAGGCCACCGGCTGACCTTTGGTCACGCCTAGTGACGTGGAAGACGCGCTTCGGAGTGGAAAAAGGCAAGTATGTCTCATTTGATCTAATTCGAAGATGAGATTCCCGATGCTTCAGGCGGCCGCTGTCGCCGCCGCCTGCCTGATCGCGACCGCCTTCGGCGGCACCGCACAGGCCCAGAACGTGCCCTCGGGCGCCGTGAAGGTCTATCTCAAGGACCACCCGACCCTCCCGCTGGCGGCGTCCGAGGACGGCGCCCGTCTGACGGCCGACCACCACCTGTGGCGGCTCGTGGCCGTCGAGGCGCTGCAGGGGCTCGGCGCGTACCAGCTCGTGCACGACGACTCGGGCCGGTGCCTGAGCGCCGACACCGGCGGCGGCGGCGAGACCGCGCCCGTGTTCCTCATCGAATGCGCCGACGCGATCTCCTGGGAGCTCGTCTTCGACCCCCTGCCCTCCCACAGCGACTTCCGCTTCGTCACCGCCGACGGCTACTTCCTCGGCCTGGCGGACGGGTCCGACGCGGAGGAGGGCGCCGAGGTCCTCGCGGTGAAGCCCGAGACCGGCGCCAGCAGGCACTTCCAGGAGTGGCTGTTCGAAGCCCCGCCGGTCAACCCGCCGTCGTCGCCGCCGCCCTCGTCGCCCGCGCCGAGTGAGAGCCCGTCCGTCCCGGCCGCGTCCGAGTCGCCGAAGCCGACGCTGCCGACCACGGGCGCCGGGCTCGGCCTCGGGATCGGCGGCGGGGCCGTGGCCCTCGCCGGCGGTGCGGCCCTCGTCCTGTGGTGGCAGCGCCGCCGCGCGCTCCGCTCGGACTGGTGAGAGGCCAAGGCGCGCAAGCGCACGGCCCCGCGCAACGCGATCGACGGTCACGACACACTGAATCCCACGATGCGGGAAATGGTGGTTCGGGTCCACGGCCGGTGGCATACTACTTTTCGTGACCTTCCAGCTCATGATTAGCTGCGGGCGTTCCGCGGAGCACCGCCGTTAGATGCTCCCGCCGAACGCCAGACCTCCTGCCGCCCGCAGGGGGTCTTTTTCGTTCAGGGCAAACGAACGTTCAGGTAGGCCCCGCAGCGGCCGTGCCAAAAAAGTAGAAACCTGGAGCACCAAGTGACGCAACCAGAACCGCACCACGGCAGCGAACCTGCGAACGGCGGCGGGGACTTCCACGTCTTCGACACCACACTCCGTGACGGCGCGCAGATGGAGGGCCTCCGCTACTCCGTCGCCGACAAGCTCGCCGTCGCCGAACTCCTCGACGAACTCGGCGTCGACTACATCGAGGGCGGCTGGCCCGGCGCGATCCCCTCGGACACGGAGTTCTTCGCCCGCGCTGCGGAGGAGCTGAACTTCAAGCACGCCAAGCTCGTCGCCTTCGGCATGACCCGCCGCGCCGGTACGAGCGCCGCCGAGGACCCCGGCTTCCAAGCCCTCCTCGACTCGCGCGCCCCCGTGCTCTGCCTGGTCGCCAAGTCCGACATGCGCCACGTCGAGCAGGCCCTCAAGACCACCCCCGAAGAGAACCTCGCGATGATCGCCGACTCGGTGCGCACCGGCCGCGAGCAGGACCGCCAGGTCTTCATCGACTGCGAGCACTTCTTCGACGGCTTCCGCCACGACCCCGAGTACGCCAGCCTCGTCGTCCGCACCGCCCTCGAGGCCGGCGCCGAAGCGGTCGTCCTCTGCGACACCAACGGCGGCTCCATCCCCTCCGACATCACCGCCGTCGTCACCTCCCTGCGCACCCGCCTCGAAGCGGTCCTCCCGCGCGAGCGCGTACGCCTGGGCATGCACGCCCAGAACGACACCGGCTGCGCCGTCGCCAACACCCTCGCCGCCGTCCAGGCCGGCGTCATGCACGTCCAGGGCACCGCCAACGGCTACGGCGAGCGCCCCGGCAACGCCAACCTGTTCTCCGTGGTCGCGAACCTGGAGACAAAGCTCGGCCTCAAGGTCCTGCCCGAAGGCGGCCTCGCGCAGCTCACCCGCATCTCCCACGCGATCGCCGAGATCGCCAACATGACCCCCGACGAGCACGCCCCCTACACCGGCCACGCCGCGTTCGCGCACAAGGCCGGCATCCACGCCTCCGCGATCAAGGCCGACCCGGCCCTGTACAACCACGTCGACCCCGTCGTCGTCGGCAACGACATGCGCATCCTCGTCACCGAGATGGCCGGGCGCGCCTCCGTCGAACTCAAAGGCCGCGAACTGGGCATCGACCTCTCCGGGGACAAAGCCGCACTCGACCGCATCACCAAGCGCGTCAAAGAGCTCGAGTCCAAGGGCTGGTCCTTCGAGGCCGCCGACGCGTCCTTCGAACTGCTCGTGCGCGACGAGGTCGAAGGCGGCCTGCCCCGGCCGTTCCAACTCGACACCTACCGCGTCATCGTCGACCACGACCCCAGCGCCGTCACCGTCGCCGAGGCCACCGTGCGCGTCGACGTCGACGGTGAGCGCGTCATCGCCACCGCCCAGGGCAACGGCCCGGTCAACGCGCTCGACGCGGCGCTGCGCAGCGCCCTGGCCGCCCGCCACCCGCGCCTGGCCGAGCTCACCCTCTCCGACTTCAAGGTCCGCATCCTCGCCGGCTCCAAGGGCACCGACGCGGTCACCCGCGTCCTCGTCTCCATGAGCGACGGCGAATCCGAGTGGACCACGGTCGGCGTGGCCCCCAACCTCATCGAGGCCTCCTGGAACGCGCTGGCCGACGGCCTCGCGTACGGACTCAACCGGCGGGGTTCCTCCAAGTCCTGAACTCCCACCGGACCGCGCGGCGCCCCATGAACGGCGCCGCACGGCACTGACACGGCCCGGTCCACGAGACCGGGTCCGCGCCTGCACCGCGCCGATCGTGCGGCAGGCGAGTGAAAGGGCCCGACTTCCGCGACGAGCGCTCGCGGAGGTCGGGCCCTTTGCCGTGGCCCCTAGTCGAAGACCGCCAGGCGCTTCTGCTCCTGCGTGCCGCCCCCGAAGGTCGTGAACGAGCCGCCCACCGTCAGGTTCGTGCCCGACGGGTGCGCGGTCGCGTCCCAGGCGCCGACGACGCCGTTCGCGGCCGGGTTCCAGTCCAGGAGCTTCCCGTTCATGTCGACCGCGAGGAGCTTCCCGCGCTCGGCGCGCACGCCGTCCACGCACTGGCCCAGGGGCCCGGCGTGGTTGGTGACGCAGGCCTTGTCGAAGTGGCCGCCGCCGATCACGGTGCTGCCCCAGACCTCGACGGTCTGCATGCCGCCGTCGACCGCCTGGTACCAGAGCGACTCGCCGCTGCGGGTGAACGCCCGGATCTCGCCGCCGCGCCCGTCCAGAGCCGCGTACACGCGGTCCCCGGCGACCTCGACCTCGCGGGTGAGGACGTACACCTTGGAGACGAACGACGTGTCGACCGCGCCCGTGGACGGGTTGACCGCACCGAGCTTCCCGTACTGCTTCTCGCCGCCGAGCGTCGCGAACGACCCCGCGACGTACAGGCGGTCGTGGCCGAACTGGAGGTCGCGCACCCCGCCCTCGGCGACCTTGGGCACGAACGTGGTGACGGGCGCGCCGTTGACGGCGGAGACGGCCGCGAGCGCCGGCTGCGCGAAGCCGCCGACCGACGTGAACGTGCCGCCCAGGTAGACCGTGGAGCCGACCGGCTCGATCGAGTACACGGTGGCCGACGGCTTCGGGTTCCAGGCCGTGTCGAGCTTCCCGCTGTCGAGCCAGAACCGGGCCACGCGGGACCGGGCGACCCCGTCGACCTGCGTGAACTTCCCGGCGATGTACAGGTGGTCCCTGGAGGTCTTGACCTCGTGGACCGCGCCGTTCAGGGCCGGCGCGAACGGCAGGAGCGCCCCCGTGGTCGAATTCACGGCCGCGAGGTACGTGCGGTTCGCGAACGCACCGTCCGTGTTGCGGGCGCGGGTGAAGATACCGCCCGAATAGACGACATCGCCGTCATAGGCCACTTTGTAGACCTGGTCGTTGAACGACGCAGTGGACTGCGGGAGGCTGGAGTCGATCGCTCCGGCGGGCGCCTGCGCGATGAACAGGGCCCCAAGCAGTACGAAGAGTGTGATCAAACGACGCATACGGCAGTCTTGCACGCAATTCGCGCGGCACCAGGCATTGGGCACGGCGCGTCACGGTGAGGTGACGCTCGATGCATGGGCCTCGGCGGTTTCCAAAGGAGACGGCGCCCGCGTGCCGCGCCCGCAGGGCCCGTATCCCAGTGAATGCCGTGGCCGCGCCGTTGGTGCGGGCGTACTAGAGTTGAGGTGTGACTTCCTACAAGACCGATCGTGCCCGCGCGGCGGCCATGGCCGCGGATTCGGCCGTGTATGGGCGCCGCCGCTTCATGTCCGGTTTCTTCCTCGGCCTCGTGATCCTCGTGATCGCCGCATTCGGCTTCGGCTTCGCGCTCGTGGGCGACATCGGCGAGACCATGAAGGTCCGCTTCGGCGCCACCGCCATCTCCCTCCTCGTTGCCGCGCCGCTGACCTGCGTGCTCGGCTTCCTCATCGGCCTGTTCGGATCGGTCCGCCGCCTCGGCATGGGCATCGTCGTCGGCGCGCTCGTCGGCGTCGTCATCATCGGCGGCATCTTCCTGCTAGTCCGCTAGCGCCGCAGCACCGCCGCCGCTCCGCACACTGCGCGGTTCGACCGCGCTCCGCGCGACTGCGTGACTCGATCGCGCTCCGCACGATAGTGCGTCGATCCCGCTCCGACCCCGAACTAAGCTGAGGCCGCAAGGTTTCGAACCAGTCTCAGAGAGGGGCCGACTGTGCGGATCGCGCGGATCGCTCAACCGACCGGCATGTCGTTCGCCGTCCTGGAAGGCGAGGGCCCCGGGGCCACCGCCGCCGAGATCGAGGGCCACCCGTTCGCGCAGATCAAGCTCACCGGCCAGCGCTGGGCGCTCGAGGACGTGCGGCTGCTCGCCCCGATCCTTCCCTCCAAGGTGGTGTGCGTCGGGCGCAACTACGCCGACCACGCCGCCGAGCTGGGCAACGAGGTTCCCAAGGAGCCCTTGATCTTCCTCAAGCCCTCCACTTCGGTGATCGGCCCGAGCGAGGCCATCCGGCTCCCGGCCGTGTCCGACCAGGTCGAGCACGAGGCCGAGCTGGCCGTCGTCATCGGCCTGCACGGGGCCCGCGGCCTCGACCGCGAGGCCGCCAAGGGCGCGATCTACGGATACACCTGCGCCAACGACGTGACCGCCCGCGACATCCAGCGCCAGGACGTGCAGTTCACGCGCGCCAAGGGCTTCGACTCGTTCTGCCCGATCGGGCCGTGGATCGAGACGAGCCCGGAGGTCGACATGGCCGACGCCGAGGTCCGCTGCGAGGTCAACGGCGAGGTGCGCCAGCTCGGCTCGACCAAGGACATGGTCTTCGACCCGGCCGCGATCGTCGCCTACGTGTCGCAGGTGATGACCCTGCTGCCGGGCGACGTGGTGCTCACCGGCACGCCCGCCGGCGTGGGCCCGCTCCAGGCCGGCGAGACCGTCTCCGTTTCCATCGCCGGCATCGGCACGCTGTCCAACAAGGTGGTTCCCAGTGAGTAACGTCCGCACCCGCTTCTGTCCCAGCCCGACCGGGTCCCCGCACGTGGGCCTGGTGCGCACCTGCCTGTTCTCGTGGGGCTACGCCCGGGCCAAGGGCGGCGAGTTCGTGTTCCGCATCGAGGACACCGACGCGGCGCGCGACACCGAGGAGTCGTACGACCAGCTGCTCGAGGCGCTCTCGTGGCTGGGCATGACCTGGGACGAGGGGCCCGACATCGGCGGCCCGTACGCGCCCTACCGGCAGTCGCAGCGCCTGGACGTGTACGCCGACGTGATCAAGCGGCTCCTGGACGGCGGCTACGCCTACGAGGCGTTCTCGACGAACGATGAGGTCGAGGCCCGCCACCGCGCCGCCGGGCGCGACCCGAAGCTCGGCTACGACAACTTCGACCGCGACCTCACCGACGAGCAGAAGGCCGCCTTCCGCGCCGAGGGCCGCAACCCGGTGTACCGGATGCGGATGCCGAACGAGGACATCACCTTCCGCGACGCGGTGCGCGGCGACGTCACGACCCCGGCCGGCACGGTGCCCGACTACGTGATCGCACGCGGCGACGGCTCGCCGCTGTACACGCTCACCAACCCGGTGGACGACGCGATCATGAAGGTCAACATGGTCACCCGCGGTGAGGACCTCATGCCCTCGACGCCGCGCCAGATCGTCATGTGGCGCGCCCTCGTGGAGCTGGGCATCGCCGACGCCGAGCCCGAGTACGCGCACCTGCCGCTCATCGTGGACGAGCGCGGCAAGAAGATGTCCAAGCGCGACCCGCGCTCGAACCTCCTGCAGTACAAGGAGGCCGGGTACCTGCCCGAGGGCGTGCTCAACTACGTGGCGACCCTCGGCTGGTCGATCTCGGGCGACCGCGACGTGTTCACCGTCGCGGAGTTCCTGGAGGCCTTCGACCTGCACGACGTGAAGTCGAACCCGGCGAGGTTCGACGAGAAGAAGTTCGACGCGATCTGCTCGGACCACTTCCGTGCGGTCGACACCGACGAGCTGATCGGGATGCTTGTGCCGCGCCTGCAGGACGCGGGGCTGCTCGGCGCCGACGTCACTGCGGCGGAGGCGCATGTGCTCGAAGTGGCCGTGCCGCTGGTGCAGGAGCGGTGCGCGACGCTCGCGCAGGCCGTGGAGATGCTGCGGTTCCTGTTCTGCGGCACCGAGGTGGCGCTCGACGAGGACAGCGCGAAGAAGACCTTCAAGGACGACGCGGCGCAGGTGCTCGACGCCTCCATCGCGGCGCTCGAGGGCATCGACTGGACCACCGGGGCGATCGAGGAGGCCCTGAAGGCCGCCCTCGTGGACGGCATGGGCCTCAAGCCCCGCAAGGCCTTCGGCCCCGTGCGCGTGGCGATCAGCGGCAAGACCGTGTCGCCGCCGCTGTACGAGTCCATGGAGCTCCTGGGCAAGGACGTGAGCCTCGCGCGCCTGCGCGCGGCCCGCGCGACCCTCTAAGCACGGCAAGCGAAACGGCCCCGTCGGCGACGACGGGGCCGCTCGCGTTTGCACGCGTCCACTACTGTGCATTGCATGGTACTGTGGATAGCGTGGACCGATCGCAACTGCTCAAGGGCCTGCTCGACATCATCGTGCTGCGCGTGCTCGAACGCCAGGACGGATACGGGTACGAGATCCTCAACCGGCTCCGCGCCGCGGGCTTCGACGATCTCGGCGACGCCTCGGTCTACGGCACGCTCCGGCGGCTCTACCGGGCGGGCTACCTGTCCACCTACGTGCAGCCGAGCGAATCGGGCCCGCACCGCAAGTACTACTCGCTCACCGAACCCGGCCGGAAGTACCTGCGCCAGGCGCGCGAGGCCTGGGAGGACGTGAGCACCAAGATGCGAGTGCTGTTCGACGTGCCCACGAAAGGTTGACCATGACCGACGCCCCTACGCCGACCGACGTGATCGCCGCCTACCGCGCCTCGGTCGAGCACCACCTCGCCGTCCTGCTCGAGGAGATCCGCGAGGACCTCGCCGCCGGACTGCGCGCCCACCTCGCCGACGTCGCCTCGGACCTGCGACCCGGCGAGACCCTGGAGCACCGCCTCGGCAGCCCCGACCGGCTCGCCGTCGCCGTCCTCGGATACAGCCCCGCCCTGGAGGCTTTCCAGGAGGACCGTGCAACGCCGCCGTCGCCGCGGGCGGTCTACACATCATGAGCATCGCACCACTGACACCGCAGCTTGAAGGTCAGCCGAGAAGGGCAGCACCATGACGACCACACCCGACCGGTCCACGGAGATCGCGTCGTACCTGACCGCGGTCGAGCGGCACCTGAACGACCTGCCCTCGCACATCAGGCAGGACCTGATGTCCGAACTGGACGCCCACCTGTCCGAGGTCGCCGCCGACCTCGAACCGGGCGCGTCGCTCCGCGACCTCCTCGGCAGCCCCGAGGCCTACGCCCGCGAACTCCGCGACACCGCCGAGGTCGACAAGGAACCGGTCGCCGTCCGCATGCGCCGCAAGTTCGCCGACACCGCCGCCCCGGCCCTCGGCCGCCTGAAGACCGCCGCCGACAAGTACGCCGTGAGCACCGGGTACGCCGACGCGGGCGAACTGCGCGAACGCCTCCGCCCCGGCTGGTGGGTCCTGCGCGGCGCGATCGTCACGGCCCTCTTCGTCTACTGGCTCGCGTCCGCCCAGTTCGGCGTCACCGGGTACTCGATCATCGGATCGCTCCCCGGTCTGCTGCTCATGATCGCCGTGCTGCTGGTCTGCGTCTGGGCCTCGATGCGCCTGGGCGCCAAGTCCCTCGAATGGCGCGGCCGGCGCCGCCGCTGGATGATCGCGGGCGGGATCGCGATCGTCGCGCTGGCGGGCTACCAGTTCTCCTGGATGATCACGGGCGCGATTCCGACGCGGTTCGTCGAGACCCAGTACATCGACGACGGGTCCGAGTACGAGTACATCAGCGACCTCTACGTCTACGACGAGAACGGCAACCTGCTCACCGGCGTGTACCTGTTCGACCAGAACGGCAGCCCGCTCTACCTGGGCGACCCGAGCCGCTGCCCGACCACGCCCGGCGACCCGTTCGCGACGGCACCGCCGGAGGAGGAGACGGGGTACGCGTACGACGAGAACCTCGGCTACCAGTACCCGCTGTGCGCCCCGCAGGACGACGCCGCGACCATGCCCTCCGGCGATTCGCCCACGTCCGAGGCGGGGGCGGCGACCGAGCGCCCGTCCGCGGACGCCGAGCCGACCGCGGGGGAGACGCCTTCGGGGCAGGAGACGAGTCCCGAGGCGGCCGAGTCCGCGACCCCCGGCGAGTCGCCGACCAAATAGGCGCCGCGCGAGACGCGAACCGGCCCCGCCTCCCGGTGGGGCCGGTTCCGTGCTTTCCGGGCAATACGGGCATGTTAGCGGTCCTTTATGACATTGATCTCACTAGACCTGCGTGGAAGAAGGTCTGCCGGGGCGTCGCGGTGTCAATGGGCCGTTCGGGGGAGTCCCGGTGCCCCGGTCCCAGGAGGACGGCGACTTCCGGCGCGATACCGTCGCTATCGGGCGAACCAGGCACCCGATAGCTTCGCTCGCATGTGGAGATGTGCCGTATTGGTGCGATTACCGAGCGGTACGACCGCTCGGTTTCGCACCCCTAGGGTTGCCCCGATGTTCACCCGCATGCAGACCTCCCGTGCGCGGCACCGAGCCGAAGACCCCGAGCGGCACCCCGCCCGCAAACGCGTCCTCGTGTCCGCCGCCGCCGTCCTCTTCGCCGTCGGCTCCGCCAGCAGCGCGAGCGCCGCCATCATCAGCACCGACGACCCCACCGCCGAGGAACTGCTCGCCGCCGAGATCGTCGCCGACGCCGGCGACGCCGAGCGCCAGTGGGACCAGGTCGCGCCGATGGACAGCATCCTCCCCGTCAAGGAGGCCGCCGCGGTCGAGCCCACCGAGAAGACCGAGCCCGCCGAGGTCCCCGAACCCGAACCCGAGCCCGAACCCGCCGAAGAGGAGACCTCCGAGTCCTCCGACGGCGGCGGCAGCGTCGACATCGCCGCCGACTGCTCCGAATACTCCGGCAACAAGGCCATCGGCTGCACCATGACCCTCGAGGCCGGCTGGGACATGAACGAGGTCGGCTGCCTCGTCGACCTGTGGGACCGGGAGTCCGGCTGGGACGAGAGCGCCTACAACTCCGGTTCGGGCGCCTACGGCATCCCGCAGTCCCTCCCCGGCGACAAGATGGCCGCCAACGGCGACGACTGGGAGACCAACCCGGCCACCCAGATCGCCTGGGGTCTCGACTACATCGAAGGCCGCTACGGCAGCCCGTGCGGCGCCTGGTCGCACAGCGAGTCCAACGGCTGGTACTGATCCACCTCTAAGCTCGAACCCAAGCGGACCCGGAGTTCGCTGACCCGCAGAGCAGCCCCGGCGCGACGGCGCCGGGGCTGCTCGCACGTTCGGGCCCTAAGGCCGGTCGTCAGTCTCCCTGGACGCCGCCCGCACCGAGCGCAGCAGCAGCCGCGGGTCGCCCAGCATCCGCTTCAAGCGGCGCTCGAGCCCCGCGATCGGAGTGAGGTTCTGCGGGGCGCGCGCGTCCTTGTGCGCCGCCGAACCCAAGGGCGGCAGGGCCGCCGCAGTGGCGTCGGCGAGCGCGATGGCCGCCTCCTCGCTCAAGTCGTCAGCGGCCTCGAGCCGCGCGACGCCCGCCCAGCCCCGGGACGACGTCCCCGGCAGCCGCAGGTACCACGTGTAGCGCGGCCAGCCCGACATGAGGTGGAAGACCGGCGTGCGCTGGCCCGGCCGCAGCCGCTCCACGACCGCGTTCAGCTCGCCCTGCAGGTACGAGCGGTGGTGGCTCTTGATGTACCCCACCGAGTTCGGCAGGCGCGTGCGCCCGCGCAGCGGCCCGTCGAGCACGGACAGCTGGGCGTCCATCGCGCACAGCGTCGCCATCTTCGCCTCGAGGTCGGCCATCTTCTGCTGCGCCTCGTTGACGAGTTCGCCCGGATCGGCCGAGACGGCCTCGCAGTACGGGTAGTAGCCGAAGTCCACGCCGGGGCTCACCGCCGCGAACAGGCCCCGCTCCACGGCCGCCTCGGCCACCGTGGAGACCTGCCCGTCGAGGTCGCACGCCACCGCGCCGGCCGCCCACGAAACGCACACGCCCGGCCAGCGCTCGCCGTCCTCCAGCAGCTCGACGCGGGCGTCGATGCGGCGCACGCCGTCGACCACGAGGATGCGGCGCGGCCCCGAAGCGGGCGCGTCGACCGGGCGCCAGTCGGCGGGTTCGAGCTCGACACCGGCGTTCACGATGGCCTGGTTCGAGCGCGAGGGCGACTCGGGGTTGTCCGCGAAGGACGGGTCCCAGGCGTCGACGGTGATCTGCAAGGCGCACCTGCTTTCCGGAACGATTGCGGCCCAGCGTACTGCTCGCCGTCGACGCCCTGGACCGCGCTAGGAGACCTCGGTGACCAGTCCGGTCTCGAGGGAGTAGACGCCGCCGACCACGGTGAGCTCGCCGTCCGCGACGAGTTCGGCCAGGTTCGGGTGCTCCTTGAGGGCCTGGATCGTCAGGAGGACGTTCGCCTTGATCATCGCGTCGACGGGGTCGCCGGACTCGCCCTTGGACGCCTCGTAGGCGGCCCTGAGGGCTTCCACGGTCTCGGGGAGCGCGTACTCGTGCTCCTCGAGCTCGGTGCCCTCCTCGGCCGCGAGGAGGGCCTCGTGGGCGGCGGTGACGGCGCCGCACTTCTGGTGGCCGAGGACGACGAGGAGCGGGGCTTCGAGGGCGGCGGGGCCGTAGGAGACGGACTCGGAGACGAGCGGGTCGTAGACGTTGCCGGCGGTGCGGGTGACCATGAGGTCGCCGACGCCGGTGTCGAAAACGAACTCGGGGGCGACGCGGGAGTCGACGCAGGTGAAGACGGCGGCGCGGGGCTCCTGGCCTTCGGCGAGGGATTCGCGGAGGGCGACGTCGGTGTCGGGGTGGACGGCGCCGCCGTCGGCCCAGCGCTGGTTGCCGTCGAGCATGGCGTCCCAGATGTCGGTGGCCGAGTCGAAGTCCTTGAGGCTGGGGACGTCTGCGGTCTGCGCGGCGGCGTCCTCGCCGCCCATGCCGCTGCCGTCGGCGCTGCAGGCGTCGAGGGCGAAGACGGCCAAGGCGCCGGCGCCGACGGCGCCCGCTCCGGTGATCAGCTTGCGGCGATTGCCGCGGAAGTGCAATGTGGTCATATCTGCATAAGTACTTGAACATTCAAGTTTAACTGCAGGTGAGTGACCCTCATGTGTCCTGGTGCATAGCCGGATATCGCACGCATATCGGATGGCGTGCATGCCAACAGCGCGCGTGTGGTGTGCTGCCGTTGCGGCCTGACGCGGTGGACGATTTGAAATTACTCCCGGCCCCGGGGGATTGCCAGAATGCGGGCGCGCGGAAGCGCAAAGAGGCGTCAAGAATTCGTCAAGAGCCCGTGACCTGCACTAAGTGAAGGTCTTCTCCACATGGGACCCTTTGGCGTCCTTGGTGACCCGGAACCGCACGGGCACCCGTTCTGCGAGTTCGGTCACATGCGTCACGAGGCCGACGGTGCGACCGGCGGAGAGCGTCAGCGCCTCCAGTGTCGTCGCGACCGCATCGAGCGTTTCGGGGTCCAATGTCCCGAAGCCCTCGTCAAGGATGATCGACTCCAGGCTCGCGCCGTGCCGCGACAGGCTCGCCAGCTGATCGCTCAGGGCGAGCGCCAATGACAGCGAGGCCGCGAAGGTCTCGCCGCCCGAAAGGCTCCGCGCCGGGCGCGGCATGTCGGCGTCGTGGTGGTCCACGACCCAGAAGTCCTGCTCGCGGTACACCAGGTCGTACTGGCCGCCGGTGATGCGGTTGAGCATCACGGTCGCTCCCGCCACCAGCTCGTCGAGGGCCTCGCTGAGCAGCCACTCCATGAACTTGCGCGCATCCAGGTGCTTCGCGAGCTCCTTGGCCACCAGCGCCTCGCCCGCGAAGCGCCGCATCTCGGCGTCGAGGTCGATGCGCCGCCTCCGGGCCTCGGTGAGGGCCGCGGACTCCGCGCGCGCCGCTTCGACGGCGGTCGCGTGCCGGGCCACGTAGTCGCCGCCGGTGCCGTTGCGCGGCACCTCGACGTTGAACTCGCCCAAGGCGAACCGGAGCTCGCCGCGCAGTGTCTGGGCGCGGCCGTCCAGGCCCGCGAGCTCGGTGCGGGCGGCCTCGCGCTCGGACCCCGCTCGCTCCAGGGAGGCCTCGGCCCAGGCGACCAGCTGCTCCCAGCTCGCGGCCAGGTCGTCCCCGCCGGCGGGCGGGCCGAGCACGGCCACCTGGTCGCGGGCGTGCTGGAACTCCTTCCAGGCCCGTTGCTGCCGCTCGTCGGCGACGGCCTTGCGCTTCTCGGCCTCGCGCAGCGCCCGCCGCGCGGCCTTGAGCGCGGCGCCGGTGCCCGCGAGCTGCTGCCGGGCCTCCTCGGAGCTGGACCGCTGCTGCTGCAGGACCGTCGGTTCGGGGACGTTCTCGAGCTTCTTCTTCAGCCGCCGCTCGGCCAGCTGCAGCTCGGTGAGCCGCTCCTCGTAGTTCTCGAGCTTCGTCTGGAGGGCGACGACGGCCGCCTGCGAGTCGCGGAACTCCACTGTGGCCGTACGGGAGGCCTCTTCGGCCTGGTGCATCGACTCGGAGAGGTCGTGCTCCGGAACCTCGTCCACGGGCCGGTCGCAGACCGGGCACTCGTCGCCGACCGCCAGCCCTGCCCTGAGGGTCCCGGCGAGTTCGGCCATGCGGACCTTGTGGAGCGCCGCGTGCTGGATCTCGACCTCCTCCGAGGCGGCCTCTTCCAGTTCCTTCGCCTCGGCGAACTGGTCGCGCAGCTCCTCGGTGAGCTCGAGGCCGGTCTTGAGCTTCGACTCGGTCTCGGCCAGTTCGGCCCAGGCCTTGAGGTCGCGCTCGAGCTTCGCCAGGTCGAGGCCGTCCAGTTCGGTCCGCAGCCGCTCGTCCTCGGCTTCGGTGGCCTCGACTTCGGCCGCCTTCTCGACCACCGCGGCGGTCGCCGAGGCGACCTGCGCGGCGATGTCCGCTACGCCGGACGGCTGCTTGATGTACGTGAGCGAGGCCAGGTTCGCCTCGGCCTCGGTGAGCCGGCGCCGCGCGGCCTCGACGGCCGAGGCGAGCCCGTCGAGCGCGTTCGACTTGTCCCGCACGGGCTCCGAGAGCTTCTCCAGGCGCTCGACGCGTTCGGCGGCGTGCCGGATCTGCTCCTCGGTGACCGGCGCGATGCCGGCCAGCTGCGTCTCGTACGCCTGCCGCTTCGCGTCCGCGTCGACGAACCGGGTGCGGGCGCGCTGCTGGATGCCGCGGTAGACGCTGTGGCCGAGCAGGTTCTCCAGGATGTTCCGGCGGTCGGCCGAGGAGGCGCGCAGGAACTCCGCGAACTCGCCCTGGGGGAGCAGCACGCACTTGGTGAACTGCTCGAACGGGAGGCCGATGATCCGCTCGGCGGCGGCGTTGACCTCGTTCGGGCTCCCGCCGAGGGCCTTGCCGAGGCCTTCGACGAGCTCGGTGTCCTCGGCGGGGTTCACGCCGTCGGGCAGCTGCTCCATGGCGGCGGTGGTGGTCTTGACCTTGCCGTTGCGGTCGCGCCGCAGGATGCGCGTGGCCACGTAGTGCTGCCCGGCCGCTTGGAACACCAGCCGCACCCGGCCCTCCACTGAGGACGGTGCGAGGGAGTTCTGGGTGGCCGACTTCGGCCAGCGCGGGGTGCGGCCGTACAGCGCGAAGCAGATCGCGTCGAGCACCGTGGACTTGCCCGCGCCGGTGGGCCCGGTGAGCGCGAAGAACTCCGCGTCGGTGAAGTCGAAGGTCTCGGACCCGGTGTAGGAGCCGAATCCCTGGAGGTCCAGTCGGATGGGCCGCATCAGGCCTCCTCGGTGACGGTCTGGGTGTCTTCGTAGAGCTGGCTGAACAGCTTCGTGACGGCGGGATCGTCGTGCTGGTGCTCGGTGAGATACGCGGCGAAGAGGTCGCCGGGGCTGCGGCCGGAGCGCCGTTCGCGGGGTTTGGCCTCGTCGGTGCGCATGACCGGGTCGATGTGGATCTGGACGGCGCGGGGGAAGAGGTCGGCGACCTCGCCGCGGAGTCCGGCGCGGGCCGGTTCGGTGACGAAGACCCGCAGCCAGGCCCGCTCGTCGACCTCGGCCTTCGCGAGCTTCTCGAGGGTGCCGCGGATGGTCTGCAGCGGCACGGCGGCGGTGAGCGGCACGGTGCGCGCGCGGGCGGGGACGCCGGGCGCTACGTCGACGATGGCGACGCTCGGCGTGTGGTCCTCTTCGCCGAAGTCGACCGCGAGCGGCCCGCCGGAGTAGCGGATCGGGCAGGGCCCGGTGATCGCCTGCGCCTTGTGCAGGTGCCCAAGGGCCACATAGGAAGTGGTGGGCGGGAAGATCGCGGCGGGGACGGCGTAGTCGGCCACGGTGTGGACCTCGCGTTCGCCGCCGCCCACCTTGCCGCCCACGACGGTGAGGTGCCCGGTGAAGAGGTTCACGGTGTCGGCGGTGAAGTCGTGCGTCAGTGCGGAGACGAGGCGGCGCAGGTGGTCGGCGTAGTTCGCCTCGGCGCCGGCCGCGCCGAGTTCGAACAGCTCGGCGGCGCGCACGGCGTGCCGCTGGGCGATGAACGGGAGGGCGGCGCAGCGCCAGGGCTCGCCGTTCTCGGTCGTGCCGGTGATGAGGTGGTCGGCGGCCTTGCCGAGCGAGCCGCGCAGGTGGATGCCGGCGGCGTGGGCCCAGTGCCGGAGGGCCTCGAGGGCCTTGCCGTTGTCGTGGTTCCCGGCGATGACGACGACCTCGGCGCCGGTGCCGCGCAGGGCGGACAGGGCCGAGAACAGGAGCCGCTGCGACTCGGCCGAGGGCGAGGCGGTGTCGAAGAGGTCCCCGGCGACGATCACGAGATCGACCGCTTCTGCACGGGCGACGTCGACCATCTGCTTGAAGACGGCGCGCTGCTCGTCGAGGCGCGAGCGGCCCTTCATGGTGACGCCGACGTGCCAGTCGGACGTGTGGAGAATCCGCAAGGCCTGCTCCTCAGTGCTGTGAGTTCAGTGCTGTGGGCCCGAATCTAGAACGGGATGTCGTCTTCGTCGTCCCCGGCGAGGTCGAACGGGTCGACCTTCGCGGTGGGCGAGAGTGCGCGGCCGGACCGCGCGGTGGCGGCCGGGGCGGACCCGGCCTCGGAGGGGCGGGTGGCCCAGGCGGGGAACGGGAAGTTCACCACGAGCGGGACCGGGAGCTCGGGCTGGGCCACGAACATGGTGCCGGGCTTGGCCATGAGCACCCGCATGCGCTGCGCCTGCGTGAGGAACCCGTACTCGGGGCGGGTGGCCTCGGCGGCGTCGAGCCGGCCGACGACGCGGATCGCCGAGTTGGAGGCGATGCGCCGCTCCACTTCGGACGCGGTCTGCTGGGCGCCGATGAGGATGACCCCGAGGGAGCGTCCGCGTTCGGCGATGTCGAGCAGGATGTCCTTGATGGGGCTGGTGCCCTCGCGCGGCGCGTACTTGTTCAGCTCGTCGAGGACGACGAACTGGAGCGGGCGGGCGGTGCCGGCCTTCTCCTTGCGCTCGAACTCGGTGCGGAGCACGACGCCGACGACGAAGCGCTGCGCCCGGTCGGGCAGGTTGTGCAGGTCCACGACGGTGACCTGGGCGTCCGAGGTGAGCACGGCGCCCTTGGGCGGCAGGTCGCCGCGGATGAGCCGCCCGATGTCGCGCCCGGAGGCGATGAGGCGGCGGATGAACGCGTTCACGGTGCCCAGGCCGATCGCGGACCCGGCCCATTCGGTGCGGGTCTCGTCGTCGGAGAGGCGCTCGCAGATGAGGTCGACGAGGTCGCGGTAGCTGGTGAGCAGCTGCCCGTCGACGCTGATCGCGCCGTTGTCCTTGGGGCGGGCCTCTTTGCGCAGTCTGGCGGCGACCTGGTGGACGACCATCGTGTACTGCTGGCGGTCGTCGTCGCCGTCGGCGAACACGAACGGCAGCAGGCTGAGTTGGCAGAACTCGGCGAGGGTCCAGTAGAACGCGTCCACGCCGGTGGACCGGCACGCCACGTCGGGGACGCCGTTGGAGTCGCCTTCGCGCGGCGGTGCGAGCACCTCCACGGACTTGAACGCGCCGGGCTCCATGCCGAGGCGGCGGTAGGAGTCGCGCACGCTCTCGTCGATCTTCGTGTTGTCGTGGTCAAGGAGCAGCAGGTCCTCGCCCTTGACGTTGAAGATGAGCGCCTTCGTGTTCGCGGCTTCGGCGCCGAGTGCGCCGGAGTGCAGGAGCGAGTAGAGCATCCATGTCGCGAAGGAGGTCTTCGTGGCGACGCCGGAGATGCCGGAGATGGAGACGTGCGCGCCCCTCGTGCCGTCGAGGAAGTCGGGGTTGAGGAACACCGGCTGGCCATCGCGCGAGAACCCGAGGGGCACTTGGCGGGCCATGCCGTCGAAGTAGAGGGCCCGGTCGCGGTCCTCGCCGGTGGCGCGTTGCACCTCCGAGCCGGGGCGCGGCGGCACGAACACCTCGGGTTCGACGCGGGTCACGGTGACCTCGGCGGCCTCCTGGACCTGCGCGGGGAGCAGGCCCCCGGCGATGTCGAAGACGTCCGAGTCGAACTGCGCGCCTTCGTGTCGCGAGCGCACGGAGGTGACGACGCCGGAGATGCGGACCGTGCCGACCCCGGGCACCTGGCGTTCGGTGGTGAGCACGTCGTCGAGCTGCGCGTACGCCTCCGGCCCGACGCCGACCCAGAACGACAGGGGCGTCGCGTCCTCTGTGCCGAGCACGCGGCCCACCGATTCACTCATCGGTCGATCCTCGCAGATACCGCAGGATGAGGTTCCCCCCGGCTTCGAGGACGTGTCGCAGCTCCAGGGGCCGGGCCGCGTCGGCGGTGGTGCCTTCGGCGATGCGGATGGAGCCCGCCCCTACCAGGAGCGGCGAGAGCGTCAGGTCGAGTTCGTCGGCGAGGTCGGCGGCGATGAGGTCGCCGAAGACGTGGGGCCCGCCCTCGCACAGGATCTGGTGCAGTCCCCTTTCGCGGAGCGCGTCGACCGCGCGCGCGTAGTCGACCGCGCCGGTGCCGACGGCGATCACGTCCGCGACCTCCCGGAACGGCCCGACCTGCGTCTCGGGGAGGTCGGCGGGGACGATGACGATCGCGCGGCGCGGCGCCTCGGTGAAGATCCCCGCGGCCGGGTCGAGTTCGGTCAGCGTCCGGGAGGCGACGGCCATGACCGGCACTTCCGGCAGGCCGTGCGCCCGGCGCCAGGCCATGCGGTCGGGGGAGAGGACCAGCGGCCCGTAGCCCTCGGCGGCGACGGTGCCCGATCCGGCCAGGAGCACGTCGCAGCGCGCCCGCAGGACTTTGAACACGCGCTTGTCCTCTTCACCCGAAAGTGGACCGGAGAGCCCTTCCAGGGTCGCCGCGCCGTCGGCGCTGGAGACGAAGTTGACCCGCAGCCAAGCGGGAGCCGGCGGCTCGTACGCCGCGTAGACCTCGTCGTCGGTCATGTCATCGAGTTTTCGGTACCGCACCTCTGCCACGGCCAAAAGGTAGCCCACGCCCCTGACAACCGTGCGGAGGGGAAGTTCCCCGATATCGGCCCGGGTCGCGGAGCGGAACCGTAATCTTGTTCGCATTGTGTCGCCGCATCATCACGAGAAGTGACCGATCGTCATCGGCCGCAACATCACCCGAACAAGGAGACAACGATGTCCGCACCATGGAGCCGCCGCGTCACGACCGGACTCGCGGCCGCCGGCGCCGCGATCCTCGCCGGCTCGGCCTTCACGGCGGGAACCGCCGCCGCCGAACCGGCCCTCGAGGCGGGGACCTGCGACGCCGACCACGTCTGCATGTGGGAGGACGCCGGCTACGGCGGCGACAAGTGGGTGAACTGGCAGCCCAGCGGCACCGGCCAGATCTTCGAGATCGGCGGGTGGAACGGCGACAACGAGATCAGCTCTGCCCTCAACCGCACCGGCTACGCGATCATGGTCTACGCCGACGACGGCGCCCAGGGCGACGCGTTCTGCATCCACGCCTACCAGCCGATCCAGAACTTCCAGGAGGTCGGCTTCAACGACGACGCCGAGAGCCTCATGACCAAGAGCGCCTGCTGAGCGAAGCGCCCCGGCCCGCGGGCCGGGGCGCGGTCAGTCGCCGAGGACCCGCTCCAGGTACGGGTTCGAGAAGCGCCGGTCGGGGTCGACCTCCTTCCGCACCGCGAGGAAGTCGTCGAAGTGCTCGTACAGGTCGCCCAGGCGCTCGGCGTCCAGCGAGTGCATCTTGCCCCAGTGCGGCCGCCCGTCCGCGGCGTCGAAGATCGCGGCGCAGTCCTTGAAGTACGGCCCGTGGTCGTGCCGGTGGTACTGGTGCACCGCCACGTACGCGGTGCGCCGGCCCTGCGCGGTCGAGAGCCAGATGTCGTCGGCCGCCGCGAACCGCACCTCCACCGGGAACGACACGAGGTGCCGCTCCCGCTCCACCATCGCCTGCAGCTCCCGCAGCACCCCCGGCAGCGCCTCGCGCGGCAGCGCGTACTCCATCTCCCGGAACACCACCGACCGCGGCGAGGCGAAGACCCGGTGCGAGACGTCCGTGTACTCCCGGGCGCTCCACACCCGCCCGGCCAGGCGGTTCAGGCCCGGCACCATCCCCGGGAACCGCGCCCCGACCCGGTTGCTCGCCTCGAACAGCGTGTTCTCGGTGAACCCCTCGCTCCACCAGTACGACAGGCGGCTCGGCGCCCGGCTCGGCTCCGACATCGCGTACCGGTTGTTCAGCTTCGTGAGGGTCCGCGCGGTGTGCGGGAACCAGTAGAACTCGAAATGGTCGTTCTCGGACACCAGCTCGTCGAGGTTCTCCAGCACGGTGTCGAGCCGCTCCGGCCGCTCGACCGCCTTGAGGCGGAACGCCGGGACGCACTGCAGCGTGACTTCGGCGATCACGCCGAGCGCACCGAGGCCCAGCCGCGCCGCTGCGAACAACTCCGGCCGCTCGAACTCCGTGCACTGTACGGTCGAACCGTCTGCGAGGACCAGCTTCAGGCCCTTGACCTGCCACGCGAACCCCCGGTACCGGTCCCCGGTCCCGTGCGTCCCCGTCGAGATCGCCCCCGAGATCGTCTGCCGGTCGATGTCGCCCATGTTCTCCAGCGCCAGCCCGTGCGCGTCGAGGATCTGGTTCAACCGCCACAGCGGCATCCCCGCCTCCACGGTCACCAGGCCCGACCTCGGGTCCACCGCGACCACCTGGTCGAGAGCGCCCATGTCGACCTGCACGCCGTCCGCGACCGCGATCCCGCTGAACGAGTGGCCGGTCCCGACCGCCTTGACGCGCAACCCGTCCGAGGCCGCCGCGGTCACCGCCGCGGCCAGCTCCGCGACGTCCGCGGGCCGGACGGTGCGGGCGGGGTCGGCGTTCTCGGTGCCCGACCAGTTCTGCCAGATCGAGGATCCCACGGCAGCTCCCATAGCTACTCCGGTTGAATGTGAGGCGAACTTCACGGTAGCTTTCATCTAACCCCAATTACGCTGCCGAAGGGAAGTCGGATGGGCTACCAGCGAGTTACCGGGGTCGATGCCCCCGCCGCGCTCGAACACCGGTTCGCCGAACTCGGCCGCGCCACCGCCGGGCTCCAGCCGCCGTTCGCGGTCGTCGACCTCAACGCCTTCGACACCAACGCGGCCATCCTGCGCCGCAACGCCATCGGCAAGCCCCTGCGCCTCGCCAGCAAGTCCCTGCGCTGCCGCGCCCTCATGCGCCGCGCGCTTGCCCAGCCCGGATTCAGAGGCATCCTCGGCTTCACCCTCCCCGAAGCGATCTGGCTCGCACAGGAATTCGAGGACATCGTCGTCGCCTATCCGACCGCCGACACCGACGCACTGCGCGCCCTCGCCGCCGACGACGAGCTCGCCCGCCGCATCACGCTCATGGTCGACTCGGTCGAGCACCTCGACTTCCTCCGCCGCCACGTCGAACCGAACCCCTCCCGGCCCCTGCGGCTCTGCCTCGAACTCGACGTCTCGCTCGAACTGCTCGGCGGCCGCATCCACATCGGCGCCCACCGCTCCCCGGTCCGCACCCCCGAGCACGCCCTCGACATGGCCCACGAGATCGACAAGCGCCCAGGCGTCGACCTCGTCGGCATCATGGGCTACGAAGGCCAGATCGCCGGCGTCCAGGACGCCTACTCCGCCGCCGCCCTGAAATACCCGCTGGTGCGGCTCATGCAGCACGTCTCCCGCGTCGAACTCGCCGAACGCCGCGCCGAGGCCGTCGCCGCCGTGCGCAGCGTCGCCGACCTCGAATTCGTCAACGGCGGCGGCACCGGCTCGGTCGTCTCCACCGCCGCCGACCCCTCGGTCACCGAGATCGCCGCCGGCTCGGGCCTCTACTCGCCCGCGCTCTTCGACGGCTACCGGTCGATCCGCCCCCTCCCCGCCGCGTTCTTCGCCCTCCCGGTGGTCCGGCGCCCCCGCCCCGGCATCGTCACCGCCCTCGGCGGCGGCTGGGTCGCCTCCGGCGTGCCCGGCCCCGACCGCCTCCCGAAACCGACCTTCCCGGCCGGCATGCGCTTCTCCAAGACCGAAGGCGCCGGCGAAGTCCAGACCCCCCTCAAAGGCCGCGCGGCCGACGGCCTCGCCATCGGCGACCGGGTGTGGATGCGCCACGCCAAAGCCGGCGAGCTCGCCGAACGCGTCAACACCATCCACCTCGTCCGAGGCGGCGAGGTCGTCGCCGAGGTCCCGACCTACCGCGGCGAAGGCCACGCCTTCGCCTGAGCCTCACCGCAGGCCTCGCCCTGCGCCGCAACGAGAAAGGGCCCGGCGGGAAGTGATTCCCGCCGGGCCCCGCACGCTTCAGGGATCAGTCGTCGTCGCCGCGACCGCCCCCGTTGCCACCACCGCCTCCGCCGTTGTTACCGCCGTTGCCGCCGCCGTTGGTGTCGCCCGGCTCGCACAGACCGAGGTACTCCGACATCGGATCGCAGGTCTCGCCCGGCGGCGGCGCCGCCTGCACGCACTTCGAATCGCCCGCGTTCAGCGC
Organism: Glycomyces tritici; assembly: GCF_030403505.1. The sequence continues at coordinate 658,677 of NZ_JAUEMJ010000001.1, read as the reverse complement.
GCAGTACGGGCTGCTGGCGTCGATCTTGCCCTCCGCGTTCAAGATGTCGTCCACGATCGGACTGCCCACATGCGAGGCCTCCGACCAGGCCTTCGTCTCATACCCCTCGGACTCGATCGCGCCGTTCATGAACTTGATCCAGACCGGATAGCTGAGCTTGGAACCGAAGGTGCCGTCGTAGCCGCCGCTCTTGTTCAGCAGCGGCGCCGACTCGGCGGTCGCGTTGCCCACCCAGGCGGCGATGCTCAACTGCGGGATCGCGCCCACGTACCAGGTGTGCGCGTTCGCGCCGTCCCCGTACTGGTCGCCGGCCTGCCAGGTACCGGTCTTGCCGGTCAGGGGGCGGTCGCCGTCGATCTCCTCGCCCTCACCGGTGATCGTCGAACCCACCTCCTGCAGGTTCCGCGCGATGCTCGTGTCGAGCGCCGCATAGGACTCCAGGCTCCGCTTCTCCGGGACCGGGTTGCCGTCGCGGTCGTACACGGCCTCCACGTAGTGCATCTCGTTGTACACCCCGTCGGCCGCGATCGTCGCGTACACGCTCGCCATGTACGCCACCGAGGTCGGGTACTGCCCGAAACTGATGTGGTAGAAGAACGGGTCGTTCATCGCCTCCAGATTCAGCTCGGTCCGGACCGGCGTGACGCCATCAGACTCGTACCCGTCCAGCGACGCGTCGATGTCGATGTTCCCGTTGTCGTCGGTGACGAACGAGCCGTCCTCCTTCTCGATGATGCCGTGGCGCGAGAAGGTGATGGTCCCGTCCTCGGCGCGGTAGAACCGGTACGTGACCTCCTTGCCGTCCAAGGTCTGCGTCAGCTGCCGCACGCCCATGTCGATCGCCGTCTGCAGGATCGCGTTCGCGCCCCACTTCTCGGCGATCGCGTACATCGGGGTGTTCTTGGACTGCCGCACCGCCTCGGTGAGGGTCATGTGGTCGGCGCCGTTCGTGTTCGACCCCGAGTTCGCGATCGTGTTGTCCTCGAAGTCCTCCAGCGAATCGAACTCGCGCGGCGACTCGGCGTTCCACCACGAGTCGACCGAGGCGTTGTTCTTGATCGCCGTCGCCGCCGTGATCATCTTGAACGTGGACGACGGCGGGTGCGGGTTCTCCAGGCCGGCCTTGTCGATGCCCAGGCCGTTCTCACCGCCGTAGTAGCCCAGGACCCGGCCGGTGCCCGGCTCGACCGCGACGACCGCGCTGGCCATCGACGCGTTGTAGTCCTTCAGCGCCGCCTCGTCGTTGTTGTTCTCGAACTCGAAGTAGTCGTCCTCGTTCACGTACTCGGCCGCGGCGGCCCGCTCCTCGACCACGACGTCGTTGTCGTCGACGAACTCGCCTTCCTCGTTCTTCTGCCGCTTGAGGTCGCCGCGACTGGCGGTCGACTGGGCCTCGGCCTGGATGTCGGGGTCCAAGGTCAGCTCGACGGTGTAGCCGCCGGTCTCCGCCTTCTTCCCGTAGAAGTCCGCCTGGGTCAGCCCGTAGCGGCTCTCCAGCTCGGCCCAGATGTAGCCGTCGGTCGGGTTGGTGATGAAGCCGGTGGGAGTGTCGTGGCCCCACGTGCCGGGGTTCTGGAGGGCTTCGAGGGTCGCGGGCATGCCGGCCTCGAGCTGCGCCTGGATCTCGGCCATCTGCTCGTCGTCATTGAGCTTGTCGCCCATGGTGAGCAGCGTGTTCATGCCGTGCGTCCAGCGGTCGGCCGGGGCGGTGCTCCCCTCCTCGGCGATGCGCGGGTCGAACGAGCCGTCACCGGCCTTGACCTGCATGACCAGCATCATGCCCTCACCCCAGGTGAGGTCCTCGACCTTCTTGTTGAACCAGACCTCGGCGGCGGCCTCGATGCCGTAGGCGCCGCGGCCGTAGAAGTTGAGGTTCAGGTAGTGGAGCAGGATCTCCTCCTTGGAGTGCTCCTGCTCGAGCTTCATGGCCATGACGGCCTCATTGGCCTTGCGGCTATAGGAGATGTCGCCGCGAATGTCGGAGACCATGCCCGCGTACTGCTGGCTGATGGTCGAGGCGCCCTGCGTGTCGCCGCCCTTGAGGTTGTTGACCAGGGCGCGCAAGGTGCCCTTGTAGTCGACGCCCTCGTGCTCGAAGTAGTCCTTGTCCTCCAGGGCCAGCAGCGACCACGTGACCTCGTCCGGGAGCTGGCTGTAGTCGTCGACGAGCTTGCGCGTGAACTCGCCGTAGCCGGCGATCGGGGTGTCGCTGCCCGCCAGGGTGAACGTGGTGGACTCGCCGAACTTGAGGTCCTCGGGGGTGGGGACGTCGTTGAAGAACCACGCCCCGGCCACGGTGATCGAGCCGAGCACCATCAGGCAGGCCATGATGAGCGCCGCGTAGACGCGGCGCCGTCGCTTGGACATGCGCTTCTTCTTGCGGCCCCGCTTCGCCGGACCGGTGACGGCCTTGGGCTTGGCGGCACTGACCACGGACGCGCGGCCCATGTTGCCGCCGCCGCCGCCGGCGACGGACGGCGGGCCGACGGGCGGACCGACCGGAGAGCCGGCGGACTGGCCCGCCGGCGGACGCATGGGCGGCCCGGGCGGCGGACCCATCGGCGGCCCCGCGGGGGGACCCATCGGCGGCCCCGAGGCGGGACCTACCGGCGGTCGCGATTGGGGGCCGATCGGTGGTCCTGCAGGGGGACGCATCGGCGGGCCTGCGGGGGGACCGGCCTGGTGGCGCGGGGCAGGGTGCTGAAAGTCGCTCATGCTCAACCATCCACGAGTTTGTGAGGTGCCGACCCGCGGCGTGCGGCCTGCGATCGACTTCGGCGAGCGCCGCTGAGGAGCGGTAAGGCCGGCGCCCGCAGAACCTTGGATGTTAGCGGACCACGCCCGGTAGGCGAGGAGTGCTCGGTTTCGCGGGTGAGAAAGGCCGCTTAGCGACCACCTTAGACCTTCACTGCCACACCAGAACCGGCATGCCGGTGACGAACCGGCACACAATGTCACGATCCGGCGACGCCACGCGCGGCCTGCCTCCCCGAGAACAGGCACCCGCCCAGGAAGGTGCCCTCCAATGACCGGTACCCGTGCATCCCGCCGCCGCCGAACCCGGCCGCCTCACCCGCTGCGTACAGGCCCGGCAACGGCGAACCGTCCGCCCGCAGCACCCGCCCGTCCAGATCGGTCTGCAAGCCGCCCAAGGTCTTGCGCGTCAAGAGGTTCAGCCGCACCCCGATCAGCGGCCCGGCCTTCGGGTCGAGCAGCCGGTGCGGGGACGCGACCCGGATGAGCTTGTCCCCCCGATAGTTCCGGGCCCCCCGCAAGGCGGTGACCTGCAGGTCCTTCGTGAACGTGTTATCCATCTCGGCGTCCCGCGCCGTGACCGCCGCCCGCACCGTCTCGTAGTCCAGCAGGCCCTCGCCGGTGATGCCGTTCATCTTGGCGACCAGCTCCGGCAGCGTGGCCGCGACCGCGAAGTCCGAGCCGTGCTTCTTGAACGCCTCCACCGGACCCGGCGCGCCCGGCAGCACCCGCTTGAGCAGCAGCTTGACGTCCTTGCCCGTCAAGTCCGGATTCTGCTCGGAGCCGGAGAGCGCGAACTCCTTCTCCAGGATCTTCTGGGTGAGCACGAACCACGTGTACTCGTGGCCCGTGGTCATGATGTGCTCGAGCGTCCCGAGCGTGTCGAAACCGGGGAACAGCGGCGCGGGCAGCCGCTTCCCGGTGGCGTCGAGCCACAGCGACGAGGGCCCGGGCAGGATCCGGATCCCGTGGTGCGGCCAGATCGGATCCCAGTTCTCGATGCCCTCGGTGTAGTGCCACATCCGGTCGCGGTTGATGAGGTTCGCCCCGGCCTCCTCGGCGATCCCGAGCATCCGGCCGTCCACATGCGCGGGCACCCCGGAGATGAGCCGCTTCGGCGCCGCCCCCATCCGCTTCGGCCAGTGCTTTCGCACGAGGTCGAAGTTCCCGCCGATCCCGCCGGAAGTGACGACGACGGCTGCCGCATTGAGCTCGAACTCGCCCAGCGGCTCCCGCGTCGTCGCGACTCCGCGAGCCGACTCGTCGGGGGACAAGAGCGTCCCGGAGACCCCGGTGACGACCCCGTCGGTCACCGTGAGCCGGTCGACCCGGTGCCGGAACTTGAGCTGCACCTTCCCGTCGACCTCGGCCTGCCGCACCCGGCGCGCGAACGGCTCCACGACCCCCGGGCCGGTGCCCCACGTGATGTGGAAGCGCGGCACCGAGTTCCCGTGCCCCTGCGCCGTGTAACCCCCGCGCTCGGCCCAGCCGACCACCGGGAAGAACCGCACGCCCATGGCATGGAGCCACGACCGCTTCTCCCCGGCCGCGAAGTCCACGTACGCCTCGGCCCAGCGCTTGGGCCACTCGTCCTCAGGCCGGTCGAACCCGGCCGTCCCGACCCAGTCCTGCCATGCGAGCTCGCGGGAGTCCTTGATCCCCATCCGGCGCTGCTCGGGCGAGTCCACCAGGAACAGGCCGCCGAATGACCAGAACGCCTGCCCCCCAAGGGACTGCTCGCCCTCCTGCTCGAGCACGGTCACACTCTTCCCGAGCCTGACCAGCTCCGCGGCAGCGACCAGCCCGGCCAACCCCGCCCCGACAACGATGACGTCACTGTCCATCGCCCGCGCCTCCCCAGCAGCAGATACAACGCCTACTGGCGCGTAGCGTCAATATGCCAGTACCGGGAACCCCCGTCAACTGACCGCAGCCTGCTTCTCACGAAGCCGCCGATGCGGCATCCGCCAAGCAGGTCCGTCAACGTCGCTACAGGGTGGCATCATCCGCTCGGGGACTCTGATCGGCAATGGTGCTTCGGCACGACCTGATCGCGTCCGCTACCCGGATGGCCGCCTGGAGCGGGTCTTCATGCTCCCAAACTCGGAGTGCGATCCAACCTGCCTTTGCCAGAAGGGCATCGGTTTCACTGTCTCGCTCTCGATTTCGTCTGACTTTTTCAGCCCAGTATTCGGCGTTGGTCTTGGCCTTGGTGTGATGCTCTGGACACCCATGCCAGAAGCAACCGTCGAGGAAGACGGCGATCTTCTCTCGGGTGAAGACCATGTCCGCGGTGCGGCGGATCTGCGGAAGCGGCCGCCGCGCGACACGATATCGAAATCCCAAGGCGTGGACTGCTCTGCGCAAGGCGAGCTCCGGCTTGGTATCGCGCGATTTATTCGACTGCATACTTTTACGCACGCCCTCGCTGAAGGCGCGTGATGGCCGCTCAACGTTCACTCTTCGATCCTATTCGACTCGGGGGGAGGGAAACCGGCTCGGATCCGACACCCCTCGCCCATGGACATGCCGTTCGAGGTCGCATCTGTGCTCCGTGAGTCGTCCCTGCGAGCGCCCTCAAGCCCCTGAGCTCGGCTGTTTCGATCGGCTCCGGATCGGCGCCTCGGCCAGCAGTTCCTCGAAAAGTTGATGAAGGATGTCGACCGACTTCGGAGGCACATGGCCGTCTTCGGGACCGTCCGGTAGGCGGTTCAGCGGTACAGCGGGTACTTCTCCTGCCTCATGGATCCATTCCAGGAGTTCGTCGTAGTCCTTCGACTCGTCGGGAGCCAACACGTCGTAGGCGAGGGTGCTACCTGCCGTGTTGACCGCCGATGAGAGTGCGTTGATCTGGTCTCCGGGCCTCGTCGATCCGTCGCCGAGCAGCCGGGCGACGATCCGCAGGATGGCCTGAGCCGTGGGGCGGTGGTCGATGACGTCGAGTCGCATGGTGGTGTTCAGAACATCCTGGACACGGCATGCGACCTCCACCGGTCGGTAGTCTGGGCCATTCCGGAAGAGTTCAGCCGCCCACCACAGGCGGGAGAATGCCTGGGTGTAATGAGGCCCGGTGAAACGTCCCGCCGCCGCGGTTTCGCCGTCGCTATGGCGCCACACCACGTAATCGGGGGCAACGAGCAGCGCGAGATAGTTCCACAATCGACTGTCCGCCGCCTCGGATGGTGCCATGCGAATCGTGGCGTGCAGCCGTGGCGCGAGCCAGCCGTCCGCCCCGACGCGGTCGTCGACGAACCGATCCATGGCCTCATCGAGTAGATCGAGGACGGGGGCGACGCTCCATCGTGCCTCGTTGACAGGGAAGGCTTCGGCGGCTTTACGAAGCGCGACGGGAGAGGGACGTTCTCGTCCCGCCTGGACGCCGTGAGTGAGGTGTTTGGACGCCACGGCGCCCGGGAGCAGTCCGAGGGTCTCAGGAAGGTCCTGGCGGGTTCTGAGAATCATCGGGCGCCCTCCTTTTCCATGCGATTGACCGACCGCACCGCATCGGTCAGTCTCCTGGCGATTCGGCTTCGTTTGCCGGCGGCGTACTGGATGTTCGTCTGCAGCTCGGCCCATCCGATGCCCTGGCGACGGCGCTCGATCTCACGTAGTGCGTCACCCAGGCTGCGGCCCGGAAGAACGTCCGGAAGCATCATGCGCAACACCGACTCACGCCATCCATCGGGCATGACGGGAGTACCGTCCTCATCCGCCTCCAGTCCGCTCGCCGCGGCATGGAACAAGGCGATCCAAGTGTCCTGGGCGATTTGGCTCGCCGTAGTTTCGCGCAGCGTCCGCTCGGCGATCGGTCCCCCCTTGCCGTGCAGGATGTCCATGAGACCTTCGATGGCACCCGTATTGAGGTGGACGGCTGGCTCCTCTCCAGAGGTCTCCACAATCCAGGGGGAGTCGGCATAGGGGCGGAGCCACTCCAATTCACCGCTGCGGAAGTCGACCTCATTGATGTTGATTTCCCGCTCCCGAGTCGGGACGGCGGCCATGAGATCGACGTACCAGGGGCGGTCGGCAGTCCCGAGTATGCGTCCGGAGGTTCCGTCGACTGTGCCGACAGTCATCAGCGTCAACGTGGCACGGTTGCGAAAGAAGGACTTCGGCAGTTCGATCGAGCCGCTTCGGCGTCCATCGACCGAGTGCGTCAACCGAGTCGTCGTACGTGCATTCGTACCCTTCTCCGAAAGGACTGCGACGCATGTGACTTCTGACCAGGGTCCTTCGGCGAGTTCTTGCTCGGGGAGGCTTGCATCGAGCTGGAGGGTCGCCTGACTCCAACGTTCGCGACCTGCCAAGTGAAGGGCCACTGTCTGCTCGGTCCGAGATATGCACGAATACGGCAGGCCGGCGCCGTCGACCGTGACCGATGCCACATCAACGGTGATGTCGCCGAACAGAGTCGGATACGGGTACGCGGACTTCATGCGGTGCCTCCACGCGTTTTCACGAGGTCCACGACGAGGCGTGCGAATCTGCTGCGCACGGGATGGGTGTCGGGATTCGTTACACCCGTGAACGATGCCGAGCGCGTCCCGGGAGGGATGAGCAAGTCGCCGGAGACGATCTGGCAGTTCTCCGTCGCCGAGAGCATGGCCCAATCCACGGTCGGCCTCCCGCCCGACCGAACGTCGAACTTTGCGATCGGCGTGATCTGCCAAGGATCCTGCGACTCGGGGACTTTCACGGTGACGGTCACTTTCCAGGCGCCGCTGTCGAGTACCCCGGCGTTGATGCCGTGCACGGTCGGGAATCCCTGCGGTCTACGGGCAGCCGTACCCTCGCTGCCCTCGAATTTCAACAGGTCTCGGAGCGACTCCGGACCATTCTTGCGAACCGACTCGCGGCGGGCCACCAGGGCCCGTACGGCCTTGTCGATCTCGCCGCGGAACTCGCGAAGACGTGTCAGCGCACCTCGCTCATAGAGCGAGGTGAGCTCTTCTGTTCGGTCCCAGCGATCATGCTCCGGCGGTTCAGAGGCACGAAGAAATTCCTCTGCCAACTTCACATCCACCTCATCGCGTTCCGTGGCGTATCCTGCCAGCAGCACCCCCTGGAAAGGCATCGCACCGAGAGGAAGTTCACGCGGTCGGTGCTCGGTAATCCTCATCCGGCTGCCGCGCATGAGCACCACTCGGTTGGGGTGTTCCGAGTCGTTCGCCGCCGCCGTGAGCAGAAGGACGGCCTGGTGCTCGCATCCCTTGTCCCGTCCCCTCCCTGTTCCCTTGCGCGGCGTGACAGTAAGCGGCACCTGGACGGCCGCCACCTGCTCCGCCTCGGTCAGCCTGGAGACGGTCGTATCGTCCAGGTATGCCTTCAGCGCTCGGGACAGCCCCGGATGCCGGGCGTATGGGTCGACGCGTTCTTCAGGAATGAAGGTCTGCCCGTTCTGCAGGGTGGCGACATGTGCCTCCAATAGCGGCCCTGCTCTGTTGCCCCCGACCATCGCTGCCCAGAAGTCGTTGGCGAGGGAATGGACGAGTTTCTCATGCATCTCCTGCAGCGACTCCGCGTCTCCCGATGCATCATGGGCGCCGACGACGAGGAACGAAGTTCCGGGCTCGTCACCGGTTCTTTCCAAGTGCAGTTCGCGCAACATCTCCTCATCGGCCCACCACGAACGGGAGACGCCTTTGTGCTCGGCGGCCGCGTCGGGCTCTCCGAACCATGCCGGACCCGCGTAGGAATCGCCGTCCACCTCATGCCAAGGAAGATCCAGCCGTCCCACGGTGCGATGTCGCGTTCGTCCTTCGTGCGGCTCGGACAGTGTCGAATTCATCAGTACTAGACCGAACCGGCTGGTCGCCCACAATGTCGCCTTGCCCAGCCCGTACGAGCCTCCCGCCCGATCGCCCGCCTTGTGGCTGTCCAGTTGCCGGCGGACCACTGCGGCGAATCTTCCGTCGCCGTAATCCGGTCCGGTCAGACCGGCGGCGTTGTAGTCGTCGATCCGAAGCAGGAGCAACGTGCCGGTGTCCCGAAGCTCTTCGAGCGCCGCATGGAGGCTCCGCGAGACCTTCTGTGGGGCGGACGCCGCTGAGTCAAAGTGCCTTTTCAGCTCTTGCCACTGGATCGCGGCCAAGAACGCTTGGAGTGTTCCTCCTGAAATCTCGTTCAGGGTGAAGCGAACCCGGACCGGCTGTGCGCGGTCGGCTTGTTCGTCGAGTGAGTTCTGCGTCGCCTCCCGCGCAAGCGCTGCAAGGTCGGCGTCGAATGCGAACGCGGCGGCATTGCCGTACTCCCGGCCGCCGTCGATGTGCGCGCGACGGTGATACCAGCCCAGCGGAAGGCTCACCGCCACATCCGTGGCGAAGTCGTGGACGGCCGAGAGTTCGACGCCGAAAACCTCGGCAATCGCCTGTTTCGTTTCGTTGCGGGGTACTGCACGTCCGTTCACCCAAGCGGACACTGCGGCCCGGGTGAGATTCAGTCGCTCCGCGAGCTCGGCCTGCGACATCTCGGATCGCTCTAGTTGTCGCCGCAGCCACGAGCCGAATGCGTCCCCTGCGCTCATTGGCACCCGCCTCCCGATGTAGAGGTGATCGCCCCAGGAAGGCGTTGGGACAGAGCCTATTTGACGTAAATGAAGATGTCAAATTTGATTATCATCGAGTTTGGCGAAGCCGATCGGGACCACCGAGGGAGAGTCACTCATGGGAGGGGTGCGCAACTCTGTAGGGCCTGTTTCTCATCTCACCGGTATGACTGGGTGCGGCCCGTAGCGCGAGACCGTCGGCGATTCCGCTCCACATTATGAAAGGCGGGCCCGAGGAGCGATGACCGCGGAGTTGTGAATGCAATGGGAGTTAGAACTAAGAAGCCGTCGTACTCGAGGATGGACCCCACGTTCTTCTTCGGAAGTCCGAGGGCCGCAATGAGGACATGCGCGGCAAGCAAAGGCGGGATGGCGTTGCCGACCTGTTGCTGGACGTTCTTACCTCGCCACGGATAGTGACGCGGAAAAGTCTGGAGCGATCCTGCCTCGGAAGTGGTGAGTCGTTCCTGGTCCTTACCATCGGGCCCGACGAGCCTGTTCCGGCCGATCTTGCCGGTGACGGTGAAGGCGGGGTCCAGATGGCGTCGAAGGCCGCGGTTTTTCGGGTCGCCTCCCGTGCCGTAGTTGGACACGACCGTGAATTCGCCGCGGTGTCGCAGCACGCTGCCCATGGAGTTCCAGGGGTGCAGACCCTTGGGGTGGTCTTCGACAGGTACCGATTCGTGGTCCTTGCGGTATCGCTGATGCGTATGGGCAGGGAATTCGACGGCGGTTCCCTTTCGGGCGATGAGGATCGCGCGTCGTCGGGTCTGGGGAACGCCGTACTCCTCGGCATTGAGTATGTGAGCATCGGCCTCGAAACCCAACTTTCCGAGTACATCCGCCATTTTCTGCCATACCGGGAGCACTGCGGGCACCTGCTCCAAGACGACAACCTGGAACGGATTTTCATTCTCACGGGCCAGCACCCATTTCAGCGGCTCCAACACCAATCCGGTTCGAGGGTCGTCGAGATCGGCGAGCTCTCCCGTGACGTCCTCGCCAGCCGCCATCCGGTCGATGTAGGAGTACACCTGATCAAGGTTCCGGCGGCCGGTGCCGGTCCCGGCGACGCTGAAGGTCTGGCAGGGGGGTCCCGCCGCGAGTACGTTCGCCGAGCCGAAATCCCTCGGGTCGGCGTTGCGGACGTTGCCGTGCACGGTCGTCATGGACGGCCCTCGGTCACGCTGAGACTCGGCGAACGCGTTTCGCGTCTCGCAAGCTTCCCTGTCGAGCTCGATGCCTGTGGCGGGGATCCCCAAGCTGTGAGCGGCCATGTCCAGCCCGCCGGGGCCGGCGAACAGATCGATGATCTCGAAATCGCCCACTTTTGCTCCAGTCCGATCTCCACTCCGCGCCCCGCCAATCGCGATGTCAGGGCCTTGCCCGAGGTGTCCACCACCGGCGGACCACAGACTACCCGCTTCGCAAGTGGCGCCTGTGATGTGCCCGGGAGAGTGCACAACTTGAGGGATCGGAGCCCTTGACGGATTCATGGCCGCTCGAGCGCCTTTCGAACGGCGTTCCCGAGGGCACACCCGACCGGTGGCGGGGTGGCGTGACCCACCTGCCGATAGCGAGCGGTCTTTCGGCCGGCAAAGACCCAGTCGGAAGGAAAACCTTGCAACAAAGCCGTCTGCGCGATGGTCAGCCGCACCATGCCCTCTCTCCCCTGCCCCGGATCCCACTGAAATTCGGGGCCGGGAACTTGGTCTGCAACAGTGCCGCCGTCCACGCCGAGCCGAGCCCAAGCCCGCTTGGAACCGGTGGGTCCGAGGTCGGCCCCACCGCGATTCCAAGAGCCTCCGACGAGCGTGGGAGCGACAGTGTCGGCGAGCGCAGCCCATTCGGAGGCCGCAGTCCAGCCCCGCTCACCCATGGACGAGTGAAGGGTCCCTCCCACTGTCGACGGCGGCTTGGTCTCAGGTTCCGGAAGAACGAAACGACTCATAGAGTCCTCGGAAAAGGCGATGAGGACCGACTGTTTGCGATTTTGCGGCACGCCGTAATCCATGGCGTTGAGCGTGAACCATATGTGTTCATAGCCCAAGTGAGAAAGTTCCGTGGCCATGAACTCTCGAATCGGTTCATACTCGGGCTTGACCGCGAGATCGGGGACGTTCTCGATAAGCAGGGCACGAGGTCGGACGGCGTGCGCGAGCATGACGGTGGCCTCTAGGATCCGTATTTCTTCGTCGCTGTCTCTGCGGCTCACGGCGGCGCTGGCCTTGACGCGGGGAAGACCGCCGTAGAGGAGATCGACGTCGTACGAGTACGGGTGAGCGTCCGGATCAAAATCCAGCAGGTCGCCTTCCAGGACATTCCAGGCAGGCCGATTCAACCGAAGCGTTTCACAGATCACCTGCCGTTTCTCGATCAGGAGCAAAGGTTCGAATCCCGCGCGCTCCATGCCGAGGGCGAGCCCTCCGGCACCAGCACAGACTGCTACTGCGCTCATCCGAGAATCGGTGCGTCGTTTTCCCATATTACCCACATACCCTCGATCGAGCTTTTCCAGATGCCATTCTCCGTCTACTCCCCGACGTCGATTACCAGTCCCTTCCCCGAGTCGATCGCCTCAAAGCGGACTACGCGTCCGTCGCTACTTTGGCTCGATGCGGGCGCCACAAAAGCAAATGTCATGACCAATTTGCCAGGGTCAATATCGCCTGATTCGCCAATTTCGAGACGGTTGTCCCATTCGACGACCGGATACAACACCACCACGCCTCGGCGGGGGGACTTCATCGATTCCGTGACTTCATTCCCGACCTCGGTCTTCGCGCCGGCGATACGTAGTGCTGCGGGGCGGTGCTTTGGGTCGCCGATCGCGCCGAACAGCGATTCACGTCGGCGGTCGCGGGCGAACCATGAGTAGCTGCGTCCGTTTACTTCGAGCGTGAACGTGTTATCGAGGTTGTGCTGTGGTGCCAGGACTAGCCAATCATCCACTTTCGGACGTTCGCCTTGGGTGATCTTCTTCAGGAAGGCCAGGTTGGGGAGGAACCTAACCCCGTCGTCACTCCAGCGCAGATCGCTGACGAGCTTTAGAAACTCCGTGGCGGAGAGTTCGCCTGTCAGCGCGGAGAATCGATATTTACCGCGGCCGTCACCAGGATGGGAGAACTCCTTGGGCTCGGTGGACAGTGATTCGAAAACTGAAGTCCACGTGTTTACGTTGTGACGCAGATCGGAGACGGCAGTCTGTTTCGGGTAGGCGCTGGGCTCGTGCCAGTCTCCCGCAGATCCCCGCTCCACCAGGCGGGTGTTGTACATCTTGTTGACACTGGTCGGTTTGATATGGGGAAGATGAGCGGAGACCAAAGGCGGCACATCTTTGGGACGAATCTGCGGTTCGCCGTTGACCGGTTCCGAATATTGCCGAAGTTCTGAGCGGAAGGCCTCCTCATCGAGACAGATCGCCTCGAAGAGTTCGTATAGGTCAACTTTCCTCCGGCCTACAATCTCTTCGCGGCCGAGATAGAGCCGCACGAGGTCGCGATACCCGTCGCGGAACCCGAACCAACGGCCCATCTGCATTAGAGTGGAGGCGTTGTTCGTCGACCGTCGGAAATAGGAGATCGTCAGCCCTTCGACCGTGAAGCCTCGCGAAAGCGACTGTCCACCGATGAGTATCTTCCAGATCGGTCGCTTGTCGAAGTCGGCTTTTCCGGTCTCAATGTCCTTGTCTCCGTTGACGACGATGATCGGTTGATCATCTCCACCGATGCGGTTGAGCGCTGTGCCCACGTGGCGGGCAAGCTCATCAAAGGTCGACGGGACGGCTTCCCCTTTGGCTCGAGCTCGGGATACGGGAAGGATGTCGCTCTCGAAGAGCCGGCGAAGCCGCTCGTGCCCGTTCTCACCCGTATAACCGGCACCCCACCACAGCTTGGTGACGCGTCCCAGCAGCTCGCGATGTACCGACTGGCGCACCGACTCGTGAATGAGCATCGTGTGGTGGGTGAAGTGTCCTGCACCCAAACCACCTTCTTCTTCACGGTAGAGCTTCATAGCCGCGGTGAGGATGAACATGTCCATCGCCTCCTGCAGGCAGGGGTCGTCGTTTTCGCCCTGTATGAGGATGTCGCGGACGTGCGACTTCTCGTTCGAGTTGGCAACGGTTCGTTCCTCAGCGTCGATTGGAAGGTCGAAGTCGTGGAAGTCCCGGGCGCCCATGTACCCGTCCGGAGGGAGAAGCGAGATGATGAAATCCTTCGGATAGATGTCCTCTGCGTCGCTGGGATCTACGAAGACATTGGCATACGGTGTAGCGGTGTAGCCCACGTACTGCGCTCGTGGTAGCAGTCGTAGCAATTCCGAGATCTTTTGATTGATCGCAGTTCGCTTCGCGGTTCGAGCAGGGTTTGAGGTGTTGACGGAGGCCTCATCGGCCTCGTCGTCGATGATCAGGACCGGAATCTCCGAGAGCGGCGTCTTGATCTTGTTGAGATCTTTGACCAATTTCGCAAGCACACCCTTGTGCTTTTTGACGACCATGAGGCGTGCGGAGGAGCGGTGCAGATTCTGCGGATCGTACAAGGGAAGTGCAGGCTCCTGCTTTTCGAATTCCAAAGCGACGATCCCCTGCAGCAGGCTCTTGTAGTCCTCGACCGAGGTTGTCATTCGCACGATGTCGAAGCCGCCGAGCGCCGACGGCAGTGCTCCGAATGTTGCGAACTGCCCCTTCGCCCACGCAGGATCGTCCGCATAGTCGGACTCGAACTCGCTGGCGCCACGAAGAATGTTCTCGCGGCCCACGAGTTCCATGTCGAGCCGCCGTTGGGTCTGTGCACGCAGAATGTTGAGGGTGCCGCTGAGGACGATCACCAGGCGGTAGCCCGCGTCCATGGCCTTCGCGATTACACCGGTGAAGTTGGCGGTCTTGCCGGACTGAACGTGTCCCACGACGAGCCCCCGAGACTGGTAGATCTCCGGATCCGAGGGGTTGGCCAGGCGTTCGACGACTTTACCCGAGGCGTCATTGACGGCGCCGATGGCGTGGTCGAGCCAACCCTTCGCGGACAGGAGGTCCAGGTACTTGGGCCAATACCACTCACGTCCGTGCAGCTCGGTAGTCGAATACCACTCCCGATGCGTATCGCTGATCACGACCGGTGCTTCGGTCTTATAGACCGGAATCAGTTGACTGAGGAGCTTGCGCGTCTCCGGTCCCAGTTCCAGGCGATCGTAGATGTCTCCTCGACGTTCCTCGGTTCGAGACGAGGCCTGGGACCAGGATGGCCCATCCGCATAGTCCCAGGAGGTCAGGCGCTTTCGCCACATGTCGACCAGCCGGTCCGTCGATGAGACTTCGCGGAGTGTTTGCCGAAAGTCGTCTTCTGACGCGCAAGACCTGGCCAGATCCGAAGGCTCGATGTCCTCCGCCTGGTATGTCAGCGACTTCTGCAGGCGCTTCGGTTTGCTGGTCGCCATGTCGCCGAGCACGGCCTGGTGGAGGGCGACTCGGACGTCAGAGACTTCATGCACGGCTTGGTCCTCACGATCATGGGAGTCGGAGAGTTGAAAGGTCGATCGGACAGTCGTCCGCGGATTGCGCCCCGGTCACGTCCACGTCGTAGACCACCGCTGCAATGTGACCGGAAGTCGCGGCGGGAAGCATCTCGAGCGTGAGCCGGGGCATAGAGGTGGTGGATAGCACCAGGGGATCGTTGCGAATCGTCCAGTGCTCGTCGTCGACATGGCCAGGGTTCAAGCCAACCGCCGTGAACGCGTCGTTCAGCTTCTGCAGCGCACGGAGGTCTGAGTCTGCGGTGGCTTGACGAACCGCCCCCACCGACTCACTCAAAGTCGTACCGCTTCCGCCACTTCGGGTGAGCTGGAGAGAAATAAACCACAATGGACGATTTGTTTTCTCCTGGAGCTGGCCGACGCCATGGATCGTGTGTCGACGCAGCTCTGAAGCGGTGGTCTTCACCTCGAGATCGCAGCCGGCCAGCGCGAAGTCGTGCTCCTCACCCTGAGGTCCGACCCATGCGTCGATGGCCGCAGGCCACCCTTCCTGTTCGGCCAGACACTGAAGTACCGCGAGTTCTCCATGAAGTCCCAGGCGCTGCTGCATACTCATCGATCGCGGCCGATCGAGCAGGGCGTTCCAGGCGTGGACCGTTGAGTCGAAGGCGCGTTCGAGGGAGGCGCCCTTGATGACAATGCGTTCTGCAATCGCCATCACCAGATCATGAAAGTCACGCAAGAGCTCGGGTCGGGTGGTGCTGAAACGCGCCGAACGCCGACCATCGAGGAACACCGTGTCGACCTTGACTGCTGACAGTGGGGACCGTGGCGGCTTCTGGGTACGGTCCAGCCCGACCAGTAGTGAGATTCCGTCGCCACCGTCTTCGACGTCATAGTGGACCTCCGGGCCGGTTCCATTGGAGAGGGGGTATCGGACGCCCATCCCATCGGCGAGTTGTTCCTCGACGGTCGACCAGGCCAATCCGGGAAATCGTGAGTCACTCAAGAGCGTCGTCCGCCGTTCGATGGTCAGGTGCGCTGGAATTCGGCGGTCCAAGGACTCGGAGCCAGGTCTCGAGGCCGTCTGCGACCCCATGGTCGACCTCGGCCGCTGCCGCTGACCGCAGCACGGCCTGCCACATTTGCAGGTTGTCCTTCTCTCTGCTGCCGCTGTACTCCTTCTCGAATACCTGGTGGAGCAGCAGGTACATCAGAGACTTCAACAGAGGGGCATCGTCGAGGCCACCGCGGCGGCCGGCGAGGACCGCTTCTCGGTAATCGCGATTCAACACGATCATTCGACCGTCGCGGTCGATGTCGAAGAAGGCTCCATCGTCGAGATGTCGCCAGCGCACGGTGATCGGTTGCTCGCCCGGGATGAGGGGGAGTTCCTCTTCGATGGCCTCTCTCACGACGGGATCGAACCCTTTTCCTGGTCCGATCACCGATTTGCGCTTCAAACCTTCCCGCTTGCGGGCCTCGCGATAGACCTCCTCGGCCTCCTCCAGGAACCTGCCGAACGTGCGTTCTCCGCTGCTGCAAGCCGTTTCGAGGGCGGAAGTGAACGCGGGACCGGCCTCCACTCCCTCCTTCTTCACGGTGAGTCGGAATACGTCTCCCGATTCTTCTGGGAGGTCCACGACGATTCGGGCGAGAGCGAGGTGCTGTTCGGGTTGCCGGTAACCGTTCCAGCCTCCTGCCTGCACCAACCGATCGTGGCGGTAGAAGTAGAAACCCTGCCGCTCCATGACCGAGCCAACGGCTCGATACTCGTCAAGCGAGGACTTCGGCGGCCAGATATGCGCAGTCAAAGGTATCGAACCAACGGAGGGAACATCGGCTGCGAACCGGAGGGGGTACTCCTGATGGCCTGGCACCGGATATGCGAAGGGGTCCATCGGTCGTACGCCGAAATTGACGTACTGGGCGCCCGTTGATACGTCCTCCACCGCGATCGTGATACTGAAGTCGTCGCGGGCGAGAAATCGATGCAGGTGCAGACCGAGGTGCATACCGAGCTTGTTGATGGTGCGATGCAGGTATCGATCTGTCTGGCCCGCGCCACCGTGCCGAGGGAAGTCTTTCACCTCATCCCACCGGATGATCGTGCCTTGATCTTCAATCGGTCGTGACGAGTAGCGGTCGATGAGCGACTGCGCATATCCGGGGGCGACGATATCGCATTGGAACCCTTCGACTGCGCGCTCCATGGCCCACTGGCGTCCTACTGCTCCGAGGTGTCGTGTCCTGCTGACGACCGTCACCGAAGCGGCATGGCTCAGCGAGGCCGATTTCAAGCCGGTGCCGAACATGCCAAGCGCTCGCCCGTCGTAGTTCCGTCGTCCACCGACGGTCATCGCCACGTCGAGATCGTCCTCTGCCATGCCCCGGCCGTCGTCGATCACGAGCAGGCCGACGAGCCGGTCATGATCCCGAAGGAAGCGGACCGCCACGTTCTCGGCACCGGCATCGATCGAGTTGTCGACCAGATCCGCAATGGCCACCTCAAGTCGGTAGCCCTGACTGCTGAGGGCTTCCATATACCGAGCGTCCGGTGGCAGGTGTTTGCGGCCCGCCGTGGGGACTTCGTAGATCCAATCGATGGTCATGACCTGCCTTGGAGGTGAGGGAGGCGTTCAGGGAGATCTCGCTCGAGGGTAACGGAGTATTGAGACTTGAACGGGTCCAAGGGTGGTTCACCGATAGTGTCGGTGGCCTTCAAGCCGACCCTCAAATCACTGGATCCCCGGTAGCGCGTTGGTTCTCGCCACCGATCGAGAGGGCGCTACCTAAACGGTGACCGATCGCAGGCCGCCGGTGTAGCACTGCGGCGTTCAGATGACGCAGTCAACTCAGGTGGGCTTTTGCCAGATGGAGACGTGGCTTCGGCTTTCGTGGGTGAAGGGGGTGCCGGCCCAGTCTTCCCAGCGGTTGCGGAGGGTCATGCCGGCGAGGCGGGCCATGAGGTCGAGTTCGGCGGGCCAGGTGTAGCGGAACGGGATGGACTTCTGGCTTGCGGTGCCGTCGTCGTTCATGGTGACGTAGTTGGAGCTCATCTGCTGGGTCGCGCAGTCGTAGAGGTCGAAGGCGAACTTGCGCGGTCCGATGGCGAACGGCACTGCATTCTGGCCTGGCGGGATGAGGCGGAGGTCGGGAACGCCGTTCTCGATGACGAAGCAGCCACCCGGTTCGAGATGGGCCGCGGCGTTCTCGAAGCAGGCGACCTGTGCGTCTTGTGAGGTGAGGTTGCCGATCGTGTTGAACACGAGGTAGACCACGCGGAAGTCGCCGTCAATGCGGGTGGACGCGATATCGCCGATCGTGATGTCGAGGTCTTGGCCGCCCGGTTTGGCGCGCAGCTCTGCGGTCATGTCCGGTGAGAGGTCGATGCCGCTCACCGGGATGCCGCGAGCGGCGAGTGGGAGGGCTATTCTGCCTGTGCCGGAGGCGAACTCGAGTGCGCGTCCGGTTCCCGCCAGATCTGCGAGCATGTCGACGACCGGGTCGACCTTCTCGGGCGCGAACATCTCGGACGAACTCTGGTCGTAGCGGGCCGCCGCGCTGCCGCTGAAATGGTCGGTAAGCTCAATCATTTACGGATGGTATCGGCGGCAAGTGTTCGCGGGCGAAGGTTTTCTCGTGCGGCGGCATCATGCTACTGTCGGGTAACTTGTCTGCTGGGTAAGCATGTCTACAGGACTATCGGCGGTGCTCTGTTGAACCTCTACTTTCGGTTGCTTCTCCTCTGGATGCGTTTGCGGCGTCGGAAGGCGCTGGAGATCTGGGATACGGCCGCGACTCCATTCCGGGTGATGCCGAACGATCTTGATCCCTTGGGGCACATGACTAACGGGCGCTACCTGACGATCATGGACCTCGGCCGTATCGATCTGATGATGCGATCCGGATTCTGGGCGAAGATGAAGGAGCAGGGCTGGTACCCGGTCGTGGCCGGGCAGACCATCACCTACCGGAAATCGTTGCGGCCATGGCAGATGTTCGAACTTCGGACCCGAGTGCTCGGATTCGACGAGCGCTGGGGATACATCGAGCAGACCTTCTGCGTTGGCGACACGGTGTACGCCCAGGCCTTCGTGCGCACCCGGTTCCTGAAGCGATCCGGGGGTTCGGTGGAGCACGACGAGCTCGAAAAGCTCGCCGGCGGATTCCCGCCAGATCTTCAGGTGCCCGAGTGGCTGCTGCAGTGGACTGCCGCGACTCGCATCAACGCGGTGAAGTGAGCCGCGACCCCCATCAACATGTGAAGTGAGCCGCGGCGCGGTCTCGGTCAGCGTGCGGGGGGAAGCAGCGGCGGCGAGGCCGGTGGTGGTGGTGGTGCCGGATCGGGCGGTGAAGGCGGCGCGTGCGGAGGCAGGGTCGGGAGTTCCCAAGCGGCGTGGCGGAGTTGGGTCACGAGGTGGTCGGCCGCGGATTCGATCTCTTCACGGCGGAGCCGGTCGTCCAGACGGTTCGAGGCGATGCGGGCGAGGATGAGGATGTTCAGCGCGGTCTCGCGGAGCAGGTGATTGAGCGGGATGCGTGTGCGGGCTCCGGCAAGGGCGGTTATGGAATCGGCGAGGTTCTCGAGTTCAGGTGCGGACATCGGTGCCTCCAGTTGTTGTGCAGTTGTCGGGCGAGCAAGGCCCGTTGCGGAAAGCGTAGAGACGGCCACTGACAGTTCTCCGTTCGATTGAGCGCCACGCGATCATGGCCGCGGCGTAGAACGTGGGTTGTGAATTGAGGTGGCCGCGCCCGGGACCCACCATCGCCGGACGCGGCCGTGAAGTGCCTCGGCGCCGAACCCCCTGGGGAGGCCGCGCAAACGAGACGTCTGACGAGCGCGACCGTGTCTGTGGAGGACTGAGATTGCAGTTAGTCCCACCGCCGCGCCCGAGTTGGTTAGGGATGAGATTGAGTCTGGGCTCTCCAGCTGCGGTAGAGGGCCAGGATCGTTTGGCGGAAGGCTTCGCGGAGTTCCGGAGTCGGGAAACGCCAACGCGATTCGGTGACGAGGTGGAGGTTGGCCGAGCCGGTATCCGGTCCGGTGAGGACTCCGAGATAGATCGAGGGCTCGCCAGAGGCGACGCGGAAGCACATGACAGTGCCCCAGTCATGGTCGAGGATGCAGCGGACGCGAGTCGATTCGAAGAGGACAACGCCGATCTCGTTCACATGGGGGACAGGCGAAGGACGCGGATCGTGCTCGATACTCGGATACTGCTGCATGGTGCCTCCAGTTCGCTGAAGCCTCTGGTGGGTTTCTGGTGGAGAAGGTGCGATGCAACGAAGATAGGTCCATCCACAAGGTCGAATCAAGATCAAAACCCCAGGTCATGGCACGGCGGAAAAGCTGGGCGCACGTGCTCGGCAATCCTGATCGGCGTACTGCCGACCAAAACTGCCGACCGTTTCGTGGTGGTTGTGTGGCAACGGATTCGTGTGATACTCAGCGGATGGCAGATGCAAGAGCGCTTCGCCGCGAGATCGGGCGCGAGCTCGACAAGATGCGTGCCTCGGCGGGTATACCCGCGAATGAAATTCGGATCATCAAGATCTGTGGCTCCACTCGGACCTATTCGCGGCTGGTGAAGGGCGAGCGAACCAACCTGACTTACCCGGTGATCGGTTCGCTCTGCGACCTCTTCGAGGCGACTCCGCAGAAGAAGTTCGAGCTCCAGCGACTTTGGGACGTGCTAGATGACACGAGCTTTGCGGAATCGGCGGAAGCCTGGGTGAAGGCAGGGTTCAGCCCCTACCTCGGTTTCGAGCGGATAGCGGTGAAGCTCGACCTGCACGAGATGACATTGGTTCCCGGCCTGTTCCAATCTGAGCGCTATATGCGCGGCCTCCACGACCGGAATTCGCAGCTTCCTCCGGAGGAGGCGGAAAAGATGGTCGAGCTGCGGTTGCGCAGGCAGAAGGAGATTGAGGACCGCGGCGAGGCCGTGCAGATCCGAGTGTTGCTCCAGGAAGGTGTTCTCCGAGGCGGGTGCGATCTCGAGCAGCTGGAGCACTTGTGGGAAGCCGACGAGCGGCCAAATGTAACGATCGTCTACCTACCGTTTGCGGCTGGGCCACATCCCTCGCTGATCGCGCCGTTCAACCTACTATCGTTCCTTGATGACGAGGACCCTGACCTCGCTTACTTCGAAGCTCCTGGTGAGTCGCGGTTCGTTGAAGCCGTTGAACCGGTGAAGGCCTGCAGGCGTGCGTTCGAGTCGGGGTTGGGGCAGGCCAGGGCGATCAAGGAGTTCAGACAATGAGTCAGAACGGGTGGCGAAAGTCCAGCCGCAGTGGCGGCGACGGAGGCAATTGCCTCGAAGCGCGCGTCGCACCGTGGCGGAAGTCAAGCCGTAGCGGTGGCGACGGAGACAACTGCGTTGAAACGCGTGTCGCGGTAGCCGGCTTCGAAGTTCGGGATAGCAAGCTCGGTGACTCTTCTCCGATCTTCGAGCTCGCTGCTACCGACTTTACGGGGCTGCTCCGCGCGGCCAGTCGGTCATAGCCTGAGTTGGTGCTGACACGCTGACGTTCAGAGGCCCGTGGGGTGGAAGGTTTCGCCTCCCACCCCACGGGCCTCGTTGTTGCGCGGCATCGGCGCGGCGGCTGCCTCAGCGGCCGTCAGGCCCTCGCCAGGACCTCTCCGTGCGGGATCATCAGCCAGCTTTCCGGGTTCTCTCCCCAGGCCTTCCATGCCTCGGAGACGGCCTGCAGCTCTTCCTGGGCGGCATGTCCACCCGAGACCGCCTGCTTGGCGAAGTCGGAATGCAGCGCCCGGTCGGCCCAGAGGCCGCCCCACCAGTCCCGTTCCTGTTCGTTGCTGAAGGTCCAGGTCGTCGAGGTCGCCTTGACCGCGTCCTCGGCGAATCCCGCTCGCAGCGCCCAAGCTTTCAACATGCGGCCCGCGTCCGGCTCGCCTCCGCCCGCCCTGGCGACCTCTTCGTACAAGTCCAGCCATTTGCTCAGACCCGCTGATGCCGGGAACCAGGTGAACGCCCGATAGTCGCTGTCGCGCACCGCGACCACCCCTCCCGGCTTCGCTACCCGCCGCATTTCTCGCAAGGCCTGGACTGGATCGCCCACATGTTGGAGGACCTGGTGGGCGTGCACGACATCGAACGAGTCGTCGGCGAACTGCAGGTCGTGGACATCGGCGACCCCGAAGGTCATGTTCGTCAGGCCCCGGGACTCGGCTTCCTTCGCGGCTTGCTCCACGATGGCCGGTGCGTAGTCGACCGCCGTGACATGGCCGTCCGGGGCGAGCGCGGCGAAGTCCGCCGAGATGGTGCCGGGGCCGCAGCCGATGTCGAGGATCGTGCTGTCCGAACGCAGCTCGGGCAGCAGGTACGCCGCCGAGTTCTCCGCCGTTCGCCAAGCGTGGGAACGCAGGACCGATTCGTGGTGACCGTGGATGTAGGTCGCAGTCTCTTTCGCCATGAGGTGACCATATCGAGTCATGCCTAGTATGTGGGAGAGACTTCCTGAATAATGGGAGCACTTCGTCCGGCTGAGTGTCGCAAATGTCGCAAACCTGACAAGCGACACGACTCGCAGTTCCCACGCTCGATTCCGTTGCCGCTTAGCGTGAGTCCATGAGGAACATGCCGCTTGAACGTGCCGAAGCCCATGCCGCGGGTCGCGAGACGGTCCGCGTTGAGACGCGGGCGAGGCTCGTGAGGGCAGTGCTGGCGTTCCTCGACGGGAACGGGGTACGAGTCAGTGACGAGGACCGGGCGCGCTTCGCCTCGTGCACCGACGACGCACTCATTGAGTCGTGGCTGTTCAGGGCCCCGTTCGTGTCGAGCGCGTCGGAGTTGTTCACCGAGGAGTGATCACCAGCCGCGCCGCCGTGCGAGCCAGTCGGCCGCTGCGAGTGCCGCCCAGCGCATGTGGTGATGGATCGCGGGGGAGACGATCCTCCGTGGTGCGTCGTCCCAGCCGTCGAGCAGCGCTCCGGTGATCGCGGCCAGCATCGTGTCGAGCTCCTCGCCGGTGACGCCTTCGGAAGTCGGGTGAGACCAGAAGCGGTGTTCCACGTCGTGCCCGTCGCCGTTCGCGACGATCAGCACGTTCACCGTGTCCACCCATGGCGGCACATGCCGGGGCTTGGACCAGTCGCAGATCCAGGCCCGTTCCTTGCCGAGAAAGAAGTTGTCGGGCCGCAGATCCCCGTGAGCCACCTGGTCGGTCACGAGGATGCGGTCGATGCCGGTTTCGATCTCCGCCAGTTCGGTCCATCGCCCGTCAAGGCTCGGCGGCAGCGGGATCGGTGAGGCGCTGCCGTTGGCGACGTTCTGGAAGAAGCTGAGGTTCTCGGCGGTCTTGGGGCTGATGCCGCACGCGACGAGGTCCGGCGGCGGCGGATTGAGCGCCCTCGCGGACGCCGCCCAGGTGTCCAGCATGCGGTCGAGCGTCTCCGAACGCATCGGAAGCGTCAGCGGTTCGCCTTGGAGCGCTTCGTATCCGCTCACGCTCCAGTGCTCGATGTCGGCGTGGAACAGCGCGCTCGGCGCAGGGACCGAGCGGGGAAGGGCGGCGGTGTACCGGGCCTCCATCTGGTAGGCGTCGCGGACCTCGGGGGTGGCCGGACCGGCCGCTTTGACGAACGCCGCAGCGCCGGAGGCAGCGCGAACCTTGGCCGCGAATCCGGTGGTGAAGCCGCCGCCGGCGATCAGCACTTCGACCGGCTCGCCGCCGAGCTCGGCGGCGATATGCCGGCGCACGGCCCTTGGCAGGTCGGTGTAGTCCGGTCGGACCGCGGTGTTGGCGAAGTCGACCGGCGAACCGAAGCCGAAGGCGCGCCCGGGTTCGGCCGAGGCCGGGCCGGGCGGCGCCTCGGCGGCGGTCGAGCTGGGCGGGGCCTCAGCAGTCGAGTCCGGCGGTGATCCGTCGCTCGCAGGCGGGCGTTCCCTCGCTCCGGACTCGCCGCGTGGGCCGGTCATGTCCAGCCGCGCCGCTGGGCGAGCCAGTCGGCGGCGGCGAGGCCGCTCCAGCGCTGGTGGGCCCGGATGTACGGGGATACGCCGGGGATCGGGGGATCGTCTGCCTGGCTGAGGTAGTAGCCGATGATCGAGGTGAGCGCGGTGTCGAGCTGGTCGGCGGTGGCGCCTGCGGCGGTCGGATGGGCCCAGAAGAGCGCGTCGGCGTCGTGGCCGTCGCCATGGGCCGCAATGAGGAAGCACACGGTGTCGAACCAGGTCGAGTGGACCTCGACCCAGTTCCAGTCGCAGATCCAGGCCTGGTCGGCGCCGACGATCATGTTGTCCGGGCGCAGGTCGAAGTGCATGACCGAGTCGGCGGTGAGCGCCTCGTCGATGCCCTTTTCGAGCTGCGCGAGTTCGCTGAGGCGCCCTTCGAGGACGGGCGGTACCGGGAACGGCTTGATGCCGCCCGACTCGATGAAGGCGAACTGGCGCAGGTGGTGGTCGACGGGCCGGGCGCTGACGCCGAGGTCGAGCAGCGCCTGCGGGGCCGGGGTGAGGGCGGCGGCAGCGGCGGCCCACGCGTCGAGCATGAGGTCGAGGTCGCGCGGGCTCATGGGGAGGGTCGGGGCGCGGCCGTCGACGGCTTCGAAGCCGAGGACCGTCCAGTCCTCGAAGTCGGCGGCGAACTCGAGGCGCGGGGCCGGAACGCCTTGGGGGAGTGCGGTGTTGATGAGCGCTTCACGGCGGCAGACGTTGAGCGCCCAGGCGTTGTCGGGTCCGGCGGCCTTGATGAAGAGCTCGGCGCCGGAATCTGCGCGCACTCGGGCGGCGAAGGCACTGCTGAAGCCGCCGCCGGCCATGCGGATGTCGGCGGGCTTGCCGCCGAGTTCGGCGATGATGCGCTCCTGGACGTATGCGGGGAGCGTCGACCAGTCGTTGCGGACGGCGGTGGCGTCGTAGGGGACCGTGGGTCCGAATCGGGACATGCGATGAGTGTGGACGGGCTCCGGCAGCGCCGCAACGGGTTTAGGCGGGAGTTGGGCGATTCCGGCGTCAGCCTTCAAAACGGGCAGCGGGAAGGCCCCCGTTTTCAAGCGTCCCATGTGGGTGCGACAAGGACCGGGCGAGGCGTGGCGGGGCGCATCAATCACCCGGATGTGAGCGGTCTTCGTCATTGTGGCGAGGGCGCGGTCGGCCGCTGGAATGCGAGCGGCCCTCGCTGCCGTGGTGGGGACGGCGGCGAGGGCCGGGTCTCATTCTATGCGTTCGCGAGCAAGGAGGGAATCACCACCGGCAGTACGTAGCAGCCGATGTCGCCCACGGCGCTGTACGTGAGGGCCCAGTCGGCGGTCTTCGCGTCGCGGCACAGCACCACGAAGACCACCATGCAGCTCATCGCCCGCTGCGCGTCCGTCATGAACCGGAGCCAGGACTCGGCCTGGGCGGGGTCGGGCTGGAGGACGGCGTCGAACAGGAGGGCGACGACCCGCTCGTCGCCTTTGGAGTAGGCCGCGGCGACGCAGACGCGGAGGCGGCCCGGCTGTTCGGGCAGGGTGATCGTGCGGCGGGAGACGCTGATGGCGTCGTAGTCGGGAAGGTCGGGTCCGTCGGTCCAGTTGTACAGTTCGGTCGCGAATTCGGGGCGTGTCTCCATCAACATGGCGAGGAGTTCGTTGTACTCGATCGACATTCGAGTTCCTAACTTCCGCGTGGGGTCACAAAAGGTGGGTTGTAGGAACAACGAGGACACGCTTTGCCGGTTACGGGTAGGAGACGCGACTTGTGGAGGCCCCCTGCAGATGCAGGACTATGGCATTTGCACGCAGAAGGGGCGCGACGGGATGATCCCGTCGCGCCCGGCGCGACGGGATGATCCCGTCGCGCCCCTTCCGGTGTCGCTGACCCGCCTTACAGGCCCAGCTGGTGTTCGAAGTTGCCCTCTTCGATGCGCTTGGTGACCGCTTCGAGGTAGCGGGCGGCGTCGGCGCCGTCGATGAGGCGGTGGTCGTAGCTCAGCGTCAGGTGCATGACCGAACGCACCGCGATGACCTCGCCCAGTTCAGGGTCGTTGATCACGCGGGGACGCTTGACGATCGCGGCGGTGCCGAGGATCGCGGACTGTCCGAGCGGGACGATCGGCGTGTCGAACAGCGCGCCCACCGAACCGGTGTTGGTGATGGTGAAGGTGGCGCCGAACAGGTCGTCGGGCGCCAGGCCGCCGTCGCGGGCCTTCTTGGCGATGTCGGCGATCCGCTTGGCCAGGCCCGGGATGTTCAGGTCGCCGGCGTTCTTGACGACCGGGACGATGAGGCCCTTCGGCGTGTCCACCGCGAAGCCGACGTGCTCGGCGTCCGGGTAGGTGATCGTCTTCTCCTCCATGTTCATGGAGGCGTTGACGATCGGGTACTGCTGGAGCGCCTCGATCGCGGCGATCGAGAAGAACGGCAGGAAGGAGAGCTTCACGCCGTGGCGGGCGAGGAACTCGTCCTTCTTCGCCGCGCGGAGCTTCGCCACCTTCGTGACGTCCACTTCGCGCACCGTCGTCAGCTGCGCCGTGGACTGCATCGAGTTCAGCAGCGCCTTGGCGGCGGCCTGACGCAGGCGGCTCATCTTCTCGGTGCGGCCGCGCAGCGGGCTGACCTCGGCCGGAGCCGGGGCAGCCTTCGCGGGAGCGGAAGCGGGAGCGGCGGCGGCCGGAGCGGGCTCCGGTGCCTTCTTCGCGTCGATGACCGACTGGACGTCCTCCTTGCGGATGCGTCCGCCCACACCGGAACCGGTGACCTCGGAGAGGTCCACGCCGTTCTCGGAGGCGAGCTTGCGCACCAGCGGCGTCACGTACGAGCCCGAGGGCTTGGACGCGGCGGGAGCCTGCGCTGCGGCCGGGGCCGCGGCGGGCGCGGGAGCGGTCTCCGGCGCGGCCGGGGCCGGCTTGGTCGGCGTGCCTTCGGCCTTCGCCGGAGCCGTCTCGGGCTCAGGCTCGGACTTCACGGCCGGGGTCGGCTCGGCGGCGGGTGCCGGTGCGGCGGGCGCAGCGGCACCGGAGCCGATGATCGCCAGCACGGAACCGACCTCGGTGGTCTCGTCCTCGGCGACCCGGATCTCCAGCAGCGTCCCCGCGGCGGGGGAGGGGATCTCCGTGTCGACCTTGTCGGTCGAGATCTCCAGCAGCGGCTCGTCCACCTCGACGGTGTCGCCCACGGCCTTGAGCCACGACGTCACCGTGCCCTCGGTGACCGACTCGCCCAGCTCGGGGAGCAGGACCTCGGTCCCCTCGGCCGGACCGCCGGAAGCGGCCGGGGCCGCCTCGGCGGCGGGGGCCTCGGGCTCGGACTCCTGGGCGGCCGGGGCCGGGGCCTCGGTCTTCGCCTCGGGCTCGGGTTCGGGCAGCGGTTCCTGGGCCGGAGCCGGGGAGGCCGGGGCGTCCCCGGTGGCCTCGGACGGGTCGCCGATGATCGCCAGCTCGCCGCCGACCTCGACGTCCGTGTCCTCGGGAACCACGATCTTCAGCAGCACACCCGCGACCGGCGAAGGAACCTCGGTGTCGACCTTGTCGGTCGAGACTTCAAGGAGCGGCTCGTCGACCTCGACGGTGTCGCCTTCCTTCTTGAGCCACTGGGTGACTGTCCCCTCGGTGACCGACTCACCGAGAGCGGGCATCGTTACCGATGTCGGCATCGTTCGTTCAACTCCTGCGGTTGTGGATTAGTCGTGGGCGTGCAGCGGCTTGCCGGCCAGCAGCATCGCCGCTTCGCCGATGGCCTCATTCTGGGTGGGGTGCATGTGGATGAGGTTCGCGACGTCGGTCGCGTACGCCTCCCAGTTGTAGATCAGCTCCGCTTCGCCGATCTGCTCGGAGATGCGGGCGCCGACCATGTGTACGCCCACGATCGGGCCGTCCTCGACCGCGACGAGCTTGATGAAGCCCTGCGTCTTGAGGATGTTCGACTTGCCGTTCCCGGCCAGGTTGTAGTTGACCGACTTGATCTTGTCGGCCCCGTACTTCTCCTTCGCCTTGTCCTCGTTGAGGCCCATGGAGGCCACCTCGGGCTCGGTGAAGGTCACGCGCGGGATGCCGGTCTCGTCGATCGGGGCCGGGTTCAGGCCGGCGATGTGCTCGGCCACGAAGATGCCCTGGAGGAAGCCGCGGTGCGCGAGCTGGATGCCGGGGACGATGTCGCCGACGGCGTACACGCCCGGGATGCTCGTCTGGAGGCTCTCGTTCACCGGGACGAAGCCCCGGTCGAGGGTGATGCCCTGCTCCTCGTAGCCGATGCCGGCGGTGACGGGGCCGCGGCCGACGGCCACGAGCACGATGTCGCCTTCGACGACGGTGCCGCCCTGGATCGTGACCTGCACGCCCGTGGCGGTCCTCTCGACCTTCTCGAAGAACTTGCCGGTGTGGAACTTGATGCCGCGCTTGCGGAACGCGCGCTCCAACTGCTTCGACGAGTCGGCGTCCTCGGCCGCGATGAGGCGGGGGAGGCCTTCGATGATCTCGACCTCGACGCCCAGGGACTTCCAGGCGGAGGCGAACTCGACGCCGATGACGCCGCCGCCGATGACGATGGCCTTGTTCGGCAGCTCGGTGAGCTCGAGCGCGTGCTCGGAGGCGATGATCTTCTCGCCGTCGATCTCAAGCCCGGGAAGGGTCTTGGAGTACGAGCCGGTGGCGAGGATGACGTTCTTGCCGGTCACGGTCTGACCGTTGTCGACCTCGACGGCATTGGGGCCGACGAGCTTGCCGGTGCCCTGGATGAAATCGACCTTGTGGGCCTTGACCAGGCCCTGCAGGCCCTTGTACAACTTCGACACGACGTCGTCCTTGTACTTCTTCACGGCCGGCATGTCGACGCCCTTGAACTCGGCGAGGATGCCGAACTGCTCGGACTCGCGAGCGGTGTCGGCGACCTCGCCGGCGTGGAGCAGCGCCTTGGTGGGGATGCAGCCGCGGTGCAGACACGTGCCGCCGACCTTGTCCTTTTCGATCAAGGCCACCTTGAGGCCCAGCTCAGCCGAGCGGAAGGCCGCCGCGTAGCCGCCGCTGCCGCCGCCCAGGATGACGACGTCGTATCCTGCGTTCGGGTCGCTCATTGCTCTCCCCACATAACGATGCTTAAGGTTCGGAGCCCATCCTTCCACCGGCGGCGACTCGTGATCGGCCAGACCCTGTGGTTGGAGTGTGCAACACCATTCAACCGCTTGCTGCGAGCATTCGGAAAGTCCCGTTCGTGTGCGGCTGGACACAGCTGTCCTCGCGCGTGTGTACGCTTGGAATTCACGCCTGGAGTGGTGCGGGAGGAGCGGCCGTGGGCTTGTTCGGACGGAAGAAGAAACAGGGCAAGGGAACGCTGGACCGTGCCTCTGACAACGTTGACCAGCGACATCTGATCGATTTCATCAAGACGCGCACGGGCGTCGAGGCCTACCTCGAGCCGAAGACCACCGTCACCGAGACCACGGTCATGCTCATCGCGCACGACGGCGAGTGGACCCGGCGCCGTGTCGACGGCCCGGCGGGCGCGTTCGCCCTGGGCCGCAAGTACAACACCCCGGTGTACGAGGTCGCGAAGACTGGATATCCGCAGCGTAAGCGGGATTTCGACGCGCGTCGGAAGCTCGAGCAGCAGCGTCGCCAGTAGCGATTTCCCCCGCCGTTCGCGCAACGATTCAGCAATATTCACCGCACTGTCCCGCCACTTGGTGGTGAGGTCCATCGGTGAAAGAGGGGCCCGGCTCGAGCCGGGCCCCTCTTCCATCGCTGTGATTACGCGGCGAACTCCTCGAGCAACGCCACGAGGGTGCGCACCGGGAAGCCGGTCGCGCCCTTCGCGATGTACCCGTACGTCGAGTCGGAGTCGGCCGGGCCGGCGATGTCGAGGTGCGCCCACGGCAGCTCCTCGGGCACGAACTTGGACAGGAAGACCCCGCCCTGGACCATGTGGCCGTCGCGCTTGAGGCCGGTCGCGCACTGCGAGACGTCGGCGATCGACGACTCCATGAGCTTCACGATGTCCTCGGGGAACGGCATCGGCCAGCCGTGCTCGCCGGTGACCTCGCCGAGGCGGCGCAGCCGCTCGGTCTCGGTGTCGGTGCCCATGAGGCCCATGGTGCGCCGGCCGAGTGCGACGAGCTGGCCGCCGGTGAGGGTCGCGACGTCGTACAGCGCGTCGGGCTCGTCCTCGAGCGCCCGCGAGATCGCGTCGGCGAGCACCAGGCGCCCCTCGGCGTCGGTGTTGAGCACCTCCACGGTCTTGCCGCCGCGGATGGTGATCACATCGGACGGGCGGAACGAGGAGCCCGAGAGCATGTTCTCGGCCAGCGCCACCGTGCAGGTGACGTCGACGGCCAGGCCCAGTTTCGCGGCGGCGAGGGTCGCGCCGACGACGGCCGCGGCCCCGGCCATGTCGCCCTTCATGTCCCACATGCCCGCGCCGGGCTTGATGTTGATGCCGCCGGAGTCGAAGGTGATGCCCTTGCCGACGAACGCGACGTGCTTGGTCGCGCCTTCGGGCCGGTAGGTGAGGCGGACCAGGCGCGGTTCGGCGGACGAGCCGCCGCCGACGGCGAGGACGCCGCCGTAGCCGCCGGCGGCGAGCGCCTCGGCGTTCAGGATCTCGACCTCGAGGCCGGCGTCGTGGGCGGCCTGCTCGATCTCGATGGCGAAGCCGGGCGGGCGCAGGAGGTTCGCGGGGGTGTCGGCCCAGTCCTTGACGAGGGCGACGCTCTCGGCGAGCACGGCGGCTTTGGCCACGGCGGCTTCGGTCGCGCCGTAGACGCGGATCTCGGCGGGGGCGGCGTCGCCGCTGCCGTCGGTCTTGTAGCCCGCGAACTTGTGGGCGGCGAGGGCGGCGCCGACCGCGGTGGCCGCGGGGTCGCCTTCGAAGGCGATGGCGACGCCGGCCTTGCCGAACGCGGCGCGCACGGCGGTGCCGGCGGCGCGGCGCAGGGTCTCGTCGTCGAGGTCGTCCGCGTCGCCGAGGCCGACCGCGTAGACGAGCTTCGCGGCCAGGCCCTCGGGGGCGGGGAGGCGGGTGAGCGAGGAGGCCGAGCCGGTGTTGCCGAGGACCGCGAGCTGCTCGGCGAGGCGTCCGCCGAAGGCCGCGTCGACGCCCGCGAGGCTCTCGGGGAGCTCGGGGGCGTCCTCGCCGGAGAAGACGCCGACGACGAGCACTTCGGCGTCAGCTGCCGCAATGTCGCCGGAGGCGGAGATCAGTTCTGTCACGGTGCATCCTTAGCGTCGTGGTCCACGGCACATGGAATGACAACCATTGCGGCCGCGGGTGTGGGGACCAAATGCTCCGATCCTAGTCACTGGGACGGCCGCGATAGTCTCTGTCCCATGTCGGAGACTCTGCTCACCTCGCCCCTGCACGAACGCCACCTGGTCCACGGCGCGAAGTTCGCCGAATTCGCGGGCTGGAACATGCCGCTCCAGTACTCGAGCGGCGTGCTCGCCGAGCACCAGGCGGTCCGCACCGGCGTGGGCGCGTTCGACGTCTCGCACCTGGGCAAGGTGTGGGTGACCGGTCCGGGCGCGGCGGCGTTCGTGAACCGGTGCCTGGCGAACGACCTCGACCGGATCGGCGCGGGCGGCGCGCAGTACACGCTCTGCCTCGACGAGGAGGGCGGTGTGGTCGACGACCTCATCGCGTACCGGTTCGCGGACGACCAGGTCTTCCTGATCCCCAACGCCGCCAACACGGCCGAGGTGGCGCGCCGCCTGCGCGAGGCCGCCCCCGAGGGGGTCGAGGTGCGGGACGTGCACCGCGCCTTCACGGTGATCGCGGTGCAGGGGCCCGAGTCGCCCCGCATCCTCGAGTACCTGGGCCTGCCGCACGACCACGAGTACATGACGTTCCGCGAGCACCTGGTGAACCAGGCCGATGTGATCGTCTGCCGCTCCGGCTACACGGGCGAGACCGGGTTCGAGCTGGTCGTCCCGAACGAGGCCGCGGTGGACCTGTGGGACGGCATCCTCGTCGCGGGCGCGGCCCCGTGCGGGCTCGGCGCGCGAGACACGCTGCGCCTGGAGATGGGCTACCCGCTGCACGGCCAGGACCTGAGCCTGGAGATCACGCCCGTGCAGGCGCGGTTGAACTGGGCGATCGGCTGGGACAAGCCGGAGTTCTGGGGCAAGGCCGCGCTGGAGGCGGAGCGGGCCGCGGGCCCGAAGCGGCGGCTGTGGGGCCTGGAGGCCACCGGGAAGGGCGTGCCGCGCGCCCACATGGCGGTCATGGACGGCGACGACGTAGTGGGGGAGACCACATCGGGGACGCACGCGCCGACCCTGAAGAAGGGCGTCGCGCTGGCGCTGCTCGACGCGTCGTACAAGCCCGGAGCAGAGCTTGAACTCGATGTGCGTGGCCGCCGGTTGCCAATTCGGGTCGTCAAGCCCCCCTTCACGAAGGCCACGCCGAAATAAGCCCTGACAGATCCGGCTCTTGATTGTGGCAAGTTTCTCCGATAGCGTTTACCAAAACTCGCCGACGAAGGAGTCACATGCCTGGGACGCCGCATCGCTATGCCCTCGTGGGAACCGGTTCACGCGCCACGATGTACCGCAAGGCCATCACCGAGCGGAGCGACAAAGCCCGCCTCGTGGCCCTCGCGGACACCAACCCCAAGCGCATCGCCCGCCACCGCGAAGCGATCGAAGCCGCCGGCCACCCCGCCCCCGCCGCTTACGCCGCGGCCGACTTCGACAAGCTCCTCGCCGAGACCGACCCCGACACCGTCATCGTCACCTCGGTCGACGCCACCCACCACGAGTACCTCCTCGCCGCGCTCGCCGCCGGCAAGGACGTCATCTGCGAGAAGCCGCTGACGACCACCGGCGAGCACGCCGCCGCGATCCTCGAGGCCGAGGCGAAGTCCGAGGGCACGGTCACCGTCACCTTCAACTACCGCTACAACCCCCTCCACGAGAAGGTCGCCGAACTCCTGCGCGACGGCGCGATCGGCGAGATCACCTCCGTGGGCTTCGACTGGCTGCTGGACACCCGCCACGGCGCCGACTACTTCCGCCGCTGGCACCGCGAGGCCGAGCACTCCGGCGGCCTCCTCGTCCACAAGTCCGGCCACCACTTCGACCTCGTCAACTGGTGGCTCGACGCCGCCCCCGTGCGCGCCTTCGCCAAAGGCAAGCTCGCCTTCTACGGCGAGAACGGCAAGCGCACCGGCCACGACCGCGGCTACGACCGCGTCAACGGCTCCCCGCTCGCCGCGGACGACCCCTTCGCCCTCCACATGGCCGACAGCCCCGGCCTCAAGGAGATGTACCTCGACGCCGAAGACGAGGACGGCTACATCCGCGACCGGTCCGTGTTCGCACCCGGCGTCACCATCTACGACGACATGATGGCCCTCATCGACTACGACTCCGGCGTCACGCTCTCCTACCGGCTCACCGCCTACTCCCCCTGGGAGGGCTACCGCGTGCACTTCAACGGCACCCAGGGCCGCCTCGAACTCCTCGTCGTCGAGAACGACCACGTCAACCCCGCCCTCAAGGGCCCCAACGGCGCCACGCTCCACGGCACCGACGCCTCCCCCGAAGAAGGCCGGTACGAGCTCACCCTCCACCCCTTCTGGACCAAGCCCCGCAGCATCGACCTCGGCGACTACCAGCGCTCCGGCCACGGCGGCGGCGACGTGCGGATGCTCGGCGTCCTCTTCGACGGCGACACCGACCCCCACAACCGCTCCGCCAGCGCCCAGGACGGCGTGAACGCCCTGGCCGCGGGCCTGGCCGCGAACGCGTCCATCGAGACCGGGCTCCCGGTCGACGTCGCCGACCTCCTGAAGTAGGACACCCCAGATGAGCCTCCCGCACCCGTCGCTGCGCTCGCCTCTCCCCGAACCGGAGGGACACCGATGAGTCTTAGTCCCGACCGGCTGTTCCCGGCCGACGAGCGAACGCGCGCCATCGCCCGCGAGATCCACCAGCGCACCACCGACCTGCCGCTGGTCAGCCCCCACGGGCACGTCGACCCGCGCCTCATGTCGGAGAACCAGCCGTTCCCCGACCCCGCCCGGCTGTTCGTCGTCCCCGACCACTACCTGACCCGGATGCTCTACAGCCAGGGCGTGACCCCCGCCGAGATGGGCGTCCCGTCCGTCGACGGCACCGCCTCTGAAGTGGACGGCCGCACGATCTGGCGCCGCTTCGCCGAGCACTACCGCCTGTTCCGCGGCACCCCCTCCAAGATGTGGCTCGACTACACCTTCGCGGAGGTCTTCGGGATCTACAAGGAACTCGGCCCCGACACCGCCGACGAGTTCTACGACCACCTCTCCGCGCGCCTGTCCGAACCGGCCTACCGGCCCCGGGCCCTGTTCGACCGCTTCAACATCGAAGTGCTCGCCACCACCGAGTCCCCGGTGGACTCCCTCGAACCGCACGCCGCGCTGGCCGGGATGCCCGCCGCGGACGGCCGCAAGTGGGGCGGCAAGGGCGGCAAGGTCGTCACGACGTTCCGGCCGGACAACATGGTCGAACCCGGCTGGCCCGGCTGGCGCGAGCGCATCGAGCGGCTCGCCGAGATCACCGGCGTGGACACGTCCACCTTCGACGGCTTCCTCGCGGCGCTGCGCCAGCGCCGCCAGGACTTCATCGCCGCCGGCGCCACCTGCACCGACCACGGCAACCTCACCGCGGCGACGGAGGACGACCCGAAGGCCGCCGCCGAGATCTACGCCAAGGCGCTCAAGGGCGACGCCGACGAGACCGAGATCCTGCGCTTCCCAGCGCTCATGCTCACCGAGTTCGCGCGCATGAGCGTCGACGACGGCCTGGTCATGCAGCTGCACCCGGGCTCGAACCGGAACCACAACCAGTGGCTCTACCGCGGCTGGGGCCGCGACGTCGGCGGCGACATCCCGAACCCGACCGAGTACACGAAGTCGCTCAAGCCGCTCCTCGACGCGTTCGGCAACGACCCGCGCTTCCGCATCGTCCTGTACACACTGGACGAGACCGTGTTCAGCCGCGAGATCGCCCCGCTCGCCGGCGGCTACGCCTCGGTGTTCATCGGCGCCCCCTGGTGGTTCCTCGACTCCCCGGAAGGCATGCGCCGCTTCAGGGAAGCCGTGCACGAGACCGCCGGGTTCTACAACACGGCCGGGTTCGTCGACGACACCCGAGCGTTCTGCTCCATCCCCGCCCGGCACGACGTGGCCCGCCGCGTCGACGCCGCCTACCTGGCCCGACTCGTCGCCGAGCACCGGATGACCGAGCAGGAGGCCGCGGAGGTCGCGATCGACCTCGCCTACCACCAGCCCCGCAAGATCTATGGATTGGAAAGCCAGTGACGTCGCAAATGCACGGCTCGCAAGCGTCGCCGAGGACGAGGATCGAACGACTCGAAGTCCACGACGTGCGGTTCCCGACCGCGACCGCCGGCGACGGCTCCGACTCGATCAACCGCGCCGACTACTCGGCCTGCTATGTCGAGCTGTTCACCGACGGCGGCCCCACCGGCACCGGCTTCACCTTCACCGGCGGACGCGGCACCGAGATCGTCGCCTCCGCCGTCCAGGCCTTCAAGCACCTCGTCGTGGGCAAGACCATCGAGGAGATCTTCGCGAACCCGGTCGAGTTCTCCCGCTCGATCATCCAGGAACCGCAGATCCGCTGGCTCGGCCCCGAGAAGGGCGCCACCCACATGGCCGTGGGCGCCATCGTCAACGCCGTCTGGGACCTGCGCGCCAAGCTCGAAGGCAAGCCCATGTGGCAGCTCCTCGCCGAGATGGACTCCGCCGAACTGGCCGCCCAGATCGACTACCGGCACATCGAGGACGAGCTCACGCCCGCCGAAGCCGAAGCGATCCTCGACGAGGGCCGCATCGGCTACGAGGACCGCCTCAAAGTCCTCCAGAACGACGGCTTCCCCGCGTACACCACTTCGGTGGGCTGGCTCGGCTACTC
This sequence comes from Glycomyces tritici, assembly GCF_030403505.1. Next base: position 623,054 of record NZ_JAUEMJ010000001.1, on the reverse strand, counting down.
CGACGACAAGGTCCGCGCCCTCACCGAGCAGGCCGTCGCCGAAGGCTGGACCGCCGCGAAGATGAAGGTCGGCTCGCCCGACGTCGCCGACGACGTGCGCCGCGCCGGCATCATCCGCGACGTCCTCGGCCCCGACCGCCTGCTCATGATGGACGCCAACCAGATCTGGTCCGTGCCCGAGGCCATCGAGAACATGAAGCACCTCGCGGCCTTCGACCCGTACTGGATCGAGGAGCCCACGCACCCCGACGACATCCTCGGCCACGCCCGGATCGCCAAGGCCGTCGCCCCGATCCGCGTCGCCACCGGCGAGGTCGCCGCCAACCGCGTCATCTTCAAGCAGCTCCTCCAGGCCGAGGCCATCAAGGTCTGCCAGATCGACGCCTGCCGCGTCGGCGGCATCCCCGAAGTCCTCGCCACCCTCCTCATGGCCGCCAAGCACGGCGTCGACGTCTGCCCGCACTCGGGCGGCGTGGGCCTTTGCGAATACGTGCAGCACCTCGGCATGTTCGAATACCTTCGAGTGGGGAAGACCCTGGAGGGCCGCATGATCGAGTACGTCGACCACCTGCACGAGCACTACACCGACCCGGTCACCGTGGTGGACGGCCGCTACCGGCTGCCCACCCAGCCCGGGTACTCCGTGACGCTCAAGGACGCCTCCATCGCCGAATTCTCGTTCCCGAACGGGCCGGCATGGAGCGTCTGACCAACTCGGTCCTGAAACGGCTCCCCGGGGACGTGCAGGTCCCCGGGGAGCGCCCGCAGACCACCGGCGTCCTCCACCTCGGCGCGGGCGCGTTCCACCGCGCCCACCAGGCCGTCTACACCGACGACACCGACTGGGGCATCACCGTCGCCGCACCCCGCTCGCGCGAGGTCATCGACGCCCTCGCCGACCAGGACGGCCTCTTCTCCGTCGCCACCCTCGGCCCCGACGGGGCCTCCATGAGGGTCGTCGGCGCGATCGCGGACACCGTCCACATCGCCTCCGAGCACGAACGCGCCGTCGACCTCGTCGCCGCCGAGACCACCCACGTCGTGACCCTCACCGTCACCGAGAAGGCCTACCGCGACCCCGCCGGCGTCCCGGGCCTCCTCGCCGCCGGACTCGCCCGGCGCGCCGCCCGAGGCGGACCGCCCCTCACCATCCTGTGCTGCGACAACCTGCCCGACAACGGCAAGTCGACCCGGGCCTCGGTCGAACCCCTCCTCGATCCGGTCACCCGCGCCTGGGCCGAGGAGCACGTCACGTTCCCCTCGAGCATGGTCGACCGCATCGTCCCCGCCTCCACACAGGCCACCTACGAACGCGCCCTTGGGGAACTCGGCGTCACCGACCTCGCCGCCGTCGAAGCCGAGCCGTTCACCCAGTGGGTCATCGAAGACGACTTCGCCGGGCCCCGCCCCGGGTGGGACGCCACCTACACCCACGACGTCGCCGGCTGGGAGCGCCTGAAACTGCGCACCCTCAACGGCGTCCACTCCACGCTCGCCTACCTCGGCGCGCTCGCCGACATCGAGACGATCAGCGAGACGCTCGCCCTCCCCGGCGCCGAGGAGTACGCGCGCTGGCTCATCGCCGAGCAGATCGCCCCCAGCTTCACGCCGCCCGACGGAAAGGACACCGTCGCCTACGGCGAAGGCGTCCTCGAACGCTTCCACAACCCCGGCATCCGGCACCGGTGCCTCCAGATCGCCATGGACGGCTCCCAGAAACTCCCGCAGCGGCTCTTCGCGACCATCCACGACCTCGCCGAAGCCCACGTGGACCTCGACCTCATCGCGCTCCCGCTCGCCGCCTGGACCCGCTTCTGCGGCGGCCGCAGCGACGACGGCGCCGAACTGCCGCTCGACGACCCGCTCAAGGACGTCATCCGCCAGAGCCTCACCGCCGCCGGGGGCAACCCCGCCGCCCGCATTGACGCTATCCTCGGGCTCCACCAGATCGTCCCCGAAACCGTCGCCGACAACCACCAGCTGCGCCGGGCCGCCGCCAAATGGCTGCGCGAACTCGACCGGCACGGCGTCGCCACCACCCTGGAGCACTTGTGACCGAGACCCGCACGCCCCGCATCGCCCTCGTGGGCGCCAACGGATACGGCCTGCACCACCGCCACAACCTCGAACCGCGCCGCCGCAGCGGCGAACTCGACTTCGTGGCCCTGTGCGACACCGCCGAGATCTACGAGGACGACGCCATCCCCGTCGGCGACCTCCCCGTCTTCGACGACTACCGCGCCATGCTCGACGCCACCGACCCCGACGTCGTCATCATCGCCACCCCGCCCCCCACCCACCTGCCCATCGCGAGCGCCGCGATGCGCCACGGCGCCGACGTCCTCCTCGAGAAGCCGCCCGTCGCCAGCCTCGCCGAATACGCCGACCTCTACGCGGTCATGACCGAGACCGGACGCAACGTCCAGGTCGGCTTCCAGGCCCTCGGCTCCCACGCGTTCAACGCCCTCCGCGACGCCATCGAAGCCGGCGACCTCGGCGAGGTCGAGGCCGTCGCCGTCGCCGGATCCTGGCGCCGCCCCGACTCGTACTACCGCCGCTCCCCGTGGGCCGGGAAGCGCGAGGCCAACGGCACCCTCATCGCCGACGGCGCGCTCGCCAACCCCTTCGCGCACGCCTCCCAGGAGGCCATCGCGCTGGCGGGGGACTGGCCGCTCGACGGCCCGATCGAGCTCGAGCGCCTGCGCACCCGCGAGAACATCGAGGTCGACGACACCGCCGTCTGGCGCGCCACCAACAAGAACGGCGTGCAGATCACCGTTGCCGTCACCCTCTGCGGCGACCGCAAGCTCGAGGGCGACGTGTACGTGCGCGGCACCAAGGGCGAGGCCTGGTTCGAGTACCCCACCGACCGGCTCCTCCTCCCCGGCGAGACCGAGCCGAAGCAGTACGGCCGCACCGACCTCCTCGACAACCTGCTCGCGCACCGCAATAAGGGCGTCGGCCTCATCTCGGGCCTGCGCCGCGCGAAGACCTTCACCGGGGTCCTCGAACGCGTCCTCAACGACCCGATCCCGCGCCTCGTCGACGCCGCGCACCTCGAACGCGTCGGCACCGAGACCTCGGACGACGGCGTCACGATCCTCAAGGGAGCCGACCAGGCCGTCGAAGACGCCGCCCGCCAGGGGAAGCTCTTCTCCGAGCTCGGCCTGCCCTGGGCCTGACCGGGGTTCGCCGCACGCCGACACGCGCAGCTGCGCGGTCACCTGAAGGCCCGTCTGGGGATCCGGCGGGCCTTTCGCGTGCGTGCGGGCCCTCGACGACCGCCCCGCGGTCCGGTTCGACCAGGTGGAGTCGCCCGCGCAAGCGGCCGGGGCCTCCGCGAGGCCCCGGCCGTCCGGTGGTCCGGTTCGGTCAGCGGGCGCCGGCGCCGCCGGTGACGATGGACTTGACCTGCGAGGGCGTGTCCAGCTGGAAGCTGTAGGGCACGCCCGCGACCGAGCCGCGGCTCGTGGGGGCGGGGGAGTTGACGACGTGGTTGTTGCGCGAGACGATCCGGCCCGGGCCCGAGTCGCCCTGCCCGATGTCGACGGTCCGGTTGCAGTTCTCGAAGTAGTTGCCCTCGTTGATGACCCCGGCGTCCATGGTGGTCGCGATGCAGTACGACCGGATGTTCCCGTAGTAGTTGTTGTAGACGTGGACGGGCTCGGCGAAGCGGACCCGGGGGGTGCGCTGGGTGGTGCCGTTGAAGTAGTTGTGGTGGTATGAGACCCGCAGCTTGCCGCGGTCGACCGTGTGGCTGTCGCTGTGGCCGAGGAGGCAGGTCTTGTCGGTGCCGTCGAACCGGTTCCACGACACGGTGATGAAGTCCGACTGGCGCTTGATGTCGCAGGCGCCGTCGTAGCCGGGCTCGAAGGTGTTGTGGTCGATCCAGATGTTCCGCGAGCTCTCCTCGACGTTGATGCCGTCGTCCGAGTAGCCCCGGAACCGCATGTTCTGGATGATGACGTTGGTGACGGTGCGGAGCGTGAGCCCGCCGCTGGTGAGGGTCGCCCCCGAGTTGCCGATGATGGTGGTGTTCGATCCGACCCGGACCATCCCGGAGAGGGCGATCGTGCCGCTGACGCGGACGATCTTGCGGGTGTTGCCGCTGACGGCGGAGGCGAAGGCCGAGGCCGTGGTGACGGTGGTCGTGCTGCCGCCCGAGCCGCCGTTGGTGCCCCCGTTCTGGGTGGCCCAGCCGACGGGGCTGCCGGTCTGCGCCTGGGCGCTGTGCGGGTCGCCGAGGAGCGGTGCGGCGGCGGCGCCGATCGCGACGGCGCCGGCGGCGGTGAAGAGCGTGCGGCGGGAGTGCCTGCCGCCGAAGACGTTTTCCATGTCCGTGAGCCTTTCGAAGAGTGTAGATATTCATGATTGTCAATCTATTGCCGTAAGCCACGGTAAGCCCGATTGGACAGCGTTTGCAAGGGGTTGGCACAAAATAGACACGCACGAGGCCTACGGTGATTCCTCTGCCCCGTCTGGCGCGTGGCGAACGATGTTGTCCCAGGGGGCAGGGGTGCTCGAGCAATCCCTACCGAGCCGGGCAAGCGGTTGCGATTGCAGAAGTTCGTTTGGTCGTGCTACAAACTCTCCATGGCTCTTTTCGACCTTCCCCTTGAACAGCTCCGCGACTACCGACCCGAGGTGCCCGAACCGGCCGACTTCGACGAGTTCTGGAAGAGCACCCTCTCCGACGCCGCCGCCCACGACCTCGACGTGCGGCTCGAGCCGTTCGCGACCGACCTGGTCACCATGGAAGTGTTCGACGTGACCTTCGCCGGTTTCGGCGGCCACCCCATCAAGGCCTGGCTCGTGAAGCCCAAGGGCGTCGAAGGCCCCCTCCCGTGCGTCGTCGAGTACATCGGCTACTCCGGCGGCCGCTCGCTGCCGCTCTCGCACACCACGATCCCCGCCGCGGGCTGGGCCCAGTTCGTCATGGACACCCGCGGCCAGGGCTTCGGCCACTGGCAGCCCGGTGACACCGGCGACCCCTACGGCACCACCGGCCCCACCAACAAGGGCTGGATGACCCAGGGCATCGAAGACCCCGAGCACTACTACTACCGGCGCGTCTTCACCGACGCCGTCCGCGCGGTCGACGTCGCGAAGGGCCTCGACGGCATCGACCCCGACCGGATCGTCGTCGCCGGCGGCAGCCAGGGCGGCGGCATCGCGCAGGCCGTCGGCGGCCTGCGCGATGACCTCGCGGGCGCGATGATCGACGTCCCCTTCCTGACCTACTTCCGCCGCGCCACCACCATCACCGACTCCTTCCCCTACAAGGAGATCGGCGAATTCCTCGCCGGCCAGCGCCTCAGTGAGGAGCGGGCCTTCGCGACCCTCGACTACTTCGACGGCGTCAACTTCGCCGCGCGCGGCACCGCCCCCGCGCTCTACTCGGTGGCCCTGATGGACGACGTCTGCCCGCCCTCCACCGTGTTCGCGGCGTACAACCGCTGGCAGGGCGAGAAGCGGATCACCGTGTGGCCCTGGAACGGCCACGAAGGCGGCGGCATCCTCCAAAAGGGCGAGCAGCTCAAGTTCCTCGCCGAACGCTAGACGACGCGAGAGGGGGCGCGGCCGTTTCGGCCGCGCCCCCTCTCGCGTCTCGCCTTACGGCTCCCGGATCTTCAAGCGCTCCAGGGCCTCCGCGTGCAGCAGCCCGTTCGTCGCCAGTGCCGAGCCGCCATCGGGGCCGGCGCGGCCGCGCAGGTCGGTGAACGTCCCGCCCGCCTCCTCCACGATCAGCGCCAGCGGCGCCAGATCCCAAAGGGCCACTTCGGGCTCGGCCGCGATGTCCACGGCGCCCTCCGCGAGCAGGCAGTACGAGTAGAAGTCGCCGAAGCCGCGCTCGCGCCACGCCTCGTGGAGCAGCGCGAGCATCGCGCCCTGGCGGTCGAGCTTGGCCCAGCCCGTGATCGAGGAGATGCTCACCGACGCGTCCGCGAGCGTGCCGACCTTCGAGACCTGGATCCGCTTGCCCGCGCGCTGGTCGCGTCCGGCGAACGCGCCCGCGCCCTTCATGGCCCACCAGCGGCGGCCGAGCGCGGGGGCGCTGACGACGCCGACGACGGGCTCGCCCCGGTCGAACAGGGCGATGAGGGTGGCCCAGATCGGCACGCCGCGAACGTAGTTGCGGGTGGCGTCGATCGGGTCGATGACCCATTTGCGGCCCGAGGCGCCGGGGTTGTCGCCGTACTCCTCGCCGAAGATCCCGTCGCGGGGGCGGGCGCGTCCGAGCGTGGAGCGCAGCACCTCCTCGATCGTCGTGTCCGCGTCGGTGACCTCGGTCATGTCCGGCTTCGAGGAGACCCGCAGGTCAGAGGAGCGGAACCGGCTGTTGCCGATCTGGGCGGCGCTGTCCGCGAGCAGGTGTGCGAGGCCGAGATCGTCGTTGTAGCTGGAGGTGGGCATGGGCTCATCCTACTGAGCCCTCGAAGGTGCCCTCGACCAGCGAGGCAACGAAAAGGTGAACTAGTTCTTGGTGTCGGCCTCGTTGAGGGAGGCGAGCACGCGCCGGAACGACGCGAGGCGGCCCGCGCGCGGGTCGTCGGGGCCGATCGCGGCGTCGAGGGCGCAGTCGCCGATCTCGGGCGTGTGGGTGCAGCCGCGCGGGCAGTCCTGGGCGACCTCGAGGAGTTCGGGGAAGGCCTTCAGGATCGAGTCGGCGGTGACGTGCGCGAGTCCGAACGAGCGCACGCCGGGCGTGTCGATGACCCAGCCTCCCTGGGGCAGCGGGAAGGAGACGGTGCTGGTGGAGGTGTGGGAGCCCTTGCCGATCGAGCGGACCTCGGCCACGACGCGTCCGGCCCCGGGCACGAGGCGGTTGACGAGCGTGGACTTGCCGACGCCGGAGTGCCCGAAGAACACGTTCTCCTTGTCGCGCAGGAGCGCCGTGAGCTCCTCGAGCGGCGCGTCCGGTTCGGTGGTCACGATCGTCAGGTCGAGCTGGGAGTAGTAGGCGCGGGCCTCGGCGACCAGTTCGGGGGCGAGGTCGTGCTTGGTCAGGCACAGCACGGGCGCGACCCCGGCGTCGTAGGCGGCGACGAGGCACCGGTCGACGAACCCGTAGCGCAGCGGCGGGTCGATGAGGCTGGCGACGACCACGAGCTGGTCGACGTTGGCGACGACGACGCGCTCGGTGGCGTTCTCGTCGTCGGCCGAGCGGCGCAGCTCCCCGTGGCGCGGTTCGATCCTGACGATCCGGGCGAGGGTGCCGGGGTTGCCGGAGCGGTCGCCGACGAGCGCGGCCCGGTCGCCGACCACGATGGACTGCTTGCCGAGTTCACGGGCCTTCATGGCCGTCACGGTCCTGCCCTCGATCAGGCAGGTGTAGCGGCCGCGGTCGACCGCGGTGACGAACCCTTCCTGCGCGTGCTCGTGCTTGGGGCGGATCTTGGTGCGCGGGCGGGAGCGGCGGGTCGCCCGCACTTTGATGTCGTCCTCGTCCCACTCTTCGTCGTCCGCGCCGTCATCGGCGTCCCAACCCGCTTGCGGCACTAGGCGTCGGCCCCCTCGGTCGATGCGGCGTTCCCGTGCCCGAGCACCGACTGCTCCCAGACCTCGGCGAAGGCCGGCCAGGTCTTGGAGACGCAGTTGACGTCGGAGAGCGCGAGCCCGGGGACGACCAGCCCGGCCACGGCACCGGCGTGGGCCATGCGGTGGTCGTCGTAGGTCTCCCAAGTGCCGGTGTCGTGCCCGCCCTTGTTGATGCGGAAGCCGTCTTCGAACTCGTCCACGTCCGCGCCGATCTTGCGCAGCTCGGTGACGAGCGCCGAGACCCGGTCGGTCTCGTGGCCGCGGATGTGCGCGACGCCGCGGATCTCGAAGGGGCCCTCGTTGACGCCGAAGAGCGCCGCGAGCGTCGGGGTGAGCTCGGCGGCGTCGGCGAGGTCCAGTTCGACCGGCGGCACCGAGGGCGATCCGATGACGGTGAGGCCGCCGCGGCTCCACTCCACGCGGGAGCCGAGCCGGACGAGGAGGTCGCGGATCTTGTCCCCGGCCTGGGTGGTCTCGGTGGGCCAGCCCTCGATGGTCACCCGGCCGCCGACGGCGGCGGCGGCGATGAGGAACGGCGCGGCGTTCTGCAGGTCCGGTTCGATGACCCATTCGCGGCCCTGGAGCTCGCCGGGCGCGACGCGCCACCGATCGGGCTCGGAGTCGTCGACCTCGGCCCCGGCCTGGCGGAGCATGTGCACGACCATGTCGAGGTAGGGGCGGCTCGGGACGGGCTTGTCGCCGGTGTGGCGCAGGTCGAGGCCCTGCTCGAAGCGGGGTGCGGCCATGAGGAGCGCGCTCACCAGCTGCGAGGTCTTGGAGGCGTCGATGTCGAGCGCACCGCCCTTGACCGTTCCGGTGCCGTTCACGGTGAACGGCAGGGCGAGGCGCCCGCCGTCCTCGATCCCCACGCCGAGGTCCCGGAGGGCCTTGATGACGCCGTCATTGGGGCGCTTGCGGGCGTGCGGGTCGCCGTCGAAGGCGACCGGGCCGTCGGCGAGCGCTGCGACGGGGGGCAGGAACCGCATGACGGTCCCGGCGAGCCCGCAGTCGACCTCGCTGCCGCCCTTGAACGCTGCAGGTGCGACGGTCCAGACCTCGTCGTCGCCCGTGTCCACCGCGACGCCGATGGACCGCAGCCCCTCGGCCATGAGCAGGGAGTCGCGGGCGATGAGCGGCCGCCGGATGGTGGAGGGACCGGAAGCGAGCGCGGCGAGGATGAGGGCGCGGGCCGTCATCGACTTCGAGCCGGGCACGCGGACGATCGCGTCCAGCTCGGCCTCCGCGAACGGAGTCTCCCAGCGGCGCTTCTGCGGGGCGGTGGTTGCGTTCACGCCGCCATTCTAGAGGCCCGCGAGCTGCGGACTCGAAGGTCGGCGCACCGGGGGTGGCGCGGGCGGGGCCGCTGCGGCGAACGTCCCGGAATTGGGGAGCCGGAGTGTCGGTGGCGGGCGCTACCGTGTGGGCATGTGCGGAAGGTACGCCAACAGCAAGTCGAGCCCCAGCATGGCCGCGCTCTTCGATGCCGAAGACCTCATCGCCGGTGCTTGGGACCCTCGGTACAACATCGCGCCCACGACCCTCGCCCCCGTGGTGCGCCGCTCGAAGTCCCGCGAGGAGCGCGTGGTCGAACTCGCCCGCTGGGGCCTCGTGCCGCCGTGGGCCTCCGACCCGAGTGTGGGCAACCGGATGTTCAACGCGCGCATAGAGACCGTCGCGTCTTCGCGGGCGTACAAGCGGCCGTTCGCCTCTCGGCGCGCGCTCGTCCCGGCCGACGGCTGGTACGAGTGGCGCAAGCTCCCCGGCGGCGGCAAGCAGCCCTACTTCTTCACCCGCCCGGGCGGCGTCGTCTTCGCGGGCCTGTGGGACACCTGGCGTCGCGGGGACGTCGACCTCATGACCTTCACGGTCCTCACCTGCCCGGCCGTGGACGAGGCGATGGCCACGGTCCACGACCGGATGCCGTACGTCCTGCCCCCCGAGCGGTACGCCGCCTGGCTGGGGGAGGAGGACGCCGACGAGGGCGAGCTGCTCGCCGGCCCGGCCCCCTCGCTCCCGGACGACCTCGAGATCCGGAAGGTGGGCCGCTCGGTCGGCCGCGCCGACAACGAGGGCCCTGAACTCGTCCGCCCCGTCGACGCCGAGGAGGCCCCCACGACCATTCCAGGATTGTGAACTGAATCACTATTGGCTCCAGGTATCTGTACCCCAAGTCGTCGGTCTTTCGTGTACAAGCCGTCGCCGGCCGAAGGGAATCGCTTCTCGTGTCGAGATGATCGACACCGGAAGGGCGGGCGGCGGAAGACTCTGCATCCAAAGGAAAGTGGGAGGCAGCAATGCGGCGAATCCGCCCCGATGAAGTAGCCCGAGCCCGGAGAGACCCCCGGCTGCTCGATGCCGCCGAATACCGCAACGAGATCATCAGAGGCGCCTACCGGATGAGCGGCGACGCCTGGCTCCGCCAGGGCAACTGCGCCGACGCCGAGCCCGACGTCATGTACCCCGAGCCCCGCGAGCCCATCGACGAGGCGCTCGCCATGTGCGCGTCCTGCCCGGTGCGCACGCCCTGCCTGGTCCGGGCGCTGGAGGCCCGCGACCGCCACGGCGTCTGGGGGGCCACCGCGCCCCGCGAGCGCCGCGCGATGATCGAAGTCTGGAAGGACATCAACCCCTTGGCGGTCGGCGCCTAGCCGCACCCGCCGAACCGAAAGCCGCGACCGCTGGCCCAGCGAAGGTCGCGGCTTTTCGCCGTCCGGGGCCGCTTCGGGGGATGGTGACCTCCCCGGACCGACGACGGTGTCATGTTCGCCGGCCCGGGGCAGGTACTGGGAGTTCACGCGCCGGTCTCCCGACGCGATCAGGACCCTTCCGGGTCCACACACGATAACGACCCCATGCACCGAAAGTTGCCATTTCCATCTATTAAGTACCTATTTCAGGTGATATTACGAATTTCGTATGTTTCATCCGAAAATATCGAGGCGCGTTCGACGCGCACGGGTGATGTGGCGGATACGACTCGCGTGGTTTCGCCGAGGGCGGAATGAAGCCGCGCCGGACGCTGTTGTTCGGGACGAGTCTCCCGCCTCGGAGCGCCGGCCACGCGCCGTGCGAGCTGCGGCGAAAGGCTCACGGGCCACGAAGTCTGTCGAGAAGGAGCCCAGCGCATGACCACCACCCTCCGTGGACGCGAAGACGAGCGCCTCGCCGCGCTCCTGAGCGGCCCCGACTGGTCCCCGTCGCCGAACGGCGTCTCCCCGGTCGGCGGCGTCACGACCGCCGGTATTTCCTCCGCCCCTGCCCGCACCGCTGCCGTAGGCTCGGAACTGGTCGGCTACGAGAGGGAGACGGTGACCGAGGCAGGCAGCGAGAACACCCAGGAGCGGCGCGAGCGGTTCGAGCGCGACGCGATGCCCCTGATCGACCAGCTCTACGGTGCCGCGCTGCGCATGACGCGCAACCCGGCCGACGCCGAGGACCTGGTGCAGGAGACGTTCCTCAAGGCCTACTCGAAGTTCCACCAGTTCCGCGAGGGCACCAACCTCAAGGCGTGGCTGTACCGGATCCTCACCAACACGTACATCAACTCGTACCGCAAGAAGAAGCGCCAGCCGCTGACCTCGCCCACTGACGAGATCACGGACTGGCAGCTCGCGGACGCCGAGTCGCACTCCGCCTCCGGGCTGCGCTCGGCCGAGACCGAAGCGCTCGACCACCTGCCGGACTCGGACGTCAAGGACGCCCTCCAGCAGCTCGGCGAGGACTTCCGCCTCACGGTCTACCTCGCGGACGTCGAAGGCTTCTCCTACAAGGAGATCGCCGACATCATGGGCACCCCGATCGGCACCGTCATGTCCCGGCTGCACCGGGGCCGGCGGCAGCTGCGCCAGCTGTTGAGCTCGTACGCCGCGGACCGCGGCCTTTCGCCCGCACGGGAGGGACAGCAGTGAGCGCCGAACCGGAGAAGCCCAAACTCGACTGTCGCGAGGTCCTCGAAGAGGTCTACCTCTATCTCGACGAAGAGTGCTCCGACCGCCGCCGCGGCGTGATCCGCGACCACCTCGAGGAGTGCTCGCCCTGCCTCTCGGAGTACGGCATCGAGCAGGAGGTGCGCACGATCGTGCACCGCTGCTGCAGCCAGGAGAAGGCGCCCGACGAGGTCAAGACCCGCCTGCGCCAGAAGCTCAGCGCCATCGAGCAGGTCAGCGAGATCTTCAGCGAAGTCGCCGAGCGCGACCGCTAGCCCGCAACCGCGGTTCAGCGCGAACAGGCGCGTCCGCAGGGGCTGCGGAGGTCGGCCTCCCGCGCTACCGCTGTGCGGGCCCGACCGAGTCGGGCCCGACTGCGTGCATTGAGACCATCTTCATTACTACCGTGCCGACCGCAACCGTGCCCTGGACGACCGCGGCCGTCTGCGATGTGCGCCCGCCGGGAGCTTTCCAGGGGTCGTGTCGCCCCGTGCATCGCGGTCATCCGGGAACCGCGCTCGCAGGGGACGCGCTCAGGAAGGCGATTCCTCGGCGGCGTTGGCGCGGATCATGCCGATCGAGATCTGCAGCGACGCCTCGCGCAGGTCCTCCTCGGAGTCGTCCCCGCGCGGATAGGTGATCCAGTTGCTGTAGAGCGTCGTGATCGCGTCCCACGCCCGGAGGCGGTGGATGAGCGGCGCGTCCGACTCGACGAGCAGCGCGTGCAGGCGCCGCTGACGCAGCCTGAAGACCGACATGCGGTCGAGGCGCGTGAGCGCGGCCTGGTTGTTCTGCATGAACCGCAGCACCGGCACGTGCGCGCGGATGACCTCCGCGTAGCGGCGCAGCATCTCGGTGCGGGTGTCGAGCTCCCGCGGCCGGGTGTCGCCCCAGTCGCAGATGCGGTCCAGATCCTCCGCGTAGGAGTCGAAGAAGCTCGCCGCGATGTCTTCCTTGGTCTTGAAGTGGTAGTACAGCGCGGCCTTGGTGACGCCGAGCTGCTCGGCGATCTCCCGTAGAGAGGTGTGCTCGTAGCCGTGCTCGCTGAAGAGCGCGATCGCGGTCTGCTGGATCCGCTCTCGGGTGCTCGGCTGTTGCTGCTCGCGCGCTTCGCGCGGCGCTTCGGTCATGTGGGCAATTCTCGTTCTGCGCCGGGTGTCCAGTGCGATCTGCGGGGCAGTCGCGGCCTAGGCCGCCTGCCCCGCCACGCGCTAGCTGTTCGGGCGCTTCCCGTGGTTAGCGGCCTTCTTCTTACGGGACTTGCGCTTGCGGGCTGCTTTCGCCACGGCTCCTCCTTGGTGGTCGGGAATTCAGGGGTCAACCTTACCGGCACCTGCGCGGGTGTACGGAGGGCAGTGGACACACTTCATTGACGAGTGCCCCGAGTCGTAGCAGGGTTGGAGGTGCGGACACGGGAGTGCGGATGGGCCGACTGCGGTGGACGGGCGTGGTGACGGTCGACTACGCTTCATTATAAAGGTTTGTTTAATATTTTAGCGGTACCGTTTCACAAGGAGCGTCAAGTGAACCAGCCCCAGGTCGGCGCCACCGACAACGCCAGCACGGCAGAGCACGGCAAAGGCATGGCCGCCGACATCGGCGAGCAGCCCGGCGTCTACGCCGACGTGCTCGACCACGGCGCCGGCGAGATCGCCCGCATCGCCGCGGTCATCGCCGAACGGCGCCCGCGCTCGGTGGTCTTCACCGCCCGGGGCACCTCCGATCACGCCGCCCTCTACGCGGCCTATCTCACGGAGATCCGCCTCGGCCTGCCCGCGAGCCTCGCCAGCCCCTCCGTCGTCACCGTCTACGACGCCCGGCCCGACTGGTCCGACTCCCTCGTGATCGCCGTCTCCCAGTCCGGCGGATCACCCGACCTCGCCCAGGTCATCGCCGCCGCCCGCGCCTCCGGCGCCCTCACCCTCGCCGTCACCAACAACCCCGACTCCCGCCTCGCCGGCGAAGCCGAACTCCACCTCGACGTCCGCGCCGGGCACGAGCGCGCCGTCGCGGCCACCAAGACCTACACGGCCGAACTGCTCACCCTCCTGCTCCTCATCGAAGGCATCCGCACCGGCACCGGCCGCCTCGACGCCGCCGAAGCCACCGCGATCGGCAAACTCCCCGAACTCGCCCGGGGCGTGCTCGCCGACACCGACGCCGCCGAACTCGCCGGCCGCTACCGCTTCGCCTCCCGGTTCGTGACCACCGGCCGCGGCTACGCCTACCCCACCGCCCGCGAGACCGCGCTCAAGCTCATGGAGACCTCCTACCTCCCCTCGCTCGCGTTCTCCGGCGCCGACCTCCTCCACGGGCCCCTCGCCATGACCGACCCCGGCGTGCCCGTCCTCGCCGTCGTCGGCTCCGGTCCCGGCGGCCATGCAATGTGGAACGTCCTCACCCAACTCGGCAAGCAGCGCGCAGACGTGGTCGTCGTCGGCGCCGCCGACGTCCCCGGCCAGACCGCCCGACTCGCCACCCCCGCGGTCGACGAGCGCTTCGCCGCACTCCTCGATATCCTTCCGCTGCAACAACTCGCGCTCCACCTCGCCATCGAGCGCGGCGAGAACCCCGACGCCCCACGAGGTCTCAAAAAGGTCACGGAAACGGTGTGAGCCCAGCTAGGCGGGCACAGGGAAACGGGTGTTCACCTTCGGTTCACCGAAATGTTCACCCGTTTACCTACACTCTCTGTCATGCAGGCACCACCAGCCGCGCCGACCGGCACCACTGAAATCGTCTGGCACGAACGGCGATACCGGGCGCGAGCGATCGCCGGCGGTGCCGCATTCGAGCTCTATTCGGACACCCGCGAAGACGGATTCCGCGCCGGCGGCGGCGCCTTCCACCGATTCGTGCACGCCTCCGAGGTGACCAGCCCCGGAGGAGAACTGCTCCTCGCCGGCGTCGCCCCCCTGGCGATCCCGGTCATGCCGGGCGCCGACGCCGCCACCGTCCACCGGTACAGCCAGAACCCGCGCATCGGCCCCGCCGAACGCGCGCTCGTCTCCGCCGCGCGCGCCACCGCGTTCGTCACCGTCGGCACCCGCATGATCAAGCCGCTCAGCCGCCACCAGGTGGCCCGGCAACTCACGTCGGCGCCCGTCGTCAGCGGCGTGTGCTTCCGCGAATTCGACGTCGCCCACCTGCGCACCCCCGACGACCGGGTCGTCCTCTGCGGCGACCCCGACGACGCCCGCGACACCTCGTTCGCCCTGCGCTGGAAGGCGATCTGCGCCTGCGACTACCAGAGCACCGAAGCGGCCAACTTCCCCGGACTCGTCGGCGTCCCCGGCCGCGAACGGCGCGGATCGATGATCCTCGGCACCGGCTTCCTCCCCAGCGGCACGCACCTCATCCCCGAATTCGCGACAGCCGGATTCGCCGACCTGCCGCTGACCGCGCGCGCCGAGATCCTCGCGTACACGCCCGACGGCACGGAGATATCGCTCTTCCAGTACCAGCCGCAAACCAACGTCTGGGACCGCATGGCCGGCGCCCGCCACCGCGACCTCGTCAACCGCATCCCCGGCCTCGAGACCGGACGGGCGCTCTTCCGTACCAACCCCTCCGTCCACGCCGGACTCATGGGCGACCACGAGGGCGAACGCGTCCCGGTGACCGCCGACCCGGGCCACGGGTTCAGCGTCTTCGCCCGCGGCGCCACGAGCCGCAGCCCGGTGACCCGCCCGCAGCGGTTCCACACTCGGGCGCGCTGGCGCGACATCGACGTGCTCGCGCTCGGCCGCAACGAGGACTGGGTGCGCGTGCGGCTGAGCCAGCCCGACCTCGAATCGATCATGGCCACTGACGCGACCTGCGTCGAACGCGGCGTCTACGAATGCTGGGCCCCGCTCGCCGAGCTCGAGAACCCGCGCATGGTCGTGGTCGACTACCCGAACGACACCCACCGCGCCCTCTGCTGACCGCATCGCGGTCTTCGCCGGGCCGTGCGGCTTTGGCGCGGTTCCTCGGCGTGGCTCCGCCAGCGGAGGCCTGGCCGATCTGCCCTCACCCTTGGGGGCCCCTCCCCCCCGCCCCCACCCCACCCACCCCTAGTTTTCGGATGCGGTGCGCACCGCATTAATGGACTGGTCGTGTTGCCGTGTCGCGCGCTGGCGGCGCGTGGAGGTGGGGCGTGTGCGGTCTCCTTTCGTATTGCAGCTTTGGGCTTTCGGTCCAGCCGGTGCCGGTGCCGGTGCCGGTGCCGGTATGAGTGCCGATGTGCGGAGGGGCACGGGCTCGGTTCGCTGTCAGGACTGGCCTCCTCTCGCGAGGCGCCAGCGGTTGTCGATGCGGTCGACCCAGCCGGTCTGGAGGAGACGATCGAGCGTCTCCGCTGCAATCTCCGCGGGGACTCCGGCGGCTGCCGCCAGGCGGGGCGTTTCGACCACGTAGCCCCGCGGCAGGGACTCGACCAGCCGGGCCTCGATCTCCGTCAAGCGGTCGAAGGGGCGGCGCTGGGGCGGAGGCGGAGTCGCCAGCGGCCCGCTGATGCCGGTCAGGTCCTCGATGACCTCCTCAGCGCGGGTCACCAGCCGCGCTTCCCATGGTTCCCTTGCCAGTTGGTGGGCGCCTGCCGACATCGACGAGGTCACCGGGCCCGGAGTGAACATCAGGACGCGTCCGAGTTCGGCCGCGTACCGGGCCGTGTTCCGTGCACCGGAGCGGTGCGCGGCTTCGATGACCACCGTGCCGGCGGTCAGGGCCGCAATGACGCGGTTCCGGGTGAGGAAGCGGTGCTTCATGACCGTGGTCCCCGGTGGCCATTCGCTGATGATCAGCCCTCGTTCGGCGATCAAGTTGAACATCGAGTGGTTGCCCTTCGGGTAGGGCAGCTCGACGCCGCAGGCGAGGACTGAAACCGTTGACCCGCCTCGTGCCAGGGCGCCGAGATGCGCCGCCCTGTCGATGCCGAAGGCGCCTCCGGAGACGATGGTCCAGCCCGCTTCGGTGAGCTCGGCCGCCAGGTCGTCTGCGAGATGCTGGCCGTACTCGGTCGCGGCCCTCGAGCCCACGATGGCCACTGAGCGCCGGCACAAGTCGGCCAGATCCTGCTCGCCCCGCACCCAGAGACAGCGCGGGGGCCGCACATGCGGTTCGTCCGCATCGCAGACGAGCATCAGATCGCGGAGCTGCTCGGGCCAGTCGGGATCGCCCGGTATCAGGACGCGAGCGCCGGACTCCTTCGTGGCGGCCGCGATGTCGGCGGCTCTGGCCGCCGGATCGTGGGTGCACGAGATGATCGCGCTCGTGATGCGCTGCAGCCGTTCGGGAACCTCACCCTCCCAGAGGCGCTTGACCGCCTCGATCGGGCCTATCTCGCCTAGGAGGTCGTCCAGATCCGCATCGCCCGGCTCGACCATCGAGGACAAGAGCATGAGGGCGAGGCGAGGGTCGTCGGGCAGATTCGTCACGATGCCTCCTCGGGTATCGGGTATCGGGTGTGTCGATGTCGTTGGGGAAGTCGGGCAGCGGTATCGGTCGTCGTGGGTCGTGGGTCGTGGGTCGTGGGTCGTGGGTCGTGGGTCGTGGGTCGTGGGTCGTGGGTCGTGGGTTTTGGGTCAGCTGAGCGTGTAGCCGATGCGCAGTCCGCCGGCCATGGTGATGTCCTCTGCCGTCGGGCGGTCGTGGTCTCTCAGGTCGGCGATCGTCCAAGCGAGCTTCAGGATTCGGTCGTAGCCTCGGGCGGTGATCCGCTCCTTCATCAGCAGGTCGTCGACGCTCTTCCTGACCGGTGGCGGCAGACGCCACCGCTGCGACCGCAGCGCCGGCCCGGGGACCTCGCTGTTGCACTGCCACCCCTCACCTCCCTCGGACCACCGCGCTGCGGCCGCCTCCCTGGCCCTGACCACCCGTTTCGCCACCTGCTCGGACGGTTCCGCTTCTTCCGACAGCTCGGCCAGGATCGCCGAGGGCGGCACCGCCGGGAGATCCACCCGGAGGTCGATCCGGTCCATCAGCGGCCGCGAGATCCTCGGCAGATAGCCGCGCTTCACCTGCGGCGTGCAGATGCAGTCGTACGGCTTGTTCGGCGCACATGGACACGGGTTGGCCGCCAGCACGAGGATGACCTTGGCCGGATAGCAGATCGAGGTGTTCGCCCTCCTGATCCGCACCTCACCGCTTTCCAAGGGCTGGCGCAACGAGTCCAGGACCGGCCGCTTCCACTCCGGCGCTTCATCGACGAACAGCACGCCCCGGTGAGCGAGCGCCAGCGAGCCCGGTCCCACGAAACCACTGCCGCCTCCTATCAAGGCCTGCATGGTGATCGAGTGGTGCGGCGCCTCGAAGGGGGCATGACGCATCAGTGTTGCCGCGCCTCCGGAGAAGCGGCCCCGGAGGGAATGCAGCGAGGTGACCTCCACGGCCTCGGCATCGGTCAGCGGAGGAAGGATCGACGGCAGCCGCTCGGCCAGCATCGTCTTGCCCGCGCCCGGAGGACCCACCATCAGCATGTGGTGGCCTCCTGCCGCCGCGATCTCGAGGGCGCGGCGGGCGGCCGGTTGGCCACGCACGTCGGCGAGGTCCGGCAGCGGCGGTGGCGCATCCGGGGCCGTTCGCATCACCGGTTCGAGCGTGGTCTGGCCGAACAGCCAGGCCACGAGCGTCGCAAGATCGCGCGGGGCGTAGACCGCGAGACCGTCGACGAGGGAGGCTTCTGCGGCGTTCTCCGGTGAGACGATCGCGGTGCGCATCCCGCACTTCCGGGCCTCCATGAGCGCGGGGAGCGTGCCCGGCACGGCCCGGAGGCTGCCGTCGAGGCCGAGTTCCGAGAGCAGGACCGTGTCGTTCAGCTTCTCGGTCGGCAGCGTGTCGTCCGCGCACATGATGGTGAGCGCCAGTGCGAGGTCCGCCGCCGAGCCCGTGGTCGGAAGGGAGGCCGGGCCGAAGTTGACGGTCACGGATTTGTCAGGGAACCGCAGGGCGGAGTTCGCCATCGCGGAGCGGACGCGGGTCTGCGCCTGGTTCACGACGCTGTCGGGCAGGCCCGACATGCGGACCGTGTCCGTGCCCTTCGCGGAGGACTTGAACACCGAGGCCTCGACGGTGACCGCGACGGCGGTCGCGCCGATCATGCAGACGGTGTTGGTGCGCGCGTAACCCATGGCGGTCCCCTTGGCGGTGTTCGAGTGCGAGTCTCCGCGGGCCGGTGACGGTGAGCGCGAGGCGGTCGATCCGCCAGGGCTGGTCGGTGCGGCAGTGCTGCCTGAGCCAGGCGCGGGCGAGTTTCTCGATCCGGTCGAGCTTGTCGCCGTCGACGGCGCCGAGCGGGCCGCCGTACCGGTCGGATCGGCGGGTCTTGACCTCGCAGAAGACGACCGTGTCGGCGGAGCGGGCGATCAGATCGAGTTCGCCGAGGCGGTGGCGCCAGTTGCGGGCGAGGATCTGCATACGGTCGCGTTGGAGGTGGGCGGCCGCGAGTTGCTCGCCGAGGCGGCCGAGTTGGTGCGGGGTGAGCCGTTTGAGGTTCACGGCCGGGCTCGGCAGGGCCGGTGGGGTGCGGAGCGGGGCCGGTGGTGCGGCGGTGGAGGCGGGCGGGTTCACGGCTGGGCCTCCGTCCGGCCGGGGCGGGGGAGCAGGCGGACCTTGCCTGCGCCGAACAGGAGCATCGGGTCGAGGTAGAGCGGGCCGCGTTTGAGGCCGAGGTGGAGGCAGGTCTGGCCGGGGCAGGAGGCATGGTCGGGTTGAAGGCGGCCGATCGTCTGGCCCGCGGTGACCGTGGTGCCCGCGGTGACGAGGGGTTCGACCGGTTCGTAGGTGGTGCGGAGGCCGTTGTCGTGGACGATGCTGACCACGCCCCGTCCGGCGAGTTCATCGGCGAAGACCACGGTGCCCGCGCCGGCGGCGGTGACGGGGAGGTCGGTTCCCGCTGCGAGGTCGACGCCGCGGTGGCCCGCGAGCCACGGTTCGGGTGGCGGGTCGAAGCGGGTAAGGAGGTCGAGGGTGCCGACCGGGGAGTGCCAGGGGCCGTGGGCGGGGTCGGGTGGCGGTGCGGTCTGCTCGAGGGCGGGTGCTTCGGCCCTGGCGATCGTGGGGGCGGCGATCGCGGCGGCGGCGAGGAGCGATGCGGTTATGAGGCTGATGGCCATTGCGGTGTGTAGTTGTCGCATGACTCAATGCTGACCGGGGTGCCCGGTTTCGGCAACAGAAAGTTTTCTGCCTGTGGATAACTTTGTTCGGAGGGGTTGCGACCTGGGCGTCTGGTTCACGAGGTATGGGGATCTTCGAGGGCTTCGGCGGGCCTGTCGTGGCGCGCGCGGCGATTGCGTCTGTCACTGCCGTCCACCGCGTTCGTAGAGCGCACGGGGGTTTGAGTACACTGATCGGAGCGGTACGGGGCCCTTGTGTCCTGAACCGACTTCGCGCGCTCGCCGCGGCCCGACCTCCATCGCACGCTCTGCAGGGGCGCACTGCGACGGATGCGGTCCGGCCCTAGCGATCTCCCAGGTCCGGGACTTCCCGGTTGCAGATCGCCGGAGGCGAGTGCCAGGCGCGGGACGCCCGGACTTCGGGCGGCTCCCGCGATTGAACCAGGGAACGAAAGGAATACAACCGTGTCGGTTGTCACTATGCGTCAGCTCCTCGAGAGCGGCGTGCACTTCGGTCACCAGACCCGTCGCTGGAACCCGAAGATGAAGCGGTTCATCCTCACCGACCGCAACGGCATCTACATCATCGACCTGCGCCAGTCAGTCGACTTCGCGGTCAAGGCCCACGACTTCGTCAAGAACGTCGTCGCCGAGGGCGGCGAGGTCCTGTTCGTGGGCACCAAGAAGCAGGCCCAGGAGGCCGTCTCCGAGCAGGCCCTGCGCGTCGGCATGCCCTTCGTGAACCACCGCTGGCTCGGCGGCATGCTCACCAACTTCCAGACGATCCAGAAGCGCCTCATGCGCCTCAAGGAACTCGAGATCATCGAGGCCAACGGTGCGGCGAACCGCACCAAGAAGGAAATGCTCCAGCTGATGCGCGAGAAGGACAAGCTCGAGCGCACGCTCGGCGGCCTCCGCGACATGGAGAAGACCCCGGCCGCGATCTGGATCGTCGACACCAAGAAAGAGCACATCGCCGTCGACGAGGCCCGCAAGCTCGGCATCCCGATCGTCGCGATCCTCGACACCAACTGCGACCCCGACGAGGTCGACTTCCCGATCCCCGGCAACGACGACGCGATCCGCTCCGTCGCCCTGCTGACCAAGGTCATCGCCGACGGTGTCGCCGAAGGCCTGCTGGCCCGCTCCGGCGGCCAGGTCGCGAAGGGCGAGGGCGAGCCGCTCGCCGACTGGGAGAAGGAACTGCTCTCCACCGACGCCGCCGAGACCGAGGTCGCGGAAGCCGCCGTCGAGGCCGCAGAGAACACCGAAGAGTCCGTGAAGGTCGTCGAGCCGTCCGGCGAGAAGACCGTCGAAGACGAGAAGTAAGAAGGGGAGCAATGGCCAACTTCACGATGGCTGACGTCAAGAAGCTCCGGGAAGCCACCGGCTCCGGGATGATGGACGTCAAGAAGGCCCTCGAAGCGGCTGACGGCGACTACGACGCCGCCCTTGAGGCCCTGCGCATCAAGGGTGCCAAGGACGTCGGCAAGCGCGCCGAGCGCACCACGGCCCAGGGCCTGGTCGCGCAGTCCGGCAACACGCTGCTCGAGCTGCTGTGCGAGACCGACTTCGTCGCCAAGAACGGCGCGTTCATCGAGCTCGCCCAGACGCTGGTCGAGCTGGCCGACGAGGTCCGCCCCGCGGACGCCGAGGCCTTCGCCAAGGCCGAGCTGAACGGCAAGGCCGTCGCCGAGGTCATCGCCGAGGAGTCGGTGAAGCTCGGCGAGAAGCTCGCCCTCGGGCGCGTCGGCTCGCTGGAAGGCGACGTCGCGGTCTACATGCACCGCAAGGCCGCCGACCTCCCGCCGGCAGTCGGCATCATCGTCTCGTACACCGGTGACGCCGAAGCCGCCCGCCAGGTCGGCATGCAGGCCGCCGCGATGCGTCCGAAGTACCTCACCAGCGACGAGGTCCCGGCCGAGATCATCGAGGCCGAGAAGCGCGTCGCACTCGAGACCGCCAAGGAAGAGGGCAAGCCCGAGCGCGCCTGGGACAAGATCGTGGAAGGCAAGGTCAACGCCTACTTCCGTGACTTCGCCCTGCTCTCGCAGACCTCGGTCCTCGACAACAAGAAGACCGTGTCCCAGGTGCTCGCCGAGGCGGGCACCGAGGTCACCGGCTTCATCCGCTACGAAGTCGGCCTGGACTAGCAAGCAGCCCGCACACGCGGACTACACTGGCTCCAGCCGTAAGCACGGGAAGGGGCGGCGGCGCAGGCCGCCGCCCCGTTCCATGCCCGGAGAAAGCGCCTGCGCCCTCGAGCGCCGCCGCACGCGAGGCCGCCACCGCGGCCGGAGCGAGCGCGGCCCGGCGCGGGCAGTACGGTCAACGGCAGCGCAGCCGCCAGGGTCACGTCAGAGCAGGGGAGTGCCATGAGTCAAGACACGTACCGCCGGGTCGTGCTGAAACTGTCAGGTGAGGCCTTCGGCGGCGGCGCCGTCGGCGTCGACCCCGATGTCGTCCAAGCCGTCGCACGCCAGATCGCGGCCGGCGTCGCCGCGGGCGTCCAAGTGGCCATCGTCGTCGGCGGCGGCAACTTCTTCCGCGGGGCCGAACTCCAGCGCCGCGGCATGGACCGCGCCCGCGCCGACTACATGGGCATGCTCGGCACCGTCATGAACTGCCTCGCCCTCCAGGACTTCCTGGAGAAGGAAGGCGTCGACACGCGCGTCCAGACCGCCATCGCCATGGCCCAGGTCGCCGAGGCCTACCTGCCGCTGCGCGCCATCCGCCACCTCGAGAAGGGCCGCGTCGTCATCTTCGGCGCCGGCGCGGGGATGCCCTACTTCTCCACCGACACCGTCGCCGCCCAGCGCGCCCTCGAGATCGGCGCCCAGGTCGTGCTCGTCAGCAAGAACGGCGTCGACGCCGTCTACACCGCCGACCCGCGCACCGACCCCGCCGCCCAGCGGCTCGACGACATCACCTTCGACGAGGCCCTCAAGCGCGAACTCATGGTCGTCGACCAGGCCGCCTTCAGCCTCTGCAAGGACAACGCACTGCCGATGCTCGTCTTCGGCGCCGACGACGACGGCAACCTCCGCCGCGCCATCATCGGCGAACAGCTCGGCACCCTCATCCACGCCGCCGACGACTGACCCGCGGACGCCGGCCGCCTGCACGAACCGGCCGGGTCCGATGACATCCACGCCACCGAGCCACGCCGCCGGGACGGTACGGTCAGAAGTGCTGTCAGGCCGCGAGAGAATGTGAGAAAGCCGTGATTGACGACACCCTCCTCGAAGCCGAGGAGAAGATGGAGCGGGCCATCGAGCACGCCAAGGAGGAATTCGCCGCCATCCGCACCGGCCGCGCCTCCTCCTCAATGTTCAACCGGATCACCGTCGACTACTACGGTGCGCCCACCCCCATCCCGCAGGTCGCCTCCATTGCGATCCCCGAGCCGCGCATGGTCATCGTCAAGCCCTTCGACGCCTCCCAGATGAAGGACATCGAGGACGCGATCCGCAACTCGAACCTCGGCGTCAACCCCTCCAATGAGGGCACCCAGCTGCGCCTGAACCTGCCTCCCATGACCGAGGAGCGCCGCCGCGAGATGATCAAAGTGGCCAGGACCAAGGGCGAGGACGCCAAGATCGCGATCCGCAACGTCCGCCGCAAGGCCAAGGACGAGATCGGCAAGGTCGTCAAGGACGGCGAGGCCTCAGAGGACGAGGGGCACTCGGCCGAGAAGGAGCTCGACGACCTCACCGGCCGCTTCGTCAAGAACGTGGACGAGCTCATGAGCTCCAAAGAGTCTGAGCTGCTCGAGATCTGATGAACGCCCTTCCCGACGGACCGCCCGGCCGTCGCCCGCAGCCGTCGCCGGACGGGCGAGGGCCCGGCGCCGCCGAGGTCGACCCTGACGACCGCAAGCCCAAGGCCGGCCGCAACCTTCCCGTCGCCATCGGCGCCGGGCTCGGCATGGCCGCGGTCGTCCTGGCCTCGCTCCTGATCTGGCCCACCGCCTTCCTCGGCGTCGCCGTCATCGCCGTGGCCGTCGCCTGCTGGGAGACCGGCACGGCGATGCGCAAGGCCGACCGGAACGTCCCGGTGATCCCGCTGGCCGCCGCCGGCGCGCTCATCGTGGTCCTCGCCTGGTTCGGCGGCGCCACCGGCCTGCTGCTCGGCACCGCCGTCGGCGTGGCCGCCCTGTTCGTGTGGCGCCTCTCCGAAGGCGCCACCGGGTACCGCACCGACACCGCCGCCGCCGCGCTCCTGCTCGTCCAGGTCCCGTTCCTGGCCGGGTTCATCATGCTGCTCGCGAACGCCGACAACGACTCGGCGCGCTGGATCGACGGCGCCGCCGCGCAGGTCATCATCGCGCTGTTCACCGTCGTCTGCTCCGACACCGGCGGCTACACCGCCGGCGTCCTGTTCGGGCGCCACCAGATGACCCCGCGCATCAGCCCCAAGAAGTCCTGGGAGGGCCTCGGCGGTTCCGTCGTGGCCGCCGCCATAGGCGGTTCGGTCACCCTGTGGCTGTTCTTCGACGTGCCCTTCCCGTTGGGCGTGGCGTTCGGCGTGTGCGTCGCGCTGGCCGCTACGTTGGGGGACCTGTCCGTCTCGCTGCTGAAGCGGGACCTCGGCATCAAGGACATGAGCAATCTCATTCCGGGCCACGGCGGGGTCATGGACCGGCTCGACTCGATCCTCATGGTCGCCCCAGTGGCTTACGTGTGGTTCCGTTACCTGCTCGGGTGATGTGTCCTGATTGGTGTATCCGTTGAAGGAGGGCCCGGGGTGAATTCCATGATCCGGGGTTGGCGGGTTCCGGTCCTGTCATGCGAGACTAGGTCGTGACATGTCTGTAGCACTCACGTTGACCGAACCGCGCCCCCGCAAGGCTGCGCCGCGGCACCTCGCCGACCTCGACCTGGCCGGGTGCCAGTCCGTTCTCTCTGAGATCGGGCAGCCCGCCTTCCGCGCCAAGCAGCTGCGCCAGCAGTACTTCGGCCGCCACGTCGGCGACGCGTCCCTCATGACCGACCTGCCCGCCGACGCGCGCGAGGCCATCGGCGAGGCGCTGCTCCCGCAGCTGCTCAGCCCGGTGCGCGTCGACTCGTGCGACGACGGGCGGACCGTCAAGGCCGTGTGGCGCCTCTACGACGGCTCGCTCGTCGAGAGCGTCATCATGGCCTACCCGGACCGGGTGACCGCGTGCGTGTCCTCGCAGGCCGGTTGCGGCATGGCCTGCCCGTTCTGCGCCACCGGCCAGGGCGGTCTCGACCGCAACCTCACCACCGCCGAGATCGTCGACCAGGTGGTCGCGGCAGCGCGGCTCGCCGAGGAGCGCGGCCTGGGACGGCTCTCGAACATCGTGTTCATGGGCATGGGTGAGCCGCTGGCGAACTGGGCCCGCCTCAAGAGCGCCCTGCACCTCATCACCAAGCCGGTGCCCGACGGGATCGGGATCTCGGCTCGGAGCGTCACGGTCTCCACGGTCGGCCTCGTGCCCACCATCAATAAGCTCTCGGAGGAGGGCCTGCCGGTGCGACTGGCGGTCTCGCTCCACGCCCCCGACGATGAGCTGCGCGACGAGCTCGTCCCCATCAACACCCGCTGGAAGGTCGCCGAAGTGCTCGACGCGGCCTGGGAGTACGCTCGGGTGACGAAACGTCGTGTTTCGATCGAGTACGCGATGATCAGGGACGTCAACGACCAGCCTTGGCGGGCGGACCTCCTCGGGAAGCTGCTCGCGGGCAAACTCGTGCACGTCAACCTGATTCCATTGAACCCGACTCCGGGAAGCCGCTGGGACGCCAGTCCCAAACCGGTCGAAGCGGAGTTCGTACGGCGGCTGCGGGCCGCGGGTGTGTCCACGACGGTGCGCGATACGCGCGGCCAAGAGATCGACGGCGCGTGCGGGCAGCTGGCCGCTTCGGTCCGGGAGGCCGGCACGCCCGGCCGCGCCGGAGCGAAGCCGCTCGGCGCCTCTGGCGCCGAGGATTAGGCGGAGAAGGGTGGCTTGGTAGTGGCGAGTCATGGTGACCGGTTCCGGCGCCGGGCGTTGAGCCGGGGCTACAAGGTCGATGAGGTCGATGCGTTCCTCGACCGCGTCGAGGCGACCCTCGCCGGGGAGCCCGTGGGCAGCCCCGTGTCGGCCGACGAGGTCGACGACGTCGTCTTCAGGGTCCGTTTCGGCGGCTACGACGAGTGGCAGGTGGACGTCTACCTCGACCGCGTCGCGCGCCAGCTCGCCGAGCTCGAGGAGCGCGGCGTCCTCGGCACCGCGCCCGCCCCCGACTACGGGAAGGCCGAGGTCGGCGCTGCGCCCGCCCCGCCGATGCAGGCGGCCCCCGGGTCGCGACGCGCTCCCGAACCCCAGGCGACGCAGGTCATTCCCGCTGCGACGCAAGCGATCCCCGCACACGAGATGATGGGCGCCCGCGAGATGGCGCCACCGCCTCCCACTCCCGAACCGGTCGGCCGCGGACGCGGCGCCTCGCGCGGCGCGGCGGTACCCCCGCCCTCCGACCACGAGGGCTTCGGCGACCTGCGCGGCGGCGACGACGAGGGCTTCGGCTTCCTCGCCGGTCCCCCCGACGACGACTACGACGACCCGTTCGCGCAGCGAAACGGGGCGGACCAAGGGCTCGGCGCCAAGCGCAACGGCGCCGGCCAGGACTTCGGCCGCGGCGGTCCGAACGACTTCGGGCCCGGCCAAGGCGACTTCGGCCGCGGCGGCCAGGGCGACTTCGGCCCCGGCGACTTCGGCGGCCAGCGCGGTGCCAACGGATTCGGCCCGCGCGGCGGCGCCCCTGAACCCGCCGGTTTCGGCAACGAGTACGGCGCGCCCGCGCCCGAACCCGCAGGGTTCGGCAATGAATACGGCGCTCCCGAGCCGGGCGGCTTCGGCAACGAGTACGGCGCTCCGCGCGGCCCCGAGCCGGTGCGCGGCGAGTTCGCCCCGCCCACGCAGGCGGTGCCCCGTGCCGGGATGCCGATGCACGAGGGCCCGCAGGCCGGTCCGATCCCGCACGGCGCCACCGAGCAGCTGCCGCTGCAGTCCGACCCGCGGCGCGGTGGCGGTTTCGGCCAGCAGGGCGCTCCGAACGACCTCCCCGCCCCGTTCGGGCAGAACGAGGGTCCGGGCGGTTTCGCCCCGGGCGACGCGCCCGGCGGATTCGGCCAGAACGACGCTCCCGCCTACGGTCCGAACGACCAGGGCGTCTACGGCCAAGGCCGGCGGTCGGCCCCCGAGCCCGCTCCCGGCTTCGGCGCGGCCTACGACGACGAGTTCAGCGACACCGGGAGCCGCCGCGGCATGCCGCAGCAGCCCCCGATGCAGCAGCCGCCCATGCAGGGCGGCCACCAGGGCCCGCCGTCGGGCGCGATCCCGCAGGCCGGGCGCTACAGCCAGCCCGAACCCGAGCCGGTGCCGCCCGCGGCGCCGACCCAGGCGATCCCGCAGAGCCTCGTGAACGGCATGGGCCAGAACCCGATGGGCCGCCCCGAGCCGCAGCAGTCCGATCCGTACGGCGGCGCCCCGCGCCGCGAGTACGGCCCGGGCGGCGGGTTCGGACAGCCGAGCGGCCAGCAGCCGCCGCAGGAGGACACCGGGTACGGCCGCCGCGCGGCCGCACCGAGCCCGCCGATGCAGCCGGGTTTCGACCGCGGCCCGCAGCACGAGCCGACGGGCGGCTTCGGCGCCCCCGCCGGACCGCCTCCCGGCCCCGCCGACCACGGTTTCGGACCGCAGGGCGCCCCGCCCGCGCCTCCCGCCGACCCCGCAGGGTTCGGTCAGCCGAGCGCCCCGCGCGGTGCGGCCACGCCGCCTGACTTCGGCCGCCGCAACCCGTACGAGGGCCGCGGCGCGTTCGAGGCCCCCGGCCGGCACGGCCGCGAGGAGATGACGACCGAGATGCGGGCGTCCGACTCCCCGTTCACCCCGGACGACGTGCAGCGCCTGGAGCAGATGCGCCGGGCCTTCCAGCCGCGCCGTTTCGGCTCGGGCTACGACCCCAGCCAGGTGGACCAGATGTTCGACGCGGTCTCCGCGGCGATGACCGGGCGCAACCCGGTCCCGCTCTCGGACCGCGAACTCGACACGAGCCAGTTCTCCCTGGTCCAGGGCGGGTACTTCGAGGCCGAAGTGGACTCGGCGCTGCGCGAGGTGCGCGAGATGTTCGCCCGCCGCGGCATGATGCACTAGCAAGCACGCGAATGGGCGGGTCCGCGATGGCGGACCCGCCCATTGCTTTTCTCAAGATTCAGTGTGTTCGCGGCCCCGTGCGCGCCGCGCTCGGGAGCGGCGTCAGCGCAGGCCGGTCTTGCGCATCCAGGCGTCGGAGACGATGACGCCCAGGAGCACCACGACGGTGATGCCGATGAAGACGTCCTCGATCCAGCCCTGGTGGTTGCCGAACAGGTACGCCAGGTTGATGACGATGGCGACGCTCAGCGCGGTGTACAGGGCCTTGCGGCTGGTGGGCTTGCGCTGCGCGGGCGAGAGCACCTGCTCTTCTGCGGCCATGTGACTTCCTCCGAGGTCTTCGTTGTTCGGCCACAGTCTCCCACGCCACAAGCCCGAACGTCGGGGGCCCGTCGATGCTGTGACTTGTAGAGTTGAGGCGTCGTCGTCCTCCTGTCCGGAAGGGTCACTGTGCGAATCACCGGTACTGGCCACGCCAGCATGTTCATCGAGACCGCCGCGGGGTCGATCCTGTGCGACCCCTGGGTGAACCCCGCCTACTTCGCCTCCTGGTTCCCCTTCCCCGACAACTCGCAGCTGGACTGGAAGACCCTCGGCCAGGCCGACTACCTGTACGTCTCGCACCTCCACCGCGACCACTTCGACGAGGAGAACCTCTCGGAGCACATCAGCAAGGACACGACGGTCCTGCTGCCGGAGTACCCCACAGCGGAGCTGGAGTCGGAGCTGCGGGCCCTGGGCTTCCACAAGTTCATCAAGACCGTGTCCGAGGAGATCGTGGAGCTGCCCGGCGGCGTCAAGGTCATGATCCAGGCGCTCACGAGCCCCACGGACGGGCCGATCGGCGACTCGTCGCTGTGGGTCGAGGACGCCGACGGGACCCGCCTGTTCAATCAGAACGACGCGCGCCCCACCGACATGAGCGTGTTCCTGCAGCACGGCAAGATCCACGCCCACCTGCTGCAGTTCTCGGGCGCGATCTGGTTCCCGATGGTCTACGAGCTGCCCGACAACGCCAAGCGCGCCTTCGGGAAGCAGAAGCGCGAGCGCGGCTTCGACCGCTCGCTGCGCTACATCGACGATGTGAAGGGCGACTGGGTCTTCCCGATCGCCGGCCCGCCCTGCTTCCTCGACGACTCGCTGTACGAGTTCAACGACGTGTTCGGCGACGAGGGGAACATCTTCCCCGACCAGATGTCCTACGTGGAGTGGCTGGAGGAGCAGGGCCGCAAGCAGAACATCATCCTGCTGCCGGGCTCCGTGGCCGAGGTGAGCGCCGACGGCTCCGCGTCGGTCGTGCACCCGGTCGACGACATCCGCGAGTGGTTCAAGAACAAGAAGCAGCACCTCGACGAGTACAAGGAGCGGATGCAGCCGCGCCTCGAGGCGGAGAAGGCCTCCTGGTCGCACCCGGAGATCGACGTCCTGGAGACGCTGCGCGAGCGCATCGAGCCGCTCATGCAGTCGGCCGAGCACATCGCGACCGGCATCGGCGGCCCCGTCCGCTTCGACCTCACCGCGGCCGACTCCGACCAGGTGGTCGAGTCGATCGTCTTCGACTTCCTCGAGCGCAGGATCTACCACGACGACGGCGCGAAGGTCCGGTACCGGTTCCGCACCGAGCGGCGACTCATCGAGCACCTGCTGCACATCCGCGAGGTCGACTGGGTCAACTCGCTGTTCCTCTCGTGCCGCTTCACCGCGGCGCGCATCGGCCAGTACAACGAGTACGTGTACGCGTTCTTCAAGTGCCTCTCGGAGGAGCGCCTGCAGTACGCCGAGGGCTGGTACGCCGAGCAGCGCCCCGACGACGAGGACATCACGGTGCAGGGCTGGCAATTCCAGCGTCGCTGCCCGCACCTCAAGGCCGACCTCTCGGTGTTCGGCAAGGTCGAGGAGGGCGTCCTCACCTGCCAGATGCACGGCTGGAAGTGGAACCTCAAGTCCGGCAAGTGCATGACGAGCGTGGGGCATGACATTCGAAGCGCTCGCGCTGAGGATGCTTGAGCAGGGTCGAAGCGCTCGCGCTGAGGATGCTTGAGTTAAGCGGCCGCGTCGAAGAGGGCGCTGCGGAGTCTTCTTGAGACGGAGGGCCGGACCGTTACGGTCCGGCCCTTCACTCCTCCATGCCGAAGTCGCGCAGCATGGACTTGATCTGGGCCTTGTAGAACTCGTCGATGTTGTGCTGCACCGGCAGCGACCCGAACGCCTCCATGGTGACCAGGCCGAACACCCGCACCCAGGCCGAGGTGAACGCGAACACCCACGACAGCGGGAGGCGTTCGCCGATGATCATCAGCGAGCAGCTCTCGATGAGCTCCTGCTGGAGTCCCTCGGACATCTCGGGCAGGCTGACCGAGCCGAACTCGAACCCCTCGCCCTCGGTCTGCCGGTAGAACGCGGCGAGTTCGCGCCCGCACAGCTGGGCGTGCTCCATCGATTTCAGTATCACCGGGTCGAGGTGCTCGACGTCGATGGCCGCCGGGTCGGCGCAGATCGACATCGCGCTGTTGCCCTCGGGGTAGCTGATCATGAGTTCGAATTCGCGTCGGTTGCCCACTGACCAGGCGCGGAACGCCCAGACCCAGGCCTTCATCCGTTCGAGGTGCGCCTCGGGCGGCGCTTCGTCCATCGCCGCGCGCGTTGCAGCGATAAGTTCGTCGTAGAGGTCGCAGACGAGTTGGATGAGCAGCGCGTCGAGGTTGTCGAAGTACCGGTACAGCGCGGCGGGCGTCACGCCGACCTCGCGGGCGATGGCCCGCAGGGAGATGCCGCTGGGGCCTTGCTCCAGCAGTTGTCTCCTGGCGCTCGCCTTGATCTCGGCGATCGTCTCGGCGCGCATCCGTTCGCGGCGGGACGGGCCTCCCGCGGTGTTCGAGGTCACTGCTCTCCTCAGACTACAACTTGGTTAACGGTGTTGACTCTATCGATGGGCGTTCATTATAGTGAACACCGTTAGCAAATTAATCAACGCTCACCATCCTACCGCCAGGCGCCCCTCGCGCACCAGCGGTCAGCGCCTCACCTTTATTGGAGAAGCACATGTACTCCCTGCTAGGCAGAGCGGTCATCAAAGCCCGCTGGTTCATCGTCGCCGGCATAGCCGCGGTCTTCGCGATCGGCGCGACCTGGGGACTCGGGGTCTTCGACGAGTTCACCGACGGCGGTTACGTCTCCCAGGACTCGCAGTCGGTGCGCGACGCCGAGGCGATCGAGGAGGAGTTCGGCTCCACCGGCGCCGAAGTCGTGGTCCTGTACGAGTCCGAGACGATGACGGCGGACGACCCGGCATTCGCCGAGGCCGTCAAGGGCGCGGTCGCCGACATCGACGACCTCGAGGGGGTCGAGACCGTCACCTCCTACTACGACACGCAGCTGCCGTCCTTCGTCTCCGAGGACGGGCACGCCACCTACGCGGCCGTCTCGCTCGCCGGCTCCTCCGACGAGGCCCAGGCCCAGTCCTTCGAGGCCATCGAGGACCAGCTGAGGGACGCCGGGGACACCGGCGACCTCACCGTCTCCCTCGGCGGCGGTGCGGCGATCTTCGCCGACCTCAACGAGCAGGTCCAGCACGACCTCGAGATCGCCGAGATGATCTCGATGCCGATCCTGCTGCTCATCATGATCGTGGTCTTCGGCGCCCTCGTGGCCGCCTCGCTGCCCCTGCTCATCGGCGGCATGTCGATCCTCGGCGGCTTCGCGATCACCCGCGTCATCACCGAGTTCACCGACGTCTCGGTCTTCGCGGCCAACGTCATCACCATCATCGGCCTCGGCATGTCCATCGACTACTCGCTGTTCGTGCTCCGCCGGTTCCGCGAGGAACTCGCGGCCGGTCGCGACAAGCGCCGCGCCGTGCTCAACACCGTCGCCACCGCCGGTCGCACCGTCATGGTCTCGGGCGTCATCATCGTCCTCTCGATGGGCGGCCTCCTCTTGGTCGACGTGCCGTTCCTGCACGGCATCGCCTACGGCGTCATGTCCGCGGTGGGCGTGGCCATGCTCTCGGCGCTCGTGGCGCTCCCGGCACTGCTCTACCTGCTCGGCCACCGCGTCGACAAGGGCCGCCTGCCCTGGCGGAAGAACAAGGAGCCCAAGACCGACACCGGGTTCTGGCACGGCCTCGCGGCCGGCGTGATGCGCCGCCCCGTGCTGGTGCTGCTGCCGGTCCTGGCGTTCATGGCGCTGCTCGCCAGCCCGATCCTCGGCGTGCAGTTCGGCGGCGTCGACGAGCGCGACATGCCGAAGGACGCCGAGTCCCGCGTCGTCACCGAGACCATCGCCGCCGATTTCCCGGGCGGCGAAGAGGAACGGTTCCAAGTCATGGTCACCGGTGGCCAAGATGCGGCCGCCGAAGCCACTGCAGCGATCCTGGAGCTCGACAACGTCGACGACGTCGTGCCCGCCGCCGCGCCCCAGGACGACGCGACCCTCCTCGACGTCCTCTACGACCTCGACCCGTTCAGCGCCGAGGCCCGCACCCTCATCGAGGACACCCGCGCCATCGAGGTCGACGGCGCCGACCTGTACGTGACCGGCGGCGCCTCCGACCGCGTCGACATGCTCGACGCGATCGGCGAGGGCCTGCCCTACATGCTCGGCTACATCGTCATCGTGACCATGGTGGTGCTGTTCCTGGCCTTCGGCTCGATCGTGCTGCCGATCAAGGCGGTCCTGATGAACGCCGTCTCGCTCGGCGCCGCGCTGGGCATCGTGGTGTGGATCTTCCAGGAGGGCCACCTCTCCGGCCCGCTGGGATTCACGCCCTCGGGCTTCATCGACCCGTCGAACCTGCTGCTCATGATCGCCCTGCTCTTCGCCCTCGCCACCGACTACGAGGTCTTCCTGCTCTCGCGGGTGCGGGAGGAATGGGACAAGGGAGCCGACAACCGCACCGCCGTCCTGCGCGGCATGCAGTCCACCGGCTCGATCATCACCGCCGCGGCCCTGATCCTCATCGTGGTGGTGGGCGCGTTCGCCTTCAGCGGCATCACCTTCATGAAGATGATCGGCCTGGGCATGGCGATCGCGATCTTCCTGGACGCCACGGTCGTCCGGATGCTGCTCGTGCCCGCCACGATGCGCCTCCTCGGCCGCGCCAACTGGTGGGTCCCGGGCCCGCTCGGCCGGCTCTACTCCAAGTACGGCATCAAGGAGGGCGACGA
The DNA here is from genome assembly GCF_030403505.1 of Glycomyces tritici. Next base: position 590,173 of record NZ_JAUEMJ010000001.1, on the reverse strand, counting down.
CTCGGTTGCCGCCGTTGAGGAGCGGTCGCACGCCGGGGTGCGCTGACCAGACCATCCACTGGGGAACCAGCGGCCCGCCCGGATTTCCGGGCGGGCCGCATTTCGTTGCGGGAGCGGCGGAATCGCGCTTCGGTAACGGCCCGGGACCGGAGAGCGAAAGATATTCGGGAATTTAAGTACAGGCATTGACAAGAGGCAAGCGGTTGCATAGCCTGATGTGATCTAGGAGCCAACCCCCTCCGAAAGGTCCCAAAACCTTATGACCGACAACGATGTCGCTGTGGTGCGCCCGAAGCAGCGCAGCTCGGGAGCACCCCCCGGGCACGCCGCCTCCGCACCCTCCCCGAGCCCCGAACGGGTCCGCAGGAGGACCGGCGCGTCCATCCGCTCCCGCGAGCGGTGGGCCGCACTGAGCTTCCTGTCGCCGTGGCTGATCGGCCTCCTGGCCATCACCATCGGGCCCATGATCGCCTCGTTCTACCTCTCGTTCACCGACTACAGCCTCGGCTACGGCGAATGGGTGGGCGGCGAGAACTACGCCCGCATGTTCGAGGACCCGCGCCTGGCCAACGCCATCAAGGTCACCGCCGTCTACACCTTCGTATCGGTGCCCCTGCAGCTCGCCGCCGCGCTCCTCCTCGCGATCGTCCTCGACCGCGGCCTGCGCGGCATGGCCTTCTACCGCTCGATCTTCTACCTGCCCTCGCTGCTCGGCGGCTCCGTCGCCATCGCGATCATGTGGCGCCAGGTCTTCGGCACCGAAGGCCTCGTCAACCAGGTCCTCGCCATCTTCGGCATCCAGGGCGAAGGCTGGGTCTCCCACCCCGACTACGCCCTCGGCACCCTGATCATCCTGCACGTGTGGACCTTCGGCTCACCGATGATCATCTTCCTGGCGGGCCTGCGGCAGATCCCCGCCATGTACTACGAGGCCGCGAAGATCGACGGCGCCGGCGTCATGCAGCGCTTCATGAGCGTCACCCTGCCGCTGCTGACCCCCATCATCTTCTTCAACCTCGTGCTGCAGATCATCAACTCGTTCCAGTCCTTCACGCAGGCGTTCATCATCTCCAGCGGCAAGGGCGGCCCGGCCGACTCCACGATGTTCCTGACGCTGTACCTCTACGACCAGGGCTTCACCCAGTTCGACATGGGGTACGCCTCGGCCATCGCCTGGCTCCTGCTGGCCATCATCGCGATCTTCACCGCGCTCAACTTCCTGATGTCGAAATTCTGGGTGTTCTATGGCGACAATGACTGAGACTCCGACCCCCGCGCCGGCCCGGCCGCGCGCCAAGCAGAGCCCCGCGACCCTCGGGCTCAAGCGCTTCGTCTTCCACCTGGTGCTCATCATCGCGGCGATGGTCATGATCTACCCGCTGCTGTGGATGCTCTCGGCCAGTCTCAAGCCGATCAACGAGATCTTCGCCGACCCGGGGCTCATCCCGTCCTCCTGGGAATGGGGCAACTACGCCGACGGCTGGAACGCCCTCCCGCACCCGTTCGAGAAGTACATCTGGAACTCGATGGTCATCGTCGCCGGGTCCATCCTCGGCAACCTGGTCTCCTGCTCCATGGCCGCCTACGCCTTCGCGCGGCTGCGGTTCCCCATGCGCGGCATGCTCTTCGCGGTCATGCTCGGCACCATCATGCTGCCGATCCACGTCGTGATCATCCCGCAGTACATCCTGTTCAACAACCTCGGCTGGGTCGACACCTTCTGGCCCCTCATCGTGCCCAAGCTCCTGGCGACCGACGCGTTCTTCATCTTCCTCATGGTCCAGTTCATCCGCGGACTGCCCAAGGAGCTCGACGAGGCCGCCTCGATCGACGGCTGCGGCTACTGGGGCACCTACCTGCGCGTCATCATGCCGCTGTGCATGCCCGCGCTGGCGACGACCGCGATCTTCACGTTCATCTGGACCTGGAACGACTTCTACTCGCAGCTGATCTACCTGCGCGACGTCGACCTCCAGACGGTGCCGCTGGCGCTGCGCCTGTTCATGGACTCGACGGGGACCACCAACTGGGGCGCCCTTTTTGCCATGTCTATTGTGGCTCTGGGCCCGATCTTCGGGTTCTTCCTCGCCGGCCAGCGCTACCTCGTCCGGGGTATCGCCACCACCGGTATCAAGTAAACCGGCAAACAACCCTCACCAAAGTCCTGAAAGGACCACGACAATGCAGTCATCCAACCCCTCGGGCGTCTCTCGGAGAACGCTCGCCAAAGCCGGGATCTTCGGCGCCGCCTCCGCACCCCTCCTCGCGGCCTGCGGCAACGGCGGCGGCGGCGGTGCCAAGGACGGCGACGGCGAGCTCGACTTCTGGTGGTGGGGCTCCGACCCGCGCCACGAGTACACCCAGAAGATCGTCGACGCCTTCCTCGCGAAGAACGACGGCGTCACGATCAAGCCGAGCCCGAACGAGTTCGACGCCTACTGGGACGCGTTGAACGTTTCAGTGTCCGGCAACAACGCGCCCGACGTGCTCCAGCAGGACGAGCGCTACCTGCGCGACTACGCGGACAAGAACGCCCTGCTGGCGCTGGACGACATCGGCATCGACCTCTCCAAGATCGAGGAGGGGACGCTCAAGACCGGTCAGCTCGACGGCGAGACCTACGGCATCGCCACCGGCGTGAACGCCATGGCGCTGCTGGTCAACCCGGCACTGGTCGAGGCGGCGGGCATGGCCATGCCGGACGACACGACCTGGTCCTGGGCGGACTTCTCGCAGTTCCTCACCGACCTGTCGGCCAAGGGCGACGCGATCGGCAACTCGGCCATCTCGTTCAGCAACGAGTCGCTGTTCAACATCTTCGCGCGCCAGAAGGGCGAGAGCCTCTACACCGCGGACGGGAAGCTCGGCTTCACCGAGCCGACCATGAACGAGTGGTGGCAGATGGTCCTCGACCTGCGCGACGCCGGGGCGATCCCGGAGCCGAGCAAGATCGTCGAGGCGTTCTCCGCGGGCCAGGACCAGGCGCCGCTGGCCACGGGCACCGGTGTCACGGAGTTCTACTGGACCAACCAGATCGGTGCGATCCAGAAGGTCCTGGGCGCCGACCTGGCCCTGCTGCGCGTCCCGGGGGAGAGCACCGGCACCCAGCCGGGCCTGTACCTGAAGTCGGCCATGTACTGGTCGATCTCGCGCACCACCTCGGACCAGGCCGCGGCCGCGAAGCTGGTGGACTTCCTGCTCAACAGCGACGAGTCGCTGGACCTCATGCTGGGCGACCGGGGCGTGCCCTCGAACACCGCGCAGCGCGACCGGATCCTGCCGAACCTTCCGGCCGACCAGAAGCTCGGCGCCGACTTCATCGCGACGATCACCCCCGAGCTGGCCGAGGGCCCGCCGGTGCCGCCGGTCGGCTCCGGTTCCGCCGCGGACATCATGCTGGGCGTGTTCGAGACGATGATCTTCGGCGACGTGAGCGTCGAGGACAGCACCAAGTCGTTCATGGAGCAGCTCAACGCCGAGATCGGCGCTTAAAGTCACTTGACTCTTACTCAGGGTGAGTTACAATAAAGGTCGAAGGGTGAACTCGAAAGAGTCCGCCCTTCCTCCTTGTCCGGCGTCTTTCTCGCGGCGGAGCTGGTCGAAATGCGACACCCCGTGACATCCCGTCCGTGATGGAAGTCGATTGTCGCCTGCTCGGGCAGCTCCGTATCATTGGTAGGATGACCAGCCAGTTCGTGCTCACGCTCTCGTGCCCCGACCGCCTCGGCATCGTGTACGCCGTCTCGGGTTTCCTGACCCGCCGCGACGCCAACATCGAGGACTCCCAGCAGTTCTCCGAGCACGGATCCGGTCGCTTCTTCATGCGCGTCGAGTTCAACACCGCCGCGCAGCGCGATGAACTGGCCGTGGGCTTCGCCGACATCGCCCGCGAGTTCGACATGGACTGGCAGCTGCACGACCGCGCCGTCAAGCGCCGCGTCCTCATCATGGCCTCCAAGCAGGGGCACTGCCTCAACGACCTGCTGTACCGCTTCCGTATCGGCGCCCTGCACGGCGAGGCCGCCGCGGTCGTCTCGAACCACCCCGACTGGGCCGACCTCGCCGCCTCCTCGGGCGTGCCGTTCCACTACCTGCCCGTCGGCCCCGAGGGCAAGGCCGTCCAGGAGCAGCGGATCCTCGACATCATCGAGGAGGAGCGCATCGACACCGTGGTCCTGGCCCGGTACATGCAGATCCTCTCCTCGGACTTCTGCGCGAAGCTCCCGGGGAAGATCCTCAACATCCACCACTCGTTCCTGCCGAGCTTCAAGGGCGCCAAGCCCTACCACCAGGCGCACGACCGCGGTGTCAAGCTCATCGGCGCGACCTGCCACTACGTCACCGCCGACCTCGACGAGGGGCCGATCGTGGAGCAGGAGGTGGCCCGCGTCGACCACGCGCACAGCCCCGAGGAGCTCGTGGCCGCCGGACGCGACCTCGAATCGACCTGCCTCGCCCGCGGCCTGGCCGCCCACCTGGACGACCGCGTCCTCATCAACGGCACCAAGACGGTGGTTTTCCGCTAGCGGATAATCATGCCCGTGACTGACCAACGCGAGATCGTGCTCCTGGGGTCCACCGGCTCCATCGGGACGCAAGCCATCGACATCGTCCGCGCCAACCCCGACCGCTTCCGCGTCGTCGGCATCGGCGCGGGCGGCGGCAATCCGGCACTCCTGGCCGAGCAGGCGATCGAACTGGGGGTCGACGTCGTGGCGGTCGCCGACGCCAAGTCGGTGGAGGACGTCCAGCTCCGGCTGTTCGCCGCCGCCACCAAGGCCGGCTGGACCTCCGGCGACGCGCGCATCCCGAAGCTCATCGCCGGACGCAGGGCCATGGCCGAACTGGCCGCCTGGCCCTGCGACACCGTCGTGAACGGCATCAACGGCTCCATCGGCCTCGAACCCACGCTCGCCGCGCTGAAGGCCGGACGCCAAGTGGCCCTGGCCAACAAGGAGTCCCTCGTCGCCGGCGGCCCGCTCGTGCGCGAGCTCGCGAAGTCCGGCCAGCTCGTGCCGGTCGACTCGGAGCACTCCGCGCTCGCCCAGTGCCTGCGCTCCGGCTCGATGGAGCGGGTCGCGAAGCTCATCCTCACCGCCTCGGGCGGCCCCTTCCGCGGGAGGACCCGCAGTGAACTCGCCCAGGTCACCGTCGACCAGGCGCTCGCCCACCCCACGTGGGCCATGGGCCCGGTCGTCACGATCAACTCCGCGACCATGGTGAACAAGGCTCTCGAGGTGATCGAGGCCCACGAGCTCTTCGACGTGCCGTACGAGCGGCTGGAGGTCGTGGTCCACCCGCAGTCGGTGATCCACTCGATGGTCGAGTTCACCGACGGCTCCACCATCGCCCAGGCCTCCCCGCCGGACATGCGCCTGCCCATCGGCCACGCGCTCGCCTGGCCCGACCGCCTCCCCGGCTCCGCGCGGCCGGTCGACTGGACGCAGGCCGCCGACTGGCACTTCGAGCCGCTCGACGAGACCGCGTTCCCGGCCGTCGCCCTGGCCAAGGACGCCGGCCGCGCCGGCGGCCTCATGCCCGCCGTGTACAACGCCGCCAACGAGGAGGCCGTAGCCGCCTTCCGCGACGGGCGGCTGCCGTTCCTCGGCATCGTCGACACCATCGAAGCGGTCCTCACCGCCGCGCCGGACGGCTTGTCCGGGCACGGTTCGCGACCCGGCAGTGTCGCAGACGTACTCGAGGCGGAGAACTGGGCGCGCGCGTGCGCGCGACGGCTAGTGTTGGACGCGTCCGAGCGTTAGAAGGAGACCGACTTGCTGGCCTACATCACCGGGATCGTCCTGTTCGCCTTGGCGATCCTCATCTCCGTGAGCCTGCACGAATTCGGCCACATGCTCACGGCCAAGGGCTTCGGCATGAAGGTGACCCGCTACTTCGTGGGCTTCGGGCCCACCCTCTGGTCCTTCCACAAGGGAGAGACCGAGTACGGCGTCAAGGGCATCCCGCTCGGCGGTTTCGTCAAGATCGTCGGGATGACCCCCCTCGAAGAGGACGAGGAGGAGCTGAGCGAGGCCGACAAGAAGCGCGTCTTCTGGCGCAAGCCGCTGTGGCAGCGCACCGTGGTGCTCGCGGCCGGCTCGGTCACGCACTTCATCATCGGCTTCGTCGCCCTGTGGATCCTCGTCTCGTTCGCCGGCGTCGTCGCCAACCCGGCCTACGCCGAGCAGGTCACCGAGTCCCAGGAGCACTCCCAGGTCGCGGTCGCCCAGTGCGTCGAGTCCACCGACACCGCCGCCCCCGCGGGGGACTGCCCCGAGGGCCAGATCCCGGGTCCGGCCTACGCCGCCGGCATCAAGGACGGCGACGCGGTCACCGCCGTCGGCGGCACCGCGGTCACCGACTGGGATTCGCTGGTCGCCACGGTCACCGAACTGACCCCGGGCGAGCCGGTCGCCGTCACCGTCGAATCGGGCGGCACCGAGAAGACCGTCGAAGTCACCCCGTACGCCGCCACCGCCGAGACCGAGGACGGCAAGACCACCACGGTCGCCCGCCTCGGCGTCTTCGTCTACACCGACCCCTCGATCGCCCCGACGATCGCGGTGGGCCCGATCGACGGCATCGGCGAAACCTTCACCACCACGGGCGACATGTTCAAGGAGACCTTCATCGCCCTGGGCCAGCTGCCCTCGAAGATCCCGCCGCTGTGGGACGCGATCATGGGCGGCGAGCGCAGCGCGGACTCGCCCGTCAGCGTCGTGGGCGCCTCCCGCCTGGGCGGCGAGATGGTCCAGTACGACCAGTGGGCGATGTTCTTCATGCTCCTGGTCGTCCTCAACTACTTCATCGGCATCTTCAACCTGCTGCCGCTCCTGCCGATGGACGGCGGGCACATCGCCATCGCCTGGTACGAGAAGGCCAGGTCGTGGCTCGCCCTGAAGCGAGGAAAGGTCGACCCCGGGCGTGTCGACTACATGAAACTCATGCCGCTGACCTACGCTGTCATCGTCCTCCTGGGCGGCTTCATGCTGCTGACGATCACCGCAGACATCGTCAACCCGATCACTATCTTCAATTAACCCGCGAATCAAGGTGGAAACTAGCCACATGACCGCAGTGAACCTCGGTATCCCCACCAAGCGCCACGACCACGAGATCGAGCCGCTCGCCCCGCGCCGCAAGACCCGGCAGCTGAACGTCGGCGGCGTCCTCGTGGGCGGCGGCGCGCCCATCAGCGTCCAGTCCATGACCACCACCCGGACCTCGGACATCGGCGCGACGCTGCAGCAGATCGCCGAGCTCACCGCCACCGGCTGCAACATCGTGCGCGTCGCATGTCCCACCCAGGACGACGCCGACGCGCTCAAGATCATCGCCAAGCAGTCGCAGATCCCGGTCATCGCCGACATCCACTTCCAGCCGAAGTACGTCTTCGCCGCGATCGACGCCGGATGCGCCGCCGTGCGCGTCAACCCCGGCAACATCAAGCAGTTCGACGACCGCGTGGGGGACATCGCCAAGGCCGCGAAGGACGCCGGCACGCCGATCCGCATCGGCGTCAACGCCGGCTCGCTCGACAAGCGCCTGCTCCAGAAGTACGGCAAGGCCACCCCGGAGGCGCTGGTCGAGTCCGCGCTGTGGGAGGCCTCGCTGTTCGAGGAGCACGACTTCCGCGACATCAAGATCTCCGTCAAGCACAACGACCCGGTCGTCATGATCAAGGCCTACCGGCTTCTGTCGCAGCAGTGCGAGTACCCGCTGCACCTGGGCGTCACCGAGGCCGGACCCGCCTTCCAGGGCACCATCAAGTCCGCCGCCGCGTTCGGCGCACTGCTCGCCGAGGGCATCGGCGACACCATCCGCGTCTCCCTCTCGGCCCCGCCGGTCGAGGAGGTCAAGGTCGGCAACCAGATCCTGGAGTCGATGGGCCTCAAGGAGCGCGGCCTGGAGATCGTCTCCTGCCCGTCGTGCGGCCGCGCCCAAGTGGACGTCTACACGCTCGCCGAGCAGGTCACGGCCGGACTCGAGGGCCTGCCCGTGCCGCTGCGCGTGGCCGTCATGGGCTGCGTCGTCAACGGTCCCGGCGAGGCCCGCGAGGCCGACCTGGGCGTGGCGAGCGGCAACGGCAAGGGCCAGATCTTCGTCAAGGGCGAGGTCATCCGCACCGTGCCCGAATCGCAGATCGTGGAGACGCTCATCGAAGAGGCCGTCAAGCTGGCCGAAGCGATGGGCGCGGACCTGCCCGAGGAGCTCAAGGGCCTCGCCGGACCGGTCGTCCAGGTCCACTGACGCGACTGTCGGATCGCCGACTCACCGGTCGGCGATCCTTCCGTACGCTGGTACGCAGCGCCAGTTGAGGGCTCCACCGCTCGACGCGAAACCCGACATTCGTCTCATCCTGTGCAAAATTCCACAAAGGTGACTCGAGGGGATTCCGCCGAAGCACCGCCCGGCGCCGCGCATAATGACTTCCGTGCGTGTCAAGCGCAGCCCGACGGCTGCGTCCGCGAAAGGGGAGCGACCGGCATGGGGAAGTTCGAACGACAGATTTCCGAGGGCGTCACCAAGTACTACTGGTACCCCGGCGAAAAGGTCGACTGGATCAGGGGCGTCCTCACCGTCCTCGGCGGCGGCCTGCTCTTCGCCCTCATCTACGTGGTCAGCAAGAACCTGCTCCTCGCCGCCGTCGTCTCCGGCACCGCCGTCCAAGCGGTCGTCGGCGCCTACCTCGGCCGCCGCGACGCCGCGGGCCTCTCCGAGTTCCACGACCCGGCGACCGAGCGCCGCGAAGCGGTCGTCGACGGCACCCGCGCCGCCTGGCGCGGTACGCTCCAGGGCCTGCTCTGCGCCGGATCGGCCATGCTCGTGCTCAACATGCCGCACTCGGGGTTCCTCGCCGACTGGGTGCTGCCGTTCGTCCCCTCGATCATCGGCGCGCTGGCCCACTCCGGCGGGATGCTCTGGGAGCGGCTCGCTCAGGAGGTCGGCACCGCCGACGTGGAAGCGGCGGCCGCCGATGCGGACGCGGAGGCGCCCACCAAGGCGCTCGAGGCCGCGTAGCCGCGTCATCGGCCAAGGCCCGCAGTCGTTCGACGGCTGCGGGCTTTCGCGTGCGCGGGGGAGGTGTGGTGAGCCGGCGCGGGGCGACTGCACGCCGCCTGGGTTGGACAGGCGGGGCGCTCGACCGCGGGAGGTGTCGTACACCGCGCGCCCGGCCTGAGCCGGACCGCGGATCTCCTGCGGGAGCCGCGCCCCGCGCCGGCTCGGTAGGAAAGTCGTTCGGACTCATCGTGGCGCGCCGTATTCGCGGGGTCCCGGATCGCCCCGTCCCCGAATGCACGGACACGGGCTCGCCGGATGTCCAGGATGCTGCCTGGCGCGGCGGAACGCAAGAGGTTTTCGCGGTCGCAGGGCCATTTACGCGCGTCGTCTCGGTAACGGACCGGACCGGCCCTGAGCCCCTCCGGTTAGGCTTGACGGATGGAATCCCGTCCCGCGCTGCGCCCAGGCAGGCAGAGCCCCCGCAGGAGTGTCCCCGACGCGATCGAGCGGCCCGAGTACGTCGGCAGGCCCGCGCCCTCGCCGTTCACCGGTTCGGAGGTGAAGGACGCCGAGACCATCGACCGGATGCGCATCGCCGGCCGCATCGCCGCCGACGCCCTCGAAGTCGTGGGCAAGGCCGTCGCCCCCGGCATCACCACCGACGAGCTCGACCGGATCGTCCACGAGTACCTGTGCGACCTCGGCGCCTACCCCTCGACGCTCGGGTACCGCGAGTACCCGAAGTCGTGCTGCACCTCGCTCAACGAGGTCATCTGCCACGGCATCCCCGACTCCACGGTGGTCCAGGACGGCGACATCGTCAACGTCGACATCACCGCGTTCATCGGCGGCGTGCACGGCGACTGCAACGCCACGTTCCTCGCCGGGGACGTCTCGCAGGAGGTCCGCGACCTCGTCGAGCGCACCTGGACGGCCACCTGGCGCGGCATCAAGGCCGTCAAGCCCGGCCGCCAGCTCAACGTGGTCGGCAAGGTCATCGAGGCCTACGCGCAGCGCTTCGGGTACGGCGTGGTCCGCCAGTTCACCGGGCACGGCATCGGCACCGCGTTCCACTCCGGACTGTACGTCCCGCACTACGACAACCCCGGCCTCCAGGTCGAGATCGAGACCGGCATGACCTTCACGATCGAGCCGATGATCAACCTCGGCACCGCCGAGCACGAGATGTGGGACGACGGCTGGACCGCCGTCACCCGCGACCGCAAGTGGACCGCCCAGTTCGAGCACACGCTGCTCGTCACCGACGACGGCTTCGAGATCCTCACGATGCCCTCCAGCGGCGTGCCCGCGGGCACGCCCGAGCACCGGCGCTGAGCGGCGGCACCGTTGCAGCCGATGCCGTTGGCGGGCACTGTCTAAGCTGGAGCGGGGCGGCGCCGGTCCGCGAGATGCCGATGTCTCCGAGGGGTTGAGCCGGCGCCGCTCCCCTGAAGCATCCGAAGCCGAGGGCCCCAGTGCGACCGCACTGGGGCCCTCGGCTTTCTCGGAGTGCTAGGTCAACCGGCGCTCGCTCGGGAGCTTCGCCTTGGTGAAGACGAGCGCCCCGAGTGCGGCGAGGACCGGCACGGCCACGAGGATCACGGCCATCGCGCCCCACGGCAGTTCCCATCCGTACGGCACCTCGAACGGGTACACGAACCGCAGCGGCCGGTTCAGCGCCTGCTGCACCATCGCGTATCCGATGACGCCCGCGATGGTGCCGAGCCCGGCGCCGAACACGGCGATCATCACCGTCTGCCACATCGCGAACCGCTTGCGCAGGCCTGGTGCGGCGCCGACCGCGCCCAAGGTCGTCATGTCCTTGCGCTGCTCGGCGATGATGAGCCCGGTCGAGACCGCGGTGGCGCCCAGAGCGACGAGCGCGCACAGACCGGACACGAGCAGCACCATGTAGAACGTGAACTCGTCGGTGTAGTCGGCGACGCTGGTGTGCGCGGCGAGCCGGCCGGTGCCGATCGCCTCCAGGTCGGCGGAAATGGCCTCGACGACCGCGCCTTCCACCGGAGTCGACGTCTGGAGCAGGTAGGTCCTGTCGTAAGGGTTGGGACCCTGGCCCATCTGCTCGGCGGCCCCGGGGCTCAAGAGCAGCTTGTTGTAGCCCAGGAGCGAGTCGTCGACCGCCATCGCCGGCAGCTCCAGGTACTGCGTCTCGTACTCCTGGTACTCGCCGCTCTCCTCGTCGAAGTTGGTGATCCTGCCTTCGAGGACGACCGTGCCCTCACCGGTGAGGGCCAGCGGGTCGGCGACGAGCACGCCGCCGCCCTCCAAGACCGCCACCGCTTCATCGAGCTGTTCGCCCTCGAAGCCGGTGTATGCGGCCACGATCTGCGGATCGGTGGTCGTGGGCGTATCGCCCGAGCTGATGCCGACGTCGTTCGAGGTCTCGTTGCAGTTGGGGTCCTGCCGCGCGGCCTCGGCCCCTTCCCGTTCGGCCTCCTCGGTGCGGTCGCCCTCAGGTACGTCCCAGTACGAGCACTGGTTCTCCTCGGGCCGGGTCACCATCCAGGAGCATTCGGCCGTCTCCTTGAACTCCTCCACGACGGGCAGCGTGCAGCCGGTCCAGCTGGAGGACATGGAGATCGGCACGATCTCAAGGTCGTCGAGGTGGCGCTCGAGCACGGTGCGGGCCTCCGCGAGCCCGGCCTCCCAGTCGGGTTCGACCGCCTGTTCAGGGTCGGCGGTGCCGATGTCCCACAGGTTCAGCGTCACCGTGCCCTGCTGGAGGTCGATGACCTGCGACTGCATCTTGCGCTCCGCGTCCGCGGTGACGATCATCGAGAAGACCATCCCGGCGGCGACGACACCGAGCACCGCGGCGATCGCGGGAGCGGCCGAACCGCGGTTGCGCCCCGCTTCGCGCAGCGCCATGCGCGGCGCCAGCGGCAGCCACCGGCCGAGCTTCGCCATGACCGCCAGCAGCGCCGGTGTGCAGGCCACGAGTCCCAGCTGCGCCAGGATGATCGCTGCCGACATGAGCGGCAGGCTCCACATCGAGACCCCCGCGAGCGCCGAGGCGACACCCGCGCCCAGCATGAGCAGTCCGATGACCAGCCAGCGCTTGGAGCCCTTGCGGCCCGGCGTGCGGCCCATGAGCGCCGCGACCACGTTGACGCGGGAGGCGCTGATCGCCGCCGCGAGCGCCGCGAGCAGCCCGGTCGTGAGCGCGACCGCGACCAGGCCGATCTGCAGCAGCGGGAGGACCCGCAAGCCCGCACTGCGGTAGCCGAAGATCCCCTCCAGGATCGGCATCCCCGCGAACACCACGAGAATGCCGATCGCGATGGCGCAGACCGCCGCGATGAGTCCGAAGATGACACCGCTGGCGAGCACGACCCGGCGGATCTGCGCGGGCGTCGCACCGTTGGCGCTCATGAGCGCGAACTCGCGGGTGCGGCGGCGGGCGCTGATCGCGAACGCGGGCCCCGCCAGCAGGATGACCTCCATGACCACGGCCACCACGATGAGGCCGGTGATCATGATCGTCGCCTCGTCCAGCAGCATCGAATCGAAGTAGTAGTCCCCGGAGGTCGGACGGTCGATCAACGAGCCCGCCCACACGACGACGCCCAGCTCGTTGAGCGCCAGCGCGTCCTCATAGGTCAGCTCCTCGGGCGTGTCCACCAGCCAGCCGCCGACCGGGGTCGCGAACATCGAGCCGATCACGAACTGCTCGTCGATGTTCCACGGGACCTCGACGATCCCGCTCACCTCGGCCTCCTGCGTGCCGACGGTCTGGTCGGCCACGAGCATGTCGCCGACCCCGAGCTCCAGATGCTTCGCCGCCTCCTCGGAGAGGACCACCTCGCCCTTGCCGGGAGCCGAGCCCTCGATGAACTCGATCCCCGCCTTCTCGTAGAGGCCGTCGTGGAGGTCGTACCCGTAGGTGCTGATCGAACCGAGACCGTCGGGGGTCTGGACCTGGATCGTCTCCGACCCCTCATACGTGCTGTAGGGCACGATCCAGGAGCCGATCGGGAGCGCGCCGAGGATCTCGCTCTCGGTGGGGCCGGCCGCCCCTTCGATGTAGTCCTCGGCCTCGTACATCGGCCACTGTTCGTTCCACGAGTGCTGCACGATCGGCGTACCGGAGCCCGTGTCCTCGATGAACGCGTCGTTCTCGCCCACGTACTGCTGCACGGTCTCCTCGTCGGAGAGCATCATCGTGTCGTAGGCGCTCGCGCCGATGGCCACGGCCAGCAGCGGGAGGCCCAGCAGCGTGATCGACAGGGCCGAACGGCCTTTGTAGCGCAATGCCTCGCGGCGCGCGATCCTGAAAGCGAGTCGTTGGCTCGCCAGCAGTCTTCCCACGCTACGAACCGGCCCCTTCGAGCAGGCTGTCCGCACCGGCGAGCGGCGCGGAGGAGTCCACGATCCGCCCGTCGCGCAGGAACACGACCCGGTCGGCCCAGCCCGCGTGCCGGGCGTCGTGGGTGACCAGGAGACCGGCCGCGCCCGCGTCCACGCGGCGGCGCAGCAGCTTCAGCACCTCTTCGCCGGTGTGCGAGTCGAGCGCGCCGGTCGGCTCGTCGGCGAGCACGAGCCGCCGCTCGCCGATGAGCGCCCGCGCGATGGCGACGCGCTGCGCCTGGCCGCCCGAGATCTCGTCGGGGAAGCGGTCGGCCTGCTTGACGTCGAGCCCGACCTCCTCCAGCGCTGCGAGCGCCATCTTGCGGGCCTTGCCCGCGGACATCCCGTCCAACTCCAAGGGCAGGGCCGCGTTCTCTGCGGCCGTCAGGCTCGGCACCAGGTTGTAGTCCTGGAACACGTACCCGACGCTGCGCCGGCGCATCCCGGCGAGCTGCTTCTTGTTCAGCGAGGCGAGGACGGTGCCCTCGACGAGGACTTCGCCCGCGGTGGGGGCGTCGAGCCCTCCGGCGAGGTTGAGCAGCGTGGACTTGCCGGACCCGGACGGGCCCATGATGGCGACGAGTTCACCGGCTTGGATCGTGAGCTCGGCGTCGACGAGGGCGTGGACGAGGTTCTCGCCGGTGCCGTGGGTGCGGCTCACGCGTTTGAGGTGCAGAACGGTCATGGGGGTACCGCGTTCTCTCTTAGTGGGTTCGGGTTCGGTTGTGTTCAGGCGTCGCGTCGGCCGAGGTCGGCTCCTCGACTGCGAAAGGGAACGGCGCCGGCAGTTCGGCGCGGGCGACGACGGCCTCCGTGTGGTCGAGCCACCGGATCTCGGCCTCGGCGCGGAAGATCATGGACTCCAGCACCAGGCGCCAGGCCAGTTCCGCGTTCTCCTCCGCGACCTTGAGTCGCGTGTACTCCTGCAGCAGGCGCAGGGTCGCCCCGCGCTGCCGCTGGATGACGTCGGCGACGTCCACGCCGGGCGTGGTCACCGCCAGGGCCAGCTTGATCGTGAGCTCGTCCCGGGGCCGGTCCGCGGCCTGCACCGGCGAGGCGAACCAGCCCGCCAGGTGGCGGCGGCCCGTCTCGGTGATCCGGTACGGGCGCTGGCCGGAGTCGTTCTCCGGCAGGGCTTCGACGAGCTCGTCGCGTTCGAGCCGGTTGAGCGTGGTGTAGACCTGGCCGATGTTGAGCGGCCAGGTGTTCCCCGTGGCGCTCTCGAACGCGGCCCGCAGTTGGTAGCCGTAGGCGGGTCCCCGTTCGAGCAGCGCGAGGAGGCTGTATTTGACACTCATGTGCACCCTCGTATCGCTACTTCTTCTCCAGATGGAGAGATACCGAGTATGGCATAACTGGTATGCAGTTCGGGGATACGGGGTATTGAATTCTGATCGAACGCCGTGGAACGGGCCGGGGCTACGCGGGGCGGCCCGGCCAGGGGTCGGCCGCGGACCGGCCGACCGCCAGGCGCCAGCGGGCCAGCGTGACCGCTGAGTCGCCGTACATCCGCAGGCAGAGTTCGCGCTCGTGCGGCTCGGTGGAGACCACGCCCGCGCGCCAGGTCGCGGTCACGTTCGTCTCGACGGCGAGCAGCAGCTCCTGCGCGGCGGCGGCGTCCGCGATCGGCTCGATGTCGTAGCCGGGCAGGGACGGCGCGGCTTCGAGCCCGTGCTCGTCGTAGAAGTCGAGCAGCGCGTCGCGCCGCGAGCGGTGCTCGGACTCGAGCTCCTCGGCGATCCAGCGCGGATCGCCGTCCAGGTGCACCGCGGCGGCGCTGTAGGCGTAGACCGCCGCGTACTCCGCGGCGAGGCCGGTGTCCACAACGGTCATGCGAGCACCGCCGCGTGGGCGGCGCGGCAGGCCGCGATCTCACCGAGGAGCACGGCGTAGTCCGACTCGGTGGTGAGGCAGGCGTCGCCCGCCTCCCGGCTCGCGGCGGACTCGGCTTCGGCGAGCGCCGCGGCGTCCGCCGGGAGCTCCCCGGTCTCGTCGGCGACCACATTGGGCCGCAGCAGCCGCTCCAATGCGGCGGCGTGGGTCAGGTGGTCTTCGGCGAGGTCGCCGAATCCCAGCGCGTCGGAGGCCGCGGCCAGCGTGCGCGCAGAGCGGAGCGCGGCGGTGAGGTCCGCGTCTGACGTGATGATGTGCGCCGTCTCCCGGGTGCATCCGGCGGCCGTGAGAACGGCCGCCCCGACCAGGAGTCCGCGTCGGGTCGTGAACACCCCCCCAGTTTCCCAGGCTGCCTTTCCATTCTGTCCCCGGGCGGTTAATCTCGGCCGAACAGCCAACGGGAGGGAAGTGCGCATGGGTTCTGAGCGGCAAGCCGAGGTAGAGGCGATCCTGGCTCCGGCCGTCGCCAAGATCGGGTTCGACCTCGAAGGGCTGCAGGTCACCAAGGCCGGCCGACGGCTGCTCGTCCGCGTCCTGGTCGACAAGGACGGCGGCATCAGCCTGGACGATGTGGCGGTGGTCTCGAAAGCCTGCTCGAAGGCGCTCGACGAGGCGGAGTCCACGGGCGGCCCCTTCGCCGACACCGCCTATACCCTGGAAGTGTCCTCGCCAGGCGTGGACCGTCCGCTGACCGAGCCTCGGCACTGGCGGCGTAATATTGGGCGCTTGGTAGCCGTGCACATCGGGGAGGAGCCCTTCACTGGGCGCGTCACGGCCGCCAGCGAGCGGGGGATTGAACTAGAAGCCGACGGCGCGCGCCGCTCGGCTACCTATGCCGAGCTGGGGCCCGGCAAGGTGCAGATCGAGCTGAGATGAGCGTCTGCTCGAAGACGCGGCTCGCACGCCTTGAACGGCCGCGGTGAGGACAACTCAAGACTTAAGGAGAACGGGTGCATATCGACCTGGCCGCGCTGCGGTCGCTGGAACGCGAGCGCGACATCCCTTTCGAGACCATCCTCGGCGCTATCGAAACGGCGCTGCTGACCGCCTACAAGCACACCCCCGGGGCCGATGAGCGCGCGCGAGTAGTGGTGAACCGTGACAACGGTATCGCCAATGTCCTTGTGCCGGTGCTGAACGAAGAGGAAGAGGTCGTCTCGGAGCGGGACGACACCCCGGAGGGGTTCGGCCGCATCGCCGCCCAGACCGCGAAGCAGGTCATCCTGCAGCGGCTCCGCGAGGCCGCCGACGAGGTCAACTACGGCGAGTACTCCGGCAAGGAGGGCGACATCGTCACCGGTGTCGTCCAGGCCCACGGCGAGCGCAACGAGCGCGGAATCGTCACTGTGGACCTCGGCAAGATCGAGGCCACCCTGCCCCTCAACGAGCAGGTCCCCGGTGAGAACTATGAGCACGGCAAGCGCATCCGCGCGATCGTCATCCAGGTGAACCGCACCGCCCGCGGCCCCCAGATCACGCTCTCGCGCACGCACCCCGCCCTGGTGAAGAAGCTGTTCGCGTTCGAGGTGCCCGAGATCGACGAGGGCGCCGTCGAGATTCCGGCCATCGCACGTGAGGCCGGTCACCGTTCCAAGATCGCGGTGCGCGCCACAACGAAGGACGTCAACGCGAAGGGCGCGTGCATCGGCCCGATGGGCTCGCGCGTCCGCGCCGTCATGAGCGAGCTCGGCGGCGAGAAGATCGACATCGTCGACTGGGACGCCGACCCCGCGCGGTTCGTCGCGAACGCCCTGTCGCCGGCGAAGACCCTGTCGGTGCGGGTGGTGGACGAGTCCACGCGGTCCACTGAGGTGATCGTCCCCGACTATCAGCTTTCGCTCGCGATCGGCCGCGAAGGCCAGAACGCCCGGCTCGCCGCGCGCCTCACGGGATGGCGGATCGACATCAAGTCCGACGCGCACGTCTCCGGCGGCGCGAAGGAGGAGACCGGCCCGGCCGGTGGCGGTCGGCGGTCCGGGAGGTAGACTGAATATCGGATCGCAACGTGACGCAGCGGTAGTCCGCACTTGTGTGGGGTGCCGCAGACGCGCATCGGCCAGTGAGCTGCTGCGCGTCGTCGTTCAACGCTCTGAGGGTTCCCTGAATCGCTTGGTTCCGGACCCGCAGCGCCGCCTCAGCGGCCGCGGAGCACATGTGCACCACGACCTGAACTGCCTTGACCAGGCAGTTCGTAAGCGTGCGTTCGCCCGAGCCCTCAACATCGAGGGAACGGCAGACGTTGAAGCGGTGCGAGCCCATGTCGAGTCGGAGTCGGCCGAGAGGCCGACTCCCGCACACGAAGCAGGTATGGACCGAATGAAGACCACGCGATGAAGTTCTTCGAATGAACACGTTGCTAGTCGGTAGATAAGGTCGGCGGGCGCTGCCCGTACGACCTCGAATTGAGGAGTGCAGTGGCAGCAAAGCCCCGCGTACATGAACTTGCCAAGGAACTGGGCACGACGAGCAAGGAATTGCTCTCCCGCCTCGGTGACATGGGCGAGTTCGTGAAGTCAGCGTCGAGCACGGTCGAAGCGCCTGTGGCGCGTCGACTGCGGCAGGAGTACGACGCCGCACAGGGCGCCCCGGCTGCGTCGGCCGGGAAGACCGAGTCCCCGACGCCTGAGCCCGCCAAGGCGGCGGCGGCCCCCAAGGGCCCGCGCCCGGCGGCACCGAGCCCGTCCAAGATCATGCAGGCCAAGGTCGAAGCCAAGGACGCCAAGTCCGAGGCGAAGGCCGAGGCCGAAGCGAAGAAGGCCGAGAAGAAGGCCGCTCCGAAGCCGGGCGCGGCCGCCGGGCCGAAGCCCGGCCCGAAGCCGGCCCCCGCGCCGGCCCCGGCCGAAGCCAAGCCCACGAGCGCCCGCGACATCGAAGTGGCCGCGGAGCAGAAGCGCGCCGAGGAACTGGTCAAGCGCCAGCAGGAGCAGGCAGAGGCCGCCAAGCGCGCCGCCGCCGCTCCGAAGCCCGGCCCCAAGCCCGCTCCGGCCGCCCGTCCGGGCGGCCCGAAGCCGGGCCCCAAGAACCCGTTCGGCGTCGGCAACGCCGGTGCCAAGCCGCGTCCCGCTGCCGCCGACGGCGGCGCGGAGCGCCCGGGCGGTCCCCGTCCGAGCCCGCGCATGATGCCCCCGCGGCCGAACCCGGGCATGATGCCCGGTCGTCCGGCAGGCGGCGGTCGTGACGGCGGCGGTCCCCGCGGGGCCCGCGGCGGCGGTCGCGGCGGCCCCGGCGGCGGCGCAGGTCGTCCCGGTGGCGGCGGCGGTCGTCCCGGTGGCGGCGGCGGCAACTACCGCGGCACCTTCGGTGGTGCGGGCGGCGGTGCCGGCGGCGGCGCAGGCGGTGCGGGCGGTTCCGGTCCTTCGACCGGTACTCCGGCTCCGTACCGCGGCGGCGGCGGTCGCGCAGGCGGCGGCGGCAAGGCCCGCGGCGGCGGTGCGGCCGGTGCGTTCGGTCGCGGCGGCCCCCGTGGCAAGAGCCGCAAGTCGCGTCGTCAGCGGCGCCAGGAGTTCGACAACCTCGCAGCGCCGAGGATGCAGTCGGGCGCTCCGCGCGGCAACGGCGAGACCATTCGCCTCGCACGCGGCGCGTCGCTCTCGGACTTCGCCGACAAGATCGGCACCCTGCCGGGCACGCTCGTTCAGGAGCTGTTCGGCCTGGGCGAGATGGTGACGGCCACGCAGTCGGTGTCGGAGGACACCTTCACGCTGCTCGGCGCCCACCTCGACTGGGACATCAAGATCGTGTCCCCGGAGGAAGAGGACCGCGAGCTGCTCTCGCAGTTCGGCATCGACCTCGACGCCGAGGACAAGGACACGTTCGTCGCGCGTCCCCCGGTCGTCACGGTCATGGGCCACGTCGACCACGGTAAGACGAAGCTGCTGGACGCGATCCGCAGCTCCAACGTGGTCGCCGGCGAAGCGGGCGGCATCACCCAGCACATCGGCGCGTACCAGGTGCACGTCGAGCACGAGGGCGAAGACCGCGCCATCACCTTCATCGACACCCCGGGCCACGAGGCGTTCACCGCCATGCGTGCTCGCGGTGCGAACGTCACGGACATCGTGGTGCTCGTGGTCGCGGCCGACGACGGCGTCATGCCGCAGACGGTCGAGGCCCTGAACCACGCGAGCGCCGCCGGTGCTCCCGTCGTGGTGGCGGTCAACAAGACCGACCTCCCCGACGCGAACCCGGGCAAGGTCCGCCAGCAGCTGACCGAGTACGGCCTGGTCGCCGAGGAATACGGCGGGCAGACCATGTTCGTCGACGTGGCCGCCAAGCCGCGCATCGGCATCGCCGAACTGCTCGAAGCGGTGCTCCTGACCGCTGACGCCTCCCTTGAACTGGAAGCGTCGGAAGAGGGCAACGCGCAGGGCATCGCGATCGAGGCGCACCTCGACAAGGGCCGCGGTCCTGTCGCGAGCGTCCTGGTCCAGAAGGGCACGCTGCGGGTCGGCGACTCGATCGTCGCCGGCGGGGCCCACGGCCGCGTCCGTGCGATGCACGACGCCGACGGCAACCGCGTCACCGAGGCGACCC
Source organism: Glycomyces tritici (assembly GCF_030403505.1). The sequence continues at coordinate 570,376 of NZ_JAUEMJ010000001.1, read as the reverse complement.
CGTCGTTCCCGGTGCAGGTGCAGGGCCTCGCGTCCGTCCCGATGGCGGGGGACGTGTTCCTCGCCGCCGACGACGACCGCATGGTCCGGCAGATCGCCGAGCAGCGTCAGGCTCGCCGCCGCGCCGCTCAGCAGGCGTCCCGCGTCTCGCGCACCACGCTCGAGAACCTCATGGACAAGATCGCCGAAGGCGAGCGCACCACGCTCTCCCTCATCATCAAGGGCGATGGCGCCGGTTCGGTCGAGGCCCTCGAAGAGGCCCTGGTCGCGCTGGAGATCCCCGAGGAAGTGCACCTGCAGGTCATCCACCGCGGCGTCGGTCCGATCACCGAGAGCGACGTCAACCTCGCTGCGGCGGGCGACGGCGAGTCGGCGACGATCATCGCCTTCAACGTGCGAGCCGAGGGTCGCGTCCGCGACATGGCCGAGCGCGAAGGCGTGGACGTCCGGTACTACACGGTCATCTACCAGGCGATCGAAGAGATCGAGACCGCGCTCAAGGGCATGCTGAAGCCCGAGTACGAGGAAGTGGCTCTCGGCACCGCCGAGATCCGCGAGGTGTTCCGATCCTCGAAGCTCGGCAACATCGCCGGTGCGCTGGTCACGAGCGGTTCGATCAAGCGCAACGCGAAGGTGCGCCTCATGCGCGACGGCAACGTCGTCATCGAGACGACCATCTCCTCGCTGCGCCGGTTCAAGGACGACGCGACCGAGGTCCGCGAGGGCTTCGAGTGCGGTTTCACCTTGAAGAACTACAACAACATCGAAGAGGGCGACATCGTCGAGGCCTTCGAGATGCGCGAGAAGCCGCGCGTTTAGTGCGACTGCTCCAAACCGACGCCGCAGCGCGGCTCGGCGAAGCCTTTCGGGGCTTCCGCCGGGCCGCGCTGTCGGCCGTCTACGGCGACGAGGCGATGCGCGCGGCCGACCGCGGCGACTACCGGGCGCTCCTCGCGCAGTGCGGTGACGATCCGCTCGGGGTGTGGACGCGGCTGTTCGTCGCCGGGGTACCCGTACTCGCCGATGCCGCGTCAGCGGCCTTGGCGCCCTTCACCTTCGATGAAGCGCTCGACTGCGGACTCCTGGAGCCCCTGGACTGCGGCCGCCTCTCCGGCGACGGCGAGGTCGCGGCCGGCTGGGGCGCCCAGTTCGACAGCACCTCTGCAGGCAACGACCGCCTCCTGTTCTCCGACCAGCTGCCGAACACGACGGGCGGGCGGATGCGCGAGCACGTGCTCGGCGTCGGCGGCGCCTCGAAGCTCCTCATGGACGCCACGCTCCGCGCCCCGGTCGGCAGCGCGCTCGACCTGGGCACCGGCTGCGGGGTGCAGGCGCTCGGCCTCGCGGACCACGCCGAGCGCGTGACCGCCACGGACCTGAGCGAGCGCGCGGTGGCCTTCGCCGCGCTCAACGCCGTCGTCAACGGCGTGGAACTGGAACTGCTGCAAGGCGACCTGCTCGCTCCCGTGGCGGGCCGCCGCTTCGACCTGGTGGTCGCGAACCCGCCGTTCGTCATCGGCACACCGGGATCGGGCTGGACCTACCGGGACGGCGGCCGCGAAGCGGACGGCCTCGCCGCCGAGCTCTCGGGGGCCGCTGCGGACCTGCTCAACCCGGGCGGCACCATGCAGTTCCTCGCGAACTGGCTGCACGTCGCGGGGGAGGACTGGGCCGAACGCGTCGCGGGCTGGTTCCCGGACGAGGGCCTCCAGGTCTGGGCCGTGGAACGCGAGCGGCTCGATCCGCTCGACTACGTGCGCACCTGGCAGCGCGATTCAGGGGAGGACCACGACGCCGATCAGGCCGCGGCCTGGCTCGACTGGTTCGAGTCCGCCTCCGTCGCGGGCGTGGGCTTCGGCTTCATCAACGTCCGCCGGGTCGAAGGCCCGACGACCGTGGTCTGCGAGGAGGCCCGCCACTCGGTCGAGACCCCGTGGCGCGACCGCGTCGCGGACTGGTTCGCGGTGCGCGGCAGGGACCTCGAACCCGAAGCCCTGTGGCAGGCGAAGCTCCGCGTCGCCGACGGCGTCGTGCTCCAGCAGACCGCCGGGATCGGCGACGAGGGCTGGGACGTCGAGCATCAGTGGCTGCAGCAGGCGAACGGCATGCGCTACGCCGAGGAGCTGGACCCGCTCGTCGTGCAGTTCATGGGCGCGTGCAACGGCGAAGCCGAAGTGCGCCTTCAGGTCCAGCTCCTCGCGGACACGTACGGGGCGGAGCCGGCGATGCTCTACGCCCAGCTCTACCCCGTGATCCGCCGCCTCGTCGAACGCGGCTTCCTCGCGTTAGGAGCGCAGGTAGGCCAGGACCGCCTTGACGCGGCGGTGGTGGTCGCCGTCCTCGCTGCTCAGCGTCAGCTTCGTGAAGATGTTGCGGATGTGCTTCTCGACCGCGCCGTCCGAGATGAAGAGCTTCTTGCCGATCGCCTTGTTGGAGTGGCCCTCGGCCATGAGGCCCAGGACCTCCTTCTCGCGGGGGGTGAGGGTCGCGACCGGGTCGTTCTTCCTGCGGCGCACCATGAGCTGCGAGACGACCTCGGGGTCGAAGACCGTGCCGCCGCCGGCGACCCGCTTCAGCGAGTCCATGAAGTCGTCCACGTCGATCACGCGGTCCTTCAGCAGGTAGCCCACCGCACCGCGGGCGTCCGCGAGGAGGTCGTCCGCGTAGGAGACCTCCACGTACTGGCTGAGGATGAGCACCGGCGCGCCCGGCACGAGCTCCCGGGCGCGGGTCGCGGCCCGCAGCCCCTCGTCGGTGAAGGACGGCGGCATCCGCACGTCCACCACCGACACGTCGGGCCGGTGCTCGGCGACGGCCTCCACGAGGGCGTCGCCGTCACCGACCTCGGCGACCACCTCGCAGCCGAACTCCTCCAAGAGCCTGACCAGGCCGGAACGGATGAGCACGGCGTCATCGGCCACCACTACACGCACGGAACCTCCACGACGATCACTGTCGGACCGCCGTCGGGGGAGTCGATGGTCCACTGGCCCTCGACGGCTTTGACCCGGTCGGTGAGACCCGAGAGCCCGTGCCCCTTGGAGACGTGCGCGCCCCCGATCCCGTTGTCGCCGACCGAGAGCACCAGCCTATCCCCCCAGTCCTCGACCGCCACGGTGGCTTTCGTCGCCTGCGAGTGCTTCGCGATGTTCGTCAGGCACTCGGCCGTCACGAAGTACACGGTGCTCTCGACGCTGGCCTTGTAGCGGCCGTTGAGGTTCGTCTCCAGCTCCACCGGCACGAGCGAGCGCGCCGCGAGGGCCGCCAGCGCCGCCGCCAGGCCCCGGTCGGTGAGGATCGGCGGGGCGATGCCGCGCGAGAGCGAGCGGAGCTCGTCGATGGTCTCCCGGGTCTGCGCGATCGCCGCCTCCAAGGTCTCCTGCGCCGCTTCCGGGTTCGTCGCCAGCTGGCGTTTGACGCGGGCCAGCTCCATGCCCAGGCCCACCAGCCGCTGCTGCGGGCCGTCGTGGATGTCGCGCTCGATCCGGCGCAGCGCGTCGGCCTCGGCGGAAGTTGCCGCGTTCCGCGACTCCTCGAGCTGGTCGATCCGCTCGTGCAGGCCGCTGATGGAGGTGAGCATCCCCTTGCCGACGAGCGCTTGGGCGAGCGCCAGGCCGCGCAGGACCGGGACCAGCGTCAGCGCCATGATCACACCGCCGATCACCGCCAGGATCGACTGGGCCAGGTACGAGTCGCCCCACCCGAGCCACTCGGTGGCGTAGTGCAGGCCGTCGTCGCTGTCGTTGGTCGCCGCCCGGATGATCCACGAGTAGGCCGGGTACAGCAGCGCGGCGACCGTGGCGCACCACCACGAGATCGCGACCGCGAACCCCGTGACGGCGATCGGCAGGACCGCGACGGCCCACAGGACGTTGAGCCACGACTGCCCGTCCGTGAGCGGCGTCAGGTACCGGCGCAGCGCCGAGGCGTCCTCGCGGGCGCGCTTGTAGCGGGGGCGGGGCAGCTCGCGCCGCAGCACCGCCGGGAGCATCGACCGGCCCGCGGCGGCCATCCCGCGCATCGCGAAGAGGGTGGCGGCGGCGATGGGCACGCCGATCCAGATGACGGCGGTGCCGACGCCGAGTACGGTGCCGACCACGCCGATGATGAAGGCGGGCAAGGCGATGAAGAACATCGACAGCAGATAGCCGGTGTCGATGCCCAGTTGTCGCAGGGTTGTACGCATGCGTCAACACTAGAAAGGCCGAGCCGCCATCGCGACCCGGCCGTCCTGTGTCTTCCTGGTAGGGACAGCCCTACCTCAGTACGCTCCCGCCCCAGGCTGGCGCGGCTCCCGCGTCGCGATCCCGGCCACCGAGTTGAGCAGGCTCAGGATGCAGATCCCGATGACGAAGTTCAACCCGGCCGTCGCGATCTGCGACTCCAGATCGGCCACCACCGTGAACGGGATGAGCACGCCCACCGCGATCACCAGCAGCATGATCCAGACGAAGAAGCTCATCGGCCGCGGCATGAGCAGCAGCAGCAGGTGCACGACCCCGGTCGCCAGGATCGCCACCGCGAACGCGCCGAACGCGTACGTCGTCGTGGTCGCGTCGCCGTAGGCCCCCGCGTCCGACGGCGAGAGGATGTGGATGCCGAACACCCCGCGCACCAGCAAGATGCCCACCAGCGCGACCAGCGCGGCGACCACGGCCGTGCCGAACCCGCCCGCCCACAGCTTCGCGGCGTCCACCGCGGGCCGCTGCGGCTGCGGCTGCGCCGCCGCCGGATACCGCCTCGTCGGTTCTTCGTGGTTTCCGACCCACCCGCCCTGCGGTGCCGACATGGTTCCTCCTTCTCGGCGAAGCCCGCGGGCCGCAACCGGCCCGCTCCTCGGCCCCATGGTGGCAGCAACTCGTGACGGAGGTCGCGAAACCGGTGTTTTCGGGCGGCTTTAAACGTCTTGGGGATGTCGGAGGCGGCGCGTAATCTAGAGCCGTGTTCACTGGATGCGCAGAATTCGACCTCCTCCTCCCACAGGACTCCCGCTCACTGAAGGCCAAGCGCTCCTACGTGCGCCCGATCGTCGCCTCGCTGCGGAAGTACGAGGTGGCGGTGGCCGAAGTCGGCGACCAGGACGTCCACGGCCGCACCACCATCGGCGTCGCCGCCGTGGCCGGCGAGAACCGGCACGTCCAGGAGCTGCTGGACGCCTGCGAGCACCACATCGCGGGACGACCCGAAGTGGAACTCCTGAGCGTCAGGCGGCGAGTCTTCGGCCCGGAAGACGAATAGGCGCGCAAGCGCTGCAAGACCAGTAGCGGCACGCCCGACCGGCGAGCCGCAGAACGGACTCGGCGAAGCCCGGCGAGCCGTGCATGAGTATGGCGCACCCGAACCGAGGTGCGCGTGAAGCGGAAGGCAGGAGTGCGATGGTAGACGCGGCGAAGCGAGCCCAGGTTTCCAAGCGGGTCATGGAGCTGACCGCCCAGGCGGTGCGCAAGCTCAAGGACCCCCGGGTCGGCATGGTCACCATCACTGACGCGCGCATGACCCCCGACCTGCGCGAGGCGACGGTCTTCTACACCGTCCTCGGCGACGAAGAGCACGTCAAGGCCTCCGCGGTCGGTCTGGAGCGCGCCACCGGGCACCTGCGCACCACCGTCGGACGCGCCCTCGGGATGCGCCACACGCCCTCCCTCACCTTCGTGGCCGACACCGTCCCCGACCAGGCCAACCGCATCGAAGAGCTCCTCGCGAAGGCCGCCGCGGCCGACGCCGAGGTCCACAAGATCGCCGAAGGCGCCGCCTACGCGGGCGACGAGAACCCGTACATAGAGAAGGACGACGAGGAGGACTCGGAAGAGTCCACCCGGTGACCCCGGCGCCGCAGGACGCCGCACCGCGCCCGGCCTCGTACCGGCGCATCGCGTCCCTGGCGATCCCGGCCCTGGTCGTGCTCGCCGCCGAGCCGATCTACCTCCTCATCGACACGGCCGTCGTCGGCCACCTCGGCGCGGTCCCGCTCGGCGGCCTCGCCCTCGGCGGCGTCATCATGGGCCTCGCGCCGTTCATCGGTGCGGTCCTCGCCTACGGCACCACCGCCCGGGCCTCCCGCCGCTACGGCGCCGGAGACCGGCCCGGCGCGGTGGCCGAAGGCGTCCAAGGCACCTGGCTCGCGCTCGCCGCCGGCCTGGTCATGATCGTCGCCTTCCAGTTCCTCGCCGGCCCGGCCGCCGGACTCATGGGCGACGACCCCGCCGTCGAGGCCGCCGCCGCCGAATGGCTGCGCGTCGCCGTCCTCGGCGCCCCGTTCCTGCTCGTGGCCGGCGCCGGCCAGGGCTGGATGCGCGCGGTCCAGGACACCAAGCGCCCCATGTGGTTCGTGACGGCCTCGTTCCTGCTCTCGGCCGTCCTCGCGCCGATCCTCGTCTACCCGGTCGGCCTCGGCCTCGTCGGCTCCGCGTGGGCCAACGCCGTCGCGCAGGCCGTCTCCGGCGTGCTGTTCCTCCTCGCGCTGCGCCGCGAACGCGTGCCACTGCGCATCGACCGGGAACTCATGTCGAAGCAGCTCGTCGCCAACGGCGACCTGATCATCCGCGGCGTCGCGTTCCAGGTCAGCTCCTTCTCGGCCACCGCCGTCGCCGCCCGGGTCGGCACGGTCGCGCTCGGCGCCCACCAGATCGGCGTGCAGCTGTGGTTCTTCGCGGCGCTGGCGCTCGACGCGGTGGCGATCGCGGCCCAGGCCCTCATCGGCGCCGACCTCGGCGCGGGCCGGCCCGACGCCGCGCGCGCCACCGCGAAGCGGCTGACCGTGGTCGGCCTCGGCTACGGCGTGGCCTTCCTCGTCGCCGTCCTCGCGCTGCTCCCGGTCTTGCCGGACCTGTTCACCGCCGAAGCGGGCGTCCACGACCAGCTCGGCTACATCTGGCCGTGGCTCGTGCTGCTGCTGCCGGTGGCCGGGGTGGTCTTCGCTCTCGACGGCGTGCTCATCGGCGCGGGCGACCTGCGGTTCATGCGGAACATGACCGTCATCTCGATCGCGAGCGGCCTGCCGTTCACGTGGCTCACGCTCGTCTTCGGGTGGGGCCTCACCGGCATCTGGGGCGGCATCGCGGTCTTCATGCTGGTGCGCCTCGGCATGATCCTCTGGCGCCTGCGCTCGGGTGAGTGGGCCGTCACCGGAGCCGAGCGCTCCTAGCAATTCCCATCCCACTATGTGAATTGTGCGCAGCGCTGCTCCTGAACCTTCGTTAAGGTGTCGAGGATGAAGACTGATTCATCGACTCGACGGAAGCGCCGCACCCGTCCCGATAATTGGGACGAGGAGAAGGCGGAGGCACTGCGCGCCCTTCAGGAATCGCTCGACCGGCACCAGTAGCCACCCACGCGGCGGGCGCGGTCGGGGGCGCGGTTAGCCTCTACGACCGTGACCACAGTGCCGCCCTCAGCCGCTAAAACCGCGCGCCCGGTGCAACCGGGCCTCATCGTCGTCGACAAGCCGCAGGGCATCACCTCGCACGGCGTGGTATCCCGGATGCGCCGCATCTGCGGCACCCGCAAGATCGGCCACGGCGGCACGCTCGACCCGATGGCGACCGGCGTGCTCATCATCGCGGTCGGCAAGGCCACCAAGCTGCTGACGTACGTCTCCGGGCTGGACAAGTCCTATGCCGCGACGATCCGCCTCGGCCAGGCCACGGTCACCGACGACGCCGAAGGCGACGTGATCGCGAGCGCCGACGCGTCGGCGCTCGCGGACGCAGCGATCCGCGACGGACTCGCGGCGATGACCGGCGAGATCGACCAGGTGCCGAGCGCGGTGAGCGCGGTGAAGGTCGACGGCCAGCGCGCTTACAAGCGCGTGCGCGACGGCGAGACGGTCGAGCTGAAGGCCCGGCGCGTCACGATCGCCGCCATCGAGGTGGGGGCGATCCGGCGCGACGGCGAGTTCGTGGACGTGGACGTCGACGTCTCGTGTTCCTCAGGCACGTACATCCGCGCGATCGCGCGCGACCTCGGCGACGCGCTCGGCGTCGGCGGGCATCTGACCGCGTTGCGGCGCACCAGGATCGGCGGCTTCGGGATCGATGTCGCGGCGACCTTGGAGACGCTGGGGGAGCGGTCGGAGGCGGGCGAGCCGCTGGGCGTGCTCGCGATGGGCGAGGCGGCGGCCCGGCTCATGCCGACGCGAACCGCGACCGAGGTCGAGGCGAAGGCGCTCTCGTACGGCAAGTCGCTCGACGCGGTCGGCATCGATGGGCGCTACGCAGTCCTCGGCGGGGACGGCGATCTGCTCGCGGTCGTGATCGAGAAGGACGGCAAGGCGAAGCCGGAGACGGTCTTCGCCGCGGCGTCGTAACGCCGGGCGTCGGATCTCGGAGTGGCTGACCGGGCCGCTCCGTGTGGGGCCGCTCTGTATTGGGCCACTCTGTGTCGGGCCGGTCAGTGTTGCGCCGGCCCGGCGCGCGGGCGCCTCGGCATAGGGCATGCCCCTTCCCACCCGCATCCACCTCCGACCAACCGAAGAAATGAGACGACTCTCCCACACGGGTCCGACACTCAGCGTTTTCGCAGCCGGCGCCGGGCTCAGTGTGCCGGGGCTCGGGCCGCGTCGCGGAAGGCGATCGGGGTCGTGCCGGTTCGCTGGGCGAAGAACTTGTTGAAGTTGGTGGCGCTGCTGAAGCCGAGCCGCTCGCCGATGCGGGCCGCCGGGATCAGGGAGCAGGCGAGCATGCGCTTGGCCTCCAGGACGACCCGGCGGTCGATGAACTCCTTCGCCGGAATCCCCGCCGCCGCGAGGGTCGCGCGCGACAGCGTCCTGGGGGAGTAGGCGAGCGCATCGGCGTAGTCGCTGAGCCGCCGCGAGTTCGCGAAGTCCCGCTCCACCGCGTCCCGGAACGCCAGGTACACCTCGCTCGGGTCCGGACCCGCTTGCGGCGCGGGCAGGCTCGCCACGCGCAGCACCAGCACCGCGAGGAGGTGCCGCAGGACCTGCAGCCGCGTGTCCAGCGGCAGCTTGTCCGCCGAATGCTCCCACTGCAGCTGCGTGGTCGCCGCGCGCAGCAGCGCGTGGTCCTCGTTCGACGGGACGCGCACCGCCGGAGCGTGCGGGTCGTCGACGCACACGCCGATCGCCGTGTCGGGGTCCAGGAACTCGGTCGCGAAGCGGATGACGGTGCCCTCGGCGCGGTCGAGGCCGCTCCACTGCTGCACCTGGCCCGGCCGCGCCCACAGCCACTGGGTCGGCGCGAGGGCGTGCTCGGTGAAGTCCACCGAATGCCGCATCGCACCCGAAGTGAGGGTGAGCAGGCAGTGCCTGTCGGACCGGAACGGCCTCGCCAGAGCGGGAGCGTCGCCGCTCGCGCGCAGCCGCGCGAGCGTGAGGATCTCGATCAAGGGACCGCGGCCGTCGTGCCCGGCCGGCTCCGAAGCGGGCGCGAAGAGGCTACCCGTTATGTCGTCTTGTCGCGTATTCACCAGCATCGACGGCAAGTTTATCCCTTTTATCGTGGTTCCACGTTGTGTCTCGATCATAGGGTCGAGCCGCCCAGCGAACTTGTTTAAATTTGAAGTAGTGTAGTCCGCATGGCTGAAACCAAGACTGTCGACTTCTGGTTCGACCCCGCCTGCCCCTGGGCGTGGATGACCTCCCGCTGGATCATCGAGGCCGCCAAGCTCCGCCCCATCAACATCCGCTGGAACGTCATGAGCCTCTTCGTGCTCAACGAGCCGAAGCTCGACGAGATCCCCGAGCACTACAAGGAGCTCCTGCCGAAGACCCTCCCGGCCGTGCGCGTCGCCACGGCCGTGGCCCAGCAGTACGACAATGAGACCCTCGGGCGCCTCTACACCGCCCTCGGCAACCGCATCCACCTCGGTGGTGAGAAGGACGCCGAGGTCTACATCCCCGCCGCGCTCGAGGCCGCCGGCCTCCCGGCCGAACTGGCCGACGCCGGCAAGAGCGAGGAGTGGGACGAGGCGCTCAAGGCCTCGCATCACCGCGGCATCGGCCTGGTGGGCACCGACGTCGGCACCCCGGTGGTGGCCGTCGAGAACGACGAGGGCGTGCAGGTCGGCCTCTTCGGCCCCGTGGTCACCCCCGCCCCGCAGGGCGAGGCCGCCGCGAAGCTGTGGGACGGCGTCTACGCCGTGGTCACCACGCCGGGCTTCTACGAGCTCAAGCGCTCGCGCACCGACGGCCCGAACTTCGACAACCTCACCGCCGACCTCTAGACGGCGGGCACGCCGACGCCCGCAACGCCTATAGCGTTGCGGGCGTTGGTTTTTCCACGCGTGTCGCGACGCGAGACGCGTTCGGGCCCCGCGCGAATCGCGCGGGGCCCGAACGTTCGTCTCGCTCAGCCGACCTGGGACAGCCAGGACTGCTCGGTGCCGCCCGCGGCCTGGCGGTACGGCCGCAGTTCCCGGTCCCACTCCAGGCCCAGCAGCTGGTCCAGCCCATTGCGCAGCGCCTCGGCACTGGTCGTGGTCGCCAGCAGTGCGCGGATGCGGTCCTCGGCGATCATGATCTCGCCGCCGGCGCTCATCGCCGCACGGTAGATGCCGCGGCCGGGGACGTGCATGATCCGCTCGCCGTCGACGCCCGCGCTCGGGTCCTCGGTGATCTCGAAGCGCAGCATCGGCCACTGCGCGAGGGCCTTCGCGAACTCGGCGCCCATGCCGGCGTAGCCGGTCCAGGGGCGCTCGGCGCGCATGGTGGCGCGCTCGGCGTTCTGCGGGGTCCACCCGAGCTTCACGCCCTGGCTCGCCGCGGAGCCGGAGCGCTCCAGGACACGTCCGATCGCCCACTCGACATGCGGGCAGACCGCAGACGGGCTGGAGTGGATGTAGATCACGCCGCGTGTCTGCATCGCGCACCTCCTTGGGAATCGGCGTATCTGAGTACTGGCTCACTCCTTGTGGTCATTTCATAACGACTTGAAGTCGTGCAACGGGTATCGGCCGGGATGAGAGTGGGATGAACTCGAACCCGGCACGCTATTCCGCTCAGTTACATACTGACAGCTTCGAAAGCATCGCGCTAGGCTTAAAGCGCCCCGGGGGCTCACTTTTTCGATCATTCGATGCGTCACACCCGGTACGTGTGCTAGTTGCCGCACCCCGAGGCTGAGCTAGACTTGCGCATGACCGGCGGACTGTCGGTTTTCTTTTGTGGTCCAACCCAGGTTCAGAGCCCGCCTTTCGAGCTGCTCTCCCTGCGCCGGGCCGAAGATACGTCGTAACGACATGGTGAGGAGACCGGCGTGGCAGCCAACACTTCCAAGACAGCACGCGCTTCCGTCAAGGCCGGCCAGAAGGGCGGCTCCGCTGGCGGACTCAACGTCCTCGGCGAGTTCAAGTACCTGATCCCGCTCAACAACGGGAAGCACGTGTACCTGCGCAACCTGACCACCGGCAAGACCCTGCACCTGGCCACCGGCTCCGAGGCGTTCACCGAGGCCGTCAAGGCCCTCGCCGCCGCCGGCCACGGCGCGAAGATCAAGGCCGAGATCGAGGGCCTCGCCGCCAAGCTCCCGGCGGAGCAGGGCTGGGACACCACCCTCAAGACCCTCGAAGAGGCGGACGCTTTCGCCGCCGAGGCCGTCGCCGCCTAGGTCTCGCACCCGCGACATTCGCGCTCCATGCCCGCGAGGGCGTGGAGCGCTTTTTCGTTTCCGGGACCGGCGAACGCATTGCTCGATCGCCTGTTCGAATGGGTCCGCGCGGGCGCGCATTTGCCGAATGTGTCTATGCACATTGCCGTTCGAGGTTTAAAAGTGCGGCACTGCGAATAGGCCGTCGAGGACGCGCGCCTCAGCCGATCGGACGATCCCCAATGGGGCGAGCGGCTCAGTCCGCCAGATCGGTGGTGCAGACCGGTTCCGACATCGGGACCTTGTCGACGGCCCGCAGCACGCCCACGGTGAAGCAGTAGTCCTCGCCCGGGATCAGGCCCGCGGCGGAGAACTCGGTCGCCGTGGTGCCCTCCGGGTTGAGCGGCTCGGCCTTCTCGTCGCCCACCCGCTGGGCGAAGACGATGTACCGCAGGCCCTCGGCGTCCTCGGCCGCCGTCCAGGTCAGGTCCACCGCGCCGTCGTTCCACGTCTCGATCGTGACCGCTTGCGCGGCATCGCCCGAGGTGTTCGCCTGGTCCAGGTCGTCGGCGTCCCGGTTCGGCGAGAGGAGCCACAGCCACACGGTCATGATGCCGCCGAGCAGCACCGTGATCGCGAGCCCGAGGTACACGTACGACTTGAGGCTCCGCTCGTCCTTCTGCTTCGCCTGCACCGGCTTGGGGGCCTTGTACGCCTGGGTCTTGCGCGGCTTCGAGCCGTCGCGGCCGATCACCGGCGGCGCGAAAACCTGCTCCTGCGGTGACGCCTGCTGCATCTGCGGCGACTGCTGCCCGGCCTGCGGGCTCCACGGCATCGGCGGCGGCTGCATGCTCACCGGCGCCTGCGGAGGCGCGGAGTACGGGGCGATGCCGGCCGCGGCGGCCTGCTGCGGCGCGCCGGAGAACGGCTGGGCGCTCATGGGCGCCCCCGAGAACGGCTGCCCGCTCATCGGCACGCCCGAGAACGGCGCGGCCGAGACCGGTCCGCCCTGCGTCCCGCCCTGGGCGAGGCCGTCGAGCTGCGCGTACCGCGGGTCGATCGCGTGGCCCAGCTCCCCGGCGTAGCCGCCGGTGCGCCCTCCCGTGAGACCGCCGCCGAGCGTGCCGCCCCGGTCGGGCTGCGCCATCGGGTGCACGGGTGCGAACGGGTCCAGCGGGACCCGGGTGCCGCGCGAGGCGACCTCGGGCCGGTAGACCGTCTCCTCGTTGCTCACGTCCCCGATCACGGCGGGCGCGGCGGCCTTGCCGACGCCGCCGCCGTACATGCCGCGCTGGAGCTCCTCGGCGAACGCCTGGCCCGAGGCGGGCCGGCGGGCCGGGTCGCGCGAGAGGGCGCGCACGAGCAGGCTCTCCAGCCACTCGGGCACGTCGTCGCGGGGGAGCTTCGGCGGCGGCGCGTCTGAGGTGACGCGCTCGCGGTGCGTGTCGGGGTCGGTGCCGCCTTCGGGGTTGGCGAACGGCGCGTACCCGGCGAGGAGGTGCCACATGCTCGACGCGAGGCTGAACAGGTCGCTCGCCGAGGTCTGCGCTTGGCGCAGCAGCGCCTCAGGGGAGGCGTGGAGCGGGGTGAGCTTGTCGATCGCGGCGGTCGCGGCCAGCGAGGCGGGGGTGCGCGCGATGCCGAAGTCCGCCAGCGCGGGCCCGTACTGGCCGCGGAGGATGTTCTGCGGCTTGACGTCCCGGTGGAGGATGTCCGCGTTGTGCGCGGCCTGGAGGGCCTGGCCGATCTTGACGCCCATGTCGATCACGTCGTTCACGGGCAGCGGCCCGCCGGCCTTCAGGATCGCGGAGTAGGAGCCTTCCGCGCAGTACTCCATGACGATGTACGGCTGCCCGGCGTCGGTGTGGCCGGTGTCGATGATCGAGACGATGTGGGGGTGGTTCGAGACCGCGACGGTGGCCTCGAGCTCCTTCTCGACCGAGTCCGCGGTGGTCATGTCGTCGTCGACGAGGAGGACCTTGACGGCGACCGTGCGGTCGAGCCGCTCCTGGACGGCGGTGTAGACGAACGCGGTCGACCCGTGCGCGACCATCGCGAAGTCGCGGTAGCCGGGGATGGCAGGAGTGGGGGAGCTCAAGGCGAGGGCTTCCTGTCAGGATGCGGTGTGTCGTCCTGAACAGAGTAGCCCTCGCCTTGAGGCTGCCTCAGATGCGTCCGCTGGGGCCGTTCAGCAGGTTCGCGACCCGGATGAGGCCCAGGTGCGAGTACGCCTGCGGGTGGTTGCCCAGGCCGCGCTCGGCGATCGGGTCCCACTGCTCGGGCAGGAGGCCGGTCGGGCCCGCGCACGCGAGGATCTGCTCGAACAGCTCCTCGGCGTCGGTCCGGCGGCCCACCTGCAGGTACGCCTCGGCGAGCCAGGCGGCGCAGATGATGAACCCGCCCTCGGTGCCCGGCAGGCCGTCGTCGCGGTGGTAGCGGTAGACCGTCGGGCCCGAGCGCAGCCCGGCCTCGATCTTGAGCACGGTCCTGAGGTAGCGCGGGTCGTCCGGCGGGAGCAGCCCGGAGAGGCCGATCCACAGCGACGCGGCGTCGAGGTCGTCGTGGCCGTACGCGGCCGTGTAGGCACCGGCCTCGTCGTTCCAGCCCAGTTCGAGCACGTTCTTGGCGATCTGGTCGCGCAGCTCGTGCCAGTTGGGGCCGTACTCCATGCCGAAGTGGTCGGCGACCTTGAGCGCGCGGTCGACGGTGACCCAGCACATGACCTTCGAGTACACGTGGTGGCGGGGGGCCTGGCGGGCCTCCCAGATGCCGTGGTCGGGTTCGTGCCAGCGCTTGGCGACGGCCTCGACCATGCTGCCGAGGACCTGCTGCTCGAACTCCGAGAGGTGCCCGCGGCGCTGCGCGACGGCCTCGACGAGCATGGCCACGGGGCCGAACACGTCCAGCTGGACCTGGTTCGACGCGGCGTTGTTGATGCGCACCGGCCGCGCCCCGGCGTACCCGGGGAGCGTGTCGATGATCGCCTCGGGGCTCGGGGCCATGCCCTCGATGTCGTAGAGCGGGGCGAGCCGCTCGGGGTGGCCCGCGGTGCGCTCGAGGATGCCGGCGACCCACGCGAAGTACGCCTCGGCCTCTTGGAGCGAGCCGAGGTCGACGAGCGCGTTCGCGGTCATCGCGGCGTCGCGGATCCAGCAGAACCGGTAGTCCCAGTTGCGGACGCCGCCGAGCTCCTCGGGGAGCGAGGTGGTGCCCGCGGCGAGGATCGCGCCGGTGGGCTGGTAGCAGAGCGCCTTGAGCGCCAGCGCGGAGCGGGAGACCATCTCGGTCTCCACGCGCGGGAGCTTCAGCGAGTCCGACCAGTTGCGCCAGCCGGCCTCGGTGGTGCGGCGGCGGACGTTGACGGCGGGCTTCCACTCGTCGAGGCTCGCCGAGCCGGAGCGCATCTCCAGGACCACGGAGCCGCCGATGGCGGCGAGGTCGACGACGGCGACGGCGAGCGAGTGCTGGCCGTCGTACTCGATCTGCCATTCCACGCCCGGCGAGCGCAGGCTGATGGGCTCGCGGCCGCCGAGGACCCGCAGGCCGTCGTCGCCGACGGGCTGGAGCTGCACGGGCAGCTGCCCGAACTCGGGGCGCGGGGCGAAGGTGATCTTGACCGGGACCTCGCCGTTGATCTCGCGGACGAGGACGGTGGCGTTGAGGTCGCCGCGGCGCCGCGGCGTGGAGTCGAGCCAGTCGGTGACCGACAGGCCCGGCCAGCGGGTCTCGACGGTCATCGTGCCGGACACGTACCGCTGCCCGAGCGGGATGCCGGCGTTGACGGGCTGGACGCTGAAGTGCCCGGCGTGCTCGCCGCCGAGGAGGTCGGCGAAGACCGAGCCGGAGTCGGGGCGCGGGTGGCACATCCAGGTGACGCGCCCGTCGGGGGTCAGGAGCGCGTGGTTGGCGCCGTCGGCGAGCATCGTGTGCCGCTCGATGAGCTGCGCCTGCTCGCCTTGGAGCCAGGCGCGGCGGGTGTCGACGAGGCGGGCGAGGAGCTTCGCGACGTCCTCGGGGTCGCCGATGCGGAACGACGCGCGGGTGGGGCCGGGGCCGACGCGGACGCCGACGTCCGGGCCGTGCAGGTGCGCAAACGCATTCTCGTCGGTCACGTCGTCGCCCAGGAAGAGGACCGCGGAGGCCCCCAGCTGGTGGCGGAGCTTGTCGAGCGCGTCGCCCTTGTGGGTGGTGACCACGGACAGGTCGACGACGGCCTTGCCCTCGGTCGTCTGCACACCGTCCCAAGTGGACGGGCCCTCGTGGACGTCCTCGACCGCGCGCATCGCGTCGGCCTCGGACGCCTCGCGGACGTGCAGCGCGCAGCCGGCGGGCTTGGGCTCCACCCGGGCGCCCTCGTAGCGTTCGGCGATCGCGGACAGCTCGGCTACGAGCTTGTCGCGCAACCGCTGGTCCTCGCTCGAGAGCGCCCGGGTGAAGCCGACGTCGAACTCCGATCCGTGCGAGCCCACCAGGTGGATCTCGGAAGGGAGCCGGGAGAGCGCCGCCAGATCCCGCAGCGCCCGGCCGGAGATGACCGCGACCTTCGTCTGCGGCAGGTTCGCCAGCGTCCGCAGAGCCGAGACCGACTCGGGCAGCGGCATCGCCTGCGAAGGGTCGGTCACGATCGGCGCGAGCGTGCCGTCGTAGTCGCACGCGATCAGCAGCTGCGGAACGCGGGCGAGCAATGTGAGAGCCGAGCGCAGCTCCTCGGAGGAGCTGAAGTCCTCCGGCGCGGGGCCCTCAGGGCGTGGTGCGGTCATCGTGGCGTATCTCTCCAACACCGTCGTTGCGGAAATGTCTGTGCCTGCCGCCCGACCGCCGGGTATCAGACTTCGGCAGGCGGGCTGCCCGGATTGTACGCCGCGCTGCGCTCCGGAACTCCTAGCGCTGTGAGGAAACTGCGCGCCCAGCGACTCACGTCGTGCTTGCGCAGATACCGCCTCATGGCGCGCATCCTCTTCATCTTATCGTCGAGCGGAGCGTTCGCCGCTGTCACAAATCCGTCTTTCAAATCGGTCAAATCATGCGGATTCACCAGGAACGCCTGCCGCAAATCGCCTGCGGCACCGGCGAACTCGCTGAGCACGAGGGCCCCGCGGTTGTCGATGCGGCTCGCCACGTACTCCTTCGCGACGAGGTTCATCCCGTCACGCAAAGGGGTGACGGCCATGACGTCGGCCGCCTGGTACAGCGCCGCGAGCTCGTACCGGTCGAAGCTCTGGTGCAGGTAGTGCACCGCCGGGAGCCCGACCTGCCCGTACTCGCCGTTGATCCGCCCGACCTGGCGCTCCACCCGCTCCCGCAGCTTCATGTACTGGTCCACGCGTTCGCGACTGGGGGTCGCGACCTGCACCATCACCGCGTTCGGCACCTGCAGCCGGCCGTCCTCCAGGAGCTCCCGGAAGGCCTTGAGCCGCTGCTCGATGCCCTTGGTGTAGTCGAGCCGGTCCACGCCGAGGATGATCGTCTCCGGCTCGCCGAGCTCGGCGCGGATCTCCTTGGCGCGCTGGCGTACCCGCTCGGTGCCCGCGACCTCTTCGTTGTGGGCGGTGTCGATCGAGATGGGGAAGGCGTCGGCGCGCACCAGGCGGTCGTCGACGGTGACGTAGTGCCCCCGCGGCCGGTAGCCGAGGAGGTGCCTCGTGAGCGCCAGGAAGTTCTGCGCGGCGAGCGGGCGCTGGAAGCCGACCAGGTCGGCGCCCAGGAGCCCCTTGAGGATCTCCATGCGGTGCGGCAGCTGCATGAACAGCTCCACGGGCGGGAACGGGATGTGCAGGAAGAACCCGATCCGCAGGTCCGGGCGCCGTTCGCGCAGCATCCCGGGGACGAGCTGGAGCTGGTAGTCCTGGACCCACACGACCGCCCCGGGGGCGGCCTCGCGGGCGCAGATGTCCGCGAACCGCTCGTTGACCTCGTAGTAGGACTTCCACCAGGAGCGGCGGAAGACGCGCGGTTCGACCGCGTCGTGGTAGAGCGGCCACAGCGAGGCGTTCGAGAACCCCTCGTAGTAGCGCAGGACCTCCTGCTCGCTCAGCGGGACGGGCATGAGGGTCACGCCGTCCGACTCGAAGGCGTCAGGGGCTTCGCCGGCGGTGCCGGCCCAGCCGATCCACGTGCCCCGGTTGGCCTGGAGTACTGGTTCGAGGGCGGTGACGAGGCCGCCAGGGGATCGGCGCCAAGTTCGGTTTCCCTCGTCGTCGACCACTGAGTCGACGGGGAGGCGGTTGGCGACGACAATGAAGGATGCGTTGCTCAATTCGTATTTCCTCCTTTTCGCCAGCCTACCGGGACGCGCGACCCGGTGGTCGCGGTGACGCAGACGGTCACCGCGAAGGGCCCGTTTGCGGGGGCGCGCCGGGGCTTGACATCATTGACACCGGTCAGTTCAGTACGGCTCGTCCCAAAGCGAAGGATCAGCGTGGCGCAGTTCATCTACACCTTGGAAAAGGCGCGTAAGGCGCACGGTGACAAGGTCGTCCTCGACGACGTCACCCTGTACTTCAACCCGGGTGCGAAGATCGGCGTGGTCGGCCCCAACGGCGCCGGCAAGTCCAGCCTCCTGCGCATCATGGCGGGGCAGGACCAGGTCTCCAACGGCGAGGCGAAGCTCGCCAACGGCGCCACGGTGGGGATGCTCGCCCAGGAGCCGCCGCTGAACGAGTCGAAGACCGTCATGGAGAACGTGATGGAGGCCGTGGCCGACATCCAGGGCAAGCTCGACCGGTTCAACGAGGTCGCCATGGAGATGGCCACCGACTACACCGACGAGCTCATGACCGAGATGGGCCGCCTCCAGGAGGAGCTCGACGCCGCCAACGCCTGGGAGCTCGACTCCCGGATCGAGCAGGCCATGGACGCGCTGCGCTGCCCGCCCGGCGACTGGCCCGTCACCAACCTCTCCGGTGGCGAGCGCCGCCGCGTGGCCCTCTGCAAGCTGCTGCTCGAGGCGCCCGACCTGCTGCTCCTCGACGAGCCCACCAACCACCTGGACGCCGAGTCCGTGCTCTGGCTGGAGCGCCACCTGGCCTCCTACGCCGGTGCCGTGATCGCCATCACGCACGACCGGTACTTCCTCGACAACGTCGCGGAGTGGATCCTCGAGCTCGACCGCGGCCGCACCTACCCGTACGAGGGCAACTACTCCACCTACCTGGAGAAGAAGGCCGAGCGCATGAAGGTGGAGGGCCGCAAGGACTCCAAGCTCCAGAAGCGCCTCAAGGACGAGCTGGAGTGGGTCCGCTCCAACGCCAAGGGCCGCCAGACCAAGTCCAAGGCCCGCCTCGGCCGCTACGAGGAGATGGCCGCCGAAGCCGACAAGACCCGCAAGCTCGACTTCGAGGAGATCCAGATCCCGCCGGGCCCGCGCCTGGGCTCCACGGTGATCGAGGCCAAGAAGCTGGTCAAGGGCTTCGACGGCGAGGTCCTCATCAACGGCCTCGACTTCAGCCTGCCGCGCAACGGCATCATCGGGATCATCGGCCCCAACGGTGTGGGCAAGACCACGCTGTTCAAGACCATCGTCGGCCTCGAGAAGCCCGACTCGGGCGAGGTCAACGTCGGCGGCACCGTTCAGCTCTCCTATGTGGACCAGAACCGGGCCGGCCTCGCGGGCGACAAGTCGGTGTGGCAGGTCGTCTCCGACGGCCTCGACTACCTCATGGTCGGCAAGGTCGAGATGCCCTCGCGCGCTTACATCGCCGCGTTCGGCTTCAAGGGCCCGGACCAGCAGAAGCCGACCAAGGTCCTCTCGGGCGGCGAGCGCAACCGCCTGAACCTGGCGCTCACCCTCAAGCAGGGCGGCAACGTCCTCCTGCTCGACGAGCCCACCAACGACCTCGACGTCGAGACCCTCTCCAGCCTCGAGAACGCGCTGCTGGAGTTCCCCGGCTGCGCCGTGGTCATCAGCCACGACCGGGCCTTCCTCGACAAGGTCGCCACCCACATCCTCGCCTGGGAGGGCGAGGGCGAGGACGGCCTGCCGAAGTGGTTCTGGTTCGAGGGCAACTTCGACTCCTACGAGAAGAACAAGATCGAGCGGCTCGGCCCCGACGCGGCGAACCCGCACCGGGTCACGCACCGCAAGCTCACCCGGGACTAGCCGTGGCGCGCTTCAAGACCGACGTCCCGCTGCGCTGGTCGGACATGGACGCCTTCGGGCACGTGAACAACAACCAGTTCATGGTGCTGCTCGAAGAGGCCCGGGTCGCGATGATGTTCACCGCGGCCTACGAGGCCGGCGTCCCCGGCTTCCGCGAAGGCGTCGTCGTGGCCCGCCACGAGGTCGACTACCTGCTGCCCGTGGTGGTGCCCGCCGAGGTCCGCGTCGAGCTCTGGGTCGAGCGGATCGGGAACGCGTCGTTCTCGTTCGCCTACGAGCTCATGGCGAACGACAAGCTCGCGCTGCGCGCCAAGTCCGTGATGGTGCCCTTCGACACCGTCGCTCAGCGGCCCCGGCGCCTCACCGCCGAGGAGCTGGCGTTCCTCGAGCAGTGGACCGACTGACGATCGATGCTGATCCGATGACCGACACGACGACCGCCGGGGACGACGCGGCCTTCGCCGCGCGCGCCGCCCGGCTCGATCCCGACACCCTCGTGCTCGCGCAGGGCGGCCGCCTCTGGGCCGCCCTGCCCATCGGGGTCCTCGCCGTCCGCGACGCGGGCGACGGCAGCGCCCTGCCCGACGGGGTCTACCGCGCCGGCGACCTCGCCTCGGGGAACGCCGCGGTGCGGCCCGCCGCCGAATGGCGGGGGCGCCTCCCCAGGCAGCCGTGGACGGCCGTCGAGGCCGTTCCGGCCGCCGACATCGCCGACATCGACCGCAAGGCCGCACAGGCCCTGCGGGAGCGGCGCGGCCAGGGCATCGGCGACCGGCGCCTGCGCGACGCCATGCTCGACCACGTCACCCTCCGCGTCGAGCACGACGGGCAGATCTACCCGGTCGAGCTCCGGCTCGTCGCCGGGCTGTGCCGCATGGGCTTCCTCGGCGACGAACCCGTGCGGGTCGTCAAGGCCGGGCGCCGCATCGGACTCGCCGCCACCTACGGCACCGTCTGGGACAGGGACCGCGGCCTGCCGATGCTGTGACCGATTCGGAACACACAGTGACCGTTACGCCGATCGGTGACGGATACCCGACGTCCGGAGGATGGGACGGCCCTTCCTGTTCTGATACATATGAAACCGGTGACAGTACCCAGTTCGTGCCTGCGAACAAACGCGCGACGGTTCATACTTTTGGTCAGGATTGGTTGACGGTTGTGCCATGTCAGTGGCGAGCCCTAGTCTGCTCACTGCAACACGACGTAACTTGGCTATGCCCCGCGAAGCACAACCAATCACATCCAATGGTTCAGCCGAGCATGAATGCCAACGTATTACCCAACACTGCCAGTGATTCGCATTTGGGTGGGAAGGCGGACAACACCATGGCATGGTGGCGCAGCAGAAAACGCGACGCACAGCAAGAGTCGATCGCCGAGGCGGTCGCGGAACCCGACACCGAGCTCGGAGGAGCCGCCGAGCGCGCCCAAGCGCGCGGCAGCCAGCCGAGCGCGGTCCCGAACCCGCGCGCCGAACGGCACGAGGACCCCGAGCTCGACACCGAGGAGTACGAGGTCGACCTCGAGTTCGCCTCCCGCGAGCTGCGCCACGAACTCACCGCGGAACAGCTCCTGCTCGGCCCCGAGCACGAGCAGATCTCCGAGGTCGAACGCTGGCACCTCATCAAGCGCGACCTCGAGGAGATCGACCCCGAGTTCATCTCCGACCTGGAGCAGATCGCCGCCGACGCGGTCGCCCAGGAGACCGACGAGGCCGCGCCGCTCGACTCGGACCGCATCATCGCGGCCCTGAAGAACCTCGACATCCGCTACCTCGTCGACGAGAACGGCGGCATCGTGGCCCTCTGGGAGCGCCACATCGTCCAGGTCCGCGCCGAAGGCCCCGACGCCGACATCCTGGTCCTGCGCGCCCGCGCGTACCAGACTGTCCCCCGCGAGTGGGCCGAGCGCGGCTACGCGACCATGAACGAGTGGAACCGCACCCGCCGGTTCCTCAAGGCCTACCTCGGCGAACCGACCGAATCGGGCTCGCTCCCGGTCTTCGGCGAGATCCAGGTCCCCGTCCGCCCCGGCATCACCACCGCCCTGCTCGAAGAGCTCATCGACTGCGGCACCGCGATCTCGGGCACATTCGTCGAGTGGCTCGAGGGCGAACTGCTGTAGACCCTGCCGGTCTGACCGTTGTGCGACGCCGCCCCGGACTCCCATGGGAGTCCGGGGCGGCGCTTTGAGCAGGTGCGATGAGCTTTGAGTCGGTACGATCATGAGGAACCCCCATCTCCAAATTGGATAGGAGACCTCCATGACCCCCGAACACCAAGGCGCCCAGCCTCATGAGTCACCCGCGCCTCCTCCGGTCACTCCAGACCCTGCACCCCAAGGGCCGCAGCCGGATGCCGAGGTCCGGAACCCCGTCCAGGCCTCCCCGTCCGTCTTCGAATCCGAAGCCGACGCGACCGTGAAGGTGGTCCCCGGAGCGGTCCCGCAACCCGCCCCCCAAGCCGCCCCCGCCCCTTCGCCTTCTCCGGCACCGCAATCCGCGTTCGCCCCCTCGAACGACGACTTCCTCACCGAAGCGCAGCCGTCCGCGGCCCCGCGCCCCGCGGACCTACCCGGATACCCCCCGGCCCAGGCCCCCGCCTCCTCGACCGGCGCCATGCCGCAGACGACCCTCCCGTCTCCGGCGGCCCCGCCCGCCCAGGGCTACGCGATGACCCCGCCGCCCATGGGATCCCCGGCCGGTCCGCCGCAGATGGGCGCTCCCGCCGGCCCGCCGCCGATGGGCTCGCCCGCAGGCCCGCCCCCCGGCATGCAGACGGGCCCGATGCCGCTGCCGCCGGCACCGCGCAAACCCCGCAACAAGGCCGCCGTGGCCTTCGGCGTCATCGCGTTCGTGCTCCTCGCCGCGACCGCGACCTTCGGCATCCTGTACTCGCAGAAGGCGAACGACTTCACCGAGCAGGCCGAAGAACTGGAGTCAGTCGAGGAGCAGCGCGACGCCCTCGACGCCGAGAAGGCCGAACTCGAGGACGAGATCGTTGCGCTGCAACTGGAGCGCGACAACCTCCAAGGCGACTCCGAGGCCCGCCAGGCCTGCTCCGACGCGCTCGACATCCTGATCGCCGACGAGTACCCGGGCACCATCGACGACCTCGAGGACCTCGCCAGCGCCGAGTACATGGAATGGGCCCAGGCCCACGACGAGCTGTACCGCGAAGTCGAGCGCCAGTGCCTCGCCTGACCTGAGGACGAACGAGAACGGAGCGGCGGGTGATCCCGCCGCTCCGTTCGCTTGTTCAGTTGCCTTGGTGTGGAAGGCGCCTCAGGCGTTCCTCGTTGAGTGTTTCAGCTTCATGCGTTCCGTGTGATGTTCACACGCTTCATGCGTTCCGCATGCTGCTCACATGCTTCATGCGTTCCGCATGAAGTCCGCCGCGCGCTCCATGTACTCCCACATGACCTTGTCGTACTCGGCAGGGAGCGCGACCTCGTCCATCGCGTGGCGCATGCAGCGCAGCCAGGCGTCGCGCTCGCGCTCGCCGATCGTGTAAGGGGCGTGGCGCATCCGCAGGCGCGGGTGGCCCCGCTCCTCCGAGTAGGTGTGCGGGCCGCCCCAGTACTGCTCGAGGAACATCTTCAGCCGCCGCGCGGCCGGACCCAGGTCCTCTTCGGGGTACATGGGCCGCATGATCGGGTCGTCGGCCACCTGGGCGTAGAACGCGGCGGTCAGGCGCTCGAACGTCTCCTCGCCGCCCACGGCCTCATAGAAGGACTGCGTGGGGGCAGGCTGTCCGGTCGGCGTCAAGGCCACCACGGCCCGCGGGCTGTCACTAGGCATCTCCCAATCGTGCCAAGGGCAGGACCGACTGGGAAGCCGATCCGGCACGCGTCACACCGAATGGGCCCTATATCACTGTCTAAGCGGTCGTTCCGGACGCCCCGGCCGCACCGGCGGCCCCGCCGTTCGCGATCGTGCGCGGCACGTAGATCCGCCCGGCCGAGGCCAGATCGATGATCCCCGCCGCCCGCAGCGCCTCCGTGACCCGCAGACGCAGCTCACGCCCGGCCGCCCACTGCTGGTCAGAGGTGGTCCGCACGCCCAGGCGCACCTTGATCTCGTCGATCGTCATCTCGACCGGGCCGAGGTACTCCGGCTCCTTGAGGATGTGGGTGCTCCAGTCCTCGTCCGCCACGAACTCCTCGGCGACCTGCGTGATGATCTCCCCGGCCCGGTCGATGTCCGTCGTCGGCGGCAGCGGCGTGTCCACCACCACGTACGCCCAGCTCTGGCTGGAGTTGCCGACCCGCAGGATCTGCCCGTTGCGCACGTACCACAGCGTCCCGTCGAGCGACCGGAGCGTGGTGACGCGCAGGCCCATGTCGACCACCGTGCCCTGGGCGTCGCCGACGTCGACGTTGTCGCCCACGCCGTACTGGTCCTCGATGAGGATGAAGATCCCGGCCAGGTAGTCCTGCACCAGGTTCTGCGCGCCGAAGCCGATGGCGATGCCGGCGATGCCCGCGCTGGCGAGGATCGGCGCGAGGTTGACGTTGAAGGCGCTGAGCACCAGCATGAACCCGACGGCGAAGATCACGATCCCGGAGACGTGCTGGAGCACGCCGGTGAGGGTCTCGGCGCGCTTGTCGCTGCGGTCGCCGAGGAGCTCGTCGCGGCGGGCGTTGCCGGAGCCGAGCTTGTCGGCGAGGTCGGCGATCGACTGCGGGCCCTTGATCGAGGTGACCTGCTTGATGATGCGCTCGATGGCGCGGTTGGCGAGCCAGCGGAGGAAGACGGCCGCCAGGACGATGAGCAGGACCTGGCCGATCTTGTCGAGGACCACGCCGCCGTCGACGGCGAACTCTTCGCTGTTGGTGATCTTGTACAGCAGCGAGCACGAGTTGAAACCCGGGTCGCACGGGTTCCCCTCGGTGGCGGCAAGCAGTTCCACGTTCGTCCTTCTCAAGGTCATCGAGGTGCGGCCGCAGTGTTCACGGCGCGCGCGCACCCTTGGCGACGTCCGTTCGATCCGGTGTCGCCCGGGGTCCGCACAGACGATATTCGCGCGTCATTCAAGATCCCACGGAACCAGGGTGCAATTTTCTGAGATATAGGTCAAACTTGACGGGACCGATGGCTTGGAGGTACGTCACCGTGATAGGTCCTCGACATAGGAGCACGCTCGACAGCGATGACCCTGCCCCAGGGATGCTCCCGAATCTTTTCACGCTCAATACGGCCACGCTGGGCTCAGCCCTCGTCCTGAATCAGAGCTACGAGCCTCTGTGCGTGATACCAGTGAAGCGGGCGGCGGTGCTGCTGCTGACGCGCAAGGCCGAAACCGTCACTCCTGGTGACGGTTTTCTGCGCTCCGAAACCATGCACATCCCCGTGCCCTCGGTGGTCCGCCTCAACCGCTATGTGCCCATCCCCAGGCAGGTCGGGTCGAGCCCCTCTCGGCGCGGTGTCTTCGCCCGCGACGACTGGCGCTGCGTGTACTGCAACGCGTCGGCCGAGACCATCGACCACGTGGTGCCCCGCTCGCGCGGCGGGACGCACACGTGGGACAACGTCGTGGCGGCGTGCGCCCCCTGCAACCACCGCAAGAGCGACAAGACCTTGGCCGAACTCGGCTGGCGCCTCCCTCGGGTGCCCCGGCCGCCTTCGGGCTGGCAGCTGCGCGGCTTCCGCGGCCAGCGCCGTCCCGACCCGGCGTGGGAGGCCTGGCTTCCCCGCCACGGGAAGGAGCGCGCCCGGCTCTCGTAGCCGCCATCGGACGAACAGGGCCCGCCGGCAGTCGCATGACCGCCGGCGGGCCCTGTTCGCGTGCTTGCCTTGGCGCACCGATGCTTTCGGCCCTTGTGCGACCGGCTGCACCGAGTTACCACCTGCGGCGATGTGAGGGGCGTAATTGGATTAGTCTGGGTGGCAGGCATGGTGCCCGCTTGCCAGCCGTTAGAGAGCGGGGCGGCGGCCTGCCGGCCGTGACTTTGCCGAGTCGCCCTGTACCTGTATTTAGGGGAGCAACATGACGATCCAGGACTTGCTGATACTGTTCGGCGCCCCGATCCTGGTTGTGGTCGCGGTCTTCGCCGTGATCTTCCTGCGGCACCCGAGGCCGCAGTCCCGCTACCGCGCGGGCGAGCCCTACAACTTCAAACCGGTGTGGTTCGTCGCCCGCAATGGCGCGGTGGCAGGCGAGTCCGGCTTGGCCGAACTCGAGTCCGGCGCCCACGGCGCCGAGGCTGTCGCCAGTGGACCCAAGGGAGGCTCGCATGGCAAGTGGTAACCAGGTGGCGATCGTCGAGGGCGTCGACAAGAGCCCCGAGGACGTCCAGCCGGCCGTCCTCGAAGGCCCGTTCGACACCCGCGAACTGCTGCACATCGACGAGGCCCTCTCCGTCGCCGAGCGCGACGGCGGCGGCCTGCACTACAGCGTCTACGTCGGACCGCTGCACGACCCGGTCCGCGGCGCGGCGGAGGACCTGCACGACAAGCTCTCCGACCCCGACCGCTCGATCCTCATCGCCGTCTCGCCCGAGCAGCGGCAGGTGGAGATCGTGACGGGCAAGCTCGCCCAGGAGAAGGTCCCGGACCGCTCCGCGGCGCTCGTGGTCTTCTCGATGGAGGCCGCGTTCGGCGCCGGGCAGCTGGCCGGCGGCATCATCACCGGCCTGCGCATGCTCGCGGAGACGGCCGCGAGCCGCTAGACCCGAACATGGCGACGGCCCGGAAGCCGAGGCTTCCGGGCCGTCGCTCTGCCTTGGGCTACTTCGACTTTCCGGCGTTCTCAGGGAACTGGCGCTTGAGCAGGTCGTCCGCTTCGGTGAGTTCGAGCTTGCCGATGAACTCGACCCATGAGAGCGAGTCGGCGACGGTCTCGCGGATCGACAGGATCGTCGTCCCCGGGATGCGCATGGTCAGCGTCGCGGGGGAGCCGATCTGCTTCTGCGCCAGGACCGCCTCGGTCGGCTGGCCGTTGAGGCCCTTCGCGAGCTCGAACACGGCCGACTCGTTCTCCTTGGCCGTGGGCACCCATTCCATGTCGCGCTTGAGCATCAGGACCGCGCCGACGGTCTTGCCGCCGGACTCGCCGCTGTAGGTGAGCACGATCCGGTTGGCGTCGCCGCGCGCGCTGGAGAGGCTCCACGCCGCGTCGGTGACGTCCACGAGCTGGCCTTGGAAGCGCCGCACCGAGTTCTGGGCCTGCTTGGTCTGGCGGCGGTCGGCGAGCGGCTTCGCGACGAGCCGGAACAGCACCACGAGCACGGCGAGCACGAGCACGCCGATGCCGACGGCGGCGACCTCGTGCAGGCCCGCGTCGGCCGTCCAGATGATCGACATCGGCACGAGCACGCCCGAGGCGAGGCCGAGCAGCGGCTTGAGCCAGAACGGCCCGTTCCCGCCGGGCAGGCGCAGCGGCGCCATCAGGCCGATCACGGCCGCCGCGACCAGCGAGATGCCCACGAGCTCCGGCGCGGGCACGTCGTAGCGGCGCAGCCAGTCGACGGCCCACCAGGCCATGAAGCCCGAGCCGATGAGCACGGTGGGGATGAGGAGCACGACGGCGAACATCAGCTGCTGGGGCTGCGGCCGGGTGCGCGAGGCGAGCACGGGGCCGAGCAGCAGGAGCGGCAGGACGATCCCGAACAACGCGACCAAGGTGGCGCTCAGGACGACCACCGGCAAAAGCGCGGACAAGACGGCTCTTTCTCCTATTCGAGGTTCGGGAGGCACAGGGGGGCTTGCGACAAGGCGAGCTTATCAACGGTGCGAAAAGCGCTCGGGGCTCCGGGACCGCCGTTGTGCGCAGCGGTCCCGGAGCCCCGAGCAGGCTCGATCCGGTGTTAAGCGGACTCGTCGAGCTCCCGGCCCTTCAGGGCGCGGGCGATGTCGGCGCGGCCCTCGGCCACGCCGCGCTTCACGGGCGCGGGCCGCTCCTCGGCGAGCCAGGCGTCGAGTTTCTCGAGCGTCTCGGCCTCGATGAGGTTCGACGGGAACGCGAGCTTGGAGAACTCGACGGCCTGCTGCGCGCCCAGCTTCTCCCACAGCTCCGGCACCGCGTCCAGGTACGCCTGCAGGTACGGGCGCACCAGGTCGGCCTGGTCGAGCGGCGCGAAGCCGAGCATCGAGGAGCGGCGGACCCAGTTCTCCGTGTTCGGGTCCGTGATCCGCTCCCAGGCGCGCTGCTTCGCTTCGGCGTTGGGGACGACCGCGCGGGCGACGTACGACAGGCGGCGGCCGTCGGCGGTCGAGTCGCGGTCGAGCTCGGCGTCGATGGCGTCCTCGGGGACGGCGCCGTTGCCCACGAGCCCGGTGAGGAAGGCCCACCGCAGGTCCGCGTCCACGGCGAGGCCTTCGGGGACCTCGCGGCCCTCGAGCCAGCCGGAGATGCGGGCCAGGTCGGCCTCCGAACGCGACGCGGACGCGTAGGCCTTCGCCCACGAGCGCTGCGGGTCCGAACCCGGCGCGGCGGCCTCCATGGCGGCCTTCGCGGCCTGCGCCCACTGGTCGCGCAGCTCGGCGCGCTTGGCCGGGTCGGCGTAGGCGAGCGCCCCGGCGACCTGCCGCTGCGCGACGGTGACGATGTTGATGTCGTCCTCGGTGGTCAGGCTGCGGCAGCCGAGCTCCACGAACTGGGTCGCGGGCAGTTCGGCGTCCCGCAGCATGTCCCAGGCGGCGGCCCAGATCAGCGCACGGGCGAGCGAGTCCCCGAGCGCCGAAGTGTGCTCGACGGCGGTCTTGAGCGACCGCTCGTCCAAGCGCAGCTTCGCGTACGTGAGGTCGTCGTCGTTGAGCAGCAGGAAGTCAGGCTGCTTCACGCCGGCGAGCGCCGCGATCTCCGTCGCCTCGCCGGCGACGTCCACTTCGATCCGGTCGCGGCGCACCAGCGATGCGCCCTCCAGGTCGTAGAGGCCGATCGCGATGCGGTGCGTGCGGTGGGTCGGGTGCTCGGCGGGGACCTCCTGCAGCACGGTCACCTTGGTGTAGTTGCCGTCGGCGTCGACCGCCACGTCAGGGCGCAGGGTCGAGACGCCGGCGGTGCGCAGCCAGGTGTCCGCGAAGTCCTTGAGCGGCTTGCCGCTCGCGGCCTCCAGCTCGCCCAGGAGGTCTTGGAAGACCGCGTTCCCGAACTGGTGCTTCTGGAAGTACGAGCGCAGCCCGGCCAGGAACGGGTCGATGCCGACGTAGGCGACGAGCTGCTTGAGGATCGAGGCGCCCTTGGAGTAGGTGATGCCGTCGAAGTTGGCCTGGATCTCCTCGGTGTCGCCCGCGGCGGTGTACACCGGGTGCGTCGTCGGCTGCTGGTCGGCGCCGTAGCCCCAGTTCTTGCGGGCCGACAGGAACGTGGTCCACGCGCCGTCGAAGCGGGTGGCCTCGACGTTCGCCCAGTGGGAGGCCCACTCGGCGAAGGACTCGTTGAGCCACAGGTCGTCCCACCAGCGCATGGTCACGAGGTCGCCGAACCACATGTGGGCCATCTCGTGCAGGATCACGTTGGCGCGCTGCTCGAGCTCGAAGTCGGTGACCTGGCTGCGGAACAGGAACGAGGCCTCGGCGATCGTGATGCAGCCGAAGTTCTCCATCGCGCCGAAGTTGTACTCGGGGGCGAAGACCTGGTCGTACTTCGGCAGCGGGTAGCGCACGCCGAACTTCTCGTGGAAGTGGTCGAAGCCCTGGCGGGTGACCTCGAAGACCCCCTCGGGGTCGAGGTAGTCCTTCATGGACTGGCGGGCGTACAGGCCCAGGCCGATCCCGTCGTGCTCCTCGTGCACCCCGAAGTACGGGCCCGCGCAGATCGCGGTGATGTACGGGCTCATCCGCACCGACTCCTCGAAGAGGGTCACCTTCAGGTTGACCTCCTCGACCACGGCCTCGTTCTCGGCGGGCATGTTCGAGATCACGGTCCAGTGCTTCGGGGTGCGCACCTCGAACGTGAACTTGGCCTTGAGGTCGGGCTGGTCGAAGCAGGCGTACACGCGCTGCGCGTCGGCGACCTCGAACTGCGAGTAGAGGTAGGTCTCCTTGTCGACCGGGTCGACCATGCGGTGCAGGCCTTGGCCGTCGGTCGAGTACGCGAAGATCGCGTTGACGACCAGTTCGTTCTCGGCCGCGAGGCCCGTGATCTTCAGCCCGGCCTTGGGGTCGAAGGCCGTCAGGTCGACCGGCTCCCCGTTCAGGTAGGCGTCTTCGATGCGCTCGGCGGCGATCTCGATGAAGGTCTCGGCACCGGGTTCGGTGCAGGAGAACTTGACGACGGTGCGCGAGCCGAAGGTGTCGCCCTGCTCGTGCCCGGTCAGGTCGAGCTCCACGATGTAGGACTCGACGTGGAGCAGCTCAGCGCGCCGCTGAGCCTCGTCTCGAGTGAGAATGTGCGTTGCCGCCACAATGCCTCCAGTCAGGGTTCGGATATGAAAGAAGTGTGTCACATCCGGCTGGAGGTCCTCATCCGTAGCGGGAAGCCATCGCTCCAGGCTTGGAAGAGGTGCGGGCGGCAACCTGCCCCGAGATCCCGGCAGTGGACGTGAGCACGGTCATGCCGCGAGGCAGTTTCGGATCGCCGGGAGAGTCGTTGTACAGGTGTGCTGCTTCGATGCCGATATCGGGTCTGTCCGACATTGCCGCAGCGGGCCGTGCTCGCGCGGACGTTCGGATGTGTGCGCACGGTTTGGAACGACGCGGTTGCGGCTCGGAGGCACGTTGCAGGGCTTCCTTACCCGACGACGGCGTTGCTCGACAAGGTGTTGATCACCGAGGCGAAGCGCACCAAGGAGCGGTCCTGGATGGCAGAGGTATCGACAGTGTCGCTGCAGCAGGTGCTGCGGGACTGCCATACGGCCTACCAGAACTTCTTCGATTCGTTGAGTGGGAAGCGCCGAGGCCCGCGCGTCGGACTGCCCCGTTTCAAGCGCCGGGCCGGGACGCAGACGGCCCGGTTCACGCGTCGAGGGTTCGCGCTGCGGCGGAGCGGCCGGTTGTATGTGGCGAAGGTCGGAGAACTGAAGGTCGCTTGGTCCAGAGATCTGCCTGCGGAGCCCTCCTCGGTGACGCTGGAACCCACCCGTAGCCGGATCGCAATCGCGGACCGCAAGCCGGGAAATCCCTCTCAGGAAGAGGGAGGGTGTCAAATCTTGGAAGTTCATTAAGCGGCCACGTGGGCGCCGAAGCGGGTCGACTACCCTCGTGGCGTGACTGCTGCACACCCGATCGACCAGGCCTGGCTCTCCACTGGGAGCACTGGTGCGAAGAACTACGACGAGTTCCCCGACGAAACCGAGATCACGCGGATCATCGAGGCGAACCCGACCTCCATGCTGGGCGTCGAGATGCCCGCCCACACGCCCGAGGCGGTGGCCGCCGGACTCACGTTCGAGCAGGCGCTGCCCGCCGCGGCCGAGCGGCTCGCGGCCCTCAAAGAGGCCGGGCGCTTCGCCGCGTTCGGCGACGTGGCCGTCGCCTACCGGATCTCCGGCGGCGAGGAGCCCACCGCGTACGGCGTGTTCTGCCTCGTCGACACCGCCGAGATCTCCTCCTCCGCGGAGGAGCCCGGCAAGGTCATCCGCAACGAGGACGTCTTCATCGAGAAGGTCAAGCAGCGCAATGAGCTCAACCAGCGCCTGCGCCACCTGCTCAGCCCCGTCCTGCTGCTCCAGTCGAGCCGCGGCGAGGAACTGCACGCCGCGATTGAGGCCGCCGTCGCCGAAGCGGGCGAGCCCGTCGCGAAGGATGTGGACGAGGCCGGGCGCTCGCACGAGATCTGGGCGATCGGCGGCGAGGCCGGCGAGGCCCTGACCGCGCTGGCCGGGGACGGCGACCTCATCGTCGCCGACGGCAACCACCGCTCGCTGGCCGCCCAGGTGGGCGGGCTCGACCGGTTCCTCGCGGTGATCACCACCCCGCAGTCGGTCGTCATCCGCCCCTACCACCGCCTCGTCAAGGGCCTGCCCGGTTCGGCCGCGCAGCTGGTGGAGCAGATCGGGCAGATCGGCGCCTCGGTCATCGAGACCGACGGCCCGCCCGAGACCCCGTCCGAGGGCGGCACCGTGGTCGTCTACGGCCAGGGCCGCACCTGGGAGATCGCGTTCCCGGGCGTGGAGGGCTCGGTCGTGGACCGGCTCGACCACACGCAGGTCGAGAACGAGGTCTTCACGGGCCTGCTCGGCTGGGACGCGGGGGACAAGCGCATCACGTACGTGGGCGGCGACTACCCGGCGTCGTGGCTCGCCGAGCAGGTGGACGCGGGCAAGGCCGACCTGGCGATCCTCATCGCGCCGGTCACGGTCCCCGACTTCATCGATGTGAACCTCCAGCGGCTGAAGATGCCGCGCAAGTCGACCTGGTTCGTGCCCAAGGCGCGCGCCGGTCTCGCCATCGTCGAGCTCCCGAAAGGCTAGAGTCCCATCGTGCGCATTTATCTCGCCTCCGACCATGCGGGCCTTGAGCTCAAGGACCACCTGGTGAAGCACCTGGCCGGTCGCGGCTTCGAGGTCGTCGACGTGGGCCCGCACCAGTACGACGCCGAGGACGACTACCCGCCGTTCTGCCTCAGCGCCGCCTCGCAGGTGGTCGCCGACAAGGGCAGCCTGGGCATCGTCGTCGGCGGCTCCGGCAACGGCGAGCAGATCGCCGCGAACAAGGTCCCGGGCTGCCGTGCGGCCCTGGCCTGGAGCGTGGAGACCGCGAAGCTCGGCCGCCAGCACAACGACGCGAACGTGGTCGCCATCGGCGGCCGCATGCACTCGCTCGACGAGGCCGTGAGCTTCGCCGACGCGTTCGTCGACGAGCCCTTCTCCGGGGCCGAGCGCCACCAGCGCCGCATCGACATGCTCACCGAGTGGGAGTCCACCCACGAGCTGCCCGAGCTGCCTTAGACCGCAACGGACCACAGGGGAGGCCCGGGCGTTCGCCCGGGCCTTTTCCGTCGGCGGGAACCAGGATTCGGCGCCGCGGATCTGGAGTAATCGGACGCATGTTGGTAGCGTCGACACATGTCCAAGGGTTTTCGCGTTCTCCTCCAGATCTTCCAGACCATCGGCCTGGTCGGCACCCTGCTCTTCCTCACCTCCTCGCTCCTGTGGCACATCGCCGACATCGATCTGACCGGCCTCGCGGAGGACTCCGCGCCGGTCGAGCTGTGGGCCGTCGGCTTCGGGGTGCTCACCCTCGCGCTCTCGCCCGCGCTGTGGTCGCTCTCCCGTGTCGGCGGCCAGGCCGCGACCGTCTCGACCGGCGCATTCGACCGCGTTCAGGCCCCGAACGCCGCCCCGTCGCAGCCGCAGCCCGGCGGGGTGTTCGAGCCGATGCAGTCGAGCCAGGCCCCGGCCCCGCCGTCCAGCTCGTACGGCCAGCCCTCCGCCGGCGGCATCACGCCGACCTCCTCGCCGCAGGCCGGGAGCCCCTGGGGCGGGGGCCGCTGAGTTCCCGACCCCCGCGGCGGGTTGTCAGCTGAGATGATGCGAACAGCACCGCCTCCGGGGGCCGTCGGAGGTGGATTCCGGGCGTTACGCTATGAGCTCGGAACTCCCTGCGCGAAGGACCACTCATGTCGAACGCCACCGTCGACCTCGTCTGCGGCCCGGCCGATCCCCTGCCGGGGTCTGAGCAGAGCTACCGGCTGACCGGCCTGCTCGGCTCGGGCGGGCAGGCCGACGTGTACCAGGCCGTTCGCGTCTCCGCCGGGGTCGCCTCGGCGCCCCTGAGCGTCAAGGTCCTGCGCCTGAACCCGCACGACACCCGCGAGCACCAGTTCCGGTCCTGGGACAAGGGCGACGCGGTCCTCATGGACCTCCACGGCCGGGGCGTGGGCGCCATCTGCCGCCGCATCGACGCCTTCTACGGCCGCCTGCCGCACCCGCCCGGCCAGGCGCCGCAGGGCGAGCCGGTGCCGTTCCAGGTCCTCGAGTACCTGCCCGGCCACGACCTGCGGCAGCTGCTGCAGTGGCGGCTGGGCCGCGTCGACGCGGCCCGCACCCTCAAGTCCGTCGCCGAGGTCATGCAGGCGATGCACCACCCCCCTGTCGGCGCGCACCCGGTGCTGCACATGGACCTCAAGCCCGCGAACGTGATCATCGGCCCCGACGGCTCGGCGAAGGTCATCGACTTCACCGGCGCCCGCTACTACACGCCCGCGCACCTGACGACCATCGCGTACACCCGCGAGACCGCCGGCCCCGAAGCCCACCAGGGCACCGTAGGCCCGGCCTACGACGTGCACGGGTTCGGGTCCATCGCGTTCTACCTCGTCACCGGTGCGAGCGCCCGCACCGACTCGCCCGGCCAGGAGCAGTCGGTCCCGTGGGCGCGGCTGCGCAAGCACCCGGTCCTGGAGTCGAACCCGCGCCTGCGCGAGCTGCTGACCGCGCCGCTGGACGACAACCCGGAGAACCGGCCGCGCACCGAGGAGCTGCCGCGCTGGATCGGCGAGCTGTGCGCCGTGGTCTCCCGCGCGAACCTTCCCGACCTCGGCGTCGACTGGAGCACCCAGCACACCGGCGGCCCGCACTCGATGCCGGTGGGCGGCGCGCCCATCGACTCCGCCGCCACCCGCCGCCTCGACCGCCCGTCCCCGCCGGCCGCCGCGCCCACCCAGGTCGCGCCGGTCGCCGGACCCACGCAGGTGACTCCCGCCGCGGACAGCACCCGTGTGATGTCCGACGGCACGCGCGTCATGCCCGACGGCACGCGCGTCATGGAGGCCGGCGTCCCGTCGCCGAGCCCGGCGCAGGACAAGCCGGTCGCCGGGCGCGTCCGCGTCCCCGGCCAGAACGAGCGCCCTGACGGCTACTCGCCCGGCCGCTCCGCCGGGCCGCCCCCCGGCCGGGGCCCGCTGCCGCGCCTGAAACTCTCCACCGACCCCGAGGAACCGAGCGAGCGCGAGCTCGACAAGGCCGACCGGCCGCCGCTGCTCGGCCCGCCCGGCTCGCTCTCGAAGGGCTTCGAGCTCTCGGTGATCGGCGGCCTCTTCTCGCTCATCATGTGGCTGATCTGGGCGATCCAGCAGGGCATGGACACGCTCCGCAGCCAGGTCTTCAGCTACCTGTTCGTGCTGGCCGTGGCCGTGGGCCTGTTCTTCCTGATCCGCGTCGCCGGCGGCATCCTCTGGGGCCGCTGGCTGCACGCCAAGCGCAAATCGGCGCGCCTGGCGCACTTGGCGACCGGGATCTTCCTGTTCATGGTCGGCATGAGCTACCTCGACCAGCTCAGCTGGAACTGGATCTCGCTCGACTTGGGATGGTTCGACTGGATCACCGACCGATTCGGAGAGTGACAAAGCATCCGAAATCGCTTGGTTTCACGGTTTCCCATGAGACTTCGAGTCTTTCTCCAGCGCTCTTGAAGTGATCGCAACTACGCTTTCCGGTAATGAACACCGCGGGAATCTTGCCTGATTTTCCGACTCCCGCGGTGCAACCGAGAAGGGCGGAACGCGCGTCTAGCTAGACGACAGATCCCCCTGGAAACCGGAAAGGCATTGAGATGACCGCATTGACATCGGTCGGTGCCGCAGCTCTCACCCCTGAGCAGCGTGAAGCCTTCGATCGCGACGGCTATCTGATGATCCGCGGCGCGCTCGACGCCGAGGAGATCAAGCGTTGCTCCGACGCTCTGGACCGCGTCTACGAGCTGGAGAAGGAAGCGGGGCGGCTCAGCCCCGAAGGCGCGATGCACCGCCTCGACGCGGTGACCTCCTGCCCGGAGCTCGCGTTCCTCCTCAACCACCCCAAGACCTTCCACTACGTGTGGTCGATCCTGGGCTGGAACTTCCACGTCTACCACTCGCACGTGGACAAGCACCCGCCGATCTCCGGCAAGCGCCCGTTCCGCTTCGAATGGCACCAGGACGGCGGCCGCCAGAACCGCGAGACCGAGACCGACCCCCGCCCGCGCCTGTCGGTCAAGCTCGCCTACTTCTTCAGCGACCTGAACGAGGAGGGCCGGGGCAACACCAAGATCATCCCCGGCTCGCACCTGTGGAACACGATCGACGGCCCGCCGCGCCGCGACGTCGAGTGGCCCGACCCCGAAGGGGCCATCGAGGTCACCGGCAACGCCGGCGACGTCATGTTCTTCGACCGCCGCATCTGGCACGCCCGCAGCGACAACTACTCGGACCTGACCCGCAAGGTCGCGTTCTTCGGGTTCACGCCGCGCTGGATCCGCGCCCGCGACCTCGTCGACCACCTGCCCAACGAGCCGTGGTGGAACGACCTCGACCCGGTGCAGCAGCAGATGCTCGGCGGCCACATGGCCACCGGCGACCACGGCTGGGGCCACTGGCCGAAGGAGACCCCGCTGTACAACTGGCTGGCCGAGCGTGACCTCCTCGACCCGGACTACCCGGCGCTGCGCCCGTAAGGGCCCGCACGTGGCAGGCTGACCGCATGACCACCAGTGACGCCGAGCTCGCGCGCGACATCTTCAACCGCTCGCACCTGACCGGGGAGTTCACCCTCCGGTCCGGTGTGGTCGCGCACGAGTACTTCGACAAGTACCTGTTCGAGTCCGACCCGGTCCTGCTGCGGCGCATCGCCGAGGCGCTGGCGCCCCTGGTGCCCGCGCACGGCGTGGACGCGCTGGCGGGCCTGGAACTCGGGGGCATCCCGATCGTGACCGCCCTGTCGCAGGTGACGGGCCTCCCGGCCCTGTTCGTCCGCAAGGAGGCCAAGACGTACGGCACGTGCCGTCTGGCCGAGGGCGGCGAGGTCGAGGGCCGGCGGCTGTTCATCGTCGAGGACGTCGTCACTTCGGGCGGCGCCGTGCTCGACGCCGTCGCGGAGCTGCGGAACCGGGGCGGGATCGTCGAGCGGGGCCTGTGCGTCATCGACCGCGAGTCGGGCGGGTTGAAGAACCTGGCCGACGTCGGCGTGGAGATCCAGCCGCTGTTCACGATGACCGAGCTGAAGGCCGCGGGAGCGAACTGAAGCGTTGAGGAAGGGGGCGGACGCCATCGCGTCCGCCCCCTTTTCCGTGCCCGCTAGTTGGCCCAGAGCCAGATCTCGGCGCCCTTCTCGGCCTCGGAGCCGCCGTCGATCGACTGGTCGAAGACCGTGCCGCTGAACCAGATCTGCGCGGTCTTGACGGTGAACCCGAGCGCTTCCAGCTCCTCGGTCGCCTTGTCGAGGTCCATGCCCACGACGTCGGGGACCTCGATCATCTCGGGGCCGGAGCTGACGACCAGGTTCACGGGGTTCTCGGGCCCGACCGGCGTCTCCGGGCTCGGGTCCTGCTCGATGACCAGGCCCTCGGCGATGGTGTCGCTGCTGCGGCGGGTGACCTCGCCGACCGGCAGCCCTTCGGTCTCGATCGCAGCGCGGGCGTCGGCCTCGGCCAGGCCCACCACGTCCGGCACCTCGTTCGGCGGGAAGCCGTCGGAGACGAAGAGCGTCACCGGGGTCCCGGACTTGACCTCCTGGCCCGCGGGCGGGTCGGTGCGGATGACCTCGCCGGCCTTGGCGTCGACGCTGTACTCGTGCTCGACCTCGACTTCGGCGTTGAACGCGGCGAGCTCCTCGGTGGCCTCGTCCTGTGTCCTTCCGGCGAGGTTGGGCACCTGGTACCGCTCGGGCCCTTGGGAGATGACGACGGTGATGGTGGCGCCGCGGCGGATGCGGTCGCCCACCCCCGGGTCCTGCGAGACGATCCCGCCGACGGGGACGCTCTCGCTGTAGCCGTCCACGAGGTCGACCGTGAAGCCCTCGTCCTCGGCGTACGCGGCCACGGACTCCCGGGTCTGGTCCAGCAGCGACGGGGTCGCGGTGTACCGGCCGATGCCGATCCACCACCCGGCCGCGGCGACGCCGACGAGCAGGAGCGCGATGAGGCCGAGCGTGAGCAGCGCCTTCCACGACCGCTTGGTCTTGGGCGGCTCCACGACCATCGTGGTCTGCACGACCCGGGTGGGGCGCGGGACCTTCCCGGTGCTGCCCTTCGGGGGCCGCACGTCGACCGCCTGGAGCCGGCGCAGGAACGCCCCGGCGTCGACCGGGCGCGCCCCGGGCCGCCGCGCGGCGGCGGTGGTCACGAGCTCGGCGAGGCCGTCGGGCACATCGGGGGCCTTCAGCTGCGGGGTCGGCACGTCCTCTTCTACGTGCCGGCGCGCGACCTTCCCCGAGTCGGGGCCGTCGAACGGCACCTCACCGGTCAGCAGTTCGTACAGGAGGATCGCGGTCGAGTAGACGTCGCTCGCGGTCGTCGCGGGCCTGCCGTTGACCAGCTCGGGCGCGACGTACGCGGCCGTGGCCACGAGCGGCCCGCCGGTGTCGCGGTCGCCGTGGACCGCCTCGGCCAGGCCGAAGTCCACCACTTTGACGCGGTCGCCCCGGCCGCCGTTCTTGAGCAGGATGTTCTCGGGCTTGATGTCGCGGTGCACGAGCCCGGCGTCGTGCGCGGCCTGGAGCCCGTCGAGGACCTGGCCGCACAGCTCCACGGCCTCGTCGATGCGCAGGCGCCGCCGCCGGTTGAGCAGGTCCCGCAAGGTGGTGCCCGGCACGTACTCCATGACGACGTACGGCAGGCCCTCGTGGACGCCCTGGTCGAACACGGCCACCACGTTCGGGTGCGAGAGCTTCGCGATGGTCTTGGCCTCATCGGCGAAGGCCTTCACGTCGAACCCGGCCACCGCCGCGTTCGTGATGATCTTCACCGCCACGATGCGGTCGAGGCGCTCGTCCTGCGCCTCGTAGACGTCGGCCATCCCGCCGCGCGCTATGAGCCGCTCGAGCCGGTAGCGCCCGTCGACCCGCGCACCGGTCAAGTCCCCTGTCGTCGTTGTCAACCCGCACCTCACTCGTTAACGGCCGGCAAGCGGGCGCCGTGTCCCTCCACCTGGTGAACAGTGTAGGAGCTTGCTACGACTTCTACAGGACCTCTGCGCCGGGGAACACAGGCTTGTCGGGCGCCACGACGCCGAGCCGCTTCGTCGCCCGCGTGAGCGCCACATAGAGGTTCCGCAGGCCCGAGGCCGCGATCGCGTCGGGATCGACCACGATCACGCTGTCGAACTCGAGTCCCTTGGCCTGCTTCACCGTGAGCACGGACGCCTCGGCGATGCCGGCGAGTCCCGCCGCCCGCTCGGCGGTCGTCACGACCGCCACGCTGCCGTCGCCGACCGCGGCCTTCTCTGCAGCGACCAGTTCCTCGACCCGCGTGTCGAGATCCTCCTGGGCGATCTCCAGCCACGGCCGGTGCCCCGATTCGCGCACCGAGCGCGGCCGGGCCGCCTCGACGTCGATCGCGTCGAGCACCCGGGTCGCGACCTCCATGATCTCGGCCGGGGTCCGGTAGGAGACCGTCAGCTGCTCGGCCCGCCACGCGAGCCCGGAGCTGCCGAACACCTCGCCCCAGCTCCTCGGGGCCGTCGGCCCCGCGGCCTGCGCGAGGTCCCCGGCGATGGTGAACGAGCGCGTCACGCACCGGCGCAGCAGCGCCCGCCACTCCATGGGAGACAGTTCCTGGGCCTCGTCGACGATCACGTGCCCGAAGATCCAGCGCCGGTCCGCCGCCGCCCGCTCCGCCACGGAGACGAACACGTCGTCCACCTGCCGCTCGCCGAGCCAGAACTCGTCGATCACGTCGGTGGCCTGCAGGATCTCGGACTCCTCGTCCTCGAAGTCGAACGAGGCCGAACCGGCCGCGATCGTCAGGACGTCCTGCGCGTACGCGATCTGCTCGGCGGTCAGCTCGCCGGCGCGCTTGGGCGCCTCGATCTCGCCCAGGTGCTCCGCGGCCTCGTCGAGCAGCGCCACATCGGCCTCGCTCCAGCCGCCGGGCCTGCGCAGGAGCAGCGCCCGCTCCTCCTTCTTCAGCACGGCCGCCGCCGAGGCGATGAGCTCCCGGGACGAGAACAGGTCCTCCAGCAGCTCCCGCGCCGAGAGCTGCGGCCACAGCACCTCGATCTGGCCGCGGATCACCGCGTCGGAGGCGATCTCGACCGCGAACTGCGCCCGGTCGGCCAGGCCCAGCAGGTTCTCCCCGCCCAGCGGGTCCTCGCCGATGATGTCCGCGTACTGGGTCGCGAGGTCGGCGATCACCCGCTTGTGGAAGGTCTCGCGGGCCTCGTTGTGCGGCAGGCCC
Source organism: Glycomyces tritici (assembly GCF_030403505.1). The sequence continues at coordinate 530,704 of NZ_JAUEMJ010000001.1, read as the reverse complement.
GTCTCGCGCGCCGCGTCCCGGGCCGCCGTGATCTTCTCGGGCCGCAGGTACAGCTCGTGGCCCTCGAAGTCGACGGGCACGGGCTCGCGCGGCACCACCTGGCGGTCGGCGACCGCGCTGGCGATGACGCCGGCCATCACGGCCCGGCCCTTGATCGCGGCGACCGCCTCCGTCTCGGGGCGGTCGGCGACGACCCCGGGGAACAGCTGCGCGGGCGTGCGCAGCAGCACGTCCGACTCGGCCAGGCCCGGCAGGACCTCGGAGATGTAGCGCAGGAACTGCTTGCCGGGGCCGATGATGAGCACGCCCTGGCGCTTGAGCCGCTCGCGGTGCTCGTACAGCAGGTAGGCGGCGCGGTGGAGGGCCACGGCGGTCTTGCCGGTGCCCGGCGCGCCGTCGACGATCATGACGCCCTCCAGGGGCGCGCGGATGATCCGGTCCTGCTCGGCCTGGATCGTGGCCACGATGTCCTGCATCGTGCCGGTGCGGGCCGCGTCGAGCGCGGCCATGAGCGCCCCTTCGGAGCCGATGGTCGAGCTGGACTCGCCCGCGGCGTCCAGGTCCAGGACCTCGTCGTTCACCGAGCGCAGGCGCCGGCCCTTGGTGTGGAGGTGGCGCCTGCGGCGCACCCCGGCCGGGGAGGCGGCGGTTGCGAGGTAGAACCGGCGGCCGGCCTCGGAACGCCAGTCGACGAGCAGCTGCTCGCCGCCCTCGGCGTGGATCCCGATGCGGCCCAAGTACATCGGCACGTCAGAGGCGAGGTAGTCGAGCCGTCCGAAGCACAGGCCCTCCTCGACGGCGTCGAGCTGGGCGATGCGCTGGCGGTACAGGTGGGTCTCGGCGTCGCGCTGCGAGCGCTCCTGGTCGTTCTCCACGTGCTTGCGCCGCGACTCGCCGAGCCGCTCGGCGGCCTCCTCGCGGAGCCGGTCGAGGCGGGCGTACAGCTCGTCGAGGCGTTGCTGCTCGAACTTGACGGCCGGAGTGATGGCAGCGGACACGGCTCTCCTCGGATGCGGAGCGGATGGGATTCAAGACGAAGGTGCGCGAATACTCCTGGGCGCTGCGGGAAATCCGATCCCGCCAGCGTCGCCGAGGCTGCGAAGTGCGCAACTGAAAAAGTCTAGCTCTTGCGAGGTGCCATCGTCTCCTGCTGCGCCACTCGCCGAGATCGTGCGCACAGCGGATTCGGGGCACTCACGCGCTCCAGTGCCGCGGGCTTCGCTACCGTATAGGCCGATATCAGTGCCCTGCCCCGATGTACTTGGAGAGAATGCCGATGGCGCGAGAACCGAATGTCAGAGAGAACTGGGGGAGCAGGCTCGGCTTCATCCTCGCCGCGGTCGGGTCCGCTCTCGGGCTGGGGAACATCTGGCGCTTCCCCGGCGTCGCCTACGAGAACGGCGGCGGCGCGTTCCTCATCCCGTACCTGGTCGCCCTGTGCACCGCGGGCATCCCGCTGCTGATCCTCGAGTTCACGATCGGGCGCCGCTTCCGGGGCTCGGCCCCGGTGGCCTTCCGCCGCCTCAACAAGAACACCGAGTTCATCGGCTGGTGGCAGGTGGCGATCTCGCTCGTCATCGGCGTCTACTACGCGGTCATCATCGCCTGGGCCGCCTGGTACGCGTACTTCTCGCTGGAGCAGCAGTGGGGCCAGGACCCCGCGACGTTCCTCATGGTCGACTTCCTCGAGGCCGGCGGGCTCTACGACTTCGGGACCTGGCTCCCGGGCCTCGCCGTCGCGCTCGCCCTGGTCTGGGTCGCCACCCTCGCCGTGATCGGCGCGGGCGTCAAGAAGGGCATCGAGGCCACCAGCAAGATCTTCATCCCGCTGCTGGTCGTGCTCTTCGGCGCGCTCCTGGTCCAGTCGCTCACGCTCGACGGCGCGGTCGACGGCCTGAACGCGTTCTTCACGCCCGACTGGGAGGCCATCCGCGGCCCGCAGGTCTGGCTCGCCGCCTACGCGCAGATCTTCTTCACGCTGTCGGTCGGCTTCGGCATCATGATCACCTACGGCTCCTACCTCAAGCGCAAGTCCGACATCACCACCTCCGCGTGGACCGTGGGCATGTCGAACTCGTTCGGCGAGATCCTCGCGGGCATCGCGGTGTTCTCGGTGCTCGGCTTCCTCGCGCTCGAGACCGGCGTGCCGATCGACGAGCAGTCCTACCAGGGCGTGGGCTTGGCGTTCATCGCCTTCCCGGCGATCATCAACACCCTGCCGTACCTGGCCGGGCTGTTCGGCGTGCTCTTCTTCGTGTCGCTGGTCGTCGCCGGCTGGGCTTCGCTCATCAGCGTGGTCGAGGTGCCGGTCGCGGCATTCGAGGACCGCTTCGGCTGGAGCCGCAAGAAGACCGTCGCGATCATCGGCGGCGGCATGGCCGTCGTCTCGCTCGTGCTCTTCCCCACGGTGAACGGCCTGATGGTGCTCGACGTGACCGACCACTTCATCAACAACTACGGCATCGCGGTGGCCGCCCCCGTGGCGATCATCGCCGTGGTCTGGATCCTGTGGCGGTGGCAGGAGCTGCGGGACGACGCGAACGCCACCTCGTCGTTCAAGATCGGCCCGATCTGGTTCACCTGCCTGGGCGTGATCACGCCGCTCGCGCTGGCGGTCATCCTGTTCTTCAACGTCCGGGACCTGCTGGCGGCCGGGCCCGACAGCCCTCTCGCCGACTACCACGAGTACCAGGCGTTCGGCTGGGCGGTCGCGGGCGGCTCGCTCGCGTTCGCCCTGATCATGGCGCTCGTGCTGCGCCGCAGGGAAGTGCCCCCGGCCGTGCCCGAAGAGGAGCTCGAGGGCGACAGGGTCGTTTCGATCGAGAAGGAGGTCGACCTGTGACTCCCAGTGCCATTGCGATGATGATCGTCGCGCTCGTGGTGGTCGGCGGCGGTCTGCTCGTCTCGATCATCTCGCTCATCAGGAATCCCGAGCAGCCGGAGGACTGACGTCCGCTGACGCTCGCCAAGGGCCGCACCCGCTTCAGGTGCGGCCCTTGGCGTTGTGTGCGAAAACGGTACGCCCATGCGGGTTGCGGTGATTGGCGCGCGCTTGCCCCTTGTGTGAAGCAAACTTAACTGTTAGGTTCCTTTTTAATTCGATCCATTGATTTTCATCGATCCATCGAAGCCCCGCCGACCCATCGTCGATAGGAGCCGAAGATGCGCACGAAGCGCAAGATCATCCTGTCCATCGCCGGAGCCGCGACCCTCGCGGTCTCGGTCTCCATGGCCGCCCTGGCCTGGGGCCACGGCTACGCCTCCAACCCGCCCAGCCGCTCGGCGCTCTGCGCCGGCGGCGCAGTGTCCGACTGCGGCGCCATCTCCTACGAACCCCAGAGCGTCGAAGGCCCCAAGGGCTTCCCCGCCGCCGGCCCCGCCGACGGCGAGATCTGCTCCGGCGGCCATGCCGAGTTCGCCGAACTCGACGACCCGCGCGGCGGCAACTGGCCCGCCACGGCCGTGAGCGCCGGCACCCGGACGTTCACATGGACGATGACCGCCGCACACGCCACGGCGACCTTCGACTACTACCTCACCAACGACCGCTACGACCCCGCGAAGCCGCTCACCCGCGACATGCTCGACCTCAAGCCCTTCGCCTCCTTCCAGATGGGCGGGGCCAGGCCCGACCACACGATGAACCACACCGTGACGCTGCCCGCTCGCAGCGGCCGGCACCTGGTCCTCGGCGTCTGGAACATCGCCGACACCGTCAACGCCTTCTACTCCTGCATCGACGTCGAATTCGGCGGTGGTGGCGGGGGGACCCCGACCTCCAATCCGACCACCTCCAGCCCGACCGAGCAGCCGACCGACTGCGGCGCCTGGGACGCCGCGGCCGTCTACACCGCGGGTGACACGGTCACCCACAACGGGACCACCTACCGCGCCGGCTGGTGGACCTCCGGCGAGGAGCCCGGCACCACCGGCGAATGGGGCGTCTGGAGACCGACCACCGCCTGCTAGAGCCGCCTTCACGGCCACGGGCCTCCCCGTCACCAGGGGGCCCGTGGCGCTCATCTCCCTTGACGACGCCCCCGGACCTGGCCTAACCTTGACGACGTCCTTGTTCCCGACGTTAGGCACTCACTTGAAGCTCTAGGTCGTAGACATCGCGCGATCACGTCTCTGTGCACGTGACCGGTGTGTCTTCGATCAAGAGGGTGCCCATTTCCGGGGGTTCTTTCTCTCTGCCGTCTCCGGCGCGATGTCTCTCATCTCGATTCCGTTCCGCATCGACCTGAGAGAGGTCTCATGACCACCTATATCAACGTCCAGCAGCTCCGCTTCCTATGGCCCGAAGGCGAAAAGGTCTTCGACGGGCTCGACGTCGTCTTCTCCGACGGCCGCACCGCCCTCATCGGCGACAACGGCACCGGCAAGTCGACCCTGCTCAAGCTCGTGGCAGGCCTCCTCAAGCCCGAATCGGGCTCGATCACCGCCTCCGGGCTCATCGAGTACCTGCCGCAGGAGCTGCCGCTCCGCTTGGGCGACACCGTGTCCGACCTGCTCGGCATCGCCGGGAAGCGGCGCGCGCTCGCCGCCATCGAGGCCGGGGACGTGGACGAAGCCCACTTCAACGCGATCGGCGAGGACTGGGACTTCCTGGACCGCTCCCGCGTGGCCCTCGACGAACTCGGTCTCGACCATGTGGGCTTCGACCGCACCGTCGGCACCCTGTCCGGCGGCGAGTCGATGCTCGTCGGCCTGGCCGGGCGCCTCGTGCGCCGCCCCGACGTGCTGCTCCTCGACGAGCCGTCGAACAACCTCGACGGTTCGGCGAGAAAGCGCCTGTACCAAGCGATCCGGCGCTTCAACGGCACCCTCGTGGTGGTGAGCCACGACCGGGCGCTGCTGGAGCACGTGGACGCCGTGGCTGACCTCTACAAGGGACGCATCCGCGTCTTCGAGGGCAATTACAGCGCCTACGAGCAGGTCATCGAAGCCGAGCAGGAGGCCGCCGCGCGCGCCGTCCGCGACGCCAAGCAGGACCTCGTCCGCCAGAAGAAGGAGCTCATCGCCGCCCGCACCCAGAACGACCGGGGCGCCTCGTCCTGGCGCCGCGAGCAGGCGCGCGGCGGCACGCCGAAAATACTGCTCAACGCCAAGAAGAACGCCGGGGAGGTCTCCTCCGCGAAGCTGCTCAACGCGAAACTCGACGACGTGGCCGAGGCCCGCGACCGCCTCGACGAGGCCGAGGACGGCCTGCGCGACGACGGCGGGATCAGCATCGACCTGCCCGAGACCAGCGTCTCCTCGCACCGCGACATCGCGATCCTCAAGGGGCTCAAAGTGAGCGACCTGTACGGGGAGGAGGGCCTCGGACTGCACCTCCGTGGCCCCGAGCGCGTGGCGGTCACCGGCGACAACGGTGCGGGCAAGACCACGCTCCTGCGCGCGATCGCCGACGCCGCCCGCGTCCCGCACGGGTTCCTCACCCAGCGGCTCGAGCTGCTCGACGACGAGGCGAGCGTCCTCGACAACGTGCGCGCCAAGGCGCCCGAAGCCGAGGAGAAGATCCTGCGGACCCGCCTGGCCCGCTTCGGGATGCGCCGCGACTCGGTGTTCCAGCCGGTGGCGACGCTCTCCGGCGGCCAGCGTCTGCGGGCGGCCCTCGCCACCGTGCTGTCCTCGCAGCCCGCACCGCAGCTGCTCCTGCTCGACGAGCCGACGAACAACCTCGACATGAGCTCGATCCGCCAGCTCCAGCAGGCGCTGACCGCGTTCCAAGGGGCGCTCGTGGTCGTGAGCCACGATGAGGCGTTCCTCGAAGGGCTGGGCCTGACGCGCCGGGTGGAACTGACGCGCGGGGAGGGGATCGCGGTCGACGTTCCGGTCGCGGCGTAGCGACCGGCGTGGAATCCCGGACGGACGGCATCGGCGGACCGATACTGGGTTCGCCCACTGACGAAGGAGCGCCGATGCCGTCCACCCGAGCCCTGACCGCCGCCGCGGTCGTCCTCGCCGGAGCCCTCGCGGGCTGCGGCGGCGACGATCCGAAGGACCCCGACCTCGGCGGGGCGTGGACCGCCGCGCTCGCGGTCACGAGCGCCTGGAAGCAGGCGGCGCCGCAGGCGACCGGCACCGTCGACATCTCCTCGACCGGCAGCACTTCGGTCCAGATCGCGGTGGTCGGCCTCGCCCCGGGCACGGAGTACATGGCGCACGTTCACGACGGCGAATGCGACGAGGACCCGCCCGGCGGTGGCCACTGGCTCGCCGACCCGGACGGTGAGGACGCGGCCGGGAACATCATCGAGCTGAGCTTCACGACCTCGGACACCGGCGTGGGCTCCACCACCGTCTCGAGCGACCTGGTCCTCGACGACCGGGCCGAGAGCGTCGTCGTCCACGCTCCGCAGGCGCTGGCCGACTCCGAGCGGTTGGACTCCGACCGGGTGCTGTGCGGCGACCTCGAAGACGACTGACACGATGGCGGCTCCTGCTCGCGTCTTGTTCGGTCGGGGGAGTGTCGGGCCCGGCGCGGATCATGGAATCGGGGGGCCGGAACTTGCGAGCCGTCAACCGGCAGAGAGCCCGATTTGCGAAGACGCTCCCGGCGCAGGCCACTGCGGCGGTTAATGCGTGGCGACCGGCCCGGGCATCCACGTATCCTTGACCATCGTCATGCCCAGTAGCGTCCCCGAATCCCGAACCAGCCTGCGCGAGCGCGTCTTCGCCCTGCGCACGGCCGATCAGCGTGCGCTGCGCCGCCGCCTGCGCGAGGCCCGCGAAGCCGAAGGCCCGGCCCGCGCCGAAGCCTTCGCCAAGCTCGAGGCCGAGGTCGAGCGGAAAGAGGCCGCGCTGGCGGCCCGCGCCGCCGGCGTCCCGAAGATCGTCTACCCCGAAGAGCTGCCCGTCTCGCAGCGCAAGGACGACATCCTCGAGGCGATCCGCGACAACCAGGTCGTGATCATCGCCGGCGAGACCGGCTCGGGCAAGACCACGCAGATCCCGAAGATCTGCCTCGAACTCGGCCGCGGCGTCCGCGGCATGATCGGGCACACGCAGCCGCGGCGCATCGCCGCCCGCGCGGTGGCCGAGCGCATCGCCGACGAGGTCGGCTCGCCGCTCGGCGAGGCCGTGGGCTGGAAGGTCCGCTTCACCGACCAGGTGTCGGACAAGAGCTACGTGAAGCTGATGACCGACGGCATCCTGCTCACCGAGATCCAGCACGACCGGCTCCTGAGCGCCTACGACACGATCATCATCGACGAGGCGCACGAGCGCAGCCTCAACATCGACTTCATCCTCGGCTGCCTGCGCCAGATCCTCCCCAAGCGCCCCGACCTCAAGGTCATCGTCACCTCCGCGACCATCGACCCCGAGCGGTTCTCCAACCACTTCGCCGGAGAGCACGGCCCGGCCCCGATCCTCGAGGTCTCCGGCCGCACCTACCCCGTCGAGGTCCGCTACCGGCCGCTGCAGGCCGAGGACGGCGAGGAGCAGCGCGACCAGACCGACGGCATCCTGGACGCCGTCAACGAGCTCAGCCGCGCCGGCGACGGCGACATCCTCGTCTTCCTCTCCGGCGAGCAGGAGATCCGCGACACCGCCGACGCCCTCGAGAAGGCCAAGCTCCGCCACACCGAGATCGTCCCGCTGTACGCGCGCCTCTCCGCGCAGGAGCAGCACCGGGTCTTCTCCTCCCACACCGGCCGCCGCATCATCCTCTCCACGAACGTCGCCGAGACCTCCCTCACGGTGCCCGGCATCCGGTACGTCATCGACGCCGGGTACGCCCGCATCTCCCGCTACTCGGCCCGCACCAAGGTGCAGCGCCTCCCCATCGAGGCGATCAGCCAGGCCAGCGCCAACCAGCGCGCCGGCCGCTGCGGCCGCGTCGCCGAGGGCATCTGCATCCGCCTCTACTCCGAGGACGACTTCAACGCCCGCCCCGAGTTCACCGACGCCGAGATCCTGCGCACCAACCTCGCCAGCGTCATCCTCCAGATGACCGCCGCGAAGCTCGGCCGGGTCGAGTCCTTCCCGTTCGTCGACGCCCCCGACTCGCGGAACATCAAGGACGGCATGGACCTCCTGGTGGAGCTCGGCGCGCTCGAGGACGTGCGCAGCGGCGAGCGGCGCCTCACCAAGGCCGGACGCGACATCGCGCGCCTGCCGATCGACCCGCGCCTGGCCCGCATGATCCTCCAGGCCCGCGAAGAGGGCTGCGTCCACGCCGTCGCCGTCATCACCGCCGCCATGTCCATCCAGGACCCGAAGGAGCGCCCGGCGGACAAGCGCGCCCAGGCCGACCAGTCGCACGCGCGCTTCAACGACCCCGACTCCGACTTCTCCGCCTACCTCAACCTGTGGCGGTACCTCGAGGACGAGCGCAAGACCCGCTCCTCCAGCTCCTTCCGGCGCATGTGCAAACAGGAGTACCTGCACTACCTGCGCATCCGCGAGTGGCAGGACCTGGTTCGCCAGATCCTCGGCGTCCTCAAGAGCCTCAAGATCGAGATCGGCTCCCCCGAAGCCACGCCCGCCCCGAAGAGCGTCCACACCGCGCTCCTGGCCGGGCTCCTCTCCCACATCGGCGTCAAAGAGGCCGACACCCGCGAGTACCTCGGCGGGCGCAACGCCAAGTTCGCGATCTTCCCCGGTTCCGGCCTCGCCAAGAAGCAGCCGCGCTGGGTCGTCGCCGGCGAACTCGTGGAGACCAGCCGCCTCTGGGGCCGCGTATGCGCCAAGATCGAACCCGAATGGGTCGAGCCGCTCGCCGAGCACCTCAGCAAGCGCACCTACTCCGAACCGCACTGGTCGAAGAAGGCCGGGGCCGTCCTCGCCTTCGAGCGGGTCACCCTCTACGGCGTCCCGATCGTCGCCCGCCGCAAGGTCAACTTCGGCCGCATCGACGTCGAGACCAGCCGCGAGCTGTTCATCCGCCACGCGCTCGTCCAGGCCGAATGGGACACCCACCACAAGTTCCTCGCGCAGAACCTCGCCAAGATCAGCGAGGTCGAGGACCTCGAGAACCGGGTGCGCCAGCGCGGCCTCCTCGCCGACGAGCAGACCCTCTTCGACTTCTACGACGAGCGCCTCCCCGCCGACATCGTCTCCGGCCGCCACTTCGACTCCTGGTGGAAGAAGGAGAAGGACAAGACCCTCCTCGACTTCGACGAGCAGCTCCTCCTCGGCGACCGCGCCGAGCGCGTCGCCGCCGACGCCTACCCCGAGATCTGGACCTCCGAAGGCGCCGACCTCGAACTCGACTACGAGTTCGAACCCGGCTCCGCCCGCGACGGCGTCACCGTCGCCGTCCCCCTCCCGGCCCTCCAGCAGCTCGACCAGGACGCCTTCACCTGGCAGGTCCCGGGCCTGCGCGCCGAGTTCGCCGAAGCGCTCATCAAGAGCCTCCCCAAGTCCCTGCGCCGCAGCTTCGTGCCGGCCCCCGACTTCGCGAAGGCCGCCGTCGCCCGCATGGCGCCCGCCCCCGGCCGGCCCATGATGGCCGCGCTCGCGGACACGCTCAAGTCGATGACGCACGTCCACGTCCCCGACGACGCCTTCGACCTCACCAAGGTCCCCGGGCACCTCCTCGTCACCTTCCAGGTCAAGGACGAGGAAGGCAAAGTCCTCGCCGAAGGCAAGGAACTCGGCGCCCTCCAGCGCCAGCTCGCCCCCAAGACCCAGGAGGCCGCGTCGGAGGCCTTCGACCTCGAGCGCACCGGCCTCAAGACCTGGGACTTCGACGCGCTGCCGAAGATCCACGAGACCCCGCGCAAGGGCTACACCGCGAAGGCCTACCCCGGGCTGGTCGACGAGGGCGGCTCGGTCGGCGTCAAGGCCTTCCCCGATCCCGGTGCGCAGGCCGCGAACATGTGGGCGGGCACGCGCCGGCTCCTGCGCCTGAACACCCCCGACCCGCGCCTGAAGGAGGCCCTTACCCGCAACGAGCAGCTCGCGCTGGCCACGGGCCCTTACGCGAACGTGGATGCGCTGCTGGCCGACTGCGTGCGGACGGTGCTCGACAAGGTGCTCATCGAGGGCGGCGGCCCGGCCTGGGACCGCGAGGGCTTCGAGGCGCTGCTCAAGCGCGCGAGGCCGGAGGTCGCGGGCGAGTCCCCGGCGGTGGCCCGCAAGGTCGCGGCGGTGCTGACCGAGGCGCGCGAGGCGTCCCGGCTCCTCGAGGGCAAGTTCGACCTGCGCGTGCTGCCCGCATTGAGCGACATGCGCCGCCAGCTCGAATCGCTCGTCGGCGCGGACGGCTTCGTGGGCTCGACCGGCTGGTGGCGCCTGGACGACCTGCTCCGCTATGTGAAGGCCATCAGCTTCCGCGCCAAGCGCGCGGTCGCCGACGTGGCGGGGGACCAGGGCAAGATGGAGGTCATCCAGTCCCTGGAGGCCGAGCGGGACTCGCTCGCGCGCACCCGGCCCGCCGCGCTCCGCTCGGGTGAGGGCCGCGAGGTCCGCTGGATGCTCGAGGAGCTGCGCGTGAGCTTCTTCGCCCAGCAGCTCGGCACCCGCTACCAGGTGAGCGAGAAGCGCATCCGGAAGCTCCTCCAGGCGCTCTAAGGGCCAATCGCACCCCGGATGTCACACCCCGGGTGCATGATCGAGTTCCGGTGTACGCCGCGCACGGTACGGCGAAGCGCCACCACAAAGGTGATGTCAAGCACGCATCAATATGACATCATGATCTCGGGTGCACGCTGCCCCGGAAACCAGAACTCGAAACCCTTCCACACGACACCACTCCAAAGGAGGACGAAGTGTCGCAAGACAACGCCATCGAAACCGAGGGCCTGACCAAGCACTTCGGCGACCTCGTCGCCCTCGACCACGTCGACCTCACCGCCCGGACCGGGACCGTGCTCGGCGTCCTCGGGCCCAACGGCGCCGGCAAGACCACCATGGTCCGCATGCTCGCCACCCTCTCCCAGCCCACGGCCGGGACCGCCCGCGTGGGCGGGTACGACATCGTCAAGGACGGCGCCAAGGTACGCACGTTCATCGGCCTCACCGGCCAGTTCGCCGGCGTCGACGAACTGCTCACCGGCGAGGAGAACCTGCGGTTCATCGGCCGCCTCCTCGGCATGCCCACCCGGGACGCCAAGGCCCGCGCCCGCGAACTGCTCGCCCAGTTCAACCTCTCCGACGCCGCCGAGAAGCCCGCCAAGGCCTATTCCGGCGGCATGCGGCGCCGCCTCGACCTGGCCGCCAGCCTCGTCGGCCGGCCCCGCATCCTCTTCCTCGACGAGCCCACCACCGGACTCGACCCCAGGGCCCGCGGCGAGCTCTGGGGACTCGTGCGCGGCCTCGTCGCCGACGGCACCACCGTCCTGCTCACCACGCAGTACCTCGAAGAGGCCGACCAGCTCGCCCACGAGATCGCCGTCATCGACCACGGCAAGGTCATCGCCACCGGCACCCCGACCCAGCTCAAAGCCAAGATCGGCGGCCAGAGCCTGCGCATCCAGCCCGAGGACCACGGCCAGCTCGACACCGTGCGCGAGCTCGTCGCCGCGCGCTTCCCCGAACTCGAACCGGCGGTCGAGGCCGGGGCGATCACCGTCGGCGTCAACGACGACGGCATCATGCCGGCCCTCGCCGCCGACCTCCGCGACCGCGGCATCGCGCTCACCGAGTTCCACCTGGGACTCTCCAGCCTCGACGAGGTCTTCCTGACCCTCACCGGCCGCCGCACCGAGACCGACACCGACGACGGCGATCCGGACAGCGCCGCCGAGACCGAGGAGTCCGCGAAATGACCGCCGCCCACATCTACGCCCCGGTCGTCCACCGCCCCGGGCTCGGCGCCACCGTCAGCCAGGTCCTCTCCATGGCCTGGCGGCAGATGGTCCGCATCAAGCACAACCCGTTCGAACTCGTCGACCTCAGCCTCAGCCCGATCATGTTCCTGCTGCTGTTCGTCTACGTCTTCGGCGGCCAGATGGCCGGGTCCACTTCGGACTACCTCCAGTACGTCCTCGGCGGCCTCATCGCCCAGAACGCCATCTTCCTCACCATGTACACCGGCACCGGCATCAACGCCGACCTGCGCAAAGGCGTATACGACCGCTTCCGCTCCCTGCCGATCGCCCGCTCCGCGCCGCTGGCCGGGAAGATCTTCGCGGACATGTTCAAGCAGGTCTGGTCGATCGTGGTCATGCTCGGCCTCGGCCTCCTCATGGGCTTCGAGCTGCGCACGGTCGCCGGCGCGTTCCTCGCGATGCTCGTGCTGGTGGTCTTCGCGCTGGCGATCTCGTGGATCTCGGTCCTGATGGGCGTGGTCGCGGATTCGGAGGAGAAGGTCCAGATCTACGCCTTCGTGATCATCATGCCGCTGACCTTCACCTCCAGCGCCTTCGTCGACATCAACACGATGCCCGGCTTCATGCAGGCCTGGGCGAAGGTCAACCCGGTCACCCACCTCGCGGACGCCATGCGCGGCCTCCTCTCGTTCGGCCCCATCGCCGAGCCGCTGATGTGGACCTTCGTATGGGCCGCGGCGATCTTCGCGGTCACCGCGCCCCTGGCGATGCGCGCCTACAGGCGCAAGATGGTCTGACCGGACCGAACCCGGAGCAGCGACATGGGCGGTGACCGGAGCCCCGAGGACTACTTCGGCGACGACGCGGAAGGCCTCGCGCTCTACCGCGCCGTCGCCGAAGCCGTCGAAGCCAATGGCGAGGCCGAGGTCAAAGTGACCAAGAGCCAGATCGCGTTCCGCCGCCGCAAGGGCTTCGCCTTCGTGTGGCGGCCCGCGCAGTACGTGAACAGCGACGTCCCCGTGGTCCTGTCGATCGCCCTTCCCGAGGAGCTGCGCTCCGAACGGTTCAAGGAGGTGGTGCATCCGTCCGCGAAGGCCTGGATGCACCACCTCGAAATCCGCGAGGCCGACGAGATCGACCACGAAGTCCGGACCTGGCTCGCGACCGCCTACCGCGAAGCGGCCTGATGCGGATCAGGCGGAGGCGACGGTGAACCGGACCCTGCGGTGCCTCGGGTGCTCGAGCTCGTCGAGCACGGCTACCGCCAGGTCTTCGGCGCTGATCCTCGAGACGCCCGCGGCGTCCGACAGGAGCTCGTCCCGGCCGAGGCGGTATGCCCCGGTGCGCTCGCCGGGCTCAAGGACCGCGGGCGGGCTCACATAGGTCCAGTCCGCCTGCCGCTCCCCGGCGCACTGCCGGTGCTGGGCCGCGCTGGCCTCCGCCACCGCCCGCCACTCCTGCGGAACATACCGGGGGTCCTCCAAGACGGTCGTGCCGCCAGGGACCGTGAGCGTCGCCGCGCCGCCTACGACCAGCAGCCTGACCCCGGTCGCCGCCGCGCCCTGCAGGAGCGTCGCGGTCGCCTCGACCTGCAGGTGCTCGGCGCCGGCGGGGGCGCGGACGGTGCTCACCGCCGCGTCGTGCCCTTTGAGCAGCCGGGCCGCCGCCTCAGGATCGGCGGCGTCGCCCACCTCGATCCGCACCCCGGCGGGGAGTTCGCGGTTCGGATCCCTGACCGCGGCGGTGACCTCGTGGCCTCTTGCGAGCGCCTCGGCGGCGGTGCGGGTGCCGACCATTCCGGCCGCTCCGAAGATGATGATGCGCATGGTGGTCTCCTTCTCGTCGTCTCAGGCGTGGGTCAGGATCTTGCGGGGCGCCGGAGGCACCTGCCGCTTGGGCCGGTTCTGGAGCTGCGCGGTCACGGTGGCCGCCAAGGCGACCGCGAAGCCGGCGGTCTGCAGGACCGTGAAGGTCTCGCCGAGGACGAGCCATCCGACCGTGGCGGCGGTGAGCGGGGAGAGCAGGCCCAGGAAGCTCAAGGGCACCACCGAGAGCCGGCCGATGCCGCGGAACCAGAGCCAGTAGCCGAGCGCGGTGTTGACCAGGCCGAGGTACAGGTAGCCGAGCAGGTTCGAGCCGGTGAGCGCGGGGACGGCGCCTTCGACGGCGAAGGCGAGGGGGATGAGCAGGAGGCCGCCCGCGGTGAGCTGCCAGCCCGCGAGGGCGGCGGGCCCGGCTTCCTTCGGCATGCCCCAGCGCTTCGTGAGGACCACCGCGACCGCCATCGAGACCGCGCCGCCGATGCCGGCCAGTGCGCCGAGGGTGTCGAGTTCGGCTTCGGCGGAGAGCACCACCATGGCCACGCCCGCCACGCCGGTGAGGCCGAGCAGCCAGGTGCGCAGGCGCACCTTCTGGTGGAGGATCAGCAGCGTCGCTCCCGCCGTGGCCAGCGGGCCGACCGCCGCCGCCACTGCCGCGACGCCGCCGGGGAGGCGGTAGGTCGCGATGAAGAGCAGGGCGAAGAACGCGGCGATGTTCAGCGTGCCGATGACGGCCGACTTCCACCACCACGAGCCTTTGGGAAGCCTTCGTGACAGGACGATGAGCAGGAGGCCCGCGGGGAGGGCCCGCAGCATGGCGGTGAGGAAGGGCCGGTCGGCTGGGAGGAACTCGGTGGTCACCACGTAGGTGGTGCCCCACATGACGGGGGCGAGGGCCGTGAGGAGGAGGTCCTTGGTGCTGCGGTTCATCGTGGCTCCTTGGGGTAGCTTGATAATAAGTAGCTTACACTCAAGCTACTTGAAGTCAAGATACTTGATCAGGAGTTAGATCACCCTGAGGTACTTCAGCGACCGGAAGGCAGGTGGGCCACAATGACCCCCATGACCGAAGACGCCGTGGAGCGCGACGCCGTTGACAGGATCGTCGCGCAGTGGCACCGTGAGCTGCCCGATCTCGAACTCGAATCCATGGCCCTCTACGGGCGCATCCACCGCATCTCGCAGAAGCTCGGCGCGCGGCTCCACGAGCTCCGCGCGCGGCAGGGCCTGGGGCCCAACGAGTTCGACGTGCTCGCCTCGATCCGGCGGTCCGGGGAGCCGTTCACGCTGTCGCCCAAGGAGATCGGCGCGACCCTGATGCTCAGCTCGGGCGGGCTCACCGGGCGCCTCGACAAGCTCGAGGCCGCCGGGTTCGTCGAGCGCCTCCCCGACCCCGCCGACCGGCGCGGCCTGAAGGTCCGCATGACCGCGCAGGGCCGCGAGGTCATCGAGGAGGCCGTGCGCACCGGCATCGACCTGCAGCTCGAGACTTTGGCGGTGCTCACCGACGAGGAGCGGGCGCAGCTCGGCGCGCTGCTGCGCAAACTGCACCTCGGCTTCGAGGACCAGCCGTTCGAGTAGCCGGACCGCGTCCCCGCGCCCTCGGCTGGACCTGCGGGCGGCTGATCAGCGCGTCAGGTCGACGTCGTAGTCGAAGACGTCGTACACGATCACCGGTGGCGGCGGTGTCTGCGGCTGCGCCGCAGGGGCCGTCGTCTCCGGCGGCGGGGGAGGAGTGAGGGCCTTGCACCGGTCGAGCGCCGCCCGCATCGGCGCCTCGCCGAACGGGTTGTGCGCCAACGCCTCCTCCTCGGTGAGGAATCCCTGCGACACCTCGCCGCACATCCGCGCGACCTCGGCCAGATCCCTCGTCTGCGCCCGCGCCCACCAGTAGTCCGCCGGGTCCCCGTGGCCCGGCACCACCACCGCGGGCTTCCAGCTCAGCAGGTACTCGACGGCCTGCGGCCACTCGTACGGGAACGCGGCGTCGTAGGAGGGCGGCGCGCCGTGCTCCAGCAGGTCCCCGGCGAACAGGACGCCCGCGTCGGGCACCTCGATCACCATGTCGTTGTCGCTGTGCGCCAGGCCGGCCTGGCGCAGCACCACCGTGCGACCGCCCAGGTTCAGCCCGATCGCGCCGTTCACCCGGCAGTTCGGCGGCACGAGCGCCGAGCGGGCGATGCGGCGGGCGTCCTCCTCGCGGCCCTCCCGGCGGTACCGCGCGGCCCAGGCCTTGCGCTGCTCGTCGCCGATGCGGATGTAGTGGGCGCCGTCCCCGACCGCCCAGATCGCGGACTCGCCGAACGCGGAGGTCCCGAACCAGTGGTCGAAGTGGTCGTGCGTGTACGCGACCTGCCAGGGCAGATCGGTCTTCTCGCGGATCGCCGTGGCGAACGCGAACCCCGCCTCGGCGTTGATGCCCGTGTCGATCACCAAGCAGGACTCGTCACCGATCACCAGTCCCAGCGTCTGGTCCAGTTCCTGCAGACGCCGCACCCACACCCGCGGGGCCACCTCGATCCACCGATCACTCATGCCCGCAATGGTATGCGGTCGATGCGCCAACATATCGAAGGTGATCACAGCGTTCTGGTGGGAGCGAGGCCCGTCGCTTTGCGGAGGGGCCGCCGGAAAGCGTGTTACCGGCAGGTTCTACGTTCGTTCCGGATGGTCGTGAAATCTTCGAGCACGGTCCTTGAACGCAGCGGGGGAATACGGCGCGAAGCGCCTCTGCATCCCGTTTCGTCCCTCCTTCCAGGACACGGTTCGGTCACGGAATGACCCGATTTAGCGAGCTTTCCACTCGTGTAAGTTTCGGGGGTGAAATGAACCCCCTCACCTGTACGAAGGAGTACTTGCCCCATGCACCTCAGTCGTCGCGGCCTGTTGTACGGAACGGCAGGCGTCGCAGCCGTATCGCTCGCCGCATGCGGCGCGGGCGAGGATTCGAAGCAGCTGACCGGCTTCACGGGCATCGCCATGCCCACCAGGGCGTCCGACCGGTGGGTGCTGGAGGGCGCCGACCTGGAGAAGCGGCTGCAGGACCTCGGCTACAAGACCATCCTCGAGAACGGCGAGGACGACGTCCCCGCCCAGGTCGCCCAGATCGAGTCGATGGTCGACCAGGGCGTCGAGTTCCTCATCATCGGCGCCATCGGCAACACCTCCCTCGGCGAGGTCCTGAGCAAGGCCAAGGACAAGGGCGTCACGATCATCGCCTACGACCGGCTCATCCTCGAGACCCCCGACGTCGACTACTACGCCTCGTTCGACAACTACCAGGTCGGCGTGCTGCAGGCCAAGCACATCATCGCCAAGCTCGGCCTCACCCAGGACACCACCGAGCAGTACAACGTCGAGCTGTTCTCGGGCTCCTTGGACGACAACAACTCCCAGTACTTCTTCCAAGGCGGCCTCGACACCCTCGAGCCCTACATCTACGGCGGCTCGGTCGTGGTCCCCTCCAACGAGACCGAGCAGGACGCCACCGCCATCCAGCAGTGGGACCGCAAGACCGCGCGGACCCGGATGGCCCAGCTCCTCGAGGACCACTACCAGGACCGGCCGCTCCACGCGGTGCTCTCGCCCTACGACGGCATCAGCCGCGGCATCGTGGAGGCGCTGGTCGACGCCGACTTCGAGCCCGGCTCGGACGACTTCCCGGTCATCACCGGCCAGGACGCCGAGCTGCGCTCCCTCAAGGCGATCAAGGAGGGCACCGGCCAGACCGAGACGGTCTTCAAAGACACCCGCCAGCTCGCCGAGGTCGCCGTGGACATGGTGAAGGCGATCGTCGGCGGCGGGACCCCCGACGTGAACGACCAGGGCACCTACGACAACGGCTTCAAGTTCGTCCCCTCCTACCTGCTCGAGCCGGTCGACGTGACCGTCGAGAACTACAAGGAGGTCGTCGTCGACTCGGAGTACGCCACCGAGGAAGCGATCGACAGCGCCCCGGCGGACGTGGACTGAGCCCTCCCGCTCGGACGGACAAAACGGCAGCGGCCGGGCGAAAGCCCGGCCGTTTCGCTGTGCTCCATCGGTTCCGCTTGCGCCGCTGCCGATCGCAGACCGTCCGTTACGAGATCGTTATGCGACCTCTCCTCGCACGGCGGCGTGTCTCCTTTGGTAAGTTGCCGAAGCCGGACGAGCGCTCACACCCTCGGCCGCGCGGCTCCGATTCCCCCCAAAGCAATTGCCATCCTTAGGAGAACCATGAACCGTACCCTCAAGCGGGTGCTGGGACTGAGCGGTAGCGTCGTCCTCGGCCTCGCAGGAGCGGTCACCTTCGCTTCCGCCGCCCAAGCCCACCACAGCGACTACTGGGGCACCTCCGTGTGCAACGAGGACGGCACCTGGACCGTCACTTGGGAAGCCACCGACGGCACCTGGCCGGGCAAGGAAGACGACCTGACCGCCACGGTCAAGTCCTGGACGGTCGAAGGCGACGTCTCCGGTCCGCTCTTCGTCGAGGGCGCGGCGCTCCCCGCCAACGGCTCGACCGACACGCTCAAGGGCACCCAGGTCGTGTCCGGCGACGTCGAGACCGTGAGCCTCGTGCTCACCTCGAAGTGGTCGAACACCGTCGAGGACACCGGCGCCCCGTACATCGTCTCCCAGCCCGAGGGCGGCTGTGACACGCCCGAAGAGCCCGAGCCGGGCTTCGTGCTCGACAGCGACATCGACTGCGTCGGCATCTGGGTCTGGGCCGACAACACCAACCCCGAGGCGCTCGCGGAGTTCACCTTCGTCTCCAGCGACGGTGAAGAGGAGAGCTACACCCCCGAGGTCGGAGAGGGCTTCGGCTGGTACTTCCTCCTGGAAGAGCCCGAGTCCGGTCTGTCCGTCGACGTGCTCGTCGACGGCGAGCTCGTCGACACCGTCGAGTGGTACGACCAGGAGCTGTGCAGCTACATCGAGGTCGAGGCCGACTGCGAGGGCCTGATCTTCACGCTCTCCGTCCCCGCGGACGGCGAGGCCACCACCTTCACCCTGTGGACCAGCTACAGCGATGAGCCCGAGGAGATCGTGGTTCAGCCGGGCGGCTCCGAGGTGCGCGAGTTCAAGGCCGTCGAAGACGTCCTCTGGGTCGACTACCGCATCAAGACCGCGAAGGACGGCACCGAGGGCGGCGTCGAATGGATCCCCTGTGACGAGGAGACCCCTTCGCCGAGCGGCACGCCTTCCGCTCAGCCGCAGCTGCCCACCACCGGCAGCTCGATGACGATCATGATCGGCTCGGCCGCCGCGCTCATCGTGGCCGCCGCCGCCATCTTCCTGATCATGCGTCGCCGCCGCGCCGCGCAGGACTGGTAGCAACACCCGGGGCCTGCACGTCAGTCCCTGACTGAAAGGCTCTGACGAACGGGGGCCGCGCCATCGCGCGGCCCCCGTTTCGCGTGCTCAGAGCATGACCTCGTCGGCGCCGGTCCCGGCCGCGCTCTCGATCGCAGGGAACGCAACGGACAGCACCACAAGGGACGCAGCGCGGACCCCGCGGTGGCGAGTGCTTCCACCACGCCCCGAAGAGGGCTGCAACGCTCCTAGATCAGGCGATGCCGCCGAGCCGGAGCAGGGCCGTCGTGCCCGCCGCGGCGACGACGACGACGAGGATCGGGGCTCTGCGCCAGGCCAGGAGCCCGCCGACGAGGACGCCCGCCGGGAGCGCCCAGCCGGCGAAGCCGCCGTCGGCGAACAGCGCACCGGTGATCACGAGGGCCGCGAGGACCACGATGGCGCCGCGCTTCATGAGGGTCTCGGACCGCTCGGAGACGTTGATGCGGCTGCGCATGAGCGGCCCGGCGAGGCGGACCAGGAAGACCCCTACCGCGAGGGCCAGTACTGCGGTCATGGTCATGCCGCCTCCTCCTTCGGCTTGCGGCGCGGCCAGGTCGCGAGGAGGCCGAGGAGGGCCAGCAGGACCGGGATGCCGGTGGGCAGGAACGGTGCGGTCGCGGCGGCGACGGCGACGCCGACCAGGGCCGCGAGCAGCGTGTCGCGGTCCTTCAGCGCGGGCATCACGAGCGCGAGCAGGAGCGCGGGGAACGCGGCGTCTAGGCCGAACACGGCCGGGTCGGGGATGAAGCCGCCCGCGAGGACGCCGATGACGGTGCCGAGGTTCCAGGCGACGAACATGGTCAGGGTGGTGATCCAGTACGCGGCCTTGGCGCGCCGCCGGTCGTCGCCGGCCGCGAGCGCGAACGCGGTGGACTGGTCGATGAGCATGAACGTGCCGAGGAGGCGCGTCCACCACTTGTCCCAGTAGAGGTTCCCCACGGCGAGGCCGTAGGGGATGTGCCGCAGGTGGACGAGCACGCCCGCGGCGAGGCCGGCGAGGACGCCGCCCCCGGCCATGACGACGGCGAGCATCGCGAACTGGGAGGTGGCCGCGAACGTCAGGAAGGACATGGCGACGGGGATCCACCAGGGCAGCCCGGCCGAGGTGGCCAGGGCGCCGAAGGAGACGCCGACGATGCAGATGCCGATCGACATGGCGAGGGCGTCGCGGAAGACGTCCCGGTCGTGTTCGTGGAGGAAGCGGGGAGGCACCGGGCGAGTATCCCTCGTGACCGCTGGGGTGAACAAACGTTCAAGGGGCGCGACCGGTGCGTCACACCGGCCGCGCCCCTCGAACACTCAGGACTCAGACCTTGAAGCCGTACCTTTCGGTACTACCTGTTAGACCTCGTAGTACAGGTCGAACTCGTGCGGGGTCGGGCGGAGGCGGATCGGGTCGATCTCGTTCTCGCGCTTGAAGGAGATCCAGGTCTCGATCAGGTCCGGGGTGAACACGCCGCCCTCGGTGAGGAAGTCGTGGTCGGCCTCGAGGTTGTCGAGCACCGCGTCGAGCGAGCCGGGGACCTGCTGGATGTCGCCGTACTCCTCCGGGCCGAGCTCGTAGAGGTCCTTGTCGACCGGCGCCGGCGGTTCGATCTTGTTCTTGATGCCGTCCAGGCCGGCCATGAGCATGGCCGAGAACGCCAGGTACGGGTTGCTCGACGGGTCCGGCACGCGGAACTCGACGCGCTTGGCCTTCGCGTTCGAACCGGTGACCGGGATGCGGGTGCACGCCGAGCGGTTGCGCTGCGAGTAGACCAGGTTGACGGGGGCCTCGAAGCCCGGCACCAGGCGGCGGTAGGAGTTCACCGACGGGTTGGTGAAGGCCAGCAGGCTCGGGGCGTGCTTGAGCAGGCCGCCGATGTAGTGGCGGGCGGTGTCGGAGAGGCCGGCGTACCCGGTCTCGTCGTAGAACAGCGGCTCGCCGTTCGCCCACAGCGACTGGTGGGTGTGCATGCCCGAGCCGTTGTCGCCGAACAGGGGCTTGGGCATGAACGTGACCGTCTTGCCCGCCTGGGTGGCGGTGTTCTTGATGATGTACTTGAACTTCTGGACGTCGTCGCCGGAGTGCAGCAGCGTGTCGAAGCGGTAGTTGATCTCCGACTGGCCCGCGGTGCCGACCTCGTGGTGGGCGCGCTCGATGGTGAGCCCGCCTTCGATGAGGTTGGTGACCATGCGGTCGCGCAGGTCCGCGAAGTGGTCGACGGGGCCGACCGGGAAGTAGCCGCCCTTGTGGCGCGGCTTGTAGCCGAGGTTGCCGCCCGGCTCGTCGGCACCGGTGTTCCAGGCGCCCTCGATCGAGTCGATCTCGTAGAACGCCTGGTTGGCGGTCTGGTCGAAGCGGATCGAGTCGAAGATGTAGAACTCGGCCTCGGCCCCGAAGTACGCGGTGTCGGCGATGCCGGAGCCGGCCAGGTACTGCTCGGCCTTCTTCGCGACGTTGCGCGGGTCGCGGCTGTAGGCCTCGCGGGTGAAGGGGTCGTGGACGAAGAAGTTCAGGGCGAGGGTCTTCTGCTCGCGGAAGGGGTCGATGAACGCGGTCGCCACGTCGGGCAGCAGCAGCATGTCCGATTCGTGGATCTCTTGGAAGCCGCGGATCGAGGAGCCGTCGAACGCGAGGCCCTCCTCGAGGAGGTCGTCGTCGAAGGACTCGGCCGGGATGTTGAAGTGCTGCATGACGCCGGGCAGGTCGCAGAAGCGGACGTCGATGAACTTCACGTCGTTGTCGCGGACGTAGCCGAGGAGCTCTTCAGGGCTGGAGAACACGAAGGTATTCCTCTCGGTAGGTGAGTGCCGGCGGGTCCGGGAAGGCCGGTTCCCCCGTCAGCCGTACTCAGGGCCGGCTCGCAAGCTTCGCCGGGCTGGCCGACCTCGCTGTCGACGCCTAAGCTTATTAGCCGAAACGCTAACCTCGATCAATTGCCCCACCGTAAATCAAATGTTTCGTGCGTGTTACTTGCGTTGTTCAAGTCTGTTCCACATTGACCGAAACCACTGCTCAGGGCGGTGCACAAGCCACGTTTCGGGCCGACCCGTAGACTCGCGCCATGACGAGCGAACGCGGTGCGAACTCCTCCCAAACCACCGGCTCCGGCCAGGATCTGGCGACCCTCGGTGCGCGGTTCGTCGCACTCTTCATCGACTGGATCGCCTGCACGATCCTCGCGATCGGCCTGAGCTGGCTCGACCTAGCCACGGCCGACCCCTTCGGCCAGGCACTCCTGCGCGCGGTGCTCTTCGCCGCGTACTGCACGGCCCTGCTCGCCTTCGGCACCCAGACACTCGGCATGTGGCTCATGCGCATCGCGTGCGTCTCAGCCGACCACGGCGGGCCGATCGGCCCCCTCCGCTCCCTGATCCGCGCGGTCCTGCTCTCGCTCCTGCTCCCGGCCCTGACCGCGCTGGCCCACCCGTACCACCGCGGCCTGCACGACCTCGCCGCCGGCTCGGTGATGCTGAAGGTGCCCCCGCGGCAGGCGTGACCCCGGCTCAGTCGGCGCCGGAACCCGGAGGCGTCAGCTCCGCTGCAGCCAGCGGACGAGCAGCGGTGACGGCACCGGGTAGGCGCCTTCGCGTCGCACCCGCATCGCGACCTCCTGGTCGGAGGAGACGACGACGACCGGCCGGCCCTCGGGCTCGACCCGCGCGAGCTCGACCACCACGTCGTCGGCGATCTGCCCTTTGGCGCTGAACAGGACCCGAACGCCGCGGGCGCTCGGCTTGGCGCCGAAGATGGCGTCGGCCCCGTCGAAGACCACGGTGATCTCGGCGTTCGTCTGCGCCGCGACCGCCCCGAGGCCCTGTACGAGCCGGTTGCGCTGCTGCTCGAGCGTCAGCGTGTCGCCCCAGGCCGAGATCGTGACGTTGTAGCCGTCGACGATGAGGTGCGGGTTCGGCAGCGACAAGAGGTGGTCGAGGCGCTGCGGGTCGGTCTGGTCGAGGCCGCGCGAGCCCTCGGCGGTGCGCTCCTCGGGCTCCTCGCAGAGCTCGTCGGCGATGTAGTCGGCGGGCCGCTCCACGACCGGTTCGAGGCCGAGCTCGCGACGCAGGCCCGTGGCCGTGCCCGAGAGCGTCTCCAGCAGCAGCCACAGCCGGGCCGAGGTGAGCCGCTCGTGCTCCCTGTCGGCCTTGCGGACGCGTTCGAGCTGCGCCTTCAACGACTCGACCTCGGCCTCGATGCGGCGGCGCTCGGACCGGCGCTCGGTGTCGAGGTGCTTGAGGCGGCCCCGCTCGGCGGCGAGGTCCCCGGCGGCCTTGGCGGCCCTGTCCTCGGAGTCCTTCAGGTCGCGGCGGGCCCGCCGCAGCTCCTCCTGCAGGACCGCGGCGGCCGACCGCTGCTCGGCGAGCGCACCGCGGAGCTTCCCGTTCTCCTTCTCCAACGCCGCCAACCGCTTCGGGTCGCCCTCGGCGGCCGGCTCGGGGGCCGGGACCTCAGGGGCCTCGGCCACGGCCCGGGCCGCAGTGGCGATCAAGTCGCGCCAGCCCTCGGGCCGGAGGAGGTAGGCGAGCGCGGCGACCTCGGCCGGATCGGCCATCGGCGAGACCTCCCCGCCGGTGGCGATGGCCGCGATCAGCGGCGAATCGGTCGAGGCGAGCACCTCGGCGAGGCCCTCGCGGAATGCGGCGTCGGAGGCGAGCGCGACGACGAGTTCGGGCTTCGCGAGCTTCGCCCGCTTGACCGGACTGAACTTGAGGAAGCGGCGGAGCCGAGCCGGGACCTTCCCCGGGCCGAGCCCGGGCATCGCCACCGCGGCGATCTCGACCGCCCTGCGCCGCACCGGTTCCGTGAGGAACACCGCCGGGCCGTCGCCGTCCTGAACGGCACCGCCGGAAGTCCCGGCGCCCGGTTCGGAAGGGTCCTCTTCGGACGCCCCGTCCGCGCCGCCCCCGTCTCCGGAGGCCGTCGGTTCAGGGCCTTCGTCGCCGCTTGCCTGGCCGCTCAACATAGGCACCAGTGTGCCACCGCCGTCACAGGCCGGGACTGCCGACCGCAGGTCTTCCCCCCGGGTCATGCGGATCGCAGCGCACGTCCGGGCCCGCGTGTCAGACTGGTCGGATCATGAAGGGGGTCATGATGAGCCGGACACTGCTGGTGACGAACGACTTCCCGCCCCGCCGGGGCGGCATACAGACCTTTGTGCACGGCATGGCTTTGCGGCTGCCCTCCGACGACCTGGTGGTGTACACCTCGACCTCGCCCGGCTGGGCCGAGTTCGACGCCGTCCAGCCCTTCACCGTCGTGCGCGACCGCAGCACGATGCTCGTGCCCACCCCCCGGGTCGCCCGCGCCGTCACCGCCGTCGCCCGCGAGCACCGCTGCGACCGCGTCTGGTTCGGCGCCGCCGCCCCCCTCGGCCTGCTCGCGGCGGGCCTCAAGCACGACACCGGCATCGAGCGCGCCATCGCCCTCACCCACGGGCACGAGGTCGGCTGGGCGATGATGCCCGGCACGCGCGGCGCCCTGCGGCGCATCGCCGCATCGCTCGACGTCATGACCTACCTGGGGGACTACACGCACCGGCGCATCGCGCCGGTCGCCGGGCACCTGACCCGCCTGGAGCAGTTGACGTTCGGCATCGACACCGAGATGTTCCACCCCGGCGTCGACGGCACCCTGGTGCGGGAGCGGCACCGCCTCCAGGGCCTGCCGGTCATCGTGTGCGTCTCGCGGCTGGTGCCGCGCAAGGGCCAGGACATGCTCATCGCGGCCCTGCCGCATGTGCGCGAGCAGGTGGGCGCCGACGTGCGGCTCCTCGTCGTCGGCCAGGGCCCGTACGAGGCCCGCCTGCGCGCGCTCGCGAGGGCGCACGGCGTGCAGGACCAGGTGGTCTTCACCGGCGGCGTGCCCGAACACGAGCTGGCCGCGCACTTCGCGGCCGGGGACGTGTTCGCGATGCCGTGCCGCACGCGCCGCCGCGGCCTCGACGTCGAAGGGCTCGGCGCGGTGTTCCTGGAGGCGGCCGCGTGCGGCCTGCCGGTGATCGCCGGCGACTCGGGCGGCGCGCCGGACACGGTGCTGCACGATCAGTCGGGATGGGTGGTCGACGGCCGCGACCTCGGCGAGATCACCTTCCGGCTCTCGCAGGTCCTCGCCGATCCTTCGCTGGCGCGAAAGCTCGGCGAGGCCAGTCGCGAATGGGCCCTGAGCGAATGGACATGGGACCGGCAGGCCGGCCGGCTCGAGGGCATGCTGTACGGCGAGACGGTCTGAGCCGGGCGGGCACGGCCGCCGCACGGCGCGGCATAGGGCATGCCCCTTCCCACCCGCATCCACCTCCGACCAACCGAAACAATGAGACGACGGTCCCACACGGGTCCGACACTCCGGTGTTCACGCAGGTCGAAAGCGCCTGCGCGCGGTCTGGGGCTCGCCTCGCGGGGCAGGGGCGTGCGAGCGGCTCCGGCGAGCCGCCCGGCGGTGGCGATCGGGGGGTGGTGCGGCGGGCGAGGCCGCTCCGTTCAGAACTTCGGCTGGTCGGGGGCTTCCAGGAGGCCGAGCTTCAGGGCGGTCATGAGCGCCTGCGCCCGGTTGCCCGCGCCGAGCTTCTCGTAGAGCTTCGAGATGTGCGTCTTCGCCGTCGACTCCGAGACGTACAGCTGCTTCGCGATCCCGGCCACCGACAGGCCGTCCGCGAGGAGCTTCAGCACCTGCGACTCGCGCGGCGAGAGCTGCGGGCCCGTCGGCGTCAGCCGCCGCTGCATCGCCTCGGCCAGGTCCGCGGCGCTGAACGCCGTGGGGTTCGCCGCCGCGTGCCGCGCCGCCGAGACCACGTCGTTCGCCGGGGCCGACTTCGGCACGAACGCCGAAGCGCCCGCGTCCAGAGCGCCGAACAGCTGGTCGTCGCCCGCGTACATCGTCAGCACCACGATGCCCATGTTCGGATGCGCCTTGCGGAGCTTGCGCGTCGCGTCCAGCCCCGACCCGTCGGGCAGGCGCAGGTCCATGATCACCACCGACGGCATGAGGGAGGCGGCATGCCGCAGCGCGTCCGCGGCCGTGTCGGCCTCGCCGACCACCTCGAACTCGGGGTCGCGGTCGAAGGCATGCCGGAGACCCTTGCGGATCAGGTCGTGGTCGTCGACGATGAGCACGGTCGTCTGACCGGTCGTCTCCTGCGCCTCAGCGTTCATGTCGTCTCTCTCCTCATTGGCTGCCACGGCCACGCAAGGCCCGGCTTCCAAGCCTTCACTTGTTGTCGTGGTCGGGCCGTCGGGCCGGCTGTTCAGTTCTCGAAATGCGGTCGGCGGCCGCCCAGGCCGCGGACCCCGGTCGCGGGGTCTCGGCCCGGGGCGTGGGCCGCGCCCCCGCGTTGAGCACCACGGCCACCGTCGTCCCGTGCGGCTGGTGCGGCCGGATCTCCAGTGATCCGCGGATCCGCTCCGCCCGCTCGCTCATGATCGCCAGCCCGTACCGCCCCTCCGAGGCCTCGCCGGAGAGGCCCTGGCCGTCGTCGGTCACCTCGATGCGCGTGTAAGGCGGGTCGACCTCGCACGTCACCCACAGATTCTCGGCCCTGGCGTGCTTACGGGCGTTCGTGATCGCCTCCTGCGCGATCCGCAGCAGCTCCGCCTCGGTACTCGCGGGGAGCCTCGCCCCGCCCTCGTCGAGCGACAAGTGCACCCTGAGGCCGGCGGAAGCGCCCACAGTACGAGCATAGTCCGCAATCGCCGATGCCAGCCCGCCCTGACGGTCGACGTTCGACCGCAGTTCGAACAGGGAGAACCGCAGCTCGGTCACGAGCCGGGTCACCTCCGAGCGCAGGTCCTCCAGCTCGCCCTTGGCCTCCCCGGCATCGGGCGGGAGGATCGCCATGGCGTTGTCGATCCCGTAGCCGAGCATCGCCAGCTCCTGGGCGATGCCGTCGTGGATCTCGCGGGCGAGGCGCTGGCGCTCCTCTGTGGTCGCCATGGACCGCACGTCCTCGAAGAGCAGCGCGGTCTCCAGGCGCAGGGCCGCGCCCTTGGTGCGGTCCTCGGCGGCGGTGATGGCCTCGGGGCCGAACGCGGCGGGGTCGTCGGATTCGATGGCGACGAGGCCGACGGTGCGGCCTTCGGCGACGAGCGGGATGACCAGGGACGCCACGGGCCCTTGGGTGGAGCGCGAGAGCGGGACCTGCCCGGCCTGCGGTTTCTGGCCGGCCCAGGCGTCGGCGAGGAGCGAGTTGAGCTGCGGTGAGGTCTCCCAGTCGACGCGTTCCTCGGCGTGCTGGGCGAGTACGACGAGGCGCCGGCCGGAGGCGGCGGAGAGCACGGCGGCGCGGGCGACGCCGGGGATGCGGGAGGCGGTGTCGACGATCTCGGTGGCGATCCCGCCCGGGTCCAGTGTGGATCCGGGGAGTTGGCGGGCCACGACGCGCAACTGGGTGAGCAGGGCCGCGGCCTCGGCGTACGGCAGCTGCGAGTGGTGCAGGTCCGAGGAGCGGGAGCGGCGCAGCCACCAGGCGCCGACGGCCGAGGCGAGCCCGAAGGCGAGCGCCACGGCCACGGTCGTCACGTAGGTGCCCCGGTCGTACGCGGAGATGCGGGGCGTCTGGGCGATGAGGCCGATCGCGGCGATGGCGACGAGCACGGGCGGGCCCCAGGCGCGCATGCGGCTGTACCGGTCGTCGTCGCCGGTCTGGTCGGCGGCGTCGAACGCGGCCGTGGCGAACGGCGCGATGAGGTAGGGCAGCATCCAGGCGGGGAGGCCGTCGGTCGCGAGGGTGCCGAGCACGACGACGGCGACCTCGGCGACCTGCCCGGCGGGGGCCAGGAGTCGGTGCCGGGGGAGGACGACGCCGGGCAGCGCCGCGAGTGCGAGGATGCCGCACCACGTCGCGGCGTCGGCGAGCCCTTCCGAAGCCCAGCCGAACACCGCGACCAGCGCGAACAGCACGCCCCGCAGCGCGACGGCGGGCAGTCGCCACTGGCGCTCCAGCACCGCCTCATCGCCCATACGGGCACCTCGCTTACTCGTTTCGTTGCGCCTTCGCCGTGTCGTAGAGCGCGTTGATCTCGCTTGAGTATTTTTCCATGACAACGTGTCGTTTGACCTTGACCGACGGGGTGATTTCCCCGGCGTCCTCGGTCAGTTCGACCGGCATGATCCGGAACTGCTTGATCTGCTCGGCCCGGGAGACCGTGCGGTTGGCCTCGTCGATCTTCTCCTGCAGTTCGGCGCGCAGCTCGGGGTCCTCGGTGAGGTCGCTGATCGGCGTCTGCGGGTCCTTGTCGTGCCGGGAGAGCCAGTCGCGGATCATCTCGCCGTCGAGGGAGATGAGGCAGCCGATGTAGGGGCGGCCCTCGCCCACGACCATGGCGTACGCGATGAGCGGGTGGGCGTCGAGGATCTTCTCGAGCGGTCCGGGGGCGACGTTCTTGCCGCCGGCGGTGACGATGATGTCCTTCTTGCGGCCGGTGATGGTGACGTAGCCGTCGTCGTCGATCTCGGCGATGTCGCCGGTGGAGAACCAGCCGTCGGCGTCGAGGACCTCGGCGGTGGCGGCGTCGTTGTTCCAGTACCCGGGGAAGACCTGCGGGCCCTTGGCCTGGAGTTCGCCGTCGTCGGCGATGCGCAGGGCGGTGCCGGGGGTCGGGCGGCCGATGGAGCCGACCTTGATGGCGGTCTCGAGGTTGAGCGAGAGCACGGGGGAGGTCTCGGTGAGGCCGAAGCCCTCGTAGATGGTGACGCCCGCGCCGCGGAAGAAGTGGCCGAGCTCGGGGCCGAGCGCCGCGCCGCCGGAGACGGCGGAGTTGCACTCGCCGCCGATCGCGGCCCGGATCTTGGAGTAGACGAGCACGTCCCACAGCTTGTGCTTGAGCTTCAGCACCAGGCCGGGGCCGCCGGGCTTGTCGAGTGCGCGGCTGTACTCCTTGGCGACGATCGTGGCCTTCTCGAACAGGTGGCCCTTGCCGCCGTCGACGGCCTTCTGGTACGCCCCGGCGTAGACCTTCTCGAACACACGGGGGATCGCGAGCAGCGTGGTCGGCTTGACCACGGGCATGATCGCGGTGAGCTTGGTGCGGTCGGCGTGGGCGATGGTGGTCCGCGATTCCATGCCGGCGAGCTGGAGGATGCGGGCGAGGACGTGCGCGAGCGAGAGGAACAGCAGCATGCGGGCGCCGTCGTAGAGGACGCCGGGTACCTCGGGGATGATGTTGCGGATGTCCGCCAGCAGGTTCCGGTGGGTCAGCATGCAGCCCTTGGGGCGGCCGGTGGTGCCCGAGGTGTAGACGATCGTGGCGAGGTCGTCGGCCTTGCGGGAGGTGCGGCGCTCCTCGATGTCGATGTCGGCGTTCGCGCCCAGGGCGTCGAGGGCGTCGAGGGCGCCCTGGTCGCCGTCGATGGTCCACACGTGCTTGACCTGGTTGCCCAGGCCTTCCATCATGGCGGCCATCTCGGCGTTCTCGCAGATCACGGCGATCGCCCCGGAGTCCTCAAGGATCCATTTGGCCTGGTCGGCCGAGGAGGTCTCGTAGATCGTGAC
This sequence comes from Glycomyces tritici, assembly GCF_030403505.1. Next base: position 501,358 of record NZ_JAUEMJ010000001.1, on the reverse strand, counting down.
GGTGACGGCCCCGGCGGCCCAGATCGCGTAGTCCAGGAGGGTCCACTCGTAGCGGGTGGCGGACATGATGGCGACGCGGTCGCCCGGCTGCACGCCGGCGGCCGCCAGGCCCTTGGCCGCGGCGATCACCTGCGCGCGGAACTCGACCGAGGTGACGTCCTTCCAGGTGGCGCCGTCGTCGAGCGAGCGCATGAAGAGGATCGAGGCGGGGTGGTTCTCGGCCGCGTCCCACAGCGCGGTGAGGGTGTTGTCTTCGTCGGGCACAGTCACCACGGGGGGGACGGCGAACTCGCGCATGGAAAGGCTCCGTTCAAGACGCCATGTTCACGGCTTTGTAAAGTGGCTCACAGCTCATGTTACCGGTGGGTCAACTTCCTATGGAAGAGGGACTGTGAGGCAGACCATGATGCTAAGGGCAGCTTAGCGGAGCAGGGGCAGGACCGTCGAACGCACGTTGCGGGACTGTCACTCAAGCGACCCTCTCCCCTCGCACCCGGTGATACCTTCGCCGAGTGGGACGGAACGGCCGATTTCATCTCCAGGTCATCGCGCTGTAAAGTCCTCGGTGGCCCGCAGCGTCGCGCGGCATCCCACGCCTCAAACCGTGAACCGCTGGAGGGTACAGCAGTGAGTCTGACTATCGGGGTCGACATCGGGGGCACGAAAGTCGGCGGCGGCGTCGTCGACGAGAACGGCAACGTCCTCGCCACGTCCCGGCGCCCCACCCCAGCGGACGACACCTCCGGCGTCATCCAGGCCGTCAAGGAAGTCGTCGACGAGCTCCGCGCCGGCCGCGAGGTCGAGGCCGTCGGCATCGGCGCGGCGGGCTGGATCTCCTCCGACCGCTCCACCGTGATGCTCGCCCCCAACCTCTCCTGGAAGGACGAGCCGCTGCGCGACAAGGTCGCCGCGGCCATCGACCTCCCCGTCGTCGTCGAGAACGACGCCAACGTCGCCATCTGGGGCGAGCACAAGTACGGCGCCGCCAAGCGCCACCGCTCCTCCGTGCTCTACACGATCGGCACCGGCGTCGGCGGCGGCATCGTCGTCAAGGACAACCTCCTGCGCGGCACCAACGGCGTCGCGGCCGAGATCGGCCACATCCGCTCCGTCATGCCCGGCGGACGCGAATGCGGCTGCGGGCGCACCGGCTGCCTCGAGCAGTACGCCTCCGGCCGGGCCCTGACCCGCGCCGCCCAGGAAGGCGCCGCCGAGCACCCCGAGAAGGCCGCGGTCCTCCTCAAGCTCGCCGGCGGCGACCCCGAGTCGATCACCGGCCGCCAGGTCACCGAGGCCGCCCGCCAGGGCGACGAGGTCGCCTTGGGCGCCTTCGACTTCATCGGCTTCTACCTCGGCAACTCCGCCGCGGACATGGTCAACCTCATCGACCCCGGCGTCATCCTCATCGCCGGCGGCGTCGTGGACGCGGGCGACCTGCTCCTGGACCCGATCCGCAAGCACTACAAGGAGGCCCTGGCCAGCCGCGACCAGATCCCGGTCGCCGAGGTCCGCGCCGCCGAGCTCGGCTCCAAGGCCGGCGTCATCGGCGCGGCCGATCTCGCCCGCCACCGCGAGATCGTCCCCTAAGGACACCGAACGCGAAGCAGGGCCGGAGCGATAGCTCCGGCCCTGCCTCGTGTGAGGGTCAGCAGATGTTCCGCGAGCCGTTGCCGCTCAGGGTCCAGTTGGTGTTGGTCCCGCACGGCGACTCCCGCACTGACGTGTTGTTCACCGTCAGCGTGATCCAGATGTCGCGGTTGTTGGCGAACTCCGTGCGGGCCGCGAGGCGCACCTCGCCGCCGCCGTTGACGGTCCCGCCCCTGATCGACACGTTGTAGCAGTTCTCGATCAGCACCGAGTTGTTCCCGTTGCTGGCCAGGTCGACGTTCTTGATGACGACCCCGCCGGACTGCGAGACGCAGAAGATCCCGCGCCCCCCGCCCCTGGAGATCACGTTGTCGACGTAGATGTTGGTGCTGTACGAGCCGTTCGACAGGCGCCCGTTGGTGTTCGCCATCCGGAACGTCGCGTAGCCGGTGCCCGCGCCGACGTTGTTGCCGTCGACCGTGCCGACCCAGCCGTTGCGCGAGTTCTGGATCAGCAGCCCCGACTCGCCGACGTTCCGCGCGGTCACCCGGGTGATGTTGAACCCGTCGATGTTCCAGGTCTCGACGGCGTGGCTGCCGGCGCCCGACACGTAGATGTCGTTCATGGTCACGTTGTAGTTCCAGGCGGCGTCGCGGTCGAAGCGGATGCCCAGGCCGCCGCTGAGGGTGAGGTCGATGTCGCCCAGCTTCAGGCCGTTGGTGCCGGAGAACCGGAGGCCGAAGTAGGGGTTGCCGCTCATCTTCAGGTACGCGATGTTGACGTCGGTGGTGTTGATCGCCTCGATCGCGCCGCGGCCGGACCGGTTGCCCACGGTGATCATGCCGCAGCCTTCGAAGGTCTTGCCGCTCTGGATGGTGATGGTGCTCGCGCCGATGTTGCCCGAGGCCATCACGGCGACGCGCTGGCCGCTGGAGATGGTGTCGACGCCGGCCTGGACGGCGGCGCGGTAGTCGCCGCCGGAGTAGACGGTGGTCGAGCCCTCCCTGGTGACGTAGGCCCCGCTGGAGCCGGTGACCGTGGCGTGGGGGGAGTTGGCGCCGCAGGCGGCCTGGGCCACTGCGGCGCCGTCGAGGACGGGGAGGGCGACGACGCCTGCGGCGCCCGCGAGGAACGCGGCGGCGGTCGCGACGAGTGTGCGGAGCCTTCGCTTCGGTGCGAGGGACATGGGAGCTCCTAAGGGAGTGGTGCCGGTGAAACGATTCAATTGAGACATCGATATGAATCGATTTAATGGGATCATAGCGGGCGGATCGCGGTTTGGAAAGCGCTACACCACTCGAATTCGACCACTTTCGGGTGACACGTAGGCCGCGGGCCCGGGTTCCTGTCGTACCCGCCCGGCACGCTGGGCCCTACAGTCTCTTCCCCTCCAGTGGTGGGTGGGGGATGTGGACGGCCGGTCGCGAAAGGGCGGCCGGCGCACACGAAACGCTTGCCGGCGTATGCGAAAGGGCGGCCGGCGCACGCCTGGCCGCCCTCCCGATCGAGGTCTAGTCGCGCTTGTAGCCGACCACGAGCTCGCCCGCGAGCTGCTCGCAGAACAGCCCGATGTCGGTGATCACGCCGATCGCCTGCGCCGAGCCCCGGTCCGCGAGCTTGGTGACCGTCGCGGGGTTGATGTCGACGCTCACGAGCGGCACCTTCGCGGGCAGGAGGTTCCCGGTCGCGATCGAGTGCAGCATCGTGGCGACCATGATCGCGAAGCCCACGCCCGGCAGCGCGGCGCGCATGGCGCGCTGGCCCTCGATGACGTCGGTGTACACGTCGGGCAGGGGGCCGTCGTCGCGCACGGAGCCGACGAGCACGAACTCCTTCTTGTTCTTGACCATCGCGTGCATGATGCCGCCCTTGAGGACGCCCTGCTCGACGGCCTCGCTGATGGAGCCGCAGGTGCGGATCTTGTTGATGGCCCGGATGTGGTGCTCGTGGCCGTGCGGCACCCCGTGCCCCTTGTCGAGGTCGACGCCGAGCGAGGTGCCGTACAGGTTCGACTCGATGTCGTGGGCGGCGAGGGCGTTGCCGGCGAAGATGACGTCGGCGTAGCCCTCGTTGATGAGCGCTTCGAGGGCCTTGCCGGCGCCGGTGTGGACGATGGCGGGGCCGCCGACCCACAGGATCTTCTCGCCGCGGGCCTTGACCTCGCGCATGCGCTCGGCGATCTGGCGCACCTGGAGCGCTTGGGGCCGTTCGGAGGAGACGCCGCCGCTCATGAACTCGAAGTTCGAGGACTCGGGGTTCTTGCGCTCGGGCTCGGGCAGGGGGAGGACCTTGACGCCCAGGCCGCCGCAGACGACGAGGTCGCCGGCCTTGACGTCGGAGACCGGGAGGGTCCAGGCCCTGGCGCGGTCCTCGTCGACGATGATGCCGCAGTCCATCTCGGAGTTCTCGACGTCCATCCAGTTGCCGTTGAGGCGGATCTGGGTGTCGAAGTTGGTGGTGGAGTAGAAGTCCTCGGGGAAGACGCCGTCGCGCGGGGCCGGCTTGAGGACGGCGATGCCGGGGTCGAGCGGGTTCGCGCCGTGCGTCTGGAGGCGCATGACGATGCGTTCGACCAGCTCGGGCGTCTCGGCGGAGACGGTGAGCTGGACGTAGGACTCGTCGGTGTGGTGGCGGCCCACGTCGAAGCGGTCGATCGTGTAGGCCCCCGAGTACTCGAGGACGTCGTCCATCACGCGGGCGAAGACGCCCTGGTCGATGAGGTGTCCGCGCAGCTCGACGGTCTTTGCGTGTTCCACGTTGGTGCTCCTGTTGCTTCCCGGCCTCGTGTCCCCGCGAACTTACGGCTCGCGGGCGTCGCCGCGGGCGCCGGCCCGGGGACGCCGAGACGAGCCTAGCTCCCGGCGCAGGGGAGCAGGCGAAGGCTCCTCGGGGTCAGGCGGCGGTGGGCGGCGGCGCGGCCGCGGCCTTGGCGGCCCCGATCTCCTCGGCGGTGGGCCAGTGGCGGGTGACCAGGTACTGGATGAGGAAGCCGACGAGGCCCCAGGCGCCCACGACGTACGGCAGGGTCGCCCCGAACTCGACGATGAGGCCGATCCCGGCGATGGCGATGCCCTGGCTGAGCTGCAGCCCGGAGTTGGCGGCGGCGACCACGCGGCCGCGCCAGCCGTCGGGGATGCACTGGGCGAGGGTCGCGTTCATCGGGGCCATGATCATGTTCGCGGCGCCCGCGCCGATCGCGATGAGGAGCACCCCGGCGAGCGGCGGGTCGAGCAGTGCCGTGGTGAGGACCGCCGGGCCGATGAACGCGAGCGGCCGGATGAGCCGGTCGCGCACCGAGGGCCGCACGAATCGCGTGAACAGGAGGGTCGCGACGACCGCGGCGGCGGCGTCGACGGCCATGATCAGGCCCTGCGTCTTGGAGTCCCCCTGCAGGTGCACCGACCACAGGACCGCGACGCCCTCGGGGACGGCGGTGAGCGCGAACAGGCCCCAGACCCCGAGGGACACGGTGCGCAGGACCTTGTTGTCGCGCAGCATCCGGAGGCCGTCGGCGGTCTCGGCGAGCACGTGGCGGCGCGCTTCGCGCTTGTTGACCGAGGGCCGGTACTGCACGAGCAGGCTGATCGCGATCGCGCTGACCACGAAGAGCCCGGCGTTGATCGCGAGGGCCGTGTACGGGTCGATCGCGGCGAGGAGGCCGCCGGCGAGGTAGCCGATGATCTGGGCGGTCGCGGCGGCGCTGAACGAGAGCGCGATCGCGACGGACAGGGCGTCGCCGGTGAGGATCTGGGCGAGGGTGGCGACGCGGGCCGCGTTGTAGGCGGGCTGGACGGCGGCGACGGCGAAGACGATCGCGATCATCACCCCCACGGGCAGGCCCGGGATGAGCAGCAGGCTGATGAGAGCGGCGCGCAGCACGTCGCACACGATCATGACGTTGCGGTACGAGTAGCGGTCCACAATGGCCCCGAGGACCTGGGCGAGGCCGAGGTAGGGCGCGAAGCTGATGGCGAACGAGGCGGCGGCGAGCGCCGAGGACTCGGTCTGCTGCCAGACGAGGAAGGTGACGGCGACGCGGTTGAGCATCGCCCCGGCGTTCGAGAGGCAGAAGGCGAGGAGGAACCCGGCGGCTTCACGGTCGCCGAAGACCTGGGAGAACGACGGCTTGCGGTCGGTCTCGGCCGCGTCGTCGGCGGGCCCGGCCGGAGCCGGCGGGGGGTTCTGGTTCGACACAGGGCCTTCCTCGTTCTCGGCTCCGCGAGCGTCGGCCTCGGGCGCCGGTCTCCACCGTGCTGTCGGCCGCCACGGGGGTGGTGCGGCCCCGCCGGCATCGACACGGAAGGGGGCCGCGTCGGCGCAGGGAATCGCCGAGGCTCCGAGTTCCAGAGCGGTGATACCTGAAGGGCGGTAAGTGACAATCCTCCGCGATTGCCGCAAGTGTCACCAGTCTGCCCCTGGCGCATGTGGTTGTCAAGCGTCCCACTGTGTTCAAAGTGTAAAAACCCGGACGGAGCAGGTGGGTCCGTAATGACCGCCCAAAACTACGCCTGCCGCCTCGCGAAGGCGGCGGCGGCCTCGGTTCGATAACGGTGGAGTCAAGGGCATCGCACGAGACGGGAACGGCCGCGCGCCCCTGCCGGACACCCCGCCCCCGGCGGTATCCTCCAATCAGTTTTGTAGGAACCATCTAAGGAGCCGAGCGATGACCGCCAGCGCCGAATGGACCGCCCGCGACGCGTCGACCGTGTGGCACCCCTTCACGCAGCACGCGAACTGGACCGGCGACCGGCCCGTCGTCGTCGACCGCGCCGAGGGGCCCTGGCTCATCGACGTCGACGGCCGCCGCTACCTCGACGGCGTCTCCTCACTGTGGACCACGACCGTCGGCCACGGCCACCCCGACATCAACGCCGCGATCACCGCCCAGCTCGCCAAGCTCGACCACTCCACGTTCCTCGGCACCACCCACACCCCCGGCATCGAACTCTCCGAAGCCCTCATCAGCCTGGCCCCCAAGGGGAACGGCCCTGAGCTCACCAAGGTCTTCTACGCGGGCGACGGCTCCTCCGCGGTCGAGGCCGCCCTCAAGATCGCCTACCAGTACTCCACCCAGACCGGGCGCTCCCGGCCCACGTTCGTGCGCCTCGACCAGGCGTACCACGGCGACACGCTCGGCGCGGTCGCCGTCGGCGGACACGACCTGTTCCACGAGGCCTACAAGCCCCTCCTGCTCGACACGATCGGCGTCGCCTCCCCGGGCGACCGGAACCTCGGCCCCGACCGCAATCGCAAGGCGGCCGCCGACCTGCGCGCGGTGATGGACGAGGCGGGCGACCAGGTGTGCGCGATCATCGTCGAACCGATGATCCAGGGCGCCGCCGGCATGCTCGACTACGACGCCGCGTTCCTGCGCACCGCAAGGGAACTCGCCGACGCCCACGGGGCGCTCCTCATCTTCGACGAGGTCGCGACCGGCTTCGGCCGCACCGGGAGGATGTGGGCCGCCGAGCACGCCGGCGTCGTCCCCGACCTGCTCACCTGCGGCAAAGGCATCACCGGCGGGTACCTGCCGCTCTCGGCGGTGCTCGCCGCCGAACACGTCTACGAGGCGTTCCTGACCCGGCCCGGCGACACCGCACCGCGCACGTTCTTCCACGGCCACACCTACACCGCCAACCCGCTGTGCTGCGCCGCCGCACTCGCGAACCTGCGGGTGATGGGGGAGCAGGACGTGATCGGCCAGGCGGCCCGCCTCGGCGACCGGCTCGCGAAACTGCTGGAACCGGTGGGCGCCAAGGACGGCGTGGTCGAGATCCGCCAACTCGGGACCATGATCGGCGTCGAGGTCGCCCCCGCCGGCGACCGCACGGGCTTCGCGGTCTGCCAGGCCGCGCGCGAGCGGGGCGTGTGGCTGCGCCCGCTGGGCGACACCGTGGTGCTCATGCCGCCGCTGACCCTCGGCGACGACGAGACCGACCTGCTCGTGAACGCCCTCGCCGAAGCCGTGGACGAGGTCACCGCGTGAGCACTGTGGAAGACGCGCAGCCGATCCGCCGGGCACACGGAACGGAGCCGGAGACGACCGCCGCTCCGGGCGAACCGCCGACGCCGACCGGGCCCGATGCCGTCTGGAACCGGCTGGGACGCAAGGCCGACCTCCGCGCCAAAGCCGGACTCACCCGCACCGTCCGCACCCGCGCCGCCGCGATCGACCTCGCCGGGAACGACTACCTCGGGCTCTCCCGCCACCCGGCCGTCCTGACCGCCGCGGCCGCCGCACTCGCCGACCACGGGCTCGGCGCGGGCGGTTCCCGCCTCGTGCGCGGCACCACAGGCGTCCACGAGCGGTTCGAAGCCGACTTCGCCCGGCACACCGGCACCGAGACCGCCGTCCTGTACTCCTCGGGGTACATGGCCAACCTCGGCGCCGCGGCCGCGCTGGCGGGCCCGGTCCTGCTCGACGCCCACGCCCACGCCTCGCTCCACGACGCGGCCCGCCTCGCCGGCGGCCGCTCGGCGACCTTCGCGCACAACGACCTCGAGGACCTGGAACACCGGCTCCGGGAGCTGCGGCCGGCACTCGTCGCGGTCGAATCGGTGTACTCGGTCCTCGGCGACGCGGCCCCGCTTCGCGACATCCACGCCCTGACGAGCGCGTACGGCGCGCTGCTGCTGGTCGACGAGGCCCACGGGATCGGCACGGTCGGACCGCGCGGCGCGGGCGGAGTCGCCGCGGCCGGGCTCGCGGGCGATCCGGGGATCGTCGTCACCGCCACGCTCTCGAAGGCCCTCGGCGCGGCGGGGGGCGTGATCGCGGGGCCGGCGGCGCTGCGCCGCCACCTGCACGACACGGGCCGCACCTTCATCTTCGACACCGCGCCGCCCCCGGCGGTCATCGCCGGAGCCGGTGCGGCACTGGCGATCGCGCGCGAATCCGACAGCGCCCGAACCGAACTCGCCCGCCGCGCGGCCCGCGCGGCCGAGCTGCTCGAGGTCGCGGCCCCGGCCGCCGGGGTGCTCTCACCGCCCGCGGGTGACGCCCGGGCGGCCACCGGGTGGGCCGAGCGGTGCGCCGCCGAGGGGGTGGCGGTCGGCTGCTTCCGCCCGCCGTCCACACCGGACCACCGCTCGCGGCTGCGGATCACGATCAACACGGGCATCGACGCGGCCGACTTCGACCGGGCGCTGGATTCGGTGCGAGCGGTGAGGTAGGCGGTCGGCGCCGTTGCGCCGTTGCGCCGTTGGGCCGTTGGGCCGTTGGGCCGTTGGGCCGTTGGGCCAGCGGCGCCTGCGCCATGCGATCGCCAGTGTTCGCGGTCGCATCCTGCGATGGCGCTCGCGCTGGCGGCCGCGCCGGGCGCATAGGGCATGCCCCTTCCCACCCGCATCCGCCTCCGACCGGCCGAAGCAATGCGACGACTCTCCCACAAGGGTCCGACACACCATCGTTCCCGCAGGTCACGCGCAAAGTGCCGGGCGGCGGGCGGCTCGCCGGGCGGGCCGTTACGTTATCCGGATGATCGCCTTCGAAGGACCGGTCCTCGTGACCGGCACCGATACCGGGGTCGGCAAGACCGTCGCCACCGCCGCGCTGGCCGCCTACCTCATGCGGCAGGGCCGCAGCGTCGAGGTCGTCAAGATCGCCCAGACCGGGGACGACGACGACGCCGCCGAGGTCACCCGCCTCTCCGGGGCGCCGGCCCGCGCGCTCGCGGCCTACCCCGATCCGCTGGCGCCCTTCGCCGCCGCGCGCCGCAGCGGCCTGCCGCTGCTCGACCTCCACGAAGTCGCCGAGACGATCCTCGACCTGAAGTCCGAGGTGGTCCTCCTCGAAGGCGCCGGCGGCCTCCTCGTCCAGCTCGGCGCCGGCGGCTGGACCGCCCGCGACCTCGCCGTGGAGCTCGGCTGCCCGGCCGTCGTCGTCGCCCGCGCCGGGCTCGGGACCCTCAACCACACGGCCCTGACGCTCGAAGCGCTGTCCCGGCGCGGCATCGACGCGTCCGTCCTCATCGGATCGTGGCCGCTGGAGCCGGGCCTGGCCGAGTACGAGAACCTCAAGGACCTTCCGGGCCGGCGCATCGGCTGGATTCCCGCCGGGGCCGCCGCACTCGCCCCGGAGGTCTTCCGCCTCAGCTCCTCGGAATGGTTCGACCTGGAAGGGGACCTGGGTCGCTTTGCCGCAGGCGATTAGCGTGACGCCTCGCCTACGAACTCGTCACAGCGATGGTGCTCGCTCCCACCGGCCTTGACGGCCCCCGGTACATTGTTATCGAACCGGCCCATTAGGTGCCGAATCAGTGCGATGCGGGCGCCTCTACCCCCGGCGCCCGCATCGCACCACACGATCCACCGCGGCATCCTGCCGCGGCACCCCGAGCGATCCGAAGTCCCGCGGCTACGCGGGCACGCGCCGCTCGGCCGCGCGCAGTGCCTCGAACCTCGGCAGGGCGAGCCCGAGGAGCCAGTCCAGGCCCCAGTCGATGCCCGACGCCTCGACCGGCCGGAACTCGCACCGCATCCGGAGTCCGTCGTCCTCGTCCCCGGTGTCGTCCACCGTGTGGTCCCACGAGTCCCGCCGGTCCTCCGTGCGCATCCACGAGTACGTGTTCACCTGGTAGTCGAAGTCGTGCCAGTCCGGCACCGCCATCAGCTTGCTGCCGAGCACCTCGCCGAAGACGACGCCCCGGACGCCGGTCTCCTCGACCGCCTCGCGCATCGCCGTCTCACCGGGCGTCTCGCCCGGCCGCGCCCCGCCCCCGGGGACCTGGACGCCCGCCTCCGGCTGATCCCGGTGGAGCATCACGAGGACCTCGACTCCCGGCCGGTCGGGCAGATCACGAAGGACATAGGCGGTGCCGCGTTGGCGGAACTCCAGGAATTCAGGCATCCGGACAGCCTGGCAAGCGCCTGCACCGCACCGCAACGCATTAAACGGCGAGCCGCACCACGAGCGGGCTCGGCATCCGGAACGACAGGTTCGGCTCGCTCACCGGAGCGGCCACCACCCGGCAGCGGGGGAGCAGCGGCGCCAACTCCGTCACGACCACCTCGGCTTCCAGGCGCGACAACTGGCTCCCCAGGCACCGGTGCGCCCCGGCCCCGAACGCCAAGTGCCGCCGCGAACCGCGCTGGCCCGGCACCATCCGCATCGGACACTCCGCCACGCCCTCGTCCACGCCGGCGGCCCCCAGCCACACCAGCACCGACTCGCCCGCCCGCACCTCGAAACCGTCGATGTCGGTGTCCCGCTTCACGATCCGCCGCCACGACGTGATCGGCGGCAGCAGCCGCAGACCCTCCTCGACGATCGCCGACGGCGCCGACCCCAGCAGGCCCGGCTCCTCGACCAGCCGGTGCAGCAGCAGCGTCAAGAACTGCGAAGTCGTCTCCTGGCCCGCCACCAGCAGAAAGAACAGCGCCGCGGTCGCCGCGTCCTCGCCGTACTCCTCCAGCAGCCGCCGCGTCGCACCCGACGACTCCCTCGTCCACCCCCGCAGCAGCGCATGGAACGGCCCCACCACCGCGGCCAGCTCCCGCTGCCGCTCCGGAGAGGGCTCGCCCCAGAACAGCTCGAGCGAGGCCCGGCTGAAACGCTTGACCTCCACGGCCGCTTCGACGTCCAGACCCAGGAGCCGCGCCAGCGCCGCGAGCGGGATCTCCGAGGACACCGCCGCGTCCACGTCCACCGCCTCGCCCTCCCGCAGCCGCCAAGCGACCCCGGCAGCCGTGCGGCGCGCCAGACCGTGGAGCCAGGGGCGCAGCGCCTCCACGTTCGCGGGCGCGAAGACCTCCCCGAACGCCGCCCGGATCTGCTCGTGCGACTCGGTGTCGTTGTTCGCCAGGGTCGCGGGGAGCCGGAACCGGTGGCGGGTCAGCTCCCGCAGCGCGCCCGCGGGGATCGGGGTGACCGCGTCGAGCGCGTTCGCGGCCGAGAACCGCTCGCGGTCGGCCAGCACCTGCTTGGCGAGACGGTGCGAGGACACCACCACCTGCCCGTCGCGGCGCAGCACCGGGGCATCGGGTCGGGGATGTTTCCACAGCTCGAAGAGCACGCGCGCAGCCTACCTCCCCCGAAAGTACGAGTCCCGTTCACGGTAATCTGCTCTCAGTCTTTCGGCGCCCCGCACCGTGATCCGCCCCCCGGCGGCCGACCTGCGGGAACGCCGTCCGGCACCTGACTGAATGCCCATCGAAGGAGACCGTCCCTTGCAGGAGTACTCCTCCCAGGCCGCCTACGACCGCGGCGAGGCCGTCTGCGTGATCGGCGCCGGAGCATCCGGCCTCATCGCGGTCAAGAACCTCCGCGAGAACGGCTTCGAAGTGGACTGCTACGAGCGCGACACCGTGCTCGGCGGCCTGTGGAACCCCCAGAACCAGCACAGCGCCCTCTACCCCAACACCCACCTCGTCACCTCCCGGTCCCAGACCGAGATCCCCGACTTCCCCATGCCCGACGACTGGCCGGACTACCCGTCCGCGACCCAGATGCTCGAGTACCTGACCTCGTACGCCAAGCACTTCGGGCTCTCCGAGCACATCTGGTACGGCTCCGAGATCTCCCACCTCGAACCGGTCGACGGCGCCCGCTTCGAAGTCGTCGTCAAACCCGCCGCGGGCAGCGCCGCCCGGCGCCTGCGCTACGGCGCCGTCATCATCGCGACCGGTCACCACTGGGCCCCGAACCTCCCGTCCTACCCCGGCCTCGACGAGTTCCGCGGCACCGTCCTCCACTCCTCGCAGCTCAAGGACCCGTCCCGTCTGCGCGGCAAGCACGTCCTCGTCATCGGCGGCGGCAACTCCGGCGTCGACATCGCCTGCGAAGCCGCCGTGAACGCCGCCGGCTGCGTCCACTCCGTACGCCGCGGCACCTGGCACCTGCCCAAGTACCTCGGCGGCGAACCCTCCGACTACGCGCTCGCCCGCCTCGCCTCCCGCCCGAAGTTCCTGCGCCGCTTCCTCGCCGACCGCACCCTCAAGGGCCCCAAGCGACTCGCCGAACGCATGGGCATCGAGACCCCCGCCCACGGCCCGGAGGACGAAGAGCCCGTGCGCAACGGCCGCTACCTCGAGCACGTGGGCGACGGCTCCATCAAGCGCCGCGGCGAGGTCGCCCGCTTCGACGGGTTCGACGTCGCGTTCGCCGACGGCACCGAGATCCGCCCCGACCTCGTCGTCCTCGCCACCGGCTACCAGCCCAAGATCGCCTGCGTCGCACCGGAACTCCTCGGCGGCACCCGCGAAGACCCCGCCCCGAAGCTGTTCGCCCGCATGTTCTCGCCCAAAGCCCAGACCCTGGCCGTCGCCGGCCTCGTCGAACCCGGCGTCGGCGTGCTGCCGATCGTCCACTGGCAGACCCACGCGATCGCGCGCTGGCTCCAGATCCGCAAGAGCGACCCCGAACGCGCCGAGAGCTTCAAGCAGCAGGTCAACGCCGAATCGAGCCAGCACGCGGTGGAGCACGTCGACCCGCGCCGCCGCCTCGTGGTCGATGCCGAGGAGTACCTGGCCAGCCTGGGCCGCATCATCGACACCCTCGAACAGGAGCCCGCCAAATGAGCCTCACCGCCTGGGTCCGGCGCGCCCGCACCCCCGAGCCGGTCCCGGTACGGCGCGAGATCGCCGTCTTCGAGCCCGCCGACCTCTTCGACATCGAGATCAAGGACAACCCCGAGACGAACCCGGTGCTCTGCTGCACCGGCGACCCGGCCGGAGCGGCGGCCTTCAACGCCTTGTGGCTCAAGCGGATCGCCGCAACGGGCCGGTACGCGGCAGCCGTGAGCGTGCGCGGCCAGGGCGGCACGCCCGCCGCCGACGGCGGCCTGGAGGCCCGCGCCCACGACGTCGTGCAGGCCGCGGTCACCGTGCCCCGCCAGACCGTCCTCATGGGACACGGCGAGGGGGCGGCGTGGGCCGCGCTGGCGGCCGGGCGCTACCCGGCGGCGGGCCTGGTGCTCGTGTCGCCGCGAGGCTTCCCGAAGCAGCTCCCGAAACCGGTGGGCGAGCCGCCGGTGCTGCTGGTGGTGGGCGAGTCCGAGACGCAGTCGAAGGAGGTCCAGACGGTCGCCGACGAGTACGGCATCACGCCGCTGACCTTCGCGGGCGCCCCCGACGACGTGTTCAAGGGCGGCGCCGCCGAAGGACTCCTCGACACGGTCCTGTCCTGGCTCGACGCACAGAAGTAGCGATCCCGGCGCACGCCGAAAGCACTGCGGCGGGCTGGGTTTGGTTCCCCGGTTTTCCACGGTACCGAGGCGAACCTGAAGCCGAGCTGAAGCGACCTGAAGCGAAGCTGAAGCCGGTCGTCGGGAGGAGGGCGCCCGCCGTTTCGGTGCACGCCGAGTGTCCGTGCAGGCGCAGGGAAAGGCCCCCGGTTTCGACGCTAACCAGGCGAACCTGAAGCCGAGCTGAAGCCGGATCGGGCCAGGCCCGCCGCTTCCGAAGATTCACCCGTTCGGGGCAGCGCCCGGAAGGCCGGGCGCCTTATACGACCGCGCCGTCGTCGGTGTCGTCCGGCTCCTTGTCCGGGCGCAGGCGGCTGATGAGCAGCCACACGCCGATCAGGAACCCCACGAACCCGACCAGGCGCCCCGGATTCGTCCCCAGCGGCGCGATGCCAGGATTCACCAGCAGCGTGATGCCGCCGATGATGAGCAGCAGGCCGCCGACCGCCGGCAGGCTCGGCCACGGCACCGGAGGCGGCTCCGGCGGTTCGTAGTCGTCCTCGTCGTCGTCGTCCGGCAGCTCCGCGTCCCACAGGTCCAGCAGCGTCGGCTCGTCGTCCGACGAAGACGACGCCACCGGAGGCGTCATCGGCACGACCTCGGTCGGATGCTCCTCGGCGTCGAGCCCCTTCACGAGCCCGCTCCCGGTGTCCCCCAAGCCCTTGATGAGCTCGTTGAAGCGCCGGTCGACGTCTTCGGGACGCAACTCCTCACGGCCGCTCCCGCCGCCCTGCTCACTGCTCTCGGGCTCGCCGTTGCCCTCCTGCTCACTGCGGTCAGTCATGGACACCTCGGGTCTTGACCACCTGCCGGCTCATGAACTCGACACTCCCGGAGAAGATCGTCTCAGCGTCGTAGTCGAGCGTCGCCACATGGAAGCTCCGCGGCAGCACCGTCGACTCGACATCCTTGGAACGCACGCCCGCCCGGATCACCGCACTGTTGCGCGGACTCACCACGTGGTCCTCCGCGCTCGTGAAGATCCGCAGCGGCACCGTCACCCGCGCCAGCTCCGGCCGCGTGACCTGCCACAACCGCCGCAGCGACGCATACGCCGCCACCGGCGTCCGCGACGTCGTCTTCTCCCGCACGTCCGGCTTGTTCACGTCGGACCCGATCGAAGCCACGCTCGGCATCACGTACCGCAGCACCGGCGCCAGGAACCCCTGCGGCTTGTCGTCGAAGATCGCCGGATTCACCAGCACCAGCCCCGACAGGTCGCCGCCGCGCTGCTCGGCCAGCCTCAGGCACAGCGAGCCGCCCATCGACAGGCCGCCCGCGAACACCGGCCGGCCCAGCGCCAGCGCCTCGTCCAGCGCCTGCTCGAGCCGGGCGTACCACTGCTGCCACGTCGCCTTCGCCAGCACCTGCCACGTGTCGCCGTGGCCCGGCAGCAGCGGAGAGATCACATTGAAGCCCTGGTCGCGCAGGTACTCGCCCCACGGGCGCATGCTCGCCGGATCGGAGGTGAACCCGTGGCACAGCACCATCGTGGCCTTGGCGTCGGCACCGAGGTCGAACGTGAACTCCTCGGAATCGTTCGTCACGTCGCCTCCCGGGTAGCTGAATGACGGGGCGCGGAAACCGCAAGGGCTCGTGCACGGCCCGCAGGCCGCACGGCCGGGCGGTCCCGTTTCGCGCCGCTTGCCCATTCTCGCACGCGTCCGCCGCCCATCGCCACCGCGCGGGACACCCCGCCGCACCGAACGGGCACCGGGGAGCGTTCGACGTCAGACGGATTGACCGGTACCGATACGCTTGAACGCGTGATCTACTGGGTGCTGAAGGCGACGCTGGGCTCGCTGCTGTGGGTCGTGTACCGGCCGCAGGTCGAAGGGCTCGAACACGTGCCCGAGGACGGCCCGGTGATCCTGGCCTCCAACCACCTCGCCGTCACCGACTCCTTCTTCATGCCCCTGGTCGTCAAACGCCGGGTCACGTTCATCGCGAAAGAGGAGTACTTCACCGGCACCGGCTTCAAAGGCTGGTTCGTGCGCACCTTCATGAAGGCCGTCGGCGCCATCCCCGTCGACCGGGCCGGCGGCGACGCCGCCAGCGCCTCGCTCGACACCGGCAAGCGCGTCCTCTCCGAAGGCCGCCTCTTCGGCATCTACCCCGAAGGCACCCGCTCGCCCGACGGCCGCCTCTACCGCGGCAAGACCGGCGTCGCGCGCCTCGCCCTCCAGACCGGCTCGCCGGTCGTCCCCGTCGCGATGCTCAACACCGGCGAACTGCAGCCCATCGGAAAGCGCATCCCCCGCATCGGCCGCGTCAAGATCAGGTTCGGGCCCTCGCTCGACTTCAACCGCTACCGCGAGCTCGTGGGCGACCGCTTCATCGAGCGCGCCGTCACCGACGAGGTCATGGACGCCCTCAGGGCGCTCTCAGGCCAGGACTACGTCGACGAGTACGCCGCGAAGTTCAAGGACAAGCAGTAGCCGTCGGGGTCGGGGTCGTCCGGCGCCTTATTCGGATCTGCCGCGGTGGTTTGCTCCGCCACCGTAATTCTTCTTCGAACCCACCGCTGTGCTTGCTGTTCGGCTCCGTCGCTGTGCCTTCTTCGGCTCCGCCACGGTGCTGCTTAATTCGGCTCCGCGACTGCGCCTTCTATTCGGCTCCGCCACCATGCTTCTTATTCGGCTCCGCCACCATACTTTTTTATTCGGCTCCGCCGAAGCCTGCCCGCCGCCGCAGCGCCGGGAGGTCCACCACGACGATCTTGCGGCCCTCCGTGCGCAGCCAGCCGCGGTTCGCGAAGATCCCGATCGCCTGGTTCACGCTCTGGCGCGAACCGCCGGCCATCTCCGCCAGCTGCGTCTGGTTCAACTCGATCGTCGTCATCGGCGACGAATGCTGCTCCGCCAGCCGCACCAGCGTCTTCGCCACCCGCCCCGGTAGATCCAGGAACACGTGGTCGGAGGACTGCTCGGTCAGCCGCCGCACGATCATGCCCATCGACCGCAGCACCGCGTCCAGCATCTTCGGGTTCCCGTGCACCAGTTCGAGGAACGACGACCGCGCCAGCGCCAGGGCCGACGTGTCCTCGAGCGCCTCCGCGCTGGCCGACCGGGGCGATCCGTCCAGCAGGGAGACCTCCCCGAGCACCTCGGGGGCGCGGGCGACGTGGAGCATCGCGCGCTCGCCGGTCGCGGCGGTGCGAAACACGCTCACCGCACCCGACCGGATCATGATGAGTGATTCGCCCGGCTCGCCTTCGAAGAACAGGAGGTGCCCACGCCGGTAGTGGCGCTGTACCGCCACCCCCGCGATCTGCCGCCGTGCCTGCGGGTCGAGGCCGGCGAACATGGCGACGCCTGCAAGCGGGTCTTCAGATGGGCTGACACCCATAGTTCTCCCCCTTCGGTGGGTCCCGGGTCCGCGGGTTCCCTCCGATGATCGCTGTCTTTTCCGTCGTTGTACAGAGCCCGGTGTCGGAAACTTCACGCTCCGTTGGGCCATGTGTCCAGACGGCGCACTTGTCGCTCGACCGAGTGTACGATCAAGTCTACGTGCTTTTGCGTCGATTGTCCGGTATCGCATCGCCCGCGTGCGGATCGCGAGGTCAGATTCCGGCTGCATGATCGTATGGCGTAGCGTCGACTCCAGTCCGGCGACATACGGGTGGGGTCCAAGAACGGCCGAAAAAGACCGCTCGAGATCATACGAAAGGCCGATGCGTGGCGTACCGATACTTCTACGACTGCGAGTTCATCGAGGACGGTCGCACGATCGAACTGGTCTCGATCGCCGTCGTCGACGAGCAGGGTCGCGAGTACTACGCCGTGTCGACCGAGTTCGACCCCTCCCGCGCCATCGACTGGGTGCGCCGCAACGTCCTCGACAAGCTCCCGCCCCCCGCGAGCTCGCTGTGGAAGAACCGCGCCACGATCCGCGACGAGCTCTACGAGTTCCTCGTCTCGCCCGTGCGCCGGAAGACCGGCTCCCACCCCGGCGAGCGGGTCGAGCTGTGGGCCTGGATCGGCGCCTACGACCACGTCGTGCTCGCGCAGCTGTGGGGCACGATGCCCGAGCTGCCGCGGGCGCTGCCGCGCATGACCAAGGACCTGCGCCAGCGCTGGGAGGA
Source organism: Glycomyces tritici (assembly GCF_030403505.1). The sequence goes on along the minus strand of NZ_JAUEMJ010000001.1, from coordinate 483,505 downwards.
CCTCGGCCGTCCCGAGCTGCCGACGACGCCCGACGCCGACATGCACGACGCGCTCACCGACGCCAGGCTCAACCTCGCCCGCTGGAAGGCCCTCGAGGGGTTCCGCGCCGAGCGCGCCGCGTACGGCCCGGTCGATACGCGCCGCTAGACGGACCTGCCGAACCCCTGGTCGCCGCCCCCGGTCGCCGATATAGGCTGGGCGTGTTTCGGCAATGGGGCCGCCCAGTTACCAGTCCTCACTCCAGGGAGTAAGACACATGCGCATTGGCGTGCTCACCGGCGGCGGTGACTGCCCCGGTCTCAACGCGGTCATCCGTGCCGCGGTCCGCAAGGGCAGCAAGGAATTCGGCCACGAGTTCGTGGGCTTCCGCTACGGCTGGAGGGGCCCCATCGAGGGCATCACCCAGCCCCTGGACTGGGACTCGGTCGAGAACATCCTCGACCAGGGCGGCACGATCCTCCACTCCTCGCGCACCAACCCTTACAAGATCGAGGGCGGCGTCGAGGCCATCAAGAAGAACATGGCCGCGCTGGGCGTCGACGCGCTCATCGCGATCGGCGGCGAGGACACCCTGGGTGTGGCCACGAAGCTGACCGCCGACGGCGTCAACTGCGTGGGCGTGCCGAAGACGATCGACAACGACCTCTCGGGCACCGACTACACCTTCGGCTTCGACACCGCGGTGAACATCGCGACCGAGGCCATCGACCGCCTGTGGACGACCGCCGACTCGCACGACCGCTGCATCGTCGTCGAGATCATGGGCCGCCACGCGGGCTGGATGACGCTGCACGCGGGCATCGCCGGCGGCGCGAACGTCACCCTCATCCCCGAGGTCGCGTTCGACATCGAGAAGGTCGCGAACTTCGTCAAGGAGCGCAAGGAGGCCGGCAAGGCCACCATCGTCGCCGTCTCCGAGGGCGCGCACGCCCAGGAGGGCATGGTCCTCAAGGACGGCGAGGTCGACGCGTTCGGCCACGTCAAGCTCGGCGGCGTCGGCGACTGGGTCGCCAAGGAGATCAAGGAGCGCGCGGAGATCGAGACCCGCGCGATCATCCTCGGCCACCTGCAGCGCGGCGGCACCCCGACCGCGTTCGACCGCGTGCTCGCGACCCGCCTGGGCCTCGAGGCCGCCGCGGCCGTGAACGAGGGCGACTTCGGCAAGATGATGGCGCTCCAGGGCACCAACGTCGTGCGCATCCCGATCAACGAAGGCACCGACGTGCTCAAGACCGTCCCGGTCGAGCGCTACGCCGACGCCGAGGTGTTCTTCGGCGTGTAGCCGACGGGCACACCGAAAGCATTGCCGGGCCCTGGGGAAGGCCCCCCGGTTTTCCACAGTAGTGGGGGGAACCTGAAGGGGAGCTGAAGCCGGACCGGCCATAAAGCACTGTCAGAGCGCAACCACGGGCACGCCCGGTCGTTAGACCAGGTGTGCCCGTGGCTTCTCTAGAGGAAATCGGCGAGATCCCGCATCTCGCCGATTTCACGTATCACAAGACCCTGCCGGACATCGACTTCGAGACGACTCCCGTGCCGGGTCTGGACGCCGACTTCTACCGGCGCCCGGTCGGCGACCGGACCCTCAGTGTCGGCGTCTACCGCTTCGGCGGGGCCGAGACGCACCGGGCCTGGGGCTGGGTCGGCGAGGCGCACTGCTCGTGGCACGCCTACCGCAACCCCGCGACCGGCGGTTTCGACGGTCCCTTCCAAGGCTGCCCGGTGTTCCGGCTGCTGCGCGACGGCGACCGGCTCACCGGTTTCGCCCTCGGCTCAGGCGGCCTCGCCCGGCAGTTCCTCCTGGGCGAGCCGAGCGGCCCGCTCCTGGCGGGTCACCCTGCGGGTGTACCAGATCGCGGCGGTCGTGAGCGCGAGGCCGAGGAACAGCCCGCTGCCGGCGAACAGTGCCGAGGCGCTCGGTGAGAAGCCGAGGACCGCGACCGGCAGCTGCACGAAGGCGATCAGGCCTGCCAGGAGCCACTTGCTGCGTCCCTTGCCCCAAAGCAGGGCCGTCCATATCGGAGCGACCACGATGGCGAGGATCGCGATGTCGAGTGCCCAGTGCACCACCGGGTTCTGGACCCTGTCGTGCTGGAACGCCATCGCCGGACTCGAGACCGAGACGATCATGGCGGCGACGGTCGCCACGAATGCGAGACGACGTGTCATACGCAACCTCCTCTGCGTGGGAAGCCTTAACGCTACGTCCGGCAATCGTGTGTGTCTGTCGGGTATCCGCCACTTGGAGTTATTTTCCGAGGCCACGGCACTCGTTCCGGAGGCCGGAGCGGCGGCGTGCCGGTGCCGGGCGCATGTCGGCGCGAATTGGGGGAGGACGGCCTTGCCCCGCCGCCATACAGTGCTCGTGAATCGACAGTGGGAGGAACCTGTGGTGGGTCAGGTCGGCCAGAGCGGCGCCGAACGGGCGGGAGCCGTGCTCGCGACCGAGACCGGGCTCGACCCGGCGGCCGAACGCGAGGCCCGCGCCGCGCTCGCGGGCTGGCAGCAGTTCGCCCGCAAGTACCGGCTCGCGTTCCGCGCCGAACTCCAGTCCGAGGATCTGGGCGGCGAGACCGCGGTGGTGCTGGATGACCTTGGGCGCCTTGGATTCCCGGTCGCGCATGTGCGCGGGTGGATGCACGGCGTGTGGGGCGGCCGCCCCGCCTTCGGGTTCAGCGCGCTCGACGCGACGGCCGCGGGCTCGATCTACCAGCTGCGGTGCAATGCCGTCCGGCTGCGGCGCGCCGGACCCGACATGGTGCAGCACCGGCTCCTCGACGGCGACGCCGCGATGGCCGGGAACTGGCATCCGCGCAGGGCGCGCTACCAGGCGATCGCGCTGCCGGACCTGCCCCGCCCGCAGCCGCGCCAGCGCGGCCGCATCGGGCGGTTCACCGCCGACGCCCTGGACCGGTTCTTCCGGCCGGTGCCCCGGCAGCTCCACACCGACGACCCGGTCCGCGCGATGAAGGTCGCCGCCGCGGCGGAGGCCGCGGGCCTGGACCTGTTCCGCTGGTCGTGGGCGGCGAAGGAGGGCTGGCTCGTGACCTGGAAGAGCGACGGCACCGGCGCCGACACCCACCAGCAGCGCGCCCGCTTCATGGACTTCCTCCCGGCCCTGGCCGACTGCCTCGACCGAGCATGAGACGGCAGGGGCCGTCAGATGCTTCAGCGCCCCTTCAGGTATGCCTCGCTAGCGTCGATACCGGGGGCCGGCCGCGGCGAACGCTTGCGGCGCCGTGCAGGTGCAGGGCCCTACGGCACCGACCGCGTTCGGCGTGCACGACAGAGGCCGACCTCCCTGTCCGGGTGGTCGGCCTCGATGCCTCTTGTGGTGCCGCCTAGCCGTGGGTCTTCGTCAGCTCCGCCGCCATCACCGTGTGGCGCAGCAGGAGCGCGGTGGTCACCGGGCCGACGCCGCGTGGGACCGGGGTGAGCCTGCCGGCGACCGGGGCGACCGAGTCGTAGTCGACGTCGCCGACCAGTCCGCCGTCCTCGGTCGGGTTGGTGCCCACGTCGATCACGGTGGCGCCCGGCTTCACGAAGTCCGCGCCGATCATCCCGGCGCGGCCCACGGCCGCTACGAGCACGTCCGCCTCACGGCAGACCGCGGCGAGGTCCTTCGTGCGCGAGTGGCACACGGTCACCGTCGCCGACTCGTTCAGCAGCAGCAGCGCCGCAGGCTTGCCGACCACGGTGGACCGACCGACCACGACCGCCTTGGCGCCCTCGAGGACCAGGTCCTCGCGCTTGAGCAGCTCCAGCACCGCCGCGGCCGTCGCCGGGGCGAACGTCCGCAGCCCGGCGGCCAGGCGGCCCAGGCTCTCCGAGTTCGCGCCGTCCACGTCCTTATAAGGGCTGATGTACCCGCCGACCTGCGACAGGGTCACGCCCTCCGGCAGCGGCGTCTGGCAGATGACGGCGTGCACGGACGGGTCCGCGGAGAGCTCCTGGAGCTTCGCGGTGATCTCGTCCTTGCCGGGGTCCTTGAGGTGCTCGACCCTGCAGTCGATGCCCTCCTTCTCCGCGGCCTTGCGGATCGAGCGCACGTACCAGGCCGTGCCCTCGTCGTCCGTCGGCACCACGACCGCCAGGGTCGGCACGATGCCCTCTTCGCGCAGCCGCGCCGCGTCGGCGGCGACCGCCGCGCGGATGTCCGACGCGACCGCGCGCCCGTCGATGTCACTCATGCCCGAATCCTCTTCGCCACGATCTGCATGATCGCCTCAGCCTGCACCTTCGCCTGAAGCGCCTCGTTGAGCGTGCTCGCGAGCCGCTCCCGCTCCGCCGGGTCCTTGATCGCGACCACGTTGATGTCCACGTTCAGCGCCGCCGACTCCAGCGCCGACTTCGCCGCCGAAGCCGCCACGGCCACATCCGACAGGACGTTCGGGTTGGACCCCTCCAGGACCCGCCCCGACAGCCTGATCACCTCGGCCGACACCTTCGCGACCGCGAGCGGCACCGCCGCGGCCTCGACCAGGCCCGCCTGGATCGCCGCGGTCCGCGCCGCCTTCTCCGCATCGGAGGACTTCGGCAGCTTGTAGGCGGCCACGACGCCCGAGAACGCCTCCGCGTCGTCCTCCGCGAGCTGCAGCGCCTCCCCGCGCAGCCGCTCGGCCTCGGCCAGGGCCTCCCGCATCACCGCCTCGTGTTCGGCGAACTTCGGTTTCCCGATCGTCAGGTTGCACACCATGGACACCAGGGCGGCGGCCATGGCCGCGCTCATCCCCGCCGCCGCGCCGCCGCCGGGAGCCGGAAGCTCCGAAGCGAGGTCGGTCAGCCAGTCATCAATAGTCGTCTCGCGCACCCGGCCAGCCTAGACGCGCCCCCAAAGGTGGGATGTCCTCACCGGTCCCGGTGTGTCGCGCCGCCCGCCCGCGCCTGTGAGGGTTCACCCATTGAGACACGCAAATCATCGTGGTGCCCCCGCGCCGCCGCCACGTACGATTACCGCGTGAACCGCCAATGGCATGATCTGCGAAACCCTGGCCTCGTTCCCGTCGTCGCCGACGCGGAGGAAGCCGAGCGCTATCAGCTCGACGCCTGGCGGAACCTGCCCCGCGAGCAGGTTCCCCCCTGGGACGACTACGCCGAGGTCGAAGACGTCGCCGGGGTCCTCGCCGGCGTCCCGCCGATCGTCGCCCCCTACGAGGTCGACCACCTCCGCGAGCTCCTCGCCGAGGTCTGCGAAGGCCGCGCCTTCCTCATGCAGGGCGGCGACTGCGCCGAGACCTTCATCGACAACACCGAGCACCACGTGCTCGCGAACATGCGCACGCTCCTGCAGATGGCGGTCGTGCTCACCTACGGCGCCTCGCTGCCCGTGGTCAAGGTCGGCCGCGTCGCCGGCCAGTACTCCAAGCCGCGCTCGGCCGCGCTCGACTCGCTCGGCCTGCCCGTCTACCGCGGCGACATGTTCAACTCGCTCGAAGCGACCGAAGAGGCCCGCGTCTGCGACCCGCAGCGCATGATCCGCGCCTACGCCAACTCCGCCGCCACCATGAACATGCTCCGCGCCTACCTCCGCGGCGGCCTCGCCGACCTCATGGCCGTGCACGACTGGAACAAGGACTTCGTGCGCACCTCCCCGGCCGGCGAGCGCTACGAGGCCATCGGCCGCGAGATCGACCGCGCCGTGCGCTTCATGGCCGCCTGCGGCGTCGAGGACGAGAACCTCCACACCGCCGAGGTCTTCGCCTCCCACGAGATGCTCGCCATCGAGTACGACCGGGCGCTCACCCGCATCTTCAACGGCAAGGCCTACGCCCTGTCCGGCCACATGCTGTGGAACGGCGAGCGGACCCGCCAGATCGGCGGCGCCCACATCGACTTCCTCTCCCGCGTCGCCAACCCGGTCGGCTGCAAGATCGGCCCGGGCGCCACGCCCGAAGGCGTCGTCGAGATGTGCCAGAAGCTCAACCCGGACAACATCCCCGGGAAGCTCGTCATCATCACCCGCATGGGCCACAAGAACGTCCGCACCGTCCTGCCCCCCATCGTGGAGAAGGTCCAGGCCGCCGGGTGCAAGGTCGTCTGGCAGTGCGACCCCATGCACGGCAACACCTACGAATCCGCCTCCGGCTACAAGACCCGCGCGTTCGACCAGGTCGTCGACGAGGTCCTCGGCTTCTTCGAAGTGCACCGCCAGACCGGCACCCACCCCGGCGGCATCCACATCGAACTCACCGGCGAGGACGTCACCGAATGCGTCGGCGGCGCCCAGGAGATCCGCGACGACCAGCTCTCCGACCGCTACGAGACCGCCTGCGACCCGCGGCTCAACACGCAGCAGTCGCTCGAGCTCGCGTTCCTCGTCGCGGAGATGCTGCGCCATTAAGGCTGTTCATCAAAAAGGACGGCCCATAGAGTGAGCGGATGACCGCACACGATCTCTTCCTCCTCGGCGGAGTGTTCCCCGGCATCGCACCGGCGGCGGCACTCCGCCGAGTCGTCTCCTATGCGCGGCAAGCGGAAACAGCCGGCCTCGACGGCGTGTGGACCGCCGAGCACCACTTCATCGAGTACGGTGCGAGCCCTTCCGCGACGCTCATGGCCGCCCACCTCCTCGCCGCCACCGAGCGCCTCCAGATCGGCACCGCCGTCGCGGTCCTCTCCAACCGCCACCCGGTCGCCCTCGGGGAGGAGGCCGCCACCCTCGACGCCCTCGCCCCCGGCCGTTTCCGCCTCGGCGTCGGACGCGGCGGCCCCTGGATCGACCTCGACGTCTTCGACTCCAGCCTCGACCGGTACGAACGCGGCTTCGAAGAGAGCCTGGGACTCCTGACACGCTGGCTCTCCGGCGACGCCGAAGTCGCCCACGCCGGCGAGTTCTTCGACGTCCTGCCCGTGCGCGTCATGCCCCCCGGCACCGGACGCCCCGTCTGGGTCGCCGCCACCGGCGAAGGCACCGCCCGTCTCGCCGGACGCCACGGCCTCCCGCTCCTGCTCGGGATGCACGCCCCCGACGACGACCACGTCGCCCTCCTCAACGCCTGGCGGCACGAAGCCGAAGCCGCCGGATTCGACCCCGACGCCGCCGAGCACGTCTCCACGCACCTCGCGCAGATCGCCGACACACCCGACACGGTGGGCCGCCTGCGGTCGTCCCTCACGGAACTCCTGACCAGGGGCGTCGGCCAGTACGTGAGCCTCAAACCGGGGCGCGGCGAACGCGACCACGCCGCCTACGTCGACTGGATGATCCAACGTCACGCCGTCGGACCGGCCGACCACGTGGCCGAACGGCTCGCCGCCTCCGCCGAGAAGACCGGCGTCCGCCGCCAGCTCCTCATGGTCGAGGGCATCGGCGACCCGGAAGCGATCGGCGACAACATCGCCGCCCTCGGCGAGGCGCTCAGTACGAGCGGTACGGACCTGCCGGAGGGCTCTGCGGCGGCAGCCCCCTGAGCGGTTCGCGCCCGCGCTGGCGGAACCACTGGTTCGCCGAGCCCGTGAACAGGCAGATCAGGGTCACGAGCGGCATCGCGAGGCTGAGGAGCGTCCAGATCAGGCGCGTGCCGTCGGCGGGCGCGCCCACGTCGCTGCTCGTCTCGAAACCGGTGTAGATCCCGATGAACCCGGACACGAAGGCCAGCAGCATGACCGCGATGGTCACGATCTGCGCCCAGCGGCGGCCCGCGCCGATCTTGACCGCGAGGATGCCGAAGAGGATCACCAGCGCGATGGTCGCCGCGATGACGAGGGTGACGAGCGCTGCGAGGTTCTCGAAGCCCTGCGAAAGGTCGTCCTCGAACCCGAAGTCGCTGAAGTTCAGCGCCTCGGACCAGAACATGGCGGTCAGCCCGCTGCCCGCCCCGCAGCAGATCAGGAACGAGAACTGCAGCCAGAGCATGACCTGGGCGGCGGTGACCGTCCCGGGCTTGCGGTGCAGGAGCTCCGGGGGCAGGGGTGTGGCGGGCGGCGTGTACATGGGCGGGTCCTTCGAAGGCGGGTCACCAAGTGTAAGACCGCGTCGCTACCAGCCCGGTCCGCGTACACAGCCGTGCGACCCACGCCGTACCGGAACCAGAGGTTCGCGCTGGGCGTGAACAGCCGCACGATGGTTGCGACCTGGTGCGTGAACCACGGGAATGCCAAGAACGTCATCGCGGGTCCCCCCGAATTGGAGGCGACCGTGGCGAGCACGACCAAGGCGACGACGGCTGCGGCCCTGGTCCGCCGCAGGCCCCTTGGGGTTCAGCCGTCCGTCCGCACCGCTTCGTCGTCGCCGAACCAGTCGCGGCCTTCCCCGCCGTAGACGCATCGCAGGACGACCGCCTGGAGGATGAGGGAGGGTGCGGCGGCAATGAGGACGAACTTGATCAATTGCGGATCCAACATGGTCACGAACCCGATGGTCAAGGCGGTGAATCCGACCAGCACCGCCGTTCCGATGATGATCGTGGTCCGCGCCCGGCGGTCCGCCCGGCCGGCCCAGCGATTGGTGAAGTAGGCGTAGGTGACGATCGCCGCGAAGCCGACGACCCAGGTCCAGAGAATCACGTAATCGTCGGCGTTCCCATGTTGGCTGAGTCGCTCGGTGACCCAGGCGATCGCGCCGAGGAGCGGAAGCCCGAAGGAGCAGTTTCCGCAGATCATGACCAGCGCGACCTGTATGCCGGTAAGCGACCGTGCGGTGCTGATGGCTTTGGGCCAGGGGTGAGGGGGCACGGGCCGGACCAGGATCGGTTCTTCGACATCGGGGGTGTCCGACTGCTGGCGGTCGGGTTCAGCCGGTTCTGGTGCGGGCATCGTCGATCCTTTACGAGGGGATTAGTTGAACATGTTCAGTTGAACATGTTCAACTTATCGGATCGCGCGGCGTTCGCAAAGGGCTCGAGACCGGCCCCACATCCGGGGACCGGTCTCGAGTGCGGCGCTGATGAGGACTTGTCAGTCGTTGAGGGCGTACCTCAGGGCTTCGAAGAGCGTCTGGTCCTGGTACTCGAATCCGTTGGCCTGCAAGACGCCCGGCTTGATCCGGGCACCGCGCAGGAGTTCGATCGCGGCCTCGCCCGCGACGACCTTGACCGCCCAGCCGGGGATGATCCACGGGGTCGGGCGATGGACCGCCGCGCCCAGGGCCTTGGCGAACTCGCGGTTCGTGATCGGGGTCGGGCCGACCATGTTGACCGGGCCACGGATTGATTCGTCCTCGATGGCGGTGACCGCCGCGCCGACCCAGTCGCGCAATGAGATCCAGGGCATGTACTGGCGTCCGCTGCCGAACCGCCCGCCCAGGAAGCACTTCCATGCCGGTACGAACCGGTCGAGCAGGACGCTCCCCGGGCCGAGCACGTGGCCGGTCCGCAGTCTGACCACCCGCGCGCCCGACTCCTCCGCCGCGGCCGCCGCCGACTCCCACTTCAGGCAGAGCCGCCCGAGGAAGTCGGCCGCCGCCGGGGTCGATTCGTCCACTTCGACGTCGGCGCGGTCGCCGTACCAGCCGGCCGCGGAGGCGTTCACCATCACCGGAACCTTCGCGGCGGCCACCGCATCGGCGAGGACCGTGGTCGGGACGACCCGGCTGGTCTCGATGCGCTTCTTGTACGCGGCGTTCCAGCGCCTGCCGCCCACGCTGGTCCCGCACAGGTTGACGACCGCGTCGACCCCGTCGAGGATCTGCGGGTCCAGCGGCCCTTGGTACGGGTCCCAGACGATCTCGTTCTCCTCGTCGGGGCGGTGGCGCACCAGCCGCACGAGGTCGTGGCCTTCGCCCAGGCCTTCAAGGGCATCCATCAGGGGCTTGCCGAGATAGCCGCTCGACCCGGCGATGACGATCCGCATACCGACAGCCTATGGCCTCGGCTCGCGGTACCACTCTTGAACCTGGGTGCGGAGGTTCGGGGCCTGCAGTTCGGCGTTCTGCTGGATCGCCGCGAGGGACTGCGCGGCGAGTGCGCGCCGCCATTCGAGTTCGGCACCGCGCATGGCGGTGTCGATCGCGCAGGGGGCGCGGAACGCCGAGGCGGGCTCGTCGCCCCAGACGCCGTGCTGCCGGATCTCGGCGCACTGGAACGCCTCGGCGGGCCCTTCGATGGCGGTCAGGACGTCCATGAGCGTGATGTCCTTGAGGCCCTTGGCAAGGCGGAAGCCGCCCTTCTTGCCCGCGGTGGAGGTGAGGATGCCGGCCTTGACGAGCGGTTGGAGCTGCTTGTTGAGGTAGGCGGGGGGCAGGCCGTACCCGGCGGCGAGCCGGGCGGTCGAGACGGGCGCGTCGACGCCCATCCAGTCCAGGAGCAGGCAGCAGTGCGCGGCCCATTCGACGCCTTCGCTGATCTTCATAACCTCGATCTTAGCTGTCCTGGTTTGCGAGCGACCCAGCCGACTTGTTCCGTCTCTGGGCATGAGGTTCGGCACGCACCCCTCCCTTGCGCAGCCTTATCTAGACATGTAATATCTAGATATGAGTTCCGGCGAGGGCCGGAACGACCACCAGAGGAGAACCCCATGAGCACCACCGTTCCCGCCCCCGTCATCGCCCGCGCCGCCACCGCCGAGCGCCTCGCCCACGCCCAGCAGTCGGTCATGACCCTGCTGGCCGACTCCTCGCAGACCGGCGGGGCCCTCTCGGTCCACCGCTCGACCTTCCCCAACGGCGGCGACGGCGCGCCCTCGCACTTCCACACCGGCACGAGCGAATCGCTGTTCGTCATCTCGGGCAGACTGCAGGTCCTCACCGGCGACGAGGTCATCGTCCTGGAGGCCGGGGACTTCATCACGATCCCCGCGGGCCTGCCCCACGCCTTCGGCGCCGCCGCCGGGCACGACGCCGACGTCCTCGCCGTGTTCACGCCGGCCGCCGACCGGTTCGACTACTACCGGCTGCTCGAACGCGTCGTCGCCGGCGAGGCCGACCCGAAGGAGATCCCGGCGTCCGGGGAGCGCTTCGACAACCACTACGTGGCGAGCGAGGCCTGGCAGCAGGCCCGCTCGGGGGAGTAGGACGCAAGAACGGCCGCAACATACTGGTGTTGCGGCCGTTGCCGTTCGGGTCTAGAGGCCGAGCTTGGCGAGGTTGAGGCGGCCGAGGCGCCCGCGCCACGGCACGCCGGCCTCGATCCCGGCCATGATCGAGCGCTGCAGGGTGTTGTCCTGCGGCAGCTCCTCGACCGGCGTGTTCTCGGTGCGCGCGAAGACGAAGCGCCACAGGTCGGTCCGGTTGCCCGCCACCCCGACGGCCGCTTCGATGTCGAAGAGCGCGGCGAAGCCGGTGATGTTCGAGCGCTCGGGCAGCCAGTCGCGCAGCTGCGGGTCGAGCAGCCAGGACTCGCACTTGAACACGAGGTCCTCGGGCCCGTCGAAGCGCTCGGGGAAGACGACCGGGAAGAACTCCAGCGCCCATTCGACCGAGTCGCTCACGGCGTCGAGCGTGAGCGGGCCGCCTTCGCCGCGGATGTGCATGCCCACGAACGGGTTCGCGTCGTCGCCCTCGACGCAGAACTGGAGCCGCCCGAGCTGGTAGAGCGCCCCGCGCAGGTGGCCGGTGAACCAGTGCGCGACGTCGAGTCCGGCCCTGCCGTAGATCCGGCGGTTGAGCCGCAGCTTCTCGCCCACGTCGAGCAGGAGCCGGCGCGAGAGCTCCTCGTCGACGCGGTGCTCGCGGTGGTAGGCGAGCATGTCGGGGATGGCCGCGAGCAGCGGGTACACGCCGAGCAGCGGGTGCGCCTCCGAGGGCTTCGGCCAGGTCAGCCATTTGCGACCGCCCATGTCGGCGACGATCGACTGGTAGAGCCGGTCGGCGGTCTCGCGCGCGCCGGGGTCGAGCGCGCCGAGGGCCTTCGCGGCGTCGTCGGCGTCCTCGGCCTCGGCTCCGCACCAGTCCAGGAGGAGGTCGCGGACGTCGGCGGCGTCGGGTTCGGGGTACGCCTTCACGGCGCCGGGCAGCGGCAGGTCCTGAGTCACCGGCCTATGTCACCACGCCCGGCCCCCCGGCGGCAACATCGGGTCGGTCACCCTAGTCTGGCCTTGTGCGACGGTTGCTGACGCCTCCCTGGATCGTCCTCCACTTCTTCGCGGTGGTGTTGACGGTCGCCTTCGGGCTGCTCGGCTGGTGGCAGCTCTCCCGCGCGCAGGGCGGCAACGCCATCAGCTGGGGCTACGCCTTCGAATGGCCGCTGTTCGCGCTCTTCACGCTCGCGCTGTGGATCCGGCAGATGCGCCTGGAACTGCGCAAGGACCGCCCCGTGGCGACGCGGCGCGGGAAGCCCGAGCCGCCGCCGATGACCTCGCCGTTCGAAGCCGCCATCGTCGCGGCCCGCCGCGACGAGCACGAGCCGCGCGCGGCCGCCGTCGAACCGTCACTTGACCAGAGAGCTCAGGGGAGCCACGCATGAACGCCGCTCTGAAACGCTTCCGGATCGTCGCCTGGATCGTGGGCACGTTCCTGATCCTGCTCATGTTCGTGGCGATGCCGCTCAAGTACCTCGCGCACGACGACACGATGGTCTCGGTCATCAGCCCGATCCACGGCCTCTGCTACATGGTCTACCTGGTGCTGGCCTTCCACCTCGCCCAGCAGGCGGGTTGGAAGTTCTGGCCGCAGACGGTGGGCCTCATGCTCGGCGGCACCGTGCCGATCGCCTCGTTCTTCGTGGAGCGCTGGGCGCACCGCCGCATCCTCGAGGAGCACCCGCAGGCCGCCGACCCGAAGGTCCGCACCGAAGAAGCCGTCTGAACCGAGCTGCGGAAAAGCCCGGCGAGCCGAAGCTCGCCGGGCTTTTCCCTTGCCTCACGACTGCAGTGCCGAGCCCGACTTGAACGTGTCCCAGTCGAGGGTCCAGGCGGTGAAGCCGTCGCCCTGCGGCACTTCGAGTCCGGTGTTCTTCACGATCACCGGGTCGCCCCAGCGCACGAAGTTGTAGACCCACTCGCCCATCTCGTCGGAGACGTTGAGGCAGCCGTGGGAGCCGTTGGCGACGCCGAGCCGGTCGGCGGCCCAAGGGGCGCCGTGGATGAACTGGCCGGAGAAGGTCAGGCGCATCGCCCACTTGACCGGGGTCTCGTAGTCGTACACCTCGGAGACGAAGGTCGACTCCTCCTCGCGGCTCATGATGGTCATGGTGCCGGAGAAGGAGCGCGCGTCGTGGCCGTCGATGGGCGTGTCCGAGCCGAGTGAGATCGGGATGGTCTGCACGATCGAGCCGTCGCGGTAGGCCTTCATCTGCTTGGTGTCGTTGTCCGCTTCCAGGTACCGCGACTCGGCGTCGATGTTGAAGGCGGTCTCGGCGTCGAACTCGCCGTAGCGGCCCTCGCCGATGTCGAGGCCGCCGATGGCGAGCCGCACGGAGACGGCGGTGTTCGGCTGCCAGTACTCCTTCGGCCGGTACTCCAGGGCCCGCCCGGTGATCCAGTGCCAGGAGCCTTCCTGCGCCGGCTCGGAGGTGACGAAGAGGCGCCGCTCGACCGAGGCCCGCAGGTCTTCGGGGACCTCGTGGTCGGTGAAGCGGAACGCGAGGATCGCGCCCATGCCGACCGTGGAGTCCTCGCCGGGCAGGTAGTTCTCGATGCCGACCCGGTCGCCGGGGGAGGCGATCGTGGTGAACGTCGAGGTCGCGGTGGCGGTGAGGCCCGCCGCGTCGTCGGCGGTGACCGTGGCGGTGTAGCTCGTCTCCCATGAGAGCGGGCTGGCGGGGACCCAGGTGGTCCCGTCGGGGTGCATGGCCCCTTCGACCGCGGTGCCTTCGGCGTCGGTGAGCGTGAACTCCTTGAACTCGCCGGCTTCGACGGTCCAGGAGACCTCGGTCGCGGCGGTGGCGTCGGCGGCGCCGTCAGCGGGTGTGATCTGCACTTTCGCGGCACTCTGCGGCGGTTCGGAGGACGCGTCGTCGCCCTCGCCGATCGTGCCCGAATCCTTCTTCGTGCAGGCCGCCGCGAGGCCGACGACGGCGAGGCCTCCGGCCGCGAGTGCGCCGCGGCGGGAGAGGGAGGACGGTCCGAAACTCATGGAACCACGGTACACAGCGGCGGCGACACGTCGTCTACTTCGCACCTGTGACCTATTCGGCCCCAGGTCATGGCAACCGGCGCGCCGATCAGCGAATGCTCAGGTGCACGTGGTTCGTGTGGTCGGTGTTCGGGTCGCCGTACGCGCCGGAGTAGGACTTCCAGCCGCTCGAGGGCATCCAGATCTGGCGGTACCAGATCACGTACTGCACGCCGAGCGCGTCGGCGTTCTCGACGAACCAGGCCGCGAGGTTCTGCCCGTACTCGAAGTCCTCGCCCTGGGCGTCGCCGCGGAAGCCGTCGGGCTCGGAGGAGAAGTCGCAGGCGCGGCCTTTGCCGTGCTCGCCGAAGGAGGACGGCCGGTAGCACGCCACGTACCGGGTGAACCCGACGATCTGGGCCTGCGACAGGGCGTGGAGCGTGCGCGGGCTCAGGCAGCCGTCCGTGGTCGGGTCGTCCTCGGAGCAGCCCTCGCCGGGCAGCGTCCCGTCGGAGTTGCGCGGGGCGGGTTCGGCGGGGGGCGCGTCCGAGGCGCTCGGCCCGACGGCGTCGTCGCCGCCGGAGGCCGCGAGTTCCAGTGCGGCCTCGTCGCGGGCCGCCTCCATCTCCTCGGCGGTGTCCTCCTGCTCCTCGATGTTGGCGGCGAGCGTCTCGCGGGTGGCCTCGATCTCTTGGAGGCGGGTCACCAGTTCGTTGAACCGGTCGGCGCGGGACTCGCCGAGGAACTGCAGCAGTTCCATTGCGGCGACGGCGTTCTGCGGATCGCCCGAGGCCATGAGCGCGGCGGTGGACTGGATCTCGGAGGTCATCGACGCCGTGTACGCGTACTCGTCCAGCTCGGCCTGGAGCGCCACCGACTCGGCCTCGGAGTCCTCGAGCTCCTGCTCGAGGTCCTCCTGCTGCTGCTTGAGCGCGTTGAGCTCGTCTTGCGCGTCGAGGTAGGCGGCGATGGCCGCGCTGAGCGCGTCCGAGGCGCCCTCCTCTTCCTGCGCGGAGGACTGCGAGGCGGGCGCGACCAGGAAGACCACGCCGGCGAGCGCCACGATGGGGAGCGAGAGCACGCGCTTGGCGTCGCTGAGGAGGGATCGCGGGCCGCGGGCGCGCGCGGGGGAGGCGTTCAAGGCTTGAGGGTCCTTCGGTTGCTCGGAGCCGATTGGACTGGATGGTCGGCGTACAGCCTAGAACGGGAGCATTCCTCTCATGCACCGGGTCTTTGCGCATAACCACTGGTAGTCGCAGAACTACCGGGTTTCGGCCCCGGCTATGGCGTGGCTAACTCACGAGCCGTTCATCTTCGTTCCGGCTGATAGGATTGTTCGAATTCGAACCAGCCGCGAGGGCCGGTGCCGAAGCCGAGGAAGGAGGGCCGCCGATGAGCGCGGGAGACTTCGAGAGCCGCTGGCTCGCCCCTGACGTGAACGCCGTGTGGACCCGCTTCCTCCACGTCACCCACCGCCTCGAGCACCACATCGACCGGCGGCTCCAGGAGCAGCACGGCATCACCCACACCCAGTACGAGATCCTGGTGCGCCTGGCCGACAGCGACGGGCGCGCGATGCGCATGAGCGAGCTCGCCGACCGCATCGTGACCGCCAAGAGCGCCGTCACCTACCAGGTCAACAAGCTCTCCGAGATGGGCCTGGTCGAGCGCCGCAAGTGCGGGCGCGACAACCGCGGCATCTGGGTGCAGCTGACCGACGCGGGCGCCGAGCGGCTGGAGCACGCCGCCCCCTGCATCCTCACGCTGGTGCGGGAGCTGTTCCTCGACTCGCTCAACTGCGACCAGGCCGCCGAGCTCGACAAGCTCCTCGGCACGTGGTCGGACAACCTCGACGACCACGACCGCAACCCCGTCGGCCACCCCGACCACCGGGGCCCGGAGCACGCGTAACCGCTTTCGGTGCGCCCCGCCGGTGTAAGGCTCGCAGACGGTGCGTGCCGGTGTAGGGTCAGGCCGTGCCGAGCTTTCCGCGTCCTGAGACGACCGTTCCCTACCGAATCGACGGCCTGGCCGACCTCCTCCCCGAAGCCGGGCGACTGGGCTTCGACATCACCGGTGTGAGTCTCGCCGCCGGTGCCGTGGAGCCCGGCGACCTCTTCGCGGCCCTGCCCGGCGCCAACCGCCACGGCGCCGAATTCTGCGCCCAGGCCGCCGAGCGCGGCGCGGTGGCCGTCCTCACCGACGAACGCGGCGCGACCCTCGCCGCCGGCGTGCTCCCGGTCCTCGTCGCCGCCGACCCCCGCATCCTCACCGGCGAGATCGCCGCCCGCGTCTGGGGCCGCCCCTCCGAGCGCCTCAACCTCCTCGGCATCACCGGCACCAACGGCAAGACCTCCACCGCCTACCTCGTGGAGGCCGGACTCGCCCACGCCGGGCGCACCACCGGCATCATCGGCACGGTCGAGACCCGCATCGCGGGCGAGCGCATCGAATCCGCCCGCACCACCCCCGAAG
The DNA here is from genome assembly GCF_030403505.1 of Glycomyces tritici. The sequence goes on along the minus strand of NZ_JAUEMJ010000001.1, from coordinate 467,102 downwards.
CCCCCGAACTCCAGGCCCTCCTCGCCGTCGCCCTCGAGAAGGGCGTCACCGACGTGGTCATGGAGGTCTCCAGCCACGCCCTCGTGCTCGGCCGCGTCGAAGGCTGCCGCTTCCGCGCCGCCGGGTTCACCATGTTCGGCACCGACCACCTCGACTTCCACGCCGACCTCGACGACTACTTCGAGGCCAAGGCCCGCCTCTTCGACGGCCGCGCCGCGATCGAGATCCTCAACGACGACGACAAGCGCGTCGCGACCCTCGCCAACGACGAGAACCTCGTCTTCTCCCTCACCGACTCCAGTGCCGACTACTACGCCTCCGACATCACCACCGACGGCTTCACGCAGCGATTCCACCTCGAGAGCCCGCACGGCGAAGGCGACGGCCTGGTCAACATGCCCGGCCGCCACAACGTCGCCAACGCCGCGCTCGCCGTCGCCCTCCTCGAAGCCGCCGGCGTCGACACCGCGACGGCCCTCGCCGGGGTCGCCTCCTGCACCGGCGTGCCCGGCCGCATGGAACTGGTCTCCGGCGACGCCCCGGTCCGCGGCGTCGTCGACTACGCCCACAAGCCCGAGGCCATCACCGCCGTCCTCGAAGCGCTCCGCGACTCCACCCCCGGCAAGGTCATCGCCGTCCTCGGCGCCGGCGGCGACCGCGACCGCTCCAAGCGCCCCCTCATGGGCGCGGCCGCCGCTCGCGCCGCCGACCTGGTCATCGTCACCGACGACAACCCCCGTACCGAGGACCCGGCGCGCATCCGCGACGAGGTGGCAGCCGCCGTGCAGGGCACGCCCTGCCGTAATATTCCGGGGCGGGAAACCGCCGTCCACGCGGCCGTCGCGCTCGCCGCGCCCGGTGACACCATCGCCCTCCTCGGCAAAGGCCACGAGACCGTCACCGAGACCGCCGACGGCCTCGTCGCCGGCGACGACCGGGAACTCCTGGCGCGTGCGATACGCGATGCCGCCAGGGTGAAACCGGCGCACGACGTTGAAGCGTGATAGTCCCGAACACCGCACGCACTCACAACAGGAGGAGACCGCCGCGTGATCCCCATGAGCCTGGCCCAGGTCGCCGCCGTCATGGACGGCAAGCTCAGCGAGACCGCCGATCCTGACGCGGTCGTCACCGGCGGCGTCGAGTTCGACTCCCGCAAGGCCGGGCCCGGCGGACTGTTCCTGGCGATCCCCGGCGACAAGGTCGACGGCCACGACTTCGCCGCGAAAGCCGCCGCCCAGGGCGCGCTGGCGACCATCGCGACCCGCCCGATCGAGACGCCCGCGATCTACGTGGACAACGGGATCGACGCCCTCACGAAGCTCGCCAAACACGTCGCCGCCGCCTCCAAGGCGCGGATCATCGGCGTCACCGGCTCCAACGGCAAGACCTCCACGAAGGACCTGATCGGCCAGCTCTGCGCCGACCTCGGCCCCACCGTGGCCACCGAAGGCAACTTCAACAACGAACTCGGGCACCCGTACACGGTCTGCCGCGTCGAACCCGAGACCGAGTACCTCGTGCTCGAACTCGCCGCCCGCGGCCTCGGCCACATCACCCAGCTGTGCGAGATCGCCCCGCCCACGATCGGCGTCGTGCTCAACGTCGGCATCTCCCACCTCGACGGCTTCGGCGACATCGAGACCACCGCGAAGGCCAAGAGCGAACTGCCGCAGTTCCTCGGCCTCGACGACACCCTCTTCGTGAACGCCGACGACCCCCGCGTCGCCCGCATGGCAGACCTGTCCCGCGCCACCGCCTGGCGCTTCGGCCTCCACAACGGCCCGGACATCCGCGCCCTCGACATCGACCCCGGCGACGGCCGCCACGCCTTCACCCTCGTCACGCCCGACGGCGAGGCCCGCGTCCAACTGGGCCTGTGGGGCGACCACCACGTCTACAACGCGCTGGCAGCCGCCGGCGTCCTCTGGAAGCTCGGCCAGACCACCGAGAAGATCGCCGAGGGCCTGTCCCGCGCCGGTCGGCTCTCCGAGCGCCGCATGGACGTCTTCACCCGACCCGACGGCACCACCGTCATCGACGACTCCTACAACGCCAACCCCGCCTCGATGGGCGCGGCCGTCCGCACCCTCGGGCAGCTCCCCACCGAGGGCCGCCGCATCGCGGTCCTCGGACTCATGGCCGACCTCGAAGAGCAGAGCGAGACCTGCCACCACCGCCTCGGCGAGCAGGCCCGCGATGCAGGGCTCGACGAGGTCATCGCCATCGGTGCAGGCACCGAACCCATCGTCGACGGTGCCGACGGCGTCACCGCGACCCACGTACCCGATCAAGCCGCAGCCATCGCGCTGCTGCGCAGCCGGCTGCGCCCCGGCGACGCCGTCCTGGTGAAAGGCTCCCGATACCGGACCTGGGACGTCGCCGACCACTTGCGCGCCAAGGAGGACACAGACCAGTGAGAGCCGTAATCGTCGCCGCGTTCGTGGCGTTCGCGCTCACCATGGCGCTCACGCCGCTCGCGGCGAAGCTCTTCCGCCGCTTGAAGGCGGGGCAGCCCATCCGCACCGACGGCCCCCAGACCCACCTCGCCAAGGCCGGCACCCCCACCATGGGCGGCGTCGTCTTCATCTTCACCACGGTGCTCGCGTACGTCGCCGGCCACCTCGTCCTCATGGCCCTCCCGGAAGAGGTCGACGGACTCGTCCTCACCCGCCCCACCGGCTTCACCGCCACCGGCATCGTCCTCATCGGACTCTTCGTCACCTGCGGCTTCGTCGGCTTCATCGACGACTGGCTCAAGATCCGCCGCAAGCACTCCGGCGGCATCTCCGGCCGCGCGAAGGTCCTCGGCCTCACCATCGCCGCCACGGTCTTCGGCATCCTCGCCGTCTACTACACCGGTTCCATCGACTCCGGGAAGATCTCCGAGACCGTCGCCACCCCGTACCTCTCCTTCACCCAGGACCTCCAGGAGATCCCCCTGACGAAGATCGGCATGGTCATCCTGATCGTGCTCCTCGTCAACGCCACCGCCAACGGCGTCAACCTCACCGACGGCCTCGACGGCCTCGCCACCGGCGCCTCCATGATGACGTTCGTCGCCTTCGTGATCATCGGCTTCTGGGAGTACCGCCACTGGTGCGGCGGCCCCCAGCCCGCCGACAACCTCTGCTACGACGTGCGCGACCCCCTCGAGATCGCCCTCATCGCCGGCGCCGCCGCCGGCGCCATGTTCGGCTTCCTGTGGTGGAACACCTCGCCCGCCCAGATCTTCATGGGCGACTCCGGCTCCCTCAGCCTCGGCGCTCTCATCGCCGGACTCGCCTTCGCCTCCAAGACGATCCTGCTCCTGCCGATCCTCGGCGCCCTCTTCGTCATCACCACCGCCAGCGTCATGATCCAGGTGACCAGCTTCAAACTCACCGGCAGACGCGTCTTCAGGATGTCGCCGATCCAGCACCACTTCGAACTCGGCGAGAACCGCTGGTCCGAAGTGACCATCGTGGTCCGCTTCTGGATCATCGCCGGCATCTGCACCGCCCTCGCCCTCGGCTTCTTCTTCGCCGACTTCCTGCGGATCGCGGGGTAGCACTGTGCCGACTGACGACTCGCAAGCTTCGCCGAAGGCGAGGATCGCCGGCAACGTGCTCGTCGCCGGGGCCCGCGTCGCCGGAGCCGCGTGCGCCGACATCCTCCTGGGCCGCGGCGCCGCCGTCACCGTGTACGACCGCGAGGACTCCGAGCGGATGCGGGCGCTCGCCGCCCGCGGCGCCACCTGCGTCGTCACCGACGACTTCGACCCCGCGCTCCTCGACGGCGTCGAGCAGGTCGTGCTCTCGCCCGGCTTCCCGCCCCACCACCCGATCGCCCGGGCCGCGGGCGAAGCCGGGATCGAGGCGTTCTCCGAGCCCGAACTCGCCTGGCGCCTGCGCGAACCCGGCGCCGCGCGCTGGCTCGCCGTCACCGGCACCAACGGCAAGACCACCACCACGACGATGCTCGCCGCGATGCTCGACCACGCCGGTCTCCGCACCGCCGCGGTCGGCAACATCGGCGTCCCCCTCGTCCACACCGCCAACGGCCCCTTCGACGTCCTCGCGGTCGAGCTCTCCAGCCACCAGCTCCACTGGTCCTCCGAGCTCGCCCCGACCGCCGGGGCCGTGCTCAACCTCGCCCCCGACCACCTCGACTGGCACGGCAGCTTCGACGCCTACGCCGAGGCCAAGGCCGCCGTCTGGCGCGGCGGCCGGGCCGTCGTCAACCTCGACGACCCGTCCGTGGTCGCCCTCGCCAAGCACGCCGACGCCGCGGTCACCGGGTTCACCCTCAACCACCCCGAGCGCGGCCAGTTCGGTGTGGCCCTGGGCTTCCTGGTCGACTACACCGGTCCCGAACCGGTCCAGATCTGCTCGGTCGACGACGTCCACCCCGCGGGCTGGCACAACGTCGCCAACGCCCTCGCCGCGGCCGCCCTCGCCCGCCAGGTCGGCGTCACCCACGCCGACATCGGCGAGGCCCTGCGCAAGTACGTGCCCGAACCGCACCGCAACGTCACCCTCCTCGAGCACGCCGGCGTCACCTGGGTCGACGACTCCAAGGCCACCAACCCGCACGCCGCCGCCGCGGCGCTCGCCTCCTACGACTCCATCGTGTGGGTCGCGGGCGGCCAGCTCAAAGGCGTCGACGTCGAGGGCCTCATCGCCCAGTACGCCCCGAAGATGCGCGGCGCCGTCCTCATCGGACAAGACCGCGCGCTCGTGGCCGACGCGCTGGCTCGACACGCCCCGGGCCTCCCCGTGGTCGTGCTCGACGGCCAGGACGATGCGGTGATGACCGAAGTCGCCTCGCACGCCGCGGCACTGGCCGAACCGGGGGACACCGTGCTCCTCTCCCCGGCAGGGGCCTCCTACGACATGTTCACCTCCTATGCGCACCGCGGCGACGCGTTCGCCGCCGCCGCGCGCGCCCTGATCGAGGGTGAGGCCGAGTGAGGAGCGGGTTCACCGAGTTGCTGCGCGGCCTGCTCGACCGGCCGCTCGCCTCGTACTACCTGCTGCTCTCCTCTTCGGCGCTCCTGCTCACCATCGGGCTCGTGATGGTCTTCTCGGCCACCATGGTCGAGTCCTACGAGGCCACCGGCGACCCGTTCGCGGTGATCCTCCAGCAGGTCGTGTGGGCCGTGGTCGGCCTCGTCTGCTTCTGGATCGCCCAGCGCCTGCCCTCGCGCACCTACCGGGCGGTGTCCCGGCCGCTCCTGGTGGTCGCGATCCTGCTCGGCCTCGTCCTGGTCGTCATGTCGATCCGGCAGAAGCAGCAGGAGGCCGCGGGCGGCGAGGGCACCGGCGGTCTCGCCACCGACCAGCTGTGGATCGACCTGGGGCCCTTCCAGTTCCAGCCCGCCGAGATCGCCAAGTTCGCGCTGCTCCTGTGGGCCGCGGACTCGCTGGTGCGCCTCGGCCCGCGCATCGCGTCCTGGCGCGAGCTCGCGATCCCGATGTTCCCGATCGCCGGCCTGCTGCTCATCATCATCGGCTACGCCGACCTCGGCACGATGCTCATCATCCTGGCGATGTTCCTCGGCCTCCTGTGGGCCTCGGGGGTGCCGCTGCGCATCCTCGGCGTGCTCGTGGCCATCGGCCTGCTCGGCTCGGCGGTCCTCATCGCGTTCGAGGGCTACCGGATGCAGCGCATCATCTCGTTCTCGCGGCCCGAGGACTTCGCGGACACCTGGGGCTACCAGGCCATCCAGGGCTACTACGCGATCGCGGACGGCGGCTGGTTCGGCCTCGGCCTCGGCGAGAGCCGCCAGAAGTGGGACTGGCTCCCCAACGGCCACAACGACTTCATCTTCGCGCTCATCGCCGAGGAGCTGGGCGTCGTCGGCTGCCTGGTGATCCTGGCGCTGTTCGCCGTGCTCGTCTACACGGGCTTTCGCATCGCGCGCCGCTCGGACGACCCGTTCCGGGCGCTCGTCGCCGCGGGCGTCACGATCTGGATCGCGGGCCAGGCCTTCATCAACATCGGCGGCGTGCTCGGGCTCATCCCCATGACCGGGGTGCCGCTGCCGTTCATCTCCGACGGCGGCACGGCGCTGGTCGTCATCCTCGCGGCCGTCGGCATGCTGGCCGGGTTCGCACGTGCCGAACCCGACGCCGCCACGGCGCTGCGGGCCCGCAACCCCTCTCGTCTCGTACGCTTGCTGTGGGCCCCCCTGCCGCCCGCACCCCGCTCCGAGTCCGACTCGGAGTCCACCCAGAAACCTACGACCAGAAAGACATGACGTTGCCTCAGCTTCGATCGGTCGTCCTCGCCGGCGGCGGCACCGGCGGCCACATCTACCCGCTCCTGGCCTACGCCGACTGCCTGCGCCGGCACGACCCGCACGTCCGCGTCACCTGCCTCGGCACCGAGAAGGGCCTGGAGAACGACCTCATCCCCAAGGCCGGCTACGACCTGCGCAACGTCCCGGCCCACCAGCTGCCGCGGAAGATCAACCTCGACCTGCTCCTCACCGCGCCGCGGATGCTCAAGGCCATGAAGGCCACCCGCGACGTCATGGACGACGTCCAGGCCGACGTGGTGGTCGGCTTCGGCGGCTATGTGGCCGTGCCCGCCTACCTGGCCGCGTGGCGGCGCAAGACCCCCATGGTCATCTTCGAGTTCAACGACCCGCCCGGGGTCGCCAACAAGATGGCGCTCAAGTTCAGCGACAACCTCGCACTGGGATTCCCGCACCTGCCGCAGGCCTCGCCGATCCTCGCCGAGGGCACCGTCACGGGCGTGCCGCTGCGCCCCGAGATCGCCCACCTCGACCGGCACGCGATGCGCGCCCAGGCCTGCCAGTACTTCGGGCTCGACCCGCGGCGCCCCGTCCTGTTCGTGTACGGCGGCTCGCAGGGCGCGGCCTCGATCAACAACGCGGTCTCCGGTGCGGCCCGGGCGCTCACGCACCGCGGCGTCCAGGTCCTGCACATCACCGGCGCGCGCCGCGACGAGCCGATCCACATCCCCGAGGGCCTGCCCGTCCCGTACCGGACGCTGCCGTACCTCGACCGCATGGACCTCGGCTACGCCGCCGCCGACATGGTGCTCGCCCGCGGCGGCTCCATGACCGTCGCCGAGGTGTCCGCCCTCGGCGTGCCCACCGTCTTCGTCCCGATGCCCTGGGGCAACAAGGAGCAGTACCGCAACGCCGGTCCCGTGGTGGACGCCGGCGGCGCGATGTTCTGCGACGACGAAGCGCTCAACCCCTCCTGGATCGAGGCGAACCTCATCCCGGTCATCACCGACCCGCACCGGGTCGCGGCGATGTCCCGGGCCTCGGCCGCGTTCGGCAGCCGCACCGGCGACGAGGCGCTGCGCAACTACACACTGAAAGTGCTGGAGCAGGCATGAGCGACGATCCCAACGACCTGACGAGCCCCATCGACGAGGGCGTCACGGCCGAGGACCTGGGCCGCACGCTGTTCATCGGCGTCGGCGGCGTGGGCATGAACGGCCTCACCCGGCTGTACGCGACCCGCGGGCTGCCCGTGTCCGGCTCCGAGCTGAAGGACTGGCCGAGCCTGCCCGAGCTCGAGCGGCTCGGCGTCACGCTCCACCGCGAGCACGTGGCGTCGAACCTCGACGGCATCGACACCGTGGTCCGCTCGACCGCGCACAACGACGAGCACCTCGAAGTGGCCGAGGCCCGCAGGCGCGGCATCCGGGTCTACCACCGCTCCGAGGCCCTGGCCGCGGCCATGACCGGCCGCCGCTCGATCGTCATCACCGGCACGCACGGCAAGACCACGACGACCGCGATCATCTCGCAGATGCTCGCGCACGCCGGCCTCGACCCGTCCTATGTGAACGGCGGCGAGAACATCGGCGCCCACACCGGCGCCCACGGCACCGGCGAGTACTTCGTGGCCGAGGCCGACGAGTCGGACCGCTCGTTCCTGCGGTTCCGCCCCGAGATCGGCATCATCACCAACATCGACGTCGACCACCTGAACACCTACGGCGACATGGACTCCCTCACCGAGGCCTTCGAGCGCTTCGGCAGGAACACGGACAAGGACGGCCTGCTCGTCCTGTGCGCGGACAACCCGGGGACGCTCGCGCTCGCCAGGAAGTTCCGCGCCGAGGGCCGCACCGTCGCCACGTACGGGTACTCGGACGGCGCCGACATCCAGCTCGGCGAGGTCGAGTCGGGCAAGGACGGCGTGGACTACACCGTGCTCGCCCACAACCAGCTGCTGGGCCGCTTCCACCTGCCGATGCCCGGCAAGCACATCGCGCTCAACTCGGCCGCCGCGATCGCCGTGGGCCTGTACATCGGCCTCGAGCCCGAGGCGGTCGCCGAGGGCATCGCCGCGTTCGGCGGCGTCAAGCGCCGCTTCGAGAAACGCGGCGAGATCGACGGGTACGCGGTCTTCGACGAGTACGCCTACCACCCGACCGCGATGACCGAGGCCATCAAGACCCTCAAGGAGGTCGCCGGCGACGGCCGCCTCGTCGTGGTCTTCCAGCCCTACCGCGTCTACCGCACCATCGCGATGCGCGAGGAGATCGCCGAGGCGCTCTCGCTCGCCGACCGCGTGGTCGTCATGGAGATCTTCGGTCCCGGCGAGGCCGTCCCCGAAGGCGAAGGCGGCCAGGCGCTCTGCGACGCCGTCGCCCTTCCCTCCGAGGACAAGGTCTTCGTGGCCGAATGGGAGGACGTGCCCGCCGCCGTGAAGGCCCTTGCGGCCGAAGGCGACGTGGTGGTCACCATGGGCGCACCGCCCGTCCAGCTCATGCCGGACGACCTCCTGCGCTGAGAACGCCCGACGGGGCGGTGCCGGATGGCACCGCCCCGTCGTCGTCTCCGCCGTCAGCCGCGGCGGCACTGGCGGGTGCAGTCCATGAGCCGCAGGCCGAGCCTGCCGATGATCCGCACGGACGCGACCGCCGCGATCGGGTCGGCGAGGACCGCGACCGCGACCACGGCGGCGATGGCGACGCCGGCGATGAGGATCCGGCCGATGTGGCCGATCCGCTTGGTGCGCTTGGGGGACATCCTGTTCCTCCTTCCTGTCGGTGTGCGCCAAGCGTGCGGACGCGGAGGCCTTGCACCGGCATGGAAACCGCCGACTGCGTCGTTACCGCCGAACCCGTGCAGCAGATGCGGTTACCGACCGGTACGAGTGCATCGAATAGCGCTCCGAGGGCCCGGAATTGGTACGATGACCAATACGGGGATGCAACTCCATATCGATTCCAAGATCATTTCCTCAGGCGCGTCCGAACCGGCCTCCCGAGGAGTGGAGAATTCGGTGGCAATGCTTGAATACCCCTCGTACCAGCTCACCCGCATGGACTCCCGGGATCCGGAGTCCATACTCGAACACATCGACGAATGGGTGCATTCGCTCCCGGTTCGCGATCTCCTCAAGGAGTTCGGGGGCGCATTCCCCACCGGCCGGCACGCGGATTCGCTCCGCTATCTGGAAGCGTTCTCCGCGGAGCATTGGGACTTCCGCAAAGGGCGCGAACGGTACCAATCCGAGCATCGCGCATTCGACCCCGGCACGAAGCGACTCGTGCACGCGGCGGCGTACGCGCTCGGACTCGGCACCACCACCTTTCCCTCGCACGACGAGTACCGGCACGTCCTGATCCTCGGCGGCAAGATGCTCACCTGCATGAAGCGCGCCGAGTTCGCCCTGGACCTCTTGCGCAGCGGCATGGTCGAGGCCCCCGAGATCTCCGGTCTCGGCAGCTTCCGCAAGGCCGACGACGGCGAGCGCGCGGCGTCCCCGGTGCAGCCCGCGGACGGCCTGGACTTCGAAGTGGACGCCATGGAGGCCGCCATGGTCCACGCCTTCACGCTCCGCGGCACCCCGTACGAGGAGTCGAAAGGCGACCCCTACGCCGAGCCCAACCGGTCCTGGAAGTTCCGCACCTACAGCCGGGTCGACGGTTTGTCCCCGCGGACCGAGGGGCGCCAGGCCCATGTGGTCGCGGCCGACGCCTCGAATCCCGAGGCCCTGCGCGCCAACACCGCCGACACGTGCCGCTTCTGGGCCGACCGGGTGGCCGTGCTCGAACCCGGCGACCGGGTCCTCGTCGTCACCACCGCGATCTTCGTGCCGTTCCAGCACTGCGACGCCGTCGCGACGCTGGGGCTGCCCTATCAGTGCGTGATCGACACCGTCGGCATCGACCTGGAAGGCCCCGAGTTCCGCACGGAGGCGACGGCGACCGGCAAGTACCTGCAGGAGATCCGCTCGGCGATCGTCTCCATGCTGGGCCTTCGCGAGGTCGCCCTCCAGCGCCGCAGGAGGCGGCCGTGATCCCCGACGACGACCCGAGCCTCGTCCTTCGCGCCTGGCAGGCGCTCCTGGCCGGGACCCCCGAGAAGATCGACAGGGGGCTCCGTGACGGCCGGTCGAACGACGCGGTCCTCGATGACGGGGCGTGGCAGCGCATCGGCGGCCACCTCGTCGACGAACGAGGCCGTTGGCGGCGCCTCGGCGACCTGCGCGGCCGACTCCTCGCCTGGGAGGTCCACGTCCCCGACCGCAATGCCTGGCTCGCGCTGGTGGCGGGAGAGGACCTGCTCGGACCCGAGGAGCGCGAAGCGCCCCAGGGCAATCGGCAGGTGCTGCGGAACCGGGCGCTCAAGCGGATCGCCGCCGAGCTCGAACCCGCGCCCGCGCCCCGCACTCCGCCGGGCTCGGACTACTACTGGCCGCGGGAGGTCAAGCGCGGCGAGGAGGCGCCGGGCCTGGCCCGCCAGGAGGGCTTCCCCCGTCACCGGTTCGAGGACCGGGTCATGCAGTTGATCGCGAAGGGCGAGTGGCGCATCGAGTTCTGCAGCGGGTTCGAGCGGTACCTCGTCAGGCAGCGGATCGGCCTGCACGGCTACGCCGAGTCCCGCGAGCGCGTGGCCTCGTTCTGCGCCGGGTTCCGGGTGCGGGAGCCCCGTCCGCTCGCCATGGTGTTCCGCGCCTACAAGAAGGCCGTGTACCAGCGGACCGCCCGCTACCTCGACCTCCACCACCCTGCATGGCGCCCGCGGGCGCGTGCCGAGACCGGCCTGCGCGTCATCGGCCTCGAGCCGGACTCCGGGGAAGGCCTCGCAGGGCACCCGCTCGCCCGGGAGTGGCTCTGGTACCACCCGCGGTGGGTCGAGCCCGTAGGCGTCGACCTGCACCAGAACGAGCACGAGCGCCGGGTCTCGGCCGCGATCCCCGATCAGCGCCAGCAGCCCCCGAAGCGGCGGCTCGGCGCCCTCCTCGAGCTGTCCTTCGCCGACCTGCTGACTCCCGGGCGGCGCATCGAGGTCTACGACCACCTCGTCGACCAGATCCTCACCGAGTCTCTTGAGGACACCATTGCGCCGCCGCCGGGATACGCCTCATACGGCCGAGTGCTCGTCAAGGCCCGCAAGGTGAACCAGGCGGCCCCCGTCGCCCCGGCGGTGCCCGCCGCCGCACCGGACTCGGCGCTGCGCGACCGGCACCGGACCGACGGGTTCCGGGACGATCTGGCGGTCTACCGGGCCTCGGGCGCCGACACGCCGCCCCCTTGGATGCTCGACCACCAGCACCTGCACGACACCGTGGCGGCGCTCGTGCGAACGCGCGACCTCGGCGACGAGAAGCGCGACCTCGCGCGGATGCTCCTCCAGCTCGCCGCCCAGGGAGCCCTCCACCCGCAGGACGTCAAGGGCGTCTTCGGGACCCTCAACTACCTGTCCGTCCACATGATCAGCACCGGCATCGCGTTCCCCGGCAACTTCACCGGGGCGCTGACGGCCCTCGCGCAGACCGGCAGCACGCCGTTCGTCGGCGCCCTGTACCGCTGCCTGGCCCTGCAGGAGTCGAAACGGCACCGGTACGGTCCGGCCAAGGCGTGGCTGGACACCGGCCGCGACTACCTCGACCGCTGGCGCGGCTCCTGGTCGGTCGCCGAGGCGGACGCCGTCGGCTTCGCCGAGGCGAACCAGCAGGTGTGGCTCGCCGCGGGCGGCACCGAACTGCGCCTGCTCGAATTCCACCTGGCCAACCCGTACTTCGGCACGTCGAGGCTCGCGCCCGACCGGTTGATCCCGCTGGCCCGCCAGGGCCGCCGGGCCCTCCATGCAGTGGGGGAGGGCGTGGGAACGCTGGAGAGCCTCACCCGCGAGCACGGCCTCCCCGCGAGCAAGCGGTACGACCGGGCCTCGACGGTCACCTGGAAGATCGCCGCGCAGATCATGTTCGTCCGCGCCCTCCTCCTCCAAGCCACCGTGGATGCGGTGCGCCTGGACGCCTACCGCGACGCCGGGGAGCGGACCGCCGACCACGAGGAGATGGAGCGCTCGGTCGACATGCTCGTCCGGGCGGCGAAGATCGAGTACCAGATGCTCACCGAGAACCGCCTGGCGCGCAGTCACATGCTGACGCTCACCCAGCTGGCCATGCACTATGCGTTCCTCAACGGCATGCGCTTCCTGAAACCGGGAGGGAACCCCGCCAATCTCGCGATCATGCCCTCGTTCCTCAAGAGGGCCGTCGAGAACGAGTTCGACGTCAACGCCGCCACCGGGTTCCTGATCGCCAAGGAATGGAACGCGGGGATCCTCGCGAGCCTCACCTCACCGCAGATCATCGAGACGCTGGGCCGCCGCAGCCTCCGAGGCGGACCCGACCCGCAGCGCGTCGACACGAGCCCGTACTGCATGTGGCGCAGGAACTACAGGGAGGAGCAGGCCCTCGCGCGCGACTTCACCATCGGGAGGACGCTGCGCCGCGCGTGACCGGAACGCCGAAGGGCGGCCACCGCGACCGGCGACCGCCCCTTGACGCGCCCGTTAATCCCAGGCGGCGCCGTTGCGCCAGTAGCCCATGAACGCCCCGCACTCCTTCGGCAGGCCCAGCTCCTTGCGGACGGTGAACCGGAGGGTCTTGACGACGCCGGTCTCTGCGGCGATCCACACGTAGGCCTCGCACTGGGCGACCTCCTGCGGCGCCTCCCAGATCATCTCGTCCTCGGCGCTGCCCAGGGGCTCGGCCTCGAACTGCTCGGTCCTGGCGAAGTCCATGCCGCGCGCCGCCTCCGTCACGGCCGGGACCAGCGCGGCGCCCCAGGCCGCGCCGTCGCGGGGGAGCCACACGACCTCGACGTCCTCGGGGGCGTCGATCACGAGGACGTCGGCCGCCTCGGGCACTTCGATGAACGCCTTGCCGCGCGCGGTGACCGGCAGGTCCTCGAGGATCGCCGCGATCGCCGGGGCCGCCGTCTCGTCGCCCGCGATGAGGAGCTCCGCGCCTTCGGGGGCGTGGAAGTCGAGGCCGCCGTGCGGGCCCTCCCAGCGCGCGTCAGGGCCGAGCAGCAGGATCTCGTCGCCCACCGCCGCGTCGCGGAGCCAGCGCAGCGCAGGGCCGCACTCGTCCTCGGCGTGCGCCTCGTGCACCACCATGTCGACGTCGACCTCGCCGGCGGCGCGGCGCACCGCGCGCACGGTGTAGGTGCGCACGCCGCACTGCTCCTCATCGGGGAGGGCGCGCAGCTCGGAGTACCACCGCTCGCTCGTGGGCATCTTCTCGAAACCGCAGGCCGGGGCCGGGAAGATGAGCTTGAAGCGCTGGTCGTAACCGTTGTCGGCGAAGTGCGCGAGCGTCGGGCCGGCGAAGGTCACCCGGATGAACGACGGGCTCAACCGCTGCAGCGCCCGCACTGTCACAGGGAACACCTCCCACGACCGGACCGCCCTGGTCTCCACGGCCTCGGACCCGGTCTGCTCCTCAGTCTGCGTCGCCACGCGGCACTCCCCTTCTTAGCTTAGGTTTGCCTTACCTTATCCGAGGGGTCGGGCGAGCCGCCACCGCCGAAAGGCCCGGACGTGGAATCATCGACCCATGCGCGGCCCAGAGAACACGCCCGAACCCGGGCCCTGGCGGCTCGTCCACGTGGTGCGCCGCAAGCTTCCCAAGCGAAGGCTGCGGTGGATCGCGACCGGCGTGCTCGCGGCGCTGGCGGCGGCCTTCGTGATCGTCTGGACCACACCGCTGTTCGCGGTCGAGCGGATCGAGGTCTCCGGCACCTCGGTGCTCACCCCCGACGAGGTCGCCGCGCTCGGGCGGGACGCGGTGGGCGGCTCCGTGCTCGCCGCCGACCTGGACGCGATCGCGACCGCCGTCGCGGCGCTCGCGCCCGTCAAATCCGTCGAGGTCACCCGCGCCTGGCCCGACGCGGTGAGCATCGCCGTCACCGAACGCGAGGCATATATGGCCGTTCCGGTGGGCGAAGAGACTTTTCTCATGGTCGATTCGGAAGGTGTGGTATTCGACGAGACCGCATCCGCACCCGGATCTATTTGGAGGGTCGAGCTCGCCGACCCCGGGCCTGACGACCTGGCGACGATCGAGACCCTGATAGTGCTGCATGCTCTCCCGCGCTCCCTCGCCGACGAGGTCGAACACGTGGCGGCGCCGTCCCCCGCGAGCGTCACCCTGTATCTCGAAGATGGACGGACGCTGCGGTGGGGCGACGGTTCCGAAAGCGAGCAGAAAGCCGAGGTCGCCGATCGATTGTTGGCCGGCGGGTACGAACATGTCGATGTCAGCGCACCAGATGCCCCCACTGTGAGTTAGCGTTAAGGGGGGAGCGGGTGTGCGCGCACATCCCGTTTGCCGTACCCAGGGCCGAAGGGGAAGGAAGGCAGCAGCGATGACACCACCGCACAACTACCTCGCCGTGATCAAAGTCGTTGGAGTCGGAGGCGGCGGCGTCAATGCTGTCAACCGGATGATCGAGGCGGGCCTCAAGGGCGTCGAGTTCATCGCCATCAACACTGATGCACAGGCGCTCTTGATGAGTGACGCCGACGTCAAGCTCGACGTCGGCCGCGAACTGACCCGCGGTCTCGGCGCGGGCGCCAACCCCGAAGTGGGGGCCAAGGCCTGCGAGGACCACCGCGACGAGATCGAGGAAGTCCTCAAGGGAGCGGACATGGTGTTCGTGACCTGCGGCGAAGGCGGCGGCACCGGCACCGGCGGCGCACCCGTCATCGCCAACATCGCCCGCAAGCTCGGCGCGCTCACGATCGGCGTGGTCACCCGGCCGTTCGCCTTCGAGGGCAAGCGCCGCCAGACCCAGGCGGTCTCGGGAATAGACGATCTGCGCAACGAGTGCGACACGCTCATCGTGATCCCGAACGACCGGCTGCTGCACCTGGGCGACCGCACCATCTCCATGATGGACGCCTTCCGCCTCGCCGACCAGGTGCTGCTCTCCGGAGTCCAGGGCATAACCGACCTCATCACCACGCCCGGCCTCATCAACCTCGACTTCGCGGACGTCAA
This sequence comes from Glycomyces tritici, assembly GCF_030403505.1. The sequence goes on along the minus strand of NZ_JAUEMJ010000001.1, from coordinate 451,824 downwards.
GAGCGTCATGAGCGGAGCGGGGTCGGCGCTCATGGGCATAGGTTCGGCCCGCGGTGAGAACCGCGCCGTCGAAGCGGCCCGCGCCGCGATCGAGTCCCCGCTCCTGGAGCAGAGCATGGAAGGCGCCCGCGGCGTCCTCCTCTCCATCGCCGGCGGCTCGGACCTCGGCCTCTTCGAGATCAACGACGCGGCCGAACTCGTCTCCGACTGCGCCCACACCGACGCCAACATCATCTTCGGCGCGGTCATCGACGACGCCCTCGGCGAAGAGGCGCGCGTGACCGTGATCGCCGCCGGGTTCGACGTCGAGGACGAAGCCGAATTCGAACTGGCCCAACCGAGCCGGATCACCGCACTGCCCGAGCAGAAGCCCGAGCCGGTGCGCGAGGCCAAGCCCGAACCGGAGCGCGAGTCGAGCAACGGCAAAGTGCTGTTCGACGACGTCGACGTCCCGGCCTTCCTGAAAGACGGCTTCTAGCGGCGGCGGACCGTCGGGACCCAAGCAGTCTCGGCGGCCCGTCGGCCCTGGTGCGGCCCGAGCGCTGCGCCCCAAGCCCCGCACCCCCGCGCTCACCGAACGCTCCCGAGACCCGCTAGGACCTCCGCTCTTGACCACCCCATCGCGCCGAATCCAGTTGCGGGACAACCTCGACCGGACGCGCGAGGCCATCGCGGCCGCATGCGCCGACGCCGGCCGCCCCGCCGGCGCGGTCCGCCTCATCGCCGTCACCAAGACCTTCCCCGCCTCCGACGCCGCCGCGCTCGTCGAACTCGGCCAGTCCGACCTCGGCGAGAACCGCGACCAGGAGGCCGCTCCGAAGGCCGCCGAACTCGCCGCCGCCGGCCTCGAACCCGTGTGGCACTTCGTGGGACAGCTCCAGCGCAACAAGGCCCGCTCCGTCGCCGCGTACGCCGATTGGGTGCATTCGGTCGACCGCGCGCCGCTCGCGAACGCGCTCAGCGCCGCCGCCCACGCCAAGGGCCGCAACCTGAACGCGCTCATCCAGGTGAGCCTCGACGGCGACACCGCCCGCGGCGGCGTGCCCGTCACCGGCCTCGAAGCGCTCGCCGAAGCGATCAGCGCCGCACCCGCGCTCACCCTCAAAGGCGTCATGGCCGTCGCCCCGCTCGGCTGGGACCCCGCCAAAGCCTTTGCACTGCTTGCCGAATGCTCACAGACCGTGCAGCGCGTCGACCCCGGCGCGACCGAGGTCTCCGCCGGCATGAGCGGCGACTACCGGGCCGCGGTCCTCGCGGGGGCCACAATGGTCAGACTGGGCAGAAACGTGCTCGGCGAACGTGAACCGATGGCGTAAGGTGTGGGGCAGCAGAGGACAAATAGCCGCACGATGACGGTTGACTAGTCGGGCAAAATCACCTCCGTGTAAGGAGTCGGCGCTAGGATGAGACCGCGTACCTGACTCAACAGGGGCGGCCCGAGGAGGGAGCACGATCGATGGGCGCGATGCGGAAGGCAGGCATCTGGCTCGGCCTCATCGAGGACGAGGACGATCGCGGCTACGGCAACGGCTACGAGGAAAACGACGAGTTCGCCGAGGAGCAGCAGGCACCCCAGCGGGTGCGGGGCGCGCAGCGCACCACCGGCCGGGTCGGCCGGGCCGCGTCCGAGGACCGTCCCGTCCGCCAGCTCAACCGCGGATCGGGTTCGGTGACGCCGCTCTCCCGCGACTCGGGCCTCCGCGACTCCGGCGTTCGCGAGACCGGTGTCCGCGAGACCTTGACGCGCGACAACCTCGCGCTGGCCGAGCCCGCGACGGTGCGGCCGGTCCCGGCCGAGGAGGAGTCGCACGCGAACTACCGGATCACGACGCTGCACCCGACGACGTACAACGAGGCGCGGACGATCGGCGAGCGCTACCGCGACGGCACCCCGGTGATCATGAACCTGTCGGAGATGGAGGAGGCCGACGCGAAGCGCCTGGTCGACTTCGCGGCGGGGCTCATCTTCGGGACCCGCGGCTCGTTCGAGCGGGTGACCAACCGCGTGTTCTTGCTCTCGCCCCCCCATGTTCAGGTGACGGCGGAGGACAAGGCCAAGATCGCCGAGGGCGGGTTCTTCAACCAGCCCTGATCCGAGGGATACACTGCGAATCGTGAACCTGGCACTGCAGCTGATCTATCTGGCGCTCTTCGCGTTCTACCTCTTCCTCCTGGCCCGACTGGTGTGCAGCGTGGTGGTGCAGTTCGCCCGCCGCTGGGAGCCCGGACCGAAGTCCGCGGCGCTCCTGGAGACGGTCTACAGCGTGACCGACCCGCCCCTGAAGGGGTTGAGGAAGGTGATTCCGCCTCTCAGGCTTGGTAGTGTATCGATTGATCTGGCGTTCCTGGCGCTGCTCTTGGGTGTGTGGATCCTGATGGACATAGTCATCAGGAACCTCATCGTCTAGCGGCGCCGGGCGAGGGTGCGAAGCACGGTTATCGTGTTGAGTGGCCTTGTGCGCCAGGCGAACAGCTGAGAAGGAGTTTCGAATGCCGCTGACCCCAGCCGACGTTCACAACGTCACGTTCAAGAAACCCATGCTCGGGAAGCGCGGATACGACGAGGACGAGGTCGACGGTTTCCTCGATGAGGTGGAGCGAGAGCTCGCGCGCCTCAGCGATGAGAACGGCGAACTTCGCGCACAGCTCGAGAGTCTCCGCGCCGGCGCCCCCCCCGGGGCGGCCGACCACGCCGAGATGGCCGCCGCACTCGACCGAGTGCAGCGTGAGAAGCACGCCATGGAGCAGCAGCTCCAGGAGCTCGACGGCGAGCTGCACGAGATGCACCAGCAGATGGTCGCCGCTCAGCAGCAGGCGCAGCAGCTTCAGCAGGAACTGGCCCAGCGCGGTCCGGAGCAGCAGGCCTCCGCCCCCGCCGGCGGCGGCGAGCAGGAGGCCCTGCGCCTCCTCATGGTCGCCCAGCGCACCGCCGACGAGCACCTGGAGGACTCCCGCCGGGAGGCCGACACCGTGCTCGGCGAGGCGCAGCGCGAGGCCCAGTCGATGGTCACCGAGGCGCAGCGCGAAGCGCAGACGATGGTCTCGCAGGCCCAGCGCGAGTCGAAGACCATGATGGCCGAGGCGCAGCGCGAGTCGAAGGCCCTCCTGACCGACGCCCAGCGCGAGTCCGAGTCCCTGGTCACCGAGTCGCGTGCCGCGGCCGAGGACCTGGTGGGCCAGGCCCGCGACAAGGCCGAGCGCATGGAGATGGAAGCCGAGCAGGAGCGCCAGAAGGTCATCGGCCAGCTGGAGGACTCCCGTTCGTCGCTGCTCAAGAACATCGAGGAGCTGAAGACCTTCGAGCGCGAGTACCGCACTCGTCTGAAGCTCTACCTCGAGAGCCAGCTGCGCGACCTCAACGGCCAGCAGGGCCGTACCGAGGACGAGGGCTTCGAAGAGGCCCCGCAGCAGACGCCCCCGAGCGAGCGCACCGGCGCCCGGTCCGCGTTCGTGATGCAGGGCGGGCGCGGGTAACCCCACCCGTTCCACTCCCGGCACACCCTCCTCCGGCAGGGCTCTCGAGCGCCGCAGAATGGCCTCGCCAGGCCATAACCTGAACGGGGATCGCCTCGTTAATCATGGTTGAGCGGGTGAGGGCGCGGTTAGCGCCGCCGCCCTCACCGCCGCACCATGCTTCAACGATGCCGCGGTCCCCGCTGGGGGCTGCGAAGGACCGCGCGAGGGCCCCGCTACCTTGCGCAGGGGAGGAATCGACGTGATCGTCAGCAGCCTGCTGATCCTCGTCACCGGGGCGGTCTTGCTGGTCACTGGCATGATCACCGGGAACAACCATTTGCTGGTCTCGTCCATCGCGGCGAGCCTGGCCGCCGGCGTGGCCCTGTACGTCGGGATTCGCGGCCGAGGCGCCAAGCGCCCCCGCGTGGCCCCGCGCCGGGCCGAGTCGACGCGCGGCCCGCAGCGGTCGCCGAGGCGGCCTGACGACGACGACACCCAGCAGTTCCGCCGGATCGGCCTGGACGACACCCCGACCACGGAGATGCCGCTCCTCGAGGGCAAGGTCTTCGAACCCACGGACTACGCGGTGGACCGCGACCCCGAGCTCCGGTTCGAGGACGTGCCGCCCCGGCAGAGCCGCGGCGACGCCCTCAACCGCCACCGCGCCCCGGAATCGACCGCCGACGAGCCGACCGAGCAGCGCATGACGAGCGTCGAGTCGGCGGCCCTCATGCGGCTCGACACCGAGGTCGCCGTCGTCGACGGCCGCCCCCGCTTCCACCACACGGCGTGCTCGCACCTGACGGGTCGCGACCATGAGCCGCTGGCCGTGGCGGAGGCGCTCGAACTGGGCTTCACCCCGTGCGCGATGTGCGAGCCGGTCTCGCGGCTGCTCCTGGTGCCCACCGCGGGGAGCCGCTGACGGCGCCGCTTCCCGGCAAGGGATTGCCTTTCTCGGCCACCCGGTGATCACGCTCGCGGTGACGCGCAGTCCGGACGCAAGTTCCCGAAGTAATTGACCTACTTGCAGGACTTGCGTATCCTGTGTGCTTATTGCGCGGCAGGCCCCCGCCTCGGCGGGGCCTGGCGCGCATTGTCCTCGTTTCGACGAGGCCGTCACGAGTACGCGATTTCGGGAGCCGCCATGCCGAACACCCGATGCGGGCCGCAGCAGCGGCGCCGCCGTGCTCTGACGCCACCGGAACCCGAGCCGACATACCCCTCCAGAGGCGCGTCATGACTCCAGCGAAGAAGACTCAGAAGCAGGCCGTGAAGAAGGCGGTCAAGAAGGCTGCGGCGAAGAAGGCGGTGGTGAAGAAGGCCGTCGCGAAGGCGCCGACGGCGAGCGTCGCGAAGAAGGCCGCTGCCAAGAAGGCCGCGAAGCAGGCGCCGCCCGCGCCCGCCGTCGAGGCGGGCGCCGGCGAGGAGGAGACCGAGGCCCAGCAGTTGCGCTCCGAGAGCGAGCAGGCCGAGCTGCGCGCCGCCTTGAAGGAGCGGCTGGACGAGCTCGTGGAGGAGCAGCAGCGCTACACCGACTCGATCACCCTCGCCCAGCGCGAGCGCTTGAGCGACACCGCCGGGGACGACCAGATCGACTCCGGTTCCAAGACCGTCGAGCATGAGCACGAGGTCGCGGTCGCCGGTTCGCTCTCCGAGCGGATCAGGCAGGTCAGCCACGCACTCGAGCGCCTCGACGAGGGCGGCTACGGCTTCTGTGAGAAGTGCGGTAATCCCATCCCGGCGGCGCGGTTGGCCGCGTTCCCGTCGGCTACCCTCTGCGTCAGTTGCAAACAGCTGGAGGAGCGACGCTGAGCGAGGACACGCAGCCCGGGACCGAAGCAGGTTCGGGTCCCGACGAGACCACCACCCCTGAGAAGATGCCCCGCCGCAGGGTCGGGCTGACGATAGCGGCACTGCTGATAGCGGTGTTCGCGGTCGGTCTCGACCAGTGGACGAAGCACCTGGCCGAGGCGAACCTGGAGCCGAGCGATCCGGTGCGGATCCTGGGCGGTCTGGTGTACCTGGACCTGACGTGGAACTCGGGGGCGGCGTTCAGCCTCGGCACGGACTACACGTGGATCTTCACCATCATCGCCTCGGCGGTGGTGGTGTTCCTGATCGTGCTCTCGACCCGGATCGTGTACCCGGCGTGGGCGATCGCGATCGGCCTGGTCCTGGGCGGCGCCGCGGGCAACCTGTTCGACCGGTACTTCCGGGAGCCGGGCTTCGCGCACGGGCACGTCGTGGACTTCATCAGCGTGTTCAAGCCGGACGCGCAGGCGTTCCCGATCTTCAACATCGCCGACTCCGCGCTGTGCTGCGGCGTGGTGCTCATCGTGCTGCTGGAGCTGACCGGGCACGGCTTCTCGCCGGAGTCCCGCAAGGCGTCGCCGAGCAAGGGCGACAAGCAGAAGGAGACGGCATGAGCGACGTGGCCGCGCGCCAGACGCGCGCCATGCCTGTCCCCGAGGGCTTCGAGGGCCAGCGGGTCGACCAGGTCGTCTCGCGGCTGCTGGGCCTGTCCCGGACCGTGGCCGCCGAGCTGGTCGCGGCCGGCGACGTGACGATCGACGGGGCGCCGTGCCAGACCAAGTCCGAGCGCGTGAGCGCCGGGGCCTGGATGGAGGTGGTGCTCCCGCCGCCGCCCGAGGACGTGCTGGTGCGGCGCGCCGAGCCCGTCGAGGGCCTCGACATCGTGTTCGACGACGACGACATCGTGGTGGTCATGAAGCCCGTGGGCGTTGCGGCGCACCCGAGCCCGGGCTGGTCGGGTCCCACGGTCACCGGCGGCCTCGCCGCCGCCGGGTACCGGATCTCCAGCCACGGACCCGATGAGCGCCAAGGGATCGTGCACCGCCTGGACGTGGGCACCTCGGGCCTGATGGTGGTCGCCAAGAGCGAGGCCGCGTACTCGGAGCTCAAGCGCGCCTTCAAGGAGCGCCGGGTCTCGAAGCGGTACCGCGCGGTGGCCCAAGGGCATCCGGACCCGCTGTCGGGGACCGTGGACGCCCCGATCGGGCGGCACCCGCGCCACGACTACAAGTGGGCGGTCGTCGCGGACGGCAAGCCGAGCATCACGCACTACGACACGATCGAGGTCTTCCCTGGGGCGTCCCTCATGGACGTCGGCCTGGAGACCGGTCGGACGCACCAGATCCGGGTGCACTTCTCGGCCCTGGGGCACCCGCTGGTGGGCGATGCGACCTACGGCGCGGACCCGAAGATGGCCGAGCGGCTGGGGTTGACCCGCCAGTGGCTGCACGCGTACCGCCTGGAGTTCGCGCACCCGACGCGCGGTGCGACGGTCACCTTCACGAGTGATTACCCCGCCGACCTCGAATTGGCACTGGCGCGGTTGCGAGAGGACTCCTAGGGAGCCACTAGACTGGTTCTTGAAAGACGCTGTGTCAACGCCCGCGCATCGCCGCACCGGGCGTAACGCACGCCTCACCGTCGGGCCCGCAGGCCCGCGATTCGCAACGGGCCTTGAGGGATCGTCGTGATCTAATAGTCGCGGGTGGTAATGGTTTCCGGTCGGGGTGGCGACGCTTCAGTCGGCCGCAGCGCAGCTGCGAGCCGCGGATTGGTCCGCCCGAGAGGAGGTTGTGAGTGAACACGCCCGAAGCTTGGAACAACGACCGGTCAGACGGTTCCCGCTGGCAGAAGCTCCTGGGACGTCGCGGTCGTGCCGGAGGCGCGCAGCAGACCCCGACGCCCCCGCCGCGCGAGGCCTACCCGCCCTCACCGCCGGTCGGGCCGCCGCCCGGTCAGGCGCACTACTCCGTGCCCACCGCGGGCCGCCGCCCTCCCGTCGCCACGCAGACGCCGCCGAGCGCCGCGCAGCTCGCGGGCCAGGTGCGCGCGCCCCAGCAGGGCCTGCCGCCGCAGCCGCGCCGCCAGCAGCACACCGAGCCGAGCCCCGTCGCGCTGCAGCGCCTGCGCCGCGACCTGGGCCGCAGCCGGGTCATCGCCTTCATCAACCCCAAAGGCGGCGTGCACAAGACCACCGCCACCGTGCTCTCGGCCGCGGCCATGGGCACGGCCCGCAACGGCGGCGTGATCGCCTGGGACGACAACGAACTGCGCGGCACGCTGGGCCTGCGGGCCGGGTCCGCGCGGCACGGGCGCACCATCCGCCACCTCGTGGAGCACCTCGACCAGGTCGAGGCCGCCGGGGTGCACCTGCCCGAGCACCTCGACGAGTTCCTGCGCCACTCCTCCGACGGCTCCTTCGACGTCCTCGCCGGCGACGAGGACCCGAAGCTGCAGCGCCGCCTCGACCCGACCACGGTCCTGCGGGTGCTCGACATCCTCACCCGCACGCACGGCATCGTCTGCATCGACACGGGCAACAACGTGGAGTCCCCGAACTGGCGCACCGTGGTCTCCTCGGTGGACCGGCTCGTGGTCACGACCGTGCCCCGCGAGGACGCGGCGTTCTCGGCGGACTGGATGCTCGACCACCTGGAGGAGGGCGGCTACGGGAACCTCGTCAAGAACGCGGTCACCCTCCTGTCCATGCCGACCCCGAACCCCGGGCCGCTGCTGAACGACCTCCAGCGGCACTTCTCGCAGCGCACCCGCGCGTGCGCGGTGGTGCCGTACGACCCGTCGCTCGAGCCGGGCGCGAAGATCGAGTTCTCGGCGCTCAGGCCGGAGACGCGCGCGGCGTGGTTCGAGGCCGCCGCGACCATTGTCGACGGTTTGTAACCGACGCGTTCCGCACCGTCCGCCCCCGTACATCCCTGACGGGCGCGGGCACCGCTGTGGCAGGATTCCAGGCGTGACTGACGACGCCGAGCGCACCGTGAACCTTCGTCCGGACGACAGTGCGGGCAGGGAAGGGGCGGCGGTCGCCCCGGCGGACCCGGCCGAATCCCAGGGCGGCGCCCCCCGCGACGACGACCCCCACCTCTACGGCAGGGGCACCCGCTCGGAGCGGACGATCGGCCGCGACCTGCTCGCCGCCGGGTTCCTCGCCGTCGTCCTCACCGCGCTCGGCCTCCCGGCCGCGATGCTGTGGCAGCTGATCACCCCGCGCGTGGAGTTCGTGGTCCTCGACGGCGGCTGGGCCTCGACCGAGACCTATCCGAGCGGCTACGTCGAGGGCGACCTGGTGTTCGCCGGGATCGGCCTGGTCCTGGGCATCCTCGCGGCGGCCTTCGCGTGGGCCGCGATGCGCGAGCGGCGCGGTCCGCTGCTCCTGCTCGGCCTGGTCATCGGCTCGATCGGCTGCCAGGTGGTGGCGTGGAAGATCGGCGCGAAGGAATGGCAGCACTTCTGGGACGCGGTCGAGCGCGCCCCCGTCGGCGCCCACATGTGGCGCCCGCCGTCGGTCCTGTTCGTCGAGCTCGACCCCGCCGCGGCGTGGGCGGCGCTGAGGGTCGGCAACCTCACAGCGACTCTCGACTCCCTCCAGCTCGGGGCCCTGGCGGTCATGGCCCTCGCCGCGACCTTCACTTACACCGTCTGCGCGGGCTGGTCACGTCGGCCCAGTCTTCGAACGGACGCTCCCGAATAGCGGTATGCCTTTTGACCTGGAAAGCCGGGCAACTACGCTGGGACCGTGCTCAGACGCATCGACCTTTCAGGAGAAGTACCCGGCTACTCGGCCCGCGCCCTGCGCGAGCTGATGCCGCGCGCCGCATTCGACGTCAACGAGGCCCTGCGCTCGGTCCAGCCGCTGATCGACGACATCAGGCATCGCGGGACCGCCGCGGTCGTGGAGATCGTCGAGCGCTTCGACCATGTGCGCCTTGAGCACCTGCGCGTCCCCGACAGCGCGATCAAGACCGCCGTCGAGGAGCTCGACCCCGAGCTGCGCCGCGCCTACCAGACCTCGATCGACCGGGTGCGCGCCGCGCACGAGGCCCAGCGCCTCCCCGAGGTCGTCACCGAGGTCGCTCCCGGCGGCACCGTCACCGAGCGGTACCTGCCGGTCGGCCGCGTGGGCCTGTACGCGCCCGGCGGCCTCGCCGTGCTCGCCTCCTCCGTGATCATGAACGCCGTCCCGGCCCAGATCGCCGGGGTCGGCTCGATCGCGCTCGCGTCACCCGCCCAGAAGCACAACGGCGGCCTGCCCGACCAGGGCATCCTCGCCGTCGCCGGGATGCTCGGCCTCGACGAGGTCTACAGCGTGGGCGGCCCGGCCGCCATCGGCATGTTCGCGTACGGCACCGACGAGTGCGCGCCGGTCGACATGATCACGGGCCCGGGGAACATCTACGTCACCGCCGCGAAGCGGGCCGTGCGCGGCCTCGTGGGCATCGACGCCGAAGCCGGGACCACCGAGATCGCCGTCATCGCAGACGCGACCGCCGACCCGGTCCACGTGGCCGTCGACCTCATCAGCCAGGCCGAGCACGACCCGGCCGCCGCCTCGGTCCTCATCACCGACTCGGCCGACCTGGCCGACGCGGTGGACGACGAACTCGCACGCCGCGTACCGGACACCCGCCACGCCGGGCGCATCCAGACCGCGCTCGCGGGGGAGCAGTCCGGGACGATCCTCGTCGCCGACATCGACGAAGCGGTGGCCGTGGCCGACGCCTACGCCGCCGAGCACCTGGAGGTCCAGACCGCGGACGCCCGCGAGGTGGCCCTGCGCATCCGCAACGCCGGGGCGATCTTCGTCGGCGCCTACTCGCCGGTCTCCCTCGGCGACTACTGCGCCGGCTCCAACCACGTGCTCCCCACCGGCGGCTGCGCCCGCCACTCGGCCGGGCTGAGCGTCCACACGTTCCTGCGCGCGGTCCACCTCATCGACTACACGCGCGAGGCCCTCGAAGTCGTCGCCGACGACGTCGTGGCCTTCGCCAACTCCGAGGACCTTCCCTCGCACGGCGAAGCCGTGTCCGCGAGATTCGAGGGCAAATGAGTACAGGGTTCACTCCGGTTCAAGGCGCGGCGGGCGACGGGAGCGAGATCGAGAACCTGCTCCGCGAGGACCTTCGCGGGCAGTCGCCGTACGGTGCGCCGCAGCTCGACGTGCCGGTGCAGCTGAACACCAACGAGAACGCGTTCGCCATCCCCCACGAGGTGGCGGCCGTGATCGCCGAGTTCATCGGGCGCGAACTGCGCGGCCTCAACCGCTACCCCGACCGGGACGCGGTGGCGCTGCGCACCGACCTCGCCGACTACCTCGGGCACGGCCTCACCGCCGACCACGTGTGGGCCGCCAACGGCTCCAACGAGATCCTGCAGCAGCTGCTCCAGGCCTTCGGCGGGCCGGGCCGCACCGTGCTCGGCTTCATGCCCTCCTATTCGATGCACCCGCTGCTCGCCCGCGGCACCGGCACCGCCTTCGTGGACGCCGGACGCGAGGACGACTACACGCTCAGCCCCGCGTACGTGCGCGACGCGATCGCCGAGCACGACCCGGACCTGGTCTTCCTCGTGTCGCCGAACAACCCGACAGGGACCGCGCTCGAGCCCGACGTCATCGACGCCGCCTACGAGGCCGCCCGCGGCATCGTGGTCATCGACGAGGCCTACGCCGAGTTCGCCCGCGACCCGCGCTCGACCGCCCTGGGCCGCTTGGAAGGGCGCAAGCGCCTCGTCGTCACCCGCACCCTCAGCAAGGCGTTCGCGTTCGCCGGCGCCCGCGTCGGCTACCTCGCCGCCGACCCCGAACTCGTCGAGAAGCTGCTGCTGGTGCGCCTGCCGTACCACCTCTCGAGCATCACGCAGGCCGCCGCGCGCGGCGCGCTCGCGTGCGCCGCCCAGCTCCAGGCCGAAGTGGACGAGCTCAAGCACCAGCGCGACCGCATCGTCAAGAACCTGCGCGCCAAGGGACTCCCCGTCGCCGACTCCGACGCGAACTTCGTGCTCGTCGGGGGCCTGCGCGACGCCGGGGCCGCCTGGAAGCTGATCCTCGACCAGGGCGTGCTCATCCGCGACGTCGGCCTCCCCGGCCGCCTGCGGATCACCGCCGGCACCGAGGACGAGACCACCGCGCTGCTCGACGCCTTCGACCAGGCGCTGGAGCAACGACCCGATATGTTCGACCTGCAGGAGCAACAACCGTGAGCCGCACCGCGCACATCGTCCGCACCACCGGCGAGACCAGCGTCGACGTCTACGTCGACCTCGACGGCGCCGAGAAGACCGTCGACATCTCCACCGGCGTCGGCTTCTACGACCACATGCTCCACCAGCTCGGCAAGCACGGCGGCTTCGACCTCAAGATCGCCGTCAAGGGCGACCTCCACATCGACGCCCACCACACGATGGAGGACACCGCGATCGCCCTCGGCCAGGCCTTCGCCGAGGCCCTGGGCGACAAGGCCGGCGTCGTGCGCTTCGCCGACGCCTCCGTGCCCCTCGACGAGGTGCTCGCACGCGCCGTCGTGGACCTCTCGGGCCGCCCGTACATGGTCCACGAGGAGCCGATGGACATCGCCCCGATGATCAGCACGGACTACCCGACCTCGATGACCCGCCACATCCTCGAGTCCTTCGCCTACCACGCCCGGATCTGCCTGCACGTCACCGTGCTCCGCGCCTCCAACCCCGGCCAGAAGCCCGACGCGCACCACGTGATCGAGGCCCAGTTCAAGGCCCTCGCCCGGGCCCTGAAGTACGCCACCCGCATCGACGGCACCGACATCCCCTCCACCAAGGGCGTCCTGTGACCTACGCGGGGCCGATCCTGCTCATGGCGGTCGCCGGCATCCTCCTCGGCGGATCGCTGAGCCTGCGCAAGAACGAGAAGTACGCCGCCGCGATCATCGTCGCGGCCTGCGCCGTGGCCGCGTTCCTCGGCGGCGTCTACCTGATCTACGGCTAGGGGAGTCCCATGGCGAAACCCAGTGTGGCCCTGTTCGACTACGGCTCGGGCAACCTCCGCTCGGCGTTCCGCGCCTTGGAGCGCGCCGGAGCCGACGTCGAGCTCACCAGCGACCTCGACAAGGCCCGTCGCGCCGCAGGGCTGTTCGTGCCCGGCGTGGGCGCCTACGCGGCCTGCATGGAGGGCATCCTCAAACACGGCGTGGACGCGGTGATCCGCGAGCGCGCCGCCGCCGGAGCCCCGGTCCTCGGCGTCTGCGTCGGCGAGCAGGTCCTGTTCGAGGAGGGCGTCGAGCACGGGGTCCGGACCCGCGGCGTCGGCGTCTTCGAAGGCCGCGTGGAACTCCTTGCGGCCCAGCGCATCCCGCACATGGGCTGGAACACCGTCGACGCCGCCGAAGGCATGCGGCTCTTCGCCGGCATCGACCCCGGCGAGCGCTTCTACTTCGTGCACTCCTACGCCGCCAAGGCCGTGCCCCCGGGCGCGCTGGCCGCGATCTGCACGCACGACGAGCCGTTCGTGGCCGCCGTGGAGCGCGGCTCGGTGGCCGCCACCCAGTTCCACCCCGAGAAGTCCGGCGACGCCGGGTACGCGCTGCTGTCCAACTGGATCAAGGGATTGTGATGACCGAACTTCAGCTTCTTCCGGCCGTCGACGTGACCGGCGGCAAGGCCGTCCAGCTCGTGCAGGGCGTCGCCGGCTCCGGCAAGGCGTACGGCGACCCGATCGAGGCCGCCCTCGAGTGGCAGCGCCAGGGCGCCGAGTGGCTGCACCTGGTGGACCTCGACGCGGCCTTCGGGCGCGGTACGAACCACGGTCTGCTCGCCGAGGTCGTGTCGAAAGTGGACATGCAGGTGGAGATCTCCGGCGGCATCCGCGACGACGAGACCCTGAAGCGCGCCTTGGACTCCGGGGCCCGCCGCGTCAACATCGGCACCGCCGCGCTCGAGAACCCGGAGTGGTGCGACCGCATCTGCGGCGAGTACGGCGACCGGGTCGCCATCGGCCTCGACGTCAAGGGCGGGCGCCTGGCCGCGCGCGGCTGGACCCGCGAGGGCGGCGAGCTCTTCGAGACCCTGGAGCGGCTCGAGCGCGCCGGGTGCGAGCGGTACGTCGTCACCGACGTCAACAGCGACGGGATGCTCTCGGGCCCGAACCTGGACCTGCTGCGCTCGGTCTGTGAGGCCACCGACAAGCCCGTGATCGCCTCCGGCGGCGTCTCCTCGCTCGAGGACCTGCGGGCCCTCGCCGGCCTGACGGGCATCGGCGTCGAGGGTGCCATTGTCGGAACGGCGCTGTATGAGCGTAACTTCACGGTCGCTGAGGCGTTGAACCTGTTGAAGGGACTGTAACCACAGGGGAGGCGCGCATGGCATTGGTCGAACGGGTACCGGAGACCGGGCCGTGGGCGCAGCTCTACGGTTACTCGCGCGCAGTCGCGGTGGGGCCCTTGGTCCTCACCAGTGCGTGCACCGCCGATGTCGAAGCGCGCCCGCACCTGAAGGGCGACGCCGCCGGGCAGGCCCGCGAGGCCTTCCGCACCGCCCTGGACGCGATGGTCCACGCCGGTGCCGGCGTCTCCGACGTGGTGCGCTCCCGCCTCTATGTGACCGACCCGGCCCACGCCGACCCGGTGGGCCGGGTCCACGGCGAGTTCTTCGGCGTCGTCAAGCCCACCGCCACCGTGGTGATCGTGAGCGGCCTCTTCCACCCCGGCCAGATCGTGGCCGTCGAACTCGAGGCCTTCCGCGCCTGGAGGGACATCGACTGACGCGACGGCGCTTCGCATTGGGCGCCATGTCAGACCCGTCCGGCGGTATCGACATCGGGGGGTTCCCGGTGCCCGATTTGCGCAGACGACCCCGAACCGCATGCGATGATCCGAGGGCCCGCGAGCCTGTGCACCTGAACGAGCGTTCAGTAGTATGGGCCTTGAGCCTGACCGGGGCTCGCCGAAGCGGTCGCATCGGAGTCCGCGGGCCACGAGCCCGCGACCACGGCGGGGCCGGCGCGGCAGGAACGACCGAAAATGGGGTGTCACCGTGGACGCTGAGTCGATCGCCGAAGGCCGGGAGCGCTGGGCCAAGCGCTATGAGTCCGCCACTCGACGGGAGGCCGACTTCACCACCCTCTCGGGGCTCGAGACCGAACCGGTCTACGGCCCGCCCGAAGGCGTGGCCGACCCCCGCATGGACCGCATCGGCTGGCCCGGCGAGTTCCCCTTCACCCGCGGGCTCTACCCCACCGGCTACCGCGGCCGCCCCTGGACGATCCGCCAGTTCGCCGGCTTCGGCAACGCCGAGCAGACCAACGCCCGCTACAAGATGCTCCTCAAGGCGGGTGGCGGCGGCCTCTCCGTCGCGTTCGACATGCCCACCCTGATGGGCCGCGACTCCGACGAGGCCGCGTCCCTCGGCGAGGTCGGCCACTGCGGCGTCGCGATCGACTCCACCGCCGACATGGACCGCCTCTTCGCCGGCATCGACCTCGGCGGCGTCACCACCTCGATGACCATCTCCGGCCCCGCGATCCCCATCTTCTGCATGTACCTCGCCGCCGCCGAACGCCAGGGCGTCGACATCTCCATACTGGACGGCACGCTCCAGACGGACATCCACAAGGAGTACATCGCCCAGAAGGAGTGGCTGTTCCCGCCCGAGCCGCACCTGCGCCTCATCGGCGACCTCATGGCCTACTGCGCCGAGAACATCCCGCGCTACAAGCCGCTCTCGGTCTCCGGCTACCACATCCGCGAGGCCGGATCGACTGCAGCGCAAGAACTCGCCTTCACCCTCGCCGACGGCTTCTCCTATGTGGAACTCGGGCTCTCGCGCGGCCTCGACGTCGACCGCTTCGCCCCCGGCCTCTCGTTCTTCTTCGACGCGCACATCGACTTCTTCGAGGAGATCGCCAAGTTCCGCGCCGCCCGCCGCATCTGGGCCCGCTGGCTCCGGGACGTCTACGGCGCCAAGACCGACCGCGCCCAGTGGCTCCGCTTCCACACCCAGACCGCCGGCGTCTCCCTCACCGCGCAGCAGCCCTACAACAACGTCGTGCGCACCGCCGTCGAAGCCCTCGCCGCCATCATGGGCGGCACGAACTCCCTGCACACCAACGCGCTCGACGAGACCCTCGCCCTCCCCACCGACCAGTCCGCCGAGATCGCCCTCCGCACCCAGTCGGTCCTGCGCGACGAGACCGGCGTCCTCAACGTCGCCGACCCGCTCGGCGGCTCCTGGTACGTCGAGGCCCTCACCGACAAGATCGAGGCCGAAGCCGAGAAGATCTTCCTCCAGATCCTCGCCCTCGGCGGCGAGGCGGGGAAGGACCCCGCCGCGGTCGCCCTCGACGCCATGAAGGCCGATGCCGACAGCGAAGGCGCCGCGCGCCACGAGATCGGCCCCGTCACCTCCGGCATCCTGCAGGGCATCGAGGACGGCTGGTTCAACGCCGAGATCGCCGAGGCCGCCTTCACCTACCAGCAGCAGCTCGAGGACGGCACCAAGCACATCGTCGGCGTCACCGAACTCCACGACACCGTCACCCCCGACCTGGAGATCCTCCGCATCTCCGGCGACGTCGAACGCGAGCAGAACGACGTGCTCGCACGCCGCCGCGCCGAACGCGACAACGCCGCCGTCGACCGCGCGCTGAGCGAGATCGCCGTGGCCGCAAAAGGCACGGCGAACCTCATCGAGCCGATCCTGGCGGCGGCCCGCGCGGAGGCGACCCTGGGGGAGATCTGCGGGGTGCTGCGCGAGGAGTGGGGCGAGTACCGCGAGACCACCGGACTCTGACGGTTTCGGTGCCGCACCGGCCGTATTGCTGCTTCCGGTGACGATCGGCACATGAGGAGGTTTCGGATTATTGCCGACAGGGTACCCAACCCTGCAGTAACAACGAAATATGAGATGAGTGTCCCCCGAGATCCCCTATCTCCCTTATAATCCGAAATTTACCTCTTCTATTATTGCCCCAAGCTCGCACTGAGACTTACAATGAGAAGCGTCAGGCCCCCCGAGCGGGCAACATGCTTCAACCGATGTCCACAAGGACTGGAGGGCGAATCGCATGGCGGACAAACGCACAGAAGGCAAGCGCAAGGGTTCCGACGAGTACGGTCACCTGGCGCCGCTGTTCCGGGAGCTGGCCTCCCTCGACGAGAACGACCCGCGCCGGGCAGAGGTGCGGGACCGACTCGTCACCGGCCACCTTCCCCTGGCGGAGCACATCGCGCAGCGGTTCTCCGGCAAAGGCATCGCGAAGGACGACCTCGTGCAGGTCGCCTCCGTCGGCCTCATCCACGCCGTGGACCGCTTCGATCCCGACCAGGGGGCGGACTTCCTCTCGTACGCGGTGCCCACGGTCATGGGCGAGGTGCGACGGCACTTCCGCGACACCAGTTGGCCCATGCGCGTCCCGCGTCGGCTGCAGGAGCTGCGGATCGCGCTGAACCAGGCGGGCGGCGAGCTCTCGCAGCGACTCGGCCGGCCGCCGACGGACGAGGAAGTGGCCGAGCACCTCGAGATCACGGTCGCCGAGGTGCAGGAAGGCTACGAGGCGCGGCAGGCCTACCGGGCGGTCTCGCTCGACGAGCCGCCGTTCGCCGACGGGGAGCGCTCGACGCTCGCCGAGTCGGTGGGCGAGGAGGACGCCGCGCTCGAGCTCGTCGAGAACCACGAATCGCTCGTGCCGCTCATCCAGGAGCTTCCGCAGCGGGAGCGCAAGATCCTGGCATTGCGGTACTACGGCGACATGACCCAGACGCAGATCGCCGAAGAGGTGGGCATCTCGCAGATGCACGTCTCCCGGCTCCTCCACCGCACGTTGGAGGACCTGCGCGAAGGACTGGACCAGGCCGCCCGTTAGGGCGCCGTCCGAGAAGAGGAGCACCACGCCGGAGCGGCGGGCCGAGAGGCCCGCCGCTCCGGTCTTCGCTGTGGCTTCGCCTCGTTGCGGGCAGGGTGCCTTGCGGTGCAGGCCGATCGCACGCCGCTGCGGGATCGGGAGGTCGTGGCGGGACCGGCGGGGTGGCTCGGATGCCGGCGCTGAGAAGCCCTCAGGGGCCGTGCCACGGCACCTCGGAGGTCTGCGGCCTTCAGACGTCGCGATGGCTCAGCGCGTCGCGGATCTTGTCGATGAACCCGATGCCGGGGCCGAGGATGAGGTTGCCCGGCGGCGTGTCGGGCGCGTGGGGGTGCGGCCGGGTGGGCGCGAACTCCTTGGCGGCCAGCACCTTGAACCCGAGGTCCTGGAGCTCCTCTTCGTCGCAGGCCTCGCGCAGGCGGGGGAGGAGGTGGCGCTCCTCCTCGTCCAGGTGGTGGCGCACGTCCTCGATCATCGCCGCGAGGAGCTCCTCGAAGCGCGGGTCCTCCGGCCCGAGCCCTTCGAGCTCCTTCATGACCTTCTCGGCCTCCGCGTGCTCCTCGATCTCGTGCTCGACGATCTCGTCGCCGTCGGGGAGGACGGAGCGGGCGGCCGGGTACACGAACTGCTCCTCGGCGACGCCGTGGCGGACGATCTCCGCGATCACGTGGTCGGCGAGGTCCTTGCGGACGGCGTCGTCCCCGGTCGGGTCCTCGAGCTCGGCGAACACGGCCTGGAACCGGCGGTGGTCCTGGATGATGACATCGATCAGGTCGGTGTCTGCCTCGGTCTCCGGCATCGGTCCTCCATTGTGCAATCGCTCGGGCTCAGTGAGTACCCGTCCTTGCTCCGGCGAACCCCCCGACACGCGGCAAGGCGCCGCCGCGGCTCTCGCCGCGGCGGCGCCGCCACCCCCTGTGGCCGTGCGTCCCAGGTACTCCCGGTCAGGCCTT
>NZ_JAUEMJ010000001.1:241843-433751 GCF_030403505.1 Glycomyces tritici | reverse complement strand
TGGGGGGGGCGGCCCCCCCCCCCCCGGGGGGGGGGGGGGGCGGGGGGGGCCCCCCCCCCCCCCCCCCCGCCACCCCCTGTGGCCTTGCGTCCCAGGTACTCCCGGTCAGGCCTTGATGGAGCCCACCACGTCGCCGGTCACCGATTCGGGCATGCGGTTGGCGATGTCCCCGATCGAGATGATGCCGACGAGGCGGCCCTGGTCGATCACCGGAAGCCGGTTGATCTGGTGCTCCTTCATCTTCGCCATGGTGTTGTCGACGTCCTCGTTCGCGTCGGCGAGGATGAGGTGGCCCTGCGGCATCTGGTCGACCGTGTAGGTCTCGGGGTCGTGGCCCTTCGCCATGACCTGCAGGACCAGGTCCCGGTCCGTGACCATGCCGTGGAGCTTGTCGTCGTCCGCGCCGCAGATCGGCATCGAGCCGACGTCGAGCTCGGCCATCATCCTGGCCGCATTGGCGGCGGTGTCGTTGCTCTTGATGCAGGTGCACCCCGTGTGCATGAGGTCGCGTGCGGTTGCCATGCTGCTCGTCTCCATTCGTTGAGCCGTTGTCACGAGTATCGTTCGCGTCGTTCTCCCTTGCGGCGTTTTGCAGGTTCTGGTGCGGGCCTCAGACCACGAGCCGCTGCACGGCCCGCACGATCGCGGCCGAGTCGATCCCGGCCGAGGCCAGCTGCTCGGCCGGCCCGGCCGAACCGGGCATGCCGCGCACCGCCAGCTTGCGGAAACGCACGTCAGGGACCTGCCCGGCCACGGCGTCGAGGACGGCGTCGCCCAGACCCCCCACCGGCCAGTGGTCCTCCACCGTCAGCACCCGGCCCGTCTCCGCCGCGGCCTGGCGAATCGCCGCCGCATCGAGCGGCTTGATCGAGTACGCGTCGATGACGCGCACCGGAATGCCCTCGTCGGCGAGGCGCTCGGCCGCGCCGAGGCTCTCGGACACCGTGATCCCCGCCGCGACGATCACGGCCCGGTCGTGCGCCGAACCGACCAGCGTCCTGCTCCCGCCCACCGGGAACAGCTCGTCGCCCCGGTAGATCACCGGCGTCTCCGCGCGCGTGGTGCGCAGGTAGCTGATCCCCGGCAGGTCCGCCATCGTCGCGGTCAGATGCGCGGCCTGGTTCGCGTCGCACGGGTACAGCACCACGCTGCGCCACAGCGCCCGGAACATCGCGAGGTCCTCCAAGCCCATCTGGCTCGGCCCGTCCGCACCGATCGACACGCCCGCGTGCGAGCCGACGACCCGCAGGTCCGCGCCGCCGATCGCGGCCATCCGCAAAAAATCGTGGGCGCGCGTCAAGAACGCGGCGAACGTCGACGCGTACGGGATCCACCCCTGCGACTGCAACCCGACCGCCGCGCCGATCATTTGCTGCTCCGCGATGTAGCACTCGAAGAAGCGGTTCGGGAACGCCTTCCTGAACGCGTCCGTGCGGGTCGAATCGGCGACCTCCCCGTCCACGACCACCACATCGGGATTCGCATCGCCCAGCGCCTCCAGGGCCACACCGAAACCGTCCCGGGTCGCGGCGCTGCCGCCCACCGGGAACGACGGATGCGCCATCGGCAGCGACGGGCGCGAACGGCGCGGCTCGCTCGACCGGGGCGGGTTCACCCGGACGCGCGCCCCCCGCACGCCCCCGAGCTCCACGACCGCCTTCTCCGACTCCGCAAGCGGCTTGCCGTGCAAGCCCTCCTTGTCCTCCGCGGCGGCCACGCCCTTGCCCTTGCGGGTCTTCGCCAGGATCGCCGTGGGCACGTCCTGGCGCGCGGCCTCGGCGTACGCCCTGTCGATCGCGACCGGGTCGTGCCCGTCGATCTCGACCGTGTGCCAGCCGAACCCGCCGATCTGCGACGCGTACGCCGCCGTGTCCCACTCGTAGCGGGTCGGCCCCGTCTGACCCAACCGGTTCACGTCCACGATCGCGCACAGGTTCCCCAGGCCGAAGTCCGCGGCCGCCGCGAACGCCTCCCACATGGAACCCTCCGCGATCTCGCCGTCCCCGCACAGCACCCACACCCGCGCGGGCGAACCCGACAGGCGCGCACCCAGCGCCATCCCGACCCCGATCGGCAGCCCCTGTCCCAGCGACCCCGTCGCCACGTCCACCCACGGCAGACGCGGCGTCGGATGGCCCTCCAGGTCGGAGCCGAGCTTGCGGTAGGTCAGCAGGTGCTCCTCGTCGATCGCGCCCGCCGCGTGCAGCATCGCGTACAGCAGCGGCGAAGCGTGCCCCTTGGAGAACACCAGCCGGTCGTTCCCCGGCAGGTGCGGATGCTCGAAGTCGTAATGCAGGTGCCCGGTCAGCAGGCCCGCCATGAGGTCGGCGGCCGACATCGACGACGTCGGGTGCCCCGACCCCGCACGGGCCGACGCGCGCACCGCGTCCACGCGCAGCTGCTGTCCGAGCTCGGTGATGTCGCTTGCGCGGGCCTCGATGACGCTCACGGCTCCTCCTGAATGTCGGGTGCCTGGACGCCAGGACTACCCGTGCTCACCGCCCCGAAACCGGTGTCGCGACGCGGCTCCCGGGTACCCGAGCACTGCGGCGCCACATGGACGCCGCGACGCGCCGCCCCGCCTGAGGATGCCCATAGGCGGGCGGGCGGCGCGCCTGTGAACCCTGGCGAAGGAGGCGCGACGATGAACTCGCATCCGATGTCCACCACCGGACACCACTGGTGGGAGGCCGAACGGCGGCGCACGACGGCGATCCAGGACGGCGCCGCGGGAGTGGGCCTCGTGTTCGTGGTGATCGGCGTACTCGGGTTCCTGCCGGGCATCACCCAGAACTTCTCCAGCATGACCTTCTCGGGCGCCGACTCCGAGGCCGAGCTCTTCGGGATCTTCCAGGTCTCGGTCCTGCACAACCTCGTGCACCTCGTCATCGGCCTCCTCGGCCTCTTCATGTCGTGGTTCGTGAAAGCGGCCCGCTGGTACCTCATCGGCGGCGGCTTCCTGTACCTGCTGCTCGCCGCCTACGGGTTCCCCGTGAGCGACCACCACGCGGGCAACTTCCTGCCCGCGAACACCGCCGACGACTGGCTGCACCTCGTCCTCGGCGTGGGCATGATCGTGCTCGGCCTCCTCCTGCACACCAAGCTCCCCAAGGAGAGCGAGGCCCGCGGCGAAGGCGACTTCGGCGAGACCAACCGCGGCGCGGCCCGCTGACCGCACGCACGGAACGGCGCCTCGGGACGGATTCCCGAGGCGCCGTTCTCATATGGTGCTCCACCACCCGGCACGGCAGCCCTCTACGACCGCTCCGGCCGGCGGGAGTCGCCCGCAAGACCTGCTTGCCGGAGATGGCTACCCGGGGGCCACGGAAGTATGCGCGCGCCCCCGACCAGGGCCCCTCCCGGGCAAGCGAGGTTTCCTCCGAGGCGGGCGGGGAACCCGAACCACATCGCACCTGGCAGAAACCGGACACCGCGGAGGTGAGGGCATCATGCCGAAGGAGTGGAACAAGAAGGAAGAGCGCCAGTACAAGCACATCCGGGACCAGGCGGAGGATCGGGGCATGGGCCACGACCGAGCCGAGGAGATGGCCGCGCGCACCGTCAACAAGGAACGCGCCCGCAAGGGCAAGACCAAGACGGCCAGCCGCACCTCCACGGAGGACATGTCGTCCGCCAAACGCGGCGGGAAGCGCTCGCACTCCGGACCCAAGGGCCGCACCAAGGAGCAGCTCTACCAGGAGGCCCGCCGCAAGAACATCGAAGGACGATCCAAGATGACCAAAGCCGAGCTCCAACGCGCACTCCAGAAGCGCTCCTGAGCCCGGCGGAGAGAGGTGAGGACATGGAGGTCCGACACGACCCCGAGGCGCAGGCCATCCGCGCCGCCGAGCGCGAGCACGGCGGCGACTGGGCCGACGCCGACCGCGGCACCCGCGAACGCACCGGGCGCCGCAGCTGGGGCCGCCGCAACTGGGAAGAGCAGGACCGCTCGGTCGGCGCGATCGTCGGCGACCTGACGACCCAGGTGGCGCACCTGGCCCGCGTCGAAGCCCAACTGGCAGCGCGCGAGATCGGCGACAAGGCCAAGCGGGGCGCGTTCGGCGGCGGCATGTTCGCCCTCGCCGGCGTCATCGCCGTCTACGGCGGGGCGGCGCTGGCCCTCGCGGCGGGCATCGCGCTCGCGCTGGTGTGGCCGGCGTGGCTGGCCGCGCTCGTGATGGGCGTGGCGCTGCTGGCGGTCGCGGGGATCTTCGCGATGGTGGGCCGCGCCAAGATCCGCGAGGCCATGCCGCCGGTCCCCGACGAGACGATGGAGCACGCCCGGGAAGACGCCCGGGCCCTGCGAGGGAGGATGGACCGATGACCGGATGGACGGTGCCGCCGAGTGCGGCTGTCCCGCCCGGCGTAGGACTCGCGCCGCCTCCGGCGGTGGGCATGCCCTACGAGCCGGAGGACGAGCACCCCGAGGAGAACCTGGTGCGACAACACGACTGGGCCCTCCAGGACGCCGAGGCGGACCAGCACAAGTCCACTGCGGACTTGGAGAGGGACGCCGAGCGGACCCGGGAGCGGGTCAACGACTCCGTGCTGGAGCTGCGGTCGAAGCTCGGGCTCGACCCGGACGCCGCGCACGCGCACGGGCCGTTCGCGCCGATGCGGCGCCACCCGTTGACGGTGGTGGTCGCGGCGACCGGTGCGGCGGCCGCGGCGGTGGTCGGGGTGCACGTCATCCGCGATCAGCGCAGGACCTCGAAGGCCGCCCGTGAGGCGGCGCGCGAGGCGATCAAGGCGACCGAGCGCCGCCGCAAGGCGGCGCGCCAGGCCTCGCGCAAGCGCTGGGCCGCGGCGAAGGACGTCTTCGGCTCGGCCGCGACCACGGTGCAGAAGCAGCGCAAGAAGGTGATGCGCCGCCTCACCCACTGAGGCGACGCGCAGAGCAGCGGAGCGGCGGGCCATGGCCCGCCGCTCCGCCTTTGCGTCGGGGCTGGAGCGGGGGAGCAATGTGAACGGAGGGTCCCGGCAAATCGGACATCGATGGGTCCCCTGCATCAACCCTGACACGCGGGTGCGACAGCACCGGGTTGCGGTTGGGCGGCGGCCGAATGTGAACGGAGGGTCCAGGCAATTCGGACATCGATGGGCCCCCGGCATCAACCCTGACATGCCGGTACGACAGCCTGCAGCGTCGCAATGCCGACCTGCGCAAACGTGCCGCGGCCGAATCGGCCGCGGCACGTTCGCTCGTGGTCGGTCAGCCGGGCATGGTCTCGCCGCCCAGGGCCGCGATGACCTCGCCCGTGATGTAGGACGACATGCGGTTCGAGGCGAGGAACACGAACGAGGGCGCGAGCTCGTCCGGTTCGGCCGGGCGGCCCAGCGGCACCTGCTCCCCGAAGCCCTCGACGTGGTCCTCCGGCAGCGTGGACGGGATCAGCGGCGTCCACACCGGGCCGGGCGCGACGCAGTTGACGCGGATGTGCCGCGGCGCGAGCGCCTGCGCCATCGAGTACGTCCAGGCGATGATCGCGCCCTTCGTCGCCGAGTAGTCGATGAGCGTCTTGTTGCCGCGGAGGCCGTTCACGGAGGCGCAGTTGACGATCGCGTCGCCTTCGCCCATGTGCGGCAGTGCCGCCCTGGTCACGCGGTGGAAGCTGTGCATGTTCACGTTGAACGTGTGCTCCCACTGCTCGTCGCTGATGTCCTCCGGCCGCTCGACCGGGGTCTGCGTCGCGATGTTGTTGACCAGCAGGTCGAGGCCGCCGAGGGCCTTCACCGTCTGGTCGACCACGGCATTGCAGTGGTCGCGGTCCGCGAGGTCGCCCGGGAGCAGGACGCACTGGCGGTGCTCGGCCTTGACCAGTTCCGCGGTGCGCTGGGCATCCTCGTGCTCCTCGAGGTAGGCGATGGCGACGTCGGCGCCCTCCTTCGCGAACGCCACCGCCACGGCCCGCCCGATCCCGGAGTCGCCGCCGGTGATCAGCGCCCGGCGGTCCTTGAGGAGTCCGCGCCCCTCGTACCCCTCCATGCTGTCCTTCGGCTTCGGGGTCATCTCCTCGGTCTGCCCCGGAGGCTGCTGCTGCTGTCCCGGCTTGCCCATCGGCTCTTCCCTTCGGCTCCGCCCGGCCGCGGCTCGGCCGGTTCCGGAGCTGCGAATACCCGCCGCTGATCGCCCGTAATCCCGTACATTGTACGAACAATGCTGTACTGTGTACGACGTACGATGCACGGGATTCGCCGCGGGACCTCGATCACACTCGTCACCCGGCACCCGCTCCAAGTGCGCCGGAATCGATCCGGTATTTCCGGTTCGGGCTCCCGTTCACTGGACCGCTGCTGGTACCGAACGTGCGAATGCGTTAGGTTGTTGGGGATCCAATCCATGCCACGCCACCCTCACGCGGTGGAACAGCTGCATGTGAGCGGTCACTTTCTACTTAAGGACCTCGACGAACGAGTCGAAAACGAGCACCCCCAAAGGAGGCGCCATGACTGGCAGCGACAACGATGCCGTTGCTATCGGGATCGACTTCGGCACCCTGTCAGGCCGGGTCGTCGTCGCGTCGGTTGCCGATGGCCGCGAGCTGGCCAGTGCCGAGCACGTGTACGAGCACGGCGCGATCGAGGAGGCCCTCCCGGGCTCCGGCGTCCGCCTCGGCCGCAGCTGGGCGCTCCAGTCGCCCAAGGACTGGGTCGACGTGCTCCGCAACGCCGTGCCCGCCGCGCTCGCCGCTGCCGGTGTGAGCCCCGACCAGGTGGTCGGCGTCGCCACGGACTTCACCGCGTGCACGATCCTGCCGACCACCGCCGACGGCACGCCGCTGTGCGAGCTGGACGACCTCAAGGACCGCCCGCACGCGTGGCCCAAGCTCTGGAAGCACCACGCCGCGCAGGGCCAGGCCGACCGCATCAACGCCGTCGCCGCCGAGCGCGGCGAGTCGTGGCTGCCGCGCTACGGCGGCAAGATCTCCTCGGAGTGGGCCTACGCCAAGGGCCTCCAGCTCCTGGAGGAGGACCGCGAGGTCTACGACCGCGCCGAGCGCTGGATCGAAGCGGCCGACTGGATCGTGTGGCAGCTGTGCGGCCAGGAGACCCGCAACTCCTGCACCGCCGGCTACAAGGGCATCGTGCAGGACGGCGAGCGCCCCTCGCGCGAGTACCTGGCCGCCCTCAACCCCGACTTCGCCGACTTCAACGCCAAGATGGAGCACCCGCTCCTGCCGCTCGGCGACAAGGCCGGCGAGCTCACCGCGCAGGCCGCGGAGTGGACCGGCCTGAACGCCGGCACCGTGATCGCCGCCGGCAACGTCGACGCGCACGTCACGGCCGCCTCCGCGAAGGCCGTCGGCCCCGGCCAGATGGTCGCCATCATGGGCACCAGCACCTGCCACGTCGTCAACGGCGAGAACCTGACCGAGGCCCCGGGCATGTGCGGCGTGGTCCGCGACGGCATCACCAAGGGCCTGTGGGGCTACGAGGCCGGCCAGTCCGGTGTGGGCGACATCTTCGCGTGGTTCACCAAGAACGGCGTCCCCGGCGAGTACACCGCCGCGGCCGACGAGCGCGGCATCTCGATCCACCAGTACCTGACCGAGCTCGCCGAGCAGCAGGCGGTGGGCCAGCACGGCCTCGTCGCGCTCGACTGGCACTCGGGGAACCGCTCCGTCCTGGTCGACCACGACCTGCACGGCGTCATCCTCGGCATGGGCCTGCAGACCAAGCCCGAGGACATCTACCGTGCGCTGGTGGAGGCCACCGCGTTCGGCACCCGCATGATCGTCGAGACCCTCGTCAAGGCGGGCGTCCCGATCGAGGAGTTCGTCGCCGCGGGCGGCCTGCTGAAGAACCGGTGGCTCATGCAGACCTACTCGGACGTGCTGCGCATGCCGATCACGGTCCTCACCTCGCAGCAGGGCCCGGCCCTGGGCTCGGCGATCCACGCCGCCGTCGCGGCGGGCGCCTACCCGGACATCGTCGCGGCCGCGGAGGCCATGGGCAAGGTCGAGCGCAACGCCTACGTCCCCGACGAGGCCCGCGCCGACGCCTACGACGAGCTGTACGCCGTCTACGAGGAGCTGCACGACCACTTCGGCCGCGGCGGCTCCCGCGCGCTGCACACGCTGCACAAGATCGCCACGGAGGCAACGAAATGAGCTTCAAGACGACTCCGGCCGTCGAGGAGATGAAGGTCAAGGTCTGCAACCTGCACGCCGAGCTCCTGCGCTGGGGCCTGGTGACCTGGACCAGCGGCAACGTCTCGGGCCGCGTCCCGGGCACCGACCTCATCGTCATCAAGCCGAGCGGCGTCTCCTACGACGACCTCGTGCCCGAGCTCATGGTCGTGACCGACCTCGAGGGCAAGATCCTCGACGGCGAGCTCGCGCCGTCCTCGGACGCGGAGAGCCACAACGTGGTCTACCAGCGGATGCCCGAGGTCGGCGGCGTGGTCCACACGCACAGCCCGTACGCGACCGCGTGGGCCGCGCGCGCCGAGCCGATCCCGTGCGTGATCACGGCGATGGCCGACGAGTTCGGCGGGGAGATCCCGCTGGGCCCGTTCGCGCGCATCGGCTCCGACGCCATCGGCAAGGGCATCGTCGAGACGCTGCAGGGCCACCGCTCCCCGGCGGTCATCATGCAGAACCACGGCGTGTTCACCATCGGCAAGGACCCGAAGGCCGCCGTGAAGGCCGCCGTCATGGCCGAGGACGTGGCGCGCACCGTCCACATCTCGCGCCAGCTCGGCGAGCCGGTCCCGATCCCTCAAGCGGACATCGACAAGCTCTATGACCGCTACCAGAACGTCTACGGCCAGCAGCCGTCCTCCAAGGAGCAGTAAGCAATGGAAACCAAGGAACTCTGGTTCGTCACCGGCAGCCAGCACCTGTACGGCCCCGAGGCCATCGAGCAGGTCGCCCAGAACTCGGCGGACATCGTCGCCGGGCTCGACGGCGCCCCCGCGATCCCGGTCAAGGTCGTCGCCAAGCCGGTGCTGACCACCCCTGACGAGATCCGGAAGGTGCTGCTGGAGGCCAACGCCTCGGACTCGTGCATCGGCGTGGTCGCCTGGATGCACACGTTCTCGCCCTCGAAGATGTGGATCTCCGGGCTCGGCGTGCTGCAGAAGCCCCTGCTGCACCTGCACACGCAGCACAACCGGGACCTGCCGTGGGCCGACATCGACATGGACTTCATGAACCTGAACCAGGCCGCCCACGGCGACCGCGAGTTCGGGTACATGCTGACGCGCATGCGCCACCGCCGCAAGACCGTCGTGGGCCACTGGGCCGACGAGCAGGTCCAGGAGCGGGTGGGCAGCTGGGCGCGTGCCGCGCTGGGCTGGAACGAGGTCCAGAACCTCAAGCTGATCCGCTTCGGCGACAACATGCGGTATGTCGGCGTGACCGAGGGCGACAAGACCGAGGCGCAGATCCGCCTCGGCGTCGAGGTGAACACCTACGGCGTGAACGAGCTCGCCGAGCGGGTCGCGACCATCGAGGACAAGGCCGTCGACGACCTCGTGAAGGTCTACGAGGCCGACTACGACGTGGTGCCGGAGCTGCGCGCGGGCGGCGACCGCCACGAGTCGCTGCGCGACGCGGCCCGCATCGAGCTGGCGCTGCGCTCGGTCCTGGAAGAGCACGGCGCGAAGGCGTTCACCGACACCTTCGAGGACCTGGGCGCGCTCAAGCAGCTCCCCGGCATCGCGGTGCAGCGCCTCATGGCCGACGGCTACGGCTTCGGCGGCGAGGGCGACTGGAAGACCTCGATCCTGGTGCGCCTCATGAAGGTCATGGCCACGGGTCTTGAGGGCGGCACGTCCTTCATGGAGGACTACACCTACAACCTGGGCGCGGAGTCCCCGCAGATCCTCGGCGCGCACATGCTCGAGGTCTGCCCGACGATCGCCTCGGAGAAGCCGAAGGCGGAGATCCACCCGCTCGGGATCGGCGGCAAGGAGGACCCGGTGCGCCTGGTCTTCACCGCCCCGCCCGGCCCGGCGATCTGCGTGGGCATGATGGACCTCGGCACCCGGCTGCGCTTGGTGGCCAACGAGGTCAACACCGTCGTGCCCGACGAGGACCTGCCGAACCTGCCGGTGGCGCGGGCCGTGTGGGAGCCGCTGCCGGATCTCCAGACCTCCGCCGAGTCCTGGCTGACCGCGGGCGGACCGCACCACACCTCGTTCACGCAGGCGTACGGCCGCGAGGTCCTGGAGGACTTCGCCGAGATCGCCGGCATCGAGCTGGTCGTTATCGGCGAGGGCACCAACGCCCGCGAGTTCAAGCAGGAACTCCGCTGGAACCAGGTCTACCACCACCTCGAGGGCGGCATCTAACAAGTTCGTCTAGCAACAGCCGCCGGGTGGCGGGGCCGCTGGGCCCCCCCCCCCGGCGGCTGTTTCACGGATGGTCCAGCCGGGAAGCGACTCGAGGCGGCAGGACCTTCTCAGGATCTACGGCCCCACTGATCGATGCCAGGACGAACAGCTGAACGTTCGTATCCACGTGGTGCCTTGCCCGAAGTTCCTTGAGCTGCCGCCGGATCGAGACCGGGCTGATGCCCAGCGCATCTCCCTCGGGTAGCCTCAAATGGCTCTGAGTCCAGATTGTTCTTGGGATGAGTCATGTCGAGCTTTAGAATCCTTGTTCCGGCCATGCTCGTAGTGACACTGGTCGGCTGTGCGAGCGGTTCAGGGTCAATTGATAGACAGGCTGCTGAGGCAGTCCTACTGGCCAACAACAACGCCGATACGGCGATTGAAGAGGCCCTTGATCGAGTCGCCAGGGTCTGCATGGAGGAACAGGGCTTCGAGCTTCATCCTCCGGAACTTGAGTTCGAAGTCGATCAGGATATGAAAGCCTGGCTGGGGCAGAGCGTCTTGACTAAGCCAGATCTCTCGCTGCCTCCCGTTGAGATTTACGGAATCGGATTGGAGTCGGGAGTCGACACCACCTTCGTTGAAATCGAGGATGACGGAGACATCAGCTATCTGGAAGAGCCGAGCGAATTTGATCAACAGTCTATTGCGGATCAAGAAGCATACTTTGCAGCGTTCTACGGGTCTTCGGAGATGACGCCCGAGACTATAAACCTGCCTGAGCTCGGAGAGGTTGAACGTGCAGGAGGTGGATGCCTGCGGCGGGCTGAAGACACTCTGGCGGATGGAAACTACCCAGACTTTCTGGTGCATGCGGGACTTGCCGGTGCGCGAGGGGGAACCGATTGGGAGCAGGACGAACGGGTCTTCGATGCTCGGATTGAGTGGTCGATCTGCATGGAAGCTGCAGGATTCGAATATGACGAACCGTTCAGCATCTACATGGATCTCGGTATGCAGGTGGGCGGTTACCAGCAGAGCGCAATCCAGGCTGGAGATGCCGAGCGGCAAGCGCTGGAGAAAGAATTCGATGAGATCATTCTATCGGTTGCTGCAGTAGATGCGGTTTGCCACGAGGAAACAGGTCTCGAGGGTATTCAATCCGATGTCTACTGGGAATACATGATCGAATATGTGAGCGCCAATGAAGAGGAGTTCTTCGCCTTCAAGGAGCGCACCGATGAGATGCTCAGCTTGGCTCAAGACATTATTGCGGCTGGCCGGCTACCGTCCTGAACGGTTCCGCAGGGAATTTCGAAGCCAGTCAGGATCCAGGATCCCGTCCCAGGCGATCTCGGCGGCGCCCGTCAGCGGACCCGCCGCTCCTACCGTGCCCGCGAGGATCTGCGGCGGCTCGTCTCGGCGGAACGCCATCAGCTGCTCGCGGCAGGCGTCCTCGATCAGGTTGCGTCGCAATCGGATCAGGTCCACGCCGAGCCCTGAGAGGCTGATCGCCTCCGGATCGAGGGCGTTCGCGAGTGCCCCGAGCCCCTTGCCGAGCGCCGCCGCGTTCTCGTCCAGCGCCGCCACCGCCTCCGGTTCGCCGTCTTCGGCGCGGCGCAGGATCTCCTGCGCCAGTTCGCGTCCCGTGCCGTAGCCCGGCTGCTTCCCGAATCGCCGCACGAGCGCGTTCGCACCGACGTCGAGGCTCCAGCAGCCGCGCACGCCGCACATGCACTCCAGTGTGGACCCGGTGAGCGGCATGTGTCCGAACTCGCCGGCGATGTTGTGCGCCCCGCGCTGCGCGTCCCCGGCGAGCAGCAGGGTGCCGCCGATGTCGAAGTCGATGTGGAAGTGCATCGCGGTGCCCATGCCGCGCAACGCGCCCCGTCGTGATTCGGCGAGCCCGGCGAGGCGGGCGTCGTTGTCGATCACGGCGGGCGGCCAGCCCGCGCCGAGCACCGAGTCGAGCTCGACCTCGTCCCAGCCGAGGTGCGAGATGTGGAGCCGGTGGCCGTCGCGGATCGGGCCTGAGGTCGCGAAGCCGAGCATCGCCAGTCGCGGAGTGTCGTGGCGCGCCACGGCCGCGCGGATCTCGTCGAACACCGCCGGGGTGCGGTCGTGTTCGCCGGTCTCGAGTTCGGTGGCCGCGCCGCCGAGTTCGACGGCGGCGAGCGTCCAGGTGTCCTCCCGGAAGTCGACCGCGAGCACCAGGGGCCCTTCGGGGTGCGGTACGAGCAGGGTCGTGGGTCGCCCGCGTCCGCCGGTCTCGGCCGGGACCTCGTGGAGGAGCCGGGCCCGCTCCAACTCGCCGACGAGGGCGGCGGCGGTGTTGCGGCCGATGCCGAGCAGCCGGGCGGCTTCGGCCCTGGTGAACGGGGCGGCGGCGTCGTGGACGGCGCGCAGCAGCCGGACCTGATTGCGAATGCGGAGGTCGGCGCTGGTCATCGTCTGGGGCATGCAGGGATTATGCCAGCCGCACCGAAATTTTTGTGTCTGGCTCGAACATAATCCTTGACGGGACGGCCGGGCTCTTGTTATGTTCGTGACGAGAACAAAAATGGCGGGTCGTCACCGGACCCGCCTCCGTCGCGACCGCAAGGACCACAACGGCTGTGCCCACCGCAACGAACACCCTGGACCCGCTGGTCCTGCGCCGCGCCCGCATCGGGCTGCACGGCGCCTTCGCCACCTCCGGCTTCGTCATGGGCGCCTGGGCCGCCTCACTGCCCGGCATCGACGCCCGGCTCGGCCTCGGCGAGGCGAAGCTCGGCACCGCGCTCCTGCTCATCCAGCTCGTCGGCCTCGGCGCTATGGTCCTCGCCGGGCGCATCGCCGACCGCGTCACCAGCCGCAGACTGCTCCTGTGGACCGCCCCCGCCACGCAACTGGTCCTCATCGCACCCGCCCTCGCCCCGAACTACACGACGCTCCTCGCCGCCGCCGCGCTCTACGGCATCGGCGTCGGCTTCATCGAAGTCGGCATCAACGCCCACTCGGTCGAGCTCGAGCAGCGCTACGGCCGCCCCATCATCTCCGCGTTCCACGGCCTCTGGAGCCTCGGCAGCGCCCTCGCCGGCGCCGTCACGGCCCTCGCCCTGGGCATCGGCTTCGGCGGTCAGGGCGTCCTCGTCGCCGTCGCCCTCATCAGCGCGGTCGCCATGGCCGCCTGCACACGTCCGCTGCTGCCGCCACCGGGTCGAGACAACTCCGGCGGCAGCAGCGGAGCCCCCGTCCGCCGCATCGGCGCGCTGCTCCTCGCCGCCCTGTTCGTCCTCGGCCTCGGCGGCCACCTCATCGAGTCCGGCGCGATTGACTGGGCGAACCTCCACGCCGCCAACGCCCTCGAAGCCGACGCCGCGCTCGCACCCCTCTCGTACACCGTCTTCGCCGTCGCCATGACCGTCTTCCGGCTCTTCGGCGACCCCATCCGCGCCAGACTCGGCCCCGGCCCGACCCTCCTGTGGGCCGGCACCCTGGCCTTCGCCGGGTACGTCCTCGTCCTGGTCTCGGATGCGGCCGGCGGCCTCCCCCTCGCCTGGACCGGATGGCTCCTCGCCGGCAGCGGCATCGCCATCATCGTCCCGGTCCTGTTCAGCGCTATCGGACAAGCCGGCGGCACGCCCTCCAACGTCGCGCTCATCTCCATGTCCGGCTCCGCCGGGCTCCTCATCGGCCCCGCCGCGATCGGGTACATCGCCGAGGCCACCACCATCACGACCGGACTCCTCGTCCCCACCGTGCTCGCCGCCTTCGCGGCCTTCGCCGGACCGCTCACCCTCCACCGCCTCTTCAAGGACCGCGCCACGGAACCGCACGCCGACAAGGCGACCGCCTCCACCCCCGCCTGACCGGCGCGGCGCACCTCACGCGCGGACCCGTCGCCACCGCGAGGGGTCCGCGCGTATAGTTGCCAGCGCAGAAGGGGAGTAGCTCCCAACGCTGCGGTCGACATACTGGTCCCACTCGGCTCGCCGAGACCGGACCCGGCCGCACGGCCTCGGATCCCGGGGCGAGCGAGACCTTCGACCAAGGCCGTACGGCCGGGTCGAGGTCCGCGACTGCCCTCCTCCCGGCGTGAACACTGGGAGGATCACCCTCAATGGACGCATTGCTCATCGCCGCAGGCATCGCCTTCGGCGCCGTCTTCCTCGGCGAGATGGGGGACAAGAGCCAGCTCATGGCCCTCACGTTCGCCACCAAGTACCGGATGCGAACCGTCATCCTCGGCCTCGTGATCGCCATCGGCGCACTCATCGGCCTCTCCGTCGGCGTCGGCGCCGCCGTCGGCAACCTCCTCCCCACCGACTGGATCCGCCTCGCCGCCGCGGTCATGTTCATCGGCTTCGGCCTCTGGGGCCTCAAACCCGAGAAGGACGACGACGAGGACGACGGCCCCATCAAGGAACGCGGCACCGGCCTGCTCACCATCGTCACCGCCATGTTCCTCGCCGAATTCGGCGACAAGACCATGCTCATCGCCATGGGCATGGGCTCCAGCTACAACCCCTGGGGCGTCTGGATCGGCGGCACCGCCGGCATGCTCGCCGCCGACCTCCTCGCCGTGTTCGCCGGCGCCTGGATCGCCAAACGCATCCCCGAGAAGGTCGTCCGCTACGTCTCCTCCGGCCTGTTCCTCGTGATCGGCGTCCTGCTGGCCATCGAAGCCGTCACCGCCCTCGCCGACTAAGCTGGCGTTCATGCCGAAACCGGACGCGAACGAGGACACCGCCGTCATCTACACCGACGGGGCGTGCTCCGGCAACCCCGGCCCGGGGGGCTGGGGCGTCTACTACCAGTGGGGTGCGCACGAGAAGGAGCTCTACGGAGCCGAGAAGGCCACCACCAACAACCGCATGGAGCTCATGGCCGCCATCCAGGCCCTGGAGACCCTCAAGCGGCCCATGGACGTCGTGCTCTACACCGACTCCTCATACGTGCGCAACGGCATCACCACCTGGATGAACGGCTGGAAGCGCAACGGCTGGATCAACTCCAAGAAGGAACCGGTCAAGAACGCCGACCTGTGGCGCCGCCTCGACGAGGCCGCCGCCCGCCACAACGTCGACTGGCGCTGGGTCAAGGGCCACGCCGGCGACCCCGGCAACGAACGCGCCGACCGCCTCGCCTGCAAAGGCCGCGACGAAGCCGCCGGACGCCGCTTATTCCCGCCGCGCCGCGTCCCACACCGCGACCGGCCCCCACTCCCCAGCCACGATGAGAATGGAACAATCACCACTATGAGCGACCAGGTACCGTCACGATTCTCCGGAGGCGTCGACCTCAGCACCCTCGCGGCCGCCGCACAGCAGCAGGCCGCGCAGGCGCAGCAGGGTGGCCTCCCCGGCAGCGGCGTCCTCGCGATCGACGTCACCGACGCGACCGTCCAGACCGAAGTCCTCGAGCGCTCGCTCGACGCGCTGGTCATCGTCGCCTTCTGGGCCGACCAGGTGCCCGAGAGCCTCCAAGTGCGCGACATCCTGCAGCGGCTCGCCGCCGAGGCCGGCGGCGCGTGGGTGCTCGCGAAGGCCGACGTGCTGCAGAACCAGCAGCTCGCCGCCGCCCTCCAGCTCCAGTCGCTGCCCGCCGTCGTCGCGCTCGCCCAGGGCCGCCCGCTCGACCTGCTCCAAGGACCGCAGACCGAGCAGGGCCTGCGCCAGTGGATCGGCCGCGTCACGCAGGCCGCCGGCCTCGACGTGCCCCAGCCGCTCGACCCCGAGCTCGCCAACGCCGAGAACCTCATGGTCGAAGGCCAGCTCGACGCCGCCGAGGCCGCCTACGACAAGTACCTCAAGAACCACCCGGCGTCCGGCGAGGCCGAAGCCGGGCTCGCGCAGGTCCGGATGCTGCGGCGCGTGGGCGCCCTGCCCGACAACGCCGTCGCCATCAGCGACGCCGACCCGGACAACATCGACGCGGCCCTCGCCGCCGCCGACCTCCAGCTCCTCTCCGGCCAGGCCGAGGCCGCCTACGAGCGGCTCATCGCGCTCGTCGCCAAGAACTTCGGCGAGGACCGTGAACGGCTGCGCAAGCGCCTCGTCGAGCTGTTCACCGTCGCCGGCGTCGACGACCCGGCCGTCGCGAAGGCCCGCCGCAAACTCAGCGCCGTCCTGTTCTAACCGATAGACCACCGCCGCAAGGCGACCCGAACCTCCGCGCCACCTCGTGACGCGGAGGTTCGGCCGTTCGGTGGACCGCCGGAGCTGGTGCCGGGGCCGTCCGCTGTGACAAGCTAACGAGGCCGGTGCCTTGTGGGAGGTGAGCGTTGCCAGCGACTCGATCAAGACGCATCGCGGTCCTCGACGCGCCCTCCAACCTCGGACTGCGCCCG
The DNA here is from genome assembly GCF_030403505.1 of Glycomyces tritici. The sequence continues at coordinate 417,141 of NZ_JAUEMJ010000001.1, read as the reverse complement.
CCGACCCCCAGCACCGTCCCCGGCTGCGCCAAAGCCCCCGGCGCGCTCCGCGACCACCGCCTCCTCTCGCGCCTCAACGCCGTGGACGCCGGATGCCTCACCCCGCCGCGCTTCGACGCCTCCGCGTGGCGCCCCGGCGACGGCGTCGGCCAGGCCAAGGCCATCGCCGAGTACACGCGGCGCCTCGCCGACCGGGTCGAACGCCTGTGGCAGGAGCGGCGCTTCCCGCTCGTCCTCGGCGGCGACTGCTCGATCCTCCTCGGCCCCGCGCTGGCGGCGCGCAGGCGCACCGAACGCGACCGCCGGGGCCGCGGTCTGGTCTTCATCGACGCGCACTCCGACTTCCGCCACCCCGGGAACTCGCAGTACGTGGGCGCGGCGGCGGCGGAGGAACTGGCCCTGGCCACCGGCCGCGGCCAGCCCGATCTCACCGACATCGGCGGGCTCCGCCCTTATGTCGACACCGACCACCTCGTGGTGCTCGGTCTGCGGGCCGACGACCCGCACCGGGTCGAGCTCGAGGCCTCCGGTGTCGCGATGCGCACGGTGCCCGCGCTGCGCGCGAACGGCGTCGGCCGCTCGGCGGAGTGGGCGCTGGACTCGCTGGGGGACGTGGCGACGTTCTGGCTCCATGTTGACACGGACGTCCTCGACCCCTCAGTGATGCCGGCCGTGGACGGCCCGGCACCTGGCGGCATCTCCCTCGGTGAGCTGAGCCAGCTCATCACCACCTGTGCCGCCGACGACCGCTGCGCAGGCATGGACCTCACCGTTTTCGACCCCGATTACGACCCGGACGGCCAGTACGCGAAGGCCCTCACGGACCTCCTGGTCGAAGCGCTCCAATAAGGACTCACGGGTCGAGATCGCCGCACTGCCGCCTCAATTCGATCGCCGCTCTACTGTGCGCGGTTGGACGAGCGCTGAGGCAAGGCGGGTCAAATTGATGCAGTCCGCACTCACGGTTGTCGCCGACCGAGACGCGCTTTAAATGTGTTGATCTTTCGCATCGGCGCGTAGGAACATTAAGATCGCAACTCGGCCAGTTGTCCACAATGTCCTTTCGAGAGGAGTCCCTCCATGTCCTTCACCGACCTCAAGTCCAAGGCGGCTCCGATCCGCTTGTGGGGCGACGTCGACTCGGTCGAGCCGCAGGCGCTCGGCCAGCTCCACAACATCGCGAAGCTCCCCTGGGTTCACGGTGTGGCGGTTATGCCCGATGTGCACTACGGCATCGGCGCCACGGTCGGCTCCGTCATCGCGATGCGCGGTGCGGTCTCGCCCGCCGCGGTCGGGGTGGACATCGGCTGCGGCATGACCGCGCAGCGGACCTCGCTCACCGCCGACGACCTGCCCGACGACCTCGGGCGGCTCCGCTCGGCGATCGAGGCCGCCATTCCGGTCGGCCAGGCCATGCACAAGAACTCGGTCGACACCGGCCACGTCAAGACAGGCCTGCACGGCTGGCACGAGTTCTGGTCCGGCTTCGACGACCTGGCCCCGCAGGTGGCCCGGCGGACCGAGGCGAAGGCGATGAAGCAGCTCGGCACCCTGGGCGGAGGCAACCACTTCATCGAAGTTTGTCTATCCGATGACGGACAGGTCTGGCTGATGCTCCACTCCGGTTCCCGCTACGTCGGGAACGCGCTGGCGCAGCACCACATCGAGAAGGCGAAGGGACTGCCGCACAACGCGGCCCTGCCGGACCCCGACCTGGCGGTGTTCGTGTCGGACACGCCGCAGATGGAGGCCTACCGGCGCGACCTGTACTGGGCGCAGGAGTACGCGCGCCGCAACCGGGCGGTCATGATGGCGCTGCTGCGCCAGGTCGTCAAGAAGCGGTTCGCGAAGGTCCGCTTCGAACCGGAGATCTCAGTCCACCACAACTACGTGGCCGAGGAGACCCATGACGGCCAGGACCTCCTGGTCACCCGTAAGGGCGCCATCCGGGCGGGCCTGGGGGACATGGGGATCATCCCGGGTTCGATGGGCGCTTCGAGCTTCATCGTGCGCGGGCTGGGCAACGGCGAGGCCTACGAGTCGGCCTCGCACGGCGCGGGCCGGAAGATGAGCCGGAACGCGGCGAAGCGGCGCTTCACCGCCGAGGACCTGATCGCCCAGACCGAGGGCGTCGAGTGCCGCAAGGACGCTGGGGTGCTCGATGAGATCCCCGGCGCCTACAAGGACATCGAGCAGGTCATGGCCGCCCAGTCGGACCTGGTGGAGATCGTGGCGCGGCTGCGCCAGGTCGTCTGCGTCAAGGGGTGATCGGCACCGCAGGGCCGGACGGGAAACCGTCCGGCCCTGCGGCGTGCCCGCGGGTCAGCGGTCGGCGGTGATCAGGGGCATCACGACCTGGTCGAGGATCTCGTCGACGACCTGCTGCGGGGCGGCGTGGCCGCGGGTGAGGAAGTAGTGGGTGAGCAGGTTCGGGGCGAGGTTCACCACGCGCGGCTGGAGGGCTTCGGGGCGGACCGCGCCGCGTTCGACGCCGTGCTTGAGGATCTTGGCGAAGACCATGATGCGCGGTGTCTCGATCCGCTGCCGCAGGTCCTCGGCCTCGGCCTCGTCGGCGGGGGAGGAGCCGAGCTCGCCGACCCAGCCGCGGATGGCCTCGCCGAAGGGCCCGTTCTGGTAGTCGGCGATGAAGCGCATGACGCGCGCGAAGTCGGCGCGCACGTCGTCGCTCGGTTCGAAATCGGTCTCGACCTCGGTCGCCTTGTAGCGGGCGGCGGCGCGCACGAGGTGCGCGCGGTCGGGCCAGCGCTTGTAGAGGGACGCCTTGCCGGCCTTGGCGCGGGCGGCGATGGCCTCCATGCGGAGGTTGGCGTACCCGACTTCGGCCAACTCCTCCAGGGCGGCCTCGAAGATCGCGCGTTCGAGGTCGTCGCCGCGTCTGCGGCTCGCTGTGGAATCGGTCACCGGCCATCCCTTCGGTAGTGAACGATGCGTTCACTAAATGCTAGCGTTATATAAGAGACGCAGCGTTCACTACATTGCGGCGTCTTCATGTCTCCGGCCGCCGGGCCCAACGACCCCCCGGCCCTCCTCCAGCAACACCCTAGGAGGCCGTCTCTTGACCGCCGCAACCGCCGCACCCGCGCCGATGACCCACCGCGAGATCATGCGGGCCCTCTCCGGCCTGCTCATGGTCCTGTTCGCGGCGATGGTCTCGTCCACCGTCGTCTCCGTCGCGCTCCCGCAGATCGTCGGCGACCTCGAGGGCACGCAGTCCCAGTACACGTGGGTCGTCACCGCGACCCTCCTCGCGAGCACGGCGTCGACGCCGGTGTGGGGCAAGCTCGCCGACCTGTTCGACAAGAAGCGCCTGCTCCAGATCGCGATCGTCATCTTCGCCGCCGCCTCGCTGCTGTGCGGCCTGGTGGAGAACACGGGCCAGCTCATCGCCCTCCGCGCGGTCCAGGGCCTCGGCATGGGCGCCCTGCAGGTCCTCGTGCAGGTGATCATCGGCGCGATGGTCAGCCCGAAGGAGCGCGGCCGGTACAACGGCTACCTCGGGGCCGTCATGGCCGTCTCCACTGTGGGCGGACCGCTGCTGGGCGGCGCGATCACCGACGCCGACTGGCTCGGCTGGCAGTGGTGCTTCTTCCTGGCCGTCCCGATCGCGGTCGTGGCCTTCCTGATGCTCCAGCGCACCCTGCACCTGGCCGAGACGAAGCGGCCCGACACGAAGATCGACTACCTCGGTGCGACGCTCATCGCCGCGGGCGTCAGCCTGCTGCTGCTGTGGGTCACGTTCGTGGGCAACGACTTCGACTGGATCTCCTGGCAGACCGCGCTCATGGTCGCCGGCTCGGTGCTCCTGCTCGGCGCGGCCACGGTCGTTGAGGCCAAGGTCAAGGATCCGGTCGTGCCGCTGCACGTCATCAGGCGCCGCGACCCCGCGCTCGCGGTCGTCGCCAGCCTCGCGGTGGGCATGGCCATGTTCGGCGGCGCGGTCTTCCTCGGCCAGTACTTCCAGATCGCCCGCGGCTTCTCGCCGACCGAGGCCGGGCTGCTGACCATCCCGATGATGTTCGGCGTCATGGTCTCCTCCGCGGTGGCCGGGCGGATGGTGTCCGAGTCCGGGAAGGTCAAGCCGTACATCGTCACCGGCGCACTGGTCTTGACGGGCGGCTTCGCGATGCTCGCGACCATCGACCACACGACCTCCCTGGTGTTCATGGGGGCGGGCATGTTCCTGGTCGGCACCGGGGTCGGCATGGCCATGCAGAACCTCGTGCTGGTGGTCCAGAACTCGGTGCCGCTGCGCGAGCTCGGTGCGGCCTCGGGCGCGATCGCGTTCTTCCGTTCGCTCGGCGGCACGATCGGCGTGTCGGTCCTGGGCGCGGTTCTCGCGAACCAGGTCGCGGACAAGATCGCCTCGGGCCTTGCGGCCCTGGGCATCGATGCGAGCGGCAGTCTCGGCGGATCCACACTGGACTTGGATGGGATGCCCGAGCCGGTCGCCGAGATCGTGCGCGCCTCCTACGGGGACGCGACGGGGCACCTGTTCATGATCTCGGCCTGCATCGCGGCGGTCGGGTTCATCGCGGCACTGTTCCTCACCCCTGTGAAGCTGCGGGAGACGGTGGATCTCCTGGAGGAGGTCGTCGTGGGCGAGGAGACCGTGCTCGGGGCGAAGTAGCGGCCCGGTGGCAAGTGGCGGGGGGGGGGGCGGGGGGGGGGGGCCCCCCCCCCCCGCCACATTGCCGTGTCCGATGTGGCCGTTCGCTTGGCCGGGGGTCAGGCCTGGGGGAGGACTGCGATGAGGCGGGCGAGGTCGTCGCGGTTCATGCCGACCATGCTGACCTTGCGGGGGCCGCCGCTCTGGCGGGCGCGCATGATCTTGGACTTGGCCGGGTCGAAGTAGATGCGCTCGCCCTTGGGCGCGCCGTAGGAGCGCATGCGGTAGCCGAAGGGGTGGAACAGGTCCAGGGCGCCGGTCGCGGTGTCGTAGGTGGCGTAGGGCCTGGTGAGGGAGAGGATGCCCATGGCCAGGAGGAGCGGGCCGAGGACGAGCCAGAAGCTGAACCTGCCGCCGAGGAGCGCGAGCACGCCCAGCAGCAGGAGGAGGCCGCCCGCGACGATGTTGAGGACGGAGAGGCCGGTGCCGTACTTGACGGGGACGAGGTATGGGTTCTGCGGTGCGGTCACTGGGGTTCCTTGTGTGAATGGTGGGCTGGTGGGGCTGGGGGCGAGGGGAGTGTCAGGATAGCGCAGTGTGCCGAGCCGGTGCCGCGGTGCGGTTCGGGCCGGGTTGCGGCGGACGGCGTTCACGTGCGGGGCGGGGTGCGCCGGGTCAGTAGTTGTTCCACTCGGATTCGACCCGGTCGAGGATCACGGGGCGCATGAGGGTGGAGGGCTCCATGTCCATGCGGTCGCGGTCGGGCGGGAAGACCTGGGCGGCTTCCACGAGTTCGGGCGTGAGGGACTGGAACGGGCCGACGGAGGTGTCGAGGCCGAGGTCGGGGACTTCGCCGCCCGCCTGGACGAGCATGTAGCCCCAGTCGCCGAAGCTGGGCACCGACACCCAGTACGGGGCGGGCTTGTGGCCGGCCGCTTCGAGGGTCGAGGCGATGGTCCAGAACGTCTTCGGCGCGAAGTAGGGCGAGCCGGCCTGGACGACCATCCGGCCGGTCTCGGCGAGGTGGTCGGTCGCGAGGCCGTAGAACTCGACCGAGTACAGCTTCGCGGTCTCGGTCGCGTCCGGGTCGGGCATGTCGACGATGATCGTGTCCCAGGTGCCGGTCTGCTCGCGCAGCCAGGTGAACGCGTCGGCGTTGACGACGTCGACCTTGGGGTCGTTCATGGCGTCTTCGTTGAGCGCCACCAGGTCGTCGAATTCGCGGGCGAGGTCGGTGACGGCCCCGTCGAGGTCGACCAGGGTCACCGTCTCGACGTCGGGGTAGCGGAGGATCTCGCGCACGGCGAGGCCGTCGCCGCCGCCGAGGACCAGGACGTTCTCGTGGGGGCCGTTCATGGCCGGGTGGACGAGCGCCTCGTGGTACCGGTATTCGTCCACTGAGGAGAACTGCAGGTCGCCGTTGAGGTAGAGCCGCAGGTCCTGCTCGCCGAACGGCGAGGCGGCCTCGGTCATGACGATCTGCTGGTACTGGCTGTCCTCGCTGTAGACGATCGGCGCCGCGTACAGCGCCTGCCGGGCCGCGGTCTCGAACTTCCCGGTGTACGCGAACGCGGCCACCAGCAGTATCGCGGTCAGTGCCGCGACGACGGTGAGGAGCTGCTTCGCGGCCTTGGAGAGGTCGTGGCGGAACAGGACCCACACGAGGAGGACGCCCGCGACGGCGTTCACCGCGCCCACCAGGAGCGCGCCCTGGATCTGCCCGAAGAACGGCAGCAGGATGAACGGGAACGCCAGGCCCCCGATGAGCCCGCCCAGGTAGTCCGCGGCGTTCAGGTCCGCGACGGCCGCGCCCGCGGCCTGCTCCCTGATGCGCTGCAGCAGTTCCATGAGCAGCGGGATCTCGGCGCCGATCAGGAGCCCGATCGCCGCGGCCACGACCACCAGCGGCAGGCTGTACAGGTCGGTCCAGGAGAACGCCGCGTACAGCAGCATCACACTGAACCCGCCCAGCAGGGCCAGGGCGAGCTCGACCGCGGCGAACGCCAGCGCCGGCCAGCGCCGCAGCGGCTTCGCCGCCAGTGCGCCGAGCCCCATCGCGAACACCATGACGGCCAGGACGATCGACGCCTGCTTCGCGGTGTTCCCGACCAGGTAGGCGCCCAAGGTGATGAGCGCCAGTTCGTAGACGAGCCCGCACGCCGAGACCGCGAACGCGGTGGCGAGCAGACCGAAGCGCGCCAGGCGGACCCGGCGCGCAGGCATCACGGTCTGAGGGGCGGCCTCAGCGGTCAAGACAGCACCGGGTTCACGACAGCGCCATGGCGATGACCCCGCCGAGGGCCAGGTGCATGGCGGAGCTGACCCACACGGCCGGGTGCGGCTCCTCGTCGACGACGAGCGCGCCGAGCTTCCCGGGGGTGATCACGTCGAGGATGAGGAACGCGACGGCCATGGCGCCCAGGCCGATCACGCCGAACACGAACGTCGAGATGACGCCTTGGACGAGGTTCCCCTCCGAGGCCCAGATCGCGCCGACCACAATGAGGCCGACGCCGATCAGGTTGGAGGAGAGCAGGAGCGAGGCGTTGCGGTTGCGGTGGGTCCAGATCAGTTCGCCGAGCTTGCCGGGGGTGAGCCAGTCGACGATGAAGAATCCGAGCACCATCAGCGCGATGCCGATGACGCTGTAGGCGAGCGCGCCGGCGACGTCGCCCCCGAACCCTCCCAGTTGACTTTCAACCTGTGCGAGCATGTTGGGTTGCCTTTCCTTGTCTGGGTTGGGTTCGCGCTACTTGCCGGAGCCGGGGCCGCCGCCGCGGAACGGCGAGGGGGGTGAGGACGACCATCCCCACAGGATGAACACCGAGGAGTAGTGGTTGTAGCCGCTGCGGTAGTCGTGCAGCATGATCTTCGAGCCGCCGTTGTAGGGCGAGACGGCCACGATGTGCTTGGAGTACTGCAGGTAGTACGTGCCGCCCGAGGACCGCTCCGAGCGCGCTTCGGCGTCGTCGTCGATCTGGTCGGCCACGATCGCCGGGGAGGAAGACGAGGTGTACGCCTTGCCGCCGCCCTCGTCGAGGTTCGCGGCCCGCGTGTAGTGGTCGCGGATCGTGTCCGTCGGGTTCGAGAAGTTCGTGTTCATCAGGAAGACCCCGCCGCAGCACAAGGCGATCACGACGATGATCGCGGTCCAGTGCTTCCAGTTCAGGCCGCGGGAGGCGGGCGGCGGAGGGGGCGGGTGCTGATCGGTCATCGGTGGTCCTCGGGTCGTCCTGTCGGGGAGTCGGTTCAGCTTACGGGCGCATTGCGACTACGTCGGTACGACAGTGCTCGTGGTGGTCACGACTTCGCCGTACTGCGGGTAGGTGTGGACGGTCCGCCACGACAGCGGCGCCGTCCCGGTGACCTCCAGGGCCGTGAGCGCGTCCGGGTCCTCCCCGAACACGCCCACCAGCAGGTCCGGTTCGCCGGTGCGCAGCACGGCCCGGTCGCGCAGGGCCCGGACCCGCTGCCGCAGTTCGGGAACCGTGAGCTTCTCGACCCTGCACTCGTACCGGTGCCGCCACGAGCCGACCCGCTGGCTGAACGCCTCGGGCAGGTCCGGCCCGAAATCGGACCGGTAGGCGAGGGTCTCCGAGAGGAGCCCGTCAGGGGTCGCGACGACCGCCTGGTGGCTCGCGCCGAGCAGCCGCAGCGAGAGCCGCAGCGGTCCGGCGTCGCGTTCGAGCAGGTCCAGGACCGGCATCGACGGGGCGTCCGGCCGGAAGGTGAGCGAGGCGGCCGAGACGTCGACGAACGGCACCTCGATATGCGCTATCAGCGTGGGCTCCAGTGGGGAAGGCGAGCGGGGATCGCGGGGGAGGGAACGGGGGTCAGGCCTCGTCGCTCTGGTGGTAGATCGTGACCTGGTTGCGGTCCAGGGTAAGCCCCTTCGCCACCTCCCACTTGGCGTCGTCGCCGAACGCCTCGAAGGACAGCTTCTGGCCGTCGGGGCCCGCGTAGTCGTGATAGCGCAGCGTACCGGCCGGGGCCAGGCCCGTCGTCGCCTCGCTCACGTACTTCGCCTTGCCCTTCTCGTCCGACTTGAACGAGACGCCTTCGTGACTGAGTTCACGCGGGCCGGGCTGCAGGTCGGTGTCGGTGACCTCCTCCCACAGCACCATCTCCACGTCCGGGTCGGCCTCGACCGACAGCCAGCGCCGCACACCGGTGCCGGTGTCCAGGAAGTGCTCGGCCCACCGGTAGTCGCCCTCCGACAGGCGCAGCGTGCCGCGCACGGCGAGGGTTTTGCCGTACAGCTCGACCAGGTCGGCCGCCTTGAGCCGCAGCGGGTCGCCGCGCAGCACGTCGGTGTCGGCGTCCGCGAACGGGTCGGCCGGGGGCCGCGGGGGGACGGGTTCGTTCTTGCGGGAGTTCCTGCGCCACAACCACCAGCCGGCGAACACGACGGCGGCGATGAGCAGCAGGATGATGACGGCTTCCATGGCGTGGCCTTCACAAAGTGGGTGCGGGATGGTTCCTTGACGTCACTCTACCGCCAAGTTGGCAAAGCCGGTGTCACCGCAGTTCCGCAATGCAGGTGTAACCCCCGTGTCGCGTGAGAACCCTACGATGCCCGCTCAGATCCATAGGATCTAGCCTGTAGGCGGCCCACGACGAGGTGGGCCGAGTCGAATCGGACTGGAGATCGAGACGTGTTGGCGTTCATCGGCGACGAAGAGTTCCGCGAGACCCTCCCCGACCGGGAGGAACTGCTCCAGGAGGCCGCCCGACTGGCCGGCCCCGACGAATCCCTGGCGAGACTGGTCGAGCTCTACTGGAGCCTCGTCTCCGACGACGACCTCGTCGGCCGCAGCGCCCACCAGCTCCTGGAGACCACCGCCCACCACCGCCGCATGGCCGAGGTCCGCGCCCCCGGCCAGATCATCCTCGAACTCGACTGCCCCGAGGACGCCGAAGGCCCCGACGCCGCCTCCTCCACCCGCGTAGACATCGTCTGCGACGACTCCCCGTTCCTCGTGGACTCCCTCACCGGCCTGTTCAACAAGCACGGCGTCGACGTCTCCGTGTTCGTCCACCCCATCGTCCCCGTCCGCCGCGACCAGGACGGCAACCTCCAGGAAGCCCCCGCCGCCGACGGCCGCGCCGAATCCTGGATGCACATCGAGACCCAGCGCGTCGCCGACGCCGCGTTCCTCGCCGAACTCGAAGCGGACATCCTCGAAGTCCTCTCCGACGTCGGCGTGTGCGTCGCCGACTGGCAGGCCATGCGCGCCAAAGCCCTCCAGATCGCCGAAGACCTCGACCGCGCCGCCACCGGCACCGAAGGCACCACGCCCCTCCCCGTCCCGCCCAAGGACATCGACGACACCGTCGAACTCCTGCGCTGGCTCGCGGACGACAAGTTCACGTTCCTGGGCTTCCGCCAGTACCGCCTCACCGGCGCCGGCGACGACGAAGCCCTCACACCCATGGCGGAGACCGGCCTGGGCCTGCTGCGCAAGGCCCCGACCGCGCCGCGCCCGCTCGCCTCCTTCAACACCGACGCGCGCGCGCAGATCGGCGCCAAGCGGCTCCTGGTCATCACCAAGTCGAACGCCCGCTCCACCGTCCACCGCACGTCCTTCATGGACTACATCGGCGTGAAGACCTTCGACGCCGACGGCAACCCCGACGGCGAACTCCGCTTCCTCGGCCTGTTCACCTCCGCCGCCTACCTCTCCAGCGTCACCGACCTGCCCGTCGTCAAACGCAAAGTCCAGGACGTCCTGGAACGCTCCGGCGTCACCCTCTCCTCCCACTCCGGGAAGGACCTCGTCACCGCCCTCGAGACCTACCCCCGCGACGAGCTGTTCCAAGCCCGCACCGACGACCTCTACACCACCGCCATGGGCGTCCTGCGCCTCGCCGGACGCCGCCGCCTGCGCCTGTTCGCCCGCCGAGACGTCTACGGCCGCTTCTACTCCTGCCTCGTCTACCTCCCGCGCGACCGCTACAACACCGAGAACCGCCAGAAGATCGAAGAGATCCTGCGCCGGCGCCTGCGCGGCTCCCAGATCGACTACGACGCCCGCGTCACCGAATCGGTGCTCGCCCGCCTCCACTTCGTCGTCCGCATCGACCCCTTCGCCGACCACCCCCCGGTCGACGTCGAGTCCATCCAGGCCGAACTCGCCGACGCCACCCGCTCCTGGGACGCCGACCTCGCCCTCCAACTCGACCACCACATCGGCGAAGGCCAGGCCCGCATGCTCGCCAAGGCCTACGCCCACGCCTACCCGCCCGCCTACAAGGCCGAGCACTCACCGATCGACGCCGCCAAGGACATCGCGAAACTCGAAACACTGCGCGAACCGGGCGACATGGAACTCCAGCTGTTCCGCCGCGGCGGCAGCGACGACGACGTCCACTTCAAGATCTACGCCTTCGACCAGGCCATCGGCCTCTCCGAAGCCCTCCCCGTCCTGCGCCACCTCGGCGTCACCGTCGCCGAAGAACGCCCCTACCACATCAAACGCGCCGACGGCACCATCCACCTCCACGACTTCGGCCTCCAACTGCCCGGCCGCGCCGCCGAATCCGTACCGCAGCTGCGCATCCGCTTCGAGAACGCGTTCCGCGCCGCCTGGACCGGCGAAGCCGAATCCGACCGCTTCAACGAACTCGTGATCGCCGCCGGCCTCACCTGGCGCCAAGTCGTCGTCCTCCGCGCCCTCGCGAAATACCTCCGCCAATGCGGCTTCGTGTTCTCCCAGGCTTTCATCTCCGCCACCCTCGGCGCCTACCCCGAGATCGCGGCGAACCTCGTACGGCTCTTCGAAGCCCGCTTCGACCCCCGCGTCGGCGCCGACCGCGACGCCGCCGTCGCCCGCATCGACGACTCACTCGCCGAAGGCCTCGCCGCCGTCCCCAACCTCGACGCCGACCGCATCCTCCGCGCCTTCCTGACCCTCATCCGCTCCACCCTCCGCACCTCCTACTTCCAGCGCGCCGACACCGGCCGCCCCAAGGAGCACGTCGCCTTCAAATTCGACGCCCGCGCCATCGACTTCCTGCCCAAACCCCGCCCCATGTTCGAAGTGTTCGTGTACTCACCGCACTTCGAAGGCGTCCACATGCGCTACGGGCGCGTCGCCCGCGGCGGCCTGCGCTGGTCCGACCGCCTGGAGGACTTCCGCACCGAGATCCTCGGCCTCGTCAAAGCCCAGGAAGTCAAGAACACCGTCATCACCCCCGTCGGCGCCAAAGGCGGATTCGTCCTCAAACGCACCGACTTCCCCGACCGCACCGCACTCCAAGCCGAAGGCGTCGCCCGCTACCGCGAGTTCATCTCCGCCCTGCTCGACATCACCGACAACCGCGACGCCGACAACACCGTCGTCCCGCCCCCGAACGTCGTCCGCCACGACGGCGACGACCCCTACCTCGTCGTCGCCGCCGACAAAGGCACCGCCACCTTCTCCGACATCGCCAACGCCGTCGCCGCCGAATACGGCTTCTGGCTCGGCGACGCCTTCGCCTCCGGCGGCTCCGTCGGCTACGACCACAAGAAAATGGGCATCACCGCAAGAGGCGCATGGGAATCCGTGAAACGCCACTTCCGAGGGCTCACCCGAGACGGCGACGAGCACAACCCCGCCGAAGGCATCGACACCCAGACACAGGACTTCACCGTCGTCGGCATCGGCGACATGGGCGGCGACGTCTTCGGCAACGGCATGCTCCTCTCCGAGCACATCCGCCTCGTCGCCGCGTTCAACCACATGCACATCTTCATCGACCCCAACCCCGTCGCCGCCGCCTCCTACACCGAGCGCCGCCGACTCTTCGACATGCCCCGCTCCACCTGGGCCGACTACGACCCCACCCTCATCTCCGCCGGCGGCGGCGTCTGGGAACGCTCAGCGAAATCCATCCCCGTCTCCCCGGAAGCACGCACCGCACTCGGCATCCACGCCGACACCAAGGACCTCACACCGCCCGAACTCATCCGCGCGATCCTCACCGCCCCCGTCGACCTCCTCTGGAACGGCGGCATCGGCACCTACGTCAAATCCACAGCGCAGACCGACGCCGACGCCGGCGACAAGGCCAACGACGCCGTCCGCGTCAACGGCGAGCAACTCCGCTGCCGCGTCGTCGGCGAAGGCGGCAACCTCGGCTTCACCCAGCTCGGCCGCATCGAATACGCCCAAACCGGCGGCCCCGACGGCACCGGCGGACACTGCAACACCGACTTCATCGACAACTCCGCCGGCGTCGACACCTCCGACCACGAAGTCAACATCAAGATCCTCCTCCGATCCGCCGCACTCACCGGCCGCGTCGAACCCGAACACCGCAACAAGCTGTTCATGGACATGGCCGACGACGTCGCCGACGCCGTCCTCGCCCACAACTACGGCCAGAACATGGCGCTGGCGAACGCGTCCCGCCTGGGCACCCGCCTCCTGCCCGTCCACATCAGACTCATGAAGCACCTGGAGAAGACGGTCGGCCTCGACCGCGAGATCGAAGGGCTGCCGAGCGACAAGCAGCTCAAAGAGCGGGTCGCCACGGGCACGGCGATGACCGAACCCGAACTCTCGGTCCTGCTCTCGTACGTGAAGATCTGGGCGAAGCGCGCGGTGCTCGACTCGGGGCTGCCCGACGAGGAGTGGACCGCACCGGTGCTGCGCTCCTACTTCCCCGCACCGCTTCGCGAACCGTACGCCGACCTCATGGCCGACCACCCGCTCCGGCGCGAGATCGTGGCGACCGCGGTCGTCGGCGAAGCCGTGAACCGGGCGGGCACCACGTTCCTGTTCCGCATCGCCGACGAGACCGGCGCCGACGTCGTGGACGTGATCCGGGCGTACGTGATCATCCGGGACGCGTTCGGCCTGCCGGACCTGTGGCGGCGCATCGAGGCGCTCGACAACCAGGTGCCGCAGGACGCGCAGATCGCCGGGATGCTGGTCATCCGCCGGCTCCTGGACCGCGGCGTGCGCTGGCTCGTGCAGCACCGGCGCGGGGCCCTGGACGTGTCGGCCGAGACCGAGCGGCTGCGGCCGGGCCTCGCGGTGCTGCAGCCGCGCCTGCCGGAGCTGCTCCACGACTCCGAAGCGGTCGGGTTCGAGCAGTTCTGCGACGAGCTGGAGGAGCAGGGGATGCCCGCGGAGATCGCGCGGGACGCCTCGGCCCCGATCTTCGGGTTCGGCCTGGTCGACGTCGTGGAGTGCGCGCGGCTCAACGACACCGATCTGCACCAGACCGCCGAGGTGTACTACGGGATCGCGGCGACGGTCCACCTCGACGCGATCCTCAACGAGATCTCGGCGCTGCCGCGCACGAACCGGTGGCAGACGCTCGCGCGCTCGGCGCTGCGGTACGACCTGTACGGCGCGATGGCGGGCCTGACCGCGAGCGTGCTGCAGGCGAAGCCGGGCACGGACCCGGACGAGGCGGTGGACTCCTGGGCCGACCGCAACGCCGCCGAGATCGAGCGGATCCACGAGGCGACGGCCGAGGCCACCCGCTCGGACGAGAAGCTCGCGGTGCTGTCGGTGTCGCTGCGCCAGATCAGGGGCCTGGTCGAGACCGACGGGGAGTAGAGGAGGCGCCGGGTGCCGGACTCGGGGCGGGCGGCGGCGCCGCCGCTGCACGCCGAGCCCGGCACCCGCCCGCTCCGCCGGGGTTTGCCGATCAAGCGTTCGGCTTTCGCGCGCTAGCTGCGGGAGGGGCGGGTGGGCAACCGTGGATAATGTGGGCTCGGAGAATAAGGAAGTACGAATGCCGAAGAGCCACACCCCCGGGGTGCCCAAACTGCTTCGCGTCCTGAACGATCAGGCCGCGCTGAAACTCCTGCTGGAGGACGGCCCCCAGACCCGCGCCCAGCTCGCCGAGCGGACCTCGATGTCCAAGGTCACCGCCTCCCAGATGATGGAGCGCCTCCAGACCCGCGGCCTCGTCGAGGTCGTCGGCTCCAAGTCCGGCGGGCGCGGCCCCAACGCCTCCCTGTACGCCGCCGTACCGGCCTTCACGTACGTCGTCGGCGTCGAGGTCGGCCCCGTGACCACCAAGGGCGCCTGCGCCGACTTCACCGGCCGCATCGTCGGCCGCGCCGAGATCGACGTCGAGCACTCGACCGACCCGGTGGCCGTGGTCCGCCGCGTCGTCACCGACTCCGTCGCCGACGCGGGCGTCGAGATGTCCAAAGTGCAGCGGATCGTCCTCGGCACCCCCGGCGTCATCGACCCCGCGAGCGGCGACATCGGCTTCTCCTGGAACCTCCCGGCCTGGCACCGCGGCCTGCGCACCGCCCTGAACGAGGAGTTCACCCCGGCCGTCGAGATCGAGAACGACGTCAACCTCGCCTGCCTCGCCGAGCAGCGCTCCGGCGGCGCCGGCGGCGCCACCGACTTCGTCTACGCCTGGTTCGGCGGCGGCCTCGGCCTCGGCGTCATCCTCAACGGCCAGTTGTACCGGGGCGCCAGCGGCGCCGCCGGCGAGATCGGCTTCCTGCCCGTCCCCGGCGGCGAACTGCCCACCGGCGGCGTCGTCACCCGCCTCTCCAAAGGCTCCTACCAGCGCGTCATCGGCGGCGACGCCGTCATCGACATCGGCGCGAAGCACGGCTTCGACGCCGCCGAACCCGGGGACGTCCTGACCGCCGCCATCGACGCCGGCCCCCAGGGCGCCGCATGCCTCGACGAGATCGCCCGCGGCATCGCGCTCGGCATCGTCGCCGTCTGCGTCCTCCTCGACCCCACCGTGGTCGTCCTCGGCGGCCCCGTCGGCTACGCGGGCGGGCTCGAACTCGCCGGACGCGTCGCCGCCCAGACCTCTCAGCTCGCCCCCGTCAACCCGAGCGTCGTCGCCGGCTCGGTCACCGACGAGCCGGTCATGCGCGGCGCGATCCTCCACGGCCTCGACGCCGTCCGCGAAAGCCTCTTCGACTAGCCCCGCCCGAGACAGCAGGACGCCGCCCGCGGAAACCCGCGGGCGGCGCCCTCGCTTGTGCTGCGACTACGACACGTCGCGCCGCTGGAACGCCCAGGTCGCCAACGCCGCGAAGGCGAGCACGATCCCGCCCAGCATCAGCCCCGCCTCAGTCGAGGTGATCACCATGACGTCCGGGAACTCCTGGTTCATCTCGCTCCAGTCGTGCAGCTCGATCTTCCCCTCGATCCACGCGGTCACCCACGTGTACAGCGACAATCGCTCCGAGAACGGCATCTGGATCGCCATGCCCGCGAACCGCACCAGCATGTCGCCCACGATCAGGTAGCCGGCGATGATGCCGCCCGAGATCGCCGTGTGCCGCCCCAGCATCGCCAGCGACGCACCGAGCACCGTCATCGCCACCGCCAGCAGGCCGGCGCGCGCGAGCTTCGGCAGGTTCTCGTCCCACCAGGCCGCGTTCAGGTCACCGACCTCGCCGCGAGCCGCCGCCGTCATGTACAGCAGCCCGAACGCCAGTACCAGCACCGCGACCACCGCCGCCACGCACACCACGGAGGCCGCACCGAGCTTCGCACCCCACACCTTCAACCGGTTCGGATGCCACAGCAGCAGGTTCGCCAACCCGCCGCTCGACCACTCCGCGCCGATCGCCGACGACGCGAGCATCATCATGATCAGGCCCGCGATGACCGCCGCACCGATGAGGACCAGCGGACTCTCGTCGGCGAACACGAACGTGTAGGTGTAGATGAAGTCATCGGCGGTCCACATGACGAACATGTCGGCGCAGAGCTCTTCATGCGTCATGTCCGCGTAGTACGGCTCGGTCTCGATGTAGCTGTACTCCTCGGCGTCGAAGTACGCCTCGTCGTTCAGGCACTCCTCGTACCCCGAGTCGACCCCGTTCTCCTCGTTCATCATGTCGGCCTGGGCCTGCGCGTCCGCGAGCTCGGCCTCCGTCGGGCCCTTGCTCGAGGTGAACCAGAACACCGCCGTCAGCACCAGCAGCCCCGCCGCGGCGATGATGGCGAACACCAGCGACAGGCGGCGGCGCGCCAGGCGCCGCAGTTCGGTCTTGAACAGATTCACCGCTCGGCCCCTTCCGGCTCGACCTCGATGGCCACGACACCGTCGGCGACCGGCCCGGCCGGCGCCTGCGGCACCGTCACCGACTCCCCGATCTGGACGGTCTGCCCCGGGACCGGCGCGGTGCCGGTCAGCTCCAGGAACACCGACTCGAGGTTCTTCGTCTCCGCCCGCAGCTCGGACAGGTAGATCCCCGCGTCAGCGAGCGTCTTCGTCACCCACGCCGCCTCCGGCGCGCCCTTCACGACCAGCCGGTCGCGGTCGACCGAAGCCGTCACCGCGGCCTTCGCCGCATCGAGCGAACCCGACGCCACCGCAAGGGCCTCCGCCGCCTCAGGCAGCGACGCCGCGTCCGGGAACCGGACCGTCAGACTCGCCTCCCCGTGGCCGGCGATGATGTCGGCGACCTTGCCGTCGACGATGCGCCGCCCCCTCGAGACGATCGTCATCGAATCGCACAACTGCTGCACCTCGGAGAGCAGGTGCGAACTGACGACCACCGTGACGCCCTGCGAATGCGCCAGCCACTGCAGCAGCTCGCGCATGTGGTGGATGCCGGCCGGGTCCAGCCCGTTCGCCGGCTCGTCCAGAATCAGCAGCTGCGGCTGCTTCAGCAGCGCCTGCGCGACCGCGAGGCGCTGCCGCATGCCCAGCGAGTAGCCCTTGACAGAGGCCTTCGCGGCATCGCGCAGACCCACCTGCTCCAGCACCTCCTCGACACGAGCCCTCGACACCCCGGCGCTCTCGGCGAGCAGCTGCAGGGTCAGACGCCCGGAGAAGTGCTTGAAGAACTGCGGGGACTCCACGACCGCGCCGATCCTCGCGATGACGTCGGGGAGCCGGTGGGGGACCTCCTCGCCGAAGATCCGCATGGTCCCGCCGTCGACGCGGATGAGACCGAGCAGGGCCCGCAGGGTCGTGGTCTTGCCGGAGCCGTTGGGGCCCAGGAAACCGTGCACCTGGCCCGCGGCGACCTCGAGATCGAGGCCGTCCAAAGCATTGTGCGGCTGACGGAAGGCCCTCGAATAGGTCTTCCTCAGCCCCGATATCTCGATGATGGGGGGCATCTGCTCATTCCAGTTAGGACTTGCATGGTCAAGGCGACCGGCCGGCGAACGCCGGCGCCGAGGCGCCGCCGCCGGAGACCGGCGTCTGATAGTTCAGACGCCGCCGGACGCGGCGTCGTTGCACCGCCCGGCGATGCACTCCAACGCGCCACCGGACGTTCGCCCGTGTGTCGTAATACCGCCGCCGAGGCCCGCCCGCGACCGTTCGTCCCGAGCCCGTGGTTTCATTGACCCGTGGCTCAGTCTGAACGCGTCCTCGACCTGTCCGGCGTCACCGTGCGACGCGGCGGCAACCAGCTCCTCGACGGCATCGACTGGCAAGTCGACGCCGCACAGCGCTGGGTCGTCCTCGGCCCCAACGGCGCCGGCAAGACGACGCTGCTCAACCTAGCGGCCGCCCGCAACCACCCCACCTCCGGCGTCGTCGAGATCCTCGGCGAACGCCTCGGCCGCGTCGACGTATTCGAACTGCGCCCCCGCATCGGCCTCACCACCACCCAGGTCGCCGACGCGATCCCCAACGACGAGCAGGCCTTCGACGTGGTCCGCACCGCCGCCTGGGGCATGATGGGCCGCTGGCGCGAGGAGTACGACCCGCAGGACGACGAGCGCGCCGCCTCGCTCATGCGCTGGCTCGGCGTCGCCCAGCTCGCCGAGCGGCGGTTCGGAACGCTCTCGGAAGGCGAGCGCAAGCGCGTGCTCATCGCCCGCGCGCTCATGACCGACCCGGAGCTGCTGCTCCTCGACGAGCCCGCCGCCGGGCTCGACCTGGGCGCCCGCGAGGCCCTCGTGGCGACCCTCGCCGGTCTCGCCCGCGACGAGGCCGCGCCGGCCCTGGTGCTGGTGACCCACCACGTGGAGGAGATCCCGCCGGGCTTCACGCACGCGCTGGTCCTCTCGGCCGGCGGCGTGATCGCCGCGGGCCCGATCGCGGAGGCGCTCACCTCGGAGACCCTCTCGAAGGCCTTCGGCCTCCCGCTCACCCTCACCGCCAACGGCGACCGCTTCACCGCCACGGCCTCCTGACCAGCGGGCCCAGCCCGCCAACGGCCCCGAACGCGAGCGGTGCTCGGTTCGTGCCGCGATGTCAGACCCGTGTGTCAGGGTTTGCACCGGGGGCCCGAAACACGGCCCCGATCGGCTCGGCCCCTGCCCTGAAAACCGGCCCCGATGCGAGACCGGCTCGGACTCAACGGCATGTCGTACCCCCATGTCAGGGTCTATACCGGGGGCCCGAAACACGGCCCCCGGCAGCTCGGTCCCTGCCCTCGTTTGCTCCGCCTGGAGGCTGCCCTCACACGCGCAGCGTTCGCCGGGCCCCGACGTCCTCGGTTACGCTGACTCGGTGAGATTTCGGTGGTGGCGTGCGACGGTCGTGACGGCCGTCGCCGTTTTCGCGCTCGTCTACCTGGCCGGCCTGACGCGCCTCGGTGAAGCCGAGGCCGACCAGCTCCACGCGGTCCCCGTCCTCGCCGCCGACCCCGCGAGCGAGCTCTCGGCGCTGCGCGCCGACGCCCCCGTCGCCGGGGACGACCCCGCCGCGGCGCTCGAGACCGCCCTGGCCGACCCCGCGCTCGCCGCCGGGCTCGTCGCCGCCGAACCGACCGCCGACTCCGGCGAACTCGGCGCGGCCCTCGCCGAACTCCGCGACGCCGGCGGCGGCCTCGACCCCCTCGACGTCAACGCGTTCTTCGACGGCCTCGGCGAGGACGCGACCGCCTGGCTCGCCGTCCTCTACCCGTCCGTCGTCGCCGAGATGCCCGGCGCGCCGTTCGACGCCCGCATCACCGCGAACCAGCTCATCCTCAAGGCCACCACCGAGGCCTCCACCACGTACGACAGCCCGACCCGTCCGTGGACGGACGACGCCGAGCGGCCCGCCCGCGAGGAGCTCCAGGCACTGGTCGGCACCGGCCGCCAGTTCCTGTACCTCGACCCGTACAACAACAACGGCGACGGCTCCTGGATCGAGGTCGTGGGCGACCTCGACACCGCCGCGAACGTCGCGGTCCTGGTCCCGGGCGGCTCCGCCGTGCTCTCCAGCGAGAACTTCGAGCTGTACTACAACCGCGCGAAGTCCTTCGTGGACGCCTCCGACGGCGAGCTCGCGGTCATCGTCTGGGCCGCCGCGTCCTGGCCCTCCGGCTGGATCGAGGAGTCCTGGGCGTCCTGGTCCCAGGTCGCCGCCGAGAGCCTCGCCTCGTTCACGTTCGACGTGCGCAACCAGATCGGCGACGACACCCCGCTGACCCTCGCCGGCCACTCCTACGGCGGCGCGGTCATCGGCTACGCCGAGACCTACGACGTCGAAGCCGACCAGGTCCTCCACATCGCCTCGGCCGGCATGGGCAACGACGTGTACAGCCCCGCCGACTACACCGAGCCGTGCCGCCCCCGCTACTCGATCACCGGCCCGGGCGACCCGATCTCCTACGTCCAGGGCATGCCGTACGTGCCGCTCCTGGGCCACGGCGCCGACCCCGACGACTTCCCCGGGAACCGGAACCTCGTCACCGGCAACCTCTCCGACGCTCCCGACGCCGTCGACGACTACGGCCTGAGCCTCTCCGACCAGGGCATCTCCGGCAAGCCCGTGGAAGGCGTCCACTCGCACTCGGAGATCTTCTACCCCGAGTCCGACGCCTGGAACAACATCTTCAAGGTGCTCCTCGACGAGACCCCCGACCTCGCCGACGAGCAGCCCGAACCCTACGACGCCTGCTCCTAGCCGCCCCGGCGACGCGAAACGGGCGCGGCGGATGCCGCGCCCGTCCCCTCTTGCCTCGCTAGTCGCGCTCGAGCAGCAGGCCCAGGTGCCGCTCCATCACCGGCAGGACCTCCGCGACGGTGACCTCCCGGCCCAGCTCCTGCGTCAGGCTCGTGACGTCCGCGTCCGTGATCGCGCACGGCGCGATCCGCTCCCAGTAGCCCATGTCCGGGTTGCAGTTCAACGCGAAGCCGTGCATCGTCGTCGCCCACCGCACCCGCACGCCGATCGCGCAGATCTTCCGCTCCGGGCCCTTGTCGTCCTCCGGCAGCCACACGCCCGTCCGGT
The DNA here is from genome assembly GCF_030403505.1 of Glycomyces tritici. Next base: position 396,401 of record NZ_JAUEMJ010000001.1, on the reverse strand, counting down.
CGTGCATCCGCCCGCGCGCCGAGGTCACCCCGAACTCGTGGCAGACCGCGGTGACCGCGTCCTCCACCCGCCGCACGTACCCGACGACGTCGACCTTGTTGCGCATCTTCATGATTGGGTAGCCGACGAGCTGCCCCGGCCCGTGCCAGGTGATCTGCCCGCCCCGGTCCACCGTGACCACGGGCGTGCCGTCCTGCGGCAGCGCCCACGTCTCGGTCCGCCGCCCGGCGGTGTACACGCTCGGATGCTCGAGGAGCAGCACGGTGTCGCCGATCTCGTCGTCGATCCGCCGCTGCTGCAGCTCCTTCTGGTAGTCCCAGGCCTCCTGGTAGTCCACCAGGCCGCGCCGTTCGACGGTGATCTTCCCGCCTGCGACGCTCGCGGTTCCCACGGTTGCGGTCATGGAACGACATTAATCCGCGCCGCGCCCCCGCGGCCACCGGACGCCGGATGCGTCACGATTGTTCCGGCCATGGGTCGTATCCGTTATGCCCAGGTCGTTCTTTATGATGCTGTTACTTAATTGCCGACTAGTTGCGGCTCTGGCCGCCCCGCTAACCGCGCGTGAGCTGTCACACTACTATTTCCAGGTACTCAAGCCAATCCGCTCGCCCCGCACCAGTCGAGGGTTGCACACGACAACAGGGACACGAATGGAAGCAACGCAGCCGAAGGCACCGATGGTCAGCATCTCCGGCGTCAACAAGCACTTCGGAGACCTGCACGCGCTCAAGGACATCGACCTGACCGTGGAGGACGGCGAGGTGGTGGTCCTCATCGGACCCTCCGGCTCCGGCAAGTCCACCCTGTGCCGCACCATCAACCGGCTCGAAACCGTCGACTCCGGCGACATCACCGTCAACGGCAAGCCGCTCCCGGCCGAAGGCCGCGCACTCGCGCACCTCCGCGCCGACGTCGGCATGGTCTTCCAGCACTTCAACCTGTTCGCACACCTCACCGTGCTGCAGAACATCACGCTGGGCCCGATCAAAGTGCGCCGCACCCCCAAGGCGAAGGCCGAGGCCCGCGCCCGCCAGCTCCTGGAGCGCGTCGGCCTCGCCGAGAAGGCCGACGCCTTCCCCTCGCAGCTCTCCGGCGGCCAGCAGCAGCGCGTGGCGATCGCCCGCGGACTGGCCATGGACCCCAAGCTCATGATGTTCGACGAGCCGACCTCCGCCCTCGACCCCGAGATGATCAACGAGGTCCTCGACGTCATGCAGGACCTCGCCCGCGAGGGCATGACGATGGTCGTGGTGACCCACGAGATGGGCTTCGCCCGCCGCGCGGCCAACCGGGTCGTGTTCATGGCCGAGGGCCAGATCGTCGAGACCGCCACCCCGGACGAGTTCTTCGACGACCCCAAGACCGCGCGTGCCCAGGACTTCCTCGCCAAGGTCATGACGCACTAGAGCCACCCGAAACCACCACACCGTTCGCCCTTGAAGGAAGGACACATCCGAATGCGCATGTTCCGTAGAACCGCCGTAGCGGCTATGGCCGCCGTGGCCATGTCGCTCGCCGCCTGCTCCGGCGAAGCCAGCCAGGACGCCGAAGAGAAGGAATCGGTCGAGGAGTCGGTCGGCGAGTACTCGCTGGGCCAGGCCGAAGCGATCCCCGCCGGCTACATCCAGGAGATCCAGGACAAGGGCTTCATCACGGTCGGCGTCAAGTACGACCAGCCGCTCATCGGCCAGATGAACACCGCGACCGGCGAGGTCGAGGGCTTCGACGCCGAGATCGCCCGCCTCCTGGCCACCTACATCTTCGGCGAGGTCACCGAGGGCGACGACGGCAACCTCCGCTTCGTCGAGACCACCTCGCAGAACCGCGAGACGTACATCAACGACGGCACCGTCGACGTGGTCATCGCGTCCTACTCGATGTACCCCGAGCGGCTGACCCAGTTCGACTTCGCCGGCCCGTACTTCGAGACCGGCCAGAACGTCATGGTCGCCGCCGACAACACCGACATCCAGTCGGTGGCCGACCTCGCCGGCAAGGACGTCTGCATCGCCGAGGGCTCCGGCTCGATCGCGAACCTCGAGAAGGAGAACCCCGAGGCCACGATCACGCCGCTGGCCGACTACGCCGCCTGCGCCCTGGCCCTGGAGAACGGCCAGACCGAAGCGGTCAGCACCGACGAGACCATCCTCTACGGATTCACCGTCGACAAGCCCGACGCCTACCGCGTCCTCGGCTCCGCGAACATCTTCACCGACGAGCCCTACGGCGTCGCCATGCCGCTCGGCCAGACCGACGCCCGCAACTTCGTCAACGACATGATCGACGCGATCATCGCCAACGGCGACTGGCAGAAGGCCTTCGACAAGACCTTCGGCGCCGCCGGGATGCCCACCCCCGAGGCGCTCCCGGAACCCAACCGCTACTAGGTCCGCGACCGTTCGGTGAGGCGGCGGCGGCCGTGCACACGGCCGCCGCGGGGCCCCCCCCCCCCCCCCCGGGGGGGGGGCGGGCGGGGGGGGGGGGGGGGGGGGGGGCCGCGCCCCCCCCCCCCCCCCCCGCCCGCCTTATGGAGGAGTCCGCTTGTTCGACAATTTCGCCTCGATGGCCGACGCCCTGCTGGAGGGCGCGCGCATCACCGTGGTCGTGACGCTCGCCAGCTACGCCATCGCGCTCGCGATCGGCATGGTCTTGGTGGTCATGCACGTGAGCCCCGCCGCGCCGGCCCGCTGGGCCGCGAACGCCTACACGCAGCTGTTCCGCAACGTGCCGCTCCTGGCGGTCCTGTTCATCATGTACTTCGGTCTGCCGTCCATCGGCATCGAGACCACTTCCTGGGGTGTCGGCCTGCTCGGCCTGGGCATGTACACCGGGGCGTTCGCCGGCGAGACCCTGCGGTCCGGCATCAACTCGATCCCGCTCGGGCAGGCCGAGGCGGCCCGCTCGATCGGCCTGACCTTCGGGCAGTCGCTGCAGAACGTGATCCTCCCGCAGGCGTTCCGCGCGGTCATCCCGCCGCTGGGGTCGCTCCTGATCGCCCTGGTCAAGAACAGCGCCCTCGTGTACGCGGTCGGCATCACCGAGCTGTACTCGACCTCGCGGGGCCTGATCGACGACCCCCAGTCCCGGTACGACCTGTGGGGCGTCACGATCAGCGTGACCGTCTGCTACCTGGCGATCGCCTTTGTCCTCAGCTACCTCGTCCGGCTCGCCGAGCGGCGCGCCGCGTTCGTCCGATGAAGGCGGGTGACTCATGACCAGACAGCAAGAAAGCACGGTCCTGTTCGACGCGCTCGGCCCCAAGGGCCGGCAGCGCTCGCTCATCGCCTCCATCGTCTCCGGCGCGGTGATCCTGGCCCTGCTGGGCTGGGGCGCACTGACACTGGCCCGGGACGGCTTCTTCGAGGAGACTCGCTGGGCCAACCCGCTGGACGTGCTCGTCGTCCAGAACACCTGGATCCCGGCGATCCTCAACACCCTCCTGGCCTTCGCGCTCGGCTCGGTCCTGGCGATCATCCTCGGCGTCGTCTTCGGGTTCGGCCGGATCTCCCGGTTCGCGCTGACCCGCTGGGCCGCCACCGGCTACGTCCAGTTCTTCCGCTCCCTCCCGCTGGTGCTGCTCATCTGGATCTCCTTCACGATCGACGGGGCGTTCCGATTCACCGGTGAGACGTTCGGCTGGGACGGCGACACGCGGCGGCTGGTGTTCCTGGTGCTGGGCCTCGGCATCTACAACGGCGCGGTCCTCGCCGAGATCCTGCGGGCGGGCGTCGCGGCGCTGCCGCCCGGCCAGGCCATGGCCGGGTACGCGGTCGGGCTGAACCACGGCCAGGTGCAGCGCTTGGTCGTGCTGCCGCAGGTGGTGCGCAACATGCTCCCGGCGGTGCTCGCGCAACTGGTGATCCTGCTGAAGGACACCTCGCTCGGCGCCGTGATCACCTACCCGGAGCTGCTGCACTCGGCCAACATCGTCGGCCACGACTACGGCAACTCCTATCTGCAGGCGCTCATCATCGCCGCGCTCATCTACTTCGTGATGGCCTACGCGCTCTCGAAGCTGGTGGTCGTCGTCGAGCGGCGCATGCGCACGAAGACCGCGGCCCCGCTGGCGCGGGTGCGGCAGATCGAGGCGACCGCCGTCGCCGAGTAGCGCGTCACGCATCACCGAGGGCCCCGTCGCATCAGCGCGACGGGGCCCTCAGTGCACCCAGCAGCATCAACAGGCACCGTCCGTACCACCGACCAATATGAGGCGCAAGCACATTCGGGCCCTGCTACGCTCCATTTGAAATCAACAACCATTTTCAATTGGTGGGGGAACCACAGCATGAAACTCGCCTTCGTCGGCAAGGGCGGCTCCGGCAAGACCACGATGGCCTCGCTCTTCGCGCGCCGCGCAGCAGCTCTCGGACACCCGGTCATGGCCATCGACGCCGACATCAACCAGCACCTCGCCGCCGCGCTCGGCCTCGACCCCGAAGCCGCCGCCATGGGACCCGTCCTCGGCGAGCACCTCCACCGCATCAAGGACTACCTCCGCGGCAGCAACCCCCTCATCCCCAGCGCCGACCTCATGCTCAAGACCACCCCGCCCGGGCCCGGCTCGCGCCTGCTCACCGTCGGCGAATCCAACCCGGTCTTCGACACCCTCTTCACCGAGCACGACGGCATCCGCTTCGCCGCCACCGGCGGCTTCGTCGACGACGACCTCGGCGTCTCCTGCTACCACTCCAAGGTCGGCGCCGTCGAACTCCTCCTCAACCACCTCGTCGACACCACCGACGAGTTCGTCATCGTCGACATGGTCGCCGGCGCCGAAGCCTTCGCCTCCGGCATGTTCACCCGCTTCGACCACACCTTCCTCGTCTGCGAACCCACCCTCCGCAGCGTCGGCGTCTACAAGCAGTACCTGGGCTACGCCGAGGACTACGACGTCCGCATCTCCGTCATCGGCAACAAGATCGACGACGACGACGACATCGCGTTCCTCCGCGAGCACGTCGGCGACGCCCTCATCGGCTGGTGCACGCGCTCCCGGTACGTCAAGGCGGCCGAGCGCGGCACCGTCGGCCCGGTCGGCGCCCTCGAACCCGAGAACCTCGCCGTCATCGACGCCGCCCGCGAGCGGGCCGCGACCGACGGCAAGGACTGGGCCAAGTTCACCCGGCAGGCCCACGACTTCCACCGCAAGGCCGCCCTCGCCTGGGGCAACGACCGCGCCGGGGTGGACCTGGCCGACCAGATCGTGCCCGGGTACGTCCTCGGGGAGCACCTGCTCCGCGCGCAACACGTCTGACCGCCGCACAGCGCCGTGCGGCGCGTTCTGGACGGCTCGGGTTCCGGGACCCCTCTGCGTCGACTACCCGACAGCGGAGGGTCACGGGACCGAGCACAATGAACCGATTCGAACCGAGAGGAGAACGCATGTCCCTTGACGTCTCTGAAGACCTGCTGCACAAGGCCGAGGCAGGGGAGGTCGGCGACGCCGACTTCATCGACTGCGTCAAGCAGTCGCTGCCGTTCGCATGGGAGCTCATCGCCAAGGTCGTCAACGACCTGAAGAACGGGGTGGTCTCGTCGAGCGGCTCGACGCAGTTCGCCGACAACACCACCCCGCCGCCGGACGAGCAGTCGCGCGGGCAGCTGCTGCGGGTGCTCGCCTCGGACTCGATGCGCGGCGCGCTCGAACGCCACTACGGCGTGAAGCTCGCCTTCCAGAACTGCCACCGCATCGCGGCGTTCCCGCTGGCGGAGGTCGACTCGGACACGTACCGCAAGTTCATCTCCCCCCGCGGGCAGCTCCTCAACCAGTCGCCGGAACTGCGCGACTGCTGACCTCTGCGCCACTGCGCTGCGGCACCGGCTGAACGGGCCGGCGGGACACTCGTCCCGCCGGCCCGTTTCGCGTCTACTCGGGGCGCCTGGTGATGAGGAAGTCCCGCACGAGCTCCTCGCCCTGCTTCACCAGGGGCCGCAGGATCTTCAGGCGGGAGAGGGCGACGACGCGGGCCGCGAGCGGGGCGGTGCGCTGGGCCAGCTCGCGCGACTTCTCCTGGCCGGGCGAGGCGTCGTACACCCAGTACAGGACCACGACCATCTGGTGCAGCCACAGCATCTCGGGCAGGATGTCCGCCATGTCCTTGGGCACCTTGGTCTTCGAGCCTTCGAGGACCTCGCGGTAGAGCGCGATGTCCCGGTCGCGGCTCTCGGTGGAGTCGGCGGAGAAGGGGCTCAGCGGGCTGGACGGGTCGGCGGCGTTGCGGAAGAACTGGCCCGCGAACGCGTGGTAGGGCCCGGCGATGTCGAGCCAGGCGAGCAGCGCCGCCTCGATCCGCTCGGCGAGGGTCTCCTTGCCGTCGAGCAGGCGCGGGGTGAGCTCGGCGTGGCGGGTGGTGGCCTGCTCGTAGAAGCCCTGGATGAGGTGCTCTTTGGACTTGAAGTAGTAGTAGGCGTTGCCCACGGAGACACCGGCCTCGGCGGCGATCGCCCGCATCGTGGTCTTGTCGTAGCCGCGTTCGGCGAACATGTCGAGCGCGGTGTCGATGATGCGCTGACGCGTCCGCTCGCCCTTCGAGGAGGGGCGGGCGGACGCGTCGGAGGCCTCGGCTTCGGTGCTCACGCAGGCGATCCTACTGCGGTTCAGGCGCCGTACGCCTGCGGCCGCTGCGGCGGGCGCGGCGGTTCCAGGGTGGCGAGGGCGCGGGCGTCGACGTGGCCGCGCTTGCGGAAGCCGTTGAGCACCAGGACGTTGAGGACGTGGAGGACGCCGAGCACGAGGAGTACGGCGCCGATCTTGACGGCGACGGTCTCGAAGACGCCGCGGGCGTCGGGGATGGGGTCGGCGGTGCGCAGCCACAGTGCCACGAACCCGAAGTTCAGGAGGTAGAAGCCGACCTGGAGGAGCTTGTTGACGGCCTGGGCGAGCTGCTCGTCGCCGGCGAAGACGTCCTTGATGAAGTGGAAGCCGTTGGCGCCGAGGGTGCGGGCGACCCAGACGGTGAGGGGGATGGCGACGAGGAGGTAGGCGATGTAGCCGATGACTGCCAGGTCCATGGCAGTGCTCCGTTCTGTGCGGGGTACTTGCTGGCTTGAGTTGAACATGTTCAACTTCTGATCTCACGCTACACCGGCGTCTTGAACATGTTCAAGTTCGTTTCGGAAATATGGCGGACGACACGCGAGGCGGCGCCTGTAGGCTTGCCGCGTGACTGTTGCGGTGCGTGTGATCCCCTGCCTGGACGTCGACGCCGGGCGAGTCGTCAAAGGCGTGAACTTCGAGAACCTGCGCGACGCGGGCGACCCGGTCGAACTGGCCGCCGCCTACGACGCCGCCGGAGCCGACGAACTCACCTTCCTCGACGTGAGCGCCTCATCCGGAGACCGGGCGACCATGTACGACGTCGTGGCCCGCACCGCCGAGCAGGTCTTCATCCCGCTCACCGTCGGCGGCGGCGTCCGCACCCCCGACGACGTCGACCGCCTCCTGCGCGCCGGCGCCGACAAGGTCGGCATCAACACCGCCGCCATCGCCAGGCCCGAAGTCATCTCCGAGATCGCCGAACGATTCGGCAACCAGGTGCTCGTCCTCTCCGCCGACGTCGCCTCCGGACGCGACACCGCATCGGGCTGGGAGGTCACCACCCACGGCGGCCAGAAGCGCTCCACCGGCCTCGACGCCGTCGAATGGTGCGCCCGCGCCGCCGAACTCGGGGCGGGGGAGATCCTGCTCAACTCCATCGACTCCGACGGCATGAAGCAGGGCTTCGACCTCAAGCTGATCGCCGCCGTGCGCGCCGCCGTCGACATCCCGCTCATCGCCTCCGGCGGCGCCGGCAAGGCCGCCCACTTCCCGCCCGCAGTCGACGCCGGCGCCGACGCGGTCCTCGCGGCCTCGATCTTCCACTTCGGCGACGTCGCGATCGGCGAGGTCAAGCAGGAACTGCGCGACGCGGGCCACCCGGTCCGCTGAGGCCGAACGCGAGCGGAGGGTCTCCGCAAATCGGACATCGACGGGCCCCCGGCATCAACCCTGCCCGACGGGTACGACAAGTTCGGCCGCCGCGGATCGGCGCCGCGAATGTGAGCGGAGCGTCCCGGCAAATCGGACACTGATGGGCCCCCGGTATCTACCCTGACCTAGGGGTACGACAGTCTGTCGACCGACACTGAACCGTGCGTGACCATGCCGTTCGATGCCGCCCGGTGGAATTGCGGTTGGCGACTGCCGCAGGCGCGAGGCATGATTGCTAGCGGTTGCTTGCCGACCGGCTAGCCAGCGCTTCCCAGGGCTGGCGCCCGTACCCACCGACCGGAGACCCGATGACGCTGCCCACCGGCGCCGACACACCGTCGTCCCTCGACGACCAGCCCGCCGACGACCGCATCCTCCGCCAAGGACTGCGCAACATCGGCGACATGATCCGCCTCGAACCCAAACCGTTCGCAGTAGGCGCCGCCGGAGCCATGGCCAACACCGCGATGACGCTATTCCTCTCCTTCGTCGTCGGCTGGGTCGTCTCCGCGATCGCCGTCCCCGCCTACGAGAACGGCGAAGTCGTCTTCGGCACCGTCATGATCGGCGTCGCCGCACTCGTCGGCACCTCCATCATCCGCTTCTCCACCATGTGCGCCCGCCGCATCGGCGCCGGCGTCATGATGTTCGGCGTCCAAGCCCACTGGCGCCGCCAGATCACCCGCCGCTACCTCGCCCTCCCCGTCTCCTGGCACCAGAAACACCCCACCGGCACCCTCCTCTCCAACGCGAACGCCGACGTCGAAGCCGCCACCCGCCCCCTCGCCCCACTCCCCTTCGCAGTCGGCACCCTCTTCATGGTCATCGTCGCCATGGGCGCCTTCCTCTGGATCGACTGGGCCATCGCCCTCGTCGCCCTCGGCATGTTCCCCGCCCTCTTCGCCCTCAACGCCCTCTTCGCCACCAAAATGGCCCCCCGCGCCAAACGCGCCCAAGAACTGCGCGCCGAAGTCTCCGCCGTCGGCCACGAATCCTTCGACGGCGCCCTCGTCGTCAAAGCCATGGGACGCGAAGCCGCCGAAACCGAACGCTTCACCGCCACCGCCGAGGACCTCCGCGACGCCATGATCGGCGTCGGCCGCCTCCGCGCCGCCTTCGAACCGGCCATCTCCGGACTCCCCGAAATCGGGGTCCTCGTCGCCCTCCTCGTCGGCCTCGCCCGCTTCGAAGCCGGCGCCATCGACCTCGGTCAACTCGTCACCGTCTCCTTCATGTTCTCCGTCCTCGCCTTCCCCGTCCGCGCCATCGGCTGGGTCCTCGGCGACCTCCCCGGCTCCGTCGTCGGCCGCCGCCGAGTCGACCACGTCCTCTCCGCCACCGGCGACATGGCCTACGGCGACAACGAACTCCCCGACACCACCACCCCCGCCCGCCTCGAATTCAACGCCGTCGCCTACGCCTACCCCGACGGCCACGAAGCCCTCCACGAAGTCACCTTCACCGTCGAACCCGGCACCACCGTCGCCCTCGTCGGCGCCACCGGATCAGGCAAATCCACCCTCGCCCACCTCGCCGCCCGCCTCGTCGACCCCACCCGCGGCACCGTCACCCTCGACGGCCACGACCTCCGCGACCTCACCCACGCGAGCCTCGCCCGCACCACCGCACTCGTCCAGCAGATCCCGTTCGTCTTCGACGACACCGTCCGCGCCAACCTCGCCCTCGACCGCCCCGGACTCACCGACGACCGACTCTGGGACGCCCTCATCGCCGCCGGAGCCGAAAAATTCGTCGCCGCCCTCGCCAGCACCACCGAAACCGGCGACCCCGACACCAGCGGCCTCGACACCGAAGTCGGCGAACGCGGCACCACCCTCTCCGGCGGCCAACGCCAACGACTCACCCTCGCCCGCGCCCTCGCCGGCAAACCCCGGATGCTCATCCTCGACGACGCCACCAGCGCCGTCGACCCGAAAGTCGAGTCCCAGATCCTCACCGGCCTCAAAGACTCCGCAGACGTCGCCAGCGTCCTCGTCGTCGCCTACCGCAGAGCCACCATCGCCCTCGCCGACGAAGTCGTCTTCCTCGAGAACGGCCGCATCACCGCCCGCGGCCCCCACCAGGACCTCCTCAAAACCCACCAGCCCTACGCCGACCTCGTCACCGCCTACGAGCGGGCCGAAGCCGAACGCGAATTCGACAGCGAATTCAACGACACCGACCTCGGCGACACCGACTTCAACGGCACCAAGCACAACGAAGAGGAGACCACGGCGTGAGCGCCCAGGAAGCACCCCAGACGCAGCCGGGCCCGTGGCAGACCGTCAAACGCGGCCTGCGGCTCTCACCCGAACTGCGACGCGGCCTCGGCTTCACCGTGTTCCTCGCGGCCGTCACCTCGGTCGGCCGCCTCGTCGTACCCATCGGCGCACAGCAGGTCCTCGACAAAGGCCTCCTCGGCGAAGGCGGACCCGACATCGGCTACGTCATGCTCGTCGCCTCCCTCGGCGTCGCCGCCCTGCTCGTCACCACCGGCACGAACTACCTCATGAACCGCCGCCTGTTCGTCGTCTCCGAACACGCGCTGGCCTCGCTGCGGCGCAGGACGTTCCGGCACATCCACGACCTGTCGATGCTGCACCAGCAGTCCGAGCGGCGCGGCGCGCTCACCGCGCGGGTCACGACCGATATCGACCAGGTCAGCACGTTCCTCCAGCAGGGCGGCATGGTGCTGGTGACCGCGGCGGCGCAGATCGTCGTCGCCACCGTGGTCATGGCGGTCTACTCGTGGCAGCTGGCGATCGCGGTGTGGATCGTGTTCATCCCGGTGACCTGGCTGATCAAGTGGCTCCAGGGGCACCTGGCCGCCGCTTACACGGACGTGCGCAAGAGCGTGTCCAAGATGCTCTCTGCCGTCGCCGAGTCGGTCGTCGGCGCGGGCACGGTGCGCGCGTACGGGGTCGGCGCGCGCACGAGCGAGCGGCTCGACGCCTCGATCGACGAGCACCGGCGCGACCAGACCCGCGCGATCAGCCGCTCGGCGTTCTCATTCGGCGCGGGGGAGCTGGTCTACCTGGGCGTCAACGTGGTCGTGGTGGTCCTCGGCGCGTTCCTCGTCGCCGACGGGTCGATGACCGTGGGCGAGCTGACGGCGTTCCTGTTCCTCGTCATCCTCTTCACCCAGCCGGTGGTGATCGGCACCGAGACGCTCAACGAGGCCCAGAACGCGGTCTCCGGCTGGCGGCGCGTGCTCGACATCGTCGACACCGAGCCCGACGTCGCCGACCCGGTCGACGGCGTGGCCCTTCCCGAAGGGCCCCTCGGGGTCCGCTTCGAGGGCGTGCGCTTCGCGTACCCCGGCGGCGAGGAGGTGCTGCACGGCATCGACGTCGAGATCCGGGCCCACACGAAGGTCGCCGTGGTCGGCGAGACCGGCTCGGGCAAGACCACGTTCGCGAAACTGCTGACCCGCCTCATGGACCCGACCTCGGGGAACGTGCTCATCGGCGGCGTGCCGCTCACCAGTGTCACGTTCGCGTCGCTGCGCGGGCGCGTCACGATGGTGCCCCAGGAGGGCTTCCTGTTCAACGGGTCCCTCGCGCACAACGTGCGGTTCGCGCGGCCCGACCTGACGGACGCGGAGATCTATGTGGCCTTCGCCGAACTGGGCCTCGACGACTGGCTCGAGACGCTCCCGGCCGGCCTCGACACCGAGCTGGGCGAGAGCGGCGCCAACCTGAGTGTGGGCGAGCGCCAACTGGTCTCGCTGGTGCGCGCCTATGTGGCCGACCCGGACCTGCTCGTCCTCGACGAGGCCACGAGCGCCGTCGACCCGGCCACGGAACTGCGGCTCTCATCCGCGCTCGATGCCGTGACGCGCGGGCGCACCACGGTGATCATCGCGCACCGCCTGTCGACGGCCGAGACCTCCGACGAGGTGCTGGTCTTCGACGCGGGGAACCTGGTGCAGCACGGCCCGCACGCCGAACTCGCCGCCGAGCCCGGCTCGGTCTATGCGGGGCTGCACGGCTCCTGGGTGGAGCAGACCCGCTCGAATTGAGTCGAGTCTTATCTGAACTGAACTGGTGTTGCGGCGTGGCGGTCGGGTTGGGCCCGACCGCCACGCGCGGCCTCCGCGGAGGCGGAGGGGTGTGGCACCTGGCGGGGACCGCGCGCGGGTGGCTTCCCGCGCGCGGTCTCGGTATGGCGACGTTCGCGAATCCCCTGGTGTCGCCGCCATCCCGCTGGTGCCCGATGGCGTTTTTGCCATCTACTACAACACGTGGGGTAGTCGAGCGGCAACAAGAGTTTTCCGCCTGTGGATAACTTCGTGAGCAGCACTTTTATTGCCTGGTGAAGGGCTTGTGGACAACTGGTCAGACGACGGTGAGCACGATCTTGCCGATCGTGCGGCCCGGCTCCAGGGACTCGTGGGCCTTGCCCGCGTCCTCAAGGGCATAGGTCTCGGCGACCGTCGGCTTGAGCTGTCCCGCCTCCACCAGGGCGGTGATCGCCTTGAGCCCGCCCAGGTCGGGTTCGACGATGTTGAAGCCGGCGTTGATCCGGGCCAGCTCCGATGCGGGCAGCTCCGCCGCGCTCGGCAGGATGACGAGGTGGCCGCCGTCGCGGACCACCGCAGCAGAGCGGGCGGCGTAGTCGCCGCCGACGCCGTCGAGGACCACGTCGACCCCGCTCACCTGCTCGGTGAAGTCGCCGGCCGTGTAGTCGATGACCTCGTCGGCGCCGATGCCCCGCACGTACTCGAGCTTCGCGGCGCTGGCGGTCGCGATCACGTACGCGCCCTTGGCTTTCGCGATCTGGACCGCGAGGTGGCCGACGCCGCCCGCGGCGGCGTGGATGAGGACCCTCTGGCCCGCTTGGAGATCCGCGACGTCCACGAGGGACTGGTAGGCGGTGAGGGCGGCGAGCGGCAGGGCCGCGGCCTCCTCGTGGCTGAGACCGGCGGGCTTGGGCGCGAAGTGGCGGGCGGGCGCGGTCACGTACTCGGCGTAGGCGCCGGCGAAGTGCGGGAACCGCGGCATGCCGTAGACCTCGTCGCCGACCCGGTAGAGCTGCACGCCAGGGCCGACGGCTGCCACGGTGCCCGAGACGTCCCAGCCCACGGTGAACGGGGCCGGGGCGCCGGTGAGCGCGCCGTAGGTCCGCACCTTCCAGTCCACCGGGTTGAGGCCGGCGGCGTGCACCTTCACGAGGATCTCTCCCATGGCCGGTTCGGGCCGTTCGACCTCGACGAGTTCGAGGACTTCGGATCCGCCCAGGGCGTTCTGGGTGATGGCGCGCATGGTGGTCATGGCGGTTTCCTTTCTGGCAGTGGCCTTTCGGTGCCCCCTAGTCTTCGCCGCAGGCGGATCCTCGCCTAGCGGCCTGAAGGCCGTTATGTGAAAGAATCGGGCCATGACGGAATCCAGTGCGGCCGCACCCCACCGCGTCGCGGTCCTCGCCCTCGACGGCGTGATCACGTTCGACCTCGGCATCCCCGAGCGCGTCTTCGCCGCCGCCGGCCGCGCCGACGGCACCCGCCGCTACGACGTGCGCGTGTGCTCCCTCGACGGCGGCCCCGTCCGCGCCACCGCCGGGTACACGATCAATGTGGAGCACGGACCCGAGCTGCTGGCCAGCGCCGACACCGTCATTGTGGCCACTGTGGACCCCACGGGCGGGCCCTCGTGCGAGGTGCCCGACCTGCTCGCCGGGCTCGAGCCGGCCTTCGCGCGCATCCGGCCCGAGGCGCGGATCGTCTCGTTCTGCAGCGCCGCGTTCGTCCTCGCCCACCTGGGCCTGCTCGACGGCCGTGCCGCGACCACGCACTGGATGCTCACCGACCTGCTCAGCGAGCGCCACCCGAAGGTCAGGGTGGACCCGGACGTGCTGTTCGTCGACGAGGGCCGCATCCTCACCTCGGCGGGCGCCGGTGCTGCCGTGGACCTGTGTCTGCACCTGGTGCGTCGCGACCACGGCAGCCAGGTCGCGAACGCGGTCGCGCGCCGCTGCGTGGTGCCGCCGTGGCGCGAGGGCGGGCAGGCGCAGTTCATCGAGCGGCCCGTGCCCGAGGAGACCGGGGTGAGCACCGCCGGGGTGCGCGAATGGGCGCTCCAGCACCTCGACCATCCGCTGTCGATCGATGATCTGGCGCGGCGGGCGCGGATGAGCCGCCGCTCCTTCACCCGCCGGTTCCGGGAAGAGACCGGGCAGAGCCCGACGCAGTGGCTCACCCGCCAGCGGGTCGAGCACGCCCGGCGGCTGCTGGAGTCGAGCGAGCTGACGGTGGACCAGATCGCGCAGCGCGCGGGCCTGGGCACGGGGGTGTCGCTGCGCCAGCATCTGCGGGCGGTGCTGGGGGTGTCGCCGTCGGCGTACCGGCGCACGTTCCGCGAGCGGTCGAACATGTCCGTTGCGCAGTAGCGGCTAGGGGATGAGGAGGAGTTTCCCGGTGGTCTTGCGGGCTTCGAGGGCCTGGTGGGCTTCGGGGGCCTCTTCGAGGCGGAAGGTCTCGCCGACGCGGACGAGGAGGTCGTCGTCCTCGATCATCTGGAAGACCTCGTTCGAGCGCCAGAGGTACTCCTCGCGGGTGGCGGTGAAATCGTGGAGGGTGGGCCGGGTGAGGACGAGTGAGCCGCCGCGGTGGAGGTCCTGGGGGTCGACGGGCGGGACGGGGCCGCTGGCCTGGCCGAAGAGTGCCATGACGCCGCGGCGGCGCAGTGCGGTGAGGCCTTCGCTGAAGGTGGTCTTGCCGACGCCGTCGTAGACGGCCGCGACGCCTTCGCCGCCGGTGAGTTCGCGGGCTTTGGCGCCGAAGCCTTCGTAGCGCATGACGTGGTCGGCGCCGTTCTGGCGGGCGAGTTCGGCTTTCGCGTCGGTGGAGACGGTGCCGATGACCTTGCCGCCTTTGGATTTGACCATCTGGGTGAGGAGGAGGCCCATGCCGCCGGCGGCGGCGTGGACGATGACGGTGTCGCCTTCCTGCACGGGGTGGACGGTGGTGCACAGGTAGTGGGCGGTGAGGCCTTGGAGCATGACGGCGGCGGCGGTCTCGACGGCGACCTTCTCGGGGACGAGCACGAACTGGTCGGCGTCGCCGATGACGAGGTCGGCGTAGGAGCCGGGGACGCTCTTCCAGGCGACCTCGTCGCCGACGGTGAAGCCGGTGACGCCGGCGCCGATGGCCGCGACGTAGCCGCCGCCTTCGAGGCCGGGGGTGAAGGGCAGGGGGAGCCCGTAGGCGCCGGTGCGGTGGTAGACGTCGATGAAGTTGACGCCGGCGGCGGCGACCTTGACGGCGATCTGGCCGGGGCGGGGGCCCGGGTCCTCGCCTTCGAGCACTCGCATGACGCCCGGCCCGCCGGTCTGCTCGACCACGATCGCCTTCATGGGGTTTCCTTCCGCCGCAGGGTCACCCCATAAAATAGCAGCGCCCGGCGCCGGCTACTCCTCTGTGCCGCCGCGCTTGCCGTTGCCGACGCCGAAGCGCACGCGGCTGCGGCTCCACCTGTTGGGGTTCGCGGTGCGGGAGTCGACCTCTTCGCCGACGAGTTTGCGGATGGCCTCGCGGAAGCCCTTGTGCCGCAGCTGGTGCCGCAGCGGGTGCCCGGCCGGGTCGGTGGCGAGCTCCTTCATGAGCGAGACGCAGAGGAGGAGCATGACGACGACGAACGGGAGCGCGACGATGATCGTGGCGTTCTTGAGGCCCTGGAGTCCGCCGGAGAGCAGCAGGACGGCGGCGACGGCGCCGATGGTCGCGCCCCAGAAGACGACGAGCGGCTTCTTGGGGGCGAGGGAGCCGTGGCTGGAGAGCGAGCCGAGGACGAGTGAGGCGGAGTCGGCGCCGGTGACGAAGTAGATGGCGACGAGGACCATGGACAGGCCTGAGAGCAGGCTGTAGAGCGGGAGTGATTCGAGGAGTGCGAACAGGGAGTACTCCTCGCCCATGGCGACGGCTTCGCTGAAGTCCTCGCCGTGGTTCTGCTGCCACAGGGCGGTGCCGCCGAGGATCGCGAACCACAGTGTGGAGGCGGCCGAGGGGATGAGGAGGACGCCGACGATGAACTGGCGGATGGTGCGGCCGCGGGAGATGCGGGCGATGAAGGTGCCGACGAAGGGCGCCCAGGAGAGCCACCACGCCCAGTAGAAGATCGTCCAGGTGCCCAGCCACTCGCCGCCGCCGAACGCGCCGGTGGCGCTGGAGATGCCGGCGAGCTCCGAGAGGTAGCCGCCGATGGCGTTGGGCCAGGCGTCGAGGATGAACAGGGTCGGGCCGGCGAAGAACACGAACACGATGAGGAACAGGGCGAGGACGACGTTCGTGGTGGAGAGCCATTTGACGCCGCGGTGGACGCCGGAGAACGCCGAGGCGACGAACGCGGCGGTGAGCGCGATGATGACGACCAATTCGAGCTGGGTCGACTCGGGGACGCCGACCACGATCTCGAGGCCGACCGCGACCTGGAGGGCGCCGAGGCCGAGGCTGGCGGCCGTGCCGAACACGGTGGCGAACACGGCGAGCAGGTCGATGGCCTTGCCGGTCACGGGCCCCCAGCGCCTCCCGGCGGTGAGGGGCGCGAACGCGTCGCTCATGTTGTTGCCGCGCTGCTTGCGGAACGTCGAGTAGGCGAGGGCGAGGCCGGCGACGGCGTAGATCGCCCACGGGTGCAGTCCCCAGTGGAAGAACGAGTAGACGAGGGCGCCTTCGGTGAGCTGGTCGTTGAAGAAGGGGGAGGCGGGGTCGAGCTCGAGCGGCGGGGGCGCGTCGAAGTAGTGGGCCAGGGGCTCGGCGACGCCGTAGAACATGAGGCCGATGCCCATGCCGGCGGCGAACATCATGGAGATCCACGGGAGGGTGCCGAACTCGGGCTCCTCGTCCGTGCTCGCGGCGAGCTTGATGGCGCCGAAACGGCTGGCGGCGATGTAGACGGCGAGGACCACGAAGATGTTGCCGGCGATGATGAACAGCCACGCGAAGTTGACGATGACCCAGTTGAGGGCGGCGGTGGAGCCGGTCTCGAACTGGTCGGGGTAGACCGCGCCGAAGACGATGACGGCGAGGATGACGACGGCGCTGATCCAGAACACCGGCCGGTCGACCGGGTAGGTCGTCTGGCGCTCCTCCGCATCGACGGGCGCGGCGGGCGGCGGGGTCTCCCCGGGGTCGGTGGGCGGCGTCGCGGTCGTTGCCATCGGACGGGCTCCGTTCGTTGGTGGAGTGGCGCTTCAGTCACCATAAGTGACGAAATGCGCGTGTCCGCCCGATTCGGCCACGCCGCGCCGCGCTCTCGTACAGGCGGACCGTCTCGTACAGGCGGACCAGTGGTGCAGGCGGATCGGCCGTGCGAGTCGATCGGTCGCGCAGGTCGATCAGCTGCGTCCGCGGGTCAGTCGCGCCGGTAGACCAGCAGCGCGACCTCTCCGATCGCCCGCGTCTCGACCAGTTTCAGGGGCCGCTCGGGCGACTGGGGGAACGCCGCGGCGTGCACGAACCGGGGCCCGCCCGCGCTCCCCAGCAGGAACGGCGCGACCGCCAGGTGCACCTCGTCGACCAGGTCGGCCGACATGAACGCGGTGTGCACGATCCCGCCGCCCTCCACGAGGACCCGCTCGATGCCGCGCCGCGCCAGGTCCTCCAGGACCGCGAGGGGCGCCACGCCACTGTCGCCGACCGCCACCACCTCCGGATGCACCGACCCCTCCGGCCACGTCGCCGGCCCGAACTCGTCCGCGTCCGGCCCGAGCGGGAACGTCCGGGCCCCTGCGGTGCTCGTGTACACCACGACCGGCCCGGCCGCGTCGT
This sequence comes from Glycomyces tritici, assembly GCF_030403505.1. The sequence continues at coordinate 378,666 of NZ_JAUEMJ010000001.1, read as the reverse complement.
CCGCGGCTCGGTCGAAGAGCCTGGCGCCCGGTTCGAGCCGCCCCGAGGGGGAGATCACGGCCCGCAGCGGCGACGCCGGGCTCCCGCCCGCCACCCGCTCCTCGCGCCGCTCCGCCGACCGCACCAGCAGCCGCGGGTCGTCCGCGCGCACCGTCCCGGCCCCGACGAGGATCGCGTCGACGCTCGCGCGCACCGCGTCCACCCGGTCGAAGTCCGCCGCGTTCGACAGCATCAGCCGCTCGGGCGAGACGTCGTCGAGAAAGCCGTCGATGCTCATCGCGGCCGAAACGATCACATAAGGGCGCTCCATGCCCCCGAGAATCCCACGATGCACTCCCGACCGGGGCCGGGTGGCGGGCCGCGCCGGGGTGCGATCACAATCGGTAGTCGTGGAAGCAGGACAGACCAGCGACGACGTGATCGCGAACCTCACGTTCAACGCCGACGGGCTCGTCCCCGCCATCGCGCAGCAGCACGACACGGGCGAGGTCCTCATGCTCGCGTGGATGGACGCCGAAGCGCTGCGGCGCACCCTGGCCACCCGCAAGGCCACCTACTGGTCGCGCAGCCGCGGCGAGTACTGGGTCAAGGGCGAGACCTCCGGCCACCACCAGGCGGTCGTCTCGGTCGCGGTCGACTGCGACGGCGACACCGTCCTGCTCCAGGTGGACCAGACCGGCCCCGCCTGCCACACCGGCACCCGCACCTGCTTCACCGGAAGGGAGATCGCATGAGCGAAGCGAACCACGAGACCAGCGCCGCCGACGACGGCACCGCCGAGCAGCGCGCCGCCGAGCGCACCCGCGTCCTCCTCGCAGGGATCCTCGCGGCCGCAGTGGCCGCGCTCGCCGCCTCCCGCGACTGGACCGCCACCAACGAGACCGGCCACGCCGGGATCACCGCCACCACCGCCCAGGCCGGCACCGACCTCGCCTCCTGGGCCCTGCCGTGCGCCCTCGCCGGCGGCGCCGCCTTCCTGGCGATGCTCGCCACCGGCAACCGCGCCCGCCGCGTTCTCGGCGTCGTCGCCGCCCTCGCCGGCCTCGCGACCGCCCTCGGCGGGGCGCTCAACCTCGACGCCGGCCCCTGGCCGATCGCCATGGGCGCCGCCGCGCTCGTCCTCGCGTTCGCCGGGGCCGCCACCACCGCCCGAGCAGGCGGCTGGCCCGACAGCCGGGACCGCTACGAAGCGGCCCCCGACAAGGCGTCCGCCATAGCAGAGGACCCGGTGTCGCTGTGGAACGCCCTCGACTCCGGCGAGGACCCCTCGTCGCCTAATATCACGGCATCGGCGCAGGAGAAGGGACGATCTTAGGTGAACGTGCTGGAGCAGATCATCACCGAAGTCCGCGCCGATCTCGAACGGCGCCAGACCGAGACCCCCATCGAGAAGATCCGCGAGCGCGCCGAGGCCGCACGCCCCGCCCTCGACGGGTACGCCGCGCTCTCCGGCGGCGGCGTCAGCGTCATCGCCGAGGTCAAGCGGGCCTCCCCCTCCAAAGGCGCCCTCGCCGACATCCCCGACCCGGCCGTGCTCGCCGCCGAGTACGCCGCGGGCGGCGCGTCCGTCATCTCGGTCCTCACCGAGCAGCACTACTTCAAAGGCAGCCTCGACGACCTCGACGCCGTCCGCGCCAAGGTCCAGATCCCGGTCCTCCGCAAGGACTTCGTGGTCTCCCCCTACCAGGTGCTCGAAGCCCGCGCCCACGGCGCCGACCTCGTGCTCCTCATCGTCGCCGCCCTCGACCAGGACACCCTCGTCTCGCTCCACGAGCGCATCGAGGGCCTCGGCATGACCGCCCTCGTCGAAGTCCACACCGAGTACGAGGCCGACCGCGCCCTGCGCGCCGGCGCGAAAGTCATTGGCGTCAACGCCCGCGACCTGACTACCCTCGAAGTCGACCGCTCGGTGTTCGAGCGCATCGCCCCCGGCCTGCCCCGCGGCGTCGTCAAAGTCGCCGAATCGGGCGTCAGGGGCACCCGCGACCTCATCCGCTACGCCAGCGCCGGCGCGGACGCCGTGCTCGTCGGCGAGGGCGTCGTCAAGACGAAGAGCCCGCGCGACGCCGTCGCCGAGCTGGTCACCGCCGGGTCCCACCCGGCCACGCCGCGCCCGATCTAGCGGTCGCGGACGGAACACACAGGTGAGCCCTGTGGTGCGCGACGCCGCGCGCCCGGGCAGCGAGTTGCGAAGGGGAGCGAGACACCGTGCCTAATCCAGATGCCAGCGGCCACTGGGGCGAATTCGGGGGCCGTTTCGTCCCCGAGGCGCTCATCAGCGCGCTCGACGAGCTCGAGGCCGCCCACACGGCCGCGCTCGCGGACCCGGCGTTCACCGCCGAGCTCGACAAGCTCGGCCGCGAGTACGGGAACCTGCCGTCCCCGCTGTACCTCGCCGAACGGCTCTCCGAGGAGGCCGGGGTCGAGGTCTGGCTCAAGCGCGAGGACCTCAACCACACGGGCGCGCACAAGATCCGCAACGTGCTCGGGCAGGCCCTGCTGACCAAGCGCATGGGCAAGACCCGCATCATCGCCGAGACCGGCGCGGGCCAGCACGGGGTCGCCTCGGCGACCGCCGCGGCCTACTTCGGGCTCGAGTGCACCGTGTACATGGGCGAGGAGGACACGCGCCGCCAGGCGCTGAACGTCGCCCGGATGCGGCTCCTCGGCGCCGAGGTCGTGCCCGTCACGACCGGTTCGCGCACGTTGAAGGACGCCATGAACGAGGCCCTGCGCGAGTGGGTCGCCTCCGTGGACCACACGCACTACCTCATCGGCTCGGTCGGCGGACCCCACCCGTTCCCGCAGCTCGTGCGCGACTACTGCCGCGGCATCGGCGACGAGGCCCGCGCCCAGTTCCTCGAGCGGACCGGTGCGCTGCCGGACGTCGTGGCCGCGTGCGTGGGCGGCGGCTCGAACGCGATGGGGATCTTCACCGCGTTCCTCGACGACGCCGATGTGAAGCTCTTCGGGTTCGAGGCGGGCGGCGACGGGTACGACACCGGCCGCCACGCCGCGACGATCACGGCCGGGCAGGTCGGCGTCCTCCACGGCGCCCGCACGTTCGTCCTCCAGGACGAGGACGGGCAGACCGTCGAGTCGCACTCGATCTCCGCGGGCCTGGACTACCCGGGCGTCGGCCCCGAGCACGCGCACCTCGCCGCCACCGGCCGCGCCGCCTACGAGCCCGTGGACGACGCGGAGGCCATGGCGGCCCTGGAGAAGCTGGCCCGCACCGAGGGCATCATCTGCGCGATCGAGTCCGCGCACGGCCTCGCGGGCGCCCTGCGCCTCGCGAAGGGCCTGAAGCCCGGCTCGCGCGTCCTGGTGAACCTCTCCGGGCGCGGCGACAAGGACATGGGCAACGTCGTCGAGTACTTCGGCTTCGCGGGCGCCCCTGAGAAGAGGGGGGCGTAGCCGTGCACGCTGCCGACGCTTTCGCGAAGACCAAGGCCGAGGGCCGGGCCGCGCTGGTGGGCTACCTGCCCGCGGGCTACCCGACGCTCGCCGACTCGATCAAGGCCGTCGACATCATGATCGACCACGGGGCCGACATCATCGAGCTGGGCCTGCCGTACTCGGACCCGGTGATGGACGGCCCGGCGATCCAGAAGGCCGCCGACCAGGCCCTCGCGGGCGGGTTCCGGACCCGGCAGGTGTTCGAGGTGACCGAGGCCGTCGCCGGCCGCGTCCCGATCCTCGTCATGACCTACTGGAACCTCGTGGAGCGGTACGGGGTCGACCGGTTCGCGCGCGACTTCGCCGCCGCGGGCGGGGCCGGGCTCATCACGCCCGACCTCATCCCCGACGAGGCGGGGGAGTGGATCGCGGCCTCTGACGCGCACGACCTCGACCGGGTCTTCCTGGTCGCCCCGTCCTCCACCGAGGAGCGCATCATCGCCACCGTCGCGGCCTGCCGCGGGTTCGTGTACGCGCAGTCGGTCATGGGCGTCACCGGCGCCCGCGCCGCCACCTCGGCGGCCGCCCCGGCGCTCGTGGAGCGCACCCGTAAGCACACCGACCTGCCGATCGGCGTGGGGCTGGGCGTCCGCTCGGGCGACCAGGCCGCCGAGATCGGCGCGTACGGGGACGCGGTCATCGTCGGCTCCGCCATCGTCAACTGCTACCTGGAGTCCGAGGACATCCCCTCGGGCCACCAGAAGCTCGCCGAGCTCACCGCGGACCTCGCCGCGGGCGTGCGCCGCTAGCCGTCACGCAGGCCTCGCGGGCGGTGCCCGCGGGGCCTCGCCGTGCCCGCCCGAAATGGGCGGTATGCGAGAGCGTCGCCGCCGCATCGGGAGCGGCGGCGTGGGACCGGCTCGGGCCCGTGCCACGCCCCGCTCGCGCAACCGATAGGTTTACTCGTCGTGGACCTCGCATATATCCCGAGCCCGTCGGAGTCCGTCTGGCACCTCGGCCCCATCCCGATCCGCGCGTACGCGCTGTGCCTCATCGCGGGCATCGTCGCCGCCTGCTGGATCGCCGAGGCGCGCATGCGCTCGCGCGGCGCCCCCAAGTGGGCCGTGCTCGACCTCGCCGTGTGGGCCGTGCCGTTCGGCATCGTCGGCGCCCGCCTCTACCACGTCTTCTCCAGCCCCGACGCCTACTTCGGCGCCGACGGCGACCCCTGGAAGGCCCTCGCGGTCTGGGAGGGCGGCCTCGGCATCCCCGGCGCCGTCGCCCTCGGCGCGGTCGGCGTGTGGCTCGGCTGCCGCCAGCTGAAGCTGCCGTTCGCGATGGTCGCCGACGCGATCGTCCCCGGCATCCCGGTCGGGCAGGCCGTCGGCCGCCTCGGCAACTGGTTCAACCAGGAGCTGTACGGCAAGCCCCTCGACACGTGGTGGGCCGTCTCCATCGACTTCGACCACCGGGTCGCCGGGTACAGGGAGTACGCGACGTTCCACCCCACGTTCCTGTACGAGCTGCTGTGGAACGTCGGCGTCGCGATCGCCGTGGTCCTGGCCGACCGCAAGGCCAAGTTCGGGGCCGGGCGCGCCGTCGCCCTCTACGTCGCCCTCTACGGCATCGGCCGGTTCTGGATCGAGGGCCTGCGCATCGACCCCGCCGAGGACTTCGGCGGCCTGCGCCTCAACCAGTGGATGAGCGTCATCGTCGTCGTCCTCGCCGTCGCCTACCTCATCTTCGCGCGCGGCACCCGCCAGGTCTTCGTGCTCGACGGCGGCGAGCGCGTCACCGTCGACTGGGACGCCCCCGAAGCGACTGCCGCCGGGTACGTGAACGGGGCCCTTCCCAAGGGCGCCGAGCCGGGCGAGATCGATGCCGCCTCCGACGCGGACGACGACCCCGAACCCGACCGGCCCGAGGACGACGTGGTCCCCGACGAGCCGCTCGACGCCGAGCCCTCGGCCGACGCGGGCAAACCCCGCGACGACAGCTGACCCCACCCCCGGGCAGGTGCAGATGCAGAACCGAAGAGCCGTAGTCGTCGGCGCCGGCGTCGCCGGACTCGCCAGCGCCATCGTCCTGTCCCGGCTGGGCTGGAAGGTGGCGCTGCTGGAGCGGCGCGAGCGCCTCAAAGGCGACGACCTCGGCATGATCCTGTGGGCCTCGGGCGTGCGCGCACTGCGCGCGCTCGGCGTCGACGCCCTGCTCGACGCCTCCGGGACCCCGGTGGACCGCTTCGAACTGCGCAACGAGGAGCGCCTGTCGAGCTCGTTCGCGGCGGCGATGCTCGGCGCCGACGACAGCACGCCTTCGGTCATGGTGCACACCGCGATGCTCTACGAGGCGCTCGTGTCGCGCCTGGGCGACAACGTCCAGGTCCACCCGGCCGTCCAGGTCGACCGGATCGACATGGTCGACCTGGCCGCCGGGGACGCCTCGCGCCGCTGGGACGCCGAGCTCATCGTCGCCGCGGACGGCATCGACTCGCCCAGCCGCGCGCTCATCGCCCCCGGTTCGCCCACGGTGGACGCCGGGGCGGTGTGCTTCCGCGGCCTCGTGCCCGCCCACCGCGCCCCCGAGCGCACCACCGACGCCGTGGAGATCTACGGGCCCGACCGCCGCCGCTTCGGCTACGGCGACCTCGGGCACGCCGGCGCCTGCTGGTGGGCCACGGTCCCGGGCGGGATGCGGCCGGAGTCGCCGCAGATCCAGCACGAGCTCATCAACCGGTGGTTCGCCGACTGGCCCGCGCCCGTGGGCAAGTTCATCGCCGCCACCCGCCCCTCGGAGCTGACGCAGCAGCCGGTCCGGTATGTGTGGCCGGTCCCGCCGGTGTTCCACCAGGCGGTCGGCGCCGGCGGCCTGGTGCTGCTGGGCGACGCCGCGCACGGCGTGGCGCCGATCCTCGCGCAGGGCGGGAGCCTCGCCCTGGAGGACGCGGTGACGCTCGGCTGGGCGCTGCGCCGCAGCCCCGAATCGGTCCCGGCCGCGCTCGGCTCCTACGACCGGGCCCGCATGGCGCGGGTCAAGCGCGTCGCGCGCCTCTCGCGACGCGTCCACATGATCGCCTCGGGCGGCAGGGGAGTGACGAAGAGCCTCCTGCGGGCCGTACCGGACTCGTGGGTGCAGCACCAGGCGGCGTCCCTGTCGGACTGGCAGCCGCCGCGCTGAGGGACCGGGCGTGCCCTGGCGCCGGCCTTCAGATCGGACCTGCGGAGACCCCGGCATCAACCCTGCCGCACCGATTCGACGATTCCTGTTGGGGCCCAATGTGAACGGAGGGTCCCGGCAAATCGGACATCGATGGGCCCCCGGCATCAACTCTGACAGGCGGGTACGACATCGTTCAGCGCGCAAGCGCGCTGGCGCCGGTACCCCTCGCCGATTACGCTTTCGTGCCATGCAGATCCGTGACGCCCGCCCTGAGGACTGGCCCGCCGTGTGGGCCTTCGCCCGGCCCATCGTCGCCTCCGGCGAGCACTTCGTGTGGGATGCCGACACCCCCGAGGAGCGCCTGCGCGCCTACTGGATCGAGAAGGAGGCGCCCGCGAGCGCCCTCGTCGCCGTGATCGAGGACGGCACCGGCGACGACGGCACGCCCGCCGGCCGCGTCGCCGGGATCGCCGAGATCCACCCCAACCAGCCCGGCCGCGGCTCCCACATCGCCAACGCCGGGTTCATGGTCGACCCGGCCGTCCGCGGCCAGGGCCTCGGCCGCGCCCTCGGCGAAGCCGCCCTCGCCCGCGCCCGCGCCGACGGCTTCACCGCCATGCAGTTCAACGCCGTCGTCGCCACCAACACCCGCGCCGTCGACCTCTGGCACTCACTCGGGTTCCGCACCCTCGCGGTCCTCCCCGAGACCTTCCACCACCCCGCCCGGGGCCTGGTCGGCATGCACCTCATGTTCCGCGAACTGTGACCCGGGCAGCCACTGTGTAGCATCACCATCGCTATGAACGAACTGCGCGAGTCCATCCTCTCCGTAGGCGTGGCCGACCCCGAGACGGCCGTCAGCGTCCACGCCCTCCTCGGCTCCGACCCCGCCCTCCTGGCCCAGGCCGGCGACCTCCCCCAGAGCAGGCACGCCGTCGACGCATGGGTCAAGACCACGTTCCTGCGGCCCGAGAGCCCCTTCCTCGAAACCATGGCCGGCGCCGTCGAAGCCGTCCTCGGCGAAGCCCCCGACAAGCCCCAGGACGACGTCCTCGCCGCCATCACCACCCGGCCCCGCACCCCCTACGACCTGCGCGCCACCACCGGCCTCGGTGAAGCCGACCTCGACGCCGTCCTCCAGGGGCTCGCAGCGGCCGGCCTCATCCGCGCCGACCCCAACCCCCTCGACCCCGACGCGCCCTTCTGGACCATGGACCACCGCTTCGTGCGCTTCCACTACGCCATGGTCGCCCCGCACCTGGCGCGCTGGCGTCGCGGCTACATCACCGACCGGCTGTGGCGGATGACCCACGCCCGCTTCGACCGGTACGTGTGCCGCCCCGAGTTCCACCGCCTCGCCCGCGAATGGGCCCTCAACGACCCCGCCGCCGCGCAGACCACCCGCCTCACCGTCCCCGACCCGCGCTTCCGGCAACTGCGCACCATCGAACTCGCGGCCTGGAGCGAGACCGGCGAACCGATCGCGCTGGGCACCATCCGCTGGAAGTTCCAGATGGTCGAACGCCAGCTCAAACGCCTCCGCTACGTCAAGCGGCTCCTCGGCGACCCCAAGGCGCGCCTCTACTGCATCGCCTCCCGTGTGGAGGCCGCCATCACCGACGACCCCGATCCGGACCTGTTCGTGATCGGCCCCGCACAGCTGCTGCGGCGCGGCGCGAACGAGCCCGCGAACGCCCCGGAAAACGCCCCCAACGGTGACTTACACCCCATTTCCCGGCTGGTGGGCGCGGAGACGCGACGGGTAGGCTGAGGCTTCTTTCCCCGTATCCGAAACCTTGAGGAGTGACGATGGCGGCAAGCGTGGACGCGGTAGTGGCGGGAGCCGGTGGGTTCATCGGCGGACACCTGGTGGCGAGCCTCCTCGCCGAAGGCAAGACCGTGCGCGCCGTCGACGTCAAGCCCCTCGACGAGTGGTACCAGGTCCACGGCGACACCGAGAGCCTCCAGCGCGACCTCGCCGACCTCGCCGCCTGCCGCGAAGCAGTCGGCGACGGCGCCGCCGAGGTCTACAACCTCGCCTGCAACATGGGCGGCATGGGCTTCATCGAGAACAACAAGGCCCTGTGCATGCTCTCGGTCCTCCCCTCCACGCACATGCTCATGGCCGCCAAGGACGCCGAGGTCGGGCGCTTCTTCTACTCCTCCTCCGCGTGCGTCTACGCCGGCTACAAGCAGACCGAGGCCGACATCGCGCCCCTGAAGGAAGAGGACGCCTACCCCGCCGACGCCGAGGACGGCTACGGCTGGGAGAAGCTGTTCTCCGAGCGCATGTGCCGCCACTTCCGCGAGGACTTCGGCCTCCAGACCCGCATCGCCCGGTACCACAACATCTACGGGCCCGAAGGCACCTGGGACGGCGGCCGCGAGAAGGCCCCCGCCGCCACCTGCCGCAAGATCGCCCTCGCCGCCCTCAAGGGCGAGAAGACCGTCGAGATCTGGGGCGACGGCGAGCAGACCCGCTCCTTCACCTACATCGACGACTGCGTCCAGGGCACCAAGATGCTCACCCGCGGCGACGTCACCGACCCGCTCAACCTCGGCTCCTCCGAGCTGACCACCATCAACAACCTGTACTACCTGGTCGCCGACATCGCCGGCATCGACATCGAGCTCAAGCACATCGACGGCCCCCTGGGCGTCCGCGGCCGCAACTCGGACAACACCCTCATCCAGAAGTACTACGGCTGGGAGCCGTCCATCAGCCTCCGCGAAGGCATGACGAAGACCTACGAGTGGGTCTACGACCAGGTCAAAGCCAAGTACGACCGGTAATGACCGACCCGCAGCTCCGCCGTGTCGACGTCCTCGGCGTCGGCGTCTCCACCGTCAACCAGGCGACGGCGCTGGCCGAGGTGACCCGCTGGGTCGACCACGGCGAGCGCCACTACGTGTGCGTCACGGGCGTGCACGGCGTCATGGAGTCCCAGCGGGACCCCGAGCTCCTCGCCATCCACAACGCCTCCGGGCTCACCACGCCCGACGGCATGCCGATGGTGTGGGCCGGGCACAAGGCCGGCGCCGACTGGATGGACCGGGTCTACGGGCCCGACCTGATGCTCAACGTGCTCGCCCGCGCCGCCGAGCGCGGCTGGACCTCGTTCCTCTACGGCGGCAAGGACGGCGTGCCCGAACTGCTCGCCGAGAAGCTCGCCGAGCGCATTCCCGGCGTCAAGTTCGCGGGCATGTACTCGCCGCCGTTCCGCCCCCTCACGGAGGAGGAGGACGACGCGATCGTCAAGCGCATCAACGACTCCGGCGCGCAACTGGTGTGGGTGGGGCTCTCGACGCCGAAGCAGGAACGCTGGATGGCCGCCCACCGCGACCGCCTGAACGCCCCCGCGATGTTCGGCGTCGGCGCCGCGTTCGACTTCCACGCCGGGCTCGTCCCGCAGGCCCCGCCGTGGATGCAGCGCAACGGCCTCGAATGGCTGTTCCGGCTCACGAAGGAGCCCAAGCGCCTGTGGCGCCGCTACTTCCAGAACAACCCGGCCTACCTGCGGGAGATCCGCAAGCGACCCCCGTTCCTGCGCGACTAGCGCGACGCCGCTGCGGCCGCCCCGGTCCCGGCGACCGGACGCCCCCTGTGACTGCAGGGCGGCGGCCGCAGCGGCATAGCATCGGAACCGACGGCGACACCCGCCGGAAACCGGTCAAAGGGAGCGATGGATGAGCGGCGCACCGATCGACATGCGCGAACGCGAAGCACTGTGCGACCTCCTGGCCGAGCTCGGACCGGACGCACCGACGCTCTGCGAAGGCTGGGACACCGCCGACCTCGCCGCGCACCTGGTGCTGCGCGAGCACTTCAAACGCGGGACCGACGAGCACATGGCCGCCGAGAAGGCCAAAGGCCTGCCCGCCCTCATCGACCGGCTGCGCGGCGGCGCACCGCTGCTGCCGTGGCGCGTGCCCGGACTCCGCACGCTGATGAACGGCGCCGAGTACTTCATCCACCACGAGGACGTCCGCCGCGCCAACGGCCTCGGGAGGCGGACCGACCGCCCCGACCTCGAAGCGCTCGCCTGGCGCATGAGCGGCTACCTCGGCCGCCGGGCCGCCCGCCGGATCCGGCCGTACGGCCTGGAACTGCGCCGACCCGACGGCGAACCGCGCCGCTTCGGGGCCGCCGGGGGCGCGGTGCTGCAAGGCGAACCGACCGAACTGCTGCTGTACCTCAGCGGCCGCCGCGACGCCGCAGAGGTCCGCCTCGCCGGAGACGCCGACGCCGTGGCCGCACTCCGGAAGGCGCACACCGACATGTGACGGACTCCCTGGTCAGGGCCGTGTGACACCCCCTTGTCACACCCCCCTGCCAGGGTTGGCGCCGGGGGTCCAACAATGTCCGATTTGCCGTGACCCTCCGTTCGCCTTCGGCTCACCCCACCTTCCTGACCCGCACGCCGCAGCGACGCTAGGCTGTGGCGCATGGTCGACATTCCCAAAGAGCTCACGCACACCGGGCACCACCCCCGCATGGCCGTCGTGTGGTCGGTCCTGTCGGCCGAGATCGAGCGATTCGCCGCAGGCACCGGAGCGACCCTCCGCATCCTCGATGTCGGCGGCGGCTCCGGCGGATTCGCCGTCCCCCTCGCCGAACTCGGCCACGACGTCACCGTCGTCGAACCCAGCGCCAACGCGCTCGCGTCCCTGCGCCAGCGCGCCGCCGACGCGGGCGTCACCGACCGCGTCCGCGCCGTCCAGGCCGACGCCGACGAGCTCCCCGACGTCGCCGAGCCCGGCACCGCCGACCTCGTCCTGTGCCACTCGGTCCTGGAGATGGTCGACTACCCGGACATCGCGCTCGACGCCCTCCGCCGCGTCTGCGCGCCCGGCGGCGGCGTGAGCATCCTCGTCGCCAACCGCATCGCCGCCGTCCTCGGCAAGGCCCTCGCCGGGAACTTCCCGGCCGCGCTCGACCTCCTCACACACGTCGACGGCGTCATCGCGGCCCGCGACACCATCAAGCGCCGCTTCGAGACCGCCACGCTCACCGCGCTCGTCGGCGGCTCCGGCCTCGTCACCGAGCAGGTCCACGGCGTCGGCGTCGTCGGCGACCTCCTCCCCGCCGCGGCCGCGAAGGGCGAGGCCGGCACCGACGCCCTGCGCGAGTTCGAACTGGCCACCGCCGCACGGGTCCCCTTCCGGGACATGGCCACCCACATTCACCTGCTCGCCCGCAAACCCATGCGCTGACCGGGACGGGTGCCTTTCGGCAGCCGCGTCTACGTCGAGGCGCGTAGGCGCGGCTACGTCCGCACGCCGAAGGCGGCGGGCCCGCCGGACCGTAGCCTGGACCCGTGACCTCGCCAACCGCCGCACGCACCAGGATCCCGGCCCTCGCCTTCGACACCGGCCTCGCCGCCCTGCTCGGCGTCCTCACCGCCGGCACCACGATCGGCGCCGCCTCCGACCACCACCCCGGGCCGCTCGCGTTCGCGCTCATCGGCGTCACCGCCGCGTTCCTGGCCGTGCGCCGCATCTGGCCCGAGGCCACCCTCGCCGGGACCCTCGCGGGCCTGTACGTCTACCTCTACCTCGGCCTGCCCGAAGGCCCGATCTACATGCTCCCGGCGGTCGCGGTCTTCTACTACGCGTTCGCGCGGCCGCTCAAGACCGTCCTCATCGTCCTGGCCGGCCTCTTCGCGGTCAACACGGCCTTCCAGACGTTCGCCCTCGGCGACATCCCCGACCTGTGGGTCAACGCCACCATCACGTTCGTGTGGCTCGGCATCGCCGCCGCAGGCGGGCGCATCGTCCGGGAGGCCCGCCACGCCCGGGCCCGCGAACGCGAGGCCGAACGCGAGCGGTACCGGGCCGACGAGCGCGTCGAAATGGCCCGGGAGATCCACGACGTGGTCGGCCACAGCCTGGCCGTGGTCAGCATGAACGCCGGTGTCGCCCTGCACGTCCTGGAAAAGCACCGCCTGCAGCGCGGCGCCGCCGAAGGCGCGGCGGCCCCGCCCGAGGTCGTCGAGAACCTCCAGGCGATCCGCGACGCCTCGACCCGCGCGCTCCAAGACCTGCGCGCCACCCTCGCGCCCCTGCGCCAGGGCCGCCAGTCCGAGCTGCGCCCGACCGGCGCGATCGCCGACATCCCGTCCCTCGTGGAGGCCGTGCGCACCGGCGGCCTGCAAGTCGAGTACGCGGTCGCGGGGGAGCCCGGACTCGTGCCGACGAACATCGCCGCCACCGCCTACCGGGTCGTCCAGGAGTCGCTGACGAACGTCATCCGCCACGCCGAGGCCACCAAGGCCACGGTCCGGATCGACTGCGACCCGACCTGGATCCGCATCCTCGTCGAGGACGACGGCCGCGGCGGCCCCATCGACTTCGACCGGATCGGCCAAGGCGTCACCGGCATGATGGAGCGGGTCCTCACCAGCGGCGGCGTCTTCAGCGCCGCGCCCAGACGCGGAGGCGGCGGCTTCGCCGTCAAGGCCGACATGCCCTACGAGCGCAGCGCGAACCCATGACTCGCCGGCGTCGCCGGCCGCGCCCAAGGCTTCGCTCGCAAGCGCCGCCGAGAGCGGCGATTGACCTCTCGCAAGCGTCGCCGGCTGTGTTCATGCATGGCTCGCAAGCACCGCCGGCTGTGTTCATGCATGGCTCGCAAGCTTCGCCGGCTGTGCTCATGCATGGCTCGCAAGCTTCGCCAGCTGTGCTCATGCACGGCTCGCAAGCTTCGCCATGAGTACCGATCGACGGCTCGCCGCCGTCGCTTACAGTGCAAGACCGGCTCGTCAGACCCGCAACGGAGGACCGCGCATGATCGAACTCGTGATCGCCGACGACCAGAGCCTCATCAGGATGGCGCTGCGCAACCTCTTCAACGGCGAGGACGACATCCACGTCGCCGCCGAAGCCGAGAACGGCCAGGAGGCCTGGGACCTCGTCTCGCGCCTGCGCCCCGACGTGGCCCTGCTCGACATCCGCATGCCCGGCATCGACGGGCTCGAAGTGCTGCGCCGCATCAGCCACGACGCGAACCTCGCCGCCACCCGCGTCGTCATGATCACCACCTTCGAAGTCGACGACTACATCTTCGACGCCCTCTCCAACGGCGCCGCCGGGTTCGTCATGAAGGACGCGGACCCCGAAGACCTCCTCAAAGCCGTGCGCCTCGCCGCCGCCGGCGACTCCCTGCTGAGCCCGGACGTCACCCGCAAGGTCATCAACGCGTACGCCGAACGCGGCACCGGCACCGGCAAGCCCCACCCGAACCTCGCCGACCTCACCGAACGCGAACTCGAGATCCTGCGCTGGGTCGCCACGGGCCTGGCCAACGACGAGATCGGCGAGCGCCTCTTCATCAGCCCCGCCACCGTCCGCACCCACGTGGGGAAGCTCCTCACGAAGCTCACCGCCCGCGACCGGGCCGGCCTCGTCGCCATCGCGTACCGCTCGGGCCTCGACATCCCCGAGGTCTGAACCCGCGCCCTCGCGCGGGTCGTCGCCGGAGCGTAGACGCGGACACGTCGCCGCGCTGATGCGCATCCGGCCGGCAGCGGCGAGATTGGGAGACATGGCATCCCGATCAGAAACCACCCCACCCGCGTCGACACCGAGCAGCGCCCGCCTCGCGTTCGCCGGCTCCCGGCGAGGCCGCTGGCCCGCCCTCGCCGCCTGGGCGATCCTCGCCGTCATCGGCTTCACCCTCGCCCCGAGACTCGGCGGCATCCAAGACGACGCCCAGATCAACTGGCTCCCCGCCGACGCCGAATCCACCGAAGCGAAACACCTGGCCGAAACCGAGTTCAACCAGAAGAACCTGACCAGCCTCCTCGTCGTCTACACCGCCGAAACCCCGCTCACCCCCGAAGCCCACGCCGCCGCAGCAGCCGACCGCGCCGCCCTCGACGCACTCGCCGCCCCAGGCGAGCGCACCACCGGCCCGATCCCCTCCGAAGACGGCCAGGCGCTCATGCTCGTCGTCCCCCTCGCGGACACCGCCATCGACGCCGACGGCGAAGCCCTCTTCGCCGAAGCCGACGCCATCGTCCAGGAAGGACTCCCACCCGGCCTCGAAGCCGGCCTCACCGGCGGCGCCGCGGCCTCCCGGGACATGGAGTCCGCGTTCGAGCAGCTCGACGGCCCCCTCACCTGGATGACCGTCGCCGTCGTGGCGCTCGTCCTCGTCCTCACCTACCGCTCCCCGCTGCTCCTGCTCCTCCCGATGGTCTGCATCGCACTGTCCGAGCAGCTCGCGACCGGCCTCGCCTACCTCCTCGGCCGGTACGCAGACGTCACGATCAACGGCCAGAACACCGGCATCCTCACCGTCCTCGTCTTCGGCGTCTCCACCGACTACACGCTCCTGCTCGTCTCCCGGTACCGGGAGGAACTGCTGCGCACCGAGGACCGGTTCGCGGCCATGCGCGCCGCCCTCACCGCCTCGACACCCGCGATCGTCGCCTCCGCCGGCACCGTCGTCCTGGCGCTGGCGGTCCTGCCGCTCGCCTCGGTCTCCAGCACCGCCGCGCTCGGCCCGGTCCTCATCGCGGGCGTCGCCAGCGCCGTCCTCGCGTCGCTGACCCTGCTGCCCGCCGTGCTCTCGCTCTTCGGCCGGGCCGTGTTCTGGCCCCTGGTGCCCCGCCACGACCCGGCCGAGGCCGCCGCCCCGGCTCAGCGCCGCCACCGATTCTGGGGCCGCGTCGCCGGGGCCGTCTCGGCCCGGCCCCGGCTCATCGCCGTCGCCACCACCACGGGCCTGCTCCTGCTCTCCCTCGGCTGGACCGGCCTCTCCATCGGACTCGAGCGGTCGGAACTGCTCACCACCGAGACCGCATCGCAGCGCGTCAGCGCCGCGATGGCCGAGCACTACCCGGCCGGGGCCTTCGAACCCGTGGAGGTCTACGTCCGAGACGCCGACACGGATGCGGCCCTCGCCGTCCTCGAAGCGGCGCCCGGCATCGCCCAGACCGAGGCGCCGGTCCGCGCCGCCGACGCCGACTGGGTCCGCATCGACGCGGTCCTCGCCGACGAGGCGTCCTCCGACGCCGCGGAGGCGACCGTCCGCGATCTGCGGGAGTCCTTGGCGCACAACGACACCGTGAGCACCGCCCTGGTCAGCGGACCCACGGCCACGCAGATCGACCTCGCCGCCGGCAACGACCGCGACCTGCGGCTGCTCGTCCCGCTCATCCTCGCCGTGGTCCTCCTCGTGATCGTGCTCCTGCTGCGGGCCCTCACCGCCGCGCTCGTGCTCATGGCCTGCACGGTCCTGTCCTACGCCGCCGCGGTCGGCGCCGCGAACCTGGTGTTCAAGGGCCTCGGCCAAGACAATGTGGACACGAGTTTCCTGCTCATGGGATTCCTGTTCCTCGTCGCGATGGGCATCGACTACACGATCTTCCTCATGACCCGCGTCCGCGAAGAGGTCCCGCGATGGGGACACCGGGTCGGGACCCTCCGGGCCCTCACCGTGACCGGCGGCGTCATCACCTCTGCGGGACTCGTCCTCGCCGCCACCTTCACCGTCCTGGCCCTCATGCCGCTCACCATGCTCATGCAGCTGGGCATCTTGGTCTGCGCGGGCGTCCTCCTCGACGCGATCATCGTCCGCTCCCTCCTCGTGCCCGCCCTCGCACTGTGGATCGGCGAACGCTTCTGGTGGCCGAGCCGCACCGCGCGGCGGCCCACCCCGGCACCCGCACCCGAACGACAGGAGGCGAACGACTGACCGCCGGCGGCGGCCCCGGCACCGGGGCCGCCGCATTCATACGTGGTGTGGCCGAACCGACACGAAACCGGCTAGCCTCGGGCCATGCCTTCGAGCCCGTACCTCACGGCGATGCGGCCCGCCTACGGCACCGGCACTCTCGCCGATGTCATGCCGACCGCCCTTGCGGCCCTTGGAATCCCCTCCCGCGGCGTGAACCTGCGCAGCGCCGAGCTCCACGGCGTCCGCCGCATCGCGGTGCTCCTCCTCGACGGTTTCGGCTTCCACCTCCTCGGCCAGGCCGCCCAGGCCAGCGACACCGTCGGCGCCATGCACCACGGCGAACTCGGCACCCTCACTCCGATCACCGCCACGGTCCCGTCCTCGACCCCGATCAGCCTCGCGTCCCTCGCGTGCGGGCTCCCGCCCGGCGAGCACGGCATCATCGGCTTCACCGTGCGCGTGCCCGACACCGGCGACCTGGTCACCCACATCCGCTGGGACGGCGCCCCCGACCCCGAGACGTGGCAGCCCGAGCCGACCTGCTTCGAGCAGGCCGACGCCCAGGGCGTGGTGTGCACCGTCGTCTCGAACGGGACCTTCCGCGACACCGGCCTGACCCGCGCGATCTACCGCGGCGCCGACTGGCTCCCCGCGATCGCCCCGCACGAGGTCGCCGAAGGGGTCCTGGCCGCGCTGGCGCGCGGGGACCGCAGCCTCGTGTACGCGTACCTGCCGGACGTGGACACCGCCGGGCACTTCCACGGGATCGGTTCGCCCGAGTGGCTCGAGGCGGTCGCGAAGGTGTCGGAGGCGATCGACGGCATCCTCACGGGCCTGCCGCGGGACGCGGCGCTGATGGTCACGGCCGACCACGGGATGGTGAACGTGACGGACCGGCTGCACGTGGACCGGCGGCCCGACCTGACGCACGGGGTCGAAGCCGTCGCGGGCGACGGGCGGATGCGGTACCTGTACGCCGCACCGGGCGCGGTCGAGGACGTGCGGCAGGCGTGGACGGCGGCGGTCGGCGAACGCGCCGAGGTGATCGGCAGGGACGAGGCGATCGACCGCGGCTGGTACGGCCCGAAGGTCACCGAGTCGAGCCGCGAGCGCATCGGCGACCTGGTGGTGGCGTGCCGCGGCACGTTCGCGATCGTGGGCGTCGAGGGCGAGCCGCCGCACGTCGCGAGGCTCGTCGGCCACCACGGCGGCCTCACCGCCGCCGAGATGGCGGTCCCGCTGTGGAGCTACCGCAACGGCTGAGCGGGAGCAGTTCCGGCGGCCGGGCAGGGGCGACGGCCTCAAGGGCTCGTGCCCTCCGGGCCGGTTCCGGGAGGTTGTCGGACCCGCTGGCTAGGCTTCGGGGGTGGCCAGCGATCTTGATCGGTTCATCGGTCCCGGGCTGTCCGATGACGGCCTGGGGATCATGCACGTCGACATGGACGCGTTCTTCGCGTCCGTGGAGATCGCGCGCGACCCCTCGCTGCGCGGCAAGCCCGTGATCGTCGCCGGGCTCGGACCCCGCGGGGTCGTCGCCGCCGCCTCGTACGAGGCCCGCGAGTACGGCGTGCACTCGGCCCTGCCGACCGCGGTCGCCCGCCGCCGCTGCCCCCACGGCGTCTACATCACCCCCACCACCTCGTACGGCGAGGTCTCGCGCGCGGTCATGGCGATCTTCCGCGAGTTCACACCGCACGTCCAGCCGATCTCGGTCGACGAGGCGTTCCTCGACGTCGCAGGCGCGCGCCGCCTCATCGGCTCGCCCGTCGAGATCGCCCGCGCGATCCGCGAGCGCGTCCGCGCCGACCACGGCATCACCTGCACCGTGGGCATCGCCTCCACGAAATTCCTCTCCAAGCTCGCGAGCGAGGCCTCCAAGCCCGACGGCCTCGGCGTCGTGCCCGCCGCGACCGAGCTCGAGTTCCTGCACCGCCTGCCGATCCGCTCCGTGTGGGGCATCGGCGAGAAGACCGCCGAGAAACTCACCCGGCTGGGCATGCGCACGGTCGGCGACCTGGCGCGCCTCGACGTCGACAGCCTCGCCTCCTCGGTCGGCACCGCCAGCGCCGAGCACCTGTACGCGCTGTCGCGGAACATCGACCCGCGGCCGGTGCGGCCCGAGCGGGTCGAGAAGTCGATCAGCAACGAGACGACGTTCGACCGCGACGCCCCGGACGGCGCCGTGTGGGGCCCGGTGCTGCTGGAGCTCTCGCGCAAGGTCGCGTCGCGGGCCCGCAAGGCCGGCTGGGCGGGGCGCGGGGTGACGGTGAAGATCCGCTTCGGGGACTTCCGCACGATCACGCGCTCGAGGATGCTGGCCGCGCCCACCGATGTGGGCCGTGAGATCTACGACGCCGCAAGGGAACTGGCGGACGCGGCCGCGACGGCGCCGGTGCGGCTCATCGGGGTGAAGCTCGATCACCTGGTCGAGGCGGCCGCGGTGGGCCGGCAGTTGGCGCTCGGCGAGCCCGAGCACGGGTGGCGGGACATCGAGACGGTCATCGACCTGGCGAGCGCGAAATTCGGGAAGGGAGCGGTCCGGTCGGCAGGTCGGCTGGCGCGCCGTGACTCGCGTGTAGACACCCCGGAATCGGGGAACCCGGGTCGATGAGCGCCGGGTCTCGGCGAAGCTCGCGAGCGGTGAATGGGCATTGCGCCGAGGCGCCCCCGTCAGCTCGCGCATCCAGGCCAGAACGGACTGATTCAAGCACGAACTGCCTTCCGCCTCGGGCGAAAGCCTCGTAGACTTGGATGCAAGCAGTGGAGTCGCCGTGGCGGCGGCTCCGTCGAGCACTAGCGCAGGAGGAGTGTCGTGCCGCTCTCCGACCACGAACAACGTCTGTTCGAGCAAATCGAGCAGTCCTTGTCCGAAGACCCGCAGTTCGCCTCTGCTGTGCGCGCCCACGATCCGGCGCACGTGACCCGGCGCAGGCTCATTCTGGCCGGCATCGTCACCGTTCTCGGGATCGGCGTCGTCATCGGCTCCGTGATCGCAGGGGGCGACGTCGCCGTGTTCGGCGCCCCGATCGGTGCGGTGCTCATGTTCGGCGGTCTGATCTTGGGTCTCTGGGCGCAGCGCCGCGGCACGAATGTGAAGCTGAAGGCGGTCGACGGCAAGGCCAGCCGCCCCGTAGGCGGCTCGAAGTCCCCCAAACCCGGTGGTTTCACCTCCCGCATGGAGGAGCGGTGGCGCCGCCGCCGCGACAACGGCGACATCTTCTAAATCGACTTCGCGCGCTGCGGCACGACCGGCAGCGCGAAAAAACCGGCCCGGCGGGGGAGTTCCCCCGCCGGGCCGGTTCATGTTCAGCGGCGTTGCAGCGCCTGGGTGTGCCGGCGAGCGCGGCGGCGCGGTCTAGCGGCCGCGCAGCATGGCGCGGCGCGCGCCCTTGCCGGCGTTGGCGCTGGTCGGGATCGGGCCCTTCGGGATCGCCATGCCGATGCCGAGCGCGTCGAGGCGCTTGGCGATGTGATTGGCGTCCTTGGAGTCGATGTTCTTGGGCAGCTTCATGAGGCGCTTGCGGACCTCGGTGACCGAGAAGTCGTCGCCGCCGGTCTCGCCGACGAGGAAGGTGTAGATCGGGGTCGAACCGACCACGCGCGAGATGCGCTTCTTCTCCTGGCCGAGGAGCTTGCGGACCTTCGGGCCGCCCTCGCCGAGGAGGACCACGCCGGCCTTGCCGACCGCGCGGTGCACCATCTGCGTCTCGGACAGGGCCGCCACGCCGGGGGTGACCTGCCAGCCGCGGATGCCGTCGATGAGCGCGTACGCCGCGCCCGGCTTGCCCACGGCCTCCTTGTTCACCACTTTGCTGGTGCGCATGTTGAGCACGATCAAACCGGCCAGGAGCGCCACGAACAGGGCGCTGACGTACCAGAGCAGGGAGAACTTCGCGAAGATCACCAGCGCGGTGATGATCACGAAGGGCAGCAGGATCGCGGCGGCCTCCAGCGGCACGAACAACTTGTCGCGCTGGTGCGTGAACTTGATCGCCATCCCGATGGTCTTCAGGCGCGACCCGAACGTCTCTTTTTCCTGCTGCTTTGCCATGTCGTCAATTCTAATGGGCGGTCGGGGACGCTCAGGACCGGGCTGAACTGCGGCTTTCGGACTACACCGGGGTGGCGGCGGCTCGTGCTTCGATCGCCTGCTGGTACAGGCGTCCGGCCCGGTAGGAGGAGCGGACCAGCGGGCCGCTCATGACGCCGGCGAAGCCGATCTCCTCGGCCTCGGCGGTGAGCTCCACGAACTCCTCGGGCTTGACCCAGCGGTCCACCGGGTGGTGGCGCTTGGTCGGGCGCAGGTACTGGGTGATGGTGATGAGCTCGCAGCCGGCGGCGTGCAGGTCCTTGAGAGCCTGGGAGACCTCTTCGCGGGTCTCGCCCATGCCGAGGATGAGGTTCGACTTGGTGACCAGGCCGTCTTCGCGGGCCTTGGTGATGACCTCGAGGGACCGCTCGTAGCGGAACGCGGGCCGGATGCGCTTGAAGATGCGCGGCACGGTCTCGACGTTGTGCGCGAGCACCTGGGGGCGGGAGGAGAAGACCTCGGCGAGCTGCTCGGGGACCGCGTTGAAGTCGGGGATGAGGAGCTCGACGCCGCAGCCGGGGACGGCCGCGTGGATCTGGCGGACGGTCTCGGCGTAGAGCCAGGCGCCGCCGTCGTCGAGGTCGTCGCGGGCGACGCCGGTGATCGTGGCGTACTTCAGGCCCATGGTCTGCACCGACTCGGCGACCCGGCGGGGCTCGTCGCGGTCGAGCGCGTCGGGCTTGCCGGTGTCGATCTGGCAGAAGTCGCACCGTCGCGTGCACTGGGAGCCGCCGATGAGGAACGTCGCCTCCCGGTCCTCCCAGCATTCGTAGATGTTGGGACAACCGGCTTCTTGGCAGACCGTGTGCAGGCCTTCGCTCTTGACGAGGCTCCGCAGTTCGGTGTATTCCGGGCCGGTCTTGGCCTTGACCTTGATCCAGGAGGGTTTCTTCTCGATCGGGGTCTGGGCGTTGCGCACTTCGAGGCGCAGCATCCGGCGTCCTTCAGGCTGTACGGAAGTCACCGGCCCAGCCTACGCCGCGCAGGCGTCGGTCGGCAGGTGTCGCTGGGCACAGCGGCGGCTTCGATGAAACGTAGGATGACGCTCCCGCTGCTCTAATGGGGGCGGAGTCGAGTAGAGGAGCAACTGTGGAACTCATTCACCAGGGCAAGGTCCGCGACGTCTACGCCGACGGCGACGACCTGGTCCTCGTCGCCTCCGACCGCGTGAGCGTCTACGACGTGGTCCTGCCGACTCCGATCCCGGGCAAGGGCGCGCTCCTGACCGCGCTGAGCCTGTGGTGGTTCGAGCAGCTCGAGGACATCGTCCCCAACCATGTGATCTCCGCCGAGGACGTGCCCGCCGAGTTCGCCGGGCGCGCGCTGCGCGTCAAGCGCCTGGAGATCCTCAAGGTCGAGGCGGTCGTGCGCGGCTACCTCACCGGCTCCGGCCTCGCCGAGTACGACAAGAGCGGCACCGTGTGCGGCAACCAACTGCCCGTGGGCCTCGTGGACGGCTCGCGCCTGCCCGAGCCGATCTACACGCCGACGACCAAGGCCGACATCGGCGACCACGACCTGCCCATGACCTACGAGGAGACCGCGGCGAAGCTCGGCCCCGACCTCGCCGCGCGCATCCGCGACCTGACCTTCGCGATCTACCGCCGCGGCGCCGAGATCGCCCTGGCCAAGGGCATCATCATCGCGGACACGAAGTTCGAGTTCGGGCTCGACGCCGACGGCACGCTGCGCCTCGCCGACGAGGTGCTCACCTCCGACTCCTCCCGCTTCTGGGAGGCCGCGGCCTGGAAGCCCGGCCAGACGCAGCCGTCCTTCGACAAGCAGTACGTGCGCGACTGGGCCCGGTCCACCGGCTGGAAGCCCGACGACGCCGAGGCCCCCGAGATCCCGCAGGACGTCGCCGACGCGACCCTCGCCCGCTACGTCGAGGCGTACGAGCTGCTCACCGGGCGCCGCTGGCAGTAGGGGCTCAGCGGCTCGCGGACACCCGCGGCACCCACACGCGCACCGCCCAGCCGCCTTCGGGCGTCGGTCCCGCATCGAGGCGTCCGCCGAGCAGTTCGGCGCGCTGCCGCAGCCCCAGCAGCCCGTGCCGCGATCCCGGCAGCTCCAGCACCGGCCGCGCCCCGGGCGCGTTCACGACGCTCACCTCCGCGCCGTCACCGGAGTTCACCACCGACACCGCCACCGCCGCCCCCGGGGCGTGCTTGCGGGCGTTCGTGAGCGCTTCCTGAACGGTCCGGTAGACCGCGCGCTGCCCGGCCGGGTCGAGGCCGGCGATCCGCTCGACGTGCAGCTCCACCTCGATCCCGGAGCCCGCGACGAGCGCGCCCAGCTCCTCGAGGGTCGGCTGCGGGGTCAGCTCCGTCGCCCGGCTCCCCGAGACCCGCAGCACCTGCACCATGTGCCGCAGCTCCTCCAGGGTCGTGACGCTGAGGCGCCGGATCGTCGAGGCGATCCGGCGCCCCTCCTCGTCCGCGGACAGCACCTGCAACGCCCCGGCCTGCACCGCGATCAGGCTGACCTGGTGGGAGACCACGTCGTGCATCTCCCGGGCCAGCTGGGCCCGCTCGGCCGCCAGCGCCTGCTGGGTGAGCAGCAGCTGCTCGTGCTCGCGCGCCTCCTGGATCTCGGCGAGCCGGTCGGCCATGGACTGCCGGGCCCGCTGGCTGTAGCCGAGGATCGCGGGCACCGCCGCCATCGCCGTGTAGTACAGGGCCGAGCGCAGATACGACTCGTACGGGGTGAGGAACCCGGGCAGCGCCTTCAGGGCCGCCGTGAACGGCGTGGTCCGCGCCGGACCGAAGAGCAGGTCGAAGACCTGGCTGCCCTGGAGGACGAAGCAGCACGCGAGCATCGCCGTCGCGGTGAGCGGCAGCCAGGGGCGGCGGGACTGGCGGGAGATCGTGTACAGCGCGATCATCGACGCGACCTTCTCGAACACGAGGAACGCCGCCGGCAGCGTCACCAGGAACACCGCGAACGGCCACCGCCTGCGCACCACCAGGGCCAGGACCCCGACGCACGCGAGCGTCGCGACCGGCTGGTTGGAGAGGTTGATGACGAACGCCAGGTGGGCGATCGCGACGCCCAAGATGGCCGTGTCCCACGCCCACTGGGGGAGGCGCTCGGGCAGGCCGAGCCTCGTCACCGGTCGGTGTCCTTGAGCAGGCCGGCGTCGTGGGCCGTCAGCGCCGCCTGCACCCGGTTGGCGACCTGCAGTTTCGTGAGGATCGAGCTGACGTGGTCCTTGACGGTGCCCAGGCCCAGGAACAGCTCTGCGGAGATCTCGCCGTTCGACTTCCCCTCGGCGAGGAGCAGCAGGATCTCGCGCTCCCGTTCGGTGAGCCGCTCGATCCGCGGGTTCGGCTTCGACCCGGCCGACCGGTCCAGGTACCCGGCGACGACGGCGCGCGTGACCTTCGCCGAGAGCACCGCGCCCTCGGTCGCCAGTGCCCGCACCTGGTAGGCCAGGTGCTCGGGCTCGGTGTCCTTGAGGAGGAAGCCCGCCGCGCCGAGCCGCAGCGCCTCGTACACGTACTCGTCGGTGTCGAAGGTGGTCAGCGCGGCGGTGACCGGCGGATGCGACAGCTCCCGCAGCCGTTTGAGGATCGTGAGGCCGTCCATGTCCGGCATCCGGATGTCGAGGAGCATGACATCCGGCCGCAGCGCCAGCACCTGGTCCAGGGCGTCGGCCCCTGACACGGCGCCGACGACCTCGATGTCTGCTGCGGCGCTGAGGATGTGGGTGAACCCCGATCGGATCAGCGCTTCGTCGTCGACGATCAGCACTCGGATCACGTGCGCCTCCCGGTGGCCTATTCGTTATGTGAGTCCTCATCATCCACAAGGCCGGCAACCCGTCGAAGGTCGGGTGCGATCCCCTCCACATGGCGGAGAGACGCGCCCGACCTGCGGCGGGTGCATTGCAGACCTTCGGCTGCATCCGGACGAGTCCATCGGACGGTTTCGCGGAGGGACCTTCACCGGGGCGGTTCCGGCACTTCGCCGGAGGCGGACGCCCCCGCGGCGGACGAGGCTGGAAGTCCACCCGACCCCCCGAACTGGAGGCACCATGTGCGGCTTCGCAGTCCGCGCCGGAGTGCGCACCGATCCCGAAGGCGACCGGTTCGCCGCGGCCCTGGCGAGCCTGGGCCACCGCGGCCCCGACGAGACCGCCGTCCTCGCCGCGGGCGACCAGGTCCTCATGGGCTTCAAACGGCTCGCGGTGATCGACGTCGAAGGCTCCCACCAGCCGATGCGCCGCGGAGACGGCGCCGATCCCGACCGCTACGCGATCGTCTTCAACGGCGAGGTCTACAACTTCCTCGAACTGCGCGACGAACTCGTGCGCGTCCACGGCGAGGTGTTCACCACCCGCGGCGACACCGAGGTCCTGCTCGCCGGCTACCGGCACTGGGGACCCGATCTCGTCCACCGCCTCCGCGGCATGTTCGCGTTCGTGATCCACGACCGCGTCGCGGACCTGCTCTTCGCCGCCCGCGACCCCTTCGGGATCAAACCCCTCTACTGGACGCAGTGGGACGGCGCCACCTGGCTCGCCAGCGAGAAGAAGGCCCTCCCCGGTCTCTCCCACCCCGACCTGGTCGACCCCGACCAGGTCGCCCACTACGCGACCTTCCAGTACGCGCCCGAGCCCGCCACCCTCCACCGGCACGTCCACCGCCTCGAAGCCGGGCACTTCGCGATGTTCCGGCCCGGCGCCGCGCCGCGCCCGCAGCGGTACTTCCAGCCGATGTTCCGGCCGAAGCCCGTGGCCGACGCCGACCGCCTCCACACCGAGATCCTTGCGGCCCTGCGTGATTCGGTGCGGATCCACATGCGCTCGGACGTGCCGGTCGGTGCGCTCCTGTCCAGCGGCATCGACTCGACCGCCGTCGTCGCCCTGGCCCGCGAGGTCAACCCCGGGCTCCTGACGTTCACCGCGCAGTTCACCGACCCGGGCCTGTACGACGAGCTGCCGGTCGCCGCCGCCTCCGCCGCGGCCCTCGGGGTGCGCTCGATCCCCGCGCCCGTCTCGGTCGAGGACGTCATCGCCGAACTGCCGAAGATCGTGTGGCACCTGGACGACCCTGTCGCCGACCCGGCCCTGGTCCCGCTCTACTTCGTGGCGAAGCAGGCCGCCGAGCACGTCACCGTCGCGCTCGGCGGCGAAGGCGCCGACGAGCTCTTCGGCGGCTACACGATCTACCGCGAACCGCATTCGCTCAAACGCCTCGAAGCCCTGCCCGACCCCGCGAAGGGCCTGCTGCGCAAGGCCTCTGCGGCCCTCCCCGAAGGCGTCAAAGGCAAGAGCTTCCTCGAGCGCGGCACCGCCGAACTGCGCGAGCGGTTCGTCGGCAACGCGAAGATCTTCACCGGCGACGACAAACGGCGGCTCCTGCGCCGCGAGGGCCCGCCGCACCGCGCCGTCACCGACCCGGTCTGGGACGAGTCGGCGCACCTCGACCCGACCACGCGCATGCAGCACCTGGACCTGCGCACCTGGATGAAGGGCGACATCCTCGTCAAGGCGGACCGGATGTCCATGGCGCACAGCCTGGAGCTGCGGGTGCCGTTCCTCGACCGCGTCGTGTGGGAGGCCGCCTCGCGGATCCCCGTCGAGCACCGGCTGCAGGGCCGCCAGACCAAGACCGCGCTGCGCCGGGCCGTCGGGAGCCTCGTGCCGCCCGCCATCGTCGAGCGGCCGAAGCTCGGCTTCCCGACCCCGCACCGGCAGTGGCTGGCCGGGCCCATGTTCGAGTGGGCCGACCACGTGATGGCCGCGAGCGGCTGCGGGCACCTGCTCAACCTCGACTACGCGCGCGGCCTGCTGCGCGCGCACCGCGCCGGGGAGGCCGACAACGCCCGCAAGGTCTGGGCGGTCATGGTCTTCTGCCTCTGGTACGCCCAGCTCGACCGGCCGCCGCTCGGCTGGGACCGGGTCCGCGCGCCGCGCCGGTCCGCGACCGGCGCCCCGGGCCTCGCGCCGGCCGTGTGATGCCGAAGTGCGGGCCGCCCTCGCGGACGGCCCGCACCGCCACCATCATCTTCAGGACTCGAACAGCCCCTGGCCGACGAAGCCGCCCTCGGGCGCGCCCGGCGGGAGCACGAAGACGCCGCTGCCTTCGGCGGTGATGAACTCGCTCAACCGGTCCGAGGCCGCCATCTTCTCCTGCGCGTCGATGAACGCCTGCGGATCGGCCTGGAACGACACGAACAGCAGCCCCGCGTCGTACGGGTGCTCGGCGTGCATGTGCCCGTCGAGGTGCCCGTCCTCGGCGGCGTCGGAGCTCACGTCCCCCTGCGTCAGGAACCCGTAGTCGTAGTTGTATCCGCGGCGCACCATCGGCGCGTCGTGGACGACCGCGACGTGCGAGTCGGCGGGAACCGCGGGCAGCCCCGAACGGTCGAGCGCCGTGAAGTCCGGGTGGTCGAACTCGCCGCCGCCGCTCAACGGCACCCCTGAGTCGCGGTCGCGCCCGAAGGTGAGGTTCTGGTCCTCCGCGGTGAGCATCGACCAGTCCGGCAGCCGCATCCGGATCTTGCGGAACACCAGGTAAGTGCCGCCCTCGAACCACGACGGCTCCGAGTCGACCGCCCACACGCGCGCGTCGAAGACCTCGGACCCGACCTTCGGGTTCGCGCTGCCGTCCTTGAACCCCATGAGGTTCCGCGGCGTCCCGCCCCCGGCCGGCGGCGACGAGAACCCCTGCTGCACCCAGCCGAGGGTCCCGTAGCCGACCGCCCGCTTGCGCAGCTCCAGGAACGCGTTGCTCACCACCTGCCGGTCGTCGGCGCAGATCTGCAGCAGCAGGTCGCCGCCCGACCAGGCCGGGTTCAGCTTGTCGCCGTCGAACTCGGGCAGCTCGGCCAGCTTCGAGGGCCGCACGGCCTCCAGTCCGGTCTTGGCGAACACGCCCGGGCCGATCCCGAACGTGACCGTGAGCCGCGCGGGGTCCAGGCCCGCCGCGACCGCCTCGGCGTCGAACTGGTCGTCACCGTCGATCCGCGCCTTCGGCGGCGCCTCACCGGCGGCCAGCGCCGCCGCGACCGCCGACCAGTCCTCCAGGAGCGCCCGCAGATTCGCCGCGACCATCGCGGTGTCGAACGCTTCGCCGGTCAACGCCTTGTCGGACAAGGTGAACGATGCGAACAGCGCATGCCGCTGCGCAGGCGTCTCGATGCCGCCCTGCCGGTCGCCGAAGAACGGCTCCACGCCCGGCTCCTCGGCCGCGGCCCCGCCGCCGCCGTCCTGAGAGGAGGCGACCGCCATGGCGACGCCCGCGCCCACCGCCGCCGAAAGCGTCGCCCCCGCCAGCGCCGCACGCCGCGAGACCTGCACCTCGCCGTCCCCGTTCACCTTGGGCGGCTTGCGGAACCGCTGGTACAGCCCGAGCAGGACGTCGACGACGACGAACACCGCCAGCGAGATCCCCAGCAGCGGGAAGAACCAGCCCACCCCGGCCGCGACCGCCGCGATCACGGCGACCGTCCACCACGGCAGCCCGCGCAGACCCCCGCGCGGATACGGGCGCCCGACGAGCCTGTCCTTGGGGCGGCGCTGCCACCACATCCGGTAGCCCCAGACGATCATGAGCACGAGCGCGAGCATCGCAGCGGCGAGGATCAGCTGGTTCGCCAGGCCGAACAGCAGGCCCATGTGCGCGGCGATGAGCACGTTCGTCGCCTGCGCCATGACCGGCCAGTCCGCGAACCGCAGCTCCTCGGTCACCTCGGGGGCGCCGGAGCCGGTGTCGACGATGAACTGGTCCTGCCCCAGCGGGATCGACCGCTGCTGCTCGTTGACCAGGTACTGGCTGCTGGAACCGCTCGGCAGCGTGATCTGCAGCGGGTCGCTCGCACCGGCGTCGAGCGCGGCCCGGTACACCGCGTCGAGCAGGGCCACCGCGAACGGCGAGGCGCCGGCGGCACCCGAGTGGTCGTGCGCCGCATGGTCGCCGCCGCTCGCTCCCGAATCCGCCTCCAGCGCCGGAGTGGTCCAGCTCAACGCCGCCCGCAGCTCGGTGACGTGCTCGCCCGCATACCGCGACCAGGTCACGCCGGTGACCGACAGGAACACGAGGACCGCGACCAGCCACAGCCCGACCGGGCCGTGCCACGCGAGCGTCCGCGACCGGCCCGAGCCGCTCGGCTTCGGCCGCCAGAAGCCGCCCGCCCGGCGCGGCTTGCGACCCGAAGACGGACTCGAGTCGCGCGGCCCGCGGGCCGCGCCCGAACGGCGCTTGCGGGCGATCCAGAGCACCAGCCCGCCGAGCGCGACGACCCACAGCCAGCTGGCCGCGAGTTCACTGTAGAGGCGCCCCGGCTCACCGAGGTGCAGGCTCCGGTGCAGCGTCGAGACCCACTCGCGCATCGGCCCGGCCTGCGAGGACCCGTACGAGGTCGAATCGCCGAGCACCGCACCGGTGTAAGGGTTGACGTAGACCACGGCGGACGCACCGGATTCGCGGACCACCCCGTCATCGACGACGACGACCGTGGCGGCGTCCTCCTCGGCGGCGGGCCGCACCGCCGTCACGGCCCAGTCCGGATGCGCCGCCGTGACGGCGTCGACCTGGTCGACGAGGCTCAGGTGCTCCCCGCCGGGCTCGACGGTCCGCAGATCCCGGTAGAGCACGTCCTCCACGGCGTAGGACAAGGCGTAGGTCAGGCCGGTCACCGCAGCGACCAGCAGGAACGGGGCGATGAGCAGCCCGGCGTAGAAATGGAGCCGCAGCAGCAGCCGCCTCAGGGCAGCCGAAATATCGGGTCGGTCTGGCATGATGTTCGCTTTCTGAGCAGCCCGGGGACACGTGGGGGTTCCGGGCAGGAGTCAGCGCCGAAAGACGCTGGGGGACAAAAGGACTCAGGAGAAAGCGAACCGCGGTGGACCGCGGTGGGAGATCTGCGTGCACACCGCCGGCACCGGGCGCGGCGTCTGCGTCCGCAGCACGAACCGGCGCGGCCGGATGACCACGAGCAGGCCCGCGCCGAACACCCGGATCACCCGCGCCAGGAACAATGTCAGCGCGTCGAGCAGCCTCGCGAACGCGGCCTCGCCGCGCGCCAGCCACGACGCCTGCGCCAGCGCCGCCGCGACGTGCACCAGCCACATGCTCAGGCCCGCGCCGTGCGCGTGGCCCGTGGCGGCGACCGCACCGAGCTCGAAGAACTCGTGCAGGCCGTACTGCGCTGCGAGGCACAGGGGCGCGAGGACGAGAAAGCCGCGCTGGCGTCCGCCGATGCCGTAGGCGGCGGCGAAGAGCAGGGCGACGGCGGCGGCGAACTGGAGCGGTCCGGGCGCGTGCCCGCCGCTCCACAGGTGCAGCAGGAGTGAGGCGGACGCCGAGACGGCGGCGAACACGGCGGCCCGCAGCAGTCGGAACGGAGTCTGTCTCACTTGCACTGGCGTATTGTGGCACGGCGCCGGGTACGCGAGCACCCCCGCGTCAGGCATCCGACACGGGGGTGTCCGGTGGTCTAGGCCCGCTTGGGGCCGTAGGTGAGGCGCCGCAGCAGGACCTCGAAGGGGCCGCGCTTGCCGGCCTTGTCGAGTGCGACCGCGACGGCCACGGTGACCAGCCAGGTGCCGAACGCGACGCCGAACGCCGTCAGGTAGCCGATGTCCTCACCGAGGCCGAAGCCCCACACGAGGAGCAGCGGCGCCATGATGATCGACTGCAGCAGATAGCAGGTGAGCGACCGCTCCCCGACGGCGGCGAGCGCCCCGGGAATGCCCCGGCGGCCGTAGCCGCGCAGCTTGTGGGCGAGGAGCGCGAAACCGCAGATGTAGCCGAGCCCGGCGTACATGCCGCCCAGCAGGGTCACGTAGTACGCGGCGATGAAGAGCCCGCTCGAGGGCTCCCAGGCGCCGAGCGCGGTGAGCGCCACGGGAAGCGAGCTGAGGACGTTCACGATCATGCCGGTGATGAAGACGGTCTTGAGCTGCGGCAGATGCTCCGCGGGGTGGTCGATCCAGCCCGAGCGCTGGAGCACCATGCCGGCGGCGATGAGCGGGATGAACATGGCCAGCAGGACGCTAACGACGTTGAGGGTGAGCGATATGGTCGCGCCCGTGATCATCTGCCCGACGTACGGCGGGACGCCGTCGAAGGCCAGCGGGTTGCCGCCTTCGCCGCTGCTGCTGCCGGCGCCGAAGAGGAAGCCGAGGATCGGGAGTCCGATGACGACGAGGTAGATCGAGGACCCGACGAGCCACTGCTTGAGCGCCCTGTCGGAGAGGTGGACGAAGAACAGGGCGATCAGGCCGGCAGCGCCGTACGGGGCGAGGATGTCGCCGAAGAACAGGAACATGGCGTGCAGGAGCCCGAAGACGATGAGCCACCAGGAGCGGCGGCGCAGGATCTTGCGCACGCCCTTGGCATCCATGCCGCGCGCGAACATGCGCGAGGCCATGATGGCGATGCCGAAGCCGTAGAGGATCGCGAACATCGGCCGGGAGCGCTCGGCGATCACGAGCTGCTCGATGAACAGCGCGAAGTGGTCGGCGCCCGACTGCCCGGTGTAGTGCCCGTACTTGTCGGAGGCCATGCCCCACATGTGGTTCGGGACGTTGGCGAGGGCGATGAACAGCAGCATCCCGCCGCGGGCGATGTCGGGCGCGAGGGAGCGCTCGGCCTTGGTGATCGAGCCGGCCGGTCCCGGTGGACTGGCGGTGGCGAGCGGGGTGGCGGTCACGACGGTCTCCTTTTGCGCAGGTGATGGGTGTTTTCGCGGGTTTCCGCTCTCGGTGCGGGGCATCGCGCGTTCCTCACGCTAACGCCGTTTCCGGGCGCGGGCCGCCGTCCGCGGTACCTGTTCCGTCCTCCCGGGGCACTATCGCCTCCCGGCGGTGTCATACCGGGGGAGGACGGCCGGGACCCGGCCCGTGCCCGGACACGGCACCGCCCCCGCACCGAACGGTGCGGGGGCGGTGCCGATGGTCAGGACTTCTTGGGGCCGTAGGTGAGCCGCCGCAGCAGGACCTCGAACGGGCCGCGCTTGCCGGCCTTGTCGAGCGCGACCGCGACGGCCACGGTGACCAGCCAGGTGCCGAACGCGACGCCGAACGCCCCGAGGTACCCCAGGTCCTCGCCGAGGCCGAAGCCCCACGCGGTGAGCAGCGGGGCCATGATGAACGACTGCAGCAGATAGGAGGTCAGCGACCGCTCGCCGACCGCCGCCAGCGCTCCGGGGACGCCCCGGCGGCCGAACCCGCGCAGCTTGTGGGCGAGGAGCGCGAACCCGCAGATGTAGCCGATGCCTGCGTAGAGGCCGCCCAGGAGCGTCAGGTAGACCGACCCGACCCACAGCGCCTTCGAGGGCTCCCAGGCGCCGAGTCCGATGAGCGCCACGGGAAGCGAGCTGAGGACGTTCACGACCATGCCGGTGATGAAGACCTTCTTCAGCTGCGGCAGGTGCGCTTGGGGCTGCTCGATCCAGCCGGAGCGGTGGAGCATCATGCCCGCGATGATCAGCGGGAAGAACGAGCCGGTGACCATGATGCCGAGGACGCCGGTGGGCGAGGCGATCGCGCCGAACAGCATCTGGTTGACGTACGGCGGCAGGTCGAACGACGGCGGTCTGCCGTTGCTGGTCAGGAAGTACGCCATGATCGCGTTGCCGATGAGGACGACGTATGCGACGGAGCCCCAGAGCCACTGCTTGAGCGCCTTGTCGGAGAGGTGCACGAAGAACAGGGCGATCAGGCCCATCGCGCCGTACGGGGCGAGGATGTCGCCGTAGAACAGGAAGACCGAGTGGAGGAGGCCGAAGGCCAGGAGCCACCAGGAGCGGCGGCGCAGGATCTTGCGGACGCCCTTGGCGTCCATGCCGCGCGCGAACATGCGCGAGGCCATGATGGCGATGCCGAAGCCGTAGAGGACTGCGAACATCGGCCGGGAGCGCTCGGCGATGAGGAGCTGCTCGATGAAGTAGGCGATGTGGTCGGCGGCCGACTGCCCGGTGTTGTGGTTGTACTTGTCGAGGCTCATGCCCCACAGGTGGACCGGGACGTTCGCGAGGGCGATGAACAGGAGCATGAAGCCGCGTGCGATATCGGGTGCGAGTGAGCGCTCGGCCTTGGTGATCGGTGTGGGCGGGCCGGGGGGCCCGGCGGTGGCGAGGGGGGCTGCTGTGGACACGGCGAGCTCCTTTGTGGTCGTGACGGGCTTGCGGTGGTCTCCTGCTCCCAGTCTAGGGAACTCGCGTGCACCCCACGGGTACGCAGACCCTGCTTCCCGCGGTAGTGCTGGCCCCCATGGAAAAGCTACCGCAAGCGGTACCGAGCCGCCTTATGCCGAGGAATCATCGTGTTAGCGGCGATGTCGTACCCCAGGAGTATTTTTGATCCAGGGGTCCCTCTTGTGTCCGTTTTGTACTAGACGCTCCAAGGCGCTCCCGAACACTCCCAAAGCCACGAAGACGCCGAAGGGCCCCGCCGCATCTGCGGCGGGGCCCTTCGATGTTCTTGTGTCGCTTAGGGCTTCGTGAACAAGAGCGCGGCGTTGTGGCCGCCGAATCCGAAGGCCGTGTTGAGCGCGGCGTTCAGCTCCACCTTGCGGGCCTCGTTCGCCGCGACGTCCAGGTCCAGGCCCGGGTCGGGGTTCTCGAGGTTGATCGTCGGGGGGATGACCCCTTCGACGATCGCCAGGATCGCCGCGATCGACTCCACCGCGCCCGCGCCGCCGAGCAGGTGCCCGGTCATCGACTTGGTCGCGGTCAGCACCACGTGGTCGCCCACGACGCGCTTGATGCCCTTGATCTCCGCCATGTCGCCGACCGGAGTGGAGGTCGCGTGGGCGTTGACGTGGCCGATCTCCTTCGGGTCGATGCCGGCCTGCTTGATCGCCGCCGCCATCGCCCGGCCCCCGCCCCGGCACTCCGGGTCGGGCTGGACGATGTCGAACCCGTCGGAGGTCAGGCCGGAGCCCGCCACGACGGCGTAGATCCTCGCCCCGCGCGCCTCGGCGTGGTCGCGGCGCTCCAGGATCAGCGCGCCGGAGCCTTCGCCCATGACGAACCCGTCGCGGTCGCGGTCCCAGGGCCGGGAGGCGTGCTGCGGGTCGTCGTTGCGGGTCGACATGGCCTTCATCGAGGAGAAGCCCGCCATCGGCAGGCCGCCGATGACCGCCTCCGCGCCGCCGGCCACGACCACGTCGGCTCGGCCGAGGCGGATCATGTCGGCGCCCGCGGAGATCGCCTCGGCTGAGGTCGCGCACGCACTGGTGGGGGCGTGCACGCCGGCCTGGGCGCCGAATTCCAGGCCGACCACGGCGGCGGGGCCGTTGGGCATGAGCATGGGCACGGTGAACGGAGAGACCTTGCGGGGGCCGCTCTGCTCCAGGATGTCGTCCTGCGCGAGCAGGGTCAGCGCCCCGCCGATGCCGGAACCGAAGACGACGCCCAGGCGTTCCTTGTCGAGGTCGTCGCTCAGCCCCGCGTCGTCCCACGCCTGCTGAGCCGCGACGAGCGCGATCTGCTCGGAGCGGTCGAGTCGGCGCAGCCGGACCCGAGGCAGGACCTCGGAGGGCTCCACTGCCAGCTCGGCGGCGATACGGCAGGGGAGTTCCTGTGCCCATTCGTGCTCGAGCAGGTGGACACCCGACCGTCCGGCCACGAGTGCTTCCCAGGTCGACGCCACATCGCCCCCGAGGGGGGTGGTCGCGCCGAGCCCGGTGACGACTACCTCAGTCACCTTTAGCCCTTTTCGATGTAGGAAACGGCGTCGCCGACGGTCTTGAGGTTGGCGACCTGGTCGTCGGGGATCTTCACACCGAACTTCTCTTCAGCGGCGACGACGACCTCGACCATGGCGAGCGAGTCGACGTCCAGGTCGTCGGTGAAGGACTTCTCGTCGGCGACGTCATCGGGGTTCACGCCCGCGACCTCTTCGAGAATGTCGGACATGCCTTCGCGGATCTCGTCACGAGACAGAGCCATGAGTTATTTCCTCTCGATAATTACGGGCAGCGGATGACTTGCCCGGCGTAGGTGAGTCCGCCGCCGAATCCGAACAGGAGGATCGGGGCGCCGGAGGCCACCTTGCCACTTTGTACCAACTTCGACAGCGCCAGCGGCACCGATGCCGCGGACGTGTTGCCGGAGTAGACGATGTCCTCGGCCACGACGCAGTCGTCGCTGAAGTCGAGGCGCTTGGCGATGCCCTGGATGATCCGCAGGTTCGCCTGGTGCGGCACGAAGGCCGCGAGCTCGTTGACCTTGAGGCCCGCCCGCTCCGCGACCTGCTCGATGAGCGGCGCGAGCTGGGTGGTGGCCCAGCGGAACACGGTCTGGCCGGCCTGCTTGATGTACGGCACGTCCTCCTCGATGCGGATGACGTCGCTCATCGACGGCTCGGAGCCCCACACCACCGGGCTGATGGCCAGCTCCGGGTCGTCGGTGCCCTCGACCACGACCGCGCCCGCGCCGTCGCCGAAGAGGACGCACGAGGAGCGGTCCTCCCAGTCGGTGACCGCGGTCAGCTTCTCGGCGCCGATCACGATGGCGCGCTTGGCGCTGCCGACGCGGATGGCCATGTCGGCCTGCGCCAGCGCGTACTCGAAGCCCGAGCAGGCGGTGTTGATGTCCATCGCCGCCGGCGTGCTGATGCCGAGCGCGTCGGCGACGCGGCAGGCGGTGTTGGGGCAGGTGTCCTTGGCGGAGACCGTCGCGACGAGGACCATGTCGATGTCGCCCGGCTGGAGCCCGGCGTTCTCGAGGGCCTGCCGGGCGGCGTGGATCGCCATGTCGGCGACCTTCTCGTCCTCGGCGGCGATGCGGCGCTCTTTGATGCCGACACGGGAGACGATCCACTCGTCGTTGGTGTCGACCATTTTGGCGAGGTCGTCGTTGGTGAGGATCTTCTCCGGCTGGTAGTGCCCGACGCTGACGACGCGTGATCCGTTGACGCTCACTCGACTCCTTCGATACTCGCGAGTCCGGCGGCGACCGCCAGGTCCTCGGGGGTGTTCACGTTGACACGCTCGACGCCCTTGAGGGCCCGCTTGGCCAGCCCGGTGAGCGTCCCTGCAGGCGGCAGCTCGATGACCGCCGTGACGCCCAGTTCTCCAAGCGTACTCATGCACGCGTCCCACCTGACCGGTGAGGTGACCTGCGCCACGATCTGCTGCAAAGCGGTCTTGCCCGAGGCCACGGCCTTGCCGTCCCGGTTCGACAGGAGCGTCCGGACGGGGTCGGCGGTCTCGATCTCGGCGGCCACGGCTTCCAGGGCCTCCTGCGCGGGGGCCATGTGCGGGGTGTGGAACGCCCCGGCGACCTTCAGCGCGATGACCCGCGCCTTCTCCGGCGGGCTCTGCGTGAGCTTCTCGATGGCGGCGACGGGGCCGGCGGCGACGATCTGACCGGCGCCGTTGCGGTTCGCGGGCCATGCCCCGGCGGCCTCGATCGCGGCGAGGACCTCGTCCTCGACCCCGCCGAGGACGGCGGCCATGGTGGTCGGCTCGATGTTGCAGGCGGCGGCCATCTCGCGGCCGCGCACGGCGGCGAGGCGCACGGCGGCCTCAGGGGTGAGGACGCCGGCGACGGCGAGTGCGGTGAGCTCCCCGACGGAGTGCCCGGCGACGACGAGGTCGGCGGTGGCGAGGTCCCCGGTGAGGAGCCGTTCGGCGGCCAGCAGCCCGGCGGCCACGAGCAGCGGCTGGGTGTTGGCGGTGTCGGTGATCTCGTCCTGCTCGGCGGTCGTGCCGAGGCGGACGAGGTCGAGGTCGATGATCTCCGACCACTCGCGGAGGCGTGCCTCGGCGGAGGGGTCTTCGATCCACGGCGTCAGGAACCCGGGCTTCTGCGAGCCCTGCCCGGGAGCGAGAATGGCAAGCACACTAAGACTTTCGCATCGACAACAGGGAATACGGGAGCAGTCGGAGGACTGAAAGCCCGTTCGGTTCTTGTAGGGAATCTACAACACTCGTTGTCAACTGCGAGAACGCCGGGTGCCCGAGGCGTTCTCCAGGCGTCCTATGGTCAACCCCACACGAAGGACGAACGCCTCATGCGGTTCGGTGGGGGAGAAACCGGTCACCTCCTGGATGCGGCGGAGGCGGTAGCGGACCGTGTTGGGGTGGACGTACAGCTCGCGCGCGGTGCCCTCGAGGACGCCGCCGGAGGAGATGAACGCGTCCATGGTCTCCAGCAGCTCGCCGCCCGCGC
Source organism: Glycomyces tritici (assembly GCF_030403505.1). Next base: position 342,205 of record NZ_JAUEMJ010000001.1, on the reverse strand, counting down.
GGCGCAGCGTCAGGTAGACGCTCTCGCGCAGGACCCGGCGGGCCTCCTCGTCGCCCGCGATGGCCCGCTCCGGGAGGAGCTGGGTCGCGGTGACGGGCCGCGGCGCGTCCGGCCAGGCCGGTGCCGCCCGGTGCCCGGCCACGGCCGCCAGCGCGGACGTGGAGGCGTCCGCGAGGCCGGTCACGGTGGGGCCCACCACGATCGGACCGTCGCCGAACTGGCCGGTGAGCTTCTCGACGATCTCGACGGGTTCTTTGACGCCGCCGAGGAGGAGCACGAGGCGGGCGCCGTGGACGCCCGCCAGGATGTCGAGTCCGAGCCGCCTGGCGGCGCGCTGGACGGAGTGGAGCACCAGGGTGGCCTCGCCGCCGGGGGTGGCGCCGCAGACGACGGTGATCGTCTGCGTCTCGGACCAGCCCAGGGCCGCGGCGCGGCTGATGAGCTCGTCGGAGTTGTCGCCGCGCAGCAGCGCGTCGACGAGCATCGCCTGGAGGCGCGCGTCCCAGGCGCCGCGGGTCTCGGCGGCCCGGGCGTACACGCGGGCGGAGGCGAAGGCGATCTCGCGGCTGAAGCGCAGCACCGATTCGCGCAGCTGGTCCGTCTCGCCGTCGGCGGCGAGCGCGGGCACCTGCTCCTCGACCACGTCGATGACGACCTGGATGAGGGCGACGGTGTGCTGCAGGCTGATGGCGCGGGCGAGCTCGACGGGGGCGGCCTCGAAGACCATGTCCGAGGTGCCGAGGTCCTCGCCGCCGTTGCGCAGCCACTCCAGGAACTGCCGTACTCCGGCCTGGGCCACGAGGGTGACCATCGAGCGCTGCTCGGCGGGCAGGTCGCGGAACCAGGGCAGGCGTTCGTCCATCCGGGTGAGGGACTGCGTCGTCAGCGCCGATGAGGAGCGTTCGATGTTCTGAATGGTCGTGGCCAGATCCATGCCCTATAGCCTGCCAGACGTGGTGAGCGCCGCGCATGGCCGTCTGTCGGAATAGCGCAGACGCCACTACTGTTGCGCGGAAGAGGACCACAGAAGCCACGACAGAGAGGCGGCCCAATGGCCACGGTTGCACTGACCAAGGACAACTTCGAGGAGACCGTCACCGGCAACGGGATCGTGCTGGTGGACTGGTGGGCCGACTGGTGCGGCCCGTGCAAGATGTTCGCGCCCACCTTCGAGGCGTCGAGCGAGAAGCACCCTGACGTCGTCTTCGGGAAGATCGACACCGAGGACCAGCCGGAGCTCTCGGGCGAGGCCGGGATCCAGTCGATCCCCACGCTCATGGCGTTCCGCGACGGCATCCTCCTCTACAGCCAGCCGGGCGCTCTCCCGCCGGCCGCGCTCGAGGAGATCATCGAGAAGGTCAAGGAGCTCGACATGGACGCCGTGCGCGCCGAGGTCGAGAAGGAAGAGGCCGAGGGCCACGACCACCACGACCACGAGGGCCACCAGCACTAGGCGGGGCACGCGAAAGGGCGGGGCCGCGAGCATTGCGCTCGCGGCCCCGCCCTTTCGGCGTACTAGGAGTCGCCGCCCGCTTCGCCGGCTTCGGCGGCGGTCGGGTCGGTGATCTGGTACTTGGCGGCGGCCTGGGCCGCCAGCTCCGGCTTGACCTCGCCGCGGGCGGCAAGCTGCTGGAGGGCCGCCACGGTGATCGACTCCGCGTCCACGTTGAAGTGGCGGCGCAGGGCCCCGCGGGTGTCGGAGTGGCCGAAGCCGTCCGTGCCCAGCGAGGTGTAGTCGCCCGGCACCCAGCGGCTGATGAGGTCCGGCACGGCCCGCATGTAGTCGCTGACGGCCACGAACGGGCCCTCGGCGGCGGCGAGCTTCTGCGTCACGTACGGGACGCGCTTCTCGGCCTCCGGGTGGCGGAGGTTGTGGCGGTCGGCCTCGATGCCGTCGCGGCTCAGCTCGGTCCAGGAGGTGACCGACCAGACGTCGGCGGCCACGCCCCAGTCCGCGGCGAGCAGCTCGGCGGCCCTGGTGGCCCAGGACATGCCCGAGCCGGAGGTCAGCAGCTGTACTCGGGGGCCGGGGCCCTCCGCGGTCTGGACCTTGTGGATGCCCCTGAGGATGCCCTCGACGTCCACGTCGGCCGGCTCGGCCGGCTGCACGATCGGCTCGTTGTAGACGGTCATGTAGTAGAAGACGTGCTCGCCCTCGCCGTACATGCGGCGCAGGCCGTCCTGGACGATGTGCCCGATCTCGTACCCGTAGGCCGGGTCGTAGGAGACGACCGCCGGGTTGGTGTGCGCCAGGAGCAGCGAGTGGCCGTCCTCGTGCTGCAGGCCCTCGCCGTTGAGCGTGGTGCGGCCGGCGGTGGCGCCGATGAGGAAGCCGTTCGCGAGCTGGTCCGTGGCGGCCCAGATCGCGTCGGCGGTCCGCTGGAACCCGAACATCGAGTAGAAGATGTAGAACGGGATCATCGGCTCGCCGAGCGTGTCGCCCGAGGTGCCCGCGGCGGTGAACGCGGCCATCGAACCGGCCTCGTTGATGCCCACGTGCATGAGCTGGCCCTGCTCGGACTCCTTGTAGGAGAGGAACAGGTCGCGGTCCACCGACAGGTACTGCTGGCCGTGGGTCGACCAGATCTTCGCCGTCGGGAACATCGCGTCCATGCCGAACGTGCGCGCCTCGTCGGGGATGATCGGAACCCAGCGCTTGCCGGTCTCCTTGTCCCGCATGAGGTCCTTGAGCAGGCGGACGAGCGCCATCGTCGTGGCGGCCTTCTGCTTGCCCGAGCCGCGCTTGGCGGACTTGTACGTCTCCTCGCCCGGCAGGTTCAGCGGGATGACCGTGTTGCGGCGCTTGGGGATCGAGCCGCCCAGGGCGGCGCGGCGGGCCTGCAGGTACTCGTCCTCGGCCGAGCCGGCCTCGGGCTTGACGTACGGCGGCAGGTACGGGCTGGCCTCGAGCTGCGCGTCGGTGACGGGCATGTCGAGGGCGTCGCGGAAGCCCTTGAGGTCGTCGAGCGAGAGCTTCTTCATCTGGTGGGTCGCGTTGCGGCCCTCGAAGGTCGAGCCCAGCTTGTAGCCCTTGACGGTGTGCGCGAGGATCACCGTCGGCTGGCCCTCGTGGTCCATGGCGGCCTTGTACGCGGCGTAGATCTTGCGGTCGTCGTGGCCGCCGCGGCGCAGGTTCCAGATGTCGTCGTCCGAGAGCGGCTGCGCGAGCGCCTTCGTGCGGGTGTCGCGGCCGAAGAAGTGCTCGCGGATGAACGCGCCCGACTCGGCCTTGAACGTCTGGAAGTCGCCGTCGGGGGTGGTGTTCATGAGGTTCACCAGCGCGCCGTCGGCGTCGGCGGCGAGCAGCGGGTCCCACTCGCGGCCCCACATGACCTTGATGACGTTCCAGCCCGCGCCGCGGAAGTACGACTCGAGCTCCTGGACGATCTTGCCGTTGCCGCGCACCGGGCCGTCGAGGCGCTGGAGGTTGCAGTTGACGACGAAGGTGAGGTTGTCGAGCTCGGCGCCGGCCGCGAACTGGAGCGCGCCGCGCGATTCGACCTCGTCCATCTCGCCGTCGCCGAGGAAGGCCCAGATCTGCTGCTTCTTGGTGTCCTTGATGCCGCGGTCGTCCATGTAGCGGTTGAACAGCGCCTGGTAGATCGCGTTGATCGGGCCCAGGCCCATCGACACGGTGGGGAACTGCCAGTAGTCGGGCATCAGGCGGGGGTGGGGGTAGGACGGGAGGCCGCCCTGGGGGCGGGAGACCTCCTGGCGGAAGCCGTCGAGGTCGTCCTCGGTCAGCCGGCCTTCCACAAAGGAGCGGGCGTACATGCCGGGGGAGGCGTGGCCCTGGAAGAAGATCTGGTCGCCGCCGCCCTCGTGGTCGCGGCCGCGGAAGAAGTGGTTGTAGCCGACCTCGTACAGGTTCGCCGCGGAGGCGTACGTCGAGATGTGGCCGCCCACGCCGATGCCGGGTCGCTGCGCGCGGTGGACCGTCATCGCCGCGTTCCAGCGCACGTATGAGCGGATGCGGTGCTCGACGGCCTCGTCGCCGGGGTAGTGCGGCTCGGCCTCCACCGGAATGGTGTTCACATAGTCGGTGCTCGTGGACGCCGGTACGCCGATCTGGCGCTTGCGGGCGTGCTCGAGCAGCCGCTGCATGACGTAGCGGGCACGGGTGCGCCCGCCGCCGTCGAGGAGGCCGTCCAGGGATTCCAGCCACTCGCTGGTCTCCCCAGGGTCAGTGTCCGGTACTTGGGTCGGCAATCCGTCACTGATGGGCGGCCGGTTCTGTTCCGTGGTCACGGGCGATCCCTCGTTCTAAGACTGCGGCTTTGCAGGGTTGCTCTTCAGGCAGCAGATGTCATCGTTTTCTACCATCCTCCCTTGAATCTACCGCGAGCATGAGCCACCCACCCGCCTTGATGCGACCGCGCCCACACTCCCCGCGACTGTGAAACGCGCTCACCTGCTACGCCGCATCAGGCGTCCCGGAAAGCGAGATCACCGCCATGTGAACGTGTCCGCACGAAGCCCCTCGGCCGCTTTGCGAAAGCCGCGGCGGACCGCTTTTCCCGCGCCTGCGCGAGCGCTGGATATGCCACGGCTCATATGGTCTACTTCATATGCTGTGCAGAGCAGAGCGGGACGCTCTGGCAGACCGACCAATGGAGGGGACGAAGTGAACGCTCCGAGCAGCCCGGTGGACTCATCGAGCGTGGTGCAGCGACTCGGGCTCGAAGGCGTCGAGTCCGTCATGGAGATCGGCTTCGACACCGATGTCGACGCCACCTTGCGCAGCGCCGTCGTCGAGGCGGTCGGGGAACTCCTCGACGAGGACTCCGACGAGATCGTGGGCGCGGTCATCCTGTGGTGCCGTGAAGAGGACGGCGACCTGGTCGACCTCCTCCTCGACGCCCGCGATCCGCTCGCCGACGACGGCGTCGTCTGGCTCCTCACCCCCAAGGCGGGGCGGCCCGGCCACATCGAGCCGGCCGACATCGAGGAGTCCACGGCCCTCGCCGGCCTCAAGTCGACGAAGACCCTGAACGCCTCCCCGGACTGGGTCGCGTCCCGCATGGTCGTCGCCCGCCGCTGAGTCCCGGCCCTCGCGCGGGTCCGCTTCGGGCGGGCCCGGCGACCGGCCTGCGCGGGTGGCGCTAACGTTCAACGCGTCACCGACCACCGCCCTCTGCCGAGGGCCGCACCGCCAGGAGCGCGCATGCCGATCGAGACCGGAACCAAGGCCCCCGCCTTCACCCTGAAAGACCAGAACAACCAGGAAGTGAGCCTCGCCGACTTCCTCGGTGAGAAGCACGTCCTGCTCGTGTTCTACCCGTTCGCGTTCACCGGCGTGTGCGAGGGCGAGCTCTGCGGCATCCGCGACAACCTCGACGCCTACCAGAGCGACGAGGTCCAGGTCCTCAGCGTCTCCGTCGACTCCCCGTTCGCCCACAAGGTCTGGGCCCAGCAGCAGGGCTTCGAGTTCCCGCTGCTCAGCGACTTCTGGCCGCACGGCGCGGTCGCCCAGGCCTACGGCGTCTTCAACGACGAGAAGGGCATGGCGAACCGCGGCACCTTCGTCATCGACAAGCAGGGCGTCGTCCGCTTCGCCGAGATGAACATGCCCGGCGAGGCCCGCGACCAGGGCGCCTGGCAGAAGGCCCTGTCCGAACTGGCCGGCTAGTACGAACCGCGAAGGCCGCCGGGGAAGCCCCCGGCGGCCTTTTCGCGTCTCAACCCGCCGGGGTGCCCCCGCGCGGGTCCGCTTCGCCCCACGGGCTCAGGAACACGTACATCACCATCGGGAAGCGCTCGCGCAGCCGCGCCTCCAGCTCCCGGCAGGTCCGCTCGATCTGCTCGCCGCTCGCGCTGTCGCGGAAGTCGATCTTGGCCGCGATGATCACCGAGGTCGGGCCGAGCTGGAGCGTCAGCAGGTTCTGGACGGCCGTGATGTGCTCGCCCCCCTCGAGCTCGGCCCGCACCGCCCCGCGGAAGCGCGGCGGCAGGCTCTTGCCGATGAGCAGCGAGACGTTCGCGCGGCCGAGCGTCACCGCCACGACGAGCAGGAGCACGCCGATGAGGATCGAGGCCAGGCCGTCGTAGACCGGGCTGCCCGTGATCTCGGTGAGCGCCAGGCCCGCCGCCGCCAGGATCAGGCCGATGAGCGCGGCGAGGTCCTCCAGGAACACGGCCTTGAGGCTCGTGTCCGGAGTGTGCTGCAGGAAGGCCCTCGGCCGCACCGACCAGCGCTCCGATTCGTGGCGCAGCTGCACGATAGTCCGTCCGAATGAGACCGACTCGAGGACGAACGAGATCGCCAGAACGATGTAGGAGAGCAGGAAGTCGCCTTCGGCGCCGTCATGGAGCGAATGGAAGCCGTGCGTGATCGAGAACAGGCCGCCGGCCACGAAGGTGAGCGCCGCCGCGAGCGCGGCCCAGAGGTACGCGGTGCTGCCGTAGCCGAAGGGGTGCCGGTCGTCGGCGGGCTTGGCGCTGTTGCGCAGCGCGATGTAGAGCATGACCTGCGTGACGGTGTCGGCCGCCGAGTGCGCGGCCTCCGAGACCATCGCGGCCGAGCCGCCGAGGATGCCCGCGATGAGCTTCGCGAGGGCGATGCCGAGGTTCATGAGCGCGGCGACGAACACCGTCAGCACGCTCTCGGAGTTGACGGTCGCCGCTTGATCGCTCACGGCACCGAGCCTATGCGAGCGCGGCGCCCCGCGGCACCGGTTCGCCCGTGCGAAAACGGCGGGGCCGGACGCGGATCGCTCCACGTCCGGCCCCGCCGTTCCGGTCGGTCCTGGGCGCAGTGCCGGCCATTCGCTGCGGCACGGTGCCCTCGATTCGCCTTCAGCGCAGTGCCGGCTTTTCGCCTCCGGCACTGGGCCTCCTATTCGCTTTCAGCGAAGCCCCACTCGCCCACGTTGTAGAAGACCCGCATGGTGGTGGCCCAGTTGTCGCGCACGTTCACGACGTCCTTGTCCACCATGACCAGTTGCGGGGTCCACGCCAGCGGCAGCTGCACCGACTGGTCGAGCGAGATCTGCGCGGCCTCGTTGTTGAGCTCGGCGGCGCGGTCGCGGTCGAGCGTCGTCGCGAGCTCCGCCACGATCTCGTCCACCCGGTCGTCCTGGAACCCGGTGTGGTTGCCCTCGCCCCAGTAGTCGGCCGCAGAGGACGCGAACAGCGGGGTCTCGATCCAGGAGAACAGGATGAGGTCCCAGTCGCGGGCCTCCAGCACCGAGTTCAGCTCGCCGCCGGGGATCGGGTCGGTGGTGAGGTCGATGCCGAGGTCGCCCAGGTAGGTGATGACCAGGTCCTGGATGATCGGCGTGAAGGCCTCGCCCTCGATGCCGGTGCGGAAGCGCAGCGAGCACGGCTCGCCCTCGGGGGTGAGGAGCGCGTCGCCGTCCCAGGTGTACCCGGCCTCCTCGAGGATCGCGCGGGCCGCCTCCTGGTCGCCCGAGCCGAGACCGGAGTCCCCGATCTGGTCGGTGTGGTACTCCGAGCCGGGGCGGAAGAGCACGCTCGTCATCGTCTCGGTGCCCTCGAACGCGGTGCCGTAGGCGCGGGCGTTGATCTCGTCGGCGTTGATCGCCGTGAAGATCGCCCGGCGCAGCGGCTCGGCGGCGAGGAACGGGTTGTCGAAGTTCGCGTCGATGTGGGACCAGCCCGACTGCGGCGCGACGCTGTACTTGAGGTTGTCGTCGGCCGCGAGCTGGTCGAGGATCTCGGGGTCGAAGCTGGCCGGCGCGGCCCCGTGGATCGTGCCCTGCCGCAGCTCGGTCGCCATGGCGTCGGCGCCCTCGATGTACTTGAGCGTCAAGGAGTCGAGTGTGGACTGCTGCGAGCCCGTCCACTCGGGGTTCGGCACGTACTTCGCGTAGTCGCCCAGCACGCCCTCGGTCATCCGGAACGGCCCGGCGCTGTAGTCGAGGGGCGGGTTCTCCGAGAAGTCGGCGACGGAAGCGGCCATCACGGCCGGGTCGGTGCGCCAGTCGGCGTGCCCGCGGGCCTCGGCGATGTGCGCGGGGTGGGTGATGACCTGCGCCGCGTACCACTCGGCGTCGAGGTAGCCGTCCTCGTAGGTGACGACGACGGTGTCGGCCTCGCCCGCCTCGATGGAGGCCACATGGGACCCGTACTCGGTGGCGGGGGTGCACCCGGCGCACTGGGCCTCGTCGGTCGACGTGGCCTTCCAGTGCCACAGGAAGTCGTCGATGCCGATCGGGGTGCCCTCGCCCCAGGTCGCCTCCGGCTTGAGGTGGTAGGCCACCGTCAGCGGCTCCTCCGCGAGCAGTTCGGGCGCTTCGGAGTAGATCCCGTCGTTGTAGTGGATCTCGCCCGCCTGGTCGTACGTGAAGACCGTGGGGCGCAGCGGCTGGTTGATGATCGAGGTGGAGAGGCTGGAGCCGTAGATGTCGGCCTGGCCCCAGGCCTCCCACTTGCCGCCCACGGCCCAGACCAGGTCGCCGCCGTCGGCGCGCGGCCCGGAGTTGCAGGTGGTGGGTTCGGTCAGGCAGTCCTCGAAGCCGACGCCGGTCTGGGCGGTCTCGTCATCGCCGCCGCAGGCGCTGAGGCCCAGGGCCAGGACGGCGGTCGCGGCGGCGAGGCTGGTGGCCCGCAGGCCGCGGCGGGGTTCGTTCTCGGGCATAGCAGGCTCTTTCACGTCATTCCGGGGGAAGTGCTCACTGGCACGCATCACACCATAATGTCACCCGAAAAGAAAGTCAACTAAAACGATAGGAATACTAGTGTAAGTCACAGCGGACGGTCCCCCCGGGTTACGCCGCCCTGCCATAGGTCAAGCGCCGCAACAGGATCTCGGCCGGCCCCTGGTACGAGCGGCGCCGCATCGCCTCCGCGCACAGCAGCGACAGCACCCAGGTCCCGAACGCGACGAGCGCCGCCCCGGTGAATCCGGTGCGGCCCCCGAGACCGAGCGCGACCGGCGAGAGCACCGCGAGGAACACCACCGACTGGAACATGTAGAACGTCAGCGAGCGCTGGCCGACCGCGGCGATCGCGGTGGTGAGCGGGCCCCGCCGCTCGGCGGACCGGATCGAGGCGAGTCCGATCGCGGCGATGGCGCCCACGCCGCCGGCCAGGCCCGTCACCGCGTGCAGCGCACCGGCGAAGCCGCCGAGGAGTACGGAGGGCGCGGTCCAGTGGCCGGCCGTGATGAGCGCCCACGGCAGCCCGCCGGCCAGTGCCAGGCCGATGCCCCAGGCGGCGGTGCGGCGCAGGAGCGGCCGGTGGTCGCGCGGCGCTTCGAGGACGCGGCGACGGGCGGCCCAGATGCCGAGCGCCATGCCCGGCAGGACCTGCCAGCCGTAGGCGATCACGACGAAGAGCCAGCTGCCGAGGCGCGAGGCGGCCATCGCGCCGAACCCGGTGTCGTCGGCGGCGGGGTCGAACGCCATGAATGAGCCGGAGTTCGTCTCTCCCATGGCGATCAGGAGGAAGAACGCGCCCACGGCGAGCAGCGTCCAGGACGCGACGTGCAGGAGCGCGCGGTCGGAGCGGTAGAGGAGCCCGGCGAACAGGACCAGGGCGAACCCGTACACCGAGACGATGTCGACGCCGATGACCGCGGCGTGCGCGAATCCGATGAGGACGAGCCACCGGCCGCGGCGGCGCAGCAGCGGGCGGACCGTGCCCCGGTCCCCGCCGCGCGACTCCTGGCGCGAGGCCAGCTGCACGAGCCCGTAGCCGAAGAGGAAGAAGAACATGGGGCGGGCCCGGTCGTCGATGAGGAGCTCGCGCAGGAGCACCGTCGCCCGGTCGAGGTCCGAGGGCTCGTACGCGGGGGTGTAGAGCAGCAGGTGCGCGTGGGCGAGGGCGATCGCCAGGAGCATGAATCCGCGGCCGAGGTCGGGCGCGAGCGAGCGTTCTGACAGCGCGGCGGCCGGGGCCGGAGCGGCCCGCCCGGGGGCGTGGGTCTGCGACATCCCCCAACGCTATGAACGGTGCGGCGCAGGCGAATCGGTCCGCGGTACCTGATGCGCCGACCAAAGTATCGGGCCCGGAAACCGTGGTCACCGATCCCTTCATCCCATGTTCACCGCATCGAAATCGTTATCCTCGGCCTCTATCCAACCCTTTATCTATGGGTTAGATTTTGCCTTGTCTTAACTCGCGCCGGCGGCCCGCCGGCGTCCGAACCCCCGACCGCAAGGAGGCGGAAGACATGGTGGAAATGGCTCGATGGCGCAGAGGTGCCGGGCTCGCGGCGACGGCACTGCTCGCAGCGGCGGCCCTGGCGGCGTGCGGCGGCGGCGAAGCCGAGGACGACGGCACCCTCAAGATGGTCGTCTGGGGCGGCGACCTCGACAAGGAGACCTACCAGGCCCGCATCGACCTCTACGAGGCCGCGAACCCCGACACCAAGATCGAACTCCAGCTGATCCCCGCGGACAAGTACGCGCAGAAGGTGCAGACGATGATCGCGGGCGGCGACGGCCCCGACATCATGCAGGTGGCCGAGAACGTCAACTCCTACTCGTCCAAGAGCCAGCTCCTGCCGCTCGACGAGTACGCCGAGTCCGCGGGCCTGGACCTGGAGCAGCGCTTCGGTCCGGTCGGCGACCTCTACACCTACGAGGACCAGACGTACGCGATCCCGGACCGCTCCGGCGCGATGATCCTCTACTACAACAAGGACCTGTTCGACGCCGCCGGCGTCGAGTACCCCACCGCCGCCTGGACCCAGGAAGACGCCCAGGCCGCCATGGAGAAGCTGACCATCCCCGGTGAGCAGTGGGGCTTCTCCGGCGCGGGCTGGTGGGCCCAGTGGTGGAGCTTCGCCTACCAGAACGGCGGGCAGATCATCGACGACAGCGGCCAGCCCACGGTCAACTCCCCTGAGGTCGTCGAAGCGCTCCAGTGGGCCAACGACCTGCAGTACAAGTACCACTACGCGCCGACCGCCACCGAGTACGCTGACATGGGCCCGGACATGGGCGGCGACCCCGCCTTCGCCGCGGGCACCGTCGCGATGAACGCCACCGGCTTCTGGGGCATCGGCGGGCTCATCGAGTCCGACATCAACTGGGGCATCGCCCCGATGTGGGGCGGCAAGGAGCAGGCGGTCTCCGCCTTCGGCTCCGGCCTCTCCATCACCCGCGACTCGGACAACCCCGAGAAGGCCTTCGAGGCCATCGACTTCCTCACCGACGTCGAAGCGCAGACCGTCATCATCGACAAGGCCCAGGACGTCCCGGCCAACCTCGAAGTGCAGCAGTCCGACGCCTTCCTCAGCCCCGCCTGGGCCCCCGAGGGCCTGAACATGGGCGCCTTCGGCGAGTCCTCCGAGTTCATCTTCCGCGCCCCGTTCATCCCGGAGTGGAACGAGATGCAGGCGGCCTTCGACGACAACCTCGGCACCTTCTGGAACGAGGGCGGCGACGCCAAGACCGAACTGGACAAGGTCCAGACGCAGCTCGAATCGATCATCGAGTAGCGGACCCCGATGTCGAACCTCGTCGTCGACGAAGCCCCCGGCGCCGCGCGCGAGCCGCGCGGCGCCGGGAGGCGTCGCCCCAAGATGTCCAAGCGGCGCAAGAAGGAAGCCTTCTACTTCTGGCTCTTCATCTCGCCGTGGCTGATCGGATTCGTCGGGTTCCTGCTCGGCCCCATGATCGCCTCCGTCTACATCTCGCTGACGGAATGGGACTCCTTCACGCCGCCCGAATGGGTCGGCCTGAACAACTACACCAAGGCGCTCACCGAGGACCCCATCTTCTGGAAGGCCCTCTGGAACACCTTCTTCTACGCGGCGATCTCCGTCCCGCTCGGCCTCATCATCGGCGTGTGGCTGGCGAACCTGCTCAACAAGCGCGTTCGCGGCCGCAAGCTCTTCCGCACCTTCATCTACCTGCCCACGCTCGTCCCGCTCGTCGCGACCGCGATGGTCTTCAAGATGGTGCTCGCCCCGTCGGGCCCGCTCAACGACCTGCTCGGCTGGTTCGGCGTCGACGGCCCCGACTGGCTGCTCAGCACCACCTGGATCAAACCGGCGCTGATCATCCTGTCCGTGTGGGGCGCGGGCGGCGCCACGGTGCTCCTGCTCTCGGCCATGAACGGCATCCCGCGCGAGCTGTACGAGGCCGCCGAGATCGACGGCGCCAGCTCCTGGCGCCAGTTCTGGTCGGTCACGTTCCCGCAGATCACCCCGGTGATCTTCTTCAACCTCATCATGGGGCTGATCGGGGCGTTCCAGATCTTCTCGCAGGTCTACATCCTCGCCCCCGGCGGCAACGTCGGCGGCCCGGACAACGCCAGCCAGATGGTCGTCACGCTCCTGTTCCAGGAGGCGTTCTCCTTCTACCACTTCGGTTACGCCTCAGCCGTCGCCTGGCTGCTCTTCATCGTGATCCTGCTGCTCACGCTGATCGCGTTCCGGACCGCCGGCAAGTGGGTCTTCTACGAGACGGAGGTGAAGTGATGGCCGCCGTCACGCCGACCACCACACCCGAGCACACGGCCGCGAACGGCCGCAAGAGGAAAGACCAGGGCGACAACGCCCAGAAGCGGCTCTCGGTCTTCAAGGCCTCACCCGCCACCTACGCGGTGCTGCTCGTCGTCTCCGCGATCTTCTTCGTGCCGTTCGTCCTCATGGTCTCGATCTCGCTGGCGAGTGACCTGACCAGTTCGCAGAACGCGTTCACGGTCATCCCGAGCGAGTTCGAGTGGCGGAACTTCACCGGCGTCTTCACCGCGACCGGACTGCCCGTGGGGCGGTTCATCACCAACTCGGTCGTCATCGCGACCCTGTCCGCGGTGGGCCAGGTCGTCTCGTCCTCGCTCGTCGGCTACGCCTTCGCGCGCCTGCGCGCCCCCGGCAAGAACTTCATGTTCATCCTCGTGCTCGCCACCATGATGATCCCCGCGCAGATCACGATGATCCCGCAGTTCCTGCTGTTCAAGGAGCTCGGCTGGGTCAACACGTACCTGCCGCTCATCATCCCGAACTTCTTCACCAACGCGTTCAACGTGTTCCTGGTGCGGCAGTTCGTCTCCCGCATCTCCAACCAGCTCGACGAGGCGGCGCAGGTCGACGGCCTCGGCTACTTCGGCGTCTACCGCCGGATCATCCTGCCGATGATGTGGCCGATCCTCACCGCGATCGCGATCTTCACGCTCACGCACGCGTGGGGCGACTTCATGGGCCCGCTCATCTACCTCAACTCCGAGGAGTCCATGCCGCTCGCGCTCGGACTGCAGTACATGACGAGCACGAGCAACGCGATGCAGCTGCCGCCGTGGAACCTCATCATGGTCGGGTCGATCATCCTGACCCTGCCGATGATCGTCATCTACTACCTCGGCCAGAAGTACCTGTACGAAATGAACCTCCAAGGTGGAAGTGCTGGTGTGAAGTGACTGACCCGTCCACCGCGACCGTCCGGCTCGGACGCTCTGGGCTCGTCCTCGACGACCGCGAGGAAACCCTGCTCTGCGCCTCCCTGTTCTACTTCCGGCTCCCCCGCGAAGTCTGGGAGGCCCGGCTCGCGCAGGTGCGCGCCACCGGCTACCGCGCCGTCGACGTCTACCTGCCGTGGAACTTCCACGAGACCGCCCCGGGCGTGTGGGACTTCGAGGGCCGCCGCGACGTCGGCGCGTTCCTCGACCTCGCGCACGAGGCCGGCCTCGCGGTCATCGCCCGGCCCGGACCGTACATCTGCTCCGAATGGGACGGCGGCGCGCTGCCCGCATGGCTCGCGCTCGAAGACGGACTCAGGCTGCGCCAGGCCGAACCGAGGTTCCTCGCGCAGGTGCAGGGCTGGTTCGACCGGGCACTGCCGCTCCTCGCCGAGCGCCAGTGGGGCCGCGGCGGCAGCGTCGTGGCCGTGCAGCTGGAGAACGAGCTCGACTTCTTCGACACGCACGACCGCCACGCCTACCTGACCGCCCTGCGGGACATGGCGACCGGCCACGGCATCGACGTGCCGCTCATCGCCTGCGCCGGCCAGGGCGAGCTCATCGGCGCCACGGGCGGCGTCGAGGGCGTCGCCCCGGCGTTCAACTTCTACCCCGACGACCGCTCGCCGTTCGTCGAGGCCGAAGTGCGCCGCTACGCCGACCTGGTGGGCGCCAAGGGGCTCCCGCTGCTCGTCACCGAGACCAACCGGGCCCACACCACCCTGCGGCGGCTCATGGCGAGCGGCGCGACACTGCTCGCCCCGTACCTCCAGGCCTCCGGCTACGACTTCGGGTACACGCCCTCGGTCGGCAACTGGGGCGACCCCGGCGGGTTCATGACCCACGACTACGACTTCGGCGGGTTCCTCTCCCCGGTCGGCGAAGCGCGGCCCGAGACCGCCGACGCCCGATCGCTCGCGGCCCTCGCCCGCACCCTCGGCCCGGCGCTCGCCCGCGCGACCACCACTGCGGCGCAGGGCATCCGCGTCGACGTCGCCACCAGCGACTCCCCGTCCCAGCTGATCCTCGACGGCGGCGGCACCCTCACCGGGGTCCCGAACCTCTCCGAGGAAGCCGGGCTCGCGCGGGTCCCGACCGGGCTCGGTGAACTCCCGATCGCGCTCGCACCGCTCTCCTGCGCGCTCGTCCTGCAGGACCTGCCGCTCGCGGGCTTCGGCCTGCCCGGCGTGCTGCGGTTCGCGAACGCCGACCTCGTCGGCGCGGACGAGCACGGACTCCGATTCGCCTCGCGACTGCCGAGCACCGTCGCCTTCTCCGCTGAAGGCGAGACGCCCACCGTCGTCGACCTGGAGGCCCCGACAGCGGGCGAGCCGAAGCGGTACACGATTCGGACCGGTGCCACCGCATGGGAAGTCGAAGTCCTCCACCCCGAGGACGTGGCGACCCCGGACGGCACCGCGGGAGTCCTCTCGGCGCCGCCGCCCGAACCGGAGCCCCTCACCGAGGCGACCCGCATCGACCTCGAGACCCGCACCGGCGAGACCGAGGCCCACGAGCTCGCACCGAGCTCCGAGGCCGTCGGCGTCTACCGCGGCCGCACGCACTACACCGCCGCGGTCGCAGGCCTCGGCGAACTGCTCGTCGAAGGCGCTGGCGACATCGTCGACCTCGCCCTGGACGGCACCGCGCTGCCGAGCTTCGCGACGTTCGGCGCCACCGTCCGCGTCCCGCTCGCGGAGGCCTCGCGGCTCGACGCCACCGTGGAGACCTGGGGCCACGCGAACTTCGACGACTCGCGCCTGCCCGGCCTCGCGATCGGGTCGCTGCGCGGCCTCGGCCGCGTCTGGGCGATCGGGTCGAGCGAGGACGTCACCGCCCTGTGGACCGTCGACGGCGGCGAGCAGTGGGCGGGCGACCCCGCCCCCGTGCGGACCCTCGCGGGCTGGAGCAGCACCCGGATCGGACGCCCCGTCACCTACCGGCGCGCCCTGCCAGTGGACGGCACCGGTCACTACGCGCTGCACCTGGACGGCCTCCAGACCCCATGCGAGATCACTGTGGACGGCGCCTCCCGCATCGTGAGCCCGAACGACCCGTGGGTGCACCTCGCCCCCGGCGAGGGCCGCGAGGTCGCGATCACCATGGCGCACTGGCCGGTCGACAGCGGCGGTGCGACCCTGCTCCGCCTGGAGCCTGTGCGAGACTGGCAGGTCGAGGCGCAGCCCGACCACGCGCTGCTCGCGCTGTCCCAGAAGGACGGTGCCGGCACGGCGATCGCGCTCCCGCTCGAACTCGCTCCGGGAGAGGAAGCCTGGCTCGACCTGCCCGTCCCGTCCGGCGGGTGCTCCCTGCGGTTCGAGGGCGAGCAGGTGCGCGTCAGCGCGTTCGCGCGCGGCGAGCTGCTCGGGCGCGTGTGGCTCGACGACGCGGCCCGGCCGAAGTTCACCGGCGGGGACCCTGGTCGACTGTGGATTCCGGGATCATGGAACACCGGCGCAGTGCGCCTGCTGGTCCACGGCACCGCCGGCGGCGACCGGCCGCGCCTCGTGCGCGTCACCGCCGCCGCCTCGCCGGAATGACCTCAGGGGGCGCCCGGTGATCCCGACACCGCTCGGGATCACCGGACACCCCAGTAGCGAACCAGGAGCCCACATGGCCGTCACCAGGCGCACCTCGCGCGACATCCGCAGCGAGTCGCGGCTCGACGTGCTGCACGCGCTGCTGGCGGCGGGCGAGGCGAGCCGGGGCGACCTGGCCGCCTCCACCGGACTGAGCAACGCGACGGTGGCGACGGTGGTCAGCGACCTCCTCGAAGGCGGCATCGCCACCGAGGCCCGCCGCACCGGCGGGCGCATCGGGCGGCCCACGACCAGGCTGCGGCTCAACGGGAGCCGCGGACGCATCGTGGGCGTCGACGTCGCCGAGACGTACGTGCGCGCGACCGTGTTCGACTCCGCGCTCGACGAGCTCGCCTCCGCCGAGGTCGCCACCGACGAGCACCTGGACGAGCACGACTACGTCGCCGACTCCATCGTGCAGGCCATCGACCGGGCACTGGAGCAGAGCGCGGCCGAGGGCGCGCCCGCCACGCGCGACGACGTCCTCGGGGTGGGCATCTCGCTCCCCGGCGGCATGCAGCGCCGGGCCGAGGTCGCCGTCGTCGTGCCGAACGCGCCCTGGCTCCACGTGGACCTCCTGCGCGAGCGCATCGGGCTGCCGATGGTGGTCGACAACCCGCTCAAGGCGATCGCCACCGCCGAGCTCTGGTTCGGCGAGGGCCGGCGCCACAAGAGCATGATCACCGTCAACCTCGGCACCGGCGTGGGCGCCGGGATCGTCCTGGAGGGCACGATCCTGCGCGGCGCGCAGAACGGCGCGGGGGAGTGGGGCCACAGCCTCCTCGCCCTCGACGGCCGCCGGTGCCGCTGCGGCCGTTCGGGTTGCGTCGAGGCCTATGTGGGCGCGGCGGGCATCCAGCAGACGCTCGCCGCGATCGCGCCGGACCACCCGCTCGCCGCCGTCCCCCTGCAGCGGGACTTCATCGCGGCCTTCGCCGCCGCGCTCGAGTCCCCGGCGCACCCGGCGCTGACCGAGACCCTGGAGCTCACCGCCCGCTACCTCGGTTCGGCGATCGCGGACCTGTGCGCGATCGTCAACCCCGAGATGATCACCCTGACCGGGTGGACCGCCTGGGCCCTCGGCGACCACCTCGTGCCGGCCGTGCGCCGCCGGGTGCTCGAGGAGGCGCCCGGCGACTCGGCCGCCGACCTCGCGATCGAGGTCTCCACCGTGCGCGGCAACTCGGTCGCCACGGGCATAGCGACCATCGCGTTGGAGCGCTTCCTCGGCGACGTCGGGCTCGTGACCACCCGCGTGCCGACCGCCATCTGACCCCGCTCCCGTGTCGGTGGGGGATGGGAGACTGCGGGCATGGAGAAGTACGACGTCAAGAAGGCCCACAAGCAGCTGTACTCGCCGCCGAAGGGCGCCTTCGCCGTCGTCGAGGTGCCCGAGTTCCGGTACCTGGCGGTGGACGGCAAGGGCGACCCGAACACCGCGGACGCGTACGCGGAGGCCGTCGCGGCCCTGTACGGCACGGCCTACACGCTGAAGTTCGCCAGCAAGCGGACCCTCGGCCGCGACTTCGTGGTCGCCCCCATGGAAGGGCTGTGGCGGGCCGACGACCCGGCCGTGTTCCTCACCCGCGAGAAGAGCGCGTGGGAGTGGACCATGATGATCGGCCAGCCGGAGTGGATCACCGAGGAGATGGTCGTGGCCGCCGCGGGCGAGGCCGCCGCGAAGCACCCGAACCCCGCGTTCGAGCACCTGCGGCTGGTCGCCTTCACCGAGGGCCTCTGCGTCCAGACCCTGCACATCGGCTCCTACGACGCCGAGACGCCCGTCCTGCAGCGCCTGCACGAGCACTACCTGCCGTACAACAAGCTCACGTTCAACGGCGACCACCACGAGATCTACCTCAGCGACGCCCGCCGCACCGCGCCCGCCAAGCTCAGGACGATCCTGCGCCAGCCCGTCAAACCCGTGGAATGAGCCGCCGCCCCCGGGGTACCCCGGGGGCATGAAACCTCCGCTGGTCCTCCCCGAGTCCTACTGGATCGCCTCCACCGAGGCCACGACCTACCCGGCCGCCGAAGGCCCGGTGACCACCGAGGTCGCCGTCATCGGCGGCGGCATCGCGGGGCTGTGCACCGCCTGGGAGCTGGCCCGCGCGGGCCGCTCGGTGGCGGTGCTCGAGGCCGGCCGGATCGCCGCCGCCGTCACCGGCAACACCACGGCCAAGCTCAGCGCGCAGCACGCCTCCGTGTACGCGCACCTGCGCGACGCCTTCGGCAGCGCGGCGGCCCGCGACTACGCCGAGGCGCAGACCGCCGCGATCGCGCACGTGGCCGAGATCGCCGATGCGCTCGGGATCGAATGCGACCTCGAGCGGGCGCCCTCGTTCGTGTACACCGAGTCGGAGGACGGCGTCGCGGCGCTGCGCGACGAGGCCGAGGCCGCGCGCGAAGCGGGCCTCGACGCCTCGTTCACCACCGAGACCGGGCTGCCGTTCCCCGTCGCGGGCGCCGTGCGCGTGGAGGACCAGGCGCAGTTCCACCCGCGCCGCTTCCTGCTCGCGCTCGCGGCGGACTTCATCGCGCAGGGCGGCAGGATCTTCGAGGAGTCGCGCGTGACCGGCCTCGACTCCACCGGCTCCAAGACCGAGGGCGGCGCGCACGTGCTCGCCCTCGAAGGCGGCGGCGAGGTCCGCTGCGACCAGGTCGTGATCGCCACGCAGTTCCCGGTGATCGACCGGATCAAGCTGTTCGCGCGGCTCACGCCCCGCCGCGAGCTGGTGGTCGCCGGCCCGATCCCCGAGTCGGCGGACCCCGGCGGCATGTACCTCACGAGCGAGGGCGGCACCCGCTCGGTCCGCACCGCCCCCTACGGCGAAGGGCGGCGCCTGCTCATCGTCACCGGCGAGGCGTTCACGCCCGGCGACGACGGCACCACTGAGCGGCTCGACCGCCTGACCGCGTGGGCGACCGAGCGGTTCGGGGTCGAGTCGATCGAGTACCGGTGGGCCGCACAGGACTACACGACCACCGACCGGGTCCCGTTCGTCGGCGAGCTGTCCGGAGAGGACGGCGTGTACGTCGCCTGCGGCTTCGGCGGCTGGGGGATGAGCAACGGCGTGGCGGCCGCGCGGACCATCGCCGAGACCATGGCGGGCAAGCCGCCGCAGTGGGCCGAGCTGTTCGGCCCCGGCCGGTTCCACCTGCTGCGCGAAGGCGGCAGACTGGCCGCGGCCCAGTCGAAGGTCGTGCAGCACTTCATCGGCGACCGCCTGCCGCACGCCGCCCCGTCCAAACCCGAGGACCTCGCGCCCGGCGCGGGCGCGGTGATGCGCGTCGAAGGGGCGCTCCGGGCCGTCTACCGCGACGAGGACGGCGGCCTGCACACCTTGTCCGCCAAGTGCACCCACCTCGGCTGCGTCGTCGGATTCAACGACGCCGAGCGCAACTGGGAGTGCCCGTGCCACGGCTCGCGCTTCTCCACCAGGGGCGCCGTCCTCCAGGGGCCCGCGACCTCCCCGCTGGAGGCGCACCCGCACGAGTGACCCGTGACCGGCCTCATGGTGCCGGCGGCGCTCCGCCGAGCTATGTTTCGATAATTAGCGAAATAGCGAAGGAGGCGAGCGTGATCGACGAGTGCAAGGCCCTCTCCAACGAGACGCGCCTGCGCATCCTCAACTGGCTCAAGGACCCCGAAGCCCACTTCCCGTGCGGGGACACGGCGGAGCTGGGCGTCTGCGCGGGCCTGATCCAGCAGAAGTCGGGCGCCTCCGCCTCCACGGTCTCCGCGCACCTCGCGGTCCTCCAGCGGGCCGGGTTCCTCCAGGCCACCAGGCGCGGGCAGTGGATCTACTACCGCCGCGACGAGGCGCGCATCCGCGCGTTCACCGAAGACCTCCACCACACGCTCTGAGAAAGGCCCCCGACCATGCCCGCACTGTCGATCCTCGATCTGGCGCCGATCGCGCCGGGGCGCTCCGCGCGCGAAAGCCTCGCGGCGAGCGTCGAACTGGCCCGCGCCGCCGAACGCAGCGGCTACCGGCGGGTCTGGTACGCCGAGCACCACAACATGCCGACCATCGCCTCCAGCGCCACGAGCGTCGTCATCGGCCACGTCGCCGAGCACACCGACTCCATCCGCATCGGCGCCGGCGGCATCATGCTGCCCAACCACTCCCCGCTGGTCATCGCCGAGCAGTTCGGCACCCTCGAGACGCTCTTCCCCGGCCGCATCGACCTCGGCCTGGGCCGCGCGCCCGGCACCGACCGCCAGACCATGCGCGCCATCCGCCGCGACGCGACCTCATCGGACACGTTCCCGCAGGACGTGCTCGAACTCCAGGGCTACCTCAGCGGGCAGTCGCGGGTGCCGGGCGTCCAGTCCGTGCCCGTCCCCGCCACCGAGGTGCCGCTGTACCTCCTCGGCTCCTCGCTCTTCGGCGCGAAGCTGGCCGCGCAGCTCGGCCTGCCGTACGCGTTCGCCTCGCACTTCTCGCCGGACGCGCTGTTCGAGGCGGTCGCCGCCTACCGCGAGGAGTTCCAGCCCTCCGAGCAGCTCGACCGGCCCTACGTGATCGCCGGCGTGAACGTCTTCGCCGCCGAGGACCGCGCCGAGGCCGAGGCCCAGCGCGAGATCTCCTACCGCAACCGGGCCCGCGCCTTCATCAAGCGCGGCCAGGGCGGCCAGGAGTTCAGCGACGCCGAGGTGGACGCGTTCCTCGCCTCCGCAGGCGGGCAGCAGCTCGCGTCGATGACCAAGTACACCGCCACCGGCTCCCCTGAGGACGTGCGCACCTACCTCGAGGCGTTCGCCCAGTCCGTGCGCGCCGACGAGCTCATCACCGCCCACCACGCCCAAGAGGTCCCCGACCGCGTCCGCTCGGTCGAGCTCACCGCGAAGGCCATGGGCCGCAACTAGGAAGCCCGTCGCCGCCGTCCGTCCCACCCGCTGCGAACGGCCTCGGACATCGCAAGCGAACCTTGCGCCGAAAGCGCCGGGCCTCAGCCGCAATGCGGCCGGGGCCCGGCGCTTTCGGCGCTCAGGCGTACTGCTCCGCGGCGACGTGCAGCGCCGCGATGAACGCCGTGGTCGCCGGCGGGTCGGGCGGTTCGCCGTAGGTGACGAGGTGGATCCTGCGGTGCCGGTCGATCGGAGTCGCCTCGACGTCCTCCCTGCGGTGGGTCCGCAGGGCCAGGCCCGGCGCGGTCGTCACGCCCAGCCCGGTCGCGACCAGCGCCTGCTGGACGATGATCTCGTCACTGGTGTAAGCGATCTCGGGGGTGAACCCGGCCGCCTCGCACAGTTCGAGGAGCTCCTGACGGCAGCGCGCGCACCCGCCGATCCACGCGGAGCCGCGGTGGTCGAGCAGCGTCTCGCCCGCCCGCGAGCTGAGCAGGTACATCGGGTCGTCGAAGAGGTGCACGCCGCGGATGTCGCCGGGCAGGTCCTCCTCGTACCGGAACACGACGGCGGCGTCGACCGCTCCCGTGCGCAGCATCTCGATCGCCGCCACGGGGTGGGCGTCCACCAACTGCAATTGGACGCCCGGGTGGTCGCGGCGCAGCGCGGCCGCCGCCTCCGGCACGAGCGTGCTCAGCGCCGACTGGAACCCGGCGACCCGCACCCGCCCGGTCCGCAGGCCCACCATGGCCTCGAGCTCGGCTTCGGCCGCGTCGACGCGGCCGATGATCTCGGTGGCGCGCCGCGCCAGCATCTCGCCCTCGGGGGTGAGCCGGATGCCGCGGCCGACGCGCTGGACCAGGCGGGCGCCGGTCTCGGCCTCGAGCCGGGCCAGGTGGTGGCTGACCGACGGCTGCGCATAGTGGAGGTGCTTGGCGGCCTTGGTGACCGACCCGTGCGCGGCGACCGCCGCGAGGACCCGGAGCCGCACGATATCGAGCATGTATCAATGGTATCTATAGGTTTCCACAGGACCTGGCATTGGACTGATGGATCGATCCGGGGCAGGCTGAACCCATGACAGCCACCATCACCGCGACACCCGCACTGACCGGTGTCACCGCCGCGGTCCGCACCGCGCTCCGCACGGCCGCCGACTGGAACGAGGCCGCGCACGTCGTCGCCGACGCGCTCCGACCGATCCTCCCCGGCCCCGAAATCCTCACCCCCGAACAGCGCCTCGGCGACCCGAGCGGGCCGACCGGCCACCTCCTGCACGCCGAACCCGACGGGAGCTTCTCCGTGACCGCAGTGATCTGGCGGCCGGGCCAGGCCACCGGGATCCACGACCACATCACCTGGTGCGTCGTCGGCGTGCTCCAAGGCGTCGAACACGAGGAGCTCTTCGACGAGCACCTCAACCGGACCGGCGTGAGCGACAACCGCCCCGGCGAGGTCAGCGGCTTCGCCCCGCCCGGCGACATCCACCGAATCGTCAACACCGGCACCGAGACCGCGATATCCATGCACGTCTACGGCACCGACCTCTCCAGGGTGGGCAGCAGCGCCCGCCGCTACTACGAGTCCGCGAACGCGGAGAAGTGAGACCTCCCATGGCACTGAAGCGAATGGACCACGTCGGCATCGTCGTCGAGGACCTGCCGGCCGCGATCGAGTTCTTCGTCGCGCTCGGCATGGAGCTGGTCGGCCAGGCGCCCGTGAGCGGCGAGTGGGCGGACAGACTCACCGCCCTGGAGGGCCTGAGCGCCGACATCGCCATGCTCCGGACCCCGGACGGCCACGGCCAGGTCGAGCTCTCGACGATCCACCACCCGAAGGCCGTGAACCCCGCGCCCTGGGAACCGGTGAGCACCCCGGGCATCCCGCGCCTCACGTTCGTCGTCGACGACCTCGACGACACCGTCGCCCGGCTGCGCCCCCACGGCGCCGAACTCGTCGGCGAGGTGGCGCAGTACGAGGAGATCCTGCGGTACGCCTACGTCCGCGGCCCCGCCGGCGTCATCGTCGGCCTGGTCGAAGAACTCGGCTGAGCCGACCCCCGCGATCCGGCGGCGCCCTGCAACGCCGCCGGATTGCCCTCGTGCGGGACGCCGACACCGCACCGTCCCACCCCAGTAGACGATCGCCGCTTCGATTGCATGCCAATGCCATCGCGGCACGGCCGATCGGGCATGAAAGGGACACGCACGCGCCCTCCCTGTCCAGTCCCCAAATTGCATGTGCAGAAAGGGCGCCCGGGGACGACGATGGTCGGTGCCGTGAGCGAGAATGCTCTTCATGACAGAGCGGAAGCACGCCGAGTGGCGGCGCTGGCGGCGTTGGATCGCATGCGCCGCAGCGATCGTGGCCGGCGGCGGCCTGATCGCGTTCGTGGTGATCGTCCCCCAGGCCGGGGATGACCCGGCCGCACGCGTGGCCGCGATCTGGACCGCGTCGAGGGTCACCTCGGAACTCGCCGGACTGGTGATCATCGCTCTCCTCATTCGGAACGCGTGGAGCCAGAAGCAGACGCTGCTGCTCCAGCGCGACCTGTACCGACTGCAGTCCGAGACGCTCGAGCTCAGTCGCAAGGAGCACGAACTCCAGGTCAGAAAGGACGACCTCGACCGCGCCGAAGCCCGCAGCCAGTACCTCGACGAGCAGTTCGACCAGGCCGTGGCGAAACTCGGGTCCGACACCGTCGCCGCCAAGATCGCCGGAGTCAAGGCGCTGAACCGGCTCGGCCACGAACACCCCGAACTGCGCGACGAGATCGCCGAAGTCTGGTGCGCGCTCCTGCGCACCCGCGTAGCGGACCCGACCGAGCAGGACGACGTCCGCGCACTCGTGCAGCGCCTGCTCCTGGAGCACCTGCGAGCCCCTTACGAAGGCACGCCCACCTCCACGGCCGACGAAGCGCACACGGACTACTGGACGCTGCGGCGCATCGACCTCGGCGGCGCCGACCTGATCGACGCCGACTTCAGCGACTGCCTGCTGCCGAACTGGTTCGCCCGCCAAGCGCGCTTCCACGGCACCACCCGCTTCGCGAGGGCGCGCTTCATCGGTCCCGCGACCTTCACCAACGCGCAGTGCACGGGGCCGGTCGACTTCACGTCGGCCTGCTTCACCGACGAGTGCACCATGGACTCGATGCGGTTCGCCGACAGCGCCGACTTCACCGACGCGGTCTTCCGCGGCCTGCTGGAATGCTCCTCGACGACCTTCGCCGGACCCGCCGTCTTCACGAGAGCCCAGTTCCCGCACACCGCCCGCTTCGTCAAGAGCAGGTTCCTCCGCGCGGCCCACTTCGGAAGCTCGGCCTGGGTGTTCCGGGCGGAGTTCACGCTGGCCGAGTTCGAGGACTACGCGGGATTCGACAACGCGAGGTTCGTCGACCGGGCGGTGTTCGGACGCGCGGTGTTCGGCGCCGCAGTCTCCTTCGAGCGCGCCAAGTTCGGCCGCAACGCCACCTTCACCGGCATCGAATGCCGCGACACCGCCTCGTTCAACAACGCCCACTTCGACGAGGACGTGGCCTTCGACGACGCGCAGTTCGCCGACACCGCCGGCTTCCGCCGCACCAGGTTCCGCGGCCAGGTGTCCTACTGCGGCGTGCGGTTCGACGCGCTGGCGGCGTTCGGCAGTGCGAGATTCGACGGCCGGGTCGACTTCTCCTCGACCCGGTTCGGCGAGGGCGCTGGCGTCGACTGCACCAGTGCGTCCGCCGCCCCCGGCGACTTCCTGCCCTCGGACCGGATCTGGCCTCCAGGATGGACCACCATCGACAAGGTGACCGTCCTGCTGCTCATCCCGATCCCGGACCCGAGGACCGACCTTGCCCCTGTCTTTCAGACCCCGACGACCCGCACCAGGTGAGGGCGCCCGGTCAGGACATCCAGAACTCGGCGGCGAGACGCGCGAGGGCATCGCGCCGGGCCCAGCTCATACGCCGCTCGTACTTGAAGTTCAGGTAGAGCCCGGGCGGTTCGGCGTCGACGCGGAAGCCGGTGCCCATCCACTGGACCGGATGGCCGTCCTCCAGCTCCCACAGAGCCACGGTGTCCTCCCCGGGGGTGATCGTCATCCTGACGGGGAGGGCGTCGAACTCGATGTCCTTGCAGCGGAACCGGCCGACCTCCTCGAGGTCGGGGTACCGGTCGGGCAACGGGCGCGTGGTGCCGGTCATCGCGCGGGCCAGCCGTTCTGTTCGGTCGCCTACTGGTACACCGAGGACTCGGCGGCGGGACCCACCGCGGCCCGCTCCCGTTCGATGAACTGCGCCATTTCAGCCGCGAAGACCTCGGCGTCGCCGGCGATGAACCCGCTGGTGCCGCCGGTCGCCCCGACCGCCGCCGAGACCTCGCCGGTTTCGGTGGAGGTCATCTCGGCGACCACGTCGCAGCTCGCGATGCAGAAGAGCGAAAGGGTGTACCCCTGTCCGCGGAACGCGTCCCGCAGGAGCCGCGCGCGCGAAGGCACGATGTCGCCGAGGCCGGGCCAGACGATGACGTTCGGAGTCAACATGGATTCCTATCTATTCAGTCGGGCAATGCAAGGTGACATTGCGTGCGCACTTGCTCGAACATGCATACCCAACAGTCCGTTACCGCAGCTCAAACGCAGTGTTCCTACTCATCATCCTATCTCGTGAACCCGACCTCCCGGGCGCTGAAGTCGATGCCGCTCCCTACCAGGCGGTTCAATGCGCCCCGGTCGCCCCCGTCACAGCCTGCAACCGACCGCGAACCGCGGCAAGACCCCACCCGAAACCCGAGGTGGAACGCCGCACGGCGGGCACATGGTGCTTACCCGAGCGGCAGATACGGCTCGACGGTCGCCAATCCCACGGAGCCCTCTCTCGCCGCGCGTCATCTGCGACCGTCTTGATCTCGACGACTACCAGCGGCTGTTGACTGCTGAGGGCTGGAGCCCGCAAGGAGGCGCTGGCCGTCGAGTACGGATCAGCCGCCGGATCCTGACAGGCTGACTAGCGACACGGCACGATCGTTTCCCTAACCGGTCAAATTATCTGTTCACCTCAGTTCTTGCCGGTACATTCCGGACGGGGCGGGTGCCGCGTACCGGCAGGGCGCCTATGGAACGGGGGACCCGATGGGCGAGGTCGACAAGGCGCTGCACGCACGTATCGATGAGCTGAGCGCACAGGTGAATGAGCAGGTGATCGCGTGGCGGCACGATCTTCACCGGCATCCTGAGCTGTCCAACCGGGAGGTGATGACCGCGGAGAAGATCACGAAGCACCTCCAGTCGCTCGGGCTGGACGAGGTCAGAACCAGGATCGCCGGGCATGGCGTCGTCGGCGTACTCAAAGGCGGCAAGGCGGGTGACAAGGTCATGGGCTTGCGGGCCGACTTCGACGCCCTTCCGGTCAAGGAGACCAGCGTGGTCGACTTCGCCTCCACCGTCGTCGACGCGGACTATCCGGGCGGGCCGTTCCCCGTTTCCCACGTCTGCGGGCACGACACCCACACCGCGATGCTCATGGGCGCCGCGACCGTCCTGTCCCAGCTGCGCGCGGACCTGCCGGGCACCGTGGTGTTCATCTTCCAGCCCGCCGAGGAGGGCCCGCCTTTGGGTGAGAAGGGCGGTGCCGCGCAAATGGAGGCCGAGGGCGCGCTCCAGAACATTGAGCCGACGATGGTCTACGGCCACCACATCGGGCCGCTGCCCATCGGGTACGTCGGCTACCGCAAGGGCAATCAGTACGCGGCCTCGTGCACCGTCAAGATCGACATCACCGGCAAGCAGGTCCATGGCTCCACGCCCTGGC
Source organism: Glycomyces tritici (assembly GCF_030403505.1). The sequence goes on along the minus strand of NZ_JAUEMJ010000001.1, from coordinate 315,609 downwards.
AGGGCATCGACCCGCTCCCGGTTGCCGCGTCGATCGTCACCGAGACTGGGCAGCTCTATCGCAAGTTTCCTGCGTTCAACCCGTTCACGATCTCGATCGGGCATGTCGAGGACATGGGCCGGTTCAACATCATCGGCGAGTCCGTGACTCTCCTGGGCACCGTCCGCTGCTCGGTCGAAGCGGACATGACCGGCATCCAGGAGGCCTTGAAGCGCCTGGTCGAGCACACCGCCCTCGCCCACGGGTGCACTGCCGAGACCGCCTATATCGACGATGTCCCGGCCGTCCGCAACGAACCGGGCTGGGTCGACGCCGCGATGCCGACGCTGCAGCGCGTCGTCGGACAGGACAAGACGTTCACCATGCCGCCGACCCTCGGCTACGACGACGTCTCGGTGTTCGTCAACAAATACGGAGGCCTCTACATCATGCTCGGCGGCCAGGACGGCGAACTCGTCGACGGACACGTCAAGCCCATTCCGGGCGGACGGGGTCTGGTCATGAACCACAATCCCGCCTTCTACGCCGATGACACCGCGCTCGCTGTCGGCGTGCGGCTCCACGCGGCCATCGCGGTGGACCACCTGAACGGACTCATCGAGCCCAAAGTGCAGTGGGCGAAGAGCGAAGCGATAAGCGAACGTTTTCGCTGCTAGGAGCCATTCAGAACGGTGGTTGTTGGCTGTTATTGGCTGCTGTTGTCCGCTGCGAACGGCTCTGGATTCGGCTCTGCGGACCCAACGGGCAAGCCCTGAACCTGCATGCAAGCCGGCCGGGTGGCACCATGGTCTCCATGTCTGACCTTCGAAAGGCCAATGCCGCGTAGACGGCCAAGCGCCTTGCGCGCTGAACAGGTGATCACCCGCCGCTGCGAGTGTGGCCCACCAGACCAGATTCACGGAATCTCGACTCGGACCGCCTACGCCATTCATCTGGTGGAGGTCTCAAGCCGGGACTACTACCTCTACCCTGGCGCGACCAAGAGCGCACTGCGACGCTACCGCGCTTTCGTCTCGCCGCCGGGCAAGCGTTCCCGCTACCCGAAACCTGCCGAATGCTCTTGCCGCGGTTGCTCACTCGACGACGTGCGACATGCCCGTGACGTCCTCGACTCGGTTCTCGAACAGCTCCAGGGGCGTGCTCGTTCAGAGCTGGGCCACCAGGTCGCACGGCTCGATGCCTGGTACCTCGCTCGCACGTTGCCCGATCCGTCCGCATCGCACTACGACAGCAACGGGCCACGTCCGTGGTGGTGGCGCCGCCTCTCGCTAGGGCTTGAGGGAGGCCAACCTTGGTGAGTCATCTTCGGTCTTCAGGGCTGTACTCGAGCGGGCGATCGGCTCTTGATCTGGCTCTTTTCGGCCCCTGGCGGATGCTCCGTCGGGGGCCTTCGTGCTGGTGGGTGCTACAGGGATCGAACCTGTGACCACCTCCTTGTAAGGGAGGTGCTCTACCGCTGAGCTAAGCACCCGGAGGGCGCGCGGAAGCGCGCCGAGCCTGAGACAGGGTACCTGAACGGGGACTTGGGCGCGAGTGGCGGGTGTCGTGGGCGTTCCGCATCGTGGGCGGGCGGGGAGGCCTGGGGCACAGGCCGGAATTTCGTGGAAGCTTCAAGTGTTGGGGGAGTCGTGGAAAAGCTACGCGTGGACATCTGGTCCGACATCGCCTGCCCCTGGTGCTACGTCGGGAAGGCCCGGTTCGACAAGGCCGTGCAGCAGCTCGACGGGAAGGTCGACGTCGAGATCCGGCACCGCTCCTTCGAACTCGACCCGCACCGCGAACCGGGCGACACCGCCCCGGTCGTCGACATGCTCGTCAAGAAGTACGGCATGAGCCAGGCCCAGGCGCAGGCCGGGGAGTACCGGCTCGGCGACCTCGCCAAGGCCGAGGGCCTCGACTACCGCACCGAAGGCCGGGATCACGGCAACACCTTCGACCTGCACCGCCTCCTGCACCTCGCCTCTGAGCGGGGCCTCGAGGCCGAGGTCTGGCAGGCGTTCTACGTCGCGAACTTCGCCGACGAGGCCTCGATCTTCGAGCGCGAGCGCGTGATCGAGGTGTCCGTCGCCGCCGGCCTCGACAAGGACGAGGTCGTCGCCGTGCTCGACGACCCCGCCGCCTACCGCGAGGCGGTCCGCGCCGACGAGGCCGAGGCCGCCGCGCTCGGCGCCACCGGCGTGCCCTTCTTCGTCGTCGACGAGAAGTACGGCGTCTCCGGCGCCCAGCCCACCGAGCTGTTCGCCGAGGTCCTCGAGAAGGCTTGGGGTGAAAAGCGACCGGCGATCACCACGATCTCCGGCGCCGAGAACGCGGAGGCGTGCGGCCCCGACGGGTGCCCCGTCTGACGGCACTTCAGGCGTAACTGGCGAAACCTTCACGAACGGGCACCTCCGGGAATATCCTGAGGCGAATTCCGCTCGATCGAGGAGGCGATTAGCCATGCCGATGGACCGCGAGACGCAACTCAGGCTGGTGAAACTGCGCGACGACACCGGCGTGCTCTCGCTCTACGTCAACGCCGACCCCCGGCAGGAAGGTTCCACTCCGCCCTGGAAGACCCGGCTCGACCAGGGCTTGAAGCAACTGCTCGAAGCCGTCGACAACGGCACGCGCTCCGCGCTCGGCCGCCGCATCGAGGAGATGAAGCTCGACATCGAGCAGCTCGTCCGACCCGGCGCGCCCGGGATCGGCCGCGCGCTGTTCATCGGCCTCGCCAGCGGCCAGACCTACAGCGTCGAGATGCAGACGCCCCTGACCGACAGGATCGCCCTCGCCCCCCGCTCCCACATCGCCCCGATGCTCGGGGCCTGGGCCGAGGGCTCGCCGACCGGCATCGCCGTGGTCGACGGGAAGGGCATGCGCATCCTCGACACCCGGTTCGGCAGGTGCGAGGAGGTCTCCGGGCTGCACTTCGAGCTCGACACCGCCGAGTGGCGGGTCATGAAGGGCCCCAGCGCCACCCGCAGCTCCTGGGGCGGGCGCGACGGCATCAGCGCGAACAACCAGCACGACCTGTTCGACTACCGCATCGCCGAGCACCTCCAGAAGTTCCTCGCCGCCGCCCACTCCACACTGGAGGAGCACGTGGTGACGTTCGGCTGGGAGCTGCTCGTCGTCACCGGCGAACCGGAACTCGTCGAAGCGGCCACCAAGTCGCTGAGCAACGGGTTCAAGGCCGATGTCGTGCCCTCGCAGCTCGTCCTCAGCCAGTCCACGGCCGCGCAGGTCCAGCAGGCTCTCGCGCCCGAGATCGCGGCGGCCAGGGCGGCCCGGGACGCGCGCCTCATGGCGGACTTCGCCGAGTCGCCGCGCAAGACCGTCGCGGGCTCCGAAGCCGTGCTCGACGCGCTCCAGGGTGGCCGGGTCGACCGGCTCGTCATCGAGCGCGACTCGGTGTGGAGCGGCCGCCGCATCCCGGACGGCTCGGTCCTGGCCGATGCGATCGCGCCCGGGCAGCCCGAGCTGGCCTCGGCGATCGCGGACGCGCAGCTCGGCGAGGCGATGATCGAGATGGCGCTGGCCTCCGACGCGAGGGTCTCGATCCTCTGCGACGGTGTGGGGCTCGACGAGAAGGCGGGCGGCGTCGGCGCGTTCCTGCGCTGGTGAACGCCGCTTGAGCCGACTAGTTAGGTTATGCTAACCTATCTTCGGCAGTACGATCCAGGGCCGCGGGTCTCTCACCTCCCGCGGCCCTGAGCCGTCTCCGGCTACGCGAACGTGGTCGCCAGGAACGCGTCCACCAGCAGGTCGTACTCGTCATCGGCCGACTGCGGCAGGTACGCCCCGGCCACGAGCGCGTTCACCCCGTCCACGTCGACCAGCAGGATCACGACCCGCTCGTACTCGTCATCGGTGAACGCCGAGGCGTCCCACGAGGCGGTGGACTCGGCGAGCACGCCGGCCCGGCCGTCCACGGTGACCTCGGTGAGCACCGGCTCGGAGGCGCTGCCGTTCTCCCCGCCCGACGCGGCGCTCTCGGCCCAGACCCGGGCGACGGTGGAGGCGGTCTCGTTCATGGTCTCCGGGCTGAACGGCAGCTCCGGAATCGCATAGCGCCCTGCGGAGAAGGCCGCGTACCAGTTCTCGGCGAGCTCGACGTTGTAGAGCGACGCGTCGCGGGCGTAGTCGAAGTCGGCCGGCCCCTCGTCGAGCTGCCACCGGTCGTTCGGGATCGGCACGCTGGCGCCCAGCGACTCCACCACCAGGAACTCGCCGGAGAACGCCGGGGCCTCGGGGGACGGCGACTCGCTCGGTGCCGCCGCGCTGGACTCCTCGGCGGACACCGAGGCGGACTCCTCTGCGGCGGAACCGGAGTCGTCGCCCGAGACGAGGTAGCCGACCGCGCCGCCCGCGAGCATCAAGACGACCACGAGTGCGATCACGAGCGCGCGTCCACCCTTGCGCTTCGGTTGCGGCGGCAGCGGGGCGGCGCTGTACACCGGCTGCTGCGCGAGGAGGTGCGCCGGCGGGGGCGTCGGTTCGGGGCGGGCCTCCAGGCTGGGGCGCGTCGGTTCGGGCTCCGGCGGTTCATCGGAGAGGTAGCCGGGCTGGGGCTCGTGTTCGGGGCTGGGCATGCGAAGCATCCTAAATGAACTGGATCCGCCGGGCGTCCCGCAGTTCCGCGCGTGCCGGTGCGGGGTTCGCCGCGGCTTGTGGCTCAGCTCATGGGAAAGGCGCTCTCCCAACGCTTCCCGGCGCGAGATCCGGAGTGCTACCGTTAATTCATCAAGCGATGAATTAAGTTGTCGCGAGACACCCCAAGGAGCGCGCCATGTCAACCCAAGCGGACGTCATCGTCGTCGGAGCCGGCCCCACCGGCCTGCTGCTCGCGGGCGACCTCGCCGAAGCCGGCGTCAGCGTCCTCGTCCTCGAGAGCCGCGGCGCGGACCTCTCGAACCTCTCCCGGGCCTTCGGCGTCCACGCCCGCACCCTCGAGGAGTTCGACGCCCGCGGCCTCGCCGAGGAGCTCATCGCCTACGGCGGCGCCCAGCTGCCGGGCATCCGCCTGTTCAACCGCGTCACCCTCCACCTCGCCGAACTCGAGACCCGCTTCCCCTACCTCCTCATGACCCCGCAGTACAACGTCGAGGAGGTCCTGCGCCGCCGGGCCCTCGCGGCGGGCGCCGCGATCCTCTACGACCACAAGGTGACCGGAGTCGACCAGGCCGACGGCCGGGTCACCCTCCGCACCGTCAAGGGCGACTACACCGCCACCTACGCGGTCGGCGCCGACGGCGTCAAATCCGCCGTCCGCAAGGCCATCGGCATGCCCTACCCCGGCGAGGCCGTTCTGAAGTCGATCATGCTCGCGGACGTCAAACTCACCGATCCGCCCGCCGAGAGCCCCGCCATCCAGGGCATCAACGGCGCCTTCTGCTTCGTCGCCACCTTCGGCGACGAGTACTGGCGGGTCTTCGCCTGGAACGCGGCCGACCAGAAGGCCGACGACGAGCCGATCGAACTCGACGAGGTCAAGGAGGCCGCGCGCCTGGCCTTCGGCACCGACTTCGGCATGCACTCCCCGCGCTGGATCTCCCGCTTCCACTCCGACGAGCGCCAGGTCCCGAACTACCGCGACGGCGGCGTCTTCCTCGCCGGCGACGCCGCGCACTGCCACTCCCCGGCGGGCGGCCAGGGCATGAACACCGGCCTCCAGGACGCCGCGAACCTCTCGTGGAAGCTCGCCGCCGTCCTCAGAGGAGCGGACCCGGCCCTGCTCGACACCTACAACGCCGAGCGCCACCCCGTCGGCAAGGCCGTCCTGCGCTCCAGCGGCGCCATCATCCGCCTCGCCGCCGAGCGCTCGAAGGTCAAGGCGGCCATCGGCGGCCTCGCCGCCGCCACGGCGCTCCACATCAAGCCGATCGAGGCCAAGGCCATGGGCATGATCTCCGGCGTCGGCATCCACTACGGACACGAGAAGGGCGAGGACCAGCTGGTGGGCCACCGCGCCAACGACATCGCGCTCGCGGACGGCACCCGCCTCTACGAGGCGCTGCGCGGCGGCAGGTTCGTGGTCCTCGACAGCGCCGAGTCGTACGCGGCGGGCTTCGTCGCCGACGCCGCCTCGGCCGCCCCCGACGACACCGTCAAGATCGTCCGCCCCGACGCCTACATCGGCTGGGCGGGAGGGGACGACCCCGCCGCGATCCGGGCCTATCTGGAGGCCCACGCGGGCAGGAGCTGAACACCGAGCACCGAGCGGCGGTGGGCCCGGCCCGCCGCCGTCGGCGTGCCGGGTTAGGGCGTTTCGCATGGGGCCGAGGTGCATTCATGCCGTGTTCACCGGTTGCAGGTAGTTCGGTACGCGGCATTTGTCGTTCACTGACCCTCCACCCGGTTTCATCCTGAGATTCAGAGGTTCCATGACCACCATCCTCAGTAGACGGCATGTCCTCGGCGCGGGCCTCGCGGTCGGCGCCACCGCGGCCTCCTCCGGCGCCCTCGCCGGCGCCGCCCAGGCCGAAGAGAGCTTCGGCGGCTCCCTCATCGGCGCACCCCGGGGCGACCAGCTCCACCTCATCACCTTCAACCTCCGCTACGAGGGCGGCGACCCCTCGCCGCGCACCTGGGACGAGCGCCGCCCGCTCGTCAGGACCGTCCTCAAGCGCGAGAAGCCCACCGTCCTGTTCACACAGGAGGGGCTGTACGGCCAGAACCAGGACGTCCTCGAAGACCTCAAGGACCACGACTGGATCCACCTCGGCCGCCTCGGCGGCTCCAAGAGCGAGGCCACCGCGGTCTTCTGGGACCGGAAGCGCCTCAAGGTCCTCGAGTACGACCACCTGTGGCTCTCGGACACGCCGCTGCTCATCGGCTCCAAGAACTGGGGCAACAACGTCGTCCGGATGCTCACCTGGGTCCGCTTCCAGGACCTGCGCACCGGCGGCGACTTCTACGTGATCAACAACCACTTCGACCACCAATCCGAGGACTCGCGCCAGAAGGGCGCGCAGATGAACCTCGACGTCCTCAGCGCGTGGACCTCCCCGGTGATCGTCGCCGGGGACTTCAACAACACCCCCGACACCCCGATCCACCAGATCCTCACCGACGGCGGCCTCGTCGACACCATGCTCGCCGCCGAGGAGCCGGTCACGCCCGTCTACGGCACCTGGAACGGCTGGAACCCGGTCCCCACCGAGGAGGAGCGGCGCATCGACTGGATCCTCACCACCCCCGAGGTGCGCATTCTCAAAGCCGGCGTGAACACCTACGCCAAGGACGGGCGCACACCCTCCGACCACTGGGCCGTGCAGGCACTCGTCGAGCTCCCGTAAAGGACTCCGGGGCGGCGGCGGCGCGAATACCCTTGAAAAGGTGAACGACGCGCTGATCGCCGCCCCGGAGGGCTCGCGGAAAGACTGGGGACGCCCGCTGCTGGGCCCTGTCGATCCACCGTTCCTGCACGTCATGACTTACAACCTCAAGTCGGCCTCCGGCCGCGCCCCGCACTCGTGGTGGAAGCGCCGCCCGCTCGTCAAGGCCGTGCTCGAGAACGAGCTGCCCTCGATCATCTGCACCCAGGAGGGCCGCTTCCGCCAGCTCCTCGAACTCCGCGAGGACCTGGACGGCTACGACTGGGTCCACCTCGGCCGCGGCGGCGGCTCCCGCAGCGAGGCCACCGCGATCTTCTGGGACTCCTCCCGGCTCTTCCCGCTCGAATACGACCACCTCTGGCTCTCCAGGCGCCCCAACGTGATCGGCTCGCGCAACTGGGGGAGCGGCACCGTCCGGATGCTCACCTGGGTGCACTTGGAGGACCGCGCGACCGGACGCCGGCTCTACGTGGTCGACAACCACTTCGACCACCGCTCCGAGAAGGCCCGCCGCAAGGGCGCGCGCATACTCCTGGACACCATCGAGCGCTTCCTCGACCCGGTGGTCGTGGCCGGGGACTTCAACTGCGGCCCCGACTCCGCGACCTACCGGGCCCTGACCGGCGGCGGCCTCGAGGACGCCTGGGAGACCGCGGCCGAGCGCCTGACCCCGGACTGGGCCACGTTCAACCGCTGGCGCGCCCAGCCCACCGAGGGCCCCACCCGCATGGACTGGATCCTCGCCCGACCGAGCGCGGACTGCGCCGTCGAGGTCCACCAGGTCGGCGTCAACGCCTACACCGAAGGCGACGTGGCCCCCTCCGACCACTGGCCGGTGCAGGCGCTGCTCAGACTCGAGCCGCGGCGGGAGCGGACCTCGCACCGAGGAGCGCTCGGATCTCGCTGACCGCTGCTCTTCCGGCCCGGTTCGCGCCGACGGTGCTGGCCGACGGGCCGTAACCCACCAGGTGAACGCGCGGATCGGCCGCCACCCGCGTGCCTTCCATGACGATCCCGCCGCCGGAGCCGCGCAGCTTCAGCGGCGCGAGGTGGTCGAGCGCCGCCCGGAACCCGGTCGCCCACAGGATCGTGTCGACCGCGATGAAGCGGCCGCCGTTCCAGCGCAGACCGTCAGGCGTGATCTGGTCGAACATCGGGAGCCGGGCCAGGACGCCCGCCTCGCGCGCGGCCCGGATCGCGGGCGTCAGCGGCACCCCGGTGACGCTGATGACCGACTGCGGACGCAGGCCGCGCCGCACCCGCTCCTCGACCATCGCGACGGCCTCGCGACCCCGGTCCGGGTTGAAATCCCCTGAGCGCCAGTGCGGTTCGCGCCGCGTGATCCAGTGCGTGGACGCGGCGAGCGGGTCGATCTCGAGCAGGTGCTGAATCCCGGAGATCCCGCCGCCGACCACGGCGACGCGCTTCCCCGCGAACTCCTCGGGGCCGCGGTACTGCGCGGTGTGCAGCTGCCTGCCGCCGAACCGGTCCTGCCCGGCGTAGCGGGGCCAGAACGGGCGCTCCCAGGTGCCGGTGGCGTTGATGAGCGCGCGGGCGATCCAGGTGCCCCGGTCGGTGACGACCTCGAGCCGCTCGTCGGGGAGCGGCCGCACCGCGCTCACCGACACCGGGCGCTGCACGCGCAGGTCGAACTCGCGCTCGTAGTCGGTGAAGTACCGGGAGATCACGCCGGAGACGGGCGTGGCCGGATCGGGCTCGGGCACGTCCATGCCCGGCAGCCGGTACACGCCGTTGACGGTCGCGAACGTGAGGGTCGGCCAGCGGAACTGCCACGCGCCGCCCGCGTGCGGGGCGTGGTCGAGGACCGCGAACCCGGTCCCGGGCTCGAGGTGGCGGCGCAGGAAGTAGGCGGCCGAGAGCCCGGCCTGCCCGGCCCCGATGACGACGACCTCGACCTCGCGAATCACCTCTAGTGGAACGACCGCGCCGAGTGGGCGATTCCGCGAGGTGAGCCCCTTCACTCGCCGGGGGCCGGGAACCGCTGCTTCATCGTGAAGGCCTCGGCGGTCGGGCCCTTCTCGCGCAGGATCGTCAGCCGCTTCTCGGCCTCGGGCAGGGTCGGCCGGTGCCCGGCCGGGACCCACCACATCGCCGAGTACGCCTCGGCGAGGTGGGCGAACCACTCGCGCCGCCCCTTGAGCATCGCGCGGTGCGCGGGCCCGAAGACGTAGGCGTGCAAGGCCTCCGGCGAGGTCCACACCGAGAGGTTCACCGCGAGCCACTCGTCGCCGAACACCCGGAAGTCGGTCGCGTCGGCCCCGCCCTCGTCGACCAGGCGCCACACGAACCCCTCGGCCGCATCGGCGACGGCGTTCACCTCCTCCAGTCTGGAGGTGAACCCGTGCATCACCTCGCTGTCGAAGGGCGCCAGAATCCGCCCGATGTTCACCTGCGCCAGTTCGAATCCCGCACTCATGCCGAAAAGCCTGCCAGCGCCCCGACACCGCCGTCAACGGCCGGGACCGAAACCCAGTCGCACCCCAGTCGACCGGGTTCTGCGGCCCGGCCTCAATCGGCGAGCGGCGTCAGGAACTCGAGCCGGTTGCCGAACGGGTCGCGGGCGTAGCAGCGCCGGTAGCCGATGAAGTCCGCGTCCCATGCGACCGGGCACCCGGCGGCTTCGAGGCGGGCGGCGAGCGCGTCGAGGTCGGCGACGAGGATGCCGGGGTGGGCCTTCGCGGAGGGCACGTGGCCCGCTTCGACGCCGAGGTGGAGTTCGAGGGCGTCGGTGCGCAGCCACAGGCCGCCGCGTTTGGCGAGCTCCGGCGGCTTCCCGACCTCGGTCATGCCGAGGACCCCGATGTAGAACGCACGGGCGGCGTCCTCGCCCGCGGGGCGTATGGCCAGTTGCACGTGGTGGACGCCGTAGCCGAACGGCGAGGTGCCGCGCTGGTCGTTCATGGTGCGCTCCTTTGCGAACGGTGCGGGCACGCCGGGGAGGGCGGGCGCCGGGCCCCGGCCGAGTTCCGGTGGGGGACGAGTGAGGGGCGGACCGTCGCCGGTCCGCCCCTCACCCGTTCACAGCGCTAGCTCGCCAGCAGTCCGCGGAGGACGTACTGGAGGATGCCGCCGTTGCGGTAGTACTCGGCCTCGCCCGGGGTGTCCAGGCGGACCACGGCCTCGAAGGTGGTCTCGGTGCCTTCGGGGCTCACGGCGGTCACGGTGACCGTGGCGGGGATGCCGTCGTTGATCGCGGTGACGCCCGCGATCGAGACGGTCTCCTCGCCGGTGAGGCCGAGGCTCTGGTGCGACTCGCCTTCGGGGAACTGGAGCGGGAGGACGCCCATGCCGATGAGGTTCGAGCGGTGGATGCGCTCGTACGACTCGGCGATGACGGCCTTGACGCCCAGCAGGCGGGTGCCCTTCGCGGCCCAGTCGCGGCTGGAGCCGGTGCCGTACTCCTTGCCGGCGAAGACGACCAGCGGGGTCCCTTCGGCGGCGTAGTTCTGGCAGGCGTCGTAGATGGTCGAGACGGGGCCGCCGGCCTGGGTGAAGTCGCGGGTCCAGCCGCCTTCGGTGCCCGGCGCGAGCTGGTTGCGCAGGCGGATGTTCGCGAAGGTGCCGCGGACCATGACCTCGTGGTTGCCGCGCCGCGAGCCGTACGAGTTGAAGTCGGCCGGGGAGACGCCCTGGTCCTTCAGGTACGAGCCGGCGGGCGAGTCGGCCTTGATGGAGCCGGCGGGGGAGATGTGGTCGGTCGTGACCGAGTCCCCGAGCTTCGCCATGACGCGGGCGCCCGTGATGTCCTCGACGGCGGCCGGGGTGGCCGGCATGCCCTCGAAGTAGGGGGCCTTGCGCACGTAGGTCGAGTCGTCGTCCCACTCGAAGGTGTTGCCGGTCGGGATCGGCAGGGACTGCCAGGTCTCGTCGCCGTCGAAGACGGAGGCGTACTCCTTGAGGAACATGTCGCGGCCGATGTTGCCGTCGACGACCTCGCGGATGTCCTCGGCGGTGGGCCAGATGTCGCGCAGGAACACGTCCTGGCCGTCCTTGCCCTTGCCGATCGGGTCGGTCGTGAGGTTCACGTCCATGGTGCCGGCGAGCGCGTAGGCGACGACCAGCGGCGGGGACGCGAGGTAGTTCATCTTGATGTCGGGGTTGATGCGGCCCTCGAAGTTGCGGTTGCCCGAGAGGACCGCCGCGACGGCGAGGTCGCCGGCCTGGACCGCGGCCGAGGTCTCCTCGGGGAGCGGGCCGGAGTTGCCGATGCAGGTGGTGCAGCCGTAGCCGACGAGGTTGAACCCGAGCTTGTCGAGGTACGGGGAGAGACCGGCGCGGTTCAGGTAGCCGGTGACGACCTGCGAGCCCGGCGCGAGGGAGGTCTTGACCCACGGCTTGGAGAGCAGGCCGGCCTCGACGGCGTTCTTGGCGAGCAGGCCCGCGCCGACCATGACGTACGGGTTCGAGGTGTTGGTGCACGAGGTGATCGCGGCGATCACGACGGCGCCGTGGTCGAGCTCGAACTCGCCGGTCTCGGACTTGACGGTCTGCGGGTTGTGCGGGCGGGAGCCGTTCGCCTTCTCGGCCGGGGCGTCCGAGCCCGGGAAGGACTCTTCGCCGGCTTCGTCGTGGACGTAGTTGGCGACGTCGCGGCGCCACTGGTGCCCGGCGTGGTCGAGCTGGATGCGGTCCTGCGGGCGCTTCGGGCCGGCGATGGAGGGCACGACGGTGGAGAGGTCGAGTTCGAGGTACTCGGAGTACGCGGCCTCCTTCGACGGGTCGTGCCACATGCCCTGGGCCTTGGCGTAGGCCTCGACGAGGGCGATCTGCTCGTCGCTGCGGCCGGTGAGGCGCAGGTAGTCGACGGTGCGCTCGTCGATGGGGAAGATGCCGCAGGTGGAGCCGAACTCGGGGGCCATGTTGCCGAGGGTGGAGCGGTCGGCGACGGGCACCGCGGTGACGCCTTCGCCGTAGAACTCGACGAACTTGCCGACGACGCCGTGGTCGCGGAGGATCTCGGTGATGGTGAGCACGAGGTCGGTGGCGGTGGTGCCGGCCGGGAGGTCGCCGGAGAGCTTGAAGCCGACGACGCGCGGGATGAGCATGGAGATCGGCTGGCCGAGCATCGCGGCTTCGGCCTCGATGCCGCCGACGCCCCAGCCGAGGACGCCGATGCCGTTCTCCATGGTGGTGTGGGAGTCGGTGCCGACGCAGGTGTCGGGGTAGGCGACGCCGTCGCGGGTCATGACGACGCGCGCGAGGTGCTCGATGTTGACCTGGTGGACGATGCCGGTGCCGGGCGGGACGACCTTGAACTCGTCGAAGGCGGTCTGGCCCCAGCGCAGGAACTGGTAGCGCTCGCGGTTGCGCTCGTACTCGCGCTCGACGTTGCGCTTGAAGGAGTCGGGGTGCCCGAAGAAGTCGACGATCACGGAGTGGTCGATGACCATCTCGGCGGGCGCGAGGGGGTTGACCTTGGCCGGGTCGCCGCCGAGGTCGCGGACGGCCTCGCGCATGGTGGCGAGGTCGACGACGCAGGGGACGCCGGTGAAGTCCTGCATGATCACGCGGGCGGGCGTGAACTGGATCTCGGTGCTGGGCTTGGCGGCGGGGTCCCAGGAGCCGAGCGCCCGGATGTGGTCGGCGGTGATGTCGGCGCCGTCCTCGTTGCGCAGCAGGTTCTCGAGGAGGACCTTGAGGCTGTACGGCAGCCGGTCGTGTCCCTCGACCTTCGCGATGTTGAAGATGTCGTATTCGTGTTCGCCGACCCGCAGCGTCTCGCGGGCGCCGAAGGAGTCCGTACTCACCATGAGAGCTCCTCGATTCAGGATTTGAAGGTCGGCTTCAGTCTGCCCCAACCTGAAGGGCCGGGAACCGGGGTCGGGCAGAGCCGCCGACTCTAAAACAGTACGTCCGTCTTATTTAACGGACCCAACTGTAGCACCCGGCGTTTCAAAGGGGTTGCTTAGCCGAGCCTAACGAGGGGCTGCGAGGCGGTGCCCCGCTGCGGGGCAACGCGTCCGGGTCGCCGGGAACGTTGAAGGCCGACGGCGGCAGGCGATTTGGTGTGCGGTGCGCCTGCCACCGTCGGCCCGGTGCGGTGGATATAAGTCTTAATTCGGACTATACGCTTCGGACTCACGGGCCTGACACGGGCCCTGTGACGTCCGTCGCCACCAGCGGTTACACGGTCGGGCTCTGCGAGGTCTACGCCTTCGGAAGCGTCGGCAGGCGGGGTCCCGCCTGGCGCTGCTCGCCGAGCCAGGACTCCACCTCGTCCGAGGTGCGGGGCAGCCCTGCCGAGAGGTTCTCGCAGCCCTCGGCGGTGACCCGCACGTCGTCCTCGATGCGGATGCCGACGCCGCGCAGCTCCTCGGGCACCAGCTCGTCGTTGGCCTGGAAGTACAGTCCCGGCTCCACGGTGAGCACGAAGTCCTCCTGCACGGCGCCCTTGTAGTAGTGCTCGGGGCGCGAGTTCGCACAGTCGTGCACGTCGAGGCCGAGCATGTGGCCGAAGCCGTGCAGGGTCCAGCGGCGGTAGATCAGCGAGTCCTTGTCCAGCGCCTCGTCGACCGAGCCGGGCAGGACCCCGAGGCCCTTGAGGCCCTCGGCCAGCACCCGCATGCAGGTCTGGTGGATCTCCTGGAACTCGGTGCCGGGCTTGATGACGTCCATGCCCGCCTGCTGCGAGGCGTGCACGATGTCGTACACCTCCCGCTGCAGCGGAGTGAACCGGCCGCTCACCGGCAGGGTCCGCGTGACGTCCGCGGTGTACAGGTGGTTGTTCTCCACGCCCATGTCCATGAGGATCAGCTCGCCCGGCGTGGTGCGGCCGTCGTTGGTGATCCAGTGCAGGGTCGTCGCGTGCGATCCGGCGCCCACGATCGAGTCGTACCCGAGGCCGTTGCCCTCCAGGCGCGACCGCAGCCCGAACACGCCTTCCAGGGCGCGCTCGGGGATCGAGCCGCTCGAGGGCAGCACGCGCGCCACGTCCTCGAAGCCGCGCACGGTGATGTCGATCGCGTCCTGCAGCTGCTCCAGCTCCCACGCGTCCTTGACCAGGCGCAGCTCCGAGAGCACCGCGGCGAGTTCGCCGTCGCGGGTCATCAGCGGGTGGCCTTCGGCGCCCAGGGCCGGCTCCTCGGCCGCGAAGTGCGCGTCCACGCCGGCGTCGAAGCCGCGCAGCACGCGCACCTTGCCGCGCTCCAGGCCGTGCAGCTCGCTCTCCAGGCGCTCCACGTCGCGGACCTCGATGCCCAGCTCGACACTGGTCTCCTGCAGGGAGCGCTTGCGGCCGATCCACAGCTCGCCGTATTTCGCGGAGCGGAAGAACTCGTCCGAGTCGTAGCCCTTGCGCGGGCGCCGGTACAGCACCGCGTCGTGGCCGGACCCGTTCGAGTGCAGCACCAGCACGCCCTCGGGGTCGAGGTCGCCGGTGAGCCACGCGAAGTCCGAGCCCGCGCGGAAGCGGAAGAAGGTGTCGTTCGAGCGGGTCTTCTCGGCCCCCGTGGGGACGATGACCGTCTCGCCCGGGAAGGCCGCCGAGACCGCCTCGCGGCGGCGGGCCGTGTAGGGCGCCTGGGCCGACTCGGCCACGTCGAGCTCCGTCGCGCCCCAGCCCGTGCGCATGAAGTTCAGGAACTTCTCGGGGAACTTGGGGTCGTGGGGCCGCTCGCCGGACTTCTTCTCAGCCATGACAGGTCCTTCCCAACCGTGTGCACTGCGCCAATGTTCGGCTCGCAAGCTTCGCCGAAGTGAGGTGGATGTGCCTCAACACGACCGTACTACTGACGTGAGACCGCGATGGCGGCTAGTGCGAACGGCCGAGCCACCGCTACCCTGGAAATCGTGACCGATCGCGCCAATTCGTCGCTCAATCCTCCCGCCGGCGCGGGTGCCGGGCCCACGAGGCCGAGCGTCACGCTCTCCGGCTCCCAGCTCGAGCAGATCCGCCGCCTCGTCGCGGTCGGGCGGGCCTCCTCGGTCGACGAGTACGTCGCCGCCGCCGTCGCCGAGCGCCTCGAGCGCGACCGCTCGCTCAGCGAGCTCCAGGACCTCTTCGAGCGCAAGGGCAGCGCCCCCAGCGCCGAGCACCTGGCGTGGGCCCGCGAGAAGCTCGGCGTCGACGACAAAGAAGGAGAGGCCGATACGTGATCGGCGGCCGCATCCTGGACGTGTCCGCCATCGTCGGTTTCGCCACCTCCATGCCGTACCCGCAGGCCGTCGTCTTCACCGCGCTCGAGCAGAACGTGGTCCTCGCGATCCCCTCCGGGGCCCTCGCCGAGGCCTGGTCGCAGGCCCGCCGCCGCGACCGCGACGCCCTGCTCGTGCTCCTCGGCCTCCCCGTCACCGTCGTGATGGACCTCGACCAGAAGTCCGCCCGCGACGTCGGCCTCATGCTCTCGCGCTCGCGCCAGCACGGCAACATCGCCGCCGGACACGTCGCGTGGTGTGGCCTGAACCGCCCCGGCTGGCCCATCGTGACGGGCGAGCCGAAGACGCTGCTTGCATTCGACTCGAGCCTCGAGATCGACCAATTGCCTTGAGCCGTGAACCGAAGGACAATGGAGGAGCGCGCGTGACCGCCGTACAGGAGCAGACCATGAGCGATCTCGGTCGACTTGACTACCGACCCCGCAAGTCCCGCATCGGCGCCTGGATCGGGGCGGCCGTCGCGTTCGGCGGCTTCACCGCCCTCTCCTTCACCCTCGGCGAGCAGACCTACGAGGGCGGCGCGATCACCTGGGTCGACCAGATCGCCATGATCGGCCTCGGCGTCATCGGGGCCGGCATCGCCCTCAGCTTCCTGCGCCTGCGCGTGCGCGCCGACGAGAAGGGCATCGAGGTGACCAACGTCGCCTCCAAGCGCTACTTCCCGTGGCAGGTCGTCACCGCGATCAACTTCACGGACAAGATGACTTGGGCCACCGTGGAACTCGCGGACGACGACGAGATGTCGATCATGGCCGTACAGGTCAGCGACAAGGAACGGGCTGTGGCGGCGATCAAACACCTGCGAGCGCTCTTGGAGCAGTCCCGCAGCTAGGTGCTAGTATTGCGTGTCGATCGCACCGTGCCATCCAGTATGGCGAGCGGTGCCGCAAGCGGAGTCCAGCTCCCACCCGCAGCCGGGACCCCCTCACGGGGGATCCGACAGGTGAACGGGTCACGTACGGCGACATGATCGCCGTGCCCTTGGAGTGGACCCTGGCTGACGCCGGGGTCTTTTCTTTTGGGGACCTCACTCGCGTGAGGCCTGTGCTGGGTCACGCTTGCACCGACAAGCCGCCGGGGCTCCCGCCCCGACGACCGGAACAGCCACAGGGGCGCCGATGTTGACATCGGCGAGAATCGCGAACCAAGGAGGCCCCATCAGCGATCTGCGTATTAACGACCAGATTCGGACCAAGGAAGTGCGCCTGGTCGGCCCGGCAGGAGAGCAGGTCGGCATCGTGTCGATCGACAAGGCTCTGCAGCTGGCCGCCGACGTCGACCTGGACCTGGTCGAAGTCGCACCCACCGCCCGCCCGCCGGTCTGCAAGCTCATGGACTACGGCAAGTACAAGTACGAGTCCGCCCAGAAGGCCCGCGCCTCGCGCCGGAACCAGCAGCAGACCGTCATCAAAGAGATGAAGCTCCGGCCGAAGATCGACAAGCACGACTACGAGACCAAAAAGGGTCACATCGTGCGGTTCCTCACGGCCGGGGACAAGGTCAAGATCACCATCATGTTCCGCGGTCGCGAGCAGTCGCGCCCTGAGCTCGGCCGGCGCCTGCTGGACAAGCTCGCGGAAGAGCTGTCCGACCTCGCGATCATCGAATCGGCCGCGAAGCAGGACGGCCGCAACATGATCATGGTCGTGGCTCCGATCCGCCCCAAGGGCGAGATCATCAAGGCCAGCGGCGGCAGCGGTGGCGGCGGACGCAAGAGCCGCGGCGGCGACGCCGAGGCGGCCCCGGCCGCGGCCCCTGAGGAGACTCCGGCGGAGGCTCCCGAGGAGGTCGCCGCGGAGGCTCCTGCGGAAGCCCCGGACGAGGCGCCTGCAGAGGCACCCGCCACGGAGCCCGCCGAGAAGCAGCCCGAGGCCTGACCCCGAGCACCTGACTCACCGGCCGGACGCGGGCGCCGTAGCGCGCCCGCCCCGACCGGCATTGAACACAGAGGAGAAGCACGATGCCGAAGATGAAGACCCACAGCGGTGCCAAGAAGCGGTTCAAGGTGACCGGCTCCGGCAAGCTGATGCGCCGCAAGGCCGGCAAGAACCACCTCATGGAGCACAAGAGCGGTCGGTTCAAGCGCGAGCAGCAGGGCCGCGGCGAAGTCGCCCCCGCCGACCAGAAGCAGGTCCGGAAGCTGCTGGGCCTCTAGCCCGCTCCGTTTGACCACCCATCCGCTTTAAACGCAAGGAGACTGAACTGTGGCACGCGTCAAGCGTTCGGTGAACGCCAAGAAGAAGCGCCGCGTCGTACTCGAAGAGGCCAAGGGTTACCGCGGGCAGCGCTCGCGCCTGTACCGCAAGGCCAAGGAGCAGCTGCTCCACTCGTACACGTACTCGTACCGCGACCGCAAGAACCGCAAGCGCGAGTTCCGCAAGCTGTGGATCACCCGCATCAACGCGGCCGCCCGCGCGAACGGCATCACCTACAACCGCTTCATGCAGGGCCTGTCCCTCGCCGAGGTCGAGGTGGACCGCAAGATCCTCGCCGAGCTGGCCGTCAACGACGCGGCGGCGTTCACCGCCCTCGTCGAGGTCGCCCGCAAGGCCCTCCCCGCGGACGTCAACGCTCCCGCCGAGCAGTAGATGCAACTTGACCCACCCGGGACGGACGCGCTCACCGCGCGGTCGTCCCGGGTCGTCAATGCCCGCAAGCTCCAGCGCCGCCGCGCCCGCGACAAGGCCGAGCGCTTCCTCGCCGAAGGGCCCCAGGCCGTCCGCGAGGCCATCGGCGCCGGAGTGGTGGAAGACCTCTTCTACGACCTCGACGCCGACACGCGCCACTCGGACCTGATCGATGCCGCCGTCACCGCGGGCGCCCACGTGCACGCGTGCACCGACGACGGCCTGGCCGCGCTGGCCGAGACCGTGACCCCGCAGGGGCTCGTCGCGGTCTGCAGGTTCCTCGATCAGTCGCTTCCCGAGGAGCCGGCCCTGGTCGCGGTCCTCCACGGCATCACCGACCCGGGCAACGCCGGCACGGTGCTGCGCGCCGCCGATGCGGCCGGCGCCGACTGCGTGGTCTTCGCCACCGACTCGGTCGACCCGTACAACGGCAAGTGCGTGCGCTCCTCCGCCGGGAGCCTGTTCCACCTGCCGGTGGTCCGGGCGGCGGACACGGCCGACGCGCTCGACCTCTTCCCGCACGCCCAGATCCTCGCCGCTGCGGCCGACGGGGACGACCTGTACGCCCTGGACAGTGCCGGAGACCTGGCCGCGCCCACGGTGTGGCTGTTCGGCTCCGAGGCCCACGGCCTCGACGAGGCCACCGCTGCTTTGGCGCACCGCAAGGTGGGCGTCCCGATCTGGGGCAAGGCCGAGAGCCTGAACCTGGCCGTCGCGGCCGGGGTTTGCCTTTACGCGAGTGCGGCCGCCCAGCGCCGGAAGTTAGACTCGTGGCATGTCGATCGGCTCTCGCGAATTTATCCAGCCCGCCGGGTGCGGGCTGTGGCGTTAGTCGTCCACGTCTCCCTAGCGGGCTGCGGCCGAGCCGCCTGCCTTTTCTAGACTCCTTTAGGTCCCGCCAGGAGAAAGACGTTATGAGCACAGACATTGAGGCTGGCCTGCTCCAGCCCGAGGCCCTCGCCGGGGCCGTCAAGGACGCCGCCGCGATCATCGCGGCCGCCTCCAACCTTGAGGAACTCGCCGCCGCCAAGTCCGCCACGCTTGGCGACAAGGCACCGGTTTCCTTGGCCCGCAGGGCGATCGGTTCGATCCCGGGCAAGGAGCGCGGTGAGGCCGGCCGCAACGTGAACGCCGCCCGCACCGAGATCACCGGCCTGTACGAGGCCCGCGAGGAGATCCTCAAGGCCGCCGAGGCCGCGCGCATCCTCCGCGAGGAGACCGTCGACGTCACGGCCCGCACGGCCCGCCGCCGCGAAGGCGCGCGCCACCCGATCAACGTCCAGATGGACCGCATCGCCGACCTGTTCGTCGCCATGGGCTACGAGATCGGCGAAGGCCCCGAGGTCGAGCTCGAGTGGTTCAACTTCGACGCGCTCAACATCCACCCCGACCACCCGGCCCGGACCATGATGGACACGTTCCACATCGCCGACGGCAAGGGCGAGTACGGCTCGAACATGGTGCTGCGCACGCACACCTCCACCGTGCAGATCCACACGATGCTCACGCAGGAGCCGCCGATCTACACGGTCGCGCCCGGCCGCGTGTACCGCACCGACGAGGTCGACGCGACGCACTCGCCGGTGTTCCACCAGACCGAGGGCCTCGTGGTCGACAAGGGCATCACCATGGCCGACCTCAAGGGCACGCTCGACCACTTCGCGAAGTCGGTCTTCGGGGACGAGGCCGTCACGCGCCTGCGCCCCTCGTACTTCCCGTTCACCGAGCCGAGCGCCGAGGTCGACGTCTGGTTCGCCGCGCACAAGGACGGGCCGCGCTGGATCGAGTGGGGCGGCTGCGGCATGGTCAACCCGCGCGTGCTGCGCGCCTGCGGGATCGACCCCGACGTGTACTCGGGCTTCGCGTTCGGGATGGGCGTGGAGCGCGCGCTCATGCTGCGCCACGGCATCACCGACCTGCGCGACATCATCGACGGCGACGTCCGGTTCCCCGCCGGGCTGAAGGTGGAGGAGTAGACGATGAGGATTCCCGTTTCCTGGCTCGCCGAGTACGCCGCCCTGCCCGCGGACCTGAGCACTGAGGCGCTCGACGCCGCCCTGGTGGAGGCCGGGCTCGAGGTCGAAGAGGTCGACGACCTGCGCGGCCGCGTGACCGGCCCGCTCGTGGTCGGCCGCGTCGCCTCCATCGAGGAGCTGACCGAGTTCAAGAAGCCGATCCGCCACTGCTGGGTCGAGGTCGGCGAGGCCGAGCCGCGCTCGGTCATCTGCGGCGCGCGGAACTTCAACGAGGGCGACCTCGTCGTCGTGGCGCTGCCCGGCGCCGAACTGCCGGGCGGCTTCAAGATCGGTTCGCGCAAGACCTACGGCCGCCTCTCGGACGGCATGATCTGCTCGGCCCGCGAACTCGGCGTCTCCGACGACCACGAGGGCATCATCGTCCTCGAGAGCGGCACCGTCGGCGAGGACGCGCGCCCGGTCGTCGGCCTCGACGACGTCGTGTTCGAGCTGGCGATCACCCCGGACATGGGCTACTGCTTCTCCGTGCGCGGCATCGCCCGCGAGGTCGCGCACCGCCTCGGCGTCGCGTTCACCGACCCGGCCGCGAAAGCCGTGGAGCCCGCCGCGACCGAGCACCCGCCCTACCCGGTGCGGGTCGAGACCGACGGCTGCACGCGCTTCACGCTGCGCGAGGTGCGCGACGTGGACGCCAACGCCGAGTCGCCGGAGTGGATGGCCAAGCGGCTCACCCAGGCCGGGATGCGCCCGCTGGGCCTGGCCGTGGACGTCACGAACTACCTCATGCTCGAACTGGGGCACCCGCTGCACGCCTTCGACCGCGACGCGCTCGAGGACGTCATGGTCGTGCGCCGGGCGAAGCCGGGGGAGACCCTGAAGACGCTCGACGACGTGGTGCGCAAGCTCGACCCCGAGGACATGGTCATCACCGACGGGACCGGCCCGCTCTCGCTCGCCGGCGTCATGGGCGGCCAGACCTCCGAGGTCGGGCCGACCACGCGCAACGTGCTCATCGAAGCGGCGCACTGGAACCCGACCTCGATCGCCCGCACCTCGCGGCGGCACAGGCTCACCTCCGAGGCGTCCAAGCGCTACGAGCGCGGCGCGGACGCGGCGATCTCGCTGCTCGCCGCCCAGCGCGCGGCCGACCTCCTGGTCGAGTACGGCGGCGGGACCCTCGTGGACGCCGTGGCCGACATCGACAACCGGGAGCCGATCACGCCGATCGTCATGCCCGTCGACCTGCCCTCCCGCACCGTGGGCGTGGACTACGGCCGCGACCTGATCGTGGCGATGCTCGAAGCGGCCGGATGCGAGGTCGTCGGCGGGATCGTCAAGGAAGGCACTGTGGAGGGCGGCGACGTCCTCACGGTGGTGCCCGCCTCGTGGCGCCCCGACCTGACCGACCCGGTCGACCTCGTGGAGGAGGTGGCCCGCCTCCACGGCTACGGCCACATCCCGTCGAGCATCCCGCGCGCGATCGCCGGGACCGGCCTGACCTCCTCGCAGCGGCGCCGCCGCCGCGTGGCGCGGGCCTTGGCGGACAACGGGTTCACGGAGACCTACACGTTCCCGTTCGTCTCGCGCGACCGCGCCGACGAGCTGGGCCTGGACGAGAAGGACCCGCAGCGCGAGGCCGTCGCGGTGCTCAACCCGCTCGACGACGCGGCGCCGCTGCTGCGCACCACCGTGCTCGCCAGCCTGGTGAACGCGGTGCGCATCAACCTGGCGCGCGGCGCGAAGGACCTCGCGGTCTTCGAGGAGGGCCTGGTCTTCCAGCCCGCCGAGGGCTGGAGCGACCTCGCGGTGGTCGAGCTGCCCGTCTCCAAGCGGCCCGAGGACGAGGCCATCGCGGCCGCGATCCGGCGGCTGCCGGTGCAGCCGCGGCATGTCGCGGCCGTGCTGTGCGGCCAGGCCGTGCCCGCCGGCGTCGACGCGCCCGGACGCGCGGTCGACTGGGCCGACGCGGTCGAGGCCGCCGAGGTCGTGGCCGCGGCATCGGGCGTGCGTCTCGAAGTGACCCAAGGGGAGGCCGCGCCGTGGCACCCGGGCCGGTGCGCGGAGCTGCGGGTGGGCGGCATTCCCGTCGGCCACGCCGGCGAACTGCACCCGGAGGTCTGCGAGCGCCTGGGCCTGCCCCGGCGCACCGCCGCGATGGAGCTGGACCTGACGGCCCTGCCGCTGCCCGACCTGGCGCCCGCGCCGGTGATCTCGCACTTCCCGGCCACGCTCATCGACGTGGCGATCGTCGTCGCCGAGCCGGTCCCGGCCGGCGACGTCGAGGCGGCGCTTCGCGAAGGCGCGGGCGAACTGCTCGACTCGCTGCGGCTCTTCGACGTCTACCGCGACGCGAAGCTCGGTGAGGGCAAGAAGTCCCTCGCGTTCAAACTGGAGCTGCGCGCCGCCGACCGGACCCTCACGAACGAGGAGGGCGTGGCCGTGCGCGACGCCGCAGTAGCGGTCGCGGCCGAGCGGTTCGGTGCGGCCATTCGGGATTGACCTCCGAAAAAGCCTTGGGGCGCGTCATCGCAGGTGCGATGGGGCGCCCCATTTGCATGTCCAAATCGGATGGTTACGCGCAGTTAACGCTGAGCCGGGGGTTAGCGCATGGTCCGCGCCTTTTAAGGTACGTGGTGTGAATAACGGGAACCCCTCTCGCGTCGGCGGGCGGCGGAGGCGGACCGGCTCGGAGCAGGGCGGTTCGTCCGGGCACCGCCGAGCCGCGCCCCGCGGCGCCGGCTACAGCGGCAAACGCCGCGCCGCCGGCGCATCGGCCGTCGCGATCCCCTTGCCCGGCGACCGCGACGACCTCGAACTCAACCGGCTGCACCTGGCCGTCGCGGGCGCCGTCGGCCTCGTGATCGCCATCGGCGTGACCATCGTGCTCGGCAACCTCCCCGACGGCGGCCAGGGCGGCGCCGACCAGGAGGACGCCGCCTACCTCTACGCGGGCGGCCAGGCCCTCCCCGACGACTTCGCCGACCGGCACCCCTCACTGGTCGAGCAGATCAACGCCGAACTCGAAGCGCGCTACGGCCTCACCCCCGAGCAGCTCTACGACGAGGCCGTCCGGCCCGACGGCCTCCGCGTCGTCCTCACCCTCGACCAGGCCCTCCAAGAGGCCGCCGAGCAGACCTCCGGCGAGGCCGGCGTCGTCGCCGTCGAACCCGGCACGGGCGCGGTGCGCTGCTACTACGGCGCGGAGCGCAGCACCGGCACCGACCAGGTCGGCGCCGCCGCACCCCACCCCCCGTCCTCGGTGTTCGACATGATCACCGCCGCCACCGCACTCGAAGGCGGCGCCTCCATCGACTCCTGGTGGAGCGACGAGGACAACGACGTGAGGCTCGCCGAGGCCGTCCAGGAGTCGCGGACCGGGGCGATGGACGCCGTCGCCGAGAAGTACGGCGTCCAAGCCGTGCTCGACACCGCGCACCGCATGGGGCTCAACACCATCGCCGACGGGAAAGGCACGGTCTACGACTTGGGCACGGGCGAGTACGGCGGGCTCAGCGCCGCCGACTTCGGCACCTACCCCGTGAGCGTCGTCGACATGGCGGGCGTCTACGCCACCATCGCCGCAGGCGGCCTCCAGGCCGACACCCACTTCATCGAGCGCGTCATCGACACGGGCGACGAGGAGGTCCCGCCCGGGCAGGAGGTCGCCACGAACCAGGCGATCGCCGAGACCACCGCCCAAGACCTGCAGTTCCTGGGCCTCGGCGAAGCCGAGGCCATCGAGGACCGCGACTTCTTCGGCGTGGGCGCCGACTACTACGGCGAGACCACCCAGTCCTGGTTCGTCGGCGCGATACCGCAGCTGAGCGTCGCCGCCTGGGCCAACGGCGAAGCCGCCGCCGCCGGCGGGGTGTCGCTGTGGCGCACCGTGATCGACACCGCCATCGAGACGAACGACTACGAGGCCGAGCAGCTGCCCGGAGCCTCCGGCGAAGGCGAGGACCTCACCGAGGACATCGTCGGCGACGACGGCCAGATCGACCCCGACAGCGCGTACTGCGAGGCCAACCCCGACGCCGAAGGCTGCGGCGGGGAGACCTCCGCCTCGCCGAGCGCCTCCGACTCGCCCTCGCCCGACGACACCAGCGAAGCGCCCGACCCCGACCCCGACCCCACTTCCTCCGAACCCGAGCCCGAACCCTCGACCTCGGACGAGCCCGAACCGGAGCCCTCGACCTCCGAGTCGTGCGACTGGCCCTGGTGCTGAGCTCCTCGGATACGATGCCGCGCATGACTCCCAACGGCTTCCCGCGATCGCGGCTGCTCCTGGTCCTCTCGATCGCCGTGCCGCTGGCCGTGCTCGGCGACGCGATCTGGGTGCGCACCGACCCGACCGGGCCGCCGTGGCAGGGCCTCGACGACTGGTGGAACGGCCTCGTCGGCAGCCCTGCCGACAGCCCGCTCTGGCAAGTCGCGGAGTGCTTCAACCACCTCGGCGGCGGGCTCGGCCTGGTCCTCGGCGCGGTCGGCATCGTCGCGCTGCTCCTGGTGCGGCGCTGGCGCTCGGCCGTCTACGCCTGCGCGACGCTCGCGGCGACCAAACTCGTCACCGACGTGGGCAAGGCCGTGGGGGAGCGGCCCCGCCCGGCCGACATCACTGTGGACACCGACTCGTGGGCGTTCCCCTCGGGACACAGCTCCCGGATGGCCGCGATCGTCGTCGTCATCGCCGTGCTGGTGGTCCCGGCCCGGCACCTGCGGCGCTGGTGGCCGGTCGCGGTCGTGCTGACCTGCGCCATGATGCTCGCCCGGAACTGGCAGCACGCCCACTGGCTCACCGACACGGTCGCGGGCTCGGCCACCGGCGCGGCCGTGGCCGTCTTCACCTGGTGGGCGCTCGCGCCCCTGCTCGACCGCGAACGCGAGCTGCGCGAGGGCACCGCGCTCGAGACGGCGGACGCGGGGGCCCGAGGGCCTGGCTCGGAGCGCTTAAGCTGATGGCAGTTCATTCTGAGAGGTGCCCCCGATGACCATGCCCGACCCGTACTCCCAGCCCCAGGACCCGCAGCAGCCGTACCAGCAGCCCGCCCAGCCGCCGTACGTCCCCTACGCGCCGTATGCGCCGCCGCCCTACGGGTACCCGCCGTACGTGCCGCCGCGCCCCACGAACGGCATGGCGATCGCGGCGATGATCTGCGGCATCGTCGGCGTGTGCAGCCCGATCGGCATCCTCGCGCTCATCTTCGGCAACATTGCGAAGCGCCAGATCCGCGAGACGGGGGAGCAGGGCGACGGCATGGCCACCGCGGGCGTCGTGCTCGGCTGGATCGGCGTCGCCGCGACCATCGTCTGGATCGCGTACTACATCATCTGGATCGCGATCATCGGCTCCGCAGTGAACGAGCTGGAGAACGGCGACTGGTACAGCGACTTCCCTACTGACGACCCGACCTGGGCCTTCAGGCTGCTGGTCGGTGCCGTTTAAGAGCGCCGCCTGACGTACGTGATCACCGCCGTGTTCGCGGCCGCGAGGACCGCGAACGCGGCGGCCGCGGCCGGATGGCCCACGCCCCACAGGGCCAGCGCGCTGGCGCCGTACGCGGCCAGTTTGAACACGACGGTCCCCGCCGTCGGCAAAGGGTAGCGGGCCTTGGGCGAGACCAGCAGCCCCCAGAGGGCCGCGAACACGCCGAAGACCACGATCGCGAGGGGAAGGCGCGCCGGCATCGGCAGGTCGAGTGCGAGGACCCACCACACGACGAAGCCGAACATGGCCAGTTCCAGGGCGAGGGCCAGGAGCGAGTTGAGGAGCACGAGGGTGCGGACGGGGCCGGTGTAGCGGGCCCATTCGACGTCGGCCGGGGCCGCGCCGTTCATTGAGGGGCTTTCCTGTTCGGACACGGGTTCATCATCGCCGCACGAACGTGGTGCCCCCGAGGCGGGTGCGACCAAAGTCGGAGGCGCGGTTAGGCATCCAGACTGAGGCCGCGACTTCCCGGACATGATGGGATGGATCCATGACCAGTCCGCCGCGCCGCTCCCTCGCCGACCGCTTCCGCGGCGTGCAGCGCCCCTCCGTGATCGCCGCCGTCCTGCTGTTCACCGTGGGCTCGGCCCTCCTCGCCCTCGGCAGCTACGAGCGGTTCGGCTTCGAAGTGCCGCAGGCGGTGCGGTTCGTCCCGCTGGCCCTGGTCTGCGCGGGCGTCGTGCTGCGCCGCACCTGGCCCGGGATGACCCTCGCCCTCGGCCTGATCGGCTTCGGCGCCGAGATCGTGATCGGGTTCTCCCTCGCGGTCGTGTTCGTGTTCAGCGAGAACCTGTACGCGTACGCCCGGTACGGCTCGCGGCGCGGGGTGCGGATCATGGTGCCGATCGCGGTCGCCGCGGTGCTGGCCACCGGGGTGTACATCGCGGCGACGGACGGCCGGGCCGCCGCGACGATCAGCATGCTGGCGATCGCCGCGCTGGTCCTCATCTCGCCGATCTCCTCGGCGATCATCGTGCGCCAGGCCCATGAGCGGGCGGCGCTGGAGTCCGAGCGGGCCGAGCAGACCGCGCGGCTCGCGGACGTGCGCCGCCGCGAGGCGGTGCTGCGCGAGCGCACCCTCATGGCGCGGGAGCTGCACGACACCGTCGCCAACTACCTCTCGGCGATCGCCTTGCAGTCAACGGCGCTCCAGGCCCGCAAGGACCTGGACGCCGAGACGGTGCGGACCTCGGTGGCCGCGATCCGCTCCTCGAGTGTGGAGGGCCTGGCGGAACTGCGGCGCATCATCGGCCTGCTGCGGGCCGCCGACGGCGCCGCGGGCGAGGAGCTGGCGTCGTTCCGGCTCGACCAGGTGCCCGAGCTGGTCGAGCGGATGCGCAAGGCCGGCCTCGACGTGGACTTCGCCGTGGAGGGGACCGCGCGGCCGCTGCCGGGCGAGGTGGAGCTCACCGCCTACCGGGTGGTGCAGGAGGCGCTGACGAACGTGCTGAAGTACGGCTCGGACGCCTCGGTCGCGATCCGCTACGAGGAGGCGTGGATCGAGGTCGAGGTCGAGAACGCGGTGCGCCCCGGGTCCGGCGACCTGCTCAGCGGGGGTTCGGGCCTGGTCGGTATGACCGAGCGGGTGCGCCTCCTCGGCGGCGAGGTCCGGGCCGGGCCCGAGGGCCGCCGCTGGCGGGTGCGCGCCGAGATCCCCACCGGGGGACTCGAGGAGCCCGTGTCACAACCTGCTGGAGCAAGCCGATTCCCGAAACGGAGCCAACACCGATGATCAAGGTCCTGCTCGCCGACGACCACGCGGCGGTCCGCGCCGGGCTGCGGATGCTCCTGGACAGCGCCGAGGAGATCGAGGTGGTCGGCGAGGCCGCCGACGGCGTCGAGGCCGTGGCGCTCGCGAGGGAACTCCACC
The DNA here is from genome assembly GCF_030403505.1 of Glycomyces tritici. Next base: position 288,157 of record NZ_JAUEMJ010000001.1, on the reverse strand, counting down.
CCGATGTGGTCGTCATGGACATCCGGATGCCACGCAAGGACGGGATCGCCGCCGCGGCCGAACTGCGCGGCGTCGCGGACGTGCTCGTGCTGACCAGTTACGGCGAGGACGAGAACGTGTTCGACGCGCTCCGGGCCGGGGCCAGCGGGTACCTGCTCAAAGACGCGGACGCCGAGACCCTGGTCGAGGCGGTGCGCACGATCGCGCGCGGTGACGGGCTCATCTCCCCGGCGGTCACGCGCGGCCTCATCACCGAGTTCGCGCGCTCGCGCCCGGCTTACGCGCCGATCGCGGTCGACGGCGCGGGCCTGGCGAACCTCACGCCGCGCGAGACCGAGGTGCTCGCGCTCATCGGCGAGGGCATGTCGAACGCGGAGATCGCGGGGGAGCTCGGCATGGCCGAGGCGACGGTGAAGTCGCACGTCACGCGCGTGCTCGCGAAGCTCGGCCTGGCCAGTCGCGTGCAGGCGGCCATCTTTGCCCGCGAGCAGGCGCGCTGAAAGCAGGGCGGGGCCTTGGCGGCCGACGGTCGGATGTCGCCCGCGAGCAGGCGCGCTGAAGGCAGGGCGGGGCCTTGGCGGCCGACGGTCGGATGTCGCCCGCGAGCAGGCGCGCTGAAGGCAGGGCGGGGCCTTGGCGGCCGACGGTCGGATGTCGCCCGCGAGCAGGGACGCTGAGGGCGGGGCCGACGCGGCCACCGGGCGGTTGTCGCTCGCGAGCAGACTCGCTGAGAGAATGAGTGGGGGTCCTGGCAGCCGGAAATCGCCCGTGAGCAGGGGCGCTGAGGCCGGGGCGGAGCCTTGGCGGCGGGTCGGCGGTCGTCGCGTGGGGACAGGGCGATGATCACGTCCCAGTGTCCGGAATATGACCGTGCCGTCACGCCTGAATGCTGATACAGTACTCTGCATAGTCATTCAGCATGGAGGTTTCCAGTGACTTTTCAGGTCGCCGTGGCGGGTGCCAGCGGTTACGCCGGGGGCGAGGTGCTCCGGCTGCTCGCCGACCACCCGCAGCTCGACGTCGTCGCAGCAGGCGCGCACAGCAACGCCGGTGAGTACATCACCGCAGTCCACCCCCACCTCACCGCGTACGGCGACCGACGCTTCACCCCGACCACCCCGGAGGCCTTCGCCGAGGCCGACCTGGTCGTCATGACCCTCCCGCACGGGCAGTCGGCCGCGCTCGCCGCCCAGCTCCCGGCCGACCAGAAGATCGTGGACCTCGGGGCCGACCACCGGCTCGAGGACGCCGCGGCCTGGGAAGCCTACTACCCGGGCCCGCACGCCGGGACCTGGACGTACGGCCTCCCCGAGCTGCCCGGCCAGCGTGAGGCCATCGCCGCTTCGACACGGGTCGCCGCGACCGGCTGCTACGCCGTCGCCACCATCCTCGCCCTGCGGCCGCTCCTCGACGCGGGGATCGCCTCACCCGAGGACGTCGTGGTCGTCGCCGCCTCCGGCACCTCCGGCGCGGGCAACGCCCCCAAGAAGAACCTCCTCGCCAGCGAGGTCATGGGCGCGATGAGCCCGTACAAAGTGGGCGCGCACCAGCACGTGCCCGAGATCAAGCAGGCCTCCGGGGCCGCCTCGATCTCGATGACGCCGCTGCTGGCGCCGATGCCGCGCGGCATCATCTCCACGGTGACCGCCAAGGCCGCGGGCGACGTGCTCGCCGCCGACGTGCACGCGGCACTGGTGAAGGCCTACGACGGCGAGCACTTCGTGCGCGTCCTGCGCGAAGGCCAGTGGCCCTCGACGGCCTCCACATTCGGCACGAACGCCGTGCAGCTCCAGGGCACTGTGGACAAGGACTCGGGCCGGATCATCGTGACCGCGGCGATCGACAACCTCGGCAAGGGCGCGGCCGGCCAGGTCGTGCAGTGCGTCAACCTCATGCTCGGCCTCCCCGAGGCCGCGGGCCTCACCGTGAACGGAGTGGCACCGTGACCATCACGACCCCCAAGGGCTTCAAGGCCTCCGGCGTCACCGCCGGGCTCAAGGCCTCCGGCAGGCCGGACATGGCGCTCGTCGTGAACGAGGGCCCGCTGCAGGTCGCCGCGGGCCGCTTCACCGGCAACCGCGTGAAGGCCGCCCCGGTCAAGTGGACCCAGCAGGTGCTCACCACCGGTCAACTCAAGGCCGTCGTCCTCAACTCGGGCGGCGCGAACGCCTGCACCGGCGCGCAGGGCTTCCAGAACACGCACACCACGGCCGAGAAGACCGCCGAGCTCCTCGGCTGCGGCGCCGTCGAGATCGCCGTCTGCTCCACCGGCCTCATCGGCGAGCAGCTGCCGATGGACAAGCTCCTGCCCGGCGTCGAGGCCGCGGCCGCCGCGCTCACCGCCGACGGCGGCGAGCAGGCCGCGACCGCGATCATGACCACGGACACCGTCGCGAAGAACGCCGTCGTCCACAGCCCTGCGGGCTGGTCGGTCGGCGGCATCGCCAAGGGCGCGGGCATGCTCGCGCCCGGGCTCGCCACGATGCTCGTCGTCCTCACCACGGACGCGGTGGTCGACCAGCCGCTCGCCGACGCCGCGCTGGGCACCGCCTGCCGCTACTCGTTCGACCGGCTCGACTCGGACGGCTCGATGTCGACCAACGACACCGTGCTCCTCCTCGCCTCGGGCGCCTCCGGCGTCGAGGCCGAAGCGGACGCGTTCATCACCGCGCTCACCGAGCTGTGCCAAGACCTCGCGCACCAGCTCCTCTCGGACGCCGAGGGCTCCACCAAGGACGTCACGATCACCGTCTCGGGCGCCGCGACCGAGGACGACGCCGTCGAGGTGGCCCGCTGCGTCGCCCGCGACAACCTCGTCAAGACCGCCCTGTTCGGCTCCGACCCGAACTGGGGCCGCATCCTCGCCGCCGTCGGCGTCTCGAAGGCGCCCTTCGACGCCGACGCGGTCGACGTCGCCGTGAACGGCGTGTGGATCTGCAAGGCCGGCGCCGCCGGGGAGCCGCGCGACCTCGTCGACCTCAAGGGCCGCGAGGTGGCGATCGACATCGAGCTCCACAACGGCCCCGCCTCGGCCACGATCTGGACCAACGACCTGTCCCACGACTACGTTCACGAGAATTCGGCGTACAGCACATGAGCGCGATCGACGATCTGGCCCCGCACCTCCAGAAGGCCCTCGGCAAGGCCGAGACCCTCATCGAGGCCCTGCCGTGGCTCCAGCGATTCACCGGCTCCATCGTGGTGGTCAAGTACGGCGGCAACGCCATGATCAACCCCGAGCTGCAGGCCGCGTTCGCCGCCGACATGGTGTTCCTGCACTACGTGGGCATCAAGCCCGTCGTCGTGCACGGCGGCGGCCCGCAGATCTCCTCGATGCTCGCGAGGCTCGACATCGCCTCCGAGTTCAAGGGCGGCCTGCGCGTCACCACCCCCGAGGCCGCAGACGTGGTCCGGATGGTCCTGGTCGGCCAGGTCGGTCGGGAGCTGGTGGGGCTCATCAACAACCACGGGCCGTTCGCCGTCGGCATGTCCGGCGAGGACGCCCAGCTCTTCACCGCGAAGCGCCGCTGGGCGGACGTGGACGGCGAGCAGGTCGACGTCGGCCGCGTCGGCGACGTGGCCTCGGTCAACACCGCGGCCGTGGACGACCTCATCGACGCCGGGCGCATCCCCGTGGTCTCCACGGTGGCCCTCGACCACGACGGCGTCCTCTACAACCTCAACGCCGACACCGCCGCCGCCGCGCTCGCCGAGGCCCTCGGCGCGCAGAAGCTCATCGTCCTCACCGACGTCGAAGGCCTCTACGAGAACTGGCCGGATCGGACCAGCCTTCTCCGGCAGGTCACCACCGACCGGCTCGCGGCGATGCTGCCCTCCCTCCAGGCGGGCATGGTCCCCAAGATGGAGGCCTGCCTGCGCGCCGTCAAGGGCGGCGTCCCCCAGGCGCACGTCATCGACGGGCGCGTCCCCCACTCCACCCTGCTGGAGATCTTCACGACCGACGGCGTCGGCACCATGGTCCAGGAGTCGAAATGACCTATTCGGAGCAGATCAAGGCCCGGTACACCGCGGCCCTCATGGGCAACTACGGCCTCCCGCCCGTCGCCCTCCGCGAGGGCGAGGGCCGCTACGTGACCGATGTGGACGGCAACGCCTACCTGGACATGATCGGCGGCATCGCCGTCTCCAGCCTCGGCCACAACCACCCCGCGCTGGTCGAGGCGATCAGCCAGCAGGCCGCCCGCCTCGCCCACACCTCGAACCTCTTCCTGCACGAGAAGGAGGTCGAGCTCGCCGAGAAGCTGCTCGAACTGTGGGGCAACCCCGGCAAGGCCTTCCTCTGCAACTCGGGCACCGAGGCGAACGAGGCCGCGCTCAAGCTCGCGATCCTCCACGGCGCCGCCACCGGCAAGACCCGGATCGTGGCCACCGAGAACGGCTTCCACGGCCGGTCCCTCGGCGCGCTGTCGATCACCGGCAAGGCCGCCATCCGCGAACCCTTCGCGCCCTTCGGCCGCGACGTCGTGTTCGTGCCCTACGGCGACGCCGACGCGCTCAAGGCCGCCGTGGACGACACGGTGTCCGCGGTGTTCCTCGAACCCACCCAGGGCGAGACCGGCGTCATCCCCGCACCGGCCGGATACCTCAAGGCCGCAAGGGAACTGACCACCGAGCACAACGCGCTCCTGGTCCTGGACGAGATCCAGTCCGGCTTCGGGCGCACCGGCGCCTGGTTCGCCCACCACGCCGAAGGGATCGTCCCCGACGTCGTGACCCTCGCGAAGGGCCTCGGCGGCGGCGTCCCGATCGGCGCGGTCCTCGCCACCGACGAGGCGGCCGCGCTCTTCACCAAGGGCGTGCACGGCTCCACCTTCGGCGGCAACCCGATCGCGTGCGCCGCCTCCCTCGCGGTGATCGACACGATCGAGCGGGACCACCTGTTCGAGAACGTGCTTGCACTCGGGCGGCGCCTCGGCGACCGGCTCCTCGCCGACCCCCGGGTCTCCGAGGTCCGCGGCCAGGCGCTGTGGCGCGGCGTCAACCTCACCGAGCCCGTCGCGGCCGCAGTGGTCGAGCACCTCGTCGGCCTCGGCGTGCTCGCCAACGCCCCCCGCCCCGACACGGTCCGGATCGCGCCCCCGCTCACCATCACCGCCGCGGAGCTGGACGCGTTCTGCGACAAGCTCATCGAAGCCCTCGACACCGTGCACCCGCACCCGTCGCCCCACCCGCCGGCGCCGCTTCACGACGCCGCTCCCCAAACCGGAGGGGCTTCGCCCCGCGAGCCTCATGCCCCTGGAGGCCGACCGTGACCGCCAAGCACTCGGCGCCGCCGAAACCGAAGCACTTCCTGAAAGACGACGACCTCACCGTCGCGCAGCAGGCCGAGATCCTCGACCTCGCCGCGAAGATGAAGGCCGACCGCTACGGCTTCCGCGCGCTGGCGGGCCCCAAGTCCGTCGCGGTCGTCTTCGAGAAGCCCTCGACCCGCACCCGGCTCTCCTTCGACATCGGCATCGGTGAACTCGGCGGGCACTCGGTCGTGATCGACGCCCAGTCCACGCAGCTCGGCCGCGGCGAGACCGTCGCCGACACCGCCCGGGTCCTCTCGCGGTACACGAGCGCGATCGTGATCCGCACCTTCGGCGACGACCGCATCGAGGAGCTCGCCGCGAACGCGAGCGTCCCGGTCGTCAACGCGCTCACCGACGGCTGGCACCCCTGCCAGCTCCTCGCCGACCTCCAGACCATCGCCGAGCACAGGCCGCTCAAGGGCACGAGCATCGCCTACCTCGGCGACGCCGCGTTCAACATGGGCAACTCCACGGTGATCGCCTGCTCGATGGCCGGCATGCACGTCCGCATCGGCGCGCCCGAGGGCTTCCAGCCCGCGGACGAGGTCCTGGCCCGCGCGGCCGAGATCAACGCCGAGACCGGCGGCTCCGTGGTCGTCACCACGGACCCGGTCGAAGCCGTCACCGGCGCGGACGTCGTCTCCACCGACGCCTGGGTCTCCATGGGCATGGGCGACAGTGAGAACCGCATCCAGACCCTCACCGCGTACCAGCTCAACGGCGAACTCCTCGCGCACGCCGCCGACGACGCGATCGTCCTCCACTGCCTCCCCGCCCACCGCGGCGAGGAGATCACCGACGAGGTGATGGACGGCCCGCACTCGCGCGTGTTCGACCAGGCCGAGAACCGGCTCCACGCCCAGAAGGCCCTCCTCGCCTGGCTCCTGAAGGAGCAGCGATGAACCGGAGCGAGCGACGATGAACCAGCCGACCACGAAGGCCGCCCGCCAGGCCCGCATCGTCGAGCTCATCTCGGGCAGCCCGATCCGCTCGCAGACCGAGCTCGCGAGCCTCCTCGCCGCCGACGGCATCGAGGCCACCCAGGCCACGCTCTCGCGCGACCTCGAAGAGCTCGGCGCGGTCAAGGTGCGCGGCACCGACGGCGGCTCGGCCGTCTACTCGATCTTCGCGGAAGGCGAACGGCCCCTTCGGGACACCGAGGTCGCCTCGGACCGCCTCCAGCGGCTCCTGCGCGAACTCCTCGTCGGTGCCGACCACTCCGGCAACATGGCCGTCCTGCGCTGCCCGCCCGGCGCCGCCCAGTACCTCGCCAGCGCCATCGACCGCTCGGGCCTGCACGACGTCATCGGCACGATCGCCGGCGACGACACGATCGCCGTGATCGCCCGCGACGGCGTCACGGGCGCCCACGTGGCCGACCAGATGCTGCACTGGGCCGGCAAGGGCCCCGACCCCTACGCCACCGAGACCGAGCCGGCGACCAACGCCAAGGAGCACCAGCAATGACCGTCAAGCACACCAAGGGAGACGCGGCGTAATGGCGAAACTGTGGGGAGGCCGCTTCTCCGGCGGCCCAGCCGCCGCCCTCGAGGCCCTGAACGCCTCGATCGGCTTCGACTGGCGCCTCGCGCCGTACGACCTCAAGGCCTCCAAAGCCCATGCGCGCGTGCTCAACCGGGCCGGGCTGCTCACCGCGGACGAGCTCACGACGATGCTCACCGCCCTCGACGAACTCGGCGAGGACGTCGCCTCCGGCGCCTTCACCGGCACCGTGGCGGACGAGGACGTGCACACCGCGCTCGAACGCGGCCTCGTCGAGCGCCTCGGCGACCTCGGCGGCAAGCTCCGCGCCGGCCGCTCGCGCAACGACCAGATCGCCACGGACCTGCGCCTGTACTGCCGCGACCACGCCAAGGGCCTCGCCGCCGACCTCACCGACCTCGTCAGCGCCCTGACCGAGCAGGCCGCCGGCCTCGTGGACGCGCCCGCGCCGGGCATGACCCACCTCCAGCACGCCCAGCCGATCACCCTCGGCCACCAGCTCCTGGCGCACGCGCAGGGCCTCCTGCGCGACCTGGACCGCCTGCGGGACTGGGACAAGCGCGCCGCGCTGTCCCCGCTCGGCTCGGGCGCCCTGTCGGGCTCGTCGCTGCCGCTCGACCCGGTCGCCGTGGCCGAGGAGCTCGGCTTCGACGGCCCCGTCGCGAACTCGCTCGACGGCGTCTCCGACCGCGACTTCGCGGCCGAGCTCTTGTTCGTGTGCTCGATGGTCGGCATCCACCTCTCCCGCCTGGGGGAGGAGGTCATCCTCTGGTCGAGCCAGGAGTTCGGCTGGGTCAAGCTCGACGACGCGTTCTCCACGGGCTCCTCGATCATGCCGCAGAAGAAGAACCCCGACGTGGCCGAGCTCGCGCGCGGCAAGTCGGGCCGCCTCGTCGGCAACCTCACGGGCCTCCTGGTCACCCTCAAGGGCCTGCCGTTCACGTACAACAAGGACCTCCAAGAGGACAAGGAGCCGGTCTTCGACTCGCTCGACAACCTGGCGCTCCTGCTCCCGGCCGTCACGGGCATGGTCGCGACCATGACGTTCAACGTCGAAGTCCCGCGCGCCTCGGCCCCGACCGGGTTCAGCCTCGCCACGGAGATCGCGGACTGGCTGGTGCGCAAGGGCGTCCCGTTCCGCAGCGCCCACGAGATCGCCGGCTCCTGCGTGGCCCACTGCGAGGCGCGCGGCATCGAGCTGCACGAGATCGCCGACGCCGACCTGGCGGGCATCTCCGAGCACCTCGACCCCACCGTGAAGGCGGTGCTCGATGTGGACGGCGCGCTGGCCGGCCGCACGACGCCCGGTTCGACGGGCCCGAAGCCGGTGGCCGACCAGCTGGCGCAGGTGCGCGAGCAGATCGACGCGTGGCGGGCCTGGGCCCAGTAGCGGCCCACTGCCTTCCAGCGAAAGCGGCCCGTGCGAGGCGCGGGCCGCTTTCGCTTGCGTCCGTTACGCGGGCGGCGTGATGACGAACTTCCCGGTGCAGTGCTGGGAGGGGTTCCCGATGACCGGTGCAGTGCGGCAGAGGGCCACGGTCAGGTAGTCGATCGAGGCGGTCTCGTCCACGGTGAGCGCGAACGAGTAGTCGAACGCCTTGCCGCGGTCGGGCATCTCGATGCGCTCGACGTCCACGGGGGCGTCCTTGTCGTAGGCGATGAATTCGAGGTGTCGGTCGAACGGCTCGACGCCCAGGCAGACGCGGCCGTCCCGGTAGAACGTGGTCCAGGCCTTGCCGGTGACGTTCACCGTCGGCTCGACGGCGATGTCGGCCCATTCGGCTTCACCGGCGGTCGCGAAGAGGGTGCAGTAGTCCTCCCCGAGTGCTTCGGTCGCGAACCCGACCGGTGCGCCGGCCGATGCCGGGTTGGCGGCGGCGAGGACGGCGAACAGCGACGTGAGGGCCACCAAGGCGGCCCTCACGGCATTGCGGACGGGGTGTTGCGGCGGGTGCATGGCGGCTCCGTGTCGTCTGAGGAGTGCGCGCCCAACCTCGCGCTCCGTGCTCTTATATGTACATTCCTAAATATCCGTGAAGTCCTGGCGGGCGTCAAGCTCCACGGCCAGGCGCCGCAGCCGCACGGCCGTGAACACCGTGAAGAAGCCCCAGATGATCGCGAAGAACCCGATGGTCACGACCAGCGCGACCGCGCCCTCCTCCGGGTTGATCAGCAGCAGGATGCCCAGGACGACCCCGGCGAGGCCGGAGATGACGAACAGCCAGCGCCCGCCCGCGTCGCGCGAGAGGCCGAAGCCGCTCACGATCGAGCCGATGCCTGAGATGATCGCCCAGAACGCGATCACATAGAGCAGCGCGAGAGCGCTGAGCCCGGGCCACAGCAGGGCGATCAGCCCGGCGATGATGCCCACGATGCCCAAGGTGATGAGGAAGCCGCGGCCGTAGGAACGCTTGGCGCCCATGGCGATCGAGGTGACGCCGTCCACGATGGCGTAGGCGCCGAAGAGGATGACCAGCACGTACAGCGTGATCCCGGGCCAGAACACCGCCATGGCCCCGAAGATGATCGTGAAGATACCGCGAACCAGCACCCACGCCCAGTTCCTGGCGAGCAATTCGATCATCGCATCCACCCCGTTCCACCTGCGATAACGCTTCCCACCCCGAGGCTAGACCCAACCGGGGCGGACAGTGCGTCTTCCCCCGAAAACGCGACACGGCGGACCCCTCCGACCGCAGACCGTGCGATCGCCGGAATCTCGTCACAGGTTCATCCGCTTCCGCTCCAATGCCGACGACGAGCGCCTCATCCGGACCCTCGCGCAGGAGGGCGAGAGCGACGCCGACGTGCTCCGCCGCGCACTGCACCGTCTCGAGCGGTGCTCCCGCGAGGGGCAAGCGCGGGCGGACACAGTGAAAGCCGCGTTGCCGCACCGGTGCGAAAAGACGTTTCGTCTCCCCGGGGGCGCTGCGTAGGCTGCGGGCGTGAGTGATGCGCTGCGAGGCTTTCTGTCCGATCCGGCCGCTCTGGCGGAGTTGAACCACCGGGAGGTGGCCGCATGGCTGCTGGCCGACGGGTGGAACGTGTGCGGGGTCGGGGACTGGGCGACGGTGTGGCGCTCGCCGGACGGCGAGCTGGCCGCGAGGGTGTGCCCGTTCGAGCCGGCCTATGCGGTGTTCGTGCGGCTGTGCCGCATGCTGGCCGGCAATCCGCTGCTGCCCCGGATCGAGCTCGACGCCCCGCTCGAGGGCGGCGGGCGGCTCACGGTGATGGAGTGCCTGGTCCCGGCCGACAAGGACCAGGCCGCCGCAGTGTGGCGGCGCTGGGACGCCGAGGGCGATGATCCGATCGCGGCGGTCAGGGCCGAGGCCGAGCGGCTGAGCGCCGAAGCGGCGGCGGCGATCCCCTACTGGGGCGGCCTCGACCGCAACCCGGGCAACGTGATGGCGACACCCGCGGGCGAGCCCCGCCTGGTCGACCTCTTCTACGCGGATGGACTCGTGATCTACACGGAACTCCTGGCGGACCCGGCCACGGTGCTCGCGCGCTTCCCCGCCGAGCAGCGCCGGTACATGGCCGAGATCGGCGCGGTCATGCGGCTCTCGAAGCCGCATGAGATCGCGAAGATCCGGACCGCCGCCGCCCAGCCCGGGTGAACCCGAGCGCACCGCGGCCCCGGCGAAGCGCCGGGACCGCGGTGTTCCTGTTCCCTTGCGGTACTAGCGGATCGCGGCCGTCTCGCGTTCGATCGGCCGCGGCTCGGTCTCGGGCTCGACCGTGACGTGCGGCATCGCCTTGTCGAGCCACTTCGGCATCCACCAGGCGCCCCTGCCCATGACCTTCATGATCGCCGGGACCAGGAGGCAGCGGATCACGAAGGCGTCGATGAAGATCGCGACCGCCATGCTGATGCCGAACTGCTGGAGCAGGCGGGCGTCGTCGAGGACGAACGATCCGAAGACCGCCATCATGATCGCCGCCGCGGCGGTCACCACGCCGCCCGTCGACGCCAGGCCCCTGCGGACCGCCTCGACCGGGTCCCCGGTGCGCTGCCACTCCTCGCGCATCCGCGACATGAGGAACACCTCGTAGTCCATCGAGAGCCCGAAGATGATCGCGAACGACATCACGGGCACGAACGCCTCGACCGGTCCGGCCGGGATGCCGAACACGCCCTCCTGGAAGATCCACGCGACCACGCCGAGGCTCGCGCCGATCGTCATCAGGTTGAGGATCGCGGCCTTGATCGGGATGAGGATGGACCGGAACACGACCATCAGCAGCAGGAGCGAGAGTCCGACCACGAACAGCAGGAACAGCGGGGCCTTCTCGATCATGATGTCGCTGAAGTCGATCGCGGCGGCGGTGGAGCCGCCCACGAGCTGCGTGCCCTCGACTTTGTTCAGCACCTCGTCGCGCAGTTCGTGCACGAGGTCCACCGTGGCCTGGTCGGCCGGTCCGGCGGTGCCGACCACCGTGGACATCCACAGGTCGTCCCCGATCGCGAACGGCGGCGAGGCCATCTCGACCGTGTCGAGCCCGTTCATGGTCTCGAAGGCGGCGTTCGCCTCGGCCTCGGTGCCGTCGGTGACGACCATGAGCGGGCCGTTGAAGCCCTCCCCGAACCCCTCGGAGAGCAGGTCGTACGCCTCGCGGCTGGTCGTGCCCTCCGTGTCGGTCCCGGCGTCGGCGAAGCCGAGCCGCAGGTCCAGCAGCGGGGTGGCGAGGAAGGCGAGCCCGGCGGTGACCAGGACGATCGCGAGCCACGCCCGCTGCTCCACGAACCGCGACCAGCCCACCCAGCGCGAGCCCGGGGCGCGCTTGGCCTTCGCGGCCTTCTTGCGCACCGACTGCTCGATCCGCTTGCCGAACAGCGCCAGCAGCGCGGGCAGCAGCGTCACCGAGGCGAGCATCGTCACGAGTACGGTGAGCGCCACCGCGATCGCGACCGCCTGCAGTGAGCCGAGGCCGAGCGCGAACAGGCCCATGAGCGCCACGATCACCACGGAGCCGGCGAACAGCACCGAGCGTCCGGCCGTGTCGAGCGCCGTTGCGGCGGCGGCCTTGCGGCTCGCGCCGTGCTGGATCTCGGCGCGGAAGCGGGCGAAAATCAGGAGCGCGTAGTCCACGCCCACACCGAAGCCGACGAGGAACATGATGGGCGTCAGGAACGTCGGCAGCGTGACCGCATGGGACACGAGCATCGACAGGCAGAACGCGGTGCCCACCGCGAACAGCGCGGTGATGAGCGGGAGGCTCGCGGCCAGCAGGGACCCGAACATGAACACGAGGATCACGAGCGCCGCGAGCATGCCGATGCCTTCAGCCGCACCGCCGCCGCCTTCGCTCGCTTCACGGATGACGTCGCCGCCCAGCGCGAACCGGAGGCCGTCACCTGAGGCCTCCTCGGCCTCGGGGATCAGTTCCGCCGCCTCAGCGGTGGTGCCGTCCCAGGTCAGCGTGGCGTAGCCGACCGTGCCGTCCTCGCTGACGGCGCCGTACTCCGTGAACGGGTCGCTCACGCCGGTCACGCCCGGTTCATCGGCCAGGTCGGCGAGGAAGGCCGCGACGCGGTCCTGCTCGGCGGCCACGTCGTCGGCGCCGAAGACCACCTGCACGGTGAGCTCGTTCGCCTCCGGGGCGCGCTCGTCGAGCAGGTCGGAGAGCTCCTGCGACTCGGTGCCGGGCATCGAGTTGTCGTCTTCGAAGGCCGAGCCGACCGCACCGGAGACGCCGATCGCCGCGGCGAACACGAGGACCCAGAGGAGGAGTGCGATCAGCGGGCGGCGCTGCGTCCATTCGGACAGCCGCGCGAGCGCCGACGGCTTCGAGGCAAGGTGTGGTTCCATGCCGACAACCCTCGCCGTCAGTCCAGCTCCACCGCATCGCCTCAGCAGCGGTGATCGCCATACCACTCCTGGGTCAGGCCCGTCCCGGGAAGTACATCCCCGGTCGTATCGGAAACCCGACAGACCTTCGCCGGGCCAAAAGTATGAATTTGTCACTCCATAGTGTGATTGGGTGGTCACTGCGTGCTGTTGCACGTTTCGCCCAAGTCAAACGCCCTTCTGACGCCGAATTCGGTGCGAGGCGGCAGACAAGGAGATTCCAATGACTACAAGGCAGCGGAAATTGCGTAGGCGGGGACTCGCTTCTCTACTCGCCGTAACTACGGCCGTAGGCCTTTTCGCTGCGTGGATGATGTGGAATCCGCAGGACGCCCAAGCCCAAGCCACCCCGGTAGTCTGGGGACGGCCGGGAACTTCTCGGTGCTTGCGGGCTCGACCGCCACCAACACCGGCGCGAGCACGCTGGAGCAGAAGCTCGGAGTCCACCCGGGCAGTACCGCTCCGGGTTTCACGGCGGCCATGGTCCCGGCAGGGATCCACCTGGCGGACGACGTCGCCCTCCAAGCGAAGAGCGATCTCACCACCGCCTACAACGACGCGGCCGGACGGACCCCGTTCACCATCGAGGACAACGAGTTGGGCGGTGAAGTGCTGACCGCCGGCATCTACCGGGTCGCCGCGGCGGAGGTCACCGGCACGTTGACGCTCGATCTCCAAGCGAATCCGGACGCGGTCTTCATTTTCCAGATCGAATCCACACTCATCACCGCTCCGAACAGCAGCGTCATCTTCGTCAACGGCGCCTCCCCGTGCAATGTCTACTGGCAGGTCGGCAGTTCGGCGACCCTGGGGACCGGCAGCGACTTCGTCGGAAACATCATGGCCTCCGCATCGATCTCCATGAACACCGGTGCAGATCTGGAAGGGCGCGCCCTCGCGCAGACCGGTGCGGTCACCATGGACACCAACGACATCACTGCGCCGGAATGCGCACCGGACGTGCCTCCGACCACGACCGGTGGTCCGACCACGGATCAGCCGACGACGGATCAGCCGACGACGGATCAGCCGACGACGGATCAGCCGACGACGGACCAGCCCACCACGGACCAACCCACCACGGACCAACCGACGACGGATCAGCCCACGACGGACCAGCCGACGACTGACCAGCCCACCACGGACCAGCCCACCACGGACCAGCCCACCACGGACCAACCGACCACTGGCGGCCCGTCCACAGGTGATGCGACGAGCGCTCGTCCGAGTGCGGGAGCGACGACGTTGGATGACGACAACGGGACCGGCACTGGCCTGATCCAAACTGGCAACGGAGCCTTGATGTTCATCATTGCCGCAGGCCTGACGCTCGCCATCGGAGGCGCCATGCTCGCGGTCTTCGCCTGGCGACGCTCACAAGAGGAGCGATCGCACCGGCCGGTCCGCCTTCGGGCGGACCGGCCGAGCCGTGTGCTGCCTGGACGGTGCCGCATAGACTGACTCCTGCCCCCGCCGCCCCATGACAGGAACCCCTCGTGAACGTGCCCTACGTCGAAGGCATCGCCTGGATCGTGCGCGGCGTGCGCACCAAGAAGGCGATCATCACCGCCCCCGACCGCTCCGCGGGCCTGGACGAGGCCGCCACGCGGCTGGACCGGGCCCTCGACGGGTTCGCCGGCCCCGTACCGCCCTGGTACGACTTCATGCGCCGGTCCGAGAGCATGCTGGTGTACGCGCTCGTCTCGGCGATCGGTGCGACGGCCGCGGTCCTGCTGACCCCGCTCGAGGTCGGTTCCGCGATCTTCCTCGGGCTCATCGCCGCAGCGATCGTGTTGGCGGGTGCGGTCAAGGTCGCCGACGTCCTCGCGCACCGCCGCTCCGGCGGCAAGGCCGCCCCCGAGGACGTGATCCGCGAGGTCGCACCGCTGGCCCGCCCGGCGAACTACGTCGTGGACCTCGCCGAGACCCTGGTCGACTTCGACCCCGGCAGCGAAAGCGAGATCCACCGCCTCTCCTGGCAGGCCGCCTCGCCCGATGCGGCCGAGAGCCGCTCGGCCGAGGCCGAGCTCCTCAGGCGGCTCGCCGGATTCGATCCCGACGAAGCCGCCGACTACGAGGACTTCCTCAAGAAGCCCCGCGACCGCTAAGCCTCGCCGTCCGTCCAGGTAGGACGTACGAGCCCCGATTCGTACGCGGTGACGACCAGTTGCGCCCGGTCTCGCGCGGAGAGCTTCGACATGATGCGGCTGACGTGCGTCTTCGCCGTCGCGGGGGAGAGGAACAGGGACCTGGCGATCTCGTCGTTGCTCATGCCCGTGGCCACCAGCTTGAGCACCTCGGTCTCGCGCTCGGTGAGCGCGTTCAGCTTCGAGCTCGGCTCCGGCCGGGCCACGCGCCCGGCGAACTCCGCGATGAGCCGCCGCGTCACCCTCGGCGCGATGAGCGCCTCGCCCGCCGCCACCACCCGGATCGCGTGGATCAGCTCGTCGGGGTCGGTGTCCTTCACGAGGAACCCGCTCGCGCCCGCGCGCAGCGCCCGGTACACGTAGTCGTCCTCGTCGAAGGTCGTCAGGATCACCACTTTGACGCCGTCGAGCTTGGGGTCCCGGCCGATCCGCTCGGTCGCCTCCAGGCCATCCACATTGGGCATGCGGATGTCCATGAGGACCACGTCCGGGCGGTGCCGCCGCGCCAGCTCCAGGGCCTCCGCCCCATCGCCCGCCTCGCCGACCAGCTCGATGTCCTCCTCGTCGCCGAGGATCGAGGCGAACCCCGCCCGCACCAGCCGCTGGTCGTCCACCAGCATCACCCGGATCACCTGTCAACCTCCAGCGGCCACGTGGCCTCGACCGAGAAGCCGCCGTCATCGCGCGGCCCCGCGTCGAAGGTACCGCCGAGGCTCTCGGCCCGCTCGCGCATACCCGTCAACCCGTTTCCCGCGCCCTTGGCGCCCTTGGCATCGCCCGCGCCGTCGTCGATCACCGCGACGGCCAGCGTCGACGTCCCCGTGACCACCTTGATCTGCACCCGCTGCGCCTTCGCGTGCCGCAGCACGTTCGTCAGCGACTCCTGCACCACCCGGTACGCCGCCGCGTCCACCGCCACCGGCAGCGCCGCCCGGCCGTCCACGCGCAGGTCCACCTCGAGTCCCGACGCCCGCGCCGCGTCGACCAGCAGCGGCAGCTGCTCCAGGCTCGGCCCCGGCCCGGTCGGCGAATCCTCCCCGGGCTCGCGCAGCACCCCCACCATCGCCCGCAGCTCCCGCAGCGACGAGTGGCTCGTCTCCGCGATCACCTGGAGCGTCTCCTCGGTCCGGTACAGCGGGTCCTTGCGCAGCTTCCGCAGTGCCGCCGAGGTCTGCACGTTGATGAGCGACAAGTGGTGCCCGACCGCGTCGTGCAGCTCCCGCGCGATCCGCAGCCGCTCCTCGGCGACACTGCGCTTCTGCGTCTCCGCAAGGGCCACTTCGGTCTCCGCACGGTACCGCCGGTAGTGCGCCACGACCGCGCCGATCGCCGGGACCGCGATGATCCACCCGCTGAGCATGAGCGTCTCGGACGCGGTCATGTGCGCGAAGTCCGCCAGGTACTCCGAGACCACCACGATTAGGAACACCAGCCCGGCGATCACCCCCGCGGCGCAGATCCGACCCAGCGCCGCCAGCGTGTACAGGGCGATCACGAACGCCATGAGCATCGGCCCGTCCGTCGACGACGCCGGGTAGTACACGATCGTGCACACCATCGTCACCAGCGCCACCGTGAACGGGAAGGCACTGCGGAAGAACAGGGCCACGACGGAGACGAACATCATCACCCACGCCAGTTCCTCGTTGAGGCCGGGCGTGTCGCGCACGTGGAGCACCCACTGCGCGAGCGTCCAGGTCAGCACGATCACAGCGTTGACGGCCCCGACGAGCAGGTCCATCCGGGAGATCGAGAAGCGGTGCAGCACGCCTCCAAGCGTAAGAGGAGCGCCCGGCCGCGGCCGGGCGCTCCTGGAACCGATCGGTCAGCGGCTACTTCGTCAGCCCGGCGCGTCGCAGCGCCTCGGCCATCGCGCTCTCCGGCGCGGCCTGACGCCCCTGCTGGCGCGGCTGCTGCCGTCCGCCTCCCTTGCCGCCCTTGCCTCCGCCGCCTTGGCGCTGTCCGCCCTGGCGCTGGCCGCCGCGCGGCTCGCCGCCGCCGGCCTCCACCTCGTCGTCCAGGCGCATGGTGAGCGCGATGCGCTGGCGCTGGAGGTCGACCGAGACCACCTTCACCTTGACCACGTCGCCGGGCTTGACGATCTCGCGCGGGTCCGACACGAACCGGTTGGCGAGCGCCGAGATGTGCACCAGGCCGTCCTGGTGGACGCCGATGTCGACGAACGCCCCGAAGGCCGCGACGTTCGTCACGGCCCCTTCGAGGAGCATCCCGGGCTTGAGGTCCGAGACCTTCTCCACGCCCTCCTTGAACGTGGCCGCCTTGAACTCGGGGCGCGGGTCGCGGCCGGGCTTCTCGAGCTCGGCGAGGATGTCCGAGACCGTGGGCACGCCGAAGCGGTCGTCGGCGAAGTCGCCGGGCTTGAGCTTGCGGAGGGTCTTCGCGTCGCCCAGGAGCCCGCCGATCGGGGCGCCGGTGGCGGCGAGGATGCGCTCGACCACCGGGTAGGCCTCGGGGTGCACGGCCGAGGCGTCGAGCGGGTTGGTCCCGCCGGCGACCCGGAGGAACCCGGCGGCCTGCTCGAAGGCCTTGGGGCCCAAGCGCGGCACGCTCAGGAGCGCCTTGCGGTCGGCGAAGCGGCCGTGCTCGTCGCGGTACGACACGATGTTCGCGGCCACGCTCTCCGAGAGCCCCGACACCTGCGAGAGCAGCGGGACGGAGGCGGTGTTCAGGTCCACGCCGACCGCGTTCACCGCGTCCTCCACAACGGCCTCAAGGGATCTGGTGAGTTTGGACTCAGTCAGGTCGTGCTGGTACTGGCCGACGCCGATGTGCTTCGGCTCGATCTTCACCAGCTCCGCGAGCGGGTCCTGGAGCCGCCGCGCGATCGAGACGGCCCCGCGCAGGGACACGTCCATGCCCGGGAGCTCCTTCGTCGCGTACGCCGACGCCGAGTAGATCGAGGCCCCGGCCTCGGAGACGACGATCTTGGCCAGCTCACGGGTGCCGTTCACGGCCTTGATGAGGTCGGCCGCGAGGCGGTCGGTCTCGCGCGAAGCGGTGCCGTTGCCGATCGCGATGAGCTGCACCCCGTGCTTCTCCACCAGCGCGCCCAGCGTCGCCAGCGAAGCGTCCCAGCGGTTCTGGGGCTGGTGCGGCATGATCGCGGTCGCGTCGAGCACCTTGCCCGTGGGGTCGACCACGGCGACCTTGACGCCGGTGCGGAAGCCCGGGTCCAGGCCCATCACGGTCTTCGGCCCGGCCGGGGCCGCGAGCAGCAGGTCCTTCAGATTGGCGGCGAAGACCTTCACGGCCTCGTCCTCGGCGAGCTGCCACAGCCGCATCCGCAGGTCCACGCCCAGCTTGACGAGGATGCGCGTGCGCCACGCCCACGAGACGGTCTTGGCGAGCCACGCGTCGGCGGGCCGCCCGTCGTTCCGGATCCCGAACTTCGCGGCGATCACGGCCTCGCAGTCGGCCCCGTCCACCTCGGACTCACCGGGCTCCAGGGCGAGCGAGAGCGCCTCCTCCTTCTCGCCGCGCATGAGCGCGAGCACCCGGTGGGAGGGCAGCGTGGTGAACGTCTCCGAGAAGTCGAAGTAGTCGGAGAACTTCGCGCCCTTCTCCTCGGCCCCGTCGCGGACCCGCGAGACCAGCCGGCCCCGCTGCCACATGCGTTCGCGCAGGGAGCCGATGAGGTCGGCGTCCTCGCTGAACCGCTCGGTGAGGATCGCGCGGGCCCCGGCGAGCGCGGCGGCCGCGTCCGGGACCTCTTTCGCGGCGTCGACGTACGCGGCGGCCGCGGTTTCGGGGTCCTGTGAGGGATCACTCAAAAGCAGTTCCGCGAGCGGTTCGAGGCCCGCTTCGCGAGCGATCTGCGCTTTCGTGCGGCGCTTCACCTTGAAAGGCGCGTAGAGGTCCTCGAGCCGGGCCTTGGTGTCGGCGGCGTCGATCTGCGCGGCGAGCGCATCGGTGAGTTTTCCCTGCTCATTGATCGATTCGAGCACCCCTTTGCGGCGGGTCTCCAGCTCGCGCAGGTAGCCGAGGCGCTCTTCGAGGGCGCGCAGCTGCTCGTCGGAGAGGCCCCCGGTGGCCTCTTTTCGGTACCGGGCGATGAACGGGACGGTGGAGCCGTCGTCGAGAAGCGCGACGGCCGAGCGGACTTGATGGGCGCCGACCGAGAGTTCCTCGGCGATGCGTTGATCGATAGCTTGAGCCACGGGAGGATTCTGCCAGAGCGCTGCGACAACATGGCTCGAAGCCGGAAGCCCCGACCCCCCGGTGGACGCTCGGTCGGGCATTGGGTAAAGTTCTATCCCGTCGCCGGGGGAACGAAAAAGCCCCTGGAAATGACATGCGGACGTAGCGCAGTTGGTAGCGCGACACCTTGCCAAGGTGTAGGTCGCCGGTTCGATCCCGGTCGTCCGCTCGGAGCTCGAAAGAGCGCTATCCCGGACGATTAGCTCAGCGGGAGAGCACTCCCCTGACACGGGAGAGGTCACTGGTTCAATCCCAGTATCGTCCACCGAAGCGAGAGGCCCAGGTTCACAAGGCTTGGGCCTTTCGCGTCAGGGTGGGTTGTCCGAGTGGTTAGGTAACGGCCTGCAAAGCCGTGCACACGGGTTCGAATCCCGTACCCACCTCCATTCAACGTTCATGTCGGTCGGGGCCCGGATTTCGGGCCCGCGCCGACACCATTCCATTCGCATTCGATCCGTTGCCGGTCACTGCGACTCGGAGTCCACGGATTCGCGGCGGCGCTGAGCCCCGCAGCCCGATGCATCGCGTTTTCCCCGTTCCCGTCAGTCCCGTTGCCATAGGCCTTGGGAACGTCCTCATTGTCACTGCGGCGACGGCACCGACCGGTGCGCTGCGCGGCCCTGTGCGAGCCGCAGGGTGCGGTCGGCCAGGCGGTCGGCGACCGCCGGCTCGTGGGTGATCAGGAGCAGGCTCACGCCGGTGCGGGCCATGAGCTCGTCCAAGAGGTCGAGGATGCCGCGCTGGGTGATCGCGTCGAGTCCCGAGGTGATCTCGTCGCAGATGAGGACGTCCGGTCGGGCCGCAAGCGCGCGGGCGAGGGCGGCCCGCTGGAGCTGGCCGCCGGAGAGCCGGTCGCGGCGGCGGGAGGCGGTCGCGGTGGTGAGTCCCACCTCGTCCAAGAGCCGTTCGGCCTCTGCGCGGGCTTCGCGTGTCGTCAAGGCGCGCAGTCTGATCGCCGTTCGGGCGACCTGGGAGACGATGTCGCGGTGCTCGTCGAAGGCGCCGCGCGCGTCCTGGAAGACGTACTGCACCTTCGCGCGTTCGGCGCGGGTGCGGCGGCGGTCGCCCAGTGACAGCGGTACGCCGTCGAGTGCCAGGCTGCCGGCGTCGGCCCGCTGGAGTCCGGCGATGCAGCGGGCGAGCGTGGTCTTGCCGCTGCCGGAGGCCCCCACGATCGCCAGGCACTCGCCCGCTCGCACATGGAAGTCGACCTCGTCCAGGATGCGGGTCCGGGCGCGCCCGGCGGTGACGGTCAGGCCGGTTCCCTCGATGCGGATCGGGGCCGGTGCGCCCGTCGTGGCGACCCGGGGGCCGGAACCCGTTCGCGCGGCGAGGAGGCGGCGCGTGTACTCGTGCGCGGGCCGCTCGAAGACCGCTCCGGTCGTCCCGTGCTCGACGATCGAGCCGCGTTCGAGGACGGCGGTCTCGTCGCTGATCGCGGCCACGAGGTCGAGGTCGTGGCTGAGGAGGACGACGGCCAGGCCGTTCGCGACCGCCAGGCGCAGCTCGGCCGCGACCTGGTCGCGGTGGGCGAGGTCCTGGCCGGTGGTGGGCTCGTCGACCACGAGCAGCCGCGCTTCGCACAGGAACGCCTGGGCCAGAACGAGACGCTGCTGCTGCCCGCCGGAGAGCTGGTGGTGGAAGCGCCGCAGCAGGGCCGGATCGTCCAGGCCCGCGCGGTGCATCGCGTCGGCCACCCGCGCCCGCACCTCGCCGCCGCCGGAGGCCCGGGCGATGTCGGTGAGCACGCCGCCGATGCGCCGCACGGGGTTCAGGACGGCCGCCGGGTGCTGCGGCAGGTACGCCGCGGGCAGTGCGCCCGGCGCGCACCGCAGTGCGTCGACGCCGCCGACTTCGACGGTGCCGGTCGCGTCCGCGCCCGGCCGCAGTGCGCCCAGGAGTGCGGAGGCGGTGGTGGTCTTGCCGCTGCCGGAGGCGCCGACGACGGCCAGCATCCGTCCGGCGGCCACGTCGAACCCCACGCCGTCGAGCAGGGTGTTCCCGCCGGCTCGGACGTGCAGGTCGCTCACGTGCACGATGCGTTCGCCCATCGGCTCCTCCTTCATGTGCGTGCCGTTCGCGTTCGCGACAGGAGCCGGTCGAACAGCAGGTTCAGGCCTACCGAGAGCGAGACGAGCAGGACCGCGGGCAGGACGACCCCCCAGGGGGACAGGAAGATGCCGCCGCGGTTGACGTCGACCATGACCGCCCAGTCGCCGGACTCGGGGCCGGCGCCGACGCCCAGGAAGCTCGCGGCGGCGACCAGGTAGAACGCGCCGACCAGGCGCACCCCGGCGTCGGCGGCGAGGGTCGGCAGGATCGAGCGGACCGTGTACCCCGCGGCGATCCGCCACCACCCCTCGCCTTGCAGCCACATCGCCTCCACCGCGGGGCGGTGCGCCGCCTCGAGCGCCGCCGCCCGGACGATGCGGGCGACGTCGGGGAGGTTGACGACGGCGACGATGGCGACGAGCATCCACGCCGTCGGCGGGGCGATCGAGGCCAGCAGCAGCATCAGCAGCAGCGAGGGGATGGCCAGCAGCAGGTCGAAGGGGCGCATGAGCAGTTCGTCGAGCCAGCGGCGCCGGGTGGACGCGGCCAGGACCCCGAGCGGGACGCCTGCCGCGTACGCGGCCAGGGTGGCGGCGAGCGCGGTGAGGATGATGCTCCATCCGCCCTCGAAGAGCCCCGCCAGGACGGGGGCGCCCAGGTAGTCGGTGCCCGGCCAGGGCGCCGCGGCGTCGAACGGCTGCCGCCGCTCCGCGTCCGCGAGGTGGACCAGGACCGGGCCGAGCAGCGCGAGGCCGACCGGCACCGCGATCAGCGCGGCGATCGCCACCCGTTCCAGGCGCCGCTTCACCGGGCCACCTCGAGCCGCGGCGCGAGCCGGAACGCGACCAGGTCGGCGAGGAGGTTGACGGTGACCGTGGTGATCCCGAAGACCACGGCGACCCCTTGCACCACAGGGAGGTCGCGGGCGTTCACGGCGTTGACCAGGGCCGTGCCCAGGCCGGGGATCACGAAGACGGCCTCGACGACGATGACGCCGCCCAGCAGCCAGTCGACGGTGCGGGCGATCTGGGCGACGGCCGGTGTGACCGCGTTGGGCAGTGCGTGGGCGAGGACGATGCGCCGCTCGGGCACGCCGCACCGTCTGATGTGGGCGATGTAATCGGAGTCGAGCGCCTCGATCATGCCCGCCCGCACGAGGCGGCAGATCGAGCAGATCGGCCGGGCCAGGAGCACCGCCAGCGGCAGCACCAGGACCGCGGGCTCGGCCAGGAGCGACGGCACGCCCACGGCGGTGGGCGGCAGCCACGGCAGGCCGATCGCGAAGGCGCTCACGAGCAGGATCGCCAGCGCGAACTCCGGCACTGAGTAAAAGGCGACGCTGGCGGTGGTGATGAGCCGGTCCGCCCACTGGTCGCGTCGGCGGGCGGCGAGCACGCCGAGGCCGATCGCCAAGGGCAGCAGCAGTACCAGGGTGCATGCGGCGAGGACCAGTGTCGGTTCCAGGGCGGCGGCGATGATGCCGCCGACCGGCCGCCCGGAGACCAGCGAGTCGCCGAGGTCGCCGGTGAGGAGTCCGCCGAGCCAGTGCAGCAGGCGTTCGTGGGCGGGCTCGTCGAGGCGCATCTGCTCGCGGATGCGTTCGATGTTCGCGGGATCGGGGGCGTCCCCGGCGAGCGCGACGGCGGCGTCGCCGGGGAGCAGTTCCACGAGCGCGAAGGCCAGCACGGCCACCGCGAGGACCTGGGCGGCTCCGAGGGCGAGGCGGCGTCCGGCGTAGGCGAGCATGCGGCTATGCGATCCAGACCTTGTCGAACCGGGCCCAGTCCAGGGTGTTGGCGGGCGCGAGGCCGACACCGTGGACGCCCTTCGCGGTGGCGACGATCCAGTCGGCGAAGCCCCAGACCAGGTAGCCGCCCTCGTCGTGGAGGCGCTGCTGGATCTGGTCGTACAGGGCCTGGCGGGCGGTCTCGTCGGCGGTGGACTGGAGTTCGAGGTAGAGCCGGTCGAAGTCCTCGTGACGCCACTGGGTGACGTTGGTGGGGGAGTCGGTCAGCAGGCGCTGGGAGATGTGCGAGGCGATGGGCATGCCGCCGGAGCGGTAGGACGAGATGGTGCCTTCGGTGAGGGTCTCGGACCAGTAGGTGTCCGTGTTGCGCTCGTTGATCTCGACTTCGAGGCCGGCTTCGCGCAGCTGCTCGGCGAAGATCTGCGCGGCCTCGACGAAGCCCGCGCCGACGTCGGCGGTCTCCAGGACGATCGTCGTGCCCGTGGCGCCGGCCTCCTCGAGCAGGCGCACGGCCTCCTCGAGGTCGCGTTCGCGCTGCGGGATGCCCGCGGCGTAGTGGGCGAACCCGAGTCCGAACAGGTCGTTGCCGATCTGCCCGCGTCCTGAGAGGACCGATTCCAGCAGTTCGTCGCGGTCGCACAGGAGGAACAGGGCCTGGCGCACGCGCGGGTCGTCGAACGGGGCGCGGTCGGTCTTCATGGCGAAGCCGAGCATGTTGCTGCCGGGGGAGGCGACCAGGGTGATCGCCGCGTTCTCCTCGTTGGCGCGCGCGGTGGTGGCGCTGAGGTCGTGGGCGTACTCGACCTGGCCGCCCAGGAGGGCGTTGATGCGGGCCGACTCCTCGTCGGCGATGACGATCTGCAGCTCGTCGAGCAGCGCGGGCCCGTCCCAGTACCCGTCGTAGCGGGCGGCGGTGAACTCGCGGCCGGGCTCGAAGGAGGTGAACGTGAACGGCCCCGATCCCACCGGAGCGTCGAAGTTCTCGGCCCCTTCGGGGACGATGTAGGCGCCGAAGGCCGCGAGCGCGTTGGGGAACTCGGCGAGCGGGTGGTGGAGGACGAACTCGATCTCGCGGTCGCCGACCGCCCGGCTGGCGTCCAGGTCGATCGGGGAGAGGTCCTGCTTGGCGCGGAAGGTCTCCGCGGGGTCGGCGATGCGCCGGTAGCTGTAGAGGACGTCGGCGGCGCGCACCGGCGAGCCGTCGTGGAACGAGGCCTCGCGCAGCCGCACCTTCCAGACGGTGAGTTCGGCGTCGGCCTCCCAGGACTCCGCGAGGCGGGGGACGGGGGCCATGTCGGCGCCCGGCTCGGCGAGCTTGTCGAACAGCGCTTTGGCACGGGCGGCGTCGGCGAACAGGTTGGCGCGGTGGGGGTCGAGGGTCTCGGCCGCGCCGCCGCCGGCGAAGGCGGCGCGCAGGCGCCCGCCCTGCTGGGGTTCGGCGGTGTCGGCTTCGGCGCTGCAGCCCGCGGCGACGAGGGTGATGCCGGTGGCGCCGAGGATGCCGCGCCGGGTCATGCGAAGGTGGTTCATGCGATTCCTTGTCAGTGTTCGGTATTCATTTGGCGGCGGCGACCGCGAGTGACCGCGAGCCGCGCAGTGCGGCCACGGCTGCCGCCGAGGCGAGGCCGAGGAGCGCGCAGCACAGCCACGAGGCCCACTCCGCGCTCGTTCCGGCCAGGTCGGCGATGAGTCCGACGCCGCTGGTGCCGACCGCGGCGACGATGCCGGACAGCAGGTAGTAGACGCCGAAGTAGGTGCCGGTCAATCCCGTCGGGGCGTAGCCGGGGATGAGCTCCATGACGAAGGGCTGCGCGATCATGACGCCCATCGAGAGCAGGAACGCCGAGGCGAGGACCGCCCCGAACCGCGGTGCGGCGGCGTCGGGCGGGACCAGGGCCGGGAGCAGGAACGCCGCGCCGAGCAGCGCCATGCCGAGCGCGATCGCCCCCGCTCGGCTCAAGCGCTGCTGGCACCAGGCCGTGGCGCGCATCTGCAGGCCGAGCGTGGCGACGGTCGAGGCGGCGAAGACCGCGGCGGTCGCCCACGTGGTGCCGGTCGCGTCAACGGCCGCTTTCGGCAGCAGCAGGTACAGCTGGTTCTGGAGGGCGAAGAGCGCTGCGGTGGCGAGGGTGAAGGCGAGGAAGCCGCGGTCGGCGAAGGCGCCCTTCCATCCGCCCCAGATCGTCGTCGACGCCGCGGCGCCTCGGTGCGAGGGCAGGACCATGGCCTGCGCGACGCCGAGCAGCGCGAACAGCAGTGCCGAGACGGCAGCGCCGATGCGGAAGTCGAAGGCGACCAGTGCGCTGCCGACCAGCGGCCCCAGGCACATGCCGAGGTTGGCGAACAGATTGAACAGGGCGAACGCCTCGACGCGGCGCTCGCCCGCGGCCTCGGCCACGTAGGCGCGCACCGCGGGGTTGAACAGGGCCCCGGCGACGCCGCTGATGATCGAGCCGGCGATGAGCACCGCCATGGACGGCGTGAGCGCGAACAGGCCGAACCCGACGGCGCGCAGGAGGCATCCGGTGATGATCACCCCGCGCGGGCCGAGCCGGTCGGAGGCGGTGCCGCCGATGAGGAACAGGCCCTGCTGGCTGAGGTTCCGCACACCGAGCACGACGCCGATGGCGGCCAAGGACATGCCGGCGGAGTCGTAGAGGTGGACGGCGAGGTAGGGGATCACCATGTAGAAGCCGAGATTGACTCCCAACTGGTTGACCAGGAGGAGTCGGACCGCCGAAGGCTGGGCGGACAGGGCTTGGAGCGTGCGCACGAGGCTCTCTCTGAGACGGCGCGGGGCGGGCGCGTGAATCGGATTCGGGCTCGTTGAGGATAACGGTAGTCGTTTTCATCAACGAGCGCGGCTCCGGCACGGGACCTTCGCGCACGTGAGCGCCGCCCGAGTCCGCTACGGGGCCTTGAAACCCCGCTGCGGGCCGGGGCCGTCGTCGGCGTGGCGGTCCTCCCGGTTGTAGATCGCGCACTTGTCGAGCGAGAGGCACCCGCAGCCCACGCAGCCGTCGATGTCCTCCTGCAGCTCCCGCAGGCGCCGGATCTGGTCCTCGATGCGGTCCCGCCAGCCCGCCGACAACCGCTGCCAGTCGGCGCGGTCGGGGATGCGCCGGTCCGGCAGCCGGTCCAGGGCCTCCTTGACCTCCTCGAGCGACAGTCCGATCGACTGCGCGGCCCGGATGAACGCCACCCGGCGCAGCTCGGCGCGGCGGTAGCGGCGCTGGTTGCCGCCGGTCCGCACCGAGCGGACCAGGTCCAGCGACTCGTAGTAGCGCAGCGTCGAGGTCGCCACCCCGGCGCGCGCCGCGAAGTCGCCGATCGACAGCATCGTCCCCGCATCATGGGTCGTCATATGGCCCTGCTCACTCCGGTCTTTACTTCAAGTCGACTTGAAGTTACATGATTCCCGGCGTGAACGTCACCTTCGAAGCAACCCGGGAACTGGCCCGCCGCACCGTGTCCGACGTGCGCCATCCCGACCTCGACCCGTACACGCTGGACGCGATCTGGGTCCTCTACGACCGCGTCCTCCGCGTCGACCCGCAGCGCCTCCGCGACCCGGCCCGCGACCGCTTCCTCCTGTCGAAGGGCCACGGACCCAGCGCCTACTACGCGGTCCTCGCCGCCAAGGGCTTCATCCCGGCCGCATGGCTCGACACGATCGCCCACCTGGAGTCGCCCCTCGGCTCCCACCCCGACGCCACCCTCGTCCCCGGCGTCGAGATCTCCTCCGGGTCACTCGGCCACGGCCTGCCCCTCGGCGTGGGCGTCGCCCTCGGCCTGCGCGCCACCGGCTTCCACGACGCGCGCGTGTTCGTCCTCGTCGGCGACGCCGAGCTCGACGAGGGCTCGAACCACGAGGCGATGGCCTTCGCGGGGACCGCCGGCCTGTCGAACCTGAACGTGGTCGTCGCCGACAACGGCTCGGCCTCGCTCGGCTGGCCCGGCGGCATCGCCTCCCGCTTCGACGTGCACGGCTGGAGCAGCGCCACCGCCGACATGACCGACCACGACGCCCTCCACCGGGCCTTCACCACCGCCCACCCCGACCGCCCGCACGTCACCGTCGCCACCACCCGCCCCTGATCCCGGAAGCCGAGGACCGACCGTGTTCCGTTCAGACCCACTGGAAGACGACCTGCAGGACACCACCATGCGCGACGCGTTCGCCGCCCGCGCCTCCGCGCTGCTGGACACCGACCCGCGACTGGCCGTCGTCCTGGCCGACATCTCGACCGACAAGTTCCGCGACGCGGCCGCGGCACATCCCCACCGGGTCGTCAACGTGGGGATTCGCGAGCAGCTGCTCGTCGGCGCGGCCGGCGGCCTCGCGCTGGCCGGGCTGCGGCCCATCGCCCACACCTACGCCCCGTTCCTGGTCGAGCGGGCCTTCGAGCAGATCAAGCTCGACTTCGAGCACCAGGGCACGAGCGGGATCCTGGTGAGCGTCGGCGCTTCGTACGACTGGGCCGAAGGCAGCTTCACCCATTTCAGCCCGCGCGACGTGGCGCTGTTCGACACGCTGCCGGGCTGGCGCGTGGTCGTGCCCGGCCACGCCGCCGAAGTCCCGCGGCTGCTGGACGAGGCGGTCCGCTCCGACGAGGGCGTCTACATGCGACTTTCCCTGCGGTGCAACCCGGCTCCGCACCACACCTCCGGCGGCGGGCTCACGGTGCTCCGCGAAGGCCGGAACGCCACGGTGGTCGCGGTCGGGCCGGTCCTGGACAACGTGCTCGCCGCGACCTCCGGCTTCGACGTGACCGTGGCGTACACGAACACGCCGCGCCCGTTCGACGAGCACGGCCTGCGGCAGCTGGCGGCCGGCACCGGCGACACGGTGGTCGTCGTCGAGCCGTACCTGGAGGGGACCTCGGCCTGGCTCGTGTCGCGGGCCCTGGCCGACCGGCCCCACCGGCTGCTGTCGATCGGCGTCGGCCGGGAGGAGCTGCGCCGCTACGGCACCGCGGACGAGCACGAGCGCCTGCACGGCCTCGACCCGAATGGCATCCGGCACCGGGTGCGGGACTTCCTCGACCCGATCACGGCATCTCGATGACGATCTTTCCCCGGTTGTCCCCGGCGGCGAGCCTCGCGAACGCCTCCCGCGCCTCCTCCAGCGGATAGACCCGGTCGACGGCGGGGGCGGCCTTCTCGGCGACCACCAAAGCGGTGACCGCCTCCAGGTCGGCACGCGACTGCGGCACCGCCAGCACCTTGACCCGCTTGCCTTCCCGCCGGATCGACCAGCCGGCGGCGAACGTCGCGAGCAGCACGCGCGCGTGCCCGCCGACCATGAGGTACACCCCGCCGGGGCGCAGCGCCCGGTGCACGCGGAACGGCGAGCGGTGCCCCACCAGGTCGACGACCCGGTCGTATCGGCCGCGCCGGGCGGCCCAGTCCTCGTCCTCGAACGCGATCGTGTCCGAGGCCCCCACCCGCCGCAGGTAGTCGGCCTTGTCCGCGCGGTCCACGGCCGTCACCTCGGCGCCGAGGTGCACGGCGAGCCCGATGACGAGCGCGCCGCCCGCTCCTCCCGCGCCGTTGACCAGCACCCGGTCTCCCGGTGCGATCCCGCGCGTCGACTTGAACGCGATGCAGCCCGCCTGCGGTATCGCCGCCGCGTCAAGGAAGGACAGCCCGGGCGGCTTGCGGGCCAGCAGCCGCGGTGGCGTCGCCACGTACTCGGCGAGGCCGCCGCGGTACCCGGCCAACTCCCCGAAGACCTCGTCGCCCACCGCGTACTCGGTGACGGCGCTGCCGGCCGCGGCCACGACTCCGGCGACGTCAGACCCCGGCACCGGATTGCGCGGGCGACGGAGCCCGCCCAAGCGCGCGTAGAAGGGACTGCCGACGAGGTTCTCCCGATCCGAACCGTTGAGGGAGGCCGCCCGCACCCGGATCAGCACCTCGCCGTCAGCGGGGACCGGCTCGGGAACGTCACCGACGCGAACGGCCTCGGCGGGCCCGTACCGATCCTGGATGAGGGCTCTCATGCGGACTCCTGTCAGGCAGACGCGAATCCCTCCACTGTAGTCGGCATCGGCCCGCGTGCCCCGCCCCGCGTTCCCGGCGACCCCGCCGAAGCCGCCGAGACCGCCAGTCCGCGCGCCGCCGAACCGGGGGACGCCAACGGCCCCAGGGGAATCCCCCTGGGGCCGCATTACAGCGTGCTTACTCGGCGTCCTCGGACGTCGCCTCGCCCTCGACTGCCGCAGCAGTGCTTCCCTCGACCGCGCTTCCGTCGACCACGGACGCGACGCCCTTGATCGGAATGCGCTGCGCCTGCGGCGCCGGCTTCACGGCCCCCGAGACGCGAATCGTCAGGAGGCCGTCGGCGACCTCCGCACTGAGCTGGTCGGCGGTGATGCCCTCGCGAAGCTGGAACTCGCGGCGGAACGTCCCGCCGGCGAGGCCCCGCACGAGGTAGCGGTCGCCCTCGGCCGCCTCGCGCTCGCGGCGCTCGGCGGTGATCGAGAGGCGGCGGCCCTCGAGCTCGACGGTGACGTCCTCAGGGCTCACGCCCGGAACCGCGGCGGTGACCACGAGGTCCTCGCCTTCGGTGTAGACGTCGGAGCGGAGCGTGTACTGCACCGAGCGCTGGCCGAAGCCGGCCCGGGCCAGACGCTCGAACTCGCGGTCGAGCTGCCGGAAAGCCGCGTAAGGGTGCTGGTAGCGAACGATCATGATGGCTGTCTCCTTCCTCAGGATTAGCACTCGGTGGTGGAGAGTGCTAACGACCTATACGACGCCCGGCCCGATCCGAATATTTCTGCCGTGGCCCGGATCACGCGGAGGAGTCGCGCAGCGGCAGGTCCCACACCTGGCTCACCAGGTCGTCCTTGCCGAACATCCGCACCGGCCGCTCGCTCACGAGCGTGAACCCGGCCTCTTCGTAGAGCCGCCGGGCCGCGTCGAGGTTGCTCATGGTCCACAGCGTCATCGACAGGTACCCGGCTTCGCGGGCGAAGCCGATGCACTCGCGCACCAGCATCCCGCCGACGCCGTGCCCGCGCGCGAACGGCTCGACCCACAGCAGCCGCAGTTTCGCGACCTGCTCGCCCGCGTCCACGCACAGGATCGACCCGGCCGGCTCGCCGTTCAGCTCGGCGATCCAGCCCGCCTCGCGCGAGGGATCGCGGCCCTCGGCGTAGTCGGCGACGATGCGCGCGATGAGCGCCTCGTACTCCTCGTTCCAGCCGAGCTCCTCCCAGTAGCCCTTGCCCTGGCTGTAGACGATCCAGCCGAGGTCGCCCGGCCGCAGTCCGCGCAGTCGAGGTGTGTCCATGCGGCGCCTCCCATGTCCGTTCCCGGTCGGTCTTCCACGCTATGCGTGTGCGTCCCACCAGGCAAGAGCCGCACCGATACCCGATTGCGCCGGCGGCTCCCGGCATTCAGAATGGCGCGATGGAGATCGCCATCCGCCCCAAGCTCGACCGCGCCGCCGTCGAGGCCATCGTCCGCAAGCACCTTCCCGGACCGGTCGAGGTCGTCGGCCATGAGGAGTTCAAGGACGGCTTCTTCAACGCCGCGCACGCCCTCGAGCTGGCCGACGGCCGCCACGTGGTCGTCAAGGTCGCCCCGGACAAGGAGCACAAGCTGCTGCGGTACGAGGTCGACCTCATGGCCACCGAGATCGAGTGCTTCGAGCGGGGCCTGGCCGCGGGCGTGCCGATGCCCGCGCTGCACTACGGCGACCCCGAGGGCGGCGTGATGATCATCGACCGGCTCAAGGGCGTGACGCTGCCGAAGGCGCACGCCGACATGTCCACAGCGGAGCTGCTGGCCGTGCGCCGCGAGATCGGGGCCCTCAGCGCCCGCTTCCCGACGGTCACGGGGGAGCGGTTCGGGTATCCGCGCAAGAGCGGGCGCACCGTCGCCGACACCTGGTCCGCATCGTTTTTTGCGATGATCGACGACGTCCTCGCCGACATCGCGGAGAACGACTCGCCGCTGCCGCGTCCGGCCGAGGAGATCAAGGCGATCGTCGCCGCCGAGAAGGACCTGCTCGACGAGGTGACCCGCCCCGCGCTCGTCCACTTCGACCTGTGGGACGGCAACGTCTTCGTCGTGAAGGGCGAATCCGGTTGGCGGGTCGAGGCGTTCATCGACGGCGAGCGGGCCTTCTACGGCGACCCGATCGCCGAGATCGTCTCCCTCACCTTCGGCCCGGCCGAGGAGTCGGACGCGGCGATCGACGGCTTCCTGGGCCGGGAGATGACCGAGGGGGAGGAGCGGCGGCTCGCCCTCTACCGGGTCTACCTGATGCTCATCCTCATCGCCGAGTGCGCCGTGCGCGGCTTCGACGAGGAGCAGACCGCCCACCAGCTGGGGTGGTCGACCGAGAGCCTCGTCAAGAACCTCGCGCTGCTGGAGGGCTCCGCGTCTTAGCGGGCGGCGCCAGCCGGGTGCTCGTGGCCGTGGTCGTCCGGGTCCGTGCGGGTCGCGTCCCGCTCCTTCGTGGCGCGGGCGAGCCCGTACGGCGGCATGTTGATGTACGAGGTGTCGTACGCCCCGGCGGGCACCTTGTAGAGCTCGTGCCAGAGGCCGACCTCGCCGTTGCTCTTCACGTTGCGGTTGAACCACTTCCAGAAGCCGCGGTGGGCGTGCACCTGCGAGTGCGCGTACCGCTCCAGGTGCTCCTCGCTGCGCCAGTACTGGACGACCATGATCACGCGGCCGCCGATCATGGTCCGCGAGTCGAGCAGGCCGAGGTCGGGGTCGGCGTGGAGTTCGCGGAGCATCTTCGGCATCGACACGAACACCGGCCACCATTTGCGGAACTTCCAGAACTTGTTGATCCGCATGCCGACCGTGAAGACCACGAGGTCCTCGTCGTAGTCGACCACGACGCGACCGGGTCTGACCTTCGCCACGTGGAGTCCTCCCAGGGGGTTGCGAGCATGCCTCCCCTTAGAGACTAACGAAGCGTGTTCACCCGGTGTCAAGGCGCTGGACGGCTCCGGCTGGGCCGCTTCGGTTCTGCGGCTAGTGCGGCCACTCCCATCCGGCGACGTCCGGCAGGTCCTCGCCGTGGGTGCGGGTGTGCTCGCGGGCGGCGTGCCTCGCGTCCTCCATCTGCTGCCGCAGCCCCGCGGCGTTCTCGCCGAGGCCGGGCACGCGGTCGATGACGTCGATGACGAGGCGGAACCGGTCGAGGTCGTTGCGCATGACCATGTCGAACGGCGTGGTCGTGGTGCCCTCCTCCTTGTAGCCGCGCACATGGAGGTTCTCGTGGTTGGTGCGGCGGTAGGTGAGCCGGTGGATGAGGGTCGGGTAGCCGTGGAAGGCGAACAGGACCGGCTTGTCTGCGGTGAAGACCGTGTCGAACTGCCGGTCGGGCAGGCCGTGCGGGTGCTCGGTGTCGGGCTGGAGCCGCATGAGGTCGACGACGTTGACCACGCGCACCCGCAGCCGCGGCAGGGTCTGGCGCAGGATGTCGGCGGCGGCCAGGACCTCCAGCGTGGGCGAGTCCCCGGCGCAGGCGAGCACGACGTCGGGCGACCGGCCCTCGTCGGTGGACGCCCACTCCCAGATGCCCAGGCCCCGTTCGCAGTGGCGCACGGCCTCGTCCATGCTCGTGTACTGGAGCGCGGGCTGCTTGCCTGCGACCACGACGTTGACGTACTGGCGGCTGCGCAGGCAGTGGTCCATCGTGGACAGGAGCGTGTTGGCGTCCGGCGGCAGGTACACCCGGACGACCTCGGCCTTCTTGTTGATCACGTGGTCGATGAACCCGGGGTCCTGGTGGGAGAAGCCGTTGTGGTCCTGGCGCCACACGTGGCTCGACAGGAGGTAGTTGAGCGAGGCGATCGGGCGGCGCCACGGGATGGCGTTGGTCGTCTTGAGCCACTTGGCGTGCTGGTTGAACATCGAGTCGACCAGGTGGATGAACGCCTCGTAGCTGGTGAACAGCCCGTGCCGGCCGGTGAGCAGGTAGCCCTCGAGCCAGCCCTCGCACAGGTGCTCCGAGAGCACCTCCATGACGCGCCCTTGCGGCGCCTGGTGCTCGTCCGTGGGATAGACGTCGGCCTGCCATTGCCGATCGGTGGTCTCGAAGGCCGCGCCGAGCCGGTTCGACTCGACCTCGTCGGGCCCGAAGAGCCGGAACCGGTCCGGGTTGGCGCTGATGACGTCGCGCAGCCACTTGCCGAGGACCTTCGTGGCCTCGCCGGTGGTGCGGCCGTGGCCCTCGGTCTCCTGGCCGTACTCGCGGTAGTCGGGCAGCACGAGGTCGCGCAGGAGCAGGCCGCCGTTCGCGTGCGGGTTGGCGCTCATGCGCTGCGCGCCTCGGGGATGCAGGTCGAGGAGTTCGGGCGCGGGCTTGCCGGTGGCGTCGAACAGCTCCTCGGGCCGGTACGAGCGCATCCACGCCTCGAGCATCGCCAGGTGGTCGGGGTTCGTGCGCACGCCCGAGAGCGGCACCTGGTGGGCGCGCCACGTGCCCGCCACCGGCACGCCGTCCACTTCGGCCGGTCCCGTCCAGCCCTTCGGGGTCCGCAGGATGATCATCGGCCAGCGCGGGCGGACCGCTTGTCCATTGGCGCGGCGGCGCGCGTCGGCGCGGATCTCGGCGATCCGGTCGAAGCACGCGTCCAGCGTGGCGGCCATCGACTGGTGGACGGCCGCGGGGTCGTCGCCTTCGACTAGGAACGGCTCGTAGCCGACGCCGCGGAAGTACGACATGCGGTCCTCGTCGGAGATGCGCGCGAAGATCGTGGGGTTGGCGATCTTGTAGCCGTTGAGGTGCAGGATCGGCAGGACCGTGCCGTCCGAGACGGGGTTGAGGAACACGTTGGAGAACCACGAGCCGGCCAGGGGGCCGGTCTCGGCCTCGCCGTCGCCCACGACGCAGGCCACGGTGAGGTCCGGGTTGTCGAACGCGGCGCCGAACGCGTGCGAGAGCGCGTAGCCGAGCTCGCCGCCCTCGTGGATCGAGCCGGGCACCTCGGCGGCGACGTGCGAGGGGATGCCGCCGGGGAAGGAGAACTGCCGGAACAGCTGCTTCATGCCCTCCTCGGAGTGGTTCACCGAGGGGTGCAGCTCCGGGTAGGTGCCCTCGAGCCAGGTGTTGGCGACGATCGCGGGGCCGCCGTGGCCGGGGCCGGTCACGTAGATCATGTCGAGGCCGCGGGCGGTGATGCAGCGGTTCAGGTGCGCGTAGATCAGGCTCAGGCCGGGGCTGGTGCCCCAGTGGCCGAGCAGGCGCGGCTTGATGTGCTCGGGGCGCAGCGGCTCCCGGAGGAGGGGGTTGTCGAGCAGGTAGATCTGGCCGACGGTGAGGTAGTTCGCGGCCCGCCAGTAGGCGTCGATGCGGGCCAGTTCCTCATCGTCGAGCGGCGCGGTGTCGAGACCGGGTTGCGTCGTGTCCATGCGTCCGAGGGTGCCGTATCAGGCGCGCCTTAACCGTCATTCGCGGGAATTCCTCGCATGCGCGGGCTTTCGCGGTCAGTCGACCTCTTTGAGCATCCGCTCCACGGACGCCAAGCGGCCCTTGAGCTCCGCGAGGGAGGCCTTGATCTCCGCCGAGTCCTCGCCGGCCTTCGCCGCCAGCTCCCGGTAGTTCGCCTCGCGGGCGGCCGACGCCTGCGCCTTCTTGGTCGACGCCCACACGAGCATCGAGACGATCACGATCGCCGCGATCAGGAAGGCGAATCCGAATACGAACAGCATCCCGGCTTGTCCCATGGACATTAATCTGTTTCCTTTCCGTGGCCGCCCGGTGCGGGCAGGGTCGGCAGCGCCGCCTTGATGATCTGCGGGGAGACCTGCAGGGCGAACGGGACCGCTTCGAAGTACTTGACGGCCCTGCCGTCCTCCGAGAGCTCCAGCGACCCCGTCACCAGGCCCGCGGACTGGAGCTTCTGCAGGTGCATGTGGAGCAGCGGGCGGCTCATCCCCAGCTGGCGGGCCAAGTGGCTCACATACTGCCGCCCGTCGGCGAGCGCCCCGAGGATGCGCAGCCGGTGCGGGTTCGCCAGCGCCGAGAAGGCCGCGAGCAGGGCCGCGCCGTTCAGCTCCTCGGGCTCCATGACAACCATCCTTGTCGTATGTCAGAAAATTCTGACACATGACGGCGGCGCCCGCAGGACCGGGGCCCGCAGGTAAACCGATTGCCCTCTGCGGCACCGGCCTGAAGAATCTGGTCATGCTCGCCGAACACCTCCCGATCTACCGCCTGAGACTCCGCACCGAACGCCTCGAACTGCGCCTGCCCGCGAACTTCGACGAGATCGCCAAGCTCGCCGAAGTCGCCGTGGCCGGTGTCCACGACCCGGATTTCATGCCGTTCGGCATCCCGTGGACCGCGGCCGCGCCCGATAAGGTCGCCCGCGGCGTCGCCCTCTGGTACCACCGCGCCATCGGCCGCTGGGAGGAGCAGGCCTGGACCCTCCCCTTCTACGTCTTCCAAGACGGCGAACCGATCGGCGTCCAGGACATCAAGGGAACCGAGTTCGCCGACACCCGCGAGGTCAGCACCGGCTCCTGGATCGGCCGCGTCCACCAGGGCAAGGGGATCGGCAAGGAGATGCGCGCCGCCGTCCTCCACTTCGCGTTCGCGGGGATCGGCGCGGACTACGCGACCAGCGGCTCCTACGACGGCAACGCCGCCTCGGCCGGCGTCTCGCGCAGCCTCGGCTACCGCGAAGACGGCATCAAACTCCCTGTCGTCCAAGGCGTCCGACGCACCGAGCAGCGCTGGCGGCTCACCCGCGAGGACTGGGAGGCCCACCGCAGGCACGAGGTCGCGATCGAAGGCCTCGACGACGACGTACTGGACATGCTCGGCCTCACCGAGAAGGAGCCATCGTGAAACTCACCGACTACATGCCGGTCTACCGGCTCCGCCTGCGGACCGAGCGGCTTGAACTGCGCCTGCCCGACCTCGACGACCTGGTCGCGCTCGCCGACCAGGCCGCGGCCGGCGTCCACGACCCGGACTTCATGCCGTTCCTGACGCCGTGGACCGAATGCGAGCCGATCGAGCGCGGCCGCCGGACCCTGCAGCACCAGATGAGCGTCATCGCGGGCATCAGCCCCGAGCGGTGGATGCTGCCGCTCGTCACGGTCCTGGACGGCGAGATCGTCGGCATGCAGGAGGTCGGCGCCGCCGACGTCAAGGCGACGCGCGAGGCCCACACCGGGTCGTGGCTCGGGCGCGCCCACCACGGCAAGGGCATCGGGACGGAGATGCGCGCAGCCGTGCTCGACTTCGTCTTCAACGGGCTCGGCGCCGACTACGCGCTGAGCGCCTCGTTCGAGGGCAACGGGCCTTCCGAGGGCGTCTCACGCAAGCTCGGCTACAAAGCCGACGGCATCGACCACAAGGTCCTGAACGGCGTGCGCCGCCAGGACAACCGCTGGCGGCTCTCCCGCGAGGACTGGGAGGCCCACCGCAAGCACGAGGTCGCGATCGAAGGGCTGGACGCCGAAGTCCTCGCGGCGCTCGGCCTGGGCGAGTCCGAGGAGTGACCGGGCGGGCGCGGCTCAGGCGTGAGCCGCGCCCCAATCGGTCCCAAGGCCCTATCAAGCCCCGGTGAACGATGCGCTAAAGTAATCATCGTTCCCCGGTCAACACCGGAGAAATGCGGACGTAGCGCAGTTGGTAGCGCGACACCTTGCCAAGGTGTAGGTCGCCGGTTCGATCCCGGTCGTCCGCTCCAGATTGAGAAGCCCGGCGGTGATGCCGGGCTTTTTTCGTTGCCCGGGGACGGGGGCGGGATTGGGGCGGACGTAGCGCAGTTGGCGGTGCTGGTTGCAGCGCTTCGCGCTGGTGCGACACCTTGCCAAGGTGTAGGTCGCCGGTTCGATCCCGGTCGTCCGCTCCAGATTGAGAGGCCCGGTAGTGATGCCGGGCTTTTTTCGTTGCCCGGGGACCGGGGCGGGATTGGGGCGGACGTAGCGCAGTTGGCGGTGCTGGTTGCAGCGCTTCGCGCTGGTGCGACACCTTGCCAAGGTGTAGGTCGCCGGTTCGATCCCGGTCGTCCGCTCCAGTTCGAGAGGCCCGGCGGTGATGCCGGGCTTTTTTCATTGCCCGGGGACCGGGACCGTTCGGAACATGCATGCAGAAAGGGCCGCCCGATCCGGGCGGCCCTTCTCGCTATGCCTTCGCTTGCTTCGGGATCCAGCGGACTCCCATTTCCTCCTCGGACGGGGCGGTGCCCGGCAGCGGCGCCTGCCCCGGGGCTCGCAGCGCCTCGAGGCAGAGCTCCAGGATCCGCAGCCGCACCTCGCGGGTCCGCTCCGCGTCGCCGATGTCGATCGAGGCCAGGGACTCGGTGATCATGATGAGGTCGCCGATCGCCGCGTCCTCGCGGAGCACGCCGGCGTCACGCAGCTTCCGCATGAGCGCGTCGTTCAGCTCGGCCCCCGCCACGCCCGCCGCGAACATGTCCGGCGTCGGCGTGAAGGTCCCCGCCAGCTTGACCGTGATCGACGCCGTGTCCGCGGCGACGACCCCTCTCATGAAGCGGCAGAACGCCTCCCATGCGTCCCCCTCGGCGTCGACCGCCTCCTGCACCAGCTCCATGTGCCGGGCCAGGCCGTCCCCGCACAGCTTGCGCAGCAGGTCCTCCTTGCTCGGGTAGCGGCGGTACAGCGCGCTGATGCCCACCCCGGCGCGCTTGGCGACCTCCGCGATCGGGGCCTCCGGGTTCGCGACGAACACCTCGTGGGCGGCTTCGAGGATGAGCG
Organism: Glycomyces tritici; assembly: GCF_030403505.1. The sequence goes on along the minus strand of NZ_JAUEMJ010000001.1, from coordinate 250,623 downwards.
TGTCGTTGCGGGCGGCCTGCGCCTTTCGCCCGCTGAGCGGCTTGTCGGTCATGACTGGCATCCTATCCGGAACAGAGCGGTTCATTCTGTTGCACCTTTCTTCTGAACGCCTTCGACCGGCCGTGCCCGGAGGGCCCGACCGGTCCGAAGACTCAACGGCTCAGTGCTCGGCCTTGGCCTGCTTCGGCAGCCCGAAGGCCACCAGGAACGCCACCACCGTCAGGCCCACGGTCAGACCCGTGACCCACTGGGCCGCGCCCATCGCCTCGGCGATGCCGCCGCCGATCGCGAACTGGCTGAAGAAGACCGTCCCCAGCACCGCGACACCGAGCGCGGCCGCGCCCTGCTGGAAGGACTCCAGGAGCCCCGAAGCCGAACCGACCTCGTGGTCCTCCAGCTCGCCGGTGATGATCCCGAAGAGCGGCACGAAGATCATGCCCATCCCGATCCCGTAGAACAGGAACGCCGGCGACAGGGCCCAGGCGCCCGGCGCCGAGTCCGCACCGAACTGGAGCCACAGCACCACCAGGCTGGCGGTCATCATCGCGAGGCCCAGGTGCAGCACGCCGCGTCCGAGCTTGGGGGCGAGGCCGGCGCTGGCACCGGAGCCGATGAACGCGCCGACCGCCCAGGCGGCCATCGCGAGGCTGGCCTTGAGCGGGCCGAAGCCCAGGCCGAGCTGGAGGAACAGGCCGACCGCGAGGGAGAAGCCGGTGACCGAGCCGAAGAAGACGACCACGAACGCGATGCCGGAGGTGTAGGAGCGCTTGGCGAACACGCTCAGCTCGATCAGCGCGGTCTTGCCGGAGCGGGCGCGCTTGATCTGGCCGCGCACGAAGTAGGCGAGCACCGGCACCGAGGCGATGAGCATCGCGACCGACCAGGCGGGCCAGCCGAGCTCGCGGCCTTCGACGAGCGGGACGAGCAGGAGGCTCATGCCGACCGCGGCGACGACCGCCCCGCCGAGGTCCAGCTTGAGGCCGCGGGTCCGCGGAGCGCCGGCAGGGAGGACCTTGGCGCCCAGGACGAGTGCGGCGATGCCCAGCGGCAGGTTGATGAGGAAGATCGAGCGCCAGCCGGAGCCGAAGAGGTCGGCGTCGACGAGGAGTCCGGCGACGATCGGGCCGGCGATCGAGGCGAGACCGATGAGCGGGCCGAAGACCGCGTAGGCCTTGCCCATGTCGCGGCCGAACAGGTCGCGGATGAGGCCGAAGCCCTGCGGCACCATCACCGCCGCGAAGGCGCCCTGCACGAGGCGGGCGGCGAGCAGCAGTTCGATGGAGCCGGCCGCGCCGCACGCGAGCGAGGCGAGGAGGAAGCCCACCAGGCCGATCATCAGGACCCGCTTGCGACCGAACATGTCGCCGAGGCGCCCGCCGGTGAGCAGGCCGATCGCGAGGGCGAGGGTGTATCCGGCGGCGAGCCACTGGATGTGGGAGGCGGTGCCGCCGAGTTCGGTGCGGATCGCGGGGGCGGCGACGTTGACGATCGAGGCGTCGAGGAGGTTGAGGAGGGTCGTGGCGAGGATCGCGATGAGTCCGAGCCAGCGGCGCGGGTGCGTGGCGGGCGCTTCGGTTGCGGCCGAAGCGGTCTCGGCGATCGCGGAGGAGGCGGCGCGGGCGGGCGCGGCCTCGGTGGTCGGGGTCTCGGCGGTGATGGTCACGGATGCCTCCGGGGCTCTCGGTGTTCAGTGGAACGGAACGCTTGATTCCACTATAACAGACCGGAACGATCTGTTCCACTAGGAGGGCGGATTTTTCCCGCGGTATTCGGAGACTGGCCCGGAGCAGCGAAAACGCCCGGCCGACGAGCAACCGGGCGTCGAGTAACAGAGCGGCTCAGGTCTGCTGGGTGCCCTTGAGCAGCTCGAAGATGATGATCATCGCGACCGCCGCGATCACGAGCCACAGCGTGGCCTTGCGGAACTTGTGGCGGGCGCCCGGGGAGAACCACATGACCGCCGCGATGATGAGCAGCACACCGACCACCACGCCTGGCGCGGAGCTGATTCCTTCGTCCACCTTGATCCCAATCCCGTCCGAGCGACCGTGTCCCGACTGTTCTACCGGTCGCTCACTCAATCATTCAGGCCGGGGCCCGGCCGGTCAACCCGTTCGCCGACCCGGCGCGGTGATTCGCCGAACCGATGCCCTGTCACAGCAGGCAGCTCGTGCCCTCGGCGGTGCGCTCATGGAAGTACACAGTGATCTGACCGGAGTAGTCGGCGGTCTCGCCGGCGGCCGGGCTCTGGTCGATCACCGTGCAGTGCTCGGGCTCGGGCACGATGTAGTAGTAGCCGACCTGGGCGACCACGTTCGCGAACCCTTCGCCGTTGAGCTGGTCGCGGGCGTCGAACGTGGTCCCGCCCCGCACGTCGGGCACCGGGCCGCCGCCCTCCTTCAAGGGCTCGTCCTCGTCCTCGTTCCCACCGCCCGTGTTGCCCTCGGGCTCCGAACCGCCGCCGTCGTCCTCGGGCTCCTCCTCGGTGGGCGCCTCCGACTCCGCGGGCGAGGCGCTCGCGGACGACGAGGGCTCCTGCGCGGCGGCCGAGCCCGATGCCGAAGTGGAGGCCGACAGCGTGGGCGAGGTGTCGTCCTCGCCGTCGGCGACCTTCCCGTCGCCGGAGAACGGGTTGAGTGCCACGACCGCGATCACGGTCAGCGCCAGTACGGCCGCGAGGCCGATGAGCACCAGGCGGCGGCGTCGGCGCGGGTCCTCCGCGGGCGGCTCGACCGCCGCAGGCTGGGAAGGCGGCGTCACCGGCGGCATGAACGGCGGCTGCGCGGCCTGCAGCGGCACGTCAGGGGTCCTCGCCTCCGCAGCGTTCGCGTCCGCCGGCGCAGACGCGAACGCAGGGGGCGTCACGGCGGGATGCCGCCCGGTCGTCGCCGCCCGGGCCGCCGCGGCGAGGACGTCGCCGGATTCCCAGCGCTCCTCAGGGGATTTCGACAGCGACCGGGAGACGACCACCGCCACCTCGACCGGCACGTCGGCGGGCAGCGCCGGCGGCTCGGAGTACAGGTGCCCGTGGATCACCGCGGCCGGGTCCGCGGCGTCGAACGGCGGCGTCCCCGTCAGGCACTCGTAGGCGACCGCCCCGAGCGAGTACAGGTCCGACGCGCCCGTGACGCCCTTGTCCCGCAACTGCTCCGGCGAGACGTACGGCGCCGTCCCCAGCACCTGGTCGCTGGGCGTGAGCCGGGAGCGGTTCGCGAACAGCGAGATCCCGAAGTCCACCACCTTCACGCGGTCGTCGGCGTCGATGAGGAGGTTGCCGGGCTTGATGTCCCGGTGCACGATCCCGCGCCGGTGCGCGGCCGCGAGCGCTTCGGCCGCCTCGGCCACGATCCGCATCGTCCGGGCCGGGTCCAGCCGCTCCTCCCGGTGCAGCAGCTCCGCGAGCGATACGCCGTCGACGAGCTCCATCACCAGGTACACGACCGTGCGGTCGCCGTCCGGCTCCTCGCCGAAGTCGTAGACCTCCACGCACCCCGGGCCCTTCAGGCTCGCCAGGGTCTTCGCCTCGCGCTCGAAGCGGTCCCGCGGACGCTGCGAGCCGTCGAGGCCCGCGTGCAGCACCTTGACGGCGACCGTGCGGTCCAGCCGCTCGTCCTCGGCCCGCCACACCGCGCCCATGCCGCCGGAGGCGATGACGCGGTCGAGCCGGTAGCGGCCGGCGATGAGCGTTCCGGAGTCCACGGGCAATCCTCGTTCGGGGTGTCCTGTCGCGCGATCGCCTGCGGGCCATGGGGGGACGGAATCCGGCGGCTCGCGGTGTCGGCGCTGCTGTCGGGCAGGAGGTCTACTGTAAGGCGCGCCCGCGACGGGCCCGCCGCGGCCCGCGCGGTGATGCGCGATACCACGCGGCCGTTCGGGTCCCCACCGCGCGAAATCCCGTAGGCTGACAAGCGAACCGGAGCGGCGATAGCGACAGCAAGCGTCACCAGGCGGCCCACAGGCGTGCCGGACGAGGAGTAGCCAATGACCGAATTCATCGAAGTCCCCAAAGGCCTGGACCGTGTCATCGTCGCCGACACCGAGATCGGCGACGTGCGCGGCGAAGAGGGCTTCTACCACTACCGCCAGTACAACGCCGTGGAACTCGCGCAGCGCTGCTCCTTCGAGCAGGTCTGGTACCTCATGACCCACGCCGCGCTGCCCTCCCGCGCCCAGCTCGACGAGTTCAAGGCGCAGGTCGCGCCCTACCGCACGCTCACCCCCGAACTCCGCGAGCTGCTGCCCCACCTCAAGGGCTCAACGCCGCTCGACGGCCTGCGCACCGCGCTCTCCGCCGCGTGCGCGTCCCGGCCCATGAAGCCGGTGCTCGACATCGACGAGGCCGCCCGCGCCGACGACGCCCTCTTCGCGTGCGCCGTCACCCCGGCCATCCTCACCGCGATGTACCGCCTGGGCCAGGGCCTCGAACCCCTCGACCCGCGCGAAGACCTCGGCTACGCCGCGAACTACCTGTACATGATCACCGGCGAGGTGCCCTCCGAAGCCGCCGCGCGCGCCGTCGAGCACTACCTCATCCTCACCATCGACCACGGCTTCAACGCCTCCACGTTCACCGCCCGCGTCATCGCCTCCACCGGCGCCGACCTCGGGGCGGCCCTGGTCGGCGCGATCGGCGCGCTCTCGGGCCCGCTGCACGGCGGCGCGCCCGCCCGCGCGCTCGACGCCCTCGACGCCATCGGCGGCCCGGACAACATCGACGACTGGATCCGCGGCGAACTCGAGGCCGGGCGGCGCATCATGGGCTTCGGCCACGCCGTCTACAAGACCGACGACCCGCGCTCGCTGCACCTGCGCGACGTCGCCGACGAACTCGACGGCGACATCGTCGACTTCGCCAAGACCGTCGAACGACGGGTCGTCGAGATCCTCGCCGAGGTCAAACCGGGACGCAAGCTCTACACGAACGTCGAGTTCTACGCCGGCGTCGTGATGGAGCTCGCGGGCGTGCCGCGCACGATGTTCACGCCCACGTTCACGACCAGCCGCGTGGTCGGCTGGAGCGCCAACATCCTCGAGCAGGCCCGCGACTCCAAGATCATCCGCCCGCGGGCCCGCTATGTCGGCACCCCGCCGCCCCAGCCGGTCCCCGAAGACGGCTTCGCCGACTGAACGACCGAAGCGGCCGCGAGCGATGCTCGCGGCCGCTCACGCTTTCGGGCGACATCAGCGCTGTTCGGCGGCATTGCCGTCACACTCCCGCGGCAATGTGGGAACCACCTTTCCCCGGGCGGGTGGGGGCTGGGGACGGCAGACACGGGCCCAAGCTCACAGGTGAGCCGCCGCGCAGATCCGCTGCGCGGGTCGCACGGGGTGGATAGCGTTGGAGCCGTGGCTCAAAGTCTCTACCTCGCCAGTCTCGACCCCGGCAGCGGCAAGTCCGCCGTAGCGGTCGGCGTCATGGACCTGCTCACCCGGCGGGCCGGCTCCGTAGCCGTCTTCCGCCCCATCGTCCGCGACGAGCACGCCCGCCTGTCGCTCACCGCCGGAACCGGACTCAACCCCGATCCAGCGCTCCAGGGCGACCCGATCATCACCCTCCTCCGCGACCAGTACCGCCTTCCGAGCCCTTACGAGGCCTCGGTCGGCGTCACCTACGCCGACGTCCGCGCCGACGCGGACGCCGCCCTCACCCAGATCGTCGAGCGCTACCACGCGCTGGCCGACGCGAACGACGTCGTCCTCGTCGTCGGCTCCGACTACTCCGATGTGGGCGCACCCGTCGAGTTCAGCTACAACACCCGCATCGCGGTGAACCTCGCCGCGCCGATGCTCCTGGTCGTCACCGGCCACCGCAAGCACCCCGCCGACATCGCCGCCGCCCTCCGCTTCGGAACCGCCCAGGCGGAAGCCGACCACGCGACGGTCCTCGGCACCGTCGCCAACCGCGTCGACCCCGCCGACATCGAACTCGTCAAAGCCGCGCACCCCGGCACCGGCGTCATCGCCGAAGACCCGGTCGTCGTCGCCCCCACCGTCGGCGAACTCATCGAGGCCGCCGACGCGACCCTCATCTCCGGCGACCCCGACGTCTTCACCCGCACCGTCGGGGACGTCGTCGTCGCCGCCATGACCCTCCCCAACCTCCTCACCCGCCTCGCCGACGACAAAGCCGTCATCCTCCCCGGCGACCGCTCCGAAGTCCTCCTCGGACTCCTCGCCGCCCACCAGGCCGAAGGCACGCCGAGCCTCTCGGCCGTGTTCCTCACCGGCGGCATCCGGCCCGAACCGCAGATCCTCGACATCGTCGCCGGCCTCGACTCGCGCCTGCCGATCGCCCTGGTCCAGCACGACACCTTCGACATGGCCAACCTCGTCGGCGACGTCTCCGGCTCGCTCGCCGCCGGCGGCCAGCGCAAGATCACCCGCGCCCTCGAGGACTTCGCGGCCGGCGTGGACGGCGACGACCTGCTCGACCGGCTCGCGCTGGCGAAGCCGACGGTGGTCACGCCGGTCATGTTCGAGCACGCGATGATCGGGCGGGCGAAGGCCCTCGACAAGCACATCGTGCTGCCCGAGGGCGCGGAGCCGCGCATCCTCAAGGCCGCCGAGATCCTCATGCGGCGCGACGTCGCCCGCCTGACGCTCCTCGGCGAGGAGTCCGAGATCCGTTCGCAGGCGGCGCAACTGGGCGTCGACCTGGGCGGGGCCTCGATCATGAACCCCGGGGACCACGAGATCCGCGAGCGGTTCGCGAAGGAGTACGCGCAGCTGCGCGCCCACAAGGGCGTCACCTTCGAGCAGGCGTACGACACGGTCGCGGACGTCTCCTACTTCGGCACGATGATGGTCCACACGGGCATGGCCGACGGCATGGTCTCGGGCGCGGTGCACACCACGGCCCACACGATCCGGCCCTCGTTCGAGATCATCAAGACGAAACCCGAAGTGGCCGTGGTCTCCTCGGTGTTCTTCATGTGCCTGGAAGACCGGGTCCTCGTCTACGGGGACTGCGCGGTCAACCCGAACCCCAATGCGGAGCAACTGGCCGACATCGCGCTATCCTCTGCAGACACCGCCATCGAGTTCGGCGTGGAACCGCGCGTGGCGATGCTCTCCTACTCCACCGGCACCTCGGGCCACGGCGAAGCCGTGGACAAGGTCCGGGCGGCCACCGAGATCGTCCGGTCCCGCAGGCCGGGCCTCCCGGTGGAGGGTCCGATCCAGTACGACGCCGCCGCCGACGCCGGCGTCGCCGGCACGAAGCTCCCTGATTCGCAGGTGGCGGGGAAGGCCACGGTCTTCATCGTCCCCGACCTGAACACCGGCAACAACCTGTACAAGGCCGTGCAGCGCTCCGCCGGGGCGATCGCGGTGGGTCCGGTGCTCCAGGGCCTGCGCAAGCCCGTGAACGACCTGTCGCGGGGCGCGACCGTGCCCGACATCGTCAACACCGTCGCGCTGACCGCCATCCAGGCGAGCCAGCCCGTCTGAGCCCTGGCAGGCCTGCGTTCGCGAAGGCCGCGCGCGAGAAAGGAATGCCATGAGCGCACCGGTCCTGGTGATCAACTCCGGGTCCTCGTCGATCAAGTACCAGCTGGTCGACGGCGAGACCATGGAGGCCTCGACCTCGGGTCTGATCGAGCGCATCGGGCAGTCGGAGTCGGCCCTCACCCACAGGCACGCGGGCGAGAAGCACGAGTCGACGAGGCACCTGGCCGACCACGCCGCCGGTCTCGAGGCGATGGTCGCGGCGTTCGAGGAGCACGGCACCCCGCTCTCGGAGGCCGGGCTCATCGCGGTCGCGCACCGGGTCGTGCACGGCGGCGAGCGGTTCGTGCAGCCGGTGATCGTGGACGACGAGGTCGAGCAGGCCATCGAGGCGCTCTCGGCGCTCGCGCCGCTGCACAACCCGGCGAACCTGGAGGGCATCCAGGTGGCGCGCAAGCTCTTCCCGAAGCTGCCGCAGGTGGCGGTGTTCGACACGGCGTTCCACGCGACGGTGCCCGAGCGCGCGCACCTGTACGCGGTGCCGAGCTCCTGGCGCGAGGAGCACGGGGTGCGCCGGTACGGCTTCCACGGCACTTCGCACGCGTACGTCTCCCGCAAGGCCGCCGAGCTGCTCGGCAAGAGCCCCAAGGAGGTCAACGTGATCGTGGCCCACCTGGGCAACGGCGCGTCGGTGTCCGCTGTGGAGCGCGGGCGCTCGATCGACACGTCGATGGGGCTGACCCCGCTCGAGGGCCTGGTCATGGGAACGCGCTCGGGCGACATCGACCCGGCGATCGTCTTCCACATGCACCGGCAGACCGGCGCCTCGTTCGAGGACCTCGACGCGGCGCTGAACAAGGAGTCGGGGATGCTCGCCCTGACCGGGCAGATCGACATGCGCGCGGTCGAGTCGGCCGCGGAGGCGGGCGACCGGTCGGCGCAGATCGCCCTGGAGATCTACTGCTACCGCATCCGCAAGTACATCGGCTCGTACATCGCCGCGCTCGGCGGGGCGGACGCGATCGCGTTCACCGCCGGCGTGGGGGAGAACAGCGCGGAGGTGCGCGCGGGCGCGCTCGGCTCGCTCGTGGCGCTGGGCGTGCACCTGGACGAGGCCGCGAACGCGGCGGGCGGGCCGGTCATCTCGACGCGGCATTCGCCGATCACGGTGATGGTCATTCCGACCAACGAAGAGGGCGAGATCGCCTCGCAGACGGCGGCGCTCCTGCGCTCCTGACGCCTGCACACCCGCATATCGCGGCGCCGCGCCCGGGAAACCGGGCGCCGGGCCGTGGGGTATCCCCCAAAAAAAAAAACACCGGGGGTTTTTGTGA
>NZ_JAUEMJ010000001.1:0-241833 GCF_030403505.1 Glycomyces tritici | reverse complement strand
CGCATATCGCGGCGCCGCGCCCGGGAAACCGGGCGCGGCTCTGTGCTTTCTCCGACATAAAACACTCTCCGTGTGTTTATCTTCACTTTGTGCAGCCGGCCAACGGGCCTACTGAGCAGGAGGGCATCCGCATGAGAGTCGTCTACCGCATCCTCGCCTACGTCATCGCCGTCGAGGTCGCGCTCCAAGCCGCGTTCATGGCCTACGCCATCGCCGGCCTCTACATCTGGGTCCAGGACGGCGGCGTCCTCGACTCGGCCGTCCTGGAGAGCGAGGAGGTGCCCTTCGACGAGGGCATCGGCTTCATGCTCCACGGCATCAACGGCATGATGGTCATCCCGGCCCTCGCCCTGCTCCTGTTGATCGTCTCGTTCTTCGCGAAGATCAAGGGCGGCGTCCGCTTCGCGGTCATCCTGCTCCTGTGGGTCGCCCTGCAGGTCTTCCTCGGGATCTTCGGCCACGAAGCCGCGATCTTCGGCCTCCTCCACGGCATCGTCGCGTTCGCGGTCTACGGGACCGCGTTCATGGCCGGCTTCCGAGCGAAGCGGCCCGCCTCGGAGCCCGCGGTCGGGAATGCGCCTCAGTAGACGCGCGAAGACGTTCGTCGCGGTGGCCGCCGCCGTCGCGGTCATCGCGCCCGTCGCCTGGTTCTGGCAGGCCAGCCTGGTGCCCGACGCCTACTCGGTCGCGGACATGGGCCGCCACGACCACGGCGGCCGGGCGCCCGGCGGCGCCGCGTCCACGGTCCCGGTCGACGAGCTCACCGTCCCGGGCGACCGCGAAGCGGACGTGCGCCTCACGCTCACCGCCGCGCAAGGGCGCTTCACGCTCGCGTCCGGCCGGGAGCTCGACGGCTACACCCTGAACGGCTCCTCGCCGGGCCCTGCGATCCGCGCGGTCCAGGGCCAGCTCGTCGAAGTGACCCTCGAGAACGCGAGCGTCCCCGACGGCGTCACCCTCCACTGGCACGGCGTCGACGTGCCGGGCGCCATGGACGGCGCCGCGGGCGTCACCCAGGACGCCGTCGGCGTCGGCGAGTCGTTCGTCTACCGGTTCGTCGCCGACCAGGCCGGCACCTTCTGGTACCACTCGCACCAGGTCTCCCACGAGCAGGTCCTCGGCGGCCTCCTCGGCCCCCTCGTCATCACCCCGGCCGCCGGTGCCGGCGCGGACGTGGACGCGCTCGCGCTCGCCCACCTCTACGGCGGCAAGCGCACCGTGAACGGCCGCGACGGCGAGGACCGGGTGGCGGCCGAACCGGGCGACACGGTCCGCGTCCGCGTGGTGAACACCGACTTCGGCGTGATGCCGGTCTGGGTCGACGGCGCGCCGTTCCACGTCGCCGCCGTCGACGGCACCGACCTGCACGGCCCCGAGGCGATCGAAGGGGTGGCCGTCGAAGTGGCCGCCGGCGGGCGGAGCGACCTCGTGTTCACCGTGCCCGAGAGCGGCGCCGTGCGCGTCAACCTCAGCGGGGCGGCCCTGCTCGTGGGCGAGGGCGGCGTCGCGGCCTCCGAGCCGCCGGGCGACGTCCTCGATCTGCTCCACTATGGAACGAAGGCTCCCGTCGGGCTCGACCTCGCGACCGCGGACCGCGAGTTCGCGTTCGGCATCGGGCGCCGTCCGGGATTCCTCGACGGCAAGCCCGGATTCTGGTGGACCGTCAACGGCGCCATGGCTCCCGACGTGCCGATGTTCACCGTGGCCTACGGCGACGTCGTGCGGATGCGCATCGCGAACGACAGCGGCGAGGCCCATCCGATGCACCTGCACGGCCACCACGCGGTGGTGCTCTCGCGCGACGGCGTCGCCGCGACCGGGAGCCCCTGGTGGGTCGACTCACTCGAGGTGCGCGACGGCGAGGAGTTCGAGATCGCGTTCGTCGCGGACAACCCCGGGATCTGGATGGACCACTGCCACAACCTCCCGCACGCCGCCGAGGGCCTGGTAGCGCACCTGGTCTACGAGGGGGTCGGCGCGCCGTTCCTCATCGGCGGGCCCGCCGGGAACCATCCGGAATGAGGCGCGGCGGGGGAGCGGCGCTCCAGGCGGGGTGAAGGCGGGCGGTGCACGGGGCGAGGCGGCGAGAAGGCGAAAGGGCGGGCCGGGGATCCCCGGCCCGCCCATGCACTCGCCGGTGGCGGGTCGGCGGGTCAGACGCCGCCGGCCAGGAGCTTGGTGAGGGTCGTGTCCATGTCGACGTAGCCGGATTCGCGGCCGCGCGGCACCAGGCTGTAGGCCCGGCGGAGGAAGCGCTGCACGACGCCGCGGTTGATCTCGAAGAGCGCGTTCCCGTCGGGCGACGAGAGGGCCAGTGCGACCGATTCGCCCCGCGGGGTGGTCCAGGGCCACACCCGGACGTCGCCGATCCCTGTGGGCTCTTCCAGGCCCTTCGCGAGCAGCTCCCGCGAGAAGGACCAGGCCACCTGGTCGGCGTCCGTGCCGTCGGGGTGGAACATGACGCAGACGGCGTAGGGATCGTCCGGGTCGTAGCGCAGGCTCGCGCGCACACTCACCGTCGCGAAATCGGGTGCGACGAGCCGCATGGTGGTGCCGATATCGACGGTCGCCGATCGTGCCATGCTCATAGCGTTACCCCCCAGTGTGCGACCGGCTCACCCCGAAGCCGGTCGTCATTCCAATCCGCCGCCGCACCGGAGGTCCGGAACTTCGGCCGCGAACAAGTCGTGATTCAGGTCTATCATTCAAGCCGTTGCGTCGTACGATGATCGGCAAGACCGAGACCGGCGCGTTCCCCTGATAAGGGGGCAAATTCCGACAAAAGACCACGGTCAATCATCGCTCTATGTCGTAATTACAACAACGTCCTTCACTCTTTAGCGGTACTATTCCCGACCGCCAGTCCGCGTAGTCGCAAATCGGCGTTACGACTCGGTTGCGAAGTCCGGAAAATATGGGCGTGAATCGGGCGGCCCGGCGGTGATAGCGTTTGACCGACGTTCTCGGACTCCTTGGAAGGGGCGAACCATGGGCCAGGGCCAATGGACCGAAGTCGACGCGTTCCTCTCGTCGCTGCTCGTCGGCGAGGACCAGGCCCTCGCCGAGGCCACCGCCGCGGCCCAGCGGGCCGGCCTGCCCCCGATCTCGGTGTCGGCCGCCCAGGGAAAGCTCCTGTACCTGCTCGCGAAGACGCTCGGCGCGAAGCGCGTGCTGGAGATCGGCACGCTCGGCGGCTACAGCGCGATCTGGATGGCGCGCGCCCTGCCCAAGGACGGCCACCTCGTCAGCCTCGAGTACAGCCCCCGCCACGCCGAGGTCGCGAGCGGCAACATCGCCCGCGCCGGGCTCGTGGGGATCGTCGAGATCCGCGTGGGAGCAGCCGCCGAGAGCCTGCCGAAGCTGGCCGCCGAGGGCGGCGAGCCGTTCGACATGGTCTTCATCGACGCCGACAAGGGCGGCTACCCCGACTACCTCGACTGGTCGCTGCAGCTGACCCGGCCCGGCGGACTCATCGTGGCCGACAACGTGGTGCGCGGCGGAGCCGTGGCCGACGGGCTCAGCCGCGACCCCAACGTGCAAGGCGTGCGGTCCTATCTGGAGAAGGTCGCGGCCGACCCGCGGCTGGAGGGGACCGTCATGCAGACCGTGGGCGTCAAGGGCTACGACGGCCTCTCCATCGCCCGCGTCCTCGACTGACCGGCCGGGCGCTCACCGGCGCTGGTAGTCCGCGAAGCGCTCCAGCACCAGCCCGATCAGGCGGGTCATGAGCCGCCTCGGGCGGCGCGGCAGCAGATGCGCCTCCGGCCAGTTCTTCCAGTCCGGCACCACGTAGCCCTTGTCGCGGTCGAGCGCCCGCAGCGACTGCCGCACGATCGCCTCCGGGTCGGCCAGCAGCCAGCCCAGGCGCCGCTCGTCGTACTTGATGCCGTTGGCTATCGGGAAGTCCGTGTCCACCGGCCCCGGGCACACCGCCAGCACCCGCACGCCCGTGCCCTTCGTCTCCACCCACAGCCCCAGGCTGTAGTTCACGACGAACGCCTTCGTGGCCGCGTACAGCGCCATGTACGGCTGCGGCTGGAAGCCCGCCATCGACGCCACGTTCACCACCGCACCCGAACCGCGCCCCACCATCCCCGGCAGGAACCGCTGCACCAGGTCGGCGACCGCCACCACGTTCACCATCGCCACATCGCGGTTGTAGTCCGCGCCGATCTCCGCGTCCCGGCCGAACGTGCCGATACCCGCGTTGTTCACCAGCACCTCGACCGCGATCCCCGCGCCCGACACGGCCTCCGCGATCCGCTCGGCCGCGCCCGGCGCCGCCAGGTCCTGCACCGCCACCCGCGCCTGCACGCCGTGCGCCGCGCGCAGCTCGGCCGCCAGCGCCTCCAGCTTCGCCTCCGACCTCGCCACGAGGACCACGTGGTGGCCGCGCGCCGCCAGCTGCCGCGCGAAGGCCGCACCGAGCCCCGCGGAAGCGCCCGTGACCAGCGCCCACGTTCCCTCGCCCATACCGGTCCCTCTCACGCGTAAGAAAAAACAGGATCCCAGCCTAGGCACCCGCCGAGCGGCGCACGCGAGGCAGCGGCGGCAGCGTTCGCGATGCGAGGGGTAGGCTTTCCCCTACCATGTCGACACCGGCCAATCCCATCACGCGGCGACTGGCCCTCCCAGGCTGGTCGGTCCTGCGCTTCAGCCTCACGCTCATCGCAGCGGCGCTCCTCGCCGCCGCCATAGTCACCGGTGTATTCGTCATCTTCTGGATCGGCATCCCCGTCGCCGTCGCGGTCCTCCTCGCCATCCGCGTCTGGGCCAACGCGCAGCGCCGCATCATCGGCGAGCAGCTCGGCGTCGCCATCCCCGCCCCCTACCGGCCGCGCCCCAAGGCCCGGCTCGACCAGCAGGCCCTGTGGCTCATCCGCGAGCCCGCCACCTGGCGCGACTTCGCGTGGCTCGCCATCGACGCGACCCTCGGGTTCCTCGTGAACCTGCTCTACCTCGGCGTCTTCAGCGTCGCCGTCTACTACCTCGTGCAGCCGTTCCTGCTCGTCACGGTCTTCCACTCCGCGCAGACCCCGTTCGTCAACGACTTCGGCTTCTACGACTTCGACACGCCCGCCAAGACCCTCATGCTCGTGCCGTTCGCCCTCGCCTGCGGCGTCGCCTGGTGGCGCTGGGGCGAGCTGCTGCTGCGCTGGTACTCGCACCTCGGGGTGCTGCTGCTCGGCCCCACCGCGAACGCCCTGCTCACCGAGCGGGTCACCGAGCTGCGCCACGCCCGCGACCAGACCGCCGGCCACGCCGCCGCCGAGCTGCGGCGGATAGAACGAGACCTCCACGACGGCGCGCAGGCCCGCATCGCCGCCCTCAGCCTGACCCTCGGCATGGCCGAGGAACTGCTCTCGAACGACCGGCCCAAGCAGGCCGCCGCGCTCGTCGGCGAAGCCCGCCAGGCCTGCTCCGACGCGCTCGAGGAGATCCGGCAGCTGGTGCGCGGCATCCACCCGCCGGTGCTCGCGGACCGGGGCTTCACCGGCGCACTGCAGGCGATGGCGCTCGACCACCCGCTCCCGGTGTCCGTTGTGGACCGACTGGTCGGCAAGCTGCCGCCGCCCCTGGAGGCCGCCGCGTACTTCGCGACGAACGAGATCCTCACCAACATCACGAAGCACGCCCAGGCCTCCCAAGTGCAGATCATCGTCCACCGCGAACACGACCAAGTGGTCATCGAGGTCCGCGACGACGGCATCGGCGGTGCGAGCTTCTCCCCGGGCGGCGGACTCGACGGCGTTCGCAGCCGCCTCGCCGCCTTCGACGGCACCGTCGAGGTCGACAGCCCCGAAGGCGGCCCCACCGTCGTCACCATGACCATCCCCGCCGCCGCGGTCGACCTCGGCATTGCCCATAATGCGGCCAGTGCCCACCCGTTCTGATCGGACCGGCCTGAGGCCGTAGCGAAGCGGGCGGCACACCGGTGCCATGCCGCATGGCACCCGCAGACAGGCAGGGCCTTCGCCGGAGACGGCGACCGGCCTGGCCGAGACCACTAGGAGTGCAAGATGGACGTCGTCCTCGCCGAAGACCACTCGCTCCTGCGCGACGGCCTGACCCGCCTGCTCGAGGCCTACGACTTCACCGTGGTCGAGGCGGTCGACAACGGCCCCGCGCTCACCGCCGCCCTCCTCAAGCACCGGCCCGACGTCGCCGTCGTCGACATCCGCCTCCCCCCGACCTTCACCGACGAGGGCCTGCGCGCCGCCATCGAGGCCCGCCGCCACATCCCGGCCCTGCCGATCCTCGTGCTCTCCCAGTACGTCGAGCAGCTCTACGCCCGCGAACTCCTCGGCGACCGCCGCGGCGGCGTCGGCTACCTCCTCAAAGACCGCGTCTCCAACGTCGCCGAGTTCATCGAGGCCCTGCGCCGCGTCGCCGCCGGCGGCACCGCCATGGACCCCGAAGTCGTCGCCCGCCTCCTCGGCAAGCAGCAGAACCGCCTCGACGCCCTCACCCCCCGCGAACTCGAAGTCCTCGGCCTCATGGCCGAAGGCCGCACCAACGCCGCCATCGCCGCCAGCCTCTTCATCACCGAGAAGGCCGTCGGCAAGCACTCGGCGAACGTCTTCCGCAAACTCGGCCTCGGCCAGTCCGAGGACGACAACCGCCGCGTCCTCGCCGTCCTCGCCTACCTCGAAGGCAACTGACCCGGCGGCACCGCCCTTCCGGGACCGGCCGCGCCCTCGAGGGGCCTACGCCCCCTGCGACGCGGGGCATCATCGGCCCGAAAAGCACCCATCCGCCCCACTGCGCACGAACCCGCTCGAGACGACGATTGCAGAGTCGGACGAATCGAAAGCGAGGCCGAGCGATGGCCACCATCACCCAGACAGGCCCCACCCCGGCCCAGGCCGGACCCAAACCCGTCCACGGCGAGGTACGCGACGCCGGACGCCAGTCCCTCGTCTACCTCTTCCTCCTCGTGCCGATGGCCGCGCTCGCCGCCGCCGTCCCCTTCGCGTGGACCACGGGCCTCCTCAGCTGGACCGACATCGCCCTCAGCGTCGGCTTCTACCTCCTCACCCTCCACGGCATCACCGTCGGCTTCCACCGCCTCTTCACCCACGGCTCCTTCAAACCGAACCGGCCCGTGAAGATCGCGCTGGCGATCCTCGGCAGCATGTCGGTGCAAGGCCCGCTCATCACCTGGGTCGCCGACCACCGCCGCCACCACGCGTTCTCCGACAAAGAGGGCGACCCGCACTCGCCGTGGATCTACGGCACCTCCGCGCTGGCCCTGAGCAAGGGCTTCTGGCACGCGCACATGGGCTGGATGTTCCAGCCGCGCAACACCACCAACGAGGAGCGCTTCGCGCCGGACCTGCGCCGCGACCCGGACCTCGTCATGGTCGACAAGCTGTTCTGGGTGTGGACGGTGGCGACGTTCTTCCTGCCGGCCGTGCTCGGCGGACTCATCACGATGTCCTGGACTGGCGCGCTGACGGCGTTCTTCTGGGCGAGCCTGGTCCGCGTCTCGGCCCTGCACCACGCCACGTGGTCGACGAACTCGATCTGCCACATGATCGGCGAGCGGCCCTTCAAGAGCCGCGACAAGGCCGCGAACTTCTGGCCGCTCGCGCTGCTCTCGGGCGGCGAGTCCTGGCACAACTCCCACCACGCCGACCAGACCTGGGCCCGCCACGGTGTCAAACGCGGACAGATCGACACCTCCGCCCGGATCATCTGGCTCCTCGAGCGGGCCGGATGGGCCAAGGACGTCAAGTGGCCGACTCCCGAACGGGTCGCGAAACTCACCGCCGACTAGCGTTCCCGCAGGTCGCACCCGCGTGATCATTCCGGTCAGGATTCGAGAAGCGGGTGTCGGACCCTCCCTCTAGAGTGGCGTTCATGAGCAAAGCCGTGAACCACTCCGACAGGCACGACGCCGACAGCCACGACCTGATCCGCGTCCTCGGCGCCCGTGAGAACAACCTCAAGGACGTCAGCGTCGAGCTCCCCAAGCGCCGCCTGACCGTGTTCACCGGCGTCTCCGGCTCGGGCAAGAGCTCCCTCGTGTTCAGCACGATCGCGGCCGAGTCGCAGCGGCTCATCAACGAGACGTACTCGACCTTCGTGCAGGGTTTCATGCCCTCCATGGGCCGGCCCGAGGTCGACCGCCTCGAAGGGCTCACGACCGCGATCATCGTCAACCAGGAGCGGATGGGCGCCAACCCCCGCTCCACCGTCGGCACCGCCACCGACGCCAACGCCATGCTGCGCATCCTGTTCAGCAGGCTCGGCACTCCGCACATCGGCTCGCCCAACGCCTACTCGTTCAACGTCCCCTCGGTGACGAGCAGCGGCGCGATCACCGTCGAGCGCGGCGACAAGACCATCGCCAAGAAGGCCACCTTCAACCAGCTCGGCGGCATGTGCCCGCGCTGCGAGGGCATGGGCCGCGTCAACGACTTCGACATGACCGCGCTCTACGACGACGCCCTCTCGCTCAACGAGGGCGCGATCAAAGCCCCCGGTTACAGCATGGACGGCTGGTACGGCCGCGTCTTCGCCGGCGCGGGCCTGCCCATGGACAAGCCGATCGGGAAGTTCACCAAGAAGGAGCTCCACACCCTCCTCTACCAGGAGCCCACCAAGGTCAAGGTCGAAGGCGTCAACCTCACCTACGAAGGCCTGATCCCCAAGATCCAGAAGTCGGTGCTCTCCAAGGACATCGACGCGCTCCAGCCGCACGTCCGCGCGTTCGTGGAGCGGGCCGTGGTCTTCCAGACCTGCCCCGACTGCGAGGGCACCCGCCTCGCCCCCGAGGCGCGCTCCTCCAAGATCAAGGGCAAGAACATCGCCGACCTGTGTGCGATGCAAATCAACGACCTGCGCGAATGGGTGCGCGAACTCGACGAGCCGACCGTGGCGCCCCTCCTCGCGGGCCTCCAGCACCTGCTCGACTCCTTCACCGACATCGGCCTGGGCTACCTCTCGCTCGAGCGGCCCACCGGCACCCTCTCCGGCGGCGAGTCGCAGCGCACCAAGATGATCCGCCACCTCGGCTCCTCCCTCACCGACGTCACCTACGTCTTCGACGAGCCCACGATCGGCCTCCACCCGCACGACATCCAGCGGATGAACGACCTGCTGATCCAGTTGCGGGACAAGGGCAACACCGTGCTCGTGGTCGAGCACAAGCCCGAGGCGATCGCCATCGCCGACCACGTGGTCGACCTCGGCCCCGGCGCGGGCACCGGCGGCGGCACTATCTGCTACGAGGGCACCGTCGACGGGCTCCGCAAGAGCGACACCGTGACCGGCCGCCACCTCGACGACCGCGTCCACCTCAAGGACGACGTGCGCAAGCCCACCGGGCAGCTGGAGGTGCGCGGCGCGTCCACGCACAACCTCCAGGACGTCGACGTCGACATCCCCGAAGGCGTCCTCACCGTCGTCACCGGCGTCGCCGGCTCCGGCAAGAGCTCCCTCATCCACGGGTCCGTGTCGCCGCGCGAGGGCGTGGTCACGATCGACCAGAGCGCCATCCGCGGTTCGCGGCGCAGCAACCCGGCCACCTACACCGGCCTGCTCGACCCCATCCGCAAGGCGTTCGCGAAGGCCAACGGCGTGAAGCCGGCCCTGTTCAGCGCCAACTCCGAAGGCGCCTGCCCCACCTGCAAGGGCGCCGGCGTCATCTACACCGACCTCGGCATCATGGACACCGTCGAGTCCACCTGCGAGGAATGCGGCGGGAAGCGGTTCCAGGCGGCCGTGCTCGAATACCGCTTGGGCGGCAAGGACATCAGCGAAGTCCTCTCGATGCCCGTGGCCGAAGCGGAGGCGTTCTTCGGCGCCGGCGAGGCCAAGACCCCCGCCGCGCACAAGATCCTCGACCGCCTCGCCGACGTCGGCCTCGGCTACCTCACCCTCGGGCAGCCGCTCACCACCCTCTCCGGCGGCGAGCGCCAGCGCCTCAAGCTCGCCACCCACATGGGGGAGAAGGGCGGCGTGCTCGTCCTCGACGAGCCGACCACCGGCCTCCACCTCGCGGACGTCGACAACCTGCTGGGCCTGCTCGACCGGCTCGTGGACTCGGGCAAGACCGTGATCGTCATCGAGCACCACCAGGCCGTGATGGCCCACGCCGACTGGATCATCGACCTCGGCCCCGGCGCGGGCCACGACGGCGGCAAGATCGTCTTCGAAGGCACCCCCGCCGACCTGGTCGCCGACCGCTCGACGCTGACGGCCGAGCACCTCGCGGACTACGTCGGAGCCTGAACGGCCCCAGCCGTACTGCACGGAGCGCCCGCGGACTCGCGGGCGCTCCGTTCGGGTGCGCGGCCCCGGATCGGTCCGCGCCGAGCGTCGCTCCTGGCCGCTCCCTGCTCGCGGTGGCACAATATTGCTCGTGACCAGCCGACCCATCCCCGAACAGCGCCTGCGCGACCTCGCGCTCCTGCGCCGCGTGCGCGACCGCATCGACCGCGAGTACACCGAACCGCTCAACGTCGAAGCCCTCGCGCACGGCGTCCACATGTCGGCCGGGCACCTCAGCCGCGAGTTCAAAGCCGCCTACGGCGAATCGGTGTACTCCTACCTCATGACGCGGCGCATCGAACGCGCGATGGCGCTGCTGCGCATCGGCGAGCTGAGCGTGACCGAGGTGTGCTTCGCGGTCGGCTCGTCCTCGCTCGGCACGTTCAGCACGCGCTTCACCGAGCTGGTCGGCATGCCCCCGAGCGTCTACAAGGAGAAGGCCGCCGACGCGACCGAGGGCATCCCCGCGTGCGTCTCGAAGCAGATCAGCAGACCGATCAGGAATCGAGAAGCACCCGCGAGCCGCAAGAAATAGAGTTGCCGGCATGGACATCAACATTTACCAGGCATATCTGCCGCAGAACGACCCTGAGGCCGCGCTCGAGTTCTACCGCGACGTGCTCGGCTTCGAAGTCCGCAACGACGTCGGCTACGAGGGCATGCGGTGGATCACCGTCGGACCCGAAGGGCAGCCGGACGTCTCCATCGTCCTGCACCCGCCGGCCGCCGACCCGGGCATCACGGACGAGGAGCGGGCGACCATCGCCGAGATGATGGCCAAGGGCACGTACGCCTCCATCAACCTCTCCACCAAGAACCTCGACGAGGTCTTCGCGAAGCTCCAGGAGACCGCCGAGGTCGTCCAGGAGCCCACCGACCAGCCGTACGGCATCCGCGACTGCGCCTTCCGCGACCCGGCGGGCAACATGGTCCGCATCAAGCAGCAGTAGACGATCGACCACGCCCGGCCGGACCACCGGCCGGGCGTTCGCTCGTTCCACCGGGCTCGAACGCCGCCGCCGCGGGGCCGGCGGACCGTGATGGGATGTCCGCATGCCCACCGCCCCTTCGGACCCAGACCGCGAATCGCGGCTGCGCCGACTCGCCGCCGACCTCGCCGAACCCGTCGCGGCCGAGTTCGACCCCGCCACGGATGCGTGGACCTACACGTGGACCGACGGGCCGACCGCCGAGCATGTGCGCCGAGCCGCCGAGGCAGCCGAACCCGAAGCCGCCCTAGGGCTCCGGTACCGGCGCCGGTACTCGGAGAGCACCATCGCCCTCGGCGCGGTCCGCCTGGCCGTCGCGACCTCGGCCGAGGACGCCTTGCGGCGACCGGAGATCACCCCTGCCGCCGTCGAAGCGCTCTGGCGGGACGTGCCCCGCCCCCGCCCCGCGACGGATCGCGAGCGGTACCTCGCCTACGGAGTGGTCTACGAGGTCCACGACGCCCACCGCCGCAACCAGGCCTCGGCCCGGGAGATCTGCGAGCAGGTGGCGCTGTGCGGCCTCGCGCCGCTCCTGCGCCGCATCGGCTCGCCGCTGACCCCCGTCGAGGCGCTGACCGCCCACTACGCCCCCACGCACGCGCACCCCGCCTGGCACTACCGGCTCGCACCCATGAGCGCGGTCGCGGCCTTCGAAGCGGTCCGCCGCGACCCGGACGCGACCCGCGAGCGCATCGAGGCCGCCCTCACCCTGCTCCCCGAACTGCCCGACGCGTACGCCGCCGCGGGCGCCCGCCTCCGCAGCCGCCTCGGCCGCGCCCGCGATTGACGGTGTGACCGACACCACCGCACTTCACTGACAAAGGATGTCAGTAGACCCTCCGCACAATGCCCTCCATGACCATCACCGCCCACGCCCCGCAACCCGGCACCGCACCGCCCCGCCCCGGCCGCGCCGAACGGCTCCTCCTGCCCGCCACCTTCATCACCAGCCTCGGCAACGGCATCCAGCTCGTCGCCTCCGCCGTCCTCGTCTTCACCACCGGGCAGAGCGCGCTGGCCGTCGGCTGGCTCTTCATCGCCGTCTCGATCCCGCCCGCACTGCTCTCCCTCTGGTTCGGCACCATCGCCGACCGCTTCGACCGCCGGACCCTCTGCCTCATCGCCGACCTCGCCAGTGCCGCCGCCGCGCTCGTCCTGCCGGCCTGGATGCTCGCGGGAGGCGACCCCGGGCCCGTCGCCTACGGCACCGCGTTCGCCCTCGCCCTCCTCGCCGCCATGTTCATGCCCGCGAGCAACGCCCTCGTCAAGGAACGCGTCCACCCCGCCCGGGTCGCCCGGTTCAGCGCCCACTACGAGATGGCGCTGCAGATCGGCACCCTCCTGGCCGCCTCCATCGGCGGGTTCCTCATCCACTTCGTCGGCACCACACCGCTGTTCGTGTTCAACGGGGCGACGTTCCTGGCCTCGGCCGCGGTCTTCTGGGCCCTGCGCCGCGCTCCCCGCGTTCACGCGGCCGCCGAGACCGCCGACGAACCGAAGCGCGTGCACGGCGCGCCCCTGCTGCGCCTCGGCTTCCTCTACGCGGTCTGCCAGGTCATGACGATGGTCAGCAACACCACCCTGATCGTGCTGGTCTACGTGGGCTTCGGGCGCGGCGCGGGCGTCTACGGACTCGTCGACGCGCTGGCGGGGCTCGGGTTCTGCGTCGCTGCGGCCTTGTACCCCAGAGTGAGCGGGCGGTTCGGAGAGCTTCGGACGGCGGTGGCCGGGGGGATCGGGTGCGCGCTGTGCTCGTTCGTGTTCCCGATCCACCTGGCTGCGCTGCTGATCTGCATCCCGCCCGCGGCGCTCCTGATCGGGCTGTCGCGGGTCGGGCTGCGGTCGCTGCTGCTGGCGGCGGTGCCCGAGGCGCGGGCCGGCCGCGTGTTCGGCGCGGTCAACGCGGTCGGCCTGGGCCTTTCGGCGGGCATGACCGTAGTGGTGGCGTGGGTGGCCGACACGACCCACATCCGGTACGGGTTCTATGTGCTCGGCGCGGTCTGCGCGGTGGCGTTCGCCGCGACGGCGCTCACCATGCGCGCCGAGGTCAGGCGTGCAGGGCGGCCGCTTCGAGCGCGCGCTGCCGCATGAGGGTGCGCAGGGACTCGGGTTCGAGCACTTCGAGGCCGCCGAGGCGCAGGAACTCGCCGGCGGCGTGGGCGTGGGTCTCGATCGGGACGGTGGCGACGGTCCACCCGTCCTCGTCCACAGTGCCCTGGCCGATGGCCGCGGCCGAGTCCGCGTCGAGGTTGTCCGGGGCCTTCGCGACCGCCTCTGGCGAGCACCGCACCAGGGCCTCGCCCCGGTAGCGGCGGGCGTCGAAGTCCTCGAGCTGGCGCGACCACCACGCCGCGAGGTCGAAGCCCTCGGGGCGCTCGAACGTCTGCTCGGTCTTCCTGGCCGCCAGCAGGTTCGTGACCTTGTACATCCGGGGCCGACCGGATTCGGCCGTACCCGTCGCAGTCGTGGCGACCAGGTACCACTGGCCGCTCTTGAGCACCAGACCGAGCGGGCACAGCTCGCGCTCGACCTCCTTCGGCTCCGCCCAGCGCGAGTACGTGACGTGCAGGCGCCGCCGCTCCCAGGCGGCGTTCGCGACCAGTGCCAGGAACGGCACGGGCTCGGCGCGGCGGAACCAGCCCACGACGTCGAGGTGGAACAGCCGCCGGGCCTCCTCGGCGCGCTCCCGCTGGGCCGGCGGCATCGCGGCGGAGAGTTTGAGCTCGAGCGCGGCGAGCTCGGTCTGGAGCCCCAGGTCCGTGGCCGCGGCAGGCACGCCGGAGAGCGCCAGCGCCTCGGCCTCGCCTTCGGTGAGGCCGGTGAGCTTCGTGCGGTACCCGGCGAGGAGCCGGTAGCCGCCCGCGTGGCCGCTCTCGCCGTAGATCGGGATGCCCGCGGCGGCAAGCGCTTCGGCGTCCCGGTAGACCGTGCGGATCGAGACGCCGAGCTCCTTCGCCAGGCGCTCGGCGGTCATGCCGCCGTGCTGTTGCAGCAGGAGCAGCATCGAGACGAGACGACCGGCGCGCATCGCCCCAGTATCCCCGCGATGCGCGGGTTCGCTGTGGCGGTGGGGCATCTGGTCGGAAGGGCGTCCGGGTGGAATCCCGGTGCCGCGGCCCTGAACGAGTACTGGAGCCGTCTCGCCCGGCTGTGGCATCATCGGCTGATGCTGCGACTCACTGATTTCATCATCGACTGCCCGGACACGATGGCGCTCGCCGGCTTCTACGCCGAGGTGACCGGCCGGCCCGTCAAGGACGGCAGCGACGCCGACTGGGCGGGCATCACCTTCGGGGAGATCGAGCTGGCCTTCCAGCGCGTGGACGAGTACCGCGCGCCGACCTGGCCGAGCGCCGAGCACCCCAAGCAGTACCACCTCGACTTCGAGGTGGACGACATCGAGGCCGAGCAGGACCGCCTCCTCGCACTCGGTGCGACGCTGCAGCGGGACAACGTGGGGGCCGAAGGGTACGGCTTCCGGGTCTACACCGACCCGATCGGGCACCCGTTCTGCCTGTGCCGCAACAAGGGCGTGGTCTGGAACGGCGACGAGCCGGTGTGGCCCTCCAAGAGCTAGCCGCGATCCGCGCGCACGAGCCGCCCACGGCGGTCCGTGCGCGCGGTGCCGTGCGGGCCCAGGACCGCACCGGCTCGGCGGGCCGCCGGGCCGCCCGGCACGGCTTGAACCGGACGGCCGCCCCGAACCCGGCGGATACAGGCCGGGACGCCCGCGGCACAGCGAGACGGGTGTGCAGTACACATGTTTGATTCGTGCCGGGCTGGGAAAACGCACTGGTATGAAAGCCAAGGAGCACGAGTCCGAGCGTCCGTCCGCGACCATGCCTCGCGACATCGACGACGGGGTCAGCTGGTTCGACCGGTTCGCCACGAGGGCGTCCGAGTTCGCCGCCCGTGCGCCGTTCTTCTCGATGTGCATCCTGGTGGTGCTGCTCTGGGCGCCGTCGATCGTCTGGCTCGACATGAGCACGTGGCAGCTGATCATCAACACCACGACCACGATCATCACGTTCCTGATGGTCGCCCTGCTGCAGAACACCGAGTCGCGCAACGACGCGGCCCTGCAGCACAAGCTCAACGCCATCGCCAGCGGCCTCGCCGACGTCTTGCAGCAGCTCTCGGACGCATCGGGCGACCCCGACCTCGAGGAGCGCCGCAAGGAGCTGCGCCGCGCGGTGGGGCTCGAGGACGACGAGAGCGCGTGACCTGGGAGCAGGAGGGCCGACCGCGCCGGCGGCCGGGAACCGCGAGGGTCCCCGGCCGCGCATCGGTCAGTACTTCGACGCGGCGTTGAGCGCGGCGTCGAAGTGGGCCAGGGCGGCCTCGATGTTCGGTTCGGGCTGAGGGTCGCCCAAGGCCTTGTGGAATGCCTGGACGCCGGCGGCGAGCTCCTTGCCGAACGTGTCGAGGCGCTGCTGCGTCCCGGGGTCCTCGAAGAACTTGCCGGCCTTCGCGTCGAACCAGCCGACGTGGTCGAGCTCGGCCCGGTACTTGCCGGTCGCCTTCGCGGCGTCCCAGAAGTAGCCGACGGACGCCTCGCGCATCGCCTTGGCCGCCTTGGGGTCCTGCTCGAGGCGGGACTGGGCGAGCAGCGTGAAGCCCTTGCCGAAGGACTCGTTGAACTGCTCGAAGACGACCGGGTCGACGAAGTCGTCCCAGATGTCGATGGCCAGGAGGCACTCAGGGCAGCCGCCGGGAGGCCAGCCCTCGGGCTCGAGGATGGGGATCTCCCACGTGTAGCAGTCCTCCGGGAGCCCCATGTACGGGCAGATCGTGAAGACCGGGCCCGCCTGGGCCGGAGCGGGGACGAAGAGGACCGCGGACACGGCGAGCGCGACCGCGAGCAGGAGACGTTGGACGATGCGGCGCATGGGCACTCCTCGGGAAGGGTGGGTACCGCCCCAGTATGGGATCGCCCTCCGTCACCAGGGGTACGCGGCGCGAGACGGCAGTGTCCTAACGGGACGGCATCCCGGTTCGACGCCCTTTGCCGCACCGCACCGGCCCGAGATTGGCACACGATGTGCCACCGTTCGGCCGCCTGCTCAGGTGGTGCAGCCGCGGTGCCGGTGGTAGGCGGCCGGGCGTCCGTCGCGCTGGGCGGCCCGGTACAGGCCGGTGCGCAGCTCGCCCTCCCAGTACTCCGCCGAAGGCATCGCGAGCGCGCGGGTGACGGCCAGCTCGGCCTCGACGTCGTAGGGGACGCGCACGAACTGCACGGAGAACGGTGCCGGCGCCGTACCGCCGTAGACGCCTTCGAGGATCACGTATGAGGGCACCGGGTCGCCGAGGCAGTTGCCGACGCTCCCGACGTTGACGAGCGTGCGGCCGAGGTCGTTCTCCAGGTACGGGTCGTGGATGTCGCCGTAGGCCACCACCTCCGGCGCCGGTCCGTTCCCCGTGGCCTCGGTGTTGGCGAACATGCCGAGGAACTCGGCCTCGTCGTGGTCGCAGAACACGCGGTGGAAGACGCTCTTCGCCGACGCATGGAAGATCCGGATGTGCTTGCCGCTCATACGGAAGTCGTGGCTGAACGGCAGGTCCCACAGCCACTTG
The DNA here is from genome assembly GCF_030403505.1 of Glycomyces tritici. Next base: position 224,992 of record NZ_JAUEMJ010000001.1, on the reverse strand, counting down.
CGCCTTGATTCGCCGAGCCGGTCGTGCCACCAGTCGAACGGGTCGCCCTCGGGCACCCGGTCGGGGGCGCACATCATGGCCTCCCAGTTGCCCTGGACGTGGACCTCGCAGCGCTCGCGGGAGAGGTCGACGCATTCGGCGCCGCGCGGGCCCTTGCCGATCGTGTCGCCGAGGTTGAAGACCCTCGTGACGCCGCGCCAGGCGAGGTCGTCCAGGACCGCCTGGAACGCGGTCAGGTTGCCGTGGATGTCCGAGACCAGCGCGATGCGGTCGGGGGAGGAGGCCATGCCCGCAAGTCTGCCATCGCGCCCGGAATCGCAGGAAACCCTTTTCCAGTGGCAGGGTGCCGCGAAGGTGAACGGAGGGTCTGCGCAAATCGGACATCGATGGGCCCCCGGTAACAACCCTGGCACAGGGGTCCGACACGGTTCGCGGTCAATCCTTCGCATGGCGTTCCAGGAACTGGTAGACCTCGGTCTCGTCCACGCCGGGGAAGGAGCCGATGGGCATGGCGGCGAGCTGGGAGCTGGCGGCGCGGGCGGTGGGCCAAGCCTGGCCCGACCAGGCGTCGGCGAGGGCCCGGGGCGGGTTGCGGCAGCAGTCCGGGTCCGGGCACTTGGAGACCGAGCGGGCCTTGGTCTCCTTGCCGCGGAACCACTTCGCGGACTCGTACGGGACGCCGATGCTCAGCGAGAAGAGGCCGTCGGCGCTGCGCTCGGTGCGGGCGGTGCACCAGTAGGTGCCCGTCGCGGTGTCCGTGTACTGGTTGAAGGCGTTGAACTTGTCCGGCACGTCGAAGACCTGGCGGCTCGTCCAGTAGCGGCAGATCGGCTGCCCCTCGATGGCGCCGGTCGGGTCGGCCGGGAACGCCACGTCGTCGTTCTCGTAGGCCTTGAAGATGATCCCGGACTTGTGGACCTTCTGGAAGTGGGTCCGAATCCCCAGGTGGTGGGTGGCGAGATTGGTGAACCGGTGCGCCGCCGCCTCGTAGGACACCGCGAAGTTGTCGCGCAGGTCCTCGACCGCGATCTCCTTGCCCGTCATGGACTGGCGCAGGAACGCCACGGCGCTCGACTCGGGGATGAGCAGCGCCGCCGCCAGGTAGTTCGTGGCCACGCGCTGGCCCAGGAACTCCAGGTAGGTGCGCGGGACGTCGTGCTGCAGCACATGGCTCGCGAGGGCCTGGAGCAGCACGGTGCGCGGGTCGTGGGAGCCGGTGCCGACCTGGGTGAGGTAGATCCGGCGGTGCTTGAGGTCGGTGACCGAGCGGGTGGAGTGCGGCAGGTCGTCCACGTGGTGCAGCGTGAACCGCAGGTAGGCGGCGAGGTCGGCGATCTGGTGCTGCGAGAGCGGCCCGCCGGCGTAGTCGACCCCGGCGAGGAGGGTCCTGGCCTCGGCCTCGATGTCGCCGAAGTAGTTGTCCTTGTCCCGCATGCGCCGGCGCAGCTCCGTATTGGCCCTCCGGGCCTCTTCCGGTGTGGCAGTGTGGAGGTTGACCTGGCGCTCGACCTCCCTGTGGAGGCCCACGAGCGCTTCGAGGATCTCGGTGGGGGTGCGCCCTGAGGGCTTCACGTTCGGCAGTCCGAGCGCCTGGTACTGGGCGCTCCGCTGGGCGCGCTCGAGCGCGATCTCCAGCGCGACGCGGCGGTTGGGCGGCTCCGCGCCGAGCAGTTCGTCGGAGGAGACGCCGAGGGCCCGGGCCAGTGCCCGCAGCATCGAGAGCTTCGGCTCCTTCTTGCCGTTCTCGATGAGGGAGAGCTGCGAGGCGGCGGAACCGACGGCCGCGCCCAGGTCGTCGAGGCTCATCTCGCGCTGTTTGCGCAGGTGGCGGATCTGCTTGCCGAGGCTGATGAGATCGACTGTCGCGTCGTCCGCGGCCAGTTCGGCGGCCTCGCCCGCGCCCCAGGGGCGGCGGGCGGCGCCCGGATCGGCGGAAACGCCGTTCTTCGCGGCGGCGCGAGCGCCCTGGGGGCGCGGGGAGGGGGGCGGGTTACCGCTGCCACCGCCGCTGCTCTGGGCGGGGGCCCCGCCGGGGCCGGAGGCGTTCGGAGGCAGGTTCGTCATTTCCCCAGTATTGCGAAGAACTGACGATCTTTCCACCGCAAACCGCTACTCAGGCGTGGACACGAATGAAAGATTGTTGTTACCTGCAAGTAATGGCCGCTGCTGCGGCCCCGAATGCTCGGAGCCGACGATGAACGACACGAACCGCGACCGCGAAGCGAACTTCGACCTCGCCGCCGAACGGCTGGCCCAGGAGTGGGCCGCCGACCCGCGCTGGGCCCGCACCGTCCGCGACTACACCGCCGCCGACGTGGTCCGCCTCCGCGGCCGCGTCACCGAAGAGCACACCCTCGCCCGCCGCGGCGCCGAGAACCTCTGGTCCCGGCTCACCGAGGACGCCGCCACCGGCGGGTACACCCACGCGCTCGGCGCGATGACCGGCGGCCAGGCCGTCGAGCAGGTCAAGGCCGGCCTCCACGCGATCTACCTCTCCGGCTGGCAGGTCGCCGCCGACGCGAACCTCGCCGCCCAGACCTACCCCGACCAGTCGCTCTACCCGGCCAACTCCGTCCCGCAGGTGGTGCGCCGCATCAACAACGCGCTCATGCGCGCCGACCAGATCGAGGCCTCCGAAGGCATCCAGAGCGTCGAGGACTGGCTCGTGCCCATCGTGGCCGACGCCGAAGCCGGCTTCGGCGGCCCGCTCAACGCCTTCGAGCTCATGAAGTCCATGATCGGGGCGGGTGCGGCGGCCGTGCACTGGGAGGACCAGCTCGCCTCCGAGAAGAAGTGCGGCCACCTCGGCGGGAAGGTCCTCATCCCGACCTCGCAGCATGTGCGGACGCTCAACGCCGCCCGGCTCGCCGCCGACGTCGAGAACGTCCCGACGCTCATCATCGCCCGCACCGACGCCGAGGCCGCCACCCTCCTCACCTCCGACGTGGACGAGCGGGACCACCGGTTCCTCACCGGCGACCGCACTCCCGAGGGGTACTACCGGGTGCGCGGCGGCATCGAATCGTGCATCGCCCGCGCCGTCTCGTACGCGCCCTACGCGGACCTCCTGTGGATGGAGACCGGCACACCGGACCTCGACGCCGCCCGCACGTTCGCCGAAGCCGTCAAGGCCGAGCACCCCGAGCAGATGCTCGCCTACAACTGCTCGCCGTCCTTCAACTGGAAGCGCCACCTGGACGACGACACCATCGCCAAGTTCCAGCGCGAACTCGGCTCCATGGGCTTCACCTTCCAGTTCATCACGCTGGCGGGCTTCCACGCCCTCAACCACTCCATGTTCGACCTCGCCCACGGCTACGCCCGCGACGGCATGACCGCCTACGTGGACCTGCAGGAGCGCGAGTTCGACGCCGAGGCGCGCGGGTACACCGCCACCAAGCACCAGCGGGAGGTCGGCACCGGCTACTTCGACCGCGTGACCGCCGCCCTCAACCCCCAAAGTGAGACGCTCGCGCTCGCGGGCTCCACCGAGGCGGGACAATTCCACTAGCTGCCCTGCGACCAGTCCGCTGCGTCGAGCCGGCCCGCGCCGGCTCCCGCACTGCCACATGAGGAGGACCACGTGGTCACCACAACCGAGACTCGTGACGACACGGGCATCGCGGTCAACGGGCCCGCCGTCGACCGCCAGGACGAGATCCTGACCCCGGAGGCGCTGACGTTCATCGCCGCCCTCCACCGGGCCTTCGCGCCCCGCAGACAGGAGCTGCTGCAACTGCGCCAGCAGCGCCGCATCAAGATCGGCAACGGCGTCGACCCCGCCTTCCTGGCGGAGACCCGCGACGTGCGCGACGACTTCTCCTGGAGCGTCGCCACCCTCGCCCCGGGCCTGGAGGACCGCCGCGTCGAGATCACCGGCCCCTGCGACCGGAAGATGACGATCAACGCCCTCAACTCGGGCGCCAAATGCTGGATGGCCGACCTCGAGGACTCCTCGACGCCCAACTGGCACAACGTCATCGACTCCCAGGTGAACCTGCGTGACGCGATAGAACGGCGCATCGACTTCACCAGCCCGCAGGGCAAGGAGTACCGGCTCAAGGGCCAGGCGCTCACCGACCTGCCCACGATCATCGTGCGGCCGCGCGGCTGGCACCTCGCCGAACTGCACGTGCGGGTCGACGGCGTCCCCGTCGCCGGCTCCCTCGTGGACTTCGGCCTGTACTTCTTCCACAATGCGCACCGGCTCATCGAACTCGGCCGCGGCCCGTACTTCTACCTGCCGAAACTCGAATCGCACCTCGAGGCGCGGCTGTGGAACGACGTGTTCGTCATGGCCCAGGACCTCCTCGGCGTGCCGCAGGGGACCATCCGCGCCACGGTGCTCATCGAGACGATCACCGCCGCGTTCGAGATGGAGGAGATCCTGTACGAACTGCGCCACCACTCCTCCGGGCTCAACGCCGGGCGCTGGGACTACATCTTCTCGGTCATCAAGAACTTCCGCGAGCGCGGGCCGCGCTTCGTGCTGCCCGACCGGGACCAGGTGACCATGACCGCGCCGTTCATGCGCGCCTACACCGAGCTGCTCGTGCGCACCTGCCACCGGCGCAGCGCCTCCGCGATCGGCGGCATGGCCGCGTTCATCCCCAGCCGCAAGGACGCCGAGGCGAACGCGGTCGCGCTGGAGAAGGTGCGGGCCGACAAGAACCGCGAGGCCGACGACGGCTTCGACGGCTCCTGGGTGGCCCACCCCGACCTGGTGCCCGTGGCCATGGCGGTCTTCGACGAGACCCTCGGCGGCCTGCCGAACCAGATCGACAAGCAGCGCGAGGACGTGGTGCCGAACGCGGCGGCCCTGCTCGACGTGGCCGCCACGCCCGGCGAGATCACCGAGGCCGGCATCCGCAAGAACATCGAGGTCGGCGTCCGGTACATCGAGTCGTGGCTGCGCGGCATCGGCGCGGCGGCGATCAACAACCTCATGGAGGACGCCGCGACCGCCGAGATCTCGCGCTCGCAGATCTGGCAGTGGATCAACGCCGGGTCCGTGACGGGCGACGGCCGGACGGTGTCGCGCGGCTGGGTCGAGCGGATGCTCAAGGACGAGTTCGAGCGCATGGAGCGCTTCGAGGGCGACCGCTTCGACGACGCGCTCTCGGTCTTCACCGAATGCGCGCTGGGGGAGGCGTACCCGACGTTCCTGACCATTCCCGCCTACACGAGGTTCCTCGCCAACGGCGGCTGAGCACCGCACTGAGCGGCCCCCTCGCGGCGGAGCCGGCACCGTCCCCAGGCGGTCCGGCTCCGCCGCTCGTTTACCGCCGTGCCTATCAAAGATATATCGATGAAGAGGTATGGGCTCGTCGCTCCGATCGCCGAGGACGGCGGCAGCAGGCCGCACGCTTCGCGTGCGCAGACCGCTACGACCGAGGGACGAGCCTCGCCAGTTCGACTCGGGAGCGCACGCCCAAGGCGGCGAAGATGTTCCGCAGGTGGTGGTCGACGGTGCGGACGCTCAGCGAGAGCGCCTGCGCCACTTCCCGGTTCGTCGCACCCGTCGCGACGAGTCCCGCGATGCGCCGCTGGTGCGGCGTGAGGGCCGCCAGGCCTTCGTCACCGGGAGCGGTGGGGCGTGCCGGCGCTTTCGGCTGTCCGCCCGTCGCCCGCAGCTCCTCGTTCGCCTGCACCGCCCAGCCCGCCGCGCCGCAGCGTTCGAAGCCGTGCAGGGCGCTGCGCAGCACCGTGCGGGCCCGGCCCGGTTGGCGGCGCCGGCGGAGCCACTTGCCGTAGAGCAGCAGTGTGCGGGCACGCTCGAAGTCGCCGCCGTCGGCCGGGTGCAGTTGGAGCGAGCGCCGGAACAGCGCGTCCGCACCGTCGCCGCCGTCCAGGAGCGCCTGGGACCGGGCCAGCGCCGCGAAGGCCCCGCGGTCGATGCCGAACCCGGCCCACAGGCGCAGTTCCTCGGCCACCGGGCGCGCCTCCTCCGGGCGGCCCGCGAGGACCGCGGCCTCGATGAAGCACGGCATGAGCAGCGGCCGGATCGCGAAGTGGCCGCCGCCGGGCCGGACGAGGGCCTGGAGGCGGGAGGCGGCGGCTTCTGGTCGGCCCCGGCTCAGGTCGGCCCTGGCGAGGGCCCATTCGGCGAGGGTGCCGGTCTGTGCGAGGCGGTGCTTCCGGGCGACCGCGAGTGTTTGCGCCGCTTGGGTTTCGACCTCGGCGACGTCGCCTTCGACCGAGGCGGTGAGGGCGAGGACCGCGCGGTGGTGGGCGGCGGTGTTGACGCGGCCGGTCCGGATCGCGGCGGTGAGGCCTTCGAGGGCGTGGGCCCGCGCGGGGGCGTGGCGGCCGGCGCGCATTTCGGCGTAGGCGAGGTATTCGAGGGCTTGGGGGAGCAGGTCGTCGCGGCCCCGGCTGCGCGCGGCGGCCAAGGCGCGCATGCCGATCCGGGCCGAGGCGGGGGCGTCGCCGAGCAGCAGCGCGGCGACGGCGGCGTAGTGGAGGGTGTCGGGGGCGTCGTCCTCGTCGGCGCGGGCGAGGACCCGGCCGAGCGGGGCGATGGCCGCGCCCGGGGACGCTTCGACGAGGCCGCGGAGTCCGGTGAGGTAGTCGAGGAGCGGGGTGGACGCGCTGTCCGCGTGGGGTTCGAGGAGGCGCCGGGCGGCGGCGAGCGCGCCGGCGCAGGCCCGCCGGTCGCCCGCCGACCAGGCGGCTCCGGTGGCGGCGGCGATGGCGGTGACCGCGAGTGCGGGGGCGGTCTCGGCGGCGAGTGCGGCGGCTTGGGCGAAGGTCGCGTACGCGTCGCCGAGGGGCCCTGCGGCGAGCGTGCGGGTGCCGGCGGCGAGCGCGCGCCGCGCGGCGTCCTCGATCGCGCCGCGGGCGACCCTGACGGTGAGCGTTGCGCCCGAGCGGTTCGCGTCCTGAAGCAGGTGCGCGTCGGCGGGGTCGACGACGAGGGCGAGGCTGCCGTCGTCGAGGCGGCGGACTGTGGCGGCCAGGTGGGAGTGCCGAGCGGGCGGTGCGGCCCGGTCGGGGTGCCGCAGTGCGCTCCGTCCCATCCGTTCATCGTACAAAACCGACCGGTCGGTTTAAAGGGGTCGGGTGGTGCCGATCGGACCGCGCCAACCGGACCGCGTCAACCGGTGCGCGCCGATCGGGCGGCGGCCCGTGAAGGCCGCCGCCCGATGCGTCCTGACGGGATCAGCCGAGCGGGCAGGTGCCGCGGGCCTCCTCGACGGCGGACTCGTTCGGCAGCGGGCACAGGAACTGGTCGAACCGCGTGTCGTCGTCCACGAAGCGCTTGAGCCAGGAGATCGAGTACTTCGCGATCGTGGTGTTGGAGGAGTTCGGGGCGAAGTGCGAGGCCCCGTTCAATTCGACGTACATCTTGTCGTTCCCGCTGCCGGGAATCGAGGTGTAGAACGGCTCGGCATGCGAGCCGACCGAGGCGACGGAGTCGTTCTCGGCCCCGAAGATCAGGGTCGGCGTCGACAGCGTGGACCAGTTCTTCGTGGTGTGCCACGGGGTCATCGGGATGCTGGCCTTGATGTCCGGGTTGTCGCGGGCGGCCTCCAGGGAGCCGCCGCCGCCCATCGAGTGGCCCATGACCGCGAGGCGGTCGGCGTCCACGCGGCCCCGCACGGTGCTGCTCTCGGTGAGGTAGTCGAGCGCCGCCTGGATCTGGTCGGCGCGCTGGCCCGGCTGGTCGAGCGTGGTGTTGGTGTCGATGGTGAAGACCACGAAGCCCTGCGAGGCGAGGCGGGGGCCGAGCCAGGCGATCGAGGATTCGTAGGCGGTGAAGCCGGGGGCGATGACGACCCCGCCGAAGGTGCCGTCCGAGGTGGTGGTCGGGTAGTAGATCGTGCCGCCGCCGAAGCCGATCACGAGCGAGGAGACGCTGGTGCTCGAGGTCGAGTAGGAGCCGCGGAGGGCTTCGATGCTCGATTCAGTCGGGTTCGGTCCGCGCTGGTACGGGTTCTGTGCGGCCGCCGGTTCGGGGAAGGCGGTGGCGCCGATGCCAATCATCGCGGCGAGCACGGCTGCGAGCAGGGCGGCGATCGAGGTGCGCCTGCGGGTGAGGGTTGAGTCCATGTTGCGTCCTCCTTGACGTGACTCATCAAGTGATGGACGTAAATATTCCCTGGTCCCGGCTTTAGCGCATCGGTGAAATCACCGGTCTTGCGAGCGGCGCCGCCGCTCGTGCCGGCCCTTGAGCGTTAAACGCCACCCGACCGCGGTCTCGACGGGCCGGATCGGGGTCTGGATCGCGGCGTAGGCGGTGTGGTACAGCCGGCGCATGGAGCGGATGGCCGAGCGGACCTCCTGGAGGTAGCCGCTCGCGGTGTGGTGCTTGCGGAAGTGCGGCTCGGGGAGGGTGGCGGGGTCGACGCCGACCGTGTCGACGATGCAGCCGTAGGGGAGTCCCATGTGGGTGATCGCGTCGCAGTGCTGGAAGGCGGTGTAAGGCGCGGAGGTGACGACGAGGACGCTGTCGCCGGGGGTGAGGTCGGCGACGCGGTCGGCCCAGAACCGGCAGGTGTCCACGGTGTCGGCGCGGCGGCGGCCCGGCTGCGAGGACGGTGCGGCCACGGCCCGGACGGTGGTGGCCGGGCCGTCGGTGTAGGTCGCGACCTTCCACGCCCGACCGGGGTCGCGGCGCGGGTCGCCGCCCTCGTCGACGAGCGGGTCGCCGGTGATCTTGAAGGCGCGCTTGAGGCTCGCCTCGATGGCGTCCACTTCGTAACCGCCGCAGTCGATGCCGCTGAGGACCGCGGATTCGAGGTCGGGCTCGCCGAGCGGCCGGAAGCCGCCGACGCCCGTCACGTGGTCGGCGCCGATGCCGCTCTCCAGGAGCTCGGCGGCGAAGCGGGTGCGGAAGAGGCAGGAGGCGACGAGGCCGCCGAGGACCAGGACGTGCGTGTAGTGCGGGAGGCGCGGCGTCGCCACGGCGCCGAGGCCGAGGGCCAGGGCCGCCTGGGTCGCGGAGTGCTCGTGCTCGGGGGTGAGCGGCTGCGGCGCGGTCTCGTGGCGCTCGCGGCCGGCGCGGAAGTCCCAGTGGTCGGCGGAGAAGGCCTCGAGGTAGGCGAGGTCCTCGGCGGTGCCGGTGCCGGGGAGGCTGCCGCCGAAGAGGGCGAGGAGCCGGTGCATCGGCTCGGAGCCGGTCCAGGCGGCGACATCGGCGAGGAGCGAATGCGGCCCTTGGCCGTCGTAGTGCGGCAATCGCACTGGTGCGAACTCGGGCATGGCTGGTCCGATCTGCGGTGGTGTCGCGACCTTGTGGGCCGGGGTGGTGTTGTGGCACATGCTATGCGGTTACTGACCGTGCCTCACTGGTCAGACCAGGAGAAACGCCGTGTCGCCGCCCAAATACGGTCTGGTCGGACGGTCGAGACTGCGCTGGGGGTGCATGCCGCACAAGGGATCGCGGTGGGTTTCGGTCTGCTGCTTGCCGTTCGGGTGTCGTGCTTTCCTGTCTGGGTATGTGACGCGTGATGTACTACAGCAAGTTGCAAGGGGTCGGGTGTGGCGGTGCGCACGAAGGGGATCGTCGCGCGCAGCAACGGGGTACCCGAAGCGGCGTGTCACATGGCGCAGATCGGACGGAGAATCGTCGGGGAGGGTCGCGCGGCGACCAGGGCGGTACTAAGCCCGGGAGCATTGCGGTGCGGACCTCGACCAGGAGCGCCCGCATGGCGGCCTCGGCCTCGGCGGACCGGCCGTCCGCGATCGCCGAAGCGACCGCGTCGTGCAGGTCCATGGCCTCGGGGACCGGCTTGTGGGGCATGAGCCCGAGTTGGGTGCGGCCGCGCAGGACCGCGGCGACCACCTCCGCGAGCGCGGCGAACATCTCGTTCCCGCTGGCCTGCAGGAGGAGTTCGTGGAACTCGACGTCGCGTTCCATGAACTCGGTCAGGTCGGCCGCTTCGCCGAGGGTGCGCAGGAGGGTGGCGAGCTCGACCACGCGCGCCCGCTGGGCGGCGGTGGCGGAGCGGGCGGCGGCGCCGGCGGCGAGGGGTTCGACGGCGATGCGGAGCTCGGTCAGCGAGCGCAGCTGGTCGCCGCGGGCGGGGCCGGAGAGGCGCCACCAGATGACCCTGGGGTCGAAGACGTTCCAGTCGGCGATGGGGCGGACGGTGATGCCGACGCGGCGGCGGGACTGGACGAGGCCCATGGACTCGAGGATGCGCATGGCCTCGCGGGCGACGGTGCGGGAGACGCCGAAGCGATCCTGGAGCCCGTCGAGGGTGAGGACGTGCCCGGTCGGGAGTTCGCCCGCGGCGATCTCCATGCCCAGCTTCTCGACGATGGGATCGTGGAGGCCGGTGCCGGACGGGTGGCGCCGCTCGATCATGCCGCCGTCCACTGCCGGTGGCGCGGTGTATCCCCGTGAATGTCGCCCATGTGCGAATCCTATACGGTCCGTGTTGGCATGGTAGTGCAATTGGTGTTACCTTTCCGGTCACTACGTTCAGCCTTTCGATGAGGAGGGGTCCATGGCGACCACCTGCCTAGTGGTCATGGGGGTCTCGGGCTCGGGCAAGAGCACCGTGGCGCGGCTCCTGGCCGACCGGCTCGGCTGGCCCATGGCCGAGGCCGACGAGTTCCACCCGGAGGCGAACATCGCCAAGATGAGCGCCGGAATCCCGCTCACCGACGCCGACCGGGGGCCGTGGCTGCGGACGCTCCGGGACTGGATCAGCATGCAGGACAAGGCGGGCCAGGGCACCGTCGTCACCTGCTCGGCGCTCAAGCGCGAGTACCGGGACGTGCTGCGCGGCGCGAGCGCCCGCGTCCACTTCGTGCACCTCCACGGCACGCGGGAGGTCATCGCCGCGCGCCTGGCCTCGCGCAGCGGGCACTTCATGCCGCCCAGCCTGCTCGCCTCCCAGTTCGCCGCCCTCGAGGAGCTCGGCGACGACGAGGACGGCATCACCGTCGACGTCGCCGCCTCGCCCGATCAGATCGTCGACCGCGTGGTCGCCGACCTCCAGCAGTAGGGCCTGAAACCCACGGCCTCATGCATTCGGGGGCCGCGGTGGGCCGCTCGGCCCTCTTGATCACCCGCACTAATGTTGCGCAACGTACGGAGTCATGCGGCGAAGGGAGATCGGCAATGGAGGCCATCGCAGTGGCCAAGGGCGCGTACGGGATCGCGTTCGCGGCGGACGGGACGACCTGGTTCACCGTGGCCGAAGGCGGCCGGGTCGGCCGCATCGGCCCCGAGGGCGGCGAGCCGGCCTACTGGGACCTGGACGAGGGCTCGCAGCCGACGGTCATCGCCGTCGCGCCCGACGGCGCGGCCTGGTTCACCGAGTACAAGGCCGACAGGATCGGCCGCATCGGCGCGGACGGCCAACTGAGCGAAGTGCCGCTGGCCGAAGGCGCAGGGCCGTACGGCATCGCGGTCGACCGCGCGGGCGCGGCGTGGTTCACCGAGAGCGCCGCCGACCACATCGGACGCATCGGCCCGGACGGGGCGCTGACGCGGTTCGCGATCCCGCACCAGGGCGGCTTCCCCTCGGCCATCGCGCTCGCCCCCGGCGGCGACCTGTGGTTCACGCTCAACGCCGCGGCCTCGGTCGGGCGCGTGGGCGAGGACGGCGCGGTGACGGTGATACCCCTTGCGCTGCAAGGGGCCGCGCCGGTCGGCATCGCGGCCGGGGCGAGCGGGGTGTGGTTCGCCGACATCATGGGCGACCGCGTCGGGCACATCGACGCGGACGGCACCGTCACGGCCGTCGCTCTGCGCGAAGGCGCGAAGCCGCACGCGGTGGTCGCCGACGCCGATGGCGGCTGCTGGTTCACCGAATGGGGCGGCAACCGGATCGGCCACGTGGACGCGGAAGGGAACGTCACCGGCCACGACCTGCCGGTCGAAGCCAGTGAGCCGCACGGCATCGCGATCGCCCCCGACGGCGCGGTCTGGTCGGCCCTGGAGATCGGCGAGCTGGTGCGCATCGAGCACTGAAGGCAACGGGCAGGGGCGGCTCGCAATGCGGGCCGCCCCTGCACCTGTCTCCGCTAACCGCGGGCCATGCGCCTCACGGCGAGTTCCGCCAGGAGCGCGGCGCCGTCGGCGAGGACGCTGTCGTCGAAGGCCGCCCTCGGCGAGTGGTTGGAGGCCGCCTCGTTCGGGTCGTCCAGGATCGTCGCGCCGTAGAACATGTAGCTGCCCGGCACGCCCTCGAGCACCCGCGAGAAGTCCTCCGAACCCATGACCGGGAACGGCATCTCCGTGTACCGCTCCTCGCCGAACACGTCCTTCACCGTCGCCTCCACGAACGCCGCCTCGTCCGCGTCGTTCACCGTCGCCGGGTACTCGCGCTCGAACCGCACATCGGCCGTGAGACCGTGCGCGGTCGCGATGTCCTCGGCGAGCTTCACCGACTCCTTCTCGACCTGGTCCAGGGCCTCGGCCGAGAACGTGCGCACCGTCGCCTCGAACGTCGCGTTGTCCGGGATGATGTTGTGCCGCGTGCCCGCGTGGAACGTCCCCACGGTGATGACGATCGGCTCGAACGTCGAGAACCGCCGCGTCACCAGCGACTGCAGCGCCGTGACGATCTCCGCGGCCACCGGGATCGGGTCGAGCGTCGCGTGCGGGCGCGAGCCGTGCCCGCCCTTGCCGCGCACGTCCACGAACAGCCCCGACGAAGCGGCCATCATCGGCCCCGGCCTCGTCGTGAACACCCCGCGCGGCACCATGTCCGAGATGACGTGCAGCCCGTAGGCCGCATCGGCCCTGCGGCCGGCCGCCTCCAGCACGCCCTCGGCGATCATGTGGCCGGCGCCGTCATGGCCCTCTTCGCCCGGCTGGAACATGAACACCACGTCCCCGGCCAGCTCGGCCCGGTGCGCCGACAGCAGCTTCGCCGCGCCCACGAGACCGGCGGTGTGCAGGTCGTGGCCGCACGCGTGCATCGTGCCCACGTGCTCGGACGTGTACTCGACGCCCGTCTCCTCGGTCACCGGCAGCGCGTCCATGTCGCCGCGCAGCAGCACCACCGGACCGGGGCTGCCGCCGCGCAGGACCGCCGTGACCGCCGTCGAGGTGCGGCCGAGCGTGATCTCCAGCGGCAGGCCCTCCAGGGCCGCGAGCACGGCCGCCTGCGTCTTCGGAAGGTCGAGCCCGATCTCGGGGATCCGGTGCAGTTCGCGGCGCAGCGCGATCAGCTCGGGCGCGATCGCGGCGGCCTCTTCCCGAAAGTCCATGTGCACTCCTGGGGCGTATTGGGATTCATCAACTAGCCGGACGGCAAGCCGCCCGGTGCCGCAATACTGCCACGTCCCGCCCGTGCGGCGACAGGCATTTGCGGGGGTGAAGCGAGAGCGGCGCCGCGGCCGCTCAGGGCCGCGGCGCCGCAATGCGTTCGCCTTAGAAGACCGGCGTGCCCTCACGGGTCAGGATCCACTCGGCCGCGGCGAAGTCGGCCGGGTCGAGGCGGCCCTTCGCGGTCACCCACTCGATGATCCGGGTGCGGATCTCGATCGACTCGCTCCACAGCTCCTGGGCCGCCGCCACGTGCGGGAAGTTCCCGCCGCCGTTGGCCCGGTAGTTGTTGACCGCCATCACGAACCGCTGGTCGTCGGCCAGGTCCGCGCCCTGGTACTTGAGGTTCGCGATGCGCGAGCCGACCGGCGCGGCGATGTCGATCTCGTAGGACAGGCCCGAGACGTAGTCGTAGTTGTAGTCCGGGCGGCCCTCGGCACCGGTGATGTTGTCCGTCTTCGCGGCAGTGTCCACGACGACCTCGGCGCCCACCGGGGTCTGGATGAAGTACTGCGCCGAGTACTCCAGGTACGCCCGGACCTCTGCGCCCGTCATGAGCTTCGCGACCAGCGTGTTGTCGAAGATGTACAGGCCCGACAGGTCCTTGATCTTCACGTTCGCGGCCGGGAGCTCCGCGGTGCGCGAGAACGGCGAGGCCTGCGCGATCACCGGCAGGTCCGCGTACTCGGTGCCCGCGAGCGCGGACTTGACCGTGTCCTCCTGGACCTTCGCGATGAGGTCGATGATCGGCTCGTCCTTGTAGCGGGCCTCGGCGGTGGTCAGCTTGACCACGGCCTCCTCGGCGACCACTTGGTTGACGTAGGCGACGACCTCGTTGTGCTCATCGGAGAGGATCTGGGCGATGCGCTCGTCCTCCTCGACCTCGTTGGAGTTGAGGATCGAGGCCTTCACGGACTCGACGGTCCACTTCCCCTTCTCGAAGACCAGTTCGAAGTCGAAGAGGGTGAGGCGCTGGCCGTAGCAGAGCGGGTTGGAGAGGACGACCTCGTGGCCGTCGGGGTCGGCGACGCGCAGCTCCTCGATCTCGACGTGGGCGTGGCCCACGAGGATCGCGTCGATGCCGCTGACCTGCTGGGCGACGAGGACGGAGGCGTTCTCGACGCCGAGGCCCGTGGAGGTGTCGTAGGCGGACTTGCCGGAGGTGCCCGAGTGCGCCGAGATGACGACGACGTCGGCGCCCATCTCCTTGAGCTTGGGCACCCAGTGGGCGGCCTCGGACTCCAGGCTCGGGAACTCCAGGACGCCGTCCACATAGGCCTTGTCCCAGATGGTCACGCCGGGGGTGCAGAGGCCGAGGATGGCGACCTTGACGTCCTTGCCGCAGTCGGTGCGCATGCGGGCCATGTGGTACGGCGGGAACGCGGGCTTGCCGGTCTCGACGTCGATCGTGTTGGCGCCCAGGAGGGGGAACTCGAGCTGCGACTCGAACTTGCGGAGGGTGTCGAGCCCGTAATTGAACTCGTGGTTGCCGAGGGCGGCGGCGTCGTAGCCGATCTCGTTCATGGACTGCGCCATCGGGTGGACCGGCCCGGCCTCGGCGACGATGGGGTCGACGCGCGCGTAGTAGTACGCCAGGGGCGTGCCCTGGATGGTGTCGCCGGAGTCGATGAGGAGGGTGTTCTTGCGGCCCTTGGCTTTGCGGATCTGCTTGACGAGGGTGGCGATGCGGGCGATGCCGCGGGTGTTGCCGGCGGCGTCGGCGTACTCCTTGTCGGCGAAGTAGTCCCAGTTGAAGACGTTGCCGTGGAGGTCGGTCGTGCCCATCACGGTGAAGGAGTAGCGCTTGGCGCGCCCGGCCTCGGCGGGCGAGGCGGCGGCGACGGCAGCGGCCGCCCCCGCGGCGGCCGATGCTCCCAGAAGGGTTCTGCGGTTGACGGTCATGTGCGGCTCTCCAGTTTCTGCGCCGAGGGATTCGAGCGATATGCGAGGAGTATTGCACCTGGCCAGGGGGGTCATCCCATGACCCCATATTGAACGAGTGATGTCGATCCCGAAACGATTCCGATGGAAAAAGCGGCATCGGCCGCCCCTCGCCCACTGCCTTGAACGGCAGTAGCATCCGGGGATGATCTGCGTCTTCGGGGCCGGGAGCATCGGCTGCTACGTCGGCGGGAGGCTCGCCGCGGCCGGGGCCGACGTCGTCTTCGTCGGACGGCGGCGGCTCGCCGATGAACTCGCCGCCCACGGGCTCACCCTGACCGCCCTGCACGGCACCGCCGCGCGCGTTCCGGCGCCGAAGTACGCGACCGAGCCGGAGGCCGCCGCCGGGGCCGGCCTCGTGCTCGTCACCGTGAAGTCCGCCGCCACCGCCGAGGCCGCCGCCGCGCTCGCCCCGCACCTGGCGCCAGGCGCCGTCGTCGTGAGCCTCCAGAACGGGCTGCGGAACGCGGCCGTCCTGCGCGAGCACCTGCCGGAGGCGACCGTGCTCGCCGGGAGCGTCGCGTTCAACGTCGTCCACACCGGTGAGGGCCGCTTCCACCAGGGCACCGACGGGGGCCTGGCCGTCCAGGACCACGCCGCGCTCGACGCCTTCGCGCCCGCGTTCGCGCAGGCAGGGCTCGACCTCGTCCGCGCGGCCGACCTCCGCGGCGTCCAGGCCGCGAAGCTCCTGCTCAACCTCAACAACGCGATCAACGCCCTCTCGGGCCTGCCGCTCAAGACCGAGCTCTCGCAGCGCGCCTACCGCCGCTGCCTCGCCCTCGCCCAGCGCGAAGCCCTCGCCGCCTACAGGGCGGCCGGGATCCGGCCCGCGACGACCGCCGGGCTCGACCCGCGCCTGCTCCCGTCCCTCCTGGGCCTGCCCGACGCGCTGTTCACCCGCGCCGCCGCCCGGATGCTCGCCGTGGACCCGCACGCCCGATCCTCCACTTGGGAGGATCTCGAGGCCGGTCGTGTGACCGAAGTGGACTACCTCAACGGCGAGATCGCAGCCCTGGCCGCCGAACACGGCCTCGCCGCGCCCGCCAACCGGCGCCTCACCGAGCTCGTACACGCCGCCGAGAGCGGCGGGCGCCGCGATTGGACCGGCCCCGAACTCCTCGCCGAACTGCACCGCGCCCGCTGACCCCGCGCCTCCTGTTCAGAAACGCGACATCAGAGGTTCATTCTCGTTGACTAGCTTGACAACTGCACCATGAGGCTCAGCAACGGCGAAGGAAGACGATGCGCACCCCTGAAGAGATCATGAAGGAGCTGGACGCCCGAGTGGCCCAGATCCAGGAGCAGGCCGGGCGGGCCGAGGAGGCCTTGGCCGAATCCGCGACGACGCTCGCGAGCGAGGACGAGGTCGTCACGGTCACCGTGAACGCCGGAGGCACCCTGACCGGCCTGCGCTTCTCGCCGCAGGCCCGCGGCATGTCCGGCACCGGCCTCGCCGAGCTCGTGCTCGACACCTACAACCGGGCCGTCGAGGAGTCCGGCCGGAAGACCGCCCAGATCATGTCGGGGCTCCTCGGCGCCGACTCCGAGGCCATGGGCGTCCTGAACTCCTTCACCCGGCCCCCCAAGGAGTCCTGAATGCCCAAGGTCGACCCCCAGGAACTGCGCGATCACGCGTCGCGAATCGTCAACGGGCCCATGCCGATGGTGGTGCAGGCCGCCGATGCCGCCAAGCAGGTCCGCCTCGGCGACGAGAACGCCTTCGGCATCATCTTCGCCCAGCTCATCCCGCCGGCCCTGGACCTCTTCCTCGACGACGGGTCCGAGACCCTCGACTCGATCGACAACCTCGGCAACGGCTTCGCGACCGCGCTCACCCAGACCGCGATCCGGTACCAGACGGAGGACGAAGAGGTCGCGGCCGTGTTCGACGCGCTGCTCAAGGAGTTGAACAAGTGAACGCCAACCCGCTCATCGCCCCCGAGACCCCCACGGCGATGCCCCAGAGCTCCAAGATCTTCTACGGCGTCTACAAGGCCGGCCAGGCCTACGGCAACGTCATCACCCAGGGCAAGGTCGACGTCGGGGACATCGCCGCCTCCACCTTCTCCCTCGGGCTCGACGCGCTCTCGTTCATCTCGAACCCCTTCAAGCACCTCGTGCAGGCCGGCGTCTCCTGGCTGTTCGAGCACATCTCGTTCCTGCGCGAACCCCTCGACTGGCTCGCCGGCAACCCCAACGCCATCGAAGGCCTGGCGACGACCTGGAACAACATCGCCATGGCGCTCCAGGACGCGTCCGCCGAATGGTTCACCGAACTCGAGTCGGTCGTCGACTGGGACGGCCTCGACGCCGATGCGTACCGCCAGAGCGCCGGCGCGTTCGGCGAGGTCATCAACGGCGCCGCCGAAGGCGCGAAGTGGACCGCCAACCTGATCACGGGCGCCGGGGTCCTGATCGGCATCACCCGCACCATGTTCCTGGAGATCATCTCCAACTTCATCGCCGAGGCCGTCCTGTGGCTCCTCAGCGCGCTCGCCACCGCAGGGTTCACCTTCGGCGCGACGGCCGCGGCCGCGGTCGCCCGGGTCGTCTCCCGGGCCGTCGAGGTGTTCGCGAACCTGGTCGGCAAGCTCGGCCAGCTCATGACGAAGCTCGGCCGCTGGGTCGTCAGCCTCCGCAAGTTCGGCACCGGCTCAACCGGCCTCAAGCAGTCCCTCGACGGCGCCACCGACGGCCTGCTCAAGAGCACTTCGAAGGGGCTCATGAACAGCGGCGACACATTCGCGAGCGGCGCGGACAAGCTGCGGAACCTCTCCGACGGCGCGCTCATGAAATCGTGGGACCCGCTCAAGAACAGCTGGAAGAACCCGATCGACAAGATGAAGACCATTAAGTACACGGGCAACTCCTTGGCGGCCGGGGAGAACAACTACAGCCAGATGGAGGCGGACCGCAAAGCCAACGGCGGTCCCTGACACGGCGCTCCACCGCGGCGGCCGCGGCGTTCGCGCTCCTGGAGCGCGGGCCGCTAGGCCTCCCTGACCGGCAGCGTCAGCCGGAACCGGCAGCCTCGCGCCGATTCGAGGAGTGCGATCTCGCCGCCGTGGGCCTGCGCGATCTGGCGGGCGATCGGGAGCCCCAGCCCGGTGCCGGGGGCCCGGTCGCCCCGCCAGAACCGCTCGAAGACCTGGTCGCGCTCAGGTGCGGGGATGCCCGGGCCCTCGTCGGCCACCGTGACGGTGATGCCCGTGGCCGAACGCTCGACCGCCACGGTGACGGCGGTGCCCGCGGGTGCGTGCTTGACGGCGTTGTGGACGAGGTTCGCGACCGCGCGGTGCACGCTCGGCCCGTCGACCGGGGCCTCCGCGGTGGCCTCGCCGCGCAGTTCCAATCGGACGGTGCGCGATGCGGCGAAGGCCGCGGTCTCGGCGAAGACCTCGCGGACCAGGGCCGGGAGGTCGGTGGGGCGGCGATCGATCACGCGGGCCCTGCCGCGCGCGTCGACCAGCAGCTCGCCCACCGCGTCCCGCAGCCGCTCGGCCGCGTTCCGGCTGCGCTCCAGGCCCTCCCGGTAGAGGGCGAGGTCCGGTTCGGGATGGCGCAGGAGCACCTCCGCGCCGGTGATCAGGACGGCGAGCGGGGTCCGCAGCTCGTGGCTGGTCTCCTCGATGAGGCGCCGCTGCACCTGCGCCGACCGCTCCAGGCGGTCGAGCATCGCGTCGAACGCGGCGGCCAGCCCGATCGCCTCGGTCGTGCCCTCCGCGCCGCCCACGCGCATGCTCAGGTCGGAGGCCTCGATCCGTTCGGCCGCTTCGCGAATGCGCTCGAACGGCCGCACCGCCCGGCCCGACCACCACCACGCGAGCGCCGCCGTGACCGGCAGCAGCGCGAGCACCGTGAACCACGCCCACCCGGTGGGGTCGACGCCGGTGGCCGAGACCAGGCGGGTCGTGCCGTCAGGGGCGGTCTCGGTGACCTCGTGCCGGTCGATCGAGGTGACCGCGAAGACGAGCACCACCGGCAGGTAGATCGCGAGCGCGCCGGTGAGCGCGAGCCGGGCGCGCAGCGAGCGCAGCGCGCCGATCACGGCGCGGCCCGCAGGACGTAGCCGACGCCGTTCACCGTGGCGATCGGGCCGGGCTCGCCGAGCTTGCGCCGCAGGCGGCTGAGGATCACCCGCACGGAGGCGGTGAACGGGTCGGCGTTGGCGTCCCACACGTGCTCGAGCAGCTCCTCGGCGCTCACCGTGCGCCCGGGGTGATGCATGAGGTAGCGGAGCATCGAGAACTCCCTCGGGGTCAGGTCGAGTTCGCCGCCGCCGCGCCAGGCCCGGTGCGCGGCGGCGTCGAGCCGCAGGTCGCCCACGGCGAGGACCGCGTCGCTGACGTCGGCCCGCCGGGAGAGCGCGCGCAGCCGCGCCGCCAGCTCCTGGAAGCTGAACGGTTTGACGAGGTAGTCGTCGGCACCCGCGTCGAGCCCGGCGACCCGGTCGTCCACGGCGTCGCGGGCCGTGAGCACGAGCAGGCGGCGGGGGCGGCGCAGCGCGGGGTCTGCGCCGAGCCGCCGCAGCAGCTCGAGGCCGTCCCCGTCCGGCAGGCCGAGGTCGAGGCAGGCCACGTCGAAGTCGTTGCTGCACAGCAGGTCTTCGGCTTCGGCGTAGTTCTGGGCGAGGTCCACGGCGTAGGCCTCGTTGCGCAGGCCCAGCGCGAGGACCGGGCCCAGGTCGCGGTCGTCCTCGACCAGCAGGATGCGCACGGCGCGGTCTCCCCTCAGTCGGTGCGGGCGGCGTCGACCGCGCCGGCCGGGCCGTCCACAGTCATCACCTCGTCCTGGAAGGACACGGCGACCGCCGCTTCCGCGGCGATCGGCTCGTCCGGGCGGTACTGGCCTTCGCCGGTGGGGATCAGCGTAAACGCGGGCGGCCCGGCGTCGTACTCGACGGCCGCGATCTGGTCCTGCTCGTCCAGGGCGTACCAGGCGAGCATGTCGCCGTCCTCGCCGCTGACGCGCAGGTAGGTGTGCAGTTCCCCGCCCGCGTCGACCGTCCCGGCGAGGTCGATGCCGGTGACGGGGCCGATGTCGGCCCCGATCGCCTCGCGCTCGGCCCGGCCGACAGCGGACTCGCCGTCCAGGAGGGCCAGGACGGCGTCCTCGTGGGCGGCGGCGTCCTCGGCCGCGAAGTCGTCCGAGCCGAACATCGCCGCCACGGCGTCGGCGCCGTCGGCGGTGACGGTGAGGGCCTCGTCCTCGGCGGAGACGGTGAGCGTCGAGCCCGAGTCGAGCCCGTAGACCCCTTCGCGCGCCTGGAGTTCGGCCGGGTCGACCTCGGCGCGCTCATCGGGGACCTCCATCGGCTCGCCCGTGACCAGGGCCGGCAGGAGCACCTCGAGCAACTCGTCGGGCAGGACGTCGTCGGTGTTGCCGACGACCGCGACGGACGTGCCGGTCTCGGGCAGCCAGGTGGCGACCGCGTTGTGCCCGGTGTCGCCCCCGCCGCCGGAGGCGCCGATGATCGGAACGCCGAGCAGGTCCGGGCCGATCGACACCCAGCCGGGGATCTCGGCGGTGCCTTCGCCGTGGTCGAAGACGGTGCCCAGCAGCAGGTCCACCGCGTCGGGGGCGATGATCTCGCCGTCGAACAGGGCCCGGGTCCAATCGCTCAGTTCGGCGGCGGTCATCGCCAGGTCGCCGTTGCCCGCCATCGCCCAGTGCGGCCCGGCGAAGCCGCCGGTCTCCGGCGCGGGCGCCCCGTCCGTGTAGCCGATCGCGCGCGGCCCGGACGGGGCCGGTTCGCCGTCCCAGAACCCGCCGGCGTGCCCTCCCGGGATCGCGAGGATCGCCTCGTCCAGGTACTCCCGGTAGGACGATCCGGACTGCTCGTCGACGATGAGCGCGAGCAGCGAGTACCCGGCGTTGGAGTACAGGTAGTCCGTGCCCGGTTCGAACGCCGACTCCAGGGCGCTGATGGCCGCGATCGCCTCGTCGCGGTCCAGCGGCCGGTGGTCGGTGCCGTGGCCGCCTTCGATGCCGCTCGTGTGCAGCAGCAGCTGCTCCACGGTGGCCTCGGCGGCGGGCCCGCCCAGGCCGGGCAGGAGCTCGCCCGCCGCCGCGTCGAGCGCGAACACGCCCGCGTCCACGAGGTCGAGGACCGCGGCGGCGGCGAACGCCTTGCTGACCGAGCCGATCCCGAAGACGGTCTCCGCGGTGTTCGCGGTGCCGGCCTCGGCGTCGGCCATGCCGAACGCGGCCTGGCAGTCGAGGCCGCCGCCGTCGATGGCGACCGTGCCGCTGAACCCGGCCTCGGCCCACGCGCCCAAGGCGTCCTCGAGAGCGGGGTCGCAGGCGCGGTCCGGTTCCGGATCAACGTCCGCGTTCGAGCTGCAGGCGGCCGCGAGCATCGCGGCCGCCAAGATGATGGCAATGCGTTTCATGGGCCGGACGTTACGAGCGGCGGTGTGAACCGGATGTAAACGCGGGCATGGACCGGCCGCGCCCGGGTATCCGGCCGCGGACGACGAGGAGGGCACCGCATGACCATGTTCCCGGGGTTCGACGAATGGGACGTCCCGGTCGCCCCAGGGGTCGCCCTGCACGGGCGGTCCGGCGGGTCCGGGCCCGCGATCGTGCTGCTGCACGGCCACCCGCGCACCCACACCACCTGGCACCGCGTCGCCCCCGCACTGGCCGCGACCGGCCACACGGTCGTCTGCCCCGACCTGCGCGGCTACGGGGCCTCGTCCAAACCCGAGCCCGACCCCGAGCACGTCGTCTACTGCGACCGCACCATGGCCGCCGACATCACGGCGCTCATGACGGCACTCGGCCACGACACCTTCGCGATCGCCGGCCACGACCGCGGCTGCTACGTCGCCTACCGGACCGCGCTCGACGCCCCCGACCGCGTCACGCGGCTCGCCGTGTGCGACGGCGTGCCGATCCTCGAAGCCCTCGAGCGGGCCGACGCGCGCTTCGCCGAACGCTGGTGGCACTGGTTCTTTCTCGGCGCCTCACCCCACGCGCAGCGGGTGATCACGGACGACCCGCTCGCCTGGTACCGACTGGACGAGGCGGGCATGGGCACCGCCAACTACCGCAACACCGTTGCGGCCGTGACCAACCCGCTCACCGTGCGGGCCATGCTCGAGGACTACCGCGCCGGCCTCTCCGTCGACCGCGCCAACGACGCCGCCGACCGCGAGGCCGGGCGGCGCATCGCCGCGCCCACGACCGCGGTGTGGTCCCGCCACGACGACACGGGGCGCCTCTACGACCCGGTGTCGGTCTGGCAGCCCTGGTGCGAGCGGGAAGTGCGCGCCGCGGTGATCGAATCGGGCCACCACATGGCCGAAGAGGCGCCGCAGCAACTGGTCGAGGTGCTCGCCGCGTCCCTCGGCACGTGACCAGGGGGAGAAGGACCTCGCAGGGGTAGGGAGGCGGGCCGGGCGGCGATCGAGCCCCGCCCGCACCCAACGGCGTGCCACCAAAGGTGCAGGCCCCCACGCGAACCTCGATCCCCAGACCGACGCATCCGGCCCCGCGCCTCCATAGGCTCGGACCATGGACCTCGCACTCGGCGCCTCCCTAGCGGCCCTCGCGCTCATCGACTCGACCAGCTTCGGCACGCTCCTCATCCCGATCTGGCTGCTCCTCGCCCCCGGCCGCGTCAGGGCCGGCCGCATGCTCGCCTACCTCGCCACCATCGCCGTCTTCTACTTCGGCGTCGGCATGCTCATCGCCGTGGGCGCCGCCGCCTTCATCGACGACATCGGCGCCCTCCTCGACACCCGGCCCGCACTGTGGACGCAGCTCGTCCTCGGCGTCGGCCTGCTCGTCCTCAGCTTCCGCTTCGACTCCAAGAAGCAGCAGGGCGAGAGCGGGCGCACCGCGCGCTGGCGCGAACGGGCCCTCGGCAT
Organism: Glycomyces tritici; assembly: GCF_030403505.1. The sequence goes on along the minus strand of NZ_JAUEMJ010000001.1, from coordinate 201,946 downwards.
CGAGGCCGGCGGCGGTGAAGGCGACGGCACGACCCGCACCCGGGCCTCGGTGCTGCCGCTCATGGGCCTCGCGCTGGCCGCGGCCACGATCGAGGTCGCCACGATGCTGCCGTACCTGGCCGCGATCGGCCTGGTCACCTCCTCGGGGATCGGGGCCGCCGGGATCACGCTCACCATGGCCGGGTACTGCCTGGTGATGGTGCTGCCCGCGCTGCTGCTGCTCGCGGCCCGCCTGGTCGCGCGCAACGCCGTCGAGCCGCTGCTGCAGCGGATCAACGACTGGATGGTCAAGAACGCCGCGTCCACGACCGGCTGGGTGCTCGGCATCGTGGGCTTCCTCGTCGCCCGGGACGCGGCCTGGCGGCTCGACCTGTTCGAGCTGCTGCTCAACCGCTGAGCGGATGCCCCGGCGGTCGCCCGCCGGGGCACGCGCGTGTCAGCAGCCGATCCGCTCGGGGCCGAAGGCCACGTCGTCGTACCAGAGGGTGTCCGCGTCGTTGCCGTAGCTCTCCCAGCCGAGCCGCAGGTCGGCGAGGTCGGGATTCCAGTTCGGCTTCGCGAGCCACTGCGCGTCCACGTCATGGGTCGGCACGCCGTCCACATTGAGGCCCTCGACCGCGTCGCCGTCGACCCAGGTGGCGAGCCGGCCGCCGCTGATCTGGAACTCCACGCACGTCCACTCGGCCACCGGCAGCGGCTGGCTGAGCGCGACGCCGGCCGGGCTCTGGGCGGGGAGGGTCGCGTCGTCGGACTCGCGGTTCCACTGCAGGGCACCGTTCTGGCCGCCCAGGCGCAGATCGGTGTCGGCGTCGTGGCGGTCCTGCATGGCGATCATCGTGGTGTGGTTCTGCGGCTGCGCGGTGGTGTGGCGCATGTAGACGCGGAACCACTCGGCGTCCGCGGGCAGGTCGCGCCCGATGAACACGTGGTTGCAGTAGGTCGCGCCGCCTTCGATGCGGATCGAGGTGCCGCCGCTGTTGGCGACCGATCTGTCGACGGCGGCCTTGCCCGTGCCGGTGCAGTCGGACGCGCCGACGGTCCAGGCCCCGCCGGGGACCGTGCCGGCCTGGTTCTCGAAGTCGTCGCACACGGCGCCGTCCGGGCAGTCGACCGGTCCGGGCGGATCGGTCGTCGGGTCCTCGCTGGGGGTCTCGGTCGGGGTGTCGGTCGGGGTGTCGGTCGGCTCCACGACGGCGCCGCACTCGACTCCGTTGAGGGTGAACGAGGGCGGCTGCACCGGGGCGCCGGAGACCACGAGCCCGAACAGCTCCCGGGTCTGGCCCGCGGCCACGGAAGCGTTCCAGCCGACGTCCGAGCCGGTGAACCGGGTGCCCGACTGGGTCCAGCCGACGTTCCAGGCGCTCTGGACCGCGGCCCCGCCCGCCAGGTCGAACGCGATCGTCCAGTCGCTCACCGGCTCGCTCCCGGCCGTGAGCGCGACGGCGGCCTGGTGGCCGCCGTTCCAGGAGCTCACCACGGTGTAGTCGATCCGCTCGCAGGCGTCGGCGTGCGCCGGGCTCGCCGCCACCACTGCCGCGGTCCCCGCGGCGAGCGCGCCGCAGGCGGCGGCCACCGCGATGAGCCGCCGAGTTCGCATGACAGGCATGCGCAGTCCTCCTCTGGTCGGGTGGTCCGCTCCACCCCAACCCGACGGCGGACTTGCACCTGTATATAGACATTGATGAATATAGATCCATTTCGGGCCATAGAGAAGGCCCCTGGAGTGATCAGGAATCGAGAAGCGGCGGGACCCCTCCTCGAAATATCGTTGTGGACATGAGCAAGACCAGCGCAAACATTGAGGAGCACACCATGAACGCCATCGAGACCGTCACCCTCGAAGTCGACGACGCCGCCGCCGCCGAAGCCTTCTACGCCGCCGCGTTCGACCTCGGCGAGGACTCCTGGCTGCGCGTGCGGCCCGCCAAGGACGCCAGCAGCGGCTTCCGCGGCTTCGCGATCTCCCTCGTGGTCGCCCAGCCCGGCACCGTCGACAGCTTCGCCGAGACCGCCATCGCCGCCGGCGCCACCGCGATCAAGGCCCCCGAGAAGAGCCTGTGGGGCTACGGCGCGGTCCTGCGCGACCCGTACGGCAACATCTGGAAGCTCGCCACCTCCCAGAAGAAGCAGACCGGGCCCGTGACCCGCGAGGTCGAGTCGGTCAACGTCGGCATCGGCGTCGCGGACGTCGCCGCCACCAAGCAGTACTACATCGACAAGGGACTCAAGGTCGCGAAGGCCTTCGGGCGCAAGTACGTCGAGTTCGAGGCCCCCGGCGACGCGGTGTCGCTCTCGCTCTACAGCCGCAAGTTCGCGGCCAAGACCTCGTTCGTCCCGCAGGAGGGCAGCGGCTCGCACCGCATCGTCTTCGGCAGCGGCGCCGGGACCTTCACCGACGCGGACGGCTTCGAGTGGGAAGCGGCGTAGGGGTTCGAAGCCCAGGGCCGCAAGCGGAACGGTGCGGGCGTCCGGCCCGTGCCGAGCGGCGGTGACGTATGCGTCAGCCAGGTGCAGTTCGGGCAATTCGGCAGGCTCCGCCTGTTAGCGTGGCCCCACATCACGAGATCGGAGAACCCCATGACGGCACGACGAACCCTCGCCGCACTCGCCATCGGTGCGCTCCTGGCGCTCAGCGCCTGCAGTGAGGACGGCGGCCTCGAGATCCCCAGCGACGCGCCCACCCTCCCGGACTGGGAGTCGTCCCTCGACGACCTCGCGTCCGAGCTCCCCACCGACCTGGCCACCGACCTGTGGGCGGTCGTCCCGGACGCCTCGCCCGAGGAGATCCTCGACAACGCGAAGGACATCTGCGGCGACATCGCGGCCAACGCCGACGAGGAGCGGCTCGCCCGCGACGCCGCCGAGCTCTTCGGCGTCGAGGAGGCCGAGGGCCCGACCATCGTCGAGACCGTCAAGCCCTACTGCGACGTGATCGGCTAGGCCCGGACCAGGGCGGACAATTATGGCTTCATGAGCCATAATGTCCGGTTTCTGGGTCTCTGGTGAGGAAGCACCCACCCTCGCCGCCGAAAACGAGCGGTCCGGGCTTTGCGGGAACCCGCCCCCGGGCGGCTACCGTTGAAGAATGACCTACAGCTATCTCTCGAGCGACGCTGCCACAGCCGTCATCGAGTCCAAGTATCCCAAGGCGCAGCGTCTGCCCGCGCTCTCGGACATGCTCGATGCCGAGCTGCTGTGGGACCACGATGCCCGTACATTCGTGTACGCCGTCGACTGCTGGATCGAGGGCACCGGTTACGGGACGCGCCTGCACACCTGCGCGGTCTGGAACGTCACCGCGGACAAGGACCTGGCCTTCGGCTTCTCGCGCGCGTCCAAGACCGCCGACGCCGAGCTCGTCTCCGCCGCCGCGAACGAGATCCTCGACATGGTGGCCGCCGGGGTGGCCGCCGCCGACGACGCCGCGGCCTCGGTCGCCATCACCGCGGTCCTCCACAGCGGCCTGGCCGAGTCGCCGTCCCGCAAGCCCATGTTCGCCGCGCTCCGCAAGCAGCAGGCCGCCCGCACCACGGCGGTCTGAACCATCGCGAAAACGGGCCGTCCTCCTCGGAGGGCGGCCCGCTTTCGCGTGCCCGGGGCGTGAGGCTCGCCATGGCGGCGGGGCACCGCGCCTGGTCGCGGTCCCGGCAAGTGGACACGTCCCGACCCCGGGTTGCATGAAAATTCAGCATCATGCATACTCATAACCATGTCTAAAGTTCTCTCCTCGCTCCCCGTCGGCGAACGCGTCGGCATCGCCTTCTCCGGTGGCCTGGACACCTCGGTGGCGGTCGCCTGGATGCGCGAGAAGGGCGCGGTGCCCTGCACGTACACCGCCGACATCGGCCAGTACGACGAGCCGGAGATCCACACGGTCCCCGGCCGGGCCGAGGCCTACGGCGCCGAGGTCGCGCGCCTGGTCGACTGCAAGGCCGCGCTCGTCGAGGAGGGCCTGGCGGCCCTCGCCTGCGGCGCGTTCCACATCAAGTCGGGCGGGCGCACCTACTTCAACACCACCCCGCTCGGGCGGGCGGTGACCGGCACGCTGCTGGTGCGGGCGATGCTCGAGGACGACGTGCAGATCTGGGGCGACGGCTCCACCTACAAGGGCAACGACATCGAGCGGTTCTACCGCTACGGCCTGCTCGCCAACCCCTCGCTGCGGATCTACAAGCCGTGGCTCGACGCGGGCTTCGTGAGCGAGCTCGGCGGCCGGACCGAGATGTCCGAATGGCTCGCCGACCGGCGGCTGCCCTACCGGGACAGCACCGAGAAGGCCTACTCCACGGACGCCAACATCTGGGGCGCCACGCACGAGGCGAAGACCCTCGAGCACCTCGACACCGGCATGGAGACCGTCGAGCCCATCATGGGCGTCAAGCACTGGGACCCGTCCGTCGAGATCGAGACCGAGGACGTCGAGATCGGCTTCGAGCAGGGCCGGCCGGTCACGATCAACGGCAAGGAGTTCGGCTCCGCCGTGGACCTCGTGCTCGAGGCCAACGCGATCGGCGGCCGGCACGGCCTGGGCATGTCCGACCAGATCGAGAACCGGATCATCGAGGCCAAGAGCCGGGGCATCTACGAGGCCCCGGGCATGGCGCTCCTGCACGCCGCCTACGAGCGGCTCGTGAACGCCATCCACAACGAGGACACCATCGCGATCTACCACGCCGAGGGCCGGCGGCTCGGCCGGCTGCTGTACGAGGGCCGGTGGCTCGACCCGCAGGCGCTCATGATCCGCGAGTCGCTGCAGCGGTGGGTCGGCACGGCCGTCACCGGCACGGTGACCCTGCGGCTGCGGCGCGGCGAGGACTACTCGATCGTCGACACCGCCGGGCCCGCGTTCAGCTACCACCCGGACAAGCTCTCGATGGAGCGGACCGAGGACTCGGCGTTCGGCCCGAACGACCGGATCGGCCAGCTGACCATGCGGAACCTCGACATCGCCGACTCGCGGTCGAAGCTCGAGCAGTACGCCGGCATCGGGATGGTCGGCAGCGCCCACCCGACGATGATCGGCGCGGCGCAGGCCGCCTCGACCGGCCTGATCGGCGCGATGCCCTCGGGCGGCGCGGTCGCCATCGCCTCGCGCGGTGAGGCCCCGGACGAGGAGCTGCTGGACCACGCCGCGATCGAGTTCGGCACCGACTAAGACGCGCATGGAGCGCCCCGGGGTCCGCGGACCCCGGGGCGCTCGCGCGTGTTCAGGCATTCGCCGCCGGCGGCGCCATGCCCGGCTCCTCGAGTTCGGCGAGGTTCGCGTGCCGCCCGCCGGCTCCCGGTAATTCGTTGCGGGCGTTCAGGATTCGAGCACTTCAAGGAGCTTGGCCGCGAACTCGTCGGGCTTGCCGGTCTGGCCGTACTCGCCGCCGAGGAAGCCGCCGTGGTCGCCGGGGAAGGCGACGGTGGCGGTCCCCAGCTCCTGGGCCACGCCCTCCGCGGTCCGCGCGGCGAACGTCTCGCCCGAGTCGGCGCCCACGCCGAGGACGATGCGGGTCGAGGCCGCACGCAGTGCGTCGAAGTCGTGCCGGTAGCCGGTGCAGGTGACCATGTTCAGCCCCAGCAGCGCGTCGTCGCGGGCGCCGTCGTCCTCGGTCGGCAGCCCGAAGGCGGCCGGGTCGGGTGCGGGCTGCGCCAGGTACGCCTCCGTGATGGGGCCCTGGTGGGAGACGAGCGCGATGAACTTCGCCATGCCCGCGCCGAAGCCGGAGGCCAGGTACGTCTCGTGGATGTCCTTGCAGGCCTTGAGGGCCGTCTCGCTCTCGGGCAGCGCGGTGGCGGACGGCGGCTCGTGGGCGACGAGGGTGCGGACCAGCTCGGGGTGGCGGGCCACCAGTGCGAGGGCGTTCACCGCGCCGCCGCTGCTGGCGAACACGTCGACCGGTCCGCCGACCGCTTCGATGACGCGGCGGAGGTCGTCGGCGTGCTCTTCCACGGTGTTCTCGGCGGCGCCGTCGGTGCGGAGGCTGCGCTCGGAGCCGCGGGGGTCGTAGGTGACCACGCGTTGCGCGGCGAAGTGGCTCGCGAGGGTGGCGAAACCGGGCGCGGCCATCGGCGAGCCGATGAGCAGCAGGGTCGGCTCGTCGCCGTCGCGCACGTCGTAGTGCAGGACGGCGCCGGGGGCCTCGATGGTGTGGCTCTGCGGCTCGGTCATGAGATCTCCTTGAGGTTCAGCGGGTGTCAACGGTATGACGACAAGCGTCCGCCGAATTCATCGCCGGGTTTGACCGTCGCTTGTTTTTATGCTTAAAATTTGCGGGACCCGGTGGCATCAGAGAGGAGGCGGCGGATGAGCGGCAAAGCGCCCGGCACCCGCAAGGCGAGCATGTCCGACGTCGCCGACCTCGCCGGCGTCTCCGCCATGACCGTCTCGAACGTCATCAACCGGCCCGAGATCGTCTCCGAGGCCACCCGCGTGAAGGTGCACGCCGCCATGCGCGAGCTGCGCTACCGCAACAACCTCGTCGCCCGCAGCCTCAGGCTCGCGCAGCCGCGCCAGATCGCCTACGTGCTGCCCGCCCAGGACTCGGTCGGCAACCAGTACATGGACGCCTTCGTCCACGACCTCGCCGCCGGTTGCCAGGCCGTCGACCGCAACCTGACCCTCGTCGCCGAGCAGGGCGCCGAGGCGCTCATGCGCGCCTGCGAGGACCTGTACTTCGGCCAGTCCGCGGCCGGGTTCGTCATCTCCAACCTCGGCCCGGACGACCCGCGCCCGGCCGGCCTGCGCAAGCGGGGCATCCCGTTCGCCGCCTACGGGCGCACGGCCGAAGCGTTCGCGAGCCCGTGGAGCTGGGTCGAAGCGGATGCGGCCCAAGGCATCGCGATGGCCGTCGACCACGTCGCCGACCGGGGCCACCGCGAACTGGCGTTCGTGGGCGCCGACCCCGGGACGGTCACCATGGCCCAGCGCGAGATCGGCTACCGGGAGGCCTGCGAGCGCCGCGGGCTCACCGGCTCGCTCGCGCGGATCGTCGAGTGCGGCCGCGACCTGGAGACCGGCGTCCGCGTCGCCGCGGACCTCCTCGACGGTGCTTTCAACGACAGCGCCTCGAACACCGGCACCGCGCCGCCGACCGCGATCATCTGCGTCTCCGACCCCCTCGCGGCCGGCGCCGTCATCACCCTCCAGAGCCGCGGGCTCGTACCGGGCCGGGACGTGGCCGTCACCGGCTACGACGACACGACCCTCACCTCCTTCGGCACCGTCGGCATCTCCTCGATCCGCCAGCCGTCGGCCGCCATCGCCGCCGAACTGGTGCGCCTGGTCATCGAGCGGCCCGAGACCCCCGAGCACCTCCTGCTGCCGCCGTCGCTCGTCGAACGCTCCAGCACCGACCCGAGGATCTGATGAATCCCGATGGCGGCCAACGATTTTTAAGCTCACAATGTGCGAAACCACCAAAGGAGAACCACCACATGTCCAATGAACCGATCCGAGTGGTCGTCTGGGGCGAGAACCGCCACGAGCAGGTCGAGGCCTCCGTGGCCGAGCGCTACCCCGACGGCATGCACGGCGCCATCGCCAAGGGCGTCGGCGAATGGCTCGGCGACAAGGCCACGATCACGACCCACACCCTCGACGAGCCCGAGCACGGCCTGACCTCCGACGTCCTGGACGCCACCGACGTCCTCATCTGGTGGGGCCACGCCGCCCACGGCGACGTCGAGGACGAGATCGTCGAGCGCGTGCACCGCCACGTCCTCGCCGGCATGGGCCTCATCGTGCTCCACTCCGGCCACTGGTCCAAGATCTTCACCAAGCTCATGGGCACCACCTGCACGCTGCGCTGGCGCAGCGAGCACGACCGCGAACTGGTGTGGACCGTGAACCCGCAGCACCCGATCGCCCGCGGCATCCCGAACCCGATCGTCATCCCCGAGCAGGAGATGTACGGCGAGTACTTCGACGTGCCGACCCCGGACGAGCTCATCTTCATCTCGGGCTTCACCGGCGGCGAGGTCTTCCGCTCCGGCATGACCTACCGCCGCGGCTTCGGCCGGATCTTCTACTTCAGCCCCGGCGACCAGGACTTCCCGGTGTACCACCACCCGGACGTGAACCACGTGATCGCCAACGGCATCGAATGGGCCCGCCCGGACCGCGAGCGCGAGACGCCGACCCTGCTGCGCTACGACACCGACGACTTCTTCAACGGCCAGGGCTACCGAGGGGCGTTCGAGCGATGAGCTTCAGCACCATCGAATCCGAAGGGCCGCTGCGGCTCATCGTGGTCGGCGCGGGCGGCATGGGAGGGGCCTGGGCCCGGAACATCATCGCGAATCCGGACGCCGAGCTGGTGGGCATCGCCGACCTCTTCCCGGAGGCCGCCGCGAGGCTCGCCGCCGCGACCGGCATCGAAGGTCTGGCAACGGGCGCCGAAGCGGTCGAGCTGGCACGGCGCACGGGCGCCGACGCCATCGTGAACGCGACCATTCCCGAAGCGCACCACCCGGTCACGATCGCCGCGCTCAACGCGGGCTTCCCCGTGCTGGGGGAGAAGCCGGTCGCCGCCACCGTGGCCGAGGGCCTCTCGCTCGCGGCCGCCGCCCAGCACACCGGGCAGCTGTTCATGGTCAGCCAGAACCGCCGCTACCACCCGGCGCTCCACCAGGCCAAGCAGCGGCTCGCCGGGCTCGGCGCGGTCGGGATCGTCGCGGTCGACTTCTTCAAGGCGCCGCACTTCGGCGGCTTCCGCGACGAGATGGCCAGCCCGCTCCTGCTCGACATGGCCATCCACCAGTTCGACATGGCCCGCTACCTGCTCGACGCCGACCCCGTATCGGTCTCGTGCGAGGAGTACAACCCGGCCTGGAGCTGGTACAAGGGCGACGCGGCCGCGAACGCGGTCTTCGCCATGGAAGGCGGCGCCCGGTTCACGTTCAACGGGTCCTGGTGCAGCCCCGGCCATGAGACCTCCTGGAACGGCTCCTGGCGGATCTCGGCCGAGCGCGGCTCGGTCCTGTGGGACGGCGAGCACGACCCGACGGCCGACCCCGACGAGTCCTTCGAGTCCGGTGAGGACCTCGGCCAGGACATCGCGGGCTCCTTGCGGCAGTTCGTCGCCGCGCTGCGCCGCGGCGAGGAACCGATGGGGCGTGTGCACGCGAACATCATGAGCCTCGCTATGGTCGAGGCCGCGACGCAGAGTGCGGCACAGGGCGGGCGGGTCGCGATCGACGACGTGCTCGACCGGTCCTACGACGCTGCGCTCGCGACCGAGCGCGACCCGGAGGTGCTCGCCGTACTGAAATCGTGGCCTTCCGTCCGGGAGGCCCTGAGCTCTAAGAGGAGCGACAGTGAGTGAATCCCTCAACGTCGGCATGATCGGCTACGCCTTCATGGGCGCGGCCCACTCGCACGCGTGGCGCACCGCGCCGCGCTTCTTCGACCTGCCGCTCGCGCCGCGCATGACCGCGCTCGCCGGGCGCGACCCCGAGCGGGTGGCCGCGGCGGCGACGAAGCTGGGCTGGGACTCCAGTGAGACCGACTGGCGCCGGCTCATCGAGCGCGACGACGTCGACCTCATCGACATCTGCGTCCCCGGGAACCTGCACGCCGAGATCGCGATCGCCGCGCTCGAGGCGGGCAAGCACGTCCTGTGCGAGAAGCCCTTGGCGAACTCGGTCGAAGAAGCCGAGCAGATGACGGCCGCCGCCGAGGCCGCGAAGGCCAAGGGCGTGTACGCGATGTGCGGGTTCTCCTACCGCCGCACGCCGGCGCTGTCCCTGGCGAAGCAGCTGGTCGAGTCCGGTGCGCTGGGACCGATCCGGCACGTGCGCGCGCAGTACCTCCAGGACTGGCTCACCGACGAGAACGCGCCGCTGACCTGGCGCCTCGACAAGTCGCTGTCCGGTTCCGGCTCGCTGGGCGACATCGGCGCGCACATCATCGACGCCGCGCAGTGGGTCGCCGGGTCGAGCATCACGGGCGTCTCGGCGATCATGGAGACCTTCGTGAAGGAACGCCCCGTAGGGGGCGACTTCGTGGGCCTGGGCGGCGTCGGCGGTTCCGACGGCCCGAAGGGCCCGGTCACGGTGGACGACGCCGCGCTGTTCACCGCCCGCTTCGACGACGGCGCCGTGGGCGTGTTCGAGGCGACCCGGTTCGCGCTGGGCCGCAAGAACGCGATGCGCCTGGAGATCAACGGCGCCAAGGCGTCCCTCGCGTTCGACTTCGAGGACATGAACTCGCTGTGGTTCTACGACTCGGCAGACGGGCCGAACTCGGGCTTCCGGAAGATCCAGGCCACCGAGCCCGAGCACCCGTACACGGGCAACTGGTGGCCGGTCGGGCACGGGCTCGGCTACGAGCACGCGTTCACCCACCAGGTCGTGGACCTCGTGGGCGCCATCGCGAACGGCGAGCAGCCGACGCCGTCGTTCGCGGACGCGCTGCGCGTGCAGCGGGTCCTGGCCGCGGTCGAGGCGAGCGCCGGCGACGAGAGCCGCTGGACGACCGTCTGATCCCCGGGCGCACAGCATGAAGGCCCGGCCGCTTGAAGCGGCCGGGCCTTTCGCCGTGTCAGCAGCGGGCGCGGCTCGCGAGCCATCCGGCCATGGCCCGCACGCCGTGGCCGATCGCGGCCTCGTCGGGCTCGAACGGCGGGAAGTGCGGGGCGGCTGTTGCGATGTCGGTGCCCGGGGCTCGCACGCCGAGCCAGGTGAAGGTGCCGGGCACTTGCGCGATGAACAGCGCGAAGTCCTCGCCGTTGAAGGGCACCACGGCGTGCATCTCCGCAGCCGTGTCGCGGCCGAGGCTGCGGCGCAGGTGCCGCTGCAACTCGTGCGCGTCCTCCTCGGGGCAGACCAGGGCCGGGAACGGGTCGTTCGGGAATGCCAGGGTGCCGACGGATGCGGCGAGCCCCGCGATGTCGGCGCGGACCTCCGTGTACCGCTCCTCGGGCCAGCAGCGGTAGGAGAGCCGCACCTCGGCCCGGTCAGCGGTCGCGCCCCCGGCCACATTGGCGCGCATGTTCACGAACTCGGCGAGCGGCCCGTCCTCGGTCTGGAGGTGGGCCACCAGCTCCTCAAGGTCCGCCGAGTCGGCCGGAACAGCCACAGTAGACAGATCGGCGATCTCGGCCGCCAGCGCCGCAGCGCGGGCCGGTGCATCCGCGCCGGTGACCACGACCGAGCCGTGGTCCTGGCCGGGTAGGCCGAGCCCCGGGTTGACACCGAACGTGCCGACCGGGAACGGCCCGCAGTGGAGCGCGTGGATCTCCGTGAAGCCGTAGGTCTCCAGCACGCCGTCGGCGAGCATCGCCCGGGCCCCGGCCAGGCTCTCCTCGGCGGGCTGGAAGACGAATACGACGGTGCCGTGCAGGCGCGAGCGCAGCGCGGCCAGGGTCAGCGCGGTCCCGACGCCGACCGCGGTGTGGAGGTCGTGCCCGCACAAGTGCTCAGGGCCCGTGGTCCCGTTCCCCGGTACGGCGTCCATGTCCGCCCGGAAGGCCACGGTGCGGCCGGGGCGGCGGCCCTTGAGGACGCCGACGACCCCGTGGCCGCCCACGCCCGTGGTCACGGCGAGCCCGGCGGCGGTGAGGTGCTCGGCGACGAGCGCGGCCGTCCTGACCTCCTCGCCGGGGCCTTCGGGGTGGGCGTGGAGGTCGCGCCGGAGCTCGATGAGCGCCTGCTCGAAGCGCGCGGCGGCCGCGTCGATCGCGTCCTGGTTGAGCGGGGCGCTCGTGGTCTCGGCGTTCGCGACCGCCGGCGCGGCGGCCGTGGCGGCGACCGCGGCGGCCCCGCCGATCATGGCGCGACGGGTCAGGGCGGGGCTGTCGATCATGAAGCGGGACATGATGTTTCCTTCGATGCGGCGGGGCTTTTGACTCCTCTCATTCTTCGGGTCCGGGCCGTCCGGCGCGATCACGTGAGCCCCCGCAAGCATGGTGGGGCGGACCCCCGGAGAAAACTTCGGGGAAAGCGGTGCCGGGATGTCGAGAACCGCGAACCGGCTGCGTCCTAGTGTTGTCAGCGGCGAGCGAGCCGCCCGAAACGAAGGAGAGCCGTCATGGCCAAGTACCTGCTGCTCAAGCACTACCGCGGCGGACCGAAGCAGCACCTGAACGCCGAGGCGCCGATGGAGGACTGGGCCCCGGACGAGATCACCGCGCACATGCAGTTCATGTTCGACATGATGGACGACCTGCGCGAACGCGGCGAGTTCGTGGACGCCCAGGCGCTCGCCCCGCAGGGCGAGTTCGTGCGCTACGGCGGCGAGGGGAAGCCGCCGGTCACCGACGGCCCGTTCGCCGAGACCAAGGACCTCATCGCCGGGTGGATCGTCATCGACGTCGACTCGCAGGAGCGCGCCTACGAGGCCGCCGCCCACCTGTCCTCGGCCCCGGGCAAGGACGGCCTCCCGCTCCACGAGTGGATCGAAGTGCGGCCGTTCCACAGCGGCGCGCCGGTCGTCGAGGACTAGCCCGGTCCCGATGATCGACGACCACCTGCTGCGGGACCTCACCCCGCAGGTACTGGGTGCCCTCGTCCGCCGCGGAGCCGACTTCGCGGCGGCCGAGGACGCCGTCCAGGACGCGCTCGCCGAGGCGGTGCGCAGCTGGGAGCGCGGGGCCCCCGACGAGCCCAAGGCCTGGCTCGTCACCGTGGCCTGGCGCAAGTTCCTGGACGCGCGCCGCTCGGCCTCGGCCCGGGCCCTGCGCGAGATCGCGGTGCACCGCGAGCCGGCCGCCGGCCCCGCCGGGCAGGCGGACGACACGCTCCTGCTGCTGAGCCGCTGCTGCCACCCGGCGCTCTCGCCCGCGTCCGCCATCGCCCTCACGCTCCGCGCGGTCGGCGGCCTCACCACGGCCCAGATCGCCCGCGCGTTCCTCGTCCCCGAATCGACCATGGCGCAACGCATCTCACGAGCGAAGCGGACCCTCGCGGGGGAGCGGTTCGAGCAGCCCGGCGACGTGCGGGCCGTGCTGCGCGTGCTCTACCTGATGTTTGACCAGGGCTTCTCCGATCGCGGCTACGCGGGCGACAAATCCACAGAGGACCTATCGGGGGAGGCGATCCGCCTCGCCCGCCAACTGGTCGCCTCAGTGCCCCGCGACCCCGAAGCGGCGGGCCTGCTCGCGCTCCTCCTGCTCCACCACGCGCGCCGCCCGGCCCGCACCGACGCCGCCGGCCAGCTCGTCCCGCTCGCCGAGCAGGACCGCACCCGCTGGGACACCGGCATGATCGCCGAAGGCGTCGACCTCCTCCAGCACGCGCTGGCCATGGACCGGGTCGGCGAATACCAGGCGCAGGCCGCGATCGCCGCGCTCCACGACGACGCGGCCTCGGCCGACGAGACCGACTGGTCGCAGATCCTCGAGTGGTACGACGAACTCGCGCGCATCAGCCCGGACAGCCCGGTCGTGGCCCTCAACCGGGCCGTGGCCGTCGGGCACGTGGACGGCCCGCTCGCGGGTCTGCGCCTGGTCGAAGCCCTCGACCCCGGCCTGCCCCGCCGCGACGCCGTCGCCGCGTACCTCCACGAACGTGCCGGCAACCGCAAGGAGGCCGCCCGTCTCTACAAGGCCGCGGCCGATGCCACGGCGATCCTGGCCGAGCACGCGCACCTGCTCAAGCAGGCCGCCCGCCTCAACCGCGGCTAAGGGGTGCGGACTCGCCGGCCCGGCCCGCAGCGCTGCCGGGGGCGGAGCGCTCAGCCGAGCTTCACACCCGTGTGGGCCTCGAGCCGCCCGATCAGCTCGTACTGGAAGTCCGGGTCCGAGGCCGCCGGATGCGAGCGGGCGATGCGCCGGTGGTGCCAGTAGCCGCCGGTACGCGGCACGATCGCCTCGTCCGGCGCCGTGGCCAGCCACTCCTGCGTCCGGTGCCCCTCCTCGAGGTCGCCGGGCGCGCCGGGACCGCCCATGCGGGTGGGGACCCAGCCCGGGTCGACCACGTGCGCGACGGTGTCGGCCCAGCGGCGCGCGACCGCGAACGCCAGCGCCGTCTCGTACAGCTTCGAGTCCTCGTACGCGCCGGGCCGCACCCGCGTCTCGCCGAAGTCGACCGCGTCCAGGTCCGTCGACCCGTCGAGGTGGTAGCCGCTGCTCAGGTAGATCAGCCTGCGCGGCTTGGACATCAGGGCCGTGAGGAGATACGGCGCGACCGTGTTCACCTGCAGCGCACCGGGTTCGCGGTAGACCCCGGCGTTGTGGATCACCGCGTCGAACCGCCCGAACGCGTCGGCCTGCTCGGCCGCCACCGCCGTCTCGTCCATCCGGGACAGGTCCCCGTGGACGGAGCCGCGCAGCTCCAGGTCGGGGAGCCCGTCGATGCTGCGCGTGTGCACGACGACCTCGTGGCCCGCTTCGGCGAGCGTCCGCGCGGCGGCGAGGCCGAGCCCGGTCGAGGCCCCGGTGATGAGGACGAGCGCCATGGGCGTTCCTTTCGTCGAATGCCTGCGGGCCCGAACATACCCCCGCCCGCGCCCGATAACCGGTTGCGGGGACCGGCGCGGCGGTGTGTGATCGGGGCATGGACTTCGAGTTGAACACCCCGCGAACCGACGAGCTCGGCGATGCCGTCGCGGCACTGCGGTCATGGCAGTCCGACGACGCCCCGCTGCAGCTCCACCCCGGTGACCTGGGCTGGTACTGGCAGCTCGGAGTCGAGAAGACCGCCGCGTCGGTGCGGATCTGGAGGCGTGACGGCGAGATCGCGGCGGTCGGGTTCCTCGACGGCCCCGACGTGCTGCGGTTGACCACCGCCCCGGACCTCCTCCACGACGAGGCCCTCGCACGGCGCATCGCCGCCGACCTCGACGATCCCGAGCGCGGCGTCCTGCCCGCGGGCAAGGTGAACGCCGAGGTGCCGAACGGCGCGGCGCTCCATGAACAGCTGGCCGAGACCGGTTGGGACACCGACGAAGCCTGGACGCCGCTGCGCCGCGACCTGACCGCGCCCGTCGAGGACTCGGGCCTGCGCATCGCAGTGGTCGGACCGGAGCAGGCGGAGCTGCGCGCCGCACTGCAGCGGTCCGCGTTCGAAGGCTCGACCTTCTCCGTGGAGCGCTGGCAGGCGATGGCCTCCGGGCCGGCGTACGCCGACGCGCGCTGCCTCATCGGATTCGACGAGAACGGCGACGCCGTCGCCACGGCGACCGTGTGGTCCGCCGGGCCCGGCAGGCCCGGCCTCATCGAACCGATGGGCGTCCACGCGGACCACCGGGGCCGCGGCCACGGCAAGGCGATCTGCGTCGCGGCGGCCGCCGTGCTCCAGGAGCTCGGCTCCTCCAGCGTGATGGTCTGCACGCCGAGCTCGCTCACCGGCGCCGTCGCCACCTACCGCTCGGCCGGTTTCGCGCCGCTCCCCGAGCGATTCGACCGCCACCGCGCCGCCTGACCGCGAACCCGGTCGCGCGGCGATCGCGTCGCCGATGAAGCCGTCCGCTCCCACTCTGATGTATCGGGTGGCCGTGACCGACCGCGTTCGCCCCCTGAGCGATCGTGGCGTAGACGAAGCCCCTGCGGCGGCCGCCGCAGGGGCTTCACGCACCCGTTCCCGTACGGTGTCGCGGGGCGCCGCATCGGCGACCCGCTCGCCGCTCCCCGGTTCCCCTCGCGCAGGGGAGGGCGCTCCCCCTCGCGGGGGACCCGCAAGCCGTTGCGTCGCATGCAAGATGAACCTATAGCGAGAACCACCTGGTCGCGGTCAATGACGACAGTCCATTGCGATCGAGCTTCCCGCCTCGCCATAGGAGTCAAGCCATGCGCCAACCCCGCATCGTGATCGTCGGAGCCGGATTCGCCGGATTCCACGCCGCCCGCAAGCTCTCGCGGCACCTCAAGGGCCGCGCCGAGGTCGTGCTCGTCAACCCGACCGACTACTCGCTCTACCTCCCGCTGCTGCCCGAGGTCGCCGCCGGCGTGCTCGACCCGCGCCGGATCGCCGTCTCGCTCACCGACACCCTGCCCGGCGTCCGCCTGGTGCTCGGCACCGTCGACCACGTCGACGTCGCCGCCAAGCGCGTCCACTTCCGCGACCCCGAGGAGACCCGCGGCGAACTCGGCTACGACCGCCTCGTGCTCGCGGTCGGCAGCGTCAACAAGGTCCTGCCCATCCCGGGCGTTCCCGAGCACAGCCACGGCTTCCGCGGCATCCCCGAAGCGATCTACCTGCGCGACCACCTCATCCGCCAGATCGAACTGGCCGCCACCGCCGAGGACCCGGTCGAGCGCGCCGCCCGCTGCACCTTCGTCGTCGTGGGCGCCGGGTACACCGGCACCGAGGTCGCCGCCGCCGGGCAGCTGCTCACCAAGGCCCTCACCCGCAAGCACCCGCAGCTGCGCGACCAGACGGTCCGCTGGCTGCTCCTCGACCGGGCCGAGCGGGTCCTGCCCGAACTCTCGCCCCGCCTGGGCGCCACCGCGACACGCGTGCTGCGCCGCCGCGGCGTCGAAGTGCGGCCCGGCACCTCGGTGGAGGAGGCCACCGCCGCGGGCGTCGCGCTCACCGACGGCGAGTTCGTCCCCACCCGCACCATCGTGTGGAGCGCGGGCGTGCGCCCCGACCCCGTCGCCGCCGACATCGGGCTCGCCCACCTCCAAGGCCGCATCGAGGTCGACGAGTTCCTCGCCGTCCCCGGGCACCCGGAGATCTACGCGTGCGGCGACGCCGCCGCCGTGCCCGACCTGACCCGGCCCGGCGAGATCTGCGCGATGACCGGCCAGCACGCCGAACGCCAGGGCAACGCCGTCGCCCGCAACATCGCCGCGTCGCTCGGCCGCGGCACCGCCCGCCCCTACAAGCACCACGACCTCGGCTTCGTCGTCGACCTCGGCGGCATGCAGGCCGCCGCCAAACCCCTCGGCATCCCCCTCTCGGGCCTGCCCGCGAAGGTCGTCACCCGCGGCTACCACCTGATGGCCATGCCCGCCAACCGCATCCGGACCGCCGTCGACTGGGCCCTCGACGCGCTGCTGCGGCGCCAGAGCGTCCAGTTCGGGCTCGTCCGCTCGCCCGCGGTGCCGCTCGACACCGCCGACCCCGAGCTGCCCGCCCCGCCGCCGCGCGTCCCGGCGGCGAAATGACCACCAAGCGGCTCCTCCAGGTCGCCGCCGCCTGGAACACGGGTTACGCGCTCATCCACATCTACTGGGCCGCAGCGGGTGCGCCGCGCTTCACGTCGTTCGGCGAGTCCTTCGTCCCGGGCCGCTGGACCCCGGTGGCCATCGCCGCCGCCGCGGTCCTGGCGTGCCTGCCGCTCACTCGGCCGCGCATCGCCATCGTCCTGGGATGGGCCGCGGGCGCGGCGATGACCGGGTACTCGTTCATGTTCGCCCTCGACCTCGTCAGCGCGCTCTTCGGCGAGTTCACCGCCGCGAACTGGCCGGGGTTCCTGATCCGCGGCGCCGGAGTCGCCGGCGGCGTACTGACCATGCGCTGCGCCGCGGCGATACAGCGCCGCGAACAGCACGCCTGCCCGCAGTGCGCCCGCCGGCACGGCCGCTCACCGGAGCGCCGCACCGACCCCAGCCCGTGGTGGGCCTATGCGGCGGCATACCTGGCGTTGGCCGGCGCCTCGTCGCGGTTCATCGCCGAACTGGCCGGAGGACTGCCCTGGTCGCCGACCGACCCGGCCGCCCTGGTCTTCCTCGTCATGTACGGCCTGGCGGGCGCGCTGCTGCCGCCGGCCCTCGCCCACCGCTGGGGAAGGATCTGGCCGCGCTGGGTCGTGCCGCTGGCAGGCCGGGACGTGCCGCGCTGGCTGGTCCTGGTCCCGGCCTTCATGGTCGGCGGCGGCCTCACCGGGTACTTCGGGCTCGTCGGCACCACGTACACGGCCAGAGGCGACTTCTCTCCTGAGTATCCACTGTGGTGGACTCTGGTGGTCATCCCGGGGTACACGCTGTGGGGGGTCGGCATCCTCATCGCGGCCGCCTCCTACCTGAGGCTGACCAGACCGGAGTGCACCCTCGTCGCGTCCGGGCAGGCCTGACCCGCCCCGCATGTGAGAGCATGTCGTCTGTCGGCGCGGTCAGATCCGGAGGACGCATGTTCAAGACTTCCCTAGGCGAAGGCGTGGAACTGCGCCCCCTGCTGCCGGACATGGCAGAGGAGCTCGCGGCCCACGTCGACCGCGGCCGCGAGTTCATCGGACGGTACGTCGCCTTCGCCGACGCGATCGCCGACGCCGACGCCGCCCGGCGCATCCTGACGACCTTCGAGGAGAAGGCCGCCGCGGACACCGGGCGGATGTGGGGGATCTGGGTCGACGACGTCCTCGTCGGCGGCGTCCTCTTCCGCACCATGGACTTCCGCATGGAGACCGCCGAAGCCGGCTGCTGGCTCGAGCCCGCCGCCGTGGGCAGGGGACTGGTCACGAAGGCGGTCACCGCGATCATCGACTGGGCCGTCGAAGTGCGCGGCATCCACCGCGTCGACTGGTGGACCTCGACCGCGAACACCGCCAGCATCGCCGTCGCCCAGCGGCTCGGCATGACCAAGGAGGGCGTCGCCCGCGAGGCCTACCTCCACCGAGGCGTGCGGCACGACATGGAGATCTGGTCGGTCCTCGCCCCGGAATGGCGCGCCGCCCGCGACGGCTGAGGCCGCAGTATTTATTTCCGTCGATTGATTGACTTCGGCACGGCCTCGTTGTTACCGTGAACATCTCATGGTGGCCACCATGCTCTCGCCACCGCCCGTGCAGGGGCAGCGGCACACCCTCACAAGGAGCAGCCATGTCGACCCCCCGTCCGCGCAGCATGCTGCGAAGCGCCGCCGCGCTCTTCGCCGCGGCGATCCTCGCAGCAGCCGCCCACGTCCTCACCAGCGCCGAACCCGCCGAAGCCGCACCCGGCCCCGCCTTCACCAACCCCGTCGTGGACGTGCCCAACAGCGCCGACCCGACCCTCGTCCAGCACAACGGCTTCTACTACTACGTCGCGACCACCTGGTCCTCCCAAGTGGTCATGCGCAAGTCCGCCACCATCGCCGGGCTCGTCAGCGCCCCCGAGACCGTCGTGGTCAGCACCGGCGGCAGCACCATGTGGGCCCCGCACCTCGAGCTCATCGACGGACGCTGGTACCTCTACTACTCCGTCGAGCAGTCGGGCGGCGCCCGCCGCACCCACGTCGCCCAGAGCTCCGGCTCAGACCCCATGGGGCCCTACACCGTCCGCGGCATCCTCGGCCTCATGCCGAACAACGGCTGGGCCATCGACGCCGCCCCCCTGCGCCTCAACGGGAACCTCTACATGACCTTCTCGGCGTTCGCCGGGGACGGCCTGCAGTCGCTCTACATCGCGCCGATGTCCAATCCCTGGACGGCCTCCGCGTACGGCACCCGGATCTCCGCGCCCACCCTCTCCTGGGAGACCCAGAACGGGGCCGTCAATGAAGGCTCGTTTGCCCTCCAGCGCAACGGGCGCACCTTCCTCACCTACTCGGCCAGCCACTGCAACGGGCCCAACTACAAGCTCGGGATGCTCGAGTACACCGGGAGCGACCCGCTCCAGATGAGCTCCTGGACCAAGTACGCGAACCCGATCTTCCAGCGCAATGACGCCGCCGGCGTCTACGCGCCCGGACACCACTCGTTCTTCACCTCGCCCGACGGCACCGAGACGTGGATCGCCTACCACGCCAACGACTCGGCCACCGAAGGCTGCGGCACCACCCGCACCACCCGGGTGCAGAAGATCTCCTGGAACGCGAACGGCACCCCGAATCTCGGCGTGCCCGTCTCCACCGCGACGGCGCTCGCGGGGCCCTCGGGCGAACCGGACCTCGGACCGGTGCAGATCCGCAACCGCCACAGCGGCCTCTGCCTGGACGACTACAACTTCGGCACCGCACCGGGCGCCGAAGTGCGGCAGTGGACCTGCAACGGCGAGACCGTCCAGGACTGGTTCCTCAACGACCTCGGCAACGGCTACCACGCGATCAGCAACACCTACAGCAACATGTGCCTGGACGACTACAACTTCGGCACCGCACCCGGTGCCGAAGTGCGGCAGTGGACCTGCAACAACCTCAACGTGCAGCAGTGGCGGGTCGTCGACGCCGGCGGCGGCTACGTCAACCTCGTCAACCGCCACAACGGCCTCTGCCTCGACAACTACAACTTCGGCACCGCGGCCGGATCCGAGATCAGGCAGTGGACCTGCCTGAACAACGCCGCCCAGCAGTGGCAGCTCGTCTGAGCGTGAAACGAAGCGGCCCCGGCGGAACTCCGCCGGGGCCGCCCGAGACCGCAGCCGCGCGCGTCACTCCAGGCGCAGCAGGCGGGCGCCGTGCGCCGGAACGCGCACGCGGAACGAGCCGTCCTTCACCGGGACCTCGGCGCCCTCCCACAGGTCGCGGGCCCGGGTCCGGTCCCCGCTGCCGACGTCCGCGAGGTGGACTTCGAGGTCCGCGTCCTCGTCGCCGAGCCAGAACACCGCGCACGCCTCGGCGTCGCCGAGTTCGGCGCGCCAGATGACCAGCGAGTGGTCGCGGACGATCTCGCGGCTGCCTTGGCTCTCCAGCAGCGCCAGGACCTCGGGGTTCTGCAGCAGCGCCAGCGTCTCGGGCGGCGTGTCCGGGAGGTGCCCGCCGAACATCAGCGGCGACCGCATCATGCACCACAGCGTGAGCATGGTGCGCTGCTCCTCGAACGTCAACCGCGACAAGCGGTCCTCGCCCACGTGCGCCTTGATGCCGATGCGCCCCAGCGGCAGCATGTCGGCGTCGCCCCACGCGCCCGGCACTTGGTGCGGCGCCCAGCGGGCCGCGCGCTGGAACATCTCCTTCAGCGCGCCCCAGTCGTCCCACAGGTCGTCGGAGATCCGCCACATCTCAGCGTGCGCCCGAAGCTCCTCGAGGTGCGAGAAGGACAGGGCCTTCCCCGGCGAGAGGCTCAGCACGATCGGCCGCCCGCACTTGTCGATCGCGCGCGAGTACGCGGCGATCTCGGTGCGCTGCACCGGCGGGTGCAGGACGTCGTCGAGCTTCACGAAGTCCACGCCCCACTCGGCGAACAGCGCGAGCTGCGAGTCGTAGAACGCCTGCGCGCCCGGCTTGGAGTGGTCGATGCCGTAGTTGTCGGGGTTCCAGGTGCACGCGTTCTCGCGGTCGGCGATCCGCGCCGCGGTGGTGTCGCCGCCCAGGACCGGGAGGTCCAGGTCGACCGCCTTCTTCGGGATGCCCCGCATCATGTGCACGCCGAACTTCAGGCCCAGCGCGTGGACGCGGTCGGCCAGGGCCTTGAACGAGCCGTCCGCGGCCGACGGGAACCGGTTCGGGGCCGGGAGCTGCCGCCCCCACGCGTCGAGCACCGGGTCGGCGACGTCGTTGTAGCGGTGCAGGCCCGGGTCCGGCTCGTACCACTGGATGTCGACCACGACCGTGTCCCAACCGAACTGCTTCAGCTCGGCGGCCATGAACTCGGCGTTCGCGACGACCTGGTCCTCGGTCACCGAACCGCCGAAGCAGTCCCAGCTGTTCCAGCCCATGGGCGGGCGCTTCGCGGCGTGCTTCCTCGCAGATGTCGACGTCATGGGGTCAAACCTAGCCGCGACCGGGCGAACGTGAATCCTGTCCGCTTGGCCGTTCTTCCGGGATCCTTTGTTCGGCTAGCATCGCCCCTCGTGAAGCACGAAACGGTGGCGGCCCCCGCCCACGCCGGGATCTGGGTCGCCCACGGGGCGGCCCCGGCGATGGACGGCGCCCACAGCCACGACGACATCGAGTTGAACGTCGTCACCAGCGGCGCCATCGAGTACCTGTTCGGGGAGCGGAGCCTCCGCGTCGAGGCGGGGCAGTCGGCCGTGTTCTGGGCGAGCCTGCCGCACCGGCTGCTCGCGCCCGAAGGCGAGCCCGCCGAGGTCTGCTGGGCGCACGTCCCGCTCTCCACGGTCCTGACCTGGGACCTGCCGGCGGCCGAGCTGCGGGTCCTCCTCGAGGGCCGTCCGGCGCTCGCGGCCCTGCCCGATGATGTCGCGGCGCCGAGCGTCTGGCGGCGCTGGGAGGCGGACTTCGCGGGCCGCGACGCGGACGCCGCACTCCTGGAGGTGCACGCGTTCCTGCGCCGCACCCTGCGCGCCGCGGCCGTGCCCAGCGGCACCGGGCCGGCCTCGCGGCCCCTCGGCATGGCGGCGTACATCATGGAGCGCTTCCGGGACCCGATCACCGCGGCGGACGTCGCGGCCGTGGTGCACCTGAACACCGAGTACGCCATGACCCTGTTCCGCAAGGCCTGGCACATGACCATGGGGGACTTCCTGCTCCGCCGCCGGGTCGCCGAGGCCCAGCGCCTCCTCGCCACCACCGACCTGGACTGCTCCGCCGTCGGCTACGCCGCCGGCTTCGGCTCGGGCAGCAACTTCTACGCCCAGTTCGCGAAACTCGTCGGCACCAGCCCGGGCCAGTACCGCGCCGCCCTGCGCACGCCCGGCACCGACTGACGCGAACGCGGTGCCCGCTCCGGTGGAGCGGACACCGCGGCATCACCGGTTCAGGCCTCCCGCTGGAGCTTCGCGACCTCCTGCTCGAGCCCTTCGCGGGTCATGCGCAGCTGCTCCTCGGCGACCTCCACGGCCTCCAGGAAGCTCCGGGCCCGCACCAGCTGCCTGATGCGGTCCTCCGCTTCGGCGTCGCGCCGGCCCTCGTTGTCGCGGCGGTACTCCGCGACGGCCCGGTCGGCCTCGTCCTTGGCGCGCGCCTGCGTCTGGCGCATGAGCTCGGAGGCCTGCGACCGCGCCTGCGCGATGATCTGCCGCGAGTAGTGCTGCGCCTGGTTGACGTAGCTCTCGGCCTGCTGCTGCGCCTGCGAGACCAGGTTGACGGCCGTCGAGGTCGGCGTCGCGGGGATCGGCGCCTGGAGCCGGAGGGAGCTCTGCTGCGACTGCCAGGACCGCAGCGCCTCCTTCAGCTTTTCGGCGTCGATCCGCAGTGCGGCTTCGCGCTGGTCGCGGCTGGCCAGCTCGTCGGCCACGAGCTCCAGGAAGCGGTGGACCTCGTCGGGCTGGTAGCCGCGCCGGGTCAGGCTCGTCATCGAGAACCTGGCGTTGTTGACCTCCCCGACGGTGACCTTCACATCGCGCGAACGATAGTTGTACATGCTGGAACGTCCTCTCTCACGCGCCCGAGGGCTCGAAGTGGATGGCCTCGGCCGGGACGCCGGCGCCGGCCAGGTGCTTCCTGCTGGCCTCCACCATCCCGGCCGGCCCGCACAGGTACACGTCGGCGCCCGCGCAGCGCCCGTGCGCGGCGGCCAGGTCGGCCGGGGCGCCCACGCGGACGCCGGAGCCGAAGAGGTCCTCGTCGACGCACGGCACCAGCTCGAGCCAGTCGTACCGGGCTGCAAGGGCCCGCATCTGGTCGAGGCAGTACAGGCCCGCCGGGCTGCGCGCGCCCCAGTACAGGCTGGTCGGCCGGGGTGCGGCGGCCAGCTGCTCGACGAGCGCCTTCATCGGGGCGATGCCGGTGCCGCCCGCGATCATCGCGATCCGGCCCGAGCCCGGGCGCAGGGTGAGCGCCGAGCCGGTGGCCGGTCCGACCCGGAGGGTGTCGCCGGGGCGGAGCAGGGAGACCAGCGCGGTCGAGACCTCGCCGCCGTCGACGGCGCGGACGTGCAGTTCGATGGTGCCGTCCGTGCGGGGCGCGTTCGCCGGGGAGTACTGGCGCCAGGCCCGGGGGCGCAGGCTGGTGCACAGCGAGACCGACTGGCCCGCAAGGTAGTCGAGCCGGGTGCCGGGGTCGATGGTGATGACGGCGGTCTCGAGGTCGCGGCGGTCGTGGGCGACGACCTCGGCGTCCCACCAGGACGGGGTGTAGTGGGCGGCCGCGTCGGCGGCGTCGGCCATGGTCGCGGCGACGAGCTCGTAGGCCGCCGTCCAGTCCGCGGCGATCGCCGGGGTCCAGTGCGGGCCGCTGAAGTGCTCGAGCGTGGCCAGCAGGGCGTCGCCGACGGCGGGGTAGTGGCCGCGGAGCGCCCCGAACTTGCGGTGGTCGCGGCCGAGCGCCTGGAGGGTGGGGACGACCGCGTCGATGGTGTCGACATTGCTGACCACGGCGCCGAGCGCGGTCACGAGCTTGTCGCGCTGCGCGGCCATGTTCATGGGGAACAGGTCGCGCGTCTCGGGGTGGGTGAGGAACAGGGTCGAGTAGAAGTACAGCGGGACCTGACTGCCGTGGGCGGCGACCAGGCTCCAGTTCTTCTTCAACCGGTCGGCGTCGATCATGCGCCTAGTCGGCCCCGATGACGTCGGGCGCGACCGATTCGAGGACCTGGCCGACGTGGTCGATGATGTCGCGGGGGACGTCGAGCTCCTCGAGGACCGCGGTGAGGTGCGCGCCGACGGCCTTGTACTGGCCGACGGAGATGTCCATGGCCTTGTGGGCCTCGGCGAGTTCGCGGCCGGCGTAGGTCTTGGGGCCGTCGAGGACCTGCGAGATCAGGGCGACCTGGTGGCGCTTGAGGACGGCGAGGTCGGTGCCGGTGAAGAACCCGGACAGCTCGTCGTCGGCGAGCAGGCGCTGGTAGAAGCGCTCCACCGCTTCGGTGACCGCGGGCGCTCCGCCTATGCGGTCATATGCGGACATCGGCTGCTCATCGGCTTCATTCATGGTCACTCATCCTTAAACGTGATACCGGATACGCGACCAGAGCCTACCCACGATCGTCTCCAAGATCCATAGTGCTGCTCAGGTTTTACGAGTTCCCTTGTTGCGATAGTAAATCGTAAGTGGACGGTTACCGTTCGCGTTGTGCGCGACTCATCACTCGCACGACTCCGGCCCGGCGCATCGATCCCACCGACCACTGTCGGCACGGGCGTACCAGCGTCCACGGGTGCAATGAAAGGTCTGCGACGACTGCCGAAGCGTCTCCCGAGGCCATTCGACACTTACTCCGGCACTGACAACAAATGCGCCGTCAGTACGACGCAACGTCGCACACCTTCCACTCGCCGTCTTCGTCGACGACGGTCATGACCGTGATGATGTCGCCGGGCCTCGCCTCCTTCTCCCAGACGTAGTCGTACGTCGGCTCGTCGGCGAGCATGAAGATCGCCACCTCGACGTCGCCGTCGTGCTCGCGCGAGGTCAAGTAGAGGTTCGGGACGGTGTAGTCCCCGTTCTCCGGCTCGCGCGCTTCGGTGTACAGCAGCCGTTCGGTGACGATGGGCGCCGGATACGCGCACGTGAGGGGCTCGAGCCCTGCGAAGTCGACGTTGACGTGCGCTTCGTGCCACAGGGCCGCAACGCCTTCCGGGGTCTCCAGGTCGACCGCTGCCGTAGTCGTGTACTCAAGCGCCGGTTCTGGTGCGTCGCTTCCGGCATCCGCCGAGCCGACGGCCGACGGCACGGGCGCCGGTTCGGGTGGCCTCGGCCGTTTCCTCGGGGAGCGCCATGGCGCCGAGGAGCACCATGGAACCGAGGATCGCACCGACGCTGATGGTGACCACGAGTATTGCGGCCTGATCTCGGGTCATGCGCCGAGTGGTCTGACGGGAGGGGCTGGGGTGATCGGTCATGAGTGGTTCGGTCTTCGACGTTCCGGACATTGACCGGCGAGGCTATGGCACCCGATCACCTCGCTTTCGATGTCCATCGTGTACTAGAAAATTGCGGATCGCGGCCATCACGACTGGTCGTGAGCGATACGAAGTCCCACTGCCATCGGCACGATGGGAAAGCGCCGGCAGGTGAGTCGCCGGTATCCCGCCGGTGATTCGCCGCCGGCTCGCCGCATGGCGACCGTGCCGCGGTCGATCTCCCTCCTTCCTTGAGGCGATCGCCGTGGCGTCCTGCACGCTGGCGGCCACCGCGCTGCTCCACGCGAACCTGTTGAGCGTCCCGGTGCCGTACGCGGCGATGTACAGCCCGCCGGGGAGGACCGGTGCCGAACCTTCCATCGACGTTCGCCACGACGCGACCCGTCATACCGGCGGCTCCTCGATCTGGGGTAAGAAGTGACCATGAACTTCTCATTCGAGGAGGGGATGGACCACTACACCGCTCCCTCCCTTCAGGCGGGGATGGTCGAATCAGCAGAACGCCGGCTGGGAGTGAAGCTGCCGCGGGCGTACCTGGAAATACTGCGTGCTCAGAACGGCGGTGTTCCATATAGGAGATGCTTTTTCACCGACTTCCCGACATCGTGGAACGAGGATCATTTTGCGATCTCCGCAATTCGAGGAATCGGTGGATCGTGGGGGATCGACGCGCAAGTCGGGGGAAGCCGGTATCTCATCGAAGAGTGGGGCTACCCGGACATAGGGGTGGTTGCCTTTCGCACTCCCTCTGGTGGTCATGATGCGGTGATGCTTGATTATGCATCGGCGGTTCGACCGGATTCTCCAAGAATCGTATACGTGGACGAAGATAGGGTGGTTCGGCCCGTCGCGGATAGCTTCGAAGCTTTCATCGGCCAGCTCGTGCGGTGCGAGGACTGTCTTGATGTCGCGCGATTAGCGTTGGGGCAGAAGGTCGAGGCGCGGATCGGATCCTGGCGGGCGGCCACCGGTCGCCCCAAGGCCCTCGAGCTGTGGCCCTTCGGCTGAAAGGTGGGCTGGTTCGGGGCGGGGACCTCGTCGTTAGGAACGATGCCGGCCTCTACCTGCACGCCGCCGCGAGCAGCACTGAGACGCGCGACGCGTATTGCGAGGAGACGGCGCTGGACTGGCAGCGCTTGGAGCACTGAGAGCGAGCAGGGCCCCTAAGCATGTGTTCAGGTGTGCCAGGGTGCGTTCGAACCGGACGGGGTCGCCAGGCACTTGCCGAGCGCGCGGAGCTCCTGGGCCGAGGTGTGAACTGCTGGTTCGAGCACTTTCGTTGTCAGCACCGCCGACCGGGCTGTCCAAGGTTAGGGGAGTTCGGCAAGGACTCAAGCCGCTGATCGCGTACCTCGGCGAAGCGGGCCATGAACGCGGAAACGCGGGGTGCAAGGCACCCCGCGTACATCGCGCCTTGTATTAGGCGCGGCATGGTGGTCGATACTGGGATCGAACCAGTGACCCCTCGCGTGTGAAGCGAGTGCTCTCCCGCTGAGCTAATCGACCGGGACGAGGCATAACTGTACCGGAGTCTGTTGCGGGGGAGCTTTGTGGGGGGCCCGGCGTACCGGCGGTCACAGGGCGGTCGGTTTGGGAAGCGCTTGACAGGCGCGGGTGAGGTCGATAGTCTTCGATGCGTTAAATCGTTTCAATTGAGGTCTGGGCGCGTCCCCTCCACGACTTCGACGCGTCTTCGCAGGCCTCCGCGCTTTCGAGGAGCCCCCCTTCCATGAGTCCTCCCACGATGTTCCGCAAAGTCCTCGCCGCGTCCCTGGTCGGCGTGCTCGCCGGTGCCGGGGTCACCGCCTCGGCGCAGTCGCACGGCGGCGGCCGCCACGACGACATCCAGCTCGAACGCCTCGACCGCGGCCTCGTCGCGGCCGTGACCGGCGACGGCGTGTTCCTCAGCTGGCGCCTGCTCGCCGATGAAGTGACCGGTTATAACGATTCAGGTCTGACCGGCGCCAACTTCAAGGTCTTCCGGAACGGCAAGAAGATCGCCACCGTCACCGACTCGACGAACTTCCTCGACACCGGCGGCGACGCCGACGCCGAGTACCGGGTCGTCGCCGTCAAACGCGGCTGGCCCACCGACATCTCCGACGAGGTCACGCCCTGGTCCGAGGGGCACCTGGACATCCCGCTGCAGAAGCCCGCCGACGGCGTCACGCCCGCCGGCGAGGCGTACACCTACCGCGCCAACGACATCAGCCCCGGCGACCTCGACGGCGACGGCGACTACGAGTACGTCGTCAAATGGGACCCCTCCAACTCCAAGGACGTCTCGCAGGTCGGCTACACCGGCCCCGTCATGATCGACGCCTACACCCAGGAGGGCGAGCTCCTCTGGCGCATCGAGCCCGGCGTGAACATCCGCGCCGGCGCCCACTACACCCAGTTCCAGGTGTACGACTACGACGGCGACGGCATCGCCGAGGTCATGCTCAAGACCGCCCCGGGCAGCAAGTCGACCTCGTATGTGCGCGACAAGGAACGCTTCATCACCCTGCCCGAGGACGACGTGGCGGCCGGTGTCACCCACCAGGACGACTACCGCCTCTCCGCCGCCGGCTACTACGACCACCTCGTGCAGGTCTTCATGGGCTGGCACGAGCACCCCGAGGTCGTCAAGGGCGACTGGCCCGCGACCATCGAGGCCGCGCTCGGGGCGGACGCCCAGTTCGACTTCGCGTACCCGCTCGCGCAGGAGGACGCCGAAGCGCTCGCCGACTACTTCATCGACGTCTACGCACCCTCCCGCTCCACGCGGAACCAGCTGCGGAACTTCGCCGGGTTCGTCCTCTCCGGACCGGAGTACCTCACGGTCTTCAACGGGCGCACCGGACTCGAGATGGACACCATCGACTTCCCGGTGCAGCGCGGCGACGACGGCCTCGAGTGGGGCGACTACGCGATGAGCCGCATCGAGCCGGGCAACCGGGTCGACCGCTTCCTCTCGGGCGTGGCCTACCTGGACGGCGAGCACCCGACGGCGATCTTCGCCCGCGGCTACTACACCCGGACGACCATCACCGCGATCGACTGGGACGGCAGGAACCTCGAGGAGCGCTGGCTGGCCGACTCCGGCCACGCCCCGATGTCCAACCCGTTCAACGACGGTCCGCACGGCGTCGAAGGGCCCGACCCGGAGTGGGGCACGCTGACCACGCAGGGCGACCACTCGCTGAGCGTGGCGGACGTGGACGGCGACGGCAAGCAGGAGATCGTCTACGGCGCCGCGACGCTCGACGACGACGGCTCGCTGCTGTACTCCTCGTACGCGACGATGCCGCCGAACGCCAACAACCCGGGCTCGCTCGCGAAGCTCGGCCACGGCGACGCCCTCCACGTGGGCGACTTCGACCCGGACCGCGAGGGCCTGGAGATCTTCTCGGTCTTCGAGGGCGGCGCATGGGCGCCGTACGGCTACGCGATGCGGGACGCGGAGACCGGCGAGGTCCTGTGGGGCGGCTACACCGGCCGCGACACGGGCCGCGGCATGGTCGGCGACATCGACCCTTCGATCCCGGGCTTCGAGGCGTGGGCCTCGCTTCCGCCAGGCGGCGCTTCCGAAGGCGTGTTCACCGCGACCGGTGAGCCGTTCGCGGGGCCGACGCCCGGCACCAACATGAGCATCCGCTGGGACGCCGACCTGACGACCCAGCTCGTGCACGGCGCCGACGCCGCCACGGTCGAGGAGACCACCATCCGCGACTACCAGGACGGGGTCGTGCTCGACGCCGCCGGGACCCTCACGAACAACTACACGAAGGGCAACCCGGGCCTGGTGGCCGACGTGCTCGGCGACTGGCGCGAGGAGCTGCTGGTGCGCACCGCCGACTCCAGTGCGATCCGCGTCTTCCTCTCCACCGAGGTGACCGACCACAAGCTGTTCACGCTCATGCACGACCCGCAGTACCGGGTCGGCGTGGCGAACCAGCAGACCACCTACAACCAGCCGCAGTACCCGAGCTTCTACCTGGGCGCGGGCATGGACTTCGGCGAAGTCGAAGTGCCCGACTACTACGCGCCCCGCTACTGGGGCTGACCCGGACGGATCGGGACAGGGGGCGGGCCGCTTTTCGCGGCCCGCCCCCTGCCGCGCATGGCACGATGGGCATCGGAGTGCATTGTGGAGCGCTCCCAAAACCCTTCGCCTCCACTGGAGTCCATCGTGCGACGCACCGTCCCCCTCGCCGCCGCGGCGGTCCTGCTCTGCCTGACCGCCTGCGCCCCCGCCGAGGAGCCCGACCCCGTGCCGGCCCTCGAGCTCGTCACCGACGCGCTGGCCGTCCCGAACGACATCGCCGACCTCGGCGACGGCCGCCTCCTCATCAGCGACCAGGTGGGCCGCATCAGCGTCCTGGAGGACGGCGAGGTCCTGGCCGTGCCCTTCCTCGACCTCACGGACGCGGTCAGCGGGCCCGACCGCAGCCCCGAGCTCGGCCTCTCGGGCTTCGCCCCGCACCCGGACTTCGCCGAGAACGGCCGGGTCCTCGTCTACTACACCAAGGACGCCGACGCCGACGCCCCGTCGGGCTCCGGCCGCACCGGCGTCCTCGCCGAGTTCACGCTCGACGCCGCGGGCACCGCGCTCGACCGCGCCTCCGAACGTGTCCTGCTGCGCCACCACGGGATCAACGACCACATCGGCGGCCACATGGCCTTCGACGACCAGGGCCTGCTGTACCTCGGGCTGGGCTCGCCCACGTTCGCCGACCTCGCACAGGACCCGTTCGACCTGCACGGCAAGGTGATCCGCATCGACGTCGACGGGGAGGCGCCCTACGCGATCCCCGCCGACAACCCCTTCGCGGACGGTGCGGCCGGAGCCCCCGAGGTCTTCACGTACGGCCACCGCAACCCGTGGCGGCTGCACTGGGACGCCGAGATCGGCCTGCTCATCCCCGAGCCGATGTGGTCGGACAAGGCCCAGGAGGTGAACCTCGCCGCGCCCGGCGCGAACTTCGGCTACCCGCAGGACACTGTGGAGGGCCGCTGCTACGACGGCGAGGCCGCCGCGCCCCTGCCGGTCTGCACGGAGCCGTTCACGCCGCCCGCGGTCGAGTACGGGCCCGGCACCGGCGCCATCTGCTCCGGGGCCGTGATCTACCGGGGGAGCGAGCTGCCGCAGTTCGAGGGCAAGGCGATCGTCGCCGACTGGGCCGGAACGGTCATCGTCGCCGAACCGGGCGAGGGCCGCTGGAGCCACGAGGTGCTCGACCTCCCGTTCCCCGACGAGGCGCCGCTCAAGGGTCGACTCTGGTCGATCGACGTGGACGCGAATGGCGAGGTCTACCTGATGACCTCGGAGCTCACGCCGGGCGGAGCAGGTGCGGTCTACCGACTCACCGCCGCATAGGACCGGGACCGGCCGCCGCCGGAACCCTCCTCGGAAATAGACATGGGATGATACGAGGAATTCACTCTGAAGCCTTGCTTTCGACCCGCTGTTGCGGTTGAGTGAAGACCGCCCCCATCATCCGCCTCGGGCGCCTTCGCGCCGAGGTCCCGTTCGACAGCATTGGAGCATTCCTGTGCGTTCCCTCAGACGGCGAGCCCGGCTCGCGGCGGCGGCCGCAGGCGCGGTCCTCGTCGGCGCCTCCGGTTTCCTCTTCGCCTCCTCCGCCTCCGCGCAGATCGACATCGTGCACATCGGCGAGGTCCAGGGCTCGATCGCCGACGGCGACACCGACTTCACCTCGCCCCTGGCCGGCCAGACCGTGTACGTGCAGGGCGTGGTCACCCAGAAGACCCTGGAGACCACCGGCAACAAGGGCTTCTTCCTGCAGGAGAAGGCGGACGCGACCGACGGCGACCCGCTCTCCTCCGACGGGATCTTCGTCTTCAACAACAAGTTCGACACGGTCCGCACCCTCAACGGCTCGCCCGCGCAGGCCGAGCTGGGCGCGAACTGGAACGTGCAGGTGGGCGACGAGATCGTCGTGCGCGCCGTCGTGGGCAACTACTTCGGGAACGTCCAGTTCAGCGGCGGCTCCACCTTCGTCTACGACGTGGTCGAGTCGGGCCTGGACCCCCTGGCGGCGGTCGAGCAGGTCGTGGTCGACCCGCCGAACGACGCGAAGGCCTCCACCGAGTACTTCCGCCGCCACCTCGGCATGCAGCTCACGGTCCCCGCCGACTCGGTCGTGACGGCCGGGCGCGACGTGTACTCCAGCGGCGGCGAGGTCTGGGCGATGCGCGGCGACAGCGAAGCGGCCCAGCAGGAGGGCTTCGCCTCCCGCGCCTACCGCGACGCGCACCCGCTCGACACGGTCGAAGGCAGTTTCGACGACGGCAACGGCTACCTGTTCGTCATGGGCGACATGGGCATCCGCGCCACCGAGGGCACGAACGAGACGATCATCGCCCCGGCCAAGACCTACGACGTCATCACCGAGGCCAACACCGGCGGCGTGTACCTCTCGTTCGCGAAGTACGGCATCCAGGTCGCGAACGACCTCGCGCTCGAAGGCGGCCTCGAGCCGGCCGAGAACGAGCCGGTCGAGCCCGCGGGCCGCAACGAGGCCACGATCGCCTCGTACAACATCGAGAACCTCTACGACTTCCGCGACAACCCGAACTCCGGCTGCGACTTCACCGGGAACGGCGGCTGCACCGACGCCGAGGACCCCGAGGGCAACGTCAAGCCGCCGTTCAACTACGTCCCGGCCTCCTATGAGGAGTACGAGGCGCAGCTGCTGCGCCAGGCCGGCCAGATCATGGACGACCTGCACAGCCCCGCGATCCTGATGACCCAGGAGGGCGAGGCCCAGGACGTCTGCTCGGTCAACCCCGAGTGGACGAAACGCTCCGACCTCGGCGCCGACCGCCTCGTGTGCGACCTGGTGAACGCCGGTGACGCCAACACCGGCGGCGACGGCGCCCCGGACTCGATCCAGGAGCTCGCGCTCGTCATCGCCGAGAACGGCGGCCCCGCCTACACGGCCGCGGGCGACCTCGACTCGGCCGACACCCGCGGCATCATGACCGGCTTCCTCTACCAGCCCAAGCTGGCCGGGCTCTCGAAGGTGAAGAGCTGGGACCCGGTCTTCGGCGCGGAGCCGGCGATCGAGTACCCGACCGAGGCCGACGCGATCAACGCCGACGTGCAGAACCCGAAGGCCCTCAACGCGGCGCTGCCGCAAGCGGTCGTCGACCAGTGCACGAACTCGGGCGTCTACGCCTGCAACGGCTTCGACGTCTACAGCCGCCCGGCGCAGGTCGCGAAGTTCCACCTCAAGGACAAGTGGGGCTTCAAGGCCTCGGAGATCTACCTGATCAACAACCACTTCTCCTCGAGCCCGAACACGCGCGTGCTGCACCGCACCGAGCAGGCGAACTACCTGGCCGCCATCAGCTCGGCGATCCTCGACCACGACCGCAAGGCGAAGGTCCTGGCCGGCGGCGACCTCAACGTCTTCCCGCGCCCGGACGACCCGTTCGCCGAGGGCCAGGTGATCGCGGGCGACTGGGTCGGCCCGTCCGACCAGCTCGCGGGCCTCTACGAGGACTCCGGCCTCTCGAGCATGTACGACTACATGGTCGAGGAGCACCCTGAGGCGGCCTACTCCTACACGTACATGGGGCAGACGCAGACCCTTGACCAGATGTTCGTCTCGCCGAGGCTCTTGCGCGAGGTCGAGTCCGCGGTGTCCGCGCACATCAACGCGGACTACCCGGCCGACGCCTACGAGTTCGGCGAGGAGCCCGCTTACGGGAACTACGGCGTCTCCGACCACGACCCGTCGGTGATCACGATCGACATCCGGTAGTACCGGAGCACGGCGAAGGGGCGGGTCCGCATGACCCGCCCCTTCTCAGTACGCACGCTTCAGCAATGCGCCTCAGACGAGCTTCTTCGCGTTCTGGATCGCGGTGGCCAGCGCCTCGATGGAGGCGGCGGCGAGGCCGTAGGCGTACATCGGCTCGGCCTCCCAGCCCACGATCTGTCCTTCCTGGACGGCCGGGAGGGCGGTCCAGGTCGGGAACTCGGTGAGCGCGTCGGGCTGGAGGGCCTGCACGCGGTTGTCGAGCAGCAGCACGTCGGCCTGGTACTTGTCGGCGTTCTCCCACGAGAGCAGTTCGTAGTAGTTGCCGGTGGCCTCGTCCAGCGCGTCGGGCACGATCAGGTCGACGCCGAGCTCGACGAAGAAGCGCAGGTCGTTGCCGGTGGCCGGGTTCGAGGCGTAGAAGGTCTCGGCGGCGGCCGAGCACGCGAGGACCTTGACCGGGTTCGCCTGGACGGCGGCCTTCAGGGCCTCCACGGCGGCGTCGTACCGCTCCTTGTTGGCGGCGTTGGCCTCCGAGTCGAGGTCGGCGCCGAGGGACTCGGCGAGCTCGGCGTGGCGGGCGATGATCTGGTCTTGCGTGTTCGCGCCGTCGTCCACGTTGAGCGCGGTGACGTCGGCCAGGCTCGTGATCTCGTCGTGGCTCTCCTCCGGCACGTACCAGAGGGTCGCGGGGTCGTAGTAGAAGTGCGTCATGAGCACTTCGGGCCCGTAGGCGGCGAAGGCCTCGACGTCGAACTCGCCGTAGACGTTGCCGAAGACCTCGAGGTCGGCCACGGGGAGGTTCCCGGCCTGGGTGGTGGGGGAGCCGTCCTCATTGGTGGTGGGGCCGAAGACGGCCGGGACCTCGACGCCGAAGTCGTACAGCGCGGCGGCCATGCCGGTGAACGCGACGATCTTGGCGGGGGTCCGGTCGAGCTTCACGGTGGCGGGCTGGTCGTCCGTGAACTCCCAGGGCTGCGATTCGGCAGCGTCGTCCCCGGATTCGTCGTCGCCCGCGCCGCAGGCGGCGAGCACGCCGGTGAGCCCGAGGGCGCCGCCGCCCGCGAGCAGGCCGCGGCGGCCGAACTTGACGCTGTCGGCATCGAAAGCCATGTGTTTCTCCTTCTTGAAAGGGGTTTGCGGGCCGGACTGCGAACGGCTCGCGGACGCAGCCCGGCCGATCTGAGGTTAGGCTAACCTCACTGGATTCGGTCGCGCTGCAGTGGGGCCCTCACGTGGCGTCAGCCACTGGCCCCGCGGCTAGCCCGATGCTCACGCGAGGGGCTGTGCGGCGCTGAGGCCTTCGGTGATCCGTTCCAGCTCAACGGCACCGCCGATGTGCGAGTAGACGGGCTCGCCGTTCCAGCCGTACACCTGCCCGGCCTGCACCGCCGGGAGCGCCGCCCAGGTCGGGTAGTCCGCGAGCAGCTGCTCGGCGGTGATGTTCCCGGTGCGGATGTCGAGGAAGATCGCGTCGGCCTCGTACTTGTCGATGTTCTCCCAGGACAGGAGCTCCCAGTAGCCGTTCTGGTCGGGCTTCTCGGGCACGACGAAGTCGACGCCGAGCTCCACGCACTTGGCGAGCACGTTGAACGTGGGCGGGTTCGCGATGTACAGCCCGTCGGGCCACGCACCGACCGCCACGGCCTTGAGCGGCTTGTCGGCGACCGCCGCGGCCACACCGCCGGCGGCGCTGCCGAACCGCTCCACGCCCGCCGCGTTCTCCTCCGACGCGAGGTCCGCGCCGAGCGCTTGCGCAAGGGCCGCATGGCGGTCGATGATCTCGTCGATGGTGGGCTTGGAGACCTCGATGCCGATGCCCGGCGCGAGCGCCTGGACCTCCTCAAGGCGCTCTTCAGGCACGAACCAGAGGTCGAAGCCCTCGTAGTAGTGGGAGACGACGAGTTCGGGGTTCAGCTGCGCGAACTTCTCGACGTCGAACTCGCCCCACGCGTTGCCGAGGATCTCGAGGCCCTCGACGGGCATGCGCCCGGCCTGGATGTCCGGGGAGCCGTCGGCGAGCGTCGTCGGACCGAACACCGCCGCGACCTCCACGCCGTAGTCGTACAGGGCCGCAGCGAGACCGGTGAACGCGACGACCTTCGTGGGCACGGCCTCCAGCTCGACCTCGGTCTGGTCCCGCTCGTCCAGGAAGCTGAACGACCCCGACGCGCCGCCCCCCGCGGCCGGCTCCTCGTCGGAACCGCAGGCCGCGAGGAGTGACACGGCACCGAGGCCGCCGCCGGCGGCGAAGAGGCCGCGGCGGGTGAGTCCGGCGGGGACGAGCACGGGGCGGGCGCGGAGTGGCACGGAAAACTCCTTCAGAGGGAGAGCGAGGATGGCAGGGGTATCGGGGTTAGGTTAGCCTAAACAAAACCGCAGCCACTATCCCTCCGGAGACCGCACTTGTCAACCGCCCAAAGCGCCAGGGAGCAGGCCCCGGAGCTCGATGCGACACGGGCCGGGGGCGGCACCCCGCCCCCCTCGCGCACCGGCCGAAGGGTCCTCGGACTCCTGGCGCTCGTCGCCCTCCTGGCCGCCCTCGCGGTCGTCAGCGTCGCCGTCGGCTCCCGCGCGATGGACCTCGGCCAGGTCTGGGACGGCCTCACCGACCCGGGCTCCGAGTCCTACCCCGTGGTCACCGAACTGCGCCTGCCCCGCACCGTGCTCGGCCTCGCCGCCGGTGCCGCCCTCGGCCTCGCCGGCGCGCTCATGCAGGCCATGACCCGCAACCCCCTCGCCGACCCCGGCCTCCTCGGCGTCAACACCGGCGCGGCCGCCGCCGTCGTCACCGCCTCCTTCTTCTTCGGCTCCTTCGGCTTCGGCCAGACCATCGTCTTCGCGTTCATCGGCGCGGCGGCCGCTTCGGTGGCCGTCTACCTCATCGCCGGCGCCGCCGGTGCGACCCCCGCGCGCCTCGCGCTGGCCGGCGCCGCGGTGACCGCCGCCGGGTACGCGTACGTCTCGGCGGTCCAGCTCATGGACGCGGCCACCCTCGACCAGATGCGGTTCTGGTCGGTCGGGTCGCTCGTGAACGCGCACGTCGCGCCGATGCTGCCGGTCGTGATGCTCATCGGCATCGCCGCCGCGGGAGGGGTGCTCCTCGCCCGGCCCCTCAACGCCCTCGCCCTCGGGGACGCGACCGCGACCGGCCTCGGCGTCGACCCGCGCGTGCTCCGCGTCGCCGGCATCCTCGCGATCACGGTCCTCGCGGGCACCGCGACGGCCGTCTGCGGCCCCATCGTCTTCGTCGGCCTCGTCGTCCCGCACATGGTCCGGGCCTTCACCGGGCCGGACCAGAACTGGGTCCTCCCGTACTCGATGCTCACGGGCGCGGCGTTCCTCATGGCAGCGGACATCCTCGGCCGCATCGTCGCCCGCCCCGCCGAGGTGCAGGTCGGCATCGTCTGCGCCGTCGCGGGCGGCCCGTTCTTCCTCTACCTGGTCAGCCGCAGAAAGGTGGCCCGGCTGTGAGCTCCCTGACCTCCGGATCGACGGTCCTGCGGGTCGGCGCGGCCTCGATCCGCCTGCGCCACCGCACGATCGCCGCGATCCTCGGCACCCTCGCCGTCCTCGCCGCCGTCAGCCTGTGGTCGGCCGCGACCGGCTCGACCGCGCTCGGCCTCGACCGGACCTGGGCCGCACTGCTCGACGAGGGCACCAAAGGCGACGAGTTCATCCTCTGGGACCTGCGCCTCCCGCGGCTCGCCACCGGCCTCGCCGTGGGCGCGTGCATGGGCCTCTCCGGCGCGCTCTTCCAGAACCTCACCCGGAACCCCTTGGGCAGCCCCGACATCCTCGGCCTGACCCAGGGCGCGACCACCGGGGCGCTCATCGCGATCATCCTCACCGACGCCACCCTCGAGCTCACCGCCGGATTCGCGGCGCTCGGCGCGCTCGCGACCGGCCTGGTGATCTGGTCGCTCACGCGCGGCGGCGACTCCTCGGGGTACCGGCTCGTGCTGGTGGGCATCGGGGTCGCGGCGATCCTCGCGGGCGTCAACGGCTACCTGCTCACCCGCACGACCATCGTGGACGCCTTCCGGGCGGTCTACTGGCTCACCGGCGACCTCTCGGGCCGCAACTGGGAGCAGGCCGCCGTCGTCGCCGTCGTCCTGTTCGCGGGCGCGGTGAACGTGGTCCTCCTGTCGCGCGGCCTCGACGCCCTGCGCCTCGGCGAGGCGAGCGCGACCGGGCTCGGCGTGCGCGTCACCGGGACCCGTGTCGCCGCGCTCGTCACCGCCTCGGTCCTCATCGCGGGGGCCGTGGCCGTCGCCGGGCCGCTCGCGTTCGTCGCACTGGCCGCGCCGCACATCGCGGCCCGCCTCACCGGCTCCACCAGGAGCTTCATGCTCTCCGCGATCGTCGGCGCCCTCATCGTCACCGGTGCGGACATGATCGCCGTCGCCGGCCTCGGCGACCGCCAACTGCCCACAGGGGTCGTCACCGGCGTGGTCGGCGGCGTCTACCTGATCTGGCTGCTCATCGCTCAACGCAAGAAGGGGGTCATGTCGTGACCGCAGGTCCGCTCGTCGTCGAGGACGCCACCATCGGCTACGGCCGCGTCGCCATCAGCGAAGGCCTCAGTGTGAACATCCCCGAGGGGGAGTTCACCGTCATCCTGGGCCCCAACGCGTGCGGCAAGTCCACGCTCCTCAAAGCCCTGGCGCGCATGCTGAAACCCTCCGCCGGGCGGGTCCTGCTGGACGGCAAGGACATCCACTCCCAGCCCACCCGCGCGGTCGCGCGCCGCCTCGGCCTGCTCCCGCAGTCGCCGATCGCACCCGACGGCATCACGGTCGCCGACCTCGTCGCCCGCGGGCGCTACCCCCACCAGGGCATCCTGAAGCAGTGGTCGGCGGAGGACGAGCACGTGGTCGCCGAGGCCATGGCCGCCACCGACATCAGCGAACTCGCCTCCCGCGGCGTGGACGAGCTCTCGGGCGGCCAGCGCCAGCGCGTGTGGATCGCCATGGTGCTCGCCCAGCAGACGCCGCTGCTGCTGCTGGACGAGCCGACGACGTTCCTCGACATCACGCACCAGATCGAGGTCCTCGACCTGTGCGCGAAGCTCCACCGCGAGGGCCGCACCCTCGTCGCGGTCCTCCACGACCTCAACCAGGCCGCCCGCTACGCGACGCACCTCATCGCGATGCGCGGGGGCGAGGTGGTGGCCGAGGGCGCCCCGGCCGACATCGTGACCGCCGAGACGGTCAAGCAGGTCTTCGACCTTCCCTGCCGGATCATCGACGACCCCGAGACCGGGACGCCGCTGGTCATTCCGAAGGCGCTGGACTCAGTGCCGATCTAGTCGTCCGCCGCTCGATCTCGAGCCCTGCGACCAGGACGATCACCACGGCGCCCAACTGGAGTGCCGTGTTGACGAGGCCGAGCGGGGCGATCAGGAGGACCGCGGCGGCGAGGGCCACGCGCTCCCAGGGCCTGGGCAGCGGCATCGAGAACCGCAGTCCGGCCGTGCCGAGCAGGAACATCGCCACGCCGCCGGAGAGCAGCAGTGCGGCGGTGAGGCCGAGCGGTTCGGTGGCGTGGCCGACCGCCTTCTTCAGGCCCGCGGCGGTGACCAGGATGCCGACGAGCACCGGGATGAACGCGTACGACAGGCCGGCCAGGACCTTCCGCACCCGCTTCACCGCATCCGTCGTGGAGGTGAGCACGTGCTCGGTCGCGGGGAGGTCGCGCACGAACAGCGACCACCACATGCACGCCCCGATCGCGAGTCCGAGGACCGCGGCGACGAGCAGGTCCGCGTCGATCGGCAGGCCGGCCGCGCCGATCCCGATGGCCACCACCGACTCGCCGAGGGCGACGATCACGACGAGGCCGTGCCGCTCGGTGATGTGCGCGGGGTGGAGGCGGAGGCCGCGCTGGCCGTGCCAGATCGGCACCGACCACACGATGGCCGAGGCCAGGCCCCAGCACACGTAGCGCCACAGGCCTTCGGGGCCGATCTCGGCGGCGAAGACGGCCGCGACCGCGGCGAGGTTGGCGGCGAACACGGCCCCGAAGGCGCGGGCGGCCTGCAGGTACATCAGGCCGTGGACGAGCACGACGATGAGCAGGCCGACGGCGATCCAGATGCCGCCGCCGCCGTGGAAGGCGGCCGGGATGGTCAAGGCGATGACGAGCCATCCGGCCATGGCGATCAGCAGGAGGATGCGGCGGGCGGGCCGCTCGGGCGGGATCACGTTGGTGAGCCAGGAGTACCCGGCGTACATCCACCACAGGAAGCCGAACATGAGCACGGTCTGGAGCAGGCCGATGAGCGGGTCGTGGGCGATGATCGCGGTGAACTGGGCGACGGTGAAGACGAAGATGAGGTCGAAGAACAGCTCCAGTGTGGAGACCGGGAGGTCGTCCTCGTCGGGCACGGGGTTGATGCGTTCGACGAACCAGGAGGGAAGGATGCGGGTCACGACCACCGAGCGTAGCAGTCGGACGGGAGCGCCCCGGTCTTCCGTCCGGCCTGCTGGAACCCCTTGGCGCCCTTGCCGAAGGCACCGTCGAAAGCGCTCTTGAACAGGGTGCCGGGCCCGCTATTCGAGGCGTGCGATCGGCAGCCGCACCTCGATCGAGGTGCCTTCGCCGGGCTCGCTGTCGAGGCGGATCTCGCCGCCGTGCGAGGCCACGATGGACGACACGATGGAGAGCCCGAGCCCGGAGCCGCCGGTGGCGCGCGAGCGCGACGGGTCGGCCCGGTAGAACCGGTCGAAGACCTTCTGGCGGTGCTTGGCGGGGATGCCGGGCCCGTGGTCGGCGACGCGCAGGACCGCCCAGCCGTCGTGCTCGGCGACCGAGACGTCGATGGCGGTGCCGCTGGGGGTGTGGACGCGGGCGTTGGTCAGGAGGTTCACCAGCACCTGCCGCAGCTGGCCCTCGTTCGCGACGACCGTGAGCTGCCGGCTCGCGGTGAGGCTGATCGGGTGCGTGGAGTCGGCGACCTCGGCGTCGTCCACGGCGTCCTGCGCGAGCTGGGCGAGTTCGACCAGCTCGCGGTCGCCGCCCACCTCCTCGTCGAGGCGGGAGAGGACCATGAGGTCGTCCACGAGCTTCGCGAGGCGCGCGTTCTCACTGCCGATGCGGCTCATGGCCCGGTCGAGCTTCTCGCCCGGCGGGGTGGCCCCGGATTCGTAGAGCTGGACGTAGCCGCCGATCGCGGTGAGCGGGGTGCGCAGCTCGTGTCCGGCGTCGGCGACGAACTGGCGCAGGCGCTCGTGCTGGCGGTCGCGCTGCGTGATGGCGTCGGTGAGGCGCGAGACCATCCGGTTGAGCGCCAAGGACAGCCGGCCCATCTCGGTGCGCGGGTCGGCGGCGGTGATGCGGTGGTCGAGGTTCCCGGAGGCGACGTGCTCGGCGTCGGCCACCATGTGGTCGACCACGCGCAGGCCGCGCCGGGTGACGCCCCAGGCGATGAGGATGCCGAGCGCGCCGACGATGAAGCCGGTGACGAGGACGGTCCGGGTCAGGGTCGAGACGGTGGCCTCGACGCTGGAGGTCGGGATGGCGAAGACGATCGTGTAGGTCCCCGAGACGCCCTTGATGGCGACCTCGCCGGTGGACACGGCCCGGTAGGTCGTGGCCCCGCCTTCGCTGTCGACGGTGAAGCTGTCCTTGGTGTGCGGTGGCCCTTCGATGTCGGGCAGTGAGTACGGGTCGTCCGCGAACCCGGCGGACCGGGCCTCGACGAGCCGGCCGCTGTCGTCGAAGATCATGATCGCGACTTCGCTGTAGGGCATCTCGCCGGCGGTGTCGCCGTCGGCGGCATCGGGGCTGGAGAGGCTGAAGGTGCCCTGCTCGACCAGGCCGTGCAGTTTCCAGTCGAGCTGGTCGGTCAAGTGGCTCGAGACGGTCTGGACGGTGACGAAGCCGATGATGCTCACCGCGACGATGAGGAGGACCGCCATGGCCGCGGCGATCTTGGTCCTGATGGCCATGTCGGGCTATGCCTGCGGCGGGCGCAGCATGTAGCCGACCCCGCGGACGGTGTGGATGAGGCGCGGGCCGAGCTTGTCGAGCTTGCGGCGCAGGTAGAACACATAGGTCTCGGCGAGGCTCGACTCGGTCTCGAAGTCGTAGCCCCAGACCTGGCGCAGCAGCTCCGATTTGGACACCACGCGGCCGGTGTTGGCCGCGAGGTAGCGCAGGAGCCGGAACTCGGTGGGGGAGAGGTCGATCGTCTTGCCGTCGCGGGTCACCTGGTGGGCCGAGAGGTCGAGGATGAGGTCGGCGACGGCGACCGTGTCACCGCCGCGCGTGGAGGGCGACTCCTTGCCG
Organism: Glycomyces tritici; assembly: GCF_030403505.1. Next base: position 160,392 of record NZ_JAUEMJ010000001.1, on the reverse strand, counting down.
ATGGTGCGGCGCAGGACCGCCGAGACGCGCAGGGACAGCTCCTCGAGCCGGAACGGCTTCATCAGGTAGTCGTCGCCGCCGGAGCCGAAGCCGTCCCGCAGGTCGCTGGGGGCGGTGCGGGCGGTGAGGAAGATGATCGGGGTCTCGTCGCCGGAGGCGCGCATCCGGTCGGCCACGCCGAAGCCGTCGAGGCCGGGCATGTTCACGTCGAGGATGACCAGGTCGGGGCGCACCTTCTCGAGCGAGGCGAGCGCCTCGGTGCCCGAGCGGGCGGCGGTGACGTCGTACCCCTGGAAGGACAGGGCTTCGACCAGCAGGTCGGCCAGGCTCTCCTCGTCATCCACTACGAGGAGTCGCGCCGGGGACCCGTCGCCCCTGAGCGGCACCGCAGGCGGTGTAGCCCCGGCTGGCCCGCTGGTCGAAGTCATCCACCGCTCCTCAGTACTCGTGTCGGACCGCGGTCGGTTGTCCGCACACCCGAATCGTTCGGCCAGCTTATTGCACCCTCTGCGGGGTCGAAAGGGTTCGGAGGCGTTTCCAGGGGAGTTCTGGACGCGCTCTCAGCTGGCGTTCAGCATTGGATCGGAGTGTCGTGTCGAGCGGCCTTCCGCCAGAAGTTACTGACTAGTAGTATTCGGGTGACACCGAACACTTGGAGGCAGAGCAATGGAGCCAGCCATCACAGCGCCAGCTGAGAGCATGTCGAACCTGAGCGGGCGCGCCGCGTTCGTCACCGGCGCCAGCCGCGGCATCGGCGCGGCCATCGCCGTCGCGCTCGGCGCGGCCGGGGTCAAAGTGGCGCTCTTCGCCAAGACCGGCGAGCCCCACCCGAAACTCCCCGGGACCCTCTACGAGACCGCGAAGCTCATCGAGGACGCCGGCGGGCACGCCCTCCCGATCGTGGGCGACCTGCGCGACGCCGAATCCGTGGGCGAGGCCGTCGACACCGCCGCCGCGGCGTTCGGCGGACTCGACATCTGCGTCAACAACGCCTCCGCGCTCGACCTCACCGGCATCGGCGAACTCAGCCTGAAGAAGTTCGACCTCATCACGGGCGTCAACATGCGCGGCACCTTCGCGACCATCAGCGCCGCCCTCCCGTACCTGCGCGGCTCCGACCACGCCCACCTGCTCACGATCAGCCCCCCGCTGAACACCGACCCCAAGTGGTTCGCGGGCGGGCCCTACACGGCCACCAAGTACGGCATGACGATCATGACCCTCGGCGCGTCCGAGACCGAACCGGGCGTCGCCGCGAACTGCCTGTGGCCCAAGACGACCATCGCCACCGCCGCCGTCGCGTTCGCCCTCGGCGGCCAGCCGATGCTCGACCGCAGCCGCAAGCCCGAGATCGTGGCCGACGCGGCGCTGGCCGTCCTCGCGAAGGACCCGAAGGACTACACCGGGAACGCCGTCATGGTGGAGGACGTGCTCGCCGCCGAAGGCGTCACGGACCTCTCCGGCTACGCGGTCGTACCGGGCCAGGAGGACTTCCAGCCCGACATCTACGTCGACTAGCGGGCCTGGCCCCGGTCCTCGTCGGTCATGAACTCCCGCGCGGTCTCCTGCTCCTTGCGAGCGGCCCTGACCTGCGCGGGAACCCCGGCGAGGACCACGATCGCCAGCGCCGCGAGCACGACCGCCGCGACGGCGGCGGGCACGACCCAGCCGGTCTGGCGCGTCTCGAACTCGCCGAGCTCGGCGCACGCGCCCTTGACGGCCTCGCCGTCCGGCCCGGTGGTCTCGCAGAGCGCGGTGGAGCTGACCTCCTCGCCGTCGTAGACGAGCGCCCGCTCCTCACCCGGCAGCGCCACGATGAACAGCACCACGGCGAGCGCCAACGTGACCAGCGCGCTGAAGACCGCGACCCCAGGGGAGTCCGGGATCAGCCGGCGCTTGCGCTTGGCGCCGCCCCCGAGCCCGAGGTCGGCCTCCGCGAATTCACGATCACGCCCGAAACGTTTTGCCACGCCCCGATGGTACTGCCGCGGTTCGGCGGCGGGCGCTGCTCGGCTCCCGTGCGATCGCGTCCGGCCTGCGGGTGGCGGAGGGTCGGTGTTCGAGCGGGCGGCGACGCGGGGGCGGGAGGCGGGCAGGGGCGGTTCGCGGGTGGCGGGTCGGTTCGCCTTGGGGCGTAGGCGAAGGACTTATCCGGGGCGCGAAACGTGAAGCCCTTCTCCCCGTGTGGATGTTGTCGCTGGTGCTGTCCTTGGGGACGATTGAGGTACGTACAGGGATACGGAATCCGTGTAGGTGAACGAGATGGTGGTAAGCAGACTACGACATAAGCCTCTGGCCATCTGCCTGCATTGCACGGACGTCGGGACCGGTGCCGGGGCCATGAGGACTTCCGGCGTCACCCGGCCACGGCCCTTGCGACACCACCTGGTGGACCGACCCGGTCGGGGAGGGGCCATCGGGATGCCACTGACCTCGTCACACCAGGCCGGCCTCACGGTATGCGGCTTGCGCTCGCCTGCCCGCAAGCGGCCACCATGCGATACCGGTGGCCGCTGCGAGCAGTCCGGCGGTGACGCCGAGGGCGGTGCGGGTGGCCGGCCGAGGGCCGCGCCGAGCTCGGCCAGTGAGAGGCGCGCCGAAACCCGGCCGGCTGGACCGCGGCGAGCGCCGCCGTCCCCGCGACCGCGAGGAGGTGGAGCGCGACGCTGATCTGGAGCATCCAGAACGCCGCCGAGAGGCAGGCCGACCACCGGAGCCGCACGTCGCGGCCACCGCTGCGCTGCTTACGGCCGGCTGCGCCTCAGGCGATCAGATGGACGTCGCCGAACTCGTGCCACAGGTAGCGGGCGTCGATCGCCGCAGCGTACGAGTCGCGCAGCAGGTCGGTGTCGACGATGGCCTCCAGCATCGAGAGGTGGGTCGAGCGCGGCTCGTGGAAGCCGGTGAGCAGGCCGTCGACGACCTCGACCGGGTGCGTGGGGGAGATGATCCGGTCCGTGTGGCCCGAGGCCGCGGCGACCTCGCCGTCGACCACCGCGCTCTCCAGCGCCCGCACCGCGGTCGTGCCGACCGCGATGACCCTGCCGCCGGACTCCTTGGCGGTGTTCACGTTCCGGGCCGTGTAGGCGCTCACCTCGAACCACTCCGGGTACGGGTCCTCGTCGCTCTCCAGCGAGGCCACCCCGGTGTGGAGGGTCACGGGCGCTATCCCGACGCCGGCCGAGACCAGGCGCGTGACGATCTCCGGCGTGAACGGCCTTGCCGCACTGGGCATCTCGGCCGATCCGGGCACCGTCGCGAATACCGTCTGGTAGGCGTCCAACGGCCGGTCGCGGTCCACGTACGAGTACCGGATCGGCTTGCCGAACCGCGCGAGGTAGTCGGGGACCGACTCGATCGCGGGCCGGGTCACCCACAGCCGCTTGCCGAACCGCCGCTCCAGGCGCAGCGGCACCTTGCCGGGCAGGTCCACGATCCCGCCGGGGACCTCGCCGAGGAACGGCCGGTCCCGGTCGCGCAGCTCGACCAGCCAGGAGCCGTCCGGCCGCGTGGAGGAGAAGTGGACGCGCAGGCCCTGGCGGGTCGGCACGGCCGCCGGAAGCGTCGCCGAGTTGTTGACCACGAGCAGGTCGCCGGGGCGCACCAGCGCCGGGAGGTCCTCGAAGTGGTGATGGCGGATGTCGCCGCGGGCCTTGTCCGACACCAGGAGCCGCACATCGGAGCGGGCCGTGCCGCGCGTCTCGGCGGGCTCGACGGCCTCCAGCGCGGCGTCCAGGGCGAACTCGAACGGGGAGGTCAACGTCGTACTCATGCCCTCGCCTCCTCATGGGTGTGCCGGTGCAGCTTGTCGAAGTCCCTGGCCGCGTACCGGCCGCTCTCGGGCGCCCGCCACTCGCAGGTGCACCAGCGGGCGCCCGCGAGCGCGTAGATCGCCGCGGCGGCCAGCGCGGGCGGATCCGCCTCGGCGGCGTCGGCCTCGCCCACCGCATCGGCGAGCATCGCGGTCGACATCTCGCCCGGGTCGATCGCCCAGACCGCGACGGCCGGCTCCTCGGCCGCGAGCACGTTCGACACCTGGTCGAGCGCGGCCTTCGTCGCCCCGTACGGGCCCCAGGTCGCATACGGCCCCGTCGCGGCGTCGGAGGAGATGTTCACGATCGCCCCGCCGCGCTCGCGCAGTGTCGGCAGCGCCAACTGCGCCAAGGCCATCGGGGCCCACACGTTCATCTCGAACAGGCGCGGCCACACGGTCAGGTCGGCCTCCGCGAGGAGCGGCAGCGGCACTTCACCGAGCGTCGACGCGTTGTTGACGAGCAGGTCGAGCCGGCCTCCGGCGAGCGCGACCAGCTCCCGCCGGTGCAGTTCGTCGGTCACGTCCCCGGCGAGGTAGCGGGCGTTGAGCCGCTCGGCGACGCGGGCCAGGCGCTCCTCGCCGCGGGCGGTCAGGATCAGGTTCCAGCCGGAGGCGGCGAGCCGTTCGGCCAGGGCTTCGCCGAGGCCCGCGGAGGCCCCGGTGACGATGGCGGTGCGGTCGTCGACTTGCGGCAGCGGTGCTTCACTCATGGCCCCACGCTATTTCCGGGGCCGGCGGGGCGCATCGGGCCGAGGTCGCGGTCGCGCCTGCGGCGCAGGTCCTAGGACCAGCGACCGAAGCCCGGACATTGCCCGGTGGACTAGATTGGCAGCGTGACCGCCTCCGAGAACGCCGATCCCGCTCAAGCGGCGACCGCCCTGCTGCACGAGGTGTCGGCGGCCGTCGGCGCGATCACCCGGCACCTGTCCGTGCACCAGGTGCTCGAGGTGATCGTCTCCTCGGCCCGCCGCCTCGTGGGCGCCGACTACGCCGCCATCGGCATCCCCGACGACGAGGGCGGATTCGCCGAGTTCATCACCGACGGCATCGGCGAGGAGCAGCGCCTCAAGATCGGCCCGCTCCCGCGCCAGCACGGGATGCTCGCCGCGATCCTCGCCGAGAGCGAGCCGATCCGCCTCGACGACCTGCGCCGCGACCCCCGCTTCCAGTGGTGGCCGAAGGCCCACCCGACCATGGCCGCGCTGCTCGGCGTCCCCATCCAGGACTGCGGGCAGACCCTCGGCATCGTCGTGCTCACCAACGACCTCGGGAGACCCGGCTTCAGCGAGTCCGACACCGACCTCATCGCACTGCTCGCCTCGCACGCGGCGATCGCGATCACCAACGCCCGCCTGTACGAGCGCAGCCGCGAACTCACCGTCGTCGAAGAGCGCAACCGCCTCGCCCGCGAACTCCACGACGCCGTCATGCAGCGCCTCTTCTCCCTGCGGCTCTCCGCCCGGGCCGCCCGCAAACTCGCCCCGACCGATCCCGAGGCCGCCGCGTGCCGCCTCGGCGAGGTCGAAGACCTCGCGGCCGAGGCCATCGCCGAGCTGCGCGCCGTCATCGTCGAGCTCCGGCCCGCCGACCTGGACGCGCACGGCCTCGTCGAGACGCTCCGGCGGCACGTCACGCTCCTGGACCGCCTGCACGACACCGAGGTCACCTTCGAAGTCCGCTCCCCAGTGGACCTCTCCCGGGACGGCGAGGTCGAAGTGCTCCGGCTCGTCCAGGAGGCCCTCAGCAACGCCTTCCGGCACGCCCGCGCCCGCCACGTCGCCGTCGCCGTCGAATCCGAGCGCATCACCATCACCGACGACGGCAGCGGCTTCGACGCCGCCGAAGCCGCCACCCGCGGACTCGGCCTCCTCTCCATGCGCGAGCGCGCCAAGGCACTCGGCGGCGACCTCGACCTCAAGACCGCCCCCGGCGAAGGCACCGTCGTCACCCTCGAACTCGAGGGCCCCACCGACACCGAAGCGGACGACCATGGCTGAGATCCGGCTCCTCCTCGTCGACGACCACCCCGTGGTCCGCCGCGGCCTGCGCGGCTACCTCGAACTCGAAGCCGACTTCACCGTCGTCGGCGAAGCGGGCGACGGCGAAGAGGCCCTGCGCGCCATCGAGGACACCCGCCCCGACGTGGTCCTCCTCGACCTCAAGATGCCCGGCCTCGACGGCCAGGGCGTGCTCGACCGCCTCGACCAGGACGGCCCGCGCGTCCTGGTCCTCACCTCGGCCACCGACGCCGAACACGTCCCGAACGCCATCGCCGCCGGCGCGGCCGGCTTCGTGTACAAGGACATCGACCCGGACGCGCTGGCGAGCGCCATCCGCACCGTCCACGCCGGCCAGCTGCTGCTCTCACCGGTCGCCATGCGCGGCTTGATGAGCGGCAACGGGAGCAGCCCGTCCGCGCCGGCCCTCACGCCGCGTGAGAGCCAGGTCCTGGGCTTGATCGCGAAGGGCCAGACCAACCGCCAGATCGCCCGCGCGCTCGGCGTCTCGGAGAAGACGGTGAAGACCCACGTCACGAACCTCCTGCGACGCATCGGGGCCGCCGACCGCACGCAGGCGGCATTGTGGGCGGTTCGACACGGTATCGGATGATTGACTGAGCGTGACCGCCTATTTGGGCGTCACCTCGGGTGATTCTTTAAGATCCCGTCGTGCCCCGAATACACAACGGAATCCTGCCTGCCCTACTCGGGCCGGGCGCGAGGCCTCGATCTGCGCACGGGTGAGCAGATCGATCCTGTTGCGGCGTACTACAGCCGGCTCGGATTCGGGACCGATGAATTCGACGGGTTCGACTTCGAAGACGTCGGTTTCGGTCGATCAGGCGACGGCCGGCTCGTCACCTGCAGGCGGAACATCGTGCAGTTCAGCCCGAGCGGCGACTTCGCCGAAGCGGCCAGCGGAGAACGGTTCGAAATCGCAGGCGCGGTGCCGCCGAGTACCTGGACAGTCGAGTTCTGACGCCCGGCTGGGGGCCGCTCGGGTCTGGGCCGTCCGGCTCGTCATCGCGGGCGTTGCGGTGGCGCTCGTGCTGGAAGGCCGGGCCGGTGCGGCCCGCGCGCGGCTCGAACGGCGAACGCCGTCGGCGGCACATCGAGGAGCCGCCGACGGCGTCTGGCTGCGCTAGTGCACTTCGAGCGGGTCGCCGCCTTGGCGGATGCCGGTGTCGAGGGCATCGATCTCGGCGAGGTCCTTGTCGGACAAGGAAAAGTCGAGGACCTCCCAGTTCTCGCGGATGCGCTCGGGCGTGACCGACTTGGGGATCACGACGTTGCCGCGCTGGAGGTTCCAGCGGAGCACGACCTGCGCGGGAGTGCGGCCGTGGGCTTCGGCGACGGCCCGCACCGCGGGCTCGTCGAACAGGCCGCCCGCGCGCAGGCCCAGCGGCCCCCAGGACTCGGTGACCACGCCGTGCGCCTCGTGCCAGGCGCGCAGTTCGGGCTGGCTGAAGTACGGGTGGAGCTCGACCTGGTTGATCTCGGGGGCGGTGCCGGTCTCGTCCTCGCAGCGGGCGAGGTGCTCGATGGTGAAGTTCGAGACGCCGGCCGAGCGGAGCAGGCCCTCCGAGCGGGCGTCGAGCAGCGCCCGCCAGGACTCGACGTACTTGCCGACCTGCGGGCGCGGCCAGTGGAGGAGGTACAGGTCGAGGTAGTCGGTGCCGAGCCGCTCGAGGGACTCCTCGAGGTTGCGGCGCACCTCGTCGTAGCCGTGCTCCCAGGTCTTGCTGGTGAGGAAGACGTCGCCGCGGGCGACGCCGGACTCCTTGATCGCCCGGCCGACGCCGGCCTCGTTCTGGTAGCCGACCGCGGTGTCGACGAGCCGGTAGCCGGTCTCGAGGGCGGTCGCGACGGCGGACTGCACGTCGGTGCCGTCGTCGATCCTGAAGGTGCCGTAGCCGTAGCGGGGGATCTCCGCGCCGCCGGACAAGGTGATCGTTGTGCTCAGTTCGCTCATGCGCGCGAGCCTACTCACTTGGCACGCGATTGCACAGCAGCGCAGCGCGAGAAACTTGCCGTTATGGAAAGTCCCGACTTGACGTGATGGAAAGTCCTGGGCTAGACTTTCCGACATGGAAAGTCAACTGAGCCCCCAAGAAGCCCGAGCCGCCCTCGCCGCCGTGGACGAGTCCCGCTCCGATATCGCCGACCGCCTCATCACCCCCTGGTGGTACCACCCCGTGCTCGGCGTCCTCATCGGCGGACTCATCGCCGTCGCGACGAGCGGCGTCTCGTTCCCCACCCTCATCGGCGTCCTCGCGGTCTACGCCGTGGGCGTCTACCTCCTGATGAGCGCCTACCGCCGCAAGACCGGCGTCTGGATGAACGGCTTCGGCGGCGGCCCCAGGGCCCGCCGCACCATGATGCTCCTGTTCGCCACCACCCTCGTGATCACGATCGCCGGCTCGATGTTCAGCATCGGCCTGGAGATCCGCTGGACCGCGCTGCTCACCGGCCTCGCGGTCGCCCTGACCATGACGTTCTGGGGCCGCCACTACGACAACGTGCTCCGGGCCGAACTCCGCGAGACCTCATGACCGAGCCGCAGTTCGACGAAATCATCCACGCGCCCAACCGGTTGCGGATCTGCTCGATGCTCTCGGCGACGAACGAGGTCGAGTTCGCCGCCCTGCGCGAAGCCCTCGGCGTCAGCGACTCCGTCCTCAGCAAGCAGCTCAAGGCACTGGAGGACGCCGGGTACCTCACCGTCAAGAAGTCCCCTCTGGACGGGCGCACCCGCACCTGGGCCGCCCTCACCCCCGCGGGCAAGGCCGCCTTCGACGGCCATGTGGCCGAACTCCGGCGGCTCGCGGCGGGCATCGCGATCGAATAGCACTCGAGACGCGGACGGGGCGGGTGGCCAGGCCACCCGCCCCGTCCGCGTCGTTCAGCGCTCGTTGCCGCCGGGGTCGATGCCCTGCCGTTCGCCGGTCTCCAACCCGTCGATCGCCGCCATCTCGTCCTCGGTGAGCGCGAAGCCGAACACGTCGAAGTTCTCGGCGATGCGGCTCGGCTTCGAGGACTTGGGGATCACGACGCAGCCGTGCTGCAGGTGCCAGCGGATCACGACCTGGCCCGGGGTCTTCCCGTGCGCCTCGGCCGCCGCCGCGACCGCCGGCTCGGCCAGCACCGAGCCGGTGCGCTGGCCCAGCGGGCCCCACGACTCGGTGGCGATGCCCCGTTCGGCCTGCCAGGCCCGCAGCTCGCGCTGGTTGAAGTACGGGTGCAGTTCGACCTGGTTCACCGAGGGGTACACGCCCGCGGCCTCATGGACGCGGTCGAGGTGCTCGGGCAGGAAGTTCGAGACGCCCGCCGAGCGGATAAGCCCCTCCTCCCTGGCCTTGAGCAGGGCCTCGAAGGTCTCGACGTACAGACCCTGTTTGGGGGAGGGCCAGTGGATCAGGTACAGGTCGAGGTAGTCGGTGCCGAGGCGCTCCAGCGAGGCTTCGAGCGCGGCGCGGGCGGCCGCGGCGCCGTGGTGGTCGTTCCAGACCTTCGTGGTGAGGAAGACCTCCTCGCGCGGGACGCCGGAGGCGGCGACCGCGCGGCCGACGCCGACCTCGTTGCCGTACATCTCGGCCGTGTCGATCAGGCGGTAGCCCGTGGCGAGCGCGGCCTCGACGGCCTGCTGGGCCTCGTCGTCGCCCACCTTGTAGGTGCCGTAGCCGATGCGGGGCATCGCGACGCCGTCGTTCAGTTCGACCTGGTCGGTCGGAGCGCTGGGATCTGTCATGCCACGAGGGTAACCAGATCACAGGGCCTTGCGGTCGGCGTCGACCATGATCCGTGCCAGTTCGTCCCAGTGGACGCGGGCCTTCCAGCCGATCTCGCGCTCGATCTTGGACGGGTCGCCGATGAGCTCGGGGACCTCCGCTGGGCGCTCGTAGCGCGCGTCGTGCTCGATGTGGTCGCGCCAGTCGAGCCCGGCGTGGCCGAACGCGGCCTCGGCGAAGTCGCGCACCGTCGCGGGCCTGCCGGTGGCGATCACGTAGTCGACCGGCTCGTCGTGCTGGAGCATGAGCCACATCGCCTCCACGTACTCGGGCGCGTAGCCCCAGTCGCGCACGGCGTCCATGTTGCCGAGGAAGACCTTCTGCTCCAGGCCCGCCGCGATCCGCGCGACGGCGCGCGTGATCTTGCGGGTCACGAACGTCTCGCCGCGGCGCGGGCTCTCGTGGTTGAAGGAGATCCCGTTGACGGCGAACATCCCGTAGGACTCGCGGTAGTTCACGGTGGCCCAGTGCGCGTAGACCTTCGCGACCCCGTAGGGGCTGCGGGGGTGGAAGGGCGTGGTCTCGTCCTGCGGGGGCGCGGCCGTGCCGAACATCTCCGAAGTGGACGCCTGGTAGATCCGGGTGTCGATGCCGCTGGCGCGCACGGCCTCCAGGAGCCGGATGGCGCCGAGCGCGGTCACGTTCGCCGTGTACTCGGGGAGGTCGAAGCTGACGCGCACGTGGCTCTGGGCGGCGAGGTTGTAGATCTCGTCGGGCCGCACGTCGCGGACGAGGTTCACCATCATGCCCGCGTCCGTCAGGTCGCCCTTGTGCAGGAAGAGCTTGCGCTCGGTCTCGTGCGGGTCCTGGTAGACCGCCTCGAGGCGGGAGGTGTTGGCGATGAGCGAGGACGCGTGCCGGACGATCCCGTGGACCGTGTAGCCCTTCGCGAGCAGCAGCTCGGTGAGGTAGGAGCCGTCCTGGCCGGTGATGCCGGTGATCAGGGCGGTCTTGCCGGGGGCGGTCGGGGGTGTCGCTGCGGTCATTCGTCCGCCTTCCTGTCGGCTGCGGTCCGAAGTCTAATCCAGGACGCGGGTCCGATCGGCGGTGAAAAGCGTTCATGTCCCGGTCATCGAGTCATCACCGACCCGTCCTGCAGCGTTGCCACGCCCTACGGGCCGAGTTCCCTACGGTGTACGGGCAAGCGATCCCTCCCCCCATCAGTTTCGCCCGCAAAGGAACCGCTCATGCACCGACGCAACGTACTCCGAGCCGCCGTGGTCGGCACCGGCTCCGTCGCCTTCGGCTTCACCATGACCCGCCCCTCGTTCGCCGCCTACCCCGTCCAGACCGGACCGAGCCCCTACGGCTCCCTCCAGTCCGCCGACGCCAACGGCGTGATGCTCCCGCAGGGCTTCACCTCCCGCGTCGTCGCCCGCTCCTCCCAGACCGTGCCCGGCACCGCCTACACCTGGCACGGCGCCCCCGACGGCGGCGCGTGCTTCGCCGACGGGAACGGCTGGATCTACGTGTCCAACGCCGAGCTCTCCACCGGCGGCGGCGCCGGCGCGCTGCGCTTCGACGCCGCCGGGAACGTCGTCGACGCCTACCGCATCCTCAGCGGCACCCGCACCAACTGCGCCGGCGGCGCGACCCCCTGGCACACCTGGCTCTCGTGCGAGGAGGTCGACCGCGGGTACGTGTACGAGACCGACCCGTTCGGCGTGAACGCCGCCGTGCAGCGGGCCGCCATGGGCCGCTTCAAGCACGAGGCCGCCGCATGCGACCCCGACCGGGGCGTGGTCTACCTGACCGAGGACGTCTCCGACGGCGCGTTCTACCGCTTCAAGCCCACCACCTGGGGGAACCTCGCCTCCGGGCAGCTCCAGGTCCTCACCGAGTCCGGCGGGGCGCTCACCTGGAGGAACGTGCCCGACCCGGACGGCTCGCCGACCGCCACCCGCAACCAGGTCGCGAACACCAAGCGCTTCAACGGCGGCGAGGGCTGCCACTACGCCGACGGCGTCTGCTTCTTCACCACCAAGGGCGACAACCGGGTCTGGGCCTACGACGCGGTGAACAACACCATCGCCATCGCCTACGACGACAACCTGACCTCCAGCGCGCCGCTCACCGGCGTCGACAACATCACCGGCGCCCCCGGCGGCGGCGACCTGTTCGTCGCCGAGGACGGCGGCAACATGGAGATCTGCATCATCACGCCCGACGACATCGTGGCGCCGTTCCTGCGCCTCTCCGGCCACGGCTCCTCCGAGATCACCGGCCCCGCGTTCAACCCGGCCGGGAACCGCCTCTACTTCTCGTCCCAGCGCGGCACCTCCGGCTCCAGCTCCGCCGGCGTCACCTTCGAGGTGACCGGCCCGTTCCGCACGGTGTGAACCGAAGGGGCTTCGCGGAGGTCCGCCTCCGCGAAGCCCCACGGGGGCCGCCGCGTCGCTAGGATGTCGGAACGTGTCCCTACAACGGAGTCGGTGATCGTCCATGCCCGTCCTCACCGTCGACCTCGCGATCGTCGGAGCCGGCCCCTCGGGCCTCTTCGCCGCCTACTACGCGGGCTTCCGCGGCCTCACGACCGCCGTCCTCGACGCGCTTCCCGAAGCGGGTGGCCAGATCACGGCCATGTACCCCGAGAAGCAGATCCTCGACGTCGCCGGATTCCCCTCGATCAAGGGCCGCGACCTCGTCGCCAACCTCCTGCGCCAGGCCGCCCCGTTCGAGCCGCAGTACCTCCTCGGCCGCCAGGCGAGCCGGCTCGAGTACCGCGACGGCGCCCCCGTGCTCGAACTCGAGCCCTCCGAAGGCGATGCCGGCCAGCGCATCGAGGCCCAGGCCGTGCTCATCACCGGCGGGCTCGGCAGCTTCGCGCCCCGCCCCCTGCCCGCGGCCGAGGGCTTCCACGGCGCCGGCATCGTCTACTTCGTGCCCGAACTCGCCGCCCACGCCGGGCAGGACGTGGTGATCGTGGGAGGCGGCGACTCCGCGTTCGACTGGGCGATCGCCCTGCACGGCATCGCCCGCAGCACCACGATCGTGCACCGCCGCGAGAAGTTCCGCGCCCACCAGGCCACTGTGGACCAGGTGCGGGAACTCGGGGTGCCGGTGGTCGTCAACGCGCAGGTGACCGCCGTGCACGGCACCGAGACGGTCAGCGGGGTCACGGTGGACGTGAAGGACGAAGGGACCCGGGAGCTCCCGGCCGACGCGATCGTGGCGGCCCTCGGCTTCACCGCCGACCTCGGGCCGCTGGGGGAGTGGGGCCTCGAACTCGACCGCCGCTGCATCGCGGTGGACTCCACGATGGCCACCAACCTGCCGCGCGTCTACGCCGCCGGCGACATCGCGGCATACCCGGGCAAGGTCAAGCTCATCGCCACCGGCTTCGGCGAGGCCGCCACCGCGGTGAACAACGCCGCGGTCGCGATCGACCCCGATGCGCACCTCTTCCCTGGACATTCGAGCGAACGTCCCTAATCCGTTGCAGCACAAGGGATCTCGCAAATCCAAACGGGACTAACGTGACGTACCGACGGGTATCACGCCGGTGACTCCGACCGGAGTCCTACTATGCGGGGATGCTTGCCATGTCCGTCGCCGACGGCCGCCTCACCGCCGCCCAGGTGCCCGAGCCCGCGCCCGGCCCCGATGAAGTCCTCATCGAGGTCGCCGCCGCCGGCGTCAACCGCGCCGACCTCCTCCAAGTCGCCGGCCACTACCCGAGCCCGCCCGGTGCGCCCGCCTGGTCCGGACTCGAGGTCTCCGGCACGATCGTCCACGTCGGCAGCGACGACAACGCCTCGTTCCTCGGCGCCGAGGTCTGCGCCCTGCTCCCCGGAGGCGGCTACGCCCAGTACGTCACCGTGGACGCCGGACTCGTGCTCCCCAGGCCCGAGAAGGTCGCCCTCGTGGACGCGGCCGGACTGCCCGAAGTCGCCGCCACCGTCTACTCGAACCTCGGCTACCTCCTCGACGCGGACGCCGACCGCAAGCGCCGCGTCCTCGTGCACGGCGGCGCGGGCGGCATCGGCACCTTCGCGATCCAGTTCGCGAAGAAGCTCGCCGCCGCCGAGACCTGGACGACCGCGCGCGCCGAATGGACCCAGCGCCTGCAGGCGCTCGGAGCCGACCGGGTCATCGACTACCGCAGCGAGGACTTCGCCGCGCTCGCCATGGAAGCGGGCGGGGCCGACGCCATCCTCGACGTGATCGGCGCGGCCTACTTCGAGCCGAACCTCAAGGCCCTCGCCCAGGACGGCCGCCTCGCGATCATCGGCCTCCAGCAGGGCACCGCCGCCCAGATCCACCTCGGCGGCCTCCTCGCCAAGCGCGCGACCATCACCGGCACCACACTCCGGGCCCGCCCCATCGAGCAGCGCCGCCAGATCCTCGCTGAAGCCTTCGAACGCGTCTGGCCCGCCCTCGACTCCGGCGAGATCGAACCGGTGGTCACCACCCGGATGCCGCTGACCGAAGCGGCCGAAGCCCACCGGCTCATGGGCGCGGGCGGCCACTTCGGCAAGATCGTCCTCACGGTCAAATAAGGCGACCGACCGGCCGACACCGTCGGACCCCTCGGGCGCCCTTGACCGGTGCTCATCCACGGCTCGCAAGCCGAGGCGGGGTCCTGCGAACATCCGATTCGCGCAGCACCGCCGAGGCGCGCCCGAACGACGACGACGCGTCGGACCCTTGAACCGGGGGCGCCTCGCGACGCCCGATCTGCGAAGACGCTCCGTGACACGCCGAAAACGCACTCGCCGCGGTCCCGACCCGGGACCGCGGCGAACGCGTCTGCTCCGACTACTTCTCGCAGCAGCCGTGGCAGCACGCCTCACCGGCGCAGTCGCACGCACTGTCGTTGCAGCAGGTGCAGCACTCATCGGTCATCATCATCGACACTCACCTCCATCGGCGACCTGATCGGATCCGCGGCTCGGCACGCGCGCCGAGCCCGGGGGACACCAGTTCTCGGGCAGCGGCGCATCGCACCCGCCCGCGTCGACCGCCCGCAGCATGTCCGTCAGCTGGCTCCGCAAGCCCTCCAGCCGCACGATCTCGGCCGTGATCTCGCCGATGCGCCGCTCCAGGTGCTGCCCGGCCGGCTCGCACGGGCACGAGCCCGTGTCGCGCACGGCCAGCAGGTCCCCGATGTCGGCCAGGCGCAGCCCCGCGCGCTGGCAGGCCCGGATGAACCGGGCCCGGTCCAGCGCCTCGGGCCCGTACCGGCGGTAGCCGGCGGCGCTGCGCTCGGGCGCGGGGAACAGGCCCTCGCGCTCCCAGTGGCGGATCGCGTCGGTCGAGACGCCCACCGCTTCGGCGAGCCTTCCGACCGTCAAGGTGGCGGCGATTGCTGCGGTCATGCAACGACCGTAAACCTTGGTGCCAGGACCAAGGTCAAGTCCGGACGCGAAGGAATCTCCGCCACGCCTGCGGCAGCCCCAATGCGATGGAGTCCACAGCGCCGCGGCTACTACCATGGACCCGTTATCCGACATCGGAAACTCCGATGACCAGCACCGAACGAGGAGAACCGTGGCATCCGCAGCGCCGAATCACAGCAGCCCAGCCGTCATAGAACCGCTGTGGGTGACTGCCGGCACCACGTGCGCTGCCGCGGTGGCCGAGGCCGGGCTCCCCGGCAACGGGCCGAACGCGATCGTCGTCGTCCGCGACGCCGACGGCCAGCTCCGCGACCTCTCCTGGGCCCCTGACGCCGACACCAAGGTCGAGCCCGTGCCGCTCGGCAGCCCGGACGGGCTCAACGTCATGCGCCACTCCGCCGCGCACGTCATGGCGCAGGCGGTGCAGGAGCTGCACGAGGCCAAGCTGGGCATCGGCCCGCCGATCACCGACGGCTTCTACTACGACTTCGACGTCGCCGAGCCGTTCAACCCCGACGACCTCAAGGCCGTCGAGAAGCGCATGCTCCAGATCATCAAGCAGGGGCAGACCTTCCACCGCCGCAAGTACGCGTCCCTCGACGAGGCCCGCGCCGAGCTCGCGAACGAGCCCTACAAGCTCGAGCTCATCGAGACCAAGGGCGAGGGCACCGACGCCGACGAGGTCATGGAGGTCGGCGGCGGCGAGCTCACCGCGTACGACAACCACGACCGCAACGGCGAGCGCGTCTGGGGCGACCTCTGCCGCGGCCCGCACCTGCCCTCGACCAAGCTCATCGGCTCGGTCAAGATCATGCGCTCGGCCGCCGCGTACTGGATGGGCTCGGAGAAGAACCCGCAGCTCCAGCGCATCTACGGCACCGCCTGGCCGACCCTGCAGGACCAGAAGGACTACCTCGCGCGCCTGGCCGAGGCCGAGAAGCGCGACCACCGCAAGCTCGGGCAGCAGCTCGACCTGTTCTCGTTCCCCGACGAGCTCGGCTCCGGGCTCCCGGTGTTCCACCCCAAGGGCGCGATCATCCGCCACGAGATGGAGTCCTACCTGCGCGAACGACAGCGCCAGGCCGGGTACGAGGTGGTGAACACCCCGCACATCACCAAGGAAGGGCTGTTCCACACCTCGGGGCACCTGCCGTACTACGCGGACACCATGTTCCCGCCGATGGAGCTCGAGGGCGCGAACTACTACCTCAAGGCCATGAACTGCCCGATGCACAACCTGATCTTCCGCTCGCGCGGGCGCTCGTACCGCGAGCTGCCGCTGCGTCTGTCGGAGTTCGGGACCGTGTACCGGTACGAGAAGTCCGGGGTGGTCCACGGCCTGACCCGCGTGCGCGGCCTGACCCAGGACGACGCGCACATCTACTGCACCGAGGAGCAGGCCCCCGGCGAGATCAGGAGCCTGCTGGAGTTCGTGCTGCAGCTGCTGCGCGACTACGGGCTCAACGACTTCTACCTGGAGCTCTCGACCAAGGGCGACTCGGACAAGTTCATCGGCGACGACGAGCTGTGGGAGTCGGCGACCGCGACCCTGCGGCAGGTCGCCGAGGAGTCGGGCCTCGACCTGGTCCCGGACCCGGGCGGGGCGGCCTTCTACGGCCCCAAGATCTCCGTCCAGGCGAAGGACGCGATCGGCCGCACCTGGCAGATGTCGACCATCCAGTTGGACTTCAACCAGCCGGTCGGCTTCGGCCTCGAGTACTCGGCTGCCGACGGCACCCGCAAGCAGCCGGTCATGATCCACCGGGCGCTGTTCGGTTCGATCGAGCGGTTCTTCGGGGTGCTCACCGAGCACTACGCGGGCGCGTTCCCGGCGTGGCTGGCCCCGGTGCAGGCCGTCGGCATCCCGGTGCGCGACGAGAACGCCGACTACCTGGAGGCGTTCTTCGGGAAGCTGCGGGCGGCGGGCATCCGCGGCGAGGTCGACCACTCGGACGACCGGATGCAGAAGAAGGTCCGCAACGCGCAGCTGCAGAAGATCCCGTTCATGATCATCGCGGGCGACGAGGACCAGAACGCGGGCACCGTCTCGTTCCGGTACCGCGACGGCTCGCAGCGCAACGGCGTCCCGGCGGACGAGGCGATCGCCCACGTCGCCGGCTTCGTCGAGTCGCGGGTCAACGAGGGCCCTTCGGCCGCAACCGAAGAGGCGTAAGCAAGCGCGAATGAGGGCCGGGGCGGCGACGTCCCGGCCCTCTCGTGTGCTCAGTCCTTGCCGGTCTCGCCGAGCCAGCGGGCGAGCCG
This sequence comes from Glycomyces tritici, assembly GCF_030403505.1. Next base: position 143,189 of record NZ_JAUEMJ010000001.1, on the reverse strand, counting down.
GCCGGCGCGGGCCAGCGCCGTGAGGCGCTGCTCGGTCGCTTCGCGGAGGGTGGGGTTGGTGACGATGATGAGCTGGTCGCCCGAGCGGAGGCGGTCGGCATTGGCGGGGACGAAGAGGCGGTCGCCGCGCACCACGCCGGCGACGGCGCTGCCTTCGGGCAGGCGCAGCTCGAAGATCCTGATGCCCGCCAGACCCGATCCCTTCTGGACGGTGATGGTGAGGACCTCGCCGTCCACGGCGTCGAGCGGGGCGGTCTCGATCTCGATCTCCTGGACGATGTCCTCCTGCGAGAGGCCGAGCCGCCGCGCCACCCACGGCAGGGTCGGGCCCTGGAGCAGCGTGAAGACGACCACGAGCACGAACACGATGTCCCAGAGCTGCTGCGCGCCGGGCAGGTGCGCCGCGCGCGGGATCGTCGCCAGGACGATGGGGATCGCGCCGCGCAGGCCCGCCCATGACAGGAGCACCTGCTCCTTGCGCGTGAACTTGAAGGGCAGCAGGGAGACCCACACCGCGAGAGGCCGCGCGACGAGGGTGAGCACCACGCCGAGGACGAGGCCCGGCACGATCGCGTCGAGCAGGTTCGAGGGCGAGGCGAGCAGGCCCAGCATCACGAACATGCCGAGCTGCGCCATCCAGCCCAGGCCCGTGGCGAACGACTGCGTCGCGGCCCGGTGCGGCAGGCGCGAGTTGCCGAGCACGAGCGCCGCCAGGTAGGCGGCGATGAACCCGGAGGCGTGCAGCGCCCCGGCGGCCGCGAAGGCCGCCAGGCCGAGGCTGAAGACCGCCAGCGGGTAGAGGCCGGAGACCGGCAGTGCCAGGCGCCGCAGCAGCCAGGCGCCGCCGGAGCCGATCGCGAGGCCGATCAGCGAGCCGGCGGCGAGCTCCCACACGAGGACGCCGAACAGGTGCCCCGGCTCGGGCATGCCCGCGGCGGCCGAGAACGCGAGCACCAGGATCACCGCGGGCGCGTCGTTGAAGCCCGACTCGGCTTCGAGGGTGCCGCTGAGCCGCTTCGGCAGTCCGATGCCGCGCAGCACCGAGAAGACCGCCGCCGCGTCGGTCGAGGCGACGACCGCGCCGATGGTGAGCGAGAGCTGCCAGTCGAAGCCGAGCAGGAAGTGCGCGCCGAGCGCGGTGACGGCCACCGAGACGCCGACGCCCACCGTCGCGAGCATGCCGGCGGGGGCCACCTGCTTGCGGATCGCCTGCCAGCGGGTCGAGAGGCCGCCCTCGATGAGGATGAGCGCCAGTGCGAACGTGCCGAGCGCCTGGGCGAGTTCGAAGTCCTCGAACGGGATGCCGACGCCGTCCTCGCCGAGGACCAGGCCCGCACCGAGGAACACCAGCAGCGCCGGGAGTCCGAGCCGCTGCGTCGCGCGCAGGGCCGCGATGGAGAGGAGCACGGTGACGCAGCCGATCAGCACTACGAGGTACAGCTGGGGCAACGTCACGTCCGGAGCTTAACCGACACGACGTGGCACGGTGTTTTCGTCGGGTTTCCAACCGGTGCGGGCGGCGGCCTAGGGGGTGTTCGCGGGCCCCCGGCGAGTCGACATCCGAGTCCGTTCGTTCGCTCGGGAGGCGCAAGGCCCTCCGAATACCAGTGCCGTATTTCGAGGGCCGGCAGCGAAGTGAGCGGGCAAACGGGCCGGATAGCGGCCGTCAGGGGTCCGCGAGCACCCCCTAGGATCGTCCCGTGGAAGAGCGCGAAGGCGAAGGCGTCGGCGTCCCCGACGGGTACGAGCGGCTGTGGACCCCGCACCGCATGTCCTACATCCAAGGCGAAGGCAAGCCGACGGGCGATGACGCGGACGTGGAGGGCTGCCCGTTCTGCGAGATCCCGAAGCTCGACGACGCGGACGGCAACATCGTCGCCCGCGCGGCGCACATGTACGTGGTCATGAACAAGTACCCGTACAACAACGGGCACCTCATGGTCGTGCCCTTCCGGCACGTCCCCGACTACACCGACCTCGACGCCGACGAGATCGCCGAGATGGGCGCGCTCACCCAGCGCGCCATGACCGTCCTGCGCGCGGTGATGGGCGCGCACGGGTTCAACATCGGGATGAACCAGGGCCAGGTCGCGGGCGCCGGCATCGCCGGGCACCTGCACGAGCACATCGTCCCCCGCTGGGGCGGGGACGCGAACTTCATGCCGATCATCGGCCGCACCAAGACCCTCCCGCAGCTGCTGAAGGACACCCGCGCGGACCTCGCGGCCGCATGGGAGCGGGTGTGACCGGCCGGACCCCGTTAGAGTCAAGGCAGCGCCCCTCTCCGGCCCGGTCCGGGGGCGGGCACCGCACCCACTTGCCCGAACACCCACCCGGGCCGCCCAGAAAACAGGAGACCATGGCGAAGTTCCTTCGGACCTCCGGCCGAGCGGGCGTGCGCCGTTACGTCGACGCCGCCGCGAAGGTCCTCATCCGCGTAGGCGTGTCCGCCAACGCCGTCACCGTGACCGGGACCGCCGTGGTCGTCGGCGCTTCAGTGCTGCTCCTCGCGCCCGGCCACCTGCTGGCGGGGCTCCTCGTGGTCGCCGCCTCCGTCCTCACCGACATGCTCGACGGCGCGATCGCCCGCGTCAAGGGCACCACGAGCCGATTCGGCGCCCTCCTCGACTCCACTTGCGACCGGCTGGCGGACGGCGCGATCTTCGCCGGCCTGGCCTACTTCCTCCTCGCTGAGGACCGGGGCCTGGGCGGCGCGCTCGCGCTGTGGGCGCTCATCGCCTCGCAGATGGTCTCGTACGTGCGGGCCCGCGCCGAGTCGCTCGGCGCCGACTGCAATGTGGGCATCGCCGAGCGCCCCGAGCGGCTCATCATCGCGGCCGCTGCGGTCCTCGCCGAAGTCCTCGGTGTGCCGTGGGCGCTCGAGGCCGGCCTGGGCCTGCTGTGCGTGCTCGCCTCGATCACGGTGGTGCAGCGCCTCTTCCACGCCCGCGCGGTGCTCGCCGCGAGCGAGGGGCGCGTCGATGTCTGAGCGCCTCACCGAGCTGGCCTACCTGGCGGCCTGGCGCGGCGTGCGGCTCCTCCCCGAGGGCGCCGCGAGTGCGCTGGGGAACCGCTTCGCGGACCGGGCCCTGCGCAAGAACGGCCGGAGCGTGCGCCAGCTGCGCAAGAACCTCGCCCGGGTCGTCGGCACTGAGCCCGACGAGGCGCTGATGCGCCAGGCGATGCGCTCGTACGCCCGGTACTGGCTGGAGGCGTTCCGGCTGCCGTCGATGAGCACCGCGCAGCTCGAGCGGAAGTTCGAGATGAACGGGTACGAGCCCGTCCACGAGCGGGCCCGGCAGGGCCTGGGCTCGATCGTGGCGCTGCCGCACTGCGGGAACTGGGACTTCGCGGGCGCCTGGGTCGGCGCCGTCGCGAAGGACAAGCTCACCACGGTCGCCGAGCGGCTGAAGCCCGAAGGGGTCTACCGGCGGTTCCTGGAGTACCGCGAGTCCCTCGGCATGCAGATCATCCCGACCTCCGGCGGCGACCGCAACCCGCAAGCGGCCCTTGGTGAAGCACTCGACGCCGGGCATGTGGTCGCGCTGGTCGCCGACCGCGACCTGGGCCGCGGGGGCACCGAGGTGAAGTTCTTCGGCGAGCCCACCACGTTCCCCACCGGGCCCGCGCTGCTGGCGATCCGCAACAAGGTCGAGCTGTTCACCGCCGCCATCCACTACGAGGACGACCGCGCCGTCTGCCACATCTCGGGCCCGGTCGACCTGGGCACCGGCTCGTTCCGGGAGCGGGTCGCCGGCGCGACCCAGCGCATGGCCGAGGCCTTCGAGGAGGGTGTCCGCGCCCACCCCGCCGACTGGCACATGCTGCAGCGCTTCTGGTCCGCCGATTTCGAGGCGCCGCGGGAAGGCGCGGACTGACATGGGGGACCTGCGGATCGGGATCGTCAGCCCGTACTCCTTCGACGTCCCCGGCGGGGTCCAGTTCCACATCCGCGACCTCGCCGAGACCCTCATCGACGCCGGGCACGACGTGTCGGTCCTCGCCCCCGCGACCGAGACCGCGAACCTGCCCGACTTCGTGGTCCCCGGCGGCAAGGCCGTCGCCGTGCCCTACAACGGCTCGATCGCGCGGCTCGCGTTCGGGCCCCGTTCGGCCGCGCGCGTGCGCAAGTGGTGCGCGGAAGGCGACTTCGACGTCATCCACGTGCACGAACCGCTCACGCCGAGCCTCGCGTGCCTGGCGGTCCTCAACGCCCGCTGCCCGGTCGTCGCCACCTTCCACACCGCGATGACCCGTTCGCGCATCCTCGCGGCGGGGAAGCACATGGCGCAGCTGGTGCTCGAGAGCCTCTCCGCGCGCATCGCCGTGAGCCCGTACGCCCGCAAGGTGCAGGTCGAGCACCTCGGCGGCGGCGCCGTCGAGATCCCCAACGGCGTCTCGGTCGCGTTCTACCGCAAGGCCGCACCGCTCGCCGACAAGCCCGACGGGCCCACGATCGGGTTCATGGGCCGCTACTCCGAGCCCCGCAAGGGCTTCCCGATCCTCCGCGACGCCTTCGCCGCGCTCGCCGCCGAACGCCCCGACCTGCACCTGCTCGTGGTCGGCCGCGGCGACCCCGAAGCGGCCGTCGCCGGGCTGGAGCCCGACATCGCCCGCCGCATCCGCTTCCTCGGCGCCGTCGACGACGAGGAGAAGGCCTCGATGCTCGCGGGCGTCGACCTCTACGTCGCCCCCAACACCGGCGGCGAGTCCTTCGGCATGATCCTCACCGAGGCGATGGCCGCCGGGACCTGCGTCCTCGCTTCGGACATCGAGGCGTTCAGCTCCGTCCTCGACGACGGCCGGGCGGGGGAGCTGTTCGCGGTCGGCGACAGCGCCGACCTGGCCGCCAAGGCGGGGCGCCTCCTCGACGACCAGGAACTCCGTACGACGTACGTCGAACGTGCCAACGAGTGGGTCAAGCGCTACGACTGGCCCGAGGTCGCCGCCCGCCTCCTGGAGGTCTACCGCGCGGCCATCGAAGCGGGCACGGAGCAGCGCCGCTGAACCGCCGAACCCCACAAAGAACGTGAGCACCTCTTTACTCTGTGTGCACCACGGGTCCATAATGAGGCGAAGGGTCCGTGTAATCCCGTGCCGGAGCCGCACGCGCGCGGACTCGACGGAGGGCAGTTCGATGGCCGATATCTCTCACAGCACGGGCGAAGCGATGACCACGCACCCGGACGTTCACGAGATGCGGGCCCGTTACGACAAGATGCTCAGCCGCAGGGACGTGGCGATGATCGACGCGCCCATCTTCCTCGTCGGCCTGTACTGCATCATCTCGCCTTGGGTGGTCGGCTTCTCGGCCACGCAGGCGGACTTCGCGACCCACAACCTGATCATCGGCATCGCGGTCGGGCTGCTGGCTCTCGGATTCACCGTCACGCCCGAGCGCATGTACGGCATGAGCTGGGCGTTGTGCGCCGTCGGCATCTGGCTGGCGGTCTCGCCTTGGGTGCTCATCACCGATCCGCCCATGAGTCTCGCCTGGAACAACGTCATCGTCGGCGCGCTGACCTTCCTCCTCGGCCTCATGGCCGCATGGCAGGTCCGTACGTTCCGCGCGGAACCCGGAGCGGAGGTCTAAGCCAGGCCCGAACCCGCACAAGCGTCCACCACCGGGAAACCGGAGGTGGGCGCTCCGCACTAAGATCAGCCCGATGTGGTGGTTGGCTGTGCTCGTGACGATCGTGGCCGTCGTCGGCGCGTACGCGACGTGGACGGTCACCCGCGTCGAACGCCTGCACCGCCGCGCCCACGCCGCCGAAGGCGCCCTCCTCGCCAAGCTCGACGACCGCGCCGAGACCGTCCTCAAGTTCGTCGGCAACCCCGGCTTCGAGGAGGTCGTCGCCCTCGCCCTCTCCGTCGTCGCCGTCCCCGCCGACACCCAGCGCCAGCGCGAGCTGCGCGAATACGCCGAGAACGACCTCACCCGCGCCCTGCGCGAACTCGCCGAGAACCCCCTCTGGTCCGACGACCTCGAGGCCGCCAACCGCCGCGTCGCCCTCGCCCGCCAGATCCACACCGACTTCGTCCGCGACGCCGTCTCCTCCCGCTCCCTCCCCATGTCGGTCGTGCTCCGCCTGCACCGCCGCCTGCCCCGCCCCGAGTACTGGGACATCGAGGACCCGGTGCACTGAGACGCCCCGGTCACCCCCTTTGTATCAAGGGGCTTGTGAGGCGGGTCGCGGCGTAGAATCGGACCGGTCAACCCCTAATGGCGAAGCGTGCGAGCCATACATTTGCCCAGCAGTTGGCGACTACCTCAGATGGAGCCGGGAACCGTGTCACAGACCCAGAAGACCGAGGCCGAGATCGGGACCGCCCGAGTCAAGCGCGGCATGGCCGACATGCTGAAAGGCGGCGTCATCATGGACGTCGTCACGCCCGAGCAGGCCCGGATCGCCGAGGACGCCGGGGCCGTCGCGGTCATGGCGCTCGAGCGCGTCCCCGCCGACATCCGCCGCGAAGGCGGCGTCTCGCGCATGTCCGACCCCGACATGATCGACGGCATCATCGAGGCCGTCTCGATCCCCGTCATGGCCAAGGCCCGCATCGGCCACTTCACCGAAGCGGCCGTCCTGGAGTCCCTCGGCGTCGACTACGTGGACGAGTCCGAGGTCCTCACCCCGGCCGACGAGGCCAACCACATCGACAAGTGGCAGTACAACGTGCCGTTCGTGTGCGGCGCGACCAACCTCGGCGAGGCCCTGCGCCGCATCAGCGAGGGCGCGGCCATGATCCGCTCCAAGGGCGAGGCCGGCACCGGCAACGTCGTCGAGGCCACCCGCCACATGCGACAGATCCGCCAGGACATCGGCCGCCTCACCACCCTCGACTCCACCGAGCTGTACGCCGCGGCCAAGGAGCTCCGCGCCCCGTACGAGCTCGTCGCCGAAGTCGCCCGGCTCGGCAAGCTCCCCGTGGTGCTCTTCACCGCCGGCGGCATCGCCACCCCCGCCGACGCGGCCATGATGATGCAGCTCGGCGCCGAAGGCGTCTTCGTCGGCTCCGGCATCTTCAAGTCCGGCGACCCGGCCAAGCGCGCCGCCGCCATCGTCAAGGCCACCGCCTTCCACGACGACCCGAAGGTCATCGCCGAGGTCTCCCGCGGCCTGGGCGAGGCCATGGTCGGCATCAACGTCGACACGCTCGCCGAGGACCAGAAGCTCGCCAAGCGCGGCTGGTAGACCCGAACGCGACAGGGGCCCGGGCGGTTGCGCCCGGGCCCCTCTCCACGTCCTGCCCCGCTCAGAAGTCGAGCAGGCTCCCGCCGGTGGCGAGGACCGCCTCGCAGCGGTTCGAGTACTCCTTCATGAAGAACTGGTTCGTCTGGTGCCAGTGGCCGGACACCACCACCAGGACCGGCGCGTACTCCTTGGTGCACATGCCGTCTGCCGGGGCGATCGCGTTGATGAGCCCGCGCGCCTCCTTGAGCTGGTCGCACACGGCGGCCGCGTTCGGGTGCTCGCTCCACTCCTGCGGGCACGAGAGCGTGATCGCATCGGCCTCCCCGTTAGCGGCGGCGACGCTGATCTCGAACGCGCTGTGCGGACCGGAGCCGTCGCCGATGCCGGGGTCGACCGGGATCGGCTCGTACGGCAGGAGCGCCGCTTGGACCGGACCCGACCCTGCGGCGACGAATGCGGCGGCCGCGAAGGCGCCGACGATGAGCTTTCTCATGGCCCGATCCTAAGGAGTGGAACGCTCCCGATCCGGTTCCGACACTCCGCATCCGGCCCGCTCTCGCCCCGGCCGCGCCCGCGCCCGCGGGACAGGCCCTAGGCTAGGAGCCATGGACGCAAGCGATCTCGACCGGTACTCGACCCCCGACCTCCAGCACCGCGCGTTCGCGCTGGCGCGCGAGCGCCGCGACTGGCGGTTCTTCATCGACCTGTTCCGGCACACCCCGACCGCGCTCGAAGCCGAGGACCTCGACCCGGACGTGTCCGAGATCGGGGTGGCGATCGACGACCTGCTGAGCATGTGGCGCGAGGGCACGAAGGGCGACTGGGGCTCGGCCGAACCGCTCGCGCGGGCGGCCTTCATCGACTACATCCAGCGGCACGGCGCCGAGGAGGAGTCGAAGGGCTAGCCCTCGGCGCGGCTCTTGGCGGACTCGTTGAGCCAGTAGCGGATGTCGCTGGCGAAGAGCCACCACAGGGCGAGCACGGAGGCGAACACCCACGGCGCCACCAGGAGTCCGAACTGCGTGGACATGTACATGCCCACCAGGAAGAGGATGGCGGTGGCGCCGACGGCCCACCAGCGCACGGCCTTCAGGCGGGACTTGAGCCGGATCGCGCACAGCGCGGCGACGATGGCCGCGACGATCGCGAAGCCGGAGATCGCGAGCATGAAGACCATGAACTCGGTGCTCTGGAACGTCTCGTAGGCCGTGCGCGCCGCGTCCTCGGGGGAGATGCCGCCGGGCGGCGGCTGCTCCTTGTAGTCCGCGAGGATCTCGGCCTCGGAGATGTCGCGCGCGCCGATGACGCGGAACGCGTGGAGGTTGCCGAGCAGCACGGCGAAGACCACCTGCACCCACATTGCGATCTGCAGCCGGCGGAGCTTCTTGCGGGGCACCTCGTCCTCGCCGTGCTCGTCCTTCGCGGGCTCTATCGGGCCCTTGTCGCGGCCGAAGTTCGGTTGCGGAAGCATTATGTGGCCTTTCAGCGGTGGCGGCTGGGTCGCCCGCCGACGTTCGTCCTAGTGGTTGAACCAGCGTCGGGCGAAGCGTTCGGTAAGCGTTCCCAAGATCGTAATCGGCACGATGACGAGGCCGATGCACAGCGCCCAGTAGAGGCCGCCGGTGAACAGCAGCCAGCCGAGGCCGACGATCGCGCCGGCCTGCACGAGCAGGATCAGGATCCACAGGATGCGCCACTGGAAGCGCAGCAGGGCGATGGCCAGGACCAGGAACAGGGCGAGGCCGCCGAGGCCGACCGCGGCGCGGTAGACGTCGTGCACGGCGGCGGGGGGCACGAAGTCGTCCGCCGTGTGGTGCAGGAGCACGATGAGGCCGCCGGCGACGAGGGCGATCAGTGCTTCGATCCACATCGTGTTGCGTCCGGCCCGGACGGCACGGGGCATCGGGTTGCGCTTCGAGGTCTTGGCCATCTGTACTTACTCCCGGGCATGAAGGGGTGCGTCACGTTCGATCGCAGACTTTAACGGATCGTCGCCTGTCGACCGAGTTCAGCCTGCTTTCGGTCACAGGGACGCTTCTCCAGGTAGGCGCCGGAGCGAACCCGAATTACGCTTGTGGCGCCCGTTGACGCGAGACTTTTGGAGTTCTCTGATGACCGCTGTGCCCCAGATCGGTGTGCTCGCCCTGCAGGGCGACGTGGTCGACCACATGCGCGCGCTCGAGGCCGCCGGGGCCCGCGCCGTGCCGGTGCGCCGCGCCTCGGAGCTCGACGCCGTGGAGGGCCTGGTCATTCCCGGCGGGGAGTCGACCACGATGAGCAAGCTCCTGGAGATCTTCGACCTGTTCGAGCCCGTCAAGAAGCGCCTGGACGCGGGGCTGCCGGTGTTCGGGTCGTGCGCGGGCATGATCATGCTCGCCGACGAGGTGCTCGACGGCCGCCCCGACCAGCGCTCGTTCGGCGCGATCCCGATGACGGTGCGCCGCAACGCATTCGGGCGCCAAGTGGACTCGTTCGAGACCGAGATCGCCATCGAGGGCGTCGCGGGCGGGCCGTTCCGGGCGGTGTTCATCCGCGCCCCGTGGGTCGAGCGGATCGGCGAGGGCGTCCAGGTGCTGGCGCGGGTCGACAGCGCCTCGGACAGCGGTGCAGGGTCCGGCGGGGAGCAGGGCGGTAGGATCGTCGCCGTACGTGCGGGCGCCTGCCTGGCCACCTCCTTCCACCCGGAGGTGACCCCCGACGCGCGGGTGCACGAGTACTTCGTGGATATGGTCCGAGGCGCAGACGCCGGACCGGTCGAGTAGTAGGAACGAGGAACGCCGGTATGAGTGGCCACTCCAAGTGGGCGACGACCAAGCACAAGAAGGCCGCGATCGACGCCAAGCGGGGGAAGATCTTCGCGAAGCTCATCAAGAACATCGAGGTCGCGGCGCGCACCGGCGGTCCTGACCCGACCGGCAACCCGACGCTCTTCGACGCGATCCAGAAGGCCAAGAAGAGCTCGGTCCCCAACGACAACATCGACCGCGCGGTCAAGCGCGGCGGCGGCCTCGACGGCGGCGGCGTCGACTACGAGACCCTCATGTACGAGGGGTACGCGCCCGGCGGCGTCGCGGTGCTCATCGAGTGCCTCACCGACAACCGCAACCGGGCCGCGGCCGAGGTCCGCGTGGCGCTGACGCGCAACGGCGGCTCGCTCGGCGAGGCCGGCTCGGTCGGCTACATGTTCTCCCGCAAGGGCACGATCATCGTCTCGCCCGACGAGAAGCTCACCGAGGACGACATCCTCATGGCGGTCCTCGACGCCGGCGCCGAAGAGGTCAACGACCTCGGCGAAGGCGGCTTCGAGGTGCTGTGCGAGCCCACCGACCTGGTCGCGGTGCGCACCGCGCTCCAGGAGGCCGGGATCGACTACGACTCGGCCGAGGCCGGCTTCCAGGCCTCCATGCACATCGCGGTCGACGTCGACGGCGCCCGCAAGGTGCTCCGCGTGGTCGACGCCCTGGAGGACTCCGACGAGGTCCAGAACGTGTGGACCAACGCGGACATCAGCGACGAGGTCTTCGCGCAGCTCGACGCGGAGTAGCGACCGGCGAAAAGGGGCCCGCGGCGGATGCCGCGGGCCCCTTTCACGTTGCCGTCTAAGCGATGCCGGGTACCGGCTTGCGGCGGTAGACCACGATCGTCCACGCGACCGCGGCGGCCGTCGCCAGCGCGTACACGCCGATGCCGAGCGTCATGCTCGCCAGCGTCACGCCGCCCACGGTCGCGAGCGCCGGCAGGACGCCGCCGGCCGCCATCTGGAGCGAGCCCATGAACGCGGAGGCGGTGCCGGCGATCTGCGGCGGCTGCGAGGACATCGCTGCCGCGCCCGCGTTCGGGAACACGATGCCGCAGCCGAACATCATCACGATGATCCCGACCGGGACCGTCCACAGGTTCTCGGCGCCAGCGAACTGCACGCCCGCGAGCCAGGCGACGCCCGAGAGCGAGACGATCATGCCCGCGATCATGCGGTTGCTCGACCTGGAGCGGTCGATGAGGAGCATGTTGAGCTGGTTGCCGGCCAGCAGCGCGAGCGTGCCGAAGGCGAACAGCAGCGAGAAGAAGCCGGGGGAGGCCCCGAGCTCCTCCTGCGAGATGAAGCTGAACGTCGACACGTAGGTGAACAGCATCGAGAAGTTCATGAGCACCGCGATCGTGGGCGCGATGAAGTGCGCGTCGCGCACCAGCGTCACCAGGGCCGAGCCGAACTCGCGGCCGGTCATCGTGCGCCGGTCCTCGGCGGGGAGGCTCTCGGGGAGGAACCTCCACACCAGGAACGTCGACAGCGCGGACAGGACCGCCATGAACACGAACACGGTCTGCCACGGGCCGAAGCGGATGAGCTGGGCGCCGACGATCGGGCCGAGCATCGGCGCGAGCATCGTGACGAACATCATCTTCGCCGTGAACCGGGTCATGTCGTCCCCGGAGAAGTGGTCGCGGATGACCGCGCGGGCCACGACCACGCCGGCCGCGCCGGACAGACCCTGGAGGAAGCGCAGCCCGACGAGCAGGTCCGCGCTGGTCGCCACCGCGCACAGCAGCGAGGCGAGCGTGAAGACCGACATGCCGATGAGCAGCGGCTTGCGTCGTCCGAACCGGTCGGAGAGCGGGCCGATGACGGCCTGGCCGAGGCCCATGCCGATCATCATCGACGTGAGGGTGAGCTGAATGCGGCTCTCCGGGCTGCCGAAGGCCTCGGCCATCGCCGGGAACGCGGGGAGGTAGAGGTCGATCGCGATCGGCGCGGTCGCCGAGAGCGCGCCGAGTACGAACACCATCGTGGCGATGAAGCGTCGTGAGTGTCCGGGCGCGGCGACGGGCGGGATGAAGACAGCAGCAGACACAGTGATTCCAACAGGTTCGCGGGGCGGAGTAAGGACGGCGGGAAGCCGGGATCGCGCCTCGCGCTGCTCGCCGATGGGAGGCGGGCGCGACCGGTCCGGCCTGCAACAAGCCAAGCACGTTACTAGCCGACCGGCAAGTGGTTTATGGGCAAGGCCACCGGTCCGATTCCCGACTGACGGCGATCAACACGATCGCTCCCCACGACGTGCTTCGGACCGAACGTCAGTGCGGCCGGATAAGCTGACGCGAGTCCAGCGACAGGAGGAACGCGTGCGCGTCATGGGGATCGACCCGGGCCTGACCCGGTGCGGCGTCGGCATCGTCGACGGCCGCCCCGGAGCACCCGGCACCATGGTCGCCGTCGGCGTCGTCCGCACCGATCCCGAAGCGCCCCTTGCCGACCGGCTCCTCGCCCTCGACGACGGCCTCCGCGCCTACCTCGAGGAGCACGAGCCCGAGGCCGTGGCCGTCGAACGCGTCTTCAGTCAGCACAATGTGGCCAGTGTCATCGGCACCGCGCAGGCCTCCGGCATCGCGCTCCTCGCCGGCGCCCGCCTCGGACTGCCCACCGCGACCTACACGCCGTCCGAAGTGAAGTCCGCCGTCTGCGGCAGCGGAACCGCCGACAAGCGCCAGGTCACCAGCATGGTCACGCGCATCCTGCGCCTCAAGGAGGCGCCCAAGCCCGCCGACGCGGCCGACGCCCTCGCCATCGCCATCTGCCACCTGTGGCGCGGCGGCGTCAAGGCCCGGATCGCCGCCGCCGTCAAGAAGGAGAGCGCCCGATGATCGCCCAGCTCACCGGCACCATCGCCTCCGTCAGCGAGTCCTACGCCGTCGTCGACGTCCAAGGCGTCGGCTACGCCGTCCACGCCGGCGCCCACACCCTCGCCAACCTCAAAGTCGGCTCGCAGGCCGTCCTCGCCATCTCCACCATCGTCCGCGAGGACTCGATCACCTTGCACGGCTTCAACACCGCCGAAGAACGCGACCTGTTCGAACTGCTCCAGAACGCCCAGAAGATCGGCCCGCGCATCGCCCGCGACGCCGTCGAAGTGCTCCGGCCCGACGCGATCCGCCGCGCCATCGCCACCGGCGACACCGCGACCCTCACCCGCATCCCCGGCGTCGGCCAGAAGAGCGCCGAGCGCATCGTCCTCGACCTCGCCGACAAGATCGGCCCCGTCGACCTCGGCGGCGTCCCCAAACAGCCCGGCGGCCGCCCCGGCGGCTGGAGGACCCAGGTCAGCCAGGGCCTCCAGGCCCTCGGCTGGTCCGCCAAGGAGGCCGAGACCGCCGTCGAGAAGCTCGACGCCGAAGGCGCGGACGGCACCGACGTGCCCTCACTCCTCAAGCAGGCCATCCGCCTCCTCGGGAAGCGATAGCGATGGAACGCCCCGACGACTACTCCGCAGAGGAATGGACAGCGGCCCTCACCGCCGCCGAGGCCACCGAACTCGACCGCCTCGCCGAAGAGGGCATCCGCCCCGGCAAGCTCGACGACGTCATCGGCCAGACCCGCGTCCGCGAGCAGATCAGCCTCCTCCTCGAAGGCGCCCGCCGCCGCGGCGCCTCCCCCGACCACCTCCTGCTCTCCGGCCCGCCCGGCCTCGGCAAGACCACCCTCGCGATGATCGTCGCCGCCGAACTCGGCGTCGGCATGCGCCAGACCTCCGGCCCCGCCATCGAGCGCTCCGGCGACCTCGCCGCGATCCTCACCAGCCTCGGCCCGAACGAAGTCCTCTTCATCGACGAGATCCACCGCATCGCCCGCCCCGCCGAAGAACTCCTCTACACCGCCATGGAGGACTTCCGCGTCGACGTCATCGTCGGCAAAGGCCCCGGCGCCACCGCCATCCCCCTCGAACTCGAGCCGTTCACCCTCGTCGGCGCCACCACCCGCGCCGGGCTCCTCACCGGCCCGCTGCGCGACCGCTTCGGCTTCCTCGGCCAGCTCGAGTTCTACAGCGACGCCGAACTCGAAGCGATCTGCACCCGCTCCGCCGGCATCCTCGACGTCGCCATCGACCCCGCCGGCGCCGCCGAGATCGCCGGCCGCTCCCGCGGCACCCCCCGCATCGCCAACCGCCTCCTGCGCCGCGTCCGCGACTTCGCCCAGGTCCGCGCCGACGGCGTCATCACCGCCAAGGTCGCCTCCGACGCGCTCGCCCTCTACGACGTCGACGAACTGGGCCTCGACCGCCTCGACCGCGCCGTCCTGCGCGCCCTGTGCGGCACCTTCAACGGCGGTCCCGTCGGCCTGACGACCATCGCCGTCGCCGTGGGGGAGCAGCCCGACACGGTCGAAGAGGTCTGCGAGCCGTTCCTCGTGCGCGCCGGCCTCCTCGCCCGCACCCCCCGGGGCCGCGTCGCCACCGCCGCCGCCTGGCACCACCTGGGCCTCAACCCCCCGAACGCCGAAGGGCTCTTCGGCAGCGGCGACGCGTAGGGTGGTCCATAGGGGGGACGGAGCGTCACGCCCGGCGGGATAGACTCCGCCCACGTCACCCACCGACGACATCGACATTTTGTACGGCAACCGACGAAAGGCACCACCGTGCTCGCATCCGCAGACGTCCTCGCGCAGGACGGCGCCGGCAGCTCGAACTTCATGTTCCTCATCATGATCGTGGGCTTCATCGCCCTCATGTACTTCGTGATGATCCGCCCGCAGCGCAAGCGGCAGAAGGAACAGCAGGACATGCAGAGCAACGTGGCCCCCGGCGCCCGCGTCATGACCATCGGCGGCCTCTACGGCACCGTCGTCGACTCCGACGACGAGACCGTCACCCTCGAAGCCAGCGACGACAACTTCCTGGTCTTCGCCCGCCAGGCGATCGCCAAGGTCATCACCCCCGCCGAGACCGTCGAGACCGCCGAGGAGACCTCCGGCGAGGAGCTCGCCGAAGCGGACGCCACCCTCTCCGACGAGGACCTCGACAAGCTCCGCGCCACCGACGAGGCCTCCGGCGAAGACGAGAAGGGCAAGCACGCGGGCAACCCCGACCGCAAGGACTACTAGCCCCACCCCTGGGCCCTGCACCGCCTTTGAGGCACCCGTCCTAGAATGAGGCCCGCCGAGGGTACGTGTGCGAGAGCACAGCCGCGGCGCGCTCCCCGCGCGCCGGCGGCGTCCTCGCGCCCGCCCCTATTCGAGTTCTGAGGAAGAGACCGACCATTGGCTTCAGTAACGGGCGCTGACCGCCCACGGAAGAAGATCCAGCGCAAGCGCCTGCCAGTCGCCCCCTACTTCGTGGCGCTGTTCCTGGTGCTCGCGATCCTGTGGGTCGCCGCGCTGGCGGGCTCCGGATGGAAGTTCCCCACGCCGAAGCTCGGTCTCGACCTGCAAGGCGGCCTGTCGATGACATTGACGGCCTACCAGCAGGGGAGTGACGAGCCCCCCTCGCCCGAGACCATGGAGCAGGCCCGCCAGATCATCGAGGGCCGCGTCAACTCGACCGGTGTCTCCGAGCCCGAGGTCTACGTCGAGGGCAACGAGAACATCGTCGTGAACGTCGCCGGCGACGACATCGACGAGCAGGCCCTGCGCGACGTCGGCGCCCCCGCCGAACTCCGGTTCCGCATCGTCACCAACTCGGTCGCCGACACCTCCGCGCTCGAGGAGCAGCTCGCCGAGGAGGCCCCGACCGAGGAGCCCACCGACGGCGCCGCCAGCGAGGAGCCCACCGCCGAGACCTCTGAGACGCCCGCCGAGGACGCCTCCGAGACGCCGAGCGAAGAGGCCACCAGCGAAGCGGGCTCGGGCCAGGCGCCCACCACCGACGAAGTGGCCGCCACCCTCGACGAGGTGTGGGCCAAGGTCGGCCCCGACGCGGCCGCGGCCGCCCAGGCGCTCACCGCCGCCCCCGACGAGGCCACCAGCGCCATCCTGGAGCCCTTCGGCGCGCTCACGCCCGAAGAGGTCGCTCTCCTGCCGGCCACCGTGCAGTTCTACCTCCCGCAGATCACCTGCGAGACCCTCGACGCGCGCCCGCCGGGCGCCGTCCAGCAGCCCGACATCGAGGTCACCGCCTGCAAGGCCCCTGAGCCCGCCGCGGCAGACGACCCGTCGCTGACCTTCCAGTACAAGTACCTGCTGCAGCCCGCGACCGTGCTCGGCTCCGACGTGACCTCCGCCGACGTCGGCACCGACCAGGCGAACCTCAACCAGTTCGTGGTCAACGTGCAGTTCTCCACCGAAGGCGCCGAGAAGTGGGGCGCCCTCACCACGCAGAACCTGCAGTCGCAGGTCGCGATCGTCCTCGACAACGAGGTCGTCAGCGACCCCACCATCCAGGAGGTCTCGTCGAACTCGACGCAGATCTCCGGCGACTTCAGCGCGGACGAGGCCAACCAGCTGGCCGACCAGCTCAACTTCGGCTCGCTGCCCACGAACTTCGTGGTCCAGACCGTCAACGAGGTCACCGCGACCCTCGGCGTCGACCAGCTCGAGGCGGGCGTGTTCGCGATGGCGATCGGCCTGCTGCTGGTCATCATCTACTGCTTCATCTACTACCGCGTGATCGGCTTCGTCGTCCTCGGCAGCCTCGTCGTCGCGGCCGCGATCCTGTATCCGACCGTGTCGCTCCTGGGCACCCAGATCGGCTTCACGATGACCCTCGCGGGCATCGCGGGCTTCGTGGTCGCGGTCGGCATCACCGCCGACTCGTTCGTCGTCTACTTCGAGCGAATAAAGGAGGAGATGGCCGGAGGCCGGTCCGTGCGCTCGGCCGTGCCGAGGGCCTGGGTCCGCGCGCGGCGCACCATCCTCTCCGCCAGCGCCGTCTCGATGATCTCCGCGATCGTCCTGTACATCCTGGCCATCGGCCCGGTCCGGGGCTTCGCCTTCACGCTCGGCCTGTCCACGGTCGTCGACCTCCTGGTGGTGTTCGTGTTCACCCACCCGCTGGCCGAGTGGATGGCCCGCGGCAGGGTCCTCAGCAACCAACACCTCTCGGGGCTCCACTCCAAAGCGACCCCGGCCACCGCCGATGCGGCCGCGAAGGCCTAAGGAGATCCGATGAGCACCAAGCAGACCGGGCGCGGCGAGAAGCGCCCCAACATCTTCAGCCAGCTGTACCGGGGCGAGACGGACTTCCAGTTCGTCGCGCACCGCAAGAAGTTCTACATCGCCTCCGCCGTGGTCGTCGCGGCCCTCGCGATCGTCATGCTCACCAAGGGCTTCGTCCTCGGCATCGACTTCGCCGGCGGTGTGCAGTACAACGTCCCGGCCGGTGAGACCGCCGCGTCCCTCGAGGACGTCGAGAGCGCGGCCGCCTCGGCCGGGGCCGACGTGGCCTCCGGCCAGGTCGTGGGCTCGGGCGAGGACCGGTCCTACATCGTCCGCATCGGCGAGCTCTCCACGGACGAGGCCTCCTCGATCCGCGAGGCGATCGCCGCCGAGGCCGGGATCGGCACCGAGGCGATCTCGGTCTCCGAGGTCTCGGCGACCTGGGGCGAGTCGGTCTCCCGGCAGGCCCTGATCGCGCTCGGCGTGTTCATGGTCCTGGTGGGCGTGTTCATCTGGATCCGGTTCGAGCGGCGCATGGCCATCGCGGCCCTCGCGGCGCTGGTCCACGACCTGGTGCTGACCGCGGGCTTCTACGCCTTGGTCGGCTTCGAGATCACGCCGTCGACCATCGTCGGCATGCTGACGATCCTCGGCTACTCGCTGTACGACACGGTGGTGGTCTTCGACAAGGTCCAGGAGAACACGGCGCAGCTGCTCCAGACCCGGAGCAAGACCTTCGCCGAGGGCGTCAACGACGCGATCAACCAGACGCTCATGCGCTCGATCAACACCTCGCTCATCGGGGTGCTGCCGGTGGCCGCGCTGCTGTTCGTCGGCGTGGGCCTGCTGGGCGTCGGCACGCTGAAGGACCTCGCGCTCGTGCTGTTCGTCGGCATGATCGTGGGCGCGTACTCGTCGATCTTCCTGGCCGCGCCGTGGGTGGTCGACATGGCCGAGCGCGCCGCCGTCATCCGCCGCCACAACCAGAAGGTCGCCAACAAGCGGTCCGGGGCGGACGACGAGAAGCCCGCCCGCAAGGGCGCCCCGAAGGCCGCTGACAAGGCCGTTGACGGGGACGACGACCGCCTCGTGCTGGCCAAGAGCGACGACCTCCCGCTGGAGCTGCTGGAGGAGCCCGAGAAGGCTTCGAGCGGCTCGGGCGGCGGGAACCGCTCCGGCGGCGGCGCGAAGAAGCGCAAGCGTCGCTAAGGCATTCTCAGCGCACACGAATCGGCGGGCGGACCTGGTAGGTCCGCCCGCCGATCCGCGCTGGTGGCTCACTCGTGAACCGGCGGCGCGAGGCCGCGTGCGTTATCGGGCGTTGTCGCCCTTCATCTTGCCGAGGAGGCCTTGGGCCTTCTCTTTCGCCTTGTCGGCGTATTCGTCCATCTTATCGCCGGCCGGCGACTCTTTGGCCTTGTTGTACAGATCCTCGGCCTTGTCCTTCATGTTGCCGGTCCGGTTCGAGGCCTTGTCCCTCATGTCGCCGGTCCGGCCCGAGGCCTGGCCCCGCGCGTCGTCGGTCCGGTCCGTGACCTTGTCCTTGGCCTCGTTGAACTTGTCCTGCATCCCCACGATGAAACCCCTCCTGTGTGAGTCGGTTTCACTATAGGGGCGGGTGGGGCGCCTCGCCGGAATTTCGGATACATCCCAGGTCGATGCCCGAACGCTACCGGAGGATGACGCGCCCTGGGCCGCTTGCGCCGTACGGTCGCCCCATGAACGACATGGAACGCACCGGGCGGGCCCGCACCGCGATCGTCATCGGCGGCGGCGTGGCCGGTCCCGTGGCCGCTCTGGCCCTGGCCAAGGCCGGTATCGACGCCACCGTGTTCGAGGCGCACCGCCCGGGCACGGGCTCGCGCGGAGGACCGCTGACGTTGGCCTCCAACGGCCTGAACGCCCTGCGCGTGGTCGGCGCGGACCGGGTTCTGGCGGGGGAGGGCATCCCCACGCCGCGGATGACCATCCACTCGGGATCGGGGAAGGTCCTCGGCACGATCGAGTCCGCCGCCGATCTTCCGGCGAACACGACCCTGCCGCGCGGGCGGATGTCCGAACTGCTCCAGGCGCACGCGGCGGGGGCCGGGGTGCCGTTCGTGTACGGCAAGCGGCTCGTGGACGCGGTGGACACCGGGCGCAGCGTCATCGCCCAGTTCGACGACCACACCACCCACGAGGCGGACCTGCTGATCGGCTGCGACGGCATCCGCTCGACGGCGCGCGGGCTCATCGACCCCGCCTCGCCGAAGCCGCGCTACACGGGCCTCATCGGCCTGGGCGGGTTCAGCGACGCGCCGCTCGGCGTGAGCGACACCGGAGGCTCGTTCCACATGGTCTTCGGCCGCAGGGCCTTCTTCGGGCACGTCTCGGACGGCGCGCGCACCGGCTGGTTCGCGAACCTGCCGTTCAAGTCCTTCACCCGGGAGCAGCTGGCGGCCACCTCGTACGAGGAGTGGATCGCCTTGATGCGCAAGCTGTTCGCGGACGACCGGAGCGCGGCCGGGCTGATCCTCGACCACGTGACGCCCGAGGCGTTCATCCCGGCGTCGCCGCTGGAGGACCTGCCGCACGTCCCCGTCTGGTCCAAGGGCCGAATCGTCCTCATCGGCGACGCCGCGCACGCCACCTCGCCCTCCTCGGGCCAGGGCGCGAGCCTTGCGGCCGAATCGGCGGTGGAACTGGCGCGATGCCTGCGCGACCTGCCTGTGCCGCAGGCCTTCCAGGCCTACGAGCGGGCACGCCGGACGCGGGTCGAACGCGTCATCGCCACCGCCGCGCGCACGAACCAGTCGAAGGCCGCCGGCCCGGTCGCGGCCCGCTTCAGAGACGCCCTCATGCCGTTCTTCATGGCCCGCTTCACCACTCCGGGGAAGACGGCATGGCAGTACGCCCACACCGTCGACTGGGACGAGCCCGCGGTCGCCTAGCGGCCGACGGCCTGCGCGAGTTGCTCGAGGAAGACGCGCTCGCCTTCGGAGACGGCGACCTTCTTGCTGAAGAAGCCGCCGTCCTTGGTCTTCACGGACTCGGCGATGACGGTGGCGATCCGCAGGAGCCAGTCGGCGTACGCCTCGGCGTCGACCGCGTCGGCCCGCTCCCGCAGGAGCGCGGTGGCGTCCTCGGCCTGCTTGAGCGCCTGGGTCATCGCCTCGTCCTCGAACGGGAGCTCGCGGTCGTCCTCTGCGGGGTCCGTGCCGCGCTCGCGCAGCCGGGTGGCGACGTCCTTCACGAAGGGGTTCTCGTGGCGCTGGGCCGCGCGGAACTCCTTGGCGCCGGCGGTGACCTCCTTGAGGAACGCGAGGGCGTTCCGGTGGCCGTCGGCGACGATCGCGCCCTTCATGACCACGCCGGGGGTGTCCAGGAGCAGGTCGAGGTCGTCGCCGGCGAAAGCCGAGAGCTCAGTCATGTCAACGCTTTCCGTCGGGTTGGTACGTGAACACGGCCCAACCTACCGGGCGCCGGCGCGCTGCGCTCAGGAGCGCTCGGCGCCGGTGAGCCGGTACGCGTCGTACACGCCGTCGACCTTGCGGATCACCTTGATGATGTGGTCGAGGTGCTCCGGGTTGGCCATCTCGAACGTGAAGCGCGACAAGGCGACCCGGTCGCGGGTCGTGGTCACCGTGGCCGAGAGGATCGAGACCCGCTCGCCCGAGAGGACCTGCGTGACGTCCGCGAGGAGCCGGTGGCGGTCGAGCGCCTCGACCTGCACGGTGGCGACGAACGTCGCCTGGTCGTCCTCATGGGACCAGTGCACTTCGAGCACCCGGTCGGGCTGCAGTTCGATGCGCTCCTCGGCGTTCTCGCAGTCCCTGCGGTGCACCGAGATCACGTGGTAGCGCGTGGCGAAGCCGATGATCGGGTCGCCCGGGATCGGGTTGCAGCAGTGGGCGAGGCGCACCGGCATCTCGCCCTCCTCCATGCCCGCCACGGTGACGGCGGCGTGGATGTCGCCGTGCGCCTCGGGGACGATCCGGGCCGGCTGCGTGGGCGCGGTGGCCTCGGCCATGTCCTCGGCGGCGCCCTCGGCCCCGCCCTGGACGTCCAGGAGCCGCTGCACGACCTGCGTGGGCGAGACGTGGTGCTCGCCCAGGGCCGCGTACAGCGCCTCGACGTCCTTGAGGTTCAGGTCCTTCGCGAGCGACGTCAGGTTGTCGTGGGTGAGCATGCGCTGCAGCGGGAGCCGGCGCTTGCGCATGGCCCGCGTCAACTCGTCCTTGCCCAGCTCGATCGCCTCTTCGCGGCGCTCGCGCTTGAAGTGCTGCTTGATCTTGGTGCGGGCGCGCGGGCTCTTGACGAACCCCAGCCAGTCCTCGCTGGGGGAGGCGTTCTCGGAGTTCGAGGTGAAGACCTCGACCACGTCGCCGTTCGACAGGGTCGACTCCAGCGGCACGATCTTGCCGTTGACCTGCGCGCCGATGCAGCGGTTGCCGACCTCGGTGTGCACGGCGTACGCGAAGTCCACGGGCGTCGAGCCCGCCGGGAGGGCGACCACGTCGCCCTTCGGCGTGAACACGTACGCCTCGGAGGAGGCCAGGTCGAAGCGGAGCGCGTCCAGGAACTCGGACGGGTCGGCGGCCTCGCGCTGCCAGTCCAGGAGCTGGCGCAGCCACGCCATGTCGTCGATGTGGGCCGGGGGACCGGCCACAGTGGAGTTCTTGGTCTCCTTGTACTTCCAGTGCGCGGCGATGCCGTACTCGGCGGTGCGGTGCATCGCCCACGTGCGGATCTGGATCTCCACGGGCTTGCCGTTCGGACCGATCACCGTGGTGTGCAGCGACTGGTACATGTTGAACTTCGGCATCGCGATGTAGTCCTTGAAGCGCCCCGGCACCGGCTGCCAGTTCGCGTGGATCACACCGAGCGCCGCATAGCAGTCCCGCTCGCTCTCGACGAGGATGCGCAGGCCCACCAGGTCGTAGATGTCGTTGAAGTCGCGGCCGCGCACGATCATCTTCTGGTAGATCGAGTACAGGTGCTTCGGGCGCCCGGAGACCTCGGCCTTGATCCGCGAGTTCTTCAGGTGGTCCTTGACCTGCGCGATGACCTGCTGCAGCAGCATCTCCCGCTGCGGGGAGTGCTCCGAGACCAGGCGCGCGATCTCCGAGTACCGCTTCTTGTACAGCGTCGCGAAGGAGAGGTCCTCCAGCTCCCACTTGATGGTGTTCATGCCCAGGCGGTGGGCGAGCGGGGCGAGGATCTCCAGCGTCTCGCGGGCCTTCTGCTCCTGCTTCTCGGGCGGCAGGAACGTCAGGGTCCGCATGTTGTGCAGGCGGTCGGCGAGCTTGATGACGAGCACCCGCGGGTCCTTGGCCATCGCCACGACCATCTTGCGGATCGTCTCGGCCTTCGCCGCGTCGCCGAGCTTCACCTTGTCGAGCTTGGTGACGCCGTCCACGAGCAGCGCGACCTCGCCGCCGAACTCCTCCGACAGCTCTTCCAGCCGGTAGTCGGTGTCCTCCACCGTGTCGTGCAGGAGCGCGGCCACGAGCGTGTTCGTGTCCATGCCCAGCTCGGCCAGGATCGAGGAGACCGCGAGCGGGTGCGTGATGTACGGGTCGCCGGACTTGCGGAACTGCCCGTTGTGCAGCTCCTCCGCCCGCGTGTAGGCCTGCTGGAGCAGCCGCACGTCGGCGCGCGGGTGCGCGGCGCGGTGGGCGGCCACCAGCGGCTCGAGGACCTCCGGGAGCTGCGAGGCCTGCCAGGGCGCGTTGAAGCGCGCCAGACGGGCTCGCATCCGCCGCCCCGTCGGGGGCCCGGTGGGGCCGCCCGAGGTCGGCGCGGCGTCAGCGGACTTGCCGGACGCGGCTCGCTCGGTCACCACGCACGCCTCCTCGGTGTCAGCACGGTTCGACGACTTCGCAAATGATCAACAAAGCCTCGAGCTCCATCCTAGCCGCGCTGGGTGGTGTGATCGCCCACCGATGCCCGGAGTGAGACCCGCCCGGCGTGCTACATGCCCGGGACGGCGACCTCCATCGCCCCGGCGGCCGCCACCTGCTCGACGATGTCGAGCCCGGCGGTCACCTGGCCCAGGATCGTGTAGTCGGCGGGCAGCTGCGTGTCCTTGTACACGATGAAGAACTGGCTGCCCGTGGTGCCGGGGCCGGCGTTCGCCATCGCGATGGTCCCGACCGGGTAGTTGGCCGCGGCCTGCACCGGCAGGTTCTCCTCGCCGTACGAGTAGCCCGGGGAGCCCTGGCCCGCCATCTCGGGCGTGCCGGCCTCGATCGCGGCGCGCGCGTCGGGGTCGCCGCACTGCAGGACCCAGATGCCGTCGATGACCAGGCGGTGGCACTGCTGGCCGTCGAAGTAGCCCTCCTGCGCGAGGTGCGTGAAGGACCCGGCGGTGCACGGGGCCTCCGCGGTGTCGATGTCGGCGGTGATCGTGCCCAGGTTGGTCACGATCGTCATCTCCTGGCGGCCGGCGGCGGGCTCGGTCCCCGGCGGGGTCGGGCTCGTGCCGTCGGCGGAGGTGTACATGCAGTCCTCGGTCGCGGAGGCGTCCGGCGTGCTCATCTGCACGCACTCGAGGTAGACGTCCTGGGCGGGCTGGCCGTCCGTGACGCCCTCGGTGGCGGTGCCCAGGGCGCCCTCGCCGCTGGGCTCGACGCCGTCGCAGCGCGTCGAAGCGGCCTCGGCCTTGTCCACGAGCGACGCGATGTCCGCGTCGACCGACCCGCCGTCCGCGTCGTCACCGCCGAACACGGCGACGGCGCCCCAGGCGACCAGCGCCAGGGCCACGAGGGCGGCCACGCCGCCGATGCTCCACGCGACGGTCCGCCTGCGGGCCTCTTCCTCGGCCTTGACGGACATGCGCTGCTGCAACTGCTGGCGGGCGGCCAGGCGCTGGGCTTGTTTCGACGCCACCGTCGATCTCCTTCGTCGCGCGTACGGGGGTACTTACTCGGTCGTTTCGGAGGGGGTCTCTGAAGGTGCTTCTGAGGGCTCGGCGCTCGCGGTGGGGTCCGCGGTCGCGTTGGGATCGATCGGGGCCTCGGTGACTTCGGAGGTGGGGGTCTCCTCTGCCACGGGCTCCTCGTCCTTGAAGAACCCCGACTGCCACAGGTAGGCGAGGGTCAGCACCGCGGCGATCGCGAGGAGTCCGCCCAGCGCCTGCAGCTGCCGGCGGCGGCGCAGCTTGGTCGCGAGGCGCGCGTTCTTCTTCGCGTTCGCGATGCGCTGCTTGCGCTGCTCCATGTGCTTGGACTTGGCGGGCACCTGGCCTCCTACGTATGACCGGTCTCGGCGATGCCTGCGAACCGTAAGGACGCACACCGCCCGTTTCAGGGGTTACGAGTTCCGCAGTTTAGCCGGGTCACGTCAGACGCGTCACCGCAGGATGCCCGGTGTATCCTGACCCGGCGAAGGGAGGGGGAGCGGTTGCTCATCGAGACGCTGGTGGCGGATGCGTTCGGCACGAACTGCTACGTGCTGTCGGCCGGTCCCGGATCCGAGTGCGTGGTCGTCGACCCCGGCATCGGCATCGCGCCCCGCCTGGAGGACCTCCTGGCCGAACGCGGCCTCAAGCCCGTCGCCGTGGTCCTCACCCACGGCCACCTCGACCACACCTTCTCAGTGGCCCCGGTGTGCGGCGCGAGCGACATCCCCGCCTACATCCACACCGCGGACCGCCACCTCCTCGAGGACCCCGCCAAGGGCTTCAGCGCCAACATGATGTCGCTCGTGGGCACCGGCCTCGAATGGACCGAACCCGACGACGTGCAGGCCCTCGCCGACGGCGGCGTCGTCGACCTCGCCGGGATGCGCTTCACCGTCGACCACGCCCCCGGCCACACCGCCGGCTCGGCCATGTTCCACACCGCCGACGACGAAGGCCTGTACACGATCACCGGCGACGTCCTCTTCCGCGGCGCGATCGGCCGCACCGACCTGCCCGGGGGCAGCGACGCGGCCATGCAGCACACCCTGCGCCACAAGGTCCTCCCGCTCGACGACGCGACGATCGTCCTGCCCGGGCACGGCCCCAGCTCCACCATCGCGGCCGAACGCGCCCGCAACCCGTACCTCAAGCGCGCAGCGCAGCCCGGCCATTAGCCTCGCCGCGCCGCCTCGTTCCGCACACCACGTTCACCGAACAACGCTAGGAGACCGCCATGTCACGACCCCAGCCGCTCTCGGGATTCCCCGAACTGCTGCCCCGGCAGCGGATCGTCGAGCAGCAGGTCGTCGACCATCTCCGCCGCGCCTTCGAACTCCACGGCTTCGCGAACCTCCAGACCCGCGCCGTCGAACCCATGGACCAGCTCCTGCGCAAGGGCGAGACCTCCAAGGAGGTCTACGTGCTGCGCCGCCTCCAGGCCGACGACACCGAGGCCACCGGAGACGACGCCCTCGGCCTCCACTTCGACCTGACCGTGCCCTTCGCGCGCTACGTCTTGGAGAACGCCGGGAAGCTCAACTTCCCGTTCCGCCGCTACCAGATCCAGCAGGTCTGGCGCGGCGAGCGCCCCCAGAGCGGGCGCTACCGCGAGTTCTGGCAGGCCGACATCGACATCGTCGACCTGGGCGAGCTGCCCGCGCACTACGAGGTCGAGGTCGCCCTCGTCGTCGCCGACGCCCTGCGCGGCCTGCCGCTGCCGAAGCTGCGCATGCACGTCAACAACCGCAAGCTCTCCCAGGGCTTCTACCAGGGCCTGGGCATCCGCGACACCGAAGAGGCGCTGCGGATCATCGACAAGCTCGACAAGATCGGGCACGACGCGGTCGCCAAGCTCCTCATCGACTCCGTGGACGCGACCCCCGAGCAGGCCGAGGCCTGCCTCAAGCTCGCCTCGATCAGCACCGCGGACACCTCCTTCGTGGAGGAGATCCGCGCCCTGGGCGTCACCGACCCGCTCCTCGAAGAGGGGCTGAGCGAACTCGCCGCGGTCGTCGCCGCCGTCGCCGAACAGGCCCCGGGCTTCGTGGTCGCGGACATGAAGATCGCGCGCGGCCTGGACTACTACACCGGCACGGTCTACGAGGTCTTCATCGAAGGCCAGGAGCACCTGGGCTCGGTCTGCTCGGGCGGGCGCTACGACAAGCTCGCCTCCGACGGCAAGCACACCTACCCCGGTGTGGGCCTGTCGATCGGCGTCTCGCGCCTCCTGGTGCCCCTGCTCCAGTCCGGCGCGCTCGACGCCAGCCGCGAGGTCCCCACCTGCGTCCTGGTCGCGCTGGCCAACGAGGACGAGCGCCCCGCCGCCAACGCCCTCGCCCAGCGGCTCCGCGGGCGCGGCGTTCCGACCCAGGTCTCGCCCTCGGCCGCGAAGTTCGGCAAGCAGATCAAGTTCGCCGACAAGCGCGGCATCCCCTTCGTGCTCTTCACCAATGACGAAGGCACGCAGATGAAGGACATCCGCTCCGGCGACCAGGCCACCGTCGACGTCGACGCCTGGGAGCCCCCGGCCGAGGACCTCCACCCGACCATCGTCGCCGCCCGATAGCGAGCGAGAAGGCGGGCGCCCGCCCGGGCGCCCGCCTTCTCCGTGCCCTAGGCGAGGGCTTCGACGGCGGCGCCGGTCGCGTTCGCGGTCGCGGCCTCGGTGACGTGCCTGCGGCGCACCGGGACGGCGAGGGTCGGGTTGGCGACGGCCCAGGCGGCGCCCTTGCAGATGAACTCCTTGTAGACCGCGGCGAGGCGGCCGCCGAGGTAGCCGTTCTTGGCCTGGTCGTCAGGGGTCACGAACTGGACGAGGCCGTCCTTGCGGCCCAGCGAGATGCACTGCTGGACGTAGGCGAGCGGCGCGCGGCCGGCCTTGCCGCCGGTGAGGCGGGCCGCGATGGTGTCGGCGGCCTGCCAGGCCATCGGGGTGCCCGAGGCGCACGACATGCGCAGCGGCTTCCCGGCGTCGCCGATCGCGTAGCCCGCGTCGCCGACGGCGTAGACGTCCGGGTGCGAGACCGAGCGCATGTCGCGGTCCACGACGATCTGGCCCCGGTCGGTGACCTCCATGGTGGTCGCGGCGGCGATCGGGTGGACCGCGAAGCCGGTGGTCCACACGGTGGCGGCGGCCGGGATCGTCCCGGTCTCGGTCGCCACCGCGTCGGCGGCGACGGCCGTGACGGCGGCGTGCTCGTGGACGGTGATGCCGAGCTTGGCGGCGACCTTGCGCAGGTGCGCCCGGGCCTTGGGCGCGAGCCAGTCGCCGAACTCGCCGCGGACGGCGATCGCGACGTCGAGATCGGGCCGGGCCTCGGCGATCTCGGTGACCGCCTCGATGCCGGTGAGGCCGCCGCCGACGACCACGACGGGCTGCCCGGCGTCCATGCGGGCCAGACGCTCCCGGAGCTTCAGCGCGCCGGGGCGGCTCGCGACCTCGTAGGCGTGCTCGGCGGTGCCGGGGACGCCCATGTCGTTCCAGCCGCTGCCGAGCGCGTAGACGAGCGTGTCGTACTCCAGCTCGGCGCCGCCGTCCGCGTCGATGACCGCGACGCGCTTGCGGTCGGCGTCGACCGCCGTGACCTTGGCGAGGCGCAGTTCGACGCCGGTGCCCGCCAGCATGTCGGCGAGCGGGCGCACCTTGAGGTCCTGCCCCGCGGCGACCTGGTGCATCCGGACGCGCTCGACGAAGTCGGGCTCGGCGTTGACGAGGGTGATCCGGACGTCCTCAGGGCCCACCCGGCGGGCGAGGCGACCGGCGGCGATGGCACCGGTGTAGCCGGCTCCGAGGACGATGATGCGGTGCCGCGTGCTGTGCTTCTGGCCGTCGAACATGGCGTGCTCCTGTCTGGTTCGGGTTCGCCACTTGAACCGGGCGGCCCCGCGATTCCTGACAGGAAGTGAGAGTGAAGCGCGTCACATCGTTTTAGAAGGCGGCGACCACGAGCGGTTCGCCGTGGTCGAGCGCGGCCCACTGGGCCGTCGCGCGTTCGAGCTTGTCCGGGTTGACCTGGTTGCGGAACGCGACGATGCCGTCCTCGCCGACCTCCAGGCACATGACGCCGACGACCCGGCCGTCGAGGACCGCGACCGCCGCGGGCTCGCCGTTGGCGGTCCAGGCGTAGACCTGCGGCGAGCCGCCGAGGATGGCGCGCTTGGCCTCCGCGGGCCTGAACAGGCCCCACAGGAACTTCGCGACCGCGCTCGCGCCCTGGAACGGCTTGGTGCGGGCGGGGACCTTCCCGCCGCCGTCGCCGATCGACACGGCGTTCTCGGTGAGCAGCTGCACCAGCGGCGCGACCGAGCCGCCGGTGGCGGCGGCCAGGAACTCCTCGACGATCCGGCGGGCGTCGGCCTCGTCGATCTCCTTGCGGGCCTTGCCGTCGGCGAGGTGCTTCTTGGCGCGGTGGTAGATCTGCTGGCTCGACGCCTCGGTGAGTTCGAGGAACCCGGCGATCTCGCGGTGCGTGTAGCCGAACGCCTCGCGCAGCACGTACACGCCGCGCTCCACCGGGGTCAGCCGCTCCATGAGGGTGAGCATCGCGAAGGACACCGACTCGCGCTGCTCGGCCGTGTCGGCCGGGCCGAGCATCGGGTCGCCCGCGAACAGCGGCTCCGGCAGCCATTCGCCCACATAGGTCTCACGCCGCGCCCGCGCGGACGTGAGCTGGTTGAGGCACAGGTTCGTGAGCACCTTCGTCAGCCACGCCTCCGGCACCTCGATGCGGTCGCGCTCGGCCGACTGCCAGCGCAGGAAGGCCTCCTGGACGGCGTCTTCGGCTTCGCTCGCGGAACCGAGGAGGCGGTAGGCGATGGCCTCCAGGCGGGGCCTGGAGGCCTCGAACCGGTCGAGTTCGGTCGCTGTGACGGGCATGGTCCGATCGTAGCCCGCGGACGGGTGCGACGGCCGAGACCGGCTGCGGGCCTGGGCCCTAGACCTCCTTCACGCAGTAGACCGCGGTGATCGAGTCGAGCTCGGGGTCCCAGTCGCGGCCGGCCGCGATCGCGGTGTCCGTGTAGTAGTAGTTCGTGTTGCCGCTGCCCGCGCAGGCGTCGGCGGCGGCGACCGAGTGGGCCGCGTCGGTCGGCTCGGGGTCCTCGGGGCTCTGGACGACCCGCAGGACCTCCCAGTAGGCCAGGTCGGACCCGCAGTCGACGACGTAGAAGCCCTCGGGGTTGTTCTCGATGCACTCGCCTTCGGCCGGAACGCGGTAGACGGACTCGCCCTCGGTGGTCGCCTCCTCGGTCGGCTCGGCGGCGCTGGTCTCCTCGGCCGCTTCGCTGGTCTCCTCCGCGGCGGTGGTGGTCTCCGCCGGGTCGGGGTCGTCGTCGCCGGTCATGCTGAGGCCCAGCATGATCCCGCCGCCGATGACGGCGATGACGACCACGACGAGGGTGATGATGAGCGGGGTGTTCGAGTTGCCGCCGGGCGGCGGGGGCGCGGCCTGGCCGGGCTGGAAGGCGCCGCCCGGCGGGCCCACCGGGGGCTGCTGGTAGCCGCCGGTCTGCGCGTACGCCGGGCCGGGGGAGTAGGGCTGCCCGGGAGGGGCGCTGCCGGGGTGGCTCGGGGCGGTCGGGTAGCCGGCGCCGGGGCCGTACGGGTCGGGGCGGGAGTACGGGTCGGCGTCGGTGGTGTAGTGCTGGGGTGCGGGCGAGGGCTGGCCGTATCCAGGCGACTGGTTGGGGTCGTAGGGGTTCGGCGGGGGATAGGTCATGGGGTTCTCCGTCGCGTGGCCGGGCTCGAGGGCGTCGTGGATGCGCTTGGGTTCCATCATATTGCTCGCTTGCGATGCCCTCGTCCCACCAGTCTCCGCAAGCGTTCGGCGCGACGGCGAGCGACGCGTCCGATTCCGGCAGGTACGCGGGCGGATCGGGGCCGCCGGGCACGCAGAAGGGCCGCCCCCGGGCGGGGGCGGCCCTGCCGCGTCAGGTCTCGCGGGCTACATGGTGGTGTAGCAGTAGATCGCGGTGACCGGGTTGTCGCTGGTGTCGAGGTCGAACGTGTCGGTCGACTTCTGGTTGAGCCAGGTGACCGACTCGCCGCCGGAGCACTCGGAGGTGCGGGCGACGATCTCGTCCTCGGTCATGACCGCGGGCGGGTCGACGAGGATGACGTCGTCGACCTGGTAGTAGGCGTCGGCCGCACCGCAGTCGACGCTGTACCAGTCGTCGGCGTCGTTGAAGCACTGGCCGGCGTCCGGCGTGCGCGGCGTCTGACCGGCGTCGTCGACCTTGTCGATCGCCTCCAGGCAGAAGGCGTAGTCGATGTAGTAGTCGCCCACCGTGTAGACGTAGTAGAAGTCCTTCCACAGCTGACCCGGGGTGCGGGCGAGGATCTCGTCGCCGCACATCGTGGTGAACTCGGAGAAGTCCGCGACGTCGCCCAGGGCGTCGGTCTCGGTGTCGATCGAGTCGTCGACCGAGGTGATCGTCCAGAACGCCGTGGGGTCGTCGCAGGGGACGATGAGGCTGTCGGTCGGGTCGTCGAGCGAGGTGTCGCTGGAGTCCCAGTCCTGGATCATGCAGTCGCCCGCGGCGGCGCTGGGGCTCATCTTCGAGTCGTCGAGCTCGTCGAGCGCCTCGCCGGCGCTGTCGCCGCCGGCGACCTTGACGAGGAAGTAGATGCCGAGGCCGATGACGACGAGGATCACGGGGACGATCTTCCACAGGAGGCCCTTGCCGGTCTCCTTGGCGAAGTCGCCGAAGCCGCCTCCGCCGCCCGCGCCGGGCGGCAGCGGGGGCGGGCCGTACGGGTTGCCCGGCTGCTGGGGCGGGTAACCGGGCTGCTGGGCGCCGTATCCGGGCTGCTGGGGCGGGTAACCCGGCTGGGACGGCTGGCCGTAGGGCTGCTGCGCCGGCGGGGGGGCGTACCCGCCCGGCTGCTGCGGCGGGTAGCCCGGCTGCTGCGGCTGCTGTCCGTAGCCAGGGGGCGGGGGATAGCTCATTGGTGCATTGCTCCTTGCGAACGTACTGTGGAAGGGGTGTCCCTGCACGGGGGATGGGCACCGCGCGAATATCAGCTCACTCTAACCACCGGCCGCCACCGGTTCGCGCCGCCCGCCCCACGTGTGCGAACGCGTTACGCGCCCATTACGGATCAGTTGCCCGGGGCTGCCGCACAAGTGAGAAAAACCGCTCGACCTGCTCGGATCGTAGGACGATGGTGTCCATCAGATGAGCGATGCATTACACTCGTCTGACACTTTGCATTCTCTCGGGCCGACGTCGTCCCGTTCGAAACACCGTAGTGCTCCGCGCCCCCACCTGCTGCTGGAGCCCTCGACGACGAAGGAGGCCACGGTTGCGTTCTGCCCTGAACTCAGAGCCCGGTCTTTACCGCCCCGCTTGGGAACACGACGCCTGCGGTGTCGCGTTCGTCGCGGACATGCAAGGCAGGGCGGCCCATAGTGTCATCGAGCACGGTCTCTCCGCGCTCGTGCGCATGGAGCACCGCGGCGCGACCGCCCCCGACCCCGATTCGGGCGACGGCGCCGGCATCATGCTGCAGATCCCCGACGCCTACTACCGCGCCGTGGTCGCGTTCCCGCTCCCCGAGGCCGGGCACTACGCCGCCGGCCTGGTCTTCACCCCTGAAGACGACGACGCGACCGCGCGCGCCCGCGCGATCGTGGAGAAGTACGCCGTCGCCGAAGGCTGCACCGTCCTCGGCTGGCGCGACGTGCCCACCGACGCCTCCGGCCTCGGCGCCGCCGCCCTGGCCTCCAAGCCGCGCGTCTCCCAGGTCTTCCTCGCCGCCGAGGACGGGTCCGCCGCCGGACTCGACCTCGACCGCCTCGCCTACGCCGTGCGCAAGCAGGCCGAGCGCGAACTGCGCGAACGCCACCTCGACGGCTCCGCGATCGTCGGCCTCTCGGCCCGCACCATCGTGTACAAGGGCATGCTCACGCCCGCGCAGGTCCCGCAGTTCTACCCCGAGCTGGCCGACGAGCGCCTCCAGAGCGCCATCGCCCTCGTCCACTCGCGGTTCTCCACGAACACGTTCCCGTCCTGGCCGCTCGCCCACCCGTTCCGGATGGTCGCGCACAACGGCGAGATCAACACCATCCGCGGCAACCGCAACTGGATGACCGCGCGCCAGGCCGAGCTCGCCACCGAGGCCCTGCCCGGCCGCCTGCGCCGCCTCTTCCCGATCAACACCCCGGGCGGCTCGGACTCCCTGAACTTCGACGAGGTCGTCGAGCTCCTGCACCTGGGCGGGCGCAGCCTGCCCCACGCGATGCTCATGATGATGCCGGAGGCCTGGGAGCACAACGCGACCATGGACCCCAAGCGCCGCGACTTCTACCGCTACCACGCCTCCATCATGGAGCCGTGGGACGGCCCCGCCGCGGTCTGCTTCACCGACGGCGTCCAGATCGGCGCGGTTCTCGACCGCAACGGCCTGCGCCCCGCCCGCTGGTGGCGCACCACCGACGACCTCGTCGTGCTCGCCTCCGAGTCCGGCGTGGTCGACATCGAGCCCTCCAAGGTCGCCCAGAAGGGCCGCCTCGAGCCGGGCCGCATGTTCCTCGTCGACACCGGCGCGGGCCGCATCCTCGACGACGAAGAGGTGAAGGACGCCCTCGCGAAGGAGCACCCCTACGGGGACTGGCTCCACGCCGGACTCATCCGCCTCGAAGAGCTGCCCGAGCGCGAGCCGGTCGGCTGGGACGCCGAGTCCCTGCGCCGCCGCCAGCTCACCTTCGGCTACACCGACGAGGAGGTGCGGCTCATCCTGGCGCCCATGGCGTCCAAGGGCGAGGAGCCGCTGGTCTCCATGGGCTCGGACACGCCCATCGCGGGCCTGTCCAAGCGCCCGAAGCTCCTGTTCGACTACTTCACGCAGCTGTTCGCGCAGGTCACCAACCCGCCGCTCGACGCGATCCGCGAGAAGCTCGTCACCGCGCTCGGCACCACGGTCGGCCCCGAGGGCAACCTCCTGGAGCCCGGCCCGCACTCGTGCCGCCAGATCGAGCTGGCGCGCCCGATCCTGTCGGACGAAGAGCTCGCCAAGATCCTCCACATCGACGAGGACGGCGACATGCCCGGCTTCAAAGCCGTGCGCGTCTCCGGCGTCTACAAGGCCCGCCACGGCTCGCGCGGCCTCAAGGACCGCCTGGTCGAGATCTGCCGCCACGTCTCCGAGGCCATCGAGGACGGCGTGCGCATCCTCGTGCTCTCCGACCGCGACTCCACCGCCGACCTCGCGCCGATCCCGTCGCTCCTGCTCACCGCCGCCGTGCACCAGCACCTCGTGCGCGAGCAGACCCGCACCAAGGTCGCGCTCCTGGTCGAGACCGGCGACTGCCGCACCGTGCACCACGCCGCGGTCCTCCTCGGCTACGGCGCCGCCGCCATCAACCCGTACCTCGCCTTCGACTCCATCGAAGAGCTGTGCGCGGAAGGCGTCGTCGACCTCGAACCGGCCCAGGCCGTCGAGAACTACATCAACGGCCTATGCAGCGGCGTCCTCAAGGTGATGTCGAAGATCGGCATCTCCACCGTCGCCTCCTACACCGGCGCGCAGATCTTCGAGGCCGTCGGCCTCGACGCGGACTTCGTCGACCGGTACTTCACCGGCACCGACTCCGCGATCGGCGGCATCGGCCTCCAGACCCTCGCCAAAGAGGTCGCCGAGCGCCACCGCTCCGCCTACGAGCGCCGGATCGAGACCTCCGAGCCGCTGCCCCCGGGCGGCGACTTCCAGTGGCGCCGCGAAGGCGAAGTGCACCTGTTCAACCCCGAGACGGTGTTCCTGCTCCAGCACGCCACCCGCTCGGGCCAGTACGACGTGTTCAAGCGCTACACCGAGAAGGTCAACGCCATCGCCGCCGACTCCGGTCTGCTGCGCGGCATGCTCGGCTTCGACGACTCCCGCCGGGCGGTCCCGCTCGACGAGGTCGAGCCGGTCGAGACCATCGTCAAGCGCTTCCACACCGGCGCGATGTCCTACGGCGCGCTCTCCGCGGAGTCCCACGAGACCCTCGCGATCGCCATGAACCGCCTCGGCGGGCGCTCCAACTCCGGCGAAGGCGGCGAAGCCGTCGACCGCCTCTACGACCCGCTGCGGCGCAGCGCCATCAAGCAGGTCGCCTCCGGCCGCTTCGGCGTCACCTCCGAGTACCTGGCCACCGCCGACGCCATCCAGATCAAGATGGCCCAGGGCGCCAAGCCCGGCGAGGGCGGCCAGCTGCCCGGGTACAAGGTCTATCCCTGGATCGCCGACACCCGCAACGCCACGCCCGGCGTGGGCCTCATCAGCCCGCCCCCGCACCACGACATCTACTCGATCGAGGACCTCGCCCAGCTCATCCACGACCTCAAGCACGCCGGAGGCGGCGACGCCGAGGTCCACGTGAAGCTCGTCTCGGAGACCGGCGTCGGCACCGTCGCCGCCGGCGTCTCCAAGGCCAAAGCGGACACCATCCTCATCTCCGGCTACGACGGCGGCACCGGCGCCTCCCCGTCCAACTCGATCAAGCACGCGGGCACCCCGTGGGAGATCGGGCTCGCCGAGGCCCAGCAGACCCTCATCCGCAACGGCCTGCGCGACCGCGTCAAGCTCGAAGTGGACGGCGCCATGAAGACCGGCCGTGACGTCGTCGTCGCCGCCCTCCTCGGCGCCGAAGGCTTCGGCTTCGCCACGGCCCCGCTCGTCGTCACCGGCTGCGTCATGATGCGCGTCTGCCACCTCGACACGTGTCCCGTGGGCGTCGCCACCCAGGACCCGCGCCTGCGCGAGCGCTACACCGGCGAACCCGAATTCGTGGAGAACTTCTTCCGCTACATCGCCGAAGAGGTCCGCGAGCTCCTCGCCGAACTCGGCTACCGGTCCCTCGACGAGGCGATCGGCGCGGTCGAGCGCCTCAAGCAGATTCCCGGACCGGGCCGCAAGGCCTCCCGCGTGGACCTC
Source organism: Glycomyces tritici (assembly GCF_030403505.1). The sequence continues at coordinate 108,333 of NZ_JAUEMJ010000001.1, read as the reverse complement.
TCGAACGTCATCGCCGCCCCGGTCGAGGGCCCGCGCACGCAGGCCACCGTCCAGGACCACGGCGTCGAGGACACCCTGGGCGCCCGCATCGTCGAGATCGCCCGCCCCGCCATCGAGCAGGGCGAGCGGGTCGCGGCCGAACTCGAGATCCGCAACACCGACCGCTCCGTCGGCGCCCTCCTGGGCGCCGCGGTCTCCCGCGCGCACCGCGAGGGCCTCGCCGACGACACCGTGAACCTCACCTTCCGCGGCACCGCCGGGCAGTCCTTCGGCGCGTTCCTCACCCGCGGCGCGAGCTTCAAGCTCGTGGGCGACGCCAACGACTACGTCGGCAAGGGCCTCTCGGGCGGGCGCCTCGTGCTCACCCCCGACGCCGGAGCCCCGTTCAAGGCCGAGGAGAACGTCATCGCCGGCAACACGCTCCTCTATGGAGCGACCTCCGGCGAGGTCTTCATCCGCGGCAAGGTCGGCGAGCGCTTCGCCGTCCGCAACTCCGGCGCCGTCGCCGTCGTCGAAGGCGTGGGCGACCACGGCTGCGAGTACATGACCGGCGGCACCGTCCTCGTCCTCGGCCCCACCGGCCGCAACTTCGCCGCGGGCATGTCCGGCGGCGTCGCCTACGTGTGGCGCCTGGACGAGTCCCGCACCAACACCGCGCTGGCGGACCTGGACCCGCTGTCGGCCTCCGACATCGACCTGGTCCACTCGCTGCTGCTGCGCCACGGCCGGGCCACCGGCTCGGCGGTCGCGGCGGACCTGCTGGCCGAGTGGCCGCGGGCCGCGAGCGGCTTCACGAAGGTCATCCCCCGCGAGTACAAGGCCGTCCTCGCCCGTCAAGCCATTGACACGATCACGACCCGCACGCTCGTCCTGACCGAGAAGGAGGCCGCCAATGCCTGATCCGAGCGGATTCCTCGAGCACGGCCGCGCCGTGCCGAAGAAGCGTCCTGTGCCGGTGCGCATCCTCGACAACCGCGAGGTCTACACCCGCACCTCCAAGGAACTGGTGACGGCCCAGGCTTCGCGCTGCATGGACTGCGGCATCCCGTTCTGCCACAACGGCTGCCCGCTGGGGAACCGGATTCCCGAGTGGAACGACCTGGCCCGCACGGGCCGGTGGGGCGCGGCGATCGAGCAGCTGCACGCGACGAACAACTTCCCCGAGTTCACCGGGCGGCTCTGCCCCGCCCCGTGCGAGGCGGCGTGCGTGCTGGGCATCGGGGACGACCCGGTGACCATCAAGAACATCGAGGTCGAGATCATCGACCGCGCGTTCGACGATGCGAACGTCCGGCCGGAGCCGGCCGAGGCCTCCAGCGGCAAGTCCGTCGGCGTGGTCGGCTCGGGCCCGGCGGGCCTGGCGGCCGCCCAGCAGCTGGCCCGCGCGGGCCACGCGGTCACGGTGTACGAGCGCGACGACGCCCCCGGCGGCCTGCTGCGCTACGGCATCCCGGACTTCAAGCTGGAGAAGCACCAGATCGACCGCCGGGTCGAGCAGATGCGGGCCGAAGGCGTCGAGTTCGCGTGCAACGTCAACGTCGGCGTGGACATCACCGCCGAGGACCTGCGTGAACGCCACGACGCGGTGATCCTGGCCGTGGGCGCGCTCGAAGGCCGCGAGACCGAGCAGCCGGGCCGCGAGCTCGCGGGCATCCACCAGGCGATGGAGCACCTCGTGGGCGCCAACCAGGTGGTCGCGGGCAAGGCCCCGTTCGCGCCGATCGACGCCAAGGGCAAGCACGTCGTCATCATCGGCGGCGGCGACACCGGCGCGGACTGCCTGGGCGTGGCCCACCGGCAGGGCGCGGCCTCGGTGCGCCAGCTCGACCTGTACCCGACCCCGCCGGAGCTGCGCGACGCCGGCCGCGACCCGTGGCCGACCTGGCCGGTCATCGTGCGCAACTACCCGGCGCACGAAGAGGGCGGGGAGCGCAACTACGCGTCCGCCGCCGCCGAGTTCATCGGCGACGAGCACGGGCACGTGCGCCAGATGCGCTTCAGCGAGGTCCGGGTCGACAAGTCCCAGGGCCGCCGCGACATCCTCCCGGTCGAGGGCACCGAGCAGATCGTCCCCGCCGACCTCGTCCTGCTGGCCATCGGCTTCGCGGGCACCGAGGACCAGCCGCTGCTGCGGCAGTTCGGGATCGAGCGCTCGCGCCGCAACGTGATCGACTGCGGCGAGGACTGGCAGACGGACGCGCCCGGCGTGTTCGTCGCGGGCGACGCCCATCGTGGAGCCTCGCTCATCGTGTGGGCGATCGCCGAGGGCCGCGCCGCGGCCGCCGCGGCGCACCGCTTCCTCGGCGGGCAGACCGCGCTTCCGGCGCCGGTCGAATCGAACGCACAGGCACTCGCGGCGTAAGTGCAATAGGCGGAATTGAGCGCAGTAAATATGTACTCGCGCTCAATTCCGCCTATCTCCGATTTGCATTCCGGCAGCGGTGAATTCCACCTCTCAACTGCGGAGACCCTGCGAGTGCGAGTAGGCGTCCGATATAAGCTCGCAGGGTGACTCGTAGAGCAAAAATCGTCTGCACCATCGGGCCTGCCACGGCCACGCCCGAGCGTATGGCCGGCCTGATCGACGCCGGCATGAACGTCGCCCGCATGAACTTCTCCCACGGCGCCCAGTCCGACCACGAGGCCGTCTACCAGATGGTCCGCGAGGCCGCCGACGCCGCCGGCAAGCCCGTCGCCATCCTCGCCGACATGCAGGGCCCCAAGATCCGCCTGGGCACCTTCGCCAACGGCTCCGAGCAGTGGGACGCGGGCGACCGCATCCGGATCACCTCGGACGACGTCGAAGGCACCCACGACCGCGTGTCCTGCACCTACAAGAAGCTGCCGGCCGAGGTGACCAAGGGCGACCGCCTCCTGGTCGACGACGGCAAGCTGGCGCTCGAGGTCCTCAGCGCCGACGACACCGACGTCGAGTGCCTCGTCGTCGAGGGCGGCCCGGTCTCCAACAACAAGGGCCTGTCGCTGCCGAACGTGAACATCTCGGTCCCGGCGCTGTCGGAGAAGGACATCTCCGACATGAAGTTCGCGCTGAACCTCGGCGTGGACCTCATCGCGATGTCGTTCGTGCGCAGCCCCGACGACGTCCGCCTGGGCCACAAGGTGATGGACGAGGTCGGCGTGCGCCGCCCGATCATCGCCAAGGTCGAGAAGCCCGAGGCCGTCGCGCGCCTCGAGGAGATCGTCCGGGCCTTCGACGGCGTCATGGTCGCCCGCGGCGACCTGGGCGTCGAGATGCCCCTCGACGAGGTCCCGATCGTGCAGAAGGAGATCGTGCGCCTCTGCCGCGAGAACGCGAAGCCCGTCATCGTGGCGACCCAGATGCTCGACTCGATGATCGAGAACGCCCGGCCCACCCGCGCCGAGGTCTCCGACGTCGCCAACGCCGTCCTCGACGGCACCGACGCCGTGATGCTCTCCGGTGAGACCTCGGTCGGCAAGTACCCGATCGGCACCGTCCGCACCATGGCCAAGATCGTGGAGACCACCGAGGGCGGCCCCATCGGCCTGCGCGAGCTGCTCCACGACCCGAAGACGAAGTCCGGCGCGGTGACCCACGCGGCCGCCGACATCGCCGAGGCGATCGGCGCGAAGGCCCTCGTCGCCTTCACCCAGACCGGTGACACCGTCAAGCGCCTGGCCCGCCTCAAGCCGGACCGTCCGATCTACGGCCTCACCCCGATCGAGAGCGTCCGCAACCAGATGGCGCTGTCCTGGGGCACCGACTCCTACCTGGTCGAGCACGTGGACCACACCGACCAGATGTTCCAGCTGGTCGACAAGACCGTGCAGGAGCACCACCTGGCCGAGCCCGGCGACCTCGTCGTCATCGTGGCGGGCACGCCGGCCGGGACCCCCGGTTCGACGAACACCGTCCGGGTCCACCGAATCGGCTCCTGATCCCTTGAACAGCTCAGGGCGGGAAGTCCTCGTAGGCCAGGACGCCGTGGACTCGCTCCTCGGCGTCCTCGACCTGGAGGAGATCGACAAGGGCCTCTTCCGGGGACCGCGCGCCGGGGTGGGCCTCCAGCGGGTCTTCGGCGGCCAGGTCGCCGGGCAGGCGCTGGTCGCCGCCGGGCGCACCGTCCCGGCCGACCGCCGGGTGCACTCGCTGCACGGCTACTTCGTGCGCCCCGGCGACTCGACGAAGCCGATCGTCTACCAGGTCGAGGACATCCGCGACGGCCGCTCCTTCTCCGTACGTCGTACGGTGGCGCTGCAGAACGGGCAGACGATCTTCTTCATGTCCGCCTCGTTCCACACCGGCGAGCGCGGCCTCGAGCACTCGGATCCGGCCCCGAACGGCCTGGCCCGGCCCGAGGAGATCGCGCCGCTCAGCGAGCAGCTCAAGTCCCACCCGGACCGGCTCGGCATGTGGGCGCGCGTGCCGCGCCCGATCGACATGCGCTACGCCGGGGGCGGCTCGGGCTTCTCGGCCTCGGGCGAGCGCCCGGCCCAGGAGCACCAGCGGGTCTGGATGAAGGCGGACGGCCGGCTCCCGGACGACCCGCTCATCCACGTGTGCGTGCTCACGTACGCCTCCGACCTGACGCTGCTGGACTCGGTCCTGTCGCGCCACGGCGCGGTCTGGGGCCCCGGGGGCTACCTCGGGACGAGCCTCGACCACGCCCTGTGGTTCCACCGGCCGTTCCGCTTCGACGACTGGATCCTCTACGACTCGATGTCGCCGACCGCCGCCGACGGCCGCGGCCTGGCCCAGGGCCGGTTCTTCGACGCGGCCGGGGTGCACCTCGCCTCGGCGACGCAGGAGGGCCTGCTGCGGGAGACCCCGGAGCCTCCCGGCGTCCCTTAGGGGGCGTTCACGGACGAAACGGCGAGGGCGCACCCGGCACAACGGGTGCGCCCTCGCCGTTCTCCGTATGCGGCCACCCTCGGTAAACATGGTGTTCGAGTGATATATCACCGCTTTAGAGGGGGTAGATCCCATTAACCGGGCAATGTTATGGTCTGCACTCGTCCCCGGTAAGACCCCCGACCCCAGTCCGCCCAGCCCTGCCCGGCTGGGGAGTCCGATGCCCGGTGAACCGTTCGGAGACCGACATTCATGCGTCTGACCAACGCACACGAACCGGCGAAGACGTCCGATGACGCCGCCGCCCGCATAGCACCGAAGCGGGACCCCGAGACCGCCGCGACCAAGCGGACCGACCAGTCGTCCAGTGCGCGCCCCAGCCACTGGCGACCCGACATCGAAGGCCTCAGGGCCCTGGCCGTGGGCGTCGTCATCGCCGCTCACATCGGCTTCCCGTACATGGCCGGAGGATTCGTCGGCGTCGACGTCTTCTTCGTCATCTCCGGCTTCCTCATCACCTCGCTGCTGCTGCGCGAGATCGACACCACGGGAACCGTCTCCATCGCGGGCTTCTACGCCCGCCGCGCCGTGCGCCTCCTCCCGGCCGCCGCCACGGTCCTGGTCGCGACGCTCGTCGCCGCCTGGCTCTGGCTGCCGCGCACCCGACTCGGCGACATCGCCGCCGACGCGGCCGCCGCCGCGCTCAACGTCATCAACATCCGCCTCGCGCAAGAGGGCACCGACTACCTCAACGCCGAGGTCCCGCCCTCGCCGCTGCAGCACTTCTGGTCGCTCGCGGTCGAAGAGCAGTTCTACATCGTCTGGCCGCTCGTGCTCCTGGCGATCGTCTTCCTGGGCGCCAAACTCGGCAGGCCCGGCAAGTTCACGCTGGCGCGCCACCGCAACAGGGGACCGGGTCGCACCGCCGCCATTACGGCGTTCCTCGTCGTCGCCGGGGGCGCGTCCTTCTGGGCCAGCGCCGCCTGGACCGCCGGGGACCCCATCTGGTCCTACTTCGGCATCCACACGCGGGCATGGGAACTCGCCGTCGGCGCGCTCATCGCCGTGGCCGCGGGCCGCATCCGCGCCTGGGTGCCGACCTGGGCCGCCGCGATCGCCTCCTGGGCCGGACTCGTGCTCATCGTGGCCGCCGTGTTCGTCCTCGACGAGCACACCGTCTTCCCCGGCACTGCGGCGATGCTGCCCGTCGCCGGGTGCGCGCTCGCCATCGCCGCCGGGTGCGTCCCGCACCGCTTCGGCGCCGGGGCGCTCCTGGGGATCAGGCCCGCCCAGTTCGTCGGCAAGATCTCCTACGGGCTCTACCTCTGGCACTGGCCGCTCATCATGATCGGCCCCGCCGTGATGGGCCTGGAGCAGGTGCGGCTGCGCCACTACCTGCTGCTCATGGCCGTGGCGTTCCTGCTCACCATCGCCACGTTCTACCTGGTGGAGAACCCGATCCGCACCAAGCGGCCGCTCGTGCAGGTGCCCTCCCGGGCGCTCGCGCTGGGCGGCGGGCTCATCACCGCCATGCTCGCCGTGTCGATCCTCATGGTGCAGCAGCCCATGCCCGCCCAGGAGAACGACGAGGCCGCCGAGATCACCGGCGACGACAGCACGGTCTGGGAGATGATCGGCGAATCCTCCGATGTGGAATCGGTGCCCGCCAACCTCACCCCGCCGCTCGACGCCGCCGGCAGCGACGAACCCGCGCTCTACGCCGACGACTGCGTCACCTCGCGCGAGGGCACCGACCTCGCGAAGGACTGCTGGTTCGGTGACCCCGACGGTGAGAAGACCATCGTCCTGCTCGGCGACTCCCATGCCGCCCAGTGGTTCCCGGCGTTCAACCAGATCGCCGAGGCCTCCGGCTGGAAGCTCCTGCCGCTCGCCAAGGCCGGCTGCAGCGTCGCCGACGTCGCCGAGCACAGCAATCAGCTGGGCCGGCGCTACACCGAGTGCGAGGAGTGGAAGGAGAAGGCGTTCGCCGAGATCGAGTCGATCGAACCCGACGTCGTCGTCGCCTCCTCCTACGACGAGAAGGAGATCCTCGCCGACGACCCGGACCAGGCCTGGGCCGACGGCTGGGCCGAGAGCCTCAACCGCCTCGACGAAGCGGCCGACAGGGTCTACTACCTGGCCGACTCCGCGAACCCGCCCGGCGACACCCCCGCGTGCCTCGCCGAGCACTCCGACAACGTGACCGCCTGCGTCGTCGGCATCGCCGAGGCCACCACCAGGCCCGAACGCCGGGCCGCGGCCATCGAGGCGATCGAGGCGGACACGGACGCCACCGTGGTCGACCCGATCCCGTGGATGTGCGACATGGAGAACGACACCTGCCCCGTCGTCGTCGGCAACCTCCTGGTCTACCGCGACGCCAACCACCTGTCGCCCCGCTTCGTCGCCGAACTCACTCCACAAGTGGCGGCGGCCATCCCGCTGGAGGCCCAGCAGGTCGACACCAGGTAGTCCCGCAACACAATCCGAGCACTGAGGTGGGCCCGCATTCGCACGCGAATGTAGGCTCACCTCGCTTCGTAGGAAGCACAGTGCAAGAGGCACAACGCATCACGCACAGCGCAAGCGGCACACAAGGAGTGGTACGGATGGAACGCGTCTCACCCTGGCTCAAGGCCGTCAACAGCGTCCTCACGCCCGCGATCGCCGGACGCCGCAAGAAGATCGACCGCCTCCTCGACCGCGCCGTCCGCGAAGCCGAGCACCGCACCGGCTCCACCGCCCACGGCGAGGACGCCTTCATCGACGACATGCGCGTCCTCCTCGCCGGCTACGCCGACATCGACGGACTCACCCTCACCGGCTGGGTCGCCGTCCAGCAGGAGGTCACCGACCGCCTCGAGAACCGCCTGCGCATCCGCAAGCTCCACGCCCTCAGCCCCGAGATCGCCGACGAGCCCATCAGCCGCCCCATCGTCATCACCGGCGTCCCCCGCACCGGCACCACCATGCTCCAGCGCCTCCTCGCCGCCCCCGCGACCCACCGCTCCCCGCTCATGCACGAGCTCATGCACCCCGACCTCGAGCACGCCGACCACGTGCGCCGCGCCGAACGCGCCACCGAGTTCCTCAACAAGGCCGTCCCCACCTTCGGCGCCGTCTACGACATGCACCCGCACAAGCCCGACGCCGACGTCTGGGTCCTCCCGCACGGCATCGGCCACCTCGTGCGCGCCCAACCGCCCGGCTACGTCCAGTGGATGCTCGAACGCGACTACACCCCCGACTACCGTTACCTCAAGCAGACCCTCCAAGTGCTCCAGCACGGCCGCCCGCGCCGCCGCTGGGTCCTGCGCGCACCCGCGCACCTCTGGAACCTGGGAGCGCTCATCAAAGCCTTCCCCGACGCCCAGATCCTGTGGACCCACCGCGACCCGGCCGCCGCCCTCGCCTCGCTCTGCTCGATGACCGAGAGCGCCAGCGCCGTGAACACCGGCGACACCGACCCGCACGAGATCGGCCGGACCTGGCTGGGGCTCTTCGCGACCGGCCTCGACCGCGCCCGCGCCGCCCGCGAACGCATGCCCGCCTACGCCGTCGTCGACGTCCCCTACCGCGACCTCACCGACGACGCCCGCGAACGCCTGCCGCAGCTCTTCGAACACCTCGAGGCCCCGTGGGGGCGCACCGAAGCGAACGCGCTCGACGAGGCGCTGGCGAGCCGGCCCACCGGGCACAAGTACGAACTGGCCCGGTACGGCCTCAACGAGGGCGAGGTCGACCGGGCGCTCGGCGATTACAAGCGGGCGTACGGGGCCCTGCTCTAGAGCTCGAGGCGGAAGGCCCACAGGCGCACGCCCGGCAGCGGGTACCAGTCCAGCCCGGGCTCGCGCTCGAACCCGAGGCGCCCGTACAAGCGGTGCGCGGTCGTCATGGCCTCCTGGGAGCAGAGCACGACGCGCTTGACGCCGGGCTCGGCGCGGGCCCGCTCCACGCACGCGACCGCGAGGGCCGAACCGACGCCGCGGCCCTGCGCGGCGGGATCGACGGCGAGCATCCGGACCTCGGCCTCGCCCGGCCCGGCCAGCTGCGCCATGGGACTGCCGTGGAACGCGAGCGTGACGCCGCCGAGCAGCGCCGGCCCCTCCTCGTTCGCTCCGGCGCGCTCGTCGACGGCGACCAGCACCGTCGCGGAGGCCGCCCGCCCGGCCACGTCGCGCAGGTTCGGCGCGTACGGGTCGTCGAGGCCGCCGATCAGCAGTTCGCCGTCGAGATAGGTGCGGAGAGTCAACTCGCCGAGCGCATCGTGCTCGGCGGGGAGGATGGGGCGGATCTGAAAGTCGCTGGAAGTCACCAGAAGATTCTGCCTCGCGCCGTCCGCAGCACCTCGCGTGCCGGGCACTCGCCTCCCAGCCTTGCGGGCGACCCCTCCGAAGAGGACCAGAGCCGCCGATTCGCCTCTGCCACATGCGGAATCGGCATCCGTCACCTACCGTTCCCGGATCGGGACAGGTCCCGGGGGACCACCGATATCGTCTAGGATCGATGCCACACCTCACGATGACGTGACATCCCTGCCTCACCCCCAGGCCACCCCGAAGGGAACACCATGCCTTCAGCGACCCTTGAGGACGAATTCGAGAAGGTGAAAGCGCTCCTCGGCCGCCCCTCCGCCCCCGCCGAACACGACCTCGAACTGGCGGCGACGGCCCCCGCCGACATACTCGACCGAATCGCCGCCGCCCTCGACGGCCGCACGCCGCACGTGGTCATCGACTGCCATGAGTTCTCCCACGAGAGCATCCCCAAGCTGCTCGCCGCCGCGAAGGCCCGGCTCGCCATGCCGTGCCCGAACTACCCGCGCCTGTGGTTCCGACGCCTCGAAGTGGGCCTCGTGGTCATCGAGCGGCGCATCGACGAGACCTCCCAGCTCGCCTACACGAAGGCGTTCAAGGAGGCGGCCCGGAAGATCATCGCGCGCCCCGCGGCCTCCAAACGCAGCGCCCAGGGCCTCGTGGCGCTCCTGTCCCAGGTCGGCCCGAGGATCGCGCTGATGGGCGCGATCGGCGCATGGCTGTTCGAACGCCGCTACCCCTCCCTCTACGAGTTCTACAAGTGGTACGGGCACCGCGATCGCCCCGGCCCCCGCCACGTGCCCGAATCGCGCCTCGGCGAACTCAACAACTGGGCCCACCCCGCAGGCGAGCACGGCACCCCCAAGCACCGCCTCCGCGACCGCCAGCTGATCGAGGCCATGCTCGCCGACATCCGCCACGCCTACAGCCGCGGCCGCCTCGCCAAGCACGACTGGTACCGCTGCGTCATCCTCCTGCGCAACTCCCGCACCCGGGCCGGCGCGGTCTTCCGCGAGCGCCTGCGATCCGAGCTCGCCGAACTCGAACGCCTCGGCGTCGCGCCGCCGCCGCTGCTGGTCGTCGCGGACGGACGCACCCCCGGCACCGACAGAGGAGACGACGAATGACCTCCGCATCGACAACGGACCGATCCGGCCAGAGCCCGGCCCTCTACCTCCCGCCCAGCGACGGCGCCCTGCGCTGGGCCCGGCGCCGCCGCCGCATACGCCGGTCGTCGCTCCTCGCGGCCGTCGCGGCCGTGATCGCCGCCGCCGTCCTGTTCGGCCCGACCGCGATCGGCGAGCTCCGCTGCGGCGGCATCGGCTCCGGCGTCCGCGAGATCGAGGACGAATGCGTCGGCGTCACGGACGGTTCCTTCCACTTCCAGGGCCAGTTCGCCGCCGTCCAGGACAACATCAAGGCCGAGAACGAATGGGCCGCCGAGCAGGCCGCGGCCGAAGGGCTGCCGCTGGTGCGGATCGCCCTGCTCACCACCATGACCACCACCGCGGACAGCGCCATGAGCGCCGACAAGATCCAGAGCGCCCTCGAAGGCGCCTACGTCGCCCTCCACCGCGCCAACCGCACCGCCGAACTCGGCGACCGCACCCGGCTCGTCCAGCTCTACCTCGCCAACGAAGGGGCGCGGCAGGCCCACTGGGAGTTCGTCGTCGACGAGTTGGAGGGAATGGTCGACGACGAGGTGCCCCTGGTCGCCGTCATGGGCCAGGGCATCAGCAGCGACCGCACCGTGGCCGCGGCCGAGCGGCTCTCCGCCGCCGGCATCCCCATGGTCACCGGCGTCACCACCGCCGACGGCATCGACCACGACTTCATCGACGGCCTCATCCGCGCCGCCCCCAACAACACCGACTTCGCCGTCGCCCTACGCCGCCACCTCGACGCGCGCGGCGACGTCGACTCGGCGATCCTCGTCTACGACAGCACCGCCGAGGACCGCTACACGACCACCCTCCGCACCGCCTACGAAGCCGAGCTCGGCGAGTACATCACCGGCTCCCACCAGCCGTTCCCCGGCCGCTCCATCGCCACCGGCGGACCCGAGGTCTTCGACCCGATCACCCGCAACATCTGCACGGCCGAATCCGAGGCGGTCCTCTTCGCCGGACGCGAACCCGACCTCAAGGTCTTCCTGGAGGCGCTGATCGTGCGCGCCTGCGTCGGCCGGCCCCTCACGGTCCTGTTCGGCGTCACCGGCACCGACATGCAGCAGGACCGGGAACTGGGCGAACGCATCCTCGAAGCCAACCTCGACGTCCGCTACGCCGCCGGGGCCGACCCCGGCTGGGCCACCGGCGCGACCGTGGCCCCCGCCGACTTCGCGGCCTTCCACGGCCACTACTCCCGCCTGGTGGGCCCCGACCCCGCGGGCCTGGCGGACGGCTACGCCGTGACCTACCACGACGCGCTGGCGACGGCGATCGGCGCGGTGCGGATCACGAACCCCTGGGAGGTGGAGGCGCCGCTGCCCGAGGACGTGCGCGAGCACCTGCTGCTGCTCAACAGCGAGCAGGTGGTGCGGGGGGCGACCGGCGCGCTGAGCTTCGCGAGCAACCGCGGCGGCAATCCGGGCGGGAAGTGGGTGCCGGTCGTGGCGCTGCCGTACCCGCAGGACCCGCCCGCCCAGGACGTGTACGTCACCCCGGTGGAATGACGGCCTGACCTGGGGAAGGTGTGGCCGGGCGCCGGATGGGTACACCCACGGAGCCAATTACCGTTCGGGAAAGGACGGAAAGTCATGGGTGGTTTTGACAAGGCCAAGGACAAGAAAGACCAGCTCGTCGGGAGCGCCAAGGAGAAGATCGGCGACGCGACCGACAACGAGAGCCTCGCTAACGAGGGGCGCGCGCAGGAGCTGAAGGGCAAGGCGAAGGAGGAGTGGCACGACCTCAAGGAAAAGGGGGACGACAAGCTCCACGACGCCAAGCAGGGCCTGACCGACGACGACGAGGGCCGGCGCTGACCGGAGCCGCACGTCACACGGAACCACCGGGGCGGGGCCGCTCATAGCGGCCCGGCCCCGAGATCCGTGTGTTCCGGCCTCAGCCCCGGCGCGGGGGCGGGGCCACCGTCTCGCGCACCACGATGTGGGTGCCGAGGACGACCTGGTCGGGCGCGGACGCCTCGCGGCGCAGCCCGAGCCGCACCGCTTCGCGGCCCAGCTCCTCGTGCGGTACATGCACCGTGGTGAGCGCCGGGGTGAGGTCGGAGGCCAGCGGGATGTCGTCGAAGCCGACCACCGACATGTCCTTGGGGACGTCGATCCCGGCCTCGCGCAGCGCCTTGAGCACGCCCGCGGCGATCATGTCGGTCGCGCTGAACACGGCCGTCACGTCGTCGCGCTTCGCGAGGAGCCCGCGGGTCATCTCGATCCCGCTCTGCTTGGAGAACTCGCCGGGGATCAGCAGGGACTCGTCGACGTCCACGCCGTAGTCGGCGTGCGCGCGCCGGAAGCCCCGGATGCGTTCGTCCGTAGTGGAGTGGCCGATGCCCGTGCCGAGGTACGCGACGGTCCGGTGCCCGGCCGAGAGCAGGTGCGAGGTCATGGCGTACGCGCCGCCCTCGTTGTCGTAGTGCACCACCGTCGCGGGCACGTCCTCGCCGAGCGAGGGCCGGCCGCACAGCACCAGCCGCGAGCCCGAGCGGTCCAGCGCCGACGCGAAGTAGCGCATCCGCTCGTTGTACTTGTCGTCGTCCCAGGCGCCGCCCACGACGATCACGGCCTCCGCGTGCTGCTCGCGCATGAGCTCCACCACCGCCAGCTCGCGCTCGGGGTCGCCGTGCGTGGTGCACAGCAGGCAGAGGCGCCCCTCAGAGGCGGCCTGCTGCTCGACGCCGCGCGCGATGTACGCGTAGAACGGCCCCGTCACGTCGTCGACCACGAACGCCACGGTCTTCGTCGTCGCCCCGGCCAGTGCGCGCGCGTGCGCGTTGACCACGTAGTCGAGTTCGCGCATGGCGCGCAGCACCTTCGCGCGGGTCGCGGGGGCCACGGGGTAGTTCCCGGCGAGCACCCGCGAGACCGTCGGCACCGACACGCCGGCACGCGCGGCGACGTCCCTGATCGTGGGGCGCTTGCCGGTCTCCGCATTCGACTTCTTGGGCACTGGGGCCTTCTCTCACCGTTTCTCGGGGGATGCGACGGGTCCGCACCCAGGGTAGTGCACGCTCGCATGCTCCTTTGTGAGCACGTCATTGTGCGCGAACCCGTCGCACGGGTCTCACTCGGTCGCTTCGAAGCCCAGCGTGAACGCCGTGGCCTCGGGCAGCAGCCGGTGCTGGGGCAGGACGCCCGGGCCGCACGCGGCCGAGCCCATGCCTTGGAGGCCGGCGTCGAGGTTGACGTAGAGGCGGTCGCCTTCGACGAGGTCGTACGTGTGCTTCGCCGCTTCGAGCTGCTCGCTCGTCCACGGCCGCACGGTGAACGCGAACTCGGGCGCGCCGAGCACCTTGAGCGTCCTGCCCTCGCCGGAGAGGCGGGCCCAGCGCACGTCGATGCGGGAGCCGTTCTCCTGCGGGAACACGTACGGGGTCTGCATCCCGGCGACGGTCGACCGGAAGCGGCCGACGCGGGCGGCCGCGCGGGTGTCGGCGTAGGCCTCGCCCGGCCCGCCGCCGAACCACTCGACCTCGTTGAGCGCCTTCGGCACTGAGGCGCGCACGCCCAGGCGCGGCAGCGGGAAGTCCCACTCGCCCTCGGGGTTCACCTCGACGGTGAGCCACAGGCGCGCGCCGTCCAGGCGCCAGCGGTAGACCGCGCCCATGGCGATCTCGGCGCCGCCGGCGCCCACGCGGGTCGCCACGGTGAGGCCGTCCGCAGTGGACTCGATGTCGAGGACCTTGTGCTCCAAGCGGTCCAGGCCCGCGTTGCGGTCCTTCCACAGGGGCGCCATCTGCCGGGTCCAGCCGAGCAGGTCGTTGTCGACGGGTGCCCGCCACAGGTCGAGGCGGGGGCCTTCGATGTCCAGTCCGCCGATGGCGGTGAGGCGGCCGAGCGCGTCGAAGGCGGCGTCGCCGAGGCGGTAGCCGTTGCCTGCGGCGACGGGCGCGGTGCCCCCGCCGGCTGACGCGGGCGCGCCAGCGGCGAGTTGCGCCTGGCCCCAGGCGATCTCGTGCCCGGCTTCGGCCCAGGCCTCGTCCTTGGCGAGGACGGCGCGGACGGTGAGCCAGCGTTCGCCCTCGGCTCGGGCGAGTGCGGCGACGGCCGCCGGGAAGGCGACGATCGCGGACTCGCCGGCGGCGACGGCGCGGACTTCGAGCTCGCCTCGGCCCACCGGCTCGCCTTCGTCCTCGACGGTCCAGGTGAACGCGAGGTCGCCGGTGTCGGCGAAGTCGCGGCGGTTCGCGATGACGACGGCGTGCGAGCCGGGCTGGACGGTGATGCGGACGGGCTCGATGACCTTCTTGTACTCGACCAGCCCGGGGGAGGGGGTGCGGTCGGGGAAGACCAGCCCGTCGACGACGAAGTTGCCGTCGTGGAGGGGCTCGCCGAAGTCGCCGCCGTAGGCGAACCATTCGCGGCCGTCCTCGGTGTGCATGCGCACGCCGTGGTCGATCCACTCCCAGATGAACCCGCCGGCGTTGCGCTCGTACTGCTCGAAGAGGCGCTGGTACTCGCTGAGGCCGCCGGGGCCGTTGCCCATGGCGTGGGCGTACTCGCAGAGGATGAAGGGGAGGTTGCGGCGGTGCTCGTCGTGCGCGGGGTCGCTGGTGCGCGCTTCGGCCTTCTGGCCGATGCGGTCGACGCCGTCGGTGTCGGTGTACATGTGGCTGTACACGTCGACGTAGGGGGAGTCGAAGTCGCCTTCGTAGTGGATGGGGCGGCCGGGGTCGCGCTGCTTGGCCCACTGGGACATCGCGGCGAGGTTCTCGCCGGTGTGGCTCTCGTTGCCGAGGGACCAGATGATGACCGAGGCGTGGTTCTTGTCGCGCTCGACCATGCGGGCCATGCGGTCGAGATAGGCGTCCTTCCACATGGGAACGTCGCTGGGGTTGTTCCGCCACTCGTGGTGGAAGAAGCCGTGGGTTTCGAGGTCGCATTCGTCGATGACCCAGACGCCGAGTTCGTCGCAGAGGTCGAGGAAGCGGCGGTCGGGCGGGTAGTGGCTGGTGCGTACGGCGTTGACGTTGTGCCGCTTCATGAGTTCGAGGTCGTGGCGCATGGTCTCGACGGTGAGGGTCCGGCCGGTGTCGGGGTCCCATTCGTGGCGGTTGACGCCGCGCAGGAGGATCGGCTTGCCGTTGACCTTGAGGACGCCGTCCTCGATCGTGACGGTGCGGAAGCCGATGCGCAGGCTCACGCGTTCGGTCTCGGTGGCGACGACGGCGTCGTACAGGCGTGGCGTTTCGGCGGTCCACGGTTCGACCGGGATGGTGGCGCTCTCGCCTGCGGCGATGTCGATGCCGAGTTCGGGCACGGTGACGCGGGCGTTCGCGGCGGTCTCGACGCGGAGGGTGCCGAGGCCGGTGGCGTGGTCGTAAGCAGCGTGCGCGAACACGTCGTCGATGCCGTTCTCGGGGCGGTGGACCAGGGCGACGGGCCGGAAGATGCCCGAAAGCCACCACATGTCCTGGTCCTCCAGGTAGGACGCGGCGGACCACTGGTGGACGCGGACGGCGACGGTGTTCTCGCCGGGGACGAGGTGCTCGGTGGCGTCGAATTCGGTCGGCAGCCGCGAACCCTTGCCGTCGCCGAGGAGGATCCCGTTGACCCATACGGCGAACGCCGAATCGACGCCTTCGAAGCGCAGCAGGGTGCGACCGGTGGCGGGCCATTCGGCGGGGAGGGTGAAGGTGCGGCGGTACTCGCCGGTGGGGTTCGCGTCCGGGACCCGGGGCGGGTCGACGGGGAACGGGTAGTACGTGTTCGTGTAGGCGGGCTTGCCGTACGGGGCGTCGCCGTCGAGGTCGGTCATCTGCCACATCGACGGGACGGCGAGGGTGTCCCAAGCGCCGGCGCTGTCGCCGTCGGGGTCGAATGCGGGGGACTCGAAGCCCTCGGTGGTGTCGTGGAGGCCGGCGGCCAGGTTGAAGCGCCACTCGCCGTCGAGGCTGAGCGCGGCGGCGTCGGAGGCCAGCGCCGCCCGCGGAGCGCGCCGCCCGCTGCCAGGGCTAACGCTTTCCACGTAAGTGAAATCGGTTCGGCTCATCGCCAGGTTCCCTTTCCAGTATGCGATCCGTCCGGTCGGCTCTGGGCCGGCCGGACTCCGGCCCGCGACCGCCGAGCTGCCGCGCGAACGCGCGGCCGCCTCGTCTCGGTTCGGCGGTGCAGGCCGGATCATTGTCCGCCATGACGCAGACGCGTCCATCGCGGCCGGCCCGTCGCACGAGCAGCGGCAGGCCGACCGGATAGATACCGGTTTCTATCTTAAGGGTGGCCACTGAGGTGTCAATACCCGGGAGACGTTCATGTTCTAAGAGTGAACGTAGATGTCGAACTCCCGGGTCTCCTCCACTCATCTACGGCTCTGAGGCTTCGCGGAGAGCGGAGGTCCCAAAGGGCGCAAGTATCACTGCAAACCGCGATACTTCACTGTTCGAAGGTGCTATTCCACCGGCTTCAGCATCGACGAGAACGCCACCGTGTCGGCCGGATAGTGCTCCGCCGCATACGCCTCCAGCTCCGGGGTCACCAGCAGCGCGTCGATCAGTGCGACGCCGTTCTGCTCGTCGGCCCAGCCGCCGTAGACGTACCGCGGGAACTCCGCGGTGATCTCATCCGCGATCGCCTGCAGCTCGACCGCGCTCAGGTCCTCAGCCGGGTCGCCGATCTCCGGCTCCTCGTACTGGAGTTCCGGGTAGTCGGCCATGTCGATCTCCGAGGTCGGCACCGGGTCCTCCGTGAGCACGAACGACTTCCCGTCGAACGTCCCCGTCACCAGGTACGAGCCCCACCGGACCCCTTGGGCCTTCTCGTGCTCGACCGCGCCCCAGTCCCAGCCCGTCACCGGCAGGCCGCCGCACTGCGGCGGATACGACTCCGCCACCGCGCCGCACAGCTCCGCCGCGTCGCGCTCGACCCCCTGGAGCACCGTCAGCGCCCCCTGGTAGACCACCTCGTCGGACGGCACCGTCGGCTCCTCCGACTGCGCATCGCCGGACTGCGAGCTGTCCGCGGCCGAACCGGCCCCGTCCGAGCCCGCCTCGTTCGCGCCCTGCCCGCACGCCGCCAGCACCAGGAGTGCCGCGAGCGGGATCAACCGTTGCATACTCTTGTGTCCCATCATGTCCCTTCGACGCCGCCCACCCGGATCGGGTTCCCCGCACGACGAGTCCGAAAAATCCAGCCGCCCGGAACACCCGGAGACTCAGTCGGCAGCGCATCCGGAAACACAGTCGAATAACGGATAACCGGATACGTACCCCCGATGCTAGGTTTGGCCACGGTGCCACCAGCGCCCCAGGCCGGAGCCGCCCGCCCACCCAAGGCGCTCCGCCCGCCCCACCGTGAGGAGCCACTGCCCGTGAGCGAGAAGTTCAATCCCCGTGCCGCCATCGCCATCGGCATCACCGTCCTGTGCTGGGCCTCGGCGTTCGTGTCCATCCGCGACGCCGGCCGCCACCTCGACCCCGGCCCGCTGACCCTCGGCCGGGCCGGCGTCGCCGCCGTCGTCCTCCTGGCCGTCTGGGCCGTCCGCCGCGAAGGCCTCCCCAAACGCGCCGCCTGGCCCGGCATCCTCACCGCCGGCATCCTCTGGTTCGGCCTCTACATGGTCGCCCTCAACTGGAGCGAGCAGCTCGTCGACGCCGGCACCGCCGCCCTCATCGTCAACATCGGGCCCATCCTCATCGCCCTCCTCGGCGGCTGGCTCCTCAAAGAGGGCTTCCCGCCCCGCCTGTTCATCGGCATGGCCGTCTCCTTCGCCGGCGTCGCGGTCGTGAGCCTCTCGATGTCCCGCGACGGCGCCGCCTCGGTCCTCGGCGTCCTGCTCTGCCTGGTCTCGGCCATCACCTACGCCATCAGCGTCGTCGTCCAGAAGCCGACCCTGAAGCACTGCACCTCGCTCCAGTTCACCGCCTTCGGCAACGCCATCGCCGCGGTGCTCTGCCTGCCGTTCGCCCCGCTCCTGTTCAGCGAACTGGAGGCCGCCCCGAGCTCGGCGACCCTCCACGTGCTCTACCTCGGCCTGTTCCCGACCGCCCTGGCCTTCCTCACCTGGGGCTACGCCCTCCGCTTCACCACCGCCGGGAAGCTCGGCGCGACCACCTACGTGGTGCCGGCGATCGTGGTCGGCCTCTCCTGGATCCTCCTCGACGAGATCCCGACCTGGCTCACCCTCGCGGGCGGCGCGCTGGCGCTCGTCGGCGTGGCGATCTCGCGCTCCAGGGGCCGCAAGCAGTCGAACGACGCCCCGAAGCCGCCGGTCGAGGCGACCGACGCCGCCGCCCCGGCGGCGAAGGCCTAGGCCCGTCCCCTGAACCGGCGCGGTCGTCTTCGCCCTGATGGACCGGACGGGCCCTAGGCCAGGCGCTCCGCGAGCCGTTCGAGGCGGGCCTTCCAGTCCACCTTCGCGGCGGCGAGCGCCTCGGCCGAGCCGAGCTTGGCGATCTCGACCTGCACGGCCGTCTTGGCGTCGCCCTTGGCGGTGAGGTTCGCGAGGACGAGCGTGCCGTCCGACGCGTCGAACCGCACCGATTTCGGCGGCGACGCGCTGCGCTGGGTCAGCTCGATGTCGCCGAGCCACCCGGCCTGCGCGGCCGGGTCGGCGAGCTGCTCGAAGACGTCGGTGATCGAGCCGGGCACGGTCTTGGACGCGTTGGCGCTGAACGTGCCGTCGGGCCGCTGCCCCGGCTCGCGCATGCCCCGCTCCTGCTCGTAGCCGACGGTGATGGACTGCGCCCACCAGCCGTCGACCTCGAACTCCTGCACCAGCATCCGCGCGATCGCGGTGTGGTCGAGCGCTGCCGCATCGCGCTCGTCGAGAAGCGCCAGCCAGGTCTTCCAGTCCGCGCCGGTGCCCTCGATCAGGGCCTGATCGGACATGGTCTGGCGGCGCGGCGACGTCGATGCACCCATGGCTCCAGCGTAGGGGAGGAGTGTGGCGCGGACGCCCCATCCGGCAGAAGGCGCCGCGCCGACTTCCCGCTGCGCAACAGCGCTGCCGCGTCGGTTCTCTGATAGTTTTCGCCATTTGTAGGGGTTTCCGCCGAGATTGCGGCCGTACGGGCATTAACGTCCTTCCCGAACCCGATCGGAACGGAGTCCGCATGATCCCTGCCCGCCTCGCGGCCGCGGCCCTCGCCGCCGCCGCGCTCGCCGTCCTCCCCGCCGCCGCGGCCCGGGCCGAGGTCGAGGTCGACCCGACACGGTATGCGGCACTCGGGGACTCGTACTCTTCAGGGACCGGTACCGGCGACTACTTCGACGAGACGTGCCTGCGTTCGAACCGGGCCTACCCGCAGCTCCTCGCGAACGGACTCGGCGCCGAACTGGCCTTCGCGGCCTGCTCGGGCGCGACCACCAGCGACCTCCTCTCCAAGCAGCTCGGCTCGCTCGACGCCGAGACCGACCTCGTCACGGTCACCATCGGCGGCAACGACATCGGCTGGGCAGAGGCCGTCACCGCCTGCATCACGCCCCTCACCGACTGCATGGACGAGATCGAGGCCTCCGAAACCCTCGTCGAGGAGCATCTGCCCGGACTCCTCGACGGCGCGTACGGGGCGATCACGAACCGCGCACCCAACGCCGCCGTCTACGTGCTCGGCTACCCGCGCCTGTTCAACGGCGAGCGCACCTGCGGCGCACTGAAGCAGCCGAACGTCGCCGAGCAGGTGCGCATGAACCAAGCGGCCGACCGGCTCGCCGAGGTCCTCCAGGGCAAGGCCGAAGAGCACGGCTTCACCTATGTGGACGTGCGCGACGCGTTCGCCGGACACGCGATCTGCGACGACGTCGCCTACCTGAACGGCCTGACCTACCCGCCGGCCGAGTCCTACCACCCGAACGAGATGGGCCACCTCAACGGCTACTACCCGGCGCTGTCCCGCGCGATCGCCTGACGCGAGCCGTCGGCTTCGAGACGGAGCAGGGCCCGGCGGCATCGCCGCCGGGCCCTTTGCGCGCCTGAGAGCTTGTCCCAGTTGGTGTCGAAGGTGAGCGGGAGAACCTCGCGGGAGCCGGAGTGTCAGGGCAGTGCTCGCGTGAGCCAGACGATGTCGCCACGATCGTCGGTGGTGGTGTGGTCCCGCTCGAAGTCGAGCTTGTCGAGGACCCGGAACGATGCCGTGTTCCAGGTGCGGACGGTCGACCACAGTCGCCTCCTGCCGGTCGCGATCGCGGCGTCGAGGACTGCGCGGGCGGCTTCGGTCGCGTAGCCGTTGCCGTGGACGCGCTGGAACAGTTCATAGGCGATCTCGGGCTCTTCGATCGTGGCGCGGCCGACCAGCAGACCGCAGTAGCCGATGAAATCGTTCTCGACGCGGCGGCGTATGGGCAGCAAGGCGATCCCGGAGCTCGCCGCGGACGCGAGACCGTTCGCGATGAGCTCCCGGGCTTCTTCGACCGTCAGATTCCCATCGCCGCGCTCAGCGTGCAAGGCGCATAGCGCCTCCGCGTCCGTCTCGGCCCACGGCTGCAGGATCAGCCGTTCGGTCTCCAGGTGGAAGGACATCGGTTCGTAGGCAGACATGCCCCTACCTTTCACCAAGGGCGTCGAGACGCTCTTTTGGGGTGCCAAGCACCGACATCGCCTGGTGTGCACCGAGTGTGGTGTCGATCGTGTGCGGATGCCGCCGCGTTCCTCGCCCTCGCGGCAGCCGTCGCCTGCTGCAAGAAACTCGCCGACTGAGACACGCTCCAAGTACCAGGCCGCCCTGCGCGTCAGGCCTGCAAGGCGAGCGCGAGCGGGTACACGGCCGTCGCCCCGGCCTCGCGCAACCGCATGGCGGCCACGGTCATCGACCAGCCGCTGTCGCGCACGTCGTCCACCAGGAGCACGCTCGAAGCGGGCACCGGGAAGTCCACGGTGAACGCGTGCAGGACCTGCTGGAGGCGCTGGGCGCTGTTGGCGCGGTGCGCCCCGCCACCGGTGCCGCCCGCGCGGCCGAGAGCGCCGAGATACTCCATGCGGCCGAGCTGCGCGAGGCGCCCGGCCAGGCCGTCGACCAGCCTCGGGCGCGAGAGCGACCCCATCGAGACCACCGCGGCGGGCCGCTGCGCCCAGTCCCAGGACGCCAGGACCTGCACCACCGCCTTGAACACGTCCTCCGGGACCTCCCGGTCGGCGCCGTCGGCGAGCAGTTCGCGCAGCGGGCCGCCCCAGCCGATGTCCGACAGGCGCGCCAGCGCCCGGCCCGGCTCGGCGCCCGACTCGACCGGGATCTTGCCCTTCAGGTCGATCCCGATGGCCTGCAACCCGGTGGGCCACATGCGCTTGGGGTCGAACGGCACGCCCGGCTTCGACAGCGCTGCCGCCGCGCCCGCGGCCGCCTCTGCCGAAACGCCCGCTTCGGTGCGGGTGCCGGTGCAGTTGTCGCAGCGCCCGCACGGCGCGGCCTCGGCGTCGTCGAGCTCCTTGCGCAGGAACTCGAGCCGGCATTCGGTCGTGGCCTCGTAGGCGAGCATCCGCCGCTGCTCGTGGGTGCGGGCCGCGGCGACCTTCGCGTACCGGTCGGCGTCGTAGACCCACGGCTGCCCGGTGGCCTCCCAGCCGCCCTTCACGCGGCGCACCGCGCCGTCCACATCGAGCACCTTGAGCATCATCTCGAGCCTGGTGCGGCGCAGGTCGACCCGGGTCTCCAGGGCGGCGGTCGAGAGGGCGCGGCCTTCGGCGGCGAGCACCTCGAGGGTGCGGCGCACCGCGTCTTCGGCCGGGAACGAGAGCGACCCGAAGTAGTCCCAGATCGCCCGGTCCTCGCTGCCGGGCAGGAGCACCACCTCGGCGCGTTCGCGGGCGCGGCCGGCGCGGCCGATCTGCTGGTAGTACGCGACGGGGGAGGACGGCGCTCCCAAGTGGACGACGAAGCCCAGGTCGGGCTTGTCGAAGCCCATGCCGAGGGCGCTGGTGGCGACGAGCGCCTTGATGCGGTTGCCGAGCAGTTCTTCCTCGCGCTCAAGGCGTTCGGCGTTGTCGGTGCGGCCGGTGTAGGAGCCGACGGCGTGGCCGCGCGAGGCGAGGTAGTCGCTGACCTCCTCGGCGGCGGCCACGGTGAGGGTGTAGACGATGCCGGAGCCGTCCATGCGGGGGAGCTGCTCGTCGAGCCAGGCGAGGCGGTGGGCGTTGTCGGGCATGTCCACTACGGAGAGGCGCAGGGACTCGCGGTCGAGGCTGCCTCGCAGGACCAGCGTGGCGGCGTCCTTCTTGTCCAGCTGCTCGGCGATGTCGTCGGAGACGCGGGCGTTCGCGGTGGCGGTGGTCGCCAGGACCGGGACGCTGTCGGGCAGGTCCTCGATGAAGGTGGCGATGCGCCGGTAGTCGGGCCGGAAGTCGTGGCCCCAGTCGGAGATGCAGTGGGCCTCGTCGACGACGAGCATGCCGCACCCGGCGGCCAGCTTGGGCAGCTGGTAGTCGCGGAACGCGGGGTTGTTGAGCCGTTCGGGGCTGATGAGCAGCACGTCAACCGTGTCCTCGGCGATGGCCTCGGCGATCGCGTCCCAGTCCTCGGGGTTGGCCGAGTTGATGGTGCGGGCGCGCACCCCGGCCCGCTCGGCGGCCTCGATCTGGTTGCGCATGAGCGCGAGCAGGGGCGAGACGATCACCGTGGGGCCCGCGCCGCGGCGGCGCAGGAGCGAGGTGGCCGTGAAGTAGACCGCCGACTTGCCGAACCCGGTGCGCTGCACCAGGAGTACGCGGCGGCCGCTGTCGTCCGGTTCCTTGTCGCAGAGCGCCTCGATCGCCCGCCATTGGTCTTCGCGGAGCCGCGCGTGCTCGCCCGCGAGGGCGCGCAGCAGTGTCTCGGCTTCGTCTCTGAGCGTCGCTGTTCCTGCCATAGGGACCGTTGTACCGCACTGGTGTGACGGCCCGTGACGACAGTAGGCTCGGAGCGATGGACGATGTGGCACCGAACGACAACCCGGCCTCGGCGACGCTTGCGGGCCGGGAACTGGCATGGAAGTGCGGCGCATGGACGACGCTGCCGGTCGCGGCGAAGGAGTCCGACGACGGCCGGCTGCTGGTCACCGCGGCCGAGGGCAGCGACGCGTGGCGGCACACCGGGTACGGGTTCGTCCACGAGGACGAGCACGCGCTCCTGGACGACTGGGACCGCGGCAGCGCGGTCGAGGTGAGCTTCATCGCCGCGTTCGAGGCGCAGTTCGACCAGGCCGGTCTGATGATCCGCGTCGACGCGGAGCACTGGATCAAGGCCGGGGTCGAGTTCGCCGACGGCGCGCCGCAAGTGGGCGCCGTGGTCACCGCCGGGAAGTCCGACTGGTCCGTTGCGCCGGTCCCGGACTGGGCCGGGCGCGAGGTCACCATCCGGGCCGGCCGCTTCGAGGACGCCGTCATCATCCGCGCCCGCGTCGAGGAGGAGCCCTGGCGGCTCGTGCGCCTCGCCCCGCTCGACCCCGCCGCCGCGGCCCAGGCGGGACCCTACTGCTGCGCGCCGAGCCGCGCCGGCCTCAGCGTCGCTTTCACCTCGTGGCGGCTCACGGAACCCGACGCGGCGCTGCACTGACGGGCGAGCGCATGGAGGATCGCTCGTATCGTGTTCGAAGGATCGATGCCCTACCCGGCGCATCCTTTTGAACCTCGCCGATTGCGCTCGCAGGCCTCGCCGAGGCCGGGTCCTTAAAGCCGGAAATATCACGATACGGCGGATTATTCCCAGTCGTCTTCGTCGTCCGGTGTCGGATCGTCCTCGTCGAGTTCGGCCGCGAGGAGCTTGAGGTCGTAGACCGACATGCGCTGGGCGCGGTCGGCGCGGCCCTTCGCGCTCACCGTCACGCCGTCCGCACGCAGGAGGTCGGGCACATCGCGGCCGGTCCGGCCGTCCGCCCAGCGGAAGCCCTCCGAGACCGTGCCGCCCGCCGTGAGGACCCGGTACGCCTGCGGGACATCACCGTCCCGCATGTACGCCCCGACCTGGCGCGGGCCCGTGCCGATCAGCTCCGCGAGGTCCCCGTACGAGGTCCAGGTGCCCTCCGGCAGCGCCGCCACCACCCGCCGCACCCGCTCCCAATCCCGTTCAGTCGTCATCACGGCAATGTACCCAGCCCGGCCGATGCCCCGCCCCCGCGATCGGGCGTGCACGCCGAGCGTCCGGCGCCACCTGTCGGGATCGCCTCGGGTCACGAATCGTCGCCTGGTGTTAACGTCGGAAGCGACAGGGGAGCCGATTGGCTGAGAGTGCGGAACCGACCGCAGACCCTCACACCTGATCCGGGTAATACCGGCGGAGGAAGTCGTTCGTCGACCGCTGTCGCGTCGTGTCCATGAATTTCGTGAAAGGCATGCCCATGCCCGACAGCCCCGCCCTCGCCGCCCCCGGCCGCTGGCGCACAGTCGACATCCTCACCTGCGCCGTCCTCGCCGTCGCCTTCAGCGTCGTCTTCTGGGCCTGGAACTTCGTCTGGGCCGTCCTCAGCCCGGCCCTGTCGTTCTACCCGCCGCTCTCCGCCGTGATCTACGGGCTCTGGCTCATCCCGGCCGTCCTCGCGCCCCTCATCGTGCGCAAAGCCGGCGCCGGCGTCTTCACCGAAGGACTCGCCGCCCTCATGTCGCTGCTCCTCGGCTCCCCCTACGGCATGACCGTCATCTACCAGGGCCTGCTCCAAGGCCTCGGCGGCGAACTGCCCTTCGCCGCGGGCCGCTACCGCCACTTCGGCAAGTACACCGCCCTCGCCGCCGGCGCGCTCGCCGGCATCGCCGGGACCCTGTGGGACGTCTTCTACTGGTACCCCACCGCCGACCTCTGGGCCTTCAAGGTCCCGTACGTCGCCATCGCCGCCGCCTCCAGCGCCGTCGTCGCCGGACTCGGCTCCAAGGCCCTCGTCAAGGCCATGCTCCCCACCGGCGTCCTCGACCGCTTCCCCGCCGGCCGCGAACGCCAGCGGATCTGACCCCGCCATGATCCCGGTCGAATTCCGCGGCTTCGCCTGGCGCCACGCCGGCCGCCGCGCCCAGGCGGTCGCGGGAGTCGACCTCCGCGTCGAACCCGGCGAGCGGGTCCTCCTGCTCGGCCCCTCCGGGTCCGGCAAGTCCACCCTGCTCGCCGCGCTCGCCGGACTCCTCACCGAGGACTCCGGCGAGCAGGACGGCGACGTCCTCATCGACGGCAAGGCCGCCGCCGAGCAGCAGGGCCGCGTCGGCATCCTCTTCCAGGACCCCGAAACGCAGCTCGTCATGGCCCGCAGCGGCGACGACGTCGCCTTCGGCCTCGAGAACCAGGCCCTGCCCCGCGACCAGATCTGGCCCCGCGTCCACGAAGCCCTCGAAGCAGTCGGCTTCCCCTACGGCGTCGACCGCGCCACCCACGCCCTCTCCGGGGGCGAGCAGCAGCGCCTCGCCCTCGCCGGCGTCCTGGCCCGCCGCCCCGACCTCATCCTCCTCGACGAGCCCACCGCGAACCTCGACCCCGAAGGCGCCCAAGACGTCCGCAACGCACTGCGGTCCGCGCTGGCCGACACCCGGGCGACCTTGATCGTCGTCGAGCACCGGGTGGCCGAGATCCTCGACCTGGTCGACCGCGTCATCGCCCTCGGGCCCGGCGGCACCCTCCTCGCCGACGGCCCCGCCGCTGCCGTCCTCGTCGAGCACGGCGACCACCTCGCCGCCCAAGGCGTCTGGGTCCCCGGCGTGCCGCTGCCGACCCGGCCGGCCCGGGCCGCCGGAGACGTGGCGCTCCGCGGCGAATCCCTCGCCTTCACGCACCCCGGCGCCGACCGGCCCGCCCTCGACGAGGTCGCCTTCGAACTGCGCCAAGGCGAACTGCTCGCCGTCACCGGAGCCAACGGCTCCGGCAAGTCCACACTGGCGCTCCTGGCGGGCGGGCTCGCGAAACCCACCCGCGGCGCCACCACCGTGCCCGGCGAACCCCGGCCCCTCCACAAACTGGCCGCCCGGCGCCTGGCGACCCGCGTCGGCTCGGTCTTCCAGGACCCCGAGCACCAGTTCGTGACCGCGAGCGTCCGGGACGAACTCGCCTTCGGGCCCCGCCAAGCCGGCTGGCCGAAGGACCGCACCGAAGCCCGCGTCACCGAACTCCTCGAACGACTCCGCCTGGCGCCCTTGGCCGACGCCAACCCCCACACGCTCTCGGGAGGCGAGGCCCGCCGCCTCTCCGTCGCCGGGGCCCTCGCCGCCGCGCCCGGCGTGCTCCTCCTCGACGAACCCACATTCGGGCAGGACCGGCGCACCTGGGGCGAACTCGTCGACCTCACCGCCGACATCCGCGACGAAGGCACCGCCCTCCTCGCCGTCACCCACGACCGCGACTTCGCCGCCGCCCTCGCCGGACGCGAACTCGTCCTCCGGGAAGGCCGCATCGCCGAGGAGCGCCGCCGATGACCATCACCCTCGCGCCCGTCTGCGACGCGCAGGCCCCCATCGCCCGCGTCAACCCGGTGGCGAAGCTCGCCGCGGTCACGGCCGTCTCGACCACCGCGCTCATCGCCTCCGACTGGCTCACGCCGCTGCTCCTGCTCACCGCGCTCCTCGCCGTCGTCCCGTTCAGCGGCATCCGCATCGCCGAACTCGCCCGCCGGCTGCGCTGGCTCTGGTTCGCCGCCGCGGCGGTCGTCATCGTCAACGCGGTCTTCGCCGCAGAGCAGACCGGCCGCACCCTGATCGACTTCGGCCCCTTGGAGATCAGCACCGGCGCGCTCCTCGGCGGCACGGCCATCGGCCTGCGCGTCTGCGTCGCCGCCACCGCCGGCGTCCTCGGCTTCGCGACCACCGACCCGACCGACCTCGCGGACGCCCTCACCCAGCAGCTCCGCGCCCCGGCCCGGTTCACGATCGGCGCACTCGCCGCCCTGCGGCTGCTGCCGCTGCTCGGCGCGGAATGGCATCAGATCACCAGCGCCCGCAGGGCCCGCGGCCTGGAAGGCGGCTGGAACCCGGTCCGGCGCGCACGGCTCTTCGCCTCGACCATGTTCGCCCTGCTCGTCGGGGCGATCCGCCGGGCAGGCCGCCTCGCGGCCGCGATGGACGCGCGCGGATTCGACTCGGAGATCCCCCGAACCCATGCGCGCGAGCAGCGGATGCACCCGTCGGACTGGGGCGTCGTCGCCGGGGCGCTGGTGGTGTGCGGGGCGGCGATCGGGATCAGCGCGGCGTACGGCGTCTTCACGGCCTTCGGCTGAAAAGCCGCACCCGCTGGTCATTGCGGTGGATCAGACGGTGACCGCGGCGCCGTCGGCGATGCGCTGGAACGGGTCGCCGATGAGGTCGGTGAGCACGCGGTCGACGATGACGATGCCGTCCTTGCTGAGGATCGCGTCATGGATGGGGTGCACGACCGGCGCGCCGACCGCCCGGATGAAGTCGACGGCCTCGGAGAGCTTCATCCAGGGTGCGGCGACCGGCGCGAGCAGGACCCGGACGGGTTCGCCGGGGACCGTGAGGGCGTCGCCCGGATGGAATACCCCGTCGACGAGGTAGCCGACGTTCGGGACCACCGGGAGGTCGGGGTGGATCACCGCGTGATGCCGTCCGATGACCTTGACCTCGGTGCCCGCCACGGCGATCGCGTCACCTGCGCCGACCACGGTGAACGGGAGCCCGCCGAGCACCTCGGTGAGCGATGCGGGACCGTAGATCCTGGTCTCGGGCTGGTCCTCGAGGAGTCGACGCAGTTCCGGGTCGTTGCAGTGGTCCGGGTGCTGGTGGGTGATGAACACGGCCTCCACGCCGTCGAGGGCCGCGGGATCGGAGAACACGCCCGGATCGATCGCGAAGGCACCGCCGTCGGTGTCGAGCCTGACGCATGCATGGCCGAACTTGGTGAGTCGCATGCCTTCACCGTAAACGCCTTGGGGCGGTGAACCAGGCCGCCCCGAAAACGCGGCTGCCGAGCCGATCCGGTTCCCGGTGGTACGGGGATCCGCGCAGTCGAGCCTGTGAGACGTGACCGGTGGGCCGGGCTCTCGCCCCGGCCCACCGGCCTCGCTTCCTGGTTTCGCTGGTTATCGCGGGCCCCGACCGGCTCGGCTACTTGCCGGCCGGCTCCTCCTCGATCGCGGGCTGCGCGAACTGGGCCTCATAGAGGCGGGCGTAAGCGCCGCCGGAGGCGAGGAGCTCGTCGTGGTCGCCCTGC
Source organism: Glycomyces tritici (assembly GCF_030403505.1). The sequence continues at coordinate 79,968 of NZ_JAUEMJ010000001.1, read as the reverse complement.
TCGACCACGTGGCCGTGCTCCATCACCACGATCACGTCGGCGTCGCGGATGGTCGAGAGCCGGTGGGCGATCACGAAACTCGTGCGGCCCTGCCGCAGCGCGACCATGCCCTGCTGGACGAGCATCTCGGTGCGGGTGTCCACCGAGCTCGTGGCCTCGTCGAGGATCAGGATCGACGGGTCGATCAGGAACGCCCGCGCGATCGTCACCAGCTGGCGCTCACCTGCGCTCAGGCTGCCCTCCTCGGCGCCGACCACCGTGTCGTAGCCGTCCGGGAGCGTCCGGATGAAGTGGTCGGCGTGCGCCGCCGAGGCGGCCGCCACCACTTCCTCCCGGGTCGCCTCCGGCTTGCCGTAGGCGATGTTCTCGGCGATGGTGCCGTCGAACAGCCAGGTGTCCTGCAGGACCATGCCGATGCGCCGCCGCATCCGCTCGCGCTCGACCGTGGAGACGTCGACGCCGTCGACGGTGATGCGGCCCGCATCGAGGTCGTAGAAGCGCATGAGCAGGTTGACGAGCGTGGTCTTCCCCGCGCCGGTGGGACCGACGATCGCCACGGTCTGGCCCGGTTCGGCCGAGAGCCACAGGTGCTCGATGAGCGGCTCGTCCTCCAGATAGCGGAAGGAGACGTCCTCGAAGGCGACCCTCCCGTGCACCGTCTCGAGCTCGGCGCCGACCGCCACCGGGTCGGGGCGCTGCTCCTCGGCGTCGAGGAACTCGAAGACCCGCTCGCCCGAGGCGACCGCGGACTGGATCTGGCCGAACATGCCCGCGAGCATGTTCAGCGGGTTCGAGAACTGGCCGGTGTACTGGATGAACGCCTGGATCTGCCCGAAGGTCAGCACCGCCGCGGCCACCTGGAGCCCGCCGACCACGGCCACGAGCACGTACGTGACCGAGCCGAGGAACCCCATCGCCGGGCCGAGCAGGCCCGCGACCCACTGGGCGCGCACGGTGGTCTCGTACAGCTCCTCGTTGTGCTCCTTGAACCGGGCCGCGCCCTGGGCCTGGCGGCCGAAGAGGGTCACGAGCTGGTGGCCGGTGATCATCTCCTCCACGTGCCCGTTGAGCTTCCCGGTCGTCGCCCACTGCTTGGCGAACCGCGGCTGGCTGCGCTTGCCGATGACCCGCGCCGCGATCACCGTGAGCGGCATCGTCAGCAGCACCACGAGGGTGAGCAGCGGCGAGATCGTGAGCATCATGATCGGCACGCCGACGAGGAACAGCATGCCCTGCACGACCCGCTGCGTCACCTGCCCGACGGTCTGGGTCAGGTTGTCGATGTCGTTGGTGACCCGCGAGAGCACTTCGCCGCGCGAGCGGGAGTCGAAGTACCGCAGCGGGAGCGCCGAGATCTTCCGATCGGCCTCCGCGCGCAGGTCGAACGCCATCTCCTGCGCGAGCTTCGCGATCGTGCGGCCGTTGAGGACCGTGATGGCGAAGGTCGCCAGGGCCAGCGCCACCGCGAGCCCGAGCAGGCGGGCCAGGCCCGCGAAGTCGAGGCCGCTTCCGGTGGTCGCGCCCTGGATCACGAGGTCGGTGGCGCGTCCGAGCACGGTGGGGATCGACAGCATGCCGGCCACCATGAGGACGCCGAACCCGACGACCGAGGCGAGCCGCAGCGGATTGCGGCGCAGCAGGTCGAGAATGCGGCGGACGGTGCCGCGGAAGTCCTCGGCCTTGGTCGAGCCCGGTGCGCCGGGCCTGGCTCCCATCATGGTCACAGCGCCTCCTGGAGGGTGAGTTGGGAGTTGACGATCTCGGCGTACACCGCGTTGCCCGCGAGCAGCGCTTCGTGGGTGCCCGTGCCGGCCACGCGTCCGGCGTCGAGCACGACGATCCGGTCGGCGTCGCGGATGGTCGAGACCCGCTGGGCCACGATCACCTGCGCGGCGTCGGCGATGTCGCGGGCGAGCGCGGCCCGCAGCGCGGCGTCCGTGGCGGTGTCGAGCGCGGAGAACGAGTCGTCGAACAGGTAGATCTTGGGGCGCGCCACCAGGGTCCGGGCGATGGCCAGGCGCTGGCGCTGGCCGCCGGAGACGGTGGTGCCGCCTTGGCCGATGACCGTGTCGAGCCCGTCGGGCATGGCGCGCACGAAGCCGGCGGCCTGAGCGGTCTCGAGGGCGCGCCAGAGGTCGTCGTCGCTCGCGTCCGGGTCGCCGTAGCGGAGGTTGGAGGCGATGGTGCCGGAGAACAGGTAGGCGCGCTGGGGGACGAGCCCGATGGTGCGGGCGATGAGGGCCCGGTCCATCTCGCGGACGTCGACGCCGTCGACGCGCACGTGCCCGGCGTCGACGTCGAAGAGGCGGGGGATGAGGTGGAGCAGGGTGGTCTTGCCCGCACCGGTGGAGCCGATGACGGCGGTGGTCTGGCCAGGCCGGGCGACGAGGTCGACGCCGCGGAGGACGGCCTCTTCGGCTCCGGCGTACCGGAAGGTGACGCCTTCGAGTTCGAGTTCGCCGATTCCGACGAGTTCGGTGACCGGTTCGGCGGGGTCGGCGATGCTCGGGTCGGTGTCGAGGACTTCGCGGATGCGCCCGGCCGCGACCTTGGCGCGCGGGGCCATCATGAACACGCCCATGGACATCATGACCGCGCCGAGGATCATGCCGGCGTAGGTGAGGAAGGCGATGAGGTCGCCGATCTGCATGGTGCCGTCGGCGATGCGGCCGGCGCCGATCCAGACGATGGCGATCGAGGTGAGGTTGCCGAACATCATCGCGGTGGCGCCGAAGAAGGCCTGGACGCGGCCGACTCGGAGGGAGGCCGCGGTGAGCTCGGCGTTGGCCTCGCTGAAGCGCTGCTGCTCGTGGCCGTCGCGCACGAAGGCGCGGATGACGCGGATGCCGGTGATGTGCTCGCGCATGACGCGGTTGATGCCGTCGATGCACCGCTGCATGACGCGGCTGGCGGGGACCATCGCGATGACGATGCAGGCGATGGCGACGGCGACCACGGGGATGGCGGCCAGGAGCACGCCGGTCATGGGCACGTCGAGGCTCAGTGCCAGCGCGAGGCCGCCGAAGGCGGCGATGGGCGCGGTCAGGAGCAGGGTGAGCGCCATGACGAGCATGGTCACGATCTGCGTGATGTCGTTGGTGGCGCGTGTGATGAGGGAGGGCGCCCCGAAGCGGTCCATCTCGGCGGCGGAGAAGCGCTGGACCTGGGCGAAGAGGTCGGCGCGGAGGTCGCGGCCGAGGCCCATGGCGGTGCGGGCGCCGAAGTAGACGGCGAAGCCGGACGCGGTGATCTGGACGACGGTGACGGCGAGCATGAATGCGCCGTGGCGCAGGACGTAGGCCGTGTCGCCGGTGGCGACGCCGTGGTTCACGAGGTCGGCGTTGAGGGTCGGCACGTAGAGGGATGCGATGGTGCCGAGGATCTGGAGCACGACGGTGAGGGCGAGGGTGCGGCGGTGGGGTCGCAGGTATTCGGCGAGGAGCCGGACGACCGAGCCTTCAGGCGAGGCCTCCTCGTCGTCCGCCGCCTTCGGGGCCGGGGGTGCGGGTGGTTTTCCTGTCATGTCGTCGAGGATAGCAGTAGAATTTGACCGGGTACAAGTTTTTTCCCGGTTCAGATTTTGATCTGGTATAGTTAAGGGGTGGAGCACAAGGCGGGACTGCGTGAGCGCAAGAAGAACGCGACCTGGGAGCTGTTGCGGAAGACCGCCCTCGACCTGTTCGAGGCGAGCGGCTTCGAGGACGTGTCCGTCGCCCAGATCGCCGCCGCGGCCGAAGTCTCCAAGGCCACGGTGTTCAACTACTTCCCGACGAAGGAAGACCTCGTCATCGGCGGCATGAAGCGCCACACCGGCGATGCGGCGCGGATCGTGCGCGAACGGGCCAGGGGGCAGACGCCGCTCGAGGCGCTTCGCGAGCACTACTTCCACCTGCTGGAGTGCCGCGCGCCGCAGGTGGGGTTGAAGGACGACCCGGTGTTCCTTCGGGTCCAGCGCCTCATCATCGCCACACCGTCCCTGCTCATCAGGGCCATGGACTACCGCCGGCAGTCCGCGGTGCTGCTGGCCGAGGCGCTGATCGAGGAAGGGAACCCGCCGCTCACCTCGCGACTGATCGCCTCCCAGGTGCTGCACACCCAGCACATCATCGTGGAGGTCAACGTCCGGCGGGTCCTGGCCGGCGAACCGGTCGAGGTGGTCCACCACGCAGCCGTTTCCGCCGCCGAGCACGCGTTCGGGCTGCTCGAGCACGGGATGGGCGACCTCATGCGCCGCGAGACCGAGCCGCCCCCGCCCGATCCCGCGTACGGTCCCGACGGCTGCCGCCTGGACTACCACCGGCAGCACGCCGAGGAAGCGGTCGAATCGGCCGCGGAGAAGGTCCTCGCCGAGCCCGGGGACGACATGCTGCAGATGCTCGCCCATCCGGAGCGCCCCTGAGGCGGTACCTGCGACACCCGTTACGCCAGTGGCTCACAGTGACTAAACTGCGGTTTATGTCCTCACTCGACCACCTCGTTCTCGCCACGCCCGATCTCGCCGCCACGGTCGCGGAGATCACGCGCCTCACCGGGACCCGACCGGTCCCCGGCGGGGTCCACCCCGGCCGCGGCACCAGGAACTTCCTGCTCGGCCTCGGCGAGGGCGGCTATCTCGAGATCATCGGACCCGACCCCGAGCAGGGCGACCCGGAAGGGCCGCGCCCGTTCGGGATCGACGGCCTCACCGAGGCCCGGGTGGCGACCTGGGCCGTGCGCGTCGAGGACATCGACGCGGCCGTCGCGGCCTCCCGCCAGGCCGGCTACGACCCGGGTGAGCCGCACGCGATGTCGCGCCAGGCCCCCGGCGGCGAGCAGCTCTCCTGGAAGCTCACGCTCGACCTCCAACGCGGCCAGACCGGACTGGTCCCGTTCCTCATCGACTGGGGCCGGGCGGTGCACCCCGCCGCGAACCTGCCGGTCGTGCCGCTGGTGAGCCTCGAAGCCGTGCACCCGCACCCCGAGCGGATCGAACCGCATCTCGCGGCCGTCGGCGCGAAGCTCCTCGTCAAGTCCGGCAACCGGCCGTCGCTGGCGGCCACGGTCTTCGGCGAGACCGGACTCGTGGTCCTGCACTGACGCACGGAAATGGCCGTCCCCGTCGCGGGGGCGGCCATTCGCGCCTAGCCCCCGTTCGGCTCGCCCGAAGGCGGATCCCCGGAGGGCCTCTCGCCCGCAGGCGGCTCGCCGCCGCCACCGCCGCCCGCCTCGGTCGAGGTTTCCACGCCGACTGCCAGCGAGACGGTGTAGCCGTTCGCGACGTCGCCGGACACGCTCCCCATCTGGGACTCGCCGCCGTCGTCGCTGAAGACGCCGTCCGACTCCAGGGTGATCCGCGTCAGGTGCTCCACGGAGCTCTCGTAGCCCTCCTCCGCGTACACCGTGTCGCAGACGTCCTCGGGGAACGCCAGCTGCGAGGTCGCGATCGAGTTGGCGCTGTCGGTGATCGACCCCTCGTCCGGGTACACCTCGAAGTGGACGTGCGGCCAGCGGCCCGAGTAGCAGCCGGGGAAGACCGAGGTGAAGGACACGACGCCGTCCGCGTCGGCGATCTGCACGCCGCGCAGGAAGTTCTCGCCCTCCAGCCCTTCGCCGTACATCGAGTACTCGCCCTCGCGGGTGCAGTGCCACGCGTAGACGGCGACGCCCTCGTACGGCACGTTCCCGTTCGCCATGTCGTACACCGTGAACTGGAGCGTCAACGGCACCCCCTCGGCGGTGGCACCGCCCGTGCCGAAGCTCGAGCGGATGTCGCCGCGCACGATGCCGCTCTCCTCGAGCACGTCCGGGCCGTTCGAACCGTCGCCCGGGTACGGTCCCGCGGTCTCCTCCGGGATCTCGGTCAGGTCCCCGGAACCGTTCGAACCCGAGCCGTCGGCCTCCGTGTCCGCGGTCCCGCAGGCCGCGAGCCCCGCCACCGCGACGCCCGCCCCGGCGAAGAGCACCCCGCGCCGGCTCAAGAGCGTCCCGATGTCGAATTGCAGGCCCTGGTCGGCCAGCTCCTCGTCCTGCTTCGCGTACCGACGCCCCTCGTAGGTCGGCGCCTCCTGCTGCTTCGTCCTCACCGTGTGCCCCTTTCCGGCAGTTCGTCCGCCGAATACTGCGTGCGGAACCACCGCTCGCGCTCGGAGCCGTGTCAAAGGAACCTCGGAGCGGTCGGCCCGGCACCGGATCGCCGGCTCCGTGATCGGAGCCGGCGGGGCCGCACTCCCCGAGCGCGGGAAACACCGCCTCAGGCGTTGTCGTACACCTCTTGGATGACCGAGGACTCGATCTTGCCCATCTTGAGCATCGCCGCCATGATCGCCTCGGACTTCGCCGGTTCGCCGTCATAGCGCAGTTCCCACCAGAGTTTCGGGAAGATCTGCCACGACAGGCCGAACTTGTCCTTCAGCCAGCCGCACGGGCCCGGCTCGCCGCCGTCCGCGATGAGCGCGGCCCAGTAGCGGTCCAGTTCCTCCTGCGTGTCGACGGTGACCATGATCGAGACGGCCTCGGTGAACGGGAACTGCGGCCCGGCGTTCAAGGCCGTGAACCTGAGTCCGGCCAGTTCGAAATCGACCGTGAGCACGGTGCCGGGCTCCCCGGGGCCGGCTGAGCCGTTCTTCTTGATGCGGGTGATCCTTCCGTCGTCGAAGATCGAGGTGTAGTGGTTCGCGGCCGCTTCGGCCTGGTCGTCGAACCAGAGGAACGGGTGCACTTCGGTCATTGTTCTGCTCCATTCAGGTTTGCATCGGCCCGCAGCGGGATCGATTGCGGGAACGTGAAGAGTCGGCCGGGGTCGTAGGCGGCCTTGACCGCCGCGAGCCGGGGGAGGTTCTCGGCGTGGTACGCCGCCGGGCCGTCCTCCAGCGCCGGATCGGGGAAGTTCGGGTACACCCGCCCCGAGCCGTCGGCGTGCGCGATCGCCCAGGACGCGTCCACCCACGCCGAGCCCGCCTCGGCGACCTGCTCGACCAGGTACCGCTCGCCCCGGTGGGCGAAGGCCGTCGCGGACGCGGGCACCCGGTTGTAGGCCCCGCCCATCGGCATGAACGTCAGCCGCCGCCGCTCGTCCCGATGCTCGGCGAAGGCGTCGATCAGGGCCCGGATCGTCCGGGGCCGCATCAACGTCGCGAAGCACTCCGATCGGATCCGCAGGCCCGACGCGGGCCGCTCGTGCGGGTCCTGTTCGGCGAGCGCGGCTTTGAGGCCGTGGTAGGGCCTGGCCTCCCCGATCGCGAGGTCCGCGTCCGCTGCCGTGGCGGCCCGGAACCCGGTCAGCAGTTCCCTCGTCGCGGCTGCGGTGAGCAGGGAAGCGCCGAACAGGACGACCTCGCCCGGTCCGCCCGGGTCGGCGGCGAGGGTGAGGTTCGCGGTGAGGTCGTCGGGCGCGTCCGGGGCCCAGCGCTGCCATGCTGCGATCACCGCCGCGGCGTCGGTTCGCGCCCAGTGCATCGCGAACGGCATCGCCACCGGCTCGGGAACGGTGGCGAAGACCAGGTCGGTGACGACCCCGAACTGCCCGCCGCCGGCGCCCCGCAAGGCCCAGAACAGGTCCGGCTCGCGCTCCTGGTCGCAGTCCACGACGCGGCCGTCCGCGAGGACCACCTGCGCGCCGACGAGGCTGTCGGCGGTGAACCCGTACTTGCGCCCCAGCAGCCCGAAGCCGCCGCCCAGGGTGAGGCCCGCGATCCCGACGGTCGGCCCGCAGCCGGCCGGAAGGGTCCGCCCGTGCCCATGGAGCGCCTCGTACACCCGCGCCAGCCGGGCGCCCGCCCCGATCCGGGCCAGTTCACCGTCCACAGTGATCTCGTCCAGGTGCGACAGGTCGAGCACGATCCCGTCCGTCGTCGACCGCCCCGCGAAGGAGTGCCCGCCGCCGCGAGGGACGATATGCACACCGGACTCCCGCGCGCAGCCGAGGGCGAGCACGACGTCGGCGACCGAGCGGCACCGCAGGACCAGCTGGGGGCGTATGTCGTCGAAGCCGGGGACGGCGGGAAGCCGCGCGGCCTCGTAGCCGGGCGAGCCGGCGTCGAGCACCTCGCCTTCGAACCGGGCCCGGAGTCGTGCGGTGTCGATCATGGATCCGAGGCTAGTGGCCGGCCCACCGCCCGGTCTTGAACGAATCGAGCATCTTCACCGGTGCAGCGGCACGGTCCGGTTCGCGAGGAACGGCTTGTAGGACGCGGCGTGGTCGTGCCCGCATTCGCACCTGCCCACCAGCTCCCGAGGGGTGAGCCCGGTCAGGCTGAGGCATTCGCGGCTCAGATGCGCCTGGTCGGCGTACCCCGCCTCGGCCGCCAGGACGGCGTTCCCGCGCCAGGCGGCGCCGACGTCGGCCTGCGCCAGCGCCAGGAACCCCTGGAACCGCAGCGTCCGCTGGAGCGTCTTCGGGCCGACCCCGAGCGCGTGCAGGCACCGGCGCCGCAACTGGCTGGGCGAGATCGCCAGGTGCTCGGCGACGGCCCCGGTCGCGAACGGCCGCCACGGCATCAGCAGCCGCACCGCCTCCCGGACGAGCGGATCGACCCGGTCGGCACCGCGGAGGACGAGGTGGTCCTGCAGGACTTCGAGCGCCGCGTCGGGTCCCGCGGCGTTCGCCATCGCTTCGCCGAGGCGGTCGACCGCGCCGCCCCAGACGTCCGCGAGCGCCACCCGGCCGTCCACGAGATCGTCCAGGACCGTCGGGAGCGGCGGCGCCGCCCCGGGGTGGAAGCGCACCCCGATGACAGTGGTGTGCGGCGGGACGACCTCGAGGTTCGGGCCGGTGAGCGGTCCGACCAGCTCGGGCCGGCCGCCGATCGGGACGTGGATCTCGACCCCGCCGTGCGGCAGGTTCCGCTGCACGAACGCGGTCGCCTCCGTGCGCTGCACCCACAGGGCGCGTACCGCGCCGGCCAGTTCGGGCCGGGGCTCGTGCTCGACATAGGACTGCGTCACCACCCCAGGTTAGGGCCTGTCCTGAGCATCAGGAGGCCCTAGACCGGCCGGGACGCCTTCAGCGAGTACATCAGGGGCAGCTGCGGCCGCCCTTTCGGCAGCCTGAAGTACCCGTCGTCGCCCCGCACGAGCTCGGGGAACTGCTGGAACACCGTCACCCCGTGCTCGTGCAGGAACTCGAGGCGGAGCCCTGCGGCGCAGATCGCCGAGACGATGTCGCCGAGCGTGTGGATCCGCGCATAGCTGAGATTGTCGATGGTCTCCGCCTCGATCTCGACGTACGAGCCCGGTTCGTCCGTGACCAGCGGCTCGGAGCGGAAGTAGTCCTCCTTGGCCTCCGTGACGCTCTCCCACCCGAAGACGTTCAGGAACGGGTGGAACTCGGCCAGGTACAGGAAGCCGCCCGGCGCGACCAGCGACGCGGCCGTCTCGGCCCACCGCTCGATGTCCGGCAGCCAGTACAGCGCCCCGATACCGGTGTAGACGATGTCGTAGTCCTCGTCCGGCACGGCCGCGGGCGCCTCGTACACGTCCGAGACGACGAACGCCGCGCGGTCGGCGAGCCCGATGTCGGCCGCCAGGCCGCGCGCGACCACGATCGCGGGTTCGGAGAAGTCCAGCCCCACCACGCTCGCGGCGCCGCGGCGCGCCCACGAGAGCGTGTCCTGCCCCATGTGGCACTGCAGGTGCAGGAGGCGCTTGCCGGTCACGTCGCCGACCTCGGCCGCCTCGAAGTCGCGGATCTCGTCGCGACCGGCGCGGAAGCCCTCCTGGTCGTACAGGGCGCTGGCGGCATGCAGCGGGACCCGCTCGTCCCACATCGCGCGGTTGGCGGCGATCCATGCCGCATCGTGCCCGGCTTCGCTCATCATGGGCTTCACTGTTGCAGCGGTGCGGGTCCGCGGCAACCGAATTGCCTAAACGCGCTTGCTGCGCGCGCCCGGGAAGTCGGCGACGAAGGACCAGCCGAGGTGCTCGTACAGGGCCCGGCCGTCGTCGCTGCCCACGAGGAGCCCGAACCGCATGCCCTGCGCCCGGGCGCTGCCCGAGAGCGCCCGCATCATGAGCGAGCCGAGGCCGCGGCGCTGGTGGGCGGGGGCGGTGACGACCTTGTCGAAGACGCCGAACTCGCCGTCGCGGCCCAGCCGCGCGGAGGCGGCCAGGTCGCCGTTGCGGTGGAAGACGCGCGCGACGGTGAGCGGGCCCTCGCTCTCGAGGAGGAGCCGGTAGTCCTCGGGGACCGCGTAGTGGTCATGGGCGAACGGGACGGTCATGAGGTGGCCGCGATCGTCCATCGTCCAGGTCGAGGGCACGGTCGAGGCGAGCAGCGCGGAGGGGCCGGCGATCATGACCTGGTGGCCGGGCTCGTCGAGGCGGGCCGCGGCGGCGGCCAGCGACTCGGGGGTGTACGTGTGGAAGACCTCGCGGATCTCGGTGCTGGGCGGTCCGACCGCGACCCGGAAGCCGCCGTCGATCGGCTCGGGCAGGGCGGTGGTTCGCGAGTGGGCGCGACCGCGCCCCCAGGCCATGATGAGGTCGGGGAGGGTGTGGCCGGTGGGCGTGGTGGTCATGGGGGGCTCCTTCGCGTCGGGGGACTTGCACGACTCTATTGCAAGTATCTTGCAACAAGGGTGTGACAGTCCAGGAGTGCGGTGGGGCGGATCGTCGGTGGCGGCGCGTACGCTCGGGGCGGTTCGCACGAGGGACGGGAGTCAACGGTGAGCGAAGCAGACGACGGCCTCACGCGGTGCCCCTGGGGCGCGTCCCCCGAGATCTACCGGGACTACCACGACCAGGAGTGGGGCCGGCCGATCCGCGGCGACGACGCCCTGTTCGAGCGGGTCAGCCTGGAGGCCTTCCAGTCCGGCCTGTCGTGGCTGGTGATCCTGCGCAAGCGCGAGGCCTTCCGGAAGGCCTTCGCGGGCTTCGCGATCGCGAAGGTCGCCGCGTTCACCGAGGCGGACGCGGCGCGGCTCCTCGGCGACGCTGGCATCGTGCGCAACCGCATGAAGATCGAGGCGACCATCGCGAACGCCAGGGCCGCCGCCGAGCTGGACGGCGGGCTGAGCGACCTCGTGTGGTCCTTCGCCCCCGAGCCGCGGGCGCGCCCGGAGCGGATCGCCGACGTTCCCGCGGTGACCGCTGAGTCGACCGCGCTCGCGAAGGCGCTCAAGAAGCGCGGCTTCAAGTTCATCGGGCCCACCACCGCCTACGCGATGATGCAGGCCATCGGCATGGTCGACGACCACCTCGCCGACTGCCACGTGCCCGCGCGCTAGGCCCCCGCGGTCGCCCCCAGTGCGGGGCGCCGGAGACGGCGGCCGTAGCCGCCGGGCACCGGGGCGTCGTGAACCGGCGGTCCCCGGCAGGTGCTCAGCCCGCGGACGCGGTGGAGCCCCGCACGACGACGCGGCACTGGACGGTGCGCACGCCGGGGCCGTGCTCGGCGTCGATCGCCGCGAACAGGGCCCGGGCGGCGGCGCGGCCGAGCTCTTCGAGGTTCATGTCCACACTGGTGAGCTGCGGGCGGGCGCCGGTGGCGAGGACCTCCCAGTTGTCGAAGCCCATGACCGCCACGTCCTCGGGGACCCGGCGGCCGCGTTCGCGCAGCGTGTCGAGTACGCCGCGGGCGACCTGGTCGGAGCCGCACAGCACCGCGTCGACGTCCGGTTCGCGGTCGAGGAGCATCCCGGCCGCCGCACGGCCCCAGCCCTCTTCCCAAGCGCCGTAGGCCACTTCGCCCACGAGCTCGAGGCCGGCGGCGTCGAGGGCCGCCTGGGCGCCCGCCGCGCGGTCGCGAGCGGCGCTGTACTCGCGGTCGCCGCTGATGTGCGCGATCCTGGTGCGGCCGCACGCGATGAGGTGCTCGACGGCCATGCGGCCGGCGTTCACGTTGTCGGGCACGATCGAGAGGTCTTCGGGCGCTTCGGAAGGCGCGTAGGCGTACACGACCGGCACGTCCACGGCGACGGCCAGCGGCGGCCTCGGGTTCGTGGAGGACCCCACCACGATGAGCCCGTCCACGCGGCGGCTCAGCAGGGCCCGCACATGGTGGCGCTCGCGGATCGCGTCGCCGCGCGCGTCGCACAGGAACACCGAGACCTGACCCGCGCCGAACGCGTCCTCCGCGCCCATGAGGATCGGGAGACTGAAGCGGCCCACCAGATCCGAGGTGAGGAGCCCGACAGTGCCGGTCCGGCCGGCGAGCAGCCCCCGGGCGAGGGAGTTCGGGGAGAAGGAGAGCTGCGCGGCGGCCTCCAGGACCCGCTCGCGGGTCTGGGGGTGCACATGGTCGCGGCCGTTGAGCGCCTTCGATGCCGTCGCGATCGAGACGCCCGATAGACGAGCCACATCGGACAGTGTGGTGGCGCGTGTGCCGCGCGGCGCGGGGGTTCGGGCCACTCGTCCTCCTTCGGCCGGAGCCCGACGGGCGCCGCCCGCGGCGGCGTCCTTTCCTCCGGGCTGGGCTCGACTGTAGCCGACCGGCCGAAAAGGTTTTCGGAGCTTTCGGCCGACCCGGGCCACCGGACCTGGCGGTGCGGACGTGGCGGAACTCACGGTCGACGCCTCCGTCGCACCGGTCGAACGGGACGGCCGGGTCTGGATCACCGCGCAGGTGCGCGACCGCGACGCGTCCGGCCCTGCGGACCGGCCACACCGGACGAAGGACGCAAGGCCGCCGAGGCCGCACTGATCCGCTCCCACCGCAGGGCGACCAGGGGACCGGCGCCCATGCGCGTGCGGCTGCCGACCGGCCGGCCGGAACGGGCCGGTGCGGCCCGCACTGCGGGCCGCACCGGGCCCTCCTTCCGGGTGCGCCGGGAAAATCGGGCAGAACGTCGCACTGGGAGTCCAAGTGCCGCATGGTCTTGCACCTTTAGGATGAAATCCGTCGGGGTGGGTCGAGACGAAGGCGGGAACTGCATAATGAGCGAGCTGCTGGAATTCCTGGGCACGGCGGAGCAGGCGGCCGAGACGGCCGTCGCGGCGATCCGGGAGGGCATCGGGCGCGAGCGCTCCATCAGCGGCAAGGGCGACCGGGACTTCGCCACGGACCTCGACTACGCCGCAGAGGACGCAGTCCGCGCCTTCCTCGAGCGGGAGACCCCCGAGATCCCGCTGCTGGGGGAGGAGCGGGGCCGCACCGGCGACACCGAGTCGCACTACGAATGGGTGCTCGACCCGATCGACGGGACCATCAACTTCGCGCACGGCTCACCCATGTTCGGGGTCTCGCTCGCCCTGGTGCGCAACGGCATGCCCGTGGTCGGCGTCGTCCATGCCCCGATGTCCGAAGAGCGCTTCAGCGCCGCGCTCGGCCACGGCGCGGCCCTGAACAAGCAGGCTCTGCGCTCGACCGGACCGGCGGACCTGGCCGAGGCCGTGGTCGCCATGGGGGACTTCTCGGTCGGACCCGACGCCGACAAGCGCAACCTCCGCCGCCTCGCCACCCTCCAGCGGATCGTGCCGAAGGTGCAGCGCATCCGCATGCTCGGCACCGCCGCCCTCGACATGTGCTGGCTCGCGGCCGGGCGGGTCGACGCGGTCTTCCACGAACGCGTCAACCTCTGGGACGTCGCGGCCGGGACCGTGATCTGCCGCGAGGCGGGCCTGCTCGTCACCGACCTCGACGGCGTCGACTACGGCGACGGCGCCCTCTCGGTGCTCGCCGCCGGCCCGGCGATCCACCGGGCGCTGCTCGCCGAACTCGCCTGACCCGCAAGGAGCAAGACGTCCGGTCCCCGGGTCAGGGACGCCGCTCGGGCGGCCTGCCGTGCCGCGCCCGGTAGCCCGCCACGATGTCGTCCTTCACGTCCTCGCCGGCGTGGAGCCGGACGAGCAGCGGCACCAGCCAGTGCAGCGCCGTCGCGTCGAACTCCTCGGCGAACGCAGGGTTCAGGCCTGTCCCCGATTCGTCGAGGACGGCCGCGAGGGCGACCAGGCCGCCCGCGTCCATCGGGTGCGGTCCGACCGAGATCGCGACGACGGAGTCGCGGCCGGCGGGGTGGACGCCCACCTCCACGGGCCACGACCCGGGCGGCGTCCTCCCGACCACGATGAAGCGCTTCGGGGCGGCGCGGTGCTTCCTCCGTTTCATCGCCCGGCGTTCACGCGGCGAGCGCCTGCTCGTCGTAGGCCTTCCGGGCCTCGATGATGTCGGGCTGGTGGCGCTCGGCCCACTCGAGCAGGCCCGTCAGGTGCCCGTACAGCTCCCGCGCGCTCGGGGTCGCGCTGTACTCGACCTTCGGCGGCACGGTCGGGTAGACCGTGCGCTCCAGCAGGCCGTCGCGTTCCAGGTTCCGCAGGGTCAGTGTCAGCATCCGGCGGCTGATGCCGGGGACCGAGCGCTCGAGCTCGGTGTAGCGCACCGGCTTCCGGATGGCCGCGACCAGGATCGAGACCGACCACTTGCCCGCGACCCGGTCGATGATCTGGACGATCGGGCAGGCCTCGGCCTGCACGTCGGACTTCGGCAGCACGCAGTCGTCGTCGTTCATCGGTCCACTCCTCAGCAGCGGTGCGGTGCCGCCGGGCGAGACCGCGAGCACCTATGTCGCACGTCACATCCAGGGAAAAGGCCGGTCGACCTGGACAGGAACATCCCTGTACCCCCTGGCACATGAAAGTGCCTTCTTACGGATCGCTCCATTGGAACACATGATTACCCCAGGAACAAAACGTTCCCCAAGCCGGGTTTCCGAGCCCGCCGTTCTATCAGGAGCACCCGATGTCACCCATTGCAGCGCAGCGCCTTCGCACCCGTTGGCTCGCGGTGATCGCACTCGCGGCCGCCCAGGTCATGATCGTCCTGGACCAGAACATCGTCAGCATCGCCCTCCCGGCCATCCGCGAGGACCTCGCCTTCAGCCAGGCGAATCTCGTGTGGACCGTCAACGCCTACGTGATCCCCTTCGGCGGCCTGCTGCTCCTCGCCGGCCGGCTCGGCGACCTCGTCAGCCGCAAGCAGGTGTTCCTCGCCGGGCTGGCCCTCTTCACGCTCGCCTCCGTCGCGGCGGCGCTGGCCGACTCGCAGGGCTTCCTGCTGGCCGCCCGCTTCGTGCAGGGCATCGGCGGCGCCATCACGGCCGCCGGGCTCCTGGGCATGATCGTGACGATCTTCCCCGAACCGCAGCACCAGGTGAAGGCCATCGGCCTCTACGGCTTCGCCTCTGCGGGCGGCGGTGCCGCGGGCAGCGTGGTCGGCGGCGTGCTCACCGAGACCCTCGGCTGGGAGTCGGTGTTCTACGTGAACCTGCCGCTCGGCCTCATCGTGGCCGCGATGGCCTGGAAGCTCCTGCCCGCCGACCGCGGCATCGGCCTGAAGGCCGGAGCGGACGTGATCGGTGCGGCCCTGGTGACCTCGGGCCTGATGCTCGCCGTCTACACGCTGATCGAGACCGAGCGGTACGGCCTGACCTCGGCCCGCACCCTGGGCATGGGCGCCCTCGCGATCGCGCTGCTCGCCGGGTTCTTCATCCGCCAGGCGAAGGCCGCCGCGCCGCTGATCCCGCTGCGCATCCTGTTCTCCCGCAACGTGGCCGGGGCGAACCTCTCGCAGTCGCTCATGGTCGGCGCGGCCTTCGGGTTCATGTTCTTCACCGTCCTCTACCTCCAGCAGGTGCTCGAGTTCGCGCCGCTGGCGGCGGGCCTCGCGTTCCTGCCCGCCCCGATCGTGATCGCGGTGGTCTCGATGGCGCTCGCCCCGCGGCTCCTGACCCGCTTCGGGGCCCGCCCGATGGTGCTCGCCGGCCTGTCGCTCATGGTCGTCGGCTTCGTCCTCTTCGCCCAGATGCGGGCCGACGGCAACTACCTGGCCGACGTCCTGCCCGGCATGATCACCGCGCCGCTCGGCTTCGGCCTGGCGATGCCCGCCCTGATGACCCTCGGCATGGCCGACTCCCGGCCCGAGGACGCCGGGGTCACCTCCGGCCTGTTCAACACCGCCCAGCAGGTGGGCGGCGCGGTCGGCCTCGCGGTCATCAGCACCGCGGTCTCGGCCCGCACCGGCACCCTGCTCGAGGGCGGCGCGGCGCAGGCCGAGGCCCTCACGGGCGGCTTCCGCCTCGGGTACGGCATCGCCGCCGGCCTCGCGGCGGCGGCCCTGGTCATCGCCGTCGCGGTCATCAAGACCCGCAAGGCCGCCGACGCGGTCGAACCGGTCCCGGTCGCCGTCGGCTAAGTACGCGAACGCCCGGGGCCGCCTCCCGCAAGGAGGCGGCCCCGGGCGTTTCCGGCGTTCAGCCGGGGAACATGACGGCCCACGCCGGGACGTGGTCGGTGAGCCAGACGCCGTTCTCGGACTTGTAGAACGCGTGGCCCGCACCGGCCATCCGCTCGGCGTCGATCACGAGGACCACGGGCTTGCCGCGCCGCGACCCCACCTTGACCGCCGTCTCGCGGTCGGGGGAGAGGTGCACGTGGTGCCGGTCCATGGCCTTGAGGCCCTCTTCGCGGATCGTCGCGACGAAGCCGCCGACGGTCCCGTGGTAGAGCACGGGCGGCGGCGCGGCCGGGGCGAGACCGAGGTCCACGTCCACGGTGTGGCCCTGGTTGGCCCGGATCCTGCCGTCCCGCAAGGCGAACCGCTGCTTGTCGTTGCGGGCCACGACCTCTTCCAGTTCCTCGCGGGTGACCTGGAAGTTCCGGTCCTCAAGGGCCTTGAGCAGTGCGTCGACCTCGACCCAGCCGTGCTCGTCGAGTTCGATGCCGAGCCGCTCCGGCTCGTGGCGCAGATGCCGCGAGAGGTACTTCGAGACCTTCACCAATCGCCGATCGTCCACTTCGTTCTCCGTTCTCGCCGAGGGGAACGTCAGGCTATCGCGGGCGACTAGAGCTGCGTCAACGCGAATATCAGGGCCAGCGCCGGGAACAGGCCCTGCTTCAGCGCCGCCGAGGCCATCGACCGGTCCTTCAGCACCAGCACGAGGGCCGCGCCGAGCATCGATGCGCACGCGAAGACGATGAGCGTCATGCCCACGGCCGCTTCGGATCTGACCACGGCGACGCCGACGAGGGCCCCGATCGCGAGGAACAGGTTGTACCAGCCCTGGTTGAAGGCCCAGGAGCGGACGGTCTCGACGTCTTCGGCGGCGACCCGGAACACGCCGTGGTGCACCTTCGGGTCGGAGAAGCGCAGGCACTCCATGACCCAGATGTAGACGTGCAGGAGGCCGGCGAGCGCGGCGAGGATCTGGACGACGATGAGCATGGACAGCATTCTCCACGACGCGGCGCCGCGATGGCGCCGGTCCGGTCCGATTCGGCCTCAGGCGCTGTCGAGCACGAACAGGTCGGGCGGCACGAGGGTGCGCGTGCGCAGCAACTCGGTGACGAGGTTGTGGTTGAGCATGTTGCCCACCGGTTCCCCGACCTCCTCGCGGGTCAGGCCCGGCACGCCCGCGGCCGACAGGCGCCGGCGCACCCCCGCGACGAGGTGCTCGGCCTTCTTCGGCCGCCAGCCGCTCCGGGGCCGCAGCTCCGCGAGCTCGGCGGCGACCTGCTTCCACGACACCGGCTGCGGGTAGGCGTCGTGCAGGAGGTACCGCTGGGCCAGGCACACGAGCGCCAGCCGCTCGTCGGCGTCGAGCTTCCAGGGCTTGTCCTTCAACGTGGACGCCGCGGGTGCGGGTGCGGGCAGGCGGCCGTCGACGCCGGCGACGTACAGCTCCACGAGGTGGCGCCGCCGCGCCGTGCCGCTGATGAACACCGGCGTGTACCCGGTGTCGAGCGGGTAGGCCTCGTCCTCGGGGAACAGCATCCGCGCGCCCGGCAGCTGGAGCGGCAGGTGCCCGGTGTTGGCGAGCCACCAGTGGTCCCCGCGCCGGGCGAGGCGGCCGTGGCTGCGGCTGACGCGGCGGTCGTCCCCGCCGACGCACACGTGCACATCGGGCCGGTTGCGTCCGAAGAGGACGACCCGCTCCTCCTTGGGCCGGAAGCGGACCCCGCCGGAGACGGAGAGGGCGTAGAGCGTGCCCGGCTCGGACTCGGGCACGCCGAACGCGAGGCTGGCGTGGTTCGGCTGCAGCGGTTCGAGCCCCTCGACCTGGGAGATGTCGGTCATGGCGACCTCCTTTCCTGCGCTCAGCCTGGCATGGTCCCCCGGGACCCGTCCCGAGCCGCTTCGTTCGCATCGGGCGGGGACGCGATGCCCGAGCGCCGCAAGCGGCTACGCGTCAGGCAGGGCCTCGGCGGCGGGCCCGGCCATGGCCTCGGCGAGGTCGCACAGCTCTTCCACCGGGTCGTCGCCGATCACCCAGATCCTGAGGTACTCGGCGGTGATGGTGCCGTCCCCTTCGGCGCTGGTGAACTGGCGGTAGACGACGCTGACCAGGCACGAGTCGTCCTCGCTCCAGTGGTCGCCCTCGTTGTACGCGACCATGCCGGCGTATTGGAGGCGCTGGCCGTCGTCGGCCTCCGGGGGGTCGTCGCGGTCGAAGAGGACGCGCACCACCGTCTCGCTCGTGGTGCTGGTCCACGCGCAGGTCCAGCCGCCGAAGCCCTCCAGCGGATCGTCCGCGGCGACGCCGGGGAAGCGTTCGAGCGCTTCGTCGTCGAGCAGCTCGCAGGCGTCGAGGTGGAACAGCGACTCGGGGTCCTCCTCGCGCTCGCGCCGCGGGAGCGGGCGGCCCTCGGCGACCACGGCGATGGCGGCGTTCGCGGCGGTGTCGATGATGGGGCAGATCTCGGTGTCCTCGCCGGGATCCTGCTTGGCGTACATCTCGACGAAGTGCTCGCCGTCGGGGAAGATCAGGGTCCGCGTGCACCTGTCGTGCGAGCCTTCGTCGCTGATGAGGCCGAACTCGCCGACCATCGAGACGTCGCCCTGCTGGTGGGGCTTGCCGTTCGTCTCGTAGAAGTAGAGGTTGAGGTCCACCCCGCCGGTGTCGTTCTCGATGCGCAGGTCGCAGCTTTCGAAGGGGCCGTTGTCGGCGTCGATCTCGGTCGGCCCGTAGGCGCCGAGCGCCGCCTCGTCCCAGAGCGAGCACGGGTCGGCGGTGATCTGGTCGCCGACGAAGTCCCAGGGGTCGAGTTCCGGCGGGTCCTCTTGGGCCGCTTCGGACCCGTTGTCGCGCATGCCGTTCCACACGGCCGCGGTGAGCACGACGAGCGCCGTCGCGGCGGCCCCGGCCCAGACCCACGAGCGCCGCGGACGCTTGGCGGCCCCGATCGCCGCTTCGCCGCCGAGCTTCCCGAGTGCGACGCGGGCCTCGCCGACCTTGATGCGCCGCTTGGGGTCGGTCTCGAGCAGCCGGTCGAGCAGCGGCGCGAGCGCCCCGGCCCGCTTCGGTTCGACGCGGTCGCCCTGCGCGGTCCGCCACAGCAGCGAGTGCGCGTTCCCCTCGCCGAAGGGCGAGGTGCCCTCCACGAGATGGAAGATGGTGGCGCCCAGGGAGAAGACGTCGGCGGCGGGGGAGAAGCTGGCGCCCCGCACGACCTCGGGCGCGACGTAGCCGGGCGTGCCGGTCACCGCGCCGGTCCCGGTGAGGGTCGGTTCGGTGTGGACCTGCCGGGCGATGCCGAAGTCGGCGAGCTTCGCGTGCCCCTGCGCGGTGACCATGACGTTCGCGGGTTTGATGTCGCGGTGCAGGATGCCCTTGGCGTGCACCGCCTCCAGGCCGCCGGCGAGCTGCGCGCCGTACCGCGCGGCCTGCTCGGCCCCCATCGTGCCGGTGTCGGCGAGGGTGCGGCCGTCCACGTACTCCATGACGATCCACCAGTCGCCGTCCTCCTCGACGGCGTCGTAGACGGTGACGACGTTGGGGTGGTTGACGCTCGCGAGCACCTCGGCCTCGCGCCGGACCCTCGCGGCAGCGGCCGCGTCACCGCCGGTGAGGGCCCGCTTGAGCGCCACGGACCGCTCGCGCAGCCGCAGGTCGGCCGCGCGCCAGACCTGCCCCTGGCTGCCCGAACCGAGCCGCTCCTCCAACCTGTACCGATCGCCCACGACCTGCCCAGCGCGCAACCGTCTCTCCGCTCGCTTAAACCCGAATCGCCCCCATGTGTCGCGCTCCACATTAACGCACCGAAGTGACGCGAATCCGTACTGGAAGCCGCACTCCGGTATCAGTCGGTCCTGTGGCCGGAACCACGCGGCGCAGTGTTTGCACTCCGTGCGTCGTTGCACTTAGTGTAATGAGCATGTCCGCGACACCCGAGCCCGTCGACCGCCGCGCCGCCCTGAAGGCCCGGAGCCGCAAGGCGATCCTCGACGCCGCCACGGCCCTGATGCGCGAGCGCCGCTCCACCGACTTCTCCGTCGACGAACTGGCCGCCGCCGCCGACGTCTCCCGCCGCACCGTCTTCAACCACTTCGACTCCCTCGAAGCCGCGGTCACCGCCGCCGCCGGCCGCATGCTCGTCGACATCGTGGACGCCATGGAGGCCGAGGCCGCCAACGCCTCCGGCGACGGCGCGACCGTCCTCGGCGACCTCGCCGCGGCGGGCTCGGCCGAGCACCTCGTGCCCACCGTCGCCTACCTCATCGAAGTCCTCGGCGCCGACGCGGAGCAGCCGTCCGAACGCGGGGCCGTGCTCATGCAGCGCGCCATCGCCCTCTTCACCGAGCGGATGTCCGCCTCGATCGCCCGGCAGCACCCGCAAGCGGACGCACTCCAGGTCGCCCTCCTCGTCTCCGCCTTCTGCGGCGGCCTCGTCGGCCTCGTCGGGCACTGGACGGCCGCCACCGGAGGCACCGACACCGCCGCCTCCCGCCGCGTCTGGAACGACCTGCTCGACCACCTGGTCGCCGTCCTGCGCGAACCAGAAGCCTGACCGATCCTCAGCAACCGAAAGGCCGACATGGCTGAATTCCTGTACCGCGTGGGACGCTGGTGCGCCCGCCGCGCCAAGACGGTCATCGCCGCCTGGGCCCTGCTCCTGGCGGCCGCCGCGACCGCCTTCGTCCTCTTCGGCGGCACGCTCACCACCGCGTTCACCATCCCGGACACGCCCACCGACGCCGTGACCGAGCAGCTCAAGGACGCCATCCCCGCCGCCGCGGGCGGCACCGGCACCATCGTCCTCAGCACGACCGACGGCAAGCCGTTCACCGCCGAGCAGCAGGCGCAGATCAGCGACCTCGTCGCCCGCGCCGGCGACCTCGACGGCATCGAGACCGCCGTCGACCCCTTCGCCACCGAGGCCGAACGCGCCGCCCAGGTCGCGGCCATCGCTGACGGCCGCACCCAGATCGAAACGGGCCGAGCGGAACTCGAGGGTGCACAGACGCAGCTCGACCTCGCCCGGCAGCAGGCCGGCGACTCCGCCGAACTCGACGCCCAGCAGGCCCAGATCGACGCCGGGCTCGCCGAACTCGAGACCCGGTCCGCCGCCCTCGAGCAGGGCGCGACCCTGCTCGACCTCGCCTCGGGCATCACCCTGGTCGCCGAAGACGGCAGCGCCGCCGTCGTCTCCATCGCCTTCACCGAACCGCAGATGGAGGTCACCCCCGAGACCAAGGCCGCCGCCACCGACCTCTTCGACGACAACCCGATCGACGGCGTCGAGGCCGACTACTCCTCCGACATGCTCGAATCCGTGCCGAGCGTCTTCGGCGCCGGCGAGGTCGTCGGCCTCGTCGTCGCGGCCGCAGCCCTGATCGTCATGCTCGGCACCCTCATCGGCGCGGCCCTGCCGCTGCTCACCGCCCTCGTCGGCGTCGGCGTCGGCGCCATGACCACGATGTCGCTCTCCGGCGTGATCGACATGGCCTCGGTGACCCCGGTCCTCGGCCTCATGCTCGGCCTCGCCGTCGGCATCGACTACGCGCTGTTCATCGTCAACCGCCACCGCCGCCAGCTCAAGGAGGGCTACGACCTCGACGAGTCGATCGCCCTCGCCACCGGGACCTCCGGCAACGCCGTCGTGTTCGCCGGGGCCACCGTCCTCATCGCGCTGGCGGCCCTGAACGTCACCGGCATCCCGTTCCTCGGCCTCATGGGCTCGGTCGGCGCGCTGTGCGTCGCCGTTGCGGTCCTCGTCGCCGTCACCTTCATCCCGGCCCTGCTCGCCTTGGCGGGCATGAGGATCCTGCGCCGCTCCGAGCGCGCCGCGCTCGACGCCGAGCACCCGGCGCCCGAGACCGCCGCCGCGGACGGGCGCGAGGTGAAGGCCATGCGCACGCCGAGCGCGCTCCTGCGCGTCCTCGTCGGCATCGGCGCGCTCCTGGTCGTGGCGGTCCCCGCGATGGACATGCGCCTCAACCTGCCCGACGGCTCCTCCGAAGCGCACGACACCACCCAGTACCAGGCGTACGCCACGGTCGCCGAACGCTTCGGCGAGGGCCAGAACGGACCGCTGCTCGTCGTCGCGACCCTCCCCGGCAGCCCCGACGAGGCCGCCGCGCAGACCGCGCAGCTCCACATCGCGCAGGCCCTCGCCGACCAGGACGGCGTCGTCGCCGTCGCGCCGATCGGCACCTCCGAGGACCGCACCGTCGCCGCCTTCCAGGTCCTGCCCGAATCGGGCCCGACCAGCGAGGAGACCGAGGCGCTCGTGCACACCCTGCGCGGCCTCGACATCGACGGCGTCGACTCGATCGGCGTGGCGGGCAACGCGAGCGGCAACATCGACATCTCCGAGAAGCTCTCGGACGCGCTCCCGGTCTACCTCGGGGTCGTCGTCGGCCTGTCGCTGCTCATCCTCATCCTGGTGTTCCGGTCGATCTTCGTGCCCGTGGCCGCCACCCTCGGGTTCGTCCTCAGCTACTTCGCGGCCCTGGGCGGCGTGGTCGCGATCTACCAGTGGGGCTGGCTCGCCGACGTCTTCGGCGTCGACAGCCCGGGGCCGATCCTGAACTTCCTGCCGACGCTCCTGGTCGGCATCCTGTTCGGACTCGCCATGGACTACATGCTGTTCCTCGGCTCGGGGATGCGGGAGGCCTACGCCCACGGCGTCCCCGCGCGCCTCGCCGTCGTGCACGGCCTGCGCGCCGGGCGCTCGGTCGTGACCGCCGCCGCGATCATCATGATCGCCGTCTTCGGCGGGTTCGTGTTCTCGCATTCGGCGATGATCCGGCCCATCGGGTTCGCGCTCGCGTTCGGCGTGCTCGTGGACGCGTTCCTGGTGCGGATGCTCATCATCCCGGCGCTCATGCACCTCTTCGGCGACAAGGTCTGGTGGCTGCCGAAATGGCTCGACCGCCTGCTGCCCGATGTGGACGTGGAAGGCGCGGCCCTCGAACGCCGCCACCCGCAGGTTGAGCGGGAGGCCGCCGCGACTCCGTAAGCGGCGCAGCCGGCCCGGGAACGCCGTCGTTCCCGGGCCGGCCTTCTCCGTGCTCAGTCCTGCCCGAGGACCGCGGTCACCCGGATCTCGACGCGCATCTTGGGCGCGCCCAGCGCGGCCACCCCGATCTGCGTCCAGATCGGCGCGCGGTCGCCCATGCGCTTGCGGAACTGCTCGGCCATGACGCGGGTCGGCCGCTCGCCGATCTGGTCGGGGGCGTCGGGGAGGTGGTAGGAGTCGACGTTGACGACGTCCCGCCACGTGGCCCCGGCCAGCGCGAGCGTCCGCTCCACGTTGTCGAAGGCGCGCACGATCTCCGCTTCGAGGTCGTCGGGGAAGACGAGGTCGTCGTCCCAGCCGCCCTGCCCCGAGATCTCGACGCGGTCGCCGATGCGCAACGCCTGCCGGTAATGCAGCATCTCCTGGAGCTTCTCCCCGGCGCCGGGCGTGACGAAGAATTCGGGCCTGCTCATGACGGTCTCCTTCAATTGACTTCAAGCTTGAAGTAAACCTAGCACATTGACTTCAACCTTGAAGTCAATCCTCGGCGGTATATTGCTGCCATGACCGAACCCGACGAGACGCTGTGGCTCGACGCCGCCGAGAAGGCGGCCTGGACCGGCGCCGCCTCACTCGCCTGGCTGCTCCCGGGAAGGCTCGAGGCACCGCTCCAGAAGGAGTTCGGCCTCACCCTCTTCGACTACCTGACCCTCAGCCACATCTCCGAGGCCCCCGACCGCCGCCTGCGCATGAGCGAGCTCGCCTACCTCGCCAACGGCTCGCTGTCGCGGCTGTCGAACGTCGTCAAGCGCTTCGAGCGGCGCGGCTGGGTCGAGCGCTCGCCCGACCCCGAGGACGGCCGCTACACGATCGCCGCGCTCACCGACGCGGGCTTCGACGTCGTCGTCGCCGCCGCCCCCGTCCACGTCCGCGCGGTTCGCAAGTACGTCCTCGACCCCCTCGACGACGAGGACCGGCGCGCGCTCGCCCGCATCGCCGCGAAGCTGGACGTCCGCCCCGAAGACCTCGCCTGAGGCGGCATGAAAGCCGCCGACCGGCACTGCCGGTCGGCGGCTTTCGGGTGTCGTCGACTAGATGTTCTGGACGTTCTCGTAGACGCCGTCGCTGTTGTTGTCCTCGGCGGACACGTCGTAGACGCCGTCCCCGTCCGTGTCGGACTGGACGGTGTTGACGAAGCCGTCGCCGTCGGTGTCCGTGCCGGTCGTGTCGAGGAAGTCGTCGCCGTCGGTGTCGACGACGATCGTCTCGGAGTACCCGTCCATGTCCGCGTCGGTGGTCACGGTGTCGACCCAGCCGTTGCCGTCCATGTCGGACTCGATGGTCTCCTCGAAGCCGTCGCCGTCGAGGTCGTAGGAGGTCGACTCGTTGATGCCGTCACCGTCGACATCGGTGTCCGCGATCGAGGTGTACACGTCGTCGTCCGACGACGTGTCGTCGGCGTACGCGTCCTCGGTGTACGACTCGTCCGTGTAGCTCGTCGTGTCCTCGGCGGTGTAGTCGTCGGCCGAGTCGGCTCCGTAACCGTCCGTGGTGTAGTCGTCTTCGACGGTGTCGAATTCGCTCATCGCTCAACCTGCCTCGGGTGTGAGTTGTGTTCAATGCGTGCGTTGAGAACGATAGAACCTGTACGCAAGCCCCGTCCTCCCAGGATCGTGCCACTGCGAATCGTTTCTGCCCGGCGCGCACACGCGCGAATCGAATGGCTCCGCTCCGTGGCCGCACCCTTTGGCGATGGCGTCGCACTCGTATGCTCGGACGATGGACCAGCCCCTCGGATTCACGCTGCCGAACGAGCCCGGCCCGCGCGTCGCCGCGGCCGGACGCGCGCTCCGCGTCATCGGGCACGTGCACTCCGAAGCGGAGTTCCTGATCGGAGAGGACACAGAGGACGCGACCGTGTGGGTCCTCGACGTCGCCGACGGAGCGCTGCACCCGCTCAACCGCGACCGAGACCGCACCGCGCGCTTCCTCGAGGCGTTCGGCGAGTACCTGCGGGACGGCCCGCCCGCGGCGGCGCCCATGGTGCTCGACGCGCGGCAGGCCGCGGAGCGCCTGGCCCTACTCCGCGCGGGCAAGGTGGCGCCGTGCGCCCCGGCGCGTCCGGCCGTTTCCCACCGGGTGCGCCTGGGGCGCCTGCTCGAAGCGCTCGAGGGGGCCGATCCGGAGGCGGCGGCGGCATCGTGGTGGTCGGGCCCGATCGAGCAGGCGAAGGACGACCTGCTCTAGCCTTCCGAAGACCGAACCGAACCCTGGAGTCGCCGCATGGCCGCAGCCGAGCCCGTGAAGCCGCATCCGGCGCTGACCGCGGTGCTGCTCTTGATCGTCGTCGGCGTGTTGTCGCTGTTCCCGATCGCACTGCACGCCAACGGGATGGAGATGCTCGACGGCTACCGGGCCTCGCACGGCGAGGCCGGGACCCCGGGCACCGCGACCGTCGAGAGCGCGGTCCACGCCAAGGGCGGGCAGGTCTGCCGCGGCGTCTTCACGCCGGACGGCGGCGCCGCCGCGGCCGACGTGCGCATCGAGGTCGACGGCGATTGCGAGGAGGGCCAGGAGGTCGAGGCGCGCTTCATGGAGGGCCGCTCCTCGATGTTCACCGGTTACGGCGAGCCCAGGGCCTGGGCCGCAGGGGCGGACGACTGGGCCGGGTACATTCCCCTGGTGGTCCTCTTCGGGGTGCTCAGCCTGCCGCTGGTCCTGCTGGCGTTCATGATCGTCGTCAAGCTCGCGAAGCTCGTCTTCCTGCCGCGGGAGGCGCCGAAGGCGTGAGGGGATTCGGGCTTGACAATCCGCTGTGAACCTCTAGGCTCTTTATCGATAAAGTCATGTCGTCGATGACCTAAGGAAGTTCGCCTCGTGAGCCGGAAACTCATCCGTCACGCGCCCATCGCCAAGGGCGTCCCCCACCTGCTGCACGGCGGGGACTACAACCCCGACCAGTGGCTGGCGTCCAAGGACGCCACCTGGAAAGAGGACATGCGCCTCGCCCGGCTCGCCGGGGTCAACACCCTCTCGGTGGGCATCTTCGCCTGGGCCGCACTCGAACCCGAAGAGGGCCGCTACGAGTTCGGGTGGCTCGACGAGATCATGGACCTCATGGCCGAGAACGGCATCACCGCCGTGCTCGCCACCCCCTCCGGCGCGCGCCCCGGCTGGATGAGCCACCAGTACCCCGAGGTCCTGCGCGTGAACGGCGACCGCTCCAAGAACCTCCACGGCGGCCGCCACAACCACTGCCTCACCTCCCCGGTCTACCGCGAGAAGACGCTCGCGATCAACACGGCCCTGGCCGAGCGGTACGGCGAGCACCCCGCGCTCGGCGTCTGGCACATCTCCAACGAGTACGGCGGCGAATGCCACTGCGACCTGTGCCAGGAGCGGTTCCGCACGTACCTCCAGGCCAAGTACGGCTCGCTCGACGAGCTGAACGAGGCCTGGTGGACCGCGTTCTGGGCCAAGACCTACGGCGACTGGTCCCACATCGTGTCCCCGGG
Source organism: Glycomyces tritici (assembly GCF_030403505.1). The sequence continues at coordinate 53,305 of NZ_JAUEMJ010000001.1, read as the reverse complement.
TGCCAACTGGCACGGCGAGCAGGACATCCACGGCCTCCGCCTGGACTGGATGCGGTTCACCACCGAGCAGTTCGTCGACTTCTACCTCCACGAGACCGCCCCGCTGAAGGCGCGCACACCCGAGATCCCGTGCACGACCAACCTCATGGGCACCTACCCGGGCATCGACTACTACCGGCTCGCCCAGGTCCTCGACGTCGTCTCGTGGGACTCCTACCCGCAGTGGAGCGACACCGACCGGGACGTGCGCGCCGGCGTCGAGGCCTCCTTCAACCACGACCTGACGCGCAGCCTCAAGGGCAAGCCGTTCATGCTCATGGAGTCCTCCCCGTCGGCCACCAACTGGCGGCCGGTCGCCAAGCTCCACCGCCCCGGCGTCCACATGCTCCAGTCGATGCAGGCCGTCGCCCACGGCGCGGACACCGTGCAGTACTTCCAGTTCCGCAAGGGCCGCGGCGGCTCCGAGAAGTTCCACGGCGCGATCGTGGACCACGAGGGCACCGAGCGCACGCGCGTCTTCCGCGACGTCGCCGCCGTCGGCGAGCGCCTCGCCGAGCTCGACGCGGTCGTCGGCACCACGACCCCCGCCGACGTCGCGGTCGTCTACGACTGGCCCAACCGCTGGGCCCTGGACGACATGAAGGGCATGCTCCAGGACAAGACCGGCTACCACGGCACGGTGCTCGACCACTACCAGGCGTTCTGGGAGCAGGGCGTCCCGGTGGACGTCATCGACGGCTCGTTCATCGCGGCACCCGGCGAACTCGACCAGTACCGGGTGCTCGTCGCGCCGATGCTCTACATGCTCCGGCCCGGCGTGGCCGAAGCGGTGGACGCGTTCGTCGAGCGCGGCGGCACCTTCGTAGCCACCTACGCCTCCGGCTACGTGGACGAGAACGACCGCACGTTCCTCGGCGGCTTCCCCGGTCCGCTGCGGGCCACGCTCGGCGTCTGGGCCGAGGAGATCGACGCGCTCTACCCCGACGACCGGAACGCGATCGCCTGGAACGGCAAGGAGTACGAGGCCTTCGGCCTGTGCGAGCTGATCCACGCCGAAGGGGCCGAGGTCCTGGGCGCGTACGGATCGGACTTCTACGCGGGCCGCCCGGCGCTCACCGTCAACCGCCGCGGCGAGGGCAGCGCGTACTTCATCGCCGCCCGCACCGGCGCCGACTTCCTCACCGACTTCTACCGCACGGTGATCGAGGAGACCGGCGTCGAGCGGGTGCTCGACGCGGCGCTCCCCGCGGGCGTGACCGCCCAGGTCCGCAGCGACGGCGAGAACGACCACGTGTTCGTGCTGAACTGCAACCCCCACGGCGCGGTCGTCGAACTCGACGGCGGACCGCTGGAGCTCGACCCGCACGCGGTCATGGTCTTCGAGCGGCCCCGCAAGGGCGCCGACGCCTCCTGAGCGAAGCCGGCCCCGGACCCGCACGGGTCCGGGGCCGGCTCGCGCCTCACGCCGCCGCGGTCCCGGCTAGGTGATCCGGCGCTCGCTCGGCAGCGTCGCCTTCGTGAACACGACCGCCCCGACGGCCGCCACCAGCGGCACGGCCATGAGCACGACCGCGAAGCTCGCCCACGGCAGCTCCCAGCCGTAGAGCGTCTCGAACGGGTACTGGAACTGGAGCGGCCGGTTCAGCGCCTCGCGCAGGACCGCGTAGCCGATGAACGCCGCGATCACGCCGAGCACCGTCCCCAGCACCGCGATCACCAGGGTCTGCCACATCGCGAACCGCCTGCGCAGCCCCGGCGCGGCGCCCACCGCGCCGAGCGTCGCCATGTCCCGCCGCTGCTCGGCGACGATCAGGCCCGTCGAGACCGCGGTGGCCCCCAGCGCCACGAGCGCGCAGAGCCCGGTCACGGCCATCACCAGGTAGCGCAGGAACGGGTCGGAGTAGTCCACGACCGTGAAGATCGCCCAGGCCTCGCCGCCGAGGACCTCGCGGTCGACGTCCGTCGTCAGCGCCTCCAGGTCCGCGGCCTCTGGTTCGGATTCGGGGGTCACGAGGAACTGCTGCTGCCCCTGGGAGCGCACGAAGCCCATCGCCTCGGCCGCTTCGGGACTCACGAGCATCTGGTCGAGGCCCAGCTGCCCCTTCTCGACGGCCATCGCCGGCAGTTCGAGGGTGGCGGCCTGCGACTCGGTCGATCCGCCGTTCGCGTCCCAGACCGTGAGGTACTGCTGGAGCACCACCGTTCCGGCGTCCGTGAGGGCCCACTCGTCGGCGACGAGCAGGCCGCCCGACTCCAGGACCTCGATCGCGCGGTCCAGTTCGGCGCCTTCGAGATCGGTGTACGCGGCGACGACCGCCGGGTCGGTCGTCCCGACGATCTGGTCGGCGTAGACCCACGACTCGCTCAGGAGCTCGTCGCAGCGCGGGTCCCGCCGCGCGGCGTCGACCGCGGCGCGTTCGGCCGCATCGGTCGACGTGTCGGCCTCCCAGTACGGGCAGCGGTGCTCCTCGGGCCGGACGGGGGACCACTGGCAGTCCACGTCCTCCTTGGTCGTGTCGACGACCGTGCCGCAGCCGTCCCAGCCCGCGTACTCCGGGACCGGGGTGATGATCACGTCGCCGAGGCGCGAGCGCAGTTGCGGCTCCACTTCGGCCACGGCCGCGTCCCAGTCGGTCGCGCCGTCGTCGGAGGTGCCCATGAACGTCAGCGTCATCGTCCCTTGGGGCAGGATCTGCTCCTGGCTCTGCTCGGAGCGGACGGACTCCGCCGTCGCCATCATGGAGAAGGCCATGCCTCCCGCGACGACGCCGAGGACCGCGGCGATCGCCGGGGCCGCGGAACCGCGGTTGCGGCCGGCCTCGCGCAGGGCCAGGCGCGGCGCGAGCGGCAGCCGCCGTCCGATCCGCGCCGCGGCCGCGAGCAGCGCGGGCGTGCAGGCGACCAGGCCGAACTGGGCGAGGACGATCGCGGCGGCCATGAGCGGCAGGCTCACGAACAGGGCCCCGACGACAGCGGAGGCGATGCCCGCGGCGACCATCGCGACGCCGATGGCCAGCCACCGCTTCGAGCCGTGGCGGCGGGGCACGCGGCCGGTGAGCGCCGCGATGACGTTGACGCGGGAGGCGCTGACGGCCGCCGCGAGCGCCGAGAGCAGGCCGGTGGCGATCGCCGCCCCCACGAGCGAGGCCTGCAGCGAGGGCAGGACGCGCAGTCCCGCGCTCCGGTACCCCATCACCTGCTCCAGCCACGGCAGTCCCGCCGCGATGAGCCCGACCCCGATCGCGATCGCCGCTGCGGCCGCGATCGCGCCGAAGAGGACGCCGCCGGCGAGGACGACGGCGCGGATCTGCCCCGGGGTGGCGCCGTTCGCGCTCATGAGCGCGAACTCGCGGGTGCGGCGGCGGGCGCTGATCGCGAACGCCGGGCCCGCCAGCAGGATGACCTCCATCATGACGACGACCACGATGAGGCCGTAGATCATGAGTTCGGCCTCGTCGACCACATCGCTGGACTCGAGGTACGCGGGCGAGGGCGGCTCGTTCAGGAGGGAGCCGGCCCACACGGTCAGCCCCAGGCCGTTGAGCGTCAGGGCCTGCTCCTTGGTGAGCGGCGCGGGCGCGTCCACCAGCCAGCCGAGGGCGTCCGCCGGGAAGGACTCGGCGATCGCGAACGGCCCGTTGAGGTTCCAGGGGAGTTCGACGATGCCGCTGACCTGCAGCTCCCCGGCGCCCTCGTCCAGGACCAGGTCGTCGCCGACGCCGATGCCGAGCAGTTCGGCCGCGGCCTCGTTGACGACCGCCTCGCCCGCTCCCGGCGCGGATCCCTCGAGGTACTCCAGGCCGGCGTCCTCGTAGAGGCCGTCGTCGAGGCGGTAGCCGTAGCCCTGGATCTGGGCGAGCCCGCCGCCGTTCTCGACCTGGAGCGTCGTGCCCTCGCTCTGCAGGCTGTAGGGCGCGATCGAGGATCCGGGCGGCAATGCGGCGAGGATCTCGGCGTCGGCCAGGTCGCGGCCGGCGCTGTCCTCGAAGCGCGTGTCGCTCGGGACGTCGAAGGTGATCCACTGCGAGTCCCAGTTCATCTGCTCGATCGGCACTCCGGGCACGGCGGGCTCGATGAACGCGTCGGCGGACCCCAGGTACTGCTCAGCGGTCTCCTCTTTGGAGAGGGTCATGGTGTCGTAGGCGCTCGCGCCGATGGCCACGGCCAGCAGGGGCAGGCCCAGCAGGATGATCGACAGGGCCGAGCGCCCCTTGTAGCGCAGCGCTTCGCGCCGCGCGATGCGGTAGGCCAGGCGTTGGCTCGAGAGGATCATTGCGCTCCTTTGCGGAGGCCGTCGGCTCCGGTGAGCGGTGCGCAGGCGTGAATGACGGTCATGCGGGGCCTCGTATCCGGGGGAGTGGCGAAGATACGCAGTATTGTATACCTGGTATGCGCACTGTCCGCGCCACGGAGTCGAGCCGACCCGCCGCGCGGGCCGGCCGGGCCGGTCCCGTGGCCGAAGCCGCGGGACCGGGCTCAGCTGCTAGACGCGGGTCCACTTCTGGTTGGCGCCGGTCCAGCAGGAGTAGAGCTGGACGGCGGAGCCGTTCGCGCTCCCGTACACGTCAAGGCAGGTGCCGGTGCCGGTGTTGCGCACCGTGCCGTCCGATCCGAACGTCCACTTCTGATTGCCGCCGCTGGAGCAGCTGCCGATCTGCGCCAGCGCCCCGTTCCCGCTCCCGGAGGGCTCCAGGCACTTCCCGAGGACGCGCAGCTCCTGCGCGGCGGTGTAGGTGAACTGCTGGTTCGCGCCCTCATAGCAGGTGTAGAGCTGGACGCGGGTGCCGTTGGCGGTGTTGCCGCTCGGCACGTCGATGCACTTGCCTGCCGATTCGGAGCGCAGCAGGTCGGTGCCGGTGCCGCCACCGCCGCCTCCGCCGCCCCCGGTCGTGGGGGCGACGGCCCGGCCGGTCGACGGGGAGATCATCCCCGCGCACAGGCCCCGGGAGCGCAGGTTCGCGGCGATCTGCGGGATCGCGTTGACGGTGTTCTGGTAGGCGTCGTGCATGAGGATGACGCCGCCGTTCTGGAGGTTGTTCGCCGCCGACACGATCTGGGCGGTGCTCGCACCGTTCCAGTCCTGGGAGTCGACGGACCACAGGACCTCGGTCAGGCCGTACTGGGCCTCAACGGATCGCAGGGTCGCGTTGGTCTCGCCGTAGGGCGGCCGGAACAGCACCGGGGTGCCGCCTCCGGCCTGCTGGATCGCCTGCTGGGTGCTGGAGATCTCCTGCGCCATCTGGGAGGACGACATCTGCGTCATGTGCCCGTGCGAATAGGAGTGGTTGCCCACCCACATGCCGGCGTTGACCTGGGCCGCGACCAGCGAGGGGTTGCCCGCCGCGCGCTGGCCGGTGTTGAACATGGTGGCGCGCAGGCCGTTCGCGGTGAGCGTGCTGAGCAGGCTGCCGGTGGTGCCGGGGTTGGGGCCGTCGTCGAAGGTCAGGGCGACGTAGCCGTTGCAGGTCTGGGCCTGCGCGGGGCTCGCGGTGAGGAGCGCCGCGGCGGTCGCGGCGGTGAAGACGAGTGCGGACAGGGTGGCGATGAGCGGTCGGATGCGGCGGCGGATGCCGTGCATGCTGCCCTCCTTGGGATGCGATGCGGCGCATCAGTTCCGCGTCGACGGATCCCGGGGTGAGGGCCGTGGTCGTCATGAGGGGGACGATGGAGCGATGCAGTAGACATTGAGAATTATCGATGTAATCGGAGGGTCCTAACAAGACGTCTGCGCCGGACGGCGGCCGCGCTGCGCCGAACGTGCTGCGAACGGTCGCCCTGCGGTCAGAGGGCCGCGGCCTTCTTGAGGAGGTAGCGCTGCTCCGGGGTGCTGGTGGCGAGCCGGGCCGCCTCGCCGAAGGCGTCCCGGGCCTCGGGGAGCCGGCCGGCCTGTTCGAGGAGGTGCGCCCTGACCGCGTGGAGGCGGTGGGCCCTGGCGAGTGCGGGTTGGCGCAGGAGCGGATCGAGCATCCCCAGTGCGGTGCCGGGCCCCTCGGTCATCGCGACCGCAACGGCGCGGTTCATGGTCACGACCGGCCCGGGCGCCGCGGCCTCCAGCATCCGGTAGAGCTCGGCGATCTGGGGCCAGTCGGTGTCCGCGTAGGCCGCGGCCTCGTCGTGGACGGCGGCGATCGCCGCCTGCAACTGGAAGGGCCCCACCGGACCCGAGGGCAGGGCCGCTTCGACCAGCCGCACGCCCTCGGCGATGAGCGACCGGTCCCAGCGGGACCGGTCCTGGTCGGCGAGCGGGACCAGGTCGCCGCGCGCGTCGGTGCGGGCGGCCCGCCGCGCCTCGGTCAGCAGCATGAGGGCGAGGAGACCGGCGGTCTCGGCGTCGCTGGGGAGCCGGCGGTGCAGTGCGCGGGCGAGGCGAATCGCCTCGGCGGTCAGCGGGACGTCGAGGAGGTCGGCGCCGCCGGTGGCCGTGTAGCCCTCGTTGAAGACCAGGTACAGGACCTGGCGCGCGGAGGCGACGCGCGCGGGCAGGTCGGCCCTGGTGACGTCGCCCAGGCGCGCGCCCGCGGCCGCGAGCCGGGCCTTGGCGCGGCTGATCCGCTGGCCCGTCGTGGCGACGGGCACGAGGAACGCCGCGGCGATCTGCTCGGTGGTGAGCCCGCCGACGGCCCGGAGCGTCAGGGCCACTTGCGAAGCGGGGGTCAGGGACGGGTGGCAGCACAGGAGGAGGACCTGCAGCGAGTCGTCGCCGCCGAGGACCGGCGCCTCACCCGGCTCGAGCAGGTTCGCGGCGGCCTCGCGGTCGTGGCGGGCGCGGTCCGAGCGCAGGGCGTCGACCAGCCGGCGGGAGGCCGCGCGGATCAGCCAGCCGCGGGGGTTGGCGGGCGCGCCCTCGCGGGGCCAGTGGACCGCCGCGGAGAGCAGGGCCTCCTGGACGGCGTCCTCGCAGGCGTCGAAGCGGCCGTAGCGGCGCACCAGCGCCCCGAGGACGTGCGGCGACTCGCGCCGCCACACGTCCTCGAGTCCGCCGTCCATCAGTGCTCCTCGCCGCCGGGCCACATCGCCGGGCGCAGTTCGACGGTCTCGCCGGGGCCCGAGAAGGCGTGCGCGATCTCCTGGGCGCGTTCGGGTCCGGCGACGTCGATGAGGAAGAACCCGGCGAGGTGCTCCTTGGACTCCGAGTACGGGCCGTCCGTGGCGAGCGGTTCGCCGCCGCTCCAGCGGTAGAGGGTCGAGGTGCTCGGGTCGGCGAGGGCCTCGCCGTGCACGAGCTCGCCGTTCGCGCTCATCTCGGTGAGCAGCCGCTCGAACTCCGCGTTGAGCCGCTCACGTTGCTCGGCGGGAAGCGCCTGGTTCTCGGCGATGTACTCCCCGGTCGGGTGGCCCCACGGCTGCGGGTTGGAGTGGATGAGGATGACGTACTTCACGGTGACCTCCAGTCGCGGATCCGGCTCTTCCGGATCTTCACCCGGGACGACGGAGCCGACCCGCGGTTTTCGACACCCTGAGCAAACCATCCCCGAAGTTTCTTGCGCCGGGACCCGCCGCCCGTTCGAACCGTGCGGCGGAGCCGGGTGCGCGTCAGTAGCCGGTGCCGTGCTTGACCTGGGCCCGTTCGACCGCATGGGTCGCGCCCTTGGCGTCCAGCGTGCGGCACGCGTCGGCGATGTCCTCGCTCAGGCGGTCGATCTGCTCGCGGCTCAAGGTCTCCTTGACCAGGGCGCGCATGATCTTCACCGCCTGCGCGTCGGGCGGGAGCGTGTAGGCCGGGACCATCCAGCCGCGCTCGGCCGAGAGCTGCCATGCGACGTCGGACTCGTCGTAGTCCTGCTCGCCGGTGAGGCGGAACGCGACCAGCGGCAGCTGCTCGGCGTCGTCCCCGATCACCTCGAAGCGGCCCCCGTCGCGCAGGTTGCCCGCCAGCACGCGGGCGTTCTCCTGCATCATCCTCATGACGTAGGTGTAGCCCTGGCGGCCGAGCCGGACGAAGTTGTAGTACTGCGCGAGCACCATCGAAGCGCCCGTGGAGAAGTTCAACGTGAACGTCGCGTCGGTCTTGCCCAGGTAGTTCTCGTAGAACACGAGGTCCATCGACAGGTCGGACTCCTCGCGGAAGACCAGCCAGCCGATGCCGGGGTAGACCAGGCCGTACTTGTGCCCCGAGACGTTGATCGAGCGGACCTGCTCGAGCCGGAAGTCCCATTTCGAGTCCGGGTAGAGGAAGGGCCACACGAAGGCGCCGCTGGCGCCGTCGACGTGGATCGGGATGTCGAGGTCCCGCTTCTCGCGGACGTCCCGCAGGAGCTCGTCGATTCCGACGACGTCGTCCTTGTGGCCGGTGAACGTGGTGCCGAGGACGGCGACGACGCCGATCGTGCGCTCGTCGAGGCGGGGTGCGACGTCTTCGGGGCCGATCGTGTACTTGCCCTCGGCGAGCGGCACGATCCGCGGCTCGACGTCGAAGTAGCGGCAGAACTTCTCCCACACGACGTGGACGTCCCCGCCGAAGACCAGGTTGGGCCGGTCGGTCGACAGGCCGGCCGCCTTGCGGCGCTCCCGCCACTTCCACTTCAAGGACAGCCCCCCGAGCATGATCGCCTCGGACGAGCCCTGGGTCCGGCACCCGGTCGTCCTGCCCGGCGCGTTGAAGAGGTCGGCGAGCATGCGCACGCAGCGCCGCTCGATCTCGGCGGAGATCGGGTACTCCGCATGGTCGATGAAGTTGCGGTGGAGGTTCTCGGCGATGATCCGCTGCGCCTCGGGCTCCATCCAGGTGGTGACGAACGTGGCGAGGTTGCGCTGCGGGTCGCCCTCCATGGCGAGGTCCACGTCCAGCAGCCGCATGGCGTCGGTCGCGCCCATGCCCTCCTCGGGGAACCGCTCCGAGGGAGCGGGCGTGGTCAAGAACCGGTTGCCGAACAGTGCCGCATCGTCGCGCTCAGTCATATGAGGATTCAACCGCGCAAGAGCCCGCCTCGGCGCGGAAACGCTGAGGCGGACTCTGGCGCGGCTCTGACCAGGGCGTCGAGCCGACCGGGTCGCCGCAGTCGCGCTCAGAGCGTGCGCGCCGCCGGATCCCACTGATGCGGCAGGGCCTCGGGCCGGGTCACCGTGCTCTGCGGTTCCACGGCGCCTCCCGACGCCGCGGCGTCAGTGATCGCGACCATGACGTCGAGCACGTGGAAGGCGACGGCGGCCGAGGCCCGCTCGCCGGTTCCCGACCGGATGGCGCGGGCCAGGTCGAGCACGCCGGCGCCTCGGCCGTATTCGGCCCCGACCGCCTCGATCACGTCCGGCTCGCCGCCGTCCCGCCACAGCCGCGAGGGGCCGTCGAAGCCGTTCGGGTCGGGGAGCGCGAGCGTGCCCGAGGTGCCGGTGACCTCGACGAGGCCGGCCCGCACCAGGTGGGACTCGAAGCTGAACAGGGCCACCGCGCTCGTGCCGCCGGTGAACTCCAGCAGCGCGCTGTGCGCGGTCGGCACGTTCACCGGGAACTCCGTTCCGGCCCGCGGACCCGAACCGATGACCCGCGTGGCGCGCGACCGGGACGAGGTCGCGCTGACGCGGCGCACCGGGCCGAAGACGTGGACGAGGGCGGTCAGGTAGTACGGGCCGATGTCGAACAGCGGGCCGCCGCCGACGTCGAAGAGGAACTCCGGACTCGGGTGCCACGATTCGGGGCCGGGGGACTGCATGACCGCCAGGGCGGTGAGCGGTTCCCCGATCTGCCCGTCCTCGATGGCCCGCAGGCCGGTCTGGAGGCCGGAGCCGAGGACCGTGTCCGGTGCGCACGCGACCCTGAGGCCGCGCCGTCTCGCCTCCTCCAGCAGCATCAGGCCGCTCTCGCGGTCCATCGCGACGGGCTTCTCGCTCCACACGTGCTTGCCCGCTTGCAGGATCTGGAGGCCGACCTCCACGTGCACGGCGGGGATCGTCAGGTTCACCACGATCTCGATGTCCTCGCGCGCGAGGAGCTCGGCCACCGTCCCCGACGCCGGAACGCCGAACGCCTCCGCCTGCGCCTCGGCCCGGTCCGTGTCGAGGTCGGCCACGAACCGCACGGCGAGGTCAGGGAACGCGGTGAGGTTGCGCAGGTACTCGCCGCTGATGACTCCCGCGCCGATGACGCCGACGCCTACCGGCCCGGCGCTCATGCCGCCTGCCCGGCGTCGACGGTGCTGACGAACCGCAGGCTCTGCGCGATCCCGTCGAAGAGGTCGCCGGCGTAGTCGTCGAACTCGATCACCCGCACGGCCCGGGGCGCGGCCGCCAGGATCTCCTCGACCGGCATGTCACCCGCTCCCGCGGGCTGCTGCGCGAACGCGTCGGTGCTGCGGGGTCCGTCCTTGACGTGGATCAGCCGCACGCGGTCGCCAAGGCGGGTGAGGACCGCGGGCGCGCTCGCGCCGCCGACCTCGGCCCAGTACGTGTCGATCTCGAGCGCCACCGCGGGGTCGAGCCGATCCGCGAACACGTCGAAGGCGTCGCGCCCGTTGATCTCGGCCTCGAACTCCCAGGTGTGGTTGTGGTAGCCGACCGCGATGCCGAGCGGCTGCGCCTGGGCGGCGAGCTGCCCGAGCCGCTCCGCGATGGCGGACACGCCTTCCGCCGTCTCCCATCCGTGGCGGATCATGGGCTCGATGAGCGTCCGCATGCCGAGTGCGGCCGCGGCGTCGAGCGCGCGGTCGGCGTCGCCCTCGGCGATCGGCGCGTGGCCCGAGAGCGCGGTGAGGCCCGAGTTCGCAAGCGCGGTGCGGTACTCGTCGACTCGGTCGACGAAGTCGAAGAGTTCGACGTTCGCGAAGCCGAGCCCCGCGAGGCGGTCGAGCGTTCTCGGCAGGTCGGCGGCGAGCGCGTCCCGCACGCTGTAGAGCTGCACCGAGAGTTCGGCGGTCATGGTGGTCTCCTTCTGGTCGGGCGGATCGGCCGCGGCCGGGTGGTCCGGCGCGGCCGTTCGGTGGTCGGTGCTCGAGCGCCGTGTCTCGGAGCGCTGCAGCGGCGTGGGCACTCAGGCGCCCACACAGTCGGGCAGGTCGCCGATCAAGCGCTGGGGCCGGTCACGGTCGCTTGGAGGCGGTGCACTCGATCGTGCCGCCGCCCCAGGAGTGGAACGTGAGGCTCCATGCGCTCGGGGACGGTCGTGCAGTCCAGTCCAGTCCCGGGCCGGTGTGCGACCTGCTCCATGGCCGTGGTGCCGCGCGGCGGCGCGGCCGGGTCGCTCACCTCGCAGCCTTCGGCCGCGTTGGCGCTGGCAGCGCAGACCAGTCCGGCGGTCACGCCGGTGGCTGCGGCGACGGCGAGGCGCAGCCGTCTTCTGTGGACGGTGTCTGGACGCTTCACGGCTCTCCTTGGGGGGAAAGTGGATTCCGTGAGGGTGCGGCGCTTGCCGCCGATGGGGGGTCGGTCTCCTCGAGCAGATTAAGTTTAATGACCCAACTTTGTCAAGGGGTGAGTCCGCGTGCTTCGGAGGCCACCGGACGCGCCCAGAAGGCGGCGGCCGAACGGGCGCCGCAAGCCTGCGGGACCCGGCGTGTGATGCTGGCGCAATGACTGATCAACGCGAGGTCGCCATCGTCCGCTGGCCCGGTCAGGGCCCTGTCGCGGAGCGGTTCGCCGAGCTGCTGGCGGCCTACCACCTGCAGACCGAGGCGGAGAAGGGCGAGCCCGTCGCCGACGTGGACGGTTTGCCGGACCGGTACCGGGCGGAGATCCTGGACCCGCGGGCCGCGTTCGCCCGCGATGTCGTGCTGGTCGCCTCGATCGGCGACACGGCCGTGGGCTGCCTGGTGGTGACCGCCCCCGCCGGCGGCCGGTCAGAGGTCAAGCGGCTCTGGACCGACCCGGCGTTCCGGGGCCGGGGCGTCGCCTCGGGCCTCGTCGGTGCCGCGCTCGTGCACGCTGCCGAGAGCGGGGTCGGCACGGTGCGGCTGTCGGTGTGGCGGTGGCGGGTCGACGCGATCGCTCTGTACGAGCGGCTCGGTTTCACCGCCGTCGAATCGTGGGAGGAGCGGGATCAACTGGTGTGCATGGAGAAGGCCCTGTGAGCGGCAGCGGACCGCGGGAGCGCACCGGCCGCTATGTTGTGGGCATGGAAGCCTTCGACGAACTGCTCGATCTCGAACGCTCAGGCTGGAACGCGCTCTGCTCGGGCGCCGGCGCGGACTTCTACGGGTCGACCATGACCGCGGACGGCCGCATGGTCTTGGCGAACGGCGTCGCCCTCGACCGCGAAGGCGTCGTCGCCTCCCTGGTCAGCGCGCCGCCCTGGGCCGGCTATGCACTCAGCGACGTCCAGTTCCTTCCACTCGGGGACGACGTCGCCGCCCTGGTCTACACCGCCAGGGCCTGGCGCGAGGACCCCGAGGCGCCGTTCAAGGCGTTGATGTCCTCGACGTACCTGCGCAGCCCTGAAGGATGGCGGCTGGCGCTGTACCAGCAGACCCCGATCCCCGACTGAGGCAACCGGCAAGGATCGCCGCTGATCGGCTGCGTCCTGACCGGTCCTGGTCGGGGATAAAGTCCGCTGCGCCGGGCAACCGGTGCGGATGATCTGGAACGAGGTACGCGACGGCGTCACGGACGATCTTCGCGGGGCGTGGCACTTCACGCGCGACCTGCCGCGCAGCGGCACGTGGGCGCAGGAGACCGCGGTGCAGGCGCTCAAGGCCGCCATCGCGACCGTGCTCGCCTGGTTCGTCGCCGCCCACGTGCTGACCCTTCCGCAGCCGTACCTGGCGCCTTGGGCCGCATTGGCCGTGGTCAGGCCGACGGTGCACTGGTCGGTCCTGACCGGGCTGCGGCAGATGGCCGCCGTCGGATTCGGCGTCCTGGTCGCCGTCCTGGCGGTCGCCGTCACGCCCGGCAAGGAACTCGCCCTCGCCGTGGGCGTGCCGGTCGCCTTCCTGGTCAGCTGCTGGCCCCGGCTCAGCGACCAGGGCCTCTACGTGCCGTTCACCGCCCTGTTCATGATCGCGGTCGACAGCGTCCAAGAACCGTTCGTCCTGGTCCGCCTGCTCGAGACCGCGCTGGGCGCCGGGATCGGCATGGGGGTGAACCTGCTGATCAAACCGCCCGCGCGGGTGCTGTCGGTCGGCGGCCGCATCCGTCGCGACGGCGCCGCGGCCGTCGACCTCCTGCGCGAGATCGCCGCCGCCTTGCGCGAGGACGCCGGGCACGAAGGGGCCCGCACCTGGTCGGCCCAGGCGAAGCGCCTCAGCGACCACTCGACCGAGACCCGTTCGGCACTCCACCGGGCACGCGACAGCCTCCGGCTCAATCCCCAGACGACCGGGGAGTACACCGACGCGCTCGACCGGTTCAACGCGGCGTTCGAGCTGAACCAGCGGGTCGGCCGCTCCACCCGCGCTCTCGCGGACCTCCTCGACGGCCCCGCCCGGGTCGCCATGCCCGACCATTCGCTCGAGTCCGCCTACCGCCAAGACTGCGCCACGGCGATCGACGCGGCGACCGACGCCTATGAGCAGCAGCTCACCCGCCTGCTGTCGAACGGCGATCGGGAACCCGTCGACCTCGAGCCCGCCGACGCGGCACTGGCAGCGCTGGAACGCCGCACCCACACCGCCGACGCCGACGGCCCGACGACTGAAGTGCAGGCCACGGCGCTCGTCGCGGTACGCCGCCTGCGAAGCGACCTGGACTCCTGACGTCGCGGTGGTGCGCCGCTCGTAGGATGCGGCGGAGGCCGATCCCGAGCGAAGGAGCCCCTGGTGAGTGACGATCGCGCCCGGTCGAACACCTGGCACTGGCACGAGTACGGGGTCGGGCCGGCCGGTGAGGTCGCGCATGCGTGCGCCCGCTCCCTGACCGCGTTCCTGGTCGGGCTGGGATGCTCGTTCGTGCTGATCCTGGGCGCGGGCCTCCTCGCCGAGGAGGACCAGTTCGGCGATCCGGTCCTCGAATCGGCCATCGACCACCTCATGCGCTTGAGCGTGGGCCTGTTGATGGTGTTCGTGCTGGTCACTGCGGGCGTTGCCGCTGCAGCGAGCTACCTGCGGGAGGCGACCACGTCCAGGGCGCTCGTCAAGGCCGCCGAGCGCGGCGTGTCCAGCCGCGCCGTGCCCGCGCCCGATCAGGTCGCGTCGGTCATCAACGAACCGGCGGCGCCGCTCAAGTACTTCGGGTGGGTGAGCGCCGGCCTGGCCGGACTCGTGGGCTTGATCGGACTGTTCGTCGTGCTGACGGAACCCAGCACCGAGGCCTGGACGATTACCTTCCTCTCCTTCGGTGGCGCGGCGGTCATGAGTCTGCTCGGATACGCCTGCCACCGGTGGCTGCCCCGCGCGCATGAGCGGCGCCGGGTCCGGATCGCCGCCCACTGGACCGCCGAGGACGAGGCCCGGGCATGGAAGCGGGCGAAGCACCGGCGCGCCAAGGGGAAGGGCGAGCAGACGCCGTCGCGGCCCGAAAAAGGCGGGCGCTTCATCTACCTCGCGTGCCTGTTCTGCGTCGTGGGTTTCGTCGCGCTCCTGGCCTCGATGGTGATGCGCTGCGGGACCATTCCGGGGCGGGGGCAGTCCGAATGCCACGAGGTCTACTACTCGTCGTTCATCGAGCGCGTGCTCTCCTGGGGATTCTGGATCTTCGCGATCGCGATGCCCCTGGCCGCACTGCTCGCGGCGGTCGGCGTACTGCTGGAGTGGCAGCAGCGGCGGGCCGAACGCGCCGACCTCCTCGCGCTGCTGGCCGACCCGCGGTCCGCGAGCCCGGCCCACGACCTGCTCGCCTATCACGTGGAGCGGCACACGCATCCACTCGCGCGCGTCGGCGCGGCGCTGTCAGGGGGCGGTCTGGTGTTCGGCACCTCGGGTTACCTGCTCGGACAAGGCATGGGACTCGGCTCGCATGAGGAATTCGCCGTCTACCGCACCGAGGCGCTCCTTGCGATCCTCGTCTCGGCGGGGCTGCTCCTCGCCGCGACGGTCGGCACCGGCATCGCCAACGCGCGCGGCCGCGAATTGCGCAACGCCCTCATGGAACGCTGGCCCCGGCTGCCTTCCCAGTCCGGCGAAGGCAGGGCCAAACGCCCCAACCGCCCCCTCGCACCCAACGTCTCGCGTGGCCCCGCGGCGGCGTCGACTGCCCGCCGTTCGGGCCGGGGCGCCAAGCGCTGAAGACGCCCCTGGCCGTGGTGGGCTCGCAGTACCCGATCGGCTCCACGGCGTTCGTCCGCGGGGCGGCCGGGTGTTCAGCCCGCCCCGGCGATGTAGCCCTCGAGTTGCTCCTTCTCGAATTCGAGCTGGCCGATGCGCCCTTTCACCACGTCGCCGATGCTCACGATGCCCACGAGGGCGTCTCCGTCGGTGACCACGGGGACATGGCGGATGCGCTGCCGGGTCATGAGGACCATCAGGTCCTCGATGGAGTCGCCAGGGGCCCGGGTGTGCACGTCCGTGGTCATGATCCGCGAGACCGGAGCGTCGAGCAGGACAGGGTCCGTGTGCAGGCCCCTGGCGACGTCCCGTTCCGAGACGATGCCGGCGACGTTGCGGCCGTCCGCGCTCACGACCAGCGCGCCGACATTGTGCTCGGCGAGCTTGGCGACGAGGGCGCGTACCGAGTCCTCGGGCCGGATGGTCACCACGGCAGCGCCTTTGGACCGCAGTATGTCACTTATCCGCATGGCGGCCTCCCGTGTGCACAGTGAGTAGCCATTCAGGCTATCCCATACCGGGCCGGAACGACACCGGCACAGTGGGACCGGGTGTGCGGGTCTTACCTCTCGGAGAGGTCGAACGCGGGTTCGGGGCGGTGCACGCCGGCGGGGCGGTAGCCGAGGGACTCGGAGGCGCCGGCCAGGTCGGCGAAGTACCAGAGGGTCGCGGCCCACATCTCGGTGCCTTGCAGGCCAGGGCGGTGCTCGTCGGTCTGCGGGCCGCCGAGCGGGGCGACCCGGAACGCGAAGCCCTCGTGCGGCCGCCAGCGCGCGATCGTCTCGGTCGCCATCCGCTGCGCGAGCGCGGCGATCTCCGCGTTCCGGTGGGCGGTCTGCTTTGCCGCGATCCACAGTGGGTGGGCGATGTCGAGGGCGTTGCAGGCCGTGGTCCGGCCCGGGCCGAAGTGCCGTTCGTCGCGGGCGTGGTCGAGGACGGCGTCGATGACCCGCTCGGGGTAGGGGACGGGGAGTCCGTATTGGGCGAAGCTGCCGCGGACGGCGCGGTAGTAGCCGTTGACGACTTGCAGCATGCCGTCGGAGAGCCGCGGCGCCGACCACATGCCGGTGTCGCGGCGCGCGTTCGCGAGCAGCCAGCCGATCAGGACGTTCGCCTGGCGGCGGGCGGTTTCGGCGTCACCGATGCGGAGGTTCCACAGCAGGGCGGTGCCGAGGGTGTCGACGCCCGAGCCCGCCGACCATCCCATGTCCTTCCAGGGCTGGCCGTCCAGGACCGCGATGATCTCGTCGAGGCTGTACTGCTCCACGGCCGTGATCGGGTGCTCGAAGCGGCTGCCCAGCAGGTCGAGGGCGTAGCCGAGGCTCAGGACGTGGTAGTGCGCGGACCCGTCGTCGAAGCCGGACGGCGCCTCGGCGTGCCGCTGGTCGACGAGCAGGGGTGTGAGCCCGGTGGCCGGGTCCTGGTTCTCGCGCAGTCTCGCGATGTGCTGCTCGCGGGTGAGTTGTCGGGGCGGTTCGGCGGTGAGCAGCATCGAGAGCTCGACTGCGTCGGCGTGCGCGCGCAGCGTTGCTTGGGATCCGGGGGCATCGACGTAGCGGCCGGGGCTGGTCCCGTCGGCGGCGAGCGCGTCGGGTTCCCAGCTGCGGGCGATGATCGCGCCGACCTGCTCGCGTGCGGTGGCGCCGAAGTCGCGCAGTGCCGCGGCCAGTTCGTGCCGTCCGGCCTTGCGCGGTGCCCGGCGGTCCCGGATGAAGCGGGCGGGGTTGCCCGCGACGATCGCCCAGTCGGGGACGTCGGCGGTGACGACCGAGCCGGCGCCGATGACGGCGTGGGATCCGATGTTCACGCCGTCGACGATGACGACGTTCGACCCGATCCAGACGTCCTCGCCGATGCTGATCCCGGTCTCGGTGCTCGCCTGGAGGTAGATCCGCCGGTCGGGCGCGGTGGAGTGGTTGAATCCGAGGATCGAGGTGTGGGCGCCGATCCGCACCCCGTCGCCGCAGGTCACGGTGCCGCGGACGACGGTGAACGCGTTGACGGTGCAGTCGTCGCCCAGGTTGACGGTGCCGGTGATGTAGGCGTGCGCCGCGACATAGGAGTCGCTCCCGAGGGTGAACTCGGTCGGCTCGACCATCGCCAGTTCGGAGATGAAGGTGCGCTCCCCGATGGCGCCCTTGGCGCGGCGGAGGATGCCCTCTTGCCGCCGCAGCTGCGCCTGCTGCTGTTCCGGTGTGGCGTGCTGCCAGAACAGCCAGCCGTTGTAGTCCAGGGCGAGGGGGTCGCGCGGGGTGTCGTCGGTCGGGTCGGGCATGGGGGAGCGGCCTCTCTCGTTCAGGCGGAGCGTGCGAGGTTGCGGGGGTCGACGGGGTGCTGCAGCGGGGCGCCGTCGGTGGCGCGACGGACTTCGTCGAGGGCGCCGGCCCCCAGGCGGTGGAGTTCGACGCCTACTGATCCTGCGAGGTGTGGGGTCACGACGACGTTGTCCAATCGGGCGAGTGCCCGACCGCTCGCACCGACATGGACCAGGTCCAGGATCGCCGAGATGCGCCCGGTCGCGGCGACGCGCAGGAGGGCGTCCTGGTCGACGAGTTCGGCGCGCGAGGTGTTGATGAGCGTGGCCCCGGGCCGCATGGCGTCCAACTCGTCAGTGCCGATGAGGCCGTGCGTTTCGGGGAGCGAGGGCGCGTGCACGCTGACCACGTCGCTCTCGCGCACCAGGGCGTCGAGCGGGACGAGCCTCGCCCCGAGGGCGGCGGCCCCGGCCTCGTCGAGCGTCGGGTCGGCGACCAGGAGTCGCAGGTCGTAGGCGGCGAGCATCCGCAGGACCAGGGCGCCGACCTGTGAGGCGCCGATGACCCCGACGACTTTGCCGTAGTTGCCGGCGCCGGCGAGCTCGGTGCGGATGTCGGGGTCGGGTTCGCCGCGCTGGGCGCGCCTGGCCATGGTGAAGACGCCCTTGTTCGCGAGCACGATCATCGCGACCGTGTACTCGGCCACCGGGACGGCGTTCGCCGCCGCTTGCGAGGAGACGTGGACGCCCCGTTCCCAGAGGGCGTCGGTGACGAAGGGTTTGACCGATCCTGCGCTGTGGATGACGTACCGGAGCGCGGGAAGGCGCTCCAGCAGCGCCTCGTCGAGCACCGGGCACCCCCATCCGGTGATGAGGAGTTCGAGGCGGTCGGCTCCTGGAAGCCGCTCGACATCCGATCGGCTCTGCAGCACGGTCGGCGCGAGGTCGAGCCGGCGGCCGAGCGCGTCGAGCTGTTCAGGGCTGAAGACCTGCGTCCGCAGGGACTCCGGGGCCATCGCGAATGCTGCGCGGAGCTTCGCGCGGGGTTCGGCGGGCAGCCGGTCGGCGGTGGATTCGCGGTCGGTTCGCAGCGAACGGTTCGGCGTCATGCATGCACTCCACTGCGGGTCATGGCTCTCGGCGGGTCCCGTCTGATCCTAGGGCTTTCGGCTCGCGCTGCAATTCGAGGATGATCGCCTCGCCGGGGGCGAGGAGCGGGAGCTGCACTCCCACATCGGCGATGACCGCGCCGGGGAGCAGCAGGGGACCGTGCTCCAGCCAGGGCGGGGGCACTTCGTCGAGTCCGCGCGGCACCGGCAGCTCGAGGACGGGCGCGACCCGGTACCGGCCGTCGGGGTCGAGGCCGGGTATGCGGAGCGCGGTGGCGAGTGCGCGGTTCCCGGTGGCGTGCCGGGCGACGCGGATGACCGCGTGGGTGCGGTCGTCGTTGACGACGGCGGTGGCGGTCGTCCCGTCGTCGCCGGTGTCGAGGTGGCTGAGCGTCCCGGTGTGGAGCAGGCCGCGCAGGCGCCGGTAGCAGGCGATGCCGTGGCGCAGCCGGTCGAGTTCGCCTGGGGTGCAGGCGGTGATGTCCCATTCGATGCCCGCGGAGCCGAACAGCGCGGTCGCGATCCGGAAGTCCAGGCCCGCCGCGCGATGGGTGGTGTGCGCGGTCGGCGGGCCGATGTGCGATCCGATGAGTTCGAGCGGCAGCAGCAGCTCGGTCCACCGCTGGATCGCCAACCGCTCCAGGGGGTCGTTGGTGTCGGACGCCCACACCCGGTCGGTGCGGTCGAGGATGCCGAGGTCGACGCGGGCGCCGCCGGAGGCGCAGGATTCGATCTCCAGCGACGGGTGCAGGGCCCGGAGCCGGTCCAGGAGCCGGTAGACGGCCTCGGTGTGCCGGTGGACGTTCGCGCGTCCATCATGGACGGCCTCGATGAGGTCCCGGTTCTGGTCCCACTTGATGTAGTCGAGCTCGTACTCCCCGACGAGCGCCGATATCGAGCCGAGGAGGTAGTCGAACGCGTCGGGGCGGGTCAGGTCGAGCGCGTACTGGCCGCGCCACGCCCGCGTCGACGGGGGCTGGAGCAGCCATTCGGGGTGCTCGCGCGCGAGGTCGGAGTCGGGGTTGACCATCTCGGGCTCGAACCACAGGCCGAACTGCATGCCGAGGGAGCGGACGGTGCGCACGATCGGATGCAGCCCCTGGGGCCAGACCCCGGGGTCGACGGTCCAGTCCCCGAGGCCGGCGGTGTCGTCCCGGCGGCCTCGGAACCAGCCGTCGTCGAGCACGAACCGCTCCACGCCGATGCCGGCGGCCGTGCGCGCCAGCGTCTCCAGCCGGGCGAGGTCGTGCTTGAAGTAGACGGCCTCCCAGGTGTTCAGCACGACCGGGCGGGGCCCGCGCGGGTGCGAGGGCCGGGCCCGCAGCGAGCGGTGGAAGCGGTCGCCGAGGCCGTCGAGGCCCCGGTCGCTCCATACGAACACGGCGTCGGGGGTGCGGAACGACTCGCCGGGGGCGAGCTCGATCTCGCCGGGGCGCAGCAGGGGTCCCGCACCGAGGACGGTCCGCGCCTCGGGGAGGGCGTCGTGGCGGTAGACGGCATCGCCGCTCCATGCGAGGTGGACCGCCCACAGTTCGCCTGCGGCGGTGTCGAAGCCGGGGGTGCCCAGGACGAGGGCGAACGGGGCGTCGTGGCCGGTGCGTCCGCGCCGCGTCTCCCGCACGCGGCTGCCCTGTGCGAGAGGACCGCGCTGGGGGACGCGCTCGCGGGTCCAGCGCCCGGTGAAGTCGAGGACTTCCGCGGCGCGGTCGTCGACGGGCATCACGGCCTCGAGCGCCGCGAGCGACAACGGCCGGTCTCCCGTGTTGACCAGTTCGTGCGCGGCGCGGAGCACCCCGGCGTCGTCCAGACGCAGCTCGCTGCGCAGGAGGAGGCCGGGGGCCTCGGCGCGGAGGTGCAGCGTCCCGGTGTCGACGTCGGTCTCGAATCCCGAGTCGGCGACGGTCCACCGGGGGTACTGGGCCCGGCCGGCGCGGTGCGCGGCGAACCCGGGACGGCCTTCCCACCCGTCCTGCTCGCCCGGTACGAGGGTGAGGGGCCAGGGGGCGTCGAGCGCGCTGGGCGAGACCGACCGCGTGCGGGCCCGGCGCAGCTGCTCGAAATCCCGGTGGCTGAGGTCGCCGAGGTCCCGGCCCCAGTGCAGCACTTCGGGCAGTCCGCGTTCGGGCAGGTGAACGACCACGGATACGCCTCCGGCCCAGAGCATCCGAGTCTTCCCGCCCTCGTCGAGGCCGTCGGGGGCATTCGCGGCGACCTCCTCGCTCGGCGCCGGGTCGGGCTGCCGGAAGTGGGGTGCTTCGGCGACGGCTCGCGGTTCGGTCATGCGGACTCCTCGATGGACGGGTGCGGGGCCGTCCAAGTATCGACAAGGCGCACGACTTTGTCAATAAAAAACACTAACTCTTGATCGTGCCCCAGGAAGTCGCTGATGGCGAGCACGGCGCCGGCGCGGGCCCACTCGTCGAACTCGAACGGCTGGATGTCGAGGGTGATCGGTGCGCTGTCGGGGTGGCGGCCCGCCTCGGCGGCGGCGTCGAGTTCGCCCCGCGCGAGCTCGGTCACCGCGATGCCGTCGCCGGTGATGATGAGCTTCTGGGGGTCCATGGTGTTCGCCAGCGTCGCCACCAGGACGCCGAGCGCGTGCCCGGCGTCGCGGAACGCCTGCTTGGCGGCGGGGTCCCCGCCTCGCGCGAGGGCGACGACGCTCGCGTAGTCCAGGCCCGGGGTGCGCAGGGCGCCGACGATCGCCGCGTTCGAGAGGTACGAGGCCAGGCAGCCGCGGTGCCCGCGCTCGCACCGCGGTCCGCTCGGGTCGACCGGCAGGTGCTCGAGCCTCCCGGCCCGGCCGTTGGCGCCGGTCACGACCTTCCCGTCCACGACGATGCCGACCCCGATCCCGGTGCCCACGGTGATGAGCACCATGGACTCGTACCCCACGCCGACGCCGAACCAGTGCTCGGCCACCGTCAGGGCGCGGACGTCGTTCTCCGCGGCGGCGGGCACCCCCAGGCGCTCGCTCACGAGCTCGGCCAGCGGCACCTCGCGCCAGCCCAGGAACGGCGACTCCAGCACGATCTGGCGCCCGCCCGCGGCGGCCACGTCCCCGGCGAGGCCGATCCCCGCCGCGGCGATGCCGGGATACTCGTCCGAAAGCCGCTCGTAGGCCCCGCCGATCTGCGCGACGACGTCCTCGACCTTCCGCGACGCCAGGGGCTCGTCGAACTCGGCGAGGGCCTGCGCCTTGAGGTCGGTGACGACGGCGAAGAGCCTGTCGCTGGTCAGCTTGACGCCGAGGAACCGCCTGCCCTCGGGGCGGACGTGGAGGACCTCGCTGGGCCTGCCGGTAGCCCCCCGCAACTCGATGGTGCCGCTGGTGACCAGGCCCTGCTCGATGAGGGCGCGCATGACCACCGTGAGGCTCGTCCGCGAGATGCCGATCTTCCGCGCTATCTCCGCGCGGGACTTCGGACCGTGGATCAGCAGTTCGCGGAGGGCGCTGCGCTCCAGGCCGCTGAGCGGAGTCCCGGGCCGGCGGCCCTCGGCCTGCGGT
Source organism: Glycomyces tritici (assembly GCF_030403505.1). The sequence continues at coordinate 31,312 of NZ_JAUEMJ010000001.1, read as the reverse complement.
GGCGTCGTCGTCTGCATCGCGTTCCCCTCGGTTTGTACTCGGCCAACGTTATCGGGGCCCCCGGTCGCCGATGTGTGCCCTCATATGTCTTGTTCATAGCCATTTTGCCATTCGGGTTGCCGCCAATAGTTGGTACGGCTAGTTGACAAACTGAACGGCATCTGCGTACCGTACATCGCACCAGGTCAGGCATACACATACCTCGATACGCCCGATCTGCGTGAACTCCTTATCCCTTCGCGACAACGAGGTTCAGCGACATGACCACTCCCTCAGACCGGGCGCCGTTCAAGCGCCGCTCCCTGTTCAAGGCCGCGGGGCTCGGGGCCGCGGGGGCCGCGGGCCTCCCGGTCATCGCCGCCTGCTCCGACATCGATTCCAGCAGCGGCAACACGCAGGCCACCACCGGCTTCGACTTCCTCCCGACGCACGAGGAGTGGCCGCTCCCGGTCCAGCCCGACCTGGTCGGCGAACCGCCGCACCACCCCTCCGGCTTCACGTCCTACCCCGAGCCCGTCCAGGCCGTCACCGACCTGCCCGCGGGCAAGGGCACGTACGAGCTGACCGTGCCGTGCTGGGGCCCCGCGCCGGCGAAGGACGACCCGTACTTCGCGGCGGTGTACGAGGCCTGGGGCGGCACGAAGCTCGAACTGCGCCAAGGCGACGGCATGACCTACGGCGACACGGCCGTGCAGTGGGTCAAGGCCGACGAGTACGGCGACGGCATCCAGCTCTTCAACTACATGACCGGCTCCTTCAGCAACTTCCAGGAGACCGTGGTCAACAGCTTCTACGACCTCACCGAGATCGTGCAGGGCGACATCGCCGAGCGCTGGCCGCTCCTCGCCGCGATCCCGTCGGAGGCGTGGGGGTACGCGGTGTGGCAGAAGGACCCCGACGACCGCGAGACCGCGGGCATCTACGCCATCCCGATGAACTACAGCGGCGGCCAGGGCAACGGCATCCTCGCCCGCGTCGACCTCCTGGAGGCCGAGGGCCTCGCGGTGCCGACCACGGTCGAAGAGTTCCTCGAGGTCGCCCGCGCCTGGTCCGACGACGCCGCGGGCAGGTGGGCCACCGCCGGCCTCGACTGGTTCATCGGCCAGTGGTTCGGCCTCGGCGGCACGGACGGCTGGAACTGGGACCCCGACCAGAAGAAGATGATCAACAACATCGAGCGGCCCGAGTTCACCGAACTCATGGAGTTCCGCCGCACCCTCTGGGACGAGAAGCTCATCCACCCCGACGCCCCCACCGGGACCCTCGACGCCGCCGCGATGCAGCAGGCCGGGCAGGTCATGTTCACGCAGGACAACCTCGTCCGCTGGAACGACTACAACCTCAAGGTCAAGAAGGGCGAGGCCGAGGGCCGGGTCGCCCCGCTGCCGCCCCTGGCCGCGAAGGGCCGCACGCCCACCGTCGCGATGGCCTCCGGCAGCGGCGGCTGGACGTTCCTCAACAAGAACCTCTCCAAGGAGCAGGTCGAGGAGATCCTCGACGTCGCGAACTGGTGCGCGTCGCCCTACGGCACCAAGGAGTACGAGATCCTCAACTACGGCGTCGAAGGCCAGCACTTCGAACTCGGCGCCGACGGCACCCCCGTCTTCACCACGCTCGGCAGCGAGATCGTCCAGGGACCGGTCCACTACAAGGCGCTGACCTGCCAGGTCCAGACGTTCCTCACCGGCGACCCCGACATGGTCACCGAGCGTTTCGCGTACGACGCCTCGATCCAGGACTACCGCATGGAGAACCCCTTCGAAGGCGTCCGGATCGAGGCCCCGGCCGAGGCCAAGTCCGCCGGCTCGACCCTCTGGGACCAGCAGAACGACATCGCCTACGGCCGCGCCGAGCTCTCGTCGATCCCCGACATGGTCGAGACGTACATGAAGAACGGCGGCGAGGCCGCCCGCGAGTACTACACCGACGCGTACAAGGCCCTCCACGGCGAGTAGCGCGCAGCCTGGCGGCCCGCGGGCCGCCAGGCGTCCCTCCATACAGGACCTACACGACTGGATTCTGAAGCGATGGCAATTCTCCAGAGCACTGCGCCGCCGGGCACCGAGCCGCCCGCGGGCCGGCCGATCGTCAGGCGTAAACGGACCGTGCTGCAGCGGCTGCGGCATGACTGGCCGCTGCTGCTGCTGGCCCTTCCCGTGGTCGCGCACCTGTCGGTGTTCCACTACTGGCCCACGGCCTGGAACATCATCGCGTTCATGGACTACAGCCCGTACCGGCCGTTCTGGGAGAACCCGTTCGTGGGCTTCGCCTGGTTCCAGCGGCTGTTCAACGACCCGTACTTCGCCCCGGCCCTGGTGAACACCCTGAAGTTCGCCGCCCTGAACCTGCTGTGCATGTTCCCGCTGTCGGTCGCGTTGGCACTGGCGATGAACAGCATCATCTCCATCCGGGTCCGCTCCACGTTCCAATCCATCGTGTACCTGCCCCACTTCTTCTCATGGGTCCTGGTCGTCACCGTCTTCGTCCAGGTCCTGGGCGCTGACGGCCTGGTCTCCAACTGGATCATGGACAGCGGCGGGGAACGGCTGAACTTCACCTCCAACCCCGACACGTTCACGTTCCTGGTCTGGATGCAATGGGCGTGGAAAGACGCCGGCTGGGGCATGATCATCTTCCTCGCCGCCCTCGCCTCGATCAACCCCAGCCTGTACGAGGCCGCGGCCTCGGACGGCGCGAACCGGTGGCGGCGGATGTGGCACATCACCCTGCCCGGGATCAGGCCCGTCATCATCCTCCTGCTCATCCTCCAGATCGGCGGGATCCTCTCGGTCGGGTTCGAGCAGTACCAGCTGCAGCGCCAGGCCGTGGGCTACCAGGCCACCGAAGTGCTCGACACCTACGTGTACTACCAGTCGATCGTCGGCAGCCAAGGCGAATCGTTCGGCACCGCCGCGGGCCTGTTCAAAGGCGTCATCGGGCTGATCCTCATCCTCGTCGCCAACCACATCGCCCACCGCCTCGGAGAACAAGGGATCTACCAGAAGTCATGACCGCCATCGACACCACACCCCGCCGCCGCAAGAGCGCGCGCCCGGTCTGGGACGAAGAACCCACCCTCGCCGGCAAAGCCGTCAAAGCCCTGTTCCTCATCGGCTACGGCGCCGCGATCGTGCTGCCCTTGTGGGCGGTCCTGGCCACCAGCTTCGCGAGCGAGGAAGCACTCGCCCGCGCCGGCGGCAACCTCCTGCTCCTGCCCACCGAAGTGAGCTTCCAGGCCTACCAGGAGATCTTCTCCGGCGGCGCGCTCACCGACTCCCTGCTCCTGACCACGGCCCTGACCATCGGCGGCACCGCGATCAGCATGGTCCTGACCATCTGCGGCGCCTACGCCCTCTCCCGCACCGGCTCGCTCCTGCACCGCCCGATCCTGTGGTTCATCCTGCTCACCTTCCTGTTCGGACCGGGCATGTTCCCCAGCTTCCTCGTAGTCCAGAAACTGGGCCTGTTCAACTCGTACTGGTCACTCATCCTGCCCGGGGCCGTGGGCACCTTCAACATCATCATCCTGCGCGCGTTCTTCATGAACTCCATCCCCGGCGAACTCATCGACGCCGCCAGAATGGACGGGGCCGGCGAGTTCCGCACCCTGCTCACCATCGTGCTGCCCATGTCGAAGGCGATCCTGGCCGTCATCGCCCTGTTCTACGCCGTCGCCAACTGGAACATGTACTTCTCCGCCGTGCTCTACACCCCCGGCCTGGAAACCCAACCGATCCAAGTCGTGCTCCAACGGATGCTCATGTCCACCCAAGGACTCCCCGAAGGCGCACAAGCCGCCGCCCAATACCGCGACCAAGGCGAAGCCGCACCCACCGCCGCCCTCAAAATGGCCGTCGTCGTCTGCACCATCATCCCCATCGTGATCATGTACCCCTTCATCCAAAAACACTTCACCAAAGCCGTCATCACCGGCGCCGTAAAAGGATGACCCGCGGACTGTGAGGGTTCCGTGAGGGGCGGGCGTCCGGATCTGTGCCGGGCCCGGACGCCCACCGCCTTTCCAAGGCACGCCCCCCTGACCTCCTCCGCATCGCAAGACCGCAAGATCCCTCAACAACACAAAGGAGCAACACGTGCGACGACGCACATTCGCCGCCACCGCAGGCGCGGCCGTGGTCGGGGCCGGCGCCCTGTCCGTCCCCCTCCTGGCCGGAGCGGAAGAACGCAACCAGCAGGGCGGCGGCAACGCCTACACCTGGAAGAACGTCGCCATCAACGGCGGCGGCTTCGTCCCCGGCATCGTCTTCAACGAGACCGAGGCCGACCTCATCTACGCCCGCACCGACATCGGCGGCTGCTACCGCTGGCAGGAGGACTCCCGCACCTGGAAGCCGCTCCTGGACTGGATCGGCCGCGACAAGTGGGGCTGGTCCGGCGTCGTCTCGATGGCGACCGACCCCGTGGACACGAACCGCGTCTACGCCGCAGTCGGCACTTACACGATCGACTGGGACCCCAACAACGGCGCGGTCCTCTACTCCGACGACAAGGGCGACACCTGGGGCGTCGCCGAGCTGCCGTTCAAGCAGGGCGGCAACATGCCCGGCCGCGGCATGGGCGAGCGCCTCGTCGTGAACCCGGCCGACAACGCCGAGCTCTACCTGGGCACTCCCAGCGGCAACGGCCTCTGGCGCTCGAAGGACCACGGCCGCACCTGGGGCCAGGTCGAGAACTTCCCCAATCCCGGGAACTTCGTCGTCGACCCGAACAACCCCACCCTGGCCGACAACCAGGGCGTCATCTGGATCGACTTCGACCAGATCGGCGGCAAGGTCTATGTGGGCGTGGCCGACCCGGACGACCCGCTGTACGTCTCCGAAGACGGCGGCGCGACCTGGACCGCGGTCCCCGGCGCGGCCGAGATCCTCGGCTCCGCCGGCGGCAACCGCACCTTCCCCAGCCAGTCCGCAGTGGACAACACCAACGGCTACCTGTACATGGTGACCAGCCACGACCCCGGCCCGTACAACGGCGCCCCCGCCTCGGGCAACGGCGGGAAGATCGTGCGACTCGCCACCCAGACCGGCGAGTGGACCGACGTCACGCCGACCTACAACCCGCGCGGGGTGATCCCCGGCTTCGGCGGGATCACCGTCGACCGCCAGAACCCCGGCACTCTCATGGCGGCCACCCGCAACAACTGGTGGCCCGACGAGATCCTCTACCGCTCCACCGACTCCGGCGCCACCTGGTCGCTCAGCTGGGACTACGCCGAAGGCCAGGACCGCCACGACCGGTTCGACATGGACGAGTCGGGCAGCCCGTGGCTCTCGTGGAACGGCGAGGACCAGGGGCCGGCGTACGCGGTCAAGCACGGGTGGATGATCGACGCCCTCGCCATCGACCCGCACGACTCGGGCCGCATCATGTGGGGCACCGGCGCCACCATCTGGGGCACTGAGGACCTGACGCAGTGGGACGCGCAGGGCGATCTCATCGGCGAGGAGAACGGCGGGCGCGTGCCGCTCCCGGTCGAGAAGTTCACCGTCGGCGTCCGTGCCGAAGGCGTGGAGGAGTGCGCGACCCTCGACCTCGCCGCGATCGGCGGGACGCTCGTCTCCGCGGTCGGCGACGTCGGCGGCTTCGTCCACACCGACCTCGACCGGGCCGAACCGATGATCGACACCGGCTGGTCCACCGGCACCAGCGTCGACTTCGCCCAGGCGAAGCCCGACTTCGTCGTCGGCACGGGCAACGTCCACGGCAACGAGAAGGGCCACGTCGGCGTCTCCACCGACCGCGGCAAGACCTGGCGCAACGCCGCGACGCTGGAGGGCGTCCCCGGCGACGGCCACGGCGGCACCGTCGCGATCACCGCCGACGGGTCCACGATCCTGTGGTCGCCCAGCGGCACCGAGGTCACCCCGGTCTACAGCACCGACCTGGGCGAGACCTGGACCCCGGTCGAGGGGCTCCCGGCGGGGGCGAAGATCCGATCCGACCGCGTCAAGGCCTCGGTCCTGTACTCGTTCGCGGGCGGCACGTTCTACCGGAGCACCGACGGGGGCAAGACCTTCGCCGACACGGGAGCCACCGGCCTGCCCCCTGCGGCCGTCGAGGACTTCCGGGCCGTCCCCGGCAAGAAGAACCACGTCTGGCTCGCCGGGCGCGGGGACGAGAAGGAAGGCGTCGGCGGCGGCATGTGGCGCTCCAAGGACGGCGGCACCACCTGGAAGCGCATCTCGAAGTTCGAGACGGCCGAGTCGGTCGGCTTCGGCAAGGCCGCCAAGCGGTCCGGCTACCCGGCGATCTACTCCTCCGCGGAGATCGGCGGCAAGGCCGCGATCTACCGGTCGATCGACGGCGGCAACCGCTGGTACCGCATCAACGACGACGACCACCAGTGGGCCTGGTCGGGATCCGCCATCACCGGCGACCCGCAGATCTACGGCCGCGTCTACCTCACCACCAACGGCCGTGGCATCGTCTACGGCGACATCGCGGACTGACGAGACGGGCCGCCCGCACCGCGGGCGGCCCCCTCGGACGGGCACTTCCCCCGCGAACCTGCCGTCGACCCTCGGCGTCGCCGGCGTGACGCCCCGAAAGGAACCTGAACCATGACCGGCAAGCACCGCGAGCGCCTTCCCGAATGGGCGCGGGAGGCCAGCCTCGGCATCTTCATCCACTGGGGACCGTACGCGGTCCCGGCCTGGGCCGAGCCCGAGCACATCGCGGGGGAGGAGGAGCCCGAAGGCGGCTGGTTCAAGCACAGCTCCTACTCCGAGTGGTACGCCAACACCATCCGCATCGAAGGCTCGCCCGCGGCGGCGCACCACGCGGAGGTCCACGGTTCGGCCCCTTACGAGGACTTCCTCGACCAGTGGCGGGCCGAGGAGTACGACCCCGCCGTATGGGCGCGGCTGTTCGCCTCGCTCGGCGCGGACTACGTCGTGCCCGTCACCAAGCACCACGACGGCGTGACGCTGTGGGAGGCCCCCGGCAGCGAAGGCTGGAACACCGTCGACCGCGGCCCGAAGCGCGACCTGCTCGGCCCGCTCGCCGATGCCGTGCGCGCGGAGGGGATGCGCTTCGGCGTCTACTATTCCGGCGGCCTCGACTGGTCGGTCACCGACTTCCCGCCGATCGTGGAGGTCGACGACATCTGGCGGTATCGCCCCAACGACGCCGCCTACACCGCTTACGCGACGGCGCACGTCCGCGACCTCATCGACCGCTACCGGCCCTCGGTGCTCTGGAACGACATCGAGTGGCCGGAGACCGGCAAGGAGGACGGCTCGCTCGACGAGCTGATCGCCCACTACCGGGAGGCCGTCCCCGACGGGATCGTGAACGACCGCTGGGGCGCGGACGTCTGGGACTACCGCACGAGCGAGTACTCCATGGCCGCCGACCACGAGACCGGCGTCGGCTGGGAGCACAACCGCGGCCTCGGCTCCTCCTTCGGCTACAACCGGGTCGAGGACGAAGCGCTCACCCTCTCCCCGCTCGCGCTCGCGCGGCACTACACGGACGTGGTCTCGCGGGGCGGCCGTCTGCTGCTCAACGTCGGACCCGACCCCGCCGGCCGCATCCCCGACGTGCAGCTCCGCACCCTCGCTGGAGTCGCCGGATGGATGACCGCGCTCAAGCCCTACACCGCCGACCGCGGGGTGCTCCCCGACGGCACCGCCGTCGCCGATGACGGCGGATGGTGCCGCGCCTGGAGCAGCGCCGACCGGATCGTGGTCGTCGCCGAGACCCCCGATGCTGTGCGCGTCGACGCGTCGGACCGCGAGGTCGTGCGCATCGCCCTGCCGCACTAGCGTCGCCGTTCGAGGGCGCCCGTGGCGTCCTCGAGCGTCAGCGGCGCGGCGGTGCCGTGGACTCCCGGACCACCAGCTGGGGTTTGACCACTGAGGACCGCAGGTCGCCTTCGCCTCGGAGGCGTCGCGACAGCAGGTCGAACGCCCGGGCGCCGAGGTCCTCGAAGTCCTGCTCGACCGTGGTCAGGGAAGGGTGCCAGAGCGAGACGAGGGGATGGCCGTCGAAGCCGGCGACGGAGACGTCCCCCGGGACGTCGAGGCCGCGGTCGGCCAGGGCCCGCATGACGCCCAGGGCGATCTCGTCGTTGCCGCAGAACACGGCGGTCACGTCATCACGACCGGCGATCCGCTCACCCCACCGGTATCCGGCGAGGGCGTCCCACTCGGAGTCCATCACCGCCGGGACTTCGACGCCGGCGTCCCGCAGCGCGGCGCGCCAGCCCTCAGTGCGGCCCGAAGTCTTCCCACCGGTGGGTCCCGCGATGTGGTGGACGGTGCGATGCCCTTGCCGCAGCAGGTACTCGGTGACCTGTCGGCCGCCCGCGGCCTCATCGATCAGCGCCGCCAGGGTGCCGTCGGCGCGTTCCGATCCGCCTCCAGCGGCGACGACCGGCAGGGATGCCGGCAGCGCCCGCGAGGCCTTGATGCCGGCGCGACGGAACTCCAGCACGATCGCCCCGCCGATGGGCTGCGACAGGGCGAGGTCGACCGCACGCATCACCGACTCGTCCTCATCCGAGGCCACGATCGTTATTGAGACCGACATGCCCGCCCGCTGGGCGGCGGTCTCGATCCCGCTGAGCGTGTTCGCATAGCCGTAACTCGACGTCGTGGCCTCCGCGATGATCGAGATCAGCGTCGGCTGGCTCAACCGCAGCGACCGGGCGGCGCTGTTGGGCCGGTATCCGAGCTCCTTCACCGCCACGAGGACCCGCTGGGCCAGCGCCGGGGCGACGTTCTTGGTCCCGTTGAGCACGCGGGAGACGGTGGGCACCGAGACGCCCGCCGCCTTCGCGACATCGGCGAGGACGGGGGCGCGGTAGGACTTCGGGGCGGTCATGGGTCGAGGATAACCTTCTCTCGACGTTGCAGGGGCCGAGCGCTTTCGTGCTCGGCCCCTGCCGCTTCGACCGCGTCAGACTCGGATCAGTCGCCACCGCTGCGGCACGGACCCCTTGTCCGGCCACTGGATCGCGATGTCACCGTCGGCTTCCTTGTTGCCGTTGTCGAGCACCATGCCGGAGCGTTCGCAGGTGAGCGTGACCGCGCCGCCGCCCGCATCGGTGATCTTCCACCGCTGCGCGGCTCCGCCGTTGTCGGTCCACTGCTTGACTTGTGCGCCTTCGATCGCGGTGTTGCCGTTGTCGAGGGCTTTGCCCGACTGCTCGCAGACGACCTTGTGGTACCCGCCCCCGACGTCGGTGATCTTCCAGCGCTGCTGGGTGTCGCCGTTCTCGGCCCACTGCAGGACCGCGTGGCCGTCGACCGTGGAGCGGCCGTTCTCGAGGAGCTTCCCGGAGCGCTCGCACATGAGGTGGTAGGTGCCGCCTGAGACGACCGCCGGGGTGGATCGCAGATGCGCGAGCGTGCCCCAGCCGAGGGCGTCGAAGCCGCCGGAGTTGCCGCCGTAGTCCCCGCCGCCGCCTTCGGGACGCGCGAGGGCGGCCATGCGTGCCACGTGCGGCATGCGCATGCCTTTCCTGGCGCTGTAGTGGTTGTAGACCAGCTCCCAGACGGGTCGGACCTGCCCGCGGGAGCCCGCCGAGATCACGGTGTGCTCGATGCCGTCGCAGTTGCGGTAGGTCGTGAACGGGACGTCGTAGCCGAGGTTGTAGCGGGCGACGTACTCGGCGGCCTTGGCGAAGGCGTTGTCGCGGGCGGCGTAGAGGTCGATGCCCTGGTTCCAGGCCGTCTCCATGAAGGCGCCCATGAGCCCGATGCCCATGATGGTGTGGGCCTGGTCGCGGCCGGACTCCTGCCATTGGGCGAGGCCGAGGTCGTCGTAGACGTGGGGGATCGCGCCGTTGATGGATCCGGTGCCCTCGTCGCCGTGGAAGTAGGCCACCGCTTCGTCGACCAGGGCCTGGTCGTCGCAGAGGATGCCGATCGCCAGGATCGAGGCCATGTTGCACAGGTCCCAGTTGGCCCAGTAGTGGGTGCCGCAGGTGCCGTTCTTCCGGATGAGGAAGTCGCTGTTGAGCGGGTAGAAGACGTCGAGCATCATCTGCTGGAACCGGCCCAGGTCGAACCCGGGCGCGCCGCGGATCAGCTCGGCGGCGTTGGCGAACTGGTACCCGTAGATGCCCGAGGCCAGGCGCGAGTCGGAAGGGGGCCAGTAGATGGACTTCAGGGTCTGCGACCACGCGTTGCAGATCCGCACCGCCGCATCGCGGTGCGCGGTGTCACCGCTGATGTGCCAGCGCAGGGCGTTCTGGTAGGCGGCATGGGCGTCGTTGTAGAGCAGCCAGTAGTTCTGGGGCTTGTCGGTGCTGCCCCGGACGACCTCCTCGACGGGCTGGGGCGTCCAGGTGCTCTGCGAGTGGGCGTTGGCGACGAGCTTGTCCCAGCCCTGCCGCCACGGTCGGGCGCTCGCGTCGACTTTGGATCTCATGCGGTCGAGGTCGGCTCGGGTGTGGACCATGCCCGGGTGGCCGAACGCCTGCGCGCCGACCTGGCCGGATCGCTCCTGGGCCTGTGCGATCGCGAGACCGCCGGCGCCCGATGCCGCGAGGGCGCCCGCCGCGACCGCGCCTTTCAGGAGGTCGCGTCTTCTGAAGCCGGTACGGGTGAACCTTGGTGACGGGTGGGACTGGTGGTTGGACATGGTCCTCCTTCGGCTGCCGGGCGAGGGGCGGCGGGGACGCGGACCCGGCTAGAAAGCGTTATCTCTCTTCAAGATAAGGTTTTCATTCAAGCATGTCAATACGTTGACGAGTCGTGGCTCGAGAAGGCATGCGGGCGCCGATCGCGATGAGAAATCGATATCTGCTTGCCCGAAACGCAAAGCCCCGCCGCGACCGGGGCACGGTCGCGGCGGGGCGGAGGGCCGGGGTGGCCGCCGGCTATGCGAAGTCCCCGAAGAACTGGACTTCACCGAGGTTGCCGTGCCAGCGGTTCGGGTTGTAGATCTTGAAGTAGCGGTAGTGGGTGTCGTCGGAGACGGGCTTGCCCTGCCAGACGCCGGCGGTGGTGCGGGTCAGCGGCTCGGTCAGGTCGGTCCACGTCTGCCCGTCGTTCGACCCTTGGACGATGGTGCCGTCCGACCTGGAGGTGCAGCACAGGCGCGGCAGGAAGTACACCTCGTTCAGGCGCACGGCCGCGCCCTCCCCGAAGTCCACTGTGTAGTAGGAGCCGACGCCGGTGTTCAGGTCCCCGGCCGTGTGCTCGTCGCCGTCGAAGAGCAGGTAGCCGACCTCGCCGGCCGGGAGCCCGTTGCCGGGCCACTGCTTGTCGGAGGCAAGGACGGTGGCGAGGTTGGCGACGTCGATCAACTGGTCGCCGTCGCCGCCGACGAACAGCTTGGAGCCGTCGGTGGTCCCGTGCAGCGTGGGACCGGCTTCGCCGTCGAGCGTGTAGTCGGCGGTGAACGTGACCGGTCCGGCCTCGACGCCTTCGAGCGGCACCGCCGCGGTCCAGTTGACGCCGTCCTCTGAGGCGGCCTCCGCGGTCGTGCCCATCACGTTCACCGAAACGGCGTCGACCGGCCGTCTCGTCACGACGGTGGCGGTCACGGTGTCGCCGACGGCGACCTTGCCCGCCACCGCGTCCTCGGAGGCGATGGCGGCGGACTCGATCTGGTTGCCGATCTCGTGGCGCTCGCCGTAGATGTGGAACTCGGTCATCTCGAACACGCCGCGGACGATCCCGTAGAGGACGTCCGGGAGCTGTTCGATCATCTGGACCTTGATGTACCGGAACCGGTCGTCCCGGAGCTCCGGTGCCACTTCGAGGGTGTTGAAGTCCTGGGTGAACTGCGTGACCCCCGGCGTGAGCCGGGTCCATTCGACGCCGTCGTTCGAGCCGTACACCGCCGAGTTGGCGAGCCGGTCGGCGAAGATGTTGCTCTGGAACCCGAACTCCCGCGCCGACACCCGGAAGTCGGCGCCGAAGTCGAAGACGTGCGACATGTTGACGGCCTGCGGGTAGCCGGTGCCGGTCTGGTTGTCGCCGTCCACGAGCAGCGGCGTGCGCTCTGCCGCAGTAGAAGCGTGAAGGGCGTCCGTGTAGTCGAGGCTGCCGTCCACATCGGTCTTCGGCGAGACCAGGCGCAGGTCCTCGACCGCGGCGACCATGCCCGCCAAGGCGGTCGCGAACTCCGCGTCCGTCCCGTCCTGGAGCGCCGCCTCGGCAGCTGCGCGAGCGGTGGTGAAGGCGGCCTCGGTCGCCGACTCGTACCCGTCCTCGGGCTCGTACTCCTCCTCGGCCAGCGCCAGCGCGTCCTGGCGGTCGGCGGCCGCGTCGAGCGTGATCGTTCGCGCGGCGACGCTGGTGCCGTCGTCGGCGGCGACGGTGATCGTGCCCGAGTCGTCCCCGGTCCACGTCAGCGTGCCGGTCGCCGCGTCGAGTTCGGCGCCGTCGGGGAGGTCGGCGGCGCTGTAGGCGATGCCGTCGGAGCCGGCGGCGGCGAGGTCGAGCGTGATGTCGGCGCCGGACCAGCCGACGGTCCGGTCGGCCGCGTCCTCGGGGAAGACCGGGCCGTCGAGTTCGGCCCCCGCGTTGGTGTCGATGTGGTCGATGTCGACTGCGGCACCCTCGGTCTCGATGAACAGGATGTTGTCCATGCCTCGGGCGACCGTGACGTAGCGCCATTCGCCGCCGGTGTCGGGCACGGTCACGGCGGTGTCCCGCCGGACGGTGTCGTTGTGGCTGACGCCGCCCAGATGGATCACGGCCGCGCCTTCGGTGCGGACGCGGAAGCCCTGCTCCGGCTTGTTGTTCGCGCCGCTGAGGTAGGCGATCTTCGATCCGCCCGCCATGCGCACGAATCCGTCGCCTTCCTGGACGTCGCCGGCGAGGTGCGTGTAGCGCTGCTCGATCTCCAGGATGTCGGGGTCGGCGTTCGGCTTCGAGGCCGTTTCACCGACCGCTTCCGCAGGCGCGAACATCCACGAGTCGCCGCCGCCGTCGCGGCCGTCCCAGCCGATCTGGACGGGGGTGGGGCGTTTGGCGTAGGCCTCGGCGAAGAACGGCGCCATCGCCTCGACGTCCTCGCCGAGCGTGAACTTGTAGTGGTAGTAGATCTCCCAGAAGCTCGCGGTGCCGTATCGGCCGCGGTAGCCGTCGGCGATGTGGTCGTACGTGTCGCGGATCGTGCCGTCGGGGGAGATCGCGTACCCGACCGGGGTCCACTCCGGGTCGCGGCCGGACATGAACTGCCAGAAGTAGTCGGCGGCCTTGAGGATGCGGTCGTCCAGGAACTCGTAGGGCCCCACGGCGTCCGCGGCGGTCGAGACCGTGCCGTCGACCGGGTCGACTTCGGTGCCCTGGGCCGTCATCATGCGCGACAGGGCCGCGAAGTTCGTGAGGTTGCCGCCGCCGTGGGCCTGGTCGCGGCCCATCTCGACCAGCTGGACGTGAGGGTCGTCGATGGGCTCGCCGGTCTTGTCGTTCTCGTCCACCCAGCGGGCCAGCCGCGCGATGGAGCCGTTGAAGCCTTCGTCCTTCGCGGTCTCATTGACGGTGAACCACTCGACCTTCTCGGCGTACAGGTCCGTGTCGTCCATGAAGATCGACCCGGCCATGGAGCCCAGCAGCGGGTAGTTGTGCTGGTTCATGAAATGGTCGGGCGAGGACATGAACGTGGCGATGGCGGGCCTGATGAGGTTCCGGCTGAAGGCCTCGGTGTCCGCTTCGGTCCATGTCAGCGCATCGTCCTCGCCGCAGCTGGTGTAGCGCAGCAGTTCTGCGGCGCTCGCCATGCGGAAGAGCGGGATGCCGTTGTGGATGTGCGAGTCGGTGTAGTACTCGAACGCGGCAGGATCCATCTGCTCCCAGTTGCGGAGGATGGCCAGGGCGTTCCTGCGGTAGACCTCCTTTCCGGTGAGCACGTGCATGACCGCCTGCGTATAGGACTTGAGGCCGTCGGCCTCGAACATCCCTCTGGTGCCCGCGTCGAACGCGGTCGTGCGCGGCTTGGTGGGGTCCGAGCCGGCGTTGGAGGGTTTCACGCCCTCCCCGGCGGCGCTGGATTTCAGCAGCGCCTCGAACCCGGAGGCCCAGGGCTCGGCTCCGGCCGCGAGTTGAGCGCGCACGTTCTCCAGGATCGGCTCGGTGAGGCCGACGCCGGGGTGGGTGAAGCCGGCTTCGCTTGTCGTGGAGTGGATCTGCACATCGCAGGTCCCGGTGTCCTGCCCGGCCGCAGGGTCGGCGGCCGGGACGAGTTGGAAGAGTCCGATGGACAGCAGCATCGCCGCAGTGAACGCGACCGCCCGCCGGGGGAGGGCGGCGCGGTCGCGAAGGGCGGCCGTGAAGGGATGCATCTGAGGTACCTGCTCCGTTCGAGAGACCGTTTTCTATCGAGAGATAACGATATCTCATTCCAGCGTCCTGGGCAAGGCTCGCGTACGAGCGGGCAAACTCCCTGTACAGCGGGAAATTCGCTGCGATGCGACGCCGATGGATGGGCATGTGGCCCGCTGATGCGGAGCACGAACGGCATGATGAGCGGCAGTGGTAGATATCGTTATCTACCTTCCTCTGGGCCCCAGGTCCGCGATCCCGGGATCGGCACGGCCGGGCTGGGGGCCCTGGGAGACGCCGATGGGCCGGAGCGGTCCGCTCCGGCCCATCGGTGACGGGATCCGCTAAGTCCACAGGGAGTAGCTGTTGCAGTTGAAGTCGCGGCCTCCGGCCGATGAGGTGATCTCGAAGCCGAACGCGATCTCGTCGATGCGGACCCGCGGCATGCGGCCGTTGGCCACCAGCCATTGGCAGTGCGCGGTGATGTCCACCCAGGAGTCGGTGGTGTGCGAGCGCGCCAAGAAGCTGTGAACGGCGTTCGAGCCGTTGCTGCCCTGGTAGTAGGCCCAGGCGCGGCCGCCGAGGTTGACGTCGGTGACGTAGGAGCCGATCGGGCCGACGGCGCCGTGGTACTGCGTCCAGATCATGACCTCGTAGTCGTGGCCGTTGCCCCACACGTCGTAGGTGGTGCAGTAGGCGAGGTTCGAGCCGGTGGGCACGGTGACGTTGTGGTTGCTGGAGACGTTCCCCATGTTCCACACGTCGCGCCCGAGCTGGTAGCTGACGTGCGGGTAGGACTTGACGCCGCCCGTGGCGGGGTGGTCGGCCCAGACGCCCCAGTCGGCGTAGGAGTTCGCCCAGATGGACTGGGCGCCGGCGCCGCTGCCCCAGACGTGGTTGGCCACCGTGAACGCTCCGTCGGTCCACCGCCCCCAATCGTCCTCGGTGTACCAGGCGGCGGCCTGCGCGGGGGACTGGAGGGCGCCGACGGCGCCTGCGGTGGCCAGTGGTGCGGCCAGGGCTGCGGTGAGTAGCGATCGGCGTCGCATGAAGGGCCTGCCTTTCTCGAGGAACTCGGCTTCGGTTATCGAGGTTCACGCATCTAGAAACGTCGATACATTAATGCAATCACATTACAAAGTCAATGTCCATACTCCTTGAAACGCACCAAAACGGCCCAGGCCGGACGAGGGGATGCGGGGAGGGCTCAGGACGATATGCCCTCAGCTCAGGTGCAACGTTCAGCGACTTAATCCTGTAGGTTGACAAACTCGATGGTTGTTGCGTACTCTGCTGCGCAGTAGTTCAGAGATCTGCATCCCTCGATGCGCCGACCCCCCGGCCCTTCGCGGCACGACACAGCAGACCTGCGCGGCCGCACCGCGGCGCAGGTCGATCACTCGCCTCTTGCCTACAAAGGAGCACTTCATGCGACGACGCACATTGGCCGCTTCCCTTGGCGCGGCAGCGGTCGCGGCCGGCGCCCTGCCCGCCCCGGCGTTCGCCAAGCCCGGCCAGCGCCCTGATGTCTACGCTTGGAAGAACGTCGCGGTCAACTGCGGCGGCTTCGTGCCCGGCATCGTCTTCAACGAGACCGAGCCGAACCTGATCTACGCGCGCACGGACGTCGCGGGCGCGTTCCGGTGGCAGGAGGAGACGCGGACCTGGAAGCCGCTGACCGACTGGGTCTCCCGCGAGAACTGGAACTTCCAATACGTGGTCTCGATGGCCTCCGACCCGGTCGAGACGAACCGCGTCTACGCCGCGGTTGGCGCGTACACCATCAGCTGGGACGGCAACAACGGCGCGATCCTGTACTCCGATGACAAGGGCGACACCTGGGGCGTCGCGGACCTGCCGTTCAAGCAGGGCGGCAACATGCCCGGCCGCGGCATGGGCGAACGCCTCGCCGTCAACCCTGCCGACAACGCCGAGCTCTACCTCGGCGCGCCCTCAGGCAACGGCCTGTGGCGCTCGCGCGACTACGGCCGCACCTGGGCGAAGGTCGAAACCTTCCCCAACTCCGGCAACTTCGTCGTCGACCCGAACAACGAGTACCTGTCCGATAACCAAGGCGTGATCTGGATCGACTTCGACCAGATCGGTGGGAAGATCTATGTGGGCGTGGCCGACCCGGACGACCCGCTGTACGTCTCCGAGGACGGCGGCGAGACCTGGCAGGCCGTCGCTGGTGCGGCGGAAGCCCTCGGCGACAGCGACGGGAACCGCACCATCCCTAAGCAGTCCGCAGTGGACAACACCAACGGCTACCTGTACATCATCACCAGCTGGGACCCCGGCCCCTACAACGGCGGGCCCGCATCCGGCCGCGGCGGCCGGATCCAGCGCCTGTCGACCCAGACCGGCGAATGGACCGACGTCACCCCGCCCTACAACCCGGGCCGCCCCGTCCCCGGCTTCGGCGCGGTCACCGTGGACCGCCAGAACCCCGGCACGCTCATGGCGTCCACGTGCAACAACTGGGGGCCCGACGAGATCCTGTTCCGCTCCACCGACTCCGGGGCGACCTGGTCGCTCTCTTGGGACCTGGTGAGCGAGAACGTGCGGACCGACCGGTTCGTCTTGGACAGCTCGGGCTCGCCGTGGCTGGACTGGCGCGGCACCGACAACGGAGCCTCGTACGCGGTCAAGCACGGCTGGATGATCGAGGGCCTGGCGATCGACCCGCACAATTCCGACCGCATCATGTGGGGCACCGGAGCGACCATCTGGGGCACCGAGGACCTGACCCGATGGGACTCGCAGGGCGATCTGATCGGCGAGAACGAGGCCGGCGAACGCGTCGCGCTCCCGGTCGACCGGTTCACCGTGGGAGTGCGGGCCGAAGGCATCGAGATGACCTGGGTTCGCGACCTCGCGGCGCTCGGCGGGACGCTCGTCTCGGCCATGGGCGACGTCAACGGGTTCGTCCACACCGACCTGGGCAGGGCCGAGCGGATGTTCCACGGCGGCTGGGGCGGCACCAGCCTCGACTACGCCGCCTCGGACCCGGACGTCATCGTCGGCAGCGGCGACACGGGCGACACCGGCCCCCACGTCCTCGTCTCCACCGACCGCGGCGCCACCTGGCAGGACGCGAAGCGACTCGACGGCGTCCAGAACAACAGCGGCGGCGTCGTCGCGATCACCGCCGACGGCTCAGTGATCGTGTGGTCCCCGAACAACACCGACAAGACCCCGGTCTACAGCGACGACCTGGGCGCGACCTGGAACCCGGTCCAAGGACTCCCCGCCGGGGCAAGGGTCCGCTCCGACCGGGTCAACGCCTCGGTCGTGTACGCCTACGCCGGCGGCACGTTCTACCGCAGCGCCGACGCGGGCAAGACCTTCGCCGACACGGGAGCGACCGGACTGCCCGCCGAAGGCGTCGACGACTTCCGCGTCGCACCCGGCAAGAAGGGCCACGTCTGGCTCTGCGGGCGCAGCGACAAGGCCGAGGTCGCGACCGGCCTGTGGCGCTCCAAGGACGGCGGCACCACCTGGACGCGCATCGCCGCGGTCGACCTGGCGATCGGCGTCGGCTTCGGCAAGGCCGCCTCGCGACGGGGCTACCCGGCGATCTACCTCTCGGCCGATGTCGAAGGCCGGGAAGGCATCTTCCGGTCCATCGACGGCGGCACCACCTGGTGCCGCATCAACGACGACGCCCACCGGTGGGGGTTCGCCGGGTCCGCCATCACCGGCGACCCGAACATCTTCGGCCGCGTCTACCTCTCCGCCCGCGGCATCGTCTACGGCGACATCGCCTGATCCAGCAGGCCGCCCCGCCGGGGGCGGCCCGACCAGACTCCGATCCCCGCACCCTTCCGGATTCCCACCCTTCCGACAAAGGAGTCTCGAAATGCATCCCACCACCGGGCAAAGGAGACGGTCGCGCCTCGGCGTGATCGCCGCCTCCGCCCTCACCCTGCTGGCCACCAGCCTCCTCGGGGCGGTCAGCGCCCAAGCGGCCCAAGGCTGCGAAGTCGACTATCAGGTCACCGGCCAGTGGTCGGGAGGCTTCAACGCCAACGTCGAGGTCACCAACCTCGGCGACCCCATCGACGGCTGGACCCTCGCATGGGCCTGGCCCGACGGCCAGCGCGTCACGAACCTGTGGAGCGCCGAGGACCAGAGCAGCGCCGACGCGGCCAAGGTCGAGTCCTTGGGCTACAACGCGAAGCTCATGACCGGGGGCTCGACCTCGTTCGGGTTCGGCGGCTCCTGGGCCGGCGCCAACACCGACCCGACCGAGTTCCGGCTCAACGGCCGCCTCTGCGACGGCACCGTCGGCGAGCCGCCGGCCGAGTGGGCCAGCGCTGAAGAGCAGGTCGCCGCCATGCAGCCGGGCTGGAACGTCGGCAACACCCTCGACGCGCTCGGCGGCGAGACCAACTGGGGCAACCCGCTGATCACCGAGGAACTCCTCCAGACCGTCAAGGCCGAGGGCTACAACTCGATCCGCCTCCCGGTCACCTGGGACGAGTTCACCGGTCCCGCCCCGGACTACACGATCGCCCCCGAGCGCATGGAGCGCGTCGCACAGGTCGTGGACTGGGCCCTGGAGAACGACCTCCAGGTCATGCTCAACCTCCACCACGACTCGTGGACGTGGCTCCAAGAGCTGCCGAACGACCACGACAACGTGATGGCCAAGTTCGAGGCGATGTGGACGCAGATCGCCGAGCGCTTCAAGGACTACCCGGCCGCGCTGTCCTTCGAGAGCAACAACGAACCGCAGTTCACCGGTGACGGCGCCGACGAGGCGGTCGGCGACACCTACAACGAAGCGCTCAACCTCGCGTTCTACGACGTGGTCCGGAATTCGGGCGGCAACAACGACGACCGGCTCCTCGTGCTGCCGTCACTGAAGACGAACGCGGAGCAGCCGCGGCTGGACTCGCTCAAGGCCACCATCGACGGCCTCGACGACGAGATGATCGCCGCGACGATCCACTACTACGGCTTCTGGCCGTTCACCGTGAACATCGCCGGCTTCACCACCTACAACGAGCAGGTCCAAGCAGACCTGGCCGCGTACTTCGGGCGCGCGGGCGACACGCTCGTGGACAACGGCATCCCGGTGATCGTGGGGGAGTGGGCGGTGTTCAACTACTCCCACTGGTCGCCCGAGCGGATCGAGCAGGGCGAGATGCTGAAGTTCTTCGAGGACCTGCAGTTCCAAGCGCGCGAGCACGGCATGACGACGATGCTGTGGGACGCCGGCCAGTTCCTCAACCGGGAGACCCTGGAATGGCGCGACCCGTACATCGCCGAGCGCCTCCGGACGGAAGTGACGTCCCGTTCGGGGACGACCTCGTTCGACCGGATCTACCTGGAACGGTCCGGGGCCATCACCGACGAGTCGCTCACCTTGAACCGCAACGGCCTTGAATTCGAAGGCCTGTGGCATGGAGACACCGAGCTCGCCGAGGGCACCGACTACACGGTCTCGGGCGACACGCTCACCCTCACCGCCGCGGCCCTCACCCGCCTCGCCGGCGACCGCGCCTACGGCGTCAACGCCATCGTCGAGGCCCGCTTCTCGGCCGGATCGCCGTGGCGGATCTACATCAAGTCCAACGACCGGCCCGTGCTCTCGGACGCGACCGGGACGACGACATCGTTCAGCATCCCGACCGAGTTCAAGGGCGACAACCTCGCCACCATGGAGGCCGGGTACGCCGACGGCACCAACGCCGGGCCCGCGAGCTGGACCCCGTTCCAGGAGTTCGGCCACAGCTTCATCTACGACTACGAAGCGGGCACGATCATCCTCAACACCGCGTTCCTCGACGCCCTCAGAGAGGGCGAGCCCGCCACTCTGACCTTCCACTGGTGGGGCGGCGACACCGTCACTTACACGGTCACCAGAACCGGCACCACAGTGACCGGAACGGCTACCTGACCCCCCGACCGCGGGTCCGGCGCCAGGGACGGCGCCGGGCCCGCATCCCCGCTCAAGAAGGAACAATGCATTGTCTACAGTCATCCCCTGGCGCCGCGGTGCTGCGGCGGTCTTCGCGATCACGCTCGCCCTGGCGTCGGCGCTGGCGGTCTTCATGGCCCCCAAGGCCGCGCATGCCGCGCAGTTCACCCAGATCACCGAGTTCGGGGACAACCCCGGCGACCTCGAAATGTACGTGTACGTGCCCGACGACATCGGACCGAATCCGGCGGTCCTCGTCTCCAGCCACTGGTGCACCGGCTCCGCGCAGAACCTCTACGACTGGATGCAGTTCGACGAGATGGCCGACCAGTACGGCTACATCGTCGTCTACCCGTCGGTGACCCGCGCCAGCAAGTGCTTCGACGTCGCCTCGCAGGCCTCGCTCACCGGGACCGGCGGCGACTCGGCCAGTATCAAGTCCATGGTGGACTACGCCATCGACGAACTCGGCGGCGACGCGGACCGGGTCTTCGCCACCGGCATCTCCTCGGGCGCGATGATGACCAACGTCCTGCTCGGGGTCTACCCCGAGGTGTTCAAGGCCGGATCGGTCTACGCGGGCGTGCCGTTCACCTGCTTCGCGACGGCCGACGGTTCGGAGTGGAACAGCACCTGCGCGACCGGCCAGATCGATCGCACCCCGCAGGAGTGGGGCGACGCCGTCCGCGGCGCCAACCCCGGCTACGACGGGCCGTGGCCGCGCATGCAGATCTTCCACGGCACCGAGGACCAGGCGCTCTACTACCCCAACTTCGTGGAGCAGATCGACCAGTGGACCAACGTCCACGGCACCGACCAGGTCGCGGAGTTCACGGACAACCCGGAGCCGAACGCTACCCGGACCCGCTACGGCACCACCGGGGGCCAGGCCCTGGTCGAGGCGGTCAGCTTCGAAGGCGTCGACCACAGCGTGCCGCACCGGCTCCTGGAGACGCTCCGCTTCTTCGGCATCGCCTCCACCGACCAGGCCGCCGGCGAGATCGCCGGCACGGCCTCGAATCGATGCGTGAACATCCCGGGCACGGGCACGGCGAACGGGAAGCAAGCGGTGCTGCGCAAGTGCAACGGCAGCGCCGGCCAGACGTTCACCCACACTGCAGAGAACGAGCTGCGAGTGAACGGCAAGTGCCTCGGAGCGCAGGCCTCGGGTACGGCCGACGGCACCAAGGCCGTGATCGGCGACTGCACCGGCGGCGCGCACCAGCGCTGGGCCGTCAACGCCGACGGCACGATCACCAACGCCCACAACAGTCTCTGCCTGGACGCCTTCGGCGGCGGCATCAACAGCGGCACCAGGATCATCCTCTGGTCGTGCAGCGGCGGATCCAACCAGCAATGGACCCTGCGCTAGCCGATACCCGCAACGAGTGGGGCGCCGAACCGTGGGTTCGGCGCCCCGCAAAACATGTGCTCGGCTCCTCCACCGTGCATCTACAGAGGCTGCATCCGGCCGGGTTGCGATCCATGCCATGAGCACGCAGCACCAGCCGGACGTCGGGAAGCATTCGTGCGGCGCAACTGGAGTCGTCCAGGCGTCGTCGCCAGCGGCCAGACGCTGTTCGACCTGTACGCGCGGATCGCGCAACGGGAGCAGCGCGTCAATGAGCTGGAGTCGGCGAGCGTCAGACCCCGGCAAGTAACCCGCTGCGGTATCCAAGCCCGGCCCCGGCGGCACGCCGGGCGAACGCAGCGGTCGCAACGCACCGATCTGCGCCCCTGCGAGTTGCCGGCCGTGCCTGGCCGAGCGGCGGGCCTGCGGTCGACCCGATGGCAGGCGTCGGTGCCGGGTCGGGGCGATCCTGGCCGGCCGTTGCGCTCACGGCATCGCATGGGAACGCGCCTCGACCCGCGACGTCGCCGGGGGGCCGCCATCGTTGAACCCGCGAATTTCACGCGTTCGGGTGATATCTCCGCTGTCGCGACTTAGCCTCAGGGAGTCATTTTTCCGATTCCAAAGGAGGCACAGCAGCCGATGACCATCATCAACACCCGAAAGAAACGGCGCGAGAAAACGGTGCGCCGCGTGACGACCGGCGTGGCCGCCGGCGCAGTCGTAGGCCTGGCGGTCGCGGGGGTCGCCGTGGCCGCCAGGCGCACCGAGCGGGTCGTTCCGAAGCTTCCGGCACCGGGCGCTACCGCCGATGTCGAGGTGCTCTCGAAGGGCATCGAGGTGGTAGTGGCGGGCCGCAAGATCCGTACCGGACCGCTCCAGGGGAGGGCCGCGTTCGAGATCGAGGCGAACCAGACCGACCCGTCGGCGGTGCGGACCAGGGTCAAGGAGTTCCACCTCGTCTCCACCGGGGACCGCGAAGGCGTCACCGTGACCGTCGACCTCGAGCCGCGCGCCGGAAGTCGAGATGTCGCGTCGGGGCTGCGCCGCGTCTCGGCCGAATCGACGAGGTTCCGCCACACGATCGCGCTGCCGTGCATCATCACCATCTCGAACACGCGCGCGCTCGACCTGCCCGTAGGCGTCGACGAAACGCTGGCGCTCGCCGCGAGCGTCCCGCTTCAGTTGTCGGGGAAGCCGTCGGGATTCCCCGACGACCGCGCCCAGTACCGGCTCGATGAGCAAATCGATCTCTCGGGATCCGGGTTGCCCTTGGGCGGCAGGGCTTCGATCACCAAATTCCCTTTGCAGATCAAGGGCCTGTGATCGCACATGCTGCCGGACCCACGGGCCCGGCAGCATGCCCCGGACCGGCGCGGAGGCGGCCTTCGGCGATCACGGAGTCGTAGCCTACGAGCCGAAGGATCAAGTCCGAGGTGGCCAAAAGGGGGGTCTACGCGAATCCGCGTAGACCCCCCTTGGCGTACGCCGACGCTTACTCGTCAGGCCTGAATGCCCGTTCGATTTCTCGGCTCCCGGTCGAGGCCGCAGGCGTGTTCGTCGTGCGATGCGCACCTGGTCGGCCCGGTTCCGTCCCTGGCGGCGTCGACGCCGCCCCGGCGGGCCCGCGCCCCGCCCCGGTACATCCTGCCGGTATCCCGCCGGTCTACCGCCTCGTAAATCACGCCTTCCGCACGCAAGATAGCCAGGCGTCGAAGATCCCCGAATGAAAGGTCGCCCAATGCCCCCCAAGAAACTGACGATCCTCCCCACGGCGCTCGCGGTCGCCGCTCTCTCGGCGTGCAGCTTCAGCGCCGGAGAGCCCACGGTCACCGGTGACGAGCTCGCCGAATTGGCCGAGGACGCTCTGGAGGAAGAGACCGGGTCCCGTCCCGAAATGGACTGCGGCTCCGTCGACTCGATCAGCGTCTCCCAAGACAAGGAGGTTGACTGCGTGGCGACCTCCACCGAGACCGGCGCCGAATACGACGCCACCATCACCTTCACCAGCGTCGAGGGCAGGGACTACGAGATCAGCGTGGAAGTGGCCTCCGAGCCCAACAACGCCCCCAGCGAGGCCCCGACCTCCGATCCCGCCGAGGCTGAGACCTCGGCACCGGCCGCCGACGCGAACAGCATCGTGGTTCCCGCTCCAGACTTCGCCGCGGCGGTCGCGGACGCGGTGGCGGCCGAATGGGGGGAGGGCAACGACATCGATTGCGGCGACGCCGCCACGAGGACCCTGTATGAGGGTGCGATCCACTCTTGCGTGCTGATCGACGTCTCGACCGACGCGCAGTACACCATCACCATCACCATCACCGGCATCGACGTCGAGGCCGGCAGCTTCAACTTCGAGGCTGAGGTGGATGACACCCCGTTGGCCGGTTAGGTTCGGGCGCGGACCTGGCCTATGCGGCATTCAGCCGCACCCTAGAGCAGAACAAGGGGGTCTCCGGCCCGCACCTGTCCTGGCGACACGACCGTGGCAAGCCCGTCCAACCGCATGTCGTGCGCTTTCGAGATGGCCCGCAACACCAGCGGGGAGTGGGGGAGGTCCTGCTGGGCCTCGTTGGTCATCACGCATCGCTCGCTCGATCGCACGAACTCGATGCACACGGCGTCGCCGATACGCGCCTTGCTCCCGAACCACTCGTCCTCCACGAACGGAGGGGTCCCTGCTGGTGTGCGTACCAGGAGGTTCGGCCGGAAGCGTCGCTCATCGACGGGAACATCGGGTACCGCCGAACGCACCCAGTCAAGGGTGGCCGTGGTCAACACGCTGATAGGCAGTTGGTCGAAGTGAGCGATCGCCCCCTCGCGGGCCACCTCGACGTCCTCGCGACCTAGGTAGCGACGAAGGTAGGCACTCGGATCCGGTGCCACCGCGCCTCGCGGGTCCAGCAGTTCAGGCACACCAGCGTCGTCCACGTAGCGGGAACGCAGATGCAGCAGGCCCGGCATCCTGCGGAAGCGACGAGTGTTCTTCCCCGAGCCGAACTTGCCCTGAGCGTCGCGCACCGCGAAGAGACGGTCGCCGACAAGGCCCCTCGTCTCCACCTCCGCCTGGCGGAGCAACTCGCCCCCTGTCGACTTGATCGGATATCGCCAGATTCGTTCGATCACGCCTACCTCGATCATCATCCGAATGAGGCTACAAGGGCGAGGCGTACTCACTTTCGATACACGCCCTTGTGCACCCCGGTCTCCCAGCGAGCCCGCCAGGCCCCGATCGACTTGGTCGACACCTCGAAGTGCGCCGCCGCGGCCCAGTCGGCAATGCCCCCGCGCAGCACCGCCGCCATCACCTGCTTCCGCAGTATCTCCTCCTGCGCAAGAGAAAGCGTCCGCAAGTCCACTCGAAGGATCGCAGAGGTCCTCGCCGAAGAGGCCTGAGGACTGTCCAAAGTTCTATTCTCGTGATGACTCGACCACTCGATGGCAAGATTCGCAATGCGACAGTGAGTCGCTCGCACATCGAAGGGAATAGTATGAAACGCCTGCTCGCATCCGTCGTTTCGGTCGCCTTGGCCGTACCGATAGCCGTCGGTCTCCTCGCCGCTCCCGCCTCGGCCACGCACCACTTCGACGAAATCGATCTCCCGAACGGGTTCTCCCCCGAGGGCATTGCCATTCACGAGGGCCTCGCCTACACCGGCTCGCTAGCCGACGGCTCCATTCTGCAGATCGACCTCAAAACCGAGGCGCTCAGCGATTTCGGCGACGATCCCGGCCCGAACAAGCGGTCGCTCGGCATGAAGGTCGACCGCTTCGATCGGCTCTGGGTCGCGGGCGGCGGACCGAGCTTCTTCCCGGGCGTGGCGGCGGGCTTTCGCGTCTACGACATCGAGACCGGCGATGTGTTGGCCGATGTCGCGATCGGCGAGTTCGTCAACGACGTGTTCGTGACCGATGACGCGGCCTGGTTCACCGACTCGCTCGCCGCGCAGCTGATCCGCGTGCCGATCGCGAAGGATGGTGCGATCGGCACTCCGGAAATCGTCAAGCTGGGCGGCGACTGGGCCCAGGCCCAGAACGTCGGCGCCAACGGCATCGTCGCCGCTCAGGGCGGCAAGAAGCTCATCGTGGGCCAGACCTTCACTGCCGACGAGGCCGGCGGGGCGCTCTATGTCATCGACGCCGATGCCGAGGGAGAGGCCGACGCGCAGCGGATCGCCATCGAAGGCGGCTCGCTGGAGCCCGGGCCTGACGGCCTGGTCCTGATCAAGAGGAAGCTCTACGCCGTCACTCCCGAGGGCGTGGTCAAGATCAGGCTGAACAAGTCGCTGACCACCGGGACCATCGTCAAGGAACTCGATGTGGGCGCCGAGTGGGCGACCACGGCCGCCAAGTACCGCTCCAACCTGTACGTGGTCGACGGCAACTTCGGCGAGAACTTCGTCAACATCGGCAACCCGGATGCCGAATTCAAGATCGTGAAGGTGCCGCTCGGCGCCTTCCACCAATAGCGGCGCATCCGGCAATGCGGCACCGACGAGCGAGCCTCATATGAGGCTCGCTCATTTCTTGAGCACGAACAAGATGCCCTGCAAGCACTTGACACCGACCTCATCGCCACCGACCTCGGCGAATTTGATGCCGCTGAGCAGCAAGCTGTGCTCGCCGCCGATCCCGCTGAACCGATAGCGGCACTCGAGGACCTACTGACAGCCCACCCCCGCCGCAAACCCGACCGGTGAGGCAACCGGCCTTCACCACCCCGCATCACCGGTCGGGAGACGGTCCTGCCGGGAAACCGCAACTTCTGCCGAGCAGAACGCTCCACCGACTGAGACGCGCTCTTAGAACCGGTAGCGGAGTATGCGGGTTCCTTGCCGGGAGAGTCCGGTGCTCAGGCCCATGACCCGCGAGAGGGCGCGCAGCGGCTGCGGGAAGTCGGCGACTTCGGGGGCGCGGGCCAGCATGAGTTCCTCCGCCAAGGTCAGCCCGGCTTCCCAGGTTTGGGGCTCGCGTGGATCATCGAAGCCCTGGGCGGCGGTGATGCCGATGGCCTTGATGGTGGGGTGGTACTTCATCGCCCAGGCGGCGAACCTGGTGTAGCCGTTGAGGACGAGTTCACCGGTGGTGAAGTGCGCGGTCAAGGTCCGGATCATTTGTTGGAAGGAATCGCCGGGCATGAACGGCAATAGGCCTTCGGCGACGATGATCGCGGGCCGGTCCGCGGGAAGGCCGGTGTGCCAGCCGGTCTCGGTGAGGTCGGCGCCGATGTGGACGGACGGGGACGGCACCAAGCGCTCGCGAACCGCGATGATCTCGGGGAAGTCGACGTCGTACCAGGTGACGCCGGGCGGCGGGTCGCAGCGGAGGACGCGGGTGTCGAGTCCGCAGCCGAGATCCATCACGACGGCGTTCGGGTGGTAGGCGGTGAAGTTGGCGACGGCTTCGTCGATGCGCTTGGCGCGCAACGCAGTGCCGCAAATGAGGCCGGGTTTGACGTCGAGTTTCGCGAAGTCGTAGTCGATTCGGTTGGCCAGGTCGGCCGACCACTCGTCGCCTAGGATGGGACGCTCACCGCGGCTGTCCAGCGCCCTCGCATAGAGGGTGAGCAGCAGCGTCTCCTGGATCGGGGCGAGGTCGAGGCGTTCTCGTTGCACGGAATGTCCTCAGGATTCGAGCGGGTGGTCGTCGGCGATGTCGCGCAGCCAGGTCAGGGACCGCTGCGCGTTGTGGATGCGCTCGGCGGCCGGTCCGTCGGCGCCGGTCAGCGCGAGGCCCTGGTCGGCGATCGCGCCGAACCGGCCGAGACCGTCGAGCTTGCGCTGGATCACCTTGTGCCAGGCGTCGTCCTCGATGCGGAAGTACGCGGTGCGGTCGCCGGGGACGCGGACTTTGCGGACGAGGCCGATGGCGGTGAGGAAGCGCATGTTCGACGTCAAGGACGCACGGCTGGCCTGGATCGCGTCGGCGATCTGGCCGGCGGAGCGTTCGGGGGGATCGCAGATCATCAGCAGGCCGAGAATGCGCCCGGTGATGGGCGGCAGTCCCCATTCCTCGGTGCTGAACGCGGCCACGCTCTCCACCCAGGCGGTGACCTCGTCCTGGTCCGGCACGTGATCGTCGGCGCGGCTAGTCATGGGTGCTCCCGTTCGTGATGAAGGCCGCCGACTCCCGCGTGGGGGTCGGCGTCGCAGTGGCCTGCCGGGTCTGACGCAGGTGCTGGTCGAACCAGTCGGTGGCCAGGGCCATCGCTTCGTCGAGGCCGGGACCGGTGTACAGGCCGAGGACGTCGTACGGCAGCACTTCGAGGCGTTTCGGCTCCCCCGCCTTAGCGAAGGCGCTCTGCGCTTCGTCGAGCGCGTGGTAGGGGTCCCATCCGCCGTTGGCGATCATGAGCAGCGGCGTGGGCGCCAGGCGGCCGATGAGATGCTCGGGCGCGAACGTGAGCAAGTGCTCGGTGGAATCGAGGGTCTTCTCGTTGCGATAGGAGGGGAACAGCTCTTCGGCGAGGTTCGGTGCGCCCTCGACGTTCTCGCCTTCCAGTGCCAGATGCGGCACTCGGGCGCTGGATTCGCCGTCGAAACGGCGCTGCCAGTCCGCGTCCAAGCGGTCGCGCATCGCGCGGAACCCGGCGCGGCCGAGCATCCGTTCGAGGTAGCGCCAGCCGTCCCACACGCTCGGGCTCTGCACCACGACGCAACTCGCGCGCCGGTCGAGGACCGCAGCCTGCACCGCGATCGAGCCGCCGATGCTCACGCCCCACAGGCCGATCCGTTCGGTGTCGACCTCGGGGCGGGTCTGGAGGTATGAGATCGCGCTGCGGAAGTCCTCCACCTGGCGTTGCGGGTGGTCTTGGCCCCGCGGTTCGCCGTCGCTGGAGCCGACGGTGCGGTAGTCGATGGCTAGGACCGCGAAACCGGCGCGCGCGAAATACGGGGCGAACGCCGCCAGCGCCTCCTTGACCATCACACCGCTGTGCCCCAGGACAAGTCCCGGCACCGGATCCTGCGATTCCGGCAAGTACAGATCACCGGCACATCGGGTGCCAAGGCTGTTGAAGCTCACTTTCTCGGTCTGCCAGGTCATGCTCGCCCTCCAAGAGCCTTTCAGTGCTACTAATTTCAATCATGACTGAAATAAGTAGCACTGTCAAGCTCTGTTCGTGCTCGGTCGGAAGATGCAGGATCCCGTCGCCATGCGGGTCGGCCTTCGCCGCACGGGGCGTCGGCCTGTCGACCCACTTGCCTCGGTGCCTCACCTTGGGCTGCAAAGACTCTGATCCCTGCGGCGGTGAAGCGAGCACAGGGTGGTGGGATCGCCCGAGCCCGGGACCGGACGGTCTTCTGCGCGATCGTGTTCGTGCTGACCACCGGCTGCGCCTGGCGACACCTGCCGCCGACATTCGACGTCTCCCACCAGACTGCGCACCAGCGCTACATCGAATGGACCGAAGCAGGTCTGTGAGCCAAGCTCCATCGGGCCGTACTCGATCGGATCGGAGCCGCCGGGCAGATCGACTGGTCCCGCGCAATTGTCGACGCCGCCAGCCTCCGCGCCAAACGAGGGGGATCGCTGACAGGCCTCAACCCGACCGATCGCGGCAAGACGGGCAGCAAGATCCACGTCCTCACCGACCGAAACGGCCTTCCATTGGCCCTGGCCGTCTCAGCGGCGAACCTGCACGACTCTCAAGCTCTGGAGCCGCTTGCGCAAGGCATCCCGAAGATCCGCTCCCGACGCGAGCGCCACGGCCACCACTTCGCCGCATTCCTCGCCCTCGCAGCAGCAATCACCTGCTACAAGAAACCCGCCAACTGAGACACGCTTTGAGTACTGCAGCGGCACTTGGCGTTACAGAACTCCCAGGGATTCGTGAACTGCTTCGATTTGAGCGATCGCCTCCGACTCGTCGACGGAGCAGACGGAAGTCAAAGCCACCAGGCGCCCGTCGAGTTCGAGGACGGTCGCCATCAACCAGATCCCGGAGTCCGAGTAGATAGAGGTGGCGCTGGCGTGGCCGTCTAGGGTTCCGGACGCGACCCGGATCGATTCGTGTTCGGGTCCGTTCCCCGAGAACAGCGCCGCCTGCATGCGAGCGGCCAGATCGAGATCCCCATTGCCTGACCGATCGTCGATTGACGTCGACATGACCAAGCCGGATCCGTCAGCGGAAGCGATCGCTGACCCGGCGCTGACCTCCTCTTGCTCCCAGCCCTCCGGAATCATGTAGCAGAGTCCGGTCTCCTCATCCACGACGTGGCCTCCGTCATCAACGCATGAGGCGCTTCGCCAAGGCTGCCAGACCAAGACGATTGCGGACATGACAACGACCCCTACGACGGCCAGCGCGATCACCTTGACCCGTCGCCGAGTGGAGCGCGCCTGGTGCAAGCCGTCATCGGGCGGCGCTTCATCACTCATAGGGCCACACTAAGCGATGTCCCGGAAGCTTGGGGTCGGTCAGTCCGCATCCGTGTCGGTGCCTCTGGCGCCGGCGGAGCGAAGGGACTGACCTAGAGATCCGGTGAGGATACGGGGGTGGCGACGCCACCACCACATGTCGTGGTCGGGCAGTTTGTGGAACTGGTCGAGTGCCAGACCATCGTCATCGATCGTCGCCGCGCGGAAGCGGTCATCGAGGGTCTTGATCTGCGGAGTCCAGCGTCGGACGACATCATCGTGCAACAGGATCCATGCCTCGTGGAGCCAGTTTCGGCAGTAGAGGTCGTTGGCGTACTCGTAGATGTCGTCGCCGTAGCCGCGTTCGACGTCGGCCACCAGGTGCGCCCACCGATTGACCCGCTCGGCAACGGTGAATGCTGTCCGCCAGCCACGCCGATGGAGCAGCTCGCCGACCTCGGCTTCGTCGAAAGTACTCACCGAGGAAGGGTCGCACGTTGATGACGCTGCGATCGAGGTGCCCGTAGGAGCCCGCACGCTTCACGATCGGGTTCAACTGGACCGGCTCGGATGCTGTTGGAACACAAGGGATCATAGGCGAGTGGCAAGTGTGATCAGTGCGGCGGACGAGACGATGATCGAGCTGTTCAGCGGCCTGCCGGCCCGGCAGTTCGCCAAGCTCTTGCGGCAGTTGCGATCCGAGGGCGCCGAGCCCGCCCTCAAGGGCCGTCCCTGGGGACTTGCCTTCGAAGACCGGGTCCTGCTGGTCGCCGCGTACTGGCGCACCAACCTGACCATGCGCCAGCTCGCGGCGCTGTTCGGGACTTCAAAGTCCGCCGCGGATCGGATCATCGACGACCTGGCACCGAAACTCGCGCTTCGGCCCCGACAGCGCTTCGCGCCCGAGACCGTCCTCATCGTTGACGGCACCCTGGTCCCCACCAGGGACCACGCCGTAGCGGCTAAGTCGAAGAACTACCGATACTCCACGAACCATCAGGTCGTGATTCACGCCGACACCCAGCTCGTGGTCACCGTCGGGACGCCGCTACCGGGTAACCGGAACGACTCGATCGCCTTCGCCGCTTCCGGTATCGACCACGCCACGCGCACCGCGACCGTGATCGCTGATGGCGGCTACCCGGGAACCAGGGCGGTCATTCCGCACCGGCGCAAATCCAAGGACGAACCACTGGTCGGGTGGAAGGAAGAGCACAACGCGTCGCACCGGCATGTCCGCGCCCGGATCGAGCACACGTTCGCGAAGTTGAAAGTCTGGAAAGTCCTGCGCGACTGCCGCCTCCGTGGCGAGGGCTCCGCCGAGGCAATGGCCGGCATCGCCCGCCTCCACAACCTCACCCTTACAGGCTGACACCCGCGAAACCGCCGCGCCTGGGCGCACCCACGAGCAACTAACGGGACATCGCT